>JAWKTO010000028.1:0-1563 GCA_041399045.1 Pirellulaceae bacterium | reverse complement strand
ACCCGAACGTGCGTTCCATCGTGACCGAATTGGTTCGTGAGTCGCGCGGTCGAGGGCAAGCGGTTTTGTTTTCGTCACATGTCTTGTCGGAGGTGGAGGACGTTGCCGATCGCGCGGGCATTTTGTGCAAAGGGCGATTGGTACACGAGCAAGACATCGCATCCATCCGCAAGAAGCACCGAATTGTTGCTCAGTGTTCAGTGGGGAATGTTGAGTTGCCGGAAGAGTTTCGGCAGTTCGTTGAGGTGCGCAGTTCACCGGGCAATGAATTAAGTATCGAGGTCGATGGTGAGTTATCACCGATCTTGAGGTGGCTTAGTGAGCTGGAGTTGAGCGATGTGCGTGTCGAGCCCGTTGGCTTGCGCGCTATTTACGATCGGTATCACTCGCCCCGAGATGCGGGAGAGTCACCATGAATTTGACGTTGATCCGCAAAAGTGTTCGCGAAGGGCTCGCGTTGTTCGTCGCTTGTTTCGCAGGTTTATTCGCGTATACCTTTTTCCGCGTCTGGATCGTTGGACGTTTGGATTCCAATCGTTTCAAGCAGATCATTGATTTGTTGCCCAAGGACTGGGATCGATATTCGTCCGTTGATTTTAGCTGGATGATTTCGTATCTGGGCCGAGTTGCGATGACGTTGGACGAGCCGATGATCGTGATGATGGCGGCATTGTGGGGAATTGTCCGCGGCTCCGATGTTGTCAGTGGTGAACTGGGCCGGGGTACGATGGAGATGCTGCTGGCTCAGCCGATACGGCGTGCGACCGTTTATTGGTCGCATGTGTCGGTTTCGATTTTTGGCGCGTTGTTACTGGCGTTGTGCGTCTGGACGGCGATGTTCGTTGGTGTCGAGCTGACGATGATCAAGGAGACCGTGTACCCTGAACTTCGAATTCCGTTTACGGATTGGGCATTTCCATTGACGTTTCGTGAACCGACAGAGCAGTTGGTCGCGATGCGCGATCATTTGAGTGGCTGGCAGTTTTGGCCGGGGATTGTGAATCTCGTTTGCCTGATGATTTTTTTTGTTTCGTTCTCAACCTGCCTTTCGGCATGGGATCGATATCGTTGGCGAACGCTGGGCATTGCTGTTGGCACCTATTTTGTGATGGGGATGTTCAAGATCGGTGGGATGGCCACCGAGTCGTTGCGATACCTTTTGTATTTGACCTACCTGAGTCTGTTTGAGCCTGAGTTGCACATTCGCTTGATCGACGACGGCGGGGGCGGTTACATGGAACTCGCTCGATGGAACGACAAGTGGCAAGTTTACGAGTTGGGGCCGATGGGAAGCAATGTCGCGTTGCTGTTGATGTCGATTGGGTTGTTGTGGTGGGGGGCACGCTCGTTTCAAAAACGTGACTTGCCCGCGCCGACGTAGCGATCTTTTAGTTTTCGGAAAATATTGATTCGCGATTCTTTGAGGCAGGTTGGACGTAAAACGCTCGCACTGTTTTTGAAACTCGACATACTGAATTCCATAAAATAAAATTTCTTTTGGATCGCTTTTATTTTATTGCGGTTGTCAGCACAAATCACCGATTGTTTTCCGTTGCTGAACGA
>JAWKTO010000027.1:0-1573 GCA_041399045.1 Pirellulaceae bacterium | reverse complement strand
GTTGATCACCAGAAGTAATTTTCTTTTCTTGATTCTGCGCGGAGTCACACCCCATCACAAAACCAAACAGCGCTACTAACGCGAGTCCCAAGCCAATATTTAATCGCATGACTACCCCAAAATTGTTTTTTTAGAATCCTATTCCTTGAGTCGCTCGCAGCTCTCCAATTGGTATTACGCACAATGCGCGAGAAAAGTCGAATCCCCGATTTCCCGAAAAATCACCAATAGGTGCAACGACCCAGGCATCAATCCTAAAAACAACCGCTCTGAATGCACAAGCCCCAGTCAACGTTGGTGCCATTTTGAGGGAGATTGTCGCCTTTCGCTGCCGAGATAGAAGCGTTCACTCCATCCGAGAGAACGCTAGTTCCAATGCGGGTTGCCTTGGATTCGTTGAACTCCCAACATATCGCAAAGAACGTTTTGGCCATACTTCATCACGGCTTCTTCCCAAACCACTTCTTGTCCACCAAGGATAAATGAGCCAGGGACATCAACTAGATACCAATAGCCTGCGGCGAGCTCTTTTGCAATTTGCTCAGCTTTCCATGCCATGATGCCGCAATAAATTCGATAACGATCATCGCCCGAGTTCACAATTTTCGAGATCGCTTCGGTTGTCGCCGACATGAAGACGCCGGGTTCCACCTCCATCTCGGAAAACGAATTTGAGCCGTGCAGAACGATAACCGGGCCACCTTTGATGCCGCCTTCGTGCAAGTGCTGCAAAACGGTTGTTGCATTCGGCGTGTTCTCAACGTCGCCGATCGCTTGCCGCCACGAGTTCTTGGTCTGCTCACTTGCAGGGCGATTGACGATGACCCCAAACACACCCTCAGCATTGTGTTGCAAAACGAAAATCACGCTTCGCGCCAACGGTGTTCCCTCCAACGCATGTGACGCAACCAGAACGCGACCTTGAAGGCCGTTTGGTTTACCAAGTTGTGAACTGATGCGGTTTGTCATATTCCTCTAACCGTCCCTCCGGTTGGGGAATTAATGCAAACAATGTGCCAAAATCAAGTTGGTCGTTTTACACGGCGAAAAACGTGTGTTTTCTTAGGGCGTGTCATTTTGACAGACGAATGTCGCAGGATTGATCACTGGATCAAATCAATTTGAGACGAGATTCATAGATTCTTTTTTGTCGCCTTTCGCGTCTGGGAAGGGCAGGGGATGATGGGTAGTGGACGAGGCTACGAGTCCCGGTCATATACAAGGACCAGAGGCAATGATCGGAATTTGACGTGTGGGACTCATGGCTTCGTCCATTACCTGTGACATATCGGGCACACTTGCTTGCGCTGCGGGCTTGTATTTTGAGGTTGCCGGAACTGCGTTTTTCTTGGTCCGGCCTTCGAATGCATTTCTGCCACCTTCGCGATTCCAGATTTTTCGTAGGTCATTTTAGTATAAAGTTACAGTGAAGAGATTTAACGATTGACCATCGTGGAATATCAAGGCCCGAAATGATTCGATTCAATATTCGATACCTGTTCATTGTCGCGACGGCGCTGGCGATCGCCTTGGGAGTTATTGGCTACCGGGCGACTCAACAAAAGCTTGCCGT
>JAWKTO010000026.1:0-1760 GCA_041399045.1 Pirellulaceae bacterium | reverse complement strand
GCGATCAAGTATCGCCCCAGGATCTCAAGCCAACTGCTCGGCTCAAGTACCTGTTCCCAAAGGTACGAGGTCGCATGCCCCAGCGGATTGATGGGGTTTCCCTTTGCGCCGTCATTGCCAAGGTTGAACGGCAAAAAGCTAGTATCCTTCCCGGCCAACCGAGTCGTCATTCGCACTTCGGTATTGCTGAGTGCGAAATGGACCAGGGCACCGCCTGGAAACGACAACAATGGTTCAGGGGTTTTACCTTTCGGTGCCGGATCTCGATCGTTTCGATACTGCTCGACGGCGTGTTCAATCGATTGGGTATGGTCGGTTTTGATCTCAATCGTCGAAACTGGAATACCGTTGAGGAACAGCACCAGATCGATGCTGTTCTCATTGTGGACCGAGTATTTGACCTGCCGGACGACTCGCAATCGATTATTCGAATAGCGGTCCATGATTTCAGGATTCATCGCGTTTGCAGGCTTGAATTGGGCCATCCGCAATTCTGACTTCAAGCCCAGAACGTCAAAGCCGTGCCGTAGGACATAGAGCGTCCCTTGCTTGTTGAGAGCCTCACGCAATCGTTTGAGCAATGTCGTTGCTGCGGCGTCACCATGATTTTTTTCAAGTGTTTTCCATGCATCCGGATTCGACACCTTCACCCAGTCAACAACATCGTCTGGGTACAACGCCAACGATCGGTCAAACCCCTCTGCGTCGTCTTCGACATACAGCCAGCCGTCGTCAGCCAGGTGCTCGCAGATTTCGTTTTCGAAGTTGATTTCAGTGTGGAGATTCATCTTCAACCTATTGTTTTCGGGTTAATTCTTGTCCGCCATTCGTAGGGCCAAAATGAGGCGCGGGGATTCTTAAGGGTTTACTCATTTGCATTTCTCCGCGATCTCCGCGCCTCCGCGTGCAAAGTTCCTGACGTCGATTTTGCCGGTGACGGCGGCGGAGATGAGGGCGGTGCGGCGTTCCTGAAGAAGTTCGATGGCTCGTTCGGCTTCGGCGATCAAACCGTCAAACTTCGACAACCGATCATTCAGATACACCACGACCTTTCCCTGCTCGTCCAAATTGGGAAACGCCATCGGCATCTTCGCAAGTCGGGAGATGTAAATGTGTTTGATGGTCGTGCCTCCGGCCTCGTATATCATTCGTCGCTGATAAAGGCCGCCTTGAAGTGCTAAGCAAGCAAATTCGGGGTTCACCTTGGATTTGGTAACGCGAAGCAATGCTACTGATTGGTTGATGCAGGCTTGCCGCCCATCATGAACTGCGATTCGCCCAAGCGTGCCATCTTTCGTCAGAAGCAAATCGTTCTTAATGGGTCTGCACTTGTCCGTCAGCAGATTCTCATATGCGTCCAACGTAGTGCACCGAGCGGTATCGTATTTGACGTTGCCATAGTCAACGTCATTCGCCGTCAACATGTACGGACCTTCGTCTGCTACCGGCATTGGATTCGTGAAGCCATAGGAGATGTAGTCACACATCCAGCCAAATCTAGTCATTTCCCAGTGTTCCGGCACGTCGCCGAGCCATTGAATGCCGGAGGGTTTCATGGGGGCGTTGGGGTTGAGGCCTTTGGTGACGGCGTGACTGATGACCGCCTGACGCTTTTCCTTCAGCAACTCGATCAACCGCCGCTGCTCTGCCACCAACGAGTCGATCTTCGACGTCTCCACATCCAGAAACGACGCAATGGCCTGCTGCTCGTCGAGTGGTGGTATTGCAGTTTGGAAGTTCTTCACAAAGTGATCGGGAAC
>JAWKTO010000025.1:0-2182 GCA_041399045.1 Pirellulaceae bacterium | reverse complement strand
TTTCGTTGGGTGATTCAGGGTGGTATTGCCAGCTACTGGAGCGGCCCTATCGGTCAAACCTCTGCAATCTTTATCGCCGGTTTGTTGTTTGGAGTCTGTCACTGGGTAAACTCAGTCTACGGAATCGTGACAACCATTGTCGGCATTTACCTCGGTTTCATGATGGTCATCGCCGATACATGGCTTGCTCCCATGGTGGCTCACGCCGTTTACGATTTCATTGCAATCGTTTACATGGTCGATCGGCTGCCAATAAAATTTGCCAGCCGATTGTGAGCGCACGTGTCCCAAGCGGAGTTGAAACTAAATATTGGGGACGTTAGGCGTCAACCAATCGGTGTACCAATACCAGTTGTTGATGTCGACCCAAGGTGTAACCGGCGGGGGAGGTGGCGGTGCCGGAACCGGTGCTGCCACGAAAACATACGGGTCGGGCGAATGTGTGTCATTAGGATAACAATAGTCCGGCGAATTGGCATCGCATTTGTCAAACGGCGACTGAGTCGGGTCGAGCAATTTTGGCCCTTGTGAATCGGTCAATGTTCGACCGCGGACCAAAAAGTTGAGAGGTGAGGAAAGCGAGACGCCATCTGGCAACGCTATTTCTGTTCGAACGGAATAGCTACCTGGACTAAACATGACACTATTCGCTGAACGAGTTTCGCCTGGACGCGTTGCCGAACGAAATACTGGGTTTCCTTCCTCATCGTAGATCGTCATCCAGATAACGGCATTGGGAACAGTTACATTTCGTTGCGATACCAAGTTGATATGCAGCATTTGCGATTCGGCAACAAACAACGAACTTTCAACGACTTGTCCATTGGACGTCAGATTGCCTGATGCAAATCGATTGAACGAAGTCGAAGTGTCGGAAAAATCTACCGTCATGCGATAGTTTCCAGTCGAGTACGCTTCTTCTTCTCCCGTGTTCGACACTTTTACAATGTATTCATCCCCGACAGAGATGCTGGGAACCTGCAATGTCAGTTGCCCGTTACTGTTGACCAGAATTGCCGACCGCACCCGATTGCCAGTGGCATTAAAAACGTCGATCGCAGGGATCAAACCATTTTGTTCGAGCGAATCCAAACGGATATTCATGTTTGATTGGCCATTTACACCCGTGGGCGTTGCACGGACGCTGTAAAAATCAATATCTGTTGCTAAAGAGATACTGCCTTGGACGTCATAACGTGTGTCTTGCGCAAATCCTGGGGTCGTGGTCAGCAACTGAGCCGACTGAAACGTGTCATTGGTACCTGCGTCAGCATTGATGAACGCCTCGGGTTCGACAATTGCTTCTTGAAAATCAGACTGGTCTTCCATGTTATAGAAGCCTGAGTCAATCAGATCTCGTACCAGATTCCATCCATATTGGACACGGTCATTCATGATGGCGCCGATGGCATAGGTCCCCATCGAAAATACTCCATCGCTTGAGTCACCAGATACCAGCGCATAATATTTGCGGCCTGCTTGTGTCGAAGCCAAGCTGGTTATCAACTCGGTACCTTGATGCGTATTTCCTTTGACACGGCGCAGTAGTTGGCCGGCTTCGTTGTAGATGGACAAGATCGGGTCGGCCAAACTCAACCCAATGGTGTCCAGGCGAAAACTCAATCGCCCCGAATAATTCGAAGGCAAATTGACTTCAAAATAGTCCAAGTCATTGAGCGTCAAATCGCCAAAAGCGACCATGGGCGTTTCGCCTTTGACATCTGTTCCAAATTCAAAGTGGGTTGCTTCGTCAAAATTGTCGTTGTTTTCACCTTCATGTTCATTAACATCTATTTCACGAATTCCATATATGGCTCGAAGGTTTTGCACATCTTGGGTAGTGATCCCGATGCTGCTTCCCCCAAAGTGCATGGGAGAGTTGGGGTCATCGGAATGACCGAGACCGAACACATGCCCTGCCTCGTGCAAAGCGGTCTGGTAGAAAGCGCGAACGTTCTTGATCTCAGCATTCGAATTGAAAATGATATCGCCTGCCCAGGTTCCCGCCGCAAGATCATCAGAAGGCACTGCAACAGCATAGACATCGGGTGCCATCGGGATCGCGCCAACTCTTACGTCACCAAAGCGCAAGTCGTGTTGCTCAAGCCCCGGCGTCCCAAAGGCATCGCCGCTATCCTCCACCAATCCAACGTTCAGATTAGTGGTCCGTGCCCAGACCTGA
>JAWKTO010000024.1:0-2289 GCA_041399045.1 Pirellulaceae bacterium | reverse complement strand
AAATCGAATCGCCGATTTCTTCGGCCCCGAGATCGGCGACAACCTGATCCCCATCGAAAGTGAACATGACGGTGTTCGATTGTTTGGCTTCGTTTGCGATCCTCAAGTCACCCGTTCGCATAATCGAATGCAGTATCTGTTCTTGAACGGTCGTTACATACGCGACCGCTCACTGCAGCATGCGCTGACAGAAGCGTACCGAGGTTTGATCATGACCGGGCGGTTTCCGGTTTGCTTCTTGCGATTGAACATGCCGTTTGATGCGGTCGATGTCAACGTGCACCCAGCAAAACTGGAGGTGCGTTTTCAAGATGGCGGTCGACTTTACAGCCAACTGCTGGGAACGTTGCGAAATAAGTTCCTATCGACAGACCTGACGGCCAAAGGGCAACTATCGTCACGAGAAAATTCCGCCCCCACTTTGCCGGGCCAAGTTGCACCGCCCCTGCCCTACCCCGACGAACCAAGAAGAAACGCGTTTGCATTGAGACCCGCACAAACCGAATCACAATCGCGCATGGAGTTCAGGGCCCCTACCGCCTCAAGGAATTTTGTTGATCGCCCGTTTCACGCGCCTCCGACTAACATCGATCCACTTCGCACGCGTCCAGGCCAAGGGCCTTATGTCGGTTCGCCTCAGTTTATGGCACCTTCGGCCACGTCAAACGATGCACATACGACGCTTTCTGGTTTTCACGCCTCAGACGCTTCTGGCGATTCGGCTCCAGTTGCCGCGCAACCGAATCGGGTGATGGCCATGCAGGTTCAGGATACCTACCTGATCACGGAAACCGACGAAGGGATGGTGATCATCGACCAACATGCGCTCCACGAACGTGTCCTGTACGAACAGTTCAAGGAAAAAATCTTTGGCGGAAAACTGGAGTCGCAGAAGCTCCTGGTTCCCGAACCAGTCACGTTGCCTGCTGCCGAAGTCGCAGCAGTGCTGGAGAAAGCCGAGATGCTCGCGCGAGTCGGCATGACCGTTGAACCGTTTGGTGGCGACACGGTCCTGGTCTCTTCGTATCCGGCAATGCTGGCCAAACACAATCCTGCCGAGATGTTGCGGAGTGTGATCGACAAACTGATGACCGACGGTTCCGATCTGGGACCAGAAGATCTGCTCGACGAGTTGCTTCACATGTTTGCTTGCAAAGCGGCAATCAAAGCGGGCGATCGTCTTTCGCGTGAAGAAATCCAAGACCTGATCGCATTTCGAGACCTTTGCCGCGACGCACATCACTGCCCACATGGACGACCGACTGCATTGGTCTTTTCGCGAGAAGACCTCGACAAAAAATTTAAACGCATTTGACAGAAACGCTTATTCCAAATCATCAATCGATTTGGGCCAATCGTCCTTCAGCAACCTTGAAAGTGAGCGGTCAGCAAGCAATTTGCCGCCGGTTTGGCAAGCAGCGCAATAGTTGCATTCGTTGTCGGCATAACGGATGCGTTGTACCTTTTTTCCGCAATCCACACATGCCTGACCATATTTTCCGTGCACGCGCATTTCTGGACGAAACGCAGTGACCTTCTCCGGAAAAGCACTCTGGTTTTGAGCCGCAAGCCGATCGATCCATTCGTGTAGGCATTCGCTGGTCGCCTTCCAAAGGCATTTCAACTGTTCCGATTTGAGATTTTCTGTGCGTTGCAAAGGCGAAAGGCGGGCTCGATGCAGGATCTCGTCACTATAGGCATTTCCAATTCCGCAAAACCTCGTGGGATCGGTTAGCGCACGTTTGAGTGTGTTATTCCCTCGCATCAATGCCTGTGAAAATTGATCGCATGAACAATTCAAAACATCGATTCCTCCTGCGTCCATGGCACTGACATCGGAGCGAGAGGGCTGAACCCACAATCCCGCACGTTTTTTTGGACTCGCTTCCGTAAAAACCATGGTTCCACGATCGGTCACAATCGCCAGAAGGTCGTTTTTTCCGGTCGGTCGATAAACTTTATTCTTCCAGTGAAAGCGGCCGGCGATCATCGGGTGAAACACGAGGTACAACTCGGGCTCCAACTCCCAAACAATCCGCTTGCCGATATGGAAAAATGAAACAATGACCGAGCCGTTGGCTTGTTCCAGTTCGGGAGAAAACGTTCGCAAAACAAACGGACTACGTACCGAGCAACTTTGAATGACTGCGCCATTCAAAAGTCGGTTTAGTGAATTGACATATAGAATGACATCCGGCAATTCAGGCATTAACGGATTCCCTTGCCAATCCAGAAGCTATCGAATCGGCAGATAGATATCGGTCTCTATTTCAATTTCAGGAGTATCGT
>JAWKTO010000023.1:0-2361 GCA_041399045.1 Pirellulaceae bacterium | reverse complement strand
TGCAAATTCAAATTTCCCGCCACTGGTTTTGAATTTAACGGAGAGTTCGTTGAGCTCTGCTGGCTTTTCAAGCGGAATCCAATTTCGACCAACACGCGGCACGATTATCGCTCCTTGGAAATCACCACACCAAACAAAGTCGTCGGTGTTTGGCGCGCCCGACATTGGCTCAATTCCATATTGCTGAACTAATTGCTCCGCAAACGATCTGGGCTCCATCGCCGGAATTCCTACCTCGTTCAAGCGGATGACTTCAGCAGTTGAAAATTGATCGATCGGTTTGTGTCCAAGGGACGGGCGTTCGATGAATTCCGCAATATTTTGGTCGCCATCGTGGAAATAGATTGCCGTTCCGCACGCGAATTCGACCATTCGTTGCCCATTTAACGGCAGCGGACTGAAACCTTGTTGATCAAGGAAAGCGGCGACGGAATCAAGACAGCCCGGTGGAATTAAAAAGCTGTAATGAAAATAGAATTGTCGGGCCGCGGAAACGAATCGCAAAACACTGTCGCCAACTACGATCTCAAGCGGTTGTTCGTCGACTCGTTGATTTCTGAACCCAAGCATTCCACCGAATACCTGTTGTTGGGCATCCAGATTTGTGCTGGGAAGCGTGAGTTCCAGAATTTTCATTTTCGCAATTTGATCAAATCGACTTGCCACCGATCTTGGAAAGCAGGCCAGGGATTTTGGAGGCGATGATTTCCAGACGGCCCATGTCGGCGAAATTTTCTTCTTGAACAAAAAACATCAATTTCTGTTCGATGAAGCCCGCCCAACGCAGAATGTCAGCGATGACTCCCGGGCCCGTTGGATACCAGCGCAACGATCGTTCCCGTGACGGGTCGTCGTGAACATATCCCTCGCTTCTCCCCCAGTGCTTGAGCATGCCATCAGGCAGGCCCCATGAGGTCGTGGTCGTGATGAATAGCACTTCAGTCGTCAATTCTGCAGCAATCTTCAAGCCGGCAACCGGGTCAGGCAAGTAATGGAAAAGCTGATTGAAAATGGTAATTTCGCTTGGCGAAAGATTCAGTTGCGGAACGTCGTTCAAATCGCAAACACGTAATTGAATTCGATCCGTCGGCGCAACCATGCGATGGCTTTTGACAAATCGTGCCTGACGAATCCAGCGGTCATGCACATCGAATCCCACTGCGGATTTGACGTTTCGCTCGCGAGCCCAGAAACAATAGCCGCCGGCATTACATGCACAATCGAGTAACGATTTATTTGCGATGCCGCCTGGATAGATTGAATCCAATCGCGAAAAGAACTGTTCCTTGAGTCCCATAGGGCTGACGTTGGCATCGCCACTTTTCTCATACGAATCTGATCGCCGCTCTTCCTGAGCCGTATTGATTCGGTCGTTTAACTGAATCCCCATTTCCCATGGGCCCAGCTCTCGAACCTTCAACAACAATTCGTCGTCGGACAAGCGACTTGGCGATTTGCCTTCGACGGCGGCGGTATCCGAAGTGCTATTCGAGCGTTTCGCCATACTGTTAAAACCTGAAAAGGTCGTAGAATGAGAATCAATGCAAAGCCAAGGTTTGATCAACAAATTGCTCGTCTGACTCCGCAATGAACAATTGCGAAAGCAGCATTCCTAGGCCAATGAATCACGCAAAAACGCCATCGCCTTTTTCTCCGTTTCGGAAACTGTGGCCAATCCCAGGAAGCCACCTGCGGCCTCAGCCACCAACTCAGCACGTTTCAGGATACTTGTCTTCATTTGTTCGAAGGCCGTACTATCGAGTTTACCTTTGATTTCATGGATGTACTCGGCCCAGGCAGTGATGAGATTTTTTTCAGGTTTCGTTGCCATCCAGGAATTCAACAATGCATAGGCCGAGGACGATTCTGCAATTCCATTTTCATGTGCGGCTTTGAGGATGGCTTTTTTCTCTTCTGGTTGAATGACGCCATCAGCCCAAGCAACGTGAATCAACGGTACTAAGCCCAGACTGGTTAGTGTTTCGCCGTTCACACCGACCGCCACCAGCGCCTTGATTGTGTCATGAGAGTCAATTCCACTGGCGTGCGCAAGAGCTTTCTCGTTATCGTCGTCTTCCATTTCCTTGCGAAGGTTTTCGATCAGGATTTGATCGACATGCTGAAAAAACGCAGCTTCCAACGCATGTCCTCGTTTGTGAATTGAATCTTCCATCTCTGCTGCCCCCATAAGGATATCGTCGCGGTTCGCCGCCAACCGTAGTTAAGGCGATTCATTCGAAAAATCACGTAAAAATAAATTTTAACGGCCTTCGCTGGACCGTGTCAGGGGGCTCAAAACGATGAGTCGTCGGAAGGGTGCGACCAATTGCCGTGGAGAGGGACGCAAAAAAACGACAATCT
>JAWKTO010000022.1:0-2648 GCA_041399045.1 Pirellulaceae bacterium | reverse complement strand
AGTGTTTGACTTGGAGCACTTGGTTCAGCGGAATTGTCATACTGTCGATAGGTTTGCTATTCGCTGGACTCTCTGCTTGGCTTGTCGTTCGCGCGCTCCCTGACTCGCCAGTGGAAGTCAAGCATTTTCCCGTACTACTTGCGACGATTTCTTTGGCGACCGTCGGCGGTTTTGTTTCGCTGCTGCCCGGTGGAATTGGCGTTCGCGAATTAGTGATCATTCCTTTGTTGTCACCGATCGTTGGAACACCGCTGGCCGTTGCCGCAGCGATTTTGATTCGCGTCTGCTGGATGATGGCCGAGCTGGTGACATCTGGTACAATCGAGATTCTGTTTCGTTTCGCCGGTTTTTCCAAAGTAGAATCAGCACGTTGACCCAATCCGTTTCGATCATCGTTCCGGTTCTGAACGAACAAGAGAGTCTAATCGAGCTGATCGCCGAAATTGATTCGGTAGCAAGAAGTAATGAGTGGACGTATGAGACGCTCGTTGTTGATGATGGCTCCGCCGATCAAACCTGGAAAACACTTGAGCTGTTGTCGCCCCAGTATCCGCATTTGGCAGCCGCTCGGCTCAATCGCAACTTGGGCAAGTCCATTGCTCTGCAAACGGGCATTGATCGAGCCCGTTATGACTTCGTTGTGACCATCGACGGTGACCTTCAGGATGTTCCGTCCGAAATCCCTCGTTTGCTTGAAAAGCTGGATGAAGGATTCGACGTGGTCAGCGGCTGGAAAAAAGACCGCCAGGATTCCAGTGGCAAACGTTTCGTTTCGCGTGTCTTCAACGCGACGGTCAGTTTTTTGACTCGCGTTTCGCTCCACGATCACAACTGCGGCCTTAAGGCCTATCGCAAACAGGTTTTCGAATCGATTCAATTGTCGCATGGTTTGCACCGATTCATCCCGTTTCTTGCCGCACGAAACGGGGCCCGTGTGGGTGAGGTGATTGTCAAACATCGACCTCGAAAACATGGTCGATCACGGTACGGATGGGGACGTTATCTGGAAGCCATGATCGATTTATTCGGAATAATGGTGCTGCGGAAGGGCCGAAAAAAAGTTCCCCATGACAAATCGACCGAGCAGATTGCAGAAAGTTTCAACTGGCAACTAAATTAAAAGAGGAAATTAAAATTCCGTGAGCGGCACGGCACTAGACGCCGGTCGGTTTTGGTTTTCGTGAACGGCATGGCGCTAGCCGCCGGTTTTGGCCCGTTGACTGACCGGCAACCAGCGCCGCACCGCCTCGCGAACGCTGCGGATAGTCGCCTTTCGCTCCGCGAAAGTAGCGTGAACGACACGAACATTATACCGCTCACAATACCGTGCAACGTCGTTGCGTCATCCAGTTAACACACTCGCTGGCGCTTCGGGCTTGTATTGGAAAAAACTACCGCCGACGGTGGCAAACAAAAAAACGCGATTCAATCACAACCATGTCACAAAATCAATCATCATCGTGTCCAGCCGAAGCCGGGAACATTTGTGCCCGCCGCCACTGGTCGATTTACTGGTTGATCATCGGGTTGGCATTTGCCTCAGTCGTATCGAATATCCTGCACGTTCAGAATCGCGCAACGCGGGGCGAGTCGCCTTTTTTCAGCGCCAATGATCGGAGCCGTTGGTGCACGATTTACTCACTGGTTCATTTCGGAACCTACGAAATCGATCGTGTCGTCGATCGCGATTCAAACATCCACTGGGACACGATCGACAAAGTCGTCCATGTGGGCCGCGACGGAACACTTCACCAGTTCAGCAGCAAGCCGCCGCTTTTCCCAACAATCGTTGCGGGCCTTTATTGGTGCATCGAAAGGGCAACGGGATGGAACCTGGATGACAATCCGATTCTGATCGCGCGAATCATTTTGATTCTGGTCAATGCGATACCGTTTGCGATCATGCTCGCGTTCCTTGCCGCGGTGCTGGAACGACTCCCCGTTTCCGACTGGACTCGATATTTTATTTTGGCAGCCGGTGGCTTCGGGACGTTTCTCTCCACGTTTGCAATCACGCTCAACAATCATCTTCCGGCTGCAGTTTGCGCAATGGCGGTCATTTATTTCATTGATCGTGTTTATCGGGATTCAGCCAAAGTCGGCGGGTGGACGTTCTTTTTGTGTGGCATCGCCGCTGGATTTGCAGCGGCCAACGAGTTGCCTGCCTTGTCACTTGTCGCCGCGGCGTTTGGACTGTTGTTCCTGAAATCATTTACGAAGACACTGTTTGCGTTCATCCCTGGTGTGACGGTCATTGCCGCTGGATTCTTTGGCACAAACTACCTCTCGCATCTGGATTGGCGGCCAGCCTATGACTTCCGCAATGATGGTGCCGTTGTTCAACGTTGGCAGGAGGATTTCTCCGCCGATCTGGACGCTGGCGTGTTGCCGCAGGAAATTAGCGATGCGATTGCGGGCGATTGTAGCAGTCTAGCTCAGCCTCAAATAAATTCGCCTTACGTTCAATTGGGAACCTGGATGGGGCAAGGCGAGACGATCCGCGGCCGATGGGTGGTACGGGACTTCACTGGCCCAACTCAATTTGCGATTGTGTTGAATGGCGACGGTTCAACTGATTTGAGGCGCTGGAACAACTGGTACGATTTCCCCGGCAGTTACTGGTCAGCGAACGCGGAGAAACGTTCGGA
>JAWKTO010000021.1:0-2840 GCA_041399045.1 Pirellulaceae bacterium | reverse complement strand
ATTGATTTCGCTAAAGCAAATGAAGTGGATTCGGCGAAGTTTATTAAGTCTTGTGTCTTGAGTTCTTGGATAAGAATGGGATCGACTACCAGCTAGTGCTGTAAGGTGGCCCACAGTTGACGGGTACATGAGACTCTATGATTGCAGGTCCTGAACGCACCAAATTGGAGGGCCAAGATGACCAAAAGGCATCGTCAAGAAGCCAAGCGATCCCGTCGAAAATTCAATCGTGAATTCAAACATCAAGCCGTTCAGATGTTGCTCGATGGATATTCCGCAAAGTCAGTTTCTGAGAATCTTGGAATCGGAAATGCAAGTCTGGTTCATCGGTGGAAGGCGGAACTTGTAGCCGAGGGAGGCGTTGTGGCTGAATCGCGCGACGTCGAAATCAAAGAACTTCGAGAAGAACTGCGGCGGACTCAGCAGGAACGAGATATCCTAAAAAAGGCGTTGGGCATTCTAAGCCAGCACGAGTGACAGAGATTTACGAAGTGATTTCTGTGTCGTCTCAAGAAGCCTTCGATGTAACGCAACTCTACGACGATATTGACCGTCGAATTGACATCGTTGGGCTTAAGAGTGACAGACCTTTGTAAAAAAAGGCCCATCAACTCGTTCGCCCGCATAAACGGGAAGGCGTTTTTCCCTATTGCTTCACGAATTCAAACAACGCTTCTGCGAATTTGTTGCCAATGCACCCCAGAATTCTGGCGGAGCCCAGGTAATGGTACTCGGCGTTTGAAATGGCCTTCTCAAGTGTCTCCAATTCGCGATCCGAAAACCGTTCGCTGCGCAATCGTTGCTCTCGATCTTTGGCTTCATCATCAGAAATCTCGTTGTTCTTTTTCGCTTGATCGATTTCGCGACGGATCTCGCTTTCTCGCTCGCGCAGTCGCGTCAATTCCGGATCCCAACAATTTTCGGTCAAAACGGCAACCACATTGGGCAGGTCGTCCATCGCCACGGGTGCCGCCATGGCGTCGCGAAAATTCTGATGTGTCGTCACATAACGTTTTTCGCCTTCGCCATATTCCGAAACCGGACCGCCTACGCCCATCACACCAATCACGAACGGTATGTCGGTATTCAAATCCTTTCGCACGTCTCGAATGAAATGGGCCAACAAGTCACTGTACTCGTGGTAACCACCGGGTTGGTCACGATTGGCGTAAGTCGTCGAATCCACCATGTCATTCCAGCCTTGGAACCAAACGAATCCCGCAATTTCATACCCAGCGCCCGAATCATAGTCGGGGTAAACCTGCCCGATGTCCTCGAGGACGGATTGAACATGGTCGATCATGAGTTTGTAATAGACGCCCGTCGCGTCCACCTTCTCTTGTTTGATCGCGTCAACGTCCTTGCCCTGCTCCGCGAGACGTTTTAGATGCTCCTCAGGAAAAACATAAGGTCCTGCACTCGGCGGACGGAAATCGGTGTTGATACTTTTTCCGCCCCATGCCGCCTTGATGATCAGTATCGGTTCATCCAGCTGCTCTTGCATGCGGATGCCAAACGTCAATTCCGGCCCAATCTTTTCGGCATTCGCGCCAAAACCTGTTGTCAATTGTCCGGCACGCACACCGCCGTCAGTGAGATAAGAGATCCAGACATCGTTGTGTACACGAGGCGTACCGTCGGCTTCACAAATCTGGTCCCGCATGAACTTGGTCTCGTCATTCATGGCAAGGTGTTCCAGCGTTCGCACATGAGCATGCCCCTGCATGTTGGATTGGCCGACGAGAATGAACACCTTCAGTGGACCATCCGCGAAGGAATTGTCAGTTGATAACCCCCAGAAAAGGCCGAACAAAAAGAAAAATTTGATACAACGACTCATCAGTTACTCCGATTATTTTTGTTCACCTTCGCCAAGTAATTTCGAACGTCAGTAATTTGCCTCAGCGTAAGTTCTTTCGTATTACGTTTCGTTCAAATCGAATCACTCGCGGTTCCCATGATTGGTTTATTGCGGTTCGCACCACTAACCACCCCTTGGCACCAGAATCAACCGCCTTTTTCTTTTGGGCAATCAACTCGGATTCATCGACATCCCATCCTTGCAATATTGCAACGGTCCGAAGAGTTTCAACTCCCTTTCCACCGCGCATCGGTGGCATTTTTTCGAGCGACTCCACGGCAAATCGAACCCAACTCGCTTCCACGCCATAGCGTTCCAAATCGCGATCAAACAATTTGTAGAAACAAGCAACGCCGATCACTGGCGAGTCCTGTGCCACGAAATCCAATTGTTTCGAAAACGCCCGCCAGCAGATTCCTTGAAAACAATCGACTCCGCCACACTCACATTCTTTGTCTGCCTCTTCGCATTCCGTGGTCAGAATTGGAATGACTTCGCAATCTGGTGCAACGCGTTTCACCTCCGCCACAAATAACGCGATGGCGTCATCGCCCAATTTGTCTGCCGTTGCTACGGGACCGTAATCCGTTGTCCAACGACACAATATGTGTCCGCAGCCACAGGCCGACGGTCCCGCTTGCAAATCATTCAACCAGATTCGCGTTGGCTTTGGTTTATTGGCGAGCAGTTTTTTTATCCGCTCAAGGTGCGCCTGAAATGCCGACTCGTAAAAAACAGAAACCCATGGATAACATTTCACGAGTTCATCGTCGCCCGGCTCACCGACCTCAGGGAATTTGTGTCGCCATTCAGGATGCCCTTGCAAACTGCAAATCCATTCGGGATGCTCGTCGGCTAGTTTCTCATTGCGTCCGACTTCGATAAAGTAGTCAATCCTTCCCCGGGATTCGAACATTTCCGCCGCAACCTGTGTTTGCAGCGCGTCATTTTCGCCGTCGAGCACAAGAACCAGATTCTC
>JAWKTO010000020.1:0-29933 GCA_041399045.1 Pirellulaceae bacterium | reverse complement strand
ACTTACGAATTCTTGAAACTCAGGGTCATCAGACTTGGCCTGGTCGATCCCCAATGACTTGTCGCCGTTCAGAGCCAGGATACCTGCCTGCGCCTCGCGTGGCGGCCAGGCATCGAATGTTTTCCATTCACGCAGACCAGTATCGAAGATCATCGCCTCAAAATTCGGTTCTTCGCCCTCGTCTTTCAAATAATATCGAAAGAACGGAGCTTCGATATCGCGCTCGTACGACGCGGCTATGTTCTCGCCGAAAGGCATGTTGCCGACCAATGCGTATTTGGACGGACGTGCCCAATCGCCATGGCTCCAAGGTCCCATGACAATGCAGTTGTGAATGTTGGGGTTGTTTTTTTCCAGTTCCTGATAAATGTGCAACGGACCATATAGATCTTCAGCGTCAAACAATCCACCCACGACCATCACGTTGGTTTTGACATCATGCAGGTGAGGCAAGATGCTGCGCTTCTGCCAGAATTCGTCGTAGCTCGAATGCTCCACCAATTCCTGCCAGAAGAAATTGTCTTCACCAAAATACTGTTTGGCTTTTTCTCCAAGGGGCGTCAGCGATTGATAGAAGTTCCAGGCGTCGTTGCTCATTGGCCGGGGTGTAGTGTACCAATTTTGATCGGTTGGTCCCGAGTGTTGATAGCCGAACGTCGCGGTGGCCAGGAAGTAACTCAACAGGTAGGCACCGTTATGGTGAAAGTCATCAAAGAAGAAATCCGATATCGGCGCTTGGGGTGACGAAGCCACTAAGGCGGGGTGATGTTCGGGCAGTGCGGCAGCCGAGTAAAAGCCCGGATAGGAAATGCCCCAGATCCCGACGCGACCATTGTTGTTGGGGACATTTTTCAGCAACCACTCAATCGTATCGTAGGTGTCAGAACTTTCGTCGATTGGTTTTTCACCCGGCACATGCGGACGCATGTTGTCATAGTCGCCTTCGGACATCCAGCGACCACGCACATCGGTTTTGACAAAGATGTATCCTTCGTCTTCCATGAACTGCGATGGCCCGATGCGCCCCGGATAACGACCTTCGCCATAAGGTTGGCAGCTGTACGGAGTCCGATTCATCATGATCGGATACGTTTTGGATTTGTCGCGCGGCGAGTAGATCGAAACGTGGAGCTTGACTCCGTCTCGCATCGCAACCTTGGCTTCACGTTTTTCGTAGCGTTCGGCAAGTCCCGCCTGCTGGGCACGACACAAAGTGTTGCTGGATATCAACGCCAAAAAACTGCACGCTGCGATTAATTGCACGATTCGATTCATCAAAACCATTCCAACCGGGTTGAACGAGTAAAGCGTCAATTGTATTTGAAAAGAAATCGGGTGTAAGCAAGCGCGATTGAAAAACCGAACAGGTTGCGGTTTGGGCGTCTCAAAGTCACGAACAAAAAAATCCCCCGGAACGATTCCGAGGGATGGGTGCAACAGATTATTTGTCAGCACGTTTAACGAATTATTTCGCTGCGTTGGGTGGCCGAACGGGTGCTGTCAGGTTGGAGTTGCGATTATCTGGAACGGGACCGTTCGGAGCGATTGCGCGAGGCGGTTGCGGAAACGGATTCGCCGTGTTGATATTGGGACCACCAAACGCATCGTCGTAGCGGCCAAAGAATAGCGCATTGGCCTCGGGCCAGCCCAAACCCTCGGCCTGGCTCAGGACCATTTCCAGTTTAAGGTCGACCATACGTTCCTTGGCATCGCGCCGACGCGAAAGTTGCTCTCGCAATTCCTTGATGCGTTTTTCCAGATCATCAATTTGCGTGTTTTGCTGATCCAGAAACTCGTCGTAGCGTTCCTCGAGTGCCTCGCGGACACGATCGCGAATTTCGCGTTTTTGATCTTCTGATTCCGCTTTGGAGTATTCACCCAATGCCTGACGCAATTCGTCCTGAATGGGGTCATTCTGAAAAACCCGAGCGGGTTGGGTGTAATTTAGATTCAACATTTCAACCGTCTGGCCTGGTCGTTGAACAATGACTTGACCTTGATGGGAGGACCGATTGGTAGCTCGCGTTTCCTGAACACGGGCTTCCTCCTGCGTTGGGCAAGTGGCGTAAAACAGTCCTCCGGCAAGGGCCAGAAAGGTTGCTGCAAAAATCTTCATTTGGTTTTCTCCAAAATTTGAGGTCGTTTTCTGATGTATTACAAACCCAGGTTTATTGTGTATCCGAAAGGATGCGTTCCAGCTCTCGGATCTGTAGTTCAAGTCCTGACACGTTTGATTGAAACGTGTTTGAATTGGGCACATTTATCGGTGGCAATTCGAAAGGCTGCGATTCCAGCGCTCGAACGTCTGCCTCCAGCTGAGACATATCGCGTTCGAACGCCTGTTCGGCTTTCATGGATTCAATCCAGACGGGCAACGTCAGATTGGATTCGGCGACTCCGCCGGTTGGGTATGGCGATGGCGCTGCAAATTGCGATGCCCACCAGGAACCCAATGAAATGCTGCCCACGGCCAGAGCGGTACTAATGCTCCAGCGAGACACACGCTGACGCATCGAACGCGACATGCCGATCTTAGGCGATTTATGCGATTGGGGTTTTTGCAGATGCGCCAGGTATTGTTCCAGCCATTGTTCGACATCATTCGCCGAATCGAAACGATCTCGCGGTTTCTTTTCCAAGCAACGATCGATCACCGCCGACAAGCCGCGCGGAATATCCGAATTGATGAGGTGCGCGGAAAGTGGTTTGGACTCTCCGATTCTTCTCAGGATGGCAAGAGGCGTTTCACCACGGAACGGTTCACGTCCTGTGGCCATAAAATACATCACACTTCCCAAGCTGAACAAATCGCTACGTGCGTCGATGTCTTCGCCTCGGGATTGCTCCGGCGACATATAATGTGGCGTTCCTGCCAACCATCCCGTTTGCGTCATTGCCGCGTCGTCCGCTGCACGAGCGAGTCCGAAGTCCGTGATCATCGCGCGATTGAGATCGTTTTCCAGCAGAATGTTTGCGGGTTTGATGTCACGATGCACAAGGCCTTGGCGATGGGCGGCAGACAACCCAGCGGCAATCTGTTTCGCAATGCGAACAATCGACTTGGCATCGAGCGGACCCGATTTATTGACAACCGTTTGCAACGAATGTCCCGGAACAAACGACATGACGAGGTAAGGGAATTCGGCGCTTGCATCAACGGCGTGAATCGGTACTACGTTGGGATGATTCACGGCGGCGGCAGCCTGTGCCTCGCGTTCAAATCGCCGACGGGCGACGCCACTGGAAGCCAAATGAGGCGAAAGGACTTTGATCGCGATCGCTCGATTGAGCTCGCTGTCGTAACCTTTGAATACGACCCCAAAACCGCCTTGCCCGACGACGCGTTCGACATCGAATCGACCGACGCGGCCCAGCATCTCGGGATGGGTCGGTGCGTCTAGCATCTGTAGTGCCAGACGCGAGTTGGTTTTCGGAACCGGTTGGCTCAAAAGGTCGCGGTCCAGTTCATCAACCGTTGACAGCTGGTTGCCGACCTCGGTCCACCAGTTTTTCCCAGCAGCAACTTGCTCCAGTGCCTGGCGACAGGAACTACAAGCCTCCAGGTGTTGTTCCATTTCCAACGCCAGCTCGGCGGCCTCGGAATGCAGCAAGTCATCGATTTGTTTGCGGTTTAGGCAATGTTTAGTTTGCATGACCAGTTCTCCATATTCCGGTTTCCGAGTCGAGCTGTTCGACGATCGTTCGGATTTTCTTGATGACACGGCTTCGCGCGATGTAGACGGCGCCGATGCTGATTCCGATTTGCTGCGCCGCGAATTGAGGACTCTGGTGTTCAACGCAGGTTT
This sequence comes from Pirellulaceae bacterium, assembly GCA_041399045.1. Classification (GTDB taxonomy): domain Bacteria; phylum Planctomycetota; class Planctomycetia; order Pirellulales; family Pirellulaceae; genus BJ22. Next base: position 26,127 of record JAWKTO010000020.1, on the reverse strand, counting down.
GCCAGAAAGCAAGCCATGTCTTGTCGGTAAACGAGTCGCGAGCAACCTCCGCCGCGCGAAAGAAAATTTGTTTGCGCTCCTCATGGTCAAACAATTGTTCTTCCGTCGAACCGTTCGTTGCGTCGGCGTTGTCCCGCACAAAACTGTCGCCAGGCATGATCGGACGACGGGAGGTCCGTCGAAAGTGATCAATGGCCAGATTGCGTACGACTTGGGATAACCAACCGCGAAACGTTCCGCGGTCTCGGTCGGGTGACCAGGTCTCCGCTGTCCTGGCGACACGAGTCAGCACCTCCTGGCACAAGTCCTGAGCATCGCTGAGCTGCAGGCCTTTCTTCATCGCCATCCGCAAAATAACGGGCTCATACAAGCGGACGAAATCCTTCCACGCGGATTGATTCGCCGGTTCCGCCAGTTGGAGCAGCAAGCTGTGTCGGGTGTCGGGCAGTTGATCCATGATATTGCCAGTTGAACGAGTTTCGCCTGTCTCCAAGTCTACACGTGTTCGGGCAGGGAATCTTTCAAGGCAAGTGGAAGATTTCTTTGGGGAGTGCAAGCATTCTGGGCGGGTATTGCCGAAGGGCCGCCAGTAAATCGGCGTTTTGCAAAGTGAGTGAAGAAAGATGAGCGCATAAAAAAAGCGGCAGGGCCCCTGTAGGCTTCCAGCCTAACCCTACCGCAAGCCAAATTCGTTGCTCCCCAGTAACGAACCTGACCGATCAAAGCTAGGTCGAGAATTCAGCCTAAGCCAGCGACCAGTCGAGCCCGATGTCAAAGTTTGTGGCGGAATGTGTGACGGCGCCGACGCTTATTCTTTCAACTCCGGTCTCCGCGATTGCGCGGATTGTATCGAGATTGACACCTCCCGAGGCCTCCAGCTCGATCGCTGAGTTGACTTGATCCCGACGCGCAACCGCTTCGGCGAGCAAGTCGGGTTTCATATTGTCCAGCAAGATCATATGCGGCGCATGCGGCAGCGCTCGATCAAGTTGCTCAAGTCGGTCGACCTCGATTTGAATTCGAGTTTCGGTTCCAAACGGCAGCTCATCGGCATGTTCGACGATCCAGGCCTTGGCTCGCGTCAGTGCCAGACCGACGATATCTTCGACGTTTGGATTTGCGTTTTGCAGCATTGCGAGGTGGTTGTCCTTGATCAGTATCGCATCGTGCAAGCCCATGCGATGGTTGTGCCCTCCCCCGCAAACGACCGCATATTTTTCCAGCCGCCGCCAACCGGGTGTGGTCTTGCGCGTGTCGTACAAACGCGCGTTAGTTCCCTGAATCAGACGAGCGAACCGGGATGTGAGCGTCGCGATCCCACATAGTCTCCCGATGAAATTGAGGCAGGTGCGCTCAACGAGCAGGATATCCCGGGCGTCACCAGACAACGTTGCCAAGTGCTGTTTTTTCGCGAGCGGGTCGCCATCAGCAACCAGCGTTTTGAGTTGCAAATCGGGGGCTACCCGATCAATCACGCGGCGAATCACGGCGATGCCAGCCATCCGGCCTTCGTCACGCGAAACGAATCGTGCGGATCCCCTGACGGGTTCGGGAAACAGTGATTGAGTTGTGCAGTCCAATCGGCCAATGAGGTCTTCGTCGATTGCCAAGCGAATCAAGGTGTCGAGGTCGGCAGTGGTTTCCGCATCCATGTGTTTTTTTGAAATTCAGTTAAACGAAACAAAGTGTTGAGCCAGCTAATCAATTTGCCTTGGTCAAATGGCCCGGTTGCGAAACGATTTTACCATCCAGCAGTTAGCCGTCAGTATTTCGGATTCGGTTGCTTCGTAGTACCTGTTTGTAGTACCGCCTTCAGGCGGAATACGGAATACGGAATACTGGGCAACAAATAGTAACATCAAACAAACGTTCACAAGATTACCGGAAACGGAATGCTCGACGGCTAGTGCCATGTCGCTAATCTGGGCGAATAATCGATTCCACGAGAACTCACGCATAAAACGAAAATAATCACGGATTGCCAAATGGAAAAACGCGGCGCGCAGCGCGAACGGATCATCGAGCTCCTGGAACACGAAGGTGGCGTGACTGAGGAAACCGTCAAAAAAGTCAGTCGCGAAACGGGAGTTCCCGAAGCTGACATTTGGGGCACCGGCTTGTTTTATTCGTTGATTGCCAAGCCCGGTAAACGAATCCGCGTCTGTGATGGGCTGACCTGTCAGATGATGGGAGCGGATGATTTGGCGCAGAGACTTGAGTCGGCGGGCAAGCAAGTCGAGCGCGTAAGTTGCCTTGGTCAATGTGATCGTGCGCCGGCAACGCTCGACGAAGGCATGGAGCTCGTCACTTACGAAGGTCGCGAGTATCGAGTGACTTCCGACAATCCGGATTTGCCGATGAACCTTGGCGGTGTGAGCGACAAAAGCTATGCGAGTTTGGCCAAAGCTCGCGAGATGGGACCCGAGAAAATCTTCGAGCAATTGGAAACTTCGGGACTTCAAGGTCGCGGTGGAGCAGGTTTTCCGGCGCATTTCAAATGGCGTTCCGTTTACGGGCAACCGGAGCAGGTTCGTTATGTCGTTTGCAACGCCGACGAGAGCGAACCGGGAACGTTTAAAGACCGCGAAGTGATTTTGCGTCAGCCACACAAACTGCTCGAAGGATTGGCGATTGCGGCGACGGCCATTCGAGCTGAAGAAATCTTCATTTACATTCGCGGCGAGTTCACCAATGAAATTCGATCGCTAAAAACAGCCATCGAAGAGGCCACAAAAATTCTTGGCGATGGTTTGACGTTTCATATCGCAACGGGGCATGGTGCCTACATTTGCGGCGAAGAGACGGCGCTACTGGAGTCACTGGAGGGCAAACGGGGCATGCCGCGCTTGAAACCGCCCTACCCTACTGAAAAAGGTTTCCGAGGTAAGCCGACGCTGATCCACAATGTCGAGACCGCAGCATGTGTTCCGTCGATCATCGATCGCGGTGGCGAGTGGTTCAAAAGCCAAGGTCGAACGGAAGCTGGTACTAAGCTGTATTGCATTTCGGGACACGTCAATAACCCGGGTGTCTATGAACTGCCTCTTGGTGTGACCTTGGACGAAGTCGTCGCGGTTGCTGGCGGGTATGACGGGAATCCAATTGCGTTCAGTCCTGGCGGTGCATCGAGCGGGTTTCTGCCAATTGAAAATAGAAATCTGCCTCTTGATTACAAGAGTTTGAGTCAAGTTGGCTCGATGTTGGGTAGCAGCGGTATTGTCGTGATTAATGACACCGTTGATATGGCCGATGCCGCCCGATGGCAACAAATTTTCTTCGAACGCGAAAGTTGCGGGCAGTGTGCCCCTTGTCGATTGGGAACTCGTTACCTTCGCCGCCAACTGGACAGCTTGATTCAATTGGGCGACAGCACGGCATTGGAACATGCCGATGATGTGGGATGGGAAATGGAAGAGGGATCGATTTGCGGATTGGGAATGATCGCCCATAAACCGCTGGAATCGGCCCGAAAGTACTTCCCGGAAGCCTTCAAACCGAAAAGCAACGCCTGAAGATTCTATTTTCCCAAAAACGGCGAATGATAGAATGGATCGAACGACCTAAAGACATTTGAACTAAAAATTGAGCTCTTTTGCTCAACCACGGAACAAAAAATATGAACGAACCTGTTCGTAAAAAAACGTTTGAAATCGAAATCAATGGCAAGTCGTGTGTCGCTTGCCCCGGCGAGACCGTGTTTGAAGTTGCATCGCGCGCGGGAATCAAGATCCCAACGCTTTGTCATGATCCGCGACTGGAGCCTGCCGGTGCGTGTCGTGTTTGCCTGGTCGAGGTCGAAGGGCAACGGCGTTTGCAACCAGGATGTGCGTGGCGTGTGACTCCGAATATGAAGATCACGACTGAGTCGGATCGAATCGAACGTCACCGCAAAGTTCTCTATGGGATGTATCTGGCCGACCATCAATTGGACGACGGCGGATTGCCAGTTGAAACCGCCAACACCAACGAATTGAGGCAACTTGCACAGCAAACCGAGCCGCTGAAGCTGCATCAGATCGAAGCGCCTCGCGTTGGTCGACCCAACGACAACAATCCGTACATTCACTTTGATCCTTCGCTGTGCATCCTGTGTGCTCGCTGCACTCGATACTGTGATGAGGTTGAAGCAGTGAATGCCATCACGTTGGCGTTTCGTGGTAGTGAGACGACTATTTCAACTGCCGGAGAACGAAGTTTATTGGATACATCGTGCGAACTATGCGGCGGTTGCATCGACGCTTGTCCCACGGGAGCAATGATCGAAAAGAAAGCTCCGCCGCTCAAGCCCAACGAAACGACCGTCACAAGAACAACTTGCAATTTCTGTGGCGTCGGTTGCCAATTGGATTTGCATAGTTTGGAAGGCAAGGTCGTCAAGGTCACGAGTCCGGATCCTGGCGAGACGTTCAATGACGGCAACCTGTGCGTCAAAGGACGTTTCGCGTATGACTTCATCAATCATGAAGAACGAATCACGACGCCTTTGGTACGAGGTGAAGACGGTCAGCTTCATCCCGCGACTTGGGACGAAGCGATGGACCGAGCGGTCAAGGGCTTGATGCAGATCAAGGACAAGTACGGTGCCGATGCACTGGGATTCATTTCATCCAGTCGTTGTACCGGCGAAGAAAACTATCTGATGCAGAAATTGTCGCGTGCTGTTTTTGGGACGCACAATATTCATCAGTGTGCCGCTACGTGACACGCTCCTACCGTCGCCGGTCTGGTGACAATGTTTGGAGCGGGTGCCATGACGAACTCGATCGACGAGATTCGTGACACCGAATTGATGTTTGTAATCGGCAGCAACACGAGCGAAGCCCATCCGATCATCGCGATGGAAATGAAACGAGCCGTGCAACGTGGTTCACGTTTATTCGTTGCCGATCCCCGTGAGATTTACATGGCTGAGATTGCCGAGAAGCATTTGCAGCTCAAGCCGGGAACCGACGTTTGGCTTCTGAATGCGATGGCGCACGTGATCATCGAGGAAGACTTGATTGATCACGAGTTTATCGCCAAACACACGTCGGGATTCGAAAAAGTCATCGCGGCGGTCAAAGACTACACGCCAGAGGAAGCGGAAAAAGTAACCGGTGTCGCAGCGGAAGATATTCGCGAGGTCGCTCGGGCCTATGCCACAACGAAACATGCGGGCATCTACTACACGCTGGGGATCACCGAACACACGCATGGTACCGACAATGTTTATTGTTTGGCTAATCTCGTTTTGATGACGGGGCATCTGGGCGTTCCATCCGCAGGTATGAACCCGTTGCGCGGACAAAACAATGTCCAAGGCGCGAATGACGCAGGGGCGACTCCTGTTTTTTATCCTGGTTATCAACGGGTCACGGACGCCGCGGCTCGACAGAAGTTTGAACAGGCATGGGGCTGTGAGTTGCCGCCGACCGAAGGCATGAATCTGAACGTGATGATGAAAGCCATTCAGAAAGGCAAAATTCGCGGTCTGTATGTGATGGGCGAAGACATCGTGATCAGCGAGCCCAATGTCGGTGCGCTGGAACAAGGTCTAAACGAACATTGCGAGTTCTTAATCTGTCAGGAGATCTTTCACAACGTCACGACCAGTTTCGCTGATGTGGTGTTCCCCGGTGCTTGCTTCGCGGAAAAAGATGGCGTGTTCACAAACAGCGACCGACGTGTTCAACGCGTTCGCAAAGCCGTTGAGCCGCCAGGAGAAGCACGAGCTGACTGGGAAATCCTTTGCGATTTCGCCCGACGATGCGGTTATCCGATGCCCGAATACAAAGATACGGGCGAGGTTTATGATGAAATGGCTGCCTTGTCGCCACGGTTCGCGGGAATCTCTCACGAACGAATCGATGAACGCCCGTTGGGATTGCAATGGCCGTGTCCGGATGAGAAACACGAAGGCACACGGACGATGCATGAAGGTGGACCGGCAATCGGAACCGCTCCGTTTCAAGCTGTTCAGTATCGCCCCAGTGCGGAGTTGCCAGACGCCGAATATCCACTGGTGCTTTCGACCGGTCGAACTCTATTTCATTACAACGCGGCCACTCAAACTCGACGTGAGCCAGGCCCTGCACTCAAGCAACCCGGCAACTTTATCGAGATCCATCGCTACGATGCCAAAAAATTGGGGATCAAAGACGGTCAGGAAGTCGGTGTTGCATCGCGTCGTGGCAAGGTCATGGCAAAGGCCTGGATTTCGCCACGCGTTCGCCCCGGTTGTGTCTGGATGCCCATGCACTTCGCCGAGTCACGCGCCAATCTGCTCACAAACGATGCCGGCGACGCCGTTACACAAACTGGAGAATACAAAGTCTGCGCCGTTCGCATCGAACCCTAACCATTTTTAAAAATTGTTTGATTCGCGAAAGTGCCTGCAGGAATGGCTACCTGGCGGGCGCCAGTTTTGGAAGAAATGTCTTGTATCCAGAGTTAGCCAACATTCTCGGCGGTATTGGGCTATTCCTGATTGGAATGGCCGTGATGACCGATGGATTGAAGAGTCTGGCCGGTGACACCCTTCGCAAGGCGTTAGGGCGATTCACCAATAGTGCCGTTTCCGGGGCGACTACGGGAGCAATTGCAACTGCGATCATACAGTCGTCCAGTGCAACGACGATTATGGCAGTTGGTTTCGTCGGCGCGGGATTGATGACATTCACTCAAGCCCTCGGTGTGATTTTTGGCGCGAACATCGGCACGACGATTACGGGCTGGTTTGTTGCATTGTTGGGGTTCAAGTTTGATTTGCAACACATTGTCATGCCAGCCATTTTTGTGGGCGCGTTAATTCGACTATTCGGGAACGGTTGGATCAAGTCGATGGGGTTTGCGCTGGCTGGATTCGGACTGATATTTGTCGGAATCGGACTGTTGCAAACGGGAATGGAAGCCTTTCGCGATGTGGTCACGCCTGAGAGTTTCCCGCCCGATCATCTTTGGGGCCGAATGCTATTGGTGTTGATTGGAATTGCGATCACGATCGTCACCCAATCATCAAGCGCAGGCGTTGCGACGGCAATCACAGCACTTCATGTCGGAAACATTTCGCTTACACAAGCGTGTGCCTTGGTCATTGGCATGGATGTCGGTACAACGGCGACGGCGGCAATGGCAGCTGTTGGCGGTAACTTGAACGCTCGCCGCACAGGGTTTGCACACGTTGTATACAACTGCATGACCGGGATCGGTGCGTTTATCCTGTTGCCATTTTACGTCGGTGCGGCCGAACATTGGTCCGGTGAAATGCCACTTGACTCGGAAATTGTGTTGGTGGCGTTCCATACACTGTTCAATACGTTGGGCGTGCTCTTTGTTTTACCGTTTACCAAGTACTTTGCTCGGTTGATTATTTGGATGACCCCCAGCGCGGACTTCCAATTGACGAGTCGACTGGAACCATCGCTGCTAAAAGATCCAGCGGTTGCTCTTGAAACCCTGTTGGTAACCCTTGGTGATTTGACCAATCGCGAACTTGGGGTTTTGGCAACATTGGTCGATCCTGACAATCGAGATCGCGAGTTGGGAGTGCAGTTGCATCGCATAGAAGATTACAAACAGGCAGCTGAAGAGTGTCGGTCCTATTTGAATCTCATACACGTCCCAAGTCCGACTGATGCACAACGCCGTCGACATACAACGGCAGTTCATTTGCTGGACCATCTTGCACGATTGAACAGCCGAGCTGATCAGTGGCAACGATTGGATGGCGCCATCGGCGATGCCGAAATCCGGAAGCTTGCGCGTCAGTTGGCAAACCTGCTGAGGACGGCGTTGGCGTCCAAAGGTTCTCAATCGCCGGAGGAGCAGAGGGACGCATTGCAACAACTGGAAACGTTGTGGTCTGAATTTCAATCCAAAATTGAACCGCATCGCGAACGTGTGATCACCGACGTTTCCAATGGCGACGCGACGGCAAAAGCCGCCATCGCGCGACTCGATGCGATGCGTTGGCTGCGACGCGTCACCTATCACGTTTATCGATTGCAGTATCATCTAGTCCGAGCCCGCAATGGTGCAACCGCAGAACCGGAAACCTGTGCAGTCGGAGTTGCCGGAGGTCGACCTGGATTAGACAACCGATCGACTATTGTTGCACTGACCGAACGTTCACTGTGTTGCAACTTTGAGCTCATTTTACGCTAACGATTGCTCCGTCAATTTCCAAACGCGTCGACTGGGATCACCTCGCCTCCATCGCGCGTGTGGGCATCGCACGAAAACACCGTTGGCAGTGGAGGTTGGAAGAAGGTAAAACCGCGCCATCCATGGTTGCGACAACCGAACCGGCTGTTGAGTGCTGCCCTAAAAGATCCTGAAACTCGACGTTGTCGGGGTCAATTCCGAAGTCAGGTTTTGTCCAAGGTACTGCAAATTCATCTGGTACCTCAACGAGTGCAATGGTTTCGGTAAGTCCGTCAGGGATTGATTCAAGCTTGAATTTTGCAGGCTCACCACCAGTCCAATTGGGGAACGCACCCGAATCGCCACTTGCCGCCAAAAAAACCGTATGACCTTTTTCAGCTCGACTGTTTGGGCCTCGGAAAACGTCCGGCATTTGATCGATCAATTTTAGATTGTCCTCACTATCCCATGGCTCATCCAGGTGATACTGTTTGTACAGGTCGGCTCGGTCGAGAAATGGGAGGATCTTTACGCGCCAGCTAACGGGGTGTGTTTGGTTGCGTTCCGGTGCATTTGCCGTCGGGAGCCGCTTATATTCATCATGATAAGAGTGGAACGCGAAAACTGACTGGCGGATATTGTTTTGGGATTCAAGTTGCCGAATTGTGACCCTTGACATGTGAATCGCTGGCAGTAGTACGGCAACAACAACAATAGGTAAGCGTCGTGACCAGTGGATCGGCTGATGAGATGCTTTGATGCGAGTTGAATACCAGATTGTTTCCATTTCTAACGATTGTGTATAGGCTTGGGCCGAAGTGATTAACAACTGCTTCCGAAGTCGGAAGCTTGACCCTGTCAAGTAATTCCAAAAATTCTTGCCCGGAAAGTTGCGGTCTACTTGCCAACTGTGGTGCGATGAGACTCGAAAGTCCGTCATTGTTATCCAGCATCGCTTTGGTTTCTCTTTGAGCGTCAACGTAAACTAACGCCAAGAGCCTGTTTTGTAGGTCACCTTCCTTTAATTTCAAATGCTCAGGCAACTTGGTCAAGAAATTATTCTCAACATTCGCTTCTTCTGTTTGTATCTCATTTGCATTACATTCGACAAAACCAATTCCAGGAACTGGTCTTTGACCGTCCAACGCCATTGCCCCAACTCTTCGTTTGTCAGCGTATAGTGAGGTCCCGAAGGTAATTCAATTTTCTCAATCTCCATTCCCGGTGCAAGCATGTTCTCGAAGGTGCGATTGAAAAGATCGACCAATGCCTCAACAGCTACTTGTAAATCGTCTTTTTTGCCAACTGCCGCTCGCAGCGCCCAGGAATTGTCGGAGCTTCCAGCCGGATTGTAAAACGACCAAGTGGGGCCGATGTTTTCCAGGACAAACGCCTCCATGTCGACACCAGTCATTTGATTGAGCTGTAACAGCCCAGCACCAATCGCCGCAGAAATCGTGACGTCAATTTGCGACATCGTCTGTTGCAGAAAATGATTGAGTTCGATCCCGTCCAATACAAATGCTCCCGCGATCGACGCATCGCTTGGGATCTGCTTCAATGCGGCAATGTCGACCGCTCCCTTGGCGAACAAATCAAAAATTCCATCTGGTTCACTTTCGAATCGAACCGTTACACGGGTGTTCATTTCCGTTTTGGTGTATCCAGATACCGATTCAATGGATTGAATTTTGTCAAAGCCCAATGCCTTGTAGACTCGCGTATCCTGCCGTTTCGTTCCTTCCATCGCGATTTTTTCTATTCGCTCATAATCCAATTTCCCAATTGTGGTGACCCGTTCAATTTGCTGGTTTGAATTTTTGAGGTCGTTCACCCATGCAGGAATTGCATCGCCATTTATCCGTTCGAGCATTCGTTGGATTGATTGTTCGTTAGAGCCAATAATCAAATTGCCCTCAAAGCCACCAACAAACAATTCCCAAGGCATGTCGGGGTTGGCGATTAAGTACTTTCGAAAAGTCAGACCACCGATTTCACAGTTCACTAGTTGCGCATTGAACCGGACAAAGAGGTCATTGATTGTCTCCTGAGACGAATTGAATTTATCAGCCAAACGAGCCAACAGCACAAAATCTGCGTTGATCGGGACGCCTTGTTTGGGGAACGAAAGTCGATCAACGAAAATGCAGCCTGGCGAGAGGACCCATGTATCGATAAACCAATTGATGACGGTCGGAGAGACTGGGGATTCAGTGTCGTCATCATTGATTTGTAACTCACCTGGAATCGTCTTTGTCAAATTCAGGACATCACCAATGAATCGCTGAACATCAGGCTCAGCTAGCAAACGGTCCTGACTGTTCGAACTGCTGGAATTTGGATTAGTCGTGTAATCCCATGCCGAATAAAAGAGGCAATCATCACTCGGTGCTTTTAACAGTATCTCGTTGCCCGAATGGTTTAGTTGTCCCAATGAGGTTGGTGAAAAAATGGCGATTTGCAACACGAAGAAATACAACATACATTGGCAACGATTCGAGTTTGATTTCATCGGAGTTTTCCTCATTCAGAGTCGAAAGTACGTGGACAGTCGGCGTTTGAAGTTCGTTTCAAATTAATGTTGGTGTTTTCCGAAGGCATTGCGGTTTTACAATGCGTTCTGGCAGACGCGTCACGAAGCGGTTTCAAATTTAACCCACTAATTTGGACAGGTCCAAAAATAAGTCTTATGCATTTACTTCGTCAAGTACCGAAAGTCGCTCGGTGATCAAGCGGCCCGCAAACTCAAAATCGATCTCATCGATTGTTGAGCTGGTTCCAATCAAAAGTTCGAGAATTTGGTCTTGAATCTCGCCGCGGTGTTTTGCGTCAGCGTAAGGAATGGAGTGGAACATGACCATGGAATAGCGAGGAATAAAGCGATCGGGGAAACGACGCTCAAGTTCGAAGCCGAGTTGTTTCTTGAGTTGAAACACGGGATCCAATACCGAGTCGCGCATCGTGATGTAGTTCTCCAGGGCCATGTCGGCGATGGCGTTTGCATTGTCAATTCGACGTTCTTCAAACGCCGTCATCGCCGAACCCCAATCACGATGCGATTCGTCCAGCAAATCCATCAGCACGGCGCAATCTTCAAAGCCGGCATTCATCCCTTGGCCATGAAACGGAACAATCGCATGTGCCGCATCCCCCAACAGGCAAGCCGATTGGCCATCCGTCCATCGAGTGCAACGAACCGTGCCCAAAACGCCTGTTGGGTTGTGAAAGAAATCCTGTTTGAGATCGGGCAGCAAAGCGTGAGCGTCAGGAAACTGTTCGAGAAAAAATGACTCGACAGCCGCTTCGTCGGTCAATTTCGAAAAGCTGGGATCGCCTTCCTTCTGCAAAAAAAGCGTAACCGTAAAGCTGCCGTCCAGATTAGGAAGCGCAATCAGCATGTAGCCATGACGCGGCCAGATGTGCAGTGAATTTTTGTCGATTTGAAACGAACCATCTGGGCCGGGCGGGATATTGAGTTCTTTGTAGTCGTGGTCCAGCCAGTCGGTTGTCCAGGTTCCACCAGCACAATTGACCACGGCATCTCGGACCGCTGAGTTGGCTCCGTCGGTTCCAAGCAGAATCTCAAAGTCATGGGATCGACGTTCACCAGTTTGATGATTCATTAACTGGATGGTTTTTCCGTCCAAGTCAACGCCTGTACACTCGTGATCAAAGTAGAACGTGACATTCTTGGATTCCTCCGAGGCGGTGAGCATACGCTCATTCAGAATTCCCCGTGAAACAGAATAAATGACCTCGTGTTCAAGTTGACCATAAGGCGAAAATTCCAATTCGCCGCCCAATGGGTGCAGCATCCTGCCGCGCATCGGGATCAATAGCGGTTCGACATCGTCGTCCAATTCGGCGCGACGCAGCGCTTTCAATCCCCGTTCGGCCAACGCAAGATTGATCGAGCGTCCGGCAGCAACTTCAGTTTTCCGCATGTCGGGACGCTTCTCAAACACGGTCACCTGATAGCCGCGACGTCCCAGCATGGTCGCAAGCAGAGCGCCAACCAATCCACCACCAACGATCGTGATACGTTCCTGTCTCATGCGTTAGCTCAAAATGTTTTCCAAGGTGTTAACAAACGAATCGATTTCCGAGAAACGGTTGTATAGCGGTACTGGTGCAGCGCGAATTACATTGGGCTCTCGCCAATCGGTTTCAATACCCGCATCATCCAGTTTGGTCTTCACGGCTCGACCTTCGATTCCCGGCACATTGACCTTAAGCGACAATTGGCAACCGGTTGACGGAGGTGTTATGATCTCAATTTTGCTACCAAGTTTTTCGGACAGTCGTCTTGTGAAGAACTGATTCATCTTTTGAGTTTTATCCGACAACGGCTCCATGCCCCCTGCCCTGCGAAAGACATCCAACGATGCTCGAATCGCCGCCAGCGAAAGAATCGGTGGATTGCTCAATTGCCAACCTTCAGCCGTTGGGATCGGATGGAATTCGTTGCCCATCAGGAAACGTGTTTTTTTGTCGTGACCCCACCAACCCGCGAGTCGCACCAGATCTTGCCTCGCGATATGTCGCTGGTGAACGAAACACCCTCCGACGGACCCTGGTCCCGCATTCAGATATTTGTACGAACACCAGACTGCGAAATCAGGTCCCCAATCATGCAAATGGAGGCGCAGATTGCCGGCCGCATGCGCCAAGTCAAATCCGATTTGCACGTCGTTGGCATGGGCAACTTGCGTTAGCCGTTCGATGTCAAATACTTGGCCAGTGTAATATTGAACTCCTGGAAGCATGACGAGTGCAAGTTCTTCGCGTTGGGTTTCAATGGTGTTGCAAAGTTCGTCCATCGAAAACAATTCGGAGCCGGGTTCGGGTCGAGCGACAACCAAACATTCGTTGGGGTCAAGTCCATGCCAACGAATCTGCGACTCCACGGCATAGTGATCAGACGGAAAGGCGTGTCCCTCGATCAGGATTTTTCGTTTGCGAGCATTGGGGCGATAAAACGTGGCCATCATCAAGTGGAGATTTGCCGTCAACGAATTCATCATCACGACTTCGTCATCGCGAGCCCCTACTAGAAAAGCCATCGCAGAGGTCAGGAACTCATGGTAAGGCATCCACGGAAACCGACCCGTGAAGTGCCCGCGGACGCCGAGCCGCCTCCAGTTTTCCAGTTCTTCGTTGAGCAGGTCCGCCGTCTGCCGGGGTTGAAGTCCCAGTGAATTTCCGACGAAGTAGACTTGTTCGTTCCCTGATTCGGTAACCGGAATAAAAAATTCGTTTCGATAACGGTTCAGGTTATCGGCAGCATCCAGTTGCAAGGCTTCGGTTGGAAACTCAGTTTCATTCATGGATCAAAGGTACATTTCGTTCAAAAGGGTATTACGAGTCTAATTTGTGATGGCAAGCGGAAACAAAATCGGGCGCGAAGGCGATGCGTCAGAGTTGAGTGCAGCTATCTGCAAGTCAAGAAGATAAACCCCATCAGCAACGGAATTCGGAACATAAACCATTTCAGTAATGGTCTTGTCCAAGGTTTCTTCGTCGTTTGGAACACGGTTGTAAACGCTGACATTCCAAAACAGGCAGTGGTTGCTCAGTTTTCCCTGATCGGCCATGCGGTCTACCGACGGCAAATCCACCAACAAATGGCGTATGCCAGTTTTCAAGATGACTTGCAGCGCATCGTTTGTAAAAAACGCAGGCGGATTAGAGAAACGGTATTCTCGAGATGTTTTGTCATCGCCATTCGGGTTTGTTCGAATGATCAAAGCGTCAGGTTGCCCCCAAGTCCGAGCAAGGTCAGCTGATTCAAGGGCGTTCGTCAGGTTCATCGCCGTAATCAATTGATCGGCTTCCTCGAACGGCGGCAAATATGACTCTTGACATTCTGCAGCAGAAACCGCTTCGACCGTAATCAGTTGAGCAATCAGTGGACCGGAAAGCAGGCGGCGACTGACAAAATAATCTCCCGAAACAATGTGACCAATTGTTTCGGTGTGCGTCCCGTTGCAGTGTGGGATCAAGCTCAATACGTCAACGTTGCAGCTGCCACCCTGTGATGTATCGCCGACAAATCCGTCCGCTTCATAAGGCTTGCGTGTGGCATCGGGCGTTTCAAAATGGTTAGGCTGTTGACTCGTGAACGATTGTTCGATTGCGATTGAAATTCCCGCGTCCGTGCGAACTTCGGCAACATGTTCTCCGCGTTTCAGCAACAACTGGTGTTTCGCCATTTGATTTGCCCACGTGCTGTAAAAAATAGCCAAAAAGAGTAAATTAACAGGTTAGCAGTGATTCGGGAGCCACATGAATCTGGATTTGAACAATCGACGGGCCATCGTATGCGGAAGTTCGCAAGAATTGGACTTGCGGCTGCGCGCGAACTGGCTGAACTGGGGTGTAGCGTCACACTTTTTGCGCGAAACGAAGAACGCCTTGCCGAAGCTTGTAAGTCACTTTCGGTGTCATCGGGGCAGCAACACCAAATTCTCGTCGCCGATTTTTCGGACGTCGAAAATGTATCGTCGGCAATCGATCAATGGCTTGAAAGGAATCGTTCCTGCCACATTCTAGTTAACAATACTGGAGGTCCTCCAGGCGGCAGTGCCATTGACGCGGAAATTCCTGAGTTCCTTGCTGCGTTCCATCAGCACGTGGTTGTGAACCAAACGCTGGTTCAAAAACTTGTTCCAGGAATGAAGTCCGAAGAGTACGGTCGGATTATCAATGTGATTTCGACAAGTGTGAAGCAGCCGATCAATGGCCTGGGGGTTTCAAATACCGTTCGAGGCGCAGTTGCAAATTGGAGTAAGACGCTTGCCAATGAGCTCGGGCCATTTGCGATTACCGTCAACAATGTTTTGCCGGGTGCGACAAGTACGGCACGTCTCGACGCAATCGTTTACAACGTTTCCAAAAGACAATCCAAATCGCGCGAGGAAGTCGAGAACGGAATGTTGGCCGCGATCCCCGCAAGACGTTTCGGTGAACCAGAGGAAATCGGTCAGGCGATCGCCTTCCTCGCTTCTCCCGCAGCGGGCTATATCAACGGCATCAATCTGCCAGTCGATGGCGGGAGGACGCAATGCCTGTAAACACGATTCGCTCTTACATTAACGGGCAATTTGTTGAACCCGACAGTGGAGAGTGGATTGAAGTCTTTGAACCGGCGACCGGCAATGTCTACGCCAAGGTGGCTGATAGCAATCGTGCCGATATCGACTCGGCAGTTGAAGCCGCGAAAGCCGCTCGCGAAGAATGGGGGAACGCCTCGATCGAGCACCGTTCAACGTGGCTGAAACGTTTGGCCGCGGGCTTGGAGCATCACATCGACAAATTCGCCAAGATTGAATCGAAAGACGGCGGCAAGCCTATCACGCTGGCTCGCCAAATTGAAATTCCGCGTTCGGTTTTGAACCTTCGGTTCTTTGCCAGTTTGATCATGGGTTCGCGTGAATCGGCTCACGATAGCCCAGCCGGATTGAACGTGACGTTGAAGCAACCGTGGGGAGTAGGCGGAACGATTTCTCCTTGGAATTTGCCTCTCTATCTTTTCACATGGAAGATTGCACCTGCGTTGGCTGCTGGGAATTGTGTCGTCGCGAAACCGTCTGAGATCACTCCGGCTACCGCGTTCATGTTGGCTGAGGTTTGCGAGGAAGTTGGATTTCCCAAGGGCGTTCTCAATATTGTCCAAGGGTATGGGCCGACGGCCGGTCAGGCGATCGTCGAGCATCCAGAGATCCCCGCCATTTCATTTACCGGCGGAACTGCGACGGGGCGGCAAATTGCCACGACTGCGGCCGGATCGTTCAAGAAGGTCTCGTTGGAATTGGGCGGAAAGAACCCAAACGTGATCTTTGCCGATTGCGATTATGAAAAAATGCTTGCCACGACGGTTCGCAGTTCGTTCCAGAATTCGGGACAGATCTGTTTGTGTGGCTCGAGAATTCTGGTCGAACGTTCGGTCTACGATCGGTTTGTCGACGACTTCGTCAAAAGAACCAAGGCGTTAATTGTTGGCGATCCCGCGGAAGCGGCAACACAAATGGGCGCGGTGACCAGTCTGGCCCACAAACAAAAAATCCTGGCTGCGATTGAACAAGCTCGTGCCGATGGTGCAACGGTCGCGCATGGCGGGAACGAGTGCAAGCCCAGCGGGCGATGTCGCGATGGTTGGTTCGTGGAGCCGACAATTTTGCTGGACGCCAATCACGATTGCCCCATCAACCAACAGGAAGTGTTTGGGCCAGTAGTTACGGTGCAGTCATTTGATAATCATACCGACGCAGTTCAATTGGCAAATGCAACGAACTATGGTTTGAGCGCCACCATTTGGACTCAGAATATCAATACCGCTACGAATATGGCTCGTGAGATTCAAGCGGGTGTGATCTGGGTTAATGGTTGGTTGGTGCGCGACCTTCGCACACCGTTTGGTGGAATGCGGGAATCGGGAGTCGGGCGCGAGGGCGGTTGGGACGCTTTGGATTTCTGGATGCAATCGAAGAATGTTTGTTTTTGTAGCTGAAAGTTGACGCCTAATGAGTGACACTTCAATTCATTCGTCCAAAGCGCCGGAGCCGGTGGGCGCCTATCCACACGCGCGTCGCGTCGGGAATCTGCTATTCCTCTCAGGAGTCGGACCGAGAAAGAAAGGTACGAAAGAGATTCCTGGAGTAACACTTGACGATGCAGGCGAAATTGCGGCTTATGATATCGAAGCTCAATGTCATAGCGTGTTTGCAAATGTGAAAACCATTCTGGAGGATTCCGGAACGAATTGGGAAAGCTTGGTGGATGTGACCGTGTTTCTGACGAATATGAAAAGTGATTTTCAAACATTCAACCGAATTTACGCTGAGTATTTTCAAACCAATCGACCTTGCCGAACGACATTGGAAGTCGGTGCACTGCCGACGCCCATCGCAATTGAATTAAAGTGTATCGCGACGATCGATTAAATGGATTGAACAACACCATGGACGCATCGCATTTTCCCGACAATCCGGTAATCGATATCCACACCCACATCCTGCCGAAAACGTGGCCTGACCTGGCAGAACGCTATGGCTACGGTGGGTTTGTACAACTGGTGCATGAGCAACCCGGTTGCGCGGACATGGTAATCGATGGTGAGTCGTTTCGACGCGTCGATGAAAATTGCTGGTCGGCGGAACGTCGAATGGAGGAATGCGATCGACACGGCGTCGATGTGCAAGTGCTGTCGACAGTTCCCGTCATGTTCAGTTATTGGGCCAAGCCAGAGCACGGGCTGGACCTTTCTCGATTGCTTAACGATCACATTGCGGAAATCGTACGCACTTATCCCTCACGCTTTGCTGGTTTGGGAACAATCCCGATGCAGGATCAGAATCTGGCGATCCGGGAACTTGAGCGCTGCGTTCGTGACTTGGGAATGCCAGGCGTGCAAATTGGCTCAAGCATTAATGGAATGAACCTGGACCGACCGGAGTTCTTTTCCGTATTTCAAGTGGCTGAAGAAATGGGCGCTTGTATCTTTGTACATCCGTGGGACATGATCGGAGGCGAGCGAACTCGCAAATATTGGATGCCCTGGTTGGTCGGGATGCCAGCAGAGACTTCGCTGGCGATATGCTCGTTGATTTTTTCTGGCGTGTTAGAGCGTCTGCCGAACTTGAGAATTTGTTTTGCACATGGTGGTGGCGCCTTTCCGGCAACGCTTGGTCGCATCCAACATGGTTGGGAGGTCCGGCCTGATCTTTGCGCAATTGACAATCCGAATCCCCCAAAGAAATACGTTTCGCAGATTTACCTGGATACATTGGTCCACGAACCCGAGGCCCTGCGGATGTTGATTCGTCTGTTTGGATTCGAAAAACTGGCTTTGGGGACAGACTATCCGTTTCCACTAGGCGAGCTTCAGCCAGGGACGTTGATACGGGGGCTTGAGGAATTAACGGTCGAACAACGGCACCGGCTCCTTGGCGGAACGGCCCTGGAATGGATGTTGGGCAACGCCTGAAAAGCGTGCTGTGCGGCAAAAGTCTCGCTCGTTGTAACTGATTTTAGCCAAACATCCGTTGCAATCGATTTATTGGCTGAACGCCATGACGTTTTGTTCGGGCCGGGATAATCCAATGTTTGGCTGAGTGTATTATGGTAGTTATTGCCTGATGGCGGGAAAAGTTTGGTACCACCTGCCTTTGTTTTGTTTAACAATCTGATTGCTTGCCATGTCACGACGAAGTCGTAGTAAACGTTCAAATTCCATACAGGATCAGAAACGCCCGATCGGTTTGTGGGTATTTCTTGGAACGATTGGCCTTATTGTTTTGGCGGTTGCGATCTATGGAAGTAATCGGGCTCAAAGTCGTGCACTCAAATCGACTTCGTCTGGGGCAAAGGATACTACTGAAAATGAATTGGTCGATCAGATAAATCAATTGAGCAGAACGACCCGCAATCCGTCAAAGAATGAACGGATCGATCAGTACCGAAAACAGATCAAAGCGGCGCAGCAGTTAGCGGAAATTGCGACCACCGAGGAACGTCGATTCTTCGCTAATTCGAGTCTTATAAAATGTTACAGCGGACTCTACACATTGAATTTGACGAACAGTTTAGAGATCAAGGGACTTGATGAAGAGTTCGTGTCGGTTCTTGATCGACTTGCAGGAGATGAATCTGAGACGTTGCGGCGCAATGCTCTGGTTGCAAAGTCTCAGAAGCTGATTCTGGATGCATTTCATGGCAATTCCGAAAAAGCGCTTGCGGAATTAGAGCTGCATTTTGCCGCCATTTCACAAGAATTTCCTGACGATCCGAGTATTGGTGAGGTTTCCCTCGAACTGTTGGAACTCTATCGCCTTCGAACTGAATACAAGGAACTGACAATCAAAATCATTGACGTAGCAATCAACGCATGGAAAAGCAATCAGAGCAAGCAGATTGCGGAATGGCGAGATGCTTTGACTCAACTGCGGCGTCTGACCGATACCGAGTTTTTCTCAATCCAACTTCTCGCAAAGGCGAATCCAAATGAGGAAGGGGCTGACGTTGCTGCCGATCGCTTGATTGATTTGGCTAGTGCGCTCTTGGATCAAAAGGCCCCACCGGAGTTCTTCGAGTTGTTTCTGGATGCTGCAGAGCAATTTGAGTTGAACGATTGGTACGATCGCGCGAGAAAGCTATTTCAGATTGTTCACGAAAAATCCGTTGCGATGAACGAATCTGAATTCAAACACGAAATCGTTGAACGCGCGAAATTCGGAGACGCACGTTGCGCCTTAGTCGGCAACAAATTTCAGTTTTCTGCTTTCGACGTTAATGGAGTTGAGTTTGATGACCAGTCTATGGCAGGCAAAGCCATGTTTATTGTTTACTTGGAAAAGGCCGGCGAAATCAACTCGCTCGGAACCTATCGAGCTATGTTGGAGCAAATGGCTGCGTCTGGACTTGAAACGATTGTATTGGTTGGAAGTCAAGCGTCCACAACGGACCGAGAGAATCTGCAAGGCCTGAAATGGAAATTTCGGTTTGTTTACGATCCTCAACATCAGTCAGGGATTTTTCTCGCTGCGCCTGTGTCCGTATTTCCCTACATGATGTTGGTTGACAAGCACGGAATCGTTGTTGATGTCAACATGTCACAGCAGGAGATGATTGAGAAACTTGAGTCGGCATTATTTGAGTGATTATTCAGCAGGCGCAACTTCCAACCATCCTGCCAGACTATCGTCGATCAGGATCTACGAAGTTTACCGGCAGGAGTATCTGCCGCAATTTGTTCGATCGCTTCCCGCGTTGCCATCTCGATCGAGCGTTGCCATTGATCTGGGCTGGGCGGAGCGAAACGCTCATGCTCATAGGCAAAAATAATTCCTCGAGAACTGTTGATCACAGCTCCGAAACCGTTTTCATCGAATGCGCCCGCAACATCGCTAGCCGAACCACCTTGGGCGCCAAAGCCTGGCACCAGAAACAACGTGTGAGGCATCCTTGTTCGGAGGTTATTCATTTGTTCTGGATAGGTGGCGCCAACCACGGCCCCAGCAATGCCGTAACCGGAAACTCCCGCGGTTTCCTTTGAGATTCGTTCCACTTCGGTCGCAACTTGTTCATAGAGCGGGCCTTCGCTACACACCTGCTCCTGTAGCGCACTGCTGCCTGGGTTGGATGTTTTGACAAGGACAAAAACACCAGCCCCGCGTTGTTCCGCTAAGTCAGAAAAGGGCTTTACGGTGTCGTAACCCATCCACGGGTTGATTGTTAGAGCATCGGCTCCCCAAGGGCTTAGCGGTTTTCGGCCAAGGTAGGCGCGTGCATAAGCTTCACCAGTTGAGCCTATATCGTTTCGTTTTCCGTCCAGAATAACCATCAAGTCGCGAGCGACTGCGTGATCAATGACATTCGCAAGGGCCTGCATTCCTCCTGGACCAAGTTCCTCAAAAAACGCCATCTGCGGTTTGATCGCCGGCACGAGCGGAGCAACCACATCGATGATCTCGTGGGAGAACAACTCAAATAGCTCGGCCAATCTTTGCGGATTAGATTCGATGGATGTATCGCCGCGTATCACCGACGGTAGCTGTTTGCTACGTGGGTCGATGCCAACAACTAATGGAGTTTGGCGTTCTCGTATCTTCTCAATCAGACTGTCGGCGAAATGGAGCTGTGGCATTTGGTTGACTTCGAAAATACCTAGGATTTTTCACCAAAATACGACAACAAACTTGGGTAGACAACGGGTTGAAAGTCGAATCGCCGGTAGTGAGTATTCAGAATTTCAACTTCTGTTGCTAAAAGCGTGGCATTGAAACAAATACGGGCTCGACCAGTTCAAATCGTTTGGTAAACTGTTTGTGCGACTCGGCGATGCATTTGGTAAAGCCGTTCGTTTCAATCGGGCTGTAGCGCAGCCTGGCTAGCGCGCTACCTTGGGGTGGTAGAGGTCGCAGGTTCAAATCCTGTCAGCCCGACTGCCAAAAACCCTGCGGGATTCGATTTCTCGCAGGGTTTTCTTTTGCGCGTCACTCAACGCTTTCGTTTTCGAGCCGATATTAAACCAGCAATTGCCGAGATTATCAGCATAATTGAGCTTGGTTCTGGCACGGCACTGAAATTCGAGAGCATGATCGAATTCCCCGTGTAAGAAACGTCGAAGCTGCCCTGTGAAAACTTCACATGATCAGATCCGTTCGCGAAGTATCCGTTGAGCGATGTCGCTGACAGAATTGTGAAATTGTCAGCTGCGTCGGGAGTGAAGCCGTTGAGAAGTGAGATCGAAAGAGTCCCATCGATTTCCGCTGTTCCGTTGATGTTTAGCCAATCATATTCCGTACCTTGGCTCAATCCAGCAATTTCGATCATCAGCGTAGAGTTGTCGCGACAAGGCATCAATGAAATCGTAACTCGCATCAAGACCGCTTTGGCGTGGGGTGCAGTTCGCGAATACCTTTCGGCCGAATCATACATGGGTTGCAAGCTCGTTCCGGCTTTGCGTAAGGGCGATAGTCCCGGGCTGAGAGAAAGTTCAAATCGACGATGGGTCGATTTCGATGCTGACATCCTGCCAATCTTGAGTCTTGTGCCAGAATCATTGGCTCAACTGATACAGTTCCAGTTTTTCACCGGGCGCTCGTGCCGGTGAGCGCCGTTACAGCCAAGCCAAGTGACTTTCTTTCAAAAACCGATGGGGTACTTTGGTGGAGGCCATTTCGCCATAAGACGCAACACTGATCATGAATTGGAGATTCCAATTGGACCAAAATGTTTGGCTGTAATTGAACCTTTATTGTGCTCCAAGGAGCCAGACGAATATCTATTTGTAACCCGATTGGGGACTCTACAGCACAAGTACCTATCGATCAACTGTTCAACGAATCCAAAGCAGCATGAACTAAAAGAATGGTCTCCGCATGACATCCGTCGTTCAAGAGCGGACATGGTTACAAGCGATGGGCGTTGAGGCCGGCGCAGTCAATCCTTGGTCACAGGTCTTTTGGATGTTACTGAGTTGTACACACAACGTGCGAAAGACTTGGCACTGAAAGCATCTAGGGAATTAGGTTAGTTGATCTCGAAACTGAAGCTCGCCAGAGTTGGTAAACAAGTCTTCTACGGAAATGGTGAATCCAATTGGTTTTGGAATCTAGTTGAGGTGTATCGGGTTACGGGCGCGCCAGTCTCTTATTTCGACGGGTTTGTTTGGTTGAATGATTGGGTTTCGACCCGCAGGGCGTCACATATCCCAGCGAAGAATGAAGCCGCCTGACATTGTAGTAGTTGATGTACGAGCCGAGCTCTCTGATGGTTTCGGCATCTGTCGCGTAGTCCTCCAGTTGCCTGTCTTTATCGTGCTGTAAAGCACGATTCCATGAACGCATTGTCGTAACAATTATCCGCGGCCGACATACTTTGCCTCATCGAGCTGCGCGCAGCATTGCCTCCGGTACCGCTTTGACGCGTACTGGCCGCCTCGATCGCTGCGCGAATCAATCCCGTGGCGGGCTGCCGTAATCCGATTGCATTTTGAGGGATTCAATCACCAATTCTTCGGTCATGGTACGACGGTACGACCAGCCAACGATGCGCCGCGAATACAGATCCATGAGCATCGACAGATAACTGAATCAACTGGCTCAGAGGAATGTAAGTGATGTCGCCGACCCAGACCTCGTCCATCAAGGTTGGGCCTGGATGCCCGGTCAGCAGGTTGTCGCTGAACCCGAGTCGGGGTGGCGACTCTCGGTTGTTTTCGGTTTGAAAGATCTGGGCTGAATGGCTCTCAATCCCTGAGATTTGAGTTAACTGGCGACCCTTCCTACGCCGCAAAGGACATCCCGCCGCTTCAGCTCTGCCGTGCCCGACGAGCGCCGTAGCGACGACGGTGGAACCAGAAGATCTCATGGATCAAGGATACAAGTTCCCGGTCTTTGACCTCGAAAAGTTCCGTTGGTCCTTCCTCCAGGAATAGAATCCGGACCGATCGACATTCAGCAGGTTCAGTAAACTCGCGACGCTGAAACGTGGTCGTTGATCACGATCTGGTCGATGGCTGTAAACACGTCAGCTATCCTTCGCGGCCGAAAATGGCCAACGCTTTTTTAGGATGTCACGCTCCTGTTCAACACGTCGCAACTCCATTTCCAGCTCGCGGACTCGGCTGTCCAATGGTCTCAGCTGTTCTTCCGGCCCGACCAATCAACTCCCGCTTCCAACGAAAAGCAGGTTGGGACCAGACAGACCAAGTCGCTCGGCAACTGACTTGGCGGTATGGCCATCGAGAAGCATCTGAACGGCTTCCTTCCTTGAACTTGGGTGAAACGACGCGACGCTTCTTCCAGAATGGCTCGCTCTGTCGCTTGAGGAAATTTTGGACATGCAAAGGTTCTCCGAACCGTCCAAAAATAAGATACTGAACTGTCTCGAAAAAACCCGAGCACCTCAGTGCACGCTCGGTAAAATAACTGTCGTGCTTTTTTATCGTATTTCAAAAACTTAACGTGGGTAAACGGTGCACGTCAATTCATCTAAAACGAATGAAAAAGGCAGCGACACGATTCGGGATGACATCGGATGCAATACGAAGTCTTTGGTTGACGCAAAATGGCCGGTTGGTGCTTCCATTCCGAATTACGGAAAGTTGTGGTGTTAAGATCATGATTTGTGCCTGTTGTCGACTGACACGATCATTCTGTTTTTCGCTGCTGAAATAAGCTTTTGCGATTTGGCTCTCATTCACAAGTTCAAAGGAAGGGTTCGCCGCGATCTTGCCTGCCTATCAAAACGTGTCCCCAGATCTTTACCTCGGAATCTTGATTTTCCACTACAACTGATTTCGATTTCAGGACGTGCCTTTTCAATTTTTTCGACTATCTCTAGCGATACCATTGACGACGGATACGGAATGTCGGCGAGTCTCGCTCGAGTGATGAATTCATGGTTGATCAGTTCGTTAGTGCGTATTTAGGACTTCGTAAATTCCGTAAGCGGTGAGGTGAGTCGTAAGGTGGTCTGTAGACTTGATCGTGCGGCCTTCTGGGAAAGTGAGGAGTCTGGATCGGAATTCAGTGATAATCTGCTAGTAAAATGCTGCCAATGCCGATCCAAATCAATCATAGCCAGTTCCATGGCAATTGAGGATTTTTCTTGGTTGGACAGACTGAGTTGCTGCACCGTTTCTAGTATCTTAGATACGTCGAATGCTGGATTCCAAGCATTCTCAAAATTCATTGCGACCTGATCTAACAAGGCTAAATCTGTCATGGTAAACTTCACTTATGCTTTTTGGTATTCGATTGAAAAATAGGTTTGGCGCATTTTACTTCACATTCCAGGTCATTATGAACGACGACAGTTTGAATCGCCTCTTTGCCGAATACCTTCCTCGTGTCATTCGATTGGCTGACAACAATATTGCTCCTAGCCACAAACATCGAGTTGATCCCAATGAGGTTGCGGCCACTGTTTTTCGAACAGCATTCCGAAGGATGGGCGAAGGCAAAATTTAGTTTTGACGACGAGGAAAGCCTCTGGAAACAACTCGTGGCGATCACGCTAAAACAGGTTAGCCAACAAGGTCCGTAAAGCAACGGCCCTGAAAACGCGGTGGCGGAAAGCAAGATATTGAGTTGGAAGATTTCATGAAAATATCCGCTGAACCAGATCCGACTCACATTGCTGAATTGGCTGATGTCATCACCACCATTGAAGGTCATTTGGATGACACCGGTAAACAGGTGCTGCAGCTCCGACTCGCTGGCTTCGACTACGCAGAAATCGCAAGCCAGTTGAATTGTGCTACGAAGTCCGTCCAAAGAAAAATCAAATTGATCAAGACCAAACTAGCCGACCTTTTTCCAGATCTTGTCAAAGAATACCCGAGCTTGTTTAACGTCGATTAGAAGACCTTCATTCGTTACCGATTTGATTCATTTCTGCGTCATCTCCCCAATCAAGTTTCGAGGCAACAATCTTCAGTTTCCTGATCACCGAGTTCATTCGTCTGGTAATAGTACGTACCGATAATCCAGTGCGCTTGGCAATCTGCTCTTTCGAGTGGCCTTTCAGAAACGTTTGCAAAACAATCAGCTCAATGTCGCTGAGCGACGTCAAACCAGAATTTAAGATATCCTCAATTTCCCAATCGAATTCGTTTACTTCACACACTTTTTCAATGTAATCGAGATGCAGTTCTCTTTTGACATCTCGGCATTGCGAGTTAAGGTATCGAATCTCTTTAGCAATTCGTCGGAATACGATCTTTGTGATGAGATTCCATAACTGGTTCTCGTCTTCAATGTCGTACGAGAATGTGTTTTCGCGGATTTTGCGCAGAATTGTTCGTGCGACATTCTGAGCAATATCTTCCGCGTCAAATTTTGATTGATAGCGGCGTCGAAGGCTGAATTTTGCAAGGTCTCGAATTCTCGGCAATGCTCTGACAACTGCGCTCTTAATCTGAGAATCTCGCATCTGTCTTACCCTCATGACTACTCTCCAAAATTTCCGGTAAAGCCCAGTTTGTCAACTCGTTAGGGACTGTCAAAAACTCTGCTTGATTGGCTTCAGCAGAATTGAACCAACGCTTTATTTAATCAAGGCGTCAATCAAGTTGCCAACCAATCCCAAATAGGAACATCGCAAACGATATGTTCTGGTAGACAACAATCTTGAAAAAATTTCGAAATTCTCGATTCACTCATTTGAGATCGACAAACTTTGCTCAAGCGAAGATTCTAAAGGTGAAGGCGAATGAACTGCTCCATTGCGGACATCAACCAACAGGTCAAATTAGAGGCTCAAATATTGGCGGAAAATCGGAATTCTCTCAGTTTAATTGTCCACCAGGTTCGCTATCAGGTGACGTAATTGTTGCTGAATCAGAAAAACAATTTTTTGGAGACTCTCTATGAAAGCAAAATGCCTTTTGACCATGTTTGTGCTGACTGCACTTTTCTCATGTCAACTATTCGCGAATGAACGCGGGATGGGCATGCCAGCAGCTGAAACGCCAGAACAGGTATTTAGCATCGCTTCGGA
>JAWKTO010000019.1:0-42579 GCA_041399045.1 Pirellulaceae bacterium | reverse complement strand
ACCCATAACCGGAGTCGGCTGGAATTTTGACGGAGACTATTCGACATCGGTTGCGACGGGTTTCGCAGACGTAGGTAAGCAATGAAAAACAGCGTAAACGTTCCATCGCTTGTGCGTGTATCGACTCAAAGCCGAGAGATTATCAAATTCCGGCTGACTGAGGACCTGTTTTTTTGCGGTTCCGCTTCGGCTGTAGAGGTCGGCCGCGTTACAGAATCGAATTCGCTGGCGGATCCAGATTGCTGCGCGGTCGGTGGCCGTGCGATCGTTGTCCATGATGAAATCGGATTAGCTAAATCTAGTGAATTCATCCAGTTTGTGCGTGAGGGGACAATGGGATATGCCCGTCGATCGCGTTGCAACACTGGGGCTTACGAAGTCGTTTCGCTCGGTGGGGATTGCTGCGATTCGTCGAGTACTTCGGATTCGTCTGACAGTGGCTGCCTCACGATTCCAGGAATCGATATGGATTCCATTCCCGTTGCCGATCCTTTGACCGTTGATTACTTTCTTGCGATCAAGGATGGGTGTCTCGTCAAGGTTGCAGCAACTCAGTGTGATGCTTCGGGGGCAAGTGGTGTCTAAGATCTGGGTCAACGCAAATGGTCTGATTGTCGACGCCTTGGGGGTGGTCATTTGTGATCGTTGCCCATGTGGCGACGAAACGTCGAGTAGCAGTTCATCAAGTAGCCTTTCAGGTTCATCGTCAGGCTATGATTGCGATTGTTATTCAAGTCCAGAATTGCAGGATGCTGATGGTGGTCAGTGTGCGGCTCCAGGCGTTGCGTGTTACGAAATTACATCTTTCCCAAGTTCCATCTGCCCGTCAAATACCTACACAATTACAGGAGTGATTACCGGATCAATCCCAGGCGGTGGGCCATACACATCTGTTTTGACAATTCATGGAGTGGCGTCAATCGATGCCGTTGGCGGTTCACTAACGCTGAACTCGACATCAATTGCATCCGGAACCGCCACGATTGAATTTGAGGAATCTGCTGGAACTTTTTCAGTCACGTTTACGACGGCTGCCTTTAGTCCTCCGACAACCGTCGGGGTTGTAATCATTGAATGGCGAGCACTCGAGCATGATGGAGGAAGAACAGTCTCATACTCGGCATCGTGTATCGAGACATCATGCTGTCCCGGAGTTCAAGTGCCAGCTACGCTGAACGTCACAATCACTGGCGGTTCCTGCCCAGGCACTTACCAAATTGCATGGGACGGCTCGGCATGGCGGGACCCGTAGGTGCCGGCTCGTTCCCCAACACGTCGCTGTCAGGCGAAGAATTTTCTCCGGTGTTTCTTTGAATGGTACACAGAATTCGACTTTTTCCGCCCAGCCGCCAGATACCGATTCATGCTCTCCGTTTGAGTTGACTGGCTCGGCATTCGGTACGGGTGCGGTGATATCACTTTGGAGGATATTCGGAGTGATCTCGTTTGTCTGGCCATATTGGAACGCTGGGCATCCTATGACGAGCTCCGTTGGTCAATTCGCTCGTTCATCAGAACTTTGACGCGGGCGGCCAAGATTTTGATTGCTGGGTCATCGAGATCAGCCGATTATCAGGAGGCACAAAGCGACCTGGTACGGAAATATCATCCCAAGGAAACGCTGCTGGTAGAAACTCATTCCGAGAGAAGCTTCGTGACGCTTCCCACAAATTCAACGTGGCTCTCAACGATGAGCGGATTGGTGATACGATCGTTTGGATGATGGACGATCTGTATTTTGTCGATCGCGTCACGATCGAGGAATTGCGGGTTCCGAGAAAAGCCAGCACGTTCACCCCCGCACGGCTCGCAAATTTCAAAGCTACGAACGGTTTCCAATCAGCCAAACAACGAACCATCGAGGCATTATTCGAAAAAGGCTATCCCGCTCACGACTTCCACGACTCACGGCTGTCATGTCGTTGACAAGGAAAAAGCTCCGTACGTTGTTCGCCGACTGGGAAATTGTTGACGCGGTTTGTTTGGGGAAATGGTCTATGAGAATGTTTTCCTCACCTGCAACCTCCCCAATCATCGGCGCCGTTCATTCGCTATCTATCGGCCAAGGTTCAGTTGGCTACGTTGATGCAGTATGGAGAAACGTCAAAGGTCATCAACACAAATCGTGCCTGGAACGAACCACTGAGGGCGTTTCTATTTGCCAATCTCACGACGGTTCCCGATTCGGAGATCATTCCGCCTGTTCCGCCGAAGAAGACGGCACCGCGTCTAGAACGCAACCAGAAACGACTTGGAGCAGAGGCACCGGCTGTTCATCGTTCGCGGCCATTGGTGACGACAGTCCTGAATGCGTTTGGTCGACCGATGCCATCAGAAGCAACGTCGCCGCAGAGGCCCAAACTGCCAGCTCTGAGACGATCATCTGGCAAACGCCCACGACACCGAATTTTCGCCGGAAGCGTTTTCTGGGGCGACTCACGCACGGTGCACTTCTGAATCTAGGAAATGTATGGTCACGGTTTGCGTTTGCGCTCAACGCCAAAACCGAATATAGGTGTTTTCGATGATGACATCATCCCGGTGCTAATTGGTATCAGAACTGTGTTGAGACGATGAAACGTCACGACGGGCTGATGGGCGGCAATGGCGTCGTTTTCGACTCGCTGTTTGACTACAACCAGCGAACGCTCTACTTGCTGGCGTAATCCGCTGGGAGTGACTGCCCAGGTCGACATCGTTGGAAATGCCTGGTTCTTTCGTCGCGAATGGCTCGGGATGTTTTGGTCAGAATTGCCGGACCTTGAACAGTCGCCGGGCTGTCGGGGAAGACTTCATTTTTCGTACATGCTGCAAAAGTTTGGAATCAATACCTACGTTCCGCCACACAAGAAGAATCAACTGCAGGATTGGTCATGCTGCGATGTGGAATTCGGGAAGGTCATGAATCGCACTGGCCCGGCAATCTGCATGAGCGAATGGAGCCGCGCTGACGTTCAGGCCGGTTTGAAGAAATACGTTGACAAAGGGGATTCCGATTGTCTGACACGACGAGATCACAGATGACCCAGGGCCTGCGCTCATCGAGGGAGGGTCGTTGACAATCGAAAATGCAAGCTCTGCCCCAATCAGGGAAAAACAGATTGCCGTTCTCGAATGCACGATACATGGAACTTGCACATTGGACCCTTTACATGAGCGGACGCTGAAAAGTGCTGCAAACGTTGCGATGAGATTAGCAGTGTTTCCGATGCCCATGGAGCACCGGCCTGTCACGGAGGTTGTGGGTTCGAGCCCCGTCCGCCTCGCTTTAAAACCCCCTGAAAGCCCCAGGTTTTCAGGGGTTTTCTCGTTCTCTGACTCGCCGTCGGTCGATTCGCTGTCACCTTCTGTTTTTGCCTCAAAATGCCAGTTGTTCCGTTGTTGTGCCGGAAGTTGGTGCATGTTTCGGTACCTCTGGAAGGCATTTTCAGAAGCATTTCCCAAGGTTCCTCAAAGCGCGCGAACTGTTTCAGGGGCAACTCTAGCCGTTGACTTGGGCGTTGACTTGGCAAATCGCGAAAAATTCGCAACGCTAATCTCACACGTTGCCTAAAAACTGCTGACTTGGGCGTTGACTTGGCCAAGTCAACGTTTGATTTTGTTTTTGCATGCTTACCATTCCCCTGACAGCTGATGCATTTCACAACGTTTAGGGGGCCGAAAGTGCCGCAAAAAACCAACTCGAAACTCGAAGGGCTCAAACGACTGTTGATCGACGTCGACGGCGTTTCGTTGATGACTCTATTGTCAAAGCGATCGATCTACAGACTTGTTGACGCAGGACGCTTTCCCAAAACCTCCGGGTTTCGGCGGTCGATCCTGCCGATGGAGAACCACAGAAATCGAAGCTGTGGATAGCAATGATTGGTAAAGCCCGTCGAGCAAGTCGAGGCGGCATCATGAGCGACCAAAACAGGCCGCTGTTCAAAGAGCTCGGCCGGTTTAGGGCGCGATTCCGGTTTGGCGAGAACGTCTGGCAAACACTCGGTTGAAATTTGCCAATCGGCCTGTCACGGAGGCTGCGGGTTCGAGCCCCGTCCGCCTCGCTGATCTTGGGTTGAATTCTCCCATATGACAATGGGGAAATTTCGAAGGTTGACGCCGAGTTCTGTCAGCCGAAAATAACAGTCCCAAGTCCAACAAGGTCGAATTGGGCAGGATGGTTTTCGTCAAAAGGGCCATTCGACAGCTCCACGGACGAGTCCTCTGCCGCTGCTAACGCCAGGGGCATATTTTTTATTTTGCTGGCAGTTCATGATAGATTGCCCCGTCGCTCGCTGAACCGATAAAATGACATGGTGTCAATGGTTACGGAGTCCCTTGACTTTTTAGGTCCAAGCCATGTTTCCCATCACGCCACGCCAAGCAGCAAAGCAGCTCTGCATCATATCCGATTGGAAAGTTTCTAATTTGGAAGTGCAAAAGCTGCTGTATCTGTCACACATGTACAGTTTGGGTGTCCACAATGCGCCGCTGATTACTCCTGATTCATTTGAAGCATGGGATTACGGGCCTGTCATTCCAGATCTCTATCATTTACTCAAAGCATTCGGTGCCAATCGAGTTGGAAATTTGTTTCACACGGTTTCCGATGCTGGGATTCTTCCGAAACACATGGAAATCCTGAAAGACAATTTCAATTTCTTTCGACATAAGTCACCCGGGGATTTGATCAGCCGAACCCATAGGACTGGTGGCGCGTGGTCACGTGCGTATCGTGAAGGTCATCGGACGATTTTCGATTGGGAGATCAAAGAAGAGGCTCGCAAACATGGACGCAGATCCAAAATTGGTTGAGGATGACCCATCGACAGAAACGGCAAGTGAGTTCTGGGATGAAGACGACGAACGCCCAGCGGCTCCAGTCAACGACCAGATTGCCGCTCTGGAAATGAAGGTTGCCAAACTGGAAGATCGACTTCGTGAGTATCGCTTTCATGGGTTTCTAGCTATTGTTTTTGCGTTCGATTGCTACTTTTTTCCTACCGTCAGTTCTACAGCGGCCATTCTTTGCATATTCGCCCTGGAAGTAGTTGGTCTTACGATTGCAGCCAAGCGATGTGGAGTTGAGGAGGTCAGTATGCTCGTCGATAAAGTTTCGGGATGGTTCAAGAAGAGTTCTTGACCAACAACACTTCGACTCGCGGCCGTTCGCGATCTATCTCAACGATTGGTTCCAGAATCTTCGCCACTTGCCAATGATCGCCCGGTATTAGTCCGGAATCAACGATGCCATCAATGGTTGGCTTTTCCTGTTGAATGAGGTTGCAGGTGTCGCGGGGCCGGTTGTCAGGCACAAAGAATCGAAACTGGATCTGACACGCCGGCCAATTCAGTTCGATTTTGTTCTCAATGCAACGCAGAACTGTTGTATCTCGCGCCAACGATCTCCGGGAAGTCACTGATTTAGACTTCGTGCGCCAATGCCCCTTGTTGTGGGCATTCAGCTTACGGCTTGGTAACGGAAATTCCAGTATCAGTTCCATAGGTTATCGGCACCGGTGCTTCGTGGTTTTCGGCTCGGTCAAGTTTCAGGATTCGAAGTTTCTTGCGATCGAATCGACGTGGGGCACCGCGGCAGAGGCAAAACGCCAGGACGTGATCGCCCTCAATGCGGATTGGGCTAATGACTCGTGTTGCGATGCCGTTATCGTCTGGATAATGGACGATCAACACAAAGTTGTCAGGGTCCCGCATGGCCGTAATCAATGCCATGCCTGGTGAGAACGGCCTGCGGTTCATTCAGACTTGCTCTCCAATTGACTGATGACAGATGCAGCATCCGGTCCATTCAAGTTGAAAACACGAACGCCACGTTCGCCGTACGGACTGATAATGACTAGCTGAACCGTTGTTCTCTCCCGGTCAATTTCGGCGGAAGCGAGATGCGCCACGTTGATAATGAACTCTTTGTTGACGTTGTTGACGGACTTGTTGAATCGGATGAATTCGGCCATTAGTGCACCTGTTTGACATTGGAACAAAACTCGCCGAAACTAATGCCAGTATAGCCCGTGGTCAAGTACATGATTGCGGCGTGAAATCCCCTATACCCCCTAGAGTTAATCACCGGTCTACCAGGCCGGTGCTTTAGTCCGGGAAAAACTTTCAGAAAGGTGAACCAATGAGACTTGCAATTGCTTTGATTTTGATCCTGCTTGTTGGCTGCGACTCGGCATCCAAAACCAACAGTGGAGCCGTTCAGCCAGCCGTTTTGGACCCAGATCAGGCCTACGTTGACAAGATCGATGGGATGGCCGTTCCATCTTCGGAAAGCGAACATGACGTTGCTGATACTTCGGAATCAGATCGTGATGAACTGTTTGACGAAGTTATGAATTACTTCTCGACTTCATGGAGCGAATATCACAAAACGCGACGTTGAATTTCGAGGGTAACAAAGATGTCGATCCAGACCGGATCACTGATGTCGCTTGGTTGTTGTGTGTTCAAATGAAAGCCGAATTTCTGTTTTACGACGAAGGAATCAAGGTCTCAATTAAGAACGATCAAATCACTTACGACCAATCGTTTTGATTCCTGTTGACTGGAAATCTGAAGAAAGTGTTCATTCTGTGCTGAAGACAATCCACAAAGACCAGATCGCGATCAAAGTGAAGGATGTTTGGATTGTTTTCGGCTCTTGGAGAGAGTGAACTCAAGGTAGCCAAGCCGACGTTGCGTTTTTCGAGCAAATCAGACATTGAAAAACCATTAGTAAATCAACCTGCTTCGGAACTTTTCCGATTCGGTTTTCTAATGATTCAGAAAAATTTTTCAGGGGACCATAGTACAACGAACGCGCGACCATAGTACAACGAACGCGCGACCATAGTACAACGAATGTACTTTGCCTCCTTATATTAAACAGTACTAATACAGTTCCTCATCACCCGCGAGCGCGGGGGTGGGGAATTTTTTTTCGAAATCCTGTTGACAGGGCGTGAGCCGATCGCTTAACCTTCACCAATCGACGAACTCGATTCGTGATCGTTCACCGATCGGTTTCTTCGAAACGCTGAGCTACCAACTCGGCATGAGCACTAACGACAAGATTCTCTGATTCGGTTTCTGTACCGAGACGATTCCGACGCTGATCGGAACGACAGGGCGTTTTGCCGTTACCCAATTTGGCAAAACACGGCCCCAATCCATTAGCAGCACTCAGGATTTTTCGGTGCGCGTTTGGGTCCGACAGCCTCGGAAGGATTTGTGATGGACCATAGGCGTTACTTGCTACAAGGTTCGATCGACCTCGAAACGCTGAACCATGCGTGCCTGGCGAACGGTGATTTTGATTCAGCCGTGATTTCCAATCGGCATGGCTACATCGCAGTGACGGTGACGGTTGCCGACTACATGCGAGACGAAAGCGAACTGGCGTATTCGAATCTGCTCGAAGCGTTTGATCGACTGGACATTGAAGCCGTTGTCGATTCACGACAGCCGTCAGAGCCTGCCCGAGTGAAACATACAACCAAGGGTGACTTGTTCCGAACGACGGAGCTGGTCCCCGGAATCCCTAACGACGTGAACGAGCCAGATCGTTATTCCCCATTGATGGCCCAGGCAGCAGCATTCGAAGCCGGATCGTATCAGATCTGGACTGCGTTGGCCGTGATTGGGTTGTTGCTGGTGTTGTTGTTCTCGTTGTTGGGATGGATTTGAGATTCCTGGAAAGGGGCCTGACTGGCGGCTTTTCCGTCAGATGGAGGATTGCTGAGCTGTAGACCATGGGGAGACAGCCGACGAAGCACAAGCCCATGGACGTTGGCCCCACATGTTGTGAGAGTCGGTGACACTCCGGAAGTAAAAGCCCGGCTAAATGACATCGATAGGGAACGACGCCGAATCAAGTCGTGACAGCCGGAGAGACGGCAATTTTTGACTAACAACTTTAGGCGTTTCGGTTTGATGATTTTGCCATGGCGATTGAATCAGGCTGATGAATGTCGAAGTCGCTTAACTGCCAGCCGAGGCAATGGCAAAGTGCGATGAGACGTAGCCGCAAGAGCGATCCAGGTACACGGCTCTGCCTGGTGTTTTTCAACTGGAAGCAGTGATGAGCGACAACCAACTCACATTGAATCTGACTTATCAATATCCGACATCGATAAACACTCGTGACCCGAATGTGGAATCGAGCGATCGGAAACGTTTGGTTGGCCAGAATCGAGAAGTGTTTGAATTGCTCAAGTTGCGAAACATCAAGAACTCAGAGCTGGCTCGGAGGTTTTTGAAATACACGTCGCGCATCAGCGACATTCGTAAATGGCTCTCCGATCCACTCATGGACGAGCCAGCCTATCGAAACGCAACGATCGAGTGCGTTCGATGCGGTGGAGGATTGAATGAGTACCGGCTGATCAAACAGGAGACGAATAACGATGGCCGTTCATGAACTGACCTTTGAAACGATTATGAAGAACCTGGACGGCGGGCGCGTCGCCATGGCGTTCCAACAGCATGTTCAGCGTGTTGTTCAGGACTGCGAAAACCGACCGGGTGACGACAAGGAACGAAAGGTAACACTGGAGTTCAAGTGTTACCCGATCGCTGATGACCATGGAACGTGCGAAGAGGTTAAGGGCAAGTTTCACGTTACCAGTACGGTGCCGAAGCAACGCTCCAAGGAGTACTCGTTCGGAGTTCGCAAGTCGCAGAAAGGTTTGCAACTCGTATTCAACGACTTGAGCGATGGAGACATCAAGCAAGGGACCTTCGACGAAATGGACGAGTAGGGCCATGCGATCGAGTACTGACAAGATCGAAAACTATCGAATACTGAGCGGACGGTTCGCGACAACCCCACGAAGCGGCCTGACAGGAGCGTATTGGATTCCAGTGCGTGGAAAGACGTTTCTGGTGATCGCCAGTGATGGTTCGGATTGGGACAACTTGCCTGGTAAGCCTTGGGAGCATGTGAGTGTATCAAGCACTGACCGGACTCCAAGTTGGGCAGAGATGGACTTCATCAAAAATCTGTTTTGGAGTTCATCAGAAACAGTAATTCAATTTCATCCGGCCAAGGGAGAGAAGATCAACATCCACGAAAACTGTTTGCATTTGTGGAAACCGACCGGGTTTGAAATTCAATTGCCACCAACGATTTGCGTTTAACTCAATTTTTGATTTGGAAGTGAGATATGTTGAAAGAATTGTTTGAATCGATTTGGGCCAAGGGCCAAGAGGGAATCCAACCGAAGTGTGTCCAGATTCCAGGAACCAAGAAAGTCATCGTCTCGGACGGTGATGGCGGATCAAAAACCTACGATCAGAAGCCAGGCCGAAAGATCGAACGGGGAATGACGGTCAAAACGCTGAGCGATTTGGCAGGAATGCTGTTGTCGTTTCGACCAATTGCTCAGGACTTCCGCAACGACTTTGATTTTGAAGTCGAGGAAATTCCTCCGGAAATCACGTCAACAATTTGGGTTGATGACTCGAATGTTGTTGCTGTTGCCGACGACTACGTTGGCGCTCACAAAATTGTTTGTCCGTTGGAGGTCACTCCCCAGTTTGATGAATTGGTAGAACTTGATTCTGCGTTTTCGCTTGTCGACATCATCAAGTTTCTGAGAATCACATTGGACGGGACAGACGCGGATTCTTATATACCGAAGTTCCGAGACATCAAATTCCAACGCTCTAACGCCTTCGGTGGAAAGACAAGCCACACTGACGAAAGCATGGGGCGTGACATCGAAAACAAAGTTGTTTCCGGTCAAGACTTGCCAGAAACGCTCAAGCTCAACGTGCGAGTGTTCTCGAATATGGATATCCCGTTCACGGCTCCAATTCGAGTGTTCGTAACGCTCAATTTCCAATCGGAAACGATTCAGCTCACGACGGCCCCAGACGACATTCGCCAAGCGAAACAGAAGGCGATGGATTTTGTTCGTGATCGCGTTCAGTCGTTGGTGGAATCAGAAGAAACAATCACGGTCACGACTGGCCGTGTGAATATCTA
Organism: Pirellulaceae bacterium; assembly: GCA_041399045.1. GTDB lineage: Bacteria > Planctomycetota > Planctomycetia > Pirellulales > Pirellulaceae > BJ22. Next base: position 32,609 of record JAWKTO010000019.1, on the reverse strand, counting down.
GAAGACACTTCAGGACCATCGGCACGGGGCATGGCATCCCAGTAACCGGTGGATGTGTAAGGTTTTATGTGCCTTGGGGCCGTGTCCCCGAAAACGTAGTAACAAAGCGTGCGGTGGCTGGAAGTTTTTTACTCATGGCTTCCAGCCACCAATTTTCAAAAAGGAGTTGACAGGATGTTGGTACTAAGCAGGAAAGCTAATGAGGATGTGTTGATCGGTGAAGGTAAAAACCAGATCGTCATCAAAATTTGCGAAATTCGTGGTGATAAAGTTCGCATCGGAATTGATGCCGACAAAGTAATTCCGATTTTGAGGCGTGAGGTTTACGAAGCGTTGCAGCGAAACATAGCGTCAGAATCTGATTTGAATTCAGAAACAGTTTAACTAACGTGTTGATTCAGGATTTCCCACAGGACAGATGATGATTGGCAACGGAATCACGGACAGGGCCAAACGAAACCAACTTCAAGGGCTTCCCGATGCTTCGTTTATTCAACCCGGACGACTCGCGAGAGTTGTCGCCGAAATTGTCGTTGCCAGATTTCTTTTTAACCTGGTATCAATCCGAAATCCGAAACTCAAAGGCTCGGCGACCAGTCGCGGAGACGACGATAGAGAGGCGGGGAGACGCTATCAAGGTCTGGGGCGACCTGATGGCGTCTCCTGCTCGCCCATCCGGTCCATTGCTGGACGAGATTACCGCAGAAACGCTCCAAGACTTTGCGGAAAAACTCAAGACGCATACATACTGCGCGGAGGTCTACGGCGTTATCCGTATTCGGCCGCAACTCAGGAAACGCTCTTGAGAGAGGTCTAGAACGTTTTTCGCGCAGCCGGTCCGTCAACTCCCTATTCGAAGTTGAGGGCCAACGTGTTGCGAGACGTGGAGTGCGTTTACATGGAACCAGCGATCATTTCGCCGCCGAGAATCTGGACGACTGACGAGGCTAAGAAGATTGTTTCAATGATTGATTTGATGGATATCGATGTGAACTGCCGAAAGCCGATTGTTCGCGATAAGTTTCAGGCGTTGATGCGTGCAACCGTTGCACTATGGGCATACACAGGTTGCCGGAACAAAGCCGTGATGACTTTGGAACGGTCAAACATTCATGAGATTTCACCAACGGAAACGGTGTTGGTGTTTCGTGAGCGAAAAACGGGAAAGGTTTCTACGATTCCAATGCACAAGCGTTTGCTGCTGGAACTTGAAAACGTTCGACGCTTGTTCCCGAGTTCCAAGCGACTGATCCCTTGGCATATCCAGTATAGGGCAATTTCCAAGCATCACGAAAAAATGGTACGAGACGCCGAGCTACCAAAGTCCGCTCAGAATCCGCCGAAGTATTGGCGAAAGTGGTTTGCCAACGCATTGGAGGTTGCCGGCTACAAGCCGCTGCAGTCACTAGCTCAAGGAATGCTCAACCACAGCTCGCCAGAAACGACGAGCCGCTATTACTCGAATGCAGCGTCAGTCGTGATCCCATTTATCCCAGACATTTTTGAAACGGAGTGAGTTTCCATGGCTAAGAGTCAATCGCCTAAATCAATAAGGAGCAATCATGAACGTTGCAGAGTTGACCGTTGATCAAAAAGTTGCGAGAGAAAAGCTGCGTGCGTATCGAAGCCGTAGGCATAAAGACGCGGAACAGGAGTATCAGGCAGCCGAGAAATTGTTCGAGGCAGCCGCCTGCGGTCATCGTCTAATAGTTGCCGACGACGTTATTCGGAACTCCGAATTCGATCAACATGGGAGACCACGACTAGCCATTGCAAGAGCAGATAGAAAACAAGTAGTTCTTTACCGATGGAAGAACAAACTGCGATTTGACTCGCGGGCGAGTTTCAATCCATACGACAAATTTCACGAAAACTTGATTCATGATTTCAATAACATGCCGACGTTTCAGACGTCGTCATTCGGAACATACGATCGTTGGTTCACAACTGTGCCGATGGTTCCAGCGGACGTTCGACCACAAACGGGACAGCTCCGACATTGGCATATCTTATGGGAGGTCGACGCCTGGCATGAAAGGCCAATCATTGATCCACCTCGTGACCCATATCTATTGGAGCATGTATCTGGAAATGTATTTGCCGTCATTGCGGAGTGGGATTTGACGCCTCTCGAACGCGAAGCGATGAAGTTGGCAATTCGTTAGGTTTCGCTGAAAGGAGCTGGCAATGCGAGAAGAACGGATTTCGACAATAGTCTTTGACGAGTCGGTGTACCCGAGATTGTCTGTCGACAGCGATCACGTGTTCAATATTGTCAGTTGCTTGACAATCGAAACAAGCCATTGAAGCGATACGAGATTCACTCATGCCGTGCGGTTGTCCAACGCGCTGGAATCATTCGCCATCGACCAAAGTTTAATGATTGGGGGTGTCTGCTCGCGCTCGAGGTAGACACGGAAATGTTACCAGATGTTTCGATCGTTCAAGAGCTTTTGAACATTGCTGGAAAAATCATTGGCGTCGGAGATTGGCGTCCTGAAAAGCTTGGAACATTTGGTCGTTTTTCTGCTGAAATTGTTGCTTGATGAAAATCAAAGCTGTTGCTCCCTTTAGGTTTACGGATTGATCATGTCGCAATTGGAATTGCGTTTTTCGAAGGAACAATTTGAGCAACGATGCTCGGCAATCGAGTGTCTGGCCGTTGATGGCTGGAGCCCTCGACGCTCTCGAGTAGTCCGTCGATTCATCAAGGACGTTTTCAAAGCAAAATGGTCAAGCGCGGATGGTACGTGTATCGTCAACTATTCGTTTCTTGCCAAATGCCTTGATCAAAGCATCGGAACAGTTAAAAACTGGGTCAAGTGGGCCGAAGAAGCGGAGCTGATTTGCAAGTCAGTTTCAGCCAACGAGGCTGGCCGAAAGAGAATGACAATTGAAATCAATTGGCGAACAATTGGAATCAAAGTCGAGGCTAACACATGTGACGTTAAACGATCTCGCTTCGATGAACTAGGTAAGCTATTCTATTCAATCAACCTAAAACTATGGAAGAAATTCCAAATTGAATTCGCGAACATCGACATTGATCACGTGAAACGTGCGATCGATACGTACAAGGCCAACAAGGACAACGGACTCTTGCCCGAGTCAGTCATCCACTACCTACGCTATGGGGCATGGCCAGGAAAGCAAGAGATCAAGACGCCCGAACAGATCCAGGCAATCAACGAATCGAAACAAAGACGCCGAGACGAGCTGCGAATATCATCACAGAAAATCAAAGAGATCGAGGCAGAACGTCGAGAGGTTGACAGTTGGTGGCAATCGTTAAGTGACGACGAACGTCATGACCTCACTAAGATTGCGAGGGCTGACAATCCATTCTTGAGCGGCCGGGACAGCGACAGCCCATTGATACGCGATGAGTGCTGGCACTTGGTCGAGTCGGGCGGTGTGGGTCCCCTCGGGAGCCCCCTGCACGGACTTTAGTCCCCATCGGAGGCTTTTTTCTCGCACGGCATCGAATTTTTTACTTAATTAACTCAATCACACGTTCGTTTCTGGCTCGTATATGACCAAACCTAATTCCGACACCGACCAAGACAAAAAAGGCGACACAAGTCAAAACTGGCCGTCCACGGTTGGCGATCTTTCAGCGGATCCAGCCAATCCCAGGGAAATCAGTAAGGAAGCAGCTAGTGGCCTCGGATACTCGCTTGAAGAGTTCGGAGACATTTCCGGAATCACATTTAATGTTCGAAGTGGACAGTTAGTTGCCGGTCACCAAAGGATTCGCCAGATATTTCAAAAGTACGGTCCTTTGCCGATCCAACGAGTTGACGACTCTCACGGCCAGATCGTTACGAAAGACGGCCAATCGTTTTTTGTTCGGTTTGTTGACTGGGATGAAGAAAAGCAGCGATCAGCGAACATTGCCGCAAACAGTTCGACGATCTCAGGAAAATTTGTCGACGACAAGTTGGAATTGTTCCTAAGTGACATTCGAGAATCACGACCACAAGATTTTGATGCGATGTTGTTTGATGAACTTTTCAATGTCTCGACGATCGATGGCGACGCAGGAAAGTTAAAGGACTTGGAAGTAGTAGAGCCACCGAAGATGGCTTGGGTTTTGATCGGAATTCCAATTGTGAATTATGCGGAGATTTCATCTGTAGTTGAGGCAATCGCCGAAAACGAAAAAACGGTAATTTCAACAACGGCAAACAATGGATAGTCAACAACCAGAAAAGAAACACATGGAGCCAAAACTGGACGTCTCAACAGTTCACTTCCGTTCAAGTCGTGAAATGGACATTATCGATTCTGACCGAGTCGATTTAATCCAACAGGCAAATCGGTTGGTTGAATGCATGGTCAACAAACAAACGTTGCCAAAGCTAGGCGGTGTGTTTTCCGAAGTCGACTTGACCAACGAAGAAAACCAAACCTATCAGTCAGCACTTGGTTTCTTGAGGCGGCAATTTGAAATTGGATTCAAGGAAACCGATGCAGTCGAAAGCAAACGTGAAATTGAATCAACAATTGAAAGAGAAACTTAGGAGCCGGGCCGCCGAAAGAAAGGTATCCATTATGAAACACGCTACGTCGGCGGCTCCGTGTGCAACGGGTTGTTCTACGCTCCATGCGATGACGTTGCAGTATCAGCCAGAGTTGACCCACTCAGTGTGGGTGGACACGTTCTTGAGCGATGCGGACGATTGCCGGTTGCCCAAAGATGAATTGATTGCGAGGTTGAAGCAAGGCGTCCGCGATGGCGAATGGGTTGCATGGCGATTGATTTGGATCGAGCAGGATGTTATGGGCGATGTCGATTGACGAGTGGCTGGAATGTGTGCAGGCAACTCCTCAGGAGGCTCGTGAACTGCGATGGTACTTGGCCTATTTGCGGTGGCGAAAAACAGTAGAGCATCTGATTGGTTTGGATGCGTCGAACGCTCCCGTTCATCTGCGTCCGCCGGATGCGGACGTTTGGGAGTAGTGGGAGTCAGATGGAACGGTTTGTTCCGCGGCGGCTCCGGTTATAGACGAATTAGTTAATCGAAAAGGAAAAGCAACCATGTCAGGCGACTCACAAGAAAGCGGCGATGTATCAGGCTCGTTTAAGGAACGGGAGCGTTCCGCGGTGCTGAGCGATGATGAGGAAATCGATTACAGTTTTTGGTTCAACGTCGTAGTGTTTTGTCTTGCTCTGACAGGATTGTGCGTTGTGTTAGACAGTCTAGGAATGTTCCGGAATCCACGTAAATATTTCAATTAAGTGAGATATGCTCAGCTAGGCTCCGTAGCCACACGAAGTGGCGTAGGAGCCGTCCGCGGAACGTCAGCGATAACCCAGCGGGCGAACCTCGAAAGGATTAACCATGAGTGGAAACAAAAACCCGACGATAGTTCCCGCCGGGTTCATCGTTTTGTTCGCCTGCTATTCGTCATTGGCGAGCAGCAGTGCTAATGATTGACGGATCGAAAGAATTTTTGATGTGCCTCAGCTAGTAACGCATGACAGTCACGACAGACCGATTGAGTGTTATCGTTCGTTGGGGATTGGAAATATTGCGGCGGTTGCCGTTTATGACGCATTAAATCCATCGACAGGAGGGCGATATTTTTGGTTCCCTCATGGTGCCGATTCCCCGACGCACGCGATAGCCTCGGAGCGGGCTGGGTTGCATTGCGGGGAAATTTGGTGGTCAACACACAGTCCCGTGACTCGCGAAATCTTCCGGTCTCAGTGCGGTTATTAGCGATGGCGAAAACGCCAATGATCCTATACGGGTTGCGGGGCTTTTTTTAGCCAGGCGAACGCTTGGATTCACACGGTCGCCGCGTGTGATACTGATTTACCAAACGACGGTGCCGGCGACTCGTTGTGCAATCCATTGTTCATCATGCCACGAAATATCAGTTTTGCGTTGACGACCGATCAGATACGCCAACGAACCAAAACAGTTACCCGTCGAAAAGGCTGGAAATTTCTGAAAGTTGGCGACATTCTCAACGCCTGCGTCAAGTGCATGGGATTGAAGCCCGGCGAAAAGGTCGAGCGACTAGGACGGATTCGCGTCACTAGCGTAACGCAGGAATCACTGCGAGTGTTGTGCGAGGATCGCACGTATGGACGCAAGGAAGCGAAGCGAGAAGGGTTTCCGCAAATGAGAGGACATGAATTCGCGTTGATGTTTTGCCAACACATGGGAGGAGACATAGATCAAGTGGTGACGCGAATCGAGTTTGAGTATTTGGATCACGATGAGGCTGACGGGGGAGCGATCGTGACGCGTCGATCCAGTCGGCCCGCCGTGGTCTGATGAACGCCCCGTTCATCTGAGTCTGATGCGGACGTTTCGAGGTGGGAGTCAATGGAACGGATTGTTCCCGGCGGATCCGGGTATAGACAATTTGTAGAAAAGGAAAACCAACGAAGACGTCACGACGGCGAGATAGGCTCGTAAGCAACGCGTCGCGGCTGAGGCGTTAGGACAATGATTACATGCTGTCATCGAGTGTTTTGTCGCGAGACGTTGTGTTGGTGGAATTATCCAGAGATCAATTGGTGGTGCTGAACAGCTTGGAAATTGGTGGAGCCCCGCACAGATCGTGCAGCAAACAACAAAGAAGGAAATAGCAAATTGCCACATTCACTCTGTCCTCGGGGTAAACGCACCAATCAACGGGGCCGCGATTGATTTTCCACCAGCGAGAACGCAACGTATGAGCAACGCGATTGCATTGGTTTGATGGTGCCTTACGTCGTTGGAAGAGGAACGGAAGATGATCTAACCCTTGAAGCTTTTTGGACCAAGGCAAGACGTCCCAACGGCGAGATTAAGCAATTAAACGATGTTGGTTGATTCATAACGGGGAGCGAAAGCGAGCCGAAAGGACGTTGAACCAACGCGATGATGTTCGGTTTCCGTTGATTGAATGGGGCTGGAATCAAGAGGATTGCGTTGATGCAATTCGTTGCGCGGGTTTGCCATTGCCGGTGAAGTCGGCATGTTTCTTCTGTCCATCGATGCGAAAGCAAGAGGTTTTGGCGTTATCGAAAGACGATCCAGAATTGTTTAAGCGAGCGGTTGAGATGGAAGACGCAGCGATTGAGAACGGCCTAACGACGGTCAAGGGATTGGGCAGGAACTACTCTTGGCGGAAGCTAGTTGAGGCAGATGAAGCACAGTTACGGTTGCCGATGTTCGACGACCATCAAGCACCGATTTGCGATCAATGCGTGGATTGGTAGATCAACAGAACTAATTATTACCATGCGCCTTTGCACCGGATGTGCATGGTAAATACTGAAACGGTGTGAGATTGATGCGCGGTTGCCGCTGCGTGTCGATCGTTTTCTAAATGGGAGAAAACTAATGTTACGAGACGATTTCAATGATGTGATTGCGCGTCGCCACATGGCCCGAAGCACTCAAAAGTCCTATTGGTCATGGATAGTTCAATTCTTGCGATTCTCAAAACGCGGAAACGAATGGGTTCATCCAACGGAAATGGGAAAACCGGAAATAGAAGCCTGGCTAACAGATCTAGCAAAAGTCAGGAGAGTATCCGAATCGTCGCAATCGCAAGCCATGCACGCAGTCCTGTTCCTCTACAACCAAGTTTTGGAAATGCCAATCGAAGGACTTGACGCATTTCGATCAACGAAACCCAAAAACCTGCCCGTTGTTTTGAGTGTGGATGAAGTCTTCAGGCTATTCGACAAACTCGACGGCAAGATGCTTTTGTTGGCACAGTTCATGTACGGATGTGGGTTGCGCCGAAGCGAAGCGTGCGCGATGCGCCTTTGCAATCTCGACTTTGACAATCGCCAAGTGTTCGTTTGGCACGGCAAGCACAAGAAATCTCGATCACTGGCCATGCCTGAAACTCTAGTTGAGCCGTTGACGAATCAGGTCAATGAATCAAAGGCTATGGCACTCAAGGATCAGACTAGCGGCAAGGGTGGCGTTTTTCCATTCCGCAAGCGCGGTGTCGATGACGAGAAACCAACATTCGACGAACGCTTCTATTGGCTGTTTTGTTCCTGGAATCTCTCAACGCATCCAGTGCACGGCGGGATTGCTCGTTACCACATTGACGAATGCAACGTCGGGAGAAACATTTCAAACGCGGCACGTCGGGCTGGCATTACCAAGATGGTCGGATGCCACACGTTGCGGCATTCCTTCGCGACACACCAACTCAATGCCGGTGTCGACATTCGTACGATACAAAAGCAGCTCGGGCATTCCGACATTCGAACGACGATGATCTATACACACGTCGATTGCATGGGACATCAAGCCGTAGCTGGTCCGCTCGACAGGGCTTTGGCGATACGTGATAGGGGTGTACGATTACCATGCGGCTAGGACGGCAATCCGACGGGTTCATGCCCGGTGGCCGGTCCCATTCCGGCCATGCCGCCTTTTAGGAACTAACCATGACCGAACAAACGAAAACCGACAACGCGCACTTGGTAGCCAAGCTGAATTTGCGTCGGCATTTTCTCGCCAAGTACTCTGGCCGGCATGATGTTCTGGATTGTTGCCAGGGATCGGGAGCGATTTGGTCAGCTCTCAAAAAAGAGTTCACGATTGACAGCTACTTGGGTGTCGATGTGAAACACAAGAAAGGGCGATTGAAAATCGACAGTCTGAAACTCTGCCAACAGTCAGGCATCATTCAGAACGTCATCGACGTTGACACGTACGGTTCACCGTGGAAGCACTATGAAGCGATTGTCCAAAACGCAACGAGGCCAACAACAATCTTTTTGACGTGGGGAATGGTCCGTCAGTCTGGCGACTCGGTAATTGCAAGAGCAATCGGCATTCGAGATCTGAAACCGAAGCCGCCGCAAATGTGCCTTAGCTTCCTGACCAAATGGGCGTTGCCGTTTGTTCTAGGGCTCGCGCTCGAACGCCACAAGGTAATCGAATGCAAGGAAGTAGTTACTAGTTCCACGACTGCCAGATATTTTGGAATTCGATTAGAGCCGCTCGGTTGCGCTGGTTAGCAGCTCGACAACCAGTGCATTTACTTTGGTTTCTCGTTTCTCTGCAATCGCTTTTAGCTTTTCGACCAACTTCCTAGGCAAAACAAATGATCGTGTAATCGGATCTTCGTAAAGACTTTTCCGGCCGGAATTCTCTCTAAATCCCCTCGTGTCGGTGCCTTTTTACGTTGTTTCGCGGCTTTTTTGGCCATTCTTGCCCCTTTAATGAAAAAATAACAGAAAACCCGTTGACTCAAGCCGATGTTTTGATAATATAACAGTGAATCAAACGTAAGTAAACGTTTGGAACTGATTTTCTCTCGAAAGGAAAAACGACATGGCACACGAAATCACAACAACTGACGGCTTGGTACTTCACAAAACGCTGCATGGCATGGCCTTGGAACGATTGTTGATGAAGCCCCCACACCACGCGAAGCATTGAAAATCGCTGGCCTTGATTGGCGCGTCAATCAGCTCCTTTGTACGCTTTGGATCTGGATGGCAAAAGCGAATCTCAGTTGATTCGCACGTTCTCAATGTTCGCAGCGACAATCAAGGGAGTGCTGGGAATCGTCGGCAAAGACTACAAGCCATTCCACAACGACGAGCTGGCCGATTTTTGCGAAGCGTTATCGGAATCAGGACAAGTCCAAATTGAATCGGCCGGGTCGATTCGTGGTGGCTCGAAAATCTGGTTTCTACTCAAAGGCGAATCATTTGATATTCGCAACGGTGACGAGATCAGCCCTTATATCTGCGTCAGCAATGGCCACGATGGCGGTACGGCTCTCCGAATCACGCCAACCACGGTACGCGTTGTTTGCTCGAATACGCTTCACATGGTTGTTCCACGTCGCGAACGCGAAGCGGGACGCGCCAAGTTTGGCCAGGCAGCCTACGTCAGTTTCCATATCGGCGATCTGAAAAAGAAAGTTGAGGAGGCAAAGCACGCTCTGGCAGTTTACGGAAAAAGCCTTGAAACGACTCAAGGGCTGATCACTCAAATGTCTGCAAAACAGATCAAGAGTGAACAATTCAAGGCGTTTTTTCTCGAAGCCTACGCCCGCGACTTTGGCGGAATTCCGACCGAACCCAAAACGGATTCGGAGCAAAAGAAACGCGACAAGGCATTGGAGGCATTCCGCCAAGTCGAGTCTCGATTCAACGCCGAGAAAAAGATTGCTGGCACTTCACTATGGAACGCATTCAACGCGTATTCCGGCTGGCTGCAAAACGATAGGGGCCTGAACTACAAAGACCCAGTTGTAAAGTCGGAACGATCGATGAACGCCAAGCTATTCGGAACCGACAGTGATCGGACAAGCAAGGCATTCGATCAGGCACTCTCACTGGTTGGTTAATTCGAAACGGGGCAATGCCCCGTCTGTGACCTTGAGCAAGTCGCACTGACGAGATAGCTCGTTTTTCAACTCGAAAGGAAAAACAAATGGAAGTAAATAAATCACCACGGAATAGGGCACCAAAGCGGTCAGTTAGATGTACTGACTGTAGATGTCGGATTTATGGAGGGGACCTTTCGGCATTCAGAATCAACAACCGTTTTGTTTGTAGTGCTTGTGGAAAAAACTACAAATGGAGCAACGCCGCAAGTCGATGGGTATGGTCAATTCAACAAAAAGAGGGTAAGTAAATCATGGCCGAAAAAACAGCAATTGCATGGACTGACAAAACGTTTAACCCGTGGATGGGGTGTGCCAAGGTGAGCGAAGGTTGCCGAAACTGTTACGCTCTCACGCTCACGAAAAACCGCATGGGCCTACAGGTTTTCGGGAACAATCCCAGGCAGGTGACTAAGGAACCGTGGCGAAACGTCAAAAAATGGAATCGGGAAGCTCCGGACCATGTAGGCGTTCTGGGAGCTGGAGAGCCAGACTTGGTTTTTTGTGCTTCGCTCTGTGACGTTTTCGAAGATCATCCCACGGCCAACGAAGTCAGGCCAGACGTTTTCAACTTAGTCAGGGAATGCCAAAACCTGCATTTTCAGATTCTCACGAAACGCCCCGATCGAATCGTAGACAATTTGCCAGAAGACTGGGGAGACGGTTGGCCCAACGTATGGCTCGGAACCTCGATTGAGGATATGCGTGTCGCGCACCGTGCCGACATACTGCGATCGATTCCTGCCGTCGTGCGATTCATTAGTTACGAACCAGCACTGGGACCGCTCGACGAAATCGACCTGACTGATATCGACTGGCTGATTTACGGTGGCGAATCGGGTCCAGGATACCGACCAGAGGGAACCAAAGATGACCCGAAGAAATGGGCACGCGACATCATGGCCCGGTGCCGCGAATTTGGAACAGCCTATTTCCACAAACAAAGCGCTGCCCATCGAACCGAAATCGGTATCGAATTGGATGGCCGAATTGTCAGAGAGTTTCCAGTCCCCAGAACTGTCGTTGTGACTGCGTAACTTTCTGATAGATTGAATCCTGAAAGACTGGCGAAAGCCTGTTTTTCCTTTCGAGGCGGGCGCTCTTTCGGGGGCGTCCGTTTTTTGTTATCTCCAAATCTCAAAAATCTGCTATAACAGCTTTTCAAACGCCCCAACGTCTAATCTATCGTCGAAGTGTCCGAAGTCGCCAAATCGAGGCGGTTTTGGAGGTCTCACGGGGTATTTCATGGCAGAGAACGACCAGATCCTAGCAACATCGGCCCTTGAGAAGATCAGGCAGGGGATTGCACCGACAAAATCAGAGGCTCGCGCCCTCGAGGCCGTCAAAGAACAGAAGCTTTCGGAAATGCTTCGCGCTGTCCGGGCCAAGTTCTTCAACGATCTGTTTGGAATCCAGAACAATCAACGAAACCAATGGGAAGAGACGCTCGATATTCCATGCGGGCGTGGGCGAGAATCGATCGACCTGTTTGCCGTTTGTGCCAGCATTCGTACGATCTTTTCAAAGCGAATGGAAATTGCCAGTGGTTCTCAGGACTCGGCACAACTTAAAATTGAAAAACTGCAAGCGGAAATTGAAAAGCTGCAAAATCAGAACGTGAAGCAGCGAACAGAAAACGAATTGTTGGCGCGGGAAAGGCTTCCCAAGCAAATGATCGTTTCACGGTTGGACAAGATGGCCAACATTATCAGGGGTGTGGGCGAGGACCTGTCTCGCAAAAGTAAGCTGACCGGTGAACAGGCGCAGCGAATGATTAACCATGCCCTTGACCAGTACAAACGTGAACTTTCAACCATCGAGAGTTTATAGCGAATTCGAGAAGATCAGCCGCGTCGAAGCGCATGATCTCACTCTCGAAATGATCGACAACTGCATGTCACAGGAATTGCGTGACCTGGTGACATTTGCGGAGGAGTGTATCGTTCTCCCCAAAGACGGCGGACCATTTCAGGGCCAGCCATTCCTTGCCGACAATCAACCATACGTCCGGCTACTGTACTACGAGATCAAGCACGGCCTGTGGTCCGAGATCATTGTCACCGGGCCATCGCAATCGGGAAAAACGCTTTCCGCATTTGTGATCGTAGTTCTGTATATCGCTGTCGAGCTGCGAAAGAACGTCGTTGTCGGCGTTCCCGACCTTGCGATGATTAACGACAAATGGAAAGTAGACTTTTTGCCTGTACTGCAGGAGAGCCCAGCATTGCGCGGACTGCTTCCCAGAAGTGGTGCCGGTAGCAAGGGCGGAACCATTCAGGACATGGTGCAGCTGACAAACGGTGTGACGATTCGATTTATGACCCGTGGTGGCTCGGACCAGTCCAAGGCTGGTTTCACTGCTTCGCATGTCGTTGTCACTGAGGCGGCTGGATGGTCTGACGGCACAGAATCGTCCAAGGAATCGGACCCGCTCCGTCAGCTCCGTGCCAGGCAACGCGCGACCAGTCGTTTTGACGAAGATGGCAAGATATCAACCGAACGGCAAATGATCGTCGAAGGTACTGTGACCGACGAATTCGATTTGCCATGGAGGGCCAAGGCCGGGTCAAGTGAAAGCCAGTTGGTCTATCAATGCGTTCATTGTTCGGAATACGTTCGCCCGGAACGTGAACACTTCATTGGATGGCAGGAAGCAAACTCAGAGTTTCAGGCTGCGAAGCTTAGGTTGTTTCACATGTCCGAAATGCGGAGAGGCGTATACCGAACAACAGCGAAACGAAATGGTTCGCAATCGCGGCCGTTTGCTCCACAAAGGCCAAGAGATCAGCACCGATGGAATTTTAACCGGAGAATCGCCGGAAACGTCTGTGATGTGGTTTCGCTGGAGTGCCTGGGACAATCTTTTCTTGAAACAATACGATTTGGCCGCCGACGAATGGAAAGCCGCTCAAATCGAAGATGGCACCGAAGAAAAAGAAGATGCCGAGAAGGAACTTTGCCAACAGGTTTGGTGCATTCCTTATTCGCTGCCCATGGTTGAGCATTCGCCGCTGCGTCGAACTGATGTCAGGCGTCGACGGCACGAGCTTCCTTCCGGAGTGGTCCCGGCAGATTGCGTCAAGCTGACGGCCGGTGTGGACGTCGGGAAATGGGTGTGTTGGTATTTTGTGATCGCAACCCGCGCCAATGGCTCACTTCACTGTGTCACGTATGGTTCGAGAGATACGGGTTTGAATTCCAGTGACGCCAGTAGCAAGCTCCATGAGAAAAACGCCATCAAGAATTGTTTGCGCGGAATCTTCGACTTCATGGACAAAGGTTTCGGTGTCGAGTCAGGCGGTATCCGTTCAACGGATCTTACAATTGTCGACGCCGGGTACATGCCTGATGCCGTGTATGAGGTCATTCGCGAACGAGATCGGCAAAAGTTTATGGCCTGCCTTGGTCGTGGCCGCACTCAGCTGGATTCACGAAAGTACGAGCAACCGCGGAATCGAAACTCAACGATTCGATTTATTGGCGATCGTCATCATATCGAATGGGTCCACGGCAAGGGGTTGATGCGTATCGTTTTTGATGCCGACGATTCGAAGCTATCGATTCAGGCCTGTCTGCGTGTGACTCCTGGTTCATCCGGTGCACTTACTCTCCCAGCCGCGCCGGAGCGTGAGCATATCACCGTTGCCAGGCATTTGGCGTCAGAGGTCTATCGCCGTTACTTGGAGCCGGGAAAAGGCATCAAGGAAGAATGGACCAAGAAAGGCGCCAATCACTTTCTGGATTGTGCCGGCATGGCCTTGGTCGGTCAAAAGAAACTTGGCTGGAAACTTCCCGAGACGGTCCAAAAAGTACGAGACCGAAGAAGAGCAACAAGAACAAGAAACGCCCCAATCGACAGCCGCTGAGCAGGATAGCAGCGACTCCGAACCCGCATGGAAGAAGCGATTGAAGGGTTAAAAGCCAATGCCGGTTGATACGCCGAAAACGCTCTGCCCAAAATGCAACTGCAACGACATTGCCGAAGTGAAGAATCTGTTTCGGGATCTATACCTAGTGTGCCGCCATTGTCGACACCAATTCACGCCGCCACCCGATTACGATGATCCGACGATCGAAGAAGAAATCGCGATCTACCAGAAGACGCTTTGCCCGCGTTGCCGATCCGACAACAATCGGATTATTCGTGGTCAACATCGGTGGAGATTCGAATTCGCCGACATCATTGCAATGAATGTAATTTGCCGTTTCGTTCTCGTGAGGTATAAGAAATCGGACATATATTGTCACTAGGGTAACACATAGTGTTATCTCTGTTTGCCATGTGGCTAGTCTGCACCGACTATTGAAACTTTCACAGTTTTATCGAAGTGCAGATGGCAACTCTTGATGATGTCTCAACGCTGATGAGCGAAGCCAATACGGCTTTGGGATCAGGCGATTACGACACAGCCGAACTCAAAGCGGTTTCGGCCCAAGGTCTCCTTGCTGCGCTTCCGAATCAAGCAGCCAAATCCGGATTTGCCGGAGGTTCACAGGGGTTCCGCCATGAAACAATAAACGAATTTCTCGAAAACGTCCGCAAGCTCCGTGCGCGAGCTGTTCAGCGCGCAAACGCTGCAAGTGGTGGTATCGTCATGATGCCCATTGAAATGCGAAAGGCAGGTTGCAATGCCGAATAGCGAATTCAATTGGTCGATTGATGTGAGTTCCCAACCGGCGTCTATTCCAGACATCGGCCGCGTTGAGGATTCTGGAGTCAAGGAATCGACAGCCGAACCGGTTCAGCGTTTACGACGTTGGGAATCAGCTGAAACGACACGGCTGAATCAGCATCAATGGTGTGATGTTCAGTCGAATCCGATAAACGAGGACATTGCATCGGATTTGCCGACCCTTGTCGCGCGATGCCGCTATGAGCGGTACAACAATCCGCTGGTTCAAGGTGTGGTTCAAACCTACGCGATCGACGTTGTTGGAGAGAACGGGCCGCAACTGATCGTCGAATCTGGTGATGAAGACTACGATTCGGCCTACAAGTTCTACTGGGACCAATGGTTCAACGCCCTTTGCGTCGACGGCATGAGCGGAATCGATCTATTGCATCGATTGATCGGTCAAGATTTCACCGATGGAGATTGGCTGCATCAAAAAATCAACATGGATCGCGAGCTGCCAAGCTCCGAGCCAGTCAAAACGAGGCTGCTTGATATCGATCCGCAACGGCTTGAGGATGACTGGTACGGACAGGACGATGTCGTTGGTCCAATCAAACGCGATCAGTACGGACGTCCAGTTGAATACTACATTCGTGACCCGAAGAATCAGTTCCGAGCTGCTTGGCGCGACGTATCGTCATTGAATCCCAAGCCCATTGCGGCAGATGACATCATTCACGTTTTCCATTCTTTTGAACCTGGTCAGGTCCGAGGCTTTCCTTTGCTTGCCTCGTGCCTGCAGGAAATGGTCGACCTGAGGGACTATGACGCCCAAGTACTCGACACAGCGCGAATTCAGGCGAACAACGGAATGTTGCTTTACACAAAAAGACCCGTTGTTTGTCGGCGACAATCCACAGCCGTTCACTGGAAAGATTTCACCGAACGCATGGCGGCGAAGGCGATTCCTCCAGGTTATGAGGTTGCAGGTCAAGCATCAACTCAGCCAGCCGCGCATTACATCGACTCCGACATGAGAAACTTCGGTCCCTTGGACGCATTATCAACATGCCGTTGTTGATGATCTTGCTCAGTGCTGAGGATTCAAATTTCAGCCAGTCCCGAATCGATATCAATGTGATCTACCAGAGAGGGATCAATCGGTATCAAAAAATGGATTGAACTCAATTGGCTTTCAAACTGTTGGCGATTTTCAATCGGGAAATCATGCTCGCCACAGATCCTTCAACGCCACGAAGCAAGCCGAAGTTTTTGTTGCCGACCAGACCACAGCGAGTGTCGCTCAAGTGGGGCTGGGAACCAATGCAGCAAGCCAATCCGCTGGATCATGTGAAAACGCAGATCGAAAAAATCAAATGGGGCCTGACGGCTCCAGCAATGGAACTGGCAGATGCCGGCCATGACGAAGACATGGTTCTGAACTCATTGAAAAGACCAATGAGAAACGAATCAAAGCGGGCCTGCCACCGTTGCCAGGTCCCGAAACAAAGTCCAATGAAGTACCGAAAGACGGAAATGATTCGCAAGCTCAGCAAAACCAAGCGACGAGCAATAGCAAGGCGAAGTCGACCCAAAAGGGATCGAAACGTCGGCGAAATGCTCGAGTACCTGCAAACGCGTAACGATTCCGCTGTTGCCGAACAGGAAACAGATCTGGAAATCCAACGACGTGACATTTGCTAGCGTAACGCTATCGCCGCGCAGATTGATCAACGAAAAAGAGCGATCGGATTGAAGCGATACTTGCAACTGAAAATCCGGTCACGGTATTCGATTGGAATCGATACGAATACATCGATGAGATTTTGTTGATGTCTGGTTGTCGGGACGTGGATCAAATTCCACTCCTGGACAATCACCGCCGTTGGTCCAACGACGATGTGATGGGTTCGATTCGCAATCTGAAAAAAGAAGGCAGCGAATTGGTTGTCCGTTTGTTTTTTGCGGACATGTCAGAGCATCAGGATGACCCTGAAGCGAAGCGAATTGAACGGACCTGGACCAAAGTCAAACAACGTCACCAACGAGAGATCAGCGTTGGCTATCGAATTTTCGAATCAGTAACCATTCCCGCCGGTGAAACACAAACCGTGCGTGGAAAAAGTACACGGCCAAAGATCGGCCATTGCGTATCGCGTTGGACTGGCTCCCGCGCGAGGGGTCCGTTACCCCAGTAGCCGCAGACATGGGAGCCAAGACCAGAAATGAGGATCCAAAAAATGAATCGTTTGTTTGTTACCTGGTTTCCATCGGCTTGCGAAAAGACGCCAAGTCGTCGGAAATGTGGGAATATGTTTCCAAGATCAAGGACTCTGGCCAACGCGCCGAAGTCCAGAAGATTCTTGATGAAGAATCTGGATTGACTCCTCCGGAATCCGTTCGAAACGCCATCGACAAATGGACAGGTACCGGTGAAGGCGGAAGCGGTAGTGGTGGAAGTGGCGGTACCCGCAACAGCTCGGAAGGGCAGGGCGGTGATGGCGGATCGCAATCAGGAAATCCAATTGAAGGTGGAGAACGAAACGATACTCCAACAGGAATGACCGAGGACGATGTTCGCCGAATCATGAGCGAAGATCGCGAGCGAAGCGACCGAATCATGGCGATGTTCCGTGATTCCGGAGTTGACAATCCTGATTTGGAGCGTCGCGCTGTTCGTGAGGGATGGACACCAGAGCAAACTGCAATTGAATTGTTGCCTCTGGCCCGTCAACGATCGAGTGAATCTGTCGGATTTGAAGGCGCTCCAGCCGGTCACGTTCGCCAGGCACCGACGATGGACGCTCTCGGACTTGCGATGATGCTGCACAACGGCAAGGTAGGTGTCGATCAACGATTTGATGACCCATTGGCCCGCGCCTACATGGCACGAACCAGTCCCGTTCTGTTGATGGATGTCAATTCAGACGAACGGCAACGAGCCATGGAGGATGCACATCGATTGAGGCTGACAGGGTGCCGAAGTCTATTCGACTTTTGCCAAATGGGCCTGCGAATGTCTGGGGACACACGACACTACGTTGATGAGGATGAACTGATCCGATCGGCGCTCTCAAACGCATCGGTACAGAAGATTTTCACGACCGATGTCAACGCTCGATTGATCGCATCGTACAACTACGCTGCCGATACTACTCGCGCATGGTGCCGTGAAGACGATGTACCCGACTTCAAGATCAGCGAAGACATTGTGATGGGTTCGTTCGGTGCCTTGACTCGCCATTCCGTTGGTAAAACGGCTCAGGATATGGACGTCGACACTGAATCGTTCACAAGTCAGATTTACCGATACACGGGAAAATTCTCGATCGATGAAATGGACATCATCAACGATCGATTCGGAGCCTTGGAGCGACACAGCCCTGAGGACATTGGACGCAGTGCCAATCAGGTACGACCCAGCCTGGTCTATTCGTTGCTCCTTAAAAATCCAACGTTCAATGGATCCGCCGTTTTTGCCGCTGGACGAAACAACTTGTTTAGTGGTGGGGCGGACGCTTTGAGCGAAGCTGCGATTCAAGCCGCTGAAGGTGCGATGGGTGATCAACGCATCGGGGAACGTGTTCTGGACTTGCCACTCAAGTTCATCATTGTGCCCCGTCAGTTGAAGTTCCCACTCAAACGTCTGTTGCGTTCCACTGAGTTGCGAGACAACACCGCGAGCAAGGAATACGGAACGTACAACCCAATTCACGACGAGGACATGATGGCAATCGTCGATTCTCGAATTGGAACTAAAGGCGTGACCGATCCTGTTTCCGGAACAAAGTACACGGGAACGGCAACAAACTGGTTTGCCGCTACCGACCGTGGCCAGGCATCGCGAACGATCTGCGTGAAATACCGCCGTGGAACCAATCGACGACCACTCTTGCGATCTTACATGATGCGTGAAGGTCGTTGGGGTATTGGTTGGGACATCGTTCTCGATATTGGTGCACACTTCGAAGACTATCGCGGAGTGCAAAAGCACGCCGGCGCGTAAGCAACCCAATAACCCTTTGCTTTTCCCTGAGGGTTATTAGACGTGGGGTAGGAAATCAGGTCTCCCGCCCCTCGTCTTTTTTGAAACGAGTATTAAGTCCATTTATGGGGGCACCATGAAGATCATTTTGAAACGACCAGCGGCACTAGGAAACGGTGATCGACCCGCTGGATTCGTACTTGGCGAGACGGACGCCGAAGCGTTACGGGATGCCACCGAAGACAACACAAAGTTGCCAGTCGGTGTGATTTGGGATGAAGTTCGAGTAGCGATCGCCAATCCGCATTTGCTGGATCCGGCGATGCCCATGGTCGCTTCATCCGTTCCGGACGAAGAAGAGCCGGAAACGTTCTGGCGTGACATTGAACTGGATTCAATCGAAGGTCTTGATTCCGACGCATTGAAGCCACTCACGGACGCCAAGATCACGACATTGGGAGCGTTTGCAGACTTCCAGGAGTCAGGAAAAGCACTTGATCCAAAACTGCCAGAGGATGTCGAGTTTAAATTGCTCGAAGCTATCGACAAGGCAGTATCCGGAGCGAACTAGAAACTCGCTTCGAACCAGTTTGACCACATTTGAATCCAATTTTACCGGAGTGAGTTTGATGTTTGGTTTACTAACCATTTTGAGCGTCCTGTTGTTGGGAGTCGCCATTTACCGCAATCCAGGTGACGAAGCTGAGATCACGGTTGGATCTGGCGGATTGAAGGCCGGAAGCCTCGTTTCATTCAATAGCCAAACGTGGCTATTGCAAGGTCTCGAAGACGCCGCAGAAGGCGACGTTCGAACCGTTCGAAAGGGGGTTGTGGTTGAGCTGACCAAGAAGACAGCCACCGACACTTTCGCCGTTAGCGCGACAGTTGCCTACAACAACGCAACTCAAGACGCATCTACGGCAACCAATGGAGATTTCGACATCACGGGTAAATGTCGCAAAGCGTCTGGAAGTGGAGATTTGACGGTCTGGGTTGAACTCAATCGATAGGTTGCTTTGTGTCTCAGTGGTCAAAAGATTTCGCCGGTCGTGGTGCTGAAATGCTTGCCGGATACTTCGGCAATGGCACCGCGGCTGGACGAATCATTGACTTACATAAGATTTCAAACAAGTTCAGCCATGTCGTTTTGGGTGAGGAGTACTCCAAAACGGCAACTGGCTCCTATCAGGAAGTTTTGGTTTTCAAGCGCGATGCCTGGGCAATCATCAATCCAACAAACCCGAAGTATTGCGGTGTGCCAAGGATTGAGAACGGCTCGAAAGTCATCATCGACGAGACGGATTACACGGTCGAAGAGGCGCACAAGAACGGGGATATCATCGATTTTCGATTGGTGAGACGCCCCCCAACGGAATTCACCGGTCAACAGGATTACCGAAGGCAATGACAGACGTTTGTTGGTATGTCGAAACGGAAGATCAGATGGCTGCCCAGCTCAGTCAACTGACGACGTTTCAGCAACTGATGGGTGTCAGTGATCATTCGGACCCCGTTGCCAGTGCCGTGGCCCGAGTACACGCCGAAGTAATCGAACGTGACGACGAGGATGAATACATCGTCCCCGACGACCTTTGGAACGCCAGACCGTTTTGCATGTTGAGCAGTGATCCCAGCGTCATTCGTGGTGCAAACTCGAACGCGCTGGTTTATCAGGGTGAAATCCTGATGCTGATCGAAATCACGAAACAACAGATCGTCGATCGCCTGGGAAATCCAGTCGCAAAAGAGCGTGACATCATCCGTTACGTGAAAAACCAATGCGGTTTGATTGTCCGTGACCTGTTCAACGCTTGGCCGGTGCTCAATCGAAGTCTGGAATTGTTCTGGCGGAGTTCGGCAAATCAGATTTCAGGTGACGAGCCGCATTGCCGGTATGGATTCAAGTTTTCATTTGGTCCCGATGAGTAGGTAAAACGATGTCGCTGAAAATCGAACTGACGGAAAAGGGACTGACGGTTTCGCAACTCAAAAAAGAGCTGCCGGAAATCAAACGCCCGGCCTATGACAAGCTGGGAGTGCATTTTCACCAGGTCAATTTGCCTCGTCGATTCACGGTTGCCGGCGGTCGAATGCTTGGATTCAAACGACGAAGCCCGAAGTATGAGAAACGAAAGCGGAAACTCAAGGGACATACCGACCCACTTCGGTTCAGCGATGACAGCAAACGACTTGCAACAACGATTCAGGATATCCGAGTCAAAACGACGGAAAAGAAAAGTGAAGTCAAGGTCGTGATTCATGCCAGGGGACTCAATCGCCGCAACCCGCGATCGAACATTCGCATGCAGGACGAGGTTAGACGGGTTGCAAATCGTGAGTTTGGACCACTCACGAGAGTGTTACAGAGAGGGATCGACGAACAAATGAAACAGCGGGACTACCGATGATCAATGAACTATTCCGAGCCTACGGCATTCGAATCCACACTGACGATATCGACCCCGCACAGGTCATCGGAGCGCTGCAGAATTTCAGCGTTGGTGACGATGTCAGCGTCGAACGCGAAACGGTTGACGGAAACATTTTCCCATCACTGACTTCCATTCTGGCCCACGCTGAGAAAATGGAGTTTTCCAGCCTCAACGTTGACAAGATCATTGACATTGTCGGGTCGGTTGGACTTTGCGCTCGAGGCGTATCGACTCAGTCGGGCTTCGAATTCTTCATGTCGAAAATCGACGGCTGTACGCCAGGCGTCGATACCAGTGCCGTCAACATGAAATACAGTTGCGCGTCGAACGATCCAACCAACACGCAAAAGTTCGGGTTGCTCACACCCGCCACGTTGACCGCCAATCAAGGTCAAAACGCCCAAATGGGCTTCATGTTTACCCCGGAATCCAAAACAGGCAATGCCGCGATCGTCGTTTCTGAGGACGTTTCGCTGCCTTCCATCGCCGACACGAAAACACGGTTCACGCTGGACAAGCGGTTCATCATCAATGGTGTCAGCATCACGAGCAAGAAGTCGCTGCAGATCAATTTCGGTGCTTCCATGTTGCTGGAAAAGGCTGACGATGCGTTGGCCCCTGAATGGGTTTCTCTCGAAAACCTGAGTTCCATCATCACGGTCACAGGCATCGATCCGAAATGGGCGTTGAATGCCAACATCCCGCGCGGTGGTAAAGCGTTCACGCACGCAAACTGCGAGTTCTATTTGAAGAAGCGTAATCCCGACAGTGCCACCGGGTACTACGCAGAGAACACTAACAATCACATCAAAGGTACGGCAGCCGGTAAAGCGTTCATCACGAATCTTGCCAGTGGCCAGGGGAACCGTGTCGCCGAGACCGCGCTCGTGATGTACGTCGAGTTCGACGGCACAAATGCCCCAATTGCATTGTCAACAAATCAACAGATCCCGACATCGTAGGTAAATCGATGACCGAAAAAGCAGAAAACAAACCGACCCTTGCGGATCGGATCGTCAACACAGGTTTGTCGCGCGTTGCCGCCGAGAATCTGATTTCGCGACTCACGGAGCCGGAACGGGCAGAACTCGAGAAGAAGCATGACGACTTCTATTCGGCAGTTCAGAACGCCCGACAACGTGCTGCGAAACGGACAAACGGCGAACGCATGAAAACCAAAGCGGCTGCACCGAAGGAACAGTCACCGCAATAGTAAGTCAATTTGCCGTCGTGCAGGTTGGTTCTTCGCATATCGACGGCCTTGGAGTAACGAGCTCTACGCGAACCTGGAACGAGACCCAAGGCCGTCGATTTTTACATTTCAATTTGAGGTAGGGGCAATGATCAGAACACAAGCAAAAAGTTTGTTTGAATCAAAAACGTTTTGGTTCAACGCGGCAACATTCATCATCGCAATCATCGGGTTGCTGATGGAACAAGAGTGGATCAAGAACAACACTCAAATCGTTATGTACCTTGGGATGGCGTCCAGCATTATTAACGTCATCATTCGATCGATCACGAATCAACCAATCAAATTGCTTGGGCTGATGCTCGTTGGCCTACTCGGCTTTTCATGCCTAGCACCGGTCACGTCATACGCCCAAACTCACGATAGCGTCGCAACGGAGAACGTCCCAACAATCGCCGTGCACGACTCTTTCCGAAAGAGTGTGATTTCTACCGCACAGGAGATGGTTTCGCGCGGAGAGATCTCGAGACGAGACATGGTTCGGATTCGAATCGCCATGATTTCGCCAGCATTTCGCGAACAGGCAAAGAGTCTGGCGGTTGTCGAACTTGCTGCGTCTGGATCCGAAGCGTTGGTCTACGACTCAAGCGGAAATGTCGATGTCGCTGCGATCGACTGGGAAGGCTTGGCGGATTTCCTGCAGGTGTTTATCCCGTTGCTCTTGGAACTGCTTTTGAAACTCGGTGTTAGTGGTTAGCTATTTCTGAGCTGACCGGCATTTATCACACGTTCAATCCAAAGGTAGTTGACCATGACCAATCGATACCACATCCCGCCCGACTTCCGATTCCATGATGAATACAGTTTCGCGCAAGCCGATTCGCCACCGTATATGTGGCATCGTCCAGACGAGTTGCTCAAAGTCGCCAAGTTACTCGAGAACGGCGCTGAGCAACTGAAAATTGGCATCATCGATACCGGTTGGTCTCGCCACAAATGGTTGCCAGAAGCCCAAGAGGTCTTCAACGAAACAGATGATCGCTCGGCGTTTGCTGGTAACATGCACGGCGTTCACGTTTGGGGAATCATCGGTGGCTTGATGGGAATCGGGTTGGTTCCCAAAGCCAAGTTTTACATCTTCAAAGGCTTGGACAATTCTGGATCTGGCGCGTCGACATGGCTCAACAACTGTATTCGAAAAGCCGCTGACGTCGGGTGTCACTTCATCAACGGGTCATACGGATCCAGCCAAGGAACCCAAGACGACAAAGACGCCCTGAACTACTTTTACACGGTGGGCCGAAAGAACGGCGGCGGTTTGCTCGCATGGCTTGCAGCCGGTAACTCAGGATACAACGGACGAACCAACACAATCGGTTGGCCAGCTCGCTGGAACCTGGGAGGGACCGTTTCGTCCTACGATTCGAATGGCGACATTTCCAGCTTTTCGTCAGGCGGTCCTGGGATTCATGTCGCCGGCGCGGGTGGGAAGATCATTTCGACCTTGCCTGGTAAATCGGAATCAGATGAGGGGACCGAAGTCGGCGTCGCTTCTGGAACCTCAATGGCGACTCCAGACCAATTGGCGAAAGCCGCGTTGTATTGCATCGCGAGACAAGCCGCTGGACTACCGCAGCTCCATGGTCCGGACGAATGGCACGACGACTTCGAGCGATTGTTCAATGAGAAGGCAATCGCAGACGGTGGCCAGCCAGGCCGTGACAACTGGTGGGGGTGGGGACAGTTTACCACAAACACGCTCGTGTCTGAAATTTCGAAACTTGCTGGACTGGGGGTGTAACGTGAAAACGCGAAACACAATTTTCATGTTGTTGGTTGCTGCGATCGCATGTTTGCCGTTCGCAACTGGGATGAACACGCCGGCCGCTCCACAAGTCAGCGTTTTGGAGCCACAGGAAGCCGTAGTCGGTTCGATGTCGGTCGTTTCCATTGAGCCTGTCTTTCTGTATGCGTCCGATGGTGTCGAATTGATCATTGCCAATGGCAAGCAGTATTTGAAGACGGAACAGATTCCTATTGGCCTTTCGGGTTACGATCTGACACTCGAGGGAAATCATGTTGACTGGATTGACGTTTACAAAGTCGGTTCGGATCGACTTCCGGTCATGCTCAAATCGTACAAGCCAAACGTCTATTTGCTGGATTCGCACGAAGGCGCAGGCGTCTATCACGTTCGCTCTGAGGCGGAAACTGGCGAGTCACTTTGGGCAGCATTTGAAATCAAAGGCGAGGTAGTAAATCCGCCAGATGGTGGAAATCCAGACGGACCAGGCGACAACGATCCGCCAAAGTTTGACCATTCAAAACTTCAAGCGATTCTAGATTCGCAAACACCTGCGGATCCAGCGATCGCGAATCCTCTCGGAGAGTATTACCTGGCGGCCGCATCAAGCATTGCAGGTGACGCGTTTGATTTGAGAGCGCGAAAGACGAAGTCGAACGTGGACGGATCCAACGAATGATCACGTTGCCGTTTGTTGATTCATCGATGGGCACCAAATGGAACGGGTTTTTCCTGCAAGTCGGGCAGTACGTGTCTCAGATTGATTCCAAGGAATCATATCTTGCCGCACTCAAGATGATCGGCAATGCACTGACCAAAATCAAAGCGATTTCTAGCCAAACGAGCATTAGAGCATCGCCAATCGTGCCGCAGACACAGTCGCAGCCGATCATTTTCCAGAATCCAACGTGCCCGCCTGGCACCGTTTGTCCAAATCCTGTTTTTCAACAACGCATCATTTATCGATAGGGGAGAAATCCAAGATGCTGAGATTTGTTTTTACCGTCGTTTTCCTTTGTGTCGTCGCGTTCGTGTATCGCGCCGAAGCCCAAGATTGTACGTGTGGTTTCAACTGCCCATGCAACCAGACGGCGATCACAACAGTTACCGTTTCTGATTCGATGGCAGCATTTCGAAAGCCAATGGTGCAAAACGTCTTCAATCGGAGGCCGGTATATCGGTCGGTCAATGCAACGAAACGGAAAGCCGTTGCTGTTGTGAAAAAAGTTGGGAATCGCGTTCGGCAATTTGCTTGCCGCTAATTGAACTTGTAACTGTAACCCGCATTTGCGGTACGGCGGGTCGGATTGGCCCGTCGTTTTCTTTTACGGAAATCCAATGATGAAAACAGAAGTGATCCTGTTCATTGCCTTTGCAGCAATAACAGCGTTCAACAACTTGATGTGGTTTCAAGACGTTGAAGTCGCTGCGAAAGTTCAACAGGTTGACGCGGAAACCGGCGAGACCGTCGTGGTCATGCTCGATTCCGTACTTCGAGCTGCATGTCTGACTGGCGCATTCCTTGGG
This sequence comes from Pirellulaceae bacterium, assembly GCA_041399045.1. Lineage (GTDB taxonomy): Bacteria > Planctomycetota > Planctomycetia > Pirellulales > Pirellulaceae > BJ22. The sequence continues at coordinate 6,679 of JAWKTO010000019.1, read as the reverse complement.
GCAATTCTTCATATTTGTTTTTGGCCGATCGATGAGGAGACAAGCGAAAAGTCGCGAATTAGAAGAGTTGGTATTAAGTTCATTGCATCAGCAATCGTTGGAGTCGTTGGGACTCCCACGGCAATCATGTGGCTCAAATGGCCTATCAATTTCGACAGACTCATTTTTGTATCGGCAACAATTGCGTTTCTTGGAGTAGCAGTAATTCACACACTAGCGCGCTTTCGTCGTTGATTGGGTGACGAAAAAAGCCAAGTCAAAATTTCCAGGCTAACAATGTGGACCGTATCGCAAATCAATTTTCGAACTGACGCAATGAGCCTCGTCGATGTCCGTCGATCGCTGGCTTGGGCCGTTGCGTCGTTCAATCGGGTTTGCCGAATCGGTCTGCGGATAGTCACCAGCGGGACGATCAAATGGTTGCCGTACCATTCCAATGACTTCGCTGGGCTGGCGAAAGAGAACCAAATCTGGATCTCGACGAAACGCAAAATCACCGACGTTCGCACAATGGCGGCGGTGATGATGCACGAATTTGTCACACTTGGGGATTCTCTGGGGCGATTGGTTGGGGGCATTACCCGCTCAACGACGCGTACCTCGACAGAATCATGCACCCCTACGTAGCGAAGGATCGATGGTGGCATCCTGCGGAAGCGGTTGGACTGCAAAAGAAATTCGGCAAGCCTTCGAAAACGTTTCGCGTCTGGGAAATTGACTACCTGGCAAAACGCGTCCACGACTTCCACAAGGCCAAAGTGCTACCGGCAAAAGCCGCATGGGAGGCAGACAAGACACCGATCAACAAGGCCAAACTGCGAGAGATGCAGGCCGAGATGATGCGAATGGACCGCGAACGCGAACAGAAAACCGCGATCTGGGTCAACGTCCCGATGGTTCACCAAGATTACCGCCGCGCGGCAATGTTCGGATATACGACGATTAACGACGACCCGCCAACGGTTGACGATGCTTGTGCCTGTTGCGTGGAGGCCTTCGCGTGATTTGGCCTCTCGCAATCCCGACACTATTTTTTGTACTGATGACAGCCATCGGTGTCTATCGTGCGAAAAGCAAAGTCGCATGGGTGACGGATTGGGCGGAGTCGATTAGTCAGTGGTTCAACGTTTGTCATGGTGGTAATCCGAATCAGACGTTTTCAGCAAGAGTAGCCAACGAGCGAAAAACGGGGCATTGGTACTGGCGAACATGGGCATTTGTGTTGGGCAACGAACATTTGGACTGGGCGAGTAAGCCGGACGAGGAAAACGAATGAATAACACGATTCTAAATTGGACTGGCACAGACGAAGAACTGCTCACGGAGCTAAACCGCAAACAGTTCAAGCGGGTTATCGGTGACGGGTTGGTGACATTGCCGATGGTTGCGGCTGTCAGTGTTGAGTTGGCAGCGAATCTAAACTTCACACTTGAATCAACGATTACCTTTCTACGAACACCAGCAAAAGACGATCAAGGTAACGATATTCCAATACCAACGGAGCAATTAGCCCAAGCGAGTTTGATCGACAAGTTCACCAAACGATTGACCGAGTCGAGTTATGGTCTGGATTGTGGAAACGATTCGCTGCGTTCGCAAATGACTGGAATCCTTGTTGGTGCAGGATGGGATCAATCGTCAATTGACACGGTTCTTAGTATTGGTGCTGTTTACGAATCATTGGCTGATCGAGCTTTGCAGCGCGACGCAACACAACAAGACATTGCAGACGTGCGAGCCGTGAAGGCTCGCGAAGCAATGCAGCAAAAGTACGACGGACTATACCGAACGCACGTTCAGCCCGCACTGGAAACGGGAACGGTGCAGGATGTGATTGACGCTCTAGGGTTGGTTATCGCGGGGATGCAAGAGTAAATGGCCGGTTACGTCCAACTCAAAGGTCTAACTAATTCATACGTCGGGTTCACGATGCCGACCAGTGGTGTAGTGACGGTTCAGTTTGAGTATTGGGCACCAGCGAGTGCGACTGGTGGAATGTTATTTGATAAGCTATCAGTCGCGGATTTTGCTGGGGCTATTTGAGTAATGGAAGTTCATCTGTAAATTCAACCGCATTTAGTTGATGGTGTTACGGCTACACCGGTAACTTACGATGGATTGCACGATTTAGTCCATGATTCGTCATGGCATACAGTTAAAAGGATTAGTTGTCTGCAACTTCAGGCCAAACGCTTCTTTTCGGAACGTATGACGCAACAGCTGTTTTCTGTGCCCCTGCTCGCGTCAGAAATTTCAAAGTCAAAATCGGCACACAAGCACACGACGATGATTGGGATTATGAAAGCTACTACGGGGACACAAACAATTTCAGCCAAACGAATGTGACGTGTTGCTGAAACACCAACGGGCGTTGGTGGCGAAACTGGATGGATTTGTCCCACGTTGGACAATGAATTGCACGATCTGATCGGCAATACCAAAAACGCGTCCATATCTGGTACAGCTACAATTGTTTCTGATATTTCAAACGGTGGGACGCTTGCACTTTATACTTCAAAGGATCGGCTGGATTTGCAGACCTTGATACTTTGACAAACTACGGGATAACCGGCGATTTTACAATATCCATCTGGGTAAAAATATTGTTTATGACAGTGTTGAGGCGTGGACGTTCGCAGGCGGTTATCGTTATGGTGTGATGTTAGGACCAGCACGTTGTTTTACAGCTGATGGTTATGGCCCATTCCCGACTGGAGCTTCGGTACGGGGCAGTGGTGGCATTTCGTATTAGCCTATCGCTCCTTCTTAATAGGTCATTCAGACTGTACCAAGATGCTTTGGTGGGAACTGAAACAGACACAAGTGCTAGTCCGTACAATATAGAAGAATACTTCCACAAAGAACTGTCTTTGGGATTATTTTATCGTACAGTTAGCACTAACTACAAATATGGAAGTGGCCAATTATACTGATGATTGTCATCTTTGCTGAGGACTTGTCGCAGGATACGGGCCTATCACGAATTATTGCACTCAACAATGGTGGCAACGGTCGCGGCATTGTTGGCTCGTCTGCGTCAACTCAGTCTATCCGGTGGTTTCAATTACATGAGTGGAGGTTTTCAGTAGTGACCTATATTTTTCACAGCTCCACAAGCAACGTAATGCGGTTCATGCTCGACGTGGCTGGATTGACCAACGCAAGCAGCGGACTATCCATCGCGACGATTTGCAGCAATGAGGAAACGCCAACGGTTTACGCTGTCGATTCAAGCAATGTTGAAACAATTACAACGCTTGGGACGTATTCCGCACCATCAACCAACAAATGCCGATTCAAGGAAGTCGACGCAACGAACACTCCCAAGCTGTACGAGTTCCAATTGCTGACGCACGTTTCGCGGTCGCAGGTGCGAAGTGGATCGACATTTTCGTTACGGGGGCAGGAACCGATTCACCACCTATTCGCGTGTTGTTGCCACAGGGTTCCACAATTGACGGCAAGCAATACCAAACGGTAAATAGTAATTACATTGGTGGAACCGACTGACGGAGTAGACAGCCTCAATACGTTGGAAGTCGCAGCCGATGGGAGCGTTGCGGCTCGGTTGGCAATCAGTTCGTCAGTTGCCGCAACTGTGACGTCAACAAACGAAGCACTGGCAAAACTTCGAACGATTGTTCAGGGTGGTGTGAATCATCATTGCATCATGTCGGATAGTCGGTTCACACGAAAAGATGGACCCTATGGACGGTCTGCGTTCGGTCATTTCAGTGCCGCTATTGGGCCAATCTGGTGGGTTCGCTGGCGGTATTGAAGTCCAACAGCGTCGACCAATGCAACGACCATTCAGCAATCACAACAGCCGTTCAATTGCGTTTTCAGTGGTGTGGACGCTGACGGAGAACCTGGACAAGCCAAGGCCGCCGGGTTGTCAATGATGACACGATCCCTTTGAATTTTCGTCGATGCTGCTCAAGTGTCGGGTTCGGTTCGGGGTTACACCGACAAAGACTACGTGTTCCAAGGTGCTGAATTACTTTCCGTTGCTCAACATCTGCAAAGGTCCGATTTCGAGTGTCAAGTTTCGATTGTTGGGCCGATGGGCATGTTGTAAGCTACCGATATCAACTGACGTTTCCAAGTGCGTCGAATAGCTCGACTGTCACATACGGCACGTTGGCAACGGCTGCGTTCATGTAGTCGAACACACAAAATCTGTAGCAGTGACAGCCGGGGTTCCGGGTTCCGATCCGCAACAGTATCGAGCGACGCGATGGCCGGAAGTGGTGACTATCTCGATTCGTACGCGATGCAGTGGCTCAATGCAGACGCAACGTCGGGAATGACATTAACAAGTCTATCAGCGGGCGGAGCAAACTTTGAAGACATCTTAGACTGTCAAGCCAACGCCGGTGACGTAATCGCGGCGATGGATTTCGATGGTTCATCTGTGTTCAGGAGCCAATGCCGATGCGAGCTATGAAGCGAATTTGATTGCGCTGGATTGACTTTCATTCGCACGAATCTGCCAGATTCGCTAATCATCGTGCATCAATCGTGTTACACGCCGGGGTTACCAACGCCGCGATCGCAGGCTATGAGGAAACGGCTCGAAAGGTCGCGTTGAGTTATGATAACGTGATTGCTCTCGATACGTATTCCTACTGTCTCGATCTCGGAATCGATTCGAACGCCGCGTCATTGGCTGATGCGACGGATGGAGTTTTCGCAGCAGATGGAATCCATCTCAGCGACACTTTCGGATACATCTATTTCAATGCGATGGGGCCTAGTGGCAGAGGCCGTTCTCGCGCGGCTCAAAGTGATTATTTTGGTGACGAGATTGCGGCATTGTCTTCAGACGTTCTCGACGCATACGATCCACCAACGCACGCCGAATTGACCGCAGCGTTCACCGAAATCAAAGGTGCTGGGTGGACAGCCGAAACACTTAAATCGATTCGAGACGCAGTGGCCGGACTTTCCGCACCAGTCATTGTTGTGCCGGTAATTGCGGATACTCCCCAGCGAGTCCAGGGAAAGAAGATTGAAGTCTGGACAAACGAAGAAGTCACAATTTCCGTTCCTGTACGTGACGACGATGGAAACACACTTGATCTGACAGGCCAAACATTCTGGTTCGGAGCATGGAACCGAGACAAGGTTTTAAAAGTCAACGCCGCCGCATCTGGAACATCGACTGGATTCACCGTCACGATTCCAAAGATTGCAACGGCAGATAGTGACATGGAATGGGTTTTACGTTTAGACAGTGCAACCAATGAGGTGTCAGCACAGGTCGGTTTGCCGTGATCGCAAAACCGGAACCGCCAGCAATGTAGAGAACAAGCCGACGGCAAACGGGCGTGCCCCACTCGTTGCTTGATGGCGCCTTTGGTTGAATCACGACGATGAGGCCAAAGGTCTAAATCAGATTGGAAGAAAGTGAAAATGTTGTACTTCGTAGAGGGCAAGCGACCTGTTGAACGAATCAAGGCCGAAGTGTTGCCAGGCCGATTCCCAGAGGGACGACTAGTTATCGGGAAACGACCAAGGGGCCGATGGAAATGATGGCCGGCATGGTCTATTCCCGTTCGGACAACCGCGGTAGAACTGGGATCTGACTCGCCAAGTGTGGCACCGATCAGCCAACAACGAGTTTGCGTTTGGTTGGTGGAAGGATGCGCCGCCCAAGCCCACGGACTTCCTGAAAGACGAAGTTATCCCCGGTGAAACCGTGAATGGCTGGTTGATTCCGCGTATCCGCAAACAGCATTTGATTGAGGGGTCGATCAAGTACACAACACAACTTCCAAAAAAGCCGAAGTTTGACGGCAATCGTTTTGTCGATGGCCCCGTTTGCGAACGGTTTCATTACTTGTTGCCACTCGCAGAACAGGTCTTTGAGATGTGCTTCGACGCATACCGGGACGGTGTAATCGTGACCGATGCGGCGTCACTCGCTGCGAAGATCATCCAGGTGAATCATGCCATTGGCCACGATGAAATGGCCGTGATGGAAGCGTTTGAAATGTCGCTCGATTCCGTGATTCGATTCCTGGAAGTCTTTGTTTCGTTTGCCGACTATGTGTCGCTAGTGAGTGAGGTTCAAAAAAAAAGCCCGGATATAGAACCATCCGACTCCGAGAATACACTTTCGGCCGTCTGATGGATTATTCGCCGACGTACGGCGAAATGGCGTACCTGAATGAGAGAGTGATCGATGTCTGAACTTGCAGTGAGAATGACGGGTGACGAGGCACATTTGGTGTCATCGATCCTGAACGTCATTGGCAAAAGCCGTGAAAGTGCCCAGGAATTCGATCGCGTTGCAGCGGCAAGCGAAACGGCCAGCAAATCGGCTCGCGAAGCAGCTCGGGAACAGGCACGACTTGGTAACGAAGGTAAGCGTCTGGCCCAAAATCTCAAAAAGGAAAACGAGAACCTTTCCGAAGCATACGATCGGCAGACAAAGGCACTGCATGAGGCACACACCCAAGGGAAGATTGACGCCGATCAGTTGAAACTGTCACTGACTCAACTCGAAAAGAAGTACGAGGATCAGGCGGCGGCGAATCGCCAGGCGAGTCTGGAATCCAGCAAGGCATGGCAACAACAAAAGGCTGACGTTCGAGACGGTATTGCAGTCATCAATCGTCTGGAAAAGGAAACGGAATCGCTGGAAGATCACTATGTTCGGTTGCGGCGTCAGATC
>JAWKTO010000018.1:0-48165 GCA_041399045.1 Pirellulaceae bacterium | reverse complement strand
ACCATGTACACGCCCACCAGCGCAATCGTTGCCGCGCTGTTAAGGTTTTGCTGCAACTGGTTGGCCTCGTAGGTCAGTTGAAAAAGTCCGATCATTAGAAAACTGCTCGCCACGGCGATCCAGATCAACATGGCTTCCAAAGTTCGCACCGTGTCACCTCGTCGCGACTCGGCCAACCAATATTCCCGGTTGGGCAAGTTCACCAGCGACACGGGCAAGACGCGAACCAAATAGGCGCATCCAACCACAAACAACGGCAAACCGACGTTCATCGCCAGCATAAACGTGCCGAAACTTTTCCGAGACATGAACCCGTCAGGTTGTCCGTTGACCCCGAAATGCGAAGCGACTTCCTCCGGCATCGACGGCAGGAAAACCGCAAGCTGAATCAGTGACACCAATACCGTCACAATCAAAAATATCCAGGCCCAGAATCTCATCGTTTCTAATTCCGAAGCGTCAATCGTTTTTACGCGACAACGCATGAATCGTATTGTGAATCTTGTTTTCCACGGGCGCTCCATTGATATCCCGCAACACGTACACAATCTCCATGCACCAAGTTGGCGACAACCCATCAACCTCCAATTCAACAGTTCGTCCGTCGCCTAATAATCTTGATGAAGTTATTTCCAAATCATGTTCGTCATAGTGCTCCGAGCCGTAATTAGCCGTGCGTTTCAGTCCCCAAACGCGAATCGCAAAATTCTGTTTATCGTTGACAGTTGACTCATCAAGTGGATCGGAAAACTCAATCGTGATCGTCTGCTCAGACGCACGCAACCCAATGGGCAGATTGGCCGGCATGCCTTCGTCATAACGAATCCGGTAAAGGCCTCCAGGTTGCTCTTGAGTCGAACTCCAGGCGAACATGCCGCAACTGTAAAGCTGTCCGTCCGTTGGGCTGAACCTGCCGCGCATGATTCCGGTTGCAAATGGCGGCAGATCAACGGCACACATTCCTCCCTGCATTTGACCGTTCACATTTTCATGGGGCACCACATAGAACCGCCCGTAGCCATATGAAAAATTGAGCAACGTCCCATTCAATTTCCCCCATCGTTGACTGTCCACCCACAGCAACTCAGCAGGCGAACGGTCAAACGCATTCGTAATCCAACACAGTGGCGGCTCCATTGCGTCATCAGACGAATCCGTCACGTCGTGATAGCCAAACATGTTGCCGTAGAAACCACCGGGCTTTACCCAGTTGATTCGATTCTTCGGATTCCAATGGCCTTCCTGGTCTGTAACGACAAACGAGCCGTCGGGATTGATACAAACACCGTTCGCTGCACGAAATCCATTGGCAATAATTTCAGTGCTCATTCCATCCGCTGCAACCTTCAACAACGTCCCGTGATGCGGAACGATCGCTGGCAACGCATGCCGCGCAGATTTCGCGTAATAAAAATTTCCGTCAGCATCGGTCTGCAACCCCATCGCGAACTCATGAAAATGCTCGGTGACCTGATGGTCGCTGTTGAAACACTCATACCAATCGGCTTCTCCGTCTTCATTCAGGTCATGCAGCGCAACGATTTGATCTCGACAAATCACATACGGGATTCCGTCGCGGTATTTGACGCCCAGGGGCTGAAATAATCCGGCCGCAAAACGTTTCCACGAAAGCTTTCCACCGCGGCCTTGATCCAGTCCATCGACACGCCAGACACTGCCGTCCCAAGTCGAGGCCAACATTGCATTTTTGTTGGGAACAAAATCCAAACCGGTCATTCTCAACCGGCAGTGATCAGGATTGTCCGCAGGGTGAGTCAACAAATCGACCGCAAACGCGCCTCGCTCGGGACCGGCAGCAATTTCCGTTTCCAAGACCTCGGGCCAATTCGCTGGCCCGCCATGAGTGAATGCCGATAGTTCACCATGGCGACCATGTTCCGCGTGGTCAGCCGAAATTTCGTTGATCGGCATCGGCTTCGAACTGGAAGTCATCTGCAACGTCAAACTCATCGGCTCGTCACCGCTCGGAATCGAGAGCAATAGATTCCCCGATTCATCATAGCGCCAACGGTCAATCGGAACCTGAGTGCCGTTAGCCCAAGCGGAAATGGCTTGCATCGCCGGTTGCTCGCCAATCACAGGCATTTCGATTAGCGTGAACGACGATTCGGATTGCTCAGCTCCATTCAATTCATCACTGGCACGCCAAGTACAAAAGCAATCCGTCCGTTCGACCAATTGATCGTCCGACACATCGGCTTCACCAATCCGTTCCTTCAACAACGCAACCCATTCAAGGTTGCCAGTAAAAAAACTGTCCTTGGGAAAATTCTCGTTCGTTGCTCCCAGTCGAAACACCGAATTTGGTAGCGGTTCTGTTGGAGCCAGCTCTTTTTCTGCTTCCAAATTCCCATCAACGTACAAACGGACGATTTGTGATTTCGCATCAAACGTCACAGCCACCTGATGCCATTCACCGTCAGCAATATTAGACTTGCCTGACACGGCTCCCACCCAACCGACGTCAAACGTCAGCTTGCCGCCGCGAACAAACAGACTTTGTCCATTCGCAACCCATCGATTCTGGGCGAGCGTCCGACTCCAAATCGTTCCATCACTCTGGGTTTGAATTTTTGCGACGATCGAGAAGTCCGAATGGCATGTGTCAAATTCCTCCGGTGCCTGCATTTGTAAAAATTGTTGGCCGTTGAAATTTTCAGAGACATCCGACTCCGCTTGCCCATCTGACAAATCAAAAACAACCATACCGTCTTCGAATCGGGGCGTGCGAGAAAACCTGCTGACATTGATCGTCAAATCGCGTTCCCGTGGTCCAATATCCAGAGACCGCACAAACGTTGGCTGGTCGGAAATAAATCGCAACCCTGGCGATTCCAGGATTTTCGCTGTACCGACTTGATAATCGATAATGGACATGGAACCGTGACGATACATGCCATGATACTGTGCCCAATCTCGCGGCAACGGTCCATATCTGCGGTCATCGCGTCCGATTAGGCGGACATCCTCAAGACTCCCGTCACTGGGTTGCCCCCAACCGGGGCCGTCCGGAGTTTGAAAATGGACGTTCCCCGCGACCTTGGGGTGTCGTCCATGCACGCCATTGAAATGAATCCCTTCGTAGTCAATAAATTCTCCGCTCCACGCACCTGACATTCGCATCGTGTCGTGATCGAACATCATCCAGTAATGCCCCGACTCAACGCCGCCGGGCCCTTCGTCCAAGCGAATGGCGATCCCCTTCTGCGCGATATTGCGATCGGGTCCGGGGACTTCGATGGTATTGATCAAACTGGGACCGTAGTTCATCGCCGACCAAACTTGACCGGACACTGGTTTTGGTCCTCGCGTGCTGCCGGCGGGCAAGTTAGCCAAATAGTCATCGCCAAATTTGAATAACTGCTTCGGATTATGCGGCCGCAAAAACGTTTCGCGGATGTAGTGAATAACGGCGTATTTTTCCTCGGGGACCATCCAGCGTTGCGGAATCATCATGCCGTAGCCATGCGTCAACGTTTGATACATCGAAAGCGGATCCGAACCATTCTTGAACGCGCCACTTGCGAAACGCAAACTGGTCGGCATCGAGCCTTCGTTTTCCAGGTCGCCGTGACAACTCGCGCAACGCAGCCTGAAGATTTCACGACCGCGACTCAGCGACTCCTCTCCCCACGATTCGATCAGGCCACGATGATCCAACTCGTTTTCGTACTTCGGCAACGGAGCCATCGCGAACGAAACGGTTGCCGGCCGCAACTGGGTTGCGCGAGTCGGACCTTCCTGTGCAAGCTCAACGAGATAGCGAACCAAGTCCAGGAACTCCTTGCGGTCTCTTAACTGATTCGCGAGCCCTTCGGGCATTACGGAGATCGTTGAAGTTCGACGATCGATGACATCGTCGATGGCAATTTGCAAGGGCTGATCCGGTTCCTCGATGCGGTCCAGAAAAATTTCATTCTCGGTTTCGCGTGCGACCACGCCTGTTAGCTGCCGACCGTCAGCCAGCGCAAGGACATGAGTTTCGAAGCCTTCGCGAATTTTCGCTGAAGGAGACAAGACCGCTTCGATCAATTCGTTTGTGGCGACTTCGCGGCGCTGCATTAGGTTGGGCCCCAAGGTCCGGCCGCGATCCTCTGACTCATGGCATTTGAAGCAGTTCAACTCTGCTCGGTAAAAAACCAAAGCCCCACGCACCGGATCACCTTGAGTCGTCACCGCTTCAATCAACTGTTCACGCGGCTCGCTGAGTAAAATGTTGGACAAGTGCCCTTTGCCTTGCTCCTGGGCGAAATTTTGAGGCGTGGCCAAACAAACAAAGACCAGGCCCAGTGCCATGCGCAACCAATCGTTACCTTGAAGAATCATTCTGTCCACCGACTTGCCAATCTTGAAAGCACTCAAATAGCTGTTGTACCGGATCTAGTTGCCAGTATTTGCAACACGATATGGCCGGACAAACAACTTAACTCGCAATGGCTGATTATTCTACAATGCGAAAGGCGGGTCGAAGCAGCTCCTGCTCTCCGCGACTGATCCCCAGGTCTGACGCAACTTCGGGCCAAGCGCGAACCGATGCGGAGACTTCGCTAATAATCTGGTCCGCAAGTTTGTGATCAACGCGAAAATAACCTGACACTACTTTCGCCAAATCAAGCGAAAGAAAATTGTCCGTTTCGGTGATATTGAGATGAAGACCGAAGCCCATCGGTTCCGGGTTGATATCATATGCCGGTGAAAGCCTCCAGCCTCGGTCCGTAAGCAGAAACCCATGGTTGCGCAAGTGGTCATCGGTATTGGAAACGCAAATCGAAAATACAATCCGTCGCCAGAGTTCCGGCAGGTCGACATCGACATCCGCACCATGCCGCGTAAGGAACTCGACGATTTCCAAATAGCTTGCTCCGTCCGAATGGTTTGTACCATCTGAATACCCAAGCATTGTCATTGCCGATGTGAAATGCCTTCGCTGACGAGCTCCGTCTACAACGACGCGGTCAAATCGCTTCGTCAAAAATGTGTGGTGAGGGCGTCCAAATTTTTCCGTACGCGCTTCGGTAACATCAATCCCGGCACGAACGGCAAGTGTGTGAATGACCATTTCCCAAGCGCCCTTGTCAATCTCGTCGCCCTTGCCTGGAAATTTCGCAATCCACAGGTTACCAATTTCATCACAGACTCCGGCCTTTGGCCTCGCACCTCCAATCGATGAACCGGGTGCGATCAAAAGGTGCAACCACTCGTTATTTTCTGAGTGAAGGATGTCGCTGTCCGTTTGAAATTGCCATGCAGCGTTTTCGAGCTCTCGGAGCCTCGTCCATGGTGGAACATTGTTTCCATTGTGATTGGACAAGAATGCACCATTGGGATCCTCCTTGAATCGTAGTCCACCCATTCGTTGTTCATCATGAACTCCCAACAAGAAGTCAGATTGAAGTAATGCGTTCGGCGCCCGAGCCTCTTGTCTTGCAACGAGGGCCTCACGTCGTTTCATGATGATTTGGCCCCAACGATCTGGACTCGAATCGAGGAACAAACCAAAATTTGCCTTGTCGCGATCGTTCAGGTACTGTGGCCCCAAGAACAATGACAGCTCGGGGTCCAATACAAGCGTATTGTTTCCTGCGAGCCATTCCGGATCATACTCAAATGAAAATGTCTCGCGCCCATGAACGCGATTGACCCGCATGAGTCCAATTCGTTGACATTCGCCCAACTCCTGCCAGTCTCCGTAAACATGAATTTCACGCGTCATGATGGTTCGGGTTTCGTTTGGTCAGATTAAGAGTTGGAGTCGTTGCTTTTTCGTTTTGGTGCTCGCTTCCGTGGCGATTTCAATTTTGCATCTGCGAGTCGACGCCCCAACTCGTCATCTTTTGCCAGTGACAGATAGTCATCCTCTAGCCCCAGCACGGATAGAACTCGAAAAAGTGTTTCGATCGACGAACTCCCACTTCCGTTTTCAATCAACGAAAGCGTGCTTCTGGCGATTCCCGCTCGTTCAGCAACTTTTTCAGCCGAGAGTCTTCGGCGCAGTCTGGCAAGTCGCAACTGCTCTCCGACTTGAGCCAGCTTCCGCGTTTGCTTGGGTAGTAACTCTTGTTTGCTTCGAGGCATAATGAACGATACTTCAATCAAAAACAGCATTAACTGACTGAAATATAGGACATTATCGACCATCGACAATCGTGTTTTTCGGCCTAATCACGAAATTTCGACCAATTTCGTGGTAGAAAATGGCTATCGAGCAGAATACGGCCTAAAACGCACCATTTTGGCCGCGTCTTAGCTAACGGACTTGGAAGGGAGAAACTCAAATCCTCTCCCATCGCTTACACCTGAAAAATCAATTTCAGATTGGAATGTATATGTCATTGAACAAACCGATCTTCGTTGCCAACCGGCCGGTTTTTACGGACAACCACCTCGACGTCTTCGACAAATACTCAGGAGAACAATTTGCACGGGTCAGTCTGGCCGGTGCCGCAGAAATCGAGGCTGCGATTGCGGGTGCCGTTGATGCGACGGAGCCGATGCGCAATCTGCCACCCTATGCCAGACAGGAAATCCTGAATCATTGCGTGAAGGCATTTGAAAATCGCGCCGACGAGTTGGCCGATACGCTGTGTGTGGAGGCTGGCAAGCCGATCAAAGACAGCCGTGGTGAGGTGTCTCGTCTGATCGACACCTTCCGAATCGCTGCCGAGGAAAGCGTGCGGATCAATGGCGAAGTCCTGAACCTGGAAATCGCCGAACGAACTCGCGGCTATCGCGGCATGACCAGACGCGTGGGCATCGGCCCCTGTTCGTTTATCTCTCCGTTCAATTTCCCGCTGAACCTGGTCGCCCACAAAGTCGCCCCGGCAATCGCTGCCGGCTGCCCCTTCATTCTGAAGCCCGCCAGCCTCACGCCACTCGGTGCACTCATCATTGGCGAGGTCCTCGCCGAAACGGATTTACCACCAGGTGCGTTTTCAATCTTGCCCTGTGCGAGAGATCAAGCCGCGGCGTTCACCGAAGACGAACGACTGAAGCTATTGAGCTTCACCGGCTCACCTGACGTTGGCTGGAAATTGAAGTCGCAGGCGGGAAAGAAAAAAGTTGTCCTTGAACTTGGCGGCAACGCCGCTTGCATCGTCGACAAAGATGCAGACCTTGAACTGGCGGTAAGCCGGAGCATTGTCGGCGCGTTTTACCAGTCGGGCCAAAGCTGCATCAGCGTCCAACGCATCATCGTGCATGAGTCAGTGGTCGACGCGTTTCGAACAAAACTAGTTGAGGCGACACGAAAACTGAAACAAGGTGCCCCGCGTGACGAATCAACCTTCATCGGCCCGATCATTTCGGTAGGCGAAGCTAAGCGGATCAAATCGTGGATCGATGAAGCCGTTGCCGCCGGTGGTCAATTGCTGTGCGGCGGAGAGTTGAACGGTTCGTTCGTCTCCGCAACGCTACTCGAAAATGTGCCGAAGGATCAAAAGCTGGTCGCCGAAGAGGTCTTCGGGCCCGTCGCCTTACTCTCAACGTTCTCAAACTTTGGCGATGCACTTGCTGAGGTCAACGATTCCCGTTTCGGACTACAGGCCGGCGTGTTCACCAATAACCTTGCTCATGCACTGCAGGCTTGGGATACGCTGGAGGTCGGTGGCGTGATCATTGGCGACGTCCCCTCATGGCGTGTGGACAACATGCCTTACGGTGGCGTTAAAGACAGCGGCCTCGGCCGCGAAGGCATCCGCAACGCCATTGTTGACATGACCGAAGAACGGTTGCTGGTGATTCGGCGAGGATAGTGTCATAATAAAATTCATCTTATTTGATGCATCGTACACCTTCGACAGTGAGTTTCAATTTGACAAAAAATACACTTGCCAATGTTAGAAAAAAGTGAAAGAGCTACTGGAGGAAGGCTATCAAGATAGTCGCGCCAAACGAAGCGGTGATGTGATCGAAATCTGGAAATTCGCCGCAGCTCAAGACTATTTAGTTCGAGTTTCGTACGAGGACGACAACAACCTAACATTGCAAAAGGCTTTTAACTCGATCCTCCCAAGAAATTCAATATTGCAAGAGAAACTTGATTGGCTCGCGGACAACCTTCGCTCGTCGAACCTGGAAAAGCGAATTGCTACAGCCAAACAACTTCGAAGATCTGCGAGCCTCGCATTTAGTGGCGACGTTGCGATTTGGTTAAGGCACCCGGACCTTGTCAAATTGCTGCTTTCATCATTAGCGATTGAAAAAGACAATACAGTTGTCGTGTTGCTGCTGAATTCGCTGGGAGCCATTCACGGTCGCTATTTTTCAGGAGCGTCTATTGGCCAAGCAATCGTGCCATTTATTGATGCCGATAACGAATTGGTCAAAGCCGCTGCGACCTTCTCAATTGCGAGAATTGACGTCAAGGAAAAATGGGCAAAAATCATCAAACTTTCGAGGAACCTGACATCCAAAAAAATCTGGCAAGCGATACTATTGAACATACCCAAAGACCCTAAAACCATTCTGCCCAAACACCGAATTGAATTGATGGCATCTCTTTTCGAACACTCGAACAAAAAAACTGTGTCAAAGGACCTTCGCGAAGAGATTGTCGCTGGCATTTGCTGGCTTGCTAACACATCAAATCCCAAAACCAAGGCAGTATTTTTAGAAATGTGCAACCAGGCAAAGTTTAAGAAATTGGCTATGTCAATATCTCAATTTGATGGAATCCACATCGTTTCAGAGTTCTTCAATGAGCGTAAAAGTTGACCTGAATCTAATTGAACCACAAGTTCCTCCGCCGACGAGAAGCCGAATCTTTCAATTCGTTCAGATTTTTAGCAGTGAGCTACAACCGCGACATTAAGAAACCAATGATCCACGTCGACGGTCAAACGTTGACATGCTTCTGTCTTTACTCGCCCAACTATTCCCGTGCGAAGCGAATAAATGCTCTTGAAGCGAAGCAACCGGCTCACTTGCTGGCGCTGCGGGCTTGTAATGGATGGAATGCGAATGGATAAAGGATTCGAGACCAACAAACATTTTTTGAAATTTTCATGTCGCAACGCGAAAGAAGGTTGGCCGGAAAATATCGCATTTTGTAGTGGACGAGGCAACGAGTCCTTGAGCCCAGCCTCCAACCCAGGGACTCGTAGCCTCGTCCACTACGCCATGTCTAGTCCACTACGCCAGAGATTATTTTAAAATCATCCTTTATTCATCCGACGGCTTCGAACGGTTGGTGGCTTGTTCAAAAATAATCTTTCGCGCGTACTCAAGTCGTTTGGGCCATTCGAATCGAGGTGCCGTCGACGGATCGAACCCGGACAGGTGGCCATGAAGTCGAGTTGCCGGCTTCGTGTAACGAAACTCCGTGTTGCCGAACACTTCTTCGCACAATGCGGCAAGCCCCGGGTCGTATTCCACAAGCTCCGCACGCGTGTTGACGTGATTGTGATCGTGATCGTTCTCGCGATTGTTGTCGAACCAGGATTGAACGCCTTCCGCGAAATACTCATGATAATTGACCGAAGCGTATTTGCCCGCCCAAAGGCCCTTGCTCATCGCTGCGTCGTACGTTGCTTTCACCCGCTGATCGAACGTCCGGTCGACATTGTTCATCCCTCGCAAATGAATGTTGTGCGCTAATTCGTGAATCAAGATGCATTCGGTCGAATAGGGATCGCCAGCGAACGCCAACAGGTTTTCTTCCGCGCACGAACAAAACGGATCGGTTGCACTGCCCCCCATGCCCCGAGCGCGAGCATCCCGATAGTCTTTAGTCATGTCAGCCGCAACACCGGGAACTCGGACTCGGCCTAGCCAGGCCCATTCGGGTTGTTCGGTTGTAAATTCATTGTGAGCCAGGATGCACAAACGAGAGCCGCTTTTGATCATGGCATCGCGAACATCCGGCCTCTCTGCCAACAAGGAGTCGACGATATAGGCCGCTTCTTTCAACGCAAACGGACTGACCTGTTCGGATGCAACGATGGGTAAACCGTTTGCCGATTCATGCTGTGAATAAAAATCAGGAACGCCACCCACTCGATAGGCTTGATGCGGCACCTCACAGACGATCTCAGCGAGAACAGCTCCATCGACATCCTTGATTTCGAATCGATGTCCGATCGTTGTGTTGATCCGCGTGTCCTTGCCCGGTGCAATTTGACCTTGTGAAACTGCCTCGCCAGTTTCCGGTTTCCACAACACCTCAACGGTTTTTTCGGTGCCGTTGAGAACTCGCAGTTTCGAGGAACGGTCAACATCGGCCTTCGGTTTCGTCCCATCGAGCAATTCCGACATCGCTTGGCCTAGTCGCAGGCCAACTTCCAGATACGTTTCCGCGTTGCGGTTGTAATGGTAGCCTTGGTTTTTGGGCGAGGCGTCCGCCTCTCGCCACAAGTCACGTGATTCGACGGTCGCTACATTTCCTACAAAATCAGGATAGCGCTGCGGATCAGAGATAGCCAACTGTGCATCGGCGATCGTTTTGCCAGGCCCATCCAGCTTCCAACCATTGAACCCAATCGTCGCCAAAACAAATTTTGCGTTGGGCGCATCGTAGTCCTTGCGAAGTGTTTTGATCAGGCGTTCCAGATTCGACTCGTACCGGCTGGAATGGGCCGCGTTCTGATCCTTGTGACCTTGCCACCAAACGAAACCCGCGATCTCGTATCCTTGACCGCCATGCTCGGGCCAAATCTCGGAGAGTCGTTCCAATGCTGCCTTGGCATTGGCCATGTCGTCGTCGTATTGTTTGCCGGCGTACCAGTTGACTTCGCGTTTCGGTTCCCCTTCGATCCACCAATCGGGCGTATCGCGATACCCGGCGTACGTTTTTCCGTCGACAGTGAATTGTTCACTTCCCGGCGGCAACAGATCCCAACCCAGGCTGCGATTGCCAATGCACGACTTGAGAATCAGAACCGGTTTGTCGATCTGGTCTCCCATAACAAAGCCAAACCCAAGCTCCGGGCCAATGGCCGTTCCGTTGTTGGCAAATGCGTTTAAAGGCCCACCTTTTTTCACGCGAGCGTCGTAGTAAAACACGTCGTTGCGTTTGGCCCAATCACCTTGAGCGTTTTTAAGATACGAATACCGACCTTCGTGATCGACCAGATGCGAAAGGGTTCCCTGTTTGTCTTCGGGCATGATGTCGCCCATCCCAACCATGTTGGATTGTCCCATCAAGATGAAAACTTGAACGGGCTGTTCATGGCTCGCCGCTTGATCAATCGGCTGCTTCGGCATCCAAGGTTCGTTTGCTGGCTCTTGCGCCAAGGCGACGGAAGGCACAATCAAACAAACGAAATAGCGCAACCAATTCATCACAACTCCCGAAATAGTCTGGTTCAACCGAGTGATTCGTAGTGGACGAGGCTACGAGTCCCAGATTATTGTCTCACGAAAGGAACTCGAAATCTCGTCCACTACATTCAACCCGAACCGATTAACAAACACCTACCCCGAAACACGATCCGATTTTCGCGTTGCCAGCGAGACCACAACCAGCACAGCAAATGACAACGGAATCGTCACGATCCCCGGTTGGCTGAATGGAACCAGGGCATCTTCAGCAGGCAGGCCGTAGACCTTCGAAAACGTGTCGCCGCTAAGCAGAATCCAGCCCAGCGATGTCGTCATCCCGACCAACACACTGGCAATGATCCCTTGGCGCGTTGTTCCACGCCAAAACAACAGCATCACCAGCGCCGGCAGATTCGCCGACGCAGCGACACTGAACGCCCAGCCGACCAGATAATTCACATTCATCTTGGCAAACAAAATCCCCAGCACGATCGCGATCAGTCCCACGACCACCGAAGCGATCTTGGCAACACGCACCATTTCGTAGTCCGACAATTTCACACCGCCAACTCCCGCGATCAGGTCATGAGCGACGGCCCCCGCCGAAGCGAGGATCAAGCCACTCACGGTCCCCAGCACGGTCGTAAAAGCAATGGCCGAGATGATCGCAAACAACCATTCGTTGATACTCTTGGCCAGAAGCGGTGCTGCCATGTTACTGTCGGAAATATCAAGCGCTCCGCTGGTCATCGCACCTAACCCCATGAACAACGTTAACACATAGAAGAACCCAATGCTGCCAATTCCCACAATGGTACTTTTTCTGGCTGCCGATTCGTCGCGCACCGTGTAGTAACGAATCAAGATATGCGGCAACGAAGCCGTCCCGCAAAAAAGTGCTAACATGAGCGAGAGAAAATTCACTTTGTCGAGCATCTTATCGCTGCGAATTCCGGCAAACGTCGATGACTCGCCGGGTCGCAAGATCTGACTCCCTGCCGTGGGCTTCTGACAATAAACAGTGACGCGCGTTCCATCCGTTTGTTCCAGTGTTTTGCTGACCCATCGAACAACGGTGCTGCCTTGAAGCGTTTTCAAGAAACCTGTCGGCCCCAAAGCCCCGGTTGATGTTTTTCCTTCTGGCAGCTCAGAAACGAAACCGGCAGGTCGAAGGTGCCCTTCGTTCTCGCCGCTCCCCTTGGGAAGGCCATTGATGGTGATCGAACCGTCCTGATGATTTGCGACCCATTGCGTTTCGCGCAATACAACTTGTTTGTCATCCACCGGATCGATACTGAAAATCGTCAGGCGATCGTTTGAATCGCGCAGCGGCAGGAGACTTTGCCCAGCGTACAATTCGCGCAAGTTTTCATCGACAGAAAATTTATCGGGTAGACCGTTCCAGGCCGCGTCGTTTCCACCACTCGAAAGTGCCTCCGATGCAAGCGGCCCAATCGTTCGAAACTCGTAGCCATCGCCGCCACCGGACTTCACATCAAGTCCACGCATCAGCACCGCGATGGTGAGGATCACGCTGAAGATCACCAGCAACGACCCTTTGAGAAACTGCACCCACGTCGTCGACACCATCCCTGCCGTCACGACGATCATGATCACGACAGCGCCCACTAAAACCACGCCCAGCCAATGCGGCATTCCGAGCAGTGGCTGTACGAGAACACCCGCGCCGACCATTTGCGGAATGAGATAAAAGACGCTGACTGCTAACGTACTCAGTCCCGCTGCGAACTTGATGCCGCGCGAATTGAACTGCGAGTCCAGACAATCGGCAAACGTGAATTTGCCGAGACGTTTCATCGGTTCGGCAATCACGAACAAGGCCACGATCCATCCCGCGAGGTAACCGATCGAGTACAGGAACCCGTCGTAGCCGTAAAAGGCGATCATGCCGCAGATGCCAAGAAACGAAGCGGCGGATAGATAGTCGCCGGCGAATGCAACGCCATTGATGAACCAGGGAATCTGTCCGTGCGCTGCAAAGTAACCTTGGGATGAACTTGCCCGGCGCCCAAGGTAAAAACTAAGCCCCAGTGTCAGCCCAACGAATGCCGCAAAGATGATTGTTGCCAGGAGCGAAAACTCATGAATCATTCGATCGTCCCTCCATGGCACTTGAATTTCGGCAAAGGAACCCGTAGACCAGCGCGCCATCAGAAAAGCGAGAATAATCAGGAACACGCCTGATGTAACGGCCAGACTGATTCCAGCAATGGGCGTTCGCTCCATGACCGCAGGCCAAAACGCATTCACGAGCACAAAGACGAGATAAACCACAGCGTAGACTGCAAAAAATCGCAGCCCCAGTTTGGTGCTACGCCCCGCCATTTGACGTTCTGTCATTTTCGGTTTCCCCGAACGAGATTTGAAATTGTGAATATTGTGATTGAGACGTTGGCTTTTCAAACTCTAACTCAACCAGCAATGTCGACGGTTCAACGTCAAATTTCAAGCAGGGACAAAACGCACTTTGCCCAGTCGGATAACGGTTTGCTCTACAAGCCCGACGCACAAGCGAGTGTGCCCTACAAGCCCGACGCGCAAGCGAGTGTGCTCTAAAGCCCGAAAAGCAAGTGTGCACGCCGACGGTCGAATTTGCCCTCGCCAGATGCCCAAAAAAGACCAGACGAAAAGCAGTAATGCCATTCGTTTACGATTTGCGTATGTGTAGGTCGTAATCTATTGGCTCACTCGCTTTTGATGGCCGGATTGTAAAGGCGAAAAATGGAAGACTCACTCGCTTGCGCGTCGGGCTTGTATTGCTAATCGCCAATGCCTTTTCGATCTTGGGCGTCGCGGACATACATTACAGCCGCCTCCAATTCCTCTTCGGTGTTCAAGTACCGACGGCTGGCACCTTCCGTCCAGAATCGCTTTCGTTCCGGGTACGATGATTTTAATTTTTGCGAGCACCAAGCTTTGAATTGATCGCGAACCGTTTCCGGTGAGTACCCGCTTGACGTAACAACGACGTGCATATGGTTGGACCTTGCGTTTACGGCGTGAAGCGACCAATCGCGAATCTCACAATGCTTCAAAACCGTCGCTTCAACGACCTCCCGATCATCTGGCGTCATAATGAATGCCGTCTCTTTCATTTCAGACGCTGCCATTTCCTCAAACAGTTTGCAGGCATGCTACCGATCAACCTTGCCCTTTCGCCGTGAACCTCGTTCGTCCCCCGGCAGCCAAGTTCCATTCGTCGTCCAAGTCAAAAAATACGCCAACGGCTCGCCATGGTTAAATTGTTTTGTGGTCATTTTCATCATCGAACTGGCCTTAACCAAAACAAACGCGGTCCCACCTCCTACAGGCCCGCAGCGCAAGCAAGTGTGTTTGTTCTATAAGCCCGCAGCGCCAGCGAGTGTGTTGTTTTCGCTGTGGCTTTGGGCTCAGGTCGTGGTTTTTTTATCATGCGAACAGTTTGTGACGTTTTTTAAACGCACTCGCTTGCGCGTCGGGCTTGTAGTGAAAACAACTTTCGATTCCCTTTGTTGTCAATTACTTTTCGCCCTCAGCATCCTCTTCCTCCATTGTGAGAATTCGGTCCCGGATGATCTCAAGTGTCTCACCGTGGACATATGTGTCCCAATCGATTTCGCCCGTTGGCGTAATCAAGAAATAGGTCGGGAATCCTGTTAATCCCAATTCCTCGTACGATTTGACAATGGCTTCATCGTAGCGATCAATAACCATTGGATATTCCATCATCCGGTCAGCCATGTATCTTTCGACAACTTCCGCACTTTGCCCTGCGGTGTGAATTCCAATAACGCAGAAGTTCCGATCCTTGAATTTCTGATATGCCAATTTTAAATTCGGCATTTCTCGTTCACATGGACCGCATCCGATAAACCAGAAATCCAACAAGACATACTTACCGCGAAACTCATTCAGAGAGCGCCCCCCTTTCTCCCCAAGCCATGTACCGTTGGTTAAGTCCGGCGCGAATTTGTGGCTAACCTTAAATTCTTCTCGTTGCTTTTGCTCGCGGTCAAACTCCTCTTTCATGTAATTGCTACGGGCCAGCATCCTTTCTATTCTCTGGCCAGAAATTTCCATAAAACGGTCCATTAGCCAATTCACCGGATGATTTTTCAGTTCCAATTTAATATTGGCAACTGCGTCATCATCGGTGATATCGATTTTCTCGATGCAGCAAAGTCGCGATCCGAGATCGAATGCGGAAAGCATCTTGAATTTGGATCGCGTTTCGAAGTCCGGTTCCAAATCCATTAAAGTAACCGGAATTTCAAATCGGCCTTGTTCGTCGGCAAACACATAGTGGTTTGTCTGGTCGACTAACCGCAGCACCACATTCGGTATTGGCTCGCCTGATTCGTCGACGGCAATTCCCTTTAGCGTCGGCATCGGCTTGACAACATAGTCGGGGAGTTCCGCCTGACCATCGAAAACCATCTCCAGTTTGTCAGGTGTCGATAAATACCCGCTCGACCACCCTGTCGAAATCCAGACGTTCCCAGAAGGAATGTTGCATTCAAAAGAGCCGTCGAACTTCGTCGTCACGAAATCCGATTTCCTTGGATGTTCAGGAACTACTTGCCGCTTTCCCTCTTCATCAACGTACAGATTTTCGTATTCAACATCCAATTCCAGTCCTGACACTGGCGTTCCATCGGCCAAAACAACTTTCCCTGAAACGCTATGCAATTCTCGAACGACGAATTTCTTTTCCAAACGGTCTATCGCTGGAATCCGCATGAATTCGGCCAGGTTCCAACTGCTTGGCAACGACGGCGTGATGACCAAATCCGTCGAATGAAAAACATTGAGGCCGTCATATTGTCCAGGCACGACGGAGAACTCAAACTTTCCATTTTGAATCTCAAACGAATGATTCAATCGCTCTTTTTCCCGATTGAAAGTGCGAAATTCAACTTGTTCTCCCTCCAGTTTTTGAAGGACTTCTGGTTCTCCAACCAAGTAGGCTTCAACTGTCGTTCCGCGTCCGAGTGCGAGTTTCGAATCGGCAAGTTCGGAAAGTTTGACGTTTTCAATCGCACCGACGGTGTATTGGGGATGTGTTACCTTGAGCGAAAGGACGGCATCGGTTGGGAGCGGTGGCAATTGCAAACGTCCTTGACTGTCGCTTGTAAAAACCGTGCCGTCGCTTTGCATCAACGCTTGGAAGAATTCGTGATTTGCAAAATGATTTCCGCCAGTCAATTCACTGGAGAATTCCAGACTCATCACCTGCGCTCCAACCAAAGGTTTCCCGTCGGGCGTAAGGACATCAACAAACGTTTGCGTTGCAGGTGCTAGGCGAATCGTCGTGGTAACGTCGTCCTGCCCAGCGAGTGCAAGATACTGCATCATTGGTGCGAAATCTGGATGCCGCACGACAAGGTATGCGTATCCCTCCAAAGCAACGCCATCAAATCGAACCACACCTTCGGCGTCGGTCTTCCCCTTAAAGGCAGTCGGAATTAAGCGTCGATATTTTTCAAAAATCTCAACTTCGGCATTTGCGATTGATTGGTTGTCGGAATTAACGACTTTCACAGTCACGTCCTGCGACTGGGCATGCGTTGCTGTAACGAAAATTAAGTTGCCGATGGCTGCGGCGATGCAAATGAAACAAAAACCTAGGACGTTGCAACAATTCTCAAGTTTCATGGAGAGCCCTTTGGGTTTCGATTGAAGACATGGAAGGAATTTTAGCCCCGGACAATTGATGCGTTCCCCGACTCAAATGACCGCAACATTTGCACGGAATCTGATTGTATCACAACGGTCAATTCATGCTGAATTTTGGTCGTCTGCCCATTATTCAAGATTGAGGCAACCGCCTAGGCAAGTTATGTTTTTGTCTACCTACATTGAATTCACACGTTGCAACCAGGAACCAAGCCATGAGCAACAACCCTTACAACAGCACGAGACGAATTGTTCATGCCAAAAAATCGCCCCAAAAAAGTCCTTGGTTTATCATCAGCATCGTAGGCGGGGTGATTGCATTTGGCGCATTTCTTTGTTGCGGCGGAGGTTTCGCGTTCTTTTGGTATTTCTCCAGCAGCATAACGGCCCAAGTTCGCGCGGCAATTGAACACGCCCCCGAAATGGAACAGAACCTGGGACAGGTTGAAAAATTCACCGTCAATTGGACTCGAACAGGTGACGAGCCTGGTGAAAATGTATTTGTTTACGATATTAAAGGCACGAAAGGAAAAGGGTACGTGCGTGTCGAACATGTGACGGACGAAGATGGAAACGAGGTCGTTATCTGGGCGGAGTTGCGAATGAATGACCGTGCCCCCCGGCGACTTACCATCCGATAAGCGCCAGACTTGATTTCAAGGTTTCCTCAATATCCCAATCGGGCAAGCTGAAACGGTTGCCGTCATTAGAAACGACGACGGACAGGGAATTTGCCAGGTCTGCGGCATTTTCGCACTAGCCCCGATTGGGAAATCGGTTATAGTTTGTGCGAGCCTGATCGGTTCGAGATATGTTCAGAAGGTGATTGCCTGTTCTTTTGGGGGTGCGATTTCTTCGGAAAATCTCCACGCACCCTAATCTGTGTTGTTGCGATCTCAGGCCCACATTTTTTCACGTGATCGCGATTTTTGAACCGCCGCGAAAGTGGCTTCAAGTCTGCAATTTCCGGGTAACGATTGATTGAAGGCCTGTGTTGCCTCAAGCCTGGGTGGGGAATTCTGTCTGGTGTCAGGTACTGACGTTGGTGCGCTGTTTTTCTGCGCAACCGTAACGATCTTTCTCGGCGCCCTGCATGTTCATTCGCGGCACCATTTTACGAAGCATATTAGATGTCCGAATCGAATCCATCGAAAATTAAGTTCGCTGATCTCCCGCTGTCCGAAGCTGTTCAACAAGCAGTTGCCGCAGCCGGCTACGAATCGCCAACACCCATTCAAGCCGAGATGATCCCACACCTCATCAATGGCCACGACGTGATTGGTCAGGCACAGACCGGGACCGGCAAGACGGCGGCGTTTGCATTGCCACTGCTTTCCAAAATCAGTGAAACGACCTCAGGTCCACAAATCCTGGTCCTCGCTCCGACGCGAGAACTAGCAGTTCAAGTCGCGAAATCGTTTAAGACTTATGCCGGCAACATTCCTGACTTTCGTGTCGTCGCGATCTTTGGTGGCCAGGACTACGAGATTCAACTGCGTGCACTGAAACGCGGAACGCACGTCGTCGTGGGCACGCCCGGTCGCATCATCGATCACATCAATCGTGGCACTTTGAAACTGGACTCGATTTCCCATCTCGTTCTCGATGAAGCGGACGAGATGCTCAACATGGGTTTCCAGGAGGAAGTCGAAACCATCTTGGCCCACACACCGGACGCGAAACAAGTCGCGTTGTTTTCGGCGACTATGCCCGCACCGATCCGCAAAATTGCTGACAACTATTTAAAGAATCCGGTTGAAGTAAAAATCATGCAACGTACGCTGACCGCCGAATCGGTTGTGCAGCGCTGCATCGTTACTCCAGAAGGCCGCAAGTTGGAAACGCTATCCCGTATTCTGGAAACGGAAAACACGGACGGCGTGATCGTCTTTACCAAAACCAAACAAGCGACACTCGAAGTCTCCGAACACCTGCTGAAACTGGGCTTCTCAACCACGGCACTTAACGGCGATTTGCCCCAGCATCAGCGTCAACGAAGTGTGGATCAGCTCAAGGCCGGGATGCTCGACATCCTGGTCGCAACTGACGTCGCCGCCCGTGGACTCGATGTTCAACGCATCAGCCACGTGATCAACTTTGATTTGCCTCAGGACAGCGAAGCGTACGTTCACCGCATTGGACGAACCGGTCGCGCGGGCCGCAAAGGTACCGCGATTCTGTTTCTGACTCCAAAACAAAAGGGTCGCCTTCGCCAAATCGAACGCATCACGCAACAGCGAATCGAGATGATGGATTCGCCGACGATTGGGGATGTGAACCGAGCACGCGTTTCCAAATTTCAAGAGCGAATTTCGGATGCGGTTGGCACACAGGATCTTTCGTTCTTTCAGAATATGCTGAATGAGACGGCAGAAGGTCTTGGCCAACCAGTCGATATCGTTGCAGCCGCCGCGGTTTGGGTGGCCCAAGGGAATCGACCGTTTCTGAAAGTGGAAACCAAAGAGCGAGTGGAGCGTTCGTTTTCCTCGGAACGCGGTGAACGCGATCGTGACGACAGTCGTGGCGGGCGAAAAAATGGTCGACGTCGCGACGACAAACGCCGTGATCAAGACCGCGATTTCGAGCCACGTCGCCGTGGCGGACGAAGTAGTGAAGGCCCCAAGCCGGGTATGCAACGGTTCCGAATTGAGGTTGGTCGCTCTGATGGCGTTCGCCCCGGAAACATCGTCGGCGCCATCGCCAATGAAACCGGTATTGCAGGCGAGGACATCAACAACATTTCGATTGGCGATCGCTATACGACGTTGGATTTGCCGGAAGGCTTGCCAAACGACTTGCTGGGCATCATGAAGAAAACCTGGGTTTCCGGAAAACAGTTGCAAATCTCGCTGGCGACGAATGAAGATCAAGTTCGATCGTTCCGCCCTCGAAGCAACGACCGCAAGAACAAGAAGTTCGGCAAGAAAGGGAAGCCCAACCACAAAGGCAAACGCACCTTTTCTCGCGACCGTTAAAACTCATTTGTCATGAGCTAAACACCACCCAGGAGGAACCATTCGTTCCTCCTGTTTTTGTTTGTAGGCGTCTACAAAAACAAGTAAAATACTCGGTGCAATCCCGCGATCCATCACGT
Source organism: Pirellulaceae bacterium (assembly GCA_041399045.1). Lineage (GTDB taxonomy): Bacteria > Planctomycetota > Planctomycetia > Pirellulales > Pirellulaceae > BJ22. The sequence continues at coordinate 28,118 of JAWKTO010000018.1, read as the reverse complement.
TCCAATAGCGCTTCACGGACTAATGAAACTCCTTCGATCAGCCATCCCAAAAGTTCGATTGCCTCGACAGTTTCAAATTCAACACATACTGTATGCCTCGTTGGTTGTCTCAGTATCGATGTCACTTGAAGCGTTCAACGGATTTCGTCCGGTAAAATTGCTCTGGTCCGTCGTTTTATCATCAGCTTTGTTCTTTGCAATGAAGCAACTAATCGTCGCGATATTCCCCGGCCAAGCCAGAGTTTGTATTGGGGGCAAGACTGTGGAGGAAAGGACATATGTCGACTACCCCATCAATTAGATCGTTATTTGTGTTTCTTGTTGCTTCAGTAGTCGTGGCGTCATTGGCGCTTCTGCTATTTTTAGCTGGGCAAAAGAAAGAGCGAGATGTTCTAGTAGTTGATTTGCAGCAGTTTGGGGAAGTTACGAGAAGTAGTAGTAATGTTGTTTTACAAATACCACTTTGTCATGATTCGAGCGGACTTTTTTACTGCCTCGAGCTCCCAACTGACGGAGTTGACAAGCGTTTATCGGCGGAAGATCTTCTTTTTACACTTTTTTTATCCAAGGAGTTGGGGCGCAAGGTTCAGATCATTGTCTTCCATGATGGTTCCGCTGACGACAAACGATGTGCAAAGATTCATTGTGAGTGGATTGCCCATTTGGCAAGTGGTGTCGACGGAGTATTACTGAACAATTGTGTATATTATAAAGAACGTCCTGAAGTTGTTTCGGTCGATTGATTTCGTTCTTTTGATTCCCATGTTTGGGTTGACACTCTACCTTTTCGGTTTGTTGTTCCACTGGAGTGCATTCAGCATCATGTTGCTGATTTGAACCTGGTGCAAGTTTCTATCGCTCACGCTTAACCTACGTACGAAGTGCCCGAAAACTTCTGGGTGACATCCCCAGCAGCGAGCCGAATATTGGGTTACTTTCCCAACCGTTCAAATACCGCACACTTGATGTGCATTTCTGGTAATGAGTGTTCCCCCGGCAGATTGCGTCGTTTTCCTGATTCCGATTGCATAATTTGTGGCCATAATGACTTTTCGGCCAACATTGCCGCGATCATTCAAGACCATGAAAACGGGGAATTCCCAAAGTTAAAGACATCGGAACTTTTTTTGCAACCCTTCGTCACAAAAGGTTGCGTCGGGAACTTGCAAATCAATAGCATCCTTGGCCGGTCGAATTCATTTGTGGCAGATTCTGAATAGACGAGTAAACAACATGCCTCAATCCACTAATCAATCCCACCGTTCATTTCGTTTTGGAAGAGCACTTTCTGTTCGCGGATTGGCGAGACATTTTCTGTTGCTGTTCGGATTCGCTCTGTGTTGCTGGGCAAACGGCCCATTGAATACGCAAGCTCAAGAACAGGAGATTCCCGATGCCCTAAAGCCTTGGCGCGAATGGGTGCTGTGGGGAACAGAAGAAATGGCAGCGCCGGCGGTCTACAACGATCCTGGAACACGAATTTCCTATTGGCCCTCAACGTTAAAGCTGGATGTTGGCGGCAATGGTGGGCAATGGGCAATTGAGTTAGAGGTATTTGCAAAATCGTGGATTCCCATTCCCGGAAATCACGAGCACTGGCCACAACAGGTTCGTGTTGGTGACGAACCGGTTGTTATTGTTGATCGCAACGGGGTTCCACACGTCAAATTGGAAGCGGGAAATCATACGGTGACCGGTCGATTCCTGTGGAGCGAGCTTCCCCAACATCTTGCCGTCCCCAATGAAATCGGTTTGATCAACCTTGCAATTGAGGGAGAGGTCGTTGCGTTTCCGGATCGTGATCGTTCGGGACAGATAATGCTCAAGAAAACCGTCTTTGACGAGAAAATTCAAAACACGATCGACGTCAATATTTATCGTTTGTTTCGCGATGGCATTCCACTTTGGATGGAAACGATTGTCGAGGTAACGGTTTCTGGCAACGCGCGGGAAGAAGACATTGGTTGTGTCGTGCCGCAGGATTGGAAGTTGTTTAACGTCAACAGCCCGCTGCCGACGGCGATCGATGAGTCGGGAAACATGAGTGTTCAGGTTCGCAGTGGAAAATGGAGTATTCGATTTAGTTCATTTCAGGCAAACGAGACCAACAACATTCAATATCCTGCCAACGCGCGCATTGCAGTGGGCAGCGAACTATTCGGATTGCAACCAAACCCTTCGTTCCGATTGATCGAGTTGCAAAACGTACTCCCCGTCGACATCTCTCAAACGAACTACCCGGCCGAATGGAACCAAAACACGGTTTATCAATGGGAAACAACGAACGCCATTGAGATCGTTGAAAAAATTCGCGGCATGGGCATGCAACGCCCCGAAGGTCTCGAAATTGAACGCGGTCTATGGCTGGACGACGACGGTGGCGGAATCACATTTTACGACCAACTGGCCGGCACCGATCAACGCGTCTGGCGTTTGGATGTTGGCGAATCGCAAGTGTTGGGCGGTGTCCGTGTCAACGGCGATGCGCAGCTGGTAACGAAAAATCCAAAGACGCAAGAATCGGGTGTCGAGATTCGCGATCGTCGAATCGATGTCAGTGCCGTTGGCAGAATTGAGTCCACTGATGATCTTTCCGCTGTCGGATGGCAAGTCGATGCGGATTCCCTTGTCGCGACCCTTCATCTGCCGCCTGGCTGGCGCGCGTTCTGGGTGCGAGGCCCCGATGAGGTGCGGTGACTGGCTCACAGCTTGGACGTTACTCGATTTGTTCCTACTTCTCGTTTTTACATTTGCTGTCGGCCGCCTCTGGGGAATCCATGCAGGAGTCATTGCGTTTCTCGCCTTTGGGCTGTGCTACCACGAACCCGGCTCGCCACGACTCACTTGGCTATTATTGCTGATTCCATTGGCGATTCTCCGGTACGTTCCAACGGGACGCGTCACGCGCTGGATCACTGGACTAAAATGGTTCAGTATCCTGTTGTTGTTCCTGTTTCTATTACCATTCTTGGGTAGCTTACTTCAAAACGCATTGTTTCCGCAGTTGGAATCGCCCGGAATCAATTACCAACACAGAACCCTCAGTGATTGGATGTACGATCCGTTTCCAACGGCACCTTCAGCCGAGATAGGAAACACCTATGACGCGCCGGAGTCGAACGTGCGATTCGACGATACGGAGTCACTGGACGATTCAGGTGGCGGTGATCTTTTTGGTCGAAGCAACGTTCCGAGTTCGCAACAACTTCAATCGGAAGGACGAGGCAAAGGGCAAGTCGTTTTGCAATCCAATTCGTTCAATATGGCGTATGAAGCCAAAACGAAAATTCAAACAGGTCCCGCCCAACCACTGTGGTCCTGGAATCGCGTGAATTGTTACTGGGACGGTCCGGTGTCTGCCGAACAACGCATCCAGCCGATTTTGATTTCGGCGTTCTGGAACCGCATCTTGAATGGGGCAAGAATCCTACTCACACTCGCGCTGCTGGGAGTCTTGTTTGGACGAACGCGAAAGGTCGCCAACACTCCTTCAGCGCAATCGGTTGTCAATGCGGGCCTGCTACTCGCTATCCTGTTTGCATCCGTCCTTCCATCCAGCGCGAGCGCGCAAGAGTTTCCCGACGCAACGATACTGAAAGAGTTGCGGCAACGATTAACCGACAGCCCGGATACGTTTGCGGGTAACGTATCGATCCCGAATACGAATTTGTTGCTGGAAGGCTCGATCCTGACCACGACTTTGGAGATTCATGCCGCCGCCCGTATTGCAGTTCCATTGCCGGGATCGATCGATGCCAACTCGCCGGTTTCAGTGCAACTGAACGGCAATAACGAAGTCGCACTTTGTCGACGCGATGGCTACATCTGGATTGTCTTGGAAGCGGGCGTTCACACGGTGCAGATCAAATCGCAATTGAAAGCCACTGATGAATGGGAATGGACATTTCTCTTGCCGCCCCAACGGTTGGAGGTCGCGGCCGAAGGCTGGACGATCAAAGGCGTGAATCGCGATGGTGTCCCCGAGAATCGTGTTCTGTTTACTCGAGACCTGCCACAAAGTGATAAAAGTGTTTCCTTCGAGCGTCGTGACTACAACGCCATCGTTGTAGTCGAACGTCATCTGGAAGTGGGATTGATTTGGCAAGTTCGAAATGTTGTTCGAAGAATCGAGCCCCAAGACAAATCGATTTCGATTCGAATCCCGCTGTTGGAAAATGAACAAGTTCTGGCCGCGAGCGGTACGGTTCGTGACGGACATATCGAGGTGTTTCTGGCCAATGACCAAAACGAGATTTCCTGGTCGAGCGAAATTCCAGTCGGCATGTCGCTCGAACTTCAGGCAAACCAATCCGGTGAATGGATCGAACAGTGGTATTTGGAGACCTCGCCGATTTGGAACGTTGAGATTGAAGGGTTATCTCCTATTTTTGAATCGAACGTCGAAAAATTGATTCCAGTCTGGCGTCCTTGGCCAGGCGAAAGCGCAACACTTGCCTTTAAGCGCCCCGAAGCGATGGAAGGAGAAACGTTAACGATCCAAAACGTCCAGCACGACATCGAATTGGGATTGCGTCAATTCACATCGACACTTGAATTTCGTTTAGAAAGCAGTCTGGGAAATGAGTTCCGAATCCGTTTACCCGAAGCGATGGAAATCGAACGATTAACGATTGACGAATCGGAATACCCAGTACGGTACGATGCTGGGGATTTGGTTGTTCCGGTTCATCCAGGTTTTGAAACGGTACGATTGGAGACACGAACAGCCACTGATTTGACGACTAACTTTCGGTCTCCGGAAATCAAACTTCCCCTGCAGGCCAGTAACATCAATACCTCGCTGCGAGTACCCAGCAGCCGGTGGATCCTGTGGACGTCTGGCCCGACAATGGGTCCCGCCGTCCGCCTTTGGATTGTTCTGGGCCTCGCATTGATCATCGCGATCATTCTGGGGCGGATTTCCAATTCACCATTACGCCTGTTCGAATGGGTGTTGTTGGCGATTGGATTGACGCAAGTCCATGTGCTTGCGGCGCTTTTTTGTCGTAGCATGGTTCTTTCTGTTGGCGCGTCGAGGGAGCAAGGACGAAGACGCTTTGCCCAATTGGGTTTTCAACATGAGACAGCTGTTGATCGTATTCATGACCGTTGTCGCAGTAATCATTTTGATAGTCGTTGTTGGCAAAGGCCTATTGGGCGATCCCGAAATGTTCATTGCTGGAAACTATTCGTCGCGATGGATGTTGCGTTGGATGGAGCCACGCGGGGCAGACACGCTTCCGGTTGTCGAAGTCGTCTCAACAACCGTTTGGATATATCGACTGCTGATGCTCTTCTGGGCGGCTTTGGCTCGCTTGGTCGCTTATTCGTTGGATGACTTACGCTTGGCGACAATTTACGACGGGTGGAGCATGGCGGCAAAGAAACGAGACGTTTCAGGCGATCTCGATTCGATTGTCGACGCCGAACCAAAATTTAGTCTGCTCGATCGCCACTCCAATTCGAAAGTTGTCCGCATTGGTTGTGGGCGGGAGCAGGGTGCCATGCACTCGGCTTTGCGTGGGCATGCTTCGTCCCATTGAAAACAGAGAGCGGCGGCTCAGTGATCGCACATTGCCGGAACGGCGCTGCACGCTGGTCCGGCTTACCGATCTACGTTGCGGCAACGATTTTTACCGATAGCCGTATGGAGGTACGATGCATCCATCCGGGCAATCGTCTATCATCGATGCAGGGATTCGTGAGCGGCAAGGCGCTAGCCGCCGGTGATTTTGTTTTCATTGCGTTGGCATCAACGCCGAACCGTTCGTTTAGCTGATCACAATAAATCCACGGTCGAAATCAGTCGCTGGAGCTCGAAATATGCATATACGCGTTTTCAATAACAACATCCTGCAACCACTACTTCTACTCGCAATCGTATTTTGCTGCCAACTCGCGTGGAGTTGCGAGTGGCATGACGAAGCGCATTTGACCGAAGCCTCAGCACAAAAAATCTCACAACGTGTAGAACGTTTCGTCGATGAACAAAAAATCCCTGGCCTTTCCATCGCGATTTCATTTGAAAACGACATTGCCTTCAGTAAGGCGATTGGACTCGCAGATGTGGAGAATGGCGTACCAGCCACGAACCAAACACGTTTCCGAACGGCTTCGATCGCGAAATCCATGACGGCGGTCTTGATCATGCGACTTGTTGAGGAAGGAAAAATCGATCTCGACGAAGACGTCAGTACCTACTGTCCCGAGTTTGGCAAGAAACGCTGGTCAGTCTCCGTGCGCCAAGTGATGTCGCATTTGGGAGGAGTTCGCCATTACCAATCAAACGCGGAGGCGACGTCGACCGAACATTATTTTTCGCTCGATGATGCTTTGCAGACTTTTGCCGCAGACCCGCTTATTCATGAACCCGGAACCGTTTATCGCTATTCTTCATTTGGATATAACCTGCTGGGTTCCATCGCCGAAAAAGCAACGGGCAAACGTTTCCCAGAGCTGTTGAGCGAATACGTTTTGACGCCTTGCAAGATGCAACAAACGGTCGTCGACGACGCGTTCACAATCATTCCCAACCGCTCCCGAGGCTACATTCGCCCGAGCAGTACACTGCTGCAGTCCCTTCCCGCTGGTCACACCCTGACGGCAGGACAACTGTACAACTCAACACTTCATGACACCAGCATGAAGATTCCAGGCGGCGGCCTATTGTCGACCGCCGAGGACCTGGTGCGATTTGCAAGTGCCGTCAATTCCAACGTTGTTGTGGACGATACGCTGAAAGCTGAAATGTGGACGGAACAGGAAACGCGAACCGGCAAAAAAACGGGATACGGCCTTGGATGGGGGATTGGGAAACGACTTGATCGCTCAGCCGTCTCGCATTCGGGTGGTCAATCGGGCACGTCGACGCTGCTCGTACTCCTCCCCGATGAAAACATCGCGGTTGCCATTATGTGCAATCTTCAGGGCACCAACTTGAACAACCTTGCAAGTTCCGTTTTGAAACTGGCGTTGGATGATCGCGATCTGCGTTCTTCCTCCCAACAGGAAATGGTTGAGCAGTCTTCAACAGGAAAACGTTCATCTGAAATGCAAGAGGCGTATAAACGTCTGGATGCGGCTGTTCGATACGAAGTAGAACAGAAGCAACTCCCGTCGTTCGCCATCGAACTTGTCGACCGCGATGGAACGCTCTGGTCGAGCGGTTACGGATTCGATGACTTGGAAAAAAGCAGAAAGACCACTCCGGAATCTGTATTTCGGGTAGGTTCAATTTCGAAGTTGTTTACCGACCTGGGAATTATGAAATTGGTCGAGTCAGGTAAACTCGATTTGTATGCACCCGTTCAAAATTACCTTCCCGAATTCAAACCCAAATTTGCAGACGATACAACGATCACACTTCATCAACTGATGACTCATCGTTCGGGCCTGGTTCGAGAATCGCCCGTCGGAAATTACTTCGACGATCGCGTGTCCGATTTGAATCAAATGGTTGAGAGCCTCAATCAAACCTCAATGGTTTATCCTCCTGGTTCACGCACCAAGTATTCCAATGCCGGTATCGCTGTAGTCGGTTCGGTTTTGGAGAAATGTACCAATGGCAAGCACGCGGATTGGGTCCAACGGGCCATCTTCGATCCTTTGGGAATGAAGCACAGTTCGTTCACCTTTTCTGATTCGGTTGAATCGAATTATTCGAAAGGGTTCATGTGGACATATGACGGAAGGCGATTTGAGGCTCTGAATTTTCTACTTGGGACTGGACCTGCCGGCAATCTTTATTCGTCCGTCGACGACCTTGGGAAATTTGTGCGCATGGTGTTGAACGAAGGAAAGTTCGGTGGCCAGCAAATCGTTTCGGCAAAATCCATTGAAACCATGTCGAATGCGACATTGGATGCCGAAGGAAAGCCGACACCGTTTGGTCTTGGGTTCCACATCGGCGCACTCGATGGACAAAAGAAAATTGGTCACGGTGGTGCGATTTACGGCTATTCAACCCAACTGGAACTGTTGCCGGATGCAGGACTTGGAGTCATCGCTGTTTCGGCACTTGATGGAAGCAACGGTGTCGTCGAGCGTCTGACTGACTTCGCATTGCGACTTGTACTTGCGGCACAAAACGGCGACGCACTGCCTGAATATGTCTTCACAAATGAAGTCCCAACGGAACGCGCTCGCCAGCTGGTTGGAGACTATGTTTCCGATGATGGATCGCGTGTTTTGGAAATTAATGAACTCAATGGAGACGTCTTTCTGCTCGAAGGCACCTTCCGACATGAACTTCGCGCAACGCAGGACGACGGCACGATCGTTGTCGACGATGTATTGGGTTATGGAGCCAAGGTCAATTTGGTTGACCCCGACACCGTTTCCTTGAACGATCAAACGTTTCACCGTCGGCCGTTTCTGCCGCCAGCTGACATTCCCGAACGTTGGGCAGGATTAATTGGTGAGTTTGGCTGGGACCACAACACGTTGTACATCTTGGAACGACACGGCCAGTTGTTCGCGTTAATCGAGTGGTTCTACTACTATCCGTTGGTGGAAATCAACGAGAATGAGTTTGCCTTTCCGGACTATGGTCTGTATCACGGCGAACGTTTGATGTTTGATCGGAACAGCGAAGGGTTTGCTACCGGAGTCACCGCAGCAAGTGTGGCGTTTCCACGCCGGGAGGTTGGAACAAGAAATGGCGAAACATTCCAAATCACTCCCGTGCGTCCAATCGATGAATTGCGTGCAGACGCACTGGCTGCATCGCCACCGAAAGAAACGGGCGAGTTCCTGACGTCCGATCTTGTTCCTCTGATTTCGCTCGACGATTCGATCAAGCTCGATATTCGCTACGCAACCACCAACAATTTTACAGGGCGCGTGTTTTACGATCGACCGCATGCGAGAATGCAACGCCCTGCTGCCCAAGCGGTGGCGGAAGCCAATGATAAACTTGCCAGACATGATTTGGGCTTGTTGATCCACGACGCCTACCGCCCTTGGTATGTCACAAAATGTTTTGGGATGCGACGCCAGGTGAGTTCAAGGATTTCGTGGCGAATCCACAACTGGGATCGCGGCATAATCGTGGCTGCGGTGGATTTGACGTTATACGATCGACAGTCAGGCAAGCCCATTCAGATGGTTGCGGGATACGACGAGTTTTCCAATCGCAGTTTTCCAAACTATCCCGGTGGAACTTCGCGGCAACGATGGTACCGCGACTTTTTAAGGCGCACAATGGAGTCCGTCAGGTTTTCGGTTTATGAGTTTGAATGGTGGCACTTCGACTACCGTGACTGGAAGCAATACCGCATTGGCAACATTCAGTAGTATGACTCGCAGCAATTAACCTTGAGCCACTGGTGCAAACAAAAAATATGAATGGAATCATTCGCCGATTACGCCCCAATCGGAAAATCATTGGGATGTCCGCGATCTTATTACCGTTTCAAACAAACGGTGAGATTGATTGGCTCGGATTTCACCAGCACGTCGAACGAACCCGAGATGCGGGACTGACTCCAGCGATCAACATGGATACCGGATACGGACCATTGATTGACCCACCGACACGTCACAAGGCGTTGTCGATTGCAAACGATATCATGGCGGGCGAACCGTTTATCGCCGGGGCCTTTGTTCCGGATCAGCCAGGTGACTGTTTCCAACGGAAGAATACCTTCGTCGAACCGATGAGATCACCTCGGTCTCCGGAACACCCATTCTGTTTCAATCGTATGGTCTGGCACATCAAGCGTTTGAGGCGGTTGTTGAGAACTACCGTTCGATTGCTGAATCGTGCGATCGATTTTATGCGTTCGAACTTGGGAACCATGTTTGCGCCGTTTGGCAAGATCTACACGCTCGACTTGTTTCGTGAGTTGGTCAAGATTCCGGAGTGCGTCGGCCTTAAGCATTCATCGCTGAGTCGCGAGTTGGAATGGCAACGGCTCGATGTACGGGATGAGTTACGGCCAGAATTCCAACTGTTGACCGGTAATGACTTGGCCATCGACATGGTGATGTATGGAAGTGATTACCTTTTGGGATTGAGTACGTTCTGCCTGAAATTTTCGCAAAACGAGATAAGTATTGGGAGAATGGCGATCCTGCGTTTTACGAACTCAACGATACGCTACAGTATCTCGGCCAATTTGCCTTTCGCCATCCAACGTCCGCTTACAAACATGACGCAGCGATGTTCCTTCATCTGCAAGGAAAGATAGAAACTGACCGGACTCATCCCGAACAGTCCAGTTCGCCCGCCCTTTGACCGCGAAGTGCTCACCGAAATCGGCCGCCGACTCGGTTATGATATGTGACTGTTGCAAAGGGTTACTTACGTAATGGCCGAGGCTACGAGTCCCAGTCCTGGAGATTAATCGCAGGGACTCGTAGCCTCGTCCACTACCAAAGTCGTTTCCCGAAAATGTTGCTTCGTTTCACCCAATTCAGTCGCGCCCTATTAAACAATTAACGCAAACAATCAATACCGAATGAATTTCACCAAAATTGCGAAGCTCAATACTTACGAGACCTTCGTCGAATACTGCCAAAATCTGGGCATCGATTTGCCGTGTGATGAAGTGTTGCAATCCGGTGCCGATTCCGTTCTGGCTCAGCCGCATGCGCACAACGAACACCGAATCGGAAATCGCTTTTGCATTTTGCCCATGGAGGGATGGGATGGAACCGTTGACGGGCGTCCAACTGAACTAACCAAACGACGGTGGAAGCATTTTGGCTTGAGCGGCGCTAAGCTCATCTGGGGAGGTGAAGCCGTTGCCGTACGGCACGATGGCCGCGCGAATCCGAACCAGCTGATGCTGAACGCGAATACCGTGGGCGACTTCAGTTCTCTGCGGCAACACTTGGTCGACACACACCGCGAGCACTTTCGCGAAACCGACGACTTGAGTATTGGCTTGCAATTGACTCACTCCGGCCGCTTCGCTCGGCCCAATGACAAACAGCGCTGAGCCGAGAACAGTCTATCGCCACCCCATTTTGGACCAGCGATTTCATGTTGGGGCGGAAACGGCGATTCTTTCCGACGATGATCTAAAACAGCTGATCGATGATTTTGCGTCGGCCGCCGTACTAGCCGAACAAGCGGGCTTTCAGTGGGTTGACATCAAACATTGCCATGGCTATCTGGGTCACGAATTGCTTTCTGGTTTCGATCGATCGGGTGAATTCGGCGGAACCTTTGAGAATCGGACGCGGTTTCTGTGCGACGTCGTTACGGCAATTCGATCGCGAACAACAACCTTGAAACTTGGAGTTCGTCTCTGTGTTTTTGATTTTGTTCCGTTTGAAAAAGGCACAGATAGTGTCGGCGTTCCATCGGCAATGAACAGTTACTCTTATGCGTTCGGAGGCGATGGGGAAGGGCAGGGCATTGATCTCAACGAACCGCTGCAATTCTTGAGTCTTCTGAAGGAACTGAACATTTCATTAATTTGCACGACAGCCGGAAGTCCCTATTACAATCCGCACATTCAACGTCCCGCCGCGTTCCCTCCGTCCGATGGGTATCTGCCGCCAGAAGATCCCTTAAACGGCGTCGCGAGACAAATTCATGCAACGAAATCTCTGAAACAGCAGTTCCCAGAATTGATCGTAGTCGGATCAGCCTACTCCTATCTACAGGATTGGCTTCCCAACGTCGCACAAGCTGTGGTTAGAAATGGATGGGTGGATTCCGTAGGGTTGGGGCGAATGGTTTTGTCGTATCCCGATCTGCCTGCCGATGTGATTTCAGGCAAACCGTTGCAACGAAAAAGAATCTGTCGCACGTTTAGCGACTGTACGACCGCTCCGCGCACCGGGCTAGTATCCGGTTGCTATCCGCTGGACGATTTTTACAAGTCGCGAACTGAGTTTGTTGAACTAAAACACCGAAAGAAATTGAAATGAGATTGAATGTGAACTTCACTCGCCTCGCTGCACGTACTTGCCGAATTGGCACAGTTGTCAACTTGGTCTTTCTATGCCTTCCGACGTTCATTTGCACAATCGCGAACGCACAATCACCGGAAGCGGTCGCCCTCCCGAAGACCCGATCACATTGAACCAAAAGGCCGACGGCTTTCGCGGTATCTGGTATATGAATCAGCCGTCCGGCGATGAATTTGTTTACAAATACAGTGGCGGCCTGGGAACTTATTGCGCCAAACATCGTCCATTTGCAATCTATTCCGCGAAGGCCAACAAGACGTTTTTTTGCTATGGCGGTGCCAGTCCCGACAACAATCGTCAACTTTTACATTGTGTCTCGTATTTCGATCATTCCACAAAGATGCTCGCGAGACCGACAATCGTCCTGGACAAAAAGACAGACGACGCGCACGACAACCCGGTCATTTCCATTGATGCTGCAGGACATTTCTGGATTTTTCAACATCGCATGGCCGCACTCGACCATCATTCATTCACCGCAGTACAGAGCCGTTTGAAATCGATTCGTTCGAACTGGTGGAAGCAACGCGAAACGATATGGATGAGACCGACAGTACACCAGTCGACAATTTCTCGTACCTGCAGGTCTGGAACCGACCGGGTTCTGGCTTCTCGGCGTTTTTCACGCACTACCACGATCCCGCAGAGCGAACGATTTGTTTCATGCGAAGCGGGGACGGCAAAACCTGGAGTCATTGGCAAAGACTTGCGGCGATTGAATCCGGATCGTATCAAGTATCAGCAGCAAACTCGCAAAAACTGGCGACGTTTTTCAATTTCCATCCCAAAGAGCAAGGGCTCAATTGGCGAACAAACCTTTACTACATGGAATCGCCCGATGGTGGAAACACTTGGCAAAATATTCATGGCGAAACGCTCGAAGTCCCACTGACCGAAATTGATAACGTGGCACTTGCCGTAGAAATGCAAAGCAAGGACGAGTTGGCGTATCTCAAGGATTTGAAATTTGACAGTAACGGAAATCCGGTCATGTTGTACGTTGCCAGCCACGACTACCATTCAGGCCCACAAGACCCGCCGAGATCGTGGCGTATTACATGTTGGAATGGAAAAACTTGGGTCACGAATTCGATTTGCCCAACTGACAGCAATTACGATTCGGGGGAGCTTTGGCTGAAGTCAAAAGACCAATGGCTTCTGTTGGCGCCAACAACACCTGGCCCGCAACAATTTAATCCCGGTGGTGAAGTTTGCATTTGGGAAAGCAATGATCAGGGCGCAACATGGCGACAAATACGCAAGCTCACCGAAGGCAGCGAGATGAATCACTCCTACGTTCGCACGGTGCTGAACGCCCACCCCGACATGGTCGCCATCTGGGCAGATGGAAACGCGCGCGAGCCCTCGCACTCACGATTGTATTTCGCCGACTCAGATGGCGACGTCTATCAGATGCCCCAACAATTCCCAAACGATCACGACGTTTTTGTCGCGCCAATCCCACATCCGCCAGGAAGCTCGAATCAAGAATCCAGCAAATAACTATGACAACGTCCAAAATACATTTTGACGTTCAACAGGCTTGAACACTTTGCATACAATAATTTGGGACGTTCCTGAAAACTTTCGAATCGGCTTCCCGCAATGACAAACTCCAACGATCTCGACGAAAACCCATTCGAACCGAGTAACGTCACAACCGAAGCTCAAAACGACGGTCGTGAAATACATGATCGGAATCGAAGCAACCGAAAAAACAACCTCATCATTTTCATTCTGCCACTTGTCGCTGCCCACGCTGTATTCTGGTTGATTTACCTCATGTTCTATTTGTCGGCTGGTACTAATGATCCATACGCGTTGCTTGACTTTTTGCTTAAAAGCCTGATCGGAACGACAATTACTGGTGCCATTTTTGGCGGCACATACGGTTATTACGTTCGGACGAAACACAGCACTGATTCCTGGGCTTGTCATCCAGTACTCTTAGGGATGTTCGAGGCCTTTTATTTCCCGATAATCGTTATCGGTGGTTGCATGTTCGTCGGCGCATTCGCATAAATGACAAACTGGCAAATCGAGGGTCGATGAATTCAAACAACGACGAAAACCCGTTCGAGCCAAGCGATGTCGGCGAGACACGGCAACAAATGGATCGCGCTGCAATAGAACCAATGGCTAATGAGAAAAGCAGCAATGCCGCCGTGCTTTTCTGGCCGATTTTGATTGCAAACGTTGTTTACTGGACTTTGTATTTATTGTTCATCGTTTTTCCACCGAGCAGCATGCGAGAGATTCATCTTGTTGAACTTGCGTTTGCATTTTTTAGCATGGCAGGTGCGACGGTTGCAGGATTCCTCTACGGAATAGCTGTTGGGGTTTTCATGCGACGCAACAAGTACAAGTCATGGACGTACCACCCGCTACTAATGGGATTGTTTGAAGCAGGTTATTTTTCACTCATTGTGGCATGTGGTTGCGTGTTTTTCATTCCGGTTGGAAATGTAATATTCGAACTTTTTGATACAAGCAGAGTAATGCACAAGTGACGTTAAACGGAGACGATTTACTCTACGATGTCGATTCCAATCCCTACGAAGCAAGCCAAGTTGCTCCGAATGGCAACTACGACGAGAAACCAAATCGAACCGCTGCGCTAATGTTTCTCGTTTTTGGGCTCCCGATTCTCATGGCGTTGCTGATATACGGATCATTGGTTTTCTTGGGATCAACCTTTAGTCACGATTTCATTTCAAGTGCATTGTTTTGTCTGGCACCGTGTTGGGTGGCTGGTCTGATTTACGGAGCACTTTGTGGCCATTACATTCAACGAAAATCAATAAGCCAATCACGGTTTTACTCGCCTACAGTGCTTGGGATTTTCGAGTCGATTTATTTTTTGCTGATTGTGACTGGCGGCTGTTTGGCCATAGTATTCTCTATGCTTTGACGACACGGACCATTTATTTCCTTTGGATGGAATGACACCTTGCATCAAATCCTAAAACAAACCACCAGCCTTTGCCCTGTTTGTCTCGACTCCGTCAGGGCAGAAGTGCGGCAAGTTGGTGATGAAATCCAGTTGCATCGACAATGCCCAGCGCACGGTACGTTTGCGGCGGTCATCAATAGTCATTCGCGCCACTATCATCTTTCGGCAGGTGCTGATTCAAGTTGCGCATCGGGATCTTCATTGCCGCTCGTTGATACCGCGACGACCTGTTGTTCCGGAGGACAATGTGGCACATCGATGGACAATCTCAGCACGTGTATCGGCTTGATCGAGATTGTCAACAGTTGCAACATGGCTTGCCCGGTCTGTTTCGCCGACAGCCCTCAGGAACGGCACGTGGATGCAATTTCGTTCGAAGAGTTCTGTGATCGAATCAATGCCGTGACGGAGCGGAAGGGCATGATTGACATCCTTCAGCTATCTGGCGGCGAACCAACGATTCATCCCGAGTTCTTTCGTGTCCTGGAATGGGCGCTTGCCAATCCACAAATTGGCCATGTTCTACTGAACACCAACGGAATCAAACTGACGAGCGAATCGTTTTTTGAACAGTTGACTACATTGCGGCAACGATTCCAGAAGCTGGAGATCTACCTGCAGTTCGATGGCCTTCAGGCCGCCGGACAGGTTGAACTGCGCGGGGCCGACATGCGGAAGACTCGTGAAACGGTGATTGCAAATTGCCAAAAGGCAGGCATTCCAGTAAATCTCGCGATGACGGTTGACGAGCACAATCGCGAACACATCGGTGATGTTTTGAGATTGGCGATGGCGTCTCCTGGAGTCAGCGGAATCACTTGGCAGCCAATGTTCGGTTCGGGACGTGCCTATGCCGGGTTCAACGCCGCAGCTAATGACCTGGTTCCATTGACGTCAGCGACAACTTCAATCGAATGGCCACCGATTCGACGGCTGAATGTCTCAGACATCATCGTTGCCGCCGTCGAACAATCCGACGGTGTCCTTTGTGAAGCAGACTTCACTCCGCTACCTTGCGGTGATCCGAATTGTCACACCGTTGCCTATCTGTTGCGCCGTGGAGACGAGCTCGTTGGCCTATCGAAACTGATTGACCTAACCGCCGTGCAGGGATTTCTGAAAGACCGCCTGAATTACAACACCGAGGACTTAATTCGCTGCGGTTGTGAAAGCGAACCCCTTGGCTCGATTCTGAAGCAATTGGAGATCGGGCCAGAATCGGTGCTGCGGCTTGTAATCAAACCGTTCATGGACGCCTGGACCTTTGACCAGCATCGCACAGACCGATGCTGTGTCCATGTGATTGGTGTCGGCGGCAAACTGGAAAGCTTCTGTCGTTACTATGCGCTGAGCAAATAGCTGATGGAACACGTCTTTCTGCCAACGAATCCCTTGACCAGTTTGCTGGTCGGTGCCGGAATCATCGTTTCGGTTTGGTATTGGAGCAAGCGAGGTAAAGTCAGCACGGATGGACTCCCCATTGCCATGGGAGCGATTTTTGGAGGCTTCCTGGGCGCCAAGGTCGGGTATTTTGTTGCCGAGGCACCGCTGTTGTGGAGCGACCCGCAGTTTTGGTTCAAGATGCTGATTGGTAAGACAATACTGGGTGCACTCATGGTTGGGTGGCTGGGGGTCGAACTGGCGAAATGGGCTCAAGGTGAAACAGGACATCTCGGTGATGATTTTGCACGAATCATTCCACTGGGAATTGGAATTGGTCGAGTCGGGTGTATGGTACATGGATGCTGCGGAGGCATTGCTGTTGCAGATTTGCCTGAACACTCTCCCATCGTAAGTCTGATGAATTCCATGAGACTAGCGTCTTGGCCGGCGCCCGCCGTCGAAATTGGCTTTCAGTTGGCCTTTCTGGCATTTTCATTTTCGTTGCGAGACAATAAACACCTGCTGGGCCAACACTTCCACTTATACCTGATCACCTATGGCCTCTTTCGATTCGGGCATGAGTTTTTTCGCTCGACTCCTCGCTATCCGGGAAGCGTTTTTTCGCCTTACATGATCTTGGCGCTTGTTTGCGTCATCGCTGGGGCGATTGCTTTTGTTTTCCGTGACCGAGGAAAGCGATGGGCGCATGCAACAGCAAGGCAAAACACGTTCGAGACTTGAATTTATTTTGAGCTAACGAATTCGCTATTGATCACTTGAAAAATGGAACCCGAGTTCTCGCCGCAGATCATCTGGTAATTCGGGCAATGAGCTGCGTGGCAGCAGAAACGTTGAAAGCGAAAACAGATCGAGGTACACGCGATTGCGTTCAGTCGTTTCGTTGAGATAGTCATAGCCCGAAGAACCGCCAGTTCCAATCTTGCGACCGAGCATCCGCTGGACCATCAGTGCGTGCCGTGATCGCCAAGCCGTAAAATTTTGATCGATATCGAGCAGCAACTGCAGGTAACGAAACGGTAGGTACATCATCGGTTCATCGCGATACAAATTGATGAACAAAGCCGCAAGGAACGCACGATGAGAGAACCGGAATTCACCTTGCTGCCGCAACGATTCATATTGGCATTCATCGAGCAACGATTCAAATCGTTTTTGCGTGGCTTCGATGGCGGCGAGCTGCCATTCTCGGTTTTCGGCGGAGATCGCAGTGTTGTTCTGAATGATGTAGCGATCTGAATCAAGCATTCGCGCAACTGCTTGTTCGTATTCTTTCCAGAATTCATATTCTCCTTGTTGCAAGAACGGCATCCGGGCGAGCCATGCGTCGGTTAGCTCCAGAAGGCTTGGTTTGGACTCAAGCTCAAGCAGTTCGGCGCGTTCGGCATCCGTTAGGCGCGTTTTGAAAAAATCCTTGTCCGCTGAAATGCGTTGATCGCGACGAATTCCCATCATGATTTCAATTTTCTTGAACTGAATGCTCTGGAAACCTGAAGCGGGGACGAGCAAATCGCGAAAGTCCAGAAAATCCAGTGGCGTCATGGTCTCCAAAACATCGATCTGCTGCAGCAGCAATCCCTGGATTGTTTTGACGCGCGAAAGCCAGCCGATAATCTGCCCCATTTCTTTGTCTTCGACGGTTTTGTTGTCAAAGATGTCGATAACAGATTCAAATTCATGAACGATTTGTTTGAACCACAACTCGTACGCTTGATGCACCACGATAAACAACAATTCGTCGTGGGCAGGCGCGCCATACCGAGCACTTTCCGGATGCTGCGCGTTCAACAATTTGTCGAGATGCAAGTATTCCGAGTATTGAATCGGCCGCGGCATGCGTTTTGAGTCGTTCGACATGTGGATTTAATGAGTTGAAAGGCGTCAAACAAAAAATGCCCGGCGTCTACAGGGCACGCCGGGCATTTTAAACTGATCGATCATAATTCAAAACAGCACGAACCGATCGGGATCGAGTTGTTAGGCGATTCCATCCCCAGGAATGGGAACGGACATCGTATCCACATCACCGAATTCGACGGACGCGGGACCGAGTCGCGTTTCGTCTGCGAGCAACTCATCCCACGTAATGTCCTTGCCAGTATAACAGGCGTTTCGTCCCATAATCGCCATCAGGGTGCTTTTTGCCATGTAATCGCCGTTATTGATGGCGACCCCTTCGCGAATTGCACGGAACAAATATTGGTGCTCGACGTCATACATGCTGGGTTTCGGCCCGTCATATTTCCAGACGCCTTCCTTGCCCTGAACTTCATTTGCCAGAATTTTGGCGCGTCCCTCGGTACCATAAACCCAGTCTTCAGTTTCGTTAAAGCAACCATTCTGCTGGCGACAGTAGCTGAAGGTCTTGACGCCGTTTTTCCATTCGTAACATGTTGCAAAATGGTCGTAGACGTTACCCCATTTTTCGCCAACACGTTTTTGTCGACCGCCGGTCCCATAGGCCCGCGCAGGTGGCTCATCATGCATCACCCACAACGCTTTGTCCAAGCTGTGAATGTGTTGCTCGAGGGGAATGTCGCCCGAAAGCCACGAGTAGTACAACCAGTTTCGCATCTGGTATTCCATTTGTGACCAGTTGGGATTGTTGCCACGGTGCCAAAGTTCACCGGTTAAATAGTTTTCCTGAATCGAAATGATGTCTCCCAATGCGCCTTCGTGAATCTTTTCAAGCGTAGCGCGAACACCGAGATCGTAGCGCCAGCAGAGTCCCGAGACGATGTTCAGGTTGAGCCCTTTTGCCGTTTCGCAAGTGTCCATTACCGACAGAACGCCTGGAACGTCGACACCTACGGGCTTTTCGCAGAACACATGCTTGCCGGCTTCGATACACGCTTTGAGCGATTCTGGTCGGAAGTATGGTGGTTGTGCCAAGAGGACAACGTCCACATCTGCTTTGAGCAATTGTTCGTGGCAGTCGAGTCCCGAGAAACAAGTTTCGGGTGTGACAAGCAGCTTTTCCTCACCAACATCTGGATTGCGTTTGAGTCCGTTGATGCAGGTTTCGATGCGATCCTCAAAGGCATCAGCGAGTGCCGTGATGACTACTCCTGAGTCCGCGCGGCAAGCATTGGCGACAGCTCCGGAACCACGCCCACCACAGCCAATCAGGCCGACTTTGATGTTGTCGTCGACGCTATGGTGCACGCCGCCCAAAACTGTTTGTGACGAAGCGCCAGTTGTGCCGATTGCTGCTATGGCAGCAGCCGTTTTGACAAACCGGCGACGACTGGACAGAGAATTCTGGATTGAATTGGTTGACACGATTTCGTTTCTCCCGAACATGGACTTGCACGACGCCATCACTCCGATTGGCAGTGCGATTGACGAGACGGAAACGATTCAGCTTCAAATGAGCAACGTTGCTTTATTGTCAATTGTTCTCTGAATCAGTTTCAACGCACGATTGTAATTGAATTTTTCCAGACTGTGCCAAGAGTAACGCGGAATAAAAAGTGCCACGAATCGGGGCTTTTTTGGACCGAAAATTTAATTTCATCGATTTTCTATACGGCAACTTTCGCAAAACGGCTAACCGTGATTGGTTTTGTATGTTCTCCGAATTATACTATCGGTTCGTCTCAAAACCGATTTAGGGCCTCAATCGAGAAATTTTAATGACCCAGAAATCAACTGAATTGGATTCCAACAACAGCCGTTCGATGATTCCAGCAATGGCCGCATTCGGAGCAGTAACAGTCACCGGGATGGTCGCTTGTTCTGATCTCGAAGCGGATATCGTATACAGTGGTCCGCTCAATCAAGTCATCAATGCGGGAAGTGGGCCGTTTTTTAACTTCGATGGCGATAGCTATGACGATATTCGATTGGCGGTTCTAAATAGCTCGTTCGCCGGAGTCGGCTTGAACGGTGCTGTGATCTTTGCACCTCAAGGCTCGAACCTTTACGCTCAAAAATTCGATTTTGGTGATTTGATTTCGTCAGGTGTTGCGGATGTGGGTTTAGGTGTAATGGGTTTTTACAACTCAGGAATTTACTCGGATCCTTGGGGAGCGTTACAAGCCGGAATTGATGGTAATGGTCCAGTAACGGGCTTCATGGGCATTCGGATGGGTCCGAATTCAGGGGATGCTTACGGTTGGATACAACTATCACTCCAAGCAAATAGTTTCGGCCAGCCAACCTCCATGACCGTAGTTGATTGGGCCTATGAAAATTCAGGTGCTCCAATTTTGGCAGGCGACATTGGTGCCGTTCCCGAACCAGGGACCGCTGGTATTTTGGCATTGGGTGCATTGGCAGCAGGTGCTGTCGGCATTCGTCGCCGCCGAACGGAACAACAGTCGGCAGAATAGGCTCAATCGATATTGCTAACCCGGACAACATTGAACGGGCTCGTTTTCTGAAAAAGACGAGCCCGTTTTTTTATTCGAACTCGCCAAACGACTAGACTGGACGTTGAAACCATTTTCGATGAATTTGAGCGAAACAAGAATAACCGATGAATTCAGGAAAACGAAAACTGCTTTTGATTGGATGGGACGCCGCAGACTGGAAAGTAATCCACCCGCTCCTTGACACCGGAAAAATGCCCCACTTGGAATCATTGATCAATCGCGGAGCAATGGGAAACCTTCGAACGTTGCATCCCGTACTCTCCCCCATGCTCTGGACGAGCATCGCAACTGGAAAACGACCATTCAAGCACGGAATACTCGGATTCGTCGAGCCTGCGCCGGATGGAATGAACGTTCGCCCAATTTCCAATCGTTCACGCAAAACCAAAACGCTCTGGAACATTTTGAACCAAAACAACCAGAAGACCAACGTTGTCGGCTGGTGGCCAAGTCACCCTGTCGAGCCAATCAATGGCATCATGGTCTCCGATCAGTTTGCAAAGCATCCTTTGACGCCCACAACGCCCGAAAAATGGGCAATGCCACCGGACTCAGTTCATCCCGAAGAAATGGCTAATGTCATTCGCGAGCTACGATTTCATCCTTCGGAGATCACTGCAGAAATCATGCGACCATTTATTCCAGATTTAGAAAAAGTCAATCAGAATCTGGATAGCCGATTGGCGACATGCATGAAAGTACTCTGTGAATGCACTAGTCTTCACTCAGTCGCAACGCACGTTCTAGAGAATTCTTCAGCCGATTTTACGGCGATTTACTATGACGCGATCGATCACTTTTCTCATGGATTCATGCGGTATCATCCGCCGAAATTGGACTCCGTTCGCCAAGCCGATTTTGACTTATACAAAAATGTCATCAACACCGCCTATCAGCTTCACGACATGATGTTGGGACGTTTACTTGAATTAATCGACGAAGAAACGGCGGTCATTGTGATGTCTGACCACGGTTTTCATCCTGATCACTTGCGGCCAAACATCATTCCCTCGGAACCTGCTGGGCCAGCCATCGAACACCGCGATCACGGGATTTTTGTGATGGCGGGTCCCGGAATTTGCCGTGATCAATTGATTACTGGAATGACATTGTTGGATATTGCTCCCTCGATTCTGCATTATCTGGGCTACCCAGTGGGTGAAGACATGGACGGGAGAGTTATTCAGTCATTGTTTGAAGTCAAACAACCTGTTGTAACGATTCCTTCGTGGGACACAGTCGGACCGCCACCGGAATCGTTCTTGTCCGACAATATCGATGTCGATGACCACGAGGCCAATCAACGAGGACTTAAGCAATTAGTTGAACTTGGGTATGTCGATGAAATCGATCCCAACCAACAGTCCGCAGTCGAAAGAGCCATCAATGAGTTGAAGTTCAATCTCGCAAGAGCATACATGGACGCGGGTCAATTCCAGAATGCCGTTGAACCACTCGCCGAATTGTACCGAACGAATTCGTCTCAGTACCGTTACGGAATTCAATTGGCGATGTGTTTGAAATCATTGAATCAAGTCGACGCACTTGAAACACTCGTTGCTCAGCTGAATGAAACGCGACGCCATGATTCTGCAATTGCAACCGAAAAACTTTCGCGTTACGAATCTTTGATTCGTGACAGACGAGCCGACCGGGTCGAAAAACTAAAAGCCGACCCATCGCTGCTGAAACAATTTCCTGAAAAAGATCGTAAACGAGTCCTGGCCATCGATAACCTTTTGACGCTAAACGAGTTAAAGGAATTCTCGGAAGTCCAAGGCCTCGCTAACGCAACCAATTTCGCGCTCGATTTCCTGCAGGGTTATGCCTTAATTGGCAAAGGTAAATACCACGAAGGCCTGGCACTTTTGAATGATGCGATTCGAAAAGGCGGACCTCGGCCTTCATTCCTCGGACTGGTCGGAGAAACACTGCTGACGCTCAAAGACTACGAGGCTGCTGAAGAGGCGTTTTCAAAAGGATTGAAACTGGATCCGAATAGCGCTGCGTTATTGCTCGGCCTTGGTTGGGTTAGTTTCAGGAAAAAGCGGTACTCGGATGCTGTCAGTTTCGCTCGCCAGTCAATCGGCTTGCGTTTTCACCAACCTTCGGCACACTTCTTGATGGGAATTGCGTTACAACATTTGAAGAAAAACGAAGAAGCGGTTTCCGAATTGAAATTAGCCGTTAGCCAAAACCCAAATTTCGCGATGGCTCATTCCCGACTGGGCTATCACTATAAATCCGTAGGCGAACAAATCCTTAGCTACCAGCATTTCGAATTGGCCAAAGAAGCAAGACTGGCCAGCCGTGCAAGTCAACAACAATCAATTGAAATTGCCATTGCTGATGTAGCCGTCGATTGCGGAAGCGACAAAATTCTTCCAGAACGGAACGAACAATTTAAGGCAACGAACCTGCTTCCCACACTTTCGCAATCGCCGGCTGGCTACCATTCCGAACGTCACCCACAAGCTCCACCATCGGAAACAGTAACGATTGTTTCGGGACTGCCACGTTCGGGAACTTCGATGTTAATGCAGATGCTTTCAGCGGGCGGAATGCCGATTTGGACGGATGGCTTACGCAGCAATGATGACGACAACCCATTGGGGTATCTGGAATTGAACGCTGTTAAAGGGCTGGCCAGTGACAATCGATTCATCCTTGATGCACGAGGAAAGGTAGTCAAGGTCGTCGCGTCATTGCTTCATTACATCCCTTCCGAGGTTCCACTACGCATTCTTTTTATGGAGCGAGATCTGGACGAAATTCTCGCATCGCAGCAGAAGATGCTGCTTCGAAACCGAAAGCCGACTGCAGATTTCAATTCCAAGCAAATGCGAACTGTTGTCGCGAGGCAAAAAACTGATGCGATTCGAATGATTCGCGAAAAAGCAATCCCCATTTTAGGGATACCGTATTCCGGAGTCATCAACGACCCCATTGCCGCTGCGAAACGAATCGTGCAATTCCTGAACATTTCTCTAAACGAATCCGCTATGTCTCAAGCGGTTGCCCCTAGTCTCTATCGAAACCGAAGTCACTCCCGAAACGAGATAGAACGTTCCTAGTTCTCGTATTCTCGGTTTGAGTTTTCGACAGCCTATGAGTAAACTCGGTTGCGTTCCTATTTCTTGTTTAATCCGGGGAGGCTTTGCAATGCCCATTTATGAGTATCAATGCAATCGATGCGACAAGGAATTTGAACAACTGGTGCGTGGAGACGCCCAAGTTGCCTGTCCCCATTGTTCGAGCAAGAAGGTGGATAGGAAACTAAGCGTTGTTGCCCATCCATCTATTTCTTCCCAAACGACTAACCATCAGCCGGGTGGATGTGGCCGGCCTCAATGTTCGAGCGGTGGATGTCAAGGATTTGGTGACTGAACGAAGTCCTCTAGTTTGAGGAGCCTGTAATTCTTGCCGGCTCAATGAGTCGCAAATAAAAATGGCGGCTGTAAATGTCAGACACTTACAGCCGCCTACCAATCGCTCTCAGCGTTGATTGAAATGAATGCCTCGCAGTAGACATTCTTGAGACTCATTCTTTAGAAGGCATACCACAAGCCGCTGATCACGGATGTTTGCCTCAAGGCTCCTTCTCGGCTGATGGGAAACGGATCCACCAACCAAGGAGCACAATTGCCAGGGCGATAATAGCCCAATGCATATTGGCATTCGTTAGGAGGATTGATTGCCGTGTGGTACGGGAAAAAGGCGACACTGCCAAAGAAATGAGCGGCAGCACGAACCGGTCCCATTACCGGGCCAGCTGAATGCCCGTAGCGCTCCAGCTGAACGTTTTCAAAGTACAACGGTTTGTGACAAAGATTTGACGCGTACCAAGTAACGGTCTGAGGTTGCCAACATCGTCCTGCAAAATATCCTCGCGACGCGAAACAAGCTGATGGAATCTTCCAAGCGGAGGCGACTGCCGCCACATCACTTTCGTTCAATCGGGCGAAAGCAATTTTTTGAAGTGACCCCTGATTGGACTGGATGATAACGTACCCTCGTCGCAAATCCACCATTGTGCCCGAAGCGACAATGTTTCCGGAAAGGTCGGTCCAATCGCGGTAAAGTGAACCCGTATCGCCCTGTTTAAGGTCCGGTGGAGGACTGATATCCAAGGCGATGGAAGTGATCGAATAGTTCAATAGCTCGTGCCGAAAAGTATCACAATCGCGAAACGGCTCATCGACCGAACGATTGCGATCATCTTCATCGCCTTCTTCCTGAACCACTAGTCTTCGAGGTGACGACGTGTTGCGAAATCGATTGGGGACCATCTCGTTTCGATGCGTTTCAACTGGAGATTGCGGCAACATGATTCCGCTGTCAACATCTGTTGGCCCTTCACCGATTAAGTCAAATACTTGCTCGTCGCCCATTCCCAAAACGCTCTGCTCGGCCGACTGTTGCGGCAGATTCATTGTCGCTTGGGGGCGAGTTTGAGGCGCAGCGAGTGTTTGACTGACTCGCGGTGCTGGTGGTGCATCCTGGGCGAATTGAGGCGAGTTTTCACCAAACGGATCATCGATCTGTTGAGTGTTAGAAACCATCTGAACACCGCTTCCCACGACCAGAACGCTATGTTGATCTGGAGTTGCTGTTTGGTTAAACCGCGACGTGGATGATGTTGAGCGTGAAACGGTATTCGGCGTCCCGGAAACAGCGTTGGATTGTTCATGCCGAAGATTTGTACGAACGTTGGTCCGCTGAGGTATGCCGCCAGGGACTCCGCCTAAATTTGGGCGGTCTACGTTTCGAATGTTCTGCGCGGGGGGAATGTGAACGGGCGGCGAGAACTGTTGTTGGGCACGGGCGGTGCTTGAGATTCCCAGCAACAACAAAGCAGCCGAGATCGTCGAAACGAAACGCGTTTTAAATCGTTTTCGACGATTCCAATTTGAGTCTTGACTATTGCAATTAATGCCATCAATCTGAATCCTGTGAATAGGACGATTCAGAGCTATAGTTTGGCGCTTCCTGCGTGATCGCAATATCATGGGGGTGGCCTTCCCGGACACTTGCCGCGGTTATTTGTATGAACTGCGCTTCCTTGCGAAGCTCTTCGATCGTTGACGTGCCGCAATAACCCATCGCGGCGCGAACACCGCCTACGAGTTGGTATGCAAAATCACTCAATGCTCCCTTGAATGGCACGCGACCTTCAACGCCCTCGGGAACGAGTTTCCCGTTTCCAGCGCCGGATTGTCGGTACCTTTCACTTGAGCCTTTGGCCATCGCTCCCAACGACCCCATGCCTCGATACGCCTTAAATGAGCGACCTTGGTACAAGATCATTTGGCCTGGACTTTCCGCCAGACCTGCAAAGAGCCCACCGATCATCACGCAACTTGCGCCAGCTCCAATAGCCTTGGCAATATCACCTGAGTACCTGATGCCTCCATCCGCAATCACCGGAACATCAGCCGCGTCCGACGCCTTTACCGCATCCATGATTGCTGAAATTTGGGGAACCCCCACACCGCTCACAACACGTGTCGTGCAAATCGAACCTGGACCAATGCCGACTTTAACAGCATCTGCTCCGGCATCAATCAGTGCCTGACAACCCTCGGTCGTCGCGATGTTTCCAGCAATGACATCGATGTTGAAGCGTTTTTTGACTTCAGCAACCGTTTCGATGACGTTTTTGGAATGACCATGAGCACTATCGACGATTAGGACATCAACTCCTTTCTCAATCAGGCCTGCGGCTCGATCGTAATCATGTACGCCGATAGCAGCCCCGACTCGCAACCGCCCCTGCTTGTCTTTGCAAGCATTTGGAAAACGGTTCATCATGTCGATGTCTTTGATCGTAATAAGTCCTCTCAGTCTTCTATTTTCGTCAACCAGTAAAAGTTTCTCCACTTTTTTAGCCGTTAAAATTTTCTCAGCTTCCGCAAGCGTTACATCCCCTGTTCCGGTCACCAACGATTCCTTGGTCATAACATCCGAAACGGTCTTATCGCGGTCCTCAAGAAATCTCAGGTCTCGGCGGGTCAGAATTCCCACTAGCTCTCCGTTCGCTAGCACTATAGGCACGCCAGAAACATTGTGTTGGTGCATGATCTCCCGTGCATTCTCAACAGACGCATCGGGGGGCAAAGTTACCGGGTCAAAAATGATTCCATTGGCACTTCGTTTAACCTTGTAAACCTCTTCCGTCTGAGCATCAACGGACATGTTTTTGTGGATCACGCCCAGCCCACCGACCTTGGCCAATGCAATGGCCATCTCCGCTTCGGTAACTGTATCCATTGGGGAGCTAATCAAGGGGACATTCAAGCGAATGTTTCTGGTAAGCCGCGTCGAAACATCGACGTCACTGGGCACAACCTGGCTGTAGCGTGGTTGAATCAAAACGTCATCAAACGTGATTGCCGTTTTGAGTATTTTTTTGTCGCTCATTCCAATTTCCAAATTTTGAAGCGGCCAAGGTTCAGGCCCTGCTCGATTGATAATCCAGCCATTATCTCAAAATTTGAAAAACTGACAACGCATCGAACGGTCTGCAATTGGATTCGCGACCACTTCGTCATTGAAGATTTTAAAGTTGCCCAAGGATTGAAACGCCTTTTAGCGGCCTTATCGGTGCAACCAACCAAACAAAGCGATCAAACAAGAATCGGAGCAACAGTCGATGTCACAAAGGCGAACTCGTCGCCGCCGCCACCTGAAAAAGTAACTACCAGATAAGAAACTAGCAGGATGACTAACGAAACAAGCATGATGACCGCTGGCAGAACAAGGGACTTGCCTTGTGTAAAGGCGAAAATAATTGCGTAAATACCAAAGGTAGAAATCGAGATAATGCCATGTGTCGACGACGCTCGAAACGCGATAAACGAAATCCAAGCAGCGCATCCCATGTACATCACCAATGACATGACCAAGCTGATTTCGGGCGCAGTAATGTTTGCCGTTTCAAGAATCCAGTCCATCGACAAAACTAAAAATAGGCCAAAGCCAACCACAGCCATCAATGCAATAGCAGCGAAAATTGCGACAAAAACGGATTCACTTCCATCACCAAAATCTTCGCCTTCTGCCGTATAGCGACTTTCGTCGAGCGATTGTTCGGCACGAGCCATCAATTTTTCAGCGTCCGTTAGATCTGACGCATTGGCCAACTGACTTTCGTCAATAACAATCGCAGTCTCCAACTGTTGTCCAGTTGCCTGGTTGTATCCACATTCAATGCAAACAACCGCGGTAGGGTGCATCGGAGCTGCGCAATTGTCGCAAACCGGTCCGGTCGGACTGCTTTCGACTCCAGCTTCGTCCAACAGATCCAGCAATGGGTTGTGTTTCTTGGCTGGTCGACTGACTGCACCCGTAGCGTTTGCCCCAACGACCTGACGTTCACCTGCACGAGGCAATTGCATTGGCTTTTTGCATTTGGGGCACTTCACAACTTTGCCGCCGTACTCGTCGCGCACGGAAATCGGATT
>JAWKTO010000017.1:0-62235 GCA_041399045.1 Pirellulaceae bacterium | reverse complement strand
TTGGTCAGTCGTCCCAAGAGGCATGGAAAGAGCAAAAGGTAGCCGATGGTAAATTCGACTGTCAGAACAGTGATGCCGATTAATGGAGACAACCACAATTCCCTGAAAGCAACCGGACTATGTAAGAGCTGCCATAATTTTAATCCTGCAGCAAAAACCAAAAGTAGTCCTGGGGGAATGTTTAGGAATCTAGCGAATGTCATTGAGAATCTTTCTTTGATCTCGACTCAAACCATTCAAGATCTCATTTTCAAGACCTTGTTGAAGCTCTGCAATCTTTCGATCTGCGGTCGATGTTATCAAGGCAAATTCATCCTCGCTTCTTTCGATAATCGAGCGAATCTTTGTCCTTTGATCACCGTCAAGGCCAATCTCGTTGCAAAAGGCTTCTGAAAGGAAAACAAGAATGCCCTTTCGGTATAGTTCGAACCCGAGGCGGTTTTCGAGGAGTAACTTCTGTTGGGAATCGTCCAGGACTGCGTAACATTCGCCCGCCAATCGGTTGAACGTCTTTTTGATCTGTAAACCAACAGCAAACCCCAAGGCTTGATCGGAAATTGTCGTGGGTGAGATACGCAGGCCATCATTAATTTTTTTCTCGAGGTCTTCTTTGGCAAACTCAGAAACTAATTCGAGAAACTCTTCCCGCAGTTCGTCGATTTTGTCAGTTTTTTCTGCTGACAGCTCTATACCAAGTAGGTATCGATGATTGGCAACGAGCGGGAGCAAGTCTTTACCAATTCCCGCTAGGGAATGGTCAAATAAGCTTACATTTCGGAACGCATTTTCGGCCCCTTCAATCGAACACGACAATTGGCAAGGCTCGGCAACTACTAGCCCTTCTTCCTGTTCTTTTAGGGAATACACGTCAATGATAACGCCATTCACAGAATATCTTTCACGTGAAGGAATGTTTGTCCGCATTTTCAAACGAGCCGAAAAATCGCTTTTAAATCTCTTAAGCCTGTCTCTCTGCGACTCAGACAATTCCAGTAATACTGCTTCCCAGAGCGCGTTGCTGATCGTCTTCTTCCGAAGCGATAATTCGCGATCTACTTTTTCACGTTCCCTTTTCTCTTTCTCAACTTCTTCTGCGAGACGCTTGGCTTGCTCATTGTCCAGTCCCAAGACTACACGACCGTATACGGAATCTAGTGAATTCCAGCCGGTGGTGGAAAAGTGCTCTTTCAAAATCAACTGTTGCTGGTGCGGCAGCAAAACATCGAGTGCCAACAGTTCTGTCTGAATCTCAAGCGGCTCCAACTCTCTGGCAACCTCCGCGATTTGGTGCTCGTCCAACTTCCATCGCGGAAGTTCGTTTCCGGGCAAAACCCGCCGCTTGTCCAGTTGAGATTTGACGATCTTCTTGACTTTTTCACGAAACTGCTTATTGATTGCGTCCATCTGGACGATCTGGAAGTCTTCAATGTCCGCCAAATGGGCCCAGGCTTTGGGGTTTTCGAAAAACGTAAACGCAGTTACGGCATTGTTCAACTTCTTTGGATCAATCTCTTTCTCATAAATGACGTTTCGAAACTGAGATTCTTCGCCATCTTGACCATCTACTGCTATGTTGAGAACAATCTCCTGCTTTTTCGACGTTGTTTCTCTAACGATCTCGAAACTCCAATCGCTTTCATTGGGCCGATCATCCTGTTGAACGCCGTTTGCAATTGCAGCGGGAATATTGAACATCAAAACGACAATTACAAAGATTGAATCTAGGCGCCTATTGCTCAACATGTAGGATCTCCATTTGACTAATTCTATTTTGCCAACGCCGTAATCCGGCAATGGCATGGCAAAGTTGTCCAAATTCACTGCAGTACTTCTCGTTCCCGAAATCCAGCGATTCAAAGCGCTTTTTACGATTTCCGATTGCCAAGCACAAGTAGTATACGGCACGACGGACCCATTCCGCTGTTGGATCTGTCGACTCCAACGCCATTAAGTATTCTAGCGTGTGGCCTGTATAAAGGATGTCCGTTCCTACGCTAAGGTAATATCGTTGGTCGACCAACTCAGCGGGTATATCAAATGCACCGTCGCTACGTTGAGATGTTCGTATCTCCTCAAGCTTTTTATCTAAATACGCTATCACCTTTGCAGTGGTACTTGTATTGCCTTCGGCTCTTCTCTGCAAATTGGAATAGCAAACGATTGCCATCGTCTTGTGCGTGCCTAAACAGGCAATCTCTTCCTGAGCAAGTAGCTTCTCGACAACTGATTCGAGAGTTATTGTTTCAGAAAACTTGTTCTTCCACTCAACGCCAAGTTCATTTTGATAGCAACAATATGCGATTGTTTTCCAACTTAGTTCTTCCCCCCGCAATGTCGTGCTCCATTGCGAATCCCTAAGCAAATCGATAATCGCAATCTGATTACTTCCGGATGCCAGTTTTCGACTCGGATCAACGCCACTAAGCGACAAATAACCGAGAAACTGATCCGGATGGTGCTGAATCTGAAAGAATTCGCCGTCGGTTGTGCCGAAATACCGATTATTGGATTCCGAAAAAGCTGGATTTTGTCCGCCTAGATCCAAAAGTGATCTAATCACTTTTTCTTTGTCTCCGTTGACATCCGAAGCGGCCAATACAAAGTGAGCTTGGGTCCACGTTGGTGCTGTTAAAGGTACGTTCAGAGCGTCGAACCACTTCAAAACATTTGAAACGCCGTCGCCCCTTCAGATTCGCCGGTGGCAATGAAGAATTGACTTGTTAAATTCAGTTTTTGGATCTTGCATGTCGCGGCACGGCCAGAAGGGAATCGCCCGATCTCCTTCTTGTTTTCAAGAATTTTTCGGCTGCCTCGCAACAGTCTTTCTTCTATTCTTGTGTCTTCGTGTAGTTCGAGCTTTAGCAGTACGTTATATCGCCGAGCATTTTCGGGATCTTGCTTAATCGATGCTTCAAGAAACCTGAATCTGAAATCAATTCAAAAGATCTATCTTCATTTGCGTCAGATGAACCACGATTCGGTTCAAAGGTCACCTGCCTTGTGTGTTCTGTACCGATCTTCGTACTTCTGAAAAACACCGCTTTCGGTGTACCTTGTGCTCACTTACGACAAACGCTGATATTGGAATCGAAACGACGCGCTCGGTTCCATCTCGCAACTAAACGCAACGTTTACACTAGTGTTGTGAGTGCCGAGTTTTGCCAACGAATTCTCATTATTGAAAGTAATGTGAATCGCCGCCAACGGCCGAGCATTGCCCGCTCCATCATTAATTCCAGTCTTCCGAGAACGACCTCAAAAGCCTCGTTTTCGGAGGAAACTGATGTGATCGCTCCATCAGCAAAGCCTGATTCCATCACCATAACGGTCGACAATAGCCTTTTTTGACCGGAGACGAACCCCAAGTCTACCTTACTTGGCGAAGCCCAAACGCCCTTCCGCAGGGCATTAAATCGAAGCCTAAAAACATGTTCTTCGGCGACGAGAACGACAGATTGGTCAACCTTTCCGAGTTGCGTCGAGAAATCAATAGTACTTTCACTTTTGTTTCGACTTTGGCGGAAGGGTCGGCATGGACCCGTCACCTGCCAGACGGATGCAGCTGCAAAGAGGCGCACGTCTTTAATGCTAATCATACGCTATCCGTCTCATTCTCGATTTCGAAAACATGCTCGAGAACCTGGGATTCACCCTCGTTGAAATCAATTATTCCAAAATCATGCTCTAGCTTGTGAAGCCCTTGTCCGAATACCTCTGTTGAAAATAAACACGCAGAAGCACGCGAGGGAATTAAATACGAAGCAAACTGTTGGATCATTTTCATTACGACTAGCCTCGCTTCCGAATAAATGCAACAACCGCCGCCAGAGCCGTGACAATGATTCCGATGAACAGGGCTGCCCGGACTCCAGATCTCCACTCCGTTTGGGATTTTACCATTACAATCGCTTCCCGTCCCAAATCTCAGAGAGACGCTGCAACGTGATTGGCTGGTTCAAGTTTGGGTAGTCAATCATCATCAAACTACCCTCACCATCGGCAACAATGCAAACAGAATGATCTATTTTGTTTGAAGTCGTTCGGACGGGCAGCAGCGCTATTCCCCGATGTTTCGTCAAGGTATCAACAAGTTGTTCTGGAGCCATCCGTGTTAGGCTAACATCGACACCATCCTGATTCTCAAGATAGCTAAATACCGACGAAAACGGAATGGCCTCACCTTGATTCCATCTCAGCTGATTTGCGATTTGGTCGAGCGACAATTCATTTGGACACAACCATTGCATTGCGACGTAACAGGAGATTGGGCCGCATGCCTCTTTATATTTCACTGGGCTAGTGTTCGTTTTGCTTTTCAAAATGGTATCGTCACGAGGGCCGCCCGTACTTGTTTACCGTCCTACATCACTCCAGGCAGCGGCATCGGTGCGGAGGTCTGTGGCTGATCGCGGATCAGTTGGAACGGATCGGCGAGTCTTTGCTTGGCGGTTTGATCACGCTCATCAAAATTTGTTGTGCCCTTGCTCCGTTCCACGTTCGATTGCCGCCCCACACTTTTCGATTGACGACGGCCGGCCGAACGCTGTTCGCCACGCCAATTGGTGGCGTCAATCCATGGCTGCTGCAGGAAATTGAAGATCGACAACAGATGCCGGCCAAGGAAGTTACGAAACCTCTGGTTGGCCGGATTTGACTTGGGAGGCCGAACCAGATCAGATAATTCAGCAGATGCTTGGTTCCCAATCGCCTGACTCCGTGATCGGTCAGTTTACCAATGCGATGACGGTCACGATCATGAAGCGCACGTTTGAGCAGAGCCTTCACTTTCCGGGGAAAGTGGACTTGTCCGCCAACCGATTCCTCAATCAGCTGATCGCAACGACGAAGCAAATGAGCCAAACATTGCTGGTGGGTCGCGTTTTTGAATTGGTTGTAAACCGACCACCCGTCATGACCAAACACGCCATCCCAGTCGAGCCCCAGGATTCGCTCAGCTGGGGCCACGCTTCGCGTCGGGTCGATCTCGTAGCAGGTCGCGTTGAGCCCGCAAACACATGCAACCAGGCACTCCGCCATCGACCCGCCAGCCGGTTTCGTCGGCCACCACCTGGGGCGAGCCGCGAACCTCCTTGCGAATCTGTTCCGCTGCCTGCTCCAGTCGCTGGGCACTTCGTATCACACTGCGACAACTGGTGCTTCGACCAACCTTCAACCCAAACAGCATTTCCAGCAGTCGTTTGACTTTACCGTGACTGAGTCCGAGTTCCTTGTTGGCGATTGCCATGGTGGCGTGGACGTTGGCACCCAATTGGACGCCTGCAGCACCGACAGCGTCGGACGTCTGCAGTTCATGCTGCCCCTGGACCGACGCCACAACCATCGCAGCATCCGGACTCAATGTTGAACTGGCGGTGAATCACCGTGTGGGGAATTTCGGTCTGATACTGGACCAGCGTTCCGGTTTGAGACAGCTCGTCGTGCCCACAATCTGGGCAGCAATCGGGCAACGGCACATCGTACGTTTCATCGATTTTTTCAGGAGCAACGCGACGATGGTGGTCGCCGTGATCCGGTCCCTTCTTACGACCCGGCTTCTTTCGCTTCGGTTTGGGAGGCTTCCGAAAAGGTGCAGCCTGACGTTTCTGTTCACGCTCGACTTTCTCCAGTCGAGCTTCCAACCGATCGATTGTCTTCTGCATCTCCGCGATGATCTTCAGCAACGCTTGGCAGCCAGGGCAATCAGGATTAACTTGCGAGAAATCAGGCATGCCCGTAGCATGCAACAAAACCTGAATTCAACTCAATACCGATTTAGACGCGGTAAACAAGTACGGCCGCCCTTCATCAATGCGATCGAGTAGTCAAGCATCGCCTCGATACTACTTTCGGTATCTGCCGCGGAAACGACTTGGTTGATCTCATCACGCACTATGGCCGTTGATGGAAATATTGCCTTTGTCTCATTACTTTCAAGGATGTAGTCGGGAAGGTACTCGATAACGTCGACAACTTCGGAATCGCCCGCTTGCTTAATTTCTTTGGGTGCAGTAGAACCATCACCCACTAAGCGTTGGTCCTTCGACTCCATGTGGAAAGGCACGTAAATCCCCTTTTTTACCTCCCGGAAATCTGAAAAATCGACTTTCTCGATTACCACAACTTTCCCATCATCAACTGAATGATGGCAAATCCTACAAATCGCGAAGTTGAGATCGGGACAAACCCAAACGTCAAACATGGGTCGGGCAATCACAAAGCAATTACGATCGCCAATTTTCGTGAGCTTACTTCCGATCCAGATTTCTCCGGTCGAACGCTCGTCACTGAGGAACACTTTGATGTCGTCAAAAATAAAATTGGTATGAAAAGCCTCCGCAAGGTCAAAAACCAAGCTCCTAACAATGACGTCCCCGTCAATGTCAACAAACGAGCTGTAGTCTAGTGTTTCGCTCTTTGTCCCGTATGACTGTTTTCCGATCGTTTGAGTTTGCCGAACAACGGATCCATCGTAAGACTTTGCAATCGCAATGCCCCCGCCTCCAACGGGCGTGCGACTCGACAACAACATGCTCGAAGTGCGAGCAAACCTGCGTTCCTCGACGCAATTATCCTTGCCATCCCGAATAAGTTTATAGCAGTAAGTTATTGAATAGTCTGTGCCAATCTCAGTTCTTACAAAATCAAAAATCTGTCTAAGTTCTTCCACCGAATAGAGAGGCTCGCAACTCGCTGCCTGTTGCTGCCAAGCTTCAAGGAATTCTTGTGCATTGAAATTGCTTTGAGAGTGACGAAAATCGTCTGGAGTCCGCTGAACTTCTTGCGAGCAGACTTGCGAAAGAAGCGGGCCCGTCAGAAAAACGATAACAACCCAAGCAGCCACTACAGAATCAAACATGGTCGTTCACCAAAAGATTATTTCAAATGAAAAGCAACTGCCAACGATCGATGCTTTTTGACGCCAGGCAACAGATTCATCACATCGTCGATTTGCGTTGACAAGCGAGCCGAGACGCAGGGCGAAATGGCCTTTGGCCAAACTTCGATCGCTTCGAAAAGAAAATAGGTCGCGGCAGCGAAAGCAGCCGCAACCAGCACTTTTCTAAATGCCTGACCTTCGTCGCCAGCCGTAAGTGGAAAGTGAATCACGGACTAGCAGCCTGGCATGGTATACGTGTATGGGCCACACCCATACGTGACAGGAGTCGGATTACAGCCTCCTAGTGGCCCGCATTGGCATTGAACAGCCTGGCGGGTTGGGCAATTCGTTGGAGGAACGGCGATACGACCACTTTCTTGAGCTGCACCACCCAAGACATCTTCGTTGAAAGGTGTACAGGCTGGCGCCCACGATTGCGTTGTTACTTGGCGTGCAGCAATCTGGGAAGCCGCCACTTGTATACTTCTGCACAAACGCCTCCAATTGCGGCAGCATTACATTTCGGGGCAACTCCAGTCACAATATTGCCTGGGTTGGCACATGCAGGCACCTCAACGACTGGGTCCTCAACGACTGGCTCTTGAAAAGCTCCTACTTTGTAGGACTCAACCTCCGCAACCGAAATTTGGGAAGATTGAATCCTGTTTGGGACCGCATCGAAAAGTGATAATGAAGCGACCAAAGCCAAAGACAAACTAGCTAGACCTAACTGCAGCTAAAACATAACATGCTCCCTTAATAGAACAGAACAGCAAAGGAGACAGCGGATCATTGAACACCTCTGGTCCGCCGTCCAGCACGACCTGAATCGTAAGGGTTGACAATGTCGTAGTCCAGCAAATTCTATTTTGATTTATAGAATTGGTGAAAAAATAACATTTGTTGCCGTGAGCCACGTAGAAAATGTCGCTTTGAACGGGTGTGACCGGCATCCCGTGATAAATTAGGCAAGATTGATATTAGAAAATGGAGGACAACCTGCGAAGATTTTGTTGCTTACGAATCTTAACGGCAGGAGGCCTCCAATGACTAACGTGACTGAAAAAACGTCAACTTGCAAGCCCGGCAATAGCCAAGGACTTGAATCATCCAACCAAGACTTGGCTCAAATCGCGGCGGACCTGATGTCGAACGTGATGCAGGCCGTGCCGCAGGTGACTCATTTGATAGTGTCGAAAGGAAGACTTGGAAAGCTCTCCTTGAAATGGGGTTTCAGGCGATGGAGCTGTTTGTGTCACTACAGGGAACCGGCAATGTGGGCGATGAAGTTAGCAACGAAGCCGGAAAAACGTTACGTCGCAGCGAAACAACTCGCATGTCAACGGTACGCTCGGTTTTCGGAACTCACCAGTTTCCTGAGTTCACCTACAGCGCCGGAATGAATTGCAAAATCGAGCTAGCGTCGATCAGCGCCAGAATGTCCTTGCCTTCGAATCGCTGGTCGTATTTGCTTCAGGAGTTTTCCCAGATCTTTTGTGTTGATCAGGCGTTTGGAGTTGCGTCACGAAACCTTGAGCATATTTTTGGTGGAAAATTCTCGCGGGACACCCTTGAGGGAGTGAACCAGAAAATGGGTGCTGCTGCGGGCTCTTTTCTGGCAAAAGATCCGACTCCTGATCGGGCGAAGGAAGGCCCGATCTTGGTGGCGACTGCAGACTGCAAAGGAGTGCCGTTGGTGACGATCCACCTGAAAGGCGATCAAGGTGCGGAACTAAACAGGATTTGCATTTACCTTGAGAAGAATAAATCGCGGATGAGATACGACGAGTATCTCAAGGCAGGTTATCCGATCGCCACTGGAGTGATTGAAGGCGCGTGCCGACATCTGGTGAAGGATCGCATGGAACGAAGTGGCATGAGGTGGACGCTCGAAGGAGCTCGACAGATGTTAAACTTGAGAGCCGCATTTCAAAGCGATTACTGGGACGATTTCCTAGCCCACCGGATCGAACACCAAAACCAAATTTGTCATCCTCTCAGGAAAAACTAAAAGAATACAAGCCAAGTGTCCTAGCCGCCTGACGCGGGAACGTTTTCAATGAACTTCGAGAATTTCTGGACGTATATCAGGTTGCGGGTGGAATGTGTTCCGTACAGTGCAATCCCTCCGCTCCAGCAGCACACCGCCGCTGATCCGTTACCTGTTTCCCAACCCAAACTTTCATAACCACTGGTACAGAAAAATGGGGTATTCCAGCAGCCCGACTCAAAAGTCCCATTACATTCCAAAGCGTTGAGGATTACTTAAGCTAAACGTTTGGCCGAATGTTGCCATGGATTGGAACGAACGATTGTTCGGTCAAGAGCATGAGCCGGCGTGTAGCATCCAAATAGACAGACAATCCTTCGACGTCATCATCATTTGCTACTGCTTGGCGACCAGGCGGTAGACATTCGACAACGTATCGGTACAGCCGTTTCGAACGAATGACGCACCTGTACGAACTCCAACAGTTGGACAACCTGCCAACAGAATCTCCTGCAGTGCCAGTGGCCCGTGGTCGTCGTCGGCGAGGTAGGCGCAGGCGGGAACGGCGGGCGGCTTCGATGAGATTGGCGTTTGTATTGGCCGTAGTGGAATTGGATGTGATTGGGGTAGAGTTCGTCAGGTGCTCAAGCAGGCCGGGTCGATGGCCGTTCTTGGCGTAGATGAGTAGGTCGTATTCGGCGGAAGTGGCCCCTCAGGCATCGGATCGATTGGATATGGCCACATGACGACTTCAGATTTGTTGCTGGGGCCTCGATGGGCAAGGATCAGGTCGCGATACCACTCGCTGTGACAGAACATCATCAGGCAATTCGGTGAGTCAAGAAGTGCACATTCTTCACGATCGATTCGGGGTGTTGTCGAATTGATGAACAGCATGTTGGGGCCTTGGATGAACGGTGGTCCTCGCGTCCACCCATGGCGTAGCGCCCGATCTTGCCAATTCCAAAACCATGGAATCCTTGCCACTGACGGGCAACGGCTTTATGGAAAGCCAATCGAGGCCTTCATCGATGCGTTTGCGAAGTTCCCTCTGCAACGCATACATGCCGTTCTGCGGACCGTTCGTGCCGGGTTCGTGAACAGGGCCAATCAGTTCAATCGGAGTTCGGTCGGATTTGGGATTCACATGGGGACCAAACGTGAATCGACGAATGATTGGCAATGTCGACCAATCCTGTGCCCAGCCGATCGCGAGCGTTTCTTTCGTTCGATTGTTGCCGTTACCAAGTTCCCGATAGCAGCGATCGTCCGTATAACTGAGATGGTAACTCGCGTTATCGTAGCGATAAATGTAAAAGGGTGGTGCGAATAAGCATGGATCTATTTCTGTTGCACCGGATTCGGAAAGTCGGCGGGCTGGTTCCTGGTCTTCGCCGTTGTTGTGCCGTCCGTAGCCGATGACTTTCTGAAATACTGACTTTCGAAACGCCCAGCCGCCGTGATAAAGACCTTCCGTGTCGACTTCGCGAAGGCCGTCATTGTGTTCAACCAAGACCAATCCTGGTCGCGACCACTCGGCCTGTTTCAGCGCGTCGGCTTGAGTCGTAAACCAATGCGGCAAATAGATGTCGTCATCGTCGGCAATCAGGAATCCTTCGACGTCCGGTGAAGCGAGTGCAGCGCAGGCGTTTCGCTTTTCTCAAGGGAATTGAAGCGATGCGGGACTGAAATCAACCGCCAGCCCTCGCCCGACTGATTTTCGTATTGGCCAGCATCGTCAAGGATGATCAACTCACGCTGGTCGCGATGATAGTCTTGCCGCAGAAAACACTCGATCAATTGACCAAGGCTCTGCGGGCGAAGGTAGGTGCAACACAATGCGGCCAGTTTCATTCGGCGTTCTCCGTCGGTTTGCGTTTTTGGTCCTCGATCCGTTTGAGAGCCTTTTGCCAGTCGGCGACATCAGCGTTCCATGCATGACCTGAGATTTCGCGATGTGATGACTTGTGATTCCCAACTCGCGTCCGCAAACGTCGCACAACGAACACGTTTGTTTGTGAACGAGCTCAATGTCAAACAGATCTTTCAGGTTTTTGGTGCAACACCGAGTTCAAGCACGCTGTCGATCGCTCCACCGATCGAGCAGATCGCGTATCCCTCGGCATCGACGGAGATACCGCATCCGATCGCGGCGTGATTGTGGCAAGGCCGATGGTCGATGACGCCGAAATCGATTGGTGCCAGAAAGAAGTCGGCGTGTTGGAGAACTTCGCTGCCGCAGGCCTTGATCGTTTCCTCGCAGACTTTGGCTTTACCTTCCTCGCGGATTCGAGCCAGTTTCTCTTTTGCCGCGTCACGATATCCGTTGGACCATACCTCGACTCGACCAGGCGACGGTTCATTTGCGATCTCGATGAACTCAAACAGGTCGCGATGGAAGTTGGCTCTCCTCCAAGGATCACAATTTTGGGGAACCACTCGAGATCACGGGCTTGACGATTGAACTCGCGAGCGTCGTCCAGCGTCATGTCGCGCGTCGTGGGTGGCAGGAAGCAGAGTCGGTTGCAATTCGCACACGCCAGATCACATTTGTAGGTGATGTGCCACTCGGCCTCATTGCTCTTGGGAGTGTAGTCGGGAATGTCAGGCATTGATTGCCTCCGCAGCTGTTGCAAATGGTAGAAGCCAGAGGACTGAAGTTCTTGGGCTCTCAAGCCCCGCGAAGAGTCGTTGCCACTTGGCCCAAATCTGCTTTGGGTTTGCGAGTTCGTTGCGTAATCGTTCATGGGCATTGGCGATGATCGTCTGCCGCAGGTCCTCGTCGTATGCAATCAAAGCTGCGAAGTGCGCCAGCTCGCAATCGTTGTTGGCGAGGAACCCGTTTCACCATGAACAATCATCTCGCGCCAGCCCCATTCGTTTTGGGCAATGACCGGAACGCCGGCGTGGCTTCAAGGCCAGCGCGAGGCCAGTTCTCACGAGCACCGCCGTTGATCGGCATCAAGCAATGTAGATTCGAAAGGAACTGTGAAACGGGAATGGCCATTGGACGCAGGCAGTCAGCCCATGGTGGATTCGGACCAAGCTTCTCCTGAACGCGATCGTCGACGCCGAGCATCATGGCTCGTTTGTTCGCGAACTGAATGGAGTTGTAGATTGGCCAGGTATTGCTGGACCATTTATCAAGGTCTGGTCGAGCCATCCGGCCAATCACAAACGTTTCATTCGGTTCATGAGATCGTGGTTTGAATGCCAATTCGTCCAGTGCGAATGCGCCGTGGATCAGGTGACCATGAACTGGTTTGTATCCGTACGCTTCAAGCTGCGGTTCCAGTTCGGCCTGTTGAAATTCGGACTGAAATACGAACGCGTCAAACAGCCGCTGTTCGGTGTAGATTTTGCGCTCGGCTTCAAACAGCCAGGTCATGCAATTGACCCAAACCAGCTTGCACCCCAATTCTCGAAACCGATGGGCCTGTGCGAGGAATTCAAGTTGCGGCTGCGATGACCCGATCGATCCGGGCAATTCGGCGAGCGTTTCCAACTGTTCGGGAACGACCTCGTGGGTTGCACAGCCGATGCCATCGACCAACGCACGCCAACGAACAGGCGGTTTGCCGGTCGGAATCAAATGAACGTCCAAATCGAAGCTGCGCCACAACTTGATCGTGTGCCACAACTCGGTGCAGGCTCCACCAAGATCGCCAGGATAACCAATTACGAATATCTTCATTGTTCAGCTCAACTAAATAGGGGGCACTACAACATGACTTTGGAACACTAGGCAACGAGGTACTGCCTGAACTCGATCCGCTACTGGACCAACCACTGCTGCTGTCGATACTGCTCGAAGGACCAACACTGCATACCGATGGCCAGCTCGATGAACCGGAAGGCCAGCTGCTGGATCCCCAACTGCTCGACGGTTCGACACTGCTCAACCAACTGCTGGACCAAGATGAAGACCAGTAGGACGACCACGACGACGAATACGATGAGGAATAAGACCACGAAGAACTCCACGATGATGACCACGAAGACGATCCGCTCGACGAACTTGGCCCGCAGTCGCATTTGCAGCAGCCTGCGCCGTGCCACAGAATCCATGGACCTTCGTAACGCTGGAGCGTGTTCCCTTCAAGGCAAATCGAAACCGTGCGGCGGTACATTGAGTCGCCCCTCTTCGCGGCGAACATCGGTCTCGTAGATCGTCACGCAACTTCCGGGACCGCTACTTGAGGAACCTGAGCTGCCAGACGAGCTGCTGCGGATGATCCCGACGAAGAGCCGGACGAGCTTGACGAGCCCGATGACGAGCCGCTGGATGATGACGACCAAGAACTGGAGCTTGACCCATACGACGAACTGCCCGACGACCACGAACTGGACGAACCCCAGCTACTCGACGATACCGATGAACTCGGACAGCAGCCTTCGCCGATTTGAACGACTTCCCATTTCTGGCTGTCGGGTAGCCATTTGGCCCAGCCCGAAAGTCCAGCCGGCGCGATTGGCTCGTTGTTGAAAAGATCAACGACACCCAGCGAATCGAAAACAGTGAACACGCAATCGACGTTGCACCATTTGGGGATGCCGGGAATCGGCTCGCTGTAGACGATGCGTTGTGCCTGCGCGCTGCCGCACTTCGGCAAATGCGTTAGCAGCCTGAAGCGTCGAAAATCCTCGTTGACATTCGCCAATCGAACAACCGCCCATTGAGCGCCAAGGCCGCCTTCACGCCATAGTATCTGGGCACTGCCATAGGCTCGGCTTTCGAGTCCAGCCGAATCGTTGTGTTTAACGTCGGCGAACTGATGGCAGCCATCGATCACGTTGATCATGACAGGACAAACACCGCTGACCCACGCCCGACCGATTTTGCCATGGCGAATTGGATCGAGCAGAATCGCGAATCGGCTGAAGTGATTGGGGTGCAAGGGGCGAACACCGCTCAGCGCCACCCGATTCTTAAACTCTCTCTCGTTTGCTGCTGGCGCAATGATCGGTGTGTTGATTGCCAGAATATGGAATCGCGAACAGTCGATGCCACTGTTGTTGCGAAGCTTGATGATGTCCCCTTGGCGGACCTGATCGAGGACTTCGGCAAGCTGGTCGTGGTTACGACCTTTTCGTTCGCGAACCGTATCGAGGAACGAATTCCAGACTTCGGCCGAGATATTAAGCGGTTGCCCCGCCTGTGTTTTCTTGAAGCGATCTGCCATGGTCAGACTCCAATGCCAAGGGCACTGAAGTCGCC
Organism: Pirellulaceae bacterium; assembly: GCA_041399045.1. Classification (GTDB taxonomy): domain Bacteria; phylum Planctomycetota; class Planctomycetia; order Pirellulales; family Pirellulaceae; genus BJ22. The sequence continues at coordinate 48,150 of JAWKTO010000017.1, read as the reverse complement.
ATATTCATAGACGCGTTCAACGTAGGCGGAAATGGGTTTCTTGATCAGAGTTTTGGCCGAGGTGTCTTCATCGTCATCGAATCGCACCCACAGGTATTGCCAACCTTCCTTATTAATTCCCGTAATGTTACCGAGCGACAGTCCGGAGACGTTGGGACTGCCGGCGAATCGAAAGGTGATTTCCCAATCGTCGAATCCGCGTTTGGCACCCGAAGCGCCGAGGAACAATACTTCGCCCTTGGCAAATCCCTTGAATGGTGAACCGTTTACCCGCCCGGTCAGATAGAAAAGTGCCAGTTTGTATCCACCTGTGACCAGCGCCGAATTGATGTAATGGGTTTCGGTAAAATTGAAAACAGGAACCGTGATATCGGTCCCTTCGATCTGGTCCTGATTGACGCCGATGGCACCCTGAAAGTTGGCGGCGATTTCTCCGGGAGCGGCGTAACCTCCAACCGTCTCCAGTGCCTGACTGATGTGCTGGTTGCCACCGCCAGTATCAAACGTGAACTGCGAATCGCTTTCGAATTTGGAATACTGAACCGAACAATCCCAGACGCCACCACCAAGGTGTTTGACGGCGAAGCTCTCACGCTTCAGTCCCGCATAAGTCAGTGGTGACGTTGCAGCGAGCAGGCCTTTGACCACCGAATCGTCGTCCGTTCCTTGAACAACGAACAGCAGCTCGTTGACAGGGCTGTCGCTTTCGGTTGCTGCGCGGCTGTCAAATTTCTCGTCAATCGTGATCGGCATTGGAGATTACTGTCCGAAGACCAGCCCTCCCTGTTTAGCCTCGTCGAGCAACTCCTGCGTGTTGATCACGATTTGTTCTGAGGCGCGGGCCGTTCGTTCGGCCAAACTGTCGGAACCGAGTCCGCGGGCTCCGAGAGCGTTGAACGTCCCTTTGACTTCGACTTTGTTTTGTTGGTCGCCGACGACTCCGGCACCAAGGGCAAGGCTATGCTGCAGTTCCTTGAGCTTCTTTCCCTCCGGTGTCGATGTGTCTGCCGGCGTTGTTTGTTCGACTTCGGCCATTGCCGCTTGCCATTCGTCGCGAGCTTTGGCAAGTTCCGACTCCGTTTTTGCCAAGTCATCGTTGAATCCTCGCTGACGCTGCTCGTGCTCTGCTTGCTGCATCTGGGTAAGCGTGTCGCCGGTCGCCTTCCGATCGCGTTCGATTTGTTGGCGGCGATCGCGTCGTTCCTGGTCGCGCTGACCAACGGCTTCGAGCATTTGGTCGTCAGCGTTTTGATACGCGGCATCCGTCTCGGCGTTGATTCGATTGACCTCGGCATTAACGTCGATCTCCGAATCGAACAGCGACTTGAGTCGTACCCATGCCTTGCGAATGAAACCAATGGTGGAATGCCAGGTCTTGGTAAGCCCGTTGACGAACAGGGACCAGGCATCAGCCAGGAAGCCTACTGTCTCCGTCCATGCAACTTCGACACCCGACCAGCCATCGTTGATAATCTTGGCTGCGCCGAAAACGGCGTCCGTGGTCATGGCGAGGAAGAACTCTTTGAACTTGACCCACAATCCATTCAGAAAGTGAATCCCGCGCTGCCACTCCATTTTCAAAGTCAGCCAGAGAATACGACCTGCCAATGCGATATCGCCCGATGCGAGGGCTTTGCCGATTGCGCCCCACGCCTTCGTCGCGTCGTCTTTCAGAATGCTGAATCGCTCGCCCAGCCAGGCGAGTGCCTGTCCGCCAGCTTCGGACGTGTAGAGCAAGTAGGCACCCAGTGCAACAACGAGTCCCACGAGCAACCCAATCGGAGAAAGCAACGCTCCGATGAGTGAACCGACCAAACCAATCGCCGTGGCTAATCCTGCGAAACCAAACGCCGTGATTTGCAGTGCAATCCCAAGACTTACCAAAGCGCCGCCAATCAACGCGACGCCAGCGATGATTCCGACAACGGTCATGACAACCGCTCGGTTCTCGCTGACCCACTGGGCAAGAATCGAAAGCAGGCCCGTGATCGCCTGAATCCCCGTGCGAAGCGAATCTCCCAGTGCCTCGCCGACGGCGATGCCGAGCCCCTCGAGTGCCGACATCAAAATCGTCGCATCGCCACGCAGTGTGTCGAGCTGTGTCCCCGCGATGTTGGCCGCCGTTCCTGATGCCGTTCCAAGTGCTGCCGTCGCTTCCTCCAGCCTAGCCGCACCCTGCGAAATCAATTCGGCCGCACCGGCAGCCTGACGCGCTGGGAAGATTGTCCCGAGTACTCGCAGCCGTTCACCCGATCCGGCACCGGCAAGAGATGACTCCAGATCTCCGATGATGGCTGCCAGGCTTCGCACGTTGCCAGCGGAGTCGGTGACGGAAACTCCGAGTCGATCGAGTTCCCGTTTTGCCTCCGATGATGGCGAGGTCAGCGATAGCAACATCCCGCGCAGTGTCGTGCCCGCCATTTCACCTTGAATACCGGCGTTGGACAGCAGCTGTATCGCTGCCGTGATTTCTTCGAGCGACACGCCGGCTGTCTTGGCCATGGGCCCAACGAACTTGAACGCCTCGCCGAGCATTGTCAGGTCGGTGTTCGCCGTGGTCATTGCCTTGGCCATCACGTCGATTGCATTGCCAAGATCTGCCGCGTCGATTCCCATGCCCGACATGATCTTCGCGGCGATATCAGCCGCTTCCGCGATTTCGATTTGCCCAGCTGCAGCCAGATTGAGTGTCGGTCCCAGAGCGTCCATGATTTGCTGGGTGTCGAAACCAGCAAGTGCGAAGTAGCTCATGGCTTCAGCTGCCTGGCTAGCCCGAGAAGACCGTCGTTGCACCCATCTTCTTTGCGAGCGATTCGAGCTTGGCAAAATCGTCGCCATTGGCACCCGTGAGTGCTTTGACACGGGCCATCTGCTGCTCGAAACTGGCGAACGTCTTGGCTGCCAAGGCGAATGGCACACTCGCCAGACCGCTGGTCGTCAGCATTTTCATCCCAGTCGCTTTCGCCGTCGTGGCAAAAGCTCGCAGACGCTTCGATGCTCGGTTGAGTCCTTTCACGAGTTTGCCGTCGCGAGTTGTCAGCTCTACGAATGCGGCTCCGGCTCGGATGGCTTGACTCGATGGCATCGACTACGGCTTCCTTACAAAAACGTCTTTCAGAATTCGAACACCCACTTTCGTATCAGCCGGTGGCTTTCGCTCCACCAATGGATGAAAATCGATGGGTGAATACGGACGCGAACGCCGGCGAGGGTTGCGATTGACGTTGGCAACCAGCGCCATCAGGTTGGCCGTGTGCGACCATGCTTCGTTTCGCCGGGCATCGGCCATCCAGATCAACTCGCGTAGCGTCAGCAGACTTGGATCAATGCCGATGATTCCGGCGAGCTGCCAAATCAACCGCCAGGTGTCAGTTCCAGTGATGGGTCGAGCACCCGACTTAACTGTTCGTCCAGTTTCGGATCGTCCAGTCGCTTGTTGGCTACTTCGATCGCCTTGGCTTCGAACGCCTTCAGTTTGGCAAGCGCCTTCGTCAGCACCTGACGCTTGCCACTCGGGAAAAAAGCGACCAGTTCCTCAAGTAATGCTGTGGTTGCCGAGTCGATCGCGTCACCGGCCATCGCCAGTCCGAACTCTTCATCACTGATTCCTCGCGCCATCGCTTCCGGTTGGCACAATACGAAGATCACATCGCAGAGCAGAACCGGATCGGAAACCAATCGTTCGATCAATTTGCCTTCGACCGCATCGAGCAAGTTGACATCAAGAGCCGATCGAAGGCGTTTGATCGTGCCGACATTGACCGCGATGGACCATGTGTTCCCGCTACTATCGTTGAAAGTCTTCATAGTCTGGAGTCCTTAGTCGAGAGTCTTTAGAATCAAATGCATGAGAGATCACAATACACTTCGAGCGTTTGAGTTAGCGGACCAATTGGTGGTGCTGCTTTACAGCATGACCTCGCAGTTTCCCAAGCAGGAACAGTTTGGCCTGACTTCTCAAATGCGAAGGGCTGCTATTTCAATTCCGTCAAACATCGTGGAAGGCTGTGCCAAGGAAAGTGAAGCCGACTTCGTTCGCTTTCTTGGTATCGCTTATGGCTCAGCGAAGGAACTTGAATATCAGGTCTCATTGGCAGCACGACTTGGATTTTTTGAAAATGAAGAAGCATTCAAATCACTCATGGAAATGTGTGTTGAAACGTGCAAAGTCCTAAGCGGATTAATTCGTTCTTTTCGACGAGCTTAAGACTATAGACTCCAGACTCGAGACTAACTTCCTCCAGTGATCCATTCGGGAGCATTCTCGGCGTAGGTTGGCTTGATCGTAACGTCGACCATGATCGCCTCTTCGAGTGCTTCGTTGCGTGTGAAGTTCAGAATGGCACAAGTCGCACGCAATCCTTCCGAGTCGGGGTCGGTAATCAGTCCGTCCATCACCGCGAACTCAACCGAGGTGTTATCAAAAAACGCCTGTCGAATCACATCAAACCCAGCGTCCTCGGTGTCCCACACCATCTGGAATTCGATTGACGCGTCCTTGAGTGTGCCAACGGTCGCTCGCCAGCCATTGTTGGCGCGGGTCGTTACATCAGCTTCTCCTTCTCAGGTTCAGCGTCACATCTTTGACATTAGAGACCTCGGTCCAAACCGGCGAAGCGTATGTTCCCGTGTTCCGATAAAACTTGGCGTCCATGCCCAAGCGTGTTGCCATGAGCGTTACTCCATTCCGTTAGTGAGCCTTCACCGAGCCCGCCCAAAGACGTGGCAGCCGATGTTGCGTTTTCTCCAGCGCCCGGTCCCATGAACGGTCGCCGCACATAACGCTGCCTTCGGTACTTGCCGCCGTGTTCATGCGCTCAGGCCTGACTTGCCAGCTTTCGAAGCGTCAGGTCCAATCACAACCAAATCATGTTGACGCTCAACCGAGTAAACGTGCACTGCGAAGCTGGCCCTTGCGAGTGTTCGGCGGCTTGCCTTCGTCCGCATAGCGTTTGCTTTTGCGAATGCTCCGCCTCGCCGCCAGCCGAATCACCGCCCCAGCATGCCCGAGTCGTTCAATGCTCACCTGGTGAACTTGTTGGACCACGCGACGTGTTCGGTCTTTAACCTTGCAACCAATCTGCAGCACGGCTATTTCCACGCACGTCCCAAGAAGAATCCAATCACGCCACATGCGGCGCATAGCAGCACCACGATCACTGCTCGCTTGAGCCAGTTCACGCCGCGAGCAATCGGTCCCGGGTTGTTGTCGCGATCTTTGTCGCGATTGAGCAAACCGTTTTCATCCGGTTTGTTGCGTTCCAGAATGGCATCGATCAGCCCTTCGCGATCCTGCGTGTCGACGGTTGCCTGAACCGGCAAATACATGGGCTCACCTGACGTCGAAGAAGGAACCTGGTACACGGCCAGCTTGTCGGATTCCTGACAACTCACCTCATGAACACCATTCGGTAACGACTCGATCGACGCCGGCAACTTGCCGCGCATCGCATCCAGTAGAAACGGAGTCGACTGTCCCAGTCCCTCACCGCCACCGCCCCAGGTCAAAAGGCCAACAACACGCGGGCCTGTGCTGGAGTAGTCGATGATGCTTGAACCGCTTCGACCGCCGATGGCTTCGGGACGCCAGGATAACACTTGTCCTTCCGAACGATTGAGCTTCAGCACTTGCAAGCTGGGCCATTCGCAGCGAGGACATCCATACGTTGTGATCCCGGAATCGGCGTTGGGATAACGATCCGCCAGTGGAATCGGAGTCACACCGTTTGCGAACTCTGTATTGCAACGCAGCAACGCAAAATCAACGCTCATGCCGCGACCGTAGCCAGAGGCGATGACGGTTCCCGTCCCTTTTTCGCTGCTGCCGTCAGAATTCCAGCGTTCCAGATTCACGGTCCGCCCCCGACTGGTTCCGGCAACATGCGCGTTGGTTAGCACAATCGCATTGCCTGCATCGTCGCGACCCACGACCGTTCCACTGCCACATACGCCGTTCACGGTCACACGAACCGTTGCCTGGATTACTTGGGTGAAGCGATCGTCACCGTCCGAGTTGGCAATTGCTTCGACATCGGATTCGTTCAGGTTCAACTCTTCCTGCAATGGATCAAGCAGAATTGTATTGCTGGCTGGAAGAGATGCGCAACGACGATGGGGTCCAATTGCACGAACTGACATTGACCATCAACACAAATGATCTGTTGCGAGACGGCGGGAACCGTGAAGCAACCCAAAACAAAACAGGCGAGAATTCCAATCCATGGTTTCATAAGATCTCCTATCGAATGACTCGAAACGTTAACGTCAAAACACTTGTGAATTGCCTCAACTCATCCCAGTGTTCCTGGGAATAAAGCGTTGGATGTTCAGTGCGAATCCAGTGTGCTCCCGGAAACGATGCAAGCCGTCGCATCCGAAAAAATCAGCAATGCTTTCAACGAGGTCCAGAAGCGGATCGATCTCCGCTGCATCGCCAACACTGAACTTCTTCTGAACCGCGATATCAATAGCTGCATCCACTGTGTTGTGATTGCGATCGCTCTTGGTCACAACAACGCCTTTGGGAACAACACTGACATGTAGCTCGTTCATGTCCTGCAGTTCAAACGACGGCACGTAATGCCGAGCTGCCGAAACTGGCATCGCCAATGTCGCCGCGTTCAATTCGGCAACGATTGAATCTGCAATGTCGATAACCAACGCCATCAGCCAACTTTCGTCTCAATGAGTTTGGTGTGAATTCGCAGCGTTGTTCGATACGGATCGCTGTACCGCCAATGCGGTTCCTTACCGATGGGCATCACTTCAAAAATGAACCGACGGCCTTCCGAAGACTCCTCAACGCGGTCTCCTTTTTCTGGAAGCACTGGTTGTCCGTTCAGAATCGGGTCTGCGGTATCAATCAAGTAGTCGCGAACTCCGCGGATAATCGAGCCGGCACCATCATCCTGCTCAAACACCGTGCGCCCAATCGTTGCCAACACCGAAACGGTTTTGTTTCCGCGTCGATAAACGACTGCCTTCGTCGCATGTTGTTTGCGTTTCTGCTGTAGCCAGTTCGAACCGGCCTCAAGCATGTCGCCCACGTTTCGCACTTTCTCGCAAGCCGACGCCCGCTATCGCGCTGGCGCGGCAGCGGCACGACTCGCACTCAAGACTTGAGAATCACCCAAAGTTCCGAGCCGCCCTGGCTAACATCCGAAACGAATCGAATCGGCAGCTTCGCACATGGCACTGGTCGTGATGTAACGTGGCATTGAAATTTCAAACAGGTTGCCAAGGTCATAACTCCCGACCACTGCCGTTTGTCCGTTCGGCAACAGGACTTCGATGGTCCAGTTTGCCGGCGTCGCGCTCATCGCAATGCAGAAGGCACTGCGGAACGGTGCGGCAGCCAACCATTGACTACGGTTCTCAGCGTCGAACTTTAGCGACTCGACGTTGGCGGCACGTTCCGTAACGACCTGCGATGGCACCCATGATTCGCCTACCGACTCATGCGAACGCGAACCGTCGGTGCTGCGGCGTCTGCGTCAAACACCGCTTTGCCGAGCAGCTTGTTACCCGTTGCAGTGGTGACGGCTCGAATTTGCTGCTGTCCCAGTAGGCTTTCGCTCCGGCCGTGAATGGGGTCGCGTTGTCCTTGTTGAAATCAAAAACACCTTCGACTGCAATTGGCTTCAAGCTGGTTCGCCTTGATATCGTGTTTGGTCACTCCGACCAGATCGCCAAGGACAACCACCGTTCCCGCCGTAACATCAATCGTTCGGCGTGTAGTCGACTGCAGCACCTTGCTGAACAAACTCAACCATGTTGATTCACTCGCTCCTTGAATTGAAAAAACGGTTCGACTATTCGCCCGCAACTTTGACCGCGGCCCGCGGATCCTGGCTGTTCACACCAAAGTCGATGTACGAGCGGAAGCCCATGCCCAGCATGTTGGGAGGCATCTCAACTCGTTCGATCACTGGCGTGCGTCGACCGTTAAGAAACACAATCTCATAAGCGGGCAGAACATTCGGATTGGCGAACAAGTACCAGGCCTTGGCACTCGCACCGCTGTAATACGAATCCGACAAATGTGGCGTACTGATGACACGGTATTTGTTGCGGTGTGGGTTGTCGACGGGATCTTGGTGGGTTGACCCGAGGCATCGATCATCAACTGAGCCGAGCCCATCAACAACTCGGCATCGGTTTCGATCTCGACGGGCACAACCAAAAACTCCGGACGAATGTTGACTGGTTTCTGATCCTTGGCTTTGGTACCTGGCCCCGCTTTCTGTTTGCGGAATGTCGTTTTCGCCTTCGTCAAACTTATTGCACTGAACGCCGTATCAACACCGGTGAGCAGGTTGTTGTTTCCGCCGCTGAAGAAGCTTCCCGCATTCCCGAGCAAAAGTGTGAAGAACAAATCGTCGATCGACTCGGCTCCGCTTCGTCCCATTTGTCGAGGGATATCCATGAACGCGGACAGATCATCGTTGATGATGTCCTGACGGGTAAGCATCAGGATCTGGCCGTACGTGTCGGCCTTATTCGAGTACTTCTGCTCGGAGAGTTTCCCGTGTTTCAGTTCACCGTCCGGTGCGACCTTCTCAAAGCCACCGGTGCCCAGCAAACGATAACGTGAGACTTCCTTGAAGTCGCTTACCGTGCCGACGCTGCAAAGGTCAAACGCTGCGATTGGCGTGTTCTCGTAGGCAGCGAGAAGAACCTTGTTCATGACGTTTTCGAGGATTCCGGGGAGCGATATTGTCGAGAAACCGGCTCGAATCGTTGCCGTTCCATCGCCAAACACGCGTGGGATGTCGTGGCCTTCGAGCCGCGCGCACTCGGCAACCAGTTCACGCAAACCAATGTGCCGAATTGGATCGGCCGCGTTGAGCGTCTGCTCGCCAAACGCCTTCATTAGGCTCTGTTCGCTGAGTCCCACTGACATACAACAGGCCGCTTCCAGCACTCGTTGCGTATATGCGGGTTTACTGGCGGATGGCATTTGGCTTTTAGGGCGTTCGCTTCTCAGCACTTCCAGCTCCGTTTTCGTAAGGGACCAACCGCCTTCGATCGCATGGGCCTCGATGTCGTCATGCGAACCCGCGCACAACTTTCGGATTCCTGCGATGCGTTTGGTTTCAGCAACCAATTCTGCACGTAACGACTCAACGGCAGATTTCGCGGACGAACTGTTTTGTGAATTGGAAACGTCTAGCGAGTCGTTGATCATGGCTTCGATTTCCATTTCTTCTTCATCATCAATTTCCTGAAGCGAACGATTGGCTTCGGCCAACTGCTCCGCCGCAACGCGTGCCGCCGTGTTGTCGTCCGCCCCAAGGGCCACAAAGCTGACTTCGCCCAACGTCGATTTGCGGGCAATGTAAACCGGTCCGTCGAAATCGCGGCCGTTCGCTTTCGCCGTTTTGCCTTCGGGGATAAAGACCACTTTGTCAGCACTTGCACCAAGCGATGCCTGCCATGGGAAACCGTTTTCGCTGGTCGCGATCACTTCCTGCGCCGTGGAGCCGACTCCCGAGATCACGCCGGCAACCTCAAGTATCGAATCGGTGATCTGAATATCATCCGTGTGCCCAACGATACTGCTTCGGTCATGGTCCTTGAGGATTGGACGGGACTGACGAGCGACTCGCATCCCGGCAAGGTCGACGACAACAGGATATTGCCAACCCGCCAACTGCACGCCGCCGGTGTAGGCAGTCATTGAGAATTTGCAGCGCTGGCTTGCCTTCGTTCAACGTTTCGGCGGCAAGCAGTTGAATTTGCCCGCCATCGCCACACACAATTCGTAGATTACCTGGAACCTGTTCGCGTTCGTTTCATTCGACTTCTGCGGCGTGAGCGTCTTCGTCATCGAGGACTCCATTGGGTGAAATATCTTGTGACTCGCGATCGATTTCCAGTCCAAGCTCTCGCATCATCTGGATTTCTTTCGCCCGCTGTTTAAGCTCCGCCTCCCAGTCGCGCCCTTGCCGTGCGTATTCATGGGCCAAGGTTGTCGTGTGACTGATGAGGCGGATTTTTTGAGCATTCGCTTCTTTGGCTGGATCCACATGCTCGTGTCCATCAAAGAACCATTGGTGTGACGTGTCGGCATTGAGCGTTCGCATTTCCTGCGGAAGGTAGCCGTCGATCAACACGGCTTCCTGCAGCCAAGCGTGAAAGACCCGATCGAGGATCACACGACTGAGATGGGACTGCTCGACGCGAATTGATTTGAAGTAAGTTTGATGATCGAGCCGACCGGATGCGTAGTTGTAACCCGAACTGTTACCCGCAGCGACATTGAACGGCATGCTCAGGCATCGCGCAATCTCATTGAGGATCTCACGTTTGAACTCAGCGTAAGTTGTTGCCGGCTGCTCGCTGTGGAGCTGGCTCATTTTCCAGCCACCAGGCATCGTGAGCAACATTCGCTTTTCAAGTTCGATGGGTTCAAACGGTTCGGCCGCATCGGCTTCGCCATTTGCCGGTGCATCGGTGTAAAGAATTCCAGCAAAGTCAGCTGCCGTTTCCGCCGCCGCGAGAACGGCAAGTGTGAATCGTCGCAATTGGGCAAACAACGGTAACGCCGGTGTGATGTCGGGGATTCCACGAATCTGTCCGGGGCGATCGCAGCGAAAGTAATGGATCACGGCCGACGCATCAATCGTGTCGTAGTCGGCTCCCAAGCCAAAATTCAAATCACCCGGATGCTCTTTCAAAATGTCGTAGCTGATCGGCATTCCGTTTTCGTCGAACTGAATGCCATCGACGTAGCGCGGTGGATCCCGCTCCAGATGGGGTGAGGCAAGGTGATCTGTTTCGATCAAACGCAAGTCCAGTTTCACCGGCGATGCAACTTTTTCGTTGTTAACAAGAAGTCCGATCGCTTCACCGTCAGCCACACGTGAAAGCCGCATCGTTCGCAGCTTTTCGGGAAAGCTTATTTCGTGAGCCCAACTGAAAAACTCCTGCTCGACGATGCGATTGGCATTTGGACTTGGTGTCAGCATCTGCAGTCGCGGTCCGGTTCCCACGACGTCGTTGGCAAGTGTCAATGTGATTCCGCGAGCGTAACTGTTGTTGGCAACTTCGTAACGAGAGCGATTTCGCAGAGTCCGTCGAACCTCAGGGTTGTTGGCGGCGTTTGCCGAAAGTCCATCGGCCGCTGCCCAGTGACGCATGTTGTCGAGCGTCGTATTGGCGGCATCGTAACGGGCGTTGATACGTCGCCGTGCCCAGATCGAAGATAGCTGTCGGAAGGGGCTTCCGTTTTGCTCGACGGTTTGACCGCGTCGAGAAAGTCTGCCCACCATCCTGGTTAACGTTTGCAGCATCCTACTGCGAAATCCTTTTTTCATTGTTCCGACAACTAGAAATCTTGAATTCGATTCGACTAACCCGCATCCGGAGGAACGAGTTTGTTGAACTGCATGCCACGTCGTTTCGACTTGGTCGCATTTTCGAAGCGAGGTATTTGTCTGCAGCAATTTGGTCGGCCAACTTGTGTTGCTCAGCAAACCCCGCGCGTCCCCCGCGGCCTTGGCAGGCCCCTCGGCATTTTCACGGATCACATTCTCAAGTTCCTCGGCCATTTACTCCACCGCCACAAAGATTCACTTCGCATACCTATTGAACTACCCGGTCGCAGCGCGGGCTGGTTGTTTTTTAATAGGGATTTTGAATTTCGATTTAATTGATTCAACTCGACTCAAATACGTTTGCAAAATGTTTTGTTTGTTGCGAACCGAAACTGGATTCGGCGGTCCTAAGCATTACCAAGCCAACGGTAGAGATTCGAATCACTTCTAAGACGTGATTTGAAAATCCACTACCTTCGCTGAACAACGTGTTCACAGGCTGATCGTGTGTTGGCAATCATTGAAAGGCATTGTCATGAACATGCAACATATTGAGCAGCGAATTCACACGGATCGGTGCTCGCCAAATTCAGCCCTCCAGTTGCACGTCCTCGAATTCAAGGAATTTCGATCGATATCGGCAATGATGGCGAAGGCGAATTTTTCGATATCGCATTGTCGCGACCCGTCGATTCAGAAACGCAGATACTCGATGTTCAACCATCATTGCGACATCTTTTGTTAATGTCTCGTCAGAGTGATGAGTAGCCTGAAGTTTCTGTGCGGACACGATGAGCGACATTGGTTCGTTGCTGCCGTTCCGGGCAAGCTGCTGTTTCGACAGTCAAAACTGCATTTGACGCATTGAAGCCAATCGCAGTTCGAGCTTTTGAAACTCGGTTGGGTGTTAAGCCTCGTAAACGAAATCGACGCCGAAACGAAGCATTCATTCGTCAAGGTGAATGGTTCTTTGTACCCGTCGTGGACTCAACGATCATTGACGAGCGTCTGGTGATTCGTCACGAACCGATTTCGCGTGGTGGAGGTAAGCCTCACATCTGCGAAGAAGTAGTGCGGCAAGGCGGACAATTGGTTTACGTTAGCAATCAACATCCACGTGGATTGACTGAGCATGAGCGTATGCGGCTATTCAGTCGCAAACCGGCGATGCGAAATTTGCAATGGGTAGCACAACGACGCAACCCAAACGTGTTTGTGCGTGGACGAGTTCGACATCGGAATCACAAAAACGATTGTTTTGAATGGATGGCATCACGTTTTGATGAATACGGAAAACCAATCCATTGCAATGCGTCGTAGCGTTTATCGATTGATTACGAAACAGCCGCCAAGCGAGCCGTTTCGCTTGATCAAATCCTCTCGGACAATTGAGTCATCTGCCATTGCGGCAAAAGCAATTCTACCTTCTCCCCAAACCTGCGAAATACCCACTATTCCATAAACTTGCCGCTGTGAGAATCCAATTTTTTGAATCGCATTTTTTGCTTGTTTGAATCAGCAAGCTCTGAAAGACTTTTCAAGCAAATTCGGCGACAAATCGACAGTATTTTTCCCAATAATTTCGCATGTAAATCGAATTAAAACTGTCAAACTCGTTTCGGTTCGTATGGTTATTTTGAGGTGAGAATGAAGCAGCTAAAAGGACTTTCGCACAACATTGAATTGGTAAATCGTTTTTTCGGCGATCAATCGTTTAGAGACAAGCAACGAAAAATAGATTTGATTGAAAGTGGAAAATACAAAAGACCGCAAGTGCAATGGGCTATCTTGTTTTTTCGAGAGCAAGATTCAAATCCTCACAGTTGGATACCTTGCTGCGTCTCGACAAAAAAGGCGGCAGAAAAAATCTATCGATCGATTCGAAACGAAATGCACGTGGATAATGAAATACATCTCGCGAGAGTTTTGGTATTGCCAGGACGGGACGGTTCAGAGACGATCTTTACTTGATCACGAAGTTTTGTCGTTTTTTTCAGCCATATTTGGCTATCGTGGCTAACTTTAATTTGTTCTGTCTTCAATCGTTAAAAACTGAAGAAATATGGAAGATTGGATTCAATATCATAACCCAAATATGATGGGGTTCGGGATCGAAAATTGCGTTGGGCCACCTTTTTCAATTTTGACCTCTGTTGCAAACGGGAATCCGATTGGAAATCGAATTTGGCTTGTAGGTCGACCAACTAATCAATCGAATGAGGTCCTACTTGCGTATTGGTTCATAGTGGATGAGGTTACCGCCTCTTCCCATCCAAAATTTGTGTACAGATATGGTGGGGCTTACGGTTTCGACTTTGATCCATTGCCTCTGATATCCTGCGAAGTTTGGTATCCCAAACTATTACAAGTAACTAGAAATTTCCACAATGGACTTTCAAAGATAACAAACAGGAAAATTAGAGATGGGCTTTATGATGCCTCAATCAGCGCGGGACAACCAATTGCGTAAGCCAATCGAAGCTGTTCTGAAAAATGCTTGGATTTCGCCAAGTGCTTCTGACAAATCCAAGTGATCTAAGAGTGGTGGAAAAATCCTGTTCGAAAAAGGAAAACTAAGTTTTCGTACCCAGACCAACTATTTGGACTTGGTAAATTGCAATTCCAAGCCTTTTTGGAAGGCCGCGAATCAATCCTGCCAGTATTGAATAATCTGCCATTGGTTGATCCATTGCACGACTTTTGGGTCAATCGATTGGCAGTTATAGGTTTACCCGCACAGATCTCGGCGGCCGAGACCCACCGGCCCATAGAATCGGCGTCAAGTAATTCGAGAGCGGATTGCCGGTGAACGTGAACCTGAAAGAAAGCCAAGGCGACATGTTGCTCGCGAAGCGAAGCTGGATCAGTTTCGGTGAACTCAATCGGATAGCTGCGCCCATATTCGAAACCAAAAAATCCGTTTTGCGATTCAGATTCAATTGCCAGGCAACTTCGCGAAGGGCGGTCTCCCGAAAACTTTCTTTCTCAAGCCTTTCACCAACGACGAATTGCCACGCACCCGATGGGCCTTTTCTTCGGACAAACCACCGGGTGCGCCCCTCGTCAATTTTTTGAACCAGTGCAATCGACTGAAACAATTTATCCATGGCAATCAATTTGTGGCTCTAAGTGGCGTTGTGGTGGAGCATGGTAAGTTCAAGACTCGAAATCTAATCTAAATACGCCATCAGGGATTTGGTTTCGAAACGAACATGCAAAGAAGGCCAGCGAGAAAAATCACCCATTCTCCAATTGCCAGTTTGTAGGTCATCGAAGCGAAGTCGCTGTAAAGGAAAAAGCTCACCGTGCGGAACACGACCAGAGCTCCGTGCAACAAAACACACGCCAGCAGGATGTGTGGAAGACTATCGTTTCGAAAAAGCGGCATCAGAAAAATCAGAGCCAACCCAAACTCCAACCCGCCATATACGACCAAAAACTCCGATTGCCCTGTGCCCGGAGTCAAGGAGAGGCCGACTTTGCCTGACACCTCTTTCGGGGCGATCGTGCACCAAACAGCCAGTCCAAGGTAAATCACGCCGACCAGAGTCAAAAAGATCTTGCCAATCACGTCGGGCCTACTTTCGTTTAAGCCTGTTTTGAAGTACTTCCGTGTCGTTCCCGTCGTTAAACCCGGTCAGTTAACGTGGAAGCCGCCCATTCATGAGAAAACTATAAAACAAAATGACTACTGGGATGTGTATTTGCCGCGAGTTGGCCCGTTAAACCGTATCCCGAAAGCCAGTTAAACGGTTAGCAGGACAACTATTTGTTTTCACACGCGCACAACCGTAAGAAATTCTGAAATGAATCGAAATTTTGTTATCGCCGGCGGGACCAAAGGGATTGGTTTGGAACTGGTTCGAATGTTGGAACCCGATGCTGACAACATCTGCGTTTATTCGCGAAGCCAGGATAAGCTGACCACCAGTGAAAAAGTCAGCCACTACATTTGCGACTTCACAAGCGATGAAGTTTACGTTGAAGGCCTTCCCGACGCGATTCATGGTGTCGCTTACTGTCCCGGTTCGATTAACCTTCGATCGTTTCGCAGCCTGAAGCCCGACGATTTCCGGCGCGACCTCGAAGTCAATCTGATTGGAGCGGTTAGGTTTCTCCAAGCGTGTTTGAGCGGCCTGAAGAAAGGGGCCGACGAGCAACCGACAAGTGTCGTCCTGTTCAGTACCGTTGCCGTTGCACAGGGAATGCCGATGCACTCATCGGTTGCCGCCGCCAAAGGTGCGATCGAAGGGCTCACCCGTTCGCTTGCCGCAGAATGGGCACCAACAATTCGAGTCAATTGCTTGGCTCCCGCGTTAACGGAAACGGAGTTGGCTGCGCGGTTCTTTGAGAAACCGGAAGCTCGCGAGACAATGGCGGCACGCTATCCGCTGCGTCGAACGGGGCTCCCTAAAGACCTTGCGGCGATGGCTGGTTTCCTGTTGCTTCCCGATTCTGGTTGGATCACCGGACAAGTCATCGGCGTCGATGGCGGAATGTCGAAGTTGCGGACTTGAGCGCTACCGACGCCTTTTTTGCATTTCCGCAAAGCTGACCCGCTGCCGGAGCTCATGCGTTTTGCCGGCACCGCTGCCTCCAACGAAACGCCTTGAATTGATCCCGCAACGGCAAGCGCCGACAAGGCAATCGAACCAGTGGTTATCGGCGCGTTCGGGTCGGATCTTCCATTCGTCAACCGTTCTGCCGCGGCCTTCAGTTTTGATCCGATACTCAGAGGTCAGATGCTCGGCGAACATTCGATGCTGCTCGGCATTATCACCGAACAACGATAAACAACCACGATCGCCCATCGACACCAACAACCGTGCCAGAACAAACGACTTCCAATAGTTTGTGTCGAACACCACATGTCGCACGGCCCGTTTGCCTTTGACGTTGGGCATCCGCCAGTTGTGGCCGACGCGGTCGCCGGGTCGGCGTTTGTATTCGGAGAACGGCTGGCTTGATGCGCCCACGAAACGACCGTGGCTGGGGAGCAAGATTCCAGCATGCGGAGACTGGCGACAAAACTGATAGACAACGTCGGTCGATGAACCCCAGTTGGCGTCAATCAGACAACGTTCGACTCGCAGATGCGCACCGTCATCGCGTCGCCACTCGCGGAAGAGAAGATTGTCGGTCAGTAGTTCGAGCCCACCGTAGATTGCACCTTCTAGCCCCGTTGCCTTCGTTGCCGTCGACAAAGTGTGCCGCGCATCGCGAAGTGTGTAGTAGGGTCGTTTCTGATCGGGAAATGCTCCGTAGTCGATGATGTAACCCGTGAAGTCATCAGACCAAGCCGTGACGACGTAAAACAACAGGTTCGCCTGCACGTCGATGAACATCGTGACGTGATTGGTTTCAATCGGCAACTCACCTCGCTGCATCCGGTTGACTTTGGCCGCAATCTGATCTGCAGAAAGTTCTTCTTCAAGTCCCGTCACTTCTGGCAACGGCTCGTTTTGGTATTCGGCGAAGAAGGCGGCTTCGTCCTGGAGTTTCAGGTTCATCGCGTGCTGGATCGCCGATGCCTCGTCATGATTGAATCGCTCGGGCCAGGCGATATCGGCCCCTTCGTCCATTGCCTTTTGATTGGCAATGTAAAACTCTGTGGCCAGACTCAAGTCGCCATGATCCCGCAGACTTTCGCGAATCTCCGCATAGCGATGCCACAGCTTTTCGTTGTCGGGAAACGAATAGACCATCTTGGTTCGTTCGCCGTTCCACTCCGGGTGTTTATCGCGTGAGAGAATATTGTCGGCCATGTCACTGGGACGAATCACGGTGCATGGCATGATGCCAGAAATTTTTTGCCGGGACCGGCGAGACCAAGGATTGCACCGGCCAAGATGCTTTCGCGTAGCACATTGCGAAAGCGATCGTGCCGACTCATCGGTTTGAGGGTCATCGATCACCACGAGTGATGGGCGAACGGTTTGGCCGTCCGATCGTTTGTACTTCATTCCGCGAATACGACCAGTGATCCCGGCGACCTTGATGATCGCCCCGCTGGCAACGCTCCCCGGCATCGTCGGCATCACAATTTCACGTGCGGTCCAACCTATGTGTGTTCGCTGGCCTTTGTAAAGTTGCCCTTTGCACCGATTGGAGATGCCGTCGAGGCATTGGATGGGGTATAGCACCTCCGGATAGTCTTCCAGCAACAGATCGTTGCCATCGAGTTCCATCTTGATCGAATCGAGCATGTCCATCGCGTGCCCTTCATCGCTTCCAATCAGGCAAACGAAGTCGCGATGGCCGTTGAGTACCGCCCAGATGCAGGCGCACTCGCAGATCGTCGTTTTGCCCGAGCCGCGAGGCATCGCCATCGAAAACAGACCGCCGCGCTGAACCGCTTGTTCGATTCGGGCGATGACCTTGAGATGGTCGTTCGACCATGGCAAATGAAACGTCAGCGGAAAGTACGCTTCACAAAAATACTGAAAGTCGGTCGACGCCTGCTTCTTGCGATCAATATTGACGATGTCAGGAAGTTCACCAATATCCCGACCAGCCAATGCCATGGCCGCATTGCGGGCGCGGGCACGTTCCTTGAGTTGTTCGTATGGGTCGACTTCGGACTTCGGTTTTTCCTCGTGGCGAATCTGCACCAGCCACGCGACGTAGCGCAGCAGATCCACATGCCGGCCATCGCCGATTCGCATTCCCGCTCGCGATCGGTGCCGGTGCATTTGCCTTTCGTTGATGACTTCGCCGAGTGGTGTCGAATTGAGCAGGCGACACAATTCGCTTGGACGAAGTTTGCGCGGGTCATTCGCCATTGCTTTTGCCTTTTGCGCCTATTGCTTTTACTGGTATAATTTCATGGGCCAACCGCGATTCGCATGATGAACAAGAGTTAAGGAGGAAAGAGGTGTCAAACGTTGAAAAGCGATTAGAAAAACTTGAACGCGAGGTCGAATTGCTGAAACGCGCAAATGAAGCTCCAGAGAAAAAGAATGACTGGATTGCGAAAATCTCAGCGCATACAAGGACGATGCCGATTTTCGTGAGATCATCAAGCTCGGAAAAGAGCTGCGAGATGCAGAGCTACCCCCAGAGGGAGAATAGATGTTCATTTTGGATTCAGACCCTCTTAGCATTTTGCAATTTCAAAACGGAATTGAATTTGAGCGACTAACGCAAATGATGACCTTCGTGCACAGCGAATTCGCGTAGGAACGATGGAAATGAGGATCGCTTCGATCGCAATCGCAAATCAAATGACACTTTTGACACGAAATACAGTTGATTTTGAGCGAGTCCCTAATCTTTCCTTCAACGATTGGCTTTCCAGTCCAGGTAAGCCATAACCAATCATTCGCCACGGCCCATCTCCTTCACCAACCATGCCGCGTAGCCAATCAGGCTGATGGTTCCATCGGCATTTCTCGGCACCGTTCTCGATGTCTTTTTCAATTTGCGCGACCGGTACCTTCACCTTCGCCGCTGCTGACAGGAGCTTCGCGGCTTGCTCGGCCGTCAGGCGATTCGGGTCGACTGGGCCTTTCTCGTTTCCCATCAGGCGGCGACTCCCCAGCGGTTGGCAACAGTCGCGACAGTTCGCGCACTGTCGCCAAGTCGTGTAATGTTCGCCCCTTGTTTCGCACATGTTTCAACGCGCACACGGGCCAAATTTGGCGAACGTGTGGCCTTGGAAAAAACATGAACATTACTGCCAGAAACATTCAGAACTGCGCTTGAGGTTCCCAAACATGCATGGCTCATGTGTGTCACGCGAAGCGAATTCCGTTTCGCGAAACACAACGCCAAACCATGCAAAGGAAACTCAGAATGAACGCCAACGACATCGCCTTCGGAATCGAATTCGAAACCACATTGCCTACGAGCGACAACACACCGATCGGACCTTACCACAACGGAACGCAGGTTCCTTGGCTCCCAACCGGATGGCGAGCCGAACGCGACTCGAGCATTCGAACCTTTGCACCGAATCGCAAAGGTTGCGAATTCGTATCGCCCAAACTGAATGGCTACGACGGGATGAAACAGGTCGAAGACACAATCGACGCGATCAACGCACGCGGGGCGAAGGTCAACCAAACCTGCGGACTTCACATCACGATCGAATGGAACGGAGACGCGGCGGCCCTTGCCCGGCTGATTTCCCTTGTAGGCAACCACGAACGGGCCATTTTCGCCAGCACGGGAACGAAACGCCGCGAACATAACACGTACAGTAAAAAGATCAAACAATACGGAAACAAAGACGACGCAAAACGACGCTGCGAGTCGGATCGCTACCACCTGCTGAACCTCACGCACCTTGCCCGCGGAAACAACCGAATCGAATTCCGGGCTTTCGCCGGCACGCTCAACAAGGCGAAGGTGATTGGATACCTGCAGATGTGTTTGGGATTGGTCGAGCTGGCTTTGAATACGCGACGCTGCAGCGATTGGGAATACGCAAAACGCGAAGGGACTCGCAGCTGCTGGGATCGACCCGAGGCGGGCGAAGGCGAGACGGAACTCAACCGCTTGTACTACCGGCTTGGATGGACCAAAGGTTGGTACAAGGGAGCCCTTCGCGACAAACGATTCGGCGAACTCTCCCACGACGCACAAACATGCGATTGGAAAACGACCAAATCGAAACTTCTGGAGATGGCCCGCAAATACGATCGGGCGGCATAAACGCCAATCACTTTCGCCAAAGCCGGGAATAACCACCCGGCTTTCTTTCGTTACGCCCACACGTCGCACTGTTTCGCCACTGTCGCGATAAACCGGGTAGTTCATAGGAATGTGGCCAAGGGTTCGAACATGGCGACACATCGCAAATGTTTGGCACTCGTTTCGAAGCGACCACTCGCGCCGTGAAACATTACCCAAATTGATGCCCTGAAAAAGTTTCCAGATTCCTTCTGAATCTTTCGTTACTGCGCTTGATGACGTTCGAAACGCATGGCTCATGTGTGTGTGTCGGAACAAAAAACGAATTTTCAAACCAACCGGAGAACAAACATGGCACGCGAACGCAAACCAAACCTGAAGGCCGAAGCCGCATACGAGAACGCACACCTGGTCGCCCAAGACCTGGTCGAACGAATCAAGGAACTCTTGACCGACATGCCAGCGCCGGGCAACGACGAACACCCGATCCACTGGGGACACGTCGGAGACATCACGCACGTCAACGCACAACTTTCGGATCTGGTTGCTTTCCTCGACGGAAGCAACCGCTAACACAACCAACACATAGGAGAACGAACCATGACGCTGAATGAATTGATTGAACGATTGAAAGATTACCGCGACGACCTGGGTGGCGAAACGGAAGTACGCTTGATGACCCAACAGAATTGGCCCTTCGAAAACTCGATTTACGGACTCGTTTCCGGCAGAAATCAACGACGAGGCCGATGAAGACGATCCCGTGGATGATGGTGACGTCGACGAGGATGCCGTGGTGTACATCGTCGAAGGAAGCCAGCTCGGATACGGAACCAAGCGGGCTTGGGACGCCGCTCACTAAAGCCGAAACCCGTTCGCACGGGTCGCGGTGGGTGGTTCCCGCCGCCTGACGATGGCAGCCAACCATTCGATTCCTTTGGGAGAGCACACGATGAAGAAAAGTGAAGTGAAAATCGGCGGCGTCTACCACGCAACGGTCACCAACAAACAAGTCGAGGTCCAAATCGACGAAACAAACTTCGATGGCGGTTGGTCGGCAACGAACTTGGCCACCGGAAAGAAGGTCACGATCAAAACGCCAGATCGTTTGACCGAGATTCGAAAAAGAAAACGACCGTTGTGAGCGAACTGCCTGCAACGGAACAACCCGTCGAACAAGCTGATGCCGTCGCCAACGGTCCGACAGCGGTCTTGAAACGAAAACCTCGCTCGAAGAAATCGGAATCGAATACCGATGAACTCGCGGAAAAGAAACTGAGTTGCATGGCGGCGGCGCTCATGGTCCTCGGCGAATCGAGCGAGCCGATGAACGCCAAAGAGATGGTCGAGGCCATGGAGGCCAAGGGCTACTGGACGAGCCCCGGCGGCAAGACCCCGCACGCGACGTTGTACAGTGCGATCCTTCGAGAGTTGGCCAAGGGAGACGAATCCCGATTCCTCAAAACGGAACGTGGAAAGTTCACGGCCCGCGGCTAACGATACCCAACTTTCGCAACCCTTCGCCCTACGTTCGCCAGTGTGGGGCGTTTTCTCGTCAGTTGGCCAACGAGGCGGGATGTTCCCAACGACGCGACACGGGCCAACGTCGGCGGAAGTTTGAAATCTGGAAGAAAGCTGCGAATTCTTTTCAGCTTTTTCCAACAGGCTATTGATGCGTTTCCAAAACCATGGCTCATGTGTTGTTAACGCGACGCGAAGGTGCGAAACGCGACACGAAAAACCCAACCGGAGAACGAAACGATGAAAGACAACGAAGCACAACTCAAGGCGATCTTCCGCGAGATGGACGGCAACAAATATCAGGAGATCCGCGAGGCGTACTACAAAGCCGTCGAAGGCCTCGCGGTATTGGCGGAGGCATTGGAAATCGCCGACGCTCGCCAATCCAACCCCGCCGGCCCGCTGCTCGACGAACACTTTATCGCCATCGAGGCCATCGAAGCGATGGACAAAAGCCTGCTGGGACGAATTCTTTGATTTGGTGCGAAAAAGCGGACAATCCTGAGCCTCGCTAGTAAAGAAAACTTGACTAACGTCATTCGCTAGGCAAGAATACTTTACTAGCAATCGCAGATGGGAAAGGGAGCTTAACGAGGCATGGCGGAAAACAGGCGATTATCAATCGTTCACGGTGGGCGGCGAAAAGGTTCGTGCATTCACACCACATCCGCTTCCACCGAAAAGCCCTGTTCTCAAGATCGACGGGGACTTGGCGGAGATGCATAGTCAGGCACTGGCGGCCATCAGTCGACTGAAAATTGCTAGTGCCATGGTTCCCAGTCCAGCTTGGTTCTTGTACGGATTCGTCCGCAAGGAGGCAGTTGTTTCGTCCCAAATCGAAGGAACCCAATCGACGCTGGAAGATGTCATCGCGTTCGAATTGAATCGTCAGACAGGAGATATTGCCGACGTCGAGGAAGTTTGCAATTACGTCGACGCGCTCAATTATGCAAGAACAGAGTTGGCTCGTCCCGACGGACTTCCGCTTAGCACTCGTCTGTTGTGCGAGGTTCACAAGCGGTTGATGAAAGGTGTGCGAGGACAAGAAAAACAGCCCGGACGAATACGGACGTCGCAGAACTGGATTGGCGGCACGCGCCCAGGTAACGCCAAATTTGTCCCGCCACCGCCGGATTCGGTACCGGGGTTGCTGGCAGCGCTCGACAAGTGGATTCACTCGAACGATTCTCTCCCACCAATTGTGAAAGCCGGATTGGCCCACGTACAGTTTGAGACGATCCATCCGTTTCTCGATGGCAATGGACGGTTGGGAAGACTGCTGGTCACCTTGCTTACCGAACACTGGGCCCTGTTGGAAGGTCCGTTTCTTTACGTGAGCCTTGGATTCAAACGACACCGGCAAGAATACTACCGCTGCCTGGACGAGGTACGCAGAAGCGGCGACTGGGAGGGATGGACGGAGTTTTTTCTCAAGTGCGTCGTGGAGTCGGCGGATGACGGTGCCAATGCGGCTCAACGGTTGTTTCGCCTGGTCAATGACGATCGCAGGACGCTTACCAACCTCGACTCCGTTAATGTTTCGGCAATTCGTCTGTTCGAGCAACTGCCCGAGCAACCGATGATCACGGCAGCCAAGGCTTTGGAACTGACCGCGAGTACCAAGCCGACCACCAACAAAGCGATTGAATCGTTGGTGGAGGCCGGCATTCTCGAAGAGATTACCGGGAAACAACGAGATCGAATTTACGCCTATCGCAAATACCTGGATGTTCTGGCCGAGGACACAAAGAGCCCTCTTGAGTAAACAAATCCAAGTTGGAGTTGAGGACATGATTGTAAAATTGATCCATGAGCACGACGGACTTGCGATCGTTTTTGACGAAGCGTTTGTAAACAAATTTGACCTTTCAGCTGAAATGGCCTTTGAAGTAAAGGTTGAAAACGAGTCGATTATCCTCCAGCCAGCCAACCAAGAATCAAGGTTTGAAGGGCTCGTGTTTGAGCGAGTGAGTGCCAACGAATTCATTGCTCGAATCGCCTGAACGAACGGCCTTCCTCCCTGTGAACTTCTCCCACCGCTCGACGATTACATCACAATACAGTGGATCGAGTTCCATCAAGAACGCTTTGCGGCCGGTTTGCTCGCAGGCGATCAACGTCGAACCGCTACCGCCGAACAGATCGAGAACGTTGTCTCCCGTCAGCGACGAATACTGAATCGCGCGAACGGCAAGTTCAACGGGCTTCTCCGTCAGGTGAACCATCGATTGCGGATTCACTTTCTTGAGATGCCACAGGTCGGTGACGTTATTGGGACCATGAAACTTGTGACCGGCACCTTCCTTCCATCCGTAGAAACAAATTTCAAAAGCCCCCATAAAATCTTTCCTTGTCAAAACAGGATGCAGCTTGTCCCACACCACTGCCTGGCTGAAATAGAAACCCGCATCAGCGAGCGGGCGCGGATAGTTGCCAAGGTTGGCGTATCCTCCCCAGATGTAGAACGAGCCACCGGGACGCAACACTCGCGACGCGTTGTTGAACCACGCCTGCAGCATGTCGTCGAAGGCTTCATCCGTGACAAAGTCGTTGGCGAGTGGCCGGTCCTTGGCCCGCAGCTTTTTCTGCGTAGGTTTCGATTTCTCAGGATGGCGTTCCAGGTCGAACTTCTGATGGTGCGTTTTCGGTGCAGCAAATGAACTGTTGCCGGCCGCGATGGCGTTGTTCGAACGGGGTTCGACCTTCACGTTGTACGGCGGGTCCATGTTGACGAGGTCAATCGTCGCACCGTCGAGCAGCTGATCGAGATGCTCGGCATTACTCGAATCGCCACACATCAATCGATGGTCGCCGAGGATCCAAATGTCTCCCGGTTTGGTCTTGGCCTCATCAGGTGGTGCCGGAATCTCATCGGGGTCGGTCAAGCCTTCCTGTACGCCGGGATCGAGCAATTTGGCCAACTCCTCCTCATCGAAACCGAGCAATCCCAGGTCGTAATTGCAGGCCTGAAGTTCGCCGATTTCGATCGGGAGCAAGTCGTAGTTCCATTCCGCCAATTCCGCCGTCTTGTTGTCGGCGATCCGGTAGGCCTTGATCTGTTCGAGCGTCAAATCCTTTGCGACATGCACCGGCACTTTCTCAAGTCCCAATTGCAACGCCGCTTTGTATCGCGTGTGCCCGCAGACGATTACGTTGTCGGTATCAACCACGATCGGCTGACGAAACCCAAACTCCTTGATCGAAGCCGCAACCGCATCAACGGCATCGTCGTTAATGCGTGGGTTCTTGTCGTAGGGAGTGATTGACGATACGTCTCTTAGTACAATCTTCATTCTTGAAACATCCTTGTCATAGAAAATTGAAAGCCGGTTTATGCCAGGTTTCGAGGTAATTGCGAAAATCAAAGCTGAGAACGTCCAATCACTCGTCTGGGATGGGGAGCAATTGGTGGATTGGGTTGGGGGTGGTGCGCGATTCGATCTGGACGGAAACACAATTCCCAGGTCTGTGAGATATGGCTTTCGGTTTGATTCCGCCTGTTGTTCGAAGTCGGGCGAGTATGCCATCATTTACGAACGCTTGGGAACCAAAGCTGTATTGCTCCGAGATGGAAGTGTTGTCCGGGAACTTAACCGCAGCTTCTATCATGCAGACGTTTATGAATACCCGATATGCTTCGCGCAGCTGAGCGATGGCAAAGATGTCATCGTTCACTGTCCGGAAGAGTACAACCAAATTGAGATCGAGGATGCCGAGACCGGCAAGCGGCTCACTAATGTACAAAATCGCAAACCAGCAGACTACTTTCATTCGAGGCTGACAGTAGATGATTCGAATCGATACTTGCTCAGCGCAGGATGGATTTGGCATCCGTTCGATGCCGTTTGTCTGTGGAACATTCAAGAGGCGACCAAGCAACCGAATCTGCTGGACGCATCTCAGATTTTCCCGGGCCAGTCCACTGAGATTTGTACCGCCGCGTTTACCAAGAACGGGAAACTTATCTTGGGCAGTTCTGAAGAGAGCTTTATTGACGAAGACGAATTCGAGGAAGATGATCTTCGGCCAGTTTCGATCGGAATTTGGGATATTGAATCCCAGCGTCTGATTCATCAAACCAAGCTCGATTCGGCCGTTGGAAACCTGATGCCCATCGACGAAACTCATGTAATAGATTTTTTCGAACACCCCAAGATTATTTCTATTGAAACCGGAGAAGTTTTGGAACGAATGGAAGAAATTGAATCTGGAAATCAACGAGGTAGTATCATTCACCATCTCGATACCCTTCCGCCAATGGCCATCGACAATTCGACGAACAGATTTGCCATCGCAAACCGATCGGAGATCGTGGTTGTCGAAGTTCGCGTTTGAGACAAATCCAAGTTCGGACAAATAAAACAAACTCTGCTTAATAGGGTGGCCGTTCCCCCGGCCAACGCGCGGTTGGGTTGCGGCGGAAGTACCTAAGACATCACGTGCCGCAACGTTGCACACGCGTCCCGCATCATTTTTGTACGGCCGCATAATCGAACTCATGCCGCAGGATCGTACTGCTGAATCGTTTTGATACTGGCTCTCAAAATCGATTCCGTCACGTTTATCCGTCACACCCCCCTTATACGCGTGCGCACGCATCGCGCGGGGGTGGGCGTGACAACGTGACGGATATGAATAGAGAGAGAGTTTTTCTCTATTTTTATGGGCTTTTATCACTTTGAAATCCGTCACAGAACCGTCACCAAAACACGTGACGGATTGAGCCGGATTCGACCATTTTTGGCAGTCTGGATAATCTGCAGGCTCGAAATGCGTCACTAAGCGTGACGGATTGTGACGGATTTGTTTGGCTGTTTTTGGCGTCATCGTATTCGATACCCCAACGCTGGCTTGGTTGCAGATTGAATCGTTACCATCTCGATTTCGTCCCATTGCGTCAGTGTTCCAATGATCTGATCGAAGTCCGCGGCCTTGCATCGCATCGCTCGCATCAGTTCACGACGCGCCATCGTATGCTCTGGTCGTTCGCGCAGTGTCTTCATTAGTTTCAGGCACTCGGCATGAAACGGGTTGTCGGCAACGTGAACGCCGGCGAGAAACAATTGCCGGCGCGTCTGGTGCATGGCGAACTCGGTTGCCCAACGAACGGCGTCGAGACTGATCCGAGGCGACTCGTGGTTCTCGCTGCAGGCGTAGATCAACGCCAGCTTCGTCGCCTGTTCCGTAGTTCGGCTCCAGGCAGTCCGTGCCACTTCGTCATTGGCCTCTTCGGCCCTCGCATATTCGGATTCGGTAAGGCGCCGGAGTTCGGTCAACGCTTCTTCGGCTTCATCGGTAAACGGCACGACAAGCGGCGCCGGATGGAAGTTCAGAAAGTTTCCCGAGCCAGGTTCAAACTCGTGCCACCATTTGGCAACATCCAGAATCGACTCGGGAACATTGCGAGCCGAGCCCGGCCGTTGGCCTTCGCCACGCCGTCCAACGTCAACGATGCATAGACGCGCAAAGAACCCGTTGGTCAACATTCGTCTCGAAAGCGACTCGTAGAAATACTGCGGTGTTGCCGTGCCGAACAATGTCAGGTGCGGCTGATCAACCAGAATCGGTTCCTTCTGATTCGCCTTGACGCGAGTCGGATACAGATCGCTCGCCGACGTGTACAGCGTCAGCAAGATATTCGGGATCGATTCTCGGCGATTATCCTGATCACCATTGATCTGCCGTAGCACGCCATCCATTTCATCATTCTGAAACAACATCGTGCCGGTACGGATCAACGCGTCCTGAATCCCTTCACCGCTCGCGAACTTGTCGCCGAGTGATGCCGCCATGCCAATTCGTTTGAGGATGTGCGAGTTGACTTTGCGTGGGAACTCTTTGCCTGTTCCACTGCTGGCAAGGGCGAGCAAGTAGAGGTTGCTGCGAAGGTCACCTGAAGTGCAGACTTTGCGTCCGGCCAGGAACGACTGCAGAGCAACGGCGCCGCAGAACGCAAGGCCGACGTTGGGATAGGGCGCGTTGGCAATGGTGAACTGCATCACCTCGGAAATGAAACCGGGAACGTGGAACAGGTGCTCGGGGAGTCGACCGGGATCAGCGTCCTGTTGCTTGCGAACTTCAACGTGTAGCGCAGCGAGATTGCCGATCGTGTTGAGCGGATCTGAGTTGCCGAAACCGTTCTGCCCAAGGGCTCGCGCGGCAGCTTCGAAATCGTTGCCATGTTCAAGGGCCGCCAGAAGTGCGAACGGCGAATAGGCTCGACCTGCTTTGAGCGGTTCGGCATTCGACGAGAAGACGAAGAAGACTCGGTCCTTGAGCGTCGCTGACGTGCCGGCGTTTTTTCCGGGACGCGTCCAGTGTTGATTTCCGTCGGCGTGAATCGCTCCGGGCTTCCATCCGTGCTTTCGCAGCAATTCGGAAACGTCGCCCCGTTCATTGAACTCATCGCCGGGACGTGACTCGTCGCTTGCGAAGAAGGGAAGGGCAGGCTCGTCGGGTGCATTCAATTGCCATGCCGCCATCAACAGTGCATCGCGTTCGGCGAACTTCAGCGTGGGAACGCTCGTCAGTTCTCCCTGCAACAGTTCATAGCCTGGCGTCGGTGCACAGAGAAACAGGCCACCTTCACCGCGCGTTTCGATCAACGTGATTCGCTTGCCGCCGCGAACGCCTTGAGCCAATTTGAGATTTCCGTCGACAGGTTGCTCGCAGCCATAGATGGCGTGCCGGCCACCCGACTGACTCGATTCGATAACCAGTCGCGAAGCCAACTCCGGGGGGATCGATGCAAACCACCGTTCGAACAGTTCGCCTTGATTGTCGAAGTCCAGCAGTTCCAGATTGCCACTTACTTTTCCGGTGACAATGCAGATCCCGTCCGTCGGCTTGGCACACAGGTGTGCAAGGTCCGATTCGCTTGGAAGTCGCGACTGGAACGCCTTCCACGAAACGGCAGGTCGCTTGGATGATGCCATTGCCGGCAGCGCACACAATCCGGCGGCAACATATTCACGGGCAATTTCAATCAGCGGGCGACCATCAAGATGTTTCAAAACGGCACCTCGCTGTCGTCGTATTCGAGTGTTGTTTCAATCTCGATCGGCTCGGGCATCTCGCCCAGTTCGCATTCGATGATCCGATCGAACTTCTCTCCCGAAATTGAACGCACGGTGATCTTGATCGGAAATGCCAACCCTCCGGCGTTGGCGACCTCGACGGCCCGTTCAGCTGAATCAGGAAACGGATCGGTCGTTCGCTCCCGCCACCAGGCCATTGCCCGCTGACGTGCGAAGCCCGAGTGTTCGATGCAAACCCACTCGCTCTGCCAATGCGCCAGCCCGACACGATAGTCAACGCGCATCGTTCTCGGTGCGTCTTCAGCGGCGTCGCGTTTGACATGCACGTTGTATGCGACGTCGAGCACTTCGTACTCCGTGTCGGTGATCTCGCCGGAGAGGATTCCCTCACGCGACGCGTTCACGCCATGTTTGTTTTTCTCGGGAGGCCGAAAGGTGAAACCGCATTCGGGGCAGTTCGTGTAGGCCGCGTGAACGACAGCCTGGCATTCAGGACATTCCTTGGCCGGAGCCTCGCCGCCTTTCGAGTTTCGTTCGGCGATTTGAATCGCATCAACGGGCCCGTGTCTCAGGATGTTGTCGCCGTAGTCGAGAACCAGACAGTCCTGTTTACTGGGATGAAGCCGAAAGCCACGACCGACCATTTGATAGTACAGGCCAGGGGATGCCGTCGGCCGAAGCAGCACGACGCAATCGACATTCGGCGCATCGAAGCCCGTGGTGAGAACGTTGACATTGATCAGGAACTTGATCGGTGGCTTGGGATCACCGAACAGATTGGCGGCAATGGATTGTCCCTTGAACCGTGCGATGATTTCTTCGCGAACGTTTGGTTTGGTTTCGCCTGTTATCACGGCGCACTCGGCATCGGTCATCGTTTGCAATGCCGTGCAAATATGTTCGGCGTGAGCGACGGATGCGGCGAAGATCAACACCGAGTTGCGATCTTTCGTTGCGCCAACGATCTCCCGACACGCGGCACCGACGAGTTCGTCCGTATCAACCAGCGTTTCAACTTCGCTGCTGACAAACTCGCCTTGGCGAACGTGCAGCCCCGAGTACTCGGCCTTGCGGCGACCGGCTTTCGTTTTCAGAGGACAGAGATAGCCTTCGACGATCAGTTCCTTCACGCCGATTTCGTAGCAAACGTGATTCAGCAGATTGGCCGGGCCGCACAACATTCCAGACTTGAGACGATAGGGCGTCGCGGTCAATCCGATCAACCTCACATTGGGATTCACGATCCGCGCGTCCGAGAGAAACGTCTGGTACATTCCCTCGCCGTCGGGCGGCAACAGATGTGCTTCGTCGACGATGATCAGATCAAACGCATCAAGTTCGCAGGCACGTTTGAATACCGACTGGATTCCCGCAACGATGACACTGTGCGTGGTATCTCGTTTGCTGAGCCCAGCGGAGTAAACGCCAACGGGCAGATCAGGAGCGATCTTCCGCAGTGTCATCGCCGTTTGTTCGAGCAGTTCCTTGACATGGGCTAGGACGAGAACGCGACCATTCCAGCGCATGACCGCATCCCGGCAAAGCTGAGAAATTATCGGTGTCTTTCCCCCGCCAGTGGGAATCACAACGCAAGGATTGTCTTCCCGAGTGCGAAGGTGATGGTAAACTGATTCCAACGCGGATTTTTGATATTCACGAAGGTTAATCATGCGGAACCTCACATGACCGATGAACAGTTCCCAGATCCATCAAGTCACGGCGCATTCCAGTACACCTGTCGCGTCTTTGAGTATTTTGCATCTCACGGGGAAGTTGCCGTGCTTGAAGCGTTAAAGGTCGAGCTTGAATCGCAGATTGAATTTGCAAATCAGGAGCTGGAAAAGCCGATCGAAGTTTCCCCCCAAATGCAAAAGATCTTTGAAGAACGCCTTGAAGAATTTCGACGAAATCCACAACAAGGAATTTCTTGGGAGGAGTTGCGGCAAAAGCTTGTTGCCAAAGATAGACCGACGGAAACATAAAGCTCATCCTATCACCTCTCCATTCCGGTACTTTCGTCCACGCTCCTTAGCGAGCAGAGTTTCGGGGTAGCCGCGGAATCGTTTGTGATTCTCTCGATGACAGGAGACACAGATTCGGTTCGCTGGACCGACCGAAAAGAACTCTTCACGACACTTCAGGCATTTACGCATCCGTGCGTTTCGGTTCAGGTCTTGTTCACAAGCAACGTTGCCAATCTGGGAAGCTGTTCGAGAGCGACAATCGCAAGCCATGGTTTTCCGTTCCTTCGATGCAACACCACTGGTACTTGGGATCCGGCATCGCGAGTCGCCTGTTCGACTGCCGTGTACAACTGCAGCGACTCGGCCCGTTTGACTTCGAAATGAACGCCAACAAGTCCAGTCACAATGTCCGGTGAGTCGGGACTGCCAGAAAACTGGCGACCGCGGGCAGCATCCGTGCCGAACAGCCTCCTGATTTCCGCAGCCGCCTCGCGCTCACCACGCTTCCCTTTCGTGAGCGAACGCCGTCCCATTAGCCGCGTCTCCATGGTGCAACGTTGGATGCCGGTTGCGAAGTATGTGCTCCAGCAAGTTCACGTTTGGCATAGCCCTTGATCTCGTTCGTAAACTCGCCCGTGTCATCGCGCTTCTTGCATTTCACCGAAATCATCAGGGGCAGGTTGTGCAACTCCGCCGAATCGCGTGGTGTCATCAGCCCCACCGCGCGACAGATCGATGACAACTCGCTGCGTGCAATCTGCACCGCCTGTGCGTTCGGGTTATCAAGGTTCAGACGCGACCAGATCAGCCGATTCTTGAACTCGCCCTCGATCACCTGAAACGTCAGTTCCAGATAACTGCCGGCACCTGACTTCGTGGGCTTCATCTCGCTGTCGGTAATCACCGCGAGATACTTGCCTGCCGGTAGTGCGTCGAAGTCCGTTGTGGGTTCGACTTCCGCGGCGTTGAAATTTCCAAGACTAACCATTGTGTGGAACTCCTTCGTTTTGAGGTCGTGAAATGTTAACGGCGATTTGATTGGGAGCTTATGCCTTCGTCCGCGGCACTCCAGTCTCCAGACTCGAGTCTCCAGACTGTCTATGAGTGAAATGTTGTGCGTAGGCATTCCATTCCAGCGGAATCTCGTCCGGTAGATTCAACCGGTTTTTGCCATGTGCGGCTGGACGTTCGACCGTGCGCAGGATCCGTTCGCCGCTCCCGATACCGCGAGTTCCCTTGCGACCGAAGCCCTCGTCGGTCTGCTTCGTGTGAACTTTGTAAGTCGCAAACAGCACCTCGTCGCACCACTCCTGGATCATGGCTGATGCCAACTTATGAAGGCGCGGCACGTAGCGATCGTAGAAGATTCGGTTTCCGGATTCTCGAACTTCTCGATCCGGGCGTGAGCGATCAACACGATCGTCATCCCGCGATCACGCCGCAGGGCCGTCAGGCCTTCCAGAAACTCCCGCCAATGGTTGAGTGCAAACGTATAGCCTTTCGCGTAGCCGATGTCCTCGATATTCGAGACGTTGCGGGCCCGACAGACATCATTCCAGATCAATCGCTCCAGCCAATCAAGCGAATCGATCGCGACTGAGCGATAGTCGCTGTCCTCCAGGTACAGGGCCGTCAGGTAGGCGATCACCTGATCAAACGAATCGGCAACGGGGAACTTGTCACAGCCAATTTCACCAAGGCCATCCTCGGTCTGAATGAAAATCGGCTTCTCGGCCGACGCGGCAAACGACGACTTGCCAATCCCCTGCGTCCCGTACAGCAGCAAACGTCGGGGGCCGGGCTGCACACCCTTCTCAATACAATTCAGCACTGACATTCAAGACCTTTCAATCAATTCAATCTTCAAACAAACGTTGCTGCTTCTTATTACCTACCCGGTTTCGCATCAGGCTGGTCGTCAATCATTGATAAAATCTCAAACCCGAATCCTTGAGTCGCTTTCGCAATTCATTGACCAGCGACCGAACCTTGCCGCGCGAGACACCGCGATCACGAGCGATCTGAACGACACTTTTGTATTTGAGTTCCTCAGCCAGTTCTCGCAGTTCGACGGGCAGTTCGTTCAAACATTGCTCCACATCCGACTTCAGCTCCGTCAGTTCCTGTTCCGACTTCGGCTCAACGCCACGCCGCGATCGGCCATCGGACGCACTGACCAGTTGTGCCAACTCGCCATGGCTGCCGTCCCGTTGTTTAACGTTTTGATTCAACGAAAGGACGCGGCGGTCGTCTCGCTTCTCCGCGTATTGATCGCGGATGATCGACGCCACACTCCGTTCGACGACCGTGGTGACAAACGAATTGCGATGCGACTGATTGGGATCGTACGATTGCAGACTCTGCCACAGCCGAGCGGCCAGTTCCTGTACGAGCTGCTCCCGATCCTGCAGCCGAAAACCGTGGCGGCCGACAAGTTGGCTGACCTTCAGACGAATGATGCCCATATCGAATCGCCCCAACTCGTCTGTCGTCTCTTCCTTGCTCATCGTGCCCCGCTCGCTACCGAAATTGGATTGCCGGATGATCATTGCGATGTGGTTCCTAGCGATATTCAGCAAGTGATTCAAAAACGACTGACTCGCGAACCATCTGCCGGCGGCGATAAGCGGTGCTGCGACTGATCCCCAATCGATTGGCGACATAGTCGACGCTGACTTCTTCCCGGAAACACTCACAGACCTCACGAAGGTCATCGGGCAACTGCTCGACCGCGTGCGAAACGTCTTCTCTGAACTCGATCCATTCCGTTTCCGTGCGAGTGCGAACAAAATGCCGAATGGGGCTTCGTCGATGCTCGATGGATTCGCTCGCAAACTCGTTTGTGTCGTTGCGTTCGATTCTTGTTCGTTGCAGTTGGCGAGATCGCGAAAGGAAATGGCGGACGATCATCGCGCAGAATGTCGACCAACTTGCCTTGGCGGGATCGAAACACTGCGCCTTCTGCATCAGGTGCAAAAACGCGTCCTGAACCAGGTCGTCGAATTGGTCGGCCCGAAACTGACCTTTGCGGATTGCCGCCCGAACAACGCAGCGGACCACTTTGATCGTCGAGTCATCGACTATTGGTTGACGATAGGGATAGAGCACGAGACAACTCCTCGGTTGTGAAAACAATTGTGGAATCCCACAACTGCCTCCGCATCTCGGTCGGCCAGTTGTCGTGGTCAATACAGAAGCGAGGGACGGCCGATCGGCTCATCGTGATTCGCTCGAAGATATGCATCACCGTTAACGCGGCCAATTGCGGCTCGTGATTCTTAACAGCGATGCGAATGATCTGGACGCGGTGGCCAACAGAGAACGGCTCACGCACAGTCCAGAACGTTTTTCAATCAACACTCATCCATTTCACACGGCACACCATCACGAAAGACCATCAGTTTTATCGTGCCGTTCTGGATTTCATTCAACGATTCAATCAGTTTCAAATGCGGAACCTTCAATCGAAAGTTCCTGCTTGTGGGGCCCGAGCTGGAATTCCCATTCAGCTTCCGACGGCGAGTGACGTTTGCCCGACTCAAGATGGGTTCGCCATCAACGATCGGCAGATCCGCGATCGTGCCAAATCGTTTTTCGTGCATACAGACAATCAAATCTTGACGTTCTTGCGACAGGGATTTGAGCGTGATGCGTTTTCTTGGCTGAGTCATCTTTGGGCCTCACAAGTTTTCAAACTTCGTCTATCTAATATTTACTCATGGGCATCCTGATTTGTCCCAACTAATTCCGGAATTTTGTTCGCGCCTCAATTGTCGCCTTGTTTCACGACGCGGCGGGTGGCGATCACTCGCCCCAGGATCCGCAGATCATGATCAGCAACGACATCAATCGCCGTGAATTCATCGTTCTCGGGGAGCAGGCGAATTTTTCCTTTCTCCATCGCCAGGCGTTTCACCGTGACCTCGCCATCGATCGAAGCGACAACAATATCACCGTTTTCGGCAAGCGGTTGTTGCCGAACGATCACGGTATCGCCATCGCGGATGTCGGCGCCGATCATGCTGTTGCCCACAACGTTGAGGGCAAAGCACGGATCGTTGCCGACAACATTCACCTGGACAAAAACCTGACCCGCGTGATTCTCCTGCGTGTTGATGGGAATCCCGGCAGGAACGTCACCCAGCAGTGGTATGGCAACCACGTCGATCACACTGGCGGTGGGCGTTCGCACGATTTCGATACTGCGTGCCTTGCCGTGTGTGCGGCGCAAGAACCCTTTTTGCATCAGGCGATCAAGGCTGCCGTGAACGGTCGCTTTGGTCACCTTCAGGCGAGCGGCAAGTTCCTCGACGGTGGGCGGAAAGCCGCGTTCGTCGATGAATTTCTGGATCTCGCGCAGGGTCTTTTGCTGTGGTTGTGTCAGCACCTCTTCGGTAAACGTTTTCATCGGGCCCCGCTCCTGAACTGAGACTGCAAACAATGCCAATCCGTTTCGCAGCCCAGTGTGCTAGCCCCTCCGGACACGTTTGGTCACAGGAAAAAGAATTTTGGAAATTTACTCACCGACTCTAGCTGAAGGATCTGAACGTGATTTTTCTGCGAGTAGTCCAATCAATCCGATTGGCTCTAAACAAGTGCAACGCGTTGTATCGGCGTAAAGGCGAAAGCAAAACTCGTTGCGGAATAACCAATTTCAAAATACTCATATTTTCTGTGAAATTCTACAAAAACTCGAACATGCTCGAAATTGAAAAAATTTGTGTTATCATCGCCGTTTAAACCTTGCAGGCACCTGCTCATTCTCAGTTGTAAAATCATCATTGACTTAATTCACCGTTCAAATGCAGCAATCATTCATTGGTTGGGTCGATCTTTCTGAAGATGACACGCGGAAAGCTACAGAATTCCTGAAGAGCCTTAATGAAGGCACCGTCGACGAGCTGGGGTTAGGTCGAATCCGAGATGCGATCTCTGAGCGACTTTTTCCCGGAACGTCGACCACCATGGACTATGCGCGGTACCTCGTCATGATTCCAGCGATTTTTCGAGATGCCTGGGACACAGGTACGGCGGACACCGACAAGTTGGAAAACGAACTGCGTCGTTTTCTAAAAAATACCATGAAGGCAGAAGAGACAACCACTTGGCGAGAACTTGAAATCAATTCAAAGCCTAGTGCAGAAAACTGGTCCGCACTGCGAAAGCTTGGAATTCTAAAAGGAGATTGTTCGAAAAGTTTTTACCGAAACGAAATTAAGCGACAAAAGGCAAACGCAGAAAATCATGGCGACGAGTCAAAGTCAAGCAATGAACTTCCTGAAAAACTTGAATGGGACCACGAGGTCGAGGTCGCAGTCAAAGGCTCCGATTTTTGTCAAAAGGGAAAAGAGTGGTGGAAAAAAGGCACGCTTTCAAAAGAATTTACTGTTGGACAAAGGGCTTTTGACCTGACCAGGTCCGAAGCCAAATATCTTCTCAATAAGTACACCTCTGCCGAAGATATCTCGAAAAAAAAGACCGGCGACAGAATTAGGTTCAGCGACAGTCTGATGTCATTTAATCTCAAGAACGCGCAGGCTATTGCTAAAGAACAGAATTTTCCATGGGAATGGCCAAAACCGCCAGAATTGAAATCGCTGCTGACGCAAGCAAAGAAGTTCAGTTGCTTCTCGGCCATCTTGACCACTTCGTATTGGCATTTTTTGTTGATGAAAAAAGACCGATCACGTTCCGAAGCCAGGGACCTTCTAGAAATCAATTGGCAAAATGCCCAAAAACTACTTAAGGACTGGGCGTGCACAAGGGAATTCGAGTCTGTCTTATCGAGATCGAAAATCAAAACATCGCAATTGAAAAGCGACATTCGATTCTTGCAAAGCTGTTTGACCGTATTTCATGCAGCGAAAAGTGGACAAGCGTTTCTTGAGAATATTGAAGCGATTATCCAAAGACGCGAAGGCCACCTGCGAAACGGAAAGGCGAAGCTTGCAGAAAACACAAAGCTTTTAGATTCCTGGGAAGTCCCAAAAGGCGCTATTGCTGATTTGCAAAAGCACTTCGTCTTGTTTGATTTTCGAAGTCGTGTCGCTCGAAGAATCGTCAATGACATCTTGAAGGGACTGAATTGACAAAAATAAAAAATACATTGGCCGCAGGGAATCGAAAGAACCTGCTGGATTTGTTAACGCCTCCTGACGGATATCGTTTGGATTGGGCGATTGGAACGACCTATAGCTTGGACTTTCCGGCGTTGACGGCAGCAATGCTCGCAATGTTAGGGGTTGCCGATGGCGAGAGTACTGATTTTAGTCCAGAAGCAAAGCTACAGGCCATCTTGCGATTGCGCGGAGCGCATTTCTGTATTCGTTAATAGAGGAGGGATCTCGATTTCTCGACTCAGTCGAACCGACAAAGTCGTTTCTCTTTTTCTCGCTTGATTCATGAAGTTGCAATTAGCCAGGGCGAACAAACAAACAGCTTTCATCCAAAGGTTTGGGTTCAAAAATTCTGTGCGAAACAACATGGCAGTGACGCTGTCGATCGTTTTCGTTTGCTCGTTTCGAGTCGGAACCTTACCAGCGGTCGATTCTGGGAGCTTGTCACTTGTTTCGATGGTATTGCCGAATCTACTAAAACTCGCCGAAAATCGAACTCTCGAAAAAGCACAAAGAAAACTAGCGAATTGAAGATTGATGGGTTGTTGAATTTCCTATCTGACTTGACGCCGTTTTTGGATATCGAGGCAGACGGCAACGACCTGATACAGGAAAACACCGCCAACGCATCAACGAGCTGAAAAATGCAATTTTCCCTTGTATGGAATAAAAGGCGTCGAGTCAGCAGAGTTTTGTTATCAGTGGCCGGGTAAATCCTGGTATCCCTGCTCAATCGAAAGCGCCAACCCTACTATCGTGACGCCCTTGTCATTAGTCCCTTTGTCGATCGCCCC
Source organism: Pirellulaceae bacterium (assembly GCA_041399045.1). GTDB lineage: Bacteria > Planctomycetota > Planctomycetia > Pirellulales > Pirellulaceae > BJ22. The sequence goes on along the minus strand of JAWKTO010000017.1, from coordinate 10,766 downwards.
CACATGAAAACGTTGTCTGAATCCGTGAAAGGTAAATTAATACTGGTTTCGAGAGAGGACTCGCTTCAAAAATTGCATCGCAACGGCGCGGACGACGGGTTGTACAAAAATATATCGCCGTTTGCAGTAATCTCCGGCCAAGACTCGGAACGTCATACGGATGATCAACAAACTGTGGTTGAGGCGGAAAGCCAAGAGTTGTTAGACCTGCACGCCAAGTTTTACCACTTGGACCTCGACGATGATAACCGGGCGCTCCGAGATTTGGATCGGCTCACCCAATGCGACCGGAAATGCCTGGAGCAACAAGAATGTTGAGGCCGCAATTCGAATTTTGACAACTTGCCGTTCAAAAGCCAGCGCCCCAAACAATTCGTCTACAAAGACGGAAAGGACTTTCAACCGTATTTGTTCTATTCTCAATTGCCGATTGAACCTCCTGAAAAAGACGCCTCCCTTGTGAAAATCTTGGAAGTTCGCACAGATAAAGTATCCCGCCTTGTCGCTGCGCTGAATTTGGAATTGCGATTTTCGAATGAAACTGGCCTAACGTTGTTTTTATCGGAAGCTCAAAATCAGCGAGCATTGTTAGATTCAATTCGCAAAGAATTGACCGATAACGACTTCACGACAAACGTTTCCATCTTACCGTTTTCGCAATACGTCTCTAAAGAATCGTTTGGAAATCCAGGTCAAATATTTGAGGAATTGATTTCAGGAAATCCGGTCAATTTTAATATCAAGCAAGATCAACTCACGGAATTCATCTGCTTTAAGATCTCAGTGCAAAAGAAGGCAAATTGCGAGAGAAATACCTCTGTGTGAAGTGCCGAGGGATTAAGACAGAGCAGCTTGAGGCTCTTCAGACAAGTATTCAAGTGGAATACAAACATGCAATTCCATCGTTAATCAGAGCGATCCTGTATGACTCGTTGGTTAAGACAACGCCTAACGAATCGGATCCAGCTGATGCTCGCAAAGCAAGCGGGAGACGGTCAAATCAGTCGTCGCGCGGTATTAGAGTGGACATCGAAACCATTCTGCGAAGTTGCGGCGATGAGCCAGAAAAAGTAGACGAAATCGACCGTATTCTTCCCAGGGACGAAAACAACAATATCCCCGATGGCCAAATTGGCTCAAGAGCTTTCCTGCAATTTTGGGAAGACCTTAAGTCAGCTCTTGATGAGGTCAACGAGAAAAGCAGCAACAAGAAATCATGAGTAACTCAAAACGGGAAATCCAATTCCAAAAAGCCGCCGTTGATCGAATTGTTGAAGCCTTGCACGGGAAAGGCAGCAGGCGGTTCCTGCTTGCAGACGAGGTAGGACTAGGAAAAACAATCATCGCCGCTGAAGTTGTGGCTAAACTTTTCAATCACCGCAGGACGGAAAAGAAAGGATCGGGCCCATTCAAAATTGTTTACCTTTGTTCTAGCGGATTGGTCTCCAGTCAAAATGCTGAGCGTTTGATTGCGCCCATTAAGGCCCAGTCAAAAAAAGCTGACAAATCTCAATTAAAAAGGCTGACGTTATACGCGAACGAGGCAAAAAACGATTCAAAGTTGGACGCGGTCGTATACGGATTTACACCAGGCACTTCCATGACAATTGGAGGACGTACTGGAACGATGGATGAACGAAAGCTTTTGCTCTATCTACTTGGCAGAACACGCGGTTGGCATGAAGTAGAACAGGGAGTTGGCGAAAATTCTTTGCTGGCAAGGTGGATTGGAGAACAAAATGGAAGTCGGAAACACTACCAGAAATGTTGAAAAGTCAATTCGATAGACAAATCGAATCGCGTTACCTGAAGGCATGGCAGAGTTGCTACAGGAATGCCAAAGTTGAACTTCACCCGACACCAAAACACAAAGGAGCAAAAGTCGATTTGTCGAAATCGATCTGTGCATCCGTAGACGAATTTGCCAACCCGAAAGCAGCTTACAGAGAGAATATCAAAAAGAACTGCAATGCGATTATTGGCAAGCTGAGAGAAACACTTGCGATCGCGAGTCTCGAATTCATTAATCCAGATTTGATTGTTTTGGACGAGTTTCAAAATTCAAACACATTTTAGGTGAATCGTCCAAGCCAAATACAATAGTCGGCAAACTTTTGACTGACAAAAAGGAAAAAATTCCGACACTGATCTTGTCAGCAACGCCGTACAAAATGTTAACAGAGAATCGCGATAACGAAGACGATCACTATACCGACATGATGGACACCTACCAATTCCTTTTGGGGCATCAGGTTCCACAAACTATCAACGGGAATGAGTCCGCAACCAAGTACCACGACGAGGTATTGAAGTTAAAGAAACAGCTGGATTCAAGCGGATTCAATTAAAAGAATTTGTTCGGGAATTCGGCATCCAAAAGTCTGGTCATGAGGACAGCACCAATGGGCGCAAGCGGGCTGGACGAAAAATATCGTCTCCTTAAAGAACAAAAAGTGTCGATCGAAGGCCTGCTAAAGGAAGTTATGTCACGGACGGAACGTGGGCGATACATTGACGATGACCAGAAAGGAGTCGAGGCCAAACTGTCCCGCGATCAATTCCCCAGCAAGGACGAAATGGTTCACTATTTTCAATTGCGTAAACACTTGATCCGCGATCAGAAAACCGCGAGGCATCATAGCAGTTCTCTTCTTGGATACTGGAAGACCGCGCCATCCCCATTGTCATTCATGGAAGGCTACAAACTTGGAGGTGAAGATGGCGGGCTGCACCCTCAACACATTCAAGCGAGCCACACGGGCGAGGGAAAGTCATGCCTGAGTCGACTTTATCAAAAAAACCTGCAGTTTCGGGAACTATTCAAAGAGCTTTTGGCCTTGAAAACGAAACCGGTATTAGACCGTTGAAATGGAAATACCTCTGGCTAAAACCAACAAAACCAACTTATGAAAGTTCGTTTTACGGTAAAACGTCCCCGAAGAAAATGCTGATTTTTTCAGAGTGGCGTATGGCGCCGAATGCCATTGCGTATTTCGTGAATGCTCGACTGAACCATAAGGCTGGCGACCTAGACTCAGCAAGTGAAAGAAAGGATAAGTATGGCAGCGAATTGTTGTTTACACCTCTGCCGTTTGCGTTTGAATTGAATCTCGAATCCTTAGCTGGCAAAGATTTGGGTGCCATTTCAATACGTAGGCTTCGCAAAAAGGCGGAAAAACGCGTTCGCGAACAACTTCGCAAATTGAAGGTTTCCGTAAACCCAAACGGTAACAAACGTATCTCCAAAAACTTGTTTAAATTTTTTCAAGGGCGATTTGAGCAGAAGGAAGATAGCATTGATGACACCGAAAAAAAGAAAATTATTGTTTCGCAAGTCCAACTAGACCAGCTGGTTGACGTCCTGTTGTTTTCACCGGCCAATTGCATTTTCCGAAGCGTGCTTCGCTACGTGGATATTGATTTGACGAACTCTGATGTCTGCGAAGTAATCGTATCGAAAATCAAGGAATTCTGCCAAGGCGATTTAATGCGTTATTTGAATCGGCGTTGGACCCGTTTTTGTATTGAGAACGGAACGAAGAAAAATACGTATTGGAAGCGAGTTATCGAATATTGCAAACAGGCACACTTTCAAGAGGTCGTCGATGAATTCCTGTTCGTTCGGCGAAAGGAATTTGGCGATGACGGGTCAATGGTCAATAACAGAAGTGCATCACCAAGCAACGAACAAAGCCCAGGTGACAAGGCGGCCGAACGAACCGAGAGAATTCTCAAATGCTTAAAAAGTGTATTTTCCGAACACGTCAGTCGCCCCAATTTGCAACCAAAAAAGAAATCAGACTTCGCTCAGTGGCCAGGCTTTGCGATCAATTTTGGCGGGAAGACATCGAAAATAGTTGATAAATCCGATGGCGGAAAATCAAGCGAATCCGAAATTCGTGAGGCATTCAATTCACCGTTTTGGCCGTTTGTCTTGGCTTCAACCAGCCGCGGACAGGAGGGATTAGACTTCCACTCTTATTGCAAAGACATCGTCCACTGGAACCTTCCTACGAATCCTGTTGACCTGGAGCAGCGTGAGGGAAGAGTCAATCGCTTCGATAGTCTCGCGATTAGGCAAGCAGTAATCAGCGAGGTGTTTTCTGAAGAGAAATTTATCAAATCCGTAACGCATGCGGCAAAAGATGAACAATCCGGTTCAAAAGTAGGAACGGGAATTTGCGTTTGGCAACAAGCTTACGATTTCATTCATCAGGACCCGCTTCATCCGGGAAAATTTAAGCACGATTTGTTCCCAAATTGGATTTTTCAAGGGAAAAGCAAGTCGACTGCGAAAATCACGCGTCACTTTTTTGCGTACTCCAACAGCAAAGATGTTGAGCGGTACAACCGCCTTTCTCGATTGCTTGCGGTCTATCGCATGGCTTTCGGCCAGCCGCGACAGGAGGATTTCTTGAACGACATCCTGTCAATGGAGGAAAGCTTAAACGATGAAAGCAAAATAGAGCTCAATCGCCTATTGAATAGTTTGATGATCGATTTGTCGCCAATCGATGAAGAAATGGTCAAACAATTATGTGATGACAAAGCATTCGAGCTGGTTACAGATACACAACACGACGAGACGAAGCGGATAAGCTTAAAATTCTTGTCGAGCGTGCCAATGAACATATCAATGCGCATGGCGAAGAAATTGCTGAGGATTCACAATTCAAAATTCAATTCGATTGCCTTTGCGAACACATAGAGCAAGCGATTGAACGAAAAGAACGACCATGCACCAAAGTTGCCAGCGCTTTGATTTACTTGATAAACCCATTCGACGGCGTATTCGACAGTCATCATGGAGGATTCGATGACGACAAAGAGATGATTCAGCAAGCATTCGAGCATCTCAAGTCTAAACACTCCGAAGATGAATCGTTAAGCATTGGTACGAATGATCGTATTCCGATCATTTGTGTCGACGAGGACGATCGGAATGCGAACTGGATCAAGTTCAGGACTGATTCAATCGCTGGACGGCAACGCTTAGATCGTCAACTTGTTGATGATGACAAGCAAAAATGAGGTGGACTGACCAATGCTCGGCTTACGCACCGCCAATTATTCAAACTCCAGAACCGAGAAGCGTTCGTCGCCTTCGACTTTGTAGAATAGCTGCAAGTTGTCGAGATCTTTCCAGTCTTGTTTTACGATCAGGTCCCAAAGGTCTTCGACTGGTAAATGATTGACGCCGCAGCCATACACGAAGACGTTCAGCCCATACCCTGCAGAATCGTCGAATGTTGGTTCGACGAGACTCACGAATCGGCTATGGTGGTTTTTCTCAAGCCAGCTGTTTACTGCGTCCAGGCCAGGGCACGATTCCAGCATTTCACCAGAATCATCTTCCGGCCAGAATTCTTCGTCGCTCAAATGCAGAATAAAATTGGTTATCAGGGACATCGGTCAATGTAGTAATGCAAAGTGGTTGATGAAGTTTGGGACGAGCATTATAGGTAAATGAATCGACCTTTAAACCCCAGAGACAGACGATTTAATTGTCCTAGAAGATATTGGCCGGCTCAGATGGCAATCGCCTACGCACAAGCAATTAGTCGACCGGTGGGTAGCACATGTTGTCCCAATCTTGCCCGATTCCATTGTCGATGACGACAAAAAGAATGACCTTCATGAACTCGGTGAGCAAGCGGGCACTTCTTGAAATGGAGATGCGATTCAAGTTGCTGCCCGCTGTCGCTGCGCCGTGCGATAATTGACAGCGATTGAAGTAGATGCGCTCAATTGAGGTCGAAAACAGCGTCGTATAGTCCTTTGACTCAAACCAGCCGACGGCCCGGTTTCGCGAAATTGACTCCTGAAATTTGGTGTCTGAATAAATTGACCTCCAGTACAACTTGTTCAAATACTGATCCGACAATAACTCAACCGTTTGCTCCTTGTTCTGGTCGAGGCATTTCTCAATCAAGGTATTGCGATCAATTTTGTTAATCATGGAAACGAAATTTTTGATCGACTCGCGTTCCGATTCTGGATAACAATTTACGGGGTCCCATTTCCCGTACATTGCATTGAATGCAATCCAGGTGTAAAGCAAAATTTGATCTTGGTCGGCTTCGAAATCCCTTTCCTCAACTATCTCCATCCAACTAAAAGCACGATGCAGTCGGATTGGAAGCGGATGAGGCTGCGGGACCAATTGCAGACGTTCTTTTTTAGGTTTCCACAAACCGCGCAAATCGCGAACAGTGAACTCTGAAATCGCCTTTTCGGCCATTGGCGGGCCCTGATACAAATGCAATTGGTTGGGAAATTTTGAAAAATTTCACAAAATCCTAGCCGATGGACCAAAGGTGTCAACACAGCCATTACCTTGGGATGTAGCTCATGATGGCTCGTTACCGCAACAGGGATTTTTATGCAATTTGTCGACGGTGTTCTGCGATACTCACCAACTGATCTTACCCGATTTTTACATTCCGAATTTGTCTCCTGGATGGATCGGTGGCTTGTTGAAGGTGAGAAGTCAAACTCCTCGCCGCATTCCACCGGAAACTCGTTTGCTGCACCCAGTGGGCTTTGCAAGAAGGCGGCCGAATATTGCGTGCCAAAGGATGGCGATGATGAATTGCAGATCATCGCGAGCAAAGGTTATGAGCATGAGAAGGCGTTTCTGCAAAAGCTCCAAGTCGATGGCCGCCAGGTCATCGAGATCAAGTCTAAAAACGATTCGGTTGCGGCGACCATGGCAGCCATGCAAGACGGCGCCAAGGTCATTCATCAGGCCCATTTGCTACATGGCCAATTTGGCGGACACGCCGACTTCTTGTTTCGAGTGGACGGCCCATCGGCTTTTGAAACCATCGCTACCAGGTGTGGGATGCAAAACTTGCTCGCTCTCCCAAACCTTACTTTATTGTGCAGCTCTGCATGTATTCAGATCTTCTGGAGCAAATCCAAGGCTGCCGTCCCGAGAAGATCGGCGTGATCCTGGGGAACAACGAGCAAGTCGAATTTCCAACCGATCGGTTCTTCTATTACTATCTCGCACTTAAAGACGCTTTTTTGTCGTTTCATAATTCCTTCGACATTGATGCCCCCCGCATCCTGGCAACTCGTCCAGCCACGGACGGTGGTCGGATTACGCCAATGCGATTTTTGAGTCCGAAGATCACCTGAATCGAGTCGCTAATATTACGCGAAGCCAGATCAAGAAAATTGAATCTGCAGGGATTCGCACCTTGACGTCCCTCTCGAAAACGCGAGTTGCTCACGTCCCTAAGCTCAACAAAGACGTCTGGAGTCGCCTCAAGCTACAGGCCCGCCTTCAGGCCGCTTCATTGGATTCTGAAGTCCCGCAATATGAACTGATCCCACCGCCGCCGAAGGACGCCAAGAAGGACGCCAAAGCGGTTGGCTTTCAACGTTTGCCCGAACCTTGCGAGTATGACATTTTCTTTGACATGGAAGGTTACCCGCTGATCAACGGCGGACTGGAATATCTGTTTGGTGCAGTTGTTCGCAAAGGTGATTCGTACGAATTCAAGGATTGGTGGGCCCACGATCGAGACCAGGGCAAAAAGCATTCGAGGGCTTCATTGATTGGGCCTTCGCTCGCTGGAAGAAGAATCCAGATTTGCACATCTACCACTACGCGTCGTATGAGGTCACCGCAATCAAACGACTGATGGGCCAGTTTGCCACACGAGATCTCGCGGTTGATCAATTGCTCAAGAACGAAGTCTTCGTTGACTTATATTCGATTCTGAGACAAGCACTTGCGGTTGGCACGAGAAGTTATTCGCTTAAGGATATTGAATCGCTGTACATGGGAAAGCGAGAGACGAACGTGGCAACGGCTGCCGGGTCAATTGTGGCCTATCACGGTTGGATTGAAAAAGGCGAAAGTCAGAGTTGGAAAAAGTCGCCTGCACTCAAGGAGATCCGCGACTACAACGAAGACGATTGCAAGTCGACCCTCAATCTGGCAGAGTGGCTTTGGAGCGTCAGACAGCATCCGCCGGCGAAATCTGAAACTTCAATTTTGGATTTAGCTCAAGCAAATGATGACGGAGAAACCGACTTTGATGGATTGGCCAATGATGATGTTGATGAGCAACCGAGTAGTGAACCAAACGAACACCCCAACGCAAGGGCTTCGTTACTGGCAAAGCAAATTCTGGCGGACGTCGAGGACTGGGACGAAGACGAAAAGGCGCTGCATCAACTGCATGCGTGGCTACTTGAGTTTCATTGGCGCGAAGCCAGGCCAGTCTTTTGGCGGATGTATGAAAGACACAAGTTTTCTGACTTGGAGCTTCAAGACGACATTGATTGCTTGGGCGGTATGACAAGAACCAAGACTCAAAAGGTGCCCATCAAGAAGTCGTTTTTGTACGAATATCAATTTGATCCGAGCCAGGATACAAAACTGGGTGAAGGACATCATTGCTTCTTCGCCCATGATTTGAAAAGAACCACGACAATCGAATCAATCGATGAGGTCAAGGGACTGATTCGCATCAAAGTTAGTGCGAACGTTTCCGATATCCCTAAGTCGCTTGGCTTGATTCCAAACGAATATGTTCGAGCGGATGCGATTTCGAATGCCGTCTATCGCTATGTCGAAAGCTGGCGTGACAACAAGATCATTTCTCGCGCTGTTGCCGATCTGCTTCAAAGAAAGCCCCAAAAATCACAGGGCACCGACGGGGAACAAAGCTTCCCATAGGCGACAATCTCTTGGTCGACACCGTTGACATTATCAAACGAATGGATCGCACGCTCCTTTGCATCCAAGGGCCTCCGGGAACGGGCAAGACTTACACAACAGCTCATGCGATAGTCGAACTTCTGAAAGCAGGTAAGCGTATTGGGGTTACGGCCAATAGCCACAAAGCTGTTTTGAATGTGTTGAAAAGCGTCAAGGAGATTTTAAAAACGGAAAAGGCTACGTTTGATGTCGTCAAAATTGGTGGCGAAAGCGACGATCCAGTGATTGAGAAACACGACATTAAATTTGCTCAAAACTCGGCAGCTGCAGAAACTTTTGTGAACGAGGATTCCATTGTGATCGGGGGAACCGCTTGGGTATTCAGTCGGCCAGGTCTGCAACAGAAATTTGACTATTTGTTCGTTGATGAAGCAGGACAATTCAGTTTGGCAAATGTCGTCGCGACCGGTTGCAGTGCCAAGAACATCGTTTTGGTTGGCGACCAGATGCAACTGTCGCAGCCAACCCAAGGCGCACATCCTGGAGACAGCGGAAAATCTGCGCTGGAATACTATCTCGAAGGTCGTCAAACCATTCCTGAGGAGAAAGGAGTGCTGCTCAATACAACGTGGCGAATGCATCCTGACATCTGTGATTACATTTCTAATGCGTTTTATGAGTCGAGACTGCAGTCCCGAGCAGAGAATTCGAAACAAAGAATCGACTGGAAAAGCAAACGGGCACGTTTTACCTCAAAGAGTCACGGCATTGAGTTTGTGTCGGTTGAGCACGATGGCAACACGCAAGGCAGCGAAGAAGAAGTTGAAGCCGTCGCGAAGATTTACAAGCAGCTTTTGAAACAAGGCTTTGTCGATAACCAAGGCAAGAAGCATGAAAAACTGAGTGATGAAGATATTCTGGTTGTCGCGCCGTTCAACCTGCAAGTGAGAATGCTCAAGGAAAAGCTCGGCCGCAAGGCACGCGTTGGAACGGTTGACAAGTTCCAAGGGCAGGAGGCGCAAGTCGTCATTATTTCAATGGCATCATCCAGTTTGGAAGAGTCACCACGAGGAACGGCGTTTTTGCTTGAGCCAAATCGTCTGAATGTAGCCGTTTCACGCGCGAGGGCATTGGCCGTCGTTGTTGCCAACCGCCAAATCATGCTGCCTCGCTACGGAACCATTCGTGATATGGAATTCGCCAATCGATTTTGCAGGCTGGTTCATGAAGCCCAAAACGGTTGAGCAGATTAATTTTTTGAAACTTGCATTGGCGGTTGACCAAAGGTGTCAAACTGCTTTCGAAAATGGATAAATAGCGATTGATTGACTGGGAGCAGGAGCCGCCCAAATTCGACTACTTTTTCTGAGAGGTACTATGCCCGAGCCGCACGACTGGAAAATGGAGAATCTGATTGTTTCGATCCAAAAGCACCTTGAACTCATGAGTGCACGCCGCCATGAGTTTAATGAGACGTGTTTCACCATCTTTACGCCTCAGCTCCAAATGATAGGTGAACCAGTTTCCAGTCACGATTCCCGTGTCGCATTTGTGGACGAGCTCCACAAGTTGGACGCGATCAACGAATTCCTGGAGGATGAACGCTTCCTGCAATTCGCGTTTGGCGAGCACACGTTGCTTCTCGATTTGCCGTCCACGGTGATTACGCAGGATGAGTCGGAGCGTTTGCTCAAGGAAAGAAGTGGCTTCTTTCATCTCTTGGGAAGGCCGAATTACTGGCCGGAAGACGACTTCAGTTCGTTTGCGGAATTCGACCCTATCCAGCGTCCATTCATCTACGGCGACGAACGATTGGCCGCGGAGGAGGCAGCGTTTGTACTTTATGACCTTTGGGAGTTACCGTTGGAAATCGGATTCAAGCTGCACTCATTCAGTTCGAATCACGATGACTGGGACGATCAATTTCTCAAGTGGTAGGATTGGTTTGCAAGTGAACTAGGGCGCGTATTCTAATCTCGACTCTGAAACGTCGATGCTTCTGTCGCGTTTTCGCCTTGAAGCTCATCTCGATGTGTTCTACCTGAACCGCATGAGTACAGCAGAACGACAACCAGAACCAAAATCACCC
>JAWKTO010000016.1:0-75454 GCA_041399045.1 Pirellulaceae bacterium | reverse complement strand
CCGCCGGTGTTCTTTTTTGCAAACGGCGGCTAGCGCCGTACCGCTCACGTTGACACACTTACATCGAAATTAGATATCTACGCCTCAACGAATATTAGCTTCCACGCTTGCTCGCTTCAGCAGTTCGTCCAGTCGTTCGCGCAAATGATGCATCTGATCGGAACTCCATTTCTGTCCGACATCAGCGACCACATAGATAACAACCAGCAACATCATTGCGACTGCAGTCACCCACAACCCCCAGGCATGGTTCCCCAAGATCCACTGCGAGTAGGCAAACACCAGTCCAAAGAACGCACTGAAAGCCATGAACAGATAAGCGATCCAAACCAATGTCCAGACCTCAAGGCGGGGCGCAAACCGTCCGCGAATCAAACTCGTTCCATCGTGCTCGTGAACGTAGAACGAGAGATGTGGCGACCACAATCGCGTTTCGTCCTTATGCAAATGCAATTCACCATACTCGCCATACATTTGAAACTCGGGACGTTTGCTATGAGCATTGAACTCGTGCAGCAACTTCTCCATTACCTCGGTTCGCGAACCGACAACGGGAATCTCAAATGTCGGCCGAAGCCTTGGTCCATGCATAACTGATCCTCCGGCGGGTCAGTATAACCGTCTCACGATAGACCGGGGCCAATCGAGCCAAGCAAAACACAATGTTTCTGGAAACGCTTGGTCAAAACACACGCAACGAGCCCCTAAAATTGCGGGGTTTGCATTTGCAGCGAAACATTGTGTTCACGCGCGCCAGGCATTGAACCAGGTGCGAGTGTTTTCGTTCGTTTATCGAGCGGCGGGCGTGAGTTTCAATTCAACGCGCTCTCCGCCACGCTCGACCACAATCGTGGTTTCAACGCCTGGCTTGAGCGAGCCGATAACGATCGCGTATTCATTGATGTTTTCAATTTTGCGACCGGCAAGCTCCACAACGATATCCCCTGCCTGAATCCCGGCCTCGGCAGCGGGGCTTCCCTCGGTTGCTCCAGACATCAATACGCCCTTCACCTCCCCACCGTAATCGGGGATCGAGCCAACATAAGCTCGCATTGCTCTGCCGGGCGAAGACGTACGGGCCGACGCCGACTCATGTTTCTGGTATGCCGGGGGATCGTCATCCCGTACCAGCGACATACAAATCAGCCCCATCAGTTTGGCGATCCGAGACGCTTCCTCGTATTTCAGTTTTTCTGGAGTGTCACGCGGCGTGTGGTAGTCCTTGTGTGAGCCCGTGAATGCCGAAAGGATTGGCACACCGGCCTTGTAGAACGAACTGGCATCAGTGGGAAGCGTCGTGTCGTCGCTCAGCGATAAATTCAAACGCGTCACTGAGTTTTTGCCCGCCGCCTTTTTCCAGTATTCTGGAGATGACCCGATCCCCTGCAAAATCAATTTGCCGTCGTAACGCCCAACCATATCCATATTCAGTGCCGCTGCAATTTCGGGATACAGGTTTGGTTTCTCGTCGCCTTTTGTTTTCTCAAAACTCTCGACGAAAAACTGTGAACCTTGTAGTCCCAACTCTTCCCCGCTCCACGCAGCGAAAATGACATCTCGTTTTGCATCAATCTTGCCGTCCTTTTTCATCTGGGCCATTTGCTCGGCAATTTCCAACATGGCGGCAACACCCGAAGCGTTATCGTCAGCCCCAAAGTGAATCAACGTCTCCTCGTCACCGCGTGCTAGGGAGTTGCTACTTCGACCATTGCCCAAGTGATCGACGTGTGCTCCCACAACAATCACTTGCTCGGAAGGTTCTGCGCCAAACTGCAAACGGCCAATGACGTTTCGTCCAATTCCTTTTTTCTGTTCGACTTCGATGTGCGAAATCAACGAAACGTTTTCCAAATCAAATGCCTGAGTATCCTTACCAGCGTCCAGTTCCGTTTGAACAGTCTTCAAATCCTTCCCTGCCGCCTCAAACCACTTCGAGGCAACATCGTCAGTCACGCTGATCGCAAAAACACTTGTGCCGCTAATTGAGAAGTCCCGTTCCATGGGAACCAACTGCTCCTTGGCCGCCGAATTCGGGCCGCTGACAATGATGATCCCCGCCGCACCTTTGTCGCGAGCATCCATGGCCTTTTTGCGAAGGCTCGAATGATATTGAAAGTGTTGGCGGGCTTCATCGCCGGCGTCTTCTGGGAAGTAACGAAACATCACCACCCATTTGTCTTTGACATCGATGTCGCCATACGAATCGTATGCCGCCACGTCACCTTCCTCAGGGGCAACCATTCCATAGCCAGCAAACACAACTTGTGTCGGACGCATGCTGCCGCTTTTGGAAAAAGTAAGCGGTCGCCAATCTTCATTCTGTTTGTAAATCGTTTCGCCGAACTGAAGGTGATTGTATTGACCCAATTCCGCGCCCGCTGGAAACTCAAACGACTGAAACCATCCGCCCTGGTCACCGGCTGGCTTGAGTCCGAGGAAGTCCATATACGTTGCAACATAAGCCGTTGCCTTGCGTTCGCCAGCAGATCCCGTCATACGCCCTTCGAGGCCGCTGTCGCACAAATATTCAACATGCCGTCGGAAATCGACAGGAGTGTAGTCAACTGTCGTTGTTTGAGCCGATTGGTTGGCCGCTGATTGTGCGTCTGACACATCGACTTCATCCGATTCGTCGTCACTCAACCCCAAAGCCGCCATTGCAGCCTCATGATTCCAGTCGCCAACGAAAATCTGTGAGCTTTTGTCGGTGGTTCGATTCGATGTCCAAGTCAGTCGTTTGCCAGCTCGATCCCAAGTCGCCAATCCATCGAATCCGTGAGTGGAGGAAACGCGAACGGGTGCTTGTTCGCCATCGGCATCGACAATGTAAAGTTCAAAATTGTCAAATCCCAATTTGTTCGTATTGAAAATCAGGTACTTGCCGCTCGGGTGAAAATAGGGCGCCCAAGACATGGCGTTCATATGGGTAAGTTGCTTCTGGTCCGAACCATCAATATTCATCGTAAAGATTTCCGCTGTCGCACCATTTTCTGCAAATCGTCGCCAGCAAATTTTCTTGCCGTCGTGCGAGAAAAAAGGCCCGCCGTCGTAACCAGGAACATCGGTCAACTGGCGAACATTCGAACCGTCTGCGTTCATGATGTAGATGTCCATCATGTAGGCAGGATCAATTTCGAATGCCTTTTGTTGTTCGTCCGTCAGTTTTTCAGAGTAGCCGCGACGGTTTGAGGCAAAGGCGATCAGGCTACCGTCTGGCGAATAACTTCCTTCCGCGTCATATCCTCGCTCGGTTGTCAGCGACTTGTATTCTTTTGTTTTGAAATCGTATTCGATGATGTCATAGGTTTCGTCGTAGTCCCAACTGTAGCGTCGTTCTTGTCCTGACTCGCGAAATTCCAGCTCCTTGCGTTGTTTTGCGAGGGCATCGGGATCATTTTGGGTTGAGGCGTATAGGGCCTTTGATCCGTCCGGATACAACCAGGCACAAGTTGTTTTTCCGTGTCCGGGTGATACCCGAGTACTTTCGCCTAGTTCCAAATCAAAAAGGTAAATTTGGTAGAAAGGGTTGGAGGCGTCCTGCTCGCTTTGGTAGATGATCTTGGTTCCATCTTCCCCAAAGTACCCCTCGCCTGATCGTTTGCCGGCGAAAGTAAGTTGGTAAACATCCGACAGAAAGTGCGACTCAATGTCGCTATCATTTGCTTGCCAAGCGTCAGCCGAAGCGGGAATCAACAGGGCAAAGGCGCACAAGGCTAGTGGATTTCGAACCTCGGAAAGTATTCGAACACCTATGCGAGATAGCAATTGCACTGTTTTTTTCACAATTCGTCTCCAAAGAATTCCAAAACTCGTGGAAGTAAACGCCGGATGGACGCGACATTTCAGGCATTTTGTACGGGTGAACGTTTTTGCACCAGAGGCACCATGTCACATACTTTCGATTAAAACGATTGTTTTTTCTGCGTGAAGCGGTGGGCTTAGAAGATGCTACTCTCAGTTGCGGTGAATTCAGTCGATAAATTGCGGAAGAGCACTATCGGAAACTCACTTTTGGTTGATCATAAGCCGTATAAAATAAGGACTGACGAATATCGACTCAAAATGACTGACGGCTGCGGGCGTTTCGCATCGATCTTTTCCAGAGCACATCATTCAAACAACTGAACAGGAGCATCGCAATGATTGCCATGCGAAACTATGACTGCCTTGTGATTGGAGCTGGGCCTGCGGGGTCATCGACTGCGGCTTTGGTCGCAGAGCAGGGGTACTCCACTCTTCTGCTGGAGCGAGACAAAATGCCTCGGTTCCATGTTGGTGAATCTCTGATGCCCGAAACCTATTGGGCGTTTGAGAGGTTGGGAGTGCTCCATGAACTTGATCGCATCGGGTTCACCAAAAAGAACGGCGTTCAGTTCGTCACCAGCGACGACAAAGAAACTCGCCCCTTCATTTTCTCAGAATACGACGAAAGAGAATGCGCTGAGACTTGGCATGTTCAGCGTGCCGAATTTGATCAGATGTTGTATGACACGGCTTACAACCGAGGTGCAACTGTCGCCGACGAGACTCGTGTGCTGGATATCGACATTCGCAAATCGTCACCGCACAAGGTGACCGTCAAGACTGCTGAGGGTAAGGAATTCGATATCGTTGCGAAGGTAATTGTCGACGCCTCCGGTCAGCAAACGTTACTCGCCAATCGATTGGGGTTACGTGAAACGTACTCTGATTTGAAAAAGTCCGCGATCTGGAACTATTTCGAAGGTGGCAAACGCAATGGCGGAGCCAATCCGGAAGTCACATGTATCCTGCACACGAATTCGAAAGACGCTTGGTTCTGGTACATCCCACTGTCCGACGGAACCGTAAGCGTTGGCCTTGTCGGCGACAATGAGTTTGTGCTGAAGCGTGGTGGCAGTCCAGAACAAACCTTCTGGGAGGAAGTCAAAAACTGCCCAGGAATCGCACGTCGTTTGATCGACGCTTCGAGTACATCACGTTTTCACGTTGCCAAAGAATTCTCGTATCAAACCTCTCAGCAAGTGGGAGACGGATGGGTTCTCGTCGGCGATGCCGGTGGCTTCATTGATCCGATTTATAGTTCTGGAGTATTTCTCGCTCTCAAATCCGGAGTCATGGCGGCAGAGGCAATCTGCAACGGATTGGCGACCAATGATCTGTCGGCAAAGAAACTCGGAACTTGGGTTCCGCAATACCGAGAAGGCATGAAGTGGATTCTGAAACTAGTCCGTGCTTTCTACACCAAACCCTTTAGCTTCGGTGACTTCGTCAGAGAATTTCCAAACCATCGCGAAAACTTGACGGATCTGCTGGTTGGCAAGGTTTTTGAGGGCAATCCTGGAAAAATTTTTGACGACATGGATCCCTGGATTGAAAAACTGGAATCCAACAAGTCAATGGCTTAAGCCTGCGATTCGTGGGAACATCGATTGGGTTCATCGTTGCTGGCCGATGACGAACCCAACTCGATTCAATCAAGCCATTCTGTAGGGTTTCGAATTTGCCCGCCAAAAAAACTTCAAAATCTTGCCGTCAATAAATCACAGAAAATCAATACTATTTCGTTAGCCTTCCTGAAAGTCTGACCTATGTTTCAGATGGGTCTTAATCCATTCTATTAACTGGGAGACGCGATTTGAAAAGCCACAAACGGTTGCGGGTCTGTGCAGATTTTCAGGTTCAACTTGGCCTGGCTTTTCGAGTTTCATTTTATTGGATTGCATGCCAGGCAACGATTGTTTCCGTTGTCATGGGAATCTACTTTTTGAGTGGAAACCATACGGAATCCATGTCGCCTTGGAGTTTACTTGTACCTGCCCTTATTGTCAGCGGCCTCGTACTGCCCGTTGCCCTGCTGGATTTGTTGATTTTCAGCAATCGATTCGCAGGTCCTATCCACCGCCTTCGCAAATATCTCGCTTGCTCTGCTGCTGGCGACTCGCCTGGACCACTGAATTTTCGCCAAGGTGACTATTACGGAGACATCGCGGCAAATTTGAACTCAACACTTCAAAAACAAGAGTCAAATCACTCGTTCCCTGACGGCGGGTACGCATGTGAGCGGACGACAGAAGAACGCGTCCCGGCGCACTTCTGAAGTCCGCAGCCTACACCAGTTTTCTCATCCAACACTCATCAATGCGGAGATTCTATGCGCATGGGTAACCGTGCAACTCGTCGACAAGGCATGTCATCTGAAGGGATGCAGCCTCCAGAACGAAAACCGATAAGCGCATTCCGGCGCCGACGGAAATCGACCCCGAATCGATCAGGCGCGGCAGCCGTCGAAATGGCAATGGTTTCACCCTTCATTGTATTGTTGATTTTGTCGGCATTTGAATTTTCGCGCATGCTCATGGTCAAACAGGCATTGGACAATGTTGCCCGTGAAAGTTGTCGCCAGGCCACACTCGCGCTCACATTGAATAGCGATGACGCAGATTCCCTGTTACGTGAACGATTGAACGCGA
This sequence comes from Pirellulaceae bacterium, assembly GCA_041399045.1. Taxonomy (GTDB): domain Bacteria; phylum Planctomycetota; class Planctomycetia; order Pirellulales; family Pirellulaceae; genus BJ22. The sequence continues at coordinate 69,002 of JAWKTO010000016.1, read as the reverse complement.
TTATCGTTCATTCGATTGATCCTGATATCGTTCGAGTTTCTATCGAGCCCGAATTCACTTCAGGAATACCCAGCGGGCAATCGATTTCGGTGAATGTTGAAGTCGATTGCGATGACATCTCGTGGTTACCCGCAGCGTTCTTTGCGGGGGCCAAAATCCGAAGCAGCTGTATCAGTCAGCGCGAATAACGCAGGAGAAAGTCCATGGCTCGCAGTCGCCACAATCGACGATTTGCTGTTTACCGGCGTGGTGCGGCCGTTGTCGAGGCCGTTTTGCTTTCAACTTTCCTGCTTGTCCTACTTGTTGTAACTATTGATATTGGCCAGTACCTGAACACGGTTCAGGTCGTCCGAAACGCTTCCCGCGAGGCGACTCGATTCGCATGCCGAAACGAAACGGATAGCGTTTCCGATATCCAAGCCGCTGCCAGAAACTACCTTCATTCCGTCTTTAGCTCTTGTTCCGCTGCAACTCTCGATTCTGCCACTGTAATTGAAGTACTCGACTCGTCTGGCGCGCCGGCATCTGATGAAACTTGGCAGGAAATCGAGTCCGGTGAGAAAATCTCAGTTCAATTGACGTTTCAATTCGAAGCCGTTCGTTGGCTCCCTGTTTTCTCTGTCTGCAATCTTCAGCAGGCCGAAGTTATCTGTTTTGGACGTCGCGAGTAACGAAATATAGGCAGGAGAATTTCAAATATTCACCATAGTATCAACCATGAGACAGCGTATCCGAACTCGCAATGGAATTGGTCGGAACCGACGCGGAGCAGTGGTTGTCCTGTTCGCATTGTTGATCATCCCGCTACTTGGCTTGATTGCTTTCGTCGTCGACTATGGATATCTTGTGGCAACCAAAGTCAATCTTCAGCGTGCAGCGGACAACGCTGCTCTTGCAGCTGTCAGAGATCTCGTTCCCGATTCGTACGGTTATCAAGATGCCGCGGCTGTTCGCCAGACGCTTCGCGACTACGTTAATCAAAACCTGGATGACGGCTTCATCGTCTTGGATGGCGACATCGTTATCGGCCGGTATGATCCGGCGACTGCATACAGCAATTTCCACATCGTCTCATCAGGCATCTACGATACCGTGCAAGTGACCGTTCGATACGACGAACAGGCGAACTCGCCAATCAGTATGTTTTTTGCCAAAGTCCTGGGAATTGACAGTGAAGAACTTGCGGCAACAGCAACCGCCGTGCTTCAAAAGGCGAGGTACCTTCCCGAGGGGTCCGACATTTTACCTGTGGCCGTTCCTGTCGATGTCTGGAACGACAATCCCCTTGGTGAAGTTTGGTCGATCTATGGTGACGGGAAGATCGAAGACTACCAAGGACACGAAGTTCCTGGAAACTGGGGTACTATCGATGTCGGCGCCAACTCCAACGGCACCTCCGAACTCACGGACCAAATCCTGAATGGACTGAGACAGGTCGATGTGGATGTACTCTACGAAAACGGAACCATCGAAACGTCGGAATACATTGATAGCCAGTATGAAATGTGGCTCAATGGCGATACCGGAATATCCTCGGGGATGAAAAGTTCGATCATAGAATCCCATGGTGATGTCAAACTGATTCCGTTGTTTGACGTTCACAACTCGGACGTCGGTGGAAATTTGAGTTATCACGTCGTCGCTTGGGGAGTTGTTCGGGTCGTGGATTCGAGATGGAATGGCAACCACAAATCCTATTTGGAAATTCAGAAGAGCTTCCTTTATGACGGCGATCTTCGCCCAGTAGACAGTCTTGCTGATCAAATCGATGTCATTGAAAACGCGTTCACATCGCCGGTTCTGGTCCGATAGCATTCGGATAGCGTTTCGATGGCCTCTGAAAATTCAATAGTTAAATTGATGATCGATTCGAATTCGCTTTGGAGTGTAGGAATGTAGTCCAAATGAATCGTCAGCTCACTTTTGAAATGGGCAATTCGGAACGGGCGAATACGCGTCAACCTCTGGCAGATTCCTTCTGTCGAAAAAAGCTGCTGGACGAATGCCGATGACGAGTCGGCAATTCGCATATCGTCGATACAATAATTCTCTTGCCCATTTGAAACGTCGGCTCTCACGACAAGCGATTCAACATATTTGTTCATGCGGCGTTGAAAAGCCGTTGATATTTGTACTTCTCGACCGTCGATTTCTGCTATGATTTTTGGAGTTTGATAGCGATCCCAGAAATGGCCAGCGTCAAACTGCCACCCATTGTTGCTTGCGATATTTTTCCACTTTTGTGCGCGATAAGCCTTCTCATGCATCGCCACCTTTGCCATCCACAACACCAAGATTATCGTCGGCAAAAGGACGGGGAGCGGCGAATTCAAGGCAATCGCTCCAGCGATTGCCAACCCAACGATGAGGCACACGATCAAGGCATTCCATGATTTCCGCCCGGTAAAATTGGAATCAACTGCCCCCTTATCCATTGCGGTCTCACACGATTCGCTCTCACACTGACGCGAATGTTGCGGGGCCAATTCCACTTCGCGCACGGCAATCATTTTCGTCTTGCTGAAGAATTTGCTAACAATGAATCCACTTAGCCCGACGGCGACTAACGGCAGCGAATAGGCAAGTGGCATTTCCACCCAAGTGGCGACGCCCCTAAAAACAAGATTACCCAAAATAGTCGCTCCACTTCATTTCCACCTTCCATACTTTGTTCGGTTAATGGTATCGCTCATTGAAATTTCCCATTCAAATTGCCGTTCGTTTCGGTACCATCTGAAAATGCGATTGTGACATCAAATTCAAATATTTTGTCCCACCGCATTCACTTGTCTGAGAAATTCATATCCACCACAATAGAAACCAGTCACTTCACCAACGATTGGCCAAACTTTCTCGGGATTTTTCGCTGAAAAGGAATCGGAACGATGCTTGTTACGCAAAAGGTGTTTTTCGGGATAATTGCAACGCTCGCGGCGTTAAACGTTGCATCGGCGCAGGATTGGCCGCAGTGGCAAGGCGAAGATCGCGACGGAGTGTGGCATGAAACCGGCACCTTGACGGCGTTTCCCAAAGACGGCCCCAACATCTTGTGGAGAGTACCGATCGCTAATGGCTACTCTGGGCCGGCCGTTTCCAATGGGTGCGTCTTTGTTCTGGACTTTGTTCGAACGGACGGCGATCCAACACCCAACCCCGGCAAAAAAAGTGAACTGACGGGTTCAGAACGGGTGCATTGTCTAGACGCCAAATCAGGCGACACACTTTGGAGTGTCACTTACGACTGCCAATATAAATTTTCCTATCCTAACGGGCCACGAGCAACGCCAACTGTTGACAGCGAACATGTGTACACGTTGGGTGCCGAAGGGATGCTGCACTGCCTGCGATGTGAAGACGGTGAAGTGGTTTGGAAAAAAGATCTCAAGCAGGATTACCAATTGGAACTGGCTCCGCACTGGGGTTTTGCGGCACATCCGCTTGTCGATGGCGATCAACTGTATTGTATTGTCGGAACCGAAGACAATGTCGTTGTTGCATTCGAAAAGAATACCGGCGAAGAACTTTGGTCCGCGCTGTCCGCTCGTTCCCAAGGTTACTGTCCGCCAACCATGATCGAAGCCGGCGGAACAAAACAATTGTTGGTTTGGCATCCTGAATCATTGAATTCGCTCAATCCAGAAACGGGCGAGGTCTATTGGTCATTTGAAATGCAGCCGGCGTATGACATGTCGATTGTCGCGCCGATCAAATATGGCGACTACCTTTATACAACTGCGCTCCAAGGCACTTCGCTGTTGTTGAAATTGGACGAGAACGAGCCCAAGGCTACGGAAGTTTGGCGTGGGCACGGCACCCACCCGGATCACAATCCTCCACTAATTGTCGATGGTCATATCTATGGAGTTGATGAGGCCGGTCAATTTCGTTGCGTCAATCTGGAAACTGGCGATCGAGTATGGGAGTCCATGGAAACGGCGACTAACGGACGTCCGAACAACTCAACCACAGGCTTCATTGTCAAATGCGAAGACCATTACTACATCATGACCGAACAAGGCGAATTGCTAATTGCAAAATTGTCACCAGAGAAGTTTGATTTGTTGGACCGAGCAAAAATTCTGGAACCGACGACGCAAACATCAAATCGTAGGGTCGTCTGGAGCCACCCGGCTTTTGCCCAAAAATGCATGTTCGCCCGAAACGACAAAGAGATCGTTTGTGTTTCGCTTGAAAAATAAAACGGATTGTCAGCAAGGTTTTGTAAACTTGATTTGATACAGGACGTCCATGACCCAATCGACTTCGCCCGACTATCGCGAAATCTATAACCAGGTAATTCGTGACAACGACAACTACAATCGCGCGGAAAATTCGCCTGGCTTTCTGAACTGTGTTCAGGCGACGAAACGACTTCAAATGCTCGGCGGTAAGTCGCTGGATGTCGGCTGTGGTGTTGGTTTCGTCTGCCAATTCCTTTCACAAAAGCCGTTTTACTACGACGTCCATGGCGTTGATGTCAGTGACGAAGCGATTGAACGTTCAAAAAATCGGATGCCGGCGTTGGTCAAGCGCAACCCCGACGCGTTTCGTCGCATCGAAGGCTGCCGTTTGCCATTCGAAGACGCATGCTTTTCACTGGTGACCTGCTTTGATGTCATGGAACATCTCGACGTTGCCGACATTGAACTGCTGATCGGAGAAATCAACCGCGTGACGAGGCCGGGAGGAACATTTTTCGGGTCGGTCTCCTGTCGCGAAGCCGGATCGACGGACATCAACGGCGATAATCTTCATCGTACGGTCCAATCGATCGACTGGTGGGTCGATCGCGTTAAACCTGATGAAGCGATATTCGAATCGCACACATCGCAATTGTCGCTTTGGAAACGCCGACTGCGCGATGGCTAGTCTATCTCCCAATCAAACGCCCAAGTATTTCATGGATTGAAACTGCGACGTTTTCCAGGTTGGATGCACTTGGGATCACCATACTTGGATGCGCGTGGTAGGGTCCCGTTTTAAAGTCCGCTGGAACCGGTTGCAAATCCATGCCGCGTTTTTTCGAAAGTCCCAGCGCACGCCGAAGGTGCCAGGCCGATGTCACGAGTCCAATTCGTTGCGGCCGCTTCGATTCGGCTTTCTGCTCCAGCCATGTTTTCAACGAATCCATTTCCTGCGAAGTGTTGTCACCTTTGAGCATCACGATCTGATCTTGCGGCACTCCAAGCCGAATCAGGATCTGTTGTGACTCTTCACAGGGGTGCATGTCATTCTCCGTTGCCATGAACATTGCCGTTCCGGTAACAATGATCAGCGGAGCCTGACCTGCATGGAACAACTCCGCGGCCAGCGCGATCCGTTCCCCTGATTGCAATAACTGGGCATTGCCGTTTTGCCGATCGTCGGAGCCCCCGCCCAAAACTACCAAAGCATCGTATGAATCGGTTTTGAACGGATCGATGTCAACAAATTCCGATTCGAGATTTGATGTCAACAGTCGGCTCACAAAATAGTTGCCACCCGCAGTGAGAATTAAAAACGCCAACGCGCTGCAAACAAACAGCGCTTGCCGACGGTAGATTGCCCCAAAATAAATTTGCAATGCCAGAAACAGCCAGAGCAAACCGACTGGCGTCAAGATTTCTTTAAGCGATTTCTCGGCCATTCCGCGTCCGGCAACGCTCCAAACCCCAAGAAGCGCGAGGACACCGATGACGATCAGAAAGACAATATGGACCCACAGCAATGGACCTTCGACGGCCTTCCTCTCTGGCCGATCACCGTACGACTCATCGAATTGGTCTTCCCAGTTTTTCTTGCGCCGAAACACTGTCTACCTCATACTTTATTGACTCAATCGCTTGACCAAGCGTCTCTTAAACGTTTTCCGCCGAATGTAACTTTGCGCCTAGCTATACCTGGAAAAGTAACCTTGCGTTTCTGCCCTTGCCCGGAACAGACAATTTTGCACTCTTGCCTTTGCCTGAAATTGCACGCCTCTTGCTCGTGCTTGAAAAACGTAACATCGGCACTCCTGCCCGTGCTTGGAAAACGTAGCATGGGCACTCCTGCCCGTATCAAACAAAAAAACCTACACCCTCTCGACAAAACCGGCCTTCACCACGCCATGCCGTCAATGAGCAGATTTGTTTATACTGACCTTTGATTCGGAACGCATCTTCCGACACCTTTTACGAAAACACAATGAAACAACATGCTCAGTCTGCAATCGGAATCGCGAACCCGTTGGTTAAAACAAGTTGACGAGTTTCTTCCTGAAATTTTGATCGATCACGCGCATTGTGAAAAGAAGGCCGCGGCTTGTGCCATGAATCTGATCATGGCCTACATTGATCGAACGGAATTGGTCGATGATTTAGTAATCATTGTCAATGAAGAACTCGATCACTTTCAGCAGGTACTGCGGCTCTTGGAAAAACGAAACATTCCGTTTGGCCGCCAACAAGCTGGCGGTTATGGCCGACAGCTGAATGATCTGGTTCGAAAATATGAGCCGTATCGAGCAATCGATCGTTTCCTTGTCGCCAGTCTGATTGAAGCGAGGTCCTGCGAACGATTTTCACTGCTTCGCGACCACGTGAAAGATCCCGAATTGGCCGAATTTTACGGCAGTCTGTTTGAATCCGAGGCTCGGCATCACACAACTTATGTTCGGATGGCCAAGTTGTTTGGCGACGACGAACAGGTTCGCGAACGCCTGGAAGAATTGTCGGCTTTAGAAGCGGAGATCATTCATCGGGGTGATCCGCTGCCGAGAATGCACAGTTAGCGTGATTTTTTATGTCCAACATCCGAAACAAACGGTATCTTGGACTTGTTGCAAACGGATGGTTCACCCAATTTTTTGATCACTAGTCGAGCAAAGACATGGCTAATCAATTCACTTCGGTTTCACATACCGGCTTTTTTGGCCGCATGAAAAACTCGTTGATGGGTGTGCTCATCGGGTTGTTGATGGTACCTGGCTCGCTAATCCTGTTGGGCTGGAACGAATTCCGAACAGTCCATCGAAGTCGCGGATTAGCTGAGGCAGCTCGGGTCGTCCAGACAATCCCCAACGTCAACGAAACCGCATCCGAGATGAACGACTCGCTTGTTCATCTGTCTGGTGAAGCGAACACCACCGAACAACTCCAAGACGAAACCTTTGGTATCAGCGCCAATGCATTGCGTCTCCAACGAAGCGTCGAAATGTATCAATGGGTCGAAGAAACCGAAACGCGCACGAAAGACAAATTCGGCGGAGGAACCGAAACAACCAAAACAACTACTTACGAAAAAGAATGGGTTGACCACTATCAGGACAGCAACCACTTCGAACACCCGGAAGGTCACGCCAATCCCGCACCCAAATACGACAACATGGCAGTCGACGCAAACGAAGTTGCCGTGGGCGTTTATGAATTGAGCGAAAGCTTGAAATCATCGATCAGCAATTGGACGGACGTTTCAATCGATAGCGACAAATTTTTGGCAACCGTTCCCGAAGAAGAGCGAACCCATTACCAGATCAATGGCAATGTGATTTACTACAGCGCAGGCGATGCCGATCCCAACTCGCCCCAAGTTGGCGATCTGCAAATCAGATTCAAGGAATGCAAGCCAGCGGTTGTCAGCATAGTTGCACAGCTAAAAGCAAACCAACTGGATAACTTCCGTACCAGCAACGGCGAATCGATCCAGCGTTTGTACATGGGAACTCTTTCCAGCGACGAAATCATGGGCAAACTCGTCAGCGAAAATAATACGATTGCATGGGCGTTGCGTTTTGCAGGCTTCATCGTTTGTGGAATTGGATTCAATTTGATCCTTGGCCCGATCAGTGCCATCGCCAGCATCATTCCCTTCCTGGGAAGATTGACCGGGGGACTCCTGTTTGTGTTTTCGATGTTGCTTTCGGTCATCTTGTGTGCGATTACCATTGCGATTGCCTGGATCGCGGTCAGGCCGATTCTGGGAATCTCCATGTTGATTGTCGCCGGAGTCGGAATTTACTTTCTGCTCAAACTGCGAAATTCGGCCGCCAGTGAACCGGCCGCGCCAATGGCAACGTCCAACTAACTCGCGATACTCTTTCGCCGGAGTCCAACACGCGATCGTGAGACTTGGTTCGCGCCGCTAATTTTGCAAACAAACTCGACTTGCCTGTGCGACTGAACGTTTTTTTGCGCAGTGGCCTCATTTTGCTTTGATTTCGATTTCCCCGCTTGGTTGCTTATGGCCAAATTCCGGTGCGAAACAAAACCAATTCGAATGTGTTAAAGTACACCTTCCCAAAGGCCATTTGAATCGATAGGTCCAGCTGTTCGATTCGAATATTGGAACTCAAACCTAAATAGGATTTTCGCATGAGCCGGATGATCGTCGCCCTATCAGCATTGTTTCTCATCTACTTCGACTACTCACCGGCAATTGGTCAGGAGTTACCGCCCCAATTGGCTGACGGATTAAACGAAATCAATGAACAACGTGTTGGCTCGACGCTCCAGTTTCTATGCAGTGATGCGATGGGAGGGCGTGGTACTGGAAGTCAGGAATTTCGCATCGCGGCAGCCTACGTAAGATCGCGTTTGGACGCAGCTGGGGCGGAAGGAGGCGGCTTTGAGGGCTCGTTCTTTCATACAAAGCAACTGACACTTTCACAAACGCCATCTCAATCAATCGATATTGAACTTGAAAGCGAAACCATCTCAACATTTGGCCTGCTCAATGGCGGTGAAGACGATGTTCACATCCAAGGCAACGTCGGCCAGCTTGATGATGAATGGAAGTTGCCAGACGACGCACACGCCAAAGTCGCTGTCGTCAAACTTGAAGCCGGTTCCGAACGTGAACAGCGCAGCGTATTTTTCCGAATCTCCAATGCTTGTGTTCGACTGAAACAATCAGGAGTCGAAGCGTTGATTATTTGTTTGCCCGCTGATCATCAAATGGTCACGCTTGCCAAACAACTTCGCGCCAAACCTCGCCCGTATGTTCCGCAACGTGCCATTGCTTTGCCGGTTGTACTGGTTGATAGGAAACATGCAGAATCGTTGTCCAAATCGACCGTCCAATTCGATGTTCCGGCACAAGTCAAATCTGAATATGAAGCCCAAAATGTGATTGGCTTCATGCGAGGAAGCGATCCCGAGTTGTCAAAGGAATGCATTCTTTTCTCAGCACACTTGGATCATCTAGGCAGCACAGACGATCTCACTGCCGAAGATCGCGTCTACAACGGTGCCGATGACGATGCTTCGGGCGTCACAGCAGTACTGACCTTGGCCGACGCATTTTCGAAATTGCCTGTGCGTCCCAAACGTTCCATTGTGTTCATGACGTTTTGGGGCGAAGAAAGTGGGTTGTTGGGGTCCAAGGACTTTGCGGCAAACCCCAGCTGGCCTCTCGAAAAAATCGTTGCCAATATAAACATCGAGATGATTGGTCGACCGGAGCCTGGCGCAACGAACAAACTTTGGATGACAGGTTGGAACGAATCAGATCTCGGAAAACTCTTGAACGAGGGGGCCCAAGCAGTTGGAGTGGATATCTTTGAACATCCTCAATTCAGTGCGATGCTGTATCGCCAAAGCGACAACTGGTCGTTTGTGGAAAAGGGCGTCATTGCACACAGCGTTTCTGGCGGTTCGCTACACGAGGACTATCATCAACTATCTGACGAATTCGAAAAAATGAATATTCCGCACATGACGGAGGTCATCAAGGGATTGTTCGTAGGATCATTACCATTGGCAAATGCTGAAGTTACTCCTCAAAAATCCAAGTAGTCCAACAAACCTTGATTGCGCTTGGTTTTGAATTTCTTTGAACAAGGTGCTCGGCTGTGCAAAACAGGATTTTCAATTCACTCGTCGTCCTTTGCGTTTTGGCTGTTGCGGTCTTCAGCCGCTTTGCAAATGCACAAGATGAACAACGGATAATTCGAATCCTCAATGTCAACATCGTTGACGTCGTGGACGGTTCGATCAAACCGAACCAAGACGTGCTAATAAAAGAGGGAAAAATTACAGCGGTTGAAACTTCCGCAGAACTGAACCCCAATTCAGGTGAAACCACTATCGATGGCACAAATCGCTTTCTGATTCCGGGCCTTTGGGACATGCACGTCCATTGGTACGACTACAAACGTTGTGCACTGTTCCCACTAAATGGTGTTACAGGCATTCGGGTCATGTCTGGCATTCCTTTCCATCGCACTTGGAGTTCACAGTTTGATTCCAACAAGTCAATCGGCCCTGAGATGGTGATCGCAAGTCCGATTATTGACGGACCTAATCCAATTTGGCCAGGTTCAATGGAAGCTGCCAGCGCTGATGACGCTGTGCGAATATTCCAGCAGTGTCTAAAACTGAAACCCGATTTTCTGAAAGTCTATTCGCTGCTGCCACGAGATGCCTATTTCAAACTTGCCGAGTTAGCTAGGGCTGAAGGAATCCCTTTCTCCGGTCATGTTCCGTATACGGTTTCGATATTGGAAGCTTCCGATGCGGGACATGCGGCCATGGAACATCTATATGAGTTTGCAATTGCCTGCTCTTCGGAGGAAGAAGAATTACGAAAAATGCAGCGGGAGGCGATGCCCGATCCACAAAACCCGCGGACGTATTTCGATGATAAAGAAGTACTCGGTACGGTGATGCGACGTGCCATTGCATCGTTCGATGAAGCGAAAGCACAAGACGTTTTTGCGAAACTCGCCAAGAATAAGACGTGGCAATGCCCGACTCTGACTGTGATTCGCAACATGGCCTACCTTAACACGGAAACCGTTCAAAGTAATCCTGACGTAAAATACTTCGCTGAGTCCGTCCGCAAATCTCTTGCTCCAACTCCCGAGCAATTCAACCGCAATGATGATTTCTACAAACACAATCAAAGGATTTTTGAATTCAACCGCAGGTTGATCAAGCCTTTACATGATGCCGGGGTCCCACTGTTGGCGGGAACCGACTGCTTGAATCCATTTTGCCTTCCCGGTTTTAGCCTGCATGACGAATTGGAATTGCTGGTAGAGGCTGGACTGTCACCGACTGAATCACTGCGAACAGCAACGATCAATCCCGCAATATTCCTGGGAAAAACGGATTCGCATGGTTCAATTGAACCTGGCAAAGTTGCCGACCTGGTGTTGCTCGATGCCAATCCGCTTGAGAACATTGGCAGCACCAGAAAAATTCACGCCGTCGTTCTCAATGGCAGATTGATAACCAACGAACAACGAATTGCTGAACTCAAAAAATATGATACGACGGCAATCACGGACTGAGGATTGTTTCAGCGACGAGGTTACTGTGGCACCGAGGTCAATTCCCATCTTCGGAATACGCTCGATAGAGTCTTCGAAATGCAGTGTGCGCTTTCATCGCGGTAATTTTTGAATGTTCAAGGTCCTGATCCTCGATTTCGTGTCTCAATTCATCCAAATATTCGCGATAGATCTTTCCCTTTATCCGAAGAAAATCAGGGACGTCTCTTTCTCGCAGCCATATCCCCACCTCCAGTCGCCGAGCCAGATCGTCCTGGAATAAAATCCACTTCATCGCGGAATCCCATTCTCCGGTCTTCGCTGCGGAAACGGCTTCCGTATTAAAGTACTTCATATCATCCAAAACTTTGTCTTTGGGCGGGTAATAAAGGAAACAACCCAAAATGCTAAATGAAATTAATCCAGCGACTCCCAAAATCACCAGCACATTTTGAGGAAGGTGAATGTCTCTATGCCGAATTTCCACTCGTGATTTGCGCAGCCAAGTATCCAGTCGGCCATTGGCATTCGCAACTCGCGTGCCAAAGCCTATGAGCAAAAGGCCGAACAGAATCCAACCACCACCAAAATCAAAGCCTTGGTAGTGCTGTTCAATCAGCGAGCGAGCATGCGTCCAATCACTATTGGAAAATTCAGGCCACGGATTTGTATACACATCGAATGCGTGGGTGTGCCCCAATGGAATCACATCAGAGGGCTGCAGAAAATTCCCCACCAGAAAAGACAACGCGATCGTTACCGCCAAAGCAACTGCGATGAAGATAATCACTACACGTTTTCCCAGCAAGTTCCATAGCGAGACAAACAAGCCAACATTCATCCCCGCTCCAAATATCATCAGGCTAAATGCGGCGGCGACTGAATTGCCATGCTGAAACATTGAGCCGACCTGGCCCATCACTTGCAAGGGGCCGGAATAAATCGAGAACATCACGACAGCCATCAACATTGGTGCCCACGAATTCGTCACCTCCATATCCGACGATAAAAAGCCATGCGGGAGCAATGTACTCATCGTTGCTGACATCATGATGCCTATAATGACCCAGAGGCCATTTTGGCCGATTAGATCTGTAGATGCATCTTGAATGACGGCGATGGAGCGGAAGATGCCAGGATTGACCATTTGGAAATTCTCAGACTTCGCTTCGATAACGCTACTATCCTCTCGCATCAAAATGCCAACGACTGCTGCAATCACACTTACAGTCAGCAAGTTCGCAAATGCAAAGACGATCACGGCAATCGGGTCCGCAAGAGTCAAACCAAACAAGACGGAAAGTGGATTGAAGAGCGGAGCAGACATTGCAAAGGCAACAAGCGCTGGCCCACGTACGCCCGCCTGATGCATTTCCCTGATAACAGGAATCACGCCCAGGGAACATACAGGCAGAAGCATCCCCCAACACCATCCAAACAATACGTTCTTCCAGCCAACAGTCCCTCCGAAAATGGCTCGCGTGCTCTTTCTACCAACCATATTACGCATCCAGCTGGCAGCAAAGGCTCCCACAACCAGCCAGGGAGCGGAGTCAATCAAGACTTGCATTGCACGAACAAGAATGGCCAACAGGATCGATTGCAACTTGGTTCTCGCTATTGATGATTGGTCGATTCGAGAATTTGCGATTCAACGGCTTTCAATTTCTCAAAACAAACATCGAGTTGTGTTCGATGTGACTCGTACGCGTTACATTGCTCTTCGAACGTGTCGCCCGAAGTGATTGAAGTAATGAGTACGGTTTCGATCTCTTCGATGACTGCTACGGCGGATTCCCAGTCACCGCGGGGCAGATCGCTGTCAGCAACAATCGTCGGAAACCATGACAACAGGTCTTGATAGGCCTCAGGCACTCGAAACGTATGTACCGAGGACTCTGAGTGTCCATGCGAGTGTGAAACGTCATGATCGTGCGATTGCGACTGTGTTTCCAATTCGAGAGTCATTTCTTTTTCAATCATGGCGACGTGCAACTTCTCCAATGCCTGTAGGCCGTCGGCAAAATCCACGACCTGGATGGGAAGTGTTGTTTTTGAATTTTTTTCGGTTTCACAGCCTGCGATCGCAAATAGAACCAAAAGTGCATAAAACAGTTTTAGACTGACAATTCGACTGAAAGATGACACTAGTCAACCGCTACCTTTCTCAACACATCCGATAGAAAATCATCGACGTTTCGAAAATTCCCTGTGACGCGCACCCGAAGTACAGGCAGGGCAACATCCTGCACATGATCAGGTGTAACGAATGCATCTCCCTGCAAGAGCGCATGTGCCTGCGCGACTCGCTGAAGTGTGATCAAGCCTCGTGGCGAGATTCCGTTTCGGACGTCTTTCCCATAGTTGCGAACGTATGTTGCCATTCGAACCATGTACCGTTGAACTTTTTCGGAAACCTGGATGGATGAAACGTGATGCTGAATGTCCTGCAAATCACTCAAATGCAAAATGGTGCTGACTGAAATGGAATGGTTGCTGGTACGACTGGCTGCGTCGGCGAGAATCTGTATCTCGGATTCCTCGGATGGATATCCAATCGCAAGCTTCATCGAGAAACGGTCCAGTTGAGCGTCGGGAAGTTCATACGTTCCGCTGTGATCAACCGGATTCTGCGTCGCAATCACAAAAAAAGTCGGAGAAAGCGAGTGACTTGAACCATCAATCGACACCTGTCGTTCGGCCATCGCTTCAAACAAAGCACTTTGGGTTCGTGGTGTCGCGCGATTGATTTCATCAATCAATAGGACATCATTGAAAACGGGACCTTTTTGAAATTCAAATTCGTTGGTCTTGCGATTGAAGACATTAAAACCAGTAATATCTGTGGGCAGCAGGTCTGGTGTACCTTGAACACGCCCAAAAGAACCGTCGATGACTGTGGCAAGTGCACGACCAAGCGTCGTCTTCCCCAGCCCCGGCAGGTCATCAAACAAAATATTTCCGCCGGCCAGTAGCGATGCCATCACCATCTCGACAACCGCTTCCTTACCGCGCAACGCTCGATTCAACTCGGTGCGAAGTCGCCCCAACGAAGTTGCGATGTCTACTTTTGATGTACTTCGGGACTTGTGGATTTTGTCGTTTTCTAACGCGTCAACATTCTGACTCACGAATCCTCCCATTTCTAAACACGGACCGTCGGCACGCTTCCGTTGCCTTTCTGCATGCCGTCTTTGCGTTTGCAATTGATGTTAAATCCCAATCGTTACTGGCTCCACCGTAGAGCACTCGATTCAATACCGAGCCGAATCGTCGAATATCGACTTTATCGCCTTCGCTCCATTCCAACTCCTTACACAGGTCTTGCAGGAATCGATTTTGCGTTATGCCCGCCGGTCGCGGACAACCAAAATGCTTGACACGAAAATCAATAAGATCCGCGGTCACCAGCACGAGTTGCTCCAGTTCGCCGGAAGAAGCGATATACCATCGCCCAATTTTGGAAGCGTGGATAATGTGACCTCGTGCGATGTATCCAACGAAGACCAACGCAACGATTCCTACGAGCCAAAACCAGTTTCTTCGGCTCCATTCTCCCATGGATGAAAAAAACAAATGCCCACGTTGCAACCAGGTCAATCGATATTTCGGCATGGGGAAACCTGGGGTAGGTTCGATCGGGATCCACGCTTCTCCATCGAGACAGACCTCGGTCCACATATGCAAGTCATTTGAAAAAACAGGATAAACTCCCGTCTTAGAATCGAAGTTTTTCGGATCAGGCAAAAATCCAGAAACCACTCGTGTGGGGATTTCAAGTTCTCGAATCATCAACGCCGCGAGTGAGGCAAACATATAGTCGGGCCCCTCCTGACGCTCCAGAAAACAATGGATGCAATCCTGGCTTTCTCCCATGTCCGATGCGTTTTCCGTGTAGACAAAGTCCTGTCTCAATCGATCGACAATTGCCTCTACTTTGGACCAATCCGATTGACAGTTCTGTGTCCATTCCTGGCCCAGCTGAACGAGCTGGTCGCGGATCGCAGAATCGCCATGACCTGTCAGGTATCGTTCCATTTTTCCACGACGAGATCGTAGTAAGTTACGAACGCGATCAGGATTTACGTTTGCCTCATAGATGCTAATCCCTCTGGCCAATGTATGGACAACGGTCAAATCAGGAATCCGATCCGAGTTGTTGGTAAGGTGGACGATGCCGTCCACGTTGACTCCCCAGAAATCCTCTCGGTCGACCGATTCAATTTTGACCGCTTCGATACAAGGCAATGAAGGTACAGCGGTCGAAGAGAAATTAATAACTTCAATTGCAGAATATTCAGTTGATGCCAAAAGCAACGAATTCGAAAACGACCTGACTCGCATCCAGAACTCTCCCAGCTCGGACATCGCCTTCACGGGAGAATATTTCAAGATGATGTTGTCATTCGCAACGGTTTCATTTTTCTTATGTCCAGGTAGCGTTCTGGTTTCAGCGATTTCAGTTGGCGTAATCGTTTTCCAGATTCCCGAATCGTAAATCTCGTAGGTTGCCACTGCAAATCGGCTTGGCATCGATCCGTTTACCAAAAACAACGCCGCAGTGCGAATGTCTTCGCCTGGCGTTGCCTTTGCAGATTTTGATTCACGAGCAGTCGAAAACTCAGCCCCACCAACCTCACTGCGCGCCAATTTGCCGTGATTGTGACGAAGCTTCTCTTGCCCCAGTGCGATCGCTTTGTGAGCGCCCGAAGGCTTCCGTGGCTTGCCGTAAACTTCGTTCGCGACGTCAAACAAGGAAGGCCTTTTTGACTCCAGGAAAATATCGGAATCGACTGGACCAAACGTTTTTGGGTCATCGACAGCAGCCTTAACCATATTGCCATCACCAATTCCGTCCCGTGCGTAGTCACTGCTATATTTATCGCCACCTGAAAACCAGGACAGAGACGGTGAATCGATATTGGAGTCGTTAAAAAACGGGAATAGCAAGTAGCACAGCAAACTGATGAGGACAACAAAATAGGCCATCGTTTTCGTTCGGACAACGATATTGCTTGAGACTCGATCGGCAATTTTGACGTCCAAGTTTTGCCAATAGTTTCCCATTGACCACCATAGCACCA
Source organism: Pirellulaceae bacterium (assembly GCA_041399045.1). Lineage (GTDB taxonomy): Bacteria > Planctomycetota > Planctomycetia > Pirellulales > Pirellulaceae > BJ22. Next base: position 52,688 of record JAWKTO010000016.1, on the reverse strand, counting down.
GTACGCCGAATAATATTGCCAGCCAAATGCTCCACGTGCTCTTGGTCATTGGCATGACGACGACAATGCAGGCACTTGCAAACATAACGGCCAGATTTTGAAACCACTGAATACGACCCGCGGCGGCCAGTACCAGTCCTAAATTGGCGAATGATACTACGACAGAGACGTCCACACTGTCTCGGTGACCTGATTGCGAATCGACAAGACCGACTAGAACGGTGCGGCAATCGCCAAGGCTACAAAGGGAGCAGGTAACCAGCCCAGTTTCTTTCGCTTACCTCGATTCAAAACAAACACGCCAACTGTCAATAGTAAAAAGCTGGCTATGGGTTGCGTGTAGGCAAACCATCCAAGATTCCAATTGCTTTCGATTCGGAAAATATGCACAGCGAGATACGCCACAATCGCAATGGCTATCGTCGGAAGGTTGAGGCTAGATTGGAAGCGTTGCATTTGTTTGCCTCCAATTGAGTGCGATATGATCGCCTATCGATTCCAACGCGGCTGTCGTTTCAATCTTGCAAACTTGGTATCTGCTTTCAGGTTTGGTACCAGCTGCGTTCTCCAAAACACCAACCATCACGTTGAGTAACGCCTGCTCTTCAAATTCTGTCTTGCCATGGCCAATCCGAACGACGTGCTTTTGCCGAACCAACGGTGCGATCGCGCTCTTATCATTCCTCAATTCCAACATTGCCAGGCTATCGAGAAATTCATTGATACTCCCGACTCCGGCACCAAGTGAAACGAAGTGATTTCCCAGCCAAACCGATGTTTTGACGCCTTGTCTCAAGAAATGTTGAACAAACGACGCCAATACTCGAACTTGAACGTCCAGAACCTCGCTTGCAGTCACAATATCGTCGTGACCAAATGAGTCGTCGAGTATCAAGACCACTTCTCGCCTGTCGAAAGATTGCTAAGCTCTCTGACAATCAGGTTCTCGATTTGCTTGACAGTCTGGGGCCAAATGGACTCGTCGCATCGAGTCGCCTGTCTCCATAGTCGGGTACCAATCGTTTCACCAGAGTTGCCCGTTCGGTTTGTAGGAGTACCGTCCATCCCAAACGAATTCTGACATTGCAGGGGCAGTGAGCGAATATCTGTTCGCTTAGGCCAAACGACTAGGCTTCCTTGGTTCGGATTGCTTTCGCAGCCTCATGCAGCCCAAATGGAAACCCAGTAGACATCGTGGGAAGTTCCATCGGATAAACACCGCGCCGTTTTGGAACAAAATCCCAGCAATAAACGTTGGTGGAAAATCCCGGCACACGTGACAGGGCAATTTCAATATTCTGACTACTTCTTCGTAGTTCGTTGGCGTCCGCATGATCATCGAAAATCTTGAGAAAGCCGTTTTTGACGGCCATCCCACACAACGGGAACGGCCCACGATTACGAACATGCAGTTGCATTTGCGCTGACGAGCCTTCATCCACGCGGTTGTGCTCAAACTCAATGTGACAATCACACAATGCGATCTGCAATTTCGGCCAAATCAACTGAGACATTACGATCGATGTCGCAATGGTGAAAAGGTACCACCCTTCCATGACAGAAACAATGCAATCAACAAACCGACAATCGCCGCGATGACGAACCAGCCAATGGGTTGCTTCAACCAATAGACGTAACGATTCCATGATGGGCAAAAGTCCGTTTGCAGTAATTTCAGAAGTGCCTTGCTCATGTTGTTACTCAAAAAGGGCTTCGCAGGATGAAAAATCATCTCAAAATCATCCTGCGAAGCTGGAGACACGACATCGGCTTCCCGAGGGCGTGATATCATCTAGTCCTTCCGTCGTCGCATCAAAACGCTTCCCAGTCCGGCAATTCCCAACAGTAAAGCTGCACTGGGCTCCGGTACTGCTGAAATCGCTCCAAATTTAGGAAGCGCAAACGTATCGAAATCTCCTTCATCCATGCCGTGATTCCAAACCAGCCAGAATTTTTCAGAGGTTAGATCCATGATTCCGTCTGCCGTTGCAAAGTCGCTTTGCAACTCAAACAGAATGCCATAGGCTCCCAATGGAGCGGACGAATCGTCCAGCAGATCGAAAATAACATGATCGTGGATACCTCCTGGGGTGGTGGTATCTCCGATATCAATGAACTGTGACAACAAACCTGACTCAACCGACATTCCATTCAGAATCAGATCAGCTGTCGCAGTAGAATTGTCATACAATCCGATTCTCCCAGTAGCTTCGAGAGAATCGGTCAATGGGTTGTAGAAGTTGACGTATCCAACACCAAACGCGGAGTTCGTGGCCGCATCCAATGCTCGAATCCAGATTTGATCACCCGGATTTACCAAGATGCCTTCGGCTGCATTCGTTGCAAATCCAGGAGCATCCGAACTGAAGTTTCCGGGGTCAAACGGATCCAATTCTTCCATCCCACTCTCAAACAACCGAATTCCATCGCTGGTATAATCACCGCCATGCAAGATCAGCGAACCCGGAGTAGACAAGTTGTCGTAGCCCAATTCCAAATCCACATGCTCATGCTGAGCAAAAAGAGATGTTGCCGACAACGACAAAAATCCAATCAATGTCAGGCTTCGAAACGCAGAAATCATGAATAATCTCCCAAAAGTTAATCAAACAAATTGGCGATGCGGCCGTCGTCCCGACTACCGACGAGCCACCACGCCACTAAATCCACAGAATCAGAAACAAATACAATTGCACCATCGACCATAGCAACATTTACACCCATTGGGTGTCGGCTGCTTGCCCCCACAACGAAGTCGCCTTCGCTCATGCTGGTATCGGTGTAATGACCGATTTTTCCATTCGGATGATTCACATGCATATACATAGGAGCTACCAAAGGCGATCCACTGGACCAAGACCTTCCAATGTGAGCCGATTCAAAGACGTGGGCATGGGATGCCGAAAGCTGATCAACGATTTCTTGTTGTGTCTCGTCGCGCGAGAGAATATGAAGGGATCTCAATCGAATATCACCATTCGTGATCTCAGCGCTACTGTTCCCCGTCTGAATCAAGCGTTCCGACAACATGGCCGTGTTCGACGTTCCGTCGAGAACATCGCGCATTCGGACACTGGAGGATCCGTGCCAAGCAACCGGCGAATTCGGTCGTACCAATGGCATAACGCCATTGAATTTTCCTGGAACGGAGCGTTCGCCGCTGATTCCGGTTGAATGTGAGGGCCAACCGATGTTACCGACATAACTGCCGGGAGCCGGATTAGCGTCACCTAAAACTATGGCATTGGAAAAATTTGGAATATCTGATGGACACAGTAGGGTTGGAACAACAGTGTTAACTGCGGTTGCGTTGACATGCGTCGCACCAACCTTGTAGCCGCTACCGTCACCGTTGTTCACGTCCAAATTAAACGAATCGTATAACGGCTGTTGTTCGATATATGGCAACAAGCGAACCATCCAACTGTAATACCCGGATCCATAGTTGCCACTTGAAATAAGTTGCCCTGGTCCCACCTGATTAACCGGGAACCGACCAATGGCTGACTCATGACTGTGAACTGCCAACGCAAGTTGCCGAAGGTTGTTCGAGCAACTTGTGCGTCTTGCCGCCTCCCGAACCATCTGAACTGCCGGCAACAGCATTCCAACGAGAATGCCAATAATGGCGATCACCACCAACAACTCAATTAATGTAAATCCGCTTTTTGACGTGAGTCTCATTTTAGGAACCTTGGAATCATTCCCGTTAAATTTGATTGAGTACTTGCTCGGACAACAAGAAAATCCGCCGCGGAACGATCCCAACGCATTCGTCTGGTAGTCGGACCGCTAGAATGTCGCCGCATCGACCACGGCGGACATTTTTAAAGACCAAGCAACTAATACAGAATTTGCGAAACAGCAAACAAAATTCGAGTGAAGTGTCGAAATCCCCTGACAGCTTGGCCTCAAGGACTCCCTCAGGAATGCACTGACACCCATTAGATGCACATCCAGTCAGCTCATGACTAGACGGCAGCGCGCACATGCAAACGGGAATACCGATTCAAACTCAGAGGAGTTCGCGAAATAGAGATGGAGGGGCTCGAGCTTTTGCAGAAACCGATGCGCTGGCTTTGAAAGTGGCGTCAGGCCGGACAACACCTTCAACGAACGAAGAAGCTTCAAGTGTTTCCTGACTGAAATTCAGCAAAGACGTATGCTTGAAGAACTTGCAAATCTGACAATCGTGGCAATTACAGTCGGCGCTAGAACTTACGCACTCAACACCGTTATTCTCAGGTGTAATGGCATTCGCAAGTTCGCAAGAATGCTCATCCACGCCAGTGTGGCATGGTGCAGAGCCAGTGTGGCATGGTGCAGAGTCCATTGAGTGACTTTGCCCACAACAATCACGATGCCGTACGTCGCATTTCGTGGCCACTTTTTGGGAATTGTCATGCGATGACCGGGCAGAATTGGCCGAAATATGGACATCTGTACAAGGCGGCGGGCAGTCGCAACAGGAAGAACCTCCCACGGAGTCGCGATGCACATGCAAGCCAAATACTTCTGCATGATGCACGTAGGGAGCAAGGTTCAAAAAGAGAACCAAGTATCCCGTGAGGATCAATCTGAGATAAGAATTCTGAAACATAACTGCCGGAAAAATGTGACTTCCAGCGGTCCGACTCGACTAGTATCACTGTAAATATACGACTGTCAAGATCGAAAGTTCGGAGTTTTTCGTCAGCACATTCGAAAACACCTGACTAATCGAACCTCGAATCGTTGACATTGATAGTCTCATTCTCGACAAGAGATTTTTGTATTTAATGGTGAAGTAAGGATTAGTTCCGCTGAACTTGCATTCAACAAACAAGGCGATCTTCATGACACTTAGTATCAAGCCATCTTGCTCGCTACCAAACAGGAATTCCATGTCTTTCGGCCGCAACGCATTCACATTGATCGAGCTATTGGTTGTGATTGCAATCATAGGGATTTTGGTGGGCATGCTTATGCCAGCGGTCCAATCGGTTCGTGCTGCCGCGCGACGCACACAATGTCTTAACCATTTACGACAGATTGGAATGGCATGCCAGAACTTTCATTCGGCGATGAATGCGTTTCCGCCAGCGAGGTTGGGGCCATTGCCCGGAACATACGAAGAAATGACTAATGCACCTGTCAGCTACGGATCTTGGTTTGTACGCATTCTTCCCCATTTGGAACAACAGCCGCTTTATGATGAATGGGACATCAAGAAGAAATTCGAAGATCAAAACTCAATCGCCAAGAATACGCCGGTTCCATTTTTCTTTTGCCCGGAACGACGTTCTGCATCCGACGGAGTTGGCGAGCCAATCGAGGTGACGATTTCATTGCCATGCGGATGCCCGGGAGGAACCCGTTTGATCGATAGCGGTGCATTGGGAGATTACGCCGGAAACGCAGGAGACCTTTCACCGGGTGCAGTCGGTGCAGCTACTGACTTTTATCAGCCTGGCATGGGAACCGGGGTACTCATCACCTGCCCGGCCTATGGCGATCCCGCTACGGGACCGACTCACTGGGGTAATAAAATTGCAATCAAGGATATCATTGACGGATCATCGAATACGATTCTGGCAGGCGAGGCCCATAAGCCCATCACGCAATTGAAAGTTCCGCCAACGGACGCGCCCATATACTCCGGTTATGAATTTCCGTCAATCGCGAGAATTGGCGGTCCAGGCGTTCCTATCACCCGCAACATGCACGACGTGTCACCCACCAGTTTTTTCCAATGGGGGAGTTGGCATGCAACCGTTTGCAATTTTGTACTTGCAGATGGCAGCACCCAATCCATTCCCGTTTTTGTCGATCCAGAATTGTTGCGCCGTTTGAGTGTCCGAAATGACGGACAAGTCGTTTCGCATGATTGGCTATAGTTTGAACTGACACTTTGATTTACCCAATGTTTCTATCGATCTCGACATTTCAGTGTAACATTGCAACGTCCATCTGCTGTTTATTCCTCGCGATTACTTGCGGTTGTAGCGATGGCTACCCCAAACGGTTTCCGGTAAAGGGCGTTGTTCGTTTCCCAAACGGCGAGCTTGTAAAAACGGGGACAGTCGAAATTGGTATGCCTGGCTCCGAGTGGACGGCAAGTGGAAAGATTGAGAGAGATGGAACCTTCGTGCTGTCAACCGTCAATCCTGGTGATGGTGCCATTGCTGGCGAACATCGTGTAACTGTTCGACAGTTGATTGTGAGTTATATCGAACCCGTGGGAGGCCACGATCATGGCGGCCATGTTCACAGAAAATACAATGACTACAACACCTCGCCGCTCAAACTTGTCGTTGAAGAGAAGGCCAACGAGGTTGAGCTAGTCGTTGAATTGGCAGAAGAGAATTGATTAACAAAAATGTCTTCAAAACCGGTTCGCCGTCGGTAAATCCCAGGACTTCAATTCCCCTGACCAGACCTCATGATGGCAATGCACTCGTCGATGTCCGCGCTCTGAGGCGTGCGGCGTATCGATTGATAACCAAATACATCAGCAAATTCTCGCGAGCCGAAACGGTCGTCAATCAACTCGAGATGCTCCAATGAAATCAAAGCTGGATGCTCGACCCCACAGGCATGGCAAAGAGCGATAATTTCTTTTCGCAGTGTGGTGATGTAATTGGCAGCTCGAGCGGATTTCAGCGAAGGGTCAAGCCCGCGCATCAACCACTTGTTCTGTGTCGCCACTCCGGACGGGCAAAAGTTGGTGTGACAGCTTTGCGCCTGGATGCATCCAATCGATAGCATGGCCTCACGGGCAATATTGATCATGTCGACTCCCAAGGCAAACGCCATTAGCGCCTGCTCGGGGAACCCCAGCTTGCCGCTTCCAACAAACACAATGCGTTCATGTAATCCGGCATCGTGAAATTTCCGGTACACCCTTGAAAATCCTTTTTTGAATGGAAGGGCGACGTAATCCGCAAAAGCCAGTGGGGCCGCCCCCGTTCCACCTTCTCCTCCATCAATAGTCACGAAGTCAACGGCGCGTTGTCCATTTGACATGCGTTCAACTAGCTCATCCCAGAACTCCATTTGTCCAACGGCACTTTTGATTCCCACGGGCCGTCCGGAAACATCTGCAAGTTTTTCGACGAAATCCAAAAGTTCATCGGCATTTCGAAACGCCGAATGAGCAGCGGGCGACGCACAATCACGATCCATGGGTATTCCGCGAATTTCCGAGATCTCTTGCGTGATTTTTTTCTTGGGCAACAATCCACCCGCACCGGGTTTTGCTCCTTGACTGAGCTTGACCTCGATTGCTCGCACTTGAGGATAGCGCTCGAGCGTCTTTTGAAATCGTTCGATGGAAAACCCACCATCGTCGGCGCGGCAACCAAAGTACCCCGTTCCTAACTGCCAGACAAGTTCGCCGCCATGATCATGATAGGGAGAAATGGAGCCCTCCCCAGTACTTTGCAGACAACCACAAATCGCGGCGCCCCGATTAAGTGCTTCCACGGCATTCGCGCTCAACGATCCAAAACTCATGCCCGAAATGTTAATGACCGATGACGGACGGAATTTCAGTTTTCGATCGCGATGACCGCCGAGGATTTTTGAACAGGGCAACGTATAGTTCGGGTCGTATTCGGGCGAGGAGGGAAGGGGAGATGTAATCGGAAACACCGAATGTTTGATGATCAAGTAATTGGCACTGCGTTCGAGCTCATTATCCGTTCCAAATCCCGAGTAGTTGTTTTCCTTCTTGCTGGAGGCATAAATCCAACCGCGTTGATCACGACTAAACGGACGCTCTTCGTCGTTTCGGGAAACGATGTATTGCCGCAATTCTGGCCCGAGTTTCTCGATCAGATAACGACCGTGACCAATCAACGGAAAATTCCGCAGGATCGCATGTTTCTTTTGGAACAGATCGTGCAACGCGACCGCAACTATGATTAATACCACAATTGCAATGACAATAATCCAGATCATGCCTCGACATCCCTTTCTCAAGACAATTTAAAGTCGGAAACTATTGCCACTTTTCCGGCAACACATCGCGAACGCTTTCAAATAACCCCAAAGCGATCAATTCTTCTTTCACCAATTCCGGCGTCGCTTCTGAAGTCCATCGGCGATTTCAGAAACCAGAAACTCGACGAACCGAACGCGGGCACGTCGCAGTTGTTGGCGAGTCGTATCGGCTTTGATCTCTCGACCGGCAGCCTGGGAAAGCCGTTCGGCAAGTTGCGTTGAAGAATCTTCCGGAAACTCCAGATCGTAATTCCAGAACCTGATAAGCGACACTACCGGCTTGTGAGGCCTCCCAACTTTAAGTTTCTCCCAAACGATCGCCATCAAGCTCGCCACCGATTGGTCCATTCGCGATCCAATTCGCTCGAAACATCGTCAGCATCGCCGTCAACGAGCGACAAATCATAGTCAACTCCCGTTCGCCGATTTTCCTTGGACCAATAGTTGCGAGCCATGTTGCGAATCGCCGTCTTCAGCAGGTCACGAAAACGTCCGCGCCCGGGATCGGCACCCGCAAAGTCACCTTTGAGCAGACGAACCATTGCGTCTTGCGCCAACTCATCGGCTTGATCCGGGTTCTTTACAACGACTTGAACAAACCGGACGAATCGCTGACGCATATTTCATGACAAGCGTCTGACGTGCCGCCGAAGCCGATGCTCCGATCATCGACGCTTGATGCTTGCCGTACAAGGCTCCATTGCGTTTGAATGTTGCCGAGATCGAGACTGACTTCTGGGGTTCTTGGTCCGATGTCATGGATTTCGCTTGATTGAAATTGCCGTCGGTGGAAAACACGCTTATGGTGTTTTGCGAATGCTATCTATTGTGAACGCATTTGCATTGGCAATCAACTAAGCATCCATCGTAGATCGTCAGATACTCGAATCCGCATCGGCCGAGGGGATTTGTTGGACAGAATCCTCAACTATTTTTTTGACGCTTTGAACCTGTTCGCGAAAGCCCTCTTGATTGAACGTCAACCCTTGCTGATCCTCGATCATTTTGAAATAACGAAGGCTATGGTTCAATTCGTTAATGATGGCCAAATAGTCTGGTGATTTGCGAGGGTCGTCGGTGGCACTCTCGGCATTTGCCCAAATTCCTACGAGTTGAACCGCACGATAAAAATGATTTTCCGCCAATTGGTTCCACTCAAAAGCCGAATCGTCATCGAGTTCCAAAAGTCGTTCGCACAGCTTTTGGTGTTGATCGAGTAGCTTCATCCCCATCTCAGTATTTTGCATTTGGCCATAGACACCGGCAGCCGCCAAAACACTTAGTGCGTTGTCTCTGCGGGTCGACAGCGTTGAAAGTCCTCGGCTTTCTAAACCTTCGTGGATTTCGACCGCCTCAAGAATCGCTTTCAGTGAATTTTCCAGATCACCAGTGTACGAATGAACACTGGAAATGCGCGATAATTTCTGCGCCTTGTTGGCGACCAGTTCAATGCTATCCGGGTCTTTGTCGGCAAGTGCCGAGACAATATCAAGCCCTGTTTGGTAGAGCTGAAGTGCATCTTCGGGATGTTCCAGCGAAAACTCAACGTCACCGAGCTGTACCAACGTTGATGAATAACGTCGCGCCGCTCGGGCATTTAACGGCTCGCGATCGTGTGAATCCTTTGCCAACTCCACGGCCTTGGCAAATTCGTCACGGGCAATATCCAATTCGCCCATCGCCTGATGACTCAGTCCACGATTTGTGGCGATCCAAATTTTCTGATTCTCAAGTTCCACTGCCGCTTCATCACCCTTGAGCAATGGAAGAAGCTCTTCCGACTTGTCGATCCAACCCAATGCCGATTCATGATCATTGTCGAGAGCTGCCGCCTCCGCATCATGTTCGTAGATTTGAATTTGCAAGAGAGCGGTACGCCAATCGTCTTGTTTCAATGTGGCGATTTGTTCTTTGGCCAGTTGAAAGTATTTGTTGGCTTTATCTGAGTCCTGTTTTTCGTGGTAAACATTTACCAGCGCCAGATAGTCATCGGTCAACAATTGTTTGAGTTCCCGCGATTGATCACCTTGTCTGGCCGACTCATGAAAAAGCTCAATAGCTTTCACGTAAAATTCCTCAGCGGCATCAAGGTCTCCAAGATTGTTGTGATCCGATCCTCCGGCAACGTCTGCGAGGTTGGAATAAGAAAAACCAAGCCGTCGTGTGTATTTTGATTCCTGTGGCATGTCGGAAAAACTGGCGTTTAAGTACTCGTTCACGCGATCAAGTACGTGGTGCCGCGAATTTGCCGTCCCTGAAATTAAAGCGAGGTCGTTCATGTGGTCGGACACCAGCCAATTGGAAAGTTCGCTGCCGTGCTCGGCAAGTCGCCGCGACCTGGCCAATTCATTGGCCAATAAACGATTGTGCCAGGTAAGGCCAGCGACCGTCGCGACAATCGCCAATCCAGTCGCCAACAGTGCAATCGACGCAGCCTTATTGCGAACGGCCCACTTCCATGACTTTTCCATCCATCCTGCCGGTCGCGCGACCAAAGTTCGGCCGTCCAGGAATCGTCGCAGATCATCTTGCATTAATTTTGCAGAAGCGTATCGACGCGCGGGTTTCTTTTCAAGGCATTTCAGACAAATCGTCTCGAGGTCACGCGAAACATTGCTGTTCAACTTTCTGGGAGATACCGGATCATTGGCGAGGACTTGCAAGACGGTTTGAAATGGATCGTCGGTAACAAACGGAGGTCGGCCAGTTAACAACCGATACATGATCGCCCCAAGGCCATAGACGTCGCACGTCGGGCCAATAGACTTGACAACGCCACTTGCCTGTTCAGGAGCCATGTAACTGGGAGTTCCCAGAATCTCACCTGTTTTGGTCATTGTAGAATCTTGGCCAATGATCTTGGCGAGACCGAAGTCTGCGATTTTTGGTTTCCCCGCTTTGGTCATCAAGACATTGGCAGGCTTTAAGTCGCGGTGCAAAATCTCTCGTTCATGGCAGAAATGAACGGCGTCGCAAAGGTCAATCATGATACGCACAACGTCGGCAGAAGCCAAAGGTTTTGAAGATGCTTCCTCTAATGTTTTGCCATCAACGAACTCCATAACGAAAAAGGGGAAGCCTTTGTATTCGCCCGTAGAATACAGCTGTGCAATATGGGTATGCTGCAGGCCGGCAAGGGTTTTGATTTCGGCATCGAATCGCCCGCGGATTTGTTCACCGTCGCGAAACGTCTGCGTTACCATTTTGATCGCGACCGGTCGATGCAACTGCTCATCAATCGCCAGGAATACAGCCCCCATTCCCCCTTGGCCTAATTTTTTTTCGACCCGGTATCCAGGTAATTCGGGCAGTCCACCAATGCCGCCTACGAACAGACCGTTCCCCGTCGGCTTGAGAGTTGCGTCGTCACTCGCATTGGTAATCGGGCTTTCGTCACCTTGCAGCGAATCCAGTGCTGGTGGCAGATCGCCAGGCAAACCATTGGGCTCATTCATGTTTCAACGGTGAATAAAAAGGTGTGCAAATAATATTAAACCGCACGTATCGCGTAACCACTCGACTGTGTACGATTGTATCGCATGGAGCGACTGAAAACTCACAACGGTTACTTTGCGGATTGGCGTTTATCGTTTCGAGATGTCTCTTCAAAATCGGGTGGCAACTCGATCGAGATGGGATCGTCAATGTGTTCATTTTCAGGCAATGGCTCGATAATTTTTCGAGTTTTCTCATCCGACGATTCAAGGTTTACTTTAGAACGATTCGAATTCAATTTGGGCCGATTCTTCATTGACACCTCCCGCGAAAACATAGAACAACACCTTGTACAGCCACAAAGTTGATCTGTGACACGGTGACCAAGATTTTCAACGAGAATCTTTTGCTACAGCGACCTGATTCGAACGGTTTGCCCAGCTACCAATTCGCAGCTTCTGTCTTCCCAATACCAGCCCGCAGCGCAAGCAAGTGAGTCTGAGTAGCCAACCAGCAATACCGGCGGCATGCGCCGTGCCCCTCACGAACGGGCAACTCGACCCGACATGGCACATCCCACGCGTCCCATTTTTTTCGCACATATAAATTTTCATTCTGCCGACGATTCGTTTTTCAAAAGTCGACATTTCGAATTTTCCTTTGCGGCTTTGCACCTTGGCGTGAGACATGCCCTCATGGCAAAAACATGCTGAGAAATTTGGTAAAGATCCATGAATCCATCAATATCACGCAAAGCCGCCAAGCCGCAAAGAATGCGGAACCGTCCCGTGCTTGTTTGAGAACCCAAAATACAAGCCCGCAGCGCAAGCAAGTGAGCCTGAGTAGCCAACCAGCAATACCAGCGGCTAGTGCCGTGCCGCTCACGAACGGGCAACTCAGCGCCAGCGTCCGAAAAAATAGAGCTAGCGAAACTCAATGTTGTTTTTCAATCATTTAAATCTTGTTAATTTGAACAGCTAAATCGTTCTTACTTCAACCTTCAATTGCAAACATCTGATCATCGGGGTCACCTCATGAAACATCTTCTGCTACTCATTTCTTTCCTAAGCCTTACGCAGATGGGATGCAATGTAAACACCGGCCTTGCGCCAATCGAGCAGGTTGTTTCTGAATGCTCACCGCGAGACTTTGGATTCTCCGGCAATTGGCAAGCGGTTCCCAACCCGGAGTTTTCGTACGACGCCGCGGCAAGTCGAATGGTGATTGAATTCGAGAACGACTATCGTGTTCGGTTCATCGATCCTGGTGGAAAGGCTGATGAAACGACTTCTGTACAATTTCGCACTTATGAGATTTCTCCTGAGCAACCTCACGCCATCGTTGAAATTGAAGTGCTATCCGGTGAAACGATTGAATATCGGCGGCTTGCCATTGTCGCAGTCAAAGACGGGTATCTTTGTGTATGGATGATCGATGGCAAAAAAATTGGGGAATACCTGTTCAACGGCGAAGTGCCAGCAGTGATTGAACACTTTCCATTTTCATCATCAGTTCGTTGCAATGCTGACAAATTACTGGCAACCATTGCGTCCCATGCGCGCGAAGTCGTTGGAAACGTACAAGTGTTTCAGCGTGTTGAGGAAGATTGAATTCCTGAGCCATACGTCTCAAGGTTGGGAAACATGAAAACGCTTACTTCAATGGCTTGCGGGAAAGACTCATCGGTGAAGACTTCAGAGACTCAATGACGACAGGTGAAACATTAATGTCGGGGGTAACGTTCTCGATCGGATTCAGGATTTGATCTTCGTCGTCGAAATCATAAGCTGCCACAAGACCGGGACTTGCAGGCTCGACTGGCGAGTGCATACCAGCAATGATCTCCTCGCCTGACCGAGCCCTGCTCCAAAACCGAATATCATCCATCAGTCCTGTGAAATATCGCGGATTTTGTTTCACATTCATCCCGATGTTTACTGGATAGGACGCGCTTTCAAAATCATCAACGACTACTTCGGAAATGTCTTCCAATTCTCCGTTGATAAACAAGCGAAGCTTGGCATCGTCGCCCCTCACTACCGCCAAATGATGCCATTGCTGGTCGGCAACATTGGTTCGACTAATGAGATTGATTCCTCCTATGTTATGAGGAGGATTGCGATGAACGACTCTTAGGCGTCCGTCAGCAAAAACCTCAGCTCCCACTGCGGTATATTTTTCACTGGAGGCAACTGTAAACACAGCACCTGTTGAGTTCGCTCCCTCAAGGTTGGTCCTCCAATCGTATTTGAACCATCCTTCAACGGTAAAGCTGCTTTCGCAGAAAGGCAATTCGCCAATCTCGACAAGGCTTGCTCCATCGAAGACCATTGCACCGTTTGAACTTTTTTCCGAAGCTGAATGCTCATCGAATTCGCGTTCTGTTTCGGACTTTACTGTCGGGACAATAGCGGCACGCACCTTTACCAGCTCTGAATAAAAACGGCCATGATGGTTGCTGGTAATGTCACGTACTTGGCACACCGACTCAATATCATACCGATTCTTTGCAACCAGATTGCGATAGGCAGATTGCAGCGCAACATAATATTCAAGTGAATCAGGAAAGTTTTTTATCAGCCAGCCATAATGGAATACGGCAGAAAACCAATCGTTTACCTGCATGGATGCGTTGCCTTGATTCCGGTGCCAATAGGGATCGAATACGTCGGAAACCATTCGCTGATCATTTCCGACACGCCTCCGCTTGAATTCCAGATCGACAAGTACCACATCTTTGGAATCGGAAGTCAAAAACCATCGTCCGTTTTCAGAAACGCGTTTTGTCACGTCAGGCGGTTCCCATGCCGCATCAACGATCAATTCCCCGTTTGCAGCGTTCCAAACCAATTTTTCATCAATTGCCTGCGAGCAAATCCGTGAGTCATCGACGCCAAACGTCAGGTCGGTTACGTCACTGGAGTGCCCACTCAATATCCTTAGTTCACTTGTCCTGGGAGATTCCCAGATTCTGGCGGTCCCCAGCGGACTGCCAATAGCTACAGCCAGCATGGAGTTGTCGGATTTAAAGGCAATGTCCGCCACCCCTCCCTCCAGCGGCGGAAAGGCCACACATACTTTACCACTCGTCGCATCGATTAGCCGAACCTCCCGATCCGTACCACCAACGGCAATCCTTTTCCCATCGGGACTGTACGCAAGTGTGAACACTGCCCCCACACCCGCACGTGCTGACCCAACCTGCTGACCTGACGAAACATCCCAAATCCGGACATTCGGATCGTAGCCGCCGGAGGCAATCCGCTTTCCATTAGGAGCAAATGCCACCGATCTAACCAGGCCGACATGCCCATTGAATGTTCGAATCTCATTTCCGGACTGGACGTCCCACAACCGAATCAGTGCATCACCGCCTGCAGAAACAATCCGCATCCCATCCGGACTGAAGGCAACGTCATACACAATGGAATGATGTCCTCGTAACGTCATCGTTTCTTGAAACGTTGTCATGTCCCATAGCTTGACTGTCCCGTCGCGACTTGACGAAACCAATCGGGAACCGTCCGGACTATAGTCCAGTCCGGAAACCGAACTTTCATGTCCCGCCAATACCGCTATTTGCTCTCCGGTTTGCGTGTCCCAAATTCGAATTGAGTTGTCGTCGCCCGCCGAAGCGATTCGGATTCCATCAGGACTAAAGGAAAGTTTATTGATCGCTTTCGAATTTCCCTCGATACGAAAATGAGTACAGCCTGTCCGCGCATTTCGCAGAATAATGACTCCGTCGGCTCCCCCGGTAGCCATCTGTTCGCCAAACGAATCAAAAGCAACGGCGTAAACATGGTCGACATGCCCTGCCAACATAAGACCATCGTTGTTGCTCACTCGCCAGATTTTGACGGTTGTGTCAGAGCTGCTCGACGCAAGGTGAGAACCATCCGGGCTAAAAGCCAAGTTAAAAATTGATTGCGAGTGACCGCTGAGCGTATCAAGCAAACCGCCAGTGCGCGTGTCCCATAGTTTGATGATGCAATCATCTCCGCTTGTTGCGAATCGCGTACCGTCAGGACTAAAGGCGACACAACGGACGACGCGGTTATGTGACCTGTGACCTACGAATACGGGAAGCCAAGTCTCGGTATCCCAAATAACGAACAAACCATAATGCACAGAAACAAGGCGTGAGCCGTCCGGACTGAAAGCAATTTGATTTGCTTTAGACCGATTACGTACAACTTCAATCAACTCACCGGATTCGATGTCCCAAATACTAATCGCCCAGTCAAATTCACTTGCTGAAGCCAGTTGTTTGCCGTTCGGACTAAAAGCGAACGATGTAACCGAAACCGTGTTACCACCAATCGCGATCACTTCCTCTGCCGAATTGATATCCCATACCTTGATTGCATTGTCAGACGATGCCGACGCAAGTCGACTTCCATCATCGTTAAATGAAAGGCAAATGATTTTTTCCGAGTGCCCATCTAGCCGACCAATCACCTCATGTGTTTTGATGTCCCAGAGTTTGATGGTTTCATCGGACGCGGTGGCAACTCTGGATCCATCGCGACTGATCGCGATAGACACCGGACGCTCGTCTTCCAGATTGATTCTGTTAATTTCCAGACCTGTTGACGTGTCCCACAACCTGACAGTTCCGTCGTGCGAAGCAGAAACCATTTGAGAGCCATCGGGAGTATAGGCGACGCCGTCGATCGACGATGTGTGTCCATAACAGGTTACATTGCTCCCTTGAAACCTTTGGTTGCAATAGTGCCATTCAAAATTGTCTCGATATTCATCAGGGATTTGGTGAAGGAGGGATCTCGCTACATTTGCCTGGTGCGCGTCGTACCTGGCGATGGCCAGTTGAAAGGTTGCATCTGCTTCGGAATCGCGGGCCCGTTGTTCGTTCGCGACAGCAGTCTTCTTTGCCGACAATGCCTGGTGTTCACTAAATTGGGCGTTCAATCGCTCTGTTTCAGCTTCGCTTGTCTTCTCTTCAGCAAGTTGTGTCTTTTCGTTCGCGCGAATCAGTCCATAACTGGTTCCAATAATTCCCGCTATCAAGGCAATTCCAATCGCGAGTACAGCACCGACCAACTCGCGATTCCGCTGCGTAAATTTGCGAATCTGATACCATTTCGAAGGTGGCCGCGCCGACACCGTTTCACCGATCAGGTAATTGGAAAGGTCATGTGCCAGATCACTTGCCGCTTGATAACGACGATCGGGTTGTTTTTCGATCGCCTTCATCACCACCCAATCCAGTTCACCCTGCAGCAACTGCTTGAGCCGAGCCGGATGCAGACGGCGACGATCGCTGACATCGGCGTTCACTTCATGCGATGATGAACTTAGTCGGTCGCTGGGTCGCGGTGGATCGTCTTCGCGAATCATCTGCAGAATGCGCAGCAAAGCATTCGCACTCAAAACCGCTTTATCCACTGGAGTAGAACCCGTCAGCAATTCATACAGCATTACTCCTAGTGAATAAACGTCGGTTCGCGTATCGATGTCCTCGGAATCAGCGTTTCGTAGCTCCGCTTGTTCCGGAGACATGTACTGGACCGTCCCCACAATCTTTCCAAATTCCGTTCGAAGGGTTTCCTCCGTGAGCCTGAGATGCTGATCGACCGCCTTTGCCAGACCAAAGTCAATGACTTTGGGAACCGCTTCTCCATCCATCTCCGTGATCAGAACATTGGTGGGCTTCAGGTCTCGATGCACAATTCCTTTTTGATGGGCGTGCTGCACTGCTTTGCAAACAGACACAAACAGCTTGAGGCGGCCATCAACGCCCAAACGATGTTCATCGCAATACTGTGTGATCGGAATCCCTTCCACCAGTTCCATGACGAAATAGGGACGACCATCGTCTGCCGTACCCGCATCCAGAAACTGAGCAATATTCGGATGAGACATCATCGACAACGCTTGCTTTTCCGCGCTCAAACGAGCAAGCACCTCCGAAGAGGTCAATTCAGACCGAACCAGTTTCAGGGCAACGCGACGCTTGACGGGTTGGTCTTGTTGTGCGAGCCATACGATTCCCATTCCGCCTTCACCCAGCGGTTCAATCAGCTTGTAGGGGCCGATGGTTTGAGGCGGACGTGAACGGGTTGGCGTTTCGGAAACCTGTCCAGACAGGTCGCTCGCTTGCAATTTGGAACTTGCCGGTTTGGCAAAAAACTGATTCTCGACCTCTGCGCGAACGCGTTTTGCATGTTCAACCGCATCTTCGCCAAATTCGGAATAATCCGAACGTTGTGAACGAAATCCTTTTCGGATCGTGTGGTAAATCTGAATGGAAATCAATTCAAACAGGATCCGTTGACGCGATTCCTCGGGAAAAAGCGCAAGCAGGCGCTCAATGTTTGGTGAAACACCCGACTTGACCTCCTCTTCAAATTGGTCAATCAGCTTGTTCTCGGAATCGGTATCCACGCTAGCCGTCAATCAACAACAACGAAAGAAGAGCCAAAATACTTGTAACCGCCGTAAAGAGATATTAGTCTGGAAGAGGCCAAAACAGTGAGACCCTTTGATGAATTATGGAGTTTTTCAGGGCTTTACGTCAGACAAAATTGTTTTCACCAAATAAATTTTCGAAATTGCTCCATGAATCTCTTTGCACCGCAAAACGTCCTCGCTCTTCAACAGTGCATCACCGACTCGCGCAATGGCGATCCAATGGCGCTGAACCAACTCGCCGAATACCTGCTACCCAAGGCCTTTGAGATCGCGCGGCTCAAAGCTCACAAACTGAGCCCCATGGATGATTTTGAAGACATCGCGATCAGTGCTGTGAAATCGATTTGCATTCGTGTCCAACAAGGACAATGTGAGTTCTTTGGAGAAAAGGAACTCGATGGATTGTTGCGTCAATTTGTAATCGGCAAGGTTCGCGACCGTAAAAAATACCACCTTGCCGGAAAACGCAACGTCAATCTCAACAATGACGATCAAGGCACGTTGGCAGTGCCAGCCATTCAGAATCTTGCCATTGCCCAAGTTGAATCCGTCTGGCTCGATGAGAAATCGGTTGAACTGCCGCTCTTGGAGCAAGAGTACCTGGCGTCAATCGTTGAAGATCTGGGCGACAATGTTCAAGGTCTTTTTGCAGAACTGGTAAAACAGCTCGACGAAAAACCACGTCAAGTGTTGATGATGCTGACTTCCGGTTCCGTGTCGAACACTGAATTGGCGGAAGCATTGGACTGCGCTCCATCCTCCATCGAACGCTATCGTCGAGCCATTCGCACCAAGCTCGAAGAGATCGTCAATCAATAACGTTTTAGAGCAATCGGGGCAGCCGCCAAAAAAATGTAGCAGCGGGCACTTCTGGCCGCTGAATTCAACTTTTTCATTTTCGCTTCTCGAAAAACTCCGACATAGTTGTACCCAAGCCTGGTGCCATGCCTTCCGGGTGCCATGCCCTCGGCTTTGCGTGGGCATGTGCTTAAACGATCGTCGCCCAACTAACGCACATCCCTTTTGCGTTTACACCTAATTCTCAAATCCCGCTCATGGCAAAACGCATAAAAATCAGGTGTCAAAATAATCAGGGGCAGCCGCCGAAGTTGTAAATGTAGCAGCGGGCACTTCTGCCCGCTGAATTCGATTGGCGAAATACTGGACCGAGGCAGCGTCAGCTAATTCTTCTTTTTCGCCGAAGGCCGATGAGTCCAATGGTACCCATACCGAGCAGGAAAACGGTGGATGGTTCCGGGACAGCGTGCAGGGTTATTTCATAGCCGACTTTGGCGCCATTGGAAATCGTGGCCGTGTCCGAAATACCTAATGTAAACGAATCAGAATCGAAGCTTTGGACAAACATGCCTCCATCAGGGGCCACCTCCGATATCGCGCCGTACTGCGTCGAATTTCGGTCAACTCCCGGAATAAGTGCTCGGATCGTCGGAGCGGAAGTCATCCCGGTAGGAGGGAATGCCGCTGCAAGGCCAGAGCCACCCCAGCCGAGAGTTACTCCGCCGTTGTGGTTTTTCAGATGAGTGTCTGGACTACCGGCATTATCCGCAAAGTATACAAAAAAGTTGTACCCATTCCCTCCTGTGCTCTCAAACGCAGAAACCCCAAATGTGTTTCCCGAGGCTTTGTTTTCGATTCCGTATTGATATGAGGTATCAAAATTGCCCCCAGCTTTTGTGAGGACGAAGTTGAATCCGATCAAATCGGCCTTGGCTTGCCCAGCAACCAGGACAAGCAGTCCTCCAGCAACCATCGCAAAAAGCGCGCGTTGCGAAACTCGAATTAATGACGTGCCAAATATAAAGTTTGTCATGACATTTCCTAAACAGGGTTCTATAGAAAACTGACTTCGCAATCCCAGCGTATTGGTGTTTGAGTCGACAGAACTCGGAAAAACGGCTAACGCGAGTCGCACAAACGAGTAGCGTCGTCCCTTTGGTTTCTCCACATTTTTTTGGAATCAACCAAACAAAAAAGCAACGAACCTCCTAACCACGCAGAGGCCAAGCGCTTTTCGCATCGCTACTCCAATGGAACTTCGGGGAAAAAGCCTTCAGGAAAACCCCGAAAAAATCTTCGGCCACTGAATAAAAACACGGCTTACATGCCCGGCTTGAATGCGACAAGTACTGCGAAAATAAACCTGTCAATAGGTAAGTCTCCACCATTTGCTACCAAGTCGCGACAAGTGACGGATTTTCTGGCAAGTAACTTGGCAGCTAGATAACTGCCGGATAGCGTTTTCTGAAAGCAACTATTCGTTGATGCATGAAACTGTCGCCCCCCAAACAACCCGCGCAAAACATTTTTGATTTCCAATTTTTTTTCTAAGGGATTCCTGTCACATCGGCCATCTATTGGTTGAGGCGAAAAATTGAAACGCGGCTCGTTTGTAATCCGAGGCAAGCGAGCCGCGATTTCAAAAACGAAACACCTTAAATCCCAATTGCAACGCCAACCCTCCAACTTGGCAAAGTCACATTTACCAGTGACCGTTCCTTCAAAATCCTCATCGAAAAAACTGAAAATTGCATGAAGGTTTCTCGCCCCTGCTTCCATAGTTCCGAAGAGACACCTCATCCCACAATGCCTGAGGACAAAACGAATGAAGTACATGTCTTTCGCAAAAACGATGATCGCGATCAACGCGTCGCAGTAACTCATCGCGAATAGACCTGGCTCAGCGATTCGCCGGGCGAATGGAATTGGTGAAAAGAATCACACTAGCTTTTGGAGAGATTTTAATGTCAATGTTAACCCGCGGGGGCCTGCTCCTCACACTCATAGCGATCACTACTTGCGGTATCGACTCGGTCACAGCAGACCTTATCCAAATCGACTCTGTCATTGACGTCGTGACTAGCCAAAACGCCTCTGATCAATTTGGAACTAATCACAATGGAAATGACATCACGGCAGAAGACACGAACATGTTTTTCAAGAGTCGAATCCAAAGTTCCTTTAACACGACTGACAGTTTGGATACGTTCTACTCATCCAGTTTTGCCGACCCCGCGCAGTCCGGAGCAGATGAAAACACGCTTATGACCGGCAGCTCATCGATTGAGTTCACGGTCATCACGGACGATGTCACCTACAGCTCGCTGTTTGACAACTTCCGAGGAACCGGCCAGGCGAATTCACGCCTAGAGTACCTCTTGAGAGACATCACGAACTCAGGAAATATCGTCGATCTCGTGGGAGGTTATGAAGAATGGCAAGACGGTGTTTACGACATTTCATCCACGGGATCTACCGCTGGCTCACTGATTAACGGCCACCAGTACCAATTGGCCTCGTCCTGGTCCATGTCCAATTTCAATGCTATGGGGGGAGGAGGAGGACAAACCGTTGGAACTGCCCAAGCCAGATTGGACTTCTCGACCGCACAGGTACCCGAACCAGCTTCGCTTGGCATTCTTGGCATGGGGGCGATTGGTTTGATTTCACTTCGCCGTCGACGCTTGAGCTCATAGTGCTAGTCTTTCGGCTTCACTGTAGAGTCATTACCCCTTCTCAACTGAGGCCCAATCCATGAAGGCCCATTGCATGCCAATGGGCCTGCTTTGCCAACCCATGAAAACACTGCATGTTTAGCTTTGCGGCCGTCACCGACTTGTTATTGGCGATGGGTTCGTGTCTGGCAGTAAGTTCTCAACAGAAATCTTCTCTTTAGAAAAACAATCTCAAAAATGGGAAATTTCTGAAGGGGAATCGATTTCATTTCCATCAATGCCATAGACATCCAAAGTCGCATAACGCTTTTGAAAGTGCACACGACTCATCGACCAATTTCTGTGAAATAGAAAGGCAAATTCGACCATGATTCAAATCAATCGGCGGAAATCAAATACGAGTTTATTGTTGAGTTGTTATGCCATTACCGCATTCGCAATTTCCACATGGGGCTCCCAATTGGCGGCAGACGTCATCACTGTGACAATCGAACAACCTGAGTCCAGCAATCATCTTTGTATACCAACCCAGGAGACTACGGTGCCACCGGCGTTCACGTTGAAGACTTCGAATCACTTACTACTTCGCCTGGCACTATTACTAACAACCCAAACGTTGCGTTTAGCGGAGATCCTTTGATTGGAACTTATGATGTGGTACCAGCACATGATGCAACCGAATATGGTGGAGCTGGTGGAGTTGGTAAGTTCTCCTATATTAACCAAATCGGGTCGTCAACTCTCACATTTGTAAATTCACAGCGCTATTTCGGATTCTGGTGGTCGGCTGGAGATGCAAACAACAAGCTTGAGTTTTATAATAACGGCACAAAGATTACGGAATTTACAACCAACTACGTTACGGACCACGTCGCAGGTCAAACAGCCTACTTCGGCAACCCAAACGCCAACTTCCTTGGCCAAAATCCTAATGAACCATACGCCTTTTTGAATTTTTTCGCAGACTGCGAAAACCCCAATGTTGTCTTTGACGAAATTCGCTTCGTTAACGTTGGAGCCTTCACAGGATTCGAATCCGACAACCACACAATCGCCAGCACTTATACCAAAATCTCTGGTGAAACGATCATTGGATGCAATTCGGTACCTGAGCCAAGTACTGCGGCAAGCCTTTGCTTGCTGGGTCTCACTGGTTTCCTAAAGCGGCGCCGACGTCCTGCATAATTTCCCTGTTCCTGTCGTCGGTTGCAAATCATTCCTGATTCGGTTCTGAATGCATCGTGAAATGAATAAGACAACAATTTCTCTTGCGGTTCTATGGATGCTCACGTGGTGCAATCTCACTCACGCTGACCTGATCCTCACGCTGACGTCCGGGAGCTCAAGTGTCGTGGTGATCGACGAATCGCCAACCGGAACGACCTCCAGCGGTGGTTCGTTTAACTCGACCGTCACCGATTCGTTGGCTGGAGCGGGCATTGTTGGTTACAACGGTGCGGTTGGCAGTTTCTTCGTGAATGTCACCACGGGAATCAGCAAGCCGCTGATCGGTCCCTATTCGATCGATTTGAACAACGTTTCCGTATCAGGTTCCGCCGGTACCCTGGCGATCCAATTGATTGATACGAATTTCATTGCTCCGACTTCAGGAACCTATACCGCGCTCTCAGAGTTTGGCGGAACAACAAACGGATTCATTTCCAGCGCAACCGGTGGGGTGCTGGATTCGAATGCGGAAGTCGGCTTCGCGGCGGATACTTTCCAGGGCCCCTTCGGACCGGGAGCATTCTCAGGTACGGACACGGCCGACGTTTCACTGAGTGGTTCGTTTTCCATGAATACTGTGGTGACGATCACTCATACCGGTGCGGGCCAGATCACAAGTTTTGATCACAAGTTTTCTATGGTACCGGAGCCGATGACCTGTGCGCCATTGCTTGGTTTGACGGGTTTGTGCTGGCTACGCCGCCGGCGACGTTCAATTGCCCAATGTGTGTAAGTGTTTCAGTAGATTTTGCTGGATGACCCTATGATTCTCATTCCGAAACCGCTTGTCGCGCTGATACGAAACACTGCGTAGTTGGCACGCACCGAATTGTCCGTCTTGGTGTGTTGGTAGGTCTGGCCGTTGCGCTTGCGATTGCGAGCCCGTTGCGGGCAGACGTCGTAAACGGCAGTTTTGAAGAGCCCTACACCGGGTTTCTCCCCACATCACGGTTTATTTCGCAGAGCCTGGTCCCTTCTGGCAAACAACAGCTTCATCCGGACTCATCGAGATCTGGTCCAACGGATTCAGCGGCGTAACGGCATACGAAGGAAGTCAACATGCTGAACTGAATGCCGATGTGGTTGGCGCGTTGTTCCAGGACGTTTCGGGAATCAATGCCGGAGAGCACCTGGGATTTGAGTTTGCACATCGCGCTCGCGTCGGCACCGACGTAATGACTTTCACTATTACTGATTTGGGAGCGGACAATCTGCTGGGTGGCGGTAACGATTCTATTCTGTTCTCCAAGGAATACTCGGCAACCACGCTTGGCTGGGAGTTCAACACCAGTGCCAGCGAAGGTCCCATCGTAGCGATGGGGAACAACATTCGTTTTTCCTACGAGGCGGTATCAACGGGTAGTGGAAACCTAGTACGCGGCAACTTCATCGATGCCGTGAGCATTGGAACGGTCGCGGTTCCCGAACCGTCCACGGCAACGCTCCTGGGCCTTGCTGCGTTTGGTTTGGTCTTTCGTCGACGTCGTCGTTGTGACGTTGCAAATGGCAAGTGCGTCAGTCGGTAAGTGTTTTTAACTGATTCCCCCGAAGGGTGACCCAATGATTTTCAAATGGAAAAACGCTTGTCGCGCCACAGTTCGTTGCCAAACGACGAAACTAAAATTCGTTGTATTCGCATTGCTCGTTTGCTTGTCGACTTCTGGGCAACTCCGAGCCGACCTGGTGAATGTCCTGGTGAACAGCAGCTTTGAGGAGCCGGATACGGGTCCACTGCCATCGACGATTTTTATCGATCAATCCTATGTCCCCGGTTGGAAGACGACTGCATCGTCGGAGCTAATTGAGATTTGGGCAGCCAATTTCAACGGCGTTGCCGCGTACGACGGACAGCAGCACGTTCAAGTGAGTGCCGATGAACTGGGCACGTTGTACCAGGACGTTTACGGAATCAATGCCGGTGAAAATCTCGGATTTGAATTTGCTCATCGCGCGCCACAATTGGATCGGACGTAGTGCGGCTCACGATTACAGACTGGGCGCGGACAACGTTGTCGGCGGCGGCAATGACCTGACGTTGTTCACCAAGGATTACACAGCCAACGCCCTTAACTGGAGCGTCAACACAAGCATCGGCGAAGGCCCGATCGTGGCTCTTGGAAACAATATTCGATTCGCGTACGAAACGGTTTCGGCAGGAAGCGGGGATATGACCGATGGCAACTTTATTGATGCCGTCAAATTTGGATCGGTCTCCGTGCCTGAACCCTCGACCGCGGCAGTGTTGGGATTGGCGACACTGGGATTGGTTTTTCGACGACGGCGTGGCACTGCCTAGTGCTTGAAATGCGACCTGGACATTCGAAATACAGACAATACAAAACAACAATAACTCTTCGGAGAAAATCTCATCATGACTATCGTAAATTCAGTCTTGTTTGTCTGCTGGGGAAATATTTGTCGCTCGCCAGCTGCTGTTTTGATTTTGAAACGCGAAATGAAGCGTTTAGGCATCCAGGGAGTGACAATTGATTCAGCCGGTATCAGTCCGGATGACAAACTGGTCAACCCGTCATGGTCGATGCGTTGGGCGTCGTTGCGTCGCGGTTTTTGGTGGAAGCCTCGTCCGCGTATGTTGACCCGTCGAGACCTCGCGCGCTTTGATCTGGTACTCGCCATGGATAGCCGGGTGATGTTTGCGATCAGAACGCTGGCCAAGGGCACGCCGAACAACGCGAAAATGTTGAGCGAATTCCTGCCGGATCACTGGCCAGTCGATGTTCCCGATCCGATGCGTCGATCAGCACCGGTTTGCAATCGAGCCCTTGACATGATGGAAACCGCATGCAGCACCATCGGCTCTTTTTTGGGTCGCCAGGTCGTTACAGCCAATCAAGCAGTGACATCCAACATGGTGTTGGGATAATTTAAAACCGCTGTTAGCTTCCTGTCGGTGGAGGTGCCGACGGAGGGGCAGATCCTCCAGGTATGGTCCCGATTCGAATACGCCAACCGTCGCCTTCTCGCACAAATTCGAACCGAGCTGGCGGGCCGTTTCCGCCAGAGATGTTTCCGGCAGCCTCGTCGCCGTTGATCTGTACCTCCGAGATCTTTCCCGAAAAACGTGGCAGCACGCGAGAAGGAAATCGATTTTTTTCTACTGCACCTAAAAGCGTTGTCAGTGCGGCCTCGTCGTCTTGAACAATGGCACTCAGTTTCGTGGCAATCGCCTCCAGATTCGACGTGTTGATTTCGTTCAATCGCTGAGCGCTAATTTTTTGGATCGCCGCACTGTCGACATGAATGGTTTGAAATACGTCTTCGAGAGATGTAATCATTTCTTGCTGGTTCGGTGTCACCGTCGCAGCATTCAACCGCACCAGCATTTCGTGGATTTCCAATACAAGCAAAATATTTAATCGGCGGACACTAGCCCGGTCAAAACAACCGACCAACGATCGGTGATCGCTGTCACGCTGTGTCGAAACGGCATGTTCAAAAACGGATTCAGGTGAAGAATACAAAGCTCTTGTTTCCGCCGAACCAGCTGAGGTTGATTGCGGCGACTCACTATGCGATTCTAACTGATTAATTGCAGGTAAAGCGTCATCGTTGGAACATCCTAATATCGATCCAATCATTCCAGCGAGCGCCAAGACCAGCCCGGCAGGGACAAGAGAAAATTGATTTCGCACTGACGTCTTTCCAATACGAAGACTTGTGAATTCGGACGGTGAAAAAAGTTTGCAAACAACCTAGGCAACCCGCAAGAGGGTTTGCACCTCCCCAAATCGGTAACTGTACGAAAGTTTACAGACGAATGTAAGGAATTTCACGAGAGAGGACGGGTTTATTTCACTGATTTGAACTTGCAATTGGTCTATTCAGAAAAGAATGGTATAGTTGACTTCGTTCTCATCCAACTTGATCGATTTACCATGTCGCGCATTTGCAAATCCGCAATCTGTGTCGTCCTGATTTTGTCAACCTTTGCAAATCAGGCACTTGCACTTTGCGCTCACAGCCATGATTGCGATTCGAAGCAACATTCCTCGCACAGCCATGTTCACCGGTCACACGAACATCCCCACCAGCATTTCGCCAACCATCAGGCGGCCCACAGTCGCAAATGTCACAAATCGCACGCTCAAACAGTTGCGAACAGATCTTCTAGAATTGTCAGCACAGAATCAGAATGTTCACAAACGGACTGCTCTGGCTCATTCGCCGACTACGGAATGATTTCGGAATCTCATTGGAACGCACACACGCTGGTCATTTTGCATTTTTTGCTAATGCATCAATCGGGTGATTCGTGCGTTGCCAAGTGGAGCCAATGCCTGCTGACCAAATGCGAACCCTCGTTTCAAGAGTTGATTGGGGTTTGTTGTTTCCCAACCTGCGTTCTCGTCTACACGCCAATCAGTTTGCCGTTTGACGCGGTATCGCCAGAACCGTCCCCTTCCGACTCACTCCCGGTCTATCTCCATACCTGCCGGTTGAGACTTTAAGCGTCTTGTTTCACAACCAGCGTTAATTGGATCGCCCAATTTTTCCAGCGGTCCAAATGCTTTGACCGGTTCTGAAGTTCGTAAAAAAAACGGGGAAGCGATATGGGATCGAAATCCGCTTCGCGACTGATTCATGTTTTTGCGTATTTGGTCGTTATCGCCTTGATTGGCCTCGCAGTTTGGTTTGGACAACCGTATTGGAACCGCCTACATGGGGAATCGGTTGGAGAAAACTCGCGGGATCATGAAACAGAAGCAGTAGCCGAGGAGCCAAGTACTTTAGAGATTGGCAAACAGGCTCGCGCAAATTTGTCACTCGTCTCGGCTCCCGTGCAGCCACAAACATACTGGACGACGTTGCTGGTCCCCGGCGTCATTGAAGATCGCCCTGGGATTACTGACCGCGGAATCACTGCGCCCATCGCTGGTGTGATCACTCAGGTACACGCCTTTGAAGGCGATATCATTCGCCCAGGAGAACGCCTGTTTACGTTGCGACTGGTTAGTGAGTACTTGCAGCAATCGCAATCGGATTTATTCAAAGCGATTCGCGAAGTTGAAATTCTGAACCAGGAGATTAATCGCATCGAAAATCTGATCGATGCCGGAACGTTACCTGGCAAGCGACGGATTGAACTGGAGCAACAGGTCAGTCGCGAGAACGCCCGCATCGATGCATATCGCCAAGATCTAATTTCCCGTGGCCTGTCCCCTGAACAGGTTAAACAAGTCGAGAGTGGCCAATTCCTGACATCAATCGATGTAAGTGCTCCGATGGTTGGCGAGGAGTCAAAAAACATCAGTGTCGAATCGCTTGGCAACGACAAAACTAATTTCACACCACCGCCTAACATCTTTTTTGAGATTCAAAACTTGACCGTGGATCTGGGGCAACAAGTGGATGCGGGACAGGCACTTGCCGTATTGGCAAATCACAACTCGCTTTACATCAAAGGCCACGCATTTAAGAAAGAAGCCGCTCGCGTGGCGAGAGCCGCGGAAAAGAGCTGGAACGTTAAGGTCGAATTCACAGAAGACACCTCAGGTGATTGGGCGGCGATCGACCAACCATTTCGTATTCGGCACCTTTCCAATACTACCGATCCAAATAGTCGAACGTTCGATTTTTTTATCCCCCTCGAGAACCAGTTGCGGGTTTATGAAAAAGAAGGACGCCCCTTTGTGATCTGGCGATTCCGCCCTGGACAACGTGTGAACATCAGCGTGCCCGTTGAGCAGATCGAAGACGTTCTGGTGGTTCCTGCGAGTGCCGTTGCCTTTGAAGGCCCCAAGGCATTTGTGTTTCAGCAAAACGGAGATCTCTTTCATCGTTTGCCGGTACAAGTGGTACATCGGGATCGATACAACGTCGTATTGGCAAACAACGGCGCCATTGCTCCCGGCTTCTACTTGGCGCAAAACGCTGCCGAATCGCTCAACCGCGTTCTCAAAGCTCAAGCGTCAAGTGGTATGCAACCCGGCGTGCACATGCATGCTGACGGCACTGTTCATGCGTCTCACTAGGAAGGGCCTCCGATGCTGAACACACTCATTCGAATCTCATTGCAGTATCGTTTCCTGGTGGTCATCCTCAGCCTGCTGTTGTTGGTCTATGGCTCCTATCTGGCAACGATCACGCCGATTGATGTCTTTCCAGATCTCGACCGACCGCGCGTGGTGATCCTGACGGAATGCCCTGGGCTTTCAACAGAAGAAGTCGAATCACTGGTTACTCATCCGATCGAAATCGGCCTGCTAGGTGCCAACGGAGTTGAAGCTGTCCGCAGTCAAAGCACTGCCGGGCTGAACGTCATCTATGTCGAGTTTGGATGGGACACCCAGATCCGCGAGGCGCGCCAGACAGTGCAAGAACGTCTGGCCGTGATCGCTGATGATCTTCCTCCCGACATCAATCCGGAAATGACGCCCCCGTCTTCGATCATGGGGCAAATCGTTATTGCAGGAATGTACCGACAGAACGGCCCTAACAATGGACGGTTGATTGAGATTCCGCATACCGATTGGTTCGCCGAATGGACAGCCAACCAAGAAGTATTCGTGTGGGAAGTCTACGATCGCCATCGACCTGATTCCTGGAAGCCTGTACCCAGTGAACTAGTGAACATTGACCATCCAGACAATGCGGAAAGTGCCGACATTGACACGTCACTGACAATTCGCATCGACAAAGCCGAGCACATCGTACCCGTTCCATCGGAGCTACAACAGGAACTTGAATTAGGAACGTTGGGAGACTGGGTGGTTCGCCCACATATCCTCAAAGTCTCAGGAGTGGCCGAATGCTTTCTTCAAGGCAGTGAACGAAAACAATATCAAATTCTTGTCGACCCCGCGGCGTTGATCGAATATGGCGTCACACTTCAGGATGTCGAACAGGTGTTGAAGGATAGTAACATCAATACCAGTGGCGGATTTGCAATAACAGGTGAATCCGAACGTCCCATTCGCATCCTCGGGCGCGTCGGCCCCGACTCGGCCAAAGTCGTCGAAGACCTGAACAATATCCCCGTACGTGTTACGGACAAGCGTCCGATTTTATTGCAGCAGGTCGCCAGAATCGTCGAAGCGCACAGTTCAAGCGAGGCGATGGTGCCATCAATGGACAACCCGGTCTGGTTTTCACCATCGTCAAACAACCGCATGTCGATACGCGGAAACTAACGGACAATATCGAAGCGGCGTTTGCTGAACTGGATGGCGTCGCTGCCCGCAGATATTGTGATCAATAGCGAATTGTTTCAACTTCGCAATTTCATTGACCGCGGTGTTTTCAACGTCGGCGAAGCGTTACTGGTCGGTGCCGCGCTGGTGATCCTGGTGTTGTTTTTGTTTCTGCTGAATTTCCGAACAACCTTCATCACGCTGACAGCCATTCCATTGTCACTCGTGATCACGACATTGGCGTTTCGAATCATTGGCTATCTGACCGATACCAGTCTGACCATCAACGTCATGACATTGGGCGGCATCGCAGTCGCAATGGGAGAATTGGTGGACGACGCGATTGTAGATGTTGAAAACATTTTCAGACGCCTGCGGGACAACAACGCACTGCCTACACCGAGACCTGCAATTCAAGTTGTGTACGAGGCAAGCAAAGAAATCCGCTGCAATCGTATTTGGAACGATGGTGGTCATTCTCGTTTTCTTGCCGCTGTTTGCGATTTCGGGAATTGCTGGCAGGTTGTTTGAACCATTGGGCATTGCCTATATCGTTTCGATTCTCTCGTCGCTCTTGGTTTCGTTGACCGTCACCCCGGCGCTTTCGTTTTACCTTTTGCCCCGTGCACGGGCGACCCACCGAGAGCACGACGGTTTGCTATTGCGTGCACTCAAGGGACTGGCCACGCCTTTGATTAGATTGAGCATGGCATTCCCCGGTCCTCTATTGTTGGCTACCTGGTTTTTTGTCGTGGTGTCGGGTTTTCTGTTTGCCAACCTTGGCAGCAGCTTTTTACCGAACTTTGATGAGGGCAGCGTTCAGGTCAACGTGACGCTTCCCCCCGGATCATCACTCGAGGCATCGAACCAGGTTGCCGCGACCATTGACGCCAAATTCAAATCGTTGCAGGCAGGACCGAGTACTCCGAACGCGCCCATATTGAATTTCGTACGCCGAACGGGGCGCGCTCAAATGGATGAGCACGCATCGCCAGTAAACGTAACTGAGTACATCTTGGCGATGAATCCAGACGACCATTACCGTCGTGACGAAATGATAAAGAAACTACTGGATGAGTTGAAGGTCGAGGCACCAGGCGTTGACATTGAGGTTGAGCAACCGCTTGCCCATTTGATCAGTCACATGGTGTCAGGCGTTTACGCGCAAATCGCTGTAAAAATCTACGGCGATGACCTCGAACAACTCAAGGCTCTGGCCAATCAGGCAAAAGCAGAGATCAGTACCATCGATGGCGTAACGGAGCCCATCGTTGAGCCAATCCAGGAAACAGATGAACTTCATATCCGCTTGCGATCCGACGACTTGGCGACGTACGGCGTAACACGAGCTTATGTCGCCAGAATCCTGCAAACCGCGCTGCAGGGAGAGGTTGTTTCAAAAGTCCTCGAAGGTCAACGGCGTTTTGATCTGCTCGTGCGACTTGAGGAAAGTTACCGAACAGATTACGCCAATTTGGGACACCTTCGCATCGATTTACCCGATGACCGAGGGCAGATCGAATTGTCCGACTTGGCCGATGTGGTAATCGGCTCCGGTCCCAATGCCGTCTATCGCGAAAATGCCCGCCGGCGGATCGTGATTCGCTGCAATACATTGGGCCGCGACCTTTCGAGTGCTGTCAACGAAATCGAAGCGAATTTGAATGCAACCCTCCGACTACCTGAAGGTTATTCCTACGAACTTGCTGGCCAATTCGAAAGCCAGCGGCAAGCAACTCAACGAATCTTGATTCTAAGTAGTTTCGCCGTCATTGGGATGTTTGTTGTGTTGATGGTGCTACTGCCAAGTGTTCGAATTGTTCTGCAAGTTCTCAATGCGTTGCCAACCGCTTTTATTGGCGGCGTATTTGCACTAGTGTTAACCGATCAGGACATGACGGTCGCGAGTCTGGTGGGTTTCATTTCGCTGGGCGGTATCGCGGTGCGAAATGGCATTTTGCTTGTCACGCATTACCTGCATCTGATTCGATCAGAAGGTGCTGAGTTTTCTCAAGAAATGATTTTGCGCGGCAGCCTGGAACGCCTCGCGCCTGTTCTCATGACGGCTTTGACTGCGGGCATCGCCTTGATTCCGCTCGTTTGGGGAGGCCTCGAACCCGGTAGAGAAATTTTGTATCCGGTGGCAACCGTTATCCTCGGTGGTCTCGTGACATCGACGTTTTGTGAGTTTTTGATTCATCCAGGTTTGTTTTGGAGATTCAGTGGCAAGGACGCTGTAAAAATTGCCAAGTTGAATGATTCGGAAAATGTATCAATTGATAATCAATGACCTTTGACATGGAAAAACATAAATGAAAAGTCTATTTATAGCTCTCGCATCTACGGCTTTGATTGCCTCGATCGCTGTCGGATGCAACTCAACGCCAGCGGACAATTCGCAATCGACAAAAATCCGCTCTGACGCGCATGACGACGAAGGCACTGATCACAGCCGCGAAGGGCATTCCCACGGCGCTGGGCCGCACGATGGTGCCATAGCGGATTGGGGTGGCGGCAAGTTCCATGTGGAATTCACGGTTGACCACGATCAGAAACAAGCCACCGTTTACATTTATGGAAGTGATGAAAAAACGGCGACTCCAATTGACGCAACGGAAATTTCCCTTGCGATCAAGGAACCTTCGTTGACAACGACGCTCAAGGCGGTACCTCAGGATGGTGACACCGAAAACAAATCGAGTCGCTTCGTGGGAACTCATGAGGGATTGGGCGTCGTTCGAGATTACGAAGGGACCATTTCCGGTGTCATTGATGGCACGCCATACTCTGGAAACTTCAGTGAAATAGGACACGACCATTGAGACGAAACATCCAGTTCGCCCGACTCGACGAAGTCATTGATGAATGCCATCACTTACTTCAGGCAGGTTATCGGCAAAACGGAAATTGGACGTTGGGTCAGATCTGTCAGCACCTGAGGTTGACGATTGAAGCAAACATCATGGGGTACCCCAAATGGATGACGATCCTGGGTTACCCCTTGCGCCCTATCCTGCGGCGTTTGTTGTTGCCGCGTTTGTTAGGTGGTCAATCCCCTGCGGGCATTCGCACGGCTGGGATGTTTGTACCCTTGCAAACCGATGGAGATCGGGAAGAGGTCGACGCACTGGCAGCCTGTATCGACCGCTTCATGGGTCACGACCGCAAACTTCATGCCCATCCCGGCTTCGGAAACATGTCTCATTCTGAGTTTGAGGCATTTCACGCCGCCCACGCGGCACATCATTTGAGTTTTCTGGAACCTCGCAGTTAGAACTACCGTTCAACGCTGTCGAGGAATCTTGGAGATTTTGTTTCCCTGCCTCAATGTAGTGGAGGCTACGAGTTGCTAGTTGTATGCCGAGTTCAGGGACTCGTCGCCTCGTCCACTACCAACTCAAGGTCGTCCAAGACCAACTCAACGTTCTACTCGTCGAAAACAACAGCGTCTTCTTCATTGCGGCTTGGCGACTTTGCGTGACCCTTGTTTGCATGGAATACTTCCTCCCCACGCGATACCTAGCGTAGAGTCGGGCAAGGCTCTCAAGCAAGAAAACGCCAAAAACCGCCGATTTCCTTTATTTCTGGCCTTAGCTGTCACACGCAAAAGGGTCACCGGTATGGAAGGCGTCCAAAAGTCTTTTTTCGCATTACCCTTTTTCGTCAAATTGAAATGACCTCTTCATTGACCCAATTATTTGCCATTGCCTTGGTTTCCATCTGGAGCTTGCTTTTTGCAGCCGGACAGATTCACGCCAAGGTTCAGGGTGCAGTGGCCAAAGTCGAACGGACCTGGTGCGACGCCAAAAAATATTTGGTAGTTGAATTGAAAGTCGTCATCTCCCCAGCTCAACAAAACGTTTCCGACGATGCTGTTTCGGTTGCCCAACCATCGTCCGACGAAATCGCAAACAAAAACGACTCGAACAACAACCCATTTGATATTCATCATTCGTTCGATATTGATATTTCGAACGATATCAAACAAGGAAAATAACATGTCAGTTTCGATCACAACCAAAATCCTGATCTTTGTTGCACTCATTTTTGGCTGGCAAAATGTGCACGCGTTGGAGCCAGGCGATGAGGTTGTCCGCTTCCGTGACCATTATGAATTGAACGAGGTTGGTGACGCCAAAATCACGCGCACCTACACGTTTTCGCCGGCGCATTACGCCGAGGTGAAGGCCGCAACGGGAGATCCACTACGTTTGCTTATGGGCTTCACCAGTTCTCTTGATTGGCGAGACGTTGAAATCGTCGATTGCCACTACGACGATGCCAACACGCGTATTGTCGTTGAGTTGGAGCAGTCGGGGATGGCGAAGTCGATTGAGTCGGGGAAATGGGAAATCAAAAGTCGAGCGAAGCCCGGCACATTGGAGTTGATAACCTGTCGAAACGATCGCGTCGTCATTCACACCGCTGACGCATCCGATTGGGGTCCGATGAGTGCCACGATCTCCGTAAATTTTGTCGCCGGCACGGAGCATGTTGCGTTTGATGAAAAATCGGCAACCGTTTCATTCGAACATGTTCCTGCCAATAGCGAGTCCATTAAAGAAAACAGCAAGAAATGGTCGTTGGAGGCCAAACCGACTTTGATGACCGCACTTTCGAAAATCTACAGCAATGACGCCTTTACAACGTTTTGGACGGCTCGTTCGATCTTTCAAAATCAAGGCGACGAACCCATCACTCGCTTTCAGGTTCGCTACCAGATCGAAGGGCTGAGTAGCTGGAGTCAATGGAATCGCTCGGCCATCGTTTATCCGGGCCAAACCGTTGTCGAAGGTTTCTTTCCGGTGTTGGACATCGACGAACTCAATCAGCTTCAGGGTCGCAAAACGGCGTCTGTCATCGCTGAATATGAATATATTGATGCTGAGGGGAACAAAGTCCAAGAGAAAGACACGCACGACATTGAACTGCTTCCGCGCAACGAAGTCTTTTTTGGCAGCAATTCCATGGAACAAAAGGAAGTCACTTGGGGCACTCAACACGAAAACCTGCCTATCATTGTTGCCGCGTTCTGCAATTCCAATGAATCGGTGGTGCAGCAACTGGCGGGACGGATAAGTGGAATGGCACACGGTGCCTCCAGTTCGTACGACCCTAAAGAGGCTGCTAATTACCTTTACGCGATTTGGAAATTCGTAGAAGACAACGGCATTGCTGTTGAGAAACACGCCGGGGCCTTTGACGAAACGATTCGTTTTCCACGTGATCTGCTGGTTGACCGTTCGGGTACGCCGTTGGACTTTGCCATTTTTTGGGCTTCAACCGCCAAAGCGGTGGGATTGAGTGCTTCGATTCTCGTAACTCCAACCGACGCAATCGCTGTGATTGAGTTACCCAACGGGGCCAAAATTCCAATCGCTGTCGAGATGCACGGCCAAGGGAAAACGCTGGACGATGCCTATGCCTCTGGATCGGATCGCTATCAAACAGCCCTGAATTCGGACGAGTATTTCTTGATCGACGTCGCTGCCATGGAAACGTACGGAGTTCGAGCCATCGAATTGTCACGCGTGGAAGATGACTTTCTGGCGAACCAGAAGCTTACGTTCGAGCCACTTCCCGTTGAAAACGACAATAACTAATTGGTCAATTGCTTGCATTTGGATAGAAGGTTGAACCGTATTGGAATTCGCAACGATATTTCGCGTTGCTGATTTCCCAGGAAATCCCTTCCCCCGATAACGGCAGATCTGCATCTGGCGACATAGCAGGGAAGCAGAATCTGCCGTTTTTTCGCCCCAAAAGGCTTCGACTCTGCTGTCACAGCCCGAGTTTTGGGTGGTACAGGACACATACACATCAATCAACAAACGTTGCCAGGAGTCAGAAATGTTCGCCCAATCAATCACCCCCAACACGATGATTCGCCGATGTCTGGCGATCATTTTTTTCGTTTCTCTGTTTGGCCTTCGCCCGGTCTGGGCTCAGGACTTGAACACCGCTCGCCTGATGATGACAGTCACGGTCGATCCAGTTGGCAAAACCGACGTGAATTTCGACCTGAAGATGCCGGACGTGGTTTATGCCGGTATGAAGGAGGTCTTTGGTGACGCCTTTCACGTCATTCGTTCGATGGAATCAAGTGCCAGCTGGCTGGAGATCAAGAAAATCGATGCACGCTTTGATGATCCCAATTGCAGTGTGATTGCGGACTGCGAAGCGGTTGGGATGTTGCGGACGGTCGCTGACGGTCGGTGGACTTATCAAATCGATGCGCCTCATGGAGCCATGGAACTTCTGGACATCGAAGACAACACACTGACGTTTGCGATGATTACCGACCCGGGCGTTGGCATGATGCGAATGTACACGCGAATTGTACTACCGGCCGGAGCGAAGAACATTGAATTCGACACTTCACGTGGCAGTTTGAATTACGACTTTGAACCCGAACTGAACTACGGTGATCAACCCGAGGTTCGCAGCGACTTGATTGTTCGCGAACAGTTCATGAGCAGTTTGGCCAAACTGTATGGAGTCGAGCAATCTGATCTATTTGCTGCTAAAAACATCTTTTCAAACAAGGGCGATCAGAAAATTTACGACTACAAAGTTCGTTTCCGCATTGATGGCTATAGTAGCTGGAGCCCATGGAAACGCTGCCGTGTCGTTTATCCTGGACAGGAAGTGCTTGACTATTTCTATCCGGTTATGGACGTGGATCGCCTTGCGGAGCTGACAGGCACTCGTCATGCCATGATTGAAACCGAGTTTGAGTATACGACCGAAGACGGTGAGACCTATGAAGAAACCGATGCACGTCGGATTCAGATCCTTTCACGCAACGAAGTGTTCTATGCAACTCGTGAAGACAACGACGTACTCAATTGGTTTGAGCGTTACGACCTTGCCCCCGCAATCGTTACCGCCTTCACCTCGGGCACCGACCCCGTCATGCAACAGTTTGCTGGACGCATCAGTGCGTTGGCAGGTGGCCCAAACTCATCGGGCAACCCAGAGCATGCCGTGATTTTTCTGAACACGATGTGGTTGACCTTGCAGGCAAACCACTTGTCATACCAGACCCCACCGACACTGAACGTTGGTAATCATTTCGGTCAGCACGTCAAATACGGGCGCGATGTGCTGCGGAACCGCGCTGGAACCTGTATTGATCTTTCGATTCTCTGGGCCAGTGCCGCCGAGGCTGTGGGCTTGAAGCCCTACATCGCGATCATCCCGGGCCATGCCTTCCCTGTCGTTGAATTACCCAACGGTACCAAGTTGGCGATTGAATCGACTCGAATTGGAACCAACACGTTTGAAGAGGCCGTTGAAGAAGGCAACAAGACGCTGGCCGAGGCACAGGAGAACGGATTGATCATGCTGGTCGACATCGAATCGCTGCGAAGTGAACAGGACATTCGCTCCCTTGATTTGCCATCCGTCAGCGAAGACATTTTCGTCAAATGGGGATACAACCTGGATTCTTTGCCGGCACCTGAACGAGTTGCAGAAAACACAACTCCCGAAACGCAACCGGAACAACAGATGGATTCCCAGCCGGAAAACCAGAATTCCAATACACAGGTTGAAAACGATGCGGCACCGGTCAGTCCTTACATTGGCGATTGGAAAATGGAAGCGGTTGTCAATGGCGAGCGACTAAACGGAATTCAACGTTTCAAACCGAATGGCGATTACTACTTCATCATGACGGTTACCCATAACGATGGTTCGACCGAAGACTCCGAAGAAGTCGGCAGCTGGAGCGACAACGGCAAACAGTTAATGTTCGATACCGATGCAGGAAAATACGCTCAAAACATCCGCTGGTCCGGTGACAAACTGGAAATGCAGTTTCCCAATTCAGACGTCTGGGTAACATTCGAGCGGCTTCAAGTGAAATAGTCTGACGACCTCCTGGAATGGTCCCGCCCAAGGAGGGGCGAGATTCACTGCTTGGATACTTAGCGACGCGTTCTGATACAATCAATAGTGTGGAAGGTCAATTTGAAATTCCTGCCATCATTAGCGATTGAATTGGAGACGATCATGAAAAACTTCACTCAGTTCCCTGCGTTTGATTTTGGTCGTACTACTATTTCAAGTTGCTGGTTCAGTGGTTGGCCAGGAGTTCAAAAATCGGTTCATTTGTAATCGTCACCGAAGATACCATGCTGCAAGCAGATGCTGGTGCTT
Organism: Pirellulaceae bacterium; assembly: GCA_041399045.1. GTDB lineage: Bacteria > Planctomycetota > Planctomycetia > Pirellulales > Pirellulaceae > BJ22. The sequence goes on along the minus strand of JAWKTO010000016.1, from coordinate 14,821 downwards.
CAGTTTCAGTCTGGCCCGGTCTTCCTTTGGAGATTCAAGCGATCAAGACAGTCGCTAATGACGAGACCGGCGATGCTGAAACGCTTTTGATGTGCACGCACATGCAAACCGGTTGGCTCAATGCCAAAAGTGTCAAATTACCTGAAGCTGCCCTTGATTACTTCCACGAGAAATCCGCGAATACGGGTGACGGTGAATCGAAATGGAAATTTGCTGAAGCGTTGACACATGCGCATTTGCAAAAACATCAAGAGGCTGTAGAGATATTCAACAAACTCCTGGAAGGCGATCCGGAAAATATCAGTTACTTGAATGAGCGTGCCGGCAGTTTGATGCAATTGGCACGATTCGAAACGCTTGTAATGACTTCGGCACCTTGATCGAGAAATCACCCGGAAACGCAGTCTTCTATAGCACGCGCACTTTGCTTCCGCAATTCCGGCAAATCAAAAGAAGCTCGCCAGGACCTGCTCAAGGCCTTGGAACTCAACCCGAGCCTTTCCGTTGTCTACAAACAACTTGTCGATATCGATATCCAACAGGGGAATCTCGAACAAGCATTGGAATTCGCAACAAAACAGATCGAGAATATTCCGGACAACCTGAATGGTCAGAGCCCGATCGCAAATCAATTTCTCATTAAATTTGACGATGTTGTTAACGATCTGACTGAGTATTTGAAACTTGTCCCGAACGATTTTGCCGAACATGTTAATCGCGCGATCTTGCTTCGAGACTTGGGACGTACGGACGAGTCTCTTTCAATCATGGAATGACTTAGCAGAACGATTCCCCGATCAACAACCCGTCTTTATCAACCGTGGCGTGATGTACGAAAACCTCGAGCGGTGGGACGATGCCATACGCGACCTCGACCGAGCAATGGAACTGTCCGAAGAGCATCGACCGTTTTTGCTGTTTCCACCGTGCCACTTCCTTGATGGGTGCCCAACGATTCAATGAGGCCATAGACGTGCTCAATCAAGTGGTCGATCTCGACCCTAAAACGATGGCGTTTGTTCGGCGAGGTGGTGAGGCATACCAAAAATGCTGGAAACTATGACGCAGCGTTGGCCGATTTTAGCAAGGCTTTGGAAATGGACCCGGAAAGTCACTTTTCACGCTATCGCCGCGCCACCCTTACGAAATGCAACAACGCGATGACGAGGCGTTGGCGGACTACAACTCCCTGGTCGAGCGTGGCGTGCATTCTGACGTCGTCTACTACAACCGGTCCAATGTCTTGAGTGCCGCAAGAAGGAATGGAAGGCCGCTATTGCCGATCTGAAAAATGCCGTCGCGATGAACGGCAATAACAGCACATTCCATAACGACCTGGCGTGGGCATTGGCAACCGTGCCAGAGGATGACCTGAGAGATCCCAACGCAAGGATCGATATTGGCGACGAAGGCCTGTGAATTGACGGAGTGGAAATCTGGTTTGGTCATCGACACGCTTGCGACTGCCTTTGCTTCGAATGGCGAATTCGATAAAGCAGTCGAAATGATTCGCCGCGCATTGGAACAAGAAGACGCACGGGATCGCAATGACCTCCTAGAAAGAAAGGCTCTATTCGAATCCGGCAAACCGTACGTTCGAAAGTAACACGGTGCAATGGGCTCAGTAAGCTAACGCGTCGATTCCACTTCTTCTGGCTTATACGCGTAGAGGCAATAGGTTGCAATTGCAGAAAGTACGCTGGTTGCAAATGCGACATTGCGCCAATGTCCAATATGGATTTCTTTTGGCGCAACCCTATTCACAAATTCAAAATAAAACCAAAAGGCAATCGTCGCTACGGTCATTAGCGAACAGGCTATGAATGAAAATGATCGTAGCGTTGACCAGTGGCCTTCATCATGAATCGATTGAGGGCATTCGTACGGGTTCTCCATGCCATTCGATTCCTGTCCAACGTGTTGAACTCCTTCCGAAGCAGACTTGTTGAGAATTGGTCTATCACTCATGAATCCAGGAACCCGTTTTAAGGTGAATTTATTAGATCACGGATGCTTTCCAGCATACTGGTCCAACCTTTCTTGGTGCGTTCTTCATACTCGACCCACTGTGAATCCATTTGATGAACCAACTCGATTTCACAGCCACCTTCAACCTGATCGAATTTGATTGTTACGAGTGATGTCGCATCGTCAATTTCGGGCTCCCACTTTAGATCTGCGTTCCATGTGAATGCCAATTGACTCGGTTCGTCCCATACCGTGTAAGTTCCCCAGTGAAAGACCTCGCCCATGTCGCGACGATCCGAAAAACAAAACGAACCGCCTAGCCCCGAGGTAACTTCCACAGTTTGCACATCGCCAGGCAACCCCATCTGGCGCAGCGATCCCGCCATCCAACGACGAATCCAATGCGGTTTGGTCCAGAACTGAAATGCCTGTTCGGTTTCGCAAGGCAACTTATGGGTCACGATTACATGAATCACATCGTTCATTTCAAATCCGGTTCATTCATTTGTTAGACTGCTCGGTTACGCACACGTCGTGCGATATTGCCCACTGAAGTATTGAACTTGGCCATGGGTCCAACATTTGTGCATTATCACCGCTAGGCCATTATGACCCAATTGGGGGATTGGCATGTTCATTGCCTTTGTTTGCGTAATACTCCTTGATCCGACATAACGATTTTTACTCGACCCAACAACGTACTGAGACTGTGATGAATTCATCAACCAAGCCCGTTCGAAAATCGGTATTTCTTTCGTGGCTCTGGACGGCCATCAAGTTCCTGATTTTGGCAAGTGCGATCGGTGGTGGGATTTTTTGGTTACGAACCCGGCCGACGATGGTCGAAAATCATCGCTTGGAAACGGGTTCTGTCGTCGCGGCGGTGATGGGAACGGGGACGCTCGAAGCACACACGCGAGCACAAATCAGTTCCAAAATCTCGGGGCGCATTAAACAAGTGCTCGTGGATCAGGGGGAGCGCGTCAAAGCAGGTGATTTGCTGGTCGAATTGGATAGCGACGAATTGGAACAACAGGTTGCCATTGCCGAAGCCGATTTGGAAACGCGCAAGGCTGCCATCCAAAGACTGGAGGCAGACGTCCGACGCACCGAAGCCATCGTCAAACAGTCGATGACGAATCATGACCGAATTGTTTCGCTCGTTGAACAAAAAGCGGTTAGCCGGGAGGAACTGGACAAGGCCGCCGAGTCATTGGCCGTTGCCGACGCCGACAAGGCCCGCGCGGAAGCGGCCCTTGTCGAAGGCCAACAGGCTCTCGTAGTTTCCGAGCGCAGCCTTGAATTTCAAAAAACCCGCCTGGAAGACACTCACGTCCACGCTCCGTTTGAAGGGCTGATTGTTCGCCGCGACCGCGAACAGGGTGACGTCGTTGTTCCCGGAGCCCCCGTCTTGCAGTTGATTTCGACATCTGAACTTTGGATCAACGCTTGGGTCGACGAAACAGAAATGGCAGGGATCCATCCCGAACAGAAAGCCGAAGTGATCTTTCGTTCCGCACCGGATTCGCCGCTTCCCGGAAGAGTCGTACGCCTTGCGAAAGAAACGGATCGTGAGACCCGAGAATTTGTCGTGGATGTGCAGGTACTGGATCTCCCCGAGAATTGGGCTATTGGTCAACGCGCCGAAGTATACATCGAAACGGGAGTTGCAGCTGACGTTTTGCGAATCCGCAACGACCTTCTGGAGCGCGAAGGCAACCGGCTGGGCGTCTACGTCGACGAAGCGGGAGTCGCCACATGGCGTGATGTCGAAATTGGACTCCGCGGTCGTGATTTTAGTGAAGTCCGCTCGGGACTTGAGCCTGACGATCAGATCGTTGCGCCCGTCAACGAGCAACAGTCCTTGGCCGAAGGCAGAAGGGTGATCGCGAAATGAACCTGGCTGCTAAAGACATTCGCCACAAACCCGGACGCTTCGCCTTGACTGCGGTCGGTGTTGGTATGCTGTTGATGATCGTGATGGGAATGGGCGGCATCTATCGCGGCATCATCGATGACGCCGTGCAACTCATCGACAACGTTGACGCAGACCTTTGGCTCGTGCAAAAGGACACCCGCGGTCCGATGGCCGAGGTGTCACGTGTTCCGCGAAACCTGGTTCATCGCGCGCTCGCAGTGCCCGGCGTCGTGCGTTCACGCGAGTTTGTGCATCACACGATACAGCGAGAACATCGTGGCAAGCCGCTTCGAATCGCCGTCCTTGGTCTGAGCTGGCCAACTGATCGCGGCGATTGGATTCCCTTGATCGCCGGCCGTGCGTTGCGGCAAAATCATTTTGAAATGGTTGCCGACAAATCTCTTGGTTTGAACCTGGGTGAACAACTTCGCTTCGGGCGTGACGAGTACTCGGTTGTCGGCATCACCGAAAACATGATTGGCACTGGTGGAGATGGGGTTGCGTTTGTCACCGTTGCCGACGCACAAAAAATCCAGTTCGATGTACCCGGCGAAGCGATACGTCTGGAACGTGAGGCTAGGCGAGAACGCGGCCTGAAAAGTGAAACGGGAACACTCCAACCGAACCTTGTCGACAAGGCTGCCGGTCCAGCGAATAATCTCCCGCCACTTTCTCCTCCGCAAATCAGCGCCGTGGTGATCAACCTCGATCGATCCGCCGATATTCAGACCGTCGCACAAACTATCGCCGCATGGGGCGACGTCTCAGTCTATACCCAACAGGAACAACGTGACCTGGTGTTGCGAGGTCCGGTGGAAAAGGCTCGCCGACAAATCGGCTTATTCCGCGTACTTCTCACAGCGATTGCCGCAATCATCATGGCGTTGATTTTGTACACGTTGACGTTGGATAAAATTCAATCGATTGCTTTACTGAAATTGATTGGCGCGCCCAATCATGTGATCCTGGGCATGATCCTCCAGCAAGCGATTCTATTGGGAGTCTTTGGTTACGGGATCGCATATGTGTTAGGGCAATACTTGTTTCCACTGTTCCCGCGCCGCGTGATCATTCGCCAAGAAGATTTGCTGCAATTGGCAATTGCCGTTGCCGTTATTTCAATCGTTTCCAGCATGTTGGGAATTTGGAAAGCAATGAAAGTCTCACCAAATGAGGCACTCGATTGACATGAACAGCTCAACTCCAGCGATCGAAACAATCGGAATCAGGAAAGTCTACGGGCATGGAAATACACAAGTCATCGCGATGGATAACGCCACGACCAAGGTTCAATCGGGAGAAGTCGTGGCGTTGCTGGGGCCGAGCGGGTCGGGCAAGTCGACGTTTTTGACAGCTGTTGGCCTGATCAACCCACCCAGTTCAGGTCAAGTTTTGATTGGCGGTGATTTGGTGCTGGACGGTTCACGCGCACTGACGAATTTACGAACGTTTCGGCGCAAACATATTGGGTTCGTTTTTCAGAAATCGAATTTGATTCCGTTTCTGACGGCAGTTGAGAATGTCATGGTGCTGCTCCAACTGGATGGCTACTCCCGTTTCGCAGCCAAAGCACGTGCGATGGAGCTGTTGGACTACCTCGGCGTCGCGGACCGTGCCAACAATTTGCCGACGATGTTATCCGGCGGGCAACAACAACGCGTCGCCGTAGCGCGAGCGATCGCCAATCACCCAAGTATTATTCTGGCGGACGAACCAACCGCGGCGCTTGACAGCCACCGCGGGCGCCAAGTGATGGAGTTATTTGCCAAGGTCGCGCATGAACAGGGCGCCGGAGTGATCGTGGTCACTCACGACCACCGCGCGCTTGATGTCTTCGATCGAACCTTGGAAATGGAAGACGGCAAACTCAGCGAATCAAAAACAACCGCTCCATCCGCGACCTAACTCTTGATTTGCTTTAATGCGGCTTCGTGACGGGCTCGGTCGATGGGGTACCACCATGCGAAAGGAAGCGACATCAGCAGCAACGCGATCGCAACGGGACCCATGATCCAGCGTATTGTCGCAATCGTCGTCTCAGGCTGCTCGACAATTTGATTGCTGGCTTCAGGCGTTATGTATCCACTGTTCGAAAGCGCGATACCTATGGACCACAGCGCCAACGCAGTTCCCATTTTCTGAAAGAACGAAACAAACGCGTAGTAACTTCCCTCGCGGCGTTCTCCCGAATACTGCTCTTCGTATTCAATCACGTCCGGCAGCATCGCCCAGGGAATAACTGCGGCCGTTGCAATCCCTGGTCCACAGAGCGCAGCGATCACATATGCTGCGACGACGGCATTGCTTGGTAACAGGAAGAACGCCAGGAGCACCAGACACCACACCGCACACCCAATCAGGTAGGCTCGTTTCTTGTCGGTTTTCTTGGCAAGCCAGACGACAAGTGGAACACTTGCGACCGCTGAACCTTGTGCCAAAACGAGATAGTAGTTTGCCTGATCCGGAACGCGCAAACAATAGTTCGCATAATAAATCAACAACGCAGCTAGAACACATGTTGCGGTCCAGGAGAACAGAAACAACGCTGTCAGCATCAGGAAAGCCTTGTTTCGAAGTGTCATTGCCAACGATTGCCGTAGTGTCATTGTCGCCTTGGCTCCTTCGACATCCACGTCGCGTGAAACCCAGAGCACGATCCACGGCGGAATCATCGCGAACAGCCCAAGCGTCACGCCCAAAATCATGAACCGTGTTCGCTGGTCCACCCATTCAGCCAATAGTGCTGCAAAGATGATGGCGCCCAGTGTGCCGCCCAACGAAAAAATCATTCGATACCCATTCAGGCTACTTCGTTCGTCATAGTCACGGACCATATTGGGCGTGAGCGCGTTGTATCCGACATGCACCAACGTAAACGCGGTATCAAAAACGATGATGGCAACCGCGTAGTAGACTCCCAACCAAATCTGACTCCATGGTGGGACCAGCCAGCAAAGGATAAACGCGATGCCTAGTGGTATCGTGCCAATGGCAAGCAAAATCCTTCGTCGACCCATCCGCGAATGAATTCGATCGGAGATCAAACCTATAAGCGGGTCGTTGATGGCATCCCAAATTCGGGTAATACCCAAAACCCACGCGGCAATTGCCGGGGCGATTAGGGCGACTTCGGTTAGGAAGTAAAGTTGAAAATAGGTCTGAATGGCCAGCGTCAGACTGGTCGTCAAATCCCCCGACGTGAAGAGTAGCTTTCGCCCGATCGACAACTTGCGGGAATCAGTGTCCATTTGGCCTGCTGGTCAGGTTGAAGTTGCTCGGATTTCGAAGGTTTTAAGACCAGTCGTTTGTTGTGAAAAAATCATCGATTGAGGTTCCAAATCGTCAAGTTTAGAAACGCCGCAAAACTTACCCATATCAGGTAAGGCAACATCATCAGCGCGGCCAAACGGTCTTTTCGATAAAACAGAACGGTCAGCCAACCAATCATTCCCCACAACACCCAGATCTCGATCGCAGCCCAGCCAACTTGTTTCCAACCAAAGAACATGATTGACCAGAGCATGTTTACAATCAAATGCACTGAAAATACTGACAACGCGAATCGTGTTTCCGCAAACGAACCCGATTTCCAAACTCGCCATGCTGAAATTGCCATCAATGCATACAACACGGTCCAAACCGGTCCAAAAATCCAATTCGGCGGATTCCAAGTCGGTTTGTTCAATTCCTGATACCAGCCCGTCACCGACGATGCTGTTGCGAATCCGCCGATCGCCGCGACTCCGAAACAGGCAGTCAAAAAGCCGACTAACGCAAGCACATTGGTCAAAACGGTTCGGTTTGGCTGGTTCAAAGTTTGCCCCTCGGCAAGTGATATTCGATTAAATCTCCAGAAACCGCTACCCGCTCACCGGCCAAGCTCATTAACTCTGTTTTTCGTTCTCTCCTTCTTTCAACACCAACACCGGGCAATGCGCCATCCGCAAAACTCGTTCCGCAACCGAGCCCAACAGCATTCGCGAAACCCCACTTCGCCCATGAGATGGCATTACGATCGCATTTGCCGATTCGCTTTCCGCAAGTTTCGTAATCTCAGCACCAGGATCGCCTACGAGACAATGGAGATTCACTCGCGAATAAGGTTCCTTGCCAAACCGTTCCTTCAGTTCCTCCAACACCTTCTCGCGCGTGACGCTATCCAGATTGGGAGGCATCCAATACGGTGGATTCAAGTCCACAATGGTCGTCGAGGGAACGGCCACATACACCAAATGAATCTGGTTGGACTCATCTGCCCATTTCAGCACTTGGTTAAGTGCATTTTCTGCGGCTTTCGAAAAGTCAAAAGGAACGATTAGCGTTTGATTTTGGAACGATATCGAGGTCACGGTTACAACTCCTGTCACAAGTAATCATGTTGGGAGTAACCGACGCAATTCCAATACCAAACCTGTTTTCAGGGCAAGGTTTTCGGTTCAGCCGAACGGGGCAGAGCGAATTCGCACAAACGGAATTCGCAGCGCCCTGAACAGCCCAGATTTTGAATGAGAATCCTGAATTTTTTATTTACTTCCATCCTGTGACGCTGCGTCGTTTGTTTCAAACCGACCATGTTCACAGGCATAGTTGATCGCCAGGTAATAAAGCCGGGCGGCTCTGGCGATTTTTTCAAAGTTAATTTTTGACGGTTCGTCTGTCGGGCGGTGGTAGTCGGGGTGAAAACCGCCAAACAGGAACGCAACCGGGACACCCTTTTCATAGAAATTCGCTTGATCGCTTCGTCCAAAAACGCCTTCTTCGTCGTATTCGAAATCAAACCCCACGACCCGGTTGGCCTGCTCGATCAAGTCGTGCAATTCCATGTCACCCCGCTTGCTGCCGATCAAGTGGATCGTGTTGCGGTTTTCTTCGGCCGTTTCACCTTCCTTTTCTTCGTTCCGGCCAACCATATCGATGTTAAACATACAGATCATGTCTTTCTCAGACTTGATCGGATGATCCACATAGAATCGCGAACCAACCAACCCCATTTCCTCAGCCGCAAACCACATGAACAGAACACTTCGTTTGGGACGCGTTCCGTTTGCGGCCATGGCGCGAGCAATGCTCAACACCGCCGTCGAACCGGAACCGTTGTCGTCGGCACCAGGAAACATCGTCTCACCAACGGTTCCCAAGTGATCCAAGTGAGAACCGATCACAACGAATTCATGTTTCAAGTCGGGATCGGAGCCTTCGATCCAGCCGATGACGTTTGGAGCCTCGATGGTTGTCTTTTGAATTCTGAGGTTCAATTGCAGATTCGTTTCCGTTTCGAAGTAGTTTGCCGTTTTAGCCGCTTCGTCAAACCAATTCGGATCGCCTCCGGCGGCCTTCAATATTTCTTCCGCCGCTGACTGGGTAATCGTGCCGGAAACGCTGGTTGAACGTTGTCGACGACCGTCAAACAACAATTGGGCCGATGAACCCTCAACCACATCTTGAACGGTCAACGCAGCCGCCGGGCCTTGTCCAGCGATCAAACGTCGCGCGAAAAATGATGCGTCGGTGTCGGTCAAGTAAATTACGACCTTGTCACGCAAACTGACATTCTCGGGCAGGGTAGGGCGGGCACCGAGCAGCGAAAGAAAAACGACCTGGCCTCCCGCTTCTGTTTGCTCAGCGAAACGAGAAACGCCAAAATTTCCTTTAGCTGCAATGGTCAATCCGTCGGGTCCGTTCAGCGCAGACTGCTCCTCGTCGATCGTCAGACGAAACATGGGCATCATCTGAAAATAAGTGCCTCCGTCTCCCATCGGATCAACGCCAAACTCAGCCAGTTTTCCGGCAACCCAATGGGCGGCCTTCATGAAGCCTTGCTGCCCCGTCCCGCGACCTTCGAAAGTCGGGCCGGCCAACACATTCAGCCATTGTTCGGCTTGATCCGCCTGAATCGTGTCGAACCCCGTGCGTAATGAATCGGGCACAAGGGCTTCCGGTGACGCTTGAAAGCAATGCGCCCAATACGGCGATCCCAGAAACAACACGAAACCGAACACAAGTCCGCTGATTCGACTAGCCATATTTCTACTTTCCCGTTCGTTGTTGGAAATTGTTTGCGATCATCAATATACACGACGCAAGCACCGTCGTTTGCACGAACCCACTGGACCGAACATCAAAGGCCGCTTTGCCCCGGTGGGGCGAACAGCATCATTGATTTGGCCCTTCTCTCAACTCGTTTCCCAAACCGATTCGTGACGTCGAACTCGAACGCTAGCGAACGATTGACCTTGAGTTTCCGACGCCTCGATTCTATCGTCTCCACGCTTTCAGGGCGTTAAACATGGGGTTCAGGCAGGTTTCTTGATGACAAATCGGTGGGTTTTCATCCTCACAGTTCCAATCATTGCATTGGCATCGATTGCTCAAGCCTTGTCTGGACACGGTTCACTGTTCGCTCAGATTCCGCAACAGCACATCCCGCCGTCCGCGCCGAACGCCACGTTTCAATCGTCGATTCACCAAACGTTCAATTCCGACTCCCAACTCCTCAATTGGAATTCAACGCAATTAGACGCGTTTGAAAACATCGACAACGAACAACTCACCACTATTCTTCGGCAAAAACTTTCGGGCCTGACTCTCGACGCGATTGAACAAGACGAACGTCTGTCGTCGCTTTCGAATGCGCTTCGATTTGCACAACAAGCGTCGTATTTTTCCCAGAACCGCGACAAGCAAACGAGAATCTATTCGCTGGAACATGCCACAGCCAGCGTGGAAGCAATCGCAAGCATGAAACAACAGTTGGAGCACGCGTCGATTCGTTGGCCCATTTTGCAAGACCGCATGGCCTTTGTTTTGGAGCGACACCAACATCTGCAACGCAACGTCAATATTGCCAGAGAGTTCGTTGAGGACGACGCATCGTTGGCCAAGTTTATTGTGACGATTGCGGAACTGAAAATGACTTCGGAGGAACTTGCTTCCATTCAATTCGAAGCTCGTCTAGTCGACCAAGTGCTGAGAGAACTGCCAGCGCAGATTGCAAAAGCAGAGTTTCAAATTAAGCCGCAGGCCAACATTACACCAAACCACCAAGTCGAGTCAGTCGTCCAAGCGGCATTCGAGAACGACGTGACTCCGCTAACGCCGACAACACCCACATTGGATGCGACGATTTCAACACCTGAATTGACTGTTACCGCGACCGAACCAACTGTCGACGAAACTACCGAACTCCATGCAAAAATCCAGCAACTGGAGCAAGAGGCTGGAGCGATCACGCGTCGCCTGAAGCAGATGCACGAAAAGGAAAAAACGCTCAAGGAAAAAATCGAATTGATTGGCCTTTCCGATGCGACTGCTCTGATCTTAATCGAAACCAATCGTTCATTGCCTGATGAAGCCTTGCTGCGAATTCAAAACATCGAGACGCAAAAGGCCATCCGCGCAAACAGCATTCGTCTCCTCGATCTGAACGATGCGTATTCGGCTGCTACCGAATCGTTACCACCGCCAACCAATGGCGAAAGCTACTCGGATTCAGAACTGACAACGGAAACGTGCCAACTTCGAGATCTGGTGCGCGACCTACACCGATTACATGACGTCTTGTCGTCCGTTGCCACACAACGCGAATCGCTCCTTCAATCCAGCCGTCGAATACGCGAATACCTGGAATCACAATTGGTCTGGGTGCAAAACTCCGAAGCGATCGGCTTACGCGATGCAAGATTGGGACTTGAGGGTTCGACTCGATTCCTTGCACCACAGCCGTGGTATGAGCTGTTCACAAGTCTCGTTTCACGAATCTGGATGCGTCCCGTCGAAACAATTTTGTTTGTACTTGGTTTTGTCGGTTTGAACTGGGGATGCCGTCGATTGGCGATCCAACGCCCGCAAAACCGCAACGGCGAAGGGATGCGATAACCATGTCATCAGTCGCCACAACAACCGCCAATGGGACGCGTTATCTCTCAAGTCCACGATTGGTTGAACTGACCAAACGGATTGCCTGGACGCTACTTGCGTCATTGAAGTTGCCGCTGGTTTTGTTTTTCGTGTACTGGGAGTTGCGAGCCGTTGGCGAAGATCAAATCCTGGCCGCCAACCTGGCTTCGGGCCTTCGCTACATGATGCCCACATGGATTGTCACGATGTTTCTGTATCGTGCCATTTCACCGAACGGCCTCGCAGTCAACGTTTTGAGCTGGCCATTTGGCATTTGCGAACAGCTGCGTCGAGGACTCTTCCAAGTTTTAATTTTGATTTGTCCGATCCTGGCAATCTGCGAAACAATGAAGGTCTTCTCGGGCGGATCGTACAATGATTCGCTTGGCCGATTGGTACTGATGTCCGCGATGTCGGCGATGACGTTGGTCGTGTGGCGGTGTGCAAGCGCGATCTCACGTTTTGAGAATTCTGGGTCGACCAGCAAAATTCGCAGTTGGCTTTTTAGCGGACGTGGGTTTCAATACGTTGCGTCGGCCATCCCATTTGCGTTGGTCTTGCTTTCGGCCGCCGGTTATCGTTTTGCAGCCGAACAATTGAGCATACGAATGCTTTGGACCATGTTGGGCACCATTCTGGTTGCTCTCGCCTGGTCAACGGTTGTTTACCTGGTCGGCCTGTTCGAAGCCCACACTCGGCAACAGCTACTGGGTCGCGATTCCCAATCACGACAATTGGATTTGGAACTCAAACAGAATGTCAAACAGGTTCAGCGATTGATCAACATCGTTGGCTTTGGGGCGCTGATTGTCCTGGGCACAAGCCTTTGGCATACCGTCTTGCCACTGGGACAAATGCTGGATCAATTCCCGCTTTGGCAAGGGGCAACGGCGTCTGACGGTTCCGTTACAGCAATCACTTATCGACATTTGGCGTGGTCCGTTGTTGTCGTTTTGATCACGCTGGGGATCAGTCGGAATTTGCCTGGGCTGATCGAACTGGCTTTGCCGAATCGTTTGCCGCTCGATAAAGGTGGCCGGTTTGCCGTGTCGTTTGTGTCGCGGTACGTGGTTGCGTTGATCGGCATGATGGTTGCCGCCAATCTGCTGGGCTTTAGTTGGGACCGTGTGCAATGGCTTGCCGCGGGATTGACCGTGGGCCTTGGCTTTGGACTCCAGGAAGTGTTTGCCAATCTGGTTTCAGGCATCATCATTCTGCTTGAACGACCGGTTCGCGTCGGTGACTATGTTTCGGTCAATGAAGTGTCGGGCACCGTGACGCGCATGGGCGCTGCGTGCGACAACGATCGTCGATGCGGATCGCCGTGAGTGGATCATTCCTCAACAAGAAATTCATCACCGACGATGTGATGAACTGGACTTTAACAGATACGATTTCACGCGCCGTGTTCCCGATCTCCGTTGCTCATGGCAGCAACATCGCGTTTGGTCAACGAAACGATGTTAACCGTGGCGAGGCGTCAGGAAAGTGTGCTCGATTATCCGGAGCCAAGTGCCGTGTTGGTGAAGATTGGTTCGCGATCGCTTGATTACGAATTGCGATTGTATCTGCCATCGCGTTCGTCATTTTCGAAACTTCAAAACAATTTGAACATCGAGTTGATTGAAGCATTGGAAGCAGCCGGCATCGACGTATTTATCCCTTCCGAAGGCCCGATGATTACTGAACGCAGTCGACAAACCCCTGCACTCTATCCGCAACGCCGCCTAGGCAACGAATTAGGATAGCATTGGGGTTCAAAGCAAAGTCCCTTGACAATCGTAGGGTGGCGTCAAGGAGGCACGACGCAGACCTACCAACCTCAAAAATCACTGTCCAAGCGGCTGGTCGCCATCGCCGGAACGCTATTAAATCGAACATCGATACACACGATGGACAGGATGCGTTTGTAGTACCGTCTTCAGGCGTCTTCAGGCGGAAAAACAACACGAAAGCTGAACCGGTGGTTCTTCGTGCCTCGACCCACCCTACCAGTCTATTGTACGACATGGGGAGACAGTTACCGACTCGATGCTTGAAGTAAGGGCACGGACGGGAGTAGCGCCTGATGGTCATGTAAAGCGGATTAATGGACAAGTGTTAGTTCCTCCACATTCGTCGGCCTTCGAGTCTGATTCTATGCTTGTTTGGGCCGATTCTGCGCTCAGAAACGTCAAGTTGCCAGAAGCCATTCGCGCAAACCCAAACAAAAAAACTCACACGGTAAAAGCTGATTTAGGCTTCGTGACTGGTCGCGGATATGCCAGAATTGGGAACGCCCGCGCTGTGGACATTTATGGGCCACTTTACCGCGTTGATATGACTGGTGTGCGTGCCACTTATCAGTTGAATCCAACAACTGGCGTTTGGGAGACGATTACTATTTTTCCGGACATAGTAGAATGAAAAGCTATCAAAATGTTAGAAGCACATTGGAGTCCTGTTTTTCTATTCAAGCTGAAAGAAGTGAAGAAGACGAAAAAGCAGCGTACATGCGTGAATATTATGCAAATCCAGATTTGCGATTGGAGATAAAAAACCTATTTCTTGATGAAAGCGTAAATTGGCGTGAGCTGCTTTTTAACAAAAATTACGAAGTTTACGAAGCAGACTCCGAGGAGGAGGCAAGAGAATTTGCTCGCGAAATTCTAATACAATACCCAGTGTAATTATTGACTGAACTGCGAGTATTGCTCGAACAATTCCCTACGGCCTTGTTGACTAACTTCATATATTAATTGGGAATCCAAGTTTGACTAACCAGTGGGTCTTCGTACCTCGACCCACGCGACACCTGTAACATTGAAGCAAAAATTGGATGAACGGCGGATTCGGATTGAACTTCTGGGACTGGCGTCGAAAAATCAACTAGATTTGCGAGGGGCATGCTTTGCATGCCGAATTCAAAACCCTTCATGTAAAGCGCGACCTGCTGACTGAGTCACTAAGCGACGAATTAGGATAGCATTGGGGTTCAAAGCAAAGTCCCTTGACAATCGTAGGGTGGCGTCAAGGAGGCACGACGCAGACCCACCAACC
>JAWKTO010000015.1:0-101847 GCA_041399045.1 Pirellulaceae bacterium | reverse complement strand
CCTTGCCTCCTTGACATCACCCTGCGATTATCCCTTCTCGGAGGCTGTTTCCTTTTCGCCCCTTTCGTAAACGAAATTGGCGCGGCCAACCAACAGGGGATCAATGGAACCGATGCGGTCGGTGTCTTTCTTGTCATACGGCAACGAGTTGAGAACGTAGCGCATGGCATTCAATCGTGCACGCTTCTTGCAATCTGATTTGACAACCGTCCAAGGTGAGTCATAGGTGTCCGAATAATAAAACATCGCTTCCTTGGCGCGTGTGTAATCATCCCACTTGTCGAGTGACGCAAGGTCAACAGGCGATAGCTTCCACTGTTTGAGCGGGTGCGCCTGTCGCTCCTTGAAGCGGCGTTTCTGCTCGTCGCGCGAGACGGAAAACCAGAACTTGATCAGATGCGTGCCGCTGCGAACCAGATTGCGTTCGAACTCGGGAACCTGTCGCATGAATTCCGCGTATTCATCTTCACTGCAGAAATTCATGACGTTCTCGACGCCAGCGCGATTGTACCACGATCGGTCAAACAACACGATTTCCCCTGCCGTTGGCAGATGTTCAACGTAACGCTGGAAATACCATTGGCCACGCTCAACGTCGTTTGGTTTTTCAAGGGCGACGACTCGTGCTCCCCGAGGATTCAAGTGCTCCATAAAGCGTTTGATCGTACCCCCTTTGCCAGCCGCGTCACGCCCTTCGAACAGAATCACCAATTTCTGTTTCTCGTTTTTGACCCACGCCTGCAATTTGAGCAGCTCGACCTGAAGTTGGTATTTTTGCTTCTCGTAATTCTTTCGCGACATCAGGTTGCGATAAGGATAGCCTCCCTCACGCCATTCCGCGGAAAGCTGTTCGTCGGGGCCCAAGCTCTTTTTGCCCACTGGAGGTGCTTCGCTCAGCAAAGCGTTGCGCAACACACTGGCGTCCTCTGCCGAAGCGCCACCAATGATAACCTTCAATGTCTTGGCAAGCGTATCGATATCGTGCGGTGGCGTCTGGGAAATGATGTCTTGCACGGCTGATATTTTGGACTGTTGTGCAGCCGAAACCGATTGCTTGACTTCGTAAGCGGCCAAGGCATCGGCGTTTAGATCGGGCGACGTGTCCCCTTCATTCACTCGACGCAGACGCTGTGTTTTCGAACGTTTAGAGCTGCGTTTCGCGCTCGCTTTGTTACCCTTGGATACTCCCTTTCGTGATGGCCTCGCCGATGAGACCTTGACATTGCCGCTGTCGGGTTTTCCATTGGAACCAGCTGATTTCCGCGCCATTCGTATCACCTATTTGTACTTCAACCAATTGAGTGGACGCCGACGCACACAACAAGCGAGCCGTTTCGCACACTCAAATTTCCAAACTGCTAATTTCAACTAAATACATTCAGGAATCTTCACAAAAGGATGGGTCGCAAATCCCGTTCCGTCAACGGAATTGAAACGATCAGTAGAGGTAGTCGTGAATGTTGTAAAGGTAATACCGGTTGAATATTCTCAAGGGCAAGAGGAGTGCAAGTTCGATAACGGGCAAAAGGGTTTTGCGTAAGACAAGCGTCTCGCGTGATTTGGCCACTCCTGGCCGAGACCAAAATAGAATAAAACGTCGTGGGTTCAAATTTGAATATGTTTGTCAACGGGCGAGAGTGCCCATCCTACATCCCTAACGTGACTTGGCCACTATTTGCCGAGATCTGGAAACAATCGCGGGCAGTAGTGCCCAAGCTACTTGTTTCGGGCAGGAGTGCCCAAGCTCCGTGTCAAAGGTAGAGTGCCCAAGGTACAGGCAGTTCGTGCCGCGTGTTTCAGGTCTTGATGTAGCCCGAAACACGCGACGCATGAACCATTGGGGGTACAGAATTATCCGTCCCCTTTTTCTCGCCGATTTTCGCTATTCGCCCCCTCGGCTGGTCTCGCAGCTGACAGTCGTTTTGCCAAGTTGACCGAACGCTGAATCTGTTCTTCATTCAAGCCGATTGCGCTTAAGTGTTTCAGGTACGACTCGGGCACCTCGAAGGAATCTCCCTTAGTGCGGAATTGATTGGAAAGACGTTTGATGGCCACAACCACGGAATCAACATTTGATTCATCGATCCCAGCGTCCACTAGAACCCCGCGAATTCGCGCGTCAAGGTTTGCCGACTGCCCACCCTTGTTTTGTCGACGCTGAGCGCCGGCAGCTTCCTTGTTTGGCGCACGTCGATTGGCCTGACCACCTTGCTTGGCATCGGGCCGTCGATCGCGAGCCTGTTCGCCCTTGGGCGCTGGTTTCGCAGGCTGTTTGTCGGCCATTGGACGTTTCATGGCAGGTAGTTTGTCCCCAGGGCGACTATCCTGTTTTTTCGCACGGTCGCGTTTCGCTTCTCCCTTGCCTGCCGCTGCTTTCTTCCTTTGCTCATTCGATTTCGATGCAGACGCTTGATCAGATGCGAATCGCTTTTTGATAGCGATGTATTTCGCGTCAGCATCTTCGCGAGTCATGTCACCACGCTCGACCGCTGACTCGATCCGTTTTTTGATTTGTTCCCAGTTGGGCTGCGCTCGATCGGTTTGTACTCGATCGGACTTAGGGCGATCGGATTGAACACGGTCGGACTGTGGGCGATCTTTGGTTGGTCGTGAGCGCGGCGTTTGGTCCGTTTGAGGACGGTCCTTTTGCACTCGGTCGGTTGATGGACGACCGTCACGGGGGCGATCAACCGAAGGGCGGTTGGGGCGAGCTTGCTCGGGGCGTGGACGATCCATCGAAGCGCGTCCAGGGCGATCTCGGCCGGGTCCACTTGGTCCTTTGTCAGCAGTGGCCGAGTCATTCAGTCTTTCGGCCAGTTGCAGAGAGGCCATCATGTATCGAGCTTGGGCCCCGGTAATCTCACCGGCCTCGACGGCATCGCGAAGGCGTTTGCCAACGGCCCCGTAATCTTGCGCTAGCGATTGAGACGCCAAAATCCCCGACATACCTACTACGGCAACTGCTGCCAAAATGCGGCAGTTCCAAGGGAAAATTCTGTTTTGTGTTTTTCGCATTGCCATTCCTTTCGATCGTTTTGGCGTTGTGGTCCATGGGGCAAGTCCGATTGAACGACTGCCAATCGGGGCTTTTTTGCGTTTCTGGACTTCTTACCAATATAGACGAACAGGTTGGGCAGATTATTCATGTCGCAATGCTTCAATGGGATCGAGACTGGCAGCTCGAATGGCAGGATAGATTCCAAACACGACGCCCACTGACACCGCGATCAGGAAAGCAAAAGGGATCGAAACGGGCACAATAATCGGCTCAAACTCCAGCACGGAGTTGGGCAAATTGCTCATGGCGTTGGGAAATAACTGCCCCACCAGCATTCGCCCCCAGACGACTAACCACGGACATAGGAGGCCGCCAAAAATCCCCGTGATTCCTCCGGCCATCGAAAGCACAACTGTTTCCGCCAGAAACTGCCGGATGATCGCCTGCCGATTGGCTCCGAGTGCACGCCGAATACCAATTTCGCGAGTACGCTCCGTTACAGTCGCTAACATGATGTTCATGATTCCAATGCCGCCGACAACCAACGAGATCGCGGCGATGAGTCCCATGAATGCCATGAACATCAATCGAGTGGAACGCGCCTGCTCCAACAATTCTAAAGGCACGACAATCGCCCAGTCATCTTTGTCATGTCGACGCCGCATGATCGACTCAATCGCGTTGGCGGTGTTCATCACCGTATTCATTTCCTTGACGCGAAACGTTACCTGACTGATCTCAACGATTTCATTCCGCTGCGTTCCTGGCTGCGTTCCATCGTCCAGTCACCAATCCGTCGCCAAAACGTCGTCAGCGGAATATAAACATCATCTGAGAAATCCTGCGATTCCAGCGAACTGCCAACGGCTGCCATCATGGACCGTTTCTCCATGACTCCCACAACTCGATACGGAGTTTCCCGGACCTTGATGATGATCCCCAGCGCCGAGCCAATCGGTTTGACGGTTCGGGCCAGTTCGTAGCTCAACACACAAACGTTGTCGTCTTTTGCCAAGTCGGCGTTTTCCAGAAACCGCCCCTCACGCACTTTCAGATTCATCACATTGTCGTATTCCGGCGTGCAGCCAATACAATGGATATTGGTATCCTGTGACCCGTAATACAACTCTCTTCGTGCATCGCGAATCCGCAGCTGCCTGATCGACCGAGCCCAATGCTCCCGTGAGTTCTTCGAAATCCGAACGAGTCACTCTGTAGATTGCCATGCGTGAATTGACGTCGGCACTGGATTCGGTTGGCGGCAGCACGCTGCGCAGGATAATATTGTTGGTACCAAGTTCTTCGATTTGTTTCTGAACCCGAACACTGATCCCTTCGCCGATTGCCAACAACCAGATCACACTGGCAATACCGATGAAAATCCCCAACACGGTCAGTAGTGACCGCATGGGATGAAGCGTGAGACTTTTGAAGCCCAGTTTCCAAAGCGTCGAAGAAAACATGTTTGCTCTGCGGCCCTTTCTATCAACTGGCCGTCGGCAATTCGACGAACTCGCGATACGATTCGGGATCAACAAGCACTTCTTCGCCCGACTCCACTCCGCTGGAAACAATCACATTCTGTTCATTGTTGGAATCGGTCTCCACACGACGCGGCTCCAAGCCTTGGTCCGTTTTCACAAAAACAAATTTGCCTTCTTCGCTTTCAAAAATCGAAGCGACCGGAACCTGCGTCGCGGACTCCAGTTCTTGGACCAGAATTTCAACCTTGGCTCGCAAACCTGGCCGTACAATCTCCGATTGTTCCAGCACGGTCACGACTACTTCATATTCGATGGGCGCCTGAAACCAACGACGTGGCAACGGATAAGGTGCGACCCGCGCGACCTCGCCACGAATAGGAATCTCCGGCTGGGAATCCAATCGGATCGTGACCTGCTGCCCCGCCTCGACCATGTTGATCTTCGAATCGTTTACTGCTGCGCGCACCTGCATTCGATTGGGATCCGGCAGGAAAAAAATAGGCTGCCCATCTCGCAACGTCGCACCTTCCTCGATGACAAACGATGCGTCACCACGACGATCCACTTCGTTGGCATAGACCAGTTGCCCATCATTCGGCGCAAGAATCCGGCACGCCTCGATCTGTGATTCGATTTCACGTGTTCGGTTTTGACTGAGCTCCAACGTGAACTGAGCCGCTTCCAGATTCGCGCCCTGTTTTTCAATCTCAGCCTTGTATTCTGCAAGGGTGCGTTCGCGAGTAAACCGCTCGTACACCTCCAGTTTTTGGATGGCCAGATCCAAGTCCAATTTTGCTTTTTCGACCGCATACTGATCTGCATCCAATTGCGTTTTGGTCACAAAGCCCTTGCGATTAAGCGTTCGACTATACGCTTCGGTGTCCCGCGCACGACGAAGGGATTCGTTTGCCGTGGCAACTTCCGCTTGCAGCGCCGCCAACTCCTGCTCACAAACACCATTTTCATACTCCACCAGAATCTGTTTGGATGTCGCCAAATCCGATTCAGCCTGGATCATTGCCGCCCGGTCCTTGGCGACTTGAATGCGTTGTTCAACAAGTTGATCGCGGAACAACGAATCGTCGAGTTGGCATAAAAAGTCGCCTTGCTTGACCTCGCTCCCCTCCGGGATCACTTCCAAAATCACGGAACCGGCACGCCCTTGCGATTTTACCTGGCAACGAATTTCGACATTGCTGCTGCTCTCGACGTCCCCGGACTCAACCACACTCAACAAAAACGAATCGTTGACGACCGGGGCCGTCAACGCATTGGCTAACGGATTGTCTTGCTTCCGCAGTACATTTAATCCCCACACGCCAGCGATTGCGAGCACTGCAACAACTGCCATGGCGATCACCGCAACTCGAGCCGAACCGTTTCGATCTCGCCGTACCTTGAAATACTGACGATCGTTGGCGGCCTTCGCAGGTGCAATGGATTGATTTTTCGTTGAACTCATGATCTATAAATTGAAAAATCCTGCAATGAAATCGAAACTCCATCCTACTCGGCGAATGGCTAATTCTGAAATGCAAACCATGATGTTTCCTACGTTCGCTAACGCCGCACTTGTTCATTGTTACCAAGGTGTCAGGTTGTAGCGATCAAACGGCGAAAACGTTTCTCAAAGTGGCGATCAAACGATTATATCGAGGCCAACCTGCCTTAGATTCGGGGAATACCTTGGTTTCGTGGTACTCACAAAGTCCCATCATCGACCGCAAACATCCGATTTTGTATCATCATAAAAATGAACGCAGAAACGGAAATAACGAACAAATCAGCCCGAATCCTGGTCGTCGACAACGATCGTGATCTCGCGAACGCGATGACGGAGAGTCTTGAGCGCGTGGGGTTTTCAGTCACCACAGCAATGAGCGGCGAAGAAGGTGCACGACAAATCAACCAGAACACGTTCGATCTGGTGATCACCGACCTGATGATGAACGATATGGACGGTATGCAGGTCCTGCACCTCGCCAGAAGTCGTTTGCCGGACGCCGAAGTGATCATGGTGACTGGACACGCCAGTGTTCCCCGAGCAGTCGAAGCGATGCGCGACGGCGCGTACAACTTTCTGGAAAAGCCGATCACGCCCAAGCGGCTTCAAGCCGTTGCTGCCAAAGCCGCCGAGTCAGTTCGCCTGAAAAAGCTGAACCACGATCTGCACGTTCGACTCGACGAACGTTTCGGCTTTGAAAAACTGATCTATGCCTCGGAGTCGATGAAGGCTGTCGTTGATCGACTTCGGCGCATCGCCCCCACTGACGCTGGTGTATTGATCACCGGCGAGACGGGCTCAGGCAAAGATGTCATCGCTCAGGCCATTCATCAAAACAGCCCACGCAAGAAAAAACCGTTTGTCGCAATCAACACTGCGGCAGTTGCCGAGCACTTGGTCGAAAGCGAATTATTTGGGCATGTCAAAGGTGCCTTTACGGACGCGATTACAGACCGGCAAGGAAAATTCGAATACGCCGACGGTGGCACGCTGTTTCTGGATGAGGTTGGCGACATGCCGATGCCAACCCAAATCAAACTGTTGCGAGTTCTCGAAGAACGCCAGATCACGCGCGTTGGCGACAACAAACCGATCGATGTCAATGTTCGCGTTTTGGCCGCGACGAATAAGGACCTGGAGAAAGAAATCGAGGCTGGCAGATTCCGAAGTGATTTGTACTACCGACTGAAAATTGTCTCCGTCCACTTGGAACCGTTGTCAAAACGTCGCGAAGACATTTTACCCTTGGCCGAACACTTTCGAAAATTGGCGGCCGAAAAAAACAAAAAGTCGGTAAAAGGTTTCACGCCCGATCTTCGCACATGGTTGATGGAATTTCACTGGAAAGGAAACGTTCGTCAGCTAAAAAACGTCGTCGAAAGTATCGTTGTACTTGACCTGGACGGCACGCTTGATTTGGACGACCTGTCACCCGACCTGTTGGAACAGATGCCCCCATCAACAATCGGTCTGGTTGATCCAGCTCCGGCAACGACTACCAGCGACGAAACGTCGGCACCAATTTCTTCAGCCGCACCGACGGAGACTTCCGAAGAACTTCAGTCTCTGGAAAAAATGTCCATGGCTCAACTGGAGCGTTGGGCCATCGAGACTTCACTGCGTTTGACCAAGGGAAACCGCAAGGAAACTGCCGAACGCCTGGGAATCAGCGAAAGGAATCTGTATCGCAAATTAAAGGAGTATGACCAGAACGATGCCAGCTGAAACCAAATTGAATCCGCGGCCAATCCGACAACTTTCCACAAGCGTGATCAATAAAATCGCCGCTGGAGAAGTCATCGAACGACCGGCAAGTGTCGTTAAAGAACTGCTGGAAAACTCAATTGACGCCGGCTCGACGCAAGTTGAGGTTGCAATCGAAAATGGTGGTCTGGATCTGATGCGGATTACCGACAATGGTTGCGGCATCCCTCACGATGAAATGATGCTGGCCGTTTCCAGTCACGCTACGAGCAAGATCGAAGACGCTGATGATTTGTTTCGTGTGGCGACATTTGGATTTCGTGGCGAAGCATTGGCATCGATCGCCGAGATCAGCGAATTTACGCTGAAGTCCAAGACCGCGGATCAGGAAAGTGCCTACGAGTTGGTCGTTCGTGGAGGCAAGGCCGAGCCGATTGAACCTTGCGGCGGCCCTCAAGGGACATCGATTCTGGTCGAAAACCTTTTTTACAACACACCCGTTCGGCGACGATTCTTGAAAACCGCTCAAACCGAAATGGGGCATATCGGCGAAGCCTTCACACGAATTGCGTTGGCAAATCCTGACCGTCACCTGACACTACTGCACAATAACAAAGTCCAACATCAGCTTTCGCCCACTAATGAATGGGCAAATCGAATCGCCGATTTCTTCGGCCCCGAGATCGGCGACAACCTGATCCCCATCGAAAGTGAACATGACGGTGTTCGATTGTTTGGCTTCGTTTGCGATCCTCAAGTCACCCGTTCGCATAATCGAATGCAGTATCTGTTCTTGAACGGTCGTTACATACGCGACCGCTCACTGCAGCATGCGCTGACAGAAGCGTACCGAGGTTTGATCATGACCGGGCGGTTTCCGGTTTGCTTCTTGCGATTGAACATGCCGTTTGATGCGGTCGATGTCAACGTGCACCCAGCAAAACTGGAGGTGCGTTTTCAAGATGGCGGTCGACTTTACAGCCAACTGCTGGGAACGTTGCGAAATAAGTTCCTATCGACAGACCTGACGGCCAAAGGGCAACTATCGTCACGAGAAAATTCCGCCCCCACTTTGCCGGGCCAAGTTGCACCGCCCCTGCCCTACCCCGACGAACCAAGAAGAAACGCGTTTGCATTGAGACCCGCACAAACCGAATCACAATCGCGCATGGAGTTCAGGGCCCCTACCGCCTCAAGGAATTTTGTTGATCGCCCGTTTCACGCGCCTCCGACTAACATCGATCCACTTCGCACGCGTCCAGGCCAAGGGCCTTATGTCGGTTCGCCTCAGTTTATGGCACCTTCGGCCACGTCAAACGATGCACATACGACGCTTTCTGGTTTTCACGCCTCAGACGCTTCTGGCGATTCGGCTCCAGTTGCCGCGCAACCGAATCGGGTGATGGCCATGCAGGTTCAGGATACCTACCTGATCACGGAAACCGACGAAGGGATGGTGATCATCGACCAACATGCGCTCCACGAACGTGTCCTGTACGAACAGTTCAAGGAAAAAATCTTTGGCGGAAAACTGGAGTCGCAGAAGCTCCTGGTTCCCGAACCAGTCACGTTGCCTGCTGCCGAAGTCGCAGCAGTGCTGGAGAAAGCCGAGATGCTCGCGCGAGTCGGCATGACCGTTGAACCGTTTGGTGGCGACACGGTCCTGGTCTCTTCGTATCCGGCAATGCTGGCCAAACACAATCCTGCCGAGATGTTGCGGAGTGTGATCGACAAACTGATGACCGACGGTTCCGATCTGGGACCAGAAGATCTGCTCGACGAGTTGCTTCACATGTTTGCTTGCAAAGCGGCAATCAAAGCGGGCGATCGTCTTTCGCGTGAAGAAATCCAAGACCTGATCGCATTTCGAGACCTTTGCCGCGACGCACATCACTGCCCACATGGACGACCGACTGCATTGGTCTTTTCGCGAGAAGACCTCGACAAAAAATTTAAACGCATTTGACAGAAACGCTTATTCCAAATCATCAATCGATTTGGGCCAATCGTCCTTCAGCAACCTTGAAAGTGAGCGGTCAGCAAGCAATTTGCCGCCGGTTTGGCAAGCAAGCGCAATTTACATTCGTTGTCGGCATAACGGATGCGTTGTACCTTTTTCCGCAATCCACACATGCCTGACCATATTTTCCGTGCACGCGCATTTCTGGACGAAACGCAGTGACCTTCTCCGGAAAAGCACTCTGGTTTTGAGCCGCAAGCCGATCGATCCATTCGTGTAGGCATTCGCTGGTCGCCTTCCAAAGGCATTTCAACTGTTCCGATTTGAGATTTTCTGTGCGTTGCAAAGGCGAAAGGCGGGCTCGATGCAGGATCTCGTCACTATAGGCATTTCCAATTCCGCAAAACCTCGTGGGATCGGTTAGCGCACGTTTGAGTGTGTTATTCCCTCGCATCAATGCCTGTGAAAATTGATCGCATGAACAATTCAAAACATCGATTCCTCCTGCGTCCATGGCACTGACATCGGAGCGAGAGGGCTGAACCCACAATCCCGCACGTTTTTTTGGACTCGCTTCCGTAAAAACCATGGTTCCACGATCGGTCACAATCGCCAGAAGGTCGTTTTTCCGGTCGGTCGATAAACTTTATTCTTCCAGTGAAAGCGGCCGGCGATCATCGGGTGAAACACGAGGTACAACTCGGGCTCCAACTCCCAAACAATCCGCTTGCCGATATGGAAAAATGAAACAATGACCGAGCCGTTGGCTTGTTCCAGTTCGGGAGAAAACGTTCGCAAAACAAACGGACTACGTACCGAGCAACTTTGAATGACTGCGCCATTCAAAAGTCGGTTTAGTGAATTGACATATAGAATGACATCCGGCAATTCAGGCATTAACGGATTCCCTTGCCAATCCAGAAGCTATCGAATCGGCAGATAGATATCGGTCTCTATTTCAATTTCAGGAGTATCGTTTGGCGTTGTTCGATAGATTTCAAACGTCGCGCAATTCTTCTGCTGCTTCATTTTTTTGTATCGAACGAGTTGGTTGGCAACACTCCAGCCGTTTCAAGATGCCGATAGGGACCGATGTGCTTTACTTGAAACGCCTGCGTGGCAGGAATGCTCCAAGTTGTGAGATTCGAATTTCTGGGCAGATCAGCTCCCTCAGAGATACAGAATCCGCTGATGTATTCAAACACGCCTTCTTTCATTCGAAACTTGGTATAAACCGAAATCATCTCGCCGGCAGCAATTCCCAATCGTTTGAATTCCATTTCAGAAGCAGCAAATGCCTCGGACATCGAATCACCAACATCCTCAACTTTACACTTCCGGGAAACACCTGCCATGCGAATCGGTCCAACCGGATTGGATACCCAACACTTCCGTCTGTGAAGGAATGGAGCCCGTCTCGATCAAGTCCTTGATCATCAAAAGCCCACGTCGATAGTCCATCCCGATAAACGTCTTCATCATGGGAATCATCCAGAACATGAACCACGGCATGGCGCCATCCATGTTCCAAGTGACCCGAGTGCCATTGGATACTGGTTCCAACTCAAACGATGTTTCGCAAATCGACTTGAACGGCTTCAAAAAACGCAACTCGTCGACAACGCGTCTACCATTAATCAGCTCTTTGTGCTCCAGTTCCTTGCCCAGTGCACGTCCCAATCCAAGCGTACGTCGAACCAACCTTTGCGGGCTCTTCACTCACAGTTACCTTGGCCTGCGGATCGGCGAGCAACCACGGAGACCAACTGGTCCATGTGCCGTAATCGACAATCGTTTCAAAGACGCGATCAGGAGCGGCATTGATTTCGATGGACTTGGAAACGTGATACTTGGGCATTTGATGCTCGCCACGCAATACTTGACTACTGAAAAATTGATTCCTGATTCTCTCAAATAAGGTGCAGGAATCAACATGGTCGGTCCCCACTCTGCTTCGTTGGTTGCGGACGACCGATAGCTTCCGCCCGCACGAATCGCGGTGCTTCCCAAACCGCTAGTGGACAAATCCGCTATTTAATAAACTGATTTCAAGCGACGTCGCCGGCAGAAATGCGGGACCGAACGACGCTTTGCCTTGCCGGAATTTGACGAGAACGTGGAGTCTCAATTGTTACCTGCAATGCTGAAACAATCGCTTGAACAGATCAATCTGACTGGGTTTGCCATCGTTCGCGATGCGATCAATGGGGATCGATTGCGAGAACTTTGCGACGCCTGTCAAAGAATCTTTGTCGATCCCGCCCTAAGCCAAAGTGCCAAGTCAAAATCAGGTCACGTTTATGCCGCTCGCAATCTAATACATTCCATTCCCCTCGTTCAAACAATCGGATTTGATGGTGAACTTGGACATTTACTTACTGGGGTTCTGGGCGAAGCATACGGACTGGTCCGAGTTTTGTATTTTGACAAGCCGCCTGATCGAACTTGGTCTCTGGCTTGGCACCGGGATCAAGCAATCGCGGTCCGGCAGCACTTGGCAGATTCCGGACATCTATCTCGCCCAACCGTGAAAGCAGGTGTGCCGCACATGGTCGCCTCAGATGCGATCCTCTCTCAAATGCTGACGTTGCGGCTCCATCTGGATGCTGCTGATGAAGAGAACGGTGCCCTCAAGGTGATTCCGGAATCGCACTTTTCAAGTGTTTCCCCTGGCAAAGGCATTGAAAATTACGAGTTGATTCGTGCGAATCCGGGAGACGTCCTTGCCATGCGTCCTTTGATCATCCATTCCAGCGGATCCTCGCATCCAGAAACCAAACGCCACCGACGAATCATTCACCTAGAGTTCGCGGCTACAAATGAATTGCCCGATGGCTTCGAATGGCAACACTATATCGGGAGACCTGGCCTAAGAGAAATTGATTTCAGGCAAACCTGACCGCGAACTTGGCGGTTTCACTCCCAACGAGATTCCCAATGCTGTCATTTGATTTCCCCATTTTCCAAAACGCGGCGGCTGATAGAATTTGCGCTTTCGACAGGATTCGTCGTGCGGCATCGCGAATCTCTATGGAGCAGGTACGCCGCGAATTACCGGGAATTGACTTCCTGAGTTCATGAAATCGCTTAGTGATTTTCAAATTTTGCCGCAGCCGAATGAAACCACCTGCGGACCGACCTGCCTGCAGGCCGTTTACCAATTCTTTGACGACAACATCGAGTTACCAGAGGTCATCGAACATACGCCTCAGCTCGACGAAGATGGCGGGACGTTGGGAGTGTTGCTCGGACTATCCGCGTTGGGACGCGGGTACGACTGCAAGATCTTCACTTACAACTTGAGAATCTTCGACCCCTCATGGTTCGAGCCGACCAAACTAAAACCGGACGAACACGAGCCATATTTTCACGGTCCCAACGAACGAATCCCCTGCGTTGATCTCTATGAAAAACTCAACGAACAGATTCGCGTCAAGGAAGGCGTGAAATTTACCAACGCCTGCCGCGCTTACCAGCAATTCCTGAAAAGTGGCGGGCATGTTCGCATGCACGAATTGAACAAATCGTTGATTCGACATTTCCTGGAACACTCGATGCCCATCCTGACCGGATTGAGCGCGACCTATTTGTACATGTCTGCCCGAGAACGGCAGCGAGACATGAAGCCCGATGACATTCGGGGAACGCCCACAGGGCACTTCGTTGTGCTCTGCGGTGAAACACGACACAAAAAACTGGTTCGGGTCGCCGACCCTTATGTACCGAACCCGTTTGCGAAGGATCGAATTTACGAAGTCGGTTTTGATCGAGTCATCAACGCCATATTGCTCGGCGTTTTGACGTACGATGCCAACCTTCTGATCATCAAGCCAAAGAAAAAGGAATGACCCATGTCGATCTTGATTGTGACCAACGACCCACAGGACTGGCCGGCGATAATCCCGGGCGTCGATGTGGTCGATGCCGTCACCTATTTGACCGACAGCCAATATAGCGAACGCCGTGGAGCGAAAGTCTTCAACCTTTGCCGCTCCTACAAGTATCAGACGACTGGATACTATGTCTCCCTGCTTGCCGAAGCTCGCGGGCATCGGCCGATTCCAAACGTTGCCACTGTTCGGGATTTGAAGACGCAGGCCGTCGTACGAATGGTCGGTGACGAACTCGATGAGTTGATTCAAAATAGTCTGGGAAACATCAAATCAAAGTCGTTCAAACTAAGCATTTACTTTGGCAAAAACCTCGCCGCCAAATACGAGAAACTATCACTGTGCCTGTTCAATCAGTTCCCCAGCCCGTTATTGCGCGCAGAATTCGCGCGTGATCCTAAAGGCCACTGGCAGCTGAGAAAGGTCGATTCGATCTCGGCCAATCAAGTTCCCGATAGCCACTGGAGTTTTGTCACGGATGCGGCGAGTGATCATTTTTCACGTCGCCAACACAACCGTTCACGAAAATCACAACCGCGATTCGATTTGGCGATCCTTCATCAACCAGACGACCCCAGCCCGCCTTCAGATGAAAAGGCGCTCAAAAAGTTCATTCGTGCCGCTGAAACACTCGACATGTCTGCTGAGCTTATCACCAAAGATGATTATGGTCATATCACCGAGTTCGATGCATTGTTCATTCGCGACACCACGTTTTTGAACAATTACACGTATCGTTTTGCACGCAAAGCCGAAGGCGAAGGCCTGATCGTCATTGACGACCCTCAATCAATCCTGCGCTGCACAAACAAGGTTTACCTGGCGGAACTCCTGACGCGAAACAAGGTTTCAATTCCGCGCACCGTCGTGGCCCATCAAAGCAATTCAGAGCAGGTCGGAGAGCAATTGGGATATCCGGTCGTGTTAAAAAAGCCAGATAGTGCCTTCTCCCAAGGCGTTGTCAAAGCGGCCGATGCAACGGAATTAAACGACAAACTCCAAAACTTCTTCAAAGAATCGGACCTGGTGGTCGCACAGGAATTTCTGCCCACAACGTTTGACTGGCGAATCGGCATCATCGATCAGCAACCGCTCTACGCATGTAAGTACTTTATGGCTTCCGGGCATTGGCAGATCATCAACAATGAGCATCATGACAATCGCCGCTATGGGCGTGCCGAAACGGTTCCGGTCGAACTGGCCCCACAACGCGCAGTTCAAACGGCGCTCAAGGCAGCGAACCTGATCGGCTCCGGGCTTTACGGAGTCGACATCAAGGAATCCAATGGAAAGTTTTATGTCATTGAAGTCAATGACAACCCTAATATCGATGCCGGGGTGGAAGACAGAATTCTCAAAGACGAACTCTATCTGCGTATCATGAGCGTCTTCTTGCGACGAATTGAACAAAAAAAATCTCGATACAACTAGACCATCAGCTTTTCAGGAAAAACATGTCTGACACCACGTCTAAACTTCATCTCTTCGACGCGATTGGTGTGGAACTGGAGTACATGATCGTCGATCGTGACTCACTGGACGTTCGCCCGATCGCCGACCGAATCATCGAATCTGTTGTCGGGGAAATCGCTTCCGATTTTGAAGACGGACCAATCGCCTGGTCAAACGAATTGGCGCTGCACGTCATTGAATTGAAAACAAACGGCCCTGCTGCCGACACAAACGAACTACCAACGCTTTTCCAAGCAAACATCAATCGCGTTAATTCGCTCGCCAGCGAGTTTGATGCGCAGTTGATGCCTACGGCCATGCACCCATGGATGGATCCGCACACGGAACTCCAACTGTGGCCGCACGATTACAATCCTGTTTACGAAGCCTACAACCGCATCTTTGATTGCCGCGGGCACGGCTGGGCAAATCTCCAAAGCACGCATATCAATCTGCCATTTTTCGGAGACGAAGAGTTTGCCAGACTGCATGCGGCCATTCGTTTAATTTTGCCGTTGATCCCCGCAATTGCAGCCAGCTCCCCTGTCGCAGACGGACGCCTGACAGGATTCGTTGACTATCGCATGGAAGTCTATCGCAAGAACTCGGCGAAAATCCCCTCGATCACGGGAAGGGTCATACCCGAGCAAGTTTATTCCAAGGCGGATTACGAAGAGCAGATTTTTGCCCGCAGCTATCGAGATATCGCGCCCTTTGACCACGACAAAATCCTGCAACAGCCGTTTTTGAATTCGCGAGGCGCCATCGCAAGATTCGAACGCGGGGCAATTGAAATCCGGGTTGTCGATATCCAAGAATGTGCTGCGGCTGACCTGGCGATTACCGAGTTGATCGTCGCTGCATTGAAGCTCATCGTCAACGAGAGCTATGTGCCATTGGACGAGTTGAAGCAACTGGAAACCGATGCCTTGGCGGATCTGTTTCTGGAAGTGATTCGCACTGGCGAACGGACGAGCGTCACGAACCAAGATATTCTCCGTGCATTGGGCGTGGCGAATCGCTCAGCATCAGCGGGTGAAATCTGGGCTTCCATTTACGAAACAGCCAATCGCAATGACGCGAGGACTATTGGGGTAGCACATCGCCCTTGCATTGAAGCAATTTTAAACAAGGGACCATTGGCACGTCGGATTTGCGGAGAGCTGGGAGGCGACACAGGAAATCTCGTAGAAATCTATCGCGAGCTGTGCGACTGCCTCGCCCAAGGTCAGATGTTTGCGACCTAGAGTAGCTACAGGCAGCCTTGCCTGTAATTCCGGTAGCACAGGCAGCCTTGCCTGTGAATTCGTAACACAGGCAGCCATGCCTGCACAACATTTCGTAACACAGGCAGCCTTGCCTGAAAAACATTTCGTTGGCACAGGCAGCCGTGCCTGTGCCATTTCACAATTATTCGATTCGACAAAACAGAACTTCACAACAAACACCCCTGACCTCATCACCAAACTTCAAACAGTCGCAAATCCTCCTCACCTGCGAACACGCTTCCAACCAGATACCGGCACCATGCAAACAATTGTTTGCTGGCCATGAATCGGAATTAAACTCGCATCGCGGCTGGGACCCCGGCACATTGAAACTGGGCGAAGCTCTGGAATGCAAACTGAAAGTGCCACTTTTCAAGACCACTGTTTCGCGGCTATTGGTCGAAGTCAACCGCAGCAAACATCACCCGCGACTGTTTTCGGAATTTACTCGATCGTTGCCAGAGGCCGACAAAGAGAAACTCATCGCACAATACTACGCTCCGCATCGAGACGCCGTCGAAAACTGGATTCGTGCGGAGATTGAAAACGGCAAGAACGTTGTTCACCTATCTTTGCACAGCTTCACGCCCGAATTGAATGGCGAAATCCGCAACGCCGAAATCGGTCTACTGTACGATCCATCGCGGGTGAACGAAAAGGCGTTCTGCAAGGAGTGGAAGGACGCCTTCCGAACAGTGGCACCAGACTGGCGAGTGCGCATGAACTACCCTTACGCCGGGAAGGCCGATGGGTTCACAACGTACCTTCGCAAACAATTCACAGCCCCCAAATACGCGGGCATCGAACTGGAAGTCAATCAAGCACTAATGGAGCCTGGCAAGATCAAATCCACCATCAAAACCATCGTCAACTCACTCACGCAACTTCATCCTGCATAACTGACTTCACACCGCAACGAATTCACACCGTAGCTGAATTCCCAAGAATTCAGCCGACAGCAGCAGCAACGCCTCATCAAAACGAAATATTGGATTTGATCATTTGATCGTCAAAGCCGTGACGACGAGGCCGTGACTTACCCGGACATCGATCACTGACGATCTGTCTCAGCCACCTTTTTTCGATGCTCCAGCAATTTCTCACGCACGGTTTCCAGCAACACTCCGCGAATGGATGGATCACCCACAATATTTCCGTCGGGATCGATCAGCAGATACGTCGGAAAGCCCTCGACACCAAATGGCCTATACGCCTTTAGTATTTCTTCACTCGCAGAATCGACAACCAATGGATACTTGATTGCTCGCGAGTCAGTAAATTGCTTCACCGTCTCAGGCGACTGTCCGGCAATATGAATGCTGAGCACCGTAAAGTCGTCGCCGGCATAGGCTTCGTATACTCGTTTTAAGTTTGGCATTTCTCGTTCGCACGGCCCGCAACCGATAAACCAAAAATCGAGCAAAACAAATTTCCCACGGAAATCCTCAAGGGACCGCGCGTCGGTATTGAACCAGCTTTTGGAAACAACCGGCGGGGCTTGCCCCATTCGATATTGGCTCGTCCAGTTTTTTTTCAACTCCTCAACGGTAACTCCTTTGGTTTTCGCAAGTTTTTCCAGTTTTGCCTCAAACCGATTTTGTTGTTCTTGAATTTGCCAATCAGCCGGGTGGGGCGTCAGTACAAGTTTCATTGAGTGAACATCACCATTTGCAACATCCATTTCTTGAATTCCGGCCAAGTCACTCAACAAATCGAAGCCAGCAAGCGTTTTGACAGGCAAGCGTTTCTCAGTTTCGATATCCACGTCCAACGCATTGAGTTTGATCGAGAACATACCCTCATTGTCGGCGAACACGTATTCATCGTATCCACCCGCAGTCCACCAACGGACCGCTGCGCCAGCAATCGGCTGCCCCTCCACATTTACAACGTGTCCCTCAATCGTTGGCATCGAGTTGACTTCGTAATCCTTGAATGCCGCTTGGCCCGTGAATTCAAACTCTACTGGCTCAGCTATAAACTCCTCGCTATACAACTCGACGCTTACCGCTCCATACGGCAATTCAACTTCGTAGCGACCTTGCGAATCCGTTTTTGCATTTACCAATACAGCTGCCTGGCCTTCGAGAATACATTGAATACCCGTTTCATCAACATACAAATTTTCAAAACCAAACTGAACGTATTCATTCGCTACAGGCGTTCCCTGCTTGGTACGTACCACCCCGGTCACCTTGTGCATTTCTCTCACGACGAACGACAACTTGAACGTGTCACCATTTGAAAAGTCCAGAAAAGGGCGAGGCAGCAAACCCGAGTACACGACTGGAGTGATGCAAAGGTCTGGAGAGCAAATATCCAATGATTCGTATTTGCCGGCCGGCATCGTAAGGTGATGATTGCTGCCGTGCACCTGGATCACATGGTTTATTCTATTGTCTTTTGATTCATAGAGCTGAATGCGAACGGATTCACCTTCGAGTTTCTCAAGTGCTTGTTGCGAACCGCTGAACTGAAAATCCAACGCCACACCCGGTTTGAGCTCTACAGTCGCTTCATTCAACTCGGAAACCTTGAGTTCAACTACCTTGCCGACTGCCCAATCGGGATGCGTGACGGACGCGGTAACCACAGCGTCTTCCGGTAGTGCTGGCAAGTTCAAAACGCCTTTCTCATCGCTTCGAAACTCACTGCCATCTTCATGGGAAAGCAAACGAAACGAATCGTGATCCCAAAATGATTTTGCCTCAACTAAATCACTGGCAACCTCCAAACGAGTTATTTCAGCACCGGAAACGGGCTTCCCATCTGGCGACAGGATCCTGAACGTTCCCATTCGAGCGGGTGCTAATGTACAGGTTAGCGTCTGAACCTCTTTGGTCTCCAATGTGAACGCATGTAAATCAGGCGCATAGTCGGAATGCTGAATCAACAGCGTTGGGTGACCATCGATTTGAATTCCTTCGAACTCGACCACCCCCGCTTCGTTCGTCTCCGCCAGAAAGTCTGTTTCATGCCACATTGCTGCATAGTAGACGACTCGAACCGTGGCTCCCGCAACGGGCTGATCGTGGTGGTTTAATACTGTGACGATCAGTTGATTGGGCTGAGCAAACGAAATCGAACCCAAGGACACTATCACAAACCCAAAAACCAATAGCCGCATCAGCAGCGCATAACGTCCCTGGGCAATCATCTGGAAGCAATTCATTTGGAAGTCCCGGTTGAGGTTGTACGTGAAGCCACATTCTCAAAATTCTAACAAGCCGTTTCATGCTAAAGCAATGTTTTATTGTGAGAAATACCTAAGTGACCTTTGGGTAAACGAAGCAAGCTCTAGCAAACGACAGCCATCTCGCAATTGGGTTATTGCCTCAAAACAGCAAGTCGCTTCAATCAATTTCAGGGTGTCGGGCTTGCTGAGACTTGGGTATTATCAAAGTCGATTGCATTTCATTTACCTCTTTTGGCATACCGGCTAATCACGTGAAATCCTTCACACGCATCGGGCTGTTTCTATTTTTCCTCGCATCACTGTTGGTGTTTCCGGAATTTCTCCCGTGGGCAGTTGGAGCGTGGTTGTTGCTCGGTACGCTTTCGGCTCAAAAGCCGATTGCGTCGTGGCTTGCCGTGATCGTTGCGGTGGTTGTATTGTGCATGAAGCGATCGGCATGGCCCACAGCGACGGTCGTGTTTGCAATGACGGCTTTGGCGTTAAGTATTACGGGACTGATTCGAGAACGGCACAAGCGAAAGAAAACAACTCGCCGCACCGAAACAGATTCGAATGCGGCAAGTGCAAATGGAAAGCGTTTCACTTTCGTTTCATTTTTTATCATTTGGAGCTGTTTCGTTTGGTACGGCTGGAATCGTAACGACAGCGCAACCACACAACGCGTACTGAAACTGACGCAACAGCCGATTGCCTGCCTTGGCGACAGCCTGACTGACTTTGGCTACCCGCAAGAACTGGAGAAACTACTCTCGGTCCCGGTTGCCGATTTTGGTCGCGATGGAATCACTTCGGCGGATGGGCTGAAAATGTTACCCGAGATTCTCGCAGCCAATCCGCAAGCGGTGGTTATTGAGCTGGGTGGTCATGACTACAACCAAGGGCTGGGGCGAAGACAAGCGTTCGAGAATCTTGCCAAAATCATCACCACACTTCAGTCCAATAACATTGAACCGATTCTCGTTGAGATTCCACGCGGGTTCGTCACTGATCCTTTTGACGGTATCGAACGTGAACTGGCGGCCAAGCATGACCTGCAATTGATCCCTGACACCATGATCCGCAAAGTGATTTTCATGGGACCGATTCTTCCTCCCGGCTCTTGGATGCCGTCAAAAAATCGCCTGAGTGAAGATGGCCTTCATCCCAATGCAAACGGCAATCGATTCTTCGCCTCTGTCATCAACCATTATTTGATCAGGAGATTCGGGGCCGAGATTGAAAGCGACAGAGTTCGCGCCCGCGACGAAACGAAAAAACCGTGACCACCAACGTAATGATCACGGTTTTCGGTTTTCAGAATGAGCAGAGTTCGACTAGATGCCGTCGCCGCCACCGTCTCCGCCGCCATCACCGCCGCCGCGTCGACCACCTCGGCCGCCACCACCGCCGCCAGGACCGCGACCTCCAGGTCCACCGCCACGACCACCGAAGCCACCGCGAGGCATTTCAAACGCTTCGCCTTTCAGGTCTTCCAGTTTTTCTTTCTGGTCGTCAGTCAACAGCGCAAAAACGGATTCGTTTGCTTCTTCGCGCAACTCGGTCATTTTTTCGCGCATGCCTTCGCGATCACCAGACTGGAACAGCTCTTGCATTTTTTCCTGCATGCTGGTTTGTGCGTCTTCAATCGCACTTTTGATTTCGTCTTTTTGGTCGTCGGTCAGATCCAGAGCTTCGGCTACGGTTTCGTCATCCAGTGCAGCGAATCCTGAAACCTGAACGAAAATTCCAGTCAAACGAGCTTTTTGTTTGTCGTCCAGCATATCAACGACTTCTTTTTCCATGCTGGCGATTTCTTCAGCTTCAGGTGGCCCGCCGCCTTGGAACAACTCACGCATTTCGGCGCCGAGGTCTTCGACCTTTTGAACTTGCTCATCGCTCAGGTCAAGTTCTTTTTGCAGTTCTTCACCGCCGCGCATCAAAATCATCATACGGCCCTGCATCATTCGCATGCCGCCGCCACGACCGAACCCCTGAGCCTGAGCGTTTGCGGTCATCCCCGCAACTGCCAAGGCAAAAATTGCCAACCCAATCAACTTCTTCATAGCACTAGACTCCTGAGTAACATCTGACGCAGCTTAATATTGAGGTCACGCTCTTCACACCCGATGTGAATGCGACGCTGTCGTTCCCAGTGGATTTAAACCACAAACCAATCGCATGGATTCGCGAGATTTTTTGAAAAACTCAAAATCGATCCGCTCGCACCAAATTACCTAGACCTGCCGAATACAGGGCCTCGTTTCATCCGGCCGCGAAAATCGCCGGAAATGGTAGCCTGCAACCGGCCGTGCGGTGAATTTTGCGATCATCGCGGGCGTTTTGCTCCCACTTCGACCCCATATAGTTGCTCGCGAAAAGTCGAAAAATCGATTTGTTATTGCAAAAATCGTTCGAGTCGGTATATTTTTGGTTCGAAAATGTTGAGATGGAGAAGCAGTGCAGCGACGCACTCGACTCATTATTGGGGATTTTGCCGGGCGGAATTGGGTTTGACCCAAAAACACACTTACTCGGAATACCGTCTCGGCTCTTGAATGGAAATGCGCCTCGATGCGAAACGAGAGGCGACAAAACCTCGATATCATCATTGTTGTTTGTCAGAAATTGAAGTCTTTTAGAACGTACACGAATGACCATCACGAAAGAAAGAAAACAAGACCTGATCAAGGAATTCGCACGAGAAGGAAAAGACGTAGGGTCTCCCGAAGTTCAGATTGCCGTACTTACGGAACGCATTAACAACTTGACGGCACATTTGCACAAGAACAAGAAAGATTATTCAACCCGACGTGGGTTGCTGGGAATGGTTTCCCGACGACGCGGCTTGCTCGATTACCTTCGCGACGTCAACCCCGACAAATATCTTGAGTTGTTGGCTCGATTGAATATTCGAAAGTAGTAGAATCGAAAAAGCGGCACCAGAAACGGTTGCCGCTTTTGTCTTTTGCATTCGGACAGATTCCGAATGCTTGCTGTTACAGGTCTACCCAAGGATTGGATTGGGGCTGTTTGTATTTAGTGTTTTGATGTTTTGGATTGGCTACGCGCTGTAGTTGTTTTGAATTTGTAGTTTGAAGTGTTGTTGGATTGACGCGAGTAGGCCCAGGATTTGTTGGCTGAATTGAATGCTGTTTTCGCGACAAAGCATTTGTCGAATTGATCTCTGGTTAACATCGTACCATGGCCGTGTTGCAATCATGGCTAATGTTCCCATTCTGGGCGAATGAGCACCTCTCCTCACACTTACCTGTATTTGATTATTAAGGATATTGGAAATGGAAAAGATCCGAGTAGAACGCCAGATTGGCGAAGCTGTATTGTCGTTTGAGACCGGCTGGTTGGCGAAACAAGCCGCCGGTTGTGTCCTGTGTCAGTATCGTGAAACGATTGTTTTGAATGCCGTAACAACCGGAGCACCTCGCCCCGGTACTGATTTCTTCCCACTAACCTGCGATTACCGTGAGCGTTCCAGCGCCGCAGGTAAATTCCCCGGTGGCTTTTTGAAACGCGAAGGCCGACCGACGATTAAGGAAACATTGACCTCACGGTTGATTGACCGACCGATTCGCCCGATGTTTGCCAAGGGCTTCATGGACGAAGTGCAGTGCCAGGCAATGGTCCTGTCCAGCGATCGCCAAACCGACGGCGACATCCTGGCCATGAACGGTATCAGTGCGGCGTTGTTGATCTCGCCGATGCCGTTTGAAGAACCGGTCGCCTCGATTCGCGTCGGTCGAATTGATGGAACATTGGTTCCATTCCCCACTCACGATCAACTGGAGGAAAGCGACCTGGACTTGATCGTCTCAGGCACCAAAGCGTCAGTCACGATGATCGAAGGCTTCGCTCGTGAAATGCCCGAAGACGAAATGGCCGAAGCGATCGAGTACGCACATTCCGTGATTCGCGAAATTCTGGACCTGATGCAGGAACTCGCTCAAAAATGCACCGTTGTCAAAATGGAATTCACTCCACCGAACGACGACGGCGTTTTTGGCCGACTTAGCTCTGCGTTCTACGATCGACTGAAAGCCGCGAAACAAACGGTTGGCAAAGTTGCTCGTGGTGAAGCCGTTGTTGCACTTAAAGCAGTCGCACTGCAGGAAATGATTCCTGATCCGGATGCCGATAACGCGATTTGCAGCAACAGTTTTGACAGGGCTTGGCACGATCTGACCGAGAAAGTTGTTCGCGATCTAATTCTAGCGGGGACACGACCCGACGGACGTGACTCCAAGTCGTTGCGAAACATCGACTGCCACGTCGGAGTTCTTCCACGCGTTCACGGATCAGCCGTTTTCCAACGAGGCGAAACTCAGTCGTTGATCACCGTGACACTGGGAACAGCTCGCGACGAACAACGTGTCGACGGACTGCAGGACGAGTACTCCAAGAAATTCATGTTGGATTACAACTTCCCTTCGTTCAGCGTAGGTGAGTGTAAACCAAACCGCGGTCCAGGCCGACGCGAAATTGGCCACGGCATGTTGGCGGAACGCAGTGTGAAGCCCATCCTGCCAGACCCAGAAGATTTCCCTTATACCGTCCGCGTGATCTCCGACATCCTGGAGTCAAACGGCTCCAGTTCGATGGCCAGTGTTTGCGGCGCGACGCTGGGCCTGATGGACGCTGGTGTTAAAATCAAAAGTCCAGTTGCAGGTATTTCGGTCGGCCTTGTCCAAGAGTCCGATGACAAATGGACGTTGCTCACCGACATCATCGGTGATGAAGACCACTATGGCGACATGGACTTCAAAATTGCGGGTACGCTCAACGGAATCACAGGAATTCAACTGGACCTGAAGATTCGCGGGATCAGCTTTGACATCATCCGCGCGACGATGGTTCAGTCCCGTGAAGCTCGTATTGAAATCCTTCGCAACATGCTGACGGCAATTCGTCAGCCGAAGGAAGAAATTTCTCAATACGCTCCTCGACTGATCACGACTCAAATCGATCCTGACAAAATCGGAATGCTGATCGGTCCTGGCGGCAAGAACATTCG
This sequence comes from Pirellulaceae bacterium, assembly GCA_041399045.1. Taxonomy (GTDB): domain Bacteria; phylum Planctomycetota; class Planctomycetia; order Pirellulales; family Pirellulaceae; genus BJ22. The sequence continues at coordinate 77,386 of JAWKTO010000015.1, read as the reverse complement.
CGCCATTCAGGAAGATACGCAAACCGTTATCGAAATCGAGGATTCAGGCCGCGTGACCATTGCCGGTACCGATGGACCTTTGGCCCAAAAAGCTTTGGAGCGAATCGAATTGGTCACGGCTACGGTTCAAGTTGGCAAGATCTACAACGGTGTCGTCAGCAGCATCAAAGACTTTGGTTGCTTTGTGGAAATCCTCCCTGGACGCGATGGACTTTGTCACATCAGCGAACTGAGCGATGGTTATGTTGGCAATGTCAACGACGTTTGTCAGGTCGGCGATGAAATGCAGGTTCTCGTCATTGATGTTGACGACAATGATCGCGTAAAACTCAGCCGTCGACGCGCATTGGAAGAACTGGGAATCCAGGACGAGTTCGCAGAGGCTCCCGAAGAAGAACACGAAGAAGAGTTCAACGACGAAGAAGAGTTTTTTGACGACGAAGGCGGATTTGAAGACGATGAATTCGAAGATGAAGAATTCGACGACGAGTTTGAAGGCGACTTCGTCGAAGTAAAAGACGGAGACGATTCCGGCAACCGACCTCGTGAACGCACTCGTGAGGATCGTGGCCAACGGCATCACCGAGGCGGACAACGCGGTGGAAATCGCGGACGCGGCGGACACAGTGGTGGTCATGGTGGCCACGGTGGTGGAGGTCGCGGACACGGCGGCGGTGGTCACAGTGGCGGCGGTGGACGCGGAGGAAATCGCGGTGGAAATCGCGACCGCGGCGGTAGCTACCAGGGTGGTGATCGCGATGGCGGACGTGATGGAGGAAGAGACGGCGGACGACAACACCGTGGCGGTGGCGGCGGTGGTGGTGGACGTGGCCACGGCGGTGGCAACGGCGGTGGCGGCGGCGGACGAGGTCGCGGAGGCCACGGAGGCGGCGGTGGCCATGGCGGTGGCGGCGGCGGTGGTCGCGGCGGCAATCGCGGTAACCGTGGCGGTGGAGGCGGTGGTCGCGGTCGATACGATCGCTAAACGCCCCTCGACCTCGGTCGATGTTGGTTGACGGCGTTGACTGAAACAGTACTACGATCGTTTACCGCATTGCAATTCGTTACCAATGATTTAGCCTAATAAGCGGGAACCCATTCAGTTCCCGCTTTTTTGTTTGATCGCGCTACTGGCCTTTGCGCTCGTTGCAGGTCGCAATTTCAATCGCGCAAAAATGAACAAACACAGCGACGATTCGATTGACTTGGACATGGACCCGGATGCTGTTGAGCAACTGGCCAGCCCTCAGTCGTTGCGTGATCAGTACGATGAACTTGCCGGCTTGGCCGGAATGCTCGCGCACGAGGTCAAAAACCCCCTTTCCGTAATCCGCATGAACATGGAGTTGCTCGCCGAGGACATGGAGGCAGTCGACTCGCCTGAAGCAAGACGCGCCAAAGATCGTATTGCTATTGTGAATCGACAGTGCGTTCGATTGGAAACGCTGCTGGCTGATTTCCTTCGATTCGCGCGAATGCAAAGCCTTGAACTTAAGACCGGAAGCCTCAACGATCAAATAAGCCATGTCCTCGATTTCTATTCGCCAACCTGCAAACTGCAGGGAATCGAAATCGTGCGTTACCTCGAAACCGACTTGCCGATGATCAAGCTGGAATCGCAAACATTACAAGCCGCGCTGATCAACCTGGTCAAAAATGCCATCGAAGCCATGCCCAACGGCGGTCAACTAGTCGCACGCAGTCGCATCACGCGCGGCGGTGTCGCCCTCGACTTGATTGATACGGGAGTGGGTATCGACCACAAGACGTTGCTGAATATGTTCAAAACGTTTTACACGAACAAAGAAGGTGGCTCAGGCCTGGGGTTGCCGATGGCGAGAAAAATCATCGAGGCACACGGCGGACGAATCAACGTTCAAAGTGCGCTCGGCACAGGCACTCAATTCACTCTGGAGTTCCCAACGCCCAAACGGATTCAGGAAACTGCCGGATGAAGTTGATTCGAAAACTCGATTCGTTTCCACCGGAATTGCGAGGCGGCGCAATCACGATCGGCAATTTCGATGGCGTGCATCACGGTCATCGCGCGATCATGGAAACGCTCAAACACCTTGCAAAAAAAACAGGTGGCCCCTCCATCGTATTCACGTTCGATCCACACCCGGTGCGTATTCTCCGGCCCGAACAGTCCCCGCCGCCATTGACGTGGACCAATCGCAAATCCGATTTACTGGGCGCGCTGGGCGTCGACGCCATGATCGCCTATCCAACTGATTTGAATTTACTTCAACTGGAGTACAAAGAGTTCTTTCAGAAAATCGTCGTGGAGCTGCTGGGCGCCAAGGCCATGGTGGAAGGCCCCAATTTCCACTTCGGCCGACACCGCGAAGGCAATATCGAACGCCTTTCAACTCTGTGCATCGAAAATCATATCCAATTGGACATCGTTTCCCCCAGGGAGTCCGATGGGGATTGGGTAAGCAGCAGCAGAATTCGAAAACTGGTCCAGGCAGGTGAGGTCACAACCGCCAGACAGATGCTGACCGAACCCTATCGCATCCGTGGCATCGTCGTCCATGGTGATGCGAGAGGAAAACAGTTGGGTTTTCCGACGGCTAACCTCGATGGAATCGACACATTGATCCCTGGCCCTGGGGTTTACGCGGGCCGAGCCAAAACAGACTCAACGTCCTGGATCTGGTCGGCCATTCACATCGGCCCCCTGCCAACGTTCGGAAAAGACGAATCTCGCGTCGAGGTCCACCTTCTGGACTTCGACGACTCCCTGTATGGGCAGACCCTTGAGGTTGAGTTTCTTGACAAACTGCGTGACGTCCGTTCGTTCGCAGACGCCGGACAACTGAAAGAACAAATCGACGCCGACGTTCGTGGCGTCCGTGACGCTCAACGTGCGAATGTGAACGGACCGACTACTCCGGAGTCTTGATCACTAACACAGGGCACGGTGCCTTGCGAACCACGTGCTCCGCAACACTTCCCATCAACAAACGCAACAGCCCAGATCGGCCGTGAGTGGGCATCACAACCAGATCGATGTCGTTTTCCTTGACGTAGTCGACGATCACATGAATCGGTTCTCCGCGAATCAACACGTGCTCGCATTCGACACCGTCGATCGTCGGCTTAACTTGATCAAACTCGTGCCGCTGTTCTTCAATCACATGGTCGACCTCGGAAATCGCCGCGCCGGCTGAATGGGGCAACTCAGGCATGGCAACGAATAGGAAAATAACTTTCCCGTCTCCCGCCTTGGCCATCGACGATGCGACCTTGATCGCCTCTCGACTGAATTCCGACAAATCGACGGGGCAAAGGATTCGTTGATACGCCATGGTTATTCTGATCCTGTTGAGAAGTTATTCCGTTTGAAACATGCTTGAGCTAACAGCAATTCGTGTACCTCAAACGTCACTCGCCCAAAAAAGTGCCAAAATGAAATCCCCCAGCTCCCCGGTAGCGGAATTCTAAAGATTTCCATTGGTAGCGGGACTCGCAAGAGTTCCGATCAGGCGGCAATAGAATTGAAAAAAAGATCCGAACGCTTGCGAGTTCCCCTACCAATTTAAGGTCGTGTGTATCCACCTGAATACTGGGATGACCGTTTCGACACGCCGTTACAAATTCAGTGTCGTGCGGAATCGCACAGTACTGCGATAAACACCCGCCCCAACCATCTATGTTTCGGCCTTGGCGATTCGCGGTGCCGTGAGAATCGCAAACAAGCACCACACGGCCGTGATGACCGCCCCGCCAAACTCTCGGGCAACTTCCATATACGGATAGTCGTTGGACATGGGGCGCGTCCAAGTGTTCCCGTCGTCATTCTTCACGAAATCCGATACGCCTGGAATCGACTGCAAAAGAAAAATACATGCGGCTCCCAAAACCATCCATACCAAGCTTTGACAGCGCATCCCGCAACCACACAAGATCGCTACGAAGCCCGCGAACGCGAAATAAGGTAGCCAAACATAGAAGTCAGGATCGTTGTACTGCAGTGCTGCAGACCAAAGGAATAACAGGCCAAAAATCCAGTGCACGACTTTGATAATCATTTGCAATTTCCTTGGCTTCGCTGAAAAGTGTGAACTCAAAAAACGTCGCGGACGACCTGCGGCGGATCATTGCTTTGTAGTGGATGAGCCAACGAATTTCAATGTCGCGAAACGCGCCGAGAGATTCGAGATCGTAGGGGAGCGAAATTTCATGCTTTGTTGCGGAGGAGAAAGGCTGGCTGAATTCTTGCGAATCCAGCTACGGGCGAATCCGGCTACAGGCGAAAGCAATGACCCGAAAAAGGACTGGCTGAATTCTTGGGAATCCAGCTACAGGAGGTAATCGTTTCGTGGGATGCGTTTCGTGGGATTCGTTTGTAGCTGAATTCGCATGAATTCAGATAATCGCTTTTTCACCTACCTTGTGAACTTCAAACTGCTACCGAGAAAGTTTCTGAAATCTGAAATCAAAAAAGCCATGTGACTTGTCAGCTCATCTCAAGCTCACAATCACATGGCTCTTGAAAATTTGACTTGGCGACGATCGCCTAAACGTCTTCGTCCGCAGCCAGAGTTGCCTTGGAAATCACATCCTGCTGAATGTTCGCAGGCATGTTTTCGTAGTGATTAAATTCCAGCGTATACCCGCCCAAACCTCCGGTCATGCTTGAAAGCGTTCGGGCGTACGTCGTCACTTCGCGCAGTGGCGCTTCGCAGTGCACTGCCGTCATACCGCCGCCAATCGGATCACTTCCCGACACACGGCCACCGCGTCCTGACATATCGCTAAACACATCGCCAACGTTTGCCTCTGGAACCGTCACCTCCATCTTCACGATCGGTTCGAGCAACGTCGGCCGAGCTTGCTGGAACACCTCTTTGAAGGCCTGTCTGGCCGCCGTTTTGAATGCTGCCTCACTGCTGTCCACATCGTGGTACTTGCCGAAGTGCACTTCAATGCATACATCCTGAATCGGGTAGCCTGCGATCACACCATTGGCAATCCGCTCTGCAAACCCTTTGCCGATGGCCGGCATAAAATTCGTGGGAATCGAGCCGCCAACAATCGAGTCCACCCACAGAAAATTGGCCTTCTCATCGTAGTGATATTCGCGCATCGAATGAAAATTCTCTTTCGTGGCAAATTCTTCGATGTTCGTTCCACGCGGCAACGGTTGCATGCGAATATGAACCTCGCCAAATTGACCGCGACCACCTGATTGCTTTTTGTGACGATACGACCCTTCGGCGCTTGTCTGAATCGTCTCGCGAAACGCGATTCGCGGTGGCTTGGTTTCCACATCCAGTTTGTCGCGGCGATGCAATCGTTCCTGAATCACACTCAAGTGCAATTCGCTCATGCCGGTCATCACCAGTTCCTTCGTCTGTGGATCGCGATCCAGATGGAACGTTGGATCTTCCTCAACGACCTTGTGCAATGCCCCCGACAATTTGGTTTCGTCGCCGCGCGTTTTTGGAACCACCGCTAGTCCGACCATCGGATGCGGGAAATCGATTGCTGGCAAATCGAATTCGCCAATCGATGTCGACGTATGCAGATCGTCCATCTTTGCAACGGCAACAATATCGCCCGGCCCAGCAACGTCACAAGGCTCGGTGTGCTCGCCTTGCACGCGCATAATCGCTCCCATCTTGACGTTCTTCTTTGCCGAGGACGTGTGTACCGAGTCATCGCGTTTGAGCTGACCGCTGAAGATACGAATGAAGCTCAGCTTTTGCACGAATGGATCAACACGCGTTCGGAAAACTTGCGCGATCAATTTTCCGTTCGGATCCGCAACAATCGGAGCCATCTCGCCGTTGTCGCCATAGTTTCTCGCCAAGTCAGCAGGCGACATTCCGCACAACTTGATCGCGTCCAGAATTTCTTCCAGGCCAATTCCCGTTTTCGCCGAACAGCAAACAATCGGGACCACCGTGCCAGCCTGCACGGCCTTGATGAGCAAATCGTGCAACTCGGATTTGTCGGGCACGTGCCCTTCGAAATACGCTTCGAGAGCCGCATCGTCGACTTCAACAATCGACTCGATTAAGTGATCGTGAATCTCATTGGCATTCATCACCGCTTCGTCAGCCGAATCATCCAGTTCCAAAGTGTTGATGACTTTCGTGAAGTGCGGGCCGACGCCGTTTGGCAAATTGAAGGGCACGCATTGATCGCCGAGCGAATTCTGTATTTGCGATAACAAAGCCGGGAAGTCAACGTTTTCGTCGTCCAACTTGTTGATGATGATCATCCGCCCAAGCTGATGTTCCTCGGCCATTTTGAAGACGCGACGTGTATTGGATTGAATCCCAGAGTGGGCGTTGATAACGATCAGAGCGTTCTCGACCGCTTGCATGGCACCGGCTACCTGACCGATGAAGTCCGGATAGCCCGGAGTGTCAATGACATTGAAATGAAGATCGTCGTGATCGAAGTTAATTGCGGAGGCTTCGATGGAGTATTTGTGTTTTTTCTCTTCTGGATCAAAGTCGCAGACGCTGGATCCTTCGTCTACTGAATGCTTCCCTTCGACGGCTCCCGTCATCATCAGGAAGTTGTCGGCAATGGTGGTTTTTCCTGCCCCCCCGTGTCCACAAAGAACAACATTTCGGATCAAATCAACCTTGGTCATATCGCACCTCAATTTAAATGAAAGCGTTACACGATCGTACGGCCCTCCGCTGTTAACCTGGCGGCAGCCGCGTTGGCCTGCTCAATCGAAAAACGCCCTTCGTACAGGGCTCTTCCGACGATGCAGCCACAAAGACCCCGTCGAGCAAGCTCGGTCAGGTCCTTGAGTTCAGCCACTCCTCCCGATGCGATGACAGGAACCGATAGTGACGTCTGCATTTCCTGCATCGCGTCAAAATTGGGGCCCGTCAGCAAACCGTCACGAGAAATGTCTGTATAAACAATTCCTGCAATGGGCAATTGCGCAACATCCTGCGCCATGTCCATCGCCAAGATATTGGTGATTTCAGTCCAGCCTTGAACGGCAACTTTGCCATGCCGTGCATCGATGCCAACCACAATTCGGCTGGGGTGATCGTGGGTGATTTCATGAAGCCAGTCGCGATCGGTCGTTGCGCGTGTACCACAAACCAATTGCAGCGCACCGGCGTCGAGAAAGCGATCGATCGTTTCCGAGGAACGAATGCCACCGCCCACCTGGCAAGAAACTTTGACGGAGCGGATGATTTCACAAATGGCGTCGGCGTTTAGGTTGGAGTCGCCTCGGGCTCCATCCAGGTCGACCAAGTGCAATCGCTCTGCTCCCTGATCGATCCAACGTTGTGCTGCCACAACGGGAGACTCGTCGTAAACCGTTTCCCGATCGTAATCGCCTTGTGCCAAACGGACACAGCGACCACCTCGGATATCAATCGCCGGCCAAACTTGCATCGGACTGATTTTCGTTAAGTGAATCGCAAGAGAAACAAAGCGTTCCTCTACAATCCAATATGGCGCGTGGTCTGCTCTGCCGCAAGTAGCTTTTTTAGAAATGTGGGGCAATAAGCGTCGACAAAACGACTCAACAAAACGCCGTCACACCACGTTTTTCAACCCCCCAGCGTTCCGCAGTTTCGCCAACCGTCAATATCAACGAGAACTTGCCACCCAAGACCATCGCCTGACCGCATGCACGGCATGCCGAACAATACGCCCCAAGGTAGGTTTTGCTGCGCATAACATTGCCCTATAGGACACGTTTCAAAGTCTTTGATGCGTACGACTTGCACAGCATGCGCAACGTCATTGATACATTAAGACCCGAAGTCACTTTCTACTTGCAAACGTTCTTTCGATTTGGGTCGACGGTTATCGGAATGCCCTTACGTCCAAATCGCTTCATCAGCATGGCAACACCATTTTCACGCTCGAACTCGTACTCTTCCGCGAACAATGGGATCAGAAAGAAGATTCCTACCGATTTACCATTTTCCAAATGAACGATCGACTCGTCCGATTCGAAAATATGACTTCCCCAAGCAGCAAATTTAACACCTTTCGCCAAGGGCCTTGGTGGAGAGCCATTGGCAATTACTGTCCAAGAATCCAGCCAATTTTTGTCGCCATGAATGTAGTTCGCTAAGTTGAACAACCATTGGATTGGCCAACCATATTTTTGGGTCTTCGCTGCCTGGAGGAGGGCCGGCCATTCGCGAGGCAAAGAGATCGCCAGCTCGGCATACTCAAACGATTCTTGGCCTCGAGGTATTTTGATTTTCTTCAAACCCATTCCAACCGTAAACAACAATGCGGTCTTTCGTTTTGTGTTGTACGGAATGTAATGAACCTGAAGCGGAAAATTGCCGCCTGGTACAATCTGTTGTATGCATTCAGTCGCAGGGGCGCCATAAATCGAACCAAAGTGCCTGACTACTTGATCCGAATAGGTTTCAAACTTCGTCTTTTTGGGCGGCCTTTTGGCTTTCTCTTTGGAACGCATGGATTTACTTCCGCGTTTGCCACTTGCCGCATTAGTTTCTTCCGGAGTCAATCCACCACGCACCCGAACAAAGTCAATCAGGTCTTTTTCTTCTGTATCTAGTGTAAGAGTCATCAAGTTTTCACCAGGCAGATGCGGTAGCTCCCGATTAATATCGGCGCCATATTTCAACAACAGGTCCAACATTCGCTTTGGATCTTCGTTCTCTTCGCTGATGACGTTTGTGATCAGGCTGTTGGAGTCGGGGTCCGCGCCATGCTTAAGCAAAATTTCCGCATTGTCATATCGGCCGTAAGCGACGGCAAACTCCAAAGCACTCCATCCGTTGGAATCGACGTCATTGATAATCTCGCGAGACTTCGAGCCAAGCAGTGCCGTCAAAAACCCAGCCGAATAACGCTTTGCGGCGGAAGCTAGAAAACCGAAATCAAGCTGGACATCTTTGTTATTTTTGACTAGTTCTTTAACCGACTTAATGTCGTCCTTTTTCCCAGCTTTGTAGAATTGGCGACTAGTTGCATTGTCTGTCGCCGAATAAGGCAATTGCATTCCTCGCCCTTCATTTGCCAATGGGTTACTTTCCAAAAAACTCCGTTCTTACCACGTCCCTCCGATTTCATTCAGAGCGTAAATGACATTCTCACCTGTACGTTCGGCCTGCTGCAACCACCACAACATAAGTTGCAGGTGAGCGGTGAAGAACAATTTACGATTTTCGCGATCGGCATGCACAGCATGCCCGACAAATCCAAGAAAAACGTCGCGATGATTGCAGGTCATTCTTCGCGGACGGTGTGTTCATGGAAATCGTGGCCGTGGAGCGGATGAAGGTGCGAGCGAATGTCCGCGACGTGTTTGACAATCGCTTCGGCTTCCATGACTTCATCGTGATCGCCGCGCAACACAATCAACAAATTGCCTGATGACACCAGCTCCTGATACTCGTCCACCGTCGGCAAGTCCACCGATTCATCCTCAACCGCTTCGTCAATACCCGCCATGCCACCGACAATGGCCCCAGTCAGACCGCCCATCGCAATCATCCCCAATGCGAGTCCGGGAAACGGTGTCAGCAAACCTGCGATCGCGCCAGTCCCCAAGCCGACACCTACCCACTTCGAAGCATTTTTGACAATCGTACTTGCCGCCGTCTCGCCGACCTTGGGCGTTTCCACCTCGGATGCTTGTCGGTGAACGTCGCGTGTTACCAATTCAATTCGTTCGCGCGACACGCCCGACGCCACCAGTTTCTCAATGACCTTGCGAGCCGTTTCCGCATCCTCGACAACCGTCACCAACGCCTTTGAACCCAACTCACTTTTCATTTTCCTTCTCCTGTTTTCCCATACGGCATGAACGTTTCCGGTAGGTTATGCTGTGCATAACTTTGTTTTTTGGCGCGATCGGTTTCGATGTCGGCATGCACAGCATGCCCTACGGGAACTGCACATCCCGTGCCGAAGAACGAAGATAGCGGTTCCATGCGATTAACCATGAAAACGAGTTGCACAGTCGTTTCGCAATCAAAAAACGCACTTGCATCCGCGCCGATTCGCACGAATGGCCCGGACTTTCGCGGCAATCGCCCCCGGTAGGTTATGCTGTGCATAGCATGAGTTTTTCTGGCTTTTCAGTTTCGATTGCCTCATGCGTTACCTGCCCTGCGGTACTGCCCCCAAGCAAAGGTTTCGATTCACGACTAAAATGACGTTTCACTCTGTTGGTGAATTCAACGCAAAACAAACGGCACGAAGGACCATTGAAAAACCAATGCACCCACTGTTTTCATTTGTTCGTAACGCTGTCGCGCGGATTCACGTCGTTTTGCCATTGGTGGCCTTTTTAATTTGTTGTCTCCATTGCCAATTGCTATCGGCTCAAACCGCTGACTTTCAGGCTGACATTCAACCGATCCTGGCCGAACACTGCTACGCTTGCCACGGACCGGATGCCAAAACGCGCCAGGCGGATCTGCGATTGGACATCGAGGACCAAGCCAAAGAATCCGCGATCCAATCCGGCGACGCCGATGAAAGTGAACTGATCGCTCGCATCGAATCCGATGATGAATCGGATATCATGCCGCCCCCTGATTTCAACAAACCGCTAACCGCCGAACAAAAGGCCCTGCTCCGCCGCTGGATCGACGAAGGAGCCAAATGGGAACAACACTGGGCGTTTCAACCGATTGGAAAACCAACCCCTCCGGACAACGCGGATTCCTGGTCGCGAAATGAGATCGACCAATTCATTAAACTTCGCATGCAGGAAAATCAACTTGCTCCCAATCCACCTGCCGATCGCAACACATTGTTTCGCCGGATCTATCTGGACTTGATCGGCAAGAACCCCACGCCCGAACAACTTGCCACATTCGAATCCGACACCTGCGAGCATGCGATGGAACGTGTGATCGACGAACTGCTTGCCTCGCCCCACTATGGCGAGCACATGGCGGTGAAGTGGCTTGACGCCGCGCGATTCGCCGACACCAACGGCTACCAGAATGACTTCGTGCGATCCATGTGGCCCTATCGCGACTGGGTCATCGATGCATTCAATCAAAATTTGCCGTACGACCAATTCATTCGCGACCAAATCGCCGGCGACATGCTGACCACACCTTCGCAGTCGCAGCTCATCGCCTCGGGCTTCAACCGAAACAATCACTCGGTGACCGAAGGCGGTTCGATCGACGAAGAATGGCGAATTGAAAACGGGGTCGATCGTGTCGAAACCACTTCCACGGCATTCCTGGGCCTGACCATGGGCTGCGCTCGTTGCCACGATCACAAATACGATCCCATCAATCAAAACGAGTTCTACAAGTTCTTTGCGTTTTTCAACAACGTCGACGAAAAAGGGGTCTACATTGAAACGCGAGGTAACGCTGGCCCAACACTTCGCCTGCCGACGCCCGCACAGAATGCAAAACTTGCTGAACTAGCCGAACAAATCGCGGCACTCGACAAACACATCGCTGAAATGACTGCGGCAACCAACGTTGACAACGTGATCGCCTCAGCGCGCGAACGACTTTCAAAATCCGCCCTTCCAAAACCAATTTACTCGTTTCAATTTCCGCAAAGCGAAACCGGCTCACCGGTTTCGCCCACGGGCTTTGCAAAATCACTCGATGGTTCCCCGGACGCGAATCCAAACCTTTCGCAAATCGACTTCGATTTTGCATTTGATCGCAACCAGCCGTTTGCCTGGACGGCGTGGGTTCATGGCGATGCCCGCGGCGCGATCTTTGCCAAAATGGACGAAAGTCAGGACCACCGTGGTGTTGATGGAATCATCCTGGATGACGGCAAACTCAAGATCCACCTGATTCACCAGTGGAATCAGAATGCCATCGCCGTGATCACGCGGGGAAAAATGGTGCCGGGTGAATGGAATCATGTCGGCGTGAGCTACGATGGTAGCTCAAAAGCCAATGGGATCACCGTGTTCGTCAACGGGCAAAAAATGGAGTTCGATGTCGAAGTCGATTCACTTTCGGAGTCGATCGAGAATCAAGTTGACGCGCGACTCGGCCAGCGAAACACTTCGGTTTATTTCAAAGGCCAGATGTCGGGCTTTTATTTCTTTGACCGAGCGCTCGCCGGCCGATGAAATTTCAAATCAGATGTGGCAGTCACTGATCCATGCGATTGACGCAGACAACGACAAAAAATCAGTGAAACGACAAACCAGTTCATTGGTTCGTTGGAAAAAACACACCTTGCCGGGCAACGCTCAAAACTTGAGGACGATCGCAAAAAGCTGGAAGCATCCGTTCAAACAACCATGATCATGCGAGCGAAGTGAACCGTATCGTGCCACCTTCAAATTGAATCGCGGTCAGTACGATCAGCCCGACACGTCCGTGGAACTTTGGCCCACAATCCCTGAAGTGTTGCCACAACTTTCCGAGTCGCAACCAGCAAATCGTCTGGGACTGGCGATGTGGTTGACCGACGAACGCAATCCGCTCACAGCGCGTGATCGTCAATCGAGCCTGGGCACACTTTTCCGGACGAGGCATCGTCGAGTCACTCGACAATTTTGGTGTTCAGGGAACGCCGCCAACCCACCCGCTGCTCTTGGACTGGCTCGCTAACGATTTTCGCACTCACGGTTGGGACATGAAGCGTCTTCACAAACAAATTCTGATGAGCGCAACGTACCAACAAGCGTCGGAGTTTTCAGAGGACAAGCTTACACGTGATCGCGACAACCGCTGGTACGCGGGGCCCGCGACATCGCCTGAGCGCCGAACAGATTCGCGACAATGCACTGCGCGATGGGTGACCTGCTGGTTGAGAAAACGGGTGGCCCATCGGTGTTCCCCTATCAGCCCGACGGCTTGTGGGAGGAACTGGCAGGCGGTGCCAACAACGGCCCGTATCAACAGTCGAGTGGCGAAGACCTGTATCGCCGCAGCCTGTACACCTATCGCAAGCGGACCGTTTCTCATCCGACGACTTCGACCTTCGACGCACCCGCATGGGAGATCTGCAACATCAAACGAGCAAGGACCAACACGCCGCTGCAATCGCTGGCCCTATTGAATGACACGACTTATGTGGAAGCGGCCAGAAAATTCGCCGAACGAATTCTTTCGCACGAGGAGTCCGGCATCGAATCGCAATTGAAGTTTGCATTTCGTGTGGCCCTTTCGCGATTACCGACCGAGCGGGAACTGAACAACCTGACTGCGGGCTACAACCGATACCTTGAGTTCTACAAAACCAATCAGGAAGTAGCCTCGCAGTTGCTGGCCAATGGCGAATCGCCAACGAACGCCGAACTATCTCCCGATGCTTTGGCTGCGATGACCTCAACGGCACTTGTGATCATGAATCTGGACGAAACCATTACCAAGGAATAACCAAAACGTGGATACGATTCAGTTGTCATTGAAGAATAACCGCCGCGCATTCCTGCAATCGTCCGGATTGTGTCTGGCTGCGATGGCCGCTGCCTCGATGGCGCCGAACGCTGCGAGAGCCGAAACCTTGCGTGACGATCCAAGCGGTGGCTTGGCTGGATTGCCACATCACAAACCGACTGCCAAGCGTGTGATTTATCTGTTCCAGTCAGGCGCTCCCTCGCAGTTTGAAACGTTTGACTACAAGCCCGAATTGAAACGCCTGGCCAAGACCGAACTTCCCGATTCGATTCGCAACGGTCAGCGTTTGACGGGAATGACTTCAGGCCAAGCGTCGTTTCCGATCGCGCCATCCATTTTCAACTTCCAACAACATGGTCAATCGGGAACGTGGGTCAGCGATTTGCTTCCCAACATTGCTCGCGCCGCCGACAAGCTCTGTGTCGTTCGCTCGATGCACACCGAAGCAATCAATCACGACCCGGCGATAACGTTTTTTCAAACGGGCTCGCAGTTGCCGGGTCGCCCGAGTATGGGTGCGTGGGTTTCTTACGGGCTGGGAACACTCAATCAGAACCTGCCGACCTACATGGTGTTGTTGTCGCGTGGTACGGGTCGCGCGGCGGGCCAGCCGCTTTACGATCGCCTTTGGGGCAGCGGCGTGTTGCCCGGACAGCATCAAGGTGTCAAATTGCGCAGCGGCAAGGATCCGATTTTGTATCTGACGAATCCAGCGGGCTGCCCACCGGAAATTCGTCGACAGATGCTGGATAGTTTGCAGGAACTCAACGGACAAACCGCCGAACGTACGCTTGATCCCGAGGTCACGACACGCATCGCGCAGTACGAGCTTGCGTTTCGCATGCAGACGGCCGTCCCCGATCTAATGGACTTGAGCAGTGAGCCTCAACATGTTCTTGATCGATACGGACCTGATGTGACCAAGCCAGGAACGTACGCGCGCAACTGTTTGCTAGCCCGTCGACTGGCTGAGCGCGATGTGCGGTTCATTCAGTTGTTTCACATGGGCTGGGATCAACACAACGACTTGCCCGACCACATGGGCAAACAGTGTCGTGATACGGATCAGCCCACCGCAGCCTTGATCGAAGACCTATCCGAACGCGGCCTCCTGGACGACACGATCGTTGTCTGGGGTGGTGAATTTGGTCGAACAGTCTATTGCCAGGGCACGTTGACCGAAGAAAACTACGGGCGCGATCATCATCCTCGATCGTTTTCCATTTTCCTGGCGGGCGGCGGGATTCGGGGCGGCATAACGCATGGCACCACCGATGACTTTGGCTACAACATTGTGGACGGTGCGGTTCATGTCAACGACTTGCACGCAACGATACTGCATGCGTTGGGGATCGATCACAATCGCTTGACGATACCGTTCCAAGGCCTGGACCTTCGCCTCTCCGGCGTCGAACCGCGCAAGCCAATTATGGAGTGGTTTGCGTAGAGGTTGTCTTATTGATTGCGAGACAAAGTAATGGCATTGGATTCAAAAGAGCGATCGCTGATTGTCGAAAAAGCAAAAGAGTTACTTCAAGCTGGTAATGAGAAGGCAAGCCTTTTTTCGAATCCTGTTAGAAAAGAATCAGCCAAATATGGAAAGGCACAGGATTACTTGGTAGCCAAGGCAATAGAAGAGTTTGGGGATTCGGAACTGGAGTCGCAATTTGATGAAATCGTACCAGTAAATAATGTGCTTAAAGAAAGGCTCAAGCACGAACTCAAAGACATTTTTTCGACGAAAGATGAGATCCGACTAAAAGCGTCCAAGATTATTGATAGTCAATCGCGTGCAGTGCCATACGATGAGCGAATGCTTTGGCTTCGACATCCAACAACTGTTCGATTGTTGCGAGAAGCCCTTTCAAAAGAACAAGACGAACGCGTTCAGGAGAATTTAGTTAGAGCACTCGGTTCCATATACAGCCGCATTGTTAAAGATCCAAGGATTTTCGATTCGGTTAAGAGATTTCTAGAGTCGAAGAACTCAAAAGTCCGATTGGCTGCCGTTATTTGGACAGGTAGTATGTGCTTTGACGAAAAGTGGCCACATGTCATTTCGATCGCACAGTCTACTGGAAAATATGACGATATCAGGGGTTGTTTGTGGCAAATGGCCTGTTTGCGAACTGCCTCTAAGTCTGTAATTATCAGCTTTTATGATGCGATTTTGACGTTCACAAATAAGAAGCGATTGCCCGATCACAAATTGAGGGAAATTTTGGACAGTTTATGGACAACCAAGGATGATAACTTAATCAGCATCCTGTGCGAACTCTATCAGAAACACCGCACAATTGACACTGATAGAGCAATGCAGCAATTGCTTACTCGGACGAATTTTTCACCAGCCGTCATAAATTTTTTTAGCGAGCTATTCGAAGGCGATTAGACAAGGTCGCCTTCGCTAATTGAAATGCGGCGAACAAACACTGCGATCAAGTCTTACGCACCATTTAGTTCTATTGAGGTCGTTTGCGTTTGAACAGATACCATCGTACGAATTGAACAACGGCATAAGCGCTGCCTGCGAAAGCGATTCGGTGCGTGTACGAAGTTGGAGCAAGGCGTCTGAACGTAGTTGTCAAACTTACATCCACCGACACGGGGTCGGTGGAGTGTTAATGATGCCACGAACTCTGTAACCGAACACCTCCGTCAATTTATATTCACTGCCGCAAAAACAGGTACGCCGTTCGAGATTGCTCAAGGGCTTGTTGCTGGATTGGTGGCCAAGTACAGTACCGTACAGAAATGTTTCCTCAACCGTAAACGAAAAAGCGTTCCTTTGTACCTGCATCGCTGTCAATATCGCTGAATTTCATAAATCGCTCGCCGGTCGGTGGGCAGTGAGGATGAATATCCATGCCCAACGAACCGTATTCTCATCGCCCTTCTGGTGGTTCGCCTGATCAACAGAACGAGATCCTGAATTCGACTGCCGAATCGCTGAACAAAAAGTCTGCTTCGGAATCCCCTTCCGAAAACAGTTCTCGTCGCGAGTTTCTGAAGAAGTCGTCGGGTGCCGCAGCAGCATTGCCGATCCTATCGGCTGGCTTGCAAGAGACGACAGAGACTCGTCAGGACTCAAGTGACCTGTTCCAAGCCGAGGAGCATTGGCGTGAACGAATCAAAGCCCCTGATGATGGCAAACGTTACGGTTGGTTTGTTGACACGCGCCGCTGCTTTGGCTGTCACGCCTGTGAAGTCTCCTGCAAAAGCGAAAACGATGTTCCGCTTGGCAACTACATTCGCCAAACGATTTACAAAGATGTCGGGCAGTTTCCGGAAGTCTCTCGGATGTTCCTGCCGATGGCGTGCCAGCATTGCGAAGATGCCCCCTGCATCAAGGCCTGTCCTTGCGGGCGCATTGCACAAGGAAGCAGGGGGAACGGTCGCCATCGACTACGACGTCTGTTGCGGCCATGGGGTCTTGTGGATGTGTGCCCGTACGGTGCCATTTACATGGATCCGGTCGCAAACCAGGCCGTGAAATGCCACAACTGTTATCACCGGCTGGAACATGGAATGGAGCCGGCGTGTGCGTGCACTTGTCCCTCGAATGCGATTTACTTTGGCGATCTGAACGATGCAGAGTCAAAAGTTTCAAAGGCGATGAAGGCCGCGGAACAGGAGGACCTGCCACTCGTTCAACTGCGCGTTGAAAAGCAAACCAGACCACGCATGTGGTTTACCGGCCCTGCCCCGGCAGAGATTGAGTCACGCGTCCCCAGGGAAGGGAAATCGTATTCGCCTGCTGCCTTTGACATCTACAACTGGAAAGAAGACGACCATGCAGAATAATCCAGAAACAAACAAGGACATGGATGCGTCGTCCAATCGGCGTTCGTTCTTTCGCTCGGGTCTGGCTGCGCTCGCGATTTTCGGGCCTTCAATCGGTTTGGGTGCATCCGGTCGACAAGAACAAGAAGCCCATTCCGAACGTGGCAGCAAAGCGATCGAGTGGGGAATCGATATCGAGAAATGGAAAAAGCAGCGCAAGAAACCGTACGCTTCTGAAACAGAATCCACTCCGGGCGTTTGCAATCTGCCTGGTCCCGGAGCCAAACGAAATTGGCCGGACCGAAACAAATACGCTGACACCAAAAAAATCCCCGGGATGTGTCAGCTTTGCAGCACGGTTTGTGGAATCATTGGTCATGTCAAAAACGACCGGCTCATCAAGATCGAGGGAAACCCAGCGGACCCGAACAGTCGAGGGTTGTTGTGTGCGCGCGGACATGCGGCACTGAATCATCAATATCATCCCGAGCGTCTGCTGTATCCGCTGAAGCGAATCGGAAAACGGGGCGAGGGAAAGTGGAAACGCATTTCATGGGACGAGGCACTGGATGAGATCGCCGAAAAACTTCGCGCCGTCCGAGAATCCGGCAAGCCCGAAGAATTCGCCTTCCACCAGGGGCGATTGCGAAGCAAGGATGCACCGAAACGATTCTTGCGCGCCTTTGGAACCAACACGCAACTTTCTCACCGCTCACTTTGTTCGGGAAATCGGCGGGCGGCCAACCTGACGTTTCTCTGGGAAAGTGATTGGGACCTGAACGATGTTGAAAACACGAAATACATTTTGAATTTTGGCAGTAATGCGTTTGAGGCGCATCAGGGACACGTTCCTTTTGCACAACGCATTCAGAACGGCCGATACAACAACGGCGCGAAGATGGTCACGTTTGACGTGCGACTTTCCAACACAGCCGGTGCCAGTGACGAGTGGTTTTCACCGTTCCCCGGTACTGATGGAGCGATTGCACTTGCGATGGCTCACGTGATCCTGGCCGAAGGACTACATGACGAGAATTTCATTAACACCTGGACGAATGTCTCGGTGAACGAACTGCGTGAGCACCTGAAAGAAAACACGCCGG
Organism: Pirellulaceae bacterium; assembly: GCA_041399045.1. Lineage (GTDB taxonomy): Bacteria > Planctomycetota > Planctomycetia > Pirellulales > Pirellulaceae > BJ22. The sequence goes on along the minus strand of JAWKTO010000015.1, from coordinate 59,169 downwards.
CTTGGGCGGAACAAATTTCCGGCGTGAAGGCCGAAGACATTCGTCGCATCGCGATTGAGTTCGCATCCGCAGCCCCAACCTGCACAACGATGTGCAATCGTGGAACGTCTGCGCACTTGAATGGCTACTACAACGACCGGGCCGTTCAGTTGCTCAACGCCATTGTTGGGAGTGTTGGCCAGAAAGGCGGCTGGTGCTGGTCGCCGTGGAGTTCGGTGGATCCGATGATGAAGTTGCCTGCAGAACCGCCGGCGGCCAAAACCTGGAGTGTTCTCGAGGATCCACCCGAATACCCGTTGGCCAACGTATGGAACCGAATGCGCGTCGGCGAAATCATCTACCTCTATTTGTTGCAGGGGCGCGCAAAACTTCAGGCTTACATGACCTACAACCTCGACTCGCCACTGACCTGGCCCGAGGAAAGTGTAACTCAGGAGGCGCTGACAAACGAAGAGTTGATTGAGTTCCATGTTTGCGTGAACTGCTTCTACAATGAAACGGCTCACTACGCAGACATTGTCCTTCCCTGGTCAACCTACATGGAGCGATGGGATCTGGATGCGCGAAGCTCGTATAACCTTCGTCCTTACACTGGCATTCGCACGCCGATGGTGAAGCCGCTCGGTGAGGCCAGAGATGTCCGCGACTGGTTTCCAGAACTGGCTCGAAAAATCGGCGGCGGCATGGAGCAATGGTATCCTCACGATTCGGTTGAAGACTACATGCGCGAATGGGCGTCATCGGTTCCCGAGAATCCACAAACGGGCAAAGCCGGTCTGGATCGCTTGCTTGAAGAAGGTGCCTGGGAAAATACCGAGATTGAACCGTACTACCTTTCCTTCCAGCGCGAACTGGCACCGCAGGATTTGGAAGGCTCGTCCGTTGATCCAAACAGCGGCGTGATCACCAAAGGCGGAGTGGGCATTGGAATTCAGGTCGACGGCAAGGCGATGCGAGGATTTGGCACTCCCAGCCGCAAGTTCGAAATTCGCAGTCTGTTTGTCAATCAAATTGGCAAGAACGTCGACTGTAGCGACATGATTGCTCAAAGCGGTCGAACCAAAACAAACAATCGCCCTCAACAACATGCGGGACATGATTTGGAAATTGCCGAGGTTCCAATCTGGACGCAACCGATTGAGCATCGTGAACTGGCAGATAACGAATTGATCATGACCAGTTTCAAATGGAACGTGCACAATCATGGCCGAACGATGAATCTGAAGTGGCTGGCTGAGATCGTTCATTCCAATCCGGCGTGGCTGAATCCCGCGACGGCGGATAAGTTTGGCCTTCAGGATGGCGACTGGATCGAAATCAAATCCTGGTTCTCGCGGATGCTTGAGGAGCAATCGCCTCATCTGGCTCATGGCGAACGCGATGAATCGGGTCGAATCGTCGTGTCCACCATGCGAGTTCCGATTGTCACCATGCAAGGTCTGCACCCCAAAGCGATTGCAATGAGCAATTCGTGCGGACACAAACAGTACACGCGAGTTGCGAGGGCGCTGCGCAATTCGCCAAACGAAGATTACTTGAATGGCAGTGACCCCGTGACGTTTCGCGACGAAGACTGGGAGCGCAACATGTGGTGGGAAGACCTTTCGGGGGGCGATCCCGAAAAATGGAAACGAAACACCGGGAATGGCTGGAATCAAAATCGCTTGATGCCCATCGCTCCTGACCCCATCACGGGACAACAGGCATTCCATTCAACGGTGGTCCGAATTTCGAAAATCGGGGATGTGCAATAATGGTAACAGCCGATTTGAAAGCGCTTGCGGGAGCGGGATTCATCCTTGCGCGATTGTGGGCAAGTGAGATTGATGAAACGTTTATCGAACAAATCGAAAGCATGGATTCAAGCGGGCCATTCAGTTTCTTGTCGGACGTTCAAGAGCTTTTGAATTCGAAGACCCGGGACGAGCACGAACGTAATGAAATGTTCGATGAGCTGGCTGCCGACTTCTGCCGAATCATGATCGGTCCCGGTGACCATGCAGCTCCCGTTCAGTCCGTCTGGAAATCGGGGAGTTTGTCAGGTGAAACTGCCGATCAGGTGAATGAAATCGTTTCCTGCATAGCCAACGTCCAGCTCCCCGTAACGGAAATCGTCGACCATTTCGCGAATGAAATCTGGATCGCATCCGTTCTGTTATTGCAGGCGCATGAAGTGCAGGATTCAAACGATGATTTACTCGATGCACTCAATGATTTTTATCGTTCGCATGTTGCATGGGGAACGAAAATGACCGTTCGAGCGCAGCAATTTGCACAGACGGAATTTTACAAAAACATGCTGAATACAACGCGACAGTGGTTGGATGAACTCGATTCGGTTCTTTCAATGACAGACAAACCATCCACCCGGAGTTCATCGTAATGTTCCTGATTCAATCGATGTTCGTTACTTGTCTCCTCACGTTTTTCCCAGGTGAAATACCGCGTGCGGATCAACCCTCGGATGACAATTTAAAATCGCGAGCTTTTGAGTTGTCGAGTTGCGGGAAAATTGATGGCCTCACGGAAGGTTTGACGTTAAAGATCTGGATTCCCGTTCCCTCTGAATCCGCACATCAGAATGTCGAGCTGATCGCGATGAACTTTCCTGCTCGTGTTCAGTTCACACGCGAACCGGAATACGGCAATCGAATGATTTACTGCGAGACCGTCGTCGATGCTTCGGGTAATTTTCAATTTGAGGCGACCTTTCGCGTCAAACGATTTGAAGACAAATGGACTCAAAACGATCCCGTCACAGAAATCGCCGAATCCAGGCGTTTGCGTTTACTGAAACCAGACCGACTGGTACCCATCACTGGATCTCCGTTGGATTCGTTACTGGCCAATCGGGACCTTGCGCAGTCGGACGTTGAAAAAGTTCGCGATTTGTACGATATCGTTCTGGAGCACATGACGTACGACAAATCGAAGCCCGGATATGGAAACGGGGACGTATTGTGGGCCTGTGACAGTCGAACCGGGAACTGCACCGACTTCCACAGTTTGTTCATTTCGCTTTGCCGTCGTCAGAAAATCCCTGCTGTGTTCGAAATCGGATTCCCGTTGCCTGACTCAACCAAGTCCGGAGTCATCTCGGGCTACCATTGCTGGGCGAAGTGTTTTGTTGAGGGGAAAGGTTGGCTTGCGGTTGATATTTCGGAAGCGGACAAGCACCCGGAAATGACCGATTACTTTTTTGGCAATTTGACTCCCGATCGAGTCGCCCTGTCCCAAGGGCGAGATATTGTTCTCGAACCCGCCCAAGCCGGCGAGCCTTTGAACTCTTTCGTAAAGCCGTGTGCAGAAGTTGACGGAGTGGCAATCGATACTCAGCAACTGAACGCAACCGTCACGTTTCAAGACGTCGATACCAAATAACTCCGATTTCGGTTCTCAGTGAAATTGCCATCCAACAGCATATTTGCTCGTTAATGGAACCGTTTTGAGAATTTTGAAAAACCTTCCTTCAGTCTTGTAACAACTCGAATTTCCCGCGTAAGTGCTAATGCGTTGGTCCGCATCGTGGACCTTCATTCCAACCGGGAGTTCATCATGTTTTTTCGCTCAAAACGCCCCACTCGATTTGCTCGACGCTCCTCTTCGCGGCAGCTCGGCTACGAAGCGTTGGAGGATCGTCGGGTCCTGGCCACCACATTCAGTTTCGACGCGGGCAACCTTTCGGTTCTTCTAACCGAACCGGGTGACTCAGCGGTCTTCGACACACCCGGGGACAATTCAGTAACGATAAACGGCGAGGAAGTTCTGGACTCCAACAACGTGCGGTTGACGGCCGGAGATGTAAACAACATTACCGTGACTGGCAATTCACAATCCGGCCAGAATGTCCAACTTGGTGGGTATTTCGACTACAACGTATTAAACGACCTTACGATTGAACACGTCTCCAGCATTCAATTCACTGGCGAGTACACAATCGGTGGTGATCTACGTGTGAACTGTGAATCGGCCGAAGCTCCGCTTACCGACATCGTCGGATGCGTCTTGACAGTCGCGGGCAAGACCGACATTTACTACCCTGACTTTGCCGTTGTTTTGCGAAGCACCTACAGCAAATACTTCGGTGATTTTTCTACAACAGCGTACTCGCTTTTTATCAACACCGACTACGGTCTGAATTTCGGTGATGTCAATGTCGACCACACGCTGTTTTTAGATGTTGCTGGAAATGTAACACAAACTAGTTCGAGCGCCGTTCACGTCGGCCTGGTTGCCAATTTGACTTCATCGGAAAACATTTCGCTTCTCAATCAATCGAACGATTTCAATCGGGTATCAATCTCTGCCATGCATGGCAGTGCCGCCCTTGGCGATGCCAATTCGCTGACACTGGGGCAAATCGATGTTTTTGGCAATTTAACGATCGTTGCTCAAGGCACCGTCGGTTCGGCATTTGATCGCGATTACCGTATCGAAGGTGATTTGTCGGATTCCATGTTCAACGGTTCCGATTTAATTGCAATTGGCGGACAAATTCAGAACGGGCGTTTTTCGTTTCTTGAAACGGAAGGCCTAAAATTTAGTCCAAACAATTCTGAAGACTATTACTTCGAGTTTGAATTCACACGCGGAGTGTTGTCCGACACCTTTAAGAAGCTGGTCGACTTTAAAGGCCTGGCGAACGACGCTGGCCTTTATCTAACCAATGACGTGCTTCATTTTTTCCCGATGGCGCAAATGGGGCGGACTTTAATCCGGGAAGGCGAATCGCATGTCATCGGCGTCCTGCGTTCCAATAACATTGTCTCCATTTTTCTGGATGGCGAAATTGAACTCTCGTTTACCGACACTGATCGCCTTGCCGCGGTCGCCGGTTCGTTCATTCACCTGTTTGTTGACGACAATATAACGTCTGGCAATGAAGGCACAGTCGGTTCTACAGACTTTGTGCGTATGGCCGATACGGATTTCAGAGTTGGCGGGAATCTCGATATCACCACATCAGGAAACATCTCGCTCGTTGGACGGCATCGACTTGTCCGGGGATTCATTTCATTGTCCGGAAACGACGTCTCCTTCAGTGGCGGCGAAACTGGCATGCCGGACAATCGTGGAAGCCTGAAATTCAGAAACATCCATGCTCAAGGTGATTTGGTTGTGAATGCGACGGGTGATCTGTTGCAGGCTGGCGGGTCTGTCACGGTCCTCGGCTCAACACATCTTTATTCCGTTGGAAACATCCGACTCCATTCCGCGAGTAATAATTTCGGCGGCTCGGTCAGCGCTGAAGGTGAATCGATTCGATTGGGCGACAAGAATCATTTGCTGCTGGACAAGATTTTCACTGCCGGCTATCTGGAAATCAATGCTGTTGGCGTAGCCTCCACGGCACCACGTGCCAACATGGAAGCGTCCGGCTTGAGTCGCTTTGCAGCCGGGCAACTTTACCTGGGAACCGCGGCGGATAGTCAGGTCACGCTTTCGGCGATCGACATCGAGACCACTGGCCGCGCGGTCGTGAATCAAGCTTCTACCATTCGTATTGCCAACGTGGTTGCCGATAGCTTGTTTCTCTGGTCCACAGACGGTGACATTCGAGACAATGCTAATGCAAGTATCCAGGTCGCGAACAACGCCAAGTTCATTGCCGTCAACTCGATCGTTCTCGGCGACACGACGACTGATTCAGTCCAAGTTGGCAGCCTGACATTTCAATCTGACAACGACCTGATTATTAGCGTCAACGGAGATCTGGAGTTTACTGGCAACAGTTTTACTCGCTCCATTTATGTCGATGGTCTTGGCAATATCACGGACTCCTCTGCGTCATGGATGCAGGTTAACGGTCGGGCAACGTTCATGGCAGGCGGAAACATTTTTATCGGCGACCATCCCGATGATCGATTCAATGCCGCACTACTTTCGTTCAATGCGGGTATGGCGGCGAGAATCGAAGAAAACTCCGACATGGTCCTGACTGGAGATTCAGCCGTCGGTTTTAATGCGGTTCTCAAAGCTCAAGGCCGAATTCTCGATACGGCATCGAACATCTTGACTGTGGGTAGAAAGTTGTACCTGGACGCCAGCAACGTCGTACTCGGTGATGGACTGGCTGCGGTACTGCGTTTTCAGTCGCTTCAGTTTCAGAATGTTAACAACTTGACGTTGATTGCCGAAAGCGCGATCACGTTCCTGGGTAACAGCGATGCGCAAAACGTGGACCTCTATTCGTATCATGCGAATGGTATTGGGAACGAAGCAGACACCAATGTGAACATTGTCGGTTCGCTCAAAATGGAAGCGGCCTTGATTGATTTGGGGCGACAAGCCAATGATTCCATTCGGTTTGGACGTTTGACGTTCCGTTCCAGTGGGCTGGTGACGATCGAAGCTGAGTCGGAGATCATTTTGACTCAAAACAACACGGCCGGGTCGCTAAGGCTTTTCTCGCCGATTGCGCTCAAAGATGTTGCCACGAGTACACTCGATGTCGCCGCCACCGCTCGCCTGGCAGCTCCGTTGATCGTGTTGGGCGATCAGGAAACGGATCGATTCAATGCTGGAAGTCTGTCGTTTTACAGCACTGGCCTTGTGTCAATCGGCGAAAACAGCTCGTCAAATCTGGCGGGTCAGAACCGGGCTGCCGTGCTTCGGCTCACTTCGTCTGGACATATCACCGATGTCGCCACGGCAGATACTATCATTGCCGATCGAGCGGTTTTCATGGGCGTGAATATCATTCTGGGTGAACGGGACGATGATTGTTTCGATGTCCTTGCCGGCATCGATGAACTGATCACCATGGGCACAGGCATCATCGATGTTCGACTGGGTTGTTAAGTGAAATGCATTGCGAAATGGAAAGGCATTGATCACTTGCCTGAAATGAAACAGCTGCGATTGATTAGAATCGACAATTCATCGATCAGTGGTGAGGCGTTAACCCCGATCATCGTGCCTGGGAACCTTCGCAAACGCGGTGCGTCTAATCAAATCCACAGGCTGCTAAATGCCAACAGGTTGCGCCTCGCTGGGAGGCACAACCTGATTGAGCAAGTTCATTGATGCGGAATTCAATTAGCTTTTGATCGTAAACACGATCGAAATTCCGGATGGATGCTCGAATTCCAATCGATTGGATTCCTGATCGTAACTTTTGAATTTGAACGTGCTGGATTTGCTCTCGTCACCATCAGGAATGACGGTCAGCTTCTCGCCATCCAACTTGTAGTTGCCTTGGGTTTTCACTGCCCCGTCTGGCATGTTGATTTCCCAGGAAAACTGACCAACTTCGGAAGGTGAAAACGTTGCCATTCCGAAAACACCCGAACCTGCTGGTCCCTCGACCATTGCCATATGCAGTTCTGACCCCTTCAGCGAATTTGCCAAACGCTCGACAGGAGATTTCGATTCTGCCTTGACGTCGGAACTTTCCTTGGATGGCATTTCTTCTGCAGTAGTTTTCGTATTCGCTTTCGATTTGGCGTTGGTTTCTTTTGTCATTTCCTTGGTTTTTGAATCGGATGAACTGGAGTCTTTCGAGGCAACATCGCCGCCTGTCATGTCGATTCCCTTCAATCGCCAGACCGAGTCAGTCAATTCAACCTCATCAAACAGCGACATCATTGCGCGAACCAATGTTTCGGTTGTGATATTCTCGTTGCGAATGGGGTAAGTCAAACAAAAAATGTCGTTGTCGTACAACTCAAATCGCATCAAGCCGCGATAGATATTTTGCTTCATCAACAAATCCAAAGCTTCATAACGGGCCTTGGGATTGGAAGGCAGTTTCATGCAAGGAAATCGAAACAACAAGAATTGTTTGTTCTGAGAAATGTCAATCTCGATATACAATTGAGTGCCAGGTTGAGTCACTTTGATCTTTGACGCCGATACTTCTTCGATAAAGTATCCAAGTCCAGCTTGCTCGCTGGCCGATGTTGGGGGTGGCGAAAGCGTTCGGTTCAATTCGTGCGCGGTGCTTAACCCGCCTGGAAGCAATTCATCTTGAGCCGCCAGCGGAAAACAAATCGCCAGCAAGCAGGCACAGGTCGTCAGGAAGAATACGATACTTTTCATGGGAAACTCCGATGGCTGGTATGTTGATGACCTTCCTTACCGCTTAGGCAGTTCTGTGTGACAAGGATTTCTCGAAATTGGTATTTCGATTGCTCAAGGCGGGGAATTGCCTCATTTCACGGGGACCGTAAAATACGGACTTTCCGGAAGCGTTTCCGGCTATTTATTCGCTATTCCGGCTCGAAAGACCTTATTCGCATGTCGTCATTGCCCGTACTCGATTTCATCCTGACGAACTACAAAAACTTCAACGCGCGAGTCACTCGCGACGCCCTGATTTCCTACTGGGAACATATTCAGGCTGGCGGCAAGATGTTCTGGACCCTGGCCGGTGCCATGTCTTCGGCGCAACTGGGAATCACGCTGGCTCCGGCGATTCGCGAAGGTCTGATTCATGGCATTTCGTCGACTGGAGCGAACCTGGAAGAATCGCTGTTTCGACTTGTCGCCAACGACAGCTACAAGGACTTTCCGGAATATCGTTACTTCAAAAAATCGGACGACACAAAAATTCTCAAGGACCGAATGCGACGCGTCACCGACACGAGCATTCCCGAAGATGAAGCGTTTCGTGCAGTCGAGAAATTCATCGTTCCCATGTGGGAGAACGCTTCCAAGAACAATGAGCGACGATTCTGGCACGAGTACTTTTACGAGTTGATTCAAAAGTTGCCCAAGAAGTCTCATGAGGGCAAGGCCGATGAGTCATGGTTGCTTGCGGCAGCTCAAGGCAACCTACCGATGGTGGTTCCTGGTTACGAAGATTCGACGTTTGGAAATATCTTCGCGTCGCACGTCAAGTTCGAAGATTGTTCGGCATCGATCGTGAAGTCGGGCATCGAGTACATGGCCGAGTTTTACGATCAGTACCAGGTTCTGGCCGAAGGTGCTGGCGTGGGCTTCTTCCAGATTGGCGGGGGCATCGCCGGTGACTTCCCGATTTGCGTTGTTCCGTCGATCAAGTATGACTTGCAAAAGAAAGCCAAACCTTGGGCCTACTTCTGCCAGATTTCAGACTCCACGACGTCCTACGGTTCGTACTCGGGCGCGACGCCCAACGAAAAAATCACCTGGGACAAGTTGACGGAAAAGACACCGATGTTTGTCATCGAGTCGGACGCAACGATTGTTGCTCCGTTGATTCTGTCAGCACTGCTCGAATGCAAACGCAATCCGAAAGAAGCGAACAAGTTGATTGCCAAAGCCGCAAAGTAGGCTTGTCGTGGGCTTCTCCGGCAAAACGGTCGGTGAAGCAAATGCGAAACATTTCCGCCCGTTCCGTGATTTGGGGGCTTTTCCCAGTTGCTGCGCGCAAGTTCGTTTTCAACACGTTCTTCACAGATTTCTGACACGTTTTCCGCCTTCAGGTTTTGAGCGGAATTCCGTGGATTTCTTACGTTCTCGCCCTCTTTTCCCGTTGATTTTGAACATTCGTCATTTTTTGCCTTGGGCCATTTGCACGCCGACGCGTGGCCGATCAATGTATTGAAATCGCGAGCGTTTCCTCGCGGTTTACTGCGCGATTGAAATTTTTTCCGTGTCCCGGGACCGAACGTGTCACGCACGGCGGTTTGAATACCGCAATCGGATCGATGAAGAAGGATTTTTTCATCGCTTCCGGTGTGCACGAAGCAGCGGCAGACAGAATTCAGGTGTTGATCCCGACACCTGGCAACAGTCAGCCGAAACCAAAGAACAACGCTAGGTCGACGTTATGACAACGAAGCTTGAGCAATCACGAAACGCATACCCTGCGGAAAATTCGCTGGCTGCGGGGACTTCGCTCGCTACCGAACGCGACTCGACAGTTTCATCAACAACACCTGACGCAACAACACCTGACGCATCCGCTCGCTCAATCGTCTCGCCGCTGGAAAACGCAAGACGCCGCGCAGCGCTAACCAGCACAACACAAACCATCCAACAACTGCAGCGTCAGATTCGCGCCGTTGAAACCGGCAAAGACTTCGAACAAGAACCAGAAGCGATCCCAACAGGAATCACCAGTGGACTGCCAGCCATCGACCGCCTGCTGCCCGATCAAGGCTACCGGCGCGGATCACTTGTGGAATGGCTGACTCCCGGCAACAACACGATTGGTTACGGGGCGGACCTGTTGTCGTTGCAACTGGCACAGCGTGCGGCTGAAGATGGCGGCACGATTGTTATCGTGGATCCAACGGAAGAGTTCTATCCTGTCGCCGCGCGAACGTTGGGGATTGAGTTGCACCGACTGGTGATCTTGCGCGGTCAACGACTGGAAGACCTTTACTGGTCGATCGATCAGGCACTGCGTTGCTCATCGGTTTCGGCCGTGTGGGCTGCGGCCTCCCCTGCCCTGCCTCGCTTTCTGGTCGACATGGATGAACGTTGGCATCGCCGTTTCCAGTTGTCAGTTGAAGCCAGTGGCGCGATCGGCCTTTTCCTGCGTCCCGAAATCGTCGCAAGGCAACCGACATGGAGCGATATCCAGTGGCACATCAAGGCTCCGGCCTCTTTCACGCAAACATCTCCGACGGCGACAGCGCCTTCTCCTGCGTCGTCCTTGGCGGCAGCTTCTGCCGAATCGCCCTTCGCTCTCCCCGAAGGCTATCATTCACGTCCCGTTGCCATGCAATTGTTACGCTGTCGCGGCGGACGAACGGGACACACCGTTCACTTTCAGATTGATTCACGAACGGGGGCATTGAGCCCCGCAACCTCGCGTCGACGCTCTCAGCCAACGCCCGCCACGCGCGTTACAACCTCACGTTTTCGCCAAACGGGGTGACTATGAAACGTGTGGCCTGCATCCATTTTCCCAACTGGCCGATTCAGCGTTTGGTGACGACGCATCCCGAGTTACGCTTTCAGCGCATCGTGTTGTTAGAGCAACATCCGCAACGCGGCCAAATCGTCACCGGAGTCTCGCCTAAAGCCCAGCAGGCGGGCGTTCGGATCGGCATTCCCGTCACCGAAGCCAAATCGCTGCTGCGACGCAATCGTGATTCGGCCGCTTCCGCCTTTCATGTGCTGCCCCAGGAACCCAAGGTCGATCGCGCGGCCCTGGAAGACCTTGCCCGTGAACTGGACGCCTTCAGCCCGCTGATCGGCACTGACAATCAACCAGCACCCGACAGTCTGATGCTGGACCTATCGGGACTCGCTCACCTGTTCAACGGCGAAGAAAACTTGCTGCAACAACTCCGGCAACATCTGCTCGAACGAAACTACGTTCCACAAATCGCCTTGGCCAATACCGTGGGTGCCGCCTGGGCCCTTGCTCACTTCCATCATTCGCAAGCTCCCTCAGAAACAACAGGTACGATCTGGGAACAGGTTGATGCGTTGCCGCCTGCAGCCTTGCGACTTGAGCCCTCCGTTTGCGAAACCCTGCACCTACTCGGGCTGAAAACAATCGGTGCCTTGCGACAGATTCCAGCCGAAAGCCTTGCCTCACGGTTTGGCGACTGCATTCGCGTCCGTTTACAACAACTGGCGGGCGAGGTGTCCGAGACGTTTCGCGCGATCAAACCATCGATTGCCTACTCGGCGGAGCAACTACTCGACTACCCCGTTCGTGAACAGAGTACTGTACTGGTCGTGATCGAGCGACTGATTGATCGCGTGTGTCGTGAGCTGAAAAGCATTCGCCAAGGTGCCCTCGCCTGGAACATTCAACTGTGGCGGTCCGAGGCGTCACCACTTCATTTGCGAGTGGGACTTTTTCAAGCCTCTGCACGCACGGAGCAGATCATCCCACTCGTCAAAATGCAACTGGAACAACATCCCGACTACGATGGTTGGAGTTTTCCCGTGGAAGAAGTCGGCGTTGCTGCCAGCGGATGCGTTCCGATCGTCGAGCAACAGGGGAACCTGTTCGACGACACACCGCGGCGTGATGAGACGGCATTGGGGGAGTTGCTGAATCGACTGGCCATTCGCCTGGGAGAAAACAACGTCCTGTCTGCAGCGTGCGTTGCCGGTGCGCAACCCGAACGGGCCGTGGACTATCGCCCCTTGGTTGGCCCCCGTTCGATCCGCCCTCGCAAAAGCAATCGAGTGGTCATCGAATCGGCCATGTCACGCCCGGCGCGTCTGCTGCCCAATCCCATCGAGCTGATTCCCGAATCGCCCATCGCCGAAAACATTCTGCCCGCCACCTTCTCCTGTGAAGATGGCAATGCGCTGCAACCGTTCCAGATCGTTCGCAACTGGGGGCCGGAACGAATCGAAACCGGCTGGTGGAATGGTCGCACCGTTCGGCGCGACTATTGGCGAGTGGAAACGAATTCTGGAGCTCACCTTTGGGTCTTTCGCGAGTTGCGATCACGACGCTGGTTCCTGCATGGTGCGTTTTAGCAAACAGGAGCAGCAGACCAACTCATGCAACGATACGCCGAACTCGTTTGCCGCACGAACTTCTCATTTTTGTCGGGTGCCTCACATGCCGACGAATTGATCACACGCGCGTTGGAGCTCAACTATCAGGCCTTGGCCGTCACCGACGAAAACACATTGGCAGGAGTCGTCCGGGCCTTCATGGCGTCGCGCAACACCGATCTGAAGTTAATTATTGGCGCTGAACTGACACCCGCCGATGGCTTGCCGTTAATCGCCTGGGCCACCAATCGCGCAGGCTACGCCAACCTTTGCAAAATCATCACAACAGGACGTCGCCGCGCGCCCAAAGGTCACTGCTGGCTGACGACCGACGACATACTGAGCCGATCCGATGACCTGCTGTTCGGTGTTCGACCTGAAGCATCGACGTCCCTTACTAAACTTGCTCCCGACGATCTCAGCTTCGAATGGTATCAACAACCAACAAAATATTCGCTAACTGACTATCGGCCCATTTTGGGAGATAGCGCCTATCTACTCGCGGCCCTTTACCGCGGCACCGATGATCGCCAGCGCATCGCGAGACTTCGCCGTCAATCACAAGAGTCAGGTTTACCGCTCGTCGCCACGGGCGATGTTCTCTATCACGATTCGCGCCGCATGCCTCTGCACGATGTATTGACCGCAACTCGGTATCACACAACCGTTGATCGCGCGGGTGACCTTCTGGAACCAAACGCCCACCGCCATCTCCATCCAATCGCCGAACGTTACGAACAGTTCCATGAAATTCAGGATGCACTCGAACGAACCGTCGAAATCGCCGACCGCTGTCAGTTTCATCTCGACGAGCTGCGCTACGAGTACCCACGTGAGCTCTCGCCTCCCGGCATGAGCCCAACCGAGTACCTGCGTCATCTGACAAACGAAGGCGCCAAGGTCCGTTATCCCAACGGCATGAGCGACAAAGTTCGCGGGATGGTGGAGCACGAACTGAGTCTCGTTGCCGACATGCGATACGAAGCGTACTTTCTGACGGTCTGGGATCTCGTTCGCTTTGCTCGCAGTCGGGGTATCCTCTGCCAAGGGCGCGGTTCGGCAGCCAACTCGGCAGTCTGCTACTGCCTGGGAGTGACCAGCGTCGACCCCGACACCACCGAACTGTTGTTCGAGCGATTCATCAGCAAGGAACGCAACGAAGCCCCCGACATTGACGTCGACTTCGAACACGAGCGTCGCGAGGAAGTCCTGCAGTACCTGTACGAAAAATACGGTCGCCACCGCGCGGGCCTGGCCGCAACGGTCATCACCTATCGCAGTCGCAGTGCGATTCGCGACGTCGGCAAGGCACTGGGGCTTTCGCTTGATCGCGTGGATGCACTTGCGAAACAGGTCGATGGCTACCACAACTGTGACGATTTGGAGAAACGCTGTGAAACCGTGGGCATCGATCCCAAATCGCGTTTGGGTGCACAGCTTTGTTATCTCGTCAACGACTTGTTGGGGTTCCCTCGCCACCTGTCACAGCATGTCGGCGGAATGGTGATCACGGAAGGCAATCTGGACGAACTGGTTCCCATTGAAAACGCGGCGATGGATGATCGCACGGTGATTCAGTGGGACAAAGACGATTTGGAAGAACTGCGACTGCTCAAGGTCGATTGCCTTTGTCTCGGCATGCTGACCGCCATTCGCAAATGTTTCGACTTGATCGAACGACACTACGATCGGCCGTTGACACTTGCGTCCGTTCCCCGGGAAGATCCACGGGTCTACGATATGATCTGCAGTGCCGACACAGTGGGTGTATTTCAAATCGAAAGTCGCGGCCAAATGAGCATGCTCCCACGACTCAAGCCACGTTGCTGGTACGATCTGGTCATCGAAGTGGCAATTGTTCGTCCGGGTCCGATTCAGGGGAACATGGTTCACCCGTACCTTCGTCGACGGAACGGCGAGGAAACTGTCACCTACCCTAACGAAGAAATTCGCAACGTACTGCACCGAACGTTGGGCGTGCCCATCTTTCAGGAACAGGCGATGAAGCTCGCGATCGTAGCCGCAGGCTTTACGCCAGGCGAAGCGGATCAGTTGCGCCGCGCGATGGGGGCCTGGCGAAAAACAGGAGTGATCGAACAGTTCCGTGAAAAACTTCTTCAAGGCATGCGATCGCGCGGGCTCAGCGATGAGTTTGCCGATCAGGTCTTTCGGCAGATCCGCGGCTTCGGTGAGTATGGCTTCCCCGAATCGCATGCCGCCAGCTTTGCGCTGCTGGTCTACATCTCCGCCTGGCTGAAACACTATTACCCGGCTGCGTTCACGGCGTCGATTCTCAATGCCCAACCGATGGGCTTCTACGCTCCAGCTCAGTTGATTTCATGTGCCAAGAACCATGGCGTCACCGCTCTGCCTCCCGACATCAACGCCAGTGACTGGGACAACACACTTGAGACGGTCGACTCTTCAAATGAATTCGCATTGCGCATGGGCTTCCGGCAGATCGTCGGCCTGCCATCGCAAGTTGGCGAAGCGATTATGGAAGAGCGAAATCGCCTGGGGCCGTTTTTTACGGTTGCTGAAGTGGCCAAACGAACCGGCATTGGACAGGCAATCCTGAAACGCCTTAGCGACGCGGATGTTTTTCGCTCGCTTGATCAGGATCGTCGTGAAGCACTCTGGCAGGCGCTCGGTCAGGAAAAACGCCCTGTCGAGCAGCCGTTGTTTGATGAGCTCCCTGCCGAAGACGATCGCTTCGCATCGCTTCTTCCCAAACGCTCGCCGCAGGACGAAGTGATTGAGGACTATCGCACGATTGGTTTGTCCCTCAAGGCGCACCCGATGTCGTTTCACCGGCAAGAGTTGAACGAATTGCGTGTGGTCCTTGCCAAAGATCTGGAGATCCAGCGAAACAATTGCCAGACGCGTGTCGCCGGCTTGGTGATCTTGAGGCAGCGCCCTTCGACGGCCAAAGGCATTACGTTTGTTACGATCGAAGACGAATCGGGCACAGCCAATTTGATTGTGAAGCCCGATGTGTGGGAGCAGTATTACAAAATTTGCCGCACTTCACGAGCATGGCTGGCTCACGGCAAACTGGAAACACGAGCTGGCGTCACACATGTGATCGTCAATCGCCTGGAAGACCTGAATGCCGTGCTCAAAGACGTCTCGATTCGCTCTCGCGATTTCCGATAGAGCGAACAATTCCGCGAAGTCATGCGATTGAAAAATGCAATTGAATGGAAATCGGATAAACGAACAACGGCGGCTAGAGCTTTGCCGCTCGCGGTTTGGACAACGGCGGCTAGCGCCTGGCCGCTCACGGTTTGGATCATGGCAGAAACGGACTGGGGCTTCGAGATTCGAAGTTCGTCAAAAGTCTTGGCGACTTTTGCTATGAACGACCAAATTCGAAGGGAATCTATTGCCGCTCTGGTGGTGGGTCTGCGTCGTTCCGATTTGACCCACCCTACGCCACCTCGGATCCGTGCCAATGTGGATTGGAGGTTCCTGGCAATTCCTGTGCAAG
Organism: Pirellulaceae bacterium; assembly: GCA_041399045.1. GTDB lineage: Bacteria > Planctomycetota > Planctomycetia > Pirellulales > Pirellulaceae > BJ22. Next base: position 43,277 of record JAWKTO010000015.1, on the reverse strand, counting down.
AAGGAGAAGTTTTGCAACTTCTGCTACCCACAACCTTCAACTACTGCCACCCGGCAACTTCGCCTTCTGCCACTCACCAACTTCGGCTTCTGTTAACCGCTTGCTTCGACCAACCATTCAATTGAAGTTGGGTACAAAAAAGCATCCCGGATATGGGATGCTTTTTGTCTATTTCAAAATGGTTCGAGGCAACTATTCGTCGCTCGAGTCCGAAGTCGCAGTGTCTGCCGTATCAAATGCAGGCTTCTGGCTGGACTTTGTCTTGCGATCAAAACGACCGACCAGTTCCAGAATCGCTTGGTCACCTGCGTCCCCCAGACGAGGCGTGGCCATCTTCAGGATGCGAGTGTATCCACCGTTTCGGTCGACCATAGCGGTGCAACTTCGTCGAACAGGATCTGAACCGCATCCTTCTGACGCAAGATCGAGAAAACACGGCGTCGCAGTGCAATAGCAGGAGCCATCGCCTGATTCCAGTTACGCCAGCCTTCACCTTCGCGCCACTTCTTCCACTCAGCCGAGTTGCGTTCTGCATCGGTAGCGAACTCGCTCGCTCGCTCGATGTGAGGCAATGCTTTCTTGGCCATCGTGATGCAGCGTTCGACAATCGGACGTAACTCTTTGGCCTTGGCCAATGTCGTCACAATCCGACCTTTGAATCGCGGAGGATTCACAGGAGTTTTGCCGTCAGCTTGCACCAATCCCTCGAAGAACTCAGGATCGCGTTCCGTCAGGAACAGTGCACAAGCCATATTGGAGAACAAAGCCTTGCGGTGACTGGAGCTACGTCCAAGTCGTCGGCCTTTTTGTTTATGTCGCATGGTAAAACTACCAACTATTCAATTTTGCTTTGATTGACTTCAAACTAACTACTAACCGATCATCGGGGATCGCTGAACCTTCATCCCCAGATGCATGTTCAACTCACTCAGCTTTTCGCGAACTTCGACCAATGTCGTTTCGCCGAAATTGCGAAGTTCCATCAACTGGTCTTCTGTGTACTGCACCAGATCGCGAACGAACTGAATGCCGGCGTTTTCCAAGCAGTTGCTGGCACGAACGCCAAAACGCAATTCGCGAATCGATAGATTCAATTTCGATTCCAGAGCTGCGTCCATTCCACCCATCGAACGAGGTTGCGAGTGAACCTGTGGTCCTAACTCGGTGTACTGAACGAATGGATTGAGGTGTTTCCGCAGAATCTTGGAAGCCTCGACCAGTGCCAATTCGGGAGAAACCGAACCGTCTGTCCAAATCTCCATCGTGAGTTTGTCGTAGTTGGTTTTTTGACCAACACGAGTCTCCTCAACGTCATAGCGAACGCGTGTGACAGGACTGTAAACCGCGTCGAGCAAGATAATTCCGATTTCCTGTTCGCGGCCACTTTTCAGTTCGGCAACAGGAACATAACCCCGACCGTTCTGAACCACCATCTCCATCATGAATGGGGAGTCAACTGTCAATGTCGCCAAGACATGATCGGGATTGATAATGTCTACTTCGCCACCCGTTTGAATGTCGGCACCGGTAATGGGTCCGGGCTCATTTTTCTCAACGGTGATGACTTTCATCTGATCGCTGTTGTTTTTGACGACCAGCGATTTGACGTTCAGGATGATGTCGGTGACATCTTCTTTGACGCCCTTGATCGAGGTGAATTCGTGGCTTGCACCGCGAATCTTGATTTCAGTAACCGCACTACCTTCCAGGCTGGAAAGCAGGACGCGTCGCAAGCTATTACCAATCGTCGAACCAAAGCCTCGTTCAAACGGCTCGGCAACGAATTTTCCGTACGTACTTGTAAGCGTTGAACGTTCACAAGTCACACTGCTGGGAAGCTCTAATCCACGCCATCGAACGTGCATTCAGGAATCTCCATGGTTTGATTAGTGTTTGAATTGAAAAACTTGCGGTTCGCTTGGGTGTACTTCCTGGTCCCTGCGACCAAGGCGACGATTCCAATCTCGATGTCGCCCAAATCTTGTCACCGCGATCCCAGTGACCTTGCTGCAAATCCCACGCATGGGGCCATTTGCAGCAACTATCAGCCAAAGTCCTAGACCCGACGTTTCTTCGGGGGCCGACAGCCGTTGTGAGGGATTGGCGTGCAATCCTCAATTGACTTCACGTTCAAACCAGCAGCCTGCAGAGCAGTAATCGCACTTTCTCGACCGCTTCCTGGACCACGCACCAGCACGTCAATTTCCTTCATGCCAAACTTGACGGCCTTTTCAGCAGCTTGTTGAGCCGCCATTTGCCCGGCGAACGGCGTGCTCTTGCGGCTTCCCTTGAAACCACAAGTTCCAGCACTCGCCCAGCAAAGTGTCTCGCCCTTGGTGTCGGTAATCGTCACCATGATGTTGTTAAACGATGCGTTGATGTGGGCAACACCGTAGGTCACATTTCGGCGGACGCGTTTTTTGGTGGCCTTTGCCATTTGCTAATACTCTCTGTTTAAACGTCTGTACTACGCTTGATCTATCTGACTACGACCCGAGGCGTCAACAAAACCCAACACCGACGGGCCAACAACAGCGGGAAGTCGAATCCGGCAAGCCAACAACAGGCAACGCCAGCCATCTCGCCACTACCACTACTTGAGGTCTTTGACCCCTTTTTTGCCGGCAACCGTTTTCTTGGGACCTTTACGAGTCCGTGCATTCGTTCGTGTTCGTTGACCGCGAACAGGCAACCCCAAACGATGCCGAATTCCCCGGTAACATTTGATTTCGCGAAGTCGGCCAATGTTCTGCCCGATCTGGCGACGCAAAGGACCTTCGACCGAGTAGTCGCGTTCCAGAATGACCGCCAATCGACCGATTTCTTCGTCAGTCAAATCTTTGGCCAATCCGCCAGCGTTTACTCCAGCTTTCTCGCAAACCTCGCGAGCAACGAAAGGTCCAACACCGTACAAGTAGGTCAACGAAATGACCGTCTTCTTGTCGTTCGGAATATCAACACCCAAAATACGTGGCATTTATGAATTGCTCCCATCAACCACCGATCGTTCGACGCAAACGATTGCGTATCCGCGATCGACAGCCTCTACTGTCTTGGCTTTTCTGACTATCGTCCAAGCGAACCCAAAGATTATTCTTCGGCAAATCCGCCGTTTCATATGTGCCGATTGCTCTGAATTTAGACGCCGAAAGCCTTCGCCTCGAAATACCCGCTTCGAGTCCGAAGGCCTTGCCTGCTCGGTTCAGCACTGGCTACTAAATCAGCACACAAAGTGCACGAAAATTGTTTCTTCGTTCTACAACTGACTAGGGGGATTAAACCCTTGGTTCGAAAGCGACTCGCCCACTAACCTTGACGCTGCTTGTGTCGGGGATTCGTGCAAATGACGTAAACCCGCCCTTTTCGACGTACAACTTTGCAGTTTTCACAGACTTTTTTAACGCTGGCGCGGACTTTCATCTTCGAACGCTTTCAACAAATTTTTCAAAAATTCGAAACGGAATAGTATAAGGATCGTTTGTCGGTTTTCACAAGGGCTGATTTTACCTTTTTTCAAGCCATTTTGTCCCGCTTTTTGCCGCTTCCCAAGCGGTTGCCCCAACTCGGCTCAGCCTAGCCGCATTTTGGCAAACAGTAGGGATTCCATAAACAATGCCTAACAGGTAACCGATACCCATTACAGGGATTTTTCTTGCGCCAACGCCAAGCGTTTTTGACATTTCAGCCCGTTTCAGGCCATGCGATTCGTTCATTTTCTTGTTGTTTTCTTCGCGATCGCCTTGGGATTTTGGGTATCGCGAGACAATAGCCCCGCCCACAAAAACCCGCAAACCCCACAGGCAACCCAAATCGCCAATTTAACCGTTTCCACGGAAACACCGCAAACACGCAGCGATGAAAATCCATGGCGGGAACTAGATGAAGGCGAATTGCTCCAGCTGTTAATGGCCGAGGCGGCAAGCATGCAAGAACTCAAGGTCCAAATCGACGCTGGCCAAGCCGATCCCATATTTTCGCAATTGCCCGGTGTCTGCTTCTCGGAACTTCCCGTCGATCCGACTCCACACTCACAAGGCCCACTGCACGACGAATCGGTGAGTCAAGCTTCGTTTCAATACCCGTCAGCAACCTATCCGCAAGATCCAGCGCCCGGATACCCACCTGGCACACCTTCCGGCCAACCCTTTTCAGCCACCTTGCCAGGAAACGCTCCGCCTCTGGATCAACATCAATCGCTTCCGAACTATCCGCCAGCCGCAGCAGCCACAATTTTCGGCAAGTGCTCCAGTGATGCAGCAAGCACAAGACCCGCACTGGGAGCTATACTCTCGGACCGAGTTTCCCTCCGCCCAAGAATGCGCCGTATGTCATCAACAGATCTATGACGAGTGGTCGACCTCCAGCCACGCCTACGCCGGCGTCTCTCCGATGTTTCACGTTTTCGAACAAAAGATTAACGATCTATCGCAAGGCACTGTCGGATACTTTTGCTTGCGATGCCATGCACCTGTCGCAACATCGATGGGTTTTCGGCGCGATCAACCTATTTGGGACGGACCGAAGGTGTTCCGCGAAGGCGTCACTTGTATCGCATGTCATCGCGTGAAGACGACTTACACCAAAGCAAACGGCGAACGACGCATCGAACCTGGCGACATCAACGCACCCGTTTACGGATCGAGCGACGGACTCGGTGTTGAACAAACCATCAAGTACAAAGAGTTCTTCAAGGTCCTGCCGAACGAGCGCACTGGTACAGGCCAAGCAATCCACCGCCGCGCCATTCAGTACGAAGAAATCGCCGAATCGACTTTCTGCGCTTCGTGTCATCAAGTCGCCGTTCAGCCCGGCATCAAACTGGAAGTCGTCTGGGACCAATACCGCGCCTCCCCCGCTTGCCGTGAAGGCACAACATGCCAGGACTGTCACATGGGCAAAGTCCCCGGGCGAGCCGAAGGCTATTCGGTCGGCCCCACAGCAATCGTCAACGAAAAAGTCATCAACCCGGAACGCAAACATTCCAATCACATGTTCTATGGGCCAGGATATCCCATCGCGCATCCGGGCATCTTCCCCATTACCAAAGAAGCCGACCGCTGGCACTTCAACGAATGGTTGCTGTTTGACTGGCAGGCCGGTTGGGGGACCGAAGCGTTTGAGAAAGCCGTCTCGAGCGGACAAGTTCAACCGTATTTCCCACCGATCTGGTCCGATCCCGATGACCGCATGGACGCGCGCGAGATCATTGACAAGAACATCAAGAAAATCCAGTACAAGAAAGACATCCGTCGCCAAGTTCTGGAAAACGGATCTCATCTTGATGGTCCGTTCTTCACACAGGATCCCGTTCTGGGCACGCCTCTCAAGTTTTATTACTGCCTGACGAACACAAACAACGGCCACAACATGCCCAGCGGGTCACTCGGCGCTCAACCGCAAATCTGGATGAACGTCGTTTTGATTGGCCCCGACGGCCAACGCCTTTGGGAATCTGGCTATCTCGATTCCGATGGCGACCTGGCCGACAACCACTCGCGCGATGTGCTGAACGATCGTGTCCCACTTGACAAACAACTATTCAACCTGCAAACCAAATTCCTGACGACAAACGTCAAGGGAACGGACAGGGAGATGTACCTGCCCGTGAATTTGGACATTGATCAGATTCCGTTTTTACGACCGGCACCGCAGCCAACCACGGTCATCAATCACCCGCCATTCATTCGTATGGAAGGACACTCGTTGCCACCGACGGCGAATCGAAAAGCAAAATACGTGGTTCCTGCTGAACTGTTGCAACAACCGGGAACCTATCGCCTTTCCGTACGCATGCAGCCGCTCGCACCCGGTTTATTTCATGCGTTTCTGTGGCGCCACTGCCGAAATGATGAAAGCCATGAACCTGGAAACCGTCGACTTTCACGTTCAATCCGCTGTCTTTGAAGTTTGGTAGGGATGGCGTGCAACGATTCGAAAGTCGAAATCGCGATTGGGCTGGCGCCCTGCTTGTTTTCACGACCACGCTCGTGATCGCAACATTTGCGCTCATGACATTTCGCGCTACGTCTACTCAACGACTTGCACCGATCGAATCATCGATCGCTTCCATTCCCGACTCTGTCGGATCTTCTAACGTCGCTGTAAATAAGCAGACTTTGAATCCAGCCGCCGATCAGGCCACCATTAAAGAGATCGAGCATGACGCTGCCGTAGACGTTCAACCGGTAACACTTCGGCGCCGACACTCAACGCAGTTTCTGGTCACGATGAAAGATTCAATCGAAGGATTTGACGAGCTACCGCTGGTCTCTGGTGATCCAAACGACACGGAGTTAGTTCTCGAAGACTTCGATGACATTGAAAATTCCGCCAATCCACTCGGCGCAGAACAAACAAGTTCCACGAAGGACTCGCCGCCGTTCTCGACGACAATAACGACGCCCTCATCCAAATCGCCTATAGACTCAGGCAATTTCGTTCCACGTTTTTCGACGCCAACCTCTCCGCACACAACCGACGTTCAAACTCGTGACCAGGACTTGCAGCAACGCAATAGCCATGTCGCTGCTGTTCCCAGGGAACTGTCCGAAGCTCGACGAGATGCGAACAACATTGCCGAAGCGCCAAACACACCTTCCATCGGGAATACAACGCGCCCACCACCAAGCACTTCGTCGCCACCGCAAATTGGCGGACGAGATCAAGGTGTGTTTCAATTGGCGGCGCAGCCCAAGGAGGGTGATGTATTCGAACATCACCGTCCCAGCATGAGCCGCAACGCCGTCGAGGTGGATCCGCAAATTCACGACTTCGATCTGGGGCCTTGCTATGGGCCTTCGTTTGATCCGCACGCGGAGATGAACGTCTACGAAGGGAAGCGTTTGAATGCCGTTCAGCGTCCGCTCGTCGAACTCGGGCGGCCTTGGTATCAACTCGGCCCCATCTCCGAAGCAAAAACGTTCCTTGGCAAACACAATCCCGTCACACCACAATTCGTGGTCTTCGGCGACTCACGCATTGCCGCCGCCAGCAACGAAAACGGCAACAATTACGGTTCACTGATCGCCATCCAGAACAATTTGTTCTTCGATTTGAAGGTCACGGGAACCGAGCGTCTGCATCTGTTTGCGTCCCCTTCGACGCGCGGCGCCAACAGCACGCGTTACGAGTTTTCTGAAAACGATTTCGTCTCCGAGTTCAACTTCAATCCCATTAACGGATTTATCGAAGGGGACCTAGGTTCCATCTGGGGCGGCCTTTCCAACCAGACCATGCCGTTTGACCTTCCGTTTGCCGTGGGCATCATGCCTTTGCTGTTTCAAAACGGGGTCTGGATGGAAGACAACATTCTGGGGCTCGCCGCTACTGTTCCGGCGCGGAACATTCCGGCGTGGAATGTGACCAATATGGACGTGACGTTTTTCGCTGGCTACGACAATGTCACCAGCCCGGCATTCGGCAATGACAACAATGCCGGACGAATCTACGGGCTTGCCGGTTTTGTTGAAGCCTGGAACGGGTACGTGGAACTGGACTACGCGTTCCTGGATGACCGTCTGGATATCGGAGATCGCAGCTACCACAACATTGGGGTTGCCTATTCGCGGCGTCTGGGACGATTCCTGTCGAATTCAACGCGTGTGATTGTAAATGCTGGTCAGGACACAGGCACTGCCCTGGGAACCGCAGACGGAGTATTGCTGTTGAGTGAGAATTCTTTAATTACTTCCAGCCCGTCGACGATCGTCCCCTATTTGAACTTCTTTGCCGGGTTTGATCGCCCGCAATCGGCAGCGCGTGCCGCTGCAGCCGGCGGCGTGCTGCGTAACACGGGGATTTTGTTTGAATCCGACAACCTCACAGGCTATCCAACACTGGATGCGTCAGCAAATAACACCTTTGGCGGTGCACTAGGCCTCAACCTGCTCGCCTACGATTTTAGCCAACAGTTGGTTCTGGAGGCTGCAGCTGGGAATCATGGATTCCTCTAGCAATCGCGTCACCCCGGTCCGCAATGGGGCCTCGGGATGGCGCACCAAATACCGCTGAGTAACTCCTGATCCTGCGAACTGACGCCATGTACGGCATTCGCGCCGAGACCTCAGACCTCAACGGCGTCCGCGTCGAACTACGCCGCAAATTTTAGTCGCAGCGTTTTGAAACGAACGCAACTCGACTCTCCGAGTCGAGACCAACCAACCTTTACTCATCGTCAGCATCCCCCAAAAAATCGCTCTGCCTTGCCGCCGGCCAAACGAACTAAATGTGGAGCAGTGCCTTAAGAGCAACCGAGGTTGCGATGGATCACGCGATTCCGCATTGTTCAGAGTTGCGGAGCAACGACATACATCAGCCTTGGGTTTTAACCCAAGGATTTGAGGCCACCCTGAAATCCCAGAGTCGCGGCGCGACGGCATGAAGTCCGTCAATTCAAGACGGCCCGCAGGTTGAATCGATTTGAAAACATTCGAAAGCGCTGGCACCTAGATACAATCAATAGCTTCCAAGCTTGTATCGTCGATCCGCGACTCCCAGAAATGGGTGATCGGCGACATGGTCCTTGGGTTATAACCCAAGGCTGGAACATGACGTCGCTCTGCGACTGAAAACGTGCAACGATCTACATCGAGTCAAATTTCGTTGAAATCGCGAAACAGCATACGTGTCCATTCAATGTTTTGCACCAGCAGTTGCCGGGTGTCGACGAAGTTGGTGAGTTCGCCATCAACTACTAGATTGTAAATCTTCGTGCCAGCCAGTGCGAGCGAGTCTTGGCTCAAGGCCACGAGGTCGTTTGCGCCTCAAAAGTTGCGGAGCAACGCCATTCATTAGCCTTGGGTTTCAACCCAAGGAATCGAGACCGCACCAAACCATCCAGAGTCGCGAAGCGACTGCCTTTGATTTGCCCGACCAAGATTCGCGGAAATGAGTCTCTACCCACACGGTACTACGAACTTTGGATCGCGGTTGCCTGCGATTGGCGCTTCAGTCGCGGTTTCAAAATCAACAGCGCCAGCAAACGGGTCACAAACGCAATCGCCGCTGACAGCACAAACCCATAGGCCGCTGTGTGAATGTCGCGCAAATATAGAAAGCTGTAAACGACGACGACGATCGCACCCAATGCCGATGCAACCGCGTTGATCTGCGGCAGTCCGACCGTCTGCAACGTAATCGCCAGCAAGTAGCTCAGCCCCAAAAACACCATTCCAAAACTTAGCCAGGCCGCTGCCGGTGCGGCGGGCGGATACTCGGGGCCAAACACCAACATGATGCTTGACCCAAACAACCAGATCACCATCCAGATGGCTGTCAAAACGACGGCAACAATCAATGAGTATTTAACCGCGATTCGCCACAGCGCATCCCAACCGCTCTCGTGAAAAACTGTTGCCGCACGCGGACTGAAGAAACTGGTCACACCCAGCAGGAAGGGGTTCGTCAAGAACACCAGTGTCAGACAGGTGCCGTACAGGCCCGCTTCTTCGCGATCGATGCTGGACGAAATGTACCACTGCGAAAAATAGAGCATCAGGACCGCGAACGTGCTTTCTCCCGCCACCCAGCGACCATAATTCCACGCAACCTTGGAAAAGGGAGTTTTCGGTTTGTCGGCGACCGCAAAGTACTGTTGATGTTTGAGAAACCACGCAATGACAAACACGATGTTCGCCATCGAAACGACAACGAATGCGTGGAGCGCGTTTACTTGCCCTGCCCCAATGATCACCCCTAACAGCGCGAGGAGCACGCAAGTCGCGACAACATCGAGCGCAATCAAAACACCATGCCGCTGCGTTGCCAACAACCAACGCCGTCCAAATTCTCGCAGAAGCTGAAGCGGTACGAACCAGGCAACAGTCAACGCCATCAGCCGATCGACGCTGCGATCGACCGGCAACATCACAAATACCATGGCGGAGATGATCGCACTGAGAATGATCAACCCCAGGCTGAATCGCAGTGCCCCCGCAAAAAACCCGCCTCGCTCAGCTTCTGGCTGACGGGGCAAAAAGACGTTGAGAGGCGTCGCGACAAATGATTCCTGATAAGTAGTGAACAGGACGACAAAGCCAAACGCACTGACGTAGAAACCGGCTTCCAGTGTGCTTTCCGCTGAAAACCGGGTGATCACGATGCTGGTCAAGACGCGCGCACCGCTGATAAGTGCCTGATCAAACAGGACCATCAGAAAGGGAAACGCCGTAAGCCGACTTAGCAAACTTGGTCGATTTCATCGGGCATGAAATCAATTCGCAAACTTCAAATATTACATGATAGTCGATTCTTGAATTTTCTTGATCGCCAGTCACGCTGCCAAAGCCAAATTTCCGTTTCTGTTTTCCCATGCAAATTGACTACTTTTGCCCGGCAGGGGCTTTTTCTAATTTGCTGCAGTTCGCCACCGATTTTGGCTTTTGAAAAAGACCCGTGACGTTTTCTCCAACTAGTTGTCGCTTTTTTAGATATGCGGTCTGCTTTCGCGGAAATTCAGGCACATTGAGTTACTGACCAATCGAGCATGCCGCTTAGGGCTAAGAACTTTGGAAACAGGGGATTTGCTATGAAACGTAATCAAAAACCAGTATTCAATTACACAGAACTTGAGACACGAAAGGTCCTTGCGTCAATTGCTTTCGATGCCGCCGCGGGAATGGTAACGGTTGGCGGCGACCAGTCCAATAACGTTGCCGTCGTTCAACAGATTGACCAGGAAATCCAGATTCGTATTGATGATGTCCAAAAGCGATTTGCCGCAGATCAAGTGAAATCTCTGCGATTCATCGGTCTCGGTGGTGATGACACCCTTCGCAACCGGACATCCATCGAATGCTCGGCATGGGGAGGTGACGGGAACGACTTGCTTGTTGGTGGTTCAGCCAACGACCGGTTGCTTGGCGGAAACGGGAACGACCAAATTTTCGGTGGCCTAGGCGACGATTTTCTGATGGGGCAAGGCGGTGACGATTCCATGAACGGGAATTCTGGCGACGACTCTTGCTACGGCGGAATGGGTGACGACACGATTACCGGCGCTGCAGGCGACGACTTTTTGTGCGGCGACGCAGGAAATGACTCCCTTTTTGGAAACAACGGCCTGGACCGCCTGCTGGGGTGCGATGGTAATGACATGCTGAATGGCGGTAACGGCGACGACAATCTCAACGGTGGAAACGGCGACGATACCACGCGCGGAGGTGCTGGCGACGATTCCTGCTTCGGTGGACTTGGCAACGATCGGATGCATGGAGACCTCGGGAATGATGAACTATTCGGTGATTTCGGATTCGATATCATTTTCGGCGGACTCGGAAATGACATGCTTGCAGGGGGCGGTCACGACGACGTCTTAAATGGCGATGATGGAAACGACGACATTTTTGGTGGAAACGGCTGCGACTCGCTTGATGGCGGCATGGGTCTGGACGAATTATTTGGACAGTTGGGCGACGATGAACTTTGTGGCGGGCTCGATCAGGTTCTCGATCAACTTTTCGGTGGAATGGGCTGTGACAGTATTTTGATGGACGGATTTGACCAAGGAGGTTCGAACAGCGAAGACATGCAACTCTGCCTAGAGGAATTGGATCTGTCGCAGTTCAATGACGAAATTGTTGGCGACTGCTTCTTGCTGATGGATTCAGTCAACGACGGCTTGCTTTGGGAAGAGTTTGTGAGCATGGCCGACACCAATTGGCTAGACGCGGACTTCGATCCAATGGTTGGCATCTGGTATGGTTTTGACTTTGCTAACGAAGACGAGTTTGAAGATTACTGTCAGGCGGCATCCGAATTTGACTGGTTTTCGCTGGACTTTTACTCGTTCGCTTAGTTTCTATTCAGATCCAATCACAGAAATGAGATTTCAATAGTACCATCCTCTTTTGCTACGAGGCAAAAAGGAGCCCCGACAGGAGTGATCCTGTCGGGGTTTTTTTCATGGGCGTTTCTGGATTCAAGAAAGCCGACAATCTCCAGTGCTTCTTATGAGCCGGCCATTACGACCTTCTCAACGATTGTTGGAGCAGTCTGAAGTCAAAGTCCAAGTTGAAAATCAAAGCTGCTGAATCGAGGTGCTACTCAACGTTGCAATCTTCGGTAATCTTAAGATGCGTAAACCGCACCGCGAATCGGAAACTCCATATACTCCGCAGTGCAAGAACACTGCATAAGGTGAAAGCGCCGTTTTGCAAAAACCAACATCAAGGTTTTTGAAATTTTTCCCAAAAATCAGTTCGCAATTATCGTTGTTGCAAATTGTTTGACTAAAGTCGACTATTCTCGTAGTTTGATGGGAAAATTGGCGTTGGAACAGAGCAGCCGATGGGCGATGTGACCCTATTAATCAATGAACTGGACAAAGGCGACACAGCCATTGTCGACAAACTCTACTCGTTAATTTATGACGAGCTAAGGAGTTTGGCGCGGCAACAAATGGCACGTGAGGCCAAGCCGCACATTCTGCAGCCAACCGCTCTGGTTAATGAAGCATTCATTCGCATGACCGGAGGTGCAGCCGTTCATTTCCGTGATCGAAACCATTTTTTTTGTATTGCTGCTAATGCCATGAGGCGAATCTTGATTGACGATGCCAGAAAACGCCTGCGAAAAAAACGCGGAGGTGGATTGGTACATGGCGCGATTTCCGACTCACAGGTGGCCGTGCCAGATCATGATCGAACATTGCTTGATTTAGATGAGCGCTGGATGAACTGGAGAATCTAGACCAACGAAAAGCTAAATTGATCAAACTGGTCTACTTCTGCGGATTGCGACTTGATGATTGTGCTGAAACGCTCGGTGTCAGTAGGGCAACTGTCGATCGAGACCTTCGTTTTGCGAAGGCCTGGTTGGCTCAGCGACTGGAACACGACACGGCCGCAAAAAACGAAAATCAAATCGACGGTTGAAGCATGTCAAAATTCAGCAACATAAACCAAAGTCGGTTTCAACGTGCCGAAACACTATTCTGGGAAACGATCCATCTGGATGAAATCGCACGACAACATGTACTTGACGAACACTGCTGCGATGATGACGAACTAAAACAAATCGTTGGTAAATTGTTAAAGTCCGATACCGATTTCAATTCATCGACGGTCTCTTCGATTCTGAAGCATGGAACACAGTTGTTTGAACTCAACCCTCAATTCTCAAACCTCGAAGTGATCAGAAAACTCGGGGAAGGCGGAATGGGGAGTGTTTATCTTGCAAAACAGACAAACCCAATCGAACGTCTTGTTGCGGTTAAGGTCGTTCGTGCTGGCATGGATTCCAATCAAATCCTAGCAAGATTTGATTCCGAGCGCCGGGTATTGGCGATGTTTAATCACCCTAATCTGACGCAGATCCACGAGGCCGGCGTCAGCGCCGATGGCCAGCCTTATTTCATCATGGAATACGTTGATGGTTGTTCCATTTGTGAATACGCAGATGCGAGAAAGCTATCGATCAACAATCGAATTGAATTGATGGTTCAAGTCTGCGATGCGATTCAACATGCCCATCAAAAAGGTATTATTCATCGGGATATTAAACCATCCAATATCCTGGTATCAGAGACGGCTTCCGGCAGCACCCCCAAAGTCATTGATTTCGGAATCGCGAAAGCGATAGAGGAAACGGTCTCATCTCCCCATGTGACTCTCCGAGGCGACTACATGGGAACACCCCATTACATGAGCCCTGAACAAGCTTGCAAGTCTCGAGATTCCATTGATTCTCGTTCGGATATCTTCTCATTGGGGGCCGTTCTATTCCAATTATTGTCTGGCCACCCTCCACTGACAAAAAAACTACACGAGACGACAAACCTGTTGCATGTGCTGGAAATGGTTCGTGATCAGCAACCCGTGTCATTGCAAGGCAATTTCCTTGACTCGGATTCGAAAGAGGAAATCGCATCGCAGCGATCCACTAGCCCGGCATCCTTGTCCCGATCATTGCGCGGAGAATTGGATTGGATTTGTCGCAAGGCGATGGCAACAGAACGTGACGAGCGCTATACCAGCGCTGCAGCGTTTGCAGATGACTTGCGAGATTACCTGCGAGGAAACCCAATTTCTGCTGCCGCTCCCTCGACACTGTACTACTCTAAAAAATGGCTTCGAAAATATCGATATCAAGCCGGCGTTTCACTTATTGTAGTTGTGACACTCGTATTCCTGACTATTTTCAGCATGCTTCAGGCTCGGGATGCAAAAATTGCCCAACGAAAGAACGAGGATTTGGTCACAGTATTGGTCAAGGAACGCGAAAAGCTCAAGAAAGCAATCGATCGCGCTGAGTCAAGCGAAAAATTGGAACGCAAGCGATTAGAAGTTAAACGAGTTGAAATACTTTTCATGACATCAGTTTTCGAGTCGGTGTCGAGTGTAATACAGGAAAACATGAACTCGTTGGAGAACCCTGAGGATTTGGGTGAAAATGAATTTCTGGATTTACTGGAGCAAACTCCGCCATTTCCATCGATCGCATTTGCGCCAGCTCCGCCGATCGTATGGACGCCAGACAGCAGCACTGACATGTTGATTGCTCCCAATCCCAGCTCCGAACTGTTTCCCTCGATGTATCAAACATGGCCAGGAAGCCGAGATTTGACAACAGTATTCACTGATCCACGCTCCCCATTTTTTAACGGTGGAACGTTACAACAATGGCCCGTATTCAACATTTTCGAAACAGGAAGCATCCTCGTCGGAGAAGAATCGAAAAACAATCAAGTCAATATGGAGAGGGCAGTATTCGCAAATGAGATCCAAGGGACAATTCATTTCATTCAACTACTTGAGAAAAGCGAATTCGCGAAGACTCAATACGAACTACGAGCAAGAGAGTTCTTAGGGTTGCTTTATCGCAAGACTGGCGATTTCGAAAACGCCATCAAACAACTCCAGAATGCGGATCAGCTATATCCCTTTTGCGACATGAAACCGATTGATCGGGAACTCAACAATTTCTTTCGTCTTGAATGCGTTAATAAAATGGAGCAAGAAAATGAATATCAGGCTTTTGAAATAGCACTTGAAAGAATCACGAATGAACTAGCTTCCAATTCCATCGATGCCGTTCAGCTCAAAACGTCAATCAAGGAATTCCTAAAAACCACGATTGATTGAGTCCAGTACAACACCCGCCCATTTCACGGAATCATTTCGAAAAATTAAAACACGCCGCAAAGGCTGGCCAGCGTCAGAAACCGGAACGTATTCCAGCGGACGCGGGAGGCGTAATAGATCTTGTGCTCTTCGCCAGCAAAGCGTTTTTTGTACTCGCTGTGACCTTGGAAATTGTAGAGCCAACGATTGAACCACTTGGCTTGATGATAATAGCGAGTCGTATGGTGCATCCAACGATTGCTACGATAGGTTTCGTTCTCAATTTTATAGAACGGCGAAAGCCCCAGCCACAACGAGGGAATGTTCTCCGATTGAAACACTTCCATCGCCCGTTTAACAATCGCTGTCTCGACGTATCCATTACACTCCGGCCGCCTGCGTTTGATGCAGGTGACGTAGCCCACAATCTGGTTGTCCTTGAACAACGGATCAAAAAACACAAATGCTTGTAGACTTCCATCCGATTCGAATAACCCAAACCGCCGTACACCGACTTCGTCTGCCACGACGATCGGTCGATTCAAGAACCGAACCTCTTTGCGACGAACCGTTCGCGTGGTTCGCCAAGCTTCACTGACCAACTCGATTTCGTGACGAATTGAGTCTGCAGAAAATTCTCTGACCTGCATTCCGCGCCGCCGAGTCCAATTGTCGGCGTAACGAAGCCATTCGTTTTCTTTTCCACGAAAATGAAGTGAACGCAAATCAAGTCGCGTATCGACTCCAATCTCGTTTACCCAAAACCCATTGTTCGAAAGAACGCGGGCCGTGTTCTCCGTGATATTGACGAACGACGGCGAGCGATACTGTTTGAGGAATTGCTGTAGCAGTTCGCCAGCGATTTGCTGGTCAGCGACCGGATCCCCAAGCACGAACGTCACCCCATTGCGGCGAGCGAAGGCGATGTAACCACGTTCATCACCGAAATGCTCCAACCGTGGCTGCACGGCGGTCGAATAGGCTAATGAGAAGTTTCCATAACCACGAAGCGCCAACTCACGATCTTTCGGTGCAACAATTTGACATTTGTGTCCCTTGGGAATGTGCGAATGGTGGGCCCAATACGTTTGGGAGTTGCCAAACGCTGTATTCTCATGGGAAACAACAATTGAATCGGAAGGAGCCGGTATTCCAGCGTCAAGGGAACCGATAGCCGTCGATTCGCAATCGTCGGGCGAATACAACGACAGCCCTGGCTTCCGCTCACATGCCGAAGTCTGCTGGTCATTGCAATATCGCCGCGCCTGATTTTCCATTGAGCGATTAAGTCCGCTGATGTCGATTGAGTCGATGCTGATTGTTACGCGATGGTGACGATGAAAAGTCGAATCGATGTGGAGCGATGCCGACGTATTTCGCAATTGCCCAAACGACTCGGAAAACAGCTAGCAACCGCGAAGTTCAATCCACGAAACCATGTTCTTTATTTCGGCTGTAGTTCCAGCGAACGCCACAGGTACCATGACGCAATCGTCGCATACGGGCGCCAAGGCTGCGCAACTTCTTCAATCTCCGCCGGTGAAGGCAATTCGGCGAACCCGTATGCTTGCTTGATAGCATTGCGAATGCCCAAATCTCCTGCAGGCAAGACATCCATTCTCGCCAGCGAAAACATCATAAACATCTGAGCCGTCCAAACTCCGATTCCCTTTACTTGAATCAGCTCGTCAATGACTTCAGAATCGGCTTTGCGCGAAACTTTTTTCAAATCGACAACTCCGGAATTCACTTTTGCAGTCAAGTCGATCAGGTAGCTGGCTTTCTGTTGCGAAACTCCCAATTGGCGAAACTCGTCGATTGAGACTCCAGCCAACGCTTCGGGTGAAACGGGGTCACCTGCGAACTCGTGAACCCGTCCCAATATCGTTCGCGCCGCAGCGGTTGAAATCTGCTGGGAAATGATTGAACGAACCAGCATGTTGAAATGGTGTCGCTGAGCCTTGAGCGTAAAAGGTCCGACCTCACGGATCAAATTCCGCATGGTCTCGTCATTTTTCTTGAGATGCGTTTGCGCCGAGCGCACGTGCTGAGCAAAAAATGGCATGAAAACCAGCTTCCGTTCGACATTAACTCAATCGATTAGGGCCGTTTGCCGCAGAACATGTTCGTCTCGTTGATCAAACAACAGAATCTGTCAAAATGGCGGCGTTCCGATGGGGATATGGTAATTGAACAGTGGATCGGCGGAAAGAAACGAAATCATGAATCGGGAGCAAACGTTTCAGGACAGTGAGCAAGCCGCTTTGGAACGTCGTCGTGTTTCCTTTTTGGAACAGGATTCGCTTGCTGAATATCAACTGAAACGACTGAATGAGCTGTTGCAAAGCGTCTTGCCAACGAATCGATTCTATTCAGAAAAATTAGCTGGCCACACGTTTCCATTGAGAACACTGGATTCTCTTTCGGCCCTGCCCTTCACATTCAAGGACGAGTTGATTTCCCGAAGCCGCCCCTATCCAGGATTTGCAGCAAACCTAACGTATTCGCCCGAACACTACCTGCGCATCCACCGAACGAGTGGAACACGCGGCCGGCCCCTGGTCGTTGCCGACACCCGCTCGGACTGGAACTGGTGGCTCCATTCGTGGCAGTATGTCTTGGATGCTGCAGACATCAGCTCAAATGATCGCAGCCTGTTAGCTTTCAGCTTTGGGCCGTTTATTGGTTTCTGGAGTGCGTTTGACGCGTTGGTCGCGCGCAACGTGATGGTGATTCCAGCAGGCGGAATGAACTCGATTGCACGCCTGGAACTGATGCGAACGATGGCCGTAACGTGCTTGTTCTGTACGCCCAGTTACGCTCTGCACCTTGCTGAAGTCGCCGATCAAAATCAACTGGAAATCCGCGATCTGCCTGTCAAGAAAATCATTGTTGCTGGCGAACCGGGCGGTTCCGTTCCAGCAATCCGTCAAAAAATCGAAGACGAGTGGGACGCGAAACTCATCGATCATGGCGGCGCCAGTGAAGTTGGACCTTGGGGATTTGCGGATCCCAATGGCCGAGGCCTTTATATCAACGAAAGTGAATTCATCGCCGAGTTCCTCTCGGTTGAATCGGGACTGCCGGCCGAGGAAGGGGAGCTTTCGGAACTCATTTTGACCAGCCTGGGGCGCGTCGGAAGCCCGGTGATTCGCTATCGAACAGGTGACTTGGTCCGGCCGACCTGGAATGATGATCAAGACTGTCGATTTGTGTTGCTGGAGGGTGGCGTGTTGGGTCGCACCGATGACATGATGGTCATTCGAGGCGTCAACGTCTTCCCCAGCTCAATTGAACAGATCTTGAGGAGCTTTCCTGAGGTCATTGAGTATCGCATGACGGTATTCAAGGACAGTTCAATGGATCAATTGCTTGTTGAGGTAGAAGATCGCTTGCAAAATGCCGAAAGAATCAAGAAAGAATTGAATTTGCGATTGGGATTGCGAGTCGACGTGGAGTGTGTTCCGATGGGAAGCCTTCCTCGCTTCGAAGGAAAAGGTAAAAGGTTTGTTGATAAACGATGAAAAAATTTGACCACAACATGGCTATTCGTTGCCGCGATCAGTTTCCCGGTTTGTCGCGTGAGGTAAACGGTAAACCTGCCGTTTTTTTTGATGGCCCTGCCGGAACCCAAGTACCTCAGCGGGTCGCCGATGCCGTCAGCCACTATCTGCTTCATCAAAATGCAAATCATGGCGGTTGCTTTGCGACGAGTCGAGAAACGGACGAAATGTTGGATGCGGCGGGAAATGCCTTTGCCGAATTCGTTGGCACCAACGACCGACGCGAAATCATTTTTGGTCAGAATATGACCTCACTGACGTTTGCGTTTTCACGCTCGCTTTCGCAAACCTGGAATGCCGGCGATGAAATTCTTGTCTCAGCCGTGGATCACGACGCCAATGTTACCCCCTGGGCAACGGCTGCTGCCGATCGCGGCGCGACGATCAAAGTGATTCCGTTTCGAGACGACGACTTGATTCTGGACCTGGACGCCTATCGGTCACTGCTTTCCGAAAAAACGCGGTTGGTCGCCGTCGGCTGTGCCTGCAACGCATCGGGCGGCTTGAATCCTGTAAAGCAAGTGACACAGCTTGCGCATGAAGCAGGTGCCGAAGTTTTCCTCGATGCCGTTCACTACGGCCCTCACGGATTAATCGATGTGACGGATTGGGGATGTGACTACCTGGGATTCTCGGCCTACAAGTTTTTTGGTCCACACTTGGGTGCCCTTTGGGTGCGACTGGATCACCTTGAGCGACTCTCGCCTTACAAAGTTCGGCCCTCTAGCAACGACCTGCCATGGCGATGGATGACGGGTACGCAGAGTCACGAATCGATCGCTGGCGGCATGGCGGCGATTGATTATCTGGCAGACATTGGACGAGAAATTTCGGGGGAACCATCGACACCGCGACGCCTTGCGCTGCGGGCTGCGTTTGGTGCCATCCGGGAATTCGAATCGGAATTGGTTCAACAGCTGATCGATGGCCTTCAGCAAATTGAAGGAATCCGCGTGTACGGGATCACCGAACCAGAACGTGTGTGCGAGCGAGTCGCCACCGTTTGCTTCACGCACGAAGCGATCGAAACATCGCAACTCAATCAAGCCTTGGCTGAGCGAGGCTGTTTTGTCTGGGGCGGAAATTACTACGCCCTTGAGTTCACCACTCGACTCGGACTGGAGCCTCAAGGTATGATTCGCGCCGGGCTAGTTCATTACAACACGGCAGACGAAGTCCAACGATTTCTGACCGAACTAAAAAGTATCGTGGCTGAATCGCTTGCAGGTGCGAGTCAATGATTCTGCCGGTTCAGCTAAAACGGCTCGAACGCGACTTGGAAATCCACTGGGACGATGGGAGCATTCACCGCATTCCATTTCGAATAATTCGAAACGCCTGTCCCTGCGCAACATGTCGCGAAAAAGCATCCGCGACTTCGAAACCATCGAGCGGCAACTTGCCAGTACTGTCAGCGGCAGAAGCGAGGCCGTTGGTAATTGAAAAAATGGAACCCGCCGGAAACTACGGTTATCACATTGCGTTTTCCGATGGCCATTCCTCGGGCTTGTTTCCTATTGAGTTGCTCTGGAATCTGGGAATCGCGAGTTAGGCCGCTACCTGCCAGCATGCCGTCAAACTCAACACACCTTACCCAGTCACCGCTTTTCAGCCAGCCGTAACATTTGCAACAACGATCAATCCCCGCACTTTCGGCGCCGATGGAAATGACTGTATGCAACCAGCGGTTTGTCGTTGCGCAAAAGTGGCTTGGTAGCGAATTCAATACGTCCCCATCAGACGGGACTTCGTTGAAACTCGCTAACACAATTTTTCCTAGACGAACCGCTTCGGATTTTCATTGGCTCCCAAGAATCCCATGCCAGGCGTCGTGAACCTATTTTCGTTGATTGGAATCGCACTTTGCGGACTCGTTGGGTTCGGAATGGGGCAGTCGATCCTGTATCGATATCGCCTCAACAAACGCAACCTGAACGCCTTTCGCACATGGCAGCAGAACATGCGATCGCGTCTCGATGCGCGTCAAGAGAGTCAGAAAACGCCGCTTGAGCCCGGACGCTGGGACGGTTGGCGTGCGTTTCGCGTCAACAAGCTGCAAAGGGAATCAGCAGATTCAACGTCCATCTATTTGGAAGCCGTCGATGGCAAAGCGATCGCAGACTTCAAACCCGGTCAACATCTGACGATTCGCGTACCGCACCCTGGCAGTAAAAAGCCTGCTGTCCGTTGTTACAGCCTTTCCGACGCGCCTGCGGATGGGCACTACCGCATCACGGTGAAAAAGAAACCCATGCCTGAGGAGGCGATCGGAAAATCCGTTTCCCATTTCATCAATGACATGGTAATGGAAGGCGACGTGTTTGAAATCAAGGCTCCGAACGGGGAATTTTACCTTGATGCCTCGGAATCAACTCCCGTCGTGTTACTCGCCGCAGGTGTTGGTATCACGCCAATGTTCAGCATGGTGCGGACATTGGCAAAAATTAATCCGCAGCGGCAAGTTGTTTTGTGTTATGGCAATCAAGATTCCCGATCTCACATCTACAAAGACGAAATCTCCAAGCTCCAGCAACAGCTCACAAACTTTCACGTTCTCAATTGCTATTCCGCCCCCACTCGGGAAGACGTTGAACAACAGCGATTTCATTCGCGTGGCTATGTCAGCATTGACATCCTCAAACAAATCCTGCCGCACAAGAAATTTCAATTCTTCATGTGCGGGCCACCGGCATTCATGGACAGCCTGTTTCATGGCTTGATGGAATGGGGAATCCCTGAATCGCGAATTCATTTTGAAGCGTTTGGGCCAGCAACTGTCAGTAAATTAAATACCGCAAGTACTACCGCCACGCAGACCCGAACGGATCAAGCAGAAGACTCACAAAACCCGCGTGTGAGTTTTCGCCACGGCGACGAAGAACCTGTCGAAGGCGAAGGAGTCTTGGGCACCATCCTGGAGATTGCCGAAGAACTCAACGTTGAACTTGAATATGGATGCCGCGCTGGAAACTGCGGTACGTGTGCCATTCGATTGTTGAAAGGCAAAGTCAAATACCCCGCAGGAATGCACCCGGATGTCGAGCAAGGATTCTGTCTCGCTTGCATTGCTTCCCCGGATGGTGAAGTGGAGGTGGAAGCCTGACATGACGCATACAAGATACCTCAACACGTCGGCTGTACTTGCGTTTGTTTTGCTCTTGGTAAGCAACTTGACGTTGTTTGGCCAAACGCTTCAGTGTGATCCCGCCAAGGTCCTGACGACTGAAACCTGCGTTCGTTGCCACGGAAACGAAGTCGCTCAATGGAAACAATCAAAACACTTCGAAACATTTGAGTCGTTGTCCAAAAACCCTCGCGCACAAGAAATCACTTCCAAGCTGGGGCTCACGTCTGTGAAACGAAACGAAGTCTGCACTCAATGCCATTTCACGGTCCAACAACAGGACGGCGGACGCGAAAAGCCGATTGCAGGAATCTCTTGCGAAAGTTGTCATGGTGCGTCGAAAGACTGGCTGAACGTTCACAACGATTATGGCGGCCCGTTGGCAACGCGTGATTCCGAATCACCCGAACATCGTCAACAACGACTTGCAAAAAGCGTTGAGTTGGGGATGAAAAACACAACGAATATCTACCTGATTGCACGCAGTTGCCTGCAATGCCACACGGTTCCTGATGAGAAATTGGTCGACGTTGGAGGGCACCACGCCGGCAGTAATGCGTTTGAATTGGTTTCATGGTCGCAAGGAATCGTTCGCCACAATTTTGCCCGAACCAATGGATCAGCGAACGCCCAATCGACTCAAGAAAATCTTCGCCTCATGTTTGTCGTTGGCCTGATTGCCGACCTCGAATTCAGCACGCGCGCGGTTGCCAACGCAACACAGAAAGGAACATTTGGATTAGCGTCTGCCGAACGAGCCGCTCGAGTCGCGTTGCAGCTCTACGAAGTGCAGAAACTTGTAAACAACGAACATATCAACCGTGCTCTGCTTGCCTTCTCAAACGCCGAATTGCGCACGAACAACAGTGAACAGCTCATCGCGATCGCCGATGAAATCCGGGCTGCTGGCCAGGCGTTGGCTGAACGTGAAAATGGCAACGACTGGTCAGCCATCGATTCCCTGATTCCACCGGCTAACCAGTTCAAAAATTGATTGAATACGCTCACGCAGGTGAATACATTGAATTACCAACCCAGAATGATCTCGAAGCCAAAACGCTGGGACGAGCCCTTCGACCCGACGATGACTTCTGCGTTGGTTGAGAACTTACTGGGGATACCACCCTTCTCGGCGATGGACGAGGCTTCGTTTGAATCACGTCTTCCGCTCCGAGGTATCTTGCAAAACGATTGTCGACTATTCCATTTCGAGAAAGGCGACATCATCATGCGACAAGGTGAGTATGGCGGCAGTGTTTTCCTGTTGCTGGATGGAGAACTGACTGCTGCCCTTTCCGGCCTGCCGCAGTCGCTCTTGGGACGCAGTGAAACGCAAAAATCATCTTGGTGGAAATCGATCGCAACCATTTTACGGCCCGGCGACGGCATTGAGCGTCGCCGTCTGCGAACGGATCAACATCTGGGCCAACGTAGCACTCAGGAAGCAACCCGGATCTTTGTTCAAGATGTCCCTGCGGTGCTCTCCGGTTGCCGAACCGAAATCATTCAGTCGGGGCAATTGTTCGGCGAGGTCTCCGCACTGACGCGATCGCCACGCACAACGACGGTGATTGCGGCATCGCGCGGAACCGTTCTGGAGATGCGCTGGCAAGGGTTCCGTGACCTGATTCAAAACTCGCCAGAACTAAAAGAATTTGTCAACGCTTCGTATCGAAAACACAGTTTGGCTACGCACCTGCGAGAAACCCCGATCCTTGCGGGCCTTTCAGAGCAGCAAATTGAAAGTGTTGTTGCCAAAACAGAATTGATTTCGTTTGGCAAAATGCAATGGACGAGCGAACATCGGTCGATTGCCAAAGCGGACGTTGCCGAACGCATCCTGCGCGAACCGACAATCGCAACTCAAGGCGAATACGTAAACGGCTTGATCCTTGTTCGGTCAGGGTTCGCGCGGGTTACACGCCGGCAAGGTGACGGGGAACAGACGATCGAATACCTGGGCCGAGGCAGGCACTTTGGTCTTCGAGAACTGGCGCACAACATTCGTACTGGGGATCAACTCCCATGGCAATTGTCGTTACGTGCAGTCGGCTATGTCGACATCCTGATGATTCCAATTCCAGTTTTTGAAAATTCGATTTTTCCAAACCTTGCTACGGAGTCACTTCCCTCGTTGTTTCCTCGCGCAGCGGATATCGCAACGGGCAAATCGAGGCGTCAGTTTCAGCGTCGCAAGTCGTTGGACACGAAACTCATGGAATCGCTGGTCGAAACTCGATTGATCAATGGCACTCAGGCTATGGTTATCGACCTGCACCGCTGCACACGCTGCGACGACTGCGTCCGGGCCTGTGCAAGCGCCCACGACAACAACCCGCGATTCGTTCGCGAGGGAGTCACCATCGATCAATGGATGTTTGCAAATGCCTGCATGCATTGTCTGGACCCGGTTTGCATGATCGGGTGCCCGACTGGCGCCATCGCCCGAGACACCGCGTCCGGAGTTGTTCAGATTAACGACCAGACGTGCGTTGGTTGCCAAACGTGCGCTAACAGCTGCCCTTACAACAATATTAAAATGGTGGCGATCAGCGACGAAAACGGATCGCCACTTGTTGACACGGAACGCGGATTGCCGGTATTGCAAGCAACCAAATGTGATCTGTGTATTAACGCATCCACCGGACCGTCGTGCCAACGCGCCTGCCCACATGACGCGCTGGTGCGAATAGACCTGTCGACCTCGACACCCTTGAGCCAATGGATAGAGGGGTAGTCCGATGACCATACCAGGCGCGATCTCCCGGTCGCAAATGCAGCGCAGGCGAATTCGATACGCGGCAGGTATTGCGATAGGCGGTTTGTTAATCTACTGGCTCGCCAATCGCTTCGAAGAAAACCTGGCTCCAACCTCCTATTTTTCCGGTTACCTGATGATGGGCATTGTCAGTTTCTTGGCTGCTTACAATGCACGGAAGAAACTGTCGATCATCCCAAGGCTTGGGTCTTCATCGCAATGGATGCAGTTGCATATTTACGTTGGTCTATTGTCTGCCGTCGCGTTCGGAATCCATGTTTCCTGGCGATTCCCAAACGGTGTCCTTGAGCGAACGCTTGCCCTTGCCTTTGCATCAACATTTTTTAGTGGTGTTTACGGGCTCGTGATTTCGCGCGCTATTCCGCGAAAGTTGACCATGCTGCGCGCACAGGTCATTTACGAGCAAATTCCTGTCCTGAAACATCAATTGATTGTTGCGGCGAACCGATTGTTTAGCGATGACAGAGAATCCAATCCCACCCTTGAGCGTTTTTATGTAAACCGGGTCGCCGCGTTTCTGATGTTGCCCCGATCGATGACTTTCGCGCTGCAACCATCCAATCGTGAATGCCGACGACTCGTGGACGACATAACGGCAATGGACCGGTATCTATCCCCCGATGATCGAGAACGCTCCCGGTCACTGATGCAAATCGTTCGGGAGAAAGACGACTTGGACTATCAGTGGGCATTGCAATCTCGATTGAAATACTGGCTGTTTTTGCACATCGGATTGACCTATAGCCTGCTGTTGCTGGCGGTAGTCCACGGGATCATGGCCCAAGCGTTTGGGGGAGGCATGCGATGACTTCAAAGTCACCCCCGTTTCGTGATCCGTACCAACGACTGGAACAACCATTTGAAACCCCAGGTTTCGATGCGACTTTTTCCGACGCCCCGCCAATGCAACATTCGTTGCCTGTCCGGCACCAACGTCGTACGTTTGTCCTGGCATCGCTCGCGTTGACTGTTGGATTGTTGCTGGTTGGCTTTCAGTCTGATTTTCGCAGCGAGCTAATCGCTCCTGGTCCCCTAGCGTTCAGTCATGCGCAGATCCTCAATGCGCAAGGCGAGAAGCGGTGTGGAACATGCCACGGTGCTGGAAATTTAAACTTCGTCGATTGGGCCCAAGACGCGTTTCAAGCTGGCAAGCATGCGACAACCAATCAATCGCATTTATGCCTCGCTTGCCATAACAAGACGCTTAACGAACAAACTGCGCTGTACGCCCATGGAATGCCGTCAGAACACCTTGCAAAATTAACTCTTGCGAAAACAGCCAATTGGTCCGTCGCAAGCAATTCGACTTCATCCAAATCGTCATCGGAAATTGCTTGTTCCGCCTGTCACCGAGAACACCATGGCAATCAGTTTGACCTGACATCGATTGACGACAACAAGTGTCAGTCATGTCACGTGCAAACTTTCTCGAATTTCACAGGATCCCATCCGGAGTTCTCGGTGGCCGGCGTTTCGATTGGGAATCGCGCGATTGCGTTCGATCACCGTACCCATCTGAACAAGCATTTTCCGGAAAAGGCGAGTACTTTTGATTGCAACCAATGTCACATGGCGTCGACTGATGGAGGACAATTCATAACGCGAGACTTTGATGTCAGCTGCGCTCGTTGCCATTCCGATAGCCTAGCAGCGACGCTCCAGGATGACAGTCCCCTTTGGAGACTTCCAACTTTACCCATAACCCAAATGAGTGCTGCGGGATTGGATGTGGGATATTGGCCTCAAAACCGTTTTGGAGACTTCGATGGACAACTCACTCCACTAATGACAGCCTTATTGCTTGCCGACGAATCGGTTTCCACCGAGATCCGCAAACGGGGGCTGAAAATCGACTTCTTTGACTTGGATGGCGAAGACGCCGATGACCTACGGTTTGCGTACAACCTTGCCAATTCGATCAAACGTCTCGCCGAGGAATTACAAACGGATTCCCAGCAAGTCATTTCACGCCGCCTTCGCGCCAGCTTCGATGAAAACCTCTCACAAAAGCTGATGGCTATATCCAATCTATTGAATGGAAAGCAATTGCAATTGGCAGCAGCTGAATTGGTCGCTCCGAAATCAGCGGCGATCTCACTTCAAAAATTTATCGCGGCGACGCAAATGCGGTATCAGGACCAGGAAGAACTCGCACCCAATCCGCTCAAAGGATTGTTTGGTGAAGTGCAACCGGAAACGACCCGCGACGAAGAACACCCCTCGGAACTGAAACAGCCGCCCGAGTCTTCCTTATCCGCACAACAGGAACAAGCAATATTGCCGACGGCTTCATCGGGTGAGCTATTAGCAACAAATCCACTTAAGACAATTATTGGCGAATTGCAACCAACCAGACCTTTGGAACAACCCACACAGAAGGACTATGCGCTCGGCACGGCGAATCTCGACCAAGTGCAACAACCTGATCAAACCAAAATTGAAAACAAACCTTGGGAACCACCATCCAAAGTTGTCGAGAACAGTGATAGCAAAGCGACAAATTACTTTGCCAATGACTCGGTCGACAACCTGGACAGTAATGGCGTAACGAAATACGCAATGGAAAATCAGCTTTCAGCAGAAAATGCTGAGCGGCTGCCAGCGGCTGAGTCTTTTTCCTCCCAACTGCAAGCCGACTTTTCACCAACCTCATCTAAATTTGCCTTAGGCCGCCAATATCGGAATGCCGACGGCGAGCTTGTTTACTCCGACGCCGGCCACTACGATTTGTTATTGCGTGCGTTGACCGATGCCGTCCAAACGTCTACCGACGGTGAATTTGCCACAATCTTTGGGGCAATGTCCATGATCCAGGACTGCCGACGCTGCCACAATCATTTTGAAAAATACGGGGCAACGCAACTCGCATCCGTTCGCGCCTTCGATTCAAGTTTCAACAAGGCGTTTTCCAAATTTTCTCATCGCCCGCACACACTGCTTCGCGATTGCAATTCCTGTCATCAATTCACGAACATTGAATCGCCGAACCCGGACCATACCAAGTCCGATTTGGTAGGCATCTCCAAAGAAAGCTGCGCTGAGTGCCATCGAGAAAACGGTGCCCCCGACAATTGCTCACACTGCCATCAATACCATCAATCTACGCCTATTCTGCCTCGCGATATTGCATCTCCCCTCGATGAAAGAATCCATCGGTAACCGCAACACGAATCGACAAATCTCAATTCCTGTCCGCCAACAGCACCCATTCTCGGGCAACATTTTGAAGCTGGTCTGGATTCAGATCTCGGCTATCAGAATCATCCTGAGAAGCAAAGTATTCGTGTTCGATTTGTGAAATCACCTTCTGCAGATCCGCCGATTGTGCCTGAGAGATTCCATTATTTTCCTTGATGGATTTTAACAGTGACAAAACCGAAAACGGATTGATGTCTTCCGGAACGACGAAACGCTTTTGGGCCTGCTCCACTGGCTTGCGGGCAACCATTGCACCGAAGACCGCCGCCAAGACGATTCCCAACACCGGCACCAGCCAATAAAGCCAAGCGTAGCTGTTTGTACCCTTGTATGATTCGACCAACTGGACGACCTGCGTGGCCTCTACCATATCGGCGTCCTCATAACGCTGAAAACGCATCGTTGCCTCGGCATCCTGCGAATTGCTGAAAACGAATTCGGTAGGTGCAACAGTCCCGTCCATAGGTTGATACTGTATCGTCCAACTACGGTCGGAGAGGATTTGAATTTCGTCGCTTTTTGAGTCAAAACGGGATGGCAATACACCTTGGTCGTCAACGGAAACCACCTCGAAACCGTCCCGTTTCACGTCGATCAACTCGCTCAAGTCAGGAACCAAACCACTTGCTGTGGCAGTCACTTCGACGATCAGCTTTCCTTCCGCCGCCTGACGTTCATCCAATGTTTGTGTAACAGCAATATCAGATGCCGGTCGACGAATTGAGCTTTTGCTCGACGCATCGATCACCAACTCCGGGGACTCGATTGGAATCACGACATATCCGGAGGTATCGAGAAAGTCCAAGTCGAGTTTGAGTGGGGCGATACGATCAACTTCCGCACCTTTGGGTTTGAGTAAAACGTAGGCATAGGGTGTTCGCCTCCAGCCAAGCTGGTCGGCAGGACGCGACTGCATGGTGTCAGGACTTTCAAACGTCACGTTGAGAACTTCAAAATGTTCCGACAATGCTTGATCGATCGCATCATTGAATTTGTCGCGGTAGTCTTCGGTGGGTCGGCCGTAGTTGTAAGCAAATGTCATGCTGTTTTGATTTTGCACGTATTTCCCAAATCCACCCGACTCCCTTTCAATTTCGTTGGTATGCAAAATCGAGACATAAAGTCCAAAAGTCTGATCCTGTCCAACACGATCGTCTCCATCGATTGCCACATCTAACTTGATTTCACTCACCAGATCCTGGTAATAGTCGTATAGACCTTTCGCCTCCCATGCTCGGGGATGGTCGCCGACAATTTCAAAGCCACCACGTAAGTAGCGAAACTTCATTTCTGGCTTGATCGGGCTCATTCGCGTAAACAGATTGTTGGCAAATTTCTCCATATGGTAGTCCGCTGCAGGTCCTGGCAATGCTTCAATCGACTCGCGAATCACCGCATACTGTCGTAGGTCGGGAGTGGTTTTGTCGCTTAACTGCCCCAAATCAACCGCTCCCAACGCGGCATAAAACCAGTAATCAAAAACATCGGTGGATTGTTCCGACTCCTCTAACCTTGCAACCACATCGGTGTACTTCGCCGCCGCCAGACGGAATCGCTCAAACGCCTGATCGCGCCGATTACTGAATTCAGAACTTTTTTGAACCGTTTGTTCCCAGGCATTTTCATCAAACAACAACGAGGCCAAGGCAAGGTTCAGCCTCCAGTCATCGGGTTCTGACTTCAAGGAGTCTTGTGCAAGAGCAATGGCGACGGAATATCCGCGTCGTACTTCGGCTTGCACTTCGGGTTCACGGCGATTGGTTTTTTTGTCTTCCTGTTCGCGGATTTTTCGCCATTGCCCGGCCAAGTTATTTCGCATTGCCTGACAAAGGTCGGCAATGGTTTCGGGCTTGAGGGAATTAATGTCGCCCAGAACACTTTGAATTGAATCCATCTGAAACACTTCGGCGCTGCTATGACAGGTCGTAAATGCTTGCGCAATTCGAGATTCATCGACGTCGGGCAAATTCATCGCGCGCACACGTTGAACCCATCCAGCAAGTTCGCGAAGGTTGCGTTCTTGCTTTGAGCGAGTCAACGGAATCGCCTCCGCCTTTTGATCGTAGCCATAAACATAGACATACGGATTGCGGCGGCGATTTTCCGAGTTCGGGTCATGGGTTTGCGCCCAGGTCGTGAAGAACTCGTGCACCAGATCGCGAGCAGTCGTCGGATGATCCGCGGCCAAACTCTCGATAAAGGGAAACGCCTTGTCTTCTTCGTTAATTTTCAAATGCAGTCTAGCTGATACGTTGTCGACTTCGGGAAGCAAACTTTTGTCGACCAAATTCTTCCAGCCAAGGCTCGGTGAAACAGACAACACATCACCAATCTTGATGGGCCTGGGCTGTTGGCTGTAGCTGTAGCGACTTCGAAACTGATCCTCGGTGACCCAATAGTAATTACCGTACATGTCAATTTGCATGTAGGTGCCCCGACTCCCCTCATTGGAATATTGCAGGGAAAGATTGGCTTCGGAAATCCAGTTCCGCAACAGCAAGCTCATCGCCATTCGCCATTCCGCGGCAAGATCCGGGGCTACATTGAGGAGCTGTTCGACAGTTCGATTTTGCAAATCCAATAACTGGAATCGCGTTGATTCGGCGACGGACTGTGACTGCTGGGTCATCGAGGCCATTCGAGTACCGAAGCTCGTCAGTATCTTCATGCCCCTTTCCGGGTCACTCGTAAAACTCTCCTGCATCCATGATTGGCCAAGCTCTTTTTCGACCAAGGGTGCAAGTTCCAGCAACTTGTTGAGCGAGGTGTCTTGATCCGCGGAGTTCGTCTGTGAATTGCCCAGGATTTGTTGGTTTGCATTCCATGCTGTCTCAAGCCACTCACCAATTCGCCTTTGTTTGAATTTAGAGTCGGCGAATTCAGCCCACAGTTTCATGGCAAGGATATTGGCTTGAGTTTCGGCAGCGTCGAATTCTGGCAAAAACGATTCCGTATCATCGGTCAAACCCGCGCGCAGTAACAGTTTTGAAGTCGTCAACTGTTGTTCGATGTCGGTCAAGCCAAAATGAGTTGTTCCCTGTTTCAGTTTTTCAACGAACTCGCGAAAGTCGTGACCGGACTGTTTTGATAACCGAATCAAATTCGCAATTGCGTCCGTATGGTCAGCAGTCTTGTTTGTCTTGGTATCATTCGATTCTGCTGAAACATCACTCTCACCCGTTGAAGCCTTGTCGTGAGAGGCTGATGCAACTACGGCTGCCTCACGAAGTATGCCCACAACCCGTGTCGCCGTGCCTGTTGAGTCGTTGGAAGCGGACAAAGTCATCTTGTTGCCGTCAACGTTGCCCTCCAGTTTTGCTTCGATTCCGTTTGCGTCGCCGACAAGTCGAAGCTCGCCTGTTTCCTCGTTGAACGACCCGGTGAATTCCATCGATTGTTCATTAACCTTGGCGGTACCCGAAACCTGGTCGCCTTTCCGTCGCAGTTCCAGGATCATTTTCGCTTCATCGGGGACGTCGGGCATACCAGGAATTTCCGGTGTCAACACCCAAGTTCCCGAGATTAAATCAGCGGGCAATTCGATCGAGGAAACAATTGCCTGCTCCATTTCCGCGCGAATCAACTTGGGGGATGCTTCCGACAACTGAAGGATGTCTTCGGGAGAAAGGTAGCTGGGAACCGCCTGTTGATTAACTGGACGCATTTGGGCCAATTGCTCTAATTGAGCTTGAACCTCAGCGGGCAAATCGCGTGCAGGCGGCGTCACACTCTGCGCTAAATCCGCCAGCATCTTCGCGTACAATTTGTCTGCGTCTTCAATATCCAGTTCGGCTAGAAACGTTTTTACATCTGCCCATTCGCCCAGCGTTACAGCCATCGAGAACTGATCAACTGACTTTTTGATCGCAGCCGCTTCGGAAGCCTCTCCCGACTCTGTTTTTTTAATGAGTTGGCACGTATCGCCGACATTTAATTTAGGCGCATCCGTTTGCGATTCTGCATTGTCGGTCGCCGTTTCCGATTGTTCGTTGGATTTCGGTTCACCGGACTCTTTTTCTGAATCCGTGTCACCTTCATTGGCTGGATCGCTTTTTTGTTCTTTTCCAGCCGCGGGTTTTGATTCATCTTGGGCTTTGTCGTTTTCTGCTTCCGAATTTTTTAGGCGAACGACAACAGTCGTTTCCGAATTTTCAACGACGGTTGCATCCCAGCGATTCGACTCGCCGTTCGCTATCGAAACGACGTCACTCGCTTTGCAATCGATCTGGTTTTTAAGTTCAAAAACAATCAAGTCCTTGTAAGCCGACACGACATTGCCCTCAACTCCAACTTCCTCCGCCTTGGCCTTTTCGGCATCCTGATCCGAATCGTCGTTCGCGCTCCACGCTTTCAAAATTGACTCCGGCGTGCGCTGATAGGACAGCTCCATCAACATTTTGATTTTTTGTTGCGCTGGCGTTTCGGGAGCTGCAATGGCTTGCTTGGCACCAGCAGCATCGGGAACGGTCGTTGTCGGAGTGGCTGGCTCATTTGAATCCTGTGCCGATACTACTTTCGCAGCTTGAATCGTCGATGCGCGAACAACACCTGATTGAATTTGAATTGTCTGCTGACCAAATGCTTCAGAACACAGACAACCGATGACCAATAATGAGTAGAGGTATTTCACAACCGAACCTGTTATTCGCATGACAGAAATCTCGTCCATCGAGTTAACGAAGCAGAATATTGCTGAAGTTGAGCCTTGTTTCACCGGCAGCACGATGACCTCACCTAGAATGGTCATTCATTTGCCAACGATGAATCATTGGTTGATTCTATTGTACACAGACAATGCTAAGACTAACGATTTGCTTTTACCATCGACCAACAATTGCCTACAAAATCGTGGCATAAAAAAACCCGGCGTGGAAACCGGGTTCAAAAGCTCAGAATTTTGTTTTAACTACCATATCCCTCAGGAACTTCCATTTGTGCGGCACCGCTTCCCGGTGGTTTCTTGCTGTCGCGACCGCGACTTGGGCCCTTGCCACTACATGCACCCTGTCATTGGCTGGGGAGTGGCAGCCCTTGTAGTTCCCCAAGGTCCATTCGTGCCAATCGAATGGCTGACTCTAAATCTTCCGATGCAATTTTGATTTGATTCGCATCGCCCAACTCTCGAGCTTCTTTTACTCGCTGAGAGTAATGCTGACGCGCAGCTTCGATTTCAGGCTTCCATTCGTCTTCGGGCAATCCCTCAAGTCGCATCAGCCAAGTGGTGTAGTACTGGGAACTGGCAAGCGCTGACTCGATATCGGCTACCAGTTGTTGCGGTGCATTCTCTGCCGCGCGAACATCCCGGAATAGTTCTTCAAGTGACGTCCGAGCCTCGGGTAACTTCGCTGCCATCATCTTGGCTTTGCACAGTTCCAGCTGAACCTGCCACGATTGCTCTTGAAGTTGGTCGGGCAACATCGCGAGAACTTTTTCGTAGGTTGTTACCGAAGCGTCCCATTCCTCCGCCGCCACAGACGCTCTGGCATCTGCCAATAGATTATCAATCTGGTCCAGTTCCAACCGTTCACGGCCAGGGCCAAAATGATAAATCAATCCGCCCAAGCCGATAAACAGCCAGGCGATGATCATCAAGATTCGCATAGGTCCTCCGTTGGCGTTTTTTGTGAGTTGTTGTGTTTTGTTGATTGCAAGGCTGTCTATTGTAAGGGGAGATCGGCCTATGATTCAATTTTGAAATTCAAAATATTCACCGATATTCTTTCATCGGCTAAACAGCTGCGGCCTCTTGTTCCGCTTTGTTAATTTGGGGACGAAACGGTGTTCCAGCCAAGTATTGCGTGCCCAAATAGTGCAGCAGTATTGGAATCGCAGCGAGGCACGCCGACCCAGCCACAATCGCCAATAACGCCCACTCACGGCGCGTCCAGTCCTCCAGTTTCTTGTTTTTTCCAGGCTCAATCAGTTTGGAAACGGCCTGCGAAGGCACATGTTTTTCGTTCCCATTGTGATATTCTCCCCCCAAGCGATTTGCTACCTGCCGCAACGTATTCACGTCCTGACGCGAAAGGTGGCCGTCGATGAATTTGCCAGCATTGGGGTCGCCAACGCCCACGACGACAAAACTTGCGACTGATGCCGGTAACTTGGGCATGCCCGTGGCAGGTACGGTATCACCATCAGTCAGCAGAATGATGTGAGCACTTCCCGGATTCCAGGACTTGGCCATCTTCGCTGCAAGTTCAATTCCTGACATCAATCGCGTCTCGCCCGGCTTGAATGCATGCCACATCGGCATTCGTTCAAGGATATGGCGAACAACTTCGTGATCCATAGAATCCTCCAGGATCGGTTTGGCGTCAGTATAGACCGCGATGAACGAGATCTTGAATTTGTACATGGGAATACGGGAAAAGACTGATTCCACTACGTCCGAAACCCGCTGACGTCGTTGTCGTTTGCCATCTGGCCCTGAGTCGATCAATGTCATGCTGGGGGAAACATCGACGACCAACACGAGATGCTGAAAATCTCCTTCCGCCAGTTGCCCTTGATCGTGGACGCGCGCAGCCACCACAAACAACAGTGAAGCGAGTCCCCAACAAACAGCGCCGACAGAAAGAGTTCTTATCACCGGCGCAGCCATCGTCCACATAGCGGGCGAAGCCGTCGGGCCAAACGCCAAATGTCGAATACGCCGAACGCGCTGCCAGTGCAACCACTCTGCCAATGCAGCGATAGCGACGACCAGCAATGTCAGGATTTCAGGCAGACTTTCTACCATGGCGTGTATCGCAACCCCAACATCGAAACAACTAACAAACTCAGCAAACCCATGCCGCAAATTACAAACGGCTGAAACCAGTCCAAAACTTCAACATAGGTGCGATCGACCTTTGCAACCTGCATTTGGTCGATACGACTGAATACATGATTGAGTGCCTGCACATCCGTTGGATTAAAGCTTACTCCGCCGGTGATGTTGGTGATGGTTGACACCTCTGGCGGCGAAATGCCCTCGCCAATGTGAATGGAGTAAACAACGATTTGATCGTCTCGTAACAGTCGCCCCAACTCTTCTTCTTGGCCACTTCCCAAATCCGCGCTGGCTCCGTCGGAAACCAAAACGATCATTCGATCACCTTCATCACGATCCAAAAGTGCGTCGCGACATTTCCGCAACCCTTTGCCGATCATCGTTCCACCGCCGTAGCCTGGCGGAAGGCCTTTAGCGGGATTCAAAAACGGTGTCGCGCAGCGAAAGGCAGAGGCGTCTGAAGTTAACGGTATCCAATGTTGCGTTTCCGTTCCAAAAACGGTCAAGCCAAACGCATCCCCCTTGCGTTTCTCGACGAATCCATTGATTGCGGCAATCGCCGCGTCATATCGGGATCCGTTTCCAAATTTTGAAGTCATGCTACCGCTCAAATCGAGGCAAAACTCGATATTCGTGAGTTCTCGCTGCGATCTTGGGACCCCCAGATGCCTTGGCCCAGCCAACAAGATGATCGCCACTGCCAATAGCAACGGAGCAGTGCTCCCAAAACATTTCAAGACAAAATCGGCAAACCAACCGTGACGGGTCACCGAATAATCCTGTGGCAATGCCACTCGACGATCACTTCCCCAGCCCAATACTGGAAGACGATCCCGCAACCAAATCCACATCACCATCGATGCAGGGACAAACAGCCAAAGCAGGATCATCCAATTTCCAAATGAAAATCCGCTCATGCTGTCCCCTCATCCAATGAACCGACTTCGTACGGCGTGAGCAATTTGTTGATGCTCACATCGCGCGAATGGTGAGGGTTGTGTAGCCAAGACTCCAGTTGCTGAAACAACGGTCCCGATTGCTCATCCGAACGAATTCTCTTTAGGGCATCGGCATGGGACAGGTCTTCGATTTGCAAACGCCTGCGCCAATACTCAACCAGCATGCGTTCAAGTTCGGCCATACCATCGCGACTGAGCTGACCCTGCCGGGCTCGTTCCAGTCGATCACGCAAAACCTCTGCGAACGTCATGGGTTTGGTAGTCACAGATAATGTCGCCGTGTTTCCTTTTCGCCAAAAAATCATGAATGCCAACACCGTCACCCAAAATGCGGCGGCTGCAATTGACAACACGCGATAGCCTCCAATCCGACTCAGCGGATGAGTGCCCAGTTCATTGGGTTCGACTTGGCCTGGCGGGAGCATGGTTCGAATGGAAACCGGAATCTTGGGCAAGCCCTCCGTGCTTGATCCGTCTTTGCGAATGAGATAGTCGGCCAAGTTGAACTCGCCTGGCTCCATGCCGATATATTGGATCTCATAACGAAAGGAATCCCCGTGGCGAATCGTGTTCAAGACGCGAACCACCAACGGAATCGCACGGTCGTCGAGCGGCCGACCAATCAACTCGGTACCAGGCAAGATCAAATCATGGAGGTAACCAGACGTTCCAACCGATGGTGGCAACACATCTTCCTGCGCACTCAGCGGTAGGCAAAACGAAAGGACTGCAAGACTGATCAAAAGGAGGACCGCAATTGAGCTTCGAATTCGGATCATCTTGCCCCCCGTCCCAATAACCCTCGCGATTTGAAGAAATGCCGCAGTCGCCATGCATAAGGCTCGTTCGTTTTGACAGGAAACAGGTCGACTCGTCCACGCTTCATTTCTTGTTCCAGCGCGTCTTGATTAAGACCCATGTTTCGCCCCCGTGTTGTCAACAAGCGCCCCGTCTCAGCTTCTCTGCCACGAATGAATCCCGCTCCAGTCAGATTTGACTCAGCGGGATCGATCGTTTGTATGACGACGACATCATGTTTCTGACCTAGTCGTTTCAATGGCTGAATGGATTCTGGCTGATGAAGGTCCGAAAGTACCACGATGAGTGAACGCGTCAACAACTGTGGACCCAACTCACGGATTCGCTCGGTAATGCCGGTGATTTCCTGATGATCGTAGCGTCGCAACTTGTGCAACCACTGCAAGATCTTGTCGCGCGACAGACTGGGCGAATATCGCAACTCGCGTTCTCCCACGCCTAACACGGCAACCGGGCTGATTCGGTCGAGGCACGCCAACGCGATACCACCCGCAATAAAAACCGCCGTTTCGTACTTGCTGCGTTTGACCGAGCTGATTGTCATTGAAGCCGAAGTGTCAACGAGCAAGTAGCATGGCATTCGTTTCGGTGTTTCGAATTCTTTCACATGATATTTGGCCGTACGTGCCGTGATCCGCCAGTCAATGGCTCGAACCGCATCTCCCGGTTGATACAGACGAGACTGAACATAATCGGTTCCACTGCCCAGGAAAGGTGAAGCATCCGTACCGTAGCTTAGACTATCAGCGAGTGCTCGAACGGCGATATGAAACTGGCGCGAGTCCAGGGTTTCGGTTGTTTGTATTTCGTAATTCATCAACGTCGCCCGTGCGAAAGTGGCTGGCCAAAGAGAATCTATTTCGAAATAGTCGACGGTGTCATTCCCATTTCTACCATGATCTCCTTGAGAACACCTTCGCTGGATTTTCCATCGGCCAGTGCCTCGTAGTTGAGCCGAATTCGATGCAGGATGACATCGCCCGCGAGTGAGTACAGGTCTTCCGGGACAACGTAGTCGCGACCATGGATCAAGGCTCGAGCACGTGAAGACTTGAGCAACGAGATTCCCGCACGAGGACTGCAGCCGACCTCCAGTGCTGGATGAACCCGGGTACGATTCACCAACTCAACGACATGATCAACAAAGACCTCACTGATGTGCACGTCTTGAACGGCCTGCATCGCCTCGATCAAATCTTCTGATGTTCCGACGGGATGCTTGTCCAATACGTCGAACTCGGTCCGGGCAATCGCGCCTTTACTCTCACGCTTGATCCCCAACGCAGCGTTTCGCCGCAACACCTCTTTCTCTTCTTCTGGAGTGGGATATTTGAGTCGATGGCATAGCATGAATCGGTCCAGCTGCGCTTCGGGCAGCTCAAACGTTCCACTTTGCTCGATTGGGTTTTGCGTCGCGATCACCAGGAATGGCGCTGGCAATGGAAACGTCTCATTTCCAATCGTCACCTTGCGCTCCTGCATCGCCTCCAACAACGCACCTTGTACTTTCGGTGCGGCGCGATTGATTTCGTCCGCCAACAACAAATTCGTAAAGACCGGTCCTTTCAAAATCTTGAACTCGTTCGTCCGTTGATCCAGAATCTCCGATCCAAGAATGTCAGAGGGCAACAAGTCGATCGTGAATTGGATCCTGGCAAAATCAAGATCGATCGTTCGCGACAACACTGACACAAGAAGCGTTTTTGCCAAACCAGGAACGCCTTGCAGCAAAAGGTGCCCACCTGTGAACAACGCGATGAGCGTCCGTTCGACGACTTCGTCCTGTCCCACAACAACAGTGGCAACCCGCTCTCGAATTCGGGCGATGAATTGAGTTACCCGCTCCAGGTTCTTGATTTCGGGAACAATAGCCATTCGTATTTCCGGAAGGTTGGTAGGTTAACAAGGGACTTCTTTTCCGCTTGTCCAGTATAGTCTGACATTCCATCCGATTGCGATTTACGCACCAGTTCAGGAAAAACGCCTTGACATGAGTGCTGACGACCAAAGGCAGTAGCGAATCCCTATGGAAACTTTGGTGGGCGTTTTTCGACAAAGGCGGCGATTCCCTCACGTGCCGCGTCGGTCGTGCGAGCCGAAGCCATGTGTGCAGCCGCGATCGACAGCTGCGTAAATAGCGTTTCGCCAAGCGTTTCGTTGACAAATTGTTTGGTTTGTTTGTGGGATTGAGGAGCCCCGGAACCCAAGCCCGTGATTACCTCTTGAGCCTTTGCCCAGACCAGATCGCTAGGAGCAAGGAAATGCACAAGACCGAAAGCTTTGGCTTCCTGGCTGGAAATCGGTTCACCGTGATAAATCAAGCGGCTTGCATTCCCCACGCCACAGCGAAATGCCAACAAGGCGGCACCGACGGCATTACTAAGACCGCGTGTCGACTCCGGAAAACTGAACTTTGCATCTTCCGCTGCCACAACCAGATCGGCTGCCAGAACAAGTGCGGCGCCCAGACCGATCGCATCGCCATTCATGGCCACCACAATCGGCTTCGGACAACGCAACATGGTTTCCAAGAGTGCTTGAAGCGAGTCAATATCGTCCTGCCAAATCGCAAAGGCATCGGGTTGCTCGGCCGCTTCCTGGATGGCCTTCAGATCACTCCCCGAACAAAACGACTTGCCAGCACCCGTCAGAATGATCCCGTGAACTTTCTTTTCACCTTGGAAATCTTCCATCGCCGTACGAATGCCGTCCAACATTTCACGAGTCAAGGCGTTGTGAGATGTCGGCCGATTCAGGATGATCGTTCCCGATGGCAGATTTTTTCGAACTTCGATTTGATTCGACATCGCAATCATGGGATCTGTTGGCCCATCATTCAGGCTTCGGGTTTACGGCCAATGAACAGATAGTAGGGTGTCTTGAAAAACGGCACGTACGGAAGACGCGCCGTTTGTTCGTTCAAGTATACGGTCTCCAGATGTCGCCGCAGAAACGGCAAGTGGTCGGGGCTGGGGAAAACGTTGTCAGTTGCGAACCAATTGGGCCACAAGAATCGCGAAAACGTACCGTGCTTTCGCAATCCCTCCTCAGGAAATTTGCGGGAGATGTAGAAATCCACAACGCCGAGCAAACCACCCGGCTTGAGCATGGCAAAGGCGTTTTCCATTGCCGAGACCCAATCGGGAATCATGGTAAGCGAATAGGAAAACGTCACGACATCCGCCTGTCCTTCGGGAGGCCGAAATTGAGTCGCGTCGGCTTCCACGGGCACCGCATTATCCCAGCCCCGCTGTTTGAATCGATCAGCGGCAACCTTCAACAATGAACCAGACAGATCGACCAGATAAACTTTGGAAAGCTGCGAAATGGAATCGCCAAAATTCTCCAGGTTGGCGCCAGTACCGCCTCCCATGTCCACCCAAACGCCACCTTGCGGGCGAGGCAGCTGTTGCCATAACTCCTCCCGGCCCTTCAGCAGACGTTTTCGGAAATCGTCGTACGACTGAGCTTGCCCGCCGTAGAAACTCTCCATGCGTTCGGCGTGACTTTTACCACGTACTGGTTTGGCCAGCATGTGATAAAGGATTTTCATGTCGGAATAAAATGCCATGGGGCTTCAATTCAACTTTTAAAATTCAGCTGCCAAACGAAATGCGCGTCCGCTCCCTAATCCGCATCAACTCGACATGTGGGCTATAAAAAAGCTGCCATAAGTATGAACGCGATCTTTTGGGTGCAACTCCTTGGCAAGGTCACGGTTGTAGGTCAGCAAATCATTGACTTTCTTTCGTTTCCCATCGTGCGTGACCATCACTTGATCGATGAAGTCTGTGTTGAATCCACCACTTCGCCAGATCAGTCGGGTTTCTGGAGCTGCCTTGTCAACGATCGCTTGCCATTCGGATTCCAGAAGCGGGAAGAAATGATCCGACAGCCAATCCATATGATCGAGCAAAATGAATCGCGAAATCGTCCCGTTGTGTTTTTCCAGAAAGCCTTGAACTGAGTCGGTATGAGTTGTAACGCGATCAACCAAACCGGACTTGAGTTTCTCGAAATTTTCTTCTTCCAGATACGTGGGACAACAGGTCTTCGTGTAGCTGCCATTCATGTAGAGTCGCCAGAAGTAATTGTCTTTCATCGGCAACTTGACCATCACGCCTTCCATGCATTCCTGGATGTATCGCACCAGATCGCCGTCATAGGTGGCTTCGATCTGTCGGCGTTGAGCGCGAGGGACACCCAACATGGCCATCGTGGTATCTCGATTCAATGTGAACTTGACCAGATTCGACCA
This sequence comes from Pirellulaceae bacterium, assembly GCA_041399045.1. Classification (GTDB taxonomy): domain Bacteria; phylum Planctomycetota; class Planctomycetia; order Pirellulales; family Pirellulaceae; genus BJ22. The sequence continues at coordinate 2,743 of JAWKTO010000015.1, read as the reverse complement.
GAACTTGTCGCGAATGTGCTTGTCGTAAATTTCCTTTTGCTCTTCGATCGAGTCAGCATTGAGCAAACGATCGAGATGCGGCCGAACCCGAATGACTCGGTCGGTGTAAATCTTCATCATCCGGGCAAACGTTCCCGAGGTTCCGCGGAAATAGAAGGTGCGTCGCCGGTTGTCGAACCATTTGATTTTTCGATCCCAAAACTGCCGCGACCAGTCGTCGAGATGGCCTCTCAATTTGTTCTGGTAAACCTCGCGAACACCCTTGAGGCGGCCTTCGCCAAAGAGCTGAAAAAACGTTTCAAAATCGAGACTACGAATTCCTGCCTTTTTTAATTCCAACAACGCGTTCTGCCGCGGATTCATATCGACGGCATAGACGTGATTGGGAGAAGTCAACGCATAGTCGAGTGCGTTACAGCCGGCCGACGTAATCACCAGCACGTTGTCGTCAGGACCAAATTCCAATGCAATTCGATCCAAACGGGGATCTTCCCAGCATGTGTTGTAAACCAGATTATTGCGGTGAACCGTGTTGAAAATCCGCCGACTTACCCAATCAAAGACCGCCATGGAAACTCGCAATTGTATTTCAAAAGCTCTCGAAAATTGTCGGCCCCAATTCTAGCATTTTGACGGTTTCATCGTCGACATGGGGGCGAGGAGGAAACTGAACAAATCATCCTGAATCTCAGACCAATCGGAACCGACAGGCAATTCCAATTTTCAATGGAACACCGCCTTAGGCTGAGCACATAGCAAACGGCCAGAACTACTCGATAACGGTGTCATTCATGCGATAGATGGCCCAAATCTCACCATCTGGCCCTCGAAACGACCGAAAGAAGAAAGTGCCTTTGATGGTGATTGGACGCAAGGTGTACTCCGTCTCAATCCCCTGCTTGAGTTCAACGAGAATGCAATCGTACAAGGCCGCACCGGGTCCGAAACAACATTCCTGGTTGTCTCGAACAAAAACGAATTTGGTAAGGCCTTCTTGCTTGAAGCTGGGTCGAATAAACCCTCGGATACGGATCGTCCTTTTGTTGTAATCGATTATCTCATCCGTCAACATCGATTTCTCGAACTCTTCGCCTGGTTCCATATCAAATTTGATGTCGTCGAATGACAAATCAAGCGTTGGGAGCGATGTCTTGTCTTGGGTCTCCATTTCAGCGGAAATTTCGTCAGCCTTCGATTTGACTTCGGAATTAGACTCATCCTGACCGTATAAATTGACGGATGCCCCCATCCAGACCGTGGCAAAAGTCAGGCTCGTCAGCAGGATGGTATGGAACGATAGTCTCACAGTAAATTCCAAACGGAACACCTATTCAAAAACTGAAACCATTTGAGTCCTGAATTCTGTGTCAACGAATTTCGGTTGCGTGAATTTCGTATAGGATTTGTGGCACATCTTTTTCGTCACTTGCTTTGGGATTCCGGTTCAAGTGAAACGTTCCCAGAATACGTCGCAAGCGCAATGAGTAATCTACGGTCTGTTCCGAGTGAATATCAACGCCAATCACTTCATTGATTTTTGGATTCCCACCAAAACAACAATCACCAAAATCCCCCGTCAAAACAAATTTCGAAAGATTCGTCTTTTTGTCTCCAGGACGCACATAGCCTTTGATGAACACCTGCTTCCCATCCAGTTCTTCCGCGAGTTTCGTAAATTGCGTTCTGGAGTCTTTCGATGGCTTGAGTTGATAAAAGGCCATTCGAGTGTAGCCCTCAGGAACTTCGGTTGCATATACATACGAATGCCATGAAATCGCTCCTACCAGCGACACAAACCCCAGTAACATGCCGACCTTCGCAACCCCAGCGCCCACCAATTCTTCCGGGTAACGTCGCACATTCAATGCGCCAATCAAGCCGAAGCCGATCGCCAGTGCCGATACCAATACAAAAATCGGCGCCCAAAACGACAGCAATCCCATCACCGAAAAAACAACTCCGGCAATCGCAGCTTTGCTTACTGCACGATACGGCATTCCGTCAGACGGGCCAGAAGACGAGTCTGAAAAGCTTGGAGAACTGTATTGATTTTCCTCAACCACTTGATTCATTGACTCTATCGAACTCCCTGAAATACAGGCCTTCCAGAAAACATTAGTAGTTACTACGAACTCGCGACGAAAATGGGTCAGTCGGCGAGCCAAGACGTAATTGTTATTGAATCGCGGTATTCGCCTGCTTGGATGGAAACTCCGAGAGTTTTCGGAGTCTAATCTCCAATTCAGGATCCTCCGAACGACCACATTGCGACTGGCTGTCTATTTTAGAAAATCAGGCGTTCAAACCAACCACTAATCACCGACCAGATCAGAAGAAATACGGCGACACTGGCAATCATTGGGATTGTGAAGATCGCAAAGCCAGTTCCAAAGCCAACGTTTTCCGACTTTTCGGCCAACATTGCCGGTTCGGACACAGTTTCACTGACGGCATCGCTGGTAACAATCCCGGAAACTGGTTGCGGGATCGCTGCCGCCGGAGCTGGACTATTTGTAAATGTTGATCCGGGAAGTTCATTCGCCGAAATTTCGGCCACGTCATTGCCACCAATAGGTAAATTTGCTTCTGCTATGTCTTCCGATGATTCATCGGCAACATTTGCAATACCCGGCGTTCCATCGACGACAACTTTTCGCGTTACAACTCGATTCTCATCGTTATCTTCGACCGTGTTTTCAGATTCGCTATCAACGACGGGTACCTGTGGAGATTCTTCCTGCTG
>JAWKTO010000014.1:0-116317 GCA_041399045.1 Pirellulaceae bacterium | reverse complement strand
AATACTGGTTGCCAACGATTCGCGGTGTGACAATTGACGTTGCGGCGGCTTGTGCCTTTTCTTCGGGGAACTTGTGATGCCAGAAGTGCTCGCCCGTAAGCGGATTCAGCGAATCAACGCCATCGCCGTGCCACATCAGCAGCTGTCGCTCGCCATCGTGTTCATAGATCAACAACGGTGCATAAGCCACGTCACTGCTGGTCAGGTTCTTCCAGATTTCTTCGCCTGTCAGTTTGTCGAAGCAGACAACCGCTGAACCTTCGCCGCCAACCGGCACGATCACATGCGAGCCATCAATGATCGGATGTGATGAAAAGCCCCAGGGTGGTGGTCTTGTTCCATAAACGTCTGTCAGGCTGATTTCCCATTTAACGGTTCCGTCGTTTGTGGAAAGGCATTTCAAATTTCCCATCGCGCCCAACGTATAAACGTATTCGCCATCAACGGTCGGTGTGCAGCGAGGGCCGGTTGGATAAGCGATCTTGTATGGGCAATCGTAGCTGTGTTGCCAGATGATTTCACCGGTTTCGGTATTCATGCACACGATTCGTTCGCCACCGGGGATTTCACCACGCTTGCGAATGTCGTTTTCGACGTCCTTGCCAATCCCTTCATCGGAAGTTCGATCCATGACGTACAGATGGTCGCCAACAACACTTGGACCAGTGTAGCCAGCACCGATCGGAGCACGCCACAGAACATCGGGGCCGCTTTCTGGAAAGCTGTCGATGGTATTGGGTTCATTCCAGACGCCGTTCATCAACGCGCCCATCCACTGGGGCCAATCATCGGCGCAAATGTTCTGTAAACCACTGCAGAGCAGCAAAATCGCGATCAGCCCCGTTCGTTTCAACATCGAGTTATTTCCTTCGTTCCCCAGATACCGTCATCCAACTTCGTGTATCATAGCCAATACTCATACTTTCTGTTGGCAGTTTCGGAGTTTGCTCATGAATTCGTCGAAAGCATTGTTTGTTTCAAGTGTCGCTGTTTTAGCTTTGGCCGTGGCGGGTGGTGCTGCCTGGTTTCACGCACCAGACGAGTATTTAAGCGGCATTGTTTGGCCGGAACCCCCGATCGTGAATCCGGGAAACGAACATCACGCTCCGTCGGATGCGATTGTGTTGTTTAACGGCAAAGACATGTCGGCGTTTGATGGCGGTGACAAATGGCTGGTTCAGGACGGTTACGCGCAAGTCCAAGGCGGCGGGGTGACGACCAAACAAGGCTTTGGCAGTTGCCAACTGCATATCGAGTTTGCAACTCCTGCGGAAGTCAAAGGTGAAGGGCAAGGGCGCGGTAACAGCGGCGTCTACCTGATGGGAAAATACGAAATCCAGTTGCTCGATTCGTTCGACAACAAAACGTATTTTGACGGTCAATGTGGTGCGCTTTACAAACAGCAGCCGCCAACCGTGAACGCTTGTCGCGGGCCAGGCGAATGGCAAAGCTACGATATTGTTTTTGAGGCTCCTCAATTCAACGAAGATGGTTCCGTGGCGCGGCCAGCCTATGTTACCGTTCTGCAAAACGGGATTTTGATCCACAATCATGTCGAGCTGCAAGGCGGAACGTTCTGGGATCAGCCTCCGCACTACGAAGCTCACGCCGAGAAATTGCCATTGCATTTGCAGGACCACGGCAACCCCGTTCGCTTCCGAAATATCTGGGTTCGTGAGAACATTCAGCCTATCGTCGGCGAAAAGCCAGCAGCTGAAAGTAAAGGTTAAAGAATGTGACTGAATCGACGTCAAAACAGCTAAATCAGTTGTTGGATTTCGACTACGGAGCCGATGGCGATCAACGGCTCCGTTTGTTTTTGAGTGAAAAGCCCGAGGCGGCCAATTCGCGTTGGGGCGAGCGCGACGAAACGCCTTTGCATGTTGCCGCACGACGTCGTCGTTGTTCGGCAATCGAAATCCTGTTGGCAGCCGGTGCGAATGTCGATGCAGTGACCGCTGGCGGCAAGACGGCGTTTGCCCATGCGGTTCGTCGAGGATTCGATGACGTAGCTGCGATTCTCATCGATGCAAACTGTGATCAAAAGTTGGCCGCAGCGGATCAGTTTGCGGTGGCGGTGGTGTTGGGGCGATTGGACGAAGCGAAGAAGATTCTCGAGTCGGCAAATGTCGCGAGAACAGGCAATCCGGAAGAAGATCGTTTACTTGCGGACGTCGCAGGGCGGAGCAGTATCGAAGCGGTGCGGTTCTTGATCGATGCCGGAGCCGATTTGACGGCACGCGGTCTGATGATGAACGCCGCTGCACCAAGCGGCTTGGTTGTCAGCCTGATAACAGCGTGCTGCTGATCAAGGCGGGAGCACCGATCAACCGTTTCGAATCTCGTCATCATTCGTCGCCACTTCACTGGGCGGTGAGCGGTTCGCGGTATTCGGATGGCAGCGATGAACGTTTGGCCGAATACGGTGAATATTGTCATGCAGTTGCTCGATGCCGGAGCGGTTACGGAATATCCTGTTGACTGGATGCCACGATCGTGCATGGAACGGATTCTGGACGACGCCGGCACCGATCGAAGCTGCCATTCGCAAGCGACTGGGCGTTAAGTCGAAGGGGTCGGGAGTCTTTTTTTAGTTGACCGTTGCTTTGTCACTTCTTTGGGTTTTGAACCGCCAAAGTGTTGCAAAGTTTTTCACAAAGAAAAAGACTCCCGACCTGAAATGGCACCGTCGTGTCGCAAGTATGTTTATGTGCATAGTTTACGCAATTCTTGTCGCAAGACATTTCTGGGTTTCATCATGAGATCGTAGGCATTATCTCGTCGGCGTTTGAGTACACGTGGCTCAAGTCTTCCGGGGCGATTGCCGACTTGGCAAGCTGCTATTTGCTCAAGGATGGCGTTCCGGTACTCATCAAGTTTAGTAGTCGCAATCATTTTGCTGGACAGTTGCATCCAGGATGCAAGGATGTACTGACAAGTGGCCGTGAAACTGATAGTTCTCGGGGTCTTTCTATGCAGCAAGGCCGCTGCCGCTGCGGTCGAACGCACAAGGTTGTATCCAAGCATTGTTGCCCAGAGTTCGCGTTGAACCATCTCGGGTGATTTGCAACGAACGTGCCCGAGATTCAAATTGGATTTGCTGCTGCGAATATCCAACTCCGTATTCCAGCGAAAGCCATAAAGTTCTGCAATGTCCTCTTTAGAGTGTTCACTGGCATCGGTCAGTGTCGTGATGATATCAATCGATTTGGTTCGACGTCCTGGTACGACGACTGAAAAGCGGATTTCACGTAGTTCCAGTTTCTCTGGGATTTGGCGGTAGGTTTCTTCGTCCATCCAAGCTGGCCGCGTTGGACGCGTCCACACGATCAAATGATCGTACTTGCCAAGTCGCTTTCCTCGTCGAAAGTCACTGTGGCGGAGATGATGTTTGCGGGCACAGACCTGTGTGCCTTGTCCAAGCAACAGAGCCAGCATCATGAACGAGCAGTTGTAGCGGTCCATCACGGCAATGTCGCCAGCGCAGAAAGATTTAAGCATGGTTCGCAGCAGGGCGGATTCACCTGTTTCCTTTCCTCGAAACGGAGCGATGGCCAAGTCCATCACGCAGGCAGTCGCCAACGAAACAACAACTGCGAAACGCGCGATGGGAAATCCAACACCAGGCTTCTGGCACCTCTGCTGAGGATATGCAGCTTGGTTTTTCGCGGTATCAGGCATGGTGAGCGTTGAGCCATCAACCACCTTGACATGATATTTCGATTTCCAAAGCCACTCTGGGTCAACGCCATCCTCGAGTTCTTTGGCGACTTCGCAAGCAAGCTCTTTCAGTGCTGGTGCTGACAACTTGGCCCGTGCGCGGCAATAGTCGCCGGTGTCCCTGGTGGGTGCAGCGAAGCCATGGGAGTTACAGTAACTGACAATTCTTGCAACCGCAGCTTGGCAGGATGCCTCCTTGCCATCTCGCAGTACCTGCGAGAGAAACGACCACACAACGATTGCCGTCGAGTAGACGCCATGAATTCCAAACAAGCAACCATGCTTGTGAAAGACTCGCTTGATCCTTTCGGCCGAAAGCAAGTTGGCAAAGGGCAAGTTCTCAGAACCTAAAAATACATCAACAATTTTCTGAAAACTGAGGCTGCAACCATTCCGCGATTCTGATACTGCAGAGGCCATGAAAAAACCCTCCTTGGTCTCTTTGCAATCAGTGAACCAAGAAGGGCATTAATTAATTCGCCAAGAGCGGGCATCAAACTTGAAAATCCGCCAAGGCACCCGGGAAGTTTTCAGAAAATAACTCCGGTGTCAATAGAACCTCTACGCAATGACCAATCTTCGACAGTGCCATTCACTCCCGACCCCCTGTTGCTTCACTGCTAGCAAAATCGCCAAATCTTGGAAACCTCGTACGTTTACAAAACGAACGACCAGATTGTGGCGTACACTATCCGATCAATGGATAATGAAAGAACTCCCAAATCGGTTTCGTCGCAGAAATGACTCCCGACCCCTTTTTCCAAAACGGCGTTCGATTCGCAATAGCCCTTTGCGTCGTGTTTGTGGTGTCGCCACTCCGTGCGCAAACCAGTGGCCCGACAGACCGGATCGCAATCGCTGAATCGAGTGTGCAACCTTTTGATGCCGGTGAAACAATCGATCAGTTGCTCACGCGTTGGGTCCTGGATGCGATCCCCAACAATTACACCGACGAAAAGAAATGGGGCTTGCAGGAAGAGAAGCACACTCGCCTGAGACTGCGGCGCGATCCTGGCGGCAAGTTGGAAACATATCGCGAAAAAAATCTGGTCAATCACGGCGAATGGTCGAAATACTCCGTGACGCTTCGAAACCCAGAAGACGCATTTCAGATTTCTCTCAAGAATATTCACATGCAAGACGATGGTCGCACCGGCATGGAGATTCACATCGCGGCATCACTTGATATCGATGGTCGCGTCGCCAAATGGAATCGTGGCGTGCAGTTGTACAGTGTCGGCGCGGAAGGCACGGCGGATGTCAGCCTCGTTGTCACTTGCTCTCTTGCAACCGAAATGGATTTTTCTTCGTTTCCTCCCTTGATCCAGTTGAATCCAAATGTTGAATCGGCGGAAGTCAATGTCGACGAATTTCGACTTGATCACGTTGGAAAATTTGGCGGCGAAGTGGCACAACAAGTGACTCGCGTAACACGCAAAGCACTTGACGAGAAAATTGTTGAGAAGGAAAAAGATCTGGCGACCAAACTCAACAAAAAAATCGATGACAATCGTGACAAGCTTCGGCTTTCGGCATCGCAAGCCTCACAATTGCCTTGGTTCAACGAAGCTCGCCCGCACCTTTCCCAACAAGTTCAGGATGCGACCAAGGGAAATCTGAAATAGTCCCTGACCAGTCAGCAAATCAAAACGGCAGTTGAACCCGCGCGCTCAACTGCCGTTTCCGATTTGCACTTCTGACTGACGTTGTTACTGATTCAATGCCTTGGTCATGGCTTCAGCACCTCCGACAACGGGCAGTTCGATGGATGTGTTTTCCAAGTCGATCGTCAGCTCGGTGCCAGGTTCGGGCCAAAGAGTGAAGTCCCGATCGCTTGAGAAAATCATCAAGCCGATCTTCTGACCGGCGGCGATCAGTTGATCGTCGGGCTGCAACTCAAACTCCAGATCATAGAATTCGCCAGGAACGAGCGGCTCGCTTTCGCGAAGCGACTTGTGGTTTTGCGGATCGGCCCAACCACGTGTGATAACATTGTCAGTAATGCGACGACTGTCGGTCCAAGGAAGCGATACCAGCCACACGGACAGGTTGGCTGCCGGCTTGCTTGACGCGACTCGAACCTTGAATTTCACATGCCCCGAGATGTGAACCGGTTCTTTCAGTTCAGCCGTCGCAAACAGAAGGCGGTTTTTGGATTCGCTTGCACTCGCAAGGTCATTTCCGGTCAGGTTGACGTCATCGGTCAGAGATTGAGCAGCAGTTTCAGTCGATGCGTCGATTGAAAGCTGGCCGACCTTGTTACCATCGCCGCTCAATTTGAGCACGATAGGCTTCGCCTCTGGATTAGGGTAGTCGGCGTAGGACGTTGGTTTGTTGCGCCGCGCGTCCTCACGAACAATCCACGCCTTGGGGTCTTCTTCAACGTTGTTCTCGATGTTGTACAGATATCGCGAGAACCATTTGTTCATCTGCTCCAGGGGTGGGTCACCGCCGTGACCGCCTTGGTGGTAATAGCATTGAACGGGCAACCCCTTGGCTTTAAGCGCTTCGTAGATTCGAACGCTGTGTTCGGGCATGACGTTCCAGTCGTTGAAGCCATGGGCCATCAAACAAGCGGCTTTTACGTTGTCCAGTTTGTTTAAGTAGTCGCGGCCGGCCCAGAAATCGTTGTAGTCACCGGTGATACGATCCTGGTTGTCCGCCATGAGCTTGTCACGAACTTCGCAGTTGCATCCCTCTCGTTTTTCGGGATCACCACTGTTGATGAAATCGTACAGGACGTCGATGTCTTCACCCATGTAGCCGCCAGGATGGCGAATCAGACCGTTTGATCGATAGTAGTGGTAGTAGGATGTATTGGGGGCCACAGGAATGATGCACTCAAGGCCTTCAACGCCAGTCGTTGCGCAGGCGAGGGGCAGTGTTCCGTTGTAAGAGGTTCCAGTCATACCGACCTTGCCCGTGCACCAATCGCATTTCACTTCTTCATCGCCGTCGGGAGTTGTAAAGCCCTTTGCGCGACCACACAGCCAATCAATAACGGCTTTCGGTGCAAGTGATTCGTTGTCACCGCCAACGGTTGGGCAACCTTGTGATAGTCCCGTGCCAGGTGAGCAGGAGTGAACCACCGCGAAACCGCGCGGCAACCAGACGTCGACCATGGAATTGGAGATCGTGGGTCGTCGGCTTTGATGTGGGATCTCGGGTGGATGCTCATGTTCCGGAGGTGTCGCGCCCAGCTCGTGTTTGGGGTCCCAGAAAAATTGACTTCCGCCTTGGGCAACTCCCGAGAAGTAAGGGCTGGTGCCGTAGATCACCGCGACCTTGAGTCCCTCCGTCTCAGTTTGCTTTTGTCGAGTAACATCGACGTGCATGCGATCGAGTTTGCCATCGCCGTCGGAATCGAATTCGGTTTCCACCCACAGGTCTTGCCGAATCCAGTCCGCAGCATTGTTGAACGCTTCAACGACTTGGGCCTGTCCGTCTTTGAACTCGGGCTTGGCGGTCGGTTGGGGTTGAGCCATTGCTTGGCTGGAAAGGCCCAAGCCAATCATCAGGCCTGACAAGAGAACTATTCGAACGATGAAGCTCATGGGAACCTTCTGTGAATCAATAGACCGTCTGAATTCAGTTGTGCTTCGTAGCGCACAGGTCCAGATATCTTAGTATGAATTGATTTGCCTGTCATGCTTGTCAGGTTGCGAACGAATACAAGCCCGCAGCGCCAGCGAATGAGCACACTTGCTGGCGCCGCGGGCTTGTAGTGGAACGGGCTTGTAGTGGAAGCTGAGCACGGGCAATACGACTCCGCCTGAAGGCGCCTGAAGGCCGCCCAATGAACAGGTCTAAAAACCGGCGGGGCCGTGCAAAAGGTGAACTTCGCTCATCATGATCGCGGTTCCCGAAAGAACGACTCGATCGCCTTTAAGCGTGCAGGTCACCGCACCACCCCGTTCGCTCGCTTGCCAAGCACGCAGGTGATTCTTCTGCAATTTCTCTGCCCAGTACGGAGCCAGTCCGCAATGCGCAGAACCCGTCACCGGATCTTCGTTGACCCCAACCGCCGGCGCGAAAAATCGAGACAGGAAATCGAACTTGCCGTTGTCGTCTTGGCAGGTAACGATCACGCCGCGAACGGGGAGTTTGGACATTTTTGCAAAGTCCAGTTTGAGGGAGCGAAGTACGTCCGCGTTCGCAACTTCAACCAGCAAGTCATCGAGCACCATGACTTGTTCGCCAGCGGAACATCCCAAAATGTCATCGAGTTCATACGGCGCATCCAATTTGGAAACCGGTTTGACGGGGAAATCCATCTCGATAGCCGGGCCGTTCTGACGGCAAATCAGTTGGCCACTACGTGTTTGAAAATGGATAGCATCGTCTGGCGAAACCAATTTGCGTTCCCACAGAACAAATGCGGTTGCCAGTGTCGCGTGTCCACACAGATCAACCTCCGTGGTTGGCGTGAACCATCGCAATCGCCAATCGTCGCCTTCTCGCGCGACAAACGCCGTTTCGGAAAGGTTCATTTCCCGGGCAACAAGTTTCATCCAGGAATCACTTGCTGGCGATTCCAAAACGCAGACCGCAGCAGGGTTGCCGCCGAAGGGACGGTCGGAAAACGAATTAACGAAAAAAAGGTTTTGCACGATGAATTCCTGGTTGTTTACGAATTTGCTTTTTTTGAAACAACAACGATGTGTAAATGCGTGGTTCGGAATCGTTCGGCTCACCAAGCGAATCGTTCAAGCGAAAATCGAACGACGCGACATTTCGTTTCGTTGGAGAAACCGGCGGCTAGTGCCTTGCCGCTCACATAAGCGATTACGCGTTCGCCAAATCGACCAAGTGTTCGCGGGCCAGATTTATCGTTGTTGAACACATCGCCTATTTGATTGCCAACATCCGCTCCAGCGCGAGCAATGAATACTTTGCCGTTTCATCATCGACACGAATCACATTCACGGGCGTTCCAGCGATCAGGTTCTCAAGACTCCAGCACAGATGCGGAAGGTCGATTCGATACATCGTCGCGCACATGCACAGCACGGGAGACAAGAAATGAATCTCCTGTTCCGGATGTTCTTTCTTGAGTCGATTAACCAGATGCAGTTCCGTTCCAATGGCCCACTTCGTTCCGGGCTTGGCAGCTTTCACCGTTCGAATGATGTATCCCGTCGATCCTGAAAAATCAGCGATGTCGTTAACCTCCTGCGGGCACTCGGGATGAACGAGGATTTGAATGCCCGGTTTCTGTTCACGAAACGTGGCGACATGTTCCGGTCGAAACATTTGATGAACGCTGCAGTGGCCCTTCCAAAGGATCACGCGACTGTTCTCCAGCATTTCGCGTGATGTCCCGCCAAACTCGTCAGCGTAAGGGTCCCAGACGGGCATTTCGTCATTGGTGATTCCCATTTTGAGGGATGTGTTTCGCCCCAAATGCTGATCGGGAAAAAAGAGTACGCGCTTCGTGTTGTTGAACGCCCATTTGAGAATCGCTTCCGCGTTGCTGGATGTGCAAACGATACCATTGTGCTTACCGCAGAACGCTTTAAGACTTGCCGCCGAATTGATGTATGTCACTGGCGTAACGTCGGAAGTGTCAATGATCGTCCCCAGTTCGGCCCAGGCATTTTCCACTTGGTCGATTGCGGCCATGTCGGCCATTGAGCAACCGGCAGCCATGTCAGGTAGCACCACGGTCACGCGCTGACCGTCGCGTTCTGTCAATCGTTCGGGACGATTGGCAACGATGTCGGCTGTTTCCGCCATGAAGTGCACACCGCAGAAAACGATGTACTCGCAATTGCGTTCTGCCGCCATGCGACTGAGTTCGAGACTGTCGCCGCGCAGGTCTGCGTGCTCAACGACTTCGTCCTGCTGATAGTGGTGACCGAGAATCAGGAGTCGATCACCAAGCTGTTCTTTGGCGTCGCGAATTCGCTGATTCAATGTTTCGGAATCCAGCGATCGGTAGTCGTTGTAATTGTATTTGGCAAGTGAAACCGTCGTGCTCATTGGCAATCGCTTTAAACCCGTCAATGGAAAATGTTCTCACGGCCGAATATCGATCGGCTTTGCCATTTTAGGTCGTTGGGCCCATGTGTGACAGGGTGAAATCACGGCTCAACGCGTTTGAATACGCTTGTTTGCATTTCATGTTACGATGGGAACTACGTCCAATACCGACCGTTCGTTCAAGTCGCCATACTTCCAATTGTTCTGGTCCTGCTGAGCCGAGCCATGAATTCAACCTCAGAGAGTCTGCTTGCTCGACTGGAAGATTCTAATGATTCCGATGCCTGGAATCGATTCGTGGAACTTTACACGCCGTTGATTTTCTACTGGGCGCGGCGTTCCGGTTTGCAGGTCTCGGATGCAAGTGATCTGGTGCAGGAAGTCATGGCAATCGTCTCGCAAGCAATCAAACGTTTTCAATATGATCGCGGCAAGAGCTTTCGCGGGTGGTTGCGAACGATCACGGTCAATCAATTTCGCCAGAAATGGCGTCGCGCTCAGCGAACGAAAATCACGAGCGGGGAACTCTCTCTGTTGGCCGCGATGCCCGATCGCAGGACGTTAGAGTCAACTTGGGATCGATCGTATCGATTTGAAATCCTGCAGCGAGCAATCGCTGGCATGCGACCGGATTTTGCCGAAGAGACGTGGGACGCGCTGATGGAGTTTCTCAAAGGCCAACGCACGGCCAAAGAAATTGCGAACGAACAAAACATCAGTGTCTGGACGTTATATGCCGCCAAAAGTCGTATGCTCAAACGATTGCGGAATGAGCTGAATGATATGCTTTGACGGGTGATGGAATTGCTGCGTTTGCCTGATTCCTCTTCGGTCACACCAAAAGTTCACCGTATGCGTTCCGCTGGGTTGATCTTTTTCCCTTCCCAAATCCAATCGTCGCCTTCCTTCCACAGCACGCGGTGTTGGCTGCCGGGAGCGTGGGGAGCATTGATTTTGGGAAGCCATTGGCGCATTTCTTCACGTTGTCGATCGTACTGCGAAAACTGAACGCGATTGACGAGTTCGTCGGGGTCCACGCCCATGTCATACAGTTCTTCCGAGCCATCGGCGTAGACAATCAATCGCCAGTCCTCCGTTCGAATGCTGTGATTGCCCGGGTTGTGAGTTGTGATCGCGGGTCGCTCGCGAATGGCGTGTCGGTTCTGGATTTGAGGCATCAGGCTGACACCTTCCAAATCGGGATTGGGCGTTAGGCCACAAAGTTCAATGAGGGTCGGATACAGGTCAAGCAGCTCCGCGGGATATTTGACTTCCGACAGTTGAGGAATATTCGGACCAGCAAAAATCAAAGGGACGCGCGTGGCTGGTTCCCACAACGAGTTCTTGCCCGTGATTTCTTTTTCTCCCAAATGCCAACCATGATCCGACCACAACACAACAATCGTGTTGTCTGCAAACGATGAGCATGCTCGAGCGCGAGCATGATTCGTCCGATTTGTGCATCGACAAAGCTGATCGAGGCCAGGTACGACCGCACCAGATTGCGATGTTGGTTATTTTCACGCAACCAACTCAGACGTGGCTCGGGTAGCGACCAGTGCAGGTACCAGGAAAAGTCGGGCGTGTCGTCTCGATCGTTTTCCACCATGTTCGGCAACCGAAGCTTATTCTCTGGATAGAGATCGAACCATCGTTTCGTCGCATAGCAAGGAACGTGCGGCAGAAAGAAGCCAAATGACATTAAGAATGGTTTGTCGTTATCCAGTGTATTAATTTGATCGATGGCCCAACTGGCAATTTGGTAGTCACCTTTGTCTTCGTCGCGATGGGGAAAGGTGCCCCAGTCAACAAGCGGGTGGTTTCCTGCCGGTGTTGGTGGAACCAGTTTTTCGTCTGGCGTGGGGCCAATGGCCGAAACGGGGCCCCACGTTTCAAATTCGGGAGGCTCACTCTTACGCGGCTTGCTCGCCGTGAAAGATCTTGCCGGCAGCCAAGGTTTGATCGCTTCCTGAAACCATTGCAGCGTTTTGATTTTCGCTAATCGAAATCGAACCACGGCCAGTCCAGATCCGTGGGGGGGCCGGTGGCACACTGTTCGCGAGGAATTCAAGCGGTGCTGGCAATGAGCGTTGATACCGCCTCGGCGCGAGGGCGATGGGTGTTCGCGCGGGCCCGCGGCTGCACCAACGTTCAGGTCATCAACGACGATCATCAAAACATTCGGTTTGTCTTGGCGGTGTGCGAAGCATTAACGTGATGAATCGTTCGAATCGCCACGCGAGAAATTCATGTTCTGCCTCATTTGGCTGAAAAGCTGGTTCATCAACGGGCCATTTAAACGCCCGATAGAACTATCTGGAAAGCTGCAGAAATTTCGCTTTCCTCCGAACAGCCTGATCGCTGGTTCCCCAGTACCATCCAGATCTTGTTGAGGTTGAATATGGCCACAGATCGCCCATTTTCTTCCTGATTTCAACTTTGATTCGTTGGTTTGGGAACGCCAGCTTTATGGCAACGAGCTGTTGAATAGGAGCGGATTCTTCAAATTTGGTTACAGCGTCGACGGGCTTCCAAGGATACAAATAGCCATAGCCTGAAATTGACATTTCTAGCCAGCCCACGAAGCATTTCGATTCGCCAAATTGTGAGACTTGGCAGGGATAGATGCCAAGTGAAACGGATCTTGGATAAAAACCGATCGTGTTGTCTTCGCAAGGATTTCGACAAATGGTTTCACTGACACTTTCCGTCAAGTCTCCAAGCGAAAGGAAAGCACGGTAAACGGAGCGTTCCGCTTTGGCCAAGATATCGGCAAGTTCCAGCAAGCTCTTGGACTTTTCGTCAATGTCCCAGTCGCAACGAAGAGGGGCTGCCATAAGCGGGCTGATTCCCTGGCGGATCAATTCGGCTTGGTAGGAAGCTTCATCGAAATTTCTTCCCCATTGCGTAATTTCTACAAAGGGTGTCGTGGCCATCATATCGCTATCAACTTTATCGCCAAACTTGATCTCGACTTTAGCCTCAAATATTCCGCGTGGCCGGCAGAATCCTAACGAATCAATTGCTTGAATAAACGCAGCAAGGTCGAGTGTGTTTATCGTCGGAGGTGGTCCAGGTCGATAGTAGCTGAGCGATGAATAGAATCCCATCGGAATCTCCAATTAGTTGCAAGGAGTTGTTGACTATATCGCAGGTTGTTGCTGCGTCAGACAGTGGAATGAGCCAAGGCCGACGGTGAGGTTGGCGCTGGGGCATTGGACGAGTTCATGGTTCGGGAAATGTTCGCCAATGATTCTGGCGGCTTCGTCATCCTGTTTTGCACCAAACGTCGGCACGATCACGCCGCCGTTGGTGATATAAAAATTGCAATAGCAGGCGGGAATCTGTACGTCGAACATCATCACCGGATCGGGGATCGGTAAGGGGACGAGTGTTTTCTCCAGAGCCAGGTTGGCGAGTCCGGAAGTCAAATCGTTTCGGTTCTGGGCCAGCCCGCCATACTGTTCATTGGTTTGATCATCGGTCCAGGCAAACAAAATCACGCCGCCCGGTGCGCAACGCGCCAACTGATCGATATGTCCGTCAGTGTCGTCGCCAACCAGCGCATCACCATGCAGCCAGACTGCTTGAGTGGCGCCGATGGCTTCCATGATTCGTTGCTCGATTTCCGCTGGTGAAAGTCCGGGGTTGCGATGTTCGTCAAACGCGCAGGTCTTTGTGCAGAACAGAGTGCCCAGTTCGTCGACCTCTACCGCGCCTCCTTCCAGGCAAAGGTCAACCCGAGTGTGTTGACATCCGAGATGTTGTGCAACTTTTTCAGTGACCTTCTGGTCGTCGTCAAAGGGCGGGTATTTGCCGCCCCAGGCGTTGTAGAACCAATCGACAGCCGCCAGTTGCCCGTGTTCGCGATCAACCACAAACGTTGGCGCGTAATCGCGAGCCCAGGCATCATTCGTTTGGATCGGAACGACATCGACGTTGCTGATATTTGCAAGTGCGCGCGTCGCTTGGTCAAAGTCAAAATCTTTGCCCGCCATTACCTTCACTGGTTCAAACGCTGCGATCGCGCGGACCAGTTCAACGAATTCCTGTTGTGCAGCGGCCAGGTTGTTGGGCCATGTATCGCCGTTGCGCGGCCAACTCAACCAGGTTGCTGCGTGGCGTGCCCATTCCTCGGGCATGCGAAATCGAAACTCGGATGACGAATGACTCATCAATGCTGCTCAGCGATTGGGGCTTATTTGGAAAATGGATTGGAGTCGATAAAACGCTGGGTGATTGGTCCATAGGCGTCGATTCGGCGATCACGCAGGAAGGGCCAGTGCGTGCGCGCGACGTTCATCAGTTCCATATCGCAATCAACAATCAGTGTTTCAGGTGTACCGCCCGCTTCTGCCAAGAAATTTCCGTACGGATCGGATACGAACGACGCGCCCCAGAATTCAATGTTCGATTCGACACCGCAGCGATTCGGTGCCACCACAAAGACGCCATTGGCAATCGCGTGACTGCGCATCATGGTCTGCCAAGCGCGACGTTGTGACTCGCCGTAAACGGGCTTGTCTTCGGACAACCAGCCGATCGCCGTCGGGTACACGAGTATCTCGGCACCTTGCAGCGCGGTCAGCCGTGCCGCTTCGGGGAACCATTGGTCCCAGCAGATGCAGATGCCGATTTTGCCTTGCGACGTTTGAATGGCTTTGAAGCCCATGTCGCCAGGAGTGAAATAGAATTTCTCGTAATAGAAGGGGTCATCGGGAATGTGCATCTTGCGGTACATGTCGATGATCGTGCCGTCGTTTTCGATCACAACGGCCGAGTTGTGATAAAGGCCTGCCGAGCGCCGTTCAAAGAGTCCAGCGACGATGACGACTTTCTCTTCTTTGGCAATGCGGCACAGTGCCTCTGTCGTTGGCCCGGGAATGGGCTCAGCGAGATCGAAGAACCGATGGTCTTCGCTTTGGCAAAAATAAAGGCTGTTGAACAGTTCCTGCAAGCATACGATTTGAGCGCCAGATTTCGCGGCCGTGCGAATCTCTTCGATGGTTCGCTCAAGGTTGGCGGCAGTGTCTTCCACGCAGCTCAATTGGATGGCCGCCACTCGCTTTGTTTGTTTGGATGTCATATAACTAGTAGGATTGCAGTTGATACTTTGAAAACCCGCGGATGCAAATCCGCCCTTCATCTTTGGCTCATGTTATCGAAACCAAAGCACGGTTTGTTTATTACCGGCACAGATACGGAAGTCGGCAAGACTTACGTAGGCTCGCTTATCGTAAAAAGTTTGGCCTCGGCTGGGTATCGGGTAGGGGCTTATAAACCGGTTGCCAGCGGCTGCATTTCCGATGGCCGCTCGTTATTCAGCGAAGACGCCATGGCGTTGTGGGATGCCACTGGACGCAATGGAACCACCGACCAGGTTTGCCCGCAACGTTTCAAGGCAGCACTGGCTCCCCATCTGGCCGCACAAGCCGAGGGCCGCGCGATTGATGGTGAGGCACTTCGAACGGGAATCGAAGTCTGGAATGACCAATGCGATATCGTCGTGGTCGAAGGCGTCGGGGGTTTGATGTCGCCCATCAGTGCCGACGAATACGTTGCTGACCTGGCACTCGATTTGGGGTATCCGCTGGTGATTGTGGTTCCCAACATGCTTGGTGCAATCAACCAGACACTCCAAACGTTGATAACAGCCAGTTGTTTCCGTGACGGCCTGCCAATAGCCGGAATCGTCATCAACGACTTGCAGGATTTCGAGAGTGACGTGAGCGTTGACAGCAACGAACAGCAGATCGCGTCGCGAACGGATGTGCCGATTCTCGCGCGAGCTGGGTATCATGCGGACGCGTTGGATCGTGAGGTTGACTGGTTTGCGCTCAGTTCAACGACAGCCGAGACGTAGCTGAAACCGGATCAACGATCTGATTTGAACAACGCGTCATGAAGCCCTGGCTTTGCCTGCTGATTCGCGCGATCCCAGTAAACAAAACTTGCGCGCCAATCCCAAAGGCACCAACCCATCTGGTTTTGCTCTGCGAGTGTTCGCACGGCAGTCAAGTATCGAGCACGTGAGTCACTGTCGACTTTTTCATAGACGCCGAACTCGCCCAGATGAATCGGGCGACCGAAAGATTCTCCCCACGCTCGCGCAAGAGAGAATTCAAATTCCAAACGTGATGTTGAGCAAGGGTTTTCTTCCGCCGGGAGTCGATTGTAATTTTCGAGCCAACTTCGATTGGTTTCATCGAGTTGTAATGGGATCGCGACAGGTTTTGGGGGTGGTCCGGGGAACGTGACGTCATGGATTGCTTTGGTTTCGTCGCTCCACCAGGCATTTTGATGTGTAAACGGCATCGGGTCGTAGGCATGAACCGTTACGATCAAGCGATCGTCGTCGGGAAGGCGCAATTGCTCTAGTGCTAACGACAAATTCCACGTGCTTGGTCCAACGAAGATTGCACGTTCAGGGTTGGACCTCCGCAAAATGGGGATGAGTTCGGAATAAATCTCGCTCATCAGTTCTGTGGTTGCCGCTCCATGCGGTTCGTTCAAAATTTCAAACGCAACGGAATCAGGGCGTTTGGCCAATCGCTCTCCAATTTGCTTCCAAAGTGCAACGAATTTTTGACGTTGACCTTGTGGATCCTCCATAAACGCATCGAAGTGGTGGGTGTTGACGATGATCGCCAAGCCGTATTTTTCAGCCCAGTCGATCTGTTGTTCGACGCGTTCCCAAAACCATTCATGGATGAGGAAGTTTGGGCTCTGGCCGCAATGGTGGTGCCACGCTACGGGGAGACGCACGTGATCAAACCCTTCGGCAGCAATTTTTCGGTAGTCATCTTCGGTGTAAAGGAGTCCGCCCCAGTCTTCACCAGGCGGCACTTCGAGATAGTTCGCCAGGTTAACTCCACGTTGGAATTGTTTGGCAAGTCGATGTGCGGGTGAATCGTTGGTTCGTTGAACTCGATTTTCCTGAATGTCATGGTCAACCCATCTCACTGAATAGGAAATGGCGACGCGCTGGCCGCGGTGGACGCGAACATGAATTCTGTACGGCTGATCGTGCGTAACTCGAGCGGGTAGTTTCGGTGGAACGATCCACTCGGCGCCAGCTATGGTCAACGAACGGAATTCGATTTCCATTTCGGCTTCATTCGGGTTGGATTGATAGGGGCCTTTGAGTTCGATGCGGACCGTGTCGTCCAGTTGAGGTGTGAACCGCAGTACGTATTCGCAATCAGCGAACGAATACGCAGGCACTTCGGCAACAAGTGTCTGGGAGTGGGGAATGTCCTGTTGCCAATTCATCCGGTAGGTCGTACCGAGAAGGGGTGTCACGGTTTCGTCAAGGAGTTCCGCATGCTCGCTAACGATGTCGATGCGTGCCGAATGAACGTTGCCCCACGCTCTTGTGACAAACATCATCAATACCCAAAACAGCAACAGGCGATAGGGCATGACGTCTACTCTGTCTAGCGAACGTTTCGGTCACTTCGATTTGCATTGCGTTCAAGTGGCAGCAAAGGCACCGGTGAAAGCTCTTGCGCTCGCAAGGAGTTTCGCGAGCTGAGTGATGCCTTGCGGCGATACCAGCGTGCGTTCAAGTCGTGCATGGCGTCGGCAAGACTTTCGATTTCGTCGGCCAAGTCGCGGCTTACAATGGGAGTAGAATTTTCGTGAGGTTCAATCGGAGTTTGATATGACGGCAAATGAAATGTCGTGTCCGCGAACGGAGTATTCAGCTCTCGTCTTCGAAGTAGCTCGTTGAGTTGCTGTTCAAGGTCATCAATCTTTTGTCCCAGATCGCTCATGTCGACGGGCATGTCGTCGATTGAAGAAGGATTGGCTTCACTTTCCAAGGGCTCAATCGCCATTTCAGGCGAAGTTTGTGCAAGGCGAATAGCGCGCTCAATGAGTTGTGATCGTTGTTCGTTGCTCATCTCGCCCGCAGCGATGGCGTCCGCAACCAGAGTCGGCCAAGTATCGAGCATGGGAATCGCTCGTTGGGTCGATTGCGCTACGGCTAAGGAATAGGGCAGCGCCACAAATGCTGCAAAAAGAACACCAAAACGGAAGACGCGGCATCCGCGCAGATTGATAATGTTCATAAAATGGCGCTCCTTCGCCCCAAGACTCCTTGGCCCAGACTTCGATTTGAAACTCAATTCAAAATCCGGGTGCCGCGAATCCGAAATCGGTAGCAGCTAAGTCAATTGATAACGGGTTTCGACGCGTACGACAAGCTGGATATGGACTCAAAAATACAAGTGTTAAATTGCGGTAATTCGCTCATCGCAAAATTTGAAAAATGCTATCATGGTGTTTTTCCAATTGAGCAGGCAATGTTGTGGTGTCCAAGGCTTTACTTGAGCTGATTCGTTGTCCCCTAACGCGTGAAAAACTCCATGAAGCAGACGCTTCATTAGTTGAGCGAGTGAACGAAATGATTGGTTCTCGCAAACTGACCAATCGTGGGGGAGTTACCGTTGAACAAAGTCTGGATTCTGGTCTGATGAACGAATCAAATCAGTGGTTGATACCCGTGCGCAAGGGTATCGTTTCGATGCTGGTCGATGAATTCATTTCCATCGAGCGAATAAAAAATTTGAACGATTAACAAGAAATAGAGTTTGAAATGACTGACCAACGCACAATCTTCAAAAAGATTATCGATGGCGATATTCCGGCCGAACGAGTCTACGAGGACGAACTTTGTCTGGCTTTCCATGACATCACGCCTCAGGCACCCGTTCATGTGTTGTTGATTCCCAAGAAAGAAATCCGCAACATGGATGGGGTGGGGAATGAAGATCAGGCTTTGATTGGCCATATGTTGTGCAAGGTCAAGGAAATTGCAGCCAAGCTGAATTTGGGCCAGGGCTATCGGTTAGTTGCCAATTGCGGTCAAGATGGCGGTCAATCTGTCGATCATTTGCATTTTCATATCTTGGGCGGTCGGCAACTGAAGTGGCCGCCTGGATAGGCGAATGGAAGGTTGGCGCAATAAAAAACGCCGACTGACCGCGTCTAAAAAAGTCAATCGGCGTTTTCGTGGCTGTATGGTAATTGCGCTGAACTAGCGACGACGTTGCATGCTAGGTGCTGCGTTGGCCGTTCGAGTGGTTGTTTGTCTCGTTGCTGTTGGATTGGCGACTGGTTTGGCGGCAGCGTACATGGCTCCACCAGCTTTTTGTCGTTTGGCCGCACAAGTCGAGCAGCCACCCAAAGCACCTTGGGATTCCGTTACGTATTCTCCGCCGCAACCACAGTCATCGCATCCTCCGGAGTCACAGCTGTCAAAGCGATGGCCATATAGGTTGCCCAACAGCGCGCCTGGCTGCCAGCAAAATGGTGTGCAAGGAACTGCGCCGCCAACGAATTGGTTGCCGCAACAGGGGTCACTGCAATCGGGTGGAGAGTTGACCCACTCACCGTAGTAAACTTCACCGCATCCGCCGCCGCAAACCAGCGAGCGTTTCGCATTTCGCAAGGCATCGATCGGGCCAGTTGCGATCGGCTGACGTGTGCCATAACCGCCTTCGCAGTCGTAACAGCTGTCGCAATTCAAGCCGCAGCCAGGGCCCATTCCCATAGGCCCAACACAGCCAGTAGCGAAGACACTTCCAAGAACTAGAGCGATGCAAACCAAGCTACGCATTGCAGATTACCCCCAAGACCATTAACTTGCACTGCATCTGTTATCGGAACGATATTCTTTGCCAATCAGCAAAATCGTTGTATTCCATAAAGTTTTCCACGAGTGCTTGCACCCAATGGGGCCGAATATGCCTATTTTGAACAACTGGAGTCAACGGTTCCGCTTCAACACTGATACATCGTCGCACCGATTGAATGTTATCTGCTTACTTTTGCTGGCTTTGGCTTTCGCCGGATGTCGCGACGCTGAAACATCAAAGTTGGTCGGACGTTGGGAACTGGCAGCGGTAGAGGACATCGCGGATCAAGTGGGAGATGCAGCGGAGTCGGACAACGATCCGAAAATGGTGTTGGAATTCCAAGCTGGCGGAACCTTGCGAACGAAAACGAACATTAACACCATTCACACCGAGAAAACCGGCACCTGGTTTTCGATCGGTTACGACCAAACGTCCAAGGTGTTGGAAGTTGAATGCAAAATTGGGCAACAAACCAGCCGCCATCCGATCACGTTTGTTTCCGAAGACGTTATTCGACTTGTTCCGCCAAACATGGCTGGCCTGAACGAACAGTATCAATTCAAGCGAGCCAAGTAGTATGTCTGGACGTGAGTTTCAGCATGCTGGCATGGCCGTTGAATCCGTCAAGGGATTCGAATTCGCTTGCCGATGAATAGAGTTGAGAGGGTAGCGTCCACAGATGGGCGATCCCAGGATCGTCGTCGACGATCGCAATGCTTCGCAGTCGAAAGAGTCACTGCCAGGACGCAATACAAGGAAGTTGTTGCAAATGAAATCCATTCAATGGTATACGTTCGTGTTTGCGGCATTTATCGTCGCTGCATTTTCACCAATTTCAACATGTAACGCCCAACAGGTTGCTGCCACTGAAAACACTCCCGTCGTTGTTACTGAATTCAAACTACATGGAGTGTGGGCAGGTGTTGCCTATCTGGAAGAGGCCAAGCTAAAGGCGGTGTATGATTTGTTGAAAACGGAGCAGGAAAAAGAGGCTTTCATCGTGAAGGCAGAAGCCTTCCTGTCCGCTGTTGCAGCGTTCCACATTCGGGTCGACGGTACGTATGAAAGTGACGTTGAATTGTTCACGACGGAAGGGAAACTGGAGCGCGCCTCGACCCGCGGGAAGTATCGGATCATTGAGCACGAAGGTCCGAAATACATCGTCGAGTTTCTGGAAGAGTCGACCGAACCGTTGCCGCCCGAACGCAAGCTGTTGCAGTTCTATGACGACGGCGAACATTTTGCCTTGACGGTTCCCGCTCCCGAGGAATTCAAGGCGGCCAATCCGCTGATGATTTTTGAACGAGTCCCTGAGGATCAGTTGGCCAACCCCGCAGCCGTCGCTGAACAACAAACGGGCAAGGTCGTTAAATAGACGACAGAATTTGGACGCAATTCGATCGTCATGCGGGTCAGGCATCAAAGAAAATGTCGTAACGACAGGCGTTCGAAGCGGTAGTGTCGACGAAACGTTGCGCGACTCAGTACCTTCGGGACCGATTGGGCACGGACGTCTTAATTGTGTCGCCCCTAATCTCTGTCGTTATGGAATTGGATGTTTTTATTTCCACCGGCCTTGTGCCGGTTGAAATAGGATTTGAAGACCAAAATTGCTGGTTGATTATTTTTGTCGATCGAAAGGCGCTTGGTCGTTGTGGCGTCAATTAGTTTTCAAACTCGCTTCCACCGACACAAGGTCGGTGGAGAGCAGCGCGACTAATCCAAAACCACTGACAAGTAATATCAGGCGCACCAAAAGCGCCCAAATTACGGTGCGATCGCTCGGGCAGAGTGCCCAACCTACAATGATTCACCTCGGGCAGAGTGCCCTAGATACATATCGAAGCGACGACGCGTTTTGACTGAAGGATTGATCGTACCGACAACGGCAAATTGCCCTTGAAACGCCAAGCTAAACTCGGCGAAGAAATTCACAAACTAATTTCGCAAACGTGTCTGGTGCTTCAATCGGAGAAAGATGGCCCACGCCATCGATGACCGAAAACTCCGAATCATGAATGGCTGAAGACATCGTTTTCATTTCATCAGGCGGAGTGATTTGATCTTCGCTGCCGGCGATAACCAGATGCTTACCCTGCAAAGTCGACAGGAGATCACGATGATCAGTGCGTTCTGCCATTCCACGTTGTGCTTGTGAAATGGCGAGCGGGGAACTCGACTGCATCATCTTCAATACCAGCTGTCGATTCTTCGCGTCGTTTGCCGTTCCCGGTCTCGCCATGAGTTTTGGCAACATCGTTTCGAACAACGTATCAGGTCCCTGTTCCAGAACCGAGATTGCCTGTTGCAAACGTCCTCGTGCGACGAGTTCCGTGTCAGCAGCGGCACGGGTGTGACAAAATACGGATGCTGGAATACGGTTGGCTGCTTGCTTGATCATTTCGATTTGGATGTAGCCACCCATCGAAAGGCCAATCGGTACGACCGAAGCACCGGGGGCGATCTGGTCAACCAATTGCCAAAGTATCTTCGCGTAATCAGACATGGTCATCTTTTCTGCGGACATTGGCGGCTGGCTGGTTCCGAAACCGGGCAGATCCGGCGCGATCAATTCAAAGCCTTCTGGGCAACTGGCTAGTAACTCTAGCCACAATCTGGAGTCCAATGGAAAGCCATGGATGAGTAGAGCAGGGCGACCACTGCCACAGCGCCGAACCGACAGAGAATAATCGCCAACTTGGACAGGGTGCGCAGGTGTCATCATTGATTTCGCCTCGAGATTGGATTACTGATCCCGCCAGAACTGCGGCATGAATAACACGAGGATCGGGTAAATCTCCAGTCGCCCCAGCATCATTAACAAGATGAACAAGCATTTGGTGATGCCGGAGAAGTTAGCATAATTCATGGTTGCGCCCACAACACCGATCCCAGGACCGACATTGTTGAGCGTAGCAATCACGGCGCTTGCACCATCGATCAAACGACTTTCCTGAGTCTGGTTCCAAGTGGAGTCGGGCTCGACTGCGAGGACAAACAACCAACTAAGGGCAAAGATCAATCCGACGAGGCCGAAGTAAACCATGATGCCGCGTCGCAATTCCTGATCCTCAACGGCCTTGCCGCCCACTCGCAACAACCGAACAACGCGCGGATGGAACGAGTGTTCAATTTCGATCCGCAAAATTTTTGCAAACAGCAGGTGCCGAATGACCTTCATGCCGCCGCCGGTGCTGCCCGAGCATCCGCCGACAAACATGAGTAGCAACAATAGCCCTTTGGACAGACTGTGCCATTGATCGAAGTCCGTAGTACAGAAACCCGTTGTCGTCATGATGGAAACGACTTGGAACAAGCCGTAGCGAACTGCATCGAGAGGGGTGCCCATGCTCAAATCGGCGTGCATCAGCCCCACGATAACGATCGCCAGCGTGCTCAACCCGATAATGGCCATGAAGCCTCGCCATTCAGAATCGTCCGTTAAGATTCGGACCTTGCCGATCAATGCAAGATAGATCAGGAAGAAGTTGGTCGCGGCCAGAATCATGAAAATAATGGTGATGTAATCGACGGCTGCTCCACTGACGCCAGCCAATTTTTCGAAGTGTCCGAGGCTGGCGTTGTACGTGCTGAAGCCGCCAGTCGCCATCGTGGCAAACGCATGGCATATCGCGTCGTAAGCTGTCATATTCAATGCCATGTAGATGATGGCCAATACGACGTTTAGCCCCACATAGACGGCTGCAAATAGCCATGCCGTGTGTTGCATGCGCGCCGTCGACCCTTCCTTGGTTGGTCCTGGCATTTCCGCACGCATCAGCGTTTTGCCAACCGATCCCTGACCGAGCAACGCGACAAACAAAACAATGATTCCGAGGCCACCCAGAAAATGCGTACTCGCGCGCCAGAACAAAATGCAGTTTGGCGTGCTGTCGGGGTCTTCCAGGTGAGTGATCACCGTTGCACCGGTGGTGCTGAAACCCGACTGCGATTCAAACATCGCATCGATCAGCCCCATTCGCTTCCAACGCAACCGGTAATGCGCTGCGCGGTCAGCGGGAACCCAATTGCCACCTTCGCCGGGCAGAAACAAAAAGTGTTGCAGTTCGTCTCTAGCCTGTAGTGTGCGAATGATTTGTCGGACGTCGCGATCCTCAAGTCGCAGTTCCAGGTCACGAGCGCTCAATCCTTCGGCGCCGGCCGACAGCAACTCGCGAATGACATCTCGCTCCGGATCGGTGATATCAATGATCTGGTCCCAACTGTTCCACAGTTTCCATCGAGAGCTGGAGACATAGACATCGCCGTTATCTGCCAGGCGAACGCGAGGCCCCATCTTGGTCCCGCTGAACACAAAGGGCAGGGCGCCCAGGAACGTTGCCAAGAGCCAGCCAAGTCCAACAATCGCCATCGCCTCCTTGCGGTAGATTTTGAGTTCGGCGTTTCGTCCCCATGCGTAGAACAAAATTCCCGCGAACGCGGAAACCCCAGAGCTGGCCAGCAGCCCCCAGAATCCAGCCCACTCAAAACGATCGCTGACAATGCTGGGGTCGGTACGTTGTCCCAGGAAAGGAAAGGCCCATACGACGCACAACAACATGAAGCCACTTAATAGCAGCGATAGTTGGCCCAGAAAGCGAGATAGTAGCTTGAAATTCATTTGGGACGCAATTGTGGTTTGTCGTCGAGGCGAGGTGAAATGCTCGCCACTGAAAAACGATCCATTCTAATAGGTGCCATTACATCGTACGATGCCACAAAATTGCACGCAGCTTCTGAGCCGTGAAAACGCTTGTTTTCTGTTCGCGACACCGTTTCCACTATTCAAGCATTAGTGAAGATCCGTCGCGCTTACGCCCAAGTTTTGCACCGACGAGTACGGCTGCAGGAAAAACAAACATGGCGATCATGATCAGCCATTTGTGAATGGGAGCAGCAAAAAGTGTTTGCAGGTAAATGACAAAAACAACGATTGCCAAAAAAACGGCGTGGTTTTGTGCTGCGTTTGTGACTTTGGAAACCAAATAGCCGAGCAACAATGAAACCAAAGTCATTACGCCCAAGGTGGCCCAAAGCAACGAGACGGGCAAAATAGTTGGGTCATTTGCCAGTTGTTCCTGCGTCAATTCGGTTGTGGTGAAGGCCTTGAATACTTGCGGATAAAACGTGTAGGCGATCACCGCCAAAGCCAGCTTGTCGCCAAAGACAATCGCGAATGCACTTCCCGCAACGACCAGGAAGCTCTTGAACATGGCACCGGCAGGGTTGGCGTTCTCCGACATGGCAATTGAGTGTCAGCTAAGTGAATCGCATTGAAATCAGGCTCGATGCTACTCGACTTTGTCCGTTGCCGCAACGCGCGAGTAGCAGTTGTATTAGACGCCGGATGAAAAGTTGTTAGTTTGCTTGTTCGTCAACCAACTTCGAGGTTTCTGCTGCCTGACGCAAGGCGCTCAGGTAACACTCTTGGATTGCATCGTTTGAAATGTTATCAAACGTCGCGTTGCCCCAGTCGCCACGTTCGTACGCAATGACATGTTCCAGCAATTCACCCAACCGTCCCTTGCGATGAACAATCGCGTCTTTGATTTCCAGAGACAGCGGCAATTGTTCCATCAACGTTTCCAGCGGAACATCGAGCAGGGCGTCGAGAATCGAGAAGAACCCGACGGTGAAGCCACTGGCCGCATCCGGCGCATCGGATCGAAGCAAAATCTCTTCACACATTTTGGCGCGAACGGTAGCAGTCACCATCAATTCAATCGGTTTGTTGTCGGATTGATCGAGCATCATGAAGCCCAGGAGGGCTCGTAATTTTCGCGAACCCAGGATGCTGAGCGCCTGCTTGAGCGATTTGATTTCGTTGTTCAGGCCGAATGCGGCAGAGTTGATCAGGCGCAGGATCTTGAAACTGAGCGTCACGTCTTTGACAACCAGATGTTCGACTTCTTCGATTTCGGAATCGGGCGAACTGATAAGCGCCAAGACCTGCATGATGGTAATGGCCGAAGACGATAGTTTCTTTTCGCGAACGATCGTTGGCTTGCACAGAAAATAGCCTTGGAAATAATCGAACCCAAGGTCACGGCACCAGTTAAGCTCATCCTGCGTTTCCACCTTTTCGGCAAGCAACTTTACCGGATACTTTTTCAGCTCTTGAATTTCACCCGGAAGTTTTTCTCGATCGACACTCATCAGGTCGATTTTGACGATATGAACCAGCGGCAATGCTCGCTCAACATCGGCGACCGCAACGACATCATCGACGGCAAGCTGGTAGCCTTCGTTTCTGCGTAGTTCCAACGACTGAATAACTTCGTCGTCCAGCTCGACGTCTTCCAGAACCTCCAAAACCAATTGCGATTCCTGGATTGGCAGGTCTAGATCGCCAACAATGAACTCCTTGGGAAGGTTGACGAACGCCAGTTTATCACCAATCAAATTGTCAACGCCGACGTCCATGAACGCGCGAGAAAGCACTCGCGATGTCGCCAAATTTCCATCGGAAAAAACAGCTCGGTCGGTTTCATTGCCGCGATAGAGCAGTTCGTAACCAATGACGGTGGAATCGCGATCAAAGATGGGTTGCCGGGCGATCAGAATTTCAGACATGTTGCAAATTCAATGGACTGGAGTCAGGTTGAATGTTGGCCAATTGATGTCCATAGCCGAACCAAGTTATCTATCGACTTGTTATAGAGAAAAGTCGTGAATCCGACGGCAAGAATTTCCGAATGGAATGCAAGGAACACGATTTTGCCGTTTCAATCAGATCGATCGGTTGTAATATTTGGAACGCGTCGGCAAGCAGCGGCAGGCGGGTGGTCGAAAAATCGTTTAGACTGGCTGTCCTTGTTTCAAATTCAGGGCCATACATCAAAACTTAATGCAGACTCCGCCTATTGATGAATTGTTGCCGCGAGAACGCAGCCTGTCATGGAATCTGATTCCGGACCGGATGCTTCGTGCTGGAATTGCAGGATACCCCCGAGAGGTGCGGAGGCGATTGGCGCTGACAAATCTGACTGGTTACCTGGCTGCCAACACCAGTGTTTGCTACGCCGTCGTCTACAGTATTTACGACTACCCCAGTTTGGCCTTGGCGATTTGGGTGAATCTTGCGTGCGCCGTTTTGTATATGACGCTACCGATCTGGCATCGCTTTGGTCCATTCGTGGCACCCGCGATGTTTTCACTGGTGGCGTACGGTTCACTGTTCTTTTTTGTCAGCTATTTAGGGCCCGATTCGGGGATTCAACTGAACTACCTGGGTGCGAGCGCCGTGGCGTTCATCTTGTTTGGCACACAGCAGTACTTCTTTTGGGCGCTATTTGTGACCGGTGGGTTGGTTTTGCATTTGTTGACGATGTACCTGTTTCCCGACTCGCTACTTAACACTCCCGAGAACGCATTGTTTTACCGAATTCTGTACGGGTATTCGGCGGGCTCGATCATGTTTCTTGTGGCAAGTGTTGTCTGGTATGCGTTTCGATTGGCGCGCGAAGCGGAGGAACGCAGCGAACAACTGTTGCAGAACATCCTGCCGGAAAAAATTGCGACGCGTTTGAAAATGAACCCGAACGAGCTGATCGCTGATCGATTTGACGAGGCGACCGTGTTGTTTGCCGATCTGGCGGGTTTCACTCCAAAGTTCAATAGCATGCCTGCCCAGAAGATGGTGAATCTGCTCAACGAAATTTTCTGTCGCTTTGACGCGCTGACACTTGATTTGAATACGGAAAAAATCAAGACGATCGGCGATGCGTATCTGGCAGTCTCAGGAATTCCAGAACCGAACGAAAATCATGCGCAAATGATTGCGGAGTTGGCACTGGGGATGATGGGCATTATTGAAGAAATCTCAAACACGCATTCGGTTGATTTAGGCTTGCGCGTTGGCATTGCAACGGGACCCATTACGGCGGGTGTGATCGGTAAAGCAAAATTTGCTTACGACGTTTGGGCGCCTACGGTGAACCTGGCTGCAAGGCTCGAATCGCACGGCGAGATCGGGAGAATTCACATCTCTGACGAGACGCGTCGCGCGATCGAGCAGTACTATGTTTGCGAAGCGGCTCAGCCGAGAGAGCTCAAGGGTATTGGCAGCCCGAAGACGTGGTTTATCGTCGGGCGCAAATAGCGGGTTGGGCAGGCACACTTGCTGGCTTGTGCAGCGGGCGCTACTTTCGCAGGAGCGAAAGGCGACTGTCTTGCGGCGATGCCGCCGATGTAGGCCGGACCAAGCGAAGCGACGTTCCGGCAATGAATTGGAAGTCATCCAATGGGGGAACGGATGCGAGGGTTGCTGGCACACTTGCTGGCGCGCGGGCTTGTATTCGTTTTTCTGGCGAAAGCCGGTGCTACAAGCCCGCAGCGCAGCAAGTGTGTTTACTCATATACGCGCTGCGCTATTCCCATGAATTTTGCTCGCCAAACTTCTAATGAACGATCTCATCTCTAATGAATGATCTCATCCCAATTCACGGTGTCGTTGTGCGAATGCGTGAAGCCCATCTCGCGCTCGATACGAACCGTTTCGGCATCCCGGAAGGCCATGACATAGGTCTTGCGCCAAATGTCGGAAGTATTACCTCCCGAACCGTGCACAATTCGTTCATCGTGGATCGTAACACTGCCTCGTTTGACCGGCAGATAAACAATCTTGTCCGTTGCGTGCATTTCAATCACGAGTGTATGTGAATCGTCTCGGCTTCCTCCCTTCGGCTTGTGCGAACGCAACTCCGGTTCCCGATTCGTTCCGGGCACCACTTGCAGGCAACCGTTGATCAGATCCGAATCCGTCAACGCCAACGAGAAAGTCGCCGTCCAAGTGTTGTCGGTTTTTGGCCAATAACCCAGATCCTGATGCATGGCAAACTCCGCCTGTTCCTTCTGCGGTTTTTTGGCCAGGAACTGTTCGTAGTCCATCACGGCTGTGCCTGAGTAAAGTTGATCAGCCACGCTTTGCGCGATCTGAAAATAGATGTTGTTAACGAGCTCGGGCCGATACTTGCTGGGGAGCATGGCGTTGACCAGACGAAATTGTTCGAACGGTGTTCCATAGGGCTGGCTCATGTCGCAAAAGTCGCGACCCATGTTCGGCTCGTTGCCTTGAACAAAATGATCGAACCAGTGATCCAGCGGCGCCATTTCCTCTTCGGTCAGGAAGCCATTGAGTGTCAGGTAACCTTGGTCGTTGTATTGCTTGACTTCATCTGCTGTAACTTGATAGGTGTTTCCACTGCGGCGATGAGAACCGGAGTCATCGTTTGTTACGCGTTCCATGAAAGTGTTCCTGAAAAGGTCAAAATGTTTTTACAACAGAATATCTTGGATAACATGGCCATGCACATCGGTCAGGCGACGCTCAATGCCATTGTGATAAAACGTCAATTGTTCGTGGTTGAGTCCCAGCAAATGTAAAACGGTTGCATGCAGGTCGTAGACCGTCACCACATCGTCGACAGCTTTGTAGCTGAACTCATCGGTCGCCCCAAACGTGTAACCGCGTTTGACTCCCGCGCCCGCCATCCAGGCAGTAAAGCCCTCGGGGTTGTGATCGCGCCCGCTTGCACCCTCCTGAAACGTTGGCATGCGGCCAAACTCAGTGCACCAAAGAACCAGGGTGTCATCGAGCAAGCCACGTTGCTTCAAGTCTTTCAACAACGCGGCGGCAGGTTGGTCAAACACCGGTCCATGAACATCATATTGTTTCTTGAGAAACTTGTGACCATCCCAGTTGCTCGTGCCTTCGCCCCCAGTTTGATAGGCGCCGTTAAACAATTGAACGAATCGAACGCCGCGCTCAATCAAGCGACGCGCCAAAATACAATTGCGTGCAAAGTCGGCCTTTAATTTGTTTTCAGTATCGTTTGCTCCGTAGGCCGTGAGGATGTGTTCCGGCTCCGTCGACAGATCGCTGATTTCCGGAACGCTCAACTGCATTCTTGCGGCCAGTTCGTAACTGGCAATCCGCGCGGCCAGTTCTTCGTCGCCTGGGAATTGCGACATGTGGCGTTCGTTCATGCGTTTAAGGAACTCGCGAGTCGCCCGGTCAGTCGCAGACGATATTCCCGTTGGACGCGAAAGGTTGCGGACGGGGCTGGTGGCGTCAAAATCGACACCTTGAAATACGGCGGGGAGGAACCCAGGTCCCCAGTTGTTTGCACTCGACTGCGGTCGCCCACGTGGATCGGGGATGGCGACATACGCCGGCAAGTCATCAACTTCGCTTCCCAGCGCGTACGTAACCCACGCGCCCATGCTGGGGAATCCATCCAGTGTAAATCCGGTCGACATGAAATTTTCGCCCGGCCCGTGAGTGTTCGTTTTCCCCGTCAGCGAGTGAATGAAACACATGTCATCGGCCAATTCGCCTAAATGATCAACCAACGTTGAAACCATCTTGCCCGTCTCGCCGCGCGGCTTGAACTCCCAAGGGCTTTTGGTCAAAGCACCCTGTTTGCCCTGGAAGGTCACAACGTTTTCGCCGGGCATCGGCTGACCATCGCGTTTGATCAATTCGGGTTTGTAGTCAAACGTATCGACCTGGCTGCACGCACCAGCGCAAAAGATGACGAGCACGTTTTTTGCGGCAGGTGCAAAGTGCGGTTTGCGTGGCGCATTCGGATTTGCGGGATCAACGTCGGGGCGAACCGGCGATTGCGGGTCCTGCGTTTGACCAAGCGAACGGCTTGCCAAAAGGTGCGAAAGTGCAATGCCGCTTAATCCGGTCATGGCATTGCCCAGAAATCGTCGACGAGACGCGCTGATCAAACGGTGCTTGTGACTGTTCATTCACCTAACCCAAAAATAGAAACTCATTGGAGTTCAACAACGCGCGACAAAAGGCTTCCAACCCAAATTCCTGAATGAAAGCAACCGCATCGGTCTGCTCTTCGGCCGTAGGCAAGCGAGAATAAGCGATGTGATAAGCCGTCTGGATCTGCGAACTGATATCCGAAGGCGCTTCTTGTTGTAATCGTTGGCTTAGAAAGGCTGCTTGTTCGATCATGAACTGGCTGTTGAGCAGGTTCAATGATTGAAGTGGCGTCGTCGAACGACCTCGTGAGGGAATCGTTTGGCCGCCATCAGGACAATCGAATGCACCGAAAACGTCTTCCTGTTCCTGGCGAATCTTGGTCATGTAAATCATTCGGCGAAAATGTTCGTCAGAAAATTCCTTGAGCGGAAAATAGTGATGGACGTTTTCACGATCGACTTCGAACAACAGGAAGCCCGGGCCGCCCGCTGCCAAGTTCAGTTTTCCCGACACTTGTAGGACGCAGTCGCGAATGGCTTCCGCCTCCAGGCGACGAGGTGGATATCGCCACAGCCAGCGACTGCCGGCGTCCACCTCCAGCCCCTTTGGGTTGGGTTGCGAGGATTGCCGGTAGGTGGACGACGTAAGGATTTGTCGGTGCAGCCATTTGAGCGACCAGTTGTGTTGGATCAGTTCGTTGGAAAGCCAGTCCAGCAATTCGGGGTGCGTGGGATCAAAGCCGTTCTTGCCGAAGTCGCTGGGTGTCGAGACAATTCCCGTTCCGAAATGATGTTGCCAAACGCGATTGACAATCACGCGCGCTGTAAGCGGGTTGTCCTCGGAGACCAACCACTGTGCGAACTTCAGTCGCCGTTCGGATTCAGGTGTTTCATTGGTTATCGCCAATTGTCCCATCACGGACAGGATTCCGGGATCAACCAATTCGCGAGGTTGTTGGGGCTCACCTCGGTATAGCCGGTAAATGGGTTCCGCTTCTGAAAACGTGCCGACGTAGGCCGTGGGGATCGATTCGTTTCGATCCTGGATCTGCTTTCGTAGCGACTTGATTTCATCCCAGAGTGCTCGAGCATCGTGAGCCACTTCGTCGCTCAGACGTGCAATGAATGCGTCTTCGGATTCCTTGCCGTCGGCCAGATACGGTTGTCGCTGGGCTGAGTCGCCCACGACCGACCATATCTTGCCGTCGGCCGATACCTCGATGGAATAGTCGATGGCCAATCGGTCGTTAAAGGCACCTTCGCGATCTCGCGCCCATTTGATGCGGTTAATTGATGTCACGGCTGGCAATTCGATTTGCAGCCAGGCGTCGGAGGTGGTGTTGGCGATCCAACTGTGATCGTTTCCATAGATGCCATCGTTAACGTGCTTGAGCTGGTGCTTGGGATTGCCCGAGTAGTCGCCGGAAGAAGTTGCGATCGAGCCATGAGAACTCAAGGCCACGTTTTGATCGTCGGTCGAGAAGATTTCGATCTCGTCGAAACAAGGTTCGTAGAGATTCGTTTGTCGAATTGAAAAACGAATCCATTTAGCTTCGATCGGATCAAACGTTTCTTCATTGAGCAAAGCGTTAACCATCGGACGGAGTGATGGAGCGACTGGTGCGGAAGGCGCTTGTGCGGCCAGTTCTTGAAATTGAGATTCCAGAGCGGTGAGTCGTTCCCGATCGATTCTCAATTGATCCACTTGTTGCTCGGTGATGGTCGATTGCAGTTTTCGTTCGCCGTGGTGAACTCCAGAGAAAACCGCCTGCATCGCGTAGTAATCTTTTTGCAGGATGGGATCGAATTTGTGGTTATGGCAGCGAGCGCAGGCAACGGTCAAACCGAGAAACGTGGTACTTGTGGTGTTGACGTAGTCGGCCAGTTCATCTTGACGCTGCATGAGCGTAAGGTTGATGTCAGGACTTTTGACAATGTCGTAGGGTCCACCGACCAGAAACCCAGTGGCTTCATCGCAACCGGTAACGTCGCCCGCAATTTGTTCAATCACAAAATCACGATAGGATTTGTCGTTGTTCAACGAGTTGATCACGTAGTCGCGGTAGTGCCAGGCATTCGCGCGATCGCGATTGACTTCGTAGCCGGTTGATTCGCCAAAACGAACAACATCGAGCCAATGTCGCGCCCAACGTTCGCCATAGTGCGGACTAGACAGGACGTGGTCGACAACGTTGTCCCATGCCGCTGGGGATTCATCGTTGACGAATGCCTCGACCTCTTCGGGCGTTGGCAACAAGCCGAGCATGTCCAGGTAAATTCGCCGAATCAACACGCGGCGATCCGCTTCGTGCGAAAGTTCGAGTCCCGCTTGGTTCAATTGATCGAGTATGAATCCGTCGATTGGGCTGGCTTCGGAGTCGTCTTGATCTGCGATGATCGGCGGGACAACTTTTGCCAATGGCTGAAAGGCCCAGTGGTCGGTGGAGATGGCTGTTTGAGCCGAGTCGGGCCAGTTGGCACCGTCGTCGATCCATCTGCGGATCTTGGAAACGTCTTCGGAAGAAAGGCGAGTTCCCGAATCAGGCGGTGGCATGACGATGTCAGCGTCGGGATCCGAGATGAAAACGTACAACGGACTGGCCATTGCATCGCCCGGAACGATGGGTGGTTCGCCGAAATCGGCGGAGCCCAACGCAGCATTTGAATTGTCGAGTCGATAGCCACTTTCCTGTTTGTCCTGACCGTGGCAGTCCAGACATTTGGAAACCAGGATGGGATAGACATCTCGCGAAAATTCAACTGGCGCGTTGTCGGTCAGTTGAGCAAACGTCATCGCGATCCCTGTCGTTTGGATCGCGAATGCCACGATGAGCCTTGAGATCAGCTTCACGCTGGATACTCCCCGAAAAGAAATTCGAGCATCATTCAACTTCAGACATTGTGTTCACAATTCCGTGGTGGATGCAAGCAATGCAATCGCCGGAATCAAGATTTGCGGCAAAAGATCCGTGTTTTGTTATTGAGCAAATCGTTGGGTAGTGGACGAGGCGACGAGTCCCCGTGTGAATCCCATGTAGGCCGGGTCTAGCGCAGCGACGTTCCGGCAAAGAAATGCAGTGGCGGCGCGGCGATTGGGTTAAGGTGTGAAGGCTCACTTGCTTGCGCAGCGGGCTTGTATGCGGCGACCCCCCTTGGCGTTCGACCCCCATTCCGCACCGAATGTGAGACTCGCGATTTTTTGACGTAACACTCGGCTAACGATCGTCAGGCGCTATCGCCAGATATTCGCAGGGAACATGATCGGTTAGCCAAACGCGATTGGGTGTCACAAAGAACTCAAAACCCTCGGCATGCATTTGCTGCGCATCGATTCGCAGAACGACAGGCCTCCCGCGTCTTGCGCCGACGGCGCCGGCAATGTCAATGGATTCGCTCAGATGCACGTGATGCCGAGTCATCTTCTTAAGGCCTTCACGCAGGATGACGTCAACGAATTTCTCCGGAGTGCCGTGATAAAGGAATTCTCGTGGAATTGCCGCTTCGTATCCCAACTCAACGTCGATCGAATGACCTTGGTTTGCACGAATGCGATTGCTTCCTTCGTCCAGCGCAAAACGCTGCTTGTCACTTTCTGCAACGATCCGTTGTAAATCGTCACGGGTCAACGGATTGCCATGAGCGTTGATGGCGTTCAGAAGCCGGTCGACATCGATCCATCCATTTTCATCTAACTCGACACCGACTGTTTCGGGTTGGTGGCGCAGGATCAGACTCAAGAATTTGCTGTTCGCTTTGTCGGACTTGGAGGGAGGCATGATCTCGTTTCGAAAAAATAGGTTGGTCGATGTTTTTATGCTTCTGATGAATGGTGGTCGGTTAACCGATCAGCAACCCAGTCGGGGATCAGAATCGGAAATGGCATATCGTTGGTGGGAAAACGGCAGCAAGCAGCCGAGTACTTGCCTGTTGCAATGACGCGGTCTGGTTGCGATTTGAATACGATATCAAACGAGTACGTCAATTGCTTGTGACTGAGATCGGCAAGTTTCAAATTGACGCGCAGAATTTCATTGACACTTGGCCAATCAAGGATTTCAATTTCTGTGCGAAGCCGAGGGAAGCCGAATTGCCCCCGATCATCGCGAAGCGAAACGCTCAGTCCTCGACTTCGTAGGAACTCGTATTCCGTTTCCTCCATCCAGCGGACAATCCGCTCGACGCGAATCAGGCCCGTCGCATCCAGATCGATCCATTCGACTTGGACGAATCGCGAACAGGTGGCGATCGGCGCAGTCGGTTGTTCAGGGGTTTTGCTTTCGGCTGT
The DNA here is from genome assembly GCA_041399045.1 of Pirellulaceae bacterium. Lineage (GTDB taxonomy): Bacteria > Planctomycetota > Planctomycetia > Pirellulales > Pirellulaceae > BJ22. Next base: position 81,967 of record JAWKTO010000014.1, on the reverse strand, counting down.
CGATTGCTGCGTCATCAGTTTGTAGTTGCGTCGATTGGATGAATTGATGCGCGTGGTCAACCACTTCCTCCCAACCGAAATCGTACGGCAAACCATGCGTGGCCTTATCATTCCAAAAGACTTCAGTTTTCGCAAGCTCGCGGTTCGCAAAGAAACCAACGGCTGCATCCGATTCGATCACAGCATCGGAATGACTTACCACCAACAATACCGGTTGCACGATTTCGTCCGCGCGATCGGTATTGCGATCAATCAAATCAAACGTGCCGTCAACGACGTTCATGGGTGTGAAAGGAGTGCGATTGGGGTCGCTACGTTCCGCCGGATCATTCACGTCGACTCCAAAGGGCGAGTAAAGCGTGTCCGTGAACCACAACCATTTTCCCAGCTCGTGCCAGGATCGCGTCGACAGAATCGGGCTGCGTGTGTTCGAGACTTGGACCGCCGGAGCAAGTAAGATCAAACCGTCCGTGGCGGCGGGTTGTTGAAGGATTGCCTGGATGGCGACGGCACCTCCGAGCGAGTGCGCCACAACAAAAACTCGGTCGTGTTTCTGGTTGAGACTTTCCAGTTCTTCCAAAGTGACCTTGACCCAGTCATCAGCAGTATGGCTGCCATACATTTCGTTCGTTTCGGCGAATCCTGGCAGTCGCATCACGCGGCACGTGTATCCCAACGACTCGAATCGCGGAGCCATCTTGCGCCAGGTGTAAGCACTCTCGTTGATGCCGTGGATGAACAAGATCGCCGTATCGCCAGTGCCAATCGTGTACGCTTCGCAGCCCGCGGCCACGCCCGCATCGGTTCGCTCGACCTGGCTTTCGAAACGGGCAACGGCCCAGTTGACGTAACGTGAGTATCCGAAATCAGCCAGGATCAGAACGGCGAACAAGGCAACGAAGAGTCGGAACAGTCGCCGTAACCATTTTCGTTTGGGGGGCATGTGGCTATCCTGAAAGGCGGCGGAAATCGAAGCTAACGATCAGTGACTTCATTCGCTGAGTCTCACGGTTGATTGGTCAAAATGTTGAAATCGTTTCGAAACGTTTAGGTCGCGTTGGTAAAAATGCGTTCATCTCAGTCAACACAACATAATCGAAATGCCTGGCAGGAACTGGCGCGGAACGGTCATCGGCTGGCGCGAACTGTAACCGCAGAAGAATTGAAATCGCCGCTGGAACGGGTGGATTCGCTGGGTTGGCTCGGGGGCGATATTCGCGGTTGGCAGGTTCTGTGCCTGGCGGCCGGTGGTGGCCGGCATGGGCCGCTGTACACGGCGGCTGGGGCGAACGTCACGGTTGTTGATTTCAGTTCCGCGATGCTTGATTTGGACCGAAGTGTTCAACGCGATACGGGCCTGTCGTATCAATTGATCGAAACCTGCATGTCGGATTTGTCTGGATTGTCGGATAGCCAATTCGATCTGGTTATTCATCCAGTCAGTACGTGTTACTTGCCAGATATCAGTCGTGTGTTTGTCGAGGTGGCGCGGGTTACCCGGCCGGGCGGACTGTATGTGAGTCAACACAAACAGCCTTCAAGTTTGCAAGCCAGTCTATTGCCGGGAAGTGCGGGGAAGTACACGATTGAGCACGACTGTTATTCAGGTCAGCCTGCACAGTCGGAAACGCGGCACACCAATAACTTGATACGCGAACCTGAGACGAATGAATATGTTCATCGCTGGGAAACGATTGTTGGTGGGATTTGCAACGCGGGTTTTGTCATTGAGGCGCTGGTGGAACCGAACCATGCTGATCGCGCAGCGGCTGCAGGTTCGTTCGGCCACCGCAGTTGTTTTCTGCCGCCGTACGTTCGCATCAAAGCGAGGAGGCGGGCCGAAACCGCATCGTCCAAGCCGAGTTTGATCTATTAGCAAGTAGCTGGATTCTCAAGAGTAGCTGGACTCTCAAGAGTTCAGCAAAAACCAGTGCCGGGTAGTGGACGAGGCCACGAGTCCCTGCATCATGTCGGGGGTTCGGGACTCGTAGCCTCGTCCACTACGAAATAGAGCCGTAACTGGGGAGAAGAGCCGTAGCTGGACTCGCAAGAGTTCAGCACGCAGCCATCAAATCGTAGCTGTTCTCTCAAGAGTTCAGCACACCTAGGCACCCAGCCTATCGATGATAATGATGATGCCCGCGGCCGTATTCAAAATAGAACACAGGGGGCGGCGGCGCTTGGTAGATCACCGGTGGGCGAACCACTTCGTATTGCTCGCGAATGATCACCGTTTGTGGTTGTTGCGGCATGGTCGCTTGGCGATAGGTCGGTGGTGGAGCCACTTGACCTTGCTGGCCCACAGGAGCGTTTTGCATCGCCGAGATAATGTTCTCACTGACACCTTGTTGGTGCAAAGCAATGATCTCGGAAACGTTCAGACGACGATCAACACCGTCTGTTTGAACATAGTTGATGATGACCTGTTCGCCCACGCCGTTGCGACACATCGTGATCACATCGTTTGACGTGACACAAGGTCGCGACATCTGATTGATTTGTTGCTGCTGTTGGTACATTTGATTTTGATAGTACTGCTCGCGCGCGATCTGCTGATCCCGATTCTTGCCCAGCAAGCCGCCAGCCACGGCACCGACCACCCCGCCGATAATGGCACCTTCGGGTGTTTCGTCATTTTGGTGTCCAATGATGCCGCCAATGATCGCGCCGGTCGCACCGCCAACCACGGCACCATCACGGGTATTTTGTTGGGCAATGCCCGTTGAGCAAATAGCAAGGGTCAATCCAACTGCCAGAATCCAGCGGCAAAACATGATTTCGGGTCTCCGTTCCCAATGAGTCTGCGAGAAACAATCGCCAAGGTGTAGCAAAACGCCTTTGTTGCGAATAGAGCAAACGGTCATTGTTTATTATCGGCAGAATTGTCTGCTAAAATCGGTCTTCCATTTCCGCTAGCTGTGTCGATTCAAGGCAACCCAAAAATGAAACCGCAAATTCGCATCGTGCTCACCGTTGTTTTGTTGCTGATTTGGAATCGGCATTCGGCATGGAGTCAGGAAATTCCTTCGGTCGCGAACGGCAAGCTGGCGGCGGTTGCCAGCGTTCACCCGATGGCAACGCAGGCGGGAATGGACGCACTGAATTCCGGGGGCAACGCAGTCGATGCGGCGATTGCAACGGCGTTAACCTTGGGAGTCGTCGACGGCTTCAACTCCGGCATCGGGGGCGGGTGTTTCATTTTGATTCGAACACCCGATGGAACGGTCGTCGCCATCGATGCGCGGGAGATGGCACCCGCGGCCGCACATCGCGACATGTTCATTCGTGACGGCAAGGCCGATACGACGCTGTCCCAAGTTGGCCCGCTGGCGATTGGTGTACCGGGAGCACTCGCAGGATATGCCGAAGCGGTTGAGCGGTTCGGCAAAAAGTCGTTGCGCGATTTGATTCTGCCGGCGGCCGAGATCGCCGATAATGGTTTTCACGTCGACGAACAATACGCTTCGTTGGTTCAGGGAACTGCCAAAGACCTGATGCGCTTTCCCGGTTCCAAAGCGGTGTTCTTTGGTGACGATGACGCTCCCGTTGCTGCGGGCGAATTGTTCCGTCAACAGGACCTTGCCAACACCTATCGCTCGATTGGCGAACAAGGCGTCGAGTGGTTCTATCGCGGGGCGTTTGCCGATTCACTTGCCGACTGGATGCAGGCCAACGGCGGCTTGATCACGCGGGCCGATATGGCCAATTACCACACGGTGCAGCGAATTCCGGTCGAGACCACGTATCGCGGCTACACCGTTTACGGCTTTCCACCTCCCAGTTCCGGCGGCGTGCATGTCGCGCAGATCTTGAACATTCTGGAGCGGTTCGATCTACAGGCCGTGAATCAATCCAGTCCCATGGAGTCAACGCACTTGATTGCCGAGGCGATGAAGTTGGCGTTTGCGGATCGCGCCTACTGGCTGGGGGACCCCGATCATGCCGATGTGCCGCGCGGGCTGATCGACAAAGGTTATGCACGGGAACTGAGCGAACGAATCGATAGCGCGCGAAGTATTGCAGTCGACTCGCACGGTGTTCCCCCGCTGGCGGATTCCGATTTCTTTGAGAAACACACCACGCACATTGCGGCGGCGGATGCGGAAGGGTATTGGGTGGCGATCACGACGACAGTGAACACCACGTTTGGATCGAAAGTCATCGTGCCGGGGCTGGGAGTCGTGATGAACAACCAGATGGATGATTTCGCGATCGCACCCGGCGTTCCAAACGCATTTGGCCTGGTGGGCAATGAAGCGAATTCGGTGGCTGCCGGCAAACGGCCGCTTTCGAGCATGAGTCCCACAATCATTTGCCGCGATGGCCAGCCAGTGATGACCGTCGGTGCAGCCGGTGGTCCACGGATCATCACGCAATCACTGCTGGCGACGATTCGTGTTTTGGATTTCGATATGAGTTTGGAAGACGCCGTTTCAACGCCGCGTTTTCATCATCAGTGGTCCCCTGATCTGTTGTACATCGAGTCGGGAACCGATGAGTCGATCGTGGACGGCTTGAAGGAGAAGGGGCACAAGGTCCGAATGACGCGAACGGCGGGAATCAGTCAGGCGATTCGCTTTGATCCGTCAACCGGCACCTTCACCGCCGTCGCCGACCCCAGGACAAACGGCGCCGCACTGGCGAAGTGAAATTGTCCGCGAGCAGTTTTATGACGTTGAAGGGGTCGGGAGTCTTTTTGGGTCTCCAGGAACTTCATTCTGGCCTATTGAGATTGAAATCCTTGATAGATTTGAATCACCGTTTCAGCCAAAAAGACTCCCGACCCCCTTGGGGCCACCGACGTTATATTGAATTGACCTGCCGAGTTCGACCTGGAGACATTCGGACTGGAATCCAAAGTTGGATCTCGTCAGTTATATTTTGCCCGTGTTATTGATGGAGCTCGCATGCAGAAATCGATTGTGGATTTGTTCGCAGTGGATCGTTTCCCGTTGGATGAAAAAAATTTAAGGCATTGGTCCGGCGATTCAAGGGTGTTCCCGATTCAGTGTTTGAGTTTTTGCGAAAACATAATGGCGCAACATTATACAAGAACAGGATTCCGGGACTTACTGAAGACTCTTATGGAATCAAGGGGCAGGATGAAGATGAGTATGTGACACACATTCCGGCGATCACGAAATCGGTGTGGGACAATTCAATGGAAAGTCGTCTTTCTATGGTGGAATACGGCTCGACGGTAAGCATTGAAGAGGCATTTTCCAGTCAGCCAATTCCGTTTATGGCGTTCGACGAGTCGTTTACTATTCTGTATTTGTTTGACGTTGACAATGGCTCGATTTGGACCGGTGATCATGGTGAATACAATCGGATTTGCGACTCATTTGGTGAGTTCGTGAATGATTATCTTTCCGAAGTTCAGCTTCCGGAATTTGGCGACAAAATTTTGCAGTTACTTGCAAATCGCGATTCGATTGCGCTGCGTGAGGTGGATATTGGCGAGCTCAAAAGGTGGCGGTATGGAGACGAACAACTTACGGCGTTGCATTGTGCTGTAATGAATGGCATGCGTGACTCGGTTGCGTATCTAATTGAGATGGGATTCGATCCAACTGAAACGGATGCCAAGGAACGGGATTGCCTTCACCTGTCCTGCGTTAATAAAGGGTGCTTCGATATATTGAAATTTCTCACTCCGTTTTTTCGTGATCAGTTGGATAAGGCTGATTCTAATGGCAAGTCGGCGTCAACGTATGCCAAAAACCGCGTAGACGATCGTTCAACAATTTGGCTGTGGCATCATGGAAGTCGAAGTGAACCACCAACTCAAAGCCAAATTGAAAGGAATACGCCATTTGTCCAGTTTGTTCGCGATGGCCAGTTCGATGATGATGTTCGAAAGTAAATGGGTTGCTTGGAATCTCAATAGTTCGCCGGAATTTTGGCACTTCCACGAGTCGTGTTACAATTGGAAGTGAGGATGATCAAGATGATAGAAATCAAATATACCGGCGATGCTCTCTGGAATAGGATTGAACGGGCCGTGCAAAAGGTAAAGGAACGACTGTCACGTGTCACCAGCGCGCTGAACGATGCTCAGATTCCCTATGCCATTGTCGGTGGAAACGCAGTGCAGTTGTGGGTGGCACAGGTTGACGAATCTGCAGTGCGTAACACTCGCGATGTCGACATCGTGTTGAACCGCAGCGATTTGGATTCAGCCAAGCTGGCGCTCGAACCGCTGGGCTTTGTATACCAGGAGGTTGCCGGCGTACCCATGTTTTTGGATGGCGCGGATGGATCCCCGCGAGATGCAGTCCATGTTGTGTTTGCCGGTGAGAAAGTGCGTGCAGAGCATTTAGAAGTTGCGCCCAACGTCGAACAATTTGAATTGATCAAGTCGGTTCGGACATTGACTTTTCCTGAGCTGATTCGAATGAAGCTCACTAGTTACCGCTTGAAGGACCGCGTCCACTTACAGGATATGATCTCGTTGGGGCTTGTCGACGAATCGTGGCTGGATCGATTTTCGTCAGAGTTAAGCTTGAGATTGAAGGAACTGCTGGATAATCCCGACAGTTGATACGAGGGACTTTTCGTTGACGTCGAAGGTGTCAGGAGTCTTTTTGGCTGAAACGGTGATTCAAATCGATCGAAGATTTCAATCTTTAACGGCCAGAATGAAGTTCCTGGACACCCAAAAAGCCTCCCGACCCCCTTGGGGCCAACAACGAGAATCAGAATCACATGCATATTCAATCAAAAGTTCGAATCGCCTTTTTGGGGTTGTTTGTCGTTTGCGTTCAATTGTTCTCGGCAGGCGAGGTCTTGAGTCAGGACGCAGCGCCGTCGTCTCATTTTGTGTTCGACGACAACTTCGCGGGTGATATTGTTGTCAACAATGTTCGCGTGCCCAAAAACGGGTTGGCGACTTACACGTACTATGAAGCGCTGGGATGGCAGGGGGCGGCAGCGGGCTACGCCGGGATTCAAGCCCACCCGAAAGCTCCCAACTATATCTTTTCAATTTGGGACAACGAGAAGCACACCGCGCCCATCAAGGTCGTTTACCAAGGTGCGGGGACATTGGTAGAGGGTTTTGGTGGTGAGGGAACCGGACTAAAATCCTGGAACTTTGAATTGGGTTGGACAACCGATGTCTGGTACACATTGGTTGCTCGGCGATGGTTCGTTGGCGATCACACCTTTTTCGGTTATTGGGTTCGCGCGGCGGATTCTCAAAAGTGGGAGCATTTGGTCACGATGGACGTCGCCGTGGCCAAAGTCAATTTCGAAGGTTCGACCGACGCTTTTATTGAAGATTGGATCGACTCAGGTGCCAATGAACGAACCATTCATTTAGGTTCCGGCTGGAAACGGAAACTGGACGGAAGCTGGTTTCCATTTGGATCAGGGAATTATTCTGTTAACGCCTGGGATTTGGTGCGTGGCAAACGTTCTTTTGATCGTCGCGAACGATGGAATGGTGGTGTCGTCAACGATTCATCGGAGTCATATTATTTTATGACCAGCGGTGGCGATACAATCAAACCGCAGGTAGCGAATCCATCAAAACACAAACTCGAGCGCGCGACGTCCGAAGTTCGACCCGATTTCGAGGTCACGCGAATCGTTGCCTTGCAAGTCGAGTCAACAGGCGAGCAGACTTCGTTGCCAAATGGGAATTGGACCCGACTACCACGCCACAATTCTCGTATCAGATTGAACTAATCGCATCCGATTCCGCGTCGGCTCCGGCGCTGAAGACGATTTCCGATAACGTACCGAATGCTCGAAGCGAGACCTTCGACATTTCAGACCTTTCTACGCAAGCTCCTTTATTCGTAAGACTTAAATGCCGTGATGTTTTTGACATGAGTTCTGAAACCAAGATTGTCCGAATTGGCGACGAAAATTCGAACGAATGATGAAGTTCGTTGCATCAACACGCAAAAATGATTCTTACGAAAGCGAACGGCGTCTCTGACAAGGCAATTTGCGACGGATGTGAAGGGCCAAATTCGCCGAAGGGGTCGGGAGTCTTTTGGCTGAAACGGTGATTCAAATCGATCCAGTATTTCAATCCTAAAAAGGCAAGAATAAAATTCTTGGACACCCAAAAAGACTCCCGACCCCCTTGGGGCCATCCAGGTCCCGCTTCAAGCACAGAGTTCAGATATTTTCCAAATGGGACTCAGTATGAAATCGAATGGCTGGAAATCGGTCGTGAAATCGATCTAAACACGTTTTGCGAAAATGGTTAGGATGGCGAAGCAGATAACGACCCATTCGCTCCTAATTATTTGAACCATGTCTGTGCAAGAACAAATCGCCGAATTGCGTCAAAAACTTCGTCCCGAGCCTTGGGAGGATGACCTTTCTCGCAACACGCTCGACACCGAGCCCTTCGAAGCGTTGCCGCCCGTCTCCGAGCGACCCGAAGAAGAATGGAAGCCGGTTGCTGACAACGCCAATGCCAATCTGATGCAGGGGATCGGTGCCCGGCAGCGGATGGAAGCCGACACCTATCCGATTCCTGCCCCGCAGGACCGCGAAGGCTATTCACCGGGACGCGATGTTCAATACTGGATGTCGGGTCTGGTCGATCATCTGAAAATCATGCAGGCCTGCCGCGAACTGAATATTGATGTTCAGCGCTACTTTGATTTTGGCTGTGCGTCGGGACGCGTGATTCGCCATTTTGTTGCCCAAACCGAAATTCCGGAAATCTGGGGCAGCGATATCAATCAGCGGCACATTCGTTGGCTGTACGAACACATGCCCAAGCGGGTCAAACCGATCTTCAATCACACGATCCCGGCAATCCCACTCGAAGATAACTACTTCGATGTGGTCAGCGCGTTCTCTGTGTTCACGCATATCGATACGTTTGAAACCGCTTGGCTAGCCGAGCTGCGACGGATTCTTAAACCCGGTGGACTGGCCTATCTGACGGTTCACAACGAAGACACCTGGGAGGTGTTGCGGGGCGAGATCAACAACGACAAGAATCGATTGATTCAGCAAGTGCGGAAGGTCGACCCACAATTCGATCAACATATCATGGGTCCGCTTCCCAACACGCGAACGGTCTATCGCTTCACAAGCCAGGGACCGTATCGCGCGCAAGTGTTCCATTCCAACGATTACTTGCATAACGTTTGGGGGCGCTATTTTGATTTGATCAAAATTCTACCGCGACACCATGTGCGTCAAACGGTGGTGTTGTTGCGCAAGCCGAGTTAAGGTCGTAGCGAAAGTCGCAAGACTTTTGAAAACGCGGTTTTTCGAAAGTGAAAATTCGGAAGTCGGACTCGGATGTTTCTTTCGGAACTCTTTGAGAGTTCCGCTACCATCAGGGGTCCGTTGCCTTGCATGTAAAAGGGGTCGGGAGTCGATTGTGCGAAGCACCCGTCGGGCCGTTCCGGCAATCGACTCCCGACCCCTTTTACGTTAACGACCTGCACTTTTAGATCGTTGCGTCGTAGAAGCCGAAGGTAGTTTGGCGTTCGGTGTTCAGATGCACGGTGAACGGCAGAACGGGTTCCGTCGACGGAGTGGGGACCAACTGATGTTTCGCCGTAGCTGATTTTCGTTTCGTTGACGCCGGACGGTTTGGGTTGTTGAGTTGCTCTTCAACTTCGTTTTGCTTCTCGTAAACCCGAATCAGACTTTCGATCAGATTGGCAAACGATTGCATACCCGTTCGTGGCTTGGCTGCGGTCAGCTGTGGCAGTCGATGTCGAGTCATGATTTGGCTCCCAGGTCTATTGGATTTCTTCGCGAGGTGATGTGATGACGTCGATCACCTTGACTGAAGGAATCATCTGGGGAGCCTGCGACACGTTTGGTCCGCTGAAAATTGAAAATCAAAAATCTGATTGCGGTCAGCCGATGGGAGTGCTTGGTATGCGGGCGTGTCGACAGGCGCAGTTGGTCAAAAGGAGCCTGAAACCAGCGGTTTTCGCACTGAAATGACAATGCATCGATTGGGTGTTCCACGTATCATTAGGTTGACAGCACTTGCGGAAGATTTTTTTGCGGGCAAAACGCCTGTGACCAAACGTGTCCAGAAACCGGCCGCAACCAGCAAGTTAATGATGTCCGTAAACAGGGTGTCGACGTGGGCCTGACAACACATCAATGGGACGAATCGCAACCGGCAGTTGGCACAGACGATGTCGCTGTTGAAGGCGATGCGAACGCAGGTGTGGTTCCGAGCGCCGTGCATCCATCACGCAGACGTCGACTCCCAGCGTGGTTGTTCTCGCTTTGTTTTCACACGGTCATCTTGGTGACACTGGCACTGGTGGTAACCAACGTTCGTCGCCCTGGCGGAGAGTCAGAAACGCGAAGTGGTGGAATCGTATTGGTTGACCTAGCGGAAAGTGTCACGGAATACGTTTCCGGTGATGAGTCGACGGAAAGTAGCGAATCGACCGCCGAGGCACAACCACCGTCGTTTCCAGTCGCTGCGAAGGCACCTGAACTGCCCGGCAGCGAACCCAACGATGAGGAGGTCATGCAAGAGGCGGGCAAGGAACTGTTGCAGAATCTTCCTTCGGCTGAGTCGTTGACCAAGCCAACAACTGGCAAGCCGGGAGACCTTTCGGGACAAGTGAGCACGTCGGTGTTTGGAGTCGAAGGGACAGGGTCTCGGTTTGTTTATCTGTTTGACCGCTCGGCCAGCATGGATGATTTTGATGCGCGGCCATTGCGCGCGGCGAAACGCGAATTGATCCAGTCACTTCAATCGATTGGCGAGGTGCAGCAGTTTCAGATTATTTTCTACAATGACAAAACGCTTTACTTTCGCCGCAGTGGCGTCAGCGAGACAATGCACTACGGAACGGAATCGATTCGAAATCAGGCAGTCCAGTTTGTACGTTCGATCACCAGCGATGGGGGAACCGATCATCTGACGGCGCTCAAGGCGGCGTTGCAACTGGGGCCGGATGTGGTGTTCTTGTTGACCGATGCAGCGGGTGGTTTTACCAGTGATGAAATCAACCGGGTCGATGATTGGAATCGCGCCGGAAGTGTCATCAATGCGATAGAATTTGGTGACGGAAAAAAATCGCCCAACGGTGATCGGTCGTTGGAAACACTTGCGCGACGAAATCGAGGACAATATTTGTACAAAGACATCAGGACCTTGGGTGAATAGCATTTTGTTGAAGACTTACAGAACTCGACGCCGGCAAACGTTTGTGAAGTGGATGCCAATCGTCGTTGGTCTGCTCGTAATCGTTGCCAGGCCGTTGTCGACGAACGCGCAAGAGATCGCACCGGTGGATACGGTCATCGTTCGGGCCGGAAAAGAAAATCGCGAAGTTGAACGCCGAGGAAGCGTAATCGATTGGTTGGGCGACGAGCTGCGAATGGAATCGCAAGGTCGTGTCACGAGTTACGAAACCGAAAATATCGTTTCGGTACAAACGCCACATGTTTCCGAATATGTCGCGGCCCTGGAGTTGATTTCCAATCGCAAGATGGTGGAAGCGATTCCCATGTTGTCGAAAGCCATGGAGACGGAGCCTCGCATCTGGGTGCGCCGGATCATTGCTGCCGATCTCGTCAGGGCGTTGCACTATGCAGGTGACAATGTTGCTGCAGGCAATGCGTTTGTATTGATGTTGGAGGACGATCCCAAAACGCGTTTTTACAGCATCATTCCGCTTTGCTGGTTAGAGGAGCGGCCAGATGGGCGCGTCGTTGAGTCAGCAGGACAGTGGATGGAAAGCAAAGACTTGAGCGTCCAGCTGCTGGGAGCCAGTTGGTTGTTGAATTCCAATCGTCGCGCCGATGCCGTGTCGAAACTGGAGGCGTTGAGCCGAGACTTTGACGCCAAGATTGCTCATTTGGCAGCCGCGCAATTGTGGCGAACACAATATTTGTCGGCGAATGAGGCAACGATTAAACGTTGGCAATTACAGCTGGAGCGAATGCCGGAGTCTCTTCGTGCTGGTCCGTTGGTGATTTTTGGTGACGCGCTGCAACGTGCGGGTATGACGAACGAGTCGTTGATCAGTTGGATGAAAGTGCCAATCCTGTACGAGACGCAATTTCGAGAGGCGGGATTCGCCTTGCGGCAGACGGCGAACCTTTTGCAAAATGAAGGCCGGTCACAGGATGCATTGCGGCTTTGGAGGGAATTGGCAAACGATTTCTCAGAGTCGCCTTGGGCTGTTGACGCCCAACAAAATTTGTCAGGTGCGGGCGGCAATTGATGTATGGAAATCAGACGCTGTGATGCAGTGATTGGCACCACAGGTGTTTAGACAATAAGGAATCAACATTGAATCCATTCAGGCTAGGGACATTGAGCGGGATGCTGGGGTTGCTTGCGGCTTTTGAAGCGCCGACGACGGCATTTGCCGTTCAAGCTGACAAAGCGGAAACCGTGGCAGAATCGAGCGGCGGGTTTTTGTCGATCATTTTTTCGGGCGGACCCGTTGGGATCGTTATCGTCGTGTTGTTACTGGCACTTTCGTTGACTAGCGTGTATCTCGTGTTCGATCATTTGATCTCGCTTCGTCGCAATGATTTAATCCCCGACGGCTTGGCTGATCGAGTGCGCGATGCGCTGGCAAGTGGCGATGTGAAATCAGCTCAAGCATTGTGTAGCGATCGCCCCAGCATGCTTTCATTCGTATTGATGCAAGGAATCTCCGACATTGAGTTTGGCTGGAGTGCCGTTGAGAAATCACTTGAAGAATCTCTGGCTGAGCAAAGTGCCCGATTGTTTCGAAAACTGGAATACCTTTCGGTAATCGCCAACATCGCGCCCATGGTTGGGCTGTTGGGAACGGTCACGGGGATGATTATGGCGTTTCGCCAGGTCGCGCTCACACAGGGAGCAGCTTCGGCGCCCCAATTGGCTGAGGGAATCTATTCGGCGCTGGTGACAACGGTACTGGGGTTGATCATCGCGATTCCGTCGATCGGTGCTTTTGCCATTTTTCGAAACCGGATCGATCAATTCGTTGCCGAAGCCGCATACATCGCTCAACATGTCTTCACGCCACTGCGCAGACGGTCACGACAGCGCAAGGAGTCGTCATGAAGACGCCCCGGTATTCGCGTGCCAGGAAGCTGGGCATCGACATGACGCCGATGATCGACGTGGTGTTTTTGTTGATCATCTTTTTTCTGGTTTCCAGTCATCTGGCGAAGCAGGAGACGCAATTGGATTTACCGTTGCCGATTGCGAAGTCCGGTGAGAATGCGGATAGTCGACAGACGCCCCGCGTCACGTTGAACGTAACGGAGGCAGGCCAGATTTTGATGGCGGGACGCGAAATAGATTCCTCAGCCTTGCCGATGCGACTGGTTCAATTGCGAGAAACCGAAGGCAACGATTTGGAAGTCCGCATTCGCGGCAGCCGCGATTCAGCCTACGCATTCTTTGAGCCGATCATGCTCAGTTGCACCGAGGCGGGAATCTGGAATGTGACGTTTGCCGTTTTTGAACGGGAGACTCGTCAATGAAGCGGCCGAGCAGCTACTTGAGACGCGATGGGGCGGGGGACTCCGACCAGGCAATGACGTCGATGATCGATGTGATTTTTCTGTTGTTGGTTTTCTTTGTTTGCACAAGTAGCTTTCAAATCATCGAACACATTCTGCCCAGTCAGATGTCTTCAACACTGGGAACGCAGCCGGTGGAAGCATTGGATCCGCCACCCGATGCGGATTTTGACAACGTCGTGATCCGTATCGGCTGGGATGGCAGTCGACCCAATTGGAAAATCAACGACACGCCGATTGAATCGTTTGAGCAGATTCGCGCTCACCTGCAGGCGTTGGCATCGGTAAAGGTCGATGCGCCGTTGATCCTGCATCCCGATCCAGCCGTGCCCCTTGGCTACGTGATCCAGTCGTATGACGAAGCCAAGTTGACGGGGTTTCAGAAAGTCTCGTTTGCGGTGAACCCGCGCAAGGGAGGCTAGAGCCCAGATGATTCGTTTGTTAGTTCCATTCTGGTTGGCTTGTTTGCTTTTTGAATGTTGTTTGTTGTCTGCGTCGCCGCTACAGGTTGAGCAGTCGTCAGCCACACGCGATCAACCGTTGATCGACGGTTTGCGCAGACGCCAGTTGTTTGACCTTGCCGACTACCACTGCGAACAGCTGTTGGCGACGAACGAGCTGGCGGTCGTTGACCGCACTGCGATCGTGATTGAAAAAATGAAAACGCAGATGGCTCGCGCGATACAAGTCCAAGGGAATGGACGGATGAAGGCGTGGGACGAAGCGGTGCGAATAGGCGATGATTTTGCTGCCGCGGAAACGCAAAACCCGCGACTTCCGTTGGTCGCAATCCAGTCAGCGATGGTTCAAATGGCAGAAAGCAGGTTGTTGGCGGCGGAAAACCGCATTTCTCCTCTTGTGGAAACCTCACGTGATCGAGCAGTTTCTCAATTGCGTGGTGCGCGCCGTCGACTGGAAGACGTTGAACGAACGTTGACCACTGAGTTGCCACAATCTCCAACAGAGTCCGGCACGGATGGCACGTTTTCGAACCGGGAGATTCACTCGCTGTTGGCAAACGTTCGATTTCAAATCGCACAATCGAATCTGACACGTGCCGCGATGTATGCCGTGGATGATCGAGTCAATCGAATTGATGCGTTGACCGGGGTGGTGTCCTGGCTCAACGAAACACTGAAACAAGTCGATCCGAATCATCCGCTCAATCATTCGACGAAGTTGCGTTTGGCAGAGGCTTATCGGATGTTGGGCGATTACCGTGAAGCTCAGGCTCAACTGGCGTCTCTCCCCGAAAACGGAATGACGTTTGAAAACCAACAGGCAGCGATTGCTGAACAACTGGACCTTGGGATCGCGACGAACGACCTCATGCGATTTCGTCCCGTTTTGGAATTGGCAAAGAGTCAGAGCGAAAGTGCTCCCGAAACCGATTTGGCAGCGCTGCGTTTTGTGCTGGCTCTCGCGAGCCAATCGGATTCGAATGGGCAGTGGCAACAGGCCGCTTCCGATTGGATCAACAGGATTGAGCAAAGACATGGATTGTATTGGGGCAGGTTGGCGGAGCGGACATTTGTCAATCAATCGAACCAGGCGTCAGCGTTGTCGGGGAGTGACACAAGCAATGATATGGCGGAACGCCTGGGTGATACGGCTGCTCGTGATGAACGTTGGGATGACGCAGCGAACGCCTATCGAAAGGCTTTGGATCAATCCATTGCCGCTGGAGATTGGGACAACGTATTTGAGCAGCAGTTCAAACGCATCAAGGCATTGGAGCAGTTGGGCGATACTGAAACGGCGGTAAGCGAACTATTGGACGTCGCCAGGAAGCGACCAGAGCACGCGATGGCATCGACAGCGCATTTGCGAGCCGCATGGTATGTCGCGCAACAGGCAGCGACCGACAAGTCGCAAGTTGATCGGTTTCGCGATTTACTTGTCGAGCATTTGCGGGATTGGCCGGCCGCGACCACAGCGGCCCAAGCGCGTCTCTGGCTTGCACGATTGCAATTGGGAAACAAGGACTATCAGGCAGCGATCGAAAACTATTTTCAAATTCCGGCGCGAAGTACCTTGTTTGTGGAAGTCGCCAAAGATCTGCAATTTGCGATACCCGGTTTGCTGGCGACTCGCAGCGAATTGGATTCCCGAGCACAACTTGCCGGACAATTGATGCGAGGATTGAAGTCGCTGATCACTCCCGCCGATGTCGAACAGGCGTCGTCGTCGGATTTGTTGTTGGTCGTTTCCCTTGACAAGTTGGCGTCCGAGTTTGATGGTGAAGACTCGGGTGTCGTTGCTCGCTTGGCAGAACGAAACCTCGCAACGGTTGAGTCATTGAGTTCGCTCCAACTATCTCAACAGGCCGCCGTCGCGATTGCCTTCCTAGCGGAACAAGGCAATGAACAGGGCAGGGCACGGGAGCTGTTCGAAGAGATCAAGGCAGAGCCAACTGGTATGGCGTTGTTGTACGAATTGTTGTCGTTGAGGAACCGACGACTTCGGAATACAGAAATAGAAGGTTGGCAACTTCGCGTTGCTGCAGAGCTCGAATCATCAGCGGATTCGGAACGTGAAAAATCACACTGGCGCCTACAACAGGCGCAAGTTTATCTCAACAACGGCAAACCCGACGAAGCGTTGGCCAAATTGAACGCGATGGTGGGCGGAGACAAATCATCCGATGAGGTCACGCTGTTGAAAGCTCGCTGTTTGGCTGCGATCCCTGGCAAGGAATTGGAATCGTTGGATGAATGGCGCCGCGTTGCCAGTCGATCGCAGGATCATTCCGAGGTCTGGTTTGAGGCGAAGTACGAAGTCGCCAGACTTTTGCTTGAGACAGATCAGAAAGCCGAAGCGGCCAAGTTGTTGCGATACATGAAAGCCGTTCCGCCGGGCTGGGAGCAATCAAGTCGCAAAGCCGATTTCGACGCGTTAATGGAACGCTGTGGCGCAGATGATCCACCGCGTTGATTGAGAGGAGCTTTGCGCTCAACCAACAGTTTCCAGGCATTTCGTTGGAAAGTTGGAACGCCGACTCGCCAGTTCCTTATTAAAGATTGCTTGTGCATTTGAGTCGCAAGTTAAACCAACTCAGTTAAAGACTTCCAGCGAATGTCGTTTCGCGATGCTACGCGTGCAGCCAGATCGGCACAGTCACTGCGCTGTTGCAACAAACGGAATGCAACGTCGGCCAACTCAATCTTCTCGCACTCGGTCAGGATCACCATTTCGCCACTGGTCGTCATTGACACAGCGCATTCGGTGCCGGCCAGGCGGTTGATGGATTCGCAAATGTTTTTTGAAGGTGCCTGTTCCGGCAACGCTACAAGCATTCGAGCTGTACCACCACATTGATCCGTCCAGGGAAGCGCGTTGTTGACCATTTGATGAAGTCGATCGCCAACGGCTTCGGGGGATACCTCGATCATGTCGAACAGCACCTGATCGAGATTGAGTTGTTTTCCTGCAACGACAACTTCAGCTCGAACTGAGGTCAACGCATCCGAAAATAGCTTGTTCAAATTCAAGCCTTCTGTCAGCAGTAATTCCTCAAAACTACCGTCGGCTTCGACGTGCTGAATAAAGAAGCGATTTTCTGCTTGATCAACAATTTGTTCCCGATTCTTTAGAATTTGATCCACGATGGCCCGATCAAATCCTTCCAGCATTTGAATCTCGTACTCGAGATCTGCCGGGTTTCGAAGCGTGTTGCATTGGCCCGAAAGTGTCATCTTGAGGCGATGTGCTTTCTCGCGGAATGGGTTCAAATGCAGTTGGAGTTGGCGGAAAATCTGGAATAGAACTTCGTGGATCGTGATGCTTCGCAGGATCTCGCAATATTTTTCCAGGAAGGATTCGACCTGTGGCAGGAATTTTGAGAGATCTTTCTCGCCACGAAGCGCGCCCAGAACCTCGCGTTCGAATGCGTTCGCTTCTGATTGACGGACATGGATGACCTGTTTGGCCAGTTCACGTTTTTCTTTCAGGTCCGATTCAATCAGGGTGATCAGTTGTTGAACGTTCTTGCACGAAAATCGTCGTCGATGAAACTGGCCGCTGAGCAGGCTGTCGACCTGGGCTGTCCATTTGGCGCGTAGAGATTCCATCGCGTTAAATATTTCAACAGACTGAACCGAATAGAATGGCGCTTCGGAAGATTCCAGAGTGTTGGTGCTCTCCGATTTCTTGCCATAGAGCTGTCGCAATGGTGCAAATAACGCTGCGTCCTTGTTGCCGCGAGAGAGCAACGCGTTGAGAACCTCAGTACGTGCTGAGTCCAAAGCCGCCTTGTCAATGAATTGATTCAACGTATCAATGATGTTGTTCTCAAGTTTATCGGGGCATGCCCATTCGGGATTTGCAGCAAAGGGGTCCTCTAGTGGCTCGACAAATTTGGAAATACCAGTCCAGCGGTCCAGCAATTCGCGGTGCAACAAATCGACGACATTTTGGAAATGTCCATCGCGAAGGCCTTCGTTTGAAACGCCCAATGAGCGGAGCGAAAAATGTTCATTTTCGTTTTCCAATTCCCGGCAATCTTCAAAAAAGGTTGAACTACCGTGCATGGTATTCAGAAACAGATATTCGCCGATGGCATCCAATCGATTCCGCCAGTCCTCGGCCTTCATGTTCATTCCCAAATTCAGGAAATAGGGAAAGTCGATCGGCAGTTCTTCTTCCATCGCAGGGATGCCGCAAGCCGATTCGCCAGGATAACCCGATTCTGTCATGTGACGCAACTCGGTCAGGAATGCGAATGAATTAGCGACAGCAATTCCCGACTCTCGCTCGCGACTGTTGCAGGCATGGATGAGGATGCCATGTACGTCCGTTGTGGGTAGACCCTGTTCACGCAACGCCTGCTTGATGGTGTAGGCGACGTCCAGCGTCATGCCACTACCAGCTCCGCCAGCAATCGAAGTAATGATGTAAACGCGGAAACGATTGGAAGCAAACGATTGATTCATTTCCTCCGTCGTCATCGCGATGGCCTCTGGCGAAACCATTGACTCGATAGTTTTATCAATGGTTGAGTACAATTCCTGGAAGTTGTCAACAAATGCCAATCGACCAAGCGGGCGAAGGCCTTCGGTTTGTTGTGACTTGGGGATGTTGTAAATCCAGCGACGGTTCAGCCATCCAGAATGCACATGTGATCGGTCGCGATAGTCTTCTGCTCGTCGAAGTGGCAGTGAACACGTTTCTCCGTAATTCAAGGAATCATCGCGCAAGCCTCCCGAGGCGTTTGCCAGTTCGTTTCGATCCGAATCCAGGCAGAGGATTTTGAACGCCGGAGTGTTTTTGAACTCGCCATGATTGGCAACGATTCGCTTTTTCAGCTTTTGGCAAACAGCCGTTCCCGTTTTTCCAATGCCGATGAACAAGGTAGGTATCAAATCGGCTGATATGTCGCTGGGAGTTGGGGGGGGGGCCAGAGTTACTGCTTTCGCTTTGCCATGGATTTCACTCAACGAGAGATTTTGTGTGACGTCCTGTGCATTAGAAGCAAACCGAATCTGGACATCCGTGGTGTCTGTTTTCGATTGGACTCGGGTGGGGATCTGCGTTCGTTTCCGTTCACGCATGATTGATTTGCGTTGGACCAGCTCCTCAATGAATGCGCGACATGATTTGTATCGGAGGCTGGGCGTTTTCGAAAGCGCGCGTCCGACCACTGCCTGATCAGACTTTGGCAGACTGTTCAGGTTAGGCTGCCCATGCATGTGCTGCGCGGCGAGCTGGGCAGGAGTGCTGCCATCGAAGCAACGTTCGCCCGTAAGCATTTCCTGAAACAGGATTGCCAGGCTGTACTGATCACTTTGCAGGCTTGGACGGCCATCAAACAATTCTGGAGCTGCATAGGCAGGTGTCAGACCGCCCATCAACGATTGGCTATTTTCCTGCAAGCTTTTGACGAGACCAAAGTCCGCGAGTTTTGCGTGCTTGCCGACTAGCAACAAGTTTTCCGGTTTGACGTCCAGGTGTTGCAGATTGTGATCGGTTGCAATGAAGTCCACGCGTCGGCAGCCTGACGCAAGTATTCGAGAAGTTCATCTCGCGGGATTCCCACGTTTCCTTTTTGAATGTATTCGTTGTAAAGGTCTGACATGGAACGGTCAGCCAACTCCGTGATGACAATCAACTGATCATCGACGATGTCAATACGTTCCAGAGAAAGCAGAAACGGATGTCGCAATTGTTTGATGCGATCCAGCTGCCTTGAGTTCGACCTGGAGCGCGTCGCTCGTCGTGAAATCCGTAGAGGACTTTGAGTGCCTTTTGCAGGCCACCGGGTGCCTCAGCGCGCCAAACTTCACCGTAGCCACCGGAGCCAATGCGCTCGATGACTTTGTAACCCAGGATTTCTTCTGAATTGAATAGTTTGGTATTGGACACGATCGAGAACCCTTATCGAATACGAAGTTTGGCACCTAAAAATAGGTTGCCGATCGTAGCGTGTTGCTTTGTCAGGCAGCATTTACCGTGCAATTCGACTCGTGATTGTCGTTAGGATTTGCGCAATCCATACAACGCGACAAGATCGCCAATGAGGGGCAACGCGAAACGATTCGCGGCCGCTGAACTTGTCAGGGCTTTAGCGAATCGTGCCTTGCGCTTGATGCGCGCTTTCTCTCAGATGCATGGATGCGACGTAGAGTCGAATCACGATTTGGCGACACTGGATTGGTCGCCGCCGGGCGTGCCTAAAACTGAGGTGAAATAGCTTTGATGACACGATCGATGTACTCATTGTTCAAGTCCATCGGCAGATCGTGGTAATTGCAGAAGTTTCGAATTTGCGTGAGTAAGTCACGAGGCTGACAACGACGAAGACGACGTTTTCGTGGCGCGTAATGATGCTCCAACAGATAATTGACGGCTTCGGGCCGATAATCACAATCCATCTTGTCGCAATAAAGACGAAACAGCGAATGGAACTCTTCAACCGACGGGTCTTGTACGTTGACTTTGTACGGAATGCGACGAAGGAACGCTTCATCAACCAGGTCGGTTGGCTCCAGGTTTGTCGAGAAAATGATGAGTTGCTCGAATGGAACCTTGATTTTCTTGCCGGTCGAAAGTGTCAAGAAATCGATTCGGTTTTCCAGCGGAACAATCCAACGATTGAGAAGCTCGCGCGGTTCGATCCGCTGGCGACCAAAGTCGTCGATCAAAAGGCTACCGCAATTACTTTTCAATTGCAGTGGAGCCTCACTGACGTGGCTGTTGGAGTCGTATCGGATTTCCAGTGAGTCCATCGTCAGTTCGCCACCCACCATCACAGTCGGTCGCTTTACGCGAATCCAGCGACGGTCATGGCTGGAAAGATCCATGCCTGAATCGGTTTCGTTTTGTGAGATTTGATGGTATGCAGCGTCGAACAATTTGATGATCTGTCCGTCTTCGTAGAGAGCATAGGGAATCCAGATTTCCTGGCCGAAGCACTGAGTGATTCGCTGGGCAAGAGTCGATTTGCCGTTGCCGGGTTCACCGTAAAGAAACATGCCAGCGCCTGAGTTGATGGCCGGCCCGAGCTCATCAAACAACTCTTCGTTGATGCTGATGTCTTCGAACGCCTTTCGAAGTTGCGGGGCTTTGGGCTTTTCGTTGCGTATGGATTGAGCTTCCACAGACAAAACATAGTCCATCAGTGGAACCGGGGCTGGGCCAACGTAGGAACACGCGCGCATCGCAGCTTGTGCCCGTTCGCGGCCAGCTTCGGTCAGCATGTAATAGTAGTCGTTCAACGGGGCGGCACCGCGGTGAGCAATGGCTTGGCGCGCACGAAGGCTCTGTAACACCTCTTCCAGTAATGTAAAGGAGAAGCACAGGTCGTTGGAAAGTTGTCGTCCGCTGCTTTGGCCAACAACTAGCAGCCGTTTCATCAACAGGCCTTCGATCAGGCTCAGAGGAATTCCAGAGTCGGTTACCGACGTCGGTTCACTGGGACGATAGGTTTCGTCCATCATGATTGCGGCCAACAGGCTGCTGCTCAGGCTCGATTGTTCGTTACTCATGACTCAGGATCCGAAAGCGGCGGTAAAAATTCGAAAGTCGCTCGCGTGGAAAATCGCGAAGCGCCCGCAAGGTTAGCTTGCGTTTAATACGGTCAGGCAAGTTTCGCGTTCGTAAATCTCAGGGTTGATCGGAAAAGTTGATGGCATAACCAGAATGATCGGAATATCAGGAAATCGGGCATGTTTTTTGCAAGTGGGTGATATGAGTGACCTATCTATTTTCGAAGGTATTTTCCTGATTTCAATTTTTCAGTCTCTCACCATGAACGTAGAACACCTCGCGAATCAAAGACAATTGTCAACAAACTGGAGCATTTCCGGTCAGGTTTCTGAATCTGAACCGCTGCGCCAGGTGTCGATCAACGCAGAGCCATTCGTCGTCGGACGTGGTTCAAGCGTCAATCTGACATTGCCAGTTTCAAGCGTGTCCGGTCGACATGCCCAGTTTGAGGTCGAAGACGGTCGTCTGTTCTTGACAGACTTGAACAGTACCAATGGTACCTATTTAAACGGCGAAAAGGTAACCGAACGAATACAGTTAAGACCAAACGATATTATTCAGTTTGCAACAATCGTATTTCGTGTTTCCCAATCCGACACGGCCTCTGTCAATAATACTGTTCAAGAAGATTCCGGCGATCGCGCTTTGGCGATGATCCAGTTTGATCGCCTGATCAATGATGGAAATCTGTTTCCTTATTTCCAGCCAATCGTAGACATGAAAACTCAGGTGCCGTTTGGGTACGAAGTCCTGGGTCGCAGTCGGTTGTTTGGATTGCAAATGCCTGGGCAAATGTTCCACGCTGCTAGTCAATTGAACCTGGAAGCCGAGTTGAGTGAAGTGTTCCGGGTTCGCGGAGTCGAGGTTGGATTACGTTTTGGCGAATCCATGAACCTGTTCTTGAACACGCATCCCAAGGAACTCGGACACGATCGACTGTACACTTCGCTTCATCGACTGCGCGAGGTGTCCAGCAGTCAGAAAATGACCCTTGAGATTCATGAAGCCGCCGTAACCGATCTGGTAATGATGAGAAAGTTGTCCAGTATTTTGAAAGATCTGGATATCCAGTTGGCGTTTGATGATTTTGGAGTCGGGCAAGCTCGACTGGTTGAACTGGCGGAAATTCGTCCCGATTTTCTCAAGTTCGATATGAAGCTCACCAAAAACATTGAAGAGACCAGTGCCCAGCATCAGAAAGTTGTGAGTCTGTTCGCGAAAATGGTCAACGATCTGGGGATCATCACACTTGCCGAAGGCATCGAAACTCAAGAATGTCACGACCTATTGCTTGATATGGGTTTCGTCGCAGGCCAAGGCTATTTTTACGGCAAACCAAATTCCATCTCAAAATTCGTCTCGGATCCTAACCAGCAAGACAATCAAGGCGATTCCGGCCAAGCTGAATCAAATAGTTGATTTTCCGCTCACGCCTCGACCCACAGCTTAGAGCGGCTTTACGGACGCCAAAACGGGCCTTAACTCCCGTTTTGGCGTTCTTTTTTGCATAAATTGAGCCTTACGCACTCTTCGGGTTTTTGGTAAATTATTCCGCTCACGAATTCGAAAATAGTTAGAGGGACCATCCCAAAACGTATTTTGGCGGAAAATGCTTCCGCTGGAGCAGACGTTTTTTGTCGAGACAGGTTGATGTTGGCTCGATCAGGCGTGGTACCCCAAACGAAACAAAATTGTCCGGAGTGGCAGCCTCATGGCTAAATCAAAAAAGAAACTGGAAGTAGTGCACCTCGTTTGTGAAGAAACCGGCGATTACAACTACACGTTACGACGCAAGACGGGTGGCGAAAAATTGAAGCTAAAGAAATATTGCCCTCGCCTCCGCAAGCACACCATCCACAACGAGAAAAAGAAATAGTGGAGCAAAGTTGGGTTTCGGCTCAACGCACGCGATCGGCATCCGCCTTGTGTTTTAAGAACAAGGACACGGAATACTACACGAAGACGAACTGGGAGTTGCCAGTTCGTCTTCGTTTTTTTGTTCGCCGCGTGATCGTTTGTTGACATGGTTGGCGGCATTCTCGTGCATCAGTTTATCAGCATATTGCACAACCCAATTTGCATCTCGCGCAGCAAGGGTTAACAATGGGCGGATATTGATTCGCGGCGTTTCTTCCTCGAGCATTTAATCTCGTTGGCTTTTGCAGACGGCATCAGCGCTCGAATCGATTGCGGTTTTCCATTTAATTTTTTGACGGAACGACTCATGGCCAAACGTTGGAAGGTGTCCGCGCACGATCGCGAACTCGTCAGTCAAATCTGCAGCAACCACAACGTCCCGCCCATTGTCGCCAAGGTATTGGCGAATCGCGAAATCACAGATGTTCGGCAACTCGATTCGTTTTTTGATTTGCGGATGACCTGCCTACGTCCTCCCGAACAATTGCCTGGCGTTACCGAGGCGGTTGATGCGATTTTGGACGCGGTTGCGAACGGGAAGCGAATCTGCGTTTATGGCGACTATGATTGCGATGGCATGACTTCCACGGCCATCATGTTGAAATGTTTACAACAGCTCGGCGCTAACACAACATATTTTGTTCCCAATCGAATTGATGACGGTTATGGATTGAATTGCGAACGCATTCGGGAGTTGGCAGGCAAGGGCGTCGAGTTTTTGATCTCCGTTGACTGTGGTGTTGCGAGCTTGCAGCCGGCCAAAACTGCGAAAGAGCTCGGCATCCCCCTTGTGGTAACCGACCACCATTTGCCGGGCGAGACGTTACCAGATGTAACGGCAATCGTTCATCCGGGGTTGCCCGGTGGCGACTACCCGTTCTCGGGACTTTGTGGAGCTGGTGTTGCATTTAAGCTTGCCTGGGCATTGTGCAAAAAACATTCTGGGAGTGAAAAGCTGCCGCCAGCGCAGCGTGACATGTTGTTTCAAGCGTTGAGTTTGGCCGCGATCGGAACAATCGCCGACGTTGTGCCACTGGTCGATGAAAACCGAATTCTCGTGCATCATGGACTGAAACGAATCGCTGAGTGGGGCGGCTTGGGCGTCAACTTTTTGATGCAGCATTGCAAGTTGGCGGGCAAAGCTGAGCTGTCGGCTGAAGATGTTGGTTTCATGATCGCACCTCGCTTGAATGCATCGGGGCGATTAGGCCAAGCGCAACTGGGCGTTGAGTTACTCGTTTGTGATCAGGCGTCTCGCGCCGAACAATTGGCCGCTTACATTGACAACCTCAACAAAAGCCGTGATAGCCTGGAGCGCTCAATCATACGTGAAGCCAACAAGATGTTGCAAAGCGACTTCGATCCGACGATGGAACCTGCCTTGGTATTGGCACATCCCAAATGGCATCCCGGAGTGATTGGAATTGTTGCTGGGCGTTTGGCCGAAAAACACAATCGCCCCACCATCGTGCTCAGCATGGACCCGATGTCTCAGGAACCGGCAACTGGATCAGGTCGATCAGCCAGTGGCTTGAACTTGTATGAGGCGCTGCACGCATGTCGTAGCCATTTGAAAACCTTTGGTGGGCATGCCGCGGCAGCCGGTTTGAAGATTCAAAACGAGTCGATTGATCAGTTCCGCGAAGACTTCTGTGAATTCGTCCGCGAGAACATTACAGCTGAACAGCAGACGCCCGAATTGCAAATCGATGCCGAGGTAGCCCTTTGCGAACTGACTTCACAGTCCGTATTTCAGCTGGAGTCATTGGCTCCGTTTGGAAACGGGAACCCTCGGCCGGTATTGTGTGCCCATCAGGTTCAGGTTGTCGGTGAGCCACAGACCATGGGAACCGATGGCCGCCATTTGGCAGTACGGCTGGGGCAGGACGACGTTCAGTTGCGGGCTGTTGCTTTCGGCGCGGGTGAGTGGTCCAAGGAATTGATGCCGAACCAGTGCTATGACTTCGCATTCAAGCCTGTTATTAATGACTTTCGCGGATTGAATCGCGTCGAATTGCAGCTCGTTGATTTTCGACCGGCGCAACAAACGGTAGCGATCTGATGACGGTTCAGGTTCCGTTTGGCGATTGGCCATCTGATTCGACGTGGACACAAGCCCTTGCCGATTACCTGCAGGATTCAAAGACGCGTGATCTGAACGCGGAGATCGATCGGCGCCGCCAAACATGCCAAGTTTTTCCGCCCTGTGGTGAGACGTTTCAAGCGTTTGCGCTGACGCCACCTGAGCAGGTTCGCTGTGTTATTTTGGGACAAGATCCTTATCACGGTACGGGGCAAGCCCACGGGCTTTGCTTTTCGGTTCGTTCGCCCACGCCACCACCTCCGTCGCTGCGAAATATTTTCAAGGAGTTGCGGGACGACATTGGTTGTAAGGTCAACGACTCGAGCGGTGAGTTGACCTCATGGGCACAGCAAGGTGTGTTGTTGCTCAATACGGTGTTGACGGTCGAGGAGGGCAAGGCGAATTCGCATCGTGGACTGGGATGGGAATTGTTTACCGACGCTGCGATTAAATTTTTGGCATCGCAGGAACAGCCCATCGCGTTTGTGTTGTGGGGAGCACCGGCACAGAAGAAGAAAAAACTGCTTCAACGAAAGTGTCACGTTGTAATCGAATCACCGCATCCATCGCCGCTTTCGTCATACCGAGGATTTTTTGGAAGCAAGCCTTTTTCTCGCGTTAACGAATTTTTGGCGCAACAGGGTGTTGGACAAATTGATTGGACGCTTTGAGCGAGCAGGCGAGCATGTACAAGCCGGAATGGAACCATTGCATGCGAACATTTTCACCAGGTAGTGTCAAGGCAGTTTTGTTTGGAATTCTTGAAAAATAAATTTCTATTTTTGCCAATGGACGACTGACCTATAATGTCAACAGAACGGCAGTTGAATGCCTTCGATCGCAATCCGATGTGGAAAGAAAATTACTGTGTTGTTTGTCAGGCCAAAACTCGCTGAACTGGGAATTCGGGTATTCGCACGATCTGTGCATCCCGAGTTGTTCGATCTTTGCGCAACACGCGAGTTTGGACGAACGGAATATCAAGTTCGAATTCAGATAACGACTGCTGGACATTTGATTTCGTTTCGCCACGGAAACGTATGCATGACAGAGGTTTGTTCAGGAATTCAACAGGCTTTACCAAAAGAAGGTTGCCTGTACTCAAAGCCCATTGAATCGCAGCACATCGCGACAGCAACATTGGATCAATTGATCGCTTGGGAATCGCGATTTCAGATCGAGTTTGTTGAGCCCCGCGTGTTCATGACCATCCAGCAGCAGTTGGACAAACAAAAAGAGTATGAGGGGCTGTTGCATCGGTTTGCGTCGAGCGGCCGGATACCATTGGGTGGCGTCAGCTACATTAACCTACAAGCATTTCAGCGTTACGCTTTGATCAAATCGTTTCACACGTTTCCCGACAGTTGTTCGGTAGTGAAATGTGAATCACGGTTTGAGCTGATCGGCTAAGATCTTTTCTCACCTCAGTGCAAAGTGCTGTTACTACCGCGCTTCGTAAGGGTTTGCGGCATGGGGCGCGACGCACAAGAAAACAGTGATCGCAGAAACCAGTGCAGCGCCAGCAAACAAAATTAATTCGATTGAAAACATGACTTCGGTCCTCCCCTCAAGCGATTTGCCGCCAAACGTGTATCGTGCGACAATCATCAGCATTCCGTGTTGACAGGAAGTTTACGCACGGGGCGTGCCAATCGTTTGGATACTTGAGGGAATTTCAGAAATCGGTTGAAATTTCCGTTGCAACGATAGTGCGAGGGATGCTGGCGCCGTCAAAGTTTAACAGTTGTAGAGACATCGCGAAGTCGAATCGATGACAGTTGTCTTCAGGCTGATCGCACAAAAAAAGGTCGCTTGAATCAAGCGACCTTTTTGAATCGATTTTGGATTACGACTGATACGCTTTTGGACTAGTGCCAAGGACCACGCACTGGGTAAACACCGAATTGATTCGTGCTGCTCGGCCAGTAAGGCGTGTTGGGATACATGCCATAACCACCACCGTAGCTGCCACCATTATTTCCGTAGCCAAACTGATGGTAGATCGGCAGGCTTTGCGTTTGGCCAACACCCCAGTTGTATTCGGTTTGGTAGGTAGCTGTTGGAGGAACAACCAGAGCGGTTGGTGCACCCCATCGCCAGTAGTTGTACTCTCCATGCCAAGGGTACGCTTGACCTTGAGCCTTGTTCCACTCGTCAACGCGCTGCGCCGTGATACCGTTTCGGCTGTAGGCGTAGATCTTGTGTGGGCTGAAATGGTCGTGAGCCGCATACCGCAGAGCCTGATCGCGTCGGGGAAATCCCGTGATCGACGCGGAGCAGGTTGGGGGTGTGAAGTCTTCGCTGACGCCTCCACCTAGCACGTTGCCGCCGCTGTAGACGGTTCCGCATGTGCCAGTGCCGCACGATGAGCATTGAGCATTTGCCTGGGCGACGAACATCAATGTTGCTGCGACCGCCAACAGTGTCAGTTTCATTTTCATTGTTTCAGTTTCCTTGAATAACGGGTGTGCCGTCGAACTATTTCAGGTTTGATTGCTGAGACGCTGCGGTGTTGCAGTCTCCTGTGGCGCATCCACAACCTTCGTTACCGTAGTAGTCGCCATACGCTTCCTCACCACAGTTGCCGGAGGCACAGCCATGTGAACCAATCAAGCCTGGGCGATGTAGTCCAAGGCCGCCACCGCAGTTACCATCGATGCAGTACCAGCGGCTGGCAAAGTTGTAATAGCGCTTTTGGAATGGCTGAACCGTAAAGGGCAATGGGCCCATGTGGTTGCAACCCGACTGCCAGCGAACTTTGGTGACGTTCAGTGAACCACCGCCACCACGACCGGTGCAGGAATCGCCGTACCAAGCTTCGGGGCCGGCCTGGTAGTTGTAATAATTGCGCGAGTGTTGATACAGCATTTCATGTGGCATCAACGCTTGATAGGTGTAGTAGGTGTGGCCAACATTGCCTGGCACCCAATGCGGTGCTGGGTACATGCCGGCAGTGGTCTGGCTGGCGCCTGAAGGAGTCTGGTATTGCAGGAAAAGGTTGTTCGCCAGGTTGCCGTTGGAATTCGGCGCATACTGGGCCATGGCGGATTGGCTGACGGCGGATCCTGCGACCAGAATCGCGGCAGCGAGTAACAAACGGAATTTCATCGATCTGGCTCCTTGAATGGTTCGGTCGCGACCCGGGTCGGCATCCATTGCTCACGGGTGACGATAATCGTTTCGTTCGGTGTTTTCGGCAATTCGCCAAAATCGATATCAGTGTTTCTCGCGGAACTTCCCGCCGACTCCAAAACTGCTGGCGTTAGAACCGGAACAACCGTCTACAACCGAATGTGCCTCATCGATACAATTTCACTGACCCGATCTGATTGCCAAATTTCGGCGAACTATTGAGCCATCGGAAATTTGCCGATGGGTGTAATTTGATCCGCTCGATCGAGTTGTTTCATCTGTGTGGCCGACCCGCTGCCTGACGAAGCTGTTCAAGACGATTAAAAGCCCAATCCAAGGAGGAATATTGGTTTGGCCAAAAAGAAATCCACCGGGAGTGCCGGTCGCCGTTCCGCCAAGTCCAATTCAAAAGGAAAGAGTTCAACGACCTCGCCGCAACCGCAAAGTTCATTGTTTGACGAAGCATTGAACGAACGGTTGGAGGGAATTCCTCTGCGCCTTGCTGCGCAAACACGCTACCTCAATTACTCGTTGTCAGTGATCACCAGTCGGGCGCTTCCCGACGTGCGCGATGGCCTTAAGCCCGTGCAGCGTCGCATCCTGTACACGATGTACCAACAGGGGCTGAACTACAACGCCAAACACCGCAAGAGCGCGACGGTTGTTGGTGACGTGATGGGTAACTTGCACCCCCATGGTGACGGAGCGATTTACGAAGCGCTCGTTCGAATGGCGCAGCCGTTTTCGTTGCGAGCGCCTTTGGTCGATGGGCAAGGAAACTTCGGCTCGATCGACGGCGACAACGCCGCGGCGATGCGCTATACCGAGTGTCGCTTGACTCGAATTGCGGGCGAAGTCCTGGAGGACCTGGGCACACGCACGGTTCACTTCAAACCAAACTACGATGGGCGTCGACAAGAGCCCGTCGTACTTCCTAGTCGTTTGCCAAATCTGTTGCTCAACGGTGCGACGGGAATTGCGGTGGGGATGGCAACGAACATTCCCCCTCACAACTTGGGTGAGATCTGCAACGCCCT
The DNA here is from genome assembly GCA_041399045.1 of Pirellulaceae bacterium. GTDB lineage: Bacteria > Planctomycetota > Planctomycetia > Pirellulales > Pirellulaceae > BJ22. The sequence goes on along the minus strand of JAWKTO010000014.1, from coordinate 52,324 downwards.
TCAAAAGCTGCTTAATGACCCGGAAATCAAAGACTACCAGCTGGTGGCTAATGACGCCGTTCAAGGTCCCGATTTTCCGACGGGTGGTCAAGTCATCAATACCAAGGATGAACTGCGCGAGATTTATCGAACGGGGCACGGGACATTCAAAGTTCGCGGTACCAGCACGATTCGCGGCAATGCCAAGGGGCACAAAATTCTGTGCATCGATTCGATCCCCTATGGTGTCAACAAGAGTGTTTTGGTGGAACGCGTTGCCGAAATAGCGTTCTCCGGAAAAATGCCGCTGATCCAGGATGTGCGAGACTTGTCAGCCGAAGATGTCAGCATCGAGGTCTTGCTCAAAAAGGACGCCGATGAAGCCAAGGTCCTGGCGTACCTTTACAAGAACACTCCCCTCCAGACCAATTTCAACGTCAACATGACGTGCCTCGTTCCTACCGAAAATCCAACAGTCGGCGCGCCCGAGCGATTGGGACTCAAGGAAATGCTCTGGCATTTTCTGCATTTTCGTTTGGAGGTCATCACACGTCGCCTCGAAAACGAATTGGCATCCCTGGAAAAACGATTACATATCCTCCATGGATTTCAAATTGTCTTCGACGCGCTGGACGAAATCATTCGCATCATTCGACGCTCGGAAGGAAAATCCGATGCGGCGAAAAAAATCATGGCTCGATTTCCGGCAGCCAAAGGCGGATTGGACGAAGAGCAGACCGACGCCATTCTAGAGTTGAAACTCTATCGGCTTGCTCGATTGGAAATCAATTTGATAGCAGACGAAATTAAGGACAAAGAGAAACGTGCTCGCGAGATTCGCAAGTTGCTCAAGGACGACGCGACGGACACCAATAATTCGGGTCGTTGGAAGCTGGTTCGAAGTGAAATAGAAGAGTTGATTACGACCTACGTTAAGACTGACGAAGGAAGACGTCGAACAAAAATGCTGACGGTTGTTGATGAGCCGGAGTTTACGGCAGACGATTTTATCGTTGCGGAAGATTGCGCGATCTTGATCACGACCGACGGATGGGTGAAGCGACAGAAACAGATTACCGACCCGGGCAAAAGTCGTTTGCGCGAGGGAGATCAGGTGTTGGCGTGCGTCGCGGGCTCAACGCGCAGTGTTGTTGCGTTCTTTTCGTCCCTCGGCGTTTGTTATTCAGCGCGAATGGTCGACATCCCCGCATCAACGGGTTACGGAGAACCGATTCAAAAGTTGTTCAAGCTAAAAGACGGCGAGCGGATCGTTGCCTGTATATCATTGGACCCTCGCGTGATTGGGAATATCGAAGAGGATCCGAAGAAACCCGAGTATTGCCCTGAAGTACATGGTTTTGCAGCTGCAAGCAATGGATTTGCGCTGCGCTTCTGCCTTGCACCGTTTGCGGAGCCATCGACTCGCAGTGGTCGACGATATGCGCGAGTAGCGACCGGCGCAGAGATGATTAGTGTTGCAACCGTTCATGGGACCGAAACGATTTTGGCTGTCACTGCCGATTGCCGCGCGATGGTTTGTCCATGCGATGAAGTGAATTATCTGTCGGGCCCAGGAAAAGGTGTAATGTTGATCAAGTTGGCCAAGACAGATCGCCTGATTGGATTTAAGCCTAGCACTGGCGACAGAGACCTGTTGCAAGTGGAAACCAATCGCGGCGCGAAGAAAACAATCTCTACTGCCAAATACCGCGTGACGTCGCGCGGCGGAAAAGGAATTGAAATTCAGAAGAACGGAAAAATTTCGCAAGTCGTTTCGCCGCCGCCGGATGCTCCGCCGCCTTTGGAAACGGAGGAAGAATAGTTCTTCCATTCGCGGAAATTTCCCAAGCAAAATATCTAACGCTTTGATTTGAATCGACAACATGACAAAAACCTACAGTGCGTCTGACATCGTTGCTCTCGAAGGACTTGATCCGGTCCGGAAACGTCCCGGCATGTACATCGGCGGAGTCGGAGCCTCGGGCTTGCATCACTTGATCTGGGAAATCCTGGACAACTCCGTTGACGAAGCCATGAATGGCCACGCCAGCGAGATCGTGGTGACGCTGCACAAGAATGGCACGTCGGTTACCGTTTCGGATAATGGTCGCGGCATACCCGTCGACAAGCATCCCAAAACCAAAAAGCCCGCCCTCGAAATGGTGCTGACAATGCTCCATGCAGGTGGCAAATTTGAAGGGAAGAACTATAAAACTTCGGGTGGTCTGCACGGTGTTGGTGCCTCCGTGGTCAATGCGCTTTCAAAACAATTGATTGCGATTGTGAAACGAGATGGCAGTCAGTTTCGAATGGAGTTTTCCAAAGGTGCGGTTGTTGGGAAACTGCAAAAAGCGAAAGGCGCTGTTCGCGGTACCGGAACGACGATCACGTTTTCGCCCGATCCGACGATCTTCCCAAAGGTCGAATTTGACAGCGATATGATTCGCAGCCGTTTGGAGGTTACGAGTTTCCTGCATCGAGGCGTCAAGGTTACCTATGTCGACGAAACAAAGGGAACGAAGGAGACGTTTCATCACGAAAATGGAATCGCCGATTACCTGAAAAAAGTGACTGAGGAACGGGCAGCGCGACCCATCCAGGAACAACCATTTGCGTTGCATCGGGACGATGAAGAACGAATTGAAATCGTTATGCATTGGACGGAAAGCACCGATGAGCATGTGCGTTCCTACGTCAATGGTATTCCCACGGGCAGTGGCGGTACGCACGAAAACGGTTTTCGAAGTGGACTGACCAAAGCAGTTCGCAACTATTTTGAGACCCACAATCTGATTCCCCGCGGTGTCAAGGTCACGCACGAGGATATTCGCGAGGGTTTGATCGCGATCGTATCGGTCTTCATTGGCGACCCGCAATTCCAAGGTCAAACCAAAGATCGTTTGAACAACCCAGAGGTCCAGGCGGCTGTCGACAATGCAATTCGCCCCACACTGGAACAATGGTTGAACTCCAATCGAAACACGGCGGATGCCATCGTTGCCCGGATCATTGCCGCAGCGCGCGCCCGAGCTGCATCACGCGCGGCAAGTGATGCCGTTTCTCGAAAATCCGCTGGCCCGCGCGGCGCCATGTTGCCCGGTAAACTCTCTGATTGTTTGAATGCCGGCAAGGAAGGTTCTGAACTGTTTATCGTCGAAGGTGATTCGGCGGGTGGCACGGCCAAACAAGGGCGTGATCGGAATACCCAGGCAATTTTGCCTTTACGGGGAAAAGTGCTGAACACGGAAGCAGTCGGGATCAAGAAACTTTTGGAGAACAAAGAGATTCAAGACATTGTCACTTCGCTCGGTTGCGGAATCGGCAAAGACCTCGATCTCACTCGCTTGCGATACGAACGAATCATCTTGTTGGCCGATGCCGATTCAGACGGCCATCATATCACGACGCTTCTGTTAACGTTTTTCTATCGTCATATGACGGCGCTGATCAATGACGGTCGAGTGTTTATTGCCGTCCCGCCGCTTTACCGAATTGACCTGGGCAAAGAGACCTATTGGGCCACAGACGAGGCCGATCGTGAACGGATCATCGCCGAACATGGTGGCCGTGCCAACCCTGAGATCACTCGCTTCAAGGGGCTAGGCGAAATGATGCACAAGACACTTTGGGATACCACGCTTAACCCGGAAACTCGACGCTTGCTCAAGGTTGAGATCGACGACCAACTGGAGACCGATCGCATCATGAGTGATTTGATGGGGAAAGATGCTTCAGCGCGATTTCGATTCATCATGGAACGAGCCGAAGAAGCCGAAGACGTCGACGTTTAGGCCGCGTTTTCACTAATTCTTGCACGGCGAGAAAATGCTTGTTTTTCTACGTACGAGCTTGTTACAATCTGGGGACTTACTAACACCTTAGATTTACGAGTTCGCGGCACTCACACCTGTTTGACCGACAATGGTTGAGGCCATGCTCGCAGCACATCTTTGAGCTACCCATTTTCTTTCTGTTAAGGAGCTACTATGAGCAGCGTGATTGTAAAGAATGGTTCGGACTATGAGTTGATTCGAGAAGATGTTCCAACGAATCCTTCTTCGTACACCTTGAATTTTGGTGGTACGACCTACACCGGTTCCCATCAAACCTACGGTACGGGATTGTGCAAGGTGAATTTTGGTGCTGTGTCCGGGTTGACTGACAACGCCGAGAACACCGGGCTCAATGTCACGGTTTGCAATTCCGATGATCCTCCAAATTGCATGGTAGCAATTAATGCAGCGGACAAGATTCTTGTGATTGCCTAACAAAGACTTCTGTGAGTTCTCGGCTCCCCCAATCCGTTCGCCCGGAAAGAAGGCAATTGCATCATTTCTTGGGCGAACGCGGGCTCGGCTTGTAAATACAAAAAGCTGTTTCCGCTGTACGTTAGAATTTTGGTTAGGAAGGAAGCGTGCGTAAACGTGGAAATCAACGCATGCTCTGGTTGGACAGCCATTGTTTCAATTGAGCAGAATCTGGGAATCGAGTAGCAGCAGCTTTGAGGATTTCGTCCAAAGACTTGAGTGACTCTTCTCTCACTTTGTCATCTGCACCGATAGAACTCAGCAGGTTCTCGATTTCGATCACATTGAGAAAATCATCGTGCGACCATATCAGCTCACGACAGGCGTCTACCTGTCTGATTGCGTCTTTGAGAGTTTTCTTCGCCTCCGACGGATTTTTCAACGCGGACAGGCACTGAGTGCGCAAAACCAATGCCTCTAACCGCAGAAGGCGAAACATAGGCAATTGCCCAAACTGGTCCCATGTTAATGAACTCTCGTCGGCTTGGGCTGATGATCGGGCAAACTGTTCGGTGTCACCTCGGTCCCGAAAAATCTTGACACGTTCAATGAGTGCCAGAAGCAGGTTTCGTTTGCATTCCACATCGTTCAACGGATTGATATCAACCCTGGCGATTTCTTCCGCATCCTCGATCGCCTTTTCGGCTTCGGCAAACCGCTCCAGAAGCCGAAGCGTTTTCGCCAATTCCAGATATGCAGCTGCAAGCGAACCATATTCTTGAGATCCCGATGACTCGTTCGCACATTCGGCGTTCAGTGTTTTGACGGCGAGCTCATTCCAGCTAAGCGCTTGATCGATTTCGTTTTTCTGTCGATGAAGTGATGCCAATCCGAATTGCGAAAGTCCTTTTGCAAAGCCTATCTTTGCATTTGAATTAGCTTCGTCATAACACCGTTGGACGGCGGCGATCGACTTTTGAAACGAGATTTCGGCGTCTTTTTGTCGTTCGCTTCGGCTCAGCAACTGTCCCAGATGGCAATAAAAAACGGCTTTGATTTCATCTAAATCACAAGGGTTTTTTAATTGCCTGGCGTCAAGCGAATCAAGCAATTCCTCAGAATATCGGAAATGGAAATTGGCGTCGGCTAGATTGTGGACACGAAACGCGAGGAGCCCGGTGTAGTATGAGATCCTTGCGGCATCGAAAGATAACTGTGCATCGTCAGGGCGGTGCTTCCTCAACTCCATAACAACAGCGCTGGCCTCATTCATCATTGGTATTCGTTTGACGCCAGAATCGAGCAGCATGCCGTTGCGCTTAAATTCATCAATCAATGAAACTACCGATCGAACGGCGTATTCGCGACTTTGTTCTGTCTGTTGTTGGGCGTCCAATATCGACCGGTTTTTTGCCGACAATGTCTGGTTGAAAACGACGAGTCCGATCATGCTCGCTACGAGAAACAATGCTCCACCTGCAAACAGCGTTCGATGTTGGACGAGCAATCGCCCTAGTTGTTCGAGAGCGTTTTCTCGGTAGGCCGCAACAGGCTCGCCAGCGATCCACGTTTCCAAGTCGTCCGCCATCGCATCAGCAGAGGAATAGCGTTCGCTCGGGTTACACGATAGGGCCTTGTGGCATATTGCAGCCAATGGCCTCGGTACCCAGGGAGAAACCTCCATTACCCGATCGACTTCAGCGGTGCGTACGGCGGTAACCAGTTCTTCATTTTTTCGTGACGCATAGGGCGATCGCCCGGTACAGATCGCAAATAATGTAGCCCCGAGTCCAAACACGTCAGTTAATGTTGTGTGGTCGGCGCTGTCCGCTTGCTCCGGACTCATATAGGTCAGGGTGCCTATCATTGAACCCATTTGCGTTGAAAAACTCGAGGATACGCTTGCCTGAAATTTGGAGCCTGGAACGGGAGGTAGGTCGGGTTCACCAACTGCTTTCGCCAATCCCCAGTCAACGACCAACGTTTCGCCGTGCTTGCCAAGCATGATGTTGGACGGCTTGAGGTCGCGGTGAAGGACACCTTGTTGATGAGTGTATCCGATTGTTCGGCAAACCTGCACAAACTTGACCAGAATCTTTTTGAGCCAAACGCGCCGTTCGTGGTCTTGTACGTCGCTGTTATAAAAGGCCTTGAGTTCGTCACGAAGCGATCGCCCATCGATTAACCTCATCGCATAGTAAGGGCGTCCTTTGCTGTTGGCTCCCAAGCCGTAAACGGGAACGATTCCCGGGTGCTCTAGTTTGGCAGTGATGGACCCTTCAAACTTAAAGCGCTGCCAATCCTCGCTACTAGGGTTTCGATCAAACCGCATTTCCTTAATTGCAACTTGACGCCCCAATTCCAGGTCAGTTGCCGAGAAAATGATTCCCAATCCACCCTTGGCATGACGTTTCAAGACTTGATATCGACCATTGAGAAGTGTGTTGTCGGGAGTTGCATCAGTCGTTGGTGATCCTTCAATCGGGCCGTGATTCTTTGTAGGTTCGTTCGATTGAATTGAGTTGTCGTCGACGAAACTATCATTGGTGTCCGGATTTGTGGTGCCTTGAGTGTCAGCATGCTCCTGAGTTTTACCCGTTGCGTGGTCAAAAAAATGTGCCATTGATTCTTTGACAAACAGGTAGGCTCTTTGGTCGATGCATTGGTTTGCAATTAGCTGGTCTTCAATTTCGTATGCGCCATCCGTCTCCCAACACGCGCCATCTTCATTAGTTACCAGCTCAAAAAGCTGCAGCAGCTGCAACGCGACTCGGTTTCGGTCAGCAAGATTTGCAATACTTTGTGAGCGAGTGCTATCAGGATCTTCACTCATTCGGCATTCCGGAAGTGTATGAGATATCGGGAGACGACTGTGGCGTTCAATCTTCTCACAGATGAAAGCCAAGGTCAATTTTACGCCGCCAATTTTGTGGGCGCGGAGCCGGAGGATGGGTTTGCCCCAATTACAAATAGGCAGACAGCGGGTTTTTCCGCGATGCGATCGCATCAACTCGCCTGGTGATTTCGGGGTCCTCAATCAACGGCGGCGCATGGTGTTGTTTTTTGCGTGCGTCGATCACCAATGAGCCGGTGCAGCCCCAATGTTTGTCGCGCAAAAAGGCCCCGATGCCGTGAATGTCAGATGCGGGATTGCTGCGAGTGAACGTTGTCCAAAGGAAATTGTTGAGATTGCGAGATGCAAATTCGCTGTCGTCGACGATCACGATTAGCGGAAAGCCATCCATGTCATTGGGTTCGCGAAAAGCATCGCCGAACAATTGTTGCAACTCTTGAGCATCCGGGGCCTGACAAACAGGACCTTGAACGACCAAGACTCCGGGAAACACAATCGTCGGCTTGGTGAATCCATTGGGCAGATTGACATCCGTGGGAAAACGAACCGCAAGGTCTCGGATCTTAGGACCCGTTGCTGCAATCACAACTTTGGAACCTTCGTTCAATCCACTGCCGGAATAATCAAGTGTGTCAATCGTTGTCTCGGTTTGAAAATGCAAATCTCTGCGCCAATCGACGCGTTCAAGCATCGCTTGTAGAAAATCTTGCGTGTTGTGAGCGCGGAGGTCAGGCACGCAATTCCTGTCGATGATCCAAAGGTACTTCGCAAGCGACAATTGCCCTTGGCCCAAAATGGCATTGGCCTGAGTCAACAATTCGGCTGGACGCTGGATCGGCTGGTAGGGAACGTAACGTTCGCTACCGATCGCCAACAACAATGGATGAACACCCGCTGCATCCACCGCATGGACTTCCTGAACTCCCGGCAAGACGGTAGGCAGAATCGGCCCCGTGATTTCGTGGATCAACTCACCAAATGTTGTGTCTTCCTGTGGCGGCCTTCCAACAACCGTAAACGGCCAGATCGCGCCGTTGCGCCACGAAACGTGATCTACTTTCAGCACTGGAAACGGATGTTGCAAACTGTAATAGCCAAGGTGATCGCCGAATGGCCCCTCCCGTTTGGTTGTCGACGGATCAACGACTCCCGAAATGCAAAAATCGGCATCCGCATAAACATGACAACCATCAACAGAACCCATGCGAATTCGGTGACCCGCCAGCGCCCCAGCAAACCCAAGTTCCGACATTCCTTCGGGTAATGGCATGACCGCGGCAAGCGTCATCGCAGGTGCACCACCAACAAAAACATTGACCCGAAACGGTTTGCCGGCCTTGATCGCGGCCGCGTGATGAACACCGATGCCGCGATGGATTTGGTAGTGAAGGCCAATCTCCTGATCGGGAAGATAGTCATTTCCTGACAGCTGAACTCGATACATGCCGAGGTTCGAATGTCTCAAGCCGGGCCGAGTGACGTCTTCGCTGAAAACCTGTGGCAGCGTAATGAAAGCTCCACCATCATCGGGCCAGGAAACCAGTTGAGGCAACTCGCGTAGCGAACCTGAGTTTGACAAAACCGCGCTACGGCGGGCTCGCCGAGGTTGCATGTTGAGTGCAGTCAGCGGAGTCCGCCAATAGCGATTCGGTTTCTTCCAGAAGGCGTTGGAATCGACTTTGAGTTCAACCGCCCGCTTCACCTGTTCAATGGTGTCGCGAAATATGAACTTCGCTCGATCCAGCGTGCCAAACAGATTGCCAAGCATCGGAAACTGGCAACCTTTCACGTTCGTAAACAAAACCGCAGGCGACCGCGACAGATAACATCGACGCTGAATTTCAGCGATCTCCAGATTCGGATCGACCAGTTCATCAAAACGGACCAAATGCCCGTTTTTTTCCAGATCCCGGACGCATTCAGCGGTAGTTCGATATCCCATGATTCCAGTCGTTCGTAGTTCAGCCCGATGCACTAAAAGGCGATGAAGTCTGTCGAAGCGAGTCGATTGCTTCCACTTCGCCGGGGCATTTTCTATGGTTTTACCGCAACCCTCGGCAATTGGGCAACGACGCATGGAATCAAATTTGCCCTCCGATAAAATGAATGAATCGCAGAAACCAAATTTTGAGTTGGCCAGAATACCATGCAAATCCACGAAACCGCGCAGCCCATCACTGAAATTGAAGCAGACGCCATTGTTGTATCAGTGGCGCAACGTCCAGAGGATCACTGGGAGTTGTCTCCATCGGCGCAAGCAATCGACGAAACCGCTAATGGACTATTGTCCAATCTGTTGAAGCAAGGTGAAATTGCAACGGGCGAGAATTGCGTAACAAAAATACTTTCACCGGAGGGTCTGCGTACTTCGGTGCTGGTCGTTGTCGGCATGGGAAACAAGACAAGCGAGTGCGCTGGCGTCGCCTTTCACGCAGCCGGTGCCGCGGCCAAATCGTTGGCGGCCAAGAAACGGTCCAAAGTAGTCATGGCCCTTGACATGTTCCCTGTGTCGGATGTGATTGCCGGCGCCATGATGGGCTGTGTTGGCCAGGATATTTTTCGCAAGAACCGAAAGCTATTCGAATTCGACGAACTGCTCGTGGCAACGGAAGCGGAAGGTGAATTGGAATCGGGTGTTGCGTTGGGGGAAGCAATCAACTTGACGCGCCGCCTCGTGAACCTTCCCGCCAACGAAGTGTTTCCCGAATCGTTTGCCGAGGCGTGTCACGAACAAGGAAAGAAGGCCGGGTTCGAAGTCGAAGTCTGGGATGAAACCAGATTGCACGATGAACGTTGCGGCGCCTTGCTCGCGGTCGCCCAAGGCTCAGAGCGACCACCTCGCCTCGTGATCATGCGGTATTTGGGCGCGGACAAATCACAACTTCCCGTTGGTCTGGTCGGCAAAGGGGTCACGTTTGACTCTGGTGGCCTATCGCTTAAACCGTCGGATGGAATGATCGATATGAAATGCGACATGGCCGGCGCGGCGACGGTATTAGGTGCAATGACAGCCATCGCCAAACAGCAGTTGCCAGTCAATGTCTTCGGGCTCGTGGGACTGGCCGAGAACATGGTCAGCGGTCGTTCGTTCAAGTTGGGAGATGTACTGGTCGCGAGAAACGGCAAGACGATCGAAGTGCTCAACACTGATGCCGAGGGACGTCTGGTGTTGGCCGACGTTCTCAATGTCGCAACAGAGCAGGGGGTCGATCGGAATTGTTGACCTGGCGACGTTGACCGGCGCGTGTATGGTGGCGTTGGGGAAGCATGTCGTTGGTGGCATGACCAACGACGCGCAGTGGTACGAGCAGGTTAGCGCCGCTGCATTTGAATGCGGCGAACCGATTTGGCAGTTGCCGATGTTCCCTGAATACTCGGAGCAAATTCGCAGTGGAATCGCAGACATTAAAAACACGGGGGACGGACGTTGGGGCGGGGCGATAACCGCGGCTAAGTTTCTCGAAGAATTTGTTGATGAAACACCTTGGGTACACCTTGATATTGCGGGTCCCGCCTATCTGGACAAGGCTCAACCATGGTGCGACGCAGGGGCTTCGGGATGTTTTGTGCGGACGCTGGTCCGGCTGCTTCGCGACTTGCCCGATAATGCAAGGCTTTGATTCTTGAGATGATTCCAAGTCATTGTTGTTGGGGGTGCAATGCATCTTTTCAGCAGCGACGCATGCCGCATGGCCTCGTTGCCCTAGCTTGCCTCGCCATCCAAACAGGTGAGTTGGTATACTCAACTGTTTGCAAAAGTGATAGCATCATGCGCCAACACTGTTGTCGTGTGTTTCAACTGTGGACAAATTCATTTTTATACGGGGGCCGGCGATGGGACTGATTCAAGAATTCAAAGACTTTGCGATGCGCGGCAATGTTGTCGACATGGCTGTCGGTGTGGTAATTGGTACCGCTTTTGGAAAGATCATTGCTGCGATGGTCGAAAAGATCATCATGCCTGTTGTCGGTATGATCACAGGCGGAGTTGATTTTTCAAAATACGATATTCAGATCTCACCCGCGGTCACCGAGCAAGTTACTACTGACGGAGTTACTGAAACGGTCGAGAAAGCTCCCGCCGTGATGCTGGGCGTTGGTTCGTTTGTTACGGAAATCATCAATTTCATCATCATTGCGTTTGCTATATTTATGGCCATCAAGCTCATGAATTCGGCCAAGGCCCGATTTGAGAAAGCCAAGGAAGAAGCGCCTCCTGCACCACCAGCCGAGGACATTGTTCTGCTGCGTGAGATTCGCGACGCTTTGAAACGGTAACAAGCGACCCATTCGATTACGCCCAATTCAATTGCCCTCTGTGTTGCCGAAACGTAACATCGTGAGGGCGTTTTTATGCGCCGCAAGTGTTCAACGCCCTTTGTTTCCTCGCAAACGTTTTGTGAATAGAATCAACCGTCGGCATTGAGACTGGGTTGTTGTTTAAGCTGTGGTGAATTCGATGCGATTTGTTCTGGCAATATTTGTTGTGTTCTTCGGCAGTGTGCACTTGCAGGCGCAGGACGTTGCTCAACAGCCAACTCAAGGAGTTTTGCCGGCGGGGAGCGATGATTCAACGGCCCAATCAACGGCTCTGGAATCGACCGATCTCAAGCAACGCGTTGAACTACTTGAGAAGAAACTGGAGTCCCTCGAACAAATTGTTTTTGCGACATCCCAGTTGACCGTTTATGAATCGGAGCGCCGACTGAAGGACGCTGAGTTTCAGCTACGGGAACGCCGCGAGTTGTTTTTGAAAGGGATGTTGGATGAGTACGTCTACCAGCAAGATCAATTGCGGGTTGAAATTCTGAAGCAGGAATTGCAGATCGCTCATTCGGCTCGCTTGCAGCGTTCCAACGTAATGCAAATCGAGTGCCTGCAAGCGAAGTCGCAGTTGCTTCAGGCCGAAGACCAGTTGGCGCGTTCCCGGCAACTGGCACAGCGTGGCTATGCAACGATCGATCAGGTCCACAACGACGAGCAATGGGTTGAGTTGGCGAAACGCCAATTAGCGTTGGCTGAGAAAAAATTGAACGCCGTGAAGCAACTGGCAACCGAAGACCAAAAGCCCGATGAGGAGGTTTTGCCCAACGACCCCAATTCGGTCAAAAGCGATGATCACTAACGAAGCCGCAGAACAAGGTCGCTTGGATGACGATTTTGGCGACGAGTTTCTCCCAGGTTTAGTTGTTATCCGATTGCCGAGTCGCTTCCATTAGATCAGCAAACAATGCTCCCGACATGCTTGATCGCAAATAGAACGGAATGGTGCCTTGTGTTTCGGTGTAACGTTGATTCGATTCAAAAGCTTTGATTTGCATTTCCAGGTCTGGTTTAACTTCGTTGGGTGCCTGGGACAATACCTTTTTAAGGTAGGTTGCTGCCAAGGGGAATTCGTTTCTCGCAGCGCGGAAATGCGCCTTGATTACCTCAGTTACCCACGGTTCGCCAAAATGATCCAGCGGGCGAGAAAAGGCGTCTGCATCTTCATCCGTCAGTTCGTGAGCCGGATCTGTGTAGTCAAGCCAACTCTTTCGAAGTGCTGCCGATTGTTTCAATGTTGCAGAACTGACCACGCGCCCATTCTCATTTAGGATACGCAGTAACGCTTGATTGCCGCCCGTCTCCGCGTCAATGCATCGTTGGTACCATTTCGAGGCTTCATCGCGATTGCCTTGCATGTCACAAATGTGGCCGATGTAAAATGCGATGTTTCCTTCGGAAATTCCAGATGCCAGGCACGTCTCAAATTCGTTTCGAGCGCCATCAAGGTCACCTGCAAGAATTTTTGCACGTGCGAGCGCATGTCGAGAAAGGATGTCGTCAGGGTCAACTTCAAGAGCCTGCTCGAAATGTTTGACTAGTTCTTCCGGGGACTTCTCGTAGGGGGGACGCTCTCCATTCCATTTCTTGATGGTCAAATCTGAGATAGTGGCTCGAATTCTCTTGTCTTCAAAAGGCATGCCCTGAAAAATTATTGTGTTGATGGGAATGAAATTTTCCATGGATTGGCGCAACACGGGTTCGCTGTCCAGATAACATTCCAGATATTTGTCTGTCACTCGCAACTCGACATCAACTTGCGATTGATAGCGAGACCCTCCCAGCATGCCTTTGAATCCGTTTGGCAAACGAGAGATTAAAAGCCCATTGATACAAGTGCCGATTTGAACAGGAACTTTTACTTCCTCATCATTCCAGTTCTCATATTTTAGGAAGCCTGCGATCAAGGTGATGTTGGCATAGTCTTCGACAAATACATCGTCAGGTCGAGTCAGGTCGAGGTGGAAACGAATGATTTTAGGTCCCGGCAGATCTTCATCTGATTTGAGACTGATAACACGTTGACAGTCCAGATTGTCAAAAATGAATTCATCGTCGGAAACGTATCGCAAATCGGTGAAGTTGCCGCAGGTCCATCCAATGAAATCCGGGTTGAATTTCATATCGACCGTTTCGCCCAATTCATAGCGTTTGCGGTGCTCCCCCAAATCCACAAAGCGTTTGAACGCGATTTGTTGCGTTGTACCTTCAAGCGCATCGGAAATAGGCTTCGCAATCTCCGAAACCGTTTCGATTTTTTGCCTTAGCGGCATCTCGCTCTTCATGGTTTCCATAATCTTTTCGTACTCCGGGCGAAACTCCCCCGAGAGTGCATAGGAAATCGCACGCATCATTCGATCGGGTTGGAAAACGAAAAAATAACTCAGCGCTTTCTTCGCTCAGGTCAATCGCACGAAGCAAGTTTGACGTTAAAGCTTTACGATCAGGAAAAGTTGGAGGGCACTTTTCCGCGTCAGTTTTTCTCCAATCGGCATAAATTGACTCAGAATGACCTGAAAAGACCTTCGTGCGATTGACCTGCTTCTTCGCTCAGTGAATAGTTCATGTTGTCGAGCAGAACTCTCGCTTCTTCGTACCGTTTGTCGTCGAAGAGCAGCATAAACTTCATGGACTTCAGTCGGTTTTCACTTAGGCGAGTGATTCCCATGTAAACGGGTTCTTTGGTTTCCAGCAGGTGGTCGATGATGTCGAGCATGGTTGCTCGAGTCTCGGGAGCCATGAACAACGTTCTGAAATTCTCATCGCTCATGGCTTCACCAGACGAATGAAGAGAGCTGATCCCGCGGAAAAAGAAATAAGGGACAAACGTATCGTAGCGTCCGGTTTCGTAGCACTCCTGTGCGAATTCATACATCATTTTTCCGTTGCCGTGCCAGCGAGGATAAAGTGAAAACAACATGCTTTCATAGGCCGGGTAATAGTCGAACTGAATCTCAACAGCTCGTCGAAACCAATGTTCGTAATCCGTCTCGATATTTCCTGCCCTGGCGATGTCAATCATTTCGGACGCAGGTTCGGGGAAATAGGGGCAAATCTCCAACGCCTCTTCGAAATGGGTCGCCGCGATCTGCTGGTGGTAGCGAAATTTTTCCCATCCATCACGAGTAACAGTGTCTGACGTACCAGAACCGCGAAGGTCCCAGGCAACTTTGTTTTCATGGTGGCCAAGCAGCATGCTGCGAATCCAGTCAGGGATTCTTTTGTCAGCGGAGGCGCGTTCCAGAAACGATCTGGTTACGAATCCTTGACCGTCTGGAACATCATCGAGCATCGATTTTACAAAACTCCATGCGACGCGCACTTCATTGCCGTCTTCGCAAAAATCCTCAGTGAGCCAATAGTAAAGTGCGTCTGCATAGTTACCAAATGAGTAGTTGCCAGCATTTTGCGGCAAAATTTCTCGTGCGGCGACCAAAGTTTGGTGTGCCCGCAAAACGGCGGGAGTTGGGTAGTCCAGTTCTTGATGCCTCCTGATCGCTTTCTGTGCCAGGTTGACGCTTTCGATCTTATGTCCGGAGAAATTTCCCATCAACGCGACACAAGTCAAAAACAATGGATCATTGCTGAGCATCTCGGATGACATCAATTCATTGCCTTTCGACCAAAGGGACGCTTTACGTTCTCGTGGCAACGACTCGTAAATCGCATCGAACGAGTCATTGATG
Organism: Pirellulaceae bacterium; assembly: GCA_041399045.1. Lineage (GTDB taxonomy): Bacteria > Planctomycetota > Planctomycetia > Pirellulales > Pirellulaceae > BJ22. The sequence continues at coordinate 37,235 of JAWKTO010000014.1, read as the reverse complement.
TACTTGCTCCCTTCGTCAACACCTTCAACGCCTTCGTGAATTTTTGCGAAGTGGTCCACGCATCGTTGTAAAGTCTTTCGGATGGCCTGAACAAATTCGCGATTATTGGTTGCTTGGTCGACGTATTTGATGTTTTCGTGCGGTTGCGACGGTTTGCGGGCGGACAAAGTGGGGGCGATCTGGCTGAACACGCCATTGAACGCTGGTTGACTAGCCATCTCGGCAGAAGGGGTTTCCTCCTCGGTTGACTCCGACGTTGCCGTTTCGCTCGGTGTCAATTCCTTGGAGCCATTGCACCCACCGAAAAAACAAATCGCAACTATGGCAAACGCAAAAGACCAGGGAGTTAAATTCCGGATGTTCATGTTGGGTGCTCTTGAAAAACGAAGGACGAATTTAGAAAGTTCGTGTCAGTTGTTGCCGTGGGGCACTTGCGATCGGCTTGCCGGGTTGGTTTCGCAAGGTACTCGGACGGGCGTATGAATTGGCCAATGTTCATGGCGTCTATGATTTTGGCCATTTGGCAGCAGAAAAGCAAGAAATACAATGGGCGAAACGAAGCGTGCGAGGCGAAACGCCAATCGCTTTCCAGAAAGCTGATCTTTCGCTAAAATACGAAGCTACAGTGGAGCAAAGGATTTGGGCTTTGTTTGCAGTTTGCCGCATACGAAGTGCACGTTCCCGTGGTTGTCGGACTAATGACAATTGAAAACATAAAGGCCGAGTGGCGGAACTGGCAGACGCGCTAGATTTAGGATCTAGTTCCTTCGGGAGTGCAGGTTCGATTCCTGTCTCGGCTATCCCCTTCATCAAACCCCGCGATAATCGCGGGGTTTTTTGCGTCGGGTACCTCATGAATACCCATTTCCACCCCATGACATACAACGTTTTTGCAGCGCGCTGCAGTTTCAAAATGCTTTTCAGTTGTCTGCCAGTAGTGTTTTGTCGCTACCTTCACTGAGTGGCCCAACCAAGCAGCTGCAACGTGTTGCGGAAACTCTTCGACCAGTTCCGTTGCGCGACTTGCTCGTAGGTTTTGAAAAAGCTTGGGCCAAGGTTTTATCCCTGCTCGTGAAATGATCCTTGAAAACTGTGTTCTCAGGTTTTGTCCGTCTTGGTAGCGGCTGATCACATTGGTTTCAGGCTCAACGCTTTCACCCAATTCGGATCGAAGCTCCAACAGAACGGCCCGAACCTCTTCGAACAGCGGTACGACTCGCACTCCTCCATCGTGATGTTCTGTCTTGTCAGAGTGAACTTGAAACCGACCGCGACCGAAAAAGATGTCTCCCCATGTGAGAGCCAAAACCTCGGAGGGGCATCTAAGTCCGCCGAACCTGCAGAGCACGACAACTGCTTTCCATTGAGTATCGGGGCAATGCTGTAGGACCTGACCTATGGACTCTCGATCTACAAAGAAGTCGCGAGCTCGATTGTTTCCCGGTGATGCTTTGAGTCTTTGCATTGGATTGGTCTCAATTAGTTCCCTTTCGACGGCATCTGCGAAAAACTGTTTGGCATGGGATACTTGTTTTGCAATCGTGGAAGGAGCAAGAGGTTTTCCTTTTCCCGTCTTTTTGGACTTGAGCCAGCGAAGGTAGTCTCTGGCATCGGAAGCAGAGATACTCTGAAGCGTTCGGCCTTTAAAAAATGTAGTCAGATTGCGAATCGCCTTTTGCCAGTTGCGCTTTGTTAGGTCTTTGGCATCGGATCGACGGTCAACGTACTCTCTTAGAAACGCGTCAATTTTTGCGGCTTTCGAGTCATTTTCACCGCCAGAAACAACCTCGAATTTGATCAGAGCTTTGCGAAACTTTTTGTTCCCCTTGGCAGATAGCCATGCCATCGTTGCAGGGTCAGGGAGTAATCCGGCACGAAACGTTCCAACGACTGTCTCGATTCGCTGCTTGATTGCGGTTGCGATTTGAAGGTCAGTTGTGCCCGTAGCTATTGTGCACCGTTGGCTTGAAATGGGATGGATGAATTGGACGGAATAACGGATGTTTCGTTTGATAAGTGTTGCCATCGTTCGGAATGCCTTTTTATGTGTTTTGCGTCAATGAATGAACGAATAGTCCGCTTTCGATCGAATTCAAATCGCGGGCGTTGTTTTTGGATTGTTTGAACTGGCGATTTGTTGAAAGCGCCATCAGAAAAATGTTGAGATCAAAGGGAAGCCCACCGTTGCCGGTGGGCTTGTTTTAGATGTGGGAATCGTAGGTAGTGAACTACCTTGCCAAGCACGCCAAGTAGGACGTGCATCGGTTGACCGTATCTAGGTCGTATTGATTCTCGTTGAACTGACCATGTTCAAGATTGTCGCGTTAGACGAATTCACCCGAGTGACAAAAAAACGCCCTTCGAAATCGACTATGCTTCGGTAAATAGAAACCAACATCAGAACCAAATCTTCAACTCAATTGGGTGATGGATGTTCTTTGGAGGTGTTTTTATCGAATAGGATTTGAGTCTCATAACCGAGTAAGTCTAACGGGAATCAGCCATTTTCATTGTCAGGCGATTCTTTACGAACATTTGGCTTTGATCGAACCTTACCAGCTTGATCGGATAGCCATGCTTGAAGCTCAGCTACGGAATACATTTTGCAACTGCCAATTTTAATATAGGGAGGTGGGTTCTCAGAAGAGTCCTCCCATTTCCGGAGTGTCTTCTTGCTAACTGAAAGCAGCTTTGCAGCTTCATCGCCTCGAACCGCTAACGGAGGTAGTTTGGACTTGTTTTTTTCGCTCATGTTTATGACCTCAGAAAAAGCAAATTGGATTTCAAACGCCAGGTTTCAATTTGGCGAGCCTTCATTTGCTCCCCTGTAGCGCAATTGACTAATCTGATACCAGTCCTTCGGCAAAGTCGCTCGATCCGAAAGGATGCAACTCTACAATTTTGAGTCAATCGTGGACAATCAGTCCCATCGCGGTTAATATCTGAATGGACATTGTATGTCTATTCTATGTGTGGTCAACAGCAAAAAGAGAAAATTATGGAATTAACGTCCACTGAGTTGATGGAGCACTTACAGATCAAGAATATTAAAACTCTGACTCGATGGCATCAATTGGGCCTGATACCTCCCCCAACAATAAAAAAGCACCCAAATGGAATTGGGACTATCGCATACTGGCCCCACTGGGTCCTCGATCATGCCTTCGAGGTTAAACGGCTTAAGAATCGAGGAATGAACATCAAGTCGATCATAGAATTGTTTGGTCAAAATTGGGATGAAATTGCCTCGAGATACAAACGGCTAACGTTTCAGGTTGATTCCGCCCGTAGCAATTTTCAGAAAAAGGTACGAGCAACGCAACGAAGCATTGAACGTAAGATAGCAACGTCCATTTTGCAAATGCAGAAGGTGTTGAATTCTTCCGTGAATGAATTCATCGTCCCAGAGTCAGAGATCATTCGTATCATTGAGCTCAAAACCCAAAGCGCCCCAATAGTTTTGGTTCTGACTGAGTTTCACGTACTTGCTTGCCCGCTCGGAGAACTTCAGAAGTTCATTAAGAAACACATAACAAGTTGCGAATTATTGCTTGTGGTTCCAATTTAAATGTTGACAACTGCGAAATTCTTTTTGTCTGGAATTCGTAGTAGACAGGAATTTCGATTGCCAATATCCATTCGAAAGTGCTCGAAGAATTCCTGTGGGAATTTTGAGCATGGCAGCTGACACTTTCCCTTACATGCGATTTCCGACAGTTTGTCGACTGCCTCGACCTGAAGTTCCCTGATTACACCTCGCTCGCGAAACGAGCTACGAAACTCAATATCAATATCGATGCGAGTAGAAGCAAAAGTCCCATCGATCTGGTTGTCGACAGTACCGGGCCGAAAGTCTATGGCGAAGGCCAGTGTAAAGTCCGCCAGCATGGTGCGGAAGGGCGACGAACGTGGCGAAAAATTCACTTGGCAGTCGACGCGAATACACAAGAAATTCAAGCACAGTCGATGACTGACAACAGCACTCATGACGGCACGGGTGGTTGGCGAGCTTCTGGATCAAGTTCCTTCTCAAGTGAAATCATTTCGAGGCGATGGAGCCTGCGATCAGTTGGCAGTTCATAAGCGACAAAGTGACGCCAAAATCGAAGCGATCATTCCCACTCGGCGAGCAGTTGAAAGCCGGACGCTCCCGCAGCGCCAATCTCATTATCTTTCTCGGGATCGCGAAGACCAACCCAACCGCATTCGCCGCAATGAAACGTCGGCAGGCTTGGAATGCCGTGCGAAGGCTCGTCGATACAATTGAAGATCGGTGTTTGGTGAACCGTGCGACAAAGCCAACGAAGCTCGCGAATCCAAAGCTGGATCTGCGTTGGCACGGCGGGGAACGTGCTGGTGATGGCAGGCATCGCAAATTTGACTAGTAGAGTTCCATAGAAGACAAAAGGCTCGAGCGTTCAACTTATAGAAAACGCACAATGTTCCGAAAATAGTTCCACGTAATTAATGATAGCGCAGCAAATATGAGCACAATGACGGGTTGCAGTAGTGCGAAGCCAGTCACGTCCGCCAGCATTCCGGCAGCGGCAATAGTCCTTATTGTTAGCAATGAGATAGCGATTACAGTTAGCACTGCGCTGAAAACGATTGCAAGGCTTGAAGATTGACCTCTTAATCTCAAAACTCTCGAGAAGACTTTGAAAAGTAGCAAGTTAAGCGGACCGAACGTCAGAACAGCGAAAATTAGAACTATCCACTTCAAGAGTGCATTTGCCGAATACCAGGCTGCTGCAAATGCAAGTGACTCAACGGCTGTAGCCAATGCGCAAATTGACAATGTCGTCCAGAAGGGAGATGACGATACCGTTTTGGTAGAAGAAGCTGAATTTCTAGGTCCGGGACTAAGCTTCATAGTGCTTACCTATCATGATCTATTGGTGTGGCCCCCACGTGGATTCGTCCGGTTGAACGGAAATCCTCGTCGACACGGAAAGGTTCAATTGAAATCTTCAACTTTCCAAAATCGAGCTTCGTCGAGATACTACTTGTAATCGGCAGCTCCTTTGTCTGGGGCGTTCCATCAACTCCGATGAGTTCAACTTGCTTTAATCGAATTTCGGTGGCTGACTTCTGACTAAATCTGAAGATCAGCTCCTTGTGCGTGGATTCGTTTCCGCCTTCGATTCTCACATGACAGAACGGTTGTGGAGCATCAACGGTCAACTGCGAGTCCGGAGACGCGAGCCCGCCAAAATTCATGCCGAGGTAAAATCCTGCGGAATGAGGGTTGGTGCTCCTGATTTCCGGGAGAACAGCTTCAGGATCGATTAGCTTGTTGTCAGCTTTCACAAGTAGTGGAAATCGCCCATCGAAAACGGGCATAACGCGCAAGGCTTTAGGGGAAAGCGCCAAGACACCAATTGCACGAGTACGCCTGCGCTCATCAATGGGATGGGACTTCAATGCACGTGAAATGGGTCCACTCGCAAGATTCCAGAAGTTTAGTGCCAAACCTTCACACACAGCGGTTTTACTGGCTTCATCACAGTCTTCCGAGACACTGTCCAACCTGAAGTTGCCTGGCCGAACAAAATCCATCTCAAAGGGACATGCCGAAGAGGGCAAGGCGGAGTACAAGAATTGCTGTAAACCGGGGAGCTGGCTTGATCTGCCGGACATGAGGACCACGTCCAGTCCAAGATTTTGATCAAGTTTTAGATCTACATCCAATTCCTGTTCTTCGCGAAACCAGTTCGCAATCTGCTGAATCGCTGGCGCGAATACCTCTTCGACAATACCGGTCAACTCTTTTGTGGTGAGCGTCCTTGCGTCGGGCTCGCCTAGTCCGGTGAAACTGCATATCTCACTCCAGTTGATTTGTGTGTCCTTCCTGGCCAATTTTATCTTCAGTCGCTCTGCCTCCGTCAGCAATAAATAGATAAGTGACCGTCGGTAGGCTTCCTTGGACATTGTTTCATTGAGATTTGCCTGATGGTAATCATCAAGCCCTTCTTGCTTGTCCAGATTGGTTCGCAAATCTTCTCGGCGGCCAGGATTTGCCAGAGCCAAGTGCTCTTTCAATCGTTCAGCAATCCTGCGTGTTACCTCTAGCCCCGCCTTCTCCATTGCAAAGTGTCTGAGCACGTGCGAATCAACAGGTTGACCTTCGTCTCCGCTATCTGTTATTTCGAGCAGTACTATATCCGTTGTTCCCTCTCCACAGTCGTAGACCAGGACGTGGATCTTTCTTGGCGAGTCTGAGTTAGATCCTTCTGGTGAGAAGGGCTGAAATATGTCGACTAGCTCATCCCCATTTACGCCATCAAATCGCTCAAGCAAAAAACCTAGGAACGCGGCGCTGGCTTCGTCTACTGCGTAGTTCTCATTAAAAACTGAAGCTGTTCCATCAGGAGGCAATAGCTCGCTCATGAAACTCGCTTTAAGAGCGTTTTCGAGATGGCGTTGATACTGAGTCCGTTGCTCACGGGTCCAGGTCACCGGATAGCTGAAACAAATGCGGTTCATTGGTGCAATCAACGACCGCGGACTTTCGATCAATCTCGTGTGCATGATCTGGTCAAACAGCTCACTAAGGTAGATCTCAATTGGGTGCGCAGACCTGTCTTTCAGGCAACTGCCATCTTGGCCGAGCTTTTTCTTCGGACCGAACAAGAATTGATCCCAGTATTTAACTCCTTTCAAATGCAGATTATTTTCAAATGCATTCTCAGCCTCATTCCCAATTGCATTCGGGCCGTCGCTGGTTACGTGCTCATTGGCTTCGGAACCCAATGCATAAATCAGACTACGCACTTTCGCCGAGTTGGATGCTCGCCAGGGAACACGGCTGCTGCAAACATGACCGGGTGCGGCCGGGACCACACTATCCCAAAGTTCTTCGGGATCGGAGAAGCGGTTCGGAGTTGCGTTGATGTGTCCTGGAGACAACCGCGTCGAATGATCTGGAAAATGTGTTACATGCGTCCATGGAATTGGGGACATCACCAGTCCAACAGGGCTGTTACTTAAGTCGGTACTATCGCGGACATTCAAAAGGGCTGCCGTGCTGCAGGATGTCCCGAAGTCAACTGCGAGAACAGACGAGCTTTGATCGGACTGAGAATATTTTTCATTGTAAAACAAGGTTGTCCGTGGACGTAGCTGCCAACGAGTGTCCTTCCAACCGATCTTCTCCCAAAAAGCAACAAGCGGCTCGTAGCTATCTGGCGGCGTTGCTGGAAGCTTCGCACCGGGGTCAACGGTTAGCAATGCGATTTTGGGCACATGGAGAAATAACAGGTTGCGACCTTGAAGAGGCCCCTCGGACGTGACTTCCGGCAGTTGGCTGGATACAAGCAGGCATCCAATTTCCTTATTCCTCTTCGGATTCAAAGTAATTGAAAGACCAACCTGACCGTCCTTTTCGCCTGCAACAACGAGGTTGACGTCGATCGCTTCAATTGGCACTTCGTCGATCTTGATCGGGTCTTTCCCCTTCACGGCGGGAAATGTGTAAAAGCTTGCCGAGGATTGCCAGAGGGCCTGCGGAATTCGATCGTTCTGGGCGACAATCGCAGAACTCCAGACACTAACCAACTTTCCCTCATCGTCGAAAGATGCGCCATCCAGTAAAGCACAAGCTGTTGCTTGTTGGACTTTACTCGCTTTAGCATGTTGGCAGCATGTCTGCCTCTGATGCACTCAAAAGGCACAAAGAAACGACACGGCATGCTTGAGCGTAGCTTGACGGCAGGTATTGTTAGGGTCATTTTAACATTCTCTCTGATTAATTGGTGTCTAGGGTTTCACTGTTGTTTACTGAGTAGACTGGTGTGAAACCACGTTCATCGATGAGCCGTATCAGGGTTTGAAATGCTTGATCCACGGCAAGGACCGCTTCTTTGTCTGTTTCAGAGAAGTCGCTCAGGCCCTCGCCGACCACTGTCCCAATGAGATCAGCTTCGTCGACGTCGATGTGATAGCAGTGCATGGCAACCGATCGCAAATCCTCTTCATTAGCATTAGCAAGATAGTGCAGGATACGGATCGTTCGCTCCAGGCAGATCGCTTGAAGCCTCAGCAAGGGCTCTCTGTGTGAAGTGATTGCATTACCGTGTCGTTGGAGGATTCGTTTAACAGCAATGTCAGATTGAAGACAATGGACAATTGCACGCTCAAGTTCTTCGCACTCCTTGCGTTCATAATTCATTTGAGCACTTGCGAGGCAGGCGATTGTGTCGCACGCGATATCCGCAAACACATCCGCAACTTTGAAGGGCCGAAAGTCACTCTGTAGTGGACTGGCATTGGCATCGGCATCGTCAAGTCTCCTTGCGCAGCATTCGCCTTTTCGAAGGTGAATGCCCCGAGGGAACTTGGCCCAGAATCTCTGAAGCATATGGTTTGCGTTGATTAACTCACGCACCGCATCCTCTTTACCACTCGGCTCACTCAGTTGCGACAGCAGGCTACTAAACGTTTGTATCAATCGATCAGCATCCTGCTTCCTTTCGCTGGCGTGATTTCGTGCGACCGGCCCGATCGTTGTGTAGTTAAACACGCATTCCGAGAGAGAGCGAAAGCCTGCATCATTTGGGCAGAGCAAACTGCAGAACGCTCGAACAATCCATTCTTTAATCGGTTTTAATTTCTTCGCTTGTGCTCGCGAGAATGAATCCCAATCTCTAGCAATACGAAGTATGCACTTTTGCCCAAGCGGCAATGTCACCTCGAGCTCTTGCGAAGGTTTACCCAACAAATCACATAGCTTATTGGCGATCGCAATCGAGTTTCCTGCCCTGAACTCGTCGTCTCTGAATACATCTAGTTTCGAATCATCCGATTCAAAGAAGAACATTGGAGGCCAAGTGCTCGGATCAGTTGGCGTAATCATTGATGCCGTCGCGCCGGTGTGTACGGTAAGAGGTGCGATAGCGTTCGCCCAGATTTTGTCCGCAAAACCACCACCAACGTTATACTTTGTATACTCGTCCTCGCCCATCTCCTCGGCAGCAGCAACTTCCTTTTGAGCTTCATCTAATAAAACAGATGCTTTCGTGAACGCGATAATTAGACGTCCGTCACCTTGCCCTTCGCAACGATTGAGCCAGGGAAACCAGATGTCATCCTGAAACTGCTTTCCGAGCTGAATTGCGCTTACATCCGAAGAGCATGTAAGCAGCATCACATCAATTTCTCGAATCGCTGCCTGGAACACATAAGAGTTTTTCTCGCTTTCCACATCGGCAGTTCGCCAGCCTGATGGGAGTCGGCTCCTGGGGCATCGATCACATCGACCGCTCTAAGTAGTTTTGCTGCGTAGCCATGTTGCTTTTCAGAAGCCAGTTCGACAGGGATTGATACCTGCTTTGCTGTCCATTGGGCGATAGAAAACTGCTCACTGCCATCACGTGAGACGTGATAGCCATCACTGCCATTCGAATCGAGCCAAAGCTTGTGATCCTCGTATCTTTCAACTGGAAATCGACAGATGCGATACGCTGCATTCTGCTCAACTTGCTCATCGTTTACCTGCTTTTGAAGCTTGATAAAGGACTCAGCGAGATGGCCTGGTCTTTCGGTAACATCTGACAATTCCTGCTTGCTGATCAGGTCCACGAAGAGAAAGCGAGGATCCAGTTTGGGCTCATGCTTCTTGGCTTCAGTCAACCGAATCAGTGCAGCCGTCGTGTCGTAGTCGCCTGTGGGCAACTTAAGAATTTCCTCAAGTCCTCCTCTTGACTTCGATTTTCCCAACCAACTATGAAGCAAAGTTGTTTTGCCCTGCCCACGCTTACCCATCGTGCAGATACTAGGTCTAACTTCGACTCGTCGCATAAACTGGACAATTCGATCTTCGCACGAGCGAATCCTGACTTTCCATAGTGTTTCATAGTGTTTACCACGTCTCGAATCCTGCTTGGCAGAATGTTCGAGCACCTTGTCTATGTCCCGAAGTCGCTCCAACAGGTGCTTGCACAGCTTCACCAGCGAATCTCGCAACTCCTGCCGCCTTAATAGAACGTCTTCGACCGGTCCTATTTCTTGATTTATTGACATGGTTAATTTCTCAATACAGTTTTTGAAGTGGGTATGCTGGATGATTGGATGTCAGATCGCCCTCTCACGCGTTACGTGATTGTCTGGCAATATGTCCTGCGTGGCACGGCGGATTGGTAACGGTGTCGTCCGTGTCAGTATCCAGCCCTCTGTTTCGATTTGCTTGATCTCTTGGACGTTCGGTTTACGACCAAGTATCGCTTCGGGCGTGGTTGTTGTACAGGACTTGTCGGCATGTCTCCGCCATTGAAGATAGTCCCATGCGGTGAGTGCCGATAGCAGGCCATCGAAGGCGTCGGAACGGGGTGAAGTGCATGACAGTTGGACATGGGCTTCACATCGGGAAGTATCAATCGCGTAGTCTTGCAACAAGCGATCGAGGAGAGGCTTTCGAAGGAGCTCCGTTGCGGTTTGTGACTCGTCTGTCTCGTTGGTGTTATCTGCGGTTTTGTATTTGATCCATTCTCCGTAGTTAAGCCGGACAAAGGCGGCGGGATAAGTCTCGAATAGCGTCACGAGCGGATCTCCGCTCACTCCGAAGCCGACATCGCATGTATCAATCAGACTTCCTAATTCCGTCCTAGCCTTCGCCCACTGAAACGCGGCACTGGCGATCTTATCCGCACCGACGGCGAATAGGTTTGCGCCGAGTCTTTCCTTCATTAGCAAGTCGGTCATTCGGTATTCGAAGTCATCTCGCGATGGAAGCTCAGTCTTTGCTCCGGTCATTGCGGACCAGTCGTTGGTAAAATCACCATGCAACTCTGGCCATCCAAGAGGCACGTCGACGGCAAAAGCAGTTGTGATCTTGCGTTCGCGTAGGCCGGCGAGCAGATCTTGAAGGTTTGTCAGCGATGGCTTGATCGGGCAATGCCGGCTGAAGCCTTCCAGCTTTGCTCGGTGAGGCAAAAGTAACTGCAGTACGCCTTGCCTATAGTCGGCATCAAGTGTCAGCAGGCACAACCCCCAATTGTCTTCCTGCGCCGCCATATCAAGGCCAATTGCTGCAGCGCCGCACGGCCCTTGATCGATTACCTCAAAGATTCGAACGATCAAGTTCTCTTGGCATTCGCGAGAAGAATCTTCGAAACTTGGTTTCTTCCTTCTTGCCATCAGCTGCTCTCCTTCTCACTGGAAGAAGGCAACCGGTCACTAGCAACTTCGCTCGGGTAACGCCTTTCGAACTCGTCCCAGGCGCGGCGGTAGTCTTCTTTGCGGTCGACTTTGGTGAAGGGGGAATAGAATGTTTTGGTAACGTTTTGGAGTCCGTCGTCGATTTCCCAACTGACGTCGAGCATCAAAGGGACTCGGCCGGGGCCATAGACGGACTCAAGCTGTCGAATGCGATGAGGCGTGAAGTCGGGGGAAGGTGGCCTGTCGGTATTGGGCTCCTCGGGTTCGAGTGTGGCGAGCTGTTCGCCGTATTTGCTGCGTGCATCCACATAGCTATGGATCGTGTCAAACTCGGGGATGTCGGGGATTCGCTGGGCTTTGTCGCGCGGGATGGAGGTCTCGCTGGCAAAGGGCCAATCGGAGCTAAGGGCATCGGATGCAGGGCGAGTCTTGTAGGCTTCGGGGAAATGCGATGCGGCCCATGCTCGGGCGGTTCGGAACTCGGTGCCGGCCTGATCCTTGCGAGTCGTGTTTCGGCAGCCTCGGCCACGCGCATCGTACTCGTCGGCCAGTTCATACATTCGCATCACAGGAAACTGGACTCGGTAGATCGTAAGCAGTTCGTCGAGCGCTAGACCAAGTGCCAGCCCAACCAAGATATCAATTTCAAGCAGGCCTTGTCGACGTGAAAAATCGCTGCTTAGTGGCGTTTTCCAGGTCCACTCGCTCGCGTTGAGCTCAGACCAAGCAAGCTCATGGCATCCAACCAATTGGAGTCGCTTGTCCAAAGTCAAGAATGAATCGTTATGCGCGTGTATCATTATTAAATCTGCAGATTACATTAAGTCGAGAGTGGACTGGAAAGATCGCCTGGAACCATTTTAGAGCCCTTTGATGTTCCAGAAAGTCATTTTCGCGAGGGCATGCTATCCCCAAACTTTGTGTTTTCTCGTCACTTCATTTCTCTCGGTAGTAGTTTCTATTTCCCCCGATAACGGTTGAATATGTCAAATCCGTGACAGAAATCGACACAGCTATGAGAGCTTACGCTTCAATGAAGCCGCATCTTCCAGATTCTAATCGATTTGGGAGCGCGTTGCCGAGCAATTCATATTTTTAACGCAGTATTGAAACTCACCTTTGTATTAGCAAGCAATGAAGAATATTCCCATCATTTGCCTGCTATTACCTTGCATTTTCTTTCGTTTCCAGACCAATCGCTGGATCCCTCCATGCAAATTAACAGTAGCAATTGGACGAAAATCAGGATCACAGTTCAATTCCACCCGAGTTGCTATTCACAAGTGAGTGCGCTGTCTTTTGACTTTCCGTAGTGATTAGTTCGTCTGCTGAATTTCCAGCTGAGATCATTAAGTTTGAGTTGTTTGACGGATTTGCCGATTTTGTTTTGTTTGCGATTTGGAGAAGAGACGTAAGCGATAGATAAGAGAAAGGCAAAAGCCCCTCGGGCGAACCCGAGGGGCGAGTCATTTTTGGACTTGGTGAGTTGTATTGGTGCGCATCATCAGGAGTTGACTATCAGTTAGTAGCCACGGCGTTTGAGCGCGCGGTAGAACATCCACGTCAGCCCTGCAGCCAATGGGAAGATCAGCAAAACGAAAATGCTGCGAGTCGCAATGGCCATGATGATCACCGTCACCAAACTGAATAGTAGGTAGTAACTCAATACTCGGGACAAATCACGTTCCTTTCGTTAGTGAAAAACTCGAAACTTGGATTGAAGAGTCAAAAGCAGTGATCAAACCGTGAAAGCGTCCGCATTCGACGATTGGACACTGAGTTCGCTACTGAAAAGGTTCAACTGAAGGTCTTGGTCTATGGGAAGGCCACGAAGTTGGCGCGTGAATTGGTGGACCATCAATCCCGCTGCGATCGAGGCAGCATAGATGGTTGATCGGGAAGTGCAACTGCCGACCTGGGCTTCTTGCTGTTCGAATAGCGAAGTCGGATAGTATCGTTTTGAATTCTCGTCACTCGCCGCGAGTACACGGATCACCTCTCCTAGCATTCGACCATCGGTCCAGAACTTGACTTCCGAACACGCGGACTTCCATATCACGGATCTTGCCGAGATCGAATCGACACAACAGAAGACCGTTTCGAGAATCGGGAGTGTTGGCCGAAACCTGTCGTTGATGGCCTCCACAGTGATTGACGGATCGATTCGGCGAATGGCTTCAGCAGTTGAAATGACTTTTACGATTCCGATGTCGTCGCGAAGATATCCCTGCGACGTCACGTTGTGATTTTCGACCATGTCGAAGTCGACCAACTGAATGTGTCCGACGCCGAGGGACGCGAGTTGAATTGCAACTTGGCGACCGATGGCTCCGACGCCGATGATTGTTACCTTTTGCGTTTGTAACAAAGTTGTATCCAGTAGACCCCGCTGTCGCTCAAAACGATCTTTCGGTGGGCCAGTTGTAGTCGAATTCATGTTCAATGGGTTCCTTTTTGTGATTGAAATTGGATTTTGATCGAGAATTGCGAAACAGTTCTGTTTCGGAGACGCTCTCTCCGTACTCTGCGAGCCATTGCGTTTCGTCTGTTCCAGCGAAAGGTCGCGAATAGTCGATTTCGATGTTCAAATTGACGTTAAGTTTTGGTGAACTGCCCATTCGCAGTCTCGCGTAAGTTTCACCACGACGAGCCAGAATAAACATCAAGGACCAGTCGGCGTTACCGAAAACTCGTTCAAACGTTTCTTCATCCGTCATGCTTGGAGTGGCACTGTCGCCGGGGTGGGTATGAATCCAGATCCTGGCGAATTGTTCCGGGCGAAGACCCGCATCAATCTGCTCGTCAAAATGATCGGCAACGGAAGCATCATCGAAGGCAACGTGAATATAGGTGCACTGTTGTCGCACGAGTCGAAAGTCTTCGATAAGCAAATGGTCATTTGGGCAGATTCCAAATCCTCCGACTTCGGTTGGCCCCGCGTCACGAAGAAACAACAGCTTCGCCCAGGCAAACGGACTGAACCGCAGCGTCGGATTCCGATTCCTCGGTTTCCGCGTCTTGGAACTTTTGATCACAGGTAGTACACCTTTCATTTTGAAAACAAGAATCACAAACATTCGAACTGCAAACGGAGCAGGACTGCAGACACGATTCGCAAGCATTGTCCGAGCACTCGTCGCATTGACGGGAACAGGAATGACAATTGACGCTGTCACATCTCTCGCATGTTCTGTAGCAATGGTCGCAGGATGATTCATTGCACCGCTCACAAGTGGCGCCGTCATCCGGGTCGAACGAGTCAGCGCAGTCAGAGCATCTGACATTGTTCCAGTCGTCAAGTGCGATGTAGGGACTTCCCTCGTTGTAGGTTTGAAGGACTCCGAGAACGAGTTGGAAGAAGTCCAGCAGTCGGCCCTGACGGAGTGCCAAGTTAATAGCCATGCGAGCATCGCCTTCACAGAGCATTTCGTCTTGAACATGAGGGTGGGTCACCCCGGAATTCGAGCGAGCTGGTTGAGGATCGACGGCGATAACGCGATATTCCGCCCGCGTCGAGCGACAGAGCGTTTTTAAGTCCAGTCGTATTTCAAAGGGACCTAGGTAGGTCGTTTCAAGTTCAATCGGAAGCGTTGTAACGGAAACGAAGTTTAAGCATTTGCAAACTCGTAACGATTCAAACTCGTCATTGAGAACAATCAGGTCGCGCAGTACTTGGGCTTCGTCAATGACTACGCGCGGCAATTGGTTCATTGCATCGAGTTCGTATGTTTGGGCCTTGATCAGTTCTTGGATCTTGGCGCTCAACATCGCTCTCGCCTTAACTTCCGCTTTCTTCCACCCGTATTCAATACAGATTTGAAGTAATCGTCGCCATCGTGCCACCTGGGCAACCGCCTGGCTGGAGGCGTTAGGCTCGGAGACCGCGGCGAGCTTTGTTTCATCGAACCTTGCGGCAATGGATCGAGCGAGTCGTGAAAGTTCACGTAGTTGTGATCGAGAGATCGGCATGATTTTGTCCCTCCGTTTGAACGAAGAATGTGTTCGCACCCTCGATCTTGGTGGGAGTGATTGAAACGCGGTCCCCATCTTTGAGAACATAGTCCGAGGCGACCGGTTGCCGATTGACTCGAATCAAGAAGTCGGCAGGATTCCCCTTGTTGCGGGATTGAAAGAATTGGCTGACGGTCATAGCTGCATCGACTTCGATGTAGTCCGCGAAGCCAGCACCGTCGTTGTTGATGTACAGAATCTTCATTAAGTTCTCCAGTGGAAGTGAGCAAAAAAGGAAAAGAGCCATCGAGCAATTGAATAGTTCGATGGCCCAAGAAAAAACGAAACTACATTCGTCGCCAACGATCGACTTCGTCCCAGTCAATCACTTGCGGTGGGTAGTCGGGTTGGGGATCGAAGTCCGAGTCAAACGGATCAATCAGGCTGAACCCGCGTCGTCGAATCTCCCGTATGTCTTCACCCGTGTGGCGAGCGAGCTGTCGGTCAAGTTCTTGTTGAGTCATCGAATCAATTCCTTGCATTGGGGTAACGACAGAGCCGCCCCATGTAGGGCGGTCATGTCTTTGGGAAAAACACAACCGCCCTGCTGTTCCGCAAGGCGATGACTTATTGATGGTTAGGCCAGCGAATCAGGCGTAAGTGGTACTAGCCAGTTTTCGTTGAGCCAATCGACTTCAGCCCTCAAGGCTTCTGATCGAGTTGAAAAGGGGCCCAGTTCGGGGCCGTTCACCGGTGATAGATTGACGGTCCAGTGACCATTGGTGTCAGGTTCGACAAAAGATCCTCGCGAAATCGCAACCTGACCGAGATTCGACAACAGTATTGCTTCGCCGTAGATACAGCGAATGCTGCCAGAAGGTTGGACGATGATGTCCATCGAATCCGCGGGTTATCGCGGGCGGCGCTGAATGTTGCGCCGAGGTCGGTCGACAAGAAGTCCGTCCAGCGAGGATTGGACAGAAGCTAGTTGAGAGGTGACTTGTTGACGAAGCGTGTCGTTGTTTCGAAGTTGTTGCGGCTCGACGCCACGAATAATACCTTGGGCTCTGGTAACCAATTCGTCAAGTTGATCATTAGATCGAATGTTGAGCGATTGGAATCGTTCAAAGAACTCGGTGAAATTAGATAGTGCTGAGTCGCGGAAAACTTTGGGCTTGCCGTCCGCGTCGCCGCTCAAACGTTCGGAAAGGTGGTCAACGAGTTTGACCAGTTCGTCCAGGAACGCTTGTTCCGCCATTTGAACTGCTTCATTGAAGCGATTCTGTACGCGTTGACATTCCTGTTCGTATAGCTCCGGATTGAGCCGACTCAAGTATTCTGGCGGTTCAACAGTTGGGAAGTCCCACTCCAGGTTGAACTCATCGATCAGTGAGGCCGGGTAATCGTCGTGGCTGAACAAGGAACCCAATCTTACCTGAGCAAGTGATCGAAGTTCACTGTAATGGTCGTCTAGATTTCGAACAGCATCAATCAGTTCGCTTCGCAACTCGGACAGTTTGTCGTTGAATTCGGCGATGCGATTCTGTTTGATCAAGCGAATACCAGATTCGGGATAGGGCAGACTGTTGTCTTTCCAGAAATTCGTGATCTGAGTTTTGAGTGCGGTGAGGATTTGAAAGCTTCGTGTTTCGTATCGAGCAATTTTTTACCCGCACGAATTGAATCCCCTTCGGCTCCGAACGATTCCGCCGCTTGACTTTTTTGTTCGGCATTCAGCGACTTCGAAGTGCCAAACCATTTGAATTTCACACGGCAGGCAGCAAACGAGTGACGTAAGCGTTCGGTTGCCGCTTGTCGAGTGTGATTGTCGAACCGCGTCTCCGGTTCGAGAGTTACAGTCATAGGATGCTCCTTTATTTTAACGGATAGCTTTTCAATTCAGGACTAGTTGTGAGGACCTGCATTAATTAGTTTTTCGATGGGGCATTCGACACACGCCGACGTGTCGGTTGCGTATGCTGTTTTCGAAAGACCCCTGGTTGGTTTGCGGACAGACACCTGCCGTCGGCCCAGTTTCGTAGTCGTTCGACGGATTCGGCCGCGGTTGTTGCGATTGGAACTACGTTTTGAGCCGCTTGAACAAGAGGCAGATCGAGTAAAGACGATAGTCGACAACAGGCTTTGATTTCGGCACCCGTCCAATTCGCATCATCGGGACGTCGCTGCGAACGATCGATATCAAACTGCTCAAGGTAGATGTTCCAGATCGCTTCCTTTTCATCTCGCTCGGGTAGATCGAGAAAGAAGATGCCATCGAACCGCTCGCTGCGACCAAACTCTGGCGGCAAGCGTGAAACGTCATTTGCTGTGCAAACTACGAACACATCAGATTCGTGATCGTTTAGCCAACTCAAAAACGTTCCGAACATTCGTGTCGATACTCCCGAATCGCCACTGCCGTTGACACCCGAGAAGGCCTTTTCGACCTCATCAATCATCAACACACAAGGTGCCATTGCATCGATGGTCCTGAGTGCCTCGCGAGTTCGCTCCTCCGACTGGCCCACCAATGATCCCATCAGACTTCCAACGTCAAGTATCAAAACAGGCCTGCCTACTTCGCTGCCCAAGGCTTTGCAAAATTGGGACTTGCCGCATCCCGGCGGCGACAACAGCAGGACGCCTCTCGGTCGATTCCGTGAATTATCGCGGCTTGTATTCAATAACACACGTTTGCAAAAAGCTTTGAGCGATGAAAGCCCACCTATAGATTCGAACGAATCGGTTCCGCGATAGAGCGTCAACGATCCCGACTTATTGAGTGCCTGGGTCTTCAGTTCCCAGACCGCATCGGGTTGCAGTTCACCATGCCGAACAAGTGACAGGCTAAATGCGTTCTCAGCCTCCATTCGCGTGAGACCGGAAGCGGCATCCATCAGCTGATCAAACTGTGTGCCGGACGGGCGTTCAAGTTCTTCGGTTGCAATTCCAACTGCAATTTCAGCGAGTTGATTTCGATCGGGAAGTTCGTGCTCAATCACAACAAATTGTTTTTGGAGTTCGATGGGCAGTTGCAATACAGGAGCCAACACAACGAGAATCGTTCGATTCTGCTTGCCGAGAATGATTTGTCGTGCAACTGCTTGAACGACTTCCGTTGAATTCAGGAAACGGTGAAAGTTCTCAAGGACCAGAACAACGGTACCGTCTTCAATGGATAATGAGCTTGCGGTCCGCACTGCCGACAATGGGTCACCGCCAATTGTATCCAATGTCGCTCCTGAAACTTGGAGACCTGAACCAATGTTCCAGGTGGCTAGTTGCCAGGATTCTTCATTGCACAGTCGTGCGATTTCCATCAGTGCATCGTTGTGTTCATGGCTTTGAATCCAGATTCCAGTAAAGCACGCGCGCACGTACTCCCGGAGTTTTTGTTGCATATTCATGGTTTGTCTCGAAAGAAGGGTTGAGGGATTTGATGAATTTAGAGAGAAGCGGTTTCTATTTTCCGCTACGAACAGTTGTCCAAGGATTGGGGCTCGCATGAGTGCGAGTGGAACTCGGGCTTTAGAGTTTCGTCGGTCATCTGACCGAGGGCCGACTCGATAAACCGACTCGCGTCCTTGCAATCGGAACCGGTGAATCCGTTCGTTTCGACCTTGGTTTCGCCGTTCGGTGACACGGTAACTTCGATAGTTCTGTTGGTGCTTTCCAGATAGCTCATGCAGCACCTCCCGTAACGATGGAAAGTTTGATCGAACCATCGTCGAGTGTTTGCTCGGATACCGAATGCCCTTGCTTGCGTGCTTCCAGCGTAGCCTTCTCAACCGCATAGGCCTGCAGAAAACGATCAAGGTGTTTTGGCTCGCCCCATCGCCCGCCGTAATTGTCGAACGAGACGACGGCGTTTGCAGTATCGCAAACCACCGGGTATCGCCATTGAGGTAGCTCAACGGCCCAGCCAATTGCTGATGTAGAGAACAGTTTAACTTCGCGGTGATTGGGTTCGGGTAGGCTCAGTCGATTGCAGGCAAAACGGATCGCAATCGGATCACGAATTTGTGTTTGGATAGTAACGATGTGTGACATCAATCTTTCTTCCTGTGTTGGGTGCTTGGTGCACTGGATCGAATATGTGTCCTCAACTCATGTTGAGAGACTCATGGGAACTTCGTTGAAATTTGGCATGGGTAAAATCCGCCCTCACTTTATATGCCGCATTTCGGAGGGAGATTTAGCTGTTGGGGTAGTTGTTGCCGTGGAGATCTGACAAAACGTGATTCGTCGAGATGGGATAGCGCAGTTGGATATGGAACGGCGGGAACTGGTAGGCTAATGTAATAATCGCAGAGCAGGAATTAACCCGACTCCACCGTGCACAAGCCGATTCCAACCAGCAGCAGGAAGCTACCGACCCTACACCGACCACCGAGGTATCAGATACGCAGGCAGAGTTAAGTCACCGCATGGATCAAATACGTGAGCAGCTCGAAGTCAACTACCAAGAGATAACGTCGCTACAAGTGGCTCGCCAACGCCAGTCTGATCGTCAGCGTGCACGTGAGCAAGGCCAGCAGATCCGTGAGTTACAGCGGATCAGAAATCAATTGCACGAGGAGCACAGGCAATTAGCGGGCAGACTCGCAAGGCTGGATACAGCCGCAAGGCGAGCAAGAAGCTTCAACTCCGCCCACGCCTATGAGTCTGCAAGATCGGATTGCAGCCGCTAGAGCGAGGATGGCCGAACTACAAGAACAGTTAGTTGAGATAACCAGCCAACTAATACACAACCAACGCCAAAGGGACTTGGCAACGTCAGCCAACGAGGTAGCTGCTAGAGACGAAACGATCGCCGAACTCAGGTTTTCACGTCAAAGCATCCAAACCGCGAGGGCTGCACTGGGTCGCGACCTGGCGGAGTTGTGCGTGCAGCAAACACGCTTAACCACGAGTCCCGAATCCGACGATTCAGAGCCCGATTCACCGGGGTCCGAATCTAACGATAATTACGATTATGAATAGCCTTTTTGGAGACCTCTCGTCGCCAGCTGGTTCGAGCTCGAAATTTGCGTTTTAACGCACGATCTCGGACCATCCCCTGTGGTGACACTGGAAATCAAAAATCCCGCGTCACGCGTCAAGCCAGACCCCTAGAAATTGATGTTTTGATTTGAGTCGTGCTGCATTTTTGACATCTGACTCAAAATCAGCCCATAAAACAGGCAGCAAAATCGTTACATTCGGAACTGGTCCGGCGGGATCGAAAAAGGGCTGGTTCACCCGGGTCTCGGGCCTCCGAGCCTGTGATCTTTTTTTGATTTTTCTGGAAGCCCTCTGGGGGCGGCACCGCAGCGACGCCTAAGCGGAGCCGCCGCCCACAGAGGGCTCACGCTCTTAGCGTAGATACGCCTAAACTTTAGGAGTACCAGGAATTATGGGAATTCATTCACGAACTTTAGGAGTACCAGGAATCTTTTTCTGCTAGCAGAATCTCGACGCGAGGGTGCTTAAACACGTGTTTGAAAACTTTAGGCGTACCAGGAGCCCCTAAAAGTTTACTAATCGTTACAACTTGACATGCCACGCGAGGCTGTTTTACCGCCAAATCGGGGTAGTTTTTGTGCCAAAAATGACCCCGAATTTGTCACGATTTTGTAACAAAAATGACCCCAAATTTGTTACAGAATTTTACCCTGCTAGCTAGGCTAAATAACCCCTCAAAAGTGGGGTGTTTTTCTGGTTGGTCTGTAACGATTATTCTATTTTCAAATCTGATTAAAATGGACGTTAACCTACGAGGAGTATAACGTTTATGACAACACTCAATTTGCTCGACGAAATGTGGGCTGGGACCCTTTTGAAGTGCTGCAATTGCGACTGCGAATTCAGCTACATGGACATCAAATTTGACATCCAAGATGCTAACGACCGGCTCGAACCTTATGACGGGTAAATGTAGACGCAGGTTGGCTTTGGCTTCTCCAAATACAAATTCTATACTACCTTGATAAAAATTGCCTCAACGTCATGCAGGGTTTATTAGGCCCGTGTACGAACGATCAAAAAATCGAAAAGACGTGGACGCGACGCTAATTGTTCCGATCACCAACGAACTGGTTGCATAGTTCTTGGATTGTCTCAGTTGATGCAGAGCAAATTTCCTTTGTTGTTCTGGCTGATGCGTGTTTTACGTTTACGTATGAGAAACACTCCGCAAAGTCACCGCTTGGAACTTTCCAGTCAGGGTGTTCAGGGCATCCGGCCCATAGGAAGTCCTGTGAAAACCCTCTCAGCGACTTCCATCGCCGGCGATCGTCGTCATTCAGAAACACATGATCAAAAATATGGCCGAGTTCATGCCCGATGGTTTGCACGCAACCTGTTGGGGCTGTCCCAAAGGTCAACGTAGATTTCGATTCGATTGCTCGGCCAGAAAGCGGTTCCCAATATTCGATATTTTCTATGTCGAGATCGTCGCCGACGATACACTTGAACGAATCGTAAATCAGTGTTCAGCAAACTCCAAGGAAACTTCACAAGTGACAACGAGCGTTGTTTCAACTCTTCAAGCCAAGGCGAGCTATTGACGCAGTAGCTCGTCGGCACATCCGACTCTTTCCAAATCATGACCTCGCCATGCGACCACCTCGAAACTTGTCGGCAAAGCCCTCCGTAATTCCAAACCTCTCCATTCGGCAAGGTCACGGTGTTGTTGGCACGGCCAATTGAAAGTAGGCCGCCGAGGTTTTCGAATCCCTCGTTGATCATTGCAACGTCAGCGCCGACGCGTTACTTTGATCGGAGGAGGCAGGCCTGGGCTTTGCTTCCTTGGAATCGGGTAAGGACGAATTGACAGTAACCTGTACTGTGTCTGTTCACTCATAGAGATCCCTTAGGTTTGTTTAGGAAGCAATTTGAATTAACGCACATGTTGCAGGAAATCGCTTCGGGCTAACCTGGCGGACTTACGCCAAACTATCGAGAGACTCGCAAATTCATGTCAGCAATAGAGTTAGAGCAAATATTTATTTTTCTGAATATTGAATTGGAGCCACTGACCCACAGCTGTCAGTGGGATGTGAGAAGATCTGGAAGTCGTGGTTTGAGGCCAGTTACGTAAAGTACCGCGATTTTGCAAACGTGGGGCTAATTGATCCTGAGTGAGTTCGAAAATTTCAAATACTCAATAGGAATGTTGAATTGGCTTTGAAGCATCTCAATGAATTGTTTGGCAGCCTGATCAAGTTTCCCTTCGCCGACGATAATCAATCGGTCGGCTTTTTGCGATCCCGGCCAGTAAGAGTATTCCAAAAGTTGGCCAATTCCCTCGCGGATGCACTGTTTTGCTGAACTGCACGTTTTGATTTCGTAGAAGTCGAGTCCATTGCTTCGCTTAACTGCAATATCGATTCGCTTTCCAAAGCCTGCATCGGCTTCTACAACCACGTTTTCTTCGCCGTATTTTTCAACTAGTTTTTTTGCCAGATGTCCTTGAATCACGTTATGTCGTAAATCGACAAATACTTCATTTTGTGATGGCCTAAAGCGTGTCTCAGACTTTCTAAGTAGACGTGTCCCATTTGAACTTGGACTGGTTGAGCTTGCGGAGTTTGTTGGCGACTTGCCTTGTTCAACAAAAAGATAGAGAGGGTACAGATAGTCAAACAAATCGAGAATGTCATCTAATTCGACGTCAGAGAATTTCTCAGTTTTGCCGAAAAAAGCAAATGCGTTGGCGTCAACCAGCCAATCACTTATGGGATTAGTTTTTTGAAAGCACGACTTTCTCGTCGTTCGCCCAAGCCCAAATGTCTAACCCATCGAAAAAGTCGGGGTATTCGCCGACAAATAGATTTAACCGGCGTGCTTTTGCTCCAAGAATTGAAACATCTGGAACTGTCCTGCTGGTTTCAAACGAAAATGCGACTCCAAATCTTAACTCACCATTATCGTCGACTCCGATGTTGTATTGCAGTTCGCTTCTACCGCCATCATGAATCGCGTACCCGAAGTCATGGAATATCCCCTGCCAAGAAAAAAGCGAACGAGTGAAGCGTTTTTTCCCAAGGTAGGCTGCCCTTTGAATTTTCAATTGCCCGATGAGGCGATTGGAAACATTGTCGTTGATTAATTGCGGCTAATTCGCGAACACTCATTACGTCCATTCTTCTCCCTGTCTTGGAATCGTAAGAATTAAAATATCTTCAGCGGAAATCTTGTGATCGGTCCCATTGGTTTTGAAGGTGTTCGTTGTTCCACACGCGGTATCATATTGCGATCGCATCTTTTGTTTCGGTTTGGTCGTCATGCCTCGTTTTAGATAGTTTCCACTGCGAAGTATCGTACGACTGAATTGCAATCATTTGTGGCGAGCAATCGTGTGTTGGATTAGCATCATAGTACCACCGCCCACTGAAAGAATGCACCGACTAAATGAAAATTGGAGCTGCCCGAATGAGTAACTTTACAGAATCGGATTTGAGGAGTGGTTCATCAATCACTCGGAATTGCCAAAAGGTCAAAAGCTGGCATTCGTGGCTCGGCAAAAAGCGTTACATGCCAACGTCGATTTGTTGTTTCTCGACAAGAAATCAGCACAAATGGTCTTGGTAGAGGTGAAAAATGAAACTGCAAACATCCGTGCAGTTGGTCAAATTCTTGACTATTTGTCGCAATTCGAAGAAATGGATTTCGAAATGCTGTTGGAGGAATTTTGTGACGTCAATGGCGACGCAAGACCTGAACTTGTAAAGATTGGAAAGAAGCATTCTGTGCTTCCGAGTGAGCGAACAATTGTGATTGCTGCACCCGATTTTGACTTTCCTACCAGAGCGGCCCAATCATTTTTGTCAAAAAGATTTTCCAAAGCTGGCCTATCGATTCATTTGCTTCGGATTCAAAGAATCAAACATGGTTTTCACCTTGCGTTTGAAGAAGAAATGAAGCCCTTGACGGCAAGACAGTTGAAGGGGCTTCACGGCGTTGGGCAACGAAATCGGGTTTACCACCTACTGGATGTTGGGGATCAAGTTTTTTATCTCAACATTGGAAAGCTGTCTGAGAGGAATAACGCGATTGCTCGCCCAAAATCGAAGGCAATGACGCAAAACCTGGTGAAACGACGGCACAACAAGCTGGTTCAATATGATGGAGAACACCAACTCGATCTAAAGCGACAGGGTAATTGGTTAATGAAAGCCAGCGGGAAGCGGGCGGCAGTTATTCTGGGTGAATCCACTGATGGTCATGCTTACGTTTTGGTACACGACCGAGTTTCGAAGGAGAGCTTTTTCTCGATTCGAACGATGAAGAAATTAAACTCGATTTTCACCAAACAGATCGAGCCTTGGGAAGAATGGCAGAAGTTAGTCAAACGCACGGTTGCCGCAAACTTAAAGAAACAACATTTGCAGGCAAGTGCCGGTCAGTGAAAATTTCGTTTTGAGCATTCCTCAAACCGACTGACCCACAGCTGTCAGTGGGTTGTGAGAAGATCTGGATGTCGTGGTTTGAGACCAATTAAGCAAAGTTCACGCCAATTAAAAATTATGAACTGTTCAGAATCATTGCCGTCTTTGATGCCAACTCTGACATTGATTCAGGTTGGACTGGAGGTTTCTGCCGACAAGGCAGCGCGCGAATACCTCGATTTTGGGTGGCGAGCACCGCTGTTTGGGATTCCATCCAAGGTGCTGGTCGTTGGTCGAAATGCAGCGTCGATCGATTCGGCACTCGCAGTTTGTGAAGATTGTTTCTGGGAGGAATCGCAATCAACCTTTTGTTTCGATGGAGACGACGAAGCGAATTCGCAGGAGCTGGCATCTGCGGTTGATCTGATGGTACTGGCTCAGCAAAACGAAGAGCAAATCATCTTGGTCGAGTTTGAGTCCAATTCGTTGTCGAACACTTTGTCAACGATAATGTTCTTCGAGTTGTCGCGTGATTTGAAATTGGCCCTCATGCGAGCCGAATGGTTGTCGCCGAATGCTGAATTAGATGTTGATTTGGAACTTTTGAATTGCGGCATTCGTATTTGTGAGTCAGGTGCTTTTACTCGTTAGGTTCAATCTTCCAAATCCAACCTATCAAAATAAATTCCGGGAGTGCACGGCGTTGGAAAAGTTTGTTTTTAAAATCAGATTGAAGTTACTTGCACTTCGTTTAGGATTTTGTCAGCGATTCCTTGGCTGGAGTCAAGAACGCTTGAATGAGAAGTACTATTCGACCGTTGAAAAATGGTTAAATGAAATGGTGGAAAAAGAGGAACGGTAACATTTCGCCGTTTTGCAAATCATCGTTGTGCCAAAACCAGGTCATCTGTGCCGTTACGCTGATTCTTCCGAGCGAGCGTTGAGTTCGAGACCTGACCGCAATCTTTGCGTAACAAGTGACCGCAGATCTTCCGGCTCCAGGACCTCAAATCGTCCACTCCACGAAAGCAGCCAATTCGAGATTTCGTCTAGTCCATCGACATTGAATGAAAGCTCAGCACAACCGTCGTCGGTCCAGCGGACCTGTTGAGTATGATGCCAATGGGTTCCAGTGACGACTCGCGCAGCTTCCGGCAGGAAACGGATTCTGATTTGATAACACCTGTCGCCGCGAAATACTGACCACGCGTTACCAAAGTAGGACTTGATGTCAAAATCACGCGGGGTCGAAGCAGGAGCCTCGAGAACCTTGGCAGTTTCAAATCGAGCAATCCGATACGTTCGAGGCTCAACCTCATCCGACGGTTGGCCAATCAGATACCAAGCGTTTTTGATAAGGCAAAGTCGAATGGGATGCAAAGTGAACTCGAATACGTCAGCGTCATAGGGGCTGCAATAGCTCGCGTGAAGTTGCTTCTTCTGTAGCAATGCATGCTGGACTGCACGAATGATGAGTTCCTTTCCACGGTGATCGGCAAGCTGAAGTCCCAAAACGGATACCACGCTTTCCACATCGGCAAAGAGTTGTTGGCCCTCTTCCTTAGACGCCGCTGCAATCTTCTGCGTTGTCTGGTTGGAGGAACCTGCCAGATTCAAATCGGAAGACTTTGTAATTACCGTAGCCACTGCCTGACCGATGATTTCGTCGTCAGTCAGGTTGGGTACAGGGAAGCGATAGTCGGATCGGACTCTGTAACTTTGGGCGTCCTCATCGAAGTAGTAAGGAACACCAGCAAACTCCAAAGCTTGCAGGTCTCGATAGACCGTGCGCTCTGTGACACCGAGTTCCTGAGCGATGGCTTTTGCATTCCATTGGCCTCGGCTCTGAATCAAGTGCAATATGGAAAGCAAACGAGCCAACCGGTCAGCTTGTCGGACACGGCGATCGCGATCAGATTTACGTGGGTTCGGCATTCGCGGCACATTGAGCTATCAAGATTTACTATCGAGAAGATTGCTCCATTTATCTTCCTTGTTTTCATGGATGCTAATTCTTGATAGACCTTCACATTTTTGATTTTTGTTGAGTTGTTCAACTAGCTTGACAACATCATTGCGAGTATTGTCTCGTTGAGGGTTTACCAAAAAAATTGCGATTTCAACCGTTGCTTTTTTTAAATTGAGGTTTTCAAACAGAGCCACATTATCTTTAAGTCTTTTCAGTTGGTTTTTTGTTGAAAGTTCAACTGCGTACGTCATTGCCTGTATCAACGCGTATAGAGCATTTTTGTCATTGCCCACTTTTACTTCTCAAACAACCGGTGAGTCAGTGCTGTCAGACTTAAGCAAAAGATCCATTCCACCCAGTCAGCTTTTAGATGCCGGAAGGTTGTTCGAAAACACTCCGAGTTGCGTGCTCCATGGGTTCAATTCGCGCTCGACATAAGAATATCCAATTGAATTGAATCCACAACCATTTGAATTATTCATGAACGAAGTGAATTGGTTCGTTGATGTTACGTTGCACAGCTTTTCAGGAGCATTTGGAAGATCCCCGCGATTGCCCTGCGCCCAGCCATTCGGATTATTGTAAGATTCAAAAGTCTTTCTTGAGTGTTTCCAAAATCGTTCTAATGACAAAGGATTTTGTGAGAAGTTCAACGCCAAGTTCGATTGAGTTGCCGTGTCAAATAGTTTTAGCGTAGAGTAGAATTGACGCAATTCGGAGATTGGTACAACAATTCTCTTGGCAGCATTTGGTTCAGTTGGTCGTTTCTTTTGCGGTCGTTTCCCTGTCTCCAACTTTTGAATAATCTTGGTCCATAATTCAATGTTTTTATACGAATAGTTTTTGGCCTCAACGAGTTTTTTGCAGCTTTTTAGATCAATAAAATCTAGGATTTCGATGTCGTTCGTATCGATTTCAAAAATTATTCCCTCGGAATAACGCCTCAACCTGAAGGTGTCGTCTTTGGAAGACAGGTGACACCATACTGTTCCAGCATTTGTGACAATTTTCGCTGCTCCAAGTTGCTTTTTGCTCATTCTATACCTCCCACCATTCGTGATCGTTCTTAATTTCCACTCTATCTGACAACGCTGCGAATCCGTCGCGATCTTCCAAGTGAATTGGGATGACTCGCTTTGCGGGGACTGCGTCAACGAATCGTTTCAATTCATCAGCCGTCGCGTGACCGGATGTGTGTATGTGTGTTCTCGTGATCCCCAATTCGGCCATTTCATCAAGTTCATGTTGGTTGCGTTCAAGGTAGCCTGACCACACTGAGCTTACCAGGCTTGCGCCCTCCAGGCATTTCGCTAGTTGAAGGTCCCTTAACATGCTGGGGCGGAAGATCATGACTGAGCGAGGCGCCTCTTCGGCCAAAGACGCGGGATAAATTCGATGAGGGTAATACGGCTTTGGAATATGGAACGCTCGCTCTCGCTTGATTTTCTGTTTCTGGCTAAATGGGAGGTAGACTTTGACACCTTCGTTACCCGGTTTTGGAAGGGATTCGTCTTGTGCGGCGCGCACAATTTCCGCCGAATACATATCGAGAATCAATTGTCGGCCTGATCTCTGGCTGGCTTCCCAGACTGAAACGAGACGGTCGATATTTTGGCTGGAGCACCAAACGAGACACATTCCGTTGGTCTCGCTGAAGACTTTCGTCATGCCTTTTGCAACTGCGTTTTCATCCGGGTAAGCGAATTCCGGTTTGCGACCAACTTGAGTGCCTTCACAAATGAAAGCATCGATAGCCTGGGGCGGATTCTCAAGAAGCTGGTCAAATAGATGAGCGTTACGCCCGTGCCCACGAATGTCCCCAGAATAGAACAGCCGCTTCTCATTGGTCTCTACCAACAGGCAATAGCTGTCGAAAGCGGAGTGATCGATACGGTACGGCGTGATTTTGAAGGGGCCAAGTTCAATGGGAGATTTGTCGGAAAGTTTCAACGTTGCTGCGTTACCGATGGAGGGTAGGGGAGTGAAAAAGTTGCTCACTTCAATGATGCGGCGTGACGCCTCGCCCAAGTAGATCGGAACTGGCTGCACGACTTGTTCGAGTAGGCCGTAGTGATCGGGATGTGGATGCGAAATAATTACACCCAGTAGAGATTCGTCATGCTCGATGAGTCCGCTGATGTCTGGCACGGCAACATCGCTCTCGCCCTTGAGTGGCAGGCCGATGTCCAGGACGATGCGTTTCCCGTGCGACTCGATTTCGACGCAGTTCCCGCCAATCTCGTGACAACCTCGGTGGATCTTACAACGCATTGGGCAGGTGCTCGAGGGCTCGAATGGGTGCAGTTAAGTGAACTCAAATTAGATGATAAGTGTCGGGGCAAAACAATCGGCCAATGTCGCTTTGTGATTTCCGATTCTCGGAATTAACGACGGCGTTGCCTCAATTGCAAAACAATTGCCGCGTTCAATGGTCAGGCCTTGCATTCGATACTGACAACACGAGGCACAAACATGGAGCGAAGTAACGTCACTTCGCTCCATTCGTAAAAGAACAATGCGTACAATTCAACTATTCTTCATTTTCTAGGTCGTTTGCGGGAGCATGTGATTCAATCCGGCGGGATGGTTCAAATTCGATTCGAGGAGATTCCAAACCCTCGATCAAAGGCATTGAGGCGCCAATGATCCCTTGCAGGTCCCCATAGAGTCCCGCCGTGTTTGAAAGTGCACGCTGAAGCTGCTTCTCGCGTTTTGACCAAAGGCGTTGCATCGAACGCTTTTCCGCGTCCAAGTCGGACTGCATTGTGATAAATGCCTCAACAACGCCCTCGATTCGTTGTTGAAATTCCCGACCGGCCAGATAGTTGTAGACCAGTTCCATTTTTTCATGCTGGCCTTGGACCGCTAGTTTGCTCTTGCCGACTTCGATCAGTCCAACACGAAGTGCCATAGCCAATCCCGTCACGCACGACCAACTGCACACCCATACGCCGTCGAGGACGCCAAACGTTCGGATACCATCTGGAAGGGCTTCGCTTACGATCACGACACAACCAGCACGTGCCGATCGTTGATCGTCCCTCGCTTTTGCAAGCCAGCCGTTGCTCCAGTTTTTTGTTCGTTTCGACTCCCACAGAATTGAACCGCAATTCAGTCCCATTGAGTCGAATACACGTTGAACGGCATCGCCGCCAAAAACACCTTTGGCAACCGGATCGATCGTGTCGGTCGGGAAAGTTGAAGTTAACAAGTCTTCAAGTGCCAATTCCTGAACTTCTCCTTGCATTTGTTGCGAGCCCTGTTCCGCTTTGCGTTTCAGTTCGTCAATTTGTTTTCGAAGATCGGAGATCTGTTTTTCCTTTTCAGCATCCTTGAGTTGATGCTGCTCTTCGAATTGTTCGCGTGCCTGGGTGCGAAGCTGTTCACGCTCGGAATCCAATTGTCGAGCGACTTCCAGCTTTAGTTTCTCTGTGCAAATTCCAACTCTCGTTCACGTTTTCGCAACTCCAGCTCATTTGATTGAGATTCCTTAAGCATTTTTTGAAGTTCATTGACGCGTTCGTCGCGGTCCTTTAGCTCAACGGCAAGGTCTGTTCGAGCCTTTGTCGTGGCGTCATCTAGAATTTTCTTTCTCTGCATCGATGCCATCCCGGATGCGTGTGTCGATCTGCGTTTCGAGAAGATCAATTTTTTGACGTCGTTCATGAAGGTCTTTCAATTCGCCCTCAAGGTCGCGGCGTTTTGCACGGATGTCTGCTTCCAGTTCATCACGAATCTCGGTTGTCAATTGAGATCGCATAACTTCGGTGATTTCAATCTTAGCTTTGCATGATGGGCAGGTTAACGCAGTATTCATTTAGATTCTCCCAGAATTGATTCATTTCGTTTTCGTTTGCGTTAATGCACGCGGCATGCCAAAGAAATTCAGATTTCAAATTCAGTGTCGTTCCAAGGTTGTAATCATGGGAATTAGCTGACTGTGGGCCAGAACGCGGTTTTCAGCTTCGCCAATATTTTTCTAGTTTGGCTAGATTGGTTTCGAATGCGTGCCAATGAAAATGAGCAATTCTTACGAAATTGAAGGGAAATATTGGCTGGAGAGTTCCGGTCCCGTCAAATACAATCTGGTTGGTAACTGCATAAACCAATTGGTATCCAAAATGGGTCGTCGAATCTTACTTACATGGATCGGTCACACTGATCTCAAGGCAATGGGCGCTTCATTGCCACCTGCTAAACGTAAATCCTTGTCAGCCACGCTTCGGGCTGAAATTGCTGAGAACACGGGAATCGGTCCCGTGAAGTCGTTGGTTGAGAAGGAGAAGTTTAATCAAATCCACATTCTCAGTAACTACGATTCGGAGGCTACAGGGCTCTACAAACAATGGTTCAAAAAACGTTGCACGATCCATCAAGTTGAAATGAAAAACCCATCAGATCATGGGCAAGTTCTCGATGCGGTCCGACCAATCTTGGAGGCTATCGAACTCGACGAGGGCGATGAGTTATGTTTTCACTTAAGCCCTGGAACTCCGGCAATGGCCGCGATATGGATTCTGCTTGGGAAGAGCCGCTATCCTGCAACGCTGTATCAAACACACTTTGACAAGGTTTGGAAGACCGAAATACCTTTTGATATTACAACAGACGTAATTCCGCAGTTGCTCAAGGAGCCGGATCGCCTTTGGCAGCACCTGGCTTCAAAATACCCGTCTGAAATTCGCGGCTTTGAGGAAATTGTCGGAAAGAGCCCTGCAATCCGACTTGCTGTTGGTCGTGCCCAGCGAGCGGCTATTCATGACGTACCAATACTCATTCTAGGTGAAAGTGGTACTGGAAAAGAGAGGTTTGCTTCGGCTATCCACTACGCGAGCCATCGGCGTACAAAAGAACCAGTACTCATCAATTGTGCCGCCATTTCAAGTTCATTGCTTGAATCGGAGTTGTTTGGGCATGTGAAAGGTGCCTATACGGGGGCCGAAAAAATCGCAAGGGAGCGTTTGAACTCGCAGACGGGGGAACTCTATTTCTAGATGAAGTAGGCGAGTGCAATCTCGACATGCAGGCCAAATTACTTCGTGCTTTGCAACCGCCATCGGAGAAGGCCCATGTTGTTGCATCATTCGCCCAGTCGGTGGCGAGAAAGAGATCAAAGTTGACGTAAGAGTGGTGGCGGCGACAAATAAAGATCTCACGGAAGCTGTAGAAAAAGGCGAGTTTCGCGAGGACCTGCTGTATCGACTATCGATCGTTACCTTGAAACTGCCTCCTCTTCGTGAGCGCCGAATCCGACGTGATATTGCTCGCTGAGTCGCTGCTGAACGGAATAAATCAGCGATTGAAAACTCAACGAGATGCGGGGTACGAAGACAAATCGCTTTCTGAAGATACAAAGCGATTTGCAGCAGTACCATTGGCCAGGAAATGTTCGGGAATTGTCAAACGCTCTGTTACAAGCTGCGGTCATGGCTCAGGGGAAGATACTGGAGCCTCACGACATCGCCGCCGCCATTGCCGAATTGCCAGGAAAGAAGACTAGCGATATTCTGAATTGCCCACTCGGCGGTGATTCTCCATCGACTCGAAATTAGAAGAAATACATACCCATTTCATCCGTCGTGCAATGGCAGAATCCGGTGGTAAAGTCACCAAGGCAGCGAAACTATTGGGGATGAAGCACTACCAAACCCTTTCTGCTCAACTCGACAGGCTCGGAATCCATTACGATACAGAAGATTCACAAAACGATTTCAGTAAACATTGATTTGTCGCTTTCGTTAACTCCCTTTGGCACGCCTATTGCTGTATCGTTCGGCTCGATCAAATTTTGACTCACGAAAAGGATCTAGATGTAACTGGATTCTACAGAAACTTCATAAAGCCATTCACCATCAAACTCAATTAATTAAATAAACAACATGGCAAAGCTTGAGCAGTTGACAAAAGATGCCCTAGTGTCGGGCATTGTTACCAACAAAACAGTAACTGTGATAAATGCCGAATGGCATGGATCGGATGTTGTAGAGGTAACCTATCGATTAGAAGACGGAAATCTTGGATCGTCATTGCTCTATCGAGATCAAGAGGCGTCCATCGAAATCGCTGAAGCTGGACCGCCGTGGAGTTTTACAGGCAATTCAACTCGTTTTCGACTGGTTTCAGCCGCAGCGATTTTCTTTGGCACACCTTTTTGATCCTCATCTCGCGGTCCACACATCACTGGTCGATCCACTTCCACATCAAATCACTGCCGTTTACGAAGAAATGCTTCAGCGACAACCATTGAGGTTTTGCTTGCCGACGATCCTGGTGCTGGCAAGACCATCATGGCAGGTTTGTTGATCAAAGAACTTCGGATGAGAGGAGATGTGAAGCGATGCATGATTGTTGCCCCTGGAAGCCTAGTTGAGCAATGGCAAGATGAGTTGAGGGATAAGTTCCAGTTGCCCTTGAAATTATGACCAATGACAAGATTGAATCATCATGACTGGAAATTGGTTGAATGAAAATGACATGGTGATTTGTCGTCTCGATAAACTATCTCGAAATGACGATCTGAAAGCAAAGTTTGAGGCGACGGACTGGGATTTGGTGGTCGTCGACGAAGCACACAAAATGTCTGCAACTTTTTTTGGCGGCGAAATCAACGAAACAAAACGATTCAAATTGGGGAAATTGTTAGGCAAGCTGACTCGACATTTACTCTTGATGTCAGCGACCCTCACAATGGCAAAATTGAAGACTTTCAGCTTTTCCTGTCGCTTCTTGATTCGGATCGCTACGAAGGGAAATTTCGGGGAGGGAGTGCATGTCGAAATTCGAGTGACATTATGCGGCGGATGGTCAAAGAGCAGCTTGTCCGTTTCGATGGAAGGCCGCTTTTTCCTGAACGACGTGCTTACACCGTCAATTACGACCTAAGTGATTCAGAAGTAGTTTTGTATGAAGCCGTCAGTAAATACGTTCGTGAGGAATTCAACCGAGTCGATGCTCTCCAAAACAACGGGAGAATGGGAACAGTTGGTTTCGCGTTAACCGTGCTTCAAAGAAGGCTCGCTTCATCACCTGAAGCTATCTATCAATCTCTCAGACGTAGAAAGGAACGACTGGAAAGTAGATTGGCAGAGGAAAGACTCGCCAAACGAGGGGCAGAACTATCGGTCGACCCAACAGCTAAATTGCCAAAGCTAATAGACAACGATGACTTCGACGATTTTGAGGACCAGCCGGGAAATGAACTCGAAGTTGCCGAAGAGGAAATCCTCGACCTGGCAACAGCCGCTCGAACAATCGCCGAACTCGATGCGGAAATTGAAAGCCTCCGGATTCTCGAGCATATGGCTCGCGACGTTCGCAACAGTGGCAAAGACAAAAAGTGGGAAGAACTTTCCATACTTCTGAATGACAATGAAATCATGTTTGATGGCGATGGCAATCGTCACAAACTGGTTATTTTTACGGAACACCGGGATACGCTGACATATTTGTCCGAGAGGATTCGGAACTTGCTCGGAAGCGAGGAGGCGGTCGTCACGATCAGTGGCGGAATGCTTCGTGAGGAAAGGAAAAAGTCTCAAGAGAAATTCACGCAAGACAAGACGACAATGGTTTTAATCGCTACGGATGCGGCAGGCGAGGGGATCAACTTGCAGCGTGCGCACTCTAATGGTGAATTATGACTTGCCGTGGAATCCAAATCGACTTGAACAAAGGTTCGGACGTATCCACCGAATTGGACAGACCGAAGTTTGCCATCTTTGGAACCTCGTCGCCAATCAAACAAGAGAAGGAGAGGTGTTTCGGCGGCTTCTTGACAAGCTTGAGATTGAAAGGGAGTCGCTTGGTGGTGCAGTGTTCGACGTATTGGGGCAGGCGATAGAGGGGCGGCAGCTTCGTGAATTGCTAAAGGAGGCTTTGAGGTACGGCAATCAGAGTCACGTTCGAGCGAGGCTATTTGAAAAGGTTGATCATGCGTTTGATCACGAACGATTAAAGGAACTGATTGAAAAGCGTGCACTTGCAAATGATGCACTGAGTGAAACGCGAGTACTTGAAATTCGCGATCAGATGGAGAGAAAATGCAAAACGCCTTCAGCCCCACTTTATATCCACCTTTTTTATCGAAGCATTTGAACATCTCGGTGGTCGCATTCGAGAGCGAGAGCCAAAACGATTCGAGATCACGCGAGTGCCTGCTTCGATCCGCAGCCGTGATCGAGCGATTGGGACGCGAGACCCTGTGTTGTCGCGATATGAACGTATCACCTTTCAAAAGGAATTGATCAATATCCCTGGAAAGCCAATAGCTTCCTTTGTGTGTCCAGGACATCCCCTTCTTGATGCAACTGTTGATTTGATTTTGGAGCAGAATCGAGGACCTTGCGACAAGGTGCCGTTTTGGTTGATGAACGGGATCCAGGAACTGAACCGAGAGTACTTCTCTATTTGGACCATTCGATCAAAGATTCAAGATTTCGGAAGGGTGAGCAGCAATCGATTGTCAGTCGAAGAATGCAGTTTGTTAGTTACTCCAAAGATGGAACGATTCAGCAAGCGGGAGATGCGCCCTATTTGGATTACCGTATTCCTTCTTCCGAAGAGCTTGAGTATTTGAATAATCATGCTGAGCTAACGGGAAGTTTGCAAATATCGAAAAACCCGCGATGAGCTTTGCAACAACTCACTTGGTTCCAGAACACCTGCACGAAATCAAGTCCCGGCGTGAGCGTCAAATCGACAAGGGTAATCAATGCGGTCAACGACCGACTGAAAAAGGAAATCGCCTTTTGGGACAACCGAGCCCAGGTTTTGAAAGCTCAGGAAGAAGCAGGAAAATCCCTCACTTGAACTCGAAAAAAGCAATGGATCGAGCTGACGAGCTGCAATCAAGATTACAGAGCCGAATCCAGGAGTTAAACGAAGAACGGCTGATATCTGCAATGGCTGAATATCGTTGGCGGTGCATTAGTTGTTCCGAGGGGATTTTTCAAAGATCTTGTGAATACGGAAGACCAGGCAGAGTTTGCGATGGAAACCAAAACGTCTGAATTGCTTGCGATGGCCGCAGTAATGGATGCGGAACGAGCATTGGGAAATGACCCTGTTGACGTAAGTGCAGAAAAGCGCGGATATGACATCGAGTCACGTGATGGCAAGTCGAATCGGCTTAGATTCATTGAAGTCAAAGGACGCGTGGAAGGTGCGAAAACGGTTATGATCACGAGAGGTGAAATCGTTAAAGGCATCAATGCTTCAGAATCATTTATCCTTGCAATTGTTCCCATTTCCGATCAAAAGCCGGGTACCCCAGTTTATGTTCGACATCCATTTGAACGTGAGCCTGATTTCAATACGGCAACCGTTGCCTACTACATCGAGCCTTTGATAGCTAAAGGCCGTTCACCATCCTAATGATTCATTCCAGAGCCTATGCAGACAATTCCAGTTCCCCAATATTTTGACGAAATTCGTCGTGAGTCCGATACTCTGTGGAAAAAGCTTGAAGACGAT
This sequence comes from Pirellulaceae bacterium, assembly GCA_041399045.1. Taxonomy (GTDB): domain Bacteria; phylum Planctomycetota; class Planctomycetia; order Pirellulales; family Pirellulaceae; genus BJ22. The sequence goes on along the minus strand of JAWKTO010000014.1, from coordinate 1,319 downwards.
CCTGTACTTGCGGGACCATGGCGCCAATTGTTCTCTCAAGTCAAAAGTCCAAAGCATGTTTTGTCCGAGTTACTGCAAAACGCAGATGATGCCGGAGCAACTTCGGCCAGCGTGTACATTGACAATAATACTTTTATATTTGAGCACGACGGGCATGATTTCTCGGCTGATGAATTAAGGTCACTTTGCCGCTTTGGATTTTCAAACAAACGAAGTTTACGCACCATCGGCTTCCGCGGAATTGGCTTCAAGTCTGCGTTCAGTCTTGGGCCGACAGTGAGGCTGAACACACAAACGTTGTCTATCCAATTTCGAGAGTCTCGGTTCACCTACCCGGAGTGGGTTGACGCACACGATGTGTGGGACCGGACGCGGATATCAGTTGATTTTATTGATGACCTTCGTCGACGTGAAATTGAAAACAGTTTGTCGGTGTGGTCGATGAGTCCCATTTCACTTCTCTTTTTCTCCAATATCCGCTTGTTATCGATTCAAGGAGAAACGATTTCGAAAGAAATTGTTTTTGACAACGAGGATCTGAATTTTCAACGGATCAATCTGACGGGTTCAACATGCGGGAAGATCGATTATTACTGGTCAGAGCCAGAATCGTTTCCACCAGCGGCGATTGCTGAAATTCGACAAGAGCGAAATGCCGAAGACCTGGAGTTGCCACCATGTCGGGTTGAGCTATTTGTCTGTCAAAATGAGACACCACGAGTTTATGTCGTCTTACCAACAGGAGCTACGACTGCTTTGCCGTTTTCCTGTAACGGTCCATTTATTCAAGATCCAGCACGATTCGGAATAAAAGATCCGTCTGTGTCGCCAACCAACCGCTGGCTACTCGAAAGAGTTGGCAAACTGGCAGCGGACATCATGAAGCAACGACTCAACGATGATAGCCTTGAGATGAAAGAGCGAGCCAACGGTTACGACTTGCTTCCCAAGGAGAAGTCCGGTGATTTTTTATTGAACGACAACATTTCAAGTTGCGTGATTGAATCATTCGCCGAACGACTTGGCGATGAACCTTTGCTGTTGACTACGGAAGGGGGGCTGGCTTCCTCCGAAAATTGCGCAGTTATTCATCCTGACATTCAGAACATCTGGTCTAGCGCGAAGATTTTGGAAATGTTGGGTTGGACGAGTGACAAAAGTCTACTTGCGTTTGAGGTGCCCGAACGTATTCGAGCGATTCTCAAAAAATGGGGCTGGATTTCACCAATGTCTGTTGGCAGCTTTCTCGAATGGATTTCAACTCGAAACGTTCCGAAGCCATCATCATGGAACAAGTTGGGGGCGTTTTGGCAGATGGC
>JAWKTO010000013.1:0-116456 GCA_041399045.1 Pirellulaceae bacterium | reverse complement strand
AACACTGAGCAACTAGATAAATCTCAGCACAACTGCCGCTTTCCAATTTTGCACGGTCGCCGCCCCCATACATCCTGGCTCCCCTCTCCTCGTTTCGGGAAGAGCGGCTAAACGCCCTGTCACTCCTCGCCACGCTTCGGGGTGACGAGCTATTACAGAAAACACTTGGCATCACTGATTGTCGCAAAACAACCAGTCCCACGCGTCACATTGACTTATCACGACTATTCGATATGTTGAATGAGGTGACGGTGGTGTGAAATCGATTCAACAACTTGATAAAATCATCATTCAACCAAGCAACGTTCCCCAAAACCACAACGAAGGAACTGGTAGCGATGAATAATTCCGGATCACAAACCATCGAAGAAGCCTTGTTCGGTCGGATGGGAATCAGCGTCGACGATGCGATCGCTACGGCAACGGACGTTGTCGATGAAAAAGTGTCTTCGGCGGTTGCCTCAGGAAAAAATGTCGACGAACGCATCAAAGGACTGGGTGACTTATTTGAGCGACTTACAGAACCTCAAACTTTATCTGCGTTGAACCAACTGATCGACGCGCTTCCTCAACTGACGCAGATGGTTTCGCTTGCAAAAGAAATGCCCAATCTGGTCGCCATGCTGGGCGACATGTTTGACGAATATCAGAAACGCTACGCCGCAGATGGAATCGACGTAGAAAAGGCCCTGACGAATGGCGTGGAAGCAACGTTGTTCCTTGGCTCCAAAGTCGACATGGAACACTTGAGGCGCATCGGTGATCTACTTGCGTCCGACATCTTGAATCCGCATGCGCTGCATGTAGTTGATAATGCTGCCAAATCTCTGAACAGTGCCCAAAAGGAAATTTGCGGTGAACCCAATGGTCGAGTGGGACTGTTTGGCCTGTTGTCAGCCATTCGGAACCCGGAGATTCAACGCAGCCTGGCGTTCGCCGTTCAATTCGGCAAGTGCTTTGGAAAGAACATGGATAAGAAATAGTCGCCGTACAATCGCGTTCGCAACTCAATCAAACAAAGGTAAATGACATGTCAGATCAGAAACGTGTAGTGATTGTCGGCGGGGGCACTGCTGGACTAACGGTTGCCGCTCAACTCACCAATGCAAACCGCAATCTTGATATCACGATCATCGAGCCGAGTGACAAGCACTACTATCAACCGCTTTGGACGCTGGTGGGTGGTGGCATTTTCCCAAGAGAAGAGTCCGAACGCAATGAAGCGGACTTTATTCCACACGGCTGCCACTGGAAAAAGGACTTCGTTGAGTCGTTCAACCCCGAGCAAAACAATCTACGAACACGCGGTGACGAAACGCTTGGTTACGACGCGTTGGTTGTCTGCCCCGGCCTGCAGCTAAACTGGTCCGCGATCAAAGGCATGTCGCGCGAACTAATCGGAACGAAAAACGTTTGCAGCAACTACGACTACGACACTGTTGAGTACACGTGGAAGACATTGAAAAACTTCCAAGGCGGGCATGCGTTGTTTACTCATCCCGCAAGTCCGATCAAATGCGGAGGCGCGCCAGTAAAAATCTGTTTCCTGGCCGAAGATCACTTTCGTCGAACGGGAATTCGCAATAAGTGCCAGGTAACGTTCGCGGTTGGCATGCCACGAATCTTTGCAGTGGATCGTTATGCTCGAACTTTGGAAGATGTCGTTCAACGACGTGACATTGATGTACAGCTAAACGAAGATCTGATCGAACTCCGTCCAGATTCCAAAGAAGCGATCTTCAACAACATCGCAACCGGGGAGCAGAAGACGCTCAAGTACGACATGATCCATGTGACGCCGAAAATGGGCGCACCGGAATTCATCAAAAACAGTCCGCTGGCCGGGGAGGGGGGATGGTGCGATGTCGACAAGCATACGACACGACACACTCGCTACCAAAACGTCTTTTCACTGGGCGACGCTTCCAACCTGCCAACTTCCAAGACTGGCGCCGCGATTCGCAAACAAGCACCGGCAACGGTCGCTAACGTACTTGCAACTCTGGACGGCAAAGAACTGACTGGCCATTACGACGGCTATACCTCATGCCCGCTTGTTACCAGCTATAACAGTATGGTTCTCGCCGAGTTCGACTACGACAAGAACCCTCAAGAGTCATTTCCGTTTGACCAGTCCAAGGAGCGGTTCAGCATGATGATGCTCAAAAAATATGGCCTTCCCAATCTGTATTGGCATGGCATGTTGCGAGGAAGAGCGTAATGCGAAGACGACTGGGTTGGTTCTTTTCAGCTTTCGCCACAACGTTGATTGTTGTCGGTTGCAATATTCCTTCCTCGGAGCCAGGTGGATTGAGCAAACTATCGCCGCAACAGGCTGCGCAGAAGGAAAAGGCAATTGCCGCCAAGGATCAAATGTTTTCCGAGCTACTCGCAGAGCTGACGAAATCCATGATTGAGAAAAGCCCTGCTGAAACGGTTGCCGTTTGCAAGGAACGAGCACCAGCAATCGCAACAAACATCAGCAACGAGCACGGACTTGTGATCGGCCGAACCTCATTCAAGCTGCGTAACGCTGCGAATGCACCACCGGAGTGGGCGAAAGACTTCGTTCGAGCACGCGTGGAAAATGAAATCGCCGTGGACCTCCCGAATCAAAAATTGGGAGTGTTGTTGCCGATTCGTCTCAAATCTGCCTGCCTGATGTGCCACGGAACCAGTTCTCAAATACCCTCAATATTCGTTCGGCGTTGGCAAAACACTACCCAAAGGACGATGCAATTGGCTTCGCAGAAGGTGACCTTCGCGGCTACTTCTGGGTCGAGGTACCGCCAATCGAGCAAGTAACTGCAGCGAACTAATCGCTCTAGCCTTCAATTTCGTAACGAAACGGTTGCTCAATGATTCAATCTCGCCACGCTTAGTTTCATCAAACGGTCGTCGGTCAGATTCGCATCGTCTATTGCAGGTATCGTTTGTTGCAAATGATTCGTTATGATGTGTTCGTGGTTTCCTACGATGAAAGTGAAAGCGAATCCTCGAAATGTCGACGACAAACCCGCAATTGTCCGATATTTCAAGCGTTTCTTCGCACTCACTCCCATACAATCCAGCACTCGATGGCTTACGCGGGCTGGCAATTCTGTTGGTCGTGTTACACCACTCCGGTTTCGCGCGTGACCCGGACAGTGTGGGTGCCACGGCTCTTTCGCATGTCAAGGCCGCCGGTTGGATCGGTGTCGACTTCTTTTTTGTGCTTTCCGGATTCTTGATCACGTCGATCCTGATCAAGTCGTTTGGACGCCCAAGGTGGTTGCGAATTTTCTTTGCTCGGCGGGCGTTGCGCGTTCTGCCGTTGTATTTTCTTGTCATCTGCGGTTGTTTCAACCTGGTCACCTTGATTCCCCTTGAGGGTTTGAATTGGCTCCGCGATCTTGCAAGTGACCAATGGTGGTACTGGTTGCATCTGGCGAACTTTCGAAAGATGGCTGGGGACCTTGATCCATCCATGCCTACGGTTGGTTGGATGTCGACCTATTGGTCACTATCAATTGAAGAGCATTTCTATCTGGTATGGCCGCTGGTTTTGTTGATTATTGGCCCCAAACGAATTCCTATTGCGGCAATGGGCGGAATCCTATTGGTTTGGTTATTGCGTTCCAGTATTGCGTTTACCGAATTGCCCAACTCGTTCATTTACAACAACACGTTGACGCGCGTTGATGGATTGTTGCTGGGAGCATTTCTTGCATGGCTTGATCGGTATCATGCGTCAAGCCTGCCGAAGCTCCGAATAGCTGCCTGTGTCATCGGAATCGCCGCATGCCTGGCATTCGTCGTACCGATGATTGCCGGATTTTCTGGTGGCGGTCGCGACACCACCTATGGCCGACTGGTTTTGTATTCCGCTTCGGTTTTTGGCGGTGGTGCTATCGTCGTGTCGCTTATCGGCGAGCCGCAAAAGAGCTTTACAACAATCGCCTTTTCAAACGCAGTGCTCCGATCGTTTGGAAAATACAGTTATGCAATCTACGTATTCAACAAACCAATACTGTTTGGACTTGCAACAATCTCGAACGTCACTTTCGGCAAACTTACAACCGCTGAGTTTGGAGCGGCGTTCGCGTTCGCCAGTATCGTTTGTTGGTTGGCGGGCTGGCTCAGTTGGCATTGTGTTGAGCGACCGTTTTTGGCCTTGAAGAAACACTTTCAAATTCCATCGAGCCCCTCTGGCATTGAAGTTTTGCGAAATCCCAAACGCTTGACAATTAAAAAAATAGCCGCTCACTCAGAGCTGTTTTGCGAAATCACGAACGAATTTCAATCCAATTTGCGTAAACCCCTCTCGTTTTGTCTCTGATTTCCTGGCTCATGGTCGAGTTTTGGCGAGCCGACGATTTGGCTTGCAAAATACTGGCAAGTTCAATCGTCCATACTGGCAAAACCACGAATTACTCTGTTGTATGCACAAATCCTTCGATTTATGATATGAGTCCATTATTATCGATCAATCATTGCTTAGTATTCAAAATTGGACACTATCATGAACCTCCGAAGAACCGCCAAGAAACAACCCAAAACGCTAACTTACGACGTCCTTGAACACCGGCGAGTGCTCGCAACAACAGGCTTCGTCCCGAACGAATTGTTGGTCGCATTCAAACCAAACGTCGAACAACAAAAAATTGACGTTGCGATCGACAAGGTCGGAGGCTCAATCGCGGAAGTCATCCATACCAAGGCGATGGAACGATTTGGAAGCCCTGCAGTCTATCGCCTTTCGCTTTCCGGCGATTTGCCTGTTGCACAAGCCATCGCTCAACTAAACAACCGGACGTTTGTCGGCTATGCCGAACCCAACAGAATCTATGAACTGGATGCCATCAGCGACGATGCCGAGTACCTATCGGGAAATCTGTGGGGGATGTACAGCGACGATTTGCCAAACGCAATTGGCCCAGGTGGAACGACTAACCAGTTCGGCTCACAAGCGGAAAAGGCTTGGAACTCCGGAATCACTGGTGACTCAAATGTCGTTGTTGGAGTTATTGATCAGGGAATCATGACCAATCACGAGGACCTTGTCGACAATATTTGGGTCAACCCATTTGATCCCGAAGATGGTATCGACAATGACGGAAATGGCTATGTCGACGATACCAACGGTTGGAATTTCATGGATGACACCAACAGAGTGTTTGAGAGCGAAGATGAAGATTATCATGGAACTCACGTTTCAGGAACGATTGGCGGAAAAGGTGGAAACGCGGTTGGAGTTGCCGGTGTCAACTGGGACGTGACCATCATTTCACTTAAGATTTTCGCGCCCGGAACAACAGAAGCCGCAATCATTAAGGCGTTTGATTATCTGACGGATATCAAAATGCGTCACAACTTAAATGTCGTCGCCAGCAATAATTCGTGGGGCGGATTTGGTTATAGCCAGGCGATTCATGATGCCGTAATTCGTTCAGCGAAAGCTGACATTCTGGTCGTTGCCGCTGCTGGAAACAGTGCAACAAACAACGATGCAACGCCACATTACCCATCAAACCTGGACACTACAGCTGCCACGAGTACGGAAACTGCTGCAGCATACGACGCAGTCATTGCCGTCGCGTCAATTGCATCGAATGGCTCCATGGCAGGCAGCTCTGGTTATGGACTTACCTCCGTTGATATTGGAGCACCTGGCGTCAACATCATGTCGACTTGGTCAGATGGTGCCTACAATGCCATTTCAGGAACTTCGATGGCTACTCCGCACGTAACAGGTGCGATCGCCCTGTACGCTTCGTTATCTGGCGCGGGGGTCAGCCCATCTGAAATCAAAAGCGTATTGCTGGATACAACCATCCCAACCGCTTCATTAAACGGAAAAACAGTCTCCGGGGGACGTTTGGATGTTAGCTCGATGGTTGTCGGTGTTGGTCCTGACGTATCGGTCATTGGCGGGAATTCAATTGTCGAAGGACACTCGGGTACCAAACAACTTGATTTCACGGTTGCTCTCTCTGAATCATGGAGCGATATCGTTACCGTTGATTACAAAACGGTTGGGCTAACAGCGACTGCTGATGTGGATTTCATCGACACGAATGGAAGCCTGGTATTTCAGCCTGGCGAGACGTTCAAGACGGTTTCCGTTTCGATTGTCGGTGACGTTGCGTACGAACCAGATGAAACGTTTCAATTGCAATTGACGAAAGTCATCAACGGAAAATTGAAAACCAAGGCCGGTGTTGGAACCATCGTAAACGACGATCCCAAAGTTGTTGGTGAAACGGGACTAATCCTGAATGCCAATAGCAATTGGCGTACGGTTTACTTCCAACGTCCTTATTCCGATCCAGTGGTCATCATGGGCACGCCTTCGAATTTCCGAGGCGACCCGATCACGATGCGAGTTAGAAATGTGAAGTCAGCTGAAGGTAGCTTCTTCGGAAGTTTCGAGGTGCGGGTCGAGGAATGGGATTATCGAGACGGAATTCATGGTGCAGAGCACGTTAGTTACATGGTCTTTGAAAGTGGTCGACACGTGCTTGATAACGGCGCTGTGATTGTCGCCGGAAACGCTAACGCCGACCACCGATTCTCAGATTTTGAATTCGGTTCTTCTGCCAATTTCTCAACAACACCTGTTGTTTTGACACAAACCATTTCAACAAAAGAACCTTCGGCTGTCACCACGCGAATTCGCAATGTTTCACCAAACGGATTCTCAATGCGGCTTCAAGAAGAACAGGCTTCTGATCGTGTTCACCGACTTGAGGATTTCAGCTGGGTCGCCATGGAAACCGGACGCATTAGCGGAAACGGGGTCGATACGGAAGTTGCGATAACGCCAAATGAAGTTACTGACGATTTCTATCGTGTCAACTTTGATCCAAACTTCAAAAAACGACCGGCATTTTTTGCGCAAATGCAAACCTTCAATGGTGGGGACACTGCCAATGTTCGTTATGATCAATTGAGCTACCGGTCAGCTAGAATCTTCTTGCAAGAGGAACGATCGGCTGATTTTGAAATCCAACACAATCCAGAACAAGTCGGTTACTCCAATGGAAACGGGATTGATTGTAGGATTGCCGACAAGCAAGTCTCCAATTCATGGCGTCAAGCAGTCAATCGCCGTTGACTCCTTCGTTCATGAGTACGTCAGCCGATTCGTACAATCTGCCTGCAGCAGCATTTTCAATTGCACCGCAGTTATTTGCAATGAGAAACGTTGAAGCAAACTCTATCACCTTGGGACTTGGCAAAATAACGCTCCAAGCACATCGCCATTCGTCCAGACGCTGCGTTTGCCTTATTCGGTCACAACTATTCCTCGAAATCAATCGCACTACTGATTCGGTGTGGAGAAATGATTTTTCATTCGATGATTCTGAGAACAGCACTCCAACGGCTATTCTGGATCGATTAGTTTGCAATTTTGGGAATATCTAAGGTCTGACATTTTGCATAAACTTTCTGAAAGGCAACCCGGGATCCCGTGTTGCCTTTTTCGTTTTCTTTCAATGTGGCATAGCCTATAGACTCGTGCTTTAACTTCCTTTGATGCAATACAGCAGCCAATTCACAAAACCGCAGAGCCAAGGAATGGTGGGTGAATGGGTTTTGGGGAGCGATGTAGATACTTCCACCTATTGATCAAGCAACTAGTTTAGATTGACAGCCAAATTCCACTTGCGAGCCCATGCCTTCATGAACCAGGAGTCTTGCCGATGAAAGTCAAGTGCAGTAAGGAGTGTGCTGCGCTCATGAAAGCCAAACCTGAGGCTTTTGGTAAACGACTTCGTTGTCCAAAATGCAAAGTCTCTAACTAGATTCCGTTACCTGCCACGCCAATGCCAAATTCGACTGAAAAGGCATCGACTCAGCAATCATATTCCAACACCATCCCGCCAACCATTCAAATAGCCACCGCCTCACAAATGGAACGTACAACTGACGGATTTGATATTTCCATTCAAATTGAATCAGGTGTGTCAACCGCTTCATCACGGCATCAGCGAGGTCCTCGTGTCGGATCGTATCCAGTACTGTTTTTCGCAGTCATCGGCCTGGTTTTTGATATTGATTGGCGTCACAGGCTATGAATTTTTTGCTAAGTCTTCAAGTCAAATCGCTGGCGACGGCAAGGTCAATACGGAGACTTTAGACAATATCGCAAATACGACTTCAGTCGTGCCTGATATCGATCCGAGCGAAACCGACGACGATGAACCACAACCACAATCGAATCAAATCATTGTTGCAGCAGGAGCAAAAGCCAACAACAACTCCAGTTGCGAAAGTCCCGTTTCCAACCAAACGTTGTGTCAGAATTTTACGGACCTAGCGAATCTGAACGTTTTCTGTCGCCACTCGACGATGGATCCAAGTTGTTGACCAACGTCTCAAGCTATTCGAAGTTTGGTTACCGAATCCAGATCTCAACGAAATTCGAAGACAACAGCAAACCCAGCTGGATCGCAACAGTAGTTGGACGTCGTGGAGCCTAGACTTTCAACACTCACCACGCAACAACGGCGTTCCCCCGTGCATTCCGATTCAACCATTTCATTGCCCTCTGTCGAATACGCGACCGGTTTGGCCATTCCCAATCGATCGATATTGGTCCCTCCTCAGGCTTGTGGAGGGCGTCGAAACGGTAACCGTGATGCTGACCTGAAACCCAGTCGTCGGTACGGTAACAGGACGGTTCCCAATCGGAAAATATGCGATCGTCAAAGTGAACGATGCAAGATTTCAGCCCATCAATATTGATACAGCGGAGCGAATGGACGACTCTGCTCAACATCTTGTGGTATCGTGAGGAGCCGGATCAATCGCACCAAAAAAGATGTCAAGGTCAATGGCTCCTCCCGCGATGAACTCATCGTCAGCCAACAACTACCTGCTGATTGCCTCGGCGGCGTGGTTTTACAAACGCAAACGCCGTTTGCGGATTCATTAAGAAATACATTGCTTGAAAAAAGCTGCGGGTAACTCGTCCACAACCATTGAGCCCATGTTGTCGCTTTCCCAATTCTGGAGCGAGGAAAACTGAGAGATCATTTTTAAATTGCCTGCCAAGCCTGAACATCTGTCACCGGAGGAACTCAAGGAACGTTTTGAGAAACACATTGTCCAAGTCATCGTCAATCGTGACGTTGACCCCATGCGACTTCCCCTTGTGAGCTACTACTACAAACTGGAGCCGACGGACCTCGACACTTCGGCAAACGAATCACGTTGGCATGGGCAATTTTTATCCGATCGAAAAAGCGTATCCCCGTGTTAAGCTGAACTTCATCCTGATGGGATGCTGACTGGACGGAATGATTCTCTGTTGCCGATTGAGGACTTGCCTTTGTGGCTTAGAAATCCCTTGCTGACCGTCCTTCCCGTTGTGCTCGAATCTCCCGACCCGCAATGGTCTGTCGAATACCGTATCGTTTGACCGCAGTGGAAAAACCTATGTCGTCGCGGATCGCAAACAATGGGAAGCGATTCCAGCCGGCCGCCGCGCGATACTTCATGAAGAATACGAGGTCGTTGATACAGACGGAGATCTGATTCGCATCGAGAAAAAATCGATGCTGTCGTCCATCGAAAGTCGCAAGGATGAAGATCAGTCCAGCGTCTTTGGTGGATCACCCGTACACGTCAAATGCCAGGAAATTGAATTCTCAAAACAGGCCGGGCGGATGATTCGATCGGAAGGGGAGGGGACCTACACCGTTCGCAAAGGGACGTCGGGCATGATCAAGCTGCCATTTGAGCTAAAATCGAATCGATGCCCACGGGAAGAAATCGCCGCCATCACTACACCATGGAACCCGGGAGATGGCTGGCCAAGTTCCATTCTAACGGAACAACAAGTGAACGATCTCCTCCCATACATTGGAAGAAGGGGCAAAGCCAATCTTCGTCGAGTGGTCAAAACTTTGGAGTCATCACGCCCCAACCGCGACCCACGTATTTCTTCGCAGCACTAGCCGTTTACTTGAGCGATTTGCCGATCGAACAACGTCTTCAACGCATCGCTCACCATTGGATTCGTCCGGAACACGTGGAACTTGCCATCGAAGACTTTCTCTACGACAATCATCGAATCGTTGCGTTGGTCGTCATCATGAATTTGATTCTCGCGCATCAATGTTCCAACGATCAACTCGTCAGAGAGGTACTGGTTCGGGGATTCAAGAGTAGGTCCGAATCGAAGAAAGCCAAATATCCTTTCAACGTTTTACCCGCACATTGCGATTGAAGACGAATGGAGCGGGCAATTGACTCCGAGCTTTCCGCAAAGCATTATTAGTTTGTCTTGGGCTTATTTGTTTGGCCAACTAAAGCAAACGCATCGCTGAATGGAGCAAGCGTTCCTGAGGAAACGGACAAAATTAATGTCGAAGCCAAAGTTCAAAAAACTGGATGTCGGGACGTGGGGAGACGACTCAATCGCTCCAGGTGAGGACCAAAACGTTCGCATTACTGTCAGCGAAAGTTACAGCGGAATGAACATTCGCATTCCGATCCAGTTCGTCGTGCTGTCGAACCCGGCCCCACCGTTTTCGTTGTGCTGCATTGCATGGCGGACGAAATTAACGGCACTGGGCGCGCGATTCGGCAACTGATCAACTCGGGCGATCTGAATCTAAGCCGAGGCACCTGATTTTGATTCCCGTATTGAATCTGTCGCTTTAACTGTCATTCCCGCTACCTGCCTGATCGACGCGACTTGAATCGATGCTTCCCCGGCTCAGCATCCGGAAGCCTTGCCAGTCGCATGGCCCATTGTTTGTTTCGCGAAATTGTGATGCGTTCCGATTTCGGCATTGATCTGCATACGGCAGCCGTCTGGCGCACCACCCGAACATCCGCGCCGATCTGTCGGATCCACAAGCCGTACGCTATGGTTCGAGCGTTTGGGTGCGAGCTGATTCTGGACGGCAAAGGTCCCATTGGCTCATTGCGTCGCGAGGCATGCCGCGTCGGTTGTCCGACGATCGTGATGGAAGGCGGTGAAGTCTGGAAAGTCGAACCGGGGATCGTTGAGATCAGCCAAATGGGAATTCGCAACGTTCTGCGCCATTTGAAAATGCTCGCGGGTGACGTCGAGGTTCCAATGCAGCAAAGTGTTTTTCCCCACGCACGATGGATTCGCGCTGAACGGGGCGGCTTCTTGCAATTCCATGTCAAACCAGGTGAAGTCATTCGTGAGGGACAACCGATCGCAACCAACACCAGCTTGCTGGGTGTCGAACGCAACACTCTCACCGCTCCCTTTGACGGCATCGTGATCGGCATGACCACACTTCCGGCTGTCGCCCCTGGGGAACCGATTTGCCATCTGGGCAAACTGCCGGACACGACGTCACCCGAGTCGATCCATGAATCGCGTTCCCAGGAAACGGGTGTTGAAGAGTTGGTGATTGAACAACTTTCGACAAACGTTCTAATCGTTGAAAGACAAGAAAAGCGCGAGGCCGACGATTGATCACGGAATGCTGTTCTTGGCGGATGATGACTGTAAAATTCACACGCGATGGAGGCTTTGTAACTTGGGCACTCTTGCCCGAGACCCGTGAATGTAACTTGGGCACTCACTCATGCCCGATACAACTTCTCGACTCCCTTCGTTCACATGCAATGACAGGTATATGAACCGCACGGCAACGTGAGCGGCACGGTGCAAGCCGCCGGCTGCTTGGTAACGTGGACAATTCTGCCCGCGTCCCTCGAACGTAGCTTGGGCACTCATGCCCGAGTTGCTCGAATGTAGATTAGGCACTCAGGCACCGAAGAGTTGGAATATTCCGTTCTCGACTGTAAAATTATCTGGACGAAAACCAAAGTGAGTTTCTGATGTCAACTTACGAGTCCGCCCACAAAAGCAAGAACACTCCGCCAACAGTCTGCCTTCTCATTTTTGTCAGCCTGTTTCTCGTTGGATGTCAAAAAGAACCAAAGAGTTCGCCTCCCCAACATCGGGACGCGCCAATTGAAGAAAGCGCTCGCCCGTCGCCTGAACAAGAAACGCAAAATGACGAAGCGAGTAAAAGTGTGAATTTGAATCCCAGAGGCGTGATCGATTGGGAAGAGAACACCGCCCAGAACTTAAGATCAGCGATAGCGCAACAATCGATAATTCTCATCGATGGTACGCTCACTAGAATTTTTTATCATACCGGTGATTTTCGACAATCCAAAGTCGTAAGTGATCGTTTGAAGAAAGCCGGCATAAAATGTTTTTTTGTCGACTCGGACATGGATCAAGATTTTTTTTATGGTGTGCTAATTCCCCTGATTCGTAGTGACTGGATTGAAAACCACCCTGACACCAACGATCCGGATGTGAATTCCATGTTTCTGGATTTGCGCAGGCGCAGGTGCTTTCCGATCAAGGACGAAGCCGAAGCAGCGGTGTTGTCAGTTTTGGACAAACTGCTTGACTAGCATCGCAACGGCGTGAACTTGTGATGGGAAATTTCGATCCGTCACGCTGTAGTCAATAATCAAGACACGGCCACGGCATCATGAAAAACTTAACGCAGAGACGCAAGAGACGCGGTGACGCAATGGTGAACAATAATGTCGTGATTAATCCTCTCCAACCCGGCGTCTCTCCACCTCTGCGTTTTATTTTCGGGCATTTCAGTTGGAGTTTTGATCCGCCATGCGGCATTGAACCAAATCGCTCGTTGTTTTACGATCAAATCAATGAGTCCTGACCCATTCCTGATTCCTTTGATCTTCCGATTCATATTCACTATTGCTTACGAACGTTGAATTTTGCCGCAGAGTGGCGCAAGAATATCGCTGGAGACTCAGTGCAAGAATTCATGACGTGGGAAAACAATTCGGTACACGAACACTTTCTGCGGAAATCCGCGTATTCTGCGGCTCAAAACTTTTGCCAACAAATCGATCAGCCCGGACTCCTATGAACGTTTGTTCTGACCTTCGGAGAGGTGGCTTGGATGGCCTAGGCATTTCATGGCTCCGAATCGTACATGATTTCGTGCATCTGACGAAGTTATGATCTCCCAATGCCACCAGGACATCAAGGAAACAAGAAGTGACATCGCTGTCGTCTCGAAACAGATCTTACATGGCACAATAGGTTTGAAATTTTTGGCGATGAACGTGAAGAACTCCCGAATACCGAGTGGCATTTCAAGTCAAAGATTACGCTGGGGAATACTCGCACTTGGGACGTTGATAGGATTCGGCGTCGGAGTTGTATGGTCTTTATTGTTCGGGGGATTAACTGAAGGTCAGCCACCCATTTTCATAATTTGCCTGGTGTTTATTACTGGCTTCACCATTACAGGCATCTTGGTAAGTTGCTTGAGTAGAATCAGGATCCCCATTGTTTTCGGAAGCACTATAGGGATGTTGTTGCTTTCAACTTTGGCTCTAATTTTTGGTCCAAATGATGGCTGGACAGGAATGTGGCTAACCCTCACAGGAGGTTCTGGTTTCATTGGCGGGTCAGCGATAGGTTTCCTGTTCTGGCTCGTGTCAATGATAATTGAGGACTGACCAAACACTCATCGGCCCAAAACACACATCGGACATGGCGTAGGGCCAAAAAAGTCAGCCTCTCGTTTTGCAACGAAAATTGTGATAGCAATTCGGTACACGAACGCTTTCTGCGGATATCCGCGTATTCTGCGGCTCAAAACTTTTGCCAACAAATCGATCAGCCCGGACTCCTATGATCGTTTGTTCTGACCATTGGAGAGGTGGCTTGGATGGCCTAGGCATTTCATGGCTCCGTATCGTGCATGATTTCTTGCATCTAACGAAGTTATGATTTCCCAATGCCCTTTTGAGTCAAGGAAATGCGAGTCGGGGCGAGAGGATTCGAACCTCCGGCCTCTACGTCCCGAACGTAGCGCTCTAGCCAGGCTGAGCTACGCCCCGATGTTTAGGAATTATCGGCGTCCGTTCGAATGCCGTCAACTTGACCGGCCGAAACTTTTTCTTAATCAATGGCACCAAATGGCAAGACGTTGACTCGTCAATGTCCCCGTTGAAGCGGTATGCGACTAAACCTTCGCACACTTCCGGGAGCGCGTTGCAATGAAGCTGGCGATATGTTTGTCCATCGCCTCGAACTCACCCGCTCCCCAATAGTCTTCGTAAAGGTCGACAATGTGAAGCCCCGCCGCCGCTTGAGACCCTAGCAAGTCTGCCAACGTGTGCCCGAAACAATATGCCTCCTCCATCTCGGCGAATGCCTTGATTTCGTCTTCCGGCAAATCCGCCAAATCCGAATAGGGAATCGAGAACCGAGCGACAAGTTTCCCCTCGGTCATCGGCTTGTAATCGAACACGAAAATCAGCGGATTGCAGAACCCGGAAATCATTTCGCCGCCAACACGCAGGACCCGCGCCGACTCCTTCCAAACCGGCTTCACATCCGGAACGAACGTGTTTGAACAAGGGTGAATGATCAGGTCAAACGATTCATCGTCGAACATCAAAAGGTCGTCCATGCTACCTTCGACAGTGCGAATGGTCAGGCCCTCGCGGTCAGCGACTTCCTGGTCCCGCTCCAGCTGATTGGGCGAGATATCGAGAACAGTGACATTGGCCCCGGTTGCGGCGATGATGGGCGTCTGTTGCCCACCGCCACTAGCCAGCATGAGAACATCTTTGCCTTTCAAATTGCTCAACCAATTCTGGGGAACTTTCTTCTGTGGCGTTAAGACAATTTGCGGTTCGCCAGCTCGCGCTTGGGCGATTTCGTCGCTGCCGACGGGAATCGTCCACCGCGATCCCGAAACGACCTTGCGGTCCCACATCGTTGCGTTGTACTGCAATACTTCAGAACGTTTGCTCTCGCCCACTTTCGGTGCTCCCCAACGTGCTCAGTGAATCTCTGGAACGAACTCTTACCGTGTGGACAAGTTTAGGGGGCTCGGGTTCACGTCTCAATCACCCCGTTCTCGAAAGAACCGTTGTCAGCTACCATTCGGCCTATGAACAAGGCAACTCCTCAAAAAGAATATGCGGGCATCATTTTCGATTGCGACGGTACGTTGACCGATTCCATGCCGGTCCATTATCTGGCCTGGGTCGAAACGATGAATCGATACGACATTCAGTTTCCGATCGACTTGTTTTATTCCTTGGGCGGTATGCCAACGAACAAGATTGTTGCGAAACTTGCTCGCGAACAGTCGAAAGAAGTCGACGCTGAAAAGGCGGCTGTTGAAAAGGAAGAAGCGTTTGTGCGTCGCATAGAATTGCTGACTCCGATCGAGGAAGTGGTTGATGTCGCGAGAGAATTTGTTTCACGCATTCCGATTTGTGTGGCAAGCGGCGGCTACCGGAGTGTCATTTTGCAACAGCTCACCCAGATTGGTTGCGGGGATTTGTTCGACATTGTTGTGACGGCCGAAGATACAGAGCGACACAAACCAGAGCCTGATGTGTTTTTGCATGCGGCAAAGTTGATGGGGACACCTCCGGCCCAGTGTTTGGTTTACGAGGATTCCGATTTGGGAATCACCGCCGCCAAAGCTGCCGGGATGGATTGGATCGATGTCCGCACGTTTCACACGCCTCGAGAGTTGTCCGAATAGTTGAACACCAAAGTTCCGTTTGCAAACAAAATACAAGCCGCAGCGCAAGCAAGTGTGCTCCAGACTACAAGCCCGCAGCGCAAGCAAGTGTGCCGACAACTCCCAGCAAACCAAGTGTAGCCGTGTAGCCAACCAGCGAAAACGGCGTCTAGCACCCTGCCGCTCACGAGAAAGCAGCTCGACGCGACAGGTCACATCCGTCGCGTCATCGAATTCGCCGTACGCGTCATGTGTTTGGAATACAATTTTGTATGTGAGTGTCCTAAGAAAAAACGCCTGAGGAAAGGTAACGATCGCCGCGATCGCAGGTAATATAGACGACCGTCGCATTGTCGTTCGCTGCAGCGATCTGCAAAGCTGCCCATGCGGCACCTCCACTACTGACACCGCAAAAGATCCCTTCGCGTTTCCCTAATTCACGCATCGTTGCTTCGGCATCTGCCTGGGCAACGTCCAAGATCTGGTCAACACGTTCCGGTTCAAAAAACGTTGGCAGGTACTCTTTGGGCCAACGACGAATTCCTGGAATCCGCGAGCCTGCCGCAGGCTGAAGACCAATGATTTGCACGTCCGAATTTTTTCCTTCAGAAATCGCGAAACGCCCATGATGGTACCGGTGGTCCCCATGCAACTGACGAAATGAGTGATTCGTCCATTCGTTTGCTCCCAAATCTCAGGCCCAGTCGTTTGATAATGCGCTGCTGGGTTGTCGGGGTTTCCAAATTGATTCAGCACATGCCCTTGTCCATCCGCCTCCATTTTAAGTGCCAGATCACGAGCGCTCCTCCATTCCATCTTCAGCCGACACCTCAATCAACTCGGCACCGTAAGCGCGCATCGCGTCCTTGCGTTCCTGTGTTGAATTGGCGGGCATGATGAGCTTCATCTGATAACCACGCATTGCGGCAACCATTGCTAGCGCGATTCCTGTGTTTCCACTTGTGGCCTCGATGAGAGTGTCGCCGGATTTGATATTTCCGCGCGACTCAGCTTGCGTGATCATGTTGAGCGCAGGTCGATCCTTAACGCTTCCCGCCGGGTTGTTCCCTTCCAGTTTGGCCCAAACGGACGACGAGTCATCAGGTTTCACCAGACGTTTTAGCTGAACTAAAGGCGTATTGCCTACCGTTTGTTCGATGTCCATTTTTCTTTGATCCAAAACAGTTGTTCAATTAGAATTAAACGTGGATGCCCTGGCTGTTTACCTGCACAAGGACCCCCGAGCAAGCCCGTTTGGCGAAACTGAGAAAATGTGGCAATTTGGCGAAAAGGCGATTTTCAATTTAAATGAAACGATGAAAACATGTTCGTTTTTAATTGTTTCCTACGACAGTCTGTTGTTGCGTCACGCTCAATTCGGCGACTATTTTGATGGGATTTTCTCCCAATCTGGAAAGCAAACGGATTTTTTCCCGTTAGAACCGGTATTTCGGGGCGTTTTTAGGCGTTTTCGTTGGGCGAAACGTGTTGTCGGTTTTGCTCGGTCTATTCAAAATGGATTTTCCCGACTTCGATCGGGGGCAATTTTCTTTGACGGCTGTTCTGGCCAATCAAGTGGGAGCTACTAAATGCAAAAAAAAGCAATTCGTCGGAACAAAGTGTCCAAATCCGTTCAAGCTGCTGTGCGCGAACTGTTTCGCAAGAAGCGGCCAGCAATTTTGAACTACGAATCGCTCGAACAGCGTCAGGTCCTCGCTGCGATATTCCCGACCTACGTCGACGGTGTGTTTACGCTTGGTGACGCAGACGCCGGCTCGCCATATGCCTTAGAAGACACATTTAAACTTTCGACCAACCCATCGGCATCGAAGACCATTTACCTTGACTTCAATGGATACCATTCGTTTAACAACGCTTGGGGTCACGACATTCAATTTGACCCGTACGACCGTGACGGCGACCCAGCAAACTTCAGCGATGCGGAATTGATCGAAATTCAAAGAATTTTTCAAAACGTCGCTGAAGACTTTTCGCCATTTGAAGTCAATGTCACAACCATCGAACCTGATATTGAAAAACTGCGAAAGACTTCCTCCAGTGATACGGAATACGGAATTCGGGTCGTTCACACTCAGGCCACTCCCGAATTCGGCGGCTTTGGTGGAATTGCGTTTTTGAATAGCTTTGATGACAACATCGACAATCCATGTTTTGCAATCAACAAGGGCGTCAACGTCGGTGCGATGACCATCTCACATGAAGTCGGCCATACGTTGGGCCTGTCTCATGACGGGTTGAATTCACAAGCTTACCACCCAGGTACAGGGACGGGAACATTGAGCTGGGGACCGATCATGGGTGCTCCATTCAGCTCAAACATCACACAATGGAGCAAAGGTGAGTATGTCGGAAACACGACCACTCAAGATGACCTGGCAATCATTACCAGCAATGCCAACGGTTTTGGCTACAAAGCCGACGATCACGGCAACACGATTGCGACGGCAACAAACATCGACATGGCCAGTTCAACTGAAATCTTCGATTGGGGAATTATCTCCAAGTCCAGCGATGTTGACTTGTTTCGCATCAAAGCAGGTGCAGGAAACCTGAATCTGTCCATCAAGGCGTTTGAAGAAAATCCAAATCTGGACATTTCAGCTGAGTTGCTTGATTCTGCTGGCAACGTGATTGCCACTAGCAACCCAGACGACGATGTGAACGCATCATTCAATATGACGGTGGCAAATGGCACCTACTATCTCCGTATCGATGGAGTAGGGAATGACAATAACAACAACACCGACTACGGCAGCCTCGGTTTTTACAGCATTTCTGGAACTGTCGTTCAGCCCATTCTGACCATTGGCGAAACGGGAGTATTGACGAATGTCAATTCGAATTGGCAAACCATTTCTTTTGACAATGACTTTGCTGATCCCGTCGTTATCGCCGGAGTCCCGTCGCGAAACGGAGGCGACCCGATCACGATTCGAATTCGAAATGTTCGCAACGACTCGTTTGAAATTCGCGTCGATGAATGGGATTACCGTGACGGGAAGCACGGCCGTGAGACGGTTTCATACATGGTTGTTGAACGCGGTACGTACCAGTTGGCTAATGGTGAAGTACTGGTGGCCGGCACAACCATCTCCAACCATCGTTGGTCATCGGCGAGTTTTGATTCCGATATTTCGTTTAGCTCGACTCCAGTGGTGCTGACGCAGCTGACAACAAACAACGAAGGCGATGCAGCGCTGTCGCGGATTCGCAACGTGAACCTCGATGGATTCCAGGTCCGAGTCCAGGAAGAGCAGGCGGCCGACTTTGTTCACGCAAACGAAACGGTCAGTTTCATTGCGATTGGCACCGGAATGGGAGTTCAGGATACGGCGGCATTTGAAGTTGGTATGACTCCCAACGCGGTAACTCATCAAGCCTATCGTATCAATTTCGATCAGTCATTTTCTGAAACACCGGCATTTTTTGCGTCGATTCAGTCATACAACGGAGGCGATCCGGCATCGATTCGGTATCGACACCTGCAATCTAACACTGCAAGAATTTATCTCGAGGAAGAACGATCTTTAGACCGCGAAATTCAACATAACCCGGAGGTTGTAGGGTATTTTGCTATTGAGTCAGGACCGATCACATTGGTCCCAACGGGAAATGCTCCATTGGCATTCATGCAGAATCAATATCACAACACGAATGATCCAGCGCGATTGAATGCGGCGTTGCAAGAACAACAATCTTGGGGCGAAGAGTTCACTCCATTTCATGAACATGACCACGACGATCATGATCATTCCATGTTGCCGCCAGGTGCAATTGAAATCGCTGCGTTTGTGAATGCAGGTACCCTTGACACAGCCCTCGAATCCGAGGTGGAAACCGGAATGCAAGTTGAACAGTCTTACGAAGGACGGTCCTTGAATCTTGCTGGCGCCGTGATGGCATTTCAAAGCTCAGCCGATCAGTACTTTTCGAACTTCGGCAGCGAAGACCTCGATGAGGATGGAATAAAGTTGGGTGAGAGAATCTTGCCAGCAGTAGCGACATAGATTCTGATCAAACTTCTTAATATCCCAAAGCCGCCTGTTCTTCAGGCGGCTTTTTTTGTTAGATTGAGCTTCGGCACAAGATTTGTTTTTCCGCTTAATTCAGACAATAATGAAACGATTCCAAGGACTGATACGTGATACCTGGTGGCTGTGGATCGTGCTGTGCGTGGCAGGCACATTCCTGAGCATATACGTCAGCCCGGTTTTTATTTCCACTTTTCCAATCAGCCTTTTTACATTCCTCTATTTTGGCCTGATTCGCTACGACGAAGAAGGCAAACCTCGCGAAGGCCTTTAGGCCTACTTCCAATATTCTGCGACCTTTGCTTTCATGAACGCCAACGCATCGCGAGTCAACTGCTCCTCTGAATCGTACATCTTGCGCCAGATTTTGGTTGCAGCGGCAAGCTCGGGCATCGCCAAACCAAATGCTTCAACGGTCATCCAACCATCGTATTTGATTTCGTTGAGTGTTTTGAAATTTTCATCCCAACGAACATTCCCAGCCCCTGGTGTACTTCGATCATTCTCGGAAATGTGCACGTGAGCTATCATGTCGCCACCTGCTCGAATCGCATCAGCAATCGACTTCTCTTCGATATTCGCATGAAACGTGTCATACATAATTCGACAATGAGAATGGCCAACTTCTCTGGCGAATCGAGCTGAATCGGAATGGGTGTTCAACAGGTAGCATTCGAAACGATTGAGCGCCTCGATGACCAGCGTTACGCCTGCCTCCCCCGCATGTTCGGCGACTTTACGCATCGACTCGACTCCCCACTTCCACTCGTCAGCGGTGGGACCATTACCACTGAATTCACCTAATGCCGAATGAAAAGGGCCCGCCAAATGGGTCGCCCCCATTGCCTGACAGCAATCGACGGCCCGCCGATTCATGATGACGCCTTCTTCACGAATCGCTTCGTCATTCGATATCGGGTTGTCGTCGGCTGTTCGAACCGTCACCGCTGTACATTCCAGGCCCAGATCACGAAGGCGGTTCCCCCAAGCTACGTAATCGAGGTCGTAATTGAATAGAGGCACCTCAACGCCGTCGTAGCCGATCTTCTTTATCATTTCCAATTGGGGCAGAATGCCTTCATTCAATTCTGCGGTCCACAGCAACAGGTTCATTCCAAATTTCATTTCTGACTCCAACCACGGTAATCTACTTGATCTACATATTTTGGTGCCATCGATTTTAAACCAATTCCATTTGCAAAAAAATCGATCCGTTTCCTAGAATCCGGTCTATCGGCCAAATCTGGAAAACAACTCACCGACCTTTAATCAATCGACATGGGATAGTTTGGCAAAAGCCGCTGTGCATTTTGAGCGATCGTGGTTCTGGCAATCGGAAGCCAGTCAAACAGTCGGTCGTCAAGTGCTTGCAGCCTTGCACGTTTCATGACTTGGTTCAAGCGAAACAACAGTGTCGCATTGTCGCCGTAATCGAACAAAAAGCGAGTCTCCCGAAAGCGATCAAAAAAATGCTTGACCGGAGCATCTGGCCGATCGGAGTAACGTCGAATGATCGCTTCCAGCCAATCTCCATCGACCTCGTCCAACTGAGAATAATAACGACTCAACTCGCCAGGGAATCGTCGATGCAATTCGTCATCCAGCAATACCTCGATCAGGATATGGCCGAGGAAATGCGACTGAATACCCGACAGCTCTGGCATACATCGGCGGATATTACTCGAAAAAATCAGATTCAATTCCGCAAAGGCTTCGGTTCCATGAAACCAACGGTCGTCGTCCAGATGGCGTTTGATGCCTTGAAAAAGTTCTTTGACTGTTGGGTCAGCATCCTTCATCCAAGGCTCGATTCGGTTCGAGCGAAATCGTATCTTTCGGTCGATCACCGCTACCCAGTCAGGCAAACAAACACCGGCCGCGAAATGAGGGCGACCCAAATGCGGCAACGCATGCGTGAAACAATTCAACCAATCGTCCTCATCAAATTACGAAACCATCATTCGTGAAACACAATCTCAATTGAGCAATCGCGGCGCGAACTTGCAACCCGTTTGTTACCGCTTTGAAATTCACTAAAATACCACCACTGTTTGAAATTCATCGAGAGCTGAAATGTTCGATCTCATTGCACAGGGCCCACAATCGCAACGCTGGAGAAAGCGATTTCGCGATAATACTTGGCACATGCTCGGACGTCAGGTTGGATTGTTTGGTGCAGAATGGGACCAACAGATTTCTCGACAACATGCTCGAATTCGCATGGTTCGCGGCGGTGTCGAGGTCGAACGTTTGCCATCAACGGCTAATCCAATTTTTTTCGAAGGCTCCGAAGCGGGACACTTCAAGGTTCGACCGGGTCAGCATTTTGTCATTGGACAAACTCGCTTCACTCTGGTTGAGGGGGATGCCGTCGCAACACTTGATGCTCCCTCGCCGATCCACCAACGAACGTTTTCAGACCAGTTCCTGAGGCAACTCGATTACCGCGATGCCAATCAGCGTCTAAACGTGTTGAATCGCCTTCCCGAAATCATCGCCGGAGCAGCGGACGAAGAGCAATTGTACGATCGCCTGGCAAGTGTTCTGCTGGAAGGCGTTCCGATGGCCAACGTCGTCGCGATCGTTGAAATTGACAAGGACAGTGAAATCGATATTCGCCATTGGGACTGCCGCGAGGAATTCTCCAAGGCGTTTTCACCCAGTGCTTCGTTGATTCGCCAAGCGATCGCGAATCGGGAAACCGTTTTGCATGTCTGGAGTGAAGGTGCCAATCGACGCCCACAATTCACGCTGGAACAAGACGCGGACTGGGCGTTTGTCTGTCCATTGAATTCCTCGGTCAAGAAAGCGCAGGCGATTTACGTTTCTGGCGAAATGGGCCGCGCCGGTGAAACCATCACCACCGAAATTTTGCATGATGATTTGAAGTTTACGCAATTGGTCGGCAAGACCTATGCAAACGTCGTCGAAATGGACGCCTTACAACGGCGGCAAGCTGCGTTGCGATCCTTCTTTTCGCCGGTCGTCCTGGACGCGTTCGCGGGCCGTGACGCCGCGGAGGTTCTCGAGCCTCGCGCGTGCCAACTCTCCGTCCTCTTTTGTGACTTAAGAGGATTTTCGGCGACTAGCGAGCGGATGAGTGAAAATCTGTTGGAACTGCTGAATCGGGTCAGCAAAACTCTGGGCATCATGACCAGCTGCATCCTTGCTAACGGCGGTGTGGTTGGTGATTTCCATGGCGACGCCGTAATGGGCTTTTGGGGTTGGCCTTTGGAACAATCGGATCATTGCGAACGCGCTGTCCAGACCGCTTTAGATATCGCGGGACGATTCGATTCAATTTACGAGTCAACCGACTTCCCAGTTTCTCAGTTCATGATGGGACTTGGAATCGCTTCAGGCACTGCTGTGGCTGGACGGATTGGAACCAGCGATCAAGTGAAGGTCACTGCGTTTGGGCCCGTTGTCAATTTGGCATCGCGTCTGGAGGGAATGACTCGATATTTTCGCGTCCCGATTTTGTGTGATGAAATAACTGCCAAACGCTTATCCGACGGCAACTCTCCCGCCCTCAATTGCCGCGTCCGCCGTTTGGCGCGAGTTGTCCCGTACGGCTTTCACCGACAAGCTGATGTGTTTCGAATCGTACCAGATACAAAACGGGAAAAGCGTTTGACCGACGATGAACTTAAGCGATACGACGAAGCATTGACGGAATTTGAAAACGGAAATTGGGAACGCACACGAAGCGTGTTATCCGAACTTCCTGACCATGACTTGGCAAAACAATTTGTCATGGACTTCATTGTTGATAACAAAGGTCTTCCGCCTGAGAACTGGGACGGAGCGATTCCCGTAGCTGGCAAGTAACATCGAGACCGACTGCAGACCTCGTGAAAACGAATCGTTGGCGCCAAAAATGTTTCGACAATCCTATTTAATCGCCTCAAACTCAGCTTGCGATATTGGTTTTTCCACGCGCCCCCGATTCGTGAATGTTCGTTAATCGAAGTTTCACACCTTTCGATGGCAACCAACCTAACCTAAAATCAGTAACGTTCCTTCAATTGGAAACAGAATCACGGAAACCAATTTAGAGTCGCTGGCAAATCAGCAACGACTCATTTCAATCTACGTTCCCTATGTCAACGACAACCCCAAAACCAGTCCAGAAGATTTCTCAAAAAACGGCAGACGACTTTGTATTTAAATCCGACTGCAGTCGTCCAATTAAAGAAATGTCGATGCTGGAGCGCAGCCTGCTGTTTGCCGAGGTTTCGCTGGTAGCCTATTTGAATCCCAAGGAATGTTTGCTTGCTGGCAAAAAATTGGGATTGAGCAAAGGCCGCTATTTTAGCTGCGGCGGCGCGCAAGCTTATTGGTTTCAAACAGATTTCGATAGTATCGTCGTCTGCCGCGGAACCGAACCCAATGAGTGGGACGATATCAAGGCCGATGCGAACGCCCTGACTGCGCTAGCAGAAACTGTGGGCCGAGTACATCGCGGCTTCAAGGCCGAGGTTGATGCCCTTTGGCCAGCGATCGAAAAATCGTTGGAAGAAAATACCAAGCCACTTTGGTTCACGGGACATTCACTCGGTGCAGCCATGGCTACGATTTGCACCAGTCGGTGTCTGGTTTCGTATATCAAGTCGGAGCCAGAAGAACTTTACACATACGGTAGTCCTCGCATTGGCTGCAAACGCTATGTGGGCTACCCCAAAGTGCAACATTTTCGCTGGGTCAACAACAACGATATCGTAACACGCGTTCCGCCACCGTGGCTCGGATATCGACACGGTGGAACGGAAATGTACCTTGACCGCTATGGTAAAATTCGAGAGATCAAGGGGTGGCGGCGAGTAGCTGACCGTTTGAAAGGATTCCTGGGTGGGATCCTCAAAGGCCGCATCGACCAACTCAGTGACCATTCGATGATCGCCTATATCGACTCGATTTTCGACGCCGTCCGCAGTGAGAATCCAATCAAGATTACAGGGAAATAAAGCTAGTCTCGTAAGCCAAGACGAATGAGCAGTGTTTATTGCCGATCCCGATGCCGTTTCAATTGCTCGTTTGTATCAGCAGGAACGCGGACAATGGCCTATGAATGCCGAATCTGAATTCGAAATCCAAACAGATCGCACGTCAACTCGGACAGGCAACACGTCCTCGGGATTTGAGATTCGTGTTCGAAACCGAATCGCAGCTCGGCGTTTTGTCGCTCAATTTCTGGCTGTGGTCATTGCTGCACTATCTGTGATTTTTTTAGTGCCCGCATTTTATGAATGGAAAGATTGGTCCACTCGCATCTTGTCTACCCAGTTGCCAATCTGGTTCTATTTAACCTTACTCATCGCAGCGATAAATCTAATTTACGCAATCGTTTTGTGGATCATTCCCGACTGGTCCACGCTTCAAATCACCGGTTGGTTTCTGCTTGCCTGTTGTTGCTTGGACGCGGCGATTGCATCAGCGATCCGATTCGGAGGCTCGAACGGAGTTGTCGCGTCACAACTCCAGATTGTTCATTCACAGGCTGATCGGGCCGCAATCTGGATGTTGGCAATGTTATGTTTACAGGCATTGGTCGGTTACCTTTGCTACCGCGAGTATTACTTTTGGAAAAAGACGGAAGTGCTATTTATTGATCTTTTTGGCCCAGACAAACGCGGTATTGGTGAGGGGCATGAATGAAAGCGCCCTTAATTTTAGTTCCGACACAATTGGAATTGGAGCAACTCAACAAGCTTAACCTATTTGAAAGACTGAACTCCCAACCGTATGTTTGCGGTGTCGGGCTAATCCAATCAGGCATTACAGTAGCCAATCTATTGACTGATTTGACTCCGCAATGGGTTTTGCTGATTGGAATTGCTGGTGCGTTAGATCCGAATCTGAAAATAGGCGATTGCATCGCATTCGATCGAGTTGTCGCGTACGGATTGGGAGTAGGGGAGGGGGAGCAATTTGAGCCCGTCGAGAAAACGTCTTTGAAACAATTTTAGCGACACGACCCTGTCTTGCCATTGAGGCCGTTTTGCAAACAATCGAGATCTGCGTCGTACGAGCTTCTCTCGACATGTTCCGTTTCGGCGAATGGCGATGAGGTGGATCGGAAACTCTCTGTTTACCCCGACGCGGTTGCGGAAGATTTGGAAGGCTATGCAGTGGCGGTCGCCTGTCAGCAACGAAACGTACCGTTGTCGATCGTTCGTTCGATTTCCAATCGAGCTGGAGATCGTGATCACGCAAATTGGAATTTCGAAATTGCTTTCGCAGCGCTCGCGAAATTCTGCATCGCAAATGGGAACGACTAATATCAACACGCTACCAATTCGAAAGTAGAGAACAAGATTTGAAAATCAAAATTGGCATCTCAACCTGCCCAAACGATACGTTTGCGTTTCACGGGTTGTTGACAGGGGAAGTTAAAATTCCAGGCATCGAACTGGATTTTCAGCTGCTGGACATCGAGCAACTCAACGAAGGTGTTATTGCAGAAGCGTTTGACGTTGCTAAAGCCAGTTTTCATCTAGCGTTACATGTTGCCGATCGATATTGGGTGATGCCGTCTGGCTCCGCTCTTGGGTTTGGAGTTGGCCCGTTACTGCTGTCGTCGGAAAACCATCGCTCACCAAATGAATTCAACAATACCAACGCAACAACCTTGTGCCCTGGTCGATACACGACGGCCTCATTGTTGTTTCAACTTTTTTACCCGCATACAACGGCGATCAAACAGGTTGTTTTTTCTGAGATCATGCCGTCGCTGAAAAACAAGTCAGCTGAGTTCGGCGTCTGTATTCACGAAGGGCGGTTCACTTGGGAAGAGCAAGGGTTGTTTCTGGTCGAAGACCTGGGGACTCGCTGGGAAAACGAAACAAAGCTGCCATTACCACTGGGCGGACTTCTCGCCTCACGAGATCTGCCACCGGAAGTTATTGACTCCATCCAGCTCGCCATCGCCCAATCAATCCGCAATTCGAAACAACACCCCGACCGTGCTCTGATTTCGATGCGTCGCTATGCACAGGAGTTCGATGACGACGTGTTGATGCAACATGTCGACCTGTACGTTAATGACTGGACGATCGATCTCGGAATGCTGGGAGCAAGTGCATTGAAAAAACTCAATGACATGGCACTGAGAACAGGGTTGGTCACACAATCCGACTCCGGCCTTGAGATTTTTCAAGCAACGGTTTGATGGTTGCGTCACGCCTCAATGTGTTTCTAATTGCCCGATTCGACAACTTGTTTGCGATAAAACAGCATGTGTTGCCAAGGCAACTTGTCAAATGACTTGGCGCGTTCAAACCCGTTCGCTTCCATTTCTCGATCGACTTGCTCCATCGTCATCTTGTGTTCTGGCCGAATGGGAACCTCGTCATCCTCCGCTCGATACTCGACCAACACGACGAGCCCGTCATCATTCAATCCCCTTCGAATTGCCGCAAGCATTTCTTCGGGATATGAGAACTCGTGATAAACGTCAACCATCAGCACCAGGTCCAACGAATTAACAGGCAAACGTGGATTGTAAGCCGAACCAAGCACCGGTGTGACATTGTCGATGCCGCGAGCTTCCATCCGGTCCCGCAATAACGTCAGCATTTGCGGCTGAATATCGACCGCGATCACTTGGCCGTCGTCCCCCAACAACTCGGCCATCTGCAGCGAATAAAAGCCGTTCCCACACCCCATATCACAAACCGTCATTCCGCGTTGTAATCCTAGACTCGCAAGCATCATCGAACAGCGTTCCTCACGCTCCCGTTCGTCTCGAATCAGCCATTCGGCACCGGAAAAATGCATAGTGGCCGCGATCTCTCGCCCCATGTAAACATCCAGGGGCTCGGGCGGCGAAACTCTACGTTCACCAGCAATCTCGCTCTGTTCAACGGCCTCTTCTTGCCCCCAAGCGCCAGCGAACGGGATACATGCCATTGCACCGAAAACGACTACAAACAGCGTGAAGTACGAACGAACGCATATGATTCTCAATGCTCGCCTCACAATTGCATTTTGGGACTTACGTTAATGATGACAAACACAATTCGCAGATACTATCCGCCAGTACTGCTCACGCGCCAACGCGAATGAAACATCCATATCATGCTAACAAACACGACTGCGTTGAAAATCACTGAGAACAACACGTACGCGCCGAAATGTTGTAAATCGACAAACGAATATCCCCAGAATGATCCTGAGGTCCCTAGACTTGCTCGTTCCCAACGGGCCATGGAATCGGTAATGTCGTCGACAAAAATGGGGATCTCATGCGCCGCGGAAAATGGACTGGCAATCGTCGACCAGTATGCATATTTTGAAGCCGGCTCAAGCGGGAAATAGCTCGATGCAAAAAAGTTCGCCGCAACCGGCAATGTAAACAAAATCAACAGCGTCATGTAGGTGACGATCAAACTGGTACTTGTTTTCTTGAACATCGACGAACACAACAACCCAACGTTGGACGTCGTCAAACAAGTCAATCCGATGATTAACAAATAAGCGAGGAACGATGGGAAACTCTCCCGAAACCCCTTGACCATCAGCACCGCCAGGATAATCGGCCAAACGAGAAACGCCGTTAACACAGACGAAACCCTTAGACCAGAAATCAACTTACCCCAGAGAATCTGCCACGGAGTCAACAACGTTGTCAGGACCAGGTCCAATGTTTGACGCTCACGTTCACTGGTAACACTGCCGGCGGAAAAGACCGGGCCAATCATGACGTTGAACAGAACGACATAGCAGATGTACCACGGCGCGAGGGGCTGAAAAATGTAAAGAAGCAACGCCATCAATACGATTGCCAGAATCATGGAAATCTGGATGGCCATTCTCAACATCAGTGTGCCCTGGCCAAAAATCTCGCTGCGCATTTCCTTGTCATAAACCGGATTCGTACCGTCCTCCATCAACGTTTTGCGCAACGGTGGTACAAATAATCGATCTGGAAATTGATCACGGGAAATCACAAGGCCCACGGCTCGCTCGGACTCCTGCTCGATGTCCAAAACTTCTCCCGACACGCCCCCCAAATCGCTGGGATAAAGCAATTTCGCAGCCGTCCAGTAAAACAACGGAATTGCAATCGCGCCTGAGATTGCCGGGAACAAGACGACGGTCGAATAAACGCGCTGTTCGCCCAGTGATTGCATCAAATACCAGAAGAACACGACGACTAGTACCATCGGCAAAACAACGAGATACGAAGCGACCAGCGCAGCCGAAGTTCGTTTGAAAATTGCACCAAACGCAACGCTGACCATTCCGAACAGCACAACACTTGAAATCAGTCCGACGTAAGCCGCGAGAACTTCATAAAACGAAACGCCACCCAAAGGCAAACAGAGCATCACGACCGGCAACGACGAAAAAACGACGATCGCAATATGCGTCAGCGCTGCAAACAGCTTCCCCCACACGATCGAGTCGGGCCGCAGCGGACTGGCGAGCAGCATCTCGTACGTCTTACGTTCCTTCTCGCCGGTAATCGCGCCGGCAGCAAACGTCGGCGTCATCAACGAAACGATGACGTAGTTACCAAGGAAAAACAAGTCGACCAGGTTGCGTGTTGATTCCGGACTGCTGGATAGGTCAAGCCATGTAACCTTGGGCCAAGCCAGGTAGATCACTCCAGCCAAAACAACTTGATAAACTGCCAATAAGACAAATGAACGAAAGGTCCGAAGGTTGACCATTAGTTCGCGTTGAAGAACGGGGTTTTCACCTAATAACAACATGCGTCGTACTTTGGATCGGTGTTGATGACGGATGGATCAAGGTCTGTGCGTTCATCCCCAATTCGAGAACGAACTTGTCATTACCAGTTTACGAAACATTGTCAAAAGAATCGACTGTCCAATGAGAGGATGATGCAACGGAGCCGATATTTCAAATCTGGTTCCAAAGCGAATCGTTTGGGACAAAGGGTTGAATTAGTCGTTGGATTGCCCCAGTCGTTCCTAAGGCCATTTGAAGTGGATCGTGCCAAGGCTCAAATCGGGCTCGCTTCAACGCGTCAAGCTCAACATCAAGCGACTGTTTCGAATCAGCTTCCCCAAGGCTCGTCAACAATTCGGTCGTAGAACTCACGAAAATCTGTCGTGGCCGCCATGAAGTGATTCAGGCCATGTTCAGCGGATAGCGCCGCTTTGCAACGCAGGGATGCGTGTTCAAAAACCTGATGCTCGGGTACATCGTTGTCCAGTCCCCAGTCCACAGTCGTTCGCCATTCCGGACCGCATACAAGGGCATGGCACATCTCGTGGAAAATCATTTGGGCCAGGCAATCGTCCCCGTCCAATGTCTCAGGGCTTCCCAAAACAAGTGTTCCGTTGCCGTTCCAATGAGCAAAGACTTCGCTGCTGCGTTCGATTGCGATCCCCAACTGTCGAGCCGCCTCGATCCAAATCAGTTCCACAGGATCCCGATACGTCTTTTCAACAACTCGCATGCAGCAACCAAAACGATAAACAATTATGAATTCAAATAGTGGACCATCGCCTGGTGAAAATTTCAATCGCGTTTGTCGCAATGTGGCATGCTATAGTTGAACGGCACGTCGCCAGCCGCCGGTCGGACCGCATCAATTCCGGCAAATGCATTGTGGCCTAGAAACATTGCCAGTCATTCATGAGCGGTACGGCTGGCCGCCGGTTTGAAACTGCAAGACCTTCCGAATGGTGACGTTGTTCGATCGAACGCAAATGGCACATTGCAATCCATTCGTGAGCGGC
The DNA here is from genome assembly GCA_041399045.1 of Pirellulaceae bacterium. Classification (GTDB taxonomy): domain Bacteria; phylum Planctomycetota; class Planctomycetia; order Pirellulales; family Pirellulaceae; genus BJ22. The sequence goes on along the minus strand of JAWKTO010000013.1, from coordinate 86,165 downwards.
TCGGCGGCAGGCGCCTCGGTTTCCAAACATCCCGACCGGCGGCTAGCGCGGTTCCGCTCACAATCCCCCGAACTAATCGGTACGACGAACATGTCGAGGGACATCCATTTGTTCATCGCCAAAAAATCCACCTCGTCGCCTCCATCAGCAGAAATCATCGCTGAAATTGCTTCCGCGCATCCGAGGCGAATCTTCAAACGGAATAAACTCCGTGGAACCATCCGCAAACGCCACAAGGAATCCGCGATCGTGATTCGCCCCCAACTTCCCGGCCGCTAACTGCTGAATCAACTCTTCATCCGCATCAACCGGCTGCATCCACGGAACCGAATGGCTAACCGGAACCTCCACCAAAATAATTGTGTTCGACGTGCCATCGGTGCAATCGGAGAACTTTCGCTTTTCCGCTGGCCGAAGCAAACTATTGGGCGTGACAACGCAAGGTAGTTTGTCCCGTTTTCCATGTTGCGATTCGCTGGGCATTGAAAGTGAAATACGCGTCTCTGCCGCCTTGGCATTGGCTGGGTCATTCCACGGTTTTTCAAGGTCGATGGATTCAAACAATCTTTCGCCTTCCATGTAGGGCAGAGCGTAGGTCCGCCAACTGTGCAGCGGTTGACCATTTTCATTTGTAGTACATGAAACAGGTAGTCGGTCCTTAGCTGCCTCATAATTCATTAATACGATAGTCAAGTTTTTAAGATTGTTTAGACAGTGTGTTCTGATGTGAGGCGACCGTTCCCCAACAATTGGGAAAAAAAACAAGAATACAACCAAGGTCAATAAAAAACCCATGGACGCAATCCAATAGATTCGCTTAATGAATTTTCTGTCCGCAATTGATTTTTGGGAATGCTCGTCAGGCGTCATGGCAGGGTTCTGAAATCAAAAAAATCGGTGAGAGTCCGGCGTCGAATCAGCCGAGAACCAAAGTCGCGAGCACGAACTCACTGCCTTTAAATATAACAAATCGAGGGCGCTCCCGTTGTCAGCAAATGACAAGAGGCATTGGGGCGCCCTCGATTCGATTTATCTGGAATTTCAGCTGGCGAACCTTAGTTCTGGCCGATAGCTGACGCACTGCGGGTACGACTTTTGATTGCGCGATAGATGATCGTTGCGACCAGCAGCGTTCCCAGTCCGATTCCGGCAAACACCGTCAAATGAACGGGTTGCGTCACATAATGCCACAGCGTTTCACCTTGGCCCGCAGCGCTTACCCCGTGACCTTCGTGCGCCCATCAATGCAGTTGCCGGCAACAACATGACTGCCATTGCAAGAATTCGTTTCATCATCAATTCATTCCTTATCTTCAAAACAGATTTCAATATTTCATTTTGTGTTGGGGTTTTGTGACGTAGCGTTTTTTGCCATCTGTCCCCCAACCCATCACTCCAATGGAGCCTCGGAATCGCCGGCACACTCCGTGAGCGGTACGGCGTAGCCGCCGGTCTCATCCAACCATGACCGGCGGCTAGCCCGAGCCGCTCACAAGGCCAACCGATCACAAGGCCAACGTCTCCTGTTTACAACTTGCCTAACAAATGCGTGGCAACTGTTCCCCAATAGGAACAGTGACGATTCGCGTTGCTCCAACCGGCGTTCTCGCCACCACCAGCTTGTGTTTATCCTCCACGACCTTGCCAATCATCGCGGCATTTTTCCCAAGTGGATGCTGCTGCATGACGGCCAAAACGGTTTGCGCAAATTCCTCGGGGACTACCGCGATCAACTTACCTTCATTGGCCACCAACATCGGATCCAAACCCAGGAACTCACAAGCCGACTGTACGGCCGGGTCAACAGGAATTGCTTGTTCCTCCAAAACGATTCCACACCCGGACGCTTGGGCAATTTCGTTCAAACTCGTCGCCACGCCGCCCCGAGTCGGATCGCGAAGAACATGAATCTCTTGGGTCACTGCGAGCATTTGCTCCACCATTCCATTCAATGCCGCCGAGTCCGAACGAATCGGAGATTCAAACTCCAGGCCTTCGCGCACGCTCATGACGGCCAGTCCATGATCACCAATTGTTCCGCTCACGATGACGACATCACCGGGCAGCGCCCGATCAGGTGAGATATTTAGGTTCGTGTCCAAACATCCGACGCCTGACGTATTGATGTAGCACCCATCGCCATGCCCGCGTTCAACCACTTTGGTGTCGCCGGCGACAATCGCAACGCCAGCTCGATCCGCCGCCATTGCCATGTCCTGGGCGATCCGAATCAGTTTTTCAATGGAGAATCCTTCTTCGATGATGAAACCTGCGGTCAAATACAATGGCTTCGCACCACTCATGGCCAGATCATTGACCGTTCCGTTCACCGCAAGGTCACCAATGCTGCCGCCGGGAAAAAACAACGGTTGAACGACGTACGAATCCGTCGTCATTGCGATGCGTGATCCCGGCAACATCAGCGTCGTCGAATCTGCAAGGCAACGATTGTGTTTCGATCCAAATGCAGGCAGGAAAACGTGTTCGATCAGCTCAGCCGACAGCTTTCCACCACCGCCGTGCCCAAGGATGACGTTTGGGTAGTCACGCAGCGGAACCGGGCATTGAAGGCCCTTGAACTGGACAGGCTTTTTCGCTTCGTCTGTCTGCGACATTACGCCTTCCTTTCGAGTTGCACAAAACGTCCGTAGTTGTAGTAGGCCGCACAGGCCCCTTCGCTGGAAACCATCGTCGCCCCCAGCGGATTTCGAGGCGTGCACTCGCTTCCAAACGCTTCGCATTCGTTGGGCTTGATACTGCCTTTGAGCACTTCGCCCGCGCGGCACAGAGACGATTCGCACGTATTGATTTGATCAACATCGAATTTTCGTTCGGCATCAAAGTCCGCGAACTCTTCCCGCAGCTTCCAGCCGCTGTAGGGAATCACTCCAATGCCGCGCCAACCACGATCCGTGGTTTCAAAGACTTCGGCGATGGTTTGTTGAGCGGGTTCGTTTCCAACCTCAGTAACGACGCGTGGATAGGCGTTTTCGACGCGTGCCTCTCCACGTTCCAATTGCAACACAGTGCGTCGAATCCCGTCAAGCAAATCCAACGGCTCAAACCCCGTTACAACTATTGGAACATCATAAGTCGTCGCCAGCTCATGATACTGATGGAACCCCATGACGCTACAAACATGCCCCGCTGCCAGAAATGCATTCACCCGATTGCCGGGCGAGTTCATGATTGCTTCGATCGCCGGTGGAACCAGTACGTGCGAAACAATTGCAGAAAAGTTTTTGATTCCCTGATCTCTCGCTACCTTCACGGCCATCGCATTGGCAGGAGCGGTCGTTTCAAAACCAATCGCCAGAAAGACTACTTCACGATCAGGATTTTCACGAGCCAGTTTCACGGCATCCAAAGGCGAGTACACGACGCGCACATCACCACCGTTCCCTTTGACCTTGAACAGATCATCGCTCGATCCTGGCACGCGCAACATGTCGCCAAACGAACAGAAAATCACTTCGGGCCGCGCTGCAATCGCCAGCGCCCGATCAATCACATTCAAAGGCGTGACGCAAACCGGGCAGCCCGGACCATGAATCAACTCAATTTCGTCCGGCAAGATCTGATCGATGCCGTTGCGAATGATCGAATGGGTCTGTCCACCGCACACCTCCATGATGGCCCAAGGGCGAGTTACGATACGACCAATCTCTTCGGCTATCCGTTTGGCTTTTTCGCCATCTCGATATTCGGTCAAGTGTTTCATCGCGGCACTCCCGGATTTGCAGTCTCTTCACCAGCGGAATCACTTTGCTCCGACACCGTGTTGGTCGATCGAAGTTCCTCCAGCTCCTCCTCCAACAAACCCAGTTCCGCAAACGTCCGCAGAGTTTCCTGCGCGGATGCTTCGTCAATTCGGCTGATCGCAAACCCGACATGAACGATCGTGAACTCGCCAACTTCGATTTCAGGCAGGTAGGCAAGGCAGACTTCTTTGACGACGCCACCGAAATTGACCTTGCCCATTCGTGCGCCGTTTTCCTCGTAGATCGATTCGACTCGTCCAGGAACCGCCAAACACATTTTCGATGTCTCCCACTACTTATGATTCGTTGCTCTCGAGAATGTCGCGGCAATCCCACAGCATGACTCGGTTGTTTCCAGAATCGGCAATCGCCAACAGATTTCGGTTCAAGCAAATTCCATACGGCCAACAAATGGTATCTGGCAGTACCGCATCCCAACGATTTTCACCGTTGCCCGCAAAATCGAGTTGACCAATCACGTCTCGCGCTGGCTCGAACTCGCGCGACTGCAATGGAAGCCGCCAAAAGAGAATTCGGTTGTTCGCCGTGTCGGCCGCTGCCAACACTTCATTGTTACTGGCGATGCTATACGGGAATCGCAAACGATTTGGTCCGGGAGCTTCATAAGGAAACTCATATGATGCAGCGAACTGGTCCTGTCCGATCACTCGATCGGCATCGCGATCGGACTCCAACACGCCGTCCCAAAACAGGATTCGGTGATTTCCAGCATCCGCTACAAATAGACCTTCGCGACTCGCCGTCAAATCGTGAGGCCAACGAAACGAACGTGCGTTGACAGCGCCGCCTCGATTTTCGTCCATGTATTCAAAATCGGGTTGCCCCAAAACAACATCCGCAGCCCGATCTGATTCTGGAAACGAATTCCAGCCCAACACACGGCGATTTCCCGTATCAGCGACATAAAATCGTCCGTCTCGAAAGTAAACGCCGTACGGCCAGTACATGCTGTTGGCCGAAGGAAGATTTGCTCCGCGATTGGCGGAAACACTGCCCAAATCCGATTGACCAATCGCATAGTCAGGGGGTGTATTCGATTGCGTCGGAATCTGATTCCAAACCAACACGCGATGGTGCCACGCGTCGCCAACGACCAGTTTTCCGTTGACAACGATCACGCCGGTTGGCAGATAAAGACCATTCTCTTTGCTTGATCCGCCCGACGCAGGGCCCTCGCTTTCGAAGTCCTTCTGTCCCAACACAACATCTGCTGGAGTACCGTCCTGTTCCGGAACCGTGTTCCATATCAAGATGCGATGATTGCCGGAGTCACAGACAATCAAACGTTCGTCGTCCAGCCAAACCCCACGCGGTGCGTACAACTGCGAAGCACTGGGATGGGCATCGGGCAAAGCCAGTCCAAACGGTGAACGCGCACCCAGCCAAGCGATCGGGCGCGCTGACGTCGATGCTGGCGAAGGCAACGGCATCGCCTTTTGCCCCGCGCGTGGCAATCGCGAAATGCTTACAGTTTCCAACGGTTGCGAATTCATGCCAGCCGAACCCTTCAAACCACAATTCACTCTATGTTCAGCAAAATTACCTATTCGGGGCGAACCCAAACACGTCCTTCGGAAACACGCATTGGAAACGGCTCCAATTGACATTGCGGTGCACTGAAACACTCCCCATTCTCACTGTCGAATTGAAAGCCATGCCATGGACAAGTCAACGTTCCTGATTCCACATCCAGGATCCCGCCATCGAGCGGCAAACCCTGGTGTGCACAAGCATTGCGATAGGCTCTCAGGCCTTTTTGAGATTTGATCAACAAGATATCGTTTTCACCGTCCTTGAATGAAAACGGTTTGTCCGTCGGCAATTCTGTAACCAGAGGGCCCTCGACCCATCCACTTTGATGATCGATGGTATCGACGCCCAACTGAACCAATCCCGGTTGCACAACAGCATCATCAACAACCTTGACGCCTTCAATTTCCGGCACATGCTCCCGGAGCGATTCCTCGACCGTATTTTTCAAAGTCACCGCGGACATGGAACAGCCATTACAATTACCCGAAAGGCGAACCAAGACTGTTTTGTCCTGGATATCGACCAAACTGACATCACCACCATGTGACTGCATGTAGGGTCGCACCATTTCGATCACGCGACTCACCTGTGTTCGCAAATCGCGCACAAGACCGTGCATCGAAAACAATGAATAAACTGCAGGTTCATCGACAAGGCCAAACAAAATTTCCTTACCCTTCTCGTCGTTTTTCAGCGTGCGAACAATGTGAGTTAGCCCGACCTTGTGAAATTCCTCGATCGCTGACTTGAGGGCCATGGCTTTGCCACGATATTCAGGCATAGGCTCTGCACTTCTGCGATTGCCCGATCCACCTTGGCGGCCAGTTCTTCAAAATCTTCAATGGTCAACGTTGGTACTCCTACTTATCGCACCAGATTTCGCAGACATTAGTCAGCTCCAAATTGAACGGGTTGATAGCCGGTATGTTGCTCCAATGCTTCTTGCGACTTTTGCAACAACAACTGTTTAAACTGGTTTTTGCCACGCCGATCATCGTCGATTCAATATCTCCATCGATATTCACATGCTCGAGACGGCGTTTTGCCAAGGCACGCAACACAAAGCAGGCACCATCAATATTGCCAAGGAGAAAATCCTCAAACACCGCGTCGACGAACCCCGAAAGCCAGACCTGATCACTATCGGGGTTATCGCGCAACTCAACCGCAGCTTGCTCCGGGCCTCGGAAACGCTGTTCCAGCCGTTCGACAAAGCGTTCAACGGCAATTTGCAAAAAGAACTCAAATTGTTGACGTTCAAACAGATCCATTTTCCACAACCATTGATGAGTGTTCGGAACTGCCGGAATCATCTTCGTTTTGTCCAGCGATTCGTCGATTGATGCGTTCGACCAATTCGCCGATGCGGCTTGTTCCGCTTGGTCGTACCATTGAAAGAGCTTGTAAGCCTCGGACGCCTTTTCCAACGCGGGCTTGAACATCCCGAGGTGCGCCAAAGCGTTGCTTTGATTCAGCGCCACCAAGGCAAAACTAACTGGATCTTTGGCCTTAGTTCGCACCTGCAATACTTCTTCGTAGCTCTCAACCGCCTGCACCAGATTCTCGATGGGGTGACTTGATGGTGCGTATTGCAGCGCGTTCGCCAGATTCATTTGAATGCGTGCCCAAAGGTCCGTGTGCCGTTCGACATTGATCGACTCCAGTGCTTTGCGAAACGACTGGATCGCAATCCCCGATCGCAGTTGACTACTCGATTCGGTTTGGGGCATCGCCAGATACGCCAAACCAAGATTGTTTTGCACTTCCGCAAACAAAACGGGATTCGTATCCGCGTCAATCCCTGTTCGCAACGCCTCCTGATAGGCATTGATCGCTTCCAACAAAGCCCCGCGACTTTCACCTGCGGCCTGTTGCATCAACATGCCGAGTTGCAGCCACAACTCACCTTCGAACGGCCTCAACGAATATTCCGTTGCGATGTCGATCGCCCGCTTCAAGTCCTGCTGAATCAAACCAGGAGGTAGGTTCAAGTTATTTTGAGCGATGTTGGCTGATTGTGCCAGCAAAACGGCTGCAAAGATTGGCGACGTTGTGTTAGCGGCATCAATACCATCGCCAAGCATTTGTCGCGCAGCTACAAAATTTTCTTTTTCAACTTCCTCTGCAGCTTTGGCCGCCATGGCCCACGCCAACAGCTCACCGTCAACGCGAAATTCATCAGGGAGGCTATCCACCATTCCAACCGAGTAAGCGGCGACCTCGGTCAACTCCCGGATCTCCGCAACCGGCGACGACCTCAACTCTTCAAACCGGCTCTCCGTTGGCTCGACGACGAAGCAATTGTATTGGCAAACCCATTCATCGATACTTCCCTCCTGCAATTGTTCCAGGAGATGAGCTAACGCAAGTTTGCAGCCATCCAAATCACGGTGGTAGGCAAGGCGATAAAACTCCCATTCGGCGGAAATGTTTTCCGGGAAACTTCCCCGCAGCATCTGTTTCAATTGCATTTCACCAATTGAAGCTGACCCAGGCAACAACAATCCCAATGCTGGTCCGTCAAAAATTCCAATTGGTTGTGGACGTATCATTTGCATTTGTGTTCGACTCAAAATCCAGTCGGGGGACGATATTGCTTGTTGACCGATCGCTCTATCCATCGAGCCGCAACGATTGCCTCTCCCTCCGTGGAGTAGTCTGAAATTATTGTCCAGTGGTTTTCAATAGGATTTCCGTCCTCAGCGGAAGCTTCCCAAAATTGAACGTTGAGCCAAACAACCCATCGCCCGTCCTTGTTTACGATCCGAGTCAAGCCTTCCAGCGGAATCGATTGACGATCTCGATCCGCATCAAATCCAGAAGGTTGACTCGGGGTTTCATTCATTTCTACGATCCTTTTGAACCGACAAACGAAGTTCTAGTGCACCCATTTTCTCGTTCCAAGTCGCCGGAAACGTTCCGACGGGCAACTGCTCAAATCCAAATGTTTCACTTAACAACAGGCAGCGATCACCCGCAACATTTCGCCGTTTCAATATCATTCCGCCTGCGGCCGCTCCGCGAGTCGGCAATAGCACCAATCGATCATCGCGCCACAGAGGCACCAGCATCTCTTCCGGAAAGAAACGCTGCGCCACATCAGCGCCAATTCGCATATAGCCTTCTGCCGTGAATTCGATATCGATGTCATCCATAGATTCCGCGCAACCGATTTGGTCAAACAACCTGTCGACCAATTGATCAATTGCGCGATCAACCGATTCAGAAAGCGTCTCGCCAATCTGAAACGAATCACCCTCAATTAGATAAACGGTAATCTTTTGCGGGTAATCCTCTTTGAGTAGCCAACGTGAGAATGCAATAGCGTGATCCCAACGGAACGCATGCAGGTTAATCCCTTCCATTGGAGGCAGTTGCTCCACCTCTTCACCTGGCAATTCAAAAATCGAACCAGGCTTGCTTCCACTTGTGCACGCATCAACCAGAATGACATGGGGCACGCCACGCATTTGAAACGCCACGTCCATGCCACCAGTGCCACCATCTGCACAATGAACATCGGCGGGCAAACCGCGTTCCCACATTCGGCGTATCAGCACTGGCCCAGCGGCATCGTCGCCGCGCAAAATATTTCCGCAACCGATGATCAACGTATGGATCTCGGCGCTACGCAACGGTTTTGACGGATCGAAATCCGCTTCAATCGAATGAGAGTGGCTCATCTCGTTTGGACCTCAACATGCCTCAATCGGGTCAACAAACTCGCATCTTTCCACAAACGAAAAATTCAAGCGGCCCGAATCTCTAAGCCGCTTGAGTTCCGTTCTACATTTCACCGATCTGGAACCGTGAAAGTTCCTTACCGGTTTTTCCATCATAGGCGTGAACCGTACAAACCAGACACGAGTCAAACGATCTTGCAACATGCCCCATCTCAACGGGATCCTTTGGATCTTTAATTGAGGCACCGATGAACGCCTGCTCCATTGGCCCATGAACATTCTTGCCATCCTGCGGACCGATATTCCAGGCCGTTGGCGTGATCACCTGATAATTTTCAATCTTACCATTTTCGATCACGATCCAGTCAGACAAAGCACCGCGTGCCGCTTCCGTTGAACCGAACCCTTTACCAGACTTCAGCTCTTCCGGCTTTGAATAGAATTTTCCATGCAGGTCAATTTCACTGAGCCATTTCTGAGCGAGTTTGTAGTACTTGCAAGCCTCGTGCATTCGCCCATTACCCTTACCAAGCAACTTGGACCCACTTTCTGGATCGCATCCAGGAACAATGGATCGTGATCCTGATGCTTGGCTGCGTTCGGACGCCCCGCCATAATTTGCCGCGACAGTGGCCCTGTTTCCAGCGGCAATGCACCTACGCCCGGCACTTCATATCGCGGTGACTTGGCCCAACTATATTTACCTTGTTTGTGTCCATCCGCCGGATCGATCGGCTCGGTCACACCGTTCCATGGATGCAAATACGTGTCGCCCTTGTAGAATGAATGCGCTGTCGACTCACGAACGTTTAAATGATCAAAGTCGTGGTAGTTCTTGTTGGCATAAACGCCTGAACGATTGATCAACGCAGCATTACGACCTTCGATTGTCGGATTTTCATAATGTTCTGGCTCAAAGAACGTTCCGGTCGCCAAGTAGTTTCCGCATCCTTGCCCGTATTTATCAAGTCCGACCGCCTTGGCAAATCGCAAGAACAATCCGCAATCCGAGTTTCGCTGCGAATCGTTTTCATCCGCCCATTTCCAGATGTCATCCCAAGTTTTGAGCTCCATCCAGCGATCAATCGAGCAGCCCAACCATTGTGACTCCAACCACTCTCGTTTCCAGTAATCCAGAATCGCGATTGATCGAGTGACGTCCGAAAGATTCGGAGACACATAACTCCACCGGGAACCATAAAACTGGGTGAGGCCACTGACCGCCAAACATTGCGTAGACTTCAACGGGCTTGCCCGAAAGCGTCACACCTCGCTCATACGATGTACCCACGAAGGCGCAAACCGCCGAACGACTTCGTCGTACTCGGGCGCCTTGGCATAATTCTTGTTGGTCAAATCGATGGCGAACAACGCATAGAACCAGCGAGGGATCGACTGCAACGTCTCGCAAATCTGCGCAATGTTTCGAATCAACGTTGCGTTTCGTGGAACGTGCGTGTGCCAAGCTGTATCGAGTGCGTAGCAGGCCTTGTACAAGTGGCTGCCACCACAGATCCCGCAGATCCGCGGCGTCACAATCAGCCCGGCTTGAGGATCTTTGCCTTTCAGGATGATCTCAAAACCGCGAAACATACTAGCTTCGGTCCAAGCGTCCGTGACCACGCCGTCGGTCACTTCGAGCTTGAGGTCCAAGTCACCTTCGACTCGCCCCAAAGGGCTGATTCGCATGGGTGTCGCTGTGGCCATAACAAAATTCTCCTACACAACTTTTGTCTTGACTGGAATGAGAAACGAGACGCGATACACCGCGAAATCAAACAACAAACATATCTTCCTTGGACCAACTTGGTGCCGCGACACGAGCCGCAGCAGCATGCGCCATATACGTGACATGGTCAGTTCCCTCGGGAACATCTTTCGGAATCACGCCACCAATCTTTTGTGTCTTGAAGACCGTACCAGGTGCCAAGTCATAAAACGGAAACTCTGGCTCGGTACATCCCGTGCAGGGCATTCCGGCACGTGTTTTCGACGACTGGCGGTTCCACAAAATGCGATTGCATGGCGAGTGAGTCATCGGACCTCGGCAACCAAATTCATAGAACAAGCAACCAGTTCTGGTTCCCTGCCCAAACTCCATGGTCGACTGTTTGTACTCAAAGAACTGCACGCGAGTACAACCGGTCTGAGTAAATGTCTTGAAAAACGTCTGTGGCCTTTGCAAATCATCCAAAGCGATATCGCCAGCCCGACCACTTGCGATCGCAACTAAAATCTGAGTCACCCAGTCAGGATGGCAAGGACATCCTGGAATGTTAATAACAGGCAAACCCCACTTTGAACGAAAATCAGAACCGAGGAAGCCACCATGCTTACGCTTGAGATACTGCAAACCGACACTGTCTGTTGGATTGGGAGCGTTTGCCGGAATACCGCCCCAGCACGCACAGTCACCCAATGCGACAACAGCATTTGCCTGCGACGCCAATTCAGTCACCCAATCTTTCATGGGTCGATCGGCAAACATGTTGAAGCGACCGGTTCCGTTCGGGCCCATGATCACGGTGCCCTCGAACACAAAAATGTCCAAAGGTTTCTTGCCGGCCGTAATATCGCGAAGCATGTTCTGGACGTTCTCGCCCATATCCATGCCCAGAGACGGATGCCACAAAACGTCGATCCCAAAGTCGGTCACCAAGTCACAGGCACTTGGTTCCTCCGCATTTAGGAAAGACATGGTATTTCCACTACACGCTCCACCTTGAAGCCAAAGTAACGAGGCCATCCGCAATTCTCCGTGCTAATTTACGAATCGGGTTTTGTTTGGAATCGAGTTTGTAACCTTCGATTTCTCGGTTTCACTGGGGCGTTATCCCCCAGTACTGCCTTCATGTTGGGTAAGTATCGGCCGTTGAAAAAGCTGTCACAATAGCATGTTCATACCATTGAAGCGTTTTTTTTCTTCTGCGAAACTCGGATTCAATTCGTTGTTCAAGCCTTGGCAGTCAACGGCCAACGGTGGTTTAATCCTCGCAAATCACTGCGATTAGACAGCCGATTTTGAACAGCACATTGCGGCTTACGCTATGAATGCGAATTCCGCCATGGATTACGCAGCAACGGATCATGCAGGAGATTGCATTATGTCATCGGTCGCATCCATTAGTCCCAACAACAGCAATGAAAGCAGTTTGCAAGAACGACTGGCTGATCCCAACGTCGCACGTGGCCTCAACCGCTTGCTCGATCGTCTCGATACAGTGACGTTTGCTATCGAAGCAATGGAAGGGTTTGTCGCTCGTGGCGACACGATCGCAGACTCCGTAGCTGCAGCAGTTGGTGAATTCAAGAATGCAAGCAGCGGGCAAGGTGGCGAATGGTTGAGCGAAGCGCCGCAGATGGTAGAAACCAGTCGACGATTGATGGGGTCGGCGAAAAAAATCAACACAGCCGAAGTCGATCGTTCAGAGGTTCTCGATAAATTAACGCAACCGGAAACGTTAGCCCTACTTAATGATTTGATTGAACGTTTACCGTTGATCGCCATGATGGTCGACTCCATGGAAGGCTTCATCAAACGAGGCGATACCATTGCCGATAATGTCGCTGGCATGGTGAAAGAACTCAAACTATCGGACAAGAAATTTGACGTCGCTCAAATCGCTTCGACACTGGAGTCATTGCCCAAGCTCAAAGAGGCCGGCGAACAATTTTTGAACTCTGGGTTGGCCGATGGCGGACTTCCCAAAGTAATCGATGCTGGTGTCAGCATGATCGAATCGGGCATGATGGACAAAGATGTCGTCGCGACCCTCGGCTACCTGGGTAAAGTAAGCGTTGAAACGTATCACGAAGTGACTGAACAAAATGTTCAGCCTGTCGGTGGTGTGTTTGCATTGATGCGCGCGACTAAAGACCCGGATGTTCAGAAATCCATTGGATTTTTCTTTGCATTCGCAAAAGCATTCGCAAAACACTTAAAATAGGCTCCGAAAGACGATAAAAGAACTTCGGCAGCTTCGATTGTTAGAATTGACGAGACGAGACTCATGCACGAGCTTTCAATCGCAAACAGTTTGGTCGAGATCGCGTTAGAGCAACTGGAACATGCAGAATCTGCTGATGTCGTTCGAGCTTTGCGCCTTGAAATTGGCGCATTGTCATGCGTGCATCGGGACGCGCTGAATTTCAGTTACGAAATGGTCACAAAGGGAACACGACTGGAAGGCTCCGTGTTGGAAATTATCGATCTGCCCGCAGTCGTATTTTGTCCCAACTGCAATTCAGAGCAAACGCTGCAAGGAATTCAAAAATTTCGTTGTCCGGAATGCGATCTGCCTACCGCAGAAATCCGGCAGGGCAGGGAACTGGAATTGGTTGCTATCGAGTTCGAAAATGCAGTGACGACGAATTAAGAAAGGGGTCGGGAGCCGATTGCTGTCGCACTCTCCCAACGGGACAAAGTACAAACGACTCCCGACCCCGTTTTGCAAAAACCCAATCAATTTTAAATTTCAAAACGGTTTGATAACTCATGATTGAGCCACGAATTCTGGAAGTTCGCACCAGCGTCTTGAAGAAAAACGATGAACTCGCTCGCAACATGCGGAAACAGTTTGTGGACGCGGGAGTACTCGTAATCAACCTTGTCTCCAGCCCAGGAACCGGAAAAACGACATTTCTGCAAAACACGTTAAAACGCATGGTTGATGCAGGCGAGCGGGTGGCGGCTATCGTCGGAGATCTGGAAACTGACAACGACGCACGACGACTGGCAGAAAGTGGTGCTCCCGCTCGGCAAATCATGACGCATGGATGTTGCCACCTGGAAGCGGACATGGTTGAAAAAGAACTTGTCGATTGGAATCTCGAAGATTTGGATTATTTGTTTATCGAAAATGTCGGAAATTTAGTTTGCCCAACGAGTTGGGATTTGGGAGAATCGATCCGTGTGGCGTTGCTTTCGGTTACCGAAGGGGAAGATAAACCGCTCAAATATCCTGGATTGTTTAACACCTCGGATGTTGCCGTCATCACCAAAATGGACTTGGCGGAACCGTGCGAATTTGACAAATCCGCCGCGCTAAAGAATATTGACTCGGTCCGACCAGGGATGCACGTATTTGAAGTGTCTTCTCGAACAGGATTGGGAATGAACGATTGGATCGACTATCTGCGCAGCCAATGGAAAAATCTGTCTCCCAACATGAAAACCGCCGCGGCGCCGATTTAGGCGTCTCTCATCAGGCACAACAGAATATTTCGTTTCCCCGCGTCGATTTCCCTGTATTGGATTCGGTTTTACCGGAAAAAAATGCGCCTCGCGCACTGGTCGACGGGATTTCGGGCAAGCTGCTGGAGCAATTGTCCGAAGCGGCGATGAGTTTTTCGCTTCAACTCGACTACAAAACCCTTGTGCTCGAAATAGCGAACCGAGCTGCAAACATTCTGATTGCAGAACGTGTCATTGTTTATTCCCATTTGGACAACCGCCTGCGCCGTGAGGCCTGGTTGCCGACATGGGACATGGATTGGCCAACCATTGAGAGCCTGCCCGACGAAGCGTTACAGGCAATCCGGCATCTCGAACCAATCCTCACGAAGCCTCAAGAAGCAAACGAACGCAAAGTTCGCAATTCGATTTTTGTTCCCTTCGTTGGTACTCAGAATCGCGCGCTCGGCCTAATTGAACTCCAAAACAAAAAGCGAGGCGCCTTCTTCAACTCACAGGACCTTCGCTTGGCGATGTTCCTGGCGAGAATTGCGACTAGCGCCGTTGATCGATCTCGTCAATTCGACCGCATCGAAGAGTGGAGCCAGTCGATCGAGATGTTGCTTTCATTTAACGCGACCGTCAATCAACATCTGAAGCCCCAGGAAATGGTTCGCCAACTTGTCGTCAACGCCACAGGCTTTATTGACGCCGACGGAGGTGCTGCTGGAATCGCGATATACAACGAAGTTGAACCAATGATGGAATGTGAGGGGTTCTATTTCGATGAGGCCTGGCATCCGTACACACGCCGATGGAAAGCGAACGCAGGCATCCCGGGAACGGTACTGGAAACAGAATTTCCGCTGCTAATGAACGATTACCAATCGAATCCACTTGCCGATTTTGATCTCGCGCAGAATTTTGACATTGGCTCATGCATTTGTGTCGCCATCAAGAACGCATCGGAAAAGGTGCTGGGGTTCTTCAAACTCCATCGGCGCGTCGGCCAACCGGAATTTACCTGGCAAGACGCTGCCGTTCTGGAATCCCTTGGAAACACTGCGGCTGTAGCGATTGAGAACGCGCGCCTGGTGAAATCACTGGAGTTAAAAAACGAACAAGTCAAAAACCTTTCTGCCGCGCACGTTCGCCGCCTCGAAGAGGAACGCCAACACATTGCCAGGGAACTTCACGATGAAACAGGCCAAGTACTCATTGGCCTCAAGTTGCGTCTTCAATTGCTGTCACAAAATCTGATGCCGTGTCAGGTCGGTGCCAAACAGGAACTCAACTCGTTGCGTGAACAAGTTAATGAGGCGACTGTTCGCCTTAAGGACCTGGCAAAGCGACTGCGACCTCCCACCTTGGATGAACTTGGATTCGAAGCGACCCTTCGACAACTATTAGCAGAATACCGTCGACAGGTTGCATTTGACATTCAGCTGACCGCTGGAAATGGTGAACGGCATTTGACCAAAGAAGCGGAAACAGCCCTATATCGAATTGTTCAGGAGAGCCTGACTAACATCATCAAACACGCTCGAGCAACAGTCGTTACAATTGAACTGTTTGAACGCGATGGCTTCCCTGCGCTTTCCATTTCTGACAATGGTTGCGGCTTCTACTTGGAATCCGCGACAACCGGCCTGGGATTGGTCGGTATTCGCGAACGTGTCAAAATGTTGGGCGCATTGGTCGATATCCAATCTGCGATCGGAAATGGAACTGTTATTGAGGTGTACCGTATCCCCATGAATGAAAAACGACGGGTCATTCTGGCCGACGATCATAATCTGGTTCGCAGCGGCTTGGCGGCCCTGCTTGGACAAGACGGTCACTATGAAGTCGTCGCCGAAGCAATCAACGGCATCGATGCCCTTGAGAAAGTCGAAGCTCATGACGCGGACTTGCTAATCGTTGATCTAGCCATGCCACGATTGGGCGGGATCGAGGTAATTCAGGGTATCCGCTCTCGGCAATTGCCACTTAAGGTCCTGGTGCTGTCGATGTACGACGACGCTCAGTTTGTTGCCCGGGCGATAAAAGCCGGAGCAAATGGCTACCTGCTCAAACACGCCCTTGAGGAAGAACTCTTCCGCGCTATCGATCGCGTTATGTCCGGCGAGACCTTTATCAGCGAGTTGATCGACCAGGACGCGTTGCGTGAATTTTCGTTTGAAGACAATGATCTGACTCCGCGTGAAATCGAAGTCCTGCATTTGATTGCCGAAGGGCTGACCAACTCCCAGGTTGCCGTAACACTAAACATCAGCCCAAACACCGCGACGCGACACCGAGCCAACCTGATGCAAAAACTCAACGTTCACAATCGAGTCGAGTTGATCCACGCCGCGAACAACCGGGGTTTGATCACGATCAGCAAGGCTCAAGGTTAACGGCCAATTCAAAGTGAATAACCGTGGCCCGTGGAGACCAAGGATCGAGTTACCTTTCGGCTTCACTGACAAGAACCCAGACATTTAACCACGCAACTGCTGACGAGCGACGTACAGCTGCCCCAATGCCAACCCGCCATCGTTTGGCGGCAATTTGTGATGCACCAGAACGGTAAAATCGCGTCGCACCAGCTCCGAGGTCGCCAATTCTGTGAGCAGAATATTTTGAAACACGCCGCCAGTCAGACCGACCAAGTTGACGTTGTTTCGTTGACGAACAATCTCGCAAACGTCGGCGATCATGTTCGCAATCGTGACATGAAATTTTAAAGCGATTTCATCTTGCGACTGCCCATCACTTAATGCGGCCAAAAGTTCAACGAACATACGAGAAAGCTCAACATGTGCAATGTCGTCACCTGAAATACCAAAAGAAAACGGCTCAGGCTCGTGCAACAGCTCTCCCTTTTTCCTTCTCGCCAGAGCCTCCAACTCAATCGCAGCTTGACCTTCATAGGAAACACGATGACGAATGTCACAAAGTGAAGCGACTGCATCGAACAGACGTCCCATGCTACTCGTCAAAACACAGTTAATATTTTTCTCCAATTGCTGCAGCAAGAGTTTTCGTTCGCTGACTTTGAACTCTTGAACGCTTAATAAATCAGTGTCCCATTCCAGCCCAACGGACCAAAGATATGCCAATGCGATTCGAGCTGGAGATTTGACACATGCATCGCCTCCTGGGAGCGGCATGGTTTCCAAGTGAGCACAACGCTCGAAGCCGGTCGGCGAGGTCAACAGCCATTCACCGCCCCAAATCGTACCATCGGTTCCATATCCCGTCCCATCAAAACAGACTCCGATGACTGGTTCATCTACCCGATGTTCAGCCATGAGTCCGGCAACATGCGCATGATGGTGTTGCACGCTGACTAGCGGCAAGCCCTTTTGTTGAGCGAGATCTTCGGCCCACTTTCGCGACATGTATCCCGGATGCAAATCGGCCGCAATAAACTGCGGTTCAAATGAATAAAGCTGCTTGAGATGTTCGTATGCTCTCTCCAAGGCACAAAACGTTTCAATATTGCCGACATCACCAATATGCTGGCTCAGGACTGCCCGCGCGCATTGGCAAAACCGATCGCCGCCTTCAGTTCACCGCCAACAGCAAAGGCACTTGGGCCATCATAACTCAGTTCGATCGGCAACGGCGAATATCCCCTTGCTCTCCTGACCGGAACGATTTGGTTTTCGAGTACACGGACAACCGAATCGTCACACACTGTTTCGATATCACGATCGTGAAACAGAAACGCATCGGCAATTGTCGAGAGCTTTGTCCATGCATGACGGTTGTCGCATTCGATTGGCTCGTCGGAAACATTGCCGGAGGTCATTACCCAGACATCCCCCGCCTCCATCAACAAATAGTGAAGTGGCGCGTAGCACAACATCACTCCGAGAAAATCGTTGCCTGGCGCCACCCAGTCGTTGGATGGCATCATTCGTTTCTTTGGAAGCAAAACAATTGGACGCTCCAGACTCTGCAACAACATTTTCGAATTATCGTCGACTTCCGCGATCGACTTGCATGTCTCGATATCCCTGACCATCACGGCGAAAGGTTTGCTGTCTCTCTTTTTACGTTCACGTAATGTTTGAACGGCTTCGTGATTCGTTGCATCACAAGCAAGATGAAATCCCCCAATGCCTTTGATGGCAACGATTTTCCCCGATTGGATCGCTGCGCGGCAACGTTCAATTGCATCGTTAAAATCAATCGATTCCGGCCGTTCGAATTCTGGATACGAGCAATTCGAATCGGTAAACCAAACTGTCGGGCCGCATTCGTGACACGCGTTGGGCTGTGCATGGTATCGTCGATTGTCACTCGACGTGTACTCACCTTCGCAAGCCTCGCACATGCGAAATTTTCTCATGGTTGTGTTTGGGCGGTCGTAGGGCAGCTTTTGAATGATTGTGTAACGCGGCCCACAATTTGTGCAATTGATAAACGGATATCGGTAGCGTCGATCTTGTGGATGAAGCATCTCCGTCAGGCACAATTCGCAAACGCATGTATCAGGAGCAATACTGGTGAAGCCCTTGTCGTTCGTGCGGCTGGCAACAATCAAAAAGTCGCACTCATTGGGAATGATTTCGACCTCGACTGCTTCAATCGAGTCGATGCGAGCTAAAGGTGGGGATTGACCTCGAAGTGCCAAATGAAAATCTGAGAGCGTGTCGCGATTACCTGCGCCTCGACATGAACTCCTAAATTGTCGTTTAGCACATACCCTGAGATTCCCATTCGGATGGCAAGCTGGCGGACAAAGGGCCGAAACCCGACCCCTTGAACGACTCCAGTGATACGAAATTGAATTCGTGAAATTAGATTCAACGACGAGGCTCTCTATTTCTTTCGCTTCATCTGGCCGCTCATGAATTCGATCCATTTTCCGTTCGCATCTTGAATGGAGGAAGTGGCGATGATCAAATCATCGGACTGAAATTCATAGGCATCACGAAACAGTGCCGTTTTTCGATCGTCGATCATGCTCGGCCCTTCAGCCTCCAAAATTAGCTTTTTGCCGCTTTCGTCCAATTCGCCTTCATAGAGCCAGAGTTGGTCCGTGATGGAGTCGACCCATGTGCCGACGAATTTTTTCTTTTCTGAATTGAAGCCAATCGTCTGGATTGCTTTGAATTGCTCGCCATTCATGTCCGCTTCGTATCGATTGATCATCCAGTGGCCTCCCAGCGACTCCGACTCAAGCGAACCGGTGCTCTCGACAGCCGGCATTCCAGGCGCCGATGGATTGCTCATTGTAGTTGTCCAAGATCCCTCGAATTTCGCCAACCACTTGTGTTGTTCCGTGAGCGGCGTTCCAACAGGCATTGATTCCTGTGCCAAAACGAAATGGGATGAACACAAAAACAACGAGGCAAATAGCAATTTATTCAACATGATTGGCCCTTGATACGGATTAATAATTCAACGTCCAGACATTCTAAACAAACACCCCTGAAACGAAAGTGTTTGAAAAATTCAATTCAAAACATGTAACGAGAAAATTCGTTTCTTCTGAGGCCCAACAGCGAACTAAACAGCGAAGACCCGCAAGCCACTTGCCGCACGTACAACAAACGAATCGGGCTGAACGTCGAAACAATCGATGTAACGTGCCGCAATTCGCTTGGCGATTTCATCCGCGCGCGATCGATCGACCATGCTGATGGTGCATCCTCCGAAGCCACCGCCGGTCATGCGACTACCCCATACACCTCCAGCGATCCCAATCGACTTGGCCAACGCGACAAGTTTATCGAGTTCGGGGCAACTCACTTCGTAGTCGTGCATCAACGATTGATGGCTCGCATACATCACTTCCCCCGCCGTGAGCCACTCCTTATTTGATATCGCGTTGACGAACTGCATGACGCGATCATTTTCGGTTAGCACATGCCTTGCTCGTCGGTTCAGAACGTCACCCAATCGTCCTCGGGCGCCATTCAACCTTTCGCAATCGACATCTCGAAATGACCCCGCAGATAAAATCGACAACGCCTCCTGGCACTGCGTTCGCCGCTCGCCATACTCGCCGTCCGCCAGTGCATGCCTCACGCCGCTGTTCATGACCAGCAACGCATTCTCGTTTTGTTCAAAATCAACGTATCGCATCGAATCGTCAGCGCAATCGAGCAACACGGCCATTCCCGCCCGCCCATTCGCCGCGATACATTGATCCATAAACCCGCAGGGAACTCCAACGAAACGATGTTCAATTTGTTGTCCCAGCCTGGCCAAAGTCATTTCATCCATTTGGCCGTTTGCAAGGGATTGAATTGCCCCGAGAAGGGAAAGTTCAAGGGCCGCAGAACTGGACAATCCAGCGCCCACTGGAACATTTGATTCGAGCAAGATCTGCATCGAAGGGAGCTGCAAACCGGCTTCTTGCAGAACCACAACTGCTCCACGCAGAAATTCACCCCAGCCACCCAAGCAATGACCAAGGTTTTCACGAGTCAACGAAATCAATTCACCTTGAGCTTGCGAATGACATTCGATCTTCCATGGCTCGGCCTCGTCAATAACTCTCGCGCACGCAATCGTATACCGATCAATGGCCATGGGCAGTACGTAGCCCTGATTGTAGTCCGTGTGTTCGCCGATCAGATTGATGCGTCCCGGAGCTACTGACATAGCGTCAGGCCTTCCGCCAAAAACTTGAGCGAACTCATCTATTGCGACATTCAAAAATCCCATTGGCATTTCCTCCAGTAAATCTCACACCAATGTCGCCTGATTTGAAAAATCTGTTTTTCTGTTTGGTCATACATTACATTCTGATTTCCACGTTGGACGTTCATGAGGCAATTAGCGGTGTGGGCTGAGTAGCGTTTGCTTTAGTGAATATCGAAAATGGTCGCGGCTCACGATCCATGTTGTTGTTACGTCCGGGATCTAATTGTGGCTGCCTGACGCCCAAAACACACGGTTGATTGCAACGGCTTTTTCGTTTCGCCGCGGTGTCATATCGACAGTATTTGGTATGATTCAAAATCATGGAAAATTTGAATCATAGTCAAAAAAAGGAGAAATGATTTGTCCACTAGCCTACGATGTGATTCGGAGACGCTAGAGGGTTTACTTGCTGCGACAAATCGAAACATGAATTAATGGGCAAGGGGCCGACGAAAAACGGTAATCGCCAGTTTCAACAGAATGGTCAGAATCATTAATCCAAAGGCCCAGATTCCTGCACTAACCTTCCATTCAACCAGGCTAGGGGAATATTCGACAACCTCATGCAAGGTGCTTGGGATAAATCCCGGAACCACCAACCCCATTCCCTTTTCGATCCACGCCCCACCAAAGGCCAAAAGACAAGCCAGCGATCGCGTCGTGTGAGAACGAAAAACCCATGGGGAAAAGAAACAGAATTGCTGCGACCACATTCATCACGATTTGCCGTCCAGATCCACGGTACCAGTGCATTGTGCCCATGCGAACCAAAAAACAGATATCGAGCTGGCGCGGTGTGGCTGCCACCGGTATAGAACTCGGTAAACACTTCTGAAACAATCATCAGCAAATTGACCAACACCGTGACACGAATAATCTTGAGCAAGTTTGAGATGGCACGTCATCCAACGAAAATGGCCACTGTGCGACGTACGATTTCGAAAATTATGATAATCAAGGCTGGTCCGGCAACGAACGCACTTGCCAAAAAACGAGGAGCTAACAAGGCCGTATTCCAGAACGGTCGCCCCCCCCAAGCCGCAATACAGAAAGGCGGTCACCGTATGAATGGAGATCGCCCAAAAAATCGAAACAAATACAAACGGAACATACCATACCTTGCTTGGCCGTTTTCCCAGAAAACGCATGTACATTAAGTAGCCACAGATGTGCAAGTTCAATAGCAGATAACCATTGAGCACAATTACGTCCCAAGTCAACATTGACATTGGCCAGTTAAAGCGCTGGCCGCGATCAAATGCCAAAATCTGTCGGGACGCCCCAAATCTACGGTAACAAACAACAGGCACATGACGATTGCCGAAATTGCAAGAATCTCGCCGGTGATCACCACATCATGCATCTTCTTCTCGTGGTACAGGTAAGCCGGGATCACCATCATCACGCCGCCTGCCGCAACTCCGACCATAAACGTAAAGTTTGCGATATAAAGCCCCCAACTGACGTGATCAGTCATGTTGGTAACGATCATACCGTCTCGAACCTGTGTGGCCCAAGCGTTCGCTACAGGTGCGATTGCCATTTTAATCATCCAAACATAAAAAAGCAAATTCCCGTTGGTGGCCTCGCCGATTCCCCACCATAGAAATCTCGGGTAGCTGCGAATTTCCTCACCAAGGATAGGTTGGTTTGTCGTTGCCATGAATTCGTCGGCGTTTAAAGATTAGTCAAAGAAATAAAAGAAACTCGGACGCGTTCCCAACTCTTCCTTGAGAACAAACACCCCGCTTGTTTTTCAAAATCAATTAATATCCTGATTGAGGATCGTTCAAGTCTCCAAACACGTGCGCCCAGTTGGACAGGCCTCCAAACAAGCTGGCAAGCGACCTTCTCGTGTTCGATGCAAACAAAAATGACATTTTTCCATCGTCCCCTGAGGACGAATACGATTTAGAAAGGTATCCTTGGTCAGGATTCACTTCAGCATCTGGAATAACTGGTTGTTCCCAATTGAATCGACGCGTATGGTAGGGCAAGCTGCTTCACAATATCGACACCCAATGCACCAATTGTAATCGACTACCACAATTCCATCGTCTTCTTTCCAAGTTGCCTCGACTGGACAAACCGTGACACATGGCGGGTTATCGCATTGCTGGCATTGAACCGGCAAATAAAATTTATCGTCTTGCGGGACCGAATGATTGTAGGTTGTCGAGCCGTGCTCCATTTCCATCGAGCCTTTGGACATTTCCAACACTCGAATGTACGACTGATCAACTCCGCGATGGTGATTGTTTTCCCGATTGCAGGCTTCCATGCACTTGCCATTTCCATTGCACTTGCTGAGACTAATGGCGTATGCGAATTTGACTCCGGGAATCGGTTGCGGGTCGCGGATGCTTACATTGACGCCGGTTGCTAACCTCGTTTCTTCTTCAAGTCTTGCGATCACCTTTTGTTTTTCATCGATACTCAGTTCTTTGTAGTGCTGCTGAAGAAATTCTTCGACGGAGACATTTTCCGGAATCGTCCACAATGGCGGCGCAGCTGCACGGGCAAAAGCGGCCAATCCCAGCGTCATACCAGCGGCTTTGAGCATGGTGCGCCGTGTTGAAGATTGCCCAAGGATTGGCAATTCACTTTTCGATGTTACTGGATCAGTCATGTCCCGCTCGCTTCGATTGCGTTGGACTTTTTTCTAGTGTCAGGAAACGATCGAACGGTTTGAACGTTGGTTGCATCTGAAACTGGCTGATGGGGATGATGACAATCGACACAGTTGTTTCGGGTTCGCGGACCGCGCGTCGGTCCCAATAGCCGTTCTTCCTCCATGTGCACCATGCAGAAAATCATTCATCTGCGAACCATGACATTGAGCGCACAACTGCATGACATTTGGAAATTCAACCGGATTCCCATCAGCCAATTTTAGTTGGTCGTAGTTGTTCTCATTGTGGCATGCGAGGCAGCTCAACGTACCATGACTTACTCGGGTTGATTGATGGAACTCATTCAAGTCTTCTGCAGTTCGATTCGACAAATCAGGCACGTGTCAAGTGACAGGTCGAACAAGCTACCGTACTATCACTCCCGTCGGGGCTTTTGACGCAAGGAAACGCGATTCTGGTCCCGTTCGAACCAGAACCTGATGGATTTTCGTCTGCTCGTATGGAATATCACCGGTATGGCGTTCATCAAGGCTGTCTTGTCTCCTCTGAGGTACTTGATCACTACGGTGACTCAAATACATTGCATAGCCGCAATAATGAAAACAAAAACGAGCATAAAGGCAACGAGTCCCGCAACAGATCCGGCTCGACTTGAACAGTCCGAGCGCCTACGAAGCGAAAATGTCAATTGGGACTGATTGGGAACTGGCAACAATTTTTCACTCGCTTTTGCGAACACAGGTCGCTAATTTTTACCTGCCGAAATGAGTCTTCAATGATCTTCGCGGCATCATCCAGCAATTTGTGTAAAGGGCATAGTCTGGTGTGGGACTCAAGACCCAACGGACATTTTTCAATTCTGGGTAACTCCTCAACGGCTCGAACAACATCCAGAACACTTATTTGGTCAGCAGAACGAGTCAATTTGTAGCCTCCGCCGGGCCCTCGCTTGGATTCGACTATCCCAGCATTATCCAAGCCGTTTAGGACTTTCAGTAGATAATCTGCCGGGACCAGAGTCGCATCGGCAATGTCTGCCCGACTAACCTGAATTTCATGTCCCGCCAAAAAAACCACGGCTCTCAACGAATATTCAGCAGTAAGAGATATCATAATTGCCAATTGTAGACAACAAGGTCCACATATCTGCGACCGAAACCAACTACGACTCTTTGTCGTGAATCAATCTACGCAGTTTACCAAATTAGCGATCTCAAATACTGAAAATCAAAACTTCAAAATCAAATTTTTCGACGAGAATTGCAAGTCAGATTTTTATTCCTTCGTCGCCTCCGTTTCTTCTACCGTAAGACCGACAATTTCAGTTTTTTCAGTTTGTGAAATGACCTCAGTCAATTCCCGCAAATCATCGTCAGTCATTTCGGCTACCTTGTCGCGTCGAGATCTTTCGCTCTCGAACCACTTATGTTCGGGGCGATCCAGAATGTCGTCAATGATCTTGGAAACCTTCGAAGCCGCTTCTTCGTTGTTGCTTTCACGAGCGTGCTTAACAATTTCCAGAGCTTGAGGTATTAGCTCCATGTAGAATCGTTCCGCAACTTCATACATTCCATGCCAATGAGCATAATCAGGAGCCATCATCGACGCACCATGCCGAGCTCGTCTTCCTTCGTGGTGCCAAAGGTAGAACCAGGTCCACTCGATTTCATCATCAAATTGAAGCTTGGTGATCAGTCCTGTATCCGTCAACTCTTTCATGATTGCCTGCCCTGGCTTGGCGAATTTTTCATTGTAGTTGACGACGAAATCATCATATTGGGTATAGAATGCCTCGACGTATGGCTGTGTATGACAATGCAGACATACCTGCTGCATGTTTTGCCTCTTTTCCTGCCATGAACTATGAATCAATGCTTGACGTTTGGTCGGATCTGTTTCCTTAATGACTTCTCCATTTTCATCTGTGTCCATCGCCAAGCTGACCGGCGGACGGTTCGTCCAAGAAATACGTTCGCTGGGATCGTGAGTAACTTTACCGTTGTTTCGAGAATGGCCAGACATGTGACAAGTTGCACAAGTAGGGGCTTGCGAATAGTCTTTCCCCAAAACCCACTCCTTGGCATCGAGATTCATGTGCTCATGGAGGTCTCGGAATGCAACGCCGTGTTTGGATTCGTCGTAAACTTCCTTCTGCGGATGGTCTGGCCCCAAATGGCATTTTCCGCAGTTCTCAGGCTGGCGTGCACGTCGCGGGGAAAATCATGACGCGAATGACATGCCGAACACGAACCACGCGACCCATCCAAGTTCAATCTTCCGATTCCAGTATTGGGCCAGGAACTGGCATCTAATATCGGCTTACCATTGGCGTCCCTTTGTATTCTTGCGATCGCCGCCAAATCAGTTGGCTTTCCAAATGCATCTGGTTTCAAATCATCGACAGTTATCGTTGTGTTGTCCTGGCCTTTGAGAGCAACCTTGCTGCCATGGCATTGACGGCAACCGACATTGACACTGGCCATCCCATCGACAATATCGAAAGACCTTCCAGGCGTTGGCGAATGGGGATTGAACATCTCCCGATTACCTTCCACGGTTTCGGCAAGGTGATTATCCAGTGACGCCAAAATGTTTCCGGCTTTTGCGTGGTGGCTGTTTGTAAATTCTTCGTATTCTGTTTTGTGACATCGGGAACAATCCAAAGGCGTCACGATGGTTGCGATTGTTTCACCATAGTGATTGAACGAGTCGACATCATCTTCTGCGGCCTGATGACATTCGACACACCCTATCCCTTTTTCCGAATGCGTGCTGAACTTCCAATGGTCGATAATTCCAGGCGTGGTTTGCTGGTGACATTCCACGCAAGATTTTGATGTCGCCGGAATACTAACATTAGTAGTTCGAGTCCCAGGAATCTCCGCAGCCTTCCGCTGGACCTCCTCGTATTGGACCACAACAAGTGAGGCGAGAAATAGAATGCCAAGGATGCCGATAATGTATTTTTTGGCAGTCAAACTCATGGATGCACTATCCCTAATACGAATACCTAGTGCGCAACTACTGCTTCCCAAACCGTCAAGCCGATTAGCAGCAGCGTCGCCACAATTCCGATATAGACACTGATATCTTCGTTGCGTGTGACACGACGAAGAAGCGAATCAAACCACGGCCATAGCACCATCGACAGCACGATTAGCCCACTACTCAAAACTGCAAAAGAAAGTGAAAACAGCTTCAACCAGCGAAATGAAACATAGAAAAACCACTCAGGTTTGATAACCTCAGGCGTCGTCAATGAGTCTGCCCGAGGACCCATTGCTGACGGGAACAGCGTTGCGAGAAAACTTAGTAGTATCATCAAACCAATTCCGATCATCATTTCCGACATCATGTGATCAGGAAAGAAGTCGAAATAGCGTCGCGAAGCGCCACCTTCAGTGGACAAGTCACCAAGTTTGCTGGGCGGCTCAGGTTCGGATACTCCATGCATGCGAATCAACGTAATGTGAATTCCAAGAAGAGCGATGATGGTTGCCGGCAAGACTGCAGCATGAAGAATGTACAATCGCGGCAACGTCTGGGGATTGTACTGCTCGCCTGCCAGTAACATCCGTTTACTCCAGGCTCCTACCATGGGCACAGCATCGCAAATATTCGAGGCAACCGTCGCGCCCCAAAAACTAAGCTGCTCAAATACCAGGCTGTAGCCTGTAAACCCAACCAACAACGTGCATAACAAAATCGCCATCCCTATGACCCAGTTGATTTCACGGGGGCGACGATAAGCGCCTGTGAAATAAACTCGCATCTGGTGCAGAATCATCGTCGCAATCATCAGGGTCGCCGCCCATTTGTGGATGCTGCGAATGTACCATCCGAAACTGACATCATTTGTAATGAAACTGACCGATTCCCAAGCAGCCTGAGGGGTCGCCTGGTAGTAAAATGCAAGTAGTATGCCGGTAATAATTTGAACCAGAAAAAGGTAGGCCGGCGTTCCCCCCAAGCAAAACCACCATTGCTTCATATGGATAGGAACCGGTTCATTGGCCAACTCTTTGAGAGTCTGACTGCTGACCGGAATTCGCTCGGAAAGCCAACTGGCCATGGAATTACGCCTCATTCCCTTCTTGGCCCGAATTTTCGGTGACATTTCGCATAGGTGCCAGAACGTAAACCAGATCGTTTTCGACTTTCAGGCCGTATTGTTTCAACGATTGTTTGGCGGCCTTGGGCGGGCCTTCTGTGGCCTTGCCGGATGAATCAAATGCACCATTGTGACAGGGGCAAAAAAAACGCGAATTGGCAGGCTCCCAAAAAACCTGGCACCCCAGGTGAGGACAAACACTTGATAACGCAATAAATCCGATTGCCGAATCTGGCTGACGTGCCAGTACCAATTTGATTCCAGACGAAGTTTCGTAGGAGTAAGAATTTTTGTCCGTGAGATCATTCAAATGGGTAACAAATTGCCAACCAAGATTTTCGGTGGCCTCGCCAGGTTGAAGAAACCTTAACGCACAATAGCCAAACGTTCCATAACCGGCCGCAACCCCACAACCCATTGCCAACGTGCCGGCTGTCCCGATAAAAGTTCGACGTGGGAGGGTCGCAACTTCTGAATTGCCTGAGTGCTGACGGCATTTACCGTCTGCATTTGCCTCAGGGATTGGAGAGACGCCCTGATTGGGTTGCTTTTGCGACTCGTTTTCGTTGTGTGCCATCACTCCTCCGCATGAGGATTGTTCGGGTCTATCACAGTGGGATAGACGATAGCACATCTATTGTAGATGTCAATATCTACTTTTCCAGCAGCACCCACGAACTGGGATTCCAATTACCAATGGCCGAGCAAATGGGAAGCCACTTGCATGGACGATTAAGAACGATTCAATTCGAATAACGTCGTAAACAAATCAGCTTCTGTCCCGAACGAGCACTGATTTATCAAAATGAAATCGACCATTGTGTGTAAAAGAAGTCGGCATCGTTTTGACTGGGAACTCCAGTTGTTGTTCGATAGTAATCACCCGTGAAGAAATGAGAGTACCCTAGCAAAAGGTTTTGACGTGTAGAAATTGAATACGTCGCTAACAGGTCAATCTCGTGTCCCAGGTCAGCGCTTCCCGGAGCATTGGTTCCGTTGAACGGTGTCATGACTACGGTATAAGGTGAATCGTTTTTGTTTTCTAGGAAGAAATAATGGTACCAGGCCAACAGTTTCAACTTCTTCGAGGGAGCCATCGATAGCTGAAGGTTGACATCTTCCAGATTCCTGCGGCCAAACAAGTCCATGAACCCGTTGTATTTATGAGCCAAGGGAAACAAATGATCATAACCGTTTCCTTGGCCCAAGTCGTTTGTGCCTGACGCCCAATCATAGTAGAGCCACAGGGCCGGTGTCCATGAATGCGATTTCAACGATCGTCCCATTCCAAGCGTCACCATCCCCGCAGCTCGGTCCGAGCCATCATTGTTTTCACCAAACTGGTAGGCTCCCTCGATATCCCACAGTTGATTGCCCAAACTTCCCTGTTGTCGCATACCGATGGTGTTGGCTTCGAAATTGTTCGTTCCCCGTCCATTGAGATATCGCAGGGCATAAAAATCAGTAGTAACGTCCTTTTGGCCTGTGTAGCTGGTGTATAGCCCCATGAATTCTTGGTCGCGATCAGGTGAGTCAAAACGGGTGGGATCGACTCGAATCGGATTTGTCCAAAAGCCGTCGATAGACAGATCTTTGGACTTTTTCATGACCCGAATCCCTTCAAAGCTGCGTCGGGTATTGGCCCAATCCAACGGCGAAATGACCCGTTGCGAACCAAACAACAATTCTTGCCGGCCCACACGCGCCGTTAATGATTCGTCTCCATGAGCGAGCAGGCGAGCGTCCACAAACAGGTTCAACATATCGGCCCGGTTGACTTCTATTGGGCGCGGAGGAAAGTTCTCATAGTTGCTCTCTGCGTCAATCAGCTCCGCAAATACTCGAACGTCTGGGGAAAAATGCAAATCGCTGTAAATCCTGGTTCGATGTAACAGGAAGTCATCATCGCGACCCGTCAGCCCCAACCCACGGTGATTGCGCTCGGCATGGTATCGCAAACGATACTCGCCCCCAATGTCATACCAACCACCACCGGGTAGACAACGTCGTTTGAGGTTGTCCCCAAGATTCCAATTCGTGTAACTTGGATCCAACAAATAGGAAAAATCGTTGTTGTAAAAAACAGGACCATGTGCTCCGGCAATCTTTTTCTTCAACTCGTCCTGTTTTTTTTTCTGTTCTTCCAGTTTCTTCTTTTCGGCTGCTTTGTCAGTTGGTGAATTCGGGTCGTTTGCACTCTGATCAGTCAAATCAAAGCTGATGCCATGCGCCGCAATGTTCGTTGGATTTGACTCTCGATCCACAGAAAATGATGGATTGGGTATAGTTTTGATAGAAGAATCACCAAGCTGTTGTTTCGTTGCGTCGCTCGATTGCTGAAGTAACGAGCTCGGAGTAATCACCTGAGCTGGCAATGATGAATTTGGAAACGTCACAAATGCCGCCAGCAACCCCGCAACCATTGCCAGCGCGGCACCGCCCGATGTTTAAAATCGGCTCCAACTTATCTGGAACAAAACGAGTACAAACGAGAATTGGGGATTTTCTCGAGCTGATTTGCGGGCCAGAAACCAGAAGTTGTTCGTCCATGAACCAAACCTCAATTGTAGATACCAACGTCTTCTTTTAGAATAAATCGGTAACGGAATGGAGAACGGCCTATTAATTCCCCCAAGCCGGTTCAATTTGCGTATTTTGTCAACTTGAAAATGGGGGCCTCGCAAGTGCGGGATTTCTCGACTCCAATACGGGCGTGCTATCAAAAGTCGATTAGTGACCTAAGTCAAATCTAAAATGTAATTTTCGCATTCCCAATAATCAAACATTTCGGGTAACTAATGATCGCAAGTGCATTGGCAAAGCTGCAAAGCTCATCAGATTTGGATCCATTCCTGGTTACCCTGGAACGTCAATTTCCATCCGTTAGTATCGGCGAATCAGCCATTGGTACCACTGTCCCTCTAGTTCTCGAAGCCGATGACTCCGACAGCCTTGACTTGCTTCACGAAGCGATCAGAAAGCTACCAAGCGTGCTGGCACTCGATGTGGTGGTGGTTATTTTTGACAGCTTTCAGTGCGAGAGTGGTAACGAAAAGCAAATCCCCAAATGTAGTTAAGTATGTAGAGCTATTAGGAACGATGCCATGAACAAAGTCGTGCCCCAACAACCCACTGAACTTCAGCGTCGCCAATTCTTAAAGGCGTCAGCCATGGCAATGGCGACAGCTGCAGCCTCGGGAGAAGTGGCCCACGCATTGCCCGTGCTGCCTTCGGCTCTCTCTGATAACGATGAACCAAGTGACGTTGCATGGAACAAAGCGCCCTGCCGTTTTTGTGGTACCGGTTGTCATGTTCAGGTTGGCGTTCAGGGGGGAAAGGTTGTTGCAATTGCCGGCGACAAGAACGCGGAAGTCAACAAAGGCCTGTTGTGCGTAAAAGGGTATCATGTCGGTGGAATTCTTTATGGAAAAGACCGCCTGACAAAACCGCTGCGCCGCGATGGCGATGGGTTTGTGGAAATCGAATGGGACGAAGCAATCGATCTCATTGCGGATCGTATTGAGTCGGCTCCTGAACGATTCGCGTTCTATGGCTCTGGGCAGTGGACAATTCCAGAAGGGTATGCCGCTCAAAAGTTCATGAAAGGCGGTTTGTCGAACAACCACATCGACCCCAATGCACGTTTATGCATGGCCTCAGCAGTTACCGGGTTCCTGGCCACCTATGGCGTCGATGAACCGGCGGGTTGTTACGATGACTTGGATAATTGCGATGTGTTGATCATGTGGGGTAATAATCCTGCTGAAATGCACCCTGTGCTCTTTTCACGAGTCATCGATAGACGTAGTCGCGGAGAAAAGATCACACTGATTGACATCGGAACACGTCGCACACGCACAACCGAACAGTGTCAGCATTTCCTGGAAATGAAAGGGCATGGTGACTTGGCCATCGCCAATGGAATCGCTCACCTATTGATCAAAAACAGGACATACAATCAGAAGTTCGTTGAAGCCTTTTGCAATTTTAAATCGCCGGATGCCGAAAATCCCAACCTGCATGGCAAACCAATAACATTCGAAGATTACAAATCCATGTTGGAACCTTACACACCTGAGAAAGTTGAAGAGATGTCAGGTGTGTCGGCCGATCAGATAAGGCTGCTTGGTGAACTGTTTGGTAACTCTAACTTGAAGATTACTTCGTTGTGGTGCATGGGCATGAACCAGCATACGCGAGGGACTGCAATCAATACGTTAGTCCACGGCATCCACTTGTTAAGTGGCCACTTTGGGCGTCCCGGCGATGCTCCAACCAGCCTGACTGGGCAACCATCCGCATGCGGAACTGTACGAGAAGTCGGAACTTTGGCTCATGCGTTGCCTGGCGGTCGACTCGTCGAGAATGCCGAGCATCGAGCCCACTGCGAGTCCTATTGGAATTTGCCAGAAGGTCGTCTGAACCCGACCCCTGGTTTCCACACTGTCAAAATGTGGGAGAGTTTTTGTACGCCAACGGATCAAGGCGGCAATATCGGTACCATTTGGGTTCAAGTAACGAATCCTGGCCAGACGGTGCCAAATTTGAACAAGTTGTTTCACCCCAAGGCAGATCTCAAAGATAAGTTCCTGATCGTTAGCGACGTCTACCCAACAGCCACAACTCAACTTGCGGATTTGATTTTGCCGTCGGCCATGTGGGTCGAAAAGAATGGTGTCTTCGGCAATTCGGAACGACGAACCCAACAATGGTTCAAGATGGTTGCCCCCCCTGGCGAAGCCCGTGACGACTGCTGGCAAACCATTGCAGTAGCACATCGCCTTTTTGATCGTGGATTCAAAGGGATGAAAGACAAAGACAATCGATTTCTATTCGATGTCAAGAATGGGGATGGAGAGTCTGTTCCTATCTGGGAATGGAATCATTACTACGATGTGAATGTCGACGAGCACCTTTTCGAAGAATATCGACAGTTCACTCGAATGAAACACAAAGACCTCGCTCCTTACCAAGAATACGTCAAGGCGAGGGGATTGCGTTGGCCAGTGGTTGAGAGGGACGGCATTTGGCAGGAAACTCGCCTTCGATTTTCCGAGGGCTTTGACCCCTATGTCACGGTTGGCAAGGGTATTCAATTTTACCATTCAAGCACGAAAGACGATCGGGCACAAATATGGTTTCATCCCTGGGAACCCCCAGCGGAAGTACCCGACGACGAATTTCCGTTGATGTTATGTACCGGGCGGGTATTGGAGCACTGGCATACAGGTACCATGACACGGCGTGTGCGAGAGCTGAATCGAGCCATGCCATCAGCGTACATTGAACTCCATGAATCAGATGCCCGATCTGCCGGTATCCGAAATGGCGACATGGTTCTGGTTCAATCACGTCGAGGTGAAATTAGGTTGCCTGCATGGGTAAACGGTCGCGCGCGCCACCCAAGGGAACAGTGTTTGTCCCCTTTTTTGACGAGTCCATGCTTATCAATGACTTGACGTTGGACGCTCATGACCCATTTTCAAAACAACCGGACTATAAGAAAGCCGCAGTTCGAATCATGAAAGTGGGTCAATGACAGTAGATCGTCAATCACAGGTTAGTCAAAACGCTGCAGGAGTCGCATGGCTCCTTGCGTTCATTGTCATTTCGCTCGCAATCGTGGGTTATTTTATTGGATTGCAAGCCCCAATGCCTGAGCACGATCTTGGAACAAAAGATGGTTTTTCGTCACTTGAACAGTCGGTTCACCTTCCAATCAATGATCGAATAAACGGAAACAATGTCATTCCTGCGACAGCATACGCAAACATGGCCGACCTAACTCGCCAAAGAATGCTGCACCAACAATCGACTTTCTCTCAAATCGATTTGAACATCAATCTGTTACGAGAGTTTACGGTTAGTGATCAAGAAAAGAAGTATGCTCTGGAACTGCGAGCACTCAATCGAGCGTTTAATGAAAGCCCCCAACGATACCGCATTCAATTGAGACCATGTCTGCAGAATCGTGTGTGGTCTGTCATGGTGATGGCGTGAAAACGCCTACGCTACGAATTTCTCAGATGTCTCATCAGTTCCTCCCCAACTGCACACAGTGCCATGTCGAAAACAATCCCCGGCATGCATTGGCATCGGAATTTCGCGAATCTACGTTTGTGGGACTCGCCGCTCCAACCGGGGGACTCGAGCGTATCCAGGTGCTCCACCACAAATTCCACACTCCACCTGGATGCGAGTGAATTGCATGAGCTGTCATGGATTTACAGGGATTCAGGGATTCGCACGACGCATCCGTGGCGACAAAATTGCCAACAGTGCCACGCTCCGTCTTCTACTTTAGATCAGGTGCAGTTGGATGCCGAGCCTGTGTTATTGGCACCAATTAAGATCAATCGATGAGGTTAAATTGTTATGGCGGAGCAAAAGCTCAGTCGGCGTGATTGGTTCAGATTAGGGCGGACCGAAGTAAAAAACCAAGAAGTCGATTCACCGAATTCACAACTGAAACGAACCGACAAGACGCGCTCCTCCGTAACGCTGGCTGATTGTCATCAACAGATTCCGTTGCCAGAGATTCAATCTAATTTGGATTCTGCCGAGCTTCCTCCGATGTGCGAGGCAATACTGGACTCGATTGAAGTCTACCAACTGTCTGCCGATTTGAGTGAGTTATGCGAATGACATCATTTTTAATCCAGCGATTCGGACCATCAGCGCAACCTCAAAATTGCTAGAGCAGACGCAACAAAGCAATTGAAAATCGCATTCGATGCTTTGTTAACTGGCGTGATCAACCGATTGCAAGTGCGCTATGTCTGGGATGACAAAAACTGGATTGACACATTAGAGAACAG
This sequence comes from Pirellulaceae bacterium, assembly GCA_041399045.1. Taxonomy (GTDB): domain Bacteria; phylum Planctomycetota; class Planctomycetia; order Pirellulales; family Pirellulaceae; genus BJ22. Next base: position 51,784 of record JAWKTO010000013.1, on the reverse strand, counting down.
GATGGACAGTTTCGATTGGTGCGAATCCTCCATCTTCTACCTTCGATACTTTGAAATTGCCAATGCAAAACAGACGGATTCACATCGTTGGTCGCAAGAATAGCGGAAAGACCACCTTGATCGTGGAGTTGTTGAAGGAATACCATGTGCTGGGAATTCGAGTCGCCTCAATCAAACATACAAGCCACGATCATGAACTCGATGTCCCAGGAAAAGACTCATTTGTACTTCGCAAGGCTGGTTCTGAAATGGTTGGAATTATTACCGAAAACCTGACAGCCATTTATCAAGCTACAGAACATGGCCCGTACAAATATGACACTTTGGAAAGGGCAATGCACGATGTCGATTTGATATTGGTTGAAGGTGACCTATCTACGGGCATGCCAAAAATCGAAGTCTATCGACCGGATATACATGCCAACCAACTCCCTTTGATTGTCGAACATCCTACGATCTCGTTCGTCGTTACAAATGCGCCACTGGAATTATCGGTTCCGACTGTCCCTCGTTCAGATGTAAAGTCTGTCGCCAAAAAAATCCTTGACTTAGCTGGTTATCTTGTGTGAACACACCGCCTAATTACCAATAACTCATGTGAACTGCATGGACTCGCTCTCGTTCCACTCAAGAAACGAAGTGATAATGCTAAAATACGGCATACGAGTTTCGCGTCAGTTTGTGAGCCGACACAAATTTGAAAGTTTCATTTCCGGAAAAATTCCATGTCAATTCGAATTTTCTACATGCTTTTGGCAATTTTACTATGTTGCCCCATGCCATTAATGGCCCAGCGAACAACGGTCCGCCCCAACATCCTATTAATTTTCGCCGACGATCTGGGCTGGAAAGATGTTGGCTACCAAGGTTCCGATTTTTATGAAACACCGAATATCGACCGCCTTGCCAAACAAGGCATGGTGTTCGGCGCTGCCTATGCATCCGCAGGCAACTGCCAACCGTCCCGCGCCTGCTTGATCTCGGGGCAATACACTCCTCGACATCATGTCTATGCCGTGAATAGCACCGAGCGAGGCCCCAAGCCCATGATGCGAACGATTCCTATTCCAAATCGAAGTGGGTTGGGCACGGAAGTCGTCTCCATTGCCGATGCGCTGAAAGACGCTGGGTATCGAACGGGCATTTTTGGCAAGTGGCATTTATCGGGGCCAGAGGGATGCGAGCCAGGCGAGCAGGGCTTTGATGTTGTTATGGATGTCCCGCAGCAAGGGAACGGCGTGCGAGAGGACCCCAAGGGCATTTACGAGATCACCAATGCTGCCATCGACTTCATGAAATCCGACGATAATCGCCCCTTCTTTGCTTACGTTTCGCATCACGCGGTTCACACGGGCTGGCAGTTTCAAAAACAAACGCAAGAACACTTTCAAACAAAGTCAAACCAAGGGCTCCAGCACACGCGTCGCGGACTCGCTTCTTGCATTTATGATTTTGACAACGCGGTTGGCGAATTGATGCAAGCGCTCAACGATTTGAACATCGCTGAGAATACGCTCGTCATTTTTACGAGTGACAATGGCGGCACGAACGCCTCATCCCAAGAGCCATTGCGAGGAAACAAAGGCGGCTATTACGAAGGCGGGATTCGCGAACCGTTCTTCGCAATTTGGCCCGGCAAAATCAAAGCAGGAACGAAATGTGACACGCCAATTATTAATGTTGATTTCTTCCCCACGTTGTTGGACGTGGCGGGCGTGCTCGATTCGACCGCTCTGACACTGGACGGCGAGAGCATTTTGCCCCTTCTCCAGCAATCAGGAAAACTAAAACGCAAGTCTATTTTTTGGCATTTCCCGGGTTACCTCGACATGGCGGTCATTCGCGGTCGAGATCCCGAGTTTCGCACGCGCCCCGTGTCTGTTATCAATCGCGATCACTGGAAACTGTTGCTCTATCACGAAGAATGGAATCTGGACGGCGGGCGTGAGAAAATGGATATTAACAACTCCGTTGAACTATACGACTTGCGAAACGACATGGGAGAACACAACAATGTCGCCCTGACAAACAAACAGGTGCGAGACGAACTTGTCGATGAACTGCTCGATTGGATGAAGCAAACAAACGCCCAAATGGCCCGTGACGAAAACCCTGACTTTGATCCCGAATTTCAGCCGCAGCCAAAGAGGGATCCTTAAGCGACGGAAACGGATCGTACATTCATTTCGAGTTTAGCCGTTGGCAAGTGACGTTGCTGTTCGCAGCGATTAATTCGCAAGCTGCGCCAAATACGTCTCGGCCGTTTCGATGTGTTGATTCATTTTCGACTCGTCCATTTTTCGCGCCATCGAACACATCATCGCCCAGCGTGGGTTATCCTTGAGCGTCTCTCGGTGTTTCCAGATCCATCGCCAGTACAATCCGTCCCAGATGTCACACCATTCGCCGCGCGCGTAGTGACTCATTTTTCGGATGTAGGCGGAGCCAGAGAAATAGGGCTTAGTCGTCGTCAGCCCTCCGTCCGCGTGCTGGCTCATTGAATAGACGTTGGGAACCATGACCCAGTCGTAACTGTCGACGAACATCTCCATGAACCACCGGTAAACCGAATCTGGCTTGATTTCACACAGGAACATGAATCCGCCTAGCACCATCAGCCTCTCGATATGGTGGCAGTATCCCGTTTGCAGCAATCGCCGTATCGTATCATCGACCGGCGCAATTCATGTGGTACCGTCGTAAAACGATTTTGGCAGCGAACGTTGGTGATCCCAACAATTGGCAGTCCGCATTTCAACACCCAGCGATTCGTAGGTTGCGCGCATGAATTCGCGCCATCCAATGATTTGCCGAACGAATCCCTCCAAGGAATTGATGGGAAAAGCTTCTGTTCGATCGGCAAACCGAATTGCCTGTTCGACAACCGAACGGGGATTCAAAAGTCCATTGTTCAACATCGGTGTTAATACACTATGCCAAAGCCAGTTTTGATTTGGCTCCATCGCGTCTTCATAGTCACCAAACTTGCCAAAACGATGTTCCAGAAACTGCTCCAACCATCTCTCGGCACTTGCATGGCTTGACGGATAGTAGAGTGATTCCAACGTTCCAGGATTGTCTGCAAATCGCGTTTCAACATACTCCTTGGCCTCCAAATCAATTGAATCAAATTTGATTTCTGGGACTGCGGGTATTGTTTTCAAATCAGCCTTCGAGATCTTTTTTCGATTTTCACCATCGAAGCTCCACTTGCCACCAACGGTTGGCCTTTCGTCACCAGGATGTTCAATCGTTTTCTTTGCCAGCGATAAAAATCAGCCATGAACCAACGTTGATGCCCGCGTGAATAGCTTTCATTTTCAGTGCGGCGATTAATAAAATTCGGATTTTCCAGAACCTCTAAATGGCATCGCTTGGATTGGAACAGTCGTTGCAGCCGCCGGCGCAGAACATCATCGCTTGGTTCGACGAAGCACCAGTGGCAATCAGGTGAAACGAAAACGTCTTTCCCCAGGTCCAGAGTCGTTCGATTGGATCGATACTCCACGTAGGTCGTCTCGAAACCTTCTTGCCTGTAAGTGTGCTCGAATCGCTTCATTGAAGCGCGATGGAGCCATAACTTTTGCTTGTGAAACCTAGCGGGATATTGAGAATCACCGAAAAAGAGTGAGTCTTCAACAAACACCAAATGATCATCCTGGGAATGAATCGCAGGATGGTCCTGATAGAGTTGGTGCGGAAAAATGAGTACGTAACGCTTCACGTAAAACCGGGTTCCGTTGTTTCTTTTGGTCAAAACGCTTTCAACCAACCGCAACACGAGCCCGTACTTCACCGCTTAAACAACATTGCTGAGGCCAGATTAATGTCCGCCGGATGCGACCTTTGGCAGTTCTATGCGTCGGTTCATCACCAACTGGACCTGATCAAGCGCTGCATTGGTCTCAGGGCCAAATTCAGTGCTTTCCTGAATACCGTGAAGCACCTGCGCACCGACGTCGGCAAAGTCAATAAATTCTATTTTCAAGTATTCGAGTCGCTGGCCGTTTGGTTCAAGCATGGCACACGGCGACGATGTGTAATGTTCAACCCCAGCAGCATGCATCAGGTCTTCGATTGCTTCAGCTTTTTCAACGGGAATCAACACGGTACCGCGCACACCACGCTGTAATCCTTTGACACGTGATGCATATGGGTGATCTGACAGCGGGCGTGTTCGATCAAGGCCAATCACGTCCAGCTTCAAACCCACATTTTCAAAGTCCATTTGCAGCTCATGTAGTTTTTCCATCACGCTGTGATCCACCAATCGAGCTTCCGATAGGTCGACGACGACATTGTGACGCTGCACCAAACCCAGCTGTTCAATCTGGCGCTTGAACGGAATGAAGTTCGTAAACACTGCAGATTCCTTTGCATTGATTACAACTTGTTCGGGATTGGACGTATCGACTTCGAGATACGGCTTGAACATTGATTGCAATGGCAATCCGTTCAAAATATGTATCGCCAATTTGGTTCCAATGCCGATAGCGATTCCAACCAGCAGGTCCGTAGCCAAAACAGCAACCAACGTTGTCACGAAAATCAACAACTGTTCGCGTCCAATCCGATACACGTTGATGAATTCCTTCGGCGATGCCAAACGGAATCCGGTGTAAACCAACATTGCTGCCAACGCCGCTTGAGGAATCCGGTGAATCAAAGCCGGCAATAGCGCGACAAATCCCAACAAAAACATGCCGTGCCAGAAGTTGGCAAATCGAGTTCGCGCACCGTTATCAATGTTTGCTTTGCTGCGCACGATTTCTGAAATCATCGGCAATCCGCCGATGCCGGCCGCAACGGTGTTTGCAATTCCTACGGCAACCAGGTCACGATTCAGATTCGTTTTTCGTTTCCAAGGGTCGATCATATCGACGGCCTTTGCGCTTAACATCGATTCCAGACTACCGATCAAGGCAAACATGATCACCCATTTGATAGAGCCGCCACGGAATGTGGCATCGGTGAAAGCGGAAAAGTCCGGAAACGCGATGGCTCCCAGCAAGTTATTGGGAACGTTAACCAAAAACTTTTCACTTAGTTCAAACTCGTGTCCAAAAAATGAATAGGTATGTTGTTGGTCAATCTTGAATAGATACCCAGCAACCACTGCCAGAATTAAAACAACTAATTGCGCCGGCACCGCTTTGACAATGGAATTCTTGGTTCGCGTCTTCCAATAGCCGATCGCAAACATCAGGAACAGACTTCCCAAGCCAATAATCGCGATGTCTGGGTTGGCAAGTGACATCAGGTGTGGCAACTCTTTTAAAATGTGCAACGGCTCTCCGCTTGCCTTCTGCCCTACGGTCACGGGCAGCTGCTTGAGCATGATGATCACACCAATGGCTGCGAGCATTCCATGGACGGCTGCAGTTGGGAAGAAGTCCCCCAGCACTCCCGCGCGAATCAACCCAAAAATTATCTGTACGACTCCCGCGACGATTCCCACCGCCAAAACCATCTGATAGGCACGGAAGTTTGCGCCTGCATCTCCCCCATCAACCCAGCCAAAATGGGTCACGGCTCCCAGAACGATCACGATCATCCCGGCCGCAGGACCTTTGATGGTTAACTCAGAGTTGCTGATAAACATCGTCAATGTTGCACCAACAATTGCCGTAAACACGCCGGCAATCGCTGGAAAACCCGAGGCCAATGAAATGGCAAGGCACAAGGGCAGGGCAATCAAAAACACCAAAAGCCCACTGACCATGTCGGGAACCAGATTTCTCATGAATCCGGTGATGTTTCCGCGTGGAACTGGACCGCCATCGGCAGCGTTTGCCATATCTTCAATAGATGTATTCATGTCTTTCAACTTCAAACAAAATTGTTTCGTTATCTTTGAACTCAGCCCGATGGCTCATCAAAGGAATCGCATTTGCGATTCGCAACCTCCGGCTTCAACTCATCTCAATCCCTAATGTCCATCAACATTGACTTCTGCTGTTTCTCCACCTAATAAATGAGACGCGGCATGAAACCGGGAATAGACTCCCGGCTGTGGCCAGATACCACCCGCGATTATCAAAACCGTCGAAATCCAAACAGCTAATTTCTCGTTCGTTTTGGCGACCATATTCGCCGTTGCGGGATGCTCGGTACCCGTGAAAATCCTGAAGTAGCCGAATAGGATCGCCATTCCGTTGAGTGCTGCCGCGACAACAACAAATGCTCCCACCAGGGGATAGACGTCCACTACGCCTTCCGTAACTAGCTCCATCCCAACAAAACCTATCGTGCCTGGAAAACCAATGCTGGATAGGCCCGTCAACATGAAAAAGGTTGCCAACAACGGAACGTGACGATACAAACCGTGAAACTTCCGTAACGACAGATATCCCACTCGCGCCTCAACGGCTCGAAGGGTCAACCCAAACCCGGTCAAGGAAATTCCAACGCTGAACCACACGCACAACGCTCCCGTCAGCCCAATGACCGTGTCAACTTCGAGACCAACAAACGCCAATGACATATGACTAAGCAGAATGTATGAGAAAAACCTTCGTGGGCAGGACTGGACTAGTGCCAGCGCTGCTGCGTAGACAGCCGTGGCCAACGACGCAAACATGACCGTTTGCAGAGCCCATGCAGGCGAAATGGGAATCAATAGACGCAACGCCAGGTACGCGCCAGTCAATGGAGTCGTAAACGTTAATGAAGTCCCAAATGACGCGTTTTCAAATAGGTCGGCCAACCAACAATGCAGCGGAGCGCAGCCATTTCGGATCAACACTGCCACAATCAAAAGCCAAATTCCCAGCGAATTGGCATGTTCGGCAGCTCCATCTCGAAATACCAGGTAGACTCCTGAAATCATCAACAGCACAAACAGGCCCATATGGAAAACGTAGGGACCGATCGCTCGACGACGATAAATCAATTCAATCAGTGGAAATATCGTTTGTACACTTGCCAATACAACCAGCCCATATTCGTTTCGACAGGCTAATAATGCCAACGTCGTAAACTGAAGCAACATCGTGTTGCTGAATAGCATCCGTTCAGCTTTGGTGTTCGGTAAGGAGAGGAAGTTCAACAGAAAAATCAACGCCGTCAACGGTATCAATGGCGCGCTGAATTCATCGATCACAATTATGTTGGGACCGATCAAACGAGTAATCAAATCCCATCGATCGTGTGCCTCAAATGTCATGAGAAGCCGAAAGTCCTCCCATGCTCCCAATGAAAACAAAAGCGTCAATACTGAAAACCCGATTGCGTGCTGGCGTTTGGAGTCAATGGACTGAGCAAACAATGTCACAACGGCACCAATCAACGGTGTGACAATTGCCAATTCCAACCAAGGTAAATGTAATTCGTGCATTTTGAACTATCCGTCTTTGCGTTTGGAATCGATGACTGGTTTTTGCGTGTCACGGCGTCGGCCGGATAACAGATTCAACCATCCTTGTTCCAAGCGATTGCATGTTGAAGCAACGATGACGAAGGGTTGAACCACCCAGCGGTCGATCACGGTATCCAGATACCCGCGTTCCAAGGCAAATCGATACATACGGTCACCAACCAGTTTCTTGAACCTCGAATCTTCGTTGGGAATATGGGCGCCAAGGGCGTTGTCCAGGGCATGATAGTCTCGCAACAACGTCGGAGCCCGTAACAGCTGCAATGTCCGCAACATCGCGTGCCCCAGAATATGAATTAGCGCAAAGTAGCGAAGGCCGATAGCCAACGTTGACCAACCCATTCCGCCCGCGATGCCTGCAAAACCAATCACCGCAACGATGATTCCGACTTGGGTTAACGAGGCAAACGACAACGCCGTTTTAACGTCCGACTGAACTCTGCCTACGATTGTTCCATAGATGGCCGAAACTGCGCCAATCAATATCACGCTGATGGCCAGTAGGAGGGAGCAATCAATGATTGGGCCAACTCGCAACAAGAGAAATGCCCCAAGGTGGACCGAAAGTGCTCCGTAAAAAATGGCGCTGGACGGTGTCGGCCCTTCCATGGCTCGTGGTAGCCAACCACAAAACGGAACCAATGCTGACTTTCCGGCCGCTGCAAATAACAACAGCGAGCCAATCCAAAATGCCTGCCAGGAACTGAGTTGAGCAACCCCTTCAGGCCAGTTTCCTTGCCCGATCAACGCGGAAAACTCACCATGCCCCGTCATGTGATGCATCGCAATCGCTGCAATCAGAAATGCTGCATCGGCAAAACGATAGATACACCAAACTCGAAACCCGCTCGTAACGGGCGACTTTCGCTCGTGAAAGTAAGCGATCAAAATCGCGGATGACAATCCAACCAATTCCCAACCGAAAAACAACATTTCGATCGTTCCGGAAACCGAAGCGACAATCATTCCCAGGTTGAAAATTGCGAATGCGACGAAAAACCTTAAATAGCCAATTTCTCGGTGCAGATACTTGCTAGCAAATAAGCCAATCGTCCCGCACAGCAAAAACGTCAGGATCACAAATGGGACGCTCAATCGGTCGAACACGACCTTGAGGTGAAAGTGAAACGGCGATTCATTGAGCTCTGTCGCTGGCAAAACGATCCAGTCACCCAAGTCGATGGGTACGTTTCTCGAACCAGTGGCCAGCATTATGATCAACATCAGTATAGCGCTGATGAAACCAATCAAAACCGAGGACGACGTTAGACGATTGATCGACTGTTCTTGTAATCGAATGCCAAACAAAGACGGCAGCGCAATCGACGTCAACAGGATTGCTGGCGCGGTAATCACGGCAATACCAAGGAATGAAACAATGAATTCCATTTACTTCTACCTACGTGTTGCTTGATGTTGGAATTGTTTCGTATCCGGCCGTGACCTGGGCAAACGCCAAATGGTCTCGCCAACCTCGATACCAATCCGCAGAATATCGGGCAATTGGCAACGACTCGGAATCAGTATTGAGCAGTTTGAATTTTCCATCCGCATAGCGATGCAAGAGATTTTTCTCGGGTTCAAAACAAACGAGCTGCACCCAATCGCCTGCAACAAATTCCTTGATTCCAGGATTGGATTCGATGATGCTCGTCAGCGCTTTGGGTGTTGATTCAATGACGAACATCAAACGCATGGGTTCATGAATTTCAACCATTTGCGCACTGAGTCCAGGACGCAGATCGCTTTCGGCGCCTGTCATGACACCCAACATCGATGTGATGTTATGCGGCAATTTATTGCCGCAACCATAGCCTTCATTGTCGACAGTGGAGAAGTAGTATTCGAGGCTGATCCCTGCACAAACAGGTACCGCCGCCTGCAAGATGCGTGTCAAGATTTTGTTATTTTCGTCGTCGATCCGCGGATCGTAGGATGTCAAAAATGCCCGTCGATCCAGAAACAACCCGCGACTCCATTCACGACGGCCAACAAAACACAGTGCGTTTGTCGCATGGTTGTACTCTGGTCGCGCTTGCGACAGATCTTGTGAACGTCCCTCAACATGCCGCAACGCGGAATCTGCCGTCATCGTCAGATCAGCCGATTGAAATCTTCGACACCGCTCGTGTGCATTGCGAGCACGGGCAACCTCAATGATTGAGATAGTCTCCTCCAGCAGATCCCGATGACTGGACGGTACTCGGTCCAAATCGAACAATGAAAAACCATCGTCGCAGGTATTGTGATAACTTCCTACGAAACACGTGTCTGTTGGAATCGCGATGCCTCGCTCACGAAGCAGGTCGCGTACTCGCATATCATTCGCCATCTGTGCAAACGCTCTCGCGTTGGGCCCGCCGCGGGCCCCAGCACATGCACCGCAGTTATAGGCGGACTCATGGGGATTATTGAGACTGGACGATCCATGTCCAACAATCACAACCAAACGTGAGAAGTCTTTCGTGAGGCCGATGTCCTCCAACGTTCGTTGTACACAATTGGCCATTTCATTGACCGAGAAACCGACATGTCCATTTTCTGAACCCGGCGGATCTGCGACGCGCTCCAATTGCAACTCAGTTGCCGCTGGCGGACGTATCAATCCCGAAAATCGCTCTCGAAGTTTTGCCGTTGCCCGTGGCGCTAAAACGCGTGCGACTAATGGAATCGTGGCTAACGCCCCCAATAACGTTGTTCCCAACCATCCACCAGTTAATGTTCGCGAACCTAGGTGAAACCCTCTTGAGAATCGTCCCAACTGTTCACGTCGCTTTCGATTCAGGTTCTCTTGCTTCTGAAGCGAGTAAACAGCCTCTTCGCGAACAAAATGCTGCGGCTTGATGATCACGGGACACAAGGGTAAGAAGTGGGCCTCCGCAACGCCTTTGAAATACATTACAACCGCAAAGAAGCCAGCCATACCGAACGTTTCGCAGCGAGGCTCAACTTCCTCCAAATGTCTTCGAAACGATTCCTCGCGATCGTCAATGCAACATACGATTTGAAACTTGGGCCTCGTTTTACTTGTTTTTTCACTTTCGCCGATCCGCTTGCCCGCATTGTGGACCGATAGCGCATGCAGGGTTTGGTTTGCGTAATGATGTTCGAATGCAAGTTGAAATACATGGCGGCGTTCGAATTCATCAAACGACTCCAATTCCCCAAGCAAAGCACTCCACTCGTCGACAGACAATTTCACCAAAACCTGAGGATTCCACCCAAGAACCTGGGCCAATTGAAAAACGAGGAAGGCTCGTTGATCGTCCGTCAATTGCGGTGGAGTCGGATGCAATGCCTCTAGCCGTTTTCGAGCGTCGACCGGATCGACGTTCCATCCCAGAATTTCTTTCAACACGTAACGTTCGGCGTGGTCCGATAGTAATAGTCTTACCGCCAGGAAATCAATCAAAGTACCGGGAGGAATCGATTGAAATACTCGGTCTCCCCTCGTCTCGACCTGATGTACCATCCCCGCGAAACCACGCAGGACCAACAATTGTCGCATCATCCATTCTTCTGCTTCGTCCTCAGTAACGCCCGATCGATTTAGAAATTGAGCGATCACCTCGATCGATGTTGTCTGATTGGATTTCAACTGTTGTAGCTCGGCATCCAACCCTCTTCGCCATGTCTCTGCCGGTCCTAGTGAATTCGTGTAAACATCTAGAAAACATTTCCAGAAACCTCGATCTCGCGCCGGCAAACTCCAGTGCGCAAACCCTTGGTCCAGAAATGCCGAGGAGAATTTAATCAACAATGAGTTCACCCACTCATCAATGTCCAAGTCGGTTTCGCACAAAAGCAAATCCCGAAGTCGCCGCCGTTTTTCGTACTGAGATTGACGAAGCGGAACCAACGACACACCATGACGGCAAACTTCCCACAAAAACGTCAACGTAAATTTCTTCCACGCAACCGGCTGCCATTGATGTGGCTTTCCACGTTTGGCTCTATCCACGAACTCCTTGAGTCGACTGGCATCTGCTAAACAATTGTGATCCGACGAAGTTGAATCTGACTGGTTCAGTAAGTCGCGCATCAACCAATGTTGAGTATCGGAAACCATCCGGTCCACAATTGCCGTAGGGGCATCTTGTCGAAACGCCTTCAATGCGTTCGATTCAGCTATAAACCACTCCAATTCGCTTTGCGACGCGGTGTAAATGGCATGGTGGAGAATCGCATTTCGAATCTGAATCCGTTTGCCGAATCCATCGATATTTTCGTCAGCCGTTTCTCCGAGCACTTCCTGCAATGCGTATTCGATATCCGAATTCAGGATACGCCCGCCCTCCAATTCCTTGCGAAAACGAGATTCGGGCCAAAATGGCTCCGCGCCGAAAACAGCCTGCCCTTTCTTCAGCGCTTCCTTGAACCTGTCCGATTGAAATGCGTGAAGCGTGTTGTGATGCACAAACGCTGTAATCGGCCCTTGTGCTGGGAGAAAATGCGCAACGTGCTCAATCATGGATTTGATTTGCTCAGGATCGAATTGCAAAGCGCGCAGACCTGCACCATCAACTTTTGAAAACTTCATTTCGACCAACTAGCTAAAAAAGTCACGAGCAAATGCGCATCAATGGACGCACAACACATGACAAAATTGGAAAATCAGCACGGAGATCGACCTGAAAAATTTGCAAATTACCTGATGCGGCAATCGCGAGTCGATCCAAACAACAGAGCTCGGTAGGTTTAGAGCGTCAAAGGTGGGCCACGATAAAGGTGGAGCGATGCAAGAAGCACATCACTGTCGTTGTTCAAGCCTTCAATATCTTGAACATCAACAATGTGGAATTCAACGGTGAAGCTCTCATACGTTCGTGGCAAGAAATCGCCATGCAAACGGTTTACTGTCTCCGAATCAAGTTCAGCACATTCGAGCAAACTGGTGTTGAAGTCGTCAAATTCCACGAGTTGGTATTCGCCACGCGTTGTAACTAACGTCGTGAACACCAAGATCAGGAATACAAACAGAATTCCAATCCGACTCATTACCAGAACCGTAAAAAAACGCCGAACCAGAAACGGTCCAGTTAAGAATTCGCTACAAAATTACTAAAGTAATCGAATCCTACGTCAAGAATACTTTACCAACAAGTACAATTTTCCACGAAATCCAAGTTTTCGCAGCTTGCCCAAACGTCGGCTACATCTTGGCCGTAGAAGTGGTCGGCAGGGCCAGTAGAATGCCATCAGATACATGTACGGCAAACGCTTCGTACTTTCTCTTTGCGTTCCCCAAATCGGGCTGCCCATCAAAGTAACCCAATTCACGGCGGGTTCGATGGCTCACCCTCAAGATCGTTTGCTCAATCTGGTAGGCTGGTTTGCGTCAAAGGCTCATAGTTATTGGAGAATTCCCGAATGCAACGAATGAAAATAGCAAGTTTGGTACTTTGTGTTTCGTTTTTTTTCGTCGCCTCGGCTAAGGCGCAGCATGCCTTCATCACTCAAGGAAATAATCGACTCGTCGAGATTAACAAGGACGGAGAAGTGTGTTGGGAAGTGGAATGGGGCGGGATTCACGATATCCATCTCTTGGACAGTGGAAACGTCATGGTCCAACGCGGTAGCCACGAAATTGTAGAAATCGATCGGACCACCAAGGAAGTCGTTTGGCAGTACGACTCGTCAAAACAAAACAACCCTGACGGAATTCGCGTCGAAGTTCACGCGTTCCAACCTCTCGCCGACGGCTCGGTCATGATCGCTGAGTCGGGATTGGGACGCATCATCGAAGTCAATCGCGACGGCGAGATCAAAAAAACAATTCCGTTGAAGCTTGACTCTCCGGACGCCCATCGTGACACACGCCTGGTACGCAAACTGTCAAACGATAATTACCTCGTCTGTCACGAAGGGGATGGTGCTGTTCGAGAATATTCTTCGGATGGAGAATGTGTATGGGAATTCAACATCCCACTTTTTGGAATGGAGCCGAAGAATGGACATGGTCCCGAGTCGTTTGGCAATCAAGTCTTTGGTGCTGTTCGATTGCCGGACGGTGACACCTTAATTGCAACTGGCAATGGTCACAGTGTCCTAAAGGTTGATCCGGATCAAGAAATTGTCTGGTCACTGAAACAAAACGAGTTGCCGGGGATCACGCTCGCCTGGGTAACAACACTTGAAGTATTGTCCAATGGAAACTATGTCATCGGAAATTGTCACGCCGGCCCCGGCAATCCCATTCTGATCGAAATGAACCCAGCAACAAAAGACGTAGTTTGGCAATTTGATGGATACGAACAATTGGGCAACAATGTCTCCAACAGCATCCTGCTCGATCAAAACGAATCGCGCATCCGCTAATTGAAGGCTTGAGTCAACTGCACTAAAAACAAATAGATCAAAGTATCATCAAATCGATATCCAGTGCGACATGCCCAACATTCGACATCAACTTGAAATCCAGGCACCGTTGTCCCATGTGTTCGATCTGCTCACATTGCCCGACGGGTTAAACAATTGGTGGACTTTGGAATGCACGGGCACTCCTGAGTTGGGAGCCGAATATCGGCTTTATTTCGGGCCAGAGTACGATTGGCGAGCTGTCGTATCTCATGTCTTGCCGGGTGAAGCAATCACCTGGAGCATCGTCGATGCAATGGACGATTGGTTGCCGACTCAGTTCGGCTTCGAGCTTGAACAAACAGCAAAAGGATGTACGCTTCGGTTCTTCCACTTGAATTGGCAGGAAGAATCCGATCATTTCGCGATCACAACCTATTGCTGGGCTCAACTATTGCGTGGACTGAAAGACCTTGCCGAAACGGGAACGATTGTCCCTTTCGAATGCCGCAACTGATGCCTCTCCAGACGCAAACCCTGTTACGTTGGCATTGCTGCTATTTGTCCACAGGCATTCGCAAAATCTTTTCCATGACTTTACCCTTGGCCAACTCGTCGATGAGTTTATCGAGGTAGCGAATTTCTCGCATGGTGGTTTCTGTAATTTCTTCGATTTTCACGCCGCAGATGGTCCCTTTGATCAATGACCTGTTTGGATTCATTTTTGGGGCCTTCGCAAAAAACGTCTCGAAGTCGGTTGCCTTTTTCAAGTGGCTTTCGAATTGAGCTTTGGTGTAACCCGTCAGCCAACGAATGATCTCATCGACTTCCGCCTTGGTGCGTCCCTTCTTCTCGGCCTTGTTGACGTAGTGCGGATAAACGCTTGCAACGCTGGTTGTGTAGATTCGATGTTTCGACATATAGACGAATTCCTGTTGCTAAACGAGACGTATCTTAAGTTCCTAGCCCTTTAATGCAGGCTGGCAGCCTGCACCACGTAGCTCAGGCTGCCAGCCTGAAATGTAGCCAAGCTGCCAGCCTGATTTCGGATTTCAACCAACACACGCCGAACTCTTAAATCAAATTTCACTCAGTTGTGGCGTGTAGCGAATAACCGATGGATTGCATTTTAATCGATCGTGAATATCCCGAAACTGTGAGACGTGAATTGTATCGACGCGAGCCGTGATGTCACGAATCCTTCTCCCCCCTGGAACCGTATGGACCTCCCAAGCAATCGGCTGCTTGAGATCAACGACGAACAAACGTTTCAGGTCCTCCGGAATCTTGTTTTGATTCGCGACCAGCACCTCAACTCCAGCTCGCCGTTGTGCATTCAGGATCTCTCGCGTTTCCTCGTCACTCAACGCATCCGAACCATCGAGAAAAAAGACTCGCGTCATCTTCCCACCTCCTTGGATAAACTCTGTAATCGAGTCATTGATCGTTGAGTCGCTCCAAAAATAGTCGCGAGACGCCAGACTTGTCGCAAATATGTCGGACTGCGGGAATGCACTGAGAGCTCGTTTGTAGAAAACACGAAATTCGTTGACGTCGCGAATGACGACCGAACGTTCCTTGATCGCTTTACAGAGCGCGGCAGCCAAATCACTGGCGTAGTTTCCGATGATTTTGGAAAGGCTGGGATCCAGTTTTGAATTGATCTCGTCAAGCTGTTCCTCGAGTTTCAGCCCAAGCGTTTGGTTTACGTTCTTGATGTCAGTCTCAAATTTTTCTTGCTGCTTACTGATGTTTCTAAGTCGCGAGGTAAGAGCCGTACAAAAATACGTTGCCAATAGCGCGACTAATCCCAAAAGGATGGTGATTTGTGTCGAAAGGTTCCATTGGGCCACCTGTTGGTCATCGAGATTCCCCGGCCTGACCAACGAAAACAAATCGAGATTGAAAAATGTCCCGACAGACAGTATCGCGCACACGATTGCAATCACAACAATGATCCATCGCCCAAATGCATCTTGGACCCATTCGAACCAATCGTCGATCTTCTCTGTAGTTTGATTCATGATGCTCCTGTCAAATCGATCGCAGACGCCAAGCAAATTGTCTGCTTAATCATACCTTGGTCGGGGAGACATTTCATTCAGTCGAACCCGCTCCCAGCAATTGAAGCGGCAGCAATTTTATACCACGAAGAGCACGAAGGCAGGATGGTTACATGGAAATTGCTGCCCACTTGCCTGAGTTGCAAAGCAATGAAATTGTCTGGGGTTGCAACGCAATGTCCGTTGACAATCGCAGGGTGGCGTCAAGGAGGTACGACGCAGACCCACCAAACTTGAAACGCCCCTCCTATCGGTTGTTCGCCATCGCATGCACGCTTGGAATCCAACATCGATGCACATGATATACAGGATCCGATTGCAGTACCGTCTTCAAACGGAAAATCATCACGCCAATTGAATGGGTGGGCTCCGCACCTCGCTCCAACCAACCTGTTCAACCACGAAGGACACGAAGAGCACGAAGGCAAGATGGTTACATGGAAATTCCGCCCATCTGCCTGAGTTGCAAAACAACGAAATTGGTTCACTTTAGGGTTCAACGCAAAATCCCTTGAAAAACGTAGGGTGGCGTCAAGGAGGTACGACGCAGACCCACCATGTTTTTTGTCAAACATGAATAACGCATTGCCCAAATTGAGGTGAGCTTATGAATTAAACTCGTGATTAAAACCAGGATCAAAACAGTTCATGGCTGCAATGTGGACATTTGCCAAACTTCACGATTGCGCTGTGCCAGTCTGGGGCTTCTGTGACACCTTTCTCACATTGTGGGCACTTGAGATGCAATCGCTCAATCCGATGTCGCTTCCTTCCAACAAGGTATTTCGTCGAAGCACAAAGCACTGCCATTCCAGCCAATGCAATCAGCAAATCCAACCACGTATTTTGGGACAACACCTTTACCCCCACGAAGAGAGGAATCAGCGAGATTACAACAATCGTTGCTATAAAGAATATCAGTATTCTGAATCCCAAATCGCTTTCAATTCGTTTGGCCTGCTCAAGACGTTTCAGCAAATTCCGCTTACAAGATTCCAACGACTTCGGGTCATGCACAAACGCTCCTTCCGTTGAATTCAGCCAATCTCATCGAAAAAACCTTCGCTCGAACCATACTCCAAGTTGCATTCAACAACCGGACGAGAACTCGCATGCGGATCAACGGCCTATTACTGAATTAACGCTCACCGAGGCGCGATGACTCTCGACTTGTATTGAATATACCGCCCAATACTTGTTCGAGCTTCCGCAGGAAGCATTTCAATCATTCACTTTTTAATCCAAGATGGCGTAATGAGGCAACGATGAAGACTTGCCGAAAAGTAGCGACGTGAGGGTCGCGCGTGGAATTTTAATAGCCGGGACGGGACTTGAACCCGTACGCCCTTAACGGGCACAGGATTTTAAATCCTGAGCGTCTGCCGATTCCGCCACCCGGCCAGCTAGTACAATCACCATTTTAACAGGCAACCCGCGACCGTGGAACGTGCCGTAAAGGTTGGGAAAGATAGTGTCCGTGCAACTTGGTTGAATGAACAGTTCACCAACCGAATCAATTCCGATTCCCTTGCCGTGGAGCGGCAATCGTCCTGAGCATACGAAGTTCAAATATCCGACACCTTGCCCATTGCATTTGATTTTGAAGTTCGCAACTGGAAAACGGTTCGGGCATTTTGTAGTCAGCTATTTTCCACAATCCGAAAGATCTCATCTGGTTCAGGTCGATCATGTGGGTTTGAACTGACATGATGCAACCGGATGATTCCGTCGGGAGATATCAAGACGTCGCCGCCGAGTTGCCGCCAGTCCTTGCCAGGTCGACCCGGCATCCGCCCACGAATCATCAAGCTCAAATAGTTCAAAATGGAGCCAAGTCCATAGATTGCCCACCAACTCCCACGAGTCATTCCATATTTGGCATAGAGCTCTTGATCTGGATCGAGAAGGAGGGGCCACTCCAAACCCGTTTCCCGCACGTAGTTCATCGCCATGAACCCGGCATCAAACGTCACGACCTTGACCTCGATCCCCAATCGTTCGGCTCGTTCTCGTTGCTGCCACAACTGTGACAGATGCTCGCGACAGGGTGGTCAGCCCAGATGACGGTGAAACATCAACAACAACCATTTGCCACGAGAATCTTCAAACGTGTGTTTACTGCCATTTGCATCCAAAAGTTCAAATGGAATGGCTGGTTTTCCGAGCAGTGACATTTGCTTTCATTCAGGAGAAGTGAGATTGCCGACCAAAGTAAAATCATCCACAATTTTACCGCCCCCTGACCCATGCTGGAAAGTCAAAGCCATGAATTACGGATTTTTGCCAACTCGCGGTACTTTTATGCTGGACTTTGTGGTCATCGCCATGTTCGGTGTTTCCGCATTGCTGTTAGCAAGTGTGTTCATGGTTCGAAATGGCAAGCGATATGACTTTCATAAACGCCTGCAAACAATCTTGGGCGTTGTCTTACTGATCACCGTGATTGCGTTCGAGGTCGATATTCAGTTTGTCAAACCTCACTGGCGTGATCTGGCGAAAGAGTCGGCATTTTTCGAATCCGGCTGGGTAGATCGCTCACTGATTTTTCATTTGTTGTTTGCGGTCCCCACGCCATTCGTCTGGGGATTTTTGATTTTTTCAGCCTATCGAAATATGGGGCCGAAATACGAGAATACAGCCTACCGTTCAAAACATCGTCGAATGGGTTGGATCGGGACGGTATTGATGCTGATGACCGCAGTAACAGGATGGGTTTTTTATTACGTGAGTTTTGTTGCCTGATTTGAAGTGACAGCCAATCTCACATCAACGTTTCCGACAACTTGCAGGCACTTCGACGAATCTACTCGTAAGCTTGTGAGCGATCCCCAAGCGTTGCGTTGAGCTCCAACATCTGATCGTTACGCTCGACCTCTAGAGTTATTTTTTCGTTGGGACGGAACTGACTAACCATCAACTGCAGATCATTGAATCCCTCAATTTTCTGGCCGTTGATTTTTCGAACGATATCTCCAACCTGCAAACCTGCCTTCGCTGCACTCGAATCGTCGATCACTTCGCTAATTCGGCACCAAGGCATGTTGCTGTCGCCAAAATTATTTGGGCCGCGTACCCCGAGAAATGCTAATGGTTGCGGGTCGCAAGAAACCTGAGGGTTCATCGATTGGAAACGATGAAAATCCGAGAGTTTAAACGTACAAGCTGACCAACAAAATTGATTTAATGCCGGAACCGTCGATACTGCATCCAAAACACCCTGATCCAACTTCGCTCCAACGACACAAAGGGAAACTAAATGCCTGAACCCTTTAAGACGTGACAACAAATCGGGGTCGAGTTCGCCAACATCCAACGACAACATTCGCATCGTTGGCAAACGAATCAATTGCTCAATGTTATCTTTTGACAATTCACCTCGCCAATCCAGGATTTGAACAGAGACTAACTCGCCAATCCGTTCGCTTGCCCCCGAAACCCAATCAACATCTGCGAATCGAACACACTCCAACTCACTAACGCGCTTCAGCACATCAAAATACTCAGGGTGCAATGTGCAGTGATCAAAGAACACGTTCCCCAAACCTTCGATTCCAACAATATTGGTAAAGGCATCCAGGTCACCTTTCCAATTAGGGCCAAACTCAACCGTCGTCTTGAGTTCGGACAACATATTCAGGTTCATGCCTGCCCGCAACTGATTCCGAATCATGTTCGCTCGAATGCTGGACAGAAGTTCCTCTCGAGTGCTGTCCTCTTCACCGCGCGGAAAAGCAATTTCGTAATTTTCCGTAAATGTCCCTGTCAGAATTTGCTCGACTCGTTCCGACAACTGCTCTCGCGTCAGCCGCGGTTCGCGTGGCGTCCCCTCCGGTTCGTCAACTTTCTGGGATTCGTCGCCAAACTCACTGATCAAGATTCGAACATCGACATCATCAATTCCGTTCCCTGCTCGTTGAACGACTTGAACCCTTGCCCCAGCATCCCGCAATTTCTTGATCGCCTTGTCAGTTTGCTGCTGTTTCCAGGTTGCTCGCAATTGATCAAGACGTTCGTCGATCGTATTGCTGGCTGAAATTACACGTAAGATTGCAGCAGCTTTTAGAAAATCCGGCTCATCGGCAGTAACGGCAATTTGTTCAATCGCCAAGCTGGTACGGTACTGTGTTTCGGGACTTCCATTGATGGTTTTTTCGACGATCTGCCGTAAGGCATCCGCGCCGAGCTCACCCAATTTGATGGTCGCTTGGCTCCGAACGTCAAATTGCGGGCTTTCCACTTGATCGAGCCAAAATTTCACTTGGTCGGTGGCAGATAATTTCAGATCTTCGGTTTGAGTTTGGCCGTTAGCGATGGCGGAACACAGATTCAGCGCGCAAAGCACAATTGCCAGCATTTGCCAGTTAAACGAATTCGTTTTGATTATCGTTTGTGCGAAATTCACTCGGTATTCCCAAATCTACCAAAACCAATTCTCAAATTTTACGCGTTTTCAAAATGGCCTGTCGAGACAAGTTGGAGCAACCGGTCGCAGGAAATCAAAAAAATCAGGAGAAATTGTGTAACCCTCAAAGTCTAACAGGCCGATAACGGAATTGGACAATTGTTCGTCCGACAAGAGATAGCAATGATTCTAGACAGGCTGGGCTAGCATGAAGGTCAAGACAACTCGCTTTGACGACATCCAAATCGAACCTGATGACATTCTGTTTTTTCGCAATGGCGTCTTTGGCTTTGAACAATGTCGCCATTGGGTATTGTTGGCCGATGCGGACAATCAAGCGGTTGCTTGGCTGCAAAGTATTCAGAAGCCAGACGTGGCATTGCCGGTCGTATCGCCTCGCAAATTTGTGAAAAACTACCGAGTCAGACTCGACCAATCGGATCTGCAAAGTTTGATGGTGGAAGAAAGTGAGCAGGCATTTGTCCTGGCTGTTGTCGGGCGAGACGACGAAGCGCTAACATTAAACCTTCGAGCCCCGATCGTGATCAACCTCGATCGACGACTGGGCGCACAGGTGGTAACGACGGACAACCAGCCCATTCAATACGATTTGGCGGCACTTCCCACCTCTCATCGCCGGTCAGCATAGCCTACTCGTTACATCAAAAATCCTCTGCTTTAGTTCGCGGAGCTGACGACGCTTTCGGCAGCTCCGTTCGATGTATGCATATTGCTCGGAGCGAGGTTGTCCCCGCATATTCCGAACAATCGAACTCTCGTCATTTTCTTTTTCTTTCGCGAATGGTGTAGCCGATAGCAGAGAATGTCTTGGTTTTCGCTAGCGAATTGCCGTGGTACGGTCGTCGTGCATAACCATTTTCTCTGATAGGGCCTGGTGCCTTTTCAAAACTCAATCGACAAGTCGACGGCGAGTGCCGGAGGTTCCAAACATGCTAGTTCTATCCCGGCACCGAGACGAAAGCATTATGATCGGCGACGATGTCATGATTACGATCGTTGACATCCGGGGAGACAAGGTACGTTTAGGGATCGACGCCCCAAATGAAATTCCAGTGCACCGACAGGAAGTTTACGAAGCAATCAAACGCGAAAATGCCAAGGCTAGTCGAATTAGCCCTTCCGAAACAAAAGATATTGGGCAATAGTAAAGTCGAACAATCGACACTTTCTAAAACACAACCCCAAAGAGTCATTGGCTCGACAACAGCGGGAATCGATACTGTTACAAAACGTAAGTTCAATCTTAAGCTAACAATGACCGGCATGTCTCGATCACCTCGTCGACCGAATATGGCTTTCGGATATAGGCATCGGCGCCCAAAGCCATCGAGTAGTCGAAGTGGCGTTTGCCTTCGGCCCCGGTCAGTACAATGACCTTTCCGTGAAACAGATCTTTTTCACGAAGTTCTTCTAGAATCAAAAAACCACTTCGCCGTGGAATCCCCAAATCGAGAATGACCAAATCTGGGTTCGCAGATTTGATAATCGCCAATCCGCGATTGCCATCCTCCTCCAGCGTGACTTCAAATTCTCGCTTCATTGCAGATATCAAGGCCTGAGCTTGATCCTTGTCATCTTCAATGTACAAGACACTTTTTCGTTTAGGCATGGCGGCGTTCTGGGGTGGATCGTTCCGTTCCATTGCGAATTTCTAATAATTGAAGTGTTTCGATCTACGATGTGGCGATGTGCAAAAGCTCCGACCAAAGCAGGACATCAAATTGAGGTCTGCTAACTGGAAGTTGGACGAGACAGCCGAAAGTCAATTGCAACGGTTTTTGTTTTCAATTGTTATATATCAGGGATGCGTTTTTTACCAGTTTTGAACCGCCCATTTTTTTGAATGTGAGAAATACCTCATAAATTGGGATTCTGGCCGTTTCCGCACGTCGATATCAGAAAGGGAATTCGCGGTTCCTTTTCGATGCGGTCCAAAAATTGGTAGTCAAAATGTGGAAATCGTTTTTCTTTGCGGTTGGAATTTTCTTGTTCATCCTGGGTGCGGAGACCTTGGTCGTGGACAAATTTGTGATGACGGACTCACGTAGACTTCCCCGATTGGTCTCCCCCGATCAGTACAACTCAGGATTGGGCCGCACGAGCTCACCATTTTCAAACGCCGCGTATCAGATTCCGGGGCAAGGGGCGCAACGACGTGTTATTCAGACCAAGGACTGGATGCCTTGGAGTCTACTTGCAGCAGGTGCGATTACGATGATGTACACCTCGACGATTTCCAACCGGAAACGCGGCTCAGACAGCGGTGAATAGTAAGGCTAATTTTCCGTCCATTTATTTGCTCCCCGCAAAACCGGCCCAATCCTACTTTGCGGCCAAAAACAGTAAACTCTTCCACAAATGGGTACGGTGAATCGTCCCCAAACTTTACAGTTCCATTCCGTCTACCTACCATGAAGGAAGCCCTTTTGTTCGATAAAAGGGCCGATGGATTACAACTGTCAGTTTGGTCAGTCCATTCCTCCCGAACCACCGTTTGGCCAAATTGCTTGGCAATGGCCTTTGAATCTCGTTGGTTTTGGCGGCTCATCGTCGATCTAGGAACTCGGAGAGTAAGGCAAATTTAATTTTCGGCCACCGGTTTCCATTTTCTTTTATTCGTCATTGGATACGTGGTTGTCACTGAGAACAACCAAATTCGTCTATGCGTGAAAACCCACCAAAAGCGAGAACGCTCGGCGACTCAATTCAGTTAGAGCAGTTGCGCAACGAAGCCCAGCGGAACCCTGCGTCAGAAGGTCGACTTCAACATTGGATTGCTTGGCCAGGAAAACTGGCCGCATTGTTTGTGGTGGTGGCGCCGCCGTGGATGTTGGGCTCGGTACACTCACGCTCGCAATGGATAATTTCGATCGCCTTGCTAATCGCGTTAGCAAGTTGGTGGCTGGAAACGGCATTCTCCAGAAAGAAGCCACAGATTCTGCCTCATTTGCTTTTCTTCGTTCTGCTCGGACTGGGGATTGGTCTTACTCAGATCATTTCGCTTCCCGAATCGTTGAACAGTTTATTGTTTGGAATGCAAAGTGAAGTTTACAACGAAACGCTTGCGCCTCTTTCCAAGGTCGTCAACGAATCATCACCAGTTGCATATGGGTCATTAGACACGGAAGCGACATGGGGGCAAATTCGTTTAATGACTTTGGGGATCATTGCGCTTTTGGTTGGATGTCGTTTTTTTCGTTCAACATCTGATACGTTGACCGTTTTAACAGCAATGACACTCAATGGCGCCGCCCTCGCATTTTTTGGCATCGTTCAAAAATTGACTTACAACGGCAAGATTTATTGGCAGGTTGAATTGTCCCAGGGTGGAATCGCGTTCGGGCCGTTCGTAAACAGAAACAACAGTGCCGGGTACCTGCTAATGGGGCTGGCCGCTTCCGTCGGCTTGATCGCGTATCTTTGGCGAATGGATAGCGGCTCCGGGCCCGGTTTGATCGTCAGCAAAGAAATTCCGATATGGAGACAGATTCGCGAACACCTGACTTTGCTCCTTGCAGATTTGACGGCCTCCAAAATCGCATCGCTAACCGCGTTTGTTTTAATCGCGGCAGGGATCGTTTCCGGACTTTCGAGAGGTGGAGTCACGGCAATGCTGTTTGCATGTTTTGCAACGTTCATGCTGTATGGAATGGCCCGACGGCCAAAAGCCGGCATCCTGTTGTTCATCCCGATGTTGCTGGTGATCGTTCTGTTGACGAGTTGGATCGGGTTTTACGATCAGCTAATTGAACGTTTCAATGCGTTGGAAGAGCTTGATTCCAATGCGCGTTATCAAACCTGGCATGACACATCGTTTGCCGTCAAAAAGATGGGGCTGTTTGGCGCTGGATTAGGCGCTTACCCAATGGTCCAACGCCTTTACGGTCAAGAGATTGAACACAATATTTTTGCGTTTGCTGAAAATCAGTTTGTTCAATCGATGATTGATGCCGGTATTCCAGGATTGATCCTTCTGCTATCGGCAGTTGTCTATTTTGCTTATCTGGCAATATTCATTTTGTATCGGGGCTCCTCGCCGCTTACGGTCGCCATCGGTACCTTCGCTGTCTTTCTTGGATCATCCCAAATAGTCGCATCGTG
This sequence comes from Pirellulaceae bacterium, assembly GCA_041399045.1. Taxonomy (GTDB): domain Bacteria; phylum Planctomycetota; class Planctomycetia; order Pirellulales; family Pirellulaceae; genus BJ22. Next base: position 27,525 of record JAWKTO010000013.1, on the reverse strand, counting down.
CTTTGACTTCGGGTGGTACATTCCGGCCAACACCGTCTTGTTGGCAATCAGTGTTGGTTTGATTAGCCAACATGGCCACGCGCTGGCCACGCGACTGAAAAAATGGTCATTGCTTCAAATGCAGGGGCCAGCGATTCTGGTGTCGATTGTCATACTTTTAGCATTCACCGGTTGCCTGCTCACCTCGATTGCCATTTACCGTCAAGCGAATTCTGAAGACCACCTTTTGCCTCGAAATTTCGTGGCTGACTACGAGAATATGCCATTGGAAAAGACCGAGTCAAAAATTGCGGCCTTCAATGTAACGCTTGAGACGTCGATGGCATCTCAACAACTAAACCAATTGGCGGACCTATGGATCCATCGCGCTCGTCTGCTGTATCTGGAAAAACAACTGGAATCGTTGAGTGATGTGAGTCCACAAGGTATTTCGACGGAGCAGCTTACCACAAACATCTGGCAACTCTCATCCTTGACAGGACTTGAAGCCCAAATGGCCGACTTGCGGAGTCGCGTTGGACGAAGTGCGTCGAATAGTTTTCGCAACGAGCCGTTCATTTCCGATTCGCTCATGCCCTGCGTGCATCTCATGTACGAAAGTTTGAAACAGCGACCGATTCAACCGGAATTACAAATCAAGTTGGGCCAAATTCTTATTTTGCTGGGAGCAGAAAGCGAAGGCGTAGCGGCTCTCGAGTCGGGAATCAGGCACTCGCCAAACAATGTGGACTTTCGCGTGATGGTAGGACGTTCCAATTTGTTTCTCGGCAATCTGTCCGTTGCGTCAGGGCATTTTCGTCGCGCGTTGGAGTTGGATCCGAAACAGGTTCGCAAGATCTTTGATTTGATCAAGGGGCGTTCTGGCGTATCAAATATCCGGATACCCGATTCAATGATTGCCGAGAACGTCGTTCCCGACGACCCAGAATTAATTTATCAATTTGCGATCCGCTACCTCGATCCACAGGACGAACTTAGAAACCAAATGTTGCGCCATGCGGCAGAGTTGTTGGCGAATGTATCGTTGGCCGACGGCGAAAATGTCCTTTTGAAAGCCAATGTGTTGCTGACCATGGGTGATATCGAGGGAGGGATCGAGCAACTGGAAAACGCTACGATTGCGACGCCAGGAAATCACTCAACCAGGTATCGACTAGCAACTCTATTGATGGAAAATGACCGCTTGGATGAAGCCATGTCTCAGGCTCGCCGTCTTCACCAAAGCAATGAGCGAGACAAAAACTACGAACGGCTCATCAGAAACATCCAAAAGAAAATCGATGGAAAACGATTTTCTGACAAAGAGGAGTAGCCAAAAAACCGTTGTGGTCTATGTTACGTAGGAAGCCGGTTTTCAGCACAAAAATTTACGACAACCTATGATTACCATTACCGTCGCTTTCGTACTATCTTCGCTATTATCGGTGGGATTGCTCCCAATCGTGGCGATGATTGCTCGCAAAGTCGGCTTGGTCGACAAACCAGATACAACCCGAAAATTGCATACATCCGCAATTCCGCTTGTAGGCGGCATTGTCGTTTTTTGCGCCGTTCTGATTACTTCGTTGGTTGTTTTTTTGTCCTTTGACATCAGTAGCCGCCCAACAAACCGTGGCGAACTTTTGGGACTCCTTTTCGGATGCGCGATCGTTCTGATTGTCGGCGTGCTCGACGACCGTTTCAATTTGCGTGGTCGCCAAAAATTGATGGGGCAAATCCTGGCCGTAACGGTACTTATCGCATTTGGATTTCGATTTGATTCGATTCAAATCATGGGCGTAACGTTTGAGTTTGGAATATTCTCCTACCTGGTAGTCTACGCTTGGTGCCTCGCCTCGATCAATTCCGTCAATCTTCTGGACGGTGCGGACGGATTTGCGGCAACGATTGGGTTCATACTTTGTATGGCTCTAAGTGTCATGTCGTTTTATGTTGGCATGACGATTGACGGCCTGCTCTGTATGGCGATGGCGGGAGCTTTACTCGGGTTCCTTCGATACAACTTCCCACCAGCCAAGGCATATTTAGGCGATGCAGGTAGTATGCTGTTAGGTCTGTTCTTGGGGGCGGTCGCGATTCGAAGCGGCTTCAAACAAAACATGGCGTATTCTGTGTTTGCTCCGATTGCCCTGTTAGCAATCCCATTCATTGACACCTCTGCCGCAATCATTCGCCGCCGGTTCACGGGCCGAAGTATCTACACGGAAGACCGTGGACATCTCCACCATATCCTGGCCAAAAAAGGCCTCTCTCCAGTCGGAAGCCTGATGTGGGTGGCTGCACTGTGCACGATGACAGCAGCTGGCGGAACGATCTCGCTGATCATGAGACAAGCGGAGTTTGCATTGGCCTCGATTGCGTTAGTGATTTTTGTGATGGTCTCTGGAGGACTCTTTGGTGTTGCGGAAGCAAAACTCCTGCAACGACGTTTTTCTGGCTTTTTGCGAACCTTTACCTCGCTGAAACGAAACACAACAACAATCGGCGTTCACGAAAGTGCAATTCATTTACAAGGTAACCGCAACTGGGCCGATATCTGGAATCAACTCTCGTCATTTGCAAACCCATGACCTCAACGAAATCATGCTTGACGTCAATGCGCCTTGGATGCACGAAGGATTTCATGGAGAGTGGCGAAAAAGAAAGTCCACACTAGCGGTAACCAACAGTGGCAAGTCGAATTGCCAATGATCGTTGACGGCCGAATCCTCGGAAAAGTCAAAGCGTTCGCACCGCGTGATTGCAAACTGAACCACCATAGTCTTGTCGTTGAGCTCCTTGACATCGTTCAAGGTATCGAAGAGCTATTGGTTGAAATTCACGATTCTCACTCGGGCCATCTCAATCCCCATGCAAATGCCGAACTGGCCGAAGGTGTAGAAGCCGTCGGAAACGATTCAGGGTCATTTTCCGTTCCGCGATAGCGTTTGAAACTTGCTGATCGCGATTATTCTTTATCGCCTTGTTCAAATTTGCTGGCATATAACGGCGCCCCACGAGTGGCACAAGTTAGTTCGCAAATTTCAAGGTAATTCCATACCGTTGCCCAAGTTCAGCATGATTTTCGGCCTCTGATTTTTTGCCGTTTCCGTCCAAGTTCGGCATTGCCCATTCCCAACCAATTCCATAACTTGGTTTTTGAATTTTGGGTTCGACAGAAAACTGTTGGTGACAGTTTTGTAGCGATCGAACCAACGATAGCCCCCGATTGCAAGGATGCACGGATGGATTCCAATTCTGCAACCATGGTTTGGCGTTGCAACAAATGTTGCTTACGCAATCTTGTGCCAACGGAATACCTGGGATTGCCTTGCCGCTGCAAACATTGCGGATGCGTCGCGTCCGTTGTTGACGAACAGTCGGAAAGTGCCGCGTTGGACGATCCGATTCGCTATTCGCTGGAGTTCAATATGCGAACCGACGAATTCACCAAACCTGATCTTACAAGTCGACCGCCGCGATAGACGTTGGCCTGCGTCCTGAATACTCATTCTTCAACCAGTGATTTCAGACGGCTTCCGCTTTGATTCCGTGAAATCTCACCTCTTGCTGATACCTCTCCAACGGTATTCTCAACATGTTTTTTTCGATCGGCGAAAAAAAGAAAAACAAAACTCCCCCTTGCTGCGTCCATTATGATGCGAAAGCCGCCTTTACATTTGCGGCGAGTTTGCGCGGTAACCTGATTATTCGACACAGGCCAATGTTCTGCTAAATTGTAAATGTGAGGTCGTCGACGTGGTCGAAACGTCAAAAGTCAGGAAGTTCCCTGGCTTGGACCAACAACAACAGTGAATGAATTCTGGCATTTTCAAATGCTGGAAATGACAAAGGGGTAATGGATCCATGAATCAAATTTTTCGATTAATGCTACCGGCGATTGCGTTGTTCATGATTTCGAGCACAACTGACGCCTATGGACACACTGTGTTTAAAAAGGTCATGCAGAAGAAATATTCTGAGCTGCGAGTCAGTTGTGAAGCGTGCCATGTGAAAGGGAAACCCAAGACCGAGCGTAATGAATTCGGCCAGAAGTTCTTCGAACAACTCAAAGATCAGGAGTTGACCAAGCAATGGGAAGCGTTTGGCGACGACCGGGACGGCAAAAAGAATTTGAAGACGGCACGATGACTGAGGCGTTTGAAAAGGCACTTGAAGAAGTCAAAAAATTAAAAAACGCAGACGAGGTGGCCTACGCAGACCTGATCGCCGAATGCAAACTGGACGGATTCAAGGTGAAAAAATCAAAGGGAAGTAAGGAAGACGACGAAGACGATGACGGCGGCCAGCCCGCTGCGTCTCGAAACGAAGAATAATTGATGAGAATTGCAATTTGGCTTCCGAAGTTCCATGAACCTGGACGCTGAAAAGCAGTCTCCAATTGACAACAGGACTGAAAATTGATTATTCTGTTGTCACACCGGGCGGTTAGCTCAGTTGGCTAGAGCATCTCGTTTACACCGAGAGGGTCGGGGGTTCGAGTCCCTCACCGCCCACTACTAAAACCCTACGGGAACTTCGTTTTTCGCAGGGTTTTTTGTTGACTTGCCGTTGCCGTCAATTTTCGATTCGCTGTCTTCGGTTGCCTGATTTTGCACCAAATTAACTCTGCACGTGCAAACATTGGCGAAACGAACCGCCCCCACAAAAAGCTCATAATGACTTCTGCCGAATTTTCAGTTTAGCCTTTTTACAAGACGCTATTTTTTGCGAAATAATCCCACGTTCTATCGCTGGGTCTTTGAGGCCACCAACTGGCAGAATGGCAATGCCACCGAGCTAACGCAATGCTCACCAAGTCTTAAGAGACAATCGCTTCACTCAATAAAGCACCGCAAGTCCAGAATTATTGAGCTCACAATGACATCCGTTTTATTTTGGCCATGTAGAAAACGACCATTGAATGCGGTTGCCCTGTCCAGCATCAACAAAACCATCGTCACCCAAAACAACGTCAAACTCTCGTCGAAAATAATCTTCGACCCCGTCAAGGGATACTGTCCATTCAATTTTTACGGTGACGGCATTCTTAGCAAACTTGGAATATTGAAGAGTACCTGACATCGAACCATTCACTAGCATGGCACAAGCTGTATGCATCGGGAGCAGTCCAGGTTGTTGTAATGGATCGGTCGATTCACCTTTGTGGCGACAAAACGAATGGCCGTATTGATAGACGCATTTGTTATCGCACCACGCACAAATAGTCAGTTCAAAATCAGCTGAGTCTGCCTCGCATGGCACCAGATCACCGATTTCATATGTTGCGGGTTCAACGTAACGGAATTCCAATCGACGATCGTCGTCTGAAAACCCTTGTGGTTCAGCGAGTGCCTTTTTCCAAAAGTTTTCAAGCACTGGAATCAGTTCCTCGTCAAAATCGTTCGATGCGCTGCCGAAAGGATCCATATCATAAGCCCAATATGGAGATGCCAACTGGAATTTTTCTGGATTAATTTCCAATAACAGCCTGTGGGCTGCCGCAAACCTATTTGGGTCTTTTAGCGCGGCCTGAAGAGATTGATTTGATGCCGCTCCTAATTGGCGAAGGGTGTCAGCGGAGTCACTCTCCAATAAAACAAATAGACCGAAAGGATTGCCGTTAACGTAAACATCCGTGTTCGACAATCCTTGTGTTGCGACATAGGCGCGAATAGTTGGCCCGAATGCGAGTGTTGCCGATGCAATGGCCGTAAAAACCATAGACGACGCGATACTAAATTGAAAAACTCGACGTTTTTGCATGGGTGTAATCTGGAATGATCGAATTTGGCTGATTGGGGCGACAGGTGTTTTACAGCAGTCTGTATATTTTGGTGGTTGCAGTTTTGCGACGCAAGAGAAATCGCTACCAAACTAATTGCAAAACTCAAAAGGGATGTAGGGTTTAGCCTGCGCTCGGTTTTGCCATTGTCTAACTACGAAAACCTGCATGGCTTCGATCACGATCGGCGTTTTGACCACCGCCATACAGTAGATAAGAGTAGCTGGGTTCAGTTCCGATACTCCTACAATACAAGCCCGCTGCGCCAGCAAGTGTGCCCAACGTCCAACTTCATCACACGTCGTGGACGAAGCGAAGATTGCCACATGTTAACTTCAAACCATTGCATTCGGTCCTGAATCAACAGTAGTCGTTTGCACTGCCCCCAATCGGGCTTGTCCCGATGGTGCAACGGTTTGAAAACTAACAACCGAAACACCACCTGACCCACTCAAGCCTTCCTCTTGATCCACCGCGTCCTGAAGCAAAACATACGCAGTCACACCTTCTGCAATACAGATGCCGTCGATTCGAATACCCATCTATGACCGGCACATAAAAAAGCTCTCGGTCAAAACAGAGAGCCTGCATCATTCATCGCACCCATCCGGCTCGCGTAAACTCGGCCTTCTTGAACAAGGTCCTTGACCTTCGGCTGCGCGGAAGCCGCTCCGCGAAGTCAAAGACCTACTGGTTCGCTACTCGCGGTCTCTGGTGCGGCTAAGGAACCAAGGAATCTGGCACACGACATATTGCATGAAATCTCTCGTTGCAGCCCTCGGCCACCCACTTTGAAAGTATCTCCTGTGGCTAATTCCTTGAGGTCCCTTTGGTGAGACGGACTCGGAGTGTAATTTGTTCAGTTCTCGCGCCAATGTAAAATTACAAATAACCGCTGGCGTCCAAATCACTGCGCCGAAAAAACCAATCCCAAACCAGTCTGTTAGAGCAAGCGATGAATCATCGGTGATTATTTCGCCAACAAAACCGACAATGATTAAAAACGGTAACGCAGCCGAAAACCAATACCAGAAAACACCATTTGTCCATATTCGTAGAGATGTAAAAGCGAGAGCGAATATCCCATAACACACCAGCGTGCAGAGTATAAGATTCATTACGTTGACAATTACCGGTTCTGTAAGACTCAATGCAGCGCCAACCCCATTGAGTCCAATGAATATCAGGCCATATGTCACTATAGCCAGTCGCACGATTTTTCCTATAGAACTTGAGCGTTGTTCAATTTTGAACTTGTCAATTCCTTGCGTGCTCATCACTTCCTTTCGGTAGCATAAAGAATCCATGAAAGTTCGTGGTTTGGGAGAAACGGTCACACAACGACCGATTGAATCATTTTAAACCCCAATCACGGAGCCAATCACGTTAATCGTTTCTTTGGACCTAGGCAAATTTTCCTCAATGGCATGCAATCTGGATACAACGAATCGAAAATCAGCATCTCTGTAGCTGGCCTCTCAGGCCGATTGCATTCAAATCTTCATTTCCCAGGCGTACTACAGAATAGAGCGGGGAAACGAAGGCAATCCACTTTGAAATGATTGCGGGAATTAATGAGACGGCGGCACAGCAGCCGACCTGCTTCGCCCCGCGAATAGTCGATTACTCTTCTTTCACGTCCATGCATCGATCGCTAACTCAAGGGATTTTCACCGAACGACCGCCGTCACCGAGCCGCCGGAGAGACGCTCTCCATTGGCAAACCGCGCAGAACCGGCGGCTCCGTGTATACGGCATTGTTATCTGCGAATTCGTTGCGAGTCTTCAGCGGGATGCGTGAATTTCTGTGCGTCCCCGGACTCAGCAACGAATTTGATTAGTTGATTGCGAGTAGCTAATAGTCTACGCATGTGCCGGGTCACAAACAACCAATTGGCGACGCGCCCCAGCGGCCCCCATGGCGATGTAAAATCAAAAACATCCGTCATGATCGTGCCATTTCTACAAGACTCAAAATGGTGATCATGATCGAATCGAGAAAACGCCCCGCAACCATTGAATCCCGAAAATGGTTTGGTCGATCGAACAGTTCGATACGTACGGTCAAGCGTTGACGTATGAAGAAATGGGTTGCTTCCCATGTGACCGTTTCACCGAGTTCGATCAAGCCAGATGTTCGTCCAGCAATCGCTTTCTCGTTTGTTTGCGATGTGGATTCAACATGCAAGTCGATGCTGCGAGACAGGTCGAAAACCACGTCAATGGTTGCGGCAATTTCGGTAGTCAACGTTATGACGGACATGTACGTTTCAAGCAGCTAACGAACCAGATCATCAAACCAGTAGAGGCTATCGTTCCACTGTAGATAAGGCTTTGGGTGTGAAAGTGCGTATCCTGTGATTCTAATTTGCAAAGACGAACTGCGACTCCGCAACCATTCGCAAATCATAGCGACTCCGGCTCAGCGACGACTTTCTACTTCCGAGGAACGATAAGAAATTCTGAATCGGATTCTTCGACGACGCAATTGAACTTCTCGGCAACCAACGTCAACAACTTCTGCCAAGATCCTGCCTCCATTTTGATCTCGAATTCCGACAATTCCTGTTCAGGATCCACTTCTTTACTGAAGTTAATTGGCTTGGAAACATTGCTACGGATCTGATCGAGGATACTACTGAATCTCTGTTTTTCGCCCGCCAGAGTAACGGTAAGTTTACCTTCCGGACTCTCTATTTTGGAAATACGAATCGACGCGACGTCAGTCCAATCAGCAGGAAGACCATGCGGACCCATTTCTCGAGTGCTTGGGGCGGCCTTACTGGATTCGGATTTGTTCAAGTCGGTTTTACTTTCGCACCCGACGACCATTCCAGCAACGAGCAGAAAAAAAGCGAGGCAAATATTCTTGTTTCTCATGTAGCGCGAATTTCCAAAAAATAGATTCTCAAGCGTTCATTGTTTGGACGTAGCGGTCACATTGACCGACTGCATTGAAACAACCAAACGCGCAGAGCCGATCATCGTACCTGTTTCCAATGACGTCGGCAATTCTCGATCATTTTCAAACTGCAGAAACACTCCACACACTTTCGTGTATACGTTATTTGCGAAATGTGATGTTTAGCGTTTTCAGTGAAACGTCTCGCCATTTTTGAGCATCTCCAGAATCTTGTCGAAACGCCGTTGCCTCGTCTTTGGAGTCTTGGCTGTATGAAGGCGATAGGTAATTGCGTAAAGATTCGTTCGACTCAATGACGCGAAGAACTTTTTAACACGGGCATTGGAATTTACTGCGGCAAGCAAATCGTCGGGAATCTCCATTTCAGACGAAGGCGCGTAAGCCATCTCCCATCGTCCATCAGATTTCGCGGCCTCCACATGTACCATTCCAAATTTTGTCATCCGTTTCTCCAGAATCAAACGTTCGACATTTTCTCGGTTGCGTTTGGACCAGTTACTCCCCGGGCGTCGGGGAGTGAATCGCTGAAGAAAGGAATCATCATCGAATTTTTTCTTGATCCCGTCGATCCACCCCCAACACAGCGCTTCAATCACAGCTTCTTCCCAATTGATTGACTTTCGGCCTGACGCTTTTTTGTGAATCTTCAACCAAAGCTCTGGTTCCGAAGCGTGATTCTTGGCCAGCCAATCCGAAAACTTTTCGGGCGTCGCAAATGATCGCGTACGTTTACTGGTTGGCTCAGGCATGGGCGGCTCCCTCAGTCAAAAAAACAATTCAATAACGTCGGATTTCAAAGGTCGAGTAGTTTTTTTCTGCTAGTTCGAAACGTTCGCAGGATCACCTGGTTCTGATAACTCCATAAAACGTTCAACGAAATCCGGCACGTTGTGGCGGCTCGACAAATTCATCCCATTTGCCTTCGCATTCTGGCAAATCCCAAACCTCCAACACGTTGCTAGGATACGACAGTGTTGGATATCGAGAATCAGGGAATTCACTTTGAACGATGCGCCACAATGCGCTGTGAACTCCGTTTGCTTTGGGCAACTTTTCCATTTCGTACTTCTTGTGGAAAAAGTAACCAAGGGCGGCAAGCTGATTGCAATGCATTTCCAGCCGTTCGATTTGGCTGGCGTTTCCGAAGCCTACTAGACCATTCGCAAATGCCGTTGGCTCGCCGTATATGTTGTCATGAATTCGCTCTAGCGAGTAACGGTGGTACCCGATTTTAACGGGCCGGTAAAAGACGACCGCCACGATGATCGCGACGAAGGTCCCAAGGACGATGACAAAGGTCCAACGGAATTTCATTCTTTCTCCTTTGCGAAGACGACCTGAGACTGGCTAAAGCCGCCATAAATCGCAAATCAGGCGTTTTTCAACAGGGGGCATTATTATTTGAAGTCGTAAACAAATACCGGTACGTTGGCCTCACTGCAAGCTTGATTGACTAGTGGCTCGATTTCGCTCCAATTTCCACCCGCAAGGCCACATCCGATCCGCGGCATGTGTATCGTTGCTTGGTGATCAATTGCAAATTTCGCGATCTGATGAAGGCATTTCTCAATCGCATCATAACGAATCGGAGGAGTCCCATCGTCACCTCGCTTTATTTTGTGCTGCCCGATCATATTGGCAACCCAAAGGCCTTCGTCCACAGCAACGAATTGCACTGCACCAAGTCCGAAATCATTTGCCTCCCGTTCCGAAAACCATTCACGATATTTGGATTCAGGCTCCGGCCATCGTTTGGAAATGGCCAGGACAAATCCCTTGCCCCAACCGCCGATGTCGTTACAGACATGCGCGATGATTCGTGGCCCAGTCGATTCTGGATTGGTGGCATCACCAGTTAGATAAGTTATTGGAATCATCTCTTCACTCGCGTCGCTCAAAGCCACTCGCTGAATTTTTGAGTTCATACTGTCGCGATTGGCCGGCCACAATCACAAACGATTCAACAGCCTCACGCCAGCTCGATGCCGTCGACACCGAAAGCTGACGCGTTGGCCGAAATCCGTGCAACTATTTGTTCGACTCGAAGGCTCGTTTTACATCGTCTTGCAATAGGATCACCAATGACCAAATACCTACTGGCAAGCCCAGGACGCAACAACAATTTCCAAAATTGATCATGGCCGCAATGGTTGCGGTCAATCCTATTCCCCAATTCTTGACACGAACCATAGAGATCCCACCGGCAATGATTGCGATATTCAAAAGTACAAATGCACCTTGGATGATTGCAGGGAACGTACCTCGCCCATTCCGCTGAAGATCTTGCAACCATTCTGGTTGAGTGGGATCAATTGCCGGCGGAGCGCCAAACAATGCCATGAATATTGAGACAATCGACATGATGAGTCCCAGCGATCCAACAACTATCAGTGCGATCCCCGGAGCAATGATTTTTCCACGCGATGCTTGAGGTTTTCTTCCCATAGGCATATTCGCTCTGGTTGGAGAGGAATAGGGATTATTGGACTGACCAAAATTTGGTGGATTTTGAGACATTGGGTACCTCGTAGGTTGAGTTGCAATTTCGATGGATGTGGCTATTTGATACGGGCGTGAGCACCGGTCTATCTGACCTGATTGCTCGAGCGGTAAATTCTATCGCAATTTCATTTAAATCGGGAAGTATCGTAGACAAATTTCATACGCGGATTCCCAACCTTCAGCCGGTAGTTTAATGGTCTGTGAATTGAACCTTTCGCCGCAAACCAAGGTAAATTGATTTGAATCCGGCGGCAAGCAACTGGTACTATCCTTCTAATCTTGCCGCGTCCGACTCGAACCCTCGAATCGAATGTAAACTTCGTGTGCGGAAGGGAGCTGAACGCCTCTTTCGCAGGAGCGTAAGGTGACGTCGATTTCTGGACTTCCCATCAAAAATGCATTTTTGCATCGATTACCAAGGTTCCGAAATCCTTCCCTTTCACCCATAATTGAAACCAGAATTTTTATGTCCGATTTTCAAACTGGCGGCGTCTTGAAACATGGACAATACAGAATCAGATGATCTGAAATTGACTTCCGACGAAGAGAATTCTCGCGTTGATGTTCAGACGGTCAGTCAGCTCATCCATCGAGCGAAAACGGGATGTTCCGAATCGTACGATGGCCTTTTGGCGCAGCTACAAGGTTACCTGCAGTTGGTTGCTGAACGCCATCACGAACAAGCGTTACGTGCCAAAATCGGAGTTTCCGATATTGTTCAGCAATCGTTGGTCAAAGCCGTCGATGGATTCGATTCGTTTCGAGGAAATAGCGAAGGGGAATTGAAAGCCTGGTTGAAAACGCTGTTGATCAATGAGATTCGTCAAGTTCGACGCGGTCTTTTCCGACAACGTCGTGATGTTGGAAGAGAACGTTCATTGGACGCGGGGCCAACAGGACAAGAAGTAAACTGGTTGCGTGACAGTGAACCGACGCCACAAACGTTGTTGTTCAAACAGGAACAGATTGAAGCGCTTCACGGCGCGATCGTTCAGCTTTCCGATTCGGATCAGCAGGTCATCCAACTTCGGAGCTTTGAGAAAAAGGGATTCGACGAAATCGCCGCGATCATGGGGCGAAGTGTCGATGCCGTTACCAAACTTTGGTACCGGGCCGTGTTGCGACTACAAAAAATCATGTCGACGAATGATGAAACATCCCAATCGTGATCCAGACGAACACCTTGCCAACATCTGGCAACGATTGGAGGGCGTCGACGACACCCCCACTTCAACCTCCAGCGAAAGCATTGATTCCATCGTCGACGAGTTAACTCCCGAACAGATGGCCCAACTTCTGGCCGCCAATGAGACGCTTGCGTTGCTGGAAGCTGCTGGTAACCGGTCCGATACGCTTCGTTCACCTTCTACAACTTGCTCAAGTCCTGAACCAAAAAACCAGTCCGAGTCGCGAGAATCACTACCTCGTTCATTCGGACGGTTGACGCTGATGGAAGTTGTTGGCGAGGGTGGCTTTGGCCGTGTCTACAAGGCACATGATCCGGCCCTTGATCGCTTGGTCGCAGTAAAAATCCCGTTTCAACAAATGTTGGCATCTCCGAGGAACCGCGAACGTTTTCGGCGCGAAGCTCGCGCGACTGCTCTGCTGGATCATCCCAACATTCTGCCTGTTTTCGAGGCGGGCGAAATTGACGGCCAAGCATTCCTGTCGATGGCATATTCGAACGGTGAAACCCTTGCGGCCTATCGAGCACGAAGCAGCGAACAGTTGTCAATTGACGAATGTGTCGAGATCATGCGACAGGTTGCCGAAGCCCTTTCGTTTGCGCATTCCAAGGGGATCGTGCATCGAGATTTGAAGCCTGGCAATATTTTGATCGAACGCTCAGACCATGACGGCAAACCCAAATGCTTCCTCGCGGATTTTGGTTTGGCATTCGACACAGAAAACAACGAACGCGATTTAACCGTCGAAGGAACGATGGTTGGCACTCCAGCCTACATGTCGCCAGAACAAATCAATACCGCGGATTGCGTTGAGGCGGTCAGTGATATTTTTGCGTTTGGTTCTGTTTTCTATGAACTGTTTAATGGCGTTCCTCCATTCAAGCGAGACACCACTGGCAAGACACTCAAAGCGATTGAGTTGGACACCACGCCCGCCTTCAAAAATCGCAACATTGCAAAATCTCTTCAGGCGATCTGTAACAAATGCCTGGAGAAAGACCCAAGTCAGCGATATTCCAATGGATTTGAATTGGCCGCGGACCTTCGTCGATTCCAAAGTGGATTTCCCGTCCTGGCGCAACCGATCTCGCCACTCAGTCGCAGCTGGAAATGGGCGAAACGAAATCCAGTCGTATCAGTTTCGGTTTTGACAACGTTCCTTTGTCTGCTTTCTGGCTTGATCGCGACGACTTATTTTTGGAATCAGAGCCAACTCGCGTTCAATCAATCACAAGTTGCTTTGGAAACTGCCGAACAAGCGAAACAAGAGGAAACGGAAGCCCGTTTGCAAGCGGAACGTTCGCGGCAAGAGGCGGAGTTGTCCGCACAAAGTGCACAAGATGCCGTCGACGCGATTCTGGATTCCATTTCCAATGCCAACTTGAATAAAGATGGCAAGCTGAACCTTTCATCGGTCGAATTGCTGCGGTCGGCGGAGAAGTCGATTGAAAATCGCTTCGCAGCGGAGCCATTGGCTCAAGCGAAAATCCGCATGGCGTTAGGACGCTCGTATCAATCACTTGATCTGTATTTTGAAGCGAGAAATTGTTTTCAACGGGCATTCGACGTATTCCGCAATGAGTTGGGCGACGAAGCTGACGAGACACTCCGGGCCCTGACTGCACTGGCCAATGCACAGCGGATGAGCGGCCAACTGAAGGCTTCGCTCGCGAATCGCGAGGAGTTACTTCGATTGCAGGAGTTGAAATTCGGGACAAGTGATTCGCGAACATTGAGGTCAAACGCGGCGATTGCTTCCTTGCAGGCAATGATTGGCAACCCGATTGATGAAATGGCATCGCTTGAGCAATCGCTTTTTGACGACAACGACGACATGGACGGTGGCTTGCTCGCACGTGCGCGAGCGAGCGACGATATCTTAGGAGCATACCAGTCGCTGAAAATGTATGAACAAGGTATGACCCTAGCGAAACGCGAATGGGAGTTCCGCACAGCTGCGTTTGGTGCGGATCACCCGCAGACACTTATGGCCGAGTTGCAGTACATGTTCATGAGTTTTCAAAATCGAAAACGAAAACTCGCGTTGGAAATGGGACATAGCCTTTGGCCAAGAATCGTCTCTTCACGTGGAGCAACCAGCCCCGTCGGACTGATGTTTGTACATGTGTATTCCAACCTGTTGTTGCGAGCGGGTAACCTTGAAACGGCACAAGCGACTCTCGACGCGGAGATTGACGCCGCAATGATCGATCTCGGACCGAACCATCCCGAGACGGTCAAGCTGCGAATTCGTGCTGCGCAGTGGCTTTGAAACGTAATGACGCTCAATCGGCAGTGGCGGAACTGGAGACGCTTCTTCCCGTTTGCCGTCGAGAACTTGGGATTCGAAACTCAACAACGCTTCTATGTGCCAGTCAGCTCGCCGACTACTACATGGAGCGAAACCGTTTTTCAAAGCACTCGACGCCTTGTCGGAAATCGTGGTGGCGTTTCCCGATCCAGACCGTCAGTCGCGCATGTTTTTGCATGTCGAAAATCGCTATTTGAACTGCCAAGCAGAAATAGGAAATGCCGATCAAATTGTTGAACAGTTCCGAAGGCATCGGGATGATACGTTAGTTGTATATGGACGCAAATCCGGTCACGCAATTTCGCGACAAAACAATTTTGTTGTCGCTTTGTTTGCCGCTGAAAACTGGACTGACGCGCTCAAGGAGTGCGACGTACTGCTGGAAATGCTCGACGATGCCGAGCTGACCGAATCCAAAAGGTACGACATTGTTCTGGGAATCAAGGCCTTGATATTGACCGAATTGGGACAGATTAACGAAGCCGTATTGATTGCCGACAAGGTCTTTCAGTCCCAAAAAATCACTCCGCCTTGGAATAGCTTCATGCTTTATATTCGCAGTCAAAAAGCGGCTCAGGATGGTGATTTGAAAAAGGCGATTACGATGACGTCGGGGACGTTCGGCTTTCTCGTTGGGAACTCAAAAGACTACCAGGTTTTGCTGCAAAGGCGGATTGTCGCGCAAATTGGAAACTTTCTGCGCGAGTTGCATATTCAGAATGGCGACGAAACTGCGGCCGCAGAGTTGGAGTCTCGCATGCTGCAATACGAACGCGAAACCTCCAACCAATTCGACAAAGACTAAATCAGGATTTTGATTTACAAATTTGTCCAGATCGTTTAACGACGGCATCTCAACGATAGTCTGCGAATCGATGGCCTTAAATGCCGTCATTTTGCATTTTGTAGTTTCCTTTTGTCGTCAAATTTCATCGAAACCAACCGATCATGCGCTATCAGAATACGAAAGCCGCTTGCGCTACCCTCTATGCAACGAACACAGTTCAGCGAACGTTTTATTTGTCCCTAATGCGATCCGTTTTTGCGCTCGTGGCAGGCGTGATTTGTTGCAATGGCTGTAGTACCTCGAAGGAAGCTCCAACTGAACAGTCGAAAGCGAACGCGGCAAGCGCCAACGAAGTCGTGGCAAACACAGCGACATCTGAATCCTCGGCCAGTTCAACGGAAAAGGTTGATCCTTACGCCGTCCCCACGGACAAACAAGTGATCCAGGACGTGACAGGGGAGGGCAAGGATATTATTTCAGTTGTTCCATCGACAAAGAACGGCAAGAAATCCTGGAGTCCTACTTTCAGCCAATATTTCTGGGAGCGCGGTCTGACGATCAAGAAAAAAGTGACTCGCTTCGGTGATGCGAATGATATCGTTTGCAATATCGGCGGGTTTGCACGATACGAGATTACCGATGGCCGATACAACTATCGCGAGTTCAAAACTCTGTGGGTCGAATACGAAGGATTTCCTCGCCCGACCGACGATGAAATCCTAGCCTTTGCGAAAGAGAACATGGAAGGATTCCTACGTGGACACGCGGCGCGAATTGTGCATCCGGATGATGTCAAAATCCAAATGGCTCCGGCGGACGAACAGAAATACACGTGGCACAACCCCAACTCCATGTCGGTCAATCTGGTTGTTGAATGCGACAAGATTCGCAGCAACACGACTCTCGCAAGCGTTCGTCAGCTGTTTGAGATTCGTATGTACCGGGATTCGCCAGACGGCAAGTGGCTGCGTCTGATCGGTAGCACCGATTCAACCAAGGAAACAGAGTTGTCGACCCAGGAATTGCCTGCCGAGGAAATTCGCGAAATGGAGACGCTTTCGCAACGGTTTCGGGCTCAAGGAAAACAGTAGGTTCGTACGACGCATTTGAGTTTGAATTCAATCAATCGACTCGTTTAACTCCATCGTAGTGGACGAGGCTACGAGGCCTGTTGCTTAGAACCAATCCGAAAACCCCTTTAAGCTCTTTTCCTGGAAGGGTTAGTTGGCAGACTGTCGGATAGGTTCTTAATCTCATTCGCAACACTTTGGACTCGTTGCCTCGTCTACTACCCGGTTAGCGGAACCAAACAATTTTCGGGGGTAACTATCAACCATCGCGGCTCTCGCCTCTTCTATAATGAACCTCTTGGCGACTAAACACGATTTTCGAGGGCTTCATGACCATGCACGTATCTGCCATAAATTCATCGCGTAGATCTTTCAAAATTTTTGCTGCATCGATTATGCTGCTTTGTTTGTTTGTTGTTTCCACATTCGCTCAGGTCGCTGAAACACCTGCAGAATCGGGTTCCGCGAAAATAACAGACTGGAAGTGTGTTTTCGAAGAGACGTTCGACAAGGGAAGTGTGAACTGGACAACCACGGATCCCGATTCGTGGGAGCTGACAGGGTTGACGGACATGGAAGCGTTTTCCGGAAACAACAAACGTATCAGCAACTACACCCCCCGAACACCGAAGCCCCCACAACATCGCTTTGTTGAATGAGCCCCGAGCGGGCACCTTTAAATTGACCTTTGATGTTCGCAGTGCACTCGACACAGGAAACCATCGCGACTGCTGTGTGTTTTTCGGCTATCAATCACCGACGGAATTCTACTACGTGCATCTGGGCGCGAAACCCGATCCGGCTAGTGGCCAAATCATGATTGTGAATAACGCTGCGAGAACGCCGTTAACCCAAAACGAGCAGTCTGTTCCCTGGGATGATGAATGGCATCATGTGACGCTAATCCGCGATGTAGAAAGCGGCATGATCGAGATCTATTTCGACGACATTTCGAAACCGCTAATGACCGTGAACGACAAGACGTTTGGTTCGGGACGAATCGGAATTGGGTCGTTTGATGACGTGAACCAATTCGACAACATCAAGTTGTTTCTTCCAAAAGACGTCGACAAATAGTGTCGACGAACGGTTTGTCTCGGTGTTCGAACCTTTGCGAAAACAGCAATCGTTTCGAAAGTCACTAGTGCCGCTCCTCTGCGTCAGCCAGCTTCATTTTTTTGCGACTGGCAACACTTCGAAAAAAGGCCCTTTTCAGGGCGTTATTTGTGAAAAACCGAATTTCAACAATAAACCGAAAACAAATTCGAATACTGAATCGTTGAAGCCAGTGTTCTGAAATCTGTTTACGTTTATTGGATAAACGTCGTTGGGCGGACGAGATCGCGAGCAATTAACGTCGCACTTGTATTGCTTTGAGAATTTCAAACACCTTCGCCAAAAGAAAGTCATTAATGTTCGAGTTTCTGTTAGAGATCATTCATCCAGTCAATTTGCCAGCCACATTGTTGTTGGGATTGATTCTGCTGTATTGGTTCATGGTTATTTTTGGAGCGATTGGCGTCGAAGCTTTTGATTTTGATTTCGACATTGGTGGAGATGTCGATGGCGATTTTGACGTTGATGCAACGGGACATGGCCCGTTGGTGACAATTCTTGAGTTCTTCCATTTGGGTGATGTACCGGTTACGGTTTTTGCTTCCGTGTTCGCGCTGTGTTTTTGGGTGATCACGGTAATGACCAACCACTATGTAAACAGTGAATTGAATTGGCTAATTACCGGCTATTTGTTTGTCCCCTGTTTGGTAACGAGTCTTTTGTTAACCAAGCTACTCATATTTCCGGCGGTACCCTTTTTTCGCTCACTGGAGTCTCCGATTGAGGAGAAAAACCAACTCGTAGGCCGGTTAGCCTTGGTCGCGACGTCAGAATTATCTGATGAATTTGGCCAGGTGGAGATACATCAGGACGGGCCTTCAATCATACTGAATGCTCGTTGCCATGGAGCGAAACTTACCAAAGGCGACGTGGTCGAATTGATCGACTATGACTCCAACAAGAACACATATCTTGTGCGTTTGTCCAAGTAATTGAGGTTTTGAATGTCTGACCATTTTCTTCTGTTTGCGCAAAATTCCGGCGGGTTTGGGATGTTCATTGGTGGAGTTATCGGTGTTGTTCTACTGATCTTCATCGTTGGTTTCGTGATTTTCCTGCTGCGGTGTTATCGAAAGGTTGAGCAAGGCACGGCCATCATCCGAAATGGTGGTGGAAAGACGGCCGTCAGCTTTGGCGGGCAATTCGTTATCCCGGTCATTCACAAAGCCGAGTTCATGGACATCTCGGTAAAACGAATTGAAATTGACCGAAACGGCCATGACGGCCTCGTTTGCAAGGACAACATTCGCGCGGATATCAAAGTTGCGTTTTTTGTTCGAGTCAACAAAACAGTCGACGACGTTCAAAAGGTCGCGCAGTTTCTAGGATGCCGCCGTGCGTCCGATGAGAAAGCGCTGGTCTCGCTGTTCGAGCCGAAATTCTCCGAAGCTTTGAAAACCGTCGGCAAGCAATTTGATTTTGTCGAGCTGTACACATCGCGCGAACAGTTTCGCGAACAGATTCTGAAAATCATTGGCACGGACCTTAACGGCTACGTCCTCGACGATGCCGCGATTGATTACCTTGAACAAACCGATATCGAGCAACTCAACCCCAATAACGTTCTCGACGCCGAAGGTATCAAGAAGATCACCGACCTGACGGCCAGAGAACAAGTTCTCGCCAACCAAATTCGTCGCGAGAAAGAAAAGACAATCACGAAACAAGACGTCGAGGCGCGCGAAGCGATTCTGAACCTCGAACGCCAACAAGCAGAGGCAGAAGAAAAACAACGTCGCGAGATCGCTGAGATTCAGGCACGCCAACGTGCTGAAGCCGAAGTCGTGACCAACCAGGAACGTCAACGCAGTGAACTGGCGAGAATCTCTGCCGACGAAGAAATTTCCATTGCCGAAGAAAACCGCCTGCGATCGATCATCGTGGCCCAAAAATCAAAAGAGCGAACGGATGCCGTTGAAACAGAACGCGTCGAAAAAGATCGCGGTCTGGAAATTACTGAACGTGAGCGAGTCGTTACGTTGGCTCAAATCGACAAAGAAAAAGCAGTCGAGGTCGAGAAG
Organism: Pirellulaceae bacterium; assembly: GCA_041399045.1. Lineage (GTDB taxonomy): Bacteria > Planctomycetota > Planctomycetia > Pirellulales > Pirellulaceae > BJ22. The sequence goes on along the minus strand of JAWKTO010000013.1, from coordinate 7,844 downwards.
AAGAACATTCAGGACGTGATCCGCGAACGCGTCATGGTCGAACGCGCCACGGTGGAAGAAGAAGAGAAGATCAAGGACACTCGCGAGTTCGCCGCTGCTGACCGAAAGAAGAAAGTCGCCGTGACTGCTGCCGAAGAAATCGCGCAACAGGAACTGGTCAAGACCGTCAAAGCGTCGGAAGCCGACAAAGAGGCAGCTCAACTCGAGGCACAAACGGTGGTGATCCGTGCCGAAGCAAATCTGACGGCAGCCGAAAAGGAAACGGAAGCCAAGAAAATGTTGGCCGACGCAACACGAGTTGAAACCGCCGCATCGGGTCTGGCCGACGCGGAAGTGTTGCAAAAGAAGGCCGAAGCCGAAGCTCGCGGAAAAGAAGCCCTTGCTGTCGCGACTCAGAAAGCTGGCGAGGCCGAAGCTCGCGTGCTCGAACTGAAGTTCTCTGCGGACGCCAAAGGTTTGACCGAAAAAGCCGAAGCGATGAAATTGCTGGACGGCGTCGGCAAAGAACACGAAGAGTTCAAGCTACGCCTGAACAAGGACAAAGAGGTCGAACTGTCGGCTATCGGCGTCCAGGAAAAAATCGCTGAAGCACAAGCTCGCATGTTGGGTGAAGCACTCAAGTCGGCAAACATTGACATCGTCGGTGGTGACAATGAATTCTTCAACAGCTTGATCAAATCAATCACCGCGGGCAAACAGGTAGATCGACTGGTTGGCGAAAGCCAGGTTTTGAGTGAGGTCAGGGACACGTTCTTTGGCGGTGACACGGAACAGTTTAAAAATCAGCTTCAACATTTTATTGAGGTCTTCGGGATTTCATCGAACGACATCAAAAACCTAAGCATCGCGGCGTTGCTGACAAAAATGATGTCGCAATCTCAGGGAAGCTCCCAATCGTATCTGGCGAGTTTGCTGAACTCGGCCAAGTCACTTGGTTTGGGCGATCAACTTGCATCGTCACTGAATCTCGTTGGCGGCAAGGCCAGTGCGAAATCCTGATCCTAAACACTGCAGGCCTGCCTGAGCTTGGGCAGGCTTGCATTGTGTATTATTGAGCTGACCATTCACGTTTAAATTGTCAAACGATGGCCAAAGACAAGCAGCCAACCGGTAATGTACCCTTACCCCCTGTTGAAAACCAACAGTTGGAAAAGGGAACCTATGAAATCCTCCGCGCCAGGCTGAATTCGCAATGCGATGATCTGAAGTCGCGACTCGTCACATTGAATGAACTTCGCCGGGATGTGTTTGGGTCGATTCCAACCGAGCTTCTGGCAACGGAACGAATCACCACCGCAAACAATTGCATCCCGCGAGACATGGTGCCCGTCGGTGATCGATTTGTATTTGGTTACAACGTTCAGTTTGGTTTGAAAACGGAAACCAATCTCGACGATGTGTTTGCCGTTCATCGATTTTCCGAAACGGCCTTTCATGAAGACTCGCTTTCGTTACTGGGCTCAAAACAATTTCATGAGGACTTCCGCCAGCTTTACAAATACTACAAAGACACGCGATTCGCGAAGTTCCACGTCGCCTCACCTTATGTCTACTTTGTGTTTCAGGTCGGAAAGTCGCCAACGGACGTCAAGGCCTTCAAATGGCTTATGAAGGACGACGTTCTGGAGTATGTCGACAACCGCAGTGAGTTCGAGGTACGACTTCCATCCCAACATAGCTTCACGTGGAAACGCGCCAGTCGTGACTACCATCGCAAGGGCAAGCATCCGCATGTTTCGATCGAGGATATTGTATTTGTTGAAACAATCGGCGGTGACCTGACGATCAAGGTCGAAGATAATACCGAGACCGGAAGCGGAATTTACTCGGAACCCGTAGATGACCTTGACCAAACCCTCGATGATGCGGAGATATTTTTCTCCATCGTAGATAACGTAGTGCTCCTGAAGATCCGCCCATTCAAGGAGCAGGATTTCAGGCACATCATCTTCAACCGCAAACTGCAAAAAGCGATTCGAGTCGATTCCATTGCCAAGGCCTGTGTGTCGCTGCCGGAGGGGCACGGCCTAATCTTCGCCAATGGATATTACCTGCAAACGGGCGAACACAAGCTGTTCGACACGGAAGTTCAAAACCTGCAATTTGAACGACACATCCCTGCCAACAATGGCGAAGATCATCTGTACTTGTTCTACAATCCGTGGACCGGTGAATACGTCATGTTGACGTACAACATGATTGAACAGCAGGTATCGACGCCGGTCGTTTGCAACGGCTATTCTTTTTTTGAAAATGGAAACCTTGTTCTCTTTCGCGATAGTTCCGAGCCCGTCAAGCACCATGCCTTGCAAATCTGGCAAACGCCATTCGTTGCCTCGACCGCTCCCGCAAACGTCGACACGACGTCAAAGCTTTACAAGATCGGCAATCGCGAGATCGTCCGCGGCATGGCCGAGTGCCACGAAATCATCAATCTCATTTCCAAGGATGACACCTACGCCGGCCTCTACCTGGATATTGTTCAGAAAGCGACAGGAATTCTGGACAGCTACTTCTGGTCGAAAGATCCCGAAGCCGCGGCGATTGGCGAGCCTCTTGTAAAAATTCGCGACACGGCAAAGGACGCCGTTGATGAGTTCGAAAAAGTTTCGCGAATCCGCTCCAATACGCAAAAGCAATTTGATGACGCCAAACGCCAGACCCATGAGCTGGTATCGGAAACAGCGAGAAAACAATATCGCTCGATTGACGACTACGTACAATCGCTGGCGAACCTGCGACGGCTCCGCGGTCAACTCGTTACGACTAAAGAACTGAAATACGTTGATGTCGCTGCAGTCGATGCCTTGGAAAAGTCCGTTCAGGAAAACGTCGAACGATTGAGCGAAGCGTGCATCTCGTTTCTAAGTCAAGAGTCGGCGTTGACTCCCTATGCGAAACGAATTGAAGCCTACCAACAAAAAATCGACTCTGTGCAAACCGTCATGGAGTCGAAAGCGTTGGGCAAAGAAATCCAGGACGCAGCTTCAGAACTGGAAATGCTGATCGAAATCATCAGCAATCTGAAAATCGACGACACAACGAAACGCACCCAAATCATTGAGCGTGTCTCGTCTGTTTTCTCCTCGATCAACCAAAGTCGCGCTGCACTTTCCAAACGAACCAAGTCCTTGCGATCGCTCGAAGGTACGGCCGAATTCGGTTCCCAGCTCAAGCTATTGAGTCAATCGGTCGTCAACTACCTTGACCTTTGCGACTCCCCCGAAAAGTGCGACGAATATCTAACGAAACTGATGGTCCAGGTGGAAGAGCTGGAAGGGCGTTTCGCGGAGTTCGACGAGTTCATCGTTCAGCTTGCCGAAAAGCGAGACGAACTCTATTCGGCGTTTGATTCCAAACGTGTCCAAATCGTCGAGTCTCGTAACCGACGTGCCAGCGGATTGATGACCGCTGCCGATCGCATCATCAATGGAATCAAAAGTCGCGTTGCGCGTTTTGAATCGATCGACGAGATCAACAGCTATTACGCTGGCGACCTCATGGTCGAAAAGATCCGTGACATCGTCGGCCAACTGCAGCAGTTGGATGAATCGGTCAAAGTCGACGAACTCCAAAGCCGCCTGAAAACCGTGCGTGAAGATGCCGTTCGGCAATTGCGAGATCGGCAGGAACTGTTCGTCGATGGGCAAAACGTTGTTCAGTTTGGCAAACATCGCTTCAACGTCAATGTCCAACCGCTGGACCTGACGATGATCGAACAGGACGAACAGCTCAGTTTTCATCTGACAGGCACGAAGTTCATTGAGCCCGTGACCGACGAACGCCTGACTTCGCTGCAGGATGTATGGGCACAGGAATTTATCTCCGAAAACCGCGATGTTTATCGCGCCGAATACCTTGCCGTCATTTTCATCGAATCGGTGATGCGGGATTACGCGAATCCTCAAGACGCATTTGAGTTGCTTGAAAATCTGAGTGAAGCGGAATTGCTGGAGCGTGTTCGAGTATTTGCAGCACCGCGCTATCAGGAGGGATACACCAAAGGCGTCCATGACAACGATGCTGTAAAATTCATTACGCCGCTTGTGGCAATGCGGCTTCATTTGGGGCTATTGCGGTTTCCGGCTGCGGTTCGAGCGGCCGGAAATCTCTGGTTGCAAACAAAGTCGTATCAAGACATCGCCTCAACATTAACCAGTCAAATTGGACTCGCGCGAAAATCAAATGACCTTTTTGGTGCATTCAGCGGTCGCGGTCGAATACTCAGTCAAATCGAGCAAGCGATGGGCTCGCCGGAGGCGGCCTTTGTTGAGCGGCTGTTTTCAACGACGATTCATCAGGTTGCTGAATATGTTTTTGAAGTACTCGTGCATGGCAAGTTGACCGCATCGACAACGGCTATCGACCTCACAAAAAAGTTTGACGAGTCGATCGCCAAAAGTAGTCCTGGCCTGAGCTTGCAGAAAGAACTGAAAACGTTGCCTCCCGAAACGGCCTTTCAAACAGCCATGGATTGGCTCCAGGCATTTGCCAATAGGGCCAAGTTTGAAATGACTTCGGACTCACAACTCGAAGCTGCTTCACTCGTTGTTTCAGCAACAGGTCGCGATGATATCGAGACGCTGCAGGGCCATGCGAAAGCTGAAATCTCTGGATTGATGGGAGATCACCCTCACCTTCAGGCAGGGAAATACGAACTTGATTTCCCTCAATTCCAAAGCCGCCTGAAGAAATTTCGCGATAACGTCGTGCCAAGATTCCTGGACTTTCATCAAACCAAACAGACGCTGCTGGAAACTCGCCGACACGAACTGAAGCTCGAAGAATTTCAGCCCCGAGTTCTATCGTCGTTCGTTCGCAACAAATTGATCAACGAGGTGTATTTGCCGCTTGTTGGCGACAACCTGGCCAAACAGATTGGTGTTGCCGGTGAGCAGAAGCGAACGGACCTGATGGGTCTGCTGTTGCTCATTTCACCGCCGGGATACGGCAAGACGACGTTGATGGAATATATCGCCAGTCGCCTTGGCCTGACCTTCGTAAAAATCAACGGACCCTCGATCGGTCACCATGTCACTTCGCTGGATCCCAACGAGGCGCCGAATGCCGGTGCTCGCGACGAAGTCAACAAGCTGAACCTGGCCCTGGAGATGGGCGACAATGTGATGATTTATCTGGATGACATTCAGCACTGCAATCCTGAATTCCTGCAGAAGTTTATTTCGTTGTGTGATGCAACGCGGCGTATCGAAGGCGTTTTCAAGGGGCGATCGAAGACCTACGATTTGCGTGGTCGCAAGGTGTGTGTGGTGATGGCGGGAAACCCGTACACCGAAAGTGGCGAGAAGTTTCAGATCCCCGACATGCTTGCCAACCGCGCCGACACTTACAACCTGGGCGATGTCATCGGCGAAAGTTTGAAGACGTTTGAATTGAGTTACCTTGAGAATGCCCTCACATCCAACAGTGCCTTGCAACGCCTGAATACGGGACATCGCCAGGACATCGAGGCAATGATTCGCTTGGCTTCCGAGGCCGATGCCCCGCAAGTTTCGTTTGAAGGCAATTACACCAACGATGAAATCCAGGAAATGGTCACGGTCTTGCGAAAGATGATTCGCATTCGGGACGTGGTGTTGCGAGTCAATCGACACTATATCGATTCGGCCGCGCAGGCCGATGACTATCGCACCGAGCCGCCATTCCGCCTGCAGGGTTCCTACCGCGACATGAACAAGATGTCAGAGAAAGTCGCGGCCATCATGAACGACGAGGAATTGGAGCAATTGATTGTCGACCATTACGAGAATCAGGCTCAGACTTTGACCACTGGCGCTGAAGCGAACCTGCTGAAGTTCCGGGAATTGATCGGCAAACAGAATGAGGAACAACGCCAACGATGGGAGGACATCAAGCGTACGTTCAAGCGCAACTTGGTTCTCGGTGCCGCAGGAAATGACAACGTCGCGGCGCAGGTCATTGGTCAGATGGCGACGATTACAGAAGGCTTGAATGACATTCGCAAGGCGATTGAGATTGCAATGAAGGCGTCGCTTCAGGCGAACGAGGCTGTTGATGAGCAACCATTGCAGCAATTGGCCTTGGCCCAGATAGGGCAGGGCGTTGGCGAACTTGCCAAATTCAATGAGTCGCTTGAGCAACTCAAGGAAATGCTGGTCTCAACCAATGTTGTCAAACAACTGGCTGCACCCCAGCGGATCCACGTTGTCAACAAGGTTCCTCAGGCTTTTCTGGAAATCATTCGCTATCAATTCGAAACCCTGCAACAATGGCTCGATCCGATCAACGAACTGGCTGCCAAAATGCCCAAGGCCAACAAGCTTTCGAAAACAGCCAAAAAAGTCGCCAAGAACTACAAGAACATTGTCGACGAACTGGAAAAACGTAACGAAGGCGACGAGACGTAATAGGGGGTCGGGAGTCGATTACACAAAACACTCTTTAAAGTCCGAATCAAAATCGCATCCCAAACCCGTCGGCGAATTTGCAATCGACTCCCGACCCCTTTAATCTTGCCATTTTCACGGGAGACATGTAGACCGGACCAAGCATCGTTTCTTTTCGGCAACTCCTGACTTACGAGCCCGCTGCGCCAGCAAGTGTGCCAAACTCAACACACATCATGGACGAAGCAATGCGTCCCACACCATAAACATTGCCGTCAGACCTGAATCAATCGCGCCGCTTGCACTGCCCCCAATCGGGCTTGCCCCGATGGTGCATCGGTTTGCAAACTAGATGACGAGATGCCCCTGAGGTCGCCTGCTGTCGACACCCACAGTAACCACTGCGCCGTTCCAGCAAGAGTGGGAATGGCGCTTGTGTTATCGTGTAATCGACGTCGATGCAGGTAAGTGCCCGATTCAGGCCTGACGGGCGAGAATTTTGAACAAGGCGTTATATTACCACGAAGGACACGAAGAGCGCGAAGGGGAAGAAGAAACGAAACGAGAAGAAACGGGAACACGTCCAGTTGTTGGCATGCTGTTAATAAAATACAACAAAAATAAGAAATAAAAAGGACATGCATCTTACGCCATCTTAAGCAGCCGAAGGCGACGGGATTTGGGCGGAAGGCGAGTGTGGAAAGATCGCGGCGGTGTGTGAGAATGCTGCGGAAGCCCATGAGACTCAGAAGACCCAGAAACTTTGGAGACTCAGCCGCGGTCGCGCATGATCGCACGAGCTTCGACTGGATTGGCAGCGGCGGCAATGCGATAGCGTTGACGGAACCATTATGCGATGCGAACCGTTCGCAGCGTTCGGATTAAAAATGCCAACGCCATCGGCGTCAGGTGGCAGCGGGGAGTGGCCGCAGGCTGATCGCATTGTCAACGTGATGCACGCCCCGGCGACTGGCGATCTCCTGCAAACGACTCGCGTCGGTCGAAAAGTAACTCCCCATCAATCGCGACTTCTTGAAAAAGCTCTGCAAACGATCGTTCCAGAACTCGGCACTGGTCCCCAGGCGTTCAAAGATACCCGCCAACTCGGCACTCACCCGCGCCTTGCCTGCGCGGCACAGGCGACCGGTGTAATCCACCAGCAACAGATAACTGCCCAGCGAAAAGTTCGCGATCATTCCTTCTCGCGACGAGTCCTTGTGCGAACGATCCTCCAGCGGACAGAGCCAGTGCGACTCCTCCAGCTTCTTGGAAGCACGCGAGCCCGCGACCGAGCCGCGCGCCGCCGCTTTAAGTGCAGCGAGTTGTTCATTCGCCTTGGCATGCTGCACGCGCTGACGAACCGATGTATGCCGACTTGTCTCCGGCGTCGCCGCGATCCCAGCGGCAACCGGGTTCAGGTCGATGTAAGCACACGTCGCCAACAGAGCTTCTTCATCCAGGATGGCAATCGATTTG
>JAWKTO010000012.1:0-198805 GCA_041399045.1 Pirellulaceae bacterium | reverse complement strand
CCAGATTTTCTCCGATTCCGAGCTCATTGGATTGACAATCAAAATGCCAGAAGATTTGGTGTTTGTCCCCATACGCATTGCATTGACTCAATTTGATGCGACACCTACCGATGCCCTGAAAACGAAGCTGATACGTATGTTTCAGGAATTGGATAACAACCGTTTCGGCAATATTCAAAATCGGCTTTCGGAATTCAAAAGTCGATTCGCATTGTCGTTGCTAGACACAAAATTGTTTGTCAATCAAATCGAACGATGCGAATTTGAAGCGTTATCTTCTGAGTTGGAATCTGCGTTTTCTTGGCTCTTGGACGATAGACAAAAGAGGTTGGCGAAACTTAATTTGACAAGTCAATTCTCAGACCAATTCGAAGTCCATGTGGGAAACGGTGACTGGTCGAATGCGGCAAGAGTTTCGGCCCTATTACTTGCTCTTGAACCTGGAAAACTGGATCGAGTCGTACAGGCATTTTGCCGATTTTCTCAAGTTCGAAATTCTTTGGGGATGTCTTTGCAATTGTGTCCCCCGGTGATTTCCAAAGTTCAACAAAAAGGCACAGGCGACAATTTAACGATTTCAAAGGCGTTTTACATTGGAATTCACGAGGTAACTCAAGAGCAGTACACAAAAGTGACCGGAAAAAATCCGAGTAAACACATTGGCGAAAAACTTCCCGTCGAGCATTTGAGCTATGTTGAAGCACAGGAGTTTTGCAGAATGCTTTCGGAAATTCCCGAGGAGAAAGCTGCCAAACGCACGTATCGCTTGCCGACGGCCGATGAATGGACTACGGCATGCCAAGGCGATTCAAAGAATTTGGGCTTTGACAAATTACGTGTAAATGATTACGCCTGGTTCAAAGGAAATTCATCTGGATCTACTCAGCAAGTTGGCACATTGCGTCCCAATCGACTTGGGCTTTTCGACATGTTTGGCAATGTATGGGAATGGTGCGATTCTGGGAACGAGAGAGGGGGGCGTGTCTTTGGTCTGGGATTCAAGTCGGGTGAAGCAGATTTTTCAAAAATAGTGTCCTATTATTTTGATCGCAATTACCGATCCGAGTCTTTTGGCTTTCGAATTGTTATGTCTGCTGAGTAATTAGGAGAATGGAGAGAGCTCGCCGGACGCTTCCGTAATGTTGAGGCGTCTAGTTCCGGCAATACTCAACGATCGGAAAAATAGGATTCGCGGAAACATCAGGTAGACTTACCCACGACGATACCTAAGAGAAGACGACACCAAATAAATTCGATATTGCCTTGTTCATAAAAGGCAGGAGTAGTCGCTTTCGCTGCTGGAATTATGGAAGTCGTACTCTTTAGCATCAGACTTAGCGTTCTAGAACAGGCGGAAAAGGAAGGAAACTGGGGGAAATTCGTTCTCTAGACGATTCCGGGCCGAATTGTTAAAATTTTTCGGCCAATTACTTATCGGGGGACAATTTCCGGCTTCGATGGAAAAAGTCGTTCGACATTTTTCCGAAATGTACGTGGTTTCTCGATCCGAGGTATTTTGATGATTTGCGTCATTGAATTGAACGGTATCTCGTTGCCCCCTCGGCAACATTTGCGAGGGTCTAGAAGCATTTGGCGTTTTGCGATGAAGCGTTAGGAAATGGCCAAGTCGCCGGCGTAGCTTCAATTGGCAGAGCACCGCATTCGTAATGCGGGGGTTGCGGGTTCGACTCCCGCCGCCGGCTTTTTCGTGACGAACGACGTCACACGGTAGTCAAATACAAATCATATCAGTTTTGTGGTCGGTTGTTGCGGTGCATTGAGCACCCCAATTACCAAGATCACTCGTGCGAATTTGGGAGAATCCATTTAATGTCGCAAATGATGAACGTTGAGTTGCGTGATATCGTCCTGTCAAACAATTCGTTTGGGCCCAATGAAATCACAACAATCACCCGACGTATTGGTGATGATTATTCACAGTTTCCAATCCTGCGAGATTTAACTCAGGAACTGGAAGCGCAAACAACGCGTTCGCCTGCGTCGTCGGTTCGGCTCGGAGTCTGCCAATACATTTTGGGCCGATACCGATTGGCAATATCAACGCTCGAGAATTCCGACAGCGGTGCGTTGGCAAGCTTTTATATGGGGCGATCGCACTTCGCACTTGAAAACTATGACGATGCGATTGCCTGTTACGAAAAAGCGAAACTTGCTGGACTGGATGCGAACATCGTAGCGGTAGCGGTTGCCGAATCAAAACGCCTTCAAGGTGACTTGGACGGCTCCATGGCGATTTTGGACAACCTGTTTGGCCCAATCGAACAGACAGCCTAATATTTGTATCAGCGTGCCGCAACTATTGCTTCCTTGCGATCGAACCCTGATGAAGTCATTCGGTTGTACGAGCGAGCCGTTGAAATCGACGAGCGTCATGCAGGTGCATTATTTGGGCTGGGCCTGGAGCACGACCGCCGCGGAAACGACGACAAGGCCTTGGAACTGTACCAACGTGCTGCGTCCGTTTTCCCGACTCATGTCGGTGCGTTGATGAACTTGGGCTTGCTCTACGAAGATCACGAGCAGTTCTCACGGGCTTCACGTTGCTATGACCGAATTCTGGAGTCGTTCCCAACCAACGATCGAGCCGCGTCTGTTTCGCAAGGATTCGGGTGACTCCATGCATGGCGGCGATCGATGGGACGAAGATCGCGAACGCATGCAACGACGCATGCAGACGATCATGCAGGTGCCGATTGCCCAATTCGAATTGTCTGTTCGAAGCAGGAACTGTCTGCAGAAAATGGGAATCATTACTCTGGGCGACCTGACACAAGTTTCCGAAGGCGAATTGCTATCCAGCAAGAACTTTGGCGAAACGTCGTTGGTCGAAATTCGCGAGATGATGCAAAACAAAGGCCTTGCGATTGGGCAGTTTGCAGACGCATCCAAAGTCGAACCGGAGCCATTCGATTCGTCCAGCCTTTCACCAGACGAACAAGCGTTGTTGGAACGACCAATTGCTGATCTGAACCTGTCGGTTCGTGCTCGCAAATGCATGTCACGCCTGGGACTCGCAACAATTGGCGAATTGGTTCGCAAGTCGGGTGACGACATGCTGGAGTGTAAGAACTTCGGCGTCACATCATTGAACGAAGTTCGTGAGAAACTTGAGCAGATTGGCTTGAAGCTGCGTGGCGAATAGCACGCTTTTTATTTGACTGAATTCGAAGACGACAAAGGGCCAAACAGATAGGACCTTTGTCGTTTTTCTTTTGGCAACGAAACACTTTCTATGACGGCCATGAACAAACCGGGCTTTGAATTTCGTTTACTCCATCGGGATCGACACACCGGAGCCCGCTTGGCACAACTCACGACCCCTCGAGGCGTGATCGATCTACCGACGTTTATGCCGGTGGGTACCTGCGGTACCGTCAAAGGATTGACGTTTGATCAAGTCGCCAAAGTCGGTTCACAAATCTGCCTTGGCAACACGTATCATCTAACGCTCAGACCAGGGGAAGATTTGGTCGAAGCGATGGGTGGTCTACCAACATTCATCGGTTGGAATCGTCCGATGCTAACCGACAGTGGTGGCTTTCAACTATTCAGCCTTGCGAAACTCACAAAAATCAAAGAATCCGGAGCAACGTTTCAGTCACATATCGACGGCCGAAAATTGGAGCTCACTCCAGAGAAAAGTGTTGAGATTCAACAAAAGCTGGGCGCCGATATCGCGATGGTTCTTGACCATGTCATCGGACTACCCGCCGAGACTGCAGACGTTCGTGAGGCGTGTGAACGATCCATTCGTTGGGCACAGCGTTGCAAAGATGCACACACAAAACCGGAGCAAATTCAATTTGCAATCGTTCAAGGTGGTCTCGATGCCGATATGCGCGAGTGGTGCGCCAAACAACTTGTCGACATCGACTTTCCTGGATATGCGGTTGGCGGATTGAGTGTCGGCGAAGAACCGGAGGAAATGTATCGCATCATAACTGCGACAACGCCACATTTACCCATTGAAAAACCGCGCTACCTGATGGGGGTCGGCAGGCCTCAGGATTTGCTCGAGGGCGTCGCACGCGGCATTGACATGTTTGATTGCGTGATGCCGACACGAAATGGTAGAAACGCAAACGCGTTTACCGATTCAGGCCAATTGAACCTGCGTAACCAATGTCATCAATGGGATTCCAACCCTGTCCAAGCGGACGTCGAAACCGATTGGTCTCATTTGAGTCGTGCATACCTCCGGCACCTTTTCATTTCGGGCGAAATGCTGGGACCAATTCTCTTGAGCCTTCACAACATCGCCTATTATCAGCGTCTGATGCGGCAGGCTCGCGAAGCCATCGCCAACGATTCGTTTCTGGAATTTTATCGCGAACGAATGCAAGGCTGGAATGAGCCGACTCGTTTTTAGTCATTGATTCGCGTTGGCAAGCGCAGTCCAATATTACGAAGGTACTGGGGAATGCTCGAATCGCGATTCGCCCGAGATCATTTCAGCGATCGTTTGCTCGCAGGTTTTTGAGAGTTGTTTGAATGGTTCGAATCGATTATCTCATCAAGGGATTATATGCCCTAAGCCGAGCCCATCAGGTAAATGCAATGGCGGGCCATTTGGGAGCTGCCGTCGTTGCAGGCTACTTCGTATCGGAACAAAATCCGGAACTCGATGAAGCGGTCTATCGTGGCATCGAAAAACAACTTGAATTGATTATGGATGGCCACTCCGTTTTCAGCCCCAAGGCGGAGTCAAAAATATCAACCCGATCTCTGTTTGATCCGTTACCCAGGCAACCGCCAATGCCGGAACGGATCGAAGAGCTGGCCAACGCTCTTGCTGCAAATATCGACGAACCGCGGCAGTCGGGCCACAATGTTATTTTTACTTCCATCGCAATTCGCGCGCTTAAAGATCATCCGGATCTCGCAACCGATTCAGCAATTGATGGATTGAAAAAACTGATTGCATTGTTCAACAATGCTCATGCCGGAAGTGGCTATTACGGTCGTGAAAAGGGACGGATCCCTGCAGTGGACGTTCAGCTCCCTGAAAATCCGAATGAACCCTATCAAGATTTTTCGTCGATGGCGGTTGCTGTGATTGAAGAGTTAATCGCCAAGGCTGGAAATCGGCGCGATGGCTTCGGTGGGCTTTGGCATGTCATCAATCATGCTGCGGCAGTGGCAGAACTCGCAGTTTACGGCTTTCGTGACTTGGCGGTTTCCGGCATTCCGGCGCACTTCAAACACCTACAATTGTTTGCGACAGTTCCGGATGTTTCAGACGAGCTCGGAGCGGAAACGGAATCCAGATTCGATCCGCATCAAAAAGAATTTTGGACCCAAACGGAATTGAAATCGGATCGCTCGACTGGATCATCGCATCAAGACCCTTTATGGATTCGACGCACTGATCGATTTGATCGAGGACGAGGCAAAACGCGACGAAGCGATCAGGAAACTGCGTTTTTTAATGTAGCTGTAAGCCCTTCCAGAATCGCGGGGCTGATTTGTATGGCAAGGATCTGGGGCATGGTGCAACAGATTCAAGAGGAGCTCTCATGCATGTCTGCAGTGGCGCAATCCGTACAGCCGTGTCAAGTGTGATTTGACCGATTCCATCAAACCGCCAGCAGAAAACAATTTTGGAAAATTATTTTTCTGCCTTTAGCTTCCCTTGGGGACTTGCCGAAATTGATTTCACGGCAATGATTACGCCTACCTGATCTGATTCCGCAAGGTAAGATTAGGGTGTACCAAGTTCGCTTGTTACATTCTCCGGCGCATACGGCTGAGGGACCATTAATTAGGGTTGGCTAGGATCAAAAACGGCTAGTGCTTAGCACGCCAGATCCCGCCTTTCTCCCAGCAGCTCCCATTTGCTGCGAATCCGCTGGAGATTTTTACCGCATCGCCTTAACGGCTTTGCGGTTTTTTTATGCGCCGACCTTTTTGCCTTTTCAAAGAAAGTGTCAGTGTCAATCAGTTGGCAGGGGTAGCCAATCTGACTCACCTTGTTAACCTCGCGAGCGTTTCCGGCTAGAATACCGGCCCGATGCCAGTCCTATTTCAAACCTGTTGAACCGGCCTTTGCGCTTGATCGCTGACGCTGTGGTTTCGTTTTGAATTTTGGAAGGGCCACCAAATAATTTCCCGCGGAATCTAACGCGATTCAACGGGAGCTGGAAATTCTGTTTCGAATCGCTGTGCTGAAAGGGTTAAGGGGAAGATGTCACGTGCATTTCTGATTGCGGGAGCAAGAACACCAATTGGTTCGTTTCTGGGAAGTTATGCACGGATGACGTCGACCGATTTGGGCGCGGTCGCGGTGAAAGCGGCGCTCGAGCGTTCCAAACTGTCCGGTGACAAAATTGACGAAGTCATCATGGGCAACGTGATTACAGCCGGTGTCGGACAGGCACCAGCACGCCAAGCGGCTTTGAAAGCAGGCCTACCTAACACGATTCCTGCGCTAACCGTAAACAAAGTCTGCGGCTCTGGTTTGAAGGCCGTGATGTTGGCCTCGCAAGCCATCCGCTGTGGCGACGCTTCGGCGATCATCGCCGGCGGAATGGAAAACATGTCGGCGGCTCCGCACCTTGTTCCTGGCATCCGTGGTGGCATCAAACTTGGCGACGGAAAAATGATTGACGCCATGGTGTTCGATGGACTGACTTGTTCGTTTGAACATTGTCACATGGGAATGCACGCCGAACACATCGCGACCAAATTTGGAGTCACTCGCGAGGACCAAGATCGTTTTTCGGCGCAAAGCCAACAACGTGCTGCCGCTGCGATTGCCAACGGGGCGTTTAAGGATGAAACGGTTGCCGTGGAAGTTCAAGATCGAAAAAGCACTCGTCTGGTAGATACGGACGAAGGTGTCCGGCCGGACACCACCGCAGAAGGCTTGGCAGGACTTCGCCCCGTTTTCGACAAGAACGGCTCGGTAACCGCAGGCAATGCCTCGACGTTGAGCGATGGCGCTGCGGCCGTGATGGTGGTCAATGAAGAAATTGCCAACCAGGCAGATTGGAGATTTGAAATCCTGGCCAGCCACACTTCGGGAACTGAGCCAAAGGATCTATTCATCGCTCCCGTTTTTGCGGTACGTGGGGCATTGGAAAAGGCCGGATTGTCGATCGACGATGTCGACTTGTTCGAAATCAACGAAGCGTTTGCCAGTCAAATGGTTGCTTGCATCAAAGAACTTGGTATCGATGAAGCCAAGACAAACGTAAACGGCGGAGGCATTTCTTTGGGACACCCCATCGGAGCGTCGGGCGCGCGCGTTCTAGTTTCGCTAATGTATGCCTTGAAACAACATAACAAATCGGTTGGAGTCGCCAGCCTTTGCCTGGGTGGCGGAAACGCAGTCGCGATGGTGATTCGAGCCTGCTAGTTTCCTGCTCGCAAATGTCTTCCAGCGCAAAATCAATACAAAATCGAGAAAAGGTAAATTCAAATGGACTCTGTAATCGTTGATATCGCCAACTACGTTCACAGCCACGAAATCAAAAGCGATTTGGCTTACCAAACGGCGCGTTGGTGTTTAATGGACAGTTTGGGTTGCGGGCTTCTCGCACTCAACTACCCGAAATGCCGAAACATGCTGGGGCCTGTTGTGCCCGGCGCACAAATGAATGGCGGCTGTCGTGTTCCCGGAACGACGAGTGAACTTGATCCGGTCAAGGCTGCGTTTGATATCGGCACAATGGTGCGTTGGCTCGATTACAACGACACTTGGTTGGCGGCCGAATGGGGACACCCCAGCGATAACCTTGGTGCGATCCTGGCTGTGGCCGATTACCAAGCCCGCGTGCAAAAACAGGATGTTTCTGTCCACGATATTTTGACAGCCATGATCAAGGCCCATGAAATTCAAGGAGTCTTGGCCCTGGAAAATTCGTTCAATCGTGTGGGGCTCGACCACGTCCTTCTGGTTCGTGTAGCAAGTACGGCAGTTGCCAGCCAGATGCTTGGTTGCACTTTGGAACAAACACAAAACGCAATTTCAAACGCCTGGATTGATGGTGGAGCGCTGAGAACGTATCGCCATGCACCAAACACCGGCTCGCGAAAAAGTTGGGCCGCCGGTGACGCGACCAGTCGTGCGGTGCGATTAGCACTGATCGCGAAAAGTGGTGAGATGGGTTATCAAACTGCATTGTCAGCTCCCAAATGGGGATTCCAGGACGTGCTGTTCAATGGAAACGATGTTGTGCTTTCACGTCCGCTTGATGCCTATGTGATGGAAAACGTCTTATTCAAGATTTCGTTCCCCGCCGAGTTCCACGCACAGACAGCCGTTGAATGTGCAATCGCATTGCATCCATCGGTGAAAGATCGTTTGGATGAAATTAAGAAAGTAGAAATTCAGACTCAGGAACCCGGCGTTCGAATCATCGACAAGAAGGGACCGCTAAATAACTACGCGGACCGTGACCACTGTATTCAGTACATGGCGGCGATCGGAATGATTTTCGGTGAATTGACGGCCGATCACTACGAAGATCGAATTGCTGTAGATCCGCGAATTGACGCGTTGCGAAGCAAAATGGTTGTTCGAGAAAATGAAGACTACACACGTGCCTATTATGATGCAGATCAACGGGCGATTCCCAACTGCATTCAGGTCACGTTCAATGATGGTTCGACAACCGAGCCAATTGAGATTTATTTCCCGGTTGGGCACCGCCGTCGACGTGAGGAAGGCGTTCCGCTGATGAAACAGAAATTTATCAACAGCGTTGACCGGTTCTTTGATGAAGAAGCAGCGAAAGCACTTGTCAGCCTGTTCTGTGATGGAAACGACATCGACAAAATCTGCGCCGCGGACTTCATGCAGAAATTCGTTCGCGAAACGCCAGCGTTGGAAACAATGTTGGCTTAACAACCTGTTGATTTCGCTGCATTTGAAAATACAACGATCACCCATGGTGGCGTTAGCACCGGTTAAGGATTACACCCAGACAAGGCTGTTTGGCACATCACTTTGCTGTGAGCGGCACGGCGCTAGCCGCCGGTTCGTATTTCTCCTGAGCAGCGAGGCCCTAGCCGCCGGCAATTCGTTGAGGGGCGTTTCGAGGTTGGGCGGTCAATTGCGATCAAATACAAGTCCGCAGCGCAAGCAAGTGAGTCCAAACACGGGAACAAACTGTATAACAACATTAGTCATTTCGCCTCAGGACGTTGATCCCAACAGGTTAAAACGGTTTCGTCATGCCTCAGCCATTTGAATTTCAATTTCACGAATGGCTATGCGAAACGTTTCAGGCGGACGGTAACGACATTGAAATTGGTGACGATGCGGCGGTGTGCAATTGGTCGTCATCGTCACTCGTGATTTCCACCGATTCGATTTGCGAGGGTGTCCATTTCCCAAATGACTTCGCCGATTGGGAACTCGTTGGACGTAAAGCGTTGGCGGTCAGTTTGAGCGATATCGCTGCCATGGGAGCGTTGCCTGCTTTGGCCGTTGTCCAGCTCACGTTGAGCGAATCACACGACATGGTCATCGCGCGGAGGATCATGAATGGAATCCAATCGATCGCGGTCGAATGCAACGTTCGAATTGTCGGAGGGGACACAAATCGTTGGAGTGGTCTCGCTAATATTGGTACGACAGTTATCGGGCACCTGTTGGATGTGCCTTGGAAAATCTCTAACGCCCAAACGGATGATATCTTGCTGGTAACCGGCCCTCTGGGCGGCAGTATTCGAGGGAAACATTTCAACTTTGCGCCACGATTTGACGTCGTTCGGCTTTTTCATGAACATGGTTGGTCGGTCAATGCGGCGACCGACATCAGCGACTCTCTTTCGATCGACCTTGCCGCAATGCTCGAGGCCAGCAACAAAGGTTGCTTGATAGAGGAATCGAAAATTCCGATTTCGGATGACGCCAAGAGGTTGGCGGAAGTATCTGGGAAATTGCCTATCGAACACGCATTGTCCGATGGTGAAGATTTTGAGTTGTTGATATCAGTGAATCAACGAACCTGGGATTCCATTCAGGAAAGTAGTGCAGCTGGTCCGATTTATGAGGTTGGTCGGGTTACAGAAGATGCGAATATGTCGATACGTCGAGCCAACGGAGTCGTTGACGCATTAATACCGAAGGGTTACGAGCATTGACACCGCGCATACAAGTTTTTCAACTCGGCAGATCGTAGCGATGTGCACAGACAAATCACCACTACAACTTGAATTGGGTTGCAGTTCTCCCGAAGAGACTTTTCAATTTGCCCATCGCCTTGCGCAGGCGCTGCTCGGTCCGCAACTGATCTTGCTTTCTGGAACGTTGGGTGCTGGAAAGACCCACTTTGCGAAAGGCTTTGCAAACGGACTTGGGATAACTGACGAAATTGTCAGCCCGACGTTTACGTTGAGCATTCCGTATTCTGGCCGACAACCACTGTTGCATGTTGATGCGTATCGCATCGAAAGCCTTGACGAATACGACGACCTGGGTATCGACGATGCACTGGAAAACGGCTCGTTGGTTTTGGTGGAATGGCCTGAAAAAATCCGCGAAGCATTGCCTGATCCCGATCTCGCGATTTCGATTGTTGTGACGGGGGACAACACCCGGATCATTTCGATCGCGCTCGATGCTGCGAATGAAGTCCTTGCAAAAGCCATCCATTCGCTACCAGGAATCGCCGACTAAGGACGTTTGTCGGGCCAATTTGTTGATTTTTGCCCCGATGATCAGATCAACGTTCGTTGAAACTGATGAGTCCGCTGCTAAAATGGGGAGTCCTGGGGGTTTCGCAAAAACACATCAACTTCGGTAAATCAGCGTTCATGGTCCGTCGAGTTATCTGGATTTTAGCCCTATCTGGGGCGTTGCTCGGCATTCGCTTCGTGCCTTCGGCGGAAGTATTGGCTCAGTCGGTTGACGACGTCTTCAGTCCACCGATTGGACGAACAACCGTAATGCGTCCGACGTTGCAAGAAAACGCCCCTTTGCCTGGTCCTCTCCAAGCGGGGCAGACACCGGACAACACCGACTATCTGAATTCAGAAACGCCAGGAAACTTGCCATCGCCCTCAGTTCCGTTCATTCCACCGAGCGTTCCCGGTGCCGGTATCTCCAGTCCGACGCAGGCTTTCCCCCATTCTCATGATGGACGAACGCCATGTAGCGGATGTACTCCGGTCTGCGAGACCCGAACGATTTACGTGCCCAAGTGGGAGACAGTCTATGACATTAGCTATCGAAATTGTTTTCGACCAGAGCAGCGTCAGCGCCAGGTTTGGGTGAATCGAGTTGTTCCAGAGCAGATTCCGGAAATCGAAAATTACACCGAGATGGTTCCCGAAACCCGAACTCGCGAGTACGTGGTTTACCACACACAAAAAATACCGACACCTGTGCAAAAAACCTATCAGGTGATGGTGCCCAAGGAGCAGATTCGCCAATACACGACGTTTCGCACAGAGAGCTACGAAGTTCCTGTAGAAGAAAATTACACTGTCATGGTTCCTGAAACGCGGATCAAGGAATACACCGTGATGCGGGAAATTACCGAACAAATTCCCGATGTCGAACACTACACCGTGAATGTTCCCGAGACTCGAGTTCGACCAGTGGTGACCTACCGTGATGTCGAAGACGTTGAGATGGTTTCCATTCCGTACACTGAATTCGTTGAAGTTGAAAGAAAAAAAGAAGTCGTTGTCTATGAACAACGAACCGAAACAAGAAACGTTCTCGTTCCTCGCTTCAGAATGGAGGAAACACTCGTTCCCTACTCAGAGAAGCGGTTGGCCTATAGCACTCAACCCAAAGAGGTGACAAAGGTCGAGACTTTGCAGGCGACTCGCATTACCGATGGCCAAGAATCGTTTTCCGTCAACGAGCCCAAGGTCCGTTTGGTCAATGAAACCTATTCGGCTTCCGAACCCGTTTCTGATTCTCGCACCGAGTCTTATACCGCGATGATCCCTGTACCGGAAACCGTTGAAGTCCCTTATCAGGAAACGGTAATGGACACGCGAGAAGTCACTCGTTACTACGACGACTGGGTTCCGTACACCGAAGACATTGTGCGTAATTACACCGTCATGGTTCCCTATCAGGAGACTTTCCAAGCGACGAAAACGGTCTGCCACAAGATTCCTGAACAACGAGTCCAGACGGTTTGTCAGGATCAGGGGCATTGGCAGGACGTGACACGAACAGTTTGTGACTGCGAATGTTTTGAGGATGAGTGCGGGAATTGCAAATGCTGCCCGACTACTCGCACGATTTGCGAAAAGGTTTGGTGCCCCAATCCGGTAACCGTGCAAATTCCTTATACGGTTTACCGACAGGAAGTGGAACAGATTCCATACAGCTATACGGTGACCAAACAGCGTCCGGAACAAGCCGCTCACAGACGTTTCAGCTGGTGCGGTATCGCAAGGAACAACGTTCCACCACGGAAATCGAATATGTCCCCCGAGTCGGAAACCAAAACTCGTCGTATTCAGAAGACAAGCTTTCGCCGAAACCAGGACTCGCGAGGTTCCCTTCGAGCGATACGAATCCGTTGAAAAACAACGTCAGGCTCCGCGAACAACGTACGAGTCTCGAGACGTGCCGTTTAACGTGCCAGAAATCGAGACCGTCGAGCAAACCTTTTCCTACAAGACAACCGAATACGAGTCGAAGCTGACCGAATACAATCGACAGGCTGAATATCTCGAGCGTCAATGGACCCAGCAAGGAAATGATTCGATACCGGTTGAGTTTACCGTTTCCGTACCAAAGTACGAAACCGTTTTCTACAAGGTTACGGAACCCAGAATTGCCTATCGCGAAGTTGAACGAAAGGTCACGCGCACCATACCTGAAGTTTCGATGGTCAAATACACCGTGACTGTTCCTCAAAAACGAACGCGAAAGATCACGCGTCAGGTTACGAAACAAGTTCCTGAGATCAAGACAATCAGTTACACCATCAACGTTCCACACCAACGAAAGCGAACCCGCATGGTGACACGCACTCGCCAGGTGCCTGAGGTCAAAGAACAGAAATACACGATCATGGTTCCTGAAACCAAAACACAAACCGTGATCGAGTACAAGGAAGAACAAGTCCCCGAAATCAAAACTCAAAACTATACCGTGAACATTCCCCAAGTGCGTTCGCGAACAGTATTCCGCACGGTGTATCAAACGGTCCCCGAGCTTCAAACACAAACATTCACGGTGAACGTACCGTACACCGAGAAAGTTGCCACGCCGCGTCAGGTCTGTCGAATGGTTCCCCAGACCATTGTCGTTCCGGTTGAAAATTGTTGCTCCGAGTGTGCAAAAAAATACTACACAGAATCGAATGCCGGTCAGCAGTTCAAGACGTTCTGTTCCGATACGTTAGGGCGTTGCTTCAAGGTTCCTGTTGAAAAATAGCCGAGGCTACGCTCCCTTCTCATTTAAGCCTCAAGGAATGGCCGAGGCGACTTGACGCCCTTGCTCGATCCGGTCACCATGAAGGCTCGAATGTCTGATTGGCTCAAGGAGTGATTGCGTGAAGAAGTGGGATATCGGTGTCTTTGCAAGTGTCGACGCGGGATTGGGTGTGCATTTGCATGTCGCTCAAGAGTTGGGGATTCCAACGATTCAGGTTCACGCCCCGCATGACCACAATCGAACACCTGAGACAGCCAAACGGTTTCTGGAGTCTTTGCAGGAATACTCGTTGGAGTTGACTGCCGTGTTTGGTGGTTTCGATGGCGAAAGCTATGCGGACATTCCGACGGTCGAGCAAACGGTTGGACTTGTGCCTGTGACAACCCGTTCCAGCCGCCTTGCGGAAATGAAACAAATCTCTGACTTTGCGAAATTGCTTCACTGCGATGTGATCGCGTTGCATCTCGGGTTTGTTCCGCACGACACGTCGTCACAAGACTACGCTGATATCGTTGCGACAACTCAAGAACTGTGTGATCACGCGTCTGCCAATGGACAGAATCTTCATTTGGAGACTGGTCAGGAAACCGCCGACGGCTTGATTCAATTCATTTCAGATACCGCGCGAGAAAATCTGTTTGTCAATTTTGATCCCGCCAACATGATCCTGTACGGCACGGGTGAACCGATCGAAGCGTTGAAGAAACTGGGGAGTCGCGTTCGCAGCGTGCATTGCAAGGACGCCACTTGGGCTGCGAATCCCGGTAACGAATGGGGCGAGGAAAAACCCCTGGGCAAGGGTGACGTCAACATTCGCCGTTACCTTGAGACGCTGGAGGAGATAGGTTACATGGGACCGTTGACGATTGAACGAGAAATTCCGCAAGAGCCCGAACGCCAAAAAGCCGAGATCGGTATGGCCGCGAAGTTGTTGGCTCGCCTTCGCGGTGAAGTCCTGGGTGCGTGAGATGTCGACGCATGACTTTCGGCGTTGGGGACTACTCGCAGTTTCCCTATTGCTGGTGGGGGGAAGTCTTTTTGGTTTGCAGTATGAAGCGGCCACCAATGCGGCATCGGTTGTATTGCGCGCCGGAATCGTCTTGTTTGTCGTCTGGTTGGCGTTTCCCCAATTGGCTGGGCAAGCTGGCAGAGCATCGTTTCTCGTCGCGGCAATATTAATCGCCTTGCTATTGGTCGCTGCTGCCCGACCAAAAATGCTAGCTGTAGCCTTGGGAATCGCAGTGGTCATTTTTGTTTTGCAAACGGTGGGCAAACGCTTCACGCGTATGATTTCGAAGGAGTGATTGCACGCGACAACTCGCAAATTTGGCTCGCAAAGGTTGAAAGGCCCCTGCGACTATGGCAAAATCAGACCTTGCAAGTACTCTCAGCCCCTCCCGTTCAAACCCAGCCGAGATCTCAACATGGGACTTTACGATCGCGACTATATGCGAGGAAGTGACAATGAAAATGGCCTCAGCAATTTCACCTATGGAATTATTGGGCTGGTTGTTGTCGCAGGCGTTTTGCTTCTTACGCGTGGCCTGAATTCCCGGTTCTCCCAGTCTTATTCCAACACACGCAACCAAATCGAAGCGTTCGATCAAATCGCTGAACACGATGCGATGCTCAGCAAATCTCCGATCAATATCAATACGGCCAGTGTTGAAGACTTGATGCTGCTGCCTCGAGTCGATGCAGAGATGGCGCTTGCGATTATTGATCAGCGGCCCTTTAAGTCCATCGAGCAATTGGACGACGTTTATGGAATTGGGCCGGCCACGATCAAGCGACTTCGCCCACACATTTCCATTGAAGATACCGCTGCCTCGGAAAAGTGAGCAAAATGACTGCCAACGCATAGGGCGTCGCCGCAAATCCTCTTGTCAGGCTCTCTGCTCTACGAATCCACGATGCAAAACCGCCGTGGAACGTCACTGCGTTTTCTTGGCGGCCAACAAATCTGCATCCGTCTGCTCCGCATACAAGCTGTACGTATCTTCCGTGCAATGGACAATCATCCCCCAAATACTGAGAGGCAATGAAAGTGGCCAAGCTGGATGAATCGGAACCAGCATGATGATGTGGACAGCAAACACGAACCAATAATTTCGGCGCGTTCGGGCCATCAGCCAGGCGGCGAGTTCAAACCCAGAGGCCAGTACGCCGCCTAAACCGAGCAGGCTAGAATTGATTGCCAACTCATGAGCTGCCATTTTGGGAACACTGCCAATGTTAATCGTCGAGACACCATTAAAGTAGATTTCCCAAGCGTTGAACGCGATGACAAAGCACACGACGGCTGCCAAGGCGTCAATGACTGAAACGATAAGCAAATTCACTATTGGAATTCGAATGCGATCGAGAATTTTCAAGCGTTTTGTTTCCAGCTCGGCCGCGGATGGCTCTTGCTGACCGATGGCATTGAACAAGAATTCGTACACCTGATTCCTTCGGTCCAACTCGTCAGACTTTGTCTTCAAGAAGATTCCGATACCTTTTTTGCCGGGAAAGTCGCCGAGGCAACTCAAATTTCGCGTTCGAATTTCCAAGCCTTTCGTCACGGGCCCATCAACCTTGCGAACTGAATTGATTTCATTGAGTGGAACGTACGTGTTACCAACGCCGTCATTGTTGCCAAACCATTTATTTAATTTGTGATACTCCAAGTGGACGCCACTCGTACTGATTCGTGCCATGCCGTCCGTTTTCCAGGCTTCAATGTTGTCACCGACCTGAAACATCATCACCAATTCGCGATCGTCGCTTGTCCATGATGTTTCTGAGGTCTGAGGAGGTAATTTGCCAACTAACGATTCATTGATCGCCGATTTCACATCGGTTGCCGATTGGTATCGAGCCCCCGGATCCTTTTCCAACGTCCGCATGACGATCGGATCTAGTCGCGCGTCTGCTTTCGATTTGCGACTCGGTTCCGGGAAACGCCCAAGTGGAAGTTCACCGGTCAACATTTCGTAAAACACAACGCCCAGCGAATAGATGTCGGCGCGGTGATCAACCGGTCCTTTCCCCTCCCATTGTTCC
The DNA here is from genome assembly GCA_041399045.1 of Pirellulaceae bacterium. Lineage (GTDB taxonomy): Bacteria > Planctomycetota > Planctomycetia > Pirellulales > Pirellulaceae > BJ22. The sequence continues at coordinate 182,382 of JAWKTO010000012.1, read as the reverse complement.
GGTGCCATGTAGTTCACCGTACCCATCACCTGCTGGGTTCCCGTCAACGACGGTTGACTTTCACCACTGTGACAAAGTTTTGCCAATCCAAAATCAACGAGCTTTACATTGCCGTATTTATCGAGCAGAATATTTTCGGGTTTGATGTCGCGATGAATCACACCTTGATCATGAGCATATTGCAACGCATCGCAAATCTGTGGGATGACCTTCAGCGCCTCCCCCGGCTCCAGCTTCTGATTCTTGATCGCTGCACGCAAATTCACGCCATCGATGAATTGCATCAGCAGGTAACAGAAGTCGCCTGATTGACCAAATTCAAAAATCGTCGCAATGTTGGGATGAACGAGCCGGGCCATCAACCGCGCCTCTCGGGCGAAACGTTCTTGAAATCCTGGATCGTCCGCCAGCCGCATGTTCAGCAGTTTGAGGGCGGCAAAACGATCAAGGGCAACCTGACGAACCCGGTAAACGGCCCCCATTCCCCCGTGCCCAATCGGCTCCAGGATCTCCAATTGCGGAAACGCTCGTACGACATCCTCCATCCGGGGAAGGCCTGGCGCCATGGAACGATGTTCAGCCGTGGGGTTTTCCATATTACCCACCATTCCGAAAATGCAATGCGGACAAATTCCTTGAGGGGCATCGATCGGAATCCAGGCGGCCGCAGGACTGACACGTGGTTTTGCTGGGTGTTTTCTGGTTCATTTCGCTTTTCAATCGGTTGAAATTTGGGCTACACCCTTGAATAACCACCTTTCGACTGCATGTTACCAAAATTTTGAAATATTTTTTGGGCAGTAAAAACCGGGCTACAGCGGCAGGCAAATGCCAAAAACAGACTGGCAGTCTGTACTACCGCAAACTTAAAACGCAACCGACTTCGGTGGCGCGATTTCAAAAACCACAGATGGGGCTACGAAAGCCAGCCAAGCAAGATATTCACTTCGCTATCCAGGTCAGCGTTTGATTCAAGCGTTCGAGCCACCTCAGCTCGTAGGGAATCGCGACAACGTTTTCGCAATCGATGAAGTGCAACGCGAGCCGCCGTTTCATTAATCCGCAACTCGGCAGCTACATCTTTTAACGAAAGATCGGCGCCGGCGGATAAGAAGTGTTTGAGTTGATCGAACATCGCCGATTTGTTCTTCCGAACATACAGCTCGCGTACGCGCGACAGTGCCAATTCCATCATCGTTAGTGCCCAACGTCGGTCATATAATTGTTGTGGCGTTTCGACATCGATGGGTTCGGCCGAATATCGTTCTTCTGCGTTTGCGAAATCAATCGACAGGATCTGCGTATTGCCTCCACGGATTTGAGCATTTTCACTGCGAACGTGATTCGCAAGGTGGTTTCGCAATGAAGCGAGCAAGTAACTGCGAAAACGACCGCGATCTGGATCTGCGACCTTCAAAAAATTTCCCGTTAATACCTTAACGAAAAAATCCTGCGTCACATCCGCTGCATCCTCAGCATTCAATCCGCGTCGTCGCAACCACGCGTAACTGGGGTACCAATAGTCGCTGACTAGCGTTTGCAAACCGTCTCTGGTCGTTTCTTCAGTCGACTCGCGACACGAAAGAATCCTGCTCCATCGTGTGGTGGCAAATCGTGCACGTTGTCTATCGTGGGTGAAACTCATATTCTCTTCGAAGGTTGCATTGGTCAAAAACTCGATGTTAGCAAAATGAAATGTACATCAACCAGTCCTGATTCCATACCGTTTCCGGTTCAATTACAGTTAATGACGAGGTGAATTGCCAGTCGTCTCTCAGTTTTTAACTGGGGAAAGTATGCTACGTCAATTTTAATCTACAGTTATCGCATCGACTAAGCATCTATCCGAAAACTGAAATCGATTGATCTTGTGGTGCCGGTGAATCTTTTTGTGTTTGAGAGGTACTGCCCTACTCAGGTACAAAGGCCCCACCATTCAATTGGATCTTGAGCCACTAAAGGTCATGTCTTTATGGACGGCCTTCCAAGTGATGCGATTGGGCTCCTGAATCACTTCAATTTGAAAAGGCAATCCATCAATATTTGAACAGGTTCCAACGAACCGTCCGGATTCCGATGTTGATTCAAGTTTTAGATCCTTCATTTGAAGCCCTACAGCCGCGATTGGCATCTTCAATTACAAAAGATTCAACTTCCGCTTGGCTATAAGAACCGAATTGCCTTGCTTCCTGATTTTCAGAACAACCGGCAATTCCCATGATCAAGTTTGCAGTCAGAAAGACGAGAAAAAATCGGTACACATGAAAAACCCTTGAATGTGCAATTGCAAATGACGACGCCTTTCGAACAAAGTCGAGTCGCTGGAATGAGCTCAACCGCAACTTTTTCCCACACAAATCCTATCATAGTTAGCTTGATTTTCGATGACTTGAAGTGGGCCAAACCGAATCACATGGCAATGCAAACACCCTTAAATCAAGTGCATTCGAAGTACTGATACAATCATAGCAACGAAACCCTGCGCTTGGTCCAGAAATTATCGATGAACGCGGCTTTCCACCAACGTCGAGGTATTCAGCCCCCAAGTGAATGTTGTGGGCAACATCATGATCGGAGCCGACATCCGCGATGGCGACACGGTGATCGATCGGCAAATACCGCTCGCTGAGCTAGGCGATTTCTTGTTGTTGCCTCGATCGATTTATAGATTACGGAAACGATCGCTTTCCATGAAGTAGCCAGCCAACGGGTGTGTATCGTACGAACACGACGTATGTCGCCAGGCAAAAACCATGTCGCGAGAATCACCGTCGACGACTTGCCCCAAACTGGTATTCCGATTGGAATCAGCAACGTTTGCAAAAACAAAATGATCGGGAGGTGAGTCAGGTAAACGCAATACGATGAGTCAGCACAGAATTTGAGCCACGAATTTGAATTTCGCAACAAACGCTAACCAATGAGTAGCGCTAACAGCGTCAACAATGCCGATAGGTAAGCAGCCAAAATCGATTCCAGTAAATGCTGCGCCAAGGGTTGCGATTTGGGGGACGCCTGAATCAACTCGACGTCCAGCGTGGGTAGCAACAGGTAATGCGGAATGAACAACAGAATACCGATGACGGTCAATGGCCAACACCAAGGCTGAAGGCGATCCAGCATCAACTCGCGGCCAAGCAACTGCCAACCAAACCAGTAAAACAGCCCATAAAAAACAATCGGCCACCATGTGGGAATGAACGATTCAGGCGCGGCCATTGGCAGTCCGCCACCGATTACACCTGGAACCAACGCCAGTGGCAACAGCAGAAGCAACCCAGGACGCACAAACAACCAGTCAAATTTCAAACGGTTGCATTGACTGAAAACGGCTGCTAACAAAGTGAATATCAGCAGGTAGTACAGGAACCACAAATGCATTGTTGTGTAGCCGGTATGAGCCGTCTAGGTTCCATTTCAACTTCATTGTGCGAGGCGGAACTAGCAAGCCGTAGCCTAGTCGCCACTTGTGAACAACTGGCGATCCGACGAGGGAAACACCTGCCTTACCAGCGGTTTTAAGTGTTCCTTGAACCACATTCGTTTCGCCAGATTTTTTCCAAGTCTGCGGCTATGGTATCGCAATCGATGGGTGGTTGAGTTCGTGATGATTCCCGAGGCAAATTGGGAGCGTTGGTTCGTTAATGTATGTTTGTATGGTAGATCACCGTAACCAAAATCAATCGTCGAGATTCCATGGGCCGGTGATTGATTGGCGATCTCCAGGAATAAGCGTGTGCCGGGAGAGCCGTGTTTGAATTTTGGATCATAGGTCGGATACCAATAGTGCAACGATCCCTCGGTCAAGATTCCAAAATGGATCCCAACTGGCACTTGCCCCGCGAACAGCACGCTGAGCAGCCCACGAAAATGATTTGTTCGTCGGGCATGCAATTGAAACAGCAACTTGCGGACCCAGGGACTGGAAAAAATATCGGTGATGTAGGTTCGTCGATACTGGGCACTTTTCCAATCCATCAACTTCTGCAGCAACAACTGGTCCCGGCAATCGAATTCCAATCGCAAGGGACCAAGTTCGCGTTCCAGCCGCCGGTCCTTTTGCCCTTGTCGCGCAATCGTGCGGTGTTGTCTTGAAAGAAATTCCTCATAACTCGCCGCATCGTGATTGTTCAAATCAGCGAGAAAGGATGGTATCACCTCTGTTCGATTTTCAAACTCTGGCAACGATTTTGGGCAGGCATGGAATTGGTAACTTTGAAATTGATTTTCCCGAAAGGCCCGATTCCAATCAAATCGTTTGCCGCCAACCATGATTGGTCCGTGGCAGTCGTTGAGTCCACCTCCAGCCGGAATGGCAACACTGGTGCGACTATGTCGCTGGAACGGTAGCAGGCCAACGATCTCACCATGTTCTCGTTGCACTGCCAACTCTGCGGTCATGCCGCTGGCAATCAATGCTTCGAAAAATTCCGGTGCGAAGTATGGGTTGCGGTAAACGGTTTGATCGCGTCGAATGGATTGCCACGCTTCCCGGATTTCGTTAGTGAAAACGGGTGGTGGACGATGCAGTGATTTTTGATTCCCGATTCCCGGGTTCTTGCGTATCATCAATTTTTTTGCGTAAAGCGACGACGCCGGGGGTTCTCACCGGCCAGGTTCCCGAATTTCGGACTTAGAAATTCATTATGAATCGAGCGTTCTCGAATTCAATTGACGAAAGAGGCTGTTCGAACGCAGCAAAAAACGCTGATGGGTTTGTATCGATTATGTGGGCGTTCCCGGAATGAACAACCGTTTGAGCGAAGAGATCTCGTTGTTGCGGCGCAGGCTTTTGCGTTGGTATTCGTTGCACCAACGAACCTTGCCCTGGCGATCTCATCCGACGCCCTATCGCGTTTGGGTCAGCGAAATCATGCTGCAACAGACACAGGTCGCAACGGTCATTGAATATTTCAACCGTTTTTTGAAGCAGTTCCCGAACGTCCAATCCCTCGCAAACGCTGACGAAGCAACCGTGATGCGAGCTTGGGAGGGACTCGGGTACTATCGACGTGCCAGACAGTTACATGCTGCCGCGAAACAAATTTTTCGAGACCACGAAGGCGACTTCCCGCAAGAGTTTGCTGACATATTAAAGCTGCCCGGCATTGGCCGATACACGGCAGGTGCCATCGCTTCAATCGCTTTTCAACAGCAGCGTCCCATTGTTGAGGGAAATACGATACGGTTGTATTCACGTTTGCTTGACTGGCACGACGACATTCAGAGCCGCAAGTCACAAGAGCGTTTTTGGGAACTCGCCGAGTCAATTGTCAAAGGAGCAAGAAAACCGGGCGACGTCAACCAAGCGTTGATGGAGGTCGGCAATCGCGTTTGCCGCGTGGCCAATCCAGATTGTAACGGCTGCCCCTTGAGACAACATTGTGGCGCCTTTCAAGCCGAAACTCAGGCTTTACTTCCAATCAAAACGGCCAAGGTCAATTATGAGGCCGTTCGTGAGATAGCCATCGTGGTACGCAAACAGACCAGCATTCTGCTTCGCGAATGCAAGAAGGGCGAACGCTGGGCGGGACTTTGGGATTTCCCGCGATATGCTCATGAGTCAGCAAACGAAATTTCTGAAATGGAACAACGAATCCGATCGGACTTTGGCGTCAGCTCGGCCCTTTCGTGGACCGAGCTAAAAATGAAACACGCAGTGACGAAATTCCGTATCGAGCTCTCCGTCATGGCCGGACAGTACCATCGAGGCCGACTTAAGGGGAATTCAGGGATATGGGTTCCCATTGCCGAGTTGCACGACTATCCGTTGAGTGTCACGGGGCGCAAAATCGCCGATTCACTTGTTTGACCAGTACTCAACAACTAGTCCTTGTTCATGCTGAGCCCGTTCAGCAACATGAACGCCCCCATGAAAAAGACCGGCCAGCAAACCCAATTCGGTGGAGTCAGAACCTTTTGCGGTTGATTACCCAAGGCACCGGCGATGTTGTTGCCAAACGATGTTTGGTAGTAGGGAGAGCTGTACTGGTTTCCCTGTACATACTGGTACAACCCATTTTGCATTACCACATCTGGGTCTTCGATTCGTTCAATCCAGAATCGGGTCGCGCGAGGAGTCAGCTGATACGACTCAACAAAATTCAACTTCAAGCCGACAAACAAAAGCAAAAACCCCAACGTCATCATTGCTGAACGGCTCATCACTCACTCGCAGTATTCAACGGTAATGGTACTGTCCGAACGCGCTCGCAGCACGTCAATCGATCATGGAGGTCTGGACGTCAATCCCTTCTGACGCCAATTCGCTCAGCGACTGCGAAAGTCGACGGCGTTTTCATTGCCTCCATACTTGAGATCGAAAAAAGCACACTGCCAATATGAAAGAATCTGCGACTTGCAGGGTTGTGACGGCTGTATGATTGAATTCTGGTATCACAATTGTGGCGTTTGATTTTCGATATCCAGACGCAGTTCATTGAGAACTTGCTTGACACTTCGCAAATGCCGAAATGAATGATGTCCGTAATGCTTGATCCAAAACAATCGAGCACTGCCACGGTGGGAAATTCCAACGGGAAAGCGTTCGAAGTCTTCCTCAACTCGTAGTGGGCCGATCAAAACGGTCCAATCCGTTTGCCATCGTTCACGAACGGCATTGAGCAAGGCTTCGAAGGGTGAGTCAGCTTCGCCCGAATTCAATTCCAGGGACTCCCAAGGCACGGCTACGTCGGTGAGATGCAATGCTGGAAGCGTTTCCATGGTGACGAACGCGCCGCCTGCGACTGGCGAGATGGCGTTTTGCGTGGTTGAATTTGAAACGTCATGCAGCAAGGCCGAAAGAACATCGCCGTAGAGTCCCATATCCAGAATGGCGACTCGCTCCTTGCGATTGCGCAGATATTCGTTCACCCTGCCAGCCAACGTTTCGTCATCGACTCCGTAAACCAGGCGTCCCAAACGTACACGCGCGAACGCTTCGACCGCTGCGACCTCCCGTTCAACTTGCTCGACATTGTCTCCTCGTCCGAGAATTCTAAGTGAAATCGTCGCCTTGCTGGCAGTAATTCCAACGAGCGGATTCCGGTCGCGCGCAATTAAGTCGCCAAGAAGTTCTTCGGTATGGCTTTCACCGGTTCCAAAGCAGTTCAAGATCCGGCTTCTTACGATTGAGGTACCGCCAATAAGTTGTGAGACTTCACCCGCAACGTACTCGGCCCACATTTCTTTCATTTCCGCTGGAACGCCTGGCAAGCAGAATACGCGACACTTCTTGCCATCGCTTTCCAATGTCATATCGATACCCGGAGCCGTTCCGTTGGCGTTCGGAATCACATTTGCGCCGTCCGGAAACATCGCCTGAATTCGGTTCGACTCGGGCATTTGCCGCCCATATTTTGCAAATAGTGTTTGTATATGCTGAAGGCTTTCTTCATGGAAAACGAGTTGTTTGCCAGCCACTGTTGAGATTACTGTCCGAGTCAAGTCATCGGCGGTCGGGCCCAACCCTCCGGTCATGACGATGACGTTCGCTCGGCCGGCGGAATTTTTGAGTGTTTCCACTTGCAAGGTCAGTTCGTCGCCAATAGTCGCATGAAATTGGACCTTCGCACCCAATTCAGTCAATTGCTGTGCAATCCACTGAGTATTGGTGTCCAAGCGTGAGCCACCAATCATTTCATCACCGATTGCGATCACTTCCGCCAATACTGAAGTCATAAATCGTCTATCTCGCTTGAGTTTGCCGTTTCAAAAATTAATTGATCCAAAGGCCATTCGAGTAATCCGCACCCACAGAAACGAAATCACTAAAAAACAGAAACGATTGCCCAACATGTCATTGGTACTTTTGATTTCGATTTCGCACGGCTCGAACCAGCAGATCAACACCAATTTGTTCTGTCGAATCCATTTGCAGGTTTGGGCACAATTGCAGTTGCCCGATCCCTGAACCATCAATGGGACTAGCTGCGTCCTTGCCGCCGATTAATTTGGGGCAAACAAACGCACGTACTTCGTCAATCAAATCAGCTTCCAGAAACGAGCCGAGAACTGTTCCACCACCTTCAATCAGCAGATTTGTCATTTTTCGCCGTCCCAGTTCCTGCAAAAGTTCCTCCAATTGCAAGCTGGAATCGGATGATTTGCAAACGTAAACTTCCGCGCCACACGTTTCCAAATGCTTTCGATTTGAGACAGGAATTTGGGGGCCCGATACAACCAAAAGCGGAATTTCTCTGGCGGTTCTTACAAGCTGAGAGTTTTTTTCCAGATCTCCGGCCGAACTCAACACGATCCGTGTCGCGACTCGATTTCCAGCCGGGCGCGCGGTCAACAATGGATCATCTGCGGATACGGTACCAGCACCAACCAAGATTGCGTCGACATTACCCCGCCATTTATGCACGAGTTCACGAGATTCAATACTCGAAATCCACTGACTTTCTCCTAATTGAGTTGCGATCTTTCCGTCAAGAGACATCGCCCATTTCGCGATAACCCAAGGCCTGGACTCAACGCACAACATTTGAAAAGGGTGAATTAAAGCTTGCCCTTCAGCCTCAAGAACGCCGATTTCGACATCGACACCGGCGGCACGAAGTCTTTCGGCCCCGGCTCCCGCGCGGTTTTCGAAGGGGTCAAGGCAAGAAATGACAACTCTGGCGACTCCCGCATCAATTAGCGCTTCGGTGCAAGGACCTGTCTTTCCAGTATGCGAACATGGCTCAAGCGTCACATAGGCGGTTGAACCGGATACTGTTTCCTTTGCGTTTCTTATCGCCTCGATTTCCGCATGGTAACTGCCAAATCGTCTGTGCCAACCACGACCAATTTCGGTTCCCTCCTGGACAATGACACAGCCCACCATGGGATTAGGTTCGACTAGCCCTTCACCTTGTTTCGCAATGGAAAGGGCTATTTGCATCCAGTGGACATCAACATTTGATCGATTCATAACTCGAAACGCTTGATTTCTCTGGCTATTCCTACGATTTCATACCGAAAAAATCGGCAAGTCATTAAGCTTCCAGGTTGCCCTAAACCGCCTGATTTCACGCGTTTTCGCTGTAAAACCGACAAAAACTGGCGTTTTTTGGGAGATTTTAGCTGTTTTAGGCCTGTTGGGGGCTTACTTCGGACGGAATTTTGGTTTCAATCAGTCTAAATCACGCGTTTTACACGAATTTTCGCTGCTAACGATTTGAATTCAAACCCATTTATTGGAGGAAACGAATATGGCCAAAGCACCTTCAAAGACAGAAGTCTTGAACAACATTGCCGAGCGTCTAAACCTGTCGAAAAAGGAAGTCACTGCATTCTTTGATGCATTGACCGACGAAATCAAGAAAAACATCACGGGCGCGGATTCTTCGGGAATGTTCACGATTCCGGGACTCTGCAAAATCGTTGTTAAAGAAAAGCCTGCTTTGCCACGTCGCGAAGTTCGCGTTCCTGGAACGAACGAAATGAAATGGGTCGACGCCAAGCCAGCGAGCAAAAAGGTTAGCGTTCGAGCCCTGAAAGGCTTGAAAGACATGGTTGCTGAATAATTTTGACCGTTGTGGTTAAAAAGCGCGTTCTACTAGCATTTTTGTTCGTCAGCAAATTTTTTGGACTCGGATACGCTTTTAATTAATAGAAAAAGCCTGACCGTTTGGTCAGGCTTTTCTCGTTCCGTGAGGACGGATTCAGGATGTACGGAATCATTGGAAGCAAATGTGGCCCCCCGGCAGCACTTCATTACCTTTATTTTTTCGAACGGCAACGCTAAATCGGTAATTCCGCAGCAGGCCATTTTTCAGCTTTCACAGCATGGCCTACAGCGACGTTAATTGAAAAACCAACATCGCGGATCAATCGGGCTGGCAATATTTCGTTTCTGATCGATGTTTCCTTCTTCGGCAAGGTGCATCGAAGCGGTAAAAACCCCTTGGTTTTGTTCGAGCGTCCAGGCCAGGAACGGATAGAGTTGGCATTGCCGCTGCTGCCAATCCGTAATTATTGCGATTCGTGACGCTTCGATCGCGGAATCGATTTTGTTGATTCCTTTGGCCAGCCATTGATCCAAGGGAAGATTGCTTCTTGGGGGTTTCGCGTTCAATGAACGGGCATCCTGCAAAACAATGTTCCAGCGGTCAAATTGTGCGTAATGCGCCCAATAGTCGTCAGAAACAATTTTCCGGTTGCCAATACGCAGCGAATTTAACTTCGCAACGATGAGTCGGGTTTGTGCCATCGTTAGCGTCCGGTCGACTAGGCGAGAACTTTCCCCGAAAGCCTTCCCTGCGGTTTCCAGTGACCCCAAAACGGAATTTCTTGTCAGGCGAATTCCAGAATCAGCCTTTTTCAAAATCTGCCCAAGCAATTGACTGGTGATTTCGGCTTTCGCAGGAAATTGCTTGAATGGAAACGTTGCCGATTTCGATGTTTGAAAAACAACGGAAAAATCGGGTTGTCGTGGAAGAAAGCGATTTCGCGACGTTCTAATTTCGGGTGTTTCAAACCAACATATTCGAGTCGTTGGTGAACCATCCTCGAGTAGCCTGCGTTCGCGACTTCATGCACGGCCGGATTGAGCGCGGCAATCATGCTCCAAATCAAGATAATCGTTGTTGACATTTATATCGTTCCATGGCGAAGTGGACCCTTTGGAATTTGATTTCATTGCCTGGCCAATATTCTTTTGGCCCTGCATTGATTCGGCGATGACCATTGTTTTTCGGACGAGGCGGCGACAATTGCATTGACGAAAAGATTCATCGACTTGGCAAACATTGAGAATTGGCAAAGGCTTTCGGATTACGGCAAGTTTTACGAAGTCAGTTGAAGTGATTCCGGTTCTGCGGGATATACGAGGAAATGTCGGTTTCGCCTTAGACGTGTTGAATTCCCTAGGGTTTTGGAAACAATTGACGACTGGAGATCGTAGGTAATCAGTTTGATCGCAACCAGACAAATCATTTACAAGTTGTTATCGAGGGAACCCATGAAACAATCAGTTGCCATTTGCCTTGTCTCGGCATTTGTAGGGGGTTTGGGGGCCATCATCCTATGGGAAAACCTTCATAATCCACCAATCGCAAACGCGACGTCCTATTACACGAATGGCGCGACTGACGGCAGGCATTTAAACCAAACGTTGAATCCAATTCAACAAGGACAAAACCAAGATCCAGCGCCCAATGACGCTCGCTTGTCAGATGAAGAATTGGTCAACATCTCGGTCTACGAACGCACCAACCGAAGTGTTGTAAACATCAATACCCGAGGTGTGCGCATCAATCGCATGTTTGGCACGGCCCAACAATCCGAGGGCTCGGGATCAGGGTGGGTACTGGACCAAGATGGACATATCGTGACCAACTACCACGTCGTTGAGGACAGCCGTGTGATTGAGGTGACGATGTTCGACGGTGAACGTTATCCGGCGGTGGTCGTGGGTACCGATCCCTCCAATGACGTTGCGGTGTTGCAAATCGAGGCTCCCAAGGCATCACTCTTTCCCGTGACGTTTGGTGAATCATCGGCGTTGCGGGTCGGGCAAAAGGTCTTGGCCATCGGAAACCCATTTGGGTTGGAGCGAACGTTGACCGTGGGAATTGTCTCCAGCCTGAATCGCACGTTGGCTTCGCAAAAGACCAATCGCCTCATGACTAACATTATTCAACTCGATGCCGCGCTTAACCAAGGTAACTCAGGGGGACCATTGATGAACAGCAGCGGTGAGTTGATCGGTATGAACACCGCCATCGCGTCGTTGACTGGTGAAAACACAGGTGTTGGGTTCGCGGTACCAATAAACACGATCCGCCAAGTCGTTCCTCAATTGATTCAATTTGGCAAAGTCATTCGTGCTTCGTTGGGCATTGATCTTTATTTCCCCACACGCCAAGGGCTGGGGGTTGGCGTCGTTAATCCTGACGGTGCAGCGGCCAAAGCAGGTTTGCGAGACGTGCAGGTCCGAGAGAAGACCGAACGTTACGGCAATCTGATCGTTCGGCGGCAGTACGAGGATTACGACAATGCAGACATCATTGTTGCGATCGATGGTAAAAAAATCGAAAGTTCGCAGGAAATCGATACACTTGTTGACAGCAAACAGCCAGGCGAATCGGTTACGATTTCAATCATTCGCGACGGAAAGATGGTTGATGTCGAGGTGCAGTTGTTGGCCGAATAGGTATACGAACAATCAGTTTACGATTAGCCTATTTACACGTGGAAAGGACCGACAGCGAAAATGCCGACATTTTCCGTGATCTTGGCAGCGGCAGGCGCAAGTACCCGTTTCAATGATCCGCACTACAAAAAGACGTTTGCACATCTGAATCAGAAGCCCGTTTGGCTGTATTCGGCCGAGAAATTTCTGGCTCGACCCGATGTGAAACAGCTGATTGTGGTAATTTCGCGCGAAGACGAAGAGGATTTTCGCGCCCGGTTTGCAGCCAATGTCGCGGTCATGGGTATCGACATTACGTTTGGCGGAGCAGAACGGTGCCACAGCATCCAAAACGGATTGGAACTGGTCTCTGCTGAATGTGATCACGTTATCATTCACGATGCGGCTCGCCCGTGCATTGCTGATGAATGGATCGAAGAATTGTTTGCGGTTGGCGCAAGATCAGGAGCGGCGATCTTGGCGACGCCTGTTACCAGTACCTTGAAACGATCTCAGGACGGAAAACAGGTTGACGAAACCGTGCCTCGCGATGGTCTTTGGATGGCGCAAACGCCTCAGTGCTTTCGAGTCGATTTGTTGCGGGATGCGTTTGCCAGGCGTTCGGAAGACTTTTTGCCAACAGACGAAAGCCAACTCGTTGAAGCGATGGGGTATCCTGTAGCGATGGTCACCGGCTCGCCATTGAATATCAAGATCACGACGAAGGCCGATTTGGCGTTCGCCGCGGCATGCCTGAAGGCTTTGCCCACTCCTCGTTTTGATGCTCCGCTTCATCCGTTTCAAGACGACAACCTTTGGCGTTAGAATTGGCAGGCAATGGCGAACTCACCCCTTACAAGATCAGTTGTCGTATCCCTGAGCGGAGGCATGGACTCAACCAGTTTGCTTCTGCATTTTCTGGCGCGGCAATACCGTGTCTTTGGCGTCAGTTTCAATTACGGCCAAAAACACAGTATTGAAATTGCGGCGCTGAAACGAAACCTGAAATACTTGAGTGAATCGGGATTGGAGATTGCTTGGCAGTTGGTCGACCTGTCAACTGTTACTCCGATGTTGCATTCGGCGGCTGACTTCTGACGAATGGACAGTTCCAACGGGCCATTACGAACAAGAAAACATGCGTGAAACCTTTGTGCCGAATCGCAATGCGATGTTTGCCGCCATCGCGTATTCATGGGCGCTGTCTTTGGCGGCCAAACACAAAACCGACGTTTCTCTTGCGCTTGGAGTGCACAGTGGTGACCACGCCATCTATCCCGATTGCCGTCCCGAATTCTACGAACAGTTGATGAAGGCGTTTGCAATGGGAAACTGGGATAGTGAACGCGTTCAGATCGAATTGCCCTATCTCCACAGTGACAAATTTCAAATCCTTAAAGATGCGCAGGAGTCGATCCAGAATTTGAAACTTGATTTCGCGACGGTGTTTTCGAATACGGTGACCAGTTATTCACCCGATCACGATGAAACGGCGTCAGGGCTTACGGGTTCAGATGTCGAGCGAATCCTGGCGTTTCATGCCCTTGGGATTCCCGATCCCATACGATATCGCAAGAGCTGGGAGGATGTCGTTAAAGACGCATTGCTCCAGGAACAGCAGTTTCGAGCACAGTCGAATAATTGATCCAAGCCGCAAAACCTTCTCGGACTACTGCAGACCATTCCGAAAATAACCTCCCAAAACGCAGTTTTGCGTGTGACAAATTCAACAGCCATTCAAACACGTCGGATGTTTGAGCTACAATCGACGTTTCAATGATGACGATATTTGGGATCCTCGTCTTTTCCAGCGAGTGACGGCAGCTGCGGTAATAGACGCGACGTAATTAGAAAATTGACGTCGACTGGATTTCACTTGGTTCGCAACGATTTGGTTTTGGGTTACCCACATGTCTCAGAATTACTCCAGTCCATCTCCTAACGACTCCAGCGATTTGGAAATCAAAGACGCCAAAGTGATTTTTCAAACGGCATGGGCCGAGTTGGAAAAGGAAGTAGGACGTCAAAATCTGCGATTCCCGAAATCAATCATCCTGTTGGGCGGTGCTCCAGGTTCAGGCAAAGGAACCCAAACGAAATTCATCATGCAGGCACGCGGATTTGTTGGCGAGCCCGTTGTAATCAGCTCGCTGCTGAACACACCTGAAATGAAACGGATCAAAGATGCCGGAAAATTGGTAGGCGACCGTGAGGTCATCAGTTTGCTTTTGAAAAAATTGATTGAGCCTCAATACCGAGATGGTGCTGTGCTGGATGGTTTCCCACGCACCAAAGTGCAGGTGGAGTTCGTCAAACTCCTTGTTGAACGCATCAATGAACTCCACAACGAATTCAAAGGGACGAAGTTGGCGATTCACTTCCGTCGCCCCGTGATTCATGTCATGGTGTTATTCGTTGAGGAAAAGGAAAGCGTTGAACGCCAACTCAAACGAGGACGCGAGATACAACAGCACAACGAGGAAGTCGACGAGACGGGACTTGGCGATAAGTTGGAATTGCGCCCAACAGACCTGGATGTCGAGGCCGCACGGCACCGTTACCGAGTGTTCAAGGAGCAGACGTGGGACGCGCTGCAAAGCCTTCGCGAAATCTACCATTATCACTTCGTCAACGCGCGTGGATCTGTTGAAGAGGTTGAAAAAAATATCCTTTGCGAACTGCAATACCAAAGTTCCCTTGAGCTGGATCAAACCACTTACGACATGATTCGGGTGATTCCACTTGCAAATGAAATTGCCGGGAACGCACGGATTGAACTCGTCAAACGCCTTGATAAATATGCGATTGAGCATCATGACTTGTTTCAAAAAGTCATCACTATCATCAATGAACGATTCATGCCCATCATCATTCGTCACGCTCTGGTCGGATGGGCAATCGTAAACAGTGAAGATCCAATCTTTGAGCGACCGAGTGCGCTTGCGATGTTGATCGATATTTTCTCGGAACGTGGGTTTCAGGCCGCCGTCGACAAAAACATTCATGAGGTCGCCGACCACGTGAATCTGGAAACCGGTGTCGTTGAGAAACACACCAAACACATCTTCCGTATTCAAGTCCGTTTTCCAGGTTCGGATATCCGCCGCGGTTAATGTGCGAGCGACGCAAAAATATTTGTCGCAGAATTGAGCTGGTTCATTCAAGCATTGGCGTCAAAGTCAAGTGAGACAAGCGGTTTGTTCCAAAGGATCTAGTCTCCCTTCAGTTTTAACTGAAGTTCATAGATGACATCCGGAAGTAATACATTATGTCCGTGCATGTTTGAACATCCTTCAAATGGAATTGAAAAGCGATAACTGACCTTCGTCAACGTATCGCTTGGTCCGCACTCCGTATGAGTCAACAAAATCTGAATCGATTCCAATTGGATTTTTGCAGCTGAAAAATCGGGACCTTGCGTATATTTGCGCAGCTTCATTGATAATGTTTTTCGAATCCTCTCTTGGTTGCCTTTCCATTCGTCGATGCATTTCTTGGCGAGCGCGTTGAGGATGCCATTTGCAAACTCGCAGTCCTCAATCAATACATCGACGATCGCTCCGTTGACTTTTACCGTCGATATCAGCCAATCTTCGTCGCGATCAAATTTCATGTCCCTATTCCTTTGTTTTGTAGAGAACTTGTGGAAAGTGCGGATTGGATTTTAAGTTTGAATCGGAAGCGGCGAAGTGAGGAATCGTCTCGATCAAGTTGAGTCATTTTTTGATTGTTCTTGCAGCATATGTCTGCGTTAAGCGGTGTTTCAATATAAGGCGCAAATGTTGGATACGAGAAACTCCGTGGTGTAGCCGATCGCCTAGCATTTTCCGTCGCTGGAATAACGAGTCAATCTGAACAAATCGTTTTCCCCCCTGTCGACTTGGCTGAAATTTCGCTCAAAATAACCTGTGGTTTTTTGTTTGCCACAATCAGCGAAGGTCGAAAATAACGTGGATACTGTCAAAGATCATTGGATTGGTTTCGATTTGGGCGGGACCAAGATGTTTGGGGCCGTCTACAACCGTGACTTCAAACGTGTGGGGACTTGCCGCAAAAAGACGAAAGGCCATGAGGGAGCTGCCGCAGGTCTGAAACGAATCAACGACGTCATCCGTGGTGCACTCGAAGACGCAGGGGTCGAGGCGGGGCAAGTTGGCGGAATGGGAATCGGGTGCCCAGGTCCCCTGGATTTGAAACGCGGGATTCTGCGCGAGGCGCCAAATCTGGGCTGGGAAAAAGTGCCCGTTCGCGACAGCATTCAGGATGCATTTGGATTCCCGGTTCGTGTGGGTAACGATGTGGACTTCGGGGTGTTTGGCGAATACACCTTTGGTGCTGGCCGCGGAGCACGCTGCGTCGTCGGCCTTTTCCCTGGAACCGGCATCGGTGGCGGATGTGTTTACGAGGGAAAGATTTTCCGCGGTGCCAATTGCACCTGCATGGAGATCGGTCACATCCCAATCGGCGCCGGTGGATTACCTGATGGTGCTGGAAACATCGGAACGCTTGAAGCCGTAGCCTCCCGCCTCGCGATTGCTGGCGCGGCGGCACAGGCGAGTTATCGAGGCCAGGCGAGAACGTTACAGAAATCCGCAGGCACTGACATCTCGAACATTCGCAGCGGACAACTCGCCGACTCGATCAAATCCGGTGACAAATCTGTCGAACGAATCGTCAAGGCTGCGTGCGGTCATCTTGCAATTGGCGTTGTGACCTTGGTTCACCTGCTTGCTCCCGATGTCGTGGTCCTTGGTGGAGGCCTTGTCGAGGCAATGCCTGATCTATTCGTTGATACGATCTCCAAAGAGGTTGCGAATCGCGTGTTGCCCTCAATGAAGGATGTCTACCAAATTCGTGTAGCCGAATTGGGCGACGACTCGGCAATCATGGGGGCCGCCGCTGCTGCGCGAGACGAGTTCGCTAGTTCGCCAACACAGTCCGTCGTCACAACTTGATTTTCCAGGAATTGATTTTTTGAGTACCGTTTCCAGCTCAACTGCTGATCCGCGTCCGCCTCGACAAGTTGCTGTTGTCGACATCGGTTCCACGTCGATTCGAATGCAGATTTCGCAAATCAATACCGACGGCAGTATTGAGAAGGTCGAATCGCTTTCGTTCGGCGTAAGTATTGGTAAAGATACGTTTGCTGTTGGCGCAATTAGCAAAAAAACCATTGAGGAATGCGTTCGTGTTCTGAAGCTTTATCAGGAGAAATTGCGCGAGTACGGGATTACTGATCCACGAGAGATTCGAGTCGTTGCGACTAGTGGGGTTCGAGACGCATCAAACGGCCTGGCCTTTCTCGATCGGGTCTATATCGCAACAGGATTGCAAATAGAACCGTTCAACGAAGCCGAATTGCACCGCGTAACGTATCTTGGAATTCAGCCTTTTTTTCAAGCCTATCCTGAGATCTTTTCCGGGCGCACGATTGTCTGTGAGGTGGGAGGAGGAACGACTGAGGCCCTCGTTTTGGAAAAAGAGGACGTTACTTACTCGCGGTCATTTCGCCTTGGGTCAATCCGGTTGCGCAAGGCATTGGATGCCTACGATGCACCCGTTGCCAAAACCAGTCGACTGCTGGAATCGCAAGTCAATCATTACGTCCACCAGATCTTCGCAATGGGTGGCAATAAACCGGCTCGATACGTGGCGATGGGCGGCGAGATTCGCTTTCTGACCAACCAGTTGCATCGTACATTTCGCGAAGGGCAGTTGGCCGAAATCACGATCCAGGAACTAAAAGAGTTTACGGAAGGAGTCTTGGCCCAGTCGCCAGAGCGTTTGGTAACACGCTTTCACATTAATCAGGCAGAGGCGGAATCGCTTGGGCCTGCACTCTATGCTCACCTCGCAATCGCTACGATGTTTCAATCTGAGACGATATACGTTGCAAATGTCAACTTGCGAGACGGATTGATCAAAGAAATCGCGCAAGGTTATTCGTGGTCGGAATCTGTTCAGAGCCAAGTGATCCGCAGTGCCGAACGCCTTGGCGAGAAATATCAAATTGACTCGACTCATGCGACGCATGTTGCGTTTTTGGGTTGTCAGATTTTCGACCAGCTCCAAGACTTTTTGCAGCTCGACAGCCGCCATAAATTGATTTTGCACTTGGCGAGCCTGTTGCATGAAGTCGGGCAGTTTGTGAACGTTCGTAGCTACCACAAGCACTCGATGTATTTGATTCGCAACTCCGAGTTTTTCGGCATCGACTCAAACGATCTGTTGTTGGTTTCGCTCGTTGCTCGATACCATCGTCGTGCCACTCCGCAGCCGATGCATGAAGGCTACGCACAACTCGACCGTGAACAGCGCGTTCTGGTGGCGAAGCTGTCAGCGATTCTGCGAATTGCAATCGCTTTGGATGTCACTCGTACGCTGCGCATCCAGGCGATCCAATGTTCCGTCAGCAAAAATCAGATTTTGATTCGCGTCAACAATCCCAGTGAATTGGCGATTGAGCACGCTGAAATTGAAAAAGCCAGCCAGATGCTGGAAGACCTGTTTGGAGTCCAAGTCGTTTTGGTGAATACACGGCATGAGTAAGCCACAAAAAAACGAGTCGCGATTTATCAACCGTGAATTGAGCTGGATCGAGTTCAATCGCCGTGTTTTGGAACAGGCGATGAACCCCGACGTTCCGTTGCTGGAACGTGTCAAGTTTCTGGCAATCACGGCGTCGAACCTTGACGAGTTCTTCATGGTGCGTGTTGGCAGCCTGCTGTACGCGATCAAAAACAATCGCAATTCGGTCGATCCAGCCGGGCTTTCACCAACGAAACAGCTGGAGGCGATCCGCGATCAGATCCTCGAGTTTAACGAATTGCAAGAGAGTTGCCTTCGTGACCAACTAGATCCGGCTCTTGCGGCAGAAGGAATTGTGCGCCTGTCGGCAGAACACCTTACCGAGGATCGTTTGTCGCATTTGCGAGAGATTTACGAGGAGCAGATCAAGTCGACGTTTTCTCCGATTGCGATCAGCAATGTGGGCGACACACCGGTACTCAAGGGCGCTCGGCTTTGCCTTTGTGCCCGAATTCGTAGCAATAAGGAAAATTCAGCCGATTCGTTTGCAAGCTTTGTGCGAGCGGACGAAGGGCAATCGATTGACGGCAATGCGTACGAGCGTTTCGTTTTGATTCCATTACCCGTCAGTCTCGATCGAGTAGTGTTTTTGCCGTCAGAACTGGGCGTTGAGTACATCTTCATCGAAGAGATCGCAGGTCTGTTCCTTCACGAGTTGTTTCCAGGCGAAGAGTTGCTGGAGTGGACAACGTTGCGCGTCACGCGGAATGCTGACTTTGAACTGGACGACGATGCAGACGACTTTCTGTCGGAGATGAAACAGTTCATCGACACTCGCGAGCGAAGTCACTGTGTACGCTTACGGGTTGCCGAGTCGACAAGCGACACGATGCTCAATTTGTTGATCAACGCTCTCGAGATCGACAAACGAAACGTCTACCGCGCGTCGGGGCCCTTGGATTTAAGTTCGTTGTTTTCAATCTCTGGATTGTCGCAATTCCAGGATCTACGGTCTGCTGATTGGCCTGCTGTTTCCGTTGCTGAATTGCAAAAGTCGCCGGAGTTTTTTGATGAGATTGGCCGCAATGACGTGATGTTGCTGCACCCCTACCAATCGTTTGATCCGGTCGTCTGGTTTCTCGAAGTCGCGGCTGCCGACCCTCAGGTCATCGCCATTAAACAAACGCTCTATCGCACCAGTCGCAACAGTCGCATTGTGAAAGCACTGGCTGCTGCCGCCGAAAACGGCAAACATGTGACCGTCATCGTTGAGCTCAAGGCACGGTTTGACGAGGAACGCAATCTCGATTGGGCAGAATACCTGGAAAGTGCCGGAGTCGACGTCGTTTACGGCGTTGCCGGGCTCAAGGTCCATGCGAAACTTGCGATCGTCGTGCGTCGAGAGGTTACGGGGATTCGTCGATACGTTCATTTTGGTACCGGAAACTACAACGAGTCCACGGCGAGCCTTTACAGCGATGTGAGTTTGTTGACATCCGATCCGCAATTGGGCATCGACGCGGTTCACGCATTCAATGCGATTACTGGACTTTCGACTCCGCAAGACATGGAGAAATTGCGAATCGCGCCCTTAAATCTCCGGCAAACTCTGGTCGATCTGATTCAAAATGAAGTACAGAACGCTAAGGCTGGTGGTACTGCATTCATTGCAGCCAAGTTTAATTCGCTGGTCGACCCCGGTATCATTGATGAGTTGTACCAAGCGTCTCAAGCTGGTGTGAAAATTCGCTTGAATGTTCGCGGTATCTGCTGCTTGCGCCCTGGAGTACCAGGACTCAGCGACAACATTGAGGTTATCAGCGTGATCGACCGCTTCCTGGAGCATTCACGCATTTTGCATTTTCATCACGGGGGTGACAACAAAGTTTTCATTACCAGTGCTGACTGGATGGGACGGAATCTGGATCGAAGGGTAGAGCTACTGGTCCCTGTTCAAGACGAAATTTGTAAGCAAGCGTTGATCAACTGTTTGGACGTTTATTTCTCAGGCAACGTCAACGTCTGGCGAATTGAGCAGGATGGTACTCATACTCGGATTGAACCGGGAAATGCTCCCGCCGTCCGTCCACAACAGGTGCTATACGAAACCATTTGCGAGAAACAGGAATCGCAACGAGCGCTGAGCTCGTTGGTGTTTCAGCCGATTCGCCGAAAGGATTAATGTTGCCGCCGATTCGTTTTAACTTCGACGACTTTGGTATAATTTTTTTGGGAACGTGTTCGCCAAATCTGAGTGGCTTTCGTCGCGGATTCTTGTCAGTTTTGTTGGGCAATCGCGCTTTCCCAAGCCTCGATTAACCATTCGGCAGTGAGTTCAATTTCTTCCTGGGAGGTATACCAGCCTACCGAAAGTCGCATGGTGCCAAGAGCAGCCTCAGTTTCCAGTCCGATGGCCGTAAGCGTCGAACTGGGATTGCCCAAGGTACTGTGACAGGCAGATCCGGTAGAAGCAGCGAGGTTGGGAATTCGCCGCAATAGATCTTGTGCGTTCACGCCAGGGAAAACGACAGACAACGTATTGGGAAGACGTGGCGCCAATCGTCCATGGACCTTGAGCTGGCGACCAAGGCCTTTTTCCAATCGTTTCAACAGATCATCACGCAAAAAAGCCAGCCGCTCGGCGGCTTCGTCCATCGCCTTATAACACAGCAACGAAGCAAACCCAATCCGACGATGCCCGCAGTATTTTCAGTTCCACCTCGCAGTCCATGTTCCTGATCACCGCCATGATTCGTGGGCATCAGGTCTAAACCATCTCGAACGTACAGCGCACCAACACCTTTGGGCCCATAAAACTTGTGCGCAGCAACCGTTAGCAGATCCACATCCATCTGATGCGCCATGGTTGGGATCTTGCCAACCGTTTGCGCAGCATCGGTATGAATCAAAACGGCACGGCTATGGCAGATTTCAGCTATTTCGCGGATCGGTTGGATCGTGCCAATTTCGTTATTGGCATGCATGACACTGACCAGACGCGTTTTACGTTCCAGTGCGCGTTCAATTGACTCTGGCGTGACGATTCCGTTCGCGTCTGGAGGCACTATCGTCACGCGATATCCTAACCGTTGCATGAAGGCGGCGGGTTCGGAAACTGCCGGATGCTCCATCCCCGAAATCACCAGATGGGCGCCGGACGTTGGGGGCTCGCGAAACAACACGCCCTTGATCGCTAGATTATTTGCCTCGGTGCCGCCACCTGTAAAAACAATTTCATCGGAATCGCAACCGAGCAGATTCGACAACTGTCCGCGAGCGTCGGCGATGCCTTCGGCGGCTGCCCGTCCCATCCAATGGGAACTTGATGGATTTCCATAGTACGAATGCAGAAAGGGCTCCATCGCTTCCATCACGCTGGGAGCAAGTGGGGTTGTGGCGTTGTAGTCGAGGTATATTCGACGCACTCGAATCACTCCAATCAGGCTGGGTTGAGTTCCAGCGGCATTCCGCTGCGAACTTCCATTTTAGCCGAGTCGGCAATATGTCCGATGTCGAATTCGTCGATTCGCCCAAGGCAGCAACGGGTGGCTGTCCTCACGACCGGACCAATCGATTCAGCCGGTTTAAGGGGTCGGGAGTACACCCGCCCACTTCCATGCCAGGTTTAATGCGCCCGAATGTAACACGACTTTCCAAGTCGTGATTGGAATCTCGACTCGAAGAGTCGAGCTACGTTCAGGCGTCGGTGTCAAGGAGCAACGACACTGACCCACCATGGATATCCGACCGAAATAGCCTTGGATTCAAGGGGTCGGGAATCTTTTTTGGAGTGGCGTTACACCATGTCGAAAAACTGGAGAGAACGTCACACCGCGCGATTGAATTTGCAAAACTGAAAAAAGACTCCCGACCCCCTTCATGCCAATCACCAAGACTAGAATTAGAATCAATTGATGATGTACAAATCTTCGTGGTCGTCGAAGCTATCAAGTAACTCGGGTTCACGAGCCGCCAACAACTCCATCCGACCAATCTTGTCGTTCGACGGATTTACTCGGAAAAACTTGAGCTTCAGCCGTTTGAATCCCAAATATTGAAAAACGGAATCATGGTCTTCGGCCCAGTCGGCCGCCAATTCAAACCGTACGCGCCGGACATCAGACTGGTGATGTCTTCAGATCCGGGAGCAAGGAAACCATCGGGCTGCCCCCAAGTTGTTTGTGTTAAACAACATCACGCCACTTGTGAGATCGGCAGCTTGTTTCAGCCCGCTGACCGGGTCGGGCAAATGATAAAAGATCCCTTTGAAGATCGTTATGTCGAACTTGGGCAAGTTCTTGTTGCTCAAGTCATACAGATCGCACACCGAAAAACGAATTCGATCCGTGGGGGCGATCGTGCGATGCTCCTTCACCCAATTCGCTTGATTAATCCAATGTTCACGCACATCAAATCCGAATGAAAAATCGGCGCCGAGTTCGCGAGCCAAAAAGCAATAGATGCCAGCGTTGCAAGCGCAATCCAATACGCGTTTCCCATCTAGGCCATCGGGAAACAATTGCTTGGCAAACGAAACAAATTGTTCGCCCAATGAGCCAAGCAAGGCGACGTTTTCGTTTTCCTTGCGAGTCAGACTTCCGGATTCTGAAAACGCGCGGCCGGTGCTGAAATCTTCCGAAAGCGGAATGTCATGATGCCACGGAGCAAGTGCTTTGATTTCCTCAATCATTTGCTCACGTGACTTGGCAGCTGGCTGCGGATCTGTTGGCTGTGACATCGAGTTACTGCGAGTGTGACGTGAAAAACGAAAGCAAACGGCTCGGACTAACGTCCAATTAACGATTTTGCCATGGAAACGACTGCATCCATTGTAATTCCAAAATGTTTGTAGAGCACTTCGGCCGGTGCACTCGCGCCAAACGATTTCATCCCCACGAACTGCCCTTTAACGCCCAGGTATTTCTGCCAGCCCATTTCCAATCCCGCCTCGACCGCAACACGCGCCCGAGCAAGAATCAGGCAACACGCTTTCTCGATACTCGTCTGATTGCTCGTCAAACAACTCCCAGCAGGGCATCGAAACGACTCGCGGGCGGATTCCGATTCATTCAGCTGCATCGCAGCAGCCATGCACAGTTCACTTCGCTACCTGTTCCAATCAAGATCACATCGAATTCATCATTGGGTTGCCACAATACATAGGCACCTTGGCTCAATCCCCTTGCAGCAGAACATTGCGATCGATCATTTTCGACTACATTTTGCCGCGTCAGTACAAGTGCCGTCGGACGTTTCGTTTCACTGATTGCCACGCGATAGGCTTCGGCTGTTTCAGCACCATCGCAAGGACGAATCACTAGCAGGTTTGGAATCGCTCGGCAGGCTGCAGGTGTTCGACAGGCTGGTGCGTCGGTCCGTCTTCGCCCAGTGCCAATGGAGTCATGCGTGAGCAGGTACAGTACCGGTTGATGCATTAACGCACTCAGTCGCATGGCCGGACGGAGATAATCCGTGAACACAAAAACGTCGCACAGTACGAGCGAATTCCGCTTAGCGACATGCCGTTGCAAATCGCGGCCATTGACAATTCGCGAATGCCGAAGTGAAAGTTTCGCCCTGAATAATTCGTCGACGAGAAATGGCCTGCCGCCTCCGATTCGATCAATGACTTGTTGGATTCGGCCAGGTCGGCGGAGCCGCCAATCAGCCACGAGATTTGGTCAGCGACTTTGTTCAAGACCTTGCCGGACCAGCCACGTGTCGCCGATGCCTTGCCGCCTGCGTCAAATGAATCAATTGCCGATTCCCAGTTGGCTGGTAGCTGCCCATTCCAGATCAATTCCAGCTCGCGAGCAACTCGGGTGACGAAGATTCAAGTTTCGCCATCGCTTCCTGCCATTCAGCGTATTGGGTTCGTCCTCGTTCACCAATCGTCGATTGGAAATGTTCAAGCACTTCGTCAGGAACACGGAACGTCTCGTCAACGGGCCAATTGTAGTTTGCTTTTGCCGCCGCTACTTCTTCAGCGCAAGCCGAGCGGAGCGCGTGGGCGGAAGCGGTGTTTTGTTTTTAGGCGGCACCGTAACCGATGATACTGTTGACGATGATCAACGTCGGTTGTTCGCTGTTCGCCTGGAAGCGACGAAGTGCCTCGCGAAATGCCTCCAGGTTGTTGGCATCCGAAACGCGAATCGTCTGCCAGCCCATCGCTTCAAACTTGTCCGCTACATTCTCGCTAAATGCCAGATCCGTGCTACCTTCGATCGTGATTCGATTGTCATCATAGATCCAGCAAAGATTGTCAAGTTTCAAATGTCCTGCAACCGAAGCCGCTTCGGAAGCGATTCCTTCCATCAGATCGCCGTCACTGCATATTGTATAAACGTTGTAGCTCAGCAGTTCAGCGTTGTCCGGCGAGTATTTTTCGGCGTACCATTTGGCGGCAATCGCCATGCCGACACTGTTCGCGACACCTTGGCCCAGAGGCCCGGTAGTCGTCTCGGCCCCGGTAACTTCGCCGTACTCCGGGTGTCCCGCACACGGGCTATGCAATTGGCGAAAATCACGAATGTTCTCAAGCGATACCGCTGGTTCCTGCGACCCGTCGGCCTTGCGAACGCCGGCAAGATGCAGCACCGAGTACAACAGCATCGAAGCATGACCGCACGACAAAACAAACCGGTCTCGCGCGGGCCAATGCGGATTGGCCGGGTCATAACGCATCCAGTTTGCCCAGAGTTCATATGCGAGCGGGGCAAGGGCCATGGGCGTGCCGGGGTGTCCACTATTGGCCGCTTGAACGGCGTCCATGGAAAGCGTTCGGATCGTATTAATGCTCAATTGTTCGATGGTTTCCGTCACCGTGCTCATATTTTCTCCCACATCCCAGTTATACGAATCCGCTGTCACTATGAGGTTATCGCCCTGAGCTGGATTCGCCAAGGGTTCGGCTGGTGAATTCGTTTTTCATCCGCGACAGTCGAACAACGAACCTTAAATTGCATGAATTCGAACTTCATTTTAATGATGTTTGGAGGGCATTTTTTACGAAAAAAGCGTTACAATAGAGTGCAAATGTGATCGGACCGAGGCAGCGCTTCATTTTTCAGCCCAGAACTTACGCGAGATCACTGCTTGTTGAATTTCCAATGCTTGGAGCGAATGATGTCGACTCGACGCCAATTCAATCGGACCGTTGCCAAGACTTTTTTGGCTGCTGGTGCAACAATGGCAACTGGCCTTCCTTTACTGGCCGACCGAAAAGCTTCACAGGACGAAAAATCTCCCGCCGAACTCATTACGCCAGAGGCTCGTCGAGCCATCGACCGGGGGCTGTCGTTACTGGCAACGCGACAAGTGAAATCGGGTGCCAACCGAGGGGCCTTCGGAAACTCAGGGTACTCTGCGGGAGTCGCGACGGCTTCCCTTGGCGGCCTCGCGTTCATGTGCGGTGGGCACTCGCCGGGCCAAGGGCAGTACGGAAAAAACGTTGAAATGGCCGTCGAGTTTGTGCTGAAGAACGTCAACGAAACGAGTGGCTATATTGCTCGACAAGATGGCTTGGTTCACGAGAACATGTATGGGCATGGATTCAGCATGCTGTTCCTGTCGCAAGCCTATGGAATGACTCAAAAAAGTGAAATCGGAGAAAAGCTTCGTAAAGCCGTGGAGCTGACATGCAAGACCCAGAACGAACAAGGTGGCTGGCGCTACCAACCCGTCAAAAGTGACGCGGACCTTTCAATCACCGTTTGCCAGATCATGGGTTTGCGTGGTGCCCGCGATGCGGGGATCGATGTCCCGGACGACATCCGCGAAAAATGCATCGAGTACGTGAAGAAGAGTCAAAACAACAATGGCAGCTTTCGATACACCATGCAGGGCGGCCATACCACGTTTGCCATGACTGCTGCGGGAGTCACTTCACTATATAGTGCTGGTATTTACGAAGGCGAACAAGTTGAAAAGGCCCTCAAGTACCTTGAGAATACCGGCAACGCTGTGGGCGGGCATTATTTTTATTCCAACTACTACGCGGTTCAGGCGATGTGGCATGCTGGTGGCGAGTATTGGAACAAATGGTATCCCAAGATTCGCGATGAACTGGTGAAAACACAAACCGGCGAGGGCTCTTGGCCCAACAGTGAAGCGGGCCCCGAATTCGGTGCCGCGATGGGATGCATTATTCTGCAGATCCCCCTCAACCTTGTCCCTGTGTTTTCACCTTAACACCCCGGCGATCGATTTTTGGGTGCACGTTGATGTTATGGACGTAGCCTTGTAGGCCGGACCAAGCGCAGCGCTGTTCTGGCAATGGGGAAAAGCGTTAAAAACAAATTGCCGATGATATGTCGTGATGCCCGTAGAAGGGTGCAGTTGACGCGTCGAAGGTAGCTTGGGCACTCTTGCCCGCGAAAGATCCTTACATTTCGTCTGAAAAATTCGTCAGACAGGTGTCGCAAAACGCAAGGTGCCGGAGCTGCGTCGCAAAGCCTCCTTGATCCGGCCTACAATCCGCGATTCAGTTTGCCTTCGTCGGATCAATCACGCCGCAATCGAAATTTGGGAAGAGAAACAGGCTGGCAGCCTGTACTACGTTTGCGCAAAACCGGTACGGATTTTTTTAGTTGTCGTCCGAGGATTTCGTCTGCGATTTGAGTTGCGCGTGCAGATAGTTTGCGCGTTCGATGTTTCGCTGCGAGGAACTATCGATTTTGCGGGTCAATTTTTGCAAATGCGCCGGTTGCATCTGGACAAACAGGCGATTCACTACCGCGATATCCAAATCGTCGATGAGGCCCAAGTTGATTCCCAGACGAACGCGCGAGAGGTTATGCATCGCTTCTTCGCTGCTGATTTGCTGCGCTGTTTGCAATGTTCCGTAAGCCCGGCTGACCTGATCGAAAACGCTGTGCTGGTTTTCGTTCATCAAGAAATCTCGCGCCTTGCGTTCATAGTTCAATAGCACCGGAACCACCTCCGCAACGCGACGGACCAAATCATCCTCCGTTTTTCCAAGTGTGATCTGATTACTGACTTGATAAAAGTCTCCCAACGCCTCGGAGCCTTCTCCGTGAAGCCCACGCACGACCAAGTTGATTCGATTGAGACTGCGAAACGCTTTATCGATCTGCTGAGTAATCACGAGGGCAGGTAAATGCACCAAGACACTTACGCGAAGGCCAGTACCCACATTGGTCGGGCAAGCCGTGAGGTATCCAAGCGTCTCGTCAAACGCATAGTTGACATGAGTTTCGATCGTGTCGTCCAGACGATTGATGCGATCCCATGCCTTTTCAACATCGAGGCCACTTTGCATGACCTGAATGCGCAAGTGATCTTCTTCATTGATCATGATGCTGTGCCGCTCGTCGGAATCAATGGCTACTGTACGAGCGCCTTCAGCTTCTGCCAATTCGCGGCTGATCAGCTGTCGTTCCACCAGAACCTGACGATCAAGGTCATCGAGCTGTGCGACATTGACGTATTCAAGTTTTGAAAGTTCCGAGTCCTGGCACATGCGTTCGCGAACCGTCACTTCGATGTTCGCACGATCGATATCGGAACATCTGCGAATAAACGGAAAGTCTGCCAGATTGCGCGCCAGGCGAATACGCGTACTCATCACGATGTCCGACTCGGGGCCAGAACCACGCAACCATTCACCGACTTCCTGCACGAGTGTTTCAACTGTCACGACGCGTAACCTCCTCGTGTTGTTTGATTTGATCACGTACTTTCGAAGCCTGCTCGTAGTCCTCTCGTTCAACTGCTTCACGCAACTTTCGGCGCAAGCCAATGATTTCGGTCGAATGTTCCGGCGAAAGTGTTGGGCGGCGAGGATGTTTGCCTGGGTGCTCGGTACTTCCATGAACGTTCAATAGCAATGGCTCCAGTTCTTTCTGAAAGAACTGATAATCGTAAGGGCAGCCCAAACGCCCCACCTGCCTAAATTCAAAAAACGAAATGCCACAAACCGGACAGGTTTTGTTGTCCAGTTCCTTGAGTTCCTCGGCCGTCTGCTCCAACTTCAATTGCCCCTCGATGACATTTCCCATCTTGGGAGCGGCTGGTTCACCTTCGGGTTGTAGGTAGGTTCGTGCGCACTCGGCGCACAGGTGCAACTCCAAAAGCCCTTCACCGGTCAAATCCGTAATGTGAAAGGTTGCTGGTTTTTCGCATTTCTGACACTTCATATTCGTCTACCCGCTCGTGCCCATTCCATCAGGAACGGACAGAGCCAAATTTCTGGTTGGTTGGTGTTTCCGGGCAATCGCCCAGTTCCATAGATTACCAATTCTACCCGTTTGTAGAGTTTTGATAACCGCGCTTCGCCAGCTGAAGTCGTTTAACGACTTGCCCTGAAGGGTCGCCGTTGAGCCTCGGGCATTCCAAATATTTCGCATCGGAACTCTATGCGAGTTCCGCGACACGTTTCGACCTGTTTGCCAGTTCCGCTACCAATCGATTGAGCTGACGAGACTTTGCAGGCAAAGGTTGAAGAAAATTCAATACACCGGTTTAAGCAACGATCTCCAGTTTCCAGTTGCAATACCCAATGATCATCGCGACATCTGATCGGGATTTTGCTAAATTGTTGCTTCGCAAATTCGCACGGAAGGTTTACGCTGCTGAAAGAAAAATGATAGCGACCCCCGACTTGGAAACGTTTTTGACACTGGCTCGCGAATATGACGCCATTCCGGTTTCTCGTCGCCTTTTGGCCGATAGTTTGACCCCGGTTTCGGCGTTTCGGCGGTTGGACACAGGGGGCACCGCCTGCCTGTTCGAAAGTGTGGTTGGCGGCGAAAAGATTGGTCGTTACAGCTTTCTGGCACTGGAACCCTTCTGTTCAATGGTTGCTTACGACCGCCAGGTGACCTGGGGTAACAAAATCGAAAAAACGATGACCAAAGTCGACAATCCTTGGGACGAGTTGCGTCGTGAGTTGCGAGCGACCAAGGTCGCTCCGATCGATGGACTTCCGCCTTTTGTCGGGGGTGCAGTCGGTTACGCGGGTTACGATTCCATTCGTTACGTCGAAAAACTCCCAAACGTGCCGACCGACGATCGAGGTCTGCCCGATCTTTCATTTGCATTTTACGACCGGATGATTGTTTTCGATCATGTAACAAAGACGATCGAAGTAATCGCTCTTGCGCGACTCGCACAGTTTGATACGCCACGTGACGCCTATGCCGATGCCGTTTCGCGGTTGGAATCGACCGTCAAAAGGCTCAATACACCGCATCCAACGGATGAGTTGTCGGCTGTTGACATTTCCCGGCAGATGCCCTCCCTGCCGGAAATTAAACATCAAACGTCGCAAACCGAATTTGAATCCTCTGTCAATCGTTGTGTCGAATACATCCGCGCAGGCGACATTTTCCAGGTCGTTCTCAGTCAACGTATGGAAACACCACTGCAGGGCGAGCCGCTTGAAATCTATCGCACGTTGCGCGTGTTGAACCCAAGTCCATTCATGTTTTTCGTTCGAACCCATGAATGCACATTGGTCGGTAGTTCGCCAGAAATCATGTGCCGGGTTGTCGATCGCAAGATGACGGTTCGCCCACTCGCCGGAACTCGCAAACGTGGAACGTCGCGGGAAGATGACTTGGAACTGGAACGCCAGTTACTTGCCGACGAAAAAGAACGCGCCGAGCACGTCATGCTCGTCGACCTGGGGCGAAACGACGTGGGACGCGTTGCCAAGTACGGTACGGTCGCCATGCCGGATTTAATGGTTGTCGAACGTTACAGCCACGTCATGCATATTTCTTCAACGGTAACGGGCGAGCTCCGGGAAGACGCTGATGCGTTTGATGCGTTGATGGCCAGTCTTCCCGCGGGAACCGTCAGCGGCGCCCCAAAGGTTCGTGCGATGGAAATTATTGACGAATTGGAGCCCGTCAAACGCGGTCCATACGCAGGTGCCGTTGGATACATCGACTACTCAAACAACATGGATACCTGTATTGCGTTGCGAACTCTCGTGATCACAAACAACACAATCTACGTTCAAGCCGGCGCAGGAATCGTCGCTGACAGTGACCCCACTTCCGAATACCAGGAAACGATGAACAAGGCGATGGGATTGTTGAAGGCGATCGAAGTCACGAACCAACGAGTGAGTGAATCCAGTCGTTAAGAGTTTTTGTCAACGCCATCGGCTCGAACCATTTGAGGTCATTCCGACCTCATCATTTGTTTGTGACTCGGTTCGCCTCGTGCCGTGTCGCAAATTCTCGATTCGCTCCGACAACAAATTTGATTGCGCTGGTGCTTTCAATGATGACAGGTTCGTCGGTCGCGCATTGCTCACACGTAGGGATTTTCAAGTTCGTTTTTTGAAAGCGTCGGACCATTCCTCCGGTGTTTCTAAGGAAAATTGTGAACGGCATGATCACAGACGTTACGATGGAAAAAATAACACTTAGTGTCGTGAATCGATCGTGGTCAAAGTATTCGTTTTGATCCCAATGAGCGTATGTGAAACGGTTTGTCGTAGGCAAGTCGCATCGATGACAGCGATGCTCGTATTGTTCATTGGGAGAAACGACTAACCGTACAAGCGGCCGAGCCGGCGCGACTTCAATATCCTTTTGACAAGCCGGACAAATCCCCTTGGTCGGAATCATCTCATGCAGACAATGTGGGCAAGTAATCATTTGAGAGTTTTGCTAAGGGGTTTTCACCGAAAGAACGCGACATGACCTCGGACTGAACTGAGGCAATTGAGTGTGGCAAGCGTTCATCGTTTTTGCAAGAGCGCGTTTCGTGGAATTGGTGCGTGAATTCGCAGGAAAAAGCTGACTGAAACGGATACAATCTACTTTGAACTACCGTTGACGTTTCCAAACTTTCGAAGAAGTGCCATGACGAGAAGTCTCACTAAATTTGCCGTCATTTGCAGCGGAATTATCGTAAGCACCTTGACCGCCAGCTTGATTAGTGCAGCCTCGCTTTCTTCAAACGCAATTCCATCGCAACAGCAGACCGAGGGCACGCCGCAATCCGACTTTGATCAATGGCGACAACACCGAGATCTCCTTGTCAATCAAATCAGTGATGTCCTGCAAGCTGCCTACCATGAAGCATCAGAAGACGAAATTTCCAAATGGGACTTCTATTTGGAACAAGTGATTCTCGCTCACATCCCCGATAACTCGTTTTCCCTTGAAGACGAGTCATCTCCGATAAATCGATTCACCAAACGGCTCAGGCGCGAAAGTGTTAAACCAGGACTATTCAAATCGGTGGTTTTAAGCCTGGCACAATTTGGCAAAATTCAACAAGCGATGAATATTTTGGAGCGAATCGAAGACCCCATCGAACGAGCGGAAACACTTGTTGAAATTTCGGCCTATGCCAGCGCTTACGAATCCAGAGTGGACCGCGAAATTTCAGAGCTCGATGGACCACTACTTTCCGCCCATTGGAACTCCCTATGAATCGTCGCAAGGATTTGGGGAAGCAAGCGAGAAACAGGTGACGGCTGAAACTCTCGTACAGTACCGCGACGAAACATTGTTTCGTTTGACATTGGGAGCCCTGCGACGCCGTGACTTTGGTTCGGCAGGCGAGTTAATTGAAAAAAACAAAAACCAAACGTTTCAGGATATGTTGCGTGTGCTGACAGTTGCCTGTGGACAGGATGCCCAGCCAAGCATTGATGAAAATGTCCAAGAAAAATTAATTCAAGACATTCACGACCCTTCTCTGCAGCAATTGGCCATGCGATTTCATGCAATGGGATTTGTCAAACTGGGCGAATACGAGAGGGCAGTTTCGATCGCGGAGCCGCTCAAAGCTGAGCATCGGTTTTACATATTTGATTCCATCCGTCGCCAGCCGATTGCCATTGGCAATGATGGTCTCGAAAAATCGATCAAACGTTTGTTGATCGACGCTGCGGTTGAAGTCGAAGACACTTACGCGTTTAACCATGGCTGGCCAGAGATTTCGTCACTGGACGATTGCCTTCGCTTTGTAACATCCGAAACGGGCGACCAACAAGCCGACCTGGAAAATCGCAATTATTCGGTTGAGTCCGTTCTCAGCGAACTTTTTGATTCCCATTATCTAACACCGGACGACGTCCCTACCGTGCGGATCCAAACTCAGCAGGTTCTACTCCAAACGGCTATCCGAATATTTTCCGAAACGTTTCCCAATGATCTCGACATGGATGACGTCAATGCCATTCGACTTTCGGCGGACCGACTGATCGAACGGGCAATACAGAATCAAGACTTGCCGTTGGCCCAAAAAGTAATCGCTGCGATGGAAAGCGACGAAGCGCGACTGCGATTCCAATTGGTTATTCTCGGTTCGCTGACCACTCCTGACGAATCATCCGAGTTTAACATGAAAGTAGGAGATCCCATTGCCCAAGTCGCTGAAGCGGCCGCAAAATTGGACAGCGAAGAACGAATCCGATTTTTAATTCGCTTGGCTACATCCGTTGGATGGCCGCCCGCTGTTACTCAATGGAATCCCGTCATTCCGATACTGGAGTCAAATATTGACGACGACAATTTGCTATTGGCATTGAAAGAAACGTCGCAAGTCATCGGTAGCTTTACGCCAGTCTTACCGCCCAGTGACGCCGCTTTCAACCAGCTCTATTGGCGCCTCGTCGATCGACAAATCCATGCCAACGGTCAGCTGTACAAGGCTGTTTTGCAATTGAGTCCATCTGCAAAGATTCATTCGTACGTGCATGGCAGCGATGATCCCGACCACCGCCATTCGATTACCTCAGAATCGCTCGAAACTACTTGGCAATTGTTGAAATCCACTCATTTGTTTGATGACAACCGTTCCGTCTCAACACAGGATCGAACGGCTCTGGCTAAACAATTGATTTCTCAGTGTGTGGCACTGGGGCAAGTCGAACGGGCTATCGATTTCACCAAGTTGATTCTTGACCGCGAAGAGCAAATGGAATCGTTGGCAACGATTCTGTACAGCCTCCCGGGTAAACCGCGAAAGGCGTTTCCTTCCGACTACTGGAGTTTGTATTCAGATCTACCGTCGCGAGGCGGGCCCGGTGGGATTTTTTAGAATCCGAGTCTCCCAAAGTTCGCGGTGATTGACTACACCGTAAGAGCATGCCCACACAAAGCCGAGTGCATGGTACCCAGACGCTGACGTTCAACGTGGTAGTGGACGAGGCTACGAGTCCCGGCTGTCGACGCTTGAGGAGGCATCCAAAAAGCATTCCAACGCATCGTCGAGGGGAAAGCACCCCAGTTAGACAAAACGCCCAATGAAAAAAGGCACTGATTTTCGCGGCGATTCGCATTCGGGTTACTTCCCCGAAACAAGAAAAGCCACTGGCGGAAATCCACCAGTGGCTTTGTTCTTGATTGAGGCTTCTGGAACGACGTTCTGGAAACGAATGAGCCGTTCCAGTTCAATAAAGTCGTTCTCGATTAATTGCCGCCAATCGGACCGACTTGTCGACGCTCTTCTTCTTCCTGAATGATGATGCGTGGAGTGACCATCATCATCAAGTTCGAAGTTTCACGTCCAATACCAACGTTTTTGAACAATCGGTTCACGTATGGAATGTTGCTCAAGAATGGAACACCACGTTCGATTCGTCGTTCACGTAGACGCTTGATACCGCCCATCAGAACTGTACCACCGTCAGGAACACTTACCACGGTCGAAACGCTCGTCGTTGCGACAACAGGTTGTTGAACGGTAGTACCGGTCGATACGGTTTCAATGTCTTCAGCATTGTCACCCGAGTCGGTTCCGCTCACCTGATCCAACAAGTCCTGCAAGAAGCTGGAGTTGGTTTGGCGAGTTGTTCGACTACCTTCGAATGTAAACGTTTTCACGTCAACGATTTCGCTGAAGTAGGGTACGAGCGACAATTTCACGAATCGTCGGTCGCCAGATACTGTTGCCGAAACGTTCAACGATGCGCCTTCGGGGATAATCGTGATGATTGGCTGCTGAGCAACCGCAAAGTCACCGACCACCGGCACAACGCTGGTCACGAAAGGCTGGAACAACTGGTCTTGAACACTTGCACTTTGACCATTGAACATCGTCACGGTAGGTGCTTGTGTCAGGTTGGTACGTTGATCACCTTTCGAAGCTTGGATCAAGAAGAACACTTCGATGTCGCTCAAGATCGCGAAACCAAAGTTCGCCGCAGTACCAGGGTCAAAACCACCGAAGGTCGGAATGGTTGAGCCGATGCTGTTTTGGCTGAACTCAAGGTCCAGGTCTTGTGTTGGCACAAACTGGTCGACGGTCGGATCGCGTCCAACAATTGTGTTTGGCGAAATCACGTCATTGGTCAGAACTTGTGCTGGAGTCAAAGCCGAGTTGCCATCATTGATCGCAAAGTCGAAGTCGACGCCGATCCGCTCAAAGAAGTTATCACCCAGAGTGATGAATCGAACCTCGACAACGATTTGAACGTCGTTGAGTTTCCGAAGCTGATTCAACAAGTCTTGGATCTCGTCATGAACTTCCTGCGTTTGCGCGACAACCAGAGTCAAGTTTGGCAGGTACGGTTGAATCGAACCTTCCCCTTGAGTTGTCGTCCAGTCGTCAGGAGCGATCGTTGTTTGGA
Organism: Pirellulaceae bacterium; assembly: GCA_041399045.1. GTDB lineage: Bacteria > Planctomycetota > Planctomycetia > Pirellulales > Pirellulaceae > BJ22. The sequence continues at coordinate 147,172 of JAWKTO010000012.1, read as the reverse complement.
TCAGGTTGATCAGTGGATTGAAGTCCGCGAGCGTGATACCGCCCAATGCAGGCACACCTTGCGAGGTGTACGTTGGAGTGCCACGCTGAGGACCACCTGAACCACCACCATAGGCGTTGCTCAATGCGCCCATAGCCAGCGGATTCATGTTGCCACCGAAGAGTCCCTGACCGCCAGGCAGCTGTTGCGCCAATGCAACCGGAGACATCTGGTTTTGAGCCATCTGATTCACGTTCATCATATTCGAATTTTGAGCCAGAAGCGCGTTCTGGGTGTTCATATCCTGATATGGCGTGATGAAGTTCATCTGATTCGGTGCGCTCGGAGGAACGACCGGGCTAACCAAGTCGCCGACGTAGTATGTTTTTTGTTCCAATCGTTTACTTTGTGCATCACGACTGGTCACTTTGATCACTTCGTCTTCGACAACGTAAGTCAAACCGACAGACCCCAACAGGACATTCATCGCACTCTTCATCGAGATGGGATTGGCGAAGTCTTGACTGATGGTCGTCGTGCTGGCCTCGACGCTCTCTGCTCGCAGTGCCAGGTCATCAAACGTAATGTTGATGCCCGATTGAACTGCCAACTGCTGCATCGCTTCAGCTAGGCTGCCGCGGAACTCACCTTGAATCATTTGATCCTTCAGCGTGTTGTAAATGCGTCGCTCAGCTTCGTTGCGATACTGACGAGCCTGCATTTGCTCCAGCCGCATACGGGTTCGTTGATCCCACTCGTCGGCATCACCCATTTGGTAAGGGCGGCTGGTGTCCATTGGAGTCGCCGCAATTTCCATGTTTTGACCAAACTCGATACCTTGAATGTCAGTACGAATTTCGTTCAACATTTTGCCTTCGCCAACGTTCTTCATGAACTTGGCTTTCTCAATCAACAGTGCTGTGATTTCACTGTTTGGATCGAGATCTACGGCCTGGCGAGCAATGATTTCAGCTTCAGCGAAGCGTTGTTGGTCAACCAGTTGATTAAACTCTTCCGTCAGTTGTTGCAGACGTTGCTCAACTTCGTAGCGTCGCTCACGACTGAGTTCCACAGCTTCCATTCGAGAGCTATTTTCCTCTTCGTTTATGATCTCTGGCAGGTTTGCCTGAATGAACTTTTGCATTTCATTGATATCGCGATCAATGATTGTCAAAAGTGGCGCCATCGAAGCGTTTGACAGTTCGCTGTTGCTCACCATCGTTCGCAATGAGATCATGCGGTCGAGTGCTTCGCGAGGATCGCTGTGCATCAACTTGTCGGCGTCCGCACGTGTCGCCAAGACGTCCTTTTGAACGCTCTTGAACAACATTTGTTCGTCCGCCTTCAGATTGGTCAAGTCGATTTCTTCTTCTTGAGCGTCTGTCATCGTAGCCGAGGCCATCTTGACCAATTTGTCTTGAATAGCCTGTTGCGTTCCTGAATCCAACTGGTCTTTGAATGACATCGCCATTTCAAAGTACTCTTTGGCTTGCATTGGATCATCGTTGTCCATTGCGGCCAGGCCGCTGCGATACAAATCCATCGCATGACCATTGTTTTTTCCAGAGACACCGGAACCAACGCGGTTAGGCATATCTGGCTCGCTATGGCTCACGACAGCATTGTGAGTTGAGTCCTGGCTGGGATCGTAGTCCGCAGTCTGAACTCCTTCACCTTTGCGAGCTGACGATGATGCCAATTGAATTGGCGGCACAAGGCCTTGTTGCTTCAGTGCCTTGGCAACTTGAAGCTCCAACTGCCAAGGTCGAACGGCGTCTGCTGCAAATGCCGAATCAGGCAGGTTGTACCCTTTGGCTTCGCGAACCAGACGGTCCGCTTCCGACCAGTTGCCTGAGTCAACTGCCAGTTGAGCTTGAGCCATCAGTTTCGCAACTTTAGCTAGAGCAGGAGACTGCGTATTCGCCGACTTCAAGCCGTCCAAACGCTCACGCAGAGCCGCTGGGGCAAATTTTGTTTTCGAAAAATCGACGGGAAAACTCTCGGCTTGGTCCAGCAAGAACATTGCCGCATCCACGTCGTGGTAGCCGATCAATGCATCACACTGTTGCAATAGAAAATCGGCAGCGCCCAGGTTGTAATCAACGGGCGAGCCATTGGCTTGCATCGTCGTCAATTCTTGTTGACGAGCGATTAACTGCTCAATGGCTTCGGGGGAATCAGACATGCTGCTGAAGTCTTGACCAGACGCACGCAGCTTGTCAACGATTGCTTTCGCCGCAACCACGTCACCTTGTGCCATGGCACGACGGGCTTTGACAAACTCAATCTGAATTTCTGTCAGAGGGGCATTCGCCTTCTCTGTTGTCTTGGCTGTCTGTTGCTGGGCAGGTGCCAAAGGCACTTGCGCCATCGAAGTTGACGCCATTTGGCTTACAGAAGCCACAGCGATCAACCCCGCAGACCAAAACCGGAGTCGAAAGAACTCGGAGACTCTCACGCAATTCTCCTTAGGACGTGACGCTTTTACTCAATCAAGTTAACCGCCATCTACCAACGCAAGGTTTTGCATTGAAACCAAACAGCCACGTTTGCCCGGATGTTTTTGACATCCAAAGTCAGCGAATTTTGCGATACCCAATGCGCAATTAATTCGCCGAGTCCGTAGATAGCGTACGGCATATCTTTAATCGGCGTGTAATTAGTGCTGGGAAAAGTAAGGGTCAAGTCCAATGGGCAAAAAGGAAAGAAAAACGGGTTGGCTTGAGTTTAACTGCTATCGTTTTTCCGCAGCCAGTGAAACCTGGTAATACAGGAGGAGTTGGCCCATCGGATGCACGATCCAGTAGTTTGTAACAGGTAGTTGCAAAACGTGTTTGCTAGTTCTCAAGTTCTCGAAAATTCGAACGCGAATAACGAGTTGTTTACCACGCAAATGGAAGATGTTTTAACAAAAATGGCTTGGCAAGGTTTCGGCGCAGACGGAACGTGATGGCAAAGACTAGTTGAGTTTGGGGTGACTCGTACTGAACTTTGCAAATCAAAGTCAGCGGTTTCGTTAATGATTATGGTGTGAATCATTAAACCTGGTGACAATTTGGGCAAAGCCCTCCAGTAGCTTGGCATCCCAAAATGGCGATCAGGTCGTTAGCATTGGTTTCAGGCGTCTTGCCTTTAAGTTTATGAGTGGTCTCGAGTCCTATCAAAAAACAAATCTGACAATCATTAAATCGGCAAAACGCTATTTGTCATCGTTTTTGTCCAGCAGTCGCGAGAGCAACAACACGCGGTCGATAGACAATCCTGATAGCATTGACTTCTCATGTTTTTTGAACATCAAATGAATTTGGTCGTTCGCTGATGTAGTTGAAAACACTCCCAGCCATCGCGACCAAGTTCATTCATATTTTTCTCAATAACGCCTGCTTCCGCATCAGCGGAAATTTGTACAACCTTGTACGTCCACGTGTCGCCCTTTTGATATTCTGAGAAGACCCAGGAGCCGGCGTTGACTGCAGTCGTCAATCCCTTGCTCTTCATGGATTCATAAGTTTGCGCCCACTCCATCGATGCATTCAGGCTCTCTTCGCTCCACTCCGAAGAATCCTGAAAACCACTGCCGACCGATTCGGTGATGGAATCCAGAGAGCCTCCACCAACTTCCTTCGCCTTGTCGACCACTCCCTTTAGGCGATTCAACAGAGTCGGTTTCGGTTGTGTCTCCTTTTCCTGTTCCTTTTCTTGTTGAACACGTCCTAATATGTTCTCGGAATGGATAACGGCAGGCTCTGGTTGATCGTTCGATTCAGGATTGGAAGGTGTGGTCGAATCCACACATCCGATTGCAACGAACAATCCACAGGCAATCAGCGCAGCGGAATTCAAAATACGGAACATGCGAGACCCTTTCACGTTCATGTTAATCATGCAAACGATTTGATGCGCCGAATCTGCCGTACCATTCGCTGAACTCGATCAAATCTTGTGGGAAGTTTTGTTGACGCAAGTGATTCGGGCACTAGTTTGACAATGTTTTTAATTGCTGAAGGACATTGTCAACACTGGCCTTGGCATCTCCGAACAGCATCGCCGAGTTGTCATTGTAAAATAGCGGATTGTCGACGCCGGAATATCCCGTACCCATCGATCGCTTCAAAATCACAACGTGTTGCGACTTCCAAACTTCCAGAACGGGCATGCCATAAATGGGGCTTGATGGATCGTTTTGAGCACCTGGATTAACGATATCGTTTGCTCCGATGATCAACACGGTTCCCGTTTCCGGAGTCCTCGTTGATCTCATCCATCTCCAGAACGATATCATAAGGGACGTTCGCTTCTGCCAGCAGAACATTCATATGACCCCGGCAATCGTCCCGCAACCGGATGGATCGCAAAGCGAGTCGTTATACCTTTGCTTTGAAGTAGTTCGCAGATTTCGCGGATCGGATGTTGCGCCTGCGCTACGGCCATTCCATATCCTGGCACAATGACTACCGAATCAGAGTTCAATAGCCACTCTGCCGTTTCTTCGGGGCTAGTCGTGTTGTACGACTTGGGACCACTATCGTCGCCGCCACCTCCACTACCAGACGCTTCACCGCCAAAACCGCCCAGAATCACGCTGACGAATGACCGGTTCATGGCATGGCACATGATATAGCTCAAAATAGCACCGCTGCTGCCAACCAAACTGCCGCACCGGTAACAATCAACAAGTCATTGGGTAACATGAAACCAACGGCCGCGGCTGCCCAGCCGCTATAACTATTGAGCATCGAAACGACTACGGGCATGTCCGCACCACCGATCGCCATGACCAGATGAGCTCCGAGCACAAATGAAATCGCCGTGACCAAAATCAACTGAATTAAACCGAAGGTGAACCCGCTGAACATGATTCCAACAACCATTGCCAGTGATGCGACCAGCATGACCAGATTAAGCAAATGACGCTGCGGAATTACCAACGGTTTGCTGCCGATCCTGCCATCCAGTTTCCCCCAGGCGATGATCGAACCCGTGAATGTAACGCCGCCGATAAAAACACCCAGTGCGATTTCGAGCAAATGGATGCGATGCTCCATCGTTGCGTCATCGAAATGTTGTACACCAAAATTGCTAAGGCCTACCAATACCGCGGCGAGCCCAACGAAGCTGTGAAGAATGGCTACCAATTGTGGCATTTGAGTCATTTCGACTCGTTTCGCCAAAACGGCACCAATCAGCGTTCCGCCTCCAATTGCTGCGGCCAACAAAATTAAACCGCCGTAGCCAAACGGCTGGATACCGGTGCCTTCCAATCCAGTCATTTTCAATGAGAATGCAGCGATGATGGCAATCGTCATTCCAACGATCCCAAACCAATTGCCGCGCCGACTGGTTTCATGGCGACTCAATCCGCCCAAGCTGAAAATAAAACAGATGCCGGCAAGTAACCACCAGACAAGAGGTAAAGATCCCATTCGTTAACCTTGTTTGCGAAACATTCCGAGCATTCGTTGCGTTACCAGAAATCCACCAGCAATGTTGATCGTGGCGATCAATACTGCCAATGCAGCCAACAGTGACGGAAGCGAATACCATTGGACCTGCATCTGCATGATGCCACCAATCACAATAATCCCGCTAATGGCATTCGTAACACTCATCAGAGGCGTGTGTAATGCGGGTGTAACATTCCAGATCACCTGCCAACCGATGAAACATGAGAGAACAAAGATTGTAAGGTGAGAAACGAATTCAATTGGCAAAACACTGCCGAACAAAAACAATCCAACGAGCGCGATCAATAATGCACCGATCATGACTCCAGGATTGGCAAGCCAAGAAGTCTTTGGCACCGCTTTGGGCTTCGATTCGACATTCGCCGCTGCCGGTTTGGGAGGCGGTGACGGGTTGGCGATAACGGGTGGCGGCCATTTCACCTGACCACCATGAGCAACCAATGCGCCTCGTACTACCTGATCGTCTTCATTGACAACGAGAACACCGTCTTTTTCCGGCGTCATGTCCGTCAAGAGATTGACGATGTTATTCGAATACAACGATGAGCTCTGTGTCGCCAATCGACTTGGCAGATCCGAATAGCCAATGATCGTAACGCCATTTTCTGTTTGGTATTTTTCGCCAGGTCGAGTCAGTTCGCAATTGCCACCTTGTTCGGCTGCCAAGTCAACGATGACGCTTCCAAACGTCATTGACATGACCATTTCTGTCGTGATCAACTTTGGCGCTGGCTTTCCTGGAATCAGCGCCGTTGTCACGATGATGTTCACGTCCTGAGCTTGCGCGGCGAACAATGCCATCTCGGCCTTGATAAACGCTGGGCTCATTTCTTTCGCATAGCCGCCAGTCCCTTCGCCCGATTCATCTTCCTCATATTCCAATTCCAGGAATTCCGCACCCATACTTTTGACTTGGTCTTTCACCGCAGGTCGAGTATCGAATGCGCGGACGATCGCACCGAGTCCTCTGGCAGTTCCAATGGCAGACAAACCTGCAACACCAGCGCCAATCACCAACACCTTGGCAGGTGGGACTTTCCCTGCAGCCGTAATTTGGCCAGTGAAAAAACTGCCGAATGCATTTGCGGCTTCCACAATCGCTCGATAACCTGCAATGTTCGCCATCGAGCTGAGAGCATCGAGCTTTTGGGCTCGTGAAATCCGTGGCACACAATCCATTGCCAGACAGGTGATGCCTTGGGCCGCGCAGGTGTCGACCAAGTTTTGACTTCTCGCTGGCCAAACAAACCCAATCAATGCAGCGCCTGACTTCATTCGACGCACTTCGTCGGTCGTAGGTGGCGTGACTTTGATGACGATATCTGCTTTCGTCCAACCGGTTTCTGGATCGATCACCGCGGCGCCGGCGTCGACATATTCTGCATTGGGAAACGCGGCGCTGAGTCCGCAATCGGCCTCAAATTGAACTTGGTATCCAAGCTTAACAAGCTTTTTGACCGATTGAGGCGTTGCCGCAACACGGCATTCGTTCTCTCCACTTTCGCGTGGAACAAAAATGATCATGGAACGATCCTGCACAGGGGTGAATAGCGCAATCAGGAATTGTCGTTTCCCAAAAACTCACCAGACTCACATTAAACGATTTCCGGAACCGTTGATCGTAAAACGAATAGCGAGCAATGCCAAGCGGGGACAAGGTGGGACGGCTCGCCGATCAGGTGTTCGACTTTGGAGCTTGTTCCGATTCTTTCTTTTTCTTCTCGGCCAATTCTACGAGCTTCTTTTGCGCGCCCGACCGGCGATCTCGGGCGTCTTCAGCGACAGAAACGTAATCGGGATTGGCTGCGACCATTTCGATCAGGTGATCCAAGATGTCAATTAATTCAATCAGGCCGTCTTCGTTTTCGATCCCGTTTGACGATTTGATCCATTGTGTCAATCCATCGGGGCCCTCGGGCAACTGCCTCAATAGCTCCAACCTCGTAACAGCCTTCTGTGACTCGGCCACCACATATTGTTCACTAACAGGAATTGTTTCATCCTGTACGATCGCCGAATACATCGAATACGCAATATTAAATGCCATTTCCCGTTCGCGGCGCCATGCCTGAACGAACGCACGGACAGACGAAGGTTGCAAATTGTTCTGGATTCCATTTCTGGCTTGATGCAATAACGTTTTTCGTCGAGATTCTTGGTAGAGTGCCTCGATTTCTTCGCTTAGGCTTCGTCACTGGTTCGGTCCCGCAATCGGGTCAACACCTCACGTGCTGCCGACCATTGATCAGGTTGATTGGTCGCCACCAACTTATTTGCTTGGGCCAGCAACGAACTGATCGATGGGGGCCATGCAAAGTAAATGATGATCGCCAAAAGTGTTGCCGAAGAAACTGCGAGTGCTCCAATCTCCAGCCAGTTCTTTTTGCCTTGGCGTTTCTTTTTCTGCTTCGAAGATTTTTGCAGCAGCTCACGCGCCTCCGTTTTGTCGACGTTCATATGCAGGGCATTGAAGGTTCCGGACAACTCGTCAACAGCGGACCGTTGGTTGATGTCAATCTTGACAATTTGCTCGAGCGCCATTCGAACCGTTTGAGCCGAGTGGGGGCGGTTGCGGGGCGTCGGGTCGATCATCTGCATTACAAGTTTGTTCAGCCACATGGGACAATTCAAAACTTGAGTTGCAACGGGCTCGATGGTGTCTTCCAGTTTTCGTTTGGTGATGCGTGCGATGTTGTCGGGAGGGAACGGTAAATGCCCAGTCAACATTTCGTACATGACCATACCGAGAGAATAGATGTCCGACTTTTGTGTCGCTGCGCGGTCAATTGTTCAGGTGCCATGTAGGCAGCCAGTTCTGCGTCTTTGTGACGAACATTGTCCCACCGTCGTTTCTTGGACCGGTTCAATCGCAAATCGGAAACGTGAATCGTACCGTCAGGCGATAACAGGAGTTTATCTGGCGTTAGTTTGCTGTGTACCAACTTCTGTTCGTGTAGATACTCCAGACACATGGCAACTTGACGAGCAATGTCGGTAACCTGATCAGGCGCGAGCCGACCTCGCCGAGAAAGAACTGCCGAAAGCGATTCTCCTTCAACCAATTCCATGGCCCAAAGGATCTGATCGCCGTCGACGCCCGCTCCATAACTGCGAACGAGATTCGGATGTTTTAAGTTCCGCAGAATTTTGAATTCGACCGCGAGCTTCTCCAACGCGACCTTGCGATCCACTTTGGGGGGCAGTGTCAATAGCTTTAATGCAACTTCGCGTCCCGTCTCTTCTTGGCGCGCACGAAACACCTTCTGTCGACGATTGGCACCCAGTCTTTCTAAAATGAGAAAAGGTCCGACTCGTGTATTTTCCACGATGTTTACTCGAATGGCTTTGTGAATTCGAAAGGTCGAAAAATGACAAGCCTCAATGATTCAACGGACATTTTAGTATGGCCCCCCGATCAAGGGAATCCAATTTGTACCGATGTGGCATGAATTGAGAAACAATGTCTCCACTTCATTGGGCGTTCGCAACTGAACCGCGGACTAAGCCCATCAATTTCGTTTCCACAAAGTCACGAATTTCGTCGCGCACTCTGCGAAACGGTTCCAACGCCTTTTCTGAGTCCTCAATACCGGCTGCCAACTTGGGCGGATCATCAAACCCGACATGAACGACACGTGTCGTGCCACCAAACACCGGACAGTTCTCGTCTGCATGTCCACACACCGTTACAACGAGATCAAACGTATCGGTTGGCAGTTCAGCGACTCGGTTCGATTGCTGTAACGATATGTCGACTCCAGCCTCCCCCATCACGTGAACGGCCCGGGGGTTAAGACCATGAGCTTCAATTCCCGCAGAATATACCTGCAATACATCGCCCCAAAAATGACGTGCCCAGCCTTCAGCCATCTGACTCCGACACGAATTTCCAGTACATAAAAACATTACGGTCGGTAACATGTGTTTGTCGTTGAAATCGAATACAGAATGATGTTGAAAAAAATGATTGGCAATTCGTTGCCGGAATGAAAAGTGCCAAACGATGCCTCAAGCCCTTGTACTGCAGTGGCCAAGGCCGCGAAGCCCAGTCTTGTAGCGGACAATGCAACGAGTCCCGCTATTGAATTTGACGGGGCCATGGGGCGTCACAGGGCTCCACGAATCCTAAGGCACGTTTCCAACCCGCCTAAGAATGAACTTCGGAGATTAATTCCTTGATTACATTCGCCGCGACAACGCCCGTTAATCGTTCATCAAGTCCGCGATATCGAAATGTCAATTGCTCGTGATCAATCCCCATCAGATGCAATATCGTAGCGTTCAGATCTCGAATGTGAACGGCACCATCGGCCAAAGCTGTTGTTGGCTGCCCGTTTGCATCGACAATGTTGCAACTGTAGGCATCCGTTTTTCCAATTTCGATTCCCGGTTGGACACCGCCACCAGCCATCCAGATCGTAAAGCAGCCCGGATGATGGTCCCGACCATAGTTTTCTAAAGTCAATTCACCTTGGCAGTACGTTGTTCGACCAAACTCTCCACCCCAGACCACGAGCGTATCGTCCAGCAAGCCACGTTGCTTCAGGTCTTGAACAAGTGCCCATGCCGGTTGATCGATGTCACGACACTGTTTGGGGAGATGCCCTGCAATATTAAAATGTTGATCCCAGCCGCGATGAAAAATCTGCACAAACCGAACATCGCGTTCCATCATTCGTCGAGCCAACAAACAACTCGCAGCAAATGTGCCGGGCTTTTGGACATCGGGCCCGTACATATCAAGCACACTTTGAGGCTCGTCACTGATGTCGGACAGTTCTGGTACTGACGTTTGCATTCGAAATGCCATTTCATATTGTGCGATCCTGGCATCGATTTCTGGATCGTTTACCTGAGCAGCATGTTGCATTGAGTTGATTCAGTACATCCAGACTTTTCCTTCGACCAGTGGCATCAATACCATCTGGATTGGACAGAAACAAAACGGGATCACCTTTGGGTCGCAATGCAACGCCTTGATGTTCGCTGGGTAAAAAGCCAGAACCCCACAAGCGATTGTAAAGAGCCTGCGCATCCTGACGTCCGGTCCAAGACGGCGTCATCACAACAAATGTCGGCAGGTTTTCGTTCATCGACCCAAGGCCATAGCTGAGCCACGCTCCCAAACTGGGCTTGCCGGGCAACTGATTTCCGGTCGTGATATAAGTGATGGCCGGGTCATGATTGATCGCTTCCGTCCACATGGATTTGATAACGGCAATGTCGTCAACCATTTTCGCAGTATGCGGAAGCAACTCACTGACCCAACGTCCGCATTGACCATGCTGTTCAAATTTGAATTTAGACGGCGCAATTGGGAACGTCGCTTGCCCCGACGTCATGGTCGTGACTCTTGTGCGCAGCACATTGTTTCCGTCGTCGTATTTTTCTTCGCGCAGATCCGCCTTGAAACGATCTTTCAGACCAGGTTTGTAATCGAACATGTCGATTTGCGAGGGCGCACCGGACATGAAGAGATAGATTGCGCGTTTGGCCCGCGCGGGATGATGAAGCCCCTCAGGCTTCGCGCCCAATTCGCGAGCCAAGATGTCTGGCTGAGCCAACATGGAGGCCAATGCCGCACCGCCAATTCCCAATCCACCACGTCGCAACAGTGAGCGACGGGTCATTTGCGCGATGTGTTCATTTTCAAGCGAATGCATCGACAATCTCCGGTTATTGTTTCGAAACAAATTCGTCCAGATTTAAAATCACATTAGCTGTTGCTGTGGTTGCAGCCCATGCAGCCGAACGGTCACTGGCCTTCAGTTCGGCAAATTGCGGCATTTCAGCACCTGTTGAGATCAAAGCGGTCGCCTGATCTGGATTCGATTCGTAATAGGCCGTTCTATCCAAGTGGAATTCTGCGAGAACGTTCAGCTCTTCTGCTGACGGCGGACGGCCCAGTGCCTGCTCAAACATCCCCGATACAACTTGCTCCGGCTTTGTTTCCGCTTGCTCGCCGGTCAGAAACCGTGCAGCAAGGCTTTTGGCACATTCCACAAACTGCGGATCATTCAGTAAAAGCAAAGCCTGTAAAGGCGTATTCGTTCGTTCACGACGAATGACACACTCCTCTCGGCTCGGTGAGTCGAACGTCGACATCTGCGGCGGCGGTGCCGTTCGTTTCCAGAAAGTATACAGGCTACGGCGATGAATCTTTTCGTCATCCATGTCCGCAACAAACTTGGCCGTGTTCGACCCGACATATCCGACCGCTTCCCACAAACCATCCGGCTGCGGTGGTTTGACGCCCGGTCCCCCGATTTTTTCTACCAGCAATCCACTTACGGCAAGTGCACGATCTCTCAACGACTCGGCATCGAGGCGATATCGAGGTCCACGCGAGAGAAATCGATTCGTCGGATCCTTTTTCCAAGAGCTTTCGGGAGCAAACGACGATTGCCGATACGTTTCACTCATCACAAGTTGTTTCATCAAACGCTTAACGTCCCAACCATGCTCTCGAAAGTCGATCGCCAACCAATCCAATAGTTCCGGGTGGGTGGGCAATGCGCCTTGAACTCCAAAGTCTTCGGATGTTTTGACTATGCCACGTCCAAATACCTGCTGCCAAAAACGGTTGACGGTGACTCGGGCCATCAATGGATGATTTTCGCCGATGAGCCACAACGCAATCCCCATTCGGTCATTAGGTGCATCGTCTGGCATGGGTGGCAACCAATCGGGAACGCGACGAGTCATCTCCCCACGGTCCTTGTCAGGCTTGTCGTATTCTCCACGTTTCAAAAAATATGCTGGTCGTGCCGGGACCATTTCGCGTGAAACCAGTGTGGTCGGCAGCGTTTTTTCAAACGTTTCGATTTCAGTGTTGACCACCGCCAATCGTTGTACCAACTCGCGTGTTGATTCGTTGTGCTGGCGCAAGAACGCTTGTTTGATCAAATCGTTTTCCGACGCATCCAGTGTGTCTTCGGCGTTGTTCCAAAGGGGATAAAGCGCAAACGCATCGTTCTCTCCGCGTTTCGAGTCGAAATAAAAACCACAACCTCCACCATAATTTACGATCTTCACCAGCAACTCTGCAGGTTTACCTGGTGTAACCGAAATTTCAAACGCGTCTTGATTCGCAGCGACCGGTCTGGCAACGTCATTGGCAAATACCTGCTGTCCATCTACCCAAACCGCAACGGCATCGTCGCTGCCCAGTGAAATTTTGATTCGATCGACCGTCGGAAAAATCGTGCGGTGCAAATACCAAACGCCCGTGCCGGTCGGAAATTCATGAATGCTACCATCCACGTACTCTGGGTGATGCTCCCATTTCAATGGCTGTGTGCCTTGCTCAGTCGTCGACTCAAAGGTCGCACCGATTTGAAACTTCGCTTTCTCGGGACCGAAGTCATTTTGAAACGCTTTGTTGCGATCCGATTCCAGGAAAGGCCCCAGTCGGTGCCAATCGGACATGCGCGTGTAGGGAACGTCAAGGTTTTGAGCCGCGCGAATTTGGAAACGCTCAAAAGAATGTTGTTTGAACTGGGTTCCGAATTCCAGTTCAAGCTCCAACGTTTTACCCGGTGCATGGACCGGTTGATTCAACAGCAAAATGGCATGACAAGGCCCCTCGCGAAGGTGCCCGCCAATTCCCCAACCATTTGTGGCGTCGACGACACCATCAATCAAATTTTGCACTGAATAGGTTGGTTGTGAGTAGTCTGCTGTGACGCTGGAAATAGAAACCGGCGTTTTTTCCTGTTGTTCACCTTCACCAGAAACCAGGTAGGCACGCACTTCTGACAAGACCGCATTTGCATTCGGCGATCTGCCGCCACCTTTACGTGCCTTGGACTCATCCACCAAAACATCTAATCGCAGCGCCGAGATCTCGATTTCACCGAGCTTGTAGCTCAAACGATAAACATCCTTGTCGGGATTCTCGCCACTTGAAAGAACGATCCCTTGCCCCGTGTGCTCCAGCGTGGCGCCTTGCGACGACTCCAAAGACTCCGGATGCATCTCAAACCAATCGACGTCCAACGCCGATCGCATGCGTTGTTCCCACTGCTCACGTTCATCGTGCAAGTTGGCGTACTGATCATCGACGGACTGAACAAGTTGTTCGCGTTCAGCCTTGAGCGACTCAAATGCCATTCGACCTTCATCGGTCATAACACTAATCACCGGTGCATGGTCCTTGGCATTCTGGTCCATGGGATTGTCGTCGAGACTGTTGAAGTAGGAATACATCGAGTAAAAATCGTCGGACGAAATGGGATCGTATTTATGATCGTGACAAACCGCGCACCCCCAAGTCATCCCCATGAAAACCGTGCCCGTTGTCGAAACGCGATCAACGACGTTTCTCACAAAAACCTCTTCGGGAATCGCGCCGCCTTCGTTCGTTGTCACATGCAGGCGATTAAATCCACTCGCGATCAAATCCTCCTGACTCGGCTCGGGCAACAAATCCCCAGCCAGGTTTTTGATCGTGAATTCATTCCAAGGCATGTTGTGATTGAAGCTGTGAATCACCCAATCGCGGTACGGCCAAATCTCGCGGTAGTTGTCCAGGTGAAGTCCGTGAGTGTCACCATATCTGGCTGCATCCAGCCAAAACCGAGTCATGTGTTCCCCGTATGCCGTCGAGCCAAGGAGTCGATCTACCAGGCGTTCGTAGGCTTCGGGCGAGTTGTCCGCGAGAAAGGCTTTCAATTCGTCAGGTGTTGGTGGAAGTCCCGTCAAATCAAGCGTAACGCGACGAATCAATGTTGCACGATCGGCAACAGGACTTGGCTGAAGACCATTGCCTCGCATCTTCTCATGAACAAACTGGTCAATAGGCTGGTTGCTCCAATGCGCGTCCGACTGAGGAACGACGACTTTTTTGGGTGCGACGAACGCCCAGTGAGGTTGGTACTTGGCACCCTGAGCAATCCAGCGTTCCAACAACGCCAGCTCTTCAGGGGATACTTTTTTCTTTGACTCTGCCGGAGGCATTTGTTCGTATTCATCGTCACTAACAATTCGACGAATGATCTCACTGGAACGGGGCTCACCCGGAACAATGGGTATCTCACCCGAGCTTGCTTGGCGTTGCCTCTTCAGCTCGATCGAGGCGGAGATCGGCTTCCTGGTTCCCGCGTCATTTCCATGACAGGTAAAACATTTGTCAGCAAGGATTGGTCGGATGTCTCGATTGAATTCGATTATCGACGAGTCTTGCGCAATCAATGAATGGTTTCCAATAGTCACTGCCAAAAGAAAAATGGCGATGAAAAGTGATTTCACGTTCCGACTTCCTGATATTCAAACGGGAACAGACTGAAAACAAGAAGTTACCATTGTAACCAAGTTGTTGCCGTGAAACGTTCGGGCAGAAGAGCCCAATTCAAGAAATGTTGGCTCCCCGCGGAAGAGCGAGTACAATTAGTGCTTCGGAGGCGAATTGGCAATTCGTTGCAATTTTCAACCTATCAGGAACGACGGTAATTGCGCATGAACCGTTTCAGCATTTTCCTTGCGTTTTTTCTATCGGCTTGTCTCAATTCGCCCGCTCGAGCGGACTTGATTCCCATAGCAAATCACAGTTTCGAAGATACGACGGGGCAATCGACTTTCAACGAATTCACGTTTGGCACGCCGGCAGGCTGGAGTTTGTACGACCCCAATGGAATTACGAGCTCAGCAGGAATTTTCCCTGGAACGTTGATGCCAAACGGCGTTGAATTTTTCAATTCACTAGCGCCCGATGGCGATCGTGTGGCCATTCTGTTCAACTCTTCACGGGAAGGGGATGGTGAATACGGGTTCGAACAATCGTTGTCGCTCTCGCTAACTGCGTTTACAAGCTATTCGCTCAGCGTAGAAGTGGGAAATATTGCATCCGGGTTCGCGACCAATGGTCAGTTTTTCAATTTGGACGAGTTTCCCGGCTATCGAGTGGAGTTGTTGGCCGGAGGGACAGTGATTGCATCCGATGCCAATTCACTTAATATCCCCGAGGGTGTTTACGCGACATCAACCGTCAACTTTGTAACGGGTGCAACACACGTTCACCTTGGTGAAACGTTGAGTATTCGCCTCGTCAACGAGAATCTGATTCCTTCAGGATTTACACAAGCGACGTCGCCCGATTTGGAAGTTGATTTTGACAATGTTCGACTTGATGTGACTGCGGTTCCCGAGCCAACGTCGATTTGGCTGTTCGCATGTTCGTTCGGTTTGATGTTTTCACGGCGAAAACGACAAACCGGCGGCTAGAGCCGTGACGCTCACTGACGGTGGAATCCACTGCGGCCGTTGCGTCTCTGCGTTTCAACGATAATTGCTTCAAACTTGAAATCAGATGTGTTGCAGAGCCCAGGTCGCCTCACGCAAAGGCGCCAAGCCGCAAAAGTAATCATTGATTGAACACGCAACTCGGAAAATTGGTAGCGAAAACTACAAAAAAGAAACGGCGGCTAGCGCCGCGCCGCTAAATGGCTCCGGGTTTCGTCTGCGTCTCTGCGTCTCTGCGTCTCAAGTATTCAACAATATCGCGAACATCGAACCTATTCTTTCGAACGCAACGGTATGCACTCAACGTTTTTCACGGTCCTGCGGTCGCGATTCGCAAGTTCAATCTCTACCGCATCCGCATCAATACTGACAATTTTTGCAGCATTCCACTGCGATCCATACTCTGGCTTCACAAGAACCAGTTGGTCGGCTTTAAGTTCGTAGGTTGAGTCATCCGCCGGTAACGGTGCAATTTTTCCTTTTGCGATCGGCGTTGGTTGCGAACCGTCGGCCCAGGCAACCGTTACGTTTTCGTCATCCATCGACGTGATTGTTCCTTCCCACCAGCTATCGAAAGTCCACTCCGCGACAACCAATTGTTCATTTTCCGGAGTGTAATCTTCGGGAACTTCGGGCCGCAGCCCTTTTACTAATGCACGAAACGTTGCGACAGCTTGTGTCTTTTCTGCTTCCAGCCTGAGGTTGTCTGCAAATCGATCTGGGCAAGCGATTAATCGGTCAGGCGCGATCGTGCCCTTTGCCTCACTGCCAGTCAGTTGGTATGCCCAAGCGTCTCCCTCCATGGCCTGCAAAACCGCACCTTCCCAGTAAGCGCCTTCACCGCGACGCACCAGCACGATATCGCCGATTTTGGCGACTGGATTCACTCCAGGAGTTGGGAGACGAATCAGATCGATGAGTGGGCGTTCATTATCGGTTTGACTATCAGTCCATTTGATCGATACGGACTCGTCTGAAATGGCCGAAACTTGCGCTTCATAAAATTGAGTACCTGTCCAGGCTGCGACTACGGTATCGCCCACTTGCGGCCAGGGAATCTCTTCTTCCTTGGCAGGTTCTGTTGGAATGGGCTCAGGGCTATCAATTGATTCGCCTGTGGCTCCCTTTCCCGCCGTTTCCGTGATTGACGCCGACTCTTCCGTCGTCGGTTTGGGACCTTCACATCCAACGAACGAAATAACAAGAATCGAAAACGCAAATCCCGATAACTGACGTTGCAAAGACATTGATGCAGTCCGAATGGAGGCATGCAGAGCATCGCATTGAGGAAGTCTCAAATCGATTCCGCCATCAGGAAGATGCCGGGACCGACAAAGCAGGACAGGTTCACGGCAAAAATTAGCGGTATCGACTTCGAGTGAAAACAGCCCAGAAGTGATCACGATTTTCTTTTACGGTCGCTTCTGGAAAGGCTCCCGTACAACTATTCGCGATTTCGTTTTCGAATTGAGGTCATGGCAATGCAGACTGCCAGAAGCGAAAGGCCACCAAGTCCCGGTTCGGGGACAGCAATCAGGCTGGTGGAGCCGGCGGTAATATTGGGCACAATCGACCCGCTCGCAACAGGAAACGTCGTGGGGCCATTGAGAGTCGCACCCATTTCAAACGAAAACGTCTCGCCTGCAAAATAGCCAGTTGTGTCGATGGTGATGGTCGCCAACAGTCCGTTCGCCAACGAATCCGGATTGGAATTGGATGTCACCAGATTCCAGAGCAGCAATTGCGGAAACGACCCTTGATCGTCATTGAATTGCGTGTTGTTCTGAAAAATCGTTCCCGTTACCAAATCCACCGGCCCGTAAACCCTATGAAACAGACAACCAATTCTCTGCAGCAGACCTTTAACACTTCGCCAAATGAGATTCTTGGCCCCGACATGCGCTGAGGGCCGACATCGCTACTTTGCGAATTCGGTTGCGACGGCATTCCCTCAAAATTGCCCAGCATCCGCTATTTCTGTGAACTAAACTGTTGCTTGATCCTTATTTTTATTGGATGGGTGCGTTCGCGCCCGAATGATCTGTTTCCAAACACCTTGTCGAGTTTGAACCGTGAAATTCATGAGCAAAGTCCGTTGGTCGTTCCTGGTACTTCTTTCTATCAGCATCGCTACGTCGAATGCAATGCACGCTCAAGAGGCGGAATCGTCCGCTGAGACAACGACGGCCCATGACGACTTCAAACTTGACGGTTCGATGACAGGCGCCTTGAAGTTCCGAAGCATCGGTCCCGCCTTCACCTCAGGCCGGATCGGCGATATCGCGCTGGATGCCCAGAACCCCAACACTTGGTATATCGGCGTTGCCTCTGGAAACGTCTGGAAAACGTCCAACGCCGGAACGACCTTTGAGCCTATCTTTGAAAATTATGGCTCGTACTCCATCGGCTGTATCACGATTGACCCACGCAATAGCAACAACGTCTGGGTCGGAACCGGTGAAAACGATGGTGGTCGACACATCGCATACGGCGATGGTGTCTATCGCAGTCGTGACGGCGGCAAGTCATTTGAGAATGTGGGATTAAAGGAATCAGAACACCTAAGCAAAATCATCGTTGACCCGCGCAACTCGGATGTGGTGTTTGTTGCATCACAAGGGCCATTGTGGTCCGCAGGTGGCGAACGCGGACTTTACAAAACAACCGACGGCGGCAAGTCGTGGAAAAACGTCTTGAGCAAAGGGCCTTACACCGGCGTCACCGATGTCGTGATGGACCCCAAAAATCCAAACGTCATGTACGCCGCAACTCATCAACGACACCGAACCGTTTGGGCGTTTTTTGAATACTGGCCCAGAGTCCGGCGTTTTCAAATCAACTGACGGTGGAGAGACTTGGCGAGAACTCACGAGCGGACTGCCTGGAGGGGACAAAGGAAAAATTGCACTTGGTGTTTCGCCACAACACAACAATGTCGTCTACGCTTCCGTCGAAACCGTCAATCGCCTGGGTGGCTTCTATCGCAGTGAAGATTTCGGCGAAAGCTGGGAACAGATGAGCGATTTCGTATCTGGCGGAACAGGCCCACACTACTACCAGGAAATATTTCTCGATCCGCATCGATTCGACGTGATCTATCACGCCAACAACACGTTGGTTCGCAGCGAAGACGGTGGCAAGACGTTTGAACCTGTCGAAGGCGAGTTCAAACACGTTGACAATCACGCGGTTGTTTTTCATCCGACCGATCCCGATTTTGTACTGGTTGGTTGCGATGGTGGCGTCTATCGTTCGTTTGATTACACCGGCACCTGGCAGTTCTTTGCGAATCTGCCCGTGACCCAGTATTACAAGATTGACGTCGACTATGACCTGCCGTTTTACCATGTGGTTGGCGGGACGCAGGACAACTTCTCGCATTACGGCCCGACGGCAACGCGAAATGTCAAAGGGATCACGAACAGTGATTGGCGGGTAACGATCGGTGGCGACGGCCACGACAACGCGATTGACTACGAAGATCCTGATACGGTTTATTGCGAGTCGCAACAAGGATTCATTCGACGATTTGATCGCAAGACCGGCGAGTCAATCGATGTTCGCCCCCAACCTGCTGCCGGCGAAGATAGCTTCCGATTCAATTGGGACTCACCGATTCTGGTCAGCCCACACAATCACGAACGCATCTATTTCGGCAGTCAAAAGCTTCATTGCAGCAACGACCGTGGAGACTCGTGGACAACGATCAGTCCCGATCTGTCCAAGAACATCGATCGCTGGACCTTGCCCATCATGGGACGTGTCTGGGGTATCGATGCAGGCTTTGATTTGTTTGCCATGAGCCAATATGGAAACATCACATCGATCAGCGAATCGCCTGTCGTTGAAGGGCTGATTTATGTCGGCACCGACGATGGACTGGTTCAAGTAACCGAGGACGGTGGAGCCAATTGGCGCAAAGTCGAACGATTCTTTGACGTCCCCGAAGGCGCCTTCGTCAATGACATCAAGGCCGATCGACACGACGCCGACACCGTTTATGTCTGTTTAGATCATCACAAAACGGGCGACTACAGCCCTTATGTTCTGAAAAGCACGGACCGTGGGCGCACTTGGAAATCCATTGCCTCCGATTTGCCAGAACGTCATCTGGTTTGGCGATTGGAACAAGATCACATGGCGGCCAACCTGTTGTTTCTGGGAACTGAGTACGGCGTTTTCGCTTCGATTAACGGCGGTGAAAACTGGACCAAGCTAACCGCGGGAATGCCAACCATTTCCGTCCGAGATCTGGCAATTCAGAAACGCGAAAACGACCTGGTCGCCGCAACCTTTGGTCGAGGCATTTACGTTTTGGATGATTACTCGGCCTTGCGTGAAATGTCCCAGACGACGGCCAGAAAATCGGCACACCTGTTCCCGGTTCGACGAAGCTGGTGGTATGCCCAGGACGATTTGATCGGTGGTGTCAAAGGTTTCCAAGGTGACAGCTACTTCAACGCGGATAATCCAGAATATGGAGTGACGTTTACCGTTTACCTCAAAGACGAAGTTGAGTCCCTCAAAGGCAAACGTGGTGAAGCAGAAGGGAAACTGAAAGAGGACGGCAAGGACGCGACGATTCCGACGCTTGACGATTTGGAAGCGGAGGCCAACGAAATTGTTGATGAGCGATTCGTTGAAATTCGAACACTGTCGGGCCAACTGGTCAATCGCGTTGCATTGCCTGGTGGCAAAGGCGTACATCGTGTTTCATGGAGCTACAACATGTTGCCGCTTGGTGGCTCGGGAATCAGTCCACTGGCAGGGCCGGGCGAGTACTTGGCTGCGGTTTGTTTACGCTCGAACGGAGAAGTCAAAAAGCTAACCGATGACGTTTCATTTACCGTCGAGCAAATGCTTGAGCCGACGATCCCCTATGGTGATCGCGCCGAAATCATTGCGTTTCAGACTCAGGCAAATGAGCTTCAATTTCGATTCACTTCAGCCAGCCGAGAACTGGAACGGGCAAATAGTTTTGTCGAACAAGCCGTAGCTGCGGCGACGTCAAACCTGGATGCACCCGGACTGATTGCCGAACTTCGAACTTGGCAAGCAGATTATCGAGCGTTAATAAAATCAATTTCCGGAAGTAGCATTCTGGATGAACGCCAGATCGAGCAGGCTCCAACGGCTATCGGCCGACTTTCAAACGCGTTGTTTGGATCCATGTCGAATTATGGCCCAACGAAAACTCATCGCGAACAGCTTGAGATTGCAAAGGGTGAGTTGGAGGCGTTGTTCCCGGAAATGGAAGCGATTGCTGAGCGAGCCAAGGCTTTAAAAGAAAAATTGGACGCCGAAGGTTTGCTGTTGGATTATTGATTTGGGGTCGATGCGAAAATTTGCCAAGTCTTTTTCTTTGCACTGTTTCGCATATCCACAGACAAGGCTGTCTGTGCTAACCCCGATCGTAGAACAGACAGCCTTGTCTGTGTTCCCCAAGGTGCAATTTTGTCTGCCAGTTAGGCAGCGCGCGACTCGTTTTTCTCATTCGCAACGTCGGTCGCTTCGCCATGATGTAACCGCAATGATCGGCCTACTAAACGCCCCGAACCGTCACGTGACAAACGGTATCGGAATCCATTCCAATTGATTGAATTGGTGAACAATGCCGCGAACCGGCTACCCAAGTAAAGTGCGTCAAGGAATGGCCAGGTGAACGCTTCGATCTGACGCAAACGACGAGCTTGGTTCCAATCTCCAACGTGCAATTTGGCAATCTGGTATTTCAATACGGCACGATAGGCACCCAAAGCAAACAGTGCCACATTGATCGAGCCCCAGACCCATGCCATCCATTCCATGGCCATTGCTGACTGGATGGTCGCAACGAGCGTCGCCCAATAGGCGCATTGTGTAATCAAAAGCGTCGCGTTTACTGAGTGAGTTAATCCGGGTGTATGAATCCGTTCGACAACATTGCGTCGAAACAACTCGCGTAGCGATCGCTTTGAAGAGGTTTCGATCGTAGTCGTTGCGCGGCATTGCGGTTCGTAACGAACCTGTAGTCGAGCTGACAGAATCGCACCCAACGTCGACCAACTCTCGTCAATCGCTTGTTGCCATACCGTTTTTAATTCAGCTTGTTCAAAAACATCTCGGCGTACACCCCAACTCTTCGAGCAGAGTTGGTACTGACGTCCGGGGCCAAAAAACGATGAGAAGGTATTTTGCAAAACACTTTTCAGACGATTGCCGGTCTTGTGGTGACGAACGTCACACCAAAGCGCACCCGTAACAACGCCAACCGATGTGTCGGACAAACCGTGTAATATCCAACGCAACCAACCGCTGTTTACCTTCACGTCTGAGCTACCAAATGCAAATACCGAGCTCTCCATCGCGGATGCGCCCACACCGGTCAACCAAGTTTCCAGAACGTGGCTGGAGGTTGGGATTTGAGCCGATACCGTCATCTTCAAACGCAGGAACCGGTTTTCATCGATGATGCTTTTGACAACGTTTGCAACACGGTCGTTTCGATCACGAACAACAAAGATCACTTCGAAGTTGCTGTAGTCTTGACGCAAATAGGATTCGATATTGTCGCGCAATCCCGGTGCGTAATCCAGGCATGGAATGATCACGGTCGCATGCGGTAACCGTTCCAGATGCGGACAGGACTCCGTTGATCGTTTTCGATTGTAACGTCTGTTCTCGTAAAGCCAGGCGTTGGCCAAAACAAGTAATACGCCAGCAACAGCGCTCAACGTGTACAACAATAGCGTAGGGGAAATCGGCATCATGATCCGCGTTGGGGGTTAAGAGCTAAATCAGACTCGAGCCTTGAAATTAGCAGTTTCCTCAAAATCGTTAAAGTTTAACTGTCTTGTTATCGTAAAACTTTCTGGCTGAACTTGAGCCAATTGGAAAGAGGAAAGTGACAGCACTTTGCTGCGTACAAAAATCGTGCCAGTTCAATCTTGGCGGTCCAAAAAACATTTGCTAGGTTATCGATCATCAATCGCGGTTTGAGGCGAAATCAGGTTCTGTTGTCGTTGTGTTATTCTACGACCGATGACGCTCGAAAACGCCATCCTGCGGTTTCTGACATTTTTTGACGCCGAAAATCAAACGACTTGGCAAGAGGCCAGGATCGAGAAGCAAAGGAAGCACTATCATGTCAGCAGACAAGGGCATGTCCACCGACAAGGGTTTGATTATCGATTCTCATATTCGATGGATGATTCGGCGCGATATGCCGGAAGTTCTCGCCATCGAAACCAGCAGTTTTGAATTTCCCTGGTCGGAAGACGACTTCATTCGTTGCCTTCGCCAGCGAAACTGCATCGGAATGGTTGCCGAATACGAAGATCAAGTCGTGGGATTCATGATTTACGAACTGAACCGTTCGGAACTGCATGTGTTGAATTTTTCCGTACGTCCCGACATGCGACGACGAGGCGTGGGCACACAAATGTTGGAAAAGTTGATTGGAAAGCTTTCTCAACAGCGACGCACTCGAATTTCACTTGAAGTTCGCGAAACCAACTTGGCTGCTCAATTGTTTTTCAAAAACGCGGGCTTCGTATGCGTTTCGCTTTTGAAAGATCATTACGACGATACAACCGAAGACGCCTACGTGATGCATTACAATTTTCCGTCGGCAAACGAGACTGCGACCACGAACCGCATCTCGCGCGAAGCGGCCTGATTGGTTACCGTCAACGAAGTAACGCGGCTAGTTCGAACTGACCGAAGATCATTGAACTTATTAAACGAGTGCTCACAGCGGCACTCGTTTTTTCATGCGCGAATTTCGCGAATCAACTCTTGAGATAATCGTTCAGTCAATTGAATTGCCGATTCCGGCGACTCGGCTTCGGCAAAAAGTGTAACGAACGGCTGGTCCCGCTCAACAACGGTTCCTGTTTCAGGAACGTCAGCGATTCTCCCCGCTTCGAGCCAATGCAACAAACGCTTGGAATGCTCATGCGAAATCATTAACGGCTCACCAGACCAGTAGACAATTCGCTTACAGAATGCATTGGTTGAATCAGGAATCGCAACGCTCGGAACATTCGAGTGAAACGCCTCAGCATGCAACGGCATGAGCGCAATGCCAATACCCTTTTCGAGGATCTCCATCGAGGCCGTCGGCCTGGGGTTGACGTCGACAAACCACAAACATCCCGAATCAGCAACAATAAAATCAACTCCCCAAAGTCCGACCGCGTTGTAATGAACTCGGATCCATTCACCAAATCGCAACAATTGCTGGAGTTGGTCTTGCGGAAGTGTTATAGGCCCGACGCTGCCCGCGTAACAAAACTCGGACCCGTTACCATCTCCGAGCAATTGCTGCGTTACACCGAGTAGTTGAGTTCTGTTTCGATCGGACAGAAAGGCTGCGCCATAGGTCGTTCCAGAGATGTACTCTTGGAAAATGTAACGGCGACCATGCTTTACCGTAGACGTTTCCCAATCCATCACTCGAACATGTGAACCACCGGTTCCGTTCATGTCTTTGATTAACAAAGTTGCGACGTTCTGACTGGTGGCGTCCTGAGCCATTTGGAAACTTCGTGGAGCCAGAAACCCGAATTGAGCTGCATCCATTTGAAACGAAAAGAAATCGCGTACGGCTCGGATCGAACCAGGACCCCAGTTCAAAATTTGATTGTTGCCGTGTAGGAATTGAAATGAATCAACGTGACTTTCAAGTCCACCGCCGATGAAAATTTGACAGTTTGAAAACTCGAAATGCTGTTGCAGCAGTTGATACGACGAAACCTGGTGTGCCGTTGCGGTC
This sequence comes from Pirellulaceae bacterium, assembly GCA_041399045.1. Classification (GTDB taxonomy): domain Bacteria; phylum Planctomycetota; class Planctomycetia; order Pirellulales; family Pirellulaceae; genus BJ22. The sequence goes on along the minus strand of JAWKTO010000012.1, from coordinate 122,734 downwards.
CGTCGTAGGTCAGTGTCTGCGAAAAGGTCAATTGCAGTGAGGTAAGGCGATCCAACCGTCAAACTTTGGGCCATCCAGCGTGCACTTGCGGCAATCAGACACGTCTGATCAACGAAATGTGTTCGCGCTTCGGTAGTTGGCATTGACTGACCCATCTGGTAAATTTTTCTTCGTGAATGACGTTTGCGGATTGCTCGCTTGAACTCGTATTCCAGCTCCCAAAACGTACCACAAAGCATAGAGTTACGATCCAACTTAAGATAACTATTTGGGAGAGACGTTCATGTCGATGTTTGTAGGCGAAGCACTGGCGGGCGAAGGCAATGAAATCGCACATATTGACTTGTTGATCGGCTGCAAGGACGGCCCTGTGGGTGCGGCATTCGCAAACGCCTTGGCGACCCAAAGCGAAGGTCACACGAATTTGCTGGCCGTTCTGGAGCCAAACCTTGCTGTGAAGCCTGCGACTGTCATGATTACCAAGGTCACGATTAAAGGCATGAAACAAGCGGTTCAAATGTTTGGCCCTGCTCAATTTGCCGTTGCCAAAGCAGTTGCCGATTCCGTCGCAGACGGCGTGATCCCTCAAGACAAAGGTGACGAGTATGTGATCGTTTGCGGTGTGTTTATTCACCCAGCCGCTGAAGATGACAAGAAAATTTACGACTACAACTACGAAGCCACCAAAATGGCAATTGCCAATGCCATGGGCAACAAACCTTCGGCGCAAGAAATGGTCGAGCGTCGTGAGGCAGCGAGCCACCCATTCAAAGGTTTCTAGGCACCCGGTAGCTGGAATCGCAAGTATTCAACTAGGCAAAAAATGTAGCTGTAGTCCCAAGAATTCAGCATGAGTGACTGTAGCTGGATTCTCAAGAATTCAGCATGATGTGGCTTTCGTCTGAATTTTGTGCAAATTCAGCTACATAGCTGGCAAATTCAGCTACGCGTTTTGCAAATTCAGCTACGAATGAAGCGAGTTCAGGCGATGAGTTTTTACGAGCTCGTCGCCTTTTTTGTATGAAGTCTCTGGGCAGCAACCACGATGAAGAAGATTCTCTTGCAACTCGACACCGACACACAATCGAGTTCCTTTGACTCAGTCGTCGCCATCGACTCCGATGTCGACCAGTTATTGCGATTCGACAACGTCAAACCAGATGAAGTGATGCCGTTGGTGCATGGCTGTATATTCACACGTTCCCCTGAAGAACTGCGCAACACCGCAATATTCATTGGCGGTAATAGCGTCTCGCGATCCAATGAACTATTGGACGCTGTGAAAAGATCCTTTTTCGGCCCGATGCGAGTATCAGTGTTGTTGGACCCTAATGGTTGTAATACGACGGCAGCCGCCGCGGTATTGCGATGCGAACAGCATCTGACCTTGAAGGACTGCAAGGCGATTGTTTTAGCGGGAACAGGGCCAGTTGGGCAGCGCATTGCGACTATCCTGCGGCATCAAGGTGCCAGAGTGACGATAACCTCGCGTTCGCCGAACAAGCTCGATGAATCACTGGCATACTTGAACAACCATTCATCAAATGGGCAGACTGTCACCGGAATCATTTCAAACTCGTCGACCGGAAACCTCGATGCCGTTCAGGGCCATGACGTCGTATTCGCAGCTGGAGCTGCCGGTGTTGAGTTGCTGGGGAGCGGTTGGATGCAATCAGCGAAAGGGCTCAAGGTCGCTATTGATATCAATGCGGTTCCGCCAACGGGACTTTCAGGAATCCAACCGTTTGACAAACATGAAATCCGAGAAGGAATCACTTGTTACGGCGCCATTGGTGTTGGCGGGCTGAAAATGAAAATTCACAAAGCAGCAATTCGCGGCCTGTTTTCGTCAAACGACAAATGCCTCGACACACATGAGATCTTTGCGCTGGGTAAGGCACATGTGGTGTAAACGCCGCGCTTCGATATAAGCTCAGGTCAACAGCTTGGACGCACGACGCATTAACCCCGCCTCGCTGCTCAATTCCAAACATGTTTGCTGACGCAATGGACACGTTTGGCGTTACTCATTGTCAGGAGCAGCACGCAATGTTTCGCCTTCACCTGTCGATTTTGGCATTGCGCTTTGTTTTGGCTTGCTATCTCGACTAGGCATCGTGCCCGGGACGACAAACGGACCTGTCGAGTTTTCCTCAACAATGCGCTTCAGTTCTTCAGAATCAACGGATTCAATTTCGATCAATCGTTGAGTTAATGCCTCAAGGGCTCCACGGCGGACCTCGAGAATATGTCGGACTCTCTCGATCGCTTCGTTAATAATATGTTTGACTTCTTCGTCGATTTCACGGGCCGTCTTTTCACTGTAATGTCGCCCGCGTTCTTCGGACATGCTGTTTGCCAAGAATGCACTTGAGCGACCTTCGCTGTAATGCACGCGACCAAGGCGACTCATGCCGTATTGTGTTACCATTCCGCGCGCCAAATCGGTAGCGCGTTCAAGGTCATTGGAGGCGCCGGTTGAGATGTCGTCAAAGATCAATTCTTCGGTCAACGTACCCGCCAACAGAATCTGCAGTTGACTTTCCAGTTCGCTCTTGGTCATCAAAAACCGTTCTGCATCAGGACGCTGCATCATGTAGCCCAGCGCCGCCAAACCTCGAGGAATGATAGACACTTTGTGGACTGGGTCGGTGTTCGGCAGGCTGTACGCGACCAACGCGTGGCCACTTTCGTGATACGCGACGCGAGTTTTTTCTTCCTGCGTCATCACGCGTTTCTTTTTCTCCAGACCCGCGGTGACACGTTCAACGGCTTCGTTGAATTCTTCCATACCCACGGAAGATTTTTCCTTACGAGCCGCCAGCAACGCTGCTTCATTGACCAGATTCGCCAGATCGGCACCCGCAAATCCAGGGCTAATCGACGCAATGTGTTTCAATTCCACGGATGGGTCAAGTTTCACATTTTTTACGTGAACTTTAAGGATTTCCTCGCGTCCGGCGACGTCCGGTCGATCAACCAGGACATGTCGATCAAAACGTCCAGGTCGCATCAATGCCTGATCCAACGTTTCCGGTCGGTTCGTTGCACCGATAACGATTACGCCGCTGTTGGAACCGAAGCCGTCCATTTCAACGAGCAGTGCATTAAGGGTTTGCTCTCGTTCGTCATGGCCTCCGACAGACGCTCCGCCTCGCGTTTTGCCCAAGGCGTCGAGTTCATCGATAAAGATAATACATGGCGCCTTGGCTTCCGCCTGTTGGAACATATCACGAACACGTGCAGCCCCCACGCCCACGAACATTTCAACGAAGTCGCTACCCGATAGACTGAAAAACGGAACACCCGCTTCACCAGCAATCGCTTTTGCCAACAGCGTTTTTCCGGTACCCGGCGGGCCGACGAGCAAGACCCCGCGCGGAATACGGCCGCCCAGTTTTTGGTATTTTTCGGGCGACTTGAGAAAGTCGACGATCTCTCGAACTTCCTCTACCGCTTCGTCGATTCCAGCCACATCATCAAACGTGATTTGTAGATCTTCCTCGGCGTATAATCTTCCGCGACTACGTCCAAATTGCATCGGTCCGCCTGCACCGCCTAAACGACGCAGCATCATGTAGAAGATGAACAGGATCAGCGCACTCATCGCCAGGAAGAGTCCATAGCGTTCCCAAAACGATGGCGGATCGGCATAACCCCAACGAACATTTGCGCGGTTCAAAATATCCTTGAGTTCCGAGTCACCTTGATCCGAAGGCAGCCGATTCACAACAAACCGCGTTTCTGTAGCGCGCCAACTTTTCCGTCGGCCGTAATCACTGATTGCTGCAACGTTCCCTTAATTTCGCGTTCGCCAATTTGAATGTCATTAGGGCGACTCAGCCGAAACTCGGTAGGCGTTCGGGAACCAACTTTGACTATGACAAATGAACTATCAGGATTTGCTAATTCTCCCGATGGGTCCAGATATCGAGTTCGCTTCATCAACGATTCGAATTTCTGGTAGGAAAGGACTCGTTGTGATTGATTGAAGACCAGCGCGGTCACGAAAAGGACGGCAACGAGTACGATCAAAATAAACCACAGCACCGAGCTGTTTTTTTCGCTGTCTCTTCGTTGGTTATCGTTATCCATGTTTTTCCTTCAGTGGAAAGTCGCTTGGACGCATCCAGCAGGTCTTCTAACGGGCTACGAATCCAAATGGGATTTCAGTTCAATCTTTAACGTACTGAAAGTTCCGTGCCTAAAATGCTGATCAATCGAGTTAACAACGTCATTGTTACCGATGAAGGCCCAATTAGACAACTTGCCGCTGTTAAATGGTGCGTTCAGCTCGAGATCGTTCTTGTGACACATCGCCAATCCCCATAAAATATGCACTTTGGTGGCGATCTTTTGATAGCGTTGTCTACAAAATGATTCGTAACGGCAACCCGTGATGATTTTTGGCAACATTGCCAAACATTCAATTTTGCATTTTTCGTTCGGGATTCGGTTGCTGGATTTTTTCGAACATCATTGAGTCACTGATTTCTTAATCTCAAAATTGTACCTTTTTTGTATCGCCACCATGTCCGCTTCATTAAACCATGCCTGAACCAATCAATTTGGCCGTATTGGGTTCGACGGGCAGCATCGGCTGCAATACGCTCGAAGTCGTTCGAGAACTTCGGCATTTGCATGTCCACAGTTTGAGCGGATATCGAAATGTCGCGTTGCTAAAACAACAGGCAAGCGAGTTTTCGCCGAAAATTGTTTGCGTTGCCGATGAGGCCTCGGGAGCTTCGTTCGACGCGACAAACAGTTCGACAGACTGGCGTTTCGGTAACCATCATCTCGAAACGTTGGCGAGTGATCCCGAAGTCGACATCGTGGTCGCCAGTATCGTTGGTCAAGCTGGACTGAATAGCACGCTGGCGGCGGCCGCAGCGGGAAAGCGTATTGCGCTGGCAAACAAGGAATCGATGGTCGTGGCCGGCAGTTTGTTGACGCAAACGGCGAGGAAAACGGGGCGGAGATCATTCCCGTTGACAGCGAGCACAACGCCATCTGGCAGGCGGCATTGGCAGGCAAACGCAACGAAATCCGGCGGGTCATTCTGACAGCCAGTGGAGGGCCGTTTCGAAACCGTAGCTGGGAACAGCTGAAACAAGTGACTGTGGACGATGCGTTGACTCATCCCAATTGGGACATGGGGGCCAAAATAACGATCGATTCGGCGACACTCTTGAACAAGGCCCTTGAGATCATCGAGGCTAAATGGCTGTTTGATCTGGAGCCCGATCAGATTTCGGTCATGATCCACCCTCAATCAATCGTTCATTCAATGGTAGAATTCGCCGACGGATCGGTGGTTGCTCAAATGGACCTCCCGATATGAAACTGCCAATCCAATACGCGTTGACCTATCCCGATCGATGGGACGGACCGGCGCCGCGAATGGATTGGTCGCAGGCGACACAATTGGAACTATTGCCACCAAACGAAGTCCAACAAGCAGCCTTGTCGTTGGGCTTCGAGGTTTGCCGTATCGGTGGCACGGCGGGTGCAGTCCTGAACGCTGCGAACGAGGTTGCCGTTGCCGCTTTTTTGGACAACCGGCTATGCTTCACACGAATTGTCGACGGTTGTCGAGAGATTCTGGAACAACACAAACTAAACCCAGCGCCCACGTTTGACGAGCTGTTAGCGGCCGATGCGTGGGCACGCCAGGAGATGAATCAGTGGATTGGTTTTTGATTGCCGAAGGCAGTTCGTTTTTTGATCCGACGACAATTTGGTCGATCGCCCGAGTCATCATCGGTCTGGGCTTCGTCATTTTCGTCCACGAACTGGGGCACTTTCTGGTGGCCAAAATGTGTGGCGTCAAATGTGAGAAGTTTTACGTTGGCTTCGATTTTTTTGACATCAAGATCGGCGATACCGTTTTGATTCCACGTGCGTTGCTGAAATGGCAATGGGGAGAAACGGAGTACGGTATCGGCGTCATTCCGCTAGGCGGCTACGTCAAAATGCTTGGACAAGATGACAATCCAGGGCAGATCGAAGCTGAGAACGAACGCTCCGGAATGCACGAACAGTCCGAAGTTGGTGGCCCAATCGATCGCGACAAACTTGATCCGCGCAGCTACCAGGCGAAAACGGTACTACAACGCATGGCCATTATCAGCGCCGGCGTGATCTTCAACATTATCTTTGCCGTGTTCCTTGCAGCGATCGCGTTCCGATCCGGAGTTTCCTATCAACCCGCAGTCGCATCCATCGCAATGCCCGGAAGTCCTGCTTGGGTTAACAATATGGACGGCGCGACATTTGTCCGCATCGGCGACAAGCGATTTGACGAAGGCTATGCGCCATGGATCGACGTGGTTCAGGAAATCGTCTTGCAATTCGATGGGCAACCACTTGAGGTCGAGTTCATTCCGCCAGGCGAATCCGAATCAAAAACCATTTCGGTAATGCCTGAAAAGGGACTGATGCGAGAATCCGAGTTTGCCGGATTGGGATTGAGCGGTGAACAATCCACGCGTCTGGCGAGTTCGAATGCAATTATCGATGAGCAGTCGTCCGAGGACGCAAATCCTCCTTTTGAATCCGGCGATCAGGTCATTGCGATCGATGGAAGTCCCGTGACTCGTTTGATTGATATGAGACGATCATTGTCTGGTATCTTCGACAAAGAAGCGACGTTTACGGTTGAACGAAAGGAATCCAAAGACAAGGATGCGCAAGTTCAGACTCTTGATATTGTTGTGCCACCAAACCCGAGAATGGAGTTGGGGTTTGGACTGGAGATTGGCCCAATCAAAGGGATTCGTCATGGCTCGCCAGCAGAAAAGGCTGGCGCGAAAATTGGGGATCGTCTTTTGGCGATTAATGGCAAGCCAATTGCGGACCCAACGACGATCGATCAGCACTTGATTCGTCTGTTGCGGGATGGAACAAAATCGGCTGTGGTTAGCGTTAAAAGAATGAATGAGTCCGGTGACTCAGAAACTCTCGAGTTGACCATGGAAATGGTCATGCCAATCACGTTTGGCACAAAGGGGTATAACCCAATGGCAATCGATACTCTTGGGATTGCGGCGCATTTGGAGCCTGTCGTTCTGAGCGTTGTGCCAGGTTCCGCTGCGGAAAAAAATGGGCTTCGGGTTGGCGATGTCATAACAACCGTTGACATCGATTTGCCTGAAGACAAAAAGAAGGATGAGCGGTTTAAGAACCTGAAAACCAGTCTTAAGATCGGAAGCGGCGACGAGATTAAAAGTTCACAGACGAGAATCGCGGAGGTCGTGAATAGCGTTGATGATTTGCCGGCTGGCGTGACGTATAAACTGTCGCTTCGACGAGATGGCAAGGAGAATACGATCGTCAACGTCGTCAGTTCTCAATCGTCCGAGTATTTTCGACCGATCCGCGGAATCGCTCTGATGCCAATGGAAGATTTCTACGCCTCGGCATCCTGGGGTGAATCAATGGCCTTGGGAGTCAAACAGGTTAAAACGGATCTGGGACGCATTGCGACGTTTCTCAAGAAACTGGTTACCGGTGCGGTGTCGCCAACCAACTTGGGCGGCCCCGGCAGCATTGGAATTGTTGCAACGATGGAGGCTAATCAGGGAACCTCGCGACTGTTGTTGTTCCTGACGATGCTTTCAGCGAATCTGGCGATCGTAAATTTGCTACCGATTCCCGTTCTGGATGGCGGACATCTGGTATTTCTGGCGTACGAAGGGATCATGCGTCGACCAGTAACCGAGAAAGTTCAAATTGCTTTGTCATATGTCGGATTGTTTTTCATTCTCGGACTCATGCTGTTTGCACTCGTAATGGACGCAACGCGAATCGCCGGAATGTTCAACTGATTTCCGTGAGCGATTATCGACATGAGTCATGAAGCTCCAGAGCACGTGCGGCATCGGCCACCTTCGGCGTTGGAACAACCTCGTCCGATCATTATTGCCTGCCCGCAATTCAAATCTGCGGTGAATCTCTCACGCATTGTTCGATTGGCGGGTTGTTGTGGCATCACACACGTGATTGCTTCGGGCAACAACAAAATCGATCCATCGATAGCCCGAGATGCCGCAAAGGTAATTCATATCGAACGAAGGCGTACGTTGACCGAACGCCTTGCCGAATTGAAACGAGACGGTTATCGATTAGTGGCCCTTGAGCAAACGGAACATTCCGTCGACCTTCATCATTTTGCGTTTCCGCACAAAATGGTCCTGGTGGTTGGGCACGAACGGATTGGAATCGACGCAGCCAATATGCCGCTCATGGATGACGTGATTGAGATTCCTGTTTATGGCTTGCCTTACAGCTATAATGTCGCTACCGCTACGACTATGGCACTCTACGAGTACTGCAAACAGTACCCAATGGGTTGAGCGGTTTGGGCTAACTGCCCTCTCGCCACCTTTGCTTCCCGCGACGTATCTATTTTTCGTTCGCCGACATCGTCACGACGCTGATTCGCGTTGGCATCTGATCGGTTTGATAGATAGTTTTGCCAATTCGAACAAGCCAATCATTCAATGCCTGTTCGGAAATTTTTGAATTACCTTCTTCTCCCATGTTGGGGTCAAACAGCGACACGCCGCCTTTTTCAGATATAGCCGCGACTGTATGTCCACCCCGGTCATATTTCAAATTGATCATTATGAAATTAGGGGTCGTGGACTTAAGCAACGCGGTAATTTCCTTTAAAGTGGCCTTGCGTGAATTGGTTGAAAAGTCATATTCGCGACAGCGATCAGGCTCGATCCGTCGCCAGTAGGAATTGCCCAAGGGCGCATTCATGTTGATCAGTGCCATGCGTGCGTTCATTCGAATGACTGCGTTTTGTTCGTACTCCGGATATAGCCTGTGAATCTCATTTGAAAGGCCTTCGTAGCGAGTGTGTCTTTCCCGAAATCCCTGTGTTCCTTCGTCCAGGCGTAGAAGGTTGATTCGGGCGTCTCCACCATCTTTTTTGAGGAAAAGCCCTTTTGTTTTTTTGTCGACGTTGGTTTTTTGTGCCATGGCTTGATCGAGCCAGCCAAGCGAATAAGCCCAACAAATTCCGCGACGGCCGAGCGTCGGATCTTCGGCGTTTTGAGCGGCTACTTGTAACTGCGCGCCTTGGCTAAACGGTATGAAATAAAGATCCTGTCCCAATAAATCGGTTGATAGGCTGACCGCTATCAGAAACGCAATCATGGCAAGACTGTGACTGGAATATAGCCCCACTCGGGCGGCAAATTGCGTCGTAATCGATTTCGATGAGCAAAAAATGATACGGGAATTGAGTCTGTTTCTCATAAATTTATCTCCACCATCGAATATCAAAGGGTTATTGGTTGCATTGAATCGTCCGCATGTTGCGGATGCATTGCTTGAGCGTTTTACCAGCCACTTCATCGAACGTTGATACATCATTAAACATTTCGTGCAATAAACATGAATTGGGAATGGACAGACCAAGTCGATTGGGGCAAGAGATTGCCAATTTGGGACAATCACTTGGACTTCTCTGACGATTCCTCTTGCGAGTTGTTTTTCGAAACAATCACGGACAAGTTTTCATCGCGATCCACATGCGGGTTGAATTTGAATTTGGCAGCAAAGTCTTTTTTGTTTCCGCGTGCGGCCTGTTGAGCGACCGATATATTTTGGGGGGCATAATTCTCCAGATATCTCAATTTGATCTCGAGGGCATCGATCCCTGCGGGGGTCAAGCCTTTTTTCAACTGAGACTTTTTCTTGCCGATTTCATTGAGGGCATCGGACATGCCTTTACGGAAGTTATCACGGAATGCTGTCCAATCTACGTTGTACTCAACGCTATTTTTCGAATCGGGTACACCCGTTAGCATTTGTTCGATTTGTGATTTGAAGCTGGATTCCGCGGAATCTGCCATCAAATCCAATTGAGCAATTTAGAAAGATTCGGCGAGGGAATCCCGTCGCGTCGAAAGCCCGTCGTCAACTTGTCAACATACTGTTCGTAGGTAATTTCGAATTCTTTCAATTCTTCCGGCAATTTTCCACCAGTGAATTGATCGATGATTTTCTCTGACAAAAGCCACCAAGCGATTTCTTTCATCGAGCTCAAATCAGAGAAGTTATCAATCGAGACAAATTGAGCTTTGCTCGTCAGCATGATATTGCCTGCGTTGGTAATTCTACCCTCGTCAAAACGATCTCCATTCCCAAGAATGGCATCAGCAATGAGCAGCCTTCCGAGTACCTGAGATTGAATCGGCGTGTTCAAGGCCTTGCACAGGAGCATTTGTGGATTGAATGCGTCACTCTTTGACGTTCCGTTCAAAACGTCCGAAAGGCTCCAGCTTTCGCCGGTGGCACGTATTCGACGCATGAGCACGACCGCTTGGGCGTCATCACTGTTTTGAAACACTTTCTGTAACCGTTCGTTGACGGGATTGGTATTCGGTTTGAGCTCTGGCTGAAGTAATGAAAGAACTTTTTCAAACGAGAGTTTTTTCGCGGATGATTCGGGAGCATCTCCGCGACGCAACATAGCCGAGTTGGGATTGGGTACTTTCAAAATGCTCAATACGTTGTCGGCATACACCATCGCCGCGGCGTCCTCTCCAACAAACTTCAAGACAATCTTTTGATCACGATTATCCTGTAAAAAGAGGACGCCTCCGACTCCGTCGTCTGATGCACTGATACTTGCGATTTTGTTCCAATCAAACTTCGAAGTCGTTTCGGGGAATTCGAATTTTGGTACAACGAACGCATCGGTTTGCGACCATCCCACGCTGGAAATACACAGAACGCACAAAAAAAGCGACAATATCTTCATCTTCATGGCAACGGAATCCGAGAGTTAGCAGGAATAATCAAATCACGGTATAAGCAAGTGTTTTTCACATCGTGTTAGGGAGCGTCGCCCCTTGTTTTCACTAGTGAATTTTTGGCCGGATTCAACAACTGAAAATCATCTGGTGCGGCCCATTCACCTGAAATGAGCATTGGATGCGTTTGGCGCACTCAACGAATTCATGTCTATTTGAATTGAAACTGCAGTCCGTATCGCATCCATCCGTCTCCATTTCCGAGGTCTTGCTCAGCGCCGACAAATTCTTTAGCGGCTCCAACGGCTCGCAGTTCACTAAGTTTTGCGTACTCGATTTTCGTGAAATTTTCTCCGTCATCGTAAAATGTTGAAACGATGCAAACGCCAACTTCGTTGCGCTCATCTTCAACTGTCTTTGGATCGTCAACGATATTTACCGTTGCGAAATAGTCTTTGAATTTTTTGGACACAAGATCTTCATTCGAACCTTCGAAGACCTCCCAATAATCCCGTTCATTCTTCATTTCGAACTTGAAATAGCCAACACAAGCCATGGACTTCGCCCAATCCGGTGCTTCCCTTCGAACAATGCTTCCAAAAGTGCCAGGCGTTTTAATCGTCCACAGATTCTGAGCATAGTTCACCTTTTGGGCATCGTCGCTTGCACAATACTCCACGGTTGATTGAGGCGCCAGAATCAAAATGGAACAGGCAGTTCCATTGGTCAATTCACAATCATTACCGCGGTTGATGACTTTCGTCAGTCGTGTTTCCAACCCCTTGCGAATGGGACGACAATTTCGTTCGGTAATGGTGGTCGCCATTTGTATGAACGCGACCTTGTTCGAATCAACAAATCGGAAGACGTAAGCGATTGGGCCGCCGGCGTTCAGGTTGGTGGGCGTGTCGCCAACCAAGCTGACGAAATCGTCTAACGTTCGAACCGGGCCACTGTCGACTGCTCCGCCAATGCTGACATACTTGACTTTGGACTGATTGAAGACTTTCTTGATCTGCAAATTTGAGTCAACTGACGCACTCCCCGTGCCTTCATACGTTGCCTCCAACGCTGCTTTGACTTCGGATTCCGAAAGTGAAGATTCAACACCGAGATACAGACACCGACCGTAGATGACCTGCGAGATGTAGAGCAACGGACCGCGATCGGTTTTTCCTAAAACACGTTGGGCTTCCGTTTCGTCGGAAAACCACATTTGAGGTCTAGGGAATTTGGAGCCATCAACCTTGACCGAAAAGTATCGTTGCATGAATTGTGCGACGATTTTTTCTTTATCGTCGTTGGAACTGAAGCCAAATGATCCGCTCCCAGAAAAACCTCCGTAGCTTGCTGAGGCGTTAAGTTCAAAGCTCAGTTGTTCGTTGGATTTGAATTCGGTGATCTTCAGATCGGAATCGACACTTCGTGTCTCACCCTTTCGATTTACCAATTCTGCAATTCCAGATGCAATGCCGGAACTTGAAACGTCATCGATAACTTGACTAATGTCATTGTCCTCACCCGACGTATCGTAAAAATCTGAATAGACGGTGATAGGTGCCCGCTCACACGCCACAACATTGAAGCTGCCGTCCAGGAAATCATCCATGTAGATCATGGCGCCGGGATAGACGATCTCGTTCAAGGCCGCCTTGGGGCCGATAAGGCATTCCTCAAAACTGTCCTCAAGTCGAATGGTCCGGGAGGTACAGTAAATCCCGTTATTGTAGGTTGAGGGCAGTGTATTCACTTCCACTTCACGACGTTCCCGTTTCTTGTCTGAAATTCTTTCGTCAGTCGAAAACGCCGAATTCAGCCCCAGCGTCAGCATCATTGCCATCACCAAGCCGACTTTGCTCATCAACAACGGATAAAACATTGGTATTCCTTTAGTAATGGTTTCAATCGCTTGGACAGAGTGCGTCATTTGAACTTTCGCAACGGCAAACGTTCGTTGAATTACACGTGGATATGATACGAGACTGCCTCGTTTGCAGCCTTTATTCGATGCGTTTGGATCTACTTTGTCGTGTGCGACGTGCAATACAGCGTTTTGGAAATACGGAGTCAATCGATCGCTTCCTTTGTTGTTGCATTTCAGAAAATGCCACTGTTTTCTGAAGGTCTTACGAGAAGCTCATTCGAAACCTACGCTTCATGCAAAATTTTTTTGGTATTCCGAATGGAAATCCCATTCCATCCTGAAACATGCCGGATTCGTCGCCAATTGCTGCCCGTGATCGGGTGTGAGGGTTTCAACGAAACGAAGGGCCCACCGGATCGATCGCCAAGAACCTGTTTCTGGAAACGACCCTGAATCACATCGCTGAGCGGAGCCCTTGTAAGATTGCGACCATTTGCCCTTTCGAGAAAGGCAATGTTCACTATTGAGTCGATTTGAATAGTGACACCGGTTCACGAATCAAAACTGAAAACATAAAATCGTGTCGACAATGATTTCGTATCGTTTTGTCGTTCTTGTGAAGTCTGAACGTGACAAGCAGGTGAAATTGAAACATGTTAGATGCGGAAGCAATGATCGTTGCGGAGTCGGTCAACAAGTTTTACGGCTCGTTCGCAGCAGTCTGTGACGTCAGTTTTGAGGTGCCTAAAAGACAGGTATGCGCTTTTCTGGGGCCCAATGGTGCTGGCAAATCGACGACGATGAAGATCCTCACCGGCTACCTGGCACCGACAAGCGGATCGGTCCGAATTGCCGGTTTTGACATGGACCGAGATCGCATTCGTGGTAGTGAACAAATTGGCTACTTGCCCGAGAACGGTCCGCTTTACCCGGAGATGACCCCACGGACGTCGTTGACCTATGTCGCCAAAGCACGAGGGTTAGCAGGAGGAAAACGCAATGAGCGTCTCGATTATGTCCTTGAGAAATGCGACCTGAGCGAGGTCTGGAACAAGTCCATCGCAAAACTTTCACGCGGTTTCCGGCAACGCGTGGGAATGGCGCAAGCGTTGATTCATGACCCTGAGGTTCTGATTCTCGATGAGCCGACCAGTGGCCTGGACCCGAATCAACTGGTGGGTATTCGCCAACTGATTCGAGATCTGGGGGAGACCAAATCCGTGTTGTTGTCGACGCACATTTTACAGGAAGTTGAAATTCTCTGTGATCGTGTGGTCATGATCAACGAAGGCAAACTGGTTTTTGATGGACAACTGGACACACTGAAGGCATCAAAACAACTGGAAGAGTCGTTTCACGAATTGACCGGTTTCGGCGGCACTGTTGCTACCTATTAGTTGGCTGATGGGCCAGTAGTGAGCCCGTGTGTTTTGTGTCAAACTTTCAAACCCTTGAACTAGGAATAATCGGGAGTTGGTTCGCGTAATGGTTCGCTTGCATGTAATTTCCGCAATCTTTGGCCGCAACATCGGGCAGTACTTTTCCGGTGTTCTTGGCTATCTGTTCATCATCGTGTTTGTCACGTTGTGCGCGCTGGCAACATTCAGCCAACAGTTTTTTGCGAATAATGTTGCCAGCCTTGATCAACTGACGCTTTGGCTGCCGACATTGTTGTTGTTTCTTGCGCCGGCCATCACGATGTCGGTTTGGGCAGAAGAAAGAAAGCAAGGAACCGATTCATTGTTGTTTACCCTGCCCGCGTCGGACGTGGAGATCATGCTGGGCAAATATCTGGCCGTTTCAGCGGTGTACACGATCGCGCTTGTTTTCTCGACGACACAACTCATTGCGCTTAAAAACCTTGGCAATCCCGACTGGGGCGTGATCGTCGCGACCTATGCGGGCTACTGGTTGTTGGGGTTATCACTTTTGGCGATGGGGATGTTTGCGTCCTCGCTTACAGACAGCACAACCGTCGCTTTTGTCGTTGGAGCGGTGTTATGTTCGGTTCCGGTGCTGATCGGATTCTACTTCCGCGGCAACTTGTGGTTGGAGCCACTTGGGGCGCAGTGGCACCTGCGCGATTTTGGCTTGGGGCTGGTGACGGTATCAGGCATTGCCTACTTTGTTTCGATCATTGTTTTGTTCCTGTATCTCAATCTGGTTGTTATCAGCAAACGACACTGGAAGTCGACCAACAAGTGGTCAATGTGGCTTCAGTATTCAACACGATTTGTTTCGTTAGTTGTTGCCGTAATTTCCATCAACTTCGTTGTGAATGCTTTTTCGTCGAGTTCGTTTACTCGTATCGATTTAACAGAAGAACAAGCGTTTTCACTCGCGCCGATGACTTTGGAAACGTTGCAGAAGGCCAAGGACTCGGAACGGCAAGTCACGATTCAGGCGTTTGTCAGCAAGGATATTCCTCGGAACTACGTTGAGGCGAAACATCGTTTCACCGGCCTCCTTCGTCAACTTGATTACTTTGGTGGTGCAAACGTCGACGTCCGAATCTCGGAATTGGATACCGAGTCGACAGCAACCGAAGAAGCGGAAACGCTGGGAATTCAACCGCAATCCGATCGAACCGAGATTGGGGGCAAGACTGTGGAGCAAGCCGTTTACCTGGGGGCTCACATTTCCAGTTCCATTGATGATGCCACGATCAGTACGCTGGATAACGAGTCGGCGATTGAATACGAGCTGACTCGAGCGATCGCAAATACTACGGAGCGAGACTGGCAAATCAAAGTGGGCGTTTTAGTTTCGGAACCCCATTTCGAAGGCTTGGAAATCGAAGGACGGACCGTTCCCTGGCGTTTTGAATCGACGCTTGCCTCTCTAAAGCAGGCTTACGATGTTGTCGTGATTGAGCCATTTGACTTGTCGATGTACGCGAGCAGCGAGGAACCGACGTTACCTTCACAATCAGAGGATGCAGAATCGAAGCCAAGCGAATCGCCAAAAGTTGTGCCACCCAAACTGACTCCGCCCGATGTCTTGTTGGTCGCTGCACCGAGCAGTTTGGACGCGATGACTGCCGACTCCCTTGTCCGATATATGAACGACGGAAATCCGACGATTCTCCTATTTGATCCAGTCAATTTCTTGTGGCCCTATCAAAGTCCCGATCGATTGGGGCTGTTGACCTCACCGCGGATTCCCGAGATCAATCCCCAGTCGCCAAACGCTCCGCTGTTGTCGGCATCGCCACTTCCCAAGGCTGATGAAGGGCGTGCGACAAGAATCCTGGAATGCCTGGGAATGGAATGGGACAACGGTCGTACGGTATGGTCAACGAACAATCCACATCGCGATTTTGTGGGCAAATGGCCGGATCACCTTGGTGATTCCTGGCCGGAATTTTACGGGCCCTTTGAATGCGCGTTTCAGTTTGCCACCGATTCGAACCTGAATCGTGAAGACGAAATCACCAAACATTTGAACGAAATCCTATTGTTCTACCCCGGCAGTTTCAGCCCGACAAAAGACATCAAGGATCAGCAACTGTCATTTACGCCGTTGATTTCTTCCGGCACGCAATCCGGAGTCATCGAATGGGAAAATCTGACGGAAACACCCACAGCGATTCTACGTTCGATGGATCCAAACACTGGCCGGATCATCACATCAGAGGAACCGGATATCAACCGCGTGACAGGAAACCCTTTGGTACGGCTTCGAATTTCTCCCAAGACGGCGATGGATGCCAATGACTATGTTATTGCTGCTCGGATTCAGGGCACTGGGAAGCGCAAGCTGGAAGTGGTCTGTGTTGCTGATCTGGATTTTCTTTCGGATATCTACAACGCGCAAGACGAGGCACTGAACCATCGACTCGACAACCATCGGTTCCTGCAAAATGCAATCGAAACGTTGGCGGGCAAGTCTGGCTTTGTTGCTTTGCGAAGTCGCAATGCGTCGCCGCGAACTTTGACTGCATTCGAAAAGCGCATTGCCGTTTTTCAGGCTGAGCGGGCCAAAGAAGAAAAGGTCATCGAAGAGGAAATCGCTGCAGAACTCAAAGTCGCTCAAAATAAGCTAAATGCGACCATCGATTCAATCAACGCCGATGAGTCCGCTAGTTTCTTTGAGAAAATTCAAATGAGCTCTCAATCGCAACTCGATGCCAGTTCCCAATTTGAACGCGTCAACAAAAAATTGAACGAACAGTTGAAACGCAAAAAATCTGTCTTGAAAAAGCGAGAGAACGAGCAGATTGCAAGCCTTGAGAGCCGGATTCGCAGTCTTGCCGTTTTACTTGCGCCATTGCCTGCGATTTTATTGGGTACGTTTGTATTGCTACGAAGAAAGTTCTTTGAGGACAGCCAAGTTAACCTGAAACGTCGAGTGAATGCGGGTTAACGTTCGAATTTGTATTTTACGAAAATCGTTTTTCTATCCACTTGTTGTTAAAAATGAACGATTCATTCAAGACCATTTTATTTGTGGCCGCGGCGGCCGTTAGCGCCGGCTTTGCTTATGCGACCTATGTCACGAATCAGCCGAAAAAAATTGACGGGTTCGAGTTTGTCGGGCAACCGTTTTTTGAGAACCTCGACTCCTCCAATCAGTTGACTGAGATGGAATTGTACGCGCGGAATCAATCGGAAGAGCTTGAGAGTTTTGTGGTTGGCAAACACGACGGCCTTTGGACAATTGATTCTCACAATCATTATCCGGCGGAGGCAGCTCAACGCCTTGCAGAAACACTGACAGCGATCACCGGTCTCGAACGTGAAGCACTTGCGGGCAGGCTTGCATCGGATCACCAGCGACTGGGTGTAGTAGATCCTCGCGATGGCGACACTACTGATCCCGAAGCGAATGGGAAACGTATTATCCTCCACGGGCAAGGTGGGACTGTTCTGGCAGATTTGATAGTCGGTCACCCAGTTGTTGGCTCTCCGGCAAATAGCAGCCAGTTTTATGTTCGTCGATCAGATGAACAACAAACGTATCAGGTCACGCTCAATATCAACATCTCGACTCGTTTTACCGATTGGATTGACGCCCAACTATTACCTGTGACTTTAAACGAAATCGTGGATATTCAGAGTGATAACTATGAATTGGTGAATCATCCACAAGATCCGTTAGGGCTGACTCGGATTAAACAAGTCAAGGAAAAATTGCACTTGGCCAAGGTCGATGGACAATGGCAATTGGATGGATTGGATGAGGCCAAAGAAAAGTTAAATCAAAGTTCTATTTGGTCGACAACAAACACGCTATCCGCACTTGAGATCGTCGGTGTTCGCGCGAAATTCCAGTACAACGACAAGCCTCTGATTGGCCCGGATTTGAAAGTGATCCAGGATCCTGAGTTGGTCCAGAACCCACAAGCATTCAATGAGCTATTGCTAGGAATGCGAAATGACCTTCAGGAAAAAGGCTACTATTTGCAATCCGCAACCGGGAGCATCAACGATTTGCAATTAATTGCCGAAACCGGTGAGTTGTCGTTGACGACCGAGGAAGGAATCCGATACACGCTCGATTTCGGCAAACCAGTCGAAGGCGACCAGCAATTTATTGAAATCGGTACGTCGAAAGAGGTGCAAGAGGGAGAGCAAAATAGCAAATCGAACCATCCGCCATCGGATGCTCGCAAGAATCGATACGTGATGGTGCGAGTGAACCTGGACGAATCAAAAGTTGGCGGCGGAAAACCAGAAATGCCTGTTGCACCCGAGGAGCCAGCCAAGCCCGATGGTTACACGCCAATGACTTCAAACGACGATACCGCTTCTGAGGCCGAAAACAAAACGGATTTAAAAGAAGACGATTCGTCTGAGAATGAAAACGCGGATAAGGCGGCGGATGATGAACAAACGGATTCCGAAGCGGCTCAAGATTCTGAAAACGACGCTGAGCAAGACGCTGAAGAATCCAAACGAAACCCTGCGTTTGCCGACTACGAAGCTGCTTTAGCACAATACGAACAGGACAAAATTCAATATGAGATTGACTTAAGTCGTTACGAAAAACAGCTTGCCGAATATCAACAGGCAGTTGCCGATGTCCGAGAACGGGTCAATGTTTTGAATGAGCGGTTTGGTGCTTGGTATTACGTTGTTTCGGCATCGACTCTGGACTTTGTCCAGGTTAGCCGTGATACGCTAGTTGAGGCCGTTGAACCGCCTCCTGCGGACAATGAACAATCAGAGCCAACGGATCATTCGGCAACAGGTAACGAAAGCTCGGTGCCATCGGAGACGCCGGCCGGCGAACCTGGTGATGTAACTGACGAGTCGACCGGCGACAATTGACTTCACACGCAGGGCTTTTGTTGCCGCTCAGATCGTTCGCGGACCGCGCATGGTCCTGATTGGAACGGATTCGGGAGCGTATTCATTGATTGGGACAAACTGACCGCTTTCGGCGTCAAAAGCAAAAACGTCTCCAGTTTCCAATTTGTATACCCAGCCGTGAATGTGGAGATCTCCTTTTACAAGCCGCGAGGCTACGGTTGGAAGCGTCTTCAGGTTTTCCAGCTGAACGAGCACATTTTCTTCTACCGTGGCAGTAACCAAAGCATCGCCAGACAGGTGGGAGTAGTTGTCATCCATGATTCGTTTGGTCGTCTCGGCATTGCTCAACCAACTCGACATTGCGGGAAGCCCCTGGACTTGGCTCGGGTCGAGGAGCCCTTTCATTGCACCACAGTGGAGTGGCCACAAATAATAATGTCTTTGACCCCCAAACCGGCCACGGCAAATTCAATTGTTGCCGCTTCACCGCCGCACCCCGCGCCATGTGGCGGAATGATATTGCCAGCGTTGCGTAAGATGAACAACTCACCGGGGTCGGTTTTCGTCAACAACGAAGGATCGATCCGAGAGTCTGAACAAGTAATAAACAGTGTCTCTGGATTTTGCCCCTTTGCCAATTGTTCGAACAACGTTTGAAGCGGGCTAAAATCCTCAGTTCGGAAACGGTGAATTCCGTTGATCAGTTTTTGCATCAGTCTCTTTCGATTGCACAGCGTGTTGCTTAACCGGGTATATGCGATCGATCACTTGTCGTCAAGAATTTCGACGGCTTCAAACCGTTTTCCTTCCAGCATTTCCAAACTAGCGCCTCCACCAGTGCTGATATGCGTAACCGAGTCCTCCAATCCAAACTCTGCAATTGCGGCAGCGCTGTCGCCGCCACCGATAATGCTTGTCGCGTTACTGCTTGCGATGGCATTGGCGACTGCTCGCGTACCAGCGTCAAACGGTGGCATTTCAAAAACACCCATGGGACCATTCCAAACAACCGTTTTTGCATTCGAAACGATCGTTGAGTAATTGGCCGATGTTTCTGGTCCAATATCCAGGCCCATAAAGCCATCAGGAATCTGACCACTTGTCACAACCGTGCGTTCGCTCGTCGCATTAAATTCACGCGCACAGTGCGTATCCACCGGCAAAACGAGTTTGCCGTTTGATTTTTCGAGTAACGATTTCGCAAGGTCTACTTTGTCTTTTTCAACCAGGCTGGATCCGACGGTTCCGCCACTTGCAAGCGAAAACGTGTAGGCCATTGCTCCACCAATTAGAACTTGATCGCAAACGGCTAACAGATTCTCTATCACATTGATTTTGTCGGAAACTTTTGCTCCGCCAAGTATGGCGACGAAAGGACGCTCGGGATGAGCAATCACGTCGCTCAAGTATTTAACTTCCTTCTCGACCAGCAATCCAACGACGCGCGGCTTTCCCTCCATCGCCATTGGCACAGCGTACATCGAACCATCTTTGCGGTGGCAAGTGCCGAACGCATCGTTGCAATAGACGTCACCCATTTCGGCGAGAACGTTCGCATAGGTTTCGTCGCCTGATTTCTCTCCCTCATTGAAACGAACATTTTCCAAAACGAGAATTCCGCCATGCGCAAGAGACTTAGCCTTTGCAATCGCGTCCGGACCTACTGTGTCGGATGCGAACTCCACCGGCTTTCCTAGCAATTCGGATAGCTTTGCTGCAACCGGTTGCAAACTGAATTGAGGGTCTGGCTCACCTTTAGGACGTCCCAAATGGCTCATCAGGATCACACTGCCACCGCGATCGAGCACCGAGTTGATGGTAGGCAATGCCATTTCGATTCGGCGCGGGTCGGTAATGTTACCGGCATCGTCTTGTGGGACATTGAAATCAACGCGAATCAAGACTTTTTTGTTTTTAACATCGACATCCAGAATCGTTCGTTTCGCCATCTTGTTCCTTTTACTTTTTGGACAGTCAGTGGCCTTGATTTTATCGCAGAATCAAAAAAAACGAACTGGTTGAACCAGTTCGTTTTTGACGCATGTTTGGGGACAACCAATTGCGAATACCACGACTCACAATATTCGTTCCCGATGGATTAACCGCTTATTTGATCGGCCGCTTAGTTTGACGGTGCAGCAGCCGATTTTTCTTTGTGCACCACTCGTTTTTGGATATCGGTTTCGATGCCACCAAAAACTTCTTCGTGTCGCTGTACGCTGATATGCAGCGCATGGAGCAGACGTTTGGCAGTGTAAAAATTGAGAACGACCCGCTGGTTGATCTCAATAGGCTTGTCGCTCGTTCCCATCGGCTGCGAATTCAAGCCGAAATCAACGATCAGTTCCTCGGGCGAACCGGTGACGCGGCAAAAATTGGCATAGGAACAATTGGCCTTGGATTCGTCTACAGCAATTGGTTTGTTTTGACGGGGTTCATTTTCAGCCATTGAGACGTTCCTTGTTTAAAATGAATTTTCAGTTTGGAATGGTTTTTGGATTTTTGTGTCACCGATGGCGACAGGGCTTGGCCTTGATCCGGTAACGTTTGTAATAAGGCCAATCGCCGATTCACTATTTGTCTTTGAAGGTCTCTATTCAACAGACAAATCATACTTATTATTGAGTTTCTCAAAAATGCCCTGGTCGTCAATAGACACAAGTTGGGCAATTCACGCACAAAATTTGTCTGGTTTCCATGAAGAATATTTGCATCATCAACACGGGCGGCACTATCGGCATGAAGCAAACGGCCGAAGGACTGGTTCCCGTTAAAGGCTTTCTTGCTGAGCAGATGGACATGATGCCAGAGCTTAAAGACCAATCAATGCCCGCCTATGACATTTTGGAGTATACTCCGGTTCTCGACTCGGCAAACATGACGCCCGAGAACTGGTTGAAAATGGCGAAAGACATTGCCGCTCGTTATCAGAAATTTGATGGCTTTGTCATTTTGCACGGGACGGACACGATGGCGTACACGTCGTCGGCACTGCCGTTCATGATGCAAGGGATTGGCAAGCCTGTGATTTTGACCGGTTCACAATTACCTCTTGGGCAGGTGCGAAGTGATGCCCGTGAGAACCTGAAAACGGCGATGGTGTTGGCGGCGAACTACGCCATTCCTGAGGTGGCATTATTTTTTGGCGAAAAGCTTTTACGAGGATGTCGCGCTTCGAAAATCAGCGCGGTGTTGTTAGATGCGTTTGATTCACCGAATTATCTGCCACTTGCTACTGCCGAAACACAAATCGAAGTTTTCCCAGATCGAATGCTGGATATGCCAGCGACTCCTCCGGAATCGGTGAAGATCGAAGCGATCCGAAATGCTGAGATTGCAACGTTTCGTTTGTTTCCAGGGATGAGTGTCGAAGTCCTCAAAAATGTTCTGAAACGCCCACTCAAGGCACTGATTCTGGAAACCTACGGTGTTGGAAACGGACCGGCAATCAACAAAAAGTTTTTGCAAGCGATCGAAAGTGCGACTGCAGACAATATCGTCGTGTTGAGTTGCACGCAGTGTCGACACGGCAGTGTCAATCAAAAGAACTATCAGGCTGGCCAGGTTCTCGAGAACGCAGGCGTTATCAGTGGACGCGATATTACTATCGAAGCGGCAATCGCCAAGCTGTTGTATTTGTTTTCAACGCGAAACGATGTGGAACAGATCCGTTCCGATCTCTCGATAGCCTTGGTTGGTGAGATGACTTGAGTGGCCTCTGCAAATCGTGCATACAGAGTCGGTTGAATTGAAACTGTCATCCGTTAGGGAACTGCCGTTGTTCCTTCATTCTTTTTGTTGGCGGATGCTGAACCTTCTCGGAACACAGACGTTTCCCAGTAACGCAGCAGCTGTTGCCAGTCGTTTTGCGGAGTCGCTGACTGGTGAGGCACATATATTGAATAACCTGATTCTGGTATGAAGAAAACGCCGTTTGGAGTATTGAAGATCTTTTCAAAAGCTCGCAATTCGATTTGACCGCTTCCAAGTTCTGATTGCGACTTCATTTCGTTAGCGCTAAATGTCAATTCCGTTTTACCTGGCCGCCGCTTATGGGCCTCAAGTCTGGCACTGATCCATTTCGCCTTGTGGGTGAACGCTCGGTAGACTTCGAAAATACCGAAAAGCGAAAATACGACGCCAGTCAGCCATTGTGTTCGGAATGAGACCGCCATTGCGATCCCAATACTCAGCAGCAAGAACGCCATCCATTTGGCATGCCGCTGCCATCGACTGCGATAAATGAGCCAGTCGCGATAGTTGGCTTCGAAATAATCGCGATCGTAATTAAGTGTTGCGTTGGCTTTTGCGAGGATTCCGGATCCAATGATTCCGTCTGCGCTTGGGTTGGTTGTGTCGATGTCAAACAATTTGAACTCCACGCTGCGCTTCCGCTTTCAATCCTTGTGTTTCGTTTGCTTCCATCCCTGTTTCGAGGCATGGGCAATTGCAGTGGTCGTTGTCTAACGATTGTAACGGAAAAATGGCTCTTAAAAATCAATTATGTTGCCAAATGGCATCACACTTCACCGTTTGTCGCTGAATTTTGACCTTCGCGGCCATTCGCGTCCTATATTTTTCGAAGCACCTTGAGCGAAAAGCCCGATCGAATACCCGAACCAAATCACACAAACATGAACGAGTTGAATCCAGTCTTTGCGGACGGAAACAGAATGGAATGGAAGCAACTCGCTGACTCTGCTCCGGCAATGCTTTGGTATATCGATGAAAATGGTATGCCGCTCTATTACAATCGCCAGTGGTTGCGCTTCGCTGGTATCGACGGAAGCAGTGATCTTGGCAATGCCTGGTCGGAACGACTTCATCCCGAAGACCTTGAATGGGTCATGCGATCATCTTGGGAATCACTCAAGAATCGCCAGTCGATTCGTCTGGAATATCGACTTCGACGATACGATGGAGAATACAGAAACGTCCTGGATATGGGCGAACCACAGTTTGATTCCGAAGGGATGTTCATCGGTTACATCGGGACTACGGTGGATATTACCGAACAACGTCAAGACGCGATTGCACTTAAAAAGTCTCACGAGGAGTTGAATCGGACCGCCACCGAAATCAAACTGTTAAATGAACTCAATGACAATTTGCAAGTCTGCAAGAACATCAATGAGACTCGGTTGATTTTGAAACGTTTCGGGAGGCAGTTATTTCCCGAAAGTTCGGTGGCGATCTGCCTGTTTAGTGAATCACGAAACATCGTGGAGCCCTTCGTGGCTTGGGGCGATTCGGTCGCCATCAAGAAGATGTTTGCGCCTGACGACTGCTGGGCACTTCGGCGTGGGAAGCTCCACGCAGAAACTCCGTGTAACGAAGGTGGTATCTGTCCCAATGCGGGCAACTGCACGAGACTGGGATATTTGTGTGTTCCGATGATGGCCTACGGAGAGGTTATCGGTGTGTTAAATATTGCGGCCGAGAAGCACGCTCAGTTGGCACAGGATATCTGGGAACGAAACTCGAAAACACACCGTCTGGCACAAATCTGTTCGGATCAGATCGCTCTGGCGATTGCGAATTTAAAGTTACGTGAAACGTTACATTTCCAGTCGACCCGAGATACGCTCACTCAGTTGTACAATCGACGATATCTGTTGGACAATCTCGAACGAGAATTCTGTCGGGCCAAACGAAATGGCACGCCGGTCAGCCTGATGATGATCGACGCTGACTACTTCAAACGCTTCAACGATACCTATGGACACGATGCTGGGGATTTGGTGTTGCGCGAATTGGGAGCAGTGCTCAAGGCATCGTGCCGTGATTCGGATATTCCATGTCGATATGGTGGCGAGGAATTCGTTATTGCGTTGATGGACACCTCGAAGGAGGCCGCCATCGAATGCGCCGAAGAGATTCGCAAACGTGTTGATTCCATGTCTGTTCAAATGGGCAACGCACCTCTTGGGAAAATCTCTGTTTCTGTCGGCGTTGCGACGTTCCCTGATGCTGCGCAAGAGATCTCGCGACTCCTCACCTGCTCCGATCACGCGTTGTACGAAGCTAAGCGCGAAGGCCGTGACCGAGTCATCTGTTTTCAGGAATCTGATGGCACACACTTTCTCATGCCCAGCGGGCAAGTGGATGCAACCACAGGCTTCAACTCAGTGAATCAGACTCACTAGGCGATTGTTGATCTTTCGACCTTGCATCATGCATCGTTGGCGATTTGTTTTGGGTGTTTTGCGATGCAAGGCACTCAAGAGCCATTCGTGCACGTTGTGACTCAAAATCGTCGCCTTGCGGTCCTGCGAAAGTAGCACACAACTGCGATCTACGCCTTTGGATTCTTTGTGGCTTCGCGTGAGCCTGCTCGATCATTTGGGGGAAAGTAGCAGCTGGGACTCGTGGCCTCGTCCACTACCGGTACAAATGTGATGCGGCGACTAACACCGACACACTATTTTCGGGTGAGGGAAAGATCGCCGTTGCCAATGGCCTCGGCTATGTTTTGTAGGCCGTGCTGGGACATCAAATCAAGCAAGCGTTGATTGATGCGTCGAACGGTGAACGGCCCGCCATAGATAAAGCCTGTATAGATCTGAACGAGCGATGCACCTGAAATGATCATCCTCCAGGCGTCGTCGCCATTAAAAATCCCTCCGACGGCAATGATCGGTTTGGCGCGACCAACATTTCGGAAAATCTCTCGCACGGTATTCAGACTTTTTTCAAAAAGTGGCTTGCCGGAAAGCCCTCCCGCTCCGATTGCCTGCACCTGGCCTGTTTTGGTTCGAAGACCATCACGGCTAATCGTTGTGTTGGTTGCGATAATTCCATCGACGTGTGGCCCTTGGACGATTTCGCAGATGTCATTCAATTGTTCGGACGAAACATCGGGTGCGATTTTGATGAATACCGGTCGAGTTGACGCCTGATGCTTTTCCGACAATTGCTGGTTCCACTGGTGCAATTGACCTAACAAGTTCAGCAACGGTTTTTTGTCTTGCAGTTCCCGCAAACCTGGTGTGTTTGGCGAGCTGACATTGATGACAAAATAGTCTGCAAAAGGAAACAATTGTTGAAACGAATGTGCGTAGTCGTCGGCTGCATTTTCCAAGGGGACGATTTTGGTTTTGCCCAGATTGATTCCCAACAAAGCACGTGAACGAAATCGACGGTCGTCACGTCTCCCGAGGTTCTCCGCTGCGAAATCTGCTCCTTGATTATTGAAGCCCATTCGATTGATCAGCGCCTGATCCATCGGGAGTCGAAACAATCGTGGCTTTGGATTTCCCGGTTGACCTTGTCCTGTGATGGAACCAATTTCAACAGCCCCAAACCCGAGGCGATCGAACAAATGGTACCAGCGAGCATCTTTGTCGAAGCCCGCGGCAAGTCCAACCGGATTCGGAAATTTTAATCCGCAAACATCACTGACAAGGCGCAAGTCTTCGACGCGACATTGTCGCTCCAGAATCGACGCCATTCCGGGAACCGCATGTGAGAACTGGAACGCGCCCATCGAAAAATAATGTGCGCGCTCGGGTGGCAACAAAAAGAGCAGCGGTTTTAGGAGGTGCTCCCACACAGAATCAAACGTCCTTGTCCTTATCGATGCCCTAATATTTCGCTTACAACTTCAGGCCAAATTGTTCACCGCCGGAGTTGCGGCCTCGACCGCCTTGCAACGGTCCACCGCGTTTGGCAACCGCCATTTCTCGAGCCGGCAGATCCTCATCCGCTTTTTCGTCCTTGTTAGACTTTCGTTCGGGAGCTGCTTGCGTGGCCTTGAGTGAAAGGCTCATCTTTTGTTTGTCGCGTTCAATCGCCAACACCTTGACTTCGATTTCGTCGCCAACTTGAACAACATTTTTGACGGCGAATACTCGGTGATGAGCGAGTTCGGAAATGTGAACCAAACCCTCGACTCCCGGACTCAGTTCGACAAACGCACCGAACTGGGCGATTCGAGTTACTTTGCCTTTGGCAATGGAGTTAACGGGGAATCGCTCTTCAAGTCCGTCCCATGGATGTTCAATGGTGTCCCGATGCGACAACGAAATTTTTCCTGTCGCTGGATCGACCTTTTCAACCTTTACTTTAACTTTTTCGCCTTCGGACAAAACTTCCGAAGGATGTTTGATTCGATTCCAGCTCATTTTGCTGATGTGAATCAAACCTTCGACACCTCCGACATCGACGAACGCACCGAAATCGGCAAGTCGGGTCACGAGGCCTTCTAGAATTTGCCCGGCCTGCAGTTCACCCATCAGCTCTTTGCGTTTTTCTTCAGCGACACGATCGAGAATTGCGCGGCGACTTAGGACAAGTTTTTTACGTTTTGGATTTAGTTCCTGAACAAGGCACTCGAGTTTTTGATTGACGTAATCGCCAAACGATTCGACGCGAACCCGATCAATTTGACTGGCTGGAATGAAACCGCGCAAGCCGTTGACTGAAACCTCCAAGCCCCCGGTATTCGTACCCGTGACTTTCGCTTCCACGACGTCACCTTGCTGGATGCTGTCCCAGTCCTCTGCAGTAACCGCCGCACCGGGTATCGTAAGTTCGTAAAGACCATCTTCTTGATTTTCGCCTTTGACGACCACTTCGATCATCGCACCTTCGGCTGGCGGCTCTTTGAACTGCCGCAGGCTCACGACACCCTCGAGTCGGCCCTTGAGCGAAACAAAGACATTGTCGCCAGCGATTCGAGAGACGACGCCCTTGATGCGCGAGTCGGCTTCGAGTTCTTCGGTCGTGTCGTCGGTTTTAGCCATCAAGTCGTCGAACGACGAACCTTGCAACGCCGCCTCCAACTCAGCTTCCTCGTTGCCACTCAGTCCCCAATCGGATTTGAGCTCCGGGGCTGGTTCAACGGGTTTCTCAACGACTGGCGTGTTCCCAAGGTGAACGGGATTACTTTCCGCCTTGGCAACAGCGGCAGGTTTCATTGACGGTGAACTAGCCGTCGCAACATCGCGTTGAGATCAATTGAGATCTTCTTGGCCTTGGCAGCTTCTTTTTCGGTATCATCTACGTCGCTGGACGAATTCGCGGCTGCTGCACCAGGATCAACGGTGCTTACATCGTCTGCACCGTCAGTTTTTGGAGTTGAATCCGTTTGGTGATTCTCAACAGCTGGTTGATCAAGTGTCGATTGCTGAGAGGTTTCGACTTGTTCAGAAGTGTTTTTGTTTTCGTCCGTTGTCATGATCGTCAATTATTAAATTCAATGTCGCAACATTTGTTGACGCGAAGGGCCATCACCTTGCGTTTATAGTTTCAGCGATTTTATTTGAATCGCGGTCCAGTCGAAAGGGATTGAGCCCTCGAATCGCCAAAAAACCACGTAAACCTTGCGCAAACATGGACTCGCTATCAAGGAGTCGACTCCGAATCCAAGACTTCGAGCAAGCATTAGAAGAATACGTTCTCGGAAAGCAGCGGTTGATTGTCGGTACGAAAGGGTGAGGCGGGCAAGTCAACCGAGTTAATGAGATTCGGCTGCGCGGTATCAAGCCAACCGAATCTTACATCCACAGGATTTGAAACCTGGTCGGACCAAACTAAAACGGTATTACCATCGATTTCGGCATTTGCCTCAACGAATTTGCCGTCCTCACCGGCGATCATGAAATCGCTCAGTGCCTGACCATTGGAAGACTTCAGCCCATCGCCGACATAGTCAAAATGGATAACGATTTTGTTGTCGTTCACTGACTTTTCGCGATACAGTGGGCCAGACGGAACCTTTCCGGCGTCGGGAGTCAACGCCTTATTCCAATCCGCGTAGCAACCACCAAGTGCCCAGAGTGCAAGGCGGCTTCCAACGTCCTGTTTGTTTTTTGGGTGGATGTCGCCCACATTGCCAATATCGGTCGTAACGGCCATTCCGGTATCGGGATCGTTTCGCAAGGTTTCGAATTGTGCTTCTTGAATCTCGGCCATTGCCGAGGGATCGCGATCACGGTAACGAAACGGAGCCAATTGAACAAACAAAAATGGAAACGAATGTCCTTGATTCAGCTTCTCCCGCCAGTTTTTGATCATCAGTGGGAAAAGCGTCTTGTATTGTGCGCCTCGTCCCACGTTTCCTTCGCCTTGGTACCAGATCGCGCCGCGAAATTTCAATCCAATGAGCGGAGCAATCATTCCGTTGTACAGATTTGCGGGGCGGTTTTGGTTTAGTGGCTGGTCCTGGCGTTGTGTGTTCCAATGTTCGATCATAGGTTTGGCAACATCGCAATCTGTTAACGCGTCCATCGACGTCCAGGCCTCAACACGAGTCCCACCCCAACAGGTTTGAACGAGGCCAATGGGTACATTCAATTCCGAATTGAGTTTACGACCAAAAAAGTAAGCGACGGCAGAAAAACTGCGGACGGATTCAGGATTGCAGACGTTCCAGCCAGATGCCTTCGTCAATTCGGAGACGGGTTCAATGGATGGATTCCGTTCCACTGTAAACAGTCGGATTTGGGGGAAGTCTGTTGAACCATCAATCTCGCGTTCGGGAAATGCAGCGCGCTCCACCGGCCACTCCATGTTGGATTGTCCTGAGCAGATCCATACTTCGCCAATTAAAATATCCTCAAGGACGATTTTGGGATCACCTCCGTTTTCAGAGATTTCAATCGTGTAGGGACCACCTGCTTCCGGTGTTTCCAGCGCTGCCCTCCAACGCCCGTTGGTATCGGACGTTGCCTCAACCGTTTGATTGTTGAAGGTGATCCGTACGCCTTTGTCACTGGTCGTGGTACCCGATATTGAAACGGTAGATTTCTGTTGCAACACCATGTGATCGCTGAACATTCGATCCACGGTGATATCCGCCATCGCGACGCTACTGCCTACCACGATCAGGATGAAGCTGCAAACGTTCCAGATATTCACGTTGATTCGAAGCATAAATCGTGTCCGACTCGGGTTAATGAAATGCAACTAATCCGCCAAAACTCGCAAGGTACATCTTAACTTAGAACCATCTGTCAAACCACCGCTACGCCCTTGCCCCGGCCACCAAAACCCAGACAATGATTGATAACCTTTTGTTGAAACAAAAGTTTTCATTTCAACCATTTGCCAATGCGTCTCGACTATTACGGTTTTTGACTTCCAACCAGATAATAAATCATTCAATTGACACAATATCCAAACGACGTGTCGCAATAGCAGAGGAATCAAATCATGGATCCTATTGATATTTTAGGTGGGCTACTTGGTGGAAAACGTGGTGGTGGCGGATTGGGGGAAAGATTCTCAAGGACATCCTTGGTGGTGCCATGGGAGGCTCTTCCGCACCCTCGACACCTGAACCTCGATCATCATCCCGCGACGGGAATCTTGGCAGTCAAAACGGCCCAACAGATTTGGGACGTGCCGCGAAAGAATTGGAGGACTTGCTCAATGTCGCCGAGGATCGCCGGCGTAACCAGCCGTCATCTCGCGGTGGGTCGACATACACCAAGACGATACCGACTGCTCCGCCACGATATCCACGAAATCAACCTGATAGCCGCCCGCATTTCCCCACTGGCTATGAGAAACCAGAATCTCGAGACGAGCAGGCGATGGTTCTGATTCGCGCGATGATCAATGCCGCAAAAGCCGACGGCGAAATCAGCCAGGATGAACAGCAAACGATCATCAACCAATTGGGTGGCGCATCGCGTGAGGTTGTTGAATTTTTGCGTCATGAATTCTCACAGCCCGTTGATGTGCGAGAATTTTCCTGGTCGGTGCCACTGGGGATGGAAGAACAAGTTTACATGATGTCATTGGCAGGCATGAATCTGGATACCAATGCCGAGGTTGCTTATCTGGCTGACCTTGCGCACGGCCTTCGATTGCCTCCTGGTACATGTAATGAAATCCATCGTCGGGCAGGCGTCCCTGGAATTTATAAATAGTTCTCGACGCGTTACGCGGGACTATTTCAAAACAAGGTCCAGTACTGTCGCAGCAATATCCTGATCGACGACTTGAGAAATCGAATGCCAGCCCGGTACTGCATTTGCTTCGATCACAAAGGGATTGCCTGCGGCGTCTCGCACGATGTCGACCCCGCATAACTCGGCTCCGAGGCACTGGGCGACTGCGAGCGCGAGTTCCTGTTCGGTGGCAGTGGCGTCATGTGCAACGGCGGTCGCACCTCGCGAAGTATTGGTTCGCCAATCCGTTGAGTTCTCTCGGCGCATTGAAAGAATCTGATTGCCTATTACCAGTATTCTTGTGTCGAAACCGCGATGTTCGATGAACTGCTGAAGGTAAATAACCTGTCCGGCGTCTTCCATCATCTGGAAGTATTGAATTGCCCGCGTTGCAGAATCGATCATTCCGATGCCTCGCCCTTCGCTCCCAAACAATGGCTTGAGGACAGCGCGCCCGCCGAACGTTTCCCAAGCGGCAAATGCCTGATTGGCAGACTGGCAAACAATGGTCCTTGGAACCGGAATGCCGCGTTGCTGGAGCAATGCCAGCGTCTGAAATTTGTCGATGCATGATTCAATCGATCGAGATGAGTTGACGAGCCTTGCTCCTTGTCGCTCCCAGGCAGCAAGACAATTCATGCGAAACACGATTTGTTCCAAGCTTCCTCGTGACACCGCCCTAACTAAAGCAATCGCATCGGACGAAAGTTCGACAACCGATGAGACCGATGTCGAATGTGTCGATACGTTTGCTGCAAGGTCTTCAAAACGTATGGGCACCAATAAAACACTTCTTTGGGTTGCAGCTCTTTGCAAATCGTTGAAATGCCATTCGCCGCAATCCCCCACCAAATAAATTGATTTCGAAATCATGGCTTTTATTCGCAATGGTTATTTGCACGCACGCGACATGTTGATTTTGGGGATGGCAACCTGAGCAGATTTTTCTAGATCACATAGAGCGTTTTCAAAACTGCGTGAATCGTTTCCGTTGCAGGCGATGAACCATCGATCATTTAGAGGAACCTAGTCCGATCGATTGGAGTAGCAATTTCAAATGCACTTCGCCAAAGGTCCAACTTCGACCTGAACGAATGTTGTTTATGGTCACTTGAGCTGGGCTGAACAGGAGTTTGTCGATTTTGTAGAAGTCACGATCATAGGATTCGAATATTTCGATAAACGGGCGACCAAAATCCAACGAAACGTTACTTGGCAGTCGCTTGCCTGTCGCTTCGATCAGATCGTCGTCGCTATTGACCCAAAGCATCACGCGACTTCCCAGAATGATTGCGTCGTTGGTCCAACCGACCGATTGCAAATCATCAACGCCAATCGGCGGAAGAGGAGCAGAGCCGGATGCCGACAAAACGCTTTGGAGATCGAACCCCAGTTCCGCGAGTTTGTGCATGGTTGTTTCAATGCTGCGAGCGACGATCTGAATGGTTCCAGGCAGGCTCGCGGTCCTCGCGATGCAAACCGTTAGCATGTCGGGTGCAATGCCACAGTCATCTCCCAATAAATCAACAGCTGTTGAAGTTGGAAGTTCCTTTGATTCCAAAACTACAACTGCCTGTTCGGAGTTTTCCCGAAGTTGATACCGCTCCAACAGATCTTCTTGCCCGCGCAACATTCGAGCCGGGCCGCTACCCATAGCGAAATAATCAGACGTTGAAACCGGCCAGCCAGCGTATTGAGATGCTATGCAGGCCGCCAACGGATGGTCCGTAAAAACGCTGACAGACGGGAGCGGCATTTGGCTTTGCTGCCCCATGTCAATTGAAACGGTCCCCAGTCCGGCAAGGCATATTTCTGCGAGCAATTTTCCAGCCGCCAATGTGCCTGGTTGGTCTGCACCAAAATCAAGTAACAGAATGTTCTTGGGGCCCAAGATGGTTTTGATTCCCAGTTCGATGCGTTGCTCGGCATCCAAGGAATCGATGATGGACTTTGTCCTGTAATTTAAGTTCTTAAGAATCGGCATCTGTATTTCTTCAGGTATTTATGTTTCTTCTCACCATGGTATTCATCGACGAAACTCCCATGAAGGCCGGCGGGTGAATCCGTTCGAAAATTCTGTGCATAATCTGAGCCGAAAACGACAAAAGGCCCGTTGAATCACGGGCCTTTCGCACGAATCAAATCACAGTTTTTCTCAGGTCGAGGAAGTCAACGTTGCAGTTGATGACTAGTAGCCAATCGTTGGTGGATTTGCTTGCAAGAAATCGCGTGGTCCACGAACGGTGTAGTATGGGTACGCGTAGGTTGGTGCTCCCGACTCGGGTCCCATTGCTGGAATTGGCTCGGTGTGGGGAACCATTCCACCGTATGGGTGATTCGCGGCCATGCCGTTTCCGGGGATCGCTTTGCGGATCAAACCACGGCGGCCCAACATTCCCTTCAGGCGACATGACATGCATAGTCGTCCGCCTTCGCCACATCCGAAATGGCCACAACCCATTCCATATCCGTCTTGGTAGCCGGCAAGAGAAACTCCACAGTCGCCAGTCGAGCAGTCGCCAATCGAGCAACCGCCAGCCATCATTTGACCGCCTCCAAGGCGAGGCAGGGTGAGGCCAGCCAAACCGGAAGCCGATTCGCCGCAGAAGCCATTGCAACTGTCGGAACCACAGCTACCGCATGCCATACCCATTCCACCAAAACGTCCGCGCAAACCGGTTCCAAGTGACAAGCCATTGCAACCGCAACCAGCGTCAACGGTGCCTTCGCATCCGCATCCTGTGCTCACAGCGCCCCCGCAGCCACAATCGACGGATCCGCCATCGCAACCGCATCCTTGACCAACAACGCCACCGTTGCATCCGCAACCTGAGGCTACCATGCCGATACCACAGCCTGTATCGCAACCGGCATCACAACCTGCGTCGCAAGCGGCTCCACGAAGACCGGCAAATGGGCGGAACAAGCCGTTCACACATCGGTCTTGGAATTGAGTTGAACATCGATCGCCGGGCATCACGCCGCAACAGTCACCCGTTTGAGAAACTGTTACGCGACAGCCAGTTCCCATCAGGGCAACGGCTGCAAGCAGAAAACAGACTTTCACTGAACGCATCTTCATAATCCTTGTAAATTGGGCCGGGTCTTCACGGCGACCTTTGAGAACCAGTGACCATCGCGGGTTGTGATACTGGCAAATATGCTGTCCGGACGGTATTTTCAGATTGAACGAAACTACCGTCACCACGTTCATCGTCTACGCCAAAGGATTAATTGAGCGAATCGACACCTTCCGAAGCACCGGAACAATAGTTTTTCACGCGAAAATTTGGCTGTTTGGTATAATCGTCAAGGTTTACCAGGTCTACGAATTTGAACCGCATGTTTGGAGCTGCTGATATGAAAGGGGGAAACTTCTCGATCGGGTTTCTATTTATTCTCACGTCGGTCGGCGCTGCGATTTCTTTTCTTGCTGCCGGACTGGTTCGTGCTTCACTCGGAAACCTTAAAGATCATGGGGTTATCATCCCCATTTTTGCGTTTGCTCCATTGGCCCTTTTGGCAGTGGTTTCAAGTGCGTCGTGGGTCGCCCATCGGTTTACAAAACGTTCGTCCGAATAGCCAGCAGTCGCGATTTCAGGCGATGTTTTCACGCCAATATTTCCCTCGGGCAAGCGAATTACCATGCCACAAACAACATTTAAGTCTCGGCAAACGGGGAATAATCAATGCGCAAAGTAAACGGGCTTGCGATCGGCCTTGCGATTGGGTGTGGAATTGGCGTTGCAACTGGGCAACTCGCAGTTTGGATTGCAGTCGGAGTCGCAATTGGTACCGCATTGGCCAGTCAATCGAATTGCAAACTGCAAAATGATTGTTGACGTTCGGCCAAGTGGAAAATTTCAATCCCGAAAAATCAAAATCTTAAACAACCGGAGCTTTGGCACGCCAATTGCCATTTGTTTGTCTCGGAAGTGGTCCTCCCTCACCCGAAGCCACTGGTGGAAAAGTGAGGGCGGAACAGAGACGAGGCAGTGCTTTGGTTGGCGAAATTCGTCAGCCAAAGCCGCAATAGTAAGATATTTCGTACACGAAACAGGTCGGCGGATTCGCCGACCTGTTTTATTTTGCGCGTATCAAAATTGAACAGTGTTGCAATATTGCACATGTATTTTGGCGGAATCGACGGCGTTGCCAGGAGAATCTCTGAATACGGCAAATCAGCTTTTTTGAACCGGGTTGATCGCGATATCAGCCCGCAGCGCAAGCGAGTGTGTGATTTGACTTAAGTCACGCTCGTTTGCGCCATGGGCTTGTTTTGTGTTTGGCCACAACGCGATTTCATGTATCAAATAGAGGAATCTTTCGACCATATTTGTTGACGAGTGGGATTTGCAAACCTGGTTTGCCGCCAAAGCTGCTAAAATTGATTATTGTGAGCCCCAGAAATGCTAGGGATTGGGCTCCTTACTCTTCGACTTGAATCAAGGGAATGTCATGGACATGAGGGTCATGGGCACGAAGGCATTCAACACGTTGTGGGGATTTTCGGTTGGCGCAATTGTTTTCGCCAGCGTTCTTTATTTGTCTCCGCAATTCCTCAGGTCTCAAGACACTGCAACAAAGAATCGAATCGAGAAAATCGATGAACTGGTTGCGAAGGTGTGGGAGGCCTATCAATTGCAGCCCAGTGATCCGGCAGACGATGGTGAATGGTGCCGACGACTATATCTGGATCTGATTGGCCGCATTCCCAAGGTCAATGAATTAGAAGCGTTTCTCAACGACGAGTCGCCGAACAAGAAAGAGCAGTTGGTCGAACGCCTTCTCTATGGCGACGAATACACGGAAGAGTTTGCCAGGAACTGGACGACCGTCTGGACGAACTTGTTGATTGGTCGGACGGGTGGCAACGCCAACAACTCGTTGATCTCTCGTGAAGGGATGCAGAAATTTCTGCGCGACGCCTTTGCCCGCGAAATGCCGTACGATCGTTTCGTCCGCGAACTGATCACTGCAAATGGAAACACGCGGCCCGACGGTGATGACTTTAATGGTGCAACCAATTTCCTGATTGACAAAGTTAACATGGACAATGGTGCTCAGGCGACTGCTGCAACCAGTCAATTGTTCCTTGGACTTCAAGTTCAATGCACTCAGTGTCACAACCACCCATTCAATGATTGGAAACAACAAAAGTACTGGGAGTTCAACGCGTTCTTTCGTCAAACCCGTGCGTTTCGCGGGCAAACGGATGCTGACTCACCAATCTTGGCCGACCAGGACTATGGCGGAGAAAGTGGTAACGTTGACGAAGCGGATTTGTTTTTTGAATTGCGAAACGGATTGCTCAAGGTCGCTTATCCAGTATTTGTCGATGGTGAGGAGATCGAGCGTTCCGGCTATGTCAATGTCGTGAATCGACGTGAAAAGTTGGCGGACTTCATCGTCAATTCGGAATACATGCCCAAGGTGATGGCGAATCGCATGTGGGGGTATTTCCTGGGTTACGGTTTTACCAAACCAGTCGACGACTTGGGCCCGCACAATATTCCGAGCAACCCTGAATTGTTGGACTACCTGTCGACAGAATTTCGAGATTCCGGCTTTGATGTCCGATCACTTATGAAATGGATCGTGCTGAGTCGCCCTTATTCGTTGTCGAGCAAAATCACTCGCTACAACGAATCGGACGATCCCCTTTCCGGGCAGCCTCCACGATTCACGCATTTTTATATCCGCCAAATGACCGCTGAGCAGCTCTACGAATCAATGTTGGTTGCTCAAGGAGATACGGCGGAGCAGTACAGTTTCGAAGTGCAGGAACAGCGACGTAATCGGTGGTTGCAACAGTTTGCAAGTACGTTTGGGAACGACGAAGGCACCGAATCATCGACATTCAATGGGACAATCCCCCAGGTGTTGATGATGTTCAACGGCGATATGATACAAGCCGCGACGACGAAAGACTCGGGATCAATCATCGCGCAAGCGATGCAAAGCGGCAGAAACAAGGGAAACCAAGCGGTTAATTTTCTTTACCGTGCCGGACTTGCTCGCGAAGCGAATCGCGATGAGCTACGCGTTGCCGAACAGTTTCTGGGGGCTCGCGGCGGTGATGCCAGCGAAGCGATGGTGGATATCTGGTGGATGATTTTGAATTCAAACGAATTTATCTTTGTCCACTAATTGGAATGACGACAATTGACTTTTCAGGGCGACTTTTCATCGAACATTTCAGGTCTATGAGGTTTTCAAATGCGCCGAAATCAATATCCAGGTTTTCAAACTCCGCGCGGAATGTCGCGTCGCCATTTTTTGACTCACATGGCCGGTGCAACGGCGTTTGCAGGCAGCTCACTGGCGCTTGGGAATGCACTAGCCGCCAATGCCTCGACCCTCAAACGGAATCGAAAGTCAGCCATCCTACTCTGGATGGGCGGGGGGCCAGCAACGATTGACCTGTGGGATCTGAAGCCGGGACAAGCTACTGGTGGTCCATTCAAACCCATTGCGACCACGGGTGAAATGCAAATTTGCGAACATTTGCCAATGATTGCGCAACAGATGGACAAGCTTTCCATCGTCCGCAATATGAGTACACGTGAGGCAGATCACACTCGCGGTGCCTATTACATGCACACTGGATTTGTTCCCCAGCCGAGCATTCAGTATCCCAGCTATGGTTCGGTGATTTCGCAACAACTTTTTGACAGTCGTTCCGATCTGGAGATTCCTCCGTTCGTCAGTGTAGGTGGGGGTAGCGAAGGTCCTGGATTTCTGGGGATGGCGTGGGCTCCGTTTACCGTTGACAGCAATGGCAATGTTCGCAATTTGAATATGGGCGTTGAACCATCGCGATTGACTCAGCGAGTCATGGCTTTGGCCAAACTCGAACAGAACTTCATCGACGACAATCGAGGGCGCGCTGCTGCAGAACATGCGAAGGTCATCCAGAAGACACTTAACCTGCTGAACAGCCAGCAAATGTCAGCGTTTCGGGTCGCGGACGAACCGGCCGAAGTCCGCGAGCGTTATGGCGACAACAATTTCGGCCGGGGTTGTTTGATGGCAAGACGCCTTGTTGAAACGGGTGTACCGTTTGTCGAAGTCACTTTAGGCGGTTGGGACAACCATCAGAATATTTTCCCAACCCTACAAAACAATATGTTACCGACATTGGATCGAGCGATGAGCGCGCTGGTCGAGGACCTTAGCCAACGCGGAATGCTCGACGATACCGCAATTATCTGGATGGGTGAGTTTGGACGTACACCTCGGATTAACGGCAACACGGGACGAGATCACTGGGCGCGAAGCTGGAGTACCGTTGTCGGCGGCGCGGGGATGAACCCAGGAATCGCCGTGGGACAGACCAATGAAGATGGTACGTCGATTGAAGGTTCTTCGTACACGTCTGAAAATCTAATGGCGACGATTTGCAAGAGTCTGGGAATCAGCCTTGAAACGACATTTACCAGCAACAACAACCGCCCGATCAAAATTGCCAACGGTGCCGCTCCGATTTCGGAGTTGTTTGCATAGGGTTCGCTGCGGTCGGCATTGTTTCGATCTCGGCCCGTGAGCTCAGACGGTCGTGCTGACAGTCAGGAAAATTGCAAGTCGCGAAACGACGTTGAGTGTTTCGCGACTTTCTTTTTGCGCGACCAAAGGCAATTTCTTCATCCCAATGCACCTACTGCAAATTGACGGAATTGTCAATGGACGACGGCAGTATCGAATGCCATTCTGCGCCGGTATGAATTCGCGTCATTGAGCATGAGTTGACCTTTGTGGTACAATGCCGCGTTTTGCACATTCCGGCCAGGGGAGGGCAGGTCGCCGCCATGTCAACTTCGGATATTGTCATCAAAGGTGCGCGCGAGCATAACCTGCGGGACGTTCATCTTGTACTTCCGCGCAACGAACTGATTTGCCTTACCGGCGTCAGTGGAAGTGGCAAGAGTAGTCTTGCATTCGATACGGTATTCGCCGAAGGCCAGCGGCGATACGTCGAAAGTCTTTCCAGTTTCGCCCGCCACTTCCTGCAGCAAATGCCGAAGCCCGATGTCGACTTGATATCCGGCTTGAGCCCTTCGATTTCCATTGCACAAAAATCCTCAGGAAATAACCCACGAAGTACGGTTGGAACGATAACTGAAATCTACGATTTCCTACGGATTTTGTTTGCGCGCGTTGGCCAGCCCTACTGCCCCAAATGTGACTCGCCCATTTCAGCGCAAACCGTTGATCAGATGTTGTCACAGATCATGCAACATGAAGCGGGGACCGAAGTCGCGATCATGGCGCCGGTGGTCCGCAGCCAAAAGGGTGAGCATCGAGACCTGTTCGAGGATTTGTTGAAACAAGGTTACATCCGTGTTCGCGTCAACGGGCAGATTCGATCCTTGAACGATGAGATCCAGTTGGAGCGACAACTGCGCCACGATATTGAAGTGGTCATCGATCGAGTGGAAATCAAACCTGCCAATCGTTCGCGCTTGGCAGAAGCCGTCGAGGCAGCGTTGAAGCTGGGCGAAGGCACTATGATTGTCTCCCGTGCCGTCGAACAGGCAGAGGTTCAGGGCGATGATGGCGAGAAGGCACCTAGCTCGGCGCCAACCGATCAACTTTTCTCGTCTGAATACTCCTGTGGTCGCTGCGGTGTCAGTTTTCGTCCCCCCACGCCGCAGTTGTTCAGTTTTAACAGCCCCCAGGGAATGTGCGTGGATTGCAGTGGCTTGGGGCGAGTCTTTTCGTTTGTTCCAAGGCTGCTGATTCCCGACGACACGATTTCCGTAAAGAACGGCGCGATCGAGTTGTTTGGCAAATGGAAAGACCTTGGTCGCTGGCGTCGCCACATTTATCAGGGCTTTGCCGATACCATCGAACGCCTCGAAGAGCTGCCCGAAGGCACACTGCTGGAAACAGCTTGGAAAGACTTGTCCCCGGAACACCAACGCATGTGGTTGTACGGTGCGGGCGATATTCATGTCACCTACACCTGGCGTGGCGGCGCGTCACCGATGAAGTACGGAGGGCAGTTCGCGGGTGTTATCGCCGAACTCGACGAAAAATACCGCAACCTGAAACTTGCGTCCAAGAAAGAATTCTACGAAACGTACATGGATGACATTCTGTGTGCGAACTGCAACGGCCAACGTCTAAACGAACAGGCTCGGCATTTCCGACTGAAGTCATTGCACAAGGCCTTCATGGATCGCCCCGAGCGATCGTTGCCGGAGGTTTGCAACCTGCCAATTGATCAGGCATCCGAGTTCTTCTCAAAATTGGAATTGGACGATGTTCGCAAGCTGATTGCGATGCAGCCAGTAAAAGAGGTGTCCCAACGACTTGGCTTTTTGCTGAACGTCGGCCTTGATTACCTGACACTCGACCGAAGTGCTCCCACGTTGAGCGGTGGCGAAACACAGCGTATCCGTCTGGCAGGCCAGATCGGTGCGGGGCTGGTTGGAGTCCTTTACATTTTGGACGAACCCAGCATTGGACTTCACGCACGCGACAACGATCGACTGATCGAAACCCTCAAAAATCTTCGTGACCTGGGGAACACGGTCGTAGTCGTTGAGCATGACGAAGACACGATGCGCGCCTCGGACACGATCATCGATTTTGGGCCCGGGCCTGGAGTCCATGGTGGCGAAGTCGTCGCGATGGGTTCCCCCGATGAAGTCATGTCGTCGCCGAAAAGCGTTACCGGGCAGTTTCTGAGCGGCGCTCGGAAAATTGACATCCCGGAAAAACGTCGCGCTCCCGATCCTGAAAAAATGCTGAAGATCATCGGCGCACGTCACAACAATTTGAAAAATGTCAATGTCGAGATTCCGCTGGGCACTTTTGTATGTTTTACGGGCGTGAGTGGATCGGGCAAAAGCAGTCTGGTAAACGACATTCTGATTGAGTCGCTAAACTGTGAACTGAATCGTGGTAAGGGAGAGCCGGGAGCGCACGATCGTCTGGAGGGGTTCGAACATCTCGACAAGATGATTGCGATCGACCAGTCTCCGATTGGGCGCACGCCTCGTTCTAACCCCGGAACCTACGTTAAACTCTTTGACGAAATTCGCAGTTTGTATGCGCAATTACCAGAAGCCAAACGTCGCGGGTTCGCGCCAGGTCGATTTAGCTTTAACGTGCGTGGCGGACGTTGCGAAGCGTGTGAAGGCAACGGCTCCAACAAACTGGAAATGGACTTTCTTGCCGACATTTGGGTCACATGTCCTGTCTGCAATGGCGAACGATTCAATCGCGAAACATTGGCGGTTCGCTACAAAGGCAAATCGATTTCTGATGTACTGGAGATGGACATCGAGGAAGCCCTTGGGTTCTTTGAGAACATCCCCAAAATCGTTGATCGGCTAAAGACGCTTCATGACGTTGGACTCGATTACCTCAAAATCGGACAGCCATCACCGACACTTTCGGGTGGCGAGGCGCAAAGAATTAAATTGGCGAGGGAACTCGTCAAGAAAAGCACCGGACAAACGCTATATCTGCTGGACGAGCCGACAACCGGATTGCATTTCGCCGATGTTCAGATGTTGCTCAAGGTCCTACATCGATTCGTCGAAGCCGGAAACACCGTTGTCGTCGTCGAACACAATCTCGACGTCATCAAAACGGCGGATTGGTTGATCGACATCGGCCCGGAAGGCGGACGCGGCGGCGGTGAAGTTGTTTGCGCTGGCACACCGGAAGAAGTTGCTCGATGCACTAGGTCTTATACCGGAACGGCCCTTGCTAAAATTTTTGCCCCACAGAAAACGACTTCAGAAAATAAGGCCAGCAAAAAAGCGAAGCGAAAAATTCAGCAAGCGACGATGATTGAGGTCCAAGGGGCACAGCAACACAACTTGCGAAACGTCGACGTCAAAATTCCACGTGATCAGCTGTCGGTATTCTGCGGGCCCAGCGGTAGCGGCAAAAGTTCGTTGGCAATGGACACCATTTATGCCGAAGGTCAACGACGATATGTGGAAAGTCTTTCCTCCTACGCGCGACAATTCGTCAACCAGATGGAGAAGCCTCGCGTTGATCACGTCGAAGGCCTTTCTCCAGCCATTGCGATTGAGCAGAAGAACTTTGGTGCGACTCCGCGTAGTACCGTGGGAACCATCACCGAAGTCTACGATTATTTGCGGATCTTGTTCGCGAGATTAGGCACACCGTATTGCCCTGACTGTGAAAAACCCATTGGGACGCAAACGCCTGACCAGATCGTTGACAAATTGATGGAGCGTTATGCAGACCGAAGAATTCTGCTGACGGCTCCGCTTACGCTCGATGGCTCCCAAGACTTCGATGAACTGTGGGATGAAATTCGTCGCCAGGGGTTCGCACGTGTTCGCATCGATGGCATTGTTTATGGTTTGGATGATGTGCCGCCGATGGCAAAGAAATCAAGGTTGATGTCCAGGTGGTCGTGGATCGCGTGGATGTCAAGGATGCGAATCGCTCCAGGATTTCAGAGAGCACGGAAACTTCGTTATCGATTGGGCGCGGCGAAATGTTTGCGGTCGTTGTTGATGACGCGGCCGGACAACTCGACTGGCAAGAGGATCGACATAGCCAACACCTTGCCTGCGACTCCTGTGGTCGGAGTTTTGAATTGTTATCCCCGCACCATTTTTCGTTCAACAGTTCATTGGGATGGTGTCCTGAATGCGAAGGGCTCGGGGTTCAAACAGGCGCGAATCCTGCACTCCTGATCAAAAACATGGAAGCGACGTTGGGCGAAGGGGCGCTACGCCTTTGGCCGAACTTGGATTTAGCGATGTCGCGCGCCATGCTGAATGCACTTTGCAGAGTCATCGGCGTCGATCAGTCCATTCCGTTTAGTCAACTGGATGCGCGGAAGCGACGTTCACTCTTTTATGGAACCGGCGAACGTTGGATTCAAGTCCCAGCCGAAGAGGGCGTCTCGGCGTTTTCGTTTCAGTTCAAGGGACTTTACCCGGCATTGGAAGAGGCATCGCGGCTTTCGGTCCCCATTCGTCAGCGAATGCAGGCCTTGATGGGTGACGTGGAGTGCGGCGCCTGCGGTGGCAGTCGACTCCGTGATGATTCGGCAGCAGTACGTTTCCTGGACCAAACGATTGATGGCATTTGTCGAATGCCACTTGCAACGCTTCATGAGACGGTCGCGGGTTGGGAGCTGGATGACCGGCAGAAAAAGGTTGCCGGCGAGCTACTTCGAGAGATACAAAACCGAGTTGAGTTTTTGAATGATGTTGGGCTCAATTACCTGACGTTGGGACGAGGCTCGGCGACATTGAGCAACGGTGAGGCGCAACGGATTCGCTTGGCCAGCCAATTAGGTAGCGGCT
The DNA here is from genome assembly GCA_041399045.1 of Pirellulaceae bacterium. Classification (GTDB taxonomy): domain Bacteria; phylum Planctomycetota; class Planctomycetia; order Pirellulales; family Pirellulaceae; genus BJ22. The sequence continues at coordinate 79,642 of JAWKTO010000012.1, read as the reverse complement.
TGGTCGGAGTGTTGTACGTCCTCGACGAACCAACGATCGGCTTACACCCACGCGACAACACACGACTTCTCGGCGCGTTGAAGAAGCTGCGTGACCTTGGCAACACCCTCTTGGTTGTCGAACACGATCGCGAAGTAATCGAAAGTGCAGACCAAGTATATGACTTCGGTCCTGAGGCGGGTGTGAATGGCGGGTTGATTGTTGCCAGTGGAACGATGGAGCAGTTGGCCAAGAAACGCGGCTCGGTCACAGGGCCCTACCTGAGCGGCAAAAAGGCGATTCCGATTCCAGCCAATCGGCGACCAGGTCTAACTGCCGACGACGAAGATACAAAACCTAAACGTCGATCGAAGAAGAAGGCCGATGGTCCATTGCCCCAAACCGCAGTCGCAACACAAACGCTGCAAATCCTGGGCACGGCACAACAATCTGAAGAACATCGATGTGGAAATACCGTTGCAGACTCTGACGGTCGTGACGGGGCCAAGTGGTTGCGGCAAAAGCAGCTTGGTGAACGAAGTGCTTTACAACTCACTTGCGCGTCGTTTGCATATGGCATCAACGACTCCAGGCGCTCACCGAAAAATCAATGGCATCGAGCACATCAACAAGGTGATTCAGGTCGATCAGTCACCACTCGGTAATTCGCCAACCAGCAACCCTGCGACCTATACCGGTGCATTTGAGTTGATTCGAAACTTGTTTGCAGAATTGCCGGAATCAAAAATTCGTGGATTCACTTCGCGACGATTCAGCTTCAATGTTCCCGGTGGTCGATGCGAAAATTGTTCAGGCAACGGTCAAATCTGTATCGAAATGCACTTCCTGCCAGATGTTTGGGTTGAGTGCCAGGCTTGTAAAGGTCAACGTTACAATGAAGAAACGTTGACGGTAAAATACCACGGCCGGAATATTCATGAAGTATTGGAAATGTCCTGCGGTGAAGCGTTACGCCTGTTTGACAACATTCCGAAAATCAAGCGGATATTGAAAACGCTGTGCGATGTCGGACTCGATTATGTCAAACTTGGACAAAGTGCTCCGACGTTGTCGGGTGGTGAAGCACAAAGGGTCAAGCTCGCTGCGGAACTGGCGCGACCTGACACCGGTCGTACGCTCTATATTCTGGACGAACCGACCACCGGTTTGCATTTTGATGATTTGGCAAAATTGCTGGAGGTCATCCAACGCCTTGTCGACATCGGAAATTCAGTGGTTCTGATCGAGCACAACCTTGATATTATCAAGGCCGCGGATTGGGTCATCGAAATGGGCCCCGAGGCCGGACATGGGGGTGGCCAAGTGGTCGTTGCGGGTACTCCTGAAACCATGGTTGAATACGCGGGCCGTGCAAAACGCTCGAAAGATCTTTTGCGATGCTGGACCGGCGAGGCGATGGAACCAGTCCTGAAATCTGATCCGTATGAAGTTCGAAAAGCCTACGATCCGCTCGAAGATCGGGATGAGGAAGGGATCGAAATTGAGGACCTCGGTCGCGACGCCCAGATGCCATGGGAAAGCGACGGTCGCAAATGGCACACAGGGCCTCACGTTGGTCACAATGGCGAGACCGTCAAATGGGACGGCCGGATATTGGAAGAAATCGTCGATCGTATCGAACAGCATTCCGAGTTTTCTCCGACGGTTTGGAACAATCGAACGGTTGTTGAAATCAACGGTGAGAAAGCGGCAAACGGCTGGTTCTTTCACGCGTTGACCGCAGAAGAATGGCTTCTGAAATTGAAGTTTCGTGTTCGCCGTGGAACCTTCAAACGCAATGAACTGACCGAGAGCATTCCGCTTAAAACAGCCAACGAAATGGAAAACCTGCCTATCTACGGCAATCAATCGCGCATCAAAACCTCGATGGTCAAAGGCTGGCAGGAAATTGAAATAAAATTGCATAGCTACGATGAAATTGACATTCCAGAGTTCTGGAAATTTGTCGATGACGCAATCAGTGGCTTTCTTTCTCGCACAGAACGAATTGAAAACAATGTCGAAACGCTGACACCTTGGGCGACCCTTGGACGAAAATGGCACATGATGCACAAGGGGTTTCAGGGAACTCAGGTTCCCCACTGGTCGTTCGATGTTCTTGAGAAACTGGAAGAAGTTGTCAAAGAGGTCGCAGAGGCCGTTGAGTTTGACTGGACCGGTAAACAGGTCGTTCACGGGAAACTAAACGGGACCAAGAATTGGGTCAGCCTGTTGACGAAACGCGCCGAAGCCGTCTGGCTGCAATTCAATGCACCCGTTGGTAAATACCCGAAAGGGCGTTTGGTTGATATCGCTCCGTATCAGGAAGTGTTAGCGGCAAACGATGACACGGATATCGTCAAAGTCGGCTTCAATGATGTTTCGCAGGTTGAACAAGATGAATTGTCAAAACTGCTGCAAGAACATTTGGACGATGCAAAAGAAGGATAAAACGCGTGTGGCATCCCCATAGTTGATCAAGTGCGGCGTTAAGAAACAAATAGAAGATTCGAAAAAAATAGCGACTTGCGACTGTCACGGAACAGTTGATTTGAATCGATAGGAGCAGGCGTTTGGAAATATGCCGGATGTGAATTCGGCAGGAAGAAACTTATGAGTAATCAACAAGCGGTACAAATCCCTCGGAACCTTTTGTTTCGCTATCGTTTTCCGATTCGAAAGTTGGAAGGTAATTCCAAGTCGGCTCAATATTTGCCCGAAGACTTTTCGTTGCCGACGTTCGGTCAATTTGAGGGGCAACGACCTTATGCCGATTGGCGCGCGGCCTGGTCGACAGCGGGAATGTTCTTTTCCGTTTCGGTCAGTGGCAAGCAGCGGTCGCTTTGGTGTAAGGCCAATCAATTACTCGAAAGCGATACGTTTCAAGTTTGGATTGACACGCGATACCCAAAACGTCCATCGCGCGACACGCTATTGCCACTGGTTCGCTTCGATGCCGACCGGTGGAACCGGAAAAACAACAGCCATGTCGGTGATGCTAAAAATCAATCGCGCCAAGGAACACAGCCCCACCATCAATCGCACCAAAGTTTCCATCGACAGCAAATTGAAAAATGATGGTTACGAGTTGGCAATGTTTATCCCTGGCGCCCTTCTCAATGGCTGGGACCCTTCGGAACATCCTCGCATCGGTTTATTTGCAAGTGTTGTGGACCAGGAATTTGGCCCTCAGACACTTTCCGTCGGCGGTGATATGCCTTTTGAAGAAGATCCGAGCCTATGGTGCTCCGCCGATCTGGCTGAGTAACTGTTCTTCGCCGTTGACGCCGAACGAGTAGTGGACGAGGCCACGAGTCCCGGTTTTATTCCATCGCTGAATTGCTGAGGGTGCCAAGCACTCTGCATTGCGTGGCATGCTCACTAATAAATGCTGCCAAGTACTCTGGGCATCGCGAAAACACATATATTGCGTCGCGATTTCTTTAGTGTCCTTGCGCGAAACTGATTTTGGAGCTTTCTTGATTTCGTCGCCTTTTCTCTACCGCGAAGGTAACGCATGTACCTCAGCGAACTTTGCTTTGCGTCTTCGCGGCTTTGCGTTTTAGAGCATGCTTTTTGTGAGCATGCATTGGATGAAACGATTCGGCCAATTTGTAGACCCAAAAAAAGTGAGCCACTCCAAAGCTAATTAATCACGTTACATTCGGCGGAGCGAAAGGAGAATATGTGCAACGGGGACTCGTAGCCTCGTCCACTACCACGTCGACAGTACACTTCCAAGTCGATCGTCAATCTAGGATCTGGGGACCATGCTCTCGGCTTTATGTGGGCATGCATCAAAGAACTCGCCCAACCGACTTGCACTTTCCCTGGCTTCCGAAGAAACCAGTTGTTGCGCCAATTTCGCATTAATGATTGACGAATATGGTTCGTGAATTCGTGCATCGCGAGCATACGGCAATAATTGCTTCCGAAGGCACCGACCGCCCTCGCAATCTACTTATTTCGCGGGGACTTCGCTGACTAGCCATGTTTTCAGTGCTTTCCGGATTGTGTAAACTGACATTTAATGACAGTGCATTTTCGAAGTGTTCATTACTGAAGGAGACCCAACATGAACCGACTGTTGATTGCTTGTCTTTTCGCTGGTTTGATGACGGCTGCCGGCGTAGCGTCTGCATGTGACAATTGTGGTTGTTCAACCGGGTGCGCACCCGCTTGCAGTACACAAACGTGCTGCAAAACAACTTACAAGCGAGTGGTTACTTGCGAAACGGTTACGAAATACCGCAAGGTTCGTTGCCGTGATGCCTGTGGTTGCGGATACACCAAATGTGTACCTGTAACCCAAACGGTTCGCAAAGTATGCCGCGTTCCTGTTACCACATGCTCGACGGTTTCACGTCCAGTCGTCAACACATGTTGTGCCCCAGCACCAACTTGTTGTGCTCCAGCTCCTGCATGTGATCCTTGCGGTAGCTCACGAGTCGGCCTGTTGGATCGCATCAAAGGCAAATTTGGTGGCCGTTGCTGCCGCTAGTATTTTGGAAATGGCCTGCAAAGGTCGATAGCTGAACGAATTTCCAATTGAAACTCCAGTAACGGATTTTGCCGTTGCTGGAGTTTTTGCGTGCTTCATTGAAAACCAAATCGAACGGCCGATTCCGGTAAATCAAAACGATTCAATGAGTTTTCGCTTTCGGACCAACTGCATGAAGGCTATAATTTTTTTCGTGACGTAAGGTCAGCGAGAGAGATTGGGAACGGACGACTTTGATTGCCGTTCCTTATCCGCCGAAGGTGCAAGTCGCCCTGAACCGCTCAGGCAAAAGGACCGTTGATCGAAAAACGTCATCTCTGGAGAGTGAGCCGAACATTTCTCAGGCTCCACCGAAGGGGCAAGGTTCCGGAAATAACCCGGCGCTGGATCTCTCAGGTACCGGGACAGAGGGGCAACTGTATCGACCTATGGGTTTAGGTCGTGTGCACGCGTTCCTATCTGGAGTACTTGAGATCATGGCAAAGTCCCTTTCACCGTTTGTGTCGCGTCATATCGGGCCTCGCGAGCACGAAATTCAGCACATGCTGCAAACGCTGGGCTATCAAACACTTGATGAACTATCTGCAGCCGTCGTTCCTTCACTCATCGCTGACAATGATCCACTTGAATTGGATTTTGGTGTCACCGAGGAAGAAGCAACGGCTGAGTTGAAAGCACTTGCCGCAAAAAACAAAATCCTGCGATCGTTTATCGGCCAAGGGTATTACGGAACGCACACGCCAAAAGTCATTCAGCGAAACGTCTTGGAAAATCCGGCTTGGTATACGGCATACACTCCGTATCAACCTGAAATTTCACAAGGTCGTTTGGAAGTACTATTCTACTTCCAGACAATGGTTGCCGAATTGACAGGCTTGGACATTGCCAACGCTTCGCTTCTCGATGAAGCAACAGCTGCGGCCGAAGCCATGACGTTGTGTCAACGCTCAGTTAAAACAGGCGGCAATCGGTTCCTGGTTTCCGATCGATGTCATCCGCAAACGATTGAAGTGATTCAGACACGTGCAAAGCCTTTGCAGATCGAGGTTGTTCTGTTTGACGAAACCGAAACCGTTGCGGATTGGAACGGCGTGTTCGGTTTGATCCTGCAATATCCCGCAACGGATGGATCGGTCTCGAACTATCAGGATTTGATTGATGCAGCCCACGCCAACAAGGCGATGGTGGTGATGGCGACCGATTTACTCGCGCTCATGTTGTTGAAATCGCCTGGCGCGCTGGGCGCCGACATCGCAATCGGCAATGCCCAGCGATTTGGCGTGCCCCTCGGCTTTGGTGGACCGCATGCGGCATTCATGGCCACACGCGACGCATTCAAACGCACGATGCCAGGACGCTTGGTCGGACAGTCGGTCGATGCCAATGGCAAACCTGCCTATCGACTTTCACTGCAAACCCGCGAACAACACATTCGCCGTGAGAAAGCGACATCAAACATCTGCACCGCCCAGGCGTTGCTTGCAATCATGTCGACGTTGTACGCCTGTTACCACGGCCCCGAAGGTCTGCGGGCGATTGCGACCCGCGTCCACGGATTGGCCTCACGTTTGTTCAACACGTTGACTGCTAAAGGAATGCAGTGCCACTCGGCAAATTTCTTTGACACGATTGTTGTCGAGACAGGCGACAAAACGACAGCCATTCTGGCTTCCGCCGTCAACGCGGGCTTCAACCTTCGTCAATTCAATGAAACATCCGTTGGCATTTCGTTTGATGAGACAACGACCGAAGCCGAAGTACTCACGCTCGCCAAGCTGTTTGGCGCTAATGATTTGGCGGCGGCCGATTCGTCACTATTGCCCGTTGAGCTATTGCGTGACGACGTTCTGATGACTCAAGACGTTTTTCATCGATATCGATGTGAAACAGAAATGATGCGTTACCTGCGCCGTTTGAATGAGAAAGATATCGCACTTGATCGCGCCATGATCCCACTTGGTTCCTGCACAATGAAGTTGAACGCAGCTGCTGAGCTTATGCCAATCACTTGGCCCGAGTTCAATTCGATTCACCCGTTTGCTCCAGCGGACCAGTCGCAGGGTTATCGCGAGATGATCGAACAACTGGAAAAAATGCTGTGCACTGCAACGGGTTACGATGCTATTTCGCTTCAACCAAATGCGGGCTCCCAAGGCGAATATGCCGGACTATTGGCGATCAAGGCCTACCACGAGTCGCGCGGAGAACACGACCGTGACGTTTGTTTGATTCCCAGCAGTGCGCATGGCACAAATCCAGCCAGTGCCCAGATGGCGAATATGCGAGTTGTTGTCGTCAAATGCGATGATCATGGAAACGTAGACCTAGGCGATCTGGATGCCAAAATCGAAGCGAACCAAGGCAAGGTGGCTGCGATCATGATCACCTACCCTTCGACTCACGGCGTTTTCGAAGAGGCAGTTGGCGACGTCTGTGCCAAGGTGCATGACGCTGGCGGCCAGGTTTATATCGATGGTGCGAACCTCAACGCCTTGGTTGGTATCGCGAAGCCTGGAAAGTTCGGCGGTGACGTGTCGCACTTGAACCTTCACAAAACGTTTTGCATTCCACACGGCGGGGGCGGGCCAGGTGTTGGTCCGGTCGCCGTACGTTCTCACCTTGCAGCGTTTCTGCCGAAGGACGGCTTTAATGCCGACCGAAAGGGCGCCTTGGTCAGTGCGGCACCATTTGGTTCGGCCAGTATTCTCCCCATCTCCTGGATGTATATCCGCATGATGGGACCTTACGGCCTTCGCAAAGCGACACAGGTTGCAATCCTCAATGCAAACTACGTTGCCCATCAGCTGAAGAAAAACTATTCGATCCTATACACCGGCAACAAGGGACTGGTGGCCCATGAATGTATCGTCGATACCCGGCCTTTGGACAAAGACGGTCATGTTACTGTGGACGATATCGCGAAACGACTCATTGACTATGGTTTCCATGCCCCAACAATGTCGTTTCCAGTAGCCGGGACATTGATGATCGAGCCGACGGAGAGTGAATCGCTTTACGAACTCGATCGCTTTTGCCGCGCAATGAATTTGATCTACGCCGAGTACGAACGAGTGAAGGCTGGTGAATGGCCGGCCGACAACAATCCGTTGCACAACGCACCGCATACGCTGTATTCAGTACTGGGCGATGCGGAACGCACCTACTCTCGGCAATTGGCCGTTTGTCCAGATTCGGAAATGGACTACTCGGTCAAGTACTGGCCACCAGTGGGCCGCGTCGACAACGTTTACGGCGATCGAAATCTGGTTTGCTCATGTCCACCAGTTGACAGCTACGAAGACGAACCACAAAAGGTCAATTCGTAGCATTGACGAATCGAATAGGAAACGAAAAAAGGCTGCTGGTTCGTCCCAGCAGCCTTTTGTTTTGCGTATTTGCGTTGACTTCATCGATTGCCAGAAGTTTAAAATCGTCGTCGAAGAACCATGGTTCCGTTGTCCGCGACTGGCAGAATCGGACGATCGTAGTTGTCGTACCAGCAGCGACCTTGTGGACGCCAGACGAATCCGACACCGATATTCCATGCTTCGTTTGCATTGCCACCTGACGCGGTTAACTCGGCATCGTTTTCTGGCATGAAGTAGGTGAACGAAGATTGCAATGCCCAGCACTCACCCATCGGAATGTCATATTCCAAACCACCGATGACGTGTTTCTCGTCGGACCATCCCAGGAAAATGTCGGAGTATCCGCCCCAGCTGCAGTTTTGACGATAGTAGAATCGCGATTGATCAAAGGTGCTGGTTACGATGCTGTTGAAAGCCGTTCCATTAAACGTACCGTTCGAAACGTCGTCTTGAACACCTTCCGCAAATCGGAAACCGATCGTATTGCCGCCCGCATAAACCCAACCGATGTCGCCACGAATCTGAACGGTGGTCGTGTCGGTATACCAATTCTCAAACAGGAAGTCAGCGACGACTCCAAACTGGAAGCCATAGTCAACTCGGCGATACAAACCAGTCGTGACGAACAATTGATCTCGGTTGTCGGAGGTAAACGGCGTTCCGCTGAACTCAGAGTTGACAGTGCGAACACCGGCTTGCCCTGAAAGCAGGCCGCAAGTCAAGCGACACAGTGGAATGCCTGCGTTGATGCCGGCGTTGAATCCGAAACTGCAGTCCTTGGTCAAATCGTTTCGACCAGGAATCGTGTAGGCTGGGCTTGTAAAGCCTTGAGCTCCAGCAAAATATTCAGCCTTGTAAAGTATTCCACCAAGCGCGCCGATCCAGCAATCCCCAATCAACTCGGGTGGGCAACCGCCACGATCACACATCGACATACAGCTGTTGCAGCCAACGTCGCCACACGAGTCGCAACTCATGACGCTTTCCGCAGCGAAATAGCTGGTGCCCACACCCGAGTTACATGTCGCACAGCTACCCATACTTGGGCCACCAACAACGGGTGCACTCATCGGTTGAGCTGCGATTGGCTCGGCTGTCATTTGAGCAACGCGTTGATGTTGTGGAACGTAACTCGCCGGCGCCACTCGCGATCGAGGTTGTGCAAGGTAGTTGCCCTGAACTTCCGTCGCATTGGCTGTCACCGTGCGACCACCATCAAATTGGCGGCTGGCAGTCCGCTGAACGGGCGGAGCCTGCATGGTGCGTTGGGTTTGAGCCCAGCCAATGTTACCGAATCCCAGTACGGCAAGTGCCAGGCAAATCACAGTTCGCTTGGGGGACGTCGAACGCATTTTGCTATTCCTGATGACAGATCATGTAAATAGAGGAAGGGCACCGGCGCATGGCGACCTTCGTCTTCCAAGTCATCGGAATAGTTAAACTCGCTTCTTTCGCTAAACTCGAACTAACCGGAAAATCTTGCCAAATAGGGTGTCGGCTTGCTAGCAAGGCTGCCGTCGGCGCATAAAAAAGGGTGCTGACAATTCTCCCTGCCAGTCACCCAAGCGCCCGGTTTCAGGGCAAGATGGCTTCGTGTGACGAATCCTCGCTCGTCAAAAAAAGCCTATGTCGCCCTTCAATCGCGAGCGCAAATAATTTGCTTGAACGCGATCAAAAGAAACCGTCATCGTTCCATCCAGGCATAGATGGTGACTTTTCGCCTCAACGTTGTTTTCAAAACTCAACGAAAACAAACAGCAAAGCCCCCACATCCTCGCTTTTCGCTCATTCGAATACAGCATTCCCACCCCACCCATTCCCTCGCATTCGATTTCGTTAAAATGGCGTCGTTCAAACTAAGGAGATTGATTTGGAAATCGTTGTCGGCTCGCATAACCAAAAGAAAATCAAGGAACTTCGAGACGTCTTCACCGGCGTTGGAATCAAACTTTTGTCGCTCGAACAATTCACGAACGCGATCGAAGTCGACGAAACAGGAACCACTTTCGCTGAGAACGCAAAACTCAAAGCCAGCCAACAAGCTCACGTTTTGAAACGATGGGTGCTGGCCGAAGACAGCGGCTTGAGCGTCGAAGCGTTGAAAGGGGCGCCAGGAGTTTACTCGGCGCGCTATGCAGGCGATCCTCGCGATGACAATCGAAATAATGCCAAGTTGTTGGAGGATTTAAAAAATGTACCATTGGACAAACGTCATGCGTGGTACACCTGTCACATGGCGCTATCTGATCCCGACGGCATCATTATTTTTGATTGTGTTGGCGAATGTCACGGCCGAATCATCAATGATTACTCCGGTGAACAGGGCTTCGGATACGATCCCTTGTTCGAAGTTGTCGAATATCACCAAACGTTTGGGCAACTAGGATTGTCCGTCAAATCTCTGATCAGCCATCGAGCCCGAGCCGCACGGGAGTTCCTGCGTCGATTTCGACAATTGAACCTTGGTTGAGATTCATTTCAGCACAGAAACGACATGAACGAATCTATTCGCACTTTTTTTAACGCCAAATCGTTTGCCGTGGCTGGCGCATCGACGAACCGTAGTAAGTTTGGCAATCAGGTTTTTCGGCGGCTTCGAGATTCAGGCAGAACAACCTATCCGCTCAACCCGAATGCGGAAAGTGTCGAGGGAAGCCAGGCGTTCGCATCACTTGCCGCCTTGCCCGAGATCCCCGAATCACTTTCGCTGGTCACCCCGCCAGAAGTAACGCGAGTCATTGTATTGGAGGCGATCGACTTGGGCGTGAAGAATCTTTGGATGCAGCCGGGGGCTGAGGATCCAATTGCCTCGCAGCGCGCACGCGAAGCCAGCTTGGTTGTGATCGATGATGGCAGCTGTCTGCTGATTGAATTGCCTGGAATGAAATACTGACGGTACGATCTGAATCGCGTGAAATTCAATCAGCGCTCTTCCAATACAAATACCCCAATACAACCGCTCCAAAAATGATGCCGGGCCCCTCGCCAAGGATCCAGAACCACGGCAACGGACTGTTGACGTCGGTCCAGATCAAGAAGACCCCCGAAAACAGATGCAAGATGACAATTAGCGGAACCAATCCGCGCGTCGTCATTAGATTGAGTCCACAATAAATCAGAATACATCCGTGGAATGCATATAGCATCGATGTAGAGCGGGCAAGGTAAACAACAATCGGGTCCGTTGGAAATTCGCCAAGGCCAAGGGACCGATGAATTTCAGCCATCCATGAAACGGGAAAGATCATTGGAATCGTTGCCGATGCCAGAACGACGCCTAACAACACGAGCAACCGCCCCAGCAACAATTCGGCATTTGCCTTGGAAATTCCCACCCTATTTCCCCGATTCAGTTTCAGAATTTTGATCTGTTTTGGATGGTTGGCCGCGAATCAGAATGTCGGTCTGGATCGTCGTCTTCTCAATTCGCTCATCTTCAGATAACTCACTGAAATCAACTCGATCCGCGCGAACAATGATGGGCTTAACATTCGAACTCCGCAACATCGCGTTTCCTTGGCACTTGGCCGCCAGTCGGATCGCGCCGTCCATGCCCTTGAACGATTGGTCAAACACCTTCAACGAGTGTTGTGTCAGCGAGTCAGCAGCGGTTTCAATTTCAAATTCGAATACCACCACCGCGGAGACATGATGTTGCCCGCCAGCCCTTGCACCTGCCACTATTGGTGAAACATCTTGGTCATCCAGCTGGATCGAGATCAACTCGTCCCCAACCGTCTTAACGCCTTCGGCAAACGCGGCAAGCAGCTCGCTCGTATCGGCGTTCGCTACATCAATCGCTTGCTCGCCGCACCAATCTCGAATGTCCGCCGGATTCATTCCAATCTGATACTCGATGCGAACCATGTTGTCTCGAACGACAACCGCGATGCTTTTTTCGACATGCCCCAGCGGAATCTCGTCAGCTTGTAAAACGGTAGCACAATAGGGAGAGAGGACAGCCGCTATGACTACTGACGCAAGGTAAATCGTCCGAACGAAACTCATGAAACCCCTCGGTGTGGCGGAGCGCGTTGAGGATTTGAGTGTCGGGCTGTTCCACACGAACCATTACCTTTCGTTAATTCAAACGGCGTATCGAGTTCAACTTCAGGTGCGAACTGTTTACAATGGAACAAGAATTTCCTTCGTTAATTGTACGCAAACGAGGTTGCGGGCGATTTGGGAAAAAGACAAATTGAGAACAGTCGCAGCATTTTTTTGCCTGGGCTTACAACTTTCAACGACGAGTTTCGAGATGTTTGACAAACGTGGCTTGACCCCGGAAGGAATTCTGGACCGAGAGTTTCTGGAAATACGCAGTCAGTTAATATCCGTTGGGGCTTCGTTGGATCGTTTTGAGCGTTCGGGGGGAGATTTGAGCGACGATCGTCGGTCCCAATTGTTGTTGGAAGCGGTCAAAATTCTTCAGGATGGACAAGATGATCGCGCAAATCGAATCCAGATGCTTTTCTCGCGACCATACGACCAAAACTGGAACAAGTCTTGAAGCCGCAGCAACTCTAACTCTTTTCTATTTGAGTAACTCATGCACTACATCGATCCGCACCTACACATGGTATCCCGGACGACAGACGATTATGAAAATCTGGCTCGGATGGGATGCGTGTGGCCATCTCCGAACCCGCGTTTTGGGCCGGTTTCGATCGGGGCAGCGTCGACAGTTTCCGCGACTATTTTCGACAACTGACCGAAGTTGAGCCACGCCGCGCGGCGATGTACGGCATCCAACATTTCACGTGGCTGTGCATCAACGCTAAAGAGGCCGAAAATGTTGAACTCTCTCGCGAAGTCATCGCGATGATCCCCGAGTTTCTGGACCGAACGAATGTTTTGGGAATCGGCGAAATTGGGCTCAACAAAAACACGCCAAACGAAGAGACGATATTTCAGGAACACTTGGACCTCGCGATGAATCACGACCAATTGGTTTTGATCCACACGCCCCACCTTGAAGACAAATATCAGGGTACGCGCATGATCCTCGATATGCTGCAAAGTGACTCGCGGGTCCAACCGACGAAAGTGTTAGTGGATCACGTGGAAGAACATACAATCCAGGCCGTGTTGGATGCTGGCTTTTGGGCCGGCATGACCCTTTATCCCGTGACCAAATGCACGCCGGCTCGCGCTTGTGACATGATCGAACGTTTCGGCCCCGAACGACTTTGTGCCAACTCGGCGGGTGATTGGGGACCAAGTAAGCCGACGGCGATTCCCGATTTGATTTTTGAGATGAAACGTCGTGGGCATCCCGAATCTCTGATTCGAAAGATATGTTTCGAGAATCCCAAACAGTTCTTTTCACAAAGTAAAAATTTCAAATTGCATCACGGCGAGGCCAGTTGATTTCGGAAGCGGTTTGGTCATGGATCGTCAACAAGCATTGGTCGTCCGATTCGTTTTTGGATTCATCGCCGTCATTCTGTTTTTATTGTTGCTGGTGCTCGTACCCGCAGCGCAATATGTTCTCGCTGCGTTGGTTTTGGTGCACGTCATTGCGTTTGCTGCGTACTGGTGGTTTCGGCGCCGCTCCAATAATCGCATCGAGCCGGACGTCGTTCCTGCACCCAGCGACTCCGAAACGTCCCCAACCGATTCCTCGCCAATGGACCTGGTTACGCACCAGTCTGATGCATCGGAGCCTCTAACGATTTCGCCATTGCCGGCAACCATCAAACACACTGTCAATCGGCTCGAGTTGATTCGTCTAAAAGATCGCAATTGGCGCAAACTGGACGGGAACGACTTTGTCAAATTCGTGGCGGCTGTTTTTAAAGCCAATGGATGCGTCGCGGTAGCAGCAGGGTTTCAGCGCGAAGCTGCGATCGACTTGGTCGTGACGATCGAGGGAGTTCGTTACTCCGTAGTCGTTAAATCACTTCGTGGCGAAGTGGGAAACAGCGCCGTGATGCAGGCCCATGCTGGACTGAAACCCCATCATTGCCAGCGTGCCATTGTTGCCACTCAAGGGACATATTCACCGGCCGCGCGGCAGCTTGCCGAAAAACTCAGCGTTACACTTCTGGACCGGTACAGGATCAGCGAATTGCTCGAAGGTAATTTATTCTTCGCGCCACCACCACCGTCGCCCCTGCCGTAGCAGACCTCAACTCGCGTAACCGAACTCGCGTCCCGTAGCCGAACTCGCATTTTCTGTAGCCGAACTCGCATTTTCTGTAGCCGAACTCGCAAGAGTTCCGGTATCTCGTAGTGCTCGTAGTGGATGAGGCAACGAATCCCAATCCGCTTTCTCCGTGGCTCCCTTCTTCGCAATGGAATACGGTTGGAAGGTAGGCCGGATCAAGGAGGCTTTGCGACGCCGCTCCGGCAACGGAACTCTTCCCCGTTCGTCACCGCAATGAAACCCACAAACGCAACCCATCCCCCTACATCCGATCCAACGGACTCTTTACGCCACGTGCCCACGCTACTCACATGCGTGTAGATCATCGTCGCTCACATCCGCATGCCCCAGCAAACTCCTGAATCGTGCGGATATCTGCACCCGACTCCAGCAAATGCGTCGCCAAACGAATGCCTCAACGAATGAGGTGTCGCCGCCTTTCAATCTCACAACGTTTCAACGCCGCTTTGAACGCATCACAGAAAATACTGTCGCTCAAATGATGTCGCCGCAGCTTCCCGATCGAGGATCCCGCGACTTCTGTCGCGACGGGAACATAAATATTGCCAGTCAAATTTAGTCGCCGCATCTTTGTACTTTCGCCCAAGGCTTCGGCAAGTACACCTCACCAAAACCTTCATTCAAATCGATATTGTGCAAGGCACGAACGCGTTCCACCTGATCCCTCATCGACTCCGCAAAATGGACTTGGGCAAGATGCGACACGATCCTTCGCTCCCCTTGCCGTCGCGATCAATCGAGAATCGATCGAAACAAACGTCCTTGATTCTGAGCCAAACACTTCCTTGTGCCGCATCCTCGCCACATCAAACCAAAGATCAGTGCATCGCGTCGCTCGAAACACGGTTCGAGTTTGCGGATTTCTTCACGACTCAGCACCACCGGGACACGCGGATTCTTGTCGGCAGCATGAAAGTCCAGATAGGCAAGTTCTTGCCCCAGAACCTTTTCGCCATAAAACACCAACGCTGACCGCCTGGCGTTGCGTGCTGACCGCCATCACCCTCAGTAACCAGACGCGTTAAAAACGTTCGAACGTCAGGTTCGGAAATTGTCGCAAGTCCGGATTGTGGAAACAGAGCCATGAACGCCTCAAGCCATTTCACGTACGCTTTCTAGTCGAATAAGCGTAGCGCATCACACGAATCTTTTCACGCAGACGTTGGATTGGCACGGGCTCGTTGGGATCGATTGGCCCGCGAACATCGATAGAGCCAGCGATCATTCTCAGTCACCGCCAGTTCGGCAAGTTTCAATTTGAGGGCAAGTGAAGGGTGTGAAGTGTTCAGGATTACGTTTCGATAATTTTCAATCGCTTTGACTGCCTGAAGCGCCGGGCTTTGGTACGAGAACGGAGCAAGCTTTGGCAAAATTTAGAACAGCAGTATCCTCGATTGTTAGTGGTTGGTCGGGCCCCAGGCCTTGGAACTCAGCGTATTTGCGGATCCATTTCGGGAACCATTCACGTTCAATATTACCGAGTGGATTTTGACGCTGATTGCAGTAGGAGCAAAAATCGTTGACAGACATGTCAAGCTACCTTTCCAAAAAACTGGCAAACGTTGACTTAAAGATAGAAAAATGTAGATCGACCTGTCATGCCACTCTTAGCCGAGCTTACTCCGTAGCAGAACTCTCAATAGTTCTGATCACGGTAGCCGAACTCCCAAGAGTTCTGTTCCCTTCGTTGCTGCGCGAATCCTATACCTCGATCGTCGGAACGTCTCTTCGCTCATTCTTGCCGGCAATAATTCATCACCAATCCTGGCTCTTTCTCTACGCAAAGAATTTCGCACCACCCATCCTGGTCCCTTCTCCCCGAGGGAGAAGGGCTGGGGATGAGGGTTTCAAAATTGTCTTGCGCACGTCGCTTTCCACGCACGCCATCCTTCCCAATCTCCGTATCTTGTATTTCGAACAGGGATTCCGATGCATTAAAATATTCTTGACAATATAGCGAGTCGGAGATAAACTGGAACGAGTCGGAGATAATCCGCTAATAAAATTTTATCTCGGCTAAGCCGGAGATAACTAATACTGTTGGGATCGTGGACTGATTTTGATCTTTCCATATTTGGTTATGCAAAACCTGCGTGATGGATCGATCGGTTGGTTCGTTGATCGGTTCGTTGACTTGAATCCGTTTCCAGGATTAATGTCGCCGGAGAACGGAGTGACGGAAGCGCTTGCAGCCAGACTTGGCTCAGCCGTCTGTCGTTTCGGATGCACCAAAGCCGGACTTGCGGTGCTTTCTTCGTGGAACGATTACCTCTTCCGGCTTGGTGATCCTGTTCGTTGAACTGGCCACAGGGGAGTGCGGGGCGACGTTATCACTTTATATATGAAGTTAACGGTTCAGCAAATCTTTCAACGGCATTTCTCTCGGCATACTCAGCAGTTACATCTTGCACCCGAGATGTGGCGAGCGGCCAATGCAATCGCGTGTTGTCGTACGGCGTTTAGGCATGCATCGGATTCGATGTGTTGAAGGCCACGAACTGAGCTTGGGCTACAACTCCTGTCGCCATCGTTTCTGTAACAACTGCGCAGCCCTGTCGCGAGAGAAGTGGCTTGCGGGTTGGTCGCAGCGGTTGCTCGAATGTCCGCATCATCACGTTGTGTTTACCGTGCCTCAACCACTGAATCGTTTGTGGCGTTACAACCGTCGGCGTTTTTCTGAAGCCCTGTTTGCAGCGGCCTCGCAGTCATTATTGATGCTTCTGGACGATCCCAAGTACCTCGGGGCACGACCCGGTTTGCTGGCAGCGTTACACACCTGGAGTCAATCACTGGCTATCCATGTCCACTTGCATGTACTGGTCACCGCAGGGGCTGGATGCAAACGGTCGTTGGCGGAATTGTGTCAAACAGTGCCTCTTGCCTCGCGTTGATGATCATCTATCGCGGGAAGCTTCGTGCCGAACTTCTGGAAGCTTTGGATCGCGGCGAACTGCGCTTGCCTCCCGATGTATCAGAATCACACTGTCGAGGCATTTTGAATCGGCTGGGACGACAGACGCTCAACGTCAAGTTGCTGGAACGATACACGCATGGCTTGGGGTGGTTCGTTATCTGGCTCGCTATCTCAAAGGCGGGCCGTTGTCCAATCATCGAATCATGGATGTATCGAAAGAAGGTGTTCGTTTCGTTGTCGTCGCAGCAACGGTGAATCATGTGATGGCGAGGTTGCTTGCCGACCCACAGTTTCCTACGCATCTTGAATCACGTTCCCCGCCAGGCATGCCAACGGTTCGTGGCTACGGTCTATACGCGGGTTGCAAACGCGAGAACTCAACGATGCTCGGCAACAGTGTGGCCAGCGAGCGATCGAAGAAAATGAATTGAACCGATGCGGTGGCAGGAGTTCTGTGTCCGCATCGGACAGGTAAGTCGACTCAATGCCCGATTTGCGGCAACGCGTTGATTCATGAACCCGTCGAGCCGTCCGAACGCGGCCCCCGCAGTGATGCCGAAAGGATACTGAATGAATCACTTGATCTCGCCGACAATCTAAAACGGTCGCCACCTGCTCCGAAACCGGTGCCTCAGGTCAATCGCATGAAGCGAACGGAATGAATTTTTATGTTCGTAGATGGTTCGGATCAAATTTTTTGGTCTTCGGAAGAACCATCGGGGAGGTAATCATGATGTCACAGCGGAGATAGCAGCAGTTGCTACCAAACAAAATGCCGATGAGATACGTACAGTCTTTTTGCGAGCGTAGAAGACCCTCGAAGTCGCAAGTCAACTCACAACTTGATTGACATGCTTTTCATCGTCTTTGCGCGCGATCTGCGGCTGTGATTCATGGACTGATGTCGAGGCGTTTGCAAAAGAGAAACTCAATGGTTCCGGGAAAATTTCTTTGCCCTGGAGAACGGCGTACCTTCTCCGACACGTTCTCACGCATCTTCAATATGCTCAACGAAGATCAGCTTTGCAGCGTTGACTCGGTGGCTATGTCTATTAGGCAAGATTCCGATGGGCAACACATTGCGATCGACGGAAAGTCACTAGCGATCTTTTGATTCTGCCAGCGGAACATCAATGTTGCACTTGGTTAACGCATGGGCGACCGAACAAGGCATCTGTTTTGGTCAACAGTCTGTCGACGACGAATCCAATGAAATTTCGGCAGTTGCCCAAACTACTGGAGATGATTCGCGTCGGGCGCAGTCATTTCCCTCGATGCATTGCATTGTCAGCAAAAACGGCTCAATCGATCATTGATAAAGGCGGCGACTATGTGATTGCCGTGAAGCGAAATCAACCGAACCTGGCCGAGTCAGTTCTGGATGCTTTCATTGCGGCTGAAGAATCCGAGAAAGCAGCTAAATCAACGGGCTTACGGACCAAGGTCGACAAGTCTTGCAATAAGTCGGCAGAAAAACCGATCACAAGAACTACAAGGTAATGCCGGTTCCGGATTCGTTGAAAACGGCATTCCGTATTCAGCATTGCGAGTGTGTACCGCGAGCAAGAGCGACCTCAAAAGACGGGTCGGTGAAAGAAACCGAATCCATCCTCTTTCTTTGTCCAGCAGCATGCGACCGGTGGTGCGCGATCATGTACGTATTGTTGAGGGCACTGAAAGTTGAAAATCAACTGCACTGGAGTCTTGATGTCACCTCAGCGAAGACCAAAAACGAAATCGAAAAAATAAGGCTGCTATCGCCGGCTTTATCAATCGATGGCTTTATCCTGCAACAGGACACTTCGATCAAAGACGAGCTTGAGGATGTAAACGAAAGGTCTGCGGATGGAGTTCTCAAGCTCTCGAAGCCGTTATCGCCAATTTTTCCAAGTGATTTAGACTATCCTTCATGCGATTGACCTGCGGTGCGCTGTCCTAGCCGCAAACATGCGGGTTATAGCGCAAACCGTTCCCAAGGATGAACGGGCCAAAAGCGTTTTCCTTACCTTCCCCAACTAACGGCCTCCGGCGATCAAACGGCCAGTTCAACAAAACGTTGCACCAGATTTGTGGCAAACGCTTCATCTTGATGATACAATCGGGTCTTTCACAAACTGGTGAACTCTACGTTACTCGGGATGCCGTGGCGTGGACGTGATTGTTGGCGGCTTGATGCGTTGCAGAATTGATACTTTCCATATTTGGTTATGCAAAACCTGCGGGTGATGGATCGGATTCGGTTGGTTCGATTGATATCCAGGTTCGTTGACTTGAAATCCGTTTACCCAGAATTGATAATGTCGCCGAGAGAGAACAGTGCTGACGGAAGCGGAAGCTTGCAGCCGCAAAGAATTGGCTCAGCCGCCTGTCGTTTCCTGATTCCCGAGTAACCAGCGGATGCACCAAAGCCGGACTTGCGGTGCTTTCTTCAGTGGAACGATTACCTCTTCCGGCTTGGTGATCCTGTTCGTTACTCGGGATGCTGTGGCGTGGACGTGATTGTTGGCGGCTTGATGCGCTTGCAGAATTGATACTTTCCATATTTGGTTATGCAAAACCTGCAGGTGATGGATCGGATTCGGTTGGTTCGATTGATATCCCAGGTTCGTTGACTTGAAATCCGTTTACCCAGAATTGATAATGTCACCGAGGAGAACGGAGTGCGCGCTGACGGAGGCGGAAACTCGAAGCCGCAGAGACTTGGCTCAGTCGCCTGTCACTTCCAGGATTCCCGAGTAACCAGCGGATGCACCAAAGCCGGACTTGCGGTGCTTACTTCAGTGGAACGATTACCTCTTCCGGCTTGGTGATCCTGTTCGTTATCCATCTTGAGAATTCATGATCTTTGGCTGCGTAATGATGTTGCTAGGCGTGATTCCCGCTGCAGCCAACTGGTACTCGCCGTTCTCGGAGGCGCTGACTGGCAAATACAACTCAATGGTGCCTCCAGTGGGCGGTATTCTGATCGGGATTGGAATCTATTCGCTCACACGATCAATCTGGTGGGCACTTTTAGCAATTCCGTTGGACCTGGGCCTCGTGCTTCTGCCCTTTTTTCTGCATTCGATTGTTTCCGACGCGATCGCGCACTCAAAACGCAATGAAATTGGGGACTTTGTGGCTTTTCGAGATGGACACAAGACAACACTGAAACTATTCAAGAATTCGACGGCAAGATTCACGCATAGCGTTGGCACCGCTCAATATGGGTTCGCTGGGAAATGGTCCAAAATTGCCGATGGATATGAAATATATAACTACCTCGATTCCAGAATTTGCGCGTTGGTTCAAGATCAGCAACAATTAATTTTGACTGAAACGATCGCGGGAAGTCATGAAGAAAATGAGATTGACCTAAATGGCTTAATCTTTACTCCGTCGCAAAGCGATGGATAACAAATCGGTGCACCCAAGTCGCGTTGGTTGCCGCAATTTGAAGTCACGTTCACTCACGCGACTGGGTGACCTCAGACGTTATCCGACTTGAGACTGCTGAGCCGATGCATGAACGCGTGGTCTGAGTTTACCGATGATGAATATGCCGCAATCTGGGATCGGTTCTACGCGGACTTCGACTTCAAGCCCGACTACCACGAACGATCGAAGCCTGCGATTTCCGAACCACGGCCATTCGTCACCTTTGATCTCTCGGCCAACTTGAGCGATGAAATAACTTCGGAGATTGACGGACTATTGCTCGCGTCATTTCGGGCAATCACTCCGGCTGGTCAACTTGTTTATTGGCTGGATTGGCACCATACGTGCTATCGTTTCGATCCGCGACGTGCAGATGGCACTGGTCAAATTAGCTGGTATCCTGATGGAGACTACTACATATTCCTTGCGTCCGACTTTTCGTGGGGCACTTTCGGGCACCCTTGGCAACAATCACTTTGTGTGTTCGGGGCATCACTTTTAAATCGCGTGGACCAGCCTTTGCGTGATAGACTAATGGTGCTGCGTGAATCGCCACCCAGCGAATTCGTCGGATAACAATGCCGTGCACACGAAGCCGCCGATCGCGCGGTTTGCCAATGGAGAGCGTGTCTCCGGCGGCTCGGTGACGGCTGACGTTACGTCAATAAAGGTTGACATGAATTTCACTGCGTACCTGGTCGCAAATGCAAAGTCACTAGGCATTGAATCCAGCGATTTTCGTCCCGTGGATTCTTCGCTACTGCCTGACTTGGTTCATCGCTGCAATGAATCATTTTCGCAGATCCCGGCCTTTCTATGGTGGCCTCATCCAACCGCGCGACCTGAAGCGCCGCCAGCTGCGTCACGCCAATTTGTCGATCAACTTGGCTATCAACGAATTCCACGACTCGTTTCCGATCCTTCTGAGCGAGTCTGGATGTTCACGGAGAATTGGGGCAAGATCGATCGACGTGGATTTGATGCTGCGATCGTATTTGACACTACGCCAATCTGCGCCCACGACGTAATCGGCGAGTCTCATGGATTCGAATACATCATCGTGTCCCAGACGTTTGACTGGTTCATCGCAGAAAATGATCATCGATTCTTGATTGTTTCGGGCGACGATATCGTGGACCGGCTCTCGAAGAAATAATGACGTAACCATGCCGTGAACCGAAGACATCTGTGAGTCAACGGGTCAATAGGTTTAAAGATTCGTCGTTTGATTTATTAACAGAATTTTTGACAGCTTATCCACGAATTTTTCGTTTATGGGATGGGCTGTAAGTCTGATGCCGGTTCATTTGGCCGTTGTTTTAAGCGGCTTTTATTTTGTCGAATTAACGGTGATCTGGTTGCTGCAAGTCGTTCGATGTATCTGCTTTCGTTGTACGGCGTTCGTGTTATCCAGCATCGATGGATGATCCTGAGTATTTGTATGCCAATAACGTTTGGCAGTATTTGCTGATTTTCCTTTGGCCGATTGGGATTCGTAGTACGCCTTGGCCCACTGACATTTTCGGATCGAAAGCCCCGCGTACTCGTGAAAGGTCTGCATCATGAACGTCGTTGAAGCCCAGCGGCGAGTGACCAAACGAGACCTGCCACTTTGGATGGTCAGCGGGTGCAATCCCCGCAGCGGCCTGCAACGACTCGGGCGAATCGTATCGCACGATCATCTCCTGGCGGCGATCATTCTCGCTTGTGTTTTGTCGGATGCCCCAGGCAAGCACCGAAGATTGCAAAATCGTCGTAAGGTTTGAACTGGGCGATCAGATCGTATTCTTTGATCGACTTGTTCAGCAGTTGTAGTTGAGCGGCGATTGCTTGAGCGAGTCGAGCGTTGGAATCTCAACAGAGACCTCGGCATCGGTCGACAAGGATCGCCCTCATCAAGGACTCGATTCGCTGTTCAATTCGATCTTTGGTTCCGAGGCCGAAAGGAGCTTGCGAAGCTTTGCCGGTCCAGCCTTTTGGAGTTGGGCCAAAGTTGGCCCACCGCATCAGGATCGCGAGAATGAAAACGGCATATGGCTTTGCCGCGCCCAAGTTCAATGAGAGCTGGAAAGTAGTCTTTCAGCAAGGAATTCAACTGATTCGAGAGGTCGACCGTTGTTCCACAAGTCACGTCGATGTTTGGTCAATGCGTCGAGTTCACGAGTCAGCGGGCTGTTTGTTTCAGTGGCCGGATGACCTGTTTGTGTTGAGTGAGGAACTGTGATTAACTTCGCGTCGACGGATCGGTTTTGCCGCCTCCATGAGCGAAGGCTTTGCGGTAAGAGGAAAGGGCGTAAGGGTTGACCGGGTAGATCGCGACACCATCGAACTGAACGAGTGCATTGATTAGCACTTCCCGCGTGAGGTCTCGACGCAGATGTCGAGAGTTGCTTATTGAAGACCGTTTTTGAAAGTGATTGATCCATTGCTTGATCGCCGCGGGGTTGTGCTTGAACAGATCTTCCTCGACGGTTCCGTCGAGGGAGCGTACTTCTGAATGTGTGTTCGCGGTCGGTCGATTCCGATGGAGATGATGGTGCGGCTTCCGCTAGGGTGGCAGAATCCCAGCAGTTGGAACGATGAAATTTTCAGGAGGCTTGGACTTTTTCATGATAGTTTGAGTCGGTTATCGCTTAAACTGAATTGAAGATGTGAAAGTCTTCGAAGATCAAACTGGTCGAAGTGCTTATCGATGGTCTTTGTGTAGTTGACGTCATCTGAGTATTCGTAAAAGTCGACCAAACCATCGCTGCGAAGGTCTTCGGTAAGTCGTCAGACAGTACCGTTCGGAAATTCGAACGGTACTGAAGCGGCGGCCGCAGAAATTCGTCAGCGATGGGTTCAAGTCATGGCTTGTCAACCGTTGACAAACAATATCAGATTAGTGGCGAGCAATTTCGCCCGCACACAATCCTGGCTGTTGGCCTTCGTTCCGAGCTCCGTCACCGGCTCCCACTCCTGGCCAACCTGACTGGTATGTGCGTTTACGATAAGCGGAGTTGTAGCGGCGGTTGGTTTCCATATCGTTTTGTTTTGTCCCACCTTGACTGTCCGCTGGGTTAGCCGGGGCGGTATCTGCCTCTGCAATCGGCATGATCGTATTATGAATGATCATCTCACCAACAAATTGCGACGCTTTTCTTCGCTGTATGATCGTGGACTTTTGACTGGTCGCGAGTTCGTCAACGGATTCCTCGATTCGTGCGTTGATTCGGAAGCGGACGATGTTGAAATTGTTGCTGCGTTTGATGTCGTTCCAGACGAGATAGTGCGGATACTTCAGACGGAACTTCACCACCTTGCTGAATTTTGTTTCTGAAGGCGGACGTTTGGAGTTGGCGATATTCGTACAGAAGAGGAGGTGCATGCAGACGCCATGGCCGCAGCCTACGCTACGCAGGATTTGCCATATTCTCCTCCTTTGGTACTCATCCGCCTAGCATGATAGAATTGCCAGATAAAAAACGGATGCGCGAAGTCCGGTTTGCGTGCGTGTTTTGAAGCAACGATTATCGTCGGGCTCGGTGATCCTAGACACTACTCGACTTAAAACATGAACCGCTGTAATCACGCCTTCGCTGATTTTGTCGAACATCCCCGTTACGGTCGTTGTCCGCGGTGGACGGGCATGAATCCGCGTGATGACCACTCCGAGTCGCGTGTACCTCGGTTGGCACTCTCGCCCTGACGAGCGAATCCCTGATACCGCAATCGAAGCGAATACAGATCGGCAAGCGAATGCAACTGTTCCAGTAACGCACTATTTCGACCTTAAACGTCGCTGCAGGAGAATGCGGGCGAAACTTCATCTTCTTCGCAGAAGAACAACGGCACTATTCCGAAACCCTGCAGTTCTACGTTGGTGCCGATTGCGTCCTACGCTGTATAGACTGCCGTTTTGCTGAACGCGACCTGCCAAACGCTTGTGTGAGCGTTACGAAACGCTTTTAGCTGATGAGAAACGGTCTGATGCCGACACTCGTTCTGGCTGAAACTGCTATGGAACTTATTGATCGCGGAGTGTTCGGAAGTCGCTGCCTCGACGTACGGTGTCAGCTAAACTCAATTCCCATTGACTCGCGCATTCGAAAACGTGCGACTTTTCGGGATGTGGATGCAGATCTGCAGAACGAAAGCGCGACAGCAGGTAACGAGTCGGTGCACTTAAGCCGCCGACGGTGCAGCAATTGATGGCTGATTGTTTAGCGGCGGCTCCGGTGACGCACCCAGTTGCAGCCGGGCGACTTTGGAATGGAAAATCAACTCTGGCAATTCTGGCTATCGCCGCCGTTCGCTCTTGGTTGACGGTAAGCTGCACGCATAAATGAATGGCAATGTTTCACAAAGCGAATTCTACCAGCTTGCGGAATTAGCGTTCGCACAAATGCGCGAGATTGGATTTCGCCACGACACGCCTTCTGATTTCGCTAATACGCTCACATCAAACCCGTTTGCAATTCGCGTGTGCTTAACTGCGTTATTTGCCTTGTCGCCGTAATCGGCCCCGCTGTATTTTGCAGCCGCTTGCCGACTGATTGATTCTTCGACCGGAGCTTCCTGCGAACTGTCCACGGAATTCGCTCCTCGCATGAATGGTAACTTATTTGGTACCTTGGTGAGTTGACTCTCTCTGTCAATTCAATTCTCATGCGAGATGACCTGCCTCAAATTGATCAATTGTGGTTAACTCTAGGAGGGGGTACGATTGAACCTCTCGAGTCGCACGAACGGTCCCGCGGCGATTGACTGAATTGCGATCAATCAGATGCACCAAAGCCGGACGTTCGGTGCTTCCTTGAAGGGAACGACTACCTCATCCGGCTTGGTGATTCGTTTCGTTTTACGCCCAAGAGGCCTGAAATGAAGTTTTCCGTACGCCACCTTCTCGCCATGACTGCATGTGTCGCAGTTGGCATGTTTTCGTACTCTGCTTTCATTGAAACCACAGATTCGCGACCCACACCCGAAAGTCTAGGCGTTGAGAACTATCGTGCCGCGATGCGAATAATCTACATCGGCGGCGCAATCATGGGGCTGACTATATACCTATCGTTCGCTTTAACGCTAAAGTTCCATCGGGTAAAACAAAACTGTTCGAAGTCATAAAGCGACAGAGTCATCATACGTTTCTCACAGGAGCTACCGAAAAAAATGACACCAGAATTGAGTGGCTATCGCTCATTAGGTGATGGGCAATATCGGGGATTTGTCGGAGTTGTTTACCTGGTAATACAATTCTGATGAAGTGGATGTTCACTCGTACCACTTCGATGATCAAGGCCGTACGGCCACAGAAAGAAGACTGCACTGAATGTCAACGCGTTTCGAGATACTCAAAAACGGCAAGCGAGTTTGCATCTCCGGAATAACCGGCGATGGTGTTCTATCAGTGGCGCTCACTTACCTGAAACATCAGGGGCAAGAACACACCCACGATCTACAAATTGGTGGCCTTGGCATGTTCGATGGCTCGCAGGGACGTCGGCATCATGCAGGATGGCCGTCACCTGATGTGACGACTGGAGATGAAATCACGATTCGGATTCTCCCTGCTGGCGAATACGACGAACCTGATGGCATGACCGGATACCCGCAAAAGAAGATAGACGATCCAGACTTTGGCCAAATGAGTTACTACGTTGATGCATGGGATGCTAATATTCCTTTTGACTCCGCGCCGATTGAATCCGCGCACCTCCACATTCGGGCTGATGATTCTGGACCTAGCCAAAACCAACGTGACCAGATCTTAAATCTACGCGTGCGGCACCCTCAACTATGGCCAGACATCTGCTCGGCCCTAGTCAAATGCCACCCGGAGATCGATACTTCCGATGAATTGTCATCGCGGCTGATTCCTCACGTTGGAATCAACTTGTATGATGATTCAAACGTGATCGAGATTGGCTACAGCATTAACGGTGATCCGGAATTCAGTGGCTATTTTGTCACCCTTCGCGATTGGGAGATCGCCGAGGTGTGCGTGGCCGAATGATATGGCAGAATCAAGGGATCAGCCGAAGTCGCCAATCACGCTGGTCACGCGGGGTTTTGAGAGCATTTTTTGGCGGTGGCTCGGTTACCGGCGCCGTTCTGCTGCAGTCTTTTATCTTATTGAAATGCATTTATGAAAGACAAACGAATGAGCCGCCTGCAGCTACTCGCGGCTGAGATTTTTGGCTACAGTTATGCGAACTACAGGGAGCACCTTGGGATTGGGAACGTCCGCTTTGACTCTTTGATGCCGAATGACGCGGAGACTCTCGAAAGAGCCCTCAAGGAAGAATGGAAATTGGAGCGAGTGGCCCAGGAGCTCAAAGTCGATTGCGACATTGCTGCTGCGCTATTGAACGCAACACGCGATGCCATAGCTGTGGTTGACGCAGAAAATCCTGCAGAATCGTTTCGTCATTCGGTACGTCAACTTGCAAAGCAGGCCGCAACGGAAGGGCTTGCGACAGACGAAGAAATTGAAAAATTTGTGATTCAAATCTGCTATCGTGTATCAGATCTGTCTTACTTGCTCAAACGCGATGGAAATCAACTTTCTCGATACTGTCGTCACTTGAGACGGGAACCGGAGATGAACTACTACGACGGTTACTTTGAAGAGACCGATTGAACGGCACGCCGAAGAACGTGCATGAACCAAAGAACCTGCGATGAATCGAAGGCGTGAGGTTGAACCAACTTTTTCAATGGCTCGGGTCGTATACTCTCATCGGTACAATATTGGATTCTACGGTCTGGAACGACTCCATCCCTTTGATTCGAGAAAATATGGAAGGGCTTGGGCACTTCTTCGAAGTCATTTCGGGGCAAAATTGCGAAATTTGCACGTGCGACCTGATCGCGCCGTTAATTGCGAAGAACTGCAGCTAGTACATTCGCCGACCTATTTGGCGAAACTACGTGATCCAAGGTACGTGGCAGGTGCGCTGGAGCTTCCGCAATTGCGATTCGTTCCCGGTTGGGCGATTGACTGGCATGTTCTTCGTCCGATGCGATGGGCCACCAGGGGGACGGTGCTGGCTGCAAGGGCTGCGCTGGAACATGGATTCGCAGTCAATCTCAGCGGTGGATATCATCATGCAAAACCAGAACGCGGAGAGGGGTTCTCGGTTTACTCGGATATCGGTGTCTGTATCGCGGCGCTTCGCGCGGATGGAGCGATCAGCGAATCCGATCGCATCGTTTACGTTGACACCGATGCCCACCAAGGCAACGGTGTTTGCCACACGTTTATGTTCGACAATCGCGTGTTCATCTTTGACATCTATAACTCACGCATCTATCCAATGTATGATGTGGACGCGCGAAAACGAATCGATTGTGATGTTGGCATTACTAATGCCTGTACAGACACGGATTATATGCGTGAACTCCGTGACCGATTACCAGGATTCCTTGACTCAATATCCAAATCACGAATAGGCTTGGCAATTTATAACGCGGGAACAGATGTCTTTGTCGGTGACCCACTTGGCGACCTCAAGATATCGGCCTCCACAATTCAAGAACGGGACCTGTTCGTGGTCAATGAACTGTCAAGACGACGCATTCCCACTGTAATGGTCTTAAGTGGCGGGTACACGGAACAGAGCTACGAGTTGGTCGCCAATTCGGTGATACCCTTGCTCGAAAAGGAATTTCATCTTGACACTACCCAGTCGTAAAATAGACCGAATCGGTGTTTACGCTTCTGTCAATTATCCAATTTTGTTGTGAGACGCTTGATCGTGAAGTACAAGATACAAACGCTTTATTCTGCTGCAGGAATGTTCATGAATACGAATCAGGAAGCCGAGTCTTTGGGACATCTTCTAGAACTCATGGAGTCTGAATTGTTTGAGGGCTTCACGGCGCAGGTTGTTGATGAGAACGGTCGCGTCGTTTTCGGGCCGCAAACTCGCTTCGAAAAAAAGATCTCTCCGTGAAAGACATTGCCGACATGCTCAATGTACCGAACTACTCAGATGAACTGTTCGATCAACTGCCGTTTGACGATGACGGTGTTGACGAGGGATTTTGAGAGCGGTTCAACAATGAAGAATTGAGCTCTTCAGTTATTTGCCAGCGGAAGAATTCAATGAACAAAAGCGAGAAATTCGTTTTCTCTTTCGAGTCGTAAATTTGTTTGCGGTGTGCGTGCATCGGGAATCTGGAGCAAAAGCGAATTTTGGAGTCCACTGGAAGAAGCACGTCTGGACATGAAAAACGACACCTAAACAACTAAGGCGATTTTCCGTAAAATAATGGCCTTGTTCCGAAATCGTATAAATCGTTCAAGGTGTTTGAGTTGACCATTGCGATGCATAGCCAATCTGAGAACGCTCAGGAAGGTTGGCGCCAGCTTTACTCGTTTGATTTGAATCGCCATTCGTTGAAAGATGGCATTTCAATGTCGTTTGTTGACGATGGATCCGGTTCGCCAGTACTCATGGTTCATGGCAATCCGACTTGGTCTTTTTATTTCCATCCGCTGATCCAGCAACTGCGGGATCAACATCGTTGTATAGCGGTCGATCACGTTGGATGTGGATTGAGCGACAAGCCACAATCATACAACTATTGCCTTGATCAACACATCGACAATCTCGTTTCGTTAGTTGACGAACTGAATCTCCACAACGTAACGTTGGTCGCTCACGATTGGGGCGGCGCAATCGGAATGGGGACTGTTCGAAAGCGTCCTGAGCGATTTTCGAAAATCGTTTTGCTGAACACTGCGGCCTTTCCTCCGCCGTTTTTTCCATTTCGCATTCGAATCTGCCGAACTCCGATTCTCGGAACGTGGGGCATGCGGCAGTTGAATCTTTTTGCACGTGCCGCCATTTCAATGGCCACCGAATTGCCAAACGGCCTGGACGCCGACGTCGCCCAGGGATTACTTGCACCCTATGACAACTGGGCGAATCGAGTTGCTATTGATCGCTTTGTTCACGATATCCCGACTCGTCCAAAACAAAAAACCTGGCAAACGCTCGAGCAAATTGAGCGATTTCTCCCAACGCTGAATATTCCCAAACTTTTGGTCTGGGGAATGAAGGACTGGTGTTTTCGTCCAGAGTGCCTTGAACGATTCATTCAACATTGGCCTGATGCCGAAGTCGTTCGACTTGCTGCGGCTGGTCACTACGTAATGCTTGACGACCCTAACGGTGTCAGCAACGCAGTCCAGAAATTTGTGGACGCCTGAAACGATGAATCAGTCGGTTTCACTAGGACAACTTGTGACACTCGCTTGCAACCTGGAGTGTTCAATCCCCAAGGTCGGGAACGTTCATCGAGGTGCGGATTTCGAGTCGACGACACTTTATGATTTTTTGGTGAGTGGGTCCGTTTTCGGAAACATGATTGATTCTGAAAAATCTGCTTCACTTGGTAAAATAATCCTTGAGTCCGTCAAGGCTACCAAACGAGCAGTCGGCCAAAATACCAACTTGGGAATCATCTTGCTGATCGCTCCGCTTGTCAACGCGCATCGAGGTCGTCCTGACCAACGATTGTCATCAGCCGTTGTTGCGAACGTTTTAAAGCAGGCAACTGTTGACGACACTACGCTGGTCTTCGAAGCGATTCGATTAGCGGCCGCCGGTGGGTTAGGGGAGGTTGAGGAAAATAATGTAAACGACAGAGAATACCCACAAATTGATCTTTTGACGGCGATGCAACAAGCGTCCAATCGAGACTTGATTGCACGGCAATTTGCAAACGGATTCGCGGATTTGTTCGAGCTGGTGATCCCTGCGATCGATCGTAAACTCGCCGACGGAAAAGGGCTACCCGTTGCCGTCCACGGAGCGCACATCGAAATACTCGCAAGGTTGGGCGATACGTTAATTTTGCGCAAGTGTGGCCAGCGCGCGTTTGACCATGCTCAAATGCTGGCAAAAAAATGTGTTGACGCCATCCGGCGAAGTGAATCCGAATTTGTTTTTGCTGCTGGCGAATTGGATTTCTGGTTGCGTAGTGATTCCAATCGTCGCAACCCGGGTTCTACGGCGGATCTCATCGCGGCGGCGCTGTTTGTTAAACTGGTCAACGATGGTATCGAATCACTTGGTCCACTGAGTTAGAACGATGCAACAAGAGTTATTTTCAGTCGACTTGGAAAAAGAACAACTGAACTTCAGCGCCGCTCACTTCATTACGTTCGGCGACAATATTTGTGAATCGATTCATGGCCACAATTATCGTGTTCGTTGCCGTGTCGTCGGCCCACTCAATGAACACGGCTATGTTGTTGATTTTATCGCGTTGCGTGATCGCCTTGCAGAATTGACGACACAACTGGATCACCACGTCTTGCTGCCGATGAACCACCCGACGATTTCTGTTTCTGCGGAAAAGGATGAGGTCGTGGTTCGTTTTGAGAAGCGACGATGGGTTTTCCCGGCCCAAGATTGTCGTCTCTTGCCTTTAACGAATACGACTGCGGAATTGCTGGCACAGTATCTAGCGGATTCGTTGATCCCGACGCTTTTGGAAAGTGCACCTGAGTTAACAATCGTGGAAGTGGGAGTTGATGAAAACGAAGGTCAATGGGGTACCTGTTTGCGAAAGCTGAAGTAGCATTTGGGAGTCTGAGATGGTCTTTACCTTGTCATCGTTAGCAGCACGACGACGTAACGAATTGGATATCAATTTTGCAATAATATCCAAGCGGTGATGCTCAATCTCACTCACAAGCTTTTGGGTCTTGTTTGAGGCGAAGGGGCGGGGACTTTAGCAGATGGAGGATCTGTCCGTTTGAACATTCCGGTAAATGAGAATTGCTCTGTGGATTCAAGCCCCTTTGGCAAAAGACTCCGGGCCCCATGGAGTCTGCCAATTCCGCGATAAAATTGGAGTCGATACCATTGAGCACACTTGCGCGCAGCGGGCCTGCATTGGTGGGTAATCGCCAGAACTCGACAGGGGATTCCAAGAATTAATGCTTCTGAGCGACCGCTACAAAACACTCGGCCAGGTACTGATTGTCCTCCGTTGTTGGAATGACACCTTTTCCTTGCTCTCGATTGAATTGAAATGCTGTACCAGAGTTCTGATTGAACATCTCGACAACCGAAAATTGCGTTTCCAACACTCGCTTAAATTCTTTCAGGTCGTATTCTTTTACGTGGTATGGAGCGATCTCAAGTGGCCATTGGTTAGGAGTGCTGCAAATCAACAATCCTCCGGGCTTTAAAATGCGCAGAAATTCTGCAATTAGCTGTTCGTCATGCGGAACATGTTCCAGTGTTTCGAACGAAACGACAACATCGACCGAGTTGTTGTCGAGTCCTGTATTTAAAGCGTCGGCACAGCAGAATTCAATTCCGTCGCTGCAGGTGCCGTTTGGCAGCGTAACGAATCGCATCAGCCGAAATGTCGATTCCAACCACCTGTTTCGCACTGCCTTGCTCCAATAACCATTCTGAACCGTAGCCAGTTCCGCATGCAATGTCGGCAACGTATTTCCCATTTGTCCATTTGGCGGCAAGCGAGTACCTCGCAAGATGGAAATCAGCTCGTTCTGGATCAAAAATCGGAATGGTTGGGTCCATCCGCTCTTGGCGATTTTCAAAAAGCCACCGAATGTCAGGATCTGCGATTGTAAATTCCCATAGCTTTTCCAATCGGTCAATGCGCTCACGTAAAGCTTGAATCTGCTTTCGTTGATTGACAATGTATTGTTGATGGAGTTTGAGTTGATCTTCCGAATTATTCATCGACGTGTCAGTTTGATTCGTCCATTGGATTGAAATGTGGCATCAACCACGTTTTGCCAATTCATTGAGATACGTAAAGATGTTTGCAATCGGCTTGGCTTGACCGTCGATGTCAACCAATCCAGCTGACGGATACCGGATATCACCGCCGTCGTGTCCTTGCGACCAAATAATTCCTTGAACTGCTGGCCTAGCCAACATCATGGGAATCACCGTTTTGAGCAAGTCTTGCATCTGCGTGTCGTTCATTGATTCCCGCGTCGCATTGACGGAACGTTCACGGTCAACAGCGACCAGCGATTTGACGAACGTAGGTGCGCAAAGGCGGACAACAAGTGGAAGTCCTAATTGCGACCAGACATCAATCAACTCCAACCACTGAAGTGGATCACGTGGCAAACATCCGTTGGGCCAATAATCAAGGTTAATGTCCAAGCCAAGCATCGAGACGGTTACCCCACGCCTGAGAATGGAATCTGCGATTTGAAGTGGGTGAACGCCTCCGACACTCCAGGCAAGGCGTTCGCCCCATGGACAATCGAAACTGACCAAGGTCGGGATTTGACGACTGGAGTTTTCGATCATCTCCAAAAGGTCCAACGTCAGTTGTAATTGTTGCGGGTAGCTCAACAAGCGATGGCCCACGCCGTTCAACCCTGATGCAACATGTAAAAGTTTTACACTTCCTGGTGCCTGTGCAAGAAACTCACGACACGACCGCATCGTGTCAACTTGGCGCTCTTCAAAATCAGCTAACTCTTGCCACTGTTTCAGCATGCCGCCGGGGCTGGCATCCAACAAAGGCCCAAAAACAATGTTTTCGAAATTCTCGTTGCATTCGTCCAGCGTTTGAATTTGAAAGATATCGAATACGCCGCCAATCGACTCCTTTGCGGTATGACTGCCACGCTGGCAGACTCCCTCGCATCCCAGCCAATGTTTCGGGACATTGATGTGCCCCGTTCGCAGCGGAAAAACACTCTCACCGAACAAACGGCTTACTTTGAATACAGCCTCAATCGCCAGGTTCAACGAGCGTTCGGCATGCTGGTCTGAGAGAGTATCGTTTTCAGCCAATGCGCATTGGCCAAACTCGTCGACAGCCTCATTTAACAGCTCGAGCGAGCGTGAGTCGATTTCCAGTCCGCCCTCCAGCCAATTGGAAATTTGATTTCGAAGTCGATTGAGTGTTCCCCGTGCGAGTTCCTTGAGCAAACGATACGGTTTCTCAGATTCGGGAAGCGTCCCGGTCGCAATCGTCAATTCGCCGTATTCGCGAAATGGATAAGCGACAAAAACATGACCGGACTCGTCACGATTTCTGGAGATCGAAACAAGATTATTTTCTCGGGCGACTTTGCATGGCCAAGGGATTCCATCCAGCCCAACTACATGAAGCGTCGTGGCGGTTCGTCGTTCGAAATCCCAATGTGCGGGAAGGGCGAATACGATTTTTCCCATCAGTCCCTATTCTGCATGCTGCGGAAACCCGGTTCAGTCAACTTCCGTTCGCGGTTTTGTCCCGTTTACCAATTCGATCGACCAATTGCTTTGGTGGCTCGATATCGATAGGTTAACAAGCGTCGCTGGAAAATTACCGCTTCGTCGACTTCATTCCATTTTAGACGATATCGAAATTCTCAACAGCGGTACGTTCCATCCATTGGATGACAAGAATTTGGCGGCCTTGACAAGAAGGAATTGGAAGCAATGACGACAGCCAAGCCAACGCGTTCTGGCAAAGTCCGGGATCTGTATGACTTAGGGGATAAATTGCTGTTAGTTGCCTCCGATCGCATTAGCGCGTTCGACTGGATCCTCCCATCGCTGATTCCCGACAAAGGGCGGATTTTAACGCAGATCAGTCTGTTCTGGTTCGATTTTTTAAACGTCCCGAATCACCTGATCAGCGATCGACTCGACGATATCGAGTTGCCGGAAGGACTGAATCGAGATGAATTAGTTGGTCGAACGATGGTTGTGAAGAAATGCGACGTCGTTCCGATTGAATGTGTTGTGCGCGGGTACCTTGTCGGGTCTGGCTGGCGCGATTATCAGCGGACAGGTGCTGTTTGTGGGCACGTGTTGGAGGCAGGCCTACCTAATTGTGTAAAATTCGCTGAGCCACTCTTCACACCGGCGACCAAAGCGGACTCGGGACACGATGAGAACATCGCCTTTGATGAAGTCGTCAATGTGGTTGGTGCAGAAACCGCGAACGAATTGCGACGCCGCAGTATCGATATCTATCGTCGCGCCTCCAGCTACGCAGCAGAAAAAGGAATCATATTGGCAGACACCAAATTTGAATTCGGATGGCATGGCAATGATCTCACTCTGATTGATGAAGTCTTGACTCCAGACAGCTCACGATTCTGGCCGGCGGATCAATATCGTCCAGGGCAGAATCAACCTTCATTCGACAAACAGTTTGTGCGTGAGTATCTGGAAACAACTACGTGGGACAAGAACTCGCCACCACCGGAGCTCCCTGAAGCGATTATTGATCGCACGCGTGCAAAGTATATCGAAGCATACGAGCGATTGACCGAGAAAGAATTTCGTTGGAAGTGAGTCCACTTGAAAACGGGTCAAGGATCAACGCGGACGAACGGCTCCGGAAATCAAGGACTTCCTTACTTAGACTTCGCCGTTGCCGCGCAACCATTTCGGAAGCCGTAGTACTTTACCTTCTGGAGAAACAGACGCAACGACCGTATGGCCTTCGGCAACTAATTCCTGGTCACGCCATATCTTGTACGAGTGACGAATCCGGGTCCCCTTCGTCCAGTCGACGGCGATATCGACTCGTAGCACATCGTCATAGATCGCGCCGCCATAGTATTGGCACTGAACATCAACGACAACTAAAAAAAGTCCGCCCAGTTCCAGGTCTCGATAATTGCGGCCGCCTGCCCTCAACATCTCGACACGTGCGACTTCGAAGTAATTGATATAGTTCGCGTGGTGCACGCGGCCTTGAGCGTCTGTTTCCTGGTAACGTACGCGAATTTCGATGGAGTGCTCTCGAAGTGGAAAGGGCAATTGTTCGGGTGAATCCATGGCGTTTTGGTTGTATTTGGCTTTTTTAGTTTCTGTTCCTCTACTCCCTCGACTATCGTGAACGCTTCAAAAAAAATCAACGGTGGATTTTTCTTCTTCGAAACTGAGTTGGCGTCTGCTCGTTTTGCGAACATTCCTTCAATTGCTGATTCTCAACATGACATTCCGAGATATTCCGCAGGCGACACTCGAACGTTTTTTTAGTGGAATAGAGTGTGCGTTGTTGAGTTTGCCATTAAGATCCAATGACCCAATTGATTGCCCAACTGATAAAAAACAGGATGCGCATGAGAGAAACTGTGCGAAAATATGCAGCTTGTTGAAGTTGGGAGGGGAAAGACGGGTAAAAAACGCCGCTTTGCGATGACTTTCCATTTTGAATGCGGAAAAAGCCAAGTAAAATTGACCGGCCAAACACCGCGTTTGGGTCAATTGGATTGTGCTGCAGCAATGATGATGCGGCACATGTTGTAAGCGAGGGACATTCATAATGAGTATTGGTGATGACGAAGGTGCAGGAATCGGTTTCCAAACGATGCGAGGCCGAGATTATCCGACCATTCGGCAATTCACTGTGTTTCTTGAAAACCGTGTTGGACAGTTGCTGGAAGTTCTTCGTCGCTTCCGAGGGACGGGAGTCAGAATCGTCGCATTGAACATTCATGATTCAACGGAGTGTAGTATTGTCCGTTTTGTCTTGACCAATCCAGAAAGAGGACGAGAGGTTTTCGAGCGAGCCGGTTTGGCAATGATCGAAAGTGATTTGATTGCGTTAGAACTCCCGGATGATCCCCAACCATTGTTGACCGTATGCAATGCGCTGCTTCAGGCGGAAGTAAATTTGGTTCAGACATATCCGTTGATGATTAAATCTCCCGAAACCATCGCAGTGGCGTTGATGGTAGACAATATCGATTTGGCTCAAGAAACGTTGTTGGCTAATAAGTTTCGAATCCTCAATGAAGACGAGTTGTCTGACCTGGCTTGATTCACCGTCAATCTTTGCGAAAATAATTCGTTTGAAGACTGCCGTCCCCACGGTGTTTCAATGGAGGCACGCCATAGTCTGGTATGTTTTCCATGGTGTCGGAAGAATTCAGTTTGCTAACTGGCGGGGGTTGGACCAAGCCTCGGCAGTTTTTCAGCCAATTCCAAATCGAGAGCATTCATGGCCATTCGAGTAACCTGTCCTGGTTGCCACGCCCGATTCAATGTCAGCGACAAATTTGCGGGTCGTGAAGGGCCTTGTCCGAAGTGCAAAGGAGTTATCCGAATCCCGTCGAAGGACGAAGAGGTCGTTGTTCACGCACCAGACGAGTTTGGGCCGAAGGACACCAAGGGGCGAGCGGTTCTGAAGCCTATTGCTCGCGCTGATACAAATTTGTCGCCAGTCCAGATTACGTTGATTGTTGGCACAATTCTGATGTTTCTGATTGGCGCCTTGGTTTGGCGAATCACGGGCGTTGGTCAGGATTCGGCAACTTTTTCTGAAATCGTTGCCGGTGTATTTGTGTTTTTACTGGCGGCACCTTGTTCGGTTGTGGCTTATTCGTTTTTGCGAAATCAGGAGCTGGGTGCATTTCTGGGTATGGAGTTGTGGGCGCGCGTTGGAATTGCCATGCTCGCGTTCGGAATCACATGGAGTTTCATGTGGATCGCGAAATACGCGTTCAATGACCAATGGACGCCGCTTACATTGGCGGTCGGTGCAAGTGCGATGCTATTACTTGGCGGCGCGGCGGCCATGGTGATTTTTGATTTCGATTACTTGACAGGACTTTTGCATTACGGATTGTATTTCGGCTGTTGCGCGCTAACTCGATGGATTGCCGGCTGTGGTGTGCTGCCTGGATGGACTGAGCTGAATTCGAATCCAGCCCCAACCGAAACCGAAATCGACCCGTTCGATTTGTCTGGAATGGTGTCGCAAATGCTGCAAGATCTCATATGCTGCGTTTGGTGTGGTTTTTGATGACGGCGACAGTGCAACCTGAGGTCAACGAGCTGATTCGTGGCGCCAATTTGATTCGGATTCCCGATCAAATGGATGTGCCAATCACACCTCGCGTTCGACACTTGATCGATACGGCGTGCTTCCGTCGACTTGCATCAGTGCGACAATTAGGATTTGTGTCGCTGGTTTATCCTGGCGCTGTACACAATCGCTTTGAGCATTCGCTTGGTGTTTATCGCTCGACGTTGCTGTTTCTACGGCAACTGATGTTGGAAAGCCGTTTTCAAGATGCAATGGACTCTGCAACTCTGGACGGAATCGTAGTTGCATCGCTGCTGCATGATATCGCACATTACCCTTTTTGCCATCCAATCGAAGATCTCGGCCTGGAGTCTATTGATGAGCATGAAACGCTTGCTGCGACCTATCTCGAAAGCGAACCTGTCTCATCGCTATTGCGAAATGAATGGGAGTGCGACTCGGCAGTTGTGCAACGCCTTTTGAAAAAGACTCCTACCAATCAAGCGGAGCAGATTGGAGCCTCGCTTCTGTCGGGGCCGATTGACCCGGACAAACTAGATTACCTGTTTCGAGATAGCCTACACTCTGGAGTGCCGTATGGCCGAAACTTTGACGCTCCGCGACTCATCAGCAGTTTGTGCCTTAATCGCGATGCGACTGGATTGGCGATCACCACCAAAGGTCGAACAGCAGCTGAGCTGATGGTATTCGCGCGGTATGTCATGTTCAGCGAAGTATATTGGCATCACACGGTTCGCAGCGCGACCGCAATGTTTCAGAGGCTGTTTTTCAGTCTTCATTCCGATCTGAACATGGCACGCATCTACAGTAGCACGGAATCATCGTTTGCTTCCGAATTACAACGGGTATCCGTTTCCGAACCCGGTTGGTTGGAGCTGTACATCAGTCTGTTTGGCAATGAGCGAAAGCTATACAAACAGTGGGGGCAGTTCAGCTGCCATTCTGACTCGGATGTTTTCTCGCGTCTCGCGCGTCGACCGTTTGCCTGGTTGGCCAATTGTTCAAAGATCCTCGCGAATTCACTTGCGGAACAGCTCGGCGAGACAGTCATGGAATGTGAGGTGTTGATTGACGCTCCTCCTGTGGGATTGGAGGTGCAGTTTGAGATCGATGTTTTCGATTCAAAGCGAGAGCAATTTATGTCGTTGGGGACGCTTTCACCTGTTGTTCGCGCCCTTGCCGAACGTCAATTTGACGATTTTGTAAAACAGGTGAGAATCTTTGTTCATCCAAGGATCATGGAGAAAATCAAAGCGAAGAAATTGGTATTGGCCCCACTCTTGAATGCGGCAGCAACGCAATTGGATGGTTAATTTTTCTGTGGTCTTGCTCTTATATTGTGCGATCGCTGATTGAATACGCGGAATCCAATTCAAATCGGAATTGATTTATCCCGGAAAAAATCAATCGCCGCTTTTCGCCTTCGAAGAATCGGTGATTCTTTGTAAAATTGTTGGCACAATGAAGACTTGATTTGAAAACTGTATTCGTTTCGTAGGCACATGACTTCTCAACGCGAAAATTCTATTCGAGATTGGTCACCTGGTTCGTGGCGTAATCGCCCTGCAACGCAACAACCCACGTATCGTGATGAGAATGCGTTAGGCGGTGCATTGGAACGACTTCGAAAGCTGCCGCCATTGGTGACGAGCTGGGAAATTGAATCGCTCAAACGTCAGTTGGCTGATGTGCAAAAGGGAGACGCATTCCTTTTGCAGGGCGGCGATTGCAGCGAGAGTCTTGACGATTGCTCAACAGCTGCCATCGTCCGAAATCTCAAAGTTTTGATGCAAATGAGTTTCGTGTTGATTTACGGATCGATGCGACGAGTCGTTCGAGTGGGCAGGATTGCAGGTCAGTATGCCAAGCCGCGTTCATCGGATCTGGAGACGCGAGGCAACACGACTTTGCCGGTGTATCGTGGAGATATCGTTAATCGGAGCGGTTTTTCCGAATCGGAGCGTGAGCCGGATCCGGAATTGATGTTGCGTGGATATGAACGTTCGGCGCTGACTCTGAATTTTATCCGCAGCTTGATTGGTGGCGGCTTCGCTGATTTGCATCATCCAGAAAATTGGGAACTTGACTTCCCCACCCATTCGCCACGCGAAAAAGAGTATCGCGAAATGGTTCATTCCATCACCAATTCGCTGCGGTTCATGGAGGCGGTGCTATCGGCGAAGTTTCAGGATAGTTATGGCGTTGAATTTTTTACTTCGCATGAAGCGCTGTTACTTGCTTACGAAGAAGCTCAAACAAGGAGGGTTCCTCGCCGCACCGGTTACTATAATCTGTCAACGCATCTGCCTTGGATTGGCTATCGAACCAACCAAGTGGATGGCGCGCACGTTGAATATATTCGGGGAATAGACAATCCAATTGGGATCAAAGTGGGGCCAGAGACAACTCCTGAACAATTGTTGGAGTTGGCCCGTATTGTTAATCCCTCGAATGAGGCCGGGAAACTGGTGTTGGTTCATCGGTTTGGGGCTACCAAAGTCAACGAATGTTTACCTTCGTTGATTGATACTGCCAAAAGCAATAATTTGAAAGTCGTTTGGTGTTGCGATCCGATGCACGGAAATACGTTTGCAACCGAACAGGGGATCAAGACACGCAGCTTTGATTCAGTGTTTCAGGAATTGTTGCAGGCATTTGATATTCACAACGAGATGGGTTCGTATTTAGGTGGCGTGCATCTGGAACTGACGGGTGACAATGTGACTGAGTGTATTGGCGGATCTGGTGAGTTGGCTGTTCCGGATTTGAGTCGTGCATACAAGAGCGCCGTGGATCCTCGTCTCAATTATGATCAAGCGATGGAATTGGCGTTTTTGATTTCCAATCGAATTGCAAATCGTAAAAATGGTTAATAGCCTTGACTCTGTTGCACCAGCGCCCAAACAAGTAAACGCATGCAAGGAATCGCCCTTGACGAAAAAAGCGAATCATTCAAAATCTTTCGCTTCAACTTGTGAATTGCTACGACAAAAGAAAACAACATGCCGCAAATGTCAGTCGAAGACTTACAAAACAACGACCAAAACGATTGGCTTCTTCGTTGTGAGGACGCCCTAGGAGTTGCTTTCTCCACCCCGGAATTATTGATTGCAGCATTGACCCATTCATCGGGAAGTGAAACAAGTGGCAATTCGAATGAGCGATTGGAGTTTTTGGGCGATTCGGTGCTTGGATTCACCGTTTGTGACTACCTGTTTCAGACGTACCCGAACTGGAATGAGGGCGAACTGACGAAGATTAAATCGGCGGTCGTCAGCTGGCAAAGCTGTGCGGAATGGGCCAAACAGTTGAAGCTTGGGGAATTGATTCTGGTCGGCAAGGGTGTGGCCAACAACGGAGATCTGCCCGTATCAATTTTGGCCGATGGCTTTGAGGCCGTTGTTGCAGCTATCTTTTTAGACGCTGGGTTGGAGCAGGCAAAAGCGTTTTTGCGTCCCTTCATCCAGGAACAAGTGGAAGCTGTTCTGCAGTGTTCCGCTGCCAACAATTACAAGTCTGCTTTGCAGCATCGCACGCAACGAGATTTTGGAATTGCCCCCACCTATGTGATTCTGGAAGAGGTCGGTCCGGATCACGATAAGTCGTTTCATGTCGCAGCCAAGGTTTTGAGTCGACGTTTCCCTTCTGCGTGGGGGAAGACCAAAAAAGAAGCCGAGCAAAAGGCCGCAGAAAACGCGCTCGTGGAGCTCGATTCTGATTCATCAGACAAGTGAAACGGACATCGGTCCCGTCGGTTGAAATTGGCCCACCAGTTGCAACTAGCAGATCACGTCGTTAATCGTGAAAAGGGCATGTTTTTTCACCTGAAAATCAATGCGTTAGAATTGAAATTCAGGTCAAACGTAGTGGACGAGGCTATGAGTCCCGATGCAATAATCCGTTCGGGACTCGTAGCCTCGTCCACTACCCAATGCCGCGCGACCTGAACTTAAGTCTCAGACGCTTTTTGTCCCGCATGAAACTCTTCATAGACGAAAACGGGCGTTGGAAGATCGCCCAAATGTTTCTCAATTAATGGTTTAACTTCGTCCCAAGATAATCCACCTACGCCCGTTGCCAACTTTGGAATGGC
This sequence comes from Pirellulaceae bacterium, assembly GCA_041399045.1. GTDB lineage: Bacteria > Planctomycetota > Planctomycetia > Pirellulales > Pirellulaceae > BJ22. The sequence continues at coordinate 38,428 of JAWKTO010000012.1, read as the reverse complement.
AACGCTCGATAGTGGCTCTTTCTCGATCACCTTTCTCAGGGCCTTCAAGGCGTGATTAACATATTCCGTTTTCGCTTTGCCAGGATGATGGCCGTGTGCTTGGTTGGAGTTTTCTTGTGTCAAAAGATTAACAACACGTGTTCCGTCTGCTCCGGACCAAATCCACGCATCGCCAGGTTTCGGATTCTGGTTATGGCACCAATGTCGAAAATCCTTGACCATCGAGGGCCATTGTTCACGCAATGAAAGCGCAAGGCCGTGTTCGAAGTGGTCGTTTGGCGCAACACCATGAGCAATGGCATTTGCTTCGCTCTTCAAGATATCGCCCTTAACATATTTAATCATCGATTGAATTCCTTTTGTTTTTCGACTCGGAGAATTCTCTGTAACGATGCAAAAAATATGCCAGAATCAGTTGCTGCGGGCGGAGTGTCGCACAACTTTCTGCTTGAAAGCAACGAATTGAAATAAGAATAATCGTCTGCCGTTCGACATGTGCTCAATTAGAAGCTCAAACGATTGAACGAATTAGTTTGGATGGGCCTGCGACACAAACACACATGTGCAGTTATGGAATGCACTGCGCATAATCGCTCGCGAGCCTGCGTTTTCAAATGATTTCAATTCGCAATTTACTGGCGGAGACCTTGATGACAACGTCGAACAGGGGAGGGGTAGGTTAATTTCGATAGCGTTCCGTTTTTAAAGTAGATGTCGCGGTCAAACTCTTGTTTTTGAAAAACGGCGTCGTCAAGGACATGTTCTGATCCATGGGAGCAGAAATTGTCACCGTTACAGAATTGGTAGCATCCGTAATCGTACTGGGAGTGATCGTCGTGGTGTAATTTTTCACACCGACTTGATCAAGAACGGTTTGAACGACTGCCTCTGCCTCGGCGATTGTCGCACCGGGAACCTTGATTGTACGGCATGCCGCAAACGCAGCGTCGTCAAGCGTTTGCCTTACGAAGTAAGCACGGGATATTTCGAATGAAAAGAAGAGGACCAAAAACAACACGGGCAGGCAAAGTGCCATTTCAACGGTGACAGCTCCGCGTCGGCATTTGAGTTTAGGTGTTTTGAGCATTGTCAGCACTTACAAGTTATTCGATTAGTAAAACAGGTATGGTTCGAACGATCTCTAGAAAACTCTTTTTCAACGCCGCGATATCCGCTGCATCTTCAAATCGCCCACCACCGATGTCGGCAATCTGTCTCATCGTTGTGTCTGAACCGTATGTTGTAAAACTGACCGCATGAATTGTCATTCCCTGGGCGGCTGCGGCAGTCGCTGCGACGATGGGATCACTTCCGGTATTACTTTGCCCATCCGTCAAGACAATCATGACGCGTGCAGCCCACGGTCGATGGTTTGGAGAATTCTGGTAGACACTGACACCGGATGTAATACCGTCACCGATGGCAGTCGCCCCCGATGGTGTAATCGCGGTTAACGAATCCATCAGGCTTTTATAATCAGATGTCAAGTCCTGTGTTAAATACGTTCCTTCATTGAAGGTGACGACGCCCACGCGCTCAACGGTTTGCGTGTCTTGAAGTTCTTTTAGAAACACTCTCATGGCATCACAAACGCCTGCCCATGCAGTTTTCCCTTGTTGGGGTCCGTCGCATCTGCTTCAATCTCAACCCCCATCGATCCCGATCGATCCAAAACAGAACATGATGTCCAATCTCTGTTTGTGACGCGGTGGAAAAGCAGGTTGTGTCGTAGGTGGTTTGCCCAACAAGATTGCCAAAGAACAAGGGGATGCTACCATTTGAGCCGCTTCCCGAACGACTACCATCGACGCGAACAGCATTGATGAATGAGCCTGAAGTGGAGAACGTATAGCGTTGTGTCGGCGAGGTACGAAGGGCACTACCAAAAGTAAAATCGGATCCAGACAGCATCATGGCCTGTCCTGCAACGTTGTTTTGTGCCGCGATTGAAATCCCGGCGTTAATCGCGTTTGTTGTATTTCCACTATTGGCGTATTCTCTGGCTGCAGCCCTTGCAGCAGAATCCGTAGCAACCTTGAGCTCGGCGTTGCACAAATCCATATAGGCCAGGTTAATAGCGCAGCGGCTACAATAAAGAATGCGATCATTGCGAACGCTACCAGGACGAGGATGGCGCCCTGTCGTTTGCGAAACCGCTTAGGCATGCGGGGTGATTTCATCGTAGTCGTTTCTCTGGAGTCTGGGATATCGATTCAAAATTGCGGCGTTACAGGTGCAAAATGAATTTTGCTTTCGTCTAATTGACTTCCTTCATGAATGTGCTGTTGCCCGATAAAGTCATCGAGCTGAAAGGCCCCTGGTAGACCAGACAATTGTCGGAGTATTTGGCGCTAACCGAAATCTCAATGTATGTCCCGGCCTTGGCATTTTCGAAGTTGTTTGGTGATATCGAAATAGTTGCATTGCTGATACCACGATCCGACAAAACCTGATTGATCGCAGCGTTGACGTCACTCGCAGTTGCGTCCGGCAGGATTGAAACCATGCTTCCTTCATATGCTGCAATCGTTAGATCTTTTCTGAGTTTTATCGAATTGCACATTTCCAACGTTGCCAAAAGAAATGCCAAGAGCACTGGAATTGTGATCGCAAGTTCCACGACGGCAGCGCCTTTTCGAGAACGTATACGTCGGGAGCGAAGGAAAGGGATTTTGGAGTGCATCAGTCGTTTCAAGACTTGGTGATCGGTTAGGAAAATCAAAACGTCCGCAATTTGCATTTTTGGTTCATTTGGAGTCTGAAACTTGCGAACGTTCTCACTAGAAACCATAGCTTGGACGACTTCGCGGCAGCTGAAGATTTTTCCTGCGACGCCGCAGGGTTCTGCATTTTGAAAGTCGGGAAAAAGGAAAAATCGGACGATTCGTCAGAACGCGGATTTTCCTTCCGGATTGCCACAGGGACATTTTGGGCAGAGCGGGCCATTTGACCGTTAAAACGGCACCTGGAATAGAGAATTTCCGAGATCGCCAGATTTCCAAATTTGACTTTGTCAGGAATTTTCCGATAGAATTACGGGCGAGAGCGTTTCAGGGCAACGCATCTCGAAAAACTCTTGCCGGAACCAAGCGTTAGAGTTGAATTTCAAGTGATTTTTGGAATTTGACCGGGGTTGACCAGGCGTTTGGCAGGACCAGTTTTCTAGAATTTACTGGTGAAGTCGATTTCTTTGATGGATCAATGTAGGCAAAATCGGCGATTTTTTGGTAGCGTTTTAAAAACGTCCAAAATAAAATAGGGACAAATACGGCGTTGGGCGCCAATTTTCGATAAAGGCAAGGCTGGTGGTTTAGGCAGGTTTTATCGCCTCAATTCACCAACTCTTCATTTCCGGAGTGGAGTTTTTTGACATGATCAAACGTAGCTCATTGAGAGCCATGTTTTCCCTCGCAGTCGCCGTGGGATTCTTGGGATCCGCCGCAAATCCAACACGCGCCAACGATCCAAAATGGATCGCTGCCGTTCCAGGCACCGAAACGGTTCGGTTGGCGACGTATGAGGATGCAAAAGGCGAGATCTCTTTCGCGCTCAGCGTATCTCCTCAAGTTGACCGAGTTCCCAGCCTGGCGAGCGACATTGTTGTGTTTGTCGATACGTCAGCAAGTCAAACAGGGCTCTATCAACAAGACTCGATTGCGACACTGGAATCATTCCTGTCGCAATTGAATAGCGATGACCGCGTGAAGATTGTCGCGATTGATATTGATGCCGTGTCGTTGACCGATGAATTCACCATGGCCGATTCGAAAAGTGCGGCTGCGGCAATTGAAACATTAAAACAACGCGTTCCATTAGGCGCGACGGACATGGTCGCCATGTTCGACTTTGCAAATGATTCACTTTCAACTTCGGCAAAAGGCCGCAATCGAAGTGTCGTTTACATCGGCGACGGCGTTAGCCGAGGTGGATTGCTTCAAGGTGAAAAAATTTCCGAAGCAGTAGCTACACTTCGCAAATCAAACATTTCATTTTCGAGCTACGCAATTGGACCTCAGCGAAACGTTGAGGTGTTAGCAGCGGTATCCAACCAATTGGGTGGAAACATCTTCCTGGATTCGGACGATGAGAATGCTGTTTCCAACGGTGCGTTCGGTTTAGCTTCAACTGTACATGGCGCAATCTTTTGGCCACAAACTCCTGAGTTGCCTGAAGCGATCGTTGAGATCTTTCCGCAAATCATGCCACCGCTCCGAACGGATCGCGACACGATTATTCTCGGCACACTTGCCGACCGGGAAGATAATCTTGAATTGGAGTTGAATGGAGAGTTCAACGGGCAAACAGTAAGCATGTCTTGGCCAATCGTCGCCGAAGCGTCGAACGACGACTTTTCGTTTTTGCCACAGCTATTGAAAGATGCCCGCAAAGACGGTGGCGCATCGTTGCCTACAATTGGTTCAGCGGGTTTGCGAGAGGCAGCTCGCATCATGACACTTGGCAGCCACACACTATCACAATTGGGTGCGGACGCGTTGTTGCATGGTGATTTGGTGAGTGCCAAAACCTTTGCTGAGAAGGCATCGGAAAATGATCCAAACAATACCAATGCAGCGTCATTGAATAGCCTGATGGAAAGTCTAGTTGAGTCAGGCGACACGCTTGAATTGCCTTTGATTCAAGAGGAGCAAGATCAAGGGCAGGTAGATGGAAGTCCAACACCTGGTGACTCTGGATTGATTCTGGTTGGTGACCAGCAGAATCAGGACGAGATCGACCGTTTGTTGTTAGAGAGTGCAGACAAAGCCAACGTGATCACACAGTCGGCTGAAGACCGTCGCTCAATCGTTACCGGGCGATTGAAGGCAACCGTTCAATTCGAGTTGGAACGAGCTCGCGACGAGATGTCGAACAATCCTGGCTCGTCTATTGATCGGGTTAAGTCCGTTATTGACATTTTGGATCAGACGCCTGATCAAGACGTGGACGCTAATGTCAAAGCAGAATTGCGGAATCGTTTGACATCTGCACTGATGGCTGCTCGGGAGCGCAAGCTGGCTTACGATGCAAGCGTCGCCGAGTCAGAGCGACAGCTGGCTGGCCAACGTGAATATCTCTCACGTGTTCAAGAAATGGAACGACGAGAAGAGAAAGTGGCTCGATTGATCAACCGATTTAATTCGTTGCTCGAAGAAGGAAATAATCTGGCAGCTGAAGAAGTGACGTTGGAGGCTCTTCGAATGGAGCCGACGCTTCCTGCTGCAAATTCAGCACACGAATCTGCCCATATTCGCAACAACTATGAACTCATGGTTGAGTTGCGACGAGTGCGTGAGTTCAACTTCATTGGTGCCATGTACCAACTAGAGAAGGCGACGATTGGATTTCCTGGAGATCCGCCCTTAGTGTTCCCTGATGCAGAGACATGGATCCAAAAGCGTGCGATTCGAGAGAAATATAAAGCTGTTCGACTCGCCGGAAATGAAATCGAAGAAGGTATTTTGCGGCAGCTGGACGTTGTGGTTGGTGGTGGTGAAGGTCCCGACCTTGGACCTTATGACGACGTTGAATTCCTCGAAGTCATGGCTGACCTGAAATCGCTTTACAAAATCAATGTCGTTTTGGATCCATCTGCAACGGAAGACGAATTGGATTCCGATACCTTAGTATCACATGACATGTCGGGAATTCGTCTCAAGAACTGGCTGCGTCTGATGTTGGACAAGCATAACGCGACCTTTATCGTAAAAGACGAAGTGTTGCTGGTTATCTCCAAAGACGTCGCAGGAGATCCCGAGTATTTCGTTAGAAATATATACAGCGTCGGTGACCTGATCGCGCCTCGCCGTAACCCCGGTGCCGGATTCGGCGGTTTGGGCGGCGGCCGTGGTGGCGGCGGCTTCGGCGGCGGCGGCGGCGGCTTCGGCGGCGGGGGCGGCGGCTTCGGCGGTGGAGGCGGTGGTCTCGGCGGCGGCGGCGGTGGTGGCCTCTTCTGCATTCAGGACGAAGCGGTTTCTGTAGATGCGACCGCGTCGGAAAATGCTCCGTCCGTTCGTGACGCAGTTGATTTACTTGTCAAATCAAAGAAGTTTGACGAGGCATCGCAACTGATCATGAATTCAATTCGTGACAATGTCAGCGAACCATGGATGTACGAAGCTTTGGCGATTTCGATGGAGCTGAACGAGTCTCCTCGAGTTGAAATCGAACGCGCTTTAATGTCGGCAGTGGATCTATCTACAAGTGTTGGCGATTCGATGATCGTCGCCGAGTACATGGGCCGGAGTGGCATGCATGAGCGAGCAATCAAATTACTTAAGGACGTTTCTGCGGCAAGTCCCGGAATGGTCGAACCTTTTGTACTTGGATTGCAGATTAGCAGCCAGAAAAATTTCGATGAAGGTGTTCGTTGGTCGACGCTGGGGATTCTTTCTCAGGCATGGCCCACTCAACGCGGTGTGGTCAAAGAAGCGGTAGTGGCAGCAAAGGCCCTTCAGAATCGTTTCGAAGATCAAGGGCGATCCGATGAATTATTGGACTATCGCCGCGAATTGGATGTCGCACTCCAGCGCGATGTAATCGTCGACGTTTCCTACACTGGTGACGCTGACCTGGATATTTATGTTGATGAACCGGGTAGTTTTATTTGTTCTCGTCAAACTCCAAAAACGCCAGCGGGTGGGGTAATGATGGGCGACCAATATTCGAAATCGAAAGTTTCAAACGAACTGGTGCACGAGTATTATGTTCTGCCCAGAGGCTTTACTGGTGATTACCGATTGTTGGTTCGAAAGGTTTGGGGCGATGTTGCGGGAGACAAGGCAACCGTTACCATTATCAAACATTTCGGATCGGAAAACGAAGTCAGTGAATCGAGACAGGTGCCTGTCAGTGACAACGGTACGTTAGTCTTGTTCGCGTTGGACGAAGGACGCCGCAAGGAAGTCATTCCCGAACAAAATCTGATTGTTTTGCCTGATCGTGAGTTCATTCAAGACCGAACGTTTGTAGCACAAGCGTTGGCTCAAAATCGATCTTCGTCGGCGTATACAAACTACTTGCGAGCTCGATATGGTGCTGGCATTGCAGCTGGCAACGACAATGGCTTGGGCAACAATGGTGGAAATTTGTTAGGGCCAGGTACAGTAGGTTATCGACCGGTAATTACGACGATTCCTGCTGGTGCACAAATGACGGTCAACCATGCGACGACTGCGGATCGATTGTATGTGTTCGTTAGTGTTTCTCCGTTCTTCTCGGGAATTGCTGACGTATTTACATTCAACTTCTTTGGTGACGCAGGCGGTGCAAGTGGTGTTGGCGGGGGCGGCGGTATAGGCGGTGCCGGTGCCGGTGCCGGTGGTGCTGGTGCTGGTGCTGGTGCTGGTGGCGGTTTATTCTAACAGCCTTTCGCGAACTATTGTTCGTCCAAATTGCAATATCAATCAGGGCTTCGGAAATTCTGAAGCCCTGTTTTATTTTGACTTCTCAAATTTTGCGTTCAGCGCTGGAAAGAGCTTTAGCGCATTTTCAAAATAGACTTTTCGCAAAATGGAATCTTCCAATTCGATCCCGTAAATGAACCATTGTCCCTGAGGCAATGGGTGTTTCTCGCTGTAACGGAAGTACTCGTCATTGGTTTCCAGAAATCGCCAATAGTAGGTAAGTCGTTCAGCTGGCCAAGGCCCATCGGTACCGAATAGAATTCGGTCTGCATGTTCCTCAAAAAATACCTTTGCCCGTCGAGGTTGGCGTCCCAACTCCGAGATACGTGAAGAAATGTCGACATAAAAATTAGGATACTGGTTCAACCATTTAGATACTTCATCCAGATCTTCGGGATAGTTTGCAACGTGGGCACCGATAAACATTGTTTTCGGGTGTCGTTCAATCACTCGGTTACGGGCAGCCAATAAATCGTCATGTGTCGGAAAATCGGCTCCAGAGAAGCTCCAGTCTGGATGGCGCGTCAATTCTTCAGCACGCTCGTTTTTGTGGTCTATCGGGTCAAAGAATGCGACTGGGTCCGCTGAATGGATCAAGACAGGCAGGCTCAATTCACCACAAGCCTCCCAGATAGGATCAAAACGCGGATCGTCGATCTGAATTAGGTTACCGTTGGAATCTCGAAATCCCAACCCGAACTGCTTGAAGAATTTGACGCCGATGCAGCCATGCTCTTTTGCAAAACGCAGTCGTTCGACGACCATGCGAACGAAGTTCGGCTGATTACAGGCCCAATTGGCGAAGTCATCGTCTTTGGCCCCTCCCTGGAAGTCAATATGAACCATGACACCGAACCGGTCGGCCAATTCTCCACCCAAAAGTTGAAAATGCTCGTCTTCAGCCCCAAGTGTCGCGTCCAAACTCACGCTCAGTCGAATGTTCTGGGCATCCATCACGTCACGGACATAAGCTTCTATTGTTTCCCGACTACCTTTGGTCTTGAAACGGAAATGAGTATGAACATCGATCACGGGAAATTTCGCTGCGACGAGAGGGGTGGTTTCGACATTTAGTTTGGGCTGGGGATCAAACTCGTTGATCGTAATCGAATTGTTGACTTGTTCCTGGCTTACGTCTTGACCATAAAGTTCAGCAGTTAGCACGATAACGATACCGACAAAACAAATTCGCAACATTTCGCCCCCTTCGATAATCCGCTGTTTTCGACCGACAGTAATTGTAGTGAATCGCCGACCGGGCAAAAATCGCCCAAAAAAATGTTGGCCATCCATTAGGAATTTTGTATAGTTAACGCACGGGGCAGAATGAAAAAGAGAATTCCATGAATCTGCATTCATGTTTGAATCGATGTTTGGGCCAAATTCGCTCGCGATTCAATTTCGCCTCGCTGTTGATTATCTGCGTGTTCGCCTCGGCGTCGCCTCTTTTTGGCCAAAACGTCAATTTGACGCTTACCTCCGCAAACGGCGACGTTGTCCGTCTTTCCCAACACCTGCGGTCGATTAAACAACTGCGTGAGTTCAACCTGACCTTTAGGAAAAAAACTGACGGATTGTTCAAATCCCCTGACAGTGAAGCAACTGACGATGAAATCAGGCTACGGAAGAATGCGGCAGTTATCGATTTGATTTATTTAACCATGGAGACGGTTGGTCACCCGGACTACGCCCAGAACAATCAATTAAATCTTATAAGAAATCAAGCGGCATCGGTGCTCAAACGATCAATGAAACGGTTAGTGAATGAATCGGACCACGAAGAGGGGCAGGGCAACACACGGTTTGGAGAGTCGTCGCAATCCGGCGAACGCCTGGGAACGGCGTTGTATGCCGCAAATCGAAAATCATTTTTGTCGGTGATGAATGGCGTTGGAGGGCCGTTGCACGATTTGGGAGACTTGCCCGGCAGCTTCGCACCGCCTTTTGGAGATCAGGAGCTGATCAACCTGATACAGTCAACGATTTCTCCAGACCAATGGAGAGTGAACGGTGGGGACGCGTCCATCGGGTACTATGAAAATGCGTTGGCGTTAATTGTTCTGGCCAGTCAAGAAACCCAAGACGAGATTTGTGACTTGCTAATGATGCTAAGGTAAGCCGTCGTAGTATTTTCCTTGTTCATCGAATTAGCTTGGAAACTCGATATTGCGATTAGTCGCCAAATTGGATCTCTACCGGCACTTGGCCGGTGGGATCGCAACCGTCAAAACATCGTTATTGTGATTGTGAATTCGTCAAGGATTGCGACTCACAATTTGAATATCGCTCATTCGTCATGCCATAACGGGAAACGAGCGTTGAATGTCTTCGATTCAGAGCTTCCTTGTGAATTTTCGCTTCTGGAAACCGGTACATCGATCTCCTCAATTCGTAACTCCTGATCTGAAACCCATTCAAGTGCTGGACAGTCAATCCCGCCACTGACTGCGACCAAGGTTTGTCGGATTTTTTTTCCTTGAAGTTGTTTAGTAATGGTCTTGTGATTAATCACACTTTGCACAGCAGTTGCATTCGGCAAGGAATCGAGTCGATAACGAAACTCGCTGTTCGTTGTTTCCAGCAGTAATCGAGGTCCCATTGAATCTGTTCATCTAATCGCTCGCGTTTGATCAGTGAACTGACAATCGCCAAGTCAAACACATTCCGCAATTCATTGAATATTGGGTATTCACCTGCAAGTTCGTCAAAATGTTCCGTGAAGTCTTCGGCAAACTGTTTGGTGGGCCCTACGGCGTTTCCGGTATGAATCCGGTTCCCTTGTTGATCCAGGAATTCCGTTTCACTTAAAACGCGTACGCCCGTGCCGAGTAATTCGAAAACAGTCTGATCCTGATTAACGGCAACGCCGTCAAATGCGAGAGTGAACCACCAGCGTGCAACATCCATGCTCGAGACGTTTGCGCCATTTTCAATTGCAGTATCGAAGTAGGTCGGCACGTTGGGAATCGTCGGTTCGACTCCGATTCCAATCAACTTCATTCGGTAATCGGCTTCAACCAACACGCACAACGTTTGATGTCGCGGGAACGCCGAAAACTTCGACATCTTGAAGTCCCAGACTCGACTGAAGTCCTTCGCGCCAAGGGCAGCCTTTCAATCTCCGAATCGTTCAGAAACTGTTGTGCAGCGGCCAGGTTTTCGCGCCGTGGTGTGATTGAACAGCCAAATCTACCGCCTTCAAACCATACGGCGCGTAAACACGTCACCAAATCGTCCAGTGCTAGAACAGGGCGTTTGGTCGCCACATTGATAGCGATACCTTCAGAGTTAATTGTCCACGGTCCCGCTGGCCCTGCGATGTAGATGTCTTGGTTTTTTCGATCCAAAATCAAATACTGCAAATCGTAAATGCCCCCCAGATTTTTGATTTCCTCTGGCACGGGTTTACCAAGCAGGTGACAAGATTGAACTTCGCGCTGAATCCCGACCAGAGAAACACGGCGAAGGCTGCTACTCCCGAAATCGACATTTGCATTCGCAGAAATAATGGAGTCCCGATTGACTTTTTTCAATCCGCCGTTCGCGTCGACATACACGCCCGATAGATAGGGGATTATGGAGCCTTCACCTTGCGTCGCAGTCCATTCATCTGGCGCGATTGTGGATTGAATCAAATTGATCAACGGCTGGAAATCGTTCAACGTAATGCCGCCAGAATTTCCAGTTTTCGAACCTGTGGATTCACGACCACTCTCAAACAGCTTTCGTGACAGATCTCCATAGCCCTGCGATGAGTTGATTTGCCGAAGCGAGTTTCGGCTTGCGTTCCAGGCACCGTTCGACGCCTGCTCACTAGCAATAGCCGCCCAGGCAGAATCACGATCGGCAGTGGAACCTAACTGCTGGGCAAGATCAAAGGCAAATGCAAATTCACCATGGCTGATGGCATTGGAAACGGCCTGAAGAGTGGAAGAAGCTTGATTTCCTGCCCCTTGAGCATTTCAGGTGCATCGATCGTCAATGCAAACAAACAGATTGCGCAAACGCGCTGGAATTTGAACATGATGACTCCTCCACTTTGCCCCGTCACATTCTAGCGGCTTTCGGCCGTTGCTCCAAATAAAATCGATACCGTTCGCCTGGAAATTCAGATGATAGAAAGTTCGTTCAGCACAAAAACGAAAAAGCGAGGGGCAACAGTTGCTGCCCCCGCTTTGACGTTTCTTTGTTTAACTGCTTTTATTTATTCAGAATCCTTGGTCTCGCCGATGCGATTCCTTCTAAACAGCAGTTGCACCCACAACCGTTGGAAATTGAGTTGCCGACGCAGCTTTCGATCGGAGAACACGCATCGAAGTTGCTGTAATGGCGTTGGAACAGTCGGCAACGGTGTCCACACGAATGCAAGTTTGAAAACAAGCCAGAAAAACATCCACCATGACCGCCGCAGCCGGAGTCGCAACCGCCCGTGCTATCACCCGAGCAACCGCAGCCATGGCCTACTCGAGAATGGAAGGAACTAGACCACCTCGCAAAAAGCTCGAACCACACGATCCGCAAGATGAAGGCCAACCGAAGCAACCCAAGTTGCATCCGCCTCCGCCAACACCGCCCAAGCGACCTTTAAATAATCCACCAAGTTTGCAATGTCCGCGTGAGTGACCAAGAAACCCACTTGCGCATCCGTCATAACCGGCTACGTCACCGCCGCAGCCACCGCATTGGTCCACAGCGCCACCACATCCGCTATTGCAACCGCCACCGCAGCCACCGGAAAGGCTGCAATCTTCATAACAATACTCGGACCACAAAGCAGCCGCGTCGCCGTAACTGATTCCGCGACCGCAATTGCTGCCGCCGAACAGGTTGGCGCGTGCCTGATGAGCACCTTGGCCCAATTTGCCAAGGCAACATTGAGCGTTGACGACGCCGGGGCTGGAAAGGACACCGATCGCCACCAGGCAGATCGCCGCACAAGAAATTCGCTTTAACATGTTCGACTCCACTGATCCAATTCGTGATGTTTTCGTTTCGTTTTTAAATGCCATTGGCAACGAAAGATTTGAGGGGACAGACGGTTGATTCATCGGAGTTGCAGAGAAACATCAACATTGGAAATCCCTTCGGGAGAAGGAAGACAGGCAAAATTGAGATTCTTCTAACGAACAGCAAGTCGCGAACGATCAGTGAAAGGTGAAACGTTGTGATTGAAACTCCACAAGTGCCATGCGAGCGGGTAACACCTGTTGGTTCAATGATTCCAATGAGACCATTTGGCACTAATTCAAGGCCGCAGGAAGACGTGAAAACTGGCAAGATCGGTACGCGCGGAATATCCTGAACCGTTAGTCTCTATCCACACTCAAGGCTTCCCTGGGCCTTGTGACTTCGACCTTCCGGATAAACTCCAAGGCGGTCATCACTGTAAAACTGAGCTAGAACACTTTCCCATTCATTCCGGGAATGCACTTTTGAAAATGCCGCTCGAACGGCCTCAAAATCGGGATGGCTGGCGGCGTATTTGATTCCAAATTTCCGCATGATGGGGCCGACACGCTCTGTTCCGTAAAGTGTCTCCGCAAGGGAATAGTGCTCACGAATCACGTCTGCCTGCTCCTGCAAGCTCGGCGGAGGAAGGATCGCACCTGTTTCGGCAAGCACACGGGCTTGCTGGAAAATCCAGGGATTGCCAATGGCGCCGCGGGCGGCGGTCACTCCATCAATTCCCGTTTGTCGCATCATCTCCAAGCAATCGGTCGCAGTAAAAAGGTCGCCGCTTCCCAGAATGATGCGAGTCCCGACATGTTGCTTTACTTCCTTCAGAAATTCCCATCTGCTCGGGCCAACGTAGCGCTGTTCGACAGTGCGACCATGCACGGTGATCGCATCGACTCCTATCGCAAACGCACCGTCAAGTATTTTAAAAAATCGATCCCGGCTTTCGCTCGTATCGTCGATCCCGCGTCGCATTTTCACGGTCACGGGTATCTCACTAGGGACCGCGTCACGCGTTTTGCGAACGATATCCAGTGCAATTTCGGGTTGGCTCAAATGGTAGCCGCCACGGCAGCGTCCCAAAACTTTTTTGACGGGACAGCCGAAATTAATGTCAATGATATCGAAACCCGCTTCCACCAGTTTGACAGCACCCGCCGCAAATTGCTCAGGCTCAGCGCCCATGAGTTGCCCACCAACGGGATGTTCCTCATCCGAGATGTGCAAGAAATGACTGGTGCGCTTCCGATCTTTCATTTGCACAAGGAATTGATCCAGCATGACTTCGCAAAGCGTGTAGTCGGCGCCATGTCGTTTTGCCAGCACGCGCATTGGCCAGTCGCTATACCCGGACAAAGCAGCTTGGACAACAGGAAAACCAATTTCAACTTGCCCAATTTTGAGAGGGCGAATTTGATAGTTTGTATTTCGATTTGATACGATTTCCGACGATTCGGACATTGTCGCCTAAAAGTGATACGGTTTTCGAGGTAGTGTCAAATCAGTATGCTTTTATTGCCGCTTGATTCAAGCGGTCCACGCGTCCGCGCCATTGTTAATCACTTAAGCAACTGCATGATCGAGAGCATCTTACAATACTGGCCCTTGGTCGTAATTGCGTTGATTGTAATCGCAATTCTCGTTTTGGCGAGGCTTTACAGCGGGCCCAAACGCCTACCGTATCAGGCCCGCAATCGGATCATGACGCAGTCAGAAGTGAAGTTTTTTCGCCAGCTACAAAAAGCTGTGCAGGACGAATTTTTAATTTTCACGATGGTTCGAATCGCTGACTTGATGGTGGTCGAGTCTGGTGTTCCCAAACGCCGCGTCTGGTTGAACAAGATCCTGGCCAAACATGTCGACTTTGTTTTGTGTGACAATGGGACTTTGCAACCGCTGTTGGCAATTGAATTGGATGATCGTTCGCACGATCGCCCCGAACGGCAGGAACGGGACGCTTTTGTTGAACACGCCTTCGAGTCTGCAGGTTTGAAACTGTTGCGGATCAAAACGGCAGACGGATACGACCCCCGGGAACTTCGTTCATTGATCGACAAGTTGTTGCATTGATAACCTTGATCACGAAAGAGTATTGGCAAAGCCAAGATGGATAGTTCGGCAAACATTCAGAAATCAACCGGTTGGAAACAGGCGAAACGGCAGGCTGTCGCGGCGGTTGCCTATGTCGACGAACGGTTTCTGATCATTCGACGCAGTAAACACGTGCGCTCACCACTTTACTTTTGTTTTCCAGGAGGCGGAGTCGAACCAGGTGAACTGGTCGAACAGGCAATCGTTCGTGAAATGCAGGAAGAGTTGGGAGTGGTTGTCGTTCCCAAACGGGAAATCTGGCGCAGTAAAACCTTATCTGGCTTTCAGCTTCACTGGTGGCACGTCGACGTAAAGGAACCTTGTGTGTTTGTCCCCGATCCGATGGAAGTCGAGATGGCCGACTGGATGACACTCGATCAAATCATGCAACTCGATCCCTTACTGCCGACAAATGTTGATTTCTTCCGCGAGTTTCAGTCGGGACGGATTAGCTTCTAGCAATCCATTCCACTAGCGGCATTCTTATTTTGATCGGCCGTGATGCATTCGGTTGAAAACGTTTGGGTCAAAGGGATCATTAGACCTTTCAGTCTTTGATGGAGCGTGGAGTTCAGGGATGGAGGGAATGGGCGATGTCGGACTTTCGGGGGCCAACTTGGGTGCGCGGTTCTGACCCGGCACGAACGACTTGGGAATGCTGGGGACCGTGTCCGTTGAAGCCTCTATACCTTTTGTTTCGATGCCAGAGGGCTCCAGTTTTTTTGCGAGGCTCAAGCCAGAATCTGCGACGGGCTCTTGCATCATCGTCACCCATTGCAAAATCGTTTGGTATTCCGCAGAGTCGCGAGCAAATGTTGGCAATTCCTGTGTGCCATGTGCGGTTGCCGCAAAATGAACCAAGTCGCTTTCCGATGCCGGTCGCTCGGGATCAACTCGGCGAAGTACTTGAACCAGATTTTGCTGGCTCATCAAACGCGGTAGTGGCACTCCATTCGAAGTTGCAAAAAGAGGCATGACCGACTCCCGCTGATGATGGCAACCTGCGTTGGCGCAATTGCGTGTCAGCATCGGCTCAATTTGTCTGCGAAAACTCATTTTGCAAAAATTGGGAATTGGCTCCAGCACCTTTTCCAATTCGTATTTGGGAAGTGTATTTGGAATTGAATCCGAGGATTCCTCGTAGGAAACGGAAGTAACCGAGTCGTCGGAAATCATATTCGTTTCAACAATCTGTTGTTCAAAGGCAAGCGGGGATGTTTTTCGACTCGCTGATTCACGGGCCATTTCCAGCTGTCGGTGAATGGTCAACAGTTGGTCGGGAGCAACTTTAGTCAGCGAAAGGCGATTGAATTGGCGCTCGGCTAAATCCAATTGCTCGAATTTCAAACACCAACGAAACAATTTGAGTTGTTCGTCAAAATCATCTGCCGGAATGTCTTTGGAAACAAATTCAAACGCTTCCTCAAACGTCCCGCAAATCGTTCCAATTTGATCCAGGTTGATGATCGATTTGCTGCCGTTTACCATTTCAACGGTTGCATGATCGCGAGAGAGAATGGCATTTCCTGAAATTACATTGCCGTTTCTGAGGACCACTAGATCTTGTGCGCGTGAAAATTCTGGCCCACTCCAGATCGTGACGATACTGGTCGCAAGGAATATTAGTGTCTGCGTGATTCGCGTTCTCTGGCTCATGAGTGCGAACAATACTTAGTTGCCCCAATCGGGTCAATGCATTGAATGCTAGCGAGCGTGTCGCAGTTGAGCTGGATAATTTGTCTCTGTATTTACGTAAGATCGGCAGCCAGCAGCTAGCAAGCTTGCTTGCTACAATTAGGTTCGTGTTTTCAAAGGGTTTACTTCAAGGCCAGGACGACGGATGCAACCAAAAATCAATTTGATGTTTGAAGCGATGCTTATGCGAATGTTGTTGATAATCGGAATCTGCGCGGGCATCTCGGTTTTATCTGGGTGCGGGTTACATGAAATTTCGCCGATTCAAACGGCGGGAGTTGTAACGACTCCGATTCCGAAAACAGTAGATCGCGTTGCGCCTATCAATGGTGACGAAAAAGTCGAGGGCGAACTGCCGAATGTTGAACAGTTGAATTGGTATCGAGGTAATTTGCATACCCATTCTCTGTGGAGCGACGGGGATGACTTTCCCGAGATGATCACGGCGTGGTACGTTAACCACGGCTATCATTTTCTGGCAATGACGGACCACAACGTCCTAGCCGAAGGTGAACGCTGGATGCCAGCGGAGAAAATTGCGGCACGTGGCGGTGAAACAGTGATTCCCAAATACGACGAACGATTTGACTCTAAATTTTTAAAGCGGCGGGTCGGCGCGGAAGGTGTTGAAATCCGTCTCACGCCGTTGAGTGAATACCGCGGTGAGTTTGAGACGCCGGGGCAATTTCTGCTTTTGTCTGGCGAGGAGATTAGTGACTCCGTCAATCAACTGCCCGTGCATATGAATGCCGTTAATTTACTTGAGCTACTTCGGCCGACTGGCGGTAAAACCGTAGTCGATTCGCTGAATGGAAATCTGCGTGCCTTGGCCAATCAGGCCGAACAACTGAAACGCAAAATGATCATGCAGATCAATCATCCCAATTTTGGCTGGGCAATTACGGGAGAAGACTTGGTCGCGGCAGCAAACGCTCGGTTTATGGAGATCTTCAACGGACATCCGGGAGTCAATCACCTCGGAGACGAGCAACACGTTTCCATTGAGAGAATGTGGGATATCGTCAACACGTTGAGAATCGACAAACTTGAGTATCCGCCTATATTCGGAACCGCAACTGACGACAGCCACTACTATCACGGCAAGGCTGGAAGTCACCCCGGACGCGGCTGGGTCATGGTGCGTTCAGCCGAATTAACACCTGACGATTTGTTGTCGGCGATGCAACGCGGAGATTTTTATTGCAGCAGCGGTGTGAATCTGAACGAAGTGAAGTTTGACCCTAACGAAGGCCGATTGACGCTACAGATTGAGCCGGTTGATGGCGTTACTTTTACAACACAATTCATAGGCACGCGCCATGGCTATAATGCCGAAGCAAAACCTGTTTTAAACAGCGAAGGAGAGCCGATGAATGTGACCCGTAAATATTCTGAAGAAATCGGTGCCGTTCTTGCGACAGACGAATCTCTGTCTCCCAGCTATACCTTTGCCGGAGATGAAATTTATGTGCGTGCGGTGGTGACAAGTTCGCGAGCACATCCCGATCCGGCCTTTGATGGACAGGTCGAGCAAGCATGGACACAGCCTGTACAGATGAATGCGCCAAATGAAGAATCGAAATGAACGGCAATTGCGATATCGGTAGATAGATTGTCGGCAATTGCCGGAACGGCGCTTCGCTTGGTCCGGCCTACATCTGTGGGCAATTACTTCAAAAACGCGGCGGCGACGGTCATGTAGATGACAATTCCCAGAATGTCGATGATTCCCGCGACAAACGGATTACTCATCAGCGCGGGGTCCCAACCGATTCGCTTGAATACCAGCGGGAGCATCGAACCGGTGGCCGTACCGGAAATTACAACTGCAACCAACGTAATCGGGACGATAAGCGCCGAATACCAATCGGGTACTGTAGGGAAAAGGATTAACGTGGTCACCAAGCCGATGATTGCCAACGCCGTTCCGAGAACAAGACCCATCAGGATCTCGCGAATCAACACGGTGAGCCATTCGTTGAGTTTAACGTGACCGTGCGAAAGTGCTGTAATGACCAGCGTTGCCGATTGACTTCCCGAGTTGCCACCACTGGAGATGATCAAGGGGATGAACGGTACAAGCCAAGCCCACCGGTCGAGTTTTTCCTCGTATTGTTGCAGGGCCATAGCGGTCAACAGAGCGCAAATAAACAAGATGAGCAGCCACATACCACGCTTCCAGCTGAGGAGCATCACGGGGGTGTTCATGTAGGTGCCTTCCAAAGGCTCCACCGCAGCACTTCTCAGCGCATCATCGTGCGCACCTTCGCGAACAACGTCAATGATATCGTCGTGCGTGATGATCCCAACGATGTGACGTTCGGCATCTACTACAGGGATGGCAAGCAAGTCGAGCTTTGCAACTTTTTCGACAACGACTTCTTCATCCGTCAATGCATCAACGGTGATCAAGGCGGTATCCATGATTTCTGACAATTTGGTGTCAGGGCGCGCAAACCGGCAAGCAATTGTCGGGCGGAGACTAACCCACGCAAATGATTTTCCTCATCTACGATGTACAGATAGTAGATCGTCTCGTACTGTTCCGATTGCCGGCCAACTTCCTTAATCGCTTCGGCTATCGAAAGGTGTTCACTCAGTTTGACGAACTCCGTCGCCATGATAGAGCCCGCAGATCCCTCTGGGTATTGACTGAGTCGCAAGATGTCACGACGTTCTTCGACCGGCAGGCGTTCGAGCAGTTCACTAACGATGGTTTTGTCGATTTCGTCGAGGATATCGACGCGATCGTCCGATGGGATCTCTCGAATCAGATGTGCAATCTGATCTCGATCTTGCGATTCAATAATTGTTTTCTGAAATGCGTGATCGAAATAGCCAAATATCTCACTGCGAGTAGTGGGATCGGCGTATTGAAGAATTCTCCAGGCTTCGTTTGCGTCCAATCCGTCCATGAAGTCGGCGGTGCGCGACGGATGAAGGGCCGAACAGAATTCCTTCAAGTCGGTTTCGCTGTTGTTGGCCAGCATTTCGCGCAGTTCCGGCAAGAACAACGTATTGACCATTCGAACGCCTCTTTTCCGGACCCCAGCAAAAATGAAACTAATGACCGACGATTGTGCAGAATTCTTTTCGGCGTCTGCGGCCGACAAAGGACAAGGTTATACCGACCGTGCCGAAATCAATGCGTCCAATTCGGCACGAAGTCGATCGAGAATCTCGTTATACGGAAAGGCACCCAATTCCTCCGTTCCTTTTTTGAGATTCACATAGTTTGGGCCACACCACAATCCAAGATCGGCGTCATCGGTCTCTCCCGGCCCATTCACTCGGCATCCCATCACCGCAATGGTCAAATCGTGTTCAGCGGCATAGGCCGTCATTTCTTTCACGTTTTGCGCCAATTCAACAAACGCTTCGTTTTCGACGCGAGAACAACTGGGACACGAAATGATGTTGAGTCCTGAGCGATCGAAGTCGACAAACGATCGAACTCGTCCAGCGTAAATATCATCAATAATCTGCCGTCCAAACGAAATCTCTTCACCCTTGCGGTTATTGGGCACAGTCAACGACACTCGAATTGTGTCGCCAATTCCTTTACCGATCAACTGCTCGAATGCAATTCGCGTTTTGATCACACCGTCCGGGGGAAGACCTGCCTCCGTGACTCCGAGATGAAGCGGAATCTCCGGGCGTTGTTCGGCGAACCGCCGATTAACTTCAATGACTTTATCAGGATCACTGTCTTTGAGCGAAACGCAAAACCGTGTGAACCCCAGTTCGTCCAGAAAGCCGCAGTGTTCCAGTGCGCTGGCAATCATTGGTGAAATCGAATCATCTTCGGGGAATTTTGATTTCAGATCGGGATCAACGCTGCCACAGTTTACGCCGACTCGAATGGCGCAATCATTGCGCGATGCAATATCAACGAGCCACCGGACTTTGTCTTGCCATGGTTTTTCGCGTTCATGATGGTACAGGTGCCCAGGGTTGTACCGAATTTTGTCGACAAACGGAGCGACCAGTTCAGCCATCCGATAATTCTCTTGCAAATCAACCGACAGATTCGCCGTCGTTTGTTCGCGAATTGGCTGAAGTGCCTCTGCATCTTTTTTGCTGTCGACAGCGATCCGAACGACGTCGGCCCCGGCCTCAGTCAGCAGGTTCACAAGATCAACTGTTGCTGAAACATCTGTCGTTTTGGTGGCCGTCATTGATTGCACTGCGATCGGATGACCACCGCCAATCGTGATCCTACCGATTTTTACCGTTCGAGTTGGGTTTCGCTTTATTTCAATCACAATTCAGCCTGATACCAGGAATGGGCGTGGCACAAAACCGGGTTCCTTGACGAGAACACCGACACAAATCAGAATCCCAAGGCAACCGAAAATATCCTGTCGCCACAACATTGTCCGCCTGAGTCATTGTTCGAAGTCGTATTCAACCGGACGAAAATGGTTATCAATTGGGAATCGTTGACGGAATCAATTTTGTGGCGTCAATTTTCCATTCTATATGCCAACGTAATATTGATAAATGACCGAAACGAAACCCTGGTTGAACATTGTGCTGCATCAACCTGAAATTCCCGGTAACACGGGGGCCGTTGGGCGAACCTGTGTCGCATTGGGTGCAAAGCTATGGCTGGTTCGCCCGCTAGGGTTTCGGATCGACGAAAAAACGCTTCGCCGCGCGGGCCTTGATTATTGGCAATATCTGAATTGGGAAGTCGTCGACCATTGGGAACACCTTCGAAATCGCTTGGAGGGTCATCGCATGTGGATGTTGACGAAGACGGCGCAAAATTCCATGTTTGAATGTGAATTCAAAAAAGGCGATGTTTTGGTGTTTGGAAGTGAAACTGCTGGTTTACCGCCATCATTGCTTGCGGAACACAGTCGATATCAATTGA
Source organism: Pirellulaceae bacterium (assembly GCA_041399045.1). Taxonomy (GTDB): domain Bacteria; phylum Planctomycetota; class Planctomycetia; order Pirellulales; family Pirellulaceae; genus BJ22. The sequence goes on along the minus strand of JAWKTO010000012.1, from coordinate 17,404 downwards.
GAATTCCGACGACAGATAATGTACGGAGTTTGAATTTGGCTTCCAGTGTCGCGGTATCTGCGTACGAAGCCTTTCGACAAATCGCCCCCGACCTGTAATGGACGCGACTCGGTCAAGGTTTCATTTGACTATTGAGCGTTTTCCGCTGCCTTGTCATTCATCACATCGTGTAGTCGGAAGTGGAATTTACCCAACTTTCCGCCGTAGTTGCCTGCGTTGATCGCGACAACACCGTTACCGATAGCCGCCTCGATTCCTTGTTTCATCGCCATGGCAACGTGATGCTCATCGATTCCATCAATCACAATTTCGTAAACACAATTCGTTGTCTCACAAAGGTCCGAGTCGACACGCCCTTTGAGTGTCGGGCAATGCCGGTCGGAAGTCGTCGCCTTCAGGCCTTTGTACTTTGAACCGACTTTGCTACCGCTTCGTACGCCACCGCCCGGGAAGGGTAGGATCGTTCCGGGGACCAGATTGATTGCATCGATCGCTCGCCGCAGAGCAGCCAGACCGGTTTCCTGATCAGCTGATTCAATCAGAAAGTTGCCGCCAGCCACCCCTTTAAAGACACGAGCCGATTCTTCGACGAGAAACTCGCCGTCCATGACCGGTATTCGCCAAAAACGCCGATCGCGTATCAATTTACTTTTTTGATATCCGTCACCAAAGAATCTGAGTTGTCGTCCAATCGAAACAACTTTGTCGGTCGCTTCGGGCAATGGACTTTGACTCCATGCGGAAGCATCAAAAACAGCAGACGTTGGACAAGTCATCACGCATTGCCCTACGCGATTCACGATTGCCTTTTCCAGTGCTTCGGAGGAGAAGCCGAACACCAGGCATGCTGCACCGGCACGTCCATCTGGAGTTTCTGCAGCCCCAAAACGTTGTTCAATGCCAATTTCGGCATCGCAGCCAATAACGCTGGTTGCGTACCCACAGAATTCCTTTAATGCCGCTTCGAGCCAATACTCATCTTGTGCAGTGATACCAAGACGACAAAACTGCATCCGAAACGCTTCGGCAAATGTGTCCTTGATGAGCGTGCTTCCAATTTGCATCATGCTTTCAACTTGCTGCCCATCGTCGGGCTACTTTTTGGAACGGCAGAAATCTGAAACAATCAAAGGAATTGGATCGGATTCGTTTCTATGCAATGCCCCGAATGACTAAAGACGCAAAAATAAATCGTGACGCCTCGCGATCCTGGTTCAAACGGTTCGGGTATCAGTTTATTCGAATCGGCCTTTGGTTTGGTTTCAAACTGTGTTTTTTTTATCGAAGTCGAGGTGCCAGAAACTTTCCCAAGAATGGCCCCGCATTGATTTGCGTGAATCACCAAAGCCACCTTGATCCTATGCTGGCCGGAGTGCCATCGCGCCGACGCATGAACTTTCTGGCAAAGAAGCAACTTTTCGCCAAGCCGCCATTGAGTTGGCTCGTCCATTTTCTAGACAGTATTCCGATTGATCGCGAAGGGATGTCGGCTGGCGGCATCAAAGAAACATTGAAGCGTCTCAAACGTGGCGAGATGGTCTTGATGTTTCCTGAGGGTACTCGATCGCCGGATGGTACATTGCAGCCGATTCTGCCCGGATTTGTCGCTTTGGTTCGTCGCGTCAAAGCTCCCATTATTCCTGTCGGTATCGACGGAGCCCAACGCGCGTGGCCCAAGGGCAAAAAAATCTTTCGCCCGTTTCGTCGCATCAGCGTCGTAATTGGTGAGCCTATCCCACACGAGGATCTTGAAGAGAGGTCCGATGAGGAAATCCTGCAAATTCTAGAGTCACGACTTCGCGATGTTGTTAACGAATCCATTCAATGGAATCAGAGTTAACGACCGATAACGCCAATAATCGTAACTTCAAATTCGGTAATTCAGGTCGCGAGAAATGGGAATGTGGCATTCCGGCCCCCAATTCCATATCCAAGGGAAAAGTGCGGGGGACGTAATCGTCAAATGGATGCAATCTCGCCTTTACGAGAACTGTTCATTTGAAGACAATTTACGTGATTTTATGCAATGAATGAATCTGACGACGGCGTGCTGTCTGCCGTTGTATGCAAAGTCTGTTTGGTGACCGAATTGTCGCGAGTCACCGCAACGTTCAATCCATACGGAATCGAAACATGTCGGATGTTGCCAAGTCCAATGAGGATGCCTTGTCCAACGCACTTCCCGGTCAGCTCACTGATGTTGACCCCATTGAGACACAGGAATGGCTGGATTCTCTCAGCTATGTCATCAATAGCCGGGGAGCGGAACGAGCTCAGTATCTGTTGACGATGCTGGAGGCAATGGCCAAAAACGAAGGCGTCGACTTGCCAATGCGGTCCAATACGCCTTACATCAACACGATTCCAGTTAGCCAGCAGCCCAAGTATCCAGGCAATCGAGAGATCGAACGAAGGATCAAAAGTATCATTCGCTGGAACGCGATGGCAATGGTTGCCAAGGCCAACAAGAATTTTGACGGGATCGGTGGGCACATCTCTACCTTTGCCTCGAGTGCAACCATTTGCGAGGTTGCCTACAACCACTTTTCCGTGGACGTGGCACATCTGGCTACGATGGAGACATCATTTACTTCCAAGGTCATGGTTCGCCTGGAATCTACGCACGGGCGTTTGTTGAAGGCCGACTGGATGAAAAAGACCTCAATCTATTTCGACGAGAGTTGCAGGATGAACCTGGCCTTTCGTCTTATCCTCACCCTTGGCTGATGCCCGAGTTTTGGGAATGCCCGACCGTTTCGATGGGGTTGGGACCGATTAGTGCGATCTACCAAGCGCGCTTCAACGAATACCTCAAAGACCGTGGAATCAAGGATACCTCCAACCAACGCGTGTGGGCGTTTTTGGGCGATGGCGAATGTGACGAACCGGAAGCGCTGGGTGCTATTTCTCTTGCCGCTCGCGAGAATCTGGAAAACCTCACGTTTGTAATCAATTGCAACCTTCAGCGTCTCGACGGCCCAGTCCGCGGTAATGGAAAAATCATTCAGGAGCTCGAAGCCATCTTCCGAGGTGCTGGATGGAATGTCGTCAAAGTTGTCTGGGGCGATGACTGGGATCCCTTACTTGAGCGCGACGAAACAGGCTTGCTGATCAAACGCATGGGCGAAGTAGTCGACGGCCAGTATCAAAAATACGTCGCCATGCCTGGCACTTACATTCGTGAGCATTTCTTTGGCAAGTATCCCGAGTTGTTGGAACTGGTAAAGAATTACTCGGATGAACAACTTGAACGCCTCCGCCGTGGTGGTCATGACCCCGCCAAGGTCTATGCGGCCTTCAAGGCAGCGGTTGAAACCAAAGGCAAACCGACGGTGATCCTCGTGAAAACCATCAAGGGTTACGGCCTGAGCGACAGTGGCGAGGGACGCAACATCGCTCACAACCTTAAAAAACAAACCGAGCACGATTTGCTGGAGTTCCGCAACCGATTCGCGGTTCCACTGTCGGATGACGACGCGATGGCGATGAAGTTCTATCGTTTCCCAGAGGGAAGTGCAGAACTTAATTACATGCGCGAGCGACGTGAAACGCTTGGTGGCAGTGTTCCCAAGCGAAACAACGCACCGGTTACCATGGAAGTTCCTCGTTTCGATGAGTATCGAAAGATTGTCGACCGCGACAACGGCAAAGAAATCTCAACAACCATGGGATTCGTTCGATTGCTGGGACGTCTGTGCAAAGACAAGAAGATCGGTCAGAACATTGTGCCGATTGTTCCCGACGAATCGCGAACATTCGGCATGGAAGGTTTGTTCCGGGAGATCGGTATTTACGCGCATGCGGGGCAATTGTACGAACCTGTCGATTCCGATCAGCTCGCGTATTACAAAGAAGCGAGAGATGGCCAGTTGCTCGAAGAAGGCATTTCGGAATGCGGCGCGATGTCGTCGTTCACAGCAGCAGGAACTGCGTATTCTGCACACGGCGTGAACATGATTCCATTTTACATCTATTATTCGATGTTTGGATTCCAGCGCATTGGTGACTCGGTGTGGGCAGCCGCTGACATGCGCACCAAAGGGTTCTTGATTGGCGGAACCGCCGGCCGAACGACATTAAATGGTGAAGGCCTCCAGCATCAAGACGGCCACAGTCTGCTCAATGCAATGGCCTTCCCGACCGTTCGGGCCTTTGACCCAGCGTTTCATTATGAAACCGCTGCCATCATCTTCGACGGCCTCAAACGCCTTTACGAAGACAACGAGACTGCGATCTATTACCTGATGGTCGGCAACGAAAACTATGCAATGCCTGAGATGCCTGCCGGTGTCGAGGAAGGTATTTGTAAAGGGCTTTACAAGTTCCGCAGCCGAGAGGTGTCCGGTTCCAAGCTGCGAGTCAATTTGTTTGGAAGTGGCGCAATTATGAATGGTGTGCTGCGGGCTCAGGAAATGTTGGCCGAACAATTCCAGGTCGCCAGCGATGTCTGGAGCGCGACCAGTTACACCGAGTTGCGACGTGGTGCTCAGGAAGTCGAACGATTACGAATGCTGCACCCCGGCAAGTCGATCGAGCCAAGTTACCTGGAGAAAACGTTGTCGGGTGTTCAGGGACCGTTTATCGCGGCAAGCGACTACGTTCGCGCTCACTCCGAGCAGATTGCACGCTATTGCCCAGGTCCATACATGGCATTGGGTACGGACGGCATGGGCCGAAGTGAAACGCGCGATGCCTTGCGTCGACACTTTGAGGTCGACGCGGAATTTGTTACCATCGCGGCGTTGTATCAGTTGGCACAGCTCAAACAACTGGATTACGAAACGGTAAGCAAGGCGATCAAGGATCTCGGAGTCAATCCGGAAAAGGTGAGTCCACTTTATGCGTAACGGCATTGCCGGACCCGTTTGGGCACGGCGAACAAGCTAATTGGCATTGAGCGGTGACATCGACTAAGAAACTTTAGATAACCATCACTGACTGAGAAAACATGACAATCGAGATCAAAGTCCCGGTACTTGGTGAAGGCGTTGAGTCGGGAGACGTTTTGGACGTCTTTGTGAGTGAAGGTGATGTAATCAGCAAGGACGATGGGATTGTCGAATTGGAAACCGACAAAGCGACGGTCACGGTTCCTGCTGAACAAGGTGGCAAGGTAGTTTCGGTAAATGTCAAAGCGGGCGACACTGTTTCCGTTGGCCAGATTCTGGTAACGCTCGAAGGCGAAGGTGCTGGAGGTTCGGTCGCACCTGCAAAGCCAGCTCCTGCTGAAGCCAAAGCAGAGCCTGCCAAACCAGCTCCATCGGCGTCTGCGCCGACGAACCTAACTCCAACGCCAGCTCCAGAACCGGCCAAGCCGGCGAATGTCCAACCTGCACCCGCACCCGTTACAGTCTCTGCACCGGCGCCAACTCTATCAACTGCGACGGCGGACCTGGCAATGATTCCTGCCGGGCCATCGATGAGGCGGTTCGCACGGGAGGTCGGTGTTGACCTGCGTGGTGTATCGGGAACTGGTACGCATGGCCGTATCACACGTGACGATATTTTGTCAGTTGTTCGCAGTGGTAATGTGCGCTCGGCAGTAGGCGCAACTGCTTCGGCTCCTGCGACATCTTCGGCAGCAATTCCAGCGGTAGCTCCCGATGCGACATCGGACGCATACGGTTCGATTCGTGTCGAGAAGATGTCGAAGATTCGCGCGACGATTGCTCAAAAAATGCACGAGTCTTGGTCGACGGTTCCGAGAGTCACCAATTTTGACGATGCGGACGTCACTGATCTGGAACAGATTCGCCAGAACAACAAAAAAGACTATGAGGCTCGCGGAATCAAGCTAACAACGATGCCGTTTCTGGTCAAAGCGGTTGCGATGTCTCTCAAAGCCCATCCGGCAATCAATGCAACTATTGATATGAACAACCGACAAATCGTTTACAAAGACTATGTAAACGTAGGAATCGCCGTCGATACCGATCGTGGATTGGTTGTACCGTCGCTGCGAAACGCCGACAAATTGGCGATTCCCGATATTGCTCGGAATTTACATGAGGTTGCAACGAACGTTCGAGACGGAAAATTCGGTGTGGATGACTTGCGCGGCGGAACGTTTACCATTTCCAACCTTGGGGCAATCGGCGGAACCTATTCAACCCCGATTATCAACGTTCCAGAAACAGCAATTTTGCTGGTCGGTCGAAGCCGTAAGATGCCGGTTGTCGTGGGCGATCAGGTCGTTGTCCGATTGATGATGCCATTGAGCCTTTCTTACGATCATCGCTTGATCGACGGGGCAACAGCAGCTCGCTTTCTAAACGACGTGATTGGCTATCTGGAGGCACCAAGTCGCCTTCTGTTGGCGCTCTAGGTAGCAGAAGTCGCCAAGACTTCTATCGAAATTCAGAAGTCGCCTTTGGGGTAGCAGAAGTCGCCTTTGGGGTAGCAAAAGTCGCCTTTGGGGTAGCAGAAGTCGCCAAGACTTCTGAAATCACCGCAGGGCCATCGTATGTAACAGAAGTCACCAAGACTTCTGAGCTTCGCGAGCAAGCGACTTTTAAAGCAGAAGTCACCGTGGCGTCCGAGCTCTCGTTTCAAAAACCTAACGAAACCAGATTCGCCAAGACCTTTTGACACAACTAACTTGCCGGACTAATTTCGCGGCGTTGCTGGCGTGAGCTGATTATCAATTCGATAGACACCAGGCTCTAATCGCAGCATTTGAATCACTCGTTTCGCTTCGTTTGGCGAACTGATAGACCCCGTGACAACCGCAGTACCATTCGAAATGCGAACGTTGTAAGTACTGGTTGCGGGTTTCGGAAGGTTGAGACGTGCCAGCGTACTTTGGAAATGCGATTCTCGCTGTAATGCGGACGGTGGCAAGAATTGGATCCGATTGACCAAGGGCGTACGCAACCCTGAGCGGATAACTTCAAAACTCGTATTGGCTCCTGCAGCTTGCCCGCGCAACCCAGCGGCACCGCGTCCACCGGCACCTTGGCCGCCGCCTGCTCCCGTCGAATTGGCCGCACCGACAAAGCCGCCGTTCTGCAAAGCGTCTTCATCGACTCCCGCGAATCCTCCGGCATCCCGCTGGTTTTCGATGTTGGTGTCAAAGCCGAGATCAAGGCCAGTATTGATGTTACCACCCGTCAAACTGCTTTGCCCTCCAGTAGTTGAGCCGCCTGATGTCGAACCGCCTGTCGTTGTTCCGCCAGTTGTTTGGCCACCGGTTGTCTGAGCTTTTGCAATCGCCGTCACCCCAAAGATCAGAACCAACACCAAAATGGTCGGAATTGCTACTCGTTTCATGGAATGTTCTCTCTAAAGGTTACGAGGTCTCAATTGACTGGCGCACCAAAGCAAATTCAGCGTGTACAACATTCTATACATCGGAATTCTCAAATTGTTAAAACCAAGGAGAGAGCAAATCGGCTCGATTATCCATCAAAAATCGATCGAAAAGTGGAGAAACAGGTAAAGAGTAGCGGCAACACAAAATTTATGGCCCCTCAATCGGTTGCGACTCGTTCCAAAATGTGTTCTTAATGGTGGTAATTCGTACGAAATCGTGAAACTTTGTGCGTACAAATGTGGTTTAAATTCGTGTTGAACACATCGTGCAAAGCGTAGTCGACTAACTCAGAATCAAAAAAGGACGCGGATTTTCATGAAGATCAAGGTCGTTTCAACCCCATTGGCCTTCGTCGTCGCCATGTTGGTGGCGTTTTTATCAGGTGGCACGTCGTTGCTCGCTCAAACCGAGAGAATGCCCTCGGAAAAATTGTTGCCCGAGACAACGGTTGCCTACGTTCAAATTGCGAACTTTCGGGAGTTTGTTCAGAAGTCCCAAGATTCAAACTTTGGCCGAATGCTTGCCGACGAGAAAATTGCACCGTTGGTGGAAGATTTGTATGGGCAAGCCAAGGACGCTTTCGAAGACTTCAAAGAGCAAATTGGCTTGGAATGGGACGATCTGGAGCAGTTGCCCCATGGAGAAATCTGTTTTGCGGTGATTGCTCACGAAGGTCTGATGCTCAATTCGCAATGATTCTGGACGTGAACCCCGAGTCAGAAGCCGCAGATAATATTCTGAATCGCATTCAGGGCTTGGCGGAAGACAACGGCCGAACGATTGAGGAAGAAGAAAGCGAAGACGCAGTCATTTTTAAACGAATCCCAGGCGACGACGTTACGTTCACTCAGTTTCGAATCGAAAACACGATTTTCATCACCACCAACGAGAAACTTGCACAAGAAATGGTCGATCGATGGATGGGCCGCGAGATCGAAAAAATTCGTCCGTTGGAAGAGAATCGAAAATTCGTGACCATCATGAATCGTTGTCGCGGAACTCAGGACACTCCACCGGATTTGCGGTTTTTTGTTGACCCTGTTGAACTCTTTCGCGTCTTGTCACGTGGAAATGCCGGCGCCCAAATGGCGATCAACTTCTTGCCGTTGCTGGGCCTTGATGGCCTGTTAGGCGTTGGTGGCGCTGGAATCATTAACGAAATGGAGTTCGAATCGGTAACTCATATGCACTTGCTGCTGGCAAACCCGCGCAATGGCATCATGGAAATGATCGCGCTGAAGCCAGGTGAGTACAAACCAGAGAATTGGGTACCGACCAACGTGCCGATTTACATGTCCGGTTCGTTAGATGCCCCGAAAGTTTATTCAGAACTCACCAAGATCGTAAACGGTTTCATGGGCGAAGGCGAGTTCGAGAAACAGGTTCAGACCAACATCAACGAGCAAATTGACATCGACTTTTTTGAGGACGTAATCAAATCAATTGATGGTCGAATCACGTACGCCCAATGGATTGATTTGGACAGCGGTGCATTCAATGCGAACTCGAATGGCTTTGGAATCAAGTTGAGCAATCCAGAAAAAGCTCGTGAGTTGATCGAAAAGGTGTTGGCGAAGGTTGAAGAAGAAAATAACTCTGACGAACCACCTGTTTTGTTGGAAACCCACGACAAAATTGACTATTGGCGAGCCAACACGGATGAAGCTGCAGAGCGAATGCAAGAACGTCGTGATAGTGGTGACGTTCCCGTTTCGATTCGAATTCCAACTCCGTGTTTCGCGATTCTCGATGACTATTTTGTTTTTGCCGACAATCAGGATTACATGAAGGTCATGATCGAAACGTTTAATGGCGATCGTTCGCGATTGAGTGAAGACGAGGAGTTCATCAACTGCAGTGAGCGAATCACACAGTTGCTTGGAACGGACATGCCTTGTGGCCTGTTCTATTCTCAGCCTGGGCCGAGTATCGAAATGATGTTGAACATGGCCAAGAGTGACGATACGAAAAACTTGTTGGACATGGGTGCAGAAGACAATAAATATGTCGAACGCCTGCGTGAAAGTCTCGACAATCATCCGCTTCCCGATTTCGAAGACATTGAGAAATACTTCAAGCCTTCGGGTGGCTTCATCACAACGGATGAGTCAGGTTACCATTGGCTGCAATTTCAATTGCGTGGTGGCAATTGAGAGTTTATCCGTTGAGCCTTGGACGTCGATGAATTTCGATTCGACGAACTTGGAAATTTCAAATGAACAGAATTGTAAGACGCCTCAGTTTTTCTGGGGCGTCTTTTTCAATCACATCGCAAAAATGTGCTGCCGGTTCAATTTCATTCCTTTGGCGAGTGTTGCCGGGAGCGTAGGTCGGACCAAACGCAGTGCCGTTCCAGCAAAAGGCGGAGTTTCTCGAAATGATTTGTTTTATACAGCAGGCACTCAACGAAATCCGGTGCGAAATTTAATAGGATGCGATCCTACGAGGCGATTTTTTGTCGACGTCGGGCTTGAAATTAGAAATCAGCTCATCGAAAATACGTGAAAACAGTATCGGTGTACGGGCTCTCCCGGAAAACCTGGCGATAACGGTTGACTTGGAAACCTCAAACTGCCGTACGCAAACAGTTCACATTTCCCCGGTTGCTATCCCGCTTGGAAACACGCGCCGCCATGTCTAACAAAAATTCCGCAATTGGTTTTTTCATCGCTGCTTTCGTTGCCGGCACATTTACTGTTTTCAGTTTGATTTCAGGTTTAATTCGCATGACTGAAGTGCTGCCGAACGAAATTCATCCTGCGGATCGAGCAGGACAATACGTTGGTCGACTATCTGCAACGGGCTGGCAATTTCTTCTCGGCGTCGTGATCACACTTGCCTTTTACAGCGCAGCTATGGCGAGGATGTTTCCTCGGACGCACTCGTCCGCTGGAAAGTTAAATCAAATTTATGACGCAACAAAAAACTTTGAAATTACCGATCGGTCGGAAGATGGATTTTATCGAAATGCCACCGATCAAGAGTTGTTCAGTTTCTTCAGACGTCTTTCGGAAACTACTGATTCGCCCAAGCTAAATGCGCTCGTCCTGGAAGTACGAAGGAGAGTTGGTGTTGCTGCAGCCGAATGAGCAACACGCCTAGTTTCGTTGCGGAAACGGAAGAGGCAAGCGATTCGTACCTTGGACTTGCCGTCGCCCCAAATGAATCGTTTGGGGCCACAAGGTTGCAGACAATATGAATTTCACAATGCATCATGCGCCCGACTCAAGAAATTGGCCCCTTGTCTGTCAGTAAGATATTCCCGCTCGGTTTTTTAATTCGCACGAAAATTGTTATACGAGCAACCTAAACTGGCGGTGTAGAACAGTAGCCCTAGGCCATGGTGGTTCGATGTCGAAATTGGCGAGCTATTCACAGAGCTAGAGTATTTGTCTATAGCTGTGGGGCCGACTACGTTAGGCCTAGCACTCAACCACATCTTATTGGCAAACGGCACAAGCCTTCCTGGTTTGTATTTATGGCAATATTGGTGAAAACCCCAGTATAAGTCAATGTCGTTCAGACTTGATGGCCTTAAGGGGAGCCGACGACATACTTTTTCGACTCTGGCATGCATATTACAATCGTCTTCGTGTGGGTACCGATATGCTGGCATATTCCACCTAAGTCAGAGTTTAAGTGATCGGCCAGCGATAGAACTCCGGTGACGCAAACGTTGAGTCGAGTGCAGTCTCACGCAGCATGCCCACGCAAAGCCGAGGGCATAGTGTCTAGTGTCTTGTTAATCCACTTGGATTAAAAAGGAGCATCTGCTGGAGTTAACTCCAGCAGATGGCGGACTCGTAGATCGTCGAGGACTGACACTCGATGTCGTGTGCCATGTAGATCGCCGGTCCCTTTTCGTTTTAACCCGAACAGCCCATGGAGCCGTTTCATACGAGCTCGAACCACTATGCAGGAAACACGATGATTCATTCAAAGTACCAACGGATTATAGGCGTTGATGTTGCCAGCCGCGCCAGATGTTTTTGACACAAGCACCAGAAACACTGTGGAGATCAATAATACGCTTGAGGCAACTCCTCTCAGTTCGTCGAAAAATTGCCGACAATCCCTTCCCAACATTGGTCGTCATGGAAGCGACCGGAGGGTATGAACGGGAACCCTAGATATCCTTCATGAGTTCAATATTGACTGTACCGTCATCAATCCCCTACGCGCCAGGCAATTTCGCCAAAGGTTGCGGCAAACTTGAAAAAACGACAAGACGGATGCCCAAGTACTCCTGGCAGAATTTGGAGCGTTGTCCCGTGTAAGCTTCATCAAAAACTCTCTGCAGACCGGCGAAAACTGCAAAAAGCTGGTCCAGCGGCGAACGTGCAGATTCTTTCTCATCTTCAGGCCGAAGAGAACCGCCTTAGCCGAGAAAAAAGACAAAGAGATCCAGGCCATGATCAACTCGGCAATCAACTTTTACAAGCAACAACGGAAAGAGATCGATAAGGCGATCAACGTCGCAATCAGTGACTTCGAAAGAACTCGCTCAACAAAGCGAGGTGCTCAGGTCTTGTCCTGGAATCGGCCCCGTTACCGCTGCAACACTTGGCGGAGCTACCCGAAATGGGATGTTCCAATCGTGGACAAATCGCCAAACTGGTCGGAGTTGCACCCATCGCCAACGACAGCGGAACGGATCCGGAAAACGACAAACTCAGGCAGGAAGAAGCAAGATTCGAAAGGTCAAAGTGTACACGGCTTCATGCTGGTCGCTACCTAAAGGAATCTAAGAGGATTCAAAACTTCTATCAAGACATGCTAAAAAGAGGAAAACTCAAAAAAGGTTGCCCTCATCGCCGTCGCACGAAAGATGCTCGTTGCACTCAACTCAATGACAAAAATCAAGAATTGTGCGAGACCAAACTCGCTATTGACAAAATTTAAGACAGCCCATGGCACCCAAGCTTTTTGAATTAACGATTCACAGATAGTTTTTTCGAATATGACAGGCCTGCCCTTTCGGACGAACACGAGTGCACTAGCCGATAGTGAGCTTATTCTTATGGACGTGCTGTTTGATTGTCGATGTGAATTTCGATATTTACGTGACGAAGTATTCAAACCGCAATGAATCTTGCGGTACTTTGCACAATTTAAACGATAAGGAGCTCTCGTCAAACCTGTCATCGCTATGTCACCGCGGGTTTTCACATCGGATCGATGGCGGATGAGATTTTTGGATTGACGGCAGAGGATACAAGATGTGGTCTTCGGAACGTTGCCCCGAATGGAGTCGGTACTGCACCGAACGATATCGTACAACGATTCGAAACCGAACAATGATGACGGTCGTTGCAGTGTCCGATGTCGTACGTGATGATTTCCTGCATTCACTGGCCTATGTACCCGCATGCTGGCCACGGCGGAAACTGACTTGGCCTCGTTCCGTGGCGCACATTTCTTCTGGTCGATTGCAATGCTGGTGCTGCATTAATATTGGAAGTGAGTGAGTGGACAGCTGCCGAAATTCCTGTGTATTTAGAGCGATACAAAATACGAATCCAATCTTGACGAGAATCAGAGTTAGAAGAACGGTTTAGCGAGCTACAACGTTTTGCGGGACAAGGTTCGAAACCCAGTTAATAGCTAGAACGTTGAGTCGAGTGCAGTTCACGCAGCATGCCCACGCAGAGCCGAGGGCATGGAACCCAAGCTAAACAAATCGTTGGATCTTCGCAAATCGGAAAGCTCGCTGATCTGAACAATGAAGCCTTGCTGGCCTGGGCCAGGTGGAAGAGAGCATTTGGCCTTACTTCGTTGGTCTTGGAACATGATGAGTTGGTCTTGGAGGCATGATGAACACAATCGGACAAACCAGTTGGCTATGCAGAAAAATGCGAGTTCGGTCATCGGCGGGGGCGTCATTATTTTATTGACTGCTTTTTGTCCTGCCGCTCTAGACGAGGTCAATCAACGCTCTGATATCCTTGTCAAGTGGAATCAGTGGGAAAACGGCCAGATGATGAAGGTTCCGTCCCTCGGCGACCTTTGGGGGCGACGTTTTGACGTCAGGGAGCATATCAATTTTAATCTTGCATTTCTCTGTATCGCAGTTTACTGGTTGCTATTCCGCTCACCAAACTCTGCCGTCCAATTTTTATCACATCAATCGGAATCATCGGCATCTCGGCATTGCTTTGGATTTTACTGTTTGCTCGTATCACTTGGGAAAGTAGTCAACCGGGCTTGCCTTGACGCGTCGGCTGGCAACTGCAAATGAAGTCTCACGTGAATCAATAGAATGATTTCATGCTAACCATGATGCGATTCTCACTTAGACCGAATGTCCAGGTCAATCGCACGAAGGTCTTTTCAGGTCATTCTGAGTCAATTTATGCCGCCGATTGGAGAAAAACTGACGCGCGAAAAGTGCCCCTCCAACTTTTCCTGATCGTAAAGCTTTAACGTCAACCAGTTTTCGTGCGATTGGACCCGACCGAATGTCTACCAAATCTGGAAAACTCTAATAGCACCGTTTGCCCAGGTCAATCGCATGAAGGATAGTCTAAATCACTTGGAAAAATTGGCGATAACGGCTTCGAGAGCTTGAGAACCTATCCGCAGACCTTCGTTTACATCTCAAGCTCGTCTTTGATCGAAGTGTCCTGTTGCAGGATAGAGCGCTAATCGATTGATAAAGCCGGCGATAAAGCGCCAATATTTTTTCGATTTCGTTTTTGGTCTTCGCTGAAGGTGACATCAAGACTCCAGTGCAGTTGATTTTCAACTTTCCAGTGCCCTCGAATAACATGTACATGATCGCGCACCACCGGTCGCATGCTCGACAAAGAAAGAGATGGATTCGGTTTCTTTCACCGACCCGTCCTTTTGAGGTCGCTCTTGCCTGCGGTACACACTCGCAATGCTGCGAATACTAGGAATGCCGTTTTCAACGAATCCGGAACCGGCATTACCTTGTAAGTCTTTGTGATCCGGTTTTTTCTGCCCGACGAATGCAAGACTTGTCGACCTTTGGTCCGTAAGCCCAAGCTGATTTAGCTGCTTTCGGATTCTTCAGCCGCAATGAAAGCATCCAGAACTGACTCGGCCAGGTTCGGTTGATTTCGCTTCACGGCAATCACATAGTCGCCGCCTTTATCAATGATCGATTGAGCCGTTTTTTGCTGACAATGCAATGCATCGAGGGAAATGACTGCGCCGTTGACGCGAATCATCTCCGCAGTAGTTTGGGCACTGCCGAAATTTCATTGATTCGTCGTCGACAGACTGTTGACCAAGCCTTGTTCGGTCGCCCATGCGTTACAACTGGGCGCAACATTGATGTTCCGCTGGCAGAATCAAAAGATCGCCTTTAGTGACTTTCCGTCGATCGCAATGTGTTGCCTATCGGAATCTTTGCCTAAATAGACATAGCCACCGGAGCTTATGTAAAGCTGATCTTCGTTGAGCATATTAAAGATGCGTGAGAACGTGTCGTGAGTTGCACGCCGTTCTCCAGGGCAAGAAATTTACGGAACCATTGAGTTTCTCTTTTGCAAACGCCTTCGACATCAGTCCATGAATCACAGCCGCAGACGTAAGCGCAAAGAGCGATGAAAAGCATGTCAACGTTGTGAGTTGACTTGCGACTTCGAGGGTCTTCTACGCTCGCAAAGACTGTACGTATCTCATCGGCATTTTGTTTGGTAGCAACTGCTGCTATCTCCGCGCCTGACATCATGATTACCTCTCCGTGATGGTTCTTCCTGAAGACCAAAAATTTGATCCGAACCATCTACGAACATAAAATTCATTCCGTTCGCTTCATGCGATTGACCTGTTGGTTAACCTGAATGGTTCTTCCACCAATCGAGAAGAAAGTCGTACTTTTCAACGTCCGACATCCCGCCGCTTTCAAGCCGTAAGATATCCTTTGTTTCCGGAAGCTTAGTGTTTATTTGCTTTATTGAAATTGTTTCGAACCCATCTTTTATTTTGTCTTGGTTCAGCGGGAAATGGAATTTTGGTTTGGGTTAACGGTTAAGAAATGGAACGGTTTTTGGTTGTATGCCGCTGGGTTTTTCGCATTAGGGCCAAAGTTTGAAGGGTTGAAGTTGGGTGGTTGAAGGCAACCGCCCGTTCTCAAACTTCGGCTCTTGTGACGGCGCTCGGGTTGCTCCCCAGCAGAGCCCTATCCTCCGTGCAAGTATCGTGGTTTTAGCTGATCAAGTTCTGCTACGCAACTTGTTTCTCCGATTGACGTTTGATATGGCGTCGATGTCGAGCTTCTTCCAGTTTGCGATCGCGTTCTGCGGTGATCGCCTGGCTCAATCCCGCCAGGCAGTCAGCGGGAGTAATGTAACCGATGGCGCTGTGTAATCGCACGTGATTGTAATGATGCACGTAGTTTGCGATCCGCTTCTGGGCCTCTTCCCTGTTGGCCGGGCAGGTCATTCGAATACACTCTTGCTTGATCGAGCCGTGCCACCTTTCGAGCTTGCCGTTGCTCTGCGGGTAGTATGGGCTGGTTCGCACATGAGTCAGGTTGTAAACGCGAATGAACTCCTTGAAGTCTTTGGCGATGAACTGCGGACCATTGTCACTGATGATCCTCGGCTTCACGCCGGGGTGCTTTTCCATCGCACGCGCCAGCACGATTTCGACGTCTTGCTCGGTCATCGATTCGCGAATTTCCCAATGAACGATGTAGCGACTGTAGCCATCGAGGACAGAGATCAGGAAGTAAAACGAACCGCCGAGATTCAGGTAACTGATATCGGTGTGCCATTCCTGGTGTTGTTTTTGGGGCTGTATATAGCCGTTTCCTTTCTTGCTGGGCTTGATGGATTTTCGGTCCAGACGCCCGGCAGCTTTGAGGATCCGATACGTGGTACTGGGGCTGACAGCGACAATGTCTTCGTCGAGCATCATGAACGTCAGGCGTCGATAGCCTTCCAGCGGATTGCGTTCGTGATAGTCGAGGATGGCCTGTTTTTCCCAGTTCTCGAGCCACCAGTCGCGTGGAATCTTTCCGTTGTGAGTGTTGGCGTGTCCGTAGCGATGCCTCCATGAGTGGAATTTGCTGGTTTGTAGCCCGGCCCAGCCCAGCAAGTGTTTGCAGGGAACGTCCGTTCGCTCCGTCCAGTAGTTCATGTAATCGACGATCTGGTCACGAACATCGTGAGGGACCCAGACTCCTTTCAGAGGCCCCCATTGGCTTTTTTTGCTTTGACGTTCTCCTCCATGAGTTCGGCAATGACCTCGTTTTTGTCAGCCAGTTTTTCTTCGAGGCGCTTGATCTTTTGATCCTTGAAGTCGCTGGTTTTGAGGGAACTACGTTGCGTCGAATCTGTTTTGGCAAAGACTTTGTCAATTTGCTCCAGAGCCATTGCGACCCATTGATAAATTTGCGTCGGCTGGATGTTCAGCTCTTCGGCGAGAGAACTGATGGGAGTCTTGTCTTTGAGATGCCGTCGGACGATCTCTGCCTTTTGTTGAGCCGTGAACTTTCTGCGCTGTCGAGACATGGAATACCTCCTGAATCTGGATTATGTTAACCCATCTCAGGTAATTCCTGTTCCTTCAGAGGCAAGACACTATTGACCTCATGACGTTAGGTCATAAGAAACTTGTGCACGGAGCTCTGAAGCTGTTTCGAGACATCGCGAAGTTGACTTGAGTTGTCAATCAATGCTCTACCGCAATCGGCAACTTCTTGTGCACCAATCGTTACCGACTCGAGCGAATCGTTCACACTGCCAGCAAGAGTTCGTTGGTGGTCAGCGGCGTGGGCAATCTGTGAAGCGTCGTCGCGCAACGCATTGACACCCTCGATTACCTTGATCAGAAACTGTCCGACCTCGCGACTTTGGTCAGCACTTCTCTGAATTTGGGAGTTCTTACTGACCGCAATTTCGGAAATTCTCGATGCGACTTCGGAAGCGCGCGATGCGAGTTCTTTGACTTCGCCAGCGACCACTGCAAAACCGCGACCTGCCTCCCCTGCCCTGGCTGCTTCAATCGTGGCGTTCAAGGCCAATAGGTTGGTCATTTCCGCGATTTCCTGGATTTCCGAGATCCCACCCTTGATTCGTTCCCCAGCGGCCTCCATTTCAGCGAGAGAGCTCTCGGAGT
>JAWKTO010000011.1:0-202410 GCA_041399045.1 Pirellulaceae bacterium | reverse complement strand
CAAAAAGTTCGAAAAATTGGAATTGCCAAGTACTGGAGAAAGCCAGGCAAACACGGGTTCCGCAGGCGCTAGATCCCAGAATCGGACAGGGACACCTGTTTGATTCTCAACGATTGGCCCCAGCAGTGCCGTAAGGCCGTGCCCAGCAAACCACCCCAGAATCCCACCCGCTAGCGACAACAAAAGCGCCTCACTCATCATGATTGACATCACATGCGACCGCCTTGCCCCGAGCGCCCGCATGACAGCAATTTCATGTCGCCGCTGACTCATGGAGTTATAAATCCCGACGAGAATACTGATACTCGAAACCAGACAAATTAGCGTCGTCAACGACAACAGCACCCATCGCGCAGGCTCGATAAAATACGCAAACAATGACGTCACTTGCTGAACGGGATTGACGCACTGAACCGACTTTTGAGCGGTCTTTGGGCGAAACGCCGACCACCGCAGCGATTTTTCAAGTAGCCCTCCCTGCTCAATGTTTGCACCGAGGGAATCTGCCAGAAGCATGTTCCCCCAGTCGTCACCGCGCTGACTGGTGCGAATCAATAACGAAGTAATTTCACGTTGTTCGATCGGCAATTTGTGGAACCGCTCGGACGCGTGAGCTCCTGAATCAATGTCGTTTCCAACTGGCGTCTTGGAGTCCGTTTCTGCGGAGTCGCGATCTTCGAATCCATCGGCAAAGATATCGTCTGCCTGGTCAGCAAATGGATCCACCGAATCTTCAGGCTCATCGCCATCCGAAAATTTGACTAGCGAATCGTCAACAATTGGCTTCACGTGATCGTTGATTAAGTAAAACCCTTCCATGTTGATGAACACTACACGATCATTTGGCGTACCGGTTGGCTCCAGAATCCCTACCACTTTGAACAGTTGGTCATGCAAATGGGAATTTTCATCACCTGGCACACCATGAGTCACTTGAAATTCACTGCCAATCACCAGATTGGAACGCCTTGCAACGACCGATCCAATGACAGCTCCATACAATCCGCATTCAGGATCGTCGTTGGAAAAGGAACGGCCCTCGCGAAAACGAAATTTCTCTTCCGTATCGAAATCCAGCACCAGCTTGTCAAAGAAGTCTGAATTCGTCGCACAGACACGAAATGAAACATCGCGGTCCGGCACCTTGTAAAAATCACCCAATAAAATTGGAACTGCGAACTCGACCTGACTGGAATAGACTCCTTTGTCCTGGATCTTCATCATTTTCAGCTGACGCCGCGTCCATACATCATTCACGAGCTCTTGGGACATTTCCGACCACCCCTGACCAAGGATCGAAGGCGTGGCTGTCAGCGCAGCTTGCGTCGAAATCTGATCGAGTGCAAGTGCTCGGAATGCAATCGAGTTTTTTAGCTGCTCCTGACGAACCTCTTTCTCTGAAAAGGCGAGGTAGTATTCGTAAGGAATGTTTTCGACCGGGCTGCTCAAATAGACAACACTACTCATCGTCAACTGAACCCCACCACCTCGCGCTCCAGCCAACATGTTGAATCCAAAGCTACTATTGCTACGGAAGGATTCGCTGACCAATCCGTAAATCGTGAGGACCCCCACTACGAGCATCACGCCCAACGCCATCGAAATGATCGTCAACATTGAGCCAACTGCCCGAAATTGCAAACCTCTAAACGCAATTCGAAAAATGCTCATCCGCGTCCTCCTTTTGCGTTGGCAACGACCAAGTTGATTTCCTCCAAACGTTCAACTCGATCAAACTGTTTCGCAACATCCATGGAGTGCGTCACCATCAGCATCGCAATTCCTTCATCACGGCAACGCTCGCGAATCAAATCCACAATTTGTTGTTGATTGCCCGGGTCGACATTGGCTGTCGGCTCATCTGCCAGCAGCAACTTGGGCTGATTCGCCATTGCTCTGGCCACAGCAACTCGCTGCTGCTCCCCGACAGACATGGTATTGGGGCGGTTGCCCAACCGATGAGAAAGCCCAACACTTGCCAACAGTTCTTTGGCTCGCGAAACCGAATGTTTGCCCGACGCAAATGTCATCCCAAGCATGACGTTTTCCAACGCCGTAAACGCCGGCAAGAGATTAAACGTCTGAAATACATACCCCAATTTGTGCGCTCGAATGCGGTCTCTGGCGGCTTCCGAAAACTTGGTAATTTCGACCCCGTCGAGCTTCACAGAACCGGAATCGGTCCGGACGATCCCGGCGATGATATGCAACAAAGTCGTCTTCCCGCACCCACTCGGTCCGATCAAAACGACCTGTTCCCCAGAGTCAATTCGAAAATTCTCCACATCCAGAATTGGCACTTGTCCACCATCTGGCTGCTGGAAGCTCTTTTTCAATTTTTCGATCTGTAACATTTTGCTCAAAAATGCTGTTTGTCTCGTCGCTCAATCGTTTTCGTGATCGACGTAGATTTTTCTTACGCAATTGGAACGCAATTGGCTTTGATTCGTAGTCGACTGTCTGGACGCAGGTCACGTGTAACGCTCGCAAATGACTTGACACCAGGCGTCAATAACCAACCTCATCTTGTAATCTGCTGGAGCCGGCCAAATGCCTCGCTGCAACTTTCCTCCAGAATACCAGTATAATGCCGAACGCACTTCCCCCCTCAACAGGAGTTGTTAACTTGTTCGCGACATACAAACCTTCCGGAAGAGTTTCACCCTTGGCCTTTGCGCTATGGTTGATTGGCGCCGCCGTCGTTTTTGGACTGGCGTTTGTCTACCAAATTGGCCTGAATTGGATTACGTGGATCTATATTAATGTTCTGTTAACCGCTGGGTTTGGCCTTGTCTGTGCCGCCATTGCAAACTTCATTGTCGATAGCGGCAAAGTTCGAAACCCGTTTCTGGCACTTGTCTTCGCCTTTACGATCGCAATTGCCGGATTGGTTGGCAAGTTCTTCTTTCAATTCCAGCACGCTCGTGGACAGTTTCGGGAAATGCTTCCCGCATTCCTGGTTGAACAAGGCGTACCCCGTGACCAAATCAACGACATCGCGATTGACGAAATCGTCGACCAATACACGTTTGCGAGACACATCCAGGATCGAATCGATACAGGTTGGGCCATCGGCAAAATGGGGCGCAACGGCGCGCCCGTCTCTGGTATTTTTGTTTACTTCGTTTGGTTGGCCGAAGCGGGAATTGTTTGCTACCTGGCATGCGGCGGTCCGTACAAAGCTGCCTTCAAGCCATTTAGTGAAAAGCTGGGGCAATGGGCTTCTGAAACGCAAGTTGTTATGACGCTGCCGATCACGCATGAATCGATGGTTGATGAGATCAAGGCCATTGACTCCGTCGACGGACTGTTGCGAATTCCGATTCCCAAATCTGACGAAGCTGCAGAATTCGCTGTTTATCGTGTCAACAGCATTCCTGGACATGAAATGGAAGACGCCTATCTCTCCGTTGACTTGATGCACTTCGAAACAAACAAGGAAGGCAATCAAGAGGCCAAATTCAACTCACTGGTCGAAAACGCCATTTTGACCAGTACTCAACGTGCAACGCTCGCTGAAAACGCGGAGCTATTAGCAGAGGCCATAAAAGACTTTCGCGAAGCACTGGAAGATGAAACCGCATCCGAATCAGTCGATGACGAACGTGACGACGTGTAAAAACACGGATTCGACATCCGAGTTGCTGTTTGCAGTTCAATTCGCGTTGTATTTCTTGCCGATTACATTGCTTTTTTAAGACTTTTCTTGGATGGTCGAATCAAAATTGTTTCCGTTAACGGCAGGTGGTATACTAGCTGGGTTATGTCGCCAACGCCTATTAACCGAATTCGATTTTTCTGTGTCTCGGACGACCGTGCCGTCAAGCGAACACTTCGTTTGGCCGCCGAAACCGTTGGCGCGACATTTCAATTCTCAACGCTCAGCGAAGTATATGCAACGTTGGATAGCTCCAATCCAACGTGTGTCTTCTTGCAAATTGGCAAAGCGGCATTACGTCCCCCTGAAGCAGTGCCTCTCGATCTTGATTTGGGCAAGCTCGATTTCAGTGAACGGCCAACGCTAATTGGAATTGTCAACAATGGCGACGTTGAAGGAACGATGTATGCCATTCGTAACGGTGCTTGCTCTGTCCTTGAACTGCCCTTGGAATTCTCAACCGCAACTCGGCAGATTCGCGCTGCGGCAACGTTTGAGTTCATTCATTCCAAATTCCGAAAGCGCTACGCCGCGACGTCAGAGCGGTTTGCACTACTGGACGACCGCCAGCGAAGAATCGTTCGCTTGCTGGTTGCGGGAAAGACCAATCGCGAGGTGGCTTCCAATCTAGAATTGGGACTTCGGACCATTGAATTGGAACGCGCTAACATCATGACCAAACTGGGAGTCGACTCCTTTCCAGAGATGATTCAACTAGCTTCATTTGAACAGCAACGACAGAACATGGAGCGCCCCAAATTTTTCTTTGACATCTTGTCAAAAATTATCGAATGAACATGATAGGTGCTCTTCTCTCGAAAGCACGTATCAAACGACAATCGCGCCGCTTAGTCCATGCCATCGGCGATTCGACTTGTGCCACGTGCAACGATCATCGTGCCAAGAAATCGATTGTCAGGTACGTGTCGCACATGGCGAGGGAATTAAGTGACTTGATGAGGAATTTTGAGTGCAAGAGTCGACTCCCCTTTCTGACAATATCATCTCGTTCAAAAACAGCCAAGGCGAGCGCGTTCAAGGAACCGTAGTAAGGCTCGATCGAAACTCGGTCGTTGCCGAAGTTTACAATCCTTACTCGATTGTTCAACTGAGCGAAGTCCTCAACGAACTCAGGATCCGGAGAGGAGATCGTGACGTATATATGGGCCGGGCAGTCGTCACCAACCTGGTGAACACTGGCATTATGGTCAACGTTTCCGCGTCGCTTGTTGACCCATGGAGCGATGTCAATGACATTGTTCCAGGTCCGGAATTACGCGCAGAAGTTGCAAAATTCGTTGGCGATTGGGAAACGGCACACAATCGTTTACGCCCCGACTTTCAGGTTTGTGTGACTAATGCGAAAGATTTTCTGGAGGAACTCAATCGCTGGATGGACCACAGCGAAACGCTTCTCGGAATTCGAAATGCAAACGCATCGGCCGATTTGCTGAATGACTTTGTTGCCGATGTCGACCACTCCGTCGGAAACAAATTGGTTGAATTGTTTGCCCAGTTTGAGGAAGAATCCGAAAAGATTGAACCAGACGATGTTTGGCTTCACAAAGCGTTTGCGCGCCGAGAGCTTCATCCTCTGATGCTTTGTTCGCCGTTCATGCACAGGTCGTTCACGAAACCACTGGGTTACGCGGGAGACTACATGATGGTCGACATGATTCTTCGCGATCCGTACGAGGGCAATACGTCGTACGCGAAAGTCGTCAATACAATCACGCTGCGGAGCAACACAGCGATTGCACATCGAAATCGAATTGTTGAATTGACACAGTTACTCGAAAGGGAATCGCGTCGAATGTCCGCCCTTCGGCGCCCCCTCCGTGTGCTGAATATTGGCTGTGGACCGGCGATTGAGATCCAACGGTTTCTGGCAAACAGTTGGCTATCGGACCAAACCGAGTTCGAACTGGTTGATTTCAACAAGCCTACGCTTGAGTTTGCCGAGCGCCGGATTCGTGAGGTTGCGGCTCAACACGGTCGAAAGACTGAGATTGAATTCGTCCAGCGTTCGGTTCACGAATTACTAAAGCAAGCGGCGAAGGAAAAAAATCAGCCCACTGGAAAATATGATCTCGTCTATTGTGCTGGCCTATTCGATTATTTGAACGACAAAATCTGCGGTCGTCTGGTGCGACTGTTTTACCATTGGCTTTCTCCTGGCGGACTCGTGTTCGTAACCAACGTACACGAAAGTCAACCGATTAAGGGATTCATGGAATACCTGCAGGAATGGAATCTGGTATTGCGCAACAATGAAGGCATGAAAAACCTAGCTCCAGATCTGGGATATGAGAATCTATACCAGGACAGTACGGGTGCAAACGTTTTTCTTTCGATCAGAAAACCGACCAAAGAAAACGAATAGCATTTGCAGGGTGAGCATGCGAGATGTTGCAACTTGATCAATCAACTTTGTCCGATGCCTTCCAAGCCTCTGAACGAGAGCTGTTGATTCGACACACTCGAATCGGTTGCTGGCTGTCGATGACTTTAGTTCCTGCTGGAATTTCGCTTGACTACTTCGTTTACCCCGAGCATTTATGGGAGTTTTTATTGGCCGACTCTTGTGCAATCTCGCAGTCTTGCCAATTTATCTTGCGTTGCTTTGGGCTCCCGGCCAGAAACTTGCAAGGCCGTTTAGTATTCTCTGGATTCTTTGCCCCATGTGGATGATTTGCTGGATGATCTGGCGAACAGACGGGGCTGGATCGACCTATTATGCGGGTCTCAACCTTGCATTTATTGCCGCATGTCAATTGCTACCCTATCGATTCATTGACTCCATCCTGTTTTCGCTGATCTTGGTTGCGTCGTATCTCGTTTCCTGCATTGCGCACCCCAATGGGCTGTCACCTGTCGGCGAATTTTACAACAACCTGTATTTCATTGTCCTAACCGGAATCATTTGTGTTACGACAACCTTTTTCTTTGAAAAGCGGCGTCTGACGGATTTCAAATTACGTTATGAACTCTCTCTGCGAAATGAACAACTATCTCAACTCGACAAACTGAAGTCGCAGTTTTTTGCAAATGTCAGTCACGAATTGAGAACGCCATTGACTTTGATCCTTTCACCTGTTGAAAACCTTTTGCAGAGCGGCAGCCAAGTGAAACAGAAGTCAAACGCAGCCTTGAGCTGATCCGTCAAAACTCGCTTCGACTTTTGCGATTGATCAATGATTTGCTCGACATCATTCGACTTGAAGAAGGCAAAGCATCGGTTGATCTAAAACCAATCGATCTCAATACCTTTCTTTCCGGCCTGGGAAGCAGCGTCGCCGAGCTTGCCAAGCGAAATGGGCAAACGTTGACGATCAGCCCGCCGGACGAACCAATTATTGTTTCAGGCGACCCAACTCGTTTGGAGAAGGTCTTTCTGAACCTGTTGTCCAATGCCGTCAAATTTACGGATGTTGGCGGTGAGATTAATTTGACATGGGGATTGGTCGCTGGAATGGCGAGAGTTGATGTCTCTGACTCTGGCAGAGGTATTTCGCAAGCCGACCAAGAGCGGGTATTTGAGCGATTTGAGCAAGTTGATTCCTCGGCAACCAAGTCGCAACAAGGGCTAGGACTCGGTTTAGCACTGGCGCGCGGTTTGATTCGCGAACATGGGGGTAACTTGACCGTACAAAGCACTTTGGGAGTCGGCTCCTGTTTCACAGCAACGTTACCTTTGGCCTCCGCCCCCATTCGCGCGAGCGACATTCCTGAGCACAACCAGTTAGGACAGATTAGTGCAATTGAATCGATGAATGCAAATGCAACCCGTTCATTGATTGCGCTCAGTGCTGAAGAAGTGACTTCGCCAATAGACGAAAACAAATTGGTTCATGTTGATGTATTTGTCGTCGATGATGAATACGATATGAGGCACTTTTTGCTTGAGTGCTTGAAAATGGATTTTTCGGTGAAACCATTTGCCGATGGCCAAGAAGTTGTAGCTGCCACGCAAACGCTTGCCCCCAAAGTCATCGTACTCGACCAAATGATGCCTCACATCAGCGGCCTTGACGTCGCCAAACAGATTCGCCACCTGCAACTTGACACCAAAATCCTGATGCTTACAGCCAGAATCGACGAAACCTCCAAAATCGAGGCGCTCGACTCGGGTGTCGATGATTTTCTGACCAAACCGTTCAGTACCACTGAATTGCGGTCGCGCGTCAATAATCTGGCAAACAATTTGGACCTGCAACGTTCTCTGGCTATCAAGAACAAGGAAATCGCCAACGCCTACGAACAATTGAAAGCGACTGAGGCCAAGCTGGTTCAAAGTGAGAAAATCAATGCGATTGGCAGTCTGTCAGCAGGGCTCCTTCATGAAATCAACAACCCGTTAAATTTTACGTTGATGGCTATCGATGCACTCCGTGGATCACTTCAACCGACAGATGACGAAACAACAGAAACATTGGACGACATCGAAAGCGGGATGAAGCGTATCGGCAATATCGTCTCCGACCTGCGTGCCTTTGCCTATCCAGAGAAAGCTGATCAAATAGCCCCTTTCTCAATCGCATCAGCCATTGATTCAGCATTGCGTTTTTCAGCTCACGAATCCCGTGATTGCAAGATAGAAAGCCAAATTTCGGGGAACCCATTTGCCATCGGTTCCTCTACCCACATCACCCATGTTCTAATCAACATGCTCGTTAATGCAGCGATGGCTACGCGAGAAGTCATAGGTAAACGAGAGCCGTTGATTGCGGTTCGCGCTTGGGAACAACACGACCGCGTTTTCGTGAGCGTGGAGGATAACGGCCGCGGTGTCGACGAGTCGATACGAGAAAAAATCTTTGATCCGTTCTTCACGACTCGACGAGTTGGAGAAGGGATGGGATTAGGTCTAAGCATCTGCCATACAATCATCAAAAACCATGGCGGCACCATCGAGGTCGAAAGCAGGCCGGAAAACGGCACGGTCTTTCGATTTGATTTGCCAGCAAACAGGAAAGATTCACAACCATGAATTCCGGCTACGACTACAAGAAACTGATCGTTCTCTATGTCGATGACGAAGCTCAAAGCCTTAAGTATTTTCAACGGGGATTTGGCAACGAGTTTCGCGTCGAAACGGCCGAAAACGTCGATGTTGCGATCGATTTCCTGAAACAGCATGGCAATGATGTTGGCGTATTGCTTTCGGATCAACGCATGCCCGGAGCTCAAGGCACCGAACTGCTTCAATTTGCCAAAACAAATTTCCCCATGGCGACTCGGATCCTGGTAACAGCCTATTCCGATCTGGACGCGGCAGTTGACTCCGTAAATACAGGCGGTGCGTTTCGATACCTTACCAAACCGTGGGATTCGAAGGAATTGACAGGCACCTTGATGCGAGCCCTTGAGTACTCGCTGTTGCAACGGGAACGAAACGAACTATTGGCAGCAAAATTAGGTGCGACAGGTCGAACAGCACTACGAGACCAGGTTCGAAACCTTGCGACCGCACTTGGTAGCCACTTCTTTTCGCAGCCAAATCTGGCGACAGCGATCCAACAATACGTTCTCGACGCGCTGCGGATTCCAGCTCCCCCCAAAAATCCCGAACACGACCCATGGTCCGCTTCACGCGACTCGACCATGAGTCTGATTCATAGGCTAGGTGAAATGTACAATCAATTTGCCGCGAACAGCGACAGCTCCAGCGGCAAAATGCTCGACGGACAAACATTGGTTGGAGAATTATCCGAATCGATAACTTTTTCAGGCAACTGGCTCAACCAGTCGCTCTCTACTACAGACGCGTATGCTCAATCGATCGCTGCCACGGCGAATGCAGTGCGACAAGTGCCATATGAAGACGCCAATTGGCAAATTGAAAGTGAACGATGGAATTTGCAACTGAATCTGAAGGCCGATAACGCTCATTTGTTTTTTGGATTGGTATTTCCTTCTAGCAATTTCAAATCGTTGGGACTGCTACCGGCATATCTTAATGCGGCATTTGGCGGAAAGGTCTTGCGCACTGATTGGAATGAAAGTAGCGGCCAGCTTTCCATCAATTCTGGGCCTGCTAAATCTGGTGAGAACGTATCGAGTGGTTGGAGTTCGGATTGGATTGATTCCCTGTTTACCGAAATCGAAGAAGCCATCTGATGTAACGAGACTCGATTTGGCCTGGCACGAAAACCTGAATCTGACTTTTGCGCCGGCTTTTTCTTAGTTGTCGGAAAACCTGTCAGGCGAAAACCATTCGCCAATGGCTTCGTGGACAGCGTCGGAGATCTCATCCAATGAAAATGGTTTGACGATTAATGCATCGACTTCCATTTGCTGCAAACGGTCTTCCAGTTCAGTCGACGGATATGCGGTAATCACAATTACTTTGAGGTTTTTGTTGACGTGTCGGCACGCTTCGACAACCTCAAGACCATCGTAGTCATCTTTGAGATACCAATCTGCGATGATCAGGTGCGGTCGAAACAGATGCCCCAAATCCACCGCCTCATCACCGCGCAAGCTATAGCGAACCTCATGACCATCCTTTTCAAGTTGCTTGGCAACGTACTTGCAAGTTCCTTGCTCGTCGTCGACTACAACAATTCGCGCCATGACATTTCCACAAGTTGAGAACGTTTAGAAGTGATTGGGTTTCGAAAGCACTACAATTTGCATTGAAATATATGAAGGAAGGGGCGACCGGTTAAGTATCCCCGAACTAGGTCTATTTCTAAAAGATGAAATGCACCGTTTTTGGAAAGCCTTCAAATCGATGGTTTTACGCGATTGAGTTGCTCAATACTGCCGCTCGCACCACCACAAAGACTGCGACAAACTGGCCACCTCGCATTCAAGAAATGCATGCGACTAATGGTATTTACGTGACCCAATAGGCGCGTTAGGATCTACGGCGTTGCGGCATGCCGCAATCATGCCAGTAATGGCTACCACACCACCCATGACCTCAAGCAGGGTCGTGGACACGAACAGAACAGCTCGATTATCCATCCTGCTATTTTTCCATTTTGAAACAAGGCGGTACCTGAGGACGTTGTTTCGACAGCACGTTTTTTGGCACCTTGTCCTCGGGGCCGCCGAATTTCAAATCCCTTTGGGCTCATCGAACCCAATTGCTGTTGGCCTCAAACGATTTGCCTGTACAAAGTTAACCGTCTGACCCGGTTTCGCCTTGCGTCTCGGCCTCGTCCGTCTTATCGCCTTCGGCGTTTTCCAAATCATCTTCGGGTTCCTCGGACTCGTCTTCGTCAGCATCGATTTTCTGATTCAACCAATTGGCCAAGCGTTGCGTTTGTTCATCGTCAGCCTTTTTGCTGACTTTCAGGCCCCAAGTCCGTGCGGCTGGGCGAGCTTCTACAACCAACAGAATCTCCTGCAATTCACCGTTTCTGGCAATCAGAACGTTGATAGGGTCGCCTACTTTGAACTCCTGCAACGACGTTTCGACATTCGTTACACGTTGGTTGTTAATGGCCAACACCTCATCCGTGTCAGCCAAGCCAGCACGCGTGGCTGGCGAATCAAACTCACCAATTCCGATCCAGCGTCGTCCTCGCCGACTAGCTCGACTGGAATCATTTTCGTCATCGCCAGATTTCTCCTCCGGCGGCTGACCTGCTTTGAATTCCCCAATATCCAAACCAAACCAATCGGCAGCCGTTTGGTAGTTCAATTCGTCACTGGAATCAATCGCGACGCGAAACCAATCACTCAGATCTTTGCCGGCGGCAGCATTGCAAAGCTCCCGGAAATCGTCGGGCTGGTAACCTCGGTCTCCTGAATATTCACCCCAAAACTTCCGGAGGACGGTATCGAGAGAGTTTTCACCATTGGAAGCGGCTTGAATTTCGCAATCCAGCAGGAACGCAGCGACCGCACCTTTGGTGTAGTAACTGATTTGTGTATCTGATGAATTGGGAGCGGGACGGTAGTATTTGATCCAAGCGTCGTGCGAAGAATCGCGAAGGGATTGGACCAGCCGCCCTTCTGTTTGTTGAAGACCGAAATTGTTCGCCCCAAGCCGTCCAGAAAATCGTCTTGATCAATCAAGCCCGCGGAACCAACATCAGGTCTTCGTAATAGCTCGTAACTCCCTCAGCAATCCAAAGTGACGGCGTGTACACTTCATTTTCGTAGTCGTACTTCACAAGTGATTTTGGACGTAGTCGTCTGATATTCCAGGTATGAAAGAATTCGTGGCTCGCAAGGCTTAACCATCGTTGAAAACGGGAGTCATTTCGAACATCAAAACTCCCTGACATCATCAGGCAGCAATTGTTGTGCTCCAATCCTCCACCACCACTTCCGAACACATTCAGGAAATAGTATCGATCGTATGGAATTTCCCCCCAAACCTTGTGATGTTCCGCGACAACTTTGGCTAGAGCTTCTGTTGCTTCGTCGGCGTTCCAGTTCCCTTCCTGATTGACATTGACCAGATAGTGTGGAACGCCATCGACCTCAAACGGATAGGTAATCACGTTTCCTGCGACAATCGGTGAATCAACCAGTTCATCAAAATTGTTCGCCAAATAGTGATGATCGTCTTTGCGTCCGCGAACCATACTGCTCTCGGATCGAGACCAATGCTCAGGAAGCTTCAAATGAACGTCATGCGGTAACTCCAATTGCTCGGGAACCGTCAAATAAGTAGCTGCACCATTGAGCACGGCATGATTGAAATCGACATTATTCGTACGCACAGAGGCTTCTTTGCAAAACAGCCGGTAACGGACCTTGAACTCTCTGTGTTCGCCATTCGATACTGTCCAACGATTCTTGCTGGTCTTGATCAATGGCAGTTTCCGACCTCCCGTTGTGGTCGCATTGATTTGATCAATGTGCCGAGCATATTCACGAATCAGATACGAACCCGGCGTCCACGTTGCCATCATCAACTGTGTTTCGTCTCCCGTCGCTGCAACGGTCATCTCGATAGTGACGTAGTGGGTAATCGATTGTGAAAGATCCACTTCGTACGTCGGGCCGTGGGCGTCTTGGGGCATTGCCAAACCAGGTACACAAACCACTAACGCGAGCAACCAAACAAACATTCGTTGAAACATTGATACCTACCGGATAAATTTCATGATCACGAAAATTTAGAGATCCGTTCAAGCCTGTTCGCAAAACAGTGCCTGATCAAGCCATTTATCTTAGTTGAAGCGAGAATGGATGGCTCAATGACCGTCGAAAAAAAAGCCCACTTGGGAACTATGTCCCAAGTGGGCCCCACACACAATTCTGTACGATCAACACCTACTACCAAGGTAGAAAACTGAAACGATTCAGACCCCACTCAGCAAATCGTTCCTTGAGCATTGGCATCCAGGTCTCAGAGGTCAGGAAGAGAACTACTGTTGCCATCATGATTCCCATCGCCACCAAATACGTCGTCACTTTTTTCATTTCTTCGCGTGACTTTTCGCGGCGGGCAGCTTGCTCTTCTTTTTTCAATGTGTCAGCGATGTATTTTTCCGAGATCAGTTTTTGGTTAGTCAGCATAGCCGTGGTTCCTTTTTGCCGAGCCTGATGGTTTGTCTCAATGCTCAGCATCAGAATGCAATCACGGTGCCAATTCGCGGATCTGTATTCTCAAAAGGGACTGCTCTTGGGGCTCCAAAAATTCATTTCCCGCGAAATTCACGTTCAATTTGGCGACACCAGCCGCGATCAAATCAAGCCTGAAGCATCCCTGTACGAAATTTCCCGTTGCCAAAAATCAACTCTTGCTGTTGTATCCGTGATTCAAGGCCACCTCACATGTTGCAAAAAAGCAACATCAGGCAATCAAATCCTGAATCGGCAATACTTCTTCCACACCAACCAGTTTCTGGTCCAAGCCTCCGTAGAAATACGACAATCGATTGGGATCAAGTCCCAATTGGTTCAAGATCGTTGCGTGAACGCGTTTGACATGCAGTTTGTTCTCAACGGCAGCGGCGCCTAGCTCGTCAGTCTGGCCATAGCTCACGCCCCCTTTAATCCCACCTCCAGCCATCCACATGGTAAATCCATAGGCGTTGTGGTCCCGTCCCGTACCTTTTTCGTATTCGGCGGTTGGTTGGCGTCCGAATTCCCCGCCCCAAACAATCAACGTTTCATCCAACATGCCACGTTGTTTCAAATCCGAAATCAGCGCTGCTATTGGCTTATCTGTTTCGCCAGCATGCAATTCATGATTCGCAACGAGGTCTCCGTGTGCGTCCCAGTTGTCATCCAAGTGAGCGCCGCCTGAGTAGACTTGTACAAAACGAACCCCGCGCTCCACCAGGCGCCGTGCCATCAGGCATTGTCGTCCAAAATACTCCGTCTTCGCATCGTCCAGACCATACATGTTGCGAGTGGCTTCGGTCTCGTCATTCAAATCAACAGCCT
Source organism: Pirellulaceae bacterium (assembly GCA_041399045.1). Lineage (GTDB taxonomy): Bacteria > Planctomycetota > Planctomycetia > Pirellulales > Pirellulaceae > BJ22. Next base: position 188,393 of record JAWKTO010000011.1, on the reverse strand, counting down.
CAGCGCTGTGCTTTGCATTTTGTAAGCTCGTAGCTTGCAATCCTGGCTGCAAGCTCCGTGTTACCCGCATGGTCGCGTTCGTGCATTTCGTTGTAGGCTCGCAGCGAATCCAGCAAACGTCGCTGAGCCGAATCGGTCATGGTTTTGTGACGATTCAGGTCAAGAATCGCGGTACCTTGGAGAGCGGACAACACACCCTTGGTACGTCGCGGCATGTACCCACTGCTCCATTTCTTATGCCACTGATCGGGACCACCCTTGTCGTCCAACATCACGACGAAACCTGGCAGGTTCTCATTCACGCTACCCAGTCCAATTGGCCCACGAGCCCAAACATGGTGAACCGCTGAGAATTTTTGCCCGAATTCATTTGCAACATTGCAGAACCGTGAATCGGAGAATCTGCAGTCATGCTGTGAATGAAGGCGATGTCATCAACACACTCGCCCAGATGCGGGAATAGATCCGAGATCCACTTGCCGCACTCACCATATTGTTTGAAATTTTCCAACGAGGTTCTACGATTCGCCCTTGGTTCTTGTGGCCACCACGACCAAACGTCTTGACGTCGATCGTCTTGTTATCCATTCCATACATGCTGGGCTTGTAATCAAACGTGTCGATATGACTGGGCCCGCCATACATGAACAAGAAAATCACGGACTTGGCCTTTGCGGGAAAATGCGGCTCCTTGGCGGCAAGCGGGTTTTTCCAAACCACTGATGCATCATCCTGATCTTGACCAAAAGCGTTTGATCCATCAGCCCCGCCAAAGGCAACCGCCAAATCCGGCTCCCAATTGCCAAACAAACTCTCTCCTGGTCCTGCCGCAAAAGTTTGATTTGTTGGTACGTTTTTGATTCATTGAACTGGCCCTATTTCGAATTGGAATCGCTCAGCGTTTTTGTTCTGGGGCAGATTTCTGCCTAATCCAAGTACACAAATTCATTCAGGTTGAACATTAACAAACACAAGTTCTGAATTGCCTGGCGACGTTCCAGCTGATCGACTTGAATCCACTCATTAACGGTCTTCACCCCTAACTTCACTTCCTCTTCCGTCGCATGTCGCTGGCAGACGCATTGGAACAATCGGTCGACGATCGTTTCCAATTCCAACTCCTCGAGTTCATCAATACTCGCCAGCATCACAGCCGCCTGTTGCTGCATGAATTCACTGTTGATCATATTCAATGCCTGAGTCGGTTGAGTCGTCACGAATCGCACCGGACAGGTGAAGTCGCCATCGGGCGCGTCAAAGTTCGTAAGAATCGGCACCTTCACGCTACGTTTGACGTGTACGTAGACACTTCGTCGATTTTGCTGTTCGGCCGGGGAGGTCTCCCAACCATTCCCAGGCATTGACTGTCCTGCCAAAACCTCAGCGGGCAGTTCCGGGTATACGCTTTTGCCGTACATCGAGAGATTCAGGCTTCCGTTCGTAAACAACACTGCATCGCGAATTTCCTCGCCCATCAAGCGGCGCATGTCAAACCGCCAAAGCAGATCGTTTTGTGGATCCGCTGCGTAATGATCAGCATTGAACTCGCTGGACATTTGATAACTGCTCGACAGCATGATCTTCCGGTGCAACGATTTGAGCTTCCACCCGCCGTCTACAAAGGAACTCGCGAGCCAATCCAACAATTCCGGATGAGTCGGAGGAAGCCCCTGAAACCCAAAATCGGAAGTCGTCCGTACAATCCCTCTCCCGAAATGAAATTGCCAGATTCGATTGGCCATAACCCGCGCGGTCATTGGATTCTCTCCACTCGCCACCCATTTGGCGAATGCCAATCGGCGACCGGAACTCGTTGATTCGCCATTCGCGGCAACGTACTCCGGTTCTGGTGGCGAAAGTACGCTGATAAATCCCGGCTCAACCTCGGCACCTTCGACATGGGCATTTCCGCGAATCATCACATGCGTTTTCATCGGCTCACTGCCATGCTCTTTGACGCACAGAATATTGAGCTGTTGATCGGCTAACTGTTTGCCAAGTTTTCTGCGCTGTTTGCCTAACTCGAGATATGAGTCAAACTCTTCTTGCGTGATTACTTTGCCAATACGTTTTTCAACCAGGCCTCGGCGTTTGGCAGGATCAACAAACTCCTCGTGCTCAACGGGAATAAAATCCGCTTTGGCCTTGGTTTCAATCTCACCGATCTGCTTCTCAACGCTCTCGATTTGCTGTTTGATTTCCAAATTCGCATTGGCAAACTCCGGGACATCGATCGTTCGCAACGACGCGTCAGCAACAGACTCCCAACTGCGAACGCCATATCGACGAATATTGCTGAAGAACGCCAGCATTCGGTAGTAATCTTCCTGCGGAATTGGATCAATTTTATGTTCATGGCAGCGGGCGCAATTGACGGTCAACCCCAGCATCGTTTGGCTCGTCGTCGCCAAAATGTCATCGAGATCGTCAAAGCGAGCTTGTTCGGGATCTGCTGGCTCATCGTCCCACTGTCCCAGTCGGTAATATCCTGTAGCGATCAACGACTCAGGGGTGGGATTACTGAGCTCATCGCCAGCCAATTGCTCAATCAAGAATTGATCGTAGGGTTTGTCGTCATTTAGTGACTGAATGATGTAGTCGCGATATCGCCAAACATAGGGTTTAGTGCCATCACGTTCAAAACTGTTGGACTCAGCGTAGCGCACTAGATCCAGCCAATGCCTCGCCCATTTCTCGCCGTAGTGCGGAGATGCCAACAGTTCATCGACGACCTTTTCAAAGGCATTTTCATCTTGATCATTAACGAATGCTTGCACCTGTTCAAATGTCGGCGGCAACCCGATCAAATCGTAATAGGCCCGGCGAATGAGGCTACGACGATTCGCCTTCTCTGCAGGCTCCATCCCTGCAGCTTCGAGCCTCGCAAGTACGAAATAGTCAATTTCGTTTTGACACCAATCAGCGTTTTCGACCTTCGGCAGTTCGCTTTTCACGGGAGGCTGAAAGGACCACCACTGCTTGGCCTCTTCCGTCACCAATTCTGCTGAGCTTTCCGTAGTGATTTCGGTCTGCTCATCCTCGGGCCAAGGCAAACCCAGCTTTACCCAACGAGTCAAAACGGCAATGTCCTCTGCCGACAACTTTTCGTCTGGCGGCATTTCGAGCAAATCATAGTTGATCGCTTTGATCATCAGACTGGCTTGATGATTCTCAAGATTCACAGCTGGGCCGCTCTCGCCGCCACTCAGAAGATTCTTGACCGAGGTCAACGCAAGATTTCCGCCAAGGTCCTCCGGATCCTCGCCGTGGCAATACAAACAATTGTCTTCGAGAATCGGCTGAACCTTGGAAATATAAAATTCGGCAGCTTCTTCTTCCGTCAACATTTCAGATGGCGACGACATTTCGGTCAGCGAAACGTCATCAAACCAAGCCTGGCCTGTCGCTTGGCCCCATCCACCAAACAAGCAATTCAAAAGCAATGTTTCATGATTTGACGAATTGAATTCCGTTACGATTTGCGTCCAATCGTTGGTGCCTTTCAACGCTTCAGATTTACCTTCCATTTGCAATTCATGGACATTCAACAACACCCCCAGTGCATTGGCTGTCTCAACGGACTCTGTTTTGATCCAAGCAGAGAATTGATAGTCGGTATTCGGTTTGACTTTAACCCGCATGCTCCAGCTCGCATCCGCTGGTGCCTGGGAAACAATCTTCGCCGCGATGCTGCCGTTGCGACCTTCACCGCCAACGATTCGAAAATCGCTGACGCCGCTCCAATTGTTGTGGCTCCACCCGTTTGCTGAATTCGCTGAAGGGTCGGAATTTTCAAACCCGCCGTTTTTCAGAAGATTTTCGACATTCGATTCCGTTTTCGTTTCTTGAAATGCGTGGCCTGCATTCGGGTCGAACATGACGCCGTTTGCAAACAGTATGACGACCAAGATTATCGCTAGCCGAATTCGGCCAAGCGTTCTTTCGATTAATTGCACGCTTGAAATCTCCATCCAATTGAATGCACCGGACTGACTTCATCCAGCCAAACGAAACTCAAGTCAAGTGACATATGTCGCAATAAGAAAAACGACGCAAGCAAATACGCCATGACAAAGCACTTCTCGATTCTATCAGGAATTTTGGCACGTTCCGTCTAGACACTATTTCAAAATTCGATTCCAGAACTGAAATTCGATTTGAATCTGGAGCTGCCTGACGATAAGCTGCGAACTTGACTATTCTCTTCTTTTTCGAAGCTGTTCGCTGTACGCGGCCAAGGTCTTACGCTCCTTGCTCGTCAGGCTCTCTTCTCCCTGCTCAGATATTTTACTCAGAATTCGATCGCCTTCTTGTTGCAATCGTTCCCATTTGGCGTCAATTTTGGGGCGATGAACTTTGAGCCCACTACGTCGACGCTTCCAATTCCATGCCAATCCATTCCCAATTCCGGCGAATCGCATACCGCTCCAGTGGTAGACAGCAGCAAATGCCGCACCAGCCAGATGCGCGTCAACAGCAACCGGTGAGTTTGGCGAAAAAGCATGCCGCATGTCACCCAAAACGAGCAACACACCTAGCAACCATGCTGGCATCGGAATGACGCCGAAAATCAAGATGGTTTGTTTGGGAAACAGAAAGACAAACAGCATCACAACTGCCGTAACCGCACCACTTGCCCCACTCACCAATCCAACGTCATGCCCCAAAATCAGTCCTTGGTCGATTACCCAAACCAGACCCGAAAAAACAATTGCGACCAGGTAAAAAATCAAGAATTCTTTTTTTCCAACGTGGTCTTCGACTGAACGCCCCAAGAAGAACAATGTCAACATGTTGAACAAGATGTGACTGATGCCAATATCCGTTTTGAGAGGCGCATGGACAAATCCATATGTCAGTAATGTCGGGAATTGCCACGGTTTCGACAGCAGTTCAACCTTGAGCGACAATGCTTCAAATACATCTCGTGAAATGTGCTCAATGAAATAGAAAACGACATTGGCGATGATGATCATCGTCACCATGGAGTAAACCGACATTCCGCGAAACAACGACTGTTGATCCTGCTCGCGGTAATAGCCTCGATCCTCAATTCCCATGGTTTCTACCTATTTGATAGCTTGCCAGCCTGATTGTTCATGATGCAAAGCATTTCATCGACCGATGACACCTTCAAAACGTGTGCCGGGTCGCAAGTAGCAAGAATAACAAAATTGTGGAAGGGCCCCAATGTGGATCAGCAGGACAGCTTTCCCGCAAGAGGTGCCGAGGAGTTTAACTTCATCTAGCCATTCGGTGACCGAGTTGTGGCAAGAACTCGGCGATGCTGCAACACTGACTCCAAAAGGAATGGTGCAAAAGTAGTGAAAACAATCGATTGAGTATCGACCGAAAACCTTACTATTCTGCGCCGACTCGACGGTTGCGCAACATCTCGATCTGCGCCTCCAGTTTCTCAATCCTTGCGGTCAAGTCAGCGACGTCGTCCTGGCGTTGTTGCAGCAACGTGGTGATCACCTCGACATCGTTCTTCAGGTTGCCTTCATCTGCCCGCAACCGAGATCGCATTTCGATTCGATTCTGCTCTTGCAAATTAGCCTTGGCCAAAGTGACTTCCATTCGGCTGATATTTTCGAGGAGCTCCTCGGTTCGTTCAGCCATTTGTTCCGTGTTCTTGCGGTGATCTTTGAAGAGCGCCGGAAAATCGATGACTTTGCGTCGATACATCCGATCAACTTCGGTCACGTTTTCTATGGTCGTGAATGGGGGCACTGGCTCCTGATCTTGAACTGGGTAACCAAGCGCCGTTTCTTTGCTGACCCAAACCTCTTGGTCCTTTGTAAAACCGATTGCTTCGCCTAAATGAAGTGATTTGTCGTTTGCCTGACCATTGAGTGTAAACGGTCCGTCGACTGACAAGTTTCCAGAACCATCGACCGTATATTTGAACTTCGAAGCTTCGTTAAATTTGTAGAGAATAAACTCCTCCATATCACCAGCCTGAAATCGCTTGTTAAAACGTGTGTCCTGATTGTCTAAAACGTATTGTTCGATTTGACCAATTGGGAATCCATCGAATGCAAACTGATCAATAAACGCTTCGTACTCCGCAGAATCGGCGCTCATCCCGACCGATTCCGGGCTAAAAATCTGGCTGGACATCAACAACTCACGGTATTGTTCAATTGTCAGTCCATCACGCTCGATGTCATTAGCTTCGAGGAAAACGTCGTTTCCATCTCCGGGAGTCTGCTCGTAAAGCGTCCAGCTCGTACCCTCTGCAACCAATTGAGAAGGAACAACAAACGTTGGATCTAAAATCAATTGGTTTTGATTGACGCCTTTCACGCGAAACGTTCCGATGAACGTCGATGGGTACGCCGTGTTGTCGGCAAAATAATCCTCAAATGCAAAGAGCTCCAAGTCTTTCAATTCTGAATCTGCAACTTCGGCACCGCCACCTTGGCTACCAGCAAAGACATAAACAACAGATCCGTCTGGCTGAACGGTAGCAGAACCGCTTCGCCAAATTCGACCTTGGCGAATCATTTGAAGGCGACGGGCTTCATCAATTCCCCGCAATGACTCAGGACCGTAACTGGTGGAACCTGCAGGTCCGTAAATGGCGGCGTCCAAATCCGCCTCGACTTTTTCCAATCGCGTTTCCGACGAGTCGAAATCCTGCATTGCTCTGGTGCGCTCTTTCAACACTTTCGAGGAAGCTGAAATCGAGAGGACGGCTGAAATAAAGGTCAGGATCAAAAAGATCGTGTTAGACCAGTGCCATCGATTCCAGGACATGATGCCCAAAACCAATACAGCAATGAATAGCAGTCCGATGACGAGGAATCCAATCATTTATTTTTGGCTCGTTGAAAACGTTGTGTTGAACAGCTGGCCCAGAGAACACCCACGAATTTTTGAAAAATTGGGAGGCTCTCAATGATAAATTGGGCAATTTCTCGCGTCAAGTTTTTGTTCGTCACTCGTGAAATCATCGGCTATTGGGGTATTGGTGATGCAAACGAATCACCTCTTTCGAAATATTGCTTAAGTAACGATCGGTTAAACCCCGAAAACCAACAATGTCCGCAAAACTGCGCCACAAGGACAGGTTTTCCCGTTCGTTTTGACCGAACTCGGCCAAGCGATGCCTGAAGATGAGACGCAGTTCGCGCTCTGTTTCCGTATTACGCCCTCGCAACGAACAGCGGCGAGGGATTGGTGAACAGCATTTTCAACGTTGGATTTCCACTCCAACGTAGCAATTTCAGGAGAAACCCAGTGCTCCGACGAATAAAACACCGCTCGCTCGCTGCGAGTCTGCTTGGCTTGACAATAGCCTTGGCTCCGTTGGGCTGCCATCGCGGGTATTACCGTCGTATGGCCGATGACGCCGCGCAAAAACTGGTCTCGGAAAAGGCAGCAGATCCCCGCTGGCAAACTCCAACGGGTGAAATTGAAATTGCGCCCCAAAGCCGGATGTTTGATCCATTTTCCAAGGATCACCCGCCCATGCCGCCAGATGACCCCTCGGCCAACCAATTCATGAATCAGGTCGATGGGCGCAAGGGATACCCACATTGGCATGCAAACGGAGATACCTGCTACGTCGAAAACCCAGAGTGGAAAATGTATTTGCCAGTCGATGAAAACGGCAAAGTCATTGTCAACATCGATTCCGCTATCGATTTGTCACTGCTTCACTCTCCAGATTTACAACAACAGCGTGAAGAACTTTATCTCTCAGCTCTTGATGTTTCCCTCGAACGATTCGGATTCGACTCGCAACTGTTCGCTGGATTCAATTCATTCTTTGAAACACAGGGACGTTTTCGTGGCGGTGGTGTTTCAAGATCGAATTGGGGTGGATCGCTTGGTCCAACGGGCGGTGGAATCAACTACCAAAAACTAGGTATCACGGGTGCCAATTTTGTGGTCGGCCTAGCGAATTCCGTCATTTGGAATTTCGCCGGCCCCAATACGCAAACCGCTTCAAGCCTGATCAATTTTTCGATCACGCAGCCTTTGTTGCGAAACGCAGGTCGCGAACGAATCATGGAATCGTTGACTCAAGCCGAACGAACCTTGCTAGGCAACGTGCGATTGATGGAGCGATTTCGACAAGGGTTTTACTTGGAGATTGTAACAGGACGCGGGGCCGGCCCTGGCCCCAATCGGGGAGGCAGCTTCCTTTCGACTCCGTCGTCTGCGAGTACGAATGCCGGCGGTATCATTGGCTTGCTGCAAACGCAGCAGCAGATTCGTTTTGCTGAATTCAACGTTCAACAAAACCAGGACTCGGTCGAGCGACTTCAGCAATACTATCTGGCCAATCAGATTACATCGTTGCAGGTCCAACAGGCTCAAATCAGCCTGTACTCTGCACAACAGTCTTTGATGAACACCAAAGTCAATTACCAGAACTCTTTGGACCGGTTCAAAGTTTCTCTTGGAATTGCTCCCGACGTTGATCTGGAAATTCGAGACCAATACCTTGATCAATTCATCATGATCAGCGATGAATTGCTTGAACAGCAAAATGAGTTGAATCGCCTGCGTCGCGATTTCGGCGAAGCGATGTCTCCTATTGATCGAACGCTGGATGATTTCAAGGACGCTTATACGGTTTGGGAGAAACTCTCTGAGACTAATCCCGACGATGTGAACAAGAAGCCGGAGCTGGCGGCGGATATCGTCGAGCAAGCCATGGCAGCAACTCCTTTTCTGGAGGAGTCGTTAAAAGAAGTGGATAAAGGGCTGGGCGAACTTCGGGATCAAATCGAAAACGATATCAAGCTTCTCGAAGACACTCTCCCTCAGCGTTTAACCTATCTGAAGAAACTCCGTACACAATTTGAGTCGGGCGCCTTCGATGCCGACATCGATCCTGGGATTCTGGCGGAAAATTCCATTCCCAAACCAGATGTGTTGCGGGAACGGCTGAACACGTCGATGCAGAAACTGCAGAGCATCAAGACGAATTTGACCGAAATCAATGGTCGCTTTGATTCGCTAGAGGACCTTCGCAAGTCGCTCGCAAACGACAGCGAGTTTCGACGTCGACTTAGCGAAGACTTTATCGCAGCATCTGCCACCCAACTCTCGGATCTTAATAGCGAACTGACCGAACTTTCCCTTTTGCAGATTTTGGCCCGAAGTAATTCGATCGGCGTCAAAGATGTTGACATTGACACCACTAACGCAATCGAAATCGCCCGGTGCTTTCGACTCGACTGGATGAACGCGGTTCCGATCTGGTCGACTCTTGCGCCAAATCGAATTTGTCGCGGACCAATTGGAAAGCCGCTTTGATCTCGTGCTCGAAGGTGGGATTGGAAACCAGGGGACAATCCATTCAAACTGCGCTACGAAAATGGCAACCTCCGCGGAGGTTTTCGGTTCGACTCGCCACTTGTGCGGATGAGTGAACGAAACTCGTATCGTCAGGCGTTGATTCGGTATCAGCAAACACGCCGAAATTACTACCAGTTTGAAGATGAAATCAAGCGCAATTTACGTTTGACGATCCGCACAATTAATTTGAGCAAGCTACAGTTTGAACTCGCAAGAAGAAACCTTCAGGCGTCGATCCAAAACCTGGAGCAATCGAGACTTCAATTGGAAAAACCTCCTGCATTTTCCGCTGGTGGCGCTCGTTCCGGCAGCCTGGGTGCAACGACCTCGCGTGACTTGACGGGTGCGATCAGCGACCTGAACCGTTCTCAAACAAACTTCCTGAGTTTCTGGCTTCAATATGAGGTTCTCCGAAGGGGACTCGATTACGATTTGGGCACGATGCAAATCGATCCCTCTGGACGATGGATCGATCCCGAAGTCATCGACGACGAAATCGGTTTTCGAACGGCCGCCATCATGGGAATCGACCCAAGTTGTTTGGCGTGCAATGTGCCTTACGACCCGATGGTCCCTACAACGTCACCCGTTGAAACGAACCCAATACCTGTAGAAGCACCTGATGCCAATGTACCAACTCCGGAAATCGCTCCCGACAAAACGATCCCGCTGGGAACGAGTTCATCGCGTTTTAAAACCCGATCCGCGTGTCCCAATCAACGTTTAGCACATTGCCCAACAGTCGCTAAAATGCTGGATTAGTTGAGGTAAATCGAAGCGTTTGCGTATGAGAATCACTTATTGGTTCGGTTCGATCGGACTTCGCGGATTGAGATCGGTCACTTCGGGCGAAGTCTGTTTGACCTTTTGAACGGTAGGCTGTTCGCCAATTTCCCTGATTTTTTCGGCGGTCCATCGGGTTTCGTCAAAGACCATGGACTCGCCACAAATCGGCTTTCCAAATCCAGGTAGCCGATCGAATTGTCCTTCCGCCATAGCCTCCTGAATCCGTGATTCCGATATCAAGTCGATTGCACGCTGCATGGATAAATTGCCTTCATACCTGAATTAATCCCACTGCCTGAATTCTATCGCGATTGCCGTGTTACAGGGTTTCCACCGAAACTCGGCCTGATTTTATGGGTTAAATACCACGGAATGCGCGAAAAGTCCGTCAAATGCTGGTGATTCGCGAGCGTGGCGACCTCAAAAACAGCTGCAAATTCGGCAAATTCGCCACGGCAGTTCGCTTTTCTGAGAGATTCCGTTCCCCCATTCTGTTTGAGCGATTTGAATCAATCTATCGCAAAAGATAATAAGGGGTAACATCGCACGAAATTGCTGTTGCAATGACGCAATTTTTCCGGACTATGCGTGGATGTTTTCCGTATATCCAAGCGGACAACTTCGTTACTTTTTTTACTCGATTTCCGTCAGTTAGCACCAAAAAATGAAAGCAATTGCTTACTCTGTTCGCCGTGGAATCAGCTTGCCAGTCATCATCTTGGCAATCGTCACTTTGTTACTACTGGGAAGTGGCACCTTCTTTGTGCTCAAACGTGGCAGTTCTACACCGGCCATCGACCCGATTCTGGCGACGGTGACGGAAGGTGAATTTGTGTCTCAAGTACTCGACCAAGGCGAGGTGCAGAGTAGCGAAAACATCGAAATTCGCTGCCAGGTACAAGCTCGAAACGGCCAGATCTCTGTCTTGGAAATTGTTGCCGAAGGATCCAACGTCAAACCCGGTGACTTCCTCGTTCGTCTTGACGCAACCAGCTTTGAGAAAGAGTTGGAACAACAAAAGGTCAGCGTAGCCAACGCCCAGACCTCGGTCATTCAATCCAAGGCGTCGTACGACGCAGCTCTGGTTACGAAAAAGGAATATGAGGAAGGTCTTTACATCCAGGAACAAAAGACCATCCAGAACGAAAAATTTGACGCGATCGCTTCAGAAAACTCCGCGCTTCAAGAACTCGAACAAGCCAAAGCTGTTCTCGAACACAGCAAAACGCTTTTTGCAAAGGGTTACACCAACAAACAACAACTCGACGCCGACGAGTTTGCAGTTGAACGCGCCAAGACCAATCTGGAAAAGGCCCGTAACTCCATCGATATGGCGGAAAGCAAACTGACGATTCTGGAGAAATACACCAAGGAGAAAGAGCTTGTTCGCCTCAACAGTGACATCGAAGCTGCGAAGGTGAAATATTCGAATGACGAAGAGGCATTGAAAGTCGAGGTCCAGAAGCAAAACGACATCGTCAAACAAATTGAGAATTGCACCATCAACGTTCCCGACGGTGTTGAGGGACAAGTTGTCTATGCCAAGGAATCGTCACGAGGCGGTACCGAATGGGTTTTAGAAGAAGGTGCATCGGTTCGTGAAAATCAAGTCCTGATGCGTCTTCCAAACCCGAAAAAAATGGAAGTCAAAGCACTCATCAATGAGCAAAGCATTACGCTGATCAAGATCGGTATGCCCTGTGCAGTCCGTGTTGACGCACTGAACAATCAAGTGCTCAAGGGCTATGTGACCAAGGTGAACCAATATGCCGAAAACTCGGGTTGGATGAGCAGTTCGATTCGCAAATATGCTGTGTTGGTTCAAATCCTTACACCGCCGCCTGAACTTAAACCCGGCATGAACGCATCTGTAACTATTCAGACAATGTACGAACCCAAGGTCGTCCTGGCTCCGCTTCAGGCTGTCTATGGTGTCCAAGGACAACATTTTTGCCTGGTTAAAAAGGCTGACGATAAATACGAAACTCGCTCCATTAAGGTCAAAGCCGACAACTCTCAAGTTGTCTGGGTCGAAAGCGGGCTGGATATCGGTGAAGAACTGGTTATGAACCCAGGTGCGTTCAAGGAATACATGGAACTCCCCGACATCGTTTCTGAAACGAAAATTGAAATCCCCGAAGAAGCTCAAGCTGCAGCTGCGGAACGAGCACAATCAGCTCCTGGGGAAAATGGTGGGGGCCCAGAGAATGGCGAAGGCGGTCGACGACGTGGCCAAGGAGGTCCGGGTGGCGGATTCGATCCGTCTGCCATGCTTGACCGAATGTTTGACAGATACGACACCAACGGCGACGGAAAAATTGACGCTCAGGAAATCTCCTCGGTTTCCGGGCGTGGTGCAGACATGCTTTCCGGTGCAGATGGCAACGGCGACGGTGAAATTACCAAAGACGAATTATCCAAAGCCGCCGAAAAGATGATGCAAGGCGGTGGTTTTGGTGGTGGCGGCCCTGGCGGAGGTGGCGGTCGCGGACCAGGTGGCGGTCGCGGTGGATTCGGCGGGCCTGGCGGAGGTGGCCAGTGACCGTTTCAAAAAACGCAGTTCAGATCAAAGACCTTCAAAAGCATTATGTACTGAAAAGCGAAACAGTCCGCGCGTTGCGAGGCGTTTCCTTTGATGTACCCCAAGGTGATTATGTTGCAATCATGGGTCCATCCGGATCCGGCAAAAGTACACTCCTTAACTTGCTCGGATGTCTCGATCGCCCGACAAGCGGCTCGTATTTTTTGGGCGAAGATGATGTTGCGCAAATGGATGACGACCAGCTATCCGCCATTCGAGCGTCGCGCCTGGGTTTTGTGTTTCAATCCTACAATTTGATCGCGCAATTGACGGTTGTTGAGAACATTGAGGTCCCCTTGTACTACATGGGACGCCTGAATGCCAAATCTCGGGAACGATGCAGAAAACTGGCCAAGATGGTCGGACTGGGTGAACGTCTTGATCACCGACCGACTCAGTTGTCCGGTGGACAACAACAACGTGTGGCTATTGCGAGATCTTTGGTGAACGACCCTTATTTCATCTTGGCGGACGAGGCCACAGGTAACCTGGATTCGGTTACAACCGAGGAAATCCTCGCGCTGTTCCAACGACTGAACGACGAAGGTCGAACGATCATCATGGTTACGCACGAAGACGAAGTCGCGGAACACGCGAAACGTGTCATTCGCCTGAGAGACGGAGAAATTCAAACCGACGTCAAGAATACCGATCGGAAGATTTTCCCGCCAGAGCGTTTAAAAATGGTTCTGGAAAATGAAGCATTGGCGTCGCTTTAATTCGTTAAGTAGAAATTCGCCGAACAAATCGACTGATCTTTATTCTCAACTCTTGGTTTAGATTTCGCTAAATGTTTTCGTTTCGCACTTGGCAACTTGGACTTCGCAGCCTTTTTCTGCATCCAATGCGTTCTGCATTGACGATCCTAGGCATATTCATTGGCGTTGCAAGCGTGATCTGGCTGCTCGCAATTGGGGAAGGAATCAGTCGCAAAGCCCAAGAACAAATTGAGCAACTGGGTGCCGAGAACATTATTGTCCGATCCATTGAACCACCCGACGAGGACACAGGCACGCGCAGTGTCAAGCTGTTCGGCATCACGCGAGCCGAACACCAATTGCTGGAAAATACCATCCCGACGGTGATGGAAGTTTTACCGATTCGTGAACTGTCAAAACGTTTCGCGAACACTGGAAACGCAAATGTCAAACCAGTTGACGGTCGTCTCGTAGGTTGCACACCTTCCTATGCTCCGGTAACTCGACTGAACATCGATCGCGGTCATTTTATTACATCGCGAGAGCTGGAGACACGAGCAACGGTATGCGTCTTGGCCGCAGAACTGGCAACGATGTTATTCCCGAGCGACGACCCAATCAACCAACAGGTATTCCTGCCCGAAACAAGCGAATACTACAAAATCGTCGGGGTCATGAAGCCCAAGACAGCAACGGCCGCAGTCGGTGGGTCCCTTTCAGGACAAGATTTTTCGAAGGACATCTACATCCCGATCACAACCATGCAGCAGCGTATGGGGGATATGATTATTAAAAGGGGGAGCGGTTCATTCTCGGCAAAAGAGTTTCAACTTTCCCAAGTCACTGTTCGCGTCAAAGATGTGGACAACGTTCCTAAGACGGCTGAATTGGTCGAATCGACGCTTCGGTACAAAGACCCCCGCCGGCAAGACATTTCAATCATTGTTCCCTACGAACTCCTTGAGCAAGCGAGAACAACCAAATTGATGTTCATGCTGTTCATGGGCCTGATCGCCGCAATTTCATTGATCGTTGGCGGGATTGGAATCATGAATATCATGCTCGCAACCGTCACCGAACGAACGCGAGAAATCGGTATTCGGCGGGCGCTCGGCGCCAAACGCTCCGACATTGTTCGACAGTTCCTCGTTGAAACTATTGCACTATCAGTTGGCGGCGGTATCACAGGGATCCTGGGCGGGGTTGTCTGCCCATTCTTGATCAAGGGCAGCCTTTGGTTGGTCGAAACGGGATTTCCAAATACCTACATGCGTTTACCGGATGTTGCCAAGGAACTCGACCCGCAAATCGTTCCTCAATCCATTCCAATTGCTTTTGGTATTTCAGTGGTCGTCGGGGTTTTCTTCGGCATTTACCCCGCGTTCCGAGCGGCGCAAATGGATCCTATCGAAGCCTTGCGACACGAATAAGATCATTGATGTTCTCTATTTCGAGAACGAGATGTTGTTCGTTGATTGATTCATTAGTTAAATGAATCAAAATGCGTTGAGCAATTGGTAGACTTTGTTTGCCTTTGACTGAATCGTTCCGACCGAATTTGCCTTCGAGGGGTCAAACAAAATTTCCCACACGGTACCCCAATCTTCTTGCGGATTGTGTTTGCCGTAAGACCTGGCAAATTTTGCGGAGTTCAAATACCACCAACTGCCATCACCGGATCGGGAATAGTTAGAGCTATTTGGATTGGTCGAGCGCCATCCACTTAAACTCAAAAACGAACTCCAGACGCCTCCCTGCCCCGACAGCCGATTGTTGATTTCTTCGGCACTATCCCATGAATGCGAAATCTCGTGGATGGCTGCATAACGATAGAAACTATTCTCTGCTTCACTGTTTTCGTTCCAATCGGCAATTCGAATTTCTCGGTCATAGGTTCGAACGCCGTTGGTTGTGCGGGTCGTTAAGTGGTTTTGAGCTGCACCTGACAATGTTGACGCTGAATACTTGACGTATAAAACAGGATCGTCATCGAGGGAATCACGAAAGATTTTTCCGTTGCCGACAAAGTGGTGTATTGAGCGCAAACCTTCATCGACAATCAAAATCTCTGATTCATTCCACGAATGGGTCCGGTTAACGAATTGAATCACGCCATCGCCGCTATTGACATTGGTTACCGTATCTCCGCTCCAAATCAATAAGCGATCTCCATCGCGTCCGCCATCCAGACGGTCATTTCCACCAATCCCACCAAACAGTCCATCTAAACCGGCACCGCCATTTAACTGGTCCGTTCCCGATTGGCCCCGCAATTCATCATTGCCGTTGTCGCCGTTGAGCAAGTCATTGCCACTTCCGCCATACAAAACGTCATCGTCGTTTCCGCCATATAATTGATCGTCATCTCCGTCACCTCTCAGCTGATCGATGCCTTCATTTCCAAACAGCACATCGCGACCAGGGCCACCGGCTAGTTCATCATCACCAACATCACCCGTCAGCCGGTCATTTCCTTCATCGCCATTCAACACGTCATCATCAAGCCCGCCATTAAGAGCATCGGCACCAAGGCCTCCGGAAATCTGATCAGCTCCCGGCCCCCCAAAGGCCATATCATCGCCAGATCCGCCATCGATCACGTCATTGCCTGCCTCGCCATTCAACAGATCATTGCCCGAATCACCAAACACCAAGTCATTTCCGGCACCTCCATAAACGGAATCATCTCCACCTTGGCCTTTCAGCTCATCATCGTCCTCATTGCCATTGATCCAATCGTTCCCCAAACCTCCGCGAATGACATCATTGCCTTGGTTGCCAGCCAATCGATCATCGCCATCGTCGCCATTAATGTTGTCGCTACCAGCACCTCCATAGATAAAGTCGTTGTCATCGCCGCCTATCAATACGTCATCACCAACATTGCCGCGCAAACCGTCATTGGCTCCGCGCCCCTCCAGTCGATCATTGCCGTGTCCGCCCTGAAAACGATCGACGCCGCTCCCTCCAATCAAATGATCATTGCCAGCGTGCCCATAGCCAAACGAATTCACCGAAGTATCGTTGCGAAAAAAGTCGTCTCCGTGTCTTCCCCAGAACCGCACGGCGGAAATCTGGCTCAAGGCGAATTCGCTTGCCGGAAATCCCGACAATGTCACTTTCAGGTTTTCGCCTACCACCGAGACCAACACAACATCGTCGCCACTGGTACCTTCAATTTCTACTTCCGAGGAGGCTTGGTTAAACGTGATACCAGCAAGTAAATTTCTTGGCTCCATGCGAGTATAAATGGGCGACTGCGCGCCTTTTCGTGAACAACGAGCGGACGAAATGCGCCCCATCGGACGGTGCAAACTTGCGATCCAATCATGGATTTTTCGAAACATACTTTTTCCCCATTCCGCGGACACAATCACTACTTCGGGACAATCAGTCCAAGAAGTATTTGTCCGTCACAAATCGTCGATGGAAGAATTCGCTCTCCCAGATACGGTTGGCCTCTTTTGCGAATCGTACCGTAGACGCGGCCATATTGCCAATTCAATTTTGCAACAAGCGAAAAATGCTTTCTTCTGATTTCCATTTTCCCGCAACGGTGACTACAGAGCCCCGATTTTTTCGCAATTATGGCAAACGACTTCTTGTTGCTATCAGCATGCAAATATTGGTCCTGCATTGGAAAGGCCGCGTTCGCCGAAGAACGTTCAATTGCAATTCGAAATTGACTGTTTAGTACAGCCTAGATCAACTGCGATTACCGCCACCAAAACGCCAAATTTTTCGCCTTAAAACGACTCACGGCGAGATTGAACTGATTGGAAATTCAAATCAACACTCAATGGGCGTTGAATTGTTTAGCCTTAGACTTTCTGTCTAATTTCCAACTGTCGAATAGAGAAATTTGATAAATGGAAGACAGCCATCCATTGGGTCGGCTATCGTGGGAAAAATAGAATGCCGGCTGACGGTCACCGGCTATGGTAGACAAGCGGGGAAAACTATTTTTGGCGGCCTTGAGCAGCTCTGTATTCAATCGCATCTAGAATGGAGCCCAGCAACTGCTGGACGTCAACCGTATCCGTCTCACTTGCGTTATAGCGAGCATACTGGCGTTTGATATCGTCGCCAGTTACGAGCAGGCCATGGGTTTGGATCGCTTGGCCAAACGACTGAGCCGCAATTTGCCGCCATTCAATAGGAGCCGTGCTTTGACTGGCAAAATCCAACAAACGAATTTGCGCCTGTGCGGTACCCAAGTCTCCCAAAATACTCAGCGCTGATTCCGTGTGCAACGGATTGAACAGCAAGCCGACCAATTCCGTCTCATATTGGTGTGGTTCGTAAAACCCGTAAACCTCCCGATCGGCAACAATGTTTTGCAACCACTCTACCGCAAACGCCGAATACATTTGAGACCGTTCCAGCGTAATGGGCCACGGCTCCACCAGTTGCTTCAATTGCTCAACTTGCAACACAATCGAGTTCGCGTGATCGGTCATTGGCAGAACAATCATTCGTGGATCTCGATCGGCAATACGCTGCGCGCGTGAGGAATTATTACCCGTCGTCAGAATCGCAATGGGTAATCGACTTGTTCGCCAATCATTACGAAGTTGCTGAGCCAACTCCAAGTAGTCGGGAGCGTACAACGAATCAGAAATCAGCAAATACTGAATATTGGCATCTTCAATTGCGTTGCGATAAAAGTCCCGACTGTTCGCCGTGGCCTTGCCTAACAACCCTGACGCATTCAAGCCAACTGCTATATCTTGAGCGGTTTGAATGTGATTATGGCCAATCAAGCCAACCGGGCGTTCGCCAAAGGAAGCCAGGTGTAATGCCGTAGCCATCACGTAGCTACTACCAAAAAATGAGCTTTGCGGATCAACCGCTGCGACCGCGCGCAACGCACAAAACTCCAAATGGTGATCACCAGCTTTCAACGCTCGAATGATACCAGAATCGACCGACAAGTTCTTTAACACTTGTTCAGAATCACTTACCTGCCCTAACAGATCGCAACCGCCTGCCGCAGCTGCAATCAAGTCATAATTCAATGCCGCCGCGATCGTCTGATCAATCTCACTTGCGCTAATATTCTGGAAATCGCTCCGCAATGAAGTAGCCGTTAACAATCCATCTGGACCGACTAGTCGCTTATTCGCATCCAGTTGCGCCAACAAAAACAGCTCGCGATCTCTGACATGGGTTGAATCGATGTCGTACAAATCCCGCCCAAGCTCCAACGCAAATAGTCGCTGAGCAGTTGCCGGTGGCACGCGATTTGAAACAAGCTTGTTTGTATCGGAGTTCCATTTCCAATTCGTGGCATATGGCTGGACGGCATTTAATCGCACATCGCCGATTGGTTGGTTCTGTCCAAGTAAAAACCTACGTGCATTTTCACGAACTTGCTCCAGGATCGCCTCTGCGGGCTCGATCCCACCATATTTCTCGTTGAAACCAACTGCGATCGCCTTTTGAATGACTTCGTTCACGCGTGGTGATAACATTCCACAATAGGCCACCTGGTAGGCAATGGGATTTTTAAATCGAGCCAACGCGGTGTACGCTTCATACTGAACCTGAGCAACCGGCGAGCGCGTCGCTGCAAGCAATGGCGAAAGTGCATTGTCGCCAAGCAATCGCAATCCGCTCCGAACTGCCAAAAACTCTTCTCGCCGATTTGCGTCGGCAAACACATTCAGCATCGCAGCAGCCGCAGCATCACCAGTCGCTTTCAGTTCACGAAACGCCGCTGAACGTATCTCGATTTTCTCATTGCCAAGTCTCGCAATCAGCGATTCCAGACGTTCCGAACTTTTCGCCTGACGCTCAACAACATTCATGACCTTGGCCACCCATTCGCGACCTTCGGGGGCCAAATTGTCTACGGAATGAACCCGCAAGAAAAATGCGGCACCGACCGACTCGTACATTTCAAATGTTGCTGCATCTTCCATCTCAAGCGAGATGAGTCGATTGAGATAATATTTAGCGACCTCAAATCGTTCGATGTCCAACGTTGCATCAATGGCTTGTGCCAACTGAGACGGAGTTTGGGGATTGCCTGATGCGATGGTTTCAACGATCAGCCGTTGAGAAGCGGAGGCGGAATCCGGAAGTGCCGGGAAATCTGCAGGTAGTTTCGATTGTCGACTCGCGATTGGAGGTGCTACTCTGTTTGGAGCAGGTAGCGACTCCTTTGCACTATCGCCAAATGGATTTTGTGCGTGAGCCGATAGCCCGAACATGCAAATGCATGCGGCCAATGAATATACGAAAGCGTTCCGTTTCCAACCGGTCATGATTTTCCAAATCGTCGTTATGATCCGGACTTAAACACTATGAGTCCAAATTTCAGGATGGAATCGATCTGAGAGTTGATCCCATTTCACAGATTAGGCAAATTGGAACACCTTACAGCCCCAAACGAGTTCGCCAACTCGCAACTTGCGAGGCAACCTGTTCAGGCGCTGTCGACCCAAGGCTCACAAATGCCTCGATGGCTCCTTTTACCCCCAATACATCATAAACAGAGTCGTCGATTTGTGGAGAAATCTCGCGAAATTGGTCCAAACTCAATTCAGACAAACGTTTTCGAGAATTCGTGGCCAATTTTACCAGTTGGCCAACGGAATGATGGGCCGTTCGCTGGGGCACACCCCGTTTGATTAAGTACTCCATCAACGTCGTGGCGTCTAAAAACCCCTCCTCAAGGCGATTTTCGATGGATTCTTGCTTGATTTCCGACTGTTCAACCATAGGAACAGCCAATTCCAGACATTGCTGAATCGTCTTGGCGGCATCAAAAAGTGCCGGTTTGTCTTCTTGCAGATCCCGGTTGTAGGCCAGCGGAAGCCCCTTGGTTAGCACCAACAACGTCTGCAAGGCCCCAACAACGCGAGCCGTTTTGCCCCGCGTCAATTCCAGGACATCGGGATTGATCTTTTGGGGCATGATCGAGGACCCCGTGCAAAACGCGTGGGGCAACTGCAGAAAATCGAACTCGGTCGTCGACCACAGAATCCACTCTTCGGCCCAGCCGCTCAAATGAATCCCAATGAGCGACAGCGCAAACACATACTCTAAAACAAAATCACGATCACTGGAAATATCCAAACTGTTGGCCGCGATCCCTTCAAAGCCGAGCCGTGTCGTCGTTTCCTGGCGATCGATGTTCAGCGTTGTCCCAGCAACTGCAGCACACCCCAGACTGTTGCGATTGACGCGACGCCGACAGTCAGCCAAACGCTCTCGATCACGCTGCAATTTCTCGCAATAGGCCAGCCAGTAGTGAGCCGCCAATACAGGTTGGGCGCGGCGCATGTGCGTGTATGCCGGTAAAACGACACCTTCATCCTGTTTGCAACGATTGACAAAAGCCACTTGTAAGCTCATCAACAGGGCATCAATCTGGTCGATCGAATCACGCACCCATAGTCGCAAGTCGGTGGCAACCTGATCGTTTCGACTTCTTGCCGTATGCAACTTGCGGCCAACATCTCCCAGACGGTCAATCAACGCCTGTTCGATGTTCATGTGAATGTCTTCCAAATGTTGCGAGAACAAAAACGTTCCCGCTTCAATTTCGTTTTCTATTTGCTCCAGCTGTTCTCGAATTTGCACCGATTCCGTTTCTGATATCAACCCCTGCTTTGCCAACATGGCCGCATGTGCGATCGAACCCCGGATATCTTGACGATAGAGTGCCGCATCGAAACTAATACTCTCGGAAAACGCCTCGACACGCTGGTCAACGTCTGACTCAAAGGCACCACTACGACTGGGACTGGACAACGTGAAACTCACTTTCAATTCGGGTTTGAAACAAACAAAACGTGACGCTGACGAGCGGTAGATTTTGACTGGCTCGAATCGGCGTCAGAAGCACAATCGCCTGAGTAAAACGCCTGCACGACCGCCTCTTGCTTTCAGCCCATTTTATCGAGAATTCCCTGTCACATAAGAAGCGTTCCGACAGCGATAATAGGCCTCCGAAAATCGCATCGCGATCAAAGGCAATTCAGCTTACAATGTCAGAAACGGTCCATTTTTTGTCGATCGAACTGAATTCGTAGACCCGTTCCTGGAATCCCGTCAATGTCATCAATCGTGCGTTGTCTTTTCGTAGCCATACTCGTTGCATATTTTCCGCTGGCAAACGACACCCTATTTGCTCAACAAGATGAGCCTTCTGAAGTAGCAAGCGAATGGGTCGATGTAGACATCGAAGACCAAAACGTTTCGTTTCAAATGCCCACCGAACCGGAATCTGTCGAACGCTCGATGTCACCGGTACCAGAATTCACAACAACGGTTCACATGCGAATCGCAAATGTTCCGCCAACATCCAGTTTTGTTTTTTCCTATAACAAACTTCCCGAAACTCCCTCAACCGCTCAAAAAATTAAGGAAACGCTCGAAGGGGGTGTGAAAGGAGCTGTAGCTCGGACATTAGGCACTGTCGTCTCCGTTAAAGACGCTCCGGTTGCGAAACATTCCGGCCGACGATTTCTGTTTGAATGCATTCAAGGAGGAAAGAGAACCCGATTTCTCTACGAGTCGACTCTCGACTATTTTTGATTGGCGATACGCTCTACCAAATGACCTACGTCGCTCAGGTCGATGAATTCGACGAAAAGGTTGCCGACAAATTCCTGAACTCGATCAAATACTCAGAGCCAGCGACCGAAGAGCCACAACAAAACAACACGGACAAGTCAAACGGAGATGGAATTTAAAACCGGTGGGTTTGTTGCCTCAAGCAAGTATCTGCATTAGAAGCGATTCGGCACAACCTTGGTGACCATCGGCACATGACTTGGGGCGATCACGGAATCATTTTCATTGACCCCCGGCCCAACCATGTTCAAATCATTTAGATAGATCAGGTCTTCGCCAAAAACAGGCTGCTTCAGGTACAAAACCCGGCCATCCTCCATCACGCAATTCTGACCTTGGCCACCGTGATTGTTGCTGGCTCGCCCCCAGTTCCGACACGATGGTGAATCGGCAAGCAACACGTAATACCCTCGGCCCAAAGCACTGGGACCACGATACTCTTCGCCTTCCATGCACCCCATCGTGAATCCGTAGTCGCCCGACATCCGTTTGGCACACTCACCTAACTTTTTGGCGCATTCGGTTGCTTGAATTTCGCTCAATGTCGGAATCCGGAATTCGTTGCCCACCTTACGATCAACTCCTGGGCACAAAAACACCGAGTCGTTGTCGATAAGCCCTTGGTCCTTCAAGAACGGAGCATAGGCACCGACATACGACAATTTCCCCTCGGTTGGGATCGAGATGAAACGTCCATCATGGTTGTCCGCATAGGTTACCATTGAGCGATACAACTGCCCCAGATTGTTTTGGCAATGATTCACGCGCTGATCAAACCGCGACATGAGCAATGCGGGAAAAAGCAATGCACCAATGATTGTCGCCGCAGTTACCGCGACAATAAAATCTGAAAAAGAAAATCGAGAACGAGCCCAGCCATGCCCCAATTGCAACTCGGTTGAATCGGCCGCTGACAGCCCCGCTGCTTGAGTGGTCGTTTCCAAACCACCTTTGCCACTCGCCAGTTCGTATTCTGATCGACGAACATCGTCGCCTTTCAATTCCAATGACTCCAGCGGCGTGGGAGCCTCGAATGCCGGATGGCGCCGCAAGTCGATACCGTTTTCCTCTGCACTTCGGTTCGTTGCCGCAATCAACTGGCACGTTCGTCGGGCCAACCCCGCTGGCGGGCCCACAGGCCGATCAACCAATTCCAGTTGTGCAAGCTGATTCTTAAGCTGCAAAAGCTCCTCCTCCAACTGCGGATCGTCGTCCACAGCTGCTTGAACACGTGAGTGTTCGTCAGCATCCAATGCGCCCAGCATGTAGCCAAGCAAGTCGGAATCAGAGGGCTTTTCCACAGTTACGTAATACCTAACTCAGTCTACCTGACTGGATTTCCAAACATTTCCCAAACGGGCAATCGCCGCATGAACACGACTTTTGACGGTACCTACCGGAATATCCAAAACATCTGCCGCTTCCCGATACTTCATGCCATGGTAGTAAACCAGATTCACAACCGCGTACATGTTTTCGGGCAATTGCTCCAACGTTTCACGCACAATTTGCTTGCGTTCCTCGTCCAGACAATTGTCATCAGGACCTTGATCACCCGATTGCAGCAAATTCGCAAGACGCCCAACTTCATCGTGATCTTGCTCACGCGGCGTATCCAGACTCACCATGTTGTGTCGCTTGTTTCGACGGCGAGCGTCAATCGCTTGATTGGTGGCAATGGTGTATAGCCAAGGCCGAAAGCGGCGTGTTTCTTCGAATTGCTCGCACTTCAGGTGAACTTGCATAAACGTCGCCTGAAACACGTCCTCAGCCATCTCGGTGTTGCCAAGGTAGCGGCGAAGGTAGTTGTACAATTCGCGCTCGTAACGGTAGACGAGTTGCGCGAAAAACTCGCGATTCCCCGTTTCCCGGTATTGAGACAACAACTGTTCGTCTGTCACTTCCGCCTCTTTCGCTTTCAATTGCCGGCCATAGTTGAAATCGAGATCATAATAAGTGGCTTGCATCTTTGTCTACGCACCAGTTTAATCAAGGTTCACCGCAGAATGGACGTTTTGGCCCGATTTTGACGGCTTTTTGACCTCTGGTACTCCTCCTTGATTTTAGATCAGATGTGATGTTGGGAACGTTTTTGAAGTTTCGTCTGGCAGGTTGACACCTAAGGTCAAACCGCCGAAATTTTCTTCAATCCTTTGCGGTCGACGTGAATTGCAACCCTTGTGCCAAACGGATTTTTTGAATGAACAACAAGCGATATCAGTGGGCAGCTAGCGGCGATATCAACGCGTTTTTTGGCCTGATGTTGGACAATATCGCGGGGTTGATCCTGGCACTTGGAATCTTGGGAGGTGCATTTGCATTTCCTGTAATTTTGCAATCCGTTACATGGTCCCTGGGACAGCAATCAGTGTGCTCGTCGGCGACTTGCTCTATTTCATTCTCGCTTTTGTTCTCGCAAAACGATCAGGTCGCTCCGATGTCACGGCGATGCCTTTGGGACTCGACACACCGTCCACAATCGGAATGACATTTTTTGTCCTCGGTCCTGCTTACCAATCCGCGTTGGCAGCTAACAACGGCGATGTAACGGCAGTCACGACGGTCGCTTGGCACATCGGAATTTGTTCGATCATCATTACCGGACTGATCAAATTGCTACTTTCCTTTGGTTCGGGATGGGCTCAACGCTTTTTCCCAGCCGGTCTACTGGGTTCACTTGCCGCAATTGCGGGGAATCATCGCCTTCACCCAGTTTGAAAAACTGATGGGGAATCCGATCGTGCTTCGCTTCACTAATGATTGTTCTCGTTTCACTGATCGGACGAAACAAATTACCCTTGCGTATGCCCGGCGTTTGCGGCTGTCGCCGTCGGTTGCATCATCTGGCACGCAATGCGTTTCTCAGATTTGACATTTGAGACCCATCTATTGAGAGAAATTCCGACCGCGGAACCTGCAGTCTGGTTTCCCAGGAATGGCTGACCGTTTTAGTTTTGGATGGGTGTCCGCTTTTCAGGAAACACTTCAATACCTGCCCTACATCATTCCGTTTGCGATCACGACCGTGATTGGTGGAATTGACTGCACTGAAAGTGCGGCATCAGCTGGTGACAAGTATTCCACAGGCAGCATCATTGGCGTCGAGGCGATCGCAACCATCATCGCGGGATTTTGTGGCGGTGTCGTTCAAACAACCCCTTACATTGGACATCCCGCTTACAAAGCGATGGGGGGCCGGGCGGCTTACACGCTTGCCACTGCCCTGTTCGTTGGAGCGCCCGGCGTGATCGGATATTTCGGCTTGCTGTTCGCGTGGATTCCGGAAGCGGCGGTGTTACCCATTCTGATTTTTGTTGGAATCGAGATCACCGCGCAAAGCTTTCATGCGACCCAACCGCCGCCACTACGCTGCCTTGGCATTTGCGTGCATTCCAGCTTTCGCCAAATTGATCATAATTTACTTGGGACGTTATTTAAGCTTTCTGAATTGGGATGTTACCTCCGACCTAACAATTTACTGACTGGCTCGGAGTTCTCGCAGGCGGATTCATCATCGCCAGCTTGCTTTGGAGCTCTGCAATGGCCGACATCATCGATCGAAAATTCGAAACGGCAGCGGTCTACATGCTGATCGCAATGGTGCTTTCCCTTTTCGGTGTGATACATTCGCCGCTACCGGGCGACAAAATGTTTCTCCCCTACCAACTTCAGAGCCCGAATGAACAAAGAATCGTCTGGGAGATGGTGGCAAGCTACGCCGTGATGGCCGCCATTCTTTTTGTTATCGGTGCAACGACCCGCTCCCATAACCAACCTGTTAACACCGATGAAGAATTTGAGAAACTGTAAAGGACCTTAACCATTTCCTGCTCCATTTCAATCGCGAGCTGATACGTGAGTTTGAAACGAACGCTCGAACCCGAAGTCATGGCATCCGAGAATGAAGCTCGGACCTATGACCAAATGGATCATTCCGCGGTCAACCAAATTTTTGTTGATGATTTGCTTGCGGCTGGCTTTGCTGGTGGCGATGTTCTCGATCTGGGAACGGGTACCGCACAGATTCCTGTGCTCTTGGCACAACACCACGACACTTGCCGCATCATGGCTGTTGACCTTTCGACCGAAATGCTCAATCTGGCTCGCTACAACCTGGAACTCGGCAACGTCACGCAACGCGTCCAACTTGCGCAAGTCGATGCCAAAAAAATGAACTTCGAAAATGGTATGTTTGATGCCGCGATCTCAAACAGTATCATTCACCACTTGCCAGATCCGCTTACGTGCCTACAAGAAGCCGTTCGTGTCACGCGTTCCGGCGGGCTTTTGTTTTTCCGCGACCTGATGCGACCAGAAACCGAATCAACTCTCGAATCGTTGGTACGAACCTACGTCGGCCATGAAGTTGAATATGCTCAGCAACTTTTTCGTGAATCACTTCACGCCGCCCTCTCGCTTGATGAAATTCAGGGACTCGTTGAACACATGGGGTTCCGTCGAGACTCGGTTGTCGCGACGACCGACCGTCACTGGACATGGATTGCCTGCAAATCGGCACAGGATTGAGGAACGTTTGATGAAACAAATCATCGCGATCGTTAAGCCGTTTCTGGCAGAACGGGTCCTCAAAGCGATTTCCAAATTCGATGTCGAGGAAATCGTGGTTCGCGAAGCTAAGGGGTTCGGACGTCAAAAAGATTACGTTGACTTGTATCGAAACAACGAATTCTCATTGATGTTTGTGGCCAAAGTCGAAGTATCTGTCTTTGCAGATGACTCGGTGGCGGAAAAAGTGATCGAAGCGATGACGCTTGCGTCGCGAACTGGACGACTGGGTGATGGCAAAATTCTGGTGCTGCCGATTTTGGAACAACGAAGCGAAGACACCTGAAACTCAGCCTAATCGCCACATAGTGCCAAACAAATTCGGTGGCAAATCCATTGAAGCGCTGCATGCTTTTCCTGCGAACGATTTGAAGACGGAAAACCCGACAAACGGAGTACCTTATTGAATCACATTGCCACTTTTGCGAAAATGACAATTGCTATTTGAATCACCTATCGCCTGGAACATCGAACAGATGATTGTTGCACAACGAGTCCGTTTGGCTTGCATTTGGTTACTCGCGTTCACTCTCGGCACCACGACAGCGCTGGCTCAGGATGGCGTTGACTTTGAGAAGCAGATCAAGCCAATCTTTGAGGCGAATTGCTTGCGATGCCACGGACCAGAGCGAGAGGAAACATTTCGAATCGACGATCGCGATGCCGCAATGGATTTCATCGAAGCGGACGACGCCGAAAACAGCGATCTTTTCTACGCCATCTCTTCTGACGATCCCGAAGACATGATGCCACCTCCTGACGAAGGAGGCCCCTTGGCTCAAGACGAAATCGATTTGATCGAAAAGTGGATCGACGCTGGTGCTGATTGGCCTGATGGCTTGGTGTTTGCAGAACCGGTCACGACGGTGGCAGATGATGGAGACGATACAGCCAAAGCTCCCGTTGAGCCAGGAAGCATGGGGGTTCGAATCTGGAACGCGATCGGATCGCTGCATCCAGCCTCGACACATATGCCGATTGGGCTTTTGCTGGCCGCAGGCCTGTTTTCGCTTTTGGGCATCCGTGGCAATTTCGTCATGAGTGACTCGGCCTATTACTGTCTTTGGTTGGGAACACTGACGGCGATCGCAGCAACGGTTCTCGGCTGGTCGTATGCAGACACTAAAGGTTCGACCGCTGACCTTCAGGAACTTTGGGCAACGGACTCAAAATTCTTCATGCACCGGGTGTTGGGAGTTGGAGTTGCCGTGGGTTCACTTCTCCTGTCCCTCTACGCGGCTCGCGCTCGCGCTTTGGACCCCGATGATGGCTTCCTTTGGAAACTGGGAGCAATCATCTTGGCAGGTGTCGTCGGATGGTGCGGAATGGAAGGTGGCAAACTCATGCCAGGCGGAAAGACTCGATACAACGAGTTGAAAAGTGTCGTGGAAGACCTGACCGGTTTGGATGTCTCAGAGCACAACAACAAGAACGAACCGGCTGAAAACAGTGACGTAGGCAAGTCTTCCGAAGAATCGTCTTCTCAGGAATCAAATAAAGAAGATTCCGCTACAGATGTGCCAACAGAGCGAAATAGTTCGACCAGCCAAATCGAGCTACCATAGTTAAATTCGCAAGGTAGCTGAATTCGCAAGAATTCAAAATTGAGGTCACTGGATTTCAAAGGTAGCTGGATTCGCAAGAATTCAGCACATTGAAAAATCGTTTCACAGGACCCCAACACGCAATCCCAACGCACCAATCTGAAATTTTGCAATTTCAGCTACCAACAACCACAATCGTTCCGCAGGCCTTACATCGCGACGCCGGGATTCGCGATGAAAGAGACAACGATTTCCCTGAAATCCTAATTCGAGCGGCTACCTTACTCAGCCGAAACGATTTTGCTTCTTCGAATGGCACCCAATCGATGCTTCCGATCGAACGCAAACGCCCAAGCTCCATTGATTCACCACATTGGGGACAACTTCCGTCCGACAATTGCCCATTCGAGCGATCGCAATCTTCGATGGGCGCTCTGTAGGGATTCTCATCGTTGTCACTCATCTCGTCCCCTCATTTCAACTCGCGATTCCAGCTAGCATTCTCCTTCGACTTTTCGGGTTTTTCCAGTTGAGCAAGTCAAGCAACGGAAATACTCGAACAATCAATACAGTTTAACGACCGACCTCCAGTTGAGTTTGTCGATTTTCAGGAAAAGGCGGGATCGAATACATCCAGATGGAGTTAATTCCTGGATCGGATTTCTAAGTACTTCACCAATTAAAAACTCAGTACTTTGGATTTCAAAAACGGCGTCCTGAACATACTCCATTTAACTCATGCGTCAGGAAGGATTTGGCGACATCGTGATTCGCACATTGATGTTACCCATCTCGATTATTTGCTTACTCATTCTGGGCAACCAGTCTGCGTTGGGACAAGTCAATGATCTTCCTGCCACGCCATCGAACTCCCCCCACCCCCTCGGCCCAATCGCGGCATCCTATTCGATCGAAATGGTACCGATTGCGAGTGGACAATCGCAAATGAAGATGCGACTGGTCGTGCCGGCGTCCGTCCAAGAAGTCGAACTAATCTCCAGCTCCAGCGCCGACCAACCATTGCGGATCATGGTGCAACACACTTCAGGCCAAAGTGATCCAAACGAAACAACAAGCGTTAACTCACTTCAAACGTCTGCACCTAAAACATCAAACTCAGACGCGACGGCAACTCTGCCAAGCGGACACGTCGTCAACAATGCACATGCCTCCAGTCCATTACTCCGTCCAGTGCCGCCGGGACCACTCCTGGTTACTAATCCGTATTGCCAGGACGAAGCATCAACAGAAAATCCCCTATTACGTCGCAGCGGAATGCTGACGCCAATCATCGGCCCCCAAGTTCCTGCCGATCAAACGCCTCAGGAACCCAAAACACAATATCACTCGACCGTTTTTGGAAAAATTGAGGACAGCAACCTGCGGGAGCAGCAAGGTCCCAAAAATGAAAGCCGCAGAGAAAACCAGGGTCTCCAAGAGTCCGATGAGCCAGCGCAACGCAAATCGTTCTTTCGATCAATCCCGAAGTTATTCCCAAAGAACTCCGAGCGACAGCGTCCTACCCAACAAGGTGAAGCTCCCTCCGACCTTCCTCCGCTGAATGCTACTTCAACGAAAACCACCATCGGCACCGGCACTTCGTTTCATTTGGGCGACACAAACAACTAACCCATTATCGCCCTGAAGTCTTGGGGACAAAATTCTCCTCATCGACATCGCTCGAATCGACTTCATCTGCGACTATTGAATCCTCGACGCTCAGCGAAACGGGAACGGGCGGATAACTTGGCGATAAGATTCGACTCAACGTTCCGTCGACACTCTCAGCAACGTAAACGCCGCCGATTCGAGCCGGAATGCGAAGTTGTTTTCCCGGTTCGATTTTTCGCATCCGACCTCGGCGGCCCTGAGCGTTGATCGGACGCACCTCGATATCGCACTCCATTTGATTCCGAAGCACGAGCGAGGTCCGAAATCGCCCCCCATCGGGATTCGAGTGAATCGCAGGCACCATTACTAATGGATGCGCCGGATGTGAATCATTCAACTGTGTTCTGAGCAAATCTAACGAGGTTGAATGTGCCGCGTCGTTAGCAGCGTTTACATGCTCACCGGGATCGGCATCATGATCGTACAGTTCTTCGGCTGTAACCTCTCCGGTCACGAATTGACGCCATTGAACATAGCGATAGTGACCGGTGCGAATCGCGTACCCCATGTACTCTTCACCTTCATGACGGCGATAGTACTGACTGTACGCGGCGTCTTGCTGCTGCAATTCCGGATGAAGCAGGTTCGCCGCGAGACTTTGACCTTCGACAAAATCGGGCGTCTCAACGTTGGCCAAATCACAGATTGTTGGGAACAAGTCGACGAGTTCCGCAAGTTCTGAGCTTCGTGCCCCCGTCACTTGCCTTCCCGGCGCAGAGATGATCAATGGCACGCGGGTATCAATCTCATAGTTGGACATCTTTCCCCAACCATTGAACTCACCCAGTTTCCAACCGTGATCGCTCCACAACACGATCACGGTGTTTTCACTTAACCCCAACGCCTCGACACGATCAAGCAATCGACCAATTTGCGCATCAATGTAGGCCACAGATGCATAGTAGCCATGCATTAGATGCCTTGCGTCCGCTTCGCTTACGCGTTTCTCATCGGAAGGCTTGGGGAAATTGATCTGATCCATGTAATGAGTTAACTCATAACTATCCGACAGCGCGTAGGGTGGCGTGTTGGGAGTTACGTGCTGGTCGGTAATGACCGGCAACGTCGCTGGGTCAACCATATCCCAATAACGTTTCGGCGCGATCCATGCGAGATGAGGTCGAATGTAGCCAACCGCTAGAAAAAAAGGTTCTTCTTTTTTGCTCAGGCGATCCAAATCCTCCAGCGCCATGTCCGTACGGCGACCGTCGATCAACTCGTTGTCTTCGAGCACGGGTGCCGCCGTAATCGGCCCCCTCAAGTTGTCCTTGCGCCAATCGTCGTCTGGCAATTGTTCTTGCGCTTCGGCAATTTTTTTCCGTGTTCCTGGTGGATAAGCGTTCGGCAAAGTGCCCGCTGGGCGAATCGCTTCGCTCCAGGATTGCGGGTCGGGAGTCGGATTGTGAAAGATTTTGCCATGACTGACGGCTGTGTATCCAAACTGTCTCAGCCACTGTGGCAAGGTAACGGCGTCAGGCTTCGCCTCGCGAAAATGAATCGGCAATGTCCAAACACCAAGCGTATCGGGGCGCAGCCCAGTCATCAAACTCGCCCGCGATGGATTGCATACAGCTACCTGACAATAGGCGCGTTCAAACAGAACTCCACTTGCCGCTAGTCGGTCCAGATTTGGCGTAACTGCCGCCTTGTCACCATAGCATCCGATCGACGGCCGCAAATCATCCACGGCAATAAACAAAAAATTGGGCCGCCGCTCCATCGGCCCGCGATCATCCTGCGCAACAGCCTCCTGCACCGATGTTTCCTTAATTGAGATCAGTACCAAAAGCAGAAGTGTAATGCGACTCAAACGCAAGCAACGTGAAACGGCAACACCAAAGCCTCGCAACGATCGAATTCTGGACTTACACATTGTTTGGCTCTCTCAATCAAATTCAAACCCGGCAATGCCGCCGATGAACGTTCCTCGGCAATTGCATCGGACAGCTTTCAGTCTTTTGTGCGATGTTGTCTCGCCCAACGCTGCCAACACACATAACGCAAGTCTAAACGAAGAAAGAACAACGCGCACACCATATTCAGCCGCTGAACTCGCCGAACAACAAAACAGTCCGTTCCCTGTCGTTCACTCCACTCACTTTCTGCGAACTTCAGTGGCTTCTGCGGCAAATCATTATCGCGCAAAATCGCCTGACAAAATGAATGTCAGCCTAAACAATTTCAGCGCATCGCTCGTGCACAATGTAGCCGCTGAATACGCCGAACAGCGCTGAATCAGCTAAACTGAATATGAAGTCCGTTCCCTATCGTTCACCCCACTCACTTTCTGCGAACTTCAGTGACTTCTGCGGCATATCATTGTCGCGCAAAATCGCCTGACAAAATGAATGTCAGGCTAACCAATTTCAACGCATCGCTCGTGCATAATGTAGCCGCTGAATACGCCGAACAGCGCTGAATCAGCTAAATTGAATATGAAGCCCGTTCCCTATCGTTCACCCCACTCACTTTCTGCGAACTTCAGTGACTTCTGCGGCATATCATTGTCGCCGCAAAATCGCCTGACAAATGAATGTCAGGCTAAACAATTTCAACGCATCGCTCGTGGATAATGTAGCCGCTGAATACACCGAAAAACGCTGAATCAGCTAAACTGAATATGAAGTCCAAGCCATGCCGGCCAATCTACTCACTTTCCGCGAACTTCAGTAACTTCTGCGGCAAAAACTATCGACTGGAGAACTCCTAATGCAACCCAACAAAACACCAAGTGGAACAGAATTCTTGTACGAACAAGAAACCTTCGCCATCCGTGGGGCTTGCTTTGAGTTTTACAAAGAAATGGGCCCCGGGTTTCTCGAATCCGTATATCAGGAATGTCTGGCACGGGAGTTTGCGAGACAGAACATCCCGTTTGTCGCTCAGCAGCAACTCTCGTTGCAATACAAAGGCGAACTGTTGACGCAAACTTTTGTACCTGATTTTTTCTGTAATGACAAAATTGTCATTGAAATCAAAGGCACACGGGAATTCGCTCCAGAACACAAAGCTCAATTGTTGAACTACCTGAAGGCGACTCGCATGAGACTGGGGTTATTGGTCAACTTTGGCCACTATCCAAAAGTTCAAATTGAACGGATGGCCAAGTCATTCTGATCACTTGCTGGATGATCTGCGCTTTTTTGAGGTTTCAGCGGCCAGTCGATAACCGAAACATTGGGAAATGAGCGCCGCGTACCGAACAAATCTTTACTTCGCTCAATCAAGATTCGAAAATACTTCGTCAAGCGAAAGATCCATCAAATGAAAGTCTAAGTATCTCGCAAAGATGTTGTAGCCGCTGAATACGCCGAACAACGCTAAATCAGAAAACACTCAATCGAAAAAATTCTCACGCTGTTCACCCCACTCTCCTTCAGCGAACGTCCGTGACTTCAGCGGCAAATCTGTAACTGCAACATATGGAACCGACGGCCGGCTCAGGCGACTTACGGCAACTTGCTACTCATCATTGCTTCGTTGCCAGACACTGGACAGCTTGTTATCTTAGCGGGGTTTATGTTCTGAATTGGTGATTGATTGCGTTCGTCGAAAAATTCTGTTTGATTGAAAGAATGCCTCGCCTAAACGTTAGCGGATGACTTTTTCTTTGCGCGGCGGCTGAACACGCCGCCCAAATCCACGCCGCTCACCCCACTCACTTTCAGCGAAATTCTGCGACTTCAGCAGCAAATCAATTACCACAACTTTGGGAACTGAATTCCTTTCATAGAACATTCAAACGATTTAGACGCTGAATACGCCGAACAACGCTGAAGCAGGAAACATGAAATTGAAGACCAACCCCTAGCCGATAACCTCACCGACTTTCAGTGGACTTCAGGTGACGAAAACGGCCTTTAGGAAAATCCGACGCAGGCAGTGCATGTCAGGCGTGAATTTGAGCGTCTGGAGCGAAAGATTAATTCTGGAAAGCCCCAAAAAACAAGGGTTGCAACACAAGTCAATGTGCTGCAACCCTAAAGGTAGCGGTGAGAGGAGTCGAACCTCCACGTCCAATGGACAATTGATTTTGAATCAATCGCGTCTGCCATTCCGCCACACCGCCGTGATTTGTAACGATTGTAATCGATCCCCCAAGTTTCCTTCAAGGCCCGAAAAGGGGACAGAAACTCTTGCCTCCAAAGATTTGCATCGCGGGCACTTCAGGATTTCGCTGCATTTCATTGGTTTCAGAATGAGCATTTCATCGGCGACTCACTCGGTCGTATCCGATGCCCTTAACGCGGAGTCGCCGTTACCCGCGAAGGGTCGATGCCAGCGGAAGTCGCATCACACTGCGGGCAGAGGCCAATGCCGCCAATACTCCCACCGCAACCACCAAGCCCAGCATCCCCAGCAACATCGTCCACGGCATGGAAGCACTTCCTGAAAACCAATGCGGTACCGTCGTAGCAAGCGCGGCGATCACACCAACACCAACGCCACCCAACAACAAAACAATCTGCTCACGAAACAGCAATGTCAACAATCGTCCGCGACGAAACCCAATCGCCTGCATCAACGCCAATTCCTTTCGCCTCTCCACGATGCTTCGCATCTGCACAGCGGCCAAACCCAACGTCCCCAACAACAACCCCAAGCCACCTAACGATTGAAACGCACTCAAATAGGTATTCTGAACTGATGCATACTGGCGCAGAATTGAGTCCGTCGATTGAACATCCATTCCAAAATCACCCAGTGCATCCTCGAGCCTTGCGACCAGATCATCCCCCTGCTGTTCATCCGGAACAATCAAGAACCGCTGATAGCCACTCAGGTCAGGAAACGCTCGCTTGAACTCCCTTTCTCCAATCAACAGGCTGCCCTGAAAAATACTGTTCTCCAGAAAACCGACCACTTTGAAGTCCAACGATTCGCCTGAGTCGTAGTCGACATGAAGAACAGTTCCGACCGCATAGATCTTCAATCTGTACATCGCCGTGTTCTTGTCGATCACAACTGGAATCAAATGGTCGACGCTTTCTGAACCCTTCAATTCTGTGTGCAATAGTCTCCAAGGGTTTGATTTGTCTTCCGCGTTGTCAGCCAGACTTCCCGCCCACAACATTCCTGTATCTGCCTTGGTATCAAACCGCTCAATCCAAGTATCTGGAACGCCCATGACTTGCGGTTGAGTCGATTGATAAAGGTTGTTGCAACTCGCATCTTGGCCCGGCTTGTACCGCAACGAATAAAAACGCGTGCCAGCGCTGATTCCCGTGACTCCCAACTCTTTGCGTCCCACCTCGCTCCCCAGATCGGACACAATTGGCAAACTGGTCTCGGCAATCCAAACAGCGCCACCCGTCGAGCGACTTGTAGGCTGAAGCCGAAACGAGCTAATCGCCACCAGCAAGAACGTTGCCACACCAACCAGCCCAATCACCATGGTGCTCCGAAGCGGATTGCGTCGCGCGTTCCCGACCGCTAGCTGATTCAACGTCAACGTCGAATACGCTTCACCTGTCTGCACTTGAAGGCGACGGTAAACCCAAAGCAACAACGCCGACAACACCAGGAAACCACCGCCCATGAATGCGCCAGCCTGCGACTCACCGCCCAACCGCGTTGCAAACAGGGAAAGCAGTACTGCTCCGGTCAACAGGCAAACAGCGAAGATACTCGTCCATCGCCCCTTGCGCGATGATCGCGGCTCGGCGTTAGCTTCCAACGTTTGACCCGCCAACAGTTCACGCGATGGCATTCGAGATACCTTGCGAATCGTCCACCGGACCGTGAGCCAACAAACAAACAGTCCGGTGACGAATCCGATCCCCAACACCAGTCCGCTCAAGTGTAGTTTCAGAAACGGAGTCGCAATCGCCCCAACCCACCAGGTTGTCAGTGCTCGAATCATGAGCCAGCCATAACCGATACCCAGCAACACTCCGGCAATTGCCCCCGCAATGCAAACGCCCCACAATTCGCCTGACCAGATTCGCGTCAACTGTTTGCGATTGAACCCAACCGCAGACAACAACCCCAATTGTTCGACTCGCTGCTGAAGTCCAAGGCGAAACAGGACACTTACCAACAGCAGCGCCGAAACGATAATGAACATGCTGAGGCCCAGAAACAGTGCGTCAAAGGGCGTCGTGCCACTCGCAGCCTTCAGCCCCGAACGTTTGACCGGTACCAAGTCCAGGCCAAAGGTTGAGGGCTGCTCGTGCCAAAGTTCATTCAAGTGCTCCGTCAGAACGGATCGCGAAACTGACGTGGGAATGCGAAACCCAGTCACGACCCCAAAGCGACTTGCCCAAAGCTCACGGCCCTTCTTTAAACTCACGAACCCCTTGGGAGTGGTTCGGAACGCGTTCCAATAGTCGTCATCCGCAGGACGAATTTTTTCGGACATGGTAAACGGCAGGTCCCAACTTTCGATCGACTCGCTATCGGTCAGACCCGGCACCTCAGGCGTCATGTCCGGATCATTGGCGGGCGTTGGAGGAACGGTGAAAACAGCCGGCAGCAGCTCGCGCCGAACCATTCGAAACGGCGTTTCGGGAGATGCGATTTTGACGACATCACGAAGCGTTAATTCGACAGACAGCTCTTGTTGCTCTCCGTGCGATGACTCGGGCTCGAAAAACGTCAAGGTTAATCGGTCGCCGACCTTCGCTTCCAAATCCTTTGCTGCCCAATCATTCAGTACGATTTCGTCATCGCCAATTTCTGCGATCGCTTTGCCGTCAATTGCCGAGAGCGGCTTGAACGTTGCAGAAGGAGCAATCGCCGAAACCATCGAATACGGAATCCGTTTACCACTTGGCGAGCTCATCGAATTCACCAGATACGTTTGAACCGTTTCCGCTGATGGTAAAGCTGAGGTAAATTTAGATTCTTGCTCGTCGGTAAAAACAAGTCGCTCCGTCGACAGGTTCCAGTACTCGGAAACGACCTGCGCGCCGTCCCCCTCGCCCGTTTTGAGCTGCGTTTTGCGAATGACAATCCCCAGGTCTTCGGGTTCCACGGTTATTGAGTCCAACAGTTGCCGAGTGGCTTGCTCTGTCGGCGGATCGTTGCCGCTGATGCCAGCCAACAACACTGCGTTGCATTGTTGTGGCGAATTGCGGAAGGAAGCGTTGCCGCGGGCGAGCGCCGCCTGCAAATCGTCCAGTTTCAAATAGATATTGCGAGGCAATTGCTGGCTGGGCTCCAACGCGAAACGCCCCAGCGACCGATCCCCCAAAATCCCCCCAACGGGCAGATCAACCAGACTTTCCACCAGATCTTTTTTCTTGCCGAGCGCGCTATCGTTTGGCAGCAATGTCGGTTTAGGAATTCTCAATGTCAGCCGCGCGGTTCCAGCTTGAATGTCCGTACCTGAAATCCCAAGGTCATCTGCCAGCGCACGGTTAATCAGCACTCGATTTTCAGAGATCGCGTTTGACAATTCTGCAGTCGATGAATCCGTTTGCAAATCCCAAAACGAATCGTCGACACCGAGCACGTTGATGTCATTGGCGCGACGAACATCGCCATCTCGTTGAGATTCAACGATTCCGTTGGGGAACAAAATGGCCCCAGACGCAATCGAATAGTTATTCTCAAACGTAATTGACTTGCGTATCTCCGCGACCAGATCCTGCCGAAAGAAATGATCGGCGACAATGATTTCATCGATTCGCCCCAAACGCTCAAGGGTCAAGTCGCGCAAACTTCCGCGCATACTGGAACCGACAACCAAGGCACCGACCAGTACGGCCGTTGCAGCGGCAACCGCAAACGCCAAAGCCAGATTCGGCCTCCAGTAATAAACAAGACTCGCAATCGCAAACCGGATTCGGTTCATCCCCCTACACCTTTGCTGCAATGGCCTGCGATGGGTCGAGCTCTGTCAACGTTCCATGATCGAGCTGCAACAGCCGATCAAATTGAGAAGCCAGCTCCAGGCTGTGCGTCACGCAAATCAGTGTCGCGTTTCCATTTCGCCCCACGTCCAAAAGCAATCTACCGATCGATTTGGCGTTGTTTTGATCGAGGCTACCGGTGGGTTCGTCGGCCAACAGCAGGGATGGGTTTCGAATCAACGCTCGGGCAACCGCCACGCGCTGCCGTTCCCCGCCCGATAATTTCGCCGGCAAGTGATCGATGCGTTCGGCCAAGCCAACTTGAGTCAGTAGTTGTCTTGCACTTTCCGTCGCCGAAGCGTCGACTGGACCGCAAGCCAAAAGCGGTAACAGCACATTTTCCAACGCACTGAGTTGAGGCAACAGATGATGCTCCTGGAAGACGAATCCAATACGTTCGTTTCGAAAGGCGGCGACCTGATCGGCATTCAACGCGAATGGATTCACATTATCCAGTTCGACGGTGCCATCTGTGGGAACATCGAGAGCGCCCAAGATACTCAGCAGCGTACTTTTCCCACAGCCACTTGGCCCAACAATGGCAACGCTCTGCCCACGCTTCGCGTCAAAGCTGACACCACCCAGGATGACCAACTCTTGCAGTGCGGACCGGAAACTCTTGCGAACATTTTTGACAATCAGGTGCGGCATGAATCAGAACGTCCCTTTTATTGAAGCCGTCGAATCGATGGCGTTGCTTCCAAAACCGCCCGCAGACAAACGTGAGATCGAAAACGACAACTACCGTTTTTGATTTGCAATCAGCGCGAGACATCCCAGGCCGTAGAATGTGTACTCGACGTCATGCGACTCGTCCCAAACGGCAGCTTGAAATCCGCCAGTCTCCAATTGTAACGAATTGACATAGCGTTCGTATGCGTCCCAATCCAACTCATGGCCTGCGTTCAAATCGCATAATGAGAGTGCGCCTGTAAACGAACTCAACAAATCGGCAATCGGTATCCGAGTATTGGCTCGCAATCCACCTTCGTCGTTTTGCATATCGAGCAAAAAATCGATGGTTGGCTCGGATTGTTCTTGCTTGAGTTGATTCAAAATAGTCAACGTCGCTACAGCAGCAGCAGTCGGATTGGTCCCCGGCCTCTTGCTCGCTCGAATCTCTTTCCAACCACCATCAGCATCAAATTGCGAATCTAAAAAGCTCACGACACCAGCGGGATCCGGAATCGCTCGTTGCATCAATTCATAAACAAGGAGAATCAAGAACGTGTGATAAGTGCTACCGGCAACGCCCTCCGCTGCCTTTGAAAACCCGCCGTCATTTCGACGGAGCGTCGACAAGAACTGATGGACACGATCACGCCACTCGGTGTCACTTTCGTCCAAGACATCAATTCCTGCCGACACACTCAAAAGGTTGGCCGCGTAAAACAAAGAAAAGAAATCGACGATCGTCTGTCGCTTGCCGACCTCCTGCTTCAGAAACCGAGCGGCGCGCTCTGCCGGCTCACCGTACAACTCGCCTAGAATCGACAGCCCCCGCAGGCCAAAGGCCGTGTAGTACAAATCGCTTTCACCCATCCGACCTCGAAAGCCACCGTCATCTTGCTGCTGACCAAACAAATAGTCGCGATGTCGATTTCGCAACGGCTCGTCAATTTTGCCCAGTCCCTCGGCGAGTCGAATAGTGAGGTTCTGCAGATAACTGGACATTCGAACCGATGCTTAAAAAGTCGCTGCGTCAAAAAGTGATTCGATCAACTATTAAATACTTTACGACACGGCAGATGCGATTGTTTTGGCCAATCGACTAGGCCGTGATAAAAGGCTGTAACTTCTCTCGAACAACATCGGGAATCGTTATCGATTTGGGGCGGCTTCCATGTTCAAACTCACAACAGACGGTCGTGATCGATCCATCCGCAATCGGCTGCCCCGAT
This sequence comes from Pirellulaceae bacterium, assembly GCA_041399045.1. Classification (GTDB taxonomy): domain Bacteria; phylum Planctomycetota; class Planctomycetia; order Pirellulales; family Pirellulaceae; genus BJ22. The sequence goes on along the minus strand of JAWKTO010000011.1, from coordinate 148,886 downwards.
TCAAAGAAGTTGTAGGCGTACGCAACGCTCTTGTCGCCGATCCTGGAAATCGAAAGTTCAATATCGATCATCTGCTCGAATTTGATCGCGCGACGATAGTTGCATTCTGCTGCGACGCGAGGCCAACTCAACGTTTGTCCAGCCACATCACCGACAACACTCATTCCCAACGATCTCAAGAATTCGTACTCAGCCTGTTCCATATACATGAAGAAAACCGAAAAGTGCACGATCCCGGCCATGTCGGTATCGCGAAATTCCACTCGCCGCTGAACTCGAAACGTCGTTGCCATCACTATCCAAAAATTGCCTACAAAAAAAGCCTGCTGGATTCAGCAGGCGTTTATTATCGTTTCCGTTGTCCGGTTCGCGAAGCCCGCAAGCACCGAACCGCGTTGGTCAATCAAAACTATTTTCGGGCGGCCAACATCGTTCCAATGTCAGAATCGCCGCATTGATATTTGCCGTTCCCAGTCAACGATCACCTTCCGATGACGAGCCTATTCGCCGACGTAAGGCATCAACGCCATGAATCGAGCGCGCTTAACCGCTTTTGATACCGCGTGCTGGCTGACAGCCGTGCAACCGGTTTTGCGTCGGCCAACAATTTTGCCGTGTCGGTTTACGAGCTTCTTAAGCAATTCCGTGTTCTTGTAATCGACATACATTGGGCGAGGTCGTTCGCCGTCGACAAACAATGGATCCTTGCGGACGTTTTTTGTTTTGGTTTTGGCCTTGCGACGAGGTCGCTGTGTGCGTTGTTGTGGGAATGCCATAAATTCGAACAGTGCCTGAAAAATCGTTTCGTCTGAATTTGAAAACCCGCCATTATTCACGATTGCGAGGAATTGGCAAGGCGTAAAATACCGCTTTTTGAATGAGCTGAAAGCGGTCAATCAATCATTGATTCTATCGGTCAGTTTCCATCGACAGTCGACCGATGAACAAAATTTTCAAGCATCTTTTTGCTGGGAAATTCGCCGTTTTTACTCGAAAATTCGTATATTGAGAAAACTGTTTCGACCAATCGATTCTTCAAGAGGGCACCATGCACGCGAAAATTCCGGCCGTTAAAAGTCTTCCGTTGGCAATATTGATCGGTTTTGGCCTGATTTGCCCGTCGGCAATTGCCCAAACGACCGAAAATTGGCCCAACTGGCGGGGCCAAACGGCAACGGTGTCGCCGACGTCGCGAACCCGCCGACGGTCTGGAGCGAATCAAAGAACATTCGCTGGAAAACCGAGGTCCCTGGTAAAGGAAGCGGAACGCCCGCTGTTTGGGAAAACAAAATCATCGTGCTCACCGCAATCGCCAAGCCCGGAACCGAAGCTGAAGACGATAGCGTCACCGAGCCGCCGCAAAACCAAGGCCGACCTGGTCACGGCCGCGGTCGAGGACAAGGTCGAGGGGCCCCCAAAACCGAACACGATTTCGCTGCTATCTGTTACGACCTCAACAACGGAAACGAAACCTGGAAAACCGTCGTTGCCTCAGCGGTGCCTCATGAATCGGGCCATCAGACGAACACGTTCGCATCCGCGTCACCCATCGTTGATGGCGAACACATCTTTGCGTTTTTTGGATCTCAAGGTCTTCATTGCCTTGATATGGATGGAAATGTCGTCTGGTCCAAAGACATGGGCAAAATGCAAACTCGAAACCAATTTGGAGAAGGGCGCTTCACCTTCCTTACACGGAGACACCCTCGTTGTTCCCTGGGACCACGAAGGCCAATCGTATGTCGCTGCACTTTCGGCCAAAGATGGAAATGAACTTTGGAAAGTCGATCGGGATGAACCAACAACCTGGGCCACTCCATTGATCACCGAGTTTGACGGCCGCACCCAAGTCATCATGAATGGCTCCAATCGAGTTCGCAGTTATGACCTTGCAGACGGCTCGCTCATTTGGGAATGCGGCGGACAAGTCACCAATCCCATCCCGACACCAATTCGCGATGGTGATCATGTAATTGTTATGACCGGCTACCAAGGATACGCCGTTCAATCGATTGCGTTGAACTCAAAAGGAGATGTGACTGACAGCGACAAGGTGCGTTGGTCGCGGAACGATTCGGCACCCTATATTGCATCCGGTGTGATGGTCGACGATCGACTGTATTTCACGAAAAGCCGTGACGCCATTATTTCCTCCGTTAACACGGAAACCGGCGACGTGGTAATTGATCAAGAGCGACTGAGCGGACTCGACAGCCTGTACGCCTCATTGGCATCGGCAGGCGGATACATCTACGCCGTCGGCCGCAACGGAACGACTTGTGTTATTCGAAACGGAGATCAGTTTGAGGTGGTTGCGACAAATGAACTCGGTGAAGGCATCGATGCCTCCCCAGCTTTTGTCGGAAACAGCCTGCTATTACGCGGCGCAAAACACCTTTATTGCATTTCCATACACTAATAATTCAACGAATTTTAAAAGCGCTCGTCCTTGGTTGTGTACGGACAATCGAGGCGAGTGTACCTTTTTCGGTACCGAGCAATTGCTTGTCAAACATTGACAGTGCTATTGCTTCGACTTTGCGTGGTCATGCTCTCCGGCACTCTATTACGAACTCAAATCAAGTTGCATCCTGATCGGTGTAGGCAGCAATCACAGCATCTTCGATCATTTTTCTGCAGTCGACATTGATTGGGTGTGCGACATCGTAATGGTGTCGAGCCGACGAGGCATTGATGGCTAGCATTTTCTTTCCGCATTGACAGCAAAATTTCGCATCATACTGATTGCGATAGCCACATGCGTTGCAATTCGACGATGCTTTTCTGCTTGGCATTGCAACAATGTACCCATTGTCGCCTTGGATGAGGCGCAGGTCCCGAACGACAAACACGTCGTCAATTGTAATGTCACAATAAGCCAGCAAACGCTCGTTTGACTGATTTAGTGTCTTAATCCGTACATCGGTGATAATCATGTTGCAAATGGATTCTCGTCAAAAACTGACTGCTGGCGGCAGAAAAGAATGAAATAGATCCGCTCAGAACGGACATCGCCAATAGCCAACAAAACAGTAGCACATGATGTGGTCCGAATCCAAAATTTCGAAATTATTGAACGAAATACTTCCTGTTTTGCTCGGCCCCAATTGCGAACGATTCTTTTGTTGTTATGCGTGACCTCGCAGGCATTGAGAGGCGATTATTGACGCTGGTATCGAATTGTCAGATGGGACCGAGCAAACAATCGGCAAGCGTGAACTCGAAATTACAGGCAAACGATTCTTAAACTAAACAACCGTTTTGTCTGTCTTGATCCAAAAAATTATTACAAGAATTGCAGTTGCTTGATTCAAGCTCGACGGTCACAATTCCGATTCATTGGGGTAAGCAGAGCACTCCAAAGCGTCCTGCAAGCCATTTTTTTGCACCCTTTGATTTGACATCTTGTTTGAGACTGGCAGACGCCTCTCCCAAAAGACGAAATCCAATTCGTTTCCCCTAGGAATTCCCGTTGCCATTTGGCATTGGTGATTTCAGTTTCACAGGTTTAACGAATGGACCGCGTCATCGTGAAATCAAATGGGTCGGTATTCGCAATCCGATTCGACACCATGATTTTGCACCACGCCGCGAATACCGGCCCGTTTATTTCTTCGCAAGCAATCCATTTTCGAATGAGGGATCGATCCCAAGCAGTAGTTTAAAAACAAGCCCAACAAATCAGACATGTTCCCTCCAGTAGCTGAATTCCCAAGAATTCAGACCCAAACTGCATCGCCATCGCAACAAGTTTTTTACGATTTGTTCACTGGAAAAAATTTAGCGATCACGTCGTTTTTAGGCGGCTTCGTGATAAGCGATGTCAGGACCATCGCCACGATTCCACCGATGAACGGCAAAACCACTGGATTTGCTCGCACAACTTCATTTTGCCAAAAGAACTCCAAAGCAAAATTTTCGTCAGCTCCCCAGCCCCCGCGCTGAAACAAATAGAGCCAACTTCCTATTGCCGTCAGGATACCCGCGAGTGCACCTGCCGCAGTCAAACGTTTCCAATACAGCGACGCAAAAACGACAGGGAACAACGACGCAAAGCCTGCAAAACTCCAAACTCCCATTTTGAACACGCTTTGCACTTTCAACAAACTGATCAAGTACGTGACAATCACGATCGCTACAATAAAACTGCGGGCAACCCAAACTTGTTGCCGGCCATCCAATTGTTTACCGATCAAAGGTTCCGCAATGTCGGTCGAAAACATTGTGCCGACACACAGAAACTGACTGTCCAGAGAGGACATGATTGCCGCAAGAATTCCCGCTGCCAGTAGTCCCGCGATCATTGGAGCAAGCTCTTTTTTAACCAGGAATGGCAATATTGTGTTGGGGTCTGCAGCGACTCCGGGGGGAAGGTTTAGCGTGGTGGCCCAAATCCCAATAAATACACAGGGTACCCAAACGATCATGATAAACAGCGGATGGCAAACCACTGCCAACTTGAAACTCTCTGCATTTTTTGCCGTTAACCAATGTTGAAAAATATGCGGGAACATCCCAACAGATAGCGGAATCAACAAATATGTGAAGAATTCCAACTGTGAATGCTGACGACGGGTCGTATGGTCGGCGTCAACTTTGGACGAAAGTTCTCGCAGGTTTTCCAATAGCGTGTCATGCCCACCCAATTTCATTGCGAGCAAATAGACCGCGAGAGCTCCCAACACCATGAACACCATCGTTTGAAACGCATTCGCCCATGCCGTTCCGCGCATTCCGCCAAAGAACACATAGAACAGGACTACACCGCAAACAACAAGCGAACCCAGCCAACGAGGAACTCCTCCGTTCATCGATGGTTTCGCGTCCGCAAACATTGCGAAATCGGGAAACGCGCCGGCGGTCATCGCCTGAATGGCCATTCCCGACGCGTAGACGCCCAAGAGCAAATACGGAATCAACAAGACAACGAGAATGGGAAACAACACGTAGCCAATCAATTGGCTGTCGAGACGATCTCTAAAAAATTCTATCTGTGTCGAATAGCCATATCGTTTGCCAAACGACCAGAGCTTGATTCCAACCAAAAAGAAACATAGCGAATGCACAATGCCACTGGATGAAGCCATCAAGCCGTAAGGCAATATTCCATTCGAATACGCCTCCGCGCTCGATCCCACCATGGCAAATGCTGTCATGGTCGTACCAAACAAGCTCATCAACAGCAGAAATGGTCCAATCGAATGACTTGCCAACAGGTAATCCGTTTTGGTTCCCCGCCCCATGCGACTTGCAAATAAACCAAGCAGGACGAGTAGCCCAAGATACCCGATGATAATGTACATCCGCATTTGTGCGGCCGAAGCAATCGCGCCTGGATCCATGTCTATTGGCCCTCCCCGGCAACTTCTTCCTTGACCTGCTCAATCAGATCGCGTGGCCAGCAGTAAATCGTCGCCAGATACCAAAGCACCCCGGCCGCTACAGAAATCAACGCCTGATAGAAGAAACCGATTGGAAAAAAACCAAAGACCAGCGTTTCGTCTTCCCAATACCAGAAATCCTGCCGCGCAAAAATCAATAACAGGATCAGTAGCCAAATCAGGTTTCGCATACCACGACACTCTCATGTGCAACTTGAAAACACCCGGGGATGAACATCATCATAGTAAACTTGACGCCCCGATGTCATTGCTCATTGATCGAGCCCAATGGCGTTGAAAGATCAGGGGACGACTTCCAGCAATTCAATCGCCGGTGCAGCATCGCAATAGATCATGGCTGTTCGCCCAAAACAAACCGCATCGTCGGCGAGTTGTAGCTGCCTGGCAAGGTATTCGCTGGCTTCGATTCGATAAAGGTTCTCCAGTCGCACCTCTCTCAACACGCCGTGATTGATCAGAATCCGCCCCAAGGGAGTTTCTTCGGATTCGATTTGTGAAACAACAACGGGATTAAGGAAGTCAAAATTCAGACGAACGATTCCATACTGGACGACACGTCCGTCGCTCCTGCTGACAAGCAGTATTTCCCGGCTGTAAAAATTCTCATCACGCCGAGAGCGCAGTACAACGACATCGACTAACGAATGATGAAAGGACTCCACCGTTACGGTCATGTGCATGTTGTGTGCAAGGAGTTCGCGGTAGGTTGCAGGCATTTCCTGCCGAGACACAGAGGTGAAGGTTCCCAGGTCCTCTTGGCTGGAAAAGAACAGGTCCGTCAGTGAATCGAGCTTGACCAGATGAGATGACGGTGACAACGAATCAGCCTCTGAAGCGGAATCCGAACTGCGTTTGAGTGCAAGCCATCGTTTTTCGAAATCGACCGAAACTATTTGGACACAATCGGTAACATGTCGGTATAGGACAATTGACTGATTTCAATCGTTGGCTTTACGTCCTGCGAACGATCCAGAACGCTATCGACTATATAGTACAGTAATCGACGCAGTTCCTCGGGTCCAATTTCGTCTGCGATCGCCTCCGCTCGGTTTTGATGTTTGTCGACCAACTGGTGAGCCAGGTTGAAAACGTCTGCCTCATGAAACAATTGCCGTGCCCGATTGATCCGCGCCTGATCTCCCATATCCTTACGGGCAATCAGATGAATGAGTTCGGCTTGTTTTTCTTGTTTCAGCCCCTCTAATGCCAATGCCCACAATACGGTTGGCCTTCCGTGAAGCAAATCGGCGCCTGCCGTTTTCTTGTTGTCGGAATCGCCCTCCCAGTCCTTGAGGTCGTTCAGGATCTGGAACGCGACACCAAGATTCCGGGCAAACGATCGAAACGGCGCTTCGTATTCATCGGCAACATCAGCAAGTCGGGCGCCGCAATACAGTGCCGCCTCAAACGCCGGTGACGTCTTCAACGCATAGATCTTGAGAGCCTCAAGAGGCGAAATGCGTTTGTCCTCGCGATCGCGCCACAACAACTCGGCCCCCTGCCCTTCACACAAACGCTGATGCGAATCGGCCAGAAAGTCCAAGATGTCAGCCGCCTTGTCGGCGCCCAATAATTTTCGATCACGGCTGACGAGTCGATAGCCAAGGCCAATCAAAAAATCACCAATATTGATCGCGGTGGGAACACCCAGCTGACGATGCAATGTCGCGACACCATACCGAAACTCGTCGTTGTCCTGAATGTCGTCGTGAACGAGCGATGCCTTGTGAAACGTTTCGATCGACATCGCCGTTCGCTTCACCGAATCCGTAATGTTCTTGATCGCATCAGGATTATCTGGCAACGTGCACTGACTGCCCGTCAACGCATCATAAACGGCCAACATGATGAACGGCCGGGACTGCTTGCCGCCTCTGCGGATGAAGTCAAACGCCAAGCGCTCCGTCGCGGCAATCGGCTCGACCTCAATCGGAGATGCCGGCTGGCCGTTATCTTTTGCATCGATACGAGTCAGCGGACATAGGCGATCAAATTCATCCGTCTCAAACATGGCCGTCGAAGCACGCATCAGATGCACGTAGGTTCTGGTCTGACGTTGCGTTTCACGATGGGGAACTCGGATCATCTGATCCACCCAATCTTCATCGACGCTCGTGTTACGACAATCGCTCGAAAGCAGCGGCGTTGCCATACAGGGAATTCCGGCCATCAAGATCTTGTCGATCGCTTTTTCCAGAACATTCAAACACGCAACGCCCATGATCGCGTCGACGTGTCCACTCACAATGATTTTCAGAACGATTGGCGAGCCTTCGGCGACGAGCACTTTGTAACCAAGCTCTTCGGCAACCGAACGGAAATCCGCGATACTGCATGCGCCGCACGTTTTACATGCCAACCCATACTCGTCATAGTCAGCTGGACAACCCTCTGCATGCTTCAAGCAATGCGGCAACAGAAAAAGTCGACGGTTATAGGGAATCGACTCAATCTGCTTTTCCCAAAACACGCTACTCAAAACGACCATTGCCCACCCAACATAGGATTCGGGCAATCCCGCCTGTTCCAGAATTCCGCGAGCCACTTGCTCCATCTCATCCTTGGTCATCGGACGACTGGAATCCATCTTCGCTGCAACCTCGCGGCAACGGTTGCGCAAGTCCTCACGCATCTGCTTCGTATCGGGCACCTGTTTCAAATGGCTGGTGCGTCTGCGGCGGGAAACTCGTTTGGAACCTTCTGAACTCAATTTCTCAATCCTGTTACAACTTGTCCAAACGATTTATGGTTGCAAGGGCGAATTTGGCATTTTGGACAGAAACCGACTAAGGGCTGAAAGTCCAAACACAAGCGGATAATGCTGCTCGTCATACCAAAGTTTTGCGAAGTAGAAACCAATCGGTCGGCTTCGCTGATATTCACCGTTTTCAATTGCCAAAATTAACCAATCGACGCCGCGTCGAATCGTCTCATCCTCGCCGCCTGCGAAGGAAATCAACGCTTCCAGGCAGATTGCCGTTTCCTCCAAACTCCCAATTCCCAAGTCACGGTCAGCAGGAACTGCGGCACGCGCATTCTTCAACGCGACCCCGCCACCCCAACTACCGTCGGAGTGCTGGTTTCGTCGCAACCAGTGTAAACCATTTTGCGCCTCTTTGGTATGGAATCGCCCCGCGTCTCTATACGCGAGCAGGACCTTACCGGTTCCGTAGCAAGGATTTATGTCGTCCGGCATATCCTGATTTCCGAACCAAAGCGGCAACCAACTGCCGTCTTCGTGTTGTTTCCTCGCAAGATACCGAAATCCACGTTCGACAGCGCGATCAATTCGTTCGGAACATCCCATCCGCTCGCGCCATGCCAACAATCCCCGAATGACGTGAGCCGTAATATCAGCGCCACTTCGGTCAAACGGTAATCGCCCCCAACCTTTGCAAAATGTTGGCCAACCACCATCCCGGTTTTGCAAATCCAGCAACCAGCGACAACCGGCTTCGGCACTTCGTTCGATCCGTTGATTGACCTCCGGTGGCCAAACGACATTTTGGGAAATTGCTTTGATTGCCAACAAGGCACCCGGCGTATCGTCGGCATCCGGCACCGCACCCGTGAGATTGGTCCATCCCCAGCCGCCCGGCGCTGCATTGGTAAATGGATGTCGCTCGACATACTGACACTTCAACAACCAATTCAATGTTGTCTGCCAATCATCGGGACGACTCATCGATTCTGGCCAATGCGAAGCCAACGAATTGATGGTCAGTGACGTGTTCCAAGTTGCCAAGTTCGTATCGATGGGCCAGCTTCCTTCGGCGCGATACGAATCGATGATGAATTTGATACACCGCGCGACAACGGGATGCTTGCCACGACCTGCCTTGATCAATCCCATTGCCACAAACGACGTCAGCGGAACGGCTTCTAAAAACCCACCACTTGCCGGCTGCATTCGTTCCAGCAATTTTAAACTGGGCCTCACTGCACCGTTGCGAAGCCAACGCAATGGCAGGAAACGCGATGGAGCGTTTGCGTGTTTGACCTGCCCGATCGCAACGAGAGCCGGAATCGCATAACTGACAACCGGCAGATTGAGCCAATGAAAAAACTTCTGCGGAATCAACGTCGCCTCAAACGGCAACGAAGCCACCTCACGCCAGGGAACAAGTCCAGCCATCGCGGCATTTGCAAGGATCGGCACCGAAAACGTCTTGTCCGTACCGTATCGTTTGCGAATCCCATCCACGCCACCGTGGCGATCAACATAGACGCGAGCCGCCGCGATTGGTTGTAACCAGTCAGGCGATTCGTCACGCTTGGCGGCCGTGACCGCAGCGATCACCAACATCGATGTTGAGATATTGGAATAACTGGCATCAGTGTCGCCCCAGCCGCCGTCCTCGTTTTGCCGAGAAAGCAGCCAGTTCAGGCCTGAATCGACCTGTTCGCGGGCGGTTTCACGCAACAGTTGATCGGCGTCTGGCAACTCCAGGAAAAAACTCAGTGCCGTGATCGCAGTCGCGGTCGAAAGGGCAGAGTTGCTCAAGCGTCCTTCCCAATAGCCGTCCGCATTTCTGCGTTCGCGAATTTCTTCGACCAAGGTTTCATGCGCCTTGATTACCGAATGGTATCCGCAGGAGTGTTTGTGATTTTTGGTTTCTAAGGTCATGATTTTCTAAAAGTTCCGCCGATTGTCGAGCGAAACCCAATCTACCACAACCGTCGCGCCAACTCGATTCCGTATTTAAGGTCAGCGTCGTAAATCCGCCGCGGATCAAACATCCCGGCAACCGGCAAGCCCAATAGGCGTGCCTCAGTTGAAATTGCATCCGATGCAACGAACCAGCGAACTTCAAACTCGTTTGTCACTTCGTCACACAACGCCATCTCCAAGTCGCACAACTCAAACGCAAATCCGAACACGTCACGTGTTGTTCGTTGTTCTCGAGTCGCGTCCCGATCGATCCGCCATTCGAAAACGCGAATCCCCCTCGCCTCAAACGCCGCAACGAGCGGCACAGAATCGGTCGTTCGTTCGACCACCATCGCCAGTTGGGACCTCTGTTCGATGTCGTCGATTAATTCAACAACGTGCGACGCATGCGAGGCGACGACGACGTCGCGCGGCGAAACCAACAAATCGTTTACCGCCCGAATCGCGGCATCGAACGCAATCAAATGCCGCATGTCCTGAAACAAACTCTCCGTTCGCAGATTCCCCAGTGAGCTTCGCATCCGATTGGCAAGGTACCGCGTTCCGCAAAATGTCTGTAACAACAGCCCATCAATCTCCGCTGATGCAATGCGTTGAACCAACTCAGCGTGTGCGGCTGAAGTCGCTTGAATCGCAGCACTGCAATTCACTTGAACAATTTCCCCACCAAGGTGTCTTAAAAAGCACTCGATCAAACCAGATTGGTTCGATACAGGGACGACGAATTCAACTCCCTTGAACGGCTCGTTCATCTCAACTCGACTCGACCTTCAATTCACAAGGAAAATCTCTCAAGGCTACAGAAGCGTCCATTGAAATCTAACAAATCGACTGAGCTTCGACTAAGACTCGAAGACTAGTTTCATGGAGTCAACATATGAGTATATGCTGGGTAGAGACTTCACCAACTGCAATCACACCTCGAATAGCCTGTCAAAATCGGACTTGTATTTGCGGCTCATGGTCAGCTCGGTGCCGTCCATCAAAATGACGCGATAGTCACCTTGTTCGGCGGCGGATATGCGCTGAACTTCAGAAACTTGAACCAGGGTCTGCCGATGAATTCTGACGATTCCTGTTCCTTGCAAATTTTCGGCCAGTCCCCGAATCGTGCGACGAATCGAAATCTGTCCTGACTTCAGATGCAGCACCACATTTTTGTTCGCCGACTCAACCCAAGCGATTTCATTGACATTAACCAGGATTTGCTCGCCCCCACGTCGCACCAGCAATTGCCGACATGGTTGAACGTCACTCAACCGTGAGCGCACCGGAGGTTCTAATGCGACAGAACGAGATCGTTCCTGCTCAATTTTGCGAACGATCCGTTGAAGGCATTCCTGAAACCGTTTGCGATCAACCGGCTTGAGCAAATAGTCGACAGCACTCACATCAAATGCCTCCACTGCAAATTGATCATATGCCGTCACAAAGACAACTTGAGTTCGCGACGAATCGTCCAACGAGTAAACGACATCGAATCCCGACAACTTGGGCATCTGAATATCCAGGAAGGCAACGTCAGGTTGTTTCGCATTGATTTCACTCAGTGCATCCAGACCATTTGCACTGAAGCAACGATTTCGAAAGTCGAGTCATTCGCCAACAATTGTTCCATTCGCGTCCGCGCATGCATTTCGTCGTCGGCGATCAGCACACGAATTCTGGTTTTTCCGTCGCTCATCCCGTCACCTCAAACGGTAGACTTACCTCGGCAAGCGTGCCGCCTTGAGCCGAGCCCTTTAACACGAGCGTCCCCTGGACACCGTAAAGCTGCTGTAACCGTTCGCGTGAATTCGCGAGCCCAATTCCGCTTGATGATTTCGTTTCGATTCCAGGGCCATCATCAATGACTCGGATCAACAACGCACTTGGTTCTTTGACAACCTCCAGCCGAACCTGCAACTGGTTGTCGCACCGATTAATATTGTGTTCGATCGCGTTCTCAACCAACGGCTGCAGGAGCAGCGTTGGAATTAACGCCTTCTCGCATTCGGCAGGCAAACATTCGCTGAACCGCAGACGCTCCCCAAATCGAAACATCTGAATCTCAACGTATTTTTTGACAAAATCCAACTCGGAACGTGCCGTTCGTTTCTGTTCACGGGAAAGATCCAACAGTTCCCTCAGCAACTCACTAAGCCGCACCGTCATCGTTTCGGCGGCGTCTGGATCGGCATGAATCGACGATGTGATCGCATTGAGTGTGTTGAACAAAAAATGGGGCTGCAATTGGCTTTTGAGTTCATTGAGTTGGGACTCAACGAGTGATGCACGCAGGCGTTCGTTGCGAGTCTCAAGGGTGCGTGCCCGTTTGGTGGATTCGACCATGCGGGCAATCACGACGACCAGTCCGTAAGTAATCGCTTGTCCCAGCGGAGCAAAACTCGCTAGAGCCAACACACGATCCCAATACGTCTCGGGAGAACCCAGGAGCTTCAGCGAACTCGGAGAAACGTATGCGGCACCGACCAGAAGATAAACCGTAGACGATACGAATGCGATTATGATGTGCCCGAGCAATCGTTTCCACCACAACATTTTGTGTTGTTGCCCGAACTCCAGGAAACGATAGACAACCAGGTAAACGAGCCCCCAGAAATACGCAAAGACCAGAGACTCAACGACAACCTGCCGAACGCTGCTTTCGGTCAACTGCAACAATTGTTCGTTGCTGGACATGACGCTGGCCATCAACAACCCAATGGCCGTGAGGAGTGCAAGCCAGAATATCACGCCCTTAAGTCGTCCCACCGTGTTACCCGATTAAACCGTGTTAGCCATTGGCACTTGTGTTCCCCTCGCCTCAATTGCCATTCAACTACCGTTCGTAATGCGAGTCGTTGCAAGTTCGCGAAATCAACTCCCTCATTTTATTAGCATCGATAATTGAAATGCGACAATGGTATGACATCCATTGCATTTGGCGACTCGAAATCAGCGTTTCGCGACATTTACAATCGAAAAACGGATTTTGGCTGAAACGTTTGAGACGGTAATCGGTACCATGTGTTGAACAAGCATTCAGATAAACCCGAATCGGTCGAAAACATGAAATTGAAAATCGAAAACCTTTCCAAAACCTACGGCAATGGTGTCCGCGCCCTGGACAACGTTTCACTGGAGATCGGCAACGGGATGTTCGGGCTTCTGGGCCCCAATGGTGCCGGAAAATCAACGCTCATGCGAACCATCGCGACGCTTCAGGATGCCGATTCCGGGAGCATCATGCTCGATGATATCGATGTTTTGCGTGACATGGAATCGATTCGACGGGTGCTCGGATATCTGCCTCAAGAATTTGGCGTTTATCCCAAAACATCTGCGGGTGCGATGCTCACCCACCTTGCCCACCTCAAGGGTGTCACCAATCGCCGGGAGCGTAGCGAACTGGTTGGTGCCATGCTGCAAAAAGTTAACCTTTACCAACATCGTTTCAAACGCATTTCCGGATTTTCGGGTGGAATGAAGCAACGATTTGGAATCGCCCAAGCGTTGCTGTGTAACCCAAAACTGGTGATCGTTGACGAACCGACGGCGGGACTCGACCCAGTGGAACGAAATCGTTTCTACAACCTGCTCGCCGAAGTTGGCGAAGACACGATCGTAATCCTGTCGACACACATCGTGCAGGACGTGAAAGAACTTTGCACTCAAATGGCTATCATCAACCAGGGCCAAGTCGTTTATTCCGGCGAACCGGCCCGCGCCGTTGATGATTTAAGCGGCAAGGTCTGGGAATGCTCGGTCGACAAACACGAACTCCCAGCACTGCGTGAAAAACACAACGTCATTTCATCGAAGCTCGTTGGCGGGCGGCCTTACGTGCACGTTCTTTCAGACACACAACCAGGCGACGAATTTCATTCGATTACTCCGGACCTGGAAGACGTTTTCTTTACGCGGACCCAAATGGTTTCTGCAAATTAAACTGTGACCACTGCCCAAAATCGACAGAACCAAACCTTCTCTGAAACGATCGCATGAACTCATTCAACGCATTTTTTCGATTTGAAATTATTTACTGGCTGCGATCAGCGATGGTCTGGGTGTTGCTGGCAATCATGACGTCATTCCTGATGTTGCTACTCTTCATCGACGACTCGAATTTTGAAGCACTTTTTTTCGGCGATGCGTATCGCAACTCGCCGTTCGTCATCATGCGTCTTTACAGCATTACCGCTGTTTTTGGCGGGCTGATGGTTACGGCGTTCGTGAATACGGCCGCCTGCCGCGACTTCACCAGCAACACTCAACAATTGATTTTCACCAAACCAATTGGCAAGGCCAGTTATTTGTTCGGTCGTTTTCTGGCCGCGTTTTTGATTGGATTGATTCCCTCATTGGGAGCTTCGATTGCCGTACTGTTGGTGCCGATGTTTTCCAGCCAACCCGTATGGGGCCCGATCCACATGGGTTCACATTTCTGGTCTTTGTTGGTGATCGCAATCCCCAACACGTTTTTCTATGCAGCGGTTGTTTTTGCCATCGCAGTTTGGACGCGCAGTGCGTTGGCTTCGTACCTGGGCATTCTGGGCTTCCTGATCGCGATCACGATCGGATCGGGACTCGCGACCACAATGGACAACCGCATGATTTCATCGATCGTGGATCCGACGGGTGATACGGCCATTTCGACGATCACAGAATACTGGACCACTGCGGAACGAAACACGAGAATCGTTCCGCTGTCCCCGGCGCTGTTGTGGAATCGCGTCATCTGGTTGGTGGGTGGCATGTTGTTTTTTGCGATCGGCTATTTTCGTTTCGGGTTTAACTTGAACGAAGGGCTGATCAGTCGACTGTTTCGCCAATCCCGTGAAGCGATTGTTTCCAACCTGTCGCAACAATTCCACACGGCGGAGCCACCACAAGTTCGACGGAACTTTGGTTTGAGCAGTCAGGTTCTTCAAATGATCTCGCTCATCAAACAAGAGCTTTGGCAGATCGCGCGTAATCCCATTTTCATTTGCATCTTGATTGGCGTCGTCTTCGTATCATTCAGCCAGTTTTCATTTGCACATACGGCGGGATTCGATCTGAAAACTCGTCCGGTAACGTTTAACATCGTTGAACAGATCATTGCCGCGACGTCCCAGTTCAGCATCGTGCTGATCACACTGTTTGCGGGATTGCTGGTCTGGAAAAACCGAGATTTGCGATTTGACGAGATTGTTGATGCCCTCCCGGTTCCGAATGGGGTTCATTACTTGTCCAAGTTGATTTCATTGACGCTGATTATTTACGTCGTCGTGCTGGTTGGGATGGGATGCGGGATTCTGTATCAGGCAGTGTCAGGGCATTTCGATTTTCAATTGGCAAACTATTCCCGTGAATTGCTTTGGCTCGTGATGGTTCAGTGGTTTTCGATGATCTCGCTGGCACTACTCTGTCATGTTTTGTCTCCGAACAAGTACGTTGGATATTTCAGTTACATTGGAGTTCTGGTTGCGGCGTTCGTCATCTTGCCCGCACTGGACGTACGATCGTTTCTATTCAGGTTTGGACAACTGCCGGGGCATGTTCGCTCCGACATGCTGGGATTGGAACCGTATCAAACGAGCCTATTCTGGGGAACGATTTACTGGTTGATCGTCGCGGCATCGATCGGTTTGTTTACGATCACGATCTGGCCGCGAGGAAAAGAAAATCAGCTCCTTCGTCGCGCGTCGCGAATTCCCACGAACCTTCGCGGCCCTGCCATGATCGCCTCCATCTTGCTGTTCTGTGCCTGGGGCGGAACCACCGCATGGATTGTTTGGAACACTCGTATGGTGAATGAATTCAGCACATCCGATGACGAAGAAACATTTCAAGCGACTTATGAACGCGATTACCGATCCTTCATCGATCGCCCGCATCCACGCCTGGTCAAAATCACTCAGGACATCGCCATTTTCCCACATGAACGACGTTTGGAAATCAAAGGTGTTCAGACATTAAAAAATCAAACCGACGAACCGATTTCAGAGATTCTCGTTTCCGCCAATCCGTCATATGAAAGCAATGTCTCAGGCCCTGGCCTAACGGTCTCATCTCAAAACGAAGAATTGGGCACCATGCTTGTCGCGTTCGACAAACCCTTGCAACCGGGCGAATCGAAGGAGCTGAATTTTGGCGTCTCTTATGCGGCTGAAGGCTTTGAAGAAAAACTGGCGGTTCCCGAAATCATGCCCAATGGTACATTTTTCAACAGCCTGGTGATTCCTCAAGTTGGCTATGTTCCCCTGATGGAACTTCGTGATGCCCGCAAACGCGAGAAAAACCATCTGACGGGCGAGGCGTTCACGCCGCTCGACGCAGACAACCTGACTGCACGAGCCAATTCCTATATCAGCCACAACAGTGACTGGATTGAACTGGAAACCGTCATCAGTACTTCCGAAGATCAGATTGCGGTTGCACCAGGCTCGTTGATTGAAACCTGGAACGAAAATGGACGACGATATTTTCGTTATCGCCTCGACCACCCCTCGCTCAATTTCTCGAGTTATGTTTCGGCGCGATTCCGTGTTGCGAGTCGACAACTCGACGATATCGAAATTGAGGTTTATCACCACCCTGATCATGAATGGAATGTCGATCGCATGCTTCAGTCCATTCGCAAATCACTGGAGTACTACACACGCGAATTTGGACCCTATCGCCACAAACAGGCGCGCATCATTGAGTTCCCTCGCATTCAGACTTTCGCCCAGGCCTTTCCGGGTACCATGCCCTACAGCGAAGGCGTTGGATTTGTCGCAGAGATATCCAAGGCCGATGACATCGACATGGTCTTTTACGTCGTCGCGCACGAGATGGCCCATCAATGGTGGGCCCATCAGGTGATCAGCGCCGACATGCGAGCGCCACGATTTTGTCGGAAACGTTGGCACAGTACTCAGCGCTGATGGTGATGGAGCACGAATACGGTCGCGACATGATGCGGAAGTTCCTGGGGCACGAACTGGATTCATATTTGAGTGCTCGCGGAAAAACGACTCGTGCCGAGCGGCCACTGTTCGATGTCGAAATGGATCAGGGATACGTGCATTACAACAAAGGCAGTGTGGCCATGTATCAACTCAAGGAAACGATTGGCGAAGAACGCGTCAACGCGGCGCTGCGTTCGCTGGTCGACCAATTTGGATACGCCGAACCGCCCTACCCCACGTCATTGGATTTGATCGATGCGCTCAGACAACAAACGCCTGCGGAACATCAAGGTTTGATTGACGACTTGTTCATGAATATCACGCTGTTTGAAAATCGAACGACAGCGGCGGAAGTAGAAAAAATGGAGAATGGCAAATACCAGGTAACCATCGAGGCCGAGTTTAAGAAATTCCATGCCGATTCTCTCGGCGAACAAACGGAACAGCCACTTGACGACTGGATCGAAATTGGGGCGTTTGCAAAACCGTCGTCAGCAAACAGCAATCCATCCAAACGAGCCGTCGGAAAATTGCTTCATCGCGAACAGGTTCACATCACCGAGTCGCCCTGCAAGTTTACGTTTACGACCGACGAGTTGCCGGACCTCGTGGGAATAGACCCAATATCGCTGCTGGTTGACCGCAATAAAAAAGACGATATGAGGCCCGCCGAATTGAAGGGTGAGGCGAAATAGTCCTACCGGTTTGAGGAACAGCTAGCACGAAATTGAGCGGGCTATTCACCTTGTCTGAATTTCCGTAAAGTCCCCGCGATTTCAATCCTAAACGATCGCCTTCATTGATGGTGATGTTCCCCGGGAGACGTATCAGGAGTCCATGAGATGTCCCAACCAGCAATAAAAGTCAATCCAACTCAACAAGAACCAGACCTTTCGGTGACGACAGGCGGTGCGTCGGAAACGGCGCTTAAAAAACGAATACAGGAACTGGGCCCATGGCATATGGGTATCCAGTTAACAGAGAACCTTAACAGCGGCGACGTCTTCTCCGAAGACGGAACGATCACGCACCGCGAAAGCAATCGAGGCGTCAGTCTCCTTCAACTGCGAGACCATTTCCTTCGACGGATTGACGCCATTTACCCCACAGGTCTGGGCGACAAAACATTTTTGGACTGCGCCTGCAACGCCGGTGGTTATTGCTTCTGGGCTCGCGAGCGTAATGTGAAAAGTGCTGTTGGATTTGATGTTCGCGAACACTGGATTCGCCAGGCTCGGTTTGTCAAAAACCAACGAACCGTTGCGCCAACCGATCGCATCCAATTCCGTGTCAGCGACTTGTACGACTTGCCCAAACTCAATTTGCAACCCGTTGACGTTACGATGTTCAAAGGGATTTTCTATCACTTACCCGATCCAATCACCGGCCTGAAAATCGCAGCCGACATGACCAAGGAAGTCATGTTCTTCAACACCTCGACAACCTGGGGGAAGATGACGGCTACTTGAAAGTCGGTTGGGAGAGCAAGGAAGCAGTCATGTCGGGCGTCCACGGTCTGAAATGGTACGCCACTGGCCCCAAGGTCCTTTCGGAGATCCTTCGCTACTGCGGCTTTGTCGATCAACGATTCATGTTCTACATTCAGCAATACGACCAACCGCAATTGGGACGGGTTGAGATCATCTGCTCAAAGAAAAAAGGACTTTTGGACAACGTTGGCGGTACGGAAATCTAAAAACGACTAAACTTCCAAAAAAAATGACAACGACTCGGTGAAAATCTCGCCGAGTCGTTTTTCTTTGGGTTTTTAACTTCGGTTGATTTGAAACCGCAAGGGTTTTTTGTTTAGATGGAATAGCCCGAAAACCCGAGCCGATTCCATGCCGACGCATGGCCTTGTATGGTGCAAAGGGTGGGCATTCATAAACACATTGCATTCGAGTAGACGTGCATGACGCAAACTACGGATTCCATTTTTAAAGTCATTGACAGCGACTTCGACTCCAACGAAACGAAGGCGGCACTCGACAAACTTGCTGAGCATTTTCGGCAACAAGGGCAGCCGCATCGTTTGTTCGAAGTTCTGAAAATGCAGAATCGCCTGCGTCACGGTCTCAAACCAGTCTCGTGGAAATCGATGGACGATCTGCCAGACGATTTGCGTCAGAAACTAGAGGAAGGCCTGCTGGACGCTTGCCAGGAGGCAGGCCTGCTTGCATTGAACTTGGGCCAGTTCGCATCGGCTTGGAATTACCTCGAACCGTTGAACGATCGAGTCTTGGTCAGAAAGCAATTTGAAGTCGCAGAGATCACAGAAGAAAATTCCGACGAAGCCATCGAAGTGCTGTTTCACCACGGAGCGCATCCCGCATTGGGTATGCAAACAATTCTGAAATATCACGGCACGTGCAATGCCATTACCATTTTCGATTCATCTGCCTATATGATGCCTTCCGATCTGCGTGCGGAAGTTGCAACCGTTTTGATTTCACATTTCTGTCACGAACTGTTGGCGGGCATTAAACGCTGCAATGATTGCGATTGGGATTGGGCGACTCTTGATTCGAAGCTGAAAGATTCACTAACGTTTGTGCAAGCCCTCAGCGGTGTACCACATGTTGACGCGACGCACCTAAATAGCGTTGTCCGGATTGGACGATTTGCAAATTCCGATACGGCGTATCAAAACCTGACGACCTTGTGCCGATACGGCCAGCAATTGCCAGCGATGCTTCATTTCGCTGGAGAAGGTATTTTGAGCGATCACTATTGCGACCATCTGCTTTATTTTGATGGGCTTTTGGGCACGCGACGCGACATTGCGATTTCTGAGTTTACGGAAAAACTCAGCCGGTCCCAAAATACGGCAGCTTTTCCGCACGATGTCGAAACGATTGTGGCCTGGATTTACAAAATGCAGGAGTATGAAAAGGCCATCGAGATCGTTATCAAGTTTGGCGGAGAATCGTTTGGAGAACTGGGGTTGGCCCCTGGCTTGATGGAGTTAGCGACTCACTGCTCGCCCAGATCCCTTGCGCCATTAATGGAACGATTCCAACGCGACGGCGATGCACTGGGATATGCGATGATCCGAATCTTGATGTCAGGCAATTAGCTGAACATCGAGTAGAGCTGCCCGCAGCGCCACTACAAGCCCGCAGCGCAAGCAAGTGTGCAAGTGAGTATCTGGTTCCAGACCTTAGCTTTAGCAAGTGTGTCTGCGAAATCGGTACTTTTTTGTCCACAACGAATAACGCACGCTCTCCGCCTGAACGCCGCTTCACTAGGTCGGGCCGACATAGTCGCTTTTCGCTGCTGCGAAAGTTGCACACAACTCATGTATACCATCCCCAATTCCATTTCATCCAAAAACAAAAAAACCGGGGCATTGTTTCCAACACCCCGGCTTTTGATATTAAATTTGACGAGAAGGTCGTCATTTTGATCAGCAATTAGTTGTTGCTGTACTTAGCACCTTGGATGATGAAAGCGTTTGGATCAACGGTTGGAGTCGTTGTTCGTGTGCTTGCACCTTGAGGAGCTGCTTCGATTGGAGCTGCTTGAATTGGAGCTGCGTTGATCACGCTGCCGCCGTTGCAACCGCATCCGCCGCTGACGACAGGAGCGCCACAACCTGAGTCACAACCGCCACAACCAGCGTCGCATCCGCCACAACCACGGTTGCCTAGGCTACGAACTCGGTCCAAAAGGCCAAGGTTAGGAACTCGGATGCAGATCTGGCGAGGTTGACGGCAAGCAGGAGCTGCGCCACAACCATTGTCACATCCACAACCTGCAGAGACAGGAGCTGCACCACAGCCGTTGTCGCATCCGCAACCTGTCGAAACAGGAGCTGCACCACAGCCGGAGTCACAACCAGTGTCGCAGCCGCAACCACCACCGAAGCTGGCCAAGCGACCACGAAGGCGGCTCAGGAATCCTGCGCGACCACATGGATCACATCCGCTATCGCAACCTGTATCACAACCGCAACCAGTTGAAACAGGTGCTCCGCAACCTGAGTCACAACCAGTGTCGCATCCGCCGCCGCATCCACCGAATCGGTTACGCAGACCGAATCCGTTGAAACCCGACAGTAATCCACCAGCGCAGCTACCGCCACAACCTGAATCGCAACCGCCAACTACAGGTGCATTGCAACCGCAACCGTTGGAAACAACACCTGCATCACAACCGGTGTCACATCCACCACCACATCCGCCACCACGTCGAAGGCGTGGCAAGTGCAAGCTTACGTCCAAGCTGACGTGCAATCCAGCACCACAGCTTGATCCGGTGTCGCAGCAGCTCGAAGGAGCGCCACAACCGCCACGTCCCAACATGCGAGACAGCAGCCCGTTGCCAAATGCGTCACAACAGGTGACGCCTGACAGCATAAGCATCATTGCGAAAATCTTTGTTTTCATCGAGACTCGTCTCCTAGAATTCGAGCAACCCTGCAAAACTGTGTGAACCCCTAACGGAGTCAATGTTTTCGGCCGCGCCACCAACCTCGTTGTTGAAATCCAGCTGGCTGGAGCAAAAACCATTTCACCCAAGCCATCAGTAAATCATTCGCTCTGGGCTCAACAGCGTGCACACGCAGAATATGCTCTTCGATGTTCTGCTGCGTTGTGAGAACGTCCATTATCCTCATCAAATTCAATCGCAGCAGATTCAAATTTTGTTTAACAAGAGGAGATGCCTCTTGTCCCGTATGATTTGATCGGAGATTGTCTATGGGATTTACAGAAACGGCATCCAAGTTCCTGTACTGACGCCTATGCTCGATATTCCGATCGTTCTCGATGTTCCGAAGGGTGAAACTTTGCGGGCGCCATGCGGTGACCTTTTGAGAAATAGCCGCTCACTTTCACGTCCCTTATGAGTTTGGCACTGGGCAATATTGCCCCATCGATGTTAAGATTTAGGGAATGGGCTGAGTTTGCGTCTGCGACGGCCCCAATCATTACTTGGACCAATCCATAACCACCAATCACAGTGTTCGCGAGATGAAACGACCGGCAATTCCATTCCGAATCATTTCAACCTGCCTGGGAATCTTGGCTTTGTGGGTTGCCGTTTGTTTTACTACCGGATGCAACCAACGCTATCGCCCGGCGGATTATCGAGCAAGGATGAAGCAGGGAGCAGTCCAAAACCAAAATGGAACACTGCCCTTCGGTACATTACCCTACGGAACGCTGCCCTACGGTCAAACACTTCCCTACGGGTCACGCCCAACGGGAAACACAACATTGCCAACGGGGGAAACGCCTATTTATGGAAATAACTCCGTACCCTACGGCAACACCCTACCGCATTAAAAAAGCGGCGTGACGTATGCGACGATTTCACGTGGAAATTATCGCGGATTCGATTGTGCAAGATGGACAGAAAAACAATGAATCCGGCAACGAAGCCGATCAGAATCGTAATAGCCGGAAACTGTTATCCAGATAACCAGGCAATCAAACGTTTGTTGACCCAGTGCATTCCAGCCCCGGCTGAAATCCAGTTCGTCGACTCGGCCGCAGAGTTGAAGGCGGCATTGTCGGCGGCAACCATCACTCTCGTGATCGTAAATCGAATTTTCGACGTCACAGGTGAGAATGGGGTTGAAACAATTCGCAATCTGAAAAGTAGCGATGCCAACACACAAACGAATCTTATGTTGCTGTCAAATTACGAATGGGCCCAGGATGAGGCCATCGCAGCCGGTGCAATTGGCGGTTTTGGAAAATCGTCTTTAAACGCCGAGGCGACAAAGGCCATGATTCGCCAAGCGATTGGAATTTCATCCTGAACCGATGCAACTGGCTCGTCGAACTACGGCATATTGAACCAGATTGCAGCCGTGTACACATGCCTACTCGGCAAGGATTTCAGTAGGCTCGATGACCTCTTTGACTTTTTGAACAAAGTGAGGTGGTTTGCCCCCTTCGGTCAGCTCTTCGGCCCTTTTTTCAGCTGCTTTTTTCTGATTGAATTCGAAAAGAGCGACACGTTTCATTGCGTGATTGAAAACGCCCCAATAAAGTTTGTATCGATCGGGAACTACTTCTTTTTTGGCTCGAGTCTTTCGTTTTGCTTTCTTTTTTGGAGCCCCATCTCCAGCGGTTTCAGCTTTTTTGCGTGTTTTCTTTTTGGTCGTTGCAGATTCGTCAGCTGATTTCGTCTTCTTTTTTGCCATCGTTTGCCAAAACTCACTTGATTGCGACCAATTTGCCCGTGAAAACTCGATAGCGGGCTCGTCAGGAAGCCTATTAAGATAATGTCAATTGAGGCAATTACCAAGATCCCAAAGGGATAAATAGCCTCATTTCAACGGCCATTGATGGTGACCTGGCAAATTTTGGCCCCAAAACAGCGCTCCCGCTAACGAACGACCTAGCGCACTTACTCCGTATTTCCCCGTTTTTTCTGCCTGATATGCTCCTGCCGTTGCCGTTGATAATCCTCCTCTGACGGAATCTCAACTTCGTCATTGTTCTGAGCTGCCTGAAAGAGCTTTTCCAAGAATGGTCGACACCAACCACAGCCGGTTCCCGCGCCGAAACATTCGCTCAATTGGCCCGATCGTTTCGGACACTCAACCCGCAGCCAAGATTCGATTTTGCGGCGGCTCACACCGAAACACAAACAGATTTTTCGATCCTGCTCACCCATTTTCGATTGACTTTTTCCTCCCGACATTGATGCTTTAGTCTTTGCTTGATCGCTTCCTTCATTTCCAGCTGATGCGGTCTATTTACCATTATCACGTGAGTGTGTCCTGATAAAAGTGCGAGCATTGTCGCAATTGGCCAGGCTGCTCTAAATTCGGGGGATAAAACATGAAATCCATATTATCCTCACTGAACGAGTTACCCGATTGGCTTAAGGACAACAATCAACCTGCCTTCCGCGCGAAACAGATCAAGCGTTGGCTGTTCGACTCACGAATCGATTCGTTCGATCAAATGTCCGACCTCCCGGCAGCTCTACGCACCAAGTTGCAGGAACATTTCCACTTCTGGGATAGCGAGATCCTCGTTCATCAAAAGTCGGAAGATGGCACCGAAAAGCTGCTTTTGAAGATGGCTGCAGGTGGCGAAATTGAATGCGTATTGCTGCGGGACGAACACCGACGGACCATTTGTGTCAGCAGTCAAGTTGGCTGCGCGATGGGCTGTGTGTTCTGTGCTAGTGGTCTCAATGGTGTCGAACGCAGTCTCACCGAAGGCGAGATCATCGAACAAATGTTGCGACTTTCACGATGCCTGCCACCGGATGAACGACTCAGCCACATTGTCATGATGGGCATGGGAGATCCCCTTGCCAATTTAGGTGGCGTCGTTCCCGCGCTCGCCGAGGCTTCGTCGCCGACGGGCCTTGGAATCAGCGCACGCCGAATCACGATTTCAACGGTTGGTATTCCGAAAGCCATTCGCCGTTTGGCCGATATGGATTTTCGTTACCATCTGGCAATTAGCTTGCATGCCCCGAATGATGAACTTCGCACAAGACTGGTTCCGGTAAACCGTAACACCGGAATCGAAGCGATTCTGGATTCGTCGGATTATTTTTTTGAAAAAACGGGGCGCCGCATTACGTTCGAATATGTTCTGCTTGCAGGAATCAACGATTCGCCTGAACAAGCAATGGAACTTGCATCCGTGATTGGCAATCGCTGCGCTTTGCTCAACGTCATACCTTACAACCCCGTTGAAGGCCTGCCTTATCGAACGCCATCGCCTGATTCCATATTCCGTTTCAAAGATATCCTCGAGGCCGAAGGGATTACCATCAAATTTCGGCAACGAAAAGGCTCCGACATCAACGCGGCTTGTGGACAACTACGCCGGAACAATGCGAATCCCAATGTCGTACCCCTTGGTACAACCACGTCATTCTGACCATTGTCATCTTCGAAACCGGTTTTTTCGAAACAGAACCTCTGGTCTTTGGTTAAATGCTGTTGTTGACCGTGCGACACGGATCTCGACGACTCATCAAATCGGTTTGACCATGTTGAATATGGCAGCCAATGGCTATCATGGAGTCACCAACCGAAAAAAGCCATTTAGGAAATTGATTGTTGTCTGTTTCGGATTCGTCAGTCGAAAACAAACCAAATTATGAGCTCATCGATCCCGATGTGCGACTGATGCTGGAGGTGCGCAATGGCAGCGCATCGGCCTACGAGAAACTCGTCAAGAAATACGAGCAACGGATCTTCGGATTCTTTGAACATATGGTTGCCAGGGACCAAGCAGAAGATCTGGCACAAGAGGTTTTCCTACGGGTATTCCGCGCTCGAGAGAACTATACACCTGGCGCAAAATTTTCAACTTGGTTATTTACGATTACGCACAATGTTGCCAGTAATGCTCTTCGTCGGCGTTCGCGCAACATGGAGTTCAACTTGTCACCGGATAGCAATCGACCGGGCAACACGGGTGCCTTGGAACGACTAGCGATCTCTGCAAGCGGCCACCAACCAACTCGACAGCTGGACAATAGCGAACGAGCCGAAATCGTTCGCGCCGCGATTCAATCGCTCAAGGAACGGCAACGTACTGCGGTCCTACTGAGTAAGTATGAGGGAATGAGCTATCAAGAAATCGCAGACACGATGGAACTGACTCCGCAGGCAGTCAAGTCGCTGCTGTCACGGGCCAGAGCGAATTTGAAAGACATATTGCAACCGTACCTCGACACCGGAATTCTACCGTCGTCGGCAACCCCCGATGACGGTTAGATGAGGAATCGACTATGAATGATCATTCAAACGATAATCCAAATGACGACGATCTCGTCGCGTATCTGGATGGCGAACTGCCTACCAATCGCGCCGAATGGATCGAACGGCAATTGGCCGAAGATCCGTCCCTTCGTGATCGCCTGAAGCGCCTGGAACAAACGTGGGACATGCTTGACGCGCTTGCCTCCGGCAGAACCGACAAGTACGTTCACCAAAAGCACGATGGAAATGATCGCGCTTGTCTGAGGTTCGAAAAAAGACTCTGGCAAAAAGAGCCAAGTTACGTATTTTTCGAACCGTTTTTGTAGCAGCAGTTGCACTGGCCGTCGGGTTAACTGCCTATACCATGGCCAACCACTTTCGAATGCGACCGTACCAGGAGTTGGTCGAGAATCTAAATTTGATTCAAAACTTCAATCAATACATTCGCGTGGGTAATGATCTTGAGTTCCTCAAAGAGTTAAGCGATCCCGATTTGTTTGGTACCGAACAACAAACGACCAGTTCTGACCGCGAGTTAACGCTACCGCGCACTTTCGCCGAGAAGGAATCAATGCTTTCTGGCATGTCATCCGATCAGCTGAAAGCGACTAGTTATCGCAAGGAACAATTTGACAGCCTTTCTCCCGAAGACCGAGTTTCCATTCGGACGTTTCACAATCAGATTTTGAAAGAACCGAATGCAGAAGAACTGGTGGAAGTCGCTCAACGATTTTATGACTGGCAAAAGACGCTTGAACAACGAGACCAATGGGAACTAGCGAGCCAGGAATCCGTTGATGCGAAAATCGAAAAAATAAAATCCATTCGCCTGCTTCAATCCGAGGAGGTCGATCGGCTGCCGAACTCGGATTTCGAAAACTTCGACCAGTGGATTCGCGACATCGCCGAAAAATACGGCCAAGCAATTAATGAGCAAATGTCTCAGATGCGACGGCTGTCTCCCGAAATTCGAAACGCAATCCTGGCGAGCCCCGAAACCGCAACGCGAGCCTACATACGAATCTTTCCAGATGCTGAGTTGATTCCTGCGGAAGAGTTTGCGAACCTGAGACGCCAACTCTCAAGCGCCGCACAGAAAATCATGGGCGACGACAAACGTGAAGAATTGCAGTTTGTTAGACAGATGCTCACGCGACCCCAGATTTCGGAGGCAGAATTGCGAGCATTTTACTACAACGAACTGAGTAATGACGAGCGTGAAGAACTTGATCGGCGCTCGCCCGAAGTCTGGAAAGACGAAATTCGAAAACTTTACATGCGACGAAAACTGCTGCTTATCCGC
Organism: Pirellulaceae bacterium; assembly: GCA_041399045.1. Classification (GTDB taxonomy): domain Bacteria; phylum Planctomycetota; class Planctomycetia; order Pirellulales; family Pirellulaceae; genus BJ22. The sequence goes on along the minus strand of JAWKTO010000011.1, from coordinate 121,903 downwards.
TCCCGTTAAGCCCACATCGGCGGCCCACTGCACAAATTGGGATGAGGCTTCCGCCTCAAAATGCCTGTTTTCCAGCGTCAAACACGTTGCCTATAATAAATGGCGAGATCGGACCTGTAATTCCAAGCTCAGCGCTTAACGATTCGCAGGTAGGATTACATCAATCGAACGGCAAACCTTGTTTATTTTTTGATTTCTGGCCGAACTTCATCATACGGCCCAACGTCAAAACATTGCCGATTTTGCCAATTGGTCAAAAAATGCAAACCCAATAATTACGTTCTTTATCGAACGGTTCAATATGTCGGCGGAAGCACCAGTAAAAACCCAATCAAGGCGCCCTGCATCCAAATCGCAGCAGTTTGTTGAGCAGCAAATTGCAACGACAGGAACGCAACTTAAATTCAATGACTTGATCACAGGACTGATCATGGTCGTTGGCTGGGGCCTATTGATCATGCTGGTTGCTGTCGTCACCGACGCTTGGTTGCGGCCACTGGGCGCTATGGGCCGACTCGCATTTCTCGTGGTTGCCGCTGGCGGGGCCGTCACAATTCTCGCGTTTCGAGTCTGGAACTCCGTTTTTCGAAAGGTGAACCCCAAGTACTCATGCCAGATGATTGAAGCGTCAAATGGCAAATTCAAAAACAGTTTGCTCAACTACGCATATGCAAGTGAAGATCCAACGGTTCAGGAAAAAGGCGCCTTGGTTCAAGCCATTTCAACACGCGCAGCACGGGACCTTTCGGAAGTTTCCCACTTGGACAAAATCGATCGCTCTAGCGCCATCCGAATGGCCATCATTGCCGTCTCGCTATTTGCATTGTTTGTCGCCTACGCGATCCTTTCGCCCAAAAAGCCTTGGTCCACGCTGGCGCGCGTCTTGGCCCCCTTCTCTGAAATTGCCTCCCCATCGATTGTTCGTATCGTCGAAGTCACTCCTGGCGACACCGAGGTGTTCTTCGGCGAACGTTTGCTGGTCAATGCAACGATTGCCGGATCCCATTCGCCAGATGATGTTCGCCTGGTTTACTCAACTGCCGATGGAAGATTTTCCGATGCCATTCTGTCAATGCAGCCCACTGATTTAGCGAATCGGTACCAAGTCGAATTGTCAACAACAAACAACGGTATCGATGGCGACGTCATCTATCGTATTGAAGCGCGCGATGGACGTTCGGTCAACTACAACGTGACCGTCAATGAAAACCCCACGATCATGGTTGAGTCATTGGTTATCGTTCCCCCCAGCTACACAAAGTTACCCAAAAAAGAACTGCGCCGCACGGAACCGTTTTCAGGCGTCGAAGGCTCGATGGTGACAGTCAACGCTTCCGCGAACCTGCAAATTCGGTCAGCACAACTCGAATTGCTGAGGGCCAATGCGACCGGAAACTACGAACATGTTCAAAATATTGCCATGCCACACGAAGGCAATCACGCGACTGGACAATTTGATTTGCTTCTGAACCGAGCGAGAGACGCACAGGAGTTTACGCATTTCCGACTGAACTTCGTTTCGGAATCCGGCAAGAAAAACGAGATCATCAACACTTATCCCATCCGAATCACTCCAGACCTGGCGCCTGCAATCAGTTTTGTCAAACCAACGGATACTCAACCGCGCGTTGCTCAAAATGGCAACTTGTTGCTTGAGGTTCAAGCTCACGATATCGACTACGAAATTTCGCAACTACGACTGGTTATCGATCATCAAGCCTCAATACTTCGGGATGAGATCATCGAACTCGAGTCAGTGAAGGAATTGCAACAAGTCAAAGGCACCTACAAGCTTTCACCCCAGAAACTGATGCTTGAACCGAATGATGTTGTCGTCATCTATGTCGAGGCTGCTGACAACCGAACCTCCGCGCGGACCAAGGCACACGAGCCCAACATCACCCGTACCGCAAACCTGATATTGACGATCGATCCGCCTGCTGAGCCCCAGGGACAGGACACTGAGAATTCCGAAAACGACGGCGACGACGAAACCAACAGTTCCGAAAACGCTGACGACCAACAGCCCAACGAAGGTGCTGAGCAAAACTCCGATGACATGAATCAGGACGGCAGCGACGAGAAACAAGGTGATTCGAGAAACAACGAGTCCGACCCTTCTTCCGAACCAGGCTCTGATTCGTCAAATGAGCCTCAGTCCTCTGAAAACGGCAGCGACCAACAAGGAAACACCTCCGACTCTGAGAAGCAGGACGAGGGAGCCGAATCCCAAACCGGTGACCAATCGAATGACCAAGGAGACGGTAAGCGTCAGAATCAAGCTAACGCAGACGACTCGACGGCGTCACAGGAAAAAAACGGTGATGAGCCAGACTCAAATGGTTCGCAGTCAGCAGCCAATGATCAAAAGGGCAACGATTCCGAAAAAGGCTCCGCCGGATCGCAATCCGAGCAGGATAATCAAGGCAATCCGTCAGACGCCTCATCAGGTAATAGCCAAGGCAATAAAAGTAATTCCGGCACTCAAGGCGATCCCTCGGGTGATTCCGAATCCGGCAACAAATCTGGCGATGGTGCCGACGCAAAATCAGGAAATGATTCCGCCAGCAACTCCGATTCCAGCTTACCGAACGGAGAGAAGAGTTCGCAAAGCTCTGGCCAAAAATCGAATTCGCCTTCCAACGGCGGAAATGACTCAGCAAACGGTGATGAAACTCGAGACGAATCGTTGATGAATGGGGACGAGGAACGCCTCTCGGAGGATGCTTCCGATCGTGAACGATTCGATTACCTGAAGCGAATGATCGAAGAGCAAAAAGACAAACCTAGATCTCCTGAATCGCAGGCGTCAGAATCCAACGACCCTGCCCAGGAATCTGGCCAACCTCAGAATCAAAACAACTCCAACAGCTCCAACGCGAAATCCAACAGCAACGAACAACGGTCAAACTCGCAAAACGATTCGACTAGCTCGAAGCCAAACAAGTCTCAAAACTCATCAGACTCGGAAAAAGACTCCGGCAATTCTCAAGATCCAAATGAGTCACAAGAAAATTCCGGCGATCCTCAAAACCCTCAATCATCAGCCCCCGAAACACAAGCGAATAAGAATCAACCGGAGGAATCTGAGGCAGGCAATCCCGAACAAGATTCCGCAAATGAAGCAAAGGGTTCGTCGAATCCATCTGGTGACTCCCAACAAGGCTCGAAAGACGGGACCGAGTCAAGCGAAGAACAAAAATCAGGAAAGAACCCCGACGGCAAAAAATCAGACGACTCTCCTTCCAACAGTGAGCAGCAGGAATCGGAAAAGAACGAAGGCTCAGATCAGCAATCGGAAAAACAGCCTTCAGGATCACAACAAGAGAACAGCACTCAGCAAAAAGACGGAAGCGATTCGCAGCTTAAAAATCAGCCGCAATCAAACTCTAGCGAGCCAAAGCCTGGCGAAAGCCAATCCAACCAGAGTCAATCGGATTCCGCCAGCAATCGAAACAGTACATCTGCTGAAACTTTAACTGGTACACCGTCAGTTTCACCATCATCACAAAGCAGCTCTGGAGGTGGAAACGCAACGACTGCCAGTCCCTCCGGCAGCGATTCGGGTTCTGCCATGACTCCAGAGGAGAAAGAAAATATTGACTACTCAAAAGAAGTCACCGAATTGGTTTTGAAATCGCTGCGAGACCAGAAAAATAATCCGGATCCCGAACTTCTCGACAACCTGAATATGACTGCCGATGAATTCGCCGAATTCCTCAGTCGATGGGAGGAGATGGCAGCCAAAGCCCGCAAGGGAAACCCCGACGACATCCGAAAATATGAACGGGCACTGCAAAGCCTTGGCCTGCAACCCGCCAGCCAACGCAAGCGTCAGATTCAGGGCTCACAGCAAATGAAAGAGCTTTCTGAAGGCGAATCAATTAATCGCGTTTCTCGAGAATTCGAGGATGAATTCAACGCCTTCATGCGCAGCCGCAACCGCGTCAAAAACGCAGACAAGTAGCCGATTGCCAATCGACTGATTGGTGAAACTAGCACGCCAGTTATGTTACTCTTGGCCGCCTTACCAACTTGCCTCGAGGATGGATTCCCCCAGCACCTTCTTCGATACATAACCAACAAGGTGCGGTCCAACGCCATGCATTTAGCCTCGGGTTCAACCCAAGCCGAATTTACCATTGGCCGCGCCTTTAAAGTCGCCGAGCGACGACAAATCCAATTCGACCTGATTTTCATCCCAAAATAAGCCGCAACCACAACCACGACGGTCTCGCTTTCATCCGATTGCATCAATGGAATCGATTTTTCTGTCTAACGTCCCTGCCCAGCCCCCGCAATATGTAGCTGCGACAACTATTTTTCCCTCTCCTGCAGGGCATCTATGACCTAGGGTTCATTGGGAGTGGTGCAGGTTGGCAGCCTGCGATTATTAACATTCCAACACGGCATCCATGACCATTGGGTTCATTGGAAGGCCGTATGAACCGTCCGACCGAAACTGTTTACAACCTGTACGACCTGCCCATGATTCATCGTCGACGATTCCATCGAAACCGGAGAGGCGTTGCCGTTCCCGAGGCCGCGTTCTGTATACCAATAGTGCTGGTGCTCGTTTTCGGAACGCTGGAAGTTTGCCAATACATTTTCATCAAAGAGCGTGCTTCGATTTGTGCGTACGAGGGCTGTCGTGTTGGCGTCAAACGCCGTGCAACAGCTGAGGACGCTCAGGAAGCCACTGAGGAATTATTGAGGTCCTTTGGATTTAACGATGCTGATTTCGAAGTAAACGTTTCGCCATCTAATTTCAACAGCCTCGATGCCCTCGATCCGATTCGTGTTGAGGTTGAAATTCAATTGACTGGTGCTGCGTTTGTGATCGGCAACGCAGTTCAAAACAGCTCCATCACGTCGTCAGTCCAAATGGTACGCGAATTTGATGATTGATCTCGCGGTAGTGCGAAACAAGAAAAAACATTAAATGATGATCAAAAACACATCCTGTAAAAAACAACCTGTTCGACGCCGTCATCGCTTTAACCGCTCAGGTACAACGAGTGTCGAATTTGCATTCGTTGCGCCCGTATTGTTTCTGATCATCTTTGCGTCGATCGAAATTTCGCGCATGGTTTTGTTGCGAAACATGGCACAGGACGCGGCCTACGACGCCGCACGCTACGCCATGGTCGAAGGTTCAACTACCCAAGAAGCCATCGATCGAGCACAGGAAACACTCGACATGTTTTCGGCCATCAATGCCCAAGTAACGATCAATAACGGCGACGGCTTGGAAGACGATGACGAGTTCATCAACGTCGAAGTCACAATCCCCATGCAAGACAACAGTTTCTTCATGTCGCAGTTTTACAGTGGAAGATATATCGTCGAAAGCGTTGCCCTCAGAACCGAACGCTACAAAGGTTTCTACGAAGGAAACTAGATCAAATCAGGCTCCCTAAACAACACCCACAGCCATTTGCTTTTTTGGAGCAAGCCATGAACACCCAGTTATCGCACCGAGAAATTCACATTCGCCGCCGTGGCGCTGTCATGCCCATGTTTGCGTTCCTGACGCCAATCTTCCTTTTGGTCTGCGGATTGGCAATCAACGTAACGTATCTCAGACTGGCAAGGACCGAATTGAAAATTGCCAGCGATGCAACCGCTCATGCAGCAGGACGCGCCATGAGTCTTTACCAGAATACGGATGACGCCATCGAAGTCGCCAAAGAAATCGGCCCACTAAACTCTGTCCTGGGACAACCATTCAACATCGATGACGACTGGGTTCAGTTTGGTTACTCACAGCGAGACAACAGTGGCTTTGGCCGGTATCAATTCCAGAGTCGGTCCAAGTCATCGATTGATAGCGGCACCGCTCAGGCCAACAGTGTGTCAATCCAAGGGAATTTGAACATCGATGTTCTCGTTCGTGCGTTTCCCCAATTCGCAAACGTGCCCGTAGCGACCAATTCGATCTCTACTCAAGTTGACCGCGACATTGCACTCGTACTTGACCGATCTGGTTCAATGTTGTGGTTCAAGGACCAAGATCAATGGATCGATGTTTTCCGAGACCTCTACTATCGAGGTAAGATCTCCTACTCGGACTACTACTATGCGTACTATGGCTATTCCAATGCTGATCATTCCAATTTCAGCTATTACATTCGCAACAACACTTGGAATCGACTTTACAACGACCGCAACCGAAACAATGATTACAAAGAAATCTATGAATTCTGCTATGACTTGAAAAACGTCAGCAACCGTGCTCCAACGCACTCTCGCTGGTACTATCTGGAGCTAGGAGTCAATGCATTTTTTGACGTCCTTGATACAACAGACCAGGAAGAGTATGTGTCAATGGCAACGTTTTCATCGAACGCCTCGCTTGATCATCAGTTGACGTTGTCTTATTCCCCGATTCGCAACTCAGTTTCCAATGTCTACCCTTCTGGTTCAACGGCCATCGGCAAAGGAATTCAGGAAGCGATCCCTTCGGTCATGAGCGACCCATTGGCCCGCCCCTTTGCGGCGAAGACGATCGTGGTTTTGACCGACGGAATTAACAACGTCAACCCGGAACCCGAGTCTGTTGTTGCTCAGATGCTCCAACAATACAACATCACGGTTCATACCGTCACGTTTACAAATGGGGCCGATCAAGATGCCATGGAGGATGTTGCGGACGCAGGTGGTGGACGCCACTATCATGCGAATGACGGCGAGGACCTTGTCCCCATCTTCGAGGAGATCGCCAACAACCTGCCGACCATCCTCACCGAGTAAGTTCCACAATCAGTTCACTGTAAGCCTGGTCAATGGACCAGGCTTTTTTTATGCAATCACCAACTCAACAAACGAGCGTTTGGACTACTATCCGAAATCACTTCAACCACCGACAATCAAACAACCAAATGTTTCCATTTGACAGCTAGTTAAAAATCATTTGCGTTGGATGTTTCAATCGGAGAGCGACTGTTGTTTGAATTCCGCAAAAACTTGATTCCCCTAACTGGAAAACGAGTTGTCCACCGATTCACTGACGTGTTGATTCTAGGAGGAGGTCTGGCGGGCCTTCGCGCCGCTCTGTCCTGTGACGCCAAAGCAGAAGTGCTTGTTGTAACGAAGGACCGTTTACGACAGTCCAATTCATCTTACGCTCAAGGCGGCATTGCCAGCGTCATTGATCCCAATGATCGACTGGAATGGCATGTACGAGACACGCTCGTCGCCGGTGCAAACCTATGCCGCCCCGAAGTGGTCGACATGGTTGTTGAACAAGGTCCCAAATGTATCGCTGACTTGATCCAACTTGGAACGCAATTCGACGAGGTTGACAACAAATTGACGTTGGGACGTGAAGGCGGGCACTCACACAATCGCATCATCCATGCGATGGGCGATGCGACTGGCGCTGAAATCATGAGAGCCGTTATCCAGACCACGAAGAACGCTGCAAACATTCAGGTTGCAGAAAACGCGTTTACGATCGACCTTTTGGTAATTGACGGGGCCTGCCATGGAGCCGTCGTGTTGATGGAAAACCAGATTCAGATCCTTTGGGCTCAACAGACAATTATAGCAACAGGCGGTGCCGGCCAATTGTTTCGAGAAACAACCAACCCATCTGTCGCAACGGCGGACGGCCACGCGATGGCAATCCGAGCTGGAGTTGCCGTTCGCGATATGGAGTTTATGCAGTTTCACCCAACCGTTTTATATGTGGCTGGTGGAACGCGCAGCTTGATCACCGAAGCAGTCCGAGGTGAAGGCGCGTACTTGCTGGACCGTATGGGGCATCGGTTCATGCCAGACTATGACCAACGCGCCGAATTGGCGCCGCGCGATGTGGTTGCACAGGCGATCGTCGATCAAATGGAGGCCACACAACATCCAAATGTTTACTTGAGTATGCAGCACCTTGATGCCGCGGAAACTAAAAAACGCTTCCCTGGCATTTTTCAAACATGTTCTCAATTCGGAATCGATATCACTCGCGACTTGATTCCTGTCCGACCCGGTGCACATTACATGATCGGCGGTGCGATCGTTGATATCGATGGGCGGACATCGATGCCTAACCTGTGGGCAGCTGGCGAAGTAACAAGTAGCGGGCTACATGGTGCCAATCGTCTCGCCTCCAACAGTTTGCTGGAAGGAATTGTCTTTGGGGACAGGGCCGGACGGTTGGCCAGCCAAGAGGCGCTCGGCTCGCCCCGCCAGTTTGATCCAGCGTCGCTCAACTGGAATTCACCACCAAGGTCACATGATGATTTGGACCTAACCGACATTCGAAATAGTTTGCGAAGCTTGATGATGCGAAACGTGGGAGTCAAGCGAAACGCTGATGACTTGGCGGAGACAGCGTCTGCACTCGACACGTGGGCGCATCTCATTCTAAATCGTACCTTTCATTTGCCAGCCGCCTGGGAACTACAAAACTTGCTTACGGCAGCCTTTACGATGGTAGACGCCGCAAGAACACGCGAGGAGTCCCGTGGTGTCCATTTCCGTACTGATTTTCCAGTCGATCAGCCGCAATGGCGTCGCTCAATTATTTATGTCAAAAACAGACGTACTCTTTCCGAACTTTTGCCCGAACAACCTCCCGTTCCGTCTACGTAGTCAAATATGCGTCTATTTTTGCTGCGACTTTATCGAGCAGGCGGTCGACAAAATCGTTCAGGACAATGACAATTAACGTTCTGGGTGACGACCAAGGCGACCTTGGTTGACGCTTCCTGAATCAGGATCGAGCTACTCTTTCGAACCGTCGTATTACAGGCCCAGCAGGAAATTGCAAAATCCTTGTCTTTGGATGCGAAACGCATGGCTAACGAAGAATCCACGCCAGAAAGTGAACAATCGGAAATTTCAACGGCACCCGAAAATGCCGGAGCGCCTACGGCAATAGCCGGAACCGCGACGCTGGAACGCGAAAATGAAACTCCGATGATCGAAGCCGAGCACCTCTCCAAATTCTACGGCATTTTTGCTGCGACTCGAGACATATCTTTCAAAGTCTACAAAGGGGAAGTCGTCGCATTCCTTGGTCCAAACGGGGCCGGTAAAAGCACGACCATGAAAATGCTGACCGGCTATCTGTCTGCCAGCGAAGGTCGCGCACGAATTGCCGGTTACGACATGGCAACGGAACGCCTCGAAGGCTCAAAGAAACTGGGGTACCTACCCGAAACAGGACCGCTATATCCTGACATGACCCCTTACAGTCTCTTGGATTTTTTCGCCGAAGCCCGAGGCCTCAACAAAAAAACCAAACTGGAGCGTATCGAAAAAGCCGTTGACCTCTGCAGCCTGTCTAGTGTCATTTACAAACCCATCGGCAAACTCTCCAAGGGCTATCGGCAACGCGTTGGTATGGCGCAAGCTCTGCTGCATGAACCCGAGGTGCTGATTCTTGACGAACCGACGTCAGGCCTCGACCCAAACCAAATTCGGGGCGTGCGAGAAACGATGCTACGGCTTGGACGCGAAAAAACAATCTTGTTGTCTACTCACATCCTGCAGGAGGTGGAAGCGATGGCGAGTCGTGTCATTATGATTAACGAAGGCCGCAAGGTATACGACGGCCTGCTTGCTGATATCGATCCAAAACAAATGGGACTCGATCATGTATTCGCCGAATTAACCGGACACGATCCTTTGACGGGTGTTCGTTTGAAAAACGAAGACGACTCCTGATCCTTAGACAGAACAGCAATTTCGAATTGAAACCGACAAACGGAAACTGATTGACTTAAGTAAACGATATGGCCATTGCAATCGAATTTGTTTACATGCTCGTCATCGACTTGGCATTTTTTCTGGCCTTGTTGCTTTTGATGTTGCCCTTGGGAATCTGGAGACAGGCGGCGTTTGCCGTCATGAAACGGAACTTTGCGGGCTATTTCTCAAACCCGACCGGTTACGTATTCCTCTGCATCTTCGTGCTGTTGACCAGCTTTGCAGCGTTCTGGCCGCACGAGTTTTTCACTACGAACCTGGCAAACTTCGATCAGCTCAATCGCTTCCTGCCTTACATTATGCTGATTTTTATTCCGGCCATCACCATGAGTGTCTGGGCAGAGGAGCGTCGTCAGGGTACCGATGAACTGTTGTTGACACTGCCAGCCAAAGACTTCGACATCGTGATCGGCAAGTATTTTGCTGCCGTGCTCGTGTTCACCGTCTCCCTTTTGTTCTCGCAACTCTCCAACTACGGTGTGCTGCTCGCTTTGACCGGGGGTGAACTCGACAGCCTGTTGCTCTTCTCCACCTACCTGGGTTACTGGTTCATGGGTATCGCCATGCTCTCCGTTGGCATGGTTGCATCGTTTCTGACAAACAACCTAACAGTCGGATTTATCTTTGGTGCCGCTTTCAATGCGCCACTCGCGTTCTTCTCGAATTCCGACGTTATCCTTTCCAACTCTGCATGGATTGAGCGTTTGTTCAATTGGTCGTTGCTCCAGCGATTCGAGCCATTCGGTCGAGGACTAATCAGCCCTTCGTCGGTCGTTTATTTCCTGGGAATTGCCGTTATCGGTATCTATCTTTGCCTGATTCTGATCGGAAGACGACACTGGGTCGGCGGCAGAGATGGAACCTCCATGTTCTGGCATTACATCGGCCGAGCCGCCTTTCTTGTCACCGCTTTGATCGCGGCTGTTCTGATTGTGCAACACAGCCCATTGAATCAACTGCGAATGGACATCTCTGACACAAAAATCAGTACGCTGACCGATGCAACGCGCACGATTCTGGATGAGTTATCCACGTCAACGAAAGCCGAGGATGGCAAAGCACCGGCCCCTATCAAAATCGACGCTTACGTCAGTGCCCAGGTGCCAACAGAGTACGTGCAAACCAAATACGATCTGGTAAATCTTCTGCGAGAATACGACGTTCTGGGCGGCAGTCGAATCCAGGTGAACTTGCACCAAGGAATCGAACCGTTTAGCCCGGAAGCCATCATGGCGGAAAAACGTTTTGGCATTCGCCCAGAAAACGTACTCAGCCAATCAAGAGGTGCCGTCCGGCAACAAGAGGTCATTCTCGGCGTGGCGATCTCATGCGGCTTGCAGCGAATCGTTGTCCCGTTTGTGCCGTATGGAACTCCTGTCGAATACGAATTGACTCGCGACATCAATACTGTCGCAAACAGCCGCAAGCCAACGGTGGGCGTGATTGAAACCGACGCACTACCGTTGGGCGGTGTCGTCTATTACCCCGGTCCGCAAAATCAATTGCAAACCGCGCGGCAACCGATGCTGGCAATGATCAACGAATTGCGAAAACAGTACAACGTTGAATCGATATCTCTTCAAACCGAGCCAACACTTTGGATCGAAGGTGAAGAGGGCGCTGAATCTCGACGACGGTACGACGTAATTGTCGCGATTCAACCTTCGAAAATGTCTCCCGATGAAATGGCGATCCTGATCAACCTCATTCAGTTGGGCCAACCTGTTGCAATTTTTGAAGACGCATTTCCGCAGCCGGAATTTTTCCCAACGATTAACGGCTCGTTGTTTGGTCGCAAGCTTCCTCGGCCTACGCTGGAAGCGGCGGATATCACAAAACTTTGGGACGCACTTGAAATTGACCTGGACTGGCGAACGCGAACCGTTAACCGTGAAACCGGCGATGAAATTCGAGTTCCGTGGCTGGTCTGGCAACGGGCTCAAAACCCCTACCCTCGCGACCCTCGATTTGACCAACCGGAACAACTGATCGTTCGTGATCGGACCGAAGAAGCGATTGATCGCTTCAACAAAGACGACACCGCCACCAAGGGCATCAACGAGGTCCTGTTTCCCTACGCGACCTACTTCCAGCCCAAGCCCAACGCGAGCCTTGAGTTTACCGACCTGGTCACCACATCGACCGCAGGGAAAATCCTGTTATCTGACCTGTTATCTGCGCCCAATCCACAAGCACTGGATGGGATGCGTCAAGCGGCAGACTCCAACTATGTTTTGGCCGCTCGCATTCGCGGCCCCCTCGCGGACGAACCGGTGGACGCGTTGGCCAAGGACTCGAAACGTAGCCGAGACAAAACGAATGTCGTTTATGTTTCAGACGTCGACTGTCTGCACGATGTTTTTGTCGGCCTGAGAGATAATCCTATCGATAGCGAAACCGGTATTCGATACACGTTTCAAAACACCCCTTTCTTTCAAAACATCGTTGATTCGTTGGCCGGAATTTCAATGTATTCGGAGTTGAGAAGCCGTCAGGCCCGATACAGCACTCTCCAGGTTGTCGAGCGTGAGGTCGAAAATTCCAAACAGGAGGTCTACGAGCAAACTCAGGAATTCGCAAAGGAACTCCAACAAGCTCAGGAAGAAATTCGCGTCGAAGCCACTCGTGAAATCAGCGAGCTGCAATCCGAAGTAGACAAATTGCAAGCTCGCCTGGACCGTAATGAACCGATCGACAATGTTGCATTCAATTGGAAGAAACAGATCCTGGAACAAACAAAACGAGAACAGGCCCAACGGATGCAGGGCAAGTTCGAAGAACTTAACAACGCCCGCAAGGAAAAAGAACGCTCCATTGAACTTGCAGCCGAACTCAAGATTCAGGAAATCCAACGAAAATTCAAATTGATGGCGGTGCTCATTCCGCCAATTCCACCGCTCTTGGTTGGCTTGATCGTTTTCACGCGACGACGCCTGTTGGAACGCGAGGGAATCTCCAAAGCGCGGCGGTTGAAGTAGTCTCTTTCATTCAGATTTTTACAATACTATGTCTGGTGCATTCAGAACAACGTTTTTAATGGGCGTTATTGCAGCGATCAGTTCAGGCGTCGCGGCTTGGTTTTATCCATGGCCGGAGGCGGAGCTCAATGACGCTAAAGTTGGACAGCCTATTTTTGAACTGGATACCAGTAAAATCCGGTTCATCGATGTAGAGCAGTTCGATGAAAACAAGCAAAGCTTTCAGCGAATCACACTTCGCCGTCGAAGCGGTAATGATAAATGGACGCTCCCTGATTTCGCCAATTTCAACGCCAGCAATTCCGCTCAGATCTCCGCGACCATCGGCAGCCTGGACGATCGCAAAATCCTGGAGATGGTGAGCAATAACCAAGAGGACTTTGCCAAATACGGCGTGATCGATCCCGCTGAGTTCAACAGCACGCCCAATAAGTCTTCGCTGGGACGCAAAGTGACGCTACGAGATGGAAACCAGGAGACATTGGCGAGTTTGATTGTTGGTGAAACACCACGCGACACCAGCAAGCAGGGACAAGCATACGTTCGAATCGAGGGACAGCCAAACGTCTATCTTCTTGAGTACTTTCCTGAACTACTTACGACGCAGTTCAGTGATTGGGTGGATCATAACCTGCTTCGTTTGGGCCCCAACGAGGAACAACCGGCAGCGATCACGGTAGACAATTACCGAATCAAACCTGAGTCGCTACAAACCAAGCCAGAATTCGAATACGGATACCGCGCGTCTTTCGAGTTAGTCCAAGGACGGCTTGCCGTTCGAGGATTTCAGATATTTAAAGATGATAAATGGGTACGGATCACTCCGAATGAAGAGCAGATTCGTACTGTAGCAAGTGGCCTTTCCCGTATCGTTCAATTGACCTTCGTCGATGTGCGCGAATTGCCAAAGGAAGTCGCTAGCGCATTCGAGGTTCCGCAGCAGGACGGCTCGGCAGATGCCTTTGCGAAGCTAAACAGCTCCGGGTTTTGTGTTCCAGCAGATTCGCTAAAGCCGATTGACCTGCAAGGCGTCGGAGGAGCAATTGAACTCACCACCGCAAGCAACGTCGTTCTCAAACTTGTATTCGGCAATGTCATTGCGACCCAGGACACCGACTCCAAACTCGCAAGGGCTATGGTGATTTTGGCCAAGCCAGACTTGGAAGCGTTTCCTGAGCCGACCCCTCCAGAGCCGGCTGACGGTGAGCAATTGACTGAAGAGGAACAACGTCTTCACGCACGTGCATTGGAAGAGTGGCGCAACAACATTCAGCGAGCTGAAATTATCGCGAATGGCTTCAATCAAATCCACAAGAACTGGGTCTATCTCGTTGATGATGACGTCGTCAATTCCTTGAGGCCGGAAGTCGCTAACCTGACTGCAATGCCCCAGGCAACATCGCCCGAAAACTCCGCAGCTCCCAATGAAGCAGCCAACACTGCTGACGAAAAAAAGAAGGAGGAAGCCACCCCTTCAGACGACGGCGGTACTGATGGCGATCAGAACACTGCCACAACAGACGGTGATGCCGAATCAACTGAATCTGATAACGGCTAGTCCCAACCCTAAATGATTTTCTAGATTGATTCGATCTCAATTGTTACGATTGCATTTCATGATACTCAACCTTCGAACTATTGTCCTATTTCTGGCGTTTTTTGCGGGTTCACAATTCATTGAACGATCAGTAAATGCCGTCGATATCCCGCAATCCCTTCGCGTTGCCACATGGAATCTCGAGTGGTTTTTCGATCACCAAACAACGGGAAACAGCGATATCGCCAGACAACAATCTGCCCCGTCAGCCGCAGAGTGGAAATGGAAAGTTGAGCGAGTTGCGAATGTGATCTCTCAACTAAAACCCGATATTCTCGCGCTGCAGGAGGTTGAAGGACGCGACCAGGTTTACGAATTAGTTCAAGAGCTGAAAAACAAGCATCAGGAAACTTACCGTTATTGTTTCATTGGCGGTTACGACTTTGGAACAGAACAGGACGTCGCAATTATTTACCGCGATGGCTTGGTCGAATACTCTCGTCGAGAACAGACACAGGAAATGTATGAGTCAAGGAAATTTTACAACCTCTCGAAACACCTTATCGCTCGCTTCCAATGGGGAAGTGGGGACGCAAAACAAAATCTGACGGTACTGGTCGCCCATTTTCGAGCCGCTGCCGAACAAGAGGAGTTGAGGATTCGTCAAGCGAGACTGGCGCATGAGTGGATGAGCGAGGCAGCAGCAAACGGCGAAAACGTCCTGATATTGGGCGACTTCAATTCAGAGCACTCGTGCACAGACACGTCTTCGAAATCGGACATGGGTGTCTTAAAAGGCCTTGAGACTCCAGATACAAACGATGATTTTGTAGACTTAAACACTTACCTTCCCGAGAACATTCGACAAACGCATATGGGCGACAAGGAATTTGATCGCATTCTGGCGAGTAACGCCGTGATTCAGGACTCACCCGACCGAATCGATATGGTGTTTAGCCAGAGGATCATTGTTAGGAGCGACCTGGTTATCACTGGCACCAAAGACACTGACCATTTCAATGGCTTTTACAAAATCCCACAAAACGAGCGAGACGTGAGCGACCATTATCCTGTGATGGCTGAATTTCTTTTTAAATAGTAGAACAGCACCACCTCACGGCTTTCACTGATCGACGGCATGTTATATTGCGACCATGGATGCGCACGAATTTAATTTCGATGGTCTCGTTGGACCAAGTCACAACTATGCTGGCCTGTCGTACGGTAATGTCGCTTCGGCTTCCAACATGGGGAGCGTTTCTTCGCCGCAATCAGCAGCCCTTCAAGGCTTGGAAAAGATTCGGCATGTAACTCGACTCGGTATTCGACAAGCGATTCTGCCTCCCCTGCCCCGTCCTCGCCTCAGCCTGCTTCGGCATTTGGGTTTTTCCGGAACGCCCAAACAAATGATCGATGCGGCCTTTCGTGCCGACCC
This sequence comes from Pirellulaceae bacterium, assembly GCA_041399045.1. Taxonomy (GTDB): domain Bacteria; phylum Planctomycetota; class Planctomycetia; order Pirellulales; family Pirellulaceae; genus BJ22. Next base: position 106,242 of record JAWKTO010000011.1, on the reverse strand, counting down.
CGTATTGGTTGCCATTTGTTACAGTGCGTCAAACATGTGGACGGCAAATGCGGCGACGATCTCGCCGTCGAGCGACACCCACGACCAGAGACTACACATTACTCCGGCAAACCTTTCGTCACTGCTGCATCGAGCAATTGAGGCCGACCAAACAAATGCCGTTTTGAAGCACGTATTTTCAAACACCGAAATGTTTCAGGTTCACGAGCCGCTGAAGGCATGCCATGCACTTAGCGACGAAGGTGCCGCAAATCACACACGCTTTTGCCGCGAACACGGCGGCGCCGGCATTGAATTTTTTGTGTTTGGTCGCTCCGCGGTGGATCGTCGATACTTGGCCCCACAAAAATACCCCGCGCGACAAACACTTGAGGCTAGTCAGGCGATCGCCAGACGACACGGATTGAGTCTTGGGCAAACGCACTTTGCACAACAGTCACCACAAGCGATCGATGCTGGTGTTTTTCACAACGACGTTATTTCGGTGGGCTCTGGCAACGTGCTGCTGGTTCACGAGCAAGCGTTCTGTGATCAAGCGGATATTCTCAACAACCTCTCCAGTAAGTTCGAGGCGATCTGCGAGGATCAATTTTTTATCGTCACAGTTTCTTCCGATGAACTACCACTCGCTGATGTCGTTTCCAGTTACCTGTTCAATAGCCAGTTGTTGCAACGTTCAGATGGCTCCTTTCATTTGATTTGTCCGAGCGATGCCGAAGCGAACAAGCGATCCGCCGCCGTCGTAGAGCGAATACTCCAGGATTCAAGCGTCCCCATCAATGGTGTTTCGTTTATGGATCTGCGGCAAAGCATGAATAATGGCGGCGGCCCAGCTTGCCTTCGACTCCGCATCGTTTTGACGGAACAAGAACAACGGGCAATGCACACCGGTGTAATTTGGAGCGATGAATTGAGCGACAAGCTCGAACACCATATTCGGCAACACTACCGAGAGTCGCTGACCACCGATGATCTTCGTGACCCTCGGTTGATTGATGAACTGGCAACGGCAGCGAGCGAGTTAGGAAAAATATTGAAGCTGCCTGATGAATTGATGCTTGATCGCGAATTGATCTGATCATTCGTCTGCACAATGAACAAAGTGGAATGCTAGACATTGACGGTCCGCGAAACGCTGCGGCTTTGACCTTTCCAATCAGGCAATCTCTAACGCCGCCAAATATTTTTTTGTTTTTATGACGAGCACTTTGCCGATAGCCAATTATGACTTGCTATGAGATGATCTAACGTTTGCTGGTGACAAGGTGTCGCCCACAAACCGAAAGGTTTGGACGTATCAAATAGCGGTCACATGGACGACCGTGTTTTTTTCAGGGATGGAATCTTTTGTTTCAATCACTGAAGGAAAAGATCCATGTCAATCGAATGGGTAAATTCTTTATTGTTTCTGTCATTCTTCACCGTTTGGGCATTCATCGGTCAATTCAATTTGCTCAAACACTAAGCCCCCGATCGCGCAGCCTTTGTTAACTCATCGGTTTGCATTGCACGAGACGGCAGGATTTGAATCAACAAAAAAGGGCTCTGCACTAGCCAGAGCCCTTTTCGATTCAAAAATTCGAATGCCGCAGTTATATTCGGATTATTTTTCCTTGTCGGCGTCAACGCGTTTGTATTTCGCAAGCAGCGTCATACTCCCCTCTGGAGACTCGAATCCTGCAGGGCGATTTCCTTGTTCTGACAAATCGTAACAAACGACCATCAATTCATCTTCAAAACGAATCAGCCCGCTAATGGTCTTATCGGTGTTGGGCCCCTCGGTTCCAGTCATGTCGATCCCCATGAACTCTTCGCCAGCGGCTAGTTTAAGAGTACCCTTGTCAGTAAATGCTCCCATTTCGACAACATATCTGTCTGCCTCGATGATCAATCGCAGTCCCTCAATCTGTTCCTTCGGCATCGGCTTTCCCGCTACGATCATTTCCGCCGGCTGCCATTTGCCCTTCATCTTTTCGAGCATCTCTACGGCGCTGAGCTTTGATTTTACGGTGTCATTTGCTTCTTGCTCTTGTTGCGTCGCTTGCTTGGCAACCTGCTGCTGATGAGCCCCTACAATGCTCTCGGTGTTGCTCAGGTGAATACCACCTGCCATTAGATTGATCAACAAAACCATTATTCGAGTCAACATATTTCAATCTCATTTGTTAGAGAGAGGAAGAACCAACAATCGGTATCGCTTTGCAAATGCGCTGAAAACCGCGAACCCAATTTCTCAACCGATTCCTATTTTAGCCCTACAGTTTGGCTAGTTCCAATGCGAATTGGACGGCCTGTTCCCGCGTAACAATCTCCCCATCAAGTTGTTTGGCTCGAATCTCGCCCAGGATTCTGGAAAACACGGGCCCCGATTTCATCCCCATCGCTAGCAGATCTCCTCCGTCCAGCATCGGTCGCGGGTTGAGCTTTTCGGGTGGCCAGGACAAACGCTGCTTCGCAACCTGGACGCCAACGTGTTCGTTGCCGAGTACGGTTTCTGCTAACTTGAGTGCGCGATGGGCATCAGCGTGAACCAGCAATGGCTGGATTTGACTCCAGGGCAGATGTTTCGCGCGGGATAACGTTAACCAGTGTTCACTGATCCACTCGATCGACTTACGTTCCGATGTCGCAAATTTCCAAGATTCGGCTACCGGAGCAACGCCCAATTCCTTCAATGAATTCATTAACAACAAGACAACGGCTGGCTCGAAATCGTCCGTCACCAGATCGCGAAGCCATTTTAGGCGAGACTTCCAATTAGCCCGATTTAGCGTTTCCAATTCTCCACCAGGAACGATTCGTTCCAACAACCGAGTCTCACCTAGCAAAGCTGCCGCCAAATGACGATTGGGGTGGCCCATCATCCGTTTCATTTCATTGCCGATACGTTCGCCACTTACAATGTTGATTTGTTCACCCAGTTCCGCGATCGCCTTGCGTGTACCGGAATCAAGCTCAAAATTGAACGTCGCCGCAAATCGAATCGCGCGAAGCATACGGAGCTTGTCTTCATGAAACCGATCATGGGGTTTGCCAATCGCTCGAATCACTCGTTCGTCGATATCACGACGCCCCTCGACGTAATCATGGACCACCTCGGCAATGGGGTCAAAGAAAAGTCCGTTGATGGTAAAGTCGCGGCGCTGTGCGTCTTCCTGTGCGTTGGTGAACTCAACACTGTCTGGGTGGCGTCCATCGCTGTATCCGCCATCACGCCGAAAGGTTGCGACCTCGACTGTTCCGGCTGATTTTGGTCCTACCACTGCCACCACACCAAAACTGGCACCAATCGCAAGCGTCCGACGCTTTCCAAAAAGGGCCTGCACTTCTGGAGGAGTTGCACTCGTTGCAACGTCGTAGTCCTTCGGGGTGTTTCCCATGAGTTGGTCGCGAACGCAACCTCCTGCAAACAACGCCTGATGGCCGGCGTCCTGAAGTTGACGAACAACGTCAATTGCAAACTCTCGAGGGGTAATCATGGATAGCGATTGGATTGTCTCTAATTCTTCAAGCTATAAAAACAAAAATGCCGGGCTTCGACAAACGTCTTCGCCCGGCAAATCTGTTGTTTTTTTCGAGAGTCGCCGAATACGCCCTTGGCTATCAAGTCAAATTGGGTGTCGGTATTTCGTCGTTTCTCTCAATCGCCTCTAGGCGACTGGGGTACTAGTTGCGGTATCCGCCACGACCGCCACCGCCACCGCCACCTGATCGCTCAGGACGAGGGCGAGCTTCGTTCACTGTCAGGCGACGGCCATTCAGTTCAAAGTTGTTCATCGCTTCAATTGCCGCGTCAGCTCCGTCTGTCATTTCAACAAAGCCAAAACCACGCGACCGGCCGGTCTCCCGATCCATCACAACTGATGCCGAACTCACTGTTCCATGAGCTTCGAATGCGTCACGCAATTCGTCAGATGTGGTTTTAAAGGAAAGGTTACCGACGTACAAATTCTTCTTCATAATGATCCCTACACTTGCCTGCCACTGGCAGACACAATACAAAAAAACTAACCGGGGCGAATTCGTCTCATTCAGAAAGTATTCGACCCACCCAGCCAAACCGCTCGACTTCTTACATCGAAAGTGGCTCACAAACAGGGACAGCGATTCCTGGGATTGTAGAGGTCCGAAGGCGAATAGCGAACGCATTGACTCCAATGAAGTCAACACATCAACAGATCGTCAGCAGAAAATTACATTGCCAAGGCATATCGACTGAACCAATTGTCTAACCAGAACCTTTGTTGCCAATAGAAAGGTCAGCCTGCCTTGGCCCTCGAACATGTTTTTGTTGAATCCAATCACAGTTTCTGTAATCGAACCAACTGATGATCGAGCTTTCTGTTGAAATATCGGTCGCTTTGGTTGACGAAGCCCTTGAAACCCAAGGAACTCCGCTGCGATCAGTGTAGCAGCCCCACAGACCGAAACCAGATCAGAAAGCACCTTCCCATGAAAAAAATGCTAAGAAGTCGCTAGCGAGCGTGCCCTAATACTCCCTTGAACTCCCCGATTCCGAGGAGCTCAGTTTCCGTATATGGAAGTATAAGGATTGGCGGCATCTTCCTGCATTTGTTTTGAAAACGCCTGAGCCGCCAAACCTGCCGCTGCACCCGCGAACGCCAGCCCGATCAAAACAACCAAAACGACACCCCAACGAGAACGCTTTCCTTTGCACAAACCAGAAACCAGAATGGCGGAACCAAGCAAAACGCCGTTCAGGATCGTCAGTTCGGCAAAGAACAGCCCCGGCAGCCACACCAGAAAAAACGCAAACGCCAAAAAACCGCCAGAGTCTTCGGCACACCGGTCCGCCTTTCGAAAGCTTCCAGTCAATGCCCAGTGCCCAACTGACGACGTCCAGGCGAACACGATCATTCCGAGTGCTTGACTGCCCGACATCATCTGTACGACGAAACTAGCCACGCCAATCGCCACCAACAACCAACGTGTCAGCCACGCGTAATCAATCGCCTCGACCTTGCGGCCTCCGAGGGAGTACGCTGCTGCTGCGCAAACCCCAACTCCGCCGACCCAACAACACGATTCCAACAGACTCCATTTCGATTCCAGATAGACACTGCCGATGAGCATTCGCCACAAGGCCAAAGACGTGAGAGCACCCCAGACGATTGCGGTCAGTCGATGCCGACAGCAGATCCGCTCGAGCGTTCCTATTAAACCCGCTCCTGCAAGAAACGGAATCAACCAATCGCGAGCCTCGTTGGGCGAGATCACTCGCTTCCATGTACGGGCAATTGAATCCCCCGCCTCAGCCGTCGGCCCAAGAGATCGATACTCTCCCAGCCAGCGCAGATAGACGAGAGCAAGTGCAAACCCCAACCCCATCGCTAAAGGGGCCCAACGCGAAAACTCGAAACGGCGCACTGCAAAACAAAATCCCCAGACAACTAGTCCGGGGATCACGATGCAACCGATGACTTCGTATGCGTCCAACATCGTTTCTAACGACCGCGACAACAACGCTTACTGCCGAACGCCTTCAAAGCTGAACGTGATGGCAACATCGTCGCCAATTCCCTGCAGCATATTCGTCATTCCGAATTCGCTTCGCTTCAAATTGAATTGAGTTGAAAAGCCTGCACGGTAATCGCCAAACGGTGTGTCGCCTTCCTTGAGCAACTTGAACGGAATCACGATCTCTGCCGTTTCACCGTGCATGGTCATGTTTCCCGTGACATTCATTCCGTCATCGGTAAGTTCAACCTTGGTGCTTTTGAATTCCATTTTCGGAAATTGATTGACGTTGAAAAAATCGACGCCGCGAAGGTGTTCGTCGCGCTTTTCATTTCCGGTATCTATCGAGTTTGCATCCATTGAAAACGAAAAGGTGCTTGATTCACCATCCAACGTAAACTCGCCGTCGATGACATTAAAACGGCCGTACGTGTAGCTGTAGCCCAAGTGACTGATGCCGAAAATGATCGATGTATGTGTCGGATCAAGTTTGAAGCTTGGTGCCTGAGCCTGTGCCAAGCCTGATGTGAAAACAACGACCAATGAACACGCCAGTGTTACTCCCGCTCGAATCATATATTTCAACTCCTTTGTTTGTTGTGCCTCTGATTTGCGATACTCAACCCACAACGAATCATGTTTCGTTTGCGCCAAATATCTGCCCGTGCAATCTGCCGCCGAACAAATTGCCTCTGCTTAACATTCTTGCGAGGAAATCAGCTTGCGCCGATGCCTCGCATTCCCATTGCTACGGTGAAGCGTCGCGCCGGGTTCATCGCCTTGATCGACTCGCATTGAAAGGCCAACTGAAAGCTGCCTTGAAAGCTTGCTGCAGAAAGCCTGTTCTGTGACCGAATCTGATCCGGACGATGGGCCTTTTCAAGATCGCCATTCCTCGAATCCAATGCATCCGAATGAGCTCGGCCGCCCCGGCGATTTCCCGATCTCAATCGCAATTTTGGCCCCTCAAAAGGCACTTGTCCAAAGCACACGATTTTCCTAAACTACTGACTGCCTTTTGGCGATACCTACGGGTATGAAGTGCCTCGGAATTCCGCAGGTTACCGGGCGGTGCCTTGGTGAACCTATTTGCGGCTCCGGGTTCCGTATTAATAGTTCGCGACTGTTTTGCTTATTTTCGGCAAGGCGTTGCGAACACAAAAACTCAATTGCCCTTGTAGCTCAGTCGGTAGAGCAACGGACTGTTAATCCGTGTGTCCCAGGTTCGAGCCCTGGCGGGGGCGCTCCCAATAACCCGCGGAAACGCGGGTTTTTTCGTGCGCTGGCGGCAACCGACTCGTTCCCCGGCTTTCAAGTGCGTGATTGAATGGGCGCCATCCTCGGCTCTGCATGGGCATGCCCTTTTTACAACCACAAAAAACGCGATTTGGTAGATCCTCCCAATCCTTCTTCGTGCTCTTCGTGTCCTTCGTGATGACAATCTCTGTACGATGTGGAGCGGCGCTCGCATTGGATCGCTCACGCAAAGACGCCAAAGCGCAAAGAGAATTGCCGGAACGGCGTCGCAAAGCCTCCATGGCCCGGCCTACCAACCAACATTGGGCTCCCGATTCCTTGGAGGCAAGATCTCTGCACGGAACGAACGTTGAAAACGAACATTTTGCAAGCTCGTCAAAAAATGCACCGAAGTCAAACTCGGCGACTTCGCGCCTCCGCGACTCTGCGTTAAATGAATTACGACTCACCTTATCAACTGCCGGAGCGGCGTCGCAAAGCCTCCTTGGTCGGGCCAAACGACGGAATCTTGTTCGCACACAACACTAGGTCGATAGAGCCCAAACACGTTCGGGTAAGCTGGACAGCTTCTTTTTTGTACCACGAAGGGCACGATGAACGCGAAGGAAATCACTACCCAAGTCAGTTCTTTCCATTCTCCCAAGCAATCTCGCTAGGCTTCGCATGCAAAACTTAGGCGCGCGATTTGGTAGACCCTCCCGATCCTTCTTCGTGCTCTTCGTGTCCTTCGTGGTTAAAAATCTCTGCAAGACGTGGACCGTCTAGAAGTAGGCCGGATCAAAGAGGCTTTGCGACGCCGCTCCGGCATCCACTCTCTCGATTCAATTGTGGGCCACCTCAATACGTACAACTTGACTTACAAGACCATGAAGTTGTTATGCCGCAATTGAGATCAGGTTAAGATCCTGACGGCTCTTGCTCGGAATAGCCAAGTTCGGTGATGGTTGGATCTTTGGTGGAAAGTATGCTGACACAAGTATCACAGGCAATTAGGAATTCGTGTATTCCATTTGCGAAAAGGTGAGGCGTAATAAAATCATCACGAGTTGATTCCAGATCGAACCATCCACCCTGCAGGACTCGATAAAGCCATCCGCGACCAGTGTGATAATTGTCCCAGAAATTACAAAATCTCCCTCGTCGAGCATGCGAAACCCGAACATTGTCGAAATCGACGCGAACAAACCGGATCCTTCGGCCTGAAGATAAACTGTCAGTCGATCGTTGTCATAGGAGAGTGTGCGAACCACGAGTTTGGCGAATGGCATTGATTCGGCAACCGGTTCACAGCGAGGTAGCGGTAGTTCCATGACAGCAGCGGCATTTAGAATTCATGAAAGTTCGTGGCTTGGGAGTAACAGTCATACCACGACCGGTTGATTCTTTTTAAACCCCAAACACAAGGAGCCAATCATGTTAATCGTTTCTTTGGGTCTCGGCAATTTTCGACCAGAAACGGGATTCCCGTGGTCGAGAATGGTCAAATATTGTCTTACCAATTCTGACCGGGATGAACTGAAATACAGCGCTGGCCTATTTCACAAGTAGCAGTTCACTCATATTTCGTGGCGATAGTGAATCAGAATTCCAATGCCTCAGCCTTTACGTACAACTCCGGTGGCGCCGTCGTGAAGTACTTGAACAATGCCGGACACAACCAACCTTCCATGCTCGGATTGACCATCTTGTAATAGTTGCCCCCTGACTCAGTGCGATCCCAAATGAGTTTGCATTGATAGCCAGGGAACTCGCGCGCAGAGAACAGTAAACGGAATCCAGAATCCGGATCTGGAATGTCCGAAACAAGGTGGTCGATCATTTCGGGAACACCGCCAACGAACGGCTCCTGGACAAGGCCAGCGGACAAGTCGTCGAAAACCCAGGTTCCATTGTGGCGATAAGGCTGGATCGTCATGATTGAATTAGCCCTTGGCGGCGAATTCAACCCCGGCACCAAACCCAATGTCCAAATCGTCCACAACACAAATACAGTCAAAGCGATGGTTGCTGCAATGATGCGCACACGATTTTCGCTGAGAAATGGGGCTTTCGTCTCCTTCGTGTATTGTTGATCGGACATGATGGGGAACCAATTTGGGTTAAAGGCCGGTTGTAGCTGTAGGCTTCCGTTGATCTTCCATAACCAAGTCAACGAATCTGAATACTCTCATCGTTTTTCGCGACCTCCTGTTCGTTGAAGACGAAACCCATGAATCGAACGAACGTCGAAAACCTACATCGTGCAAGTTCGCCAAAAATTCATTGAAGTTAGCCTCAGCGACTTCGCGCCTCTGCGGCTCCGCGTTAAACAAATTACCTCCCGTTCGTTGGATCAAACGCAGTGCCGTTCCGGCATACAATTGCAGAACGCAACTTGCTTTCCTATCGAACTCCAATCTCAAAACAGCTGAGAAAATACACCCCGAAAACAATACACTCGTCGAACGCTCGCATTGGATCGCTCACGCAAAGACGCCAAGGCGCAAAGTCAATTGCCGGAGCGGCGTCGCAAAGCCTCCTTGGTCCGGCCTACCAAACTCTCATCTTTTTTCGCGACTCCCGTTCATTGGAGACGAAACCCATGAATCGAACGAATGTCGAAAACGAAGATTTTGATGGCTCACACAAGCATCGATGTTAAACTCAGCGACTTCGCGGCTCTGCGACTCTGCGTTAAACAAATTGTGGCTCACCGTAATCAATTGCCGGAACGGCGTCGCAAAGCCTCCTTGGTCCGGCCTACTAACTGAACCTTGTTAGCACACTGTCCATTGGAGCCCAAACACCTACGGTCAAGTTGGACAGCTCTTTTGTGTACCACGAAGGGCACGAAGAACGCGAAGGGAGTCACAACACAAATTGGTTCAGTCTATTCCGCCCAGCAATCTCGTTTGACCTCACATGCAAAACCCAGGCACGCCATTCGGTAGTTCATGCCGATCCTTCTTCGTGCTCTTCGTGTCCTTCGTGGTGACAATCTTTGCACGATGTGGAGCGGCGCTCGCTTTGGATCGCTCACGCAAAGACGCCAAAGCGCAAAGAAAGTTGCCGGAGCGGCGTCGCAAAGCCTCCTTGGTCCGGCCTACCAACTACTAACAGCACGACGACCATACGTGATTCAATTTCGCAGACGCTCCGTGTAGGCCGGACCAAGCACAGCGCCGTTCCGGCAATCGATGACGAATGCGCAACGTGCGTTCTGATCGCAAATGCCTTGCACCAGCAAGCACAACCGTTAAAAACCGAACTCGCGGGTTGGGTGGCGTAGCACTTTTGTTCGGTAATCTGGAAAACGCCACCATTCCAAAACCTAGTGTTGCTATCCATGCAATGACCGGAAATCTGCGTTTCCATCAGCCCATTCAAGTTAACCCGCTCACATTTTCAGGCTGCGTATTAATCGCATTACCCATCAAGGACCGTTCATGCCAACATTCATTCGTAATCTGAACTTTGTTGCCGCGTTCACCACACTGTTCGCGATTGCCGGCTGGACGCCCATTGCAAACGCACAATTCAAGGCCATTGCCGGTTGGGACAACCAACTGTTTCCATCATTTGTGCTCAGCACTGCATCGTCCGAAGTTCCCGAATCGCAACGAAACGAAAACATCCTCGGCGATCAACGCGGTGTTCTCGGAATCGAAATCGAAGCGATTGATGATGAAGCTGAAATTGAAGTTACTGTTTCGGGCGAACCTTACTTTCAAACAAGCCAATTCAAGGGCAAGTTGCCCAAGGCCGGAGAAACCTATCGCGTCCTTCCCATCATCCGTTACGACTATCGACAACTCAGCGAAAATCGACAGGCGATTCCCGTGACGGTTTCATTCGACGTCACGGTCAATGGAGAAGCCTTCGACTCTCAAACCAAAAAAATGATTGTCCGTTCTATCAACGATTGTCCCTTTGTTCGAATCGAAGGTGAATACGCTTACGAGATGCCGGCGAATTATGCGGCTTATGTCAATGAGCAGCACCCCTACGTTGACAAATTACTTCGGGAAGCGCTCGATATCGGAATCGTTGAATCGTTCGAGGGATATTTAAACAACGACCCCAACCGCGCGATCCGGGAGGTTTATGCATTGTGGGACTTGATGGTTGCCCGCGACACGCGTTACAGCAATATCACGACTACCGTCAAGGAAGTCGACAGCGTTGGCAGCCAACACATCCGTTTGCTGGAAGAAACGATCAACAACAATCAGGCTAACTGCGTGGATGGTTCGGTGCTGTTTGTTTCCGCGCTTCGCAAAATCGGAATTGATGCCTGGCTGGCACTGGAACCGGGGCATTGTTACATGATGTTTTGGACGGACCGTGAGCACAACGCGTTCATTGCGTTGGAAACGACCTGTATGGGCGACAACGATGCCGAGCTGCTCGACGAAGTTCCTGAGTATTTGCTTGACTCCGTTCCCGAGAATTGGCGTGGCAACTATTCATGGGCAAGCTTTGTCGAAGCAGTGCTGGTGGGAACCGACAACCTGTCGACTCACGAAAAAGAATTCGTTGAAGGGAAAACACATCGCCTGATTGATGTTGAATCCGCCAGAACGGCTGGCATCCTACCGATTCCCTTTCGTGGTGACGACTACTTCCAAGCCTACGATTACTCGGAATACACTGCCGAGAACTTTCGCGACTGGGCCGAGGCAGCAGACGAAGAAGCCGACATGAGCACCGAGACGGCAGACGATGAACAAATCGCTGACGTCGACGAAGATGATAACGACGACGCCTGGCAAGACGACGAAGAAGTCGAGGCGATCGACGAATCGATATCTGAGTAGACCGCGATAGAAGTCACAACGTTTCGCGACTGCCATATCGAGCGTCGCAATTGTTACAACATACTTCGATACGGACCGTGGCCATAATATTTTGGTCGACGATCAAGTCGCACACGCAACCATGCAACTCCGCCGCCGGTTGTACAGAGCCACAACGGGTCAGGGCCAATACGCGTTTCGACCACCATTATCGCGCCCTGTCCGTTAATGAGTGACAACTCTTTGCGTTCTGGAACTCTGATTGCAAACAGTGGACGAAACACGCTCCCATTTGAATGAGCACTTTGTCATATCAACGATCAAGTAAGTACGCTTCAATCTTCGCACGAAATTCCTCGTCGTCTCCCACAATTTCCGTTTTGAGAAATTGCCTCAGGTAGCTTTCAACGAAGTGGGCGTACGCTTGGTTGTCTGGCTCAAGACTCACGAATACGTCCCACAATTGCAGAGCCTCTTCATTGCGATTGGAACGAGCATTAATTTCAAAATAGGCAATTGCAATTTCTTTCGCCAAGTTTGAAACGCTCGAGTTGTTCGTCGGGACTATCGTCAATCCCCGATGCAGGTTTAGAGATTCCTTGAGTAATTCGCTACCGGTATCAACGTCGCGTTGGGCTATGCTTTTCCCCAATTGAAGGAGTGACTCCACAAGGTACAACCTGCAAACTTGCGAATCCGGCCAACGCTCGATTGCATCGCGACCGGCCTCGACCGAATTGACCAAACACCTCTCAAACTCAGGTGAGTTGAACTCCATATTGTTGTGGAAGTTTGCCATGATTCGCCACAACAAGGTTATTTCGGATGACTTATTTACGCTTTCCCCCATATTTTCAACGACATCTATTGCCGCGTCGCAAGTAAAAAGGGCATCTTGGAATTGTTTAACTTGTCCATGTAAAAGCGCCATCCGTCGTAGGGCCAACGCGAATCCTCCATAATCCTGTAACTGCGATTGCGCATGCAACTCATTAAAATGTGCAACTGCTAATTGGCTCAGGTGTAATGCCTCATCGATTCGTTCGCTTGGTTGCAACATTGCCAATTCACTTTGGCATTGTGCGAGGGTCTCCAGTAGACTTGTATTTGCGGGTTGTTTCGCCAAGCGTTCTTCCGCATAAACAACCAACTCTCGCATTGTCTCAGCGGTATTGTCGGACAATCCGGTTCTTGCTTCCAAATTTGCCAAATCTTTCAATGTCAACAGCAACAAGGGAAACGAGAGTCCATTTCCAACGCTCAACATGTGTTCATGAATAAGCGAAAGGGATGACTGATACGCGGCAGACGCCAATTCCGTGTTCTCTAGTTGCAATTGGCAAAGCGCACGGTGACGAAGACAATAAACACGATCCGTTAAGTATTTTCCTTGATCCAAAATTCCCTTAGCGGTATCCAAGAAAGCGTCAATTTCATTCACGGCATCCAAGGCCTGAACCAACTTACCTTCCATGTAGAAAACAAGAAATCTCTCCATCAAAAGATCATGAAGTCGATTCGCGCACTCTTTATCAATCTTTGCTTTCGAGTTGATTGCTGAAAGCTCAGACAGACCGAGTTCGATGTATTCGATCGCCTGTTGATTCTCACCAATCATCCTCAGCGCCTTTACCAACCTCAACAGGGTATCAACGTTGTCAAAAGACGCACCATCCTGCACGTCGCCATCTGCCAGCAACTGTTTTTGAACCAGTATCATCTGATCCAAGACCTTTTTCTGGGATGGATCCAGGTTTTGTTTTGATTCCAATTGAGTTGCGTACTCATGCAAAATAAAGTCCGACGTTGAAAGCAATTGCTGAACCTGCCGATTCGCCCTCTCCTTTTGGAACGCCGCTTCTCGCCATTTGGAATTCGTGAAAAGCAACCCACTCGCAAGCAAAAAGAAACTCAAAGGTACTCCGATAGCCATTGCGGGATGACGGCGCGACCACCGCACCAACTGTCCGAATGCACCCGACGGACGAACAGAAACAGACACCCCGCTTAACCATGCTCGCAAATCTTGCGACATGACTGCAGCATTCTGATAACGGTAACGGGGCTCTTTGTCGAGTGCTTTTGAACAAATTGCTAAAAGGTCCTTCGGCAGTTTTTTCGTATTGTGTCTCGACAAATTCAACGGTTCAAATTGAACGGCGTGAAGCGTTTTGTAATAGTCCTCCCGGAGATCCGGCGGGCTTCCTACTAAAAGTTCGAAAAGAATCGCACCCATTGAGTAAATATCTGATCTAGGCGTGATCACTGGTGTACCGGCAGCTTGCTCGGGGGACATGTAAGCTGGAGTTCCAACGCGAGTACCATCTGCAGTTAAAAATCGATCGTCCGTATCCTGTTTCGCGAGACCAAAGTCGATCACACGTACTGATTGAGTCGCGAACTCAAAAGGATCCTTGAAGTCAACCAAAGGCGAACGCAACAGCAGAATATTGGCAGGCTTTAGATCTCGGTGACAAATTCCACGTTGATGACAATGCTCTAACGTATCTGCAACAACGGCAACGATCGCGGCCGCAACCTCTGGCGGAATCGTCGCTTCTAACTCGTTAGTCCATTCTGCCAACGACCTCGCTTCACAATAGTCCGACGTCAAATAAGCAAATGGCCCTAGATATCCAGTTTCAAATATTGGGGTTACGTTTGGGTGGCTGATAATGGCTAGAGCTTTTGCTTCACGCTCCAGACGAATACGTGCTTCATCTGATTCCAATCGGTCAGGGCAAGACCTTCAGTGCAACCCTACGATCCAGCGCCGGATCATATGCCAGAAATACGTCGGCGAATCCCCCTTGCCCCAAATGTCCAAAGATCTCGAATCGGCCAAACCGACAAGTCTGACCTAATGGTTGTTCCGTATCCGATGACTTAATCGGTTGCATCTTGGTCGATGGTTCTGTCCACGATGCCGAGCTCTCGAATACTCTACGGCACTTCTCAAATTGATAGTCGCTTCGGACCTGCTCCAAGAACGCCAGTGCATCGCCTGATTCAGAACACGGCAAATCGGATTTGGATCGGTCTTGCAATTGGTCGTCCATCGTGGCACTTCGAGCTGCAAGTGAGAATAATGAATGGCATATTCTGGCCACATGCTATTCTACTTGATGTTCACGCGACGCGAGTCACTTGATTCACGAACTGAGAAACCCATCAAATTCGTTCGCTCATATTGACACTGGTTTTCGTTTTCTTCGGCTTGCCTGGCAAGTCAACACCGCGAGTGATATCAACACCATGGCCCCAGGTTCAGGCACAGAAGAGATGTTAAGCGCGATCGAGTGTCCGCCCGAAAATGGTGGATCCGATGCGCCTCCAAAACTGAATGCAGAGCTTCCGTTTTGGACCAGAAATCGATACGCACCTGGCTGCAGTATTCCCGTAGTATCAAAGGTCTGTTGGGTATTCGCCAAAAACTGATTTTGCCCGAAGAAGGGGCCTTCGATTTTCACTTCAGATACGCCGAGATTTGCCGGACTAAAATCGCCAACGATATGAAACATTGCTGGTGTTCCCACAACAGTGAAATCAACCTCGTAATAACCCGTGACATCGGAAAATGAAAGTCCACCGTCGGCTGAGGTTGCCCACCCACTGGATGTCTCGTTGGCAACGATTGAAATCGAGCTGGAATTCCAACTTAAATCGTCAAACCGTAGGTACTGTCCAAATGCGGAAGCAGTTCCAGTAACGGGAGGTACTGTTGATGACGCTGAGGCAGTGTAGACCTCGTTCATTGAGAACGCACCGCTCAAGTCTTCGAATCCTGGGGGCGTGACCCGATGTCGATCGGAACTGCTGCCTACACCCGCCGAAACATCAAACCCGCCTTGGCTATAACGATAGTCCACGATCAATTCGGCATTTGCATTGATACAAGCAATAAACCAGCAGATTGCAAATACAAAAAACGCCTTATTCCGCACATAAACTGTCATGTCATCTCACAAACAACTGAAATTCACACGGTTAACTTGGGTCCGCTAAACCAGAGGAAATCAATTGGCTGTGAGAACTGCCACAAAAAGTCAGAATTTTCAATTTTTGGTTTAACGCTGGCTGTGGCCAGACATGGAGGGTTGGCCTAAATAACGCTAAATCCCCAGACGTTCCAATTCCATTTGAAACCGCTCGATAGCACGTTGCCACAATTTGATCACAGCGTTTTCACTGCGATCTAACAGCGCCGCGACTTGCGCAAATGTCAGCTCCTCCAGGTTTCGAAGGACAATTACCTGAGAGTAATCAGCAGGTAGTTTATTTAGAACCTCGTGCAGTATCTTCAGCCGTTCGTTTCGAATCACTTCCGACTGAGGCGTTCGTGGACACGTTTGCTTCACTGAAATATTGAGAGCATCGCAAGTCGACAACCTCACGGCCTCTTCGTTTGCAACGTTTCGTTTGGCAGCTGAAAACCTACGTTCAATGCGATGGATTTCGTTGATGACAACTTTACGAGCCCAGGCAAAAAACTCACTTCTTGTAGAACCGGAGAATTGTTCAACATTTTCGTTGATGCGGAGCAATGAGCACTGAACAACATCTGAAACCGAGGCCTTGGGTTTGAGATTTGAGCTCATTCGCCGATTCGCGACGTAACATAAATAGTCGCGAATTCGATTCAGCATTTTCTCCCGCGCGAGCTTGTTTCCACCTTTGGTTTGCTCAACCAAATTTACAATTGAGTCGAAGGGATCGTTCAATTTCCAATCAGCTGGATTCTTCACAACGGAAATCCCAATCAGAAACGGGTTGCTTGACGAATGATCATTCTACTTCTACCACAACGAATGGAGAGGTTATTTTTGAGTTCACAATTGCACAAAATGGCAATTTCTCCGCAAACAGCAGGTTTTCATCACAAACAATCACAGGGCTATTGAGTCTCAGTCAGAGATCTCGTGGAGTACCAATCAATTTCAACAATAACATTGTTACAACATATTTCGATACGGACCGTGGCCATAATATTTTGGTCGACGATCAAGTCGCACATGCAACCATGCGACTCCGCCGCCGGCTGTACTGAGCCACAACGGGTCAGGGC
This sequence comes from Pirellulaceae bacterium, assembly GCA_041399045.1. Lineage (GTDB taxonomy): Bacteria > Planctomycetota > Planctomycetia > Pirellulales > Pirellulaceae > BJ22. The sequence goes on along the minus strand of JAWKTO010000011.1, from coordinate 89,667 downwards.
CAATACGCGTTTCAACTTCCTTGCCAACGACCCGCCACAGTGAATCGATTTGTGACGACGGTCCGCGCCGAAGAAACGCTGCGAGATGACCATATGCGATATCGTCGGTTCGAGGTGACGGCACAACAAGCGTGGCGTCGCCGCCTAAATTGGTGAATGAAACAACACCGTCTATCGTATCGTCGTTTGTGAAATACCCTGTAAACGCATCGCGATTGGTTCGCCGAGAAACGAATCCCGGGGCGTTTAACAAGACGAATTGAAATGGTTGGTTCATACTATTTTTCGTAAGCACCGGCGTTTCCCAGCGAAACGCCTCAAACGCAGAAGAACACAACAATTGCGTAAAGTAGTTTCGAAACTCAGCGTCTAACTGCCAACGCTTTAGTGCTTCACCAAACGATACAGGAGCCGTTTCATGTCGTAGCGAGTACCGGACGACACGATTCGGATCGATTTCTTCAATGTCTGCGCTAAACAAACCTTTGCACGACTTCGCCACTTTCAATCGACCTCCGCTCACAAGTCCTAGTTGTGCGATTACGCTGACTTGACTATCTGACTTTAATCTTAGGAGCTTTGCTGGCCTAAGTTGCTTTCCAAATCAAAAACTTAAGCTTTGCGAGATCGGGAACCGGTTTCCCTTCTCAAGTACGCTGAAACCAACCGCAAAAGGCAATAAATAACACCAGCAATCGCCAAATAGATGCCGCCCAAAGTCAAAATGAACACAGTCGGTAGCATGGTCAATTTCACGAAATGTGTTGAAAGATCGATGTTGAACGGGTCGTCAGGCGATGACCTATGGAAAAACCAACTGACAACAATCATTCCTGACTGTTTGTCGTATGTCGAATGATAGACGAGCCAAATAAGCAACGGCGAGAACAAGACGACGCCACCAACGGCTGCGTATAAAAACTGTATTGGCGGAACGGTGGTTTTTGGGACAACGGTTTGAGGTGGTTCGTACATGCTTTGGAAGACCAAGGTCATCAAGTATGGTTTTTGCGAAGTGGAAATGGTGCGATCCGGAATGATCGAGGGCATTAGGGACTCGTTGCCTCGTCCATGACCAAAACCGCAGCCATGACCAAAACCTTGTTAGCAGGGACTCGTTGCCTCGTCCACTACAAAAGCCGCGTTGCGATCAAAGCATTGTCCACAACCAAAACCCAACACACAACTGGAAGCGGAGAATCAAAGCCTCGGAGAGTTGCGTTACATTCAGGCAGTGGCGGTCACTTAAAATTTCACGCGCTAACGAAACGCCAAGTCATTTGTCGCTGTCATCACTGATTTGCCGTTGGCTTGAGGTGCTCGACAAAGAACTCAAGCATTTTTCGTGAACCGTAGGGGCCACTTCCCGAACCATGCCCTCCACCTGGAATAGGAATGAACGTGAAGTCTTTGTCGGCAGCAATTAGCTTTGCAACCACCTGCATCGTCGTTGCCGGATCAACATTTCGGTCAGCTTCTCCCACTGTCAACAACAAATGGCCCTTAAGCAAGTGTGCGTTTTCCATGTTGGAATTTTCGATGTAATGTTTGCCATCGCCAAGTTCACCCATCCACTGCTCGTTCCACCAGATCTTGTCCATCCGGTTGTCGTGACAACCACAATCGGCAGCGGCTGCGGAATAGAAGTCATTGAACCACAAAAGCGCGGCCATCGCATTTTGCCCGCCTGCCGAGCCGCCATAGACTCCGACTCGTGACGAATCAATCTGCGGATATTTTTCGCTGAGCGCCTTGATCCAGGCAATTCGATCGGGAAATCCCGCATCGTGAAGGTTTCGATAACAAACATCGTGAAAAGCCTTCGACCGCCATGCCGTTCCCATGTCATCAATCTGAACAACGACTAAGCCAGCATTCAAAAAACGACTCACGCCCCAATAGCTGGTGCGAAACGACTTGGGAACATGATGATCGTGGGGACCTGCGTAAATATTCTCGATCACTGGATACGACTTGGACGCATCAAAATCTTCCGGAAAATGAACAATACCCCAAATGTCCGTTTCCCCATCGCGACCTTTGGCAACGAAACGCATCGGCAACTTGGGACCGGCCTGTTCCGGTGACTCGGAAATACCATCCACAAAGGCTTTGCCAAGTTCGAATACGAGTTTTCCATCACTCGCCCGCCGCAGCTCATGGACGGGTGGCAAGTCAACTCGTGAATAGGTGTCGACAAAGTAATTGCGTTTAGGTGACCAGGCGATGGAATGCATTCCGTCACCTTGCGTCAGAACCGTAAAGCCCGTTCCATCAAAATTGACTCGGCATAAATGCTCATGGTAGGGATCCTGGTAAGGGTAAACGCCCACCGCGAAGAACAAAATCTGTTTCGTGTCATTGTCAATCGACTCAATTCGTTTGACGTTCCACTCGCCTGAGGTCACGGCATTCTCGACCGTCCCATCCGTTCGGTAGCGATACAAGTGATTCCATCCGGAGCGTTCGCTGGCCCACAGGATCGATCCATCGTCCAGCCATCGCAATACGAACTTGCCACCATCCGAATAGTGTATGAACGTTTCACTCGTTTCATCGATCACGGCACGAACCGAACCATCCTCCAGCGACAATTCCAGCAATCGAACCACTTGATGCCCGCGTTGATTGTAGATCAGGTAAGCGTGTTTGCCGTCGTCGCTCCAGCGATCGAATCGCAGGCTATACGGGTTGGGAAACAGCGAGTCATCTACCTTGATTTCCTGTTTCGACGTCACATCAAACAAACGTGGCCTGCCGATCGGCAACTCATCTCCAGGCTTCGCGTAGGGATAAGACTCCAGTTTTGGCTGAACCGAATCACTCGGCAGCGACTGGACGTAGTTGACGCGGCGTTCCTCGACTCGGTTGGTCTGAAAGGCGAGTAAATGCTTCGAGTCAGGCGACCATTGTGCATTTGGGATGTCGTCCGCAAAGTCTTCAAGGCCAAACTGCATGGAAACCAGCCTTGCATAGGATGCGTCACGGTGAAACGAGTTCGCTTCATCGGCATCATCGGCCAGAGCCCATTCCTTATTGGCAGCATCGGGATCAAGGTCATGAATCCAAAGGTCGTGTTCACGAACAAACGCTTCCAATTTCTTGTCTGGGCTCGTCGCCCGTGTCGATGGAATGCGAAAGCTTCCGCGATTTCCCCGCCGGCGTCCCGCGAATCGCTGCCCGCGAGTGTTGTTTTCGGCACGGGCAATATCTTTGATCGTTTCGGGATCAACGATGAATGTCGTTCCCCCCGACTGACAAATCAAACATCCAATCGGTTTGTCGTCATGGTCCTTGATCATCCAGCAATGACTGGCGTAAGTACCTAATTCACTGGTTTCACTTGGGGCAATGGTGTTGTACTTAATCTCCTCGCGTTGAGTGTTTATCCAGTAAAGCGTGATGGGAGTTTCCAGCTTGTTTTCAACTTTCAGGGTTGTTTGCTCAGAGCTTGAGCCACTTGGAGTTGCGGGCAAAAACAAACGAGTTGGCTTGGGCTCTTTCGTTAGATCAAACTTCCTGGCATCAGAATCCCAACTACCGTGAGCACCATTTTCAAATTCGAGATCAAGCAACGAACCTGAGCGTTTCATCCCGATGATCTTGGGCGCGCCGCCCAACTGATTGGCGTACTCAGCAAGTTGTTCGCTGGAAATCACCATCTCTTTTTCTTCCGACGACGGATCTGCCAGAAAATACTCATGGTCGCCGGTTGGCGTTTCAAGCGCAAAGTAAATTTCGTTTTCGTCGTCGTTCCAATGGATCGCGATTTGAGCATTGGTGACGCTTGGCTGGCTCCGCTGTTGTTGACCGACAACTTGAATGCCACTGCCGACAGTCAGCCACACAATCAGAATGGTGACGACTTTATGAAACAAGGAACCGCTTACCATAACTTGACTCATCGATTTGAACGTCGTTTTGAACCCGTTGTTCCATTTTAGGCACCAGCGTACAACAGAGGTTGTTGCAAACGGAAAAAGTTAGGCGACACTGTGCGCTAATAAAAGGAGCGAGTTGGATCACCTGCTAGACGGTAATCGACTTCGCTGCGCACGATGGTTGCTTGTCAATTTTTGAAGTCCAGGAGATTTCGAGCGAATGTCACAAACGTCCATTTTCAGTGGCTGTATTCCTGCACTCATGACCCCCTGCGATCCGCAAGGTAATCCCAATTTCGACGAACTGGTTCGCAAAGGTCGTGAGTTGGTCGAGTTGGGAATGCGCGCGGTTGTGTACTGCGGTTCCATGGGTGATTGGCCGCTATTAACGGATGAACAACGACAAGAAGGAGTTGCCCGACTTGCGAATGCCGGAGTGCCCGTGGTGGTCGGAACCGGCGCACAAAACACGCGACTGGCAGCGGCACACGCGGCTCATGCTCGCAGCGTTGGTGCAGCCGGATTGATGGTGATCCCTCGCGTGTTGTCTCGTGGCATTTCTCCATCTGCGCAACGCGATCACTTCGCGGCGATCTTGACTGCCGGCGGCGAATTGCCCGCAGTGATTTACAACAGCCCTTATTACGGTTTTGAAACCAAGGCTCCATTGTTCTTCGATTTGAATCGGGAGTTTCCCTCGCTGGTTGGCTTCAAGGAATTTGGGGGCAGCCAATCGTTAACTTATGCCGCCGAACATATCACCAGCGGCAATGATCAACTGACGTTGATGGTGGGAGTCGATACTCAGGTCTTCCACGGATTCGTGAATTGTGGCGCAACGGGAGCGATAACCGGTGTCGGAAACGCACTGCCAAAAGAAGTTTTGCGACTGGTGCATCTTTGTGAACAAGCGGCCAAGGGCTGTTCGAAGTCACGTGCACTCGCCTGGGAGTTGAACGAAGCCCTCAAGGTTCTATCGACCTTTGACGAAGGGCCCGATCTGGTCTTGTACTACAAACACCTGATGACGCTGGAAGGCAACACTGGCTACGAACATCATTTCAATGCCACCGATCGTCTCGCGCCCAGCCAAAAGGCATTTCTCGAATCGCAATGGCAGCAGTTTCGCAGTTGGTGGCAAGAAATTACAGGCTGGCAGCCTGTACTACCGTAGCGCAGGCTGCCAGCCTGTGTTTCAGATTGTTAACGGCGACTAAAACCCTAACGACTTCATCATTAAATGCACGCCGACGCCTGCCAGATAACCTAACAACGCAATCGGTGAAATGCGCTTCAGATACCACATGAAATCGATGTGTTCGAGGCCCATAGCAGCCACGCCCGCCGCCGAACCAATGATCAAGCAACTCCCACCTGTGCCTGTGCAATAAGCCAGAAACACCCAAAACGGATTGTCCATTTCGTGGGGATACATCTCGATTCCCGCCGCGACCAATGGAACGTTGTCGACAATACTCGAAACCAACCCGATCACCACACAAATCACGCTTTCGTTTCCGACCGTCTGGTCGAGTGCATGGGCAATCTTGGTCAGCATCCCCATCGATGAAAGACAGTTGATGGCCAACAGGATTCCCAGGAAGAACAGAATTGAACTGGTATCAACCTTGCGCAAAATATCCAGAATATGTGTCGAACTACGAGATCGATCATCCAGTCTACCCCGCGCCAACTCCGCAGCGATCCAAACAACACTCAAGCTGAGCAGAATGCCCATGAAGGGAGGAAGATGTGTGATCATCTTGAAAAACGGAACTGAAAGTAACCCCAGAAAGCCTGCGACCAATACGAAAACCTGTAAATGCCGTGGGATGGTTTTGCCGTTCGCATGCGAATCATTCTCGTTAGGTCGTTCGACGTTTCCTTTCATCAAGAACGAGGAAACGACGAGTGGAGCGAGCAAACAGGCAATACTTGGCAAAAACAATTCGCTCATCACGTGGACTGGCGAAATCTTGTTCTTGATCCATAGCATCGTCGTTGTGACGTCACCGATCACAGTCCAAGCCCCACCAGCATTCGCTGCACAGACAATCATTCCTGCGAGCATCCAGCGAGTCGGTTGATCCTTCACCAACTTTCGAACGAGCGCCACCATGACAATGGTTGTTGTCAGGTTATCGAGAACCGTCGACAAAAAGAAAGTCAGGATTGAGACGACCCACAACAGCTTGCGACGGCTGGTTGTATTGATGCGCGTCGTGATGACTTGAAAACCTTCAAATGCATCAACGACCTCCACGATCGTCATCGCCCCCAACAAAAAGAACAGAACGCCAGCGATTTCGCCAAGTCCCACGCCCAATTGGCGTTCCAGTAACCAGGCACGAACCAAGTCGTGACTTCCCGATTCTCCACCCAACGATTCGGCAAACCAACTCGGAATTTGATCCTGTGGAATGGATTGATGGGCGTTTAGGGCATACAACGTCCAACACAGGATGCCGGTCATCAATGCGCTCGCTGCCTTGTTAAGATGCAGGCGATGTTCCAAAGCAATGGCGAAATAACCAACGACGAAAATGCCAGCGACAGCGAGCTCAACAAAGTTGTTCATGGCCTGAAAAGGCTCCAGCGGCGGTATCGAAGAACTACCACCTAGATTCGTGAGTCAAAATGCTCACATCCGCTAATAATCGACTGTTCCAGATTTTGGACAAGAGGCCTGCGACACTATTGTCTTTTTTCCAAAATCAAACTTCGTCAGAAGGTGAACATGTGAACTTGTAAAAAAGTGTTCTGATCCTCATTCCCGTGAATTCCCAAAAAATTACGGTTTGTTGTCCCAATCAAAGCGTTTTAGGACAATTCAATCTAGAGACGCGAATTTCTGGCGAAACAAATTACACGATCACATTGGATTCGAAATCCCGAGGTTCCCGATTGGATGGATGCAAAAGCAGTTTTTGAGATCTTAGTGCGCGAAAACACGGCAATGCTGCTGGCATTTCTGAGATCGGGCGTTCGCGACTCACACGCGGTTGATGACTTGTTTCAGGAAACCGTGCTAACCGCCTGGAAACGCCTCGATGATTTTGACCGCAGTCGCCCGATTGGACCTTGGTTGCGGGGAATCGCCTCCCGTTTGATGCTGGCCCATTTTCGAAAGTCGACCGCAGCCGCCCTCCCGATTGGAACCGCAGAAGTGGAGTGGCTGGAGCATCGGTTTGAAGCGATCCAACGCAAGCCTGGCGATTCGTTTGAAGACAAACTGGAAGCACTGCGGGAATGCATTGCAAATCTCCCCGAAAACTATCGTGCCCCAATTCGAATGCGATATTCGGAAGGCTGCTCGTTTGAAGAGGTATGCGAGACGCTGCGACTGGCCCATGAAACCCTGAGGAAACGAATCTCTCGCGCCAAGCAAAAACTCGCGGTATGTCTCGATTCGAAACTCCAATTGGGGGAGGCATGAACATGAGTCCAGAACACGATTCCAATCAACAGCATTCGGACGCCAGCAATCAGGACCAAAACGCCGACATCAAAGACGCATGGATTGATGCTCTACTCACAACGATTGGGCAACGTGAGAACACGTTGGATCGAGTCGCGGCTGCCATGGAACGCATTTCCGTCGACGTTGCCAAAAACGAATCTTCGAATGTACACCACCAACGCCGTTGGCCACGCTGGGCTTCGCTGGCATTGGCGGCTTCGCTGTTGGTTGCTTTCTTCTTTGTTGCTCAAAGCTTCATGGTGCCCAATCAAGCGATGGCTGCCGTTTTGCGTTCGCTGAAAATCGCCAATCTGGACGGACCAAGAAAATACTTGTTGCAGGTTGAGTACCGTGACACGGAGGGTGAGTTGTTTCACGTCGACAATGACCTTTACGTTTCCGGAAACAATCGTTTCGTCTTGCGACACCCAGGGTTGTTACCGGGGTCAAGCCTTTGGCTGGGACAAGATGGCGACGAGTCGTGGGTGGTGCCAACGATCGGACCGATTCGCAAGGGTGACGGGTCTGCGTTGATGCGCTGGCTCAAGGCCAAGCCGGAGTTGGACACACCTTATTTACACGTTACCACGCTCCTTGAGCGAATGTCTCGGGGATACCAGCTGGAAGAACTGGGCAACGAAACCATTCGGCAAATGGATGGTGCCTTGGTCGCATGTCGTCACATCCAGGGAACGCTGCTGCGAGGTCGCCGCGCATCGCTGCCACAAACAATCGAATTGTGGGCGGATATGGAATCCGGCATGGCGATGCGCATGGTTGCCGTTTGGCCTCTTGCCGAAGGCGACTCTGGTCGACAACGCATCGTTCTGGATTTGAATCCTGAAACGGAGACGATTCCTGACAGTTGGTGGCAGGCCGAAGGGCATTACAGCGGTACGCGTCGAATCGTGAACCTGGGTGACATCAGCGAGTAGTCATAGAAACGGAGAGAAAAGGCATGAGGATTGTTGTCGTTGCTTTGATTTTGAATTCATTGTTGCTGATTCAATCGTCCAACACATTCGCGCAAGACGAAACGTTTGTAGACATCGCGTCTATCATCCACAACAAGTGCACCATCTGTCACCGCGATGGCGGACCGGGTCCGTTTGCTCTTTCAACGTTCGACGAAGTGGCGGAACGCGCGGCGACGATCGAAGCGGTCTTGGACCAAGGTTACATGCCTCCGTGGAAACCCGTCGATCACGGTTTGTCGTTTGCCAACGATCGCAGCCTTTCGCCCGATGAGAAAAAATCCCTCCTCGGGTGGATTCAAAACGGCCTGCATGAAGGCGACAAGGCCGCAATACCCAAGTCACCAACATTCCCGTCGGATTGGATGTTGGGACCGCCCGATATGACCATCGAAATGAAAGGCGAATTTGTCGTGCCTGCCGATGGGCCAGACATTTATCGATCATTTGTGTTTCCCCTTGGACTTGCCGAAGACAAATGGGTCAAGGCCATCGAGCTACGTCCCTCCGCTCCGGGTGCTGTTCACCACGCATTGTTTTTTCTGGACACAACTGGTGGCGCAAGAGAAATGGATGGGCAGGATGGTCGGCCCGGATTATCGGGAATGGGCTTCTTTCGCATTCGTGATGTAGGTTCCGACAAAACCCCGAAGCCAGGTGACGGGGCCGGAAAATTTGATCAAGCACTTGCTCGCGGACTGGGTGGATATGTCCCCGGTGCGATGCCCTCGCAATTGCCTGGTGATCTGGCCATGCACTTGCCGGCCGGCGGCACGACATTGTCATGCAAACGCACTTTCATCCCACCGGAAAAATCGAACGCGAACATTCGACGATCGCATTGTATTTTGCAGATCAGCCCCCATCGCAATTGCTTGTCCCCATTCAGGTGCCGCCGCTTTTTGGATTTGCATCCGGCCTCGATGTTCCTGCCAATGAATCGAATTATGTATTGGAAGATTCCATCGAGTTGCCGATCGCCACTCGCGCGATCAGCGTTGGCGGTCACGCTCACTACATTTGTTCATCCATGACGATGACCGCAGTCTTTCAAGATGGCAAACAACAAATTCTCATGGAGATCGACGACTGGGATCTCGATTGGCAAGATCGATATCAGTTTGCATCGCCCGTTGAGTTGCCGGCAGGAACCGTTCTCAATACACGGATCACGTATGACAACTCAAAAGACAATCCGGAAAACCCTTACTCGCCCCCCCAGCGAATTCGTTGGGGTCGCGAATCAAACGATGAAATGGGGAGCATCACGCTGCAGGTCGTTGCCGCGAACGAGTCCGACCGCCCAACACTTGAGCGCGCAGTCCAAACCAAGCTGGTCGATTCCGTTCGCGGGAAGATCCGCAAAGGAAATGATCTAGCAACGCTATTGATGCAGCTCGACCAGAATCGCGACGGTAAACTGCAACTCGATGAAGCGCCTCCACGGCTCTCCGGTAGAGCATTCACGATTGGCGATCAAAACAAAGACGGCGCGCTGGACGAAGAAGAACTGAAACGACTGGCCGAACTGGCAAAACGTTTTGGGCGAATTGGCAATGAATGACTTTAATCGAACCAACAGAACCAATATTCGGCAGACGAAGGGGAACACAATGATCGGAATTCACTTTTTGAAACGTTTGGCAATGGCGATTGCCGTTTTTTCTTCGAGTGCGCTACAAGCTCAGGATCTGAATCTGACGTTCGTCGACGGTTCGCATCGAAATCCCTTTGACTCACCGAACACAAAAGCGGTTGCTATGGTTTTTGTGACAACGGATTGCCCGATTGCCAACTCGTATCAACCGAAACTGAAAGAGATGGCAGCTACGTTTGGCCCTCAAGGCGTTGAGTTTGTCCTGGTTTATCCTTCGCCATCGACAAGTCCAGAGTCAATCAAAGCGCATTGCGATGAGTACCAGATTTCCATTCCCGCGATCAACGATTCCAGCCTGGCGATTGCTCGACGATTTGATGCAAGGGTGACTCCGGAAGCGATAGTTTTTTCCGCAGGGGATTCGCAACCTGTCTACCGAGGTCGAATTGACGATCGCTACACAGCCTATGGCAAGAAACGCACTCAACCAACAACTCATGATCTGGAAGACGTTTTAAAAGGAATTGTTGAGGGACAACACATGACGCCGACTGAAACCACGGCCGTTGGATGCTTGATCCCCATTGATAAAGTTGCCCAACAAGACAAAGCCGAAGATTCCGACTACGACCCCAGTCGCGTAGATGCAGACGAAACGGTTAACGTTCTGCGCTTTGACATCCAGGATTCAAGCCGTGAGCGCACGATTCCAATCAAGGTCTACCTTCCCGCAACTCCGGGCAAACATCCGGTTGTCCTATTCAGCCATGGGCTCGGCGGGTCAAGAGAAAACAGCGTTTACCTTGGCGAACACTGGGCACGGCGTGGCTATGTTTGTGTATTCATGCAGCATATCGGTAGCGACGAATCTGTTTGGAAGGACCGCAAACCACGTGAAATCAGAAAGGCCCTAACCGACGCAGCCAGTGGAGCGAGTTTTAATGAGCGAGTCAAAGACGTTCCATTCGTTATTGATCAACTTGAAGCCTGGAATGACGAAGCGGGCCATGAGTTAAATGGTATGATGGATCTGAAAAAAATCGGCATGACCGGTCATTCGTTCGGCGCAGTGACGACACAGGCCGTTTCCGGACAATCGTTTGTGGGTTCGAAACGTCTTCAAGACAAACGCATTGTCTGCGCGATTCCGTTGAGTCCCAGTAAGCCCAAGGTCGGTTCTGCGGAAAGTGCATTTGGGGAAGTCGATATTCCTTGGCTACTGATGACCGGCACCGAAGACAACGCCAAAATCGTGGGTGGTGCCGACGCGGAAAACCGACGCGGTGTCTACCCTGCGCTTCCGCCCGGTGACAAATACGAACTCGTCTTATTCGACGCGCAGCATTCGGCGTTTTCTGATCGCGAGCTTCCCGGAGATCGAGGACAACGCAATAAAAATCACCATCGAGTGATCCTTGCACTTTCAACGGCGTTTTGGGATACGTACTTGAAAGACGATTCGCAAGCACGCGAATGGCTGAAAGGCGAAGGTGCCAAATCTGTTTTGGAACCGAAAGATGAATGGCAAATGAAGTAGTCGTTCGGGCCACCCTAGTCGCCTTTCGCGGAGCTGGGACTCGTCGCCTCGTCCACTACCAGGTCGACCGCCACCGAGCCAACGAATTTCGATCACCAGCGTCCGGATGACTAGATGCCTGGGGTGTCATGCCCTCGGCTTTGCGTGGGCATGCTCAGCTCTTTGGGTTTAATCCCGCCATCTCGCCAAGCGATCAGTGGCACGGCCACATGGAACTGTTCGCCCCCATTGCCGGAACGGCGCTGCGCTTGGTCCGGCCTACGAGGCTACTCCCACGGAGTCTGAAACACTTCACCGCCGGCGCGGGTTGCCAGTTGTGGCATCACGTCATCCGCCGCGTAGGGAATGAACTGCACGCTGCCATCGCAAAGTGCAAAATTGGCGCCGCCGGGATGGAAACTCCAGAAATGAAGCGTATCCGATTGCTCACCGTACTTGCCCGGTCGAAAACCGTACGGGCCAGGCGGGCAAGGCTCCAGGTAGTTCGTGCCGGATGGGGGAGGATCATTCAACTCCCTGACACCCAAGAGCATGTCCGGCGAACCACTTCCCGATTGACCGTGCCCGGCATACCACCAACCGTACCAGAAATCAGGGCTCGGCGGACGTTCGCCCACCAGCAGCGTATTGCTTTGGCCGTCGAGCACGTCACGCATCTTGGTGTGCGAATCAAGGTAGAAGACGCCGTCTTCCTCTGTGTAGTTCGTTCCGTTCACCCCCAGGTAACTGGTCGTTGCAATCAAACGGTTTTCGTGGGTCCACTGCGCGCTGCCGGATGATGGATCGCTGGGGCATTGGTAGGTGGAGATCGGTGACTGCATTCCCAGATGCCCCGTGAACGGAAGCGGGCTCACTTGGTAGTCAGCTTGTGAGCGGTCGAACATGTTCTGTTGTTCGATGAAAGGCAGTAGCTGCGTCAGCCAGGTCGTTGAGGCGTACTGCGGATCGGTTGCCGCTGCAATGCCCACCGGGAAACGCCCGCGCGACGATTCGAAGTTATGTAAGCCGAGAGCGATTTGTTTCAAGTTGTTCGTGCAACTGGTCCGCCGCGCCGCCTCCCGCACCATCTGCACCGCTGGCAACGTCATTCCCACCAATATGCCAATGATCGCGATCACAACAAGCAGTTCAATGAGCGTAAAGGCTTTTCGGAGTTGAGACCATGTTCTCATTACAAAACCTCATCGAATTTACAGAATGGTGACCGACAAAAAAGCATCGCAACAATATTAATACTTAAAACCATTGATCGCCAAAAAACGTTTTGAGTCCTAAGATTCTACAATTCACTCCTCCAACGGTGACTATCGCTCATTTCTTGAAACGCCTCCAGAATGTTGCCAAGCCAATCATCCCAAGGACACATGCTGGAATCAGCCAATACACTTGGCGGAATTTTCTGTTTACAAATGGAGGCTCGTTCAAGCCGTAAGCGCTCAACCGAAATGCCGTTGGAACAACTTTGTTTATTTTTGAAAAGTTCCGAGTCTCCAAGAATCCTATTTCCTGTCCATCCATCTTGATATCGATTCGCATTGGTATCACTGTTGAATCATCAACATATTTAAATTGATGCTCCATCACCTCTTGTTCACCATTGAGCGGATAGATTGTTCTTCGACTGATACATCGCCCAAGTTCTTCTGAAAAAACAACCTCCTCTTGCCCTTGTCCGTCTTTCCTCACGAAAGAGAATTGAATTTGCTTGCCTATTTCGTCCTGAACCGACGTAATCGCCCATTCCTCCAACGACAAATCCCAGTATGGAGTCCAATCCCGTGCGCAAAATCCCCAGAACAGCATCTCTCGCCCAAGTCTAGAATTCTGTGGCTCAACGTATTTCAGTGTCGTTTCGCCGGCATCCGAATTTATAGTTGCAAAATAATCGGTGTTCTTAATTGTAAATTGCTGTTTGAACGGACCGAATTTCTCATTGACATTTTTTAAATCGTCAATTCTGAAAAATCCTTGCCACTCGCCGAAAGATCTAGATATGTCAGGTGTTCCGGAAGTCAAGATCCAAAACGCATCATCGTGACTAAACACGAACTGACGGAAACTGCCAAAACTACTCGCCCCTTCGCGTTTAGGATCCCACACAAAACAATATTCAACAAAAAAAGGACTGATTCCAAAAACGCAGGCTTGACTTGTGTTTCCAAAAAATACAGTTTCTGGATTAGCAACTGGCTTACACCCATTCAATACCAAAATGGGTAAAAGAAAAAGTAAAAATGCAAGACGCTTTTCTTGCCGCCTTTCAATCAAACGAGGATCGCCTATTCTGAAGCATACGGTGGTGTTGGCAACATTGGACATCACTCGCTCCGCAAAAAATATGATTCAAAGCAAACTACTGACGCTTTTAATACAAAAAGCAGCCAGGCGAAAACAACCGACACTGAGTTCGCTACAATTAATCGCCCAACTGCTTTCGCAATGAACAAGTATCAACTAATTGCAGCTGCATCGCCCATTCGCACCATCTGGGCACTTTGGCACAGACGTACTACACCATGGAAATTTGTGATCACAGTTGGGCCAAGTTCCGCTACAAACCGGCAAAGTCCCACTCGGATCATCTGCAAAGGCTTGCTTTGCACATAATAACGAGCCCAATAAGCACCCCACCAACAATGCTGACTTGAAACTACTAAGCAAAAACTCTTTCATGACACTCACTCCGTAAAAACCTAACAAGTCCACAGCAACCGAAAACTGCTGCGGCGAATCCAGATAGAACACGACACGATGATGAAACCTGCCCAACATTTTCGGATGCACTTGAAGCTGAATTTCCAAATCACCGTTTGGTGGAATTAATAGCTTTTTACTCGAATCATTTAAAGCTAAACAATTACATGATTTTGTTATCCCAACAACTCTAACATCTAAATCCGTCGGGTTTAACAAAGTCACGGGCTGATCAAACGCCGCCAACCCAACACGATCGCCCAAATCGATGCGAATATCGGCAATGGGAGGCCGACCGAGCAACGAAGCAATCGGAGCCGGTAGCTGGTTGGACTGAAACGCCAGAAAGCCGCCAACCGCCAAAACGCAACCAAGTACTTTGCCCCATGTCGCCGGTGAAACTTCCCTGACTTTGAACAACGGCTGCCAGATTTCGACCGGTCGCAATAAGACCAATGATGCAATGACAACCAGGTCAAACACAGCAAAGACCAACGGGCTGATTTCAATTGCCCCCGTACAACCACAACTCTGTCGTCCATTCCAGACACCAATGCTCGCCACAATCAACAAGGTGCTGAACAAAGCGAGGAGCGCCCACCACTGATGCCGATCGCTACGGTAACCAACCACGAAAGCAGCGACCCCTAGCTCTACAAGCACTGCACACCAGAGCCAAAACAGGGAGTAGCCGGTCTTCAGGTCAGCAAATCGATCCGTGATTAGTAAATGCAGTTTCAAAAAACCTGCAGTCAGTAAAACAATGACCACGATGCTGACAAAAACTGGCCAGATCCGATACCGACTGCGAGGCAGGTCATTTTCCGCGTGGTTTTCGACCAGCGGTTTCTCTTGCACGAATTTGCTGGAGGCAATGTCATTCATGAAAGGCTGATGGAATGTTGGTTTGTTATTTAATGAAAGGCAAATAGCATTTGAAGTCATGCCGTCAACATGGGACTATCAACGACGTTGACGATTTTATACGAATGGGGGGGGGGGGGGCTGTCAAGAAAATTCTGGAAAGTTTTCTGAAAATCAGCGAGGTCCGATTTTCAGGTCGGTGCACCGGAAACCCGAGTGCAATTTATGTTCCTTAAAATCGAGTTCTGACCCGACAGCAAAACGGTTTGTTGGCTTTCGGCCAGCAAATCCGGACTGAGTTTTCAACGCAGTTCGATGCATTTTAACGCATCGAAAACGCTCAGCTTGCGGCAACCCGCAATAAGGATTGAGGTTTAGTTTGAGTTTTATACGTGGTGTAGTATTCGAGGTGTTTCTTGAATCAGGAAATCCGCCGAAATCGTCTTTCATTTCCTGCTTTCACTAGGATATGATGGAGCCGGTCCGCGACAACGTCCTTACCAACACACAGGGATCGACAGATGACTGCAAATAACACAAGCCTGCACTCAAATTCAGCAGCCGGCGCTGAGCTGAGTTCCCCGCTAGATCTACCCATGCAACATGCGAGTTCATCTTCGGGTTGGCTTCTTCGATTGCTTTTGATCGCCGCGTTGGGTTTGGTTGCCTACGGGATTTGGAACTGGGAGGCGCAGCCGTCGTCAGAAGTGCTTGCCCGCTACCATTTCAACGCGTTTCCAACATTCGAATCACAGACGACTCAGACGGCGGAAATCCAAATTGAAAACCGTTCGAGCCAACTATTCCGCGTCGTTGGCATGAACTCCTGCTGAGGGGCCAACTGTCTGGTCCGGTCGGACCCCAGCTCGATTCCATTTGAAATCCAACCCGGCGAATCCAAGGCTTTGCCGATGACCGTTATTTGCGGCCAGCCAGGCCCCATGAACCAGCAAGTGCATTTATATGTGGAAGAAGAAGGCGTGCTCAAGGAACTAGAGCTTGAGTTTGCGTCAGAAGCCGTTTCGACTGAAGGAAGGTAGTCGCATTGACGGCAGGCGTCGATCGTCGTTTCGAAGTAGGCGACACCTGCTGCTATCGCGGGGCGAATGGCGACGATCTTGCAGTCGGGACTCGTTGCCTCGTCCACTACCAAGTCGGCCGTCATCAAGTCAACGAATTTTGATCACCAGCGCCTGTGTGGTTGGGTGCCACGCCCTCGGCTTTGCGTGGGCATGCTCTGTCTTCTGGGTCTAAACCTGCAGCCCCACGAAACAAATCACAAGATGGCGTTGCGCCTCCATTGGGGAACTGTCCAAACCCGCTGCCGGAACGACGCTGCGCTTGGTCCGGCCTACACCGACCAACATCCGCCCTGCCTTTTCGATGACAGCCAGCACGTTGCCTATAATGTAGCTAGCAGTTTCTGGGCGGCTCGATCTGTTCAGTCGTCGGTGATTTTGCTAAATCCTCGTCAAGGACTGTATTCAGGTTTCATTGCAACCACTATCTCGAATGAGTGAACCAACGGCGTATATTCTGTGTTCGTTTGCCGACCGCAGCAGCTTGTATCAAAGCTGGTTGCCCTACCTGACAATGCGCCATGAAATCGTTTTCGAAGACGCCGTTGACTGGACGCCGCCCGATGATGCAGCAATCGTCATCACGCATATGCACTATCGCTGGGATGAAATTCATTGCCTGCGAAAGATCTATTCGCAAAACAAAACACCCATTTTGATTCTGGCCGATGGGATCTTGGAGTATCGCAATTTGTACGAGCATCCGGACCTGGCCGACGGCTCCATCTTTCATCCACTGATTGGTCACAAACTCGCGTGTATTGGTCACGGCCAAGCGCGTGTCATCGAGTCCTGGGGCAACGTCGGTAAATGCGAGGTCGTGGGGCTTCCGCGACTGGATAGCCTCGCCGCTCACGCTGAAACAACCCAACAATCTGCTGACGAATTTCGTCTGTTGATTTGTACTGCCAATACTCCTGCGTTTAACGACAAACAACGCGCGTCAGTCGTGGAGTCACTGCAACACATCCTTTCGCGCCTCAAGACCAACCCGAAAATCAATGGACGAACTGCAAACGTCACTTGGCGATTGACCGATGGACTGGGCGAAGAACTCGGTTTGGACTCCGAAGCAGAATTGGCGGACGACTCGCCTGAAACACGCCAACCGTTGCTGGACGTGATTCGCGAATCCGACGCTGTGATCACAACTCCGTCGACTGTGTTTCTCGAAAGTGCGCTTCTGAACAAGCCGACTGCCATTCTGGATTTCCACAACACGCCCCACTTTGTTCCGGCTGCTTGGATGATCAATGCACCGAAACATTTGAACGCGATCCTGAATGAACTCGCCGAACCGCCGGCGCCAAAGATGTTGTTTCAAAACATGGTGTTGCATGATCAACTGGAATGTCAAACGCCCGCGACTCCTCGCTTGATCGCGCTGATCGACCAGATGGTTGAACAAGGACAATTGTGCCGAACACAGAATCGATCGTTGGAATTCGCTCCCAGAATGCTGCCAGCCCCAAGGCTTGGATTTGCCGTCGTTGAGTCAGGGTTTCCGCTCAAAAATTTGTTTCCCGAAAATCCCGTTTTGCAGAACAGCGATCAAGAGCAATTGCAGTTGGAGTTCAATCAGGCGATTCAGCGGGTTGGAACACTGCGAGATGAAATTGCACATTTGGAACACAGAAACGCCGAAATGAAACAGGCAATGGATGAATTGCAAATTCACTGCAAGGAAACAACCGATCGATTAATGAGAGCACGTGGTCGCATCTTGAAACTCAGGGAGAAGATCCCCGAATTTCGAGACAAACCGTTGAAATCGCCCAGAAACCGACAGGACGACTCAAGCGATTGACGTTACGATTTCTGGGAAATGCCCTAAAATACGCGTTGCGAATTCCCGATAGGTGTGAGAAACGGCTCATACAGGGCCAAACAATCCAGCCACAGAAACGTCGCGTTTCTGATAGACATGACATTGGCAGGTTTAAATCATGAAACAGTACGACCCGCATAAACCGATTATTTACACACACATCCCCAAGTGTGCGGGAACAAGTGTCGTGCGACTGCTCAAAGAGTGGTTTGGGCCGACCTATCACAAATTGAATCAGGACGAATCCAAAGATATCTTGCTACCCAAAGTCGAAACGCGCGACGAAGACGGACGCTGGCGCGACGACGTACGTTGTATCCACGGGCATTTCAATCACGGCCGAGGATATGGACTTCCTTATTATTATCCTGAGATCGACCAGTACTTTACGATCCTGCGGGACCCCTTTGACTTGACCGTCTCCATGTACTTTTTTGCCAAGGGCCGAAGTGCCGAGGGGCGATTCTGGTACCGGGGACAGGCTGTCGATTTTTCCGATCAATTCGGTTCTGTGGTTGAATACGTCCGCAGCTATCCTTATTGGCTGTTTCATCACCTGCCACAGGATCTCACGCTGGACAACTACGAAGAAAAGCTGGCGAGTCGATTCGTTTATATCGGTGTTTTCGAGGATATGCAGACTTCCATCTCGAATTTGGCCAAAATATTTGGCAAACCCGACTGCGAATTACCGCAATTGAATGTCTCGAATTACGATGAAAGAGTACCAGAGTTTCTGCGAGACAATTTCTACGCAGACTATCCGCTGCTGAAAAAGGTCTATGACTATGCTCTAGCGACCTACCGGGATGCCTCTGCAGCGATGCCCGACTCTGGGACAATCTCCGAACAGGAATCACCGAATGCTTCAGCGTCACGAGCAGGGTGAACAATCAAGGACCAGATGACGGTTTTGTACCAGCTGAGTTAATTGTGAGATTTGGATTTTATTCTTGCATGTCAGGCGTTCCCTGGGGAGGGAGCGAAGAACTTTGGTATCGCACTGCGCGCCGACTGCAGAATTCCAACCACGAGGTGTTCATTAACTTCAAGTGGTGGCCCCACAAGGCCGCTCATTTGACCGACTTGGAGGAACGCGGGGCACAACTCTGGCTTCGCGATCGCCATCTGACATTCTGGGAAATTCAAAAACAACGCTTCTCAGCAATCCGTCGCGGTGGAGCCAACGATTCATGGATTGAAGAAGTTCGGCCTGACGCAGTGTTGGTAACCCTCGGTTATCACCCCGATCGCATTCCCGTTGCGGACGATTGCATCAAGTTCGATATTCCCTATGCGATTAACGTCCAAAGCGCCAGTAGCTTTTTCTTCATTCACAGCGACGTGCTCGAGTCGTATCGCGAATGGTACCGCAACGCAAAAAAAGTTTTTTTCGTTAGTGAAGAAAACCACCACAAGCTTGAAAACAATCTGGCAATGAAACTCGACAATGCCGAGATCATTGACAACCCATTCAATGTTGACCGAAATGTCAAAATTGATTGGCCGGCGACGGATCAGGTTTATCGTCTTGCCTGCGTGGGCCGCGTCCATTTCCAGTCCAAGGGCCAGGACTTGATCATTGATGTGATGAAGCAACCCAAGTGGCGCGAGCGCAACATCGAAATCTGGTTCTATGGCAAAGACCAAGGGAACGAGGCTCAATTGCGTGACCTGATCAAATTGCATGGCCTGGAAAAGCAATTGAAACTCGGCGGATTCGTCAATGACGTTTCGGAGATATGGGCGAAGAACCATGGCTTGTTACTGCCATCTCGCTACGAAGGTGCCGCGCTGGTCGTTGTAGAAGCGATGTTGTGCAACCGCTTTGCCGTATCAACCGACACCGGTCGCAATAGCGAGTTGATCGAAGACGACGTTTCGGGATTTATCGCCGAGGCGCCGACGGTTGGTTTGCTGGACAAAGCGATGGAACGAGCTTGGGCCAACCGCGAGAACTGGAAAACCATTGGCCAGAAGGCTGGTGAAAGCATCCGCAAGAACTATTCGGATGACCCGATCCGTGACTTTGCAGATCGCCTGTTGGCATTGCCAAAGCAGTCGTAAGATGTCCGTTCGAATCGAAGTCGCAATCTGCACGCGTAACCGCGCTCAACAGCTTCGCCAGACACTTCAATCCGTTCAACAGGCGATCGCCAACTGCCATCAATCCTGTCGCTTGATCCTGATCGACAATGCCTCTACTGATCGGACCACCGAAGTCGCTAGAGAATTCGTAGCTCAAGGACTTCCCATGGAACTGATTCACGAAGCCCAACCTGGTCACACGCATGCGCGCAATCGGGCCATTTCTGCAAGTCAAGCGGAACTGGTCGTCTGGACGGATGATGATGTGGTCGTGGAATCCGATTGGCTCAATCGATATTGGCAAGCGTTCGAAACTGCCCCCTCGGATTCTTTCTGGGGTAGCGCAATCGTTCCAGTGTTCGCAGCCACAAAGCCAATTTGGATCGACGAAAATTGGGACAAACTGTCTGGGGCGTTTGCGGCGCGTGACTTGGGAGATGAAGCGGTTGCTTTCACCGAGAACCGATTGCCTTACGGTGCAAACTTCGCTGTTCGCGGTGACGTGCTACGCCAATTCCAGTTTGATGCGTCCCTTGGCCGCAGTGACCGGCTGATTCTAGGTGAAGATGAAATCGAGTATCTGCAGCGCTATTGCGAGCAGGGTTTCACGGCAGTTGGATTCCAGATAATCCTGTACAACACGTGATTCCTCCGCAGCGTGCAACCGAACGATTTGTGTGGCGGTATTTCTTTGGACACGGATTTCGGCTGGGACGTGAGGGCGACATGGACAACGCCGATGTGACATCCATTCTGAAAAACGTCTTTGGCTATTACCTCAAACGGCCAATTGCATCTTCACCCAATTGGTTAGCTCACCTCGCGAACTGGGCACTCGGTGCAGGGAAGCGCAAATCAATGAAAGCGAGCGTTCGCTAATCAACGTCGGCACACACTCGACTGCCCGATTCGTTGAATCAGTCGTTTCATTTCGAGGACACTGATCGTTGACAGGACACGATGAACTGGAACTCCGGAGGTGGCAACCACTTCGTCCAGCGGCGTTGGCTCCGTTCCAATGGCATTCAATACTTTGCCTTCCTGTTCGTTGAGTTTCAACTCAGCGGGATGATGAATCACTTCAGCGTCACCCTTTCGGACAGGCATGGCAAGCGGGCCGAGTTCTTCCAACACATCATCAACGGTCTCCACCAGTTTCGCGCCATCGCGAATCAATCGATGACACCCGCGCGACATCCGACTGTCGACTCGCCCCGGCATGGCATACACTTCCCTGCCCTGCTCCATCGCCAAACGTGCTGAAATCAAGGCGCCACTTCGTTCCGAAGCCTCGATAACAATCGTTCCCAACGAAAGTCCCGTGACGATTCGATTGCGTTGCGGAAACGCAGCACCTTTCGGTGAATGCTCAGGTTCCAATTCACTGAACACGCAACCTGCAGCCGCGATTTCTCGGGCAAGCGAATCATGCTCTGGGGGATAAATGTTGAGCAGGCCACTGCCCAGCACGGCGATCGTTCGCCCTCCTGCTGCCAATGCTCCGCGATGCGCGGCCTGATCAATGCCGCGGGCCAAACCAGAAACGACCGTAAACCCCGCGAGACTCAAGCCTCGAGCAAATCGCTCGGCTTGTTTCAATCCGTACGTCGTTGCGTGTCGACTTCCCACAATCGCCACCGCCAGTTGATCGGCCTCCTCCCAACGCCCCATTTCAAAAAGCAGGTTGGGTGGATCGTAGATCTCTTGCAATGTTCGCGGATAATCGGGGCTGGCGAGTGTTTTAATCGTGATCTGATTGTTTTCACACTGGGCCAGAAGTCGATCAACGTCAACTTGCTCAGCCGACGTACAAATCGCTCGCACTAGCTGTGGCCCAATACCTTCAACGCTTCGTAGTTGCTCGGGTGAGGCGCGAAGGGCTTCGCGTGCGGAGCCAAATTGTTCGAGTAAGCCTCGCAACAAGCGTGGACCGATTCCTCGCGTCAGACTGAGCTGAATGATGGCGCGGGCTTCATCATCGATTGGTTGTATGGCGGTCTCATTCATGGTCGGATTCCAATCGCATCGGGGCTGGAAACCGAAAATCGTGCGGCCTCAACCCTATTGTTTCGAAAGACTATGCAGGACCGTATCATCGCCCGGCCAGTCGACCAAGTCAACCGAACCAATTCGCGATGGAAGTACCAATCGAACGTTGTCGCCCACTTTCTTTTTGTCAGCCATCATTGCCAACAGCGCTTCACCGGGCTTGATCGATGCCGGCACCTCTGTCGGAAGCCCAACTCGCTGCAGTAGCGACGTCAAACGGTCGCAATCGGCAGCCGCAAAACCATGCATCTGACTCGCAAGTCGACCGGCACAGACCATCCCGATGGCAACCGCTTCGCCGTGCAGCAGTTTTCCGTAACCAGACAATTTTTCAAAAGCATGACCGTAGGTATGGCCAAAATTCAGAATGGTTCTCCGTCCTGTTGTTTCGGTTTCATCGGCAACGACAACATCAGCCTTCAGCTGACAACACCTGGCGATCATCGCGCTCAACAGGGCGGAATCTCTAGCCAAAATTCCTTCGAGGTTGCTCTCCAGATCATTGAAGAATGCTTCGTCCATGATCACGCCGTACTTGATGACTTCCGCCAAACCAGCCAGAAACTCTCGTTTGGGAAGTGACTCAAGAACATCCGTATCGATCCAAACGGCCTTGGGCTGCCAGAATGCGCCCACCAGGTTTTTTCCTTGCGGCAGATTGATCCCGACCTTGCCGCCCACGCTACTGTCGACTTGAGCCAACAATGTCGTGGGGATCTGCAGAAAGTCGACCCCACGCATAAATGTCGCCGCCGCAAAACCTGCGAGGTCGCCAACGACTCCACCGCCTAACGCAATCACCAGCGAGCCGCGATCACACTCGGCACCGACGAGTTTTTGCCAGATGGGGTATGTCATGTCAATCACTTTGGACCGCTCGCCAGCGGGCACGACGGTCGACTCGACATGCGAAATGAACTTTTTGAATCGTCGTTTATACTTCGCCAGATACAGCTTGGAGACGTTTGAGTCGGTGACAATAAAAGCTCGTTGATATCGCGAGAGGAACGATTCGAATTCGTCAAACTTCGCCAACAGTCCACTAGCGATCGAAATTTCATAGCCTTTGCCTGGCAATGCGACGGGGACAACAATCGGTGATGACTTGGCCACAAGAATCTCGACAGCGCTGTGGAAACAAACTGAAACGAACCGGAGCTTTTCGCCGTTTCGCTGAAGCCAGAACGCACCAAGCGATCCTGACGTTGCACTGCCTTATTCTAACACAATCGTCTGGGAACAGCCGCTAACAACAAAAAGCAAGAAGCGTCCTCTATGCAATGTGTCGAAAGGGACGTCCCAGCATTTGCTGAACGACCAATTGCGGAAAGACCCATGCGTCCTTGGCGTATCGCTTCACCAGCCGGCGCGGTTCGCTCAGCATCCGATGCAACCATTCCACTCCCATGCGTTGCATCCAGCGAGGTGCTCGGCGCTTTTCACCAGCCAGAAAGTCAATGGTTGCACCAACGCACAATGCCGCGCGGCAGGGAAGCTGGTCAGCAAAACGTTGAACCCACAATTCCTGCTTGGGCGCACCCAGACCAACGACGAGCAAATCAGGTTTCGTTAGGATCAATCGCCCCAAAATCAACTCGTTTTCGTCATCGCTTTTTTCGAATCCCATCGGCGGACTGTACACGCCGACAACTTCTACACCCGGCCAACGTGCGTGAATTTTTTCAGCGGCAGTCGCCGCAACGCCAGGAGCAGCGCCCAGCAAGAACACACGCACTCGATTGTTTCGATCGTTGCAAGCGTCGAACAATCGTGGCACCAAATCCGAGCCAGGTACTCGTTCGGGCAAAGGTCTGCGCAATATTCGCGACGCCCAGATCAACGGATGGCCATCGGCCAAAACAAGTGAAGCGTCGCGATAAGCGGTGCGCAATCCATCGTTCGTTTGCAGCATCACGGCGTGGTCAACATTGGGAGTCACGACAAATCGACATTTGGCCTGCGTGTCGTGAAGCCAGTCCTGAATCACACGTACGGCCTGCGGCATTCGAAGTGAGTCGATGTCAATTCCGAACAGTCTTTGTTTCTCGGTCATGGGTGTATCGGGAGTGCGGGGAATCGTATTCAGTAGTTTGTCTCTGACGATAGATTAGCTCACCAACACGGTTCACATTGACTTTTCGTTCCGTCGCTTTCGTTGATCCGGTTCCAATTGTGACGAAAACAACAGTGGTGCCGATTGTTCACAACACGTTGAGTTTTCGAACATGTTTTTGGGGGACGAGGTTTGCAAATACCGACTGATAACCAAGATTTGAGAAGAATTTCACCAAGTAGTAATGTTGTTTCATCACTCAGTTTCCTATGAACCGATTCGATTCCACTTTGATCGAAACCTATCGCTACGCGACGATGCCGTCACGCGTTGCGCTGGAATGGTGGATGAAACGAAAGGGAAAGTTGCCCGTTGCTGCATTGTTCTACCATCGCGTTAGCAACGACGTCTGCAATGACTGGACGATATCGCCGCAGGATTTCGAGCGACAAATCGAATGGCTTTCCTCTCGGTTTGACATTGTCACGCTGCAGGAATGTCAACGCCGACTCCGCTCGATGACGAACCGCCGGCCAACCTTGGCCATCACGTTTGACGATGGCTACTCAGACAACTGCCAGTGGGCGATACCTTACCTGCTGGAACGACGCATTCCGTTCACATACTTTGTGACCGTGGACAACATCGTGGAACAGAAGCCGTTTCCTCACGACGTGCAAAATGGTCGCCCGCTACCAGTCAACACGATGGAAGAAATCTACGGTCTCTTCAAAGCGGGCGTTGAAATCGGCGGACACACTCGCACGCATGCTAACATGGGAGCGATTGACGATCTCGACCAGATTGAATCCGAGGTCTTTGATTCGATCAATGAACTTGAATCTTACCTGGGGTCTAAAATTCGCTATTTTGCGTTTCCGTTTGGCCAGATTGAAAACCTGAACGCGCAGGTTTTTCGCATGGCCAAGGAACGAGGACTTGAAGGCGTCTGCTCGGCTTACGGCGGATTCAATTTCTCCAATGAAGACCCGTTTCACATCAAGCGTTTTCACGGCGATCCGAGTTTGTCACGGATCAAGAATTGGCTCACGTTCGACTATCGCAATCTGCGTTCTCCTGCCTTTCAATATGACCTCGATTCACCCAACTCGTGAGCTACTCAATGAATACATTGAAACGACCGCTGAACGTAATGTTTGTGATTACAAGCATGCCAGTGGGCGGCGCCGAAACATTGTTGGTGAACCTCGTTCGGTCGTTTGATCGTCGTCGCATCTCGCCACAGATATGCTGCCTAAAGGACTTAGGTGTACTGGGCGAACAGCTCCAAGGTGAGATTCCCGTTCATTCCCATCTGATCCACAGCAAGTTTGATGTTAATGTCGTCTTTCGACTACGAAAACTCTTTCGCGACCAACAGATCGACGCAGTTGTCACGGTCGGCGCAGGTGACAAGATGTTTTGGGGACGCATTGGCGCAAGATTCGCCGGTGTCCCTGTCATTTTGTCGGCACTTCACTCCACTGGTTGGCCCGATGGTGTCGGTTGCTTGAATCGATTCTTGACACCGCTGACCGATGGGTTCATTGGCGTAGCCCGAAGTCACGGTCAGTTCCTCGCCGATCAGGAAAAATTTCCACGCTCCAAGGTTTTCGTGATTCGCAACGGGATCGACACCGATCGATTCATGTTCTCCGATGCGAAACGAAGCGAGTGGAGATCGAAACTTGACATTTCAGCTGACGCACCGACCGTGGGCATCGTTGCTGCGCTGAGAGCTGAGAAAAATCACAAACTGTTTCTGCAGGCGGCTCAGTTCGTTTCGCAGCGATTGCCCAAGGCGACTTTTGTGATTGCGGGCGATGGTGAAATTCGAGGTGAGTTGGAATCGTACGCAGCCGAACTAGGAATTGAACAACAGGTTCGCTTTGCCGGTAATGTTTCTGACACACCCGGACTACTATCGGCCATCGATCTATTTGCATTGACCTCAGACAACGAAGCGAGCCCGGTTTCAATTGTGGAAGCGATGGCTTGCCAACGCCCCGTTGTGTCGACCGATGTTGGCTCGGTCAACGAATTGGTTTCTGAAAATGAAACGGGATACCTCACACCCACCGGAGACTTTAAAGCTGCCGGAATGCGCTGGTTGGACATTCTGGAATCTCCCACAACGCAACGCAGTTTTGGAAAGGCGGCGCGATCGAAGGCCGTGTCGCAAAGTTCGTTGACAGGAATGGTGGACGGCTACACACGCTTGATCGAGAACTTGTATTCCCGGAAAACGGGAATTCGAATCGCTCCTCCTCAGCCCCTGACTATCGTCTTACCAACAACCGAAACTCCTACTTACAACTCAACTCGATTTCGTTAATCGGAACGGTGACACCGATGGGCCAGCGTATGTTGGTAGTGGACGAGGCAACGAGTCCCAGCTGCAAGACCTCCGCCTTTCGCCCCTGAACAAGCTGGTGTAGGCCGGACCAAGCGCAGCGCCGTTCCGGCAGCGGGGGCGAACATTTCCATGTGGCCGTGCCACTGATCGCTTGGCGAGATCGCGGGATTAAACCCAGCGGGCCGAGCATGCCCACGCAAAGCCGAGCGCATGGCACCCAGGCATCAAGGCACCCAAACGGTGGCGAGCAAAATTCGTTGGCTTGGTGGTGTTCGACTTGGTAGTGGACGAGGCAACGAGTCCCGGCTGCAAGACCTTCGCCATTCGCTTCGGCGATACTAGCGAAGCAACTACACTCGATTTTTAGCGTTCGGTAATTGCGCGAACTATTCAAACTGGACGGTTCTGTTTTCGGATTTCAGAGCGTCTTGATTTGCATTGGTTGGTAGGCACACTTGCTAGCGCTGCGGGCTTGTATTTTCCGGGAGACTTGCACACTTGCTGGCGCTGCGGGCATGTTTCTTCCGAGGTGATTTGTGTGGTGCTCGAGAACTCTCTCAAACGAATGCTTCTTGCCACCCAATTGTGAAGCTGAAGGACTCGAAGTCACCTATTTTTATTGGATACGCTCACACCTTCGCCCAAAAAAGTATCGGAACAATACACTTGGCCGTTGCGCCGCGCGGCTCAGCAAAACGGGACCGCAAACTGAATCGTCGGGCCGAATCGACCTCGAAAAGAGCGGGCATCGCCGCATTGATGGTTTCTGCTAGAATAGGCGACTTCTCAAAGTCGCTTCGCTCGATCGACATTGGGCGAGTCACGATCTGTTTGATGTTTACGAATTTGCGTTATGAAACCAGTTTCGATTGCTATCCTCGCTGGTTTAGCCAAATTTTTCAGCGGTGCATCCGTGCGCTGGGTCGGCTCAAAGCCCGACACCTGCCAACGAGTCTATTTTGCAAACCACACGAGCCATTTGGACGCTTTGGTGCTCTGGTCATCACTCCCCAAGCAGCTGCGTTTGCTGACACGCCCTGTTGCAGCTCAGGATTATTGGACGGGTGGACCGGTTCGACGATACGTATCCAGTCTGTTTAACCCTTTGCTGATTGATCGCAAAAAAGTCAAAGTCCATAACAGCCCCGTCGAAATGATGATTCGCGAGATCGGCACCACGTATTCGCTGATCGTTTTTCCCGAAGGCGGTCGAAACACCTCGGGAGAGACTCAAGATTTCAAAAGTGGGCTCTATTATCTGGGTAAAAAACGCCCCGACCTTGAATTGATGCCCGTCTACATCGACAATCTGAACCGCGTGATGCCGAAAGGCGAATTTTTGCCAGTCCCTTTGCTCAGTTGCATCTCGATCGGAGCTCCGATCTGGTTAGAACCCGGCGAAGGAAAAGCCGAGTTCCTGACTCGTGCCCGACAGGCCGTTTTGGACTTGAAAGACATTTAAAAATCTATTTCGGATCGAATAATATCGCGATGCCACTAGCTGCACAAATCTCGAACCTGTTTCAAACCAGCCTGCTGGATCTAAAAACAGTTGTGCTGCTCGGAGTTGTACTGGTCATCTTGATCATATTGGTAGGCGTTGGCCAATACTTGAAGCGTCAGCCTGAATCCTGGGCCGATCAATCCATCATCCGCACGTTCAACAACCGCGTTACTGCCTGGCTAACGATCTTTGTAATCCTGACGATTGCCATGACCCTGCAACGCTGGGTTACTGTCGTTTTCTTTTTTCTGATCTCGTTCTGGGCATTGCGCGAATTCATAACGATGACGCCGACGCGGCGCGGCGATCATCGAACGCTGTTCTGGGTGTTTTTCTATTTACGCCATTCCAATATTTCATGGTCGCTTACGACTGGTTTGAGATCTATTCGATCATCATTCCAGTGTATGGCTCGCTGTTTATCCCGGGTCGAATTGCCTTCACCGGTGACACAAAACGATTTCTCGAGCGAACTGCCAAGATTCAGTTCGGCTTGTTGATTTGTGTCTACGCGTTGAGTCACGCACCGGCCTTGTTGTTCCTTAAATTAGAAACCTGGAACCCCGAGACCCTGACCAATGAGCCTTGGCAAGGGAAACCGGCCGGCCTGCTATTGTTTTTGATCGCCATGGTACAGCTCAGCGACCTGCTGTTATTCGCGTGGGACCGTATGATCGGCAAACATGTGATTGCCCCCAGCGTGAATGCAACACGGACTTGGGAGGGGTTGATTGGAGCGGCCTGCTGTACCGGATTGGTTGGCATGTTGATCCAACTGGTTCTGCCGGTCACACCATTTCAGTGGTATGGGGCTGGTATCATGGCATTGCTGATCAGTGTCATGGGCTCGTCGGGAAAAATGACCATGTCGGCGATCAAACGTGACCGTGGCATCAAAGATTACGGCACACTCGTTCAAGGCCACTCTGGGGTGCTGGATCGAATCGATTCGGTCTGTTTTGCTGCTCCGATTTTCTTTCACGTGACTCGTATAATTTTGAGCGACAACAGTGTTCCCAAGGAAACTGTCACTCATTTGTTTCAACCTTTTATTGGTTAGGCATTCATCTGGTGACGACTCTTCGCTCATTGATCGAACAAGCGGAATTTGACATTCCCGAAACAACGATCCCGAAACTTCAGCAGTATTGCGAACTGTTGTGGGAAAAGAACAAGGTCATGAATTTGACCCGCCACACGGATTTCGAACACTTCGTCAATCGCGACCTGCTCGACTCCATCATGGTCGCGAAACAACTCCCCGATAACGCCGATGTTCTCGACATTGGTTCCGGCGGCGGCGTGCCAGGCGTTGTGTTAAAAATCCTACGCCCCGACCTGAATATGACCCTGTGTGATTCCGTTGGAAAAAAAGCACAAGCTCTTCGTGAGATTGCCGAGAAACTGGATGTGGAGTTGGAGGTATACCACGGGCGCGCGGAAAATCTGCTGGAGGACGAACGATATGACGCCGTAACGGCTCGGGCCGTCGGTTCCCTGGCCAAACTATTTCGTTGGCTGGATGGAAACTGGGTGAACATCACCAAACTTCTGGCGATCAAGGGGCCGAAATGGCGAGAGGAACGTCTCGAAGCGGAAAGTGCACGCCTGATGCGTTACCTGCAACTGAAAATCGTCGAACGCTATCCCGTTCCTGGCGAGGAATGGGAAAGCTTTATCCTGGAAATCCGTTCCTCTCGCTAAAAGACGAAAGCAGCGGGAAAACCCGCTGCTGATTCTATTTTTTGGCAGCTTTCTTCTTTGCCGATTTTTTCGCAGCCTTGGCCTTAACGGTTGTCTTTGCTGCAGCATTCTTTTTGGTGGAAGGCTTTGATTTCTTTTCACCAAAAGCCGAAGACCAGTTCTCTGCATACTTGTCTGTGGAGCCCACTCGCAAGATCGTCATTTCCTCAATTTCCTCAAAAAAATTCTGTAATGATTAAATTCTGTAAGTCTTATGACATCAATTTCTTGTAACGGAATCGGCGAGGTTCGTCGTCGCTGATTCCCAATCGCTCGCGGCGTTGTTGTTCGTAGGTCGCAAAGTTACCTTCGCACCAATGAACGTACCCATCACCTTCGAACGCCAATATGTGAGTCGCCAAACGGTCGAGAAACCAACGGTCGTGGCTGGTGACCACCACGCAACCGGCGTAGCTGGCAATCGCTTCTTCCAGCGCTCTCAAGGTGTCGACGTCCAAGTCGTTAGTCGGTTCGTCCAGCAACAAGAGGTTGGACCCCGTTCGCAATAGCTTTGCCAGGTGAACACGATTGCGTTCCCCGCCAGACAGGACTCCGACTTTCTTCTCTTGATCGGAGCCTCGGAAATTGAACCGCGATACGTAGGCCCGCGAGTTGATTTTCTTTTTGCCGACTTCCAGATTGTCCAAGCCGCCTGAAATTTCTTCGTAGATCGACTTGTCGGGATCCAAAGCATCGCGCGATTGGTCGACATAGCCCATATCGACGGTTTCACCGATTTTGAGAGTCCCCGCATCGGGCTGCTCCTGTCCCGTCAACATACGGAACAACGTCGTTTTGCCAGCACCGTTGGGACCGATTACACCCACAATACCACCCGGGGGCAAACGGAACGACAGGTTCTCCATCAGGACCCGATCACCAAATCCCTTGGTGATATTGTTGGCATCCACAACCAGATCACCCAAGGGACGAGTCGTGGGAATCTGCAACTCGAAATCGTGCTCACGATCGCGTTCGCTTTCGGCAACCAATTGTTCGTAGGCACTGATACGCGCTTTACTTTTGGTTTGTCTCGCTTTGGGGGACATGCGAATCCATTCGAGTTCCCTGGCGATTGTTTTCTCGCGCGATTCAGCCTGTTTTTCTTCGCGTTTGAGTCGCTGTTGTTTCTGCTCAAGCCAGGAAGTGTAGTTTCCTTCGAACGGATAGCCCTTGCTGCGATCCAATTCCAAGATCCACCCGGCGACGTTGTCAAGGAAATAGCGGTCGTGGGTCACGGCCACAACAGTACCGTGATACTGGTGCAACGTCCGCTCAAGCCACTGCACGGACTCCGCGTCCAAGTGGTTGGTGGGCTCGTCCAACAACAGCAGGTCGGGTTTTTCCAACAACAACTTACACAGCGCAACGCGTCGTTTCTCACCGCCAGACAGCGTCGTGACATCTGCATCGCGTGGCGGCAGGTTCATGACATCAAATGCAATCTCGATTTCTCGATCCAGTTCCCAGGTATTGGTCGCCTCGATCTGATCTTGAACTCGGGCCATCTCGTCGTAGACCTTTTGCATTTTGTCGTCGTCGAGAGGCTCTGAGCATTTGGCAGTCAATTCGTTGAAACGATCTAGCAACTTGCGGCGGCTGGCAACCGCCGTCTGCACGTTGCCCCAAACATCGAGCTCGGGATCCAGTTGCGGTTCCTGGGAAAGGTAACCACGCGTGAAACCATCGGTCAGCCGCGCCTCGCCATCGTAGTCGTTGTCGAGCCCCGCCATGATTCGCAGAAGCGTACTTTTTCCGGAACCATTGCGGCCCAGAACACCGATTTTCGCGCCAGGATAAAAGGACAACCAGATGTCTTCCAAAATGACTTTGGGCCCGCGTTTGCGAGTCATTTCCGACATTTGAAAAATATATTGCCGACTCATAAAAAGAGGTTCCGACAGGGAAAAAATGTTTAATCGATTTGGGGGACAATCCTGTTGATCATTCCCATTCAATAGTTGCGGGAGGCTTGCTGCTGATGTCGTAGCAGACTCGATTGATGCCGTTGACTTCGTTGATGATACGTGTCGACATTCGAGCGAGTACTTCGTATGGCAAACGCGTCCAGTCCGCCGTCATGAAATCGTCGGTGTCAACACAGCGGATCGCAAGTGCATTCTCGTAGGTCCTCGCATCACCCATCACGCCAACACTTTGAACAGGCAACAAGACTGCAAACAACTGAGACGTTTTGCGATAAAGGCCCGCCTTGTTGATCTCATCGATCACAATCGCATCAGCTTCGCGCAAGACATCGAGTCGTTCCCTGGTGACTTCGCCCAGGCACCGTACGGCCAGTCCCGGCCCCGGAAATGGATGTCGCCAGACCAGTTGTTCCGGCAGTCCCAATTCGACACCCAAACGGCGCACTTCGTCCTTGAACAAATCACGCAACGGTTCAATCAGTTCGAAACCCAGATCTTTTGGCAAACCACCAACATTGTGATGCAACTTGATCGTTGCCGCGGGACCATCAACAGCCGCTCCGCTTTCAATCACATCGGGATACAACGTACCCTGAGCCAAAAATCGAGCGTCTTCGATTTTTTCAGCTTCCGCTTTGAAACAATCGATGAACACGCGGCCAATGATTCGCCTTTTCTCTTGCGGTTCAGTAACGCCTGCCAGTTCACTCAGAAAACGAGATTCCCCCTGCACGACATGCAGATCCGTTTTGAAGTGATTGGTGAATTCATCCACCACCAACTCAGCTTCGTTCTTCCGCAATAATCCATTGTCAACCAGAATGCACGACAGTTGAGGTCCGATCGCTCGATACAAAAGCGCCGCAACAACCGAACTATCGACGCCGCCGCTCAAACCGCAGATTACCCGGGCATTACCAACTCGCT
Organism: Pirellulaceae bacterium; assembly: GCA_041399045.1. Classification (GTDB taxonomy): domain Bacteria; phylum Planctomycetota; class Planctomycetia; order Pirellulales; family Pirellulaceae; genus BJ22. The sequence continues at coordinate 57,105 of JAWKTO010000011.1, read as the reverse complement.
CCCGAATCGATGCGATAGCTTCTTCTGCAAAGTTTTCGAGTTTCCAGGTTCCCTGACAATGGCAAATCTCAAACAAGAAATTCTTGAGCAGCGTTTTGCCAAACGGCGTATGCGTAACCTCCGGATGAAACTGCAAACCATAGACAGGCAATTGTGCGTGTCGAACTGCAGCGACCGGGCATGTTTCCGTTTTCATTAATGGCATGAATTCAGCGCCAACAGACTGCACCTGATCGCCGTGGCTCATCCAGACGTCGGCCGTTTGCGGGTAGTCCTTGAACAATGGATCGTCACCCGAAACCTCGCAAGTCGTGCGTCCGTATTCACGCGTGGGCGTGCTCGACACCTTTCCGCCCAATGTGTCACAGGCGATCTGCATTCCGTAGCAAATTCCCAAAATCGGAACACCAAGTTGGAATATTTCAGGATGACATTTGGGCGCCGACTCAGAATAGACGCTACTTGGACCACCTGAAAGAATCAGGCCCGACGGATTGTGATTCTTGATTTGTTCTGGGGTAATGTCGTGACGAACAATCTCGCAATAAACGTTCAGGTCACGGACACGTCGCGAATGAGCTGTGCGTATTGCGCGCCAAAGTCCAGAACGAGGATGCGTTCGGTTTGTGATTGGCTTTTTGTAGACATTCCTGAGTCAGTTGCGACAGACATCACAGACTCCCCTAAACGAGAAAAAACGGACTTCGTTTCACCTTGAGAAACACATCTGTCCGTTTTTCGAAAACGCGAGATTATACGAGTTTCGTTCTACCGACAAAAGGCTCGCTGGCATCAGAAATCGCGGTCGCGGCGCCGCATTGCCCGCCTATCCGTTTTGGATTAACGTGACTCGTCAAACCAAATGCATTGGGCGCGAACTTGAAAACGATGAAAAACGCCGTTTTCTATGGGTTAATTGGGAGGTCTGCGAAAAAGCTTGCTCCTGGAAACATTCGTACCTCAAGGGTGATTTGGTCATCACATCAGCCTGTTTCTCAATGAAATTATCATGAAGATCATCATTACCAACGACGATTCCGTTATGGCAATGGGCATTCGCGCCTTGGCGAATTACTTGTCCGTCGAACATGAATTGTTTGTCGTTGCCCCCGACAATGAACGCAGCGGCGTCAGTCAGTCCATTACTTACCGACGACCGTTTTTTGCGAAAAAGTTTCCGATTGGCCCGGCCGTAACGGGATGGGGAGTCAACGGCTACCCAGTGGATTGCGTCAAGATCGCGTTGGCCGAGCTGTGTCCCTTCCAACCCGATTTGGTCGTCAGCGGTATCAACAACGGCCTGAACGTGGCGAGGAATGTTGCTCACAGCGGTACGGTAGCCGGCGCACTCGCGGGATCCGCAGCGGGGATCCCTGCCCTTGCACTTTCCATGGAGGCCAGCGAGAACGAGGACGACTTTGTACGCGCGATCGAAATCGCTTGGCCAATTTGCGAAGCGATGGTGACGGATCCCATGGCGAAGGGAAAAACCCTGAACGTCAACGTTCCTCTTGCAGCACTCAACGGCAACCCCGAATTTCATGTGGTTCCAGCCAATCCCAATCCGATGGGAAATCGCTTTCTGTTGGGAAAAGATCCCAACGGCCGAACCTACTATTGGCAAACCAATGAACCATCCCCCGAACCGATGACTTGCCTGTCCGATGTGGAAATCGTGACGCGCGGCGACATCTCAATCACGCCGTTGACTCATGACATGACGCTATACCACGAACTGGACCATTGGTCGGAACAAGTCAAAACAAAAATGTCGAGTCAGTAATGCGACTTACGGAAAAACCGAATCCGAATCAATGAACCAAACTCAAGCAAACATCGGTATTGTCACAGTCTCGGATCGCGCCAGTCGCGGACAGTATGAGGACCTGGGTGGACCGGCTGTGAATTCCTATTTGCAGGAAATACTCACCACTGCTTGGAAGCCGGTAACGCGAATCATCAGCGACGAGCAAGGTCGAATCGAACAAACGTTGATCGAACTGGCAGATATTGAGGCCTGCTGTTTGATCATTACAACGGGAGGCACTGGCCCCGCACCCAGAGATGTCACGCCGGAAGCCACAGAAGCCGTCTGTCAAAAAATGATGCCTGGATTCGGCGAACAGATGCGAACGGTTTCCTTGCAATATGTTCCTACGGCAATTCTCTCGCGCCAAACTGCAGGAATTCGTGATCGTTGCCTGATTGTCAATCTTCCGGGCAGTCCCAAGGCGATCGCCCAATGCCTGGACGCGGTGTTCCCTGCCATTCCCTACTGCGTCGACTTGATTGGCGGACCCTACCTGGAAACCAATCCCGAGCGAGTCAAATCTTTTCGCCCGAAAAAAAAATAAACCGCCACCCGGTTGGAAATTTCATTCACTCTGGCCTCACTGACTCCCATAGGATGGCCCGTCACAATCTTTTAGAATGGCTATTTGTCTATTGAAACCACGGCAATAGGGACCCAATTACATGAGCACATCAAAGAACTACAAGAATCGTCAGCTGGAAGATCGCGAGCTTCACCCAGAAACTCAGATGATGGGTTACGGCTACAGCCCGCACCTTTCAGAAGGAGCATTGAAGCCACCCGTCTTCCTGACATCAACATTTGTTTTCAAGAACGCCCAAGCAGGTAAGGACTTTTTTGACTTCACGTCCGGTCGTCGCTCGCCAGGTCCCGGCGAAGAAGCGGGGCTCGTTTATTCTCGCTTCAACAACCCCAATCTGGAGGTCTTGGAGGATCGACTGACCCTCTGGGAAGGCGGCGAGATGGGGGCCGTATTTTCATCGGGCATGGGAGCTATTGCGACCGCAATGTTGGCGTACCTTCGCCCTGGCAGTTCTATCATGTTCTCATCACCCATCTACGGTGGAACGGAAACGCTGCTCGACAAAGTCATGGTGAATTACGGCATCAAACCCGTTCCGTTTTACGACGGCATCAGCCATGAGGCTTTGGACAAAGTAGCGGAGGAAGCCATGGCAGCCGGCCCGGTTGGAATGATCTTGGCCGAGACACCGGCCAATCCAACCAACGGATTAGTTGATATCGCGTATCTAAGGAAGATCTCGGAACGCATTGGCGAAAAACAAGGTGGCCAGCGCCCACCCGTAGCGGTGGACAATACCTTTCTCGGTCCTGTTTACCAACATCCACTCAATCACGGCGCCGATTTCGCGATCTACTCACTGACGAAATACGTGGGTGGACATTCGGACCTCGTAGCTGGTGCAGTCGTCGGTACGAAACAATCCGTTCAACCCATTCGCGCGTTACGAAGTGCAATCGGTACTCAGATTGACCCGAACAGCGCATGGATGCTGTTACGATCGCTTGAAACGATGAGCCTTCGCATGGAACGAGCCAACCGAAACGCCGAACTCGTTGCGAATTATCTGGCAAAGCATCCAAAGGTTGAGAAAGTCAATTACCTTGGCTTCATCAAGGAATCTGATCCAGCCTTTAACGTTTATAAGACTCAGTGTCAGGCGCCAGGGTCAACGTTCTCGTTTTACATTAAAGGTGGTGAGCCAGAAGCATTCCGACTGCTTGACCATTTGCAGGTCATGAAACTGGCAGTCAGCCTCGGTGGAACCGAAACCCTGATCAGCCACCCCGCGTCGACAACGCACTCCGGCGTCCCACGCGAGACGCGTCAACTGCAGGGTGTCACGGACCAGATGATTCGTGTGTCGATTGGTATCGAAAACCCTGATGACCTGATTCTTGACTTGGAACAGGCGTTCAAACATGTTTAAGCGAACGTGATTTGCGGCTCCAAAACACCAGAATCTCATTGCTCAACACCACGTGTCGCGATCTGAAAATCGGTGATTACCGGAAGATGATCGGACGCGTGGCGAGCTTGTTCTATCCGCCCGGCAAAGCTGTTGATCAGTTTCAAATCTCCCCGATAGTAAATCGCATCCAAACTGCGAACTGGCATCATCGCCGGAAAGGTTTTTGTGCCGCCAACCGCACATCGGAATCCAGCTGGGAACATCAATTTCCTACCAATCGACATCCAGACATCATTGAAATCACCTGCAACGATCGCCGGTGTTTCGTGATGTATATTGCGAATCATGTCGCTTGAAAGCAAACGACGAATTTGAATCTTCCGCTCGAAACCGGCCAATCCTAAATGGGTGTTGCAAACCAACAAGGTGCGAGTGGAATCTTCGATCCCGATATGCAATTTCGCAAATAGCGCACGCCGCCTTTTCTTGGGTGGCACCGTCAAATTCAGGTTGGTTGACTCGGTCATGGGAAAGCGGCTTAGGATCGCATTGCCATAGTGTCCCTGTTTTAATCGGACATTTGCCTGATATTCGCGGTGCGGCATGCCCAATGCTTCGGACAACATTCGAACCTGTCGGTGGCCACGCGATCGAGGCACTCCGAAATCGACTTCCTGCAACACCGCGACGTCAGGTGAATAGTGCTGAATCACCTCCACAATTCGATCCAGACTGTATCGTCGATCGATACCACCGATCCCTTTGTGAATGTTATAGGTCAACAACCTGAGTTGACCACTCGGAACAGAATTCATGGATCAGATCAAACCTGCGTCGACAAAAAACAGTTCGAAAAGCGAGACGATCAAATAACGTTGATTTTAGCAGACGGCAAGTTGTCGAGGTTTCTCCCTCAGTCGATAATCAAAATAACCATTCACATTGATCTCATGCGCGAAACCGCACCAGAAAATCGGCTGTTCGCTTTAACAAGAATCATAGCGTTATCACTCTACCATTGACAGGAATTTTCGTTGATCTGGGAATACGCAATCTGGGCCTTTCTGGTTGCCGCGCTCCATCTGGCTCTGGTGGTGTCCGTCACCTTTCACGCGGTACTTTGGAAGCGAGACGTTCGGTCGGTAATTAGCTGGGTGGGTCTTGTCTGGTTGACACCATTTGTCGGCAGCTTCCTTTACTTCTGTTTCGGCATCAATCGACTGCATCGAAAAGCGATCAAGTTGAACGTCCCCAAGAATCTTCAACTGCCAGATCATTCATTTGATGATGGTGAATTTCTGGATGAAACGGAATCGCAAATCAGCGAACGTCCCAACCTGAGAGGCTTGGAACGCACGGGAGCCAATCTGACCGGCCTGCCACTGCTTCCTGGAAATGAAGTAAAGCCACTTGTCGACGGCGATGAAGCGTTTCCTGCAATGCTTGCTGCCATCAAAGGCGCTCAGCGATCGATCTCATTGCAAAGTTACATTTTCGATCACGACCGTGTTGGAAAGCAGTTTCAGGACGCGCTCTGTGTTGCTCAAAAACGCGGTGTCGAAATTCGTATTTTGATTGATGGAGTGGGCTCGTCGTATAGTCGCCCCAACATGATTCGCGAACTGCGTCGAGCTGGAATACGTGTTGCCGCATTTCTGCCGACAATGCTGCCGAGGCTGCCCAATACCGCGAACCTGAGAAACCACCGCAAGATTCTGGTGGTCGATGGAATTAAGGGCTTTACGGGTGGCACCAACATTCGCGAAGGCCATACGCTGGGATTGAATCCCCGGTTTCCCGTTCGTTGCCTTCACTTTGAAATTTCGGGGCCCGTCGTCGCGCAAATGCAACGTACGTTTGCACTGGATTGGGCGTTCACAACAGGCGAACAATTGACCGGTGATGCATGGTTCCCAAACCCGACTTCAAGCGGTGTCGGTTCGATTTGGGCCAGAAGCGTTCAGCACGGTCCAGACGAGGATTTTCGCAAACTGAGCGAGTTGATTTTGGGGGCCATTTCAATTGCCGAGCGTGAAATTGTCGTTTTTACTCCCTACTTTTTGCCAAACAACTCACTGATCGACGCCCTGAACGTTGCCGCTCTGCGCGGAGTTCGGGTTCGGATTTATTTGCCCGAATCCAACAACATTGCCGTCGTTCAATGGGCTTGCATGGCACAGCTGTGGCAAATTCTCGAAAAAGGGTGCCGCGTTTTTTTGACGCCCCGGCCGTTTGATCACACCAAGCTATTCCTGATCGACTCCGCGTGGGCCTTGATCGGTTCTGCCAACTGGGACCCCCGCAGCCTTCGCCTCAACTTCGAATTCAATATAGAATGCTATGGCGAAAGCCTGATTCAACCGTTGGAGACCATTGTTGAATCCAAGGCCGAATCCGCAAGAGAAATCACTCTTGCCGAAGTGAATCAACGCCCGTTTCCGATTCGCATTCGCGACGGCGTTGCCAGGCTTTTGATGCCGTACCTTTAAAACATCCTGATTATTCGTTCGAAGCCGATGGGCTACCAACTGTAACGTCAGACAAACCATGAGTTATTATCGCCGAAACTATCAAAGCGGACGCAACATGTCTGCTTTAAAAGTCCGGTTGCTGATTGCCGCAGCAATCATCCTGTTCTCGGTAGTCAGCTACTGGGCAAACACGGACATCAATCCCATTAACGGCAAACCGCAACGCGTTGGAGGCTTGTCAACTCAAGACGAAATTGTTTTGGGGTTGCAGTCGGTTCCAGAAATGGCGAACCAGTTCGGTGGATTTTCGAGGGACGCTGTAGCAACCCAGCAAGTGGTCGACATGGGCGAACGCCTCGTCAATGCTTTGGCCTCGCGCCTAAACGAGCTGAACCGAAAACAGCCCTACGAGTTCAATTTCTATCTGCTTGATGACGATCGAACTGTCAACGCGTTTGCCTTGCCCGGTGGACAGATTTTCATTACCGAGGCGCTTTATCACGAACTCAATCATCAAGGCCAGTTGGCAGCAGTGCTGGGACACGAAATCGGACATGTTCTGGAGCGACACAGCGCACAACAAATGGCCAAACAAAAAATGTTCGTGCAATGGAACAACGCCGCTTGGGTGGCCTCTGGTGATATCGCTGGCGAACGAATCTCACAGATCGTCACAGGCTTGATCGGTATGAAGTATGGGCGTTCTCATGAACTGGAATCCGATCGCTGGGGAATCGAGTTGATGGTGATGATCAACTATCATCCCGACCATATGCTTGAAGTGATGGACATTCTGGCCAAAACATCAGGAGGTGGTGCGCAACCCGAATTCATGAGCACCCACCCCTCGCCGCCCAATCGCAAGGAACATATCAACCTCGTCATCGGTGAAGTCTTCCCTTACGGCATCCCTGACAATTTGCAGTAATTGACGTTGCTGGGCGATAAATATTGGTCATTTTGCCGCCCGGTCGCGTGGTCGTGGATTCCTGATTATGTTGGTACTCCAATATTTCAATTGGTTCCCAAAACCACTCTAGGTGTTCACGTTTATGAACTGGCAAGAAACCCTTTCTGAATTCGAAAGTCAAAGTCAACACATTCAGTTGGGCGGTGGCAAAAAGGCGATCAATCGCCAACACGAGAAAGGGCGACTGACAGCGCGAGAACGAATCGCAAAGTTGCTTGATTCGACCGAAAGTTGGCAGGAAATCGGCCTGTGGGCGGCCTATGAAATGTATGACGACTGGGGTGGAACGAATTCCGCCAGCGTTGTCTGCGGCGTCGGACGAATCAGTGGTCGCGATGTAATGATCATCGCCAATGATGCCACAATCAAAGCCGGTGCGTTTTTTCCGATGACCTGCAAGAAGGTCTTGAGGGCTCAACGAATCGCGATGCAATGTCGCTTGCCATTGGTTTACCTTGTCGATTCCGCCGGCGTGTTCCTGCCGTTGCAAGACGAAATTTTCCCTGACGAAGATGACTTTGGCCGAATCTTTCGCAACAACTCAGTGATCTCTGCCATGGGCCTGCCACAATTGGCTGCCATTATGGGCAACTGTGTGGCGGGAGGCGGATACCTGCCCGTCCTTTGCGACAAACTGATCATGACCGAAGGCTCGGGCCTTTATCTGGCTGGCCCCGCGCTGGTCAAAAGCGCTATTGGTCAAGAGGTTTCTCACGAGGACCTTGGCGGTGCCGCGATGCACGCCAGCATCAGCGGAACAATTGACTACCGCGAACCCGATGATGAAGCGGCGATCGCAAGGATTCGCGAATTAGTGGGAATGTTCCCGGCGAACACGCACTTCGCAGAATTTCGTCGTGACAAATCAATCGAACCGGCCAAAGACACAAAGGCAATATGTGACGCAATTCCCATCGATCCGCAATCGCGATTTGACATCCGGGATCTGATTCAATTCCTGGTAGACAAAGACACCTTTTCAGAATACAAGGCCGAGTACGGTCAATCCATTGTTTGCGGGTATGCCAAAATCGGTGGCCATCATGTCGGTATCGTTGCCAATCAACGTCAGCCGTCGATGTCCAAAACCGAGGGCATGCAGTTCGGTGGTGTGATTTATCACGACAGCGCCGACAAAGAAGCTCGCTTTATCATGGACTGCAATCAGACGTGGACTCCTCTTTTGTTCCTGCAAGACGTTTTCGGATTCATGGTCGGTCGCGACAGCGAGCACGCAGGCATCATTCGCGCAGGAGCGAAAGTCGTCAACGCAATCAGCAACAGTCGCGTTCCCAAAATTACAGTGATCACGGGTGGCAGTTATGGAGCGGGCAACTATGCCATGTGCGGTAAAGCGTTTGACCCGCGATTTATTTTTGCCTGGCCCAATGCTAAATACGCTGTTATGGGAGCAAAACAGGCGGCTTCAACCCTTCTCGATGTCAACATCGCTGCCATGAAACGTGCTGGCCGAGAGCCGGACACCAAAGAGTTGGAGGAACTGCGTGATCGAGTTTCCCAAGCGTACGAAACATCAACAGACATCCGTTATGCGGCCGCACGATTATGGGTTGATGGTATCATCGAGCCGGCCGACACGCGCAACGTTTTGATTCGATCGCTGGAAATCGTCACACGCCACGCAGCCGATGAACCGTTTCGAACGGGTGTATTGCAAGTTTAACGGACTCAGTACGCGGCAATCGGGTCGGTTCTCAGTGCTCGCAGTTGCTAATCCGAAAACAATGCGTACAGAAGCACACGGGTCGCAATCAGCGATGCGTCTTTCTTCGAGTAACCGTGACACTGATTGGCGGCGGCGTTCTCCATCGCACAACTTAAATCCAGCGGTGAAAAAACCAACACGAGACGGCCATCAAGTTCGACTCCCTTCATTCGCGGGTACGTCGATTCAGCCGCAAAGCCCTGCGGTTGCGTACTGTCCGGTCGCCGAATTGTCACTTTATCCAGTGGATTGATATACGTGTCCTGCCAAATAGGATGGTCCCGCGGAATATCCTTGAGCTGACCAGGGAAAATCTTCTCAATGGCTGCCTCAAACGAACGATTGAATTCCTGACTCGAACAGATGGAATCCACAAACAGAAAATTCCCTGCGTCCAGGTACCGTCGAACAGCTTCCAACTCCTCGGCCGTAAAATCAAATGCGTTCCGGCCGTGAAAAAACAGAAATGGATAGTTGGCCATCTCTTCGAACTGTAGTGGGACTTTCTTCTTCTCCGGATCGATCGTGAACCGAGTGGCGTTGGTGAAACCGTCTAACATGTTTTCCCAAGCGTTGGGCGCGTCGTCCGTCCCAACAAACACTTCGAGCTGCGGATAGGTCAGCACTCGATTCTCCAACACTCGATTTTCATCCAGGTTTTCAATCTTTGGTCGCGACAAGCGGGAATACAATTCTCGACCGGTTGCGTAGGCCGCAACGTTGATTCCCAGATTTCGAGCCTCTTCAATTTCTTCGACGATTTTTTTGTCAATTACCTTGAGAAATGAATTGCGATCCAACTGCCAATAGCAGCTCAACGGCTTTGGGCTATAGATCACACTGGTACGACAACACGAATTCAAGCCATACAATTCACGAGGGTTGATGGCAAAGTTGGCCGTCCACACGGCGTGCTCTGCGCCCAATACTTCGAGCGATGACTCGGGAAACAATTCCTTCATGACGGCGCGAAACGATTGGTCAAACGCTGTCGCATCCCCGCAGCCATCGCCGCCGCAGGCCTCTGCAAAGATGAACCCTCCGGCGTTGATATAGTCTTTCAGTGCCTGTTTTTGCCTCCGATCAAGGACAAGCGGCCCGCGTCCTGAAATGAAAATAATGGGTGCCTCGCCCAAATCATTTGCCGATGCATCCTTGGCCCGAATCGTCTGCCAGGTCATGGGGATATTCCAGGCTTTTTCGGTCTCGCTGGTCAGAAAATGAATTCCCCTGGGGTGCAAATCCCACTCATCGGAATTTTCTATGTATTGATATTTGCCAAACAGGATCGGTCGCAACCCCTTAGCCAAAAACAGCAATGCAAAACTGGTATCGACGATGTCATGACTGCCAATACCTGTAAAGGAGCCGTCGTTTTTTGTTGCGTTAACAAATGCGCAGTACCTTCACGGTACCAATCGTTGTCACCAAAGAACCGCAAGCCACTGAGACGAGCCGCTCGCTCCAAACCATACAGATAATAATATTTGTGAATTGCGCCACCCGATGGATTCCTGCTTACCGCAAAGTTATTCGTCAACCAATGGATGGCTCGATCGCTGGCATCATAACGCTCGAACTTTGCACACCCCAGCACCTTGCCGTTTTTGATAAAGTCTTTGGGTTTGAGGAGGTTCTCGCGAATGATTTCGAGCGATGAGATTGCTGCACATGTCATACTGCCGGAGACTTTGTTACCTTCAAGTCGCTTATAGCCGTATCCGCCGCGCAAACTCGCTCCACCAACCCAATATTGCTCAGCACTTCTCCAGACTTGCTCTTCGATCGCAATCCCCGAAAGCGACGCTTCGTGAAGTGCCAAAAGCGCAAACTGACTCAAAGAATTATCTGAGTAATCACTTCTAAATTCATACCCCCAGCCGCCCGCAAACCTCCCTTCGATCGTCTGGTTGTCTACCAGCCATTGGACGTCGTTTTCGATGGTTCGGCCATAAAGGCGCCGATCGGGATCTGCGGCCAGCAACACAAGAATTCGTAACGCAATTCCATAGACCGACCTTCGCTCCATGTTGGGAGTGCGTTCTATAAACTGAAGAGCCTTTCTCATTTCGGGAGTATTGGGGTCTTCGCCAGCCGTGATAAGTGCCAGTACAGCTAGAGCCGTTGTACCGCCTTTGAACCGCGGGTCATTGTTGTACTCTCGCCAACTCGACTCACCTTGGTTATTTTTCAAGTAGTCGACTGCTCTTTCAATACAGGTCTTTACCGCTTCGGGATCCGGTGTAGCGAACTGCTCTTGTGCAAGAACAACCGGCGTAATGAAAGGTGTCAAGATAAAAAGTGGCAGCGTCAATCGTAGGATTAGGTTGGGCATGAGGCGGTCCATTCAATTGTACCCTGGTCGTCGTATTGGCACTTTGTCTCGCTTTGGGCGACTCGACCACTAATCGTTTCGCGAAATCCGCAAATCCAGTAAAATCCATGGGGCGTGTGGCTCAAGCTTGTCCGCTTTTGAGCTTACCTCGAATTCGTAGAGCGAACAACTTCATTACGAGAAAGGTCCGGTTCGTGTCTGGCAAATCAAGAAGTTTGGCCGATGTCCTCGAAGAGTTTCGCGACCACCGGCGAATCATGGAAGAAGAGCTGCACAAAGTCATCATTGGCCAAAATGAAGTCATCGAGCAAATGTTTGCAGCGATTTTCACACGTGGCCATTGTCTGCTGGAAGGCGTCCCGGGACTCGCCAAAACGTTGATGGTCAGCACCATCGCTCAAATCATGGACGTCACATTCAAACGCGTCCAGTTCACCCCCGACTTGATGCCAACAGACATCACGGGAACAAACGTTCTCGAAGAAGACGAGAATGGCAGACGGCATTTTCGCTTTGTCGAAGGGCCCGTGTTTACCAACATCTTGCTAGCGGACGAAATCAACCGTACTCCTCCCAAAACTCAGTCCGCACTGTTACAAGCCATGCAGGAACGCGAGGTCTCGGTCGGGCGCGAAACTTACCAATTGCCGAATCCGTTTTTCACTATCGCTACCCAAAATCCGATTGAACAGGAAGGCACCTACCCACTACCTGAGGCACAACTCGACCGCTTCATGTTCAACATCAAAGTCGGTTATCCCTCGGCTGCGGAAGAAGAACAAATTCTGACGGCCAGCAGTTCCGGAGAACGCCCTGAGATCCGAAAAATATTGAGTGCCAAAGCAATTGCCAACCTTCAAAAACTGGTTTCGTCGGTCGTCGTCACCGAACACGTCATTAAATATGTCGCTCATCTCGTCAGAGCAACGCGTCCCGCTGCCGAAGAGTCTCCAGAGATTGTCAAGGAAATGGTGGACTGGGGCGCGGGCCCGCGTGCGGGTCAGTTCCTGATCGCAGGAGGCAAAGCGATCGCGGCGATGGAGGGACGATTCTCGGTCGCAATCGATGACGTACGAAAAATTGCGGTTCCCGTTTTGCGACATCGCATTGCAACCAATTTCCAGGCTCAAGCAAACGGCATGACCAGCGAGAAAATTGTCGAGCAACTTCTGATCACCATCCCCGAGCCTAAAATCAAGAAATACGAATAGTCGTTCTCGTTTGCCGACGCCGAACCAATCAAGGCAGCTGCTGACAATATGCAGGTCGAAGAATATCTCAAGCCGAATGTCATCAACCAGATCAAACGGCTCGACCTGCGCGCTCAGTTTGTGGTCAAGGGTTTCCTGCATGGCCTTCACGCCAGCCCGTTACACGGATTCAGCGTGCAATTCAGTGAGCATCGACGTTATTCGCCCGGCGACGATCCTCGCAATATCGACTGGAAAGCCTACGCAAAAACCGACAAATACTATGTCAAGAAATATGAGGCCGAAACCAATCTCAACGGCTATCTCATCATGGATCTCAGCCGGTCGATGGACTACACCTATCGGCAAGACCTAACGAAATTCGATTACGCAATCTGCCTTGCCGCAGCACTCGCATACCTGATGATTTCACAGCAGGACCCCGTCGGTCTGATTACATTCAACGAATCGATTCGCGAGAGCCTGAAACCAAAATCCAAACGTGGCCAGCTGCCCAACATTTTGTCGACGCTTGCGAACGCCCGGCCAGAAGGAAAAGCGGATTTTGCCAAATGCACACAACAGATTGCATCGATGCTGCGACATCGCAGCCTGTTGATGATTTTTTCCGACCTGCTGCTCGACGATCTTTCCGAACTCGATGCCATTTTTCAACTGGGTTACGCAGGTCACGACATCATCCTGTTCCATATCCTGGACGAAGCCGAAGTTACATTTCCCTTCAATGGAAACGCTCGGTTTGAAGATCCCGAATCAGAGTCAACGGTTGACACCGACGCTACAGGCATGAAAGCGAACTACCTGAAAGCCATCGAAGCCTTTCGAGACGAACTCAAAACGCGATCGCAAAAAAGCCGCGTCGACTACGTTCCGCTCGACACCAGCATGCAGTTTGATCGCGCCCTGATGGAGTATCTGATCAACCGCAGGATGAGGTCGTAGCCATGTTTTTTGCCAATAGCCTGTTGTTGGCCATGGGAGGCCTGCTCGTCGCAGTGCCTGTGGTGCTACACTTCCTGATGCAGCCCAAACGCAAAACAATCACTTTCCCCGCAATTCGATTTGTACAACGGCAGGAACAATCAAACCGACGACAGTTGGCAGTACGTCATTGGCTGTTATTGGCACTACGGGCACTGGTCATCTTGTTGGTCGCAATGGCACTCGCCGGACCAACGGTGGCGCAAGGTGATTTTTCGCGCTGGGCGAGTGCGGCAGGATTTGGATTTGTCACGCTAGTCGCTGGTGCCCTGTTGGCGCTCACGTTTTTTCGTGCTCAAGCCAATAAGGCACTGACTCGAATCCTGGCGATTGTCACCGTTGCCGGTTTGTTGATAACTGCATTTTTGGGGTTCCGTGCTTACACGGCTTCCGATACGACGCAACTTGGAAATAATGCCGACCCCGTGGCCGCGATCTTGATCGTCGACAACTCGCCTCGCATGGACTACGTCCGCGAGAACAAGAACAACCGGGAACGAGCTCGCGAGATGGGCAACTGGGTTCTTGGACAGCTTCCCATTGGCAGCCGTGTTGCCGTCATGTCACTTCGCGATGATGAACCCTTCTTTTCGTTCGACATCGCTGCGGCGCAAAACCGCCTTGATTCTCTGGAAACGGAGTATCAGCCGATACCCATTCCTCGGATTCTGGAACGCGCTTTTGATTTTCTTGAGGAAGCCCCAGAGGACCGTCATGAAGTCTACGTGGTTTCCGACATGACTGCCGAATCATGGGCGAGTGGTGGTGACAAAACGTTGAGCGACATCCTGAACGAGGAAAACCCTCCTGCACTGTTTGCAATCGACGTTGGCAGTTCGTCGGTAGTGAATCTGTCCATCGATGAAATCAAACTGGATTCAAATCGACTGACCGAAAATAGCATCTTGGGATTGACTGCAACGCTAAGTTCAACATCCAGCGAGGCCAATCGAACGTTGTTGCTGCAAGTCGAAAAACCTGACCCGTCGCTGCCCGTCATTCAAGACGGCGAGACACTTGTGCCCGATGAATTCTGGCAATTCTCCGAATCGGTGGCCATTCCAGCCGAATCAACAACCACAATCCACATGAAACTCGGCCAGGCGTTACCCATCGGCGTTCACCACGGCAGCGTTTCAATCGTCGGCGGCGATGGACTGGCCGTCGATGACCAACGTTTTTTCTCCGTCGAGGTCAGCCAGCAGTGGCAGGTCCTGGTCGTCTCACCCAAAGATGTTTCGCCAACCAATCTGACGTCGATTCTGGATCCCGGAATATTGGGGCAGGCCAACTCTTCGGCATTCCATGTAAGTCAGACGACGCCCTCGGAACTAAATCGAGAACCGCTGGAACAGTACGTTGCCTTGTTCCTTCTGGACCCGGGCCCCATGGACGAAGAAACCTGGAGCCAACTCGAACGTTTCGTTTTCGGCGGCGGTAGTCTGGCGATTTTTCTCGGTAGTAACGCAGCAACCAAAGGCAACATAGATACCAGCTTCAACACACCGATCGCCAACAAATTGCTCGGCGGGACGGTTGATGATCTCTGGACGCAGGTCGACGGCAATGTATCGTTGAGCCCCAGTGATTTGAGCCACCCAATCTTCAAATCGCTTCGTGCTCAAGAAAATTCGTTGGCCTGGTTTCAGTTCCCAGTCTTTTATCATTGGGGATTTACTCCCGTCGCCACCGAGGAATCAACGCCACAAGTATTACTTCGCTACAACAACCGTGAGCCCGCGATTATCGAAAACCGGTTCGGCACCGGACATGTCCTGACCATGACGACTCCGATTTCGGAACGGGCATTGTCCGGCCAACTGAATCGCAAGCCATTCGGAACTCAACGAGATCCCTGGAATCAACTATTTGCCGGAACGCCGGTCCCCGCCTGGCTATTGATGAGAGAAATCGTTCATTATTTGACTCAACTTCAAAGTGACACACTGAATGGCAATGTTGGCCAATTCGTTCATCTGCGAAATTCGCTCAGCGAGTTCCCGGAAACCTATGCACTGTTTTCTCCGGACCGAAAACGCGGCCCCACTCGTGTTAACGCAACAGAACAACAGGTTGTTTACAAATTTACCGACCTGCCGGGAACCTATCGCTTGAAAGGTAGCCGCAACGAACAACCCGTCAATCGCGGTTTCAGCGTGAACCTGCCGTCTCATGTCACCAAACTCAATCGAATCACGCAACAAGAGCTCGACGAACTACTTGGCAAAGGCAAATACCAGATCGCTCAAAACGAAATTGAAATCGAGCGACAACAGGGAACCAGCCGGCAAGGGCAAGAGTTTTATCCCCTGGTAGTTCTGATGATGTGTATCATTTTCGGGCTGGAATATTTGCTGGGCAATCGGTTTTATGCGAGTTGATCGGCAATTGACTCGGTCAGTTCTATTCTTGTCAGATCATTCGGACTGAGCAGTTGACTGATGTTGCTCGAAGATTTCTTCGATGGATTCCTCGGTAAGCACTTCTTGTTTTTTAGCCTTGGCCGCTTCCATCTCATCCAGGACTCGTTGAGGAATCGCGTTGGGAATAATGGCCAGTTCTCTGACCGCATGCCACAACGAAAACAGCGTCAGACCGGTGGCCACAATCGCAACAATCCCAAGGGCACTCGCTTGGAGCGGATTTCGACTCAGAAAATCGAATATGCCAGATCTGCCAGAGTTGAATGTGGTGAAGAAAATTGAATAGGGACAGGCAATAGCCCACAGGTTGTAGTCGTTCCAATTTGTTTTTGTCGCTTCCAGTAAAAATACACTGGTAATGTTAGCGAGTGCGAAAACAGCTCCGTTGCAGATAAAAGCCAATACCGGCCTGGGCTTTGGTAAAAAACGATAGAGGGAAATCCCGAGCAGATAAAACAAACTCAGGAAAGCGGTCAGGTAAATGGAAAGTATTGTCCCAATGATGATTCCCTGGTCGACCTCGCGAAGGCTGAAATTCATGGCTCCGATCGCAAACGTATCCTGACCGCCAGCCCAAAACGTAACGACCAGGCTGATCGAAACTGCCGCCAGGAACCATCCCCATATCCCCGCAAGCGCACACAGATATCCCCGGCCTGGCCCCGGCATCAACAGCCCTCTCTCCAAGTGGCCAACGACCGTTTTCGGTAATTCGCGCCGTACACGCTTGGACATCCCGGGCGATTCCGCTGACATGAACGCGCCCAACACCAGCCAATAATGCATCGCGATCCATGCCACCACCCACACCAAAACAACAGGAACCGCTTGCTGCCCTATTGGCACCTGCCTACTCAGGACCGCTCCGAACAGACATGCAAAGACCACGAATCCAATGGACATGGTGCGACGCAAGCCCGTACTGCGGTTGTCCGCCTCAAATGAAACCAGTGAAACGGCCGCTTCAAAGCCGAGCGCCGCCAACCCGATGGCGATAAAAGAGACAACCGGAGATACGTACACAAATTCGTCGAAACTCACATCGGCAAGATACGAATAGGTAATCACACAACAAACGACAAACAGATATACCAGAGCGGCGAGATTCACCAACATCGATATGACTCGCAGGAAAAAACGCCGCGCTAACGCTGCCAATCCCAGCGAAAGTCCGATCTCTCCGATACTTCCGGCAATCAACATGCTCAACACATACCAGAGCTGCTCTAGGTCAATTCCCTGCATCAGGTAGGCGTAAGCCAGTCCTGGCAAGACCGCCGACAAATACATCAACATTTGCAACAGTGAGCTGCCCAACTTGCCCGCAATAATTCCTCTCGCCGTGGTCTGAGTGATCGATACCAGTTGCAGCGTGTCTTCCTCAAATTCGCGAGAGAGCGAACGGTAGGCAGAAAACGGCACGACGATCCCCAAGGGAAATGCCAAGATCATAAAAAAGCCGGACGCCATGAAGCCGCCAGGGCTATTGGGTATTTCTGTCGCCAGAATCACCGTTCCTAAGAAAGACCAAAAAACGGTCGCCGCCAATAACAACAAGAACGTGATGACAAATTGCCGACTTTTCAGCGCCTGACGCGTCTCTTTTACGAAAATCGCGGGACTCACCTCTGCGACCCAGTCTTGGAGTCGATCTAACCGGCCCAGCGGCTCCGTGAGAATTCGTGATGGGACCAGGTTTCCATCAGTTTTCACTTGCGAGGATTCAGAACTCATTGAATTCGCCCCTTCGTCGCTTTGAGGAATGCTTCCTCCAAAGTCCGTTGCTTGGCACTGAATCGGACAATGGAATACCGAGCGTCAATCAAACGCTTGAGAAGATCGGCTTGTACCGCTCGATCATCTTCTACAAGGATCTCGAATGCGTTTCTTACCTGCGATACGATTTCAATCCCGTGACCCTTGAACCATTCACTCAACTCGCACACGCCGTCCAGGACATCAACGGTCAACCTAACGGTTTGCGTCGCAGAGTCATGCTCGCCTTCTCCCGTAAATCTTGAAAGGATATCGTCGATACTACCGGCGGCAATCAGATTTCCATGCTCAATGATGAGAACCCGATCACACATCTCCGCCAGTTCCGACAAAATATGGCTGGAAATCAAAAGTGTTTTTCCTGCCTCGGAAAGGCCACGAATCATTTCCTTGAGTTCGATACGTGCGCGTGGATCCAACCCTGCCGCGGGCTCATCCAGGATCAACACCGACGGATCGTGAATCAACGTGCGTCCGAGACACAGACGTTGTTTCATGCCTTTACTCAATCCTGTTGTTGGCTTCTCCGCCATGTGCTGCATGTGCGTGAATTCAAGGACACGGTTCAACGCATCACGACGTTCGCCACCCTTCAGACCATTACTTCGGGCAAAGAAATCGAGATACTCGACGCAGTTGCAATCCGGGTAGGCGCCGTAATAGTCCGGCATGAACCCGAGACGTTGCCGAACACGGTCCGGATCATCAACAACCGAAAAACCATCGACAAACGCATCGCCATAATCCGGTTCATCCAGTGTGGCCAGGATTCGCATTGTCGTTGTCTTCCCTGCACGTTTGGTCCGATAAAGCCAATGACTTCGCCAGGCTGAATGGAGAACGTCAGTTGGTTCACGGCACAGGTCGAGCCGAACCAACGACAAAGGTTTTGGATGTCGATCGCCGCCGAAGGCGACCTGACGATTTCACCAGTTTCCATGGATAACATTTACACGGTAGGGATCTATAGAATCAGGTTTCAGTTCACGATCAATCAGCGACTCCGACGACACCGCCCAAAACGTGCCCGGTCGCTCAAGGTAACCAAATGGAGTCGCCGAAGCTCCGAAAATATTTGTCGTCGCCCGCTCTTGCGTATTTAAAGCAATTTCGTTGAGAATCTCGCGAAGCAGCCTTACGGAAGCCTCATGAGGCGTGATATCCAACGCAGGAGTCAGCACAACGGTTTTTCCACGCCCAACATTCTTTGCATGGTAGGTGATGTTTTTGTGGTTTATAAACAACTCGGTCAAATCGACTTCCAGGTTGTTTTTGACCGATATTTTTCCGTCCGAAGGCAAATCACGTGACGAATCGATCGAAAATTCCAATCCCTTATTCATCGGGACTAAGTCAAATGTCTTCACCGAATGATGTACGCGTGCCTGTACTCCCCCACCTTGGAGTTGGACGGTGTCGCCATTTGATCTGGCAACAATTCCACGTTGAGAACGGGAACTCAAGTCGACGCTGACATCCGCAGGAACGGAATAGGCAACAGGATTGGTTCCAGAAAAGACGTAGGTATTGCGATCAACAGCGCAATAACCTGTGCGACCATCCAGCCAGGTTCGGTCAATAACAATCTGACGGAACGCCAACCCGTCGGCGTAAACACCGTACAACAATAAACCAATCGCAGCCGAAATGGAGAACAATGGAACCACAACTAATATCAGGTTCGTTCGTTTCATTCGGCGCAATACGAAAATGGCTACCGGTCCAATCGCCAGCGCAAAGAAACAAATCAATATCAGAAACAATTTCTTGGGGGGGTTGCCGACGCCGCGAACACCAAATCCAGACTCGTTTATATCCTTTGCAATGTTCGTAAAAATTCGATTGTCATTCAAATTCATAGCGGCCAAAACATTCAACCAATCGTCCTTCGAAAATTCCGACATCTCACGTTTCGCAATTATCAATCTGCCATTGCCAAATTGCGTTGCAACGACACCATGCTCCGAATCAACATTTTCAAATTCTGTGACCCGACTTTCGCTGTTGGCAGGCAAATAATCCGAAATGGTTTTATCGACCGCGCTCACGTCGTAGTACGATCCCGAACTCCGGTACCCGTAATAACGATTGCTTTGCGTTCGCGATTCAACAATCAGGTCGTGGTTTTCATCCAAATGTTTTTGGTGCTCTTGTTTGGCTTTCGCCAGTTTTTCCGAATCGATTTGCACCCAATCGGGACGTTTCCTGGACTGCATTTCCAAAGTCGCATCGCTGACCAATTGGTCGACGATCCCATTGGAGTTCGCCAAATCGGTTTTTCCGTTGGCTAACAACAGACGCCCACCCACCGCACACCATTTTGAAATCGCCTGCAACTTGAGTGGAGAAATTTCGGCCAGCGTCTCGAAATCCTGCTGCGACAACAGCAAAACATCGACGTTGGTGAGTCCCAACCAGTTTTCTGGCAGGTCTTCCAGGCGGCAAGCTGTCGTATTGTTTTTTGCAGCAAACGACTCAACATCCCAAGCCGGATTCTTGGCGCCCGACTTCGGAATCAAGAGCTGGCCCGCATTGGTATCGATGTAGCCGTAGATGGCTTCGCTCAATGCCGAAAGGGTTGGCAAATCAGCGTCAACCTCCGCCGGTATCGACTGCTCAAACCATTGATTGCCCGGAGCATTCATTTTGTCCAAGACGACCATCTCGTTTCGTGCAATGGGCAACTTGTCGAATGCGAACAAGAATTCGTGTTCATAAAACGAGTTGCGGCTACTCAACACGGTATCCGCATCCATTCTCACCAACGCACTATCTTGTCGACGGTTCGCCCCGCGATGTACCGAAAGTTGCGCCCCCCACCCGACGGAATTGATCAGCTGGTTGGGGACCAGCAGCGGAATGGTTGCCGTTTGTTGCCCAGCATCCATCTTGAATTCTGCTGCAATACAACGAGATGATTCGCGATTACCATAACCAGAATACATATCAGCAGACCACTGAGCGGAATACGTCGCTTCTCCCAATTGATCTTTTGCCAAACGTGTGAACGTCAATTGCAGGAGCTGGTAGCCACCTCTCGAATACGTTGCTCCATCGGGCGTTAAAGCCCGAGCAGAAAGCTGATAATTGGCCTTCGAATTCTGCCCGAACGCAACAGGAACGTCCTGGTTCGCGATCACCATACTGGCGAACACGGCGATGCAAATTAACCATTGCATGAAAGAGGCGCGTTGTTCTCTGCCGGCGAGGACCTGTTTAAAAAAGGCAAACACAGATTCATCCTCTTGGTTGTTGAGCGTTGGCGGAAGACGCTTTGGTCGACGCCGATCGTCGAGCCAAAAGTTTCCCCAACCAATAACAAACGGCGTATATCACCCCTGAAATCAACCAGGTCACGGCGGCAACGGTCAGGAGCAAAGCGACCGCCCCAGCCCATAGTCGCCCTTGATAACATGCTGCAAGCAGCCAAGCGAGCAATGAAAAAGCCACTACCAGCATTAGTAAGTAGGCGAGCGAAAATGTTTTTTTAGTCTGGGGCATAACGGGTAATGTGCGTGTAGGGAATTTGAGTGTACGCAGTATACAGCGGTCGCTGACAAGTTTTCCACATCGGGTCGGACCGCCCAACCATATTTGACACATGCGGTTTTGAGCGGCCGCTGCATCAAGCTGGATGTTTTCTCAGCGTTACCAAATTGACCGGCGAATGCGAGAATCGGCAAACTTTGAGGATTGTACCGATAAATCCATCCCATTCGGCCAAAAGTCACTGAGTCCGGTTGGGTTTATGCCTGTTGTGGCGAATCTGTCGCCGATCCAGTAATTGGGCGTTCGTGCCGGATTCTGTTTTAACGGTTTTGCGTTGCCATTCGACCATCGGCCCGCAAAATTAGGGAAAAAACCAAAATCGTTGACACATTTTTCTTGGCCTAACTATACTGCACTGACGGAATTTTTCGGTTAATCGAGAGAGTTTGGGGCAACCATTCAGGTTAAAAAAGGCTGCGTTTAAGCCTTCCCCAATAGGTTTCTATACCATTCCACGTGAAGTTGGGCTAACTGCGAAAGCTTACTGCATTCGATTTGCTTTGAAGCGTAATTGAGGAAATCGCAAATGAACTTGATGGGCAAAATCCTGACGGGCTTTATCTTCGTCATGAGTTTAGCGTTCCTGTTTCTTGCTGTGATGGTGGGACAAACCCATCGCAACTGGAAACAAATTGCAACCACCAACAAACAGAAGGCAGAGGTGGCTCAACGAGCGCTACAAAACTCGCTCTCAAACGCAACCGAAATGAAGACACAGCTGAAGAATGAGAAGGTTGCTCGCCAGCAACAGCTTCAACAGTTGTTCTCGCAACTGGCAATCGAAAAACGAACTCGCGAAGAAAAAGAAACTCAGCTCACCGAGCAAATTGTTATTTCGCGTAAACAATTCGAAGAATTAGATACCACTGAGAAACGCTTGGCTGTTTTGGATTCGGAGATCAAGCAACTCAAGGAATCCAACAAGCAAATGGTTGACGAACTCGCGACCAAACGCACTCAGGTTGTTGCGTTGACGAATACGCTTAACAAACAACAAGCGGATTTGGAAATTCTTGAAAACCGAGCTCAAGACTTGAGTTCTGAACTCGCGTCCGTTGACAAGGTGATGCGATTGAATGGCTTGGACAAGAATTCGCCGTTGGCTGGCATTCCACCCAAAGTGGAAGCTGTGATCGTAAAGGTTCAAGATGATTTGGTGGTTGTAAGCGTCGGCACGGATGATGGCCTGCTGAAGGGCCACTCATTCGACATCTATCGTGGAAAACGTTTTATTGGCAAAGCGGTTGTCAGTGAAACCAATCACAACATGGCGGTTCTAAGAGTCGTACCAGAGTTCCTGCAAGCTGCAGTACTGGAGGGCGATCATGTCACAACAAAACTCTGATTCTCTCGAGTTCTTTGACGATGCTGAAACGGGTGGTTTTGGCGATGATTTAGGAATGATGGAGGGAGGTGACGAACAACAGTTTCTACCTCCACAGAACTATTTGCTGGACGGCAAACGCGGCTTTGACGTTTACTCGTTGCTGCTAATCATGTCGTTCATCATGTTTACGGCTGCCGCGATCATGTTGATGATCGATGCATCAAGTTATTGATTACGTGCTATTGTTTTAATCGGGGTCGCGGATGAGTGACGAGTTCCAAGATGATATCCAGGACGAAATCGTGGATGCGCAGGACCCGGTAACCGACGAAGGCAAATCGGGCAAAAAGAAAACCAAAAAGCCCAAGGCCGCCAAGGTCAAAAAAGAAAAGAAATCGCGCAAAAAAACCTACGAGGCTCGTGCAACCGGTCGCGAACGTAAAAAGATTGAGCGTCCCGGACTGTTCGAGGGATTCAACCTCTACACTGCGGCGCTAATGTTGTCAGCAGTCTTTATCGTCTTGGCCAGCGTACTGCTGTTTCGCGAATTGACCAGCTTCGGCAGCATTGGAAACCTGCCATGGCGAACAGACGAAGCAGTCGTCAACATCTCTGGCGGTTAAGCAAACAGGCCGTTCGATCAATTTGCCAAGAAAATCAAATGATGCAGTCTCGGTTCAATCCAGGCTGCATTTTCTTACCCCCAAAAATGCTACTCGCCCTTTCGCCTTCACTCGCCAGGTTTTAATGCCGAGATGAAATGCGACAACTGGTAACGTTTGCTGGACACGAGGACAAAGAGGTACTGCCACTTAGGAACGCCTGCGTTCGGTAACCTATAAGAGAATTTTCAGTCAATCATTTCATGGAATGGAACCCCGAATGATCATTGACGTCCACACGCATCTCAACAACTACCACGAGGAACGGGTTGTTTCCATCGACCAGTGCCTGCAAAACCTGTTGGCCGAAATGGAGCAAAATCAGGTTGACGTCTCACTGGTACTGACATCGTACAAGGTCACCGAACATCGTCCCCCGACCCGTGACGTCATCCGCGCGACAGAAAAATATCCAAACATCTTTACCGTCGCTGGGATCAGCTTTCTACACTACAAGCAACGAGACCTGCGTGAGATCGCTGAATATCTGGAATCGGGACTCGTCAAAGGGCTTAAGCTGTACCCGGGATACGAACCGTTTTATCCCTACGACAAACGGTGCCAGGTGATCTACGATCTCGCAATGGAATTCGATGTACCAGTGATGTTCCATTCCGGCGATACGTATTCGCCAAAGGGCAAAGTTCGTTTCTCTCATCCGCTCAACATCGACGATGTGGCCGTCGATAACCCGTCCATGAAAATCGTAATTTGCCATATCGGCAATCCCTGGATTCGAGACTGCATGGAGGTCGTTTATAAAAACGCCAATGTGTATGCCGACGTTTCCGGTTTAACGCTGGGTGATTTCAACGAAAAATTTGAACGGTTCATGCGCAACCAGGTCAAGGAGATGCTGACCTACGCGGGCGAACCCAAATATCTGCTCTATGGAACCGATTGGCCCATTTGCAATATGAAATCCTACCTGAAGTTCATGAACGAGCTGAAACTGCCCAAGGAAAGCATGGAAAAGATCATGTGGCGCAATGCCGCCGAACTTTTTCGCATCGATGTCAATGCCTGACGAACAACGCATTCGATTCGATGCTGTTACGCACGTCGATGCCGTTGTGCACGCAACGCGAAACCTCAGTCATCCAGCACTTTGATCGACTTGGCCTGAAAGCGGCCGTCCTGAATCACGCCTGTCACAACCGCTTTGCGAACGCAGTTGCAAAGGCCGTCGTTGGCATGGGCGTCACCGTGATCATCGATTCCACTGCCATCGACAAAATACGTCTCGCCATTGATCCGAACAGCCAAATCGCAATCGTTTCCTTGCATTCCGAATTGGCACTCACCACAGGAAAGTTCAACAGTCACGTCGATCAACGATTTTTCGTCCGCCTTGTCCTCGGAAACCAACTTTGCCAAACCATCCAGCTGCTGTGACAAAACCATGTCGACGACTGGCGCAAGTTCTTTGAACCCGTCGGGTGAGTGGCCTGATACGCAATACGTCAACTCGACTTGAGTTTTCTCGTCAACGTGTTTTACTGCCAATGTTAGTGCGCCGGTTAGCCCCATACCTTGAAGCGGTCCCAACGCGCCGTCCAGACGCAACATGGTCTGCTCCGGCGAGTAGTAGACAATTTCCATGTGTCGAACGAAGCCGCCTGCCGGCAAGGTTTCGATCATTTGTCGCCGCTCCAAATCGAAACTCAAGTTGGCCGCGTCCCCGGACCAAGTGTGATCCGAACTCCACCATTGGTTCAAATCTTCGACCATGATGGAAAACGCCGACTTGGCCTCTTGTTCCAATTCGCGAACAATTCGAACTTGAAAACCGTTTTCACCAACACTTGTTACCTCGGCACTCAACGTTTGAACAAGCATGGAAGACATCAACAAAACCAACGACCATTGTTTCAAGTGGAACATTGACTACCCTCGCAATTCTGAATTTCAACCCGTAGCACAGGCTGCCAGCCTGTTTACACAAATCAAATAGTACATGCTGCCAAGCTGTTGACTCCCTGGCTTCATGATACAACAAACGAATTCAAACGAGCAAAAATGACTGACACGAATTCGAAACGATTGGACAAACGATTCTTTCGACGCGAACCCACCCTCGTGGCTCGCGAGCTACTGGGGAAACGTTTGGTCCGAAATATCAATGGCGTGCGTTTGGCCGGCCTCATCGTCGAAACCGAAGCCTATCTAGGCGTCCTCGACAAAGCGGCCCACTCGTACGGCGGCAGACGCACGCAGCGAACCGAATTCATGTATGGCGATGGCGGGACACTCTACGTCTTTTTGAACTATGGCATTCACCGGCTATTGAACATCGTCACCGACACCACCGACGTTCCAACAGCCGTACTGATTCGAGCCGTCGAGCCCACCGAGGGACTCGAATTGATACGCGGATTTCGCCCAAAAACCAGAAATGACCACGACCTTGCTTCTGGGCCCGGCAAACTAGGAGAGGCGTTTCAAGTGCAGTTGGCTCATAATGGAATCGATCTAACCCACAGCGATGAATGGTTTGTCGAGCGTATGAAACCAAGGCGTTCGTTCAAAATCGAGACAAGTTCGCGTATCGGTGTTGAATACGCCGAAGAATGGGCTCATAAACAACTACGTTTTTATGTCTCAGGCAATCAGCACGTCAGTCGAGGCCGTTAACGGTAGCCCCACTCCGTGTGCGTCCAAACGAACCAGTTGATCAATCGTTCTTCATTCTCAAACAATGAAGGTTGAGGGCATGACATTCATCACTGTAAACACGGAAGCAAGTGCAATCGTGCAATTCAAATTCACTACGATGCCGTGATTGTCGGCAGCGGACATAACGGACTGATTGCGGCGAACTACCTGGCGGCAGCCGGCAAGTCGGTGCTGGTTTTGGAAAAACAGCATGAGTTTGGCGGAGCGACGAAATCGCAAAAAGTTTTCCCGGACTACGAGGCCTACCTTTCGCGGTACTCGTATCTCGTTTCACTCATGCCACAACAAATCATCGACGAACTCAAACTGGACTTCAAAACGGTTCGCCGCCGAATCGCGTCTTTCACACCCTATCGTGATACGCAGGGCCGCCCCCAGGGCCTCTTGCTCTCTAACGTCGATCCGCAACAGTCGCGAGAGGCAGTGGTTCGCATGACGGGTTCCGAGCAGGACTGGCTCGACTACCAGTCTTTTCTGCGATGGAAACCGAGATCGCGAGATTGGTTTGGCCGACGCTTCTTTCGCCACTTGCAAGTCGGCAGTCCTACATTGACAGACTTGTCTCCCCTGCCCTGCGTGAAGCCTGGGATTCGTTTGTCGAACGACCATTGGGGGAAGCCATCGAACGCTACGTTCACCATGACGCATTGCGTGGTCTGGTCATGACCGATGCGAAAATCGGTGTATTCACGTATCCGCATGATCCTTCATTGATTCAGAATCGTTGCTTCCTTTATCACATTATTGGTGGTGCTACGGGGGAATGGCGCGTACCGCTTGGCGGAATGCGATCGTTGGTCAATGGATTGATCGACCGGGCCAAAGCACAAAACGTCCAGTTGGCCCCCAACGCAGTGGTGTCGAAAATTCATGCGGATGACAACGAACGGTCGGTTACGTTTTCAATCGATGACCATGAACAATCGATTGGTGCATCACACATTCTGGTAAACGCTGGCCCCAGAACCTTTGCGAAGTTGACGGGAACGAACTGGAATCCCGTCGCCACTGACGAAGGCACCGCAGTCAAGGTTAACATCTTGCTGCACCGAATCCCGAAGCTTAAAGCCGAAGGCATTGACCCACACGACGCTTTCTGTGGCTCGTTTCATATCGATGAAGGCTACGAGCAGATGAAGACATCCTACGAACAGGCCGCAAACGGCTCTCTGCCCGACCCAGCCCCAGGCGAGGTCTACTGCCATACGTTGACGGACCCTTCTATCCTCAGTCCGGAATTGCAAAAGTCTGGATATCAAACGTTGACGCTGTTTGGCCTCGACATGGCGCATCGCTTGTTTTTGGAAAATCACGACGAGAGAATTGCAAGAGTACAGAATCGCTATATTGCTGGACTGGATCGATTATGTGCCGAACCCTTTATGGACTGTGTGGCGAAAGATTCGTCGGGAAACCCCTGCATCGAAATCAAATCACCCGTCGACCTCGAACGAGAGCTTGATCTGGATCTCGGGAACATCTTCCACAACTCATTAAGTTGGTTTTATGCTGAGGACGAACAGGACGTCGGGACATGGGGGGGAGAAACGAAGCTTCCTGGCGTCTTACTGGCAGGATCATCTGCCCATCGGGGAGGGGCCGTCAGCGGAATCCCTGGTCGCAACGCAGCGATGTGCGTCCTGAAACGATAACCCTGAATCAAACAAAACGATCCAGCCTCGGCACCCTGCTTCACAGGGCAACGAGGCCAGACGACAAACTCGATGCAATGACTTTCCGCATCTACTTGTCCTTGGTCAGTTTTTCCAGCAGTTCTTCAATTCGCGACAGGCGTTGCTCCAATGACTCGACGCGATCATTTTCGGCTGTCGCCTCCCTGGCTATTCCTTCGGCTTGTTTTTGCGCGAGTAGTTGTAAAAGTGTCTGATTTTGGACAGCCATTTTATGTTGTTGCTCGGCAGCAACCAATCGTTCGGCGGCCATTTTTTCCTTCTCTTGTAATCGCTGCATTTGATATTTGGCAACGGCCCGCTCTTTTGCCTTGGCTGCCTCGTCATGGGCTGCATCATCATGTTCCATTAAACTGTCGATGGACTCGACTTCAACTTCCTTGAATCTCTCACTCAACTCATGAATATAGCGTTTGGCGTTTTTCCCAAATTGCTCTGCCGATTCAAACATCTCCTGTTGTGATTTCAATGGCTCGCCAGACAATTGATTGCTGAGTCGCTCAAGTTTTTCGATTTGACTCGACAAGTTAGTAAGCGATGCAACAAAGTGTTCCAATTCCATTTTCAGAGCACCATTGACGTCCAGCCGAAGCAAGACGGCTTGGCCATTTTCTGTCCGCTCAATCACCAATGGAGCAACTTGAAGGTTTTTTTCATGCCCTTTGAGTACCTCGTGCAGTTCCTCCAACCTAATTCGATATTCTGCACTTTCCGCTTTTTCAACGGAGTCTTTTTTCTCCCGTTCCTGGGCCACACACCAGCCAGGCACCAGAAGCAACATCCCAATCACCAATACAAAACGGCGTCTCATTGCGTATCTCCTTGGACTAACAAAAAGGGTACATTTTTTTCAACTTCAATTTGCAGTACTGGGTTTACAAGCGACTGCATCAAATCGGTTTCGATCGTAGGCTGATAGGGTCGGATTTCTACTTGGTGGCCTGCCGCGACAAAACTGTCGATGATTGAGTTCGGAATCTCGCGATCTGTCAGGTAGACCGCGTGCGTTGGCGAGTTTTCGATCTCAATCAATCCCGCATTCGCCGGAAATATCGATGACAACGACATGAGGCGCATCCGTTCAGAATCGAGCAATGTGCCCAACAACTGAACGCGCTCCAGATCAACCTGTTGCTGCGATTCCATCGCAATCAACTTAGCATGCTGCCAATTCCACATGGCGGCCGCCCCTAGAATGAGGCCTACAAGGCAGGTTGCAATCGCGACTAGCCATGACGTGCGATTGCGATTCCCAACAAATGATGTCGGCGTTAATCGATCCCGACAGTTCGACAGTACGGGCCGATCATCGTGAGGCCCTTTCAATAACTGAGTTACATCCTGACCGGTCATGAATTGTTCATCCAAGAATCGAACGGCACAAGCCTGCCAATACTCCGAGTTTTGTTCCAGGAAATTCATCAAGCATTGGCGTTCTTCGGTCATCAATTCATTGGCAACCAAAGCTTCGATCCACAACTCAACGGATTCATCTGTTAGTTCAGGCAAACGATTGTTCATGGTTTCAACTCGTCTGTAGTTTGAAAATCACTTGCGAACTCCGATTTCGACAATTCCTGTTTCAAACGACTTCTCGCCTGTCGCAGGCGATAGGTCACTTGAGTAAACGACAATCCGAGATGTGAGCCAATTGCCTGATACGACCAAGCTTGAGCGTATTTCAGCAACAGGATTTCCAAATCATCCGGCGGGAGATCATTCAACACTTGGCGAATTTCTGCTGAACGTTCCTTGGCAATCAACAATTCAATAGGTATCGAATCGACCCCGGAATTTACTGGGGAGTACTCGGCGTATTCACGCTGCATCAGTTCGTGTCGTTTTTGACTTCGTATCCAATCGATTGTTCGGTTGACCGTAGCGCGATGCAGCCACGGCTCCCAGTGTTCGACTTGAGATGCCAATCGATTTCCACTTGCGATCTCCAGAAACAGCTCCGAAACGATCTCCTCGGCTTGTGTGCGGTTCCCTTTGAGACGCGATGCCGAAACGATCACCAGCCAATCACGATGCTGTTCCAGCGAACGCAATTGTTCAGCAATTGGCCCCTGAGGCTTGTCGTTTTGGGAATTTGCAGGCTTCTGCATCGTCTCCGTCACAAGACCAAACAAGTCAAAAATGAACCGGTACCAAACAAGCGCACGCTACCGTTTTTCAAATCGGCCGCCGAAAGCCCGTGGGTTTCCCAAGATTGTCGAATGAGCCGAGGAGATTTGCGCCGAGAAACCGAAGAAATTTGGGCTTTTAATTGCTGGCACTAGCGGCAAGGCAGGAAAACAACGCTAAACGCCATTAGAAATTGTCGCGCCGGATGCAACTAACTCTCGAATCGCACTTAAAAACAGATCGATTTCTTCGTCAGTTGTATAGACTCCAGGGGATACACGAACGCCACCATCCGGACTGGTCCCGATCGTTTCGTGCAACATGGGCGCACAATGTACGCCACCGCGCGTTGCAATTCCGTGATTCGCGTCCAGATGAGCGGCAACTTTACGGGGATGCAAACCTTCGATATTAAACAGAACCACGGGCGTTCGGTCGATCGTATCGCGTCGGCCGTACACCGTCACTCGATCGGTCGCCAGCAACCCGTCAATCAATCGCTGAGTAAGCTCCATTTCGTGTTCGTGCGCCTGATGTTGCTGATCGCCCGAAAACGAATTCACTGCCGCGAGAAGTCCAGCAAAGCCAACGGCGTTGGGAGTTCCCGCCTCAAGCGCATCGGGCAACACATTGGGCATCTCTAAACCGGGCGCAACCGCCCCCGTTCCGCCCCGACGCTCACAGAAAATGCGAGCCTTGTCCCCCACATCAGGAAACGCCCGTTGTCCAATATAAATTGCGCCCGTACCGGTTGGTCCTCTCAAGGCCTTGTGTCCTGCAATCGACAGTAGGTCAATATCCAAGTCTTGAACATCAATCGGAATATGTCCAATCGTTTGCGCTGCGTCCAGTAAAACCAACACCTCTGGTGAAACTTGGCGCAATTGCTTCACGATTTCTTTTGCAGGCTGGATGGTCCCTAAAACATTTGACGAATGCGAGATAGCAAACAGCAACGTATCTGGCCGCGCACATGCGACCACTTTCTCGACGTGAACCAGGCCCTCATCATCACAGGGCACAATATCCAAATCGATTTGCCGATTTGTTTTGTAACAATGTAACGTTCGCAAAACCGCATTGTGTTCGATGGATGTCGTGATGATATGCGGGCGAGGGCATTCGCCATTTTCGTTTGCAAACTGGCGATTGAACGCGCGAATCACTCCGTGAATTCCCAAATTCAAGGAGTCGGTGCAACTGTGTGTTAATACAACCCGTTTTGAATCGGGAGCGTTGATCATTTTCGCCAATGCACAGCGGGCTTCCTCGATCACCGCGACGGCTTCACGCGCCAGAAAGTGCCCACCGCGGCCCGGATTACCACCTTTGTTTTCCAAAAAATCGACCATCGCCTGCCCAACACTGGGGGGCTTCGGCCAACTGGTGGCACCGTTGTCAAGGTAAACAATCTTTTGTTTCATTTCGTTTCCGCAACCTGGCATCGCAATTTTCGCATTCCACACCGCCAACAAATTGCGTTGGTGGGATATATGCCAGTTTACTCAACGACTTTTAGCCTCTCAAACAGTCCGCCAAATTTCCGCACAATCTGCCAACCACTAGTAGATAATCTGGCGAACATATACGGATCATTCCGATTCGTAAGTCGGAATTGCATTCTTTGCGGCTAAATCTTGCGTCGTGGACGTGGCAACAAGTCCCCAAAATCCGTGATACGAGGGACTCGTAGCCTCGTCCACCACTGCGCCGTATTAGTGCGAGGAATCTTCGACTTGTCCTTGAGCTGCCCCGCTCTCTGCGGCTCCGGTCATTTTCAGGATCTGGTGCCCCATTACAAATATTCCCATCACCAACAAAAAGATTGCGAAGACGCGTTTTAGAACCTGCTGATTCAAACGGCAGGCCAAATATTGACCTGCCACCGTTCCGACGGTTCCAAAAACGACAAACCAACCGATGGTAACCCAATCAACAGACAGACCTCGATCGACTAAATCCGTTTGATATCTTGCAAAGCTGCTCATGGATTTGAAGAAAATCACAAGCAGGCTGGTTCCGACAGCGAGCCGAATTGGGAGTCTTCCTAAAATAACCAGCGCTGGGACGATCAAGAATCCACCACCAATTCCAACTAATCCCGTCAACCCTCCCACAAACAATCCCTCGAGCACAATCCAAAACGCTGAATGATGTTTGACAGCTTCGGCATTCTTCTTTTCACCGGCATCCAATTCACATGGCAAGGCTGGCGCACCACCGCGAAACATGACCCAAGCCGCAGGAAACAACACTAAAGAAAAAACAAGCAGTTGCACCGAACCGCTGACCCACTTGGCTCCCCAGGCAGCGAAATAGGCACCGAGGGTGCCAGGGATACCAAAATACACAACATTCCGCCAATCAATATTTTTGGCGTAAGCAGCTGGAATCGCCGCGAACAGTGCCAAAAATCCGACAATCGCCGAACTTTCGGCAATCGCTACCTTCTCAGTATGGCCAAGGAAATAAACAAGCACCGGAAGTGTCAGAATTGAACCGCCAGAACCCAGCAGTCCCAGAACGAGCCCAATCAGGATGGCACAGATCACCAGTCCGATCATTTTCCTTTTCCAGCTTGAACCCCTTTTTCGGAGCTCATTAGTTTCGAATCAGATTCCATTTGCCCTATCTTCCAGAAGCCGATCGTCAATTGTCGATCATTGGTCCTTGCAACCAAAACGGCTTTCGATACAAGACATGATGCTGGCCAAATGAGGCTCACAAACTTCATAGAACACTGCTCGCCCCTCACGAACACTTGTCAAAAATCCGCAACGCTGCATCAATCGCAAATGTTCCGATGCCTGCGGTTGAGAAATCCCGCACTCTTCGGCCAGTTCGCTCACCGTGTAGTGCGCGCCGCTGAGCATCAGTTTGACCATCTTCAAACGATGGGGATGCGCAAGCGTCTTAAGGCAGTCAGCTGCCTTGGCAAGCGATTCCTCATCCAGTTGAAGGTCCTGTTTTCTAGACTTGGTCATTGGGCATTTTCCAAACGGGTACGAGCTTCACCCATCAGCAACGGCTGATCAACAATCTCATATTCGTATCGGAATAACAGAATACGTCAAAACGACGCGTGTGGCTATCCCGAAACAGGCGTCGCGATGGCTTTTGCCAAACAAAGAAGATCAGGAACGGTACGATCTCGACTCACGCGTCAAAGAAGCGATGTTCATAACGTTGTAGCAAGTCGTCGAAATCTTCGATCAAATGCACGAGATCTCCTTGATCCAAACGCTGAAGAGCCAGCATCCTTTGAATCCGACGGTGTGTCGGAACAACGTGTCGGTCCGGACGATGGGGTGGTTCAATTACCACGACATCCGAGGGGGACGTCCCTTCGTAACAGGTATTGCTTGGACAGGCGAGCACGTGATTTGCAAACTTGGAATAGGGCCCATCCAAATCGTATACGCTTCCCGCATCCCGCAAACATCGAACGATATGCGACGGGCTGGACACCAACACAATTCGATCCAAATCGTGCTCCAAAAAAATCTGGCCTGCACGATCCAGTTCTTCATGAGTATTTTGAGAACGACAATCCAAAATGATTCGCGACAACAGTTTTTCTTTCAACTCGCTCCACCGCGCATCATCGTTTGCCTCCGGAACCTGTTTCCTCCAAACGCCGAATCGTTTCAGACTGTCAAAACTCATCTTGAGATATTCAAACGAGTATTCGGCTTCGAACAGGATTTCGCCATTGCGAGGAGAATCGCCAAGGCGAAAGGCTTTCTCGGAGGCACCGGTTCCAAACACGATCACTTCGGCGTCCATTTCGTACGCCGCCAATAACCCCTGTGGAATTCGTCCCAAAAGCGTGGGCTGGTCTCCCCAAGCGACATGTCGCCAATTTTCGATATTTAGATTGCAGCCATGGATCAACACGCCTGTCCGCATACTCGCTCCTTAAGTGGAATATGGCATTCCGTTTTAAGGCCCAGCGCCGACAACGTCAAGGAATTCGTCGCAACGATGCCTGAAACAGACGCTTCAATCAATCTTTTCGAATCCCGTGAAGTCGATTAAAAATACTCCCATTGGTCAAGGAAGAAGTTGCGAAACGGCAGGCGATCAACCGCGATTGCTCATTACCTTAAAACAGGATCAGAACATGCAGGCAATGTTGTTCGATGCGATATCGGTTTCAGGACTATTCACCTTGGCAATGCTGATACTTCTGCAAGCCGTCCTGGGATTTGACAACCTGTTGTACATCTCTTTGGAGTCAAAGCGGGTCGAAGAAAGCCAACAACAGCGTGTGCGAAACCTAGGAATTGGGCTCGCCATCTTCTTGCGGATCGCGTTGCTATTCGTGGTCAAATATGCAGTGGAGAGTTTTGAGGCACCCTTTTTCTCCACGGGCTTGGATGCCGAATCGCCATGGCTCAAGATATCGCTGAATCTGGAGAGCACGGTTGTTGTCTGCGGCGGCGCGTTCATCATCTACACGGCCATCAAAGAAATTTACCACATGCTGGCCTCGCACGATCTGCACGAGAAAGATGAAAAACCCCGTCGCTCACCTGGCGCCGCAATTTTCTGGATCATGTTGATGAACCTGGTCTTTTCGTTTGATTCCATTCTGAGTGCGATGGCACTCACCGACAACATGGTCACGATTTCAATTGCCATCATCGTCAGTGGTTTCGCGATGATGTATCTGTCGGGAACGGTCAGTGAGTTCCTCAAACGCAATCGCATGTACGAGGTGTTGGGCCTATTCATTCTGTTCATTGTGGGAGTGATGCTGGTCAGCGAAGGCGGACACAAAGCACATCTGGCGTTCTTTGGCAATGAAGTCGAAGCGATGAACAAGAGCACGTTCTATTTTGTCTTGGCCGTTCTGGTCATCGTCGACATCGTCCAAAGCCGCTACCAGAAAAAGCTCCTGGCCGAACAGGCTCTCAAAGCAAAATCTCATGCTTGAAAAGACGTTTCTTTCCTGTTTATCCGGTTCATCCG
This sequence comes from Pirellulaceae bacterium, assembly GCA_041399045.1. Classification (GTDB taxonomy): domain Bacteria; phylum Planctomycetota; class Planctomycetia; order Pirellulales; family Pirellulaceae; genus BJ22. The sequence continues at coordinate 22,459 of JAWKTO010000011.1, read as the reverse complement.
GTTCATCGATGTGAATATTTTTTGCATGAATGAACGGGACTGACAGGAGGAATTTGCATGACGGTTAGGGGTTTGGTGGCGCCAAAGACTGTGCGTGGCTCATTACCAGCTTGAATTCGCCGTAACCGTATTTTTCGCCAAAGTGAGATTTGGCTTCCGATGCCGTAGCGCTCGGGTGCTCCAATAAAAACTGTTGGATTTCGTCGATCGTTTGGTTGTCGAGCACCTCGCCAATACTCAACTCACCGAGCAAAACGAAATGCGCCAGATGGCCCTCGATCGTGCTGCGAACAAGCCCCCTTTCGGCGGCAATGGCATCGATACCTTTGCCATCTCGAAACATGTCAAAGCTCACGCGTTTGGTTTCCGACGTTTTTGATTGAACTTGCGCCGCTGGACCATCGTTCTGTGGCACTTGCTTTTCAATACAAAAATTCTCAATCAGCTTGATGATGTCGTCGCCGTATTGCCTTAACCGAGTCTTGCCGATCCCTGATACATTGCGCAACTGATTTGTCGACGCGGGCAACTGCAGGACCAGTTCTCTCAACGTTGCCCTTGGCAGCACGTCGTTGGGGGACTTGCCGTTTTGTTCGGCCGTCTGCTCGCGCCAATCGAATAGCTGACGGTATAGTTCGGGATACGAAATGTCCCTTGGAACGACAACCTTCTTGAAGGAGCGACTCGCTTGAGTTTTTAAGAAATCCAGTTCGGCATTAATTCGATTGCGGTGAAATTCGTCTGTGGAAAATCCATTTCGACATCCCGCAAAACAGCATTGTTTCACCGACAATGCCAGGCGAAGTCCATTCATCTTGTCCGTTATCGCCGAACTCACTTGTTGGTTGTCAGAGTCGATGGCAACAGAAGAAATGCTTTCCAAAATCAGAGTAATCTTCTCCACGAAATAGCCGCTCGCCTTGCAAATGCGCGTTTGCAACGCCTCATTCGATTCGGGCATTTCTGGCTGCCCAAGGTAATCGACGAGCTGCGGAGCAAATTTGTCCGCGACGGCGAGCAACTCCGAACGAATCACCGCTGCAGCCGCTTGCAATTGTTCCTCCGATGGCGTCGGCAATGAACTGGCGTGTTGCGCCCACCGGGAGAGAAGTTGGTTCAGTTGAATTTGAATGCCGCGAAATTCAAACAGGTCTTTGATCGCGGACATCTGGAATTCACGTCTTGCGTCCGTGAGCTGCGATTGTGTTGGAGTGTTATCTTCTGCAGCCTGTGTGAAGGAAACAACCAACGGATCTGTTTTGACACTGGAACTGAGAATTGGAGATCGCAAAACAATTCCCTCAAACGTTTTGCAGCGACTCAGTGCCACGTATACCTGACCGGATGCGAATGCCGCTTGAGCATCGATGATGGCACGGTCAAAAGTCAGCCCCTGGCTCTTGTGAATGGTGATCGCCCATGCGAGCCTGATGGGATACTGCGTAAACGTTCCCAGGATCTGTTCCTCGATCTGCTTGCTCTCTTCGTTAAACGAGTATCGGACGTTTTGCCATTCGTCTGGAACGACCTCGATGTCGATCTCTTCGCCTGGACATCGGACAATGATGGAGTCGTTGGTGAGCTCCTTGATGTGACCGATCTTGCCATTGAAATACCTTCGCTCCTGTTGCAAATCGTTTTTGATAAACATGACCTGCGCATCTTTTTTGAACTCCAGGCACTCTTCAGTCGGCCAAGAACTCTCTGGAAACTCACCTTTGATCTGGGCTCGAAAGCGATGCTTCTCTCCGGGCAACAACTGCAGGTTTCGAGAGTTGATTTGATTGGCAACGGCATTTGTCGCGGTAAGGGTGATGTATGCGTCAGCCATTGACGGCTTGAAATCGGGTACATATCGGCTGTTCAGTGTTCGCAGTGCCGCAGCATCCACGCAATTATCGCGCACCTGATTCAACAACGAAACGAACGCCGGGTCGGATTGTCGATAAATATGCTTCAATTCGATGGACTGATAGTCCGTCCTTTGGATCGCCTGACTGGAGAAAAAATACGGTGTTTCGTAGTGCGGCGAAAGCAGACTCCATTCATTTGGCTTGGCAACGGGCGGCAGTTGATGCAGATCACCGATCATTAACAACTGAACGCCACCAAATGGCCGACTGCTGTGGCGAATTCGGCGCAAAACGTCGTCGATCGCGTCGAGCAGGTCTGCCCGAACCATGCTGATCTCGTCGATCACCAACAGCTCGAGCGAACGCAGGATGTTCATCTTCTTTCGCGAAAATCGGTGTTGCCCCTCTTGGCCCGCTCGCGACGATCCGGGAATGAAAACGCCAAAGGGTAGTTGAAACAGCGAGTGAATGGTCATCCCCCCGGCGTTGATCGCGGCAACGCCTGTTGGAGCAACAACCGCCATTCGCTTGGACACCTCGGCTTTGACTCGATGCAAAAATGTCGTTTTGCCGCTACCGGCTTTTCCGGTTAAATAAAGATTTTTGTGGGTGTGGCGAACAAAATCGAACGCCAACTCGAGTTGGGGGTTCGGCGCAGTCATGGTTACCTTTGCTACGTTCGAGGGAATAAATGTACCGGTGAGTATGGACTGATATTTTCTCGCGATTCGGTGCTAGCGTCAACGCAGCTATTGGAACGTTTTAAGGAAATGCTTCGCATTTTTTAGTCCAGACCATCACTCCACGCGTACATTCATTGCGATTGCTGAAAGGAAAGCGAATTGATAATCTTGGCCGATGCAGCGGATTAGCCTCGGGTTGCTCCAGCTTTAAATCATGAAGGGAATTGACATGCGAATCGAATTGGCGAAGCAGCGTCGAGCGGAGAAACGCAAGCGAAAAAAGCAAGTGTTTGCAGCAAAAAAGCAATCTCAGATGCTGAGAACGTCAAACGCTGATTCATTCGACCTGTGGAATTTTGCTGGCATTCGGCGTGTGCATCACGGCGTCAAGGTTTCCGAAATGATCGCGCACCTTGCCCAACCGTTCCTGGAATTCTCGGACGGTTCAATTGAAATGTTTAAGCGGATCATTTGCATGACGATTGTCGGCTGGAACTTGACGGTTGTCCCACCAGAAGAACACAGTGCTTTTTTGAAGAGTTTCATTGAGACGCTTCCGTTAAATGATGGCGATCCGGGTTTTCGGAAAGAAATGATTGGAATGATGTCAACTATTGTTAACGTCATTGCCATGCGAAAAGAGCAATTTTATCCCGATGCGAAAAATTTCATTGGGGATGTCAAATTCACGTGTCGAGGGCGAACTGTGCATTTTGATGTTCTATACTCACGCGCGTAGCGCCTAGGCACGCTTGCGGCGAAATGAGTCCCCGTAACGGGCTTAATCATTCCCGTGACTGCTCCAAAACAATTTCAGCAGCGCAATTCTTCAAACGCTCCGGTTCATTGGTTTTCTGAACGTCTTGGTGTTTTGCGCTATCGGTTAAACCGAGATGTTAACTCGGCGCAAATCCGCCAAGAATCGTCCAACTCCAAGCCACAAATGTTCCTGCTCGGGCCAAATGTAATTTTGTTACCCTATGAAATGGGTCGTTGAACTAATTGTCAATTGGTCGCGGCACTTCTGCACCGCTAACTGTCCCCATTGCCTTGAACACATCCGGATCGATAGTGTCGGCGATCGTTTGAACGGAACCATCTAGCAACGAAAAATTGGTAAGCCCCGAATGGGCACTATTGAATTGGGCATAGTAATGAAAATGCACCGAACTAAACGGCTTGTTGTTCGGAGGCTCGCCCGTCCACGCCACCACGCGCCAACAGGGATATTGTGTTCCATGCACGACACCAATCCATGTTGATTCGAAGACTCGACCACTTCGTTCGCCCACGGCAATTGAATTCGAGGTGCCGTCGTAAACATGCTCCAATCTGACGCGACTATTTCGGTAAAAGATTCCATCCATCGTTTCGTCGCCTCCACTGATCTCAGTCAAACGCGGGCAGAATTCTCCATTATCCATCTCTTCTTCGCCGACCGTCGTGCCGACACATCCCACGTATTGGGCGCGCGGAACATCGATTGGCAGATTGATGGGAGCGTACGGATCATCGTATCCGCCGTTTGGAAGCGACACGGTCCGCATGTCTGCTTGAGTTGACGAAGGACACAGCATGAATTGAAGGCGATGGTCTCTCACTGCGTCATGCTGTGCGTGTTCAATTCGTTTCGAAAAATCAATCTGTTCGTAGATCGGTGTTTGTTCAATAAAGGGTAGTGCTTGTGTCATCCAACCCCAGCCGGGTACACCTGCATCCGTATTCGCCATCCACCCTGAGGGATAAAAGTTTCGGACATCATGAAAGGCTTGTAGTGAAAGCCCCATCTGTTTTAGATTGTTTTTGCACTGAGTTCGCCTTGCTGCCTCACGAACCATCTGAACTGCCGGTAAAAGAAATCCCACAAGTATGCCAATGATTGCAATCACCACTAACAACTCGATGAGCGTAAAACCTTGCCGTGACCTGCTCATGCACCCCTCTCCGTCCCAAACCTTCGTTGAAAAATCACGGAATCACTCGCAAACGCTGTCCCGACGTTTGAATTAATTCCTGCTCTGAACGGTCAAGTTACCGTTGGTCGACACCAAATTCAAGGAAAATAGGCACGCCGAACAAAAATCGATTCCCTCGTCACCGAACGAACGATTGATAAATTCCACGATTCTCTAGTCGGCAAAATCGGAATAAACAATTCTTTAGAGTCCGCAGAGTAAACAAAGCAAAAATTCTCCGAAGGATCCTGCAAGGCCTGCGACAGGCACACGATAAAGCGGACGCCGGCGAAATAGATCTGTAACTTCGCCTCATTTGCGCATTCGTGCGTATCGAATCCTAGTCAAGCAACGAATGGACCAAGTTCGTGACCACTTCAACCAAATCGCAGCAAAACGAGGAAATCGTTCTTCCACCAACGCTTGCAAAATCGGTGGAGAAGAACCTTGCTCAATTGAACGTTCTTCCGGCAATTGCCATGGAAGCACTGAAGATGTCCAAGGATCCCGAATGTTCGATGGGAGAATTCTCACGACTTGTTGAGCGAGATGTCAAACTGGCGACAGACATTCTACGAATGGCAAATAGCGTCGTCTTCTCTGGCGGCACCTCGGTTCAAAGTTTGCATCAGGCAGTTGTGCGACTAGGTTTCCGGCACTGCAAGAACCTGATCCTCTCCTCAAGTGTCAGCGGATTGATGAAAAAGCTTTCCCTCGAAGAATCGTGGGTTCGCGAATTGCTTTGGCGTCACAGCTTCCTGACAGGTATGCTCAGTGTGCATTTGAATCGCGTGTTTAATGCCGGTTTTTTCGGAGAAGAATTCACCGCAGGACTCGTGCACGACTTCGGTCGAACGTTGTTTGCGTTCTGTTTGCCCAAGGATTTTGCGAAAATCGATCCTCTCGAGTTCAACGAGTCCATCGAAACACTGGCATATGAACAGGAGGTCGCGGGCATCGACCACGCTCAACTCGGCGCCTGGTTCGCCAAAAACAACCAACTGCCCGAATCGATTTACGAAGTGATCCGCTACCACCATCAACCCGAGCTTGCCACACAATCGCGACGGCTTGTTGCGATCGTTGCAATTGGGGATCAAATCGCGAACAGCCTGCAGCGATCAGACGACGCCAGCAGTTTCGATCCAGAAACCATACCGTTTTTCGATGTCTTGGAATCTACGGGTATCTCGCAACCCCAGAAGAAATTCATTGAAAATTACGAGTCCATCATCAACCACGCGGTGCAGGACGCGTCAGAAATGACTCGCGAGTAACGCAGAACGGATGCGTTTTTCAGATTCACATGCCGTGGACACGCTCAGATTTTCGTCTGAATACCTTTCCTGGTTGCCATGCCCTCGGCTTTGCGTGGGCATGAACGCTCAATTTGGTTCATCCCTCCTGCCTTGCCTCGCATCCACCAGCTGATCACACCTTGCCGCTTGATTCGGTTCACCGAAAAACTCCTCGCCGAGTTCGGTTCGTACCGTCTGTATTGCCTGCTCCTGATTTGACAGTTGTTTTGCATTGCTTCTTAAAATCTAACGATTGCGCAAGAAATCCATGCAGGGTTGCGCATTCCGCGTCCTATCTTTCTCGTAGCCCACAAAGTTTGCCAATACGAGACTCGCCAGATCATTTGGGTCAGGAAACAACCAATGTCGTCCTATGTGACAAACCAACGATACGGATACTGCAAACAATATTCATCAACGCGCAGTCCTTCAAAACCAAAATCGGGCAATACCAAGATCTGGTTGCTTGTCGGAATCTGGTTGCTGTTGATGCTGTTCGGTGGTGTCGGTTTCCTGATGATGCGAGGTGGCAAGACTGTCGCCGAAGCGGCACCAACCGCCTGGCCTCTGGACACCAATCTGTCGCGCAGAGCCGATTGGAAGACCGTGCTGCTGTTTGTTGATCCTCATTGTCCCGCGACGGCAACGACGCTGGATGACTTTGAGGAATCTATTGAAAACGAACGCGTTACTTCAACCATCGTCTTCTTCCAAGGTCGCGAGAATCCTCAAGAGCTTGAGTCCTCACCGAATGTGGAACGAGCTAGAGGAATCTCTGACGCCTCGATCGTTTTTGATCGTGATGGTCACGAGTTCGCTCGCTTCGGCATCAAGAATTCTGGACAAGTGCTGGTTTACGATACGAATAATTCGCTAATCTACGAAGGGGATACGTTCGAAGGAACGACACCCAACGCACCTGCCAATGATAACTCACCCAATCGAAAACGTGTTAATGCCATTTTGACGAGCACGACGACAAGCGGTAATGGAAATTGCTCGGCTGCTGCTGCGTTGAACTAAATCGATAACATAACGCACACTGCTGATTCCAACTTAAAAATCGGCCAACACCTTGGGCGTCCAGGCGGCACGCAAGGCGTTGGCTACGGCCAAGACATCAATCGCTTCCTGCCCGATCGCGCCCCACACGGGTGGCAAGTAGCCAAACATGGCGATTAACATGCCGATCAAACTGAGAGCCATGCCTCCGACCGCACTTTGAAGCGCAATCCGGCGCATCCTGCGGCTGATATGAAAAAATTCGTCGACCTTTTGAAGCGTGCTATCGAGCATCACGACATCGGCCGCTTCCGTGGTCACGTCACTGTTCTGCCCAAAAGCAATTCCCACCGTCGCGGCCAGTAAAGCCGGAGCGTCGTTGATCCCGTCGCCAACAAATATCGTTCGCGCCAGTTCCGTTTCGTGTTTGACGATCTCCAGCTTCTGCTCAGGACTTTGACTGGCATAGATTTCCGTGATGCCGACCTGCTCCGCCAGATAGTCCACTTCAGATTTCCGGTCGCCGGAGACCAACATGGTTTTGGTGAACTGATGTCGGGGAGAAAGGTGACGAATAAACGACTTGCCGTCAAAACGAGGTGCATCGCGAAACTGACAGGTTGCCGCATAGGTCCCATCGATCAGGACCACACATTCGAGGCCTCCCGCTTGGGGTGGCAACGTGGCCTCCAACTCTGGCGAAACTTCCACCAACTTCTTGCGACTCGTGACTTGAACGCGATGCCCTTTGACCGTTCCGGTCAGCCCCTCACCGGGCCGCTCACTCATTTCGTCCACTTCTGACAGTGCCAGCTTGTCCTTCTTCGATGCGTCCACAATCGCGGTCGAAAGAGGATGTTTCGAAAGTTGCTCCAGACTCGCGGTCAACGCCAGAACCTCTGCGCGGTCATGTCCATTCGCAACTGAAATCGAGACCAACTCGGGCTCCCCATAGGTCAAGGTTCCGGTCTTGTCGAAAATAATCGTCGAACACGTGTCGGCCGTTTCCAGTGAACTGGGGTCACGGATGATAATCGCACGTTTGGCAGCCAACGAAATCGAACCGATGATCGCCGTTGGAATCGCAATCAACAACGGACACGGTGTGGCAACTACCAGCACTGAAAGGAAACGAATCGGGTCCCCTGCAACAATCCACGCCACGGTTGCCAGCAGCAGTGCCAATGGCGTGTACCAGGCCCCCATGCGATCAGCCAAACGACGAATCTGGGGGCGTTTTTCTTCAGACGCCTGAATGACCTGAATGATTTTGGCGTAACGCGAATCTCGTGGCAGTTTTTCCGCGCGAATGGTCAGTGCCGTTTCGCCGTTGATCGCCCCCGACAGGACATTGGAACCCGGTGACTTGGTGAGCATGTAGGGTTCGCCTGTCAGGTAACTTTCGTCCATCACCCCATGCCCCTCAGCAACGACACCGTCCACCGGACAGGTTTCATGCGGAAAGACAGTCAGCACGTCGCCGATTTGGATCTGATCAAGGGCCACGTCTTCAATCGCACTGCCATTTTTTCGATGTGCGACGTTGGGCATTCGTTTACTCAATGCTCTGAGGACGCTCGAAGCACTGCGGACTGCATATGCCTCTAGTGCTTCGCCGCCTGACAACATCAACACCACCAAGGTGCCGGCAAGGTACTCATCAAGGAAGACGGATGTAACGATCGAGATGCCCGCCAGGAGGTCGGAACCAAATTCTCGGCGCAGCAACTTGTAGGTCAACTCCAGGACAAGCGGCGCACCGCCCAGTAACAACGCCACCCACAACGGCCAATGGCGCAGCTCGTACCAATCCGATTCGCCAAATCGCATCACCAGATGAACGATGATGGCAACGACGGTAATGATGGCGATGGTTGTGGCACGCGATGCCCAAACTCGTTCGAGCCATGTAACTGCTGACGCTTTTTCGTCGGTTGTCGTCAAATCGTCGACTCCATGTTAGTTTGCACTCAAGGTCTGATTTTTTGGTTTGCTACAGGTTCGTTTCGCCAGCAAGTGGGTATTTGTATTTTTTCTAACAAGTTGTATCGTTCGGTTGCAACGCAAGTCGGACCGGCGGCTAGCGCCGTGCCGCTCACAAGCAATGCGTCAAACCAATGTTGATGGCCGTGCCGCTCACAAGTACTGCTGCTCAACGGGCGGTCAGTGTCTTTTCGTTTAAAACAACAAATGCTGAACCGGCGGCTAGCGCCGTGCCGCTCACAAGCGAGCCACATCGTTGGTTGGCGACGCCAAAAACAATCGACACGTCACTCAAATTCCTGATCCGTGTTGACGTCGCGCCGAGTCACTTCGTGGTTGCGTTGACGCCCAAAGGCACTTCCACGAGTGACGGATGAACGGCCGAACTTCTCACGGATTGCATCCGTCGCCCTGTCGACTTCGTTCATTTTTACTCTTTCTTCCTGATCAAACAAAGTCATTTGTTGATCGGCACCATGCGTCAACTTGGCAATCCCCACGCCCACCAGCCGAATGCCTCGTTCAATGCCGGTAACTTCCGATGCAAAAATCTCCTCCGCATTCTGCGCAATTTCCTGCCCCGAACAAATCGGATCACGAAAACTGCGGCTACGCGTGATCGTTTCGAAATTGGAATACCGCACCTTGAGTTGCAACGTCCGCCCAGCGATCCGGTTTTTGCGTAACCGCCAGCCGACCTGGTCAGCCAGCTCCCAAATCCAGGATCGCAAAATCTCAGGGTCGTCCAAGTCATTGTAAAACGTCGTCTCATTGGAAACGGATTTAGCATCGCGTTCGGGCACCACAGATCGCGAATCGAGTCCTCGCGCCAGACGCCAAAAATGCTCGCCGTTGATACCAAACGTTTGCTTGAGACTCTCAATCGGCCATTGACGCAGTTGGCCAATCGTCCGAATCGACATTCGCTCCAGGACCTTTTGGGTCTGTTTCCCAACACCCCAGACTCGCGAAACCTCCAATGGATCGAGAAACTCCTGAACGGCGTCACCTGGCACGACGACCAAGCCGTCGGGCTTGCGCAAGTCACTGGCCAGTTTTGCCAGATACTTGTTCGGCGCCACGCCTGCCGAAGCGGTCAACGACATCTCTCGTTTGATTCGTTCCTTTATTTGAACAGCAATCGATATCGCGTCTCCAAACAATTTTTCGCTGCCGCCGACATCGAGAAAGGCTTCGTCCAACGCGATCGGTTCGACCAGCGTGGTGAAGTCATTGAAGATCTGACGAATCTGCCGTGAGACCTCGACGTAGTGCCCCATTCGTCCCCGAACGAATACAAGGCGCGGACAAAGTCGCAACGCTTGAGCCGCCGACATCGCGCTGTGAATGCCGTACTTCCTTGCTTCGTAGCTGGCCGCCGATATGACTCCGCGCCCGGATGGCGATCCACCGACAACCACGGGCTTACCCGCAAGCGACGGGTTGTCGCGAATTTCGATCGACGCATAGAACGCGTCCATGTCGACGTGTATGATCAAGCTTCGCAACCCCTACAGCAAAATTAGTCATTGATCATTGTAACGATTTTCAACCGTTTTCATTAATGCAAGAACCTCTATCGCCGAAACATAAATCCGATTCTGTGGACCAGGACCTGACCGAAGGCCAAGACCTCCTTTTGCAAGCTGCCTTGATGCTGCATCGTTACGGAACGCCATCTCATCGACTGGAGAGAGTCATGAAACGAATCTCTCATTCGATGGGAATTGAAGCCGATTTTCTTTATACGCCAACGGCGCTTTTAGTATCCTTTCCCAAGAGTAACCATCGAACGGAATTGCGCCGAATCTCTCCAAGCGGCGTTGATCTGGGTAAACTTGTCGAATTTGACATGGCTCTAGAGGATTGGGAACATGGCCGTGCAAGCATCAAGCAAACCACGCGCGTTTGATCGAAATCGACGGAGCGCCCGAGAGATTTAATACGGCGATTCAACTTTTTTCTTGTAGCATCGCCTGCGCCTGTGCTGCCGTTTTCTTGGGCGGGGGGTGGCGAGAATCCCTATTCGCTTCAATTGCTGGCGGCCTAATATTTTTGTGGGAAAAACTTCTGAAGCGAATCGCCCCTAACGAATTCGCCTTGGAAATTACGGCAAGCTTTTTGACCGCGATGTTTGCAGTACTAGTCAGCAACTGGATTGTTGATTTTCATGATCGTATCGCGACACTTGGGTCATTGATCATTCTGGTTCCCGGATTCAGCTTTACACTTGCGTTCTCCGAGATTTCAAATCGTCATTTAAGTAGTGGCGTCGCCAGGCTGGCCGGCGCGATGGTTGCTTTCTTGATGTTGGTTTGTGGTGTCGCATTGGCATGGCGACTATGTGGAGAGTGGCACCTGCCATCCAGTTCGTCCCCTGGAATCTCCGAATGGGCGTATATGCTGGCCGCAATTATCTCGCCTATCGCATTGGCAGTCGTTTTCCAGGCGAGAATGAACGACTGGCTGGTCATTTCCGTGGTTGCCTGGGCGGGACTTGCCGTTGCGACATTTCTCGGTCCGTTGAAAGGCGTTGAATTTGGGGCATTTTCCGGTGCGTTTGTGATTGGCTTTCTTGCAAACGCCTTTGCTCGATTCGTAGATCGTCCAGCGTTAATTCCGCAAATGCCGGCCACACTAATGTTGGTGCCTGGCAGTTTGGGCTATCGGAGTCTCACTGCCTTCCTGGAAAACCAAGGTATTGAAGGGATGGAATCAGCGTTTATCACGACGATGGTCGCTGCCTCAATCGTCTCCGGATTGCTGGCTGCCAATTTGATCATGCCGCCACGACGATTTTTATAGCGCCTCGCGCGGCACCAAACTCCAGTCTGGATCGGCTTTCGAATCCAAACTTGACAATTGAATGCCAGAATGCCAAAACAACGAGATGCAATCACAATTCCATTATTATTTTAAATTTGGCACCCATGGCTGACTCGCTTTCCAGAGCGCTGGTCAGCGTTCGAGCCAAATCGAAAGCCCTCCCGGCACCGGTTCAGGTGTTTGCGCGGTCCAGTCAATTTACCGTTGAGCAGCCTTGGAGTTTCGATCCCCAGGAGCCCTCAACCACCGGCGCCGAACGATTACTTGGCATTCTTGTCGGCGAGATCATTCATATTTTCCAGAAGCTTGCGGCAGAAAAACGCCTGGACATCGATCAGATCGAAGGTACGGCCAGTTGCGTGCTGAACGATACACTTCGCTTCCTGGGCGTAATCGGCGTCGAAGGCGAACCTGCCTACGAGAACTTTTCGATCAAAGTGTTTATTTCTTCCCCCGAAGACGCAAATAAACTCGAGGCGATTTGGAACGAAGCCGTACATCGCGCGCCTCTCGTTCGCACTATGCGGAGAAGCACAACCGTCGACTTGCAACTTGAACACATTTATTAACGAAACGGAAACGAAACGATATGTACCGATTGAACGACCAACAACACCCCGTTGTGAATCAAGCACGCGAACTCAGCAAGACGATTGTTGCCAAACATGCGCAGGACGTCGATGAGAAGGCGCGATTTCCAATCGAAAGCATCGAAGCATTGGCAAAAGCCGGATTTGGAGGCTTGCTGGTTCCCCAGGAATTCGGTGGGATGGGACAAGGTATCCGTACCCTTGCCGCAGTCGTTGATGAGTTGGCTCAATCCTGCCCATCAACAGCGATGGTCTACATGATGCACAACAGCGGCGTCAATTGTTATCTCGCGGATTCGAACAAATTTAGTGAAACGCTGCGAAGTTGCGCACGCGGCGAACACCTTAGCACGTTGGCATTTTCTGAGAAAGGAAGTCGCAGCCAATTCTGGGCACCCGTTTCCCAAGTAGTCGCAAGTGGTGACAACCAATGCAACCTAAGCGCAGAAAAATCCTGGGTCACCAGCGCTGGTTACGCCGATGGAATTGTTTCGAGCTTCGCTCCCTCGATGGCAGCGGAGCCAGCGTCTTCCTGGTTGCGAAAGGCGACCCGGGTGTCACGATCTCGGGTGGCTGGAACAGTCTCGGTATGCGCGGTAACCAGAGCAACCCGATGACTTACGACTCCGTGCCTCTAAACATTGACGAACGATTGATTGGCGGCTGAGGGCAAGGGGGCCGATATCATGCTCGGTTCGGCGCTACCCGTTTTCCTACTGTGCCAAGCGGCGATTGGCTGCGGAATTGCCGAAGCCGCCTATCAAGCCGCTCAAAAACATGTCACGGCAACCGCATTCCAGCACACCGGAACCCGACTGATGGACCTCCCCAACATTCGCAGCAACCTGTCGCAAATGCGATTGGAAGTGGACCGAGCTCGCGCCTACCTGGCGGCCACCATCGACAAAATGGAAACAGGCACCGAAGACACCATGATTCATGTTCTGGGAATCAAGGCCAGTAGTGGTGAAACAGCAGTAAACGTCTGTGATTTGGCGATGCGAACCTGTGGCGGTGCAGCCTTTAGTAAACACCTTGGCCTCGAACGCATCTTTCGAGATTCCCGAGCTGCTATCGTTATGGCTCCCACGACCGATCACTTGCGCGAGTTCCAGGGACGGCTCCTCGTGGGAATGCCGCTGTTCGACAATTAATTTTTTTTGAAAATACCCGACACCATTTATCAGGAGCCGCAAATGCAACCCGTTGTCGTCGGTGCCGTCTTATACGATCCGAAAGTTTCCGTGATCTGGAACATCATCAAGGAGTTCTTTGAAGAAAATGGCGTCCCCATGGACGTCAAACTTTACAAAGACTACGACTTGCAAAACCAGGCGTTGATCAATGATGACATTGAGATCGCTTGGAACTCGCCGCTTGCGTGGCTGGATGCCCAGCAACTGAGCAACAACGGTTGCCGTGCCATTGCGATGCGCGACACGGATCGAGATCGTGTCTCGCACATCATTGTCAATCGCGCATCGGGAATCAAAAGTCTCGATGACTTGAAAGGAAAAACAGTTGCGTTCGGAGCCAAGGACTCACCGCAAGCTCGTTTGATTCCCCAGGGTCTGCTTTTTCGACATGGCTTAAAACCTGACGTTGACTACACGCCAAGACGTTTTGATTTGCTTGTCGGATTGCATGGCGATCATATCGGTGGAGAAAAAGCGGCGTTCGTTTGCCTCAAAAACGGTGATGCTGATGCGTCGGCACTCATCGACTTGAACTTGCGAACTTGGACTAACGATGGCACGATTGACCCTAATCAATTCGAAGTTCTGGCAACCACGGATCGTTACGATCATTGCGTGTTTACCGTCAAGGAATCGTTTGATTCGAATCGTGAGGCCCAATGGCTCCGGGTGTTGCATATGATGGACTACAACAATCCCAAACATCAGGAAATGATGGACTTGGAGGGATTGAAAAAATGGGAGGCTGGGCGAACGAGCGGTTTCTCTGCCCTGGCCGAGTCGCTGAAACATATTGAGCCGTAGCCATGCCAGATAGGTTCGATACATTTTTTGATGGCGGGGAAACGGGCTGTGGCGAATTGCTGTTGGACTTGTTGCTGCACATCAGGTCTCAACCGCATTCGGCCATTGTCAAAGTGCGGGCACTGGATCCGGGAGCGCCGTTGGAGATTCCGGCCTGGTGTCGTTTGACCGGAAACCGTTTACTGTCGGACGACCATCCCATTTATTTCATTCAGAAACAGGACAAGGAATCATAAATGAGCGATTCATTTTGTGTCACGATCAATTCATGCCGCGAAAACGGCGATAAAGCTACGGTTGGATTTGTGGTGGCGACTGCGGCATTGGGTTCAGGCAAAAACACGATGGTGTTCCTCAGCACCGATGGCGTTTGGGCCGCAGTGCCTGACGAGGCCGCCAAGGTTGCGGAAGGTGGACCGTTCAAGCCGCTAAGCGAGTTGATCGGTAACTTCCTGGCTGCAGGCGGTCGCATTGTTGCGTGCGCTCCCTGTTGCAAAAAACGCGGGATCGAACAGGAACAATTGTTTGATGGCGTTGAAATTGCGGGCGGTGCGGTCCTCGTGGAATGGCTCAGCAATGGCTCACCAAACGTCAGCTATTAATTTGTTCCAAAGGATACCGGTTGATTCGACCGACAATGAACTCATCATTTCAGGCTGATCACGTATTTGATGGTGGCGCGCAGGACTGTGGCTCTGGTCTCATCCTTTTGATTCGCCAAAACATGTTGCAGGTACCCGTCGGCGGGGTTCTGGAAATCCGCAGTGAGGAACCCACCGTTACTGCGGAGCTTCCTCCGTGGTGCCGTATGGTTGGCCATGAGCACTTGGACAGCGTTGAAGTGACACCCGGAAAATGGCGTCACTTTGTCCGACGCGGAAACGAAAATGCAAACGAAGCCGAGACACTGGCCGCCGATCAGGCAACGGCGAAGTCGTTTCACTGGAATGCGCGAGGACGGCGCAACACGGATGAGAAAACCACCGTTTACGCCAGGAATCATCACTGGGTTGTTGGAAGTGCTCTCAGCTTTCACCGGACCGATTCGAACGCCTGCGCGCTCGAGCATCTGTTGGGTGCGCTGATTTCCGAAGTTGCCCATCATTTTTCCGTTCAATGCTCAAGTAATGGAATCGAAGTCGACGACTTTGAATGTTCGGCTCAGGTGGAACTCAAAAACGTATTGAGTGCCATTGGGGCCGAAAAGGGAGACCCTGCGATTCAATCGATTAAACTGGTGGGCTATGTATCGTCATCCAGTAGTCAGGAGCCATTGCTCGCTGCCTGGAAGCAGTCGCTTGAACAAGGGAGCATCTATCAAACCCTTGTCAAAAGCTGTGTGGTCGATTTGCGGCTGGTAGTCATGTAGAGGATTGATTAGTTTGAGGCTATTTCCCGTAACTCAGGTAGGCTCTTGGCCTCGGTCCACTCAGTTGCTTTCGGCACTGCGCGAAAAACGCCTGGGACGTTTGAGCGATGCCGACTTCAACCGCTTCGCCGACGAAGAAATTCGCCGTTGTGTTCAGTTTCAACTCGATGCCGATGTTGACATTGTCGTTGATGGCGAGTTGCGCCGCGACAAATTCTATTCGTTCATTACCGACAAAGTTGACGGCACTCGCCTGATGTCCCTTTCAGAAATGCTGGACACGGTCGAGGACAAAGCGGCGTTTGAAGAAATGCTGCAAACATTGGACGCACCAGCCTTTGCCATTCGCAATCCGACCTGCGTCGGTCGCATCCGGCGTCGTGAACCGCTCGCCGTAAACGACCTGCTGTTCCTGCGCAGCCTCACCGATCGCCCTGTCAAAATCACTTTGCCGGGCCCCTATCTGCTGACGCGTGCGATGTGGGTTACCGCCTATTCTCAGGAGGCGTATGGCGACAAGCCCGTGATGGCCGATGATGTGGTCAACCTGCTGCGCGAGGAACTCAGTGACTTGATTGATGTCGGGGCAGAGTTCGTACAATTCGACGAACCGGTTTTGACGGAGGTGGTTCATAGCAGCGACAACCGAAGACGAACGTTCATGTGAGCGACGCTGGCTACCCGCCGTGATGCGGGTGAGGAACTGAACTACGCCGCCGAGTTGATGAACCGCGTGGTTGCCGGATTTGAGGGGCGAGTTCGTACCGGTGTTCACGTCTGTCGAGGCAACTGGTCGAAGCGCGAGGATGTCTTGATCACGGGTGATTATCAGCCCCTCGTGCCTTGTTTTGAGAACATGAACGTCGATCAATTGGTGCTGGAATACGCGACGCCTCGGGCCGGGGATTTGAGCGTGATTGGACGAGCCATGCGTAATCGCGAAATTGGTTTAGGGTGCGTTAACCCTCGAACGGATATTGCCGAAGACGCGGAAGTCATCGCTCAACGTATCCGCGAGGCACTTCAATTTTGGCCTGCGGAAAAAATCTTTTTGAATCCCGACTGCGGCTTTGGTTGTTTCGCCAACCGCTGTGTCAACGAAGAATCGATTGCCGCACAGAAACTCCAAGCCATGGCCAAGGCCGCAAGCATAGCGCGCGGTGAATCCGCATAGAAGTCAAACCCCTGTACCATCGGGACAAGTCCGATTGTGGTCGAACAAGAGTGATGCAAACTTTCACCGCGTTCTCTGTTCTTACGTGTTACCAATCGATTGCAAAAAAACGTTCCTAGAACGGCGCGTCGTCATCGTCGTATTCGGCGGCTTCGGCAAAGGCAGCGTTGGGATCCGTGGCGGGTGGTGAGGCTTTGCCCCCGCCCTTCTTCGTGAATCGCATTGCTTCGGCGCTCAAGAAAAATTTCACTTCGCTGCGAGGATCCTTTTGCCATTTTCGGCCACTCAACCGATAGGCAACATCAATCTCATCACCGACCTTGAGGCCATCGACCGAATCGCAAGCATCCTGAATGAACTCCAGTGGAATGTAATTGACGAATCGGCCATTGTCCTGCTCCAAGACCACGAGGCGTTTTCGAAACCCTTTCGCTCCAAACGTCTTGGTCTCTTCAATCACATGTACAATTCCGGATACAGTCGACTCACTCATTTTCTCTTCTTTCTCTTAAACGTAGCGGCAAGCCATCGGCTGCAAATTCAAGCGTTCAGCGTCAACGGTCCCGCATTTTGAGCGGCAACACCTGATTGGCAGCAATTTGATTGGTAACATCACGGGCGGCAGCTTCGTGAGCGGCAGCTTCGTGAGCGGCAAGGCGCTAGCCGCCGGTCTGTGCCAAGCGCTAGCCGCCGGTCCGTGCCAAAACCATCCGGCCCATAATCCAAACCGCTCAATAGTCTGTTACCGATGCCCGCCCAAAGGCGGTACGACAAACACAGGTTCGCGCGGCAACAGGTTGACCTTGGCGATGGCCAACCGGGCATTCTAACAAATTTTTCAGAGTTGTCGAAAACCCCTTATTACAAGCCCGCGGCGCCAGCAAGTGTGTTCATACCTGCGCAGCAAGTGTGTTCACACGCGTCTGACGAACCGCACCGGAAACTCACTGTTTTTCGTCACGCTTCAAACCCGACCGCGTCGGCTCTGCCGTGAGTGGATCTTCGGGCCATTGATGCTTGGGATAACGACGCTTCAACTCCTTGCGAACCACGGGATAGGTGTTCACCCAGAAACTGGCCAGGTCCTCCGTCAATTGCTGGGGGCGATAATTCGGCCCCAACAACTCCAGCAGCAACGGCACGTCCTCCAGCGATTCGCGGCGTTTCGGCTAAGCCAAACAGCTCCTGCAACCGAATGGAAACCTTGGGGACTTTCCAACTTCGTATTGTAGATCAACTCCTCGACCGCTCGGTGCAACCCATTGCAATGGAACCAGACGCGACAACTGCTGTTGCTGTTCGTACGTTAACACTTCGGTCAGGTAATCGGCCCAAGGAGCCGACCGAACCTCATCAAACTTCGTCGTCCATGCACAAGTTGTTTGGCAATCGCGTGTAATTCGGCTTCTCCGACCTCCGGAAGCCCGACATCGGGGCACGAATTGCGAGCACTCAATCCGCCGAATGAACGTCCCCACAGCCACATCGTCCTTGGGAAAGACCTGATTCCATGACGCCAACACTTGCTCGAACAGAATCGTTTCGACTTGCACTGAATCACTGGCTGCAATCGGCATCTCATCGAGCATCAAATCCATCCAGTATCGACGCCGACGGGCTTGCACCGTTTTTTGTGTGGGATGGAAGAAGTACTCGTCGGCTTCGCGCAGTTCATGTTGCTCAATCCAATCAGCATCAACGCTCGAAGCAACTCGCACTTCCGCATCACGATCGCGCTGTTCGATATCGACACAAACAAAATACTCCGCGTCCGAAACATTGGAATCGCGTCCCAAACGAACACCGATATTTCCAACCATCAGACCGCGATCACTCCCCGGCGCTCGCCGTCGGGCAAGTCGATCTGCATATGCCGGCCAGATCGCGTAACGCAGACGAGTATCTTGTTCCCTTGAAATCCAGTTCGACTCGTTGCTTGACTCCTCTGCCCCGGCGTCATCTTCATCGCGCGATTGCACTGAACGCAGAATATCGTTGGCGACGCGAACAACCTGTTTGACGGCGCCTACATTAATCGTGGGATCGTCGGCTCCGCTCAAGAACCGCTCAAGGCGTTCGACCCGGTCCACCAGATCCGATTGACTTCGCACCACCGCTCGGTCGTTCGGACGAAACCTACCGCTTCCGATCGCGCCGCGCGATACGCGAAACGGATCTCGCTCGCTCAAGAGTGCCGCAGCAAGTGCTCCTTGTTGGGCAATTCCCTGTTCGACGCTTGCGAGCAACAGCCGTGCCAATCGCGGTGTAAGCGGCAACTTCAGCATTTGTTGTCCCAAACGGGTCAGCGCATAACCGCGTGGCAATTCCTCAATGGCTTCCAACGCCAACAACGTCTGGATCGCGTTCGATAGGGCCGCAGGGCGCGGTGGCGTCAACCATGGAAACGCTTCAAAGTCGTTCTCTCCCATCCCAATCAGTTGCAACAAGGCGCCGGCAAGATCACCGCGATGAATTTCCGGCGTATCAAATTCCGGACGACTGCGATGCGTGTTTTCTGGCCAAAGTCGAAACGCGACTCCGGGTGACTGCCGCCCTGCCCTTCCCGACCGTTGATCGGCCGACGCTCGACTGTTGGACTCAAGTTCCAGTTTCGAAAGGCCAACGTGAGAGTCAAAACGCATCGTTCGCACAAGCCCACTGTCGATCACACCCGTTACACCATCAATCGTCAACGAGGTTTCCGCAACGTTGGTTGCCAGCACGATTTTGCGTTTCGGCGCAGGTTGCAAAACGCGATCTTGCTCGTCGGGGGGCATTTCGCCAAACAAGGGCATGACATCGCAAGCATTCTTCGTGGCGATGGTTGCAATGGCTCGTTCCGTGCGCATGATTTCGCCGACCCCCGGCAGGAACACCAACAGATGCCCTGGCGTTGCGCTGAGTGCCAACGGCAAAACGGCGGCAACGGTTTCTTCAATCGGCTGACGCAATGCTGGTTTGTGGTATCGAACCAGCACATCAAAGACACGGCCTGGACTTTCCATTGTCGTCGCGGGCCGTCCATCGTTTCCCAAAAATTCGGCCACAGGTCCGCAATCGATCGTCGCACTCATGACAACGATTCGCAACTCTGGCCGAACCGTTTGCTGAAGCCGAAGTAGCAGGCCCAACACGAGATCCAGCTCCAAGGTCCGTTCGTGGAATTCATCCAGAACAACCGTACCGGTCCCTTCCAGAAACGGATCGTTGATCAAACGCCGTAGCAAAACGCCAGTGGTCATCGCCACCAATCGCGTACTTGCTCTCCAGCGCCGCTCCAATCGAACCTGGTATCCGATCGATTCGCCCACGGCAGACCCATGCAGCTCGGCGATCCGCGCCGCACAACTTCGCGCCGCCAACCGTCGTGGCTGGGTAAGAAATACACGGCCCGCTTCCTCAAATTCGCGCATGATCGCAAGCGGAACCAGTGTGGTCTTTCCCGCACCGGGCGGAGCCTTCAGCACAAGGTTCGATTCGCTGCGCAAATGATCCAGCAATTGCGGAAGGATTTCATTGACAGGCAGTTGCATGGACGTTTCAAAGAAAATTGGATTGACAATACGTTTCGGTTGCCGGGCTTCACAGACTTCACAACTCAGCGATTTCCCTTTTCGGTACGGCAACTTTTATTTTGGCGACTCAATATACTTCCCGCCAACGACGACTCCGGCGATCGGGTTACCAACGTTGCAGAAAACGAGTCGATCGAGCAGCCGATCTTCCATTGCGTTATCGATCGCGGGCGCCTTGGGATCAACCACCGTGAAATCAGCAAGTTCACCGACCGCGATGCGCCCGCGACCCAATCCCAACGCTGAAGCGCCTCCGCTGGCGGCACCAGAATACAGCGTTCGTCCAACCGATTGAGATTCACTTCCCAACACCGCGCGTTGCCGGCTCAATAATCGCTGACCATATTCCATGAGTCGCAGCTCCTCGCGCAGGTCCACGGAAACATGACTGTCGCTGCCAATCGCAAATCGCCCACCTGCCTTCAGAAACTCTGACGAGCGAAAGATGCCGTCACCGAGGTTCGCCTCCGTCGTTGGGCAAAGTCCTACCACAGCTTGTGATTTGGCAATTCGCTGCAGTTCATTGTCATTCAAATGCGTGGAATGTATCAGACACCAGCTCTCGTTGACCTCGAATTGATCAAACAGATACTCCACCGATCGCCGGTTGTGTGCCGCAAGACACGCTTCGACCTCAGGAATCTGTTCGGCAACGTGAATATGGATCGGAAACGTTTCATGATCGCCAGACAACTCAGCCAGGACTTCGTTGGCCAAACGAGGATCAACTGCACGCAACGAATGAATCGCCATTCCAGCGACGATTTGCTCCGAACCAGATGCGAGATTTTGACAGTACTTGGCCAGTTCAACAAAACGATCGCAACTGAGAAAAAATCGTTTCTGCCCGCCAACCAGTTCTTGATTCTGAAACCCGCCACGCTGGTACAAAACTGGCAGCAGACAAAGGCGAATGCCCGTTTCCTCGGCTGCGCGAACGATGGCATCGGTCAACTCAAATGGGTTGGCGTAGGACTCGCCATCGACATCGTTGTGAACGTAATGAAACTCACCAACGGATGTATAGCCAGCAACCAGCATCTCCGTGTAAAGCTGTCGCGCGATTCGGTAAACGTCTTCGGGGCCTAGCTTCAGCAGGAACTCGTACATCAGTGTACGCCACGTCCAAAAGCTGTCTTGGGCGGCGGTGCGAAACTCACTCAACCCTGCGAAAGCCCTTTGAAATGCGTGGCTATGGCAGTTGACCATTCCTGGAAGGGCCACTTGCTTGAGACTTCGTTGCGGATCGGCATCGGCACGAATCGCTTTGATGCGTCCATTCTCAAAAACAAATTCAACGTGTTGTTTCCAGACACCATCGACGAGCGCCGACTCAAACTGCATCACTTACCTTTCGCTTTGATAAAAGGGGTCGGGAGTGGGTCGGGAGTCTTTTTTTGCATAGCCTTCGGTAACTCTCGTTCAAACTTCACGGCTCAAATCGCGTACAATGTTTTCCGACACAAAAAAAGGCTCCCGCCCCCTTCGGCCTCTTTCTAAGTGAGCGGCACGGCGCTAGCCGCCGGTTCGATGTGTCTGAATACCGGCGGCTAGCGCCGTACCGCTCATGAATGACTGGCAATGTTTCTAGGCCACAATGCATTTGCCGGAATTGATGCGGTCCGACCGGCGGCTGGCGACGTGCCGTTCAACTATAGCATGCCACATTGCGACAAACGCGATTGAAATTTTCACCAGGCGATGGTCCACTATTTGAATTCATAATTGTTTATCGTTTTGGTTGCTGCATGCGAGTTGTTGAAAAGACGTATCGGGATCCTGTGGAACTGATTTGGATCGAGGCGGCTCGACAGTTGGGGATCGCAATCGAACGCAGCAGCGAAGTCTTTGCTCATTGGAACGGCAACGGAACACTTGTTTTGGGAAGCCCTGAGACATTGGACGGGGACGATTGCCTGGCCCAAATGATTTTCCACGAGATGTGCCATGCCCTTGTATGCGGTCCGGAATGGCGAACGACTGTGGACTGGGGACTGGACAACGATGTACCCGAGCATCAGGTTTTTGAACACGCATCCCTGCGGTTGCAAGCGGCGCTATCCGCTGAACATGGCCTGAATCACTTCATGGCGGCCACGACAGATTTTCGTGAGTTCTACGACCGAATTGTTGACGAGCCTTGGGGGGAAG
>JAWKTO010000010.1:0-203740 GCA_041399045.1 Pirellulaceae bacterium | reverse complement strand
TTTCCATCGGTTTTGTATTCGCTCAGCCAGTCTTCCACTTCGTCCAGTGCAGGCTTGAAGCCAAAGGGACCTTTGGCTGCAGCGACGGCGAGTTTGCCATCAGTTCGAACCAGAAAGATGCGATCGGGGTGCGCCTGGTACGCTTCGTTGACTGTGTTTTCCATGTCATCGATCAAACAGGGAATGGTAAGTCGTTTTTCGTCGTACAGCATGTCGGCCGTCACGCAACGATCGTCATATGATTTGTGTTCCAGGATGTTTTTTTCCTCGGCGTAGTCAACGGGGCGGCGTCCATCGGCAGCATGGGCTTCCTGGATATAAATGAGCCGAAATTCGACCAAGTCTTTGTAGGTTTGATACATGGTTTCCATTGAGTCAACCTGACTCAAAAAGGGCGGTCACGTGTAGCTGCCAAAAATCAACACGACGGGTTTTTCGGGGTACAAAGTCGACAGTTGTGTTTCTTTCGTTCCATCGGGTGACTTCAACGTAAAATCAGGAGCTTCATCCCCAATTGCCAACACCTGGCGTTTTTCATCATCTTTGGCCAATTGTTTTTGTCGTTCCTCAAGCAACTTTTGGCGTCGTTCCATTCGCTGCTTCATCTGCTGCTGGCGCTGGAGTCGATTCGGCTGTCCGTTCTGCCCGAGAAGGGTCGTGGATGGAGACAACCCGAGAATAAGCAAGATTGTTGCCGCAAGAAGCCAGTGGTTTCGAGGCATATCGTTTCTCCGAGTTCATGGTTGAAGAATTGAAGCTCGCCAATAGGACGAGTTGGAGCCCAAAAAAATTTTCTTCTGACGGGAATTATTCAGAACTTATCTGATGATCCAGCACTGCGATAAATTGTCTGGTCGGCATGGAGCAAGCTGGCACGGTTTGGTAAATTTGACATTCGCCGGTTTTCAGGCAACCTTTAACAACGACCTACAGAAACGAAAGCTCGTCAATACACCATGCAATGGCTGTCTGATTCATTCAAACGAATATTCTCGTTGGACTGGCAGACGCAAGGCAAATGGATGACGCTGAGTGTCCTCGTGGGGACAATTGCTGGGCTGGGGGCGATCGTCTTTCAATTCCTCACTCAGTTGGCGATGCGATACTCGCTGGGAAATGTCGCGGGCTATTTGCCACGAGAACCGGTAGGCGAACATTCATTTTTTCCGCATCAAACAAGTGGATTCAGTCCTGGACTGCTAATCGTCGTTGCAATCTGCGGTGGATTGGTTTCGGGGATACTAGTTTTTTGGCTTGCCCCCGAGGCGGAAGGACATGGCACCGACGCGGCGATCGATTCGTTTCACAACAAGCGAGGCGAGATTCGAATCCGAGTGCCGCTGATCAAGACGATCACTTCAGCAATCACGATTGGAACTGGAGGATCGGGCGGTCGCGAAGGCCCCATCGCTCAAATAGGTGCAGGCTTTGGCTCGTACCTTGGACAACTTCTCGATCTTTCTGTGCGGGATCGTCGAATCCTGTTGGCCGCGGGCATGGGCGCCGGAGTTGGAGCGATTTTTCGTGCGCCACTTGCGGGAGCATTGTTTGCTGCCGAGATTTTGTATAGCGATCCTGAATTTGAATCGGATGTGATTGTTCCTGCGGCGATGTCGTCGATCATCGGATATACGGTTTACACGTTGAGCTTGCCAGCCAATATTCGATTTGCCCCGCTTTTCGGAACAGGCCTCAACTTCCCAATCGAATCTCCGCTGGAGTTCCTGTTGTATGGGCTTCTCGCGTTTTTCCTGGTCGCGGTTGCGATTGTTTATATCAAGACATTTTATGGCGTGCATTCGCTATTCAAAAAGCTGCCGATCCCACGGCATTTTGCTCCGGCGCTGGGGGCCGGGATGGCCGCGACTATCGGCGTTGGCCTTTGGTATTTTTTCAACAAGAACAACGCCGCGCTTTCGGTATTAAGTACCGGTTACGGGATTCTGCAAGATTCTTTGTCACCCGATTTGAGCCCCAGCGTAACGCTTTTGCTTTGTGTGGCATTGGCCAAAATATTGACAACTTCGCTCACAATCAGCTCTGGAGGATCGGGCGGTGTGTTCGGACCATCGATGGTGATTGGAGGTTGTACTGGTGCGGCGTTTGGACAGATCGTTCACAAGCTTTTTCCCAACGTGGTCCAACACCCCCAGGCATTCGTGATCGTCGGGATGGCGGGATTCTTCGCCGGAGCTGCGAACGCTCCCATTTCAACGATCATCATGGTTTCTGAAATGACTGGTAACTATTCGCTGCTGATGCCGACGATGTTGTGTTGCACGCTCACGTATCTGCTTTGTCGTCCGTGGCGACTCTATACCAAGCAGGTACCAAGTCGCCTTGATTCACCCGCGCATCGAGGTGACTTCCTGATTGACATGTTGGAAGGTATTAAAGTCCGTGAGGTTTATCGTCCGTTGACGGATCGAGTCCGGTTGATTCCCGAATCCATGCACCTTGATGAAATTGTTCATATCTTGGCTGAAACGCACCAACACTATTTCCCAGTGGTTGACGATGAACGAAAAATCGTCGGCATCTTTTCAACACAAGATGTGCGAACGTATTTGTATGACGAGTCGATCTGGCATCTGGCAGTCGCAAACGACATCATGACTCAGGACGTCATTGCCGTTACGCCGGATGATGACTTAAACACGGCGCTGACTCGTTTCACAGCCAAGAACATTGATGAGCTCCCCGTGGTTGACGTCGACGACCCCGGGAAATTACTTGGCATGCTGCGTCGCAAGGAAACCATCTCCTTCTACAACAAACGCCTCATGGCCCACCGAAACTGGCCGCCGAAGCGGGGTAGTGAATCCAGTCTTCGTAACGTTTTCCAATTGAGATAATGTGTATCGATTGTGCAGGTTGTACAGATTCCAAATGTCGTCTGACAATGAAAGAACTATGGTTCGTGACGAAATCCTCAATCCGGCTCGTATGTTCTTGTGTTGACATCTATTTGGAGTCGTAGGTCTTCCTGCGCTCACCGAGCATTCGAGAAACGAAGTTGCTTTTGCCGTTGAATATCGTTGTAGCGTCGTTGTTTGTGCTGCTGATCGCAGGACAGGCGGTTTACGTTGCGCTTTATTTGAATCATCGGCGACGTCTTGCCCCATATCCAAAATCGTATCATCCCAAGGCGGCGGTCATTTTGTGCCTTCGCGGTAAAGACCCCACTCTTTCCCACTGCCTGAACGCGATTCTCAAGCTGGATTATCCGGACTTTGAACTTCACACCGTTTTCGATTCGCCCGACGACCCGGCATTGCCAGTTGTACAAGAGCTGCAGACGTCTTCGAAACTGCCAATCCATGTACACTTCGTAGAGAACGTCAGCGGCACCTGTGGAATGAAATGCGAAGCGTTGAGAACGGCCATCACTCAATTGCCAGCTGACGTTGAGGCAATCGCGCTCGTTGATGCCGATTCGATTGTTGCACCTGATTGGCTTTCGGAAATTATCGCGCCACTTCAAGATCAATCGGTGGGAGTCGTTACGGGTGATCGCTGGTTTGAACCCGACAGCAACATGGCAAGTATCGCGAGGGCTGTTTGGAACGCTGCCGCGATAGTTCAGATGAACCTTTATCATATTGCATGGGGTGGTTCACTGGCGTTTCGACGCGACTTGGTTAAGCAATTGAACCTATTGGAAGTCTGGAAAACAACGTTTTGCGAAGACACCGTCCTCGTTGACTTGCTTAAAAACAATGGCCTGTCCGTTGTCCGCCCGCGAAATGTTGTTGTTTACAATCGCGAGACCATTGCCTGGAAGAACCTCCATTTCTGGATCGCTCGCCAGCTCCTTACCGTCAGACTTCACAATGCAAAGTGGCCGTTTGTTTTTGGACACGGCCTGCTGGTTGGTTTGACGTTTCTCACCAGCCTGGTGTTGATGGGTATCGATTTGGCATTAGAAAATTGGCTACAAGCTGTGGGGCTTTTTTCCATTATCGCTCTGTGCGAGCTAACAAATTACTTGTTGATCGTCTTGATTGCCCGGGAAAACATCAACATCCTATCGAGCCGAACAGCGATTCGTTCACCATCGTCGATCGCCAAATTCTGGATGCGATGGCTGATCGCCGTTCCTGCAACGCAAATCACTCATTTTCTATCGACGCTTCGCGCAACAACGATGAAATATGTTGTTTGGAGAGGCATTGAGTACGAAGTGACGCCGAAAAAGGTCAGGCTGATCAATTACCGACCCTTTACCGATCGAAATGCAGCTGAACAAGAAGATAGTTCGGTTGATTAAGCGTCATCGGGCGAGCCCATTCGCTTATCGCGAGCAACTACTACCGAGTCACATCCTTCGGCAAGAATTCACGCATCGGCGGCCAGAAACTAAGCGGTAAACTCGTCAAACTGACGACTCAGTTCTAATCGTAATCCGTTGTAATCGCTGCCGGGTATATTCGAATCCTGCCTTAAATGGCGAGATTGTAACCTCAGGATGCTACTGGTGTCATTGGCAATGCCACGAGTCAACTGAATGTGGCCATTTTGATTGCGAGCGGTCCATTGCCCTCCACCCGGTCCGCAAACATCGACACCTAATATTTGATTTTCATTCAACATTAAACGGCTAATGAATTGCCGCAGATGATCAACCGTTTCTGCAGGAACCTCCGGTTTTTGCTCTCGCCGTTTTCCCCATTTGTCCGCCCGGCCAAATTCCATGAATTGCCGAACCATCGTTTCGTCAATCTTCGGTGACGACAACCCGGGAAGAAACGATTTGAGATTTGAGAGATCAAACGTTGCGTTGCATACCGCGTAGTCGTGATACACCTTGCTTTGCTCGAAAAACGTTTCGGCAAACCCACTTGGTTGCTGGGAAGGTTTTTCTGAACCGTAGGTAACGCCCGCGCTGTTAAAAATGTCGTAACAATACTCAATGATCTGGCGATACGTAGTCGGATGTTCGGTTGCGAGATGAAACGTCTTGCCCCTGGCATCACGTCGAGCAAACAGACTGGCAATCGCGGTCGATACGAAATCTACGGTAACAATATTGTGAGGCTCGCTACCTTGGACTGGCAAATTGATCGCTGTGTGAAACCGCCCAGAAGCGTCTTTGGGTTGCTGCGGGACGAGCACGTCCAGAAATCTCAAGTACCACATCAATCCGTGATACGAAGCCGTGAACCCCGTTTGCGAATCGCCAGCAATGATGGACGGTCGGTAGATAGTCGCTCCGGGAACCTGCTGTCGAACCAACTGTTCCGCCTGAAATTTGCTCTCTTCGTATGCGTTTCGAAACGCTTGACCGCAATCGAACTCGCCCTCCAGAATGACACCCTCTCGGCGTCCTGATACGTAAGCCGTCGAGACATAATGGAAATCTTCAACGCCGATTTCTTTGGCGAAATCGATGGCGAACTGCGTCCCGTTGCAGTTGGTAGTCCAGGGTTCCTGGGTTCGATCGTGCGCTTCGAATTGAACAACAGCTGCATTGTGAATCACGGACGTTACATTGTCTTCGCACCATCGAATATCTTCAGCGTTCAAACCCAACTGATTTTTCGAAACGTCTCCCTCCAACACCACCGGACGCGACATCAACTCGCCACGTTCCGACTCCCAACGCTGAATGATGGCTTCCACACGTTCCAAGGCGTTCAGGCGACGACTGGAACGCACGACAACAGCAACGCGCCAGCCAGCCGTGAGAAGATCATTTAGGAGATATTGTCCCAGCAGCCCGGTTGCTCCCGTGAGCAGAACATACCCTTGATCCAGCTTGGGTCGGCGATAGGTTCGAAGTTGAGGGCGATTCATGCGTTTCTGTGTTTCTACCTATTGATTGATCGCAACCCAAGTTTCCGCAATTCAGCAATGTCCTTGCCGAAATTGCCTCCCACCACGATGCGGCCTCGCATTTTCTCCCGCTTAGAATTCAGGGAGGACAAATTGCAAAATGGCCAATACAACTTGAAATGTCGAAAATCGATTTCCAGTTTTGGCTAACAAATCCAAAATCGTGAAAATGTTAAGATGTATTTTAATCGGGAATTCTTGGATATCAGCGCAGTTTCGGCAATGTCGGAAGTTTTGTTTTGTATGGAAGGCCGCCAATGAGGCATTTTGTTCGAATCCTGTTGATATTTTCTGGAATTAGCGTCTTTTCGTTTTATTCCGGCAAAGCGATTGGCCAGGTCCAAGACACTCCGAAACCTGCTGATTCCGGACACTGGATTGAATTGTTTGACGGAAAAACGTTGACCGGCTGGCAAGCGGAATCCAATGCAAACTGGAGTGTTAAAGACGGCGAAATTCGTGCCGATTCCGGAAACCTCAGCCTTCTTCGCACGACGTCTCAGTTCGACCAATTCGAGCTGGCGTTGGAATTTCAAGCAGCCCCAAACACCAACAGCGGCGTTTTTCTCTGGACAAGCCCTAAACCGACCGATCCGACGGTCGATTGCGTTGAAGTCAACATTGTGTCAGGCGAGCGGCACCCTTATCCAACCGGTTCCCTTGTCGGCAGAAAGCGCTGTGAACAGGAAACGGAGTTGTCGTCGACGGAGTGGCATCAAATGGCCATACATGTGTCGAATAAACAAATCATCATTTACGTCGATTCCAAACGCGTTTGCGACTATGTGCCGCCAAGCCCATTGGGACGAGGCTTCATCGGACTGCAATACAACGAAGGTCCGATTGCGTTTCGAAATATTCGTTTGCGTCCTCTGAATTTGAAATCTCTTGTGGAAGATGCCGAGCAAGAATGGACTGCCGGGGACGAAAGCAACACGAAATGGGATTTTCGCGATGGAAAGATGTCACTAGTGGGTGGTCCCGGGTACATTTCCTCCAAGTCGGAGTTCGCGGATTTTGTGCTTCAGACTCGTTGCCAACTTGCGACCCTTGAATCGAATTCGGGAATCTTTTTTCGTTGCATCGCCGGCGAAAAACTGAACGGTTACGAATGCCAACTGGATAATCAAATTGAGTCGGGAACCACCGAATCGCCTGCTGATTTTGGAACGGGAGGAATCTATCGTCGGCAGGCAGCCTCTCGTGTGATCGCTCGGCCCAACGAATGGTTTGATCTCACGATCGTTGCCTGCGGGCCCCACATTTCGACTTGGGTTAATGGTCAACAAACGGTCGACTGGACAGATACCCGACCACCCGATGCAAATCCGCGCCGGGGACTTCGACGTGAAGCTGGACCTGTCATGTTACAGGCTCACGACGCGAACACGGATGTCAAATTCTCCGGATTTTCGATTCGAGAAATCGATGCACGCAATCGCAAATGATTTTGGTGGCCGAATCTGATGCTCCCCGATAGGAAATCAACTTTCTTTTTGAAGCACGCGCAGCGATTTGGGCAAAGGAAAATGAACACTTTCCTCCCGCGTTGTGCGCACTTCAATCGTTGCGTTGAAACGGTCTCGCAGCCAATCGAGAACTTGTTCAACAACCGTTTCGGGGGCACTTGCACCAGCGGTCACCAAAACCGTTTCCGAACCATTAAACCAGTTTGGATCGATATCTGCTGGCCCGTCAATCAAATACGAGTTCACACCTTCGCTTGCAGCCAGCTCGCGTAATCTCTGGCTGTTGGAACTGTTCTTACTGCCCAGGACAAGGCAGATATTAGCTTCCTTTGACAATATCCGAACTGCTTCTTGCCGATTTTGTGTCGCGTAACAGATGTCTTCTTTGGGAGGATTCACAAGATTTGGAAATCGCTCACGCAATCGTGCGATGATTTTATTCGCATCATCGACTGACAACGTCGTTTGAGTCAGGTAGGCGTATCTGCCGTTGGGATCGACATCGAGTGCATCGACCTCTTCCGCCGACTCCACCAGAATCATGGCATCCGGCGCCTCGCCCATGGTCCCGATGACTTCATCATGTCCTTCATGACCAATCAAAAAAATCTTGTAGCCATCGCGCGAGTATTTGATCGCTTCCAAATGCACCTTGGTTACGAGGGGGCAGGTTGCATCGATCGCGGTAAGTTTTCGTTCTTTCGCGACTTGGCGGATCTCGGGTGAAACTCCGTGGGCCGAGAACAGCAAAATTGCGCCAACCGGAACTTCGGCCAACTCATCGACGAACACAGCGCCTTTTTCTCGAAAAGACTCGACAACGTACTTGTTGTGAACGATTTCATGGTAGACGAAAACGGGTGAACCGAACGATTTGAGCGCCAGGTCCAGGCTTTCAACAGCCATGTTAACACCGGCGCAAAACCCCCTTGGGTTAGCCAAAATTACGTTCATGAAAATAAGCCTGACTGTTCGTTTTTAGAGATCATAATTCAATTGTGCAAAAAGGAGCTGCGAATTACCAACCCTGGATGATTTTCGAGGTTTGCGGACATTGTAGCCGTCGCCCCATAATCAACCGAAAATGCCGAAAATCGTCAACGGAATCGAGACAACACAAACGATTTCCATAGCGCAAAGTACGTTAATGTTCGGAATCCGCCGAAAAGTCGTCAACACATCCGGCCAAACGCTGGACGTGCCCCGTATAAACGTGACAATTTGAAATACGCCTGTCAACTTGATGGAAGCATGACAACCGCGACTGAATCACTGAAAACACTTGATATGAATTCCGTTCCCGATTTTGTAGATGTTTCAACGGCTGACTTGGAGATGGGCTACAAAGCCTGTCGTCAGATCGCCAAGCAACATTTTTCCAATTGGACATGGAACATCTTGAACTTGCCAGGCGACGAACGCCGAGGAATCGATTCGCTTTTGTTCCTGATTCGACAAGGCATTGACCTTTTGGACGCGTCTAGCCGCAGTGACACAAAAGTTGATCCGACTGGTGATTTGCGGGACAAGTTGAACGATGCCCTATGCGAGCGATTTGTGTCGCCGGAATGGGCAACGATTCAAAAAACTCAACAACACTTTAGAATCCCCAAACAACTCCTGTTTGATTTTGTCAGTGGGTTGGACCATCAGATACGATTTGGGCAGCCGAAATCGTACGACGAAGTATTGACGCGCGCATCTCTCATGGGCGGTTCCCTTTTTGCCGCCATGGTCAAAATCATGGGGGTTCACTCGGACGATTACCTTGTTCCGGCAATCAAAAGCGGACAGTTGCTGCTCATGACACATTGGCTTGCCGAGGTCCGTAACGACGCTCGACATCATCGCGCATTTCTGGCGAAAGACGATTTCGCAAACGCAGAGTGCACGCTTGAGACGCTGGCTTCCAGTTCCTTTTCCAAACCCGTTGCTCACCTGGTGCGACTGTATACATCGCGATTGGAACAACGGATTCGCGACACCCAAGAACTCATTCCTCATCTGGATTTTGATTGTTCGCGTGCCGTTCGCGGCGCGATCAGCGCAGCATGGAAAATGCTCGTCAAATTGCAGCGTTACCCCGAAGAACTCTTTTCGGTCGATGGGCCCATGTCCCGGACGGAGTTGTTTGCTTTGAAAGCGAAATACGTTTTGGGAATCGACGGCGAATTGCCGTTTGAGCTCCACGACGAACATCACTAACGAGTTTCCTGTTCAACGTCGCGAACTTTCCGTGTTGACGCGAAGAGTTTCGCTGGCTCAAACGTGATGCGACCGCCGTCCATTGTTTTCAAAACGTCAGTTACTCTGGAACCACGCGATCCAGAACTTGCTTCACCTGACGTTGCACGGTTTGTGAAGCGAAAACAATAACACCCCGACAAGTCGGATCATAGTCGCGCGAAGCTGTTATCCCAGAACCGCGCATTTTCATTTGGTTCCCAACTGTTTGATCGAGCAACGTCAGAATTGACTCGGAAGTTCTTCCAGCATCGATCAATTTTCCAACCGGGTATACTTCAACGTTACGGCGCAGCTCAATCGTTTCGCGCGTTGTCAAAAAAACAGCATCCGCCGCGACGACCTCCCAGTTCAATTCCATGGCACTACACAAGGCATCCAATGTCTCGCGCACACTCGCAAATGTTTCGAATCTCGGAACAGTGGTCTCAGCCGTCCATCCATCTCGTGCAATCGAGGCCCAATCGATATAGACCTTCACCGAACTCTGCGAATTGATGTCGGAAACATATTGAAAAAGTGACACCGCGATCCCCTTGCGCATGTCGATGGGGCGATCAAGTTCCGCGTCTGCACTTGCAAATAGTGGCTGATAGGCCGAAACCTCATTGCGATTAAACTGCAGCGCCTGGTCGATCGCGCCAATGAAATATTTTATCTCTCGCTGGGTTTCCAGAAACTGCTTTACATGAATCTTGCCGTCGACGATTTCAATCGACGTCTTGTCCTGTAGCAACCAACTGTCCGGAGCAATCAAGTGTTTGATCGATTGCACAAAGTTTGCACGGCGCTCATCGTCCAGATCGGGAACACTTGGAAAGTCATAGATGCGATCAACGGGTTCGGCTGCGTTTGGCACATCGATCAAGACACCGTATTCGTCCGCCCGCGCAACCAATTGTTGCTGCGAAAACAGTTCATTCAACAGCGTAATCAACGAAACTGATTTCAAATCACTGGTAACGGTTTGTTCGAGATCGAGGGAATCGATGGCGTCACGGGAAAAGGCAACTGGAATTCCCGTCAACTCCGTAAGTTCAGCGATGACCGTATTGAGCGGAACCGAATCATATTTCACACGCGGCAATTGAAATGCTTCTACCGTTTCGCGAGAGGTTGGCGGATTGTCTGGTTTGGCAATATAAAGTGCCCCAAGGCCAATCGTCTTGGCAACGTCGCCAATGGCCAATTGATTCAATTCATCGAAGGTCGTTCCGGCATCCGAAATCAAGGGAGCGATTTGACTCATCACATTCTCAACCTTGACTTCATCGCGATTGACAACGGGAGCCACCTCAGCAGCCGGCGTTCGGTCCAATCCACGCTCAAGGTTGAACAGAGGATTTGCAGGAATTCGCGTCGACTGTTGATCGGTATCCTGAGTATTGGAGTTTTCGGACGGAGTCTCCAGATCCAATTGTGTGGGCAAAACCGGAACGGGATCCTGATCGGGCTGCCCAGAAGGCGGATTTGCAGGCACGGCAGGGGGACCGCCGATTTCCGTTGACGGCTCGTGCGACTCAACACCTTGGTTTGTCTGATCGCTTGTTTCCGGCGGTTCGAGCGACGAGGTAGCGAGAGACTCTTCATTTGGAACCACATCTACATCCGGAACGTTGTTCGCAACCAAATCCGAGTCAGCATCTGTTTGTTTGGTAATCCAAGATACAAATGCGTAACCGCCACCGCCCAACAGCAACAGGCCAACCACCACGCCGGAAACAATCATCAGTGTCCTTTGGCGTTTTTGAGTTTCAGGGTTCACCCAGTTCTGTCCGGCAACGGGCGAAGTATTTTGCCCGTCGATGTTCTTGGCTGGAGATGTCTGGTGATTTTGGGGAGATGTCGATGGACGACGTACCGCTTGAGGTTTCGAAGTAGGTTTTTTAATTTGTGGTGAGGTTCGTACTGGTAACGCGTTTCCACCTTCCTCTTGTTCGCGAATCAATTTTTCGATGTCTGCGAAATCTTCCGAATCAATACGGCTTGGCGCAGCTTTAGCGCGAGCGACTTCGTTCGCTTGGTCGTTGTCACCAGCAGGTTTGTCGATTTGTTCCGATTCCGGGTTCCAGTCATCGGGTGGAACGACTTGAATCATGGCGCCACATTTGGGGCAGGCAAGCACTTGGCCAATGGCCGATGCCTGCCTAACCTTCAATCGTGAGGTACAAGTTTCGCAGGTAATTGAGAACATAATCCTCTCATTCTCGTCTTTGTGGCGAGCGCCAAATGTTGCGATCGCGCAAATTGCCCTCATTCATTATCGGGCAAATACCTTGAGAGCCAAGGTGAAAATGTTTTGACAGCGGTAGTTTGGAATGGTTCCCCAAAAAATCAAATCCGTCATCGCAAGGCTATCTTCCGGAAAAGACAAACGGGTCGGGCAATTCGAGACCTCGCGCTTCTGCGGCGGAACGGGTAGTGATTTCGACCCGTTTCTGGCCGTTTGACTCATCTTCCAACACGACCCAAATCAATTTGCATCGAACGTCGCCGGGCCCGGTCGCGTCTTTGTCTGGATTCGCGCGATATACGATTTGAGTAAGAATTTCGGACAATGACTCATCCTCAAACTCGAAATCGCCTGGCCGTTGGTTTTTCGTGATTCCTTCCACCAACAAGTCGTTGCCATTGATCACAATTTCAAACGGATAGGGCAATTCTGGATTGTCTGCGTTCACTTCATTTTGCAGGTTTTGTAACAGGATATTCAAATCTGGATTCGTCGTCACTCTCAGTTCACGCCGCGAATTCAAAACCTCATCGAATGACGTTGCACCTGAGTTCACGACCACCGGCTCAAGGCTCGCTGTTCCACTTGAATACCGTAACGCCAAATCCGTCGCACCAATCAAATTGTGAACCGCAGAAGCAGGTAACCAGGCGTTTGCGATGACATTATCGTCTTCCACACCAAATCGAGTCGCCCTCGCTAATCCTAGTATCATGTTGTCGAATCGTTGACGAACTCGATTCCAGTACACATTCCCAACTATTTGTGCGACGTAATTCTCAGCATTTGACGTTGCTTTCGAAAACCCTTCCTCAAGCCACCTTTTTGCATCGGCATTTTTCAGGTCGACCGAATGATCGATTTGTAATTCAAAATAAACCTGGGCTCCCTCCCAATGCAGACTTAACAATCCACCTCGAATATTCTCATTGAACAACAATCGCATTGCGCGATTCACGCGATTCCAGTTACCCGACATCAACGCTTGTCCTTGTTCATTGAACAGTGCGCTTGAAAGAAACAGGATATTAATTTGTCTGTCTCCGTCAACTTTCGCTGCGATATCCGCCATCGCTCCGTCAAGAGAACTAAGCCCAGCAAAGTCAGCGGCCTCGGTGACCAAGTCCTGTGGCCCCACCACAAAGCCCCGAAGCTTTTCAGAATCTTCCACCGAAACAATTGGCAAATAGCAACGCTCGCCGGCAACATATGCTGTCGATTTCCGTTCGTTTGCTAACTCAACAACGCTGCCATTCCAGATTGAAATCAATCGTTCGGTTGGAACACGGTTGGCAAGTTCGACGACAGCCAACGAACGAAATTCTGTATCGCCATCAAACAACGCCACCACCACTCTGCTGATGTCTTCCCATTCCAGCCCACACGCAATGCGCCAATCGTCGATCGTCGTTTTGAGTTCGGAAGACAGGGACTCCAATGCTAGTTTTCCCGATTCAACGGTCACCACATCGTTGACTTGGACATCGAAGACAATGCGCGGATTCGCCGGCAGAAATTCGTAAATGGCTTGCTCGCCGTTGGTTGGGGATTCCCACAATAATTGTTCATCATCGGTGAGATACTGATTCAACACAGCGTTTGACGACAAATTCTCGACGACTGGTTGGGGCTCGTTACTCGACGCTTGTGATTCGTTTGTGGCAGTGCCTTCCTTTGTCGCGACTGACGTATTCTGCGGTGTCGACGAGCCGTATTTATATTGGCCAATTAGCCAAAGGACAAAGCTGCTTAACAGCGCGAATCCAACTACTGACGCAACCGTTATCAAACGTTGACGCGAATTTCGCCGTTTTGCAAACTGCTGTAATTCTTCGACTGACTTAATCGGCTCCGCAGTACGAACGCCACTGTGGTCGCTGACCTTTTCCTGAATTGAGACATGCTCAACATCCAGAAAAGAATCCGTCTCAAAAAAACCGGCACCCGTCGACAATTGAGTCCGAAATCGCTCTTCCTCATCGGCTGATTCAACGGGAGGCCAATCGGCAATCTTCTGTCCGCTACCTTTTTCGAATAGCGAGATGATTTCATTCCAGTCATCCGGACGCTTTTGGGGATCGGGATCCATAAGTCGCGTCAACATGTTCGCAATGACTTTTGGAACCTCGTATTTGTCCCAGGCGATTGCCTGAGCAAGACCTGAAGCATTCAATTTTTCCTGGATTGTTTCGCCCTCACAGCGGCAGCGTCCCGTGATCAAACGAGTCACCAGGCAGCCCAATGAAAACGCGTCTGCCGCTGGCGTGGCGGTATCCCCATCGATTACCTCTGGCGCGGAATAGTCGATCCAGCATTCGCTGGTCTCAGGATCAATTTCTCCAAATGCCGGATCGGGATTCCATGGAAACCGCAAACGCGATCTCAGTTTACCTTCCAGCCAAACCGTTCGCGGGGTCAAATTCCCGTGGACCAGCCCCGCCAAATGTAACGTCTGAATCGCGACGGCAACCTGACACCCAATCGCCAAGGCTGAAGGCCAAGGCAAACGGGCTTTGCGTGGCACTTTTTCGTAGATGGTCTTTCCCCGCGGCTGGGCTGAAACAGCAAGCAGGTAGCCAGGGGCAACGACCGCTTCGAAAGTCGGGATCAAAAAAGGTGAGCTCAGGGCTGCGACATTTTCGACTTTTTTCAATTGGGATTGAGCATCCAGTTCACATTTGAGTTCATCAAAAAAGTCAAGGCAGACGTTGAAACCCGTTGTTCGATGGACACCGCTAAACGTGCCGACCAAAGGGCCGTTCTCGATCACACCCAAAACCGCGTAGTCGCCAAAAACAAAGGGACCATCGCCGCCAGCTGCTAAAACCCGCCGTTGGTAGGACGTCCCCAACTTGTTTTGACTCATCCAGTTCAAAACGTCTGGATCCGAAGTCAAATTAACCCCAGCTTCGGCAATGCGAGTCGTCGCCTCTTTTTCGGCCGCTTTGGACAGGATTCCACTGTTAATGAATCGCTGCCAAAGTGAGTTCTTTCCATCGAACACGAGCACCACCGGTGTTGGATTTATTGACGCAAATGACTACATTAAATTGTAGTTAGTGACAGAATAGTCAGTAAACGAAATGGTTCCTTGGGTCGCGACCTGAGAATTTCCCGAACGCGTCATACTATTTTCGACTTTTCAATTTTGACGTTGAATTTTTTCGCATTCGCGACTCGATTCAAAACGATGAATTGCGAATGGTCAACCGCGACTCAACCCAGGTATCCAATCGTTCTATTGTAAACGTGTCGAACCCATTGATTAAACCACTCGACTAAGGCAATCAACTGTTTTTTACAGTCCATTCGGCCATATGAACAACGCGACTGCAACCACGGTAGCCCCGAAAAAGGCTTTGAAACCAAACGAATGTGTGCAACTCTATTTCGACCGCGCAGCCGATCACCTTGGCCTCGACGAGTCGATCCGACGCTTGCTGAAAATGCCGAAACGCGAGGTGACCGTTGAAGTCCCCGTGGAAATGGACGATGGCCGTTTGGAAACGCTCGTTGGTTATCGCGTTCAACACAATAACGCTCGCGGACCAATGAAGGGCGGACTGCGGTACCACTGGGACGTCGATCTGGATGAAGTCCGAGCTCTGGCTTCGCTGATGACGTGGAAAACCGCGCTGGTCAACATTCCCTACGGCGGCGCCAAAGGTGGAATTTGCGTCGACCCACGTTCTCTGTCCCGCAAGGAAAAAGAACGCATTACTCGAAAGTTCATCGATCAGATCCATGAAATCGTGGGACCTGACAAAGACATCCCGGCACCCGACATGGGAACCAATTCGGAGACGATGTCCTGGATTCGAAACCAATGGGAAAAATACCATGGTTTCAACCCAGCCTGTATCACCGGAAAACCTGTTGAGGACTACGGCGCACGGGGACGTGAGGAAGCGACCGGTCGCGGTTGCGGAATCCTGGCTTTCAAACTTCTCAAACGTTTAGGTCGTCGTCCTGCCGATTGCACGGTCGCCATTCAAGGGTTTGGGAACGTAGGATCGCATGCTGCCAAATTCATGCACGAATCCGAATTCAAGATTCATGCAGTGAGCGATATCAGTGGCGGCTATTACAATGCCGATGGCCTGAACATTCCGGAAATGCTCACATATACCATCAAAAATGGATCGCTTGAACATTATTCCGAAGCGGAAAAAATCTCCAATGAAGAATTGCTGGGACTGGATGTTGCTATGCTGGTTCCCAGCGCGATTGGCAACGTCATTCGCGAAGACAACATGCACACGATCAAGGCCCATTACATCATCGAAGGTGCAAACAACCCAATTCACCCAACTGCTGACGAACACCTTTATCAAAAGGGGACCGTTGTTCTTCCCGATATCCTCGCAAACGCCGGTGGAGTAACGGTTAGCTATTTCGAATGGGTGCAAAACCGACAGTATTACAGTTGGGATCTGAACCGCGTTCGCCAACAATTGGACTCCATTCT
This sequence comes from Pirellulaceae bacterium, assembly GCA_041399045.1. GTDB lineage: Bacteria > Planctomycetota > Planctomycetia > Pirellulales > Pirellulaceae > BJ22. The sequence goes on along the minus strand of JAWKTO010000010.1, from coordinate 187,491 downwards.
TTCTGCCGCGTTCGAAGAGGTCTGGCAAGCGGCTAATGATTACAACGTCAGCTTGAGAACCGCTGCGTTCATGCTTGCGATCAAACGCGTCAAACGGGCAACCGAGCTGGGTGGTTACTAATCCGACTTGCCGATTGGTTGTGCCCGTGGGCCGGAACGGAATGGAAACGAAATGGCCAAATCCTATTCGGAGTCGCGTCCAAAAACTGCCGACGAGGTTCGTTCGTTTTATTCGAACCGCCTTAATGAATACGAAGGCGAATTGGTAAAACGACAGTCGACGTGGCGTACCTTTGGAATCGCCCGTGGCCGGATTTCTGATTCTGCTCGCGCCCTTATTTGCAGCCATTACCAATATGAATGAAATGGCCACTCTGTGGTGGTGGCTGTTTGGATTGGGAGTATTAGGCTTCCTCGGACTCGCTGCATTTCACGAAAACATCTCGGCAAAAATTCGCAAATTGCGGATGCTCATTCGGATTGACCGTGACAATCTGAAACGAATGGATCGAAAACTGCGTGATCTTAAAGTCGATTCACCGATTCCAGAAGATTTTCAAAGTATCAGCAGAGATCTTGACCTGTTTGGCGACAATTCTCTTTTCAAGCTTCTGGGAATCGCCAAGACCCCCATCGGGGTCGAAACCTTGACCAATTGGATGCTACAAGGAGCCGATCCCGCATCTGTCTCCGAACGGCAGGACGCCGTACGCTCGCTGGTACCTCTCGATGACTGGCGTTACCGTTTCCAAATCCTTTGCGAACAACTTGCCGCCAGCCCCACTGGCCCACGCGACTTTGTCGAATGGTGTCAACAAGCAGGTTGGCTACGCAGTCGCAGCTGGATTCTGTGGCTTTCACGAATCGCTGCTGTTTCTACGCTTGTACTCATTGCATTGACAATCTTCGGAATCATACCGCTCGCAATCTCAGCTTGGTTGTTGTTGGCGACGGTTCTGGTCAATTTCTTTTTAAGTGTTTTCTACGCCGGCCCGGTTCACGATGTCTTCAACCAAATTTCATCCCGCTATCAAGAAACCGCCGCGTACAAAGAGTTATTCGAAAACCTGAGAACCTGCGAAGCGCAAGCAACACGTTTGGAAACTCTGAGGGAGCAACTCTTCCATTCCGGGGATACGTCCATCGCAATGAATTCCCTGGGGCGATACGTTTGGTTGGCGAATGTGCGTCGGCACGGCTTTCTGTTTGGACTGTATTTGATTGCACAACTCACGCTGTTCTGGGACCTGCATGTGCTCGAACGACTCGAAGCGTGGCAGGTAAAATACGGCAAGAATGCAAAAGACTGGTTTACAGCGCTCGGTGAATGGGAGGCATTGAACGCGTTAGCCAAATGCGCATGGGACCATCCTGACTGGACATTTCCCCATGTCGTTGCGAAAAATCAAAACAGTCAACGAATCATCGGCAAGCGAATGGGACATCCACTATTGCCCCAGCAATCTCGTGTCGACAACGATCTGGAGATGGGCCCTCAAGGATCATTTCTGCTCGTTACCGGATCGGACATGTCTGGTAAAAGTACGTTGCTTCGCACCATTGGGCTCAACGTAACGTTGGCACAAATGGGTTCTGCCGTCTGCGCGGAGCATTTTGAAACGCCGTATGTCGCGATCGACACCAGCATGCGAATCAGCGACTCCTTGGCTGATGGAGTCTCATTTTTTATGGCCGAGTTAAAACGGCTCAAGGAAATTGTTGATCACTCAAGTCGCTACACGGAGAACTCTCAACAAGGGCACTTGTTCTTGCTCGACGAAATCCTACAGGGGACCAATTCTCGTGAACGCCAAATCGCCGTTGCTCAAGTCGTGCGCCAACTCGTGGACCAAGGATCGATTGGTGCTATCTCAACGCACGACCTGGAGCTCGCGGGTGTCGATTCCCTCAAAAACAATTGCCAAATTGTTCATTTCAGTGAATCATTCGAAGAACAAGACGGCCAAGAGGTCATGACGTTTGACTATCGCATGCAACCAGGCGTTGCGCCAACGACAAACGCTCTGAAATTACTGGAACTTGTGGGACTCGGAAAAGGTCCACAGCCCTCCAAATAACTTTTTCAAAAGGTGTGCCATGAAGATCCCCTTGTACCGATACGCCCAAAATTTCGGTCTGACACTCGTCACGGGAGCGAGCTTGATTGGGATGAACTTTGTGAGTCCAGCATTTTCACAAGACACCGGAAATGATCAAAAGGAAATCAAAGTGACAAACGCAATTCAAGAAGATTCGATACTTTTGAAGAACTGGACCGGACCATTTGGTGGCATTCCACCTTGGGACAAAGTTAATCCAGCAGAGTTTACCGATGCTATTCGAACAGCAATTGAGTCGGCCAAATCCGACGTGAATCAAATTGCCAACAGCCCAGATCAGCCGACCTTTGAAAATACGCTTGTGGCACTCGAAACGACGGGAAAGACGTTGAACCAAGTTCAGGCAATGTTTTTGGTTTACGAAGCCAATCTGAACACCGGTCCAATCCCGGAAATTCAAAAAGAAGTGATGCCGTTGTTCGCTGAGTTCGAAGACTGGGTGATCCAAAATGACTCGTTGTTTCAGCGGATCGCCAGCGTCCACGAGAAAATGAAATCACTCGGTTTAAACGAAGCCCAAAATCGTCTCTTGGACGACCGCTACAAGACGTTTGTGCGAAACGGTGCAAAGCTGGATGCCAGCGGCAAGAAACGTCTTTCCGAAATCAATCAACGTCTGGCAACGTTGTTTACGGAATTCAGCCAGAACGTCTTGGCGGACGAAGGTGGCTACATCACCTGGATCTCAGATCAGGACGACCTCGCCGGCCTTCCCGAAAGCACGGTTGACGGAATGGCTGCTGCCGCCAGCGAAGCTCGCGAACAAGGGGCCACGGAAACGGGGCAATGGGCCGTAACCAACACTCGCTCGTCGATGGAGCCATTCTTGACCTATGCCGACAATCGCAACCTTCGCGAACAAGTCTGGCGAAACTACTACAGTCGTTGCGACCACAACGACGCAAAGGACAACAAGAAAATCATCTCCGAGATTTTGTCGCTTCGCGCGGAACGAGCCCAGCTGCTGGGCTACGAAACGCACGCGCACTGGCGATTGGAACCACAAATGGCAAAAACGCCTGAACAGGCGATGGATTTGATGTCGAAGGTTTGGCCCAAGGCCGTGCAGCGCGTTCGCGAAGAAGTCGCTGATATGCAGGCGGTTGCCGACTCACTGGGGCACAACCTGAAAATTGAACCGTGGGACTATCGCTACTACGCGGAGAAAGTTCGCAAGGCGAAATACGATCTGGATTTCAACGAAGTCAAACCTTACCTGCAACTCGACAAAATTCGTGATGCGATGCACTGGTGCGCCGGTGAGGTTTACGGCCTTCATTTCAAACAACTCGATGGGGTTCCTGTTTTCCATGAAGACGTTTCGGTATGGGAAGTAACCGATGCAAATGGAAAACATGTGGGTCTTTGGTATTTCGATCCGTTTGCTCGCGCTGGCAAACGAAGTGGTGCTTGGATGACCGAGTATCGGACACAAGAAAACATCACCAATTGGATTTCCCCGATCGTTTCCAACAATTCGAATTTTGTTGAAGGCAATCCAGGGGAACCTGTTCTGATTTCCTGGGACGATGCGGTCACCATGTTTCGTGAGTTCGGCCACGCTTTGCACGGTTTACTTTCGCATGTGCAGTATCCATCGCAGGCAGGCACCAATGTGGCTCGCGACTATGTGGAATTTCCTTCGCAAATCAACGAACATTGGCTCGATACGCCCGAAGTGCTGAGCAAGTTCCTTGTCCATTACAAAACCGGTGAACCCATTCCCCTGAACCTGCTGGAGAAAATCGAAAAAGCATCAACGTTCAATCAAGGTTTTGCAACGGTTGAATATCTGGCCAGCGCGTTGATCGATATGAAACTTCACTTGGCTGGCAAACAGACGATTGATCCTGGCGAATTTGAACGCGAAACGCTTGCGGAACTGGGAATGCCAAATGAAATTGTCATGCGGCACCGCACGCCCCATTTCTCGCACGTTTTTGCCGATGATGGATATTCAGCAGGCTATTACAGCTACCTTTGGTCCGATGCATTGACTGCGGACGCGGCTGATGTGTTCGAAGATGCAGGAAGTTATTTCAAGCCTGAACTATGCAAACGACTTTATGAGTCGGTCTTCTCGGTGGGAGACACGATCGACCCCGCAGAAGGCTTCCGGCGTTTTCGAGGTCGCGATGTCGACACCAAAGCTCTCTTGAAGAAGCGTGGATTCCCTGTCGACGAGTAATCAATCACTGCGATTAGCTCAAGCGATCAGATCGTTGACGACATGGCCGTGGACATCGGTTAGCCGAAAGTCCCGGCCTTGGAATCGATAGGTCAGTTGTGTGTGATCAAAGCCCAACAGTTGCAGCAATGTCGCTTGCAAGTCGTGCACATGAACAGCGCCATCCGTGAATCGTTCTTTGGATGGCTCGATGGGATTCCCCGATTCGTCTGCAATGTTGTAGCCATAGTCATCCGTGCGGCCGTATGTGATTCCCGGTTTCACACCGCCCCCGGCCATCCAGATGCTGAAACAGCGGGGATGATGGTCGCGGCCATAGTCATCGGCCGTCATCGGTCCCTGGCAGTATGATGTTCGGCCAAACTCGCCACCCCAAACAACAAGTGTCTCATCCAGCATCCCTCGTTGCTTCAAATCACTGACCAATGCGGCACTCGCTTGGTCCGTTTGTTTGGCCTGTTGACGAACGCCGTTTGGAAGTCCACCGTGATGATCCCATCCTTGATGATAAAGTTGCACGAACGGCACTCCTCGTTCAGCCAACCGTCGCGCGAGCAAACAATTGGCTGCAAACGTCCCCGGCTTCTTCGCGTCCTCACCATACAAATCAAACGTCGATTGCGGTTCGTCCGAAAAGTCCACGATTTCCGGAACACTCGTCTGCATCTTGAACGCCAACTCGTATTGCGCAATTCGAGATTCAATTTCGGGATCCAACTCCTGCTCAAATTGATGTCGGTTTAATTCCGAAAGCCGATCAAGCATGGCTCTTCGACCTGATCGACAAAGGCCATCGGGGTCCGACAAATACAAAATTGGGTCTTTTCCCGAGCGAAAACGAACCCCTTGATACTTGGCGTCCAAAAGCCCGCTTCCCCAAAGTCGAGCGTAAAGTGGCTGATCACCTTGGCCCGCAGTAACCAGCACGATGAAGGTCGGCGAGATCGTCGAGCACATTGCCGAAGTCCATAACTTAGCCATGCCCCCAACGAAGGCCGTCCTGCAATTTGCGACCCCGTTTGAAAAAACGTGATCGCGGGGTCATGATTGATCGCTTCCGTGAACATGCTGCGCACGATGCATAACTCGTCGGCAATTTTCGCTGTGTGTGGTAGCACATTACTGAACCATGCGCCAGAATTTCCATGCTGCGAAAACTTGAATGCCGAACCAGCAAGTGGAATGGACGCTTGATTGCTGGACATGCCTGTCAGTCGTTGCCCCTTGCGGACTTCATCGGGCAACTGCTCGCCATGCTTCTCATTCAAAAGCGGTTTCGGATCGAACAGATCCTGTTGGGCAGGCCCACCGCTTTGAAACAAATAAATCATTCGCTTCGCTTTGGATTTCGCTGTCAACGTCTCATTTGCAATTGCATTGTTTGCCAAAAGAGAGCCGAGTGCGCCTGCGCCGATCCCTTGTGCCGTGCGACCAAAGAAATGACGCCGAGTCAATTGCCCAATCGTTTTCGCATCAAAGTTTGGCTGGTTCATTTTTATGATTACAATTCGTTGGTATTTAACTCGTTTTGAACGACATCGACAACTTCCACGAACGAAGGTCTATCGTCTCATCAATGTACTGTCTGAATTCAGAATGGCCTGGCCAACGATTGCTAACGCAGCCAGTTGCAAACGACGTTCGGGAGACCATTTCTCCAAGTCCAATTCGCGTTTGCCGTTCGAAAACAAGGCATTGGGGTCGGTCGCTTCGGCCTTCACATCGCCAATTTGCTCGTGAAACAACTCCATGAGAATCTGCTGTTCGACTTCGTCCGGTCGTCTTCCCACACAGGCCAAAAACATGTTCTCGATTGCAGCATTGATTGCTTCTGGGCTTTCAACGTCTGTTCCCTCCGGTAGAAATCGAACCGCGAGAAACATCGCAGCTTCAACAAACTGCGGATCATTCAACGTTACAAATGCCTGCACTGGAGTATTAGTTGCGGAACGAACAACGGAGCAAACCTCCCGACCCGCCGCGTCAAATGCCAACATATTGGGCAGCGGAGCCGTTCGTTTCCAAACACTGTATATCGAGCGTCGGAAGGGGTCGTCCCCCGTGCTTTGATGATAGGCGGGCGACATGGTGTTGTTTTCACGCCAAAGGCCTTCTGGTTGATACGGGCTGACCGGAGGACCACCACTCGACGCTTTCAAAAGTCCACTCACTGAAAGAAACAAATCGCGCAATTGCTCGGCGCTAAGCCGAAAACTTGGACCGCGAGCGAGGAGGCGGTTCTGTGGATCTCGTTCCCTCAGTTCCTCGCTACAGCGCGAATCCTGGCGATAGGTCCGGGACAAAACTATCTGGCGACACAAACGTTTGACATCCCAACCATGTTCAATGAAGTCGACCGCCAACCAATCAAGCAACTGCTGATTCTCCGGACGATCCCCTTGGACTCCAAAGTCCCCGGGCGATTGCACCAGCCCAAAGCCGAAGAAGTTTTGCCAAATACGATTGACGGCGACACGGGCCGTCAGCGGATGGCGTCGATTCGTGAGCCACTCAGCCAACCCCAGTCGGTCGCGTGATGCATCCTCAGGAAACGCCAACAGGTCGACGGGAACATCTCGCTCAACAATACGATCTGCCGTGCGGGGAGCATCGTACGCTCCACGCTCCAACAGATAAGTCTCACGAACTGAGTCCATTTCTTCCATGACCATCAATTCGGTCAAGGGATCATTTTGCATAACCCGCGAAAACCGAATTTCGCTCAATTGTTTGCAATAGGCCGAAACACTTTCGTTTTTACGATTCAGCCAGAATTTTCTCCGGTCAATTTCGCCAGCGTTTTTTAGCACTTCGCCTAAACCAACTCCTTGGAATACAGCCGAGACCTCCAACGCATCGAGTGCGATATCAAAGATCTGGATTTCGTCAATTGCAGTCTGTTTCAAGCCGAAAGAGCGAAATCGTTCGCCGAAAGCAATATTCTCTGAACTAAACGCATTCTTGTAGATCCGGTTGCGGATCACAGACTGTCCGGGTTCGCCGTTCACGAACAACTTCATCCCAGTTGCGTCCAACGAACCGTCATATCTTGCAACCAGATGCACCCATTCGTTGCGAGGAATCGCTTCATCTCGCTCGACCGCCAGCGTATTTCCAGGCCAAAACCGAATCATTCCAAAAAACAATTTGCCGTTTCGAATCCTGAACTCAGTGCCCGAGAATCCGACATCTGTCCCTGATTGTTGGTGGAAGATCACGCCGTCTTTCAGTTCGTCCGGCAGCTTTACCCAACAGGAAATCGTAAATGGTTGGTTGAGCTTCAAATGAAACGCAGGGACATTGAGGGCGTCATCGCCGGTCAGCAGAAGGCCTTGGCCATGCAATCCAGTTAGGGATTCGTTTCGCGAGTTCGTTGACGCAACCGGGGTTGAATCGGCCTCGCGTAGAAACTGGTTCTTCTCATCTCGCTGTTCAAAGTCGACATGAATCTTTGAGTCAGGTAGCTCACACCCAACAATAGCGTTCTCGACTTCCTCATCAGACGTCTTTTCCAATTCCCTTAACAATTGCTGGAGACTGTCCAGTACCTCCGCTTCTTTGGCCTCCGACTCGGCTAGCTGTTTCACTGCGTTTTCATCGCGCAGCAATAATGATGGCGTTGGAACCCAAGGTGTGTTGTTGTAAAGGCCGAACTCGTCGATATTGTTGAAGAAACTAGTGAGCTGATAGTAGTCGCGTTGTGTGATTGGATCGAATTTGTGGTCGTGGCATTTGGCGCATTCCATGGTCAGTCCCAACATGGCACTGCCAAACGTGTTGACGCGGTCGGCAGCGTATTCTGTTCGCCACTCCAAATCGATACTGCCACCTTCGTTGGTCATTCGGTGCAAACGATTGAATGCCGTGGCAATCTTTTGATCTTGTGTTGCGTTGGGCAACAGGTCTCCTGCCAATTGCCAGGTCAAAAACTGATTGTAAGGCAGGTTCGAATTAAAGGCCCGAATCACCCAGTCACGGTATGGCCAGACGGTGCAAAGTAAGTCCGACTGATATCCATAGGAATCTGCATACCGCGCCGAGTCGAGCCAAGCGACAGCCATATGCTCGCCGAATGCAGTTGAGTCCAACAATCGATTGACGACGGTTTCGTACGCGCCTTCCGACTCGTCGTTTTCGAACGCATTGATTTCTTCGATTGTCGGAGGCAGGCCGGTCAAATCCAAAGTTACGCGCCGCAGCCATCGTAACTTCGTCGCTTCGTTTGTAGGCGCTAGCCCGAGCCCTTGGAGATGTGAAACGACGAACGCGTCGATCTCGTTGTTGACGAGAGTTTTGTCGGCGATTTCAGGCACCGCGATTTTGTCTGGCAACGGCTGCCAGGACCAGAGTTTTTCAAATTCTCCGCCGTCGGCGACCCACTGTTTTAATAGCTCGATCTCACGTTGCGTAAGGGGCTTTCTACCGGAATCTTTGGGCGGCATGACTAAATCAACATCGTCGGTTTCCACTCGCTCGATCAAGGCACTCTGGCTCGGGTCACCAGCGAGAATCGCAACGCCGTCTCCGCTCGGCAATTCGTCTTGCAAGGCATCTTGAGAATCCAACCGCAGACCTGATTCATTCGAATTACTGTCTGGGCCGTGACACAGAAAACATCGATCCGACAACAGCGGCAAGATCTCGCGCTGAAAATCAACCTTTTGCCCGAAAGCGATTTGGCAAACACAAATGGACAACAGTAATACTGCGAATCGCATCAACTGCATGGTGACTCAGTCATTCGATAAAACAAATCGTGAAACGGAATGGATCATTTTAGTACGTTCCGCATCGGCGTGTAACAACCGACCATTTTGCCCCAACAAAGTAGTGGGTTTGGACACGAAATTCAGGAAAGACCTAATATTTTGGCGACGCGATGGACAGGGCGTTCAAACCAATCGGAATCCGGGATCACTCCAAACTGGGCGACATCCAATGAATAGCTGTCTTGAAACCAATTTTCAATCGGCTCAGGGTCAAAATTCGTCGACGCCTCCAAAGCTAGTGTTCGACCAGTGGAGCTTCCAACCAATTCCGAATCGTGAACAACGACATTGCCGGATTTGATCACCATACAAGGCATCTGAAACATTGCCTCGACATCGTCCTGTCTCGTATAAACGCAAACATCTGCTTCGGCCCCAACACCCAAATGCCCTTTGTTTACAAGCCCGAGCATTTTCGCCGGGGCGGCTCGCGTGATGATGCAGATATCATTCAAGCTGTATTCACGATCAAGCGTTACGAGATCGCTGATTTCTTGCAGTCGCGCGGGCAAACGGTTCCAGATCTCACGTCTTCGCTCTCGGTCCATCAACATCGCAATGATCGAAGGATAGGCTACAAAGCTTGCGCCGTTCGGATGATCGGTGCTCATCGCGATTTGCCACGGATTCTGCACCTTGAGGTACCATTCCATGCCAATAGCCCACTGCAAAGCATTCAGTAGGTTTCGATCACGATACTCAATCGGCGAGACGCCGCACCCTGATTCAATCTCCGTATCGGACGAGTACCATTTTTTTCCGTTCAGCTGGCTCAGGAAATGCCCCAAAGGTCCGTCACCCGTCATACTTGTTGTTTTGCCAAACAACACCTGTCCGACATCGACAGTGAGTTGCGGGTTTGCATTAACGAAGTTGACTAAAGGATCCACTTCCGACCGAATGTCACTTGGGTTCGTCCCGCCGTAACTATGGAATTGAATATGTGTCAGATGAGCCCGTTGTCCGCGAGTCAGCTCCATCGTCTCCAGCGTGGTTTGCCAGTTCCCGGGCATCCCCAGGTTGTTGCAATGAATATGGACCGCATGCGGCAACGACAATTGGTTCGCAGCGGCAACGATCGTTTCGATGATCTTTCGAGGACTTGTGCCAAATCCGTCGACCTCACAATCCAAATCCGATGTCGTACCCGTTTGCCCGTTTTTCCAATTCTCAACTCCACCCGGATTGACGATTTTCGGTGCAAGTGATCGACACCGGTTCAGCAACCAATCGAGAAACTCGGCTGCCTTGTCGATTGCTCCGTTTGCCGATGCCTTCAACAAATAGTGATTGTTGCCCACCAACGAATAAAATCCCGCGTCGATGATTGGAAACGACTCTAATTCCGAATGCACGAAACGTGACGCCAGAGGCGAGATCGCGGCGTCAAACACGGTTGTGTAGCCCATCCCCAAGTATTGCAGGGCAGTGGACTCGAGGGTCGGCAGTTCTCGGTTACCGCGCACCTGACTGGGATTTTGCAAATAGTCGGCAACAAAAAGTTCCGGTTGCATTTTGCGGCCAGCATTGACCTTGGGCCCCACAATGTGGGAATGCATGTCCACGCCACCCGGCATGACAATCCGACCACTGACGTCGATCATTTGGAAGGTCTTTTGATCCGGAAGGGGAGGGCACTCGACAATTCGTCCGTCCTGAATCCAAAGGTCATGGACGTTACCATCGATTCCGTTCGCTGGGTCGTAACGACTCCACCAGTCAGGCAAATTCTAGTCATGGGCCCCGAACAAAATTGTCTCAAGAGTTCAACGCCGCACAATTCGGCTGGCGTTTGATACTTGATAGTTTAACGTGGCTGGGCCGTTTGCGGGGCTTGGTGGTTGTCAAATCGCCGTCAACGACAGCCTGCTCCAATTCGATTGCCAAATAGGAATCATTGTCCATTCGCGTTTCCACTTGAGAAAGCAATGTCTCCAACTCTTGATAATTGTCCTGGATTCGCTGAAGACGTCGAGTCACCTCAGGGCTGTTTGACGAAACAGCCTCAAGATCGATTTCAATTTTTGGGCTCGGTATTGGCGAAACAACATGGCAATACGCAGAATACAAAAGGAGCGAATTGCCGATATTTTAGTCGTCACAATGCCCAAGGCAAGGAACAAAATCCCGTCTGAATCGTCCTGGTTTCGCCAGTTCCGACCGACTATCGCGAGAAAGGTTGCATCGAAATCTGGTTGGGGTGCCTGCCCGGTATAAAATCGGAATTCAGATGATATCGCGTAATCCTGATATCTGCCTGACCCAGCATCCATCCGTCTTTTCGAGTAGCAATCTCAAACTGTCGAAAGCCCCCTGCCCGCGAGCAAGCCTTAACAATTCGATTCCCGTCGACGGTCAAGGTGCCGACACTGTTCTTGATTTTCACCTCGCCCAATGTCGCCTTGCCGCGCAAGAAGCTCCCCTTGAGCGTTGCGATCACAATATTGTCTAACGGCGCATCCTCGGTCGCTGACTCCGACGTATCGGCCACGACAGCTGGCAGGGGAGCATTGTTGGTTTGAGTTTGGCTTGGCTGCTCAACTGCAGTGCTATCTGGTTCCGCTGGTGAAGGAATTCGATTGAACGTCACAAGCGAATTCAAGTCACACTTCGCAACGCCGAATTCGTGCTCGATTTCAAATACAACGTCTTCTTCTAAACTTCCAAGAATCACTGTGTCATCGTCAAACACGAACGCCCATTCGGGTTGTTCGGAGTCGGCATTCTCGCCCGACGGATTCGTACCCAATGGCTGTCTTTGTGGCTGCGAAGCATATCCATTTCCAGCACGTTTCTCTTGCGGTTGTAGAGCCCAAATCGAGGTCGTGACGATAGCCAAAAGTATAGTAACGAAGAAACATACCTTTTTCATGATTCAATCCTTGCGGTACGGGTAGGTGGATCGTTTGCGGTCACAGACAGTTCATTGTGCACATTGAGCCAGATTTGCAAACACGAGTCTCTAAAAACTTCGAAGTGCATGCGTTGCTGATGATAGCGTGGGAGTTTCTATCGCAGCCAATTTTGCTGTGAACGAAAATGTGATGTCTCAGTAGAACGCTAGAAAAAAACAGATCGGTCATTTCATCGTACGAGTGCAAAGAGTTGTCGGACATCCAGTGCGGGCTAATCACCATAGTCCCATCGGAAAACTCGGTCGGAAAGATGCTCAAGCGGAAAAATCGCCACCAAGCGGAAGGCCCAGCGAAAAAACATGCTACGCGGCTGATACCATGTGCCAGATTGCACTAACGTAGATTACGAATCCAAAGCAGAAGAAAACGGTTGGAAATACCAAGACCAATAGAAATCCAAGCCACGCGCCAATTGGTTTGCCGACAGGCGCACGAAGCACGATTTTCCAAATGGCCTCGATTGCAGGCAGCGAGGATAAAATAAACAACGCCGGGTAAATCGTCAGATTGCATGCGAGCAATACCCTGAACTTATTGTTGCCGGTCACAAAAGATGTAATCGCGATAGCTGGGACTCCAATAACCCAAAGACGCGGAAAGTATGGCGTCAGCCGGGCAACGAACCGCCGGTATGGTCGCAGGTTCCGAGGAGCAAAAAGTTGGCACAATTTCAGGTCTCGTTCGCAAAATGGCAAGTTCTTAATACACCGCCCTGAACGTAACGAACGATGCCTGAAAGATTGTACCAAGGCCAACCCGCGTTGCTAAAGCGGAACCATGCACCGACGACCAAGCGTAAAATCCTTGTTGTCCGTGTTTTCAAGCGGGTTTAGCTGTCAAACGATCGTTCGTATTCGTCACGAATGCGTTTCGATTTGATGTTGCCCTTGGAGCAGTAAGGACAGCCACATGGTTTGCGGCCTTTTGAGCCGGGGTAGTATCGCCAACCAAGTACCTGTGGCAAAGTGTTGATCTTGTGAATTTCCTTAGCGTCTATTTTGCGAGGAATGATAACCTCGAAGCCCTCTGGTTGTTCCGCGTTGAATACCACACCAACGGCCTCGCTGGTCGTCATCTCGGTGTGGGCCTGATTGTAGTGGCCAACGAGAACTAGTTGGTCATCTGGAATTCGAAAATAAACACCAACAATCGTGCGTTGCCCCCCGCGTTTGAGTTCACGCAACCACTGATGTGAAACGTAGAAGTCGTTGGTGACAGGCATAGCTGTAAACACGACGCGATTATTATCCCGTCTCGTAGCGTGTTGCTAACTTTGCGTGCTTTTACCCCGGGCGACGGATTGAATCACTGTCGTTGTCGGGAGCGAGATGAACGAAAGAGCCATTTGATTCGTACAACGAATTGCTTTTACGACACCGTCCTGAACAAAGAGAGCGATATCTGTACTACCCAAAATTGTACCAAGGCCAGCCTGCAATGTCAGAACTTGAATGTGCCCGCAGACCAAGCGTCAGAACCTTTTCAGATTGCCCCCATTGAGGATTATGGTTTGCCTCAGGAAGCGAATACAGGTCCGGCAAGATGGAGTATGCGCGTGCAGCGACCAATTCGGGTGTTTGTCGTCAATGCGAAAATGTTCGACGTTTGCATGGCTCGCGATGGCGGTGTAGCGATTCGTGGTACGTTCGCCATCCCATTTAATGACGAAGACGCCGCCAACGCTCATGAAGTGATCGATTATGGGCATCAGTGAATCAGGCCCGGTGCCAAGTCCGTCGAGGACTGTGATGCCGACGTGCTCATGCAATGATTCGAGTCGAGGATTCGAACATCGGGTGGCAGTATTATTTCGCTGGCTCACATAACGGAAGTTTCTCATGACAACGCTTTCAAAATAGCACGACGTTTGTACTAACAATGGTTCCTACCATAGCGAAGCCCGCGTGGCCAAACAGGAAAGGAATGCCGAAAGTCTAGCGCAAAAACATGTAATGCGGCGGAAGTGGCGACATTTGCTCCATTATTGTTTGCGTTCCCAGACCCACTCGTGACTCGTGGATTCACGCCATGCTGCGCCATCCTGGTTCAATATCAGCAACAGAAAGTACCGATGGGTCGGGATTTTACAATTTCTTCAAGGCAAACGATCGAAGCGTCCTCTGCCCGCGCATCATCGAGCGTGAGGAACTGCCAGCCGTGGTCGTCCGAGTCGTGAACGACGTGAAGGATCGGAGCATCAAAGACGATTTGCCGAAGTGAGATGACAGCGGTGCCGGTTGGTCAAATGGCCAGTCGTCGGTCATTTCAGGTTCATGGTACAGCCAGATAGAACGAGGGAGAACGAGGTAATTGGTATTGTTTAGCCGCGAAAAGTCATTCGGTTAGTCAGCGCGACGAAACGTTTTAACGGCACCGCCCTGAACGACGTGAACGATGTCCTGAACTGGGTTTGATTGTATAATGAGAGCGAGGCCTGCACCACATCGAAGGTGTGCCCGAAGGGCCTTAGCATAAAAACCATGTTGTGTGACCCGGCAACGCCGGTTGGAGGTCTCAATGAATATTCAGCTCAGCCCCGATGCGATGCAATTCGTCGAGGGATTGGTTGCCGCAGGCCAGTTCGAATCTGCAGGGCAGCGGTAGCTGCAGGCGTGCAGTTATTGAGAACTCAGCAACAGTTGCGGGCAGAAATACAAAAAGGAATTGATGAACTGGACGCGGGCCAGGGAATCGACGGTGACGTTGTGTTTGCAGAGTTGCGAGAACGCGCAAAGAAGGCAATGGAGTCAGCCGAGTAGTGGCAAAGTTGATATTCGCGCCGTCCGCGCAGGATTTGTCGGACATTTACGATTACATTGCATGACAAACCCATTGCAGCAGGAAATTGGGTCGAAAGATCGAAGAGAAGTGCAAACTCATTGCAGCAACGCCAGAGTTTGGAGATCGGCGGCCAGAGTACGGTGCCGACATTCACCTTGGTGCAGTTGGTCGCTACGTGATATTCTTCCGGCCAATCGAGAACGGTATCGAAGTCGCGCAGTCATCGCTGGAGATCGCGACATCCGTTCCAATTTAGGTGCGTGGTTGAGACTTAATCTGACATTCTTTAAATTCTTTGTAACAGGCTTGGCGGCGTTTTGTTTAATGAGCACGCGAATTAAACAAAACGCCGCCGAGCAAAATCCCAGAGTGTCAGGATGACCAACGAACAAAAGATTATTAAGAATAAACTCGGCCTTCTCAAGCCAAACATGAAAAACTCGGCAACGTCTCGGAAGCCTGCAAGGTGTTTGGCTATTCAAGAGACGCTTCTATCGCTAGAGAACTTTATGAAAATGGAGGTGAAGAAGCGAAAGCCCAAGGAAGTCTCGCGAGAAACCGGTGGTGAAGAATCGTGTCGCTCCCGAGGTGGAAAACCGTGTGAACTGGCAGTTGAACAACCCGGCGTATGGCCAGGTTCGCGTCAGCAACAGCTCAGAAGAAGGTGTTTTGGTTTCGCCAGGTGGAGTGCGCGTGTTTGGTTACGGCACGATTTAGAGACGATGAAAAAACGTCTCAAAGCGCAGGCGAAGAGTGCCGGAACGGTTTCGTGATGACCGAGAACCAAGTAGCCGCCCTCGAAAAAGCCAAGCTGGAAAAAGAAGCTCACGGCGAGATCGAGACCGAACACCCCGGTTATTTAGGGTCGCAGGACCTGCCCGTCAGCTTTGATCGAGGCGTTGGCCGCATCTACCAACAGACTTTCATTGACACTTACACCGTTGCGGACGCCAAGTTGTATGATCGAAAGAACGCGTGACGGCTGCAGACATGCTCAACGTCGTGTTGTTCCTTTCTTTGAGGAGCAGAGATCCCTTCCTGCGGTACTAACTGATCGGGGAACCGAGTACTCTGCGGAATCGTGAGCACCATGAGTATCAACTCTACCTGGCGATTGAGAATATTGAAGTCACTCAAAGACTCACGTGTTAAACGTCCGCAGTCAAACGGAATCTGCGAACGCTTCCACAAAGTAATCTTGCAGGAGTTTTTATCAAATTGCATTTTCGCAAAAAGATTTACAACACGAAGAGTTGCAAGCCGATCTCGATCAATGGTTGAAGTTCTACAACGAAGAACGACCACGGTGGTCGTTACTGTTACTGGAAAAACTCCAATGCAGACTTTCAAGGACTCAAAACAATTGGCCAAGCAAAGAATGCTACGACCAGCTCCCGTACACACGACAGTGTGATTTTCGGACGTCTGTCAGATTAAGTAGTGGCTACTGCAATTTAGGGGCACACAACGAAGGGTTTTTACAACACTGCCCTGAACGAAACGGGCAGTGCCTGAATGACTTGGATTGTACCAACGCCAGTGATCGTTGCTAAGTTTCGCACCTCGGTCAAAGGCCTAGCGTAAACAACTTCTTGTCGAATGCATGGCTACTTGAGACGTGCCATCTCGCGCTAGACTTTGGTTTGGCGTCACTATTTTTCAGGCTGAAAAACAACGCCAGAAACGTGTATTCCTTTTTCATCGCTGGACGCAATGATGACTTGATACCCCACCAATTCCCAAAAAGCCATCTGAATTCGCGCTTTTGCGATTTCAAGTTTTTCGCTTCGCGACAATTCTTGATCTTCCAATTTTCGCTCTCTTGCCGAATTTAGTTCGCGGGTCCAGCGATGCCAAAAATCGGGCGACAAGGCCATCGCGAAAAACGGCTCCTGCATATGCTCCAAATGTCGACGTACCTGTTCAACATAAACTCCAAGATCCAACCTTGAATCGAAGGGGGGCGCGAATTGTTCAAGATACTCAGTCAACACCTCCTTTAGCTCGAAAAAAATCCAATTTTCGACTTCTACCAAGGCAACTTGACCATTGAAAATCAATGCTGAATTTCCAAGCACCTCATCCTGGACGCCGTTTTTTTCTCCCCATATGGCGGCAATCTCTTTAACCAAAGTCTCTGCTTGTTGTTCATCATTCGCATGGATTGACTGTATCGTGGCCCAATCCCCTCGCGCCTCCGACTTGTACATATTTGAAATCACGGTCCCGTCTGTTAAGGGGAGGACCGTTTCACAAAATCCTTCGGGCAATCCCGCTTTTTGGAGCCATTTTGCCGTCGCGCCTTTGCCATATGTGTTGTCAAAATACTCTTCTACCGCATCGAATACCTCGGGCAGGTTGGCACGCAACGCAAATAATCCAACTGTATTGTTATGGACAGGAAGAATTGCTTCGATTGGTTGATCAAATGCTGCATGCAAACCCGTACGCGGTGCGCCAATCGCTAAATATCCCGCCAGCCCAACTAATGGAGCTAGCTCACCCGAATCGCTTGCATCAGCTTCTTCGGCCGTGTTTTCAAACAGCCGAATTTGAACTCCAGCCATCAATAGCTCGTTGAAATTCCCGAGCCCCTTAACTATTTTCAATGTATTGGGATCAACCCCAAATAACCGCATGTAATTGATCACTGATTTCGGATCAAAGAAAATCGACAACCGACCGTCCGAAGAATCAAATTTGACCAGCCGTCGGAAAACAGTTTGGAATCGCCGATTCTCCGCCAACGATTGAAAGTGAACTTCTGGCGCGGTCATTTGAGAGATTGACTCGCTCAATGATGTTTGATCGTTCGAAGCGACCAGCCAGGAGTCATGTAGCTCCCACACTATCGATTGCAAATCGATTCCAAAAACTCGAAAGACTTCCTCAGTCGACAATTCATCGCTTGAGATTGTTGCAACATTCTGATGCCAGATGACTTCCAAATCTTTTTTCGTAACGTCTGATTTGACGCGAACCATCGCGACCCAATTGAATTGGCTCGTGTTGCTGTGATTGATGGAGACCAAAAGCGGTCCTAACTCAAGCGTCTCTGACGTGTTCTTCAAACACCCCAACAGCTCCTCAAAATTTCCTAAGTTGAGGATCGGCTCTGGCTCCTCGGTTAGCAAATCCACCGCCGATTGAAACGTCTCGGATTGAAAAAGCGGAAACTGTTCGAAACGTCCAATCAATTGAGAGACATCGTCAACGTGAACCACGAATTCAGCATCACCTGGAACCCAACTTGCTGCTTGTTCAACGTCTTGAGCAGTGGAAATTCCCGGTAACACCGAGACTGAAAGAAATACCGAGCATAAAACAAAACGCCACATTCGCATGCCCTATTAACTTGAAAACAATTGAATTCAGGTACTGGAGTTCCGCTTTTTCAAACCCCTGATTGCCAACGTCGCCACTAACAAGCCCGCCAAAATGATCGTGACGTTTCGAACTGTATAACCATTGGAACTGGTGTTCGCAGATGGACTTTGTCCCTCAAATTCGTTGCCTTCGTCCAAGTCCGGTTCAGGAAGTCCAAAGTAGCTCAAATAGCCAGAATCAATCCATTCGGAGGGTAGCTCAGTGTTTACATCCAAAACCGAGACACTTGCCGTTTCTTCGAAGCTGCCAATGCTTCGTTGAAACTCCAGTTTGGCTGGATAGTACAAATCGTCGACCAACTCAAAGGTTCCATGCTTGCACTTGAAAACCAATTCCTGCTCAACCCCCGCGTCTTTTTTTCGATGCGATGTTGTTTGATCAAAACTCGAAATCAGGTAGCCAAAATTTGGCTCCAAGACATATGTCGAACTGAGCATATGTGTCGGTCTCGCACCTGGTTTCTCTGGCAATTCATCTACACTTGTTGCAACGAGCGCTTTCGCATCATATTCCTTTTGTTTTGCATCATGCGCCTTTATCTTTTCCAATACCTCTGGAGTTGCTTCAAACGAAACTTCAATGGCACCTGTAGCAAGACGATTTTGTGACTTGATTTGAATTGATCGATCTTTCAGAAGCTGCAAAAGCGAATGCTCATTGAGCAGATTTAGATAGGGGGCAAGCCCCGCTTGATCTAACACAACAAGTCCTTTAAGTTCGTCATAGTCCTTTTGGTCATTGCCCCTGAACGCTACTTTCAGTATCTGCCAATCTTTCTGATCAACCGAGCCTTTAATCAACCTAAAGGCATACTTTTCATTGAACCCGCATACCAAATTGCGATCGCCCGTTAGTACGCTACTCCCATTGTTTCCGCCAACCGCAACAACTGTTTCATTTTTGTCGGCACCGTTTGTCTCACCTTGAACTCGAACGAATTTTATCGTCGAACAAATTTTGAGTGACGCACCCAACTTTTCGATTAGGAAATCCTCGTCTATCTCCTCCTGGCCCTGACCACCAAATGAGAAAATCAGAAGCAACGCAAAAATGCTAAATGCGTGAACGATCATGAGGGAAACCTTTACGAACCGGCAATTCAGAAACAATTGCAAGATGAATGTGGTGATGTGAAAGACGGATTGTTTAAATGGGAGAGTTAGCCGGGTCCTGCAACTCAACCAGTGAAGACAGCGTATCACATTTGTCGAAGCGAATCAAAACAATTCACGTTCCTGAAACGTCGGCAACAGTTTCCGTCGGTGGACCGGTTTGTCCACGCGCCGAAGAATTGATTCGCCGGGAAATCTTCACTGAAACGACGTCAGAAATCTCGCCCGTTGAAATGAAGCCACAATCTCGTTTTAAACGGTCATTCCGGTTGGGGATCGACCTGAAACTGCATTCGCAAACGAGCCAGGTCTTTTTTAAGGTCGTCGCGTAAGCCCGCGTAGTCTGACTCGTCAATGAAACTTCGCACCTCCAGCGGATCGC
The DNA here is from genome assembly GCA_041399045.1 of Pirellulaceae bacterium. Lineage (GTDB taxonomy): Bacteria > Planctomycetota > Planctomycetia > Pirellulales > Pirellulaceae > BJ22. The sequence goes on along the minus strand of JAWKTO010000010.1, from coordinate 167,837 downwards.
GCCCCAAATCCATCAAATCCCAGTCGTCAATCTCTACAGGCTTTCGATCGGCATTCAATTTTTGATAGTAGTGAATCAACTTGTAGCGATCCGTCACGACACCTTCGTGCGCGGGAACGTGGTGCGTGTGCAGTTCATAGTAGTGATAGTAGAAAGCAGTTCGCCAATCCGATGCCGCTTCACCTTTCAAAATCGGAGCCAACGACATTCCTTGCATATCATCAGGCGCTTCCACACCCGCCATTTCCAAAAACGTCTGCGCGAAATCGAGATTGGAAACCATCTTCTTACTGCTCGTCCCTGGCTCCGTGACACCGGGCCAGCGAACGAGCAACGGCGTGCGCAACGATTGTTCAAAAATCCAACGTTTGTCGTACCAGCCGTGTTCACCCAGATAAAACCCTTGGTCTGACGAATAAATGACGATGGTGTTCTTGCTCAATCCAGCCTCATCCAGGTAGTCCAGAATCTGGCCAACACTGTCGTCCACGGACGCAATGCAACGCAAATAGTCCTTGATGTACCGTTGGTAATAATACTTGGTCCGCGCGTCGCCTTCCAACGGATTCGCCAGATAGTCTGCGTTTTCATCCGCATACGCCTCTTCAAACGGCTTTCGCTGAGCCTCGGTCATTCGATTAAGTACATTGTTTTGAAATGGAGCGGGTGGGTTGTTGGCATCCCAAATGCGCAAGTCCATTGCCGGTCGCATGTGGTCTGCGATTTCCATTTCGTTTTCGGCAAGTAGGGACGATCGGGTCGCATAGTCATCAAACAGCGTTTTCGGTTCGGCAATCTTTTCCCCATCGAAATCATTGATATGCGACAGAGATGGCAGCCATTCGCGATGCGGCGCTTTGTGCTGAACCATCATCATGAACGGCTTGTCCTGATCCCGCTCCGCCTTAAGCCAATCGATCGCCATGCCTCCAATTAATTCAGTCGTGTAGCCCTCAAGGTCAACTTCGCCATCGGGCGTCAAGAATTTTGGATTGTAGTAGACGCCTTGTCCGGGCAGGACCTTCCATTGATCAAAACCGGTTGGTTCGCAGTTCAGATGCCATTTGCCAAAAATCGCTGTTTGGTAACCGGCCTGCTGCAGGAGTTTGGGAAACGTTACTTGCTCTCCATCAAACTTGTCACCATTTTGACGGAATCCATTCAGATGCGAATACTTACCCGTCAGGATCACCGCACGCGAGGGCCCGCAAATTGAATTGGTAACCAAGCAGCGATCGAAACGCATTCCCGACGAAGCGAGGCGATCAAGGTTCGGCGTCTTATTGATTTCCGAGCCGTAGCAACTCATCGCTTGATAAGCGTGATCGTCCGAAAAGATGAAAACGATATTGGGGCGAGCTACCGGCGACTCGCCTTGCCCAGAATTGAGCTTGCTTTCGTCCGCGTGCGAGATCATCGTAAACGCAAACAGGAAGACACTTACGACGAAAGAAGATCGCAGCCATCGCAAACGCATAATTTGCCCCTTGCTATTTCAGGAATTGATCGCGTGTCATAACACGATGTCGAAACGTCCTCGATTACCGTCGCTTCGCCTAATCGATATGCGATCAGCTAAGGTTTAACGGTTGTAACCACAGCACCGGGTACGTTCAATCCGACTGAACCGATGATACCCCATTTCCCACTGACAATCCAATTCCGGAGCAAGGATTCCGATAGACATGGATACGATGTCGTTTTACTCTCGCTCAACATTCTCGGCGATGAAAATTTCCGTAGCCAAATCGATTCTGTTCTGCTTTGCATTGATTTGCAGCGGCTCTCTCTACGCACAAAACTCGCTTTCAAACATACGTTCCAACCTTTATTCCGCCCCTTTGGCACCGCTCCCCTCGAAAAACCAACCGCATCCGGCGAGCATTCTGAATTACGTTTCTCCTCCCACAAAGCAGGTCAGCGATCGGCAGGAAGAAATTTCGTTAACTCCCGGCCGGAAACAGTCAGAAGTCATTGACGATTTGATCAATGGCGACCGAGTACAGAACGAAGGACGCCTGAACGAAGACGTGTTCCCACAAGGATTGAGTACTCGCCCGGCATCTCGCGGCGCGGAAGTGGTTCGTCAACGATACCCAGATGGCTCGGTTCAACTGGAACGAGAGGTCATTCAGGACGAGGTTGGAAATTATCTGAATCACGGCCCTTGGCGACTCTACAATCGTTCGGGGCAGCCCATTGCCAGCGGCCTGTTCGACAATGGATTGATGGAGGGTGAATGGAATCGGCTTCATGGCACTGGCGAAGAGGGGATTTTTTCAACGCAGCCCTTTGACTCTTTCCAGGCACCCTATTTTTCAACAGCAACTTTTTCGGCAGGAAAGCTCTCCGGTTACTGGCAGATCTACGATCGAAACCGACGCAAGATCATGGAGATTCAGTACAGCGATGGACAACGGAATGGCAGCGCGATCTGGTGGTTTCCCAATGGCGTCAAGATGCGTGAGATGACATTCCGCGACGGAATCATTGATGGCATGTTTGTTGAACGCTCTCCGCAAAATCAAACGACGCGCCAAGAAGAGTATGTCGAAGGACGCAAGGTGTCCGTTGACACCGCGTTTTACGAACCAGACCGCAAGCGGGCAGAAAGCACCTATTTGGAGGCAAAGCTTGTTCCGGATGGTCATGATGACTGGTGGACCGCTAAGCCAGCGGGCTACAAAAACGAAGGCGTTCGGACACAAGAGGGCCCAGTCGCCTCGTGGTTTCAGAATGGGCAGTTGGAAATGCGTGGGCAGTTCGTTAACGGTGAACGCGATGGCGACTTCATCGTCTGGCATCCGAACGGCCAAAAGAAGTTGGTCGGATTGTTCAAGGCGGGAGAACGAGTTGGAATCTGGACGTGGTGGCATGCGAACGGACTGAAAGCTTCTGAGGGGCGTTTCGAAAACGATAATCCAATTGGCGCTTGGGTGAGCTGGGACGAGAACGGCAAGGTTTCGGAAAAGAAAGAATTCTCCAACGAGTCGAAGCTCCCAAGCCCAAATAATCAAATTGAAGGTGGCTCATCGCGAGACTCTGAGGCCGAAGCGCGCGAGGAAGTTGACCTGGACACCCCTCCGGATCTTGGTGGAGATACGGGTGAAAACACTGGATCGGATGTAGGCGACGACATCCGGCCAGCAAACAAGAACGACAATCCGCTGCTGACTCCCCAGCAAAATCTGATTCGAGTTCATCCGATTCCAACAAACCAACAAATACCGAATCTCAAACCGATGAATCGAAAGATTCGATTTCAGATGACGAGTTCGATATGCTGCTCAAGTCCCTTGGTTCAGGCGACAACTAGCTCAACGTTAGATTCGCCATCTACGTTAGCACAGTCCAAATAACGACGGCAACCATGACTGCGCCGGCAATGCTCTTGCCAATCGTTCCGAGAATTCGCCCCACGAAAGCCGCCAACCCGACCTTCATTCCCGTCTTTACATCGCGGCCGACCCAATGTTCTCCAATCCATGCGCCGGCCATCGCGCCCAACCCGCTGAACAACAGCGAGCCAACCAGGGCGCCAACAAAAGGTATCGGAAACGGAATTGAAACAAACAGTCCAATCAATGCGCCCACCATTGACCCGCCCAGTGCCAACGCGGCCGAACGTTTGCTGCCCCCGAGTTTGCCGACACCCAATGCTCCAGCAATGAACTCAACCAGTTCCCCAATGAGTGCAAGTGCAACTAACGTCACAACACTCCACCAAGGCATATGTACAAGCCAATCCTCGGGGATCAGCCACGCATCGATGACACCGAACATCACGATCGCCCAAAGTGCCGGCAGTCCCAGAAAGTTTCCCACCCAGCAACTGATGGCAAACAGGATGACCAAAATCGAATAAAATACTCCGAGTATCGTCCAAAACATATGAAATGAGCTAGACTTCCAATTGGCCGAAAACCGTACTGAAAATCGATTGCAACTCCTTCAATATCAATCACCTGAAACCATTTCCTATCCGTCATCATTAGATAAAATAGGGCAGGGAGGCACTAGTCACCCAACCGCCATACCTGGCTTTCGAAAACGTTAACTTCGCATTCGCTTCATGAACAAAACAATTTGGCTATCCTTAATTTGTTTCGTATGGTTTTGCCTACCCAATGACGTGACTGCATTGCAAGATTCCGATTTGGAATTGCGCGAAGCCCAAACTGCGACTCAAGACACTTCCACCGAGCCCGAAGCGATCGACGAAGTTGATGAGGCTGACAAACAACGTCTCATCGCGATCTTCCAAAGGATTCATGATGGATACAGTTCGGATGAAGTTCTCTTGCAAACTGAACTGAACGCCAAGTTTTTCGACGCGTGCTTGAACGAATTACCGAATCTGACGGTCGAACAATGCCGCTGGACGCTTCTGAACCTTCGCAAACAAGGCCGACTTTCGCAGATTAAAACGACGAAGCGAAATTCCAAAGACGTTTCACCAGTTCGGCACATTGCTGAGATAGTGACGCGTTCAATTCAAGATGAGTTTGGTGCAACGATTGACAGAATCATGTGTTCACCAGAGATGCGTGAGGCATTCGAACAGAGTGCGTTGTCGTTCGATGAAGAAATCGATTTGTATTCGGTTCGAAAAGCCGCGTTTCAATTGCGAAAAACCAGAAAGCTTCGCCCGGAATTGATCACGCGCATTGCCGATTGGGGGCGAGTCGTGACAACGTACGAGGCATCATCTTTGCAGCGAGATCTCAACGTGCTGCCCGAACAGCCCGGTATCTATCTTTTTTATGATGACACGGGATACCTTTACATTGGCGAAGCCGCAAATCTGCGTACGCGTTTGACAACTCACCTCGACTCATCGGATCGACTGTCGTTAGCCAGTTACTTGAACGAAAAGGGGTTGAAAGGAATCCAAATTGAGGTTCATACGTTCGAGGAGGGTTCTCGAATCAAAGACCTCACCGTTCGACGCGCCTACGAATCAGAGTTGATTCGCTCTCGAAATCCCCGATTCAACATTCGCCCCTAGACTGAAGACTGTCCTAGGCTTGTCTCACCGCGATGGGGGTTGAAGTGAATCAGCAAGCGACGATGTCGTTGCTCCAAATTCGGATGCGTCAAGGAATTCGCGTTATCCTCAACGCCATTGAGATAATTCATTTTCGATAACAACTGAACGTAGGAAGCAGTTGCCTCTGAAATGTTGACACGATTGTCTTTTGCCATCGCACCGACTGCATCGCGATCGGCCTCAAACTCGCCTTGCCAGCTTGCCAACTGAAACAACTTCAGCGAAACGGTCAATGCGACCAACATCATGATCACACCGGGCCATGACAATTGCAAATTAAGGCTTTCACTTGAAAACCAACCTAAATGAAATGCGCGATCAAAACACCATGCCGTTGCAAAGGGAACGAGCAGTGCGAAGAGCCGGAAAAGGCCATGGCGTCGTTCCAGATGGGCGTTCTCGTGACAAACAATCATCGTTAATTCGTCGACATCCAGAATCGAATACAGCGTCGACGTCACGGCAATTGAAACATCACCACCAAAACCTCGAAACGCAAATGCGTTCGCCGAATGAACAATGTTCCAAATCCGAATTTGAATCCGTTTCTTTCTAAAGCTCTGTAAAGTAGCATCTGTAATCGTCTCGTTCGCGATTGAATGGTCTGCTTTCCCCGCAAAGCCCACGGTCCCCACAATTAAAATTAATTTGGGCAACCCCCATAACATCAGCCCGCCACCGACGATCGCAATCACGTAAATGATTGACGCTCCAAACGATTCGACGAACGGCGTCGCAACTCGAACAACGGCGAGCAGCGTTGTTGGAATAATAAACCAAGCGATCCACTCGCGAATCACCGGATAGGTCGCACTGTTTCTCGCCTCTGTTTTTGCGCGAGAGAAATTGATGAACATTGTTGGAAACAACCAACTGCAGATTGCCATCAGGGAAATAAAGATCTCCGCACTTGGAAAAAAGATGTTTTGGATCTGGAACTGGTTAACAAATAGATGCTGCATCAAATGTGCTAGAACACAACTGCCAACAAACCAAACCAAAAGTGCAAGTACGAGATTCTGTTTTCGATGATTTTGGCAATGCTGAAATCGCGTCTGAATAACAATCGATGCCGAGAGTGTTGCCAAACACGCAACCAATCTCTGTTCGGTAAACGGTGGAAGGCTGGCGTGTGCAAACACGCATCCTGTGAGAATCGAAATCAGGCAGACGATAGGAAACAAATGACAATCCAAATTTTTATTTTGCAACTCGTTTCCTTCCAGAATACCCAGTGACACCAATTTCTGAAGGGCTGCCACTTTCTGCAATCAAATCGAGTCGGCAACGGAATCGGTTGTAGCGGTTGAGATGAGACTTCCATCCCTATTGATGCGTTTACCGTCAAGGAAGCAATAAGAAACGGCAAACAATCCCGTTGATTAGGAACGGAAATCCGCGGCAAGCGTCAGGCAATCAACCTCTACTGCCATCGCGCAGACCATGGTTTGAAAGTTGAGTCAGCCTTTTGTTATTAACGACGTTTCAGCTAGAAGAAGTCCGGCGTCCAGTGACGCTCTGGCAAATCCACAACTTTGACTTCTGAAACATTCGGATGGGTCAGAATTTCGGATATTGCGTCTGGGGATGGTGGCGAATCCAGGTTCAGAACACCAATCGCCTCTCCGCCTCGATTCTCATTCAATCGACCGACCGACATCTGTCCAATATTGACTGAATGTTTTGCCAAAACATCTCCAACATGCCCGATGATTCCAGGTACATCCGCGTGGCGAAAAAACAACAGCGTCCCGTCAATGTACGCATCCAGATAGAACCGTTCGACACGGACGAGCCGCAACAAGTTTTGGCCGATGATCGTTCCACCAACTCGTGCTGAATGACCGTCTCCAGATACATTGGCCGTCAGCATTCCGTGGAACGTATTTTGACTGGTCGAGGTCGTGCAAGAAAGTTCGATTCCGCGTTCCCGCAACAACATGTCTGCGTTTATCAAATTCACGTCTTCGATCACTGGTTCCAACAAACCAACACAAAAAGCCGACGAAAGCAATTTAGTGTCTCCATGCGACATATCGCCATCAAACTGTAATTCGCAGCGTGATATTGCGCCGCCGTGAAGTCCCAACGACAACCTGCCCAACCGATAGGCCAACTCAATCGACGACTTCATTCGGTGCAATGACTTGGAATCGATTGCAGCGGCGTTGACCGCGTGCCGCACTTCGCCGGTGGTCAAAAAATTCACCAATAACTCAACGGCTTCCAACGCTACCAAACGCTGTGCCTCTTCGGTACTTGCCCCCAGGTGTGGTGTGCAAAGTGTATTCGGCATTTGAAATAGGGGACTGTCGGTACATGGCTCTTCGTCATAGACATCCAACGCCACGCCACCAATCGCCCCCGACTTCAAACCTTCAACCAAGGCTGATTCATCGTAGATTCCACCGCGTGCGCAATTGACCAATCGCACACCGTGTTTCATGGTTTTCAGTCGTTCTGCATTCACCAATCCCTTCGTTTCCGGCGTCAACGGCGTATGCACGGTCAGAAAATCGACGACTGTCAACATTTCATTCACATCGGCATACAACTTCACATTCAACTCGTCGGCCAACTCGCGTGACAAAAATGGATCAAAACCAACAATCGACATTTCAAACGCGTTTGCTTTTCGAGCCACTGCCTGACCAATGCGTCCCAACCCGACAATTCCAAGTGTCTTTCCACGCAATTCAATACCTGAAAATTGTTTGCGATCCCATTTGCCCGATTGCAGGCTCGCATGCGCCGGCGCGACGTTTCGCGCAAGTCCTAGCAGCAACGCCATCGTGTGTTCCGCCGTACTCACGGTGTTTCCGGATGGCGTATTCATCACGACGATTCCCTGACGCGTCGCGGCCGCCTTGTCAATATTGTCGGTGCCTACGCCTGCGCGAACGATCGCCTTCAGTCTTCGATTTCCTACTAGTGACTCGGCAGTGATCTTCACTCCGCTTCGACAAATCGCTCCATCGTACTCAAGCAATTTTTGCTGAAGTGCGTCACCCTTTAGTCCTGTCACAACGTCATAGTTCACGTCGTTACTTGCGTCTAACCGCTCCAAGCCATCAGCGGACAAGTCATCCAACACAATGATGCGATGTGTCATCCAAAAACCTTCAATTCAACGTTCAAATTCAAAATTTGCATCAGAACCGACAATTAGTACGATGTCGAGTTGTTTCTTAGCCGTTACGTGTTGCAAACCCATTCAAGAAATCCACCAACTCGGCGACACCTTCTAACGGCATGGCGTTGTAGATCGATGCTCGGATCCCGCCAACCGATCGATGCCCCTTCAAGTCGCTTAGCCCATGCTCCAATGCGTTCTTACAAAACAATGAATCGAGATCTGAATTCGGAGTACGAAAACAAACATTCATCTCCGAGCGAGCGTCCAGTGCTGGGTGGACGGAATAGAATTCAGATGCACGATCCAAAGCCCCATACAACAAATTGGCTTTTTCGCGGTTCCTTTGTGCCATCGCCTCCAGCCCGCCGACATCCTGTTCAATCCATTTGGTGATTAATCCCGTGACGTAGATCGGAAATGTCGGCGGTGTGTTGTACATGCCACCTGCGGCTGCATGAGCGGCATACGACAAATAACCAGGAGCGTTATCTTCAGTTCGCTGAAGCAATTCCTTTTTAATGACCACAATCGTCAAACCTGCAATGCCAGCGTTCTTCTGGGCGCAGGAATAAATCATTCCAAATTGACTTACATCCATCGGTCGAGACAGAAAATCAGACGAACAGTCCGCGATCAGAGGCGCCGATCTATTGAATTCGGAAACGTCTTGAAACTGCACACCGTGAATCGTCTCATTCGATGTTAAATGTACATAAGCAGCGCTGTCTGAAAGATTCGCCGAACCAGATGACGGCAAGTTGCGAAAGTTGTTCGCCTCATCGGTCCAAGCGATGTTTATTTGGCCAAAACGAGCCGCATCGCGCGCGCTGTATCGCCCCCACGCCCCGGTCAGCAGATAATCTGCGGTCCCGTTTTGATCGCTCAAAAAATTCATGGGGATCATCAGATTCTGAAGGCGAGCTCCGCCTTGAAGAAACAGGATTTCGTATTCATCTCCAACGCCCAGCAATCGTCGGAGACAAGCCTGTGCTTCCTCGAAAATACTGATGAACACACGACTGCGATGACTCATCTCCATCACACTTTCACCGCTTGAGCCATACGACATTAAATCCGCTGCGATCGCCTCCAGAACCGTGACCGGTAACATGGCTGGACCAGCAGAAAAATTCCAAACCCGATTTCTTGTTGCCGTACTCATCGCTTACCTTTTCGAGGGATTCTATTGAGCTCTGAAACCCATCGTAACGCGTGGAAAGCGGATTTTGAATGGCATGAGCGTGCTATTGCAATTGCCGCGCAAAACCATTTAGCCCATTGGCGCTTTGAAATTTTCTAAGGATGAGAATTTGAGGAACAACGATTTCACGACGTTGTTTTGTCTAGAAGACAAGGAATGTCTAACTGGCTGTCATGCGACTAATAGCTGACGCCGGATGGATAGCCAGGTTGTGTTGCCGGATTGGCACTGGCCAAACGATATTGCAATTCATTGATTTTTTGGGCCAGATCGACTTGGCGAGTGTCCTGTTGATAGCTTCGCATGTAGTTTTCTAAAGCCAACGCGTACTGCCCCTGCGACTCACGCACAAATCCCATCGCCTTTAACACTCGCGGATTTGAACTGTCGATTCTCAATGCATCAGCCAGGTAATCGCCAGCTCGATTGACGTCGCCGAATTCTTGATGCAAGCGCGCAATTTCAACCAGAGGATCTGACATCTCCGGATGCCTTCGTTGCCATGTCTGCAATAGATCGAAAGCGTAACGTTGGCGATTCGTCTCTACCAACAGTGCCGCGAGACCTCGATGCGCTGCGATGTGTCGATCATTCAACGCAATGGACTTGCGATACAGTTCTTCAGCCTGCTGGACCCACTGTTGATTGTTGGATTGCTTTCCAAGAGAATAGTACGCTGCCCCAAGGTTGTAATACGAATCAGCGTTCTGCGGATCGCGTCAAGGCTTGTTGAAATTCGTTGATCGCTTTAGAAACCTGGCCAGATTGAAACGCCTCGACGCCGGCAACATTGTGATTCTTGGCCGCGAACTGACAGCCAGCGCAAATCGTCAACGTCATCGACACCAAACCCAAAATGGTTGTCCGATCCCAATTTCGTTTCAGGGGCACACTGTCCATCGCAAACCCGCTTGTTAGCACTCTTCAAAATCGAGCTACCAACGAAATCTGGTAGCTATCAATTGGGATTACATCCCTAGATTGTGCGAACGTTAGAAAAAGGGCGACACAGTGGCAATATCAATAGCGTATTGAACTCAATGAACTTGAGGCATTTTTGGAATTTTCGTCCAAAAACATTCGATAGCTAGCGTGATATTGCGTCTCCAATTTTCGGTTTTGCAATCAAACCGCTTCTAGCCAATGCAACTGTTGTCGTCGAGGTACAGATTGTCATTTGCCATTTCAACAGGAGCGACGGGTGAAAAGTTCCCGCATTCACATTCCATTTTTCGATATCCCAGCTCCAGCAGGACTTCCAGAATTTCCGAGCAAGTCGGGAACATTCGACCACTTGAGCGTTTGTAATCGTCCATGGCGCGCATGAACTCGATTTCCTGTTCGTTGTAGTCACGCTCACAGGTAGTCGGATCGATATGGCGACGTCGATTGGATTTGCGACTATCGTCGTTGACCTCAACTGACTGGACACGGCGTTCCTTTCCCTTGCGAGTTCCTGTCTCATTCAATGCATTCAGGTCGCCGGATTCTTTGCTTTTTTCTTCGCCATGATCGATCGTTTCCAGTTAATCAAAGTTCGGGGATACTTAGCGCTGAATTCTGTTGTGGGTTTAGGGACTGAGAAAAATAAACCGAACAGAGAAACTTGACGAAAGTTAATGGGAATGCGGGCGAGAATCAATTTTCCGTGTGAAATTAGTCGGATTGTACGGATTAATCATGCAATAGGTTGATTTGCGATTGCTGATTCATCACTTGAGCATTTTGCGTTGCAGACAATTCACACCGATACCTGTTGGACTTTGCTAACGTTTGCCAAACGCATAGCCGTATTCGCCTTCAGCGAGAACGATCCTCAATCATTTCTGACAGGTTTTCGTGGTTTGGGCCTGCCGAGCCACGCCCCGGAGGGCGTTTCACGCACTGCTACTCTCCGATTTGCGATCCTCGGTTTATTCACCTTTGGATATCGAAGACTCGAATTTCATGATTGTTTCCGGCTAACCCAGTTTCTTCATCGGTGTCGTAGAAAATGGAGGCCACCAATTCCAGCTTTCCATCGTCGTCCAGATCACCGACCGCAAGTCCTTCGATGCCCACACCTTTCGGTGCTTTGCCAATCAAGACGGGATCAGCAAATCGCAATTCACCGTCTGCTTGCCGTCCTTTCAGAAAGTAGACTCCGCTGTCGACAGCCCAATGTTTCCAGGTTCTTTTAGCGTCCTGGTTCGTTTCACTCGTAATGCCTTTTACAATACTGGATGCGATCATGTCTTGCGTACCATCGCCATCGATGTCGCCGAAGCAAAAATTAACGCTCTTGAGGACCGTCTTGCCGTTTTCGTCGGGACAATTGAATTGAACAAATCACTATCAGGGATTGTTGCAGCCGTCATCAAAAGCGAAGTTGGCAGGTCAATCGCATGAAGGAGAGTCTAAATCACTTGGAAAAATTGGCGATAACGGCTTCGAGAGCTTGAGAACTCCATCCGCAGACCTTTCGTTTACATCTCAAGCTCGTCTTTTTGATCGAAGTGTCCTGTTGCAGGATAGAAAGCGCTAATCGATTGATAAAGCCGGCGATAGCAGCGCCATTATTTTTTCGATTTCGTTTTTGGTCTTCGCTGAAGGTGACATCAAGACTCCAGTGCAGTTGATTTTCAACTTTCCAGTGCCCTCGAATAACATGTACATGATCGCGCACCACCGGTCGCATGCTGCTGACAAAGAAAGAGATGGATTCGGTTTCTTTCACCGACCCGTCCTTTTGAGGTCGCTCTTGCTCGCGGTACACACTCGCAATGCTGCGAATACCAGGGAATGCCGTTTTCAACGAATCCGGAACCGGCATTACCTTGTAAGTTCTTGTGATCCGGTTTTTTCTGCCCGACTTAATGCAAGACTTGTCGACCTTGGTCCGTAAGCCCGTTGATTTAGCTGCTTTCTCGGATTCTTCAGCCGCAATGAAAGCATCCAGAACTGACTCGGCCAGGTTCGGTTGATTTCGCTTCACGGCAATCACATAGTCGCCGCCTTTATCAATGATCGATTGAGCCGTTTTTTGCTGACAATGCAATGCATCGAGGGAAATGACTGCGCCGTTGACGCGAATCATCTCCAGTAGTTTGGGCACTGCCGAAATTTCATTGGATTCGTCGTCGACAGACTGTTGACCAAAACAGATGCCTTGTTCGGTCGACCATGCGTTAACCAAGTGCAACATTGATGTTCCGCTGGCAGAATCAAAAGATCGCCTTAGTGACTTTCCGTCGATCGCAATGTGTTGCCCATCGGAATCTTTGCCTAATAAACATAGCCACCGAGTCAACGCGGCTGCAAAGCTGATCTTCGTTGAGCATATTGAAGATGCGTGAGAACGTGTCATGAGAAGGAACGCCGTTCTCCAGGGCAAGAAATTTACGGAACCATTGGAGTTTCTCTTTTGCAAACGCCTCGACATCAGTCCATGAATCACAGCCGCAGATCGCGGCGCAAAGAGCGATGAAAAGCATGTCAATCAAGTTGTGAGTTGACTTGCGACTTCGAGGGTCTTCTACGCTCGCAAAGACTGTACGTATCTCATCGGCATTTTGTTTGGTAGCAACTGCTGCTATCTCCGCGCTGACATCATGATTACCTCCGTGCTGGTTCTTCCTGAAGACCAAAAAAATTGATCCGAACCATCTACGAACATAAAATTCATTCCGTTCGCTTCATGCGATTGACCTGGCGAAGTTGGCTTGCTTGGTTCATCGGTCAGCCAGCCGCGCGTTTGTGCACGCTTCAACATTTCGAAATCCGTGCCATCCCCGGCACCCTTGTGCCAATAAACCCGGAATCGCGACTCATACCCCTGGTTTGAAGTAGGCATTTCCGGCTTGAACAAAGCCCGCCACATTTTTTGAATGACGACAAGATCGTTGGCACCGTCATTGTCCCAGTCCATTACAAATGGCCGCGTCTCATTTTTCCCCAAGGCAGCCCAGCCGTCATCGAATTGAATGGCGAGTTCCATCGCCGGCATATTGTCGGTTACCAAGTCCACGATAGAAAACAAAGTTGGAATTGGCGCAAGCAATTGGAACCGCTGATGACGTCCGGAATGGAGTCGTTGTCCAGGTCCCCAAACTGAGGACTGAAATGCGGTTGGCTTCATCCAACAGGCAGCCGAAACTCTGCCGGATCGGCAAGACGCTTTCGGCCATTTCGAATTCGGAAATACTTTTCGCCGGATTTCGAGTCCACGCAAAAAAGTTCCTTTCCCTCGGAATAATCCCGCTGAAATACGAAACCGGAATCAGTAGCCTGTTTTTTTAGACCTATTGATCCAACCAGCAATGTATTTTCACGGCTGATACTCATGTAGACCGTTTCATCAAATCGGCAGCGTCTGCTGCCCAAAGTAACCGGAACGCCGTTTTCGATGTCCACCCGAAAACTCAATGAACTGAGATCGCTCGTGTCGTGCACTTGAGCGATGGACGGGTTAGTCAGCAACTGCAAAATGGCAACAACCAGAAGAGGTCGAAATACAAGGGCAAGATTCATCGGGTTCCTTTCGTGCAAGTGGTAATTGCGCTTTGTATCATGCGATGTGCCGCACCTGATCGACGCGTTATCGTACCAATGCATTCGGTCATATCGCTGTCTTGAAAATCGTCCGTCGTCTCTTCCAGCCACCCTTCTATCCAAAATGGCGTTCAATGATCCTTGGCATCGGTCGTCTTCCGCTTTTCTTTCAGCAGGTCACTCCCAAATGTGGTGAAGACAAACTCTTCGGCAAACGTTTCGGCAGGTATCCGGATGTTGCGCAGCAGCGGCTTCGTTCCGAATTTGCATGGCACGTGCAGTCCATCGGCATTTTTGTACCACTCGGCCCAAAAATCAAAATGAACGTAGCGGGTCGGGGCGGATTCGCAGAGATATAGCAGCGTACACGGGTAATAGTCGTTGGTACCCCAGCGGATGGACGGCACGCCGAATCGGGAAATGACATCGTCGGGAACGCATTTTTCCATTTCGACAAACTTGTGCCACTGACTCTCCAGTGAATCAAACTCTCCGACCGTCAACAGCCGGTTCATCCGGTCTTCACCTTCCGTGGAAAGGTAACCCATCTGAATGGCGATTCGTGCATATACCGAAGCGACTCCATCGTCGTGTTCGCCATTCTGACGAAACCCCAACACTTGACGGAATCCGCCTGTGACTCCCCCGGCATTAAAGCACTTTCGCTCATGGAGTTCCTTGCGACGGTGCTGCCATTCCATTGATCGCTCATCGATGAACGTGACGTATTCCATCAAATTCAAAATGCCCAGTTCACCGCCGCACATCCCTGGCCGCAACAGGGCACATTGCAACCGGGCTAGCAGGTACGTTCGAATTTCGGCAGCGGATTTCATGCTCGGTATCCGGATTGTGGTGATCGACTTTGGTACGCAAAAGGGGTCGGGAGTCGATTGCACAAACCACTTCGAAAATGTCCAATTGGAAATCTCATCCCAAATCCATTGACGAACTTGTAATAGACTCCCGACCCCTTTGGACTCTTCACCTTGGAAAGCTAAAGCGATCGAACGGCATTTGAAGCAAATCGACCAAGCCGTGTTGCTCAAGCGATTCGTGAGCCCAGCTGAACCCCCAAAACGAGACATTTACAAAGGGCCGTTGAAGTCCACACGTGTTCGGCAGAAGAACTCCAGCAGTGGTTCCGTCGCAGTACAGATAACTTAGGGCAACTGATCATGTTCTATTCATCAGCCCGCCAAAACGGATTCGGCGTGATCGTCGTACGTGACTAGCGAAGGCAGACTCCGCAAAGAAACAAGGTAGGGCATTCGTGTCGGATGCCGTTCATGCGTTTATGCGAAACAGGTGGTTTCGGGCTTCCAAGCTCCAACATTTGGGCGGTTTGATTCAGAACGGTTGTCTTCGCGCGCATCAGGACTCAGCCATGACTGAATGACCTGGTAGGAAGCATCGATCGAACAACGTAACGGTCGTATGCCTGGCAACTCGGAAGTAAGTTCATAGTAGCTCATCAACGCTGGATTCGTTTGCACATAACCTGAGCCATTGTTTTTGTTCGAAAGTGCCAAGTCTAATGGTGCGGTATTGTTAAGCTCCTTGGGAACCGCAATGGGAACTCGCACGGCCACTTCGATTGACCTTTCAGGCATTGAAAACTGCCCTTCGAAAACGAAAATCGCCAAGATCGATGCCGCCAAAGCCCCCAACAAAGTCTGCCACGAGACAAATTGCCGACTCGGGGCCGCCGAAACAGATTGTGCGATTGGAAAGTCTGCTTGTTCTCCTTGGCTCATTTCCGTCGAAGCCGCGTGACCCAAAAACTCAATCTTGTGGTTGTTGTAAAGGTCGCAAGTTGACGCGCTATCCAACGCAGATATCGGATACAGTGTGTCCATCGCTTGCTCCAGCCACATAAACTGCGCGAGCGACTCTGCACAATCGCTGCAGTCTGCCACGTGGGCAGAAATTCGCTGATCGTTTCGGGGGTCGATTCGCCGATCCAATGATTCCTGGATCAAATCCTCAACCTGCAGACATATACTTTTCTCGGACATCAATAGTTCCCCGGTTGGCGAGTCTCGCGATTAGTTCCTTACGAGCACGATGCACCCATGTCTTGACGGTACCCAATGGGATATCGAGTTGTTCTGCGATTTCGATATACGACAATCGTTTTTTGTAGAACAAAACGAAAGCCTGTTTACAATCGCCCTTGATCATTCCCAGTACGGCGTCAATTTCCTCGGATAGATGCCGCGACTCTGCTTCCAGATAAGTTCCATCTTCGACTGGATAATCCAAAACGACTTCGGAAGGACGACGAGCACGCTTGGCCAAACGAGTGCGGCAACGATTTCCAGCAATGGTCAGGAGCCAGGGCTCAAAACTTCGTTCCGGATCCCATCGATGCAAATTGTTGCAAACGCGAACAAACGTTTCCTGGGTCGCATCCTCTGCTTCCTCTCGTTGCCGCAACATCCGAAGGCATAGTCCGTAGACCATGCCACGATATCGATCGATCAAGTCTGAAAATGCGGTTTGGTGTCCCGCCAGGCATTGATTTACCAATGCGTTTACTTCTGTCGTCACGCTCGCACCCTGTTTTCCCGAATCTAAGATGCCTAACCTCGAATCACGGTCGCGAGTTTCAAAATTATTTCAAATAATCCCAACTCTCGAGGATAGTCGCCGATCCCAAGATTTCCCCGAAACAAACTGGAGGAAGCCTCAAATTTCCATCCAGTAACCTTGAAATGGGCACTTCCACTCCCATTCGATGGAGATTCAATCGCCTTGCCAAGTAATCTGCCAATTCAACAAAAAACGCAAAACAAACTGTCTTGCGTTGATCAAGCACCAACTAGGTTTTAGCGATTACCGGCGATTGAAGAATTTCCGAAGGACGTCATCAGCCGCCCCTTTGGACGAATCATGGGAGTGCTTTGGTAATGGTGGCAGCTTGCCAGGCTTCTTTTTCGAGCTATCGTCAGACGATTCAGGTTCGGTGGAAATGATACCGGAATCCTCGCCGCTCTTCTTGGCAAGTTCCTTCTCTCGTGCCTTTCGTTCGGCCTCCGCCAAGATCGCCTTGGTGTCTTCCAGACTCAATTGAGTTGTATCGGACAAGCTTTTCTCACCGTCCTCCACTTCTTCCGAGAGCCAATCAGAAATACTTTCGTCCAAACTCGCTGGCTTCTTCGCTGCAGCAGTTTCTGCCGTTCGAGCTGCCGCCTCTGCAACCCCTTCCACCTTGGGCCGTTTTGCCCCTGGTTGCGTAACATCAATCAAAACTTCGAATTGCAGTCGACCAACTCGCAACACATCTCCAATTTTGGCTTCGTGGGGAGCAGCCAATTGTTCGCCGTTTACAAACGTACCGTTACGGCTGCCCATATCGCTGATGATTACGGTTGGCCCTTCAACCTTAATCGAGCAATGTTTTCGACTAATCAAATCGCTGGCGGGCTTTAGGTGAGCTTCCTCGCCGCGTCCAATAATGAATTCTGGAACAGAAATTTTTATCTCGCGACCATCGTTCTTGCCGCCGATAACCTTCAATTTGACCTGCATCCATCCCTCCACGTCTGCTCACTGGTTGGAAAAGCCGAGCGCACAATTTGCGATTGCTATCACGATCTATGCAAAAAATCACAGTGATCGCTTCAGGCAAACATTAGCGGTTTAGCACCGCAACCTCTGACTTTCCGTAGTTCAACAGTCTTCTCTCTACAGCTATTTTAGTCTCGTCAGGACGCGGAAAGCAAGCGGAAAGTCCCCATTTCATCACGCCAATGTGATTCAAAACGCCATTATTCGACCATTAAATTCTTCCCGGGATCCCCAAACCACTTGGAGACGTCGGGCAAGCCATCATTAACGGCCGCACATGCAACAAACGGCCCTTGAAACCCAAAACTCGATCAGCGATTTTGATTCCAAGCCAAGTTTGAAAATTTCTCAATTTCGATTCGTTTTGTGGCATCGACAATTTCGACAGGCGTATCCCCTCTAGAAAAATTAACCTGCATCCGCTCGCCAATCGCTTCTGCTACCTGCGTCGCAAAACCCAAGTAGTCAACCGTCGCTCCGCTCAATTCCAAAATGCCAGGCAATTCCGGAGCGGCGGATGACTGCCTCAACAGAAGACTCCCGTGCTGAAGAATCGTCTGCCTTGATCGACGCTGCGCGCTTCCGCCGACCTTGAACCCAGACAAAATTAGATCACCAGGTGAGCGCCTTTCGAAACACAAAAATGATTTCTGAGCTTCGCCCGCAGATTCACCTACGTACAATTGCGTTTGGACACCCATTTCAGCCAACAAATCGATAAAGACTTGGTGAACAAGGTCGTAGTAATCGCGATGACTCTGACTTAACCTCTGCGCAACGGGCACGAACAAGCTGTAAGTCAACTCTTGATCATGAACGATCGCTCCTCCACCTGAGGCGCGCCTTACCAAATCCAGCTCGGCTGACGAAGAATGCAGCGAACGATCCGCGTGACGTTGGAAATAACCAAGCGACAATGTTGCGGGATTCCATTGATAAAAACGCAAGACGATTTGCGGATGGTAATCGACCCACTCCAATATCGCCTGGTCCATGGCCATGTTCCATGATCCGCGCGCAGCGTGATCAATCAGCAACATACCTGGCTCTACTGCATCCCTGTCGGACTCATTATCCAACGCGGATCACCCTTGTTCCGAGCACTGTTTTTCGTAACCTGCTTGATCCAACAATTTGGCAACGGCATCGTGGCTAGAAAGCTTTACCTTCATGATCCAACCTTCTCCATAGGGATCCGTGTTCAGAAGATCCAGATTATCAGGCAGCGTGCTGTTGACCTCAATGACCTCTCCATCAACGGGACTGTACAAATCGCTGGTTGCTTTCACTGATTCGACTTCACCAAATGGAGTCCCAGCACTGACGCTCGCGCCGACAGTTGGCAGATCCATGTACACCAAATCCGTCAACTGCTCCACAGCATGAGACGATATCCCAATCGTCGCTACATCGCCATCAATAAAAGCCCACTCGTGTGTCTCGGCATACTTGAGCTGACTTGGGTCCATTCTTCAAATCTCCTGTTATGGTCAAAACGCATTTGCAATTTGAATTATCGTTGCTCGCTAACTACGTGTGTAGAAGGGCAATTTAACAATTTGAGCCTCAACTCGCTTACCACGAATATCGACTTCGACTTTAGTTCCATCGTCTTTAAACTTCGGCACAACGTATCCCATCGAAATCGCTTTTTGAAGCGTCGGAGCAAACGTGCCACTGGTAATAAATCCGATTTTCTCACTGCCCGAATAGATCTCACAATCTTCACGAGCAGCACGACGTCCTTCCAGCACCAGCCCGACTCGCGTTGGCAACTCCTGCTTTTTTGCCGCCAATATTGAAGCCTTCCCAACGAACTCCCGGTCCTTGAAATTTATCGCGAATCCGAGATCCGTTTGTGCCGCATTGATCTCCTCCGAAAGTTCATGGCCATAAAGTGGCATTGCCGCCTCCAAACGGAGTGTATCTCGCGCTCCAAGCCCAACAGCGCACCCTCCGATTGCTTTCGCGCGGTCTTCGATCATGGTTGTGATTTTCTCGGCCACATCATTTTCCATGATCAACTCGCAACCATCTTCGCCAGTGTATCCCGTTCGACTAATCAGGACTTCGTGCCCATCAATCGTTCCATAGGCGCCGGAGTAATAGGTCAGATCTGCAGGATTGATCGAAGCCATATCAGCGATCAGGGCACATGCTTTGGGCCCTTGGACGGCAACCATCGCAGTATCCAATGTTCGATCATTCAACTGTATCGATCGATCTCCGATATTTCGCGTAATCCAATCGTGTATTTTCAGACGATTCCCAGCGTTTACGACCATCATGTGTTGACTGGAGCCGTCGGGTTTCGCCAAGTGATAGACCAGAACGTCATCCAGAATCGTTCCCTGTTCGTTTGTCATCAGGGAGTAACGGATTTTTCCTTGTTCAACTCCGGCAACCCGTCGCGTGGTCAGCGAATCCAGAAATCCGTCGATGTCGTCCCCATGGAAATAAAACCTTCCCATGTGAGACACATCAAAAATTCCCACGGCCGTGCGAGTTGCGTGGTGTTCATCGATAATCGACGAATACTGAACGGGCATCAGCCAGCCTGCAAAATCGACCATGCGGCCATTGCGAGATTCGTGCCATTGCTTAAGTGCGGTTGTCAAAATCGTGTCGGCAGAACCCACCATTGCCCCCTCGTAAAATTGCGGCCCAGGCTCCATTTCATGTTGGAGCCGTCGTGTTTCGATGCCTCAGATTTTAGTCCATGCCGATTGATCGGCCAACGGGCAGCGCCACAGTGCAAGGAACGTCGCGGGTAACTTGAGAAAAATTTCAAAATTCCGTCTTCGCCTGATAGCGCGATTGCGCGATACCTGAAGCAAACTTTCCAAGGTTTTGCGGCGAATTCCGCAGCCGAAAATCCAATTCAAGGTAGGGTGTACTCGTAAGGTCCGGTCTTCCTAGAGAATCCACGTTGCAGCGACCATTGGAATGGTGCAAACGGCGAGATCAAAACAATGCAATCAGCAGATACAAGCTCAGTAAACCTGGCCGACGAAATTCAAATGGTGTTTGTCCATCACGCACATCACCCATTGCGCAAAATCCATGTAAACGTCGGCTCACATGGAAATGTTTGCCTGACCGGTCGGGTCCGCACGTTCTTTGAGAAACAGATGGCTCAGGAATCGGTTCGGCATATCAATGGCGTTGCAAACCTCGAAAACCAGATCATTGTCGAGACCTGAGCAACGCGTGAATTGACCAACAACAAACGCTCAGATCATTTCACGAGCAGACTGATGAAATGTTCTTTCGCACCTTCTAAGGCTTGCTTTAGCTTTTCCGGTTGCTTACCTCCCGCTTGAGCAAAGTCTGGTTTTCCGCCGCCACCGCCACCAACGATTGGCGCGATCGCCTTAATCCAATCTCCGGCGCGAATCCCCTTCTCAACCAGTGATTTGCTGACGCCAGACAAAAGCATGACTTTGTCCGGTGCCGAAATCGAGCCCAGAAAAATCGCGACCTGCCCCTGTCGATCTCGCAATTGGTCCACGAGTTGACGCAATACACCAGGATTCGCTCCCGGAACCTCAGCGACAATCAACTTCGCACCATCTACTTCGACGGCAGTAGCCCACAGATCGTCGGCTGAAATGGAATCTTTCGAGGCAAGGGCCTCCAACTCGTCCTGCAACGAAGCTTGCTCGGTCAGCATAAATCGCACTCGATCCGCGACACTGAACATCGGGATATTCAGCGTTCTGGCGGTTTCACGTAACGCATTGCGCTGAGACACATAATCGGTTGCAATCGGTTGCATCGAATGCTCTTTGGTCTTCTGGCCACCGCTTTTGCCGCTGGAGATTTGTTTTTTCAGGTCTTTGATCGATTTGCTCAAGTCCAAGACAGCTTCTGGAAAGCGGCTCTTTTCAACTTGTAATTGTTTGCAGATCGATTCAATCTCTCGCTCAACGTCCCCACGAAACGAACGAGCTCGCTCGCCAGTAATCGCTTCAATTCGACGAGTCCCGGCAGAGACCCCTTCTTCTGACTGAATCTCAAGCAAGCCCACCTCACCCGAGTTGCTCAAGTGTGTTCCGCCGCAAAGCTCGCGGCTGAAGTCGCCGATGGAAATCATGCGCACAGGATCAGGATATTTTTCGCCAAACAACATCATCGCACCTCGCTTGCGCGCCTCGCTCAGCGGCAAAACTTCGGAGGTTACACGCGCCGAATCGTGAATTCTGGCGTTGGTCAATTCTTCAATGCGGGCCAATTCATCCGCTGTTACGGCTTGCATGTTCGTGAAGTCAAATCGCAACCAATCGTCCGATACTTTTGATCCGCGTTGTTGTGCGTGTTCGCCCAATACCGTTTGCAACGCATGATGCAGTATATGTGTGGCAGAGTGTGCTCGCCGAATCGCATCACGACGGCCGGGATCAACAACTGCTGAACCTAGTTGCATTTTCTCGATCGTTCCCGACACAACGACTCCGCGATGCACGACCAACTCGCCATCGCGCTGGGTATCGTCAACTCGAAACGCGCCTGTGTCGGTTCGAATTGAACCGGTATCGCCGACTTGGCCGCCGGACTCGGAATAGAAGGGTGTTTCGGCCAGAACAATCTGGACGCGATCGTCTGACGCTGAAACGCTGCCAACCAAAACATCGTTAACGATGACGCCGACGATTTCAGAACGGTGTTCGGTTGTTTCGTACCCGACAAATTTTGTCGATTTGACAGTCTTCTTCAGTTCGTCAATTGGGCCAAAATTGCCCATGACCGTATCAGCGATTTTTCCAGATGTTTTGCTATGCTCATCCATCGCATCGCGGTATCCATCCCAATCGACGGTAAATCCTTTTTCGATTGCCATGGCTTCGAACAACTCGGGCGGAACCCCATAAGTCTGATACAGGTCAGCAACGTCTCGACCATAAACCATTCCGGTTGCCGGATTAACGGAGTCGGCAAAAATCCGTTCCACGCGCGCCAAGCCTTCGTCGATCGATCCGAGGAACGTTTCTTCTTCTCGTTTAATGACGCTGGACACGCGTTCAATGGTTTCGGAAAGCTCGGGATACGGTCGCCGCATCATCTCGGCAACCTTGGTTACCAATTGATACAAACGCGGTTCTCGCATCCCCATCTGGTGACCATCCAAAATCGCACGACGCAATAAACGACGTACGACATACTCTTCTTTAGCAGCACCGGGGTAAACGTTTTCATGGATCGCAAACGAGCAAGCGCGGATGTGATCGGTGATCCGGCGAAGTCGTCGGCCATCATCGGAGGCGGGGACATAATTCACACCACAAATCTGAGCCGCCGCATCCACAATCGGCTTCAAGATATCAATGTGATAATTGGTCTCGACTCCCTGTAGCGTCGCCGCAGCACGTTCCAGTCCCATCCCCGTATCAATATTTTTGCTTGGCAACGGTTTCAAGTTGTCGGGTGGATCGCCCTCACGATTGAACTGAGTAAAGACGAGATTCCAAATCTCAACTTCCTTGCCACCGCCAGGAGGATGATAAAAAATCTCACTGCACGGACCACAAACGCCGTCCGGACCGTTCGAAGGTGCGCGGCTGGCCAAAAATTGTCGTGTTCGTCCATCCGCTGAATTCGATTGCTCTCCAAACCGATTTCTTTGTTCCAGATGGCAAACGCTTCATCGTCGTCGTTGTAAATAGTCACCGTCAGCCGTGAGGGATCGATGTCTAACCATTTCTTCGATGTTAGAAACTCCCAAGCCCACTGAATGGCCTCGCGTTTGAAGTAATCGCCAAAGCTGAAATTGCCCAGCATTTCAAAGAACGTGTGGTGATAGGCTGTCCTTCCAACATTGTCGATATCGCCAGTACGCAGGCATTTCTGACAGCTGGTCGCTCGCGTAAATTCCAGTTCGACTTTGCCCAAAAAATGATCTTTGAACGGATTCATTCCCGCCGGTGTAAACAAGACCGACTTATCCCATTTCGGCACGAGTACGTCGCTTGCGCACAGGCGATGCCCCTGACTCACAAAAAAATCCAGGTAGCTTTCTCGCAATTCGTCGGTGGATAGTTTCTTCATGGCTTTGCTGAAAAGAGTAGCGATTTAGGGCACTTGCTCCCAATATATCGGCGAATGGAAGCGTCGAACAGGTTAAGTACTTTCGGTTTGCGCACAAAAAAACGACCCTGAAATCGGGTCGTTTATTCAAATTTTTCTGGGTTATTATTCAGTTCATCGTCGTCGACGGCGTCGGAATAGATTGGCCATGCCAAGAACGGCAACGAACGAAAACGCGCTTCCTTCAGGAACAGCTGAAAATCGATTCCAACCAATCACATCCAAAGCTTGCAGGTCCAACTCAGTCACAATGTTTGCAAACCCAGCGGGCGCGGATGTTGGATCCATTACCCCCAGTCCAAGCCCGTCACGCCAGTGGCTTGCCTGACGTCCGTCACCGTTTACAACACCTCGTGACCAGTGATCGATTCCACCACCCAGTGAACTACCAGGCGTCAAACCTCCGTCAATTGAATAGAACTTCGGACGGTTGTCGGCGGTCCAATCAATGTCGGCACCCGCGTTCAAAGCGTCCGCTGAAAATCTTGTGAAATCCAGTGAACTAACGTAGGGTAACTCATCGTCGTGGAACTGGCCGTCATCATTTGAATCAAGAATGTCGACACCGCTTATGAAGCCCATGCCGTGCATGATTTCATGTATTGCCACGCCAACAAAATCAATTGCACCTGTCGTAATGCCGTCACTAGGGTCAAAGTCCCAAGTAAATTGATCATTAAAAGAAATCGAAACGTCTTGTCCCGTTGCCGATCCCGAAATCAATCCAAGCGACTTGGCGTTGGCCGTCGTAAGTCGAACGAAACTAGTATTAACGCCCGAACTGTCAACATATGGGGATTGATGGCTGCCGCCACCAGCTTCCATGGTTTCATTGATATAGACTGAAAAGGAGTTCCCCTGTGGAATACTAGACGAAAACGTCAGGTCATCCAATGAAGTAATGTCCGAATTGACTGCGTTGCGAAAATCAGAATAGGAAAAAAATTGCCTAGTCGATCCTGCCTGCCCCAATATCGAACCACCCAAATCCGAAAACCCTGTAGTCAAATTAATCGTTAACGAATCCGAGAACTGGCTGGAAATAAAATCGGCAGCCCGTTGAAACGCTGCATCGGCATTGGCGTTGCCTGTCCCACTAATATTGAAACTAACCTGGGTAAAACCCACCTGCGGGCATGCTGCTAATAACAACATAATCGCCAAACAAGATTTCGAAATCATGATGAGTATCTCGGAGAAAAGCTATCAACAAAAAACGCCCAACGTCAATAAAACGTTGAGCGTTCGCTTATTTTAAAATTTCGCCCAACAATCAATTTCGGCGGCGGCGAACTCCCAATGCACCAAGTCCTCCGACAAGCAACAAAATCGCTGTTCCCGGTTCTGGCACAGCATTGGCTGCAAACGAAACGGTTGCCGCGTAGAACTGTGTGTCCAAAGTCAAAGAGTCGGCATTATCGACCCCTGTGATACGCAGGAAGTAGGTTCCAGCAGCAAGATCAAATCCGCTGATCGCCTCGTCGCCCCCCAAGCCAGTCGCGTTTTGTAACGATAGGATCGACGACCCATCAGTATCCAGCAACGCCAGTGTCAAATCACTTCGCTGCTCCGAGTTAAACGGCGTTGTACCACCACCGCCTTGAGCAGATGTGTTGTAGGTTGGCCCGATTGACTCAAGCAAGATATCAACCACCCCGTCTTGAGCGATTGTAAAACTGTAAAAGTCCGTGTCAGTGCTGTCGTCGATACTGACAAAATCGGTGTCCGCAAACGCGACGACTGTATCGCGAGCGTCATCGCCAACAATTACACTTCCCCCATCAGCAACTGCGCCCAAGGAAGTGGCATTCACTGCTGCGTCATTCCCGGCCCCCTTCTCATTGAAGTCACCGTAAGCTCGATGTGCTACCAAAATGTCGTGCAATTGAGGGCCGTCAAAAGCTCCTGTGTAAAAGGGCTCCATCAGGATTGCCGAGTTATTGGATTCCACGTGTGCCATGCCTAAACCATGACCATGCTCATGGGCAACGACATTTCTTAAGCGGATTGAATTTGACGACAAGTTTTCAAAAAAGGTGTCATTTGTATCAATGACCATGTCGCCGAAATCCGGGAAGAAGTTGTAAGCGAGAACACCTGAATTCCCGTCCAATGCTTTACCGGCAATTCGAACATCCGCACGAACTCCAGAGATTCCTTGATTCAGGGTATTGCCTGGCCCAATCCAAGCAGCACCGTCGTCATTGCCTTCAAACACATAGCTCAAACCGGAAACTTGACTCCAGCGGTCGAACGTCGATTGAAAAAGAGGCTGCCATACCGCTTGGCTTCCATAAATGGAATTCAGTCGAGTTTGCAAATTGTTATTGGCATTCGTAAAACCGGAAAAGTTCTGGTCGTTGATCGACGTGCCAAGTGCAGCAAAGCCCACGTCAACGTCAATGGATCGCCTTGTGAAAACCCCTGCGATTGGGACAACGCAGTCGGCCCCGACCAACGATTTCCGTCAATTCCAGGCGGCTGTGCATAACAAACCGACGACATAGTAACCAACGCCGTCAATAACAAAATGCAATTCCGATGCATCCCGATTCATCGCCACTCAAGATCAGAAAATTGAAAAGGCCCGCTAGAGATTCCCAATCTAAGCTGAGTTTTATGATTAGGCAATCATTCAGGGCAAAAAATACTTAATAATGGCCGACTATTCGCGATAACCAGAAAATCCGTATTTTCTGCAAAAATCACTCGGTTGCGATCCATTATGGATCGTGTCAAATAAAAAAACGCCTCAATCCTGAAGATTGGGGCGTTTCCATTTTGGCAAAAACCTGATTTTGCAACGGCAATTCGGTGCAACAAGCGGCATTCCTTAAGTTGCTTCTACAGCTTCCATTTCGTCGTCCACCGAACTTTCGGATTCCATCGCTTCAATAATATGCCCGCCATCGGCCATTACCTTCTGCCGAATCTCCTCGCAAACATCAGGATTTTCGATCAGGAACTGGCGAGCTTTTTCCTTTCCTTGACCAATATGGGTGTTCCCGTATTTGAACCAAGCTCCGCTTCGCTGAACGATTTTGGCGGCAACCGCCAGGTCTAAAACGTCGCCTTCGAAACTGATGCCGTTGGTATGCATCATGTCAAACTCGGCAATGCGAAACGGCGGTGCAACTTTGTTTTTGACAATCTTGCACTTCACCCGCTGGCCAACTTGTTCTTCGCCATCTTTCAAGGTGCCGATTTTTCGAACATCGACGCGGCAGGAACTATAAAACTTCAACGCACGACCACCAGGAGTTGTCTCGGGGCTGCCGAACATGACGCCAATCTTCTCACGAATCTGGTTGATAAAAATCGTGCAGGTTTTGCTGCGGTTGATCGCACCCGTCAACTTTCGCATTGACTGGCTCATCAATCGAGCCTGCAAACCGACGTGGGAATCGCCAATCTCGCCTTCAAGCTCTTGTTTGGGAACCAACGCTGCCACCGAGTCAACGACGATCACATCGACCGAATTCGATTTGACGAGCATCTCGGTAATCTGCATGGCTTCCTCACCGCTGTTCGGCTGGCTGACCAGCAACGTGTCGAGGTCGACGCCCAGCTTCTTGGCCCACGTCGGATCGAACGCATGTTCGGCATCGATGAACGCAGCAATGCCTCCCTTCTTTTGAGCCTGAGCAATCACGTGCAAGGCAATGGTAGTCTTACCACTCGACTCTGGCCCGAAGATCTCAATGATCCGCCCACAAGGTAGCCCTTGGCCTCCCAAAGCGATATCCAGCGAAAGGCTTCCGGTCGAAATCCCCCGAATTTGTGAAACGGTGTCTGCCCCCAAGGTCATGATCGACCCGTTGCCGAATTGTTTCTCGATCTGCTGAACGGTGTTTTTCAGCGTCTCATTGTCCTTCATCATCGTCTCAGCGGCGGACTCAGTTTTTTTCTTGCTAACACGATTGGTTGTCGCTTTTTTGGCCATGGTCTTGTTTTCCTCAACAGGGTTTTGAGTAACGGATGCGGTAGCAGTTTTTGACATCGACGACTCCACGAAAACACAACACGCGAACGATTCCTTTAACACGTTCGAATTGCAATTCAATTGGGAATCAATAGTCCAAGGTCACTTGATTCCCATTGCCGCTCTATGAAAGCACAATGGACACTTCGTCCAACAGCTTGGCCATGTTCGGCCGAAATCAACACTTAGTCGTTCATGACATCGTTGATAATCTTTTCGCTGTATATCTCTTCGTTGATTATCGTGGTGAGCCTGGCACGAGTCTGCCCGCAGACCTTTACCTTATGGCTAGCCAATGTACTTTGCAAGAGCTTGCTAGTTGAATATTCGCGAACGCTTGGACACGTTTGGTCGCTGGCGCAGGGGCTTCAGAAAAAATCGCAAAAAATCTGGGGCGCAATGGACTTTCAGAGATCATTCAGCGGAATGTTTTTGTAAATCGCCCGGCAAATCGATCGTATCCATGGCCGTATAGGTCGGCCCGCCTTTGTCCTGAAAACTCGAGTAGATGATCACTTGGTCAACCTCCATCCCGCCAAATTCAACGTCAGCGTTTTCGGCCAAATGGTCCGCCAACGCGCGGCTGAATCGAGGCTGTTCAATACTTCGCCCAAGCGTCAAATGCCCCTTGAAGTCGCGAGCCTCAGGCTGAAATCCCATTTCTTTTCGTAGAACGTCGTCGATGTCCTTTTGCAAGGAAGTGAACTCCCCGTCATAGTCGTCGACGCCCAGCCACAAAACTCGAGCCCTATCCGCAGACGGAAACGCTCCCACGCCGCGAATTCCAATATCGAAAATCGGGTGATTGGCCACCGCTCCCTCGACCAGTCGACAAAGCTGCGGAATTTCGACATCGGGGACGTTGCCGAGAAACTTCAATGTTAGATGCATGGTCGCAGGATCAACCCACCGGTAGCCCGATACGAATCGCTCCAAAACTCGAATCTGTTTCTTGGCAACCGCCTTGACCACGGGAGCGATATCAACGGCGATAAATGTTCGAATGCTTCCCATTGGGGGCTACCTGATTCAACGAAATTACTCGGCATCAAACAACGAGCGAGCCATTTGTCTCTGAACGCGCCCTTGTGATATTCCCTCAGCCCACCATAATCGTCGACTTGACGGGGCAGGGGATTCTCGCTGCCATCCAGTGAAACCGCAAGTCTCACACGATATTGATCCGGGCCGAAAATGACGACAAACAAGAAATATGACGTATTTGGTGTTGGTAACGCAATGGTTGACATTCTGGCGCACGTGGATGACGAGTTCATCCAGGCACTGGAGCTCAACCGCGGCTCGATGACCCTGATGGATTCCGACCAACAAGCTGCTGTTCTGCAAAAACTGGAAAAACATCCACTGTCACTGGCGTCTGGCGGTTCCGCGGCCAACACTATGGTTGCTGTTGCCCAAAGTGGCGGTACCGGAATTTACTCGGGCAAGGTTGCTCATGATACGCACGGTGAATTCTATCGACGCGACATGCAGTCGGCTGGAATTTCGTTTGATGTACCCATGGCCCAGGAAGCAAGCCTGCCCACTGGCACGTGTGTCGTCTTAACAACCCCCGACGCCGAACGAACCATGTGTACGCATCTGGGAATCTCCACGTCGTTGGCACAGAGCGACATCAATCTCGAGCATCTGGCACAAAGCAAGATCGCTTACATCGAAGGTTATTTGTGGGACGCTACAGCCCCGCGCCAAAGTTGCATGAAGACCTTCGAAGAAGCAAAAAAACTTGGCGTTCAAACGGCGTTCACGTTTTCGGACTCGTTCCTGATCGATCGTTTCGCAAAAGATTTCGAATCATTGGTGAACGATTACTGCGACATCATTTTCTGCAATGCGATCGAAGCCCGCCAGTTCTGCGAGGCAGAGGAAATCGAGGTCTGCGCGCAGAAAATTGGCAGCCTCGTTGACCTTGCTTTCATCACCAACAGCGCAGACGGTTGTTATGTTTGCCAAAACGGTGTGATCAGCCACGTTGCGGGTTTCCCGGTCAAACCGATCGACACGGTTGGAGCTGGAGATGCGTTTGCAGGCGGAGTCCTGTATGGATTGACCAACGGCATGAGCCCGGCGAAGGCCGCACGCTGGGGCAACTATTTCGCCTCGCGCGTCGTTGAAACCAACGGCCCACGCCTCGACATTTCGATGAAAGAACACTTGGCTTCGATCATCGGTTAAACCGCATTTCTGCTGAAGCAATTCGAAAGCACCGAATGCGGAATGTTGGCATGGAGCAATGACTCAAATGATCCGCATCATTCCTTCATCCGAATTCGTCACGACGCCTTGGAAAAACGGCGGTGGTGTAACGCACGAGATCGCACGTGCCGAGGATTGTGGTCAATGGCTGTGGCGTCTTTCAATTGCCGAAGTGGAAAGCGATGGACCGTTTTCGCGATTCGACGGCCTCTCAAGAATCCTGACTGTTATCGAGGGAACAGGAATTAACCTTGAAATGCCGGACGGCGTCTTGGCTGTGCGACCGCTGAACCCAATCGCCTTTCACGGCGAACTGCCGGTGATCGGACGACTCATCGATGGCCCCATACGCGATCTCAACGTGATTTTTGACGCATCGCGAATTGAGGCCTCCGTTACAACATTGACTGGACCTCTACGTTTACCTGCAACGGGCGAGCCGCCCTCGTGCTCCTTGCAGGTCAAGCGATGGTCGACGGCCAAGCACTCGTACCCAAATCGGTGGCGTTAGGCGACGAAATGATAGGAACGCTCAGTCCCAATTCACAGGCCCTGTTGGTTCGACTTAGTGACGCACAAATCTAATCAATGATTTGCTCGTGAATAGGTTTTTGAAGTAGATGACAACCAAGATTATGGAAAATTACGTTGTTTTAAATCAACTACCTGAGCAAAGGACGAGTCTATTCTTGTTTCGTGGACGAGATCACTGGATCAACAGGATGTTTTACCGAATGTAGTGAAGCTGGACGATTCGTGAATCTCTTTGCTCAGTTTCGTTCTTTTCAAAGCGATGGTAACGTTTTCATTTTCCGCTTTACCTCGACCCTCGTAGGCCCAAAGTTAATGAGCAGGCCTACTTCAGTATTGGTGGCGGTGAGGTAGTTAACGAGCTGCACCTCGTGGAGAGTTGCCAACTGTCGAATCGCTTTGAGCTCGACGATGACGGTATCCTCAATAACGAGATCGGCTATAAAATCGCCAACGATTTCGCCATCGTACGTTACCTGAATAGGCTTTTGACTGCTGGCACACAGTCCCGATTTTTTTAGCTCAATCATGAGGCATTTTTCGTAAACTGATTCAAGGTAGCCACTGCCCATGTTGTTGTATACCTGATAGGCGCAGCCGATGATTTTTTGGGTAAGTTCGTCGTGTTTCATGTTTGGTGGCACTGTTTCTTGGAAAGATTACTGGAGCGTTAGGATGTTGTCGTATTTTTGTTTTTAGTCGTTGTCCTGTCCACCGTGCAATTCTGTCATTCGCTGGAAAGCACCTCGCAATTCTTTGAGAGGATCACACGATCAACTCGATGGTCGCTGCCTAATTTGGCATTCGCCATCCTGTACATCATGTTATCCCGTCTAAAAAATCCAAATTTGGACGGAAACAAGAAAATCCCAACCTTCGGCCGTTCACCAATGCTTGAACACTGACTGACATGCACTGGCGACGGCATTTCTTGGACAGGATCACACGATCAACTCGATGGTCGCTGCCTAATTTCACATTCGCCATCTTGTACATCAAGTTATCCCGTCCCAAAAATGCTTGCCGTGTTTTTCATGGATTACATGAACGAAATCGATACCAATCAATCAAAATCAAGACTCAATTCCCCTTTGTTACCCCGCGTTTAGCATTAGCGCAAAGCGATCTGCTAACGCTTAGCAGTCCGTTGTCCTAAATGCTCTCGATTGAAAACTCGGTTTGTTCAGTTACATTGGAAAAGCGGTCGTTTAGCTGTTCTTTTGAGATTCAATCGGTCTGGTATGTCTGAAATTTCCGAAAAAGAAAACCGGCTATCCTCGAAGCAAACGCCTTCTGACGCCCCCAATCAGCGCGACACCAAAGTTCCAGCGAATCCTTCCCACGAATTAAATCATAGCGCAAGCGACGATGATTTTGAATTGGCGCCTGCTGTAGAATCGGAAACGGAAATCCGAAACACTGAGGAAAATAGCGAATTCTCGAATTTGCGAAAACTCTACGCTTTGCCGATCAGTGAAATTGAGGAATTGTTGGCGTGGCAGCAGCAGGTCCAGGCCCGCACTTACAAAATCGTTCGGCACCTGCGAGCTGCAGAAGACAAAATCGCTCAGATCAAACGAGAAAAGGACGAATTATCTTCGCAGCTCGAAGCGAGTTCAAACCAAAACAGTGAATTGAAGACTCGTGTACAAGAGTTGGAATCGAAACTTGCTTCCTCAGAATCCACTTCGCACAAACTCCAAACGCAAAACCAACAACTCGAGCAATCGATTAATGATCAAAGGGCAAAACTTGACGATCAAGCCAACTCTATTTCAGCATTGAATCAACAACACGAGAAATCGATCAGCGATATCAAGACTCAACTGGCAAATGCAGTGTCCGTTGCGCGACAAGTCGAAGCGGCCAAGAACAAAATCATCCAGCAGCACGGTGAAAAGGAAGTACTCAGTAAAGAGGTCCAGGCGTCTCGTGCGAAAATTGCTGAGCTCGAGAAACAGCTCAGCGACTCTGCGGATGAACGCACCGAGTTATTAGGATTGATGAAGTCTGCCATGGCTCGTTTGGAAAAACGTACGAAAGATTCGTCGAGTTAAGTGCTCCGTGGTTGGTGTCGAGGAAACGCTCCCATCGATCAATAGTTTGGTTTGCCGGAGGTTGATGCGAAACGAGCGATGTTTACCGGTGGCATTCGAAAAAGACTGGCGGCATTCGAAAAAGAAAAAATTCTGCGGCATTGCAGTAGGCCGGCGACTAGCGCCTTGCCGCTCACAAATCCGTGCCGCGATCGAAACAAAACCGCTCATTAGATAGTGGCGATTGGCCAACCAAATTCTGTTTTACGATCGCTTTGAAAAAATGATACCGCAGGCTTCTTGTGCTCGGGCCAAAACCTCACTGGCCTTGGCGCGAGCTTTCTTGGCACCTTCGCGCAACACATCGTAGACTTCGTCGACATTCTGAACCAACTGCTCGCGACGTTCGCGTGCGGGTCCAAAATACGACTCTGCTGCTTCGGCAATCGCCTTTTTGACATCGCCATAGCCAAAACCTCCAGCGCGATAGCGTTCAGCCATTGCATTGCGGTCGTCATCGGAAGCGAAAAGCGAATACAGTTGATACAAATGATCACCTTCAGGATCTTTAGGCTCCTCCATCGGACGCGAGTCGGTTGCGATCCGCATGCATTTCTTTTTCATTTCCTTGACGGTTTCAAAGATCTCAATCGTGTTGCCGTAACTTTTCGACATCTTCTCGCCGTCGGTCCCGGAACCTTGGCACTCGAATCGAGAACTTTCGATTTAGGCAGGACAAAGACTTCGCCAAACTGATGATTGAACGCCTGGGCGATGTCGCGGCAGACTTCGATATGCTGCGTCTGATCCTGCCCAACTGGAACGACATCCGAGTCATAGGCCAGGATATCGGCGGCCTGAAGGACAGGATAAGTAAACAAACCGGCTACTGCGGCAAGGCCCTTGTCCTTTTTCTCCTTGAACGAAACACAGCGGCTCCGCAAGCCCATACTGGTCCCTGACAATAGAATCCAACACAATTCGCTGACTTCCGGGACATCCGACTGCACGAACAAAACCGCTTTGTTGGGATCGAGCCCCAATGCCAACAAATCAATCGCGGCATTAATCGTATAGTCCGCCATCACTTCGCGATCTCGAATCGATGTCAGCGCGTGCAGGTTGGCAATGAAATAGAACGCCTGTTCTTCATTTTGCAAATCAATGTACTGGCGAATGGCACCGAAATAGTTCCCCCAGTGAGGTCGTCCCGTTGGTTGTATGCCTGAGGAGTACTTTCATTTTTAATTCACTGTCGCAATTTGAATTCGGTTCGATTTACCGTTGCCAGTCTAGCCTTTTGCCCGCGTGCCTTGAAGTCGGGACCGAATAATCAATGGTTTGGTTCGAGGCAATGCAGCAGTGTTTTTTCACTTGGGTTTGCTTCGAAGCGACCTTGGTGAATTTGAACCGCCGGCAGATAATCTCCGTCGGAATATTGATCGAACGGTACTTGGCTTGGAGCATTCTGGAATGAACCCGTATCTTGTTACCGTCGGATTGTTGATTTGCAGCAACGTCTTCATGACGTTCGCCTGGTACGGTCACTTAAAACACCTGCCAACCAAGGCCTGGCTGATTGCCGCCGTTGTGAGCTGGGGGATCGCATTCTTTGAATATTTGCTTCAAGTACCCGCGAATCGAACCGGAGCAACAGTCATGAACCTGGGCCAGCTCAAGATTTTGCAGGAAATCATTGCCCTGTCCGTCTTCGTTCCGTTCTCAATTTTCTACATGAAGCAAACGTTGACTTGGGATTATCTCTGGGCGTCGCTTTGCATCGCCGGCGCCGTATATTTCATTTTTCGAAGTTCATAAATCGAAATTGACTTTGCGCATGTCAAAGCCGCAATGGAGAAACAATGTCTCGCCATTGCGACTTTCGGATTGACATACCCGAGCGCCTTGCCGTTTTGGATCGGCGACGCCATGGGCTGTGGGTTGTAGCAGCGGGACTAAATGATTCCGCCGTGTGTTCGCAATGGCGATTGATGGTCCGGCATATCCAGGAACCAGAATCGATGCCATTCCTCTCGCATCGCCCGCAAGTCTTCGGACGTGTAGATCAACTGGCGAGCGCGAACGGCCGGATCAGCGTCGTAAATTGGTAATATGCATCCGACATTGCTGCAAAGGGCGATTGCCAGAAGCGTCGCGGAAATAAGCCGACGCATACTTAGTCCTCCGTGATTGTTACCGGCACATTTGCCGTCTGAATCCATTCAATCTGTTTCAAGCTTCCCATACACTGGGCGATCCGATCGCCTTGGGTACCGGAACAGATTTAGTGATCGTCAAGCGCGGAGCAAAAAGTTTAACCAGCAGAGTTTTTTTAGACGGTAAATTTTGACAATTCTCCGATGTCGCTAGCAATTAGCTGGGCATCTCCCAAACGCAGGCCAAACCATCACCCCTGTCTTGCCCGAATTGCCAAACGTTCTTATCAAGTGATTGAAAACCTGCAATTCATCACTTGTCCACAGAGTTCAAAAAGAAATCGCCTGAGCCAACCCACAGGGCAACTCAGGCGATTCGTATTTTTTGGTTCAATTTGACGAGTCTAGTCTGACAAATGGTCAGGCTCCGAAAGACATTCCAACTGTGCTTTGACAAATTGGATGGAATCGGGTTTAGACCATCTCAGTAAACTCGGTATGACTTGTTTGGAAACAAGGCTCATTGAAACCAAAGTGTCGGTGGCTTGCCTGCAGGCAGCCCGCCGGTGACCGCTAGGTCATGCCACCTCGGCATCTAAATCCAGAATCCACTGAACCACCTCCTTTCTACCAGAACCAAGTTGGCGCTACGCCGAAAACTGCCGTAGAAGGTCGCAACGTCAACACTTTCCAGTTACTCGCATTGCGTAATGCGAACGTCATCATCATTGTTTCCCGCTGATCCAGACTGGTCAATCTGGAAAATCCAACCCAATGGATCCTCCCCGTCTTAATGGGTCTTAATGGGGAGAATGATCGAAATCGGCATATTTGACAGATTCGGCTGGGTTTTCCCCACCGAACATTGCGATAAAACCTTTAGTCTGATAGACTTCAAGCCCCATTTTCGGGCGTTTTTTACACTCTGTCGTGATTGGACGGGTCCGTGATGGCGTTACGTCGACGCCACCCCAGTTCCATATCGCGTAACCCCTTAACGGATTCCCACCGGTCGTGATGAAGCTCGTGAGTGCGGTTTCGACAAGTGACTATCCGATGTGAGAATTTTATTTCATGGTTAACCGTATTTTGATTCGTTCTCTGGAAGACCAGAGCATTGCCGATGAGTTGGACTCCCTGTTCCAAGGCCAATTGGACGACTTGTCGGAACTCTACACTGCCGAAGCGGGCGAAGAAGTTAATTTCCAGATCAACGAAATCGTCCCTGGAAAAATCGTTCGCGTAGACAACGAAGCGGTCGTTGTTGACGTCGGTTTCAAAAGTGAAGCAACCATTCCTCGCAGCGAATGGGAAGAACACGAAGACCAACCCGAGGTCGGTCAAGAAATCAAAGTCCTGATTGAAGACTTGGAAGACGAAAGTGGCGCAGCTGACGATTCATCAGGCTTGATCGCCGTCAGCAAGAAAAAAGCGGACCACATCATCCACTGGATCGATGTCATTTCCAAAGTCAAAGAAGGCGACATCGTTACCGGAACCTGCACACGCAAAATCAAAGGTGGTTTGCTTGTGGACATCGGTGTCCCAGTATTCCTGCCTGCAAGCCAAGTTGACATTCGTCGCCCTGGTGACATCGGCGAATACATTGGCAAAGTACTACAATGCGAAATTCTTAAAATCGATGACCAGCGACGTAACATCGTTGTCAGCCGCCGCTCACTGATTGAGAAAGAACGCCAGTACGCTCAACAACAACTCCTTTCCAATCTGGAAATCGGACAGGTTCGCAAAGGCGTCGTGAAAAACATCGCCGACTTCGGTGCGTTTGTTGACCTTGGGGGAATCGACGGTCTGTTGCATATCACCGATATGTCGCACACTGAATTTCACATCCATCGGAAATGGTCCAGATGGATCAGGAAGTCGAAGTCAAAGTTCTCAACATCGACCGCGAAAAAGTCAAAATCGCATTGGGCATGAAGCAATTGCTGCCAAACCCATGGGACAATGTTGCAGAGAAATATCCTCCCGGCAGCGTCCACAAAGGCGAAGTCGTCAATGTGATGAACTATGGTGCGTTCGTGAAACTCGAACCCGGCATCGAAGGTCTCGTTCACATCAGCGAAATGTCCTGGGTCAAGCGTGTTAATCACCCAAGCGAGTTGGTGAAGATTGGCGACGAAATCGACGTTGCCGTTCTCAGCATTGATGCCGAAGGCGAACAAATGTCGCTCGGCATGAAGCAAACTCAAAAGAATCCTTGGGAGCAAGTCGAAGAACGTTATCCTGTGGACAAAATTGTCAAAGGCAAAGTTCGCAACCTCACCAACTATGGTGCGTTCATCGAACTCGAAGAGGGAATCGACGGTCTGTTGCACGTATCCGACATGTCGTGGACCGCAAGATCAGTCACCCAAGCGAAATGCTTGAAAAAGGTGACGAAGTCGAATGCAAAATCCTGGCTGTCGATATCGAACGACGCCGGATCGCATCTCGGTATGAAGCAGATGAACAACGACCCATGGGCATCCGATATCCCTGGTCGTTATCAGCCTGGTCAAATCTGTCAAAGGCAAAGTCACCAAGATCACGACCTTTGGTGTTTTCGTTGGCCTGGAGGATGGGCTCGAAGGACTGCTTCACATCTCTGAACTTGCAGATCACAAAGTCGATAATCCTGAAGCCGTTGTTAAGGTCGGTGAAGAAGTCGAAGTCAAAATCCTGCGAGTCGACACCGAAGACCGCAAAATCGGACTTTCAAGACGACGCGTCGACTGGTCTCCCGAACAGGAAGAAGCAGAAGCTAAGAGCACAGCCGAAGTTGAAAAACAACAGGTTGAACTCAAAGGCGGTCGCGGTTCGGCTGGTCCACTGATCGACACTGGCGACAATTAGTCATTGGTTTGCTGGGCCGTATTCCACACGGCTGCAGCGAAATTTTCAATATCCAAAGCCCCTTGCGTCGCAGGGGGCTTTTTTCTTGACATTACCAACCTCAACGATCGATACATCGAAGCTTTCCCGACGTTTTCCGCGTCCCATAAAATTGGCAAGCCGCCATAAACAAAATATATGACCATTTACTTGGAACGACTTATTCACGTTGACTTGAGAGCGTGACGGATTCCAATAAAATCATTCACAATTCCGCGTCTGGCGTCCCTTTGGAATTCAGCCAAGAAAGCTTCAAATCGTGAAAGACAACCCGTTCGAATCCGTTGCGATCCACCCCAAGGCCAATGAAGCAATCAAAGGCGGGCATTTTCAACTTGATTACTTTCGAAACTTTCGATTTTTGTTTGAGAGTTCCAATGGATTCGTAAATCTGCTGCTCTGTTCAGTCATTCAACTCATTCCAGTGATCGGCCCAATAATATTGATGGGGTACCAATACGAAATTTCGGAATCGCTCGTCAGACAGAGAGGAGGGGTATACCCAGATTTTACGTTTGATCGCTTTACGAATTATCTGGTCCGTGGAGTTTGGCCCTTTCTTGTGGCCTTGATTGTTGGATTAACAACGATTCCCATCTTTTTTTTGTTTTGGTTCGCATTCATGTTCGCAATGACCGCCGTCAATTTCAACGCCTCTCCAGCGATCGCAATCGCAATACCAGTCGGGGTTTTCTTTTTTTGGATTGGTTTCATTTTGTTTGCGAATTTGTTGTTGATACCGTTCTCGAGTCGCGCAGGCCTTGGGCAGGATTTTGGCAAGTCATTCGATTTTGCATTTGCACGAAGTTTCATTGGCCTCGTATGGAAAGAGTTGCTTCTCGGAATTCTCATCATCGCATTATGTTCGCCATTTATTGCATTTGCGGGAATCCTGCTTTTAATCGTAGGCTATTTTCCAGCCATTGCATTAATCTCCATGGCAGTTGGATTTCATCACCACCAACTGTATTGCCTTTATCTATCGCGAGGCGGCACGCCAATTCCATTCAAGCCGTTGGAAAATTGATAGCGTACGATTAAACGTTTCAAGAAACAGAAAGCCAAACTGTTTGAACAGCGTTGTCTTAATGCCTGTCAACTGGCGCAAATATCAAGTTGTGCGCACATTAACCAAACACGCACTTCTGTTTTACGTCGATGGACGGTTTTTCATGGTCAAGACAGCGCTTCCTTGATTTTGCTGGCAACTTCCTTTTCAATCGCGCCACGAAAGGGGAGGGCGGCAAAGGGCAGGTTGCCAGTCACATGAACTTCATTCACACGGCTCTCAAGTCGACCGGCTATCTTGAACCCCATGGCCTTGAAGCTGAATGTCAAATGCCCGTCCTCATCCCACTCCTCCACGATCTCAGTTACGACGACCGCGGAACTCGCCCGAACCTTTTCCGAAAAGGAACGAAGTTTCTCTGAGGCCTCGGATGGATGGCTGTCATGAGCCACTTTGACATTAAAACTAGGCATTCGTTTACCTTTTCCGTTCTAGAAAACAAATAACGAAGAATTCTTCGCGTAGAATTATTTCAAAATGTGATTTAGGGGCAAGGATATCAGGTTTGAGCAAATAAAAGTGCCGGATCAACCAAAAATCAATATCGCCCCCCATTAGAGTCTGGACTGTGTACCTCGTTTCGTCAAACTGGCAATTGGATTCGGACTGATCGCTTTTGATTTTAGAAAGACATACGTCAGGCAATTAATGATAAAACACTTACTAATTCCAGTATTGGCAATTGCCGTGTATGGCTTTGGCTTTCATGCTGCTGCTGACATTGTAATTACCAAATACATCGCTGGCACATTCATCGATATTTCGGGAACAGGATCTAATCTGGGACTTGGCGACGATGGTGAGCGAACCGTAATCACATCTTTGCTAGGACAACTGAGAATAGGCAACAATGGTGCAGTAGGGTTCGCAACCAACGGAGAGATTTTCTCCAATAATGATAACTTACCGTCGACTTTGCTTTTGGGAGGGGGTGAAGTATTCGCTCCATACTGGGACGATCTCGATTCAGATTCGGGTGGAGTTTTCTGGCAAGAATTTTCCGATCGTGTGATCGTTCAATGGCATGATCGCCCACATTTTTCCGGCATTGGGATTGAAGAGGGCATCACATTCCAGGTTCAACTGTTCGCGAATCAAACACTGACTTCTGGTGTAATCGCCCAATTTCTTTATCTCGACACGTCGTTCGCGCCAACACAGTCAGCCAATGACCACGGAGCCCGCGCGACAATTGGGTATCAACTCAACCAGACCGAGGCAGTCCAATGGAGCTTCAATAGCCCCGGCTCAGTTGTCGATGGCGATGTTCTCACCATTCTTGCAAGCGTCCCAGAGCCATCAAACAAGTCATTGGTATTGGCGTTGATGGGATTCTGTTTTGTAACAAATCGCCGTAGACTATTGAGAGAATTTTGAACGGGTAATGTGATCAGCAATCGTGAGCAAGCGAGTCCATCCAACAACTTTTTCTAACTTCAATTTCAACATAGTTAGTTCGTCGTGTACCAATGGCAGACTTTGAAATTGCATTTGACGAAACCATGATTCAAGAAGGTGGCTACGTCAACGATCCGGATGATCGGGGTGGAGAAACCTATCGTGGAGTGGCCCGAGCATTCCATGGCGACTGGCCGGGATGGAAAATCGTCGATCAAATTAAATCCGATTTTCCAAATGACTTCAAAGATCATTTGGATCAGTCTGAGGCAATGGATCAACTCGTTCGCGATTTTTATCGAGCCAAATTCTGGAATGTGATTCAAGGCGACGAGATTTCCGACCAAGCGCTCGCCAACGAGTTGTTTGATACCGGGGTTCACCAAGGCACCAGTTCAGTAGTCAAGTATTGGCAGGAAGCACTCAACTTGCTCAATCGCAATGAACGCGACTACCCCAACATTGAAATCGACGGCAAAGCAGGTGTACAAACTCTAGAAACTACCGAAAAATTCTATCGGCGCAATCCCAATTCGACAGCACTGGTAAAAATCCTGAACATCATGCAGGGACATCGCTACCTGGAGCTGGCTCGAAAAACTCCTAGCCAAAAAAAGTTCATGCACGGCTGGCTAAAACGAGTCAACCTATGTCCATAGGGCTCCCATTCGAATGGATTTTCCGGATATTTGATTCAAGCAGCCGGTCGAACTCCGGGAGTTCGCCGACGCACCATCACCAAACAGGCAATACCACCAACTAAGGAAAACAAGATTGTCGAATTTGGCTCCGGAACTGCCGTAAATAGCCCGACTCCATGTCCATCGTTCATCCCATAGGTAATGAAAAGTTCGTGTCCTGCAAAGACACCGACTAATCCACCTTCATCAAGGCCAATGAATTGACCCGACAGTGCTCCACTACTGTTTGCAATGAGAAACTCTTGATTGCCAGACAGCGTAAACCCATCAATTAATGAAACAATCAACTGGCCGTCGATTCCGAGATCGCCCGACACAAGCAGTTGATCGAACATTCCATCCTGAATCCCCCCCAATTCGATGTAGGTATCCGTGCTGGACAATAAACTCAGTTTGCCATTGAAAGCGACACTGGCCGCAGAGTTACCAGGTCGCAATTCACCTGCGACAATTAACTCGCCGTTGCCGGTGAAGCCACTTTCGCCTGAGAACGCGCCCGTAACAATGACAGAGCTTCCGGAAGAAATATCCAATACGCCATGTTGCGCGATCGAACCATCAAACGTGGCCTGCGAGCTGCCAGTAACTTCGACATTTCCTTCGTTCACCAAATCTCCACGAACGACGGCTGTTACAGCGTTGAACTGCAATTGTCCATTCTGCGCGACATGAGTCCCGTCAACGGTCGAAATATCGGAGCCATTAGCCACTCGCAAGACAGACTGGCCGCTTCCGCCGCCGATTGTGAGTTTTTGAAACGATGAGACGCCGGTCGGACCGTCGACAACCACATTACTGGAGGTTGAAATACTAACGCCATGAACCATATCGGGGCGAAGCCCAAGCGTCCAATTCGACGCATCAGACCAACTGCCAACTGCCCCAGCGCGCCAACTAAGTTCCGGAGTCCACAAGGCAAGTGCCTTGGAATCTGTCGTGGACACGTGATAGGCGAGTTGGCCAAAATCGTTGAAACCATAGAGCCTGTCGAATTGAAGGTCCCGGATAGCTCCCAAGCCAAAGAACTGGTTTCCTGCTCGTGCAACCTCTACAGTATCGATCCCGTCAGAAACATAGATTGCAGTGTTGTCATTCACTCCGCCAGCTGTGTTCTCCAAGACTGCGTGGTAGGCAACCAAACCCGGCTCATTCAACGCCACATTACTGAAAGTTGAAAATGTCCCGTTCCCTCCAGGTGCAACAGTTCCCTGTGTGGCGATATTCGTAACGCCCGAGATACTCGCCCGATAAACAGCGTCTTGCGTATCAAAAGCAACCTGCCCCATCTGATTCAATATTGGAGAGGCCGTTGTGTTCGCATTATTTCGATGCACCTCGGTAATCGTTCCATCATGTGCGATATAAACACCGCGACCGATTGGCGAGCCTGCACTATTACTAATCAATGCACCGAACGCGACGTGTCCACTATTGTTGATTGTCGCGTCGCTGAAGCTTTTTATCCGATCGGTCATTCCTGGAATTTGCTGGTCCCAATCGACAACTTGTGTTGTTGTGCCGCCACTCGAAACGAAGATTCCAGACAACTGTCCGGGAGAATCAGCGATAGGCGAATAAAACACAACGTCGCCCAAGTCGTTGATAAACGGACTATCCATATTGCGTCCAAATACGCCACCGTTCGGCGCAGGTTTTCCAGAGCGCGCAATTTGCGACACAGCACCGCCGGAACCGGCAAATATTCCGTCGCGGTCGTTGATCCCGCCGACCGTTCCACCATTGCACCGGAAAACGCAATCGTCCCTTGCGAATTCATGATGGGGCGTCTTACAGTACCAAACTGACCGTTCCCATCCGGCGCACCTTCTGCACCGCGCACAATTTTTTCCAACTGATTATTGGCATCAGCTCGATAGATTCCAAAATTGTCTGAAAAGCCCCCACTTGTTCCTCGGAGAGTCGAGTAAAAGCCGATCTGGCCCGCATCGTTGATCATGGGGGCACCGACGAAATCAATAGACCGTTACCCTCGGGCGCGCTTGTCCCATGCGTGCAACCGTTTCCAAGCTGCCATTTCGATATCGATAGATTGCCAGATTGTCCAAGAAACCTCCGGATGTATCTCGCAATTCTGAAAAAAGCGAGCTGACCAGAGTTGTTCAAGACTGGGTTTTGCGAAACTTCGAAAGAGGCCATTTGAGCCGGGTTCGGGATTCAGCATTTCGACAACGATTTCAGTTTGGGCCTGCGCGACTCCTGAATGGGCGAAATGAAACATGGCAAACGTAGCAACAATTGCAGCTACAGAATGTCCGAAATACCGGCAAGGGACGTAGGTCACGATTGCGTCTCCGAAGGGTTGAACGGTTTCGTAGAAGGCAGTTTGGTCGCCTAACTTGTTTAACCGAATCGGGGGGGAGCATCCGCCTTTAAATTGGGTGAAAATCCTGAATTATTCGTATTTTTCGGACAACCGACAAAATAGGCAGGAATATCAAGGCCCTAGTCAAATTCTCAACCAATGATCGAAACGTCCATCAAATGTCACGCGCTGGTGAGGTACGTCTTTAATCTCAAACCAAGCCAAAAATTCCCCGGCTGACATTGGTTCAAGCTTTTCAGCGCGCTCCAAAATGCGATCAATCCAATCACTCGCTCACGGGGAACCCCGACATCACGATATTGGCCTAATCTCGTATCGCAATGCCTTTTGGCGAGTCGCAAACCATCGTCCCCTTGAACGAGCGGCAGGTGCCAGTACTTGGTTTCAAGTGACATGCCCAGCGCATCGCGCAGTAATCGCTGGCGTGCCGTCGACGTCAGTAAATCATCGCCGCGAACGATCGATGTTACACCCTGGGTATCGTCGTCGACATTGACTGCAAGCTGATAACTCGCAACGCTTTGTTTGTTGGCAACGATAAAATCGCCCACCTCACGATCAACAGAAACGGACTGCTCCCCACAAAACTCGTCAGTAAATTTAACGGGTTGGTTATCGACCTCGACACGAAATCGCCAAGCGATTCCTTCACCTCGCGTCGCTCGATAGTCAAATGCCTGCCTGCGTTCGGGTCTGCAATAGCCTCCA
Organism: Pirellulaceae bacterium; assembly: GCA_041399045.1. GTDB lineage: Bacteria > Planctomycetota > Planctomycetia > Pirellulales > Pirellulaceae > BJ22. The sequence goes on along the minus strand of JAWKTO010000010.1, from coordinate 124,226 downwards.
TAACGCAACTCATGATCACCTTCGTTGGGCGCACTCGCGGCGCGGGCAGCGATCTCTGAACGTGTACAGCGACAGGGGTAAATCGATCCGCTGGAAGCAAGGCGCTGAAGACACTCATCGTATTGTTCGACCAGCGATGATTGGTAAAGTGGCTGGGTATCCCAGTCGAGCCCCAACCAGGCAAGGTCTTCGAGAGCCTGCTTGTCGGCACCCGCTTTCACACGAGGGCTATCCAAATCATCGATTCGTAAGGCGACGTTCCAATTGTTTTGGCGTGCCAATGCCCAGTTGATTAGGAATGTACGTGCATTTCCCAGATGCAAACCGCCGGTTGGCGAGGGTGCCAATCGTGTGGTTTCAACACTCGCCATTTCAATTACTACAACGACAACGGGACACCGGAAACGACACTATTTCCCTTTCTGTTTTGACCAGGAATCTTTGAGAGTCACTGTTCTGTTAAACACCAATTCTCCATCGGTGGAATCCTTGTCCAAACAAAAATAACCAAGTCGCTCGAATTGAAATCGGTCGCTGGCCTCGGCAGCTGCAAGTGACGGTTCGAGTTTTGCGTTTTTCATGACGGTCAATGAATTCGGATTCAAACCTTCTTTCCAATCCAGGCCCTCAGGCGTCTCCGCATCATTCTCGGAATCCGCGATCAAAACATCATAGAGTCGCACTTCTGCGTTGATGGCCTTGTCGGCGGCAACCCAGTGGATTGTCCCTTTCACTTTGCGGCCTTCGGGATTTTTTCCGCCAGCAGTATTCGGATCATATGTGCAACGCAATTCAACGACATCGCCAGTAGCTGGATCTTTGACGATTTCCTTGCAGGCAATCACATACGCATAACGAAGACGCACTTCGCCACCAGGTGACAACCGAAAATACCCTTTAGGCGGGTTCTCCATGAAGTCATCGCGTTCAATAAACAATTCGCGCTCAAACGGAATCTTTCGTGTTCCGGCTTCTTTGTCCTCTGGATTGTTTGCGGCATCACGCCATTCAGTTTCGCCCTCTGCAAAATTCTCAATCACTACTCGAATGGGATCGAGCACCCCGAGGACCCGTTTGGCAGTTTTGTTGAGGTCTTCACGGATCTCTTGCTCGAGAACAGCGTAGTCCGTTGTGCTATTGGCCTTGGTCACGCCAATGCGGGAACAGAAATTCCGAATTGACTCCGGGGTATAGCCGCGACGGCGCAATCCAACAATCGTGGGCATACGCGGATCATCCCAACCGGAAACGAAATGTCCTTTGACCAGTTCCAACAATTTCCGTTTGCTCATCACAGTGTTCGTCAAATTCAAACGGGCAAACTCGATCTGTTGTGGATGGTGTATCCCCAAGTTCTCGACATACCAATCGTATAGCGGTCGGTGCTGTTCGAACTCAAGGGTACAGATGGAATGCGTGATGCCTTCGATCGAGTCCGTTTGTCCATGCGTCCAGTCATAAGTTGGATAGATACACCATTTGTCGCCGGTTCGGTGGTGATGCGCATGACGAATGCGGTACATCGCGGGGTCGCGCAGGTTCATGTTGGCGGCTGACATATCGATTTTGGCCCGCAGCGTTTTGGCACCGTCAGGAAACTCACCGTTCTTCATCCGTTCGAACAAGTCCAGATTTTCCTCGACGGATCGATTGCGAAACGGACTGTCTCGGCCAGGCTCATTCCATTTACCTCGATACTGTCCGACCTCATCTGCGTTCAAGTCGCAAACGTAGGCTTTGCCATCGCCAATGAGCTTCAGCGCGTATTCGTAAAGCGTTTCAAAAATGTCCGATGCAAATTTTACCTCTCCGTCCCACTGGAAGCCGAGCCACCGGACATCATCCATGATCGCTTCGACGTACTCGGTCTCTTCCGTTGCTGGATTCGTGTCGTCAAAACGCAGGTTGCACAAACCGTTGTATTGGCGAGCAATGCCGAAATTCAGGCAAATGGATTTTGCGTGACCGATGTGCAAGTAGCCGTTGGGCTCCGGTGGAAAACGCGTGTGTACTCGCCCGTCATTCTTGTTCTTGGCAATATCGGCTTCGACAATTTGGCGAATGAAATCGGTGGACTTGTTTTCAGAATTCATGTAGGTGTTGGATCTAAACGGTAATTGGACTTACTACTTAAAAATTCATGGCAACGGGAACGAACTGGAATCAACTCAACGCCTGATTTGCCATAACGACTCGCGATAACATTTGCCCAAGTCGTTTGACGGAACGCTCACGCCCCAAAAGCTCGAGCATCTCGAACACACCAATCCCTCCTGTTTTTCCAGACAAGGCCAAACGAAGTGGGTTCATAACATCACCCAACTTAAGCCCCTGGCTTTCTGAAAATTGTTTGATCTTGTCTTCGATCGTTGAAGCTGAGATTGTCTCGGCATTCTGGAGGAGTTGAATCAACGCCATTAACGTTGACTCGACATTCTCGTTACCAACCATTCGTTTTTGAAACGCCTTCTCATCAACTTGCAACGGATCGTCGGCAACAAAAAACTCATCGAAGTTCAGGATATCGCCGGCAATGCCAATGCGATCGCCTGCGAATGCAACCAATCGCTCGATAAAATCTGTACCGTCGGGGATTTTCCAACCCGCGCGGTCGATAAATTCGCCGCACATCTTTACCTTTTCGGCCTCAGGCAATCGGTGCATATAGCGATGTTGAAACGCAAGCAATTTAGCGGGGTCAAAGCTCGCTTCACTTTTGACCACGCGATCCAGGGTAAAATGCTTGATCATCTCGTCACGCGAGAAGTCTTCCGTTTGATCGTCCAGCGACCATCCCAACAACAGCAAATAATTGTTGACTGCATCGGGCAGGTATCCAAGCTGTTTGTAGAAGTCGACGAGAACGGGATTGAATGATTCGGGAGAGATCTTTAGTCCGATCAATTTGGCAATATGATCACCGGCATCAACGAGTGACTTGAAATCCTTATTTTTCAAGTATTTTTCAATCTTGCGTTTGCTCAACTTGTTTTTGCTGCCTGGTTCAGCAACAAACGGAATGTGGCCATAGACGGGCAACGGATAACCCAACGCTTGAGCAATAAAAATCTGTCGCGGCGTGTTGCTCAGGTGTTCAATCGCGCGAACAACATGTGTGATCTTGAAATCAAAATCGTCGACCACGCTGGCCAAGTGGTAGAGGCAGGTTCCATCGTTTCGCTGAATGACATGATCCTGTTCCAAAGCCCAAGCGAAACTGACTGGGCCACGAATGGCATCAACGAATTCGCAGTTTCCCTCGCGCGGCATCTTCAGTCGTACAACACATTTACGACCTTCTGCTTCGAATTTCGCGGCTTGCTCGTCGGTCTCCGCCATCCAGCGACGACTGTAGATGAAATCCCGTTTCTCTTGCTCCGCCGCCGATCGTTCCGCGTTGGTTTCCTCCGGTGTTGCGTAGTCTCGGTAAGCGTGCCCTGATTCCAAAAGGCATTTCACCGCCGCTTGGTACTGCTCGAGCCGCTGTGATTGATAATAGGGACCGTAGGGTCCACCGACCTCGGGACCTTCATCCCAGTCGATTCCCAGCCAGCGAAATCCATCGAGGATTGGCTGTAGTGCTTCCTCTTGATTCCGTTGATTGTCCGTGTCGTCAATTCGAAGGATAAATTGGCCGCCTGATTGCCGCGCCAAAAGCCAGTTAAACAAAGCGGTGCGGACACCACCAATATGAAGGTAACCGGTCGGACTGGGTGCAAATCGTGTGCGAACTGTCATGGAATCAAATTAAAATCGGTTTGGGAAAAGCTCGATTTTACGCCTGATCCCCAATTGCTTGAAGAGCCTCTCGAAAAGGCTTTATACGAAACGACGCCTGTTTTCGTTAAGAAAAAACGCCAAACATGGCACTCGCTTCAGAATTGCGTGGCTACGCGGCGCGGCGGTCACGAGTTTGTTGTTTTTGCAGCTTCTTGAGGCGTTTTCGTTCGGCCTTCGACAGCGTTTGTTCCGAGGCGGCTTCCGTTTCATCCGGCGCTGACGGTTTTGAATTCGCCGATTTTGAGACTCGCGATGCTAACGGCGCACTTCCAACTTTGGTCGGATTCGCTGCTGGCTTCACTGCATTCTCAGTTGCTTCATTGTCTCGCGTTGACTTGTTATTGCGGTCAGCAGACTCAGGCACGGCAGATGGGTTTGAAGCCGATGTTTCTTCGTCAAGTGACTTCTTGGGCTTCGCTTTGACCTTCGGCGTTTTGGGGTGCTTGGTCTTGGTGACCTTGGCTTTGGCTTCCGGAGCCGTCAACAATCCGTGTGCAACGAGGAACACATAACGTCCATAGACGATCAATGACGTTAATACGAGAACATTTGCGACCAGAATCGAATTTCCGTATTGCAAATCGTAGTCGCGAACGTACTCGGGCCTCGCTTCAGGAATCTGCATGATTTGGGAAACGATGTACAACAACCATGCGAGCGATACGACAACTATCGCGCTTTTGGAGCCACGAACTTCGATCACGCCACGCACAAAGATGGCACACAGTGCAGTAAGTTTGACAAGTACGACGGCCAATGTTGCAACGCCAGGCGAAGCAATCAACTTCCGACTTCCAACCAACAGCAAAGAGTCCAAATCAACCAGGCAATAAATACTTGCAAACAAACAGATTGCTGCAAAAAGTATCCAGATTCGATACGTCCCCAGATAGTCACTGCGACGATGTTGGCGAAGGGCATAGATCTGCAAACTCGCCAGGCATGAAGCCATAAAAAGAACCGTGGAGAACCACGATGAAAGAGTGCCGGTTCCAGTGAGTCGAAACGGAGTCAACGTCCGCCCGCCTGTGCCTTGAATTTCTAAAGTTCCCCAGCAGTAGGAGATCGCGTTCAATCCTGCGAGCAATGCGACCAAAGCAATGCCCCACAGCACGAGAGCACGCGGACGTTTGGGGAGAAGGTCACTTGTTTTCAAGTGATGTCGACGATTCGCTGAAGGATTGTACGCGTTGGTCTGCGAACGAACCGATTGGTTGTCTGGAATTGTCACACGATCATCTGGCAACTGAAATGCAATCGTCGCCGACGTTTCACCAGAGTTTATCGCTTCATCAATGACGACACGACGTCGCCGCTGATCGTTTCGCACTTTTCGAGTCCCTTCGAAAAATCACAACTCGCCAGTCAAATTACTCCCAAGTGCTCAAGGCTCGCACTTGGAATCCCAATTCCAATCAACCTAGTAAATAAGGGCCTTAAAACATGATAGTCTCATTAACCGCTAGCTTACGCACGACATGTTTAGGATGGAATCGAACTGTTTCGTCTTCGGCAATTCCAGAGACGGACCTTTACTTCCATTCCCGACAGCCGTTTGTCCCGAATCAAAACGGAGTGTTTTGCAGTTTTCGACTCAACAGTTGGATTATTTTTACAAATCGGCTGGAGCCACAAATCGGGTCTTCAAATCCCCAAGTTTGGAAATGGAAACGCAGGTTTCATCGCCAGCTTTCAGAAAAACGGGTGGATTTCTACCCGCCCCGACGCCGGCTGGGGTCCCTGTAAAAATCAGATCCCCGAATTCAAGCGTAAAAAACTGAGAACAATGGCTGATCAACTGATCCACGGGATACAACATCGAGCTTGTGCTGGCAGACTGCATTTTTTCTCCGTTCAGCGTCAGCGAAACATCCAATTCGTGTGGATTCTCGATTTCGTCGGCGGTGACCAACCAGGGGCCAACGGGAGCAAATGAATCAAACGTCTTTCCGAGAAGCCATTGCCCGCCTGGACGCCCCTTTTGCCAGTCGCGAGCACTGACGTCGTTGCCGCACGTGTAACCCAGGACATGACCCAATGCATTCAATCGTGGAATGTTCTTGCCCGGCTTTCCAATCACGACTACCAATTCTGCTTCGTAATCCACCTGAGTCGCGATTGCCGGAATTTCCACGGGACAATTGGGGCCAACAACAGCTGATGAAAACTTGCTGAAGATAATCGGAAGCTCGGGCGCCCCGCTACCCATTTCACTTGCGTGATCAGCGTAATTCTTGCCAACACAAATCACTTTGTTGGGGCGAGGAACCGGCGAAATCAGACTATCTGCGTTGTATTCGCACGTTTCACCCGAACTGGGGAAACCGCTTGCGCCAAACAAACCGTCGAATAAAGCATTTCCGCCGGCCAAATCTACCTGATTTTGTTCACCGAGCTTTCCCCATCGAGGAGCGCCCTGAAACATGATATTAACGATTTTCATAATAGTAGTAGTTGTGCAATCAAATTCGTAATTGCGGCATTCCGCAATTTGTTTTTTAGTTCAGCGTTACCTGGAAAATTCGATATGAAAAGTAGAACGATTCATTTTGACATCGATCACAGCGTAACGTAGACTTCCGAACGCGGAAACAGGTGGAATTGCCTGTTTTTTTTTGAATTGCATCATTAAATGCCACCGTCTCGATGGTGGAATGACGATGTTCGACGTTATTAAAGAACGGCAATCCTAACAACCATTCATTTGGATCCTTTGGGCGAACGCCGATGGTGGCAGTTTTCCCAAGCGGCATGCTTGCAGGCAATTGTTTCGTTCTACCAATAGCGGATACCTTTACTACTTACTCATTGTGACCCAATTGCAACAATATTAGTCGGCCGCGATTCACCATGCCCAGCTCGCTCACTCCAAACCAAACAAACGAGAGTTCGACGACCGGAATTTCCGGTCACGAAGCGGCGATCATGACAACAGCGACAAACAAATCGAACATGCCCTTCTTCCAATGCTTGTTGGACAGTATGAATGAAGGCGTTGTGTTTATTGATCGCAATTGTGGTATTCGAACATGGAACAAAGGTGTTCAAGCGTTAACCGGACTTGGAACCGCAGTTCTTGGCCGTCGTTTGGAACCCTCGCTTCTTCAGCTGAAAGACGGCAATCGTTTGCCGATTCACGACAACAAAAATCCGTTTGCAGCATGGATCGAGGCGGGGACCGAAGCGTCAGACAAATTCTTTATTACGGGTCGAAGCGGACGTGACGCGCAGGTCGATTTGCAATTCTTTCCAGTATTGGATTCCGAAAACAAACCTATGGGCGGCGTGATCCTGATGCGGGACACCAGCCTGCAGGTCGAATTGCAGAAGCAACTCAACGACTTGTACGCCATCGCAACACTTGATCCGCTTACCCAAGTTGCCAATCGAGCCGAGTTTGAGCGAATCCTCGATGAGTACATTCACACGCACCGATCGGTTGGCCTTTCGTGCGGCATTATCGTTTGCGATATCGACTACTTCAAAAAAATCAATGACAACTATGGCCACCATGTTGGCGACCAGGCGTTGATTGCGTTTGCAGCACTCTTGAAACAGCATGTGAGACCTCACGATTTTGTAGCTCGCTATGGCGGTGAGGAATTCGTGGTCCTGTGCGGTCATTGCACAGAAGAAGCAGCCCAGGAACGAGCGGAAACCATCCGACGAGTACTTGAAGCCACTGCCCAACCAATGCTCGAAAATCGAAATATCACCGCCAGTTTTGGCGTCGCCGAACTTGCCGACGAAGATGATCCATCATCGCTATTCGTCCGTGCTGATCAGGCGTTGTTGCGAGCCAAAGAAACGGGGCGAAACCGAGTGATCCGCGCCTCGACGTTGACTCCTGGCAACAAAAAGAAAAAGAAAGAAGAACGGAAAACAATCGACTCCGTTTGCCCAAATGAATGGCGAAATCTAAAGTACACGCCTGTTCAAGTCGCTGAGTTTGGCACATCGACAATTTTGCAGATGTTTATCAAACAAGTTCAGGCTGCTGCCGAAGACCTGTCGGCTACCATTCTCGAAGTCACTGAAACATCGGCAACTTTCCAAATGCTTGGCGTCAACCACGACAAGCCGTCGCAGAAAGCGCAGATGATCGTTGATATCGATGTGTTGGCACCAGAAAAAAGTGCCTATCTGCACAGCTTCCCCAATAACACGAAACTACTCGTGCGTATTGCCATTACGGCCAAAAAAGGCCTTTTCCAACCTCGCGACCCAGCCCCTATCGCAAAATCGTTGATGCGTGATATTTGTCAGCAACTCAATTTCACGAAAGAAAACGAATTGGTCGTCAGCCGTTTGGCAGACGCCGATAAAGAGCGGTACGGGTAGTCATTCAAATCCGATTGAATCTCGCAATCATTTTCGTTTGGGGACGTTCAGAAAATCTGCCTCCAGAAGCTGGCAATTTTTGAGCGATGAATCCCCAGTCGCCATCGTCCGTTCGTTGCAACCCTCGTTTTTTTGCGGTATGTTCAGCATTGAACTTGAGACTCAAGTTAATCAATGACGCAAACTTGTAACGAACATAAGCGAGAACGCAAATGGCATACGAACTACCAGCACTTCCGTACTCTTTCGATGCGCTAGAACCTCACATTGATGCCAAAACCATGGAAATTCACCATGGCAAACACCATCAGGCATATATCAACAACGTCAACGGCGCCATCGCAGGAACCGAATTTGAAAACCTGCCCGTCGAAAAGCTGATTGCGGATCTAAACGCCTTGCCAGAGAACATTCGGACTGCTGTCCGAAACAACGGCGGTGGTCATGCCAATCACTCAATGTTCTGGACCATCATGAGCCCCAACGGTGGTGGAAAGCCGGCAGGTGACTTGGCCGCTGCCATCGACAGCGATCTCGGTGGCTTCGAAACGTTCCAAACTTCGTTCAAGGACGCAGCGGCCAAACGATTTGGTAGCGGTTGGGCTTGGCTCAGCTTTGACAACGGCAAACTGATTGTCGAAAGCACTGCTAATCAAGACAGCCCAATTATGGAGGGACGTACGCCGATCTTGGGAATCGATGTTTGGGAACACGCCTACTATCTCCATTATCAGAATCGACGTCCTGACTATGTCTCCGCGTTTTTCAATGTGATTGACTGGAATGCTGTCGCTGATCGGTTTGCAGCTGCCAAGTAGAAAAATCGACAGGCCGATTCACTGTGAAATGAATTTCAGGGTCCTGCCTCAGGTAGGGCCCTTTTTCGTTTTGAGCGGTCTACTAAAACGTACAAGGAACGACAACGCTACGACAAATTTTGTCAGCTAGCATTTTCGACCTTGCGAGCCCTCCAATCGGTTCCTAGAATCCCGCACCCTGAAAAAAGTAAACATTGGGTCCTGAAAACGATATCGTTTTCGTATTTCAAATATCGGCTGAAAATATGAAATACAAATCAATTGCCATCTTTGCTGTATCGCTCCTTGTCTTTTCGACTGGTTGCCAAATGGGCAAGTGGAAGGCTCCGACTATGCCCAAGCTTACTCTTTGGAAAGATGGCGGACCGAAGCTATTCAAGAAGAAAGAAAAAGATTTGGGGCCTGTACCTCAGCACTTCCAGGAAGAAACGGCAATTGCCAAATCGGAATCCGGACTTCAACTTGACCCGGGAGATGTCGTTTCACCTAATGAGCGACCTAGTGGACTGATGCAACCGGAACGTGCCTTGGGCTCATTGAACAATCGCTCAAATCCTTCCACGAACGAGAAGCGATTTGAAACACCACTTGTCGCCGGAAGTTCAACCTCCGGACAACCTGCGGAACGTGAACCCTACAAATTCGATGGAATCGCTTCCTCAAACTCACTCAAGAACGCCGCTGAAAAACTGAACCGGGATTTCAAGAATCTTAATTCCAATGATGAGACTCAGTTCGACCGATCGTTCGGTGGAATCGCTCGAAGTACGCCCAACGAACCAAGCGATACCCAATTTACATCGAACGCGAACCAAGGATTTTCGGCTAACAATTCACTCACCTTCCAGTGGTAACAACTTCCAGGTTTGACTCGAAAACAGAGAATTCGATCGACTCGCAATTCAATTCCAGCTCGATTGGCAGTTTTGCCAAATCGCCAAACAGTTTGCAACCAAACCAATCTCCGAGCGAATTACAGCAACCGATGAACTACCCCAAGACGGCTCAATCAGAAAATCGATTCGAAAGTCTACTTTCGAATAATCGCTCTGATGCGATCGCTGACTCATCATCGACGTTCGCTCCTGCAAATCGAATGGAACCTCAACAACGAGAGTCTCAGTATTCCCAAGCGAATCCGCCTGCCAACGTACCCAAGGCAAACACGTCTCGCGTAGCGCAGTTGCCAACGGAATTGTTACAGTCAAACGGATCGTACATGCCAGGAAGCACAAAGCGTATTTATTAGATCATTTTGTACTCGATCGTTTGCGGATTGTTTGATTTGAATGGCCGATAGTCCTTACTTTCAAATCGACGAAAAACGCCTCTCGGAAAAGCTGGGCACTGAAAACGTTGTCTTCTTCGACGAGCTTCCCTCGACGAATAGTTTTGTTCTCGAAAATCCTCAATTGTTTTCCATCGGCCAAACCAGTTTGGTCGTTGCCCAAGCTCAAACAGCTGGGCGGGGGCAAGGTGAAAACGTTTGGGAATCCAGGCGAGGAAATCTCGCATTTTCAGTTGTCAGTATTCTGCCTCTTAGTCCACAAGATCTTCTGCCGCATATTGCTGCACTTCCGATAGCCGTTGGGTTGCAACTTCGGCAAACGCTCGTGCGCGCATTATCGGTTTCTACCTCCCAAGTCCTGGTGAAGTGGCCGAATGATTTGATTTGTAAGCAACGAAAAATTGCCGGAATTTTGATAGAAACCACACCAGTGTCTGCAGGCACAATGATTTGCATAGGAATTGGATTGAACGTCAACAGTTCATGGCTCTCCGAATCCGTTACAGAAGAAGTGCAAAGACATTTCGCTCCGAGTAGTCTTGCTGAGCTGTTCAATTGTCAACTGAATCTGACAGAATTGTTGGTTGCATGTTTTCAAGAACTCTGCCCGCTGGTTCTAACCCATCACGATGGTTGGAAAATTAATAGAGAGCCGACTTCATTTTATGGAATTGGCACTTCCGTTCGTTTCGAATCGACCGCAGGGAATATTCCGGGTTATTCAACGGGGTCAATGAAAACGGTGCCATCGAAATCAAAACCACTGGTGGAATAAAAACGTTTTCTTCCGGCCGCTTACATTTTGCATGAAATTGCTTTTTGCCTTTTTTGTGTCAATTGATAATTTCCTTGCGTCCACGATCGTACCCTTAAGTTCATCCAAGCAACGTCGATTAAGGCAAATCGTTAGCCTTTGCATGATCGTCCTCTGCTACCTGAGCGGCTGAAATTCCCGAATATTTGCCTGTTGATTACTGGTAATTCTCCGCATGGTGCCAAAATTAAGCATGGAGCCGAATTTAATCCAGGATATTCGGCCGGCAAACTGAATCTTCGAGGAGAAAGCCATGCCACTGTATGAGATTGAGACGGATTCACATATCATCATCACCTGGGCGGAAAACGAAGAAGCCGCTAACGCCGTTGCTGGCGATTGTTACCCAGGTGAGAACATTCTTCGACTAACCAAGCGGCCTCGAGATAGCTGGGTCATATCTAAATCAGTTCTTGGTATTACCGGCAAGACCGATGACCCGTGTACCGTGGCTCGGGACTGTTTGTCCAAGGCATCGGGCGACAAGGTTCACGCGATTCGACTATACATGCACGAGACAGGTACTGACTTGGAACAGGCCAGAGCGAGCAATTGAATCCAATATGGTGATGGGCTGGTAGATTCCAATCGGCCAAAATGAAAAAGGGACACATTTTTCAGTGTCCCTTTTTGTGGAATTGAGTGAAACATTTGGTCATTCGTTTCACAAACCAATGGCATTCAACTTGCTATTCAATTGAAGCGGCCGAATTACTACTGCTCGAGTTCGATTGAATCGGAGTAAAATTACTTGGTTCGGTTGCCCAACCGCAACTGCTGCACCCTGTCGATACGTCATCGAGCAATACTGATTGTCATTGGTTGATTGGTGAGAGACTGGGAATTGGTCGTTTTGACTGAAGGTAATCGTCAACATACCATTTTCAACTTTATAAATGGCCTTCACAGTTTTCCTGAATCGAACCGCTATTGATCATGAAATTCAGTTGGTTGGTACCCGCTTGAGCCACAGCAATATTACCACCTGAAGTCAAGCCACCGGAACTCGCCGAAAAAGTACCACCTTGAATCTGAAGACTCATTGATGTCAACGAATTTGATGGGACGATCGTACCATTGAGCGTGCCGCCGCTTGCCGTCCATTGGCCTTCCATCTCTGACACATTTTGCGACGGTTGCCAATGAGGCGGTTAACATCGCAAACAGTCCAGCCAACGTCAAAAGTCTTCGATAGTTCATGACCAAATTCCCGTCATTCAATTTATTGGCTCAATGAGCAAACTGATTCACAAAGCTCAATTATGTCGACACACCGTCTCGAAATCAAGGAAACAATGTCGAACGGGTGAAAATCATCCGAAAGTATCGATAATTGAGACAATTCTGGAAAACGCCGACAATACAATCCTATTGGTGTCGAACTAGCCCTTTTGTCATAATCCCAAGGTTGTCAAAATCGCAATCGACTAAATCGGGTGTTCGATTCAAAATCAACGGAAGTAAAACGACGTCTCGGAATGCACGCAACGAATTCATTGATCGAACTCCACGAACTCGAGAAAAAATACGGGGTGACCAAGGCGTTGGACGGTGTCGAATTAACCGTTCGCTCCGGAGTGACTGGACTCCTGGGCCCGAATGGCGCCGGAAAAAGTTCCCTGATCAAGATCTTGATGGGCTTGGTTCAGGCGACGCGACACGGAAATGTCTTGGGATTCAAACTCGGAACCAATGGCCGCGAGCTGCGTTCGCGAGTTGGCTACATCCCGGAAGACGATTGCTACATTCCTGGAATGACCGGAGTCGAAGTAGTACAGTTCGCAGCCTGCCTTTCGGGAATTCCACCGATAGAAGCACTTAGACGAGCCCACGAGATTTTGGACTTTGTGGAATGAAACAGGAACGATACCGTTCCATTGAAAGTTTCTCGACAGGCATGCGACAAAAGGTGAAATTCGCTGCCGCCATCGTTCATGATCCCGATTTTCTGATTCTGGATGAACCGACTTCAGGACTCGACCCTGAAGAACGTGAGCAACTGCTGTATCGAGTACGATCTCTTTGCGTCGATTTTGGAAAATCGGTACTGATCTCGACGCACATACTTCCGGACGTCCAGCAGATTTGCGACCACGTCATGATTTTGGCGCGAGGCAAAATTCGCCTCAATGAATCGTTTGAAACCATAAATCGCCCAGCGACCCCCTCATTGACGGTTCGCGTGCTTGGAAACCGCGATCAATTTGTTGAAAAGGCAAGGGAATCTAAGTTGAACGTCGAAGTCGATATCCATGGTGCTGTGATCGTTCGACAGGAATCCGAGCAGACCATTTCTATGATTTGGAATATCGCTTCGCAAACCGGCGCTGCGATTCAAACTCTGGAACCCGCCAAAAATTCTCTGGAAGAAGTTTTCATGGCTGTCGTCAGGGAGTCCGCACATGCCAATCCATGATGTTGGTTATCGACCTTGGAACGGTCAACGCGTTTCACCGACGATGCGATGGTGGATGATTTCAGAATCGGGTATCCGAATGGCTATTCGAGCCCCCTGGGTTCGTCGAATCATTTTTTTCTGTTGGCTGCCAATCCTCTATTGGGGAACAGGAATCTTCGTTTTTGAGAATCAGGGACTCGCCAACGCAGAACTTCTCGAGACTCCTAACTCAATTGAGATCGTCGATGTGGAGATGGGGGACTCGATCACGCTGGAAATCGATGGTGAACAAAAGAAGATACCTTTCAACTTTGACGAAGCTGAATTCAATCCTGAAACGCTCAAGGCAATTGCCGATGGCATTGAACGCAAACAAACAGCGATGGCCATTCGCAATACCTTCAGCGGCTTTCCCGCCATCGACAAACTTTCCGACGCCTTGAGTTCCGGTGATTCTGAGAAAATGCGAAGCGTGTTCTGGTCGTGGCTACTGATGACCTATTTTCGTTATCCGCAATCAACAGCAATGATCTTCCTACTCGGCTTCATCACCCCTGTATTGATTTCTCGAGACATACGTTCTCGCGCCATGCTGATCTATTTCTCCCGACCGATTGGACGGCTGGAGTATTTATTCGGCAAGTTCATGATCCCCACGTTGTTCCTGACGTTCATCACGATGTTGCCAGCCCTGTCACTTTACGCTTTGGGCGTGGCACTGTCGCCCGACATTTCAGTGGTCGTTGCAACGTGGCACATTCCATTGCGAATTGCTTTGGCGACATTGTGTGTGGTTTTGCCAACCGTCTCGCTTTCGCTGATGCTTTCATCGCTAACGCAGGAAAGTCGGTTTGCTGCTTTCGCTTGGTTTGCCGTCTGGGCGTTGGGGCAGGGGCTTGGTTTGCGTTGTTCATATCGGCATCGGCTCGCTCAGGAATGAGCGTCGAAGCGGCAATGCAAGAACCAGACGTTCGCCGATTTTCAATCATTTCGCTCTATAACAATTTGGGAAATGTACAGTCGTGGATTTTCGGAATGGAGGAGTGGAGTGTTGCATTGCCGAGCCTGATCGTATTGGCAGCTGTCACAGTCGTGTCACTGGTCATCTTGTTCCGGCAGATTTCCAAGGCGGTTCATATTTAAGTCATGATTGATCTAATCAACGTTACCAAACTGTACAAAGCCGTGATTGGAGTTAACGACATTAATCTGTCGTTGGAGCCAGGGATTTACGGGCTGCTTGGCCCAAACGGTTCGGGCAAGACAACTTTGGTCAATTTGATTTTGGGGCAAATTCGCCCAACACTGGGACAAGTTCGCCTGTTTGGACAAAACCCTTGGCAAAACAGTACGCTGCTTTCGCATGTCGGCCTTTGCCCCGCATTGGAAATGAATCTGCCAAACGTCTCGGCACTGCAATGGGTCACGCATCTGGTGCGTCTACATGGTTATACCGTTTTGGAAAGCGAGCGTCGCGCGCTCCAGGCACTTGAGTTTGTACAACTGAGTCATGCGATGCGCCGCCCCATGACCGATTATTCACTAGGAATGCGGCAACGCGCCAAACTGGCTCAAGCGATTGCCCATGATCCTAAACTCCTAATTCTCGATGAACCGTTCAATGGCTTGGACCCGGTCGCTCGTTTTGAAATGATCCAGTTTTTAAAACAATGGGGCGAACAAGGCAAAAGCCTGATTCTTTCGAGTCACATTTTGCACGAAGTCGAAGCGATTCAGCCATCGTTTCTGTTGATTTCTGGTGGCCGGCTATTGGCATCAGGTACTCCCGATGAAGTTCGCTTATTGCTTGCAAATTCGCCGGGCAAAATGCAACTGCATTGCAACAATGCTCGGAAACTTGCAAGTACGTTAATGCAGCGAGATGACGTTCAGTCGATTGAAATTTCTGCTGACGAATCTGTTGTGGATGTTTCAAGCAAAACGCCGGCGACGCTACTGGAACAACTTCCACGCCTCACTCAAGA
This sequence comes from Pirellulaceae bacterium, assembly GCA_041399045.1. GTDB lineage: Bacteria > Planctomycetota > Planctomycetia > Pirellulales > Pirellulaceae > BJ22. Next base: position 108,802 of record JAWKTO010000010.1, on the reverse strand, counting down.
ACTCGAAATCACGATTTACGAATTGCATTCGGCAAACGAGCCGCTCAAGGAACTGTTTGCGACATTGATGCGTTTCCACCGCGGAGAAAATCGCCCAGAAGTAAATCGAAATTTGGCGAGAATCGACAATTCACAATCGACAAAGGACTTGGTTCGTTGAGTACGTCGTCATCTGAAATTGCCATTTCTCCAATCAGGCACATCTGGCGTGGTGCGTTGGCAACTTGTGCCTATGAATGCAAACGTGGACTAACATGGCAACGGATTTCCGTGTCGTTAGTCCTGGCGTTCTTCCCGCCGGTCATGCTGTTCTTTTTCCTGTTAGGTTTGAACACTGGCAACGAAGTTGATCCTGTTGCATTTGTGAAAATTGTGATCTATTTTCTGGTCGGACTTGTGTGCCTTCTGTCGATCCTGTTGTGGACCACAACGAATATGTATTCCGAACTGGAGGGAAAGAGCTGGATCTTCGTAGCGTCTCGTCCCTTTGGACGGCTTTCACTACTGTTCGGAAAGTACCTCGCGTCGGTCGTTCAATCGTCAGCGATCGCGCAAACAGGATTGATTCTCGCGACGTTGACGGCAAACCATATGGGAGTGATGGCAGATGTCAACAAATTCTATTTTTCGACTGCCGCGATTTTCCTTTTGGCCAGCCTATCGTATTCAGCAGTGCTTTCGTTGATTGGCGTAATCTTCACCAAACGTGCTATGGTCTTCGGCGCCGTCTATCTCATTGGTGTCGAGTTTATCGTCGCCAATATTCCCGCAATCATCGGTCGCTTCACACTTCGTCAACATCTACAGGAATTAGGAATCAGTTGGAACGGTTGGTTTCTGCCAGACGGTCAGGATGAGTTTGACCAAATGTTCGGCAACTATCCCGATTGGCTCAATCTCGTTTGCATCGCCAGTATTTCGATTGCGAGTCTGGTAGCCGCCAGCTTCATCATCAGTTCGCGTGAATACCTGACCGGCGATGAAACATAGCCATTGGGTTATTGGTGAGCCTTTTCGGATTTGTCCTCGACTGTCGACGCATTCGAAAGGGAAACGGTTGGTTCGTTCATCCATCCTCGCTGATGGATGCCATGAGCTCCTCGCTGCCGAACCCAAGACTGCCAAGTGACATGATCGCGTTTGAAGTGAATACGAATCGCTCCTTCGTCATCGGTCGACAACCACGTCGCTGGACTCGAACGATCAGATTCGCGAACTTTGTTCTTTCCACTGACGACAACGAGTTCCGGCTTGCACCACGCCACAAACTCACCTTGAGCGCTGCCCGCACTGCCGTGATGAGGCGACAACGCAACATCCACATCGATTGCCTTGGATAAAAGCAACGTCTCCATCCCAGAGTCTTCTAAATCGCCTGGCAGGATCAAGCGTTTCCCAAGTCCCTCGATCAACATCACGATACTTTTCGAATTATCCGAACCAGCCGGAGGCTCCGGCCCTGGCGAAAGACATGTCCAGGTGGCGAGCTGGCCAATGCGTCCACTCATTCCGCGGTGAATGGTTGTGACAGAAACATTCCTGGCTCGTAACTCTTCCATCACATATCGGACCGATTCCTGATCACTTGTCAAAAAATGTTCCGGAACCCAAACAGATCCAACTCGAAATCGTTGGCACAGATCTGGAACTGCATTGAAATGGTCGATGTCCGCGTGGCTAATCACCAGCACATCGATGCGTTCGATTCCAGCCGTCCACAGAACAGACGAAATACTTCGGCTACCCGCCTCCACTGATCCAAAACTTCCCGCGTCGTACAGCAACACATATTTGTCGACCTCCACCAGCACACTTGATCCATGTCCGACATCCACAATCGTTGCCGACCACTCATCCTGCGAAGTGTTCCAAATGTTCTGAGTTCCAATCGGCCCAAGCCAGAATACTCCAGCCCATGCGATCCAATACAATCCGAGCTTTTCCACTGAAACCATTTGGATTGATGACTTTCATCGCAAGCAACCCAACATAAAACGTCAGCACAGCCAGACCGTTGGGCCCCACGACCCAATGGTGCCCCCTGGAATATTCGCGCCAAATGCAACGATGCCAAACATCATTGCCAGTAATTTCGAGAATCCCCAACCCATTACCGTCGCTATTGGAGGAAAGACGTTTGCAAAAAGAGTAGACCAAGCCCCAAAATAGCACCAATCCGACGAGCGGCAGGACTATGGGATTGATCCATAATGAGTTCAAAGTGAACAGATGGAAATTGCTCGCGACAAGAGGAACCGCAATCAACCAAATCGTAAGGCTTGTCCAAAACAGGCGATTCATCGCCTGAAGTCCTCGATAGACTTCCTGAATTGACCAATGACGCGTCGTCAGAATCAATTTGGCCACCGGCTCCAATGGCTCGCGTTTGCGTTCAACGATGTTTGTCATCGAATAAACCGCCAAGAAGGAAAGTTGTGCCCCAAGAGAAAACAAATCTGATGGATTCACAACCAAGACCAACAACGCCGCCAATGCCAACGAGTTCAATGACATGCCGGCACGGCCTGCTAATCGCCCCATGCAATACAATGCGATCAGTATCATCGCCCGCGTCACCGGCGTCCTGAATTCAACCAGCCATGCGTAAGCGACGACAAACAAAATTGCCACGACAAATATCCAGCGTCGAGGCACAAGACAAAGGCGAAGGACAAGAAATACAACACCCACTAGAATTCCAACATGCAATCCCGAAATCGCCAGGATATGAGCGGTTCCAGTGAGTGCAAATTCGTCTTTTTGTTGCGGGTCAAGCTGTGAACGACGTCCCAGCAAGATTGCTTCGGCAAAATCTCGATACGGCTCTTCGACATGTCTTTCAATTGATGCAATCAAACGTCGACGTATCAACTCACGTAACCGACCGCTGGGATTCAACAGTAGCCGCGAGTCGCGGACCAATTCGATCCCCTCAGCACCGTTCGCATAGGCCCAAGCATTCACTCGCTGACTTCGATAGTACCAGGCAAAATCAAACTCGCCTGGATTGCGGGGGCCTTCCACCAAACGAACATCGCCGTGCAACCGAATAACGTCTCCTGTTTTGTATGCGATCTCTTCACCACGCGCCAAAACGTTGACACACCCAGACGCCGGACTCCAGCCCGATGCCGTTTTTCGTCGAACAACATTGATCGGAACAATGAATCGACTTTCACGGCTTGAAATGGAAAGAGGATGATCATTAGCAGCACCAACAGGTCGCGTTTCTCCAGAGACAACCCCTTCCAAAACAAATGGTTGAGCGTCGTTGCTGGCCCACCGCGAAATATCATTTGATGGATAAAGATTCCAGCGCATGTGATGCCAGATTCCCCCAAGCGACATCAAAAAAATGATCAATGCTATCCCTGAAACACGGTGTAACTGCCAACGCATCGCTATCAGCGTCAACACAAACGCAATAGCGCAAATTGAAATCCACACCAACGTCGAACCAGGAAATTGCGCATCACAAAAGATGCCGACCGCAAATGCCACAACAACGACCAACATCGGTTGGCGGGACGATCGGTTCAAAGAATGATTGGGCTCATTCATTTCGAAACCAGCATGCCGACTGCGCTAAATTCAAAAAACTTGCGTCGGAAGAATTTGGTCAGTTAATACACACAAGTTTGGAATGAAATCCAATTCAATTTCAAACTTGCAAGGAATTCGTAAGTTGTTGGAAGTGCGTTATAACTGCTAAGTGGCATAGAGTGGAGTAGGGAGATTGCCATAGCGCATAAAAAAGTCACGTCATGCCGCTCCATCGCCATGACGTGACTTCTATCCTGAAACGAGACGATCCGTGTCCCGCCCTCCCGGTTAAGGGTAGTCATCTCTATATCGACATTCCCAACGGTCGACCGACACTGAATTTGGACCAATCCGTGCAATATCACCAAGTTTCCGCTTGACATTCGCACGGCACTTTTACGGAAAACATTCCACCGCTATCTTGACGATTCCGAGATACAATGGCATTTCGGTGCCCGCACACGTCAAACTTTGTTGAAAAAAAGATCCGAATAACGCGCCAAATTGTTGGCGATCACGTTTGCCCCTGTGCGACGGAGCAATTCCGGCACGAAGATTACAGGACATTCTGCTCGACTGATGGCCCATTCCATAGTCCTGATTGTTCGACTTCTGATGCCAAATCATGCAAGCTTCCGTTCGCTATCAGATCTTTACCTCAACAAACGACAGTGGCCAATCATTTGGTATCATATTGCAACCAGTCAACTGAGATCGTAACAGGACGTTTTTCATCCACCCGTCAGGCGCGAGATGAAATGAGTCGACAGCCAGGAGGTCGACATGACATCGATTATCAATCACACGCCCACGGAGTTTGAAGCGTTTGGTGCTTCATTTATTTCCGATCGCGCGATTGGTGAACCTGCGCATTTTTTGATCCCCGATGAATTGCCAAATGCTCGGCGCGAGCTGCGCAACCTTTGCCTGGAACAACCTGGAATCTATGGCTGGCTGAATCAGGATCGACAACTCATTTACGTCGGCAAATCCAAATCTCTCAAACACCGACTTCTATCCTATTTTCTGACGACGCCGTCAGACCCCAAGATGGGCGCGAATACGGGCGCTACGCAACGGAGATTGTCTGGGAACCTATCGCTCATGAACTACTCGCTCTACTTCGAGAACAAGAATTGATCCACCGGTGGCAACCCCAATACAACAGCCAAGGTCAACCGACACGCCGCCAGCCAGCATTTGTTTGCATCAGCGATTCCAAGGCGCGCCATGCGTTCGTCGGAAAACGGGTACCACCGAAATTTCAAGAAATCTTTGGGCCTATCGTCGGCACAAGCAATCTTTCCGAATCGATCGAAGCGCTCAATCATGTGTTCCAATTACGCGATTGCCCCGACAAGACAAAATTTGAATTCGGTGCACAGCTGACATTGTTTGACGAACCACCTCGTGCTCAGTGCATCCGATTTGAACTCGGGAGTTGCCCAGCCCCATGTGCTCGAGTCTGCTCGCCCGAAAGTTACCGGAATAATGTCACTCGTGCCTTGGATTTCTTGAACGGACCCGATCGTGAAACATTAAATAGGCTGGAAGAGGCCATGACCAAAGCCTCTTTGGAGCAAAACTTCGAACGCGCTGCGGTCATCCACCGACAATGGGAAGCGCTACGTCGACTCGATCGCCAATTGGGGCGGTTGCGACGTTGCGAACAAGCAATCAATGGCGTCATGTCTTGTCGGGTTTCGCGTTCGCGCCAATTGTGGATGGTGTTGCGCGGTGGGCGACTCGTCGCGACGTTTCCCGAACCGCGTTCCAAACGACAGGCGGAAGAGGCGATCCAATCGCTGGAGTCCGCACGACTTCAACCCGTGCATTCGCCAGAAAATATTTTACATATTAACTTGCAATTGATCGTTGCAAGCTGGTTTCGGAAACGGCCAGAAGACATCGATTCGCTGCAGACGTTTGAAAAATTAATCGACGAATGCAAACGACGTGTTGAACTTTACTCGCGAGTCGCTTGAAAAACTGCAAGGAATCATCAGCAAAATTCGTTATCGTATTCCGAATTCAGACAATAGCTCTTTGACTTCCTCATCCAAACCCGAACATGCGGCCCAGATTGATTCGCACCATGCATCGATTTTTTGCTCACGCACGATACCTGGTTCGGCATTCATGACATCCAGAACTCGGATCGAGCCACGGAATTCCGGCAACAGCAAGGTTGGCCAGCGCTTGCGATGTCTGGCCATTTTCATATGCATTAGCTGAACCTGGCGACCGTTGAATCCGTGATTTTGTTTCAAATATAGCCCCGCAAGTCCAAAAACAATCTTGATCGGTTTCTCATCTTGAGTGGCCGTCTGAATTGCGAAAGCATCGACGACATGCTGATGAATGAACCGACTATCTTGCTGAGCATGGGCAATGCTGTAGATACACAGTTGGTCAAATGCCTGTTTCTCTTGTTCGTCGCTGATGTCTCCCTCGGTTTTCCGCATGACATCCACGACCTAGCCGATCCAAACAAAGATTGATTTCAGATATCGCGTTTCAGGCATCGCAGGATGAACGGGATGATCCGACGATTGTCCGCCAAATTTCAAGATTCGTGCGTCGCGTCCAAATATCTGGGCGCCGTGTCGTATCACTTCGACGAGTTCGTGTTCCTCTAAATGGTGTGAACACGAACAGCTCACTAACAGGCCGCCAGATTTTGCGACCAACTGAATTGCCAAGCGGTTCAGTTGATAATACGACTGCAGTCCATTTTCATAATCCTTCCGTCGTTTGATCAAGGCTGGAGGGTCCAGGACTACGACATCAAATCGTCGTTCGGCCTTGATCATGGTTTTCATTTCCGCGACGGCCTCACCTTCAATTGCTTCGAGTTCAAAACCATTCCGTTGAGCATTTGTTTTGGCAAGCTCGATTGCCGTCGACGATCGGTCGATTACGGTTGCTGCTGTTGCGCCGTAACGCAATGCATGAACCGCCCAAGCTCCGGCGTATGAGAACACATCGAGCACCGTTCGGCCCTTTGCATACGGTTGCAACTGTATTCGATTGTCGCGTTGATCAAAAACCAACCGGTCTTTGCCCTGAGACCAGTTCAGTCTGCATTTCAATTTCTGTTTTCCAAAAGCGTTACCCGATCCGCGACTTCGCCCCAGATTTCAGGTTCGCGGACGGAAAGACCTTCCAACTCACGAAACCGATCGTCGGCTCGCCAAACGATCCCGCGAATCCCCAGACGTTCGATCAACGTCGCATGAATTCGCTCCTGCAACGTTTCCATCCGCACTTGAGATCTGCACAACTGCCTGGTCGCCAAATCGGTCAACTACCAAACCGGGCAGGCCATCGGACTCACCATAAACGGCACGAAAATGAAGCGGCTGGTACAGTGCGAATTTGATGGGCCTGGAGCAAACGATCCCAGCCAATCGTCACCCAGTGACTCAAGGGCTGATCCGAAAACAGCCGCACGGCGATTAGCGTCTTCGGGTTGAAAAACCCCGTCGCCAGAAACTTGCCTTGGTGCGTGAATACGTGGGCTATACGTCCAATATCTGCGTCCGAGCTTGAATTCGGTTTTTGACTTCATTGCTGAAAACCCATCGATGCCCTTTGATCACCCGCCGCTCGCCCCCTTCGCAGCTGAAGGATCAATGGTGAATATTCGGACACATGGATTGCTCTCTTGAAACACAGGCATCGTGGATCATGCGGAAGCCAATCGATTATCCGCACTCGCCGAAAATCGGCAAAAACAACGCTTAAATGGGCATTTTTCGTCTATGGCGTTGCGACTTCAGTCGATTTTGATATACTACGCGACTTGAAATTTTTTCGTCAGCCCCCATACGATTCGCCCCGAAAAGGGAATCTGAATCCAATTTTTTGGGCACGTGACGACATCGGACGCTGGATTAATAACACAGGAATATTGCGGCTATGGCTCGCCAGTGCGAAATTTGCGGAAAAGGTGTTGCGAAGGGCAACAAGATTGAAACACGTGGTAAGGCAAAATACCTCGGTGGTGTTGGTACCAAAATCACGGGCAAAACACGGCGGGAATTTCGCCCCAACTTGCAAAACGTGAAAATTGCTCGCCCAGCCGGTGGCAATCAACACGCACGTGTTTGCACTCGATGCCTTCGAAGTGGTGCAGTGGCTAAGGCTGTTAAGCAAAAGCCTTTCCAACTGCCCACGAAATAGGTTGGCGCGTTGAGCGGGACAATTTGTCTTGAACTTTAAAATGGTTCAACGACGAAACGACCATCGTTTGACAATGCAGCTTTAGCCAATACACAAACGCGGCCATAAAAGGTCCGTGTATACCAAAAGATAATTGAAGCGCACTCCCAACTGGTGAGTGCGTTTTTTATTGACAGCCGCGTTCCAATTCAGCAACGAGTGGTTCCACTGCAGCAAAAAGTGCCGCTGCAATGGCACGAAGCATTCTAGCGGCCAGATTCTTTGACGCCTTCTTTTCTAGCCTGAACTGCTAATTTGAACGCCTTCTCATCGCCGTGCTCAGAAACGGAAAACGCCTTCGTTTTTCGTTTTCCATCTTTGTCGGTCCATTGGGCGATCCAATATTCATAGTGGTATTCGTATTCGCCCCGCACGTCGACTTGAGAGTGTTTTCGAACGCCAACATGCCCAGACGTATTACGACTGGAGGGATTTCTGGCCCGCTCCGAAACCGAGAATTTTTTAAACTTGCTTTCGATGGAATCACGAAACTCAACAGCAGCTTTGTGTGCACCTTGCTCTCCACCGAACTTTTTGTCGTTGAAGAATTTGTGCATACTCTTGCCGCGGCGTTGGATTCGCACCTCCCATCCAGAAAACTTGGATCCGCGCGCACTGGTGATCTGAATGCGCGACAGATTCCGATTAGGATCTTTCTTCGCCATATTCGCCGTCTAAGATGCAAAAATAGATTAGAAGGTGCGTTGCAAACGGCACCCTTTTTACGTTCAATTCCCGCCAAGGTTGAACGTAGACATTTCACAGTTCCCGATTTCTCGAGGCTGCAAGCAAGCAATGGTTATAATGATTTTCGACGCTTTCGCCTACGGAGTTTGAGCGAAGCGTCTGAATTCTAAAACATAGCTTTTAAACAGCTGGCTTGCCCCTATTTTTGGCCAATATTACACAATCTACGTGCCAATCCGCCTGAAAACGACCAATTCGGCCTTGCCAACATCTTCATTTATTGAGCAGAGGTCCGGAACCCTGATGGGCCGCCAGAAATTCGCCCATTTTCCTGCAATGGCCAACTTGCGGTCTGGAAGCCGCGCTCACGTAACCAATCACGCAACCTCAAGTATGAATGGTAACTATCGGGATAAACCCATATGGATATCGTTGTCTTACCGGGAACCATTCGTTGCAAACGGCGTTGAAAATTTGACTCGGTTCCCACCACCTCGTCGATCGTTTCGCTCGCCAGATTCGGCTCGGCCAACATCTCAAACCCCGCGAACTCAACACGGACTCCGCGCACCTCGCCGTCGGCAACACGTTCGGCATTGAGCTGATACTGCATTCGGAATCCCTCGCGTGGTCCGACCATTCCAGTCATCGTCGATTCGATCTCTTCCGGCGTAACGCGATCTTGCCAGGTCGCCTTCATTTCCTGCAGCAGTTCGTCAATGGGAACGAATGACAAACGATTACCTGCCAACTGAAAGTGCACTTCATTGGAAAAAACCGTTTTTGCAATTGGCGTCGGATAATGCACCAGTTCTTTCCGATTTTCCGTCTTCGAATTCTGGGTAGCAGTCAACTGGGTTTTCAGTTGACTAATCTTCGCTTCCGCGCTTCTGCGTTTTGATTGGCGTTCAAAATTCTCCTGAAGCTTGTCTTCCAGGATTTCTTTTCGTTTCTGAATCTGCTCAGCAACGATTTCATTTTGCACCAAGAGTTCGTGTCGAATGGATTGAAGTTTCGCGTTTTCAATTTCCTGACGATCAATTGTCTGCTGCAGCCCTCGACAATCATCTTCAACAGATAATGCAACGCGCTCCTCATCCCAATATTCCCGGCGTGCCGCTTCTAATTCGGACTTGATTTTCGCTATTTGATTTGGCTGCGCGGAGGAGGTAATAAGCGACCCGGCCTGCATGCTGACAACGGCGACGAGAATAATGAGCACTCCCACCAGATTGGCGATTACGTCCAAAAAGGAGTCTTCACCAATGCTTGTTTCACTTCGCTCTCGACTGCGCGCCATTGTCAGATCCGTGAATGAATTTCGCCGTCAATTACAACTGTTACTCGTCGACTTCAATTTCGATCCCGCTGTGTTCCAACATGACCTGAAGCTGGTCTACCTGTACCTGCCCTCCAGGCAAAACCTGAATCTTCATAACGGGTTTCCAATAACCGTTTTCTGGAGGTGGCCCCCAAGATGAATGACGTTGATTGAGCGCCGTAACAAGCTGTTCAACTGCGAGGTTGGGATCGACCAAACTGATGATCAATCGTTGACTTTGGTTATCATCCTGTGTCGCGAAGACTAAAGCCTGATCGGAACAATAAAACCGAATGGGGCGCACATAGGCAACCCTTTGATTTGGCGACGTCGGAAGCGCCCAGTTTGCTCCACGTTGTTTTGCGATACAGCTCACCGTTGAGGCCAAAGCGGATTGACCTGTTCCGTTTTCGGTCGAGCCAAATTGTTGGTTCCCCGATGATCCGCCAAAATCCTGGTCGCTTGTCGAATCAACGGAATCATTGTTCGATTCGGTGTGGAGCTTGGTTTGATTTTCCGATGACGATCCCAAGTTGTTGGCATCTGACGTCGGTCTGCCGGAGCTCGTGTATTCTCCCGAAGTCATTTTTGCCTGGAGTGCATCAGGAACCTTGAATCCGCCGTTTACGCGATCAATTTGCAGCTGATTGCTACTTGCACCACCTGAATCGGATTGGGAGTCGATTCGAAACGACTCAGCAAGACGCTTGCGATTCTGTTCCGTTTGAACGACATGCAAGCGTGCCGATTCAACTGCCGCTCGAACACGTCTAGCGAGTTCAGGATCAGCAACTCCAAAGTCCAGTGTCATATCATCAGGGACCAATTCGTATCCGAATTCGTCTGCCCAATTGTTCATTGCCCGCCGAGCAACGGAGTAAGCGCCACTTCCGTCAGGACGAACGACCAATAGCGGGTATGGATCCCCCTCGTTGCCTTGCAAATCATTCTCAACCCAGTACTTTCGAATCGTCGATAGGGCTGCATCCAAAACGTTTCCAGCCTGAATCTCGGGAGGGAAGTCTCGACCTTCCAGTTCAATTGCGAATGGCTGCAACACAATTCGATTAGATTGGCATTCAACATAAATCGGCCGACGGTTCGTTCCACCACTTCCCGAATATGGCACCAACGAATAGACAGCTGGGGCGTTTTGCTGATTCTTCAATTTTTCGTCTTTGATCGCTTCCTCGAGTGCAACGACTTGAGCTTCCAATGTCGCCAACTGTTCATCGTCGATCTCGGCGACCTCTGGACTATTGGATTGGTCAAGTTGCTGTAGATCGCTTGCAAGCGATACTTGCTGCTCGCGAAGGTCTCGCAATTCCGATTGAAGATGGTCACGCACGGTGCGAGTGCGTTTCGAGTCCTCAAGCAATTCGTTTCGTTTGTCGAGCCATCCATCGCGGCGAATATTGAACAAGTCGCGATCCGATGCGAGTTGCTCCATTTCATTTTGAAGAGCCGTGACATCTTCCGTCACCTTTTGATGGGCTTTGCTTTGCCAGACTTGACCCCAATCACCAGCATCAATATCAAAACGCCCATCGTACTGAGTAGCACGGTGAGAAAGGGAAACAGCGAAATATTGAGACCATCTCGTCGTCGACGCCTTGTCATGCCGCCCTGCGAGTTTCTTCTGCGACCTTCAATTGAAACGTTCGTTGTTTCCGTTGTGCTTCCGATTCGCCTTTAAGCTCTAACAACTCATCCTTTAGCAATCTGACAGCAGCAATGATCTCCACAAATGCTTCTTCAGATTTCTGTGCATCTTGACGCTCAATAATTTGGTTCATCCGCTCGATAGCAGTTGATAATAATTCAACTTGCCCCTGGTTCGACTGTTGAATCCGATCCAGATTGCGACTGTTGTCACTGAGCAAGGTTTGCCATTGATGCCAACGCTTGCTCATACTTTCGTCGGCCCTGCGAATCGATCCGTCCATTGTCGCGGCCAGTTCATCCAGCGAAACCTTTAAGGCCTTGCCAATGTCTTCCTGATTCTTTTGAGCTAGTTCTACATTGACACCTACCCAGGAGTTCTCAGCCGCTTCGATTGTTTTTTTCCAGATTCGCGTATGCTCAGAAACAGCCTCTCGCGTTGCCTTCAGCAACTTACCGCCAACACGCTGTACTGCCTTAGTCGCTGAAAGGCGATCGACTTCTGCATCCTGATTTTGAAATTCAAATTGATTGGAAATTTCTTCGATGGTCCGGGCATCGACATCGCTCAGTACTCGTTGCTGGATTCGTTCGACAAAAAACATCGAGAACATCATGAACATGGACAGCACAAGTGCTTGAGCAGTCGTATCAAAAGCGACATACAGACTGCTCTGCAAACCGGCCATCATTCCTTGCAGGTCGTTGTCTGGCCCAACATTCAGCTGACCCAGTGCCGCCGAGATTCCTAATACTGTTCCCAGAAATCCCAACATGGGCGTCGCCCAAATGAGAATCCTTACAAAGGCACATGACTGGTGTTGTTGCTCCGCGTCTGATTCGGACAGATACTTCATTTCGCCTTCCAGCGTCGAAGTGGCCCCGTTTCTACCAACGTAGCCCAGCAGCGTTATGAGCCTTCGGTACAAAAAGTGTTGATCGAATTTCTTTCCCAGAGGAAGCATTCCACGCAACAGTGCTTGCGCCTGGTCTTGTGCTGATTCGCGATGCTCGTGTTCGTTTGAATCCGAGGCGGACGCTGTCAATTCGACGCCTTCCAATCCAAACGAGTCCAACTTTCGAATTTGCCAGCGTTGGTTGCGCCAAATCAAAAACAAATGGACCATTCCCACGCAAAACATACAGGTCGTAATTCGCGAAATTGGGTGGCCAACAAGATACCGATTGACGAGTGGGTTATCGATAATGTGACCATCCAACAGGCCGGTCAACAGGAGATAGACCGCCCCGCCTAACGCAGTAGGAACGACGACAGCTGCAGCCTGTGCAGGGAGTCGAACGGATGTTGGCTGTTGAGTGGTCTCGAGGGTTTTCGTTGCCATGGAAACGTACTCGGTCTAACTAGGAATACAAAGTATCCTTGTCTTGATCGGCACCCTTTGCCTTTTCGGATTAGACATTGCAGCCAAACAATTCAATTTCCACGGAATATCTTCACCATTTTCAACAATCCGATTTCTCGGAATTTTTTAGCAAACGAATCTTCACGTTTTGCCGATAACGAAAACCATCAGCAAATCACATTACTGGTGTCACAAGTCAGCCAAGATGAATCAAGTCAATCAGGTTATGCTAGAACACGACACCTGCTAGAACACATTGATCGCCACACATTGAAAATTGTCGTGGCGATTTTTTATGCATAGTCCCGGGGGAAGCCCGCATTGGATTTTTCCAATCGCGGGTTTTTTTGTGTTTTGGCGCAGCAAAATCTGTGCTTCTGCGTTGCAGTGGCGATTGTGCTAGCGTTGTTATGATAGCGAAACACGTTTCTTAAACCCTGTTTTACTTTTTCAAACTCTGATGGGCGACACCAATCACGGCAGCGATTCCATATCGCCCTTCAATATTTCGCCTCGTCGAACCGGCCGGATAATTGACTGGCTTCGCCTCGTCCGCATTGCGAATTGGCCCTCGATTGTTGGAAACATCATTGCTTCTGCAACGATTGTTGCTTCTGACGAAATCTGGAATCTTCCATTTCTGGTACTGATCTTGCTCGTCTCCATGGCATTGTTCGGCGCGGGGATGGCACTTAACGACTGGAACGATGCGATCGCTGATGCCAAGGACCGTCCTCAACGCCCCATTCCCAGCGGCGCGATGGGACGTAACGCCGCTCTCATCTTGGTATTTACATTGATGACGTGCGCATTGATTGGGGCAATGATTATCGACTGGAGAAGTGCAGACGCAAATCGCCCGCTTGGTGTTACGACCGGAATCACACTTGCCATTTGTCTTTCGATATGGCTTTACGATGTGCTGTTCAAACGTGTTCCGCTTGGAGCGTTTTTCATGGGCACGTGTCGCGGCTTGAATCTTTGGCTAGGGGCTTCCATCTTGGCAATTGGCTGGACTCGTTTTTCTGCTCCCCCGATGTCAGCCTTGTTGCTGTATTCGATCGCGTTGACCGTCTATGTAACAGGCGTTACGCTAATCGCAAAAAATGAAGCCGATAGTCAATCCCCAAATCGCTGGATGCCATTGGGTTTGATCATGGTTTTTGGCGCGTTGGGAATTCACGCGCTGGCCCCCACAATCCTGTTACCACTTTTGGGTATACATACCATTCACTACACAATCGCCGCGACGGCGATGCCTATTTTTCTCATTTGCAGGCTGGCTTTCCGCGCCAAACGTTGGATGAATTCGCGTGATCAAATGGTTCATCGAAGCATGATCATTTTGGCGCTTCAGGGGATCGTTGTTTTGGACGCAACGGCATGTCTCGTCTGGGACGACGGCCGCCTGGGAGCCGCGTGCCTAGTGTTAGCCATGCTGCCTACGTCGCTTCTTCTTTCCCGCATTCGTTCGTTGACCTGACGAATTTTGGAACATCCGGCAGTCGATTGGTTCCGCATTCCTCGACGTCATCGTAAAATAGAATTCAAAACATCGATTCTGACGGCGCACATGTACCTGGGTTACAATACAAACGGCTTGGCTCACCACGACCCGTTTCAAGCGATTGAGATCGTCGCGGAAACAGGGTATCGCGCGATTGCCATCACGCTTGATCACCAATGGCTGAATCCTTATTCGAGCGAAATTCGCAAGCAGCTTCCTCGATTTCGTGAGCATCTGGAGCGAAATGGACTGAAAGTAATCATCGAAACCGGTGCCAGATTCCTGCTCGAACCTCGTAAAAAACATTGGCCGCCACTCACCGATTCGCCAGAAATTGCCAATCTGAGAGTCGACTTCATTGCTCGTGCCTGCATGATTGCCGAAGAACTTGGCGCCCCGGTCGTCTCCATTTGGTCGGGATCGGCTGACGAAAATCAATCGCAGCAATCCGCTCTCGATAACCTTGCAACTAACTTGACGGAAGCGTTGAAGGCTGCCGAACAGCACAACGTGACTCTTGGGTTCGAACCGGAACCAGGAATGATGATCGATACGCTGGCGGCTTTCTTTCGTCTCAAACAGTGGATTGAACACCCGCGACTAAAACTGACTGTCGACATTGGTCACCTTTTCTGCCAAGGTGAATTGCCGATTGTTGACAAGCTGAACGAATGGCAGGAAGAAATCGTCAACGTTCACATTGAGGACATGCGAAGTCATGTTCACGAGCACTTGATGTTCGGGGACGGAGAAATTTACTTCCCGCCAATCTTCGATGCCCTCAAGCAGATGCAATACGCAGGACCGGTTTGCGTAGAACTGAGTCGTCATAGTCACGATGCGGTGAATGCCGTAAGAAAATCATTTTCGTTTCTCAATCAACTTGTTTAGAACACCAAACATGTCCAACCCATTAATTTTCGTTTCTATTCCCGGTCTTCGACGTCGCGACTTTTCAACGATGCTCGAAACTCAAAAACGACTTGGTGCTGTGTCCATCAGTACATTGGAGCATTCGTTCCCCAGCGTGACTTGGCCCGCCCAGGCGCATTTGCTCACGGGCAAAACGGCGAACGAGCATGGCGTCACTGCAAACGGATTTTTTTGGCGAAACACAAACTCGGTTGAAATGTGGACAGCCAAAAACTACGTTATCCAACGGCCTCAAATTTGGGACCTGCTACATATCGCGTCGCCAACGAAAACCTCCCTTGCATGGTTCCCGATGCTTTCAAAAGAATCCGGAGCAGATTACATCGCAATGCCTGCCCCGATTCACAATCCTGATGGATCAGAAGACCTTTGGTGCTACACCAAACCGACGGAATACTATGGGACGCTGTTAGATCAATTGGGTCATTTCCCGTTGCAACACTTTTGGGGCCCGCTTGCCAACATCAAATCCAGCCAATGGATTGCCGACTCAGCAATGGCGGCAATCCAGAAGTTCCACCCCGATTTCTCGTACATCTACATCCCGCACCTTGACTACGCCGCCCAAAAATGGGGCCCGAATAGCGAGCAAGCAATCGAAGCCGTTCGAGAATTGGATGTGTTGTTAGCCAATTTTGTCGACGGAATTCATCAGTCTGTTTCATCAAATGCAAAATTGGTTTTGGCAAGCGAGTACGTTATTCAGGATGTGAATCATGTAACCTATCCCAATCGCATCCTGCGCGAAGCTGGATTGCTGACTGTCGTAACCGAAGAGGGCGGTGGTGAATTGATCGACTTTGAGTCGTCGCGAGCTTGGGCTTTGGTGGACCATCAGTTTTCCAACATTTATGTCAAGAACAGCGACGCGGAGACGATTGAACAAGTTGTCAAGTTGTTTTCAAACCAGAATGGGATCGACGGAATCTTTGCGGGCGACGCGCGAAATGAAATCGGGATGCAGCACGAAAGGGCAGGGGATATCATCCTCGTTTCCACCCCAACAGTTGGCAAGCGTACTACTATTGGCTCGACGACTCACAAGCACCGAGCTTCGCCAGAACGGTCGACATCCATCGCAAGCCAGGATACGATCCGGCTGAGTTGTTCGTCGACATGGCCACACGATCGATTCCGATCAATGCCGAACTTGTCAAAGGTTCCCATGGCGTGGTCACAGCAGAAACAACCCAGGAATCTATCCTGGTCGCTTCCGCATGCCAAAACGAAATGCCCGCAGCCATCCGTGACTTGGACGTTTGCGATTGGCTTATCAATGAAGTTTCAAACTAGACACAACCAATCTTGCAATGATTTAAAGCAATCCTGCAATGATTGAAAGGTCACGGTCCAACCAAAACACATCCGGATTCGGCCAATGCATCATAAAGGTCAAAAAATGCGTCTTCGGAAATCTTGGTCTGGGTCACATTCAAATATTTCAGCTTCGAAAACTTAGCCAGTTTCGTTGCGGCTTCATCACCAATACTCGTCGAGCCGATATGCAACCAAGTCAGGTTGGGAATCTGCGCGATCGCGTCAATTGACGCATTCGTGATCTGAGTCTTGTCCAAGTTGAGCTTGGTCAGATTCGGCAACGTTGCCAACGCTTCTGCAGTTGCATCCGATACCGCTGTGCTCCACAAATTCAAGTCAGACAACTTTGACATCTTCGCAAGCGCTGCAGCAGAATCGTCGGTCACCCCAGGCGATTTCGTTTCACTTAGATCAAGTTGAGTGACTTCGGGCAAGCGAACCGCAATCAACTTGATCGCCGTATCAGAGATTTTCGTATCCCTGAGATTGAGATACGAAAGCTTGGACAATCGAGAAAGATGTGCGATTCCCTCATCACTGACGTTGGTTCGAAAGAGATGAATTTCGGTCAAATCAGAAAGCCCAGTCAACTCAGCCATGCCGGCGTCAGTAACGGCAGTATCGTTTAACCCCAACACACGAAGCTTTTTCATCTTCCCAACGGACGCCATCCCGGTATCGGTGATTTGTGGACCCCAGACTTTGACAAACACAATGTTGGGCAGACCCGAAAGCACCTCAAGCCCTTTGTCGGAAACACGATTGCAATCGCTCAAGTCGATGGCTTTGAGCGTCTTCAAGTCTTTCAAGTGTGCAATGCCATCATCACCGACACGGGTTTGACCAAGGCGAAGTTGTTCGAGCTTGGGAAATTTGGAAACGATTGAAAGTCCATCGTCACTAATATCGGAGCGAAACAGCTGCAGGAATCGCAGGTCGTTTAAAGCCAATAGTTTATTCAATGCCTCCTCAGTAACGGGGGCCAATTCCATTTCGAGCTTTTGCAATGAAGTGAGTGAGGCAATTTGATCAAAGGAGCCTGGCTGAAGATCCGCCCCCTTAACTGAAAGAGATCGCACATCCTTCAAGTCGGCGATCAATGCCAATCCGTCCAACGTCTTGCGACTGTTCGTCAAATCGATCGAAACGATCCGGCCTTTGGAATCAAGCTCGACGCGTCCATCCAAACCGGTCAATTGTTCGGCAATTCCGGATTCCGCCTCTGGTGAAATTCGATTCACTTCGACAACTGGTGTTTTCGTCGCCGAAGTCTTCGCGCCGCCGGCTTGACTATTCTGAGAGGTTGCAGGCCGAACGTTAGATGCGGTTTTGTTTTCAAGTTCGACAACTCGTTTTTCGAGTTCCTCCAATCGATCTTTCAGAATCAATGGGTCGTAATCCTTCGTCTCGCAACCGGTAAAAATCAGCGATGCAAGCGAGAGAACGAGTATGAACTTTTTCATTTCCAAATCCGATTGGTCCACAAAATGTCTGGTTTCAATAATGACATTTTACTTGAGAGACAAACGATTCGAAATGGACGCGTTTGATTCACCCAAATTCACTCCACCAATTTCGCCGCCCCGCAATCCAGTACAACCGGAATATCCGGTACGCTTTTAGGGACTCCGATTTTGCCGTGCGGCCTATTTATGGCGATTTGAACCCACGTTACCGATGACATGCGATAGGAAACATTTGTCGATCCCAAACTGTCAAGTCGTTTGATTCTAGAGTCCACCGTGTTTCGTAGGACTCACGTTGCACCTCGATCAAACATGCTTTCTCAGCCTGAATCCAAAGCTATGCGAAATTTGATACTGATCGCTGTCTTGTTGTTTGCTGTGGTTCTGATGCTGGGCTCCGGAAGAGCGTTTGGTAATGAACCAATGAAAAATGGGGTTAGCACGGGAGCCCCTGACCAAGGTTATCGTTCTCAGGATCGATGCAGCCAATGTCTGTTTCCAAATCAAACCTCACCGTTAACGCGCCTTGACGCACAGGGATTCCAAGGGAGACCGTATCGCGATCCTGTTTCAGGCGGCTGCGAATGTGGAAAGCCCATGGGTTTGACGCGACATCCGAATAGCAGTGTCTACTGGCCTCGTCCATTTTCGGAGGCGTTTGATAGCCACCATCCGTGTTTTGCAGAAAACGTTACACGTCGCCTGAACGCGCCGTTTGATCGTATGCAGGATTTTGGCGGCATTTCATCGTATCGCCGAAACGACAACGGATATGTTGGTGGTTGTTTCGGAGCAAAACCAGATCCCTACGGCTGTGTCGGCGAAACACGTGCTCAACATGGAATGTATGGCAGCGGCGCAGGTGTCACCGGTCTGGGGATTCGTTCTCCTGGGCAACCTTTGCCACGCTAGGCGAATTCGCCCTTATGCTACAGATGCTGAGTTCAGCGCGTTCAATACAGCGTCATGCAGGTGTCCGTTTGTCCCAATTCCATCCCCACCATCGACGCGGCTTTGACCTTGCCAATCGGTGAAACGCCCTCCGGCTTCATTGACGATCGGCAACAAAGCACAGGCGTCCCAAACATTCATAATCGGATCAATCATGATGTCGGCGCGAGCCGATGCGACCAGCAAATATCCGTAGACGTCTCCCCAAGTTCTTGAAAGGTACACCTGCCGCGAAAGCGCATCGAATTGCTGATGGGCGTCCCGCTTCTTGAAGCGAGGAACGTCTGTCGTCAACAAGACAGCGTCCTCAAGGCGATTCTTGTTGGAAACACTTGTGCGTCTCGGTTCACGGTCGCCGCGATAGTGCCATGCGCCCCCACCGATTCCCGCAAACATGCCCTCTGACAATCCCGGGAAATAAATACTGCCGATTACCGCTTCACCGGCGCGTTCGATCCCGATCATGGTCCCATAAAGCGGCACACCACAAACGAATGATTTCGTTCCGTCGATCGGATCGAGCACCCAGCGAAAATCATTGCTACCTTCGCTTTCGCCAAATTCTTCGCCAACGATTCCATCATGCGGAAATTGATCCGAGATTCGTTCGCGTAATAGTCGCTCGGCACCTTGGTCAGCTTTCGTCAAAGGTGACCCATCGCTTTTGATTTCAACCTCTAGATCATCGGCGCAGAAAAAGTCCAGCGTTGATTTTCCTGCAAGGACAGCGAATTGATAAGCAGCGTCGAGACGTTGTTTGATTTCATGATCCATGATCGGCTAGTTCCTGTTTGTTGTCGTCTTTTTGCGGAACTGGGTTGAAAAACATTCCGTGAATAAACAGCAGAATTGCACCGCAAACCAGTCCCGTGTCCGCGATGTTGAAATTTGGCCATGGATCAAGGATGGAAATTCCCTCCCATCGAAAATAGATCCAGTCCCGGACATGATTCGCGATTTCATTCGGATGTCCCGGCGTTGCGCCTAGCCCGACTCGATCGTAAAAATTGCCAAGGATCCCACCGGAAATGGCACCCATCGCAATGGATAGAAAACGACTCGACGCACCGCCAAAGCGGAACAGCCACACCAAAATAAACATCAAAAACACAATGGAGATGGCCGCGAACCAAAGATGATAGCCCGCGCCCATTCCAAACAACGCGCCTGGATTGGTGGACGGTTGGATTCCGAACACACCGTCAATCCAATAGCGAGGTGCCTGATAATCTGCATGAGTATCGTAGTAGTTAGCAAAGACCCAGGATTTGGTCCCAAGGTCCAAACACAAAACGATCGCCGCGATCAGAAAGAAAAGGATGACGTTCGTTTTCGATTTCGTTGGATTGCTCATATCCTGCCGTGATGCAACCGGGAATTATCAGGCAACAGTTCGCGCATAAAAAAACGGCAAACACGCTATTCGTGTCAGCCGTTTTCGAAATTTCAACGCGTGAAATCTGCGAACTTTGCTGATCAAACTAGAATTTTTCACTTTCAATTTGACCGGCACATTTCACACAATACGGCGTGTACGGAATTGCGTTCAGCCGCATTTTAGGGATCTTGCCAGAACATTCAACACAAATACCAAAGCTACCATCTTCGATTCGTTCCAAAGCCTGCTCGATCATCGAGAGCGTTTCACCTTCGTTTGACATCAACAACAATGTGTTGTCCAACTCAAATGTGTCGCTTCCCATGTCAGCGATGTGGCTGGGAACGGCTGAAAAACTACCACCTTGACTACCTGCTGTGCTCGAAAGTGCTGCGTCAGCAAGGGTATGAACGTCTCCACGAAGCCGTGCACGAAGCCCCAACAGAAGCTCCTTGTACGGTTTCATTTCCGATTTTTTCCATTTCATTCTCTGTTCTCCAATCAGAGGTTCAGGTCTTCATCTGGTTGCTACAACTCGTAGTCCGACAACCTGCCCGGCGAGTGAGAGCGTCGCATTGTAGGCACGCGATCTGCAGTCGTCAAACATTTTGCCGCACCTCTAGACGGAGGCCCGGCGTTAAAATTCCCCCGAGTTACCAGATTTCCAACGGGATGCCCCGATTTACGCTATTTTTCATCGAAAAGTTTGGAAAAATTCACATGGTTTTTTTGGGAAATCACCGTTCATACGCCTGTCTGAAAGTGAAATGCCGTTGGTACGACAGTCCTTTCGGTAAAACCAACGAAGGCAATGGCAACCTACCTGGCCTGGACAAGTCGCCCGTCGGCAATTGAAATCCGCGCTGAAGATTGCCGACTAACGTCGACGCGAATCAAGCGATGCACGCATCAATTCATCAAATGAGGAACCGTAAAGCGATCCGAATGTCGCCTGGAAGCTTTGACCTTTTTTAACTTCATCAACAAATCGTTTGAACGATGGCGTGCTCTTGAGTTTCGCCACGCAGAAGTAACCACCTAGAGACTGCTGAACGTCGGAAAGCCCGCCATTCAAAAACAAATCCAACTTGTCCGCTGCGATCTGTGATGAGCTGCCGTTACTCAAAACCGTCATGGCCTCCTTCTGCCAACCTTCCACCAGCGTTTTCTGTTCGCCGGCGAATTCAGAAGCTAGATCATAGGCCAGTCCATCTGCGAACCACTTCGGTACATCTTCCGTCCAATTGGCAACATGATTTGCAATGAGGGCTCGGAATAATTGGAAAGCGATTTGTGTCTGATCGACATCACGATCATAAATCACGGCGACATGAGAGTCGACTCGATCAAAAACCCGTGCAACCAATTGCTCACGCGGTATTGGGTGCCCCAGAACCATCACGCCAAATTCGTTGAAATCGTACCTTCTTTCAAACAAATAAACCGTCGAATTTCCCGTGACCAGAGGTGTACCCGATTTCAGCTTTTGGTCGTTCTTGAAGGCTTCAATTAGCTCATTGATTTTCTCCGCGATTGGCTGCATTTTTTCGGGCGGCAAAGTTGAAACCAATGTTACATCTCCCACCTCCAGACGGTTGATCGGTTCGCTGGACATTGCTTTTTTCCAATTGGCTTCCGCGATTTCCTTTCGCTTTTGAACCAATTCATCGTGGCTCATTTTCGCGACCGTCCCCATCGCTGCCAATCGTTCAAGTGGCAACGCTGCATCGGTCGCGTCGAATTTAGCGCCCTCCGATATCCATTTCTCAATCATTCCCACCACCTCTTTGGAAAGTGGTTTTTGATTGGGCGGCATTCGATTTCCACTTCCAGTACCAAGCAGTTTTTTGATCAACAGGCTGTTACTGGAATTCTTGATATCCAACATCGCACCATTGTCGCCACCTCTCAGCAATGATGTAAAATTGGACATGTTCAGTCCTCCACGAACACGCTGGGCATTGAGATGACAACCATTGCATTCTTCAACCAGAATAGGCGCAACATCGCGAGTGAAACTGACGGTTTCGGTTCCCGTTGGGATTCGGTCTTTCATTTCGAGAGCCGGCTGATTATTTCCGCTACCGTTCGCTGCAGCCCCTGACAACTGAGTCAAACTCGCCTGAGCGTCACCATCGTTTTTGGCTCCAGCAGTTATCCAAGACCTCAATGTTGTTAGTTCATCGTTAGTGACCGTACCGCCGCCTTGGGGCATTTCACCGGAATCAATGACTTGAATCAGGCGGCTGCTAACAGGATCTCCTGGCTCGACCATACCGCTTTGAATCAAAGCTGCAAAATTCGCCATCCCAAATCCGCCACGACTTCCTCGCACATGGCACCCACCGCATTTACCGACAAGTATCGGCGCAACATCTGTTTGAAAGCTCAGACCACCGCTTGCGATGTCAGGCACAGGGGAAACCTCCTGTCCCGCTTCGGTTAGTTTCGTTCGATATTCTTCCAATCGTGTTTTCGGTGCGCCAAACTGTGATGCCAAGGTCGAAGTCATCTCGCCGAATCGCTGAATGCGCGAGACCGCTGATTCGTACGCCTTGGCTGCCTGCGGATAACGTTCTCGCTCAATTCCCGATGCGACGTCATCAAGGTCTTTACCGACCATCCGCAACAGTTGTTCTTCCTTTCGAGTCAATTCTTGCGCATTGCAAGGGAAATTAGAAAACGTCAAAGCCACAAGCGCAAACAAAAAACAACAACCTAATTTGATTTGGCATGCGGTCATCAGCAACGCTTTCTCCTTTACATTTTCAATCGAGCAAGATCTGCGAATCCGAAACGGAATAAAATCATCTCGTCAGAAAGTACAAAACAACCATCAATCCCAAAAACATCAGACCGACAATGGCACCAACAATGATAACGGACTTGGAATTGGATTTGCGTCCATTCGCAGTCCTCCGGCTCGTCGCCGGACTAGCCACCGTTTTGAATGCCAGGTCACCCAACGCAAAACTTGACGCGCCAGAGTCCAAATCTGCCAAGCCAGAAAGGTCACCAACTTCTTCATTTCGTTTCACCGCCTCGATTGAGTCCGGAATTTCGATCGCCATGCCACTTTGCGCCGTTGGCACAGCATGAGCAGCTTCGATCCCCTGCAATTGCTGCCCAATATTCCCCGCTGGTTTGGATTTAGGTGCAACCGTTGGTCCATTTTTTACTGGCTTTGCCGCTTGTTTTGCTTCCGCCATTGCTGGTGCAGCTGACACTCTTTCTGCCTTAGCCCGATCGTTAACTGGAGTTGCTGCCGCAGTGCGAGCAACTTCAGGCGAAAGAGCAGGAGGGGATTTGCTATTTACCTTGGCAGCGTCGCCAGACGGCGAATTCGTCAGCGTCAATGCTGCATTTACCTTTCGCAACGCCTGCAACAGTACATCACAATCGGCGAATCGCTCTGACGGTTTCTTGTTCATCATCATTTGACAAAGACGAGAAACCTGCACCGGGCAATCACTTCGTATCGAAGTCAACTCGGGCGGATCTACCGTTTGATGCTTGGCAACACGCTGAGCAATAGTTCCCTCAGGAAATGGCGGATGGCCCACGATCATGAAATACAACGTACAACCGAGACTGTAAATGTCGGCACGTTGATCGACTTTGTGGCTGTCAATCGCTTGCTCGGGGGATAGGTAGTCGGCTGTTCCCATAACTTTCTCATCATGCAGAACCGTCAGCGACTCTTGATTGTTTTGAACTAACGCTAGACCAAGATCCAAAATCTTAATCTGATTCGTTGCAGTGGTCAGTATCAAGTTGGCGGGCTTGATGTCGCGATGGATGATATTTCGCGAGTGCGCGTGCTTGAGACCTTCGGCCGATTGCCTCAAGTACTCCAACGCAGCACCGATCGTAAGTGGCCCTTCGGCACGAATCTTCTTTTCAAGGTCAACGCCATCGACATACTCCATGACCATGAAGTGAATATCGCCTTCGTTATCCAAGTCGACGATTTGGGCAATGTTCGGATGGCGCAAAGATGCCGCTGCGCGACCCTCCAAATAAAATCGCTCCAAGTATGTTTTGTCCGCGATGCGAGATTTCGGTAAAACCTTGATCGCACGCAAATGTTTCGTAATCGTGTGTTGCGCCAAATAGACAGCGCTCATTCCCCCGGCACCGAGCAATCGCAGCAGTCGATATTTCCCCAGGAAGAAGCCCTTGTGCCGCCCCGCCATCAACTGGTCGTTTTGCCAGGACGTAATCAATCCTTCCGAAAGGATATGTTCGGAAAGTTGTTGTGTTTTAATCGCCTGACCATTTGCCGAAGCGGCGAGCCGCCCCAATGAAGCCTTCAGCTTGTCTTCTGCAACAATTCCACTTTTCTTGAGTAACGCGAGATAACTCTTCGCGTTCAGCGCTTCTGCCATGAGACCCTGTTCCCGGTTTCCCTGTTTTTTGAAGAACGCAATAATACGAAATCACAGACGAGGCTTCAGCTATCTATTTTCCGGGACAGCTTGCTCGCTGTCAATTTTCAATTCGTTTTGGCCGTTTACTTTGTAACGCCAAATTCCATTTTTTCGGAAGATGTCAGCTGTTCAGGGGCGATCATTGCCAACGACACTCGCATTACTCGCAAAACACTGGACTCCCGGTCAAACCAAAACGCGATTGGCGTCGACGATCGGGCCCCATGCAGCAGCCGAAATTCAAAAACGTTGCTTGGGATTCTTGCTGGAACGACTGAATGCCTGCGGCAACCAGCGTATTCTTTATTTTTCACCTGCCCATCAACAGAACGATTTTCGCTGTCTGGCTGGAGAAGCATGGAAGGTGGCGCCCCAAGTAGGCTTGGACCTCGGAACCAGGATTGCGCATTGCTTTCGGGAGATGTCGAGTGGCCTACACGAACGTGTCATTGTCATCGGTTCGGATTGTCCGACCGTTTCCCCGACGACGATTCAATTGGCTGACCGCGCGCTCGAGCAACACGATGTTGTGATTGGCCCTTCAGCGGATGGAGGTTATTACCTGATCGGAATGCGGCGATTCGAATCAGCTGTCTTTTCTGACATCGCATGGAGCACGCCACAAGTTTTTGATCAAACAGTAGCCCAAGTTCGCCGTTCTGGATTATCGCTTCAATTATTGGAAACTCAATCTGACATCGATGATTGGGCCTCGTTACAGGTTGTCATTGAGACGTTGAAAAAATCCGGTGACGCTCAAATCGTTGAATTGTCGCAACAACTTTGTGCATTGACTGAAGAAGCCACTGCCCGCCCCGTCACAGGAGATTCGAATGTCTCAAACTCGGGGTAGTGTCATTGTTTTAGGTGGCGGGGTCGTTGGCCTTTCGATTGCTTATGAACTTGCCGGTCGAGGCTGGCGAACCACGGTCATCGATCGAATCCAGCAACACCCAAGTGCCTCTTGGGCAGGTGCTGGAATCTTGATGCCCTACAATTCGCAAGCCTCAACTCATCCCATGGAGCAGTTGTGTGCAATTAGCAATTCCATTCATGCGCAATGGCATCAACAGTTTTTGTCGGAATCGGGCATCAACAACGAATATCGAATCTGCGGGGGCGTCTATCTTGCGCGAAGTGTCGGGGAATTAGGTGCGTTGGTTGGTCAGGAAGACTACTGGAGAAGTGAACAAATTCGATTTGAAACGCTTGATCCAAACGATCTGGGTCCAACCTTTGGCTTCATTGCCGATCAGCAGTGGAAACGAGTGACATGGCTTCCCGACGAGGCTCAAGTCCGAAACACTCGACACTTGGCAGCACTGAGAGCAGGAATCAACAGCCGCGGCAGTTCGATTTTGGAAACAAAGCAGACACCAAAAATCGTACAGGGTGACTCAACCTGGCAAGTCGAACTGGAGTCGACGACGCTTCAAGCGGACTACTTTTGCCTGAGCGCGGAGTCTGGTCCAACGAAATTGCAACTACGCTAAACGTGACGTTGCCCGTCGTGCCGATACGGGGACAAATGCTGTTGTACAAATTCGACCAACCTCCATTTTCCTATATCGTGAATGAAGGGCCTCGGTACTTGGTTCCTCGATTGGATGGCCACGTCCTAGTGGGGTCGACGATGGAGGAAGCGGGTTTTGATTCAAGAACTACTGCCGCAGGTGAACAATCCCTCGAAGAGTTTGCTTGTTCCATCTCTCCGATGTTCCAGCAACGTAAACCCATCCGCGCGTGGGCTGGCCTTCGCCCCGCATCATTCGATGGACTTCCGTATATTGGCTGGATTCCGAATGTAAATAATGCGCTAGTGGCAACGGGACATTTTCGACTTGGCTTGCAGTCATCCCCCGGAACCGCTCATATTATTGCCTGCCTTTTGGACAACACGCCTCCACCCATCGACTTGGAGCAGTTTCGACCGGGAAGGACTTTGGGCTGAAAGCGTCAAAAATTCAATTCACTTGACTGCGTCACTTAACATCAGGCAATTGTACGAGATGAAACCCTTGAACACTGGAGCCGACTTTGCCAATCCGTTCAACCAGCAGGTGGCGTTTCCTCGCAATTCGTTGTAGTTGCGATTCCAGTTTTGAAAGATCTGAGGGCCCCATTCTCGCCACGACAAAAACAGATTGTTCGCGATACGGAAAGTCTTCGAGAAAGCGTAATCGACTGTCGCTCCATGTCGCTGCTGGAACAACTCGCGATTGACCGACAGAGTAAATTCCACGCAGCGGAAACTCTAAATAGTCGTTCAACTTTGCATTGTCGGATGTCGTTTGTAGCAACGAATCCTCCAGAATGTTTCCCAGCAACAGAATCTCGGTCGGGCTGGACGAATTCCGTTCGTTGATTGCCTGAACCAACGAATCCCAGTTTTCAGTTCTGATCTGCGGAACTTCGTTCGTCCAAATGCATCGCTGAATCGTCGAATAGGAAACAAGCGTTCGACCAATGACTTGTAGCACGAACACAGCCAAAACGATTGTTACGCGAGCCCATATTCGATTACGCAATCGATTCCAGGCAAAGCTAATGTGCATCGCAGTTGCAATGACCATTGCCACCCAACAGGGCAGGGCGTAACGCATCGCAGCAACCGGTGCCAACCCAAGTAACGAAATGACCAGCATCGCCAACAAACCGACAATTGAAAAGGTTGTCACCAACCATGCCACTCGCTCGCATGACGACTGGGTTTGTTCGGTAGGTTTCCCGACATAGATGGCCGAGCCCCAAACCAAAACGGCAAATACCAACAGGCAAACGGGCTCAAGGAAATCTGCAACCATTCCGGAGACTGATGAAAAATCGGACCAGAGCATTCGCTGTTCCATCGTCGCCTTGAGAGCAATCAGAAACGGAAGGCCCATCATCAATCCAGCTGTTATGCCGGCGAACCGCGTGGTTGAAATCAGCTGACGAAGACTCGAAAAATAGACACCGAGCAAGAAATGCGCGAAAAGCAAAACAAAAACTTCGGCGACGACAAAAATGATTGCTGTCGCATGGATTCCGATCAACATCGCTGTACTAACGACGAGAAACAACGTCCGAATCGACAGGATTCGTTCATTGCCATTTGGTGCCGACAACAGAAGAAATAGTTGTACGCAGGTACAAAAAATCAACATGGCGTAGGGTCGAGCTTCTGAGCCATAGTAGAGATACGGGGCGGCGTTTCCTATCGCCACCAGCAACAACACCGTGCCAATCCAGGTACGCGTCGCTATTGCATTCCAAACCGCTGCAACAACGACCGTTGCCAAAGTCGCGATCACCGAAACCAAGCGCAAACTGAACGGCGATTGCCCCAAACAATCGACAACAGCCTTCAAGATCCAAAAATAGACCGGCGTCTGGTTGCCAATTGCAGCCCGAGGAGCAACCTCAGCCCATGTTCCACTCACAACCCAACTGGTATGTAGTTCATCGAGCCAAAGCGGATCGTTGTTTGCGAGTACGAACAGAATGTTGCCGGAAACAATCAGGAATAGAACGACGACAATCGCGGCAATCAATTGTTTCATGGTTTGTGAAACGCGCGCGTCGAAATTCAATTAGACGGTACATAGCTCAGGCAACACTGAACTCACAGTCTAACTGGAACTGCAACCGACATTTACGTACGTTTAGCAAAATTTTGAGCGAACAGGAGATGTTCAATTCCGATGCCAGCCAAATTTCGGCGAGTTCGCTCGGTTGCCTCGGCATCCAATTTCCCTAGCTCTGCGACCACTAATCCCGCTCCCGCCAACTTTTGATTGCCGCTGGATTCGGCAAGGAGCTGATTGACCGCTCCGGTGTCAATCAGGATGCGATCAAAGACACCACGTACGCCGTTGAGCATTTGGGCCAGATGATCGAAAACGTACGGAGACCAGAGAGTTCGTAGTCTGAGAGGCTGAATCGTTGCAAACGCAATCGTTTGGTTTTTACATTTTCTAAGTGCTGTCGTCGTCAGCTCCGTTCCGCGAGCCAATGTAATCCAAGAACGATTCTCACCCAAATCGAGTGTTCGGGTGACTCCGGCCGAATGAATGTCTGCATCGACCAACAGAATTTTCTCACCACGTTCCGCAAACAATCGCGCCAGTGACATCGCAATCGTCGACGTTCCTACTTCACGTGCTGCACCAGTTATCACAACGGCGTTGGAACTCGCTAGACAAAGTCGCTCAACGCCAGCTGCCAAACGCTCCAAAACAGGGCGCCCAGCGGCCAACATTTTGCTCGTCATCTCAGGCCAGTTTCGGTCGGAAACTTCCGGGATGTCGTCCCATCGTTGTTGGCTTTGCTCACATTTTGAAGCCTCTACAGGTTTCGGAGCTACAGGCGTTTCAAGCTCTGGCTGAGACGCAACCTGCTTTGAAAGCATTTCGCCAAGCGTCTCCGAAGAATTTTTGACTTCTGTCTTTTGATTACTCCGAGGGGTTGTTCGCTCAACTTGCAATGAGTCATCAAACTCGGTGCACGTCTCGGATTCTTGTGTCTGGCTGTTTGCAAACGCTTGTCGCACCAGTGCATCAATCGCTTGGGTACGATTGATTATGTTTTGAACACTGGAAGGCATTTCGAACTGCGAACTGGTGTTTCCGCCATTTTTTGTTTCGGAAGTGGATACAATCGACTCACCGGTTTGGGTATTTGATTTGGACGAAATGGTGGGCTTGGGGTGTTGCGAGTCGAAACGATAGTTCGGCTCGACGAATCGAAGTTCACTGACAAAGTTCTGAATTGGCGTCAATCCTTCGGTGATTCCAATTGACTTGCCAAACGAATCACGAGATTGTTTGCTTTGAGGCAAACGTTCTTCATTTGTGTTATTGCTGATTGCGCTGTCGGACTCATTCGATTCAACATTGCTGATTGCTGAGTCTGATCGCAGGATCCGTTGTTGAACCTCGGAAAGTCCATCCAATTGATCCTGCCAACGCGTGAGTGTGGTCTCAGTCCAACCGACAAATTGATCAAGTGACGAGGGCGGCAAATGAGTTGCTGGAGCTGTTGCATGCGGTCCATCCAACCTGACGAAACTACCCTTGGGTTCGGTATTCGTTTGTTGAACTGCTTGGGGAATCGCTTCTGGTGTGGTCGCGCGGTCACGCTCGTTGCTGGAGGGTGCCGGTTCACTGAAGTCCATTGGGGGATTCAGCTCGGATTGTGGCGTCCCGAACTTGAAATGAGGACTATTGATCAGGCGTTTCAGACGAGTTTTGATATCCTGCTTTGCCGTGCGGCTGGATGTCTGGGATTTGGTATTGGTCGTTGTTTCGCTCATGCCCCGAAACCTTTATCTCTTCCCCGAAGTCAACTATTGACTTGCGATCAATGAATTGAAGGTTGATCCCCAAAAGAGCCAAACCCCCGCCAGCCACGCCCTCAGTGCGCACCTTTTCCTGATCCTTTATTCGGCCTAACCCCGTTACGCCTTGAGATTTAACGCATTAGTCATCAAACTAGAACACATCGAGGGATTTGAACGTTCGAAGCCCTGATTTCGCGAAAATACTCGTCATTGCCACGGTTGCCGAGTTGTCGCTCTGAAAAGAGATGGCGTGAGGTTGCGCCACAGACTGGCAATCTTTAACGATTACGGAAGAAATTCACTTGGCATTCAATCCTGACCCTGCGATCGCAGAACGAATTCAAGAACGTTTGGCTGAGTCCGTGCTTGTCCTCGATGGCGCCATGGGCACGATGATCCAGGCGCTCAAGTTGGATGAAATGGACGTTCGCGGCGAACGTTTTCGTGACCATGGCCGCGACCTCGCAAACTTCAGTGACTTGCTCTCCATCACACACGGCGACAAGATCACCGAGATCCACCGAACGTACCTGGAGTGTGGTGCGGACATTATTGAAACCAATACGTTTGGCGCGAGCCCTGTTGGTATCGAAGAGTTCGGATTCGGAAAAGATTTCGCGTATGAAATCAACGCCGCCGCAGTCGCATGTGCACGGAAAGCCGTTGACGAGTACAACGAACGGACGCCTGACAAACCGCGATTCGTCGCCGGATCGATCGGCCCCACGACCAAGCAGACAGCGATCAGCACCAAGGTCGACGACCCCGCCTTTCGTGGAACGACGTTTGAAGAAATGGAGTCTTCGTACTACGAACAGGTCAAGGCACTGTGTGAATCCGGTGTTGATCTCCTGTTGCCCGAGACGGTTATCGACACACTAAACCTCAAGGCCTGTCTATTTGCCATCAGTCGATACTTCGAGGAAGCGAACGCAAAGATCCCGGTGATGATTTCCGGAACATTCGCGGCGTCCGGAGCCACGTTTGTTTCCGGCCAAATGGTGGAAGCGTTCTGGAATGCGATTTCTCACTTTCCCATGTTGAGCGTTGGGATCAACTGCGCACTAGGGCCGGAACCGATCCGCCCGTTTATCGAAGAGCTTTCGAAAATTGCGGCCGTCAATATCAGTTGCCATCCTAATGCAGGCCTTCCCAACGCTATGGGTGAGTACGACATGTCACCAGCAAAGATGGCGGAACTGATGGGAGAATTCGCCGACAACGGATGGGTCAACATTATTGGCGGCTGCTGCGGAACAACTCCTGCGCACATCGCTGCCATGGCGAATCGCATGGCGAGACGCGCACCGCGCAACCAAATCACCGTCCCCGCTTGGACCAGATTGAGCGGAACACAACCGTTAACGTTGCGGCCTGATTCGAATTTTTTGATGATTGGCGAACGGACAAACGTCACTGGCTCTCGGGCATTTGCACGACTGATTCGCGAGGATCGATTCGAACAAGCAGTCGAGGTCGCCCGTCAACAGGTCGAAGGTGGCGCGGCGGTAATTGATGTCAACATGGACGACGCTTTGCTCGATGGCGAAGAAGCAATGAGTCGATTCCTCAGGTTGATTGCCGGCGAATCGGACATCAGTGCTGTCCCAGTGATGATCGACAGTAGCAAGTGGTCTGTCATCGAGTCCGGATTACGAAATGTTCAAGGTAAAGCGATCGTCAATTCCATCAGCTTGAAGGATGGCGAGGAAACATTCCTTGAGCGCGCCAAGCTGGTCCGTCGATACGGTGCTGCAGCCGTCGTCATGGCGTTTGATGAAAAAGGTCAGGCAACGGAAACAGGCGAGAAGGTACGGATCTGCAAACGGGCCTATGACTTGCTGGTGAAAAAGGTCGGCTTCCCGCCCGAGGACATTATATTCGACCCCAACATTCTGACGGTTGCGACCGGGATCGAAGAACATGACAACTACGCGATCAACTTTATCGACGCCGTCCGTCTGATCAAAAAGAGTTGCCCCGGCGCCAAGATCAGCGGGGGCGTCAGCAATATCTCGTTCAGCTTCCGCGGCAACGATGTGGTTCGCGAAGCGATGCATTCGGCGTTTCTGTTTCACGCCATTCGCGCCGGCATGGACATGGGTATCGTCAATGCTGGTCAATTGGAAATCTACGAACAGATCCCAACAGAATTGTTGGAACTCGTTGAAGACGTCTTACTCAACCGTCGAACCGACGCGACGGAACGTTTGATAACGTTTGCGGACCAAATCAAGGACAAGGGAACGAAGAAAAAGGCCGAAGACCTTGAATGGCGAAACGATCCCGTTGCGAAACGGATTGAATACGCTTTGATCAAAGGCATCGATCGCTTCGTGGAGGAAGATGTCGAAGAGGCCCGCCAAGCATCCGACCGCTGCCTTCAAATCATCGAAGGCCCGATGATGGACGGCATGAGCGTCGTCGGTGACTTGTTCGGCGCGGGGAAGATGTTTCTACCGCAAGTCGTCAAAAGTGCCCGCGTCATGAAGAAAGCAGTCGCTTATCTGCTTCCCTTCATGGAACAGGAAAAAGCCGAAGCCGGGATGGTCGGGCAAACCTTCCGAGGCAAAATTCTACTTGCTACGGTCAAAGGCGACGTGCATGACATCGGCAAGAACATTGTGGGCGTTGTCCTGGGTTGCAACAACTATGAGATCATTGACTTGGGTGTCATGGTCTCGGCGGAGAAAATTCTGGAAACGGCGATTGCGGAAAACGTCGACATGATTGGCCTTAGCGGCTTGATCACTCCCAGCTTGGATGAGATGGTCCATGTCGCGAAGGAAATGAAACGTCGGAAAATGAGCATCCCGTTGTTGATTGGTGGTGCCACAACGAGCGACAAACACACTGCCGTAAAAATCGCACCCGTCTACGATTCACCCGTGGTCCATGTCTTGGACGCCTCGCGAAGCGTCGGAGTTGTCGACCGATTGATGAGCGACGAGTTGCGGCCCACGCTCGTCGCGGAGAACCGCACGCTTCAAGATCGACTGGCGAAACAATATGCCGAACGACAGATCAAGTTGGCTCCGTATCAAGAGGCGTTGAAGAATCGTTTCCAAACGGATTGGAATTCAATTGATATCGCAAAGCCCGAGTTTCTGGGAACCCGCGTGATTGCCGAACAGCCGCTTGAGGATCTCGTCCCGTACATCGACTGGACACCGTTTTTTATGTCCTGGGAACTACATGGAAAATTCCCGAAGATATTAAAAGACTCAGTCGTGGGACCGCAGGCAACCGAACTGTATGACGATGCACAAAAAATGCTCAAGACATTGTTGGCCGAGAAACGTTTGAAAGCCAAAGCCGTTTACGGGTTCTTTCCGGCGAACGCGATTGACGATGATGTTGTACTTTACACAGACGAAAAACGTTCCAATGAGCTGATGCGTTTTCACATGCTGCGTCAACAATGGGAACGGCAGGGACAAACGGCTTTTCGATCGCTGGCTGACTATGTCGCCCCGAAAGACTCGGGTCGTGCTGATTACCTGGGTGCTTTCGCCGTTTCAGCGGGGTTTGGTTGTGACGAACTCGTTGCCGAATTTGAACGCGACCATGATGATTACCACTCAATCATGATCAAAGCGTTGGCCGATCGATTAGCCGAGGCGTTTGCCGAGTTTCTGCATGCTCAGGCTAGGCGCGAATGGGGCTTCGGCCAAGGCGAAACGCTTTCTAACGAAGAATTGATCGATGAAAAGTATCGCGGGATTCGACCAGCAGCCGGCTATCCCGCTTGTCCCGATCACACCGAAAAGGAAACGCTTTGGAAATTGCTTGACGCTGAACAGAACACCGGAATCCAATTGACCGAATCGTTTGCCATGTGGCCAGGTGCGAGTGTCAGTGGGCTTTATTTCTCCCATCCCGAAAGCCGGTATTTTGCCGTTCATCGCATCGACCGAGACCAATTGGAAAATTATGCCCAGCGAAAAAACATGTCGATCTCCGATGCCGAACGCTGGCTCGCACCAATCCTGTAGCAACGGTGAGCAGACCAAATCATCGGAACAATCGTTACATAAGCCACAGCCAGTCGGCAATGATTTGTGTTTTTTCGAAACTTGGATCGTTCGAACCGATTCTGCACCTAACTTTTCAAGTTGCTTGATGGTGCGTTGAAATGCGCCGAAATCGGGCTGAGTGGGTACGCAGGGACACGACTCACTTACCAATCAAATCCCTTCATTCACAACTTCGTAACAAGTATCCAAACACCATGAACGCCAACTCCTTTGTCGACTTTTACGAAATTCTTGAAGCCCACCCTAACGCGTCGCAGGACACCGTTGAACGACTTTATCGGTACAAGGCCCAAACGCTTCATCCAGACGTTTGTGGCAAGCAACATATTCAGGAATTCACCTTGCTGGTCGAAGCCTATGAGGCCCTGAAAGACAAAGAGTCTCGCTCTGAATACGACCAAACTCGTGCTGAACATATGGAGAGACAGGCCTCGCCTACCGGCGTCCCCAATCGCCTTGATTCCGACAGTATTGATCGGCACAAATTGCTATCGGCCCTTTATTTTCAACGTCGCAACAATATGCGGCAGCCGGGACTAGGCGACTCAACGCTTGAAGAAGCCGTCGGGTGCACGCCGGACGAATTGAATTTCCATTTGTGGTATTTCCGCGAACGCGGTTGGATTCGCCGCGAGGAAAGTGGTGCGATCTCGATCACGGCCGATGGAGTCGATCAAATCGAAGCTGCTGTTCAACGCAAGGCGGAGATGGAAAATCGCTTGATTACCGATCTTCGATTTAAACCCAATGACCAAGTACTTCAACCTTGTTCGTAATTGCTTAAGCGGTTTTCCGGACGTTTCGCAGCGGAACTTGCTGAATGTGCCAAATTATTGACGCTTCACAGGTCTTGACCAATTAACGACAGGGCTGCGCGGAAGTTTTTTTAGGCCAATTCCCCATCGCGACTGTCCAGATAGCCAGTATTCTGGCATCCTGAGTCATAGCACTCTTTTTTGGCCCAACTAGCCAACGCCAAAATATTGCTGGTCCCGCTGATCAAAGGAGTGCCATTGCAATTGCAACATTCAACAAGGGAAATCGAAAACCATGAAACGATCTATTCTGACGTTAACTCTATCGCTATGCCTTCTCACGGCCGCAGTAGCAAACGCGCAGATGAAAAATGCTTTGGGCGCATTGGCAGTTTCACCTGACAACAAATTACTCCTTGCCGCTGGCGTCAATCGTGTCCTGTATGAAGTGAATCCGGAAACTCTGGAAGTCACTAATCGTCATTACATCAACATGCTTGCCAATGAAATGTATTTCTCAAACGACGGCGGATCTGTGGTGGTCGTTACTGGCGAAAGCAAAGTCGCCATACTGAATCCAGGCGACTGGAAACACAAGGCCGACATCGAGTCCGTAGCTGACGTTGCGATTGCATCCGAAGCCGACAAAATGGTGGTCCTACATCGCACCCGGTATGACCGAGAAAAACGTTTCTCGCCCATCGCGATCTACGAAATGTCGACCGGAAAAAAACTGAAGGAAGTGAGCCTGGAGATTCAAGGGGAAGCGATCGGCGTGTCGCCAGATGCTTCAACGATTGTTCTCCTTTCGCAAGGACAAAAAGACGAGTCAGAACCCAAGGAACAGGCACCTCGCGAACTTCGCGACCTTGAACGAGATCAATTTGATCAAACTCATGACGGTTATTCATCCGAGGTCGTCTGGTTGGACGGCGAACTGAACCAGACTGCCCGCAACGCGACCTACTATCAAGGTCGAGGGACTCACGGCTTCGTCGTCAGCGCGGAGCAAGCACAGTTCATCGTTTACGACAACGAATGCGTGAAATTTTCACCGGACGGTTCAACCGAACTTTTCCGAACGGCCATTAGCTACAACTATGGAATCGGGACTTCAAACGACGCTCAAAAAGTCGTAACGGGTGGACTGGGCGATGGAATGATCATGAATATGCAAGACATGACTTCGGTTAAATTTCAAATTGCTCGCATGCCTGGTTACCCGGAATACTTTTATGGCTTTACCTTCGGCCCCGACGGTTCGATTTACGGCGGCACCAATGCGTTCCGCGTGATCAAACTCTCTGCCGATGGCGAAGTGCTCAAGGAACAGCCCATCTTTTAATTCCTGGCTGTTTCGAACTTGTCCAATGTCACAGAGGCTGCTCGTCATCATTTTTAAGTGGCGACAGCCGACATTATTGCCATCTATGGAAACTTACAACTATTCGTATAGCTGCGGGACGATTCCACCTGCACAGAACTTTGGATTGCCAAACGTTTCCAATTCGACACCCATCGAATGGGCAACCGATAGCCAGACTCGGTTGTGGGCCAGATGGTCAAATTTCAGCGAACGTCCCATCTTGAAACCCAATCCATTTCCAACGAAGACCATGGGGATATTCTGCAACGAATGACTGTTACCTTTTCCCAGTTCGTTGGTCCACAAAATGGTCGTGTTGTCCAAGAGCACGCCGCTTCCATCGACTTCGGGAGTCGTCGCCAACAGTTGCACCAAATCAGCGATTTGCTGGCAATACCAAGTGTTTATCTTGGTCAGTTTTTCAACTGACTCTGTTTTGTTGTCCGGATCATGGCTCAACGTGTGATGACCTTCTTCCACACCCGCGCACTTCAGCGTTAGATTCCCGACTGAGCGATCGTATTGCAACGTTGCGATACGCGCCTGATCCGTTCGCAACGCTTCCACCAGCAAGCGTTGTTGGGTTAGGCTGATTTCCGGGAGGTTCTCGGCACTCAGTTCGACGTCGACCTTGATCTCTGGAGGTACGACCAGGTTTTCCGATTTCTGGTGCTCAATTTGTTTTTGATTCTGTTGCAAACAATCTAGATGATCGCGAAGACGTTTTTGGAAACTGGGATCGGCATGCTGCCCCAACAATTTCGTCAGATCACTCGAAGCCAAATCCATGGCAGTAGAGATGTGCTTTTGCTCAGCCATGTTTCCATACAACTTCTGGAACATGCGTCGCGGGTCGCTAATCGGCGTGACAGGGCGGTTAGCGGCGGAATAAACCCAACGTGTCCAGACATCGGCACGATCAGGAACCAACACGCCAAATTCCAAAGAACCAAATCGTGTTCTGGTCGATTCATACTGTTGCAAATGTTCCTTAATCACCTGATCGATTGAGGGGCCGCGGGGCCAACCAGCGGGAGTGTTTCCTCCCCCCATGATATTTCCCGGGTAGAGTTCGATCCCAGTCAAGAGGCAACTCATGCCGCGCATGTGATCATCGCCATCTCCGCGGCATTTATTGTCGACGCCGTTCAGGACCAGTAGCTGGTCTTTCCAAGGTGCCAATGGCTCAAGGATTCGAGGCAACGAAAATTCTGTTCCCTGTTCGGTTGGCCAGAAATTTTCTGGAACGACGCCATTCGGGCTAAACACAATGATGAAGCGTTTTTTCTGCTTGCCGCCTTCCTTTGGGCGTTCCCCAGCGATCAACCGGGATTGGCCCATGATTGAACATGCCACAGCAGCTCCAATGGCAAATTTGAGATACTCACGTCGATTCATGAATGATCACCTACTAATTTTGAGTATTCGCTAAATGCCGCATTGCGACGACCAGGGCAATTTCTTCCACCAATTGTCGCATGTTGAAATCGGATTGCTGAAAACGCGTCGTCAACCTGTCCAACGTGTTATCACCGTAGCCTTCGATCGGCTGCTTCACCATGTACTGAAACAACGACTTCACAAAATGCCGATGTGCGTCGTGCGATTCCACAACGTATCGCGCCAGTTCTTTCGGTCCGTTAATGGAAACTCGCTCTTCATCGCTGATATCAATCGAAACGCTCGCATCAACAGGCTTGCCATTGTCCGATTCACGCGAACGTCCTACCGCATCAAACCCCTCCAAAGCGAATCCTAATGGATTGATGACCTGATGACACGACATACAGTTTTCAGGACGCGTCTGGAATTCAACACGTTGTCGAGTTGTCATATCGCGATCAAAATCTTCGCCAAGTGGCTCGACGGCAACAGGCGGCGGCTTCAAGGCAACTCCCAGCAAACTGCGTGAAACAAAAACGCCACGATGGATTGGCGACGTATTGCGACGATATGCACGTTGGGCCAACAACATTGGATGCGTCAGAATTCCCACTCGACCTGCTTGCTCCGTTCGCAATTCCCATCGCGACTCGGTATCACTCGACTCGCCGACATCTTCGTGATCTACCTCGGCCCAAAACTGCTCCATCTGGTTTGAGACCCAAAGGGAATCCGACAACAACAACTGCCGATAATCGCTGGCCTCGCTCCAGAAAGTATCCTCGACAAATTTCAAAAGCGAATCCTGGTAGTCGTTGGCAATCTGCGGACCAAACCCTTGAAACACTTCCGGGTCCTTGGACAAACCCTGAGCGTCCTCTAGCGCCAGCCAGTAGACAAAAAAGGCACGAACTTTGGCGCGGGTAAGTGGATGCTCGACAACCTGTTTAATGATCGGCAGCAATTCGTCGTCCCTGAGGGATTGAGCCTTTCGAACTGCATCCAACAAATCTTCCGAAGGCAAACTGTCCCACATCGCGAATGCTAAATCCTGGGAAATACATTGGAAACGATCTTTTTGAAACTCGATGCCGGGATAAAGGAACCACGGCGATTTGAGGACGGCCGTCAACGAACCCTTTACAGACTCCTGAATCGATTCATCATTCTCAAAAAACGCTTCGACGTACATTTGCGATTCGTCAGGCGACAGCTCCCTTCGAAACGCACGTTTCGCGATCGACTGGCAGAAGGCGACACAGTCACTACGATGTTTA
Organism: Pirellulaceae bacterium; assembly: GCA_041399045.1. Lineage (GTDB taxonomy): Bacteria > Planctomycetota > Planctomycetia > Pirellulales > Pirellulaceae > BJ22. The sequence goes on along the minus strand of JAWKTO010000010.1, from coordinate 69,881 downwards.
CTGGAATCCTCATTCGGTTTCACAAATCGATTTAGCGAGTCGGCAACGGCTTGAGACATTTCCAGCGCGGCATCTGTCGTCGCCGCGTCCCATTCCGGAGTGATCAAGCATCCTCTTGCGAATCCAACACTCCGATCGTCGGCAGGAAAATACGTTTGTGGCACAAACTTGCGTTTCACAAGTTCGGTCGAACTTTGCTCCGGAAGAAACAACCCAAATTCGTGATGCGGGGGTTTCCAGCTCACACGCGCAGCAACTTGCTCTTTTTTAACGGTTTGAATTTCGAAGCGCAGAGAATACCAATGTCCACCAGCCAGAACGATCTCGCCCGCCTTCACCGGTTCGTCCACCGTAGAAATACCGTTGCCAATAACGGGCTCGACTAAATCATTGACGAACAACCGGTAACCGTTTTTGGACTCGACCTGAAATCCGTACGTGCCTGTCTCGGGAGCAAGGAACGAACCTTCCCAAACCACGTGAAAACCATCTTCATCAGACAAATCAGGAACCGGCTTTTCAGCGCCCCAATCAAAATCAATCGCAACGATTCGCTTTCTATCCAACTGAACCTGCCCGCGACCTTCACGTTTCTGAAAAATCGTCGTGTTCAGGCCTGTCTCTGAGCTTGGCGATTCCAAGGAATTACCTGAACCAAAAAGGTTGACGATGGACTGGCGGTACTGATCGTTGGTTAAACGCATCCATTCAAACGTAGTTGCTGCTTTTTTGGCTCCGGAAATCTTTGCAACGAAGGCCGCAACCGCCTCTGCGTCCTCGCCTACACAAATCTCAGGCGATTCTGGTGGCATCGAATCGGCAATGAGATCTGCCAGTTCACGTAATTCCAAATCTGAATCTAAAGCACGCTCAAACTCACCTTCAACACCTTGGCCTCGGTCACCATGGCAACGCGAACAGATCTCTTGGTAACGTTCCTCGCCGCGATTAAGTTGGTCTTGCTCTTCGTGAACAGTACTTTCTAGCTTATGCTCTTGAGCGGTCGCGACGGCAAGCGTCGACAATTGCGCCCAAATCAACAACCAACAAATGAGTAAAAAAAATCTGGCCATTGAGCTCGGTTTTTTGAATGAAAACAGTGCGACTGTGTGCTCAAAAATCATCGGGCAACCAACCGTCGCATCGAAATGGCAGCCGTTTGAGCATAGACTTTCGATGGTTTCATCATAACATAGACAAACGGTGCGATTTCATCAGAACCGCGCGAACCAAGGCTGATTCCAATTGTCCATTGATACAATCCGGCATATTCTTCGAACTTCCGATTTTGCGAAGTTCTCTGAAAAACCAACTTGGTTTCGGCTCTTGGACCAAGAATCTCGCAGCTCTTTCGAAACAAATGAGATGAATCTCCAGATTATCTCCCTCGGAACTCAGGCCAATTCCGGCCCTCGGCATGCTATTCGTTCTCGCATCACGTACTAAACTATTAATCTGATGCGACTCGTTACTTGGTCAACGAAATCGGCCTCTGACGGAAAATATATTCGGGGGCGAACGCGATGACTTCCAATTTCGATCTTGGCCGAACTGACGTGACCTTGCCAACTGGGACTTGGAACAACATTGAATCGAATTCAAAAGCTGGATCTTCGATTGCAACACATTTTGACTGGACGATGTCTCTTAAAAAATCGTCAGCACATTACACTCTCTTCTAAAATTGAAAATTGATGGAAACAGAAAACGACAGTACACCAAATTTGGACAGGCCAAACCTGGAACAACAGATTCTTGATTTTGTTGGTTCCGATGGCTATCGTCCCGCAAAACCTCGAGTGATCACCCAACGCATGGGACTGGATCAAAACCGATTGGTTGAGGTTCGACGTTTGATCAAACGCATGGTCCGCGCGGGAAAACTTTCATTCGGAGCCAAACACCTTGTCCTGCCTGCCACTTCGGGCGATATCAAACGATCGAATGACAGAAAAACCGAATCACGACGCGATTCGGACAGACGCTCCGCACGTCCCAACGAAATCCAAGGAACCTTTCGAAAAACAAATCAGCCATTTGGCTTCGTGACACCCGAAGACTATTTCGGCAACGACCGCGCCCAAGATATCTTCATTCCTCCGCGCAAGGCACTGGATGCGTCGGATGGAGATAAAGTTCTTGTTCGCCTTTCGCGCAGCCAACGCCCGGGCGATGACCGCCGCAGCGGAAGCGTGGTGAAAGTCATTAGCCGAAAGACCGTGCGGTTCGTCGGCACCTATCGCGAGCGCGCAGGCGAAGGCTATGTCTTTATCGACAACGAACAATTCGAAGCCCCGGTTCTCGTTGGCGATGCAAGTGCACGTAACGGCAGGGTAGGGGACAAGGTCGTGGTGGAAATCGTCCACTTCCCCGTGGGACGTGAGGCGGGCGAGGCAGTCATCGTTGAGGTCCTGGGACCGCGTGGCACCCCCGGCGTCGACACACAGACGGTGATCAATGAATTTGGATTGCCTCGCGACTTCCCCCATGACGCGATTGACGAAGCTCACCGTCAGGCTGAAGCGTTTGACGAAAACGCATTGGATGGGCGTACCGATTTTACAACCAAAACCGTGATCACAATCGATCCGGCAACCGCTCGCGACTTCGATGACGCGATTTCATTGGATCGTCTGGATAATGGTCATTGGCAACTCGGCGTTCACATTGCCGACGTCTCCCATTTCGTTCGCCGTGGCACGCCTTTGGATGACGAAGCCTACGAGCGGGCAACAAGCGTTTATCTGCCCGACAAAGTCATACCGATGTTGCCCGAAGTCATCTCGAATAACCTGGCCAGTTTGCAGCCACATCGTCGGCGTTACACGATGAGTGTGTTGATTGAGATGACCGACGAAGGTATCGTTATCGATTCCGAATGGCATCGCGGCGTGATTTGTAGTCAACATCGCTTCAACTACGAAGAAATTGACGATTACCTTGCCAACGATGGGCCTTGGCAGTCACGCCTTGAACCGGACGTGTTCCGCCTGGTTCGCGACATGCACACCCTTGCGATGACCATTCGTCGCCGGCGAATGAAACAGGGATCGATCGACTTGGCGTTACGCGACGTGGCGATTGATCTGGATGAAGATGGCAAGGTTTCGGGGGCTCACGTCGAAGAGAACACCGAAAGTCATCAAGTCATCGAGGAGTTCATGCTTGCGGCGAACGAAGCCGTTGCGACGCGGCTGAACGACATGGAGCTGTTCTATCTGCGGCGGATTCACGAATCCCCCAATGAGAAAAAACTGTTTGATCTGACCGACTTTGTTCGGCACCTTGGCATCGAATGCGACAGCATGCAAAGTCGATTTGAAATCAAACGCGTCATCGAACTTGCCAATGATCTGCCGGAGAAACAGGCAATCAATTTCGCGATTCTCCGCAGCATGCAAAAGGCCGTTTACAGTCCCAAGGAAGTGGGGCACTACGCGCTCAACAGTGACAACTACTGTCACTTCACGTCGCCTATTCGGCGCTACCCCGACTTGATCATTCATCGCATGGTGGGAGATCTGATCGACGGCAAGAAGCCCATGTCGGACTTTGGAAAACTGGAGCGTCTTGGTCAACACTGCAGTGAGAGGGAGCAACGAGCGGAACAGGCCGAGCGGGAATTGATCAAACTCAAACTTTTGAATTTCTTGTCGGACAAAATTGGCCAGCAGATGGAGGCGTTTGTAACGGGCGTCGAGTCATTTGGCTTGTTTGTCCAGGGCGTCGAGTTGCCAGCCGAAGGGTTGTTGCCGCTGGAGCAATTGCCCAACGATCAATATTGGTTTGATGGCACCACTCGAACATTGCAGGGGCGTCGTGAAGGCAACCAGTTTCAACTGGGCGATCGCATGACCGTTGCCGTCAAACACGTCGATCCCGACCGACGCCAATTGGAGTTTGAGTTTGTTTCTTCGCAAGGAACCAAACGGCCTCCCCGATCCGCCCCGCGCACGAGTATCAATGGAAAACGTAAACGCTCGTCTTCACCGAAGCGAGGCTCCAATGAACGAACGTCACGCAAGGGCAATAAGGGAAAACGCAAACGCCGTTAACACGAGGAGATCATGCTGTGCATGAAAGCCTTTTCGGCATGCACAGCATCCCCTACGGCCCAAAGCAGTTTTCAGTTTGTCGGGTGGGTCAACGTAGTAGGGTGGGTCAAGGTACGCAGACTCACCGACCGAAAGCTAAAGCGATCGATGATCGTTTCCAAACTCGTTGGTAGGTCAGCGTCGTTCCTCCTTGACCCACCCTACGCTGCTGCCCATGAGCCACCACTCCGCTGCGTTGCCGACAACAAAACTTCGAGTCTTGACCTCCTTGAATTGGACTCAAGAAGTGTCTTGCCGATTCGTCGACCTACTTGAGATTGTTCGAATTGCCCGCTGCAGCTGACCGCGTGGCGTTGGATTCGACCGGCCGAATGTAACCGCAGTTACCGTTGAAACATTGCACAGGCAGGAGACCATCCGAAAACCCACCGATTGCTTTCCAGATTGGCTCGACGACAACCTTGCCGGTTCGGTCGATACAGCCAAAAAGGCCCTGATCGTTTCTAAATATGGCGATGCCATCATGGAATTGAAAATCTGACGAGTCATGAATCTCGGATGGTGACGCTTGCCAGCCTTCCATGATCAAATTGCCATCCAAATCGAGATACTTCACATTTTTTTGCTGGTCAACGACAACCGCGATTTTTTCCTGATAGTCGGTCACGCCAGCGTACTTTGGCGGAACGAGTACATTCCCTCGAATATCGATGTAACCAAATAGTTCATTGGCATCGCGTACCCACGCTCGACCTTCATTAAAATCACCCACTGCAATCCAGCGGCAATCAATATAGATGTCGCCATTCCCCTGAATGAATCCCCATAGACCATCTGCATTTTTGACCGGGGCAAGATTCTCGTGAAATGATCTTGCTTCGGCCCACTTGTTTTCTAGAATCACGTTGCCCTTTTTATCCATGAATCCCCAGAGGTCTTCCTGGTTCTTGAAGGCGGCCAGGCCCTGGCTGAAGTCGGTAACGCTCTTGGCATCAGTGGAAATGAATTCCTCGCCTTTGATGTTGACGAATTTGCCACCATAACCGTACACGTTCGGTCGATACGAAAGCCCTTCGCTAAATGGACGGGCTCCCTTTCTGAGACCCGCCTGCACACAGTTTCCCGATTTGTCAATCAATAGGATTTCTGACATATCCTCCTCTATATCATAATCGTAATACTCCAAATGAACCCCGGCGACGCCATCGCGGAAACGGCCCACGTCCAGCCACTTGAGTTCAAAATCGTCACTCGAAGAAATTGAAAACGCGGCAAGCAGGTCTTCAGCCGAAATCACAGGGGCTCCGTCGGGACTGATGAAGCAGAAACCGTCTGGCGAAGTGAGACTCCCAACCTTCCATACGAACGCCAGGCCCTCGCTAAAAGAATGGGCGGTGTCCCATTGAGGCGGTATTCCATTTTTTTGAACCAGGCGATTTGCAGTTCATCGCCGTTTGGAGGTGTTTGCGTACTAATGCGTACCGGTCGAACCGTTTTGGAACTGGATGTCGTCTCAATCCGGTTTGTTTTCGCAGCGCTGTTCGTTGACCGGCTTGTCGGGTTGTTCGTCGAATTCGTGATTGCTGTCTTGGGTTGAGCACCGGCAAGATGTTGTTTGACGGCGTCAGAAATATCAATGATTGGCGTTGCACTGAAAACAATGGCTCCACTGATGCGCTCGGCGGGCTCCAGTTCATCGGGGGCCGAGTTCGCCACGTCGAAGGTTCTTTTGTCCTTGAGGCGAACGATACTCTTGAGATTGTTCGCCCTGGCCACGGCGGCAACACTGTTCAACACTTTTTGATAGGCCGCCAGATAGATCGCACTTTCCTTCTCCAAAAAGGATTTCTTGTGTCGCTCGAGCTCCAGGTTTAGCAAATCTCTTTGCGACTGGTATTGCTGAATCAGAGCGTTCCTTTCCGCTCCGGATGTCATTGCTGAAATCTTGCCATGCATTTCGGCGAGTTCGCTATCCCGCCTTTTGATGTCGGCATCGACGTTGCGCAATTCAGTCTTCAAGTCGTCCAACTCGGACTGTGCGAGCTGCTTGACGATACCCTGGACATCGACGCATCCAGTTTCCTGGGCCGTGGCTGAGCGAATTGCGCAACCCAGGAAAAAAAAGCCACAACCCATCGCCAACGCGGCTGTCCCAAATAGTCTGTTTCGCATGGCGGTTCCTTTCGAAGCGGTCCATTCTGAAAAAGGGAAGAATGATCGGGAGGACCTTAGAGAACGAGTCCTGAGGCCGCAACCCGTATTTTTTCGACACATTTTTGATGTGTCTAGCAAGGACTGTGGGGTTGGTAAGGGAATTAAGGGAGCAGCGATTCATTGAATTGTTGGTCTGGCCAACACAAGCTATCACATATTCCAAGCCGACCAAAGCCACCAACTGAAAGCTAAATTAATCGATGATCGTTTCCAAACTCTTTGGTGGGTCAGCGTCGTTCCTCCTTGAACCACCCTACGCTGGCTGGCTAATTCGTTCGTCAGAGTTGCGAAAGAAACTTTCGAATCTTTTTGGGCGTGAACACGATTCCATGAAGCGATTGGCCTTCGCAAATCAGGGCCGGCACCATCGTCACGCCGTGCTGCTTGGCTTCGCCGCGATGAGTCAAGAACTCGATCGCCTCCAGTTCGAAATCAGGAAAGTCCTTGAGGACTCGATTGAGCATCATTCGCGACACGTGACAGCGAGGACACAGTACTGAGTGAAAGAGTTTGAGCTTTTTCATGATCCACCTGAATCGTTAAATCGCATTGCCAATTTAGGACATGCTGTGCATGCCAATAACAACGGCTTGAACAACATGCCTAACCGGCCAGGCGAAACTAAAAAGAGCCTTTCGGCCGCCACGTTGCCAGGGAGAACCACTTGCGCGATATGACGGCGATACTCGACGCGACGACCACGACAACCGTCAATCGTTTGGCCAAGTCCACAGACAGAAAACACCATCCCAGCGCCATGACCAGCCCTACAACCGTGAAGGCCATCCCGGCAAAACGATGCACTCCCTGCCAATCAAAGGGTTCGTCGGCGTAACGCCATGGCGACGACAACTTTGGCAAGTAGTTTCCGAACAGCATCATGGAAATTGCGAACAGAATTCCTACCATTCGGCGGATGAAGGTTTTGAGTTCATGCGACATGCCGTTCTGGTCGGCGATGATCATTGCCAGAATCGCTCCGGACCACACGATGGCTGTTGCGGCAAGGTAAACGCGAAGGAAACACTGAAGTTGTTCTCTTGCGTTACTTTTTTCTGCGCTTCGCCAGCTCGACTGGACTCGATCGACCAGAATGGCCATGGTTAACACCACCGGCAACAAATACACGGTGGGCTTGGCCGGGTACATAGTACATCGTAGGACCGTGACAATCACCGTCACCATCCAGCTTACACATAGCAACCAGAACGAATGCTTCAAAAGTAATTGCTGAGTCTTCATCGGCTAACTCCGCCTCTTTCCTGCTTTCAATGATGCGGGCACTGCTTGTTGTTTTGGGCTCGACGATCGCCTGGACTTTCTGGTTTGCCCCAGTTCCAATTTGAGCGCCGATGCGAATTCCAAAAGTGCATCTTCAAGCACCGAGAGCTTGAGTCGGTAGGTAATCGTCGTCCCCTGCTTCTCAGAATCAATCAGCTCTGCTTCCTTCAACACATTGAAATGAGCCGACATGGTCGGGCGCGAAAAGGGAAACTGCTCCGAAAGCTCCCCCGCCGTCATGGGCCGAGCACGCAGTAATTGTAGAATCTTGCGCCGCGTCGGATCCGCCAGGGCTTTGAATATGCTTGCCATCGTCTTTCGCTCGATTCGAAATTTGCAATCCAAAACAAATTGAACCCACTGATTCTAAATTTAGCTAAACACCTAAATAAAGTCAAGCAATGATCTCACAGATGCGTCTCCAAAAGTACGCCAAGAATGCTTCAGACTTCTGCTCTAATTCTTTCATTGTCGGACTCGACAAGTGAATAGAAGGCGAATAAAGGACATGAACAATAACAAATCCTGCACGGTGGGTTCTGCCCAATCGGTGTTCAAAGTTTGTTTGATTCAGGCAGCGGGTGCCATTACAATATCGACTTCCAGAAAACAGAAAGAAGATCTGTAGGGACAAAATTGCATCACGGAATCGAGACTTCCACTCCCCAAGATCGCGCACCAAAAACAATTCTATATTTTCAAAAGGCCAGTAATGAGTGAAATCGAGAATCGGATTGCCAAGCTTGAGGCCCAGAACCGAAGCCTTCGACGTCTACTAACAACAGGTGTTGTTTTATTGTGTTTGGGGATTTCGGCCGGCGCACGTTTTATCAGGCAAGTCGATGATGTTGTTCGTGCCAAAAGGATTGAAGTGCTCAACGATGAGGGTACCGTCGTCTGGTCGGCGGGGGCAAATGATGACGGAGGATTGGTTTCGGTCATGAATCAATCTGGGGAGACAGTCTGGTTGACGTCCGCAGAAGGATTCGGAGGCAACACAAAATGGTTCAATAACGAGGGCAAGCCGTTTGCTGAAGTCTCGATCACAAATGAAAACGGTGCAGTGATCGGACTGAAAGATCCCGACTCAGACTCGTCTTGTAGTGCATTGGCGAATTCTTCTTTCAGCGGCTTGTTTTTGCGTAATGCAGATGGAACTCCCGTTTGGGGAGCAGGCGCATCGGGCGAGGGTGGGTTAACAAAGATCTCCAACTCGACTGGATTAACAGCTTTTGAAGTCAAGGCGAAACCGCAGGGCGGATTTCTGTCGATCCATAACCAGGACGGTAAGCAAACAGGTGCATTCACATCGGATGCGGATGGTGGAATCATCACTCTAAAAAACAGCGATGAGAAAACCGTTTGGGGGGCCTTCGTGGGTAAAAATGGCGCTGGAGCAACAAAAGTCAATAACAAAACTGGAGCGACGATGTGGATGGCGTCGGTTGGGTCAAGCGGCGGAGGCCAAGTTGAAGTGCATAATTCCAGCAGCAAGCCGTGCTGGTATACCGGTATTGATGAATCAGACAATGTAATTACTAGGTATCTAAATGGAAATGGAAGTCCTTTGGTGGAGATTGGTACCCATGGCAACGGCGCAGGAATCGGCGGAAATACGATTGAGGGAAAAGTCGCTTGGGGATGCGCTGTTGACGAGAACGGTCGAACTTCATTTCTTTTGCTAAACCCCGACGGAACTGTTGCGGTTGGAATTCAAGCTACCGAAACGGGCGGGAGCCTTATGACCCTCGATTCAAAAGGAAACAAAACCTGGAAATCTCCACAAGATTGAGATTGGGGGGGAAATCAAATGGGGCGGGACTGAGTTAGGATTCGCTGTTTTCGTTTTCAAACGACACCAACAGGACAGGCATGGCAACGAATTTTGCGGGACGCTCAGCAAGCAGCTCATGCGGTGCGTGACGATGCGCTTAGCATGCGCATTTCGTAGTACAGAACCCCAGCTAAAGTTGTGGGTAAAGTCGGTGTAGTTTGGCGCGGGCGTCCTGAACTGTAAATTTCCATTTTACGCGAGAGCGTTCTGAATTCCGTTGGTGTTCCCAGGCCTTCAATTCACGAGCCAGTTCTTCTGCCGTTCCAATACGTCGTGACAGGCACTGACGACTGAGAGCACTCAATTCAATTTCAGCAACGTTTAGCCAACTGCCGTTTCGCGGAGTATGAATGATTTCAAGGCGTCGTGCCAAGCGGTGTGCTTCTGCAGCCGGGAAAGCTTCATAGAGTGATGCCTTGCTGTGTGTATTCAGGTTGTCGCACACCAGCCTTACTTTCCGTGCATGTGTATAGTCCTCGTCAAGCAAGCGTCTGACTTCCTCGGCCCAATCCACTCGCGTTCGGCTATCTCGGCAGCTTACTCGTCGATGGCCTGACTCCGCATTGAAGAACATGAAGATTGCTTGAGTTCCCCGGCGTTCATAGTGATAGTCCTCGCGGACTGGCTTGCCGGGTTCCATGGGTATTGAAGGTTTGTCGTCACAAAGCAATTGCTTGCTGGCTTCGTCCATACAGATCAGCGGTTCTTCTGCGGTGTGCTCTTCAGCGTAGACATCAAGAACTTCTTCCATCTGGCACACGAAGCGAGCGTGATCACGCTCAGGAATGCACCAGCACTGTTTACGCCAAGGCTGGAGTTCGTTTTTTTAAAGCGCGTCGAACTGTCTCGGCTGAGATCTGAGTGACAATCTTTCGTTTGGTCAGTTCTCCGGCAAGCAACTCCATCGTCCAGCACGTGCGACCCTCCGGTGGATCGCTACAGCAGATGGCTATCAGGTGGGCTTCGGCATGCCCGTCGAGAATCGCTGCACGCGGGGGAGTTTCGCGAGGCTTGCGATCCAATGCTGGTTGTTCGCCTTCCAATACAAAACGCTTGCGAATTCGATCGACTGTATTGATATGCATGCCAAGCAAGGCAGCAATCTCTGTACGAGACCGTTTCCCTTGATCACTGTTTCTGTCGCTAAGGAGAAGAACTTGAGCATGACGAATCTTTTTCGCCGCTGAATGACCATTGCGACAAATCTCATCAAGCCGCGAACGTTGATCCTCGGTTAGTGATACGGGATATTGATTCGGAGTTGAAACAGCCATCATTGAGCCTCCATGCCCTTGAAAATTGCAATCAACTCAGTATCGCAAAACCCAACAAATAAAGCGAGGTCGATTAGTAGGGTGGGTCATGGCACGCAGACCCACCAACTGAAAGCTAAAGCGATCGAAGATCGTTTCGAAACACTTAGGTGGGTCGGCGTCGTTCCTCCTGGGCCCACCCTACGCTCAACGCCCACCCGACGTCACCACCCATCCAAAGGCACTCAGCAACCGCGACACAATCCAACGGGGAATTCTTTGCATGACAATGTTCACGGCATGTGCAGCACGTCCGACCTTGGTTTTGCCCCACTTGCGTTTTATGACACCAAACGCGAAAAACATGTTTTCAGAATCAAATAAAACAGTGAGCTACAACCATGGTTCGTGTCGGAATCAACGGTGCAACAGGCCGGATGGGGAAACGACTAATCGCCCTTGGCCATGAAGATCCACGGGTCGAATTGGTGTCGGCCACCGTATCGGCAAAGTCCGAACATCTGGGCCATGACGCCGGTGAGATCGCAGGTGTCGGCAAAATCGGCCTGCCCGTAACCAGCAACATTGTTGGTAACCCGCAGGCCGTAATCGATTTTTCGTCGGCTGTTGGTGCCAAGGCCGCGTTGGATCACTGTCGCGAATCGGGTGTGGCGCTAGTAGTTGCATCCACAGGCCTAAGTCCTGAGCTGCAACAACAGGTTCGTGACGCCGGAAAGACCATTCCAGTTTGCCTTTCGCCCAACATGAGTCTGGCCGTCAATCTGACGATGAAACTGGCCGAGGTGGCTTCCAGAGCATTGTCGTCACAATCCAATGCCGTGGACGTCGAGATCATCGAACGCCATCATCGCTTCAAGGCCGATGCGCCCAGTGGAACGGCCCTTCGTTTTGGTGAAGTGATTTCCAATGCAATGGGACAAACCCAACATCAGCACGGTCGCCACGGTGACACGGGTCAACGACCGCCAACTCAAATCGGCTATCATGCCGTTCGAGTCGGCGACGACCCGGGACAACACACGATCATTTTTGGAATGTTGGGCGAATTGCTGGAGCTGCGCGTCGCGGCCAGTAGCCGAGACTGTTACGCACTTGGGGCCTACGCTGCTGCAATCTTTCTTTCTGGAAAACCAGCAGGTTGCTACACGATGGCCGACGTTTTGGGAATTTGAAAACGGAAACCAACAAGTAATTCTCGCCATGGCCAAATGTGATGAAGGGTACCTTTGCAGTATCTGCGGCGAAGAAGTCAGCAGGCTCACCGATAGTGAATTGTATCTGCGGTATGTCGTCGGAATGGTTGCTGCCGAACTGCTGCATACGACACCAGATCGACATCTACGCTGCGTACCGAGCCTGTCTCAATTCATTATCGATGACCATTTTGAGCCGGTTTTCGCCGAAGGCGAATTTGACAAACGGCTGCTTTCTCCCGAAATCCGCAAGAAAAGAGAAAACCTTTTTTCACGTGGCTGGGTAAGGTTGCGTGAGATCGAAAAGTCGCGGTCATCAAACAACCTTCTCATTACCGATTACCCGCTCGCCGACATTCGCGAGAACGATTAAGTAATACTGCCAATCCTTTTGTCGCAATTGTTCCGAAGAGAATTTTTACTCCGCATGCCCCCAAAAATAAACTGAAACCGTACAATAATGATCAACTTTTGTTAGTCACTTGAATTGAAAGAGGAACCTATGAAATTGAAATACATGTGTCAGGCCGTTTTGGCCTTGGCAATCTGCTGCTTCGTAATGCCGCTTGTGGCGCAAGACCTTGAGGTTCGTGAACCTCGCGACGGTGACGGGGTGCTCAAATGGAAATTCACAGCGGGAAAAAAATACAAGATTGTCATTGATCAAAATGTTGACATGCAAATGAGTGCCCAAGGGCAAAAAATGAACATGACCAACATCGCGATCAACGAAATGACCCTGGCCGTGAACGAAGTCAACGAAGACGGATCGGCCAAAATCACGACAACCATTGATCGAATGAAAATTGATGTCGACTCTCCGATGATGGCAATGGGATTTGATTCGAAAGACGATGATGGTGGTCAGTCCGACCCGATAGCGTCGATGTTGCGTCCCATTATCGGCATGGACATCCCCTATTCGATGTCAACGTCCGGAAAAGTCTCTGATGTCCAGATTGATGAGAATGCATTCCCTGACCAAGGAGGCCAACCGGTACCGGGCATGATGAATGCAGCAGCGTTGGAAGAAATGGTCACCAAATCGTCGATGGAATTTCCTTCAGAAAAATTAGACGTTGGTCACTCGTGGACCGAAGAGCAAGAAATGGACATGGGCGGTGCCAAGGTACATACCGTGACTGAGTATACCTATCGCGGCGTTGCCGATGTCGATGGCAAACCACTTCATGTCATCGATGCTGATGTCAAAATGGATTTCCCTGATGGCGTTCAGGGGATGCCTGTTGAGATCAGCGATGAAGACACATTAGGCCGATTTTTCTTCGACGGCAATGAGGGGCGGCTAGTAAAATCAACGCTTGAACAATTCGCAGTCATTTCAATGGCAGGCGGTGCCGTAGAGCAAGAACTCACTCAGAAAACGACCAGCGAGTTTACTGAAATCGAATAACCTTGATTCTTATGGCTGTTGAAACGAAAACGCCCGGCAAAAATGTGCCGGGCGTTTTTTATTGAATTGGGTGAAATAGCATTGCCTGATTCATCGCGCACAGCTGCTCGTTGAAGCGATTGCAATCCAATCACTCGTTGTCGGATTGCAACGAAACCAACGGCTCGCTGTTCGCCGCCAGTTTTCGAATGTCCTCGGTGATCCGCATGGAACAGTATTTAGGACCGCACATGCTGCAGAAATGTGCGCTCTTAAACGTTTCTTGAGGAAGCGTCTCGTCGTGATAACGCTGAGCAGTTTCCGGGTCCAGCGACAGTCGGAATTGCTCCTTCCAATCAAACTCAAAACGGGCTTTGGAAAGCGCATCATCGCGATCCTGTGCACCTGGTCGACCTCGCGCGACATCCGCAGAGTGTGCAGCGATTTTGTACGCGATCACTCCTTGGCGAACATCATCTTCGTTGGGCAGCCCCAAGTGTTCTTTGGGTGTGACGTAACACAACATCGCGGCGCCATACCAACCTGCCATCGCAGCACCGATGCCACTGGTGATGTGATCGTAACCCGGAGCGATGTCGGTCACCAACGGCCCCAGGACATAGAACGGTGCTCCGTTGCAGACCTCCTGCTGACGCCTGATGTTCATCTCAATCTGGTGCATGGGAATATGCCCAGGCCCCTCAACCATGACTTGCGTCCCATTCGCTTGGCCACGCGCAGTAAGTTTCCCCAACACATCCAGTTCAGCGAACTGAGCTTCATCGCTTGCGTCGGCAATGCTGCCAGGGCGAAGGCCGTCACCGAGGCTCCAAGTGACATCGTATTCACGCATGATGTCACATAGATCATCGAACGCTTCATACAACGGATTTTGTTTTCGATGCACCATCATCCATTTGGCGATCAACGATCCACCACGTGATACGATTCCTGTCACGCGATTCGCGGCCAGATGCAAATGCTCCAACATGACGCCGCAGTGAATCGTCATATAGTCGACACCCTGCTTGGCCTGATGCTCGACCATGTCCAGAAAATGTTGGGCGCGCATATCTTCGATGTTTCCGCCCAACTCCTCCAACATCTGATAAATGGGAACGGTACCAATCGGAACTGGCGACGCATCAATAATCGCGGCGCGGATGTTGTCGATGTCTTTGCCGGTGGAAAGGTCCATCACCGTATCGGAACCGTAATGGACGGCCGTATGCAGCTTTTGCAATTCTTCATCGACATTGCTGGTGACAGCCGAGTTGCCAATGTTGGCATTGATTTTGCATTTGGCGGCTATGCCGATGGCCATTGGCTCCAAGCGTTTTTGCAAGTGCACCTTGTTCGCAGGAATGACCATACGTCCCGCAGCAACCTCGTCACAAACCAGCTGCACGTCAATCTGCTCGCGTTTTGCAACGTATTCCATCTCGGGAGTAATTTCGCCGGCGCGAGCCGACAGAATTTGCGTTTTTTGCATCAAAGACTCTCAACACATGGTTCCGGTTATCCAATTGGCCACCAAAGGGCTGAAAACAATCGTACTCCTGCAATCTATTCTCTGCAATGAGCAGAATCGACATGGCTTGTTTCGATATTTGGTTCATGACTCGATGACCGTTTTCAATTCGGGTTCGAGCACTCGGTTCCATCGCCTGCGGGGAAGACAGAACATTTTAAATATGCGAAAATTTGCTGTTATGGATTGGCGCATCGGGTTGCCATTCGCCTTCAATGTGACCGTTAACCGAACGTCGTAACCTGGATTCGATGTCAGCAGACGAAAAACGAGCACCCGAGACACCTTCAACATCGCCCTCTCCGCTGCGCTGGCTTCGGCTGCTTGGCCTTATCGCAGGACCTTCGCTGGCACTTTTGGGATATTTTTGGTTTCCAACGGATTACGAATCCGCTGCCGGCGAAGCTTTGCAACTTGACACTGCTGGCAGAGCAACGTTGGCGATGATGATCTGGATGAGTGTCTGGTGGTTAACCGAAGCGACGGACTTGACCATTACCGCCCTGCTTCCGGTGGCCGTTTTCCCCGTTGTCGGCATTAGCACTATTGAAGCGGCAACCAAGCCATATGCCGACAAGATCGTGTTTTTGTTTCTAGGCGGGTTCCTGCTGGCGTTATCGATGCAGCACTGGGGCTTGGGTAAACGAATTGCGTTGTACGTTTTGAAACAAGTCGGCACGCGTCCCTCGTGGATCATCGGCGGTTTCATGATCATTACGGCCGTCTTCAGCGCTTTCGTTTCAAACGTCGCAACGGTGGCAATGATGCTACCCATCGCCCTGAGTGTCATCAGCATGCTGGAGCGGAGTGGGGAACCAGTAAGCGAAGATGGCGATTCACGGTCAACTCCATTTTCGACTTGCCTGCTCATTTCCATTGCCTATTCATCGAGCATCGGGGGAATTTCAACGATCATTGGGACTGCGCCCAATGCGATATTGATCAGTCAGTTGAAAAAACTGGAAAGCGGTTTTGCGATGGACGTCACGTTTGTCGACTGGATGAAGTTCGGAGTGCCATTCGCCGTGTTGTTGCTCGGGGGCACCTGGCTTCTCATGACTCAAGTCCTGTTCCGAATTCCAAAAGAAATCTCTTCGGATTCTCAAGCGGTCATCGCAAAACGTGGTGCCGATCTGGGCCCCGTAAAACGTGGAGAACTCGTAACGTTGATAATGTTTGTCATCACGGTCATTGCGTGGATGTTCCACTCAACCATTCCCAATACAGGATTGAGCGATGCCGGAATCGTCATGATCACCAGTCTGGCTTTGTTCCTGATCCCTGCCGGGAGAGATCACATGGGCTCGCCACAATTTGTAATGAGCTGGGACATTGCCAAGCATGTGCCTTGGAACATTTTGATCCTATTTGGCGGGGGATTGAGTTTGGCTTCAGCAGTTCAAGCAAACGGTGTCACCGAATATCTGGGAAGCCAACTGGCATTTCTGCAAGGCAGCCCACCGTGGCTAATTGTATTGGCCGTAACCACCGTCGTCGTCTTCATGACCGAACTGACATCCAATACCGCAACGACCGCTTCATTGCTTCCTGTACTTGTCGCATTGGCAACGGTAATCGGCATCCACCCGGCAATCCTGGCGATTGCGGCAGGCGTGTCAGCAAGTTGTGCGTTCATGCTGCCCGTCGCGACACCTCCTAATGCAATTGTCTACGGAAGTGGCCACATCTCCATTCGCCAGATGGCTCAATGTGGTTTTTGGCTCAACCTGATCGCAATCATGCTGGTCACGCTGATGGCAATGCACCTTGCTCCCTTGGTATTTGGCATCAAGTCCGTGGCTCATTGACTATTTTCTGTGCCAGCTCTTTAGCGTGAACCTGCGCTACGAATTTGCAGTCAACGACCGATAGGAAATTCGAAGTCATGCCGTATGTGACTACGTATTTCAGGAGCGACGTTTTGTCTATTCAGTTCGTGTCCATTTGCCGTGATTATCTGCAGCCATGTCTCGTTCATCCATCCAATTGACAAAGGTCACCGCGGCTGAAGATCTGCAGGTCGGAGACTTCGTTTCGATCTTGACCTCGATCCACCAGATCCCAAGCTTCTTCTGGTGTGGGCTGGAGAATTTCTCTGGCGACCGTCGATTGATTGTCAACATGGAGTTGATTGGAGACGATCCCATCCCGGTCAAGATTCGATCGATTTGCTTGCCATTTGTCTTGGCGGTTGATGTGGAACGGAACCCAGTGCACTTGGACGTTCGAAAATGCACGTTGGGCAGAGTTTCGAAAGATCACGCCAAGAGCGTTTGGTTGGCAATTCGAAAAAAGCCGTCGAAGACATCCAAAAACTGCAAATAGAGTTCGTTTGCGAGTTCAACGGAATGTAGCGGTCGTTTGCGTTCTTACGGAATTTGGGCTGTCTACTTCATGAACGAATTTCTGACAGATATTTTGCCGATGCATAGTCCGATCGTTTCGTTTTCGGAAAACTGTTCAGGCTGCGCACATGGTTGATCGTGAACTTAATTGCGAAGGCATGAGTTGCCCCATGCCTATTGTTGAAATCACCAAGGCGGTTCGACAAATGGACTCGGGCCAAACGCTTGAAGTAAAAGCCACCGACCTCGCGTTTAAAACCGATCTAGAAGCCTGGTCTCGACGAACCAAGAATTCAATTGAATCGTTTGAGGCCGGAGCTGTCCAAGTGGCGAGAATCAAGATTTCATAGACGTCGTTCAGTTTCAAATATTTTAGAAAGACTAATCGAGTACCTCTCACGTGTCAGACGAGTCTAAAGAATTTCTGATCATCCTGACTGAAGGTAAATCCGATAACGGTCGCAAAGCGACGATTGCTTTTTCCATGGCGTTGTCCGCATTGGCGATGGGGCACCCAGCTACCGTCTTTCTTACAAGCGATGGTGCGGTTTGGGGTTATCGTGGCAGTGCCCGTCAGGTGATTGTCCCCGGATTCTCTCCGTTGGCTGAGTTGATCCAGCAGTTTATTGAAGGGGACGGCAGAATCTTGCTCTGTTCAACTTGCCATCGCACCTGCGGAATTGGCGATCCTGATGCACCGCCCACGGTCGAAAAACTTGATGCCGCGGGGATTGCCGGAATGGCCACAATTTTGGAAATTGCCGCCAGTGGCTGCACGATGACTTTTTAGTTAACTCGTCAACGCACTAACATGAGCGTCGGTTCCAGTCTCGTACCCAATCGCTGAATTCTTCCTTGCGGACCGGGCGGTTGACGTAATAGCCTTGAATCTGATCGCATCCCGAGTTGCGCAAGAAATCGAACTGTTCCGCCGTTTCGACACCTTCGGCCACAACTCCGATTCCCAAACCGTGCCCCAACGACAAAACCGTTTTGACGACCGCAATCGCTCGTTGGTCAGCCGGAATATCGCGAATGAAGCTGAGATCGATTTTCAATGTCGAAACCGGGAACGTTTTCAGGTAGTTGAGCGACGAGTAACCCGTGCCGAAAGTCGTCAATCGCGATTCGAGTCCCTAACGCGTTCAGTTGTTCCATCAAACGGAGTGAACTGCCCAGATCTTCCATCATGGCGTTTTCCGTAATCTCCAATTCCAACCATTCCGGTTGGCATCGGTGCTGTTTCAACAGCGATTCGAAACGTGCCATGAACTCGGGGTCGGCCAATTGCCGCGGGGAAAGGTTGACAGCAATGGTCCCGCTAAACGTTCCATTGTCACGCCACGTGCGAGCCTGTCCCATGGCCATCGACAAGACCTGATCGCCCAACGGAAGTATCAAACCGGAACGTTCGGCCACATCGATAAAGTCACCGGGAGAAATCATTTTCCCATCATCTTGCCAACGAACGAGTGCCTCGCAACCGTCGACACGATTGGAATCCAATGAAAGTTTTGCTTGATACGCCAGAAACAACTGTTCATCTTCGATTGCCTTGCGCAAACGATTCAACATCGACTGTCGTACTTCAATTCGCGCTGACAATTCGGGTGAAAACGCTCTAACCGTGTTCTTGCCTTCATCCTTGGCATGGTACATCGCCAGGTCTGCATGCCGCAGCAACTGGTCGGCTCCCACAGCGTCCTCGGGAAACCAGGTAGTTCCAATGCTGACGCCAATAAACACCTGTTGCTCGCCAATTACAAATGGCTCGTTCAGAGCGGCGACAATTTCGTTCGTTAATACTTCAGCGCGTCCTCGATGTATGGAGTCGGGTATCAATAACGCAAATTCGTCTCCGCCGAATCGCGAAAGAAAACAATCCCGGAAGACGCACTGCTTGAGTCGATCGGTCACCGAAATCAATAGTTGATCGCCCGCTTCATGCCCCAACGTGTCATTGACGATTTTGAAGTCATCAAGATCCAGAAAACAAATGCCAAATCGGCTTTGATCATTCTGAGACTTCTCAATCAACTCCTCCATCTTTTCCACAAAATATCGTCGGTTCGGCAGGCCCGTCAAATTATCGTGCAGCGCCTGTCGATGAAGGCGTTTTTGTGTCTGTTCAATTTGTGTGATGTCGGAAAGAATGGCGATCAAATTTCGAGGCACCTCCGTTTCATCCTGGGAAACACACAACGAGCCCCAATAGATCGAAGGCTCTTCCGTTGAAAGCTGGTCATTTTGATTCAGCGTGACGCGTCCCAAAAACGACTTTCCGCCAATCGCTGCGGATAGCAATTCCGCAAAATCCTGCTGATCCCATGTCGTAAATTCGTCTAGCGATCGGGCAAGCAACTGTTCGCCATTGATGCCAATCAATTTTGAAAATTCGGGATTGGCCTCGCAGATTCTTCCCTGCAGATCGAGGACAACGACACCTTCGCGGGTGTTCTCAAACACGCCGGCTAACAGACGAATCCGATCTTCATTTTTGCGTTGTTGGGTGATGTCGCGTGACGCGGAAACGAAATAGGGATCACCAGAAACCGGATCTCGGAAGGTCGATCGCCGCGTCGAAAAAATCCGATTGACACCGCGGTGATCACAAAACAGCTCATCGTCGTCGTGATCTCCGTCAAGATAACGTTTCTTCTCGCGCTCCAACTCAATAGGGTCGCTGTGCTCCGCGACGTTGAAAACGGTTCCGATTCCGCTAGGGTTATTTTGAGAAATTTGATTAAACGCGTTATTGGCCAACACTGGGTTCAAGTCGGCACCACGAACACACAACAAATCCGGCAGTGCATTTAACGTTTGCGTCAAGAAGTCACGACTGCGACGCAACTCCAATTCAAATGCCTTTCGCTCCGAGATTTCATGGCCGATGACCAGCACATGGCGTTCATCGCGTAGATGGAAAATTGAGAAAGAGACCTCAAGCCAAACCGCTTTATACTTTGCGGATTTTCGATTCAACTCACATCGAGCCGAGGCGGTTGTTTCCAATTGTTCGTTAACGTCTGTTACCCAATCGTCGGAATCGGATGAATTAAAATTCTCTCGAAGACTTGAGAAAACATCACCTTCAAACGCAGAATTCATCTCCAGTCCGAATAATTCAAATGCATGTCGATTGGCCGACATACACGAAAGGTCCGCGTTTAAGACCAGCATGGCATCATGCGTTCGTTCGAAAACGGTTTCCGTCAATAACCGGGTATTTCGCGCAGCCTGCTCAGCCTTCTCCTGTGCCTGCGCAAGTTTTAACTTGGTCTGTTCTAGTTCGTCAATGATTTCCGCAGAGTTGACGATCGCGTCAGCGAGTGCTGCATTCCGTTCATTGGCATCGACCAGTTGCCCCGCGATTTGGGCAAGCGCAGCACGCAAATGCTCGGGCGAATTACTGATCTCTGCCTGACTGAGAATCAAATCCCAATCGGCTTGAGTAGATCCAGAATCGAAATTGGACGTTGGACTCATGAGACGTGTACGCTGCTAAATGAACATCGTTGTGTTCGCTTTTGTGGTTCGTTCAATAAACTCTGCGGCACCGCAAAGTCTCATGTGCTCGTAGTCGATCAATTCTTCTTTGCGTATCCCCATCAGATTCATCGACATTTCGCAGACGTGTAGCTCAACCCCCAATGCCTGAGCTGATTCAATCAATGTGGGCAGATCAGCGACTCCTTTCTTTTTCATTTCTCGTGCCATCAGCCAGCGTCCCATTCCCAACATGTCCATGTTTGACAAACGAGTCTGTCGAACGCCGCCGGGTAACATCCATCCAAAGGCACGTTCGATAATCGTCTTTTTGCCGAGTTGACGACTCGATTTCCGTAGGGCAGGTGTGCCCCAAAACGTAAAGAAAATGACAACTTTCATCCCAGACGCAGCCGCGCTGCAGGCCATCACAAACGCCGCGAGCAATCGGTCCCTTTCACCGCTGAAAACCAGTAGGTTGAGCGTATCAGGGTCGGGAGAAATTTTGACTTGTTCCTCGAGTGCGGCAATGCGCGCCTCAAATTCGGCCAATCGGGTGGGTGTGGGAAATGCTGGTGCGTTCACAGGTTGCCTGGCTACATAATGGAGTTGGAACAACGGCACGAGGGAAGTCTCTCCACATTTCAGTTCACGCGTTTCGCATGGCGAAACATCGCGAGCTCAGAAGAGATACGCCCGTAAAAAGGTTAGCCCGCACTTGTGTTCAATACGTGCGTTTCATGGGGAAACGAAGCACTTTACGCAAACCGGTTTACGACAAAATTCGGAGCAGTCGCTAGAAACCGCATAAACGAGCGCGCGAATCTCCCCACCAATTGGTGAGTATGAAATGAACCAGCCACTGCCAACTAGTTTTTGCCATCCTGCGACTTGCGGCGATCGGAGCGTTTATTTGATCGCGCATCGTGTGATTTCGTGCGATCGTTTTTGGCATTATCGGACTTGTTCGATTTGGATTGCCAGTTCGATTTTGGTGATTTTGGTTTGTCCAATTTGGCTTCGCTGGCCTTGCTACTTTCTGGTTTTCCACCATCGGCTTTGACAAACTGCTTGAACTCAACAGGCCAAGGTGAACAAAAATTGACGTGATCACCGGTTGCTGGATGAGTAAAACCCAATGTGTTGGCATGCAAAGCGATTCGTCGTCCATCCCAATGGTCGCGTGCCGCTTTCAATCGACTATACCGGGTTTCGCCAATCACAGGATGACCTGCTTCGGAAAAATGAACGCGAATTTGATTGCGACGTCCCGTTTCCAATTCAACCTCGACAACGGTTTCACGTTTCAATCGGCGAACGACGCGATAATGAGTTATCGCCAACTCACCTTGTTTGGGATTTTTGACGGAATGTCGTTTTAGATGTTTGCCAGTGGCCAAATAGCTTTTGAAAGTCCCTTGATCATCTTTCATGATTCCAGCAACAATCGCCACGTATTTTCTCGAAGGCTTGTTATCCTGAAACTGCTGCCGCAAACTTTCGTAGGTTGGTTCATCTTTGGCAAACACGACGACGCCCGAAACATCGCGATCGAGGCGTTGCAAACAATACACACGTTCGTCTTTGTCCAGAGAAAGGTATTTGCGAACAGCCTCCAACAGCGTTTTCTTGGTCACATCCCGGGTTGGCATCGCCAACAAGCCTGCCGGTTTGTCGACAACCAAAATGTAATTGTCTTCGTACCAAACTTTGAGATGTTTCGGCGTTTGCGCAAATTTGGGCTGCACCAATTTGAGTTTCTTTTCCGGCGGCATGACGTGGACCGTGTCCCCGGGATTCAAGACTTGGTCAGGGCGGCGAACGACGTTTGAATTCACGTAGACGTTTCCAGCGAGAATTTGTTGCCGTGCGGGGCAGGGGACACTTCAAGGCGTTAGAGATGACTTGGATTAAACGCCGAGCAGGAACTGGCGTTCGTTTGTCGACGACGATCTGTTTTCCGGGTTTTGGCACGACTTGCTTTCATAGTTAGCGATTGTTAGCCAACCATTTTGGTTGCGTGATGGCACTTGTGCCAATCCCTAATTTGTTTTTTGGCAACATTGTCACAGCAAACGATACGGGCGTACAATAAAGGCCCCGAAAGGGACATCTCCGGGAATGAATCTGGTCGTATTTTTCGCTAAACAAATCGGAGCCACCGAATGAAATGGATCCTTTCGCTGTCGGCAGCGGCAATCCTCGCATTTGTTGCTGGAACTTGGGCAAATTTACAGGAACCCGAGACCGCTGCTAAAGAACAGGTCAAGGCAACGATCAGCCCTGAATCAGCCAATCCCGTCGAATTGTTTGAACATGCCGAAGCGCATGGCTCGACTCGGACTACAACGAATTTGGCTTCCACGTCCTGGCCGGATTATGAACCGTCACCGATTACGCCACCGCGCCACCGGTCGCCGGTTCTGACCTTGGCATCGTTAACGATTTGCGACGTCGTATGGAAACATTCAGTTACCTTTTGATTCGCGCTGCGTGCCGTGAAGAATTGAATTTTGAAGAAATCTCGTCTCAATTGGAAAACTGGACTCCAGTTGTCGGTAGCGAGTACAAGCCCGCGTGGAATTCCGGTCGAATCCCCAATTCATCGAACGTTCAAGGGTTGCTCGATTCGGAAAAGAAACGCTCGCTCGAAATGTTGCGGGACATTCAGAAACTAACTGAAAACGAAGAGTACCGAGAATTGGGAGCACTTGCTGCAGAAGCAATCTGTTTTGCGAACTCACATGAATTCTCGTTCTCAAATGACGAGCTAACGAAGCTAACTCCCAAAACACTGGCACGTATGTTGACAACACTGTCAGAAATCGAAACGCAACAGAATGCCGCCAACCAGCTATTCAAGCAGATTAAAACAAATCAGGATTTTGACAAAATAGTCTCTTCGACTGTCGAACGTATTCAATATCGCATTGCCAATGGAGAAGCCGTCGTGAAGGATGATTACAACACGCTGACCGAAGATGAAAAATGGGTCATTCTGAACAAGGGAACCGAACGGGCCTGGACAGGTGAATACACGAACAACAAGGATTCGGGCACCTACATTTGTCGCCAGTGCAATGCGCGACTCTATCGTTCGGATGACAAATTCGAAAGCCATTGTGGATGGCCAAGTTTTGACGATGAAATCGCTGGGGCCGTTGATCAAATTCCCGACGCCGATGGAAGCCGAACGGAAATCGTTTGCAACAATTGCGGCGGGCATTTGGGGCACGTGTTTCTAGGTGAGGGATTCACGGACAAAGACACGCGTCACTGCGTGAATTCGATTTCCATGGTATTCGTTCCCGAAGGCAACGAGCTTCCACCCGTGATCAAGAAGTAGTGCAAGCTGCCAGCTTGCTAATTACAGACTGGCAGTCTGTACGACGTCAATTTACAGTCTGGCAGACTGTAATACGTAGTCGGCAGACTGGCAGTCAGTACTACTGGCCGGCTGGCTTGTAAACTTTGCGGCCCAACTGGGGGTTGTAGCTCGTCCATTGGCTGCCGGCATTGGCATCGTCGGCAATCACCTGACGAAAACTACCAACTTTCGCATCCAGGTTATCCAAGTGGTGCAACACCAGCGCCTCGAACGTCATCGGCACTCGAGGACTGCCGTACTCCAGGTCTCCGTGATGGCTGACGATCATGTGACGAAGTTGATCGGCAAGGTCGGTCGGGAACGGCTCGCCGGATTGTTTTTCGGTCGTCTCAATCCTCCGATCCAGAATGCGGACCCCTTGAACGATATGTCCCACCAGCTGGCCTGAGTCGCTGTACCCCAAGTCGGGTGAATAGGTCAACTCTTCAACCTTGCCAATGTCGTGCAAGAAGACACCACACGTTAACAGGTCAACATCCACCTCAGCGTAAAACGGGGCAACTGCTTGCGCGACGCGAATCAACGAAACAACGTGCTCCAACAATCCGCCGCAGTAGGCATGATGATTCTTGACTCCCGCCGGCGCGCGACGAAACGAAGCCATCAACTCATCGTCGACCAGAAAACTCTCGGCCAAGTTGCGCAGATGATAGTTTCGCATCGAACGCAATTTCCCTGCCAGCTCGGCAAACAACTCATCCAGCTCGGCCGATGAACGCGTTTCAAAGTCCGCAGGATCAACATCGCTAATTGACTTCTTGACACTTTTCGCAATCACCTGCATGTTGCCGTTGTACAGTTGCGCGGTGCCTTGGATTCGTACGTAATCGCCGTTCTCAAACGAATCGTAGTGGCGCTGCTCAGCATTCCACATCATGCAGGTCACCGTCCCTGATTTGTCAGAACACCGCAATTGGAGGTACAGATTTCCAGATCGGTTGGGGCGTAACTGCTTTTCCGAAGCGATGAAAACCTCATCGATGGACTGACCATCCGACAATTGGTTGGCAAAGTTTCGGGACATGGGAGTTCCTTTCGACGCGAATTACGGACAGGTTCGAGTCGCGGATTCTAGGCTGCATTGCCATTCGGTTCAATGCCCGACGCCGACTTGCTCCCTGCCGTTAAACGTAGCGCGTTCGTTTTTCGATATCGGTATTCACCGAATGGAAACGTCGATAAAGGTTCCCGGAGTCGAATCGCGTTTCGCGAATAAACTCCACATCGTCGGCACCAATGGCCTTCGTAAAAATCGGCAATAGATACTGGCACGCAATCGGCGAAATATTCATTTTGGCAGTGTCGTAAAATGACGGGTGCAAGCGACGAGCATGAATGAGTCCCCATTGATCACGAAACCCATTTCCGGGGTAACTTGAAACATCGAAACCTGAATCGGCACTCCATTTCAACGTCGATACTTCGTTGTTGCCACCGTCCAGCAATATCTCCAGCGCTTTGCCCCCCAACTGCGCGGCGTAGAAGCGATCAAACTGAATCGGTCGCCCTCCGCGCTGAGTGTGGCCAACCTTCCGCGTAAAAATCGCACTGGATGCAGAGTCAAAATAACCGTGGCCGTGGAAGAAGCTATCGTCCAGGTGATCCAACAACATCGTGCGAAGTGCCTCGGCTGCACCACTGAGACGGACGTTGCCCGACGGGTCCAACGTTGTCTGTCGATCGCCAAGGACTTCGCCTTCTTTGTCAACGATCCCTTCACCACAAACAATCACGACATGCTTTTGCAAACGGTAAATCTGCTTGACGCGCTCGGCAACCAATTCAATATCCAATGGCGACTCGGGAACCAGAATAATGTCAGGTTGTCCGTAAGCGCTTCCCAATGCGATAAAGCCTGAATGCCGCCCCATGACTTCAATGATGGCGATTCGACGATGGCTTTCGGCAGTGGTCCGGATTCGCCGAATACCGCCGACGGAAACGAATACAGCCGTGGCGTATCCCGGCGTCGCATAGTTGATCATGCGATCAAGTTGAAACTCGGTGGCTCGTTCCTCAACAAACGTATCGATGATGCGGTAGCTGTAATCGTCTTCGCCCGGCCCCGTCGATTCGCGAACGTATTTATCCGGCTCGTTGGGGTAATTCATCCCCAGATCGTTGTCGATGGTTTTCGGTGCAAGTGACGTGGGCAGAATATCGCATAGGGGCTGCAAGGCATTGAGCGTTCCATCGCCGCCAATGCAAACCAAACCATCCAACTTTAGCTTGGTCAGATTTTCCTGAATCTGCTTCATGCCTTGGCGATCGCTAGAGTCAACATATCGTCGGCTGGACCCGAGAATGCTGCCACCATAGTTGGGATCCAATTCCGGAATTGCACAAAACAATGGATTCAGGACGACGTGAGGCGCACGCGGGTGATACAGCGAGTCGAATCCGTTCAGCAGTCCAACAACTTCAATGTCGTTTTGACTCGCTTGTGTCACCGCCCCGAACAATGTCGCATTGAGTGCAGGAGTATCTCCGCCTGCTGTCAAAATTCCGATTCTTCTCATCGTGATATCTACATTTCGTTCGTAGGACCTTACTCTCCAGAAAGCGTCTGGCCGCTGGCATCAATGTTCGTCGAAGTCGTTGATGAAACATAAACAACTGTCGCCGATTTTCAGAGTCCACTCGTTTTTATAGACTGGAACTGCTAGCGAAATCGTTTTTCTTGCATTTAGAGGTAGCCCAACATGGCTGAAGTCAAAGATTCCGCGAAGGTCTCAAATTTTCGAAGTCTACGTTTCCAATCGATCCAGGAGTTGTTAAACGAATTGGACAGGATTGAAGCGGCAGAGAATTCCGGGAATCTTAAAACAGAAGGAAACTGGTCCTCGGGTCAAATCCTGGCGCACATCTCCAATTGGGTCGACTATGGCTGGAACGGCTATCCGATCGGCGCACCACCATTTTTTTTACGTTGGTTGATGCGCATGATGGGACGCCGCATGATCAAGAAGGGCATGATGCGCGGCGTCAAAATCCCCAAGGTTCCGGGGGGTACCGTTGGGAAGGATGATGTTTCAATGGACGAAGGGCTGAAGCGGATCCGAAAATCATTTGAACGATTGCAAGCCGGTGAACTGTCAACCCATGACAGCCCGGCATTTGGTCCGATGAGTCACGAGGATCGTATCCAACTCAATTTGCGACATGCAGAACTACATCTCGGTTTCCTGAACTATTAAATTTTTGCACAGCGAAGAACATGAAAAATCAAGTTGGCTATTTGGGAATCGATGTTGGCACACAGGGTCTGTCCATAGTCTTCTGCGATGAGGAAATGAAAGTAGTTGCCACCGGTGACGGACATTACGAAATGTTGCCTGGATTGGCTGACGGATGTTATGAGCAATCGCCCGACGATTGGGCTGCCGCATTGCGAGCGGCAATGGATGACCTGCGAAACAAAATGTCCAAACAGGACCGGACCCCGGAAGTTCTCGCAATAGGAATTTCAGGCCAAATGCATGGCGAAGTTCTGGCCGATGCTGATGGGAATGTCTTGAAACCAGTTCGCCTTTGGTGCGATGCTCGAAACGAAGCGGAAGGGGACGAGTTAACGGACCTGTTCGGAGTCAAAATGCCGAAACGCATCACGACGGCGCGTTGGCTTTGGACCATTCGCAACTTGCCAGAAATTGCAAAGCAAGTCGCTCACATGACAACCCCTGGCGGCTGGCTGGCATTTCACCTGACCGGCCAATGGAATCTTGGAATCGGTGATTCGGCCGGCATGTTTCCAATTGATCAGGAGTCAAAAGGATTCAAAAAGGAATTGCTCAATCGATTCGATCGATTAGCTTCTAACGAATCGGGGTCGATTCCCTCGCTAGGAGCCATCCTCCCAGCACCTCGTTTGGCCGGTGATGCAGCTGGTCAATTAAACGCGAGAGGCGCGGAGTTGATGGGCCTGCCGCCAGGAATTCCCGTGGCACCGGCCGAAGGCGATCAACCTGCTGCACTTGCTGGTTCACTCATTGGTTCAGCGGGACAAGTTTCGATGAGTTTTGGAACGTCCGTTTGTGCTAACTCTGTCGGCGACAAGGCATTCTCTGGAGTCTCACAGGCGGTCGACCACTTCTGCGCGGCCGACGGCAAACCGATCAATATGGTCTGGCTTCGCAACGGCACAACTTACATGAACACGATCGTCGAAATGTTTGAAACGATCGACGATGCACCAACCGGGACAGTGTTTGAAAAGGCGATGCCGAAACTACTGCAGGCGTCAAATGATTGTGGCGGCGTGATGGCGCTGCCGTTTGCTGATGACGAACCCGGACTGGGCGTTTCACAAGGCGGGACGGCACTGCTGGTCGGTTTAAACAGCTCGAATGCGAATGTCGGAAACGTCGCCAAGGCCGCGTTGTTGTCGACGATGTTCAACCTCAAGAAAGGCTCACAAGTTCTGGCGGATCAAGGTTTCCCGTTGTCGGAGATCATTTTGACGGGAGGATTAACGCGAACTCCTGAGCTGGGGCAAATTTTAGCCAACGTTTTCAATACGCCGGTTTCGATTCTGGAAAGTGCGTCGGAGGGCTCTGCGTGGGGTGCCGCGCTAACGGCAAAATACCGGTACCAATGCCTCAATCGCAACCAACAATCATGGGAAGACTTTTTGGCAGAGCATAAGACTGGAAACGCAACGACCTTTGCGCCCATTGCTGCTGAGGTCGCCGAACTAGTATTGCAATTTGATAAATACAGTCGACTGCTGAACTGCCGACAGGGGCTTGAGGACGCCTTGGGGAATTCCTGAACCGTTGTTTTGCCTTTCGGTAGTGGACGAGGCTACGAGTCCCATTTGGCTCACAACGGCCTATGTTGAACGGAAAAACGGTAGCCAGCATTACGGATTGTCTCTCCAGCCAACTCCAAAAAACGAATAGCATCCCCTTCAGGTTTATGCATACAGACGATTGAAATCTCGAAGTCACGATCAATCGCGTTCGGATAGTCATCGTAGATCTGGCCGGATTCAATAAAATCAAGGTAGCCGTTCAATTTCGTTTGCAATAGCAAAAGGTGCTCATTGTCGGAAAGCCATGGCAAGTGATCGATAATCGTCAACGTTACATGCCCATCAGCTCGGTCAGTACCAATCAGGTCAATAACATTCGCTTGCTCAATGCTCACGTTTGATACCTGTTTTCCGTTTACTTTCCACCATCAGCAGTAATACCGGACTCGTGGCCTCGTCCACTACGAGATTCGTGCGAAAGCAATCTTGGCTTATGCACATCAATAAACACTTGGAATTCCGGAGAACTACTTGCCGTCTACCGATACGGCCTCCCGATCAAGGCGAAGGCCGTCGGCGCCAGGATGCATCGAACGTTCCCAGCTACCATAGACGGGGTTGGGCAATAGGATCCAGCGTGAACCCAGGTAATCGGCCTTTCGATTCGCAGTTTCATTTCTCAAATCGTTGTCCGATATTTCAACCTCGGAGCAGATATCACTGAGGTTGTCACCGATAAGCAGGACGATGCGATGCTGCTCGGCAATGGTTGACCTTCGTGAAACTTTGTCACCACCTCGCCCTTCATCATCATTTCGAGTCAAAACATTGGAATCGCTTGCGTCAACGCCGAGCTTCTTGAGATTGCCAATCGTTGACTCTTTCACTTCGTCTCGGCGATTCGTAACGAAGAAGACTTCGACGCCCATGCGTCTTGCCGCTTCGATGAATTCGATGGCGCCAGGAATGGCTACTGCTTTTTGTTCATGGCACCACGCGTTCCATGTTTCAAGGTCGTAGGGCTTGCAATCGATGACGTTGCGCGCGTTGTAAGCGGAGTTATCCAAAACCGTTTCATCCAGGTCCAGGATGATGGCCGGCGACTTGTCTTGATAGTTTCCGTTCATCAGCTGTACCTCGTCAGCCGTCCATTGTCGATCCATAAGGCCGGCGTTCAACTGAGTGAGAGCCATTCGGTAGGTCTGCCGAGTGAGCACTTGATATTCCGCCGCATTCTGAACCCACGCGATCGCGTTGTAGCGCCCGTCCATATCGACGGGAATATCCTGAGCCTGAACTCGAGCGCATAGCGAAAAACTCAGTGTCAGTAAAGCAGCTGTAAAAACCGGTTGATACCATCGAGGTCGAATCAGCATTTCAATACCTTGGTGTTTTGGACATGCCAGGAAGCCAGTAACAAAGATTAATCAGGGGTATTCCAATATGCGAGTGGAAATGCCTGAATGCAAGGAGCAACCTTTCAACGCATCCGAATTTTCGCCAATTCCGTTTTCACTAGTCGTTTTGTTCAAAAAACCGTAAACTACGTCGTTATTGATTTCATCCATTTGAAAACGCGATTTCTCAATGAATTCCAAGACGAAAACCGCCATTTCGCCAACGCGGGCCGAGAATTACCCTGAGTGGTATCAACAAATCATCAAAGCTGCGGATTTGGCCGAAATCTCACCCGTTCGAGGTTGCATGGTTATTAAACCGTGGGGCTGGGGCCTTTGGGAAAACACGCAACGTGCATTGGACCGAATGTTCAAGGACACGGGTCACGAAAACGCTTATTTCCCACTCTTCATTCCCAAGAGCTTCTTGGAAAAAGAAGCCGAACATGTCGAGGGATTTGCAAAAGAATGCGCTGTCGTCACACATTCGCGACTGGAGCAAGGCCCAGACGGCAAATTGCAGCCTGCCAGTCCGCTGGAGGAACCACTCATCGTTCGTCCGACCAGCGAGACCATCATCGGTGCGATGTTTGCCAAGTGGGTTCAGTCGTATCGCGACCTGCCGCTGAAAATCAATCAGTGGGCCAATGTGGTTCGCTGGGAAATGCCCGCGAATCTTCCTGCGAACAGCTGAATTCCTGTGGCAGGAAGGGCACACGGTTCATGCGACGAAGGAAGAAGCCTGGGAAGAAACGCGACAGATGCTCGACATTTATGCGACGTTTGCAGAACAACATATGGCGATTCCCGTGATTCGTGGTGAGAAGTCCATCGGAGAACGATTTCCAGGCGCCGACTCAACGCTTACGATCGAAGCGATGATGCAGGATCGAAAGGCCCTGCAGGCAGGAACCTCACACTACCTGGGGCAAAACTTTTCGCGCGCTCAAGAGATCAAATTTCAGGATCAAAATGGCGGCGAATCCTACGCTCACACAACTTCATGGGGCATGTCGACCCGAATGATCGGTGCGTTAATCATGGCTCACAGCGACGACGATGGGCTAGTGCTTCCGCCTCGGATTGCGACGAAACAAATCTCGATTTTGCCAATCTATCGAAATGACGAAGAGAAATCGTCGGTGCTGGACTACGCGCAAAACCTCAAAAAAGAACTGGAGTCCATGCGCTACCGAGACCGCGATATCGAGGTCATCCTCGACGATCGCGAATTGCGTGGCGGTGAAAAGAAATGGCAGCACGTCAAGAAAGGTGTACCGATTCGAATCGAGGTCGGCCCCCGCGACATTTCCAATGACTCGTTGTTCGTAGGGCGACGGGATCAGGAAAAATCGTTTGGCATGCCAAGGGCAGAGTTCATTGCAAACCTGTCAATGATTTTTGACGAAATGCAGCAAGGGATGTTCGATCGGGCAGCGGCGTTTCGCGAGGAACATACCCGCGTCATCGATAACTTGGATGAATTCAAAGAGTTCTTCACGGCAAACCAGGAAAACGAAATTCACGGCGGCTTTGCTCACTGTCATTTTGTTGACATGCCGGAAATCGAAGGTGTTTTGAAGGACCTGAAGGTAACAGTACGCTGCATTCCGCTCGCCGATGAACCACTAGACGGCACTTGCTTGTTTACCGGGCAAAAAACAACAACCCGTGCAATTTTCGCAAAGGCCTATTAGATGGGAGCCACGCGGGCCCATTTTCCAACACTATTTTTCACGGCAATTTTCTCTTCGGACCCCGAAGCCATTCGATGGGGAATCGACCAGTTGGTCCATGATGCGGGTTCGGTGTTAATCCAAAGTCCAGTTTTTGAATTTGCGGAGACCGACTTCTATTCGCAATCGATGGGCTCGCCGCTGTTCAAGCAACTGTTTTTGTTTGACCCGCTGTTTGATCCGGCAGAATTGGCCGATTGGAAACTGAAGACCAATCAATTGGAAGAAGTGATCGCGAACTCAAAACTAGTGAGAACGAACGCCCCATAATAATCGATCCTGGTTATGTGACCGAAGCAAACTCGTCCTGGCGACGACGAAAGACCGCGATCATCGGGTATACTTGAGAGATGGTTGCATTTGAAGGAGGTCACTTTGTCTATTTACGAACCGGCTGGCAGTTTTCACGCTGGACCTATCAGGACTATCGACGTCCTGACGTGATTGACTTTATGAACCAAGCCCGCGATCAATTACGTAAAAAAATCGTTGAGCATCACTAAACCAAATCAACAGTTAGATAATGAAGACACCATCACAATTGTCTTAGCTCTGATCCTGGGCATCGGATCTGCCTATGGTTTCTACATGTTAAATCACAACTACAACGATGAGCACTTCCCGAACATGACTGGCCGAACACTGGCAAATCAGAAACGGCTAGCGACCTGATACCCGTTGGCGCGGATGTGGACTCTTCCTTGAAAGTTACTTCCAAACTTGGAATCCTACGATCTGGGAAATCGATCGAGAAAACCTTCGATTGAAAACGTTGGAAACGCTGACGGTGAAGTCTGGATTGACAGCAAATTGCCGAAATTTTATCGAATCCTCGACGAACAAACGACTTGTCGTTGCCTTCGGAGATCAAAGAGTTTTCATTCAAGCTCCGCCCCAGGTTTTCGACAGGCAATCTCAGAGGTCGTTTACACTAGCAACCAATACGCCCCGTACAAAAATAACTTACGTGATTAGCGCCGATGTAATCCCTGCAATTGCCTGGTTTCCCGATATTGTCGAACTGGACGAAACTTCTTCTTCAATTGAACTGGAGCTCACTAGCTTTTTGGAAAATTCAATTGTTGTCGATGGTGTGTCGATTGGCGATACAGACTTGGATTTTGAAATCTTACCGGTATCGAATGAAACACGGACGACTGCTGCCGGGATGATTTCAGGCGTCAAAATTGTGGCAAAATTACCGGACGATCAAGTCGGACTCAAAGAGAACCAAATTATCGTCATCAAGACTCAATTGAGTGATTTCGGGACGATTGAAATACCGTGCAATTGGAAACCTCCCGAAAGCACAAATTGAATCTCTTCGCCGATTCGCTCCGGTGTTTCATTTTGCCTTTGGAAATCCGGCGTTGCTACCAACTGGTATTCCAACGAATGTCGCGAATCGCCTAGACTAACGATTCGGAACAGGGCTTTGGGAATTCAAACCTCTTTTGCCTCGACGTTCCCCGCGTGCGAAGTCAGCTCCAGTCAATCGGCGGAGTTTGCGTTTTACCGCAAGAACGTGAGAATCCAGACAGTTTAAACGTATCAGGCGCATCCATGTTTTTTACATTTAAAACAACCCTTTTTGCTTGCTCGATGACCTTTTTTGTCTGCCTCGGCTGGCTGATCAGTGACTCGAACTCGGAACTGAGGAAGAAAGGCCGATACGAGGGCTGGTTCCGACAGGAACAAACTGACGACACAAAGAAATTGAATGCCCAGGCGCGCCTGAATATCGCTGCCGATTGGGAAGCTCCAGAAGTTGCCCTGTTCGTAACTGGTGATCAACGCGGGTACATCGAACCCTGTGGATGCACTGGGTTGGAAAATCAAAAAGGCGGCTTGATGCGAAAAGCCGATTGTCAGCGCCTATTCATCAATCGTGGTTGGAATCCCGTTTCAATCGATGCCGGCGACCAATTGGACCGATCGGGCGTACAAGCTACACGGAAACTTCAAGCAAGTTACCAGACGTATTGCCGTGTTATGAATTATGAGGCAATCGGGTTTGGTCCATCGGAACTCAACATTTCGGGCACCGACTTGGCTCAACCCTTGATCGATAGCGTTGGCGCAATCAATCCATTCACGTGCGCAAACGTCACCGTCCTCGATGAATCGCTTTCCAACCAATTTCGAATCATCGAACGGAACGGCAAGAGAATTGGAATCACCTCGATTTTAGGCGATGAATACGCTGCAAATGTGAAGTCAGATGAAATTGTGATCAAGCCCGCCCTCGAGTCCCTTCGGCAAGCAGGGCAAGCAATTCAAACAGAAAAATGTGATCTGACAATCCTGATCGCGCAAGCGAGCAAAACGGAATCTTTGGAGCTGGCGAAAGCGGTTCCTGTCTTCGATTTGGTGATAACGGGAGATAGTCCCGGCGAACCAACGTTGTTACCTGAAAAATTTCAAGCTGGTAGCCGCGAAACACAACTAATCGAAGTTGGTGCGAAAGGTATGTTTGTTGGGCTGATCGGCTGCTACTGGAAAAACGGCAAATTGGAAATGAAGTACGAGCGAATTCCATTGGACGCTCGTTTCGACGACAACGTGGATGCCAAACGAATTTTCGTTACCTATCAGGAACAATTGAAACAACTTTACCAACGCCCCGAATCGTTTCCTGACATCACCCCTCGAGCTCATCCTAGTGGCAATGAATTTGCTGGCACGGAGTCATGCCAGGATTGTCATGAGGAGGAATACGATATTTGGAAAAATGGAATTGATGGACAGGGCGGCCCCCACGCCAGAGCAACTTTGGATTTAACAGATCCTATCGATAACCCCCGAGCCGAGATCAAACGCAACTTTGACCCTGAATGCTTGAGTTGTCACGTTACCGGATGGAATCCGCAAAAACATTATCCATACAAAACCGGCTACTACGATTTGAACGCTGATAAACATCTGCATGGAAATGGGTGCGAAAACTGTCATGGCCCGGCCAAACGTCATGTTGACGTCGAAAATGGCGACATTGATGCAACGGACGAAGAAATCAAAAAGATCTACGCGGCCCTTCACCTAAACAAGGAAGAAGCGTCTCAAAATGGTACCTGTCTTGAATGCCATGATACGGATAACAGCCCCGATTTCGCAAAGAAGGGCTTTGACGAATACTGGAAACACATCGCACATTAAGCGAGGTTGTCCTATGAACCGGCATTTGATTTGCAATAAGTCAATGCCCCTCCCGCATCCGTGTTGTGACACTCTTGGGAGTATTTGAATTCTGCTGGAATGGCATAGCCAAACCGGTTGATATCAACGAGGCTCCATATTACGCTTTTTGTCTTGTTCGGTTTTTGTGGCCGAAATTCGATGCGACCTCTTTATAGCGAGGGTTTGCGTTGAATCGCTCTTTGATTTCAAATCGCATTTTTGCAACACACAATGACGCAACCATTGCACCCCGGTCTGATCGGATTTGAGAAACAACTCGATGAACTGTGTGAGTGCGGACGATTGTTCCACAGTCGAGGCTGGTCGGTTGGAACCAGTAGCAACTACAGCGTCGTGCTGTCTCAGAGCCCTTGCGACTTGATTGTTACGGCCAGCGGAAACGACAAAGGGCGTTTGACCAGGCCGCAGTTTGTTCGTGTTGGCGCTGACGGGAAGCCTTCGCAGCCCAATCAACCCAAATCCAGTGCCGAAACGATGTTGCATGTTGTTTTGGCTAGTCGAGATGAACCCGTCGGATCGATTCTGCACACGCACAGCGTCTGGGGCACGCTGCTTTCGCAGCACTATTTCGAGGCCGGTGGTTTTTCGATCTCAGATTTTGAAATGCTAAAGGGACTTGAGGGAATCACCACCCATGAAACCGAGGTTTGGGTGCCCGTATTTGATAATACGCAGGACATTCCCAAACTGGCAGAAGAGGTGTCTAACATGTACAAACAGACCCCCGACAGGATCCGGTACGGGTTCCTGATTCGGCAGCATGGCCTGTACACTTGGGGCCGCGACGTATTTTCCGCCCGCCGACACATCGAAATTTTCGAGTTTCTGTTTGAAGTACTTGGACGACGACTCGGTTACTGAAACACTGTGCGTTTCAGCGTTGCATTCAGTACTTATTGAACACGATATCCTTTGTCGCTCAATGCGGCGCGAATCCGCTCCAAATGTTCGCCTTGTAATTCAATCTGATCACCATCGATCGATCCGCCTGCGCCGCATTTGTTTTTCAAATGCGTTAACAGTTCCGGCAAATCATTGTCGTTTGCAGACAATCCTCGAATGACCGTCACGACCTTTCCTTTTTTTCGTTTTTCGATGCGAAGGTTCGCCGTCTGCTTATCCGGCGACAACCACTCCTTGGGCGGAGGAGGGCACTTGCATTCACTTTCCAATTGACCGCAACGATCACACGTCGGCGGCCGATCAAATGGGGTACCTTCAAACAATCTCATTGGCTGGTGCGGCTCAAATGGAACACGGCGCATCAAATTTCAAAAGCATCAACACGATGCTTAACTAGCAAATATCTTGTCCATATTGGCTGCAATTAGTTCCAAACGCTCTCGCTTGCCCCCTGGAATTTCTGCAGTACACCATCCCGAAAATCCAATCGTTTTCATTTTCGAGATGACCTTCGGCCAATCGCACGAGCCTTCCAATAGCTCCGCCTTGAACCCTGCATACCAATCCTGTCCGTCCTTGGTCTTAGTGAGATCGTATTCCTTGATGTCCAGCTTCTTGATTCTGTTACCCAAAACATCAATCCATTTCTCTGGGCTGGCGTATCGAACACTATTTCCCACATCGTAGTAAGCTCCGACTCGGTCATGATCGAGTTCGTCAATGTAACGAGCGGTTTCCTCGGGGTCCGTCAAAAAGTTATTCCATACGTTTTCAAGCAGAATGTCGATTTCGAGTTCCTCAGCGAGCGGCAAAATCTTGCGAATTTCACCAATGGATCGACTCCAGGCGTCTTCATAGGTTACCTGTTGATTGCAAACGGCAGGCACCAACAGTACGCTGCTTCCACCGTATTCCTTACTGGCCCGGATGGCGGTCTCAAGTCCTTTCAGGCCCTCCGCCCGAACAGTTTCGTCGGAATCGGAAAGTGTCTTGTTCCAGTGAATGGAATCCACTACGCCATGGACAGGCAATCCCGTTTTCTCGATCGCATTCAACACGTCATCAGTCGTCAGCGAAGACGGGCTGTCCAATTCGACTCCGTCAAATCCTAGGTCTTTGAGGTTGAAATTTTTCAAGCAGCGTTTCGCCACCTTGAACCATTCCGATTTTGACTGCCTTTTTGAAAACAACCTCGCTTTGAACGACTTCGCGGGCAAATACACGACTAGACAGCCCACCAGAAATAACGGTTACCGCAGAAAACGCACAGGTACTAGCTAGAAACTGGCGACGAGACCCCTGCATCGACTGGTTGTCCTTCATAAAGGCACTCCTTTTCCGTGTTATTTGTATTGGAATCGTTGATTATCCCTACTGAGGACAGTTTGATCAATTCACTTGCAAATAACATCCCGAGCCGTGACCCGGTTGCCAAAATCATTAGGAACGAAAAAATACACCCGATCGAAATTCGCAATTTTTGCGTAGAATGGAGCGTTAAGCCTTTATTTGCGTGTCGAATTGATTCCTCGTGCAATGACGCTCGAAATGGCGAGGCAGGTTGGAATTGCATGAAATCAGCGAAATTTTCAGCGAATTGCAAATCGAGTTTGTTATTAGGACTCTCTCTGCGACCGGCCAAACAGTCAAAGTAGCCACTTGGAAAAAAGTTTGAATCTCAGCTCAACCAATTCGAACAACACTCCTCCGGCTCCGGACCTGACGGGGCAGGAATTAGGCGACTACATCATCCTGCGTCGCTTGGGCAGCGGCGGCATGGCGCATGTCTACTTGGCCGAACAAAAGTCGTTGGGGCGCAAGGTTGCGCTCAAGATCATGCGACCGGATCTCAACAACGATGAAACCTACGTCAAGCGATTCGTACGCGAGGCTCGATCGGCCGCTGCGCTGTCCCAGTCGAATATTGTGCAGATCTACGAAGTTGGCCAATTTGAAAACAAACACTACATAGCACAGGAATATGTCGCTGGCCGCAACCTGAAGCAGTATTTGTCACGACACGGCGCCGTCGAGGTAGTGATGGCGGTCAATGTTCTGCGACAGGTTGGCATGGCTTTGCAAAAAGCCAGCGAGGAAGGTGTCATTCATCGAGACATCAAGCCTGAAAATGTCATGATCAACTCCAGCGGTGAAATTAAGGTTGCTGACTTTGGCCTTGCCCGCGCCAATAATGAAAAATCCAAATTGAACCTCACCCAAGTCGGCATTACTCTGGGCACGCCTCTATACATGAGCCCAGAACAAATCGAAGGCCGCGACGTCGATCAGCGCAGCGATTTGTATTCGCTGGGGGTTACGGTGTTTCATATCCTCGCAGGCGACCCACCATTTGATGGCGAAACTGCACTTGCGGTTGCCATGAAACACATCAATCACGCACCGCCTGACTTGTGCAAGATTCGGCCCGACGTTCCACAGGCGTTGGCCGATTTAATTTATCGACTCATGGCGAAGTCGCCGGATGATCGATTTCAAGATGCCAGCTCGATGCTGCGTGACTTGCGCAAGTTGAAAATTGATTTCGAGGAGGACTGGGCCAGCCTGGCCGCCAAGATCGCGGAAGGCAACGATCACGAACCAGCTGACAGCCAATCGATGCTTGCTGCAACGCGGCAGTTGCAAACCGTACTCCAAGGTCAATTTCAGCCCAATTGGTTTGATACACGCTTCGCTAGTATCCTTGCGGTACTCATGACCCTTGCCGCTGCTTTGGGAATTGCGATCGCTTGGTCAAAGCCCGTCCCTGAACCGCTTGCCATGAGCGAGCAAATTATTCAGCGTGAAGGCACCCCGAAGAAGTCTTCCGTTCAAGAACAATTTCGAGCTGCTTTCTGGGACGACGCCACCGATCCGACGTCGGCAATCGAAGCGTATAAGTCCGTGATTGAATATTTCCCAGCCAGTGCAACCGATTTCGATACGTTGCTCTATCATCGCCGGGCGAAACAACGTCTGGGTGAAATCGGACTGGAAATTAACACGCCGAAAAGTATTGGTGACGCTGAAAATTACTTTCACGACCTATCACTTGTCGACGACCCATATTTCCAAGCCGTTGGCTGGGCCGGTCTTGCTTGCGTTTATCACGAATTCGGCCTCAACAATCTGGTGCGTGAAGAACTGGAACGCCTTGAGAGTCCGTCGCCGACGCTTATGGCGAATCCTATTTCCTGTTGCTCAGTAAAAATCTGTATGATCGCGTCATGGAATTATTCAAGGAATATTCGGATCCCGCGCAACAATCCCATTTGAATCGAAATATGAATCGAACCAGTAAACACTCACAACAATCGCCCCATGAAGATCGTTTTTTTGACTGGCGCTGGATTATCGGCTGAGAGCGGGCTCCCGACCTTTCGTGGTGCCGGCGGCCTTTGGAATGGCCATAATGCAACGGAACTCGCGACTCCCGAAGCGTTCGCTGCGAACCCTGATCTTGTTCACGAATTTTACAACTTTCGTCGTCGACAACTGCTCGCTCCCGAAATCAAACCAAACGCTGCACACGACGCGATTGCGCAACTGCAGAATAATTTGCCATCCGGTATCGTGAACATCGTGACACAAAACGTGGATAACCTTCACGAACGAGCCGGGGCAAACAACGTGCTGCACATGCATGGTGAATTGCTCAAAGCACGTTGCCTGGACACCGGCGATGTTTTCGAGTGGACATCCGATTTGAACACGCAAACGCCCCATCCGAAACAAGTGAATCGCGCTGGACGACTTCGGCCTCACATCGTTTGGTTTGGCGAATCCATTGCAGCATTACCAGAAGCGATTTCGATGGTGAAATCGGCAAGTTGGCTGATCACGGTCGGTAGCTCGGGTGTGGTTTGGCCCGCAGCGGGATTGGCCGAATACTCAACCAAGAATTGTCGGCGTTCATTGATCAACCTGGAACCTGCTGCAAATCAAGGCTTGTTTGAAGACTGCCGAACGGGCGCGGCATCGCAATTGGTTCCAGAAATCTGCAGGGAGATTCTCGCAGAATGGGAACGTCAACAATAGTCGATCCCAAGTTCCTGCAACTACGCGACAATCAGAATCATCAACGATTAGGTTCCAAAATTTTCACTGAACCACCACCAAAGTCGTTGGGCAAGACTTCGATTTGGCATTTTGATTCGGCATTGACCGTCGAGTCCAATCTGAAGCGGTAGTGAATCGCGGTCGATGGGTGCTTTGGCAATATACTGCACCGATTCCTGGTCCGTTTTTGATACCAGTTCCGACACCAGATCGGGAATTCTCACGCGCGCTTGAAGATTGTCCGCCGTTTCGTTTTTTGCAGCCCGTTGAACAATTCGATCCGCCACACCGATACTTGAAATTTTGGTTTCAATGGTCTCGCCAGGAAAGGCGTGCAATTTGAACCGCACATTCTGATCAATGCGAGTGAAGTCCTTTTGGCGTTCGGTCAAAA
The DNA here is from genome assembly GCA_041399045.1 of Pirellulaceae bacterium. Classification (GTDB taxonomy): domain Bacteria; phylum Planctomycetota; class Planctomycetia; order Pirellulales; family Pirellulaceae; genus BJ22. The sequence goes on along the minus strand of JAWKTO010000010.1, from coordinate 29,450 downwards.
GAATAATAGCTTCCCAATTTTCGAAATTGGCCACTTCACACAATCGTTGTCCACGTGCGACCATCACGCCTTCGAGATTGCCTGAAAGAATTGGTTGCGGATCGAGCAACGGCGTTTCAAATTTGCCAGGAAATTCGTTTTGTAGAGGGGTGGAAACTACCGTCCCCTTGATCGGACTTAATATCTTTAACTTCTCCAACTGCCGCTGCAGCAAGCCCACCAGTTCTTTGACCTTGGCAATTTCCTTATTGATCGCTGCCAGTTCATTCACGTATTGGGAACTTGTTGCGCTCAGTGCAACAACCCGCAGCGTGGAATCGCGCTTTCTCTCAAGTTCATTCAGCTCATTTTCCTTTTCCGCCAAAGCGTATTCCAACGTCAGGCTTTGAATGGAGGCAATCGGCTGATCGACTTCCACTTGGTCGCCGTCTTTCACGAACAGTTCACGAACGACGCCCCCCTCTTGAGCGTAGACAGATTCCAGGTCCGTGGGGACCACGATCACTCGACAGTTCAACGAACTGGGAAACGGCACGAAGAACAATGCTCCGATGACGACCACCGCAATTGCCGTGACGATTGAAAAACGTTTAGGTTTCATTTGCATCATCCGTCCCGGTACTGACATAAAACGGTACAACTTGTAACTGGGCCAGCCCACCATACCCAGCAAGGAAAACCAGGCGATTCCTTGCCCAATGGTTTCTAAGCCGTACGGCTCCAACCAACGCGTCAAAAACATCAAAATGGAAAACAATACGAAGAAGCGATAGAGGAAGGCCGCGACCGTGAATGCCGCAAACGCAGCCATTCGATTTCGGGGTAAAAGCGGATCGTCCGGCATTTGAATTCCCAGCCAATGCCGTCCCAACAGAGTATTCAGCGCCGTATTCGATTTCTGATGAAGGTTCGGAATCTCCAGCAGGTCACTCATGATGTAGTAACCGTCGAATCGAAGCAGCGGGTTACCGTTAAACAGTATCGTGCTGATACTCGAAACCAACATGATCTGCAGGCAGATCTCCTGAATGATCCCTGGCTCAACAAACCACCAGACGAAGGTAGCAAATGTCGCAAGGATCACTTCAACGTACATTCCCGCCGCACCAATCGCCGCACGCTGCCATTTGCTGGGTAGCCGCCAGCTGTCGGAAACGTTGCAATACAGGCAGGGGGTCATGACCAGCAGCATGAACCCAATTTCATGGCATTCACCACCAAATTTCTTGCAGCTCAGCCCGTGACCAAACTCATGGCAGATTTTTGTAAACGCCAAAACGCCAGCGAAGAGATACCATTTGCGCCAATCAAAGAACGCCTGAAATCCGGGGAGGCGTGATTGAAACTCAGTCCAATTGGCCAACACGGAAAACAAAGCCACGAGTCCCAACGCCAGAAACAACGCTCCAGCAGTTTTGGTAAACAACCAACTCGTATACGGGTTCATGCGATCCAGCAAACGGTCAGGATCGACTCCGCGAAATCGAACCGCTAACACATTGCTGATTTTGGAGAACAACTCCATTCGATTGCTTTTGGTGCCGCGAGTCAGCAACTCCGGACCTTGGCCCGGCAAGTCACTGATTACCAAACCGTCTCGATGAAACCGCTGAAACAGCTGTTGGAGTTGGTCGCGGTCGATTCGCTTGGGTGAGTATTCGTTGTGATAGGCTTCAATGATGTCTTCCACCGATCGTTTGCCATCGAGTTGAGTCAACAGGAAATAAACGTGAGGCGGAAATTGGTAATACTTTTGCCCCAATGGTTCCTTCACGACCCAGAACTCAACGCCCTGATACTGCTGCATATTGGCAGTCAGGTCACCCCGCATTTTGAGTTTGACAGGTGTTCGAGCTGAATTGGCAATCGCCACAAATGTTCTCCCAGAATCCTAAAAGAACACTCGCGTGCGCAGGAAGTCATAGACCTGGTAGAACCAGACAAACCCGAGCGATTTCCGTCCGCAGTTGACTCGAGAGGTAACCCCGGCGGCTACGTTTAGATGTTCAATTTCACTGGCATCGAATGCGATTCGTGCGCGATACTCAGTCATCCCTTGCGAATTGTTCTCAGCACGCTCGGAAACATCCAGCAATTGTCCTCGATGACGTTCCGTAGGATTCGTTGCCAAAAGAAAATCTGCGTCGAGTGGCTTACTCGAATCGACTTGGGCCTGTTTAACATATCCAACTTTGGATTGAGGGATCATCAGGTCAACTTGCCAAGGGCCATTGAGGTCGGCGACACTGAGAAGCGGCTGGTTAGATGAAACCGGTAAATCCTCCAAACGCTTTCTGGCTTCCCAGGTAATGACGGTTCCATTGATCGGACTGTAGATTTTCAACAGCTCCATTTGTCGATCGATCAAGACCAATGATTTTTCCAAGCCCTCCTTTTGAATGGCAAGCTGCTCGCGGTTGGCCGCCATCAGCATTCGGTCGTCGTCTTTGACGTCTCGCTTGCCGAGGATTTGCTGATCCAGACTGCTGACTTGTTCCTGGAGCGTTTCAATCTGGCCCATCAACTCAATGCGTTTTTCTTCCAGAACCTCAGATTTGAGTGTCAGTAACAACTCACCTTTTTTGACCGTTTCGCCATGATCAAAATGCACGGTTACAACGCGAGCCTCCATTGGTGAAAACAGGTTCTTCCTGATTTCCGGCTGCAGCACGCCATCGATTTTTAGCCGCATTTGCGCGGGATAAAAAATCAACAAGCCGATCGCCAGCGCAATCGCAGTCGCAGCGGCAATGGTTCGGCCGCGGTAGTTTGTCCACAGGTTGTCGCGAATGCGTCCCATGGCTCGCAGCAACGGCAAAAGAAAAATCTCGTTGGTGACGAGTGAATTGCCCAGAGCCTGCGTCGATTCTTCCTTGATCAAATTCAAGTCTTGCTCAATTTGAGCCTGATCCACTTCCTGGTCAAAGTACTCGATGATCAAGCCGCCTATTTTTCGCGACGGCAAGGTACGACCACGTTTCAACTCATCATTCTTCTTGACCGTCGGTGCGAGCAACAGCGGCACGACCGCAAATGTTCGACTATGCGACTCGTCCAAATACTCGTTAACGTGTTGCGCGAGCTTTGGCGGCAGATCCGACGTGTCTCCGGTGAGCCACAGCGGCGTCGATGTTTTGATCGAATTGGTAGCGATGTGATTGAGTTTTTTGACGACGTTCGCGCGATTGTCAAACCGGTCCTGACTGCTGACCGCCTTCAACTTGTATTTGCCGCCAGATTCAACGGCCAATGCAACGCGATCCGCATGTAACAATCGCCTGGTTTCGTTTGCGATTGCATAAGCCGTCTCCGTCAAGTCTACACTGCGATGCACCTCTCGCATAAACGTAACGCGCTCGGCCCAATGCTCTTGAGTGCTGGACGCGGATCGCAAATCGTGTTGTTCCTGCCATCGCGGAAACAGAGTCGCTAGTTGGCTGGTAAATCGAACGTATCCCTTTTGCGTCTCTTCACTGATTTCGTTGCGCTGCAGCAGTTCCAGACTTCCCCAACTCCGTGACTGCCGGTCCAGAATGGGCACAGCAATCAATAGCATTTCTGCCGATTCGGCATTTTCCGAAACCGATGCACCTGGCACACACAACGGCTGCTGTTTGCGAGCCACTTCGGTGAGCATTTGTTGATGAGGATGGTTTTCGGCTGTGATCAATTGGTGTTTGGGCCCAAACCCAAAAAGAGGCTGAAACCCCTGTTCGCCTTTGAACTGCCAGATGATACCGCCGTGCGCTCCAGTCAACGGCACGACCTTGGACAACAGGGTCTGACAAAACTGTTCAAACGGAATATCGGCGCGGGCCAACATCCGCAGTTCATCGATCGTCTGCTTGACCTCACTCTTGATCTGTTCGACGGTTGCGGAGCGTTCAGAGCCTTGTGACATACTGTTTACGATCTATGAGGGTTATTGAACTAGACGAATTAAGTCGATTTGGTGGGATCAACCCGCCACGTTTATGCAATGCTCAAGCAACAAAGTCGGCTTGACTGCAAATTCGAGATCACCGTTACACAACGCGACTTGCATCAACAAAAAGTTGTTCGGCTAGTCCAAATGATCCAGAATTGGGTCGAACCCCATCTCACGCTGCGTCCGATTGATATTTTTCTCATTGTACATCAGTACTTTACGCGCGCGGAAGTGTCGATTTTCAACTTTACGTTGAGCTTTTCGAAACAGTTTGATCCACCAGTCGTTTGTGCGGTTTCTCCCTGCTTTACGCAATGCGTTGGCTTTAGCAACTCCGTAAGCTGAGTCGAGTAGCTGATCCGTATGGGCAACATACTGCTGAATAGAGCCAGGATCTCCCTGCCGAGCACAGCGTCCAAACAACTGACGGTCAATCCGCACGGATTCGTGCATCTCGGTTCCAATCACATGCAGTCCACCAAGTGATTTGACTTCGTCGTTAATTTTGATGTCCGTCCCGCGACCTGCCATGTTTGTCGCAACCGTCACGTTTCCTCGATCGCCCGCAGCGGCAATAATCTCAGCCTCGCGTTCAATATGATTGGCGTTCAACACGTGGTGCGTGATCCCCGCCTGCTTCAACAGCATCGACAGGACCTCGGATTTTGCGATCGACCGGGTACCGACGAGAATCGGACGCCCTTGCTCGTGGATGGTTTTGATCTGTTCCAGAATCATACCCCACTTGGCCTCCTCGGTGGCCGCAACCTGAACGGGAAACTCCTGTTGTTGTATTGGGCGATTCGTAGGAAGAATTTGAACACGAGTTCCATAGACCGTGCGAAATTCCCGGGCCGCGCTTGCGGCAGTACCCGTCATTCCGGCGATGACCTCGAATCGATTAACAAACGCTTGCACTGTGACCTTGGCCTGCGTTTTTGTTTCCGCAGAAACGTTTAACGATTCTTTGGCCTCAATGGCCTGATGAATCCCCCGACTCCAGCGACGACCGTGAGAGATTCTACCCGTTGATTCATCGACAATCATCACTTCATTGTCGCGAACAACATAATCTCGATCCCGCTGATAGTCGCGCGCAACCTGAATCGCTCGCTCCATCGCATCGTATAATTCCAACAGTCCCACACCCATTAGGTGTTCTGGTTTTCCCAACGACCGCACACATTGTGTACCGAGAGTGGAAAGCTCAACGCGTTTTTTCTCGCGATCGTAAAAATACTCTTCGTCTTCGCGAAAATGTTCCGTCACTCCTGCGCACCAGCGGAACAAGTGTTGCTGTCGCTCCTGGGTAACAGCATCCGCAGGTCCGCTCAATATCAAGGGCGTTCGCGCATCGTCGATCAGGATACTATCCGCTTCGTCAACCAACAGAAAATAGGGCGTGCGCTGAACCGCCGCCTGGTCCTTGTTGAATGCGTTGGGGCTGTCTCCCATCCAGAACTGATCTCGTTGCGTCTCCCTCTTGAATAGGTAATCCCGCAAGAAATCGAAGCCGAATTCTTTCATCGTGCCATAGGTCACGTCGCACGCGTAGGCATCGCGTCGCGCTGATCGATCCATGTCCGTTTGGACGACACCAACGCGCAGCCCCAAAATCTTGTAGATGGGACTGTTCAAATCAGCGTCACGTGCGGCCAGATAGTCGTTCGCCGTTGCAAGCAGAGCGCCACGACGAAACATGGCATGGGCAATCAAAGGAATAACTGCGGTTAACGTTTTTCCTTCCCCTGTTCGCATTTCCACAATCTGACCCTGCGAAAGGTATCGACCGCCGATCAACTGCACGTCGTAGTGAGCCATTCCCAACGTTCGGGCCGCCGCTTCCTGAACCAACGCCGCGATCTCAGCCATCCGACTATTTACATCACCAGCTTCACGCAACTCCCCGCCGATTTCGAGGCAAGCCTCGCGCAGACCATCATCCTCCAACGACTGATATCGTTGGCGGGCTTGCTTCACTTGGACTAGCCAGGGGGCGTTATTCACAATGATTTCCAACTCGGTAATTTGGGTGGTGCTGTCATTTTAACATCGGGAATTTGGCGTGCATGCATCGATTCGTCGGGGTGAAGGTCACAATTTGCGGACCACAAGGTCGACGTTTACGGTCAGGTAAACTTGGAGGGCAAGAAACGACAGCTCACGCCAAAAACGCTAGCGTCAAATTGTGTTGTTTTCGAACTTAACATTCGCTACCATCCCGCGCCTATGCAGGTTCTGAAACAACGTTTACGAGGCCGACCATGATCGAGTTTGACTTTCGGCGTCCAACTCGACGCTGCTCGCAAACCGAGAAAGAGATTGGGCCGGGAGACGAGTTTTTCTCCGCATTGGTCGAGGAACCGGACGGGACACTTTCGCGACTCGACTTCAGCGTCGAAGCCTGGACAGGTCCTGGTGAACACTGCATCGGCTGGTGGAAGAGCCAAGTTCCTTCGCTTGATCGCGGCAAAGTATTCTGGGCGCCCAATGCCGTTTTACTTGCCGTATTTGAGCATGCACTGGAGAAGCCTGATCAAAAGGAATTGGCGTTTGTCATGGGACTTGTCCTCGTCCGAAAGCGAGCACTGCAATGGCGAGAAACCATAACGCGTAATGAACAACAGTGGATGCAATTGCTGGATCCCAAGAACAAAAAGAACTACGAAGTGCTGGAATGCGAACTGAGTCCTGAGCAAATCACGGCGATTCAAACGGAATTGGCTGAAAAATTGTTCACGGACGAACAGGAAGCTGACGAATCAGCGAACCCAATGCCACAGATTGATTTCACAAAACCAAACAAGAAACGCATCAAACGTCGAGACAGACAATTCTGTTTCGCGTTTGCTGTGATTGTACTTTCGCTGGCGCCCGGATGCGGAATCATGAGTCGCTTCCGTGCGCCATCCAGCATGGCACCAGTCGTTCTCGCCCCGACGTCGTCGCTTTCGCAAATCGTAATGACCGTCAATGAACACAGCGAGCGTGTCAAGCAATTGAAGTCGAATGTTCGGGTGTCCATGACTGGCGTCCCCGCGATGTTGCGAGGTGATCTGCTGGTAGAACGTCCCAATCGCATCCGTTTGACTGCCGGGTTGATGGGAATGCCCGGTTTTGACTTGGGCAGCAATGACAATGTCTTCTGGATTTGGAAACAGGCTTCGACTCCATCTGATCCGCCAACCCTTTATTTTGCGAATCATCAGGAGTTCAAGCAAAGCGAGTTGTACGAACAATTTCAACTGCAACCTCAATGGCTTCTCGATGGCCTGGGGTTGATCCAGTTTCGTCCCGAAGACCAACACTCTGGCCCGTTCCCGGTAGATGCAGGCTACATCGAAATCAATTCCGTCATAAATGACAACGGCAAGGTGACCTATCGAACAGTTGTAATCGAGCCTAAATCAGGTGTGATTCGGCGGCAGGTTTTTTATGATAGCCAACGACAACTTCGAGCGTATATCGACTCCAAAAACCACGAATTCATTGCCGATCACGGCGTCAACCTCCCGAGACAGATTGAGATTTACATCTCAAGTCCTGATGGCCAGGAAACCAAAATGTCGGTCACGATGGGCAGTTACACCCTGAACTCGCTTTATGGTGACCCAGACAAACTTTGGAATATGCCAGAACCTCCCGATGTACCCAGAGTTGATTTATCTCGCGTGGGCGCCAATCCCAACGCATCTATGGGGCAAACACCGCATGTCGGCTCAAACCAAAGCCAACAGCCGAATCGTCAATTTTGATCCATTGGGTGACGGGCAGTGGGAGCAATCCTGAGGGTTTCCAGCAACCAACTCGCTGAATTGTTCAAAATTGCGGGACTCCCGGTATTCCCAAAGCCGATGATGTTGAGAAAATAGTGGTTCCCACTCGTCATTTGTTTCCGTTGGTCTACGAGTGGTAGTTGATTGGATTTTTACTCATTGTTGGAGATCGAGATATGACGCATGTTGTCACAAAGCCCTGTGACGGTTGTCGCTATACGGATTGTGTTGTGGTTTGCCCGGTCGAATGTTTCTACGAAGGCGAAACCATGTTGTACATCAATCCCGATGAATGCATCGATTGCGAAGCGTGCGTTCCCGAATGTCCCGTCGAAGCAATTTTCCATGAAGACGATGTACCTGAAGATCAAAAACAATACATTCAAATCAATGCAGAGAAGTCTCAAGAGCTACCGGTGATCACCGAACGTAAGGAACCGCTCGCCGACAAATAGTGCGCAGTCACTGGTTCTGTGCACGCGAATTCTTTTGCGGCGAAAACGAATTCTAAACCTCGACCAAATGATAGTTCGACTCGCCAAGACGGCAGTCGCCATCAATATTCATAAAGCCCTTGGGGGAGATGTCCCTAGGGCTTTTTTCTTGCGCTGACATTGAATTTGAAACTAGATGGCGTTGAGCCAGCTCTGTTTCAGCTAAACAAAATTTTGTCGATGTCAAGTAATCCGTCATTGCAAATCGATGACGTTGCTTGCAAGGAAATTCGGTCAATTTCAATCGTAATTTTCGACTTCTGAATGCTTCCAAAAAAACTACTGAATTGACAACCATTTTTGTTGCATTTCGTCGAAGGGTCGGATTAGGATGGCGTTGTCCTGATCACACAACTAGTATCGGCAGCGAAAACTCGTTTGCTATGGAAAGACGCTATTGAATTTTCATCAGGAAATCACAGTTTCGAATGGAAGATCAAACGGAGAGGAGTTCCGGTGATTCACTATACTTGCGATCGTTGTCGAAAGATCATTGAAACAGAACATGAAACACGATACTCGGTAGTCATCGAAACCAAAGCCAACGGGTGCGAAGCAGATAGCGATATCGAAGAACGCGATCACCTGATGGTAATCGAAGACATCATCAATCAGCTGGACGATCCAGATTGTGAATTGGAAGTCGTTGGCTCATCCGTCCGTCGACGCAGCTACGACCTTTGTGCCAACTGCCACGAGGCGTTTACTCAGAATCCACTCAATTCCGAACCCCAGCCACATATCGATTTCAGCGACAACTAGTCCCTCAAACTGCCTGTCTCGTAAAAAAGTCAATTGACGATTTGGTGGCCTACACCAAACTCAAAGAAAATCGCGGCCGCTGCCTCCTCACACCACCGGACTAAGATGTTTCGGGACTGCGACGAATTGCCCGTCGCACTTTGCCGTAACTTGCCCCTGAAATTGGGCACTGTTAGACTCAAAGCTTTGAATTTTGCACCAAAGAACTTGTTTTGAGTCGAACAATGAAAATTGCTGTTATCGGTGGAGACGGAACGGGCCCAGAAGTTACTCGCGAGGCCCTCAAGGTCTTGGATGCGATTTCCAAATCAGAAAACTTCTCGTACGAACTCACCGACCTCGACTGGGGCAGCGAACGCTACATGAAGACAGGGGAAATCATCCCCGAGGGCGGTTTTGATCTGTTGCGGGCACACGACGCACTTTACCTCGGTGCAGTCGGGCACCCTGACGTCAAACCGGGCCTGATCGAAAAGGGACTGTTGCTCGAAACGCGATTCAAGCTGGACCAATACATCAACTTGCGCCCCGTGAAACTTTACCCCGGCGTTGAAACGCCGTTGGCAGGCAAGACGCCAGCCGATATCGACTTTGTGGTTGTTCGCGAAAACACCGAGGACTTGTACGCTGGTATTGGTGGCTTCCTTAAAAAGGACACGCCAGACGAAGTGGCGACGCAAACCGCGATCTATTCGCGCAAGGGATGCGAGCGCTGCATTCGCTGGGCTTTTGACTTCACTCGAAAAAGAAACAATCCCAAAGGCAAACGATTGACGTTGGTTGCCAAGACCAACGTGTTGACGTTCGGACATGACTTGTGGATGCGTGCGTTCAATGAAGTTGCAAAGGAATACCCCGATGTCGAAGCCGACTACAACAACGTTGACGCGTGCTGCATGTGGATGGTCAAGAATCCTGAATACTACGATATCATCGTGACAACGAACATGTTCGGAGACATCATCACAGACCTGGGTGCAATGATCCAAGGCGGTATGGGGGTCGCTGCGGGCGGCAATATCAACCCAGACCCAGGCGGAACCAGCATGTATGAACCGATGGGTGGTAGTGCGCCGAAGTACACTGGCAAAAATGTGATCAACCCCATCGCTGCGATCGGTGCGATGGCAATGTTGCTGCAACACACAGGGCAACCCAAGGCGGGCGACCGCGTTCTCGCTGCCATTGAAACAGTGACGGGAACCAAGATGAAAAGCCAATCCGCTGGCAAAATGGGTTACTCAACCCAGGAAGTCGGCGATCTGGTTTGCGAAGCCCTCTAGAATTTTGGGCCGCAATTCAAACGTCAATCTGACTTTTTCAATAAAATCGTTTGCATTTTGTGGACGAGGCCACGAGTCCCTATACCAGTCTTGATAGTGGACGAGGCTACGAGTCCCTGCGGTGAAAGCGAGTTCAGGGACTCGTAGCCTCGTCCACTACCATTTCCGCATCTACCATTTCGCCATCTTCCTATCGAAGTGGTTGTCCCCGCTGATTCACACCACCAACGCCAATTCCAAGATTGGCACGCCATCTGCGATTACTATCCCTTCGAATTGAAATCAAAACGGATTGGCCAAGGCGGGCCGTAGTTTTTCAGACCTTTTGCAGGGAAATTGCGAAAATGAAACGAACTTTAAAACTCAAACTGAATACACTCTGTCTCACATTCGCGACAGGATTGGGCTTGGCTTTTTACCAAAGCGATGCAAACGGACAATCGATATTGGAACGCCAAAACGAGGCATTTCAAAGTCCTTACTCATCGGCAGAACTCCCCGCGCCAACAGGCTTTCAGGAAGGCATCGACGTCCTGACCCAGGCGCCCTTGCACGAGGCTTTTGCCGAATTGCCACAGGAATCTCCACTTCCCAATCCATTCGTCTCAAAACAACCACCTGCACCCATCGAAGAGCTCCCAGCCGAGTATCGCCCCGAAGGGGCCAACGTTCAATGGATCCCCGGCTATTGGAATTTGGACGAAGAACGAAACGACTTCATCTGGATCAGTGGAATCTGGCGAGATGTCCCTCCTGGGCAACGCTGGGTTCCAGGCTACTGGGAAGAAACTCCTCAAGGCTACCGGTGGATCAACGGTTTCTGGATCGCCGAAACAACACAGGATGTTACCTACCTGCCGGAGCCACCCGCACCACTTGAAGTTGGCCCCTCGTATGCCCCACCCAGTGACGATTACATTTATTCGCCAGGCTGTTGGGTCTACACGTCAAACCGTTACGTTTGGCAACCTGGCTACTACCAACCGCAAATTGCCAATTACGTTTGGGTGCAGCCGACTTACATCTTTACTCCATGTGGATACGTTTACCGACCTGGCTATTGGGATCTGGCATTTGAAAATCGTGGCGTTGTATTCGCCCCCGTTTACTTCAGCCAGCCGATCTACCACAGTCCGACCTATTGCTATACGCCAACTTGCGTGATCAACACGAGTTACGACTTGTTGCCATACCTGTTTGTCCGCAACAACTGCCGAAACTATTACTTCGGTGACTGGTATGGCGATGTTTATGCTCGCCGCGGTTACTGCAACTGGTCGCAGATTTCCGTGAACATCAATTTTCGACGTTGCCATGACCCGTTGTTCACCTATTACAACCACAGTCACGCCTCGTATCAAAACCAGGGGTTGATGAATTGGGTTTCCAGCCAGTACCAACACTGCGCGGCCAACTCCAACTATCGACCCAGTCGAACGTTTCAGGTCAATTTGAATCTGAACAGCCATTCGCATGGAAAAGGGCAGGGGGGACCACAAATCGCGAACCTTTACAACGACCACATCCGCAAGGAACTTCAAAACTCAAAATCAATCAAGCATTTCGAGCAATTGAACTCCAGCAAACGTGTTGAATTTCAGAAGCAAGCGAAAAATCTGAATGTTGTTTCCGTTGACCGTCGCAAACACTAGGAACACACTGCTCAAGTTGTGCGTTCGGATGGGAATCAATTCCAATATGGACAAAAACCCAACTTTGATTCGAATCGTTTGAAACTGCCCAAGGTAGCTTCGACCGGCAATGCTCCGAAACAGGAGTCTGCGAAGAAAGTAATGGACGAACTCAACAAAAAATCGCGTAACGGAAGTCAGTTTCATTTCGATACAACGAAAAACTCAACAACTGTTTTTCCGGATCGAACGACTCGAAACTCAACCACGCAATCTGGAACCAAAAAACAACTCGATACCAAACGCATTCCGAATGAGAACATGAAACCATCGACTCAGTTCCCAGTGCTGAAAAGGTCTCCAACTGACTCGGCAAACACCGCATCAAATCGGAGCCAGGATTTCAGGAATCGGACGAAATTGACTCCAACTCAGACAGACAACGCTACAACTCGATCGCGCAGCACTTCGAACCTCAAAGTCGAAGATTTGCGTCGAACATCATCGTCCGGAAATAACAATTCGGCTAACAACCAACAGGTATTTCGATCGAACGTTCAGCAAAACAATTCGACGACGAATCGCGTTACCGGTTTCCAGAACCAAAACAATTTCTCGAACTCGATGAAACGCAACAATGGCGGCCAATCAGGCTCAGCCAACTCGTCCAACTTCCAGTTCAAGCAGTCTGGTTCGCACTCATCAAACTCGGGCGGCAATCAAGGCTCCAAAGGAAGCCGCGGCAGACGCAACAAGTAGTTCACTCTCAACCCTTCATTCCAAACGACCGGCCACAAACGCCGGTCGTTTTTTAATACTCTGACTCTATTCCGATACGTTCGCCAGAACATTCGTCGTCGTCAATGCTCAACTATTCTTAACGCCGGTTCGACCATCAGGAGCATTCAAGCAACGAATTGATCTTCAAATGCCCCTAATATTTGTGGTGAATCCTAACCGGTTACAGACCAAAAAGTGTTGCGAGTAAAAGTAGCCAAAGAACAAATACAACTAGGAAAACAAATACAATGTCTTTTTTTACAGTCTGGTACATTGCGAATGGACCTGAAACTAGACATGCAGGTCCAGTTCCGATATACAAAATGCCTGCAATACTCACATTGCCTTCCGTTGCAATTGTCCAATACAAAGCCAAAAATTGGACGAAAAACAGAATGAAGAAAATCCAGATCCACGGAAGGCTGATAAATCGTGAAACTAACGTCTCCCGATTTGGCAACTTGCTGTTTGGCGGTAAAAATGGATTTTGATCCACGTTTGCAAATTCCTCGATCAAATTGGCAATTGAAATCTCGCGATTTGACACGAACGCGAATTTGGACATGAAGCTCGCCGAAAACTCTTCCGTCAACTGGAGAGCCGTTTGCGTCAACGAATCTATCGCTTGCGAATGTGAATCCACCAGTAGACCAATCCCACCATTCCCGCGCCGCCGACGATGTTACCAAGTGTGACGGGGATCAGATTGATTGTGATAAACGTCTGCCAATTCAACAGTGCAAGTGTATCCGCTGGCAAGTCATAAAGTTCAGCGGCGTGGCTGAGCGGCGTATCATTCATCAGAATGCCAAAGTGGTACGAAATACATGTTGGCAACGCAGTGCTCGAAGCCGGCGGCAACGAACGCAGCGATTGGCAGAACAATCGCCAGAATCTTGTCGGTCGTCGTTCGGCAACTGAAACACAACCAAACGGCAAGACATACCAGTGCATTGCAAAGCACGCCCGAAAGAAACGGCAATGGGATGAATCGAACATTTCGCAATCGCAATGTTGAGCGCGTTCAACTCAACCGCACGATCGCCGCCTCGCAAATAGGGCGTCAAGTGAATCAAGACCGCTGTCGCAAACGCGCCAACAAAATTTCCAACGTATACCACCAGCCAGCCAAGCAAAAATCGCTTCGGCGATACTTTACCGCTGGCAAAGGCCATGACGACCAGGTTGTTGCCAGTGAAAAGTTCGGCGCCTGCGACGACGACAAGAATCAATCCCAGACTGAAGGTCAATCCCGCCAACAACCTTCCAATTCCATAGGGCGTTGCCTAACCCAGCCGTTACCGTCGTTGAAAAGATCGCCCCCAGCGCAAGATGCTCCAGCGAGAATAGCCAGAACAAACAACTTGTCGAACGGCATGTTGGCTTTTTTGACACCTACCTCTTCGGCCCGCTGAGCCATTTCCGCTGGCAGGAATGCATCAAACGTTCGATGTTCATCGCGGTGAGTTTCGTTTTCGGTCATGACGTTGCTCGAATCGACGGAATACAGTCAGCGGAATACAGTCATCATTGCGACTCCGGAGAGCTGTGATTCAATTGCGGATGAGTTAACCAGCCTGTCCACGCGAGTGGATTTTGAAAAATCGTATTAATCATCGTTGGCTATAACCTCCTTGGGCGGCTTTGAATCGTTGGTGATCTCAGCAGCTTTCTTGGTTTTGCGAATGCTGCTGGAGAGCGAACTGGCTCTCCAACTTTACTATTTGACTAAGTTCAAGGTAATTGACCTCATAAAGTTGAAGCTTAGCGCATACAGCAGCGTTGAAGCTAACACTCGTGACTGTCCTCGAACTCGAAACTGTGTCAGTCCTCGGTTTCGAAATTCAGCGTTTGGGAATTCAGCGATGGCTGACCTTCGTTTGTAAATCTGTTGGGCTTGTTCGGTTGCCATGCGTTGACGAAAGCCAAAGTACTCATCGGTATCGGATCGCTGACGAGCATAGGGATCGTTGCCTCGCTTCTCCATAGCCTCTTTGCCATGGATTGGCGCATAAATCTCGATCCCGTCAGCCTCAGCTCTAGAAACGGCAGCTTTGCCCGAAAAGCCTGTATCGACCAGCATCTTTTGGGGTAACTGGGCGAAGTTCTCTTTAATCTGATCCAGCATCGGTTCCATCTGTTCGTGGTCATTTCCGCTATTGGTAACGGCTACTCCAACGATCAATTGCGACTGTCCATCGCAAGCCAGTTGAACGTTGTAGGCTGGACGAAACCACCATCACCCATTTTCATTTTCCGCGAGTCGGATCGGTCGTACTGCAACGGGCTTGCTCGCCACTACCTTTCTTGCATTCTCGCGTTCTTTCTCAAGTTCTTCTATTTGACGCAGAGCTTCTTCGGCTCAGGCTAGTTGCTCCTGAGCGGCGCGTTCTTGGGCCGCTTGCTGAGCTTTGGTGATTTCGGCGGATTCTTGTTGACTCATGAACTCAACATGAGCCTTGGCTTTTCAACACAGTTTTTCAGTTTGGCTTTGCGTTTGAAGGAACTACTGCCTGCATTGGCGCGAACTCGCATTCCATCTTGAGCGACTGTCTCCAGGGTAATGACCTTGGCGTACAGTAAGAGAGGCAACGTTCGTTACCAGCGTCTTCGGAAAAATTCGGAATTCAGTGAACGGAAATCCGAGATCAAGTGGTGATTGACCGATACGCCGCCACAGATCACATAAAGGCCAAGTCTCTTGTGCACCGACGTTCAATCTCCCGAGCACTGCTTATCGACTCGGTAGTCGCATATAGCCATTCTGTATCAGAATGCGTGGGTCGACAGCGTTGCGCCCCTGTTTACCCTCAACCGCCTTGTACTGGGACTCGAGCAACGACATATCGAGCTTTTGAACACTTACCGCCATACCACACGCACTCGGTGATCTACAGAGATGAACTGCTCGAGCGAAAACTCTCGCCACTCACTTTGGCTTCGCTCAGCTCGATTGAAACGTACTGCACGATCGTCATGATCCGACATTCTCGGTTCTCCAAGCAGGCTGATTTACAGTGACAAACTTTTAACGCATTGCATTAAATTGTCTAGGCACGAAAGCAAAAAATCACAGCCTCGGAGAGTCGCTCTACAATGGCCGTACGTAACACGACTCTCCGAGTCGTGGCTGACTCCATTTCCTTTTCGCACGCAAGAG
Organism: Pirellulaceae bacterium; assembly: GCA_041399045.1. GTDB lineage: Bacteria > Planctomycetota > Planctomycetia > Pirellulales > Pirellulaceae > BJ22. Next base: position 13,636 of record JAWKTO010000010.1, on the reverse strand, counting down.
AACAATCTTAAATGATATTTCCATATCGGTGTACTGTTTCAGACATCGACTGTTCGCGAAGGTAATGCAACAGTTCAATGCGCCCCGTTGGCAAACGGCATTTCGCGAAACGAAAATGTTCCCCATCTCAGCCGGAACAAAAACGTCATCTACCCCAACGCACGAATGGTCCCATCTCGCATCTTGGAAACACGGCCAATGAGCTGTGCATGCGACTCGATCACCGGCTGAATATCCGTTGCCGACGCGATCTTGTTCACCCAGTCTGCATTTTTGGCGCAACTCACTTCAAGGTCGACGCCCATCAGTTGACATGACCGTCGCCACGCAGCCGCATTCATCGCTTTGTTTGGCGCCCAACTCGCCAATCCGCAGAACGTGCCACGGCCGTGGTCGATAGCGAAAATGATTCGTCTCACCGTGAATCTGCGATGGATCATGTTCCTTCGAAAATTCATCGTTCCACCATTTCTGATAACTTCCGGCAGCCGCTCGCAAGCGGTCCTTGCTGGCTTGATCCGGCAGAATTCCATTCAAGCGTTCGACACGATGTCGTACCTTGTCACTCAACGTCGCGATTTGTTTGGGCAACGCATCTTCGTGCCAAAAGCCAAAGTCGGCGACGTAGTTCGGCCCACCCGCCTTGGCCCCCGGCCCAACAGCCGAGTTCTTCCAACCGCCAAACGGCTGACGCTGCACAATTGCACCCGTCGTCGATCGATTGATGTACGCGTTGCCAACTTCGACCTTCTCACGCCACCTTGCAATCTGTGACGGTTCCAGCGAATGCAGCCCGCCAGTCAATCCAAACTCGTTCGAGTTTTGAATTCGTAAACCTTCTTCAAAATTCTCGACGCAAATCAATCCCAGTACAGGACCAAAACACTCGGTCTTGTGGTACCAACTGCCCGGTTTCACATCGAGCTTGATGCCCGGCGTCCACATGCAATCGTTGTTGTCCAGCATCTTGGGTTCAAGCAACCAACTCTCACCGGGTTCCAACGTGGTCAATCCGCGAGCCAGATTCTCGTCTGGCTTTCGAATCACGGGCGTTGCGATGGCACAGGGATCCCACGACTGACCGGCAATCAAGCTCTTTGCTGCGTCTAGCAATTGATGACGGAACTTGGGACTTTCATAAACGCTGCGTTCGATCAGCGCCAGACTCGTCGCCGAACATTTCTGGCCTGCGTGCCCGAAAGCGCCACGGACAAGGTCTTTGATTGCCAAATCAATATCGGCGTTTGCCGTGATGATCATGCTGTTCTTGCCGCTCGTCTCCGCAAACAACGGCAGCTCCGGTCGCCATGAGAGAAAGTTCTTGGCGGTTTCATAGCTACCGGTCAGGATCACCGCGGCAGTTCGCTCATCAGCAATCAATTGTTTGCCGGCGGCGCGGTCGCCGATGGGCAGGAATTGCAAAACGTCTTTTGGAACGCCGGCTTCCCAAAGTTGTTTCGCCAACATGTAGGCCGTCATGACCGACTCACGCGACGGTTTCAGAATCACCGAGTTGCCCGCCATCAACGCGGCCAGACAACCGCCGGCAGGAATCGCGTACGGGAAATTCCAAGGCGGAGTGACGACGACAACGCCACGCGCCTTCATCGTCGTTCCGTCAAAGAACGCTTGATTGTTCAGCGAACGCGCGTAGTAGTTTGCAAAGTCGATCGCTTCAGAAATTTCAACGTCGGCCTCGATGATCGCCTTACCCGCGTCCATGACCATACAGCCAATCGTGTCACCACGTTGTTGCGAGAAAACACGTGCACCATTGCGGAGGATTTTCGCGCGATGCTCAACGCCCGCGGCCTCCCATGTTTTCTGACTCTCAACGGCCGCTGCCAAAGCTGCTTCAACTTCCTCTGTTCCCGCTTCGACGTATTCGTAAATCACTTGACTACTGCGCGATGGATCTTTGCCTTTTCCCGTCGCTGCTTTTTCAATTCGTTTGCCCGCAATCTCCAATGCGATCGGCTCGAATTTCTTCTCGCGCCATCGCTTCAAAATCTGGCTCGACCATTGACGGTTTTCAGGCAACGCAAAATCCGTATCGGGCTCGTTCACGAAACCCTTGGAGTCACCATTGATGGGTTCGGTGTGCGTCAAACGATTCTGATGTCGATTGGAAGCAAACGAAAGCTCGGGGGACTTCGATAATTTGCACGCAGCAAGAAACGCGTCGCGCTGTTGATTCCACTGAGGCGATCCTTCCTCCAATGCAAACAACGCACCCAAAAAGCTACCTGGCGCAGTGTTCTCATCCAAACGTCGCACGAGATACGCCACGGCCGATTCGAATTCGCTGTCCAGACAAGCCGGCGTGTAGACAACCATCCCCCCGGATCGATCGCGAACCTCCAAAGCTTGTGCATTGGCCATACCCTCGAGCATTTCGAATTCCAGGCGATTGGCAACGCCCCTTTCGTCGCGCACCAACAGAGCGTAAGCAACGTCAAACAGATTGTGACTCGCGATGCCTAGTCGAACGACTTCAGCGTTCTCAGCACGCGTTCCAAACTCCAACATGCGCTTGTAGTTCGCGTCCACTTCGGGCTTCGACTCGTAAGGGGCCTGTTCCCAGCCGCGCAAGCTGGCTTCCACTTGCTCCATTGCCAGGTTCGCACCTTTGACAAGTCGAATCTTGATCCCTGCACCTCCTCGCTTGACGCGACGGCGCGCCCACTCGGTCAAATGCTGTTGCATCGCAAACGAGTCGGGCAGGTAGGCTTGCAATACGATTCCGGCTTCCAGATCTTGAAACTCGGGCTCGTCCAACACTTCAGTAAACACGTCGACTGTCAAATGCAGATCGCGGTATTCTTCCATGTCGAGGTTGACGAATTTGGCCTTCTCACCAAATTTCATTGCCGCTCGATACAGTTCGCGTAGACGCGGTTTGAGCAAATCAATTGTCTCGCGATAGCCCGTCATGCTGAGTTGCGAAACGACGCTGGAAAGTTTCACCGAAACGTAATCGATTTCGGAAGTTGCCAAACGTTCCAGATAGGCCTTGAGGCGTCGGTCGGCCTCGTGGTCGCCCAAAACGGCTTCGCCTAATTGATTGAAGTTGATTTTAAAGCGATCCGTCTTTCGCTTGTTGATGTAGTCGGCAAATTTTTTCGGTTCGGCGGAAACAATCACGATGCGCCCGATTCTTTGCGAACCTGTTCGGTGATCTTTGGCATGACAAACGCCGGAAGCATTCCCGCCGCTTTGCTTCCCGCCAACAGCAGCCCGCGATTCAATGTCGTCAGGTATTTAGGAAGACCGTAATGTCGAATCAACGATGACAATCGAGAGGCGGCGCGTTTCGGATCGCCGATCTTGAGCACTTGGTCAGCCATCACAATGGTGAATTTCTTTCCGTTTTCATCTTCCATCATCCGCGCCATTTGAGCGCTGCGTGCTCGATCCTCTGCCGATTCGCGTTTGCGCGAGGCTTGCAGGATCTCAGCCGCCAACTTGACGGCGCGTTGCGGTAAATCGTTCGAAAGTTCCGCGGTGGACTTTGACGAGGCAGACGGTTGGATTTGAGTTTCAGACATTCAACGATTTCCTAAACACCTGACAATATTTTCGGACCAATTTTCGCTAAAACTCATACCTGGTTCTTGAATTTTCCTAGGCCCATTCGGTCACTTTTTTTTCAATTCACATCGGGTCGCGGTCCCCCAGTTTACGAAGAAGCGGTTGATTTGTGCGGGTTGTAGGGGCCAAGTATCAAATCTCGAAATCCGAGGGCACTTTTCCGAACGGAAACCTGTAATCAATGCCACTTCGGATAAATGGTGTCCTACCGTTTTCGACTAGAAAGCCCCCTTGTTTTCAATGTCGAATTCCGAACCTTCAAACACCGACCTGTCACAACCCGAGTTCTCCACTCGGTTCCTGGGTGCTGCGCCGACTAAATCTCCACTCACGACGCCTTCGGAAGCGGCGGCAGAGGTCCGTTCTCCATCTACTGGCGGCAGCGACAAAGACGACACTGTCAACGGCTATCGTCATGGCACACGACCGGTAACAAATCCTGCATTAAAAACAAACCGCGACAATTTCGAACGCTATCGATTACTCGAAAAACTTGGCCAAGGAGGCATGGGTAGCGTTTGGAAGGCTCAACAGATTGAACCCGTCAAACGCGATGTTGCGATCAAGATGATCAACGCAGCGATTGCAAATGAGGACACGAGGAAACGATTCTTTGCCGAACGGCAAACCCTTGCTCGAATGGGCCACCCCGAGATCGCCAACATTCTGGATGGCGGCACCACTCCGGATGGACAACCCTATTTGGTAATGGAGTTGGCCGAAGGACTTCCGCTCGATGAATTTTGCCAGAAACATCGACTATCGATTCGCGCGAGAGTGGAATTGATTGAGCGCATCGCTCGGGCATTGTCGCATGCGCACGAACGAGGCATCGTTCATCGCGATTTGAAGCCGACCAATATTCTCGTAAGTGGCACACCAGACTCGGCTCAGTTTAAAATCATTGATTTTGGTATCGCGAAAGTCGTCGAGGGTGCGTGCGACACGACTGATACTGCTACGGTTGCTGGCCAAATACTGGGAACACCTCATTTCATGAGCCCAGAGCAGGCAAACCTGAACGAACAACGCATCGATGTACGAAGTGACGTTTATGCGCTCGGGGTGATTCTGTACCAATTGCTGACCGACGCAACGCCATTGGAGGCGTGTGGTATCGACTGCGAGGCTTCGTTGCCGGAGTTGCTTCGTTGCGTCGTCGAGGAAGATGCGCCAAGGCCCAGTGCCTATTTGCGAAACACTTCCGACCGAAATTCACTTGCCGCCGATCGTTCGACTTCCCGCAAACACCTCATCAGAGCAATCAGCGGTGATCTGGATTGGTTGATCCTGAAAACGCTCGCGAAGGCGGCAGACGAGCGTTATCAATCGGCAACGTCACTCGCCGACGACATTGACCGATTCTTGAATTTTGAACCGATCAATGCTCAACGACCAACGCTTCGCTATCGCTTGAACCGCTGGCTACATCGAAAACGATCGATCGTGATGCTCAGTGCCCTATTTTCGTCGGCTCTATGCCTGGTCCTGGCCATTGCGTTTGGCGTGTGGCGATTCAACGTCGGAGTGGCCGAACGTAGGACCGAAGAAATAAGGCAACAAGTGCTGACCTTGGTCGATGATGCGGAACTACATTTATTGTCCGCATCTGAACTGAATCGCCTACGCCAAGCGAACGCGTCAATACCCATCGAGTCGCTAATGAGCATTTGTTGATTTCAGATATCGCAATCGAAAAGCAAGAGCATTGCTTGACACCAATGATTCGATCGTCGGATTGAATGATCGATTCAGTCGCGTCGTCAAGCGTTACGAATATGCAGTCGCTGCAAAAGAGCTAACTCGCAACCTGGAATCTGGGAATTGCAACTGCCATGCAATTTGACGACGTGACCCGAGCCTATGCGCGAGATCTTGGACGCCAGGAAATCGAACGGGCCTTTGCACAATTCGGTATCGAACCCAACCACCAAAGCCCGTTTGAAGCCGCCGATTTTTGTTGTTCGATCCCGACGATTTATCGAAACGATATTGTCGAAGCGATACATTTCTGGATTACAGAGTCGCGACCTCAACTGCGAAACAGAACGGTTGAAGAAATCGACGTTGGCAGTATTGCCTGGTGGATCGACTTCTTGAATGCCTTTGACCCCGACCCTTGGAGGATCAACGTTCGGAGCGCCTTAATTGCAAACGATCATACCAAGTTGGCATCGTTGGTTTCAGGCGAATCTTCGGAAATAGACCTTCAATTACCGTTCACTCGTCTATTGATCGCTGATGCACTTTCGCGAATGGGGCAGGGGAGTTTGGCAGTTGCAGAATTGAAGGACGCCCAGCGGAAGTTCAGCAACAATGCGTGGCTGACACAATATCTGGGCAAAGCGCTGATGTACGAAGACGAGAAAGATTTCGCGGCTGCAGCGAGATACCTGACGGCTGCGGTTTCGTTAAGCCCAGAAAACAGCATGATGCATGAAGCGTTGGGAGAAGCGCTGTATCAAACGGGCAATTTCCGCGACGCCGCAGATCAATTTCGTCATGCGTTGATCATCAGCCCAAAATTCGTGCAGGCGAAGCAATGGCTTGCCAATTCTCTGATCGAATCTGGCGATTTCGACGAAGCGACAGCTCACCTCGACGCCGTCCTCTTGGAATGCCCAGAAATGTCGGAGGCTTGGACGACCAAGGCAATTCTGGAGCAACGACTCGGCAACCAAACTGAAGCCGAAACCTCGTTTCGAAAGGCGTCTGAGCTGAAACCAAACGATGACGATTTACATTTGAATCTATTGTCGTTTTTAGAAACAAGCGGCCAAATTCCTAGGGCCGTCGAGCACCTTCGCAAACTAATTGACTCCAATCGGAATTCGGTTACCTGGAATCGTTATCTCGGCCATTTACTATTACGCGACAAACGTGCCGACGAAGCGATCGTTTTCTTGGATCTCGTTGCTAAACTGGACACTGAAGATTTTGAGTCTCACTACGATCTGGGCCTTGCGCATCACTATGCAGGCAACTACTCCATTGCCCTTGAATGCTACAAGCGAGCAAAGCAGCTCAACCCAGACAACGACAAAGTCAATTTGGCCATCGAATCCGCACAGCGTGGCTGACGCAAGCCCGGAAAATAAATGACTCGACGAATCATTATCCGTTTCGATAGGCGGCGGTGTTTTGAAAACGCTGCTTTGAATTGTAGTCAGAGCACTTTGGTCGGCGAAACCCGCAACGGGACGCGACCTCAACTAGCGAGCAATCAGAATGCTTCAAAAGCGAAGCCGCTTTCTCCAGCCGCGACTTCATGATGTACTTCTTGGTGGAAAGGCGATAGACGCGTTTCATTCGTCGATCAAGCTGCTCAGTTGACAATTCAAACTGCGAAGCGATTTGCTCGATCCGCAACGGCTGCTCCAAATTGTGTTTGATAAACTCGACGACTTGCCCCAGCTCGGACAATTCCAGATCGCTATCGCTGGGCGTATGGAGGTCTTGAGAAATTCCGACCAGGCCAATCGTCGTTCCACCGGGATCACGCAATGGGAACTTGGACGCCAGATACCAACCGACCGAGCCATCCGCATTCCGAATCAACTCCAGTTGATCTTCGACCGTCACACCCTTTTCAAAGACCTCGCGATCCTGAGCGTCGTAGACTTCGGCCAGTTCATCGGAAAAAAAATCGCTCGCTCGCTTGCCGATCATCTCCGCTTTGGATTGAACGCCAGCCCGAGCAACGAACGCCGAGTTTACAGACAAATAGACGCAATTCGTGTCCTTGACGCAGAACACAACGTCTGCCAACGGCTCAAAAAGGGATTCCAAGAAATCGACTTCGATGATTTGGTACTGTTTCATCGCTTTATCATAACGAATTCATCGCGTTTCGCTCATTGCCCAATCAACTCAAATGTCGATAATGTCGGTTGCCGTTTCGGCGAATGCGAGTGTTTTCAATAGTCGATTGAGGATGTCAAAAAATGGCCAAGGTTCATATCCCAGATCAGAGTCGAGAAATTACCGATGTGCAGGAAATGGCGCAGTTCCTCGAACCGTTTGGGATCTGGTACGAAAAATGGGACGTTGAAGGTCGCATTGGCCCCGACGCCACGGATGCGGAAATCTTGGAAGCTTACGATTCAGAAATCGAGCAACTCAAGGAACGGGGTGGATTCGTTACGGCCGATGTGATCAACGTTAAACCGTCGACACCCGGTTTGGACACGATGCTGGAGAAGTTCAAAAAGGAACACACTCATAGCGAAGACGAAATTCGATTTACGGTTTATGGCAGTGGCGTCTTCCATGTGAACCCAGAAAACGGACCGGTCTTTAGCATCACCGTTGAGTCGGGCGACATGGTCAATGTGCCTCGCGGCACCAAGCATTGGTTTAACCTCTGTGACGACCGCACGATTCGATGCATCCGCTTGTTCGAAGACATGTCTGGCTGGGCCCCGCATTACATTGAAGATGGCGTGCATAGCAACTACGCACCGCTGTGCATGGGCCCTGGCTATCTGCAATCTGGTGATCGACCTGAGTTCAAATCGGTAATTGAATAGTCATGCCCACGTCGGTGATCAAGCTGCAAGCCCGTGCCGTTGTGTTAGACATTGAGGGCACGACCTCTTCGATTCATTTTGTAACGGACACGATGTTTCCCTATGTCCGTGAACACTTAGCGGAGTTCTTGCACTCGCATGGATCTCAAGGGGATGTGGTTGAAGTGGCGACACTGATTCAATCGGAGGCGAAAGAAGCCGGTTGGCAAGACGATCATCAAGAGACTAGTCCAGAACACGCGAATCTCATTTCAGCCGTCCATTTTCTGATGGATCGCGATTCCAAGACGACGGGACTCAAGAAACTTCAAGGGATGATTTGGAAGGACGGTTTTGAGTCGCACCAAATGGTCGCGCATGTTTACAACGAAGTTCCCGAGTGCCTGAACGCCTGGAAGTCTCAGGGACTGGACTTACGGATTTATTCCTCGGGGAGCATCGCAGCGCAAAAGTTGTTCTTTGGCCACACCACTGCGGGGAACCTGCTGTCTCTGTTTTCACACCACTACGACACGACAACGGGCATGAAGCGTGAGGTCGGCAGCTATCAAGCGATTGTTTCGGATATTGGTATCCCGGCAAGCGATGTCGTATTTGTTAGCGACGTTGTAGAAGAGCTCGATGCCGCCTCAGCCGCAGGACTTCAATGTGTTCTCAGTGTGCGGCCCGGCAACCCGCCTCAACGTGCCGATCACAATTTCCCGGCCATTGAATCATTCAAGCAAATTGAGTTGCTGTAGTTAAAAATGCAATCAATCGCATTCAGTACCAGTGATTTGATGTCCATGCTGTTGGTATTTGGAGTTTTGGTTTACGCCTTGTTTCAATTGGTAAATCACACGTTTCGTCAAAACGCATTTTCTAAAGAATGGCCACCGATTAGCGACGAAGAGTTTCTTCGCAGATGCCATGTCGGAGTGAACCCTGAAATTGCGTTACGCGTGAGGCGTATTGTCTCTCGCCAACTTGGCGTTCCTTATGAACAGGTTTATCCGGAACAGAGTTTTGTGGATGACTTATGCTCCTAGCGTCGCGACTTGTCAAACTCTAACAGTTAGATCGAATTTGCACTTTTCATTCGTCAGATCTTGTTCATTGATAGCACTTTGCCTCTTTTTTCTCGGCAAACAGATCGCTAAATTTCCTCGCGGCGAACCAAGTTCGAACGGCAACCGTATGTTGTCTTCACGCGGTTTCGGGGCACAGGAAGAATTACAAGTCAAATCTTGCTTCATGAATCCCTGATTTCCAGTTCGCTGTGCTCCATGACGGAGTTCGTATCGATTCGCCCGGCCTTTGGCAGGAAGTTTGATCGGCGCGATCACCATTCGTTCATGGGGGAGTTTTCAATGGATCGCCGTGCGATTTTCATTGCCGTTTTTTTAATTGCGCAACTTGCCAACGTTTTTGCCTTCGGTCAGGAACCTGTTCAATTTGACGTCCCAGCCATCGTCGAAGCGATTCATGTCAACAACGATTGCGTTGTGACTCCCGACGACCCCTACGAATCATTAATCGAAATTGTTGTTCCGGTAAGTAGTTCCCTTGCTCCCGCCGTTCGCGACGCGTTCACGGAATTGCAGGTTGAAGTCTTTTGGAATGACTCCGTTTATCCAGTAATCGATTTCTCACCCGACACGTTGATGCAGTCGCCTGTCAATGGAACGATTGCCGTAGAAAAACGAAACGATCATGCGGTGAAGGTTGGCGGAAACGCGACAGCCCCTACGCCGGCGGTTACGGTCGGAGCAAGTGCTGAATCAACAAACAACTCTGGCACGATGAAACGCTACGAAGAGATTCCCGAAAGTGAATTGCTCGTTGCCAGTGGCACGATTAATCGTGGAACGGGTGCGTTCTTCCGTTTTCATCCGTCACGCCAGTTCACGCTTGAAGGCAACCGCGACGTCAGCATCATTTGCCGCGTGCCCAAGACGTGGAGGGCAGGGGTGCTGCGTGTCGACTGTACGGTCCGCGGAAATGGCAAAGGGTTCGCTGGTTCGAAGGAAGCATTGAATTATCGATCGACGTTTATTGTCCCTGTGCATTTGCGTGGTGATCATGACGCTCGGGGACTGGCCGTATCGTTTGTCCGAAACGAACAGGCCTTTCGGTCTGCCTGGTCGCACTATTTGCAGAACAAGACGAAGCCCACTTTGATCGAGCAGATTTCGAAATCGTTCAAGAACGAAACTGGCAACGTTCCCGACAACTGGGACTTGCAAGTTATTCAGGCATCGTCAACACCTGACCTGGCGGAGACAAGTTCCAAACTACCTAGCTCGATTCGAACCGCTGCGAAACAGTTCGTTGACGCGCGAAGTCAATTGGCTCAGCTAAATCGAACCACACCGATGCAATAGTTCTCAGGTTGTCGAGCTAGTCGCCGGTTGGTTGCTATGAGCGGCTAGTCTGAGGCCAATGGTCGCCCAATGTGAGCGGCTAGGCGCTAGTGCTACAAACGGTATTTGATGTTCCACCAGAAAGGAAGTTTGCGCATTTTAAAAGAGGCGTCCTTTGACTGTTTTCTGCAGTTTCAATTGACGCTCTATGGTGTTTTTACTACCTGACCTGATTGCAGCACCGAAACCGATAGCACTACTGTAAGTTTAGGGCATTACATTGTGAGCCTAGGGGATATTCTGCTCTCATGGAACAGTATTTCCCGTTTGTAGCGCTAGCCGTCGGTTGCTTTGCGTCAGGACCGGCGGCTAGCGCCGTTGCCGCTCACGGAGGTTGCGGGTTGCCTTACTGCCTTGGAATGGAAATCGTTTTTCGTCAGGTGTTGCGTTTTTTAAAACATGCCGGAACTGCGCTGTGCTTGGTCCGGCCTACATGGCGCGGGCGATCGTAGTGGACGAGACGACGAGTCCTGGTTTGAGTAAACGTTGCGGTTCAAAATCGTTGTGATGCGCGGGTGAAGGGACTCGTGGCCTCGTCCACTACCACAAACGATAACCACAACCATGCGCGTGATTTGACGGAGCTACATCTCGAAATGAAACGTTTGACACAGCATGCGCCAAATTCTGGCGCCGATCGATTGAGAACCCACATGAACTTTGGCGATCCCCGTCGCGCCATCGAGCACGGGCGTGGCTCCCAAATCAATGGGAACACAAACCTCGTACATCGAACTGACGGGTTCATCGCGGCCATCACTGGTTTGACGCGTTACGATGTCTCCGCCGTAACGATTGACAAGAGATTTGGGGACTTCCCTGATCTTCGCCGTTGACACCAGTTGCACATCGGCCTTAAACGACTTGCCCGGCAGCTGTCGAATCCAGACCGAAGTCTTTTGACCGGGGCCGACAAATTCAATGTCCTTTTGATCAACCATCAAGATGGCCTGAAACTGAGATTGTTCGTCAACAATCTGTCCAATACGAGTCTGGCGATCCAATAACGCACCAACATTTTGGCGATCCGTTGGCGAACCGACCCAAGTGCGCAGTTGGCCGCTGTCATCCTGCCGATCACTGCGTGGAACCGCTGGCCAGAACTCGCCCGAAACGGGAGCGGTGATTACCAGTTGCTCAACATCGCGTCGCCGCTGCAACAAATTCGCTTGGGTCGTTTCCAGGAGAACGCGGGCAGGCTCCAATTCGTGTTCGAATTGTCGTTGCTGCTCCGGCTCACGCACAAGAGTCGCCGCACGCTTCGTAGCTTCGAAACTGACTTGCGCGATTTTCACTTCCTTTTCCAGCTGAGCAACGCGGTAATCGAGTTCACGGCTGCTCAATGTTAATAGCGGATCACCTACCGATACAGTCTGCACATGATTGACGTGAATTTGATCAATGGTTCCCGGCTCCTGAACGTAGACTGCCGCTGATTTCGTTGGCTGCAGATAACAAGTGCAGTTCACGTAGTGCGGAATGGGAAACGACAATACCGTCATCACCAACACGACGAGAACCAATCCAACTGTTGCCATTCGAACCCGATTCACGGCCGCCCATCTCCCAGGAACAGTGAAAAAACGTTTGGCCGCCATGACGGGACCAAACAACAATCCAAACAACGATGTCACCGCCAACATTTGCCCAATCACCTTCAATCCGTACGGTTCCAGCACTTTGTACAAGAACCAGAAAATGGAAAACGTAATCAGCCAACGATAGGCGACCGAGGCGACGCCAAACAAAACGAACAACCACCGTTTACGATTGGGCAGGAACGGATCGGGCTTACCTTCAATTTCAAACAGCCAGTTCGTCAACGTTTGGTTGATCAACGATGAAGCTTTTTGCCGCAGATTCGGAATCTCAATCCAGTCACTGAGAATGTAGTAACCGTCGTAACGCATCAGGGGATTGGCGTTGAACAACAATGTGGTCACGCTGCATACGAACATGACATTCAAGGCAAGTTGGTTGACGAACCCCGGTTCGCTGAACCACCAGACGAACGTCGCCAACGATGCCATCAGCAATTCCACGTACATTCCGGCGGCCGAAATGAGGATGCGTTTCCACTTACTCGGCAGCATCCAGCCGTCCGAAACATTGGCATAGAGACACGGTGTGAAGACCAACAGCATCAATCCCATTTCGTGACACTGTCCGCCAAATCGTTTGCAGGCCAGTCCGTGCCCAAACTCGTGTCCGACCTTGGTGACCGCTAATACAACCGCGAGCAAAAACCAGTTGCGACCGGCGAAGAAGTCCTGGAAGTGGGGTAACTTGTGTAGGAACAATTCAAAGTTCGTAAACAGTAACGCCGCTGCGCAAAATAGAATCATTGCAACGACGGTAAATGCCGGCAGCGAAAAGAATCCGCCAATCCAACGATTGAGAAACGTCAAAACGCCGTCCGGGTCGAATCCCTTGAACCGAAACGCCAAGACGTTCGTCCAGTTTTGTTGACGCGTTTTTGCCTCACTTTTGCGGTGTCGCTTCAGGAGCTCCGTACCTTGTCCCGGTATGTCCGAGATTACAAGCCCCGTTCGATGCAACATTCCAACGAATTGATTGAGCTCGGCAAGTGTCAGTCGTTGCGGCGCGTATTTGCGATCAAAAGCTTTTTTGATTTGAGCAGACGAACGTTGACCATCAAGCATTTGCAGGATCGCATATTCTTCTTCCTCAAATCGGTAGTATTTGAGTGCCAACGGATCCTTGATGACGTACGAATGCCGCCCTTGGTAAACGTGCCGATCGATTACCAAGTCGCTGCGTATCTTGATCTTGAGAGGCTTGTTGGCTCCGTCCATGGAAACCAGTAGAACCTTATTTAAAGTTATCTAGCCGACCGATTATGTATCCAAAATCAATTGCGCCAGCGCACCATTCACACATCTTGGCCGCGACGAACCGATTCGAGATGGTGAACAGCTGAATTTGACGTGGACTTTTACAGAAGCTGGCTCTTTTTGGCAACTCACGGTTTGCTAGCAACTTCATAGCGAATCGCAGTCAAAATGGTTGCGAGTTCAGAATTGACGTCGAGGGAACCTTCACACTACGCTTCCAAAATGAAAACTCAATTGTCACCAATCAAATGTTCACGTC
>JAWKTO010000009.1:0-214915 GCA_041399045.1 Pirellulaceae bacterium | reverse complement strand
CGAACTGGACGAAATTCGATCACGCTGCGACGGCTGCCGCCAGCATGGCCTACCTGATGCAACAGCAACAGGATGCGGTCGGGTTGGCACTGTTCAGTAATCAAATCGATTTGTTGCTCAAGGCCAGTACGCATCCGACCCAACTCAAACAACTCTTCCACGAACTGGAACAGGCGCAATGCGATTCGACGACCGAGGTTTCGGACGCGTTTTTGACATTGGCCTCACAGTTCCGGCAACGCGGCATGGTGATCTTGATCTCCGATCTGCTGTTGCCCCTGGAAGACCTGAAAAAATCACTGCAGCAATTTCGTTTGCGAAAGCACGAGGTGATTGTGATGCACGTCATGCATAGCGACGAACTAACATTTCCCTTTGATGAAAACACGTTGTTCAAGGGGCTTGAAGTTTCCGACGAGCTGCTGACCGAGCCTCGCGCGCTGAAGCAGGCGTACCTGGAGTCGCTGGAACGACATATGGCGGGAGTTCGCAAGATCTGTGCTTCGTCGGGAATCGACTATTGTTTGCTCGACACGTCGAAGCCACTCGACGCGGCACTTTCAAGCTATCTGGGCTTTCGTTTGCGTTCGCGGAGAAAGGCGTAGTTCGTCGACCTCGGCGTCCACTAAAAACTGGAATCTGTCAGCGGAAAACACGTTTCGCCTGAGTCATTTCAAAACAGAAAGAATAAACATCGATGTTCAGTTGGTTAATGCATCCGGCAATGCTTGGATTCGGCGCCTTTGCCGTGTCCCTGCCGATCATTATTCACTTGCTGAACAAACGGCGATTCAAGATCGTGACCTGGGCGGCGATGGAGTTTCTGCTGGACGCCGACAAACAGAATCGTCGACGCGTGCAGGTTCAAAACCTGATCCTGCTGTTGTTGCGATGTCTGGCGATGCTGCTGCTGGGCTTGCTGCTCGCACGCCCGTTGCTCCCGTCGGCAATTTCTCGTTTGCTCCAGGATAAACAAAAATTCGAGCGCGTCGTACTGCTCGACGACAGCCTTTCTCAACGCGTCATCGCGGACAATCAACCGGCGTTTGAAGCCGCCAAGGCGTCGTTGAATCAGATGCTGCTGGAGTTGGCCGAGAGTGAAGCCAGTGACGATTGGCTCACCGTCTACCTTACCAGCAACTTGGACCAACCCTTGCTTGCCAATGAACCCGTCACGGCGAACACAATTCCCAATCTGCAGGAAACGCTCGAACAACTTGAATGTTCGGACAACATCGCCGACTATCCCGCATCGCTGGAACAAGTTCGCAGATATGTTTCCGGACAACGAGACGGAATCTCACGCGTACTGTATGTCTATTCGGACATGCGACAGCGCGACTGGCAGGGGCCGGAAACGGATCAACAGGAAAGCTCCGCTCAGCAACGTATGCTTGAGATTGACGAGCAGATAACTCAAGGCTTTGTGGTGGATTGCGGCAACGACAACGACCGCAATCTGGCGATTACAAGCGTGCGAAACGAAGGCCTGTTAGTTGCCAATCGCATCGTTCGGTTCAACGCGGAAGTCAAGAACCTGGGTGACCAAACCGTCAACAACGTTCGTGTGTTGATGCAAATCGATGACTTGGCACCACTTTATGACACTGTGGAGTCATTGGCTCCGGGACAAACGGAAACGGTGACGTTTCGCTACCTGTTTCCCGCGCGCGATTCGGGCCTGAACCGCATCGACGGGCTTTCGATGGCTGATGCCATCACGCCACGACAAGACTATCGCATTCGTATTGAAATCGATCGACAGGCGATGGGCAATGAATTGCTGGAAGCCGATCAACTGGCCGAAGACAACATGCGTTTCTTTGCCGCCCGTGTGCTGGACAATATTCCGGTGCTGCTGGTTGACGGCGATCCGTCGGCGATTCCCGAACGCAGTGAAACCCACTACCTCAAATTTCTGGATGTTTTTGGAACAGGTCTCAAAACGGAAGTCATTTCGGTCAGCGAGCTGGAAACGATTTCGTTGGCAAACTATCGCGTCCTGTTTTTGTGCAACGTCGATGAGATTTCTGCCGATCGGGTGCGAACTTTGGAACGCTGGGTCGACGAAGGCGGTTCGCTGGTCTTCATGCCGGGCAATCAGGTCCGTGAGTCGACGTTCAACGCCACGTTTTATCGAAACGGCGAAGGACTCTCTCCGCTGGAGCTCACAGGAATCGACGGCGATCCGACAGGCGCTAACCCTGCAAAATTCGAAATCAATACACAAGTCCACCCTGCGTTTGAAAACCTTTCCACCCAGGACGGCAGTGCTGTTCTCGGAGTCAATATTTTCAGCTGGTGGAAATCTCAGATCCCCGAAACCAGACAATCCGATGTTCAAGTGCTGTTGCGACTGAACGACGAAGCGAATTCTCCCGCGATGGTTGAAACCAGTCGTGGCCGTGGCAACGTGGTGGTGTTTACGATTCCCGGCGACCCCGATTGGTCAATGTTGCCGCGCACGTCTGATGTATTTGTTCCGTTGATGATCGACTTGGTTGACTACCTGGTTGGCAGCGAACCCAACCGTTCGGGTGTTGCCATTGGCGAGGCAATTCACCAACTGGTTGACTTGACGGCGTTTGACAATCGGGCCTGGCTTCGCGATTCCGCGAACGAAAAAATCGAAGCGGTTGCTCGCCCCGTTGATGATACCGAAGAGGCGCGCGAGTCGCCGTTTTACGAAGTGTCCTTTCCCGAGGTCGAACGAAAGGGCTTCTACGAGCTGGGGCTTTCGCGTGTTTCCGGCGAAGCCGAGACTACTTTGTATGCGGCCAACGTCTCGGCAGATGAAAGTAATTTAAAACGATTGGATTTGGAGGGGCTACCAGAAAATCACTGGGGTCAACGTACGAAACTGGTACAAATAGGGGACGTTAGCGGACAAAAGGTAAGTGGTGCGGCGGCGGAATTCTGGCCACAGATTGTGTGGTTGATTCTGCTGGTCTTGGCCACAGAACAATTCCTCGGTTGGTGGTTCGGCCGCAATCGCTGATCGCGCAATTGAGCGGCCAGGCGCTAGCCGCAGTTTGGAATTTGTTTTTGTGAGCGGCCAGTCACTAGCCGCCGGTAGTACTTGGTTTTGGATTTGTTGAGCGATACGGCGCTAGTCGCCGGTTAGTACTGGTTTCGTGAGCGGCACGGCGCTAGCCGCCGGTTGGGTTCGGTATTATTAACGACATGGCCCTCACCCAGTTCACCATGAAATAAACAGTTGATCGCGATCAAGACGCCCTGACAGGGATTTTTGACATGACTACACACGACTTGAAACTCTCGAATCGAAACACACTCACGCGATTCATGCGAGCAATCGCATTAATGCTGAGCGTGTTTTGTTTGGGCGAGCACGCATTCGGACAAGTCATCGTTCGGCGCGGCAATCTCATCATCCGCGGTGGCCAAGTCATGGATTTAGGTTCTGGTGAAATGTCAATCGACGAACAGGCCGAGGCTGCGTTGAAGACCGACCCCGACCTGGAAGCGATTCTGGAGAAAGCGAAACGCTATCTGGAGGATGGAAATTTCACTGTCGCCGCGCAGTTGTGGCAGGTCGTTCTCGAAAAGAGTGGAGACACACTCTTTTCACTCAACGGCCGCACTTATTTTTCCATGGTCGAACAAGTCGAAGAAACTCTGTCATCACTTCCAGCCGATGCGCTGAAAGTCTATCGCGTCAATGCGGACGCAGAAGCTCGGCAGATTCTGGCTCGAACAGAGGGGCGATTCGACGCGCAGGCCTTAAACGAAGTCGTTCGCAAATACTTTGTCAGCAGTGTCGGCGATGATGCTGCTTTTCAGTTAGCCGCGGTCGCGATGGACCGTTTCGATTTCCTGGGCGCGTTACGTTTGCTGGAAAAGATTCAACTACGGCACCCGGATCCATCGATTAGCAAAGGAGAAATTTTGCAGCGCATCGCACTTTGTCAGCTGATGCTGGGGAATCGAGACGAGCTGCAAAATTCACTTCAGGCTCTGCAACCGATACCAGAAGCCCAATCGCAGCTCGAACAATTACAAACCCTTGCATCGCTAAGTCCGGCGGAGCTCAACGAACAATTTTCCCTGACCACTCTGAGTTCGTTTCGCAATTACCAACAGCAGGTTTCGCTTCCGCCATCGGCTACGGCCAGTGACCTGTTTGCGCGATGGCAAAGCTGGATCGGTCCAGAGTCCGGTGGCGTGTACAATCGCGGCGACGTCAAAGGGCATCGTCAAATCAGCACGGCCGAAACGGCCACGGAACTTGCCAAAACAGTCAGCAGTCTTGAGCGACAAACCATTACCAATTGGCAGCAAAATCAATGGCGTCCTGTGGACGATTTGATCGTCAGGAACGATCAGGTGGTCGTCAAATCGGTTGCCGATGTTTCCAGCTGGTCGACCAGCTTGATGGAGGAACCGGTTTGGCGCAGCCTTTGGCTGAACGCTTATGCTCCAGACGCGACAACCAAGTATCGGGAGGCCTACCAAAACAACAACTGGGGCAACCAGAACGATTCACGTATTGCGAGCATGGATGGTGAAAACGTCAAACTCTTTGGTGATGTTCTGCACGCCCAGATGAACGTCGTTGGCAGTCGGCTTTACACAATTGAAGGCGAACATGACGACAACACCTCTGGGAAAGTGAATCGCGGAAATCGCGGAATCCAGTACAACGTCTCCATGCGACGTTCGCGTGACAACTTCCTTACCTGTTACGAAGCAGACACGGGACGATTGCTTTGGGTATTGCCGCAAAACAGCGAAGGTGGCTTGCGTCCAACGTCGGACAACGCCGGGCCCGCCGAGGCTCCAGCCGGACCTGAGAAAGGTCTCGATCCCTTTCTCGTGGGCGGTGGCTTTATGGGTGCACCGATTGGATACGGCGAATTGATTCTCGTGCCCGTCAACATTTCGGGAGCCATATACATCTACGCGTTGGATCCAAAACTGGAAGGAAAAACCGTTTGGCGAACCTATCTGTGCGATGAGCCCGAGACGGGGGCGTCAGCCTGGGCCCCGATCCAGTTGACACTCGACGGCAGCGACTTGTTTGTCGCTTCCGGCTTAGGCGTGATTTTTGTGCTTGACCCCTCCAGCGGTTTGATCCGATTTGCCCAACGCTACGATCGCGTCGGCGAACCCGACAATTTCATGCGGCAATTCGGAAACACCAATCGATTTTTGTACAATGGATGGACCAAGGACATTGTGATTCCCTATGGTCGTCAAATGATCTGCTTCTGTTCGGACAGCGACCAGATATTTGCAATCGATCGCACTACAGGTGAAACCATCTGGTACGTCGAAATGAGACCGTTTGGATGCAAACTGGATTACATCATCGGCATTCACGACAATTTGTTATTTGCGGGTGGCTCGCAGATGATTGTCGCATTTGATCTTCTGGGTGAAGGGCGTATGGCCTGGGGCGGACCGGACTTATTCGATGGAGGCACGTCGTTTGGCCGTGCGATGATCGCCGGAAACTCCTTGTTGGTTCCGATCAACGACTCAATTTGGGAATTCGCTTTGAAGGCAGGAGAGCTACCGGAAAAACAATCCCAACTGCATGTGGAATTGGGAACTGGCGAACCGGTCGGCAACCTTTACAGCGATGGGCAAACGATATGGGTCCGTGGCGGAACAAGAACATCGGCGTTGGCACCAGTAAGTGCCGATTCGAAATCAACGGCAGATGAAACGAACTCCGAAAGTCCATGATGTTGCAGTGAAAACAAAGTTGATCGCAACCGATACAAAAAAATTCAAACGAAACTGAAAAGGCAACCTATTTGATCGCGCAACAGGAAACAAGTTGGCTCGACTGGTTGTTCCAACGTGAGACGGAACAAGCGGGTGAACTGCGCTGGCAATGGATGAATCTGCCGGAGTCGTGGGGCGTATTCGTCTGGTTGTTGATTATCGGAATTTTTGTTGCCGGTTCGATCTGGCTTTATCGACGAGAGTCTTCCGTTTGCCCACCGCGTATTCGGATGCTCTTGGCGGTGATGCGCGTTTCCGTGTTGCTCTTCCTGTTGTTGCTGCTGTTCAAGCCCGCAGTCTATTTCCAACAAGTCAGCATCCAGCGTCCGACGTTTGTCGTGCTGCGCGACGAATCCATGTCGTCCGCAAAAGCTGACCGATACGAAGACAATGAGGCGACACAAAAGCTCGCGACTGCCGCTGGCATTGCAACCGAAGCCCTGAAAAAAGGCGAGCTGACTCGCGGTGACATCATCAACCGCGTCATGCGGCAAAATGAACAAGCAACTCTGAACGCAATCCGCGACAAAGGTGCGTTGCAGATCATCGATTTCTCTGACCGCTTGAATCCGGTAGCGACGCTGCCGGCCAATGATCCATTGACGAACGACTCCACCGACAATCAAACCGACAATCAAGCGTCGACGAATTCAGATCCTCAAGGCAACACAAACAACGCCGAATTGACCGACCTGGTCCCTCAAGGCTTGGGGACTGATATCTGGCTGGCACTTCGGCAGGTCTTGAACGACACCAAACGCCTCGCAGGAATCGTCTTGATCAGCGAAGGCCAACACAATGGCAGCGAAGATCCCGTTGAAATGGCGCGACGCGCGATGGAGCGAGACATTCCAGTGTTCGTGGTCGGAATTGGGGACCCAACTCCGGAACGCAATCTCGGTGTTCTGCAAGTCAACGCCGCGACTCGCGGTTATTTGAACGAACCGTTCTTTGTCGAAGCAGTCCTCCAAGCCAGCTTGCCTCAGGAAGACCCTTTGCGCGGCAGCACCGTCGACGTCCAACTCGTGGAGCAGAAACTGGACGATCGCACAGGCAAACCAGGCGACCCGGTGGTTCTCGAAACACAGACCGTAGCACTTCCTGAAACCGGAAACCGACTGCGCGTTCAGTTTTCACATGTCGCGCAGGAGCAAGGACGTTTTGTTTATTCGATCAAATCCAGTTCCGTCGAAGGCGAAACGAACCCAGACGACAACATCGGGACCTCGGCAGTTGTCGAAGTCGTCGATGAAAAAATCAGAGTTCTTCTCGTCTCCGGTTTGCCCAATTGGGACTACCAACAACTCTATCGTTTGCTGCAGCGCGATGCGACGATCTCAGTGAGTTGTTGGCTGCAGTCAATGGACGAAACGCGTCAACAAGAAGGTGACGAACCGATCATCCAATTGCCGCGAACCCCAGAAGAGTTGGGCGAATACAACGTCGTGATCTTGCTCGACCCCAACCCCGAAGAGTTTGACGAGGGTTGGATCAACATGCTGAAGGATTTCTGTCGCGTCAAGGCAGGTGGCCTGATCTACATGGCTGGCCCACACTATTCCGCCGAATTTTTATCGATGAATCGCCTTGCCGGTATTCGTGATATCCTTCCGGTTCGACTAGGAAACGCCAGTGAGATCGCTGCGTCGCAAGTCCTTGCCGGAGCGACCGGCGACGTTGGCGGCAGCATGCAAGTCGTCAATTTCAACCTGGAACATGAAATCATGGAACTGGGTAGCACGCCAGAATCTACTCAAAGTATCTGGGCGCAAATGCCAGGCTTCGCTTGGAATTTTCCAACACAGGCTCCCAAGCCCACAGCCAGAGTCTTGCTGGAACGTGGCGACCAACCCAGCACCGAAGGAAATCAACCCATGCTGGTCGACGGCCGATTTGGTGCCGGAACCGTTTTGTATTTTGGATTTGAAGGTACTTGGCGTTGGCGACAGATTGGTTTGCAAGCTCAATATTTCAACAGCTTCTGGATTCAAACCGTGCGTTACCTGGTCGAGCACCGTTCGTTGCAAGGCAATCGCCGCGGCTATGTCGACTCCGATCAGATTGAGTACGAACTGGGTAACGATGTTTTGCTGTTGGCAAGTGTCGTGGATGAACAGTTTCGTCCCTTGGAACAGGACAATGTCGACCTGGTGTTGGCCGATGAGGATGGACGGCGCCAGAAGGTCAGCATGAAAAAAGTGCCGGAACAACCGGGCAAATACGAAGCGACGTTCAAGGCAACACGCATCGGAAACTTCACTGCGGCCTTGGATTTGGCGAGTGCCGAAAGTGATCAAAAATTGTTTGAGCCGGCGACGTATCGAGTCACGCCACCCAAAATCGAAACGTCCGCAACCTGGCGGAACGAAAAAATCTTGCGCGATCTGGCCAACCAATCGGGCGGGGCCTATCTGTCGATCGAAGAGTTCAGTCGTTTACCCGAACTGCTGCCGGACCTGGAGAAACGAATTGAATTTGACAGCCCACCACAACCCGCTTGGGACTTGAATCGCTGGATGAGAGGTTTGGCGTTTCTGTTCCCCGTCGTTTTGCTGGTAGCCGAATGGGCACTGCGAAAATGGTACAAACTGTTGTAACCAAAAACAAAATTTAGAGGACTCATGACCACCGTTGAATCAGCACAAAAGGCTTTCGAAACGATCCAGCATCGATTGGATCAGTTGCGAAGTCAGTTGCGCCGTTGGATTGTGGTTCGAGGACTTGGCAAATGGTTGTTTGCAGCACTTGCGATCCTGATTCTGGATATGCTGGTTGACCGCGTGTTCAAGATGGACGGTGCTCAACGCCTGATCGTCTTGATGATCATGCTAGGCACCATGGGTTACGTGCTGTACCGATTCCTGTTGAAACCCTTGGGCAAATCAATTTCCAATTCGCGGCTGCTTAGGCAAATCGAGGATCGCAATCGAGATCTGCACGAAAATTTGATCGCCAGCTACGAATTGTCCGAACAACGAAATTGGAGCGAACGCGGAATCTCCGAGGCGTTGGCTTCGCAAACGATCGCCACTGGGCTCGAACGCTCGCAGCAATTGGACTTTACGCGGGTTCTGGATTTCGAGGCCCATCGAAAGCACCAGATGCTGCTGGCCGGTGGTGGTTTGGCCGTGCTGTTGCTGGCCATTGGCATCGCGTCCAGCTCATTCCTGAACACATGGTTTCGTCGAAACCTGTTACTTTCCTCCGATCAATGGCCACGCGCAACGAATCTGCAATTCGTCGGTGCTGTTGATGGCACCATTGTCGTTCCCCGGGGTGCAGATCACCGACAATTGGTGTTGGTGACGGAAGACAGTCGCGTTTCAGACGTGGAAGTGACTCTGGAGACTGAAAACGCAAACGGCAAGAGCTTTCAAAAGATGAAGCCCACAGGCCGCGAAGGAGGCCGGGAGCATGCGTTTGTCTTTCATAGCATCGCATCGGAATATCGCATGCGAGCCTCCGGTGGAGATGGCCAGACCGAGTGGACTCAAATCAAACTCGTCGAACCTCCAGCCGTTTTGGATTTGAAACTGTCTGCGAGCCTGCCTGAGTACACAAAACAGGACAAGCTGGAGTTGAGCGGATCGGGACCCTTTCGACTTCTCAACGGCAGCCAACTCAACGTCTCGATCACCAGCAACAAACCGCTCACCGAGTGCAAACTCTTGAACGGCGAAATGGAATGGGCACTGGCTGCGGCAAATGAACAACGCGATCAGTTTCAAGTAGACCTTGGGGCCGACGGACAAGGAGTCATCGGCGGCAAGTATGTTTTTGTACTCAATGACGAATCAGGACTGGCAAACATTCGTGAATTTTCTTTTGAGTTACGAATGGGAGACGACAAGGCGCCTATCGTTCGCGCTCAAATGCTCGGCATCAGCGGTTTGGTAGTTCCCAACGCAACGATCCCACTATCGTTTACTGCCGAAGACGATTTTGGAATTTCGGCGTTGAATTTCGAAACCAGCTGGACGGATGAAAATAGCGACGGCAGCAACGAGTTGACGTTTCCGGCTGCAGCGGTTGATGCAGCGACGAATCCCAAAGAGCTTTCCGATGTGGCCGTGATGGAACTCGAACAACTGAAATTGCAGGCTGGAACCAGCTTGCGTTTTGATTTGGCCGCCAATGACAATCAACAGCCAACGGCAGCGACCGGTCGAAGTCGCGAGTTCCTGGTTCGTGTCGTGACGGAAGACGAATTACGTGCGGACCTGTTGCGCCGTGAAATCGAACAACGCAAGTCGTTCCAACAAGCTTACGATTCTCAGATGCAATTGATTTCAGAACTTCGCGAAGTCGTGGCTGCCCCTGCCGCCAATTTGCCGCCGGAGGATGTGATTAACCAACGGCAAGATCGTCTCGTTTCGCTTTATCGGTCACAGCGTGGAATCGGCACAAGTGTCGACTTGATCGCAAAACGATTTGAAGAGTTCCTTGTCGAGGTTTTCAACAATCACCTTGATGACGAACTCAAGGAACTGGATCCCGAACAAACATTGACTCGCCGATTCAACGACCGAATCATTAATCCCATACGTCGGATGGATGCAGAACTGATCACCGCCGCTGCCAATCAAATCGACGCTAGCCGCCGCAATGTCGAAAACATCGACACATTGAACCAGGAAGTTCAAGCGACGACCCAGATTCAAGAACAAATCTTGGAACAAATGCGTGTTATCATGGCGTCCATGGAGTCGTCGGAGAGTTTCCAGGAAGCGGTTAACCAGGCACTGGAAATCAAACGCTTCGAAGAAAACCTGCGAAAACAAATTGAATCCCAAGGCGACCTGAAAGGCATCTTTGACGACGACTAGGTTTGCTGACGAAGCGATCATTGCCTGGCCGCAACGTTCGCTATGGGTTCGAACCATGGCTACTGTCGAAGTGGACGAGGCGACGAGTCCCGTAAACACGGGTCGTTGCATTGCAAACGTTTTCCGATCAAAAACAAATATTGCTTGTGAGCCATAATCATGACTGACCGTCGACCGTCCCATCCGCTGCAAACGGCCGTCCTCACCCAAAGCCTGACAGGAAAGCAATCGTTGGCGATTCGACTGATTTGCGGCGGCACGTTTTTTCTCCTTGTCGCCTGTATGGCGGTTGCCGCCTTTGGCCAAGACGAAACGCAGCAACGCAGCCAGTTGGGTGAACGCCAACGCTTTGTCGAAAGGAAAATGGCCGAACTGGAATCCAAATTCACAACGATCGCCCAGCAGATTTCAGAAAAAGAACCCGAACGCGCAGAACGCCTGGTCAAAGCCTACCAGTTAGCCAAGGAAAAGCTGTTGACCGAACGCATGGCCCGTGTCTCTCAGTTGATGGACCAAGGGCGTTTTGTTGACGCCCAAAAAGGTTTGGACGAGGTGATTGGTTCATTGGACGAACTCGTGAAACTCTTGATCGACCAAAAGGATCCCGAGGCCGACAAGCAACGAGAAATTGAGCAACTGGAAGAATGGAAAAAAGAGATTCAGCAACTCCAGCGCGAACAACAAAAACAAACAAAAGAAACAGACAATGCTGCCAATAAAGAAGATGCCATTAAACGCTTGGAAGCGCAAATCAAGGAACTGAATGAGCTGATTGAAAAACAAAAGGACGTCATTCGTGAAACGGAAGACTCCGAAGGCAAAGGTCTGAAAACCATGGACCGAGTTGCCGACAAGCAGTTTGAACTTCGAAAACAAACCGAAAATCTCACCGACCGAATTGGCAAGGGCGAAAACGCAGACGACTCCGCAGCTGAGAACCAAGACGGTACAAGCAAGCCCTCGGACAATTCAAGCGGTTCCGGCGAAGCTCAAGGTAAACCGTCGGACAAAAACGATGACAAGTCCGACAAGCAAGGAAACAACAAGGGAGACGAAGAGAATCCCGACGACGCGAAGAACAAACAACCCGGTGACGAAAACAAGTCTGGGGATGAGAAAACGGATCAACCCAAGTCGGACAAGAACAATTCCAAGCCTTCAGATTCAAAAAACCCATCTGGCGACAAGCCATCCGACTCAAAATCTGGCGATTCCAAACAGGGCACGAATCCCGGAAAGCCAGGCGAAAAACAATCAGACTCCTCCAATTCGAGTCAGTCAAAGCCCGGTTCAGAAAATCCATCTGGCAACGAGCAGAACAAACAACAACAGAACCAACAGAATCAGGAACAGAATCAACAGCCACAGCCGGGTGAACAGCCGCTCCAAAAAGCTTCGGATTTTCAACGACGCGCTGAGGAAAAACTCGCGTCCGGAAAATCCGAGGACGCCAAACGCCAACAGGAGCAGGCAATCGACGAAATGGAGAAAGCCAAACTGGAACTGGAAAAAGAAAAGCGTCGGATCGCTTCGCTGCCGCCCGATGCGCTGGAACGCCTGGCTCAGGAACAACGTCGCTTGAGAGACAAGGCAATGGACGTTGCCAAACAAATGAAAGAAGCCCCCAAACCGTCGAACCAGGACAAGCAGGGTGAGCAAGGTGCGTCGCAACAACAGCAACAACCCGGTCAGGACTCAATGCAACAGGCTGGCGATTCCATGCAGAAGGCTGCTGGCGAAATGGAGGAACAAGACAACGAACAGGCACAGCGTGAACAAAAGGAAGCTGAGCGAAAACTTCAAAAGGCTCTTGAGGAAATCGAAGAACGCCTTAGCCAGCTGCGTGAGGAGACACGCGAGGAAAAACTCAAACGCCTGGAAGCACGATTCAACGAAATGTTTGAACGCCAAAAAGTCGCCAGTCTGATGACACGAGAACTCGACGACAAAACGAATGCACTGGGAAGCCTTGAGCGGCGAGATGAACTGGTCCTATTGCGACTTGCCACGGAGGAAGCCGAGATTCGTGAACTGGGACAACAGGCCTATGACCTGCTGCTCGAGGACGGAACGAGTTCCGTGTTCCCCGAGGTGGTTCAGAACCTGCACGATGACCTGATGCGTGCCAGCGAATTGCTGTCTCAAAAACGAACCGACAAACTGACGCAACTTGTGCAACGAGAAATTGAATCCGCACTCAAGGAGCTGTTGGAGGCACTAAAAAGACGCAGAAGAAATCCGAAGGTGGCGGCGGCGGTGGCGGCGGGGGCGGTGGTGATCAACCGCTCCTCGACAAATCGTCCGAATTGAAGATTCTGCGAGTCCTGCAGTTGCGGATCAACCGAGTCACGTTGGAGCTTGAAAAACTCCGCAAGGAAAGCAACGGGGATCAGGAACTAAACCGGGAGTTTGAAAAAACCTCGGATAAGCAAGCTGAGTTGCTGGAAATGCTGGAGAATATTATGTCCGACGACGGACAGTAGACGCCGTTTCCGCGAACGATCAGTAGAACCTGCCGGGAAGTGTCCGTTTATTCGGCCGATTCCGCAAAAACTTCCCGCTGGCACTCGTTCGTTCCAACAATAACGGTACCAATTCCTGTTTGGCTGGTTAAATGAATTTGGCCAATCGATGTTCACACGATAAACTAAATGAGCAGGGGAAAAGCCTTTTTTTCGGCTCCCCTTCGTTCCCTTTCCGTCGAAAAACAAAAGGCGCGATAATGCTGAAATCCTGGATCACCAATTCACTTTGCTTCGTGTTGTCGCTTTCGTTGACTTCTTATTGCTCTGCCGACGACCAGGACTTGGTCAACGAGTTTTTGAAAAGACTTGAATCAACCCAGGTTGCAGAACCGTTACAGCAGGAAATTCGACAATTGTGGAACGCTGCCGATGGCGACGCATCCTTGTTTATGTCGGACGCGCTTTTGAAGCTTTACCCTGACTTCGCCACCGGCATCGAGGCAGCAGACAACGACGAGATCGATGCCGCCGAGCGCATCCTGGCTCCCCTTTCGACATCAGACGATCCTTATCTTGCAGCGGATGCTTCGTTTTATTTGGCTCGAACCTTGATGAACAACGAGCGATTCGAACAGGCACTTCCATACTTGAATCGATTGACCAGTGAACTTAACAACTACTCGGCGCAACCGGGAGTCATCCAATTCTATTTGGGACAAGCGCAGGCTGGAATGCTGGATAATTCCGCCGCAGTGGAATCGATGTTGAACTTTCTCAACAACTTCCCGGACGCCCCCGAACGCCTTCGAGTTTCCGCTTGGAGACAAGTTCAGGATTTGCGTCAAATCACCGAAGGACAATTGCAGGACGTCCATCAACATATGGAATTTTCCCGACGCCGCTTGGGAATTGAAGAGCCAGGCGATTCAACTCAAACCGAGCAAAAACAAATCGTTGACATGCTGGCCAAACTCATCAAGGAACAAGAAAAGAAAGAATGCAGTTCCGGAAAGAGCAACAATCCGAAGCCCCAGCAACAACAGGATCAGCAACAACAAGCTCAAAACAAGCCTAACGAATCGAAAAGTCAATCGGGCGGGCAAAGCAACAACCCCAACGGCAAGTATGTTGAGAAGTCCTATGACACCGGTGACGCGAGTCCTTGGAGCCGCCTGCGTGACATGGATCGAAATGCTGCTAACGCTGGTGCAAACGACAAACTCCCAGCCCGATATCGAGAAATCGTCGAGCGTTACAACGATGCCGTGAACGGCAACGGCGGGAAATAGATTCCGTATTGTTCGAGACAAGGTCCGTATGGCGCAGTGGACGCTCTTCGGTCCACGCTTCAATTGCCAGTATCGGAATCTCCCTGATTGATGCCGCTTTGTGCAACGACACCAACCTCTGTGGGGCAGGGGAGCTTTCGTTGCCAAATCGGCCATTCATCATAAAGGCTGCGAAAAGCCTCCCGCAAATTCCCGTCGTGTTCTCCAAACAGCTCGATGCAGCGCGTGATCAAGTCGTCGTTTGCGATTGGCACTAATTCTCGTAAGCAATACTCAATGGTATCTGCGTCTGGGTTCAGTTGAATCCAAACAGGCAACCCCATTCTTCGATGCGTTGTCCCGATTATTTTGGCAGTTCGCAGTTCCTTGCCAAAAATCAAATGCCAACGCTGCGACCAAGAAAATCTCTCGAGCCCATCGAGCAACAAGATTTCATTTCTTTCGATAGCTTCCATCATTCGACGCCATTGCACCTGGCGCTTCGATTTGTCGATGGAGACGTATTCATAATGACTTGCGCCCCACCGATCGACCTCCCTATTCAGTTTTTGCGCTAATTGTCTGAGTAAAGTGGATTTCCCCGAGCCGCATTTCCCGATTACCGTTCCACGCCAATTCATTCGCTGCAGTTGCTCCAATGCGTCATGCCACGATCCCACCAGAAAACGAAAATCGATTCGCTCCAGTTGCTGAGCCGCAAACGGATTATTGCGTGCCGAGTTCATGACGTTGCTATTAGAGTTGAATTAACTTGGACCAATCGAGCGACGACTTCATCGCAACTTCCCAGTCTCAGATGCGATTCTCATTCGATGAGAAACTCGCATTCGAGTTTTGCAGTTCGATTTCCGTCCCGTTGGGAGCAACAACGATTTCACTGCGACTCGCCTCCATCGTGGCCATATCAATGCATTCAATGGCCCAAACGACCGACACCAGCTTGCCGGAACAACTAAACGGCCAAGGCGGTGCCACAAAGGAAAAATCACATTCGACATTGGTTTCCGTTGCAGCAATTTCGACATAATCGATGATTTCGAAATCCTGTGTTCCTTTTCCAGCGGTATACCAGATGAGTCGCACCTCAATGGGCCCACGAATTGAGTTGGCATCCCAAGAAACTTTCCCGGTGATCGTTTGGCCAGGCTGAAAGTGGTTGTCGGCCAGTTTGACGTCAATCAATTGGAACCCTCCGAATCCACTTGGTATTCAGAAACAGGACAAACCACAAACGCAAAATCCTCCTTGGAATCAGGCCAAAATCGTATTTTTCCATGGACGCGCAGGAGCCACTGTATTCGATTGTTCGTCGAATGAAATGTGTGCATCGCCTGGCTTGGGATTTGTATCGTTTGGTTTCCATACGCGATCGTTTTGGAATCGTTGACCCGTGCAAGTTCCTGTAGAAAAAACTCTTCGGTGTCCGTTTTCGTCCGCGTACCGAAGGCGTACGTTGCCGACTCAACACCGACCAAAGTGATTGTTAGCTCTGAAAAACGTGTGATGCCGCCACTTGTTTCCCAAGCGACTTCGGCTTCACCGCCTAATGGAATCACGCCACTCGATAACGCGATCGAAATTTTCGGGTTCAGCAATAGCAGGAATTGGACAACGGTCACAATTGCCAGGACGGCGCCCGCAAACATAAAAACGCCGTAGAAAATCATCTCGAGTCGAAACCACCCCTGCTGACTTCCACCGCCACGAAACATCCCCCATGTCATTGCGTTCCAAATCAATGTAAACACCAGCACGAAAAGGAATTGTTTAAGGGGCGTCTTGCTGGACTTGAGCCGTTTGGGACCGAATTCACCTGCCCACGGGCCGACCATTGAGGATTCGTAAGTCTCCATGGTCATCGATCCAAATCGCGATCCTGCCTGCACAGGATTTGCATTTGTGGAACCTGCAATACCAACATTCGACACGGCACGGCGGTTACTTTTTGGTTTGGCGTATCCGGCCCAGATCACAACAAGACCCGCTATGACGAATACCATGAAAAACAAGCCGATCAGGTTTGAGTAAACGAAACTTCGATCTAGCACCGCATCGTTCGGATCAGACGGATTGTAATAGCAGTCATGAACGCTACCGACTGGGTACTGGTTGCAGATCCTGCGGGCATAATTGTCGGAGCCACTCCAGACGGAAAAAGAAAATGAGTCGGAATGATAGGGTCGACCATTCACATTCAAATCGAATTCAATATGAGCTGAACTCGTATCGTCACCCGTATCGACTCGACTAACTGTAACCTTGCCGGTTGATTGCGGCCAGGAACGCGCCTGCCACCAATGAAGCGAAGGGGCAAGGAAAGAAAACCAGACGGCAAAAACACCAGCGATCAGAAATACACCACCGAAAGCCGTCGCGCATCTCCGACTCAACGTGGCAGTGGATGCATCCTCGGAAATCGGTTTTGAATTCATCATGTGCTGGCAGCTCGACTGGCTGGTGCTTTCACAAATGAAATTAACGTTTGCCCCGTCGCCGGAACAAGTGGATTATCTACGGTCGCTATCATCAACTTCTTGTTTTCGATGGCGGCCACGATCAGGTAGTCTTCACCGTAATTTTCCTTGAACTGTTCGAAGCCGAATTCTTCGGTCAACTTGGTTGATTTGACTCGCCATCCATTTTGATAGGCTTGAAAGATTCGTTTCTCACCCCAGTTTCCGTCGAACAATAAACGGCCGCGCGTTTTGCCTCCCAGTGCAGCCCTGCGACCTTTGCTTTTATCGTTGAGCGGCAGCCGATAAACGTTTTTCCGACCGAACACATGAGAAAATTCGTTGACGCCCAGTTCGTTAACTTCATCGTTACGCGTCAATGCTACAAAATTGCCGATCCCGGCCAGATCCAGCTCTTCCCGGACGTAGTCGGACAGAATGCTCGCGCAATAGGCCGGCAAACCCAGCATTTTCGCTTCAGAAATGTGCGAGTAATTCGTATCAACCAAGGTCACGTTGAAGCCGGCATTCTTGATGGTTTTTGCGAGATCACGAACCCACTCGTCGGCTCCAGCAAACAAAATCCCTTGCGGGTTGGCATCGGCCAACTTGAGTCGTCGAGCCAATGGTGCGGCCGACAGTCCATAAAACGCAACCGTCACC
Organism: Pirellulaceae bacterium; assembly: GCA_041399045.1. Classification (GTDB taxonomy): domain Bacteria; phylum Planctomycetota; class Planctomycetia; order Pirellulales; family Pirellulaceae; genus BJ22. The sequence continues at coordinate 197,465 of JAWKTO010000009.1, read as the reverse complement.
AGGATGACCAGGAAAGTAATGGGAGCCAACTGTTCCGCATCTGCAACGAGAGCTTGAACGCCTTCCTCGTGCGATGCCAGGCTTACGATCCGTAACGAGAAAACACTGATGACGGCAGCGGCCACAATCCCCCGCGGCGCCAGGCACGAAAGAAACAAACGTTCGGAGTTCGTGGTATCGGTCCCAACCAGCGAAAGCCAAACAGATATCGGCCGCACGATCAAAATCAGCAACGCGACAAACACAAATGCGCGGACCATAGTTGGTGAGTTGCCCCATATCCAGACGCGAACCAAGCACGATAAACAGGCTGGAAATCAGCAGAACGCCGAGGTTTTCCTTGAACTGCACCACGTGGTCAATCGAAATGTATTTTTGATTGGCAAGGACAATCCCCAACACCGTCACGGTAACCAAACCCGATTCGTGAAACAACTGATTGGACAACGCGAAGGCGCCGATCGACGCCGCCAAAAACATCACGCCATGCAGAAAGTCGGGAATCCAATAGCGTTTGACAAAGATTACCAACAACACGGCAGTTAACGCAGCGACGACCACGCCCACCAGTGCCGTCCACAACATCGTCAGGAAGGCCGACAACACTGGTCGTTCACTGGCAACATGGATGATGTGCTCGAACACCAGGACCGCCAGCACGGCACCAATCGGATCGATCACGATGCCTTCCCACTTGATAATCGAACTGATTTTTCGGTTCGGTCGAATATGGCGAATAAGGGGGGCGACGACCGTTGGGCCAGTCACCACTAACACGGCGCCGAGCAACAACGAGACTCTCCAGTCCAGCTTCAGCACGTACATTGCGAGTACCGTGGTCAGCACCCATGAAAGTCCGGCACCCAATGTCACGAGGCGAAACACGGCAGCGCCAGCCCCGCGAAGGTCGTTGAGACGAAGCGATAGCCCGCCCTCGAACAGAATGATGCCGACCGAAAGTGACACGATCGGAAACAGGATTTTCGAGGCGGCTGCAGAATCGCCTGAGCCCGTCAGGTCATTTAGGAGCTGATCAGGGCTGGCGACCATGCCTAGCAGAATTCCAAACAGCAGGAGCAGCAAAATCGATGGCAAGCGAGTCCAAAACGAAATCACTTGAGCGATCACACCCAAAACGGGTACTGCTGCGAGATAATAAAACAGTTGGTCGTCCAAAACACGTCCCTATTGGTTCGAAAAATCCGTTGCGGCTAAACTCCATTGTGCGGTAGAACAATCTATGTTCCCAGTGGGCAACGAAGGCATTGTTTAGGCAGGTACTGGAGTCGCGGGCTCAGAAATGTTCATTTTGTGCAAAACGTTCGCCAGAGCAACATCGATTTCGTTCGCGCGTTTCGTGCTTGCGGTTGTATTGGCTGGCTGCTATTTGAATTGGGCCAAGTATTGTCGAGCCCAACTTGATTCCGCTGACAACAATCCGCAATATCAATTTCGGTTAACCTCCATCGACGGCGATTTGATTAACGTTTCCACACAAAACGAAACCCGCGTTTGGGTGGTGTGTTTTTTGGGTACGGAATGTCCGATGGCGAGACAATACGCAGGAAGACTTTCACAGATGTCTCAGGAACTCTCCGACCAAGGAGTGCGGTTCGTCGGCATCGACAGCAATTCGCAAGACTCACTGGACGACCTCAAGAACTACGCAACCGAACTTGGCGTGTCGTTTCCGCTGGCCAAAGACTACGATCACCAAATCGCGGATCGCTATCAGGCGTCACGGACCCCCGAGGTTTATGTTTTGGATCACGACTTGGCGTTGCGTTATCACGGTGCGATTGATGACCAATACCAGCCTGGTGTTGCCCGGGCATCTGTCGGCAGTCATTTTTTAGAAGACGCGATTCAATTAATCTTGAATGGCGATTCGGTTCAAACACCGTTTGTCGAGGCAACCGGTTGCATTATCGGTCGTGTAAAAACCGAAAACCCTGATGCCAGTGTGACATTTACGCGAGACGTCGCACCGATCCTGAATCGCCATTGTGTGGAATGCCATCGAGCGGGAGAGATCGGACCGTTTGAACTCATCAGTTATGAATCGGCGCGTGGCTGGGCCGAAATGATGCTGGAGGTTGTTGAGAATCAGCGGATGCCGCCGTGGCACGCGGACCCCAATGTTGGTGAATTTTCGAACGCCAGGCATATGCCCGCAGAGGACAAACAATTGCTTCGACAGTGGGTAGAGCAGGGGGCTGCGTACGGTGCCTCCGATGAACTACCCGATCCTCCATCATTCACTGCGGGTTGGCGTCTTCCCCAAAAACCGGACGCAGTCATTGCAATGAGCGCGACGCCATTCAATGTGCCCGCTAACGGAACGGTTGAGTACCAGTACTTTGTCGTCGATCCAGGATTCACCGAAGACAAATGGGTCACTTCTGCCGAGGTCGTGCCCGGAGATGCAAGCGTCGTCCACCACAGCATTGTTTTTGTGAGGCCGCCTGATGGGGAATCGTTTCAAGGCATCGGTTGGTTGGGGGCCTATGTGCCTGGACAAGGAGCCCCGGCATTTGATTCGAAGCGTGCTCGGCGGATTCCGGCGGGGTCGAAACTGGTTTTTCAGCAACACTACACGCCGGTCGGCGAGATTCGCTCAGACACAACTCGTGTTGGCCTGGTCTTTGGTAACGAAGAAGATGTCAAAGAAGAACTGGTAACACTGATCGGCTTGAATCAAAGTTTCGAAATCCCGCCTCATGCAAACCAACATGCTGTCCGCGGTTCCATCAATTGGAAACCCGATCGCGGCTATTTGCTGTCGGTAGCGCCTCACATGCACTACCGCGGCAAGGCGTTTGAATTGCTAGGCGTATCTGAAGGGCGGTCAAATTCGATGCTACGTGTACCGGCGTACGATTTCAATTGGCAGCATGTTTACCGATTCGCCGAACCCGTCGCATTGGAAACGATTAATGATTTACAGTTCGAGGTCCAGTTTGACAACTCCGACAAGAACCCGTTTAACCCGAACCCCAATGAGCTTGTGACCTGGGGAGATCAGACCTGGGAGGAGATGGCCGTCGCTTTCTTTGAAGTTGCGTTGCCCCGAGATACATCGGGCTCACTCGAATCATCTCCGGACGCTGCGTTCAACTTTGGTACGCCCGGTGAAGAGATAAAGCAAAAAACGGAAAGCGTGGATGACAAGGTGAAACGATTCTTTTCGGATTTCGACCGCAATGGCGATTCGATCGTTTCAGAAAACGAGACGCCTGCCGCGTTTCGGCACTTTGGTTTCTTCAAGTTCGACGACAACGAAGACGGCAAACTAACTGCCGAAGAAATCCGGCCGTATTTTGAATCTCGACGGAAATAATTGTTCGCGACATCAACCAAGTCACAATTGCAAATCATCGATCGCCTGTGTCTCGACGTTTCAACCTAGCCACCGACTACCTTGTCCGCCATCGTCTGATTGCCGTATTGGCCGTATTCGTGATTACCGCGGTTGCAATCATCGGCTACCGTGCACCAAACTTTTTTAGCCGACAAATCGACAAGTGGACACAAGACGACGATTCGGAAAAACTCGATGAATTCGATGAAGGGCGTTTCGACAGCACGTCACCTGACGTCCCAGTGGTTCCCATCATGGGTGACGCCGTCATCGTTTGCGAGTCGGAACAGTTTTTTACGCGCGAAGGTGCCAAGGCCATGCGCGAGGTGGTCAAACACCTTGAGTCGCTGGAGCACGTCGAATCCGTTCAGTGGCTCGATCGCATTCCTGTTTTGAATATTTTTGGTTTGCCCGAACCGTTGTACCCACCTGAAAATTCTGCGGAAGGCAGATTTCAAGCCGCAAAAACGAAAGCCCTTGCGCACCCGTTGGTTCGCGGCTTGTTTCTTTCCGACGATGGAAACCTGATGCTGCTAACTGTCAGCTTTGATTTTCTGTTTGTACGTTCCAACGACGACTGCACGACGCGATTGCGGACTGAAGCCGAGAAAATTCTGAAAAAGTATCCGGATATTTCCGTCGCGTTTTCGGTGACGGGTCAGGTACCGTCGGTCGTCACCGCCATCGAGACCCGCGATCGAAACCAGATCAAATATCAGCTCATTGGATACGGCATGATTTTGGTCATGAGCATATTGTTGTTTCGAGGTTTTGCTTCCGTCGTTATCGTTGCACTCGCTCCTTGCGTTGGCGTTTTCTGGACACTGGGGATCATTCGGTACTTTGGATTTCACGATAGTCCGTTCAACGACGTGATCCTGCCGATCATGATCAGCCTGGTGGGGTTCACGGATGGTGTTCATTTGCTGGTCCAGATCCGCAGCAATCGCGCAACGGGCTTTTCCGCATTTGAGTCGGCAAGAATGGGAATTCAACAGGTCGGGCTGGCCTGTGCGTTGACGTCGTTAACCACGGCCATTGGCTTCGGGTCGTTGGGATTGGCTCATCATCAAATTGTCCGCGAGTTTGGATACTCATGTGTGATGGGTGTGATCCTGACATTCATCGCTGTGATTATTCTGGTGCCTCTCGCGTGCGCTAGTCCGCTGGGAAGGTGGCTGCATGTTGGACACGGGCGAGGAATTGTTGATCGCAACTTGACGCGAATTCAATATGTCGTTGAGTTTGTTTTGCGGCATAAACGTGCTTTCTCGGTCGGAGGAATCGCTGCGACGATTGCCCTGTTGGCAGTTGGCTCGACACTTCGCCCCGATGAACGCCGCTCCAATAGCCTTCCCGAATCAAGCGAGGCTGCGATCGCGATTCGTAAACTGGATGAACGTATGGGCGGCCTCGAATCGGGCAACGTCGAGGTTGTTTGGAAGGCATCAGTCCCACCAGATGCTGTTGAAATCTTGACGGTTATCCGAGAGGTCGAATCTGCGATTAAACAACACGAACTGATCGGTTCACCGCTTTCAATTGCTGACCTGCTGGATTCGCTTCCAGGAGAAGGGACGGATGCCAGTCGTTTTTCGATGCTGGAACTACTGCCGCCGCCACTGAAGCGACTTTTCTATACGCCCGAATACCGGTCGGCAACGATCATGTTCCGCTGTCGTGATCTGGGCATTGCGCGATACGGCCCCGTCTTTCAATCGATTGAAGATTCTCTGCGAGCGATTGAACAAGAGCACCCAAATTTTCGATTGACGCTGGAGGGTGCGGCAGTCTGGCGTTGGAAAAACCTGTATCAAATCGTTACCGATCTGGCCGCAAGCCTTGGTTCCGCAGCGGTTGTGATTTTTCTGGTGCTCGCTCTTGCCTATCGCAGTTTGCGAATTGGATTGATCTCAATCGTACCCAACTTGTTTCCTTTGGCCCTTGCCGCGACGTGGCTTGTGTTAACGGACCAACATTTGGAAATCGTAAGCGTCTGCGCGTTCACCGTTTGCCTTGGGATTGCGGTCGACGATACGATTCATTTTCTGACTCGCTACCGAGAGGACGCAAGAGACTCCAGCGACACGGAAGCGGCAGCACGGCGCGCATTCACGGCTGTTGGAACAGCGCTGATCATGACCACGATTGTTCTTGTTTCCGGATTTTCGACGGTGATGTTCAGCGACTCGCGCGATCATCATATTTTTGCATCCATGGGCGCCATCACCGTCACGGCGGCACTTGTCGGTGACCTGCTGTTTCTACCAGCCCTACTCGCTTGGTTTGACCGTCAGCCGCGTGAGCGCTGGGTGGACAACAACAATGGAACCATGCGATAACAGTGTTCTCACGAGGAGCATGTTTCGATAATGAGCAGCGAAAAAGAAAAACTGATTGTTCGCGACTGGTTGGCGATTGAACGAACAAAGCTGGCCAACGAGCGAACGTTTCTTTCGTATTTTCGAACCGGCGCGGTATTGCTGGGCACCGGGCTGGCGTTGATCAAGGTCGAGATGCTTTCCGATCTCGCCTGGTTGGGAATCGTGATGACCGTACTGTCACCTTTTGTTTTCGTGACCGGGATCTACCGCTTCTTTCGCGTGCAACGCAACATCCGTCGTCATTACAACGACTGACCTTCAATCGCTCAGATATCGTTTGCTCCAACTGGCAATCATGTCAGCGACGAACTCGACATCCTCGGGCTGGTTGACCAACAAATGATCGGCGCCGTCCAAATTGATAAACGAAGTCGGCCCACCTGCCAGTTCAAACATTTTGATTCCATGGTCAAACGGCAACGTTTCGTCCTCGGGAGAAAACAGGACTAACAGCGGCAACTTGAGTTCGCGAAGCACCTGTTCGTGGTCCCAATTCCGAAGTGCTTCAACCATGGGCCGACGAATTCGATGCGTTCGCCCACCAATGACAACGTCGCCGACACCTTCCTCCTCAATCTGACGCGATTCGTTGACCAGAAATCTGGCGAGGTGCTGTGTGTGGGAAGGCGACGCGATATTGACGACGCATCGCGCCGAATCAACTTGCGAAGCGATCGCAATCATAGCCGCACCACCGAGACTATGCCCGATGAGGATCTGAGGTGCCGAATCGTTTTCGGTCAAATACCGAATAGCAGCAAAAACATCAGACTGGTTGTCATGAAACGTCGTATGGCTGAAATCACCGCCGCTATCGCCAAGGCCCGTGAAGTCAAAACGCAATACTGCGATCCCTTTGGCAGCCAGACTTCGACTGATGCGCACGATCGCTTTCAAATCCTTGGTACAAGTGAAACAGTGCGAAAACAATGCATAAGCTACAGGCTCCTGTTCCGGCAACTCCAATATCCCTGCAAGAGAAATGCCGCGATCATTTTCAAATTTAATACGTTGACTGTTGCGTCGCATAACTCTTGCTTTAGGCCATTAAAAAATCAGGGGTGAAAAAGTTGACTCTACCGATTTTGGCCGAGCACATCTACTCCGTCTGCATCTAAAAACGGTCAGGAACAAAACGCTGCCTGAAAATTTTCAAAAAAAGGGAGCGAGAAACTGATGCCGGCTTCTCGCTCCAATTCCGTAAGCAGTCGGGAAACATTCATTCGAATCCAATTACGATTCGATGTACTCCATCACTCCCGTTTGCACATCGTATAGTCCTCCGACGATTTTGATCGCACCCTTGGCTTGCAGTTCAGCCAGCTTGGGACTGCGTTCCGTAATCAACGTCATCGTGCGTTTCACATTAACCCTCGCGACATCATCAATGGCGATGCCCTTCGTGTCCGCGTTGCTCAACGTTGAACGATCGATCTTGTTCGGGTCAATGGACTTCTGAATCTCTGACAACAACGAGTCGATATGCCCGCAGCCTAACTCCTTGTCGGCGGTCGTTTTCTCCGAAAACAGTTCGACTGCTTTCGTCACCGCTCCGCAGCGGGTATGTCCCATAACAAAAATCAATTTGGCGCCAGCCACTGCGCAACCAAACTCCATACTGCCCAATACTTTTTCGCGCGCGACGTTGCCCGCAATCCGGACCGAGAAGACGTCGCCCAACCCGAGGTCAAACACAATTTCAGCAGGTGTTCGCGAGTCGATACAACTCAGCACCACTGCCAGCGGAAACTGCCCGGACTTGGTTGCGTCCACCTGGCGACCAAAGTTTCGGGTCAGCGTCTCGCCTTTTTGGAATCGCGCATTGCCGTCCTTGAGGATCTGCAGAACTTGATCGGGCGTCGCTTTCTCTTGAATGTCGCGACTGGTGTAGTCAACGAATTGAATGTGATCATCCAGATGCTCATATTTTTTCTTGAACCCGAGAAAGCTCATTTTCACGCCGTGAGCCGGTGCGACTTCGTCCCGGAAATCCATTATCATGTCCATCACATCAGCATCGACGTAATCGGTACCACGTGCATCAATCAAAACATGACTACCTTTTTCGAGACTATCGAGCGTGTGTTTTAGCTTACCGCGATTCAGAAAGCTCACTTGGTTTGCCAAAACAATTCGCAACACGTCGCCACCTACATGCTTTTCCAAAATCGTTTTGAGGGGGTTCTGGAAATTGCTATGCAAGATAAATAGCAGACTAACGGCCAATCCCAACAAGATCCCAATGAGCAAATCGGTGAAGATAATTGCCAAAATGGTAACAACGAACGGAATGAACTGATCGAGACCTTCGCTCCACATTTGGCGAAACAACTTATAGTTCGCGAGCTTTACCCCCGTCACAATCAGAATCGCCGCGAGGCAAGACAACGGGATGTCATTCAAGACATTTGGCAGGAAGTAGAAAAAGGCGAGCAACAATGCACCATGCAAAATCGCCGATCCCTTCGAATGGTTGCGATTCGAAACGTTGACGGAACTTCGTACGATCACACTCGTGACCGGCAATCCTCCGATCAATCCGCTGGCCATGTTCCCCACACCCTGGGCAAACAATTCACGGTTGGGAGGGGACAAACGTTTTTGAGGATCAAGTTTGTCAACTGCCTCCAGATTTAATAGCGTTTCCAAAGATGCGACAATCGCAATGGTAACTGCGGCGATCCAGAACACTTCACTTCCCATTTTCGAGAAATCGGGAGTCTGGAAGAAATTTAGAAAGCTCTTGAAATCCGTCGCGACAGGGACCTGTACCTTGTGATCCACGCCGATGGCAAGGGAACCACCCATGCGGTCAAATACATAGGTCATCACCATCCCCACCACTACCGCCAACAATGCTGAGGGAACCGGAAGTTTCTTCAGCACTTTAAAGCGATCCCAAAAGATCAACAGCGCAAACGCCACCACGCCGACCAATAACGCCCCAGGATGGATCTTGGAAATCATATGCCAGATCTCACTGAAGGTATTTTCAGCGTCAGGTTGCCAGAACGAAAATTCGCCCATGTCGTCTTTGTCGACACCGGCGATGTGCGGAATCTGTTTCAAGATCAACGTGATTCCGATCGCAGCCAAAAGCCCCTTGATCACTGCCGACGGAATAAACTCCGATAGGAAGCCTGCGCGAATCACACCCAACAACAATTGAATCACGCCGGCAACAACCAATGCAGCCAGAAATGGGCGGAACCCTCCGAGTGTTTCGACTTGCGTCGTAACAATAATGATCAAACCCGCAGCAGGGCCCGATACACTTGTACTCGACCCACTCAATGAACCAACAATGAGCCCGCCGATGATTCCTGCAAATAGTCCTGCTTCAAGAGGAGCCCCTGATGCATGGGCAATCCCCAGGCAAAGCGGCAGCGCAACGAGAAATACGATGACGGCGGCGATGACGTCGTTCAGTGGAGTGGTTTTTTCTTTATCCATGGTTTATCTGAGAACTTTGGTGTTTGATGTTGAATGTTTGACGGAGCGAGTGGACTCCGAAAAAACCGTAATGGAATTGGTTTGCCAAATTATGGAGCTGACATTCCGTTCAGGTCCGAGGCCGTACCAACGACATGGGGTCGGCAATTCCAATCCCGGCTGGCACGAAAAGACGCTCTCCGACTTCGAAGCCAGCGGATACGCCGAAGCTTTTCGCCATGCTGGTCACGCGTTCAAACACATGCTGCTTTTCGGCCGGAAACTGCGTCTTGTAGCAGCGAACGGCCTGTAGCTTTTGCTCAATCGTGGCTGAGATGTCACAGATAAAAGACGACAGACCGACCGCATTGGTCGTGACGTCGAAATTCAATTCATACTGCATGAGTTGCGAAATCCGATGCGGCGGCAAGCCATCAAAGGACTCATCCCACTTGGTGAGCCGGCTGTAAAACACGGCTGCTTCCGTTAGCAACGTCGCCTGCCAATGATCAGGCGAGGCCATGGGCGTTCGCTCAGCCAACCCAATTACCAATCGTGGACGAAACCTTCGAAAAACCTTGGCCAATGCAACGCGAGCCTCAAACGAATCAAACAATCTGCGATTTGGCAGATCCAGAATGATTCGTTCCTGCACGCCCAGCATTCGAGCCGCTTCGTTTGCCTCTGCGATGCGAACATCAGGAGAAGGACTTCCGGGTGTCGGTTCGCCATCGGTCAAATCGACGATTCCCACTCGATAACCCAAGCCAACCATGACTGCCAACGTGCCTCCGCATCCGATTTCAACATCGTCAGGGTGTGCACCGACCGCAATCACATCCAATGGCTGTACTTGGCTCATACTTGCAATAATGAGTAATGATGAATGAATCTTTCTGCAACACTGATCACGATGGATCAGCAACATGCATCCGATTGAGCGAACAGACAAGGTTCAACGGTTCAATCAAAACTTGATACGCTGAACCTGCTCCCATTCAATCGGGAACGCATCCCCGTCGGCATGCTGCAGCTGTATGCCTTCGCTGGTAAAGCCTTTCAACTGAAAAAAGGCGTTCTCACCAAACGCATAGACGACTCCGCTGCGAAGCATCACCGAAGGAGTTTGGTGATGGTCTTTCGGCGGTCGATACCACAAACTGGGGCTTTGAATTTCCGTTGAGTCGACAAAGGCAAACGCTTCGAAGTCTGGCAAACTTGCGGCCTGTTCCGAAAGCACTGCATCCGAAGCGTCTTCCGACAGGTCAGGTTCAAATATCGTGGCTGCCGAACGATCCCAGCGCATACTGTTGTCGGTCAATGCAACGTCTGGCACTGCCATCCGACACGTCGGAAACACAAGCACGTTCTTCCCGGAATCAAAGTCTGATGCGATGGGCATTCTCAGCGCATCGCGACCACTCCAAATGGCGATTAGGTCTGCAGAGTCGATCGTCCAATTTGTCCATTGACTTGAATGAACCTGGACTGAAGGCTTAACCGGCACACAGGACCCGTCTCGCAACATCGCCATCCACACATTGCTTTGCGAATCGTACGTCAACGGATGAGTGTCGGCCATTGTCAAACCCAGGACCTGTTCCCATCCGATCGTTGCCTCCTGCAAGTCGTCTTCAACCCTGGCGTTCAATCCGTCTCTACCAAATCGGACTTCATTGGCAACCAACAATTCGCCGTTTTTGAGATAGATGCGAGTCTGCTTTGTACGGTTGAGTGCCCCGACCACTGGCATTGGATTTGAAAATGTCAGGTCATCGATCGCATAGCGAATGTCTTTGTCCCAGCGCTTGGGGAAAAAGAAATCGTTTGCGGAAAACTCGACGTGTGCAATGGGTATTTCACTCTTGATTCCAAAGTAGGCGCATCGATCGCCGCTTGCCTCGACGCTGCCGATCACATGACCGTGGACATCAAAGGCCTTCATCACAAAATCTTTGGCATGATCAATCGTTGCCGAATAAAAACCTATTTCGTGGACGGCACCGGAATAGCATCTTGCCCCCGGCAGGCAAAACTCAATCATTGCCCTACCGATGAACCGGCTATTTGCAAGGTCTCCCGGCGTGAAAACACAAATCGAATTGCCTTTCGGAGGCGCCTTTGCATCTTGAAATGAAAAGCCACTGACGATTAGATGGCGATCTTTGTCAGCAAAAAAACGAACACCAAAGTCCGAAAACAAATCATCGATTTCAACGCGCCCATTGAGCTCACTGCCTTTTGCGCTTTTTTCGAAATCCAAGAATGTGCCGTCGATACTTCCGCCCGTTGTAAACGTTTCCGTCGAAGCAAACGCTTCTCCGCCTGCGCGAGATTCAGACCACCAATACGGTGAGATGATTGTCGAAAGCGAGTCGACATTCCGAGTCCACCTTTGGCCTTGCCACGTCATTGGCAGTTCCCAGCCCCCTGTGTCCCCCTTCTGAACGCTACCGTCGCTAAGTGCAAGTTGGCTGAAATGATCAACAAACTTCGCTCCGGTTTCAGCACGACTGCTGGCGGATTTCTGTTTGTTGCTGACACGTGCGAGTCGATGTTTCATCTCGAGGCTGGTCAGTTCGCCCAATTCGCTCACAATTTCTTCAAAGAGTTTAACAGTAGTAATTGCTGAAAGATTTTGTTCGGCCGCCTCGCGCAAGTGGTAATCTGCAGCGTCTAACTCATCCAACCAACGAATGATGGATTCCATTTGCTCGTCAATTGAAGATGACGCAAGATGCAAAACCACGACATCCTGAAACGGTATTTTGCGAATCGAAGAATTACTCCCCTCGGAACGATCAAAAGTCTTCCAAGAGAAATCTGACAATGTTGTCTCCACCTTCAACACATCACCAGAATCCAGAACGACAACCAAAGGAGTCTGCGTTTGCGCAGAAACAAACCGGGGCAACGGAAATACGATTGCAAGCACGGCCAAAATCATGCACCACCGCTTCCAGCGTGGGCTAGGCACAACTCGATCGCGGGACCAATTTCGTACAGTGACTCGTTCGGAGTTCATTCCAATATTGATATCAAAAGGTCGCAAGTTGCCGACAATTAACGCTGATTCAATCCAATCCTCACGACCAGCAGTCAACCCAAAATCCTAAAAGTTACTTCGCTAAGCTCAACAGTTTACCGCAAACCCGCAAACGCTGGGACATCGTATCGGAATCGACTGAAAAATTAACTTAAATTATCGCTTGAGTTGCCAATCACGGACATTGACGTAGGTGTACGAACCGCCGGCCGTCGCGGCCAAATCCCGCATAAAACTGCGATTTGGCGGATCGACAGACATTCCAAACTGAACGCAATGAACCGTGGCCTGACGATTCAACGACCTAACAAATGTTTTTATCTGGCCACCATCCATTTCCGGGTAACCACCATCAGTCATGAACACAATGACATCCGGCTGCAGCGCACGGGCTATGTAGAGCCCAGCCTCGTGTTGAGTCGGGCCATAGGCTGCTAACGATGCAATAAATGGTTTGATCTTTCGTTTATTCTCGTCACTGGCTTTCAATATCGAGCGTTGATCCATGACGGTCGCATCTCCGTTGTAAGCGACAATCTGGAAGAAATGTTCATCGGTCAAATTCTGAACGGCTGTCACCAATTCCGATTCGGCTCTAACCAGAACGCCAAGACCATCACCACCCATACTTGCTGACCGGTCGAGCACAAACACAAACCGACGCCCGGAAATATCGCCCGACCCAAACAAACTCGTAGTTGTCGCCGGGCCTGGCGGTTGGCGGCTCGCCAGTGCACGTTGTTCTCTGGCGATCGCATCCAGATCGTCCTGGGATAACACCAACCCCGTTCGCTTGGATTGAGTCTGGTCTCGACTCATTCGATTCGCGTCTAAGTCCTCAAGATCAATCGCCAACCCAGGCGCCTCCGAAGTCAAATCGGGCATTTCCAGTTTTGGTTCCTCCATTGCACTTGGCAATGAACTCGGAGCCTTACTCGCCGCATCTGCCGAAGATTCTTCCGCCGATTGTTGTTGGTATTCAATCGCCTCTGTCGATTTCTCGATCGTTGCCAAAACAATTTCGCCAGGTCGTTCGGTATCGCCACCCGCTTTTCCGACGGTTCGAATTCCGGCAAACCAAACTGCCGCGACAACCAGCAGAATGACATGGAACAACAAGCTGAAAACACCCGACTTCCAACTACGGTTGGGGTTCGACGGTGACGCGACTGTTTTCTGATTTATGTTGGATACAGTGGTTGCCATGCAACCATTATAACGAACAACTCTCGGCAATCGAACAGAACTATCGCACGCAATCAACATCGACCATAATGTTTTTCGTCGTTGACAAACCGAATTACGCCGTAGCGCAATCCAAAACCTCACAGAATTCAACATGTCCAATCTGAAATCACGTATTACGCAAAATCAACTGCGCAAATTCCTCTTTGCAATCATGACGACACTGGCGTGGACAATTGCCGGTATTGCGAACGCTCAACTGACACCGGAGTCGGTCGCCGTCCTTGCGTGCAAAGGCAATGCGGAATCGGAAGCCCTCGCTCAACACTATCTGGAAAAGCGTGGTATCCCCGAACAAAACCTGCTATTACTCGAATTCGACAACGAAGAAATGACCTCGCGAGCCGACTGGCAAGACCGCATACGTCCAGCAATCCTCAAATGGCTCAACGAAGCAGAACGTCAAAACTCAATTCGATGCATCGTCACCCTGCGAGGCGTCCCCCTCGTCGTCGACAAACAATTCAATGAACAACCCGACGCATTTCGAGCATTTCTCGAGCATGAACTCAAGATGCGCTCGGCCAAAGCCGAAGAAACGCTCAAAAATCTTCGAGCCCTTGCAAACGGTGAAGCCCCAGCAGACTCCGCCAACAACAATAAGGTTTTTGAAAAATCGTCGTTTGAATGGAACATGGAGTTCGAACAAGTCGCGACAGATTGCCAAAAGCGATTGAACGACATGCCTCAATCGCAACGCACGAAATACGCCAAGCAGTTTGAAACTGATGTTACGATTTTGGCAGGTAGCAACCTGCTGTTTAAAAGCCTGGAATCACAAGTCCGTGCTGGAAACGCCAATGAAAGCGTGACGGCCGACTTCCATCTGATTCGCGGTAGACTTGTGACGCTTCAGGAAACACTTAGCCTTCTCGGCCAAGTACCATCGTCGCCTGAACTGGACACCGTCACGCTTGCGGTGATTGAACGGGCCAATGGCATCCTCGGAACGATTGGATGGCTTGACGCTCAACTGAATCAAGTTCGAAAGAACGAAACCCATGCGGCGTTTGATAGTGAACTCGCACTCGTCCGATGGCCAATGGGCGTTGACCGATTACACCGTTGGCAACCCAACCTGCTTCGTTCGTCCTATTCAGATTTGTATTTTGCTCGCGACTACCCGATGCTGATGGTCGCTCGAATTGACGCGGGCTCGTGGGAAACCTGTAAGCGCATGATTGATGATGCCATCGAAGCGGAATCAGCTGGTGGTTTGACGGGCAAGGCGTATCTGGACGGACGTGGGATCCCAAGCACCGCAGAGGACTCCATCGAAAAACAGTACGATATGGACTTGTTGGCAACGAATCGCATTTTGAACGGCGTAACGTCGGATGTTGTCACGAATACATCCCCCAAGGTATTCGCGGAGGGTGAATGCCCCGAAGCTGCAATTTATTGCGGAGCGTTCTCACTGGGGAAATATGTCGATGCCTTCGATTGGAGTCGCGGCGCCATCGGGTATCACCTTTCAACAATGGAAGCACTTGGGCTGCACGATCCGGCGTCCTCGACCTGGTGTCGTTCGATCCTGGAAGACGGCGCTGTCGCGACCATCGGAGCGCTCGATGAATCTGGGCTCGCAGCCATCCCACGCCCGACTGCGTTTTTTGAAGAACTGGTTACCAAGCACAAAACGCTCGGTGAAGCGTTTTGGGCAGCGCAACCCGTCGCTGGATGGCACGTTATGTTACTGGGCGATCCGCTTTACTGCCCTTTCCCCAAGGCATCGGAATAACGAACGATTTGCGAACGTTTGCCCAGACCATTTTATGACACGCCATTGGGCCGTCATTGCAATTCACTTGAGATGGTAATACGTCTATTGACGCAACACTCTCCACCGACCTTGTGTCGGTGGAAGCAAATTTGAAAACTAAACCGAATCGCTACAAAACCACTTACATCACTTCGAACTCGTGTTTGATCAGGCCGCTCGGCGCGCCAGATTCGAGCTGGCACGTGAAGAGTGCTCCGCTCGCAACTCCACAAGTAATTTCTTGTTTCGCATCAACTGCTCATTCGCAGATTTGTCGGCGGCTGCGAAACGTGACGCGGACAATCGTCCCATCGCGTGACGAAATCGCCAAGTTCGACCCGTGCAGGCGGCTAACAAATCACCAACGATTGGTGTTCCACCAGCTTTCAATTTTTGAGAGTACCGGACCAGAGCTCTCGCGGCTGAACAGCCATGCGGAGCCTGTTGATGAACAAACCACTGATCGTCGCCGGTGCTTACGACCCAATCCTTGGCAGTTTCAGATCGATAACCGAGGGACTGAAGTGCTAATCCCAACTCGGCATCCAGATAGAGATCCTCAACACCTTCGTCGAGTTGAGGAACCCACCCCAACGCGTCGTTACGATAAATGGCTGCAATCGATGTCGGTCCGACAACATTTTTGGCTTGTCGTTCACGCTCCACCAATCGTCGGGTCCCCGTGCCATCGACGGAAACTCCGTAAGCTCTTCGCAACTTGGACGACCCTGTTGATGTCACAACGGGAGCGACCGCGGCGACCGTGGAATCGACAAACAGATCCAGTGCTGAAAACTCCCAGCCTTCACTCAGTTCAACGCCAGCCTGAAACAGGCATACAAACTCGCCCATCGCATTGGCAAGTGATTCGTTCCAGAGATTCACCAAGCGAACCTGATTTCGACAAACGACAAAATCGACTTCACTTTTCAGGCCATACGGATCGGTATAACTACCGTCGTGTGGAACGATGATCTGACTTCGCTCAGGCCGATGCCGTAACACCGAGGCCAAGGTTTCATCGAATTGATCTGAGCGCACCAGGAAGGGCACTACAATTGAGAATTGGCTCATTTACCAAGCCCCGCGTCCTATTTCGGGATCGATGCAGCAGCGGTGATCCGTGATTGATCTTGCTCAGGTATTTGCCCCGAGCTCCAAACGATACAAAACGGAAGCGCGATTCCTTCGCCCATTCACCAGCCTCACCATCTAAATTCGGAATTCCCAATCTTGGAATCGATTAAAACTTTCCCGGTTTGGATTCACTGCTAGCATAATCTTAAAACCGAAAATGCTGCCATTTAAGTTAAAGACATCGAGATGGATTACACGCAACGAATTTCGCTTCCCGTTAGCATTTGGATTGCGGCCATAGCCGTTTTGTTAATCCCTGAAAGTGCTGGATTTGTATCGACGCCTGCCCCTCTCGGCCAACATCATTTTTTTCTTCGTTGATGATATGGGATGGCAGGACACTTCCGTTCCGTTTCACACCGAGGTCACCGAGCTGAATCGGATTTATCGTACGCCGAATATGGAGCGACTCGCCGCCAAGGGAATGTTGTTTCGCCAAGCGTATGCCTGTTCCGTTTGTTCGCCGTCGCGTGTTAGCCTGATGACGGGTGCCAACTCCGCACGCCACGGTGTCACCAATTGGACGTTGCGAGCAGGCAGGCAAGCAGATACCGATCATCCCTTGGTCGTCGCGGCCGATTGGAATCTAAATGGCCTATCGCCAGATCCGCAAACGCCTCGCGCCTACCATGCCGTGACTCTTCCCGCTACTTCGCCAAAATGGCTACCGGACCATTCACTGCGGCAAGGCACTTTGGAGCGGAAGGCACACCCGGCGAAGATCCTCTCAATTTAGGTTTCGATATCAACATTGCTGGTCACGCGGCAGGAGGCCCTGGCAGTTACCTGGGCAAAAACAATTTCAGTGCGGCATTTCGCAATGGAGATCGAATCTGGGACGTGCCGGGTCTGGAAGAATTTCATGGCACGGACACTTATCTGACCGAGCGCTGCACAAAAAACAACGACGCCTGGAACAGGCGATCGACGACCAAACGCCCTTTATTTGTACATGTCCCATTATGCAATTCACGCTCCGTTTGAAGCGAACGAACGTTTTGAAGTCACTACACCCGACTGCGAACTGCCTGCTCTGCAGCAAACCTATGCGACCATGATCAGCATGGATGAGTCGCTTGGCCAGATCATGGACTTTGTTGACACGCGAAATATTGCCGATAACACAATCATCCTGTTCATGTCTGACAATGGCCAGGCACCGTCCGCCCCCGCGAACAAACCGCTTCGAGGCCACAAGTTAAATGCGTACGAAGGCGGCATTCGCGTGCCGTTCATCGCCCATTGGCCCGGCGTTACGAAGCCCGGCACCATCAACAGTAGCGACTACCTGATCATCGAAGACATCTTCCCTTCGATTCTGGAGCTGGCCGGCATGCCTGTGAATGATATTCCCACTATGGGCATCGATGGCAAAAGTTTTGTGCCAATGCTGCAAGGCGAAACAGAGGTCCGTCACTCGATCCCTATTCTGGCACTACCCCAACACCTATTTTGCTCCGCCATTTAGCGCTTCACAAGACTCGGGGATTTGGAAACTCATTTATTTCCACGCGGAAACAAAAACTGGAGCTGTATAACCTTCGCGATGATCTGTCCGAATCCCGGAAACCTTGTCGATTCAGAGCCCGAAACCACTCGACTGCTGGCCGAACATTTGTCGAACCATCTGCGAGACTGTGCTGCACCGATGACACGATCGAAGGAAACGGGGAAGACGATACGTACCCGGACGAACTATTGTCGCGTTAGTTTGACTTGAAACTAGATTACGCAATTACCGCGTCGCGTTATGACTTTTTCGTCAGTTTCGTGATTCGTCCCGTTGAGACCCACTCTGCCACAAAGATATTTCCGTCGCGATCAAAACAGGCGTCATGGGGATGCACAAACTGTCCGTCCAACCACTTGTCTGGTTGACCCCGCAGATTTTGAACTTCATCCAGGCGTTCGACAGCTGCACCCAGTGTAGCTACGACTTGGTCGTTGGTGTCCAGCAAACTGATTCTCGCTTTCAACTCGGGCACCAGCATCAACGCACCCTGCGTATCGATGTTTGCGGGCAACCCAAAACCATCCAGTGTCTTTTGATAATTACCTTCCATGTCAAACACCTGCAAGGTATCGTGGGCGCGATCGGTCACAACGATTCGTGCTTCGACGCCATCCCGTTTATCAACCCACAGACCATGAGCAGTGTTAAAGGTCCCTTTACCATCTCCCGCTCCACCAAAGCTGTTAACCCAGTTGCCATGCGAGTCAAATCGATGAATGTGAAAGGTCCCGTATCCATCCGCAAGCAGAAAACCGCCATCGTCCAGGAATGCAAAGTTCGTTGGCAGGAAACCGGATCGCGACCATGTCGGTTCCGTCGAGACGTCTTCACCGTCGGCATAGATTCCTGATTCCATTGGCGCCTTTTTGAACCAGACCGTATCACCCTGCAGCGTCATCTTGGCAAAAGCCTTCACCTGCTGGTAGGCGGCAACGTAGAGATACTCACCGTCACCTTCCTTGCGAATCTCAATGCCGTGCCCACCGCCTTGGAATTGACAACCAAATGCCCTGACAAACTTACCTTCGCCATCAAACACAAAAATTGCAGGATGGTCCTTGAGCTGGCGATTGCCTTCGTGAATAACGTAAAGGTTGTTTTCGGAATCAACGGCAACATTGTGAGTCGTTTGCCATTGATACTTGTCCGGCAACTGACACCAGGCGTGATTGACCGTGTACTGATAGTCACCTTGTCCGACGATCACTTCATCCGGACGACTGGCTGCGCGCTTGGCAGTCACCAGCGATGGCAATGCCAACATGGTTGCTCCGGCCGCGCTGGCTTTCATGAAGGTTCTTCGATTTTGGTTGCTGCCAGTCATGGTCCACTCCGAAACGTTTGATTCGATGTAACGTTGCCACAGAAAGACTGTTATAGTCCAAACGAAACCAATTGTAAGCTTGGGCGAATCATGGGGCGACCGGCATGGGGTCGCGGAGTCTTTCGGGATTTCGGCGGAACGTTACTTTTACGAAACGATCAAACCTGTCAGTCCAGAACCATACTCGATTCCGTCAAATAGACTCCCGACGCCTTCAATATTTCTGTCACAAAGTGATCCTTATCCCCCCGATGAGGAACTGGCAAAAAACGAGCTGCCGTTGCCTACCAGTGGCGTTGGGTCACGTTCGAGATCGGCGGCGCTCATTAAAGGCCGGCTGATTGGAAATTGATTGTCAGACATAAATTGTTGACGGATCATGAAATCGAATGGGCTACGATTGTTACTACCCGACTGCATATCGGAGATCATCGATTGCATGGATTGTATCTTTGCCATCTCCGGCGACGTGCTTGCGGACATCGGCTCGATACCGTTTTCCTTCAATCGCTCCCGATGCGCATCCTGAACGATCGCCTTTCGATTCACGTCTTCACTCTTTAATTTTTCAAAAAGGTTTAGTGCGAACTCGGCTTCCTCCAGCAAATCTTCGGAGGACAAAAATCCCGTCGCGACATGGAAAACCTCGCCGCCCGGCGTCAGAAAAATCGTTTGTACATTCTGCACCATTGCCGCGAATGCATTGCCCTGCGGGATCATTGGGCGAATGCCAGATCGATTTACCAGCAGACGGATCGCCGGTTGTATTGGTGTAGGTGTTTACAAAATTTCGGTTGATTGCATTTTGAACTTCAGGCGTTGAGAACGACACGGTCCTCATTCGGTGGCCGGCACTTCACATGAATCCATCCAGTTCGCCCAACACTCGAAACCACATGATCGGGTGATCGTCTGATGGCGAATCCGATTTGCCTGACGCGACCGCTTGGGCCACTTCCATATTTGGCTGCCAGTTGATGCCGTACAGCGATTGAGTCTTGCCTGACGCTGGAACAGTATTCGTTACTTTTTCATTGGCCGTTTGGACAGACGAATCCATGTTTCCATCGCCAACCGTCAGTTCACCGCGTCGAACAGCATTAGCAAGTTTGCGAGCGAAGCCGCGATCCTTACTTTCCAAATCCCGAAGCCCCAGGCTCACCTCAGATCCATCCGATTCGTTCTTCAGAATCAACGTGTCCGTTTGCTTGTCGTAGGAAACGAAAGTCGCATTGACTGTCGAGCCATCTTTCAGGCTCCATGCTCGCGTCAATTGCGAGTGAGCGTCGGAGTCGGTCTGTGCTTGGGCCAACGATAATGGAAATGTACAATATGCAATCGCAAAGCAAACCAGACGCAGTCGACTGCTAGTTGCCCAACTGCATAAGTTCGCGGCGGGCCTGCTCGACTTCTTCGGGTGTCGAAAACCGTTTGCTGTGACCGTTGACGATAATTTCACCTTTGCCTCCACGGTTTACCTGTTTCTCAAGTCGATCAAGGATCGGTGTCAACGATTCTTTCTTCTGCGCCAGAATCTCATTGATCCGTTCGCTGGGCACGAGCTGTCCGTTGACTTTTAGTTCAATCACATATTTGGTCGAAAGTGAATCCAGTTTGTCACTCAACGAATCCGACGCGTTGGGATCTTCGGCCGCAGCATTCCCGGGAATCTGCTGCGCAAGCGCCAGGAAACCTTCCAAATCGTTAAATGACGCAACGCCTTTTCCTTCTCCCATGTCAATCGTTCCGGAAACACTTCCCGGCTCGAACGATTCGGCCAATTGAGTCACTGCCGTATCCGCCGTTTCGGCTGGATCGTTTTCATACAGATCGGTGACCGTATCGACCATCGCTTGCAACTGATTAGGCGAATTCACTTGAATGTGTTTTCCGCCAACGCTGACTTGTCCCTGGAACTGCCCATTCCCCTTGGCGACCATCAATTGGCTATCGCTTCGGCGCTCGATCGGCAGCGGCAGAACCAGAACCTGATCAATTTTACCTTTGGCCATGGTCAGCTGGCGTGCACCATCCAAACTTTGGACTTTGGCATTTCCAGAAATGAGAAACAGCTCGAATTCATTCGTGGCGCGATTGAACAACTGAACGGCCGTCTGTTCGGCCGTGGTCAACGTTCCCGCACCAAAACGAATGGAAACGGGGGACACGGACTGAGCGACCATGTTCCCCGATCGAATTTCCCAGTTATCGACTGAATTGATCGATAGTTCTGCTGGCCCGGAAATGAAACACACAGCGCGGTTATCGAATTCCAACATGGCAATGCCTGCCGGAATCGAAAGCGTCTCAGCACTTATCCTACGCCCACGCTCCGTCGTGTCACCTGACTTCGTCAACAACGTCAATGACGCAAAACCCTCGCGAGTGTCGATTGGAATTTGTGGATTGGATTTGTCGTCGCCTGGGTCGGTTTTGTCGTTTACCGGCCTTGGGTGTATTTTGATTTTGGGCAACGTTGTCATTTCCTGTTTTCGCATTGGGCCAATATCGATAGGCCAAACCCAGGAAGACGACCAGAACCACGGCCGCCGTGATTGATATGATTGCAGGCAATCTGGATTTGCGACGCCGCAAGTTCGCGGCACTTAGCTCCGATGGTTCCGCAGGCGCAAGCGTCGTAAATGGTCGATTAGCTGGAGCAACGATATTCGAATCTGACGCAGTGTCGTTATTTGCTTGCTCACGTTCGTGTAGAAATCGCTCTTTCAGCTGCGCAACAAATGTTTCATCGGAAGTGGATATCTGCGATAACGCGCGAAGCGTCGAATCGAGCAGTTCATCTGCTGCGATCAAATCAGCAAGTTCCGGGGAGGCGCGAAGCGCTGCCGCGACGCTGCGTTTGGCTTCGCGATCCGAGGGTGATTCCTGCAAGTGGAACCACAATCGGAGAAATTCACTCTGATCCATGGTGTCCTCTTGCCTTCATCTTTCGCTCCATGCAACTTCTTAGCGCCATACGAATCCTTGTAAGGGCCATTCGAACCGAGCCTGCTGATCGTTCCAAAGCTTTTGCCATCGATTCCGCAGTCCGGTTCTTGAAATAAAATTCCTCGATCAGTTTCCGTTTGTTTCCATCCAGTTGCTCCATACATGCCTGAAGGTCTGAAAAAACTTCGTCTTCGCTTTGGGTTCCGATCGATTCCAGCAACCGCTGTTTGCGAACGCGAATCTCCCGTTCAATCAGATCGTCCTTTCGATCCGATTGACGATACCGCCTTCGCAAATGGTCCATTGCCTTGAACTTTGCGATTGAAAACAACCAAGCTCGAACTGCCTGTCCGGACGAAACGTTTTCCAGATTGCGAACGACAGCCAGAAATACCTCTTGGGAAAGGTCATCTGCCTCATTGCTGTCATTCACGAACCGCATGACGAAACGACGCACAGCGACGTGGTGACGCCCGACGATCTCTGTAAACGCATCCACAGAACCGCCTTGTGCCAACTGCACCAGCCGTTGGTCATCATACGATTTAAAGTCATCCCCATTTGGCATGCCTACAGAATAGTCGTTTGGCTCGGGTTTTTGTCACTGCAAACCCAAAAACAGGTGTTTTTGTGGTACTTGAGGCCGTTTTGGCCCCAGTACGCCGACTCAAGCGGGCGGGGAAGATGAAACGATTTCACCGGTCATTCCGGTAGTGCTCAGTTGCAACAACTTAAGCCACTGACGCCTGGCAATCGAAAAACTGATCGCGTTTCGTTTTTAGGAAAAATCAATTCCAATTCGTTTCGCTCCCACCCGTCAAGTTCGTTGAAGCTCCAATGCCAGCACAAAAAAGAAAGGGCAGACGGATTTGTTCGTCTGCCCCTGATCATTGAACTTTGTCTTGATGAAGTCCGAGACTTCCGCGCACCGGAATGACTAATCGTCCATTCGCGAAACTTTTGATACGCCCGAAGTATTTTGCTCAACGGCAACTCCTGAGTCGCCTTTGTAACGGACCTTGGTTGCACCCGACGCATCAACTTTCAGTTTCTTGTTCGCCAAAACATCCAGGTTGCTTGCACCCGAAACATCAATCGAAACATCGTCTGCAATCAGCCCCAACGAATCTACCGAAATCGCACCCGATGCATCGATGGTCAGGTTTGAAACGTTGCCGGTCGCCGAGATTTTGCTCGCCCCTGAAATCGACAATTTCAAAGCGTCCGATTCAACATTCGCCAACTCAACTTTGTAGGCTCCGGAAACCTTGCATGAGTTTATCGACGGCCCAGCAATCGTAATGATCGGGCCCTTGGTTGGACTGATCGATTCCGAGTTGTAAATTTTGAGCGTTCCGTCGTTGACTTCGGTGATCATTTTTTCAAGTAGGTTGTCGTCGGTTTCAATCGACAAACTAACTTCATCGCTCTGTTTAAACTTCAATGTTCCTGCGCCGGAAACATCAATGGCGTGAAAGGAATCGATCGCGCGATCTTCTTGTTTGACGGTTCCCGATCCTGGAATTCCGGACGAGATGCCAATTAGCATGCAGCCGGATAGAAAAACGGGAATGAACGCGAGCGGGATATACTTGACCATTTGTTTGTCTCACTTGTGCTTCTGAGAATCGATGAGCTTGTTGCCGTCTTGAGCGAACGAGCGTTCCATTCGCCCAGCATTTTCCATTATTTGCGAAATTTTCCGAGGTTGCCAGAAAAAAGGCCTTATTCGAAGAATAGTCCGGACTGGCCGTTTGATTTGACCCAACTTGCGTGGAATGGTGGCAATATCTGACCGTTACTCAACGTTTGCTCCCTCTCACTAAAGTTAAAATGGCAGTCCACCCAAGACTCATCAAGTTGACGGCGGAATGAGATTAATTGCTCGGTACACTCTTGAAACTCAATGATCCCCAAACGAATCGCCGGTTGAGTTTGCCGCCAACGCATGATGGAGCGAAAGGTATTCAGGACAGAGTCTGCTACCGGTGCTTGAGCCTCCACGGATTCGGCGGCATGCGATTCGTGAACGGGCAACCACGGTTCAGCCGCAGTGAATCCGGCATGCAGATCCTTGGGCGACCATGGCAACGGGTTCGGCACCCATCGCGGCCTTTGTATGTTGGCCAAAATCGTTTGCCGTACGGATCCTGCAAACGTTCGAATGGAACATCCGCCTCGGACAAGCCCAACTCTTCGCCTTGGTAAACACACAGACTTCCGCGCAAGCTGAGCAGCAACGACAAGCATGTTTTCACGAAACGCGGATCTCGATTGCGTCCCCATCGAGTTGCCACTCGACAAACATCGTGGTTGCTCATGGCCCAACACGGCCAGCCATCGCCAATTTTTGATTCAAGTTGCTTGACCACCGAAACGACGTTGGATACGTCAAACTCGTCCGTGAGCAAGTCAAACGAATAAGCCATATGCAGTTTGTCACCGCCCGAGGTGTACTGCGCCATCAATTCCAACGAATTCACGGCACCGATTTCACCGACGGAGGTTCGCTCGGGATACGAATCAAGCGTTTGGCGAACCCTCTTCAGGAATCCAAGGTTCTCGGGGCGCGACTTGTCGTAGATGTGCAACTGTCGCGTGTACAAATTCGCGCGATTGGAAACATCGGGACTGGTTCCTGATTCAGGATTGGGCGGATTGTTTCGCAACTCTTGGTCGTGGAAATAAAAATTTGCGGTATCGAATCGAAAGCCATCGACGCCGCGGTCCAACCAGAACCTCATGTCATCCAAGACTTGTTCGACGACTTTGGGATGGTGAAAATTCAAGTCGGGTTGACTGGCCAGAAAGTTGTGCAGAAAGAACTGCATTCTGGTCGGGTCCCATTCCCAGGCCGATCCGCCAAAAACCGAAAGCCAGTTGTTGGGGGGTGTTCCATCAGGTTTCGCATCGGCCCAAACGTACCAATCGGCTCTTTCGTTCGTCGAGTCCTGGCGACTTTGCTGGAACCATTGATGCTGATTCGATGTATGACTGACGACCTGATCCACCAAAACTTTGAGCCCGAGAGCTTGGGCTTTTTGAATCATGGCATCAAAGTCAGCAAGAGTTCCAAACATCGGAGCGACGTTGCGATAATTGGAAACGTCGTAACCAAAATCCTCCATGGGAGATTCAAAAAACGGCGACAGCCATATGCCATCGACGCCCAAGCTGGCAACGTAGTCGAGCTTCGCCGTGACTCCAGGCAAGTCGCCAATACCGTCACCATTCGAATCAAAAAAGCTGCGAGGGTAAATTTGATAAATTACTGCCCCGCGCCACCATTCACTGTTCGACACCATTTGCTGGCTACTCCATAGATGAAAACTCTTGGATTGTTGGTAGCGGATCCTGCAAACGATCCGTGCGGATTGAGAAGCTTTGCAGCTTCTACTACACCATTCGATTGCACCAACAGACTAGATAGGCCGGCTGCGAAAACGGCTCGTCAACCAGACTCGCTGCAGCTCCATGAACATCTCCAAAAGCAGTTCCGGAGGTTCACCTTCGGGCGAGTAGTTACTGGGATCGAACTGAAAACTCAGTTCATTGCCCGATTGGCGTCGCAATGTCGCCTCGAGCTTCAATTGTTTGAATCCCATTCCCAGTTGTAAAACGATTGACTCCCCCTCTTCGACATCAATTTCTTCGCCATCACCTAGTCGAACCAACATTCCATTGACACTGAGATCGATGGGAGCTGCATCAATGAGTTTCATGTTGATACCCAGTCGAACCGTAAGGTCATCTTGTTCGACTACGGGAACACGAAAAGATGTTCGCCGATTGAGTTCGGAATGTGTAAAGCTCGAAATAAAATCGAAAAGTTCAAGAATTTGATTCCGATCCATTTCAACAATCGCATCGTCGGATTCAGCTGGTTTGAGCTGCATCGTCATGCCATCGAAACTCACCTCAAAGTCGCCGATTCGAGTAGTGCTGGGTTCCGCCATGTCGTCTATTTGTTCTCCATCTGGCAGCTCAAACCTCCAGCGGCGGGCACGTAACAGGTATTGGCATAGTCCATGACCATTCGGTCGCTTGAGAACCGCCATGCCAATGTCCCGATGGAATTCACCATTCGCTTGATCCATTCGCGCGGCATGCCGTCGCGGTCACGATTATAGAAAATCGGTGCCACGTCATTTTCCAAAACCGTGTACAACGATTCGGCATCGCGTTCGTCGGTGACTTCATCCGAAACATGACTGGTTCCTCGCCCGATCGCGAATCCATTTTGTCCGTCGTAGGCCTCCGCCCACCAACCATCGAGAATCGAAAGGTTCAATCCGCCATTGAGAACCACCTTCTGCCCGCTGGTTCCCGAGGCTTCCAAAGGCAATCGAGGATTGTTGAGCCACACATCGACGCCTTGAATCAAGTGCCGACAAACGTTGACATCGTAGTCCTCGATAAACACGACTCGATCCCGGAACCGAGGATCATTTCGCAGTTTAGCGATGTTCTGTATGAACGCCTTGCCCCCTTCATCCTTGGGATGCGCTTTCCCTGAAAATACGATTTGAACCGGTCGGTTCGGGTCGTTCAAAATGGCTGCGGCCCGATCTAGATCGCTAAAGATCAAATTGGCTCGCTTATAAGTTGCGAATCGCCGAGCAAATCCAATGGTCAAGATCGAAGGATCCAGAATATTGCGAGCGTGTTCAAGGCAACTTTCGTTTTCGTTGCGACGGCGACATTGAGTTGTGAAACGACGTCGAATGAACGAAACCATGATCGTTTTCAGCGTGTTGTGCGTTTCCCACAACTCTCCGAAATCGACATTGTAAATCCCCGTCCACGAGGTTGGCTGGCCGACGCGATCCATCCAACCGGGCATTAACACCCGATCGTAAAGCGTGCGCATCTGTTCAGCTAACCAACTTTGTGAGTGCACCCCGTTGGTAATGTGGCCGATTGGGATTTCGCTTTCCGCACGCCAAGGCCACAGATGGGCCCACATGCGACGTGACACGTGTCCATGCAATTGACTGACCGCGTTTGCTGTCCGTGACAGCTTCAACCCAATCACGGTCATGCAAAATGTTTCTTGAGCGTTTTCAGGATCCACACGACCAAGGCTCATGAACTGCTCGTAAGACAGCCCCAGTTGCTCGCGAAGTGGCCCCAGGTGTTCTTCGACCATTTCCGGCGAGAACCGATCGTGACCGGCAGGAACCGGAGTATGTGTCGTAAACACGGAACGCATTGCTACCTCACGCAACGCGTCGTCGAACGACAAACCATCGTTGGACATGTACTGCCGAATGACCTCGAGCGGTCCAAACGCACTGTGACCTTCATTGAGATGATAGACGCCCGGATTGATGCCCAATGCCGCCAGTGCTTTGACGCCACCGACACCCAGAATCAATTCCTGTCGAATACGCGTCCGCTCATCGCCACCATACAGTCGACTGGTCAACGTGCGGTCCTCGGGCCGATTCCCCTCGACGTTGGAATCAAGCAGGAACAGCCGAACCCGTCCGACTTGCATTTTCCAGACCTTGACCATCAACGTGCCGCTACGTGTTTGAATGGAGACGGTCAAGGGAGTTCCGTCGGGACACAGCGCCGGCTTGATCGGTAACATCTCGACTTGCGTGTCGACGTATTTTTCTTCCTGATAGCCCGTGTCATTCAACTGTTGACGAAAGTAGCCTTGGCCATAGAACAATCCAATGGCTACGAGCGGTATCCCCAACGAACTCGCACTCTTGATATGGTCTCCCGACAATACACCCAAACCACCCGAATAAATCGGAAGTGATTCATGAATCCCAAACTCAGCCGAAAAATAGGCTACCGGTTTGGCCCCCAAAACTCCTGCGTGAGTCGAGGCCCATGTCTGTCGATCGTTCAAATATTCCTTCAAGCGCCGATAAGTTTGGTTGATACGACTGAGCAACACCATCTCATTGGCACGATCAAACAATCGCTCAGGCGTGAATTCCTTGAGCAACGCAACGGGGTTGTGGTCAAGTTGTCGAAAACGACTGGGGTCGAGATCGCGGAAAATGTGTTGCGCATCAGGATTCCAAGACCACCACAAATTGCTGGCAATTGCCATGCATTTTTCGTAAACAGTCTCTACTGTCAGCTTGTTTTCCAATGACAGTTTATCCTGGTCGTCCATTTGTTCTTTCGATTGCAAAATGGCATTCGTCTTGTTCATGAAATTTTCCAATTCAATCCGGAATGTGCGCAGCCGCGAACGACCTGGCGTCGCAACCAGCTATCACGATAGCTTTTTTAGTGATTTTGTTAAATCCCGAATGCCTCACTTCGTCCAAGGGTAATCCGCCAGCCCAATTCGTTCGAGGTTTACAGTTCGCAATTGGACCGGTTGAAGCGTTTGCAAATCGGCAGGAAGATAGCACTATCTGTTATTCTGGAGAACTTTGCGAATCTCGTTCTCCGCGTTTCGCGATAGTTAAGAACAAATCATGTCCGAAATCTCTCAATTTGATTTGGAAGAACTGGAACAGCTGAGCCGCGATCTTGGCTCCTTGAATGACAACCAACCCGAAAACGCGTGGCCAGCAGAACAACTTAAGTGCTGCCAAGTGGCGGGATTATTTCGGTGGTTTTCATCGAAGTCTAACGGAGGTCTGGGCTGGTCGGATCCGGAATTACTCAGGGCCTACGTGGCGATCGCCAAAGGCTGTCTCAAAACGGCATTTGTTTTAACGCAACGAACGGCAGCCGTTTCAAGACTTGAGCGTTCGGACAAGGAAGCGTTGAAATCAGAATGGCTTCCCAATGCTGTAAACGGACATACATTTTCGACGGTCGGCATCAGTCATTTGACAACGAGCCGGCAACACCTTGCCAAACCGGTGCTGGTCGCGGCCGAGGAAGGTGACGATTTTATCCTCAACGGTTATTCGCCTTGGGTCACAGGAGCCGATCACGCCGACTGGTTGGTGGTTGGTGCATCACTAGATGATGAACGACAGATTTTGACCTTGGTACCAACGAATCTCGATGGCGTCCACGTCAATGCGTTCCAGGAGTTGACCGCACTGACCGGAAGTCACACTGGGGCAGTCTCCTTTGAAAATGTATCGGTGCCGAACACGCTGTTGTTGGCAGGTCCGATAGAAAATGTGATGAGCCAAGGGCTGGGTGGTCGAACAGGCGGATTACAGACATCGGCACTGGCCTTGGGATTGGCAAGCTCGGCACTTGGCTTCATCAACGACCAAATGCAGAATCGCCCCGATTTGGAACGCGTTTACTCTCAACTACAATCAGACTGGGATCAACTCGTCGAACAAATGATGGACTTGGCAGCTCCCGAACACGCGGCTTCCAAAACCGACAGTCGATTCAGCAACGAGTCGTTGCGTCGAGATGCCAATGAACTCGTGTTGGCGACGACACACGTTGCCTTGGCGGCGGCCAAGGGCCGAGGGTATATGGCAGACCATCCTGTATCGCGATGGTGTCGAGAGGCATTGTTCTTTCTGGTTTGGAGTTGCCCGCAAAAAGTAATCGATGCGAACGTCTGCAAATTTGCTGGCATCCATGACTAACGCTTCATTATTCATTTGATCGACATATGAACGACGACAAAACATCACCAACGATTGTCAAATGGCATGACGCTTCCGTGACTCGCCCTCGTGGATGCGTGGTCTGGTTTACCGGCCTGAGTGGTAGCGGCAAGAGCACCGTGGCCAATCGAGTCGATGCGTTGCTTGCGGAACAGAATGTTTCCAGCTTTGTGTTGGACGGCGACAACGTAAGACATGGCCTCAATGCCAGCCCGGAAATATTGAAGGCCAACCACGCACCAGAATTTGCCGAGCGATTCGGATTGACGTTTTCTCCCATGGATCGCGAAGAGAACATTCGCCGTCTTGCATGTGTTGGCGAACTGTTCGCATCGGCGGGAATCATTACGCTCACAGCCTTTGTCAGCCCTTATCGACGTGATCGCAACCTTGCGCGTTCGGTCATCACCGCAGGCGGACATGCAACGGATTTCGTGGAAGTGTTCGTCGATACGCCACTTGAGATTTGTGAGCAGCGCGATCCCAAGGGCCTTTACAAAAAAGCCCGCGCGGGCGAGATCAAAAATTTCACGGGCATCAGCGATCCCTACGAAGCTCCGGACGAACCCGAGGTGCACCTTGCCGGAGGCACTCAGCCTGTCGACGAACTGGCAAATCAAGTCATCAACTATTTGCAGTCAATCAAGAAAATCGGTTAACGTAAAAAAAGTAAGCTCTGGGGCAGCACTCATTGATTTTTCGCAAAAACATTTAGCCGCAGAATGCACGGAAATACGCAGAAGATTTTTGTGCTGCGAATGTCTATCCCCCACATCATAAATTCCGGAACCGAGCCTTCAGCGATTCTCTGCGGCACTCTGCGGCAAAAATCCAAACGCGCCCAAGCGTTAGACTGTGGAAAAAACCAAAGCGGCCTGCACTCAATGATTTGTTCGCAAAAAAATGTAGCCGCGGAATGCACGGAAATACGCAGAAGGTTTTTGTGCAGCGAATGACTATCCCCCACATCACAAATTCAGGAATCGAGCCTTCAGCGATTTTCTGCGGCACTCTGCGGCAAAAATCAAACACGCCCAAGCATTAAACTGTGGAAAAAATCAAAGCGGCTTGCACTCAATGATTTGTTCGCAAAAAAATGTAGCCGCGGAATGCACGGAAATACGCAGAAGGTTTTTGTGCAGCGAATGACTATCCCCCACATCACAAATTCAGGAATCGAGCCTTCAGCGATTTTCTGCGGCACTCTGCGGCAAAAATCCAAACGCGCGCAAGCGTTAATCTGTGGGACAAATCAAATGCGGGCAGAACGATCGGGAGTCTAAAGTTCAAACACCGTGCCGAGGTTTTCTCGTTCGGCAATCTGCACGATTTCAGCCGCATAACAATATCCTGAGCCGCATTGCCAACGGATTTGAAAAGCGTTGTTTTCCCATTCATGCGGACGCATGGGCTGGTTGCAATCAACTCACCGAGCTCTTCAATTTCAAATCCCATTGGTAGCAAACCTGCGTCGCGTGCTGCCACCAGTTCTCCAGCCTCCATCATTGCGGCCTCGCGTTGATCAACAACTACGCGTGAAGCCGCAACCAATGCCGGATCGATCTCACACATCACACGCCGAAACGAACCGACCGCGTTAATATGTGCCCCCGCAGTAACATCGCTCGCCGAAAACAAAGGAGTATGACTGGTAGTGGCTGTCGAAATGACTCCGCATTCGCGCAGCACATCCACCGAGGTTCCTGCAACCAGTTCAACCCCTGGCCATTGGGCTTGTTCTGTTTCGCAAAACGCGTCTGCTCTCTCCGCCCGTTTCGAAAAAACATAAATTCGTTTCAGCGGCAACACTTCCATCAATGCAGCCAGTTGAAAGGGAGCCTGTCCCCCCGTTCCAAACAATGCGGCCACTTCGGTCTCCGGGTCCGCCAGCAACCCTGTCGCCAAGCCGGCTGCCGCTCCGGTACGCAAGCCCGTCAAGTACTCCGCATCCATCAGCCCGATCGGCACGCCTGTTTCGCTGTCGTTTACCAACAACACTCCGGTCGTTACAGGGAGGTTTCTTTCAAAATTCCCAGGGAATACTGAAACAGCCTTTAGAGCCATCGCGCGCCGGGAGGGCATAAACGCGGGCTTGTACAACATGGTCCCTGCTGGATTCGTCAAATGAACTCGCTGGGGCACATCGATGTCACCGTGGGAAAGCCCCACAAACGCTTCCTTCATCAACTCGATGGCTCGACTCATCGATAATGATGCGGCAACCTCGCGTCCGTTCAATAGGCGAATGGAAATACTCATTTTGATTCTTGTCTTCGCCTATCCGTCCGTTATCTCAAACAAAAACCTTCGGCCATCGGATCATCAGGCTCGCTCAAAAATTCGTGCCGACCCGTAATAAACGCATCGCCTGTTACCAGCGGGATCACCGCACGCTGACCGAAATAATCGACCTCCCGAACCGCCTGCACATCAAACCGCGAACCCACGAGACTTTCGATTGAAATCGATTCGTTGAGAGTGCACTCGCCGCGCGCTACATGCAATGCGATTCGACCTGACACTCCTGTGCCCGTCGGCGAACGATCGACTTCGCCATCGGCAAACACACAACAGTTGCGGCTGTGATTTTTTGAATCCACGGGCGGGGAGACGAAAATAGTTCCGTAGAGAAACCCAAGGTCCTCCGACTCCGGGTGAACAATCTGCCGTGACTTCATAACCGCGTGCTTGATCGCTCGCCCCAATGAAACGATTCGATCATGTTCGCCCGGCAAGCAGCGAAT
The DNA here is from genome assembly GCA_041399045.1 of Pirellulaceae bacterium. Taxonomy (GTDB): domain Bacteria; phylum Planctomycetota; class Planctomycetia; order Pirellulales; family Pirellulaceae; genus BJ22. The sequence goes on along the minus strand of JAWKTO010000009.1, from coordinate 165,006 downwards.
CGGTTCGTCAAATTGCGCACCGTCCACATAGGCGTAGAACGCCCCGCCAAAGGCCAAATCGTACCGCACTCTTGTTCCATCCTCCAGCACAACATTGGCGTCCAGCTCTACGACCCAGGACGGCACGTTTTCAAACGACACACGACGGACGCGTCCGTTCTCGACGTAAGCACTCGCCTGAATCAAGCCAGCCGGTGCATCGATGCGTAAATCAACAACGTTGCCGTCGACGCTCAACGCTCCGGTTTCAATCAAGGCCGTGACCACGCCAATGATCCCATGGCCGCACATCGAACTGTAGCCTTCATTGTGCAGGAACAGGACACCAAAATCGCTGTCATCTCGCTCAGGAGGCGTCACAATGCACCCGTACATGTCCGCGTGCCCGCGAGGCTCCCACATCAGAACTTTGCGCAAGGCATCCAGATTTTGTTGTACAAAGCGGCGCCGCTCCAGAATCGTTTGCCCCTGAAGCTCAGGAAACCCCGAAACGATCGTTCGCAGGGGCTCGCCACCCGTGTGCGTGTCGATCGTCACGATGCGTCGAAAGCGATCGGGGACCTTCCAGGAAACAACGCGTTCCAGATTCAAATCCATCCAGCAGTCTCACTATTCGTGGCTATTTTTTCGGCGTCATCTCGGTGTCGCCTAGTCTGAAAACGACCGATACTGTCGACGAGATACTGATTTGTCCGGGAGAGTAACTGACATCGTCGGCTGATGATTCAAAAACCATGTTGGCTGCGATTCGCGGACTGGAGTATCCAGCATCTTCCGAGATCGAAACGACCGAAGCCAGAGTTGCTCCCAATTCCGCTGCCATCGCTTCAGCTTTTTCTCGCGGCGCGAACAGCCTGCAGTCTCGCTTCGTCTTTATGTTTTCGCAGCTCGCCGGAATTGAAACTGACGTCGTTCACGTTATTGATTCCCTGCTCGAACAAACCGCGATAAATCGTTTCAAATTGTTTCAAATCCACGATGCGAATAGAGAACTGCCTTCTCACCGAATAGCCAACCGGTTGAATCAAGCTCTCGATTTCGTCTTCATTATCTTGATGAGAATTCGTCGACTGCATTTGTTTTGTCGGATACCGATTTGCATTTCTCATGATCGGTGAAACACCCATGTGCGATGTTGAAATGTATTTCTCCTCGACTCCTGATTCCTTTAAAAACCGAAGCACGTTTTCGATTTTTGCATTGTTTTCAGCAATCGCTTCAGCCAACGTTTTGGAACGACTTTCGACCGCGGCTGAAATGACGGCTTCGTCGGGGATCACACGAATTTGCGATGTTCCCGACACCGATATCTTGGGAATTTCTTCCTGAGCAAGCGCCGATGAATTCAACAGACGTGACATTGCTACAATCACACAAAAAAGAAAGTGAAATGAGTTGCGATTCATATTCTTGTCTCCAAAAATGGTGGCGGCCCCCACGGGTCCCATTCTCACAGGTCTTCTGTGACGCGAAAAGTCGCAGGCCCGTTCCCATCTCACTACTATTTTTTCAGCCGGCGGCACCGCTTTGACGCAGGCGTTCAATTTCCGCCGCATCCTTTTCGCCTCGTCCGGACAAACAGACAATGACAATCTGGTCTGATTTCATGCTCGCGGCCTTCTCCATCGCAACCGCGATCGCGTGCGAGGTTTCCAGTGCCGGCAAAATCCCTTCGCACTTCGCCATCGTATCAAACGCTGCGAGTGCTTTTGCATCCGTACAGGCCGTGTACTGAACTCGGCCAATGTCGTGCCAAAAACTGTGTTCCGGTCCAACGCCGGGATAGTCCAACCCCGCCGAGGCAGAGTGAACATCGGATGTCTGACCATCTTCGTCCTGCAACACGTAGCTCATACTGCCGTGCAGAACACCGGGCCGACCATAAGTCAAACTGGATGCATGTTGCCCAAGCTCCTGCCCCAAGCCACCGGCCTCGACTCCCAACAACTTAACCGATTCATGCTCGATGAACGGATAGAACATCCCGGCAGCGTTGCTACCGCCACCAACACTGGCAATGACCAGATCGGGCAAACGTTTCAATCGCTCGCGAGATTGTTCGATCGTCTCGCGGCCAATGACCGATTGAAAGTCGCGGACGATTTTGGGAAAGGGATGCGGCCCGACAACGGAACCCAGGATGTAATGCGTTGACTCAACGCTGGCCATCCAATCGCGCATCGCTTCGTTGATGGCGTCGCGCAACGTTCGCGAGCCTGTTTCAACAGCTCGAACCTCCGCGCCCATCATCTTCATGCTGCGAACATTCGGCTGTTGCCGCCGGACATCTTCGGCACCCATGTAGACAACACACGGCAAGCCAAAATGCGCACAGGCGGTGGCTGTCGCGACGCCGTGTTGCCCCGCTCCCGTTTCGGCGATCACACGTTTCTTGCCCATCCGCAGTGTCAACAACGCTTGCCCAATCGTGTTGTTGATTTTGTGCGCGCCGGTGTGATTCACGTCCTCGCGCTTGAACCAGATTTGGGCGCCGTCGCATTTTTCGGTGAGCCGTTTGGCAAAGTAGAGCGGCGAAGGGCGACCGATGAAGTCCCGTTGGAGTTGCATCAGGTCGGTTTGAAACGTCGTGTCGATCCGCGCCGCTTCGTATTCGCGGTCCAGCTCATCGAGCGCGGCCATCAGCGTTTCGGGCACGTAGCGCCCGCCGTAGTCCCCAAACCTGCCCCGCGCATCGGGCAATTGCATGACCGATTTCAAGTCCACGTTTTCAATTTTGCTCACAACTCACCGTTCGATTCAATGCTCCATTATCCTGCTGCAATCGAATATAACGGTGGCAGGTAAACGAAGGAAGCTCACGCGAACATAGCCGCAGTTCGCCTGGGCGTTCGCCATCTCAATCAAACAGAATTTGGTATGAACGTCGATTTGTAGTCGAAAAACATAAAGCGATTTGGAAAAGTGCCGCAGTCTTGAGATTTCAAGTTTGCGATCACAAACTACCGATTGCTATTCTTGTCTCCAGTTGCCTTCTGATCTGCGCCTTCCGTCTCCAATTTTTTGCCCTTCTTCATTTCAGGCTGTTCCAAAAAGCGGCGCAGTGAAGCCTGTGATTTCAAAACGGAACCGTCAAAAAAACGTTCGTCCAATTCCTGGTTCACCGAATTCCAGTACAGTTTAACGACCTGTTCCCGAAAGCCGCCGTAGCTACGGCCGTCGATGGAATCGAGAATGACGAACTCATTGGATGTAATTCGCGAGACGACGTCGTAATCGTCTACAAAATCCCATTCAATTCTAGTCTCATCTCCAGGGTAGAATTTTTTGTCACCAGCATGCCACGCACTATCATTGATTTCTATTGGCAATGACGTTTTCGCATCAAACACCCATCGCTGCTTATCTTCACCGTCCTTGAACGTTCCCGCAAACAAAGTCAAAACGATTTGCTCTGCATTGGCTTCCGATTTCCAAAAATTCTTTCCACTGCAAAAATCGCGAATCGTTCCATGCGACTTTTCGATCAATTGTCCACTTGGAAAATCAAAGGTCAGCCGAGGATCCAGGTAATTCATACGCCTCAAAGCCATTTGCAAGTCGCCTCCACCGGTCAGACGCCATGGCAACTGCCCGTCACGACTACTGGAAAATAGCGTTTGGTTCTTGAAATCCATTGCAAATCCGCGATAAGAGATTTGGCTGGAATTTAGAACACCTTTCTCATCCGCCATATCCACGACTTGGCTGGGACCGTCCTGAGCTATCATGCAGAACCGTTCATTCTCAAAATCGAAAATGCATCTACACCGAATCTCGTGACTGGCAAACACACCTTGGAGCTGCCCGTTTTCCGCATTGGGCCTAACCGTGTCATCACAAACCGACAATTCAAACAGAACATCTCCTGAACGAATGCCAATCGCATTTAAATAACACACTTCAAACACAGAACATTCTTCAGCAGCCTTTTGACGCTTGGTGGAAGAATCAACGTCAAAATCCTGTGCGACGGCTATTTCGGAAGAGATGCAAAAAAGCGAAATTGCAAGTGAAACCCTTCTCAAAAACCGTCGCGAATTCTCGCAAAGTAGGGTGTTTAATCCCACAATACAAAACACATTCATGGACAAACTCATTCTTGGCACCTTGCAGAGAAAACTGATAAATGGATTGCCTTGAAACCCAAGATCGTCGGTGGCAATAACCGACCAGTTACAACCACGCGAAAGAGAAATCGAAATCAGCTAAATCTTCCACGTTCTCTGATCAAAACAATCAACAAGTTCATTTTACGTGCTGAAACGACGAAGGACCTTGTCGACTTATGCTAGGCCTGACTTATTCAATGACGCTCGGAGTTGCCTCGACATATACACAATCTATCCGTTTTAAGGTAAAATTGTCGCTTAATCGTGTTTCGGTCAACTTTGACGTCTCGCGTTGGCACACAATGCTTATTTTCATCGCACCCACAACGATAAACGACGGCACAAGTCACGAACGGGAACATTACTTTTCATTATGAATCCACCGCCATTTTGTACGCATCGTTCATATTCGGCATTGCCTTTCACCTCAGTCCAATCGTGCTCCAACCGTTGGTTCGGCAAGTGAACTTTCTCCTAACATCAGGATCAATCCGGATCAGGCACCCAATCAAATTCGCACTTTTGTCCGGGCATTCACTTTCCACAACTTCGTCTACACAAAATCTGGTCTGGCATTTCCAGCAGTCGGGGGATCCCTGCGGTGGTTGAGCATTTGCTGCAATTGCGCACAAATACACCAGCGAAAACACTCCTAAAAACCTATGAGATATCATCACATTACCCTCCATAAGGTATCAAAATGATCTTCGTACTTACCAAACTCAATAACCCATTCGATCACGCCTTCTGTCTCTCCAACCAAGCCCTCGCCTGACGAAGACAGTTCAATGCGGTAGACCCCAGGACGCACGTACGCGCAATCCACATCAACGGAAACGCCTTCCAAAATTCCTGAAATCGTTGGCATCTTTTTCTTTAGTTGCTCGACATCATTCTCATCGACAATCGTCGGGTCCATTACGAGAAACGCCCTGGCCTTCCAGGCATCCGTCTCGTCATCCCGAGAAAACGTGATGATCTTGGGACTCACCGAGAACAACGGAGTGCGCTCTAACAAGAAATTAGCCCGGGTGCTTTTCTCGCCGGATCTGTGACTTTTACCCAGCACTCGACAAACCCTTCCTCCAGATCCAGCATGCATATCGACAACCAATCGATAACCATTACCTACCTTCTCAATCGCCAACACCGAATCAGACAATACCTCACTGGACTCAATTTTCACAGCGATTTCACATCGATGGGTTCGGTAATCGTCATCGGAATCGAAAAGTGATTCAGGTCTTTGCCAATTTGAATCACCGATGGAACCGCACCAAAACAAACCAGTCCCCTGCACCTGCTGATGCGACAAATTCGCAGGAACGGCTTATATCGTCACGCCCCCTTCATCGGAATAAAAGTCGATGTCACAGAAAAAGACTGGTATGTCTTGCTTCTCTGGTATCGAAAAGTAGCAGGCCAATTGGAGGCTTTCTCCGGCGGCAACATCGCCTTTAGAACCCTAAGCGACACAAGTACAAAGCGCCAACTCGGCGAGAATTTCAAGAGCTCATCCGTCTGGTTTATTAACCGAATCGTTAACAAGTATTTTTTTCCACATTCCACTTCCTTTAAATCCAAGTAGTGCTCAGGAAAACTACTGCTCCTGGTATTTTTGGTTGCAGGACGACGTCTCGAGTGATTTGAAAGGTCCTTGGCCTTGCTTTCCGGCAACTCGCGAAACGAATTCTCTGACACTTCCGTTACTGCGGCGCTGCTGCGATTGGCCATCAACTTGAACGCCCCAGGCACTATTCGACTCAAACGCAGTCAGCCAATACATCGCCAGAAAAGCCACAGTTAACTAGAGCCGACCGCACTTTTCACGGACAAAAAGGTAAAAAAACACGAGCCTCAATGAGACAATATATGACTGCGCTATCGATCGCAAAATAATTCGGGGCATTTGAAAGACCTCTCGTGCGATGTGGAAAGTGTTCAGCCGAGTGAGTCTAAGGCGTGAAATCTGAGTTGCAAGAGTCCGAATCGTAAAACGAATTCGCCATCGTGTCAACTATTTTTCAGTATTCTACAAAATAAAATTCATTTCCAATCGAAAACGCTGAAAATGCACTCGCTGCCATGGCAAATGACTGCATTTATTTTCGCTGCGAATGGACAAACGACGTTGACTTTTGCAACCAAATGCAGCAAAATTGCCGCGGCTATAAAGCGACTGAACTTTTGAAATGCCAGAATTACCAGAAGTTGAAACGATGTGCCGCGGGGATCAAACCCATTGTTGGGGCGGTGATTCGACGCGCCGAACGAGTCCCCTGCAAGCGACGTCCCATACAAATTCGGTTGATGCCGAACCGACGACTCTCAGGGCAACGGATCGTCGCGGATCGATCGTTTGGGCAAACGGTCGTGATCGTCACCCAGAACCGCGAACGACTGATCTTCGAATCAGCATGACGGGCCTGGTGTTGATCGACCAGGCCCCCAGCGAAGAACACAAGCGATTCCGTTTAATGCTCGACGAATGCGAGATCCCCGAGCTACTGTTCTGGGATCGTCGTGGCCTCGGAGTGATCACGCTGTTGAGTGATGATGAATATCGATCGCAACTTCTGTCTGGCAAACTTGGCCCCGACGCGTTGACGATCACGGATGCGGAACCATCGCACGCCTTTCCAAAACGCGTCGACCAATCAAAGTCGCTCTTCTCGACCAGTCCCGTTGGCTGGTGTTGGAAATCTATACGCAAGCGAAGCACTGCATCGGGCGAAAATCAATCCTCAACTCCATGCATCGGAACTGACGAAACCACAATTCAAAAACTCAATGCGGCCATTCGCTTTATCTTGAATCAAGCGATTCGTTACGAGGGCTCAACGCTTTCCGACGGCACGTACCGCAATGCCATCAACGGCGAAGGTGGCTTTCAGAACCACCACAAGGTTTACGATCGCGAGGGTGACCCATGCCCGACCTGCCGCAAATCGCCCATTAAACGCATTAGCGCAGCGATCGACTTTCTTTGCGAACGCTGTCAGCGATAATGCGATCTTCGCGAATCAAGTCGAACGGGAAATGAATCGATGCAAAAAACACTGTTGGGTTTGAAACTGCTTTGCTTATTTTGGTGTGGTGCTCTTATTTACAAGTGACCGTTTACACGGCTAAACGATTGCGGCCTACAAATGGGAAGACCACTGGGTCCTGGAGGGCCCTTACCTATGCCGCCCGAATTGAAAACGATGGTTGCTTGACCGAACTCCGTGGGATCGAGGTTAAAAATTTCTTGCCCCCGGCGTTGGCATTTCACGTGGCAGTTATTTCTATCGCAATGGGCGCCTCAAACTCAGCGAACCTGCCGATGGCGACGAAGGTGACTTTGCCCGAGAATGAAGTCGCGGCAATTGTCTATTCGGCGGGTGGCGACTCGGTTCCGACTGTTGATGAACAAGTCCGAGAGCGTTGATTTTCTTTCCTCGTGTTGTCAGAAGAAGTCCAGGCCGGACGAATCAACGACAAACCGCTTCAAAAGGATGCCATCAACGCCGACGCAACGCAGTCTAGCTGGATCGCCGGAAAATGCATGTTGACAGTGAAAGGCAGCAATCGCCTGTGGGGGCCCTGGGAAGGTAAACATCAGGTCGTCGAGTTCCAGTTGGCGCCAAAAGAATCGCGTGATGTTTCGCTGATTATCAAACCGGTGCCCTCAGAAGTCACCGTGGAATTGGCTGACCTCATGCGCGACCCGGAAGATGCCGATATCATCGTTCGTTCTCCACGCGACTATCAGGTTTTCCAACGTCATAGCTTGAACGCTGGGCCGGTTTTGATTTCAGGCCGATCCAATGTCGATTGCGACTCGTTGCGAGCAACCATTTCGGGCACTTCGCTCAATGAAAAGGAGTTCTCAAAAACGATTGACGTCAATCTCGATCCTGAGACCCATGCGTTTACTTACTCAACGGACGACTTTCCTGCGGGAGGCTGGTACGAACTAAAGATGGAAGCCGTCGATGATGGCAAAGTCGTTGCGTCACAAACGGTCGAACATTTCGGTGTCGGTGAAGTCTTCGTCGGGGCAGGGCAGTCCAACTCGACGAACTCGGGACAATTCAAGATTGAACAAACATCGAACATGGTCTCGTCGTTCAGCGGTACCGACTGGCGTATCGCGAACGACCCTCAACCGGGGACTCACGATCGCTCTGGCGGTGGCAGCTATTACCCTGCACTTGGCGATTTGCTGTACGAGAAGTACAAGGTACCCATCGGCTTTGCGGTCACGGGGCACGGCGGCACGAGTGTCAATCAATGGCAACCGGGCGATGAGCTGCATAGCTGGATGATGACACGGATTCATCAATTGGGCCCCAGAGGATTCCGCGCGGTGTTGTGGCACCAAGGTGAAAGTGACGTCGGCATGACAACCGAGGAATACTACGGAAAGATGAAAACGATTATCGTCGGCAGCAAACAACAGGCCGGCTGGGAGTTCCCTTGGTTCGTTGCACAGGTTTCCTATCACAACCCGGATAAGCCTTCGCATGAGACAACGCGCAACGCTCACGCGAAACTTTGGGCGGACGGCGTGGCAATGCAAGGGCCCGACACCGATACCCTTGTCGGCGACGACCGCGACTTCGATGGCAAAGGGATTCACTTCAGCCCCAAAGGCTTGAAGGCACACGGCAAAATGTGGTTCGAGCATCTGACACCGTGGTTGGATCGAATCTTGAAATAACTGCGATTGAAACGCCGAGACGTTTGCCCGACAACGTCTCGGCATTTTCGGGTAGGTCATGCTGTGCGTTACGGGGCGTGTAGGCCGGACCAAGCGCAGCGCGTTCCGGCAACTTCGTTTCACGATCATGTGAAATTGTCTTGTGTTGGCGATTGGCGATTATTGTCAGCGATTCGGGCATTGGTATAAAATCTCAACAAACCCGATTGCCGGAGCGGCGTCGCAAAGCCTCCTTGATCCGGCCTACCACTGGCCATACACACAGGAAAGAACCGAACCGGCGGCTAGCGCCGTGCCGCTCATATCGCAGTTTGCTCAAGTAGATCATGCTGGGCATGATTGGGCATGTAGGCCGGACCAAGCGCAGCGCGTTCCGGCAACTCAAGAAACCTGCTCAGTTTGTGCAGGCATTGTCGTGCATGATAGAATCAACTCTCGGCATTCACAGCATGCCCTACGCGACTTCTGAAAAACAATCTCACTTTTTGAGCTGGAGTCACTCGAATGTTGAGCAAAAACATTTTATGCCCTCGCCTGACGGACAAGCCTTTCCAACGTCTCACTCGAATTGCCTCGCAGATGTTGCGTTATGCTTTCCCAATCCTGGTTGCGATTATTTGCATGTTGAAAACTACGCAATGGTCCAACGCGCAAGAACAACATATTCGCTACCTGTTTTTTCTTCAGCCATCGGGGGAAGTTAAAAAAATAATTCACGGACTCGGCGAGGCAGATGACCATTCAATTGTGATCGATCACTTGACGACCGAATCGACCGCGGAAGAGCTGGACCTGACACTTGCCCAGGAAGCGGAATTAAAAGCTGCGACCGAAGAGTTCCGTCATCGGGTCAAAAAATTGAAAGAAGGCTATGAAAACCAATTAGATACTAATACTAAGCTCATCCAGGAACTCGCTGATGCGGCACAGGACTTTGACAGAAAAGCTGGTCAGATTCTGCTACCTGATCAAACCGAACGATTTTATCAATTGGTCATTCATCGAAACATTAGAAAACAGGGGCTTGGTGCTGTCCTGGAATCTTCTCCACGTTGCGATCCATTGCAAATTACTGATTTACAACTGACAGAACTCAAAAAACGTTTGGCGTCGATCAAGTTCGAATCAAATGCAAAATTTGACGAATTGCGCATTAAACTGTTCGATGATGTCATCACGTGCATCCAACAGAAAAAGCGAGAGCGGTACGACAAACGATTTTGGGATTCTCTCAAAAACAACCCGACTCCACTGGAGTTCCGATATTCGCAGATTCGGGATAGTAAGTTTTTCCAGAACTATCTTTCATCTTCGGAGTTCAACTTTCCGGGACTGATGTGCCCAAAGTCCTTTGTGGTGGATTTGGACGGAAATCTCAATTGGGACGAACAGCAATCAACTTTTAAACACGGCAAGTCAGTTACTTTGCAAATGGAAATCTCGGCGATGCTGAGCCCAGAGATTGCGGAAGAAGTTGAACTGCTCGACGATCAAATCGCGTTGCTCAAGGAACTTCAGGAAAAGAGAAGCGAGATTCAAAGGGTGGCGGTGGAGATGATCAAGAACGCACCTCCCGGAGTTAGCCAAAGCGACGCTACTCAGCCCGCAAATGAAATGGTCAAGCAATGGGTCCTGAACGCCGAAGAGACTCTGAAAACGCTTCTTTTGCCGACACAACGCGAGCAACTCCAATTGATGTCCGAATATTCCGAGTTCGTTATTGCCGGCCCTATCGCTTCATTGTCCGACGGGGACTTGGGCAAGCGATTGGAGGTCACCGATGACGAGTTGAAAAAAGTGGTGGATGTTTGCAATCGATTTCAACAGACGTTTGAAAAGCAGCTCCGCGACACCGAGAAAAAAGTATTCGACAACGTTCGTGAGTTACTAGATGAGACTCAACGCGAATCGTTTGACAGAATCATCGGTCCTCCACCTGCACACTCAATCGGATGGCTGTCTTCGTTGTTTGACATGGTTGAAGACGAACAAGCCGTACAGCTCAAAACCGGCGGCTAGTAGTTGCTTGCTGCTCACGTTTTTGTGGTAGGTCATGTAGGCCGGACCAAGCGCAGCGCTGTTCCGGCAGAATCGTTTCGCAATCGCATGAAATTGTTTTGTGTTGGCGATTGGCGATTATTGTCAGCGATTCGGGCATTGGAATAAAATCTCAACAAACCCGATTGCCGGAGCGGCGTCGCAAAGCCTCCTTGATCCGGCCTACCTCTGGCCATGCACACAGGAAAGAACCGAACCGGCGGCTAGTGCCGTGCCGCTTACGTCGTTGTCGGCATGGCCTGAGTCGCTCAGGACGATTGGGAAGCGCAGCATGCCTTGTTGGGAATTGCCGGAAAACGTTGCGTTTGTCGTTGAAACTAGTTGTCCTTCTTGGGACCAAACAGATTGTTCAGCCCTTTGAAAACATCGCCCTGGACTTTTTCGTTGAACTTGTTCTGCACTTTCTCAAACTCGCTCACCAGTTTCTCTGGGACCTTTTGAACTTCGTTGCCAAGTTTGTTCTGCAGTTTTTCGGTTTGTTGGTTCAGTTGGTTGGCTGCCGTTTTTTGCACGATTTGCATCGACAGCTCCTGCATCGCCCGGACGTCCAACTTCGGTTTGGATAGCGTTCCCGTAATTGGAATTTTGATCGTTTCGCCTTTAAGTACTTCCAGATATTTTTCGCCCGAGATCCAATCGTCAAGGATCGGGATCTCCGCCGTCATCGAAATCGTTTGGTCAAACCCAACGCTTCCCTTGGTCGTCATCGTGACGTCTTTGACGCGGATCTTCATCTGATCGTGGTGAACACGACCGTTTGAGACGGCAATCGGAACGGTTTGTTCCTCCAGACGCAGCCATACCGATCGGTCTTTTGTATCGGGACTCGCATTGGGTTTAAGAATCATTCGCAATGACTCAACGGTTGAAATCAGTTCCTTACCCAACGGGCCGGCGCCCAAGGTCACGTCGTTCAGTGTTACAGAACCGCGCCCGGTTGCAGCGTTCAAGTTGGTTATCGGGACCGACACGTCCTGCGTTTGCACAGACAATTTGCCTTCGGCACTTGTCACATCGGCGACGAGTGGAGCGACGTACTTCATCCAGTCGCGACAAATCTCAGGCGTGAGATTAATACTGGTCAACAACGGGCCGGATTCCAGCGTGACGGTCTGGGCCTGATCACTTAGCAGCATGGCAGGATGAGCGGAAACAGTTCCACCCGAAAATGGAATCTCTCCCGTGTCCAGAACCGCGTAGCCGTCAACGAGTCCTGCAGTAACGTTCGCTGCGCCAACCGGCAGCATGAACACATTCCCCTGCTCCCAACCGACTTGCGAGATCACCTTCAGTTCTGACGGTGGCCATGCAGCGTTGGGGTTCGTGCCAAACATGGGACCTTGCACCGAAAACTGCTGCTGTGTTTGCCCGGCAAGCTTCACTTGATTGTAGGCATACGCATCCAACAACGATTGCACGCGGTTCCAATCGGGACTCCACGTTCCCTGCAAATTGCACTGAAGCTGCCCGGCCAGATCTTCGATGCTTCCGCTTGCAACGGCACTGATCGACGGGGCCGATACTTGAAATTTGTCAAATTGAAGACTGTCGAAGTCCTGGCGAAATGCCAATCCTCCGCCAAACTGAACGGCCGACTCACGCAACAGCTCACTCCACTGTGGCACACCGGCATCCGTCGTCGTGGTTTGTTGAGCAGCGACAAAGTCACCCAGTTTTCCGGTCAGACGCCCTTGGATCCAATCGGCATTGGAGGCCAACTCAATATTCCCCTCGGCCAAACCGAAAAATTGAACGTCGTCTGGCTGCGAAAACAAACTCAACCATTCGAGCACTCGATGCGCATCAGCGCGAAAGGCGACCAGTCCCTTGGTCTCCAGAAAATCATGGTACGAGATGGTGACGTTTTCTCCGCGAGCTGCGACGCCTGAACTGACAACCGTGATGTCGGGGAACGTCAGTTCCCCACTTGTCAGGTCAAACGCCATTTGACCTTCGCCGTTAACCATCGGCTCATTGATCTTCATCCCATAGCCGTCAAACACCCATTGCTCAATCTGATACTTGAGCTGCTCAAAGTTCAGACGATTGCCATCAAACCCCAGCAGGCTTTCCAGCCGGACCTGGCCATCGGTATTCAAAAAGCTCAAATCGTAAAACGTCCCTGCATGAGCGAGCCAACGTTCCAGTCCGCCAATCACGATGCACCTGGCCTGAAACTCCTGACTCGCGGCGATATCCTGGATCGGTTGCTGCAATAACAAACGAGCGCGCTCGCGCCCGATGATTACTTGACCATCAGCCGATTCGATCGAAGCCGAACCGCTCGCTAGAGCCGTTGCAGTTCCCGCAATGGTCGCCTTCAATTCCGACTCATGCCAGGGCTTCATACCGGGTAGTGCAACGGTCGGTTGGTCAATTCGGAAATCACCGGAGAACTCCAGTGGAACATTGACAAGCGAAAGTTGCGCTGGATCGATACCCTGCGCCGCGCGCCAATCCATTTCTCCGTCGATGGTGCCTTGGACATTGAACTCACCCAAGTCAACAAACTGCGACAGCCTCTGCATCAGGACTGCAAGGTCTCCCTTGGCAGTAAAGTGACCCGTCTTTTGATTGGCATGGCCGTTGATCGTGAGAAAATCCGACTCACACTTCAACTCTTCCAGAAAAAACTCGCGGTTGCGTTGGGTGATGATCGAAACCAGTCGCAACGGTTGCTGCCACGCGAGGCGTTGTCCATTCCGCACAGCTACAAAATTCGCCGAGTCGACATTCACCATCAACCGACCAGCATCCTGTTCTGGTCGACTGTTGATCTGACAGCGAATCGTTCCCGACTCCACACGCAAATCGTTGTACAATTGAAACGTTTGAGGCAGCATCTGGGTCAAGCGAGCCAAATCAATTTGCCCATCAAGCTGGAACGGCGTATTTACCAACACGGTTTCCGACGCAAGTTTGGCAAACTGATTCCAGTTGAACTCACCGTTTGTTACGACACGTCCCACATCACTCTTGATATCAAACTCATTCGCATTCGCCCCCTGATCAGAAACCGTCAGATTTCCAGCGGCAACGACAGAATTGAGTTGCACACGATCCGCCCCCAGATATTGCGGCGAAGACACTGCAATGTTTTCGAGGCGCGTGTTTTGAAAATCGATGTTCGCCTGGTTGCCGTTGTTCGAGTAGCCCACGACAACTTGTCCGTCGAGCGTACCGTCAATTGAATTCCCTGCCAAAACCCGTTCGAGCACTGGAGTCAAGCAACCTAACGCCAGCGACTCCGCTTGGATCGTCGCGCGGGCATTTTGCAAAAGGAGTTCCTGTTGCTGATCGTCAACAACAAAGTCAACGTTCAAATTCCCGAATTGCTCGTCGCGCGCCACGGTTGAATCCAGGTGCCCGATCAAGGCTGCTTGATTGGCGACCGCCACATCGACGTTGAGGTGTTCTAATTTCCACGGATTGGGCGATTGTTGTGAGCTCAAAGCCACTGTTCCATCGATGACTTTGATCGTTACCGGCGGCAGCGGCGAATTGGGCTCATCCGTTTCGGGAGCCTCCATGAATTTTTGAATCGCATCCTCAATGTTACTACCGCCGTCGCGGGTAACCAGTTGCAACGATGGCCTGAGAACTTCGATCGAACCGTAATCGTCTTGTGTCAACAACTGAAACAAACGCTTTGAAGACTGAATCGTTTCGACTTGCGCCAGCTCCGTGCCGTCTTCGGCTTGTAATTTCAAACCATTGATGCGGATCGCCTGAAACCACCCGAGCGACATGCCTTCCACGGTCACGCGGCCATTTAAATCTTGCAGCGCGTAGTCAAGCGCATATTGTTTCAGAGGCGTCCAGGCGACGATATTGGGAAGCAGGGCGACGATGAACGTCAAGACAATAAAAAGTATCCCCAGCCGACGAACAAACGTTGCGCCCGCCTTGCGCTCTGCATTGCGCTGACGTCGCTCCTGAGATTGATTTTGAATGTCCTGATTTTCACTGCTTGAGCCATTGGTTTGGCGACGACGACGAGGCACGATTCGACTCCTGACGTTGCGTACACTCACGTTGGACGGTCAACGGCGACCGATTTGAGGCGGCAGGATTGTATCGAGGTCATCGTAACGAAGCCATAGGAAATTGAAGCGATGTTACAACTCAATAATCGCCGCGTTTCACTCCGTTGATCAAGCAAACGTGCC
Organism: Pirellulaceae bacterium; assembly: GCA_041399045.1. Classification (GTDB taxonomy): domain Bacteria; phylum Planctomycetota; class Planctomycetia; order Pirellulales; family Pirellulaceae; genus BJ22. The sequence continues at coordinate 149,965 of JAWKTO010000009.1, read as the reverse complement.
TTGAAAGCGTGCTAGCATCCGATTGCTCCATTCGGCTACGATGTTGCCATGAGTGAGAAACGTCAACGAACACTGCTGGATCTGAAGCGGGGCGAGCACCTTGCCTTTGTGAGCGCTTACTCGTGGTTTTTTCTGTTGATGGCTGGCTATCAAATCTTGCGGCCGATTCGCGAATCATTGGCTTCGGAACTGGACGTGCCGCAAAAGTCCCGACTGTTTCTGGGCACGTTTGTGGTCATGTTGATAGCCTCGCCAACCTATGCCTGGGTTGTGTCCAAGTTGACGCGGCGACAAATGCTTTACACCGTGTTTCTGTTTTTTGTCAGCAACATCTTGTTGTTTGCGTTTTGGGATCGCTTTCCGATACCCGACTCACGCCTTTGGCTGACACGCGTGTTCTTTGTTTGGACCAGCGTTTTCAGTTTGTTTGCAACGTCCGTTTTTTGGAGCGTGGTCGTCGATCTGTTTTCGAACGAGCAGGGCAAGCGATTGTTTGGTTCGATTGCCAGCGGTGCAACGTTGGGAGCAATTGTTGCCTCGGCATTTGCCAGTTTTGCAGCCGAGCTTATTGGCCAACAGAATCTGTTGTTGCTTGCTGCAGGTTTGGAGACCGGTGGCGTGTTGATGGCAGGTTTGTTGGGACGTGTTACCAGCCAATGGCCAACGGTAGACGCTGAGACGTCGCGTCGGCCTGACGGAAGCATGCTGGATGGATTTCTGGAACTGATTCGGTCGCGGTACCTGTTGGCGATCGCCGCCTTTTTAGCATTACTGAGTTTTTGCGGCACCTCGAACTATATGAAAATCACAAGCGTCGCGCGCGATGCCATCGAAGACCGCGATAAACGCACGGCATTTTTCGCATCGCTCAATTTGTACACGCAACTTGGCACGATGATCCTGCAAATGTTTATCGCTGGATTCCTGATTCGCAAACTCGGGATGCGTTTCGCGTTGACATTGTTACCCTGTGTCTATTTCGTTGCATTCGCAGTTGGCGGGATGTTCGATCTGCTGGTTGTCTGGGCGGCGATCGATGTCGTCACACGCATGTCAACCTATGGCGTGACGGTTCCCGCACGAGAGGTTCTGTTTACGGTCGTCAGTCGTGACGCCAAGTACAAAGCCAAAAATTTCATCGACACGGTCGTTTTTCGTGGAAGCGATGCGGTGGCTTCAAGCGTGGCCCTTTCCGTGCGTTGGCTGATTCCGTTTGCGATTGGCTGGGCCGGATTGTCATGGGCGTTGGGCCGATTCTATCGCGAGCGAGAATCAGCGATGCTTGCCAACCCAAAGAGCAGTTCTGAGCCCGAATCACGATAATGCTGGCTGTGTGAACGACAATCGCTTTCGTTTGTGATTGGAAACGATTACAGTTGATGGTTGTCGCCCAATCTCGGTTGTCATCGACCCAACAGCCAGTTTGCATGTTTGTAACCCATTATCCGCCGTTTCGATCGTATCCGCTGCTAGGAAATCCGCACCTGCAAACGGTGTTGCCGTTTTTTCGCCGAGCCCGTCCCGGGGGCAACCCAACCCAGTGCCATGTGGTGCATACCGCTGACAACGACGTGCTCGTCATTCACGATAACACACCCAAAAAATGGATTGTCGGTGATCGCATCGTCGTATTGTTACATGGCCTTTGCGGCTCGCATCGTTCAAATTACATGCGGAGAACAGCCGAAAAACTTCGCCGCAACGCTTGTCGAACGATTCGAATCGACATGCGAGGGCAGGGGGACGCCAAATACTTGTCTCGTGGCCATGCGCATGCTGCCGCGACAGGCGATTTGGCGAGCGTGATCCAGGCGGTCCAGCAGTTGAGCCCGCTGAGTTACATCACGCTGGTAGGTTTTTCGTTGGGAGCCAATATTGTTTTGCGGCTTTGCGGAGAATGGAAAGATCAACCGCCGGAACAAGTGGACTCGGTGATCGCCGTCTCGCCGCCGGTCGATCTGACGTTCTGCTCCGGAAATTTACGGCAATGGGGAAACCGCCTTTACGACTGGTATTTCTGCTCGCAGATTTCGCACGCTATTTCTGATCGACGTCAACGAGTCCCCAACCTCATCGACAACGGCTTGATTCGTTTCCCGTCACGACTGGTACATCTCGATGACCAATTCATTGCGCCCGTGAATGGGTTTCGTGGCGCTCGCGATTACTATCAAGCGGCAAGTAGCGGACCGGTCCTCCGCGACATTTCACTGGCGACACTCATTGTTGCGAGCGAGGACGATCCGATCGTTCCGGTGAGCATGTATGACCATTGGGTTCGCTCGGCGGATATCGAATTTGTAAAAGTGAAACGCGGTGGGCACTTGGGGTTTCTAAGCTCAACGCCTGGTGACCCGGACCGACATTGGCTTGAGTGGCGAATCGTTCGGATGGGTCAGCGATTTTGATTCGCAACAAATTGAGAAACGCAGGCGCGAGGGCGCGAAGCCAACAAGAGCAACAAACCAACTATGCGAATACTCCGCATTCAAAGGCATCGGAATATTAATCATCAATAAACGGCCACCACGACTTCGGCCAGAAGTCCGGTCGGTCAAGTCGCAACACTTGCAACACACTGCCAAAGTCGTCGCTCCACAACACACGCAAGTCTGGATCGAATTCGTCGACGTGAGGAACAAGGGCTTCACTGCCTAGAAACGATTCGTTTTTGGTCACGAGCATCCAATTGCTGAAGTGAAACCGCGAAAGTTCGGGGTTCGTTCGATAGTCTTCACTTGAATCATAGATATTGACCGCACGGTATCCGGCAGCTTCGGCCAAGGCAAAAACAACGGGACGCAGTTCCAAAAACCAGTTCGAAACGTGAATGGCGAGAATGCCACCTTCGCTCAAATGTGCGTCGTAAACGGCCATCGCTTCGCGCGTCAGCAAATGCCTGGGAATGGAATCGCTCGAAAATGCATCGACGATTAACAAATCAAAGCCCTCAGATTCGCGTTTGGCCATCGCCTGTTCCATCAAGATGCGGGCATCGCCCAACCGCGGAACCTCGCATTGAGCTGGGCTTTCCTGCAGATACGTAAAATATTTGTCGCATAACTCGATCACAGCAGGATTAATTTCGTAGTAGACGACAGAATCCTGTTCGTTGGCGAGAGCGGCCAAGGTACCGGTCCCCAGGCCAATCACACCGATCTTCATTGGCTCGCCGGCCCGACGCTTGGGATGTTCGGCAAAGGCCAATCCAATGCCGCTGCGTGGACCGTAGTACATACTGGCCCGCATCCGCCAATCGTCGTCCAGGTATTGACGGCCATGGCCGATCCGACCATTGACAATTTCACGAAACGTTCCATTGAACGTTGTTTTTACTTCGTCAACCGAACTCAAGCCAAAAAAGTTTCTTCGCACCTCCAACACACGACGAGCGGTGACCGTCTGGTCTTCATCGGGCGCGTCGTTGATCATGCCCACAATGGCAAACGAAATCTGACACACAAAAAACAAATACCCCAGAGCCAATCCACTGTAGACTCTCAGCCTGACTGGCGGTTGATTGAGCGTACCCAGTGTGACGAACCAAACCAGAAACACCACGCACAATACCGCCAACCCGCTCCATGCTTTGAACCAATCCGGCATCGTGATTAACAACAAACTGACGCCATAGACACTCGCCAAAACAGCCATCCAGAAAACCGAAGCCAGCCCGCCCCTCGACTTCGCGTTGCCTGCGTCTGATCGAATTGTTAAGTTCAATCGCCACCACTGCGACAATCCAAACATCCACAACAGCAGAAACCAAACCGACAAAACAATTGCCATTCGTAACGCTTGATTGGCATTGATGTTCAGTCGCTGATGAATCGACCACACGGCGATTCCAATCGACAAAAGAATTGCCATCGCAACGGAAACATGCCAAATCGATTGATGATCTCGAACTTGCCACCAGCGAATTGCTGTTAAAAACACAGCCACGACGATGGCAACCTGCAGTTCATAAAATCCGTTGAACATCAGCGGGGCAATTGCGACGACGGCAACACCACCCAAGGCCCCTCCGATCGCAAGCATCAGGTAGAAAATCGTCAGGTGTCTCGAACCTGGCTTCAGTAGGGCCAACTCCCCATGCAACGTCATACTTGCTGAGAATTGCAGCAGGCAATAAATCAGAAATTGATAGACAAAGTGAATGCCGGTCGGATTGAGCAGACATGCACCGGCGCCGAATGCCGACACAAGCAGCAATACACCAAACACGTCGCGCCGGTACCAGGCAGGCCGTTCAAAGCAGATGATAAACGAAATCAAATACAAACTGAGCGGCGCGATCCACAGCATCGGGACCACGGCCACTTCTTGGGAAATTTCGTTCGTGATCGCGAGTAGCAACACGGAAGGAATCATGCTGAACACGAGCCAAGCGACAACACGTCGCCAACCGAATTCGCGTCTGCCGTCGACGTTCGATTCAGGGAAAAGCGGAGCTGCTTCAGCTGGAGCTTTCCAGACCTGGACTCCGGCCCAAAGGCAGCACGCCACAAACACAACGTATCCGCCACTCCAAACGTAAGCTTGATTTTTTAATCGCATCGTTGTTTCAAATAGAACGGGGTATCCCAGCAACGCGAGGAGCGAGCCGAAATTCGAAAGGGCAAACAAACGATTCGGGGACTTTCCGGGAAACGCCCTAGAGAACCAGGACTGTAGAAGGGGTCCGGTGGTCGCCAACAACATGTAGTTGGCACCGATCGTCAAAGCCAACAACCATAGAATCGAAATCGCAGGATCGGCACCCGGTTTCCACTTCAAGGAATCGTCGGGGATGATCGGCAACAAAAACAAACTGAGCACCAACAGCACCAGATGCACGACAACCTGTCGTCGATGGCCTAGCCGGCGAACGACGCCATCCGAATAGGCGTAGCCGAGTACCAGTGCGCATTGAAAAAACAACATGCACGTTGTCCAGACTGCAGGAGAGCCTCCATACCACGGCAAGATATATCGCGCAATGATCGGCTGAACCTGAAACAACAGGAAGGCGCTTAGAAATATCGTCAAGGCAAAGGGGAGCATTCGCCGCCTGGCCTCATATCAGTTCATTTGGAAAACGGATCAGTATAACCCGGCTACGAACAATCCCAAGGTCCAGTGTTGGGGAAACCGCATCGAGAAAACGGAACCGTTCCCCTCACGCAGCGATGTTATCCTGTTACAATATCAATGCTGAATTCGAGCGTTAACCGACGGCTGATCGCAGATGGAACTACATTTCTTAGGCACGACGGGATATCATCCCAATCGCAAACGAGACACCGCTTGCCTGATGCTTCCGGAATTGGGAATCATCCTGGACGCGGGAACCGGGATCTTTCGTGCACGTGACTTGATCGCCACACGCGAATTGCACATTTTTCTAACGCACACGCATTTGGATCACATCGTTGGGCTTACGTTTCTGCTCGACGTTCTCCATCAAAAGAATGTTGAGAAAACGACCGTCTATGTGGAACAGCACAAGCGAGCTGCGATCGAAACGCATCTGTTCAACGAATTGGTTTTTCCGGTAGGTCCGCCTTTCGAGATCCAAGATATGGGGATCGGCGTGACGAATGTGCCCGGCAAAGGAACTCTGAACACATTTCAACTGGATCATCCCGGTGGGTCATTGGGATTTCGGTTTGACTGGAACCAGGGAAGTCTGGCGTACGTGACGGACACCACGGCAAGTGAGTCGGCCGATTACATCTCGCAAATCCATGACGTCGATTTGCTAGTCCACGAATGCTATTTTCCTGATGGATTTGAAGAGCATGCACAATTGACTGGGCATAGTTGCCTAACCCCGGTGGCGCAGGTAGCGGCAGCAAGTCGTGCGAAGCGTACGGCAATTGTTCACACATCACCGCTGGACGAGGATACTTCATCGCTGGATCTGCTGTCCATGAAGCACATCTATCCTCATCTGTTCATCCCTGATGATGGCGAAGTTGTTGAGTTCTAGTTTTCTGGTTCAAACTCGTTGTGACAAACATCGAAACAAACAAACGCCTTCATCCGATCGAAGCCAGCCATTTGCATGCGCGGCGCGAGCGAGTTTTTCTCGTATTGGCTGGGTTGTTCCTCGGTTCGATGACGATGCTCAATATTCTTGGGATCAGCCGGTTCATCAAACTGGCAACCTGGAATTACGAACTTGCCTCCGGTGAAACCTGGCCCATTCATTTTGCGATCGCCATCGGCGTGTTACCGTATCCCATTACATTCCTTTGCACCGATTTCATTAGCGAGTTTTATGGCCGTACTCGGGCCAATTGGGTGGTCTTTGTTGGTTTGTTGCTGAACATATGGATTGTTTTTATTCTTTGGCTTGGCGGTGAACTACCGGGGTTTGAAACCATTGTCGATGGGCGGCCCGTGAATGAAGATGGCACGACGCCTGTCTTTTTCCAGATCCGAGCGTTGTCGTTTGGCGCGGTCGGCGCCTCGATGGCAGCGTATCTGGCGGCCCAGTTTTGCGATGTCTACATGTTTCACTTCTGGAAACGAAAAACCAAGGGGAAACATTTGTGGTTGCGGAACAACGGTTCGACAATCGTCAGCCAACTGGTCGATACGGTTGCCGTGATATTGATCACACATTTTGCAACCGGCACGTTACCGATCAACAGCAATATCCCTGTCTGGATCCAGCTCGTCACGTTTATCGCCACGGGATACAGTTTCAAGTTTGCGTTTGCATTGCTGGACACCATCCCGTTTTACATCGGCGTTCATTACCTGCAGCGCTACCTGCAATTCGACCCACTCACCAGTGACGCGGAATAGCGGTGTAGCCACCGGTTTTTTGCCTGCCGACATGGCTGGACGTAGGCCGGATCAAGGAGGCTTCGCGACGCCGCTCCGGCAACGAACCTGTAGGGCATGCTGTGCATGCCGAGGTTTGACAACGTTATGCACAGAATGACCTACGCGCGCTACTTGCTATTTTCTCACCACAATATCATTCCATGTTATCGTGAAACCTTATTGCCGGAACGCGCTGCGCTTGGTCCGGCCTACATGCGGAGCCATGCACATCATGCCCGGCAACCGTTGTTGGCATCATACTTGCGATATGAGCGGTGACGCTCGCCGTTTTGTTGCAAAATGACCGCTGAAAAATGAGCCGGTCGTCCCTGCTATAGCTTTTTTGATGTTCCCGCAGGTCCGCTTTCAACGGGACATGTCGACCTGCAAACATCTGAATCGATCTCGATGACGTCCCACAAGCAATCAAGTGGCACATTGTTTGCGACCGCTGGTTCCATTATTGTGAAATTCATCCGAGCGTTGTTGACGCAATTCCAATCGAGAAATCGCCATGCGAATCAACCCGCTGACAGGCATTGTCGTTGCCTTCATCCTTGTCTGGGTCAGTACGAGACAAGCCATTGCAGAAGTTCGCCACGGTGATGAAGTCGTGATCGGCAAAGACGAAGTGATCGACGATGACCTTTACGTCTTTGCCCAAAAGGTGACCGTGTTGGGAACGATCAAAGGCGATTTGACTGTGTTCTGCCAGGATCTCAACATCAGTGGAACGATCGAAGGTGACTTGATCGCAGGCGCGCAACTGATTTCTGTCACGGGCCTTCTGTTTTCGGTGCATCCCCTTGAGCGTCTCTCGTGATTACTATAGGGACCCCGAGGAACGAAAGATCACTGCGAATTTGCAGAATGTTAAGAATCAGAGAAAATCAGCGGAACTTTTTTGCCGTGAATTTATTGAGATTTTTGTTGCAAGTTCAATGAAACCATGGATATGATGCATCCGTCTTTCACTTGCAAATTTTGGAGCCTCCGTTCCGTTTTCCATTGTCGCCGAACGAGGTGCGTTTGCCTTTGGCAACAGAGCACGCGACTCGAAATTGCTCAAAGGACCTGACCATCGGCGAGCAGGCGCGTTCGCAATCGTGCGTAGTCGATTTCTTGTACAGGTACACCTGAATCGATTGCTTCGCATGCCGCAGATGCGGCAGATTGACTGGTGACCATGAACACGGGCTCCATTCGAATACTTGCAAATGCTGAATGACTTGCCGAAAGGGCAAAGGTAACCAACAGGTTCTCGCATTCGGATTGTTTCGGTGTGATGGCACCGTAGCCGATTTTGTAGGAACCGAAGCCACCGCGTCCACTAGCCACTTTTCCTTCTCGAATCATCACACCGTCTTTGACAATCCGGCGAATCTCGTGAATGTCCGTTCCATAGGAACCGAGGCCTATCGACTTTGGCGCGACCAGTCGGCCAAAGGTATGCTGTTCGGTCATTACCAAATCACCGATCATCCGCCGCCCTTCTCGCACGTACAATTGATGCGGCCAACCGCCGTTGTCGATGAACTCATCCTTTGGCAAACCAAACCGCTTCGCTTGATCTCGTACTTTCTCGGGCACGCGCAGATCTGTCTTCAGGAAATGTAAAAGGCCACGGTGATAGTTCTCAATCTCCTCCGCGATCTGCTCGCGTTCGTCATAACTCGCTTCTGGCCAATTCCAGTTGGCCCCAGAAAGATTGCCACCAAACGTTGCGGTATTAAAGTCCCATTTGTCATTCGGTAGCGGATCGTGTTTGCTGAACCATCGCAGATCCATATCGTCACCGTTTTGGAGACACGCTTCGATAAAACGCGCGACGAGCTCAAATCGTTCTGGCGCGTAATCGTCAGGCGGCTGTATCGGCAACATATTGTCGACTTCGGTCGTCAGGCATAAACGATAGCAATAGGCCATCACCCCGGGAGCTGCATCGCCTGGACGACCAGGGCGGCCGCTGCTGACAAGCGGCAACAAGCCGCTAGCTGGATCTCCGGGCACAACGAACGGATCGAGCGGGAAGTCGCGATCCCAAACTCCTTGGCCAGTCGAGACACGACCATTGGGCAAGGGCTTTTCATGTCCCACTCTAGGTTTGTATTTGTCGGTGTATTGGATGCCGTTGAAGCGTTCGCCGTATTGAGAGTTGGCTTCGCGCTCGACCGTGTACGAAACACCAGCGGCCGCCATCAAATCACCTTCGTACGTGGTATCAATGAACATTTTCGCTCGGATAGCTCGGCCATTTTCAGTGAGGAGCTCTACGATGCGTTGCCCTTGCATATCGACTTGTTTTAGACGAGCATCTCGCAGCACAACGACACCTTCTTCTTTGGTCATTGCATCGAACAGGGCTTCGGCAACATGGGGTTCAATCGAAAACGCTCCTCCTGTCGCCGGCCCTCGTTTCTGTCCCGACTTGCGGTCCCAATTCAACTCCTGGCCGTACTGCGCGACCAAACGAGTGAAATACTCACGGGCAATGCCGCCGACACTCCGAGGATCACCAATGTCCACCGCACTCAGTCCGCCGGAAGTCATCCCGCCCAGGTGCCGGCCTGGTTCCAGCAATACGACCGACTTACCCATTCGCGCGGCTTGAACTGCTGCCACCACGCCACCCGACGTGCCTCCGTAAACGCACACGTCATATTCTTTGGCGCTGCAGGAATCCGGTGGTTGCAAGAGGGCAAGGCCCACCAAAAACACAAGCAAAAAACTTTGCCTCAATCGCTCGAATATTTTAAAGCTCAAATGAGGTACTGCATGGGTAATCACCGACCATCCAACAATATCATCTGAGCGTTTAACGAAAGACCAACAGAAACCGTTGTTTAATTGATTGGATGGCCGACAGCTAACAACTATATTGCCATTGCAATTCGAGTGGGTCATCAATTTGACTCCTACAGATTGACGTTGTTGTGTGTGAGTTTCAGTCTACTCCAATCAGCGGACTCGCCGATCAATGCCCAACCTGACAATACAATTGGTTAATCGGTAAATCCGGGGGGGGATTTCGGATTACTTTAGCCAATCGGCCTTGCGATTCCCCTCAACGTCGGGGGCCTCACTGACGATTTTCCGAAGAATTCTGATATGGTTGGCGGTTACTTGGACTTCAGGATGTTCTTCTGATTGACGGGTGTGGAATGCGCATCATGCCATTTACTGTCGATTTCATTCCACAAACCAAATAGTTCATTTGCCAAAACGTCATTGATAAGATGCGAGAGGAATTGGTTATGAAGAGTTTTTTCTACGATCGAAAACGTTTCGCTCTTCTGATCCTTCTCAATTCATTGGTAGCTGGGGTCATAGTCGAGAATTTTTTCCCTGACAAGAACACTCGCCTCAACGCGCTCGATCGAGGCTCGATTGCGTTGACTCCCAAGACGCCCGCAGAAACCTACACGGTCCTCGCCTACAACGACCTTGGCATGCACTGCATGAACCCTGACTTCTCGGAGATGTGTATTTTGCCTCCATTCAATACGCTCCGTGCCCAGGTGATCAAGCGCGATAGTAGCCCAGACATCGTCACCGGCGATGTCACGGTTCGTTATTCGATTCCAGGTAACACAACGTCATCGAACAAGACTGACTTCTGGGAATTTGCTCCTGACCTGTTTGGAGTGGTATTGCCTGACGATATTGGCTTGACAGGAAACGGTCTTACCGGATCGATGGAGCGCCCTGACGGAGTACGACACTGGGAGGCATCTGGAATTCCGATCACTCCATTGGACGACGACTTCAACATTAATCCATTTCAGCTTGCAACGGTGGAAGTAACCGATCAAAACGGAAATCTATTGGCCGAAACGCAGGCAGTGGTTCCTGTTTCATGGGAGATTAGCTGCAACTATTGTCATGACACCCCAGGCATTAGCACTGCAACCGACATTTTGCAGAAGCATGATCGACGACACGGTACGAAACTGATGACTCAGAAACCTGTGCTCTGTGCGTCCTGTCATGCCGACCCCGCACTTGGCACAACCGGCGTAGCTGGCGTTTCGTCGTTTTCGCATGCGATGCATGGTTCACACGCCGCACGAATGACTGCTAGGCAGGTAGTCGCCACGACGCGACGGTTTAATGCACGACTGTTTCGGTTTCCACCGGAAGTCGCGGCAGAAATGAGAGCGATTCGCGCTCAGGTTGAGACTGCTGCACTCCAGACGATCACCACGAACGCTTGTTATACATGCCATCCCGGCACCAATACGGAATGTCAACGCGACCTTCACCTTACCAAGGGAATCACTTGCGTGAATTGCCACGGAGGGATGACCGCCGTTGCTGACGAGTCGCGGACGCCTTGGGTCAGTGAGCCGACGTGTGCAAGCTGCCACGACAAACTGAATCCTGCTTTTGATTATGAAGAACCTGGCAAACTATTTAAAGATTCCCGAGGTCACGGAAACATTGAGTGCGCAACCTGCCATGGCTCACCACATGCGATGGGTCCCGCTGTGACGGATCCTGACAACGTTCAGGCCATTCTGCACCAAGGCCAAGCGGGTCCAATCAGCAAGTGTACGGTTTGTCACACGCGACAACCTGAACACGACTTTTTCCATTCGCGCCACGAGGACTAGTTCAAATGCAGCTTTTGGAGAATATCCAACCGATAGAACTTAACAAGGATGCTGCATCGATTTTGCGGAAGCGTCGATGAGCTTGGTCGGGCCAACGTGCGCACCCGATCTGCGCCAAGGTATCGAATCAGGCCGGATCAATTAGACCTTGCAAAACCGCACCGGCAATCTGCTTTTTTTGACATCGCGTCACGTTTTAAGAGAAAAACCTCAACGAGACCAAGCCTCGTTGAGGTTATTTTTCTGACAGTTCGAAATTTGAATTGACGCGAACTACTTGGCTATGATCGCGGTTGGGCTCCGAGAGCGTCGTTGATCACTTTCATGACCTCCTCCGCATCGGGCTTGGTGCGCGAACCGAAACGTGCAATAGGGTTGCCTTCGCGATCTAAAATGATCTTCTCGAAGTTCCAACCGATATTGCCAGCGCCCTTTGGCTGAAGATCCAAACTCGTGAGGTGCTCGTAAAGTTCACATCGATCATCCCCGTTTACGTCCACTTTGGCAAACATCGGAAACGTGACGTCGTATTTCGTGCTGCAAAACTCTTTGATATCCGCTTCCGATCCCGGCTCCTGTGCTCCGAACTGGTTGCAAGGAAAACCGAGAACCACCAGACCTTTGTCTCCCAGCTCCGAGTACAACGCCTGAAGCTGCTCGTATTGCGGGGTCATTCCACAACGACTCGCTACGTTGACAATCATCACGACCTTGCCGCGGTATTGACTAAGGTCAATGTCGTCGCCATCGATCGACTTCATCGTGAAACCCAATGCTGCAGGCACGGCCTGTTCTCCCGTTTCAGTTTTCAATTCAGTGTCCTGCGCAAACAACGGTCCCGCAACGTTCATCGCAACCAAACTGACCAAAACACAAATCAGACTTTTCATGTTAATTCTTTCGTGATTGAACGCGAACTATTTCTTGCGTGTATAAATGACTTCCATCGACTTGTCCCATTGATCCTATGTGCCTTCACGCAGGTTGAACATGTTGAAGACGCGTTTGTCATCGCCGTCGTAAACGGTTGTCGACTTTGATTTTCGCATGCTGCCATCAGGTTGCGGCTGTTCCATGATCGTGGTCAGCGTATTCGATTCCTTGTCGAATTCACCTTCCATGTGCGCTGCTGCAGGAGTCATTGAATCAATCCAGCTACCTTGATACTTTTTGGCTTCCGGGTTGTAGCCCATGATTGCATGGCCTTCGAAAGGCATACCACCAAAATCGGCTTTGAAATCGCTGACCAACCAAAGGTCACCAACCATTCGATTCACTTCTTCGCCGGCCATCTCCTGGGCTGGCATTTCAGGCGCCATCCACATTTTCATTTCGGCTTTCCAAGTCCCGACGTCTTTTTTCAAGACTTCATGCTCGGGCGAAGCCTCAGGCATTTGAGCTTGAGAGATTGCAGGAACACAACAAACGAGTACCGCCAAAACCGCAAACATTCGAAAACGCATAACCTGCCTCACAGTCTGATTTGACAAAAAAATCGCTACCCATCGGGCAACGACAACACATGGATGCACAGCGATGTGGCTCGTGACAATTCCTGGGAATCCGTGCCATCCCCATCGCCACGTCAAATTACCACGGCGTGATTGGTTACGCAAATTGGCACGATCTGGTTTAATGAGGGCAATTACATATTCACGAAAGCCCCAAGGTTTCAACGAAAAAATGCCCAATCCTGTCATTTCCCAGCTGCAACCCCAGGCCCTTTGGGCGTCTTTTGCCAAACTCAACGAGGTTCCCAGAGCCTCCAAAAAGGAAACGCGCGTAACTCAGTTTGCCGTCGACTTTGGCAAGTCACTAGGGCTGGAAACGCTGGTTGATTCCACTGGAAATGTCTTGATCCGAAAGCCAGCAAGTAAGGGACGGGAAAACGACCCGGGCGTTGTGCTGCAAGCTCACTTGGACATGGTCCACCAGAAAAATGCTAACACTCAATTTGATTTCGATTCCGAAGGTATCCGGATGCTGGTCGAGGGTGACTGGGTTCGTGCCGACGGCACGACACTCGGCGCAGACAATGGAATTGGCGTCGCCGCGATCATGGCGATCCTGCAATCAAGTGACATTTCGCATCCTCCTTTAGAAGCGCTGTTTACGATCGATGAAGAAACGGGGATGACCGGCGCCAAGGCGTTGAAGCCCGATTGGGTCCAGGGCCGAGTTCTTCTGAACCTTGATACCGAAGAAGACAACGAATTAACCATCGGTTGCGCTGGTGGCGTCGATGTAACAGGAACGCTAGAACTGAAACGTGTAGCGACTCCAACGGATCACGTCGGCTTGCAAATCGAAGTCAGTGGCCTAACCGGTGGCCACTCGGGCATGGACATTCACTTGGGACGAGGGAATGCAAACAAACTCATGAACCGACTGCTTTGGCAATTGGAATCAAAGTTTAACATTCACTTGCACTCAATCGACGGAGGATCGCTTCGAAACGCTATCCCTCGCGAGTCCACTGCCGTCCTTTCGGCTAAAGCAAATGACGTTGAAAGAATCAAAGAATGGATTGTCGCCGAAGCAAGCGTCCTTGCCAGTGAATACTCGGTCACCGATCCCGGATTGAAGGTCACCTGCAACGCCGTCAACGCACCGACGGATGTTATCGACAAGGCTCAACAAACCGCGATTCTGAACGCCACCTACGCGTTGCACAACGGCATCTTTCGGATGAGCCCCAATGTCGAAGGGCTCGTGCAAACCAGCAACAACCTGGCTAAAGTTCATACCAGTGACACAGAATTGACTTGGGCTTGCTTGACACGCAGTTCAGTTGATACCGAACGTGATGAACTGGCGCGAATGCTCTCAGCCACCATGCAACTGACCGGAGCAACGGTAGAGTTTGCGGGAGACTATCCGGGTTGGCAACCGGCGCCCCAGTCCAACATCGTTGAATTGATGAGCAAGCTCTATGAATCTATGTTCGACGGGCAACCCCATGTTGCCGCATGCCATGCCGGACTGGAGTGCGGGATCATCGGTGCCCACTACCCCGGAATGGAAATGATCAGTTTTGGCCCGAATATTCGTGGCGCGCATTCGCCTGACGAACAAGTTCAAATCAGTTCCGTAGAAAAATTCTGGAAGTTCCTGATTCGTACGCTGTCGGAAATCAAATAATTACTTGAAAGTCCATCGTATGCATCGCCGACTCATCGGTGAATTCGCAGGCACCTTTCTACTCGTGCTGTTTGGTGTCGGCGCGGTCCATTCGGCAGTACTCACGGGCGCGCCTGCAGGAATTTGGCAGGTTGCTGTGGTCTGGGCAATTGGAATCGCCATCGCCATTTACTGCACAGCATCGTTGAGCGGTGCCCACTTGAATCCCGCGGTCACGATCGCACTGGCTACCTTTCGTCGGCACACTTGGAACGATGTTGTGCCTTATATCTTGGCTCAAACGATCGGCGCATTTGTGGCCGCGTTTGTACTCAACTTTTTGTTTGCCGGGTTTATCCAGGCGAGGCACACAGAACTAGGTATTCAGGCTTCGGATCCAGGTGGCGTTTTGACGGCCATGTGTTATGGCGAATATTTCCCGAACCCCGGCCTGTTCAATAAGTCGGATTCCGAAGAATTTGATGCCGACCGATTTGAAGCATTCCGCGCGACCGTCGACGTCCAGCAAGCATTTGTTGCAGAGTTACTGGGAACGGCGATCTTGGTGCTGGTGATTTTTTCCTTGACTGACCCGCGCAATCGCTTGGCGCCCCAAGCACCGTTGAATCCGGTTTTGATTGGTTTGACCGTCGCTGCACTCATCGTTGTACTGGCTCCACTTACCCAGGCCTGCTTTAATCCGGCTCGTGATTTTGGCCCTCGACTGTTTGCGTGGCTTGCGGGCTGGGGCGAGAATGCAATGTCGTTTCAGAACGATTGGAATTGGCTGACCGTATATATAATGGCGCCTGTAACCGGGGGCCTGATCGGCGGGGCGTTGCACACCTTGTTTTTGCGACCGACCCAACCCGCGCCCAAGAAATCCTGAAAGTGAAAGTGACGCTGAATGAGCAATCCACGTTTTATCATGGTTGGCGGTTTTCTGGGTGCCGGTAAAACATCAACTATTTCCCGATTGGCTGCCCACTACCAATCTCTGGGGAACCGAGTCGTGATTGTGACCAACGACCAGGCAGCCGATCTGGTCGATACAAATTTATTGCGTTCCCAAGGGTTTGATGTCGGCGAAGTTGCGGGGTCTTGCTTCTGTTGCAATTTCAATGAGCTCACATCGACAGTAGAACGTTTAGGCAAAGATGCTCGGCCCGACGTCGTGATTGCCGAACCAGTCGGGAGCTGCACCGATTTGGTAGCAACCGTCATCCGCCCGCTCGAACAGATCTATTCCGTTGCCTTTGATATTGCGCCTTACGGCGTGATCGTAAAACCAAGCCATGGCAGACGGATTTTGTCTGGCCAGCAACGTGCCGGTTTCTCACCCCAAGCGGAGTATATTTTTCGCAAACAAATCGAGGAAGCCGATTTTGTCATGGTTAATCGCGTTGATGAGCTGCAGACTGAACAAGTCAACGAATTGGCAGATTTGATAGAACGCGAATATCCGAGTCGCCAACTAGTTCGAATGTCGGCGAAAACGGGAGCTGGATTCGACGACTTGATCGCTTTGCTCGATAGCGAGGGTGATTGGGGCAAGCGCGTCATGGACGTTGATTACGACGTCTATGCCGAGGGAGAGGCTGAATTGGGTTGGCTGAATGCGCAAGTCCAGGTTACTTCCGAAACGACGTTTGCGTTGGACGCCTTTCTAGTTGATCTGTTGGCAGGTCTGCAAGTCAAACTATCGTCCCATGATGCCGAAACGGCTCACTCGAAAGCGATTGGAATGAGCGAAGGTTATTATGCCGTCGCCAATTTGATCAACAGCTTCGATGCGCCACAGTTATCATTGGCCTCGGATGCCAATCTCAAATCGGCTGATTTGGTATTGAACGCGCGTGTCGCAATCGACCCGGATTCGTTGACCGCTGTTGTGGAGCAGGTTTTGACAGAGGTGTGTGGCGAGCACCATTGTCAGCATTCGATCAAAGCTTTGCAGTGCTTCAAGCCAGGCCGCCCGGTCCCAACGCATCGTTTGAACTAAAAAGTCCGGAGTTGATCCGCCAACTGTTGAACGGTTACGAGCATTTCAATGTTGCCGCTGAGTGACGCAGAATTTCGCTGAAGTCTCGATTCCTGAGTTCATGATTTGGGTGTAGACATTCGCTGCACAAAAAATTTCTGCGGACTTCCGCGTATTCCGCGGCTCAATATTCTTCGTCAACAAATCATTGCGAACAAATCAATGAGCCCTAACCCAGTCCTGCCCCTATTAATTGCTTGAAAAAAAGAGGCCGGTAGTCGATTGCGGGAACGGCTCGTTTGGTGCGTCGCAGATTTGACTCCGCCCCTTTTTCATCAGGCAGCACTGATGATGTCTTCTTGCTTGTCCACGCGATAACGTTTGCGATGAGCGTGGGAACCAACCTCGGTACTTGCAAACCGTTCGCTCAAATTGGGACGAAAGAACACGAGCAGGCACAGCGGTAAGTACCAGGCCATATGTGTACCACCTTCATATCCGTGCCAGAATTGCACACTCACCATTAACGCCGCTGTATAAGCAATCAACTCGCCAACATTCTTCTTCAATGGCCAGAACACAAACGAAACACTGAGCGCCATGTAAGCAACCATGATTGGCAAGCGAAACCAAGCGTCCCAACCGAGACTCCAGATTCCAGAGAGGCCTTCGATTCTCGGACTCCAAAAACCAAACATCCCTTGCAGCTGTTCAAAAAGTTCGCAACACTATCCGATGTGAACGCCAATCCCCCAACACCAATCATCAGCGCCAGCCCGGCACCACTAATAAACCGGACAAAGCCCTTGTCCCAATAAAAACTGATCCAAAGTGGCAACAAAAATATTGGGTAATACGATACACCGGCTGCCAAGCCGATCAGGACTCCGCCCACAACGGACGACGATACAAACCCACGGCCCAAACGATCAACGCCGCTGGCAAAAGATGCATCACATGCCCTGAAAACAAGGACGTGTAGGGCAGTGTCAGATAGATCACCGCAACGCCAACGCCGATTCGAAAGTTGAAGAAATGCTGATAACCAACAAAGATCAAACCGCCAACAAGGGCCAGTTGCCCAACAATCGCCAACACTTTCGCAACGACCTCAAGCCCGCCACTGACCGTCGGAACGACCAAGGCATGAAATAACGCGTACCCTGGGCCGTGCTCACGCAGCAAGGATCGATCTTCCTCTTCCGCCGTTTCCCAGCGAGCCATCTTCGCACCGCTTTCAGCTCCCGCAATTTCGTCGGCACTCGGAGAGGTCACGACAATATTGGCAATCGAAACGCTCAACATGCTGATTGCGAGAAACACCAACCCGCCAGAACTCAGATTCGGTTCGAGTAGTGGGCGCCGAATCATCAGCGGGTCCAGCATCATGCGCAACAACAGCAACAACCCGACGGAGAAAAGCCAAACAAAGCCTGCACGGCGAACCCAGTCGGCCTCTGTCAATTCCGAGGCAGGGGTCGGCTCCGTGACTTCGCTGTTCGGATCAACTTGCGGTATCGACGTTTCGGAACCAGAATCGATTCCCAACTCTGCATCCCGGTTGACACGTGTCTCGTTGCCCTCACCCGGATCTGCCGTACCATCTTGCTCGCCAACGAGTATCTCATCGCCCGTTTTGACAGCTTGCTCAACGTTCGCAGGTGCTCGGCGATTGATTCCGCCGTAGTTCACCATCAACAACCCCGGCGCGAGCAGAATCAACAAAATGAGGTCCAGATTCCTGAGCGCCCAGAATCGATTGAATTTGAAAAACAACGCCAACATCAGCAGTGAGGACAGATATGCCCAACTGCTTGCTGGAATTTGCTCGTAGCCAAATGCAAGATTGCCCATTTGCCTGCTGGCGATGCCCTGAAATTAAAAACCGTTCCTGCCCCACATTATGTTTAAAAACATACGGTCATGACAATGTCGGAATCCCGCGGAAGTTTGTTATCTTCTCATGTCCTAACATTGCAATCAGCCCTTAACGCTGGTTCACGGCAGCAATTGGGGGCTTTTAAGTCGTACCTTCCTCCGCCACGGCAGGTTTTTGTTGCATCGGTTGGATTTTCATCACACGGGCAACCACGTACGCCAGGATGGCACCGACGAAACTCAAGACCGCACCCATTTTCATCGACCCGAGCCATGGACTCGTTGGCTCATAAGCTGCAGTTGACACAAACAATGCGACGGTAAAACCAATCGAAGCGATGATACTCAACGTGAATACATGTCGGTACTGAATTCCGTTCGGCAAACTCAATCCCAAAAATTTGTCGCCGACAAATGTCAATAGCGTGATCCCCAACGGCTTGCCAATCAACAGTCCTGCCAGAATCAGCCATGTCGCCACATTAACAGTACTAAAGGCCACACCCGCATTGGCCAATCCAAATAAACCAAGGATCAGTTCAACTGGATTTTTCCACCAATGTTCAAACTCACTCAGCGTATCATCGCGATCCAACTCTTCAATTGCGAACGTTCCCAAGTCAGTGAGGGCGTGAGGCATCATCGGAATGATCGGAACGAGCCCCAAAGCGGGATGCACGTGAGCCCAGTAAAACCCGAGCCAACTCATCGTTCCGGGAATCAGTAGATACCACCAGAAACTGTGAACACGAAACCGCCGCATCATCCAGGCAAGCACCATGCCGCCGACGCTCATGAGCAACCAACTCCACTCAACGACATCATCGGTCGGATAAAAAATCGCAATGATCGCAAGTCCGGCAGCATCATCCGCAATGGCCAATAGCAATAGAAAAGCGATCACAGGATGCGACGCACCAAAAATCAGCCTTGCGACCAGGTAGCTAAACGCGATATCGGTCGCACACGGAATAGCCCACCCACGACTGAGTTCGCCGAAATTATTTCCGCCGAACAGATATGCTCCCGCAACATACACAAACGCTGGGCCAGCGATCCCACCAAACGTAGCCAGCAACGGCATCGCAGCCATGCTCGGCCGCGAAAGTGCCCCGCCAGGCAACAGTGATTCCCAAACCTCTTTGGCCGCGATCGCAAAAAAGAACATCATCAAAATGTCGTTGACGATGAAGTGCCACGTCAGCGGGTATTTGAAAATGGTCATACGCCGTTTTTTCTTGGCGCCGTCAGGCTCTTCTTCCGACTCGGGCGTTTCAGCTGAATTCTCGGCGTCCGTGGCATGACCATTGGTTGCGCCTTCGGCCTGCAAATCATTTTCAGCGTCATCTCCCGCCGCCCCCGTTGGCTCATGAGACTCACTATCAGCAGGTTCACTGTCGGCATGTTCGTCGTGCAACGACGGATAGCCGCCCAACCCGGATTCATAGTGCAAGCCCTCGACGAACTCCGGCTCGCCAAAAATCATCTCGCGCAGCTGAAACTCGTGAAAGAAATATTGATAGGTTCGCAAGGACATGTCACTTGCATTCGCCCACACGAGGGCAATCACGGTCCCAAGGATCAGGAACAGGCTATTCTCGAACAGGAAATGGATAGGCTTTTCATCTTTTGTCAGCTTGAGCTGATGGCGACTCATACGTTTGATCCCTGTCTACCCTGATTCGTTTCGGAGTGGCGGCCCGGCAAAACACGACGAAGCCGACGCAGTATTCCGAACTCAAGACAATCGAAACGCCTCTTTTTCGAGTGTCGAACGAACTTCCTGCACAAAACAAGGTAAAGGAAAACGTCAAAAGCCTCAACTTGACATCACCAGCGGGTTGTCAAAAGTCAGCTTCGTCGTTTGATCATCGTGATTTCGTTGCCGCGGTCATTGTGAAGCACTTCATCCATGAACGAGCGGATAAGCACTAGACCTCGGCCACAAATTTTGGTGAGATTTTCTTCTGCGGTGGGATCAGGTACAGAGTCAGGATTGAAGCCGCTCCCATCATCGGCGATGCGAATGACCATTTCATCCTGGTCAAAATCAGCTTGAACATTGACCCGGCGATCACAAAACGGCTTTTGCTCGCGTCGCGTACGGATCGTGGCGTAATATTGACAGTCGTCATCATCCGTTCGCAGCGAACTGCACACCTCGAGGTTCCCGTGGTGCATTGCATTTACCATCGCTTCACCAATCGCCATTCCCAATTGCAGTCGACAATCTTCCGACCAATTCGGCATATGATTTTGCAGATGCTCAATCAGCGGCATCACCAATTGGCAATCGTTTTGCAAAACAAAGCGTTGTTGGAATCGAGCGCGATTCGTTGCAGGCTTGACGCTGACATGGTCCGCCAAATCCAAGACGTAACGCGCTGATCGTAACAGGTCTTTTTTCAGCGCCGACTTTGGGGTGTAACTCGTTGCCCCGCCTCGCAATGTGTCTGCAGCGATCTGCTCACTTCCTTGAGCCGTGATCAAGATCACAGGCAGGTTGGGAAAAAGATTTTTGATCTCGTTGACCAGTGTCAGCCCATCCATTTCGGGCATCTGCAGATCGGTTACAACCAAGTCGGGAGGAGTCTCGCGGATGGCTTCCAACGCTTGTTGACCGTTGATTGCCAGTTCGATCAACCATCCTGGCTCATCGGCCAAAATTCGAGAAACCAGCATTCGGTCGACTGGTGAATCATCAACTACGAGGATTCGCCGCTGGCTTGAAACGTCGTTCATTTGATGCTGGTCTGGGGGATCACATTATGAATTTCAGGATCGCCTCACGAACGATCGTCAATATTTGATTGTTCTCAGAATCGCGTGATCTGGCAATGCGGATTCATTGCGCACTCTGAAAACAATGCGGAGAAGAACAGCTAAAGGCTTCGCACATCAACAAAACTGCCGCTATCGACTCGTTGAGGAAGGGTGGCCATCACCTCGATCAACCGCCCAGCCCAATCCTGAGGTCTGGGCATGTCCGATGTATTCCGTTTGCTTTTGAGGACCTGCAGGGATGGGAAACGGCTGTCTTCAGGTTGCGTGCACAGGTACTCTTGCATGGCAGTGTCAACCAGCCCAGGTGCCAACGCGGAAACATGAGTTCCAGGCAACTCGGCAGCATACAGACGGGCCATCATGTTCAAGGCGGCTTTGGAAAGGCTGTATCCGCCCCAGCCTCGATTTCCATTCACGGACGCGCCTGACGAAATCATGACCACTTGTCCAAGCGATCTGGCCGAGCCTTTGGGCAACAGTCCATCCATCACGGCTTTACTGGCCCACAGATTGGCATCCATTACACGTTTCATTTCATCAATCGATTGGTCCGCCAAATCAGCAATTGGCCCCAATACACCCGCATTTAAAATTGCCAGGTCGATTCGACTTACGTCGCTGAGGAAATTGCCGAGTGATACCGCGGCAGCAGCAAAGTCTGTCAGATCGATTGAGCAAAAACGCAAACCGGATTCGATAAGATCATGGGGCACCCGACGGCTGACGCCAAACACATCCCAGCCTGACTCCAGCAACCGCGTTGCCAACGCGTGGCCAATCCCAGAACTGACCCCAGTCACCAATGCGATTCGCTCACTCATTCTCTAAACCTGTTTCAAACGAATAATAATAGGTCGCGCGCACACTGGAGGGGAGACGAGCATATATGCGAACCGTTTTCAGTGGATTGTAGCGAAGGTCAAACCTTGCTCCCGCTCGGCTGACAAAACGATCGAGCTCAAACTCCTTGGTCTCTCCAGCACGAATCGGTTCCAGATGCTCCATGATCTGGTAACTGCCTGCGTACTGCCGATTGATCTCGATGTTGTATTGTGTCCAGTCACCGTCGCCAATATTAGTGACAACCAGTTTCCCAGTTTTCTTCAACTCGGGGCGACTATCCAACGGCAACAAATAGTGCTCCGCAGCGGGGAGATCGCGCGCCGACACCTTGGCCAACAGTTGCTTTTCTTCAACATTGGGCAACAACTGCCAAATGCAAATGATCACAACAACAGGAATGGCACACATCAATATCAGCACCCACGTCAACGTTTTGTGACTCAATGTCGGTATCTTGCTTTTTTCCCCAAGCGAAGCTTGGGTCGAGTTCGACTTACCCAATGAATCCACGTTCATGGCGTCGTTCATGCCAGTGCTTTCAATTTCGTTCGCAACAAAAACAATTCAGCCAAACAAACTGCATTGCAGACCTCATTTTTAACGGGCGACCGCGAATCAGCCAAGGCGCCGGAAGATTCAATGCACCTCCTCGCGGGCTAAATTCTTGACGCTTGACGCTGTGTATATTCCAATGGCCGGACTGTTTTATTGAACGGTGACTGCAGTTGTTTTTCCGGAATCCAACCTAACGCCGCCTGATTCAACAAACGCGACCTTTATTAAGCGTGAAAACCACGAGCAAATTGCAAGCACTGAATATGGAAACATTGTTTACGCCCTCACGTCGAACACTGATCAATCTCGATTGGCTGATCATGCTGAGGTGGGTCGCCGTCTTTGGCCAAATCGCAACCATTCTGGTTGTGCTCTTTGTTTTAGGAATTGACCTCCCCATGAAGGGGGCAATGGTCATCGTCCTCGGACTAACCATTGGCAGCAATTTTCTACTGAGACATTGGTCGCGTCGTTGGCGATCCGGTGAACAAGAGGGGCAGGTCGAATGGGATCTGATACTTGGATTAATCATGATCCTGGACGTCCTGTCTCTTACAACGCTGCTATTCTCGTCTGGCGGCGTCAACAATCCATTCGCACTTTTCTATTTTGTTAACCTCAGCTTGTCCTCATTGATTCTCAGTCGCGGATGGGCGTGGCTACTCAATGCATTGATAATTGGGTGTTTCACCTGGCTGTTAATCAGCCATGTCGAAATTGAGGCGTTGCAAATCAGCGAGATGCTGTACCCCATCAGCCAACATCGTTCGATATCGCTGATGCACACGGGCTATTGGCTGGCGTTTGCGTTGAGCAGCACGGTAGTCGTGTTTTTCTTGACACAAATTCGAAATGCGATGCGCAATCGGGAAGCGGCGTTTCAACAAGCTCAAATCGTCCAGGCAAGTCGCGAAAAACTGGAGTCACTGGGAACATTGGCAGCAGGCACCGCACACGAACTGGCAACACCTCTTTCAACCATCGCAATCGTTGCGCGCGATGTCGAACAATTCTTCGAAGAAAATCCGCCGGAGACTCCTGGCGCAAGCGAGGTCGTCGACGATATTCACTTGATCCGCAGTCAACTCGATCGCTGTCGCGTCATTCTTGATCGCATGGCCAGTCAATCAGGACAAGCCATTGGCGAAACCATTCAACATATTTCCGTTCGTGATTTCTGGGACTCGGTCTTGGACGAGGTCACGGAGCCCGACCGCGTGTCGGTACAAGTTAAAAACGAAGTATGGGATGTGACGCTGTATGTACCGCCGGTGATTCTGAGCCAGGCGATGAGGGCGTTTGTCCAAAATGCGATTGATGCCGACGAAAAAGGAGGAAAAATCGTCGTCGAAATTCAAAGGTTCGCAAGGCACTGGCTTTGGTCGATCGAAGACCATGGCCCCGGTATGCCACCAGATGTCCTGCAAAGAATTTCCGAACCGTTTTACACAACGAAGCCCACGGGCAAGGGAATGGGACTGGGCGTATTCCTCGCTAAAAACGTTATAGAACGTTTAGACGGTACAATCGACATTCAATCGGAAGTTGGAAAAGGCACAAAAATCATCGCCAGACTACCAAGAACATTCCCTTCGGATTCGGACCAAACCTGATCTTGTGGTACAATTAATTTACTATGAGTGAACAAACTATTCTGGTTGTCGACGACGACGACATCCTACGGACGCGTCTCGAGAAGGCCTTTACGAAGCGAGGTCTGATCGTAATTTGTGCATCGAATCAAAAAGAAGCTCTGGAGGTGGCTGCTCGCGAGAAGCCCGCCATGGCCGTTCTGGATTTAAAGATGCCGGACAACAACGGCTTGCAGATGCTGACCGAATTCATGAAGATCTCGCCCAACACTCGAGCCGTGATCTTGACCGGTTACGGCAGTATCGCCAATGCAGTTGAAGCCGTGAAACTTGGCGCAGTCAATTACGTCACCAAGCCCGCTGATGCTGACCAGGTATTGAACGCTCTCGGCTTTAAATTCGATTCGCTCGACGACGATGACGGTGAAGTGGACCTTGAAAAACATCCACCCTCACTGGCAGAGGCTCAATGGGAGCATATCCATCGAGTCCTGAATGACTGCGGTGGCAATATCTCAGAAGCAGCACGACGCTTGGACATTCCGCGTCGCACCTTGCAACGCAAACTGAAAAAGATGGCTCCCTGACCGAGCCCGATAACAAACCCCGTATTCGAATCACAGGACCAGGCAAATCGTTTTGCCTGGTCTTTCTTTTTGCCCATTCGGTATCACGGCGATTTCAAATCGATTACCGCCATTCTCAAACGGGCATCACTGTGGCGAATCGACGCACTAAAAATATGGGCTTCGATTGACTAGGCTGACAAAGTCGCCCTTATAAGATGGCCGTTCGCAGGCTATCATTAACGACTCTACGGGTTCGTTCTGGCTCCATGGAATGCGTCACCATCGGATTGCCCAACGTTCTTTGGCCCGAGTTCCGTTTTTTGTTGTCTCGTAGTTCATCAACCGTGTCTGCCAACGCCGCAGAATAACATCATGCTTGTCGCCATCGTTTGTACTATTTTCGTACTGGCCTATCTCGCCATCGCATTTGAGCACAACCTGCATATCAACAAGGCTGCTCCGGCGCTGTTTGCCGGCGTCGTTTGCTGGACAATCTATGTACTGAATGCCGGTACTTTCGTAAGCGAAGATAAAGTTCCTGAATGGTTTCGTGTCCAACACGAGACCGAGGCGACAAGCGACGAGCACAACGTCGACCTTTCTCGCGAATTCGCTATCGAAGGGCAACTGACCGAAAATCTGGCAGAAATTGCAGGTGTTCTATTCTTCCTGCTAGGGGCAATGACCATTGTTGAAATGGTTGACGCGTTCGAAGGCTTCTCGGTCATCACCGATCGCATCCGCTCTAACAACAAACTTCAGTTGTTGTGGGTCATATCGTTTCTATCCTTTTTCATGTCGGCGGTACTCGACAACCTTACCACGACGATTGTCATGATTTCTCTCGTGCGAAAACTGGTCGAGGATCACAAGACTCGCTTGTTCTTTGCCGGAATGATTGTTTGTGCCGCGAACGCCGGCGGTGCCTGGACCGTGATTGGCGACGTCACAACCACCATGTTGTGGATCAAGGAAAAGATTTCCGTGACGGAAGTTGCCGTTCGTTTGTTCGTTCCCAGCTTGATCTGTTTCCTGGTTCCTCTGATCGTCGTTTCGCTGTTCATGCGAGGCAAGGTCGAACGGCCCGTCGAAGAGTCGGACGAACAACGTATCGACCTCGCTCCGTTCTGGAAGAACCTGTTGTTCGCGATCGGAGTCGTCGGATTGTTATCAGTCCCAATATTCAAGCTCGTGACTCACTTGCCACCATTCATGGGAATGTTGCTCAGCCTGAGCGTATTGTGGATTGTTGCCGAGATCATTCGTCGCGACCTCGATACGGTTACCAAAAGTTCGACCCATGTCGTTGAAATCCTCAAACGCATCGACACGTCCAGCATTTTGTTTTTCCTGGGCATCTTGCTCGCGGTCGGCTCTCTGGCCAGTATGGGAATTCTGACAGGTCTCGCAGAAAAACTGGATCAAACCGTCGGCAACCTCGACTTGATCGCATTGATCATCGGATTATTGTCCAGCGTCGTTGACAACGTTCCACTTGTTGCAGCGGGGATCGAAATGTATGGGTTTCCCAAGGACCACGGGTTCTGGCAGTTTCTAGCCTACACGGCCGGAACGGGTGGTAGCTGTTTGATCATTGGATCGGCGGCGGGAGTCGCTGCGATGGGCCTCGAAAAAATCAATTTCATGTGGTACCTCCGCAACATCACACCGCTGGCGCTGCTCGGATTCTTCTCGGGTGCGGCCGCCTACTACGTGATCGAACACATCATCTTCCCGAGCTATTAGTAGATCGTCAACAAATCCAAATCAACAAGGATTGAAATTTCCTCAATCACGCGTCGGAGACGCGAGTTACGATTCGCCTCAGCAACACATCCGAAATTCTAAGAGTTGAAATTTTCATAGATCGGGTGGCCCTATTATGGATATCTTGGAAGATTTCAATTAATACGCGGAGAAAATGAAAAACCGGGAATGATGCTCCCAAAAACACTCTGCGACTGCTGCGTCTCTGAGCCTCTGCGTTTCAATTCACAATGGAACAACAAATTGCCAACGGGCCCCTGTTAAGCAGTCACGTCCTGGAGACACGAACAACAAACTCTTCCGTGTTCGTTCCAAAACAATTCCAAAACCGTTTGGATGAATTGAATAGACAGGCTGGCAGCCTGTGCTACCGGACGCAATTGACTACTACTTGCTACGCAGACGGGCGCGTAACACGGCAAGGTGTTTGGAAAAATCACTTTCATTGCCGCGATCTACCGGGTGATAATATTCGCGTTCAACGCCCAGGTAGTCCTGTGCTGCAACGCCATCAGTAGCGTTATGGGAATATTGATAACCGACACCGTGCCCCAACTCTTTCGCTCCAGCGTAATGCCCATCCTGTAAATGTTTCGGGACTGGCAGCACGGCCTGCGTTCGAACATCCGCCCGTGCACTGCCAATCGCGACCGTTGCCGAATTGCTTTTGGGTGCCATCGCCAGATAGATTGCGGTTTGGGCGAGAGCGAATTGGCACTCGGGCAAACCAACTTGTTCACATGCCTGAAAACAACTGACCGCCAGCGGAAGCGCCGAGGGATCGGCATTTCCGATGTCCTCACTGGCGAGAATGACCAGCCGGCGACACAGGAAACGAACGTCTTCACCGCCTTCCAGCATCCGAGCCAGCCAATAAACCGCTGCATCAGGATCGCTTCCCCGGATACTCTTGATCAAGGCACTGGCACAATCGTAATGTTCATCGCCGCTTACATCATACCGCTGTGCACGGTAAAGAGTCGCTTCCCCGACCAACTCACGCGTCAGTTTTACAGGTGGCTTTGCGGAGAGTACCGCAGTCTCCAAAACCGAAAGTGCTTTCCGCGCATCACCGTCACAGATTGAAACAATGGATTGCAGGACATCGTCGTCGACGTCAATGTCTAAATCACCCAGGCCTCGCCGTGTATCACGAATGGCGCGATTCAACAAATCAATGAGATCCTGGTCCTCTAGTTGCTTGAATTCCAGCAACTGGCTGCGACTTACGAGGGCGGAGTTCACAGCGAAGAAAGGATTGCTGGTCGTCGCCCCCACAAGCGTCACAACACCTTGTTCGACATCGGCCAGCAGCGCATCCTGTTGCGATCGATTGAATCGATGAATTTCATCGATAAACAGCAAGGTACCGTCACCGCTGGCGGCAAGGCGGTCGCGAGCCCTTTGCAAGACCTCCCTCAACTCCTTGACGCCATGCAGGATCGCGCTTAGCTCAACAAACTCACGACGTGTTTCCTGAGCAAGCAATCTGGCCAGCGTCGTCTTGCCAGTCCCTGGCGGCCCAAACAACAACAACGAGCCGAGGCGGTCTGCCTTGATCAATCGCGACAACAATGTGTCAGGGCCGAGCAAATGTCGTTGCCCCACAAACTCCGACAATGACTGCGGGCGCATCCGTGCCGCTAACGGCTTCGCGCGATCTTCGTTTTCTTTTTCAGCTGCTTCAAACAGGTTCATTTGTGCATGACGACCCCAAAGGAATTTCCGTCCGCGCATTGTAGTGTTTATTTTGAGACAAATGTTTGGCGAGATTGGTTTACAGTTTCGATAAAACGTGTCACGATATTCTCAACGTTGCCAACACCCTAAACTTGCGACATTTGGCCCTCAACAAAGGAAATCACCGATGATTATTTATGGCTCACGTGGCATCAAATCAACGATCGATACTCGTCCATTTCACTGCCCGCAATGCAATGACCAACGGGAGGGAAACCTTCGTCAGGTTCGCAATTTTTTTACGCTTTACTTCATTCCTGTGATCCCGCTGAATGTCGCAGGCCGATTCGTTGAATGCACTACTTGCCGGGGAAACTTCAATGAAGACATCTATGACTACGATCCCGAAAAGGCTCGCAAGGAAACGGAAGAACAGATGTTGCGGGTCATGATCTTGGCAGCCTTGGCCGACGGCATGGTCGACGACAACGAACGCGAAGAAATCAAACGCCAATTTCAGGATCTGGCCGGCCTGCCACTGACTAACGACACGCTGCGTCAAGAAATCGACATGGCGATGAAAGCGAATACAAACCTGAACGACTATGTGAGTGGAATCGCACCGAACCTTTCAAATCATGGAAAGGTATTGGTGGTCAAACTGGCGTTCTTCACGATGTCCGCGCATGGTGAACTCAAAACAGGGCACAACGACCAACTTTCGAAACTCGCCAAAACATTGAGCATCCCTCAAGATCAGTACATGGAACTGATTCGACAACTCAGCGAAGCGGATGATTTGTAGTGGACAAGTCCAACGCGGAATCATTTGGCCGCATCTTGTTCTCACTGACGTCGTTGCAATTCGTTCACGCGTTGTTGGTTGGCTGGCCAACAGGAATCATCCTCGCAACCCGCATGGAACTCGTGATCAACGAGCATCCATGCTTGATCGCGTTTTTCCTGGTACTGCTGGTGGTCAGCAGTGTTGAGTGGATGTTCGTTCAAAGATATTGCAAAACAGAGTCGGACAGGCCGTATGACCCGAAAGCGTTTTCTGTGGCAACGATCGTCGGTGCGGTCATTTTGATCAGTATCTGGAGTGCTCAATTCGAATATTGGAATCGGGAATCAGGCAAACTGTTTGATTGGCGATCTGCAATCGGAGTTGTTGCGAGTTTGTTGGGAATTGGGCTAAGAGCGTCTGCGATCGCAACACTGGGTCCCAGTTACAATTCCGATATCCGAGTTGCAAAACACAGGGTCAATCGCGGCATTTACCGTTTGCTGAAACATCCTTCAGAACTGGGCCTCGTCATGCTGGGAACGGCGATTCCGATGGTATTGGTCTCTTGGAAAACATGCGCTTTGGCCTTTGCGATTCTGTTCCCAATATCCTGCTGGCGTGTCGTCCGCGAAGAAAAAACCTGGAACTATCAGGCGGTTGGGGAAAACTTAAGTTTGCCCTAATGCCACCTTCGCTATTCGCCCTGACAAACAGGTTACAATGTTTCGGGATTGATTTCGATTTAGCGAGAAGGGCCTGGCTGCCAATGATCTGTCGTTTGAGTCACTCATTTCGAATGTTGTTCCCGATTTTCAAACCCAATCAGACTGGCAGCTTCGTCTGCGAAGCGTTTTGCCATGGGTTACTGGCCGCGTTGCTTGTACTTTGGGCTGAAGCGTGCTGCGCGCAAGACTTCGGTGACGCTTGGACGCGATTTCGTGGCCCCAATGGTTCCGGCCTGAACGACACCCAGGCACTCAACGTTGATTGGGCCAATACTCCCGCGCCTCGATGGAAGGTTGAGTTGCCCGGTGCCGGACACAGCTCGCCCGTTGTCGCAAACGACTGTATCTTCACAACCAGTTTTGATTCGGACAATTTGTTTCATATCCTTGGTCACCGACTGAGCGACGGCAAACAAATATTGGACTGGACGCACCCACTGAAACCCCATCGAATGCACCGACTCAACAACGTTGCGTCGAGCACGCTGGCAGCTGACGAAACGGCAATTTATGCATTGCTTCCCCAAACCGAAAATGTCGAGTTGATTACGTTGTCGTTTGATGGAAAACTGCAATGGCGGAGAGAATTGGGGCCATGGGTCGCTCAACATGGATTTGGCGTTTCACCGATCGTAGTCGATAACCACGTAATCGTTTTGAATTCTCAGGAACCTCAACAAGGAATGAGGGATCCGGGAACGAGCGGGCTGTTGGCATTCGACAAATCTAGTGGCGAATTGATCTGGCAAACAGAGCTGGACGGTGCGCGAGCTTGTTACGGTGCCCCGATTGTTGATGGACAGGGGGACAACAGAACGCTTCTCTGTGCGACGGCCGGCGAAGGGTTTTTCGGTGTTTCCTCTAGCAATGGCGAGCTGCTGTGGAAGCAACCGGTATTTCAATTGCGGGTCGTTGGCTCACCGATTCTTGCCGGCCGTCAGTTGATCGGAAACAATGGCTCGGGTGGTGGCGGAAATTATGTTGTCAGCGTCGATGTCGATGCCGCCGAGCACCCCAAACAGTTTGAAATTCACCGGACTGTTGGCTATGTTCCCACACTCATTTCCGTAGAAGACAAACTTTTTTCCTGTACGGACAATGGATTGGTTGCTTGTTTTGATTTGTCCGATGGTACCGAGACTTGGTCAGAACGTGTTTCGAGTGGCTTCTGGTCTTCACCCGTTTCGGACGGCAAATCATTGTTTTGCCTGGACAAGGACGGAACGTTATATGTGATCGAGGCGGCATCAACATTTCACACGATTGGAACGATTGACCTTAACGAACCCTCTGAGGCCACTCCAGCGATTGTTCGAGGCAATCTCATTGTTCGGACTGAACGGCACCTTTATTGCTTTGGCCCTGCCGCAAGTGAACTGAAAGGCGAAACGGATCAAGTCCGAATTGGGGACAACCATTGAACCTTGAAAAAACATGGAAGTTTTGGATCGATGTTGGCGGGACCTTTACTGACTGCATTTCCCGCTCGCCGACTGGAACGGAACGCACGACCAAGGTCCTGAGCTCTGCAATTACGCGTAAGCGATGGCAAGGTCCGAGCCTTGAACGCATCCATGACTCCTCTCTCGCTACGTCGCATCCCGGATTCTGGGTCGACTACGAACTGGCTGTTTTGGATTCTTCCGGCGACCTCATCTGGAGCGACCGTGTTGTTGATTCAACTCCGGACGGTCAACTGACCACAAATCGATCAATCCATTCGAATAAAACTCCTCCTGCATATTTTGAACTTCGTTCACCGGAGCCTTCCCCGCTGTTTGCCGTTCGGCAGGTGATAGGACTTTCATTGCAAGACGATCTGCCCGCTATTGAAATGTTCCTCGGAACCACTCGCGGAACGAATGCACTTTTGACGCGGAGCGGTGCGAGAACAGCATTTGTTGTGACACGTGGCTTTCGCGATTTGCTTTTGATCGGTGATCAAAGTCGTCCGTCGCTATTCGATCTGAATGTTCAAAAGCCAAGGCCGTTGTACGATCGTGTTGTGGAGATTGACGAACGCCTGGCTGCGGATGGGACCCCGTTGCGACAACCTTCACACCGTCAAATTGAATCGTCATTGAAAAAAATTCGCGACCAAGGCGTCGAGTCGCTTGCCGTTTGTTTGTTGCATTCCTATCGCAACAATGCCCACGAGTTGGTGGTGGAACAGGTCGCACGCGATTTGGGCTTTCAAGAGGTCAGTATCTCAAGTCGCGTTTCGCCGCTGATCAAGATGGTGCCGCGAGCCGAAACGACCGTTTTGGATGCTTACCTGAATCCTGTGATTCGAGCTTACGCTGACCGCATTGCCACGACGTTGGCTGCAGGAAGCCAACTGCAACTCATGACCAGTCACGGCGGGCTCGTTTTCCGCGAGCGATTCACGGGAAAAGACAGTGTGCTGTCGGGGCCTGCCGGAGGCGTCGTTGGTTTCGCACGAGCCGGAGAACAAGCTGGCTTCGCGCGGTCGATTGGGTTCGATATGGGCGGAACCAGCACGGACGTTGCACGGTTTGACGGGACATTTGAGCGAGAGTTCGAAAACGCCGCAAGGCGGGTGTACGAATCGTTTCACCAATCATGGCGATCGAGACTGTCGCTGCAGGCGGCGGTTCGATTTGTTCCTGCCAAGGTTCTCGTTTGGTCGTCGGCCCCGAAAGCGCTTCTTCTGATCCAGGCCCAGCTTGCTACGGCAAGGGTGGACCACTGGCAGTCACCGATATCAATGTTTATCTAGGCAGATTCAGTGAAACGCATTTCCCATTCCGACTCAATCGACAGGCAATCGAAAAACGAATGCAGGAAGTGCAGGTCCAAATCGTGCAACAATCGGGACAACAGTTGAGCATGGACGCGATTGCCAACGGTTTTTGGGAAATCGCGAACCACAACATGGCGACGGCAATACGCACGGTATCCGTTTCGCGTGGCTATGATCCTCAAGATTACTTGCTGGTTGCGTTTGGCGGCGCGGGGCCTCAACACGCGTTGGCTGTTGCCAATCAATTGAACATTCAGCGCGTCCTGATTCATCCCAGGTCCAGTGTGCTGAGTGCTGAAGGCATCCGATTGGCAGATCGATCGGCCACCGCCGCACAATCGGTCCTAAAAGGAGTTGATGAACCGGAACTGGAAAGTGAGTTGTTTGAGTGCCTACAGAAACTCAAACAACAAACCGAGCACGAGCTGTTGAGTGAAGGCGTTGAAACGGATGCAATCACGTTCCGCCGCACCGTCGATCTGCGATACCGCGGTACCGAGCCATGGATCAATGTGGCCTTTGAAACGCTACAGGAAGCGCTTCAACGATTCGAAACAGACCACCAGCGAGAATTCGGATTCACACAGGCTCGTCCTATCGAATGCGTGAATGCCAGAGTTGAAGCGATCGTTGCTGGCGAGCGACCAGTACCATCGAAAACAATCGACAATCAACCCGCGATTCCATTGGCTCCAGAGGCCATTCTGCACCCTTCTGAATTTTTTAGTTTGGGCCAACGCGTTTCCGGCCCGATGATCGATTGGACGTACCTTCAGGCCGGAAATGTGATTGATGGACCTGCGCTGATTGCCGACTCATTGACAACCACCGTTGTTGAAACAGGTTGGCAGGCAACGGTGTTGTCTGACCGGCAACTACTTCTCGAAATGAGATCGTCGACGGAAAACGCAAGAAATCTACGAGACACCGAGGCCCGGCAGACTCAGATTCCCGAAAGCCCGAACCCCGTCTTGTTAGAGGTGTTCAGCAACCACTTCATGTCAATCGCAAGGCAAATGGGGCTGACGTTGCAGCGAACCAGTGTGAGTGTGAACATCAAGGACCGTTTGGATTTCTCCTGTG
The DNA here is from genome assembly GCA_041399045.1 of Pirellulaceae bacterium. Lineage (GTDB taxonomy): Bacteria > Planctomycetota > Planctomycetia > Pirellulales > Pirellulaceae > BJ22. The sequence goes on along the minus strand of JAWKTO010000009.1, from coordinate 116,405 downwards.
CTATCTTCAACTCACAAGGCGACTTGATTGTGAATGCCCCCCATATTCCTGTTCATCTAGGGGCCATGAGTGAAACCGTGCGCAACATCATTGCAAGCAATCCAAATGCGATGCCTGGCGATGTGTTCGTCACCAATGACCCGTATGCAGGTGGCTCGCACCTTCCTGATGTTACGGTGGTTACACCGGTTTTTGTTGAGAAGTCGCTTTCGTTTTGGGTTGCTAGTCGTGGGCACCATGCCGAGATTGGCGGCAAGACACCAGGGTCCATGCCGCCCGATGCAACTTGCCTGGCTGATGAAGGCGTTCTGATTCAGAATCTAAAGCTGGTATCGAACGGCGTTGAGCACTTTGACCAACTGGAGTCGATTTTGCGAAACGCCAAATACCCTTCGCGAAATGTTGCCGACAACCTTGCCGACATCCGCGCTCAAATCGCGGCAAATCAAATCGGCGTCAATCAACTGCTGGATCTGGTGGCTCGCCATTCGTATGACGTCGTTGCAAGATACATGACGTTCTTGCTGGATGCCGCTGAAGCCCAGGTTCGCGATGCGTTGAAGAATCTAGACGATGGTCATTTCGAATTCGAAGACGCGATGGACAACGGCGGAACGATTCGTGTCGCGGTTGAAAAAAGGGAAGGAGAGGTCGTCATCGATTTCTCGGGTACCGATCCCGTTTCAAGCGACAACTTGAATGCGAACCGGGCGATTTGCATTGCGGCGACGATGTACGTCATGCGCTGTTTGCTGCGGTCAACGTTGCCCTTGAATCAAGGGGTGATGCGACCGGTCACATTGACGCTCCCGGAGTGTTTTTTGAATCCGACACCGGGCAACGATGCGGAACATTCGCCTGCAATTGTCGGGGGCAATGTCGAGACAAGTCAACGGGTCGTGGATGTTCTCCTGGGAGCCTTGAATCTTGCTGCAGCTAGCCAAGGCACGATGAACAACTGGCTGATGGGTGACTCCACGTTTGGTTATTACGAGACGCTGGGCGGCGGAACAGGTGCGACTGAAACGATGGATGGAGCCGATGCCGTTCATTCACATATGACGAACACACGCCTCACTGATCCGGAGATATTGGAAAGCCGATATCCTGTTCGGCTTGTCGAATTTGGAATTGCACCAGCCAGTGGTGGCGCCGGCGTTCATGCCGGTGGGAACGGCATGATCCGCTCGGTTGAATTCCTGCGTCCGCTCACCGTTTCATTGTTGACCAGTAGGCGAACGTCACGGCCCTATGGCCTCAAGGGTGGCGAAGCGGGTGCAAGTGGACAAAACCTTTTACGGCGGGCAAATTCTGAATGCGACGTCAAATTGCCCTCGACGGCAAAGGTCGATGTTGAAGTCGGCGACATCCTGAAACTGATAACCCCTGGCGGTGGCGGTTGGGGAACGCCTCCGAAGGATCGGAATTAATCACAAGAGTCGCTTGGATTTGCTGGCGAGCAACTTGGTCTATTGAAAGTGACCAATGGTCGGTCTCAAGGTCTCGCAGTCGATTTGAGCGAGCTTCTCTTTGAGTTTTGTGAAATTGTCTGGCCCCGTGCAAGTCCCAATGATTGCGCCGCCACTTCCACAGAACTTGGCGCTTGCACCAACGGAACGAGCAGTCTCAATCATTTGAATGTGGAGTGGGTGCAGATTGCAAATCGAGCGTCGCAAATCAAAATTCGCGTTGATCAAATCATGAACGCGTTCATGGTCACCCGCAATTAATGCCTGCTTGCCCTGTTCGGCCAGTTCAGCAAACGACTCCATTGCCTTGACCATTATCTGGTCGCCCGCATGGAAGCGTCCACGAATGTCCGTGTGCGTAATTTCGGTTGGCTCGCCACCTAGGCGACTATATGCAACATAGACCTCGGGCAGTAGTGTCAAATCCAAAGGTTCGTAGTGGCCAACGTCGAATCCATGTTCGTCGTGCATCGATGCCTTTGAAAAATCCATGAACATGACACCTTCAAAAGCCTGAATAACTCGATCCTGCAGTCCGGCGGGGATTTTCAAATCGTCTTTTTCAATCGAAAGGGTGAGTGAAGCCAGAACCTGTGGGGCGATCTCAATATTGAACCACTTCATCGCCGCACGCAACGTTGCCATCACAATGGCACTGGAGCCAGCAAGGCCAACTTGCCGGGGAATCGAACTGGCTACCGATACTGTAAAATTCTCATGCCGACTTGGGATTTTCTCACCGGCAAAGTCGGCGAATCGTTTCAGCGCTGCTTTGATCAGCCTCTCGGACCCGTAATAGCCTTGCTGCGTGACCGACTCCTGCAACGACTTTAACGAACGAAACTCCCGAGTTTCATTTTCCGCAGGCAATATCGAAATCGTTTCCGCATGAGTAAACGTTACCTCGGCAAAGTAGTCTCCAATGATCAGGCTGATCGTCTTACCGTTGTAGCCGTCTGAGGGATTCCCCAACAATCCTGCACGTGCATACGTTTTTGCGGATACCGATTTCATCCTTGAACTTTCAGAAAACTCTCAATCGTTTGCTTCAATGCTGGATCCATTGTCAGTGCTTGTTCGATGAACGCCTTGGCAAATGAATCGTAATTGCCAACATCGATTCGATGCTCGGCACCTTGGAACCTGATGCCGACATAGTGCCGCCCACTGGCTATTTCTTTCCGAATGGCGTCCGTCAATTGAATTTCGCCCCCGTGCCCGTTGGGGATATTTTGCAGAGTGCTCACGATCTCATGACTCAAAACGTATCGAGCCGCGATCGCCAGATTACTCGGCGCATTTTCGATCGATGGTTTCTCGACAACATCATTCAATCGAAAAACGTCTTCCGAGTCTGCCGGTGATGCAATCCCGTATCGTGAAACCGCATGTTCCGGTACTGCCTCAAATGCAATCGCGCCTGCGATTTCTGCCCGTTTGTTGGAGGTTTCAATCAAACGCCGTGTGATGCTCGAATTCCCCACAGGTGCCATCAGACAATCGCCTAATGCAACCAGAAATGGCTCTGGCTTCAGCATTGGTGCACCGCAGAGGATGGCATGCCCCAGCCCAAGTTGTTCGTCTTGCATCGCAACCATGATTTCAGTGTCGCGGTATGGGCCTTGAGACCAAAGCGTTCCTAACAAGTCAAGCTTGCCTTGCTCCTTCAATCGCGTTTCCAGTTCCTCATCGCGTCGGAAAAGCTGATCAATATTTCGTTTGGCAGGTGACGCAACGAGGATGATTCGTCTGATGCCAGCGGCAACCAGTTCCTCAGCAATCCATTGCAATGCCGGCTTGGGGCCGATGGGCAACAATTCCTTGGGAACTGCGCGGCTGATCGGCAACAGCCGCGTGCCGAGTCCTGCAACCGGAACTATCGCTTGTTCAATCATTCTTGTCCAATTGTCGTTTCAATTTCAATTGCCAATAAACTGCGAGCCAAATGAAAAAAGCTCGATGACACACATCGAGCTTTTGTGATAAGGGTCTCCAACGCTTCATCAACATGTCAACATTACAAAAGCAATAAGGCACACCCAAAGATCACACTCTTTTGCAGCAATTCGTTACGTTTGACTATCGGCTTCTGAATCGCTGGTAACAGCAGACGCCGAGTTCAAGTCACGTTTTTTCAAAAAGCCCTCGCGCATCTGTTCGCGAATCTTCAGAAAATGCTCGATGATCTCCTGTTTTCGCTCTTCGTCAAACTCACGATAGCTTTGAACAAAAACCTGCGTTTGATATGCCTCACCTCGAAACAACTGCGAACGAATTTTCGAATTGAGACGATTGGATAAACCATTGGCAAGGTACTCGATCATCGACCATTTTCCAGGCGGCTCATAGGGAAAACCATCCCTATCAAACATGCTGAAAACCAGGAAGCCATGTTGTCCAATGTCGTTCCGCAAGTCGACCATCACAAATTGCCATCCATCTTCGGTTTCACCAGCCTCGACGGCTGGATCTTGGCGCCGAATTCGCGTTCCAACTTTCCACCCCTGATTTCGGTAACAGGTGGTCAATTCGTGCCAGCCAGGAAATGTTTGATCAAAGGAGGCCACGGCCTGATATTGTTGGGTGACGAATCTCCATACGTCGGAATACTGTCCCAAGTCGCTTCCGCGCACACGGTCTTCCGAAAAATGATTAACCTGACGCCATCCATCGATCTCCGATTCCAAATCGGACTCTTGCAATGGTGTTGCGGCATTGGCGTCAAATGAAAGTACCCTCGAGCCAGACTTGGAAAGAAACAAGAAAACATCTGAAAGGTTGAACAGACCAGCCAAGCACAGAATGCAGGTTGCCGCCCAGACAAAAATCTTGATAGGTTTCGCCAGCCCGCGGGTTGACTTCTTCTTTTTTTTGCCCGATTCCGCTCCGCTAATGTACTTGTTCCAGAAACGTGAAACAGACCGCATAACTCCGTCACCTTCGTCTCCAAAATCTTCGGTGGGGCCCAACAGAAACAGTAGAAACTGATCCGTGCTGTAAACCATGACCATTCCAGCGATCAGCGCGAAATACCCGAGTACGTCGTGAGACAAACCATGTGACAGATCCAATCCCGCGACTCGATCAGCGATTGGAATTGCGAAAATCCGCAGTGTGTTCATGAAAATCGCCCAAAAGACGACGCTTGTCACCAGCAATGTCGCTCGAAACCAGGGCCTGCGAAAGTAAACGACGTATAAAACAGCAACGAACAAAAGTGTGAAAAATGATTGCACGCCACTACAGGCTTCTTCAATTCCGAATTGAGCACCATGAGGAGCCTGAATGACGGTCCCGGGCATGTAATGTGCGTAGCCGACAAGGTCCAATAGCTGACTCGTGATCCGCGCGCTCACCTGTTGAAGCCAGGTAATCAACGTTTGGTCGAAACGTCCGGGCGGTTTCACTAGAATCAAAAACACAAACGAAATCGGAAAAAGTGATCCACCCGTTTCCTGATCATTAATTCGACTCAAAAAACTCCCGAGCAGAAAGTACACGCAAACCGCAGAAAACCAATAGTCGCGATAAAGAAATGCAGCAAGCCCAAACATGACCGCAAACGACAACAGCACATTGGCAAGCGTACTTTTGCGTATGACATCGGTTCGATTAGACGGCCACCGCCAGAAAATCAAAACTCCGAATGCGATCAGTGCGATCGGGAGAAATCCATAGTGGGGCTGTCCCAACACCTCGCGAAAGTAAAGCAACAGCATCGGAACTTGCGAAAGTGTAGCCAATAGATAGGGCAAAACAACACTCATGAATGTTTTGTTGTCGGCACTGGAGCCTGCTAACGACGCGTTGGAAGTTGTAGACATATGTTCAATCGTTTGTCGTATTCGTTTTTTATGTAAACCACCTGCAATGAAGGATCGATCTAAGTCGATCAATCCCAGTCAACTCTCAGGCGAAATGAGTACATTGGGCAATCACCAGACTGTTTGACTCGCCCCTTTCGTCAGCTCCATCATTTGGGACGAGGTGGGCGAGACAGATACTGAAGCAGCTTTCGAGCTGGCTTCATGAATCGAAGGCCCCAGGGAGCGCGAAGGTCATTGACTCGCCAGGCTTCCGCATCTTCACGGTTTGCAATCAGCCGATTTCTCATCGAAGCATTGCTTTTGCCGCCGACTCGCATTTTAACCAGAATCTCAGGCAGATACGAGACTTGAATACGATGTTTTACCATCATCCGAACCAACAGTTCGTAGTCTGCCGCGATCGACATGGTCCGGTTGTAACTGCCATACCGATCGTAACATGACTTGCGGATATAGCAGGTTGGGTGAGGAGGCATCCAACCTCGATAGAACCGTGACAGTCGATAGCGACCAGAGTTCCAGTACCGAACGATCTTGTCTGCGTTTTCAAAATCTACATACAGCAACGACCCATAAACGGCATCGCATTGTTCATCAACAAAGGTAGTCGCAATTTGCTCAATTACATTTGAATTCGCCAGCAAATCGTCTGCATGGAGGAACCCGACAACCTCTCCGCTGGCCATCGCAATCCCCTTGTTCAACGCATCATAGATCCCGTCGTCGGGCTCACGAACGGATTGAGAGATTTGGTCCTTGTATTTTGCAATCACCTTGTCCGTGCCATCATTGGACATGCCATCGATGACGATGTATTCGATGTTGGTCCAAGACTGTGCTAGTACCGATTGAATTGCCGATTCGATCGTCGTTGCGCGATTATAGACCGCGGTGACGATTGAGATTTTGGGATTTTCAAGAGGAGTGTTGGGTCGCATAGATCGTTGCTTACTTACATTAATCAATCAAATCGTGGCTTCAGATCGCACAGAAAGCTCCCGCGTGCTACGGCGTCGTTTTTTGTTTTCGCACAACGGACATCGAACATGATCTTGGACAAATCGAAACATCTCAACACTTGATTGGAGGAGCAGAGATTTTACGTGGAACTCGACAGAGCTTTCATGGTGAATATGACAGATTGATTACTTCGATCAATCGCTCCAAATGCCTGGCCTTTGTAAAGCGTTTCAAGTACAAATCATGGCAATCCCGGCTCATGGACGAGTACTCCGCTGGCGTCATCGACATCAATTTTTCCAAGCGATTACGAACGCCGCGGGCATTGATTTCATTGGGCTTCAAGATCCAGCCCGTCTTCTCATCCTCAATCTCTTCGGGAATGCCTGCGTGTTCAGTGCTGATCACGGGCGTTCCAAACGCCATCGCCTCAATGATCGATAGCGGCTGCCCCTCCCAGGGATACGTCGTTGGCAACACTAACACATGTGCCGCTTGCAACATCTCAACCTTGGCCGCCCCCGAAACGGTTCCATGGTAGGTCATATTGTCCTGTAATCCGCGACGCCTGATAAGCTCCGCGAATTCAGCATCGTTATTGCAAGGAACATGCGAATCCGTTTCGACAGCGGATCGAACAAACGCTCCACAAAAATGAACCTTAAAATTCTTGTGCCCCATCGACAGCATCGATTCCACTGCCTCAAGCAGCAGGTAGTATCCTTTGGAGGACATCAGATTTGAAAGATACAGAATCTGCCAAGGTGCTTCATTGGATGGACGAGTCTTGGCGACAAACCTTTGCGCAATCGGATCGTCACCCGGCAATCCATTTGGCACGACATGTATGGGAACGGCACCATTCATGAATTCGAATTGGTTTTTCAGGAGTTCACCCAAGACAATAATCCCATGGGTCCGTCGCAGCATCCAGCGAATCATTCGCTGACGCCAACGCGGGCTTTCATGATAAAACTTGTGGTAGCCTCCGCCATGGAGATGAATCACGACGCAACGCCGAAGAACCCGGGCACCAATGATGACCAACAGGTCACGCGCAAATCCAACTGTGGACGTTGAGATGATCAAATACAACTGATCAGCAAAGATCAGTTTCCACCATGCTTCGAATACCTTGAACAATGTAAAAATTGCCCGACTAATTGTGAAGGTACCCGCCTGTTGTGTACGACCGGATTGGGTCAGGTTGACTTCCGTCACGGGTTGAGCCGCGTTTTTGAGGTAATCGGCCAGCATGTCAAATGCAACCGATACACCCATCACGGTCTCACCGGTCTTTGGACCGACCATTAACAGCCGGCCTTTCAACTTGGGCCCAGAACTGGACAACGAATCGTTCACGTTTGTTTGACCCACTCCTTGTTTGATTCGTATCCCAATTGAATCAGCGTTTCACCGCCCAACTCATTGAACACTTCGGCGGCCTCACGGGAAAAATGATTTCTCCAGTCTCCAGCTTGCCCTTTACGCACAAAGGCATTCGCATTCTCTTCGCCGCTCCGTCTTCCTGACTGTCGTTGAAACGAGAATTTCTGGATGGTCCAGCCCAACGCATCCTCATCGATCTGTTGGCTTTGAGTCAGGAGCTTTAGCGCAGTCGCCATCGTTTCAAACGGCGTGCTCAACAGGTCTTCGTAACGCACCAACGGCACGTCATCACGCTTGGAATCCAAAAACGAGCGCACATGCTGGTTCCAGTTCGAGCGACACCCGTAGCTCCGATTGAACTGCCGGCGAATGAACTCTGGCAAAAATTCTCGAATTTGGTTCTTGTTCTTGAGCCCTCTCAGATGCCGAGCATATCCAGCCGGCATTCGTGGATTGTCGCCATCGGGCAAATTTCTCGTCATGTGAAAATACATCGACACCATCGTATCGCGACCATCACGAACGACGTAAACCATCGGCGGGCCTTTCTTGCGGACTTGGTAATGACCGTGCAGGACTCCGGGAGATCCAATCGGAAAAAACGAGAGATCATGAAACGGGTATTGCAAGTAGTCAGCAACCATCTGCGTCACCCAAACCGTACCGCTTTTGGGGAACCCATTAACCACGATCATGGGAATCCGCTTGGGCGCAATGTGACCCAACAAATACGACGTATGAGTGGCCATGGCAATCCATTTGCGCATGAAAAAGCCGATCCGCCGTTCCCCCAGATCAGGAACCTTGATGTGAGGAATGTGTGTCACTTGCTTGCAATTTCCCAACGAGCGCGAATGTCGTCCGTGGACGGCCGCTGGTTTTCTGGAAATGACCCCAACAATGAAATCAGTTCCTGAGTTTGAACAGAAAAAATCGAACACAGCTTGTCGCGTGATTGCTGACTGATTGGCGCGGATTTTCTGGAGCCGCGTGACAAAAACTGATGAGCCAGATTCACGACATGCGATGTCAACTTGCTTTTGAACTTTCGCTCGATGTATAGTAACCAACGATTGTAGGAGTTCTGTTTGGGTTTCGCCGCCAGGTTGGGTGGCACGAATTCATCATCGATATTCAGGAATCGATAGACCCGTTGAATCGCCTCCATAGGACATTCCTGAATATCCTCGTACAGCAAAATCAAAAACGACTTTGGCGAAAAACAATTCAAATAGCCTTTAAGTTGATCGGCATAGAACCCTCGCAAGATTACTTGAGCCGCATCGTCACCCAGCTTGGTAGACCAAGACGAGTCGGGCAATGAATTGATCCATGTATTGATTTCCTGATCTGGCAAAATTCCGCTTCGACAGAGCCAATAGTAGGAAGATACAAATCGATCGACAGGGTTTCGCAAGGACACAATCAGTTTTGGTTGCGGCATGTGTGCCTTCAGCACCTCGGCTGAGTCGGCATCGTAAAGATAGACGACCGAAACATCACCACGCACCTGATTGTCACTGCATTGAAAGCGATCAAAAAACCAATCGACGCCGTTCTCTTTGGCTAACGCCCCACCTAGATACGCGACCTCTCGCTTTTTTGTGGGAACACAAATTTGCGGGTGATCCTTCAGGCAATAGTACATCCACGAGGTCGCACATTTTTGGGCCCCGATCACGGCAAAATCTAATGATTGATTCGACGGTTCAGACATCTTGACTAGCTATTACAGTGCCAGCGAATCAAGCAATTGCTCAACTCGCGTCCCCCAACGAAAATGCGCCCCCATCAATTCCCGAGCTGCCCTGCGAATTTGATTGGCAAGGTCAGGTTGAGTGAAAGCCGTTTCAATTGCATTCTGAAAATCTAACGGCGTTTCGGCAACCATCCCATGAATTCCAGATTCAAAATCAGGAATCGCATTGAACGCGGTTCGGTCGCCAACAACCAAAGTCCCTGCAGCCATTGCCTGGACAACTTTGTTGATGAGCCCATATCCCTTGAAAATTGGGGCGATCAAAACAGCCTGTTGAGAATACAATTCCGCAGGATTTTCAACAAACTCGCGATGTTGAATTCCCAGAGATTTGAACCGTCTGATCAAATCTGCATCTGCGGTTTTACCGGCAACAGTCAGTTGAATTTCCGGATTACTTCGTTTCAAGGCGGGCCATACCTCATCCAAGATCCATTTGACCCGGCGTAAATACTCTCCCTCCAGTCGCCCGACAAACGTAATGGTTTTCGCCTCGCGCTGCAGCGGAATCTCAAAGAACAGGTCGTCTACGCCATTTGACAACTGTATACAATTTTTCGCAACGTTGGCCGGCGTATTCTGTTTTACCCATTCGTGTTCGGGCGCTCGATTGAACAATGAATCGATCGCAATCGTGCCCAAGCAAGAAAATCGGACCGCCTCAAACCGATGGTTTGTGTCAACAATTTCATGGAGTGAAACTTTGCCGAAATCGCACGTCCGTTTCTCCAATTGGTGATGGCAAGTTTCGTTTTTGCCAATGTGGCAATGTCGTTAACTGCCGCAACGTGGTACTTGGCATTGATTGTAGAATTCTGCCTTAGTGATTGTGCCAATGACATGACCGCACGGGGAGTTGTAAACATCACATCGTATTGATTTTGGGTCAGCTCTGCGGGAATTCTCTCCGTGTTCTTCCAACCTGTAAAAAACGGACGCTTGCCCAACAACTGGTTGACAACTCGTTTAATCGGCGCATTTTTTCTAACTGAGACTTCAAAAATGTTGCGGAAGTGTTGCTGATTCAGTTTCCGGTCACCCGCCGATCCAGGCTTGCGAAACACCAACAAATCGACCGCATCCATTTTTAGCGCATAAACTGTTCCACATAGGCACACAGTGGCAGCGTCACACCGTCGCGCGCAGGAAATGGAAATTCATTACTGACAAACAGGGCCTGCAATTTTGTTATTCCGCAAGAATCAAAAGCGAGTATCCGCCAAACCAGCGTGCAGCAATCCTTTTGTTTATTTTCGAAACCAGCCAACGGGGCATGTTGGCAATCGCCCGTTTGAGCGATGGATGCATCCGGTAAAGCTCAATCGCAGTGGGAGTAAACAAAGAATCGACGATATTCATGCCGCAACCCCGAATCGTATCCAACGCGGTCTCACTGGTGAAATAGTGAAGGTGTCCCACGTTGGCCCGTGCGCTCCCTACTGTACCTCGCAACACGGATGAAACATGTATATCCAGTGGCACATGAAATAACTTGTACTTTGCCAATCGCGCGCAACCACTGATAAACCCAAGGTAGTCAGGTACGTGCTCAAACACATCGATGGCCATCAGCAAATCAAACTGCTGCGGCGCATCGAACAGATTTATTGCTTCAAACGATGTTCTCTCATTAACAAATTGCTGTGCCATTTCAATAGCATCAGCCGAAACATCGAATCCGGAAAAGCGAATCTCGGGTGAAGGCAACAACTTCCCCAGTTCATGCAACACTCCGCCTGCACCACAACCTATTTCAGCGATGGTCTGAGGTGACAATTTGTTCGCTGCGATGATTTGATGAATATACTTGGCCTTGAACGGTGAATCTTCGAGATGCCAAGTCGGATTATTCTCCAAATAGCCACCACCGGTATACAAATCCGCCGAGTCACTCATGTTTCAAACCGCCGTTCTATCAAACCTTTGTCTTTGGCTCGCAAGTAGTACTGTTGATCTTTGATTGCCGAATCGATCCAACCGACGTTTTCACGCACTTTCAGCAATTGTGCAGGGTTCCCCCCTACAATCTGCCCTTTGCCCACATCGCGTGTCACCACGGCGCCTGCAGCGATCACCGCACCATCATCAATCGTGACCCCCGGCACGATTAATGCTCGATAGCCAACCCAGACCCCTCTGCCAATCGATACCAGACGTGCGTGGTCCACAAAGTTGTAAGGCAACCATTCTTCCTGGTTGTATTGATGTGTCGACGACAGAACCAGTACCTCAGCGCAAAGATTGTGCTGTCGCCAATTTGAATTCCCCCTTTTCCTTCCAAACGGCAATTCGGGCCAATGCGGCAGTGACTTCCAATCTCAATTTTTTCTGGTGCCACAAACGAAACGGTTTCGGCGATTACGGATCCTACTCCCAGGGACCTTAGCCGGTCGAGTCGCTGTTGCCGCCGCCGGAAATATGAAACCAGTCGTTTATACATTTGAATTCGTTGTCAGATGGGCCTTAGTGTTTTGACTCAAGGCGCGGACGACCAAAACTGCTTGAAACAAGGCTGAAAGTCCGTGGCCAATTAACAATGCGAACGCTGCCCCCACCCCTTGGTAGGACGGGATCAATGCAAACCCAATCGCTACGGAAACCACTCCAAACACCACCGCTGAAAAAAAGAACCAACGTTGCAGATGCAAGCTCAACAGGAATCGATTGACAACTGACGCCGGTCCAAAAATCAGGCACCAGAGTGAAAGAACTCCCAGGATGCGAACAGCCGGCGCGTACGATTCGCTCAAGTACCCAAGTATGATCCAGCGCCCTGCAACATACACTGGAACGACGATCGAAAACGAAACCAGTAGCGCGATTGCCACTTGTTTGAAAAATACCTTGAGCCCTTTGCGCATCTCGTTCTCTCGCCCCGACGTTACCTTGGCGATATCCGGAGCACAGATTCGAATGTACTGCCCGAGAAACAACTGCACGATGCGGATCAATTGAAACGAAATGGAATAATGTGCCAAGCCCGCTTTTCCGACAAACTGATTGAGCACTAATTGATTCGCATGAGTCATCCCCATATTTCCAAGTGCAGCCATCACAACGGCAACGTTCCCTTGAAACATTCGTGAAACTCCATGTGTCGCGGGCGCTTCAACTCGCGAGCAATCTCGCCGAATAGGTAGCCATTGAATGGCAAGTCCAATCATTGCGGCTATCGACATCATGCCAATCGCAAACAATGCGGAGAAACGATCTTGAAGCCAGACCGCAAGCAACACGACTCCGGCGCCAAATATGACTTTTTCCAAAAATATGATTGCGGATTGCAGATGCATCGTGCGCCGAAAGTCATACCAGGCCATCGGCGATAGCGCTGAGGCGACTCCAAACCCTAACCCGGCAACCATTGCAAGCTGCGCCGTGTGTGACTCGCCCGAAAAGAGTACGAAAACACAAAAACAAGGGATTCCGACAAGTGTCAGCATGATCCGCAGTCGATTCGAATCAGAAAACACTCGACAGGGAGTTTCACTTTGCACGAGGTCCCGAATCAATGTTCGGTCCGTCCCAAATTGCAAAATGGTCTGCATAACGTTCGCCCACAGAATGCTGAGGCTGAATACTCCGAATCGCTCATCGCCCAACTTTCGTGCAAGCCAAAACTGCGTCGCGTAGCTGACGCCCGCAGCCGCATACGAAAACACAATCGTCAGAACGGCCATACGTCGTCGACTGGGCGGTGACGCGATTGACGGATCGTCCGTTTTCATCGCCTGTCCTACCGCTTCAGCGTCGATGCCAGATGGGCAAGATCTTGCTTGACGCGCTCACCACAACCAGCAACACGCTCCGCAGCTGCTTGCCAGTCTTGTTTTCGCAACGCACTCTCGATCGCAGCCATGAGTTTGTCGGAATCAATATCCTTCAGCCCTAATACGGTTCCCGCAGGCAACTCCAACATGTTGGCGAAATGCAACATCTTTTCTTCATAGGCTAACGCAACATTGGGACGGCCAAGCATATTTGCCAGCACATGCGAGTGCATCCTATTGCAAATCGCCAAGTCACACATGGCGAACTGTACCAATGTCTTCTGCGGGTCGTTTGCGTATGGGACAACTTCCGCATCAATCTCTTCCGCCGCAAGCCGTGAAGCAAACTGTCGAGAAACTTCATTATCCCCGCGTTCCAAATCGCCACAGAAAACGAATACCTGAACTTTCAAATGACCGAAACGCTCGTTAAGTAATTTCAAACACGCGACTAACGCTTGCTTTTTGCGATCGTCGATTTCCGCATGTCCATGTTGCGAATCACGATCTACGAGAGTCAGAGCGACGACGAACTCCTTTCCCTGGCTCGGAACGCGGCTTGTCAACAATTGCTCACAGTCGTAGGCCAAAGCGAGATCAAATCCATGCATGGCATGATTCAGGTTCAACCCCTGTGACGCGTCGGAATGGTCGCGTAACAGAATTGCGTCCATCCAACGTGCTGCCCGAACAAACCACGTTTTGTGGGATTTCCGATGAAACGGCCCGACCGAAACGCCAACCGCTGCGACTCGCTGCTTTTTTCCACGAATACGATGCCAGACCCTGGAGGTCCAAAGCGTAAACCAAAGCCAAAAGAAATCGCGTCGTTGAAAAAGCGAACCTCCGCCAAAAACAACCAGCTCATTTCTCAAGAGCAATCGCCATTCATGCATCCTACGGCCAACGGGCCCCAGCGATGTCTCTGGCCGAACGCCTTTAACGCGCGCTCTGGTAATAAGTGGAGGAAGCCGTGATTCAATTCCATCGACTTCGATCGTCCGCGGTTCGAACACGTCGTCAATCCATTCGCATAAAACCTGACAAAACAAATCGTCTCCCAGATTTTGCATTCCGTGGTAGCCAATCAGGCAGGCCCGAGCGAACTTGCAAGCGATCGTCACGTCAATCAATTGCCACGCGATTGGTGCGTGTCAGGCGTCGACACGCCCGGAATTCCATTGACCATTTGAATCGGTCGTTTAACGACAATTTTCTTTTTCACAAAGAAGTAATTGCACATGTAAATGGTAAACAGAATAGTGACATACTGTTTGGCTGAAAAACCCAGATTACCGCCTGTAAACTGAGCAAACACCAAAAACAGCCCGTTACTCAATCCGGCCGCATACCAATTGGCTTTCACTCGAGTGATAAGATATGAACTAAAGACAACCAAACCCGTCAGCGCCAGGTTCAACAAAATGCCCGACACGAAAACCTGAAGCCAGTTTCCTCGAAACATCATAGTCATCATGCCGCAGTGCGTAATCCCGAAGGTGTTACTTTCGTGGTCAATTCCCGTCACGGCCTGAGTATACGACTGACTAGCCTCTGCCGACGAAAGGAGCTCTTTCCATCCGGGTCGTAATGTCGCAGAAAAATTAACAGCCGCCGCATGGTTCTGAAACCCATTGATCCGTTTTGCAACTTGGAGCACGGAATCGACCATGATGTTTGTATCAGATCGTTCGGTCGTCAGACGAATAGCCTTTTGAATCAAGGAGAACTGGTCCAATCGAGGGTTAGATTTTCTCGCAAATCGATAATTGTGAATGACGGGGTAGAGGGAAATGATTGCCAAACAAGCGACAAGTACCATGACAACTCTCGCTTGCCCCAGATTGATTTCGTTTTTTAGCAGGGCAATCGAAAAAACCATGGCAACGACAACGTAAACCAAGGAGTATTTAGAGCCCACACTAAAGTCGAGCAATAGGTACCCTGCAATCAGCGACCCTAAAACGACTTTGTCGCTCATCTTGGTCTTGTATATGAACATCAAAGTGATAGCCAAAGCGACAAGATGAAAAATCCCCAACTTGCAATACATTACAACTGCACCAGTCACTAACGGCACGACGTTGCGAGGCGGTTGATTGGGTACTCCCCAAATTAAGATATGTTGAGCGACAAACTTGACTAAAAGGCTAATACCAATAAACAGAAACAACCGGCCCATCCGAGGCGCGAAACTCCGCTCAAATCGTGACATATCGAGGCGGCGGACCAGAAAATAGACGAGCATCAGGCTGATCACGGCCCCCGATGTATATGCCACTGCGGGTAACAGCGATTTCGTAAAAAGCTCGCCTGAGATGTAAAAATCTCGCCGCTGAAGATCACCTAACTCCGATTGCGACAAGATCGCTTTGAAGGGATAGGCGAATACCAAATAACTCGCAATCAAAGTTAATGTTCGATTCAAGCTGACATCGCCGGACGTTTTCAAGAATACGAACACAGAAAAGAACCCCAACCCGATGGTCCAAAGGACCAATGTTACTTTCTGGTCGATTTCGACAACCGTAAAGAAGGCCAAAACCAAAACCACCAAAACGAACGGGACCGACAACAGCAGTCCCAAACGCAAAAAGGTTTTGTTCTGTTTTGTTGATTCAAGTCTGGAGCGGTTGGTATTCATTGAAGATCGCAACATTCGAATCTAGCTCAGGCCACGTTCTAATATCAACCGAATTTGTCGGCACGCAGTTCCGTCGCCGTAGGGGTTTCGCAGTTCGCTGCGGCGTTTCATTTCTGTAGCATCGCCCAACAGAACGTTCGCCTCGGCGACAATCCGCTCAACATCCGTGCCCACGAGCGTACAGGTTCCCGCTGTCACGCCCTCGGGACGCTCAGTGGTTTCTCGCATCACAAGTACTGGCTTGCCAAGACTCGGGGCCTCCTCCTGAACACCGCCACTATCACTCAAGATGAATTCGCTGCGATCCATCAACCAAACGAAATCTTCGTAGCCGACCGGAGCAATCAATTCGATCTGGGGATTTTTTCCAAGCAATCGATGAACGGGTTCTTGAACCGCAGGATTCAAGTGAACCGGATACAACAGCCCCAATTCTGGGTGCTCTTGCGAAAGGCGCAACAATGCGGTGCAAATATTTTCAAACCCAGAGCCAAACGACTCGCGACGATGCCCGGTAATCAACAAAAACGGCTTGGCGTTTTCGCCGAAGTATTCGTTAGCGAAATGGCCACTGACACCGATCTTTCGCGCTGATGCAACTGCATCCTGATGGGACGCTTGAACTCGCTCGCGTGTCATTAACAACGCATCAATTACCGTATTGCCGGTTACGAAACAATTCGATGCCGGAATCTTTTCTTCCAGAAGATTCGCTCGACTTTGTGTCGTTGGTGCAAAAGCCCACCGGCAAAGTGGTGACGTCAGGCGGCGATTCATTTCTTCGGGCCACGGACTTCGCATGTTGTAAGTTCGCAACCCTGCCTCAACGTGCCCCACTGGAATATTGGCAAACGCCGCTGCGAGCGATGCCGCAAAGACACTCGTCGTATCTCCTTGGACTAATACCGCAGCGGGCTGGTACTCTTCCAAAAACGTATGCACGGCCTTGAGAACCCGTGCTGTCAAATCAACCAACTGTTGTCCTGGAGCCATCAACTTCAAATCCAGGTCGGGCTGGACGTCGAATGCCGCCAAAGCCTGTTCCAACATCTGCTGATGCTGTCCTGTCGACAACAGAAAAGGCCTAAGCGTTTCTGACGTTTTCAATTCCAGGTAGAGCGGCGCCATCTTGATCGCTTCAGGGCGCGTCCCAACCACCAGAACTACTTTTTTCTTCATGCGACTGTTGTCAGATGAGTGATCGACGAAAAGATTTGTATCGACCGACTAACCGTTGGCGACTTGCAACATTTCTTGCTTTGCCAATTCCATATCCTGGTCGACCATGATTTGCGCCAACTCGCGACAACTCACCTTGGGTGACCAACCAAGCACATCACGCGGCTTTTGGAACTATCGCCCAACAGCAATTCAACTTCCGTGGGACGGAAATATCGAGGGTCAATCGCAACATGCTTTTCCCAGTCCATGTCCAAATGCTGGAACGTGTAATCCAGGAATTCGCGAATCGTATGGGTTTCGCCAGTCGCTAAAACGTAATCGTCGGGTTCATGATGTTGCAGCATCATCCACATGCCCTCAACATAGTCCTTGGCATAGCCCCAGTCGCGTTTGGCTTCCAGATTACCAAGGTAAACTTTATTCTGAAGGCCCAATTTGATTCTTGTCGCGGCACGTGTGATTTTGCGCGTGACGAATGTTTCACCGCGACGAGGCGATTCATGATTGAAGAGAATCCCATTAACGGCGAACAGATCGTATGCCTCGCGATAATTTACCGTTTGATGAAACGCATAAACTTTTGCGCAAGCGTATGGCGACTGCGGACGAAACGGAGTTGTCTCAGTTTGCGGCGTCTCAATGACATCGCCATACATCTCCGAACTGCTCGCCTGATAGACGCGAGTCTCCTTCGTTTTGTTCAGTTGTCGTGCCGCTTCCAAAACATTGAGCGCGCCAGCCCCAACGACTTGCAGCGTATAGGCTGGAACGTCAAACGAGACGCGAACGTGACTCTGTGCGCCCAGATTATAAATCTCATCTGGCTCGATATCCAAAACCAGATTCGTGATATTTTGACCGTCAGTCAAATCGCCGTAGTGTAGAAACAACCGCGCCGACGGATCATGCGGATCTCGGTAAATATGATCCAACCTCGCAGTATTGAACGAACTGCTACGGCGAACGATGCCGTGTACTTCATAGCCTTTTTCCAGCAATAGCTCTGCCAGATAGGAACCGTCCTGTCCAGTGATTCCGCTAATCAATGCTTTTTTGGTCATGTTGAGTGCTAAACCTCTCTCAATAGATTCTCTCGCGACTCTGCGAGAAAATTTTCGTATGTCAATTCAAGACCTTCATTCAGTCTAATTTCGGGTGCCCAACCCGTCGACCGAATCAAATCAATTGTCGTTCGTTTCACCGGGGTGCCGTCGGGCTTCGTCGAATCCAATTCAATCGTCCCGGTGTATCCGATGGTATCGGCTACCAATCTGGCCAAATCGGCAATTGAAATATCTTCGCCAGTGCCGACGTTGACCCAATCGGGAGGATTGTCAATCGAAATCAGATGCATTGCTGCGTTGGCCAAATCATCGACGTGCAAAAACTCACGACGTGGCGTACCGGTGCCCCATATTGTTACTGAGGGATCGTCATTGACTTTTGCTTCGTGGAATCGGCGAACTAGCGCCGGCAACACATGCGAATTCTCAGGATGATAATTGTCGCCGGGGCCATACAAGTTTGTAGGCATCGCCGAGTGAAACATCACGCCGTGCTGCTGCCGATAAAACTGACACATCTTGAGACCCGCAATTTTGGCAAGCGCATACGCTTCGTTGGTCTTCTCAAGTGGCCCACTGAGCAAACAGTCTTCGGGCATCGGCTGCGGCGCCATGCGTGGGTAGATGCAAGTGCTGCCAAGAAACAGAAAACGCTTCACCCCCGATCGAAATGCCGCATGAATCGAGTTGGTGGCCATTGCCAGATTTTCGTAGATAAAGTCGGCTGGGTACGTATTGTTCGCGTGAATCCCACCCACTCTTGCAGCAGCAAACACAACAACGTCTGGCTGTTCTGCTTGATAGAAATCGTCAACTGCCTGTTGTCGAGTCAAATCCAGCTCGGCATGTCGTCTCAAAATCAGGTTATTGAGACCTCTGTTTTCGCAGGCCCGGACCAGCGCACTCCCCACCATCCCTCGGTGCCCGGCAATGTAGATTTTAGTGTTTGCGTTGATGTTCATGATTGAGTCGACGTGAATCGAGTGACGTCAAGGCGCACTCCGTTCTTCTGGGTGACACCGCAGTTTCACCAGCTCCCGAAAATCGCGATTATTTCGACTGGGTTTCGGCATGTTCGTACACGGCATTAGCCGTCTTTTTCCGAACAAGACGCGAAAAACCCAACCTGAAAGACTACCAAATAGGTGCTGAAATCGTCAGGTGTACCGACCTGAATTCGAGTCGAATTTCAATGTCTATGGTAGTCGCTCGAACTCGGACTTCGATTGCTGGAAGGGCAGGGAGCAATCAATTGGGGTTTGCCTCCGACAACTTTGCCGATTTTGACGGCTGTAGGAAATGTATCGCTAGAGTGCCTCGAGAAGCCCTTCGTCGATGGCCATGGAAACGCCTTGCTCCAGGTATCGAACGGTCAATAGAAGCCGGGTTTTTCCTTCGCGACGAATCACGAGACCTTCGTAACCTCGAAACGGCCCACTTCGAACACGGACTCGATTCCCAGCCTCCAGTCGCGACTCCGGAGTCAGCGGTTCGCCCACATTGATGGCGATTTGAATCCGCTGAAGATCTTCGACCAGCTGCTCACGTTCGTTTACAACGCTGTACTTTGACACATTGTTGGTTGTCATCGCCTGATAGCGTTCTGCATCCGTTCCATAAACAAAAACGTAGTTGGGAAACAGCGGCACGAACGACTCGCGAATTCGCCCTTGGGGTGAGCGGGATCGCTTGGAAATCACGGGTGAATAAAACGCAATCGACATGGCCTTCATTCGCCGCATCAACTCTTTTTCACGCCGTGACCGGGTGTACATACACCACCAGTCGCGGTTCACATCCTCCAGAAACGATGCATTCTGAAGTAGGTCGTCGGGGTAAATATCGGGTTCACGTGGCAAAATCGGCATGGCAACAACGATGTTCGATCTATCGGTTTTGACCTGGTTCCCAAGAACTTACAAACGCCTGGCCAAAGCAAATCGCTACTCGCCACCTTCTAAACCGGCGGCGTGACGATCCGCTTCATTCACGATCCATGGGTTCGGCCACTTATCCCACTGCTTCAGGTACTCGGCGTAAACATCGAATTCTTCGGATCGCGATTCCAACCACTTTCTGGTCTTTTCGACTATTTCCTGCTCGCGCTCCAGTTTCAAATGCCCTTGCAACACCGCACATCGCAAAAACACAAAATACGTATCCAAAACATCGCATCGGCAATAGTCGTTGATCTCCCGCAACTTTCCTTGCTGATAAAGCTCTTGCACCATATGACCGGCAATACCCATTTTGCCCGGCTTGCCGAGCAAGTTTGCGATCAAGTTCAATCCACCACTTAATCGCGAGGCGCTGAAATTCGTTAACAGTTCCTGGAGGTCCAGATGCGCTGCCTGGTTGTAGCGGTTTCGATACTGATCCCAACTTTTCAACTGCGTGTTGAACCAGTCCGGCACGCTGATTCCAAATCGAAAGGCCGCCAATTCCAATAGTGGAATGTCAAACGTTCGCCCGTTGAACGTGACGAGCGTCGGCTTGCCATACAGATTCCAACCACGCCAAAAATGTTCTGTGATCAAATGCGGACGATAATGCGGGTCGTCCAGCGTCACCAAATCAATCAGCTCGTAACCGTCGGTGACTTTGGCAATGGCGATCGAGATCGGCAGTTGAAACGTATACGGGATAAACTCCGTATCAAATTTTTCCATCAACTCAGCACGGTACCGATCGATCGCTTCGACGGGCTCCAGTTGCTCGCCCGGGTAACGGATTTGGGCGACCAAGTGTCCGTCGGCGACACTTTCGGCGTCGAATACCA
This sequence comes from Pirellulaceae bacterium, assembly GCA_041399045.1. Classification (GTDB taxonomy): domain Bacteria; phylum Planctomycetota; class Planctomycetia; order Pirellulales; family Pirellulaceae; genus BJ22. Next base: position 95,562 of record JAWKTO010000009.1, on the reverse strand, counting down.
AGTACCGTACTTTTTGCGAAGCCATGAGCGTTGACGAACTGGAGTGAACGAAAAAACTGCGACGTGATCGATTGTCTCACAAATTGCAATCGATTTCGATGGCCTTCGCGACATTCTTCGGCAGAAACAAGGTACGTCGGCAGCCCTGTTACACGAACGCTTCGTTTCAGGCAAAATAGGCGAGTCGCATTTATTAAATCCGTTCCATCCAATCGATACGATGTCCAAGATTAACTCACAACGCCTTTTGAATCGTTTTCTGCAATACGTCCAAGTCGATACCACCGCCGTGGAAGAAACTGATGCTGTTCCCAGCAGTCCGGGGCAAATCGAATTGGGCAAAATTCTCGTTGCTCAACTCCAAGAAATCGGCATCGCGGATGTGACTCACAACGAGTTTGGTATCGTTCGTGCAACGATTCCCGCTCGCGGCAAAAACAGCGCGCCTGTCGTCGCTTTCAATTCCCACGTCGACACGTCGCCAGAAACAACGGGCAAAGGCGTTCAGCCCCAGGTGATCGAGAACTTCGACGGGAATGACATCGTTCTCAAAGGCGATCCCAGCAAAGTAATCACGGCCGCCAAATGTCCCGAACTGCCATTGGCGAAGGGGCAAACCATTATCACCACAGATGGCACCACGCTTCTCGGAGCGGACGACAAGGCCGGCGTGTCGATCATCATGGAAATGGCATCCGTGTTGTTGGAGTCGCCTGAAATTCAACACGGCGAGATCCGGCTGCTGTTTACTTGCGATGAAGAGGTAGGGCGTGGCGTCACCCATCTCGATGTGGATGGAATCAAGGCACAAGCATGTTACACGTTTGACGGTGGTGGTCGCGACATGGTCGACCACGAAACGTTCTCAGCAGACTTGGCAATCGTAACCTTCGAAGGAATCAATATTCACCCCGCGATCGCCAAGGGAAAAATGATCAACGCGATTCGCGCCGCAGGTGACTTCATCACCCGTTTACCAGCCGAAATGTCTCCCGAATGTACAGACGGTCGCGAACCCTACGTGCATCCTTATGTTCTGGATGGCAGTGTTGGTTCGTCTCGCGTTCGGGTTCTCATTCGCGACTTTGACACCAACCAACTGGGCAAGCATGCAGATCTCATCCGCTCCAAAGCTGCGGAAACGGAAGCGGCAATTCCCGGCATCAAAGCAAAGGTCGAAATCAAGAAACAGTATCGAAACATGGCAGATGGTTTAACCAAAGAACCTCGTGCAGTAACGATTGCCGTCGAAGCACACGAACGCCTTGGCCGGAAACCCGAGCTTTCCATCATTCGCGGTGGAACCGACGGCAGCCAAATGACCGAACGCGGCCTGCCGACGCCAAATCTTTCTTCCGGGCAACACAATATCCATTCGCCGCTGGAATGGGCCTCGCTTGACGAGATGGTCGCCGCCTGTGAAGTCGGCATTGAAATCGTCAAACGCTGGAGTGAAGAAACGAACTGAGTGATGGCTGACGGGCTAAAAAACGTTGCAAGGCAGAAGACCGCTACAACCGTTTGATTGGTCATCTACTTCGCGACTCCCTGCCGAAACTCTTGATTGAGTGCGCATCGCGCCCGCACACGATCGAAGTAGTTTCCGCTAATTCCAGGGAGTTCATCCATGCGACGATTCATTGCCACCGTATTGTTGGCCGGTGTCATCGTTGGCGGTGCATGGCTGCTGTACCATCACGAACAAATCAAAAGCCTTGAAGATGCGTGGAACCTGCTTACCAAGTCGATCTTCTCGGAATCTTCCTCAGTCGGCACCGAATCGCAAAATCTCAACGGCCTGACATCAACACCGATTCCAACACAATTGGCAAAATGGCCGATTCCAAATCCAAGCGGCGAAACGATTCGTGTTGCAACGTTCAATCTGCAAGCCATGGGCTCTTCAAAATTTGAGGACGAATCGACCGTTCGCTATTTGACCGACATCATCCGTTCTTTCGACGTCGTGGCGATTCAGGAGATCGAAGGCGGCGACCCAGCTGTCCTGCAACGCTTCATTCACCGAATCAACAACAATCGTTTCCGCTACGCGTTTACACTCAGCCCGCTCCTTGGCGGAAATCGAAACGAACAATCAGCCTTTATCTTCAATCAAGACACCGTCCGACTGGATGACTCGTTTACCTATTCCGTTTCTGATCCCGATCAGATACTGGATCGACAACCCTTTGTCGGATGGTTTCGCACCGCTCGACCTCGTCCTGATCAGGCATTCACGTTCTCGCTCGTAAACGTGAGGTTCAGTCGTAATCGTTCGCAGGATGAACTCGCGTACTTGCCGCAGCTGTTCCGAGCGGTTCGCAAAGATGGACGAGGTGAAGACGACGTGATGATCCTCGGTGACTTTCAATCGGGCGGGCGTGCACTATCGGCGATCAGTCAACAACGCGGGCTAACCTGGGTGGTCAATAACAAGCCCACGAACACAATGGGCACGGCTCAACTCGACAACTTGCTCTACGATTCGCTGGCGACAACCGAGTTCACCGGACAATTCGGGGCTTTCGACTTCCTCCGTGAATTCAATCTATCGCTGGAGGAGGCCATGAAGATCTCGGACCATTTGCCGGTGTGGGCCGAGTTCTCTGTATTTGAAGGCGCATCCCCGGGCGAGTCGCAAGCGGCATGCTCGACACGAGACACTAGTACCTATTCACGCTCACACAAACGAGTTCATGATTTAATTGCGATAACGCTTCTCGCATGGGCGATGGATGCCTTGCCCTCAGCCTTGCGTGGGCATGCCCAGGAAGTAGGCCGGATCAAGGAGGCTCTGCGACGCCGCTCCGGCAACCGCCTTTCCGACTGGCCAATCAGGCATTGCAAATCAAAGGTCACGCCGGTCAAGACTCAATGACTCATTTGCTCGAATTCAATGTTGCCTATCCTTTGATATTGCATGCCGAGACCAAAACACTACAAAATCGATAACCATCGAATTCAGAAATACGTGTGATGGAACCCGCTTCGCCTCGTCCGGACTATCCTTGCAACGAAACCGCTAATTCAAATCCTGAATAACTTTCGTCATCAGTGATCTCGCACAGCCCAAGCAGGTGTTTGTATTTTCTCCAGTTCCTCATCCGTATCGCACTCGACTTCACAAATGATGAGCGGGATGATGGATTTAGGCTCCTCAAAGACATCGATTGCAAACGTATACCCTTGCTCCTCCAGATAATAGCGACGTTTGACTAGATCTCGCCCTGGTAATTGAGCAAAGACTTTCGCTTCCGCAAACGACATATACAACGTCGTCATCTCGCGATGTCTCGCGCACGGTGAATGCATCGAACAAGGCAGCTTTTGTCCTAGCTTCGCGATCTTCTCAGAGCCGTCGGGATTCTCGATCCACCGAAGGCGGCAGTTCGTGCCATGAATGTAACGATCACGAACACGTTGGAAGTTAGCCGGATCTGCTTGGTAGGGAAGTCTATCCAAAAGAAACCGACGTTCTCGTTCGATACGCGAGTATTGCCGCTTCATGGGGCGAGTACCCGACGGTTCTGCATTCATTAGTTCTTTTCCTTTCAAAAAATAGTTGTCGTTTGCCAGAAGATAATTGAGAAGCTCGAGTATCTGGTTTAACATCAAACACAATTCTTCTGGAACGACATTTTGTCGATTCCGCGGCATTCAAAATTGCTTCAATCAACTGTGAGTTTCCATCCATGTCCCATTACTCGCTGTCTGACCGCATCCGGTACCGCTTCGACAATTTCATGTCACGCGGCGGCAGCTCCATATTTGTCTCGTTGCTGGTTGTGTTCGTGTGCTTGCTGATCATCATTTCAGCGTTACGCGGCATACTTTTGTTTTTTCTGCCCGTTGATCCAGAACGTGGTGGCGGCGCCCTTCATAACATTTACATCGCGTTTCTACAAATGACCGATCCTGGGAACATGGCTCAGGACATCGACTCGTCTCCTTGGTACAAGATCGCGGCGGTGCTGGGCGGACTGTCGGGAGTTGTCATGCTTTCGTCGTTGATCGCTTTCATCACCACCGCTCTCGACCAAAAAATTGCCCAATTGAAAAAGGGGCATTCCAAGGTGGTTGAATCCGACCACACCCTGATCCTTGGCTGGAACGAGCGAGTCACCGAAATCATCCGCGAGTTGGCAATTGCCAATGAAAGCGAAGATAACCCGGTCGTCGTCATCCTTTCGCCGCTCGACAAAGAGGAAATGGACGACTACCTCAAGCTCAACCTTCCCGATACCAAAAACACGCGTGTCGTTACCCGAAGCGGCTCCGTGTCGTCTCTCGTCAATCTCGATATCGTTTCGCTTAACACGTGCAAGTCCGTCATTTGTCTGGCAAGTTGTAACATCAGTGCCTCGGACGATGAAAAACTATCGAGTGACACTTCCATCATCAAAACCGTTTTGGCATTGGTCGCTTCGCGGCCAGACGACGTACAACTGAACATCGTTGCTGAGATATTTTTTGAACGAAACCGCAGGGTCGTTACCGACATCTCGCAAGACGAAGTTTCAACCGTCGACACCAACGAAATTCTGGCGAAGATCCTGGTGCAGACGTCACGCAGTGTCGGCCTGTCGGTGGTCTACAACGAAGTGCTTTCGTTTGACGGTTGTGAAATGTATTTTCACGAAGCGGACTGGAATGGTATTGCTTTCGGGCCAATGGCCTACCACTTTCCGGATGGTATTCCAATGGGTATTCGCCGGCAGGATGGCACGCTATTAATCAACCCACCAAGCGACGAACGCATGCAGGACGGCGATTCTATTTTGATCTTGGCGGAAGACGACTCGACGATCGATTTTCAATCGAGCCCCATTGCGAAACCTCGAAAGCTGAAAATGGCTGGCGGACGGCGAGAATTGGGACAGGAACATAATCTGGTGATCGGCTGGACCGCCAAGGTCGAAACGATTTTGCGTGAGTACGCCGACTACGTGCTTGAGGGAAGCCGCGTCGATATCATGTTGCGCGCACCCGACGATTCCGTCGTCGACAGGATCGCAGAGCTCAATCAAGAGTTGGACAGTATTCATGTTTCGCTGATCGATGGCAATCCAATGCAAACCGAAGGGCTGATTGCCGTTGAACCCTTCAAATACGACAACATTATCATCTTGAGCCAAGGGCAGGGGGCCATCGACGACGAGCGCACTGACTCCGAAACGATCGTTATCCTGTTGTTGTTGCGAAAAATCTTCCAAGACCATCCAGAGGAATCGAAAAACGTCAAATTGATCACAGAAATTCTTGATTCTGAAAATCAGTCGTTGGTTTCCAAAGCCGGCGTCAACGACTTCATCATCTCCAATCGGTTTGTAAGTATGGTATTGGCCCAGATCAGCGAAGACGCTGATACGCAACGCGTCTACGACGACTTGTTCAGTGAAGACGGGTCAGAAATCTACCTCAAGCCTGCGTCGCTCTATTTTGAAACGCTTCCAATCGAAGTGACCTATGCCGACATGATCGACATTGCTCAACAGCGTGAGGAGGTTTGCCTGGGCGTAAAAATCAAAAAGCTTGAACAGAACATGGATCAGAATTTCGGTGTGAAATTGATTCCTGACAAGAACGCCGTCTATCGACTGACCGCCGAAGACACTCTCGTCGTGTTGGCAGAAGACGAGACGTAAAAAACGATTTCAGGGATCGATATCGATGTGCAAGTTGCGATCAGTGATTTATAAACTGTTTCAGGCAGAGTTGTTAAAACGCAGTGCGAAAACTAATAAATTTCAATGTTAGCTTAGCGGTTAGCGGATTTTTGTCAGAAGGAAATCCGCTGCTTTCACAAGAGCGAAGAGCGTCGATGTAGGCCGGACCAAGCGCAGCGAAGTTCCGGCAATGAATGGAAAATACTCTTGAAGGCTGTGCGTGTTGTTCCCGACCTTCATCACAGTTCCCGCTTCAATTCGTGTTGCCTTATTACCGAATGGCATCGATAATTCCGCCATTGGAAATGTCGCGACAAACAAGCCGGTAACCGATGAATCTTCTGTGTATTAAATGTGGACGTGGCTTCTCTGTAACGACCGAGCAATTCGGTACGCGAGGGAAATGTCCGCATTGCAATGCCACAGTACTGGTTCCACACCTGAACACTGCGGAACGCAAAAAGGGAACCCCGCTTAAAACACCGCAACGCTGGATAGACCGCTCGTTCTCGGGAATCATTGCTGTCGTCATGCATTTGTTAGTGTTCGGTATCCTGGCGATGACGCCATGGAGACGGCCGTTGTCCGGAACGTTTGGCGTTGGCGACGAAGTTCAAATCGGCACCTTGCCTCGACAGCGCTTACTCACCAGCGAATTCGAAAAACTAGATTTGCAAACCAGTGACCTTAAAGATTCCACCGACGCACTGGACACATTATCTCTGGAATGGCTGAACACGCCGATCGCGCCCGAATCCGTTTCGTCCATGACCATTGCGGGGGCGGAGTCAGGGGGACAGCAAAATGAGGCCGTGCGGGATCTGACAATTCAGTTGACGGACGGCGACAGTGGGGGAGGGCAAGAATCGTTTACGGACATGGTATCCCGCCTGAAGAAACAAGGGCTCGATATCGTGATCCTGTTCGACAGCACGCTCAGCATGGGAGGCGAACTCAACGAGGTCAAAAACCAGATTCGCAGCATGGGCGGAGTGTTGTTCAAACTGGTACCGCAAACACGAATTGGCATCTGCGCGTATCGCGACGAAGGGGACGAGTTTGTTACCAAGGGGTTACCGCTCACCGACGACCTTGGGGAACTAGTTGGCTTCCTTTCCCGATTTGAGGCGAAGGGCGGTGGCGACAAACCCGAAGCTGTCGACGAAGGCCTGCGTTGGGTCTTGGAAAATAACGAGTTTCGCGATGATGCCAGAAAAGTCATTCTCGTATTCGGCGACGCTCCACCGCATGCCAATCGCCGCGACGATTGCCTGAAGCTGGCGACTGACTTTCGTCGGACTGGCGGGATCGTTAGCACCGTAACCTGCCGAAACACCAAGCCGCTTGAGGAATTTGTGGAAATCGCTCAACTTGGCGGCGGCGAATCGTTCTTAACCAGCGACCAACGACAAATCATGTCGCGTTTGGTTGTCCTGGTATTTGGAAGCCAGCATCAGGAAAAGGTCTTGGAGCTGTTCCGATTGCTGGATGATTGACGCTCGCTCGTGGCCGAAACGCTCAACCGCAGACCCGTGTAGCCTGGAGGCGAGCGACCCGACCACGAATTTTTTGGTCTCAAATGTCGTTTCAACCGGACCTTGAGCGGCTGGCGAAGGCAATTTGCCTTGTCGGTTTTCCCACTCACATTTATAGTGGAATCTGCCCGTTAACAGCTCAGTTTTGCTTTGCTAACGGTTATTTACCGGCCATTGAAGACCTTGGGGCCATTAGCCGCTCGAATTCATAGCTGCGGGTTCGCTAATTTCGCCCGCGACACAAGCCGGAACGCAGACGACCAAGGTTTGAGTTCGATGCTCGTCCATTTCATTAACCAAAAAAATTCATGTCCGCATACAACCTAACGCACCTCAAACAACTGGAAGCAGAAAGCATCCACATCATTCGCGAGGTCGCGAGCGAGTTCTCGAACCCTGTCATGCTGTATTCGATCGGCAAAGATTCCGCCGTGATGCTGCACCTGGCACTGAAGGCCTTCTATCCGGCCAAACCTCCGTTCCCGCTGATGCATGTCGACACGACCTGGAAATTCCAGGACATGTACAAGTTTCGCGAATCCATCGTCAGCCGATTTGGATTGGAGCTGATTCGTTATGTGAATGAAGACGGACTGAAAGAAGCGATCGATCCGTTCAAATCCAGCGGCAAACACACGACGCTAATGAAAACGGAGGCGCTCAAACAGGCGCTCTCGAAATATCAGTTTGATGCGGCGTTTGGTGGCGCACGACGAGACGAAGAGAAATCACGCGCCAAAGAACGTGTGTTCTCATTCCGAGACGAATTCCATCGCTGGGACCCGAAGAACCAACGCCCCGAACTTTGGAATCTGTACAACACGCGGGTTAGCCAAGGCGAATCGATCCGCGTTTTCCCGTTGAGCAACTGGACCGAGTTGGACGTTTGGCAGTACATCCATCTGGAGAACATCCCCATCGTTCCGCTTTACTTCGCCGCCAAACGGCGAGTCGTCAATCGCGGCGGCACGCTGATCATGATCGACGACGATCGCATGAAATTGAAACCAGGCGAAGAGGCCATGGAAAAAGTTGTTCGGTTCCGAACGCTGGGCTGTTACCCGCTGACTGGCGCTGTCGAGTCGAATGCGACGACACTTCCTGAGATCATTCAGGAGATGCTGTTGACTAAAACCAGCGAACGCCAAGGCCGATTGATCGACAATGACGACGAAGGCAGCATGGAAGAGAAAAAACGCGAAGGCTATTTTTGATTTTGCTGAATCGACCGACCTGCTCAAACGTATTTACGAAACATCTGAACGAATTGATTCATGTCACATCATTCTGACTTAATTGCAACCGACATCGAAGCCTATCTGGCCCAGCACGAACGCAAGGAACTATTGCGATTCATCACCTGCGGCAGCGTTGACGACGGAAAAAGCACCCTCATCGGGCGTTTGTTGTACGACTCCAAAATGATCTACGAAGATCAATTGGCCAAAATTGAAAAGGAGTCGTCGGTCCACGGCACGACAGGTGGCGGCTTTGATCCTGCACTCCTGACCGACGGATTGAAGGCCGAACGCGAACAGGGCATTACCATTGACGTTGCCTATCGTTATTTTTCAACGGCGAAACGGAAATTCATCATTGCCGACACGCCCGGCCACGTTCAATACACGCGCAACATGGCGACCGGAGCGTCCACAGCGGACCTGGCAATCATTTTGATCGATGCGCGCCACGGCGTCTTGGAACAGACACGTCGACACAGCTTTATCGTTTCGCTACTTGGCATCAAGCACATTCTGGTTGCGATCAACAAGATGGACTTGATGAATTTCGACGAAGAAGTGTTCGAACGAATCCGCGGTGACTATCGCGACTTTGCGGCGCGTCTTGACATCCCCGATTTGCATTTCATTCCATTGTCGGCACTCAACGGTGACAACGTCGTCGTCCCGAGCCCCCCTCCACCTTGGTACAAGGGGCCGACGTTGATGTCGTTCCTGGAAAGCGTTTACATCGGTTCGGACCGAAACCTGGAAGACTTTCGATTCCCGGTTCAATACGTCGTTCGACCCGATTTGAATTTCCGCGGCTTCGCGGGCACTGTTGCATCGGGAATTGTCCGTGTGGGCGACGAAGTCATGTCATTGCCATCGCGCAAAACGAGTCGCGTCAAAGAAATCGTGACGATGGATGGCAACCTCGATGAAGCGTTTCCACCGTTGTCGGTTGTACTGACACTCGAAGACGAAATCGACGTCAGCCGCGGTGACATGTTGGTGAGACCAGGCAACGTCCCCAAAGTCGAACAGCAATTCGATGCCATGGTCGTCTGGATGCACGAAACGCCAATGGTTCCTGGCAAACAATACTTGTTCAAACAAACCACCAAGTCAGTCGCAGGAACCGTTTCGACGTTGCGATACGAAGTCGATGTCAACACGTTGCATCGAACCCAGGCACCGATGCTTAAACTGAACGAAATCGGCCGTTGCCGAATCAACTTGTCGTCTCCCATGATGTTTGACGGCTATCGCAACAACCGTTCCACCGGAGCGTTCATCGTCATCGACCGCATCACGAATGCGACCGTTGGCGCAGGCATGATCCTTGATCGCAAAACCAGCGACGACCGGCGCGACCACTGGGACGACGAACCAGCTAGTCAGTCGTTGACGGCAAACGTCAGCAATGTTTCGGTCGAGGAACGTCAGCAGCGAATGGGGCAACAGGCCGTTACCATTTTGCTAACCGGCTTGCCTGGAGCTGGAAAAACGACGACCGCGTATGCGCTTGAACGTCGATTGTTCGACGATGGCCGCAACGCAACAGTGTTGGACGGACAGAATATTCGCATGGGTCTGAGCCGTGACCTTGGGTTTGGCGATGAAGGGCGTTCGGAAAACGTTCGCCGAGCTTCGGAGGTTGCCAAATTAATCAACCGCGCCGGACTGATTTGTATCGTTGCACTGGTTGCTCCCCAAGAAGAAACACGGACCCGCGCCAAAGAACTGATTGGCGACGATCAATTTTTGGTGGTGCACCTCAAGGCCAGCGAAGACGTCTGCTCCCAGCGGCACGGCGCATCGCGGCAGGAAGTCGGCGACGAAGCTCCCACACGCTATGAGCCACCGTCAGATCCCGATCTGGTGCTGGATACTGAAAAACTGTCGCCCGACCAATGCGTCGCTGAGATCGTCAAAGTTCTAGAATCCCGAAAACTGATCGTCTAGCAGGATATCAGTGCGATACTCGGCTTCAGGTCTATCTTGTGCGAAATCGCGATTGGATTTGTGCGCTGAATTCAGTTATTCCAAAATCCGCCCCATGCCTTGGCGTTTGTTTTGCCCGCCATGACAAATTGATTGAGCATGCTCCAGATTCTGTTTAGCATGGAAAGCTGGTTTGGGATGCGTGTTTATCAAATCGACCCTTCTTATTCGGGAATGAGCACCAATGCAGCTGACGCTTCGCTGGATTATCGTCACACTTTTTTTGAGTGTCGTGACGGCCTCCGTGACTCCTGTTTCGTATGCGCAGGACAAAGGAAAAGCCAAAGACGACGAGAAAGCCAAAACGGATGAAAAAGATGAATTCGAGTATTCGCTTGAAAATATCTTTGATGAAAAAGGCATGTTTGGCCCATCCGCTCGATCAATTTCATTTTCTGCTGATGGTCGATACGCAGCCTACCTTTATCACCCCTACATCGAACGTCGTCACGGAAACGATCTCTACGTTTACGATTTCAAGACAGGTGAATCGAAACGGATGACGTCTGTTTCACGTCTGGCCGAGTTTCAAGAGTCAACGCGCAAGGTTCAAAAGGACCGTGAAGATAAGTTGAAGAAAGCCAAGTCGGGAAAGAAAGACGACAACGAAGACGAATCGGACGCAAAAGAGTCCGACGAAACCAAGAAGGACGACGACAAGTCCGCAGACAAAAAAAAGAACACCAGCAAGTCCAAAAAGTCGTCCGACAAGGACGATGAGCAAACCGACAAAACAAAAGGAGACGAGGTCACCGAAAAAGATGCCGACGATGAAAAGGCTCCGCGTTATGGCGGAGTCAGCTCGTATACCTGGCACCCCAAGGACAACCGCCTTTTGTTCATGTCTCAAGGTGACATCTATGAAATGGACATTGCCAAGGAATCGATCATTCGGCTTTCAAAAACGGATGCTGCCGAATCCCAAGTCGATTACCTGCCGGATGGTTCCGGTTTCATCTATGGTGCAAACGATGTCGTTTACCGCGCCAAATTTGGTGAACACTTTGTTGAGCAGTTGAATCCAAGCCTGCCCAGCGGACAGAACCTTTCCGGGTTCGAACTGAGCCCTGACGGCAAGCGAATGGTGATCATCGCTCGACAGGGTGAACGTAACCCATCTGGCGGCCGAACCGTCGATATCATTCGTTATCGTGATCGATTCGCACAATCGTCGTCGGTACCGCGAACCGTTTCGGACGACGAAGTCAAACCGGTCGATACCTACGTTTACCTTTACGATCTGGAGAATTCCAAGACCGAAGAGGCAAAGTTGATCGAGGTTTTTCATGACAAGGTTGACGAACCTCGCGATACGATCAGCAATCCCAAATGGTCGTTAGCCAGCGATCGGATTACGTTTTGCTTTTTCGACCAAGGCGAATCGGAAGTCCAGATCCTGATGGCTGAATTCCCAGAAGACATGAGCAAACTCAAGGAAGAGAAATCCGACAAAGAGGAAAATGGGGATGAAAACGCCGAAGACGACGAGGACGGAGGTGGTCGATTCTCACGCTTCCGCCGTTCTGCGAGGTCGTCAGCCGCGCCGGTAGTGAAATCACCAGCCCGTGTGGTGTACCGCTTTCATCACTTTGGTGGACCTAACACTCCGGGAATGGTTGACCCGCAATTCGCTTGGGACAGCAACCACATCCTGTTCGTAAGTGAGCTATCGGGTTTTCGACATTTGCACCTCCTTGATGCGGTTTACGAATCCGTCGTTCAGTTGACCCAAGGTAATTTTGAAGTCTATCCGTTTCAGATTGCCGACGATCATAAAACAATTTACGTCCGTGCGACCAAGGACCACCCATCACGGGAAATGGTTTATCGCGTTAATGTCGAAGACGGAGCAATGACCCAAATCGGCAACAAAGTTGGCAACTACTCCAGCGCTGCCGTGAGCGATGATGGAAGTCACATGCTTTCAAATTTCATCACCTACGGCGAACTATCTGAGCTGTATGCATTCGATGGAGACAAGGATGCTGTGGCCATTACGGATTCGCATCCGGAGAAAGCAAAACGCTTCACTGAAGCGGCCCCCGAGTTTTTCGACTACGAAAATCGTCACGGCCACAAAATTCATGGCATGATGTTCAAGCCAGAGGGCTGGAAAAAGAACAAAAAATATCCGCTTTTGATCTACGTTTACGGTGGGCCGCTTGGCACGCGGCACATGGTTTCCGACGGCAGCTTTCAAAGCGATGGATACTTTTTCAATAGCTACATGACCAAACACTACAACTATGTCACTGTAGTGATCGACCCTCGTGGCCTTTCCGGTTACGGAAGTGTTTTTGAAAAAGCCAACTACGAACAAGTCGGAAAGCCTCAGGTGGAAGACTTGGTCGATGGCGTCAAATTCCTGACCGAAAACGCGGGTGCTGATCCGGAACGTGTTGGCATCTACGGCTGGAGCTTTGGCGGATTCCAAACACAGATGTGTCTGTACACCGAACCAGATGTATTTCAGGTGGGAATCGCGGGTGCCGGTCCGACCGAGTGGGAAAACTACAATTCGTGGTACACCACTGGAACGGTCGGCCCATCACGTAAGGGCTCACCGGACCAGAAAAAATACTCGCTGCGTCCATTGGCAAAGGACCTCAAGGGGAAACTCCTTTTGATCCACGGCATGGAGGATACCAATGTGCTGTTCCAAGACACGGTCGCAATCTACCGCGAGCTGTTGAAGGCCGGCAAGGAAACCAATGTCGAATTGTTCCTCGACCCGACCGGGCAACACGGTTTGGGAGGCGACGTCAAATCATTGAATCGCTATCGAAAGTACGAGGAATTCCTTTTGCGAACTCTCGGGGAACAAAAGTAGCAACCGCTTGTAAAGCTGCTATTCCTCAAAAACGGCAAACGCCCATTCGCTCCCATGCGAGTGGGCGTTTTTGCGTCATTGACTGTCCGATTGTGACGGCTTTTGCGGTCGATCCAACATCCAATCGCTAAATCCATTGAATATTTCCCGATCCCTTGCACGAAATTCGAATTCTCATCGAAAACAGTTGGCCCCACGATACCGACTCCTCAATTTGACGATGCCCATTGGCCGAATTGATCGAACGGTATTTTTGTTACTGCTGCTCGTACATTCATCGGGGTTGATGTGACTGTCAATTAGACGAACGCTTCACGACCAGAAGTGCGCCGACGCTCAGTAGGACAACCGGATGAATTCGCTGAACATTCAAAAAATCAACCCGGACGCGATTGAGCCATTGCCGACGACGGCATTGCGTTTGGCCGAGGAATGTCGCCAGCCAACCCCACAACTGAATGTTGTCATCGAGCTCATCGAATGCGATCCTGTTTTGTCCGCCAAGGTTTTGGCGGTTGCAAACAGCCCGCTCTATGGACATTCGCGTCGTATTTCGGCAATCCCTCGCGCTGCAATCCTGCTTGGATTGAGAACGCTCTCCAATCTGGCAATTACTCTTTCCACCAAAGAGGTCTTTGGCAAAAAAGATATCTGCGAGTACCGAAGGCGGCTTCAGGAACATTCGTTGGCCACGGCCGTCACCAGCCGCCTGATCGCTGCGCAAGTTGGCGGGATGGATACCAGCACTGCGTTCTTGTGTGGACTACTGCATGACCTCGGCAAACTCCCTTTCCTCGATCATGCTCATGCTCCCTACGTCGAAAAATGTTGGGAGCGGCAAAGTAACGCCGACCCCCTTTTGGAAGAAGAAAAACGGTTTGGCACCAACCATGCCAAAATCGGTGCGCAGTACATCTCCAAAATGGCACTTCCCCCTGATGTTTCGATGGCCATTGCTGATCACCATACCGCAGCGGCAAAACCGTATGGTCTCGCTGACGTCCTGACCATCGCAAATTGCCTGTCCAAAATTTGGCTGGGTGATGAACAAAACAGTGTCATTGCAGGCATCGAAGAGTTTCTGGAATTGGAATCCGAAGCGATCGAACACTACGAGGCGCTTAAGTGCAACTTTTGAATCGTCGCCCCATCGACCTCAAAACGAAACAGCTTTTGCGGCAGGTGGTAGCTTGTTTCGCCATGATCGCAGCCATCTTTTTGATTGGCACTTCCGGCTACGTGCTACTCGAAGGCTGGTCGCTGCTCGAAGGCGCCTACATGACGATCATTACGATGGCGACTGTCGGCTTTTCGGAGGTCAGAGAGCTCTCAAGTGGCGGGCGAATTTTCACCAGCATTTTGATTTTCTTTTCGATCATTGGCATGTCGTTTTGGACGGCAAGCATTACGACCGTGCTGGTCACTAGAGAAATCTCTGGAACACTGCTTTCACAAAGGATGCGAAAAATGGCGTCAAAACTCAAGGGCCATACGATTTTGGTGGGTGCCTCGATTATGACCGAGACGATCATGCTTCGACTGGCGGGAGCTGGCCAGTCTTTTGTTCTGATTGAACCCGACCATGAAAAGGCGAATGATGTTCGCCATCGGTTTCCCGAGGCCATTGTTATCGAAGCCGAGCCAAGAGACGAGTTTGCTCTGGGTGACGCCAATTTGATTTCTTGCAAAAGTGTTGTCGCAGCTGTCGACAACGATTTCGACAACCTGCTCATCGCTATGAGCGTCAAAGAAATCGCGCCGTACATCACCGTCATCGCCCGAGCAAACGATCCTCAGGTCGCCAGCCGTATGGCAAAGATCGGAGTCGATCAAGTCATTTGCCCATTTCAGTTGTCGGGAGAACACGTCGCAACAATTTTGGAAGCGAGCAACGAGGCTCCGGTAAGTAGTTCATGACTGGACTCCAAGCAAATTATTTGGACTCCAAGGGCTCGCCGACCATCTCTTCATACTGTTTGCGCTGCTCGGGCGTCAGCGTTTCGAGCAATTCCTTTTGCGCGTCAATCGTCAACTTTGCGATTTTTTCTTCCAACTCTTTTCGAATCCGTTTCGCTTCGTTCTCAATTTCCGCTGCCTGCTCATCGTCAATTTCCAGATAGTCACGAACGGGATGCGTAAGCAATCCAGTTGCCACCTTGGTATTCTTTGCCGTTTCCTGCATGACCAAGCGGGTCGTCAGTTGCGTTAATCGTTTCAATTGATGTGGCAACAACGTTTCTTTCAATTGCGCGTTGACCTCACGTTTTCGTTCGTCCAGTATCCCTTGCAGCTCCTCGCGACGAGCCTCGATTGCTTCCGCTGAGTTATCTTGCGAGAAATTTTTGAATTCGCGAATCAACTCTTCGCGGAATTGCATGTACTCGCCCGAAGCGATTTGAATTGTCTTTGCTTGGTCATCAACCAGCTGCAAATCGTCAACAACCTGTTTTTGAGACAACGTGGAAATCATGAATTCCTGAAACGGTGCATCCTGCGACCAAACCATCGTTGCCTGGCCGAAAAACATCGTCAAAAAAACAACACCTGTGACTTTCAATAATCGTTTCATCGTTCCCTCCGACGATTTCGTGTGTCGGGCATGCTGTGCATGCCGAACCAAACACGTCCGATCATTATGGTCAGCGCCATTCACAAATTTCTAGCATATTGGGAAAGATGCGTTGCTCAAACTCGACGCAGGGCTTCGATCGGGTCCAGTCTCGCCGCGCGTCTGGCCGGGTATAGCCCAAAAACAATTCCCACCGTCAATGAGACAGCAGCGGCCACCACAATCGACCAGGCCGTAATTTGCGTTTCCATTCCAGAGATCCACGTAACGAAACGAGGAGTGAGCAACCCAATCGCCACGCCAATAGCGGTCCCGATTACCGATAGCGTCGCCGTCTCAATCAGGAACTGTAAAACGATATCCGCCTGACGCGCGCCCAAGGCCCGCCGTATCCCAATCTCTTGAGTGCGTTCGCTGACACTGGCCAACATGATGTTCATGATTCCAATTCCGCCGACGAGCAACGAGATCGCGGCGGTCGCGCCCAGCACGATATTAAAAATACGTTGCGTGGCCTGAGCTTGCTCCAAGAGATCCAGCGGAATCGTAATCGAGTAATCCTGTTTCGGATGGAACTTTCCAATCAAGCCTTCCAGTGCCGCCGCCGTTTGCTTGACAGAATTTCTATCGTCGACCTGAACCGTTATCTGACTCAACTCCAAACGCGTCTGGCTGAACGAACCTTGTTCAATTTTCAAAATCACATCACCGTGTCGCGCTCGGTCAGTGGTTAACGGAATATACACGTCCAGATTGTAATCCTGTGCTGAAAGGCTGGAGCCAATCCCGGCAGATGGATTTCGAAACTCGGTTACCCCGACCACGCGAAAGAAATTGGCGTTTGAAACCTGGATCGAACGGCCAATGGGATTGCGGTGCCGAAACAGCTTTCGAGCCAGGTCGTATCCAATCACACAAACGTTTGCGTGCGTACGCAAATCATTACTCTCGATGGCCCTTCCCCGCGAAACTGCCAGCCCGTTGGTGATAAAGTAATTGGGATAAACACCGACGATGCGGGCATCCACTTCCACATCGGTAAACCGGGCCTTGTTGGTAAACTCACGGAGCGGCGTCGCCGAAACGGCTGTTGGGATAGCGTCTTCGATTCGACGCAGATCGTTGTAAGTCAAACCATAGCTGTTCTCAAAATTGTCAAAATTGAGGTTCGAACTGCTGCTCGAGGGCTTTACGCTGCGCACGATAACGTTTTTGACACCCAGCGATTCAATTTGCCGCTGCGTCTCTCGATTGGCGCCTTCGGCAACGGCCAACATCACGATCACGCTGGCGACACCGAACACAAGCCCCAACACCGTCAGCAACGATCGCAATTTATGCATCTGCAGGCTGCGTATCGCCGTATGCACCATCGCTGAAAATCGTGTGTATGAGAGCATTGGTTGCAAACATCCAGTCAAAATCGAATCATCAACGGTTATTCATCAGGCGACGGCGTCGGTTCTGGGTTGCCTGGCGCCGGACCGCCGTCCTGACTGGCAGCCCTTTCTGCCTCGGCGAAATCACTCAAGCCGCGTTGATAGGCATCCAGGTAGACAACGTCACCATCCTGCAAACCTTCCTTGATTTCAATAAACGAATGCGTTGTTCGGTCAGGCACGACGACAATTCGCTCGGCACCCGTGACGTTTTTACGGTAGCAATACGACAGCTGAAAATGTTCCGTTACAGCGCTAACGGGAACGGCCAACACGTTGTCGTAGACTCCAATCATCATTTCCACTTCGGCCGTCATCCCAGGCTTGACGGTGATTCCCTCAGGCAACTGGTCAATCAACACAATGACTTCATAGTTTTTGGACGTTCCAAAACTACTTGTTGCCAGTGACGCCACAAAATTGATATGGCCATCCAACGGCGTGTCCGGATAGGCGTCGACGCGGATGGAACATTTCAGATCGTTCTTGATCTTGTTGATGACGGATTCATGAACGTTGACTTTGACCTGAAGCTTGCTCATGTCGGGCAAGTAAAAAATATCCTGTTGACGTCGCACCGTTGCCCCTTCGCGAATTCGCTCGTTGGGGTCATACCATTCCTTGTTGGCATACGCGACGGTACCAGCTTGAGGTGCCTTGATCTCACAAAACGATTTGTACTCTTCATACTCCTCCAGTTCCTCCTGAACCAGTTCCACATCATTTTCCGCAGATGCAATGGCGGATTCGGCCTTGCGTAACTCGGCTTCAGCAGTAGTCTTCGCTCGCTCCAACTTGCGCTCTGACTCTTTGGCCTTGGCTTCGTATTCGGTAATCTTGCGCTTGTGGTCGAAGTCGATTAACACGCGATACTGTTGCTTGTCACGATCGACCCGCGACTGGGCACTGCGCACGCGCAACTCCAGCTCGCGCAACTGTTCGGGGGACCGAAAGCCCTTGCGCACTAGTGTTCGCATGTTGGCCAACTCATCCGAAACTTTTTTAAGCTCCGCATCGCCTTCAGACATGTTGCGTTCCATGTCAGCTTTACTGGCGAGGTAATCGCCGTTAACGTATTTATCCAAATCCAGTTCTGCGAGTTGTAAATCGAGTTCGGCCGCAGCGATGTCGCTTTCGTTTTTGTTTTTCTGGACTTCGAGATCCTGCTTGGCCTGTTCTAGTTTGCCCTCGGTCTCGATCAAGCGGCTTTTCTTTTCCTGAATCATTCGATCGATTTCCGCACTGTCGAATCGAACGACCATGTCACCTTCCTGAACCGTGGTTCCCTCCGGAACAATGAAGATGATCTTGTTTTCCCATCCGGGCAATTCACAGCGACCATTGACGGTGTTCTGACTTTCGATCGTGCCGCGTTCCACAACGGAATCAAAAATACTTCGCCGTTGCACGGTGTAGGTCAACGACTCGTCGCTGTTCTTGCCTGAGTTCCCAAACAAACGCGGGGCTAAAAAGTAGACTCCCGCTGCAGCGGCAACGACCAAAAGGCCAACGACGACTCGGCCAACAATCTTTCCCTTGCGGCTGGTGTGTTGACAGCAATGCGATTTGCGCATTCGTTGCCGATGGTTCGAATTCGAAGAATTGCCAGTCACTCTGTTGCCTAAACTGTGCGAGGAAGGCCCGTTTTCATTTTAGTTGAGTCATTGGCTATACGGTAAACAATCTCTGGCGTCCCGTTTGTTTTTTGCGCCAAATTCGTGCGATTGCCGACAAACGCCATCATTGCCAATCGCGTTTCCGTGATCGGAACCGCGTAAACGATTTAGCTGAACGGGCTAAAGAAACCCGCCAGAGTTTCCCAAAGAATTTTGTGTTGCGCGACCGTTCGACAGCAAACAAAGTTCGCAGGGCGAAAGAATTTGACAAGTGACTAGCGTGATCCCGACCGAAGGGGGTTGTCGATCGGCGCGGAATAGGAAGCAGGAATGACCGTCGGCTCAATCTCCTCGGGTTGATCGGGAGACTCCAGGGGAATCGGCTCAGGCTCACGATCGACTTCGGGGTTCTCATCGGAAACTGGCGGTGTCGCATTCTCGTCGTTGAGTGAGTCTACAGGCAACCCCTCGGATTCCAACTGGAACAGCGGGCTGCGAATTAATGCGTACGCCTGGGCCAACTCGTTGATCTCGTCTGATCCCATCGTCAGTTGCGGCAGTGAATCCAGGTCGAGATCTTCGTTTACCCATTTGCCTTGATCATCCAGGTATAGCAACTCGAGGTCAACAAACAACGCGATTCGCGCGGTCTTGTAACTGATCCAACTGCCGATCAAGTTGTTTTTGGAAGAGAGCAATCCCTGCAAGGCTTGCAACAGGTCACGAGTCAGATTCGTACTGGATTGGGCGGCCGTTCGCAAATTGAATTGAGCTTCGTCGACCTGCCGCGTGGCCGCGATCACCTGTTGCCTTGCGATCTGGAAATTCAAACGTTGAATTCGCAAGTCGCGCAGATCTGATCGAATCCGATTCGTAATCGAATCTTCTGCAGCCATGAAATCTCGCCTCGCATTTTGAAACGCAATCTGTGATGCGCGATAGGAGTTGCGTTCGTTGAAACGATTCAACGGTCCGTCGAGATTGACGCCGACCCGATACGAATTGGCTGACGAATCAAAGCCCACGATGTTGGCCTTGGTCGGGTCGGTCGCAATCGTTGCCCCTGCGGTCACGTCAAGCTGTGATTTGAGTGCATTTGCGGCAAC
The DNA here is from genome assembly GCA_041399045.1 of Pirellulaceae bacterium. GTDB lineage: Bacteria > Planctomycetota > Planctomycetia > Pirellulales > Pirellulaceae > BJ22. The sequence continues at coordinate 75,574 of JAWKTO010000009.1, read as the reverse complement.
CTCAACCTTGCGAAACGCGTCAACGGTCCTCGCGCGTTGGTTCATCAGATCCAGTCGGTTTTCTCGCGCGAACTGAATCGCCACTTCTTGGGGTAGTTCGACGGTGGGAAGTTCAATGGAGAAAATTCGAATCTGAATCTGCGCGACGTACAACTCACTCAGTTGTTCACGCAAACGGCGTCCCACCTGCGACGTCAGATGCGACCAGCGCATTTCATTTTCGTTGATGGTCGTTTCCTCGCCCGGCAGCAGCTTGGACTCGACATCAATCGTTTCACGCAAGTCCACATCAAAAGCCGCGCGATCGAGCGGCGATTTTTCGATTTCCGTTTTCAAGTCCGCGAGTCGCTGAGCCAGTTGTTTCGCAATCTGCCGTTGCTGAATCATGTCGAGTTGATCGTCCGGATCTGCGGCGGCCTCATCGAACGCATCCAATCGTTGTTGCCAGGCGTCCAACTCATCCAAAATCGTGGGCAACATCTTGGGCACTTGTTGATGCAGATTCAGATAACGCCGAACTAAGGCATCGTACTGGGCATCACTTGGCGTGTTTGGCGGCAGAAACGCCAACAACTCCAGATACAGATCCTGTGTTGTCGATTGCAGTTCGATCAGCTCGGGGGAATTGAAGTCAAATGGCTTGAGCAAGCTTTCGTCGAGATCCACTTGAACCCAAGTCGGCAATCCCAACAGAAACTTGAATTGATCGAGCGAGTCAGCAAGCGACTGCTCTGATGACAACAGGCCGAGCCGCCCGTTTTGATAGTCTTGAAACACCTGGTCGACTTGGATCTGCGACACCATTTCACGAGCCAGCAATTCTTGATGTTCCAGCAAATTGAGCTGAAGTGACTCTAGGTTCACACGCGTGTTGCGAATGGATTGAAGTTGTCGGAGCAGGCCGTAGTAATTGCTGACGATGTCCAGATAAAACTGTCGACGAAAACGAGCAAAGTCACGAACCTGGTACAGCAGATCGCGTTCGGCCTGTATCAGCCCTTCGAGTCGAACGTATCGTGCCGCGCCGCGCAACAACGGCAATGTCAGCGCGGCGACGACGTTGCCTTCTGCGAAATTTGCCTGGCTATCGCTGAACTGCCACGACATGCTGTTGGCCAGATTCGTTGCGAACTGCCCGCCCCACGCTAGATTGCGCTGCAGTCCCAAACGATCGGAAAGCGCGAGCAGGCGGGAGTCATTCGGTGCCTGGCCGGTCGCATCGTAGTTGTTGCCTAGGCCGCCGGTCCACTGTGTGTCGAATTCAAAGCGGTTGCCGGATAGCGAAAGTGCCGAAAGGTAAATCTGTTCGAACCGCGATTGGTAGTCGCGATTGTGCAGTAGCGACAGATCAATCGCCGACTCGGGTGTGATTGAGACCAATCCCGATTCATCGCGTGGCAGGTATTCAAGATAGCTGGCTTGCTCTACGGATTCGTCGCGCGGGAAACAATCGTAATGATTCACTTCCTTGCAGTCGGGGCGATGCATGTATTGTTCGGCGAATGGGTCGTCGCTTGGAAGTGCGCCACAGTCCGGGCAGTTGGCATCGGCGAAGCGAGACTGCGGATTAGCTTCGACGTTTCGAGCAGGGATATCCCAACGCGGATCCATCTTCCGCGTCCCCAGTAGAAAATACGCGTCTCGATCGGCAGCCTGGCGAAACTGGCTTCTTGTGCACCCAAGACTGATGGTCAACGCGCAGATCATCCCAAACACGACAATTCGAAACATTGTCGTTTTTGATGAACTCCCAATGATTGGGAGGGGCGATTTGAATCGGGGGGACCGCACGCCAGTTCTTCGAAATACCGGTAATTGGATGGTTTCACACCTGTAAAGCTTTAACGGTTGTATCGACTGGGCAAGCGACTGAAGTTTGCTCATTAGTCCCATCACCCGGTAAAAAAGCTGCCAAACGGAGGTGATTTGCTAGCAGATCGGTTGGTTCAGTAGTGTCTGCTTGCAGGTCGAAACGCTTAACACAACAGATTTGACTACTCGATATTTGCTTCATCGATGATGCTGAGACCGGAACACTCTCGTTTGTAGTACCGCCTTTAGGCGGCATATTCCCAATCCTCAATCCTTGGCAATCAAAGCCAATTTGCAACGTTCGCAATTGGCGTTGCCGCAGATGCCCGACGCGAATGATTTCCGCCTGATCACTGGGGCAGGTTTTGAGCACAAATCGATCGTCGGCTCGACCGAAAACTTAACTTGGACTGAGCTGACAAATAGCTATTTCTTTTCTCTGCGCAAAGGCGGTACTTCAAACGAAGTTCACGGATTGGAAGATCGCCGTGTTTCCAACCATGGATTTCGTGAACCTGATCATTTGGCGTTCGTCTAACCCAGTATTAGAAGTCGGCAGGTTCGACTTTGGCCAACGTTTGATGCCAGATCAAGTGCGAAAACGGATTCCGCCTGAACGCGGTACTACGAACGCACTTCGTCTCTAATTCACGACCGAACCGTTGTCGTTCAGGTGTCAAGTGACCTGGGTTTCACCGTTCGAAGTGTGAAGATCCTGCGAATAAACAAATAATTTGATCAATCAGCGTCAGACTCACGTTGTCACCATCTGTAGCATGGTTCATACTTTAGACGACACGCTGTGCTGGGCTTTGAGCTTCGGCCACGAAGCGCGAAGCCAGGAGAAAGGAGCAATTGTCTTGATCTCGGCAACGTTGCGGCGACCCACTCTGGTGCTAAACCGGAACTGGCAGCCTGTAAATATTTCCACGGTATCTCGAGCGATCACCTTGGTCTGGAACTCGAGCGCTCGGATTGTTGACCCACACGACTATCAACAATACGACTGGGACGACTGGTCTCGATTGGAGCCCGGTCCCGATGAACCTTTCATCCAAGCGGTATCGGCCAAGTTCCGTGTTCCCGAAGTGATCACGTTGCAACGATTCGATCGCTTGCCTTCGGCGAACGTCGCGTTCAATCGACGTAATCTGTTCAAGCGTGACCACTATGCCTGCCAGTATTGTGGCAAGCGTCCGGAGCCTGACGACTTGACGATCGATCACGTGGTTCCCCGCGCACTGGGCGGCGTATCGTCCTGGTCGAACTGCGTTCTGGCTTGTGTGAACTGCAATCATCGCAAGGCCGACCGTACGCCCGAACAGGCGAACATGGCGCTGCGCAAGAAACCAGTACAACCAACCTGGAACCCCGGCTATTGGCGCTACTCAACGCGCATCGACAGTTGGCAGAAGTTCATCAGTGACGCGTACTGGAGTACAGAACTGATCGACTAGACGCGAGTTGTTGACGCCATTTCGTTGTGACACCAATATCGGCCGGAAATACGAGCACGAAGTGCAAGTGAGTGTGCATTCGTACGTTGCATCAACCGATCACTCCGCCATGAACACGGGCAAGAGCAGACGTTGCGCAACGCTCCATTACGTCTACGCAGACAATGGCACTCACGTGTTGTCGCGGCGGGTTGGCAAAAGGAACGCAATAAACACTCACTTGCGGGCGCGGCGGGCTCGTATAAAGGCTCACTTGCTGGCGCTGCGGGCTTGTCGCGGGAAACCATTACAAGCACGAAGCGCAAGCGAGTGGGTGTTCGCGCGTTGATTAATACAGTGGATCACTCGCTACGCGGGCAAGAGTGCCCCACGCTACAAGCTCTCTCGCCAGCGATTGTGTCGGTAATGGCACTCACCTGCTGACGCTGCGGGCATGTAGCGGATGGGCACGAGCACTCACTTGCTGGCGCTGCGGGCTGGTATCAACTGGACCACCGCGTCGGATCAACTTGATAGAAATCGCTCAAGCACTCAAACCAATCCGAGTGTTGAACCTTGAACGGTCGTGGCGCTTCAAAAAATGCTTCGCTGCTCACTGCAAAAAATTCAACGAGACTCGTTGCTGCGTAAGGATCAAAAAAGGTTTGAAAGCCATCGTTCAGATCGCGACGCAATCGAGCTAATTCCATTTCGCTCACTGCCGCCCATCGCGACGGCCGGGCATGCCCCTCGAGTCTTGGCGTCCCGCCAATCTCTCCGTCAAGACCATCCAAGTGATGTGCCAATTCATGGACCACAACATTCCGCCCGGGTGTGATCCAATGAATGTCCTGCCAAGACAATACGATTGGACCGCGATGCCAAGCCTCTCCGATGCGTGGTGTTTCGCTGACCACCAGGCCGTCACTGGTTTTTCGTTTGAACGAAGCCGGGTAAACCAAGAATGTCTGAACGCCTTCGAAAAAATAGTCTTCCGTTCCCACCAGCATCATGGCTGCCTGAGAGGCAATCACGACTTTCATTTCTTCGGTAACCTTCAGGCCGTCACAGCCCTCCCAATTCGTTTCGTGAATGATTATCCGAACCGCATCGCGAAAGCGGCTTTGAATCTCGTCTGGCCAAAGCGAAAAGTACCGGACTGCAGACGCCATGATCTGCGGCCAATCGATTGGAATCGGAGAGGCAAGCAATCGTTTACGACGTCGATTTCGAAACCAGCTGAAAATCATGATTCGTTTTCAAGAGTTTGGGATTGATCCAATCGTAACATGTCGCCTGTCGGTGTAGAATGCGATGGTCATTTACACCCCCTCACGACCAGCTCACGGGGGCACAAACATGCATTCGCTAGGCCGATGATGGGCGTTTCGGAACGCGTTTCCATTTCGCTTGGCGTCAAACCCAAAATCAAGTTCGTAATTTGATCGAAACATTGGAGAATTTTCGTGCCCGAATCTAGTTCGACCACTGCACAAATCCTGGACGGCAAAGCAATTTCGCTTGCGATTCAAAATGAAATCAAACAGCACGTTTCTGAATTCGTAAACAAACATGGCACAAAACCTTGTCTCGCAGCCGTGTTGGTAGGCGAAGATCCCGCGAGTCAGGTATACGTTCGAAATAAAGAACGCGCGTGTGAACGAGTGGGAATGGACAGTGTCTTGCATCGCCTTCCCGCTACGACATCCACCGACCAGCTACTCGATCTGGTGGGCAGGCTGAACGATGACCCGAACACTTCCGGGATCCTGGTGCAATTGCCAGTGCCTAAACAGATTGATGGGCAACGCGTTTTGGACGCAATCGACTGGAAGAAAGACGTCGATGCATTTCATCCGTATAACGTCGGGCTATTGTCCCAAGGGCGTCCTCGTTTCCTACCTTGTACGCCGTACGGAGTGATCCAGATTCTGTATCGCTCTCAGATTAAAACGGCTGGCAAAAAAGTCTGTGTGATTGGTCGCAGTGACATTGTGGGAAAACCACTTGCGTCGATGTTGATTCAAAAAGACAGCCCGGTCGGTCCCGATTGGGCGAACGCAACCGTCACCCTTTGCCACAGCCGAACCCCCGACCTCGCCGACGTCACACGCGACGCCGACATCCTGGTTGCAGCCATTGGACAACCCGATTTTGTGACTGCCGAAATGATCAAGCCTGGTGCAACGGTGATTGATGTCGGCATCAATCGGGTCGGAGATCGTTTGACAGGCGACGTCGATTTTGAATCATCTCGACAGGTTGCCGGCGCCATCACGCCTGTACCCGGAGGCGTCGGACCGTTGACGGTGACCATGCTGCTCAACAACACGCTAATCGCCGGCGAACTCCAGCGCGAAGTCAACTGAAATGATGTATTGAGCGCCGACCTAACCGCCTTCATTTCGCTTCGGAACCACAATCATGACAAATGCAAAACGTCGCGCTGATTCACAAACGTCACCGATTTCGTTTTGGATCTGGTGTGTGTTGGCCTGTATTGTCGTGATTACACCCGGTTGTGGTGGTTGCGTTACCAACGACTCGTCTCAAGATCAATCTTCTGTATCGGAAGACGATACGAAATCCGACAAAGACAAAAAACCCAAGCAAGACTATGAGGCGAAATCGGCCGTTCTATATCCAGGCGAGTTTGCCGATGAAGCCACGCGAAACCGGATCAAACCCGGGCATTGGGTCACCGGTGCCTTCCGAGGAATTGCCAACAATGCCGACGCGTCCGGAGAGTTGATTGTCAGTGGCTCCGGAAGTTCTGGCAACGTCGAACGCGTTCCAGGTACACGATTTGGAGTTCAATCATCTCGCCCTGCTTCATTGCCCAAGGGCCAGGAAAAACTCTTCGAAACATTGGTCATGCTGCCGTATCGGCAATCGCCGGCGCCGACAGTGTCCGCCCGTTTCACGATCAATGGCACGACCGGTTTGCCGATTATTGATTCAGTGCAACCAGTCGTATCCCTGAAACCCTATCAATACCATTTTATCGCGTTGGTCGACCAACCCGAGTCCTACAAGTATTTGCGAGTGTTGGACTGCATCGAGATGCCGACATTTGCGGGACAGGTAATCCCCGCCCATTACCATATTGTGTATCCAACGCCCGATTTGCCGTTGCCACTGGCCGGAACCAGTCTCGCATGGACAACGATTGCCTATATGCTATGGGACGACTTGGACCCAGACCAACTTTCACCAGATCAACAATTGGCGATGATTGACTGGTTACATTTCGGTGGGCAGTTGATCATCAGCGGCCCTGGTTCGCTCGACAGGTTACAGAATAGTTTCCTTGCTCCCTATTTGCCGGCACGCTCCACGGAATCAGTCAACCTTTCAGGTCACGACTTCGACGAATTAAATGAGAATTGGTCAACACCTATCTTGCGAGCAAAGGAGCGCAAATGGGAATTGCGTATTCCGGAAAGCTCGCCGATTCTGGGCGCGCGACTTGAACCAACCGCAGACGGATACTTTTTCCCTGGGACCGGCGAACTGGTTGCAGAACGCATGATTGGACGAGGGCGAATCGTCGTCACGGCATTTACACTCAACGATCTGCGACTTAAAAAATGGGGCTGCATCAGTTCGTTTTTCCATAATGTTCTGATGCGTCGGCCGCAAAGAAATTTGAAGCGGGACGATTGGGACCAAGTCTATTTTGCTTGGAGCGACACAACACTTGGTGCCGAGTTCAATCCAGTTCTTGGTTCTTCGTTGCGTTACCTGTCACGCGACCTGGGCCGATCGAGACACTTGGGGAATCGATTTTCAACCATCTTGAGCGGCTCAAATATTATAAGTTCTACTGATTTTCAAGAAGATTCCAAGGTAGAAGCATCATCACCCGAAACGGTCAAATACTCTCGACATTACTCCGGATTTGGAAGTGATCCAGCAGGGGGTGTTGCAACCTGGAATGATGAGCATGGTATCGCCCAAGCGGCGCATTTGAACATCATTCGCAGTGCTGGTATTCGCCCGCCCAAGCCTGCATTTGTTTTGAAAATGCTCGGTGTTTATTTGTTAATTCTCGTACCGGTCAATTGGTTGATTTTTCGCCTTGCTGGTCGCGTTGAATTTGCCTGGGCAGCAATGCCCATCATTTCAATTGCCGCTGCGATTGCGCTGGTGAAATTGGCGGACTTGGACATCGGATTCGTTCGAAGTCGTGCGCAAATCGGTGTTTTGGAGTTGCAAGGCGGCTTTTCGCGTGGACACCTGACCGAATACTCCGCACTTTACTCATCGCTGTCGACGCACTATCAAATGACGGCTCAAGGAAACCAGACGGTATTCGCTCCCTTTGGTGGGTCTAGTGAAGCCAAGGGGGCCATGTTGAACGTCACGTTTGAGCGTCAAGTTGACAAGTCTAGCCTTTCAAATTTTCTGGTGTCATCCAACTCCACAGGCTTGGTGCACCGTGAATCGATCAGCGACGTTGGTGGTGCAATCTCGCTTGCCGACAATTCCATTTTGGACAATCAATCAAATCTGGAGTTGATCAACGCGGCGGTGATTCGAAGGCAACAAGACGGAAGCCTGCAAGTTGCCAAAATCGGCAACATGGATCCCCATTCGTCTTCACAACTTGATTGGCGAACCAGTTCCGAAGCGGAATTGTATTCATACTGGACTGGAGTGACGGAGTTCGAAGGCCCGGAAGCCTTTTGCACTCGAATTTGGCAGGAGAATTTTGGAAACGCCTTGATCAAAAAGGTGGGACCGATTTTTCAAGTTGATGAGTTCCGTGAAAACCAAGAGGAGATTAAAGAGTATCTGGTTGCCAATTCCTCGGTGCGAAATGCGGCGGTCCCATTCGAGGCACAGGAAATTTCATTTAACGAACTAATTAACGCCTATGTTGAGGTCGTAAAACGAGACAGCTCAAGCCTGGGAATCGGCGAACTTTTTGGCGTGGTCAAGGATCAATTGGAACTTGCACCAGGTTCCGCACGGCTGATTGCGAGAACAAATCAACAGATTGATGGAGTTGAACTGACGCCTGCCGTCACCCAAGACCAGACCGGGACGTTGATCGTCGTTCACCTCCAGTACCCTGAATTTCCTGAAGCTAAGCCGGATAATAGTGTATTACTGGATTGGATCAGTGACTCGAACCTCCAACGACGACTGGAAGAATCAATTGATACGGGCAATTTGAAGTTGGATGACATGGAAACGGAAACCTCCGGCGAAACGACGGACGCAAGCAACGAAGACCAGTGATCGCAAATTCTGCAAAGGTACTTCGACGAACACCAAATGCTGTTGAACAACGAGGCAAACCCTGATGGTTGAAATCGAACATTTTGGCAAAGACTACGGTGATTTCACCGCCGTTCAAGACTTGAGCCTGAAAATTGGCGAAGGTGAAATGTTCGGTTTCATCGGTCCGAACGGCGCCGGGAAAAGCACGACGATTCGCTTTCTTGCGACACTGTTGCGTGCCAGCCGTGGCGACGCGCGCGTCAACGGCTTCAGTGTGACTGAACAACCGATGGAAGTTCGCCGAAGCATTGGTTACATGCCAGACGATTTTGGCGTCTACGATGGAATGAAGGTTTGGGAGTTTCTGGACTTCTTTGCCGTCGCCTATCAACTTTCGCGAACCCAACGGAAACAAATCATTCCGGATGTCCTCGAATTATTGGACCTGACACACAAGCGTTCTGATTATGTCAATGGTCTCTCACGTGGTATGAAGCAACGCCTGTGCCTTGCGAAAACGCTTGTTCACGATCCACCGGTTTTGATTCTGGACGAACCGGCCAGTGGTCTCGATCCACGCGCTCGAATCGAAGTCAAGGCACTGCTGAAAGAACTTCGACGAATGGGCAAAACGATCTTGATCTCAAGTCACATCCTGACGGAGCTCGCCGACTGCTGCACCTCGGTTGGCATCATCGAGCGCGGACAATTATTAATGAGTGGACCGATCGACAAAGTTTATCGACAAATTCGTGGGAACATGGTAGTCCTGGCCCGACTAACTAGAAATCTGGATTTGGGCCTGACTATCATTCGTAGTAATCCGGAAGTCCGGGATGTTCAAGTCGACGGGAATCGCGTGACCATTGAGTTCAGTAGCCCAGATCACGACTCGGAAGGGCTTCTCAAACAACTCATTGATCAGAACGTGGGCGTCAGCAGCTTTGCCGAAAAAGAGCCGACGCTGGAAGACGTTTTCATGTTGGTAACGAAAGGGCTGGTAACATAAATCACCAACTTGGCATTTCAGAATCGGACTCAGGTGGTTTTCGCCGATTGTTCTGTTTAATGATTTCAATTGAGATCATAATAGTGGGCGGAGGTTCCGTTCACGTCCACTTGATTTGCGGTTCGGCCCCCTAAACCAACTGCTGGGAAAGTAAAAAGTCATGGCATCATCTCGAGCACATTGCCCACAATGCAACAAGGCTTATAAAGTCTCACCTGACATGATTGGCAAGGCGACTCGGTGTAAAAAATGCGACACCAAATTTACGATCAAAGTAGATGATATTCGGCTGCCTGACGACGTGGTGAAGCCGAAAAAGTCGCAGGCCTCTGACCACACTAAATCGGCATCGACCAGCAGCACGGTGGTAAGCCAGATGTCGACGCCGCAGCCGAGTCAAGCCAATCGTTCCTCCGCCACTGTGGCAGCAAGTATTTCGACACCCAAACGATACGACGATCAAGCACATGCTGACGCGCAGCTTTCTCCGTACGAACGACTCGCAAACCAGATGTCTGAACGTAATGATCGTGACAGCTATCAGGAGCGGGATCGTTATACGCAGGAATACAATCGATTGCACGGGTCTGACAGTATTGATGTCGGCGCATCGAGATGGGTATTTCGCGGGATCGCCATGATGGCATTTGGTTTGATGTTGGGCGGATTGGCGATCCTGGGATTGCGGTTAACATCGATCCAATTGCTGTCGCCTGTGGGCGTTGGAATCGGCGTTGGCATTGGCGGCCTCGGTTCGATTATGTCAGCAGTTGGACTACGCAAGAGAATCGGCGCTGCGTTACTGGTAGGCGGCTTGCCTGCGATTGGGTTTCTAGGCTTGGCAGGCCTAACTGGTTATCTGTTCTTCAACGGCTATTGGTCTTCACATTCGCGAAACACTTCGTCGAACTTTCCAACCCAACGGAACTTCGATTGGAATCGGCCGCCCTTTGATCCGACTCCAAACAGAACGACAACTCAGGAAGCTGCAAAACCGGCAAACGACTTTGCCAACAATCAACCGCAAAGAAATCCTACTTTTCGCCCGACGGTCATGACGCCACCGAAACGAGAGGAAACCAAACCTGCAAACAATTTCGCGAATAGCGATCCCAAACCTAACCCGACCTTCCGCCCACTGGGCGATACACCACTACCGTTGGACCCGTTGCCCAAGCAAAAGAAAACCGCGCGACCACCGGATCGCACCGCACCTTCCGGCTTTAATCCATTTGGTACAGCACGAAATTCCGGCTTCGGCTCAAATGACGAGGAACCCGAGACCGACACGGATTCCGATACGGACAACGCCAACAGTATCGCGATTCCCCCACGGTTTTCGGTGGCGATGGCTATGGAATTACAGGCACGTTCTACTCGGCAATTTTTTCAATCCCATCAAGTGATTCCGAAGAGCTATATCGCCGAACATCGCCTTTCAGAATGGATCGGTAAAGACGCCAGTATGCCGAGCTATTATGTCCTGCCCGACAATTTGACTGTATTGGGAATCGACCTAACCAGTGCCGCAGGCCGCCAACAGAATATCGGCCCCCTATGGCCAATTTTTGAGGGAGACAATCGCGGATTGGAAATGGCGAAAGAGGGCTATGCACTCGGTGGTTTACGACTTTCATTTCAAGGTGATGAGGTGATTGGGGTGCAGTGCGTGTTTATGAAACTCGATGGGAAGAACCTTGTTCCTGGCGACTCGTACGATGGGAAATGGATCGGCAAACGAGGCCACTTTGACGCCGAAGTCCTCAGCGACGGTAGTCGAATCGTTGGCTTTGCCGTCAATCGAATCTCAAACCTGGAAGGAATTCGTCTCATTTGGGATGAATAGTGAGGACAGATTCAACGATGCCGGCATCCGACATGTCACCAAACGAGAAAAAGCAACAGGTCCAGAAGATCTTTCAGGCACTGTTGAATCCAATTGATCCAGTCGAACGCTCAGGCGCCTACAAGATGGGCGTCGTCGGTGCGTCGCTGGTCCTGACGATGATGTTCCTCGCCTATATTTTTGCGTTGGTCGTGGTTTTTTGGACCTTGCTCAACTTGATTGTGATGGTGATTGCCAGTTTCAACATTGGGCTTGGTTTTGCCATTTCATTGGCATTTTCTTGCGTCATAGGAATCGCACTACTCAGTGTTTTATTGGCGATGTTGAAGCCTTTGTTTTTCGAATCACAAGATGAATTCGAAGAGATCGAACTCTATCCAGACCAGGAACCAATACTGTTTCAGTTCGTGGAACGAGTTTGTAAAGCAGTAGGCGCCCCACCGCCGGTTCGCATCGCCGTCAACCCACACGTCAATGCTGGTGCGTCGTTTGTCAGCGGAGCGCTGGATAACCGAATGCGGCTGATCATCGGCTTGCCGCTGGTATTGGCCCTCGACACACGTCAATTTGCTGGTGTCATCGCTCACGAATTTGGTCATTTCACGCAGGACTCAGGAATGCGTTTGACCTATCTCGTTCGTTCGCTGGATATCTGGTTCTCTCAGGCCGCATTTGGTCGCGACGTGATCGATGAGAAGGTAAGCAAAATGGCCGAGCAAGGCGGCTTGTTTTCAGTGCTGGCGTTCGCAATCAAAACGCCTGTGTTTTTTGCCAAACTATTCCTGATCATCCTTGTTTACATCGGGCATTTCTTTGTCTCGAAACTGATGCAACAGATGGAGTTCGATGCTGATCGCCACGAAGCGAGGCTTGCCGGTACTAAAAATTTTGCCAAGACCTCTCGACGGATGCGAATGCTCGAACTTTCACAACAGAAAACGATCAATGATTTAAGCCACTACCGGCGGACCAAACAACTGCCTGACAACCTACCAGCATTGCTCGTTGACAATGAAAAGAATATTGATGAGGCCAAATTTCGCGAACTTGAGGAACACCTTCTAACCGTCAAAACCAACTGGGCCGACAGCCATCCCTCGGATCGAGATCGAATTGAAAACGTCGCACGCGAAAACACCGATGGCACTTTCCGAATCGAGGCACCTAGCACAATTCTCTTCTCGGACATCAACGGTTTGTGCCGCATGGTTACAAAACAAACCTACCGCGAAATTTTCGGCGCTGAATTCAACGCTGCGGAAATCAAGAACACCGATGAGCTGCTCGAACGCCGTAGCGTGAACCGAACCGAGGGTATGGCTGCCCTCCGTTTTGTACTCGAACAATTCAGCGGCTACGACACCTTCATTCTGCCTCGCCCACGTCTGGGCCAAGCGGTCGATGGGAACGAATATCGAACGTCGACAGAGGAACGACGCCGCAAGCTCCTTGCCAATGTCCGGACGTTTGCAAAAATCCGCAAACAAGAGGAACAGGTTCAGGAAGATCTTGTGGCCACAACAGTTGCACGCCGTTTGATCGAGGCAGGATTCGATGTCTCCAACATTGAACAGTTGCAAGACGCCAGGACATTGCAAAAAGCGACGGTCAAGTTTAGTCAACTTCGCGCTCGCGACGATGCGATCAAGGGACAACTCCGACCATTTCGCGAAATGATGGGTGAACGACTGCTCGATTCACTCGAGTTCCTGCGATCCGAAAAAATGCTGGCCTCGCTGGATGAGCCGCCAAAAACATTGGATGATATCCGACTGATCTTGAACGTGTGGAAGATCTTCGTGGATCATCGTGCCTCGCTGGATTCTTTGGCCTTCGAAACACGCGTCAACAGTTTGTTGTTGACCTTGGCCGGCGAGCAGATCGATGAACAACTCTTTCGTTCCATCGATGCCTCACTCGGTCGCCTGGTGCATTCGATGACGGAGTTACAAACTCAAACCTCGCACCTGATGTATCCCTTTGAACACGGATTGGGACAGGTTTCGCTCGCGCACTATCTCGTTCCGGAGTTGCCCCGTAAAACCGATCGGGCCGCGGTGGTCGAGGTCGCCGATGACCTGCAAAGCAACCTTGAGTATCTCCAGCGTCGCTGTATTGCTCGCCTGGGTTCGCTGGCTGAAAAGGTCGAAGACAAATTTGGATTTGATCCGTTGGAAACACCGGCCGAGATTACCGCCAGCAGCCGTTCGAACCTCTCGTCTGTGGGCACCGAATCCGTTGGGTAATGCAAATCTATTGCAACTTGGCAACAAACCTTCGCCTCGCATTTGTTGCGATTGAAAAGTTGATGTTTTTTTCTTTTTTCGTGTCCTTGAAGGTCCACGCCATTCGTCGTCCTGTTGAAGCGGGTGTTGAACCTGCGAAAATGAATACTAAAAACAGGAGAAACATCATGGCAAAATTTATGTTTGTGTATCGAAACAGCGTTGCGGCTGAACAGCAACAACCCAGCCCCGAGGAAATGTAGCAGGCAATGGCCAAATGGGGTGAATGGTTTCAGAAACTCGGTGCCGCGATCATCGACGGCGGCGACGCATTGCTGCCCGTCGGCAAAGTGATCACCAGTAACTCTGCCGTTACCGATGGACCGTTTATCGAAGCCAAAGAACTGGTTGGCGGCTACTCGATCGTGGAAGCCGATTCGATTGATCACGCAGCGGAAATGGCCAAAGGTTGTCCGGTACTGACGCACGGCGGCAATGTCGAAGTTCGGCAATTGGCCGGATACTCGGACTCGCTGTAGACGTGAGCTCTCGAAATGAGCGCACCGAAACCGAACGAAACGCGACATTCGGGAACCTCCACCGATTCCGTTTCACCTACGTCAACGTCCGATCAATTGGTCGACCACTTTTTTCGACACGAGTATGGCCAATTGGTCGCTTCGTTGACACGGCGTTTCGGTGTTCGCAATTGGGAATTGGCGGAAGACGCTATCCAGTATGCCATGTCTCGCGCGATGGGCGGATGGTCGCGACAAGGCATCCCGCAAAATCCGGCTGCCTGGCTGCATCGCGTCGCGTCGAATCACATGCTGGATGTGTTGCGACGTGAATCACGTCAGGAGTCGCTGGACGAAGCAACACTTACAGAAAATGTTCCGTCGCGCGAAACCGTCAATCTCAAATTGCCGGAAAACGAACGACTGAACGACGATTTGCTGCGGATGATTTTCGTTTGTTGTCATCCGGAGGTCGCGGCTGAATCGCAACTTGCCCTCGCACTCAAGACTCTTTGTGGTTTTGGAAATCGGGAAATTGCACGGTCTTTGCTTACGACTGAGATGAGTGTCGCCAAACGTCTGACCCGAGCCAAACAACGCCTTCGCGAGCTGCGTGTTGAACCATCGGATCTGGATGAGGTGACGATTCGCAATCGTTTGCCGCACGTTCATTCGGTTGTCTATTTGCTTTTCAACGAAGGTTACAGTTCGTCGTTGCCCGACCGTTTGATTCGTGAGGAGCTGTGTGAGGAAGCGGTGCGGCTCGCGTTGTTGATGGCCGAACATCCACTGACGCAAGGCGGTGAATCGTCCGCTCTGCTTGCGCTGTTGTTGTTTCACGCTGCCAGGCTGGATGCGCGAATCGATGCGAACGGCGTGATGCTGTTGCTCAAGGAACAAGACCGCAGCCGATGGGATCGGCGGTTGATGGCCGAGGGTTACCGTTGGCTGGATCGGGCAACGGGCCAAGGTCCGATTTCGCGATTTCATGCCGAAGCACTGATTGCCGCCGAACACTGCTACGCGCAGTCGTTGGATGAAACGAATTGGCATCGGATCGTTCAAGCGTACGATTTGTTGTGTCGCCTCGCTCCATCTCCGATTCACGATTTGAATCGCGCGATTGCGATCGGCCATCATCACGGTCCCGATGCCGGGACGAAGGCTCTATCGCAAATCGAATCCGATCGGTTGGAACGTGACTACTACCTGTGGCACGCGGCCCGCGCCGACTTGGCCGCGCAAACCAAAAATTTCAATTTCGCGCGTCAGGCACTGGAGCAGGCCCGTGACCTTGCCCCTACGAATGCCGAAAAGGAATTGATCTGCCGCAAGCTGGATGCGCTGGGAGAGGACACGGCCCAGAGTTAGGAGACTTGCTGGCGAAAGGCGAGAATTCGGCCCTATGGTCAATTTATGATTTGCTTTTCCGCTTGCGGCAATGCGACTCGGAGAGTCGCTCTACGTAACACGACTCTCCGAGGCTGTGATTTTTTGCTTTCGTGCCTAGACAATTTAATGCAATGCGTTAAAAGTTTGTCACTGTAAATCAGCCTGCTTGGAGAACCGAGAATGTCGGATCATGACGATCGTGCAGTACGTTTCAATCGAGCTGAGCGAAGCCAAAGTGAGTGGCGAGAGTTTTCGCTCGAGCAGTTCATCTCTGTAGATCACCGAGTGCGTGTGGTATGGCGGTATGTTCAAAAGCTCGATATGTCGTTGCTCGAGTCCCAGTACAAGGCGGTTGAGGGTAAACAGGGGCGCAACGCTGTCGACCCACGCATTCTGATGGCGCTGTGGCTATATGCGACTACCGAGTCGATAAGCAGTGCTCGGGAGATTGAACGTCGGTGCACAAGAGACTTGGCCTTTATGTGGATCTGTGGCGGCGTATCGGTCAATCACCACTTGATCTCGGATTTCCGTTCACTGAATTCCGAATTTTTCCAGAAGACGCTGGTAACGAACGTTGCCTCTCTACTGTACGCCAAGGTCATTACCCTGGAGACAGTCGCTCAAGATGGAATGCGAGTTCGCGCCAATGCAGGCAGTAGTTCCTTCAAACGCAAAGCCAAACTGAAAAACTGTGTTGAAAAAGCCAAGGCTCATGTTGAGTTCATGAGTCAACAAGAATCCGCCGAAATCACCAAAGCTCAGCAAGCGGCCCAAGAACGCGCCGCTCAGGAGCAACTAGCCCGAGCCGAAGAAGCTCTGCGTCAAATAGAAGAACTTGAGAAAGAACGCGAGAAGCGCAAGAAAGGTAGTGGCGAGCAAGCCCGTTGCAGTACGACCGATCCGGACTCGCGGAAAATGAAAATGGGTGATGGTGGATTTCGTCCAGCCTACAACGTTCAACTGGCTTGCGATGGACAGTCGCAATTGATCGTTGGAGTAGCCGTTACCAATAGCGGAAATGACCACGAACAGATGGAACCGATGCTGGATCAGATTAAAGAGAACTTCGCCCAGTTACCCCAAAAGATGCTGGTCGATACAGGCTTTTCGGGCAAAGCTGCCGTTTCTAGAGCTGAGGCTGACGGGATCGAGATTTATGCGCCAATCCATGGCAAAGAGGCTATGGAGAAGCGAGGCAACGATCCCTATGCTCGTCAGCGATCCGATACCGATGAGTACTTTGGCTTTCGTCAACGCATGGCAACCGAACAAGCCCAACAGATTTACAAACGAAGGTCAGCCATCGCTGAATTCCCAAACGCTGAATTTCGAAACCGAGGACTGACACAGTTTCGAGTTCGAGGACAGTCACGAGTGTTAGCTTCAACGCTGCTGTATGCGCTAAGCTTCAACTTTATGAGGTCAATTACCTTGAACTTAGTCAAATAGTAAAGTTGGAGAGCCAGTTCGCTCTCCAGCAGCATTCGCAAACCAAGAAAGCGCTGAGATCACCAACGATTCAAAGCCGCCCAAGGAGGTTATAGCCAACGATGATTAATACGATTTTTCAAAAATCCACTCGCGTGGACAGGCTGGTTAACTCAACTCGCAATTGAATCACAGCCTCGGAGAGTCGTGTTACGTACGGCCATTGTAGAGCGACTCTCCGAGTCGCAATGATGACTGTATTCCGCTGACTGTATTCCGTCGATTCGAGCAACGTCATGACCGAAAACGAAACTCACCGCGATGAACATCGAACGTTTGATGCATTCCTGCCAGCGGAAATGGCTCAGCGGGCCGAAGAGGTAGGTGTCAAAAAAGCCAACATGCCGTTCGACAAGTTGTTTGTTCTGGCTATTCTCGCTGGAGCATTCATTGCGCTGGGGGCGATCTTTTCAACGACGGTAACGGCTGGGTTAGGGGCAACGCCCTATGGAATTGGAAGGTTGTTGGCGGGATTGACCTTCAGTCTGGGATTGATTCTTGTCGTCGTCGCAGGCGCCGAACTTTTCACTGGCAACAACCTGGTCGTCATGGCCTTTGCCAGCGGTAAAGTATCGCTGAAGCGATTTTTGCTTGGCTGGCTGGTGGTATACGTTGGAAATTTTGTTGGCGCGTTTGCGACAGCGGTCTTGATTCACTTGACGCCCTATTTGCGAGGCGGCGATCGTGCGGTTGAGTTGAACGCGCTCAACATTGCGATTGCGAAATGTTCGATTCATCCCATTGAAGCGTTCTTTTCGGGCGTGCTTTGCAATGCACTGGTATGTCTTGCCGTTTGGTTGTGTTTCAGTTGCCGAACGACGACCGACAAGATTCTGGCGATTGTTCTGCCAATCGCTGCGTTTGTTGCCGCCGGCTTCGAGCACTGCGTTGCCAACATGTATTTCGTACCACTTGGCATTCTGATGAATGATACGCCGCTCAGCCACGCCGCTGAACTTTATGACTTGCCAGCGGATACACTTGCACTGTTGAATTGGCAGACGTTTATCACAATCAATCTGATCCCCGTCACACGAAATCTCGTTCAAAAGTGAAAGTTGTCTATCGATGACCTCTTTTCGCTTTTCGGGGGCCAAAACTTGCATTTTCATATCGCGGAAAATCAGTTCGCCATGCTCGTCCGTTTCGCCATTTGATACGCGCCCTTCAAATTGCCCATCTCCTCCCATCGCAATCTCGTCCAGCATCATGTCATCCTGAATCAGCACTCGATTTAAATGTTCGATTTGAGCCATGATGGCCAAGGCTTGAACCTCTCGCGATGGATTTTTTTCAACTAACAACCGAAGTGCTGCCTGCGAATCTCGCTGACTGAGCGCCAAGCCGTCAACGCACTCAACAAGTTCCGGTCGATCGATATAGTCCGCGATCAACCGGTCGCCAACACTTTTAGAATGGTCCGTTCCGGATCATCCAACTCATACCAATTTGCCAGGCAGTCCGGCAACACCAGACCAGCTGCGCCAATTCCGCTTCGCTATCCGCGTGCGACTCGGCTAATCGTCGCAGCGCTGCCACCCAAGATTTCGTTGGAGAATATTTCATTCGAATCCAATCGCTAACGGCGGAATCGTTACCGGCTTCATTCCGTTTTTTCCGGTAAGTCTGCTCCGCAGTTTCATATTCGTGGATCAGAAAACGAACGGCTTCAACTGGCTCCATGCCATCAGTAGAAGGAACTTCGACTGCCGCGATTTCGGCTGGTAACTTCGAGGGAACAAGTCGAAACGAAACGTCTTCGTCCATACCCGGCATAAATCGTTCTTGAGAGAATAGTGCTCGGTATCCGTCACGCTTCAAACTGACATGGCCTGGCATTCCGGCGACAAGTCCCGATAGAGTGAAACGGCCTTCGCTATCCGTCGTGACTTTTTCATCATAGTTGTGGAGATAGCCGATGGACGAATCGAATTTTCCTAGAAACTGAACAACAACTCTCATCCAACGGTTGGTCATTCGAAATATCAATGACCTGCCCGCTGAACGAATGAGTTGGCCGCAGGACGACGTCAATAGTCCCTGTCGGCGCATTGGGGTGTTTACGAATATCGTGAACCCAAATCCCGCCGAACGTTTGATCGACATTGGTAACAACAACAGCGACGAACGACATGGGCGAAAGCTTGGGTGCATTGTTCTCGATTTTGACGTGGGTGAAGACCTGTATTCCCGTGGAACGCCATTCGGAAGCCGGTGTTGGATTTGGCTTCGGCGACATCGCCTGCCCTCAGGCGATACGCAAACAACTTCAAAGATGGCGTCCGACACGAGATTGCCGGATTCGTCAACAGCCCGAAAGATCACGTCATCCTGTTTAATGCCGACTTGTTGATGGCTCGGAAGACTCACTTCATTGGGAGATTGGTTACCCATGGCAAGAGGTCCATTCGTTTCGTGAAAATCAGGCTGAGGAGCAGGTACCTCGCGATTATTCTCTGAATCGAAAAAAGGAACGAACAAGATGAGAGCCAAAGCAACTAAGCCAAACCAAACCGTGGGCCAAGTTGCTTGTCGAACCGTTCGTTTTTGCCCATTTGTGTTCGATGGGAAGGCCAGAATCCGTTCGATCCGTTCGACCAACTGATTGGGAACTGCTCAGTTGCCGCGACCACCATCGGCGAAACTGCTGCCGGCGTCTGGACCAACTCGGCTATTGCACAGAGTGCATTGGCGTACTCAGACGACTCGGTCCCAACTGGATAACCAAATCGTCGCAACAATGCTCGCGATGGAGATCAAGTTGCCTGCTAATCATCCAAACCGCCGGATGAAAGAACAGCAGCGATTCAGTTACACGCTGCCAGAGAACGACCCAATGGTCAAAACGTCGCAAATGGGCAAGTTCGTGCAACAGAATCGGCTCCCACTGCGCTGGAGTCATGCCGGATACCAAAGCAACGGGCAACACAATCAACGGTCGCCAGCAACCGATCAGGACCGGACAAGACACTCGATTGGATGCGGCCAACAACGGTAGCCTCCGGCAACCAAATCGACCAGCCAAATCTTTCAGCAGACCGCAAAGCCCGCCCTCGTCAATAGGAACCGCTGTACGTATTAGCCGTCTGCATTGGCAAACACTCCGCATGAGGCGCATCACCATTCCAATCAATCCACAAACGTATGCTAGAACCAGCCAGGGCGCGGCGGCGCGAATCCACTTGCCCAGGCCTACAGGAAGTTCAACAAAAGTTCCTGGTAAAAGAGCAAAACCGTTGCTCGAGGATGTTGGTCCTGCCAACGACTTCGCTTCAGAACGATCCACTCTCTGGTCAGCAATAACAAAACGCTCCTCCAAGTCGAGACGATCTGACTTCGCTCGAAAACCTCTGTTTTCGCCGATGGTATCGCGCGCTACCGTGTTGTCTGCGTCCCTAACTTCTGGAGAAATTCTTTCACCTTGGGAGCTTTCGCCCGAGAGTAGTGCAATGGATCCGCCATTGGCCATGACACTTGATGCAAAATTCGGCTGTATACGATTCGCAGTCCCATTTCCCAGATAGGCGGCCGCTGGAATGGCAATGGTGATCGCGAACAGGCCTGCAATGTGAACGAAGTAAATTCGGTGCGAGTTGTTTCGTCCCGTCCATTGCGATGCCACCCAAGTCAGCGTGCCAATCAGCGTCAACATCCATGCGAGATGCAACAGCGACAACACGACGTTTACGGAAAACCAAGACCAATCAACGCCACCTGTTGAAAAATCAGCAAGCAGATACGTTTCGGCAATCACAGGTCTCATTCGCCACCTCCCGCCCTTTGTTCCCTCTGTGCTTGCTCGATCAGTTTTCGGATTTCGGCAATCGATTGGGCATTAACATCGCTACGATCAAGTAATGTCAGCATCAATCGCGCGGGCGAACCGTCAAAGACGCGAAGCAAGACATCGTCAAGTTCATCTCTCTGGACGTCAGCCTCCGAAATGATCGGCGTGTAAAACATTGCGTTCTTGCGTTTGGAACGACGCAACATTTTCTTGGTGGTCATGATGTTAAGCATCGTGATGACCGAAGTATGAGCGAGATCTCGTCCAATTTCATTTAACCGTGATCGCACATCACGAACCGCCAGCGGAGTCTCGCCAGCGCCTTGGGCGTCCCATAGCACTTTGAGAATCAACAACTCCAGCTCACTGGGATTACATTTTCGTTTTGCCATATCGACTCCCGCCGCAACCGATTTTCTTTTAATCGATTAGAAGCCTAATCGATCCGACAGGGTACTGTCAAGAAAAATCTTCGAATACTTTAGATGTTTTTCAAACACACCGTGCGGCAATCACAACCTATTTGCCAATACCTGCCTCGTTGATGCGATTTGTGCGATATTATCAGGACCCGAAGACGCACTACATTTTTTTCCGATGTGATTCATGGCGACCTACAACAAAACAATCCCGCTGCTTCGTGATCACCACACGCACCCGATGTTGTATGCGGCGTTTGCGACGGGGGTGGATTTGTCGGTGCGAGGTGAAGAAACAAATGCCGAAGCATTGGCGAGTGAAGCCGTTCGGCGGATCGCCCAGGCAACCGAACGAAATCCGACGGGCTGGACCATTGCCTACGGCTGGAACGATGGCGTTTTTCCCATTTCTGAATCAGACATTGACGCTCTCCCACCGGTTGTCGTGTTCAACGTCTCGCTGCACACCCTTCGCGTCAACCGCCATGGACGTGAGCTCATGAACAAGTCTTTCCCGGAGCTTGTACAGAACCTGCATTCTCCAGATTGGATCGAACGAAATTTGCGCCGAGTCTTGAACGCTTTTGCCAATGACGGTGCCACTGCTTCGCGCCTTGTCGACTTCTACGACAAAATCCTGCTACGTCAACATGGAATCTATTACGCCGAAGAAATGTTGATGACCGGTGTCATGGAAATTGATTTGTTTGCCGACGCGGGCTTGCTCGAACGGACTCGCTTCTGGGCCGCCGGAACAACTGGCCGAATTGCCGTCGTCGCATCAACACCTGGTTCACGGTACAAAACTATTCACTGACGGTGCCATCGGATCGCGTACCGCGGCGATTGAGAAAGAATATCGAGGTGGAGGCGGAAACGGTTTGTTGTTGTATGCCGACGAAGCACTCTCGAATGAACTGCGCAAATGTTTCGACTTCGCAAAGCCCGTTGCCGTCCACGCTATCGGCAACCGGGCAATCGAGCAGACGATTCGCATTCTGGAACGTGACTTCGCCAACGTCGCCAATTCGGTGCGAATGGAGCACTTGCAGTTCGTTTCGAGGGACCTTGCTGCTCGCGCCCAAAAACTTGGCGTACAGTTTTGCATGCAGCCCAACTTTAGCGACGACTCGCGACACTATGCCGACCGACTGCCGATAGGGTATCCCGAAGCCAACAACCCGTTTCGGATGCTGATTGACGAAGCTGGATTTCAGACCGGAGTCGAATTACTTTTGGGCTCCGACGGGATGCCGCATGGCGTTGTGGAAGCGGTTCGGCAATCGTTGTTTCCCGTTCACGATGGCCAGCGACTCAGTATGGACGAATTGATCGCCGGGTACTGCATGTCCAATCTGGAAATGGGTTCAATCGAGCTAACCATAGACGAAACCGGGAAAAGTGTCTCAGCCCAAGTCCGTCCCGCAACCGTTTCCGCCGATTGAATCGACGAGTTTGAAATTTCCTTCGTACCGCTGACCTGATTTTCTTTCGTTTCATTCTGGACTTGGGATTGGCCCCAAGCATGATAGGGGAATGGGTTATGTCGTAGACGGAATGAAAGTGCTGCTCAGCCCTTCGCGGTTTAGCGCCATGTGGAACTTCGATCGCGACCTGCAACGCGCCGACGGCAATATGCAGGTGGCCTGTGAGTCGTTTTTCGATCGCCTTGGTTACCGCGTTGAACTTGATCGTCGCTGGACGACCTCTTCCGGCGGTATTCTATTTTTTGGCGATCACCCGACGGCGCTCGATGGATTCGCGATGGCACTCGCATGCCCGAAACACCTGACGTGCCGACGAACGATGTTTACCCTTTCCGCTTGTCTCCTTGGCAAAAACGTTCGCCGATCGTGTGTTACGGTCTGGCCAAGAGGAAACTATCACAACCTGGTCTACAAAACGGGCGGGTTCGTTGATCGCGTGTCGTACCTGATCTCACATCGCTGGGGTCCGTGGGTCCGTCCCGGTCAAGCGCTTCACCGAATGTGCAATCGTTTGTCAGATGGTGAGTGCCTGACGTTGCTTCCCTCGGGTACGGTTGGCGAGCAGCATTGGCGAAGCGGCATCGGCTCCATCATTCTCAATTGCATGGAACGAGAAAGTCGACTTGACCGCGATCAAGCTTTGAGCTTGCGACTCGCTCCCGTTTATCTCGAATGGAATCACCACCAAAAAGTTGTCACGGTGCGGGCTCCGCGATTGATTTCTTTTGCGGAAGTCTGCCATCAAGTAGCGGCGCAACGTGCCGGTGAACCATGCAATCGCGATCACGTCACTACTTGGTTACAATCGCAATATCGCGATGACGATTGGGGTTAGAGTTTCCCGGTCGTCGTTCGCAGGGTATGTCAAGGTACGCTGCCCCACCTATCGACCGTGGTGGGTCTGCGTCGTTCCTCCTTGACCCACCCTACGCTACTACGCCTACGTTTGAACGTAACGATTACCTATTTTTATCCTCGTTCGAGGTGTGCGTTTTGCCTTCGGTGTTTTTAGCGATCTGCTCGTCAATTTTGGCGATGAAGCCGTCTGGATCAGCTTGAATTTTTTCGATGCACGGCGGACAGCAAACAAAAATCTTCCGGCCGCGTATTACCGTGGACTCCATGCTGGAATCAACCGGCTTCCCCATCACGGGGCAGGTACCTTGGGCTGCTGCCAGATTCGCTTGAATCGTTTGCCAATGCTCCAGCTTGATTTCTTTTCCCACGCAGCTTTTGCAGCAAAGAAATGCGACTTCTTCATCTCCTACCGGAACCTTGACGGGTTCTCCCATCGAACCAAGCTTTTCTCCAGTGACCGGACAGATCCCTTGAGCGTGTATGTGCAATTGATTACTGATCGCCTGACGTTGTTTCGCAACAAACGCTGAATAGTTGTCGTTGACTTTCGTCAAGGAGCCCGCCGTATCCGCTTTGATTTTTTCGATACACGGTGGGCAGCAAACGAACACCTTCTGTCCATTGACCACGGTCGAATCCATCGATGCATCGACAGGCTTATTCATGATTGGACATTTGCCTTGGGCGTTTGCAATATTTTCCTGAATGGTCTGCCAGTGTTCCGCATTCAACTCCATGTCCTTGCACGCTTCGCAGCACAGATACGCAATCTGTTCACCCACTTGAACCTTGATCGGCGCGCCCATTTCACCCAACCGCTCGCCAGAAACCGGGCAAATTCCTTGAACGGCGATTTGCAACTCCTCGTTCGCAGAAAACTTGTTTTCGACTTGTTGAAGTTTCGCGCTCGATTCCGTGCTTGTTGCTTCCTGACGAGTTTGTGCGAAAACGTTGGTTGCCGACAACACGATCGCGGTGATGATAAAAATCGATCTCATGAATATCTCCCTAAAAAACGTATGTATCCAAAGTATCATTGGCTATTTTACAGTTATCGATGAATCGTCCCTCGATTCTACTACCAATCCCATCTTCATTTTGAATTCGGCGATCGCACAGTAAACAGTTGGCACGACGAACGAAGAAAATGGTTCGACCAGCATTCCGCCAAACACGGGAATCGCCATCGCCCGCGCCACGTCTGCTCCGCGCCCCGTCGAAACGAGTACTGGAACCAGTGCAACCAACGTTGTTACCGTTGTCATTAGGCACGGCCGAACTCGCTTCATTCCCGCTTCGTAAACGGTCTCTCGCAATTCGTCGATGGAATTTGGCGGATACCGTTTTAACAACTGTTGAATATAGGTGGCCATCACGACGCCGTCATCGACGGCAATTCCAAATAGCGCGATGAAGCCGATCCAGATCGCCGTGTTCATCTCGACGCCGGCGATGGCAATCGCGATCATGCCTCCCGCGAACGAAACGGGGATACCGGAAAAAATGGTTGCCGCGATCGAGAAATTTCGGAAGCTCAAGTACAACAAACAGAAATTGATCAACATTGCCAGTGGGACAAGTCCGAGTGGAACCCAATTGAGTACCCACGCGACTTGATCTTGCAAAGACACTAGTTCTTTTGGGTTATCGATATCCAGTAGTGGCCCGAGCCACGCAAGGCGTTGATTCGATTTGACTTGATTTTCAAACGAACCAACCGGGACGATTTCGAAATTTCCCTCGGGAAAAACCAACTCGCCGGATAGACGAGCCTCGGTGAGGACCTCCATCACGTTTTCAACAGTTTCGATATCTCCCTTGATCCCCGATGGTGAAAACATGACATGTGCAACCAGTCGCGAGTCTTCGCTGTTGATCATTCCTGGTCCCCAAGAGGTGCTCAGCGAAGCCAATTGTTCCAGCGGAACCACATCGCCGGCCATCGTTACGACGGGAACGTCTCCCAATTCATCGATGCGCTCGCGCAGATCGCGACGAAAACGAACTTGGATGGGATAGCGTTCGCGACCTTCCACGGTTGTCGTTGCATTGACACCTCCCAAGCCCGCAGCAACGATTTCGTTGACCATCATCGTTGTCATGCCGTACCGCGCAGATTCTTCGCGGTTGACTTCGAATTCCAGATACGGTTTCCCCATCACGATGTCTGGACTGATTGTCCGCGCGTCGACCAACGGACTTTTCTTCAGCATGTCAGCCACGCGACCCGACGCCACTCCAAGACCCTCGAGCGAGTCGCCATAAATGCGGATCGCCATCGAGGCCTTGATGCCGCTGGCGAGCATCACGACGCGGCCTTCAATTGGTTGAAGCGGCGACGCTGGCGTCACGCCCGGCATCGTTGCAACCGTGTTCACTTCGTCCCAGATGGCTCGTTCATCGACGCCGGGACGCCACTGATCTTTCGGCTTGAGCATGATATACGTTTCGATCATCGTGACCGGTGCCGGATCAAGCGCCGAATCGGCGCGGCCAATTTTCCCCAAAACATTTTCGACCTCAGGAATTTGCAGGAGCATCGCATCCTGCGTTTGCAGCACCTCCATCGCCTGCGAAAAACTGGCGGCGGGATAGAGACTTGGCATGTAGAACCAACTACCTTCATCCAAGGCGATCCAGTCGTCCGATGTAAGTCCAACAAACGAATGTTTCGCGTCAACGTAACCTGGCAGATCGTTGAGTTCTGCCCCAAGGCCCCGTGAGAATTTCTCCAACGGTTCCAACAGCGTCGGAAATCCAAGCCAGGCTCCGGCCCCGCCAATCATGACCAGAAACGGAAACGAAAGCATGAGCAACTTTCGTTTCAATGCAAATCGAAGGCGTGCGGAATACAACCAGCGCACGAATCGACTAACGGGATTGTCTTCGATGGGGCGAATCCGTTCACGCAAGATCCACCACCCGGTCGCCAACCCCATTCCAGTGGAAAGAACCGTCAACCAAGCAAGGGAAATCTTCGTGGAGCTGGTGATGGTGTTTGCGCTCACAAGTCCCGTCAAGGCGACTATCTCACCCACAGTCATTGTGGTCAGATGATGCCCCCAGACGAAATAACAAGACAACCCGGCGATCGCAGCTAAGCCCATTGAGCCCAGCGCCGCCCTCCAGCGCGACGTTCGCGTGCTGTGAAGAAACATGCGGCAAAGCGTTGGCACAATCGTGATCGCGACAATCAAACTGGCAACAATCGCAAACGTTTTGGTCCATGCCAAAGGCGAAAACAACCGTTGATCGCGGCCGGTCAAGAAAAAAACTGGCAGGAAACTTACGACCGTAGTACTGACTGCTGTTACAACCGCGGGTGCTACCTCAATCGCAGATCGTTCGATAACCTCCAAGCGAGTTTCTCGTTGCATCGACTCGTCCCTTGCCTCCCATTCAGCGAGGTGATCGTAAATGTTTTCGAGAATGATGATTCCCATGTCGACCATCGTACCGATGGCAATCGCAATGCCAGCCAACGACATGATGTTCGCGTCCACGCCGAAGACGCGCATCGCGATAAATGCAATCAAAACCGCCAATGGCAACGATATCGCAATGATCAAACTGGCCCGGAAATGCAACAGAAACAAAACGACGATCGCGATGGTTACCAGCGTTTCCTGAACCAATGCTTCGTTGAGTGTGTGCACAGTCTCGTCGATCAGGAACGTTCGATCATAAACTCCTCGAATCTTGACGCCGCCCAACTCAGGTTCTAACGACGCGATCTTCTTTTTGACCCGCTCGATTACCGCACGTGGATTCTCCCGGTATCGCATGACGACAATACCGCCAACGGCCTCGGAACCATTCAAGTCCAGTGCGCCGGTTCGAAACGCCGGCCCGACCTGGACTGCAGCCAACTCGCGGACCCGAATAGGCACGCCTTCCGTGACCTGGACAACTGTGTTTTCAATTTGCTCGATCGTTTCCGCTTCGGTTGAGCCCGACCCGATGAAGCCCTTGCCACGAACCAGGTATTCCATCCCGGATGTCTCCGCCGTCTTTGCGCCGACCTCGGTGTTTGAGGCGCGCACTGCTTCCAACAGATTGGCAAGCGTGACATTGTGATACCGCAACTTGTCAGGATCGACCTCGATCTGGTATTGGCGAACATATCCACCGACCGACGAAACCTCCGCCACACCTTCCACGGATTCCAATGCGAGTTTGACGACGTAGTCCTGAAGGGAACGCAGATCGGCAAGGTTTACGCCAGAGGGTGGTCCCAACACATAGTAGAAGATCTGTCCAAGCCCAGTCGCATCCGGGCCGAGAACCGGCGTGACGCCTTTGGGGATTTTTCCGCTAGGTAGCGACAGCAGTTGTTCGGCGACGCGCGACCTCGCCCAATAAAAATTCACACTGTCTTCAAACGTGACTTGCACGAAGCTAAAGCCAAACATGCTTTTGCCACGTACACTTTTTGCGCCGGGAACTGCCTGCAGCGCCACCGACAGTGGGTAAGTCAATTGATCTTCCACATCCTTGGGAGATTGTCCCGGCCAGTCCGCCAAAACGATTACTTGATTCTCGCCGACGTTGGGAATCGCATCGAGCGGAACGGAATTGATGGAGAACCACCCCATCGCCACGACGAGCAACGTGATCAAGATGACCATCATTCGCTCGCGAATACAAAATTTAACTATGGCTGCAATCATCAATCGATTCTCGTTGTTTTCGTCAGGTTGCATGATGAGCGTTTCAACGTGCCGGTCAACTAAAGTCACCTTATGGCGCTGTTAGGGTGTTTTAGGCAAATCCATCTTCGGAAGATTCATCTGGGGTAATTCCATTTTCGGCAATTCCATTTTGGGAAGGTCCATCTTCGGCAATGCCATCTTCGGTAACTCTGTTTCCGGTGGCTTCGCGTTACCTTGTTGCGGCCTCCGCTTCGTCCGCAGAGTCCGGAGTCTTGGTGGCTCCAGAGAGATAGTCGTCCAGAATCTTGAAGTATTTTTCGGGATCCGCCACCCAACTGTCTCGACAACCTTCACAGCAAATGAAAACCGTCCGACCATCGATTTCCAATTTGATTGGTGTTCCCATCCCCATTGAACCCAGGCGTACTTCAGTTACCGGACAAATCACTTGAGCTTCTGCCAGTTGACGGTCAGCAGCACTCAAAGGCTCCATCGCCAACCGTATCTCTTCCAGTTCGGCTGCGGTCAGCGGTCTTTCGTTCGCGGCCAGGGCCACGGCTTTGTTGGGATCAATCAACGACGGATTGCCTTGCAGTTGCATTTGTGCATCCAGCAGAAACGTCGAGCGCGCGATGACTTGCTCGCCAGACCGAATGCCTTCGTAGACGACGACCATGCCGTCCGACGTTGGTCCAACTTTCAAATGTCGCAATTCAAATTCACCTGGTTTCGTTTCAACATAAGCCAACGCCGTTTCACCGATCGACAACAGACTATTGCGTGGAATGACCACCGCTTTGTTCACGTCGCCTTCATTTGAAATGAGTGGCAGATGCAATTCGGCTCGCGCAAACTCCCCCGGTTTCAGTTTGCCTTCGGGATTTGAAATCGCGACGCGCACTCCGACAGTTCGTCGCTTCGGATCCACAGTCGGCTCGACAAACTCAACCCTGCCGGTAAACGTCTGCGATTTCGTTGACTGTGTCGTCGCGGTCACAGTTTGCCCAACCGCGACGTCAGCGGCATCCTGCGGAAACAATTCCAGTTCCAACCACACGGAGCTTAAATCGGCCAGTTTGTAAATCGGCTCTCCGGCTTTGACATACTGGCCGGTCGAAGTCATCCGCTCGATTACCGTGCCGCTAATCGGAGCCTTGAGTTCAAAGCGTCTCAATGGTGTCCGGGTTTGTTCCAGCTGCTCGACTTGGGTGTCCGTCAAACCCAGTTCAACAAGTCGTTGGCGTGAACTTTTTGCATTCGTTCGTTGGCGACGGCAACACGTTCATTGGATGGTTTGGAGGTTGAAGCGAACTCAAGTGTTTTTACGTATTCGACTTGTGCCGAATAAAGATCCGGAGAATATAGCAGCGCCAACGTTTCTCCACTGTCAACGTGAACTCCCGTGTAGTCGGCGTAGAGCTCTTCGACCCGCCCGTCGATATATGCCGAAAGCGTCTTCAGTCGCGTTTCGTCGTAAGTGATTTGCCCGACACTGCGAATATTTCTGTGAAACGTTTCGGTCGTTGCAGCAACCGTTTCAATCCCGGCGACACGACGGGAACGCGGATCAATTTGAATCGTGGTCGATGATTCTCCCGCCCCTGCGGCCGCCGGTACAAGCTCCATTCCGCAAACCGGACAACGTCCCGGTTTCGTCGTCGGCGGCACACACATCATGGGGCAGATGTAGGAAACATCCAGTTCAACCGATGTTTTGCCCACCTGACTCTCTTCGTCGCTGGCCGACATTTCCGTGGCTGGAACTAGCCAACCAACTCTTGCGCGTACCCCAACAAAAAAACACCGAAGACAAACGCGCCAACGATGAGCAGTGGAATCAGAAACAGTTTGGCCACCTCCCACACCATTCCACGGACCGATCGTTTCGATTGATGCTCACCCAGCAACTCGGAATGAGTCGGGAGCGTGACGACTTGAACGGATTCACCGTGATTTCCACCGGGCGCGCCCGGTTGGGCAGTGCTCAACGGAATGCGCGGGCACTGACTGGTTTGCCGAAACAGAGATTGTCGGCAAATTGCCGCTGGAGTCTGGCGACGGTATTGGCGAGTGCTTTCCAGCTTCGTGTTCTTCAGACATTGGTGTCGACTCGTGTGAATTATTCGTGACGCATGATCGATGTAGACTTCGGGCACGTTTCAGTGCAGGCAATTGCACTCGAAACGTTGCGCAGCACAAAACTGGGTAAACCAAATCGTGGCGGTACAAAATTCTCAACCGCTTTTGCGAATCGGAGCGACCTACAGCGTCTTCCAACTCACGTTATGCAAAAGCTAACCACAGTGGTTTAGAAACACACATCTCGGAACTGCCAACGTGGGCGAACGAGACGCAATGTGCGCAGCGATGCTGTTGAATTTTGCTCAACACCTAAAACGCGAAAGAAGGGCACAGGAATCCTGTGCTGATTGAATGCCGAAGAACTGCAAGGCATGCGAACGATTGAACCTGGCGATGAAACAGAAATCGCCTTCACCGACACCGGGTAGGAAATCGACGCAATGGGAACGCGAACATCTTGTGCAGATTCATTGACGGGAACTGCCGGAATTTCGCCGGGGGACTTACCAGCCGAGCAATGACAATTGGCACACTGGCAAACGTCTTTTTGCGGATCACAACAACAGCGTTTTGGTTTCGACGGACGTTCGAGCCAGTAACCTCCTGGGAGGTTTTCGCAGAGCAGCATGATTTAGATGCTGGAGCATCCGGAACTTTCGATTCAGCCGCGGGCCGAGCAGCACGACGCGCTTCGTTTACTTTGTTTTTTAGTTCGCAACAGGACGGAGCTTGCGTTTCAGCCTGAATGACGGTTTCTGGAACATCACACCGGCAATCTGGCTCAAGGGCCATCAGCGGCTGAACACAAAGTCCCACGACGGTCAACCAAACGGCTGCCTGTTGCAGGAATCGTCGTATTGCCTTGTAACCGTTCAACGCAAATCCACCATGGGTGTGAGAGTGATCGGCACCAGAAAAGGAAATTGCCACCGATCGTTTTTCCGAATGGAGCGTGTTTATTTTACTCTGACTTCCGCCAGAGATCAAAACGGCGTCTCGGAGTCGCTATCGTCGGAGACGTTTCCGAGAGGGTACATTTGCCCGACGCTGCGGGAGAGGGAGGTCAACAACTGGCTGTATTGGGACTGCAAGTTGGCTTCTGCGATGCGAAATTTCAGCAGTCCTCGCCAATTTTCGATCAACTGAACATATTGAACGTTGCCAGCTGAATATTCCTCGATAGACAATTCCAATGATCGTTCGGCCTTGGGAATCATGTCTTGTTGGAGCAGTTTGAGCGAAACGCTTGCGCCCTCAATCTTGGCGATTAAATCATAGACCTCTTCTGCAACTTCATCTTGCAGAACAGCCAATCGGCTTTCCGACGCGCGACGATTCGCCAACGCCTCGCACACCCCCGCCTGAATCCGGTTCTTGTAGATGGGCAGATTGAACCCAACTCCCAGCAACAACGCGTCATCGCCATTGCGTACTGGACTGATACCTTGGGTTGATGTGGTAATCCAGTTTAACCCCACCGTGAAATCTGGTTTGTTTTCAAGGCCCGCAAGATGAACCTTTTTGCGATCGCGATTGATCATTGCCAATTGTGAGTGAAGCTCGGGCCGGTTCTGAGTTGCTGCTTCAATCATCGATTCAACATTGAATGTTTCTTGCGATTCACAAAATGCATCGGTGATCTGCAAATCCGAGTTCGGAGCAACATGCGACAGCCGAGCCAAGCGAGCCTGATGGGATTTTTCGCGTTGACGAAGTTCGGTTAGTTGATTTTCGATTGCGGACTGCTCAACCTGAATGCTCAACACATCTTGTTGTGTGACATCTTTTTTGACTTCGTATTGCCGAAGAACGACCTCTTCGATTTGCTCCAGAGATTTTTGATCCGCTTCAACTATCTCGATCGACTTGCGAACGAACATCAGTTGATAACATGCCGATCGGATATCTTCCGCCAACTCCAAGCGCACTCGTTCCAGATTCGCTTCGGCAGCCGCAACCTCTTCACAAACAATCGAAGCCTGCGTCGCGCGGCGTTCGCTGTTTGTGAATTTTTGATTGAAACCCAATGAAAAGGCTTGTTCGCCTGCGGCCGTTTGAACGGGAGCCAGGTAGGTGTTGGTGCTGACCATGGGATCTGGCAATGACAAAACTTGTGGAAAACGCTGGCGCGCAGCATCCATTTTGAATTGCGCTTCAGCGACTGCTGGATTCTGCAGTAGCCCAAGCTGAACGTAGTCTTCGATTGACGATACGGTGGGGGAAGATTCCAAGAGTGTTGACGAGGGCGTTTCGATCACTGGCTGAAAACAAGGTTCGTTTCGGTGCAACGATTCCAGCTTCGCGCGCGGCGACCGACATCCTTGCGCACAAAACATGAGAATCAGTACCGCACAACTAGCTTTGACTCTCATGACTTTGACCTTGACGTTTTTTCCGATCATCTCGTGATTGCGGACCTACATCGCTGTCATCGTCGGAACAATCGAAAGAATATGAGGCCTACCCACTTCCCCCATGTGACCCGGTTAATCGGAAAACTCATGCCAATTCTCAGGGTACAACGTCTACCCAATGCCGCATCGATTATTGGCTGGATTTCTTACCTCTACCGACACAACGCAACGATGCCTAAGCAAAGTATTCACCGCTCGCGACTTGCCTTAGCTCCGCTAGCAGAGGGTAAGTTTGATATAGAGACAACCCAAGGAAACGGATAGATTCGACGACGGTCTTTGCGGCTGGAACTGCGCCTAATCGCTGGTTCCGCTGAGCAAAGACCTGATCCAGTAGATGATCAACGGAAATTCGGCCGCAAGGAACCCGAACACCGCCAAGGCAAGTAAAATCCAGGCGATGATGCGGAACCAACGCGGCTTGCTGTGCCAGATTCCGGATGGATGGATGACATCTTCGCCGCAATAGGGGCATTGAATTGCATCGTCGTAGATGTCTTCGCCACAGTTGGGGCAGGGGATGTATGGCGAATCATCGCCTTGGGTCACGTCATCAATGTCGTCATCGAATTCATTTGGTTCATCTGAATGAAGACTGGGCATGATGACGCCTGGTTTGAATAAAGAAACAATCGAATTTGTAGTCGTTGCAGGGTCTCGGTCAAGGAGGACAGAGGTGCATTCTTCCAAAAACACAATGGTCGCGATCTTGCTGCTAGGCGTTTCCTACGGCGTTTACCAAGTGATGACTGCTCCCGTTACTCCGTTGGACACGGAAGCCAAAACGGCACTGGCTTCGAACGGGGATGAAACTTCAGCCGCACCTGTTTCGTCGTTGAATACAAACGACTCGGCACTCAGTTTGTCGTCGCCGGAGAAAACTCCGGCGCCGACAGCAAATAATTCTCCAGCAACGTTCACGGCTCCGAATTTCAATTCTAACCCGACGCCCACCCCCAACGCTCCGAGCCTTCCCGAACTAAAAACCCCGCCGAGCCAGCCGGGGGGCTTTAGCAGTCAACCGAATGACTATGCTGTAACACCACCAAACACCGCAGGATTTTCCGCTTCCAATCCTTCAACTCAGGATTCGGCGGTTCCACGCCAGGACATGGCGACGAACCCCAGTGGTTCCATGGACACCCAGTTTCAGCAATTCACTCAAAACAACACTCAATCTATTTCGACTTCTGAATCGACGTACCCGAGCACGAACCTTGCGCCATTGAACCGCAACAACCGATCGAACGAAACAGTCAATGGCCAAGGTGGCAACACATTCGTGGCCACCCCTGCAGCACGCGAATCTTATGCGACTACGCCTGCGCCATTTCCTCAACCGTCAATGCCGTTGGCACAAGTCTGGGACCAGGTCCAACGTCACGTAAACAACGGCGAGTTTCGCACTGCGTTGCAAACACTTACACCATACTCGCAAGCGTCCGGGCTAAGCTCGCAAGAGCAAGAAGACCTGTACGTCTGGCTGGACACACTTGCTGTCAAAGTCATTTACTCATCGGAACACCATTTCGCCGACCGCCCCTATGTCATCACCAAATCCGACACACTGGAAACGTTGTCCAATGCATGGCAAGTGCCCATGAATCTCATTTACAACGTCAACAAGGAAAAAATCGTTGATCCCCTCGTATTGGAAACGGGAGTTGAAATCAAACAAGTCACCGGTCCTTTTGAAGCGATCATCAATCGAACCAACCAGGAACTAACGTTGTATGTTTCCGGCATGTATGCAGGTCGTTTTTCGTACCAAGCGGCATCGCTCACAATGTCGCCTGGCAAATACCAGATTCAAGCGAAGCAAAAAGACGACAACAACCAAGGTCGATTTGCAATGACACTTGATTCCGGACTCGTACTTTGCGCTTCAAATCCTGCAAACACGAACTCGGTGCAATTCAGCGACGAAGATTCGCGAAACCTGTACGGAATTCTTTCGGAAGGCAGCACCGTCATCATTCGCTAATCGATCGAGCCAGTGTGACTTTGCAAGCGCGATCACGCGTTTTCGTCTGACAATCAGTTATCAATTCGGTTTTCGCTTTCACGCTCGGCCGTGTACGGATCATTCCCAGTGCTCTAAAATTGTATTTTGTCACGCTTGATCCATGCGGCGTTTGACAATTTCGCCCTGCTGAATTCCGTACGGCCTTTTGTGGACAACGAACAACAACGCTCTCTTTTTGATACGGCCCCTGAGCCTTGGGTAATCGATGACCAAGGTGACTGGCTTGCCGCGCGCGTCGTGTTTGCCGAGCCACCGTTTGGCCCCTACGACTATTCCATTCCGCCTGAACTCGAAGGCGCCGTCAGCGTTGGCAAACGTTTGACATGTCCACTCGGACGCGGTGGTCGGAAGATGACCGGGTATTGCACACATGTAATCGGCCCGAATCATCATCTGGCCCGAGAGGTCAATGTCGCACGCCTCAAACCCATCCTGCACGTCATCGACGACACCGCGATCATCGATCCCAAAATGATTCCATTGGCCGAATGGATCAGCCAGTATTATCTGTGTCCCTTGGGCTCGGTCATCGAGACCATCGTTCCCGTCGGTGTCCGTCAAAACGCCGGCACGCGCGAACTGACGTTCCTTTCCATAGCGTCTGACGTTCAATGGAAACCCAAAGAAGCCAAACTCACCGACCTGCAACGGCAAGTCATGGAGGTCCTGGAGTCGGGTAGCGAATCGATGTCACCCAAAGAACTTGCCGAAACAGTTGGATGCACCCAAGGCCCGATCAGCACGCTGCGGCGAAAGGGATTTATCGTTGCGCACAATCGACGCGTCGTTCAAAAAACCCACGAGATACCTGCTGAACAACGCGGACAGGATTTGCCGCTCAATGCAGATCAAAGCCAGGCGCTAAACGAAATTGTTCAGGCCGTTGATCGAAAAGAACATCAGACCTTTTTGATGTTTGGAATTACGGGAAGCGGCAAAACAGAAGTATACATTCGCGCGATTCAAAAGGCCGTCGCACATGGCCACCAAGCGATTGTTCTGGTTCCAGAGATCAGCTTGACTCCGCAGACGCGTCAACGTTTTCGCGCACGGTTTGATCGCATTGCCGTCTTGCACAGCCACCTGACTCCGTCGGAACGCAGTTGGCACTGGAATCAGATTCGCGAGGGGAAGGTTGACGTGGTCATCGGCGCTCGCAGTGCCGTCTTTGCGCCAGTGCCTCGTTTGGGGTTGATTGTCATCGACGAAGAACATGACGGATCCTTCAAGCAGGATAAACAACCGCGTTATCACGCTCGCGATGTTGCCCAGTGGCGAGCGCATGCTGAAAGAATCCCGTTGGTTCTCGGTTCCGCCACACCGGCACTGGAAAGTTATCACCGCGCGACCACGGGTGACTGGCGGCTATTGAATTTACCGCGTCGTGTGGCCGACCGACCGTTACCTGTGGTTTCGACGATCGACATGCGAATTGATTTTTCAAAGGGGAAAGGAGTAAGCCCGCTAAGCCTCAAACTTCGCCAAGAGGTCAATCAGGCGATCAAGGACGGGGGGCAAGTCATTCTGCTATTGAACCGTCGAGGATTCTCAACGCGCGTCCAATGTCCCAAGTGCAGCGAGGTGGTTGAATGCCCCGATTGTTCGATTCCCATGACGCATCACCTTGAAGGGATGCGGCTCGCTTGCCACTATTGCGATTTTCAAATGCCAACACCCAAGACGTGTCCGAAGTGTGGTTTTGAGGCGTTTCGATTTTCCGGTTTGGGGACACAGAAACTTGAACAATACGTACGCGCCGTGTTTCCGGACATCGTCTGTGAACGGATGGATACTGACACCATGCGAAAACCGGGCAGCCACGAGGCGACGTTGGCTCGATTTCGCAAAGGCGACATTCAGCTCCTGATGGGAACGCAAATGATTGCCAAGGGGTTGGATTTTCCAAACGTGACCCTTGTCGGTGTCATCAACGCAGACTCCGCATTGCATTTCCCCGACTTTCGCGCTAGCGAACGCACGTTTGCGTTGGTCACGCAAGTCGCCGGACGCTCGGGACGAGGCCCCAAGGGTGGTCGTGTTCTGGTACAAACGTTTTCGCCCGAGCATCCCGCGATCGTGGCTGCGACACGGCACGACTACGAAGGATTTGCCCGCGACGAAATGGTCATTCGCGAGCAGGCACAGTTTCCGCCGTTTGGAAAAATCAGCAGACTGGTTGTCCGCGCACCTCACCAGGAACTGGCTCGAGACTTTGCGCAAATGGCGGTTGAGAAAATCGTGGATGCACAACAGGAAACTGGCGTTCGATTCCGAATTCTGGGGCCTGCAATTGCACCCGTCGAAAAACTGAGAGGCCTGTATCGCTACCACGTTTTGTTACTTGGAGACGCTTCCGTAACGATGCAGCCAACACTGGCGCTGGCAACGGGGCGATTCGTTCCAACAGAGAACATCCAATGGATCATCGACATTGATCCATTGGACATGTTGTAACATCTCCACCGAATCGAAAACGGTTAGTTGACGTTCAAGTTTCGTCGCGCGATGCAATTCCCCATGCTGCGCCGATAGCAATGACGAAAAAGACAATATCAATCACGCCGAATGAACTCTTAAATGCTTCCATCCGCACGACAGATTTGAATTTGCTTAACATTTCATAGTATTGACGCTCTGCTGTGTCGCTAATGGTTTTCCGCTCATCATCACTTAGTTCCGCAACCCGCGCACCTGCGTCTTCCCAAACATCGGAATCAAATCCGTGGTTCGGACCGGTGTATTTACCATAATCGTCGACTGCAGGCCAAACGACTTCTTTACCTTGCTCTTCTGCCGTGGCAAGTATTTCCTCGGCGAAATAGTCCTGAAAGGCCAAATCATTCATGGGCTCAAATTGCTCGCTTCCCAATTCGTTTCTGATTGCCATTTCAATCGTTCCCAACTTGCCGCCCGCCAAAGGCTAAAACAGTGATCAAAACGGCACCAATGGCAGGCCCCGTTCCGTTTGGACCAGTTTGGGCAATGACAAACCCAACGAGAAACCCAATACCAACTGCAACGTAACCAATTTCAACGTTGGCAAAATATGCGATGGCCGCCCAAATTGCTGCACCCATTAATCCAGCAGCCAATCCAGCAAAAATTTGAGAAAGTCTCATCCAGAATCCTCTAGAATCGTGCAAGTGAATCGAAAGAAGTGGTCGAACATAAGACCGAACACCCACAGCATAGTCGAACCAGCGGAATCATGCGACTACCAAATGCCAGTAAGATCAGCCCATTTGATACTCTGACGTGGATTACCGGCGTTCGTAATGGAGTATATGGGAGGCCCAAATGAGATTACCCCAAACGACCACAGGCCGACTTCTTTTCAGCGTGGTCATCATATCGTTGTTGTTGATTGTCATACCAAACATTTACAATCCGTATGACGTCACGTGGGGGAGTATCCTTTCGATTCTGATGATCTCTTCGGTGGCGCTTGGAGCGTTGGGAGGTTTAATCGTCGGTGGCGGGGACTGGATGTTTCGCGGTGCGATCATGGCAATCGGTGTGTTTCTGGCCGCCGGGGTGCTCATTCTGCTGCTGTCGAACGTTTTTCGCATAATGATGAATTAGAATTTACTATTGAATTCATGGCTTATCTTTCAATCAAGCGAGTCCTTGGCGAAACCAGTCTGGAGCGGAAGATCCGCGTCCTGTTTGGCGTTAGTCTTCTCGTATTGATTGCTTTCTCGTTTCTTTCCGTCAACCGAATCATCGAACGACAGATTCTCGAGAACACCCGCGCCAGAGCCAGCGAACTCATCGAAACGTACCTGGTGCGAATTCATTTCCAGAACGCTCAAGTGATGGAGCTGGGAAACCGCCACCTTAAAACGACGATACGTCAAACCATTTCCGACGTTGCGAAAAACCGCGATCACAAAACAGACCTGCTTGTTTTGAATAACAATGTCGATCGCTGGCAAGTTAATCCGACGCTTGTCGACGATGACGTCGAACGCGATATGCTCAGCGGCCTTGAAGCCATCTTTCGCCCCAAGCAATATGAAATGGACCTGAGCCTGATTCAGGACATGAAGACCGACGAAGCGGCAGAAGAAATCGTCATTGATCACAAAAACCAGATCTTCCCCGACCGTTTTCTACCGGACAACAAATACGTTTATTACGAACCCGTCATTTTCCGCGAATCATGCCTGGGGTGTCACTGGCCAATCGACAGCCAACTCAAACCACTCAACGACGAAAACTCATCCAACGAATCTTCTGCGAGCGACGACCAAACGCTTCCCGACTTCTCCGACCAGGACAGCGAAGCGTATCGCAACCTCGCTCAAGCGGCCCCCACCGTATTCGTGCGAGTAACGTTGCCGTATCAAATTGCCAAGCAGGCGATCAACCGCTCCCGTGCGATCCTGATGGCGGTCGCCATCGTCACAGCGTTCCTTTCCATGCTCGCGTTGTATTTGATCGTTCGATACGTGATCGTCAAACCGTTGAAGCACCTTCGCGATGTCGCCGACGAAATCAGCCACGGCAAACTGGATGTTCGCAGTGACCTGATGACCGGTGATGAATTCGAGGACTTGAGTCGTTCGTTCAACAAAATGCTTCGGCACTTGCTCGACACGCAACGTGAACTTCAAGACGCCAACACGGTTCTCGACATCAAGGTCGATGAGCAGGCACAGCTCAATCTCAAGCTGCATGAAATGAACCAGGTGAAAAGCGAGTTCCTCGCGAACATGAGTCATGAGCTGCGAACTCCCCTCAACAGCATCATCGGGTTTTCGGAAATCCTGGAGACTTCGAAGAACGTTGAAGGAAAGGAAAAACGTTTTGCCGCGAACATCCATCGTTCAGGCAGGCTCTTGTTGGACTTGATCAACGACATTCTCGACCTGGCCAAACTGGAAGCCGGGAAGATGGACGTCAATCCGACATCGTTTCAGGTTCAACAACTGATCGTCGAGCTGTGCGACATCGTGCGCAATCTGGCCGAAGACAAAAACATTCACCTTTATGCCGAAGTCGAGCCGCATCTGCCTGACCTATTCCAGGATCAAACCAAGATCCGACAGATTCTCATCAATCTGTTGTCGAACGCCATCAAATTCACGCCCGAAGGAGGACGCATTCGCGTTTCCGCAAAACGACTTGATGCCGAGCAGCTTTTACTCGAAGTCGACGACACGGGCATTGGCATCCCCGAGGCCGACCGCCAAGTGATCTTTGAAAAATTCCGGCAGGGTCCCGCGGCCATTGGCGGAAACGCGTTGACGCGCGAGATTGCGGGCACGGGTCTGGGCTTGTCGATCGTCCGCGAACTGTGCATGTTGTTGGGGGGCGAGGTTTCGGTGACGAGCGAAGTCGGCAAAGGGAGTACGTTTTCTGTGCGGATTCCGTTCAGCGTCCGTGAGTTCCGCAAACCCGGCAGTGAAGTATCGCGCGCGGTGGAAGAAATCACCAAGGTCTCACGAATTGACTTTGGTCGAACCAATCAACTTCCGCTGCCACCGGAAAACCAC
Organism: Pirellulaceae bacterium; assembly: GCA_041399045.1. Lineage (GTDB taxonomy): Bacteria > Planctomycetota > Planctomycetia > Pirellulales > Pirellulaceae > BJ22. The sequence continues at coordinate 35,393 of JAWKTO010000009.1, read as the reverse complement.
ACAAGCGAATCGCAATCTCTTTCATCGGACGAATCAACGACTAAGGAATGAGTGACATCGAAGTTCATCTTTTTACAGACGGCGCCTGCAGTGGTAACCCTGGTCCTGGCGGATGGGGATTGATCTTGAGGCATTTGAAATCGGGCAAAGAAATCGAGGCCTCGGGGGGCGAAGCCGTTACGACCAACAATCGCATGGAGCTGCAGGCGGTGGTGGAAGGCCTTTCCCGTTTGACACGCCCCTGCCGCGTTGAGCTGTTTACCGACAGCGTTTATGTCGGCAAGGGGATCAGTGAATGGATGGCCGGCTGGAAGCGCAACAACTGGCGCCGCAAAGAAAAAAACAAATTGGTTCCCGTCAAGAACGATGACCTATGGCGTTTACTCGATGAACTGATCGCCGTTCACCAAGTGAAGTACACACGCGTCCCCGGCCACAGCGGCCACCCGGAAAACGAACGCTGCGACGAACTCGCGGTTGCTGCAAGCAAACGGTTTTGAATTGGGGTGTCGCCAGGAAAAAGGGGGGGCTCGCTCCGTTTTAGTTTCCAAACCTTGGCTCCATCGGGACAAGCCCGATTGGGGGCAACGCAAAACGCGAGTGGCAAGTCAAATCTCGCGAGGCGTCTCCGATACAAGCCCGCAGCGCAAGCGAGTGTGCTCACACCTTGTTTCATATCCATGGCCGCACCTTTTCGCCCCACCATCAAAACTGAAACAGAAACGGAATGATCGCTTTCGTGGGAACCAGGGCGTCAACTGTCGGCCCCAAGTCGGAAATATCCAACCGAATCCAACTCAGCGTCTCTCGGGTCTTCGATCCGTCATCACGTTTTAGTTTTCCAGGCCGTCTAAAGAACGCATTAATCGCCACAGGATCAACAAACGCGTGTATCTGACCCGATTCATCGCGACCCTCGAATGCTTCCTGCGTTTCCATCAACAACGAAGTGCCAACTTTCACGTTCGCCACCAGACGTTCTAACCGCTCATGGTCTGACCCTAACATGAAAACGAAGTGATCACCGACCTGCACCACCGGGATCTTGTTCCAGTCGGGACCGAACCGATAGACCATCGCTTCAATGGCGTGTTTGACTTCGTCCTCGGATTTGCCCGGGTCGGGAGTGACAGTAATCGTGTGCGAGGGAAAGCCACCGATGGTGCCTGTCGATTCGGTCAACTTCAGACTGGGCTGCAGCGTCGACCAGAATTCGGGACGAGCGACTTCGAAATCGCGAACAGCATTCCGACTTTGTTCAATCCTCATCGTGACTCGTTCGGCGCGCTCGCGCTGCGATGCATCGAACGTCGCCGACTCGGACTCGATCACTGCCAACGCTTTGTCGCCGGCCAGGATCAAACGCGTCTCGGCTCGCGAGGCAACGTTCTCATCATCGGAATTCAACTGCGCGACGAGCCGCACCAATTCCTCGCGCAACTCGGTTTCCCGCACACCGACTTCTTCCGCGCACGTGAGCAGGTCGAGGCGCCGCAACTCATTGAGCACGACTTCGGGATCGCGCGCGTCGGCGATGCCAAAAATTGACAGTTGTCCAGTCGCGTCCATGGCGTCGTTGTAGTAAATGGCCACACGCCCAGCGCTCAAATCATTCCACGAGTCCCCAATCAATTCGCTCAAGATCTTCAACATGTTTCCCTGCAGGAATTGGAACTCGTTTTGAAACCGACCCGCTTCGTGCAAAGCGATCCGTGGCAACAGCTTCCCGAAACGTGCTGAGCGAAACGCCTCCAATCGCATCGAAGCTGAAATCATCAGCCCGTCGACTTCCAAACCAAGGTCGGGGTTCCATTTTGGATGCTCCAATTCTGGATTGAGCAATTCGGAAAGGTTTTTCTCTGGCGTTGTTTGCGCATGGGCTACCATCTGCAGGGATCGTTCGCGGTATTTGAGACCGACGACTGAAAGCTTGACGTCTTTCAATACACTTTCAACCCGCTCGACAAGTTCGATGTCTTCCGGTGCAAACGTTTGCAAGTTGGCCGGATCGAGCAACTCAGCCGCCGACCAAGAACGATACCATTCGACAAATTCCGGCCGGGAAAGAATCGATATACCCGACTGATTGAGAATATTGATGGAGTGTTGGTCCAACTTCGGCTTGAGTGGCGCAGCCGTTAATACGGCTTGAGTGTCGGCCTCGCATTTTTTTATCCAGTCGGCCTGGTCTAGGTCATAGGCATAACCATTAGCTAATGCCAAATGGTCTTCTTTCCTTTTGAAATAGTCCGCCCTTAATAGGAAATTGAAATCCAGATGCTCTTTCGTCTTCCCTTGTGCTCCGTCCTGACTTGCATCCATTCCGTCACTTGATCTGATGTGACGCTGTCCAGGGACCTCGTTCATAATCAGATCCAGCACCTGACTCCAGCGATATTCCTTTGTCGTGTCGTACAGAACGACACCCTGACTCAAGTTAAAACCATAGTCTTCTGCTGGGTGAAATACGTTTTCAACCACCTCTTCACTGATATTCAAGTTTTTGAATAGTCGATTAACGTCGGCATCGACAATATTCATATCATTCAGGACCAGCATCCATTCGCTTGGCACGTCCTTCACACGCTCGGCCATCTGAACGGGCTCGGGCTTTTCCTGCGCGATGGCAATGGTTGTTAAGAGAATAGTAATCAATAGACAGAGGATTGATTTGAGGATTCTCATCGCTTTTGCTCTTGAAGGTTGTGAAATGCGGACAGATTCAATACGGCCTTGATCGGCCAGGCGACTCAATCTGATTCTACCCGCTTCGCAGGCGTCTGGTTTGCAGCCATTTTCTTTCGTAAGAAAATCACCATAGCAGCGATCACCGAACCAATCGTATTGAACACCAGATCCCAACCGGTATTGATATACCCACCCACATTGGTGTCCATCGTCAGCGAGGCGAAGAACTCGATCACTTCGTTGGTCGCGCCCAGCCCAAGTCCCGCGAGTGCTGCGATCGCCACGGTGCCAATACTCTCCGGCCGTGCGCGAAGGCTTCGCGTCAAACAAACCCAAACTAACCAGGTCGCCACGCCAAACCCGTACGCATGGGTCGGCTGGTCGTATCGCAACACGCCGGGAATCACCATCCAACTGTACAGCACCGGCTTGCCCGACTCATGCCAACTTTCGGGAATCGGCACCAAGCCACCCGCCATGTGCAGCACGGCCCATAGCGAAAGCGCCCACAACAACGCGATGGGCAACCCCACGTTTCGGTGAACCCATGCCACAAGCAATCCCAAAACGAGTACAACCAAAACATAGAATACGAACTCCCAGTTGCGCGTTTGCGTCGCTGCAATCGATCCTGCGGCAAGGCTCAGGATGTTGAATAGCAACACACTGATGGGCAACGAATGATTTTTCGAATTCATGGAAATTGTTTTCTCTCAGGAAAAACATCGAACCCTACTTTGCCGTTTCATTGTGTCACTCGTGTGACTGTTTCGCAAGATTTTGGGAGTTTCGACGAATAGAAGTACCTACAAACAAATTGCGGGGCACTGATTCGCCAATCAAGTCTCTTGCTGCGCGTTCATGACTTTGCAACCGATTGAAAACACATGCCTGATCAGAAACCAATCAAAATCGAAACCCGCGAGATTCTGGAAACGTTTTTCGATGCCCGTGTTCGCGTCACCAATGAACGCCACCATGACTACGACGGAATTTCGATCACCGTTTGCGATATGAGCTACCGTCCGGCGCGTAACCAGGATTCCCAGGCGACCGCTCCGTCAATTGAACAAACCGTAATGCTCCTTTCGGCAAGTGATCTGGATTTGCCAGATTTCAAATTGACGCCACGACTTTCCGGGGTCATGGGCGCATTGACTCAAAGCCTGGCGAGTTTCATCGAGGTAACGTTTTCAGACGTCCCCGAATTCAGCAAAGCGTTTGCCGTCAGGGCTTGGAACGAGAAAGCGATTCGCATCCTGTTCACGAAAGCGCTGCGCGAATTCCTGCTCACGTGTGATGGTTGGGCCGCCCAAGGCAAACGGCAGCACCTGATCGTTTATTTGCCGAGTGAGATCGTTGCCGCCGAAGCGGAAGAATCGTTCATACAATCAGCGATCAACATCCTGGATCTTTTACAACAAGGTGAAGCGGAACTGGATCGTTTCCCTGACCTTCGGCGCGAAACAACGACGGGGATATGCTTCAACAGTTGAACAAGGCAACAGAGCTGGGCGGTTTTGCCGCCGGTGCCATCAAACGACAACTGCTAAAACACTCCGTCACTCAACAGGAAATTGATACCTTTCGGCAGTCGAACATTCCACGAAGAATTCCGTCTGGGCTGATGCGCCAGATGGCCGGCGACACATTTCCGTTGATTCCCATCGGCATCGTGTTTGTTGTTGCCGGCTTGATCCTGGGAACCGTGCTCCTTCTACCCGGCGACCAGCACGACCCCGCGATGGCAGCCCTGTTCATGTCGGCGTTTGTCACGATCGGGAGTTTGATGGCAGGCATCACGTATTGGTTTCGAAACAACAAGTCGCGCATCCTCAGCCGAGGAAAAATGGAAACGGGCGTCATCACCGAAGTGAAACGCACGGACACGCGAGTCAACAACCAACAATTGCATCGTGTAACCGTCGTTTACCCAAACGGAGCTGGCTCATCGAATCAGATGACGGCCAAATGCAACGCTTACTCAATGGGTGCCAACAACGCCTATCGCTTGCAGGCTAGTGCTACCCCCATTCAAATCTTGGTCGATCCCGCGAATCCTCAAAAAATAATCTGCCTGGATCTCGTCACGGTTTTTGAGGGCTGACAGCAAGTTTCCCTAACGCTGCATTGGGAGTAAAATCTGTGCTTCGACAAACTTAACCCATCGAATGGAGAAGGCCCATGAGACTGTTGCCGCTGATCGTGTTAACGACTGCGTTGATCTGGTTGCCAAACACATGCACGACCGTGTTGGCCGTTCAAGAAAACGACACCACGCAGACCGAAGCAAAACCCCAGGAAGAAACCCAGACCAAAAAACCAAAACGCGAGCCGATTTACGACGAAGAAGCTGATGCAACCCATGACATTGAGACTGCGCTCGCCAAAGCAAAGAAAGAAAATCGCCGCGTTCTCATTCAGTGGGGCGCGAACTGGTGTGGCTGGTGCTACCTGCTGCATGACCTGATGGACAAAGACGCTGCGATCCGTCGCGAACTGATGTACGAATACGATGTTGTTCTCGTTGACATTGGCCAGTCGGACAAAAACAAGGACTTGATTGAAAAGTACAAGGCCGACATCGCCAAGCAAGGCGTTCCCTTCCTGACGATTCTCGACGCCGACGGAAATGTTGTCGTCAATCAGGAAACCTCTTCGCTGGAGTCCAAAGAAGAGGGCAAGCACGAGCATGTTCCCGAAGCGGTTCTGGAATTCCTGACCAAATATCAGGCGTCAGCACAAAACGCGGAAGACGTAGTTGCCGCTGGCATTGCCGAAGCCAAGTCAAACGACCGGATTGTCTTCCTGCATTTCGGTGCTCCATGGTGCGGCTGGTGTCACTATCTGGAAAACTGGATGGCCGGGCCCAAGGTCAACGAACTGTTGTCGCGAGTGTTTGTTGATGTGAAAGTGGACACGGACCGGATGGACAAGGGACAGGACACGCTGACCAAATATTGCAGCGAACAGTCGGGCATCCCCTGGTTTGTATTCCTGGATGGCGAAGGCCACTCTGTTGCCGACAGCACTGGCCCCGGTGGCAATGTGGGCTTCCCGTCGACCGACGAAGAGATCGCCCATTTCGTTACGATGCTCGAATCAACCAAACGATTTTCTGAAGACGAGATTCAGTTTCTCAGTGATTCGCTGGTTGAAAACCGAAAGGCTCGCGAAGCCAAACGTGCGGCTGGCAATCGATAAGCCATCGATCAGGTTACAAATTCACTGCGCGAACGAACGGAATTGTTCGCGTTGATTTGTGAGCGGCTCGGCGCTAGCCGCCGGTCCCGCATCACGTTCGGCGGAATTCGCACTACCAGCAAGCAATTGCATTTTTTCACAGAGTCATGCAGCAGGAAACGAACCTAGAGATCCACGACGTCCTGAAGCAGACGTTTGGAATCGAATCGTTTCGCGGACAGCAACTGGAGATTATTCAGCGAACGCTTTCGAGCCAACACTCGTTGGTATTGATGCCAACGGGGATGGGCAAGTCGCTGTGCTTTCAGATTCCCGCGCTCGTGCATTCGCGACGAAGCGTCAATGCGGTATCTCAACGACCGTTGACGCTTGTCCTTTCGCCATTGATCGCGCTGATGAAGGATCAGGTGGACGGACTCGTCAATCGCGGTGTTGCTGCAACGTTTATTAACTCATCGCTGACTGCCGCCGAACGCAACGAACGTTATGCCGTGATCGAGAACGGCGAGTTCGACCTGCTCTACGTTACGCCCGAGCGATTCCGCAAGGAAGAATTCAATCACGCCATTTCGTGCCGAAAGATCGTTCTGTTGGCAGTTGATGAGGCGCACTGCATTAGCGAATGGGGACACGACTTTCGTCCTGACTATTCGCGTGTTGGCGAGTTTCGCGAACGGCTTGGCAATCCGACGACGATCGCTCTGACGGCAACAGCAACACCCGACGTGCAGCACGACATTGTGCGACAACTGTTGATTGATCCAGAAAATATTCAAACGTTCAATGCCGGACTGGAACGCCCGAATCTGTCGCTGAACGTGAAACCGGTCTGGGGTGAGGACGAACGCCTGCAGGAAATCGAGAATGCGATCCGTCAATTTCCGTGTGGCATTGTCTATTTCACCCTGATCCGGACATTGGAACATTTTTCGGAACTGCTGCGCCAAAGGGAAATCCCGCACTGCGTTTATCATGGCGACCTACCGCGCGATCGGCGACGTAACATCCAGACGATGTTCATGAACGATGGCGGTGTCGTACTGGCAACAAACGCATTTGGAATGGGGGTCGACAAAAGCGATATTCGCTTTGTGATCCACGCGGAACTGCCCGGTTCACTTGAGGCCTACTATCAGGAAATTGGCCGGGCAGGGCGTGATGGCGAGTCGTCTGAGTGCATCCTATTGTACGACCAGCACGACCTGGAAACGCAAATGGAATTTTTGCGTTGGTCCAACCCTGACGCACGCTTTTATCAACTGGTATACGAAGCGCTCGTGAATGATCGCGAGTCGATCAATGCGTTCGGCATGCCGTGGCTCAATCGCCGACTGACGGGAAACCTCGCGACGATGCAAGAATCGACACCGTTTTGCAAATGCTGGAGCGTCATGGAGTGATCGAGTACAACCGGGATCCTTTGCAGGTTTTTTCGATCAATGAACTGCCCAGCGATTGCTTTGACGAAGAGACGCTTAACGCGAAAAAACTCCGCGACCTCAAAAAGCTTCAGTCACTGATCGAATACACACAAACGCCCGGAAGCCGAAAGCAATTCCTCAACGAATATTTCGGCGTCCAAGGCTAAGCAATCATCCAAAAGCGATTTTATTTTGGCGTATTTTGTTTCATGACGCTCGAATCCGGAGCAGAAATCACTCGAATGCCTTGCAAACTGATTTCCGAAGTTCCAAAGCCTCTGGAGTATTGTGGATCTTTAATGCGATCCGGAAAAACAATGCTGTTGAAGAACTCAGGATTCTCTTGCTGGAATCGACCGACCCTCGACTGAATTGTTTCGTTCCCACGAACAAATACGACCGGCGGCAAACCACCTGATGCCGTTTGCGACGACCAAATCACGCGGTCATTGTCATCCTTGATCTCAATTGAAGATACATACGGTGTTGTCGAAACCGTTTGAGATCCTCCACCGGTCGTATGATAAACGGCGGATTGGGTTGCTCCACGATACATTTTCGCGTGGATGGTGAATTTCGAGTTTGGATCATACGTCCAATTGACTTTCTCCATCGCGTTGGCAATTGCCGCATTCACAATGGAATCATACTGCCCACATTGAATTTGCACATTGACTCGATCGCCGGTTTGCAAGACGAACAACTTCTCCAAATCGACCGAATCAATCGCTTCGTAAACGCCATTGCCGGGAAAATTCACGGCTCCAACAACAAGACTATCAGCCCAAAAATGAAACGCGGAATAACAGAGCTTTCCGTCTGCAACACTGATCGCACCATCCCTTCTCTGGTTCATGATTTCGGTTGACTCCATTTCGGCCATATTCCAGTATCGCCAGACGGGCATTTCCAGTTGCAGGTCAAACAGGACATCGCCATCGATAAACAAGTAGCGATCATTCAAACATTCGACAGACGATCCGAATGGCGACCCAACCTGAAATGCAGGAATCCGAATCGGAGGAGTCGTCGATCCCAACTCCCATATCGAAACCTCGCGGTCTGTCACCACATACATTTTGTCGCCAGCATCATTGAACCCGATCCCGGATCCGCGACCATTGGTGTTGAGCACTGCAACGGTATCTCCGGTCGCTGCGGAGAGAATTCGAACACGATCGTCCTCGGGCAAAGCGATCCACTTTTTGCCTGGACTCAATTTCGGATCCGCATTGAAAAATGACTCTTGATCAAATTTGTAGACGGTCTCTTTTTTCTCGATATCCCAGGCAACATAAGAAGCGGTGCCCCACCGATGAAGCACGACAGTGTCAGAAATGATCTCTCCGAACCAGTCGTCAATTCTTGTTGACCCCGACTCACTTCGCCAGCGGATCATCGCTTGCGGAATCTTTTGATCTGGCTCACTTTTCCACAACGTTAATGCTTTGTCTCTTGAGTCAGAAAAGGTCAGTACCAACTGACTCCGTGGCTCAACTGCAAGCAGCACTTCGGTCGAGGGCATCGCGTGCTCCCGCATGATTTTGCGTTTCTTGAGCGATGCCCAGATCAAACGACTAGGTGAGCGACCAAACTCGCCTTTTGTTCCAATCGCTACCCAACCGTCATCACCGCCAATGGGAATTATACGATTGATTTTTTCAAAAAAATCTGTCCTGGGAATTCCAACTCCTGCCATTGGTAATGAGACGACATATGGCGCAGGGTCTGGCGAAATGGAATACAAGTTCTCAACAGGGGCTGACCAGTCTGAAAACCGATATCCGGTGGAGTCCGTAAATTCCTCCATTGGCAATACTGCTGGCGCAGCTTTCGCAGCTTGATCAATCAACTTGGAAACGAGTTTTTGATCTTTGTCGCACAGACGATCGATGGGAACATCAATCTCGTCGTCGGTTTCAACATTGTGGAGCTTGATCGTATTCGCGACGATGTCGACGCCGACTGGAACTGCGTCAATCGTGAATTGCCCTGACGAATCCTCCCATGTCTTCTTCCCGCACAGAGCGTACTCCTCCCACGGAAACCGGAGCTCTTTCCCGGTAAAAACACCTTGTTGAGTCGAACCGGCGAACTCCATTTCTACCAGAAATTTTTTCCCATCAACGTCCGCGATAACCGCAGGCTTCCATTGATTGAAGTGATAGACAAAACAATCATCACCAATTTCGAATTGTCGATTCCAACTCATTGTTTGAGCTTTGACGCTGACTGCAAATAGTACGCTTAGCGCAAACATTGCAGTTCCCGTGCGAAGGAAAGAGTTCAACGTAATGTCTCCTGATGATCATGAAGTAAACGAGGCATTGGATATCGAATGCATTTTAGCCCGTTTTTCTCTCGATGTAATCGTAAAAACCGGCTTGGAAAGAATTGTTGTTCGCCCCCGCACCTCCATGGTACGAGTACAATGCTCCTTACGGCAACCGCTTCCTTGTTTTTCGGAGAACTCAAATGAAACGTCTTCATCAATTCGTCATTGCAGCAGCAGTCCTTTGCCCACTGTTGTTACCCAACGACATCTTCGCGCAGAAATGTCCAAACAAATTACTTTACACATTTGCAAATTACTACTATTACAACGTCAAAGACTGTGCGACGGGGCAGATTGGTTCCGAAGTATTCGTTTATAGCAGCATCGTTCAAACGGGCTGTAATGGAGCAAACGGCTGCGACAACCGAAACACCCTACACCGTTTTGTACGAACCGCGCTGGTAGGTGATCCCCCAGGGGGCAGAAAGGACGGTGAACCCAAGGTCTTCAAGAAAGTCGTTCCCGACTCGGGGATCATGGTGGAATTTGGCCAAAGTCCCATCTCGTTATATGGCGGTTATCCGAAATTCGTTCAAGCCGATGTCGATGGTCAAACACGTTTTTTTAAACTCTATCATGTGTCGTACAACGACGAGCGAGGTCAAAACCGCTCGGTTCGAATGGGCGCTGAAATCACTGAAATTCCCGCTGGCAAGCAATCCGTTACTGCCGCGAGTGTTGACTATGCTCGGAACCGAATTGAAATTACGATTCCATCGCAATACGGAGGTTCGGAAAAATTTGATGTGCTTCACGAACTAGTGAAACAGGAATAGTCACTCACCGTTCGACAAGTTTGTGTCACTCTTCAACGTCAATGTATTGAGGAGTGACACTGCGAACACAGCGGAAACCCAATCCGGCTCCGGGTGTATTCGATATCAAATCTTGCGAATAACCCCTTGGACCAAATTCGAATCCCGCTGGGTCTGGGCGCCCCTTGCGAATCGATGGCCCTCCACCGACCAGAAAGCGTTTGTTAACGGGTGACCCCAGATCATCAGCAGGCCCCATAACCTGAAAAGGCGGTCGTGCATTCTCATTCATTTGTGGGCAAGAGTCCGTCCATTCGCAAACCCGAGAATACAGCCCGCGAATAGCGTCTGCTGATTGTGTTGAGTCCCAGTTCGCTGGCTCTGGAGCGTCAACCTCCCAAGTCACGTCGTCAGGAAACGTTTGTCCCCATGGAAATTTCGTCTTACCGCCGTTGGTTGCCGCATAAAGATATTCGTCCAACGAAGGCAAGCGTGCGCCGACTCGTTCACAAAACTCAATCGCCTCCCAGTAGCTGACATACCGTGCAGGCGATGAATCATGACCGTCAACACCTTGTGATTTCATCTCGACGGGCAAACGATTCATCGTGGCAACGAATTGAGCAACCGTCACTTCATCCCGCATGATTTCAAATGGCCTGACACTTGCCTCGTGAAGCGGATACATCATTTCATAAACATCGCTGCCCGACTGAAACGAACCTCCATCGACCCGAATCCAATCCAAGTCCGGATCCCGCTCGTGAACGACAATTTTGGGCCAAACGATTCGACCATTGCTTTCCACGCGTTCGATACTGCGAGCCCGCAGCTCGATTGGCATACCCGCGTCGCCAACCGCTTTCCAATCCGCAATGTTTCGACTGGCCAAGCGATAGACTTGTTGCGAACCGATTCCGGGCGCGTAGGCCTCAACCAGATACGTCCCCGATGGAACGGTCAACGCCTGACGTTCACTAATGGGAGGGCGAATCGCCTGTTCAACCAACGGCGTTCCTGTCTCCTTGTCCAACGGCACCAACACAACCTGAGCATTGCTTGGAGAAACCTCAAAATAAATGCGACAACGATTGTGATTCCAATCCAGTACAGAACTACCAAACCATTGCATGGTGTAGAGCAAGATCGGAATCAAAATTCCCATCGCCAGTGGCCAGCGAAATCGATACGCTTGACGCCGCTGCCGCGTCAGCCAACCGGTCGGATGGGTTAGCGTCGCTTCGCCCGCACGAAACCGCTCCAACTCCTCGGCTAGTTCACGGGTCGAACTAAAACGCGCCTCGGGCTGTTTCTCCAGGCATTTCATACAGATTGCATTCAGCTCGGGGGAAACAGTTGGCTGGAGCGAACGCAATGGAGTGGGCGGATTCAAAATCGTTTGACGCACCACTTCACGTGCGTTGCCCGTGAACGGACGCCTTCCGCTGAGCATTTCATACAGGATCACGCCCAGCGAATAAAGATCGCTCGCCTCCTTGGCCTCGTGAGCCATCGATGACGCCTGCTCCGGAGACATGTACGCCGGAGTTCCCACAAACGAATGATCCCACCGCGTCGCCGAATCAATTTCAGTATCCTCTTCACCGACCGTCACGCGACGCGCTAATCCGAAATCCGAAACCAACGGCTCGTCGTTTTCATCAAAAATGATATTGGCCGGTTTTAGATCGCGATGGATTAAGCCTTTTGAGTGCGCATGATCGAGAGCACGAGCGATCTTGATGCACCATGTAATGGCTTCGTCCTGCGTTGGTTGTCCCTGCTTCAACCGATTGGCCAACGTTAACCCGGGGATGTAGTCACAAACGATGTGAACGATGGAATCTTCGTAGCCAACTTCGTGCACTGCCACGATATTGGGATGCCGAAGCGATGCTGCCGCTCTCGCTTCAAACAACATCTGCTCGATCTGCTCGCGAGACAATTTGTTGGTTGTGGGAATTTTCAGTGCGACCGATCGTTCAAGCGTTGGGTCAAAGGCCAACAATACCTTGCCAAACGCACCTTGCCCCAAAACGCGTCGACAAACGAAACGACCAATCGACTCGGGATGCTCCGCCGTCCCAGCATGTACCTCAAATTCCAAATCGTCGTCCGCTTCAGAGGCTTCAACAGGATTTCCCAGCAACGCTCCACAATTCGGGCAATGCGTGACCAGCGTTGCGTCGATTTCCGACGACGGCAACTCAGATTCGCAATGGGGACATCGCGCCGTCATGTTTTCCCGTGAAGCGTGGTTTCTTGTTGGTGATTCACTAGCGACGATGCACAGCGATCGGGTCAGCATGACTGAACCCATAGCTCAAACGCTCCCCGCAGCCTCGGTCATCGCGTGCCGTATTGTCTCAGGTTGGCAAGCCCGCTGCAAGTAAATCGAAACTCGACTGAAACACGCTTTACTTGAACAACAGCGCGATGCCGATCAATACGACAATCGGAATGGCCACGCAGGAAAACAACACAAACAGGGCAATTACAAAGAACAGAATGACTGTGAGCCAAGGTCTTTGGCGTATTTGAACTTCGATAAACGAGAGTCGGCTTGTGATCTTCGGAGTTGTGGCAGATTGCAAACGCTGGTAGACGAATCGGATATCGGGCAGGAGCTCGTTGATGCGTTCGAGCTGATGCAACGACCGAATTCGCAAATTGAACTGAAGTTCGTTGGGCACGATCCATAATCCCAGATGCCCCCGTTCAGATTCCTGCTCGCGAAAGAGCCGGCCAACAGCAGCAGCTACTGATCCATCGTCAAACACGCTCCCCATCCACTGAGGGTCGATTGACCAAATTGCAAGGTCCGAATATTCGTTTCGGGAAATGGCTAGCCTGTGATTACCACGGCGTCGATTCAACCAGGAGATGAATCGCCCGTCTCCAATCCGGCTAATACAAACCGATGCTCGCGTTGCGAAGGGCAACTCTGCAAACATCGTGATTCGATAACTATGCCGGCGACGCATGCGAACATCGCCGTAGTACTTTGTTCGCGACATGCCAACGATGGAAATTCGCAGGGGCGTTGAACCGCTCGAATCTACCCATGTATTCGCGATTCGACTCGCATTCGGATCATGGATGAATCCAATCTTCTGCATGAAAGCGTCGACGATCTGGATTTCGTTGTTGCCAAGCATTGTTTGAATCACACACCGGTTCAAAAATCCGCCTCAAAGTCCAAGATGCCGTCGCCGTTAACCCTTGGTCATCGCCTATCGCTAAATTCGTTCAAAAAAGTCAAGCGACGCGCGGTTTGTTCCAAATTCACCACACCGATCCGTTCTTTGACTAAATTGGAGGCTGGGAAAAGGACCAACACTCAAAAGGGACTACCATGGCGAACCGCAATTTTTGTTTACGTTTGTCGCGAATGCTGGCGACGGGTATGGGATGTTTGGCCATGTGGGCCGCACCTGGAGCGGCAGACGATACCGCCATGTGGATTCGTTATCCTTCCATTTCGCCAGACGGATCCTCGATCGCGTTTTCCTATCAGGGCGACATTTGGGTTGTCGACGCAAGCGGTGGTGAAGCAAGAGCCATCACCACGCATTCCGGTTACGAACGGTCACCCGTCTGGTCTCCCGATTCCAAAACCATTGCCTTCATGGGTGACTGGTATGGAAACGGCGATGTGTTTGTCGTCGCGGCAACCGGGGGAGAACCCAAACGATTGACGTTCCACTCTGCCGGCGATGAACCGACTTCTTTCAGTCCCGATGGTACGAACGTTCTTTTCACGAGCCGGCGTCTGGATGCCCCGCAGTCCGCGATTGGCACGAGCGCCATGGGTGAACTTTACGAGATTGGCATCGACGGTGGTCGCCCCGTACAAATCATGACGACGTCAGCGGAAAACGCTGCCTTCGACCGAACGGGTAAACGCATCATCTTTCAGGACTTCAAGGGCTACGAAGACGCCTGCGCAAACACCACACCTCCAGCGTTACACGCGATCTGTGGACTTACACTCCCGAAGACAAGTCGTATCAGATGCTGACGCATTTTGCTGGCGAAGATCGCAATCCTGTCTGGGCCTGACGGCAAATCGTTTTTTTACCTTTCAGAACAAGTCGAACCTTCATCGCCCCTGAACGATGGACGCGTTGCGAAAGACCAGGAAGACAAAAAACGAGGACGCGTGATCCCGCAACTCCAAAGCTCATTCAACATCTGGCAGGCCGACATCGCCGACCCGACCAAACAAACCAAAATCACCAACCACGAAACACATCCGGTTCGTTTCTTGAGCGCCTCGGACAATGGCACGTTGTGTTACACCTACAACAGCCAGATTTGGACTAAGGCCCCCGATGCCGATGCGAAACCGGTAGTCGTGACCTGCACTGCCGGACCGCGCAATAACTCCGAATCACTGGAACGATTCCGAGATGGCGCCACCGAGTTTGCCGTTTCTCCCAACGAAGAAGAAGTTGCGTTCGTGATTCACGGCGAGGTATTTGTCGCGAACGTTGAATTTGGAACGACTCGACGAATCACTTCGACCCCCGAACAGGAACGCAGCGTGACTTGGGGCAGCGACAACCGAACCCTTTATTACGCGGGTGAACGGGACCAGTCCTGGAATCTGTACTCGACAAAAATTGCCAAAGAAGACGAAGACGGTTTCGCAAACGCAACGATCCTGACCGAAGAACCGATTCTTGTTTCAGCGGACGAGACCTTTCAACCTCTGTGCTCACCCGACGGAAAAAAATTGGTGTATCTCAAGGACCGCACCGAGATCATGGTGATGGACCTGGAAACCAAAAAGTCCAGCACGTTGCTGGCACCCAAGTTCAATTTTTCATACACCGATGGTGACATTGAATACACCTGGTCGCCCGACAGTCGCTGGCTGATCACTTCATACTACGGCCATGAATCGTGGACCGGCGAAATCGGTGCGGTGAATCTTGCGAACGGCGAAATCGTCAATCTGACGCAAAGTGGTTATGCGGAAAGCACTCCCGTGTTTGCCTCCAACGGTTCCGCCGTTTTGTACTCCAGCGATCGCTGGGGCGAACGCAGTCATGGCAGCTGGGGTGGCGAAAATGACGTCATCGCCTTGTATGTCAATCAAAGTGAGTTCGACAAGGCGACGTTGACAAAAGAAGAACTTGCCCTGGTTGAAAAGCGCAAGAAGAAAGACAAGCCGGCTGATGAAAAGGCGAAAGATAAATCAGAAGACGCCGACAAAGGCCAAGATGACACTGACAAGAAAACGGATGAAGTTAAACCGATTGAATTCGATTTCCAGGACCTCGAACTGCGAGAACGGCGCATCACGCTTCACTCGTCGAATCTGGGCGCTTTTGACCTATCGCCCGATGGCGAACACCTGATCTACACGGCCCAAGTCGACGACAAATGGGGCGTGTGGCTCGCCAATGTTCGCGAACGTTCGACGTCGCTGATCTTCCCACTGGGTGGCGGCGAAGGCGGTCGTCGTGGCGGCGGCGGAGCTGATGTCGAATTTACCAAAGACGGAAAGAACGCTTTTGTTTTTCAAGCTGGCGGACGAATTTCGAAACTCAATCTGGGTGGCGCCCTTTCTGGTGGCGGTAAAGCATCTGCTGATTCCGTCAACTACTCCGCTGAAATGATCGTCAACGGCGCTGCGGAACGCGATTACATCTTCGAACACGCGTGGCGCCAGGTTCGCGAGAAATTCTATGACGCGAAACTGCATGGCGTGGACTGGGATATGATGAAGCAGAACTATGCTGCTTTCCTGCCCTCGATCAACAACAGCTACGACTTCGCCGAGTTACTCAGCGAGATCCTTGGTGAACTAAACGCGTCTCATACAGGTGGTCGTTATCGACCGCGTGGCAATGGCGGCGATGACACGGCATCATTCGGCCTGATTTACGATGTCGACTACGACGGGGTAGGGCTGCAAGTGCGTGAAGTCATTAAACGTGGACCTTGCGATGCAGCTGACTGTAAAATCGTTCCCGGAACGGTGATCACTCACTTCAATGGCGAACGACTGACTCCTGACGTTAACCCCTGGGCGTTGTTGAATCATCAATCGGATCGACCGGTTCGACTGACGTTGACCAATCCTGAGGACCAAAGTGAATGGGAAGAAACGATTCGTCCGATTTCACTCGGCGAAGAATCCAACTTGCTCTACGAACGCTGGATTGCGGCGCGCCGCGAACTGTGTGAAAAACTTTCCGGCGGGAAAGTTGGCTATGTTCACGTCCGCGGAATGAACGATGCGAGTTTCCGGCGAGTCTACAGCGAAGTTCTCGGGCTGAACAACGAGAAGCAAGCGTTGATCGTTGACACGCGATTTAATGGCGGCGGCTGGCTGCACGAAGATCTGGCAACGTTCCTCTCGGGAAAACGCTACTGCGAATTCGCACCGCGTGGTCACGAAGGTGGCGGCCTGGGTGGCGAGCCAATCAATAAATGGACAAAGCCGGTCGTGGTCCTGCAAAGCGAAAGCAACTACAGTGACGCGCACTTTTTCCCTTGGGCGTTCAAAGAAAAAGGTGTCGGCAAACTGATCGGCTCACCCGTCCCCGGAACGGCGACTGCCGTTTGGTGGGAAACCCAAATCGATCCGTCAATCGTTTTTGGAATTCCCCAAGTCGGCATGATCACGATGGATGGCGAGTACCTGGAAAACAACCAACTTGAGCCAGACATCCTGGTAATCAACGACCCGCAATCGATCGCCAACGGTGAGGACCCGCAACTCAAGGCCGCGGTTGAAGAGTTGTTGAAGGACGAAACCAAATAGGCGATTGAAATGTCGCTACACTTCTTTCCTGGCTCCCTTCTCCCCATGGGAGAAGGGCAGGGGATGAGCGTACTTCTTCTACGACAGGCCAAAGATATTATGCCGACTGCGAACTCGCCGTCGTGTTGGGCATCGAAGTCGGCGGCGCGACAGGAACGCGTTCGGGCGTTCGCTGTACGGGCAACTTGATCGTGAAGGCGGTGCCTTTGCCGGGTGTGCTCTCAACACGAATCTTGCCTTGGTGCGCGACGATTATGTTGCGGCAGGCACACAACCCGAGTCCCGTTCCACCTTTGCCCGATTCATCGGGCCCCGACTTGGTGGTGAAGTAGGGATCGAAGATCTTCTTCAGCTTGTCGGGTTCAATGCCAGATCCAAAATCTCGAACAACCAAGTCGACAGTGTTGGTATCGGGGTCGTTAAGTAATCGAATGATCAATCGACCGCCATCTTTCATGGCTTGTCGGGCATTCGTTAACAGATTGAGCAACACTTGTTGAATCTGATTCGCAATCACCGGAACCTTGGGCACGTCACCGATTTCCATCTCGACCGAGACGCGATACTTCTGCATTTCTCGTCCGAGCAACACCATCGATTCGCGAATCAAATCAGCAAGGCTTGTTGGCTCAAAACCCTGTTTTCGATTGCGGGCCATACCCAGAACCGTTTGAGTGATGTCGGTCGCGCGCTGAGTGGCTTGCAGAATTTTGTTAAAGGCTTTGTCGCGCGAAGCGTTGTCCTGATTACGCAATCCAAGTTTGGCGTAGTTCATGATCGTCATCAGGGCATTGTTGAACTCGTGGGTAGTCGTGCTCACAAGTTCACCAAGGGCCGAGGTGCGCTGTGCCTGAATCAACTGCGCCTTGAGATTGGCAATCTCGTTTTCCAGGCTGGCAAGTTTGTTTGCGTCGTGATGAATCGCTGCACCGCTGTCAGCGTTCGCAGATTTTCGTTCCCGAGAAATATTGGACATGAAATCAACAAGGCGTTGTTAAATTGTGCAATTTTCAAAAGTGCTATCACTTTTGAGTTGAATACTGGGCTCTGCTTTGTCTATCGGTGAATTCGACTGGGCTTCTCTAGCCCGTCAAACTACAATCCTTGGCCACAACGCAAATTACGTAAAGTCACAGCAACGATTGCTGATATCAAATCAAAGTAACCATCCAACACGGAGGTTGGGATCATGAAGACCGTACAGCAAGTCGAACGATTGACGAAGTTGGCGGAGAAACTGGGCTACGAGATTCGTTACGAAGACTTCGGAGGTGTTGGCGGAGGGCGTTGCGAGTTTGGTAATCGCCGCTGCCTGTTCATCGACCTGTCGTTGAGTTCGATCGATCAGCTGGAACAACTACGCGCGGCGTTGCTCGAAGACCCCAGTCTTTCCACGAACCAACTTCCCACGGTTTTGATCCAAGATCTGGGCCTCCCTACATCGACCAACCCCGTCGTCTGATCACGCCAGTGAATCAAATAATGAACATGGATGTACATGATCAGCAGGATGCGAATGGCGAGGGCGTCGTAATCAATCCGGATTCTCGGATTTGCTGGCACGAGTAAATCGCTTGAACTCCAGACGCGGGCAACCGAAATTGATCAACAAGCCAACATCCATTTCGGTGGCTTTTAAATAATTGATTACTTGTGCCTGATGCTCTGGTGCAATGCCCTTTACGGCTTTCAGCTTCACGACGACTTTTCCCTCCACCAAAAGATCTGCGACGAACTCGCCGACCACAACTCCTCGAAATTTCACTTGGATTGGGTGCTGACTGCTACAAGAGAGCCCTTTTTCGCGCAGAAGCATGGCAAGTGATTTTTCATACACCGATTCGAGAAATCCAGTGCCTAATTCATTACTCACTTGAAACGCACAACCAATGATCGCCTCAGTGATTTCGCTATGTTGCAATTCCGTCCGGCTCTGCATAGTAACTCACTTCCCGCATTCGTTTCCATATCTCCACCAGCAACGCGCCGCAATGGTCTTATCCTGTCCATCCTGTGCATCCATGTTAATACTATCGACACGCCTAAACCGATCAGCAATTTCGATACTTGTCGTTTAACCCCATGCCTTCAATGATCATCGGCAGGATTTTCTCAAGGCGTTTTTGTTTGGTTTCTTCTCGCTTTGCCGTTTCGATATACTCGACGTACTCGCGCTGTTTGCCCAGCGACAACTTTTTGAATGCGGCATCGGCTTTCTTATTTTTCTTGAACGCGGCAGCCAACTCAGGTGGGACATTCAGTGGGCGATTGCGATCTGGCTTGATCTCCTTGCCGGCTTTGGCCAATTCGATGGCTTCCTTGAGGTACGCTTTCAATTTTCGGGGCTTCAATTCGTCAATGGAATGGAAGCGGATCTGCCGCTGAGCAATCGTTTTACCTTCGTTGCCGCTGACAAACACGTTGTCTGGGTCCTTCATCAACGCGCCTTGGAAAAACCACAGCCCAAAGTATGACTTGAAGCTGCCAAGGCCGACCACGTTCTTTCCATTCACCGAGTAGACAGGATGCCCCCATTTGATCGCTTCATCCATACCCATGGAGCGAACCAGTTTGCAGAGAACCCGGAGTTCCGCATTCCATTTGTCATTCGATTCCAAAAATGCATCAACCGACGGAGGAGCTTTCATTGGTTTACCTCAGAAATGCGAACAAAACTGGTTCTCTGGCACGCACCGCATGCCCTACGAATACTTTACACCAAACCAAATCGAATGCGTGGTCACAGGTAGGGCATGCTGTTCGTGCCGGCATTTTCGAATGCATACTTCGTGATTCACCCCAAACTGTCAGCCGACGTCGCTGATATCCAGTGTCGCGCCATAGCGAGTTGCGACCAGCTCGCGCAATCGAGCGTGTTCGGGTCGTGCAAGTTCCGGATCGTCTGCAATAAACGGCGCTGCTTCATTTCGCGACAATTCCAAAAGATCGACATCGTCAACCAAACTCGCGATTCGCAACGGCGGGAAACCGGTCTGTTCGGTGCTGAACAAATTTCCTGGACCGCGCAATCGCATGTCAATCTCGGCAAGCTTGAAACCTTCATTCGTTTCCGCGAATGCCTTGAGGCGTTCGTTGTCAACTTGGTCATCGGACGTCGAAAAGGCACAAACGAAACCCGGATGTTGACCTCGGCCGATCCGACCGCGTAATTGGTGCAGTTGCGAGAGCCCAAATCGTTCGGCCGACTCAATCGTCATCACCGTTGCGTTGGGAACATCGATGCCGACCTCAACTACGCTTGTCGCTACGATCACTTGCGTCTTCCCCATCGCGAATGCCGTCAGCGCTGCGTCTTTCTCTTCTGCCGATTGCCTACCGTGCAACAGATCGACACGGAAGGCCTCGAGCGGCCCATTCACCAGTGATTCAAATAGCCGTTCCGCGCTGCTGATTTCCAGATTGTCATCGCCATCGACGAGAGGAGCGATCACATATGCCTGGCGACCTTCGCGAAGTTTTTTCGCAACAAACTCCCACCATTTCTCGCGTTGGTCACTGGAACCGATGTAGGTGTGAACTACCGCGCGCATATCTGGCGGTTGAATGATTGTGGAAACATCGAGATCGCCAAACACGGTCATCGAGATGGTACGGGGGATCGGAGTCGCCGTCATAACCAGGTAGTGCGGGTCACGATCGGATAACGCCTTGAGCATGGCCCGTTGTTTGACACCGAACTTGTGCTGTTCATCGACGACCGCAAGCCCAAGGTTTTGAAACTTCAGCCGCCCCGAAACGATGGCTTGCGTCCCCACCACGATGTCGACCCCGCCACTAGCAATGCGTTCTGCCAGTTGAGATTTATGACCAACGGATCCGGTCCACAGTTCGATCCGAACGCGAGAAGCTTTGAGCCATTTGAGAAGTGTTCGTTCATGTTGTCGCGCCAGAATTTCTGTGGGCGCCATAAACACTGCTTGAAATCCGCACGCCACGCACAACAGCAATGCCCCAACCGCAACAGCAGTCTTGCCGCTCCCCACATCACCTTGCAACAACCGGTTCATGGGAACCTCACGATTCATGTCCGCTGCAATCTGCTCGAACGCTGCCAATTGAGAGTCGGTCAACTCAAACGGAAAACGCCCCATGATCCGATCGCGAATCAGTGGCGTTAATTCAATGCGTGGCGCAGAGCATGTCTCGGCAAGCTGATGCCTGCGCATCGCAAGCGCAATCTGCAAAACGAACAATTCCTGAAACGCCAGCCGCCGATGCGCCTGAGCTGCCTGTTCGTGGGAGTCAGGAAAATGGATTTGTCGGATCGCCGAGTGAATATCCAGCAATCCTAAACGATGCCGAAGTTCCTCGGGAAACGCTTCCTGAATTTCGTCGATTACGTAGTTGAGATTGGCTTCAACCAATTGACGCATCTGACGCTGCTTGAGGCCTTCTGTTAAACCATAGACCGGCAACAACTTCCCGGTTGGTAGTGGCTGATTTGGATCAAGTACTTGTGTCTTTGGCTGCACCATCTGCAACCGCGCGCCGCGTTCGGAAACGGTCCCTCGCAACATGATTTTCTGGCCAGCACGAAAGCGGTTCTCAAGAAACGGCTGATTGAAGAACACAGCGCGCAAGTATTGGCGATCTTGCTCCACAAGCAGATAAAGGACGTGTCGCCCTGCTTCGGACACGTGTGCCTCGACTTCTTTCACGGTTCCGATGACTTGAGTCAGATGCCCGACGTTCAGGTCCTTGATCTCCTGCGTTTCCGTGAAGTCCTCGTAGCGACGGGGGAAATGAAACAGCAAATCGACTGCGCGTCGAAGCCCGATTCGCTCCAGGAGTCCGGCCGATGAACTACCGACCCCCGGCACGAGTGCCAAGGGTTGTGCGAGGCGTCGGACTTCGTCTGCGGGAAGACTCATCTTGGAAATGGTTGAAAACCAAATTTGAAACGTTTGTTTGTCACGCCAGCATTGGCGTTACTCACCGTGATTCTATCACGCCGAGCTACATTGCGGGACCGTTTTCAATTGACACAGCATGATGGAAACATTCTTCAAAACCAAAGAATGAATCACGCATTCTTCCTCGACCGTTGCTACCAAACTTGAATTTCAAAATACCGTTTTAAATCAAAGTTCAACCCATCGATGCACATTGTTGGAAACGGACACGCGCGCTACGATCGCCGAGATGGTGCAATTCCTGTAGTGGGGAAGTTGACTATCCAAGGGAAAAAACATTGTCAGGTGCTCAAATGTCACGACTGTTATTCATCACAATCCTTTCGGGGATTTGGGCCGCTTCAACGGGCGCAACTCAGGCGCAACAATTCGAATATTTCTCGAACATCATGGACGTTACTGGTCAAGCTGGCTGGGACCAGTTCTCCCCCTTGGATCCTGGAAACTATGCAGGCCCGCATGCGGCAGATGTGATTGAAACAGGACTTTCAAATTCGTTCGTGAGCGTCACGCCTGGCGGATTCAAGGCTGGCCCGGACCTGTACGCGTTTCTTTCAACGCCCACCTGGAGCATTACTGTCAATACTGCATCGACCACCGAAGCATTTACCTCCATTGCCTTGCAAGTTGCAACAACGCCACCGGCGGTTGGTGATGACCTGGACAATACCAGCTTTCTGCTAAACGGCATTGCACCAGACGAATTCATTGCGTTCGGCCCGCGCACAACTTTGAGCGCCGGCGGTGGTCAACCACCCCAAGATGTGAATTACTACTGGGCGTCATGGAATGGGTTGAACGCTGAATCGAGTTATGAGTTAAACGTCGGACCAGGCGGTAATCATGCCGTTTTCGCAGCAGCACGAGTCGACTACGTCAACACATCGGACAGCAACTATCAGATTTCAGCCGTCCCCGAACCAGCGACCGGAGTTTTGCTGATTTGCCTGGGAATCGCGGCCACGCTCAAACGGCGCCGCCAAGTCACTAACAATTAAATGCACCGACGACCGCAAGCAACCCTGCGGGATCGTTTGTGATGTCCGCTGCCATCAATTGCAACACTTTCAAACTTACGACCTGCTGTCTTCGGTGGAGAAAGCCATTCTATGATTAAACATGACTTGAAACGTGTTTCGCGCGGTGGCTTTACGCTCATCGAGCTGTTGGTTGTGATTGCGATCATTGGCATCTTGGTCGGCATGCTATTACCGGCTGTGCAATCGGTTCGCGAAGCGGCGCGGCGCACACAATGCGCCAACAAACTGAAACAACTTGGGCTGGCAACGCTCAACTACGAATCCGCGCGGCGATCCCTGCCGCCCCCCAGTGTGCTTGAATCGGGATACAGCACTCATGCATCGACGTTCGTCGTGTTGTTACCATATTTGGAACAATCGAACCGCTTCGAAGCCTTCCGGCTCGACGAATCCATTGATTCAACGGCGAATCTGCCGATCACTTCGGTAACGGTTGACGATTTTCTTTGCCCTTCCATGGCGCTCGACTTGAACAATGTCGACGGAGCCAAGGTCTACGGCGAGGGAAGCTACCTAATCTCCTACAGCACAGAATATCGCGGTGAACCGAATGGCGCTTTTGCTCGTGCGCCCAGTGAGCCGGGAAAAATCTATCGACTGGGCCTTGAGGCATTTCGCGACGGAACCAGCCATACCTTTTTGTTTGGCGAAATCGACAACAGCGTTCGGTGGCAAGCGGCAGGTTATTCCGGTCAGCTCAATCATGTCTGGGCCCAAGGCTATTGGTTTAACTCCCAAGGTCACATGGAGGGGACGTTCAACCTGAAATCAGCCGAACAATGGACCAACTTTAAACAACACCGAACGTTCCGCAGCGACCACCCAGCAGGTGTTCAGTTTTGCTTCGTCGATGGTTCTGTTCATTGGGTAGCCGAAAACATTGATCGAACAACTTTGAATGCCTATGTGTCACGGTCTGGCGGGGAAGTAGACGTCAGCATCGACTAAACCTCCCAGTCTTCCTGCGCCTCAATACCTAACCTCAATCAACGAATTCCCCGATCCAAAACAAGACGCTCCGTTTGCGAACGGCGCAGCCGATTTCATTCGCCGCGAACGCGCCAATCCATGCCATCAAACCACCCCCCTCAAAAGTATGTGACCTTATACCATATCGACGTTTCAGCCAAAAGTCGATTACACTTTCGAGCCTATTGTCGGGAATGCTGCGCATTTTCGAAGGCAAAACGCCTGTTTCGGAAGTGTCGCATTCCGGGCTCTGGGTCGATCGAAACATCACCTTTATGTCGTTGGTGTCATGCAAGAATTTTATTTTCCGAACTGGGTCAATCGTTTCACGATGATCCTGATTCTCGGTGGCCTGGGTGTCGGAGGCTATCTGGCAACCTGTCTTTTCGGGGCAATTCACCCCGAAGTCGTCAATGTGGGCCACCAGCCGAAGCAACCAGTTCCGTTCAGCCACAAGCTGCATGCAGGGCAGATGAAAATGGACTGCCGGTATTGCCACAACACGGTAGAAAAATCTGGCCATGCGGCCGTTCCACCATCGGCGACTTGCGGCAATTGCCACGGCGGAAACCGCGTTAAAGAGGGTGCTTCATTAGGCATTGTCCAACAAGAAAGCGTTCTGCTGCAACCAGTCCGCACAGCGCTGGAGACCGCTGACTTCGGTCGTGAGATTGGCGAGCCGGTTGAATGGGAACGCGTCCATGACCTGCCTGACTTTGTGTATTTCAATCACTCGGTACACATCAATCGCGGCGTGAGCTGCGTGTCTTGCCATGGTCGCGTTGACACAATGGAAGTCGTGACACAAATGAAGCCCTTGTCGATGGCTTGGTGTTTGGAGTGTCATCGCAATCCAGAAAAGAACATTCGTGACCCACAACTTGTCACCCAGCTGGATTTCAAACCAGAAGGTGACGCCGAAGCTTACGGCAAAGAGTGGGCGGAAAAACTAAACATTAAACCCAACGTCAGTTGCTCAACTTGTCATCGATGAACCAATTCAACCAAAAATTTAACGGTGGAAACGTGGGGAAACCAAACTTGGGCTATCAGGATCTGGAACGTCTGAATCAGTCGCCCGAAATGCAAAAGGTGATTGAAGAGGAGTTTGGCACTGCGATGGAAGGCGTCTCTCGACGACGCTGGTTGCAGTTGATGGGTGCCTCATTGGCTCTTGGCGCTGCCGCAGGTTGCCGTTTCCAGCCGGAGAAAATCGTACCCTACGCCTTTCGGCCACAAAATCGGATACCGGGAACACCGGTTCGCTATGCAACGCTGATCGAACTGGATGGATTTGCGCAACCGGTCGAAGCATTGAGCTTTGACGGTCGCCCCATCAAACTCGATGGCAATCGGATGCATCCGATGACGAAAAACCTGTCCGAAAATTCGCCAGGAACATCCAGTGCGTTTACGCAAAACAGGATTTTGGACCTGTATGATCCCGACCGATTGCGATCTCCGCTGAAGCAGGTGTCTGGTGGCAACTTTGAGGAATCCAATTGGGGCGATTTTATCGCAGCATTGCGTGGGTTGCTCGGCGGCAATGACTTAAAATCCGTTGCCGTTTTGGCTGAGCCATCTGCGTCACCTTCACTGCACAAATTGCGCGAGCAATTCGAATCTCGCGGTGGTACTTGGACGACGTTTGCGCCGTTGGGTGATGACAATACGCGCGAAGGTTCTCGTTTGGCCTTCGGCAAAGTCGTTCGATCTCACTATGCATTTGACAAAGCAAAGGTTGTCGTTTGCCTAGACGCCGATCCGCTCCATTTCGATGGCGCTGCGATGAAGCATTCACGCGAATTTGCGGCCGCACGCGACGTCGAGCATATCGACGAAATGAATCGTCTTTATTGTGTCGAGAGTGACAACTCGATCACCGGGTCGTCGGCTGATCACCGGATGTCGTTGCCAAGTTCCAAAATTGGCAGCTTCCTCGGATCGCTCGCAGCGGAAGTCGAGAAATGGTTGGCGGGCAATGGCAAACTAGAGCCGACCGCGAAGTACCGTTCCAAATTGTTGATCGCGATGGCGAGCGATCTTGTCGAGAACAAAGGGGCGGGGATGGTCATCGTTGGCGAGCGTCAGCCACCCGAGGTTCATGCCGCAGCACATAAACTCAACGACCTGCTGGGCAATAACGGCTCGACGATTACGTTCTCATCACCCATTGATGCCGAGCGATCAGGCATGATGGCGGGTTTGCGAGATTTGACGTCCGGCTTGGCGTCGAAAAAATTCACATCGCTCGTGATCCTCGGCGGCAATCCCGTTTATGACGCCCCTGCAGATTTGAAATTGAGTGATGCGATTTCGGCGTGCGAGAATTCGATTCACTTATCCTACTACGCCAACGAAACCAGCAAATTCTGCAACTGGGTCTTCAACGTCTCGCATCCGCTGGAATCCTGGGGCGATGGCCTGTCTTACGACGGCACCTGGTGCTTGGCGCAACCGTTGGTATCTCCGTTGTTTGAGGGTCGAAGTGCGATCGAGGTCTTGGCAAGTGCCATGTCCGATGCGGACGTCGACGGACAGACAATTGTTGCTGCAAACGCCAAAGAAAAATTTGGTGAGTCCGGCTGGACGACGGCTCTGCACAATGGATTCTTTATGGATTCAGCGGGTGAAGCGGTCTCGGTTTCACTCGAGACAATTGAGTTCCCAGGAGACGATGGCAAGTGGCGGGATGAATGGGACGGCAAGCTGGTTGAAATGGTCTTCACTCCCAGCCGTTCGGTATACGATGGTCGATTTGCCAATAGCGGTTGGATGCAAGAGCTACCCGATTTTGTGACCAAGATCACTTGGGATAATGCCGCACTTGTCAGTCCAGAGACTGCCGAAAAATTGGGACTGAAGCAGGATCGCTTGTACCCATTCTCGTTCAATGGAGACGATGTAACCCTGCCCGTTCATATTCAACCCGGACAAGCCAAGGGTTCGATTGCGATTGCGATCGGCTACGGACGAACTGCAGCGGGGGCGATCGGTGGTCATCGCGACAAGAACATTGCTCCTGTTGGCTTTGATGTTGCCACCTTGCGGAATTCCGAGAATTGGTACATCAACGAAAGCGTTGAAGTCACGAAAAACAGCGGAACGTCTTACCCATTGGCAGTTGTCCAGGAAAACTGGGCGATCGACTCAGTGGGGCGCGAAGAAATCCAGCGTCGAATGTTTGTTGATCCAGCCGACGGCACGCGCAGCAACTTGATCCGCGAAGGCAGCTTTGACAGCTTCAAAGATTTCCAATCCAAACAAGATTCTCATGGGGACGACCATGGCGACAGCCATGCCTCCACACTCGGCCGCACCGTGAAGCAGGTCGCCGCGACTGGAACCGCATTGCCAATTATCAATGCTGTCTTCCGTCAAGAAGATGGGCATCAAGGCGATTCGCACGATGATCATGACCACGGCGCCGCCGACGATCACGGTCATGGCGAGCAGCATAACTGGCCCAATTTCCACGAGCACGAACTGTTTGATCTGACGCCGGGTGTCCGCGAACAGTACAAGAGCTCGAACACCGAGAACAAAAACTCTTGGGGCATGTCGATCGACCTCAACAAATGCACTGGCTGCAATTCCTGCGTGATTGCTTGCCAATCGGAAAACAACATTCCGATTGTGGGCAAGGACCAGGTATATCGCGGCCGCGAAATGCATTGGATGCGGATCGACCGTTACTTCGGCAACAACCTGTACAACGCGGAAGCGGCCGAATCGGATGACAAACAGATCGTCCACCAACCGGTCGCTTGCCATCACTGCGAAAACGCTCCTTGCGAAACCGTTTGTCCGGTTGCCGCGACGACGCACTCCAGTGAAGGCCTGAATGACATGGTGTACAACCGCTGTATCGGCACCCGCTATTGCGGCAACAACTGCCCTTACAAGGTTCGCCGCTTCAATTATTTGAATTACTCGGATGCTGTGACATTCGTGAAATATCCTGACGCGGATCGGTTGAGCAAGGCCGATCGTGCGTTGCAGAACCTGATGATGAATCCGGAAGTCACCGTTCGTAGTCGCGGTGTAATGGAAAAATGCTCTTACTGCGTCCAGCGGATTCAAAATGTGAAAATCGTGGCCAAAGGCGAAGGCAATCGTCCCATCGGCCCCAATGAAATCACAACTGCCTGTCAGGACTCATGCCCAACAGGTGCGATCAAGTTTGGTGATATCAACAACACCGAAAGCGATTTGCACAAGGCACACAACAATCCGCGTTCATACGCGATGTTGTCTGAATTGAACAACTATCCGCGAACCAAGTATCTGGCTCGCGTTCGCAATCCACATCCATCGTTGATGGATATGGACGACAGGGGTGAACGAAAGCGAAAGATGATGATGAACGCGACGCCCGGCGCAGCGTTGATCTAATTGGGGCAATCCCTGCAGAGTGGATTGCTAACAAACGAACCAAAACAAAAACCAGAAGTACGCAAGAGAATTTTTGATCATGGCATCAACGATCGACATGTCGCTCGACAATACTTTTGAAGATCCTAGTCGTCGCGCACCACTCGTTCTCGGCGGTATGGACTACGGCGATGTTACCGACAACGTAGCAGCGATCTGGGAAGCCGACCGGCCACCCAAGACCTGGTATGTCGTATTCACGATTGCATTGGTGTTGCTGGGAATTCTCGGTGCCTGTCTGTTCCATTTGATTATGAAGGGAACTGGGGTTTGGGGTAACAACAATCCCGTCTACTGGGGATTCCCGATTGTTAACTTCGTTTTCTGGGTCGGTATCGGTCACGCCGGAACCTTGATTTCCGCGATCTTGTTCCTGTTCCGCCAAAACTGGCGAACGAGCATCAACCGAGCAGCCGAAGCGATGACGATTTTTGCTGTCGTTTGTGCCGGATTATTTCCGGGGGTTCACATCGGCCGCCTTTGGGTTTTCTACTGGCTGTTTCCCGTTCCCACAGAACACCTCGCCATGTGGCCAAACTTCCGCAGCCCACTATTGTGGGACGTTTTTGCGGTGGGCACTTACGCGACGGTTTCGTTGTTGTTCTGGTACATGGGTATGGTGCCAGACATCGCAACGTTCCGCGATCGAACGAAAACCAAATTGGGGAAATTCGTCTACAGCCTTTTGTCACTGGGCTGGACAGGATCGGCTCGAAACTGGCATCGCTACGAAATGGCTTACACGATTCTAGCCGCATTGGCGACACCGCTGGTTTTGTCGGTACACACGATCGTTAGTTTTGACTTTGCAGTGTCGCAGTTGCCTGGTTGGCACACGACGATCTTCCCACCTTACTTCGTTGCTGGTGCGATTTTCTCTGGCTTCGCAATGGTGGTCACACTGATGGTTCCATGTCGCTCGTTGTTCAAACTGGAACGGCTGATCACAATCCGGCACCTTGAGAACATGAACAAGATCATCATGGCGACTGGGCTGATGGTGGGAACCGCGTACGGGATTGAGTTCTTCATCGCTTGGTACGGTGGTGTGAAGTACGAAGGATTTGCGTTCTGGAACCGGGCGTTTGGTAACTACTGGTGGGCCTACTGGATCATGGTTTCCTGTAACGTCTTCATCCCGCAGTTGTTCTGGATCAAATGGTTCCGGACCAATCTCGTGGCGATGGTGATCATCTGTATTTTTGTGAACATCGGCATGTGGTTCGAGCGATTCGTGATCACGATGTCGCTGAGCCGGGACTTCCTGCCCTCAAGCTGGGCGATGTTCCGTCCAACAGAAATTGACATTTTGATGCTGATTGGCAGCTTTGGTTTGTTCTTTACTTTGTTCACCCTGTTCTGTCGCTTCCTGCCGGTGATCGCGATTTCCGAAGTGAAAAACGTGATACCGCATGATCATCACGATGATGAACACGGTGATCATTCAGGAGCAGAGGTCGCGGCAGCCCATTGAGGCCGCAGTGCGAAATACAACGGTTGAATGCATTTCAATTGAACTGATTTTTACAAGACGAAAATTCCATGGCACATTCCCATAAGCCAGAAAAAGAAAAGCCCGTGGGTCCCAGTTCCAAACTGGTATCGCTGGTTGCTCAATTCGACGATCCGGATTCGCTGGTTGCAGCCTGTGACCGGGCGCGCCGCGAAGGCTATCAAAAAATGGACGCTTATTCGCCATTCCCGGTACACGGCATCGATGATGCCATTGGAATTCGGCGCACACGCTTGCCATTCTTTGTGCTGGCAATCGCGTTCTGCGGTCTGGCGTTTGCGTTGTTCCTGCAATACTACGTAAACAGCACAGACGAATCGCCACTGTTTCCGGGATACAAATTTTTCATCAGCGGTAAGCCTTTAGGCGTGCCTGGTGTTCCAGCAAATATTCCGGTGACGTTTGAGATCATCGTTCTCTCCAGTGCGTTTGCAACGTTTTTCGGCATGTGGATTCTGAACGGCTTGCCACGATTCGCTAATCCGTTGCATCGAATCCCACGCTTCCGACGTGCGACCAACGACCGGTTCTTCCTGGTTCTGGAAGCGGAGGACGAGAAATTCAATGAGAGCCGAAGTCGACAACAGCTGGAGGAGTGGGGCGCCACGGCAATTGAAGAATGTCATCTGGATTTGACAGACCATGAAATCCCTAAGAATTTCAAAATGGCTGGCATTGTTTTGCTGTTTGCTTTGTTGCTGCCACCTGCGTTGATCTATCGCGCAGCAGGTATGACGAATCGCAATCCGCGTTTGCACGTTGTGCCCGACATGGACTGGCAAGACAAATTCAAAACACAAACGGTTGGCCCGAATTTCAGCAACGACGAACTGGTACCTGATTATTTGTTTGGTGACCCCAGTGCGATGCGTCATCCGGTTGCGGGAACGATTGCTCGTGGCGATGCAACAGGCCAAGACGAGTTCCATTTGGGCTACAAACCGGGGTCGGAGCCCGCTCCGGCGCACGGCGGTCCCAATGCGAACACTCAGGACCCAGCTGTTCAGGACCCAGCTGCTCAGGCGGCCGAGCCGGAATGGCTGACCAGCTTCCCGGGAGGCGTGCAGGTGAGTGAGGCAACTATCGCACGTGGAAAGCAACGGTTTGAAATCTATTGCACGCCCTGTCATGGCTTCGACGGCAATGGTGGCGGTCTGACTAACCAACACGCCCAGGCACTGGCGGTTCAAGGAAAAGCCAACTGGACAGCGGTCAAATCGTTGCACGACCCAGCCGTGAAATCTCAGGCGGTCGGTCGGATTTTTGACACCATTACCAATGGCCGGGCGACGATGGGGCCCTACCAGAATCAGATACCCGCAGCGGATCGATGGGCGATTGTGATGTACGTCAAGGCGTTGCAACAAACGGGAATCGAAACAACAGGAGCCACGGCTGAGGCGAGTTCTGCCACCGAGGCGCCTGCAGGCAACTAATCGAATCGGCGGTTGAGTATCCGCCAAACAGTAACAGACAAACATTCAAACGTTTTTTTGATAAGTCGATAATCATGCACGAGCGACGACCTGGAAAAGTGACTTCGCCGATCGTTTCACTTAGCACCAGCTATGTGAAATTGGTTCCGTTTGGATTGATCTTGGCAGCCTTGGGATTTGGGATCGGCTATCTCATGTCCGGCGGTGACTTTCAGCGGTTCAGTTTTTCGTACCTGACTGTGTTCTGCACGGCGTTGTCCACGATGCTGGGCTGCTTGTTTTTCGTCGTGTCGCAGCATCTGACGCGAGCTGGCTGGAGCGCGACGGTTCGTCGAATTGGCGAAATTTATGCGATGTCGGTTCCGCTGATGTTGTTGCTGTTTCTCGTCATCCTGGTTCCCATTCTGCTGATGAATTATTCGGCCGTTTATGGCTGGGTGAAGGACGGTTGGACGGGCGGAAGTCCCAACCCGTCATTCCAAGAACTCAAAGATACCTATTTGAACAAGATGTGGTTTGGGATTCGCATTGTCGCCTACTTCTCAATCTGGGGTCTGATGGCTTGGAGCTTTTTCGGCACCTCGCTTAAGCAGGACACAACCGGCGACAAGTTGCTGTCGCGAAAAATGCAAAAGTCAGCGACGTGGAAAATGATCATTTT
Source organism: Pirellulaceae bacterium (assembly GCA_041399045.1). Classification (GTDB taxonomy): domain Bacteria; phylum Planctomycetota; class Planctomycetia; order Pirellulales; family Pirellulaceae; genus BJ22. Next base: position 3,225 of record JAWKTO010000009.1, on the reverse strand, counting down.
CGCGGCAACAATCGTGTTTGCCTCGTTTGACTTGGAAATGTCACTGGCACCACGCTGGTTCAGCACGATGTTTCCTGTTTACTTTTTTGCCGGCGGGGTGATGAGTGCGTTTGCACTGATTTCATTGACCTCACTTTTGCTACAACGCTCGGGTCGTGTTACCGACGAAATCACAACCGAGCACTACCATGACTTGGCAAAACTGACGTTCGCGTTTGTGTTCTTCTGGGGTTACATCGCGTTCAGTCAATTTCTTTTGATCTGGTACGCGAACCTTCCTGAGGAAACATTCTGGTATCGCTATCGCATGGCGGACCTGGCGGGATCCGGTTGGAAGAACTGGTCGCTGCTGTTGTTGTTTGGTCACCTGTTCATTCCATTTTTGGGATTGATGGCGCGAACGGTTCGTCGAAACAAAACCTACTTGCTGTTCGCAAACATTTACATCCTGGTCATGCATTGGGTGGACCACTACTGGATCATCATGCCCCAACTGGGAACCATGAAGGCAACCGATCCGGAAACTGCTCCTTTGGCGTTGCCGTTCAACCCACTGATTGACATTCCAATGTTGGTTGGAATCACTGGCATTGTCATAACGTTCTTCTGCGTCTTGGCGGCGGACCGGCCGTTGATCGCGTTGAAAGACCCTCGGTTGGAAGAAGCTTTGAATTACAAAAACGTTTAATGCCCCTTTGCTGGCAGAGAATATAGATCGATGACAAATACGGAAAATCAAAAAGACGACGCGGCTGTTCACGACCGACCAAGCTATGACGACGTCAACACGTCAGCCATCGTCATGATGGGCATCATCAGCGCAATCATCACGGTGGTTATCGTGGCCTTTGTCCAAGGGCTCAGTTATCACTGGCAACGATTGTCAGCTGAGTCGATGGCTGAAAAATACAACACCAACTGGGCCGTGACCGAGCAGATCGCCGAACAGCGTGAAAACTTGAACAATGCAAAAACGCCCATCGCAGAAGCAATGAAAAACGTTGTTAGCGAATTCGGTGGTACTAGCAGTCACGGTGAAACCGAGAAACCGGCCGAAAACGATGGTGGTAACGAAGGGCACTAGTTGGAAAGTGGCATTTTCGTGAATTAAATGCACGTTTAGCCACGGATAAGAGTGCCAAATGGTCGCGGTTAAGTTGATCCGTGACATGGGTTGCAGAATATTATTATCAGACATGATTTCGACGACACAAACATCACGAAATGCCAATGCACCGACTCGCAAGGGTTCGGAGGTGTTTCATCTTTGGTGCGAACGGGTTTCCCGTCTGGCTGCGGGTTGCGCTGCGTCATTCGTACTGCTTTTCTCCACTTTCGCTTGGGCTCAAATCAACGACAAAATCCCCGCAGAAGAAGAGGGAACCGGTGTCGAGGAACGAACAGGCGACTCGATCAACTTTGATATCCCGTTCCATGACGATCACGGTGATTACGTGCGGATTGGCGACTGCTTCGACGGCGAGCATCCCGTCATTTTGTCGTTCAACTATTCGAATTGCCCCAGCATTTGCAGCGTGCAGTTAGAACGCATGGCAATTTCGCTTTCCCGAATTGATTTGGATGTTGAGACGGATTTCCATGTGGTTTCGGTAAGTATTGATCCCAACGAGCAAACTCCGCGAGCACGACAGTTCAAGGAAAAGTTTACGAACTATTACGGAAAGCATGAACTGGATGACGGATGGCATTTTCTGGTTGGAGAGAGCCAGGACATTCAGGCTCTAGCCGACGAATGTGGTGTGTCCTTCAAATACATCCCAGAGCAGAAGCTGTTCTCACATCCACCGGTGTTCTTGCTGCTTTCGCCGGAAGGAAAAATCGTTCGTTACATTTACGGATTGGATTACGAGCCGATCACGATCAAACGGGCTTTGGTTGAGGCATCGGAAGGCAAAATTGGATCATCGATCAATCGATTGACGTTCCTGACGGGTTGTTATCTGTACAACCCCTCCTCTGGAAAATACACATTCCAGGCCATGGCGATCATGCGAATCGCAGGCTTGGTTACTGTTGTTGGACTTTGCATCGGTCTCGTTCCCTATTGGATTTTCCGAAGAAAAGGGAATGGCCCGACAGCAAATGCTGATGGCGAACAAACATTGAATCAGGAATCAACTCCCACGATCGAGAGTTAATTGACGATGAACCTTGGACTCATGAACCTGTTGGCACAAACTGAAATTCCGATGCCGGAAACCTCGATGAAGCATGCTGAAGAAGCGGGCTATTGGTTTCCTGTGCAGGCATCGGAGTATGCTTCGATGATCGACAACCTGTTCATGGCGATTTTCTGGATTTCGACGTTTTTCTTTGTGATCATCGTTGCGGTGATGTGCTATTTCGTCGTTCGCTATCGACGTCAGCCTGGTGTGAAGCCGGAGCCAAGTGCTTCGCACAACACCACACTGGAAATTCTCTGGTCGGTACTTCCTAGTATTATCTTGGTCTGGATCTTCTACGAAGGAGCCCGGGGGTTTCTGGAACAACGAGCCGATCCGCAATCTGCAGAAGAAATTCGCGTCGAGGCCTATCAGTTCGGTTGGCAATTCATTTATCCAGATGGCGATATTTCTTCGGAACTGCATGTGGTTCAAGGTCGCCCCACCAAATTGATCATGCAATCGCGAGACGTATTGCACAGTTTTTATGTGGCCGCATTCCGTCAAAAAATGGACGTGGTGCCAGGGCGTTACACCTACTGCTTCCTGATGCCAACCAAGGTCGGTGAGTACCGTCTATCCTGTACTGAATACTGTGGTGACAACCATTCCCGTATGCGTACCTTGTGCGTCGTTCATCCAACGGAAGACGACCGAAAACAAACGACTCAGTGGATCAGCCCGGATCACTCTCCATGGACCAACGGTGAACGACTTTACAAGATCCACTGTGCTGGTTGCCATAACATTAATGGCGAGAAGAGCACGGGGCCAGCCCTGAACCTGACCTGGGAAGCGGACCGCAAGTTCATTGACGGTTCGTCGATGAAGATCGACGAAAATTACATTCGCGAATCAATCCTGCAACCGCAGGCCAAAATCGTCGAAGGCTTTGGGCCAACCTCCAAGATGCAGACGTTCCAAGGCAAACTCTCTGACACAGAAATCAACTACTTGATCAGCTTTATCAAGTTGAAGGATGAAATGGCCAACCCGCCAGCTGATTTGGGAACCGATGCGGTTGCTACGGAAGAGGGCGACG
>JAWKTO010000008.1:0-225539 GCA_041399045.1 Pirellulaceae bacterium | reverse complement strand
GAAAACTGATGAACGAAGAATTGATGCTCAATCGATTCTCGGGTATTCGACTGAGGATGGAATTGGATCGGATTCCACTGTGGCGAGGCGAACATGTCAGTATCAAACAATTGACTGAGGATTTTGCTCAATATCTTTATCTGCCTCGATTCGCAGAGCCTGCGGTTTTGCTGGATGCCATCCGGGACGGAATCAGTGCCTTGACATGGCGTGAAGAAACATTTGGACTCGCTCACGAGTTTGATTCAAAATCCCAAAAGTATGTTGGTGTCGTTGCCGGAACCAATCCCTCCGCTCTGCCGCCGAACAGTGCACTAATAGTCAAGTCAGCAGTACTGAATCGACAGCAGTCCGCTTCCGTAGATTTCACGAACCCGAATTCCGAAGTGGTGGTAACACGCGATCCATCGACAGGTGAAACCCGTAGTACGGATCTGACTGGAAGCGGAAACGAAAAAACTACGCCGACAACTCCAGCGAATGTTGAGAAACGCAGGTTTTACGGAGCGGTGATTGTGGACGCCACTAGGCTCGGGCGCGATGCAGGTAGGATTGCGACTGAAGTATTGAGTCATCTCACAGGAATTATGGGATCAGAATCGGAGGTCTCGCTGGAAATTGAGGTCAAAGTACCAGAGGGTATTCCCGAAAATGTCGTACGAACCGTTTCGGAAAACTGTCGGACTTTGAAATTCAAGACTTTCGATTTTGAATCGGAGTAAATTCAATCCAGAAACCGTGGGGCCTTGAGTTTGAATCTATTTCGGCTTTGGTTGTTTGAACGGTTGTTCATCAGGCAAACGGTTGACTGGCGGGTAACAAAGGTTGTCCCAGTTTTGAGTGATACCATGGTTAGTAATCACAGTAACTATGTTGAACAATAGATGATTGAGCATTGTCCCGCATTGGCGAACTGTCCTTCGGTTGAGTCGGCTATCATGCGTCGACGCTCCGTGAACCAATTGGCATCTCACCAGATAGATCCGCTGGATCAACTCGTCAAGTATCAATGACCATTTCTGCTCGTTGTAAAGTCGCTCAATTGAGAATTTGTCGCGATTGCTATTGAAGCGTTTGTCGGTGTCCAGCAGCCGCCAGAAGATAATGTTCAAGAATTGATCAGAGCAAATCGACACAACCAATTTCTCGTGCTCGCACAAACACTGATTGATCAGTTTTTCCCGATCAACGATTTCAATCGTCGCTAAAAAACTCTTCAGGGATCGGCTGTCAGATTCCGGCTCATTCGAACTGTTGTTCCATCGCCCGTAAAGTGCATTGAGAGCAATCCATCGAAAGATGAGCTTTTCATCTGATCGAGTTCCGTCATCGACGTCTTCGACTGCACTCATCCAACTGAAAGCACGGTGCATTCGAACCGCAAGTGGATGCTCTGAACTGGCTCGTTGTAGTCTTTCTTTCGTCGGCTTCCACTGCCTCCGCAAATCACGAACGGTTTTCGGTTTAACAGAGATGCTTGACATTCTAGACATCACATTGGAAAGCGGATTTTAAGCACTCCTCCAGTTTAACTCAGGGAAGTTTAGTTTCTAGAAAAACACCTCATTTCAATCAGAATTTGTAAGGTACCAGTCGTCGAAACTAATTTTGACTTTGGATAGACTTTCATACAAATAGTGATTATGCGGCTCGATTCGATGATGTACTATAGATTTGCCAACCATGCTTCTCGTACGAAGAGTCGAAGATTAATGACTTCAATTTGCACCTAAGACATGCCGAAGCCTCAAACCAACCCATCTGACCTTGATGATTACCTTCCGACTTCGAACCAGCCTCATTCCGTGTAGAACTAAAAACCTGCCAAGTGGAAACCGTGAGGATTTTGGTAGAGGCTGCCCAGGTTCGGCGGGCGGCTCAGCGACAACTCCAAGTGGAAACGATTACATTGCAATGAGCTGAATTTTTCAGTCTGATGCCAGTCAGGAGCGTTATACTGATGAAATCGTGACCGCTCAGTCAAACTGGATTGGGAATGGAGGAGCTGCTGTACTCGTCCAATCTCGATGGACGACGACAGAAAATCTCGGTCGATGAAGCCGAGACACTGTTCAAACATGATACCGCGTATTGGCGTGGCGAAGTTTTGGAGGTTGATGAACAGGAGGGTTGCCTATACGTAGGCGTGGAAGATTTAGACTTCTTGCCTTCAACTGGATATTTCTTTGTAAGGCCTTTTGAGTTTCTAACCACATTGGACGCGGTTTACAATTCAAAGAATTTGAAAAAATGTACAGCGGGTATTGCCTGGTCGACTAATGGCTGCTGAAGGGGAGTGTTCACTCCATTGGCATCTGCAACGGGGCGAAGTGCGTCTCTACCTTCTCTTGCTCAATTGTGGCGACATTCCTGGGGGGCTATCTGGGGTCCGCCTGGCACTGGAAAAACGTGGACGACAGGACAACAGATTGCAAAGGCACCAACCGATCCGGACGAACGGATCCTGGTTGTTTCAACAACCAACAAAGCAACTGATAATGTTGCATTGTCTCTTGATCAGCCGCAGAACAACACTGCCCATCGATACTGGCATCGAATCAGATTTTGCGAATTGGAAAAGGGGCTAATGTTCGAGCATTTCACTCTAAAAATTTAGAGGGAATGTTGAAGAGCACGGAGTCATCAGTGTTGTGGAAGCTTGCCGAAATCTTCAAGCGAATCCAAGGTACCGGTGACTCAGAAGAAAAAGCCCAACACCAGAGATTAGTTCAAGATATTCGAAAGTTGTCGGATCGTGGTAGCCATGCCTTTGTAGATTCTCGCGTACGCGCTGTCGCGGCAACAGCGTTCAAAGCAACGCTTCTGTTGAGACACCCGATTGTTTCAGCGTTGATCAAAGAGAGGAATGCCCCCTTTACAACCGTTTCTCATCGACGAAGCCGGGTTGATTTCAGCAATTGCAGCACTTTCATTGTTGGCCTCGCGGCGAGTAGTGTTAGTTGGTGATTCGAAACAGTTGTCGCCGATTAGTAAAATATCGCGAGTGTTACCGTTACGTCAAAAACGCTGGCTTGCAAGTAGCGGTCTAAACCACTTGGATCGAATAGATGAAAACGGCCCGGCTGTTCACGTGTTGCGAGAGCAGAGGCGAATGCACCCAGATATTTGCGACGTTGTTTCGGAATATCAATACCAGGGGAAATTGAAGACCGCACCAGAAGTTGTTCAAAGGAAATCAGTCGCTCCGAATCTTTTCAAAGAGTTTGGAAGGCAGATATGGTATGTGCTCGATGAAGAGGGGGCGTCCCTCGCAAACATTCGCGCAGATCGCGGTCCCGGTAACCGAAGTTACCGACGAAAAATTTCACTCGAAATTGTTGAAAAATTGCTTTCCGATCCCCAGGTCGTTTCTTCGAGGGGCCGCTTCGGCCTCCGTATGTCGCACAAGCCAAAGCAGTAAAGAAATGGTTGATTGAGAACCGGATATCCTGTTGGGACGCTTCGACTGTCCATAAACAACAAGGGGAGGAAGCGGAAGTCGTAGTGATTGATACGGTGAACGCGAGCAACTCGGCTTGGCCGATTGACGAATGGAAGCGGTTGGTCAATGTGGGCTTGAGTCGCGCGATTGAGGCGGTCGTTGTGATTGCAAGTCGCGCAGAAATGGATGAGCCCTATTTGCGATCACTTTGTGACGTGTTGAAACCAGCCGTCCTGAAACAAAGTACCAAAGGACTAAAATGGGTGAGCATCAACGAGCTGCCCAAGCACACGCAATCTGATTGTGTGAACGAATCTGCCGTTGTCTACAAACAAAATAGCATGGGGAAACAGATCGCTGATCGAAAAAAGATGTTACCAATCATGTCACAGCAACAACAGCAACTTGTTGGTTTGACTCTCGACGGAAAACCCAGATTGGTTAGAGGTGTGGCCGGTAGCGGAAAGTCGGTAGTGCTCTGCAATTGGCTTGCCAAAACGGTCCATCGCCTCAAGTCCAATACTCATGCCGAAATTTGGGTGGTATTCGCAAATCGATCGTTGAACAATTTGTTGAGAGAATCCATTGAAAGCGCGTGGCAGGAATTGCATAACGGCAATCTATTTGATGTGCCGGAATTTCCCTGGTCCAAGGTGCAACTGCTCCATGTTCGAGATGTCTTGTCTGGAGTATTACCGGCAGGGACGTTTTCGGAAAACGACTTCGACTATGAAAAGCTGGTTGACGATTTTCTAGCCCACCATTCTATCGATTCGCTTCTCCCTCGCTGTACAGCCTTGTTTATTGATGAGGCTCAGGATTTAGGGCATTCTACGTTGAAGTTGCTTCTGTCACTCGTAAAGCAAGCTGACCCAAGAGATACGAACAGTAGGCCAGCACACATTTTCTACGACAACGCTCAAAACGTCTACGGACGCAAAACCCCCAAGTGGTCTGAGTTTGGATTGGATATGCGTGGTCGCTCGCGAGTATTGCGCGAGAGCTACCGCTCGAGCCGGCAGATAGTTGAGCTTGCGGCGAATGTACTTCATCGGCTCACGGATAGAGAACAAAACGAGGACCATCAAGAGTTGATAAAGTTGAAATTGATATCAACTGGCACTGTTGAAATGCCTGACGGACTTGAGGAAGAATGGCTTACGGTCAATTTTAATCAGGTTGAGGGAATCTGCCCCAGTATTCAGCTTGTTGACAGTCGAACGAACGAAATGGAATTGATCGCGAGGCATATCCGATATTTGATTGAAGTCGAACAGGTTTCGCCAGGTGACATCTGCATTTTGTATGTTGGCAAGGCAGTTGAAAAAGCAATGGAAGAACAGTTGAAGCCGGCTCTGTTTCAATTTGGAATTGAGCTCTCAATTCAAAAGAGCCGGACCTTTGAACGCAGAGCGAATACGCTACTCGCGACTACCCCGCATTCGTTTAAGGGTTATGAATCAGAGGTCGTGCTAATCCCTGGCATCGATCAGTTTGTGACGGGGCAGGGAGCGATATTGGCGCATCCGCTTTATGTCGCAATGACACGTGCTCGTTCTGTATTGTCGATGTATGGTATTCGATCGGCCTATTCAGCATCGAAGAATGTTGTCGGGACCGTTGAGAAATGTGTTGACATACAAGCTAGGATTCAGACCCACGAAATCTGAGAGACGAATCAGTGGGGTGAAAGTTACGAGGCATGCGGCACCTGGTTCTTTGATGTTGATTGTTGGGAAAAACTCCGAAGAAACTCAGTCCAATTCAACATCACACCAAACGCCAAAGTGATCTGAGAGTTCCGTGTTGTTCAGGTCGAAACGCGAGACAACACCTGACTCGACAATATTGGTGTTGCCCCGAATCGCGATATGGTCAATCGCGGTTTTTCCATCGACGTCACACAGTTGTGCAGTTGGGATTTGGAATGCCTTGAAAGTATCTGTAAGCAACTCGTGGGCATCGGTTCTGACGTATTTTCCAGAGATTCGTTGATTGAAATCGCCAAATACGATGGTTGGTACTTCATCGGTTGAATGCTGAAGCATTTCGTTGAGGGACGACAGGTAGCCCAAGTGATCCTCCCACTGTTCGCGGTTGCGACGTCCGCTGTTGACATGAGCGTCTCTCCACGGAATGCAAACCCCAACCAGATTGAGCTTCACATCACTGTCGACAGAAGCCGATACAAACCTGCCACTTGGTAGGCGTTCTGTTCCGAATTGGTCGATATTCGACAACGGCAAATGGCTCGCTATGACAACTTTCCGGCGACCTGGCTGGATGGGGTAACCTGTATTGGCTTCCGATACCGCCGTGTGCTCTCCCAGGAAATCAGCAGAACCCTCATGGGCCTCGGTTAAACAAAGAACATCGATGTTCAAATCTTGAAGAAGTTGCTCGCAAGCCTGGCCACGATCAGAGTCTGGTTTTGCCCATTGCAAATTCCAAGTCGCAATTCGGATTTTTGTCATTCCAGAATTTTCTAAGTATTAACCAAAAGTTACCAAAATCCACCGGTGTGAAATCATTGCTGAACAACAATTTCAAAGCCAATACTGGGTCCTTCAATCAACTGTGAAACCCGACTTTGGATTTGCGATTGCGATGCAGTCCTTTGAGGGCCGCGTGAAAGTGATGGACGGCCAATTCACCTGGCTCACATTCTTCCTCAATCGCTTTTTGGCAGGCCAGTATCGCGACCTCCTTCACCTGAGCACCGGAAAGGCCGGCCGTCAGTTCAACTGCCGAATTTACCACATCAATCTCCGCGAGTTTTTCGAGCTGCCGCTCCAAAATTTGGAGTCTGGCCGCTGAATCTGGCACGGTGATTTCAATCACGACATCAAAACGACTTGGTCTGCCAATTACCGCCGGGTCTAGCATTTCAGGTCTCATTGGTCGTTGCGACAACTATCAGACCGTCGTTCTGCTCAATTCCATCCATTTGAACCAAAAGCTCGGCAAGCTGAGGTGATCCGAAATCCCGAAACTTGTTGCCTGCAATAAAATCCAAATCCTCGAAGAACAATATTGTCGGAGTAAGTCGGCGGGCTAAATCAAAAAGATCCTTTAGACCTCGACTTGCAATTCGTTCAGGATTAACGTGAACAAACGTCGCTAAACCAGTTGAAGCCGAAAGCTCGGCCAATCATTGTCTTTCCGTTTCCTGGTGAGCCATAAAGTAGAATGCCTCGATGAAGAGGTATATTCCATTGACGGTACTTCTCGCGATTTTGGAGCAACCCAATGGTGTTTTCCCAAATTCGTTTGCGAACCGTTCCTGACAAGGCGACGTCGTTGAGGGTTATCGACGGGCCCATCTCCAAAATTTGGATTTCCATCGTAGTCGACAACCTGTCCTTGGTAGGGATGGGGAATGCTTGAAATGGCACGCTTTAACGATTGGAATTTTTCGACAAGATAACGCTTTGCCTTCGGTGAACCAATTAGTTCGACAACTTGCCCTTGTTCAAAACGGATGGATCGTTCCTCACGAATGACAATAACGAATTTAGGTAAGCCCGTGACTGTTTTGCAGAACAGTACGCCATTGCATATGTGCCATCGGAATTCGCCATTCTTGAGTAGGTAGGGTTCGTGCTCTGGTCCCCAGCCGTCGCTAAGTATGTTACGGGTCCACTCGGTTGATCGCACGATGTCCAGGTCTGGAAAAACCTTGGCGATCCCATCATGAATTTTTGGGGCTTCGTCCATTTTGACTCGCATCTTCAGACGAATCGCAGCGTCCTGGGTTGTGCCCAGGAACTGCCAAACTTCGTTCGCAAGTGACATTCTGCTGTTTACACTTGTGTCAAAAAAATCGGAAGTTAGTGATTCAGTGTTAGATTGTACGTCGTCCATTTTCGCGATCCAAATCGTGTGGGTTACAACGGTAGAATACGAAGTGCTTTGGACAGACGTAGGTCCATCCAAAAAATCAAATTTGAAAAATCCGAAATTTTCATGCCAAAAAAGCAAAGCAAATCAATCGCCGCATCATCCAAGCATGTCAGTTTCACGAGGGCGGCGAGTGACGCGGATGCAAGAATCCGACAAGCAGATAGGATTGCACGACCTCTCAGATTGCTAAAGCTTTTGGCGAAGTCGAGTAGGTGGACGAAGCCTGCACTTGCAATTGAACTCGAGTGTTCGACGAAGACCGTTGACAGAGCATTCAAAGTACTCGAATTGGCTGGAGTTCCAATCGTTTATGATCAAAAGCTACATACATTCGGAATTCCGGAGAATTGTTTGATTCCACCTGCAGTGTCTTCTGAACGGAAGAACTTCTTGATAGTGCTCGCGCCAAATTGATCGAGAGACATCAGCTTGATCGAGAAAGTGCTTCATCATCCAAAAACCTTGGCTTTTCGACTGTAATTCCCAAAGGAGTGCGGGGGTTGATAGAATCGGTTGAGACCATGACTTCTGTGCTTGAGCTAAAGAACGTCGACCATCGGTCTTCAGCCGAAATGCGAGAACGATCCAGGTCGCGAGAACGGCAAAAAGCAGCTTGAAGCTGTGTATTTGAGTCCATACTTTGACTCAACCGCAAAATTTCATATTCATCCGCTCCGACTCTGCTTCATTCGAAATATTTGGTATCTGATTGGCTGTTCTCAGTCGGGTTCAGCCCCGAAGGTGTTTCGCATCGTCCGATTTCAAGCATTGAAGCTCACTAGGCACGATTCTGATTCATCGGTCGACTTTGACCTCAACGAGTTTCTTGGTAACGCCTGGGGAGTCATTAAAGGAACGCCGACCTACGAAGTTAAGATTCGTTTTTCGGGTCCAGCCGCGAAGATCGTTTCCGAGACGCGATGGCACAGGACGCAAAAAATGGACGTGAATTCAGATGGTTCGGTCACGCTCAATTTCATAGTAGATGGTCTGGACGAAATTGTTTGTGGCTTATGTCCTGGGCACCGTTTGCCCGAGTCGAAGAACCTGTAGAATTGAGGGAGCGATTGATCCAAGAATTAAACAACGGGATTCGAGCCAATTCGTAAGCATTTTGGAAAAGGCCTTTTACGTTTCCTGTTACTCGATGTCAATTCTTGTTTGCTTTGAAACCTAGCCGAACTCATTATTTTGCAGAAGGTAAGTGAAATCTGCGAGCGATTCCTAGTTGATGCCCGAAGTGTAAAATTGGTGGTACAAACTGAATTGTGCGAAGAGGAGATCATGGTTTGAATCGGCTGTTGAAGCTCTGAGTTTTGGTTTTCAGCGAACTTAAAGTTGTTCTCTCGCATTCCTTCCAATCGAATTTTTAGAGCATTAGACGCCTTGATTGACCAGTTCGCAATGCATCTTCGTGCTTCAACAATTCTGATGGCATGGCAATTCCTTTGATCAAGATACAATGCGCCTTACCCTAATATTTCTCATCGGGCCTTATGGCAATAGAACTCATCGCCACCCTCTTCTCTCTCCGAAAAGGCCGCGATTTCGATACCTCAGGTGGAAGCTTGTATTAGCGATTTCCTGAATTCGTTCGGCGCCTGATGCAGGTCAATCGCATGAAGCGAACGGAATGAATTTTATGTTCGTAGATGGTTCGGATCAAATTTTTTTGGTCTTCAGGAAGAACCATCACGGAGGTAATCATGATGTCAGGCGCGGAGATAGCAGCAGTTGCTACCAAACAAAATGCCGATGAGATACGTACAGTCTTTGCGAGCGTAGAAGACCCTCGAAGTCGCAAGTCAACTCACAACTTGATTGACATGCTTTTCATCGCTCTTTGCGCCGCGATCTGCGGCTGTGATTCATGGACTGATGTCGAGGCGTTTGCAAAAGAGAAACTCCAATGGTTCCGTAAATTTCTTGCCCTGGAGAACGGCGTACCTTCTCACGACACGTTCTCACGCATCTTCAATATGCTCAACGAAGATCAGCTTTGCAGCGCGTTGACTCGGTGGCTATGTCTATTAGGCAAAGATTCCGATGGGCAACACATTGCGATCGACGGAAAGTCACTAAGGCGATCTTTTGATTCTGCCAGCGGAACATCAATGTTGCACTTGGTTAACGCATGGGCGACCGAACAAGGCATCTGTTTTGGTCAACAGTCTGTCGACGACGAATCCAATGAAATTTCGGCAGTGCCCAAACTACTGGAGATGATTCGCGTCAACGGCGCAGTCATTTCCCTCGATGCATTGCATTGTCAGCAAAAAACGGCTCAATCGATCATTGATAAAGGCGGCGACTATGTGATTGCCGTGAAGCGAAATCAACCGAACCTGGCCGAGTCAGTTCTGGATGCTTTCATTGCGGCTGAAGAATCCGAGAAAGCAGCTAAATCAACGGGCTTACGGACCAAGGTCGACAAGTCTTGCATTAAGTCGGGCAGAAAAAACCGGATCACAAGAACTTACAAGGTAATGCCGGTTCCGGATTCGTTGAAAACGGCATTCCCTGGTATTCGCAGCATTGCGAGTGTGTACCGCGAGCAAGAGCGACCTCAAAAGGACGGGTCGGTGAAAGAAACCGAATCCATCTCTTTCTTTGTCAGCAGCATGCGACCGGTGGTGCGCGATCATGTACGTGTTATTCGAGGGCACTGGAAAGTTGAAAATCAACTGCACTGGAGTCTTGATGTCACCTTCAGCGAAGACCAAAAACGAAATCGAAAAAATAATGGCGCTGCTATCGCCGGCTTTATCAATCGATTGCAGCTTTCTATCCTGCAACAGGACACTTCGATCAAAAAGACGAGCTTGAGATGTAAACGAAAGGTCTGCGGATGGAGTTCTCAAGCTCTCGAAGCCGTTATCGCCAATTTTTCCAAGTGATTTAGACTATCCTTCATGCGATTGACCTGGCGCCTGATGTTGGTCACAACGGTAACGATACCAAAGGTAGCAATGAACCAATTGGGATCAGGCTCTGGAACTGAAGTTAAAGTTATGTTGTCGAATTGATAAGTCGCTGGATTTCCAGAATTTTGTCTCCAAACGATACTTTGCAGATTCCTGAAATTTGGATCAAAGGTAAATGTCTGTGGCAAATAGCGTTCAGATGAATTGTTGATTGTAAATGAAAGCGTTTGTTGAACTGTCTGTCCATTTTGAAAAAAGCCGGTGAATGTAACTGGCACATTTTGCGGATAGCCTGATGGCCCCGCAAAAAATCCGAGTGTTATTGAATCGATGTCAAACAAACTGTTGTTGTTTCGTGTAAGCGTTGTTGTAGTATTTAGTCCGTCATTTAAGAGTGACGTTGAGCCCAAGAACTCAATGCAATTGACGCTCACGGACATGAAATTGCCGGCCCCGGCCCCACGTGTAAGGGTGTAGCCGTCCTCGGTATAGACAAACGGATCATTTTGGCCCGGGATGTCATGAATGTGCTTTGCGTTTGAATCAGTGTGGAATAACACTTCAAAATCTAGCGAGACCGTATCGGCTTTCAGCTCGTTAATGCCAGATGCGATCATACAAATGATGATACAAACGATTCCGAAAAAGAATTGAGCTTTCATAATAGCTTCCTTTGGAGAAGGGTAGAAGGGTAACAATTAAGTATTGTCATCGCCAAGCCGGTGATTATCAGTTACGAATCTGTCGATTGAATGCAAAATGTTGACGTCATGCAAATTGCAATCCCCAGTAAAGTCTTTTATGCCTCTTTCGCAATAGTTTTGAACAATAAGCTCAATATTGTCAGAACCATCGTTGGAGATACTGAACTCGTAGCTGGTTGAAAAGCCCAGGTCGACTTTTTGCTGTTGCTGAAACCAAGCTGCACCACGGCGCGACGCCTGGTTCGGTGTTAGCTGAAGAGTGCTATTCACTGGTGCGGCGGTCCCTACCAAATTCAATTGACTCACGTCGTTGAAATTCGGAAAGAAAATGTCCGCATGGACAGTGGACACAAACACACTGAACAGGACGGCAAACGGAGTTGTAAATCGGGTCAGGGATCGAAGCATTTTGCACCTCAAGTAAAAAAATGGAACTTACATGAGAATGCGCAGCGGTGCTTCGTATCACGCCACCAATTCGATTTCAGTTTTCCAAAAAACTGGCTTTGGACATGAAACCCCACGCCTGGGGATTATCTTCCGAGGATCGCATGAACTGGGCGGCGGTTGGGCCTAGCTCTATTTTAGCATCTTCGTCAGTTATGGATTTAATCCCGAATAAACGAATCTTCATGAAGACTGTCGATTTACCTTTTACAGCCTTGGAAATATCAACTTCGCGATCCAGCACGTTGAGCCCGAGTTTGGTTTCGTCCTGGTCCCGAAGTCGACCGATCGCCTCCTCACTCACGCCAAGATCCTCAATTGAAAGTCTTTCGACTTCCGTCCAGTTTTCGCCATCTGTTGATATTTCAACTGTTGCCTTGGCATCAATGTCGAAGACAAAAAAACAATGCAGGACTGGGCGGATCGTGCACGTTTCCATCGGCTTCGAGAATTCAAGTTTCAACGTGATCTCGCCCCATTTTCCGATCTCGGTTGGTGCCCAGTAACGGGTGCCGTTCATTTCTGTAACGTCTTGAATATTTGACTTGTCGACAATTAGATGCTGATAGTCATCCCAATTGCTAAACAGGTATTTTTCCGTTTCGGGAGCTTGTATTTCAATTGGAAGTCGTCGATGAATCTGTTGCGGTGCTGTGTTCTCGCTCAAATCCTCTGCTGGAGTGCGTGTGCCCAACCAGTTGCCGAAATAAAGTGTCGAAATTACTGCTAACAAAACCAATGTGGTAAAGCCGAACACAGCCCACGTGCGTACCGAATTTCGTCTGTCATTCATTGCTCGTTTCCTCAAAATCACAAACTGCTTTGAATCGATTTGCGTGTTGGCGGAATGACTTTTCAAACAGCGAGTTAAAACGTCCGACAACTCACCTGCAGTCTGAAATCGATCTCCCGGTTCTTTGGCCATGATTTTGCCGACCAAATTTGAAAACCAAGCAGGTATGTCGGCGTTTCTTTCGGACAGCAGCTTTGGAGAAGCCTCGGAGACCTGATGAAGCGTGCCGAACATGGACTCGCTGTTGAACGGCGGTTCGCCTGAAACCATGAAGTACAAAACGGATCCCAGGCTGAACAGATCAGATCGTTCGTCCAGCACTAAACCTTTGGCTTGTTCGGGAGACATGTATTGTGGTGTTCCAGCGACAATTCCCGATTTGGTGAGTCCCGTGTCTTCGACTGCTTTTGCAAGTCCAAAATCAGTAAGTTTGCATTTGAGAATCGAGGGTTCGATGAGGACGTTAGCTGGTTTGATGTCTCGATGGATGATTCCTTTACTGTGGGCCTCGGCCAGCGCATCGGAGATTTGTATCGCATAGCGCAATGCATCTTCAAGGCTTAGCGGCCCATGTTTTCGAACTAGTTGGAGGAGACACTCGCCTTGCACCAATTCCATGACAATGCAGGGCAATGCGAAGTCATCTTCGATTGAGAAAGTCGCCGCGATGTTTGGATGCGTAAGGGAAGCTGCAATTTGTGCTTCGCGAATGAAACGTTGTCTCCCCCCGGCTGAATTTGCAAACTCTGACCTCAAGAATTTCATCGCGACTGGGCGATTCAACGAAGTCTCAATTGCCTTCACAACGATCCCCATTCCCCCAGTTCCCAAATACGACTCGAGCGTGAATCGCCCGAGTTTCGCTGGCAACGTATGGGTATCGTCAAGCCTGAGCTGCCGCAGCAGCCCATCGATCACAATAGCGGGGTCATCGGAAACGAGCTGAAACTCATCTTCAAGAAGTCCGCCAACAAAATCGGTTGCGCGGTTAAAAAAAGATTCCGCGTCAGATTGAGTTGATAACAAGCGTTTTACTTTGTCGACTAGATCACTGTCTCCTTCCGCTTGCGCAACGAGAAACTGTTCGAGTTGTTCCAACGACGAAAAATCGCTCTCGATGGCAGCTTCAAATAGAGAGAATGGAGTATGTTTTGAAGTCAATCGATACCCTGTTCAAAAACCGCTTGCCGTTTCTATGCGCAATTGAATTGGGTTTCACGCCAACTTTTCGTACAGCCATGCCCGAGCAAACGCCCATAGCCTATCACAAGACCGTGGCGAAACTCCCAATAAGTCGGCGATTTCGGGAATCGTCATCTCAGAATAAAACTTCAGTTTGACCAACTCGGCTGCATTCGGATTCTCGAGATCTAACAGATCGATTGCCTCTGAAAGCGACTCAATGTCGAAATTTGACTCCTCGTCCGCAAGAGAAACCGCTTCCAGGTCGAACCGTTTCAACTCACTACCTCGCTTTTGGGCCGCGCGGCGCCGAGACGCATCGATCAGAATCTTTCGCATTGCGTCTGCCGCTACAAGCAGGAAGTGCTTTCGGTTTTTGCATGAGAGTTTCGAGTTTGAAGCACATAGTCGAACGTAAACTTCGTTCACCAGTGCCGTAGCCTGCAGTGAATGACCGTTGCGTTCTCGGCTCATTCGCGAAGCAGCGATGGCTTTCAAATCGGTGTAAACCAATGGGAACAGCTCGTCGAGCGCCCTTCGTCACCACTTTCAATCTTTTTCAGAAGAAACTCTGTACGTTGCATTGTTGAGAAGATTCCCAAGCGGATGGCGAGCCATTTCCATACGAAAAACATCATTTACTGATAATAAGTCAAAGTGCATTGTAAACCAACGACAAGCCGCTCGCGTTTTGGGTAGCGAAACACTTCGGTCGTTTCAACGTCATTGTTTCTGAGTATTGATTCCAGCAATCAAGTTAAGACTCAATAAAATCGTTTTCTGAGTAGAGAGAGGCATCCCAAAAGCAGGACCGAAAGTTCTAAAACATTTTTTTCTGTTTTCGGGAAGATTCTTCAATTCTCGATCGTTTTCAATCGCAAAGGCCCAGAGTGGGGCGAATTTGAATTCAAGAAATGGAGAATCAATCGATGTTTAACTCATCAAAATCAATGATTTGTGCGGGTGTTTTGGCGCTGGCTATTACTTTGGGCGGTTGGATGGGAACGGGCGCAGCTCAGGCTGATGACTGCTATTCCAAACCGAGGTACAAGGCCGTTGTCGTTTATGTTACGCAGGAACAGCCGTACCAGGTTTGGGTCACTACCTACGACCACTGTGGAAAACCGATCAAAAAACTGGTGACTCGCATCCGAACGGTTCAAGTTCCTAGAGTCAAATATGTGCGAGTTTATTAGGCTGCGAAACACAAAGCGTTAAACTGAAATTGGGCGGAATTGGGCCGCCCAATTCTGTTTTTTAGCCCGTGAGAAAGTTGGCCACATCGGACAATTCTTGTATCATCTGAGGACTTGGCAATATGCCTTCCAAATTATCTATGTAGAGACCTCAATTGGAACTTCGGAAATGAAGCCAGGCGCGGACAATCTTAACAACGTCGTTGTCGGTAATCGGAACTCTCGACGGCTCAATGGTACAAGTTGGGCCTCGGGCTTTTTCACGACGCTCTTGTACCTCGTGTTGATTTGTACGGTTCTGTTCACTGCGGAGTCTAAAGCAAATGCGGAAGACTATGCTCTCCTGATCGCAGTTCAGCAATACGATCGAACTCAGATGAATTCGTTGAATTACACAGAAAACGACATCAATGAGTTGGCCGCTACACTCAAGAAAATTGGATACGACGAGAACCGCATCTACGTGATGACGCAAACGGTCGGAGCAAGCAAAACTCGATTCCTGCCAGTAGCAGCCAACATCAAAAAGGAAATCGAGACCATTCTTAAACTCATGGGGCCCAACGACTCGATCTTGATCGCGTTTTCAGGCCACGGGGTGCAATATGAAAACGAAGACACAAACTATTTCTGTCCTGCTGATGTCGACTTGAAAGACCGCGATAAATTGGTTGATTTGAATAGTGTTTTTAGCCAATTGGAGGAATCTCAGGCAAGGCGAAAAATCCTTTTAGTTGACGCATGTCGTGACCATCCGCAATCGGAGATCAGCAAATCTTCAAAAACAATCAAACTAACTCCCGCAGAGGGAAGGGCACCGCCAGTGGTTGAAGGTGGTACCGTTGCTCTGTTTAGTTGTAGCGCGACAGAATCATCTTATGAAGACCCGGAATTGAATCACGGCATATTCTTCAATTTTGTTATCAAGGGTTTGAATGGTGATGCCGATCTCGTGGACGACAAACAGATTACGTTTGAAGAATTGACGGCCTACACCAGCCGTGCTGTAAAAGACTACACGTTTCGAGAATTTGGAAGATTCCAAACACCATCGACAAGCTTAAGCGATGCCAACATAGGAACAGTAATAGTCGCGAATGTTGCTGCAAAAAATAACAAAGTTCCTGATTCTTTAAAGTGTCCGTTTGATAGTCGTACTGCGAGTGATGCTCAATCTAGGTGGGCGGAGTATTTCGACATAGATGTCTACTCGAAAGGCCAAAACGGAATAATGCTCGCACTAATTCCTCCGGGCGAGTTTGAAATGGGAAGCCCACGAGATGAAGAAGGGCGAAATGACAATGAAGTTTTACACCGTGTTCGTCTGACTCAGCCCTTTTTGATCAGCTGTACCGAAGTAACAAAAGGTCAGTTTGCGGAGTTTCTGAGAAGCGCCAAATACAAAACTGACTCAGAAAGAAACGGAAAAGGAAGCTATGGATTTATTAAAAACGCAAGTGGGCAGTTTGAATGGAGCAAATCCAAAAAAATTGATTGGAACAACCCTGGTTTTCCGCAAAAAGCTGACGAGCCTGTCGTAAACGTAAGCTGGAACGATGCCATTGCCTTTTGCAATTGGATGAGTCGCCAAAAGGGTTGTGCTGAATATTATCTGGTCCAAGGCGATCGAGTTATCATTCTAGGTGGTGAAGGATATCGATTGCCAACCGAGGCAGAATGGGAGTTTGCTTGCCGAGCAGGAAGCTCCAGTCGATTTTCATTTGGCGACGATCAAGAGGCCTTAACGAGATTTGGAAACACGGCAGACGCTTCCGCTCGGCAGGCCTTCAATTGGTCAAAGGATTCTGCCCTTGCGGCCGATGATCATGCGGCAACAACTGCTCAAGTTGCTGAATATAAAGCCAATGCGTTCGGCTTGTACGACATGCACGGAAATGTATGGGAATGGTGTTGGGATTGGTTTAGCGAATATGGAGATACGCCGGAAACTGACCCCACTGGGGCACAAAGTGGACATTTTCGAGTTTTCCGTGGCGGAAGTTGGCTCGATTTTTCAAACAACTGTCGATCAGCATATCGTTTCAGGTTCGCACCGACGGAGAGTTACAGTCATCTAGGATTTCGAATCGCATCTAGCCTGCCAAAATCAACTAGCACACCTTGACTTCAAAGTTGATAGAAATTGAGGAGTTGTTTTCGCCCGTGTTCGATCAATTCGAGTCGGCTTGGGACACGAACGCCGAATTGCTTTGCTTTTGCGAATCGAAAAGCAAACAATTTTCAAATTTTCTTCAATTGACCGGGAAGGTTACGACGTTGAGAAGCGTTTACAATGCAAAGTTCCAAATTTTACGACTCGCCAAGGGAGCATCCATGTTTGTTCATTTTCGTTGTCTTTTGGTTCTTGCCTTGATATTGTTTAGTTGCCCGATTCTACGTGGACAATCTGATGCGGCTTCCCCAGATGTGCAAAACCAAACCCAAAAGTTCTTGCAGAAATACTGTTACGAATGTCACGGTCGTGGAGGGGAAGACCAATCCGGGGAAGGCATCAATATGCTGGACTTTGACACACTCGTTCGACAACCGGGTGACGATCCAGAACAAGTCGCGTTTGTTGTGCCTGGCGATCTGAAAAAATCGAAGATTTGGAAAGAGGCCGTTGATTCGAAAAGGATGCCACCTGAGTTCGCGGACAACATTCCTGGCGACGACGAGCGCAAGATCTTGGAGCAATGGATCAAAGAAGGTGGTGGACTTCCTGCCCCAAAATTCCGAGTCGACGAATTTATTAGCGACGAAGAGATCCTTACTGCTATTCGAGACGACCTGCGCGAGATCAAAGACACCCAGCCAGATGATCTGCCGTTTACACGTTATTTGGTGCTAACACAGCTCTACAACAATCATTCGATTCCCGATGATTTGCTGCCCGTATTTCGCGCCGCGGTGTCGAAGATGATCAATAGTCTGAGTTGGAAGCCACTCAAGGTCCCCGAGTTCATCGACAAAGAGCAAACGATCTTCCGCATTGATCTGCGTGACTATGGTTGGACTGATCGGCGGCAATGGTGGGAATTGGTGAAGCGTTACCCATACGGTGTTCAGTACGCTGAGAATCGCAAGCTGGAAAATCTACAACAGGAAATCGACGAGCTGACGAATAGTCGCTTTAGCTATCTTCGTGGTGATTGGTTTGTGTTCGCTGCCAGTCGACTTGCCTACGATGAACTGCTCGGATTACCGAATAGTCTTGCTGAATTGGAACATCGACTTGGCGTGAATTGGGTGGAGCACTTTGCGAACAACGAAATGCAACGAGCGGGAACCGTCCAAAGTAATGTGTCTCGCCATCATCGAATCGTCGAGCGGCACATCAGCGATTTCGGATACTATTGGCGGAGCTACGAAGGTGATCTTGGGAACGAACAAGGGAACTTCCTGTTGTTTCCTCTGGGTCCGGATTACACGGGGCATCCGTTTCCCGAGCAAGTCTTTTCTTACATTGGCGGCGAGATCATTTTCAGCTTGCCGAATAACCTGCAGGCGTACGGTCTGTACGATGGAAAAGACAAACGACTCGCCGTCCCGGCTCCGATTACTGTGGTTCGCGACCTGAAAGAATCATCGGGCACCCCTGAAGTGGTGAATGGCATTTCGTGTATTAGCTGCCATGCCCAAGGGATGCGTGACTTCAAAGACTCGATTCGTGACTTTGCCGTTGTTCTGGGTGAGCCTAAACGCAAAGTCGA
The DNA here is from genome assembly GCA_041399045.1 of Pirellulaceae bacterium. Taxonomy (GTDB): domain Bacteria; phylum Planctomycetota; class Planctomycetia; order Pirellulales; family Pirellulaceae; genus BJ22. The sequence continues at coordinate 207,235 of JAWKTO010000008.1, read as the reverse complement.
ATCGTTGTATCCACCGCAAGCGGAAATGAACAAATTGGTAGATCAGGACCGGCAACAATTCCTGCGAGCTGTGGAAAAGGCTACGGCCAAGTTTCTTCAGGTCGGTGACAACGAAAAGAAGAAGTTCGAAGATTTCAAGGTCGAGCCAGTGAGCGAGTTGGTTCAGTTCTATCTCAGTGATCTCAATGGTGATGCCGTTGCAGCAGAGCTGGGGTTGAAAAACGAAGAAGCACTATTGAGTATGATCCAATCGAATCGGCGTTTGCAGGAAATGGGATTGGGGCCGCTACTTCAAACCAGTGGTGTGAAACGTCAGTTGTGGGACCGGGATCGAAATGACTCCTTGTTTCGCCAAATATTACTTGAATTTAGAGCGACAATTCGAAACGTGGACTGATTTTAGCTTATGACTTCGAAAGGAAATTGAGATGGCAAAACAAAAGGGCTTAAACATCACCACGCTATTGATCGTGCTGCTTTTAGGTTTCGTTTCGATCAGTGAGGCTAGACAGAACACTGAGGCTGAAACGGTTAACATAGCGACGATTGCGAAAAAAATTGCCCAACGAATCGGTGAGCTCAAGAACCCAAAGGTAGCCAACGTTGTAATTGGTGATTTTCCGAATAATTTCGACAAATCGCAAAGTGGTGGAGGCGGAATTGCACAAGCGTTGAGCGAACAATTGAAAGCAGTTGGCATTGTTCCGGTCAATGAAGGTGATTTTAGCTTGAGTGGTTCAATCACAGAGACTGATTTTGGTTTTAATGTCAGCTACAAATTGATCGCACGGGGTGGTGGCGTACTTGTCGATTCGCAAGTCGAAGGGAGAAACGAGGTTGTAAGTGCACCGGAAGATGTTGACCTTCTAGCTGGACTGACTCGGTCCAACCAGAGAATAGCATTTCAAAATAAGAGGCTATTGGACGAACTTTCAAAAAAGGCAAGCTCGGACAACAATGGGCAGCATCGAATTCAACAAATTTTGGAAGATGCGGCAGCGTTGCGGGAATTTGAAACCGCTGTTTTTGCAAGTGTTGACGGAACGAAATTAGTACTTGATCACACGGGATACACCATTGAAATTCTAAAGGTTGGAGATGGCAATCGCTCCGTTTTTTTAAAGCCTGAAATGCGAGATGACGGCGAGTATTACGTAAACTTGAATGCGGGTGACCGATATTCAATTCTGCTTACAAATTCCAATCAAGACATAGCTCTAGCTCGTGTAACCATTGATGGAGTAAACACATTTGCTAATAGGCGGGACGGAGGCGATACAAACGGCTTTTGGGCTTTGTCCGGCGGTAAGAGCGGTTCAATCAACGGTTGGTTTAAAACAACTTCAAAGATGCGCCATTCGAACTAGTGGACATCGCAGATGATGAGGTTAGTAGTATTTTTCCAAATATTACAGACGCAGGTGCGATTACGGCTACGTTTTTTCGTATCAAAAAGCCGGGGAAGTCCTTGTTCCGATAACGAAATCGAGAAATTGAATGGCCGAACATTGGAAATCCCTTCATGGCAAGTGCAACAACAAACACAACGAGTAACGAACCAAAATGCGACTGAAATTACGCAAAACTCGAAGTCTGTGGCTGTGGACGGCCCAAGAGAATACGAAGGCTCAGTTACGATTCGTTATGACAGCAAAAATTAAAAGAGTTGGCGCGATGAGAAGATTGAAACATAAGAGTTTAGTGGCACGCCGAGTTCGATTGAATATTTGGAAATCACAGAAACAGCAATGGACGGTCCTGTTAGCCTTTTTGCTATTTTTGAGTTCCAGCCAAAGTTTTGCCCAATCAGCGTTTGACCGGGATGTTGGCTCGGCAGTCGAGGTCATTGCGAAACGGACAAGCGAATTGTTGAAGGTCAAAAAACAAACAGCAATTGTGGTTGGTCAATTTAATAACGAAACAGATTTGACGATTACATCGGGACCTCGAATTCAAAATGAGTTGATTCAATCGCTGACCAAGTTGGGAATCACGTGTGCCTTACGCGGTGAGATTTCGATCTCCGGTACCATCGAGCAGGTGCTTGGCGAAATACCGGGGGAAAACGGACTGCCATCGCGAAAAATTGCGAGTGCAATGATCAACTATGTGATCAAAGAAAAAGGAGGACAAGTCCTCGACACATCGAGCAAACGAATTGACTCTGAGCGGGCGGAAACGGTCATAACCAACCCCAATGATGTCTTTGCGTTGCTCGGAGGAAATGGGACCGTATTTCCGGCTGGCAATGAACAGCGGCCCAATATCGACGAACGCGATACTCAGTTGCAAAAATCGCTTGATCCTGATGGTGTCAAAGATCGACTCGACATATCTGATGAATCGATCATTTCGTCGAAAGGTTCTCCGTTTTCCGTGCAGTTGTTGGTTGCAAGAATTGGGCCTAATGGAGCTGCTCCCGACCACTCTGCCTATTCACCAAGAGAGATTGCGTTTCGCGATGGCCTTCCTTTTTTGACCATTCAACCGGGGGAAGCTTACGCTATCCGACTCATCAATCGAGCCGACTTTGATTTGGCGGCCGAGGTAACGATCGACGGCCTCGATATGTTTACGTTCAGCGATGAGCATGCGACAGAGTCCGGGACAAAAAAGGGGCAGTTCGTCGTATTGCCACCAAACAAACAGGGTGAGATTTGGGGATGGTATCGGACACAGGAAAAATCGGACACCTTTCTAATCGACAACTATGTAGAAAGTGATCGCGGGTCTCAAATCAAAAGCCCAGCTTCAATCGGTTCGATCACGGTATCATTCCACGCTGCTTGGGAAAAAAATCCACCTGCGGACGAGCCAAAGGTTGCGAGCGACAAAGGTTTCGGTTCGGTCGAGACTACCCAGGGGCCTCCGATCGATGCTCCGTATAAACGTGTATCGCGTACAATCGGCGTGTTACGAGACGGCGTAACTATTCGTTACGACAAACATTAATTCTGTTCGGTTTTAGTGAGTTGCATCCTCGCTAGACTTTGTTTCCTTTGATCAACTTTCGAAATGGAAGCCCGAGATCGATGATAATGTCGCGACTGGTATTGGGGTTGGCCATGTTCCTGAGTCTTGTGGGTACGTTGCACGCTCAGGGACGTAAATTCGCGCTGTTGGTCGGAGTTGATCGCTATCCAAGCTCGGGGAACTTTCGTCCGTTGCCGTTTACCGCCACCGACATCGACTCGTTTGCGGACATCCTGATCAAGTCCGGTTTTGACGAGAAAGACGTCGTGGTGATGACCCTCGACCGTGGCCACGCGGATTCCCGTTTTTTGCCTACTGCGGCGCAAATCAATCAGGAAATTGAGGCTATGCTCGGCCTACTTCGTGAGGGGGACACGGCAGTGTTTGCCTTTTCGGGACATGGGCTGTTGTTGCCAGTAAAACGCATGGTGACGGGCGACGAGGGGCAGGAAGTAGAACAGATTGTGCGTGAATCGTTCTTTTGTCCAGTTGACGCGGATTCTCGCGCCGAAGACCTGACCCGATTTGTTGCAATCGATCAGTTGCATAAGCGGCTGGAGGTTTTAGGTGAAAAACAATCAGGGGTGAATCTCTTGATTGTCGACGCTTGTCGGGCCAAACCGCTGATTCGAGAGCAATCAGGTCCGACAATTCAGTTGCGACCGCCGAAAAACGCCAAGGCCGTGATGGCGTTGTACAGTTGCGAAGAAGAACAAGTTTCTTTGGAAGACGAGGACTTGGGGCACGGTGTGTTTTTTCATTTCCTAATCGATGGATGCGCGGGCAAGGCAGATTCGGACCATGATGGTGTTGTAACCTTACCTGAATTGGCGGCTCATGTTACCAACGAGGTCCCCGTTTATGTGCGACGAAGTTTTGGACAATCGCAAAACCCCGAGGTCTTCGTCGACAAATTGCAGCGAATTCCATTTGTCGCTGTCGCCCGAAAAATCCCGGAGTTGTTGACCGCACCATTTACCGAGTCAGAAGGCAAAGCGGCCCAAACCGCGTGGGCCCAGTATTTGGGGACGGAGAGATTGAAACAACGAACAGCCTGCAGATGACGATGGCATTTGATTCCACCGGGCGAATTTATGATGGGTTCGGATTCGGGGCTGAGTCACGAGAAACCAGTTCATCAGGTAAAGCTGACGAAGGCGTTTCTGATGGGTTCGACGGAGACAGCTCAATCGCAATATGAGCAGATCATGAAAGCAAAACCTTGGGAAGGCGGGCCTGTATGCCAAATCGAATGGAAATCACGCGGCGAGTTGGGTGAGCTGGGAGGATGCGGAGGAGTTTTGTAAACGGCTTTCGAAGCCAGAAGGTCCGTACGTATCGCTTGCCCACGGAAGCGGAATGGGAATACGCCTGCCGTGCTGGCACGACGACCGAGTATAGTTTCGGTGATGGCGAAGCGAAATTGAGTGAGTACGCTTGGAATCCAAGAAACACATATCTCAGAGACACAGGCGAAGGTTATACCCGTGCAGTTGGGCAAAAGCGGGCGAATGGATTCGGTCTTTACGACATGCACGGTAATGTCTGGGAGTGGTGCGGGGATTGGTATTCCGCTGACTACTATGATGAGTCTCAATCTGAAAACCCATTAGGTCCCGTCTCGGGTAAACGCAGTACGCGCGTGTTGCGTGGCGGAGCTTGGAACCGCGAGGCAACGCGTACTTGTGTTCTGCTTCTCGCTTCCGAAGGCATTCCCCTCGAGCCGTCACTACTTCTACGGTTTTCGGGTAGTGTGTGAGTTGGAGTAGTTCCCTTTGTTTATCCTCATTTTCGCACTCGTTCCTCTGCTCACTGATTTTTACCTGGTTTCTACGCGAGCGGATTTGCAAAACGATTGGAGTGAAAAATGTTAAAACCAATACGAGTGAAAACGTGAATATAAAACTGTTTATCTTGATCTCGATAACGATAACGCTTGGATTGAGTTCGTTGTCACTTGCCCAAGGCCGAAAACTAGCCTTGCTGGTGGGCGTCGATAAGTACCCTTCTTCAGGCAACTTTCGTAGCCTGGACTACCTGCGACCGACGTCGAAGAGTTTTAAGCGTCCTCATTGGCAATGGCTTTGAACGGACAACGTTGTCGTCATGACCGTGACGCGAGGTTTTGAAGATACTCGGTTTTTGCCGACAACGACTCAGATCAATCGGGAAATCCGATTTGTTGCTTGACTCAATCAAGCCACAGGACACAGTCATCATCGGTTTTTCTGGTCATGGCCTTTTGCTGCGGTAGAACGAGAACAAGACGGAGAGGTTGTTGAACGAAAGGAATCATTTTTCTGCCCGATCGATGCGGATTCCACAGGAGAAGACCTGAATCGCTTTGTTGCCATTGATGAACTTTATCGCCGACTGGATAAGGTAAATGCATCGGTCAAAATGATGGTGGTAGACGCATGCCGGTCACAGCCACTGATACGGGCCAAATCAGTGGACGTTGTTTCCCCTTGGACAGCCGCCGGATACAAACACGGTCATCGCAATTTACAGCTGTAAACGCGATCAAGTTTCAATCGAAGATCCTGATCTTAAACACGGTGTGTTCTTTCATTATCTAATCGAAGGCTGCCGTGGCGGTGCCGATGCCAATCAGGACGGAAGTATTTTTGATTTCCGAATTGGCAAATTACGTCTCCGATGAAGTACCGGTTTACGTCCGCAAAAATCTGGGACAACGTCAGATCCCAGAGATTCGACTGAATCACTTGGAACATACCATTGTTTGATGTTTCTGCAGCGAGCATGCGTCCCATGCCAAGGCTACTGGCCGCGCCGTTTGGGCAGTCGGATGCGGAAGCCGCTCAGAATCAGTGGGCCGATTATTTGGATACGTCAGTTAAAACGAAGAACTCGATTGGAATGGAGATGGTTTTGATTCCTGCCGGCGAGTTTGATGTTGGCCGAAAAGAGTCGATTCAACGAATTCTCTCAATGTTTCCGCGCGAGTCAGCCGCTGATTTTGAAAATGAGGCACCCGTTCACCCAGTAAGATTGACACGGCCCATTCCAGATATCGTCATGTGAAGTGACGCAGGGACAATTCGCCGAGTTTGTTCGGGAGACGGGGCATGTAACCTCGGCAGAGGTAGCTCCCAAATTAGGTAGCCCTTTGCCGGTTCAATATGAGCCGGGAACGACCTGGTCTAAACCGGGATTTCATTCCACAAGTGAGAACTGTCCCGTTTGCATTGTGAGTTGGCATGATGCTGAAAGCCTTTGCAAATGGTTGAGCGAAAAGGAAAATGCAAAATATCGATTGCCGACTCAAGCTGGTGGGAATACGCCTGCCGTGCTGGCACTGATTCGCTGTACTGGACTGGAAGCACTCCCAATACACTGGCCTCGGTGCCAAATGTTCCAGACAAGTCTCTGATTGGGCAATCAGGATACGACTGTGTTGGATTCAAGTTCTTCATTGGACCGTCGGATTGGTACGATTCGGGATGGGCGACATTCGTGCGAGATCGAGCCGGTCAACGATATAAATTCAAGACTACGACAGAGGCGATCAGACCTATTGGATATATTCGGATCAGAGTACGACGATGAATTGTACGCCAAGGGTGTCAATGAGATCGTCAACGAAGTGGTTCGTCGACGTTGTACATTTCGTCACTGGATGGAAATCAAAAACAGATCAGGCCAGGTCAGTCGACAGAAATCAAATTGCAGTCGTTGGCAGAACTTGGCGCTCGCACCTTTAGTGTTGGAGATCGCGAGAACTACTTTAACGTCTTTTGTATGCCTGGGTGGGTGTTGGAATTCAGTTTTGATGGAACACGTTGGACATATTTTCAGGCAGTAAGATCGAAGACAGGTGACAGCGATGATCCAGTCGTGATTACCAATGTCTCGCCCGACAAGACGCTCACGATTCAAAAACTAAAACTTGAGGACAACGTTTCGATTGTTCCAAAATCTTCAATGCCAATCACCGATCTGCCCGACGCCCGTGTCACATTTGATCGAATAGACGTTTCGGATGGTTATGCAGGACTCGCTCCGGTTGGTAGTTACAAGCCGAATGCGTTTGGGCTACACGACATGATAGGTAACGTATGGGAGTGGTGCCTTGATGGTTTACGACCCAAATACCAAATACCCGCAAGACCTCACTATTGATCCCGTAGGCGACCCGGATTTAGAATTGCGAGTGATTCGTGGCGGCTGCCTTTGGTGACGTATCGCCTTGCAAGAGGCCGCAGTTCGCGTGCCCGCTAAACCTGACAATTCGGACCGAATATTGGATTCCGAATCGTAAAAGAAATTGAATAGTTTTTGGCTAGACAAATTGAGAGCAACAAAATCATGATTGGTTACATTTTTGGATTGCTCGCCGACTGTGAATATCGTTGAAGAACATGCACTGGCCTTTTATCAAATCCTTAGATTTCTCGCGCGCGTCCGCGGAGCGATTCCGAAAGCTTGACGATTAATTGATCGAATCGGAAGGTGCTGGTGTCATCGTTTTCACGATCAATTTGCCGTCTGTTCGTCTAGATCCATTAGCCATTGACTGCATTTTTCAGTGAGCCATTGACGATTCCTTTTCCATGAGTTTGCATTTTTGGAGAGCCTATTAAGTAGGCATGATTCGCGAAACGCAATCATCCGGTCTTTCAATTGCTGTTTGCCCTTAATATCGTTTGGCCGAAACTCGGAGGCCAGATTTGAAAGGTGAACCAGGTAGTCTGAGCCAGATAGTTCAACATCGAGTATCCCAGGACAGGCACATAGTTGTGGCAATTGCGTTTTGGTCAGGCTCATTTTGTCCGCCTAAATACCAACCAATTCCAAAGGTAAATAGTGCGAACGAAGCAGCAACGGCCCATGCCACCCATCTATTTTTCGGTCGTTTTACTTCAACAGTATTTGAAGAGTTAATAATGTAAGGCGTTTTCTCATTCACTTCGGACTTCGGGAATTGAAGTTCTTCCGAAAGCGACCTCAGTAGTTTTCCCGGCCTTCCTTATTTACCCCATTTCCTACTGATTGAAGTTTCCAATACTCTTGTCCTTCGGCCAAAACAAGTTCTTGAAGATCCGAGCAATCGCGGGTGTTTGAGCAAAAGCCTGATTTGTTTTGTTGGAAACGATTCAGTCAAATTCCAATACCTGCTGTTTTGCATTTTCCAAGACTGTTTCCAAACTGATGGATTGAGCGGGAATTTCATTCTGCAACGCTTCTCGCATTATCTCTAGTTCTGCAACAGGTCTTGGGAGTTCATACCCCATCAACTGTTTTCAAGCCAAGAGTTCAATTCGTCATCGTCGTCGGAGGAATCTGAAATGCGATTATCATTGCCCAAGCTTCTCCCTGATGCATTTGCCGAGAGATTTCTTGGATCTACTAAGCCGAGTCATCGACGTTTTTTGTGGGATTCCTAATCGTTCCGAAATCTCAGCATGAGAGAGCTGATCCAAATAAAACAGTTCAACAATGTAAGCAAAATCGGCATTTTTTTCTTCAAAAGTTTCAAACAATGCCGCAAAAACGACAGTTCCTCACTTTCCTTTTGGGATTCGACCGCCAGGGACTGAGATCGCGCTTGATATCAGCGAAATCCTTGTGCCCTCTCAAATAGTCGATGGCTGCATTTCTCGCGATGCTAAATAGCCAGGCGCGAAAATTGACGCCGTCAAACTTATTGCGACTTTGAAATACCTTCAACCAAACGACCTGCTCAACATCTTCAGCGTCTTTGCGGGTTGGGAGTCTTGTGGCCAGGTAGTTGAGAAGATAATTTGAGTACTCCTCATGCAAATCAAAAAAGGTCGAATCCCCAATCCTGGGATTCGTTGCGTCATCGGCGTGGTTTGACAATTGGTCCATCCGACGATAATAAACATTGGCACGACATTTCTCCAGTGTCTTGGTCTTGGGCGATCGGACAATTATTGGATTCAATTGCATTGTATTTTTGAGCGCCGCGGCAACTGCCAATTTATCGGGTGCGACCTATCCAAAAGGTAATCCGAAAAATTTGGCTTTGGACGGTGAAAGCCAATCTCAGTCAAGCACCAAGAGAAAATGCGATTTCATTCGTTTTTACCCATTCGAGTAGGAAAAGCTATCAATTTAGAAATCCCCGCGACAGCCAAAATCGCCCACGATTGGCTATCTCCGTCGAGGTGTCTTACTTTTTCAGTTTCCAAGGTTTTCAATCTATTGCAAATTCAAAACGTTGGTAGCTAAGAATAGCTTCCTGAAAAACGAACAACTTCCAAATTTGTTGAACAAGATCGGCGCAGGTACTCTCAACGGTTACTGTTGGCTTTGATTTGGCCGTCCTTTTTCGGAATCGTCAATGACTTACCTGATTGTTTTAAAATTTCTATGTTAGATCGAACGGATTTTTGTCGCGTTGGTCAAGCTTGATGCGCTAATAACCATTGCAGGCAAAGGCATTTGTACGTCAATGGATTTGTTTGCCCCGATTGGCACTTTTGCCCTATCTTAATTGGCCAACTTCCCTCTTGGAGAAATTTTAATTTGAATGGGCACTGCGGGCGTGTTAATTGAAAGAAATACTCGGAACTAGTGTAGCCGATTTTGAAGGGAGACATGATGGCGAGGTTTTCGTTATTGGAACGCAAATGGTATTCTTGCCAGCTATTGGGTGACGAATTTTGCGATGCAGGCATGCAACATGCGTCGTATTCCCCAATTTTTGTACACTCACTTCGGCCGCTTCAAACCGGTGAAAGGAAATTCGAACTAAAGTTTTTCCATGCAAACTATCTAAGTGGAGTTCAAGACAAGTCGTACAAGCTGCAAATGGTTCAACGTGAAAAGGAGTTCATTCTGGCTCGATCTGTTGAACATGACCCAATTAGGTTGCTCTACATTTTCCCAATGAATATCCACTGGTTGCGGACGCACTTTCCAAATTTGGACTATTTCACGGAATCACCTCAGGAAGTACTGAAGCGAGCGTACGGTCTTTGATTTGGATTGGTTTAGCGAATAGCGGATGCCGACAACCGTGTTTTTTCTCGTTGAAAGATAATCGATGAATCGTCCCAATAAAATTGTCCAATATTCAGACTCAAAGTCGCAGGTCTTCGACTTAACTTCACTGGATGCATTGGGGAGATCAGAAGCGTATTTGGAAGAGGTTCTTGCTAGCCATCCCGCGCTATTGCAGCTTGAGAATCGCAGGACCAACATAGCCTCGCCATTCCGAATTTTTCGGCAATTAAGTCTGCCGACCCCTTCGGGCCGAGTCATCTTCCCGGATCTGGTTATTTTGGCTGCCAGTGGACACGTCGTTGTGGTTGAGGTGAAGTTAGGAATCAACCCAGAACTCAGGAATCGGGCTGTGATCTCACAAATCGTGGAATACTCTGCTGCTTTTTCCGGTATGGTCGAAGACCAAATCGTCACCATGTTCAGCCGAGGTGAGCAAGCTTCTGAATGGGAACGTTTCGTTGATCGGGAGTTTCCCGGGGAAGGTGACCTGAGTGAACTTGCCAATGTTTCTAACGCGAATGCAAAAGGGAAATAAACCTCGTGATCGCTTGTGACAAAACGCCTGTCGGATTGAGCGACGTGATTCGAGGAATAACCACAGTCAGCCCATTGAGCTTTGATCTCGATTTGATTGAAGTCGCGCCTTATGTCAATCGGGAGACAAATGAAGTCATGTTTGTGCCAACATCCAGACTCGCAACTGAGATCGTGGCGCGAACGACTATCAACGTGAAGTATGAGGCTGGCTCCCCCAAGCCAGATGTTAGCGTCGAGGCTGATAGTGTCGCGACAATCATCGACAACGTAGCAGATGCCAGTTCAGCGCGACGATGGACGATTGAGGAAGTTGAAGAGGCCTTTTCGACAAGTGGCACAGAAATTGAAAAGAAACTCTTCAACTATTGCAAACGTGAAAGCGTTCGCGGTCAATGTGTCTCGCCCGCCGTTAAGAAAGTCCCAACCGTCGGCTTGACGTTAGACTTTCTCGTCAATGGCAAGCTCGAGCCCAAGATGGTGTTCTACCTTTCGTTGGGATTTGCAAACCTAAGTTTGTCCATGAACCGCCTGCGTCAACTGATGTCGCCGGAAGCTTGTTCGGAGTTTGAAAACAACCTGGTCGAATTGTTCGGCGAGGACCTAGCGGTTGACTCGCCAATGCCTGCCTTGCGTTATGAAGCCTTGTCCGAGAAAGTCGATCGATTTCTGGACATCATCAGCGAAATGAAAAGACAGTTACCGAGGGTTTGAGAGACATTTTGAATGAGCGATATTCGGCCGCCAGAGAAACTTAGCTTTTTTATCGGTGGATACATGGGAGTGTCACATCGTGTGGAATGGAATGGCGCGGCGCTCGAATACCAATTGTTTGAAAGGCATTATTCAACGAAGGAATTTGATTTGTTTGTACCGTCTCCAGTGTTCTGGGTAGATTTTTGGAATTCAATTCGACGTATCGGCGTGACCAACTGGAAGCCCCATTACGAAGACAGCACGATTCTCGATGGAACACATTGGAAACTGGAACTGGTTTGGAGCGACATTAGTATTTTGTCCGAGGGCAGCAACGAGTATCCCGATGGTTTCGGTAATCCGATTGGATCAAGTGGTGGTTCCAATGCGATGGATGCTTTCTGTCGGGCTTTAGGACGTTTGCTTGGCGGAAAAGAAGTGAGTTAGTTATCGTTAGGCATTGAGTTGAGAAATTTCAATGGATGCAAAAATTGAAGTTGTTCGATCGAAGCTGGCTCACGCAGCTCGCGTGTTGGCCGATGTGAAATCGGTCAAACTTGACGAACTCAAGTCAAACGCTCGTGACCTAGAACGAGAAGATTTTATTTGGCACTACCTTTTGCAAAGCTTTTCAACTCAAGGAAATTCGAAAGGGTATTTCGGATTAATTCAAAATCCGGCCAACTATGAGCTTGTTCGATATCCAAAAATCGGCTCCATCCCTGCAGCAGATCGTGAGCAACATCTGTTTCAAGTTCTGAAAGCGAGCAAAGTTCGTTACCCCAGCGTAAAAGCGAGAAACCTCGTGAAGTGTTTTGATATTATTTCCGGAATGGGTGGTTTGAAATCTGCTAGGGATCGCTTACTTGAGTGCGCCGGACGAGACGGCAAGGTCAAATTCTTAAAACAATTTCCTGGGATTGGTGAAAAGTACGCACGTAACATGATGATGGATGTCTACCACGAAGAGTTTCGTGATTCGATCGCAATCGACTCCCGGATTGAATCTATTTCAGAGGCGTGGGGACTGGATTTCAATCGTTACGACGGGCACGAAGGCTTTTACTTGTCGGTTGCCGATAGGGCAGGGCTCAACGGATGGGAGTTGGATAGACTTCTGTATTGGTTTACCGAATTTTTCAAACCGCCGGTCACAATTAGCGAGTAGTCTTGTTCGCAAATTAGCGTTTATGGAAACGGCAGAATTATCATCGACGTTGGGACAGGGCGAATTAGTCGAGGGCGAACGGATTCGGGTATTGCAGGGTAGATCGCCATTTTTCACCAAATATAATTGAGCATCTCACATCCCGGACAACTGCGTATTAGCCCACTGGTCGCGAAGTCGTTACTCGTGGTGTTTTTGCGAAAGCGATACTTACTGATGACTTCCGAAACCGAACCTGAATGCTCCTGTTTGGGAAGTTGGTCACCGCATTGGAGGGGATTGATGATTTTTCGTCGAAGATGAAAAGGCAGTTCCCACTGCTGACACTAGCGTCAATGGCTCGACATCAACCCAACTATGTCCAAGTGGAATTGAATGAGGCATTGATTCTATGTTCCGACAGGCAAAAACTCGCTGACGACGTAGTAACCGACGATTCCAACGAGTGATTTCTTGAGTTGATAGTCGCCAGTGATCAGGAACGGTTTGTAGTCGCCTGCCTCGACACAAAAACCCGGGGCCAATCCCGTGGTCGAAATCACAGTCGGTACACTCGACGCCTCGCTCGTACACCCAAGGGAAGTGTTTAAGCCTGCCATTTTGGAAGGCTCGTCATCAATCATCCTTTCCCACAACCACCCTTCTGGAAATCCCACACCCACACCGAGCAGAGAACACACCGAGCAGGGAGGACATTCATGTAACAACCGACTCACTGAAGTAGGCAAACTCATCGGCATCGACGTGCTTGACCACATCGTCTGCGGTGACGGAACCGGCGAGGCTGTCTCGGTCCGCGAATGTGTTTAGCGCTAAATGCAAGCTGCATTCGAAAAAAAAAGGGGCTCGACGCTACTGCTACAAGTAGGCTTTGGGACACCGCTTCACGCCGGATCGGAACAAGCTGAGGATCGTTCTCCCAAAGTTCAATGTGAAGTGTCTGGTTTGAGCCCTGTTCAACAAGGCGTTGGCAAAGGGCTACCGAGAGGGTTCCGACCCCTGCCCCGGCATCGAGCAGGCGGATGGACTTGCCCGTCTGTTCGTCGAACATCTCTGCCATGAACTTGGCGATTTCCGGCGGGGTTCCAAAATGCCCCCTCTCCTTTCGGGCCGCGCGATCCGTACCCGCCTCAAAAAACTGCTGCTTCTGAGTGGCAAAATCAAGCATTTCTCCTGTTTTCATGGGGCCTGGTTTTCCACTCGAATTGGCTTTACATCACAAATAGCTGCCTAGTCATGACCTCGTACATCCTACCGTAATTCTTCGAAAGTGCCAGAATCGAATTGAATTGATGCAGTGAAACAGAGTTGTGCCGTTTGAATTCGGAATCTTTGCGTAGTTTGATCTGGCTAATCAAGTCTAGCGCATGCACAGGTTCTCGGACTCCGCCGTGTGCGTTTTTGCCTCGCCATTTCGACTTGCATCGACGGCGGCAACGATCTGGCCTTCTCCCTGTCAGGACAGGATCGGCACACGAAGGGGGTGATTTCGGAGTTCAACGGCTGGCCTGCGTTACCCTTCGCACGGATGCTCAAGACAGACCGGCCACCTGATCCGCCCCTCCGCTGAAGGCCGACGTAGTCGGCTAAACCTTCTTCGTAAGATACTTTCATTCTCTATTCCAAACCGGTTTATCCCGGCGCACCCCGACCCCTTTTTCGCCGCCTTTTTCGCCGACCCAGTTTTCTGTCACCCGCTTAATCGCAACTTATGATTCCGCCAGGATCCAACGCAAGGGCGGCTAGACCGAAATATATTATGAAGGGTGTATACACAATTCCTATGGCACCGACAGTAAACCCGAAGAGGCGCGCGACAGCGGCCTCTTCACATTCAGAAGGATTCACTACCTCGACGAATAGACCTACATTGAAACCTATGTAGGCAAGCGCAATCACCGCCCCGATAGCATTCTCTCCAGTTGGGTCAGTTTGACTTATTGGGTTATTCCCGGCATACCGATGCAGATTCCATTCGTTACTATCGAAGCGAATGGAGTCTTCCGACAAGAATTTGCCTATTGAAGGGTCGAATATTCGAGTTCTAAAGTCGTATAGATCGGTCAATGTGTCAATTTCGCGAGATGTCAACCCGAATCTCCAATTTAAAATATGGGGCGTAGTTAATGCGCCGAAGGCGGTATAAAAGTGCGTGCCGAATATCGCCGCACTTACATCTAAGATCTGTCGCTGTGTACCAACCAAATCGGACAGTAAGTACCTCAATCCGTTGTCACCCGAATACTGCGCGAGTGGCTTATCAATCTGCTCACCGAACAAATACCCGCAACCGCTTCACCGGCTTCACTGAAATCGACCCAGACGTTGTCGCCGTTGTAGACGAAGAACTCTTTTTCGCTCGGTTGGGACGCCGCTCCGTCGGGATCGACTTCGCGAGACATGCGGCGGCCGAGGGCATCGTAGGTGTACTTGACGCTCTGCGTCAGGATGGCTCCGGGGGCGGGGTTGTTCGGGTCGCCGGGGTCGGTGCTCCAGTCATCGACGCGGACAAGCCGGTTGCGGTGGTCGTATTGGAAGGTGCGGGTTTCGCCGGTGGTCAGGTGGATGCGTTTGACCTGGTTGCCTTCGCCATCGTATTCGTAGCGATAGGTCCCGTCGCTGGTCAGTTGATTGGCAATACCGGTTGTGTAGTTGGCAGTCTCGCTACCGTTGGTTGAGGTGATGCGATTGCCGTTGGCATCGTAAATAAATGACTCGTCGTTCTGGGTATCGAAGTCGGCGGAGGTCAACTGACCGGTCAGGTCATAAGAATAATCGATCGTCTGTGCGTACTGGCTGTCCTGATGCGAGCGGGCTTCGTGCAGTAACAGTCCGGCAAAGTCGTAATCGTAGTCGTATCCCGCCAACAATTCGTTATTGCCGTTGGTATGAATCAAGAGGTCGCTACGTCCTGCCAAGTCGTAAGTTCGATTGGTCTGACCGACAAGCGTCGTGGCGGTCAAATCGGAGTAGCGATGGATTGTTTTCTCTCGCCCCGATGCCGTGTACGTGAAGTCGACGCGGGCGTCATCGACATCGCCGCTGCCATCGGCATCGAACCACTTTCGCCACTTCAGCAGGTTTCGTTCGTTATACTCGGACGAAACCGTGACACCAGAATCGTCGCTGGTGGAAATGACGTTGCCTTGAGCGTCATATTCGTAACTCAGAATAACGCGCGGCAGATCGAGCGTGCCGTCCGGGTTGTTGTCAACGCTGGTCAGGCGATTCAGTTCGTCGTAATCGAACAGATAATTGCTGTTCGAGTCGGTCGCCGTCAGCATGTTGCCGAGCGAGTCGTAGCGGAATGAAATCGTTTCAACCAAATCACCCGTTCCGGCGGCAAACCAAAGTTCGGTCAACAACCGACCGGCTTGATCGTAAACGAATTCGCGTCGTCGTCCGTTGCGGTCGATGGTCTTGGACTGGTTGCCTTCGCCATCATAGGCAGTCACTCGAACATGCTCGGCCCCGGTGTTAGTGTCGGCATTCGCCCCGCTTAGGTCGTCGTAAAGCGGATCGGCGACATCGTCCGGATTAACGGGCGCAATCAGGTTCAGGAATTCCAGATCGCTCAGTCCAGCAAAGGCCGCGTCCACCGCGCGAAGGTCTTCCCAATAAAACGGGTCTCGTTCTTCAATGACTCGGTTGAGTTCGTCATACAGCCAACTGGTGATGTTCCCGACTGGGTCCATCAGGGCGACTCGGTTGCCCTGGCTGTCGTAACGGAAGTAGACAATGCCTCCCTCGGCGTCGGTCTGCGAGATTAACTGATCACGGTTGTCATAATCGAAATCGGTGATCCGGCTGAAACGCTGGCTAATCGGTGTGGCAGGACTTTCAATCAGATTTCCATTGGCGTCCAGCGAGTCGGGATGAACGATGACTTCCCAGTCCAGCAACTGGCCATCGTAGAACCGCATCACGCGCGTTTCGGAATCACCTTCTCCGCTCGTTTCTTCAATGACGCGACCGATGTTGTCATAGACAGTTCGTTTTACTTCGGCCAGTGTCCCATCGGCCTCGTAGTTGCCTTCAAACGTAACTTGACCAAATCCGTTGTACTCGAATTGTTGCCAGGTCCCGTCTGCGAACAGGACTCGGCTGGGCTGACTGTCATTTCCAACATACTCGAATGTCGTCTCATTGCCGTTGAAGTCGGTGAACGTTGTTCGGCGTCCCTGGCTGTCGTAAACAAATCCCGAACCATCTCCTACGGCATTGGTGATTGATGTCAGGTTGCCGCTCGAATCGTAAACAAACGTCGTCGTCGATCCACTGGCATTGCTGATCGAACGGACTCGATTTCCGGAGTCGTAGGAAAACTCGGTAACGACTGGACTGGCAAGCGGATTATCCTGGTTTCCACGCTCCGTGATGCGCAGAATATTACCACGGCTATCGTAAGACCGATCGTTGATGTTGCCTTCGCGATCAATGATCCGGGTTTCCAGATCGGGATTATTGGGGTCGTTGTATTCGCGGTAAGTGGTCTTGCCGAGCGGATCGATTTCCTCAGTGACATTTCCCCGGTCATCGAAAATCAGCGTTGTTGCATTGCCGTTGGCATCCCGGATAACGCCGGTATTGGCGGACAGGTCAAACTCTCGCGAGTCAACTTGCACGCCATTGGCATCGAACACACCAATAAAGTCATTGGTCTCGGCGTCGTAACGGGCCTTTAGGACCTGCACGCCCAACGGATTAGTTGCCGAATCGAAATAGTGGGCTGGTGTCGTGCGATAGCCGTACTGGGTACGAAGGCCATGTTGGTCGATGTGGGCAATCAGGTCCCCGGCCAGGTTGTATTGGTAGCGGATCTGGTTTCCGTTGGGGTCCGTGATGGACTTGATTCGACCACGTTGGTCACGGTTCAACTGGATCGACTCGCCTGACGAATGAGTGATTGCGTCGTCGGTAAACGTCACTGTGTTTCCATTCAAGTCCGTGATTCGCTCCAACCCCCGGGTCTGGTGGTAGCGATAGGCAAGCCCGTCTTTGGTTGTGAGGGTGTAGTAATCTGGATTGATTCCCTGGCCCAGCGCTCCGACGATCCTGCCGCGAGCAACGGTTGTCTCGTCAATCGTCAACGTTGAATAAACACCGGGGTCAGCTTCAAAATACGGTCTGTTGATACCGCCGAAAAAGCTGATGGAAATTGGCGCTTCCCGGTAGGTGAAACCTATCCGCTGGCCAGATGGATCGGTCAGATAGACCTTGGATGTGTTGGCTGAAGCGTGTTGCCAGGGTTGAACGCACCCCCTTCCGCCAGCACGGCGGTCTCAAGGATTTTCGGGTCTTGCGTTCCCATCGACCAGCCAAACCCAAAGTCACCTTCATCCCCCGCGTCAAACGTGTCGTAAACCCGGCTGATCGTGATCGGAATTCCGGACGCGAGATGCTCAGGCAGTAACGTCAAACCGAAAGTTTCCGATTTTCAGATTGCCTTGCACATCGACCAGCGTCGGCTCGATCCAGCCTTGTCCGTTGTTGTCAAAGGCGACGACGGCAATCACATACTGGTTGTTGGGAATGCGGGTCGCGTCGAATTCCGCCAGCTTGCCATCAAATACTTCATTGGTTCCTTCACCGATTTTCACCCAATCGGGTTCTTCGTTGGTCAACTGGCTCAAGTTGACTTTGTCGGCTGGCGCGTAGTAACCCGCCAGTACCAGAGGTTGTCTTCGGGATCATCGACGGTGCCGGTAACGTCGATCATCTTGGTGACGACCGTTATCTGACTCTCTCCGTCCTCAGGCATTTCATTTATTGAAGGATTTGTAATCTCGACAAACGGGCGCAGGTTGTCGGTTGGATCGAACGGACCAACCGGGGGCAAAGTTGGATCATCAGGAACCCTTCCGTCCCCGCCGGAACCGGGGTTGGCCACGGTGACGGTCAAAGTTCGCTGCCCCTGGTTGCCAGAAGAATCAGTGGCCATCGCAACCAACTCAACCATTCCCAATCGGTCGGCGTTAAATGTCGCTTGTCCAGCAGCATTCAGCCCGACCATTTGACCATCGACGAGCAAATGAATTTCATCGACGCACGTTGTCTGTGGCGGTGACGCGAACCACGTAATCATTGCCGACGTCGATTCGCGGATTGTCAAAGTAGAAACTGCCATTGAATTCGACTGACAGGCTGACATTCGGAGCGACGGTGTCTGCGGCGATGGTGATCGAATAAGTCTTGCTGGACGATTCCACCGCGACCGTCGGAAACGGCCAATTGAACAGGGATTTGCTGGCCGACGTTCGCCCCGTCTGGCACGTTCCAAATAACGCGACCAAACTGATCGACGGTCATTCCATCGGGGCCACTGAGAATTTCGAAACTGAGTTCGTCGCCATCTACGTCGGTGGCGAGGACCGTGTAACGATAAGTGGCTCCGACGGTAGCGATGGTTTTTGGTGATGAGTTGATAATCGGTGCCGTGTTTTCACGCAGGTCGATTGAAAACCTTGAGTTCCCACTGCGCTCAACTCATCGGTTGCCGAAACGACAACGACAATCGGGTTGCCAGTCACGTCGGCAGCGGTTGGCTCCCAGGTAATTCGCCCAGTGATCGGATCGATCGACATCCCCGATGGGGCGAGAACAAGGGCGTAGGAGATCGAATTTCCATCGGCGTCGATCGCGTCGACATCGTACAGGTAGGGCGCATCGACTTCGGCCACGAAGACTGGCGTCGTCGTAATAATTGAGCCGAATTGCCGCTCCCGGGTAGCGAGCCATCGGCAACCTCGATTGTGTACTGTTGCAGAGCAAAGCCGCCCTCTGGATCAGTTGCTTGTACCACAACGGCAGCCGATTGTCCGGCAAACGAACTAACTGGTACCCAACGAATCAGCCCGGTTTCCGGATCAATCGTCATTCCATCCAGAGCAGAGACCAACGCGAAGGTGAGCGGCTGGTTTTCCGGATCGACGGCGCGGACGCCGTAGAAATAGGCCGCCCTGTTGTCGCCTCGGTCCCAGGAACGGAACTGATGACCGGAACGTGATTGACGCAAGTGACCTGAATTGCAAAGGATTGGGTTGTGGTCGCGCATACAAGTCGCGAGCCTCCACCTGGAATTCTCGAACACCCACTTGTTCCAAGCCCGGGATCCAGCGAATGACTCCCGTTTCCCGATTGACTGTCGCCCCGAGCGGTGCGTCGATCAGCCGCCAGGCAACCACGTCCCCTTCGGCATCGTCCGCAGTTAGCTCGTAGGTCCATAACTGGTCCACGCGAGCGAATTTCGGTGGATTGAAGCGATCAGCGGTGCCGTATTCTGATTCGCCGCGACGATTTGAGTTCGAAAGACTGGGTATCAAAACCGCCACGCCCATCTTCAACACGGATCGAAACTGGATAACTCGTCAGGCTTGGTGGAACCGAATTCCAGGTCAAGACACCTTGTTCGTTGATCGCCATGCCATCAGGGCCGTTTTCGATCAACCAGGTCAAGCGGTCAGAGTCGCCTTGTTCGACTTGAACAGCGTAAACGTAAGGCAAGCCCAGTCGGGCCGTTGTACGTGGTTGAGAAACGATTGTTGCGCAGAATTTGGTGTGTCCAGCACAGCCGAAATCAGGAATTCCTGTACGGTAGAGACGCCTCTGCGAATCTGTAGCCCGTATGCGAACCAGTTGGTCGGTGACCTCAGCCGTTGGTGTCCATGTGAGTAATCCATGCTCAGGATCAAAGGCTATGTCCGGATGGAATGCTTCCAGCCGCAAGTTCGATTTCTTCATCGGAGTTACCGTCGTAGACTTCAACGTCGTATTGATAGGTCGCATCGATGACGGCCAGTGTCCCCGATTGCGAAACGAAAATTGGCGAGAAGCTCGGTTCAATGACTGTCAATTCAAATGACTGGGTTCCAATTCTCCAGCCGCTGTCCCGCACTTGAACAACGACATTGTGGGTGCCCAAATGGGCCTGGTGCGGTATCCAGCGAACAATCCCCAGCATTGGGTTGACTCGCATGAACTCGGGTCCAATCAACAGCGAATAAGTAAGCATATCGCCGTCGTCGTCGATCGATTGAATCGGATATTCAAATAGGCGTCCGGCTTCGATGACAAGGGAATCGGGAATGCCGACGATCTCAGGTCGATTGTTGAGAGCTTCGGCTACGTCGATCGTAAATGACTGCAGTGCCGCTCCTCCGCTTCCGTCGCGAGCAACCAGTTGCACGAGTTGAATTCCCGACTGGCTGGACGACGGAGTCCATTCGATCTGCCCACCGACAATTTGCATGCCTTGAGGTGCAGCTGCTAATTCAAAAGTTACAGGGTCGTTATCAGGGTCAGAGGCCGCAAATGCATAGCGGTAGATTCGTCCTTCCGTTGCAACTGTGATTGGGGTCGAATCTAAGGACGGATTCAGATTCGTCAAGTCTACGAGCGGATGCCACAAGTTGTTTTCTTCGTCGCATTCGCCGACACGACCTGCTCCGGTCCCATCGTCGTCGACCGAAATCCACAAATCAGATACGCTCGCGAGTGTTGTCGGAAAGTTAATATCTTCGAACTGGCCCGGTTGCAGGTTGCTTGTCGTCAATGCTGTTCCGACGAATGTTCCACCAGATGCGGGATCGCCATCATAGAAAGCGACACTAACTCCTGACTGGCGACCGCAGAGCCACCGTTTCCGACGCGAACGGTAAGCTGAACATTTTCACCTTGCAGCGAATATCGAAGCCAGGATGGTGATAACTCGAGCCAGCTGCTGGATAAGCTCACATATCCTTGACGCAATGTTGTTTGCCTCATTGGTCTCTTCGATTGCGTCGTTGGCATCGACGAAAGCGTAAATCACCGTGTCCGCAAACTGCACGACTCCTGAAAGCGATTGACTGACTTGAAGTTGCTGACTTGGTTCAAGTCGCTGAGAGACACGTTTTTGTCCCAGCAGGTTGTCGACTCTTGGCGACCAACGCTGGTCTCCATTGAGGTCTTCAAAGAAAAAAACGTCGAATGCCGAGGGAGTGGCGTTGGGTCCCAGGTTGGCGACCGTTGCCGTGATGCTACCACCAATGGTTAACAACTGTCGGTCGTAGACCAGGCTATCAGTCTGAACATTGCCGATCGTCAAATCCGATTCAGAGAATTCATCAAGTGTGCCAGGGAGTGGCGCCTTGACCGAAACAACAAACGTCTGCTCGGCAACACCCCCACGCCCATCCTCGACACGAACTGTAACATCATGATTGCCGACCTGATCGAGTGTGGGGCCCCATAGGATCAAGCCGGTTTGTTGGTTGATCGACATCCGATCGGGAGATTCAATGAGAGCATACGAAATAGGATCGAAATCCGGATCTTCGGCGCGAACCTGGTATGAGTATGTAGGCTCGAAACCGAAACCGATCGAAGTGGTGAGTAAGAACGTAGAAGCAGCAGTATGTCGCTCAGCGAAAAAGAAGTCAAAAGCGTAGCTTTCGCCCGGAGTTAGACCTAGTGAGTCAAGGGCAACTGCACCGGAAATAGCACCATGAACTCCCCCAAGGTCAACGACTAGACGATTGTTAATGAAGACCCATATGTCGTCGTCACCTGTGAAGTTGAAGACCTCTCCACCCCGATAAATGAATTCTGAATGAGCCTCCACCGTGAAGTGATAATTATGGGAGAATCCTTCATTACCAAATAAAGCTCCATCAATTGGAAAAAACGTTCCATCATTGAATTGAAAAATTCCCGAACCCGGCGCTGTCTCCGTTAGCGGAATATCCAGTTGTTGGGAGACAGAAACCTCGGATTCATGAAACCATTGAGCGAATGTATCGCTGCTAGTAATAGCACCGCGACCATTTGGCCCGGCAAAAACAGGTGTTCGATCTGAGCCCAAATCCGATTCGACGAGGCCGGTCACATGCCCGGCAAGTGCGCTTCGCTAAAGTCCGGATGGGAAACATGAAAATCTCGAATCGTGGCTTTTAGAACCGGATTCAGAGGGTCAATTCTAGCTCTTTTGACTGACCGTCGCTACCGTCACCGGATCGCTAACAATAATCGGTGGACGATTTGGTGGAAGCTCTATAACAGATAACGTAAATCTCTGATTGGCTCTGCCACCGCACAACGGTCGTCGACTTGAACAGTGACCTCGGCGTTGCTAAAGTCGTTGACAGTAGGCGATCCAGGTGATCAAGCCACTTTCGGGATCGATGCCCGTACCACTTGGTGCGGTCAGCAATCAGCAAAAAAACAGTGTCGTTGTCGGGTCGAGTGGCGAAATCGTAAGAAATACTCCGACCGATCAGGGCTTCGACACGCGGCAGCGAAACAATTTCGGGAGGCGGGTGGGCTTGGTGTAGAAGACCAATTCATAGCTGAACCGATGTCCGCCGCGATTCAGGAACGCGATTGTTGGAGAACCGCTAATCTCGTCTGGTTCCAATTTTCCATTCGCCACGAATTCGCTGAAATCGTAGTACGGAATACCATCAGGCGTAACTCCGTCAGCTCCAAGGATTTCGACACGTGAATCCGATAGGTTGGTCACGCCGACATACAACGGAACATCGGCAAAAACCCCATCATTCGAGTCGCCAGATCAACAAACAACGTACGGTTGCTTTCGTCAAACGAGTCCTGCCATAGACTCCTGAAAAGCTTCCGGTGATGTCGAGGAACTGACTGAAATCGACGGCGGGTGTCGTCGATTCACCAAATAACTCCAAGACCGTGTTTGCCTTTTGCCCGTATTCATCAATCGCCTCGAATACCAATCGATTGCTGCCAGGTTCGATCTGTACCAGTGCAAAGAATCGACCGCTGCTATCTAAAACATCGACTGGGCGAGAATTGACCACCACCGAAACAATTGAGTTCAGGCGCCCGTCATCGGTGTTTCCAAATGCAGAAGCCGATCCTTCAATGACTACAGATTTTTGCGCGTGAAAGCGGGTTGACTCAGCCTCAGCAAAAATAATGGGCGGAGGGAGTGGATCGCCGACTTCAACGATTCCAGCAGGAGCAAAAGTTACATGCTCCCATCCCCCAGCAGTTTGCCCCGGACAAATCTACCAACTGCTCGGTTGTGAACTCGCTGCCATTCCAGCCCAAGACGAACAGCCCTGACCCTGAATGTGTTTCCTGGGTGAGTAATATCTTGTTTACATAGGGAACAAATTCGGTCGCTGATGCACCGACAATCCCGACCTGCTCCGAAATTAACGCCAGAAAAAATTCCTCGCCAGGTCGAATCAAATCAATATCTTCAATTGCGACGCCGACATTCAATGTTGTGACGCTGCCCGTTGAATCAAAACAGTAGAGCAATCCTTGCTCTTCAGCTCCTGAGAGTATTTTTCCCGCGAGTGGGCCATACTCAGGAGAATTGGGAACCACCAAGACCCCTTCCCAGGTGCACGTTTACATCAGCTAGCTGTGTTGGATCGCCATTGCTTTTGATTCGCCAAACCTCGCCACCCGTTGTGACGGCAATCAAGTCACCATCAAACTCTCCCGTGTCGTCTACGAACAACCCACCGCGAAACAGACCATTTCCATCGCCAGGAAGATCGACCCAAGTCTGAATTACTACTTCGCCGTCATCCGTAATTCTTGCGATTTGTCCATCGATTCCATTTCCAACGAACAAATCGCCTTCAACAAATCCACTGTTATTATCTGGTCGAACAGTTGCGATCTTCACTTCATTTGTAAGGCCTGCAGCAGCTGAAAACGGACGATTTGTTCCATCTGGTAAAATCAACTCGAAATTGTGTGGTTGTCCGTTGTCGCCAATTCCACCGATACGATGACCGAGTCTGATGGGAAGTGGTAGTCAATTCCTATCGGATTATTGAAAGCGTTGAAATTGATTTGAAGTTTATTGGCGGATCAGCAATTCCCTCCGGACTTTGATTGCGTTCGTCCAGCTCGAAGGTCGACGAAGCCGTAGGCGCAGTAAGTCGTTCCGTACCTGCTGGCGTAGAGGAAAAACTTTGCCCGCACGATCAACGACCCAAAGACTTGAACCACCATTCGCGTCGTTGGTGATTCCCGATGGCGTATCGTTACCAGAATCCAGCGACCAACTTCCCAGCAATCCCCCCACCAGCGAATAAACGAAAACCTTGTCCGCGAGATCATCGACAACCCAAAGTCGCTCGCCATCCGTTGTGATTCCTGTGGGGCTCGCGTTCACATTGTCCAAGGCGAATTGCGGCGAACGAAGTTGGCTACAAAACGAACACTGGCCGCAGCATCATAAAAGAAGACTTGATCAAGGGTGGCATCGACAATCCAAATGCCAGTACCATCGGTTGCAATTCCTTCAGCGCCAATAATGCCATTGGCGATCCACGATCCCAGCCGGGTTCTGCCACCATCAACAAGAACTTGCCCGAAGTAGTTGTGACGCTCCACAGCGGGGAACCATCTGAATTGCTGGTTATTCCTCGCACTTGTGAACAGTGGATGTCTGAATAAAACTCCCGTCGGTCTCGCCGGTTGTCCCATAGGCAAAGACAGACTCACGTCCGGCGTCCACAACATAGAATTTGCTGTTGCCATTTGTTGGTCCAAACCCAAAGCCTGGTATGGTATAATCGACAATCTGCACCGATGTCCCGGTATCGGTGTCGTCGTTAGTTAAACGGAAGACCAGAGTGGCAACCCCACCAACCAGCAAGTCCGAAATATCGAGCGAGACATTTGTACCATTCACGGTGACTTCCGGACCAAATGCGGCCGGGAGTCGCTTCTGTGATGTTGAAAATGCGTCGCGGCCAATTGTAAATGGCGTTACCAGCGAGCATCGCCCCTCGGAGTCCAGCAAGGCCACTTCGAACGCATCATTGATAAATGTCGTGTCAGTTGTGTCGAATTGGAGATTGGCGTAGTCGAACGAAATCGAGGATGCTCCGGCAGGTACAGCGAAAGTTGTGGATAGTGACGTTCGGAATGAGTCGCCTTCGGTCAATGTGGCGACACAATCGGCCGATGTCGCATCGCCATGACCATCAAAGCTTCCGCCAGACTCGGATACGGCCCATTCCGAAAGGTTGGCATCAAAGGGGGCAATTGGTTACGTTAATCGATACGACTTGAGTGTCGCTTCCGCCTTGCCCGTCCATTACCTGCGATAATTTCGTATGTCCCGGCAGGGTGATACTTGCGTTCTGACCTCCAGAAAAATTGACCAGTTTGCGGATCAGCCGATTGGCACCGCTGGGAATCTGCCTGCCAGGCAAGCTCAATGTGTTTGCCGGAATGTCACTATCGGTAGCGGTCGCCGTAAATGAAACGGCGGTTCCCTGCATGGTTTCCAGATCAGAAATGTTCCCCAAGACGGACTTGCGTTGACTTCGTTGACGGTCAGAGTGAATGACCGTTCATCGCTCAGTCGTTGGCATCCGCTACTCGAACAACAAAGTCAAACTCACCAGGCCAGTCAGGCTCTCCCGGAGTCCATGATATCTCGCCTGTCAGATGTTGATTGAAGCTCGTCCGGGGCATTCAATGAATGTCAGGAGTCAACGGCGAGGTTCCCAACTGTGCCTGTGACACCGTTGCAAGACAGCGTGAGATGTGGTTAGTTCGTCAATCGTCTGGTCTTCAATTGCATCCAATTGCGGACCGGGGATCCAACTTCGTAGTGGACGACAAATGACTCTGTATCTAATCCCACAGCATCATCGGATACTTGGTTTCTTCAAACTCATAGCTGTCGGCAGGTGTCTCAGCACTTGGAGTCTCGATTTGGCCACTTGCTTTGATTGAGGCACTCGCGGGCGAAGAGATCGATAAGGTCAGGCGTTTTGCTGGTAAAGTCAGGATCAGTTGCAGTCGCCAATAGCGAAAGGGTTTGGCCTTCAGATAATCCTCGGTCCGCGATGGCATCGATTACCGGATCTCGATTAACTTCTACGACCGTCAGTCCAGAATTGCTGAGAATCAATTAAAAGTGATCGTGTCACGGACCTCGACTTCGAAAATAAACTCACCCGGTCCCTGACTTTCGTCCGGAGTCCATCGGATTTCACCCGTTGTCTGGTTTATCGTCGCATCATTTGGCGATTGAACGAATCGAAATCGAAGGTCCTCGACAGGCGTATCAGGATTAGTAGCCGAAACCAAGGGAAGTGAACGAAAGCCACTTCTTCGTTGACGGTTTGGTCTTCGATCGAATTAAGAACTGGTGGTCGAAGCGATGAATCTTCGATGCAAATCAGAAAATCTTCCAAGTCAATGTTTCGAAGGAATCAGAGGCCTGGACAATGACCTGAAATTTGTTGATTTCGCCTTGAGTTTTTGGTCCAAGTAGCTGCTCAACCCGAATATTGTCGAACGTCCTCCCAGCCCCACCGTGTCGGCCGGGTTTATCGATCGAAATTCGAGCCGGGTACTTCAGAATTGGTAGCAGGCAAAAGCATCTATTTGTGAAGAAGCTGGTTGAACCGCCTGGCAATCCATCCGCTTCCAGTGTTTCTAACAATTGGTTGTTCCACCAAACTTCAATCTTGTTTTGTTCGATGGGAATATTGGGTCGTGGAAAGTAGCTAAAAGTCGATATCGATTTCCTGCATTCGTCGCCACATCCCGAAAAATCGACGCTGTTCCATCTAGTTCGACCAAATTCAATCCGTCGGACGCAGGTCCGACGGTAAATCATTGTTTTGTTCAAATGGTGAGCCGTGGGTTGACATAAACCCGTCCGATCGATCGAAGTGCGCATCACGGATCGGATCTGCACGTCTTCAAAGCTCGAACGAAAAAACTCCTCTGCCGGACCGATCATATACCGTGATGTATCTTGATTCGCGGTGAAATATTTTCTTCAGTCGCGGTCCACAAAATAGCGCCCGGTATTTTCGTTGATGAAAATGCCGTCAGGACCGGAAATGATCGTCCATTTGAGATCATCAACATTTGGAGTTGAAGTTGCGGCTACTGAAATCGATTCTCCTACTTCCACGACTTGGTCTTCGATCGAGTCAATTTCGAAACCAGTTGGTTGTTGGTAAGGTTAATGTTATCAATTGGCCCACCGTAGCCACGACGATCGTTTGGGCTGTTCGATCGAAACTCTGAGTCTTGCAGATACACCACCAACCGCGGGTAATGTGATCTGATAGGGTTCGAATTTCACCTGCTTCAAGCGTCGACCATCGGAGCCAATCGCTTAGTGTAGTTTCTCGTTCCACCATACCTCAATCGTGTTTCGTTTTTTGATACACCAGGGCGAGGTAGTACTCAAACTGGCTTGCTGAAGATTCGCCAACATTTCCAGTGATATCAACGTATACGCCGTTTACACCATCGAGTTCTAAATGTTGATTGCCTTGCGGTAGAGATTATTCCGGGAACGTTGTGTTGAACTTCAACAGGTGCAAAAATTGAGGTTAGTCCAGATACTTCCGCAAAAAATCCGTAGTGTCCACCGGCAACGGTGACGCTTTCGAAGTCAGCAACAAAGCTCGGTGAACGATCAGTCAGGCTTGCGAGCATCGCACGAACTTCCAATCGATCATACTGCAGTTGCGAATCGGAGGGCTTTCTTCGGAACTCGGAATTCGTTGAGTTGGCCATTTTTGTAAAGTTAAAATCGGGAAGTATTTCGATTGCAAAACAATGCCGATAGTTTACTTGGAAACTTGTGCAGATTCTATGTTCACTTTCAACTCCCTGAATTGAAAACCAAAGAGGGTAGTGGAGCATGCGCCCAAAAATTCAAATTGCAGGCGACTATTATTTTCTTTCCTATTTTGGATTGTAGGCGTAGGGAGATTTGACGGTTGTGGCATGTCAGCCTAAACAAGGAGGGGGACGGTTCGGGTCACCGAGAATTGGCCACGATAACGATGCATGTAAAGTAGGACGTACATTCGAGTGCAGCGATTCTACGATTGAATGCTTGCTGGTTGTGAAAGTAATGCTCAGCTTCGAGATGTTCCCAAAGCTGATCTGGCATCTGGTGATTATCAAAACTGCTTACACCTTCCTTTGTGCTTGAGTTAGGTAGTAATTCTCAAATACAAACGGACTCACCGGTGCCGCAACATCAATCGATTTCAGTTTTCGGATAGGTTCTAAGACAATCAGTTAGAGTTTTGCGGAAAATTTCTGAGGCAACTCTCAATTTGTTTTGGATATTTCGGTCAAACGCTGCAACGTTTGTTTTGATACAAATGGTCGAATTGTTTGCCGTCCTCAAATCTAGAGTTCGATGTGATTGGTTTTGAAGTGCAGCTGCAGTTCCTTGAGTTTATTTTCGTTTCGGAGAGTGGCGTTTCATTAACCTTGAGGGCAAACATCGCCTTCGGATGCCATTCCAGTAACAGGAATCGATCAATTGCGGTGCTGCTGAGATCGACCTTTTCGAGGTTTTCAAGGCGAATCAGCGCCGTTGCAATTGATGAGTTGACATGTGTATTTGCTAGTCGCAAATCTTTTAGTTGCTGATTGCGCATAGCTTCGAAACGTCAGCAATCGGTAGATCGCTGAGGTCGATTTCGCTCAGCGACGTTAGTTCGGGAAGAGCATCTAGCGATTTAAGTGACGAATTGCTCGAATCGAGTGTTATTAGATTCGAGAAATTTGCGAGTTTGTCTAGTGACTGGTCATCAATCAGGCAACGGGCGAGGTCGATTCCGGTGACATCGGCTGCTGAGAATTTAATCTTGCGCGCATTCTGTGGATCGAACCAGTCTTGCGAATCCGCCAAACGAATAGCGCCTCCGGAGTCGAGAATCCAGTCAATCGCAGCCTGTTCCGGGTCGGCGGACTGTCGACGCTGAAACTCTTCGTCAGTCAGATACACTTCCACTGCGCTTGAGTAACGGACGACATAGGAAAGGTAGTGATCCCAGTCGCTGAAGTGGTTGAGTAACTTCCCTTCAGCATTCAGCCGGAACATACGGCCATCATCGGTCAGAAATGATAGATGGTCGATGGCCCGGCTTTCGAGATCGAGTTGTAGCATCCCAGTGGGCCAAGCAACGTTTGTGCCAATCGGAATGACGAGCTTATTTCCGCCGAGCACCTTTTCCACGAAGATTGTTGGAATTGGTATTGGAGTGACACCTTCTTTGACACCATCTCGCCAGAATTCGGCAACCACCTGACCGTCGATTTGTCGAGTCAATACAAATTCATTGTGCCCACACTTCGTGTAGAGTGAATCGAAGTCATTGTGCAACGGAGGAAACAACGACCTTGTCTCTATTGACTCTGCCGTAGCGCTAATTGGAATTTCACAGATGTCATGTTGCAACCGCAACTGCGAAGGGCTGAGCCACACAGGCTTGCTGATATAAGGGTACCAAAGAAACTTGTGTGGGACGTTCAATGTCTCGTTTGTTTCAGGCCGAAAGATTCGATAGTGATTGTTGTTACCATGAAACAGCATCGCCAATTGTTTTGAGTCTGGACTCCAGGCCAATTCCATGTTCCCCCGATCCTCACCTTCATCAGGTATCTCCTGAACTGTCAGTGGTTTCGAAGGATCGCTTAAGTCCCACACTGCAAAACCTGCCTGCTTTCCTGTTCCCCAGGTACAGGCGAGGTATTGGTCATTTGGGCTCCAGATAATTCCCGGATATTCCTCCAAACCAGGAAGTTCCAAACGTGCGATCTCCTGATAGGACGCATCAAGGACGACGATATGACTGTACGATTCGTCTAATATGTTAAACGCCAGTTTTCCACTCTTGCTTGCAAACTTCCCTCGAACACCTTTGATCCATCCCTCTTCAGGTTGATATTCTCCGATCGTCTTTCCCTCTCGATCGCGGATAACCAGTGGAAGATACCGATCTGTTTGCCAGGTACGGCCATCCCACTTGCTGATCATGTCGGTGGAGCCATCATTTGGCGGACGAAAACCAGGACTGACAGAGATCACTTCTCCGACTTTGTCCAATGCAATCACGCGTTCCTGCGACGTGTGCGATATTCCCTGTTGATAGAGCAACATGAACGCATCGTCCTTGCTCGTATGAACTGCTCCAGACGGTCTGAGCAGGTTGCCGTACTTGTGAGTTGCCAGTTTCCTTCCGGTGGGCGAGAACGACTCAACATGCCCCGTTGAGATTGGTCCGCCTTTCCCCACGTTGACGAAATCAATCCGTCCAATGGTGGTCCAGAACGGATACGTCCCACTGCGGGAGCCAGAAAACTCCTGCTCTCCAATCTTATCGACCACGGCAACATCGAGATCACGGATAAACGAACCGTCTATATTGATGAGTCGACCAATGTCAAAAGCAAAGCGATTTGGAGTCGGGAGACCATGCGAAAGCCATCGGATGGCCGAGGTTCTCACGCATGGCTACCTCGGCCAATGATTTGGAGAGCGATATCTGATGCAGTATTTCGCCTGATTGATTGGCAATGACAGCCAATACGTCGTTATCGCCCCAACCCGAGCAGGCGATCAACTGGCCATTTGGCGACCATCGCACGAATTCCAGTCGATTCAGTTTATAGACAGCGGAAATCGATTTGCAAATTCCTCTATGGTGTTGTTCGTAAGATCCCACCGTAGCAAGCGGAACTCATTGCAGGTCACGATGACGGTTTTTGAATCCGGTGACACACTCATACGACTGTATTGAGACAGGCCGAAACCTTCGGGAATCAGAGACCTCCTGAATCAGGTTGCCGTAAATGTCGATGACGAAAGCTACCTGGTCACTGAAGAGCAGCAGGCTTTCTCCCGGAACGCACCAGGATGCCAATGTATGAACAATGAAATAGGCGCCAGACTTCTGAACAGACTTCTGAAACCAATCCGTTTCCTGGTAAGACCATTGGCTAACGATGCGGTTCCTGCGGTCTCGGACCTCGTAATTGATCGAGTCACTCAGGACAACTCGGTCGGCATCCGCTGACAATCGAATCGCATGCCAGCGGCTGTTAGTTGGAGCCGGGATTGAATGGGTGATGCGACCTGTTTCCAGTTCCATGACTTTTGCATCCGCTTCGGTCACCACACCTAGGAATTTGCCTGTGGGGTCAAGATCCGCCAGCCACGAGGCAGGGTCACCTAAGTGGGGACCAACCGTCTCTAGCCAGGGACGCAGTTGCCAGCTAAGATCACTTCCCTCCTGGACTGGTTGCCAGGTCGGTAAGAGACCAAGTTGGCGAGATGTACCAACCTTTGTCCAGTCAATGCTGGCGAGTGCTGAATCCTGCTGTCCCAGTTCGGGGAACAATGATCCGACATCTTCCGCATGGGTTTGCGATTTCGCAGAATCTAGGTCGGTCACCATCGGCTCATCTGAGTCAGTTCCGGTGGTCGCGGTGACATTCTCCACCACAGTACCGCTTGAATCGTTATGCCGCAAAATTCGAATCGTCACGGTTCCGCCCCGAATCATTTCGATCCGGTTGCTTTCCAATCGAAACCCGTCGGCATCAACACCGGTGATGCTGGCGACCCAAGTGCCTTCACTGAGCGTCAGATGCTTGTGCTTGTCGAGCGATACAGACAATGGTGATTGCTCACCGTCTTTAAGAATAGAAAAGGTGATCTGTGCGTTTGGATCATCGCATTCGATTACCAACTCACCTCCGTTTGGTAATTGAAAGCGCATGACAATCATCGCGATCAAAACTGAGATCAACATCAATCCCGAAACGGCAATTGCCCATCGCCAGTTTCTAAAATTGACTTTTCTTCGCGGTAGAGTCTCATTGGCTGCAACAGCGACAGTGTGTTTATCGAGGGGTGGCCTGCAAAAGGGATGAAGGAGGCGGGACAACTCCTCGGCTGATTTGATTCGGTCATCTGGACGCTTTGCGATACACCGCGTGACAAGTTCAGTCAACGCTTCTGGCAGCTCGGGGCGCAAAGTACCGATATCGGGAACCGGATCATTGAGAATCGCCAATCCTCGCTGAAGAATGGTTCCTTTTTCCGAATAAACCGTTTTACCTGTAAGCAAATAAAATAGAGTCGCCCCCAGAGAATAGACATCGACCTGTTCGGTAACAGTTCGACTCTCCTGCAATTGTTCCGGGGCCATGAAACTAGGAGTGCCAATCACTTGTTCATGCCGAGTCAATTCCGTCTTTCTTTCCGATTTTCCCTTGTCCGACTTATTCGTCGATAGTTTGGCAAGGCCCAAATCCAAGACCCTTATCTGTCCCGACTTGTCCAGCATGATATTCGCAGGCTTCAGGTCGCGGTGGAGAACGCCGATCGAATGGGCATGCGCGATCGCATCCGCGGCCTGCCGAATCCAATCGCAGGCCATATGTATGGGCAACGGTTCGTTACGCCGTTTCGATTCAGATACGAATTCCGCAAAGAGAGCGTCCATCGACAAGGTCCATCACCAGGTAAAGAATCCCCACGTGCTCATCGGCGTTCCTGGCGGAAACAATTCCCGAGTGTTCGAGTCGCCCTAGTGCTTCGATCTCTTTCTTAAAACGTAGAACGGATTCGGGGTCTAACACACGATCCTGTTTCAGGATTTTGAGGGCGAACTCTTTGTTTAGTAGGTTATGCCGAACACGGTAAACGGCTCCCATTCCGCCCACCCCAAGCAATTCGAGGAATTCGTAGGGCCCAATTCTTTTGGGCAGCTCCAGTTGCAACTCAAGTGATTTGATAAACCGCAAGTCCTTGATTCGATTCAAGAACTCCGGATCAATGTTGTCCTTGGCAGTTCCGGACACGGACTGGTGATTGGTGGCTCGTAGCGATTCAAAAACCCACGAGTCATCCAGTAGAATTTCGTTTTCTCGAGTTTCGTCGTCTGCCATTGAAATCCGCGTCTTACCGAGCGTAGTGATTCAAGGAATCTGATCCATTGCATTTGTCACTATTGGTTAATACTCAAACCAATGGGCGTAACGCAAAAATTCTAGCGATTGTTTTTTTCGCTAAACAGATTGAGGCGTTCCATTTCCTGTCTGAGCCGTTGACGTACCCGGTACACACCCTGCTTGGCTGATTCTTCGCTGATTGATAGTTTTTCGCCGATGTCGGCAAACGACAGGCTGTCAAAGTATCTTAATTGGAACGCATTCCATGTGACTTTCTGAAAATCGCCTTCGATCAACTCCAATATTCGAGTTATGGCCAGAGATTCGAGCGCCGAAGCCTCGGTTTCGGCTTCAACATTGGCCACTAGATTTTGATAGGAACTCCCGCCAGGGGATTTGGGTCTATTTAGAAACCTTGTGTAAAACGTTTTGAGTTCGTTTTCTGCGATTTTGAAGATCCAGTACTTCAATCGCTTGGCCTCGCCATCTCGTACGAACTGCCGCTTCTTCAGACCTTGATACATCCTCAACATGACGTTCTGGACGACTTCTTCAGCATCCGAATTCGTCAATTCCCGGCGGCGAAAGTACTGAAAAAGAACCGGCCCCCAAACCAAGGCAATCTTTTCCCAAGCCGACTCATCGCCATCGGACAACGCATCCAACAGGGAATGTGAAGTCGAATCGTCAGGACTTTGGTAATCGGGGTACTGCTTATTCACGGTCATTTCAAGAAATCGGGTGACACGGCGTTACCCAGATTTTAATGACCGAAATTTTGCTTACCAGTATCGAGCGAGGTCTTAATCAATGAACGAATCGAAATAGCCTATCCAGATTCTTGCTCAATGGGTTGCAAGCCAAACAATGGGAATCATCCATCCGATCAAACCCAAAGTGACATAAATCAGGATAGACGTTCGAACAGCAGAAATGGACCGCTTTTTAAGCAAAGTCACGTCGTTTTTGCGTTCGCATTCAAACAGTTTGCTCTTATAAAAACAAAGAAACCGGGCAAAAACCCATAGCAGCAAGCCAACAAGCCCAAAAACGAATGATTCAAAGAACTCGATTAGTTTGATAATCGCAAAAAACGGAATGATCGGACTGAAAAGAAAGGCCGTTACAGGAACGTAACCACAGCATCTTTGAAAAGTTTCAAATGGAGAATAAAACTGGCGAATATTTTCCTGTTCCGCCTTAAACTTGGCGGCAGCTTTCTCAGCTTCAACTGCTTGCTGTTGTAGTTTCCACCTTTCCTGTGCTCTCGCTTTCGATAATTCCGCTTCAGCTTTTTGCTGCTCTGCTCGCCGCTCTTCAAATCGTTCGAATTCAATGGCCTCTTGTCGTTTGAGTTCGGCCCATTCATGAATCTCTGTCTCTGACAATATTTGAACTAATCGATTGAAATTCTTATTAACCTCCCAAAAACCAAAGCTTGTTTTAGATGGTCGGTAAATCATATCGTCCCGGAGAAGCAGCAATCCAAAATACTCTTGTTAATTGAAGCTGGCAGCGTTGTGTTTTACCGAAATCAATTTTGATTTCAGTCCTTTTCCATTTGCAGACAACCTTGTCGCCAGCAAGCCCTCTACCTGTTTGCTCGTTTGAATGCACCGCGTGAAGGCAAGTTCCCGTGCATAGGGAAACCACCTCGAAGCGAAGTATCTCAAATTTATTTGGCTGATTCCTGTCTGATTAGCCATGTCTTGGACCAGCGAATCGAGATCGATGATCAATTCTACAAAATTCTTAAAAAATGCTTTCGAGTTTCGAATCTCGTAATAACCGACCTCGTGGATCAATTTGTTTCGTACGGTGGCAAATTGTCGAACTTGCTTAGCCAATGATGGTGAAAAATCTAATGTCTCGACGAGTATCCCAAGTAAATCGTGCAAACGTTTCGCTTTGTTAATATTTGAACGGCATAGTTTTGTTGAAGGTTGGCTAAATGTTTTCAGTAAGAAAACCTTTTGTAGTCTTAGTTTAATCTCCCATTCTGCCCTCAAAACCGCCCATAGATGCTTTTGCTTAAGTGGATGATTCTTGGCTTCTTGCCTTCTCGTCCGAATACCGTAATTCCGATCACCATAACCATCAGGCAACTGAACAGATTTTGCGAAAGTAGATTCTCCATTGATATTCATTTGCTTCCGAAGCGAGCGCAACATTCGCGTCAGACTTGTAGCAGTGTGGTATTTGTTTTTGCGATTTTGGTCAATCGAAGCAATAGGATTAGGTTTTGCTTTAGATGTTGTGTTGTTTGTTTCAAAAGCCGCCGGGTTTTCCGGCAATGAAGATGCCAATTCTAGGAGTTGCCTTCGCGTCTTGACGATCTTAAACCCCATTACCAATTCTAATTCTTTTTGGAAGGCAATCGACTCCTGGATCGATGTGTGGCTTGTAAACCTGGATGGAAAATCGTAAGGCAATCGATCGAAATAATGTACAAACTTCAATCCTAGTGGTGCAAGTTTACTTGACTGTTCGTCGGAAACGAAGGAATGAAAAGGGTGTCTATGTACAGCCAGAAAATAAAGCGACCTGATGACGTCTTCAACACTCTCAGTCGATTTTGATTCGTCGAGAATATCGCAAAGGCTAATTAGGGTAGAGTTTTGAAGATCGAGTTTACTACTTTGGGCTTCGATCGGAATCTTATTTTTGATTTCTGCATTTGATTTTCCATGGACTCTTCGAATGTGGCTATCGAATCGCTTTGTGGAAACTTGATGCCTACAAAAGGGGCAAGTGTGCCAACGAGAATCTAATATCTCGTCGTTAACAATTTTGTGCGCTTTCAAATTATGTCGAGCGATGTTCTTGATGGCGATTCTGGCTCCACACCCACAGCGACGGCTGTCCCGGGATTTATTAGAATTACGTTCGCGACTACCGACATTGTCAAGCGAAGATCTGGCAGCCACGTCACCCATACTCGAAATTTTGTTCATTGCCATCTTGATACTGTCCCTTACGCCAACAATCAGACGAAGCTTGGAAAAATGGCTTTGATGGTCCGGCACTTACATTGACAAGTTTTGAATCCAATTGTTTTCAAACAAAAAGCCCCTCAAATCCGAAGACATGAGGGGCCTCATTCGAGCTAGTCGAATGGAATTTCAGTTGACTTAACAGGTCGATTTTCAAATACGCCAATAAAAACGGCGGTATCAATTCGCCTTGGCCATTCCTGGCACCACCAACGCCTTGCCTGTAATCCAAAACACATGGACGTAACGCAGAAAAATCCTTGGGCAAATTTCTAGCGATTTCCACGCATTCGATACTCGATCCATGCGTGTGGCAACATGCTGTATCGCATCGCCAAAAAATTCGCGTTACCCGCGTGCGTTTCCCGATTGGAGACCAACGCAAGAATTTACGTTTTGGAGGTACGGTGAGCGCGGAAATCGAAAAAGTTCCTTTCGATTGTTTGGATGCCAAATTCAGAGGCCGACTCGATCACATTTCACAGACTGCCACTCTTAACAGTTGCTGGGGCAAGGCCCAAGTGGAGACATTTTCGTTCGAATCCATTGCAAACTTCGAGGGCGTGAGTGTTTTCGTTGCAAGGGACAGAGTGCCCAGTCAAATCACCGGCTTTTCGGTTGGGACGATTCTTTCACCTCCAACCAGAAAGTTTTTTGGCCTTGAACAGCTCAGCTCAGCGGGCTCCAAATTTGAGCCACGTGACGGTGACTATCACTTGACCTGGCGAGCGGTACTACCGGAATTTCGAAATGGGGGCATCGGACTCGCACTGACGAATGTTCGAATCCAAGACGCCGAAAGGAATCAATCAAGCAACGTCGTAGGGGAAACCATCGGAACGAATTCCGGAACGATCGCAATGCATCGATGCATGGGGTTTGAGACTTACTTTCGCACGTTTCACCAGAGCAGCTCGCGGATGTACGAACGCTGTTACTTCCGAATGCGAATCAATCACACATCAAAAGAAAGAGGCTAAGATGTTGGATTTTGGGATTGACTCGTCAACAGAAAAAACAGTAGACGAGCTTCGAGATGAATTGCAATCGTTAGAATTTGTTGAGTTTTTGAAGTACTGCTCGAGTCGTATCGGAAGGTCGACAGAGGCGACGAGACAGATAATCGAAAACGAAGTGATTCCGTTTCTCATAATTGCGACTTCAAGCCGCGAAACCTGGGTAGCTTCGGCACCTGTAAGCACGATTCTTGAGTTTGCAGCCAATATAGGCCCGCCAAAGTTAGCCAGTATGGCTGCTCGTTACGAAGACCCTCTTTTCGAAAACCAATTCGAATACATTCGCCAATATCAAAAAACTATTGAACATTTGAAGAGACGGAATCTCACGTTATCCCATGACATTTGGCCACCAGTTGAAACAATCGAAATTGCAGACACTAAAGGATACAAGGGCTGCAAATCCAGCTCGTCAGCGAGCGAAAGTAGTTTCGGAAGCAGTGCCAGGCCATCTTATACATCCAGTAACTCAACTCCAAGTTACTCTCGCGGGAATAGTACAAAGGAAGGGTGTTCTGGTTATTTAGCGTTGCCGTGGATTGGTTACGCTTTGTATAGCAGCGCAAAGACTCAGGATCCATTTGGTCTGTTCGTCGTCGCAACGACATTTCTTCTTTTAGTGAAACGCATTGCTGGCGGAACTCTTGGTTTTTGCATGGGATGCCTGTATGGAGGCTATCTTGCACACAAATTGGTCGAATCTTTCGAATTGCTAAGCCAGTATTCAACTCAAGTTACGTTACTGGGTGCAACCGTAGTCGGAACTCTTTGTCTGAACAAAAAATAGAAGGAAGTCGAATGTCCAACTTAGCCGAAGAGAATCACTCCCGTGAAAAATCTGTTGATGAATACAGATCACCACCCAGAGTTGAAGTTTGGTTTGTTGGATTTGAGCAGTTTAAGAAGGAATTTCAGGCCACCGGTGAAACTGTATTCAATAGACAGTTGAAGTCGCTGTTATGCGATCGACAACGGGGCAACGTTCTGTTGCACTTCGTTGACGGCATTATTAACGAGAATCGTTTAAGGAGATTCAGCCATCGCCTCGCTAAATCAATCGGAGAGATATTGCCCGAGACTAGGAATACAGATGGTCAATCTATGCCCTCAGCCGATTCTGTTGAAATATCGCTCACATTCAAAAATGAGTATAAACCAGAGCTTCGGCATTTCGAGAATCCACAGGAATGTTGGCCTCTACACACCGACCGAGTCCTTCACGAAGATCCCGGTGATTTTCTAATGGTTGCGAAGCTCAGTGAATGCAATGGGAGTGGGGGTGCGATTCGTTTGCTGCACATGGATGATTGGGAAGAACGAGATCGATTTATTAACCACCCTTTTGCGCATCTGTTGGAATGGAAGGGGGATTTTAACCTAGCCGATCCTTGGAAAATCGGCAGCTTGCGAAAACTTCCAGGGTATTGGCTCCAGTATTCAGTGAATATCCCGCTTTGCGGATCGACCATCCGATTTAGCGATGATCGCTTTCGAATACCTAAGTCAAAAGACCAAGCCATTTTTCTGACGGAACTTTCTGAGTCGCTTACTCACGCTGCATCCCAAGTAAGGTCATTTTTCATGCCAGTTGGAAGCATCTACATCGTCAACAACCGATTCATGTTACATGGACGCGCTGGCTCCAACCGGACAAGAATTCTCGCGTCGCTTACTCAGAATTTGCGGAAATCTATCTGAATAGGTCACAAAAAGACGCATGAAAACAACGAAACAAACCCGTTCGGCTGATTTTGAAATATCTGTTGACCGGCCTCTAAAAAATTCGAAGAGCGGTTCAATGATTAGCGATCTGGCCAACAAGTAGCGGCACGACTTAAAGCGGATCAATTAGTGATTGTTCGAAATCGAGCAGGCAACGATCCTGTGCGGCTCTTGCACTCGCTCTCTTGCTCGATTGGATCCGTTATTTGCGACGTAGACGGCTCCTACTACCAAAATTTACGTTTGGCCTGCAACTTGAGCATTTCAAAAAACAACCGACGAATTGACGGCAAGATGAAACTACACACGGATGGATCGTTTTGTTCCAATCCACCTGAATGGATCGGAATCGCAATGTTGAAGCAAGTCGCTTTGATAGGGGCTGACTCGGTTTGCCTTCGTTTGAGAGATTGGCCGGAGCTTCAAATGTTTAGCAGCAATCGATTGTCGCGCAAGCCCGTTGAATGGTCGTTACCGGGTTCCGCCGAAGTGCGTTGTGTTGCACCGATATTTAATTTTCCGGATTGCTTGCCGGCAATACGGTTTGCTCATCATTGTTTGTCCTGCAAACTAGTCACAAGCGATATTGAATTGGCCGAATACGCAAACGCAATCCTCAATTCAGTGCAACAATGCAAAGGCTCCATTCGTTTTAGTTTGATGCCTGGTGACCTTTATTTCGTTGACAATCGATTTGCGATGCATGGTCGCACGGCGATCAAATGGCAAAGCGGGACATATCGCGAAATCGTAAGGACAAGAGGGCTTTATTCTTAGCGAATTTGCCGCGTCGGCAGGCAGGGACTTGCCAAAATTTAGCAACGAGTATGTGGTTTCGATTTCAATGCGAATTAAGTCCTTAAGTCTTTCAAAGCAAGTTCTCGACAGTTTTCTTGACCGAACCAGGTCGCTGAATATTCTTCAGATCCGCGGAGTACGTGCCTTCGATATGTTGCGTTCGAATTTCTTGTACGCAGCTGGAGACACCTTTGTCAGAATGATAGTCGATCACGTTCGAATGCCACCTTCAGGTGCAATTCATTTTGAAACGGATTTGTCCAAATCAAGTAACGTGAATGAGAATGAGTTGGCAAGAGTAGTGGCAGCGATAGGTTCGTTGTTTGGCAATCCCTATTACCATTGGAATCGAGGATCAGCCATCTTTCAAAACAACTTGTCAGGCCGAGAGAACGAAACATTGAACATGCGGCGCATAGACCAACCGGATCCACTGCACACCGATACATTGAATCCATTGGGAGATGGCGAGAATTACTGCGTTTTCGGATGCGTTAAGCGTGAGTTTTGTCTGGGTGGTGAAAGCGAACTTTTGCACATCGATGATTGGAGCGATCTGCCCAAATTTTGCAATTCCCATTTGGCAACCCAAAAACTTGAAATGAAGTTGGGTGATCCGGAATTTGCAGCTCTGCATTTGACAAGGGCAGTTTTTTCAGGGGCAGATTCCGAGCAATCAATATGCTGGAGCCCACGAAACTACGTCGCCGCTAATGACAAACAACAGGAATGGCTTAAAGAACTTACACATTCACTGAAGTATCAAAATAGGACCTATTCCTCAGTGCTTCATCCAGGACAGATTTTGGCTTTTAGCAATAAACGTTGGCTTCACGGCAGAAGCCCAATTAAACGCGATACAAACGCGGAATGCAGGCTGATCGCTGTTCATGTAAGTTGACGAAAAAACCAGAGAATTGTCATGAATGATGACGACCAATCTAGACCTGAACAATCTCAAAATTGGTACAAGTTCCAATTTGAATTCCAGCCTGGGGATGTGGTGATTTGTGATGTCTGTAAATCGGAATATTTTTGGGAGGCAGAATTTGATGAACGCCCTTCATGCCCGAACGCTCGTGCCATCCATGACTTGATTCCAACCTGTCCAAAGTGTCGAAATTTGATTTGTTCGAGAGTTTTTGGAATCGATTAGTGACAAGCTGAATAATAGCAAAGTAGCTTTTGGGTATGCGAAGCGATTGATGAGTTCATTCCGAAATACAATTGTTAGACTTGTTTTCCGGCAATTTCCTGCTGTCGTCAAGGGACTTGCATCGGTGACACTTTTGACGCAAATCGTGGTGTTCATGAATCTCAGGGGAGCGTCTCCAAAGATTCAATTCTTTCCTGGCTTCTGGTGGATTTACGCTTACTTGCCCATGTCGACGTTGGCATTTCTTTCCGTCGGGATCGACAAATGGGTGGCTGTTCAGAATCGTGGGCAAGTGAACGCGTTTCATCGAGTTCCAGAATATTTGCTTCACCACCTTGAGTTTTTTTAGGATGGCCCGGTTCGTTCGTTGCTCAAAGAGTATTCCGTCATAAGACCTCAAAACCGAATACCAAAGAAAGTTCCGAGACATCGTCACCGTCCATTTTTGCTTTTTTGGATACGTCGGTATTGGAATGATTGAAAACCGGTTGGTGTACGCGATGTCACTTGGCTGCATTCTCATCGCACTACTACGCGTCTTTCTGCAAGATAACGACGCGTCCAACGAAACGGGCAACAATTAGCGAGCAAGTGCAAATGCTCTTTTTATCAGATATTTTATCGTTACGCATTCGAGTTTTGATTGATGGACGTCAAAAGTTTGATGACGTACGTTCGAAACCGAAACTCGAAATGCTTCTCGGTAAAGGAGTAGGCAATGATACGAACCAAGTGCATGCTGATAGTGTGTTATTTTTTGTTCTTGACATTCGTGGCAAATCAGGTCCACGCCCAAAATCAGAAAGCGATTAATGAACCGGATCATGGAAAACGTGCGTTCGTAAAAATTCCCCTTGAAGTTCCTCGGCATTTCGATGCCAATCCAAGACCAGTGACGCGTTTAATTCCTGCAGGTTCCGTTATCAAGTTGTGTTTGATTAACGGCCAGACCCATGGATTTGACGATCACGGAACGTTCTTGATCGGAAGAAGTGACGTTGTTCCTTTAAGCAGAGATTTGGAGAACTGCATTGATCAGTTAAGAACCGACGATGAATTTACCAAAGAGTTTGCTCGTGGCAACTATTTCGCGAACATAAATCTTGAAAAGGCAAAAACGCATTTTGCTCGCGCGATTGAAATTCGCCCAAATGACCAATATGTAATGCTAGAGTTCGCCCTTGCCAATGACTATGTGCCAGAACGGACTCATCTACTGGAGGCGTTAGTTGAATCCGGTGACAGTGAAGTTTTGGAATTATCGCGATTGCATTTGGCTATTCTACAACAAGATTTGGAAACGCTCGCAACAATCGTTGAAAACGAATACTGTTCACTTTTGTCAATCCATGAATACTGGACTTCTTTACTTCGAACGCAGCCAGAAAACCTATCGGCGATAATTGAAAAAATCTCAAAACGAGCCGAGGCATATGGAGAACATCCTAGAACCCGGACTTTGAACGCGATGACATTACAGGTCGAATCACTGTCGCCCATTCCGATGGAGAAGCGAGCTGAAAAGATATTGTTTCATACCCAGCGCGCACTTCAAGTTGACCCTTGGTTTTACTTCTGCCACGTTACCGCTGGAGAATATTTGTTGACAGTCAA
Organism: Pirellulaceae bacterium; assembly: GCA_041399045.1. Lineage (GTDB taxonomy): Bacteria > Planctomycetota > Planctomycetia > Pirellulales > Pirellulaceae > BJ22. The sequence continues at coordinate 164,854 of JAWKTO010000008.1, read as the reverse complement.
ACGTTACCAGGAATCAGTTCACGAGTTCGAGCATGCTCTCGTCCTCAACCCATTTTGCTTGCATGCCCTCTACAAGCTGAACAGAATTAGCGAGACAGTCTTAGGCGGGGCGATTGAAAGCCGAATAATGTCCAAGTTCGACACTTCTAAGATTTACGACCATCTTGCTACGTTGAAAGACTTCGAGCTTCCTGAAGACCAACCCATGGAGCGAAAAATTCATGGTTATTATCCGGTCAATCATGGAGGAGATCGCATGCAGATTTTCGAACTCTTGAAACTATTCTATTACGACGAAACGATTCGTTACCTTGAATACATGGGCGTTGCTAAATAAGGCGACATCGTGACAAGTGTCTTGACAAACAAAGCATACTGGCGTCTCGGCAAAAATAGCCTTTTTAGTGAATTACCTACGCGAGAGTTTAGATCCTGACAACGATTTTGCAATTTCGACCCTAGGCTATCACGACAACTAGGTCCGGTTGATTTTGCTTTCAGGTGGTGCCGGTCGATAGCAATGGTATGGAATGTCGGAGTTCACTCATCGGCATCCTGAGTACAGGTCAGGCTCGAAAATTTGCCGAGGCCCAAAGAAACGATTAACATGATCAGCTCCGTGTGTTTGAGGTTTTTTGAAAGCCCTAACCGGTCATTGTATGACCAATCCACCCAAGCCACGGACTTACATGTATTCGTTATGCGGTATTGAAATGATCCAGTCCACCATCGAGCAAGCACGTGAATTTGCAATCGCAGCACACGCGGGCCAACGCTACGGGGGGAATCCGTATTCGTATCACCTTGATGCCGTTGTTGAGATTCTTAAAAATTACGGCCATGATGCGCAGGTAATAGGTTATTTACACGACGTTGTTGAGGATACTGACGTAGTGCTCGGAGACATTCGATCGCACTTTGGCGATGACGTTGCGGAAGCGGTGTCTTTGTTGACCGATGAACCCGGTGAAGACAGAGAGACACGGAAACAGCGTACAAATGCGAAGCTATCTCGATCGTCGAATTCGCTAGCGCTGATCGTGAAGGTGGCTGACCGGCTGACGAACATCCGAGAATCACAAAAAGATCCAACTACAGGAAAACTCTCGATGTACCGTCTTGAACATGAAGCATTTCGTGCTGCGGCGTACCGCGCAGGGTTGTGCGACACACTTTGGTTAGAAATGGATCAAATCCTCAGGCTATAGACGTGAACTCAAAACAAATCGGTGCACCGATGACGCGGACGGTGCTTTGTTGCAATGATACGTCACCAACGATGCATGATCACCAATGAATACACCAGCATCGGACTTGGGGTGTTTTCCTCAGTGAAACGTTCACCAAATTCGAAAGGTTGGTCGCGTTCGCAATGTGGCCAATGAACAATCTAGGTAGCTTCAATTATGACAGAGCAAAAAGATACGCCTGCAAAACAGCTCGCTACGTTCGTCGCAAAGTTTGATCCGCCAATCCAAAAAACAGTTCGAGCTGCTCGCAAAAAACTTAGGCACCGGATGGAATCTGCTGTTGAGCTGGTCTATGACAACTATAACGCACTTGCGATTGGATACGGCCCAAACGAGCAATCTTCAAAAGCAATCATTTCGCTTGCCGTTTATCCTCGATGGGTTCTTCTTTATTTTTTGCATGGCGCATCATTGAAGGACCCAAAGAAGATTTTGCAGGGGTCTGGGAATCAGGGACGATTTGTAAAACTCGAAAGCGCCAACGATATCGATCTGCCCGAAGTGTCGGCCTTGATCCAAAATGCCATTCGTTCTTCATCGGTTCCATTTGGAGAAAAGAAGGGCCGCACGGTGATCAAGTCGATTTCCAAAAAGCAACGACCTCGAAGTGGCAACTCGAAAAATTAGAAGTATATAGCCAATAAGGAACGATCCGGAACCATCCGAACGGAACCTTGCCGACAAAGGGGCAATGTGGTTGTCGAACAGGCCTTTGCCCTCGACATAACGAATGCGAGGCGACGAGTTCTTTGAAACAGAAAACGTGAGATCGCAACATCGATTATGAAACCACTAAGAACAGTTCTTTGAGATAACCCAATAGGATGCCGTGATCGATCCAGTGACTTGAAACGTTTACTTCCGGGTCCTTGACCTCTCCGACGTCGACTGTTTCCAGGTGCCGTTGGCCTGGCCGGGCGTGCTAAAGAATAGAGCGAGGAAACGTAGGCAATCCACTTTGAAATGATTGCAAGAATTAATGAGACGACGCTTTAGCAGCCGACCCGCGTCGACCCCTCGAATAGTCGGTTAGTCCTCTTTCAAGTCCATGCATCGATTGCGAACTCAAACCCAACAAGGAAAAACCAATATGAACTAGCAACCCCAAAAAACACCCATTCCCAAACCACGGACTTCATAGTCGCCTGCCGTAACCGAGCACGAACGGAAGTCTCTGATTTTGAATTGCCGCGCCAATGAGTGCTTCGGTTCACGGCTTTGTTATGTGCCCACTACCGTGAGCGTGTAAGTGGCAGTTCGAGCCCAGAAAAGCCGACGATCAATTGGTCGTCGTTTTCCCCGGGCCAAACAGACATTTCATTTATTTTGCCACTGTATGGGTGATCTCCGGTGTCGGTTAATGGGAATGAATCGGGGCCATTGTAGTAGTGGTACACATCGTAGTGAAGCTTGCCGTCTACGATCCGGACATTGTCAACAACCGAATCCCACAGATCAAACGGGTACGGATGGATGACTGTAACAGTCTTGTCGGGATTGCGCACGAACTTAACGAGTCTCTCGCTGCCTTCCTGAACCCACTCTCCGATCAGCGGATCGAGCATTGGGTCGTCAGGAATAACGGCTGCGCTTTCGCGGCGCTTTACGCGTGTGGGAGGCTTAGTCTGTTCGACAGCGCCCGCTGTCGACTGGCGTGCAGTTTCCGCATTAACGGAGCCGGGCTGCTCTGAGCTACAAGCTGGAATGCACGCAAGCAACGCAATAATCAGGAGACGATTCATATTGGCACATAACAATGATTATACAGAAGTCTGTATATTCTGGTGCTTGCAGTTTGGTGATGCAAGAGAAATCGGCCTGAATCCATGGAAAAACGATGATTTCTGAAAATCGTGTTTGAATTGGCTCCGGATTATACAGAAGTCTGTATAACCCGGGATTATGCAGACTTCTGTATATTCCCCTAACTTTAGGAGGCCCGGGTATTATGGGCAGTTCCACTCGCCTGCTTGATCAAGTTCGTGTTGCTATCCGACTCAGGCATTACTCAATCCGCACCGAAGAAGCCTACGTTCGCTGGAATGTCGATTTTTTCAAATTTCATCGCGACCGATTACGCGATTGAAGTCATCCACCATAATTGGGAAACGATGAACAGTTGCAATTCTAACTCGGGCCGCCAATCATGGATTGATAGAAGCATTACAAATCGGGCAAGGTGCGAGCGAGAACATCGATCCGTGAACGACATTGGCTCGATCAGTCGTTGCTTTCGGGGAAGCGTAAGGGTTCATCGAATCCATCTTGAGTGGCGAACGCCTGCCGTAACCGAGCGGCGACGAAAGATTCTAAATTGAAAAGCCACCCGACTGCGCGCTTCGGTTCACGGCATTGTTATCGCTTTGTTCAGTTAGTTTTGGTCTGCGTATGCGTCGCAGGCGTCATCGATTTCATTGCCGGGCGTATTCATTAGGTCCGGTAAAACGCGGATTGGACAGAAATTTCTATTCAACGACTGTCCGAATTCCACGTGCAAGCCTTCCAATTAGCGATTCGCTCAACTGCCAGGGCGATTGTATCGCTTCCAGTTGGTCGCAGTAACAAATCTGATCTCGTGATCCGGCAGCAATTCGTCAATCGCATTGATGGTTGCATGACGTGAGTCAAATTCATTCGATGGATCAACCACGATAGACTTCTCGCCCAAACAAACCCGCACCAAGTAACCAAGGTCCTTGTTGGCATCCTTGGTAGTCGCGTTAAGCTCTGGAACGCCAATGTGATTACGAATGGCGTCAACAATTGCGTGTTCTTCATCGCCCCAGTCGATCCAGACAACGTTGTCTTGGTCGTCAAAGATCTGAGATGAGTCAACAGTGAGTATCTGTTTATAAAACGAGTGATTCATTTTGTTTGCGATAACGTCTGCCGTAACCGAGTGCGAACGAAGGCTATGATTCAAAATTGCCGCGTCAATGAGCACTTCGGTTCACGGCATTGTTATCTGGCAATTACGATATGGCGTGCATTTGTTGCCAGTCAGGGTTTCCACGAACCGTCTGCCAAACGCATCTGCATCCACCACCATGTCCCCATGTTGGAGTAGCGACCATCTTCCTCCCAGACTTCGAGGAATGCAACATCACGTGTGTCTGTGAGCACTGGCGTCGTGAACGTCAAGATTTCGATGTATTTCGGGTTTTCGCGTAGCTGTCGAAACGATTGGTATTCTACGAACGATTCAGGCAAGCATTCAATCCATGGCGCAATTGACTCGATTTCCCGTAAAGGTATTGGTTCAGGGCTAGATTCACCGTATTTCTGGACCAGCGTTTCTTCAACGTCATGTCCTTCACGTTTCAAGTATTTGATAACACTGGATGCGTTAAAATCATCCTCGTCGCGTCGTTGCCCATGTCGCATATGACGCAGGCCGGAATTCTGACGTTTCCGGAATCACGCTTAGTGCTGAAGCGGCGATTAAATCAAGAACGAGATTCTGCATCGTGAGATTCAGCCAGATAACGCCTGCAACCGAGCACGAACGGAAGTCTCTGATTTTGAATTGCCGCGCTAATGAGTGCTTCGGTTCACGGCTTTGTTATGTGCCCACTACCGTGAGCGTGTAAGTGGCAGTTCGAGCCTAGAAAAGCCGACGATCAATTGGTCGTCGTTTTCCCCGGGCCAAACAGACATTTCATTTATTTTGCCACTGTATGGGTGATCTCCGGTGTCGGTTAATGGGAATGAATCAGGGCCATTGTAGTAGTGGTACACATCGTAGTGAAGCTTGCCGTCTACGATCCGGACATTGTCAACAACCCGAATCCCACAGATCAAACGGGTACGGATGGATGACTGTAACAGTCTTGTCGGGATTGCACTGAACTTAACGAGTCTCTCGCTGCCTTCCTGAACCCACTCTCCGATCAGCGGATCGAGCATTGGGTCGTCAGGAATAACGGCTGCGGCTTTCGCGGCAGCTTTACGCGTGTGGGAGGCTTAGTCTGTTCGACGGCGCCCCGCTGTCGACTGGCGTGCAGTTTCCGCATTAACGGAGCCGGGCTGCTCTGAGCTACAAGCTGGAATGCACGCAAGCAACGCAATAATCAGAACGATTCATATTGGCACATAACAATGATTATACAGAAGTCTGTATATTCTGGTGCTTGCAGTTTGGTGATGCAAGAGAAATCGGCCTGAATCCATGGAAAAACGATGATTTCTGAAAATCGTGTTTGAATTGGCTCCGGATTATACAGAAGTCTGTATAACCCGGGATTATGCAGACTTCTGTATATTCCCCTAACTTTAGGAGGCCCGGGTATTATGGGCGGTTCCACTCGCCTGCTTGATCAAGTTCGTGTTGCTATCCGACTCAGGCATTACTCAATCCGCACCGAAGACCTACGTTCGCTGGAATGTCGATTTTTTCAAATTTCATCGCGACCGATTACGCGATTGAAGTCATCCACCATAATTGGGAAACGATGAACAGTTGCAATTCTAACTCGGGCCGCCAATCATGCCGTCGGTGATCGTGAGGGTGACGGCGATGGTTTGTGGGGAATTGGATGCGTCGAAGTCGATGACTGTGAACGTGGCGATGTAGGTGCCTTGGGCAAATGCGGAAGTGGTGATCGAGACAGTGATGGTGTCGGCCTGGCCGTTGCTGGTTCCCGATGTTGGTGAGATGGAGAGCCAGTCGGCACTTTTTGTGATCGAGTATTCGAGTTGTCTCGGTCCAACCGGACCAGGGATTGCACCCGAGGCCGCTTTCAATTGCTTGCGTGTTTGTAATGGACTGCCAGATAATTCACTTGTCTGCGTTTCATCGACGATTGCCAGGTCAGGCCTAACCGTCCTTCCATCGGCACGAGTAGACTTCATGCCACAAGCGCGACAAAGGTTTGGTGCGTGATGAACACTTGGAGGCCTTGCTTGCCTGCGAATGTTACCAGCAAGATGTTGCTCGGTCTTGGTCACGTTATCAACACTTTGAGCTTCGTCCCGCGTTCCGTCAGTTGAAACGGACTTGGGGCCTTTGGCCACGGTTTCTAGCGTTTCATCGAGTAAAGCTATTGAGGTTTGAGGAGTACGGAAGCCTTGAAACCGGAACGATCATTCGATTTGTATCGCAGATTGGGAATGGTTAAAGAGCCAACTGGTGGATTAAAGCCAGATTTCCCGAAATCGTGCTACATGTAGCAATCCGGCACCCAGATTTTCTCGCAATCAAATCCAGCCAATTGTTGTTTCCAGGATCTCGCATTCTTGCATGGTCCGGCTACAAATGGGAAATCTGAAGCAAGTGATCTACGAGGCTTTGGACTTCAACGTCAGAAAGCTGATGCACGGCTTGAGTAATCGCAAGTCGAAGCTCAACAACGTTTTTGCAGCGCGAAAATAATTCAGCGATATTTCCCGCGTTTTTCGAGAATGTGCGATTCCTGTCTCGGCTATCCCAAAAAACGGGGCTTTTTTGAGCTCCGTTTTTTATTTGCGCAAACCATGTACACGAAATGTACACGCTGGCCATTCAGGTCTATTTGCTCATGTCCCATTTGGCAATCTGAATTGGGTTTGAGAGGCACATAACTCCAGTCGAAACGGCTGGCTGATCTTGTACGACGATTGGAAACAAAAAAGGGCGGGGTCGCCTTCTGAAAACAAAGAGCCATCGATTTGAAAACCCATCGATGACCGGCGCATAAAAAAAGCTCTCGGTCAAAACAGAGAGCCTGCATCATTCATCGCACCCATCCAGCCCGCGTCAAACCGGCCTTCTTGAACAAGGTCCTTGAACTTCGGCTACGCGGAAGCCGCTCCGCGAAGTCAAAGACCTACTGGTTCGGCAGCTACCGTGTGGTTGCTTGGGACGTTGCACCTTCGACCGTACGTACAAATTCACGCCACGATTTTCCTTTGTATTTCCAACCGCCACCCTGCGAAAACAGCAATTCGTCACTCTGAGTTGGGCAGAACAACGTAAGATTTATCTGCCCGTCATCGGTAATGATGGTCATCATCCCTCGAAGCTTGGGATCGATCTGAATACGGAACTCAGGGGCTCCGTTTACATATGCAAGCAATTTGTCATGAAAATCAGGCGACACCGTAAATTCTGCAATGTCGTTCCCGTTCGGTTCGGGGTGATTGACAATTGACACCGAAATCGAGGTCACGGAATCTGGGTTTACTTGAAAGCCGGATACCGGTGCAGGAGTTTCCGATACGGGAGTTTCCGATATGGGAGTTTCCGATATGGGAGAAGCGATATTCTGGTCGGAGTTCACGGTCACAGGTGCAGATGAGTCACTCGATGGCGAGCAACCGACAACAACTACCGATAAAACGAAACAACTCGCGGAAATAATGCAGACTCTTACGAGAGTGGACATGATTTGACGCCTTACTTTGTGGAATCTGGATCTTCTGCCGAACGGCGGCCGTCACCGAGCCGCCGGAGACACACTCTCCATTGGCAAACCGCGTGATCGGCGGCTTCGTGTGCAAGGCATTGTTCAAGTAAGCCGCTGCGCGGCGGCAGTGGTTGAACGTAGTCTACTTGATTGAAGGTGTTAGAGTCAAACTTTTCGGTGCAAACTCCTTGTGAGTGAATGTGAGGGCGCTGTGCCCTGGCAGTTCACCTTCATTTTTCCACAGGAGTTTACTCATGCCCAGTTACGACAAGCCCAATCGATCCGACTACTTCAACGGAGCCATCTACCAGCAGATGGCCGAAGACCTGCAGCTCACCGGTAAAGCACAGCGGACCGTCCACGGATACCTGCGCGCCATCCGCCAATTGGCCGACCACTGCCGCAAGTCACCCGAGCTGATTTCCGAAACAGAACTGCGCAGGTACTTTCTCCATTTCAAGTACCAACGCAAGGCTGCCTACGGAACCCTTCGCGTCGCGCTCTCTGGCATCCAGTTCTTCTATCGCACCACCTGCCCTCGCGACTGGAACGTCCTGGACATGCTGCGACTGAAGAACGAACGCACGCTCCCCGAGGTCATCACTCGCGACCAAGTCCGAAAGATCATCCTCGCCGCCACCACACCACGCATGCGGGTCCGCGAAGTCAAAAACCGACTGGTTTACTCTTCGTCTTGGGGGCCAGTTTAACTACCTTTCCGTAGCACTCATCCTGCAGAACGCTGAATCTCGGATCACACTGCAAGTACTCAAGCAATTCTGAGTCAGTGAATGCAATGTAATGTTCGGGCCACAATGAATGTCGAAGGTCACATGCCGAACGCGGCTTCCGCTTCCCGCGAAGCGCACTGTAACAGGCCTCACGCACTTCGGGCGATATTCGCACAATTGTTGGAGGCACTAACCATTCAAAGTCGTTCTCCGTCTTGCCAAGTGCAAACAATGCATCAAGTATGTGGTCATGAAACATTGTGATGGTGGGGTACTCGTGATGCATGGCACCCGAAAAGCGGATTGCATCCTGATACTGACCATTCAGCACATATGCGTTCGCAAGCCGATCCGCTGCGTACAAATCGTTCGGATACTCTTTGAACTCCACTTCACAGTAAGCAACGAGGCCAGCGTAATCCTTCGCCTCGTGAAAGTTGTAGTGGTCTTCCCACGCCTCAATGTCTCTCATGAAATTATTCGAGCAGAACGTTATGTATTGAAATCTACCCGATTCTTCATGGAAGAAGAATTGGATAGGTTTAGCGTTGAACTAGCCGACTTCGCGTATGCGGATTGCAGTAGGACGTTGGCTACCGAGCGTTTACTCTAGCCGACCTGGCAAACGCTGTCGAGCTTTTTTCGGCAGGCACGCCGCACAGCGCGATAATGGTTGGGAGAAACGTACCGATTGAAAGGATGGTTCTTGCGACTGGCGCCGTGATGGGCGCAGCATCGATCAGCCTGCGATTCAAGGCAAGCTTTTCGCCAGCGGGTTCCCATCGATTTGTCGCCTGCTGTTGGGCAAATTCTTGCCTGTCGCTGAGAGCGGGTTGTGTAAGCAGGCCCTGCGCCGATCGTCTTTTCGACAACCTCCAACATACAAGCCCGCTGCGCCAGCAAGTGTGCCCAACTCCATCACACGTCGTGGACGAAGCGATGAGTCCCACACGTTAACGTCAAATCACTGCCGTCGAACCTGAATCTTTAGCAGCCGCTTACACTGCCCCCAATCGGGCTTGCCCCGATGGGGCAACGGTTTGAAAACTAACAAGCGCAACGCCGCCCGATCCATGCAAGCCGGACCTTGATCCACCACGTCTTGAAACGAAACTTACTCAGCACCACCTTCTGCAAATCAGATGCCATCGATTTGAAAACCCATCGATGACCGGCGCATAAAAAAGCTCTCGGACTAAACAGAGAGCCTGCATCATTCATCGCACCCATCCAGCCCGCGCAACCCGGCCTTCTTGAACAAGGTCGCCCGACCTTCGGCTTCGGGAAGCCGCTCCGCGAAGTCAAAGACCTACTGGTTATGCCAGGTTTGTTTTGCCGAGGTCGTCGTATTCGGGCCAGCCCCAGCCGCCATTGAAATCTTCGATGTCAAGTTGAACGTCGCCATAGGATTTAAGGGCTTGAACACACCATCCGATTTCGCCTTCAATAGGACGTCCAATATCATTTCGCCGATGGCAACGGTTAATGAATTGTCACCATCCTCACCAATCCTCTTCGTCCTCATCGGAATGCAGGAACAACGAACTGTGTTCCATCGAGTTGATCTGATAAAAGCTTCGCCTTCGAAGCTGGATTCGATCGCCTCCGATCCAGTGCCAAAGTCAATACATCGATCTTCATCGATACTTGTGATCAGTGACCATCGCGTTCATGTTCGGGTCCTTAATGCGTGAACGAAGATCCATCCAGATTGGTCGCAAGAATAGCCGATTTCGATTGCGGACAGTGACTCTGGTTTCGCAGCCGTTATTGATTTGACGTTTGATTCGAGTTCGCGACGGAAGACTTTGGCGTCCTCGCGAAGAGTCAATTGTTTGCATTAGGTTTGAGTCTCGGGTTGATTGGCATAACGGGGGCGGTAGACATGGAGCATTCGTGCTGTTGGACCAATCAAAGAAAATGCTTCGTGGGACATTGATCTCGAAGCTTGAGAGTTTGTGCACAGCCAGCCGGGTCATCAACGTTCAAGAATGAGTCTTTCGATCCAAGTGTGCAGTTCCGCCATTCCATTCCAAGCGAATTTCTTCAGCATCCATTGCTTCAATCGCTTTCAAGATGCTGTCTCTGGATACTTGGGCGCTTTCGCCGTTAATGGAAATCAATTGCGTTCCACTTGCCGCAAGACCAGCAGCCTCTGCCGGTGAGCCTTCCCATACAGTTGCGATCGATATTTGTCTGTCAAAAGCTAAAGTGAACCCGAACGAAGCTTTTGCGGACTCTCATCATTGAATCGCTTGAAGAATGCTGCATTCGATTTGATGTCAAAATGTCGATGACTTGTCAACAATTGAACGCCAACCAATCAGACTTGTTGACCGATCTCTTTGAATCACGGCAACTCGCCCAATTCCAGATCGTTGGTGCAGTGATTTCAGTTCAACTGAAGCTGCTTTTCCATTAGACTTGGCCGCCAAGCGATGCATGACGCAGACCCGAAACCATGAATCATTTGACCGACACCATCTGCGCCACTTGCCATTCATATCTGGAGGCGAAATCGTAAAAAATGACGGCGACCCGGTATCGAACAAGCGGCTTCTCGACGCGTCCTCTACCAAAACGAACGTCTAGAATCGGTGAATGCGGATATCCGAAATCGTAAAGGTGGACCTTGATCGAGTCTTCGATATTGGACGGGTTTGAAACATTCGAATTGAACCGAAGTCGATCTTCCTGCAAGTCAATTTGCCAAGCGCCCCACCGCCAATAGCTCCGAGCCCAAAAACGCCATCGCCAACAAAAAATTTCTTAGCTGAGACTCAAAGTCAACCGAAAACATCGGCACATCGAAAGCTCAACGTCGCCACACCAAATTGCATTTGCACAATTTCGCTTTCGACGACTTTACCATTGAGCATCGGTACCTTTGCTTCCCGACAGATTCCAGCTTTAGCTCCTTGGCAAGACTTGAATTAATCATGGACGGCGAGCCCGTGTCGAGAACGAAACGCCGCAGCTTTCCATTAATCCTCTTCCAACGTATAACTTGTCTCCCCGTCTGGACAGCGGAATGTCAAACAGTATTTTGATCGACCAGTCTCGGGCCCTCAGTCATCCATTTTGGCGGCGTTCCTTGAGCTGCTGCAATCGAAGTCGAGTGCAGTAACGAAAAATAAAAAAGGAACCAGTTTTGACCTTTGCGTACAACTTTCCTCGAATTCGTTTACTTCTACACAAAAACGGAAAACGTTTCGTTACGTTGGTTTTTGGCTAGTTCAGGAAGGAAAGTGAGCTTATGCGACCTGCTTGCCAATTCGTTGCCGGTAAAGAATTGTATCGCTAACGTTTACGCATACGAACAAATGTGTCAAAAAATCAGATTTGACTAATTCGGTCGTTTTAGCTGATCAATCACGCTGGAATCGTTCGGTTCGGTTTGAGTTGAGTTGCCAGTGGCGCGTTTTTCAGCCTTGGGTTGAAACGCAAGATCTACGTCTTGATGCCGTCGCTCCGCAGCTCTGGGGTTTAGCAGTGTGGCCTCAAATCCTTGGGTTGAAACCCAAGGCTAATTCATGTCGTTGCTCCGCAACTTGCCGCGCCCGACTTCCGAAAGCTTGAGAGCGGGTTTCGTCTATTCATCTTCGATTGTCTATGATGACCTTCGGGGAGGCGCGACGAATGTCGACCAACAGTATGTTTCGCTTAAGTTGCATGTCACTATTGTGTTCCATTGAGTTGTGCTTTGTTACCAGAAAGGTTGGCGTTTGAATGTTCGCCATCAGCTGTGTCGTGTTTTCCGTACTGATTATCATTTTGGAACTGGCAACAGGATGTGCGTTGATCGGTTGGACCGGAATAATGGTTGTGGAACGAGAAAAAACTTCAGGACCTACTGGCTTGTGCAATCGTATTGCGTACTAGTTGGTATCGGCCTCCCATTGTTGGCTTATTTCCAGTTTCGTTAACCTCGTGCGATTTAAATGATGGCGTTCATCGCGGTATCGTGATTTTTGAAATGAGGCTAATAAATTGGTGGCTGGATCTGACGAAAAAGCGACCGCTTGAGTGCTAGTACAAAGGCCTTCCGCAGCAGGCTGGCAGCCTGCACTACGACTCGTATTGCTATGCCGTGTTCCTCCTCGTAAAGAATTGAAAAAGCCATTGCAACACATCTACCCAATCCGGGTGGTTGTGGCCTGGTTGATTTTTTCGGACGAAGTCGTGAAGCATTGTTGGCATTCATGCCGAAAAAAACGGGTCCCCCCGCCAATTGAAATAGCCTTTAGAATTGGTCTTTTGGAACAATGTACCGCCAATCCCCAAGTCAAGCGAAATGTCAGGCGAAGAAAATAGGGAGTCAATCGCTGAAACGATTTCGATTCGGAATCCACACACGCTACCGGCTGCGCAATTACTGACAGATTTCGATGTTGGTGTTGACGTTGGGTTGAATGCCGAACAAGTTCGTGCGAGCCGCCAAAAATTCGGGGAGAACCGGATTCAGGAGCAGAAGCCGCCGTCAGTCTGGTTTCGGCTTGCGCGTCAGTTTCGTGAACTCGTCGTTTTGATTCTGATCGCGGCTGCGGTGATCTCGGCGATTCTCGGGGAGTGGGTCGACACCTATGCGATTCTGGCAATCGTCGTTTTGAACGGCTTGTTGGGATTCATTCAGGAAGAGCGCGCGAGTCGTGCACTGGCCGCACTACGTGGTATGGCAGCGCCGAAAACGAAAGTCCGACGTTCGGGAAAATTGACTTCGATTCCAGTCGCCGAGATTGTACCCGGAGACATCGTGATCTTGGAGGCCGGCGATCAAATTCCAGCAGATGCACGGTTGCTTCACGGCTTTGACGTTTCGACTCAAGAGGCTGCACTGACCGGCGAGTCACAACCGGTGGCAAAGTCGACGTCGGATGGACTCAATGAAGCAACTGCATTGGCTGATCGCAGCAACATGCTGTATATGGGGACGTCCGTCGTTCACGGCGAAGCGGTTGCTGTTGTGACCGGCACCGGAATGAATACGGAGTTGGGAACCATCGCCGAATTATTGGTGGCCAACGATGATGAGCAAACACCTCTTCAGCGACGGTTAGCCGAATTGGGACGTCTGCTGATCGTGGTTTGCCTGGTAATGGTGTCGATTGTGTTTGGCATTCAGTATTTTCGCGGCGAAGATTTTTTTGAAACGCTGCTCGTCTCTGTTAGCCTTGCCGTCGCCGCAGTGCCCGAAGGCTTGCCAGCGGTTGTCACCATTGCATTGGCGTTGGGGCTGCAACGAATGGTTCGCCGAAACGTGCTGGTGCGCAGATTGCCAAGTGTGGAGACACTAGGATCCGTTACAACGATCTGCAGCGACAAGACCGGGACGTTGACACGGAACGAAATGACCGTGAGAGAGGTGGTTTGCGGAGGTCGGAAATTTCATGTGACCGGTGCGGGCTATACTCCGGACGGAAAATTCATCGAGCAAAACCCCTCGCGGACTGCCGAGCCCGTCGAAATCACATCGGAGCCTGTATTGCAGGCGATACTCAACGTCGCGCGTTCATGCTCCAAAGCAGAGGTTGTTCGGTCGAGTTCAGGTGACTGGAACGTTGTCGGTGATCCTACAGAAGGTGCCTTGGTCGCCCTCGCGATGAAGGGCAGCGTGGACCGAATCGCCGACACGCTGGTTTTCGAAATACCTTTCGACTCCGAACGAAAGGCCATGTCGGTCGTAAGGCGAAATGGCGAAGGAAGCGAATCGCTTCACACCAAAGGCGCACCAGAAGTGGTGTTGGCAATGTGTCGCTATGAAATGCAAGTCGACGGTGACAACGAACTGGATGACACGAGACGAGAACAGATACTTCAGGTCGGTGCATCGATGGCTCAACGCGCCCTTCGTGTGATGGCCTTTGCACACACATCGTCGCCAATACGTGATGGCGACCGTTATCTGGAGCAAGGGCTAACGTTTCTTGGATTGATCGGGATGATGGATCCGCCGCGACAGGAAATCGGTCGCTCGATCCAGGAATGCCACGAAGCGGGGATCCGTCCGATCATGATTACCGGAGATCATCCATCGACGGCAATGGCCATTGCCATGGAGCTGGGATTGGCAGCGGGCGATTCGAGCGTTATTTCGGGAGCGGACCTCGATTTGATGCCAGATGGCGTTTGAATCACGATTGAACAACATTGCCGTGTTTGCACGGGTGACAGCGGCGCACAAGTTGAAAATCGTTGAAGCATTGAAAGGCCGAGGTGAGGTCGTCGCAATGACGGGCGATGGTGTGAATGATGCGCCTGCGATTCAAACTGCAAACATCGGGATCGCGATGGGGATAACGGGAACCGACGTTACGCGCGAAGCGGCTGATATGGTGTTGCTCGACGATAATTTTTCGTCGATCGTGAACGCCATTCGCGAAGGTCGAGGGATTTACGACAACATTCAAAAGTTCATTCACTATCTGCTCGCATGCAATGCTGGAGAAATCATTCTCATGCTGCTGGCGGCCGTTGCCGGGTATCCAGTTCCGCTGTTGGCGATTCAGATTCTGTGGATCAATCTGGTAACAGACGGCATACCTGCACTGGCATTGGCTTTGGAACCGCCGGAAGACGATGTGATGTGCAGGCCGCCTGCCCTCCACGTGAACCTGTCATCACGTGGCAGCGCGGAGTTCGAATTCTATATCACGGTCTCATGATTGGGTTCTCTGCGTTTTTAGGGTTTTGGTTGGTGTTACATGTGTGGGGAGGCTCCGAAACGGTTGCTCGTAGCACGGCATTTGCGATTGCAGCATTTTCGCAACTCGCGTTCTCGTTGGTTTGCCGAAGTCAACGATATACGTTGCCGGAGTTGGGGTTGTTTTCGAATGGTTGGTTGTTTCTTGCATTTGCTTGTTCGGGTTTGTTGCAGTTGGGAATGATGTTTGCCGAACCGACACGCGGTATCTTCAAATTGGCACCTTGGCAAGAGATCCCTTGGCTATCGGTCATGCTTCTGAGTCTGTTGCCGGCGACGGTGATTGAAGTCACCAAAATTATTTGGAAAGGGCTCAAGGGGTAGGCAATGGCTCTTTTGGTTTTGAACGCCGGCTCGTCGACGTTGAAATTTTCGATGTTTTCCAGCGATGGAAAGTCACGCCTGCTGAACGGCATCGTTGATTGGCACGGAGATGGAAAGCACAGCGTGCTCCGCGCAAGAGATCGCGACGGAAACCAGTTGCTGGAGCAAGTCGGTACGCTCCATGACTACGAACAGGCCGTTTGCGCCGCGTGTGATGCGCTGAAGGAACATGGCGGGCATGAAATTATCGAAGCGATTGGGCATCGCGTGGTTCATGGTGGCGAAGCGTTTTTGGAGAGCGTCGAACTGAATGAAGAAGTTGTTGGCCGATTGAATCAACTGACGCACCTTGCGCCGCTACACAATCCGCCTACGTTGCGTTCGTATGTCGAGGCGTGTCGTTGCCATCCTGACGCCCGGCATTTCGCTGTTTTCGATACGACGTTTTTTACAACGTTGCCGGAAAAGGCGGTTCAATATCCGGTTCCCATTGAATGGCGTTCCCAATTTGGCATTCGGCGGTTTGGATTTCACGGCCTGAGTCATGATTATTGTTCACGAAGAGTTGCAGGCCTTCACCCGCAAACGAATCCTAACACGATCATTTGCCATTTGGGGAGCGGATGTTCGGTGACCGCCATTCATTACGGTCGGCCTGTCGCAACATCCATGGGCTTCACGCCGCTAGAGGGTTTGATGATGTCCACGCGAAGTGGTTCGATCGATCCCGGCATTCTGCTGTTCCTGATTCGCGAAGGAAAATTGTCACTCGACGAAGTTGAGCGGCAGTTGCAACACGAATCGGGCCTGCTCGGGGTGTCAGGAGTGTCGGGCGACTTTCGGCAGGTCGAACAGGCGGCGGCAAATGGCAATGAGCGAGCACACTTGGCTATTCAGATGTTTACCAATCGGATTCGAGAGACAATCGGTGCATACGCGGTGACTTTGGGAGGAGTCGATGCGCTCGTGTTCACGGCTGGGATTGGCGAGAACGCGACCAAGTTACGCGAGGAGGTGTGCCACGGACTGGAGTGCATCGGAATATTTCTGGACCACGATATCAACCGTCAAAACCTGCGAGATGAAAATCTCGCGACGACGGATAGTCGCGCGGCCATTTATGTGATCGCGACGCAGGAGGATCGCGTGATCGCTGAAGAAACCGCTCGCATGCTGAACTGTACTGAGTGATATACATCAGTTACCGATTGTCTACACATTGTCTGTTCGATCTGGGGATGAATATTGTCGCTCGACCTTGGCAATTCGTACCTCGTACGACTCATACCATTTCTCTCGTCCCGTTTGTTGGGCCTGTAAATGCTCGGCAAGTTGTTTCCAATTGTGGATTGAATCGAGATCTTTCCAGTATGAAACAGTGACGCCGTTGCCATCGGCCGATCGGGAACTTTGAATGCCCAGATATCCCGGCTGTTGCTGTGCCAGGTGTTCCATTTTTTCGGCGGTAGCTTGGTAGCCTGCTTCATCATCTGCCTTGAGTCGCGAGGTGAAGATCACGGCATAATACGGAGGGGAAAAGTTCGGGGCATCCATGTTGGCATTTCCAAAAAATGATTTGTTCTAAATTAGAAAGCCAGCATGGTATCAGGTTACCAATAAAAAACGACCGGAGATGATTCCGGTCGTTTGCCAAGTGTTTGCTATTCGATCAAGGAGCGACAAGCATCGCGATCTTTTGTCAATTCAAGGTTGTGGTGTACGTATTTCCACCCATGTCCAATGTGAGCACCGTACCAGCTTCCAACGTTGGGACACTGTCGCCTTCCTGAGTGTCGATATCGATTTTGCCAACACCCAGTGCATCGATCGTGAAGGAACCCATGACCACTGAACCGGATGCCGTCGCAGCAGTCACTGAACCCGTGACGCCGGGTGTTCCACGTTGGATTTCGAAATTGAATTTGGCACGTGTCGTTCCGCGGGCTTCGAATCGAACGCGAGCACGAAGTCCAGGGAACGTGCCGACCAGCCGTACTCGATCTCCCTTTTGCTCGCCTGCAATCGAGCTGTCAACAAACGTGCTCATCGCGGTCAGAACCAGGGCAATCAACATCGTGAAACGGAAAACTTTCGCCATTTGCATCTCAAACTCCCATCAAAACGGTTAATAATTCTGGCCAAATTGGCCCTCGTATAGGGAAAGGCAAAAAACGTCTTCGCATCCGCCAAAAATAATCGTTATTTAGATCTGGCAAATCGTTTCTCGCTGAAACGCTAGCAAAGAAACGCGTTGTGGATTCGAAACGATCGCCATAAAATCGTTCCGCGGAACTTAAGGACGAGTTCCCGAATTCGATTTTGGAATTTTCGCCCGGCAAAGCAGCATGAAACTAGACCAACGGATGCAGGCGATCCGAATGATTTTGTCCGACGTCGACGGGGTGTTGACGGACGGGGGAATCTATTACGACAACCAGGGTGTCGAGACCAAGCGATTCCATGTGCGAGATGGGTTGGGAATCAAGCTTTGGCAAAAGGCCGGGCATCAGTTTGGTATTTTGACGGCCCGTAATTCTCACATCGTCAAAGTTCGCGCAACCGAATTGAACATCGCAATCGTGCGACAGGGTTTCAGTGAAAAATTACCGGCAGCTCAGCAAATCATTGCGGAGAACAACCTGAAACCTGAAAACGTATGCTACATCGGCGATGACCTACCTGATTTAGCGGTTATGCAAAATGTTGGCATGGCAATCGCCGTTGCAGACGCTGCACCTGAGGTGCGAGCCATTGCACATATGACGACCAAAACATCGGGTGGACAAGGGGCGGTGAGAGAATTGATCGAATCAATACTGACGAGTCAAAAGCGATGGAGTGAACTTATGAATCAATATGGAAACAACACGATTGCTTCGTAGTTGATTCCGTTGTTGAATTCACAACACCTTGCCCCGCACAAATTTTGTTACGTTGAAACATTGGATTGACGCATAAAGGAGTTCCGTTGATCTCAGGTTGGCACCCGCTGGCGAAATACCTCGCTGCGCTGTCGTTGACAGTGGCCGCCTACTACGGATATTCCCTGATCGTCGTGCCGCAGATCGAAGGCGGTCAGCAAAAGTATCAAAATACAACGGTTGCCAATCGGTCCAGTTCGTCAAATGCGGAAGAGACCGCCGAGCCTCGCCTGGCTTCTCTGGAGTCGTTACCTGCTGACGCTTGGGAACGAGGAATCTGTAAACGAATTGAGATCAATGAAGGTACCATTCTGTTCAAGGATTGGGTGCAGAACGATGACGGGACGGTTGAGGTGTTTCCGTTTACCCTGGTTATCAATGAGTCATCGCGCCGAAAACAACCAACCTATCCAACGCCACCTCCCGCGAATCCCATTGTTGTGCGGGCGGCAGAGCGCGCGATCCTGGTTTTTGATCGACCGATTCGGATCGGTGCTTCGAAAGGAGAAAAGCTTGAATCGTGCCTGTTGAAAGGTGACGTGCATCTGTTTCGGGCCGCGCGGCAACCAGGCGACGAAGACGCATTTAATATCTGGACCGCGAACGTTCAGTTGACGCCCAAGCGTATTGTGGCACTGGAGAAAGTTCAGTTCGAATTTGGATCCAATAGCGGCATTGGGCGAAACCTGATGATCGATTTGGATCACGGGCCCTCTGGAAATCTCATTCGCTCGAATTTTGAAACGATCGAAGGGTTCTCGCGAATGGAATTGGCGTTTGTTGAACGGATTCGCTTTGTGCCAGCCAATAAAGCCAGCGATCAAGGGAAAACGGAAGCTGCTGGTGCTCCCGAGGGCAAGTTGAACCAAGCGCCGATCGATGTGACTTGTTCGGGTCCATTTGTATTCGACTTTGATCAAGCGATGGCGGAGTTTTCCAAAGATGTTGTCGTGACACGCATTGATGGTTTCCGGGATCAGGTCTTGGCCGATTCACTAAAGTTGTTATTTGAAAAACAAGCCAATCGAGGACCTGGCGGCGAATCGGATTCGACGATGAAGCTGAGTACGCTGGAGATTGATGGCTTCCCATCCAAACTAAATCTCCCATCTCAGAATGCATCGGTCGTTGCCGAAAGTCTGGTTTACGATGTCACTCACAACGAGATCAAGGCGCGCGATTCAAACAAAGTCACGGTTGAACAATCGGGCCAGATCTTCGAAGCTCGACAGGTTCAGTATCGAATTCGACCACAGGGTCGATTAGGTCCGTTGATCGCAGAGGGTGCAGGGCGACTCTACAAACCGAAATCTCAATCGAACCCGAATGGGATCAATCTGGTTTGGTCCAGCCATTTGACGATCGAACCTCGTGCCGATCGGCACCACGTGCATATTGAGGGAAACGTTGTTGCAGATCTGCCCAGTGAGACCAGACTTTCGGGAAATGTCGTCGAGTTGTGGCTAGTAGAACAAATGACACAACACGCGAGTGAGCCTGGTCGATCACGCTGGGACTATCAGCCCGTGGAAGTGATCGTGGATGGGAATGTCGCGTTCGATGCCCAGCAATTGCACGGCACCACAGAACTTCTCAAGCTCATCTGGGAGCAAACGTCATCCACCGCGCTCGGAAGTGTCAATCCGTTGCCATTGCTAGAACAGAAACGCCAACGCACCCTTCGTGTTCCCTTTCAGCAAAACCAACCCGATGTTGAGCAACTGCGGGAAACGGGACATGACTCAACGGATCAGTTGGCACCTTTGAAACGACCGGCGCATGATCGCGATAATAAAACGTCAATCCATCAAATCGATGTCCAAGGTGATCGCATCACCATCCACATGCTCAACCAGAAACAGTCAATTGCAGCATTGGACAGCAAGCCTTCTGGTGATATGTCCGATTCGATTCGTGAGGTTGAGATCGATGGTCACGTTGTCGTAGAACAAGTTGACTGGGCGGGGGAGCGGCAATTTCTTTTGACTGGTGAAACGCTGAATTTGAAGCCGCAAGGTGACGAACGATTTGAGGCGGTCGTTTCCGGTGGTGGAAAGATCGATTCGCCTCAATTGAAAGTGAACGGGCAGCAAATCCACTTGGATCAAACAGCGAATCGGGTTTGGATTGTTGGTGCCGGACAACTGGATATCGACGCCGAACAATCGAAAGATCAGTTGCCTCAACTCAACGGCCGAGAGTCGCCAGCACAAGTCAGCGTTACGTGGCTCGCAGGGATGATCTTCGACGGCGAGAAAATATATTTCGAAGAAGACGTTCGCTCGGTGGCGACACAGGCAGGCAAAGACGGCACCGTCTCGCACGTTCGATCATTGAGTGAGGGCATGAGCTTGCAGCTGTCGCAGGGCTTGGACCTTTCACGTTTAAACGACTCTGGTCCACGGCCCGACATCCAGGTCGTGCAGTTGGTGCTGGTCAATGAAATTCCGATGGCCAAACGAGCATTCAAGCGCTCAGTCGATAATCCAAGCGACAAACCGGTTGTTTTGGAACGTTCGGTGTTTAATTCGCTTCAGCAAAAAGTCGAAAAGCAGTTAATCGTTGTGCCACAAGTGATAGCCAATCTGGAAACGGGTGACTTGAAGGCCGATGGACCAGGGGGATTGATTCGCTGGAATCTCGAATCCGAAGGGCAGGGGGGCAACCCTTCAGCCTGGGGCAGCACGAATCATCCAACAACAAAAAGAATGAATCCGTAATCAACTATCTGCACGTAAATTTCGAAAAACACGTGGTTGGAAACCTGGGGCAATCGCGAGTGAAGGTCGCCGGCAACGTTCGCACGTTATATTCAAGCGTTCGCGACTGGGAGCATCGCTTGGACCCCGATTCACCAAACGTCCCTGCGGGTGGGACTCGAATCACCTGTGACGAGATCGATGTGAACCGGTGGCAGCCGCGCGATGCCGATCATCCGGTGACCGAGGTTGTTGCATCTGGAAATTCGCGAGTCATGGGTGAGTTGTTTGAAGCAACGGCAGCGACATTGAAATTCGATGAGATGTCGGGATTCTTGACGATTGAAGGGGATGACCGCAACTCAGCGAACTTGTGGCATCAGGCAAATCGAAACGCTTCGAGGAACCATTTGTCGGCAACAAAGATCCGATATCGTCCAGCGGACGGCAGCACCGTCATCGATGATGTGAAACACGCATCGGTCGGCTCCAACAACGGCTTGCGCAGCAATCGATAGGCAGACTGGCAAACGCCAACAAAGTCAATCGATCAATTTCAATTTAGGTAAGGCATTCCGCAGCGTTGTTTTGCCCGCTTCACTGATCTGGGTTTTCGAGATGTTAAGCGATTGCAGGTTCTTCAGCTTGGTGAGATGAGGAATCGCATTGTCGTTGATGTTGGAATAAGCCAGCGCCAGTTGGCTGATCCCATCCAAGGAATCAAACTCCAAGATCGCTTCTCGATCAAATTTTGCCAACGTCATGTCGAGCGATCGCAAGTTTTCAAACTGCCCGAGTTGCCTGACGGTTCCCGCTGCAACGTTTGAACCAACCGCAAAAATCTGATCCAGCTGCGCACAAGCGGCGATGGCCCGGATACGTTCGCTCGTCAATTCACTGCCACTGATATCGAGAGATTCCAGATTTCGGCAACGACCAATTGATTCAAAGGCATCCAGTTCCAGCGGTGACATTGGCAAATAAAGTTCGATCACCGAATCTGGTGACAATAGAAATTGGCTCACTTCGTCGCTGGGGACTTTCAGGAAACTTGCGTAGCCCGTGTCCAATTCCTGTGTGCTGGCTCCCATCACTTCCGCAAACTTGTCTGGCTTGAAACGCCCGCGGTAGATCAACTCAAGCAATTCGATTGTCGGCGACCGCCTCGCGCCGTTTTCACCATCCATCAGAAAGTGACTCAGCCCAGCCGTTTGCGAGTAGATGCGTTTGATATCGGGGTGCGTTTGAAACTCTTTGAGCGACATGTCATTGAGTTCTTGAAGGGGTATTTGAAACGCCTCTCGAAACTGTCGTGCTCTTGCAAATTGCAAACGCCGACTGTCGAACCCGCCAAGCGTCACAAAGTCACCAAAGTCCTTGAGCGATTCCATGTACTCGGCAATCCCTTCTCCCAGCCATAGGAACCCTTCCGCAAATGGCTCCTTGTCGGTCGCTACCGATTCTTTAAACAATTGATGAGTCAATTCATGTCGCCAAGTTTCCTCAATAGTTGAATCGTCCGAAGCGTAAAAGAATGACGCCGCAAACTGATCGCTGTAGTAGCCAGACGAAACCTCAATGCCGGGGATTCGCGGTGCAAGGGATTCCGCGTAATCTTGTTTACTGGCAAAGAAGATAACTTCAAACTTTCTGGTTTGCCCGCGTGATTGACTGGTACCGTCCATCCAGCGTTTCAGGTTTTTGGGGCTGCCCCAATAGTCAAAAAAGACCTGCCGCCATACCCATTGCCAACGCTGAAGTTGTTCGGCGAGGTGTGTCGTGGTTTGCTCGTCGGCTTGCGAAGAGATGATGAAATTGTCAGTCGTCACTTGCAGGTAACTTCCCTTGGGCCAGCCTGTAATCGGCTGCGTACGCGTACTGGTTTTTACTTTCAGTCGTTCGCTGTAGGGTTGCCAGCCGTCGTCGGTTTTCCGGTGTCCTAGTGCAGTGCGGATGCGATCGTTTTCCGGATCCCAGTGCAGGCATTCGTGAAGCGTTTGAAACGCTTTGGCGCCGACACCGTCCTCGACTTCTCCGTCACGAAGGCTTTGTTCAGTCCATTCAATCAAACGGCCTGTATGGCGTTTCTTGACTTCGCTCAATCGCGTTCGCCATTCCTGCTCCAGATCTGTTGAAGTTGCCGTTGATTCGCCCGCCGATTCAGTCGGTAAAAAAATGTACATGCGGTTTGGATCGCGAACAATCAGCGTTTCAAGCGTTTGCCGTGCCCAGTCGTCATGTTGGTTTTCGTGGCACCAAGTTGCTAATTCGCTGATTTCTTGCGAAAACTGTTTGTCGATATTCGAGCGGTCAACAATCTCAAGAGACCCTTGTTCCTGGGCAATAGCTGATGACAGATGGAACAAGATGACGACGGTTGCCAGCACGACGCAGAATTGGCGCGTAACTTCCCAGTTCCGTTTTTTCATGCGGTTCCAATTCGTCACCAGGTTGCCTCGAGGCGATCGATCTTTGCCCATTCGTTGTTCACGTTCGTACTATCTCAGCATAATACCGGCTTGGAGATTACGCGAGCAAATCGTCCAGTTCGTCAACCAGGCGGCCGAAGTGTTGCAGAGCCGTATTGACTGGTTCCGGTTTTTCCAGATCGACACCCGCGCCGCGTAAAAGATCGAGCGGATATTTGCTGCAACCGCCCGAAAGAAACCCGAGGTAATCTTTGAGTTCCTGCTCACCGCCATTCAGGACACGTTGGCTGAGGGCAATCGCCGCAGACATTCCCGTCGCATACTTGTATACGTAAAACGCGCGATAGAAATGCGGGATTCGCAGACATTCGAGCGAAAGTGCCTCATCAATGACGAAGTCCGGTCCAAAATACGCATCCAGCAACTTTTTGTATTCGGAGCGAAACGCTTCAATGGTCAGCGGCTCTCCCGCTTCCGCCATCGCATGTGTGATCTTTTCGAATTCGGCAAACATCGTCTGCCGGAACACCGTCGCGCGGATGTCATCGATTTCGTTGTTCAGAATGAACGCTCGTTGTCGATCGTCGCTGGCGTTTTTCAGCAAATGATGCGACAAGAGTTGTTCGTTGAAGGTGCTGGCAACCTCGGCAACAAAAATCGTGTAGTTGTAGTATTCGAACGGCTGATTGTTCACCGAGAAATAGGTGTGCATCGAGTGACCCGCTTCGTGCGCCAGCGTGAACACGTCGTTCAAAACCTTTGGCTTGTAGTTCATCATGATGTACGGAGGTCCGTCGAAGGCACCGGCGCTGAACGCCCCGCTTTGCTTGCCCGCATTGGGGTAGCGATCACACCACCGCCCCTCCAATCCAGCTCGCAATGCCGAACAATATTCATTTCCCAACGGCTCCAGTGCGGTGATCACCATGTCGACCGCCTGTTGCCAGGTGTTTTCAATCGTCAGGTCACTCAGGATCGGAACGTACGTGTCGTAGTGATGAATGTCGGGGAGATTCATCTTGCGTTTTCGCAAGTCGTAGTAGCGATGCAGGGCAGGGAGGTTGTTGCGCACCGATCCAATAAGGTTGTCATAGACCGACATCGGAACTTTGTCGGAGAACAGTGCGGCATCGAGTGCTGAATCGTAGTTTCGTGCGCGAGAATAGTAGATGTCTTTTTGGACCGAACCACTGAGCATGGCCGCCAGTGAATGCTTGTGGCCTTCGAATTGTTCGTAAAACTGATGGAACGCCTTGGCGCGAACCTCACGTTTGGGTGACTGCAGGAATTGCGTGAACGAAGAAGTTGAGAGTTCGACGAGTTCGCCGTTTTCGTTTTCAACTTCGCCAAATTTCAGATCGGCGTCGTGCAGTTGGCGAAACACCTTGCTGGCCGTGCCCGCCATTTCACCTTGCATGGCAAGGAGCTGTTCTTCGCGCGGTGACAGCGTGTGTGGTTTGTAACGAACAAGCCGCTCCAGCATCAGCGCAAACGGTTTGAGTTCATCCGATTTGAGGAACTTCGCCATCGTTCCATCATCGATCGCCAGGATTTCGGGGCGGATAAAGCTGGCGGCTTCGCTGGCACGAACGGCTACATTTTGGAATTTGCCGACGAGTCGTTGGTAGGTCGAATTAGTCTGGTCTTCAGTTGATTTCAGGAACGCGTAGTTGCCAAGTCGTTCGGCCGCTCGGTCCAATTCGCTGTCGAATTTCAAACAAGATGCGAGGCTGGTTGCGCTTTCGCCAAGTTTACCTTCGAAATCTTTATATTTGGGGTATTTGCTTTCGAACTCTTTCAACGCCGTTTCCCATGCAGCGTCGCCGGTAAACAGGGGGCTTAGGTCCCACGTATCATCGGCAGGGACTTCGGAGCGTTTCGGGAGCTTCACAACCTTGTTCATGGATTTGGCCATTCCTGTTCTGGATTTTGTTTGTTTGGGTTCAATTTTAACGTTTTGACGACGGATGCTCTATCCGCCTCGGATGGTTTCGCAACGTTCAATTTGCAGACGGGAATTCGTTGAACAATAATCAGATGCGTCAAAAAATTCTGACGACACGCAACTTTGTCCGCGACCGTCATATTCTTTTGTTCGATTTGATGATTGTCATAACCTTGGTGTCAGTGAGGGAAAAATGGAAACGCTTTCTGCAGTCATGTCGGAACTCAAAAAACTTGGCACGGAACAAACTCGCAAGACTTATTCGCGACATGGCGCTCCCGAGAATTTGTTTGGGGTCAAAGTGGGTGACATGAAGACGATCGTCAAGAAGATCAAGGGCAATCAGGATTTGGCCCTTGAGCTGTTCGACACCGAGAATGTCGATGCGATGTATCTCGCAGGTTTGGTAGCTGACGGATCCAAAATGAACAAACGCCAGCTAGACGCTTGGGCGAAGAAGGCGAGCTGGTACATGATCAGTGAGTATTCGGTGCCGTGGGTTGCAACTGAGAATCCCGCAGGGCGTGAACTCGCCCTCAAGTGGATGAAGGCCAAACAGCCGAACATTGCTTCAACGGGATGGGCAACCTATACGTCAATCATGAGTGTGACTCCGGACGAGGAATTGGATTTGAAAGAAATTGAAACGTTGCTGGACCGAGTTGTCAAAGAAATCGACGCCGCTCCAAATCGCGTCCGCTACACCATGAATGGTTTTGTGATTGCGGCAGGGTCATTTGTGAAGCCCATGCTCAAGAAGGCAAAGGAAACGGCTAAAAAAATCGGCGAGGTTCATGTCGAGATGGGTAACACTGCGTGCAAGGTGCCCTTGGCAACCGATTACATTGCCAAGATCGAGAAAATGAAACGCGTTGGGAAGAAACGTGCGGCCATTAAATGCTGACGAATCCGATCGACTTGCTGAATGTAGCTCGGCTCTCGGAGTCGAATTTTACGAGCGACTTGGAAAGTCGCGTTACATGTGAGCCGCGTTAATTTATTGCTTTTCTTCGTATTGCCTAGAAACGTTTCTACATACTTTGGGGGAAATAAATGAACAGCGTCGCGATCTGTTCGTAGCCCAATCGCGGGTATAAGTGCGCACCGGTGTGTGTCGACAAAAGTACCGATTGTGCGAAGCCGAGTTTTCGATCGTCTCGCAGCATGTGACTTAACATGTGGGCTCCAATCCCCAGACGACGCCACTTGTCACGAACGTACATGTCAGCCACCCAAGTCTGATCGGCGTACGGAACACTGCGAACCCAGCCCACGATCTCGCCGTCGATCTCGGCGATGTATTGACGAAAAATACCATCGTTGCCGAAGCAGGTTTCCGGGATAGAACGTGAACGGCTGGTTTTGGCAAACCTGCTGTTGTCGGCATCCGATTGAATCTGTTTGAGTTTGGCGGGCGATTGTTTGCGAGGAATTCGATTCAAGTCGTGAACAAAAAACGGCTCGGTCGCGATCAGTCGCATTCCATGATTTCGAAACGTTTCGCGAAAGGCCTGTTCGTCCTGATTCGGAGAGAGGAATGCTGAAACACAATAACGCCCCCGTGTGTGTTTGGCAGCGATCCGGAGTGTTTCCTCGATCGAGACCGAATAGGAAACCCACTCTTCCTTGCGATAGTCCTTCGGGTTCTTGCGCTCTTGATCTCGCAGCACCCAGATGCCATCTCCGAACGGGACCGCTTCACGAGGGTAAACGAGGCTCTTACCCAGACAGAATCCATGGACAAACGTTGGTATCGCATTGCGAATGCGTTCATCGAAGGAAAGTGAAGACGTCAGAAGCGTCACCTTTGGGTTTTCCCGGAGGACCTTTTTCGGGCGGACCACCTACGATCTGCTCGGGCTTCAGCTGTTGTTCAAGGTCGTAGAGTAATTGATCAATGACCGGTCGATCAAATTTGAGATCGTCGAAAACAAATACGCGTTCCTTGCCGCCGTCATTGTAATGGGCTCTGGCCAGTCCCTTGTGCTCCCACTTTTTCTTGTCGAGTTTGGTGACCTGACTGAAGTCAACTGTTTGCCCCCAGCTTGTGGTCAGTCCATTTTCGGTCGCTTCTACCCACGATGGTCGGGCTCGCAAGTAAGTGATCAATGCAGGGATGGCGATGAGGAGCGTGATGATGCCCCAGAAATACTGACTTTGGATGGAGTGCTCGACCTCTTCTGCACGTTCGGCGGGAGTGTGCCGGATATCCCAGCCATTTTCCTGAACCGTTTCGATCCACTTTTGACTGCGCTCGGGCTCTTCGATCTCCAACAACTGGTCATACGCTTTGGCATATTCCAGTTTCTTGGGATAGGCTACGAACCCATCGTAGGCGAACCATCCCGAAAACGCCAAACAACCTAGGCCGATCGCCAGGTAGCGCCAAAGATAACTGTTTTGAAAGTTTGCTCGTTGTCCCATGTTTCCTTGGTAGGCAAAGTTGTCAGACAGAATGCGAGTCGCTGACTCAACGGATTAAAAAACGTATTATGGTTGAGATTCGAGGGATTGCGAGGCGGGGACACAAAAACATTTGAGGCAACATCGATCATGCGGCTGGTGAAAAGGGTAATTTGGTTTTTACTGTTTTGTATCTTGTTTCTGGGGATCACGTTGGCGATCGTCGCAATCCTTGGGATGAAACTCCGCGTTGAGCACTCCGCCACGGCACAGCGAGCAATCGATGGCAATCTGCAAGATGTTTGGGCGGCAGTTGTGCAGCTGCAACAGGAGTTTGAGATTCCTGTGACTGTTACCGAAGAACGCCCACCGATTCATCGCGTTACTCAAATCGTCGAAGAACCCGGTGCAGCATTTGGCGGAACCTGGACTGTCGATCTCGCGGTCGCGGACTCACAAACATTGGTGACCATCCGCGAAGATGGCAAGATTTACAATCCCGTTTTTCGATTGCTTGGCAAGCATGTGTTTGGCCATGAAGCGACCATGAATCAATTTCTGGATCAATTGGAAACGAAGTTTTCTGCCGAATCATCGCCGCAGTAGCTTTAGTCGTTTTGACAATTGCCTGACAATCTCTGGGTTCGATTCGGCAACGTCGTGCAACTGCTCGCGATCGTTTTGCATGTTGAACAGTGCGAACGATTTATCGTTGGCAGGGTAACCTCGCAATTGTTCGTACCATTCAGGGAGTTGGCGTTCGTTTCCATTGGCAACGTCGAGATAAAGCCATTCGCCACTGCGCAAAGCGTAGCGGTCTTTGTAAGTGTTGTGCACCAACTCGGTTCGAATCGTGGGGCTTTGCGGATCAAGCAGCAGCGTCGATTGATCAAGGCTATCTTCTGCGTCTCCCTCATTGATTTTAGTGTCGACGATCGAAGCGAGTGTGTGAAAAAGGTCAATTTGGCTTACGAGTCGGTCGCACGTTTGGTTTTCGGGAACTTTGCCCGGCCACGAGACGATCATCGGGACGCGATGGCCGCCTTCCCAGATAGATCGTTTGATGCCGCGCAGGTTAGCCATGCTGGAATGGTCGAATTTTCGCAGTCGTTCGAGCGCGTAAATTTCGGGGCCGTTGTCGGCGGTAAAGATGATCAGGGTGTTCTCATAGTGGCCAGAGTCTTTAAGGGCTTGGATGACTCTGCCAACCGTGTCGTCGGTTTGCTGCATGTAGTCACCGTAACCACCTGCCGCGGATGTTCCCGCGAAGTCGTTGCTGGGAACGATTGGTGCATGGGGCGATGTGAAGGGCATGTACAGGAAAAAAGGTTCGGCGCCCGCAGGTTGTTTTTGGATCCAATCGACGGCTTGCTCGGTCAAACGAGGCATCACCGCATCCAGTTGCCAGCCATCAACCATCGGCCCCTTGCGACATTCCCAAGAGCCCTCTGCAGTTTTCGGCGACTCCTGCAAGGGAACGGTTGGCGGCTCAACCACATGATCATTTTCAATCCAGCAGTAGGGAGGAAAGTTCGGAACGTCATCTCCGAAGTAATAATCAAATCCGTGATCACACGGCCCGCCGGGAACCGCGGCTGCCCAATCGAAGTCATCCGCATTGAAGCCTTTGCCGCCGCCCGGTTGATCGCTCGGTTCGGCACCGTCCCTCATGATGGCCTTCCAGTTCCAACCCAGATGCCATTTGCCAATACAGGCAGTTCGGTAACCACGCGTTTTCAAAAGCTCGGGGAGCGTCGTACGTTCTGGGCTGATTACCGATGGGCCAAACGAGTTCACGATGTCATGAAACTTTCGCCAATGGTATCGCCCGGTCAGCAAGGCGTAACGGCTGGGCGTGCAGATACCTGATGAACTGTGTGCGTCCGTGAAGCGAATTCCGCTGCGCGCCAATTCGTCGAGATGCGGAGTCTTGATTTTGGATTGCGGGTTTTGAATGGCGAGGTCGCCGTAGCCCATGTCGTCGGCGTACAGGATCACGATGTTCGGCAGCGTCGCCGGCTGTTCAGCCAAACTGGATTGAGCGAACACGATCCAGCAAATCAAACCCACAAGAACGAGTCGCATGTTGCTCCCCAAAAGCAGTGTCATGTTTCATTCCGAGTTGTACGAATAGCGTTGATCGCGAACGTGTATCAACCTGTCGTTTTACTCTACCGGTTCGGCAATGAAAACACACCACCTCCGCCGCCAAATCCGCCTCCACCGAAACCTCCAAAGCCACCCGAATTTCCGTTGCCAGTTGATCGGAAATCGGTAATGACATTGATGCCTGCTTTTCGATCTCGTTCCGGTAATGTCACTGCGGTAGAGCCTCCCGAGTACGCAACAGGTACACCCATTCCACCGGTTGAAAGATTGTTAACCGACGATGCGATACCTGATGGCGAGGGATATCGTCGTAACGGCAGTGGCTGAATTCCCGCAATTGCATAGGTTTGGGCAAAGAATCGTTCGAGCTGACAATGAGCTTTGTAGGTGGCCGCAATTGCCAAAACGGTACGGCCGCCGACGAGTAGCGGCTTGACCGTTTGATCGCCTTGGGTGAAGGTCCAATCATCCGGTGTGATGTCGCTCACGATCAAGTCGATCAAGGGTTCGACCTCTGGATAGCCGGCATTAGTTCCCACCAACGCCGTCACATCATATTGGCGATGAATGAGATATTCGGGATCAACCGCGACGTCCCGCGAAATCACACGGATGAAATGATCATCGAATTGGATGGTTGCATTTTGCTGTTCTAGTGCAAACAGCAGGCGGTCAAGTAGCGGGGCCGATATTGCTGAAATCTCGATAAATGTATCACTGCCCATTTCATCTTCTTCCGCCGAATCGTCAATAACAATCGGCAATCCCAATTCAGCGAGTTTGCAAAATGCAATCGACGCTTCCGTTTCTGAGCAATTGATGTTGGGATGCTCCTGACTCAGAATGGCCTGCCACCGAAGGTGCTCAGAATTGGTTGCAACGAGAACCGAGCCAACTTGATAGGTTGAAATTGCAGGTGTCGCGTTGAAAGGGAAATTGTCGACTGCTTGTGCATGAGAAAATGCCGAAACACAACAACACAGTGAAAATACTAGAAAGCCAACATAAAGTTGCAGCTTGCGAGGCATTGCAAACAAACAAGGCATTGCAACTGAAATGGAGGGACGCATCTTTTTCTCCTGGATAACTTGAATTGCCTTGCCTGACTACTATGATAGGTCTCGGGGCAAGGCAAACAAGTCACTTCTTTCGCAATACCATTCGCTTTCAGCACCAAATTTTTCACGTTTTGTGATTCTGTCTCGAGACCTTCAACGCCAGTTTCGATACTGTCGCTCGAAAAAAGGTTTTGAGTCAGTTCGCCTGTGGAAATCTACTCATGATCCGTGTGCGATGAAATGAATCAGCGAAACAAAGGAACAGGGACACCCATGCAGTTCTTTAAGTCGCACTTCAAACAAGCATTGTTCGGTTTGTGTTTTTCCGCAGTGTTGGTTCCAGATCTTTCGTTGTGGCATCGCAATACTTGCCTTGCAGCAGCGGTTCAGGAAGACTCTACGAACCCACCTGAGAACCAGGCGAAGTCGGACGTGGGTTTTCAGAAAATCGATGCCTTGCCCGTTCGCAAGATTCTGCTTTATAGCTCTGGTGTCGCTCAGGTGTTTCACGCGGGTACCGTCAGTGGCAATGTTGAATGTGAAATGCGCTTCGGTGGACACGATGTCGACGATGTGTTGAAGAGCCTTGTTATCGACGACCCCGATGGCACGCGACAAGGTGTCGAATATCAGGCCGCCCCCAGTGCCAATCGTGTCGCGGCTCAGGAGCTGGAAACCCCACTCACGTTTGCCCAGTACTTGCAAAAGTATCGTGGCGAAACGGTTCAGTTTGCTGTCGACGGAGCGTCTCTGTCGGGAGTCGTCATCGGGGTTGAGAATCGGATAGTCAGTGGTGAAGTTTTCGAAACGCTAGTGTATCTGGATCAGAACCAGTTGAAGACCGTGGCGCTCAATCAGATAACACAGTTGGAGTTTGCCGATGAAGCGTTGCGTTCCGAGTTTGCTGCCGCGTTGCAAGGACTTGTCGAGGAACGGGAGAGTCAACATCGGCAACTGCGATTGCAATTTGAGGGATCGGGCGAACGAGAAATCCAATACGCCTATGTGATCGATGCTCCGCTTTGGCGAATCACCTACCGAATGAACATGAACGCTGATGGAAAAGCGAAACTGCAGGGCTGGGTGCATCTCGACAATGTATTCTCCTATGATTGGAAAGAGATTGAGGTTGAGTTGAGAGATGGTCGCCCAGGCGTCTTTCACTCGGAACTGTTCGCGCCCGTGCTGGCCGAAAGAACCAGCGACGGGTTTAAAGCGTTTGACTTCCCCAAAGACATCACGTTGGTCCAGCAGTGGTATGGTTTTCCTCCCCCGGCTCGTTTTGAAGGTCAAGACCGAGGCCGTCAATTCACCGGTGGAATCTACGGTGGATCAGGTAGTTTTGGCGGCGGGTTTGGTGGTGGTAGTGGCGGTGGAATGGGCGGATACGTTCCCCCATCCGATCCGCGAAGTTTGGAACCAGAAAACGTTGCACTTCAGGCCAACGAATTGCAAGAAACCGGCTACTCAATCGTTCTGGAGCTGGAGGATCGCGTTACTGTTCCTGCTGGAACCAGCAAAGCCGTACCGCTATTTGAAATCGACGTGGAAGCACGCCATGTCAATCGTTTCGGTTTTGGAAATGATCGAAAAACAACGGAGGGTCGGACAGCAATCGAGTTCGTCAATCAATCGGGCACAACCTTCATTCCCGGCCCTGTTGAAATTCAGGAAGACGGATATTTCATTGGTGACGCGAAAATTGTTCGTACACCCGTTGGCGAATTAGCTTCAATCGCTTTTGGACGCGACGCGCAAACGTTCGCCTCAACGAAACAAGTTGATGCGATTACTCGAGTTGTTCGCGTTTTCCGGCAAGACGGCAAGATCAAACGGGACGTTGTTAGTACAAGTGATCTGGAAATCTCGATTACCAATTCCTCCGGCAAAAAACGAACAGCAGAAGTCGCGGTAAACAAAGCACCAGGTGCGCATTTGGAGCCCGAACCCTTTCGTCAAACGTCGACGGTCGCAATCTATCGTTTTGAACTGGATGGGCACTCCGAAAAAAATCAAAAAGTCGTGGTGACCTCCGCGGTGACTGAAGATGTTTCCCTGAGCAACGCCGTGAATGCGTTCCCGCAATGGCTTCGAGACCAAGTTGAAATGGATGGTGAAACCAAGGCATACCTTGAACTGGCAACGAAAAAATTAGAAGGACTAGAAGAAACACGCGCCAAAGTCGCGAGCATCAAGAACGAAATTATCAGCCTACGGTCTGACCAGTCTCGCTGGGCAGATCTCGCAGAAAAACTGGCTGGTGATTTGGAAGCAAAGCAAAAATTCTCAAGACTGGTTGTGGACGCAGAGGATCGTCTACTGCTCATGAAAGACGAAGTTAACGGTCTGGATGAGCAGTTGAAACAGGCCCAGGAAGGTTTTTATAGCATGGACAAGCAGCGCGATTGACGTCGCTTGCGACACATCAATCAAAATGCAAATTCCAGCTCGTGAGTCTGTCAGGCTATTCGAATCGGATGTCCAATTCATTGTCCTGTCGGCCGATCCGTTCCAAACGCTGTCGGATTTTGGTTGAGAAGTCCGGATCGTCGAAGTGCTGTTCGGCGAGGTCGTTGACCAGGGCCAGCGATTTGAGTTCTTCAAAGGGCAATGTTTGATCCAGAAGTTTCAAATCGTAGGCATAGTGCGGTGAGAAGCCCGGAAGCAATACACGCCAACTGGCTGGAATCCCGTTGGGCTTCATCGCGTTCACATGTCGTGTGATGTTTGTGGTGCAGTTATTGGTGAACGTGTTGTAGAACTCGGGGCGAATCGCCAGTTCGTTGATGCGCGCAGAAACATGTTTGAACAATTCCTGCGACTTGGCCGCATCGGCAACAGTCGGGTAGATGTAGACCTCGGCGTCGCGGTATTTGGTCCGCAGGCGTATCAAGTCGCGTTCGTCAGCAACGACGTAACACAGCTCGAATTGATTGGACACGCCCAGCATCGGCGAGTAGTCTTCCCCGATTTCTTTGCGGATTTCCGCTGACACACAGACATAGTCTCCATCGCTCAAGCCGAAACTCAACATGGTGTGCGCAATGGCGGGAGTTTTCTGGAATGGCACAACGATGAAGTCGACTGATTGGATTGATTCAAGCGGAAACGTCTTGTCGTGAAAGTCGGTGATGAAGTCCGTTTCGGTCACATATTGGCAGTTGCGGAAATTGCGAACCGTGACCATGCCATCCTGAACGCCAATCACGGGAAGTCGAGCCAGATCCGCGACCCAGGCCCGATCATTGGATGGGATGACTCGATCAATCGGCTTGTTGACTTGAAGCGATTGACAGCCAGCCAACAAAATCGAGCAAGCGATGACGATCACACAGTGTCGCCAGAATGTTATTTCGACGATTGATTTACATGAGGTCACGGTTTTCTGCAAATCTCGTTTTGGATTCCGGGTTAACTTCTTCCGGAATTTTGCTGTAGCCGCTTCAAAAATCGTTATCTCAGTTCATGCCCGAATCGCAGGCGAGTGAACACACTTGCTAGCGCCGCGGGCTGCTATTGATCGCCATTGGCCACTGTCTGAAGCTTTTGCAGCTTCAGCTACAAACCCGAATCGCTGGCGAGTGGACACACTTGTTTGCGCTGCGGGCTGGTACTGATCGCAACTGGGGCTTGTAGGCTGGATCGCGAAACGCTTCAAGGGCAATCGTGCTGGCAAGTGCTATACTGGCGTTTTTCTGAAGTGAGATTTGGGAGATTGTTTCAGTGAGTTTGGACCGGAATGCCCGCATGACCACCAAGCAACGATGGCGGCTGAGCCAAATGAACTTGGCCGAAGTTCGTCAATCGAATTTTGAAGTCGCCGTTATACCACTGGGTGCGACGGAGCCCCACAATTTACATTTGCCCTATGGTACCGACATTTTTGAAGCGGAAGTTCTGGCCGACCTTGCCGCCGACGAAGCAACCCGATTGGGAGGACGTGTTGTCGTACTGCCTGCGATTCCCTTCGGCACCGAAACGAACCTTCGCGAGTTTCCCCTAGCCATCAATCTGAACCCCTCGACCTTGCATCGTGTCCTGGAGGACATCGTCGAATCGTTGGTGCAAAGCGGGATACGAAAAATTGTTTTGTTGAATAGTCACGGCGGCAACGATATGAAGCCGTGGCTACGAGAAATGTATGGGCGGTCAAAGGCTCATCTGTTTTTGTGCAATTGGTATCAACTGGCGGCCGACGTTTGCCAGAAAATCCTCGAGCATCCCGACGATCATGCAGGCGAAATGGAAACGAGTTTGGGACTAGCCTATTTTGGCGACTTGGTCGCGAGAAATTCCCAAGGTGAACTGGCTGCGGATGATGGGGCGAAGCGAGCGACTCGATTTGAAGCCATCAATCAGGGCTGGGTGGGAATCACTCGACCATGGCATTTGTTGACGACGAATTCGGGTGCCGGAAACCCCCATCAAGCAACGGCAGAAAAAGGAATGCAGATCGGCGAAGCTGTCAAAGTTCGATTGGGGCAATTTTTGGCCGAGTTGTCAAAAGCCAAGATTGATGACACGTTTCCGTACTAGAAAACGTCGTTTTGGGAATGCGTTGACCGTTTTCGTATGCGACACTAAAATCAAAGGCTCGTTTTTCATGGTGGCCATAGCTCAATTGGTTAGAGCGCTGGTTTGTGGCACCAGAGGTTGAGGGTTCAATTCCCTTTGGCCACCCCTTGAAAAAGCCGTTGTTTTTGGAGCTGATGTTCGTCAGCATGAAAACAACGGCTTTTTTTATTTCCTAGCCGGAAGGTCGTTCGTTAGCGGGAATCGATCACCGAGTCGAGGATCGCCGAAAACTCGGGTGTCGAGTATCCGAATCGAGCACTAACCGTCGCCAGGATCTGTTTTTCGATTTCGGCCAATTCTCCGTCAGCGGCAACGATCCGAATGAGCTCCTTCATCAGCAATTCGCGGTCGGCGGGCGATTCTGGAATTTCGAATTCGGCACCCTGTGTTTTAACGCCAACCAGGATCGACTCGAAATCGTCGTTGGAGATTCCCCATTTTTCAGCGCGGTTCACAAGAAATTCAACTTCTTGATCGCGAAATTTTCCGTCTGCTGCGGCCATGTTGACGAGGTTTTGAAAAAGTTGCAGTTTGTCCATTCCGTATTTTCTCAAATGGGATTTGCGATTTGGCCCGAATTGGGAACACTTGATTTCGCATCATTCTGCCACATCGACAACCGGTCGACAATGAATCGTTTGCCGTGCTCGCTCTGCAGTAACTGGACAAAAGTTGAAAGTTTTCTTGCATCAGACTTGAGGAAAGTGAGCTAGGGTTGAATTGGTGCGTGTCCAATGCGAGCCGCGAAAACCTCCGAATCTTTCTGAATGGAGAAACTGCGATGACCGACCGTTCCAACCCAAATCATATTGCTTCAAACCAGCCATTAGGGGACAATACCGGCGTTTCAGTCCCCATTGTGGTGCCGAGCCGATCCTCCGGTTCTATCAACAAAAGGCGCAATATGTTGCATTCGACGATCAGTTTTTCCGAACAAGTGAATCGGAATTTTGACCGAGCCGCGGTTTTAACCAAACACGATCCAACATTGCTCAATCAGATCAAGCAGTGCAACAGCGTGTATCACATGGCGTTTCCACTGCGCAAGGATGATGGAACGATCGAAGTCATTCACGCTTGGCGCGCCGAACACAGTCACCACAAGATGCCGACCAAGGGCGGGATTCGCTATAGCCCAGACGTCAACGAAGACGAGGTTCGTGCGTTGGCGTCATTGATGACCTACAAATGCGCGATCGTCAACGTGCCGTTTGGCGGAGCCAAGGGTGGAATCAAGATTGATCGAACAAAATACTCCATGGCGGAACTAGAGCGCATCACGCGTCGTTATACGTTTGAGCTTGTCCGCAAGAACTTCATTGGGCCTGGTGTCGATGTCCCGGCTCCCGACTTCGGAACGGGCGCCAAGGAAATGTCCTGGATCGTCGACACGTTTCAGACGCTTGTGCACAACGAAGTTGATTCCGCGGCGTGCGTAACTGGAAAACCAGTGCCGTTTGGTGGCATCAACGGACGCGTCGAGGCGACGGGGCTCGGGGTCTTCTTTGGTCTCAAGGAAGCTTGTGCGAACAAGGATGACATGGCTCGGTTGGGTTTGGCGCCGGGAATCGAAGGCAAGCGGTTTGTCGTCCAGGGATTGGGCAACGTTGGATACCATGCAGCGAAGTTCATGTGTGAAGGTGGCGCGACGCTCGTTGGAGTCGTTGAGCGCGAGGGTTCGATCTACAGCGAATCAGGGATCGATCTCGAAGCGTTGATGCAGTACCGAATTGACAAGAAATTTATCCTTGATTTTCCAGGCACGACAGGAACTGCCGACAATACAGCAGGTTTAGAATTTCCTTGTGACATTCTGATTCCAGCGGCTTTGGAAAGTGTGATTCACGAGGACAATGTGGATCGCATTCAAGCCAAGGTCGTCGGAGAGGGAGCCAACGGTCCGATCACGGCCGAGGCGAGTGATCGTCTGTTTCGACGTGGCGTGCTGGTCGTACCCGATGCGTTTTTGAATGCGGGGGGCGTGACGGTTTCGTATTTCGAATGGCTGAAGAATCTCTCGCATGTGCGCTTTGGACGAATGGAAAAGCGTTTCGAAGAGCGCGCGTTTCGAGGTTTGTTGGAGGCGATTGAAGGTGCGACTGACAAGCACTTCACGGAAGAAATGATGCGAGCACTTTCGCATGGCGCCGACGAGAAAGACCTAGTCTATTCCGGGTTGGAAGAAACCATGAGTGAAACCTACAACGAGATTCGCGAGATCAGCAAACGCCATGATGGCAAGGCCGATTTGCGCACGGCTTCATTCATCGACGCCATCGACAAAATCGCCCTCTGCTACACCGACATGGGCATCTTCCCGTAAAGCGAAAAGGTAAAGCGAAACGGGGTCGGGTTTTTGCCAAACACCGAACAGCAACGCACTAACATCGTTTTTGCTGCCGAGTTAGGCAATTCACACGAACGAAAAAAGACTCCCGACCCACTCCCGACCCCGTTTACACGCGGCGGATGAATTGGGCGGCGTAGCTGCGGACGTCTTTGCCATTCAAAACGTGGACCATACGCAGTTGCTGTATCGTGGAATCACTAAACCGGGAAAGGGGCAGGTGTACCCACGTCTTGCCAAAGTGTTTCGCCAATCGGCGCCAAGCCATGCCCGGTGGGCCAGGACTGACCAACGCGATTTGACGACATTGGCTGTGCAGGCAGGCAGCACCCAGCAATCGTTCCTCCAATGTCTCCGCAAAATCCAATCGCTCGTCGTTCCAGATATCGGGAATCGCAACAGGCGGATAGATGAACATCGCGCCGCCGTAGTTCGCCAAACAGATTCCAGGGCCAACCGGTTCGTCCTCGAAGTTCGTGGCATAGAAAGCCAGCGTTGATTCTTCCTTGTGCTCCGCGAACCAGGTTGTTCGCCAAGGATAGTCACGAGGGTCCGCCGGCGAATCAAACAGGATCACCGCGGCATCCAGATTTCCTCGATTCGGCGGAACAACTTTGACGTAAATGTCACCCGTGTGCCAGTTGCGAAGTGTATCGCGGATGTCAATTCCGTCCTTGATACTGGACGTGAATTTTTCCGTGCGTGCCAAATCGGCGCCCATGACTTCCATCGCGCGATCAAAGATCGTTTGGCGGAAGCCCTCGATCTTTTCGTCTTCCGGTGGCCAACTGCACTGCGAGTACGGGTTCCACTGCTGTTTCCATTTCTGTTGGTCGTCACGCGACGGGCGCGGGATAAGTTCCAGGTTCGACCAGGAAACAGGGGGGCCGGGCAAACGACTTGTCGCTTCACAGATGCCAAACGAATCGGAATAAAACTGATTGATCCCCAATTGAGCTTCATCATGTTTTTCCATAAGCGGAAAACCATAGTCCTTGGCGGTTTCCAGAACATGAATCGCATAGCCGTCGCCAGCGATTTGTTTGGCCGCCGTGACGATCGTGACGAGTTGCGGTGTGAAGTAATGATCCATCAGCGTCAGATTCCGCGTGTACTGCAGAATCTGACTGAGCATTTGGGCGGGATCTTTCTCGCACGGTTCTTGTACTCAGCGACGTAACGCCGCCGCGCGGTAACCAGAAGCTGTTTGACGCCATCGACGGAGAGTTTCGAATCGTCGTCCAGGTTGGCTCTGGCCCGCTCGTACTGTCCAGTAATGAACGGAATTTCTCCAAAAGAAATACAGCGATTGCGGGTTGAGTGAAAAGACTTTGGGTGCAGCAACCTGTTCGTTTTCCGGCAGCTCCAGCTTGGCTTCCTGAAACGATTGCCGCACGTAGGGCCAGTCGAGGATGCTGGTGACAAAAGCGATGTTCGTAAAGTCCAGCGACAATTCTTTCAAACGATGAGCCATGTGGCGCATTCGATCTCGCCATTGCTCATTGTCACTGCCGTTCAGGAACGGGCAAACGGCGGCCGAATATTGCTCAAGGGAAACTTGTTTGAGCGCGTAGGGGTCAGGCAGATTTCGCGTGATCGGGTCGAATGAGTTGGTTTCGAGATCAATGAAGCGAATCGGAATGTGTTCTTCCAACGCGACTCGAATGGCGGCGATCACTGGTTGACAGGGATCAATTGGGACAAAGGTGACGCTTCCCTCTGCATCAGGGGGGCCTGACTCGCCATCGTCATTGGACCATGCCGTCGCGTCGGAGAACATGGATTTTTGAACAACGATTGCTGGCTGGGGAAGATCGACAACCGCCGACTCCACCAGTTGTTGAAACGATGGCGGGAGCGGAACGGCAAGGCAGTCGGGCAAATTGCGTAGAAGTCTGCGACGGATCTCCCAAGCAAAATCGCCACTACCATGCAGCACAGGCAAAGCCGTGACACGTGGGCCAATCTGCAAAACTTCGTTCGGTATCATTAGGCTCCGGACTCCGGCCAAGAGATCGCTGTGTTGCCAATCAGAAAGTCAAAAAGGTGATTCGGGGTTATCCGATTTTCCATCGCCTTCATCATCATCATCTTCGAATCGGTCAAGGCCGTCATCGAAGTCGTCTTCATCAAATTCATCATCGTCAAAGTCAATGTCGTCATCGTCTTCGTGCGGGCGTAGCATGTCGCCCTGCTGGAAAAAGAAGTCCGCAAAGCCCATAGGGAGCGACTGCCCGCCCAGCGACTGACTGCGCGATTGAGCCATGCGATCCAGATCGAGTGCTTCGTTGCCCAGACACTGCTCCAATGCCTCGCGCCAAACAGCATCGGTTGCCAGTGGGTGATCCTTTTCTTGCGCGATGCGTTTCATGGCATACCGCAACAGGTTGATTCCGTCTCGTGTCGAGAAATCCAGCTTCAACGTGTGCGACTTCTGCAAAAACTCGACCGTCATTTGCAACATTTCGGCCGAGCAAAATGGCAGGTGGTAGTTCAGGATCGCAATCTCTTCTTCGGCATCGGGGAAACCAAGATTCAGCGTCGGTTGCAATCGGCTGAGGATGTAGTCGGGGATTTCAAATGTCGACTCGTCCTGGTTCATTGTCACCGCACAGCGAAAATCCGGATGTGCCGGAATCGAAACACCGGCGACAATCGATTCGACATAGCGACGATGGTCAAGTAACGGCGCCAGCGACGCCCAGGATTTTTCGTTCATCCGGTTACCTTCGTCGAGGATGCAGACGCCGCCGCGAATCATCGCTGTCACCAGAGGCGACGCATGATAGGCGATTCGTCCATTGTCGGCGAGGACCGGAGTGACGAGTAAGTCTTCGGGCCGCGTGTCGGCAGTGCATTGATAAATGTATAGATCTTGCTGGCGGGCCTTGGCTGCCGCCGTTGCCACGGCCGTCTTTCCAATTCCCGGTACACCCACGATGCGAGGTGTCAGCGGCAGGTCTTTTTCGTTGATGACCAGCCAACAGGCAAGAATCTGTTTCAGCACTTCGGATTGGCCAATCCATTCGCCTGAAATCTCATGAGGTTGGCACAACGAAAGCATGATGCCCTGCATCTCCACTTGTTCTTTGAGCCCAGGGGCAGGTTTCTTTGTCATTCGCAGCAAACTCAGGTCGATTCGATGTAACGCAATTCATCCCGGCAAATCCGGACACATTGCACATCTTAGCCCTTTCGGTCGTTTGTGTCATGAAGCGACAGCTCGTTCTGCAGTCGATGCGATCTCAAAATCAGTCATCGCCAAAGTATTTTTCGACAATCCACTCGGGCTGCCACTGATCGGGTTTACGTTCTTTTCCAGTTAAGTCAATTTGTTTTGGCTTGGGGTTTTCCACGGTCAGGGGACAGATGTCGTCGTACGATTGCTGCCAGTGTTCCAATGAGCTTTTGAGTTTCTGCAGTCGATCGACATGTTCGGGAAGTCCTGCAAGGTCGTTTTTTTCGTCGGGGTCATCTTTCAAATTAAAAAGTTGAACATGGTTGATCGGCGGATAGACAATTAGTTTCCAATCACCATCGCGGAACGCTCGCATCTGCCGAGTGTAGGCAAGGCCGATTGATGTTCGAAATTCGGCTTGGGGGTTTTCAAGCACGGACCGAAAACTCTTTCCATCGATTTCCGGCAACGCATCGACGCCGGCCAAATCTAATAGAGTTGCACCGATGTCAAGCAAATAAGTTTTCGCCGTTGTTGTCTGGTCGGCGGAAATGCCAGGTCCGACAACAATCAGCGGACTGCGGCTGGAGTGTTCGTAAAGGCTTTGTTTGCCCAGCAAGCCGTGACTGCCAAGTGCCAGTCCGTGATCTGCGGCGTAGATGATATAGGTATTGTCGGCGGAGCCTGATTTGGCCAGGCTCTCAAGAATTCGCCCGATCTGTTCGTCCATGTGCGTGACCATGCCGTAGTATTCCGCTAGTTGTTGTTGGATCACTTCGGGCTTTCGTGGCCAGGCAGTCAAAACTTCATCGCGCAAAACTAACTGCCCATTATCGAACGGATGCTGCGGGAGAAAGTTGTT
Organism: Pirellulaceae bacterium; assembly: GCA_041399045.1. Lineage (GTDB taxonomy): Bacteria > Planctomycetota > Planctomycetia > Pirellulales > Pirellulaceae > BJ22. Next base: position 122,940 of record JAWKTO010000008.1, on the reverse strand, counting down.
CGGCAGCGATGGCAATGAAGCATAGTACGGCTCGCGGTAGGGCAGGGGTGGTTGCCGTGGATCGTGTGGTGCGGTGAAGCAGACACTCAGTAGAAATGGCTGATCGGACGGACGCGTTTCCAGAAACGCGATTGCTGCATCGGCAAACAGTTGGCTGGAAAACGTTTCGTTGGTCGCGTTGAGCTCAATGTTGCCATCGCGTAACGAATGGGTCTTCACTTGAGTGTGATCGCACATACCTCCCAGAAAGACGTTTTCTCCTGATGAATACGATCGCGCGAGTGATTCTTGGCCATTGTGCCACTTGCCGGTGTGAAACGTATGGTATCCGGCGGAACGCAAACGTTCAGGAAATGTCGTCACACCCTCGATGTTGTCAGGAGAGTGGACCCAAGCTCGCCCCGAATAGATCATCGCGCGACTTGCGATGCATACCGCGCCATTCGAGCCACCCAGATTGTAGTTCGCGCGAAAGCTCAGCCCACGCTGGACCAGCGTGTCCAGGTTTGGCGTTTGAATTTCGGAATTGCCCCATGCGGCGATCGTGTCGACACGTTGGTCATCGGCGAGCAGAAAGATAAAGTTGGGGCGTTCGACCGTTTGGGCGAATCCCGTCGCCGAAAATCCAATTGCCAAAATCAAAAGCAAAAGACGCACCATCATTTTCCCTTCGTTTATCTATTCCGACAGCGCCTTGAGAAAGGCGACGAGTTGTTTGATTTCTTTTTCTGTCAGATTTAGCGGTTTGATATCGGGGTCAAGGTTTGGGTCATCGGTATTGCCACCTTGGCTGTAATATTTCACAACATCCTCCAGCGACGCAACACTTCCGTCGTGCATGTAGGGCGCCGTCAATGCGACGCCGCGAAGCGTCGGTGTCTTGTAGCGAAAACGATCGTCTTCCAGGCTGGTGGCGTCGAAGCGACCGTTGTCTCGAGACGCGATACCGTGACCGACGCCCGTGTTGTGAAATTTTTCGTCGCTGAAATTTTCACCGCTGTGACATCGCCAGCAGTTCGCACGGCTTTCAAACAACCACATGCCACTGCGCGCATCGGCCGAAAGAGCTTCGTATTCACCGCCGCGAAACCGATCCACCTGTGAATTACCAATCAACAACGTGCGCTGAAACGTTGCTAATGATCTTGCCAGATTTTGCCTGTTGACGGGGTTGTCATCGTCCTCGAAGGCCTCGCGAAACAAGGCTGGGTAGTCTGCGTGCGTGGAGATTCGTTCAAGAGCTGCATCGACCGTTGAGCCCATTTCGTCAACGTTTTCGATCGGTTGAAGCGCCTGTGCCTCAAGCGACTCAGCGCGACCATCCCAAAACTGAGATGTGCCATAGGCGCGGTTGAGTAATGTGGGAGAGTTGCGTTTGCCCTTGCGATCGTCGATGCCGACGGCAACTGGGTCATGAGTCGCAAAGTTCGATTCGGGTTTGTGGCAACTGCTACAGGAAATCGTGTTATTTTCGGACAGAATGGGATCGAAAAATAGTTTCTTGCCCAGTTCCGCCACCGCAGGCGAAATCGGTACGGAATTGGGTGTCGCTGGCAGCGATTTGAAGCCCGCAAGCGGCTCCGAACGAATCGTCACAGCAAAATCCTGCGCCGAAATCGATTGGCACAATTGCGCAACCAAGATCGCGACGACTGGAGTCAAACAAAATCTTTTTCCTGCAGCGAACACATTCACACCTGCGCGTTCGATCGACTAACAACGACGAATCCGAATGGCAAATATTGGACTGGATGTTCCAACAAAAAAACCGCAGATTCGGTCAAGAATACTGCGGTTCATTTTAGCAGGTGTGATTTGACGTTGCGTGCGGAAATGGCGACGCTATTCAGGGTTCGATCGTTTGAGAATTCGTCCCAATTGGCAGAAGCCGAATTTGAGTCGGTCGCGCCATGGAGATGTTCCCACGTTTGCAGGTTTGATGCCGAACTTCCGAATTTTAGAGTTCAAGCGATGTAGCGACTGAATGCGCCGTGAGTCGTCCGTTTGAAACGTGATGCTGAATGAAACGGACACTTCCGGTCCATTTTGAACCCAATGTGGTGCAACGACCGGAAAGTGCAAACCGTCCCCGGGATTCAAATCAAAGCTGAATCCTCGCTCGCGGTGATCGTCGCTGATCGTGAGATTTCGGTGGGCGCCGTTGAAGAACGCTTCAATTGTTGTTTCTGGCAAAACATCGCGATCGTCAGGCAGAAACATTTTGACGTGCTTCAATCCGCGGATCTGTAACAGGAAGTTGTTCTCGGGATCGATGTGATATGGCGTAATGCTGTGGGGCGAAGTGATGAAGATGAATCCCTGACGGCAACACATGCCTGGGGCAACGCGATCGACAATGGGTTGCATCTGGTCGAGGCAAGCATCGAGAACTTCACGATAGGCTGAGTTGTGTTCGACGTTTTTCAAAACCAACCAACTCTTGTTTTCCGAGATGCGTTGAATGGTTTCTTGAATTGAAAGTCCGTTTCGAGGCGTCTTCGTGGGATCCTGGTTGACTGGCAAATTGCCAGCGTTGTATTCCACCTGATTTTCGGGGAGATCTTTTGATAATTGCAACAGGGAATCCAGCTCAAACAGTGGATGATCGCTTAACGAATGTTCAATCGTGAAGGGGCGGCGATTAAAGTTTTCCGCAAAGTCACCTTCGTTCAGATGTTGCAAGGGTTGGGTTAACGTTTGAGATTTTACGATCATCAGTTGGTTCCTTTTCGAATTTGTATTTTATTTTGAATCGCGGCTCAAGCTGCGTTTGCACCAGCGCATTAACGGGTACGCAGCGAGCGCCAGTTTTGCGAAGCGTCGATTGGTTGCAATCAACACCGAATGAATGGGCTTACGACCGGACCAAAGATGATCGATCATCGGATGGTTGGGGTCTGCACAGGAGTCCATTGCTAATAAATCTGTTTCATGGAAACGTAAGATGTTCTCAATCTCCAGCAGACGGCCCGGTGAGAACGTGTGGAACTCCGGCGCATAAGCGATCTTGTACGCGAATGACGAGAGTCCCGAGACGATATTGACTTTGCCAGCAATCATCCGGCCATTGCAGCGAACGGAAAGCCGCTGGAGTTGTCCGTTGATTGCCAATTGCAACAGCCAGCTGCGAAAAAAGTCTGTTGTTTGGTGATGACAACCTAGTGCCGTTGACTGTTCGCCCTTCCAACCGGCCTTTTCCAGCAGTAAGAATTCGTCGATCCAGGCCTCCAGATCCTTACCGTCGTTGAAGTACTCCCAGTCAATTGTATGTTGTTCGCTCAGCTTGTTGCGAAGGCGGCGAGTTTCACTGCGAGCTTTCTTGGAGATCTGATTGGCCAGATAGGATTCCCCATCGAAATCCCTGTTCAGCATCGCACGATAATACGTTCGCCGAATAAGGTGCTCTTGGTGACTTGAATCAAGAAGATTAACAAGCCGCTGATGCGAAATGCCATCAGCAGCAATCATCGGGAGTGAAATGAATCCGGCCTTCAACTTTGCGACCACCGAATTGAGAAAGAACTGCCAGACTTCGTCAACAGAATCTCTGCGGATCAAAGGGTTGGTCAGAAAACATTGTTCGTGGCGCCAAAGTTCAATCGTCTTGATCGGCAGCCCCTGGTAACGATTTGATTTTCGAATGGGAAATACACCACACAAGACACGGTCCCCTTGCGCATTGACACGGGGCGGAGACCAGATCGCTATGATCGATACGGATTCATCTGTGCGCAAGTGTTTCCAAGCCGATTCCATGGCTGCGAATTCATAGAACGGGTTCGGCTCGACGGCCATTTCCGCGAGCCGCGACCAGGCAACAGTATTAGCCTCAAGCTGTTCCCGTGTCGTCCATTCTTCAAAGGAAAGTTGATTGGACGGTAAATCGTTTTCGTTTGCCGGCCAATTGGGGGCGAACGAATAGCCTGGTGGAAGGCTAACGTCGTGGGCAATTGAATAAGGACTTGACTGCAGCATCGATCTATCCGCCGAACGAATGGTTCTGAAAAAACGCTTTGAGCTGACTCAGGCCCGCATAAGCATTGACCACGGAGCGCGAAGCCCAGCTACCCACGGCAACCTGTATTCGACCAACGTTTCGATTCTGGTGAGGCCATCGCAATGTCGATTCCGTCGCAGGGCCGATCGTGTCGATGGAGTGAATTTGTTTCTCTTCGATCATTTTTTGAAAAACCAGATGATCACGAACATGCCCCGGAGCAAACTCACGCAGATCGTTGAGATACGAGATTTTGTGCGATGAATAGGTTTGGCCAACCTGAGCTCCCATGTCGAAGGCGATGGGCCGGTAGCCTGAGTAGAGTACCCACAGTCGAAGGCATTTTGCGTCACGTGCAATCTGCATCCAGCGTTGCCAATACTCGTAGTCGTTGCAGCCAGTGCTGATTGCCGTTCCTGCATCCGCTTTCCAGCTAGAGGCTTCGATTTCATTCATCTCACTGAGTCCACGCAAATACTCGGTCCCGTGATCGCGGTGGTCGTACATGCGAAGTGACAGTTCACCGTCGCACGCCAATCGACGAGACCAGCCACGCAGTTTCTTCCGGAAATTCTTGGAAAGGCTGGATTCAAGGGATTCAGCCGAATTCGGCAATTGAATGGTCGCGACCTGAAATCGTGATTTTTGGTGATAAACCAGTTGGCTTTGATCACAACACTGAATCAACGATTTGACGTGGGGGGAGTTAAGATTGCACCAGTCGAAGTCAAACAGTTGCACTTGCGACCGACTCAGCGTTTTGATGACTGCTTGCCACACGTGCTCGGCGTCAACGTCGTTGCTCAATAGCATTTGGGAAGCCGGAGAACGCGGGTTGCCCAAGGTTCGGGCTCGAAGGCCCAGGAATCGATCGCGATCCAGTGCAATCGGCAACAGTGCAACCAGTCGACTTTCAAAGTCCCGGACGACAACGAGCTTGCAATCGGAGTGTTTCCAGTCGTGCTCAATCGTCAGCGACACCATCGCCGCCTGGCTGTTGAGCGAATGGGATTGACTGTTCAACCAAAGCCCTTCCCATTCAGCTAGGAATGCCGAGTCGATTTTTCGATGATCGATGAATTCAGCTTCGAGAGTAATCATTGACTTGGAGATTGGTTTGAGGTGCGTGCCAGATTCCAGTTCTTCAGCGTTCGCCCTGCATTCCAGATGGAGTTTTTGACGCGAGACGCAAGTTGGGGAGACGTGCAACGAGTTCGAAACAACGGAGTGTTTTCAGCGTTCCATCCAGATTTGTAACCTTCGTCCCCGCGCAAGAAGTCATAGCGTTTCAATTGTTGCTCGATTGCATATCGGGCAGTAAACGTATTGATCAGGTGGCCTGGTTCCGTTGACTCGGCGTCAGGATCGAAGCCACTTTGATACATCGAGATCGTGCCGCGGTTTTCGAACAGCAACAGGTAGCCGATTGCAGTGTTATTTTCTGACAGTCTTGCAAAATGTGCCTGACCGTCTCGCGAGAAGTCGAGCATCGTGTTTTTCAGGAACGACTCGAATCGAGGATTCACAAAACAGCCGCTTTGTCCAAGGGATTGGCGACGGCGTTGATGCAAATCGACGAAGACAGGCCATTCGCTTTCAATCTCGGCTGGCGTCGAGAGCAGGTTGAATTCGACTTGTCCGGAGGCGCGAAGGCGTTCGGCCTTTTTGACTTTCCGTTTGCGAGATTTTGATAGGTTGGCGTAATACTCTTGCCAGCTGTTTGGCAAAACCGAGTGCCATGCGCCTTCGATGGAGCGTGTCTGTCGACGCCAACCATTAGAAACCAGTGTGTTCCACAAGACGAGCCATCCGTGCTCACTGTCTGTGTGTCCATCGACCTCTATCCAATCGACGGCGCCAAATTCCAAGCGAAATTCTCGACCGGCGAGCCATTTTCCAACGCCTTGATAGAACGCATCTGCCCATTCTGGGTCAGTGATGAATCGTACGTAGTCAGTGCATGCAGAGCCGTCACCTGCGAATCGCAAGGAGCGTCCCGTCAGGCTGCTCTCTCGATACATTGGTGCAATACCCACAGTTTGACCGTCTGGTGCGGTTGCTGAAACCAAAACCAGTTTTCGTCGGGTGTGGCCATAGGGCCCGGCGGAAAAGTTCTGCCACCAATTTTCCAGCCAACTCCACTGCAGCATGAAATGTTCGCGCGCCAGATCGTCCCAGCGACCCCGCAAATGAGACGCATCATCAAACGTGCGATGAACGTGAAATGTGAGTGGTGCTGAATCGGTGTAAATCAACGGAGTGCCTCTGGTGCAGTTGAAGTTGAAACGAATGCTGGTTTCGCCGACGTTGGGAGACGCAAAATGCGTCGCACAATCTGTGACAGTGGTCGCTCAAGTAATCTCGTTGAAAGCCAGGACAACAGAACGACAAGGGGAATAATCACGATAAAACAAACGATCGGCGGAACGCCGTTTTGATTCAGGTGATAGATGATCACCGAACCAAGATTGTCATGCAGCAAATACAACGAGTACGAAATCGTACTGATGAAAACCAATGGACGAATTCTGAGGATGGGCAAGCGACCATAGGCGGCCATTGCCAAAATGCCTGTGAGCAAGACCGTTGCTGCCGGATTGTGGCCGTGGATATCAGTAAGGTGAAAGACCGTCGCGGCCAAAACGATGCCAATGAGCGTCGGTAAGAGTTTTCCATTTTGAAATCGCAAATGCTCCAGAAACATGCCGATGATGAACAGAGGCATGTATTCCAGTAACAACAACTCGCGGACAGTCTGGGCGAACGTAAACGGTGTGCCGACCTCTCCAGCAGGAATCAGTCGACATCCCACGAGGCAAAGCAATAAATAACAAAGCCAGACACGTCGATTGTGTTTGGGCCCACCCGACAAAAATACCGTTGCCAGGATGGCGTAAAACAAGACTTCCACCTGCAACGTCCATGTCGCGGGCTCAAGACAAGGATAGCCCAGCAGGTTGGGGACCAACGTCAGGTTTGCAAGAATCGTTGCGGTGTCGGCACTGGTGTGTTGGTTGATCGGCGCAACCCACAATAGAACCAGGTTGATGCCGACGACAACGAAGTAAATGGGCAAGATTCTGACCGCGCGATTTGCGAGAAAGCCTTTAGTGTCACGTTTTTTGAGCAGCGTCATCGCATTGACGAAGCCGCTGAGCATGAAGAACAGTTGGACGCCGTATTTCCCAAAGGGGAATTCGAAGCCAAGGTCAGAAGTGTAACCGTATTTCACGCTGTAAACGTGCGTGAAATGAAACAACATGAGGTTGATTGCCGCCAACGCGCGCAGCGCGTCCAACTCGACGATGCGTTTCGTTGGTTTCGGCTGCAAGAGTTCCATGTTGTTTCCGACGGGTTGCAAAAAAGATCGGCCTCGCTGCGTTTCGTGAGAGGCACGCGAATTCGAGCCGCCAATGGTTCCGAAAGGTTAGGTTGCAACGCAAGGCGTGCGAATCGGCGAGGGAATGAAGGTTAGAAAAGTCGGACTGAAAATGCAGCGTGTAACGCTTGTGCGGAGAATTCGTGCAAAAAAAGAAGCCCCCGCCGAGTACCCATCGACGAGGGCAATTTTGTGCTGGTGTGTGCACGCCAGTGGTTTCCGTTTAAGTCCAGTCCTTATTCTTTAAGCCCTTTCGCTCTACGATTAAGCTACGCCTGCTAAAAAGGTACTTCGGAGAGCAGGCGGCGGGAATTGAACCCGCACCAAACGGCACTAAACTGGACCCTTGACCTGGCGATCAGCACGAATACTCAACTTGAAGTAATAACCTCAGTCTTTTGTCCTGCCTCTGCTAGTTGGGCTACGCCATCAAAAGTAAACAGGAGGCTGAATGAAGAGCTTGTAAACTCAACAACTGCCTGCACTGGAAGTGATGGCGGCAGGGTTTGCACCTGCACTTTCGGACTTATCAATCTGAATCTGAGCCTGAGTCTGTACTTCTCCTTTATTATTTACCCGTTGCGGCTGTCGCGGAAGACAAAATCCAAAATCACTTGTCCGATTTTCTTCCGTTCCACTTCCAAGCTGTTCGCGTTTTCTCTAGCGGACTTTACGGCGTCTTGTAACGCAGTTACCCGTTCCAGCATTGAATTTCGTCGAGCAGCTGGGATTGCGCCGCTATATTTGACGGTGGTCCAGGTTCCGACGGTCACATCCTCCATATACATTTCAACCTGAGCGGGATGCTCTTTCGTTGCTTCGTATTTGATATGCGTTTTAGGAACCTTTTTTGTCCGCAGCGATTGAAACGGATCTGCAGCAAAACAATCTTGTGACGAGTCGTAGTTCCATCGCTCTGCTGGATCCAACACGGGCAACTTGCTAACGAAAGTATGCAGGTCTACTAATTGTTTTTCCAGGAAGAGCAAATGAGTTACGGGAACCTGCGCGACGATTGTTTGGTTGTCAACAACGATGTCGCTTTTTGCTTCACAATTTGCCCAGTCCTGTGTCGCGACAACGTCAAACATCTCAACGAGTGCTTTTTCAGCACGTTCAATAGCTGCATTCACATTAAGTTGAATCAGCTTGGTTTCCGCTGGGAGCTCTTCCCCAAGTTCATCCTTGGGCTTGTAGCTACGAGAAATGCCAGTTAACAAGTCAGGTTTTTGTACTTGTTGATAGATGTCCGTCAGCGTTTCTTTTGCAGTTGATTTTTTGCTGGCTTGGATCGCGATAATTTGATTTAGTTTTGGCATAGGAATCCTCAATGGAAATTGCGAGAGATTCTATTTCAATCAACCAGAGGAGCGTCGTCAACCAAAGAATTCGATTTACTTAAAACGAAGTTACGTTTTAAGGGCCACGATAGCATTCTCCAGCATGTTGAAGAAACGAATGGATCAGCTCGTGCAGATGGTCAAAGGGGGTCGGGAGTCTCTTTTGGTTTCCAGCAACGACGATTTCGAAGCTGCACAAATTTTTTCAAACACCCAAACGTTTCGACGGGGATAAAAAAGACTCCCGACCCCTGTCCCCCTTTATTTGAAATCTAAGAGTCCGTCCGATATCCGCTGCTGGTACTCACGCACCAGCGTGTCATAATTCTCACTTCTCCACTCTAGTTGAGATCCGCTGACTAGAACTTCTGCCAACGATTTTGATTTTTCGAAGGTGGGAATATCCGCGGATGAAAACGGGATATTCGTCTGAAGACTGTGAACATACGGTAGTGCTTCGACAATCCGCTCAAATAGAGAATCAACATCGGTAACGCGGAAACTAATTTTCCTTAACTCCTTGCACTTCAATACATGTTGAAACCCTGTTTCGGAGACCCGCAAGTCACGGGCCATACGCAGGCTAATAAGTGTATCGACTGGCAATTTGTCGAGCTGGCTGTCAATTATTTTCGGCTCACCTTTATAGTAAAGTGTGAGTGTATGGCAACTCGAGTCTTTTAATTCCTCAGGGACATTCACTTGTGACAAATCAAGCCACAGTCTTGAAATTAGATGATTGTTCATCTTAAAAATTTCAAGCGATTCCTGATCGGTAACGCGACAGGCAAGGTAGCTTCCTTCCCAGCGTACGACGTCGGGATAACTGGCAACCAGTTTATTTCTAGACTCAAATCGCTCATTACGGTTGTTTGTCATCGTGTTCTCTTGAACGCAACCCGTCATGAACGCCAACGCGATTATTGCCAGGCAATTCGACAAAATTGAATTCATCACAACCTCTGTTTCTCGATGTCCAATTGAGTGTAATGGGGTCGGTTGTGGGGCGGAAGTCTCTTTTGGTTTCCAGCAACGACGATTTCGATGTTGTACACATTTTCGCAAAGTCCGAACGCTTCGACAGAGATAAAAAAGACTCCCGACCCCCTTGTCCGTTAGCCTGCCTGGGATTCGTGATCGAGTAGCCATTGTTTTCGGGCGAGGCCGCCGGCGTAACCGGTAAGGTGACCATCGGCGCCGATCACGCGATGACAGGGAACGAGAATCGCCAGTTGATTCGCCCCGTTTGCTCGCGCGACAGCCCTCACTGCCGAAGGGTTGCCAATCGCGACAGCTTGTTCGGAGTAACTTCGCGTTTCGCCAGGTTTGATTCGGACCAACTCGCGCAAACCGATTGCTGAAACGGTGTGCCTACCAAGCGATAGGGTGTTTTGAACGTCAGTGAATTTGCCGAAAAGTAGTTTTTAAATCAACACCTATCGATTCAAGGATGGGATTAGTGCCAGGCAAAACCTGAGAGCGTGTTTTCATGCCCAATCGTTCGATCTCACGTTCGAGTCCTCGACGGTTGGTGAATTCCAATAGCAACAGGTGAGTGTCATCGGCAATGGCCAGCATAGGTCCCAGTCGTGTGTCGATGACGCGGGATATCAGGTGGCTGACACTATTGGACGAAGGTGTTGAGCCCATGATTCGTGTGAACGCGTCACGGAATCCACTGGATGACTCAAAACCAGAATGCAATTGTGCCTGAAGGACATTTTTCCCCGAACGAATCTCACCGATGGCCAGTCCCATACGCCTTGCTCTCGCATAGGAAACAAACGTCATCCCAAATCGCTTTTTGAATTTTCGCCGAACGGTTGACGAGTCGATTCCCAGTTCGCGGAAATCCGAATCGGACCAACGTCGTTCCGGATTTTCTTCTACAGCGTCGATCAATTGTTTGACAACAGGGTCCGCTTCGCCCGGCAAGTTAACAGGGCGACAACGTTTGCACGGTCGGTATCCGGCGAGTAGTGCTTCCTCCGCCGACGGAAAGAACTCGCAATTTTCAAAACGGGGATGGCGAGCCGAACAAACGGGGCGACAAAAAATCCCTGTCGTTCGAATCCCAAAATAGACGACGCCATCGAACTCGGCGTCGCGATTAATCAGTGCCTGATAACATTCTTTCGGTTTTAATGTACTCATCATCACGTCAGCCCGTTTTCACAATCTGGTTTCGAGCTGACATTCTTTCTCACCGTGTGTTTCGTGTCCGTCGATTTTCAGGCATCAAATTCAGATTTACTGCTTCAGGCTCAGGTCCGATCCATCGTGAATCATATCGCTGGGATAAATAATGACCTCATCATCAACCTGCAGGCCCTCCACGATTTCCGTTGTAACCGCATTTCGTTTGCCAATTTTCAGTTCGACTTTCTGGGCATGCCCCTCGACGTTGCGAAAAGACATCCACCGACCATCTTCGCGAAACAAGGCACTGGTTGGGACCGTCAGAACGTCATCAGCATGCCAGACAATGATCCGTGCCTCGACGCGATAGGCATCGCCGAGTCTCGAAACGACATCATCGCTTGATTCAAAATCCGCGATGACGTTCACGCGTTGTTCTTCCACACCCAGCGCACTGATTTTTGTAAACGCAGCGGGCTCAACCACCCGAACGGTTGCCAAAATGGGCGAGTCACCGCCCCATTGCAGCAGTTCAACGCGATCGCCCGGAGTGATACGAACCGCGTCGCTCGACAGAACGTCGATGACGACCTCCAAATCTTCGGGGTTGCCGACCTCCAGTAGCGGAGTGCCTGGCATCAAAACCGTAGCACTTTCCTGAAGCACGCGCAAGACGCGACCATCGATCGGTGAACGGATTTGTATACGATTGTCATTCTGTTGTTCGTCTGAAGTGAAATGCTCCAAAGCCGCCTCGGCTTGTTTGAGTTCAAACTCGGCAATCTTTGTTTCAAAATTCGCCACACGCATTTCTTCCTGCCGAGCTCGGTGGGCGGCCACCGCGACGTCGTACTCCTCGCGCGGAATCGAGTTGGCATCAAACAGTTTTTTGGTGCGGCCGAATTGAGCTTCGGCCAGATCTGCAGCGGCCTTGGCCTGGCCCTTGCGGGCTTCGGCGCGTTCCACAGCTACGCGCGCTGCATCGACGGTCGCCTGTGCTTGCGAAAGTTGCCGGGCGTCCAGCATCGAGGGATCGCTGGGCTGAAGTGTAGCTAGTAACGTTTGGCCTTGTTTGATTTCATCGCCAGGTCGCAACTCGATTCGCAACAGACTGCCGCCGACGTTGGAGGAAACGACATAACGATCCTTGATGCGCGTCATGCCATCTTCTTCGATAGCGACCTCCATCGGTGCGCGCGAAACCTTCGCCGTTTCGACTTCGATCGGTTGTGGCTGCAACGCCAGGTAGAGGGCAGAGGCAACAACAGCCAGCAGCCCACCCCACAACAACCATCGCCCAATTCGTTTCACAATCTACTCCTTCGTTTTCAAAACGCCAATCAGATCCAGTTTCCGTATTTGACGCTGAACAATCAATGCGGAAAGAAATGCGGCAACCATCACGACTATCGCCGCTGCAACGTAGGTTGACCGGTCAATCACCAGAGGGATTCGGTAGATTTCTGTATCCAGTCCCATTACGAACAACGCGGCCAAGCCATAGCCGATCACCCAACCCACGGGGATCGCCAGCAAGGTCAGGATGGCCAGTTCACCCAGCAGAATGGTGGCGACCTCACCCTGCGTAAATCCCATCACACGCATAGTGGCTAGGTCACGACTTTGTTCCGAAAGCGAAATCCGTGCGCTGTTGTACACGACTCCAAAGGCAATGATGACGGAAAACAGAATGTTGAACGTTCGCATCGTCAGAATGTTTTCCGCGATCGTATCTTCGAAGCCCTTGAGCGCAGCGTCTTTGATTGTGACGCTGGCAACTCGCGGCGTTTCCTTGAGCTGCGCGTACAGTGCATCCAGTTGATCATGATCGACAGCCAGAAAGGCGCCGGAATACGTTTTGCCTTCGTGCGTCAAACGATTGATTTCGTCAATGTGCATGTAAGCATTCAGTCCGCCGTATTCACTGACGACGTCCGAGACGACCAGTTCGACGATGGGGCGTTTGCCCTCCAGCACATGTACGGTGGCAGTGTCTCCCTTCTTCAGCTCCAGCAAATCGGCGAGCTTGTCGTTGATGACCAGTCCGTGGCTGGGAAGATTGATCTGCTGTTGGTGTGTATCGAGCAGTCGAAACAAGTCGGGTTGAGGCGCCAATCCCATGACACCGATTCGGCGCGAGCGATGACCGTGTTCAATTCGCGTTGCCACGGCTCGAAAAGGCTGAACCGCCGTGACGCCGGGCTGATGACGAAAGGCATGCACTACTTGAGGTTCGCTGGCCTCGATCAACGCGACCATGACTTGTTGACGTTGAGCGACGCGAAACTGAACATTCATAATGAAGCGAATGGCGTCCAATGAAAAACTGCCAAGCATCAGGATCGCAACCGCCATGCCAATGCCAATGATCGCTGTGATGGCCTTGATCGGTTTGCGTTCGAGTTGGCGAATCAACATGCGGACCATCTGCGGAAGAATGCGGCCGATGCCGGCGCGTTCGACAAACGATGGCCGGAACTTCGCGGGTGGTTCGGGACGCATCGCTTCGGCAGGCGGAAGTTGCACGGCCTTCAGAACTGAATTAACCGCACCAAATGCCGACGCGGCAAGGCTGATGAAAATCGACGAGACCACAACCAGTGGAGACAATCGAACGCGAAAGTACGGAAACTGATACATCTCCGCGTACATTCGCGTGAGGTTGATTCCAAGGAGATATCCGAAAATCACTCCCAGCACAGCACCGACAGAGGCGATCACAAACACCATTTTCAGGTAGTGCCACCCAACGGCCACATTGCTATAGCCGAAGGCCTTCAGTGCTGCGATTTGTTCGCGCTGCAGTCCGATGATCCGCGCGATCACCACGTTGAGAAGAAACGCGGCAACCGCCAGAAAAATGGTCGGAGCCACCCAGGCCATTGCCGTGAGTTGCCGAATCTCATCGGAGATATAGGAGTGCGATGTCTGCCGGTCTCGGCCGTAGGCGCCTACGCTTCCATACGGTTCCAGGAGCTCGTCCAGTTGGGCGATGACATCGTCTTCGTTTGCTCCTCGCTCCAGTCCCAATGAAACGTCGTTGAAAGCGCCCTCCATATCAAAAGCCGCAGCCATCTGGCGTTCGCACATCCAGAACACGCCAAACCGTTTGTGATCAGGCAGCAGACTGCCCGGTCGAATTTGAATGACGTATTCGGGAGACAAGGCGACACCGACGATCTGCAACCGTTGACGTTTGCCATTGATGATTGCCAGAAAATGATCGCCGGACTTGAGGTTGTGAGCTTCAACGAATGATTTGCTCGCCAGAACTTCATCGGGCTGATCGGGATCGACCATGCGTCCCGAAATCAGATAGACGTCGTTCAATGCCGGGCGATGGAAATCCGGCAACGAAATAAACAACCCAGCAGCCGGTTCGTTCATTCCCGCCACATCCAATGAAACGCCCGAGACAATCCGCGGAGCAATAGATGAAACGCCGGGGATCGCTTCGATTCGAGAGACCATTGTCTTGGGAACTCGCTTGGCCGACGAAAACACGTCAGCAAAACGATATTTGCGGTAATACTCGGCGCGACTACTGCTGAGCGATTCGAGAGCGCACAGTGACATGTTGAACATGGCGACACCGGCGGCCATTACCAGAGCAATGGCAATCGCCTGCGTCGAAATATGCAATAGATCCCGCAAGAGTTTTCGGTCGAGCATCCACATCGCACTACCACTCCAGATCGCTGGGCGATTTTCTGGTCGCGTTGTGTTCGATTGTTCCGACGCGTCCATCCGAAAGATGAATTACACGATCGGCCATTTGAGCAATGACCGCGTTGTGAGTGATGACGGCAGTGGTCGTTCCCAGTTCGCGATTGACGCGTGCAATTGCTTCCAAAACAAGAATGCCAGTATGGACGTCGAGTGCGCCGGTCGGTTCATCGCACAGCAACACCTCGGGGCGTTTTGCGATGGCACGAGCGATTGCCACACGTTGTTGCTCGCCTCCGGACAACTGTGCCGGGAAGTGATCCTTGCGTTTTTCCAGGTCGACCAGTTTCAAAGCCTCGACGGGTGGCATCGGACTTTCGGCAATGTCCGTGATCAGTGCGACGTTTTCTTTTGCGGTCAAACTGGGAATCAAATTGTAGAACTGAAACACGAAGCCGACATGGTGCCTGCGATAACGAGTCAGCTCTGCATCGGTCCAGGCAGTCAGTTCCTGATCGCCGTAAAAAACCTGTCCACTCGTCGGCGAATCGAGTCCCCCCAGAATGTTGAGCAACGTGGACTTGCCGCTCCCGGACGGCCCAAGCAGAACGATGAACTCGCCGGAGAACAGCTCTAGGTCGACGCCTTTGAGTGCATCGACACGCACTTCGCCCATCTGGTAGGACTTGGTAACGCCCACAGCCTTGAAGACCGTCGTTTTTGTTGAGGATTCCATCCCTACATGTTAAAGCGTATGGAAGCGATCGAAAACGTCTGGTGGGACCGTTTGATTCGGCTCGATGATTTGCAATTCTGGCGATCCGTCCCGGACAACCCTTCGCAGGTGGGAGAGATCGTCGATTTCGCCGCAGGTCATCGCTTGCACCAGTCCGTTGCCAAGAGCCGTTGCTTCGGAAGGTCCCGCCACCACGCGTCTCGCAGTACAATTTGCCGTCAATTGGTTGAGGAGTTGGTTTTTGCAACCACCTCCAACGATATGAATCGTTTGGAAATGTTTCTTCGTGATGGTTTCGAGCATACGAAGCGTTCGATCGTATGCCAGCGCTAACGATTCCAGAGCACAACGTACAAACGCACCAGGGGAATCGGGGACGGGCTGCGCGGTTCGCTGGGCAAACTCGGCGATCTTCTCAGGCATTCGGCCCGGCGATTGAAACGCCTCCCAGTCGGGATTCACCAGCGTACGAAACGAAGGACTGTTCGCCGCCATTTCGGTGAGCGTGGCATAGTCGTATTCATCACCTTGGGATAACCAGTGACGTCGACACTCTTGAACTAGCCACAGTCCGGCGATGTTTTTCAAAAAGCGGATTTTCCCACCCACTCCCAGTTCATTTGTGAAGTTCGCTGCTGCGGCTTCTGGCCCTGTCTCGTAACGATCCAGTTCGCAGCCCAGCAACGACCAAGTGCCGCTGGACAAGAAGCAAACGTCTGCATCGACACAGGGAACGGCTGCGACAGCGCTTGCCGTGTCATGGGAGCCTGGTGTTATCACCGCCACGTCTGTCGACAGCCCCGTTGTTTCCGCGAGCGCAGGTAGTAGTGTGCCGACTTTGGATCCTGCCGGAAAAACTTCGGCTAACATCGTTGTGGAGATTTGCAACTTATTCAAAAGGTCGAATGCCCATGACCCCGAAACACAATCAAGCATTTGACTCGTCGATGCAATGGTTTGCTCAACGACCATGTTTCCGGAAAGCCAAAGTGAATCAGATCCGGGATGAACAGCAATCGATGCGCTTTCGCAAACAAGTCTGGGGTTTCCTGAGTTGCCGCGTACACCGAAAACAAGCTGTTGATCGGCATCAACTGAATCCCCGTCGCGTGATAGATCTCCTCGCGACTTGTGATTTTTAATGCTTGTTCGTAGTAGCCGGGATTCCGCGGATCGCGATAAGCGTGTGGTAGCCCCAACAAATCACCTTGCTCAGTGACCAGCGCCCAATCGACGCCCCACGTATCGGCTCCCACAGATGTAATTGTTGCGTTTCGGTTGCGGCTCCATCTCGGCAGCCTGTTTCAAACCCAGAACGATGTCCGCCCAGATTCTGCGTGTGATGTTCCAGTGCAAACCCGTCGGTAACGAAACGGCCTGATGTCCGAATCGATGCAACTCTTCGTAATGAACCGTTCCGCGATCAAGCCAAACGGCGATGACACGTCCGGACTCAGCGCCCAGATCGATGGCCAAGTGAACTTTCATGGCAACTGTCGCTCGAAACTATTGTTGTTCGACGCTGGAGTTAGATACGCTTCGCAGATACGCGAGCAAATCCTTGATGTCGTCTTCGCTCATCGTATCCAGCAGTCCGGTCGGCATCATCGAAACCTTGGACGGTTGCATTTCTTCGATGTCCTCAACCTGAATTCGCGTGAAGTTTCCGGGGTCCAGCATATCGGTTTGAATCATGTATTGATTGCCGTTGAGGTTCGCGATCCGACCCGAAATCAGTTTGCCGTCGATCGTCTGGAAGACTGTCGCCTCGGTACTGGTCCGAAACTTCTTTGCTGGGCACGATCAACGTTTCCAACAAATCGTTGGCATCGAAGCGGCGTCCTGCGTTGGTCAGGTCGGGTCCAACACTTCCGCCGTTTCCAGAAAGTTGATGGCATTTGTAACATTGCCCAACGGCGAACATGTGTGCACCGTTTGCAAGGTCGCGATTTGAAAGTTCGGCATCGGCAAACTCGCCAAAGTCGCTCATCTCCCATTTTTTAACTACCGCGCGTTGTTCAACTTCGTACGTTGGAGCAACGGATGCGGGAGGTGTGTTGATCAACGTTGCGAGGCGTTCTTTTTCCGCCGCAGGCAATCGTTCCACCGCTTCGTTTCTGGCATTCATCAGGAATTTGGCAAATGAATTTCCACCACGGAATTTTCCAGCGTCGACGAACCACTGGAAGTACTTGTCGCGAAGCTCAGGCGTCCAACCTTTGGTGGCAACTCGCAGACAGAATGCGTAGTGAATCTGCTCTTCCTGCGAGCCGCTATTGACCATCAATGACATCACCGCTGGAACGGCTCCCTCGACGTCGAGACCACAGGCCAAACGCGCGAGTTCCATATTGATTCGGGGGTCGGACGATGGGAGAAGCTGCAAGAGATGTTCACCTGAAGTTGGGATTAAGGGCTTGATGACCTCTGGATGGCGTGTGGCGACCAGACCGATGTCGCGAAGCAAATGCAGTTTTTGGTTGTTCGACAAATCTTCCCATCGCAAGGTTTGCAACAACCCAATCGCTTTTTCCGCCATGGGATCATCGCCGCATCGGGCAATGGCCATCGCGGCCTCCAGTTTTCCCTGTGCCGATTCAACAGCAAGAGCTTTCTCACCCCAAGTCTCAACGGGCATTCGCTCCAACGCGACGCGAGCCGCGAAACGAATGAAGCGATCTTCGTGGCCCAGAAACGGCAGAGCTTCGGTCACGATCTGTTCCGCGTTGTCGGCACTCATCGACAACAGCGACTCCAGTGCTTTCCGTTGTTGCGCCAGTTCTGTCAAAGCAGGAAACGGAGCAGGGTCTGTGGATTCATCGCCGTTGTAGGTCGCACGGAACAAAGCTGATCGTGAACGACGTCCGCCAATCAAATAGTAAAGCGCACCGTCTTGTGGGTTGACGACCATGTCGGTTACGGCCATGCCGGGCGCGGTTGCGAAAACTTCCTTTTCACCGCGATAACTCGCACCTTCGGGAGTCATGTGGATCGCGTAAATCACACCGTAGCTCCAGTCGGCAGCAAACAACGCGTTTTGGTATTTCGAAGGGAACCTTGCTCCGGTTCCAAACGTGATTCCCGTCGGCGATGCAGGTCCGATATCGACAACCGGTGGCAAGCTATCCGCGTAGTACACGGGCCATTTACCGGTTCCACTTCGCCAACCGAATTCGCCGCCGTCCACCGACTGACAAATTCGCGTCGGGCGATACCATGG
This sequence comes from Pirellulaceae bacterium, assembly GCA_041399045.1. Lineage (GTDB taxonomy): Bacteria > Planctomycetota > Planctomycetia > Pirellulales > Pirellulaceae > BJ22. Next base: position 104,463 of record JAWKTO010000008.1, on the reverse strand, counting down.
CAAACCGATGTCCCATTCCATATCGGCGTCGTAGGTGAACAGTTCGCCGTTGGGATTGAAAGCGATGTCGTACTCGTTGCGATAGCCGATCGTGATCAGTTCACATTCCTTGCCGTCAGGACTGACGCGACAAACCCATCCGCCAGGAGCCATGATTCCGGCCGCGTGTCCGTTTGCGTCCCACATGCGAGGAACGACTTGGTCTTCGTCCCAGTTTTGCGGAACGCGTGAACCAGTTATCTCTGGCAGCTTGGTGTGATTGCCGGCGCAGATGTAAAGCGATTTCTTATCGGGTGACAACACGATCGCGTGCGGGCCGTGTTCGCCACCACCTTGGATCGGGAGTACTAATTCTACTTTGTCAAAGTAGTCATCGTTGTTCGTGTCGGTCACGCGGTAGAGTCCGGCGGGTTGCCCGTCGCCTTCGTGGCTCATCACGTATAGTGCATCAAAGGCATAGAGCAAGCCGTGAGCGCGACCGGATTTGACGGGGATGTCTTCGACCTTGGAAAGTTTGTCGCCGACGGTGATGCGGTAAAGGCCACCGTATTGGTCGGATGCGATCAAGCGGCCTTGGTTGTCGACGGTCATGCTGACCCACGAGCCCTGTTGTTGGGGCACGTCGTAAAGTTTTTCAACCTGGAAGCCCGCGACTTTCGCTGGGTTGTTTTCTTTGGCGTCCTGTGCGACTCCCGCCCTGGTCATCATGCAGCTTCCCAGAACTGCGATCGCGAACAAACAAATCCATTGACGTTGCATCTAACAGGCTCCCAAGCAATTTGGCCGTTTTGAAAAGTTCACGGTTACCATTGTGATAGATCGCGAGCCCAATTCCTAGCCACGTAGCACAGGCAGCCCTGCCTGTCGGACTGGCAGGCGTTTGGTCGTCGGGGCGGCACCTAGTATTCAAACTCGCTTTCACCGACACAAGGTCGGTGGAGAGCAGCGAAGTGGAGAGCAACGAAGTGTAGCCAAAACCTCGGGCAAGTGCGCACAAGTTACGACTGAAAAACCTCTCGGGCAGGAGTGCCCAAGCTACAGAGTCGCCAAGCCAAAACTGGCAAAACCTTTCGGGCAAGTGTGGATGTTCAAGCTACAGAATGGCCAGATTACAACTAATACCCCATTCAAACATTCTCTGTCGCCAAAATTTACTATTGGCTAGGGCCTTGGAGAGAGCCATTCCCACCGGCCTTGAGCCGGTGGAATCAGGATTTGAAAACTAAAATGGCCGGTCGATGGTTTATTCGAACGAGGTTCGCGGAACGTGAACTTCGTTCGAAAAACGTTTGGTCGTCGGGGCGTCAACTAGTTTTCAAACTCGCTTCCACCGACACAAGGTCGGTGGAGAGCAGCGCGGTCGAGAGCAACGAAGTGTAGCCAATATCTCGGGCAAGTGCGCGTAAGTTACGACGAAAAAATCACTCGAGCAGGAGTGCCCTAGTTACGGAGCGGCCAAGTTACGACTGGCTAAACCTCTCGGGCAAGAGTGCCCAAGCTACATTCCAATCAAACACGACGAGCGATACCGTTTGGCTTAGAATCAAACAAACCATCGCGAGCATACGCTTCATTGACGACACATTGACATCTCAAGAATTCGCGCCCAAGCTACAGCGAAGTGATTCACGGCAATTCCTAACAAATCAAGTGGGAGTTGTGGGCGTATGAGCCACCACAAGCCAATGCGTGAGCAATCAACGCAGACGGCCTGACTCGATTCGCGACCAATTCGATATCGGTATGAACAAAACGAATTCTAAGGGACTGGGCGAACTCGCCTCCACCGCGATTTGCGGAAACGACATCACATCGTCGTGTCTGTATGTTTCCGCATTGGCTATCGGGTATGCCGGACGATGGGCTCCCATTTGTCTGTTGCTCGTTGGAGGAACACTGTATCTTTTTCGTTGGATCTATGCGGAAGTCGTCGGGGCAATGCCTCTCAACGGCGGAGCATACAACGCCCTGCTCAATACCACCAGCAAATTTCGAGCTTCGATTGCAGCCTGTTTGACCATATTGTCTTACATGGCAACCGCCGTGATTTCGTCGAATGAGGCAATGCATTACCTGGAATCGATGTGGTCCGGTCTACCGATCATGGGTGCAACGATTGCGTTGCTTGGCCTCTTCATGATTTTGACGATCATCGGGATTACTGAGTCGTCGTTTGTCGCGATTGGAATTTTTCTTTTTCATCTAACCTCAATGGCGTTTCTACTCGTCCTTGGTGCAGTGGCTATTTTTTCCATCGGCACCGAAACGCTTTGGTCCAATTTGACCACTCCCGAGGAAAATGGGTTTTGGGCATCCCTGTTTTTTGGATTCTCGGCCGCAATGTTGGGAATTTCTGGATTCGAATCCTCGGCCAATTTTGTTGAAGAGCAACGCGATGGAGTATTTCCCAAGACCCTTCGCAATATGTGGCTGGCGGTCACAGTGCTTAATCCCGGAATGGCCATGTTGGCATTAGCGTTAGTCAGTACGGGAGATGTCAAAGAGCATTATGAAGCAACGCTTCTTTCACAGTTGGGCATGGTGGCAGGCGGAAAATGGCTCTCGTCACTGATCAGCGTGGATGCGGTGTTGGTTCTAAGCGGTGCAACGCTGACAAGCTTTGTGGGTGTTGCTGGGCTGGTGCGACGTATGACCCTGGATCGTTGTCTTCCTCAGATTCTCATTCATGAGAACCGAGCCAAATCGCCCTATGTGATTTTGATCGTGTTTTTTGTACTTTGCGTATCGGTTCTGATAATGACTGGTGGCGATATCAAATCGCTGGCCGCAGTCTATACGTTGAGTTTCCTCTCCGTCATGGCAATGTTCGCGATCGGCAATTTGTTGCTCAAGTTCAAACGTGCGGAGTTGCCGCGACCAACGCACGCATCCTATTTGACTGTTTTTGTCGCTTTGCTGGCTGTAAGTCTGGCAATCTTGGGCAACGCCCGTTTGAACAGCCAGTACTTGATCGTGTTTCTTGAATACCTGATTCCAACGATACTGATTGTGGCCATCATGTTGACGCGAGTCCAACTGTTAGAGTTGGCTGTCTTTTTTGTTGATGAGATTCGACGCAAGGCCGGGAGAGAGAAGCGTGAAGCGATTCGTCAACATCACCCCGATTCGGCGCAGTGGTGGAATCGATTGGGATTTCGCATTTACCAATTTGATCAACACCTGCACTCATGGCTGGAGACGCTTCGTCAACAACAGGTGGTGTTTTTTACGCGAGGTGACAACGTTCGAAACTTGAATCTAGTTATGTTGTACATTCGCGACAATGAACACACGAATCGAGTCAAGTTTGTCACTTTCTACAACGAGCAGAATCATGTGCCGCCCAAGCTTGCCGAACATCTTCGATTTTTGGATGAGGTCTATCCGGAGATCGATATTGAGTTTGTGGCTCGGGAAGGAAAGTTCTCACCGGAACAGATCATCAATTTGTCCGAGGAGTGGAACGTTCCTCCCAATTTGATGTTTATCGGCGCTCCCACGGGACAGCTGCACTTTCGATTGGCCGATCTTCACGGTGTGCGAATGATTGTTTAGATTCACAGGCTGAGAAGTTGGAATGACTTGGCAATCCCTTGACTGCCGTAACCTAAGGCTAGGGTGAATTTGTCGAGAGACCTGTTGGAAGAGGGGACGCTCGCACGTCACAATCCAAACACATCTCGGGCAAGAGCGCCCAAGCTACAGCGTGGCCAATCTAAATCTGGTAAGTCGGGCGCGTCAAGAGTGCCCAAACTACTGCGTTCAATTCGCTTCCATTTCGCCCATCTAAAATGAGCTGGGCAGGAGTCGAACCTGCAAGGCAACGATGTGCGTGTGGGCTACAACCACAGGGGCCTGCCAATGCCCAACCAACTCTCTAATCATCGAGCGCCCCAGACGGGATTTGAACCCATGATCTCCACTTTGACAAAGTGGCGAGTACTCCAGACTACTCCACAGGGACCAGGAAAATGTTTGCGACGTCGCATGTGCAATTGAAAGTGGCTTGGGTGGGATTCGAACCCACACGTCACTGTGTTTGAAACAGTATGGTCTGCCAGTTGCCTACCAAGCCGAGTTGTGTTTTTTAGTGCCCAGAGCAAGATTCGAACCTGCAACCCCTTGTTTCTAAGACAAGTTGCTCTTCCAGTTGGCTACCTGGGCGTAGATGTTTTTTGTTCGGTGATTGAGCACGTCCCCAGGGAATCGAACCCCGAGTTGCCGGGTTGGAACCGGCCGTGTTGCCACTACACCAGGGACGTATGTCGTCAGTCACGGCTCTCGTTTGCGAGAAGATTCATAACCAGATCCGGGGGCGGGAATTGAACCCGCGAGCTCCTGGTTCAAAGCCAGGTATCGCATACCAACAGCGAATCCCCCGAATTGAAGTAACCTATCCAACACAGCAAATGTCGCTTTGCTGTGAGAGTGAGGCTGGTGGGATTTGAACCCACACCTTGCGGATTAAAAGTCCGCTGCGCTACCGTTACGCCACAACCTCAAAAAGATGGTCGAATGGAGGGCTTTCGCCATCGTCTTGTGTCGTTCGATGCGCTTCATTTCGATGTACCTGCTTGTAAAAATTCAAAACGTTAGTGGGCCAGGAGGCGCTCGAATCCTCGTCCACGGTTCTTCAGACCGTTGCTAAACCGTCTCAGCTACCGACCCCTTGATACCAACCGATTCTCTGCAAAACCAATAAAAAAGCCCGGTGTTTGATGGGGGCTCAAACACCGGGCCTCGTAACAACTGTGCGTTGTTTTGGCAGGAAGATTCGCTTCCTGTCAGGTCAGACCGATGTTGAGCCCAGCGAGCTTCCGCGAGTTACGCTGCCACAAATTGCGATTGTGGTACTGGTTCGCATAATCCTTTCGGATTTGCACCAGCTGGGAATCGAACTGACTGACAAAGGAAATCATGGCAAACAATCGTCGTTTAAAAAACAAAGTGAGTGGGAACAACCTAACAGACGAACTCAGCTGCGATTTGTTCGCGCGAATTCAAACTTTTTTTCGCGACTGACTATAGCCCGTACCATCCGTTCTTTCCAACGTCTGCGACTTTATCAACTTTGTCACTTGAGAACAGAAACCGGTAGTACTTTCTGCCTTTGAAGAAATAAGCACGACCGTTGGGATGGAGTATCGCGGCATCGATGTTTTGCGGAACGCCTTTCCAGCCATCGACGCCAATTTTTCCAACCTTGTCAACTTTGTCGAGTTGAAAGTCGAAACGATAATACGAATCGCCTTTAAAGAAATACGCCTTGCCATTGGAACTGACCAAAGCAGCGTCGAGATGCGTCGGTACCCCTTTCCAACCATCGACGCCGATGGTGCCCGTCTTCTCAACCTGATCCAGCTGGAAATTGTAACGATAATATTTGTCGGCCTTGAAGAAAAACGCTTTTCCACCTGCATGCAGTAACGCACCGTCGACGTCAGTGGGGACTCCTTTCCAACCTGATCCGCCGAGTTTCGCGACCTTGTCAACACCTTCGTCGTATTGATAGGTCGAAGTGTTGTTGATGGCGAGTGTTCCGGCAGGTGGTGCGGAGCCTTTCAATCCACTGAAGGCATATCGATAATAAGTGTCGCTGGAAAAAAAGTACGCCTTTCCGTTGGGATGCATCAGACTTGCCTGATAGGTCCGACTGTTCTGATTAGGCGCAGAAAGTGTTGACGAATTCTGGTTTGCCGCTTCGTTGTCGATTTTCAGTGTGCCAGTTTGTTGTTGGGAGAAGCAGTCGGTGTTTACGGTACTCCAAAGAAATGCAATTGAGACGAAAATGAAAATGCGGTTTTTGAATTTCATCACTTGATTCCAGTGCGAAATGAATGGGGTGCAATAATCCCAGATTCGTTAAGAATGAGGTGTCCATACTGAACGTCCGAACCGGGACAAGAACTGGTTAGCAAGTCGTGTACCATCCAGTTTCCCAAAGCCGTTCCCGCGAGATCGACCTCACTATAAGTGCTGTGTTTGAGCGGAAACGTACCGCTTGATTTTTCTGGACGTGCGACAAAGCGCGGGAGCATAATGAGGTTTGGCCCAATTCCGATCGCTTGCATGGGTGGAGTGATCGCCTTTAGTTTCCGATGTTTCACCAAATGCGAACGGCGGTTGACCAATTTAAAGCGACGCCTGAGAATTTACTCTTGCTTTCGATGAATGGAACAGGACCATCATGTCACAAACACAGCTTAAAACGATTGATGCTTACACCCGTCTGCAACAGAATCTGGCGTTTTATCACGTCGTGCGAGTTGCCGTGAATTGCGGCGTGCTCAAGGCGTTAGAGGCGGGGCAAAAGACATCGGCTGAATTGGCGAAGGTATTGAATCTTGACCCATGGCGAACGGAGCTGTTGTGTTCGGCACTGGTTCACGGGTTTGGTGGAACGATACGAAGACGATTTTGCACTGTCATCGATGGCACGGATGATGCCGCTAGACCGATTGCTGGACGAACATTGGCGTACTCTGGAATCGGCGATGGGTGAGCCGATTCCCAGCCAAGTTGCCGTAGAGGAATTGCCAGCGGAGACGATCGTCCCCGATCATTGGACGGCAACTCCTGCAGCCTTGGACGCAGCGCAGGCACTTGATATTGGCGTTTCGCGACGTGGTTTTCGGATTTTGGAGATTGGTGCAGGGGCCGCAGTGTTTAGTGGTGCGTTCTCCCATCGCGATCCAACATGTCATGTAACGGTTATCGACAATGCTGTTGGATTGGAAAAAGCTCGGGATACAGCGGTCGGGATTGAAGCCATAGAACGCTTTGAGTTTGTCGAAGGTGACTATCGTTCACCGAAATTCGAATCGGATTCTTACGACATGGTTATCGTCGCGAGCTTGTTACAACGTTTTACCGAAGCCGAAGCGCGTGTTTGGCTCAAGCATCTGGTGACCGCGCTGAAACCTGGTGGCGATTTTGTGATTCTGGATTGGTATCACGGACAGGAAAAAGGTGCAACGGCCATGGCATTTCGTGAACTGGAAATGACACTTCGTCTCGCGCATGCTCGCGTCCACAGTCCGCCGGCAATCCGAACTTGGATGCTTGACGCGGGACTCGAGAATATTCAATTTGCATTTCTGCCATCGCCGCCTCACATCTGGGGCTTGCTGGTTGGACAGCGAGCGTAGTCAACTCATGAGGTTTGGGGCGGCTTTGCAAGCTCACTTGCTGGCGCTGCGGGCTTGTATTGAGCTGACGCTGCGGGCTTGTATAGCGTTGAGGCGATTCAATGCAGAATGTCAGATGACTTCGTAGCTGATTTTTACTTTGGGCAGTGAGTCCAAAAATACTTTGCCGTAACGTTTGGTTTTGATCCGCGGATCCAGCACAACCACCATGCCTGTGTCTTGGGCGGATCGGATGAGTCGGCCGAAACCTTGCTTGAATTTGATCACAGCTTCCGGGAGTTGGTAGTCATTGAATGGGTTGCCGCCTCGTTCGCGAATTGCTTCTAGTCGTGCTTCAAGCAACGGGTGATCGGGAACACTGAAGGGCAACTTGGTAATGATCACATTGCGGAGCGCGTCTCCCTGCACGTCGACGCCTTGCCAGAAACTGTCGGTCCCAAACAGTACACTTCGCGGCGTGTTCTTAAACTTTTCCAGCAATTGAGTGCGCGGCGTCCCTTCACCTTGACTGAGAATCGGCATCCTCTGATCAATCAACCATGAACTTAGCGATCTCACCGTTCGATTGAGCGCATCAAAACTGGTGAACAGAACAAACGCATGACCGTCAGTCTGTTTCAGGTAGTGCTGAAGGGCATCGACACATTGTCGCTGATGCAGTTGTTTGTCTGCCGATGGGTCGGCCAGGTTTGTCACGATGACCAGTCGGCACTGGCGTTCGTAATCGAATGGACTTCCTAGTTGAAGTGTTTGCGCGCCGGCCAGTCCGATTCGGTTGGTAAAAAACTGAAACGACTTTTCTTTTCCCGCTGCAATCGTGGCACTTGTCAGAACACACGTGTCAACTTCGTTGAACAGGATTCGACGCAGGGTAGGGCCCACGTCAATCGGCGCTGCGGTCAAGATGTGATTGGTGCCGCGCCGCGATCGCCGCGTCTCAATCCAGTAAACCGAGTCTTCGTTCTCCTGCAGTCGCCACGCTTCCAGGGATGTCGCCAAGGCATTCAGGCGTTCCGCTGCGGATACAAAGTTTTGTTTGTCGGACGGGTCGTCGAATTTCTGTGCCTGATCACGTAGCATGTTGGCGAGCAACTTCAGCTCCGGACTTAGTTTGTTGGCGACAATCCCAGGCTGTGAAACACGTACCGATCGTGAAGGGACATCATTCGTGTCGAGTGTTCGTCGCATCCAGTTGTGAATGTCGTCAAACAGGATGGTCGACATGACATGGCAACGAACAACCGCCTGTTGGCCGGCTCCATGATTCTTGTCAACCAGAAGGCCTTTTTGTGTGGATTCGTTGTAAAGTCGATTGAGGACGTATTGAACCTGGAACTGGGAAACGGAAATCCCTAGATGGTCGCTGGCGACTGCCTCCATCGTATGGGCTTCGTCAAACACGACAACGTCATATTCGGGCAGTAGGTTGACATTGAGTTGTCGCAAAGCGAGGTCGCTGAAAAACAGGGCGTGATTGACAACAATGATGTCGGCATTGTGCAGGCGTTTTCGAGCACGGAAATAGAAGCATTCGTCGTGGGTTGGGCAGGATTTTCCCAAGCAATTGCTGGAATCGCTGTGGACCTCGTCCCAAACGCTCGGCAAGATTTTCTGTTCCAACGAAGAACGCGACCCGTCATTTGAGTCCGCCGCCCATTTCCGCAGGACCTGAAGTTGGTCCAACTCGACTTCTTCGTTGAACAGGGAGCGTGATTTTTTGAGAGCGTTGGTCAGGCGCCGTTTGCTCAGGTAGTTGCCTCGGCCCTTGGCCAATACTGCCGAAAATTCCAAAGGAATCACGGCGTTCAGCAGTGGCAGGTCCTTGGACATCAGTTGTTCCTGAAGAGCAATCGTGTGGGTGGAGATTACGATTCGCCGTTTGGACTGTTTTTGCGATTCAGGGGCGGTTGTTGCGTTGGCTAGACTCAAAATGGCGGGGACCAGATAGGCGAAACTTTTTCCTACTCCGGTACCGGCTTCGGCTACCAAATGCCGTTTTTCGGCGATCGCTTGCGCGACCGCATCGGCCATTTGCAGCTGTTCTGGGCGATGTTCATATTGGGGCAGGCGTTTTGAAATCGCCTGTTGGGGGCCCAGAATCTGGAACGGATTGAGCATTCGGCTCCCGCATTTTTTTGAAAAATTAATTTTGAATTCGCCTAAGATATCAAAATAGGTCGCGAATGACCATTTTGAGGCAGTCGGCAGGCGGTAGATCTTGAATAGCAGGATGAATCATGAGCAGAGAAATCATTCCAGTCATCATAGTTTCGATCATTTTTGGAGCGCCATTTTTGACGGGAATCATCTGTCGACTTTTCAAGACAATCGAGCGAACCAGCCGAGACTACAATGAGTCGCAGCTCAAGTCAAAAATGATCGACCGCGGATATTCTGCGGCAGAAATCGAACGAATCTGCAAGATGGACTTGGGGAAATCCCCCGACATGCAAGCGACGACCTGGAACCCTGTTGCTCCTGCAAAGCCAGTGCGATAATCCCCACGATGAATATGGGGAGCTCAGCCAATTGGCTCCCGTGCAGCAGGCAATAATTGACGCAGCCCGCGCGATTCCCCTTATCGGATTCGTGGCGGGCTATTATTGTTGAACGTCCAGTATCGAACTGTCAGCACCGAGCGGCAGTCGATGCCGCAAGTTGGGTTGCTTTGGACGTAGGGACTGATGAACGGAACAACGAATCCGCTGGAATTAAACGAAGACGAGATGAAGAAAATCGGCTATCGGGTCGTCGACCTGATCGTCGAGCATTTTCAGTCGTTGCCAGACAAAAAGCCCATCACCCGCGCGACCCGCAATCAAATGGACTGGTTGTTGCAAGAGCCATTGCCGGAGGTACCCAGCGATGCCATGGCCGTACTCGACCACGTCGCCAAGAATATCTTTGGCAATAGTGCCCACCTCGATCACCCCCGCTTCTATTCGTTTGTTCCTTCTCCCAACAATATTGTCAGCGTTTTTGCCGATGCGTTGGCGACGGGATTCAATACGTTTTCGGGGGCCTGGGTTTCGTCGCCGGGAGCAGCGGAGCTGGAAATCCTTGCGACCAATTGGTTGCTAAGGCTGTTTGGGTTTCCGGTTGTCGAAGGCGGCGGGTTGTTTGTTTCCGGTGGTTCGATGGCCAATCTGACGGCAATGGCGACCGCACGTCAGGTCAAACTGCAAGACGACGTTCAAAATGGTATAGCTTACTGGTCCGACCAGACACATTCATCAGTCAGTCGCGCGGCAAACGTCATTGGACTCAACGAAAATCAAATTCGAGTGATTCCAACTGACGACGACTTTCGACTCCGCTTGGACGTCCTCCGGCAAACGGTTGAAGCAGACATTGCCCGGGGGCTCAAGCCATTTCTGATTATCGCCAACGGCGGGACCACGAACACTGCAGCCGTGGATCCGATGTACCCGATCAGCACTCTCTGTCGTCATCACAAGATCTGGATGCACGTCGACGCGGCGTATGGCGGACCATCAATCCTGACCAACAAGGGTAAAGCCGTGCTGTCGGGGATTGAGTTGGCGGACTCGTTGACGATCGATCCGCACAAATGGTTTTTTCAACCCTACGAAATTGGTTGTTTGCTCGTACGTGATGCACGTTACCTTTCGGGGACGTTTCGTACTCAGCCCGTCTACTTGCGCGATCTGGCGGGAGCGGCGGAAGAGATCAACTTCTACGACATGGGAATTCAACTGACGAGACGCTTCCGTGCTTTGAAATTTTACATGTCCGTCAAGACCTTTGGGCTGGGGGCTTTTCGTCAGGCGGTGGAGCAGGGCATTGAATTGGCCGAAGACGTTGAGCAAAAGCTTCGTGGCGAGCAAAACTGGCAAGTCGTCACTCCCGCTCAATTGGCTGTGCTGACATTTCGGTATGTTCCGACCGATCGCAATTTGGATAACGAAGCGATTGATAAATTGAATGCGCATATTTCGAAACGCATTATCGAGGAACAAAGGGCCATGTTGGCAACAACTATCGTCAACGGTCGCACGGTGTTGCGAATGTGCCTGATCAATCCACGCACGTCAATGAGCGATATCGAATGTACTTTGAATGCATTACAAGGGTATGCCAAAGAATTATTGGGCGGGAACTTCGGACAGAAATGATCGCGTTCTTACTTGGTCGACAAATTGGAGCGACATTGTGCTGTTTCGTCTTTGCGTCCTATCGATGTGAAACCTAGTCTAGATGGGTTTACTGATCGAGTTGCATTAGTGACTCTGCTTCGTTTTCCCAGTACTCGACTTCGTCTGGCTTCTCCATTTGAACATATATTTCAATCAAACGCTGAACCGCTTCGGACATTCGGGTTTTGCGAACGGTTTCAGGGATCGAATCGGCGCGTTTTTTGATGCCTTGATAGCCCTCTATTAGCAAGGGCTCTGCATCACGATATTTTTTCTGTTGAAGCAATGCCAACCCCAACATCGATTTTGTGTTATAAGTCAGCCAACTGTCTGGCTGTATTTCTTGGCGAATGGTGACGCATTGGCGAATCATGTCCTCTGCTTGCTCCCATTCTTGTCGTAGCAGCAGCGTTTGCCCAAAACTAGCTAGGCATGCAGAGTATTCCAGAGAATTTTTTCCGGATTTGTTTCGGATATGTGTGAGCCATTTTTCTCGCCAAGAATCGGCTTGTACGTATTGTCCAGCGATGTCGTATACATTTATTGTATTTGTGATAATGGGCTCAGCGTTCAAACTGTTGAAATTTTTTTGCTCCATTCCACAAGCGGCCTCCTCGTACAAAGCGATCGCTGCAGCATGATCACCATTTACCTGATAAACACTTGCGAGGTTGCTCAATGAAGCCAAAGTATCGCTGTGTTCAAGACCAAGCTGTGCCTGACGCGGCCAAAATTGGCTTGAGAAGTTCAATAGCTTTGTCTAGTTGGTTGACTTCGTAGTATAAGCCGGCCAAATTGCTTGCGCTCATAAGCGTATCAACGTGGTCAGCACCCAATTTGACTCGCCTGATTGCAAGCGCGTTTTCAAAGAGTGGCAACGCTTTGTTAATTTCGCCACTTGAAACGTAAGTTACCGCGAGGCGATTCATGCTAGCCATGGTGTCGGGGTGATCAAATCCAAGATTAGCTGTTGCGAATTTCAGCTCTCGTTCAAGCAATGGGATTGCGTCTTGTAGTCGCCCAACACGCCAATAAGCCAGTCCCAGGTTGCCTAACGTTCCGATGGTTTCGGGGTGATCTGAACCAAAACGATCAATTTTGAGTTTTAACGCTTGCTCCAGTAATGAAATCGCCCTATCGGTTTGACCATTTAGACCCAAGGTTGTCGCGAGATCGCCCATACTGCGGAGCGATTTCGGATGATCGATTCCATACTTTTCTTTTTGAATCGCAAATGTTTCTTCTAGCAGCCCAATGGTTTTGTCGATTTGGTCTTGTTCGTAATACAACGCACCCAGAGTTGACATTGCATTCAACGTGTCGTCGTGTTCGACACCGTGCGCGTTTCGCATTGAATCAAGTGCCTCTTCCAAGAACGCCTGAGCTGTCGAGAATTGGCCCATTTTCAGGTAAATTAAACCGAGATTTGCCCGAAAACGAATCAAATCAGGATCGTTATCATTGAGGGTAGATGCCGATAAACCGACAACTTGCTTCTGAAGTGACAACGCTTTGTCCCAATCGCCATTTCTTGAGTACGCCATGGCGAGCCCGTTTGAAGCACGGAGGGAATCTAGATGTTCCGCAGACAAATTTGCAATTCGGGTAGATTGGCATTTTTCAAATAAAGCAATCGCTGAATCGTATTGCCCAAGGTTCAGTAGAGACTTTCCCAAAGTAAAATGCATTTTGGCAACGGCCAATGGGGAGCCTATGGAATTAGAGTCGAGCTTGTTTGCTGCCGACTCCAGACGTTCCTTAAGTGCATTCCTCAAATCAGCGACCGTAGTATATTCGGCGTCAGGGTCGAGATCTTCAAAAACAGTGCCGAGTATTTCGTTGCCTGATTGTGCGAAAGCGAAGTTGGCCTGGGCATCTTTGAAGCGATCGTCGGCTTCTTTTTCCGCCCGGATCGCGCGCACCATTCCGGCCGATGTTCCAACAATTCCGCCGACAAGCGCTAGAAATACAACGGAAGCCGCAACAACCGTCACACGATTTTTTGCAACAAATTTTCGAGCGAGGTAGTTCCAGGAAGGTGGGCGAGCGATGACAGGCTCGTTGCGTAGAAAACGTTGAATGTCAGCGGCCAATTCGGCTGCCGAATGGTAACGGCGAACTCGGTCCTTTTCCAGTGATTTCATGACGACCCAGTCGAGGTCTCCAGTTAGTATCTGATCAAGTCGGCGAGAATCGGTTTTTCGTCGCTGAGTCAACTTTGCGAGGTGCTCATGATTCGAGGCATTTAGTCGTTGACTGGGACGAGGAGAATCTTGTTCGCGGATTAGTTCTAGAATTTTTAACAGGGCATATTCGTCGAAAACGCTATCTTCCAATGGAGTGGTGCCGGTAAGTAATTCGTACAAGATGACGCCCAGGGAATAGACGTCTGATCGTGTGTCGATGTCGAGCGATTGGAACCCAGCCTGTTCCGGACTCATGTACTTCAAAGTACCCAGAACTCGGCCATACTCTGTGCGCAAAGGGTGTTCTGTCAGTTGCTCGGTGGAATCGAGAGCTTTGGCGAGTCCGAAGTCGATAACCTTGGGAATCCCACGCCCGTTGACCTCGGTTACGATAATATTGCTGGGTTTGAGATCCCTATGAATAATGCCCTTTTGATGGGCGTGTTGGACTGCATCACAGACCTCAGCAAATAGTTTCAGCCGGTCTGACAAAGACATTTGACGGTCATCGCAAAATTCTGTCAGCGGAAGGCCGTTGACGAATTCCATTGCAAAATAGGGTTTGCCATCGATAGTAGTTCCAGCATCGAGAATTCGTGCAATGCAGGGGTGGTCCATCATCGCCAAAGCTTGTCGTTCGGCTTCGAAACGAGTGAGAATTTCGTCAGAACGATGACCTTCGCGAATGACCTTAAGCGCGACCCGTCGGCGTACAGGCTCGTCTTGCTCCGCCAGGAAAACCTCTCCCATACCACCTTCACCAATTGGTTGAAGAATTTTATAACGGCCGATCGATTGGCGCTTGTCCACAGAAAGTTCAGCCGCAAGCTTTCTTGCTTCGTCTGATTGGTGTACTGTTTCACCTGGCGCGGGAGATTTTTCGCGATTTTTGAGATCGTTTTGATCGTTTGGTTGGGTGTCGTCTTTGCTCGATTCAGGCATCACTTCTTCGAATTCTGTATGTCGCTAATTCGTATTCTGTATGTTGCTAAACGCTCAAGCCTATTCGACTTGACGGCCGAATTCCACTATGCAATCTGAACTATGCGGTTTCTGGTCAAATATGTCTTGTCGTTCCCAAAAAATTGATTTTCGACGTGTTGATTGTAGCTTAACGATCACGCCGATTTCCAATTTTCGTACCATCGTCAACGGTCGCATGGTGTTGCGAATGTGCCTGATCAATCCACGCACGTCAATGAGCGATATCGAGTGTACGCTTGACGATCTGAACGGTTACGCAAACGAATGGCTTGATGCGGTTTCCTTATTACTTGTTATTTTCAATCGCGGTTGTGCAAATGGGCGCACGAAACCCAATGGGTTAAACTCTGTGTTTGAATAAGCGTCAGAGTGCAAGTCACTTTCAGTCCACGCGTGAATCGTATTAGAGGGCATCACGATGTCATCGGCTCAGAAATTGGGAAATACAGGAACGGCACTTCCAGAACTGACACCACGCGTCATTGTTCTCGGGCTGTTGTTGTCCGTCGTCATGGGCGCTGCCAATGTTTACGTTGGACTCAAGGCCGGGATGACGGTCTCGGCTTCGATTCCTGCTGCTGTCATGGCGATGATGTTTTTTCGCCTGCTGTTCAACAATTCATCGATTCGCGAGGCCAATCAGGTGCAAACGTGTGCCTCGGCGGGCGAGTCGCTGGCTGCAGGGATAATCTTTACCATGCCCGCGATGATCATGATCGGGTATTGGACATCGTTCGATTATTGGACCGTTTCGGTGATTGCATTTACCGGTGGACTGCTGGGGATCCTATTCATGATTCCGATGCGGCAGGTATTCGTTGTGAACAACGAAGAGTTGGCGTACCCGGAAGGTGTCGCATGTGCCGCAGTCTTGGAGGCTGGTGAGGCGAAAGGAACCGATGCTGATGAAGACGTCAATCTGGTATTTGGCGGTCTGTTAGGGGCGGCGTTCAAATTGCTGAGCGATTTTATGGGGCTCATTGTAGGGACCTTGCAGACCGCCAAAGTTTTTGGGACACGAATCTTGTACATCGGTGGCGACCTTTCGCCGATGTTGGTGGCCGTTGGTTTCATCGTCCGCTTAAACGTCGCGTTGTTGATTTTTATTGGCGGTGCATTGTCTTGGTTGATCGGAATTCCCATCATCGGTGGTGCTGTCGAGGGGCAAGACGCGGTGGAGCAAGCCTATGATTTATGGAGCAAACAGGTTCGCTATGTTGGTGTCGGTGCGATGGTCTTGGGTGGATTCGCTTCGCTGTACAGCGTGCGCGGAGGTTTGATTGCAGCCGTACGGCAGTTGTGGAACGGTCTTTCTGGCAATGGAAAATCTACGGATGAAACGCAGCGCGATATTCCATCGGTAGTTATTCTTTTGCTTGGGATTGTGTGCGTGATTTTGCTCGCGCTCGTCAACTACTCATTTACAAAAGGCGCAGGAATAACTGTTCTGTCAACGATTGTGATGGTGGTATTGGGTTTCTTTTTTACGGCGGTCGCGAGTTACATCGTGGGGCTGGTTGGCAATTCCAATAGCCCTGTTTCGGGAATGACGATTACTGCAGTTCTCGTTGCTGGTGGCCTGCTGTATCTGGCAGGCTTCAAAGGGCAGGAAGCGATGGTAGCAACATTGGGTATCGCCGCGATTGTCTGTTGCGTTGCTTGTACGAGTGGTGATGTATGCAATGACTTGAAGACAGGTTCACTGGTCGGCGCCTCTCCGTTTCGCCAGCAGATCATGCAGATCATGGGTGTGCTCGTTGCGTCGCTTGTGATGGCACCTGTTCTGAACCTTCTGCATTCGAATACGGACGGAGGGATTGGCGGACCTGAACTTTCAGCGCCTCAAGCCAGTTTGTTTGCAGAATTGGCTCGAGGCTTTGCAGGAGAGACGGAGTTGCCTTGGAACCTGATTTTGATTGGAATCGGAGTGGGGGCCGTTATCTTGTTTATCGATTTCATTCTCAAAACGAATGATGCCAAGTTTCGCGCGTATCTGATGCCGATTGCCGTGGGGATGTATTTGCCGTTTGGGCTTGCAATCCCAATCTTGATTGGTGGAATCCTCGCGCATCTTTACTCACGTGGAAAGCCGGAGGAAGAGCACGATTCGATTTTGCATCGTGGCGTGTTGTTTTCGTCTGGGGTAATTGCCGGCGAGGCACTGACTGCTGTCGGAATCGCAATTCTTGCAGCGTTTGGCGTTTCATCACTTGCGTTGGAAATGTCGACTACCGTCACGACATTGATTTCAATTGTCTGTGCGGCTGTGGCAATCGTCTTGTTTGCCATTCGCTGTCGTCCGAAGAAAAACCGCTAAGTCATGTCGAGCCGAATAGGGCCTGAGACGCAACCAGCCGTCTCAAAACGCGACTCAAAGTGAGATTCCGTCTCAAAACGCGACAAAGATTTGGCGGAAATCGATTGAGTTCGGGGCCGGCTAGGTTTGCGGCGTCAGAAATCACGGCAATTCGGCACCGTGTAGAAAAAGTACTCAAGATTTTTGCAATTGGCACAGTCATTGCGTTTATGTTCTGGCGAGCGGTTGAGAACACTTCTCTCATTCTCCCGAAATTGCCTCAGTTCCATCCGCTCAATTTTTAAGCTGATTATTTACATTTTTTGTTTTTCGATATTCATTTTGGTTTGCCTCATGATTCGGTTTGCTTGATTGCTTTTGCAGTCAGGCGGACAAAAAGCCGGTTCCCGAAAACGACTCGTTCGTTGCATCAATTCGGGAACTCGGCTTTTTTTGTGCGCGCAGGTCGCCGAAACGAATTTTGATTTAGAAAATGAGTTCAGACGCGTCTGTCTCAGGATCGCTTTCTAATAGAAAGGTGTCTTAGCTCAACGTGACGTTTCGAGCCGATTGCTTGAAGAGGTAACCCAATATCGAGGAAATTGCAGCGGCAGGATCGTCAGCTTCGTAGACATTGAATACTACCACATTGGGAGATGCTTCGTCGATCTCGGCCCAAACATCGACGTAATAATGACTGTTCAAACTTTGGGGGAGTTCGAGTCCGAGCCCCTGCCTAAGCTCATCCGTGAGGAAATCGTTTAGCTCGGGGTAGTCGGTATCATGGTCGTAGTCTGACTCGGCGATAGTGTCGATTTTTGGGTGTAACGTTTGCTTAGTAAAATTGCATCGCAATCTCTTTGGTGGGAATAAAAACACGGGTGCTGTCGAGGCTGTAGTACATGGCTTTACTCGCGCAGACAAAGGAAGTGATAGGCCCGTAAATTTTACACCAGTCGCCATGAGGATGGGGGAGTCAGGTGCAATCGGATTCTTTTTTGTTTTCCTGCGGACGGAAGTTTTTCAATTCGTCAGAACGGTTGTGATCGCAGTTGAACTGATTGGCTGTAGAAATCGCAACGCTCGCACTCCCTGGCGCTTCTGCGTGAAGAAAAACGTTCCTGACAATGCTGAAACTCGATGAGGTGTTTACGGCTTTGGGGCTTCGGTTAGGACGAAAATTTCGACACGGATGTCGAAGCAATGAAGGTGATTGTAAATGGGCACTGAAATTCCCAACTGAAAACAACGTGAATCGTTGATGAATCTGAGAATGTGTCATTGTTTTGCTTCGGCACAAAGCTTGCTTTTCATCACTCAACTCAGTTGTAGTAATTGGTCATTCGGGATTTTCAAGCATGAGTACGTCTGCAAAAAAACAGGCTGGTTTCACATTGATTGAACTATTGGTCGTCATTGCAATAGTCGGCATTTTGGTGGGGATGCTGATGCCAGCGATTCAATCTGTTCGTGCGGCCGCACGCAGGACTCAGTGCCTCAACAATCTGAAACAATTGGGGTTGGCATGTCTAACCTATGAATCCTCATTAACAGAATTGCCGATCACGCACACGAAATTCTACTCAACGCCCAAATATCTCGGGCGGTTTAGTTGGGCACCATTGGTCCTACCATATATCGAGCAAGCAAACATGTTGAATCTCGGTACAGGGTGGGATTGGCGTGCTAATTGGTGGGACTCCAGCAATTCGAACCCAGGGCCGTATTTTGGCAGTTCGGTATCCAATCGAGATATCGCAAACTTGAATGTTCCAATCATGAATTGTCCTTCGACACCTGGTGGTTTGCGATTTGAAGACAAGCCGAATTCACCTGAGACAAAAAGGGGTGCCTGTGGTGACTATTTTTCGCCAACCGGCATCGATCTGGAAATCAACGACTCACTGCCGAGTAGCTGGGCCTTTTCCGCTGCCTCCAATCTCAAAGGCGTTCTTGCGGTATACGACCCAAACACTAATTCCAAAAACAAACTAAGGGATGTTCTCGATGGCACATCCAATACACTCATGCTGGGAGAATGCGCTGGTCGCGAAGATGTTTGGCGGAGGCGGAAGTTGACGCCGCTAGACTACGCTTCAAACTACCGAGCACGTGGTGGCGCATGGGCCACCAACGATAATGTCTATGATATCGGCCGCAGGACGACGTCGAATTTTGGTAGTGGCACCAATGTGATTCCTGGACAAGTCTCAATCAATAATTCCAATGAGTATGGTCATTGCTTCTATTCTTTCCATTCTGCAGGCGCAAATTTTTCCAGAGCAGATGGATCGGTGACTTTTATTCCCGAAACAATAGACCTTTTTATTCTGGCTATTGGAGTTACGCGCGCAAACTCCGAGGTTAATCAATTGGAAAATTTTTAGCCAATGTTCCCGGTGCGGCGTGGTTAAGGCAATGCAAGGCGGCTTCTTGATGCAACGGTAGGCTGATTGATGAATCTGAGACAAGTAACGCTGACACTCCTGTTGAGCTACGTGCTGTTTACATGTGGTTGCCGTGACGGTCGACCGATCGTTTATCCTGTGTTGGGAATCGTGACCATGCGGGGCAAGCCTGTTGCGGATGCCAGAGTAATGTTTCACGCTGAATCAGGCGAAGACGCATTGCGCCCTATTGCGATAACAAATTCAGAAGGCGAATTTGAAATGACGACCAGCAATTTGAATGATGGGGTCCCAGAAGGAAATTTTGTCATCACGGTTGAACGACGTGCCTGGATCGATGAAGGTGATGAACGAGTTCGACGTGGAGAACACGAATTGCCCGTTCAATTTTCAAGTTACGAAACGAGCCCGCTGCAAGCCTGTGTTGTTCCAGGGAAGAACGAACGCCTTGAACTGAAATTAGACGAATAAACGATTCCAGCAAAACGTCTGCCCGGACCTAGCGTTGCATTTCGATTCACGACAAGAACCATGATTCAAGCGACGCCAATCTAAACGCAACCCGTTATCGCGCATCTCAAGAGTACTCAGTATAGGGGCCCTTTCACCAGACATTTGGATTCGAACGAGGAGCGAATGTCGGAGTACAAGCCAAAAGAGGCGAGCCATCGACGCTAAGGCAAATCAAGCATCCGGATTTTGCGAATTGGCGTTCTATTTCCCAGTTCCAATCGATTTGAAACGACTATGGGAAACAAACTGAATACACGAATTTCTCAATAGTTTTAGGGACGGTTCAGGAATCCGCGACTGAAATTCGAGGGCCGTTTTGCGCGATTTCATCTAAAAACCTCACTTCGCGAAACCTCCGACCTGAATTGAACGTATGTCGGAGTGGGCATCATGCATTTGCTAGAGACAATATGTGCAATCAAAATAGTGAGAATCCTTTCTGCAGGGCGGTCGATGCGGATAGCGTGGTTGGGACCCAAACCGAGTTGTGTTTAGTATTCAATTCAGGAAACAAGAATGAAATTTTCGAAGTGGTTTTTGACACTGGGAATTGGCTTGGCAAGTCAATTTTTCATCGCGCCGACGATGGCCCAGACGGCTCCATCCGGGGGCATGATGCGGTACGCCGACGTGAGCGCCGACAGTATCGTATTTGTTTATGGTGAAGATCTTTGGGTCGTTTCGCGCGAAGGCGGAATGGCACGTCCACTTGCAGCCCCCAAGGGAGAAGAAGCCGAGCCACGATTCAGTCCCGATGGCAAGACCGTGGCATTTGTTGCAAACTACGATGGCGACTACGACATCTACACGATTTCCGTCGACGGTGGTGCGGCCCAGAGGGTAACGTACCATCCGGCATCCGAAGAACTTTGCACCTGGACAGCCGATGGCAAATTGATCTTCTCCTCAAACGCTTATGCAGGTCTGGGTCGCCAGCCCCAATTGTTTGTCCAATCACCGGGCGAACCTCTGGAAACACAATTGCCAGTGCCCTATGGCACCAACGGCGCGATCAGTGACGATGGCGTGTGGCTGGCTTATACACCGCACAGCCGGGATCATCGCACTTGGAAGCGTTATCGCGGAGGGATGGCATCCGACATTTGGCTCTTCAATTTACAAACCAAAGAGTCGAAACAAATAACGGATTTCGAAGGAACCGATTCGTTTCCGATGTGGAACGGCAAGACAGTCTATTATCTGTCGGATGCAGGTGATGAGCACCGATTGAATATCTGGGCGTACAACACTGAAACCGAAGAGCGGAAACAGGTCACAGACTTCCAGGATTTTGATTGCAAGTTTCCAGCCATTGGACCGGGTCCGGACGGAAAAGGTGAAATTGTCTTGCAGAACGGCAAGAGTTTGTATCTGGTCGATCTGGAAAGTGGCAAACCGAATGAAGTTTCCATTACGGTGCCGGGCGATCGACCCAAACTGCGAGACCAAGTGGTTGATGCAGCGGAGTTTGTGCAATCGGCCGAGATATCGCCCTCTGCAAAACGGGTTGTTGTCGAGCGCGCGGTGATGTTTGGACGATACCGGCAAAAAACGGAACGCCGCGAAACCTGACACGTACCAGCGGTATCGCTGAGCGTACTCCCGCGTGGAGCCCGGACGGAAAGTCGATCGCTTATTTTAGCGATGCTACGGGTGAATACGAACTCTATGTCGTTGATCCCGATGGCTCCGGTGAACCAAAACAATTAACCAAAGATGGCAGTTGCTATCGATACAATCCCGTTTGGTCGCCGAATTCCAAGATGATTGGTTTCACCGACAAGACCGGCTCATTTTTCGTTTATACGATGGAGTCTGGCGAAACGAAACAAGTCGATCGAAACCCAACGAGTGATCCGATTGATTTTTCCTGGTCGCATGACGGCCGCTGGCTGGTCTATGCAAAAAGCAATGATGATCGTTCCGGCTCAACAGCGCTTTGGGTCTACAACGTCGACAATGGTACTAAGCAGCGTTTGACGTCGGGCTTTTTTCCAGACGCGGCACCGGTTTTTGACCGCAAAGGCGAGTATGTTTTCTTCACCAGTAATCGTTCGTTTGAGTCTCCCAGTTATGAGGACAATGGAACGACCTTTATCTACGCTGGGACGGAAGTGTTGATGGCCATGCCGTTGCGTACGGATGTGAGTTTGCCGTTCGTTCCCAAAAGCGATGAAGAGTCAGTCGATTCCGACGAAGCTAAGGACGAAGGAAAGTCCAAAGACAAAAGCGGTGATGAGGAAAAAGGGAAAGACGCCGACAAGAAAAAGGATGAAAAGAAAGAGCCAGACCCGTTCAAAATTGATTTTGATGGGATCGAAGCAAGGTGTTTTGCCCTTCCTGTTTCAAATGGCAACTTTGGGAACGTCGAAGTCAATGATAAAGGTCATTTGATTTATGGACGTCGTGCCCCCCGTGGTGGAGAAGGTAAAAACGGAATTTTCGTCCTGGATCTATCAGCGGATAAGCCAGAAGAAAAAGAAGTGGTGAGCGGCGGCGGAGGGTTTGGGATCACACCGGACGGCAAGAAATTGCTCGTTTCACAGGGAGGCCGTCGCGCGTTTATTATTGATGCCGCAGCAGGACAAAAACTGTCTGATGCCGTTCCCACGGCGGGGATGGAGGTGTCGATTGATCCACGCGCCGAATGGAAACAGATTTTTGACGATTCATGGCGGGTTGAGCGAGATTTCTTCTACGATCCGAACATGCACGGAGTGGATTGGCAAGGCGTGCACGATCATTACTCTTCCATGTTGGCTGATTGTACAACTCGACGCGATGTCAGCTTTTTGATTCGTGAAATGATTTCGGAAATCAATGTCGGGCATGCTTACTATCGCGAAGGCGATGTTGAATCGGCAGACAATCGAAGCGTCGGATTGCTGGGATGTCGTTTTATCTTGGCAGATGGCGGATGGCAGATCTCGGAGCTGTACGAAGGCGCTGCGTGGGACGTCGATGCCAAGAACCCATTGCGTATGGCCGGGGTCAAATCGGGACAATACCTTGTGGCTGTCAATGGCATTCCTGTCTCGACGGATGAAAGCCCTTACAAGCCGTTTCTCGGAAAAGCTGGGATGACAGTGACCGTGACGGTATCAGACGATTCGAAACTTGACGCGGAAGACAAGGCTGTAACTGTCACCTTGTTACGTGACGATAGCGAGCTGAGGTTCCGCAATTGGATCGAAACGAATCGCAAGTATGTGGAAGAGAAATCGGATGGAAAAATTGGCTACATCTATGTGACCAATACGGGCATACCGGGGCAAAACGATTTGTTCCGCATGTTCTACGGCCAAATTGCCAAGGATGCATTGATCGTTGACGAACGCTGGAACGGTGGCGGACAGATTCCGACTCGATTCATCGAGTTGCTCAATCGGCCGATGACCAATGCCTGGGCGCGTCGTGACGGTCGCGACTGGATCTGGCCACCTGATTCCCATCAAGGGCCGAAGTGCATGTTGGCCAACGGCATGTCCGGTTCGGGTGGTGACATGTTCCCTGCTTTGTTCAAGCAAAGTGAAATTGGGCCCGTGATTGGGACTCGAACTTGGGGTGGCCTGGTTGGAATTTCAGGCGGTCCTCAAAATATCGATGGCTCCAGCGTTACCGCACCGACCTTTGCGTTCTATGAAAAAGATGGAACGTGGGGGATCGAAGGTCACGGGGTGGATCCCAATATCGAAGTGATTGATGATCCGGCCAAGATGCAAAATGGTGGCGATCCACAGCTGGATGTTGCCATTGAAGAGATGCTGAAGGCCATCAAGGAAAATGGATTCTCCGAGCCCAAGCGACCGGCCTATCCCGATCGCAGCAAGATGGGGATCAAGCCTGAAGACAAATAGTCTTTGGCTGTTATCAGGGTGAAACTTAAAAACTCCCGCTTCGATTTTTTGAAGTGGGAGTTTTTATTTGCTGATGGACTCTCACAGACATTGCTGTCTGTGTCATCATCGATCTCGCGTTTCGATTGCAGGCTCTGGTTCAGGTATGTGAAAGGGGCGAACGATCGTGCGGCCATTGAGCATGGGAGCCGACACTTGCACCGGTTGTCCAACCATGTTGTCGGTCGGCAGATTAACTTTGAGCAGCCAGTAGGGAAACCAGACCATTGCGGCGATTCGGGCAATGCCCGAGAGCGTAAACACGAACATGAACGCTCCGGTTGTTCGCTCAAACTCGCGGATCAGCAGCCCACCCAAGACCGAGCCACCGACCATGGCAATGCCATTGAAAGTGTTAAACCAGCTCAACACACGCATGCGATGGTGACCGGGAATTCGTTCGATGAAAACAAGGGACATCGCCAATTCGTAACATCCCCAAGCCGCTCCGCTGCAGGTTTGAATCACATACAGTGGCCATGTTGCCGAGTGAAACCACCAAAGGCTCGACATGGGGATGATGCCCAATGCACCGATCAGCATGAGTTTTCCAGGGCCGGCCTCTTTCGCAAATTTTCCGGCAAACGGCATGGCCAACACACGTCCAAAATAACCTAGTAACACCAGCCCCATGTACTGCAAATAGCTCAGTTCCAAATTGCGTAGCATGAACGGAGCGAAGTATGGTCCGGAAATGTAGACGGCAAATTGCATTGCCGCAAAGAATGGAAGGGTTGAGGAAATCAATTTTCCAATGTCCGTACCGTCGCTCGTTTGACTCGCTGCTTGCAAATTGTGCCGCAACCAATGGTTGTGTTCAATTTGGTGACTAAGGGCGTTGCTGGACATCAGCCGCATGATTCCGGCGACTGCAAACATTCCAGCAAAAACAAATAGTTGTTGTTGAGGTTCACCCGCACCGCGCAACGTGAAGCCTGCCGCAGCGATGGCAATCAGCAGGGACAGCTGGCGGATTCGCATTCGAACAGAAAAGTAGCGGGCTCGTACTTTGCGAGGAACGACAAATTCAATCCAGGTGTTCCATGCGGGACTGGTCGCCAGACCACTTGCCCAGTAAATTCCGGCGATCATCAAAAACGAATAGAAGTGTATCCAGCCCATTAACGTGAACAATGACAGCAACAACAAACTGCTGCCTTGAATCGCCGCGGTCCAAATCGTCCACACGCGATACGAGCCAACCTTCCGAACGCCCCATGGCGTAAGCAGCTGAAGCATACTGCCAAGCAAATACGGTACGCTGGCAAGCAAGCCCACTTCAAATTCCGCCATTCCCACGGCGATATAGAACGCAGAGAAATACGTTTCGCTCAGCCCCACCATCAGGCTGTAACAGCTCCCTTCATAGGTGCTGCAAATCAAATTCTGTCGAACCTTTTGTCGCGCGCGATAGTGTGCGTTCAAGACCGAATGAGACCCTGTCAAAATCCACAACTGGCAAAACTGCAAGCGCGCAGTCGCCCAAGGATATTTTTCAATTGAAATCCAAAGACAAACAAACCGGGTTCAGATCTGAAACGTTACCCGACGAGGTTTCGTCCTTGCACATTCCGATGGAAGCAGAGGCAAAGAGTGCACGAAACGTGACAGCGAATGAATTGCTGGCAAATGGCGGCGAAGCCAAATTCGTCATGGTCAACGCATTCGCTGACCCGTTTCCGTACATTGACAAAAACGATCCATGTTGGCAATGGGAAAAATCGTGATCTCTTTGCATTGTCCGTTATTGGGGATTCGTCGATTGTTCGGCTTCGGGGCAGGGACCAGACTATGGAGCGAAGCGTCGCGGCTCGCTGGAATTCACCCCGACGAAATTCGGAAAATTTCTGAAAAAGAATTGGTTTGAGCAGAGAGTTTGGAACCTGTCCTGATGACGTTTGGTATCCAATAGTGAAGGTGTCAACTTGTGCACACCTGTCGATCTTTTGCATTGGGAGGACGGGTGACTTGGGTCACTTGTGCCAGCGCCGCGATGGACAGCGGGTAACCTGGCACGCTTAAACCTTTCGAAAGCGAATTTGAATGACAAGTAACTTGGGGCACTCCTGCCCGAGGTAGGGGAGAGATTGCGAGTGTCATTGGATCAATCTAAAGGCATGCCAGATTGGCCTGACGACAAGCGCGTTTGGGATCAAAATCTATAGTAACGTGCCGTTGTCACGATAACTCATAAAGAACACTCAAAACCGAAAGCCGAAATCATGGTACTGCGTTCGATCGCATTCGTGTTTCTAAGCCTGTCTACGTTTAGTTGGAGCATATGCCTTGCACAATCGCAGGTCGAACCAAACGATTCGGCAACGATCGAAGGGAGCTTTTTGTTTCCGGCAGATACATCGGTCTTTGCTCAGGTCGACAAGCTCGGTGACCTGGTGGAACGTATCTTGGAGCACCCATTAAGGTCCCGGATTGAATCGCTTGAGCCAGTCAAAAAAGGACTTTCATCGCCACAGTATGTTCAGGCGATGCTCGGAGTCGGATTATTTGAATCTCAATTGGGAACCGATTGGCTCAGTGCGTTGAAATCGCTAACGGATCACGGCGTTTTTGTTGGCGGCAATCCGCTCCGTCGAGAAGTCGGTTTGGCGGTTCACGCCAACGACGAAGTGTTGCTGCAAAAGGCTGTAAGCACGATTCTGACGTTTGTCAAAAATAACGACCAAGCCGCAGGAGATTCGTTGGTCATCGAAGACTATTCAACGGGAAAAATTGCCACGTTTCGAAACCGGGCCGTTGTCGGGAGGTTTTCCGATTGGCTGTTGGTTTCGAACAACGGGGATTATCTCAAAGCAATGGCCAATCGACTTGCTCAGCGATCCGCGAGCTCACTGGCGGACCAAACTGACTTCCAACAGGCGAGAGAATTGCGTTCATCAGATTCAGATGCGTTTGTCTATTCGGCGATTGACGAATTGCGAGAATCGGGACGGGCGGAACGAATCTTTCAAGGAACCACGACGGAGCCCGCCGTCGAGTTGTTGTTTGGCGGCATCTTGGAAGCCCTCAAATCAGCGCCTTGGGTGGTCGGGAACATTCACATCAACGAGGCTGGCGTTTCGCTAAAAGCTTCCATGCCGTTTGACTCGGAAACCGTTCCAGAGCAACGCGAGTTTTTCTTCGGCACACGCGGGCTGGGGCGTGCCCCTCGGCCATTGGAGTTGCCTGACGTTCTCGGACAAGCGGTGATTTACCGCGATCTGGGGAACTGGTGGCTAAACAAGGAGAATCTGTTTCCAGAAAACGTCGTGGCTCAGTTGGCACAAGGTGACAGTCAACTTTCGACGATTTTCGGTGGCGTGGATTTTGGTGCGGAAGTGCTGGGCGCCGTTCAACCTGGGCTTCGACTGGTCATCAAGAATCAGGAATACGCTGAAGGAGTCGATCCGGACGTCAAGTTGCCATCGTTTGCGCTTGTGGCGAGACTGCAAAACCCCGAGAGCGGTCGACGATTCAGGATTTCATTTCAAAGTCTGATGGGAATCCTGAATCTGTCCGAAGGTGGAATGGATCGCCCGCAAATTGAATTGATTACCACGCAGGAAGACGGCGTTACCATTTCCTCGGGAACCTATGAGCCCGATGGCGGTCACGAGGGCAACCAGATGATTTTCAATTTCTCTCCGGCCATCGCATTTCAAGACGACTACATGGTGGTTAGCTCAACACGTGAGTTGGCGCTGGAGGTTGCGCTAGCGACGCAGGATCTGGACGATCAAGCGGACACGACGAACTCGAATGCGCAAATCAAATTGGACGTCAATCAAATCAATCGAATTCTCATGGACAATCGCGAGTCATTGATTGCCAACACGATGTTGCAGGACGGGCTGAAACGATCCGATGCGGAAGCTCGAGTGGATGCACTATTAAGTGTTTTGGAATTTGGCCGTGACTTCAATCTTGATTACCGTGTCGATGGAAAGCTGATGGAGTTGGATTTGAATCTGAATTTACAAAACCCAAGAGTCAAAATGACGCCATTGACTGGAGGACATGCGAGATGTTGAACCGTCTTGATGATCGCTGGAAGCCTTGGTCGCCCGATACAACGGAGCCATGGAATCGAACGCGAGTTGCTCACCTGGTAAGGCGTACCGGATTTGGCGTCACGCTGAGTGAATTGGACCAGATCGTTTCGGGCGGGTTCGATCAGGCGATTGAGAATCTCATTCGCTGCGAAGGGGCCGAGGAATACGACTTGCAGATGGCGGGCATGGAACGCACACTTGCATCGCAGCAAGAGCCTGCGGCGTTGGCCTCCTGGTGGCTGTTGCGGATGATCAATAGCCCCACGCCGTTTCTGGAAAAATTGACATTCTTTTGGCACGGCCATTTCGCAACGGGGGCTGAAAAAGTTGCGAGCAGCAAAGCGATGTTGGATCAAAACCGTTTGCTTCGCACACATGCCAAGGGAAATTTTCGCTCACTGGTTCAAGGCATCTCCCGCGACGTTGCCATGTTGATCTACCTGGATTCGACGGAGAACCGCAAGACCCGCCCCAACGAAAACTATGCACGAGAGCTGATGGAACTGTTTTGTTTGGGGACGGGGAACTATACAGAGCGAGACATCAAGGAGTTGGCGAGGTGTTTCACGGGCTGGGAAGTTCGACATAATCAATTTTCGTTTAATCAATACCAGCACGATGTCGGTACCAAATGGTTTCTTGAGCATTCAGGAAATTTTGGTGGCGAGGAAGCGGTGAACATCGTTGTGGATCAGCCGGCGACTTCACGCTTCATCGCGCGGAAGCTGATACGATTTTACTGCACCGATGAAGAGGTCGAAGAATCGGTTGTCGAACCTTTGGCCGAATGCCTGCGAAACAGCGATTTCGAAATCGAACCCGCGTTGCAGATGTTGTTTAAAAGTCGTTTCTTCTGGTCAAACGAGGTCGTCGGAAGGAAGGTGCGAAGTCCCGTTGAGTTAGCCGTGGGGTTGATTCGATTACTGGGAACTCAGACCAACATGAATGACTTGCGAGAGCAGCTTCGATCACTCGGCCAGCTGCCGCTGTATCCGCCGAATGTCAAAGGTTGGGAAGGAGGCCGGCGCTGGGTCAACGCGTCGACCTTTGTGGAACGAATTAATTTGGTGCAACGGTTGGTAACAGATAGCGCCGGCTCTCCCGAGGCTGCGGCGTTAGTGAACGGGCTAGTTGGCCGCGAAGGAGAAGCTGGATTCTGGAAGGCTTTCGTTGACGTGATTTTCTCAGTTGAGCCACCGGACGATTCGAAAGAACTGTTATCGGAAATGATTTCGACGCCCGGTACTCGGCAGCAGCGTCTCGAAACGGTCTTTACCTACGCCGCATCGTTGCCCGAATTTCATTTGTGTTAACGCCGAATGGGAGTCAAATCATGAATTCGAGAAGACGGTTTTTGCAAACGGCATTTGGCGCTACGGCCGTGATCAGCCTTGCCGATCGCGTGCCGGGCGTTTTGTTTGGTGCAACCCGTTGTGTTCCTCGCTCGGCGAACGAAAAAATACTGGTGGTGATCGAAATGGGCGGTGGGAATGATGGACTCAATACCGTCGTTCCCTTTGGCGAGGAGGCCTATTATCAGAATCGTTTCACGCTGGCCATCAACGAAAATGCGGTGTTGAAGGTCAATGACCAAGTTGGCTTTCATCCGGCGCTCAGTGGGTTTTCGCAAATGTTGGAAGCTGGGCAGTTGGGTTTTGTGCAGGGGGTAGGTTATCCCAATCCCAACCGTTCCCATTTTGAATCGATGGATTTGTGGCACACGGCGCATCGTGTGGCCGAAAGTCGGCAGCTGGGTTGGCTTGGTCGATCCATCGATGAGCAGAATGGGTTTGGTGTTGACTTGCCGGCCATTCACTACGGTGAAGGTCGTCAGCCGCTGGCGCTGGGTACGCGTGAGACCCCCATCCCTTCGATTCGCAGTTTGGAACAGTTTCGCTTGGATGTCACCCCAACCGCAAACAGTTACTGAATGCCATGGAAAGTAATATGGCGACACAATCGAAGGGGCGGCAAGAGAATCAGTTGCTTGGTTTTATTCACGAAGCGGGCGTGGCCGTGAAAACATCGCGGCGTCTTGAGTCAATTTGGCGACGGCAGATCGTGCCAGCGATTACCCTACAACCAGCCTCGGCCGCAAGTTGTCAGCGGTTTCTTTGCTCATCGATTCAGGGCTGGATACGCGCGTTTATTACGTGACCCACAACGGATTCGACACGCATTCGAAGCAGGCAAGAGGCTCACGCGAGCTTGCGCGCGAGTTGGGCGATGCAATGTCCGCGTTCACGAATGACATGAAACTTCGTGGACATGATGAACGCGTGGCCGTGATGGCGTTTTCTGAGTTTGGGCGCAGGGTTCGAGAGAACGCCAGCCGAGGGACGGTCATGGTCGGCGCTCCGGTGTTCGTCGCAGGCGGAAACGTTAAACCTGGGCCTATGAATGAGCACCTAGTCTGACCGATCTGGACGGAAGGTGACTTGAAATTTTCTGTCGACTATCGCCGTGTGTACGCAACCCTATTGGAGCAGTGGTTAAATACTGAATCCAGCGAAATTCTAGGAGAGCAATTTGACGAGTTGGACATTTTCAATCAAAGCTGACAATCAAGCATGTGTCTTTGAGATTACTTCAAATATTGTTGATCAGTACGATGCGACGAATTGACCAGCAGACTCTCTTAGGATCCAGAAATTAACCGATGGGTTGGTGGGAATCGGTCCGTCAGTTCTTAACGGTATTTCAATTACGGAATTGCCGTCAAGGAATTCGGCTGAAGTGGGTTTAAAATCATGTCCCCAGAAACGATTGTTCCCGTTTAGGTCGGCAGAAGTTAGGCCACCATTGGGAAGCCAAACGATGCTCGAAATATTAGCCGAGTTGCCCTTCAGTTTGCACAATAACTTCGGCTCGTTTGAAATATCAATGATCCAGATTTTCCCAGCCATGTCGGCGGCCGCGAGTCGCGTCCGTCTAAAGTTGAAGCTGATTCGCTTTACGGGTGTGCGGTCCAAATCAAAGTCGGCAACTAACTTTCCATCTTTATCCCAAAAACAGATTTTTCCATCATCTCCTGCTGTTGCAGCAAATTGATCAGAATTGTCTGTATCTGCAATTCTAGCGAATCGACTCATGCACTTGATGGATGCCACGTAATCGAAATGTCCCGATGCCGTAGTTCGCGCCAACAATCAATGATCGATCCAGGATGGACTGGACGACTGACTCTGACGATAGGAATGCTTAGCCGTCGTAAACGTTAACGTAATTATCTATCTCTTGGGATGGAATCGGCATTCCATGTCCAGAATTGACTATGTTCAAGCGGATTGCAGGTTGCGAAACCAGCATCTGATTCAGTCCCCATTTCATACTCACCAACGGAGACATGAAATCGTGTTGAGCGATCCGTTCACAAGTGATTTTGTTGTCAATAACTTTTAGAACGTACCAAACGGCTAGCCCCTGTGGTTCGGCGATCACGAACGAATCATCGGATGTCCAGGTCAATGACTCAGCATTGAGTTCAGTCTCGTATTCGAGGCCCAATTCGAGATCGTTTTCAAAACAGTAATCCGCCCGCCAGATGATAAACAGGCCAACTTGGACTGCGATAGATTGCACTCCAAATCGATGATGTCGGAGGATTCCAAAAAACAACCCAGATGCTCACCACTCAAATTCCATTTTCGCAAATTAGACCGGGAGTCAGCGATACCAGGTAATCACCGAATTGAACTAGATGAGTGATTGGATTACTATGCTGTCAAGCGGAAATCCACTTCGATTTGGGGCTTTAGATGACCAAACCGTTGTCGTTGAGGGCAGCAATCTGATTCGTGCTGACATTGCAGGAGAATGATCGTCGATGATTGTTGTGTTCGACAACCTTTCCTTGCTGCCGTTGCTGAACCAAAATATGAGGTATCAGTTTGAACAACAAACTCAGAGTCTGAAATGATTCTTGCGTGACGAATCGGTTCATCCATTTTGAAATTTGAAATCACTTTTCGGGGGAACTCGACTACGGATTTCTTTGATTTTCGTTTCGACACGCGATCAACAACCCCCTATTGGCGTCGATTGCGATAACATTATTCTTGATCGAGTCGTCTCGATTTTGGCCGTGATCAGATAGAGCAAATTGGGTTTTGATTGCTCGACTGGAACACAGATGCAATAGTCGACCAACTACAACAATGTGTTCGATCATCCAGCCTTCATGTGAGGCCATTGGTTTCTGGCGACGACATCAAATCGTCTAAAGATCGATTTGGGTTTTCTGATATCTGATGAGTAAACGAACTTCAAAATCCTGAACGTCACGACGATCAACTTCCCTCCTCGATCCAGAGAGAAAAAACATCTGCCCGTCCCTTGAGAATCCAATCTCTCGAACTGGAAGTTCGGACCATTTAGTCGGCGATTTCAATCCATTCTTCAAATCAAACTTTTTAAAACCGTTGATGGCACCAGTGTAGCAAATTCCACGTCTGGCGACCATCGCGCAATTACGTTTTGTGCATATTCGGATTCAATGTTGATTTGTTCGAGGTCGAGTTTTACTGACACTTGATAAGTTCGTATTTCACCATTTTCTCAGTCGCAATCGCGATCCGATCGGAATCGCTTGGATGCCAGGCAAAAACAAATGATTCCTGCTGGGGCAACTGTCTCGACACGAATATGGTCGACTAGTGATTCAGGTCGAATCGACGAGACCAACCTCAACCTTGGCTTTGCCGTCGGTACGACGCGGGCAGGTAAATCGCCGACGATTTCCCTGCGATTCGTTGGCGGTGTCAATTGAGAGATTGCCAGAGCGAGAATAGCCATTGCAGCCAACGCAACCAGCCACTGGCGTTTCCTTCTCGTGGTACCCACTGCAGCCTTGGGATCAATCATTTCTACATGCGCTGAGGCGCGCGATGCTTGAAGGAGCCCCATGAACTGTTCGGATGAATTCAGAAGACTTGGTCGATGGAGGCTGGCATTTCGATTTGCAGCTTGCATGAACGCGGTGTTGAGTCGCTCAAGTTCACGCTGACAGATTATGCATGACTCAATATGCGATAGCGTACGGCTGTCGCCTGAGCTCTCAGCTAATACAGCAAGCAATTCATCAGTTGACGGACAGGTCAGCATCGTTTCGGGTCCTCATCGCCAGAAAGTTTACGCAATCCAGGATAATGCGCCTCAGTGATTTCAAATTGCTTCATGTGTTTTCTAATACGAACCAGCAGACGATGAAGACACTGACGCAAGTCATGAAGGTTTTTTTGTGTTGGTTCGATTCCAATCGATTTGCAGTACGACGAAAAGCTAAACTCAGGATCAGTAAAGCGAGCATTAAACAAATTTTGCTCTTCAATGGATTGAGTCCCGAGAAAATCAACGATCGCCAACAGCAATTTATTCCCTGCAATTGGTTCGTCCAAATTTTCGTCAACAGGTTGGTAAGATTCAATATCGCATTTCAACGGCCTCTCTCTAACTTGATTTCGTTTTGTGCGGCGAAAATAGTCAATCATCTTCCTGCGTGCGATAGTCCGTAACCAGGGTCGGGCATCCAGGGACATGTCGAATTTAGGATGCGCCGATTCAACATCGAGGAAAAATGCAATAAACGTTTGTTGAGTTATTTCTGTGACATCGCATGGCGGAACTCCCTTTGCGGCAATGTCCCGTTCCAACCAGGAGGAGTGCCGTTCGTAAAATACACGCGCGCATTGGTCATTCCCAATCCGATAGCGAGTCAGCAGCTCTGTATCAGATAGAGAGTCCCATTTCATGCGGCTTAGACTCGTAACAAAAAAGTAAGTGCATTTTATTCGATTGAGATCCGGCCACAAAGTGCCAACAAAAAGCGAATATTGGCATTTTGAAAATGTTTTTTTTCGTGAGGCGCGGACAAATTGCATTCGTAATCTAAGTGACAGGTGTGAGAGGGTCAATATTCATGAACGCGAAGTCTTGTTGTTTCTTTCCGGAAACAACAGTGGCGATTGCGCGCCTTTTGCCGGATTGGAGTTTTCCGGCTTGGCTTTGGCGGATTGCATGTTTGGTTCGAGATCCGGAGACAATTGAGTAGACATGCCATGTCAGATTTCAACATGCACGCGTCCCTGTGTTCAGACGCTGTGGGAATTGTGCCGAACGTTTGTCGTGTTGATCACGATCACGTTGACGGCGGAAACGGTCAATGCGCAAACAGCGATGCAATCCCGGCTTGATCATCTAAAAAAAGTTGATCCAGGCATATTAGAGCGCATTGAAGTATTCAAACTCAACTTCTTCGGTGAGTTGGACTATGAAATTCCGTTAGATTACGGACGGAGGTCCAAGTCAGAGGCAGTGCTCTGGGGCAATGAGGATCCAGAGGGTCAACTGACGGAAATTTTTGGTGATATCTGGGCTGTCAATCGTTCTGACTCGAAGCAGTCGATCAGAGTTCTTTATTGTGTTGACAAGGATCTGCAAAGATTCGATGTCGACGCAGATTTTGATCTGGCCCCGGGCGAGAATAAACAACTGATCAAGTTTGATAAGCAAAAACAAAAAGCCTGTCTCGTTGCTTACTGTATTCTTCCCGACGTTGAACGTGTGCTGACGTCCACCTTTATCGATAAAGGACGTTTGGAAATCAAAATAGGGCCGCCGCCTGAAGTTCAGATTCCGCGACAACTTCGTCAGTGCATCGACGAACTTTTCATTCCGTCAACGTCGTCGGGTTTAGAAGAATTTTCAGAACTTGCACTTTCAGCTTACGAACTAGATCGGATTAACCGCGAGTGTTTACGACAGATCAAGTTTCGCGAAGAAGATATTTTGAATGTTGGGCGAACTTCAGAATGTGGATGTTCGTGGATCAATCGGATTTGAAAAGTCTGCGGATTGGGAAAGACGTCAAAGGAACTGAGACGAGAGAACGGGAATTGAATCTCAGGTCCTCGAGAAAATTACTTCGATCCTCAGCCCGCCTACTACCTTCTTATCTGATATGGAAGCTGAGCCGAATGGAGAAAGTATGACCCCGATCGAGAGCAATTCAATTCGAATGCTTCTCCGTCATACAAGCGATCCACGATTTACGTCGGAGTCGACTTTGAACCATCCGGAGCATTTCGAAAGGGACTTGGGACTCATTAGATTGCAACCATCAACGATCAGGAAATGACCTGGTACTTCTTTGTACCAGAACCGTTAGCGCATTTCGCGAGCTGCATGTGCACCAGAAAATGCACAGCAGATCTTGAACGCACAGAATTCGGCACATTACGTTAGGCTGTTTGCTTCAGTACTGCGGTTACGTTCGTAGCCCCTCAGAGGACGTCAAGATTCGAATGGGTGACCAAAGCAAAGGCATCGGGCCGAATAAATTTGTTTCTGACTCCCGGAGTTATTTTTGTCTATTCGACTGTGAGACGGTTTATGCGTTTCCAGATCGACGAGCGACCACAATTTGGACTGAACCGAATACGTGAGCAAGGGTGCGAGATATGATTGCTAGAGCATCACAATTCAAGAATCTGGAGTTGCCGAGTCCGAGATTGATCCAAGCTCATTCTGGAAGGTCTACGACCATGAGACTTCAAAGAAGAGTACACGCGACTGTGGAAAGATATTTCAGGCAAATGAGGTGCATGCAACGTTCAAGAGCTGAATAACAGTCAAGGGTCGTTTTGATCTCGGGATGACGGATCGGAGATCGTACTCCCACTCGCAAAGTGGGAAAAAGACGACTGATCCGTCCTGGTCCAACAAATAACCGCAATAGAACTTGGAAGCGAATCGGCTGCTAATGAACGCGTCAGAAGGGGCTATTTAATCTTACAGAAGGGCGACATCTGGGCCCCTTTGGATCTCGCGAACTCAGGAAGCTGGCTCAAGACGGAAAGATCAATCGAACGAAGATCAAGCAGTTTGCGGGATGGAAGGTTTTCAAGGCCAAAGCCTTTATTGGCTTATTCACTTCCGAGCCGGAGTCAATCTCAGCCATCTGTAGTCGCTACAGCGTCAAAGGCCTGAATGAAATAAATACGCCAGCGCCGAAAAGACAATTTCTATTGTCAGGGGTTTAACCTGATCGATGCAATGCGGGGTCGTTTCTTTTGGGGACGTTACTCTGGGCAAAACGGATTGCTGTCTGGTTGCCATCCGTTGATTCTTTTTGCTACGACCCTATGCTTAACTCAAGTTTCAATCCAGTTAATCGTGAGGTCACACCTTCGGCGTTTCTGGCATGCCAATCCTGAGCACGAAGGCACGAATCAATTTGAGTCAGGTCAACAAGACTTGGCTCACACGCTGGCGCGATCCAACGTCAGCGAAGAAGGCCTGAAAAATGTGGCAGCGGAACAAAGCGAATTGCAGTCAGTGAACGTGTTGAAAACCTGCACATCGATACCGCAAATAAAATGTCGTCACAGCAATTGACGGCGACTGCCAATGCGCAGGATTCGGAGGAAATCGTAGAGATTCAGTCCAATTCCAACGAAACAACCTAATCATCGGCCTTTGTCGGGTAGCGGAATATTCGTTCTCAGAAAAAAAGTTTAAGACCCATTCAGATGGGTATTTGTTGGCATACACAGGCTTCAAAAACCAAGAGGGTCAATTTCGAAATCAACATTTGGACACGGCAAGTGTTCAAGGTGAAATTTCGATGGAAGATTGGCAGATCTCATGGCGGAGTCTTTCGCATGAATGATCGAAATCGTGGACTGAAAACGGCATTGCGTTTTGGATGCGACTCCCAAGGACAGCGTTGACGTTGAAGAAATCTTCAATAACGAAGAAGCGAACTTACGAGTTTATCACGGAAAAAAAGATCAAGCGCGACCTATTGAGAGCCAAAGCGTCAATTGTGGTGACCAATCGCTTGAGGTCGAGATTCATTACGACTCCAAGGAGGAGTGTGTTGTTTGTCAACTTATTCGAATCGGAAAAACAGCTCAGACATCTTTTGATTTGTCGAACGCAATTTTTGGGCCATACGGTTCTTTTGGAGTTGGCAGGCACGTCAGGTGCATCCAAGTACATTCCTGCCATTGACAAGCCACTCATGGAGTCTGCTCCAAAAGGAACGGTGGCAAGTCTGGGTGCGAACAAAAACGACATGATTTCTGTTTCTCAAAATGTTGTCGGTAGTACCAATTGAATCTCGTCTTGCTAGTCACTAAACTTCGATTTAAGCTGGCTGATAAGCCATGATGAAATTGCATCGGCAGAATTAAATTTCTGACATTACTAGCCGCCTTCATTCGGACGCGCATGCCTTCAACATGATTTACCAATGAAATTTGTTTGCATCTCTGAAAACTTGAACATGACCGAAGAAGAATATCTCGCTGTGTGCGGAAGCTCGTTCGGTCCAGATTCGAAAGCGGCGAATACAAGATCGTGACCTTCAACACGCTGGCAAGCGAGTTGTTTCATTGAAGGACGCTGGTCGATTTCAAGTCATATTCTTTACCCATTGAAGGCATAAATCTATAGATCGGTATGGATGACATTCGCGGCTGCAAGAGAACGCGTTGGTTTGAAAACGTTGATTTTGGAGACCATGGTGAACAGGCCTACAGTATGTAGTGGATTTGGACGAATACGAAGTCTGGACCTGATGAACGCTTTACATTGGGTTCAACTCCCGACAGGTAACGGCAATTGACGATTTTCCAGCGAAAGGTACTCGTTGGATTTCTCTGGGCGAATTGCTGGGAGGACTGAAAGAAATCGACGGCACTTCAAACGTTCAAAGAACGAAGCGGATCACAATCAATTTACGAGACGCTTCAGGACAGGCTGCTCAGTCGATGGGTTTGATCAAGGTCGAAATCCGAGACTGGGCCGGCATCTGGCGAAGTAGCCTGCCCCAGTCGAAATTGGCGGCAAGTTCACGGTTGATGTACCGGCTACGTGCGATGAGATTCGTGTTACCCTGGCGAAACAGTTCAAAAATCTGGATAACTAGACGGGCAGAGTCGATTTACAGTTGGCAGCAATTAAGACCGTTCATGCAAAGACCGCTTTCGCATCTTAATGAAAGATTTGATGCCGACAATTCCTGCATGGAATCCTTGAATTTCAAACGATTCAACCAGCGCCAAAATTCTCAATGGTCAAGTTGGGGGTAGGTGCCGAAGTAGCCGCGAATATGACCTTCGCCACGAGTGAAGTACATTAGTTGCTGCGGAAACAGATCAGCGAATGCAAGAATGGAGACGATCTTCAGTGCCTGTTGGGCCGTTTGTTCGCTTTCGATTGGAATACGGAGTCCCACGGCTTGGACGTGCCCAGCAAACTATTGTTTCCAATTTTTGGCGAAAATAAACGAAAACCTCGGACTTGCAAGCATCGATGTGCGGAATTGAACGGATTGTGCTCGGCTTTGAATGCCAATTGAGACAAGGCAACTCGAACAAGTGAATGTAAGTGTGGAAAGACACGCCAACAAACCAGCAGGTTGATGAGGCTTGCTCACCAACCTGTCGTGAATATGCTGCTGCAGCGAGATCATACAAGGAACATTGCTGGGACCATGATGCAACCCAAGGCGATGATGCCAATCAGAATGGCTTCAAACCAAGAAGGTTTTTTTCCGGCATTGGTTTGCTGAATGTAATGGTTTTTGAAATTGTCGCCCGAGAATTTCTTTAGACCCAGTGCGATCGCCAAGCTCGGAAGAATCTTGACGTGATATGCGAGTTCCGGCAATAGAACGCCAAAGATAACCAGGGCAGCTGTCGTCAAGACTCCCAAAGTAATCGCACCGACGACGCCATCAGACATTCTGAGACGCGAGAAATTGATTGCCAGTAGGGCAAATCCCGCTAAGGGCCCAGCAAGAAACGCCAGTGTTCCAATCTGAGCATCCGAGTACAGTGTCGGTATCGCAGCTTCTTGCCCACCCGATTGGTTTTGAGTTGCGGGGGAGTGATTGCGTACTCGCTGTGCGTTGAGTTGACGTACGTCCATCTTTCGTGTGTTGGCGGATGATGACATGGCTTGTTTTCCTTATTTGACAAAATTGTTGTTTTGAAGTTGCTTCACCTAAAGCGATCGATGTCGCGGTTGACTCAAACAGAAATCTTGTCGCGTCAAGCCTAATACGAATCGATCGTCGATTCATGATCCGTACCGTCGGACGTCGGAGCTGTGACACCGCCACGCGATTTTTTTGTGAGACAATGGATGCGGTGAACCATGCGTGCATCGTTAGCGCGCAGTACTACATCTGGAGTAACGCTATTGCGGATAGGTGGCGTTTTTTGCCGGGATTGTTTGACTAAACCGAGATTTCCAATCGATCTTGGAGCGCCTCGACTTCCAGTTCTTCCTTGCGCAGTGCTTCCATCGCCGTGACGGCAGCTTCGGCAGCAGGGAAGGTTGTGATGCATGGGATCCCATGTTGAACAGCGGTCGCGCGAATGCGACCTTCGTCGGTCCTCGCACCTTTACCGTTTGGTGTGTTCAAGATCATCGCCACGGATTCGTTTTTCATGTGGTCGATGAGGTTGGGGTTGCCTTCAATGATTTTCTTGACACGTTCAACGGGAACGCCAGCTTCTTCCAGGCGTTTGGCAGTACCGGCCGTTGCCAGCAGCTTGAATCCTAGTGAGTGCAGTCGTTTGGCAAGGCCCGTTGCGGCATCCTTGTGTCGTGCGGAAACACTGATGAAGATCCTGCCTTCGGTGGGGAACACGACGCCGGCAGCCAGTTGACTTTTTGCAAACGCCAACGGGAAAGAGTGACTGATTCCCATGACTTCACCCGTACTGCGCATCTCCGGCCCCAAAACGATATCGACGCCAGCAAATTTTCGAAACGGAAAAACACTTTCCTTGACGGAATACGTCGTCGGGATCACTTCTTCGGTAACCCCTAGCTCATCGAGTTTCATCCCGGTCATGACTTTCGCGGCGATTGCAGCGACGGGAACCCCAGTGGCCTTGGCGACAAACGGAACCGTTCGGCTGGCGCGAGGATTAACCTCAAGGACATAGACATTGAACTCGCCGTCTTCTCGTTTGACGGCGAATTGTACATTCATGAGTCCAACGACGTGTAATCGCTTCGCCATGGCGACAGTTGCCGCCCGAATTTCATTCACGGTTTCTTCGGGCAGCGAATGGGTCGGTAGACAACAAGCTGAATCTCCGGAGTGGACACCTGCTTCTTCGATGTGCTCCATCACACCAGCGATGGTGACGTGTTCGCCGTCGGAAATGCAGTCAACGTCGACTTCAATGGCGTCCTCCAAAAAGCGGTCGATCAACACCGGCTCGCCTTGAGACACCATGAACGCCTCGGCAACAAATTTTTCAAACTGCGACTTGTCGTAGCAGATTTCCATCGCGCGACCACCGAGAACAAAGCTCGGGCGAACAAGGGAGGGAAAGCCAACGTCCTCGGCTACGTTTCGCGCCTGATTCATGGTTCGGGCGATTCCGTTTGCCGGCTGTTTCAAATTCAATTTGCGCAAGAGTTGCTGGAATTTCTCGCGGTCTTCGGCTGCCTCGATAGTGTCGACGCTCGTGCCGATGATTGGTACGCCTGCCGTTACCAACGCCCGAGCCAGATTGAGAGGTGTCTGACCTCCGAACTGAACAATCACGCCATCAGGTTGGATACGGTCACAAATGTTAAGGACGTCTTCCACTGTCAGGGGTTCAAAGAACAGCATGTCACTCGTGTCGTAGTCGGTGCTGACAGTCTCTGGGTTGGAGTTCACCATGATCGATTCGATGCCCAATTCACGCAACGCATAACTCGCGTGGCAACAGCAATAGTCGAACTCAATTCCCTGGCCGATTCGGTTGGGGCCTCCGCCCAGAATCATGATGCGTTTCTTGCCGGGTTCTTTGGCTGGTGTTTCGTCTTCGGTTTCGTAGGTGCTGTAGAAATAAGGTGTATGGGCTTCGAACTCTGCCGCACAGGTGTCGACAGACTTGAACGTTGCGCGAACGCCAAGTTCAAGACGTTTCTTGCGCACGACCCATTCCGTTTCGTCCCAGATGTGGGCCAATTGCCGATCGGAGAAGCCGTCCCGTTTCGCATCAGCAAGTAGTTCAGCGGAGACTTCGTTCAATCCACCGCAAGTCCGCAATTCTTCTTCGCGCCGAACAATGGACTGCAGTTGATACAGAAACCATCGATCGATGTTTGAGAGTTCATGAATATCATTGATCGACATGCCCGATTTCATGGCGTAGCGAATGTACCACGCGCGATCCGAATTGGGGATCGAAAGTTTTGAGCGAATCGACTGTTCGTCGGGTTGTTCGTCAGTATTCCATAGGTCTTTGGTGTCACAACCAAAGCCAAAGCCGTCAGCCCTCCAAGCCGCGCAGGGCCTTTTGGAATGATTCCTTGAACGATCGACCGATTGCCATCGTCTCTCCAACACTTTTCATTTGTGTTGTAAGGGTCGAATCGGCTTCTTGAAATTTCTCAAACGCAAATCGCGGGATCTTGGTGACCACGTAGTCGATGGTTGGTTCGAAGCAGGCTTTTGTCTTCTTCGTAATATCGTTGGGGAGTTCCCACAAGCGATAGCCGACCGCAAGCTTGGCAGCGATCTTGGCAATCGGAAAACCGGTTGCTTTGGAAGCCAATGCGCTGGAACGGCTGACACGGGGGTTCATTTCAATCACGATCATGCGATCCGATTTTGGGTCGCACGCGAATTGAATATTGGACCCGCCGGTTTCGACGCCGATTTCTCGAATGACCGCAATGCTTGCGTCACGCATACGTTGATACTCTTTGTCGGTCAGCGTTTGCGCGGGTGCCACTGTGATGGAGTCGCCAGTGTGAACACCCATTGGATCGAAATTTTCGATTGAGCAGATGATCACAACATTGTCATCGAGGTCGCGCATGACCTCCATCTCGTATTCTTTCCAGCCAATGATCGACTCTTCGATTAACACTTCGTGAGTTGGCGATTGATCGAGACCCCGGACAACCAGCGTGTCAAACTCATCGCGGTTGTAGGCGATCGCGGACCCGCTACCACCCATCGTGAAACTTGGGCGCACAATGCAAGGGAGTCCAACATCCTGCATGACTTCGCGCGCTTCGGCGACCGTGTGGACGGTTCGTCCGCGGCAGGTGTGAAGGCCGATCTTGGCCATCGCTTTCTGAAATCGTTCGCGATTCTCGGCTTTGTCAATCACGTCGGCTTTGGCGCCGATCATCTCGACGTTGTATTTTTTTAGAACGCCGTTGTGTTCCAGGTCGAGCGCCAAGTTTAGGGCCGTTTGACCACCGAGCGTTGGCAACAATGCATCGGGGCGTTCCTTTTCAATGATCTTTTCCACCAGCCGCCAAGTGAGCGGTTCGATGTACGTACGTTCGGCTGTCGCGGGATCGGTCATGATGGTCGCGGGATTGCTGTTGACCAAGACAACCTCGTAGCCTTCCTCGCGAAGAGCTTTACAGGCCTGAGTCCCCGAATAGTCAAATTCGCAAGCCTGGCCAATAACGATAGGTCCGGAACCAATCAACAAGATTTTTTTGATGTCGTCACGACGTGGCACGAGCGAACGCTCCGTTCAAAAACGTTAAAATTGAATTTTTGCAAAATTTCCCAAGGGTACCAACAAAGGTGGCCTTTGTTCAAGGTGCCGGAGGTCTGAATTTTATGGTCAACAACATCGCAGGGAATGCCGCAATGACAGCACGCATTCTAGCAACAGTGGTGCCGATTTTCCTTTCCTTACAAATCTGTGTGGGGCAGGGGGAGCGCAAAAGCGAAAATCTCGAAATTTTTGACCACCACGTCCATGTTCTGAGCCCGCAATTGATTCGGGATTGGAAGGCAATTGGAATGCAATTTGGTCGAGAAGATGACGCCTATTCGAATCCCGAAAACATCCTATCGCAAAACGGCCTGGCCCACGCCTTTCTAATTTCAATGGCGCATCTGTACACGACTGAGGGCCTAAGCGTTGACGGCGATCGCGACGCCGAACAGAAACGCGTGGCATCTGAAAATGACTTTGTTGCCGAATGCGTTTCCCGAAACCCAGATCAGCTTGCCGGATTTTTTTCCGTAAACCCGCTTCGCGAATACTGGCTGGACGAGGCCGAACGGTGTCGGGCGAATGGCGTTTTGCTAGGGATGAAACTACATTTCCCAGCCTGTGAAGTTGACCTGATGAACGAACAACATCTGGAGAGGGTGAACGACGTTTTTCGATGGGCTCGGGACAACGAGATTCCAGTTTTACTTCATCTGTTCGGTGCGGAGGTCGACGGAGATCCGAAAGCCTATGCCAGGCGGTTTTGGCGTGAGTGTATCGAACCTTATGTCGGACTCAAGCTTTGTCTCGCCCATTTAGGGGCGGCAGGCGGATTCAACGACGTGTCGAGCGCCTTGTTGCAGGAATTTGAGTTGATTCAAGGCAGCCTTCGAGAAAAGCATGCAACTGAAATATTCTTTGACTGGAGCGGAGCAGTATTGGCGGAGGCGATGGAAGGCCTTCCGGCAACTTCCAAAGACACACGGCACAACCTCGTAATTCAAATGAAGCGAATCGGTTTGAAGCACTTTTTGTTTGCCAGTGACTACCCGGTGTTTTCTGTCGAGCAGCAGATTGAGAATCTTCGATCCCTTCCTTGGGAAAACGACGAGTGGATGAAGGTGATCGAGAATCGAACTGGATGGTGCCAACAAGCTAAAGCCGAAATTGGAGGTGAATTAAAGGAACGCGAACGTCCGTTCGGGATTCAGGTTGTTGATCGTGAAACCGGTCGCGGTGTGCCGTTGATTGAATTGCAAACGGTCAACGGAATTTCGTATTGGACAGACTCAGCGGGCTGGGCGGCAGTCGATGAGCCTGCGTTAGTGGGGCAGGAAGTATTTTTTTATGTTGAAGGGCACGGATACGAGTTTCCTGCAGATGGCTTTGGTATGCGAGGCGTTCGGTTTGTAGTTCAGCCTGGCTCAGTCGAGAAGGTGGAAATTGATCGAGTCAACATTGCAGAACGTCTCTATCGAATCACTGGCTCCGGGATCTACCGCGACTCATTACTGTTGGGAATCGAATCTCCGATTCGTAAATCAGAACTCAATGCGCAAGTGTTAGGTTCCGACAGCGTGCAGTCCGCGGTTTACGATGGCCGGATGTTTTTCTTCTGGGGCGATACGAGCTGGCCCCGCTATCCGTTAGGGAATTTTCAGGTAACCGGGGCGACGGCCTCGTTCCCACGCGACGGCGGGATCGATCCGGCGACCGGCATGGACCTCCAGTACTTTGAGGCGGCAAGCGGCTTCACCAAAGAGATGTGCCCGATGCCGGGCGAGGGGCCGACTTGGCTTGAAGGATTGACCGTACTCGGTGACGGCAATTCCGAAAGAATGTTCGCCGGCTACGCGAAAGTCAAACAAGGAATGCAGGTTTATGAACGCGGGATCGTTGAGTGGAACCCGGACAAAGAAGTGTTTGAGAATCGGCTTCAACTCCCAGCCGACGCCCCGGCATTGCCGATGGGACATTCGTTGATTGCGACAGCGGAAGGGAAACGCTACGTCTATTTTTGTCACCCCATGCCCTGGGTACGCGTACCGACGACGTTTGAGGCAATCGTTGATCCCAAACAGTATGAGGTCTATACGTATCTACAAGATGGAAGTGTCGATGGAAACGTTAAGGTCGATCGCGGCGATGACGGGCAGCTTGAATGGAGGTGGCGCAAGAACACAGCCCGTCCCACGTACAAAATGGAAATGGAATTAATGAAGCGGGGTGAATTGAGGCACGAGGAATGTGGACTGTTGCGGGATGTTGCCGGGGCCGATCGCAAAATACTTTTGCATTGCGCTTCGATTGACTGGTCGGATCATCTAAAGCGTTGGGTCATGATTGGCATTGAGGTGTTTGGCGAGCCATCGAATCTAGGCGAGATCTATTACAGCGAGGCCGAGGATCTGCAGGGGCCTTGGTCGCCAGCCGTCAAAATCGTGACTCACGATCAC
This sequence comes from Pirellulaceae bacterium, assembly GCA_041399045.1. Taxonomy (GTDB): domain Bacteria; phylum Planctomycetota; class Planctomycetia; order Pirellulales; family Pirellulaceae; genus BJ22. The sequence continues at coordinate 59,884 of JAWKTO010000008.1, read as the reverse complement.
TATTCGTTTTACAATCCGCGCTGGCATTCGTTTCTTTCCGACGGCGACAGCCGCTATTTGTATTTCGAAGGGACATATACCCATACGTTTTCTAAATCACAAACGAAAACACCGAGATACGACTATAACCAGATCATGTATCGCTTAGATTTGGATGACGCACGATTGAGATGAAAGTTGGGTGGACAAGTACAGCAATGCCAATATTTGGAGCTTTAGGGCGAATTCACTGTCGTGGTTGATAAAACTTGATCAAGCGACAGGGGGAATCAATGGAATCCAACAAATGGGCTTTGATTTTGCATTTGTCTGTATTTGCTGGTTACGCCGTCCCGATGGTGGGTTTAATTGCGCCATTGATCATTTGGCAGATGAAAAAAGATGAAGTGCCCGGATTGGACGCTCATGGAAGGATTGTGATGAATTCCATCATCTCCTTTTTATCTACGGTGCAATCGCCGGTTTGTTGTGCTTTGTGATTATTGGATTCCCTCTTTTGTTAGCGCTGGCAATCGCTGCGGTCGTGCTGCCCATAATCGGTGCGATCAAGGCCAATGATGGAATTGCGTGGAAGTATCCGGGAACGATTTCGTTCCTGTAAGAAACGCAAATTAGTTTGCCCTCTAAACCCTTCCTCGGCGTTGAGGAAGGGTTTTTGGCCGCGGGTGCATAGCGGTCGTGGTTAGAGGTTCAATCGACTAATTGAGTTTCTTGAACTGAAGATCTTTGAACTCGACCCACATTGGGGCTCCTGCATGGAGTTGCAATGCAAGAATTCCTGTAGCGCGAGCCAGATCAGGCATTGTCCGTGCAGTCAACAACCAGTTTGCCATTGAGGTAATGCTGCAAATGACTTCCGTTTGCAACAATGCGTACCTCATTCCAGTCATCCAGTTTGAAAAGTTGTTTGAACTCGTCTTGATTAATTAGCGAGCCATCTTCGACCTGCTTGCCGTCTTTGTTCCAAACTGCCTTTTCGCCGATCTGGCACATGCGACCTCGCTTGCCGCCTTCGTCGTAAATAAAACTCGAGACGTTGGGGAAGTCAACTTCGTTGCGAATTTCGTGTTGGTAACCGCGAACAACCCATTCATTGCGCGCCGAATCATCGGTGATATGTTGAGAGCGATATTGAATTCCCGAATTGTTGGCGGCGTTACAACGGAACTTCAGTGTCAACTCGAAGTCCCCGGTTTCGACTTGTTCACAAATCAAAAATGTGTTTCCGTTCGCTTTGTTTTCTTCTGTTGTTTCACCATGAATGACGCCATCCTTTACCGACCAGAGTCGCGAGTCGCCGTTCCATCCGTCCAGGTTCTCGCCGTTGAAAAGCGAGATCTCGGCCTGCGATTCGGGTTCTTGTGCCAAGGCATGATTCAGCCCAGTCATCATGACAAACGATAAAAGAAACACGAACGTCAAACGAGTCTTCATGATCAAACCTTAAAAACAGTAACGTGATTGGCCGACGCCCCATCATAACATGCAGTCGTTGCCTTGCGTGAAACAGGCGAAAAGGGCGATGGACTTTTTTCAGCAGCCGGTGTTGGAAAAATCAGGCGGCAGAGCGGCCGTTGTGCCGCAAACGAATTTCTTCGTCTTCGATGACGTGTTTAAAGGAATGTCCAGCTTTAACTGCCGAAACACGTCGAGCGATACTCTTCCGCATAGCGCTGTGGTAGCCGACAGACGCTGCGAACAGTGTCAGCAAATCCGAGAACTGAGTGTCGACAACAAGCGGATGCCCCGAAAGCTCGAGCAAGCTGTCAGTTCCAAATCCAAAAAGTCGGCCATTGAGTAAACCGCCATTCTGGTTGTCAATCGTCAGGTCATAGTCAGGACCAAATGAAACCCAGCGTTTGGACAGCATCACGTGATGCATGGCTCCATTTTCGTAGAAGCAAAATGTGAAAAGCGGCGGGAGGCGAAACGTTCGGTGATTTTCCTGAATCGTCGTGACAACATCCATACGAGGCAGCATTACGGCGAGTGTGATCAAGGATCGTTTTGAACCCAATGAGTTGTGAATCTCTGAAGTGGTAACCTGTTCCAATGTTCCAGCCCAATTGGTGCGATTGCCAGTCGTCTTGAACAGCTTCAAGACCAGCCTGCGACTTTCAATGTCACCGCGGTCCATTTGCATAATGTGGTCTTCTTCGATCTCCGATTCCAGACGCTCGGATTGTTTGGTGTTCAAACGACCACTGCGTTTGATGGAGCGGCGAATTTCTTCGCGACGTCGTTCTCGGAGATTCTCAAGTGTCTCGGCAACTTCTTGGTCGCTTGGTTGCCATATGTCGGAGCGAATGCCAATCAGATGAGTCTTTTCCCATTTGCGAGATTCGTCATCTTGGGTTGAAACCGTTCCGACGACCTGCATGTTGCGCGTAAAGTGAGTGGTGTCTGCAGATTTCAGACGTTGAAGGAATTGATTGTTGGTCGGATGTAGGCCTGGCATGGCCCACATATCAACGAATCGTCTGGATTGTTGCTGCGATTTTCTCGCCATTTTTTCTCGTTGGATATTGGTACATAGTCATTTATCGGTGTCTGACGCTTTCGTCGCTATTGAATCGCCTTTTTGCTAGCTTGCCGTGGTACCATGGGCGTCGAAATCGTTGGGAATCAATAAGGGGGACCGTCAATGACAAATTGGAATAAATGCCTGTACCGCGGTCGCCGTGATGTTCGTTTTGGTCGTGTGTTGGGCAATCGCTGGCTTTTTTGAGAACGCAGCGGAAGGCAGTGACGACGGGACTCGAAGAGCAGATTCCGAAGAGCGTCCAAATATCGTTGTTTTATTTGCTGACGATGCGGGTTATGCGGACTTCGGTTTTCAGCCCAATGTCGTCGATGACATCAAATCGCAAACGCCGCGAATCGACTCGATCGCCAAAAATGGAATGCGATTCTCGAACGCGTACGTTTCGGGTGCAGTCTGTTCACCATCGCGTGCCGGCTTGATGACGGGGCGTTATCAGCAGCGGTTCGGACACGAAACGAATATTCCCCAGGCTACATGAAAGGCGGATTGGATTTAGGGGAACGGCTGATCCCGATTTATCTAAGCGAGCTTGGGTATAAGTCGGGCCTCATTGGCAAGTGGCATTTGGGATACCCGGAACCTTATCAACCGAACCGGCGGGGCTTCGAACATTTTTTGGACTGCTGCAAGGTTCGCGAAGCTATTTTCCGATTGACGATGTTTCTCCTCATCGTGTTTTGCAAGTGAATGGGAAACCGACGCCCGAGGGAGGCTACACCACGGACCGCATTGGACAAGGTGCGGTGGACTTCATCAATGAGCAGGGCGACGAGCCGTTCTTTTTGTTTGTTTCTTTCACCGCTCCGCACGGACCGTTGCAACCCAAACCAGAAATCGAGTCCGAATTGTCTGGAATCAAAGATCCGAAACGCCGCAAGTATGTGGGCCTTGTCAAGAACCTGGATGAAAATGTCGGGCGCATTTTGGACGCGATCGAAGCGAAAGGATTGCGCGAACGCACATTGATTATTTTCACCAATGACAATGGTGGGCAAGTGTTGACGGGGGCGAACAACTCTCCGTTGCGTGGAAAGAAGGGTGATGTATGGGAGGGTGGCCTGCGGGTTCCCATGGCCATGCAATGGCCCGGAAGAATTCCAAGTGGAGTTGTTTGCGACACGCCGGTGATCACGTTGGATTTCTTGCCGACATTCATGAAGGTTGCTGGTGGTGGGGGCGAAAATGCAAACGCATTGGATGGCATGGATTTGACACCGTTGTTTAAGAATCCATCAACAACGTCGGACGCGCGCAACCTGTTTTGGCGAACCCATGGATCCAAAGGACAAGTAGCAGTACGGAACGGCGATTGGAAACTCGTGTGGCAAAGGGACAAGCCAGATACCGAGCCGAAGTTGTTTAATCTGGCTAACGACGTTGCGGAGAATGACAACGTCGCTGAAAGCCATCCTGAGAGAGTCAACGAGATGTTGTCGGCGATTCAAGAATGGGAGCAGGAATTGGAGGAGCCGCGTTGGGGGCAAGCGGCGGAGTGAGCGCATGCCCCCGTCAAGCCACAAACGAAGCCGATAACGTGGTGTTGTTTCGGTCGATGTTGATGATTTACGTGAGCGGCACGGCGCTAGCCGCCGGTCCAAGAGACTCAGGTGATGTGTCGAGCATTGTGCTTTGGGAAGACATTGCCTCCCGCAAAGTCGCAAAGCAAAGAACGCAACGGGGATCGTGATTGGGACGATTGTTTACGGTGGTAGATTGAACATGCCCACGCAAAGCCGAGGGCATGGCACCCAGAGAAATCGCCAAGGGCATGGTGCCCGATAATTTGTCGTCGCTTTGGGCAATGTCGAATTGCGTGAGCGGTACGGCGCTAGCCGCGGGTTCAACAGATTCGAGCAGACGAGCCCAGAGGACTCAAAGCCATAACCAAAAATATGTTTAGGTTACTAATCCCTTTTCGCCCAACCACCATGCTGGTTTTTTGGTTGTGGAAGTCAATCCAAATTTGCCATAGCACTTTTCTTTGATGAACGCGCCGGCTTCTTCGATCGAATCCGTAACGAGCAACAACTCGCGGTCTTCTGGGCTGATGGTTCCAGCCTCGGCCATGGTTTCCATGAACTCCAAAAGTCCTTTCCAATATTCCGTGCCCAGCACGACGACCGGGAAGTCATGGATTTTGCCAGTTTGAATCAGCGTCAACGATTCAAACATTTCATCCATCGTGCCGAAACCACCTGGGCAGACGACGAACGCATAACTGTATTTGACAAGCAGGACCTTGCGAACGAAGAAGTATTTCATCGTTACGGAACGATGTAGGTAAGGATTTTCCGATTGCTCAAACGGTAGACGAATGTTGCAACCAACGGAATGCCCGCCGGACTCATAGGCGCCGCGGTTGGCCGCTTCCATAATTCCAGGCCCGCCGCCGGTCATGACGGTGAAGCCGAGTCGAGTCAATTCCCTGCCCATGTCGACCGCTTGTTGATAGGCAGGATGATCTTCCTTGAAACGAGCGGAACCAAATACGGTAACGCAGGGCCCCATGAAGTGAAGTTTTCGAAAGCCACGTAGAAAATCCCACATGACTCGAAAGAGCATCATGAGTTCGCCTGTCCGAGAGCGTGGGCCCTCGAGAAACTGGCGTTCAGTTTTGATTTGTTCTTCGCCCATCTTCTCTACTGTCTCAGTGTTCGATTTTTTACGAGAGTCGCCGGAATCCCCGGTGTTGGATTTTTGGAATGCATTCATTATTCCCTCGCAATTTTTCGCGGGTAATTTGGTACTTACCCATCTGTCCTATCGACCGGTTTCGTTGCCAAGTTGTCCCAAAAAAACGTGTGCTGGCAGTGGAAAAGCTACCTTGAAGCGGCCGAAACTGCTCGAAAAACGCGTAATCTCGTAAGAGCAATTATGGCAAGATATGTTCAAAATGCCGGATTTCCTGCTTTTGCCATAGCAAGGTCGACGCAAAACTAAAATTCTTGGTCGACTTGTCGGAAACTGACGATAATATTACAATCAGGCCAATTGAGACTGAGTCTCAATAACGGTTTGGGTGCCTTGGCGGCAACGCAAAGGCGATTTGCGGGGTTGTCAGTTGGAGAGACACAGTGATTTCCGCAGTCAAAATTCAGGATTTAAAGCCAGGTGTCAAAGCGATGATTACGTCGCTTGTTGGCAGTGAGTCGGACGTTGCGCGGCTAAGTGCAATGGGGATTCGCGGTGGCGCATCGATTCAATTGCTTCGCCAAGGTTCACCGTGCATTGTGCAGGTTGAGCAGTCGCGTCTTTGTCTTCGTCCCAACAAGCAAACACAAATCCTTGTCCAGCCAGACTAATGGCCGACGAGGAATCGTTTCTATTGCATTACGATCTGTGACAAGATCGATATTCTAGATCGGCGAGCAGCCCGTGTCGAAACAACGTCGGGAAAAATGCTATTCAGTCGCCGTACTCGGAAACCCCAACACGGGTAAGTCAACGTTATTCAATGCGCTAACCGGTTCGTCACAACGGACGGGAAACTACCCAGGAGTAACGGTTGAGCGCCGAGTGGGACGAATTGCCGTCGATGAGGTTGAGTTTGAATTAACGGATTTGCCGGGCACGTATAGTCTTTCTCCGCGCTCGCCGGATGAGTTGGTGGCCGTACAGTTTTTGATCGGTACCGAAGTCGTCAATCGCCCCCCCGATGCCTTGTTGTGTGTTGTCGACGCGAGCAACCTTCGCCGCAATTTGTTTATTGTTAGCCAATTGCTCGACTTGGGACTGCCGGCCGTTGTTGCGCTCAACATGACTGACGTCGCCGAGCGTCGGGGGCTGGAGATCGATGTTGAAAAACTATCGGAGCATTTGGGAGCCGAAGTGATTCCCGTCCGCGCGAATCGAAGCGTCGGCTTGCCCGCGCTAAAGAATGCGTTGATTCGCGCGATCCAGAAACCGAGAGCCGATCGACACAACCCGTTTCCCGCGCCCATTGCTCTCAGTGTTGATCGCCTAAAAGAAATTTGTCCCGACAGTTGTTCGCTGAAGCAGTTCGTTGTCACGCGCATGTTGTTTGATGGCGACGGTTTGGTTACCGATCGACTCACCAAATTGGTTGATCAGCGATTTCTAGAATCGCTTCCGGAGGAAAAACGCCAGATCCTGGCCGAAGGAGACATCACCATCGGTGAACACGAATCGAGGGCTCGTTACAACTGGATATCTGACGTCTGTGATCAGTGTGTGCATCAGGTGAATCCCGATCGGCGTTCACTTTCGGAACGGGTTGACGATTGGTTGACGCATCCAGTATTCGGCGCGCTCATTGCCATTCTGGCGATGTCGGTTTTGTTTTTCCTGGTGTTCTTGTTGGCCGATCCCGCGTCAGCGCTGATCGATTGGGCCAAATCAGGGATTGGCTGGGGGATTCAGCAAATTGTTCCCGACGGCATGTTTCAATCGTTGCTGGTGGATGGACTGATTGAGGGAGTGGGTGGCGTGCTCGTCTTTCTCCCGCAAATCATGTTGCTGTTTCTCCTGTTGGGGATCTTGGAGGATTCCGGGTACCTAGCGCGCGCATCGTTTCTGATGGATACGTTCATGTCGCGGATTGGGTTAAGCGGAATCGCGTTGATCCCGTTGTTGAGTTCGTTTGCCTGCGCGATTCCGGGGGTGATGGCGACTCGTGTGATTCGCGATCCGCGCGAACGGTTGATCACAATTCTGATTGCGCCGTTGATGAGTTGTAGTGCTCGGTTGCCGGTTTATGTTTTGCTTGTGGCTGCCTTCATCGCAAATCCGTTTCTGCGGGTACTGACAATGCTGATCATGTATCTGATCGGAATCGTTGTGGCTGTCATTGTTGCCTGGTTGATACGGCGGTTTGTGTTTCGTGAACCCAGTTCTGAATTCCTGATGGAATTGCCGGCATACAAACTGCCGCAGCCGTCGAGCGTGATTCGACGGATGCTGGAGGGCGGTTGGGCCTTTGTGCGGGATGCTGGAACATTGATTGTGGCGGTAACGATTCTGGTTTGGGCCGCAGCGTATTTCCCGCATAACAATTCCAATTTGCCAGCGGGATTCGAGGAGCAATTGACGCGTCTCCAGCAGCAGATCGATGAGCCGAACGCCAGTGCCGAATCGATTGCGAACGCACAGGAGCAATTACTTGTGTTGGAGGCACAACAAGCCACGTCCCAGATGAATAACAGTTATTTGGCTCGGATTGGGCGCACACTTGAGCCGATTGTGAAGCCATTGGGATGGGACTGGCGTGTCGGTAGCGCGGTGGTTGCTTCGTTTCCGGCTCGCGAAGTCGTCGTGTCGACGATGGGTGTCATTTTCGGCTTGAGTGATGACGCCGATGAAGAGTCCGAGTCGCTGCGTACCAAATTACGTGAGGCGACGTGGAGCGGCAGTGATCGCAAATTGTTTACATTGCCGATGGCGTTAGGGTTGATGGTGTTTTTTGCCTTATGTGCGCAATGTGTTTCTACGTTGGCTGTCATCAAACGCGAGACACGCAGTTGGCGGTGGCCCATCGTGACGTTCGCCTATATGACATCGCTGGCATATGTCGGCGCGTTGGTGACCTATCAAGTTGGTACCTGGATCGAGAGCTTTTAATTCGATGGGGAATGTCCGGTGTTAAACAGTTTTCAGCTTGGTAATGAAATGGTGAACGTGTTCTCCGATTGGCAAACCTGGGCTACCGCGATAGTCGTTCTTTGGGCGGTTTGGTTTGTGGTTCGGCGATTCATGCCGGGGAGAGCGAGGTCGGGATGTGCGGGGTGTATGTCAGGTTGCTCGCTGGTCAAAAATCAGACAAGGGGCACCATGCCGTTGGTCGAGCTCATGCCTCCTCCCAAACCCTAGTTGGCCCTAGTTGGGCGCTGCTGGCCACGAAAAACGGTGGATTTTCCGGCATTTGCCTGCGATTTGCCGGAGTCGAATGGACATTTCTGTCAGGTTCAGCATAATGAAATTGTTCGTGGGAGAGACGAAACAGGCAATTTCGGGTACCTAATACAAATAGGCACGAAACACGAGGAACGTGGTTTTGGATCAGGAACCCATTACAGGGTCCGGCTCAGTTAGCGGACTTATTAAAGAATTTGCGCAAGGTAGGGCGGGCGCTTGCAGAGCGTCTTTGGAGCCAATTCTTTCAGCGCATGGTCAACCTTGCTGGCACGCGACTCGAAAACGGATATGCCGTTCATTATGATCGCGAAGACGCCGCGATCAGTGCCTTCCGCAGTTTTTATCGCGGGGCAGCTCAGGGGAAAATACCCGACGATTTGGATCGTAATCGGCTGTGGGGACTTCTTTCAACGATCACGATGCGCAAAGTCTACGACAGTATCGCCAAATCCAAAGCGAAGAAGCGTACTCCAACGTTGCAAAATAATGTGACCCCCGAGTATTTCATCGATCCCGTCAAACTACCAGATCAGGAATTGCCTGCCGAAATGCTCGTCAGTTTTAAGGAAACGTTTGACAATGCTTTGGGCACGCTGAAGTCCGACGACCTGGTGACCATCGCCCGACTAAAAATAGAAGGGCACACCAATAACGAAATCGCCAATCAGCTGGGACGCGGCGTCAGTACGATCGAACGGAAACTGCGAACGATACGTACCATCTGGAAATCGTATTTCGGCTGTTGATTGCCAGTTGAAACGGTAGAAGTTGCGTTCGCGTGTTGTGAGTTTCGGAGTTTTCGCGTCCTGGAGTATTTTCGATGTCATCTACATTGCCTCCAGATCAGTTGTACCAGCTCGAGGCGATATGCGATCGTTTTGAAAGCGAGTTGCGTATCGGAAAAATTGCTCCGTGTGACTTGAGTAAATTTCTGGAGCAGGTACCGGGTAACATCCGGAAGTCAGCAGCCAAAGAGTTGTTGCAAATCGAATGGGACTATCGCTCTGGCCTTGGCGAAGTACCGGTGTTGGCCGATTATCTCCAAGCCAATATTTTGCCCGAGCCGCAACTGGCACAGTTGTTGGCACACTGGAAGCGAAACCTGACGTTGGAGTCGACGTTCGATCGATTTGAATTGGTTGAGCGATTAGGCGAAGGTCGGTTTGGGATTGTTTGGAAAGCGTTCGACAACCAACTCAATCGATGGGTTGCGATCAAGTTTGCTCATCCAGGAATTGTCAACGATGCCGATCGGTTTCTTTCGGAAGCAAAATCTGCCGGACGATTGAACCATGCCAACATCGTCAGGATTTTGGATGCCGGAGAACGTGATGGTCGATTGTATATCGTGCGCGAATACGTCGACGGATGCCCCTTGAATGAATTAATCAAGAACCAACAGTTCACCTCTCGCGAGACAGCGATCATGATCAACGCCGTCTGCCAGGCGTTGATTCATTCGCATCAACTGAAATGCATTCATCGCGATATCAAACCACAGAACATCATCGTGACCGGCGACGGAATTCCTCGCTTGACCGATTTTGGATTAGCCAAATTGCGGGACGCTGATGGCAATCAGACGATTTCGGGAACGGTGTTAGGAACTCCTGCATATATGTCGCCCGAACAGGCTCGGGGAGAAAGTAACACGGCGGACGAACGAACGGATATCTATTCCGTTGGAATCGTGCTCTACGAAATGCTAGTGGGAACTTCACCGTTTCGAGGCAACATCGAACAAATCATCAATCAGGTTCTGAATTCGAATCCACGTCATGTGCGAGCACTGGCTCCGGGAGTCCCAGCGGATCTCGCGACTATTTGCATGAAGTGCCTGGAGAAAGAACCTGCGGCTCGCTATCAGTCGGCGACGGAACTGAGCGAAGACCTTCAACGTTTCCTCGCGGATATTCCAATTCGTGCCAATCCGCTCAACTCGTTGCAGCGAACGACGCGGTGGGCCCGCCGCAATCCGCTTTTGGCCGGTTTGTTTTCCGCAGTGTTACTATTATTGATCGCCGTTGCTGCAACAGCCATTGCGTTCAGCGTTTCGATCAAACACTCGCTCGATCGGGAAATTGCATTGCGGAAGAGTGCTGAGGATGAACGCGCCAAAGCAAGTGTGGCAGCGGTGACAGCGCAAAACGAAGCGAGGTTTTCAGGAGAAGTAACCCGTTTTCTCGAGGAACTGTTTGCCAGCTCCGACCCCAGTTCGTTGGCCTACTATGGAACACCAACAATCGGGAACCCGGACATGCCGGCCAAAGACATGTTGGAGCGAGCAGCACAACGACTTCGCGACGAAAAAATCACGCGGCCGCGGGTTCGCGCACGCCTGCTGGATACGGTCGCAAACATCCAACGAAGTGTTGGAGATTTTGAAGGGGCCAGGTCGTTGTTCGACGAAGCGAAAGAGACTCGTCAGCAGTTAGGCGAATTACGGCCAGAATCGCTTACGATGGATTGGCTGTTGCACCACATGGCCTACGGGCTGCTGGAACAAACGCTGGGAAACTATGACGAGGCCGATGGCCACTATCAGCAGGCTGAGGAGCTGGTTTATTCTCAAACGCCGCTCGATCAATTGAGGCTGGCAGATTTGGATTTCCAACGCGGTTGGATGCTGCTCGAGCAGAAAATAAATGAGAAAGCCAAATTTCATTTTGAACAGTGTCTCTCGAAACGAGTCGCGGAGTTGCCGGCCGATCATCCGTTGATTTGGGTTTCCAGAGTTGCGATTGCTCAATGCGACCTGAATCATGCCGACAACTGGGAGCTGTTGGCTTCGCAGGCTTCCACGGTTTTTCCTGTCGACGAAATCGCCAGAACGATGCCTTCGGTTTGGAAGTTGCAAGCCTATCGCAAGCAAGAATTACGAGGCCGCAATCAAAGAATACGATTACATATTTTCAGTCGTCACCCCACGAATCGGGCGCGACAATCCATTTCACGTTCTGATGCTTGGCGACTATGCCGACATGCATTACGAAGCAGGGGATTACCGAAAGGCATTCGCCATTATTGAAGAAGTTCTGGAATACGCCAGACAGCGTTCGATCCGGCATCGCAAACTCAGCACCGTCCTCGAACCGCTTGCTTATGAATATTTGTTGGCCGAGCGGCTCACGGAGTCGAAGGAATGTTATGAACAGTTAGAGGCGATTGGGTGGTCCACGGATTTCAAAATGCTCGAAGGTCGATTGCGTTACGCCGAAGTAATGGTTGGCTTGGGGGATTTCTCAAAAGCGATTCAGATTTTGGATCAAATTGATAGTACGATCACGCCCGAAGACCATATTTCGATGGCAACGGTTTTGTACTTGCGTTCGATGTGCTACCGGGCGGGTGACAAGGCGGAAATTGCAGACGAGTTCTTAAGAAAGGCCAACGAACATGTCGTGCTCGATATGCGTGAGTATCGCTCGGCCGGTGTGTTGCAGCGATATGCGGTAATCCAGTCGGAGGTTGGCCAATGGGAACAATCCGAATCGCTGATGCGACGGGCATTAGAGCAAGCTGAACTCGGGTACCCGCCACTTCATCCTCGAATCGCGGATCGACAGTTCGATTTGGCCGAACTGTTGTTGCGTCGAGGTGCGTTTGACGAAGCGAGATCATTGGCAACCCAGGCCAGTGAAATCCGACAGGTGAAGTTGCCGGAGAACGATGTTCGAATCGGACGTTCGGTCGAACAACTCAGGCGAATCGAATCGGCGAGGAATGAACCGTTAAACGAACAGCCTTGAATTCAAAACAAAAAAAGCGAGCTGTTGTTCCCCGCATCAGCTCGCTTCTCAGTCCCTGGTAGTAAACTCGGTGTCAATTACTGAAACCTGCCCGACCAGATTCCGTACAAGCCGGAGGGGGCGGTGATCACTCCCAGGTATGAGCCATCGTTCTGTTTTGTTCCCGAATAGATGACGCCATTGTCTAATTGAAATTCGATTGAATTGCGGCTTTTGGACCACGATCCAACATCAAAATACCATTGTCCGTAATCCAATACATCGATTCGGTGATTGCGGGTCATTGAGATTTCTGCCAACGTCCCGTATTGCAAGTCAGCAGGATCAGTCGTGCCCCAAACATAATTTAGCTCAAACGTTTTAGGCCAACTCGGACCTCCCAATGAAGCCGAATCCCCAGCACTTGCCAAGTCGAAATTAGGGATTGAAAAGACCGTGGCCAAACAAAGGCAGATCAGTCCAAAACGAGTAAAAAATTGCGAGTGCATCCTGCATCCTCCAATAGAAAATTGTTAAATGCGGCTCGATGCCTGAATTCGAGTTTCGCTCCCCGCCGCCGAAAAATGACAGGTCGAACCAAACACACGAGCCGTCATCTTCCAAGTCCGAGAATAGGATTAGAAGCCGTCAGAAAAACGGAAAAAACTTTTGCAGCACGAGAACTTTGATTTGCTAGCAATTCTGGTTTGCGCGCAAAATCGTCTGGACGTCGCTAGGTTAAGTCTTGTCTCGATGGGTAACGATGGTTTGAAATAGGACCGGGCCATTTAGAAAACGAAATTTTCGAATGTGGTCGATGGTTAGCCCATTTTCATGGAGAAGAGGCCGGTAGTCGTAGTTCCGGTGCAACGGAACGAGGCCCAGGATCCAGAACGACACCATTGCCAGCTTCAGGTAGATGATGTTGAACGCGCGGAACACAAGGTTACCTTGGGAACGTGCCACATCGGCGATCAGGAGTTTGCCACCGGGACGGAGCAGCGTGACTGTATACGCGATGACGCGATTGAGATCATCAAACAGGAAGATGTTAAAAAAATAGTTCGCGCAGACCGCGTCAAAAGGTTGATTCGGAGAGTATTTGAATACGTCGCCGCAAATCAATTCAGCGTTAAGGTTTCGAGCTTTTAGCTTTACAGCCAGAACGTCGAGCATCTTTTGTGAAAGATCGATGCATGTAACCGTCGCTCCGCGCTCGGCGGCCATTACCGCGTCTTCTCCCGAACCCACTCCCAAAAACAAGACCGATTCGCCCGGCATCAATTGCGAGACAGCATATTTTTTTGACGCTCGAATCTTTCCTGCCGAAAAGATCGCTGCGCTGATTTCATAAAACCACGCTGCGCGATCGTAGTTTTTCCCAACGCGGGTGTTCGACATGCTGTTGCCAGAAAAATTAGCGGACCTGCAAATTGAATGGCTTGATTTTAGGAAATATCTGCAGGTTGATGAATGTTGATTTGTGGCGGGGTAGGGGCGACATTGGTGTCGAAAGGAAAGCGCGTAAAAAGACCTCAAGGGGAGTTGATCAATCTGGCCCTTGAGGTGTACGTGTATTCAAATTGTCAGTGTGGGGTTAAGAGTAAAGAAACAGGTTAAACTCGCGTCCTGAGGATGTCTTCATCACGGCCTCTTAAGTTGACCGCGGGAAACATCCTCGTCTACAACAGCCAGGTGGATCTTGCATGTTAGCCCCTCCCTTAGTGCGACTCGAATCAGTTTCGTCTTACAAATGAAACTTATCATCGAAACGCACCCGAAGTCGGGAAATTCAATCAAACCAGAGAAAAAAAGCTGCAAGTTGACGGGTGCAGTTCGCCGTGTACCGACCAGTTAAACTTTGATGCCCATAAACCCCAATTCGCAAACGTAAAACAGTCCGAGACACTCAAAGATTGTTCTCGATTGACCAAATGATTGTGAATCAGCGTGATTGCGAATCAGCTGAAAGTTGGCTCACGGAGTTTAGCCGGCACTTTCGAATTTCCCGAACACCATACGACCTGCATTAGTCTGAAGCATGCTGGTGACGGTGATGTCGACCTGATCGCCGATATGGTCACGCCCTTCTTCAATAACAATCATGGTGCCGTCTTCGAGGTAACCAACTCCTTGGCCAGCACCTTCGCCGGCTTTGACGACCTTCACTCGAATCTGTTCACCGGGCAGGAACACGGGTTTGAGCGAGTTTGCGATTTCATTGAGGTTGATGACCGGTACATTTTGTAGTTTTGCGACCTTGTTGAGGTTGAAGTCACCGGTGACGACTTTGCCACCAAGGTGGCGAGCAAGCGTCAGCAGTTTCAGGTCGACCGGTTGGCCCTTCATCTCTGGTAGCTCGCGATCATAGATTTTCAGGTCTATCGATTCGTTGCTGCGAAGACGATTCAAAACATCCAGACCGCGTCGTCCGCGAGAGCGCCTGAGTTTGTCGGAGCTATCAGCGATCGATTGCAATTCCATCAAAGCAAAACGCGGCAAAATCAATTGGTTGTCGATAATGCCTGTTTCTACAATGTCAGCAATTCGGCCGTCGATGACCACACTCGTGTCCAGAATGTAGGGCATCGCGCCTTTGACGTCCTTGCTGAATTCCACATAGGGAATGATGAACCGAAAATCGTCCTTGGTCTGCCACAAAAAGCTTACGCAAATATACGACAGTGAGATTCCCAAAAACGACATCACAATCGTTTTGATTCGGTCAACAAATCCGCTTTCCGTCACATCAGATGTGGCCATGCTTTCAAAAAGCGGCGTCAGCGCCAGATTGAAGATATAGGTCAGCAGCAGACCAATGAGAATTCCGAAATACACGGATGTGATCAAATCGATACGTTTTCGCTTAAACAGCAAGTCGGCAACGATCACCGCCAGCGGCCCAAGCGTGAACAGGAAAAAAATGGTGGTTGCGTATTTGGCCCCGCCTTCGCTACCAGTGGTCAACGAAACGGCCAAACCAATCGAAACGAGAAGGAAGAAGGTGCGCAGCACCCAAAGCGTAAAGTGCATGGTGGTGATTTCTCGGCTCTTGTAAAAATTTACGAGACGGTATGAACGGCATTACGCTTCACTCAATTGAGTTTCAATACCGTAACAACGAGTTTCGTCGTCTCGCATCAATCAATATGGGACGGAGCTTGAATCCAAGACCGTTTACAATTCAGGCGATATGATATTTGCAGGCAGGGAGGTCCCGCGGAATCCCGAGCGACATCCAGATAATGAAACTGCCTGAATGTCAGTTTACTTGAACCGAAGTGGGTGCGACTAGATAGGAAGCTCGAATATCAAGGGAAATTAACGAAGCAATTTAATTTTCACTGATTCCATGAGCAGTTGGGAACATCATCGCGTACGTGTCCTCACAAAATCGGTCAGTCATCCCGGCGAGATATTCAATTGCCATTCGTTCTGCCCCTAATTCTTGTAGGCGCGGCTGATAGTGGGCTGGAATCAGCTCAGGCCGAGCACAATACTCGTGGTACATTTCTTTGAGTCTTGCCTGAGCGGTCTGGCGAACGGTTACCAGTCTCGGGTGACGATAGACCCGGTTGTAAAGAAACGTTTCCAGTTCCTTTTTTTGTTCAGCCAAATCCGGGCTAGGGGAGATTTGAAATTCACTTTTCCTCGCTTCATTGGCAGACTGAAAATTGAGTTCAGTCAAACGATTCAAATTCCATGTGATCAAGTCTGTCGCTTGTAGGTTGACCAAAAAATGAACCGTGGCCTTTCGCATCAATCCAGCGTCCAAATTCGTAAACGCTTTTCGGATTGCGGTCGTCGATCGTTGAATCAACGCCAATTCCTGCATTTCCTCAAGGGTCACTAAATTGAGTTTGATCGCATCGTCGGTGTCGTGAGCATCATAGGCAGCGCTGTCTGCAGCATCGACCAGTTGGACCTCCAGCAGACGGTGAAGCCCGGACTGTTGTTTGTCGATACGTGACGTTTGCCCTGCGAGTACTTCGCGCGTGAGGTTCAGCCCTGGAAACCCGTTGTAGCGTATCTCCAGTTCTTCCACGATCGTCAGCGCAAATCCATTGTGTGAGAATCCGCCGAACCCTTGTGCACACTCATTCAACGCATCTTCGCCAGCGTGCCCATAAGGCGGGTGGCCGATGTCGTGCATCAAGGCCAACGCTTCGACCAGATCCTCATTGAGCCGAAGTGCTCTGGCGATGGTACGTGCTACCGTCGCAACCTCCTGTGTGTGCGTCAATCTCGTGCGATGATAGTCGCCCATCTCCCCCGTAAACACCTGCATCTTGCCGCTCAGTCGGCGATAGGCCGAACTGTGCAGGATACGGTCGCGATCCCGTTGAAACGGTCCTCGATACGGGTGTTCTGGTTCGGCATGTCGGCGCCCAGCAGAGTCTTCGCTGTGCATGGCATAGGGGGCCAGCAAGGCGCGCTCTCGGTCGCTGATCAATGTTTCCAGCTGAACGGGAAGTGTCACAATCTGCTCGACGGATTGGCGGACGTTCATTTACAAGCGTTTGCGCAGATCGGCTGCGTGTCCAGCCTGACCAAACGCCGTCATCCGTGCAATGCAAACTTCTTTCATCGCTTCGCGGGCTGGTTTGAGATAGTCGCGAGGATCAAATTTCTCGGGTGACTCGGCAAACACCTTACGAATCGCACCGGTGATGGCCAAGCGATTGTCGGTGTCGACGTTAATTTTTCGCACGCCCATTTTGATACCACGTTGGATCTCTTCGACAGGAACGCCCCAGGTTTGCTTTAGTTGTCCACCAAATTGGTTGATGATGTCCTGTAGCTCCTGAGGGACGCTGCTGCTGCCGTGCATAACAAGGTGACAGTTGGGAAGGCGTTTGTGAATTTCTTCGATGGTTTTCATCGACAACACGTCGCCGTCTGGCTTCCGCGTGAATTTGTAGGCGCCGTGGCTGGTGCCAATCGCTACTGCCAGTGCGTCGACGTTGGTTTCCTTGACGAATCGTTCTGCCTCGTCCGGATCAGTCAACAGCTGATCGTGCGACAACGTGCCAGTTGCACCGTGGCCATCTTCCTGTTCACCTTCTCCCGTTTCCAATGATCCAAGGCACCCAAGTTCACCTTCGACGGATACTCCGCGAGCATGCGCGAGCTCAACGACTTTCTTGGTAACCCCGACGTTGTAATCGTAATCAGCAGGAGTCTTACCATCGTCCTTCAGCGAGCCGTCCATCATGACGGAAGTGAATCCGTTCTCGATCGCACTTAAGCAAGTCTCGGGGCTGTTCCCGTGATCCAGATGCATCACAACAGGAATGTGTGGATACAATTCCACGGCCGCGAGCATCAAGTGTCGCAAGTAATTGTCCTGGGAATATTTTCGGGCGCCGCGTGACGCTTGAATGATTGCTGGAGAATCGGTTTCGTGGGCCGCCTCCATGATGGATTGAATCTGTTCCATGTTGTTCACGTTCAACGCGGCGACGCCGTAGGAATTTTCTGCGGCATGGTCCAGAACAACTCGCATGGGGACTAACGGCATCTAATTCTCCCGAAGGTTAAAAATGAATTTTGAAATCAGAAAATTGGGTTTGTTAGCGAGTTTCGGAGGGCCTGAACAACCTTGCCCCTGGTCTCCCGATCGCCTGTTCTTCGTCGATTCCCATTATCGGGATTCAAGGCGATTCCTCAATGCCAACTCTATGAGGGATACCGGATATCGCAGCAATTTCAACTTCTCCGTAAAGACAGGTTCAAAGAGCAGGCCGCAAAAGCAATTTCAGGGTGGTGAAGTCGCCCGTAATAACGGCCATCTACGGTCAAAAATCTTTCAGTTCGAACAGATCATCGTCCTGAGTTCGGACCAAACGCAGCAACAGGATGCGCTCTTGGTCAGCGTCGAGTCCGTTGCTATTGCCGAGGAGCAAGTCACCCAGTTCACCTTCATTTGCATTCGAGTAGATCACAATCGTTTCACCTGCGCTCAACGAAACGTTTACGGCTAGGTCTGCATAGAGAACCTCTCGTTGTTTTTGACGAAACGCCAGCTCGTGGTCGACAACGCCAACACCGTTCAAGATCGGGCCAAACGATACCATGGGTGTCAACGTGATTTGCGCCGAAGTGCCGCGTTCGATTTTGGAAATGATCTGAAACCAGCTACGAACGGTGTTCTCAGTTCGGGTTCGCTCTACGCCGTTTTCAATTGCCGTCCAGCGGGCGACATCGAGAAAATCAGTCATGGGAATCGTTCTAGGCTCGCCGTTGGTAAACTGTGTTTGCTTGTGCATTTTGACCGGGTCGGGTGTGTTGATCGCATCCAGTTGTTCACGCGTAATGACTTTGTCTACCTGTTTAAGTGTTTCCTCGCGCTTGGATTTCAATGCGTCTTGAAGGACACCAGGCCATGTTGAGTGAAACGTTCCGACTACCAGGCCGTTTTCATTCCATGGCCGGCGGTAATCGATTGAAACCGCTTGTCGATCCAAATACGGTTCGAGAGCGCGTTTGATGTCGTCCATTTCGCTGGCAGGAAGTTGAGCCAATACCACTTCCAAGGCGATCGTGTTCGGTGGGAGGCCTGCGCGTTGAAGCGGGCTCGCGTTTTCTCCAGAATGCTCCTTCCACGATTTGCAACCTGATTGAAGCGCAATCGGAAACAGGCCGGTTGCCATTAGAAGCAACGACACCAATGCAAACCGTATTGAATCGACTTGTGCCAACAAAAATCCTGAGCGATGAACCACAGAAAGGGCGATCAGGCCCCTTCGTCTGAAGACCTTTCACTGCTTTGCACTCGTGCAATTACTCGAAATCAGCCGCTAGCGTCAAGTTCGATCCAGCGGAATTCCCGATTTCGGCCTTGCCGGTGGTAAACACAAGGCCTACAAGCCTTCTCTCCTTTCGCCGTTTCCGACTCAATAAAGGACAACAAATCATGCTTGCGCCGTTTAACCGATCTACTTTGACGACGACAACCTTTGCGTTAGTTGTAGCCTTGGCTCCCACTGCTTTCAGTCAACAATTGGTGCCAACCAACACACTGGTACCGGCTGCGATTACTGAATCGCACGAATCGAGCACAATTCAATCGGCTGGTGAATTAGAAAGATCGGAAAGTGACGGTGTGCTGCTGGAAGTCATGTTTTTGGCGGTGCCAGTGCGCGAAGACGTGAACGATGACGACGCGCTGACGTCGTTGTTGCGGAAGCTGGATCCGGCAAATGTCAAAGTTCAAGGAGTTCCACAAGCGAAACGCGAAGGGGCGAGTTTTGAGCTCGGTCGAATGGAGCAATACGAACCTACACATCAACCGACGATTACAGCGGTTGTCGATGAATCAATGTGCAATCAATTCATCAATCAAATTCGCAATGAAACCAAAGGAGCCATAACCAGCGCTCCAAAAGTTGCTACAGAATTTGGAAAGGCTGCATCGGTCAGGGATGGAACATTTCAATCCACGGTTAACGGAGCCGTCGTTCACAAGGGAGACTTTGCGTCGGCAGCCGAACCAGAAGTTGGTTTGGTCTATCACGGCAGTTTGACGCATTTGCTTGCGACACCTGACAGCGATGGAGTCAATCTAGATGTAAACTTCGTGCGTCAAAAGGTCGACGATGTTTTGTCGTTTGCGGTAGGTGGCGATGTCGGAACGTCGGGACAAGTCATGATTCAGCAACCGCAGGTAACCGTTGAGTCGTATCAAGCTAATCGCGTTGTCTCGTCTGGCAGTTCAATGTTTTGCGTTTTGGGCATTGACGAAATGAAGGTGCAATCAGGCCAGCCGATGAATGGCAAAAAGAAAATGTTTCAAAACAAGCCGACGATGATGAAGTTCTATCAGGTAGCCATTGTCAAACCCAGCAAAATTCCTATCGCTGTGCAGCCGCAAGAAGGCCGAGTCGCCGAAGGCGGCATTGACTCTCGGGTCAAGCGATAATCGCATAGCTCATGTTAGAAAAACAGGGGTACCTGGATGTGCGTTGCGTTCGTTTCGAATACAGTGCCCACAGCCTGTGTCATTTCCCCTCGACTGACGAGGTTGCGAATGTCATTCAAGACATTTTGAACGGTGAACTCCAGGTTCTCACTCTGTTGTTGCGCGAATGAAATTTGCTGCCGGATTTCTTCAAACACCTCGGTGAACTGCGTCGAGGCGTTTGAATGAACGGCTTCTTTTTTGCCCGCGAATTGTACAAATCGCAACGCGAACACTGACGCCGAGTCGGACCAGATTCTTCATCAATTGACGCAGTTTGCCTTCAACAGATTTCAGTCCTGTGTAGACCAGACCGGAACGACTTCGCATTTGAGACACCAAAATGTCAAGGCTTTCGATCGAAAGCGAATTGGTTTCTTGAGTGCGGTGGTTGGAAAGCTCGTTGATGAACTCCAATGCAATTTCGCTTTGGAGTTTCGTTGCTGCGACGTCGAAAATCAAAGCGTTGAACGAAGGGATCAAGTCCTTCATTTGAGTTGATGCCTCCAGAAACAGCGTCTGGCAGGCGATGGCAAATTCACCCATCGACTCCGCAATGACTTTCAGCGTCGATCCTTCCTCGCCAAAATGGTGAGCTGAAATTGTGGTGTTGAGAGACAGTTTGCGGATGGATTTAGCGGACTGAAGGACTGCTGTAGCATTCTCCCGCAGGTCGTCGTTGGTCTGTTTGAACTGGTCCAAACGATCGAATATTGCAAGGAGTTCACGGTCAACCGCGATTGATTGATCGCGAAGCGAACGGAGTTCATGTGTGTCATTGTTTGTCGCTACGTAGTTTCGCTGACGAACGACGGGAGATTGAAGCGCGCGCCTGCATTTCGACCGAAAGCGCATGTCGCATGAAGTCGTTGTAGGTGGGAAAACCGAGTGAGTTGAGTCGTTCCGTCAACGCCTTGCGAGAAGCCGCCATCGCCGCGGGGCGTTGTTTTTCGCCGGCCTCGATTTCCAGTTCGATTTGACGAAGATCGCCGTAAAGTTCTTCAACGGTCTGCAGTAAGCCGGACGTGGGCTTCAATCGAACCGAGAGATAACCCCCTTCACACGGCATTGCCACCGCCAGGACCCAGTAATAACGACCGTGTTGTGTTCGGTTTTTGACATAGGCGGCGATGGTTTCCCCGCGCTCGATGGTCTCCCAGAGCAACTTGAAAACAACTCGCGGCATGTCTGGGTGACGGATGATCGAGTGTGCGGTTCCAATCAGCTCATCCAGCGAATATTCGGAAACTCTGGCAAAGACGTTGTTGCCATGCCGAATGACGCCGTTCTGGTCGGTCAATGAGAAGAACAATTCCTGTACTTCAAACGGACTTTCCATCTGATTAAGTTGAGAGGTTCGATTGGGCATCAAAATTTACCTGACCGGTATACCTGCGTCCGATGGGCGCCAGAATGCGCTTTGCCGCAATGAGGTTATCGGATGGTTTCTATTTGGCAGGGAACGGTTTAAGCAATTTTTAGCTAAGAATCGCAAACGGAACACACAAAAATCCTCCCGACCCCCATTTGCGCCGAAATAGCTGAGCCGCTATTTGAAATCGTGAATGATTTGGGCAGGCCTGACCTTGCGACGGCTGTTTGTTGGTTTCGCTTCGATAAGCAAGGAGAGCAGGGGGATGAAATCCCCCGTTTCATGAAGTGCGGATGAGAGGAGTCGAACCTCCACGTCCTTTCGGACACAAGAACCTGAATCTTGCGCGTCTGCCAATTCCGCCACATCCGCAGGCAAACAAAAAACGCCCCGCCTAAATCCGCGTGACCTTTCTCAAAGACTGTAACACTATCTCAAAAGTTCGCGTTTTGTCTAGTGGCAAGCAACATTCCTGCCGCTGCCGATAATGCCGGATT
Source organism: Pirellulaceae bacterium (assembly GCA_041399045.1). GTDB lineage: Bacteria > Planctomycetota > Planctomycetia > Pirellulales > Pirellulaceae > BJ22. The sequence continues at coordinate 37,911 of JAWKTO010000008.1, read as the reverse complement.
TTTGGTTTGCAACGACTTGATCGTACTAGCGGCAAATCACTGCTCGTCCGCTGCTCAATTTTCGAGTTGGCCGCACCTCGCCCGGCTTTTTCCCGAAACAATTCGGAGCAAACGGGGCAAATATTTCCACGGCGGTAGCGAATAACAGGCCATGAAAAATCGGAAAAAGGTATTCAGAAAACTGGGGCCCAAGCGAAAAGCCAAAGCTATGTTTTGAAACGCGCTGCGCCGATTCGGCAGCTTTTGGGCTTCAGCACTTGTGGTCACGTTAGACTACAACACCAAGGGGTTTATTCCCAATGCCCTAAGCCAATCGGCAATTCACGCTCGCGTTTCGACGGCATGCCTGACCCATTGCAGGAAAGCAAAAATACAACATGACAGATTCACCGTTTCAAATTCGTCCCCGCTGGGCTTCCTTCCTCGGTCTTTCGGCCGTGGGTGTCGTTCTATTGATCTTGCTGGCGCCGATCGTCGGTTTCGTCGGCTATAACATGTGCCGCGTTTATGTTCCGGCCAAGCACATCGCCGTGTTAACCAAGAAAACCGGTAAAGATCTAACAAACGATCAAGAGATTGCCCTCGACGACAAAACCAAAGGGTTGCAACTCGAAGTCCTCACCGAGGGTCGCCACTTTTTAAACCCCTACCATTGGGACTGGAATGTCTATCCCATGGTTGAGGTGCCAGAGAACCGAATGGGTGTTCGCATTCGACTCTACGGCAAAGACCTCGGGTATGGCGAGTTTGTAGCGCACGACAATACGTACAAGGGAATCGTTGCGGACGAACTGCCTCCAGGGCGTTATCCCATCAATGCCAAAGTCGTGGACAAGGTTGAAGGGAGTGTTGTTCAACCTCGCTCCCGAAACGACTATGTCGAAATCGTCGAGTTGCATTCGCCCGTCACCATTCCGGCGGGTTACAAGGGCGTTGTGACCAATCTTTCCGGTCCGATTCCTGAAGATCCGAATCAGCTACTCGTCGAAAAAGGGTTCCGTGGAGTTGAACGCGAAACGCTGGATGAGGGAACGTACTACATGAACCCTTACACTCACCGCATTGAGCTGATCGATTGCCGCAGTCAGCGATTCAACTTGTCCGAGGGGGATGATATGGGCTTTCCCAGCAAGGACGGCTTTTGGGTTTCGCTCGACGGCATCATCGAATTCCGAGTCAAACCCGAAATGGCGGCCCAGGTTTATGTGACCTACAACGAAACCGAAAATGACCAAGGACAAATGCATGACATCGATCAAGAGATCATTCGCAAGGTGATCATGCCGAACGCACGAAGCTTTTGCCGATTGCAAGGCTCCAACTCATCCGGTCGAGATTTTATTGGCGGTGAAACGCGTACCAAATTTCAATCAGATTTTCAGGAAGCCATTCGCAACACGTGCGAGGCACAGGGCATCGAGATTGTGCAGGCTCTGATTACACGAATCAATCCTCCTCAAGCGATCGCCGGTCCTGTTCGCGATCGCGAGGTTGCCGCACAACAATTGAAACAATTCCAGCAACAACAATTGCAGCAGGAGCAGGAAGCAAAACTTGCTACCGAAAAGGCAACCGTGGAACAACGAAAGCGTTTAGTGGAAGCCGAACGCGAGGTGGTGAAACTCCTGGCGGAAGCCAAAAAGCGTCAGGAGGTGGCGCTCGCCGAAGCGAATCGTGACAAGGAAGTTGCCGAAGAAGAACTGGCGGCAGCAAAAGACAAGGCGGCGGCAATCGTCGCTGAAAAATCTGCAGAGGCGGCGGTCGTTGAATTCGAGAATGAAGCCGACGCGGCGGGGTGGAAACGTTCGGTTGAGGCACTGGGTGGCGACGGTTCGGCATTTGCCCGTTATGTCATGTACCAGAAACTGGCACCTGGCTTCCGTTCGATCATGACCAACACGGCGGACTCGCCTTTGATGGATATGTTTAAAAACATGACCAGGAATTCGGAATCGGCAGGAGCCGCCAAGTAGTTCATTCCTGGCGCGGCATGCGATTCGAGATCATTGAGCCGCCGGGAGTTCAAGCAGTTTCTTTAGCACAGATTTTACTCAAGCATACGAGTCAAAAATATGAAGTGGGTTCGACGAATCATTGTTCTTGCGTTTCTGTTCGCAGTTGGATGGCTGGGATTCGAATGGGTTGTGAATCGAGTGTATGTGCCAGAGGGCAATAGCCTTCAGGTTCAGTACAAGGGGCCAATCTTTGGCTCGTTGTTTGGCAAGGTCGACTATGCACCAGCAGGATCGTGGGCTAACGACAACCAGGTCGGCATTCTCAAAGAGATGCGGGGGCCCGGTCGACATTTCCTTTGCCCTATCTGGTGGAAAACGTCTCTTGTTCCCGACGTCGTCATCGAACCGGGCGAGGTGGGCATTGTTACCTGCAAGCTGGGTGAAGATTTGCCCGCCGGTGACTTTTTGGTTGATGGTGACATTGGCGAAACCGAGTTCAAAGGGATCTTGCGCAAGGTCCTTGCTCCCGGCAGGTATCGCATCAACCCCTATGGCTACGAAGTCAACATCGTTGGGACGGAAGCCGTTCCGTCAGGCAACCAGGTGAAGAACAGCGGTTGGGTTGAAATCCCGACTGGATATGTTGGCGTGGTAACCAATCTGGATGATATTCCTGAAAAGAAACAGAAGAAAGGAATTCAATCCAAAGTTCTGCCACCAGGTATCTATCCGATCAATGGACGGGAGCAACAAATCGACATCGTAGAGATTGGCTATCGCGAAACGACCGTCGGTGTTGAGAAGATGCGTAGCCCAGACGGCTCGCTCAAACTCGATGATGCTGGCGAACCGATCGTTGCGAATTTGAATGAAGGCATTAACTTTCCGTCATCGGATGGTTTTCCAATTCAGATGGACTTCACAGCGATTTGGGGTGTAATGCCTGAGCAAGCACCTCACGCCGTTCGAACATTTGGAAATATTTCTCAGGTTGAGAATAAAGTCATCCAGCCTCAGATCGAGTCGATCTGCCGAAACAACGGCTCTCGATTCACCGCCGTTCAATTGTTGGTTGGCGAAGATCGCGAGAAATTTCAGGAGCGGAATGTCGACGAGTTTCACACGGTGTTGGCTGACAAGGAAATTACGTTGTTGTACGGCCTTGTTCGCCACATCTACATTCCCCGCGAAGTGCGTGAGCCGATTCAATCAGCGTTTGTTGCCGACGAGTTGACGTTGACGCGCGAACAAGAACAGTTAACAGCGAAAGCGGAAGGTTTGTTTCGTGAAGCCGAAAAGAACGTGGAACTGGAATCAGAGCGTGTCAACGTCGATACTGACCGCCAGTATCAGGCTCGTTTAGCCGAAGGCGATCGCGAGGCAAAAAAGACGGACGCACAGACTCAGCGGATGGCCGCTGCGATTGACAGAGAAACTGCCGAGTTACAAGCCGAAGCAACGAAAGTGTTGGGGCAGGCCGAGAACGAAGGCAAAAAGCTTGTTGAGCAGGCACACGCAGATCGATTTCGTTTGGCCGTTGAAGCGTTTGGAAGCCCATCTGCCTACAACGATTGGATCTTTGCATCCAACTTGCCAAAAGATGTCGAATTGAAATTCCTGTATGCCGGAGAAGGTACATTGTGGACCGACTCGGATTCGCTCGGTATTCGAGCAAATGTAGGAGTCGATCAAAAGTCACCGAAGTCAGATCGTTGACACGTGGCGCCCATTGATTCAATAAACTCGATATTAAAATAAAAAAGCTCACTTCGATGACCGAAGTGAGCTTTTTTTGGGGCTTCAAATTGTTGATCGATGGACTAATACCCGCTTGGAACTGGAATGGCGTTTCCAGGCAATGATGGTATTGCGTTGGCTGGTGCTTCTGGTTGTTTCTTTTTAACGATATTCCATCCGGTTTCTTGAGAAACCGTGAAGTCGTAGTTGCCTGGATCCAAGCGATAGGCCAATTGCTTCCCCAGCCCGTTATCAAATTTGATCGTGACTTGTTGAGCGATTTGAACTTGGCGTGTTTCGCCTGGTTGAAGTGTCAATGATTGTTGATTCAAAACCACGTTGATGGCCCCGCCAGTTGCTGCGGGATTGTTCAACACGGCAACCCCGGTTGATGTGGCTGGCTGTACGCTGGGAATTGTGTTGCCAACCGGAATTTTGTTGGAGATTACCGTTCCTGAACTAATCGTCGAAGGCTGAGAAATGATAACGCCTGATGACGATGGAATTTGCCCCGAAATAATCGTTGAACCCGAAGGATAAACCACGGTTCCAGGATTAACGATCGTGCCAGAAGGGTAATAGGGGTTGGAAGGGTACGGATTGTAGATGGGGTAGTTGTTGAACCAGTGATTATCGATTGAACCATTTTCGAAAATACCCATCGAACCGGTGTGAATCCCATCGCCATCAATGTGGTGACCGAATCCATCCACCAGATGCCCCGACGCATCGTGACCATGCGGGACGTTTTCATGGACGTCGAGGTGGTCACCATGCTCGTGCACATGTTGAGCACGGGTAAACTGTGGAACGAGGAGTACCAGCAATACAGCGGATAAAACACGCAACGCTTGATTCATGTCTGACCTTTCAAAAAACGAGTTTGCCTTGCCGCTCGTTTGGCAGGGTTGGAACAGTTCCAACGGGATAGTTAATAATCCAAGGCAATTTCAGGGAATGGGAACTGACCGTTTCACTACAAAACGCAAAAAAGTTTTTGAGGCGGTTGTCTCACGCACTTGGCGAATGCGATTTGCGGTTTTCTTTGATTTCCCGCCGTGCCCGTTGGTCGACCACTGGAGAATAAGTTCCCCCAACTCCAGTGCTCATCGCAAACAACGGCAAATTGGTTGCAACGAATCAATCTTCAGTATCGCGGTATGTTCGGATCAATAGTTAGGCTCCAGCCCTCAATTCCATCACGCAGGCTTTGCGAATGGCCAAAACCCTTAGATCGCAAGAAATGTGTCACTTGCAGGCTGCGGACACCGTGGTGACAAACGACAACAATGGGTTCGTCTTTCCATGACGCCCATTGATCGACTCGTTGTGGAATTTCACCCATGGGGACATGGTATGAGCCAGCGATTTTGCAGTACTCAAACTCAAACGGTTCTCGTACGTCCAGCAATATAAAGTCGGCGCCATCATCAATTTTCTGTTTGACGTCAGAAGCCGTGATTTCCAATGGAACAGTCAACTTTGTTCGTCCTTCGCAGTTGAACCTTGTAGCTGGACTCAAATGGTAGCTGAACTCGGATGGTAGCTGAACTCCCAAGAGTTCAGTCCTGGAATGGTAGCTGAACTACCAAGAGTTCAGTGCCTACGATGTAAATGATCGTTGTGTGCTGAATTCTTGCGAATCCAGCTACTCGGGGCTCCCGGTGCGAAACACCTCCAGCTACCCAGCATTTCCGTAGCTGAATTCGAATTGTAGCTGAACTCCCAAGAGTTCAGTGCTGGAATGGTGGCTGAACTCCCAAGAGTTCAGCCCAACAAGAACACGCCAACCGAGAATTCACTCCTTGATAATTGCATGAAAACCATTCTGTAACAGGTGCGAATAGACTCTCCAAAATCTTGTCCAATAGTCTGGCTCAAAAAGAGCAAGTTCCGGATATCCCGGCACAAGGCAACCCGTGTATGGGTAGGTCGCGTAGCCGTCCAATTGAATAAGCGACTTGCGTTCGGGATTCCTTGCAATGTATTCAGCAACATCCTCAAATGCTGATTTTTCCCTCGCATCTTCTTGCAGTACATGATCGTAGGATTGCAACTGGAGTTGTACTCCAAGTTTTTTTATAACAGGATTCAGTTGTCTTCGAAAGTACTTCATGGCATTTCGTTGATCGCAGGAATCATGAACGCCAATCCACAGGAGGTGGATGTGATCGGGCATACAACAGTAAATCGGACAACAAAGCGCAAACCGAAAGGCCGTGTGTGTGAGAATTTCACGGAAATTGCTGTGGAGAACTGGACAAAGCCAGCCGGTCTTGCGGTTTTGGATGGTCAGTGACCAATGCACATAAGCTTGACCTCGATAGAACTCTGGTGGAAGACGCTTCAAATAAGAGTGTCGATTACTCATCAAGCAAAACCAAAAAAGGGGATTGATAGCAGTGTTCAGAGACGTGGCAGCTGAACTCTTTGGTAGCTGAACTCTCAAGAGTTCAGAATTCAGATACATGGTAGCCGGACTCTCACGAGTTCAGCAATTCTCGCCTTTGAAAAAACGTATAGGCTGAATTCTTGCGAATCCAGCTACCCCCGATATCCAGCTACTCCGTAATTTGGCTACTTTTCGGACAGTGCTGAATTCTTGCGAATCCAGCTACCGTTGCGAATCCAGCTACATTGGGAATCCATTCGCATTCGTTTCGGAAACGAAATGCTCTGACCACTAACTTCCCAAACGTTTGATGGCAACCGATTCGATGCCTGGGATGCCATTGAGCTTCCCAATGAAGTCGTCGGGAATCACCAGGTCTTTAAACGTGATGCGGTAGACGAATTCAATCGCGCTGCCCTTACGAATTGTCGAAGATGACATTAATTGCGTTTGGTCCGCAACCCGTTTTAATTCGTTTAGCCAAGCCTCGTTTGCACCCAGCCCGGTTTCGATCGTCAGGCGATAGCTGTTGGAAACGACCGTGATCGGTTGTGTGCCTGGCTTCGTCCGCAACATTTCAACAAACGTTGCGGACGCGGCGACAAGTAATCCAAATGCGGCAACGGAGTATTGCCCCGCACCAATGGCCATTCCCACCACAACAGCGGCCAACACAAACGCGACGTCGCGCGTTGCGGGCACCGCTGTGCGAAACCGAACGATTGAAAGGGCACCGACCAGGCTGAAAGCTCGGGCAATATTGTCGCCAATGATTTGCGTCGCCATGGAAATTAGCACACACATCAGGATCAACGTGAGTGTAAACGAGTCACCATCATTGCTTCGTTTGCGGCTTTGTGCCATCGCGGCAACCAGAACACCGCCGATCCAGGCAAGCACCAAGCGCACGACCAAGCTGCGAGTGTCCAATTCGACACTTGTAAATTCGGACTGAAGCCAATCAAGCATTTCGCAAATCCAATTGTGAACCGAAGTTGGGAGTCAATGTCAGGCAATTCTTTGGTAGGACACAAGCTTGGATAGCTGTGCGGTATTTCGAATACGATGTATATCGAACATCGAACACCGAAAGGAATTGTTTGAACAACGTTGGCAGGTTACTGGAGAATTTCAGTTCCAAAACACACGGTGCTTCGCTCGAAATCAATTCTGGGTCGTTGATTTCAGGAAGGGACCAGTGGAGATGACGCTTGACGCGTAAATCGGTATCGATGGTCAATCGATTAGAGTAAGCATGAGAAGGCTCAATCCACGCAAATCGTTTGTATTGAACGGCAACGATGGGTTGAAGTTTCAATTGGTGAACATGATCGATGAACCATTGCGTGTTCTTGTCACCGGAGTCCCCCAGCGTTCCGACTTGGTTGGCGGCCTGCAGAATCGAATCGTCAACAACCAAAGCGCGTTGTTTGTCGACCGTGAATTTTCGTTTGCGTTTTCGCTCAAACCAAATTTCAGAGCCGCAACCGTAACGACGAATTCGATATTTCGCGTCCTCGTTGCCCGATGAGTTACTGAAGATGTCGAGTTCCTCAGTATCTAGATAAACGGAAGAAATCAAATATGAGTGATCAGTTGGCGATGCAAATGGGTCAGGCGAAAGCGTACGATTGGCCCATTCGAAAACGCTGGCCATCATCGATTTAGGGATAATGTACTTCAGTTCAATCCGTTTATCGTGAACTCGAATTCGATTCATTCGTTTCCGTTCCGGTAATGCACAAGTCGACGCAAAACGTTAGTTGGAAAATCAGCGTGCGCTTGCCCCAAAGACAATCGTCTTCGCAGGCAAGCGCCGCTGGATGCCGGTTACTTTTTTTCCTGGTCAGTCACCTTCAACAGGTATTCGCGACGACCATCGGCGAAGGCTTTCAGGTTCATTGCTGAATGCCCTCGTGGCCCGTTTGCCTCGCTGCTCTCAACATGTTTTTCCGAGGTCGCTTGTTCGAACTCTTCAAGCGTTGACAGCTTTTTGGTGTCCAGCTTGACGTCCTTCTTGATCAATTCAACCTGCGACTCAACAAATGGTCCAAGGTATTTCCAATCAAGAGATTCGTTGGCCAGGGTTCGCAAGTTCGCGAGATAACGTTCGCGATACTGGGGAACCTGCAATACCTTGCTTCGCAATGGTTTCATCGGATCATCCAGTCCCGACAGCGGATCCAATTCGATGCCGTTGCCAGCGGGACCACCGAATCCGCCCGGCGGAAATCCTGGAGGATCTCCGGCTCCTGGCGGTCCACCACGCCCCGGTTCACCGGGAGGAAAGCCTGGAGGTGGAAATCCCTCCGGAGGGCCTTCGCGATTGGGTGGGCCAGTATTTTCTCCTGGAGCGCCCCCAACACCCTCACCTCGCCGTCCGCCTCGATTTCGGAAACCTCCGGGGCCACCTGGTCCTGGTCCACCACCGGCGCGAAAGGCTTCGTTCATATCATGAGGAACAAAATGAAATTTGTTCTGCTCGTCCAGATAAATGCTGTAGTCACTCGCACGAATCCAATATCCATCGGTGTTGATCAGGCCAATGTCCAATGCCAGAAACCAAAGCAGTTCGTCGACATCAGCAACGCTTTCCAACTTGGCAGGCAATTCATCTGCAGTCGATTCATTCAATATCTTGCAGAACTCCACCAACTTTTTTGTCGCCTCTTTTCCGCCCGACTTTTGTTCGTAGGGGTAGCCATATTTGTCCAGGTCATCACCCCGGTAATCGAGACCACCTCCGCCTGCAGGCGACCCACTGACTTTCCAGCGGCCACCTTGGTCGGTCCCAAAACGATCTTTGACGAAATCCTTGTTGAACTGTTCAACATTCGAATAGATGCCCCAGTTTTCGCCGTTGATGACCACGCGAACGAAATTCGCTTTCGGCGCGGGCAAATATTTTTCTGCGATGTGTGAGTACAAAACGGAACTCATCATTGAGCTGTCTGAAGAGCTGTTCAAAAGGTTCAACGTCTTGTAACCCATGAGTCGTTGCGAGTCGATTGCCAAGTCCATTGAAACATTCAGCGAACGTTTGTAGCCACGTGGCACCATCATGTAGGACGATGCACCGCGAAACCGAACTCCACAATTGGGGTATTCTTTCCCATCGACAGTCAGCGTTGCCGGAACATCAACGTCTGTCCCATGGAACAGCTCTAGCTCCTCTTCCCATTCTTTGCTGTCGAAGTCAATGAAAATGGTTCGCAAAACGTTGTTGTCGTAGAGTGCACCTTCGATCGGATCGACCGATTTTTTAGAAATGGATTTTCCTTTTTTGGCTGGATCGCGATTGTTGCGCATCCCAGGCGGGCCGAATCCTGGTGGTGGTCCGCCTGGTCCACCCGGAGGTCCAAAACCCGGCGGCCCTAATTCGGGAGGTCCACCTTGCGGAGGACCTTGTTGAGGGGGGCCTTCCTGATTGGGTGGAGGCTGACCGGGACGTCCGGGTTCGCCTGGTTGACGTGGCGGTTGGTCCGCGCCAGGAGGGCCGAATCGTCCGGGGCCGCCTGGCCCAAATCCTCCGGGGCCACGACGGGGAGCTGGGTTGGCTCGCAGGAACTCAAGTGCTTTTTCTCGTTCTTCCAAATTGAGCCAGCCGTCATTGTTGGTGTCGTAGTCCTTTAAGATCTTTCGATCCTCCCCGCCCATCGGGCCGCCCATGGGACCCGGTGGCTGAGCCGAAACTGACGGCATGACGCACAATGCCAAGCCAATCGCTAACACGGGTATGGATATTTTCATCGAATGTTCTCGTTGCTCATTGTTTTTGAACGTGGCTAATTTCCACCCAACAAACGACAGCAAATTCAATCGTTCGTGGCATTTCACCTACAGCCAAATGTGACGCATAGTCCCTAAATAGCACGTGGTAAACTAGGCATTGAACCGCCGCGAAAAAATAAGAGATTGGAAAATTGTTAAAAAATATTCATTATTGGAAAAGACCAGAACAGTCTCAAATAAACGGCGGTTTCGTCGTCCTTGCAGCAACACTCATTTAATACACCGATCCCATTTGGAATTTTCAGGCAACATGAACGAGTTGATTGAACGAGCGAAAACAGGAGACACGCAGGCACTGGGCCAGTTGTTGGCAGCCCAAAGTCGCAGCCTGACGCTATTGGCTCGGCTGGAAATCGGTAGGCACCTGCAAGGGAAACTGGATGCGGCCGATGTTGTTCAGGAAACATTCATGGAGGCAACCAAATCGATTGGTGCCTTTGAAGGATCATCGTTGCCGCAGTTTCAAGCTTGGCTTCGCACGATTCTGGCCCATACGCTTGCCGGGACCTTTCGACGATTCCTGGGAACTCAGGCTCGCGACCCACGACTTGAACAGCAATTGGTTCGAGAGCTGGACCAATCAGCGATGTCTCTTGGGGGAATTTTGGCTGCCCCCGGAAATACTCCCAGCGAAGATGTTTCGCAAAAAGAACAACAAGCTCGTGTGTTGGAGGCAATCGCGAACTTGCCCGAACAATACGAAGCCGTGTTGGTAATGCGGCACATGGAAAATCTATCCTTTCGCGAAATCTCAGAGCGGATGGGGAGAACGGTCGACTCAGTTGAGAAACTTTGGATTCGCGGCGTCACTCGTTTACGCAAAGAGTTCACTCGACTGACTTGCGAAGGAGAGATCCATTGAGTCAACGATTTGATGACCAGACGGAGTATCGAGGACGTGACGATGATGCCTCCGAGAATCCTATCGTCATTCAACTTTCGCAGGACTACATGCGCGAATGGGAGGCTGGGCGGCAACCTGATCGCGAATCCTTGTATACCCGCGCTCCACAGTTTCGAGCCGAATTGGAGGAGTGTTTTGACGGAATCGATTTGGCGAGAACCTTGCCGCAAAAATCTTCGCCGGCCATGGACTCTCCGGTAATCCAGGGCGAAGCACTCGGGACTTCAAGATCATCCGCCAGATCGGTCGCGGTGGCATGGCAACGGTATACGAAGCTCAACAGCTTTCTCTCGGTCGCCGAGTAGCCTTGAAGGTTCTCCCGTTTGCGGCGGCACTCGACGAACGACATCGACAGCGATTTCAATTGGAGTCTCAGGCTGCGGCCCAATTGCATCACTCCAACATTGTTCCTGTTTATGCGGTAGGTTGCGAGCGAGGAACGCATTTCTATGCAATGCAATTGATTAACGGCCAAACACTGGCGGAGTTGATCGTTGAGCAAAATGCCCATCGTCAGAATCAAACGTCCGATGAAACAAACAAGTCGTTTCAGACGCTTGCCTCCACCGCAATCAGTGGTCTCAATCCGCGAATCCGCAACGCCGTTTTGATGATGATTCAGATTGCCGATGCATTGAATTTTGCGCACGACGCAGGGATTGTGCACCGTGATGTGAAGCCCGCGAACATTCTGGTGGACAACAACGGCAAGGCATGGATTGCGGATTTTGGACTCGCCCATGTTGCGACTCACAACGCGATGACCCACACGGGAGATTTGTTGGGAACGTTGCGTTACATGAGCCCCGAACAGGCGAGCGGGAGACGGTTTGAGGTGGATCACCGAACGGATATTTATTCACTTGGCGCGACCTTGTATGAATTGTTGGCCGGCATGCCCATATTTTCAGGTGAAGATCGACAGGAGCTGCTGAACCAAATACTGAACCAAGAACCTAAAATGTTGCGGCAGTGCAACCGTGGGATTCCTATCGAACTTGAAACCATTGTTCATAAAGCGATCGCGAAGCATCCTGCCGAACGCTACACGACCGCCGCTGATTTTCGCGACGACTTGCAACGAGTTCTGGAACAGCGTCCGATCCTCGCCCGACGTCCAACGATTTGGGATTCGTTTCGCAAGTGGACGCGTCGTCACCCAGTCGTGGTCGCAGCGACATTGATCATTCTAGCGATTGGTGTCTTGGGATTGACGATTGGCATGAGCGCTGTCGCGAACGAGCAGCGAAAAACCAAATTGGCACTCGCTGAAGCAAATGAGCGGTTTCGAATTGCTCAGCAAATTGCTGACGACATGATCGAGATCGCAGAATACGAGTTGTCAGACAATCCGTTTGAAGGAGGATTGAAGCAACGATTGCTGCAGGTTGCGCTGCGGCACTATCGCGAACTAATTCCGCATCAAGACGATGAGACGGCAACTCAGGCGTTGATGACGGCGACGCAAAATCGTGTTCAATCCTTGATCAACGATTTGGAGGTGATGCGGGCACTACGAGAGGCATTTATCTTGCGTGAAGTTGATGTTCGCAACGATTTGAAATTGTCACCGAACCAGGAAGGCGAAATCGAATCGTGGTTGGCGGATCGTGATTCGACGCTGTGGCAAAGTCAATCCATCAAGTCAAACGATGAACGTCATCAAATGTTATTGGATGATGCTCATACGGGCACGAATGCGTTGAGGACTATTTTGACGGACGAGCAACGCGAAAGACTTGGTCAATTGATGCTACAGTTTCAGGGCTTGAAGGCGTTTCATGATTCGATGGTTATCGATTCGCTGAATTTCTCGGCAGAGCAATTCGAGCAATTGCGTAATATTGAATTTGACGCGCAGTCACCGAGATTACCTCCACAGGGATTTGCCGGAAATCGACGTCCAGGTCCAGGAGTTCCGCCGCCCCCACCTCCCGGACCAAGAGGAGCCGAAATGTTTGTTGGCGACGAAGCCGTACAGAAAGTCGTCGACTTCATGTCCACCGAACAACGAAAGAAATGGGAGCAGTTGACTGGTCCAAAATTTACGGGACAAATTCGTGGTCCTGGGCGAATGCCGCCGCCGCAACAAATTGATAACTAAAACGAAAGCGATCAATAGGCCTTCGATTTTTCACTCAGGATTCGATCAAGATATTCAAACACGCCATCGCTGCCGCGTTCCATTTGTTCCAGCGACTCGGCGACGAGGGGGGCGCTGTTTGCAATCCCGGACTCCAGCAAACTGAAGACTTTGCTGGTCGCTTCGTGAACGACTGCGTGGGGCTTTTCAAGTGCCGAATAGGATGGCGTCGCAGAGAATGACTTTTGACCATCACCGACGTAGTACCATTTTCCAAGGCGGCAATTGTGGCAATCAACAAATTGAAATACAGGTTTCTGTTCGAGGACGGATAAATAGGTGTTGACCTTCCAGATGATGTGATCCAACTTGGCCAAGCTCATGAAGACGCGGTCGTTGGCAGCGGTAACCTTTTCAGTTGACTCAACGTTCATGTCACTCGTCGCAAGAATACGCTGGTTCAGGTCAGTGACCGTAGCACGAATTTGATCACTGCGCTCGTCCAAGTTACGCATCTTTTCAGCAACGGACTTGGAGTTTATCAGGATGCCTTCAATCGAACGACCGATCATCGTCACTGCATCTTGTGTCTGCTTGGAGAGCGACTTGACCTCGCCAGCTACGACCGCAAAGCCTTTCCCAACCTCACCCGCTTTCGCGGCTTCAATGGCGGCGTTTAAAGACAGGAAGTTGGTTTGCTCGGCAATGTCTTCAATCATTGCGACGATTTTATGTATGCCGACCAACTCATTGTCGTTTCGATCTGTCAGAGTTCGCATTTCCGTTACGGATTGACTGAACTCAGCGATATCGCGATTGATCGATTCGGATTGCTCGGACAGGCGAAAGCACTGCGCCTCAACTTCCTGGCAGTTGGCGATGTTTTCTTGATTGACCTGAACGCAATCGGACAAATTAGATTGGACCTGACCAAGGCCTTTCTTCAAGGCAAGGTTTTCCATTTTCAGGATGTTGATCAGTTGATCTGTCGAAACCTTCTCATCGACACGAGATTCGCGAGCACCGAATAGCATGTTGTTCTCAGCTGAAATTCTAGAGTTATTCAATTCCGTTATCGACGCTCGCGCTCATTGAATTCACTTTGAGATATTTTCTGTCAGGTTGAATCGGCAAGTCGCTCCGTCAAAGTACAAAAATCCTTGCAATCGTTTCGTCCGCCACAAACGAAACGTCTCTTGGGGCCAGAATATCGAGCGGGCTGGCGCAAGTATGACTCAAGCCTTTTTAACAAACTCGGACTTCAGTTGCATGGCACCGATTCCATCGATCTTGCAATCGATGTCGTGATCGCCATCGACCAGTCGGATGTTTTTGACTTTCGTGCCGCCTTTGACAACCTGCGAAGAGCCTTTGATTTTCAGGTCTTTGATGACGATTACCGAATCGCCGTCGGCAAGCAGATTTCCGTTCGCATCGCGAATTCCCGTTTCTTCGGTTTCCGCTTGGCTTTCCGCAGACCATTCGTGCCCACAACTGGGGCAAGCCAAAAGGATGCCGTCCTGATAAGTGAACTCGGATGCGCACTCAGGGCACGGTGGAAATTCTGACATTCTGAAAACACCTTTTCGTCGTTCGAGCCATTCAAAGGCAACGATTGTCGTCTAACCATGGATCGCTATCAATGCGTGTTATCGAACACAGGCGAATGCCAACATGGTGGGAAAGTGGAACTCGCTCGTGATGGCTTTCGACGCAGAATGTAAAATGGTCAATTGCAATCCAAAACTCAAATCCGACTAACTGTCCAGTTACTACCGTTCGATGGCGAAAATTCGTGATTTTTCGGGATTTGATATCCGAAATTACTTTTTGCCGGAAAATGGCATTTGAAATTGGTGACAGGCGGGGGGCGAGTTGCTGCGTCAAACATCTCATCCAAACCGGACAGTTTCAATCTACTGAGAAACGTTGCATGTTCGGTTCGCTGGGTGCCTGGGGGCTGGTGGCCGCCGGTTTGGTGATTTTGGTTGTCGGTGGTGAGTCTCTGGTTCGCGCGGCGAGCAAACTGGCGACGGCATTTCGAATCTCGCCGCTCGTAATCGGATTAACTGTCGTCGCGTTTGGAACAAGTGCTCCAGAGCTGGCTGTTTCCGTGTTGGCCTCGTTTAACGGCAGTTCGGATCTGGCGGTCGGCAACGTGGTCGGCAGCAACATCTTCAACATCCTCTTCATCCTGGGCCTTTCGGCAACAATCGTTCCCCTGGTCGTGGCCAGCGAATTTGTGCGCCGGGACGTCCCGGTCATGATTGGCGTGTCGATCTTGCTACTGGTGCTTTGCCTCGATCGCGAAATCGGTCGCTGGGATGGATTGCTTTTGTTTTCCGGAATCGTGATTTATACCGTTTGGTGCATTCGCGAAAGCAAGAAAGAGAACAAGCTCGTCAACGAAGAATTCGCCAGTGAATTTGAAGCGAAGCCTTCCGAAAAAACGCCGGTTGGTTGGAATCTTATCTTGGTGATCATCGGGTTGGCCTTACTCGTTGGCGGCTCCAAACTGCTCATCGATGGCGCCGTTGCGATTGCCGAAGGACTCGGCGTCAGCAAACTGGTGATTGGCCTGACGATCGTTGCAGCCGGAACTTCGTTGCCCGAGGTTGCGACCAGCGTGATCGCCGCTTGCAAAGGCGAACGGGACATCGCGGTTGGCAATGTGGTCGGCAGTAATATTTTCAACATCCTGTGCGTACTTGGGCTTTCGGGACTGGTTTCGCCTTCGCCAATTAAGGTGGCAGACAACGCCCTTCTATTCGACATTCCAGTGATGCTGGCTGTGGCAATTGCTTGTTGGCCCATTTTTGCTGCAGGACATCGCATTGCGCGATGGGAAGGCGTCATGTTCTTTTTCTATTACGTCGCCTATACGACGTTTCTGATTCTGCGCGCAACGCAACATCCAATGCGGGAAACGTTGAGCAACATCATGCTGATGTTTGTCGTGCCGTTAACTGCTATTACCATTGCGATCAATTATTACCGCAGTCGCAAGCAATCAATTACGCTATCCGAATAACGGCAATGATTCAGCAACGATGCACAACTGAATTCGATATTACGTTACCGGCTGATCTTCATGCAGGCGGCTATGGCGGAACCCATAACTGAAGTAAACCACAAGTCCAATCGCCATCCAGACAAAGAATCGTACCCAGGTCATCCACGGCAGGTTGAGCATCAGGTATGAGCAAATCAACATGCAACCAACACCGATTGCATAAACCATTGGGATCTTGAAACCACGTTTTCGTTCGGGATCGATTTTTCGCAAGACCATCACCCCACCAGCAACCAGAACAAACGCAAACAGGGTGCCAATGTTCGTTAATTCTGCCGCCGCACCGATATCGATAAACCCGGCTGGCAATGCAACCAGCAAACCGGTAATTGCGGTGGAAAACGTCGGCGTTCCAAATCGAGGGTCGACGTGACTGAGTTTCCTTGGCAATAACCCATCGCGACTCATCACATAGAAAATCCGAGTTTGAGCCAATTGCATAACGACCAAGACACTGGTGATGGAAAGCACCGCCCAACGAAATGACGGTCGCGATACGGGATTCACCCACGGCGGTAAGGGCGGCCGCTACGGGTTTTTCATTGTTAAGCGTTTCCAGTGGCACCATTCCCGTTAGAACCGCGGCGACCGCGATGTACAGAACCGTACAGATGATTAACGACGCAATCATTCCAATCGGAAGATCTCGCTGCGGGTTCTTGGCTTCCTCCGCTGTCGTGCTCACTGCGTCAAAACCAATGTAAGCGAAAAATATCAATGCCGAACCCGTCATGATTCCGGAAAATCCGTTCGGTGCAAACGCTTGCCAATGCGTGCCGAAGTCAACATGCCGAATGCCAAAAAACAGAAACAGTGCGATCAAACCAAGCTTGAGAAAAACAAGCCAGTTGTTGACCTTGGCACTTTCCTTCACGCCGACAATCAACAATGCGGTTACCAGAAAAACAATCGTCATTGCCGGCAGGTTGAATACCAGGGGGAATCCCAAATAGGGCGCAGACTCCAGTGCATGCTTTCCCAATTCGATTTGTTCCGAGGTAATGTTCTCACCGCCGGCAGCAAAACGATTGGCCGTCATTGGGTCCATGGTGAGCCACACCGGCAAATGCACGCCAAAATACTCGAACACATGCGTGAAGTACCCCGACCAACCAATCGCAACCGCAATATTCCCAACCGCATATTCCAGAATCAGGTCCCAGCCAATGACCCACGCGGCCAGTTCTCCGAAAGAGGCATACGCGTAGGTGTAAGCGCTGCCCGAAACGGGAACCATCGAGGCAAACTCGGCATAGCATAGCGCCGCAAGTCCACAGGCCACTGCCGTGATCACAAACGAAATGACAATCGCTGGTCCGGCTCCCAGGTGCCCCTCCGATCCGGCCGCTGCTGTTCCAGTGAGAACAAAAATCCCCGTGCCGATGATGGCACCGACACCAAACAGGGTCAACTCAAGAGGACCAAGCACACGTTTCAGTCCATGATCAACGTCAGTTGAAATTTTCTTCCGAGCAAACAATTGACGATTCATTGCAGCCATACTCCCAGGATGTGAATCGACTCATTACCGCCTGTGCGCGGTCAAATTCAGAAATTGGTACCTGGCATCAGCATTGAAATGAATATACTTTGGCGACAATTTCAAGCATATCGCGCATTTCAATTTTCTTTCTTGACCGTCGATTGGCTGGCCTTTTCAGCCCAAGACCTGGCTTTTTCGCTTTCGCCACTTTGTTCGAAATGCTCAGCCAGAGCCTTGGCAATTCGTTGGCGCTCCGCCCATTGGATAGGTGGTAAGTGTAGTTCAGGTGAGTGAAGTTGATCGAACGTTGCTTCCAATTCCACAACAGCGTCCTCGGAAGTTTCCGAATTGGCAAGGTTGCAAATCGCAAGAAGTCCACGATTGACAGTCGCTTCCCAGCCGGAAAATTTTTGTTCTTCGTAGATCGCAGCCGCCTCATCGCAAAGGTCCCTTGCAGCATCGATGTCGTTTGCATCAACCATGATTTTGGCACAACGCATCAGAATCCCAGCCAAACCTACCGAGCCGGCGTCGTATGATTGATGTATCAGTGGCTGAAGTTCCCGTACTTTTTGGATTGCGACCTCCCGTCGCCCCGACGCAATCTCGCATTCGATCCTGGGAATTGTAAATTCAACGCGGAGATAGCCAGGGTAACCTTCCGCTTGGCGTGCCGCTGCAATGACGGAATCAAACAACTCGATCGCTTCGTCAATTTTTCCTTGGCCCAGTTTCGCAAGACCAACGTTGAGTTTCGGGATCCATGTGTTCGGATGATCCTCGCCATATTTTTTTGAATACGTATCGTATGCACGCTGGGCGATGGGCTCGGCCAGATCAGGATGGTTGAGCTCAAGTTCGCAGTGAACCCAATTCGCCAGGCACGTGATTGCGCTCGGATAGGTGTCGCCGAACAGAGCCGATTGTCGTTCAAACCCCGTTTGATAGAGGTCACGTGCCGCTTCAATTTCACCTGTTGCCAAATAGGCGGCGGCAAGACTCATCAGACTCCAAAACGTTTTTTGATTGTCGACACCGATGATTTCTTTGCGACCTTCGAATGCCGATTTGATCAATGGAATCCCGCGTTCGTATTGCCCCATGTGAACCAGGCACGATCCCAAGTTGTCGGTGCTGAGCAACGTGTGGGGATGACGTGGCCCAAGTTGTTTGACGCGTCCAGCATATGCTGCTTCGAACAACGGAAGTGCGACGTCATAGCGTTGCCGCGAATACTCGACCCAGCCCAGCCAGGCCTTGGCGGTCAACGTTCGCAAGTCATCTTCGCCATACAGTTCAGTGAACCGATCAACCGCATCGGAAAAGAGTGTTATCGCTTCTTTGCCATTTCCGTTTCGATGCTGAACATTGGCAAGCGCAAGTTGAATATCCAGCAACAAGCTTTGATTGGTTCTTGCGTTCTTTGCCGACTCGAAAGCTGCCGTCAGTGTTTGCAATGCGCCGGCAATGTCGCCAGAATCGTTCTGGCATTGTCCTAGAAACAAAGCAGTAACAAGTGTCTCGTCATTATCGGCTCCCAGTTTTTGTTTGAATCGATTCAGTGTTTCCTGGAAAATTGGAATTGCCAATTCAAACTGCGAACTCGCATGGTAGGCGCTGGCCAGGCTACGTGCTGTGCGGAGCGTGAATTCGTCGTTGGCTCCACGCGACTTCGTTGCGCCGTCGAGCGCCAACGAAAGTTGCTCGACAGCCTTGTCAAATTGTCCCAAAGCCAAATAGCTCTCGCCGATTGGGGCACGAAACGCGGGCTCGATGTGTGCACGGCCTTCGATACGTTTTGGGATTCTCGGTTCAGCGCGATCAATTGCTTCCAGGATCGTCAAATTGGGCGTGACGTTTTCGGCATCGAATTGCCGATACGCGTCGGCTTGCAGAATCACATCGTTAACGAGAAAGCTAAGGGTCGTTTGGGCCCATTCGGATTCCAGGTTTGCAATGTCCAAAGCTTTTTGCGTCTGTTGCTGACGACTCGCGGCAAGGTCACGGGCTGTTTCGGCTTCGCTTTGTTTTTGTTGTGCAAGGAGCTTGGCATCGTCTGCTTCCTTGCGCGCCAACGCTTCGGACTCTGCTCGATCCCGCTCCGAACGTTCGGCTTCTTCGGCCTTGTTGCGTGCGGCGTTTGCCGTGACAAATCCATAACTCGTGCCGACGATTCCCGCGGTGAGTATGGTTAGCAGAATGCCCGAGGCTAATGCCAAAGTGCGTCGTCGTTTTTTCAGCTCATTCGCTTCAACTTCGGCGCGGGCGCGATTGGCCTCCGCTTCGCGTGCACGTTGATCGGCATTCGCACGAAGTTGAACGATTTGATTGGCGACTTCTTTTCCGTTCGGCGGGCGTTCATCTTGCTCTAACGATAGACAGCGTTTGGCAATGCGGATCAGTTCCGGTTCAGCACCGCATTTGTCCAGCGATTGAAACGCATTTTCAAATCGCCCGTTAGCGGTTCTCTCAATGATTTCGACGACATCGTTTCCGTCAACGATTGGATGCCCAGTCAAAATCTTGCAAAGGATACCACCCAGCGCAAAAACGTCGGATTGGAATGTCGCTGGTTCGCCTTTGGCTTGTTCGGGCGCCATGTAGCCGGGAGTTCCCATTACCGAACCGGCCATCGTCAAGTCGCGTTCCAGAATGTCTACGGCAATCGTGTCTTCGATTTCATCGGTCTCGGTTTGCCCGATTCGTTTGGCGAGTCCCCAGTCCATCACTTGAACTTCGTTGAACTCACTGACCATGATGTTTGCAGGTTTTAGATCCCTGTGAACAATGCCCTCCGCGTGAGCAAAGCCCACAGCAAAAGCGATTTGCTCGAATACTTGCAGCCATTGACTGAGCGAATCGCTCGCCGATTTACGTGAGTCGAGCAGGTCTGCCAACGTTTGTCCGCGAATGAGTTTCATCACCAGGTAGTGTGCGCCGTCGGCAAGCGTGCCAATGCGATGAACGGGTGGAATACCGGGGTGAGGCAATTGAGCCGTGATTCGCGATTCGTTGACAAAGCGTTTGGCATTGGCGCCCGGCAACGTCACCTTGACGGCGACGTCTCGGTCGAGGTCCCGTTCGATTCCTTTGTAGACGCACCCCATCCCACCGCGCGCAATCTCCGAGTCAATTCGAATCCCCGGGACGTCGGGAGCGATGATGTTTGATCGACGAGGATTGGATGGTTCTGTCGAGTGGTGATCGAAGGTTTCGTTTCTCGCGAGGAAATTGGCGTCGGCGTTTGGTGGTGATTGAATCGATGAAGTGCTTGATTTCGCGTCGGCCAAAGCAAGTTCGCTCAGTATTTGGGCTTTGGCGTCCGAGTTCTCGCCAAATTCTTGATTCAGGAATTCCATCCGTTCAGCGAGCGACAATGGCAAGAGTTTTGAGAACAGTTCAGGATTCGTTGCCATTTCGAACACGTCCAACGGAGGCTTCGTAAGTTAGTTGCGAACTCAGCCCTGCATTTTAAGCGAAAAGAGATCGGGAGTCTTTTAGGAATCAAGATTTCCATTCGTATTGAATCCTGTTGTCGTGGACGAGGCTACGAGTCCTCGATCTGCCACAAACGGTTCAGGACTGGGGCAAGACTCATTAATTTACTCGCAAAAATATTGAGCCGCGGAAAACGCGGAAATCCGCTGACAGTTTCATATATCGAATGAGTTTACTCAGGCCACTAACTCAGGAACCGAAAGTTCAGTGTTACTCCGCGTCCCTCGGCGGCAAAATCCAAACGTTCGTACGCGTTTAACAGTGGGCAACTCAAACGGTTCAGGACTCGTAGCCTCATCCACTACCGCCCTCCCGACACAGCCGGCATCGGAGGCAGTTACTCAAACACTCCCGTTGGCAAAAACAACGGATGCCGAACCACCAACTGTTCAATGTTGGCGATCTCGTGTGCGAAAACACGATCCGTTTCGTAGGGTGCAGCGATGGTGCGGATGCGGTCGTGGAGTTCACGAAGAGGCGGACTTGTCTGTAAGGGAGCGCGGAAATCGATGCCTTGAGCAGCAGCCAACATTTCGATCGCGAGAATGTGGTTTGTGTTTTCGATCATTGGATGTAATCGTCGCGCCGCAAACGTTGCCATGCTGACGTGGTCTTCCTGATTGGCACTCGTTGGGAGACTGTCGACACTGGCCGGCGAAGCCATTTGTTTATTTTCACTGGCGAGCGCCGCCGCGGTAACCTGTGGGATCATGAAGCCCGAGTTCAAGCCGCCTTCACGTACCAGAAACGGCGGCAATTCGCTGAGATGCTGGTCGATCAGCAGCGAGATCCTGCGTTCGGACAATGCTCCAATCTCGGCGATGGCGACGGCCAATTGATCGGCAACAATTGCAACGGGCTCGGCGTGAAAATTGCCACCCGAAAGCATCGACTGGTCGTCCTCAAACACCAACGGATTGTCGGAAACCGCATTGGCTTCGCGGATCAATACTGTGGCTGCGTGTCGAATGGATTCCAGGCAAGCGCCCATGACCTGAGGTTGACAACGCAGGGAGTAAGGGTCCTGAACTCGCGAACAGTCACGATGCGAGTTTCGAATTTCACTTCCGTCGAGAAGTTCTCGATAAAACGCTGCACAGTCGATTTGTGCCGGATGATTACGAATCGCATGAATGCGAGCGTCAAACGGTGTGTCGCTTCCCATTGCCGCATCGACCGACATTGCGCCGGCAAATATCGCCGAGCGGAAGGTACGTTCGGATTCATATAACGCCGCGAGCGCGAGCGCGGTCGAAACCTGCGTTCCATTCAATAGTGCGAGTCCTTCTTTTGAATCCAGAACTAGTGGTTCCAGGCCCTTGGATTCAAGTCCTGCGCGCGAGTCCATCTCTTCCCCATCGATACGCACTCGACCCTCGCCAATCATGGCCAGACTCATGTGCGCGAGAGGCGCCAAGTCGCCACTTGCTCCCACGCTGCCTTTCGAGGGAATGCAGGGCAACACGTCTTCGTTTATCATTCGCACGATCAGCTCGATGGTCGACCGCTTCACACCCGAAAAGCCTCGCGCCAAACTGGTTGCCTTAAGCAACATCACCAACCGAACAATGTCGTCGCTGAGCAGTTCGCCACAGCCTGCCGAATGAGATCGCACCAGATTGACCTGCAACTGTGCCAGCTTGTCCGAAGATATCTTCTGATTGGCCAGGAGGCCAAAGCCAGTGTTAAGGCCATAAACTGTCTTGCCCGCACGAATCAATGACTCAACGACCGCTCGCGATCGATCAACGGCATCCCAGCAGTCGCCGCCCAGCTCAATCGGCTGTGAGTCAAAGTAATAGGCGGCTAAAAACGAATGTTCGAGCTTTCCCGGTATGACAACGTGCATTGTCAAGACTTTCTATTAGTTGGTTGCAGGTTCAAGTTTCGTTAGATTAACAGTTGACTTTGGCGTCGCAAAGGACCGGGCGGGCCGCGGGAAAAAACGTTTCTGAGAGTCCCAGCGATTGGGTTATGTGAGCGGCAAGGCGCTAGCCGCCGGTCCATACCGATGTCGAACCGTTGGCTAGCGCCGTGCCGCTCATTGATTGAACGAAAATCCGAATGTACTGGTCGCCAATCGCAAACTTCACGAAAGTGACAACGTATTGCAAAGGTAATTGAAAAATGCAAATACACGTTTTTGTATTCGGCCTGCAAGGTGTTCGCCAAGTAATACTGGCAATGCTTCTGGCTGGGATCTTGATCGCATCGGCCAATGGTCAGGTCGAAACAGAAAGCCGATCAGGAGTCGAACTGATCGTGTTGGGGGTCGCTCAAGACGCCGGTTATCCTCAGGCCGGGTGCCGCAAACCGTGTTGCCAAAGAGCTTGGGAGAATTCCGAGGCAAAACGCTTTCCAACGTGTCTGGCAATTGTCGATCACGATTCGCATCAGCGCTGGCTGCTGGAATGCACGCCTCAATTTACCGACCAATTGAACCTTCTCGACCAGCTTTGTCCCAATGACGATGCCAGTTTGGGTGTTGATGGCATTCTTCTCACGCATGCGCACATCGGTCATTACGCGGGTTTGATGTTTCTCGGGCGTGAAGTGATTGGTGCGCAACATGTTCCCGTGTATGCGATGCCACGGATGATGGATTTCTTGACAACCCAGGGACCTTGGCGACAACTCGTTACGCTGGGGAATATCGAACTGCAGCCGATTCGAGAAGAATTGGAGTTTCAACTCAATGAGCGCATCCGAGTAACGGCAATCCTGGTGCCGCATCGCGATGAATATTCGGAGACGGTTGCATTTCGAGTTTCGGGTCCCGAAAAGTCATTTTTGTTCTTGCCGGATATCGACAAGTGGGAACGATGGGATCGAGCGATCGAAGATGAAATTGCTAAGGTGGACTACGCGTTTCTCGATGCGACTTTTTACGATGGCGACGAACTGCCGGGCCGCGATATGTCAGAGATCCCACATCCGTTTGTTGTCGAGACGCTGGATCGTCTGAGGGACCTTGATTCCGCCTCCAAGGCAAAAGTCCATTTGATT
Organism: Pirellulaceae bacterium; assembly: GCA_041399045.1. Lineage (GTDB taxonomy): Bacteria > Planctomycetota > Planctomycetia > Pirellulales > Pirellulaceae > BJ22. Next base: position 13,988 of record JAWKTO010000008.1, on the reverse strand, counting down.
CATTTCAATCACACGAATCCATTGTTGAATGCCGAATCAGAAGCGGCCGCAGACGTAACGGCTCATGGGTTCAACGTTGCACAGCAAGGGATGAGAATTCGTTTCTAACGCAATGATTAAACGGTCAGAGGATCGAGTGGTCTCGCGGCTTGGTAGTGGACGAGGCTACGAGTCCCTAATCACGGTCGACAATTCTGGGACTCGTAGCCTCGTCCACTACGCCTCGCTTATTACGCGTTGTGGCTACGCCTCGTCGACTACGTTCGATCCGAAATCATCGGCAAATCGAGTTTGCGTTCGCGGGCGCAGTCGATTGCGATGTCATAGCCTGCATCGGCATGGCGCATCACACCCGTTGCTGGGTCGTTGAACAGGACGCGTTCGATACGGCGATCAGCGTCCTTGGTTCCGTCACAGCAAATCACAACACCCGAATGCTGTGAAAATCCCATGCCGACTCCGCCGCCATGATGAAGTGAAACCCAGGTTGCACCACTTGCCGTGTTGAGGAGAGCGTTGAGGAGCGGCCAGTCCGAAACGGCATCCGAACCATCCTGCATCGACTCGGTTTCGCGATTGGGGCTCGCGACTGAACCGGAGTCCAGATGATCTCGGCCGATCACGACCGGCGCGGACAACTCGCCGCGCCGAACCATTTCGTTGAAGGCCAAACCCAATCGATGGCGATCACCCAGGCCAACCCAGCAGATCCGCGCCGGGAGACCTTGGAAATGAATTCGTTCCCGCGCCATGTCCAGCCAATTGTGGAGATGTGGATCGTCCGGAATCAACTCTTTGACTTTCGCGTCAGTGGCATAGATGTCTTCCGGATTTCCAGAGAGCGCTGCCCAGCGAAACGGCCCGATCCCTTTGCAGAACAACGGCCGAACGTATGCGGGCACAAAGCCTGGGAAATCAAAAGCGTTCTTCACGCCGACTTCGAACGCCATTTGCCGGATGTTGTTGCCATAGTCAACGACGGGAATGCCTGCTTGTTGGAACCGCAGCATGGCCTCGACATGAACTCCCATCGATTTCTTGGCAGCTTTCACAACGCCTTCGGGATTCGATTTGCGTTCCGCCATTGCCTGCTCGAGCGTCCAACCTGCTGGAAGGTAACCATTGAGTGGGTCATGCGCCGATGTCTGGTCGGTAACCGCGTGAGGTCGAATGCCGCGTTCAAACATTTCAGGAAGCAGTTCCGCCGCGTTGCCCAGAAGCCCAACCGAAATGGCTTCACGATTGTTTGCGGCTTGCTCGATGCGCTCCATCGCTTCATCCAGCGTATCAGCGCGATAGTCAAGGTAACCCGTTTCCAAACGTTTCTCGATTCGTGTTGGATCGCATTCGATAGCCAACATCGATGCGCCAGCCATGGTCGCGGCCAGTGGTTGGGCACCACCCATTCCGCCAAGCCCTGCGGTGAGAATCCACTTGCCGGTCCAGTCGCCGTCGTAATGTGTCTTGGCCATTGCCACAAACGTCTCGTATGTTCCCTGCACGATACCTTGGCTGCCGATGTAGATCCATGATCCGGCCGTCATCTGGCCGTACATCATCAGGCCTTTGCGATCGAGTTCGTTGAAGTGTTCCCAAGTCGCCCAATGAGGGACAAGGTTGCTGTTGGCAATGAGGACGCGCGGGGCATCAGCGTGTGTGCGGAAAACACCGACAGGCTTGCCGGATTGAATGAGAAGTGTCTGATCGTTTTCTAGTCTCCGCAACGTTTCAACGATCCGATCATAACACTCCCAGTTTCTGGCAGCTTTGCCGATCCCGCCGTAGACCACCAGATCTTCGGGTCTCTCCGCGACGACTGGGTCGAGGTTGTTCATCAACATGCGCAAGGGAGCCTCGGTTAACCAACTCTTGCAGCTCAATTGGGTTCCGGTCGGGGCCTTGATCGTGCGATTGGATGTAGTAGCGGTCGCCATGGTTTTGTTTTTGTCAGCGTTAAGAAAAAGATTTCGTTTCAATACAAGTCTACCGAATTGGGCCCGAGAATGGCCACCCGCTAGAACTTACTAGTGAGGACATTTTTAACATCGATGGACAGGATTAAGGCCTGAGGGGCGTCCTGATCGGGGTCGTTGTCGAATCGTTGGCACAGGACAATTGCTGAACAGAATAATTGCTGAACTCTTGCGAGTTCAGCTACCGGAGTTCAGCTACCGGAACCACTTCAGGACAAAATCCTGTCTATACTGTTTATCCATGTAAAATAATACGCGATCAACTTTTCAATCCAACGACTTCAAAGCCCTTGCGGTACACCTTCGAAATCAATTCGCTCGCGCGGTCATTGCCAACACACGTCAAATTTTCCGAGTCCCAAACAACGTCACCTTCGCCGCGATAGGCAACGATTCCCAGCAAGACCGTTTCCGTCAAACGACTGGCGTAGTCGAAATTACAAGTCGTCGGCGCTCCCGTCTTACAGGCATGAATCCATTCGTTCCAGTGACCGATCGAGTTTTCGATAGTCTGTGGTGGCGCAATGGCCTCTTGAAAAGACTCGGCGGGCAACAGCTGTCGACGGCCGTAATCAGCGGCCAGCATTCCTTTGTCACCAACGAACAGAACCCCCAGGCCCCAATCCGAAAGCGGCTTGCCCTCGGCATCCATCGTTTCGCGAACAACGTCAAAATTCTCACCGCCATCGCACCAGTGAAACATGAGTGGCTGATCATTCCGCTCAAACTCGTACGAAGCCCTCGTCCACTTCGGGGTACCGACGGGATGACGATCAGGGCCTTCGCAACGCACCCGTTTGGGATGTTGCAGGTCCAACGCCCAAAACGGCAAGTCCATGACGTGACACGCCATGTCGCCGAACGTTCCGGAGCCAAACTCCCAATACCTTCGCCAGTTGCCAGGATGAATTTCAGCACAATAGGGGCGCTCTTGTGCTGGCCCGAGCCAAAGATCCCAATCCAGATTGGCAGGCGGCGTTTGGGGCTCCGTGCAGAATCGACCTCCCGACCAATCCTTGTTGCACCACGAGTAGACGCTTGTGACGTTGCCGATCGTGCCCGATTGAATGAGTTCAACGACGCGTCGATAGTTGTCGCCCGCGTGAATTTGAATTCCCATTTGCGTGGCCACTTTTTGTTTTGCCGCGAGTTTGGCAATCGCTCGCGATTCGGCCACGGTGTGAGTCAGCGGTTTCTCGCAGTACGCGTGCTTCCCAAGGTCGAGTGCGATTGATGTGGCAGGCGCGTGCGTGTGGTCGGCAGTTGAAATCACCACGGCATCGATGTCGTTGGCCATTTCATCAAACATGCGGCGATAGTCGCGGAATTTTTTCACCCCTGCAAATTCCGCAGCCGACGCATTCAGAATGTTTTCATCAACGTCGCAAAACGCGACCCAGTTTTGATCCTTCAGTTCGTCGATGTTGTGTTTACCTTTGTTGCCAACACCGATGGCCGCCAAATTCAACCGTTCGTTGGGGGATCGCGTCGGTGCGGCAAAACCATGTCCAGCAAACAGGACCGCGCCCAATGCTGCAGACACTCTTGTCGCGGAACTGATGAACTCTCGTCGATTGACTGCCATGGCGAACTTCCTTTTGAGGACTGCTAAACGATGTTACGTTAATAGTTTAACAGCAAACAACTCAGGTTGTCGGCCTCCACCCGGTTTCCCTTCGTGAGCGAAACCTTCAAAATGAGAAAAGTATCGAAGAATTTTCGCATCTATTATCGTCGTTGCCATGCCAATTGAATTTCGCCAAGGTTCCATGCCGCTGTTGATCAGCATTCCGCACAACGGCAGTTTTATTCCGCCGGACATTGCCGCAACAATGACTGAAGCGGGAAGGTCGAGCCGAGACACCGACTGGTTCCTCGATCGGCTTTACGGTTTGCCCGCCACGAACAACGCCAGTTGGATCATCGCACAGCAGTCTCGCTACGTCATCGATTTGAATCGGCCCAGCTCGGGCGAGTCGCTTTATCCCGGGCAGACCACAACGGGATTGGTGCCGACAGAGTGTTTCGATGGTTCATTGATCTATCAGGACCAGGAACCCGACGCCCATGAGATTCAGCGCCGAGTGGAGACGGTGTGGAGGCCTTATCATGCAAAGCTTGCGAGTGAATTGAAGCGGATGGTTGAGGAGTTTGGTAAGGCTGTTTTAATCGAGGCGCACTCCATCAAATCAGTCGTGCCGAGGTTGTTCGAAGGAACGTTGCCCGATTTCAATATCGGAACCAATCGTGGTACTTCGTGCGACGCATCGTTGGAGGAGGTGATCATGACGGTGCTCAAAGATCAACAGGCATACAGCCATGTCAACAACGGCAGGTTTGTTGGCGGGTTCATCACACGTCACTTCGGTCAACCATCGCAGCACATGCACGCCGTGCAGATCGAGTTGTCGCAGGCAGCTTACTTGAACGAAACCGATTTTTCCTGGAACGATGCCAAAGCCAACGATGTGCAAAACATTTTTCAAGAGCTGCTTTCGGCAGTGGTTGATTGGAGTCAACGAGCATGACACAGGCCAACGCATTCAAAGTGTTTTCCGATTTCCGAATCGCGACATGTTCAGGTGAGCAAGGATACGAGTTGCTTGAACATCATGTGATTGGCGTGCGGAGCGGAGTGATAGAGTGGATTCGAGATCGCGCAGAATTGGGCGAGCTTGACCCGGAAACCGAAATCATTCACGGACACGGGCGACTGTTGACACCGGGCCTGATCGATTGCCATACCCATTTGGTATATGGAGGGAATCGAGCCGGCGAATGGGAGTCGCGATTGAATGGCGCAAGCTACGAGGAAATTGCTCGTGCCGGGGGCGGGATTCTTTCCAGCGTTCGCAGTACGCGAGCGGCATCCGAAGACGAGCTGTATGCGCAGTCCTCAAGACGACTCGTTGAGTTGGCACGGGAGGGGATCACTACGGTCGAAATCAAGTCCGGGTACGGGCTGGATTTGGATTCCGAACTGAAGATGTTGCGCGTGGCGCGTCGGCTTGAGGAGCGATTCGGAATCCGTATCGAACGAACATTGTTAGCCGCCCATGCCGTGCCACCGGAGTATGTAGGGCGATCGGATGATTACATTGACTGGGTGTGCCGCGAAGCGATTCCGACTGCAGTGGCGGAAGGCTTGTGTTCTGCGGTCGATGCATTTTGCGAAACGATCGCGTTCTCCCGGCAGCAGACGGAGCGCGTGTTGCAGGCAGGGATTGACGCTGGACTGAAAATCAAGGTTCACGCCGAACAGCTTTCCAACCAAGGCATGGCGGCGAGCGCCGCGAGAATGGGGGCAATGTCAGTAGATCACCTGGAGTATTTAAGCGCTGACGATTGCAAAGTGCTGGCCGAGAACAACACGGTTGCCGTTTTGTTGCCTGGAGCGTTTTACTGTCTGCGGGAAACGCAGTTGCCGCCGATCACCGCCCTTCGCGAGGCCAACGCTAAAATCGCAGTCGCAACGGACGCCAACCCAGGCAGCTCGCCGATGTTGTCATTGTTATTGGCTGGCAACATGGCTTGCAATCTGTTTCAATTGACACCTCAGGAGGTGTTGCTGGGCATGACGATCAACGCGGCGCAGGCACTGGGACTTGCGAATGAGTTGGGGTCGATTGCGCCGGGCAAGCTTGCGGACTTTGCCGTCTGGGACGTTGAGAAGCCCGCCGAGTTGTTTTACACGATGGGGCACAACCCCTGCGTGATGCGCTTTCGTGGCGGTGAACGGATTGACGAACTAGTTGATTGATACGATGCCTGGTTAGCGGAACGGCGCTAGCCGCCGGTCAATACGCTATCGAAAAACCGGAGGCTAGCGCCGTTCCGCTCATGATGACCCCCTTCGTATTTTTCTTTAAAATTCAATCATGGCACATCGGCGTGAACATCGAATTGACGAGCAATGGTGGAAAGAACTTTCACCAGAGGTCGTTCCACATTCGGTTACCAATTGGCAACTCATCGAAACGCACATCTCGATCATCTGTTTGACGGGTGAATGGGCCTACAAATTCAAAAAGCCCGTGAGCTTTGGGTTCCTCGACTACTCAACGCTGGAACGACGCAAACACTTTTGCCAGCGTGAGCTGGAAATCAACGGGCGATTCTCCGAGGCCCTTTACGATTCGGTTTGGGCATTGTGCGAAAATCGTGATGGACGATTGCGGTTGGTGGAAAATGAGTCGTCGGTTTGCGACGGTGAAAGAGTTGTTGAATACGCCGTTCGGATGCGGCAATTTCCCGCCGACGTATTACTGAGCTGCCAACTCAAAAGCGGGTTGGAAATCAAGCGAATGGATGACCTTGCCCAATCACTTGCCGCAATGCATGGTCGCCTGCCAACCAGCTCGTTCAGTCCTGACGAATTTGCAAACGTAACTCGCAAATGGGCGCTGAAAATTTTGAATATATGCAAGTGCACCTTGAGAACGCTGGTGAGATTCAGGAGTTGGAGACTTGGACTCACAAACAATTGAGCATTGCGGATTCGCTGTTACATGATCGGGCGACAAATGGCTTTTTGCGGTCCTGTCATGGTGATTTGCATCTGGACAATGTCATTTTCTGGAACGAGCGATTTCAGTTCTTTGACGGAATCGAATTCAACGAGGAGTTGAGCGACATCGATGTCGCAAACGATTTGGCATTTCTATTGATGGAACTGGCGGAGCATGGCTATCGTGAACATGCGAATCGTCTGTTGAGCACGTACCTCGAGCAGACGAGAGATTACACTTCGCTGGAAGAGTTGCGATTTTATCTCGTTTACCGTGCGATGGTGAGGGCCAAGGTTGATTTGATTCGTCAGGTCCAAGAGTCGGGTAGTGATCATGCCCAACTAAGTGACTCGGGAAAGCGGTATTTGGAATTCGCACACAAGACGATCAATGTAGCTAAGCCGACTCTGTATTTGATGCGTGGTCTTTCGGGAAGTGGCAAGTCAACAGTAGCGATGAAATTGGTGGAACGATTGGGAGCGATTCGGTTGCGATCCGATTGGATACGCAAATCGCTACTTGGTAAATCGAACCCGCTTGAGAAAACAGATTCCAACGAACTGCAGCAAACCTATTCTCATGAAGCGACCGTTGCGACTTACGACGAGATGTTGCGCAACGCGGAAAACGTCTTGCGCGCCGGTTTTAGTGCGATTGCCGATGCAACGTTTCTGACGCGTGAGCAGCGTATGCCTTTTGAGCAATTGGCACAACGAATGGGCGTAACGTATCGAATTGTCGCCTGCACGGCCCCGGATGCCGAGCTGATTCGGCGACTTGAGAATCGTTCCGCGGATCCATCAGACGCGACCGCGGAAACGCTGGTGCATCAGCACCAGGTCATGGATTCGTTTACCGCCGACGAGCGTCAGAATGTGGTTCCCGCCGGAAAAATCGTAGTGGACGAGGTTACGAGTCCCAAAACTTGAAGATTGAATTCAGGGACTCGTAGCCTCGTCCACTACCGACCACGTTTCGTGACTGTTTCCCCGTGTCTGCAAAAGCGTTGGCAAGCGTTAGAATTCGTGGACAATTCCAAGCGTCTAAAGTGAATGACTCAAATGAAGCACCAGAACCGATTTTCGTCGCGATGCCAATGGCTGCTGACCATGTTGTTGCTGGCGACGATGCCAACTGCATTAACCGGACGGGTCTCAGCCCAAGATGGCTTTGAGAACAACTCCACGCGGAAGATTCGCGTTCAGCCCGACAAACTTTCCGCTCGAGTTGGAACGGCCATCAACTGGGAAACGGATTTTGACGTTGCGCAAAAGCAATCAAAGGAAACCGGTAAGCCAATCTTTTGGTATGTGCCGTCGGTCAATGGGACGTTCATGGATCGCCAGCCAGAAATAGATCGGTACATGCAGGCCGGTCCGTTCAGTTGGCCTTCGATCATACGCCTGATCAACGAGCAGTCTGTTCCGTTGCGAGCGGTTGCGCGGGGCGAGTTGGCCGATACGTTTGGCCTTAAGGTCTATCAATTCGTCGAACCAGGGTTCATTGTTGTTTCGCCAAAGGGAAAGGCTGTTTTGACGGCAAACCGACTTACCACGCTTCATCCGCATTGGCTGTTCAATCAAATCGCTCATGCCGTGAATGTCGATGCCAGTTGGGAATCGCTTGCCGGTGAAACAAGCGAAGAAGCAACCAATGCTTGGCAGTGGTTTGGGCAACTCTCCGGACCACCTGCAGACGACGACATTCAGCGAATGAAGGAAAGCAACGATCCTGTCGTTCATTTTCTGGCGGGATGTGCGTTGTTTCGTTGTGGTCAGCAAACGACAGCGAAAGAGCTTTGGAGCGAAAGTGCCAAACGATTCGACGATTCGCCGATGGGCTGGAAGATGGCGTGTGAGTCGCAAGGGATCGGGCCGTTCGTTCGCGGCTTCGAAGTGTTTGGCGGGTTGCCGAATGAACTGAATCGAGCGAATCAAACCAGCATCACCAGTGGTTGCCCAAGTCCCGTCTACAGCGAAACAGAACTGTGGGAGCGAGGAACGGATTATTTATTGGGGATGCAGGACGTCACTGGTGGTGTTTTCGATAGCGATTACGATTTCGGTGGCACCGACAGCTTGCCCAATGTGCATGTGGCCGTGACCGCGTTGGTCGGCCTTGCGCTCCTTGAGTCCTATGAACGCGCAGACGGCGATGGTCGTCGGGAGCGAATCGCCGATGCCATCGCACGGGCTGCTGAATACGTGGCAGACGATTCCCATTTGAATTTTGATGATCGCGATGAAATCCTTTGGGCCCAGGCGTATCGTGTGCGGTTTCTGGCAGCCGTCAAAGGATGGAAGCCAAGTGAACCGATTGCCGCAACCGGGCTGCAACACGCGGTCGAGCAACTGGAAAAACTCCAACTTAACAACGGCAGTTGGTTCCACGAATACGCCAATGCGTTTGTTACCGGAACGGCGCTAACGGCGCTGCATCACGCACGACTTCAAGGTGCAACAGTGAACAGTGACAAAGTCAATCGTGGTATCGAACGGTTGGAGTCACAACGAATGGACAATGGTGCCTATCCGTATGCCACGCGCCGCCCTGGCAGTCGACAGTCGGGGAGTGATCAGGATATCGCGGCCAGCGGAGGTCGAATCAGTGTTTGCGAATTGGCCCGTCGGCAATGGGGTGAAATCGATGATTCGGGATTAGTTCAGGCGGTAACCCAATCGCTGGATCATCACGATGTGATGGCGTCGGCACTGAAGTACGATGATCACACCTCGAACTACGCTTATGGTGGATTTTTCTTCTGGTACGACATGCAGGCGGAGCGAAGCGATCAGCCTGATTGAAAATGAAGACTCGCGGAAGCAAATGTCAAATCGGCAACGTGAGATTATTTTGCAGATTCCCGAAATCGACGGTTGTTTTGTGGACTCACATGAACTGGGCCGCTGTTACGGTACGGCCATGGCATTGTTGAGTCTGAGTTTGTTGAGTGAATGAATGTGAGCGACTGATGATTGGCGAATGAGCGGTACGGCGCTAGCCGCCGGTATTCAGACACATCGAACCGGCGGCTAGCGCCGTGCCGCTCACTTAGAAAGAGGCCGAAGGGGGCGGGAGCCTTTTTTGTGTCGGAAAACATTGTACGCGATTTGAGCCGTGAAGTTTGAACGAGAGTTACCGAAGGCTATGCAAAAAAAGACTCCCGACCCACTCCCGACCCCTTTTATCAAAGCGAAAGGTAAGTGATGCAGTTTGAGTCGGCGCTCGTCGATGGTGTCTGGAAACAACACGTTGAATTTGTTTTTGAGAATGGACGCATCAAAGCGATTCGTGCCGATGCCGATCCGCAACGAAGTCTCAAGCAAGTGGCCCTTCCAGGAATGGTCAACTGCCATAGCCACGCATTTCAAAGGGCTTTCGCAGGGTTGAGTGAGTTTCGCACCGCCGCCCAAGACAGCTTTTGGACGTGGCGTACACTGATGTACGAGTTCCTGCTGAAGCTAGGCCCCGAAGACGTTTACCGAATCGCGCGACAGCTTTACACGGAGATGCTGGTTGCTGGCTATACATCCGTTGGTGAGTTTCATTACGTTCACAACGATGTCGATGGCGAGTCCTACGCCAACCCATTTGAGTTGACCGATGCCATCGTTCGCGCAGCCGAGGAAACGGGCATTCGCCTTTGTCTGCTGCCAGTTTTGTACCAGCGTGGCGGGTTTCAGAATCAAGAACTGGTTGGCGGGCAGAAACGATTTTTTCTCAGTTGCGATCGTTTTGTTGAACTGGCCAAGTACTGTCAAAATCTCGCATCTGGTTCGGAGCAAATCGTCGCTGGAATGGCGATTCATTCGTTGCGTGCAGTTGATCCTCGTTTGGCCAACGAAGTCCTGGCTGAGTTGTCTGGCGATCATGAAACGTTTCCGATCCATATTCACGTTGCCGAACAGATTCCTGAGGTCGAAGCGTGTCTTGCGGCACACAACCGGCGATCGGTGGAGTATCTGTTTGATCAATTCGAGGTCAACGAGAGCTGGTGTCTGATACATTCCACGCATTTGAATGACAATGAACTGCAGCGAATTGCCAAATCACAAGCTGTGGTAGGACTTTGCCCAACGACGGAGGCGAACCTCGGTGACGGCATCTTTCGCTCGTCAGAGTTTCTGAAGGCAGGTGGGCGATTTGCGATTGGCAGCGACAGTCATGTTTCCGTGGACCTGCGCGAGGAGCTGCGACTCATGGAATATGGTCAGCGATTATTGAGCCGGCAACGCGCGGTGTTGGGAAGTGAATCTCAATCGGTTGGACGAACGCTGTATTCTGGTGCCGCCAGCGGAGGCGCTTCAGCGTTGGGATTGGGTCGCGGGCGCATCGCGGTCGGTGAACTTGCTGATTTCACGGTGGTTGATCCCAGGCGCCCGCGATCGATAACGCAATGGAAGATCGGCTGCTCGATCGACTCGTTTTCTGCAACGTTGGTAACCCGATCGCCGGAGTCGTCGTTGGCGGGAAGTATATTGAGTCGCCAAAATAAAAGTTGCCGTACCGAAAAGGGAAATCGCTGAGTTGTGAAGTCTGTGAAGCCCGGCAACCGAAACGTATTGTCAATCCAATTTTCTTTGAAACGTCCATGCAACTGCCTGTCAATGAAATCCTTCCGCAATTGCTGGATCATTTGCGCAGCGAATCGAACCTTGTGCTGAAGGCTCCGCCCGGTGCGGGAAAGACCACACTGGTTCCGCTTGCGATCATGCGCGAATTTGAGGAAGCGGGCCGTGTATTTCTTACCCAGCCACGACGGTTGGCGGCGCGAAGTTGTGCGGCGCGGATCGCCGAGCTGCATGGGTCTGCCGTGGGCGAATCGATCGGATACCAGGTTCGATTGGAGCGGCGCTGGAGAGCAAGTACGCGATTGGTGGCGATGACCACTGGCGTTTTGCTACGGCGTTTGATCAACGATCCGTTTCTGGAAGGGACCGGTACGGTTGTTCTGGATGAATTCCACGAACGGACCTTGGAGCTGGATCTCGTGTTGGGCCTGCTACTTCGGCTTCAGCAAACGGTTCGGCCAGAGTTGCGAATCGTTGTCATGAGTGCGACGATCGATTGCGGACCTGTGGCCGAATTTTTGGGAAACGATGGACGGCCCGCGACGACAATGGAAAGTCCAGGCCGTGTCTTTGATGTGCTGGTTCGATACCACAAACCAGCATTGCGTCAGCCGATTGAAGAAACCGTTGCCGCCGTTTTGCCGTTGGCACTCAGCGCAACGCCAGGGCATCTGTTGGTGTTCCTGCCGGGGGTCGGCGAAATCATGCGCACGGAACGAGCCATTGCAACCATCGCCACGAAGAATGCTTGCGATGTCATGCCCTTGTTTGGCGAAATGCCCCCCGACGAGCAAGATCGCGTTTTGCAACCTGCGCCGAAACGCAAAATCGTGCTGGCAACCAACGTTGCGGAAACCTCGTTGACGATTGATGGTGTAACGGGTGTGATCGACAGTGGGCTTGTGCGAACGATGCGTTTTGACTCTCACGTTGGCCTTTCGAAACTGGAACTTGAGTCCAACAGTCGAGCGTCGGCCGATCAACGGTCGGGAAGGGCAGGGCGGCAGTCACCCGGAGTCGCGTTTCGACTTTGGCCAGAAAACACGCATCGCAGTCGTCCGGAATTTGATACGCCGGAAATTCATCGCGGTGATCTTGCCGGCGCCTTGTTGCAACTGATTGGGATGGGAGAGAACGACTTTGAAGCGTTTCCATGGTTGACGCCACCGCGCCCTGCGGCCCTATCGAACGCGATCCAGACGTTGTTGGCGTTGGAAGCCATTGAGGAATTGCCACGCGGTTATGCGCTGACCCGTTTGGGACAACAAATGCTGAAGTTGCCGCTTACACCGCGATTGGCACGGCTGTTGCTCGCAAGCGTCGAACAGGGAATTGCCCAACAAGGAGCACTTGCTGCGGCACTCTTGAGCGAGCGAGATCCGTTTCGCGTATCGCGCGGCGCGATCGGAAGCGGTAGGTTTCGTCCGAACGACCGAGCGGTGGTGCGAAGTCAATCGGATCTGGTGGACCGGGTCGAACGCCTTGAGCGGTTCTTGAGCGGAGCCGACGATCCCACGATTAATGTAGGCGCCGTCAAACAGGTTGTTCGCGTCGCCAACGATATTCTGCGTTCAGTGCAATCGCGCGATGAAGATGACGCCGGGGCAGAGGAGTCAAGCAACGAGTCGAACTGGATTTCAAGGGAACAAGATACTCGTCTGCGTTACGCGATCTGGCCGGCATATGCAGATCGACTTGCCCGACGGCGAGCGCCGGGGAGTGATCGCGGTCTGATGGTTGGAAATATCGGTGTTCGTTTGGGACGCGATTCCAATGTTTCGGACGCGGAGTATTTTGTTTGTGTCGATATCGAACAGCGCGATCGTGATGCGGAAGTGCGAGTTGCTTCGAGCGTTGATGCTGATTGGATTGAGCAACATGAACTGCGCGAAGCCGACGAGTACTTCTTCCATCCCACACAAAAAACGGTGCAAGCCCGTCGGCGTCGATACTGGATGGATTTGATGCTCGATGAGATGCCGATTGCAGCCAGTGATTCAGTGCAAGTCGAAACGATTCTGTTCGAGCAAGTGTTGGCGTCATGGAATCAGGTCTTTCCCAAGGACGATGTGGCTGTGGGGACGTTCATTCGGCGGATTGAGTGCGCTCGCAATTCGTGCCCCGATGTCGGGCTTCCGGAGGTCGGAGAAGCCGAATTACACGCGATTGCCAAACAACTTGTGCATGGACGACGAAGTTTGGATGAGGTTCGGTCGGCTCCTTGGGCCGATTACCTGACCGAAGTGTTAACGTACGAACAGCAACAGCAGTTGTCGCGTCTGGTTCCATTGCAATGGGTTGCACCGAGCGGTCGAGGAGTTGATCTACAATACGAAGTTGGAAAGTCCCCCAAGGTTTCCATTCGGTTGCAGGAGCTGTTTGGCTTAGCCGAAACGCCGCGAATCGCTGGAGGACGCGTGCCGTTGCTGCTGGAGTTGTTGGGGCCGAATTATCGCCCCCAGCAATTGACGGAGGACCTGGCCAGTTTCTGGGTGAACACCTATCCCGTGGTTCGCAAGGAGTTGAAGCGTCGTTATCCCAAGCATCAATGGCCCGAAGATCCACTCACGGCAGAGCCGACGCGGTCGGGTTTGAAGCGTGACGAAAAACAGTGAGTTTCCGGTGCGGTTCGTCAGACGCGTGTGAACACACTTGCTGGCGCTGGGTATGAACACACTTGCTGGCGCCGCGGGCTTGTAATAAGGGGTTTTCGACAACTCTGAAAAATTTGTTAGAATGCCCGGTTGGCCATCGCCAAGGTCAACCTGTTGCCGCGCGAACCTGTGTTTGTCGTACCGCCTTTGGGCGGGCATCGGTAACAGACTATTGAGCGGTTTGGATTATGGGCCGGATGGTTTTGGCACGGACCGGCGGCTAGCGCTTGGCACAGACCGGCGGCTAGCGCCTTGCCGCTCACGAAGCTGCCGCTCACGAAG
>JAWKTO010000007.1:0-229303 GCA_041399045.1 Pirellulaceae bacterium | reverse complement strand
CCTTCGTTCATTGGTTGGCGAGTCGCATGCGGTTGGCACAGGAGTTCGCGGCCGATGAAGTTGCTGCTGCCGAGTCTGGCGATCGAAAAACGTACATCCAATGCCTCGCGATGATTGCTTTGGGAGACCACTCCAAGCGTCGCGCGTCACTAGCACCATTGTTTCTACCCAACGAATCTTCCGTCATCAGGAGAGTAAAAATGTTGAACAAACCTTTCGTCCCTTCACGAACCGTTCCGACATGGCTGGTGGTTTCAGCGATGTTGTTAACAGCCATTTCAGTCATGGGAATCCGTAATGTGAATTCCACAGCGGAAAAACCGTTCGTCGCCACAATGAATCCTTCAATCGTTCAGGAGTCCAGCGAAGCGAGTTTGGATTTCGTTCCAGACTCTGGATATGTGATGATTTTTCGTCCGGCCAAGCTGTTAGGGAATCCAGTCTTGGAACAAGCTCGCGAAAAATTTCCGTATATCGAACGCCAGTTGAGCTCCATTCGGTCTCAAGTGAAAAGTCGAACGGGACTTGAACTTGAACAAATTGATCAAATTACGTTCTGTGCTTCGCCAAGCGGCCTTGGCGCGGTAAAGCAGTACTGGGTCATACGGGCAATCGAAGATTCCGAGGAGGAATTTCGTAAAGCTAACGGATCGATTAGCAAGCAAGTGATGCCAAATGGTGAGGAGAAAGAACTTGTGATTTTCCAAGGCAAGCGTTCCCCTTGGGGTAATTACGGAAGAATTGTCGATTCAAAAACTCTCTTGACATCACAACAGGCTGTCAATATTCAATATGCGGAAAAAATCGGCGAAAAACAAGCGAAGAACGCAAAGTGGTATTCGAATTGGGAACACGTGTCTAATGATGGAGTCGTTTTGTTGGCAAGTGGTGAATTGATCCGCGAAGTGGTTGAAGCATTGCAACTCGAAACGACGTTTCCATTCATCGAAAAGGCTGATTCGGTGCGAGATGCGAAATCACTCGTTGCCTCAATTGATGTCTTAGACGAAGTAGAGTTCCTGGCAAGCTTTGAGTGCTCAGACAAAGAATCTGCCAACAAAGCGATCGCGGCAGGAGAGGAAGTAATGGCGTCGCTCAAGCCAATGCTGGACATGCTGCAATTTCAATCACAAACCAATGCAGTTGAGGAGTTGTATGCGAAGTTATGGTTGGAGATCGTGAGCAATATTCGATTTGAGCAATCAGGCGTCGATGCAACCGTGTCATCTCGATTGCAAATAGATGTCGAGGCCCTTGGAGAAATCGCCGAATCGGTGACGCAGGCTGCAAATATTACCGAGACGAAGAATCGGATGCGGCAATTGGCATTGATGATGCACACCTACCACGATGCCAATGGGCATTTTCCGAGTCCCGTGTTGATTTCTGATCAAGGCAAACCGTATAGCTGGCGAATTGCAGTCCTGCGTTTCCTCGGTGAAGAAACGATCTATCGAAAATATCGTTTCGACGAAGACTGGGACAGCGAACACAATCTGGCGGTGACAAGCAAGATGCCGGATGTGTTTCGGCATCCTCTCTCCAATGAAGAAAACGAGACTCATTTCCTGACGATCGTTGGACCTGAATCTATCAATGCGCCTGCGGAAGGTGCTGAATTGATGCAAATTGCTGATGGAAGTTCTCAAACCCTATTGTTGTTAGAGGCAAAAAAAGCGGTTCATTGGGCGAAGCCTGAAGATCTTTCCTTTGACGATGCGTGTGTTGTCTCGAATCTGGGGGGAACCGATGACGCGGGATTTGTTGGCATTCTTGCGAATGGTGCAGCGTTGCTTTTCAACAAGTCCATATTGAAAGAAGACCTAAGATCCATTCTGACCGCTGCGGGAGGCGAAGCAGTCACGGATGCTGATATTCAGGAATGGACTTTGAAAAAATAGAATGATTGGGAATGTGGATTGTGATTTTGATCGATTGTTTGATTCCAGATTTGATTTGCGATGAATTGCAAGTCGGTGCGTTTAGAAGCTGCAGCCCTTCACTCCCAGCCCCTCTCCCCGAAACGGGGCGAGGGGAGCCAGGGCGTATTGGAGGCGGTTATGCAAAATGAACAGCCCACGTGACGACGAGTTGAGCGTTTTCACCGAGTTGACATACGTGAAAATCCTGGCACCCTCGCCCTCGCTGACGGCTGTAGGGGCTGATCGAGTCGAATCGTTTCATGTCTCTAGAAGTTTGAACGGACTAATTCCAGTTCTATTGCCCGCTCGATGGTTTGAGAAATTTCACTGGCCTTGGTTCAGTCGTGCATCGATCGCGGCCAGCAATTGGGAGTCGCCACGGTTCTTCCGGTGAAATTCTGGTGAACCCTAGCAAATTGAGCCGCGGCCATTTTCCATGTCGTTAACCATCAAATAGTGATAACCAAGGAGAAATGGGTCGACATTGTCGACTCGGAGTTGGCTGCGTCAACCAATCGTTGAACCCGCATTGTATCGGTCGGCAGAAGGATAGATTTCATTTAGCACCGATGCCGTCCAGGTATTGCCGAGCTTGATCGCGTCGTAAGCGTCCGCAGCACGTCGAATTTACCTTGAGCAAACAAAACGAGCGAACGGAATTGCCAGGCGTTGGTGTCATCGGGTACCAATTTCACCAGTTCATTCAATCGATCCTCGGCCTCGGCGTATTGATTTGTTCTAAAGAAGGCCTTGGCAACGTCAAATCTTGTTTTTCGCCAGACGCAGGGTTTCCGACTGGCCAAGCGTGGGGCTCGTTACAGGGATCATTGCTTACAGGTGGTTGCACTTGACCAGGTTGGCCAGTCCATGGTGCCGGTTGGACAATCGGTTGATGAATGGGCGCGGTGTGCGGGGTACGGCAGCGGATAGGGAGTTGGTGCTGGCCGAAGCTGGGGCAGGTTTGCCGTTCGGGGTAAGTGAACCTTGGCTCAACGTGAAAGTGGTTGCCCGACGATTGACCGCCTGACTGAAAACCAAGTTCGGGGATGAGCTGTTCGATTCGAGATAGTCTCGCGATCAGTACGGATTGTGCGTGTTGTTGATGCGAGCAACGCGATGAGAGTGCGAGTGCTGATTGATAGTGTGGTGTATTTCATGGTTTGTTACCTTTGTTTTTGGTGACTGTTGGTTTGTTGTTGATCGATGTAGTGATCGTTTAATACCGGTACAGCGCCGAGTTCCGCTCACGAGAATTATCGGTGGCTAGGGCCAAGTCGCTCACGAAATCCACCGGCGGCTAGCGCCGAGCCGCTCATGAAGTCAGCGCCGGCCGCTCATGAGATCAGCTTCGTGCTGTTCATGGAAGGAAGCCATTGTTAGCGGATAACAATGGCTTCCCGGATGAGCTCGCAACTATTTTCGAAACGGATTGTTTCCTGTTGTGATCACTTGAGGGGCGTTGTTGGCTCTGACCTTTTGTTGCCCGTTGGTTTCAACGGCAATCCCTTGTCGTCCGTCAGTGCCAATGCCGATTGCGGTTGAGTTTTGATTCACACCGACACCGATTCCTTGTCCGCCATCAACGCCGATGCCAATTCCAGTGCCACCATTGGCTCCAATTCCGATCCCTTCGCCGCCATTTGCCCCAACACCCAGGCCGTAGCCTCCGTTGATTCCAATCCCGGTCCCGGAACCGCCGTTGATGCCGAAGCCCTCTCCGGTTCCACCATTGAAACCGATCCCTTCGCCCGTACCGCCGTCGATACCTGTCCCGTACCCTTGGCCACCGTTGATGCCGGTGCCGTAGCCTCGACCGCCGTTGATACCAACACCTTCACCATAGCCGCCGTTGATACCGACGCCTTGACCGTACCCACCGTCATAACCTCTGCCAACGCCCGTGCCGCCGTTGAAACCTTGACCGCGGCCCATGCCACCGTTGTAGCCTTCACCGATTCCAACTCCACCGTTGTAACCTTCACCGATACCGACGCCACGATCGACGCCGATACCGATGCCGGTTCCGCCGTCATATCCGCGACCGATCCCAACGCCGCCATCGACGCCGACGCCGACGCCTGTGCTGCCGCTTCCATTTCCAATGCCGACCCCGACTCCACCATCAGCTCCAACTCCGACACCCGTGCCGCCGTTGTTGCCAATGCCGATTCCGACTCCGCCTTGACCTGCACTGACTCCCGTGCCTTGGCCATTTCGGCTTTGTCCCGTTCCGCCGTTAATGCCGATACCGATACCACTATTGCCGTGGTCAACTCCAATTCCAACGCCGCCATTTCCATCAAGGTTGACGTTGGCACGATCGCCCACAGGAATACCGACGGAGGGTTGGCCGTTTTGGTAACCGGGGTTCCAGGTCGGGCCGTTATTAAAAGTGGGTTGACCAATCCCCTGCGTTGAGAATCCATTGTCTGGACGGATCACGGCCGGTTGGATTGAACCTTGGTTTCGTTGACCTGGGTTGTTACCGCCTCGGTTGCCCAGATTGTTGAGCAGACCGCGAACGTTGAGTTGTGCGCTCACGGAATCGACGCATGCGGTCGAAGCTATTGTGGCAGCAAAAGTGAATAGAAAAAATCGTTTCAGTTTCATTGTCTCTCTCCTGGCAAACGTCGGGTTGAATGGACTTGCACAAACCCGACTGACTTCGTCTCCGCTTGCACATACGAAGTTGTCAGCCCTTGTTACAGAAGAAAAGAAAATTTTCTGGGAAACGACATGAATGCTTTCAAATCACGGAGAAATCGCTTGGATCTTGGGAAGGAAATGGCGGATTCTTATTGGTCAGGCGCACGACGCGATAAAAGTGGAGGTGGTGAGAATTGTGAATGCCGAGGCGAGTATTGCTTGCCGGTATTTTCGTGGGCATCCTGCTAATCCATGTAATTGTATGAACATCGATTGACAGGATGCACGGGATTTTAGCTTGGCTTCCAGGCATGTGGGTTAGGCGGCAAGAATTTGTTTGTGTTCAGAAGTCTTGCGACTTCTGCTACGTACAGTTCGGAAGTCTTGGGACTTCCGCTACAAAGGCGACGGATTCAGAAGTCTTGGGACTTCTGCTACGAAAATTTAAAGATCAGAAGCCTTGGGACTTCTGCTATAAAGGCGACGGATTTAGAAGTCTTGGGACTTCTGCTACATGAAACGTCGCACGACGGGGATGCTATTTCAGCGGTTGGGGCGGCGATGAGATGGGCCGTTGGGCTTCGCCGAGCCAATGAGTTGCAACGGGATCATTGGGCAGCTTCGACAAAACCAATTGCCATTCGGCAATCGCTTCGGCTCGGTGGCCTAGCATTTGGTGGTGCCATGCGAGCAGGAAATGCAGTGGAACGGGTGCATTTGCTTCCCGCGCCAAACGTTGCAGCTCCTCGTAACGAAGTGCGTAGACTTTGGTCTGCGAATAAAGACTTTGCAGTTCATCCCAATCCCATAACGGACCGTTACTGGCGGCAGTGTAAGCGTGTTCGGCCGCCTGCTCAAAATTGCCAAGCTGAAAAAGTGTCAGCGAAACATAGTGCCGCAGCGGCTGCGGCTGATGGGGTCTGCATTGAGGACTCAAACGCCGTCTTTGCCGATTGATAGTCCCCATTTTTGAACGCGTCCAAACCGGCCGCAAATTCCAACCAACCGTCTGCTGTTCGAATCCTTGGGTCCAATTGATTGACCGTTCCATTTTCCAAACGCAGATTCAAGCAAACCATTGACGTCGAGTGATGACCAACTGCGGGCGGTTGCGGCGCCCTGTTGTTGTGCTGGAGCGGCGTTTGTGTTTCGGGGAACCTCGATGTTTCGCCCGTTTACTTGAATGCGTATCTTGTCGTCTTGAACATCAACACTTGGTCGCGATTCGCTCGCCAGAGGGCTCGACTCAGGATTCGCCTGAGCGGGGCTTTGCTGTCGATGCGCGAACGGATTCACAAGTGACTTCCCAATGTTATTGCCTGCTTGATTGCTATCCGCTTGGGTCGTTGCCGAAGCTTGCTGAGCCAGTTCCAGTGCTTTTTGAACGATCGAATCAACTCGCTCCGTATTCTGGGCACTCAAAATTTTTTCCGTCGCGATCGCAACAGCGAATCCAAACAGCAAAACGGTGAACGTCGGTTTCATGGCTTCCTCCCGGCAGTAATGCAATGCAACTCATGAGCAAATACGGACGAAACGCGACGTGTTACAATCAAAATGCAAAAAATCAGGTCGCAAAATTTGCGTTCAGTACACCCTAGATTCGGCACCTTTGGGAATTTTCTAAAATTGCGGGCTTTTCTTTGTCCCTCGAGGGAACGGTCTGCACATTACAAAATGAAACATCGTGTTAGCGATTGAGTCGAATCCGATCGCGCAACGGACGTTTGCCAAGTTGTTTTGAAAACAATCATGGAATCAGAATCTCAATCAAAAATCGATGAGCTTGGCATGCTGAAGCGCGCGGCCAGTCAGGGAGACGCAAGCGCACTGAACGAAGTGCTGATGAAATATCGCGACGGGTTGGTGCGCATGGTTCAGATTCGAATGAACGATCGCTTGAAAGGCCGCTTGGATGCAAGCGACGTTATTCAAGACACGTTTGTTGAAGCCAATCGGGCTTTGGCAGATTTTTTGGCGAATCCCGTCATGCCAGTCAATTTGTGGCTAAGGCACCTTGCGGGGCAGAAATTGATCCAAGCCCATCGTACACATCTTGGTTCGCAAAAACGCGATGCCGCGAGGGAGGAATCGATTTTGGGCGGCGTGCCGAGTGCGAGTTCCGTTTTGTTGGCTGACGTTCTGGTTGCGGACATCACAACGCCATCACAAATTGTTGTGAAACAAGAAAGCCGTGAGGAATTGCTTGCGGCCCTGGAATCAATGGACGAGTTGGACCGAGAGGTTTTAACGTTACGGCATTTCGAGCAAATGAATAGCAGGGAAACGGCGGAGGTTTTGGGAATGACCAACGATGCAGTGAAGAAACGCTATGTCCGCGCCCTCGACAAACTGCAGAAACTGTTAGCCGATCGGATACAACCATGAATCGGGACGACGATAGCCAATTCAATGCCGTCGCCGATCAGTTCGTCAATGAACTGAGGGAAGGGCTCAATCCACAAGTTTCCGATTTCATTAAAGCCCACCCTGAATTGGCGGAACGAATCGGCCGCTTGTTTCCCGTTTTGCAGTTGATGGAAAAATCAGATGGCGATGAACGCAAGCGTGAGTCAGATTTACTGGCCAAAGAAATGGAGCAACTCAAGGACGTTCCGCCACTGCGGCAACTGGGAGATTACCGCATCATTCGCGAGATCGGACGCGGAGGAATGGGGGTCGTCTACGAAGCAGAACAGGAATCACTGGGACGGCATGTAGCGCTGAAGGTATTGCCGGATTCGATTCAATTTGATGCTCGGCGTCGCCAACGTTTCCAGCAGGAAGCTCGCGCCGCCGCGATGCTTCATCACACCAACATCATTCCCGTGTTTGGAATTGGTCACGCCGATCAGCTTTCTTATTTCGTCATGCAATACATCGATGGTCAGCCACTCGACAGCGTGTTGCGCGAAATCAGCGATTTGAGCGGTGGCAATTGGGAACAATGGACAATTCACACTGACAACGTTCACGGCAACCTCTCGACAGTTGCTTCGGGACTGATGTCAAATCACGACGACAACAAAGAAGGCCGCAACTCAAGTTCGACGAAAGCATCTGCTTCGGACAATGAATCCAAAGACCGATCTGCAACTCGATCAGCGTCGCACTCGTTGAGTCACGATCGCCTGTCTGGTTACTGGCGAAACGTCGCTCGAATTGGTCAGCAGGTCGCCAGTGCATTGAGTCACGCCCATTCCCACGGTGTCGTGCATCGCGATATCAAGCCCTCTAATCTTTTGATGGATTCGACTGGTGCGGTCTGGGTTACGGACTTCGGATTGGCCAAGTTTCTGGAAAGTCCCGATTTGACACGTACGGGCGAATTCGTCGGAACACTTCGATACATGAGCCCCGAGCATCTGCAAGCGAAAACGGATGAACGCAGCGATATCTTTTGTCTTGGCTTGACGCTTCATGAGCTATCCACGATGAAACCGTTTTTCGATGCCAGCGATCGAAACGAATTGTTGCGGCAGGTGGGCACTGGAGTTGGCAAGGCAGTACGATCGGTGAACCGCAACGTCCCCAAAGATCTGGCGACGATCATTGGCAAATGTCTTGCCGTTGAGCCGACGCAACGATATGGATCGGCGGAGGCACTGGAGTTGGACCTCAAGCGTTTTCTCGCTGGCGAGCCGATCCTCGCAAGGAACACTCCCGTCGTCGAACGTATTTTCAAATGGTGTCAGCGTCGACCGGCAATCGCGACTTTGTTGGCTGCACTAGTGCTGAGCATCAACATTGGGTTCGCCGCCGTTTCCTGGCAGTGGCAGAAGACGGCGGCAGCGCTCAAGTTGGCTGAAGACAATTTGATCAAGGCCAATGAACAGGCAGCCGTTGCGCGGACCCACTTCGAGCAAGCTCGCGAGGCCGTGAACCAGTTTTTTACCATCGTTGGCAGGCAACGACTCTTACGCGAGCCGGGACTGCAACCGCTTCGCAAGGAACTGCTTGAACAGGCCCTCGACTATCACAAAAAGTTTGCGGCTCAATACCGAAACGACGACAATCTAAAATCTGACCTCGCAAGCAGTCTGTATTTTGTGGTCGAGATTGAAAGTCAAATCAGTGCAAACGCCTCGCAGCATGAAGCGGTCGATGAACCGCTGAAGTTGTTCCAGGAATTGGCTGATGAGGCTACAGACAACGAAACGTATCCCATCTGGATCAGCAGGTGCCAATCGCTGAAGGGGCGTTTGATTAGTCGAATCGACACTCAAGCGTACCTCGATTTGATGGAGCAAAGTGTGAAGACCATCGAAGACGCACGGGTTCGTTTTGCGAACGAGACCTTGGGGGCAGAAGATTTGGCCAAACAATACCAGGGACTGGGGCTGATCTGGGAAACGGCAGGATTGGCAAATGGCGAGACGGAAAAATCGCTGGTGTTTTATTCCAAGGCACTTGCCGAACGCGAAGCCCTGCAAAAAGAATTTCCTGATGACTTGCCCCAAACCATTTTCATCGCCTCGATCAAACGAGATTTAGGGGTCACTTATCGACGCCGTGGTGATTTTGAGCTTGCTGAAGAATACTACAACAGCGCGCTTGAAATCTTGAATCAAGTTGTGTCGGAGCATCCCGAGAATGAACTGGCCAATCTCACGCTGGCTTCCGTCTCCAATACCGTTGGTTACTACTACGGCACTGGCGCTCCTGTAAAGGACTATCCGCGCGCCCTTGAGTGTTATCAAATTTCAGCCCAACAGTACGAGCAATTGGCTGGAAAGAATCCACTCGTCAATGAATTTCAAGACGGACTTGCCAGAGCGTATCAAAATTCGGGTCAAATTTACCTGGCTATCGGAGATTTTGAGAACGCACTGGATCTCCAACAACGAGCGGAAAAAATTAGACGCAAACTGGCAGCGGACTTCCCGACGGCCACTCATTTCGTCAGTAGTTGGGCGTTGTCACTGAACGGCGTTGGTTCCGTACTTCGTGACCTCGACCGAATTGACGAATCGCTCGACTGGCATCGACGGGCACATGAAGTTCACGTGCGGGCTGTTGAGCAGGACCCTCTCGCAACGATTTATCGACTTCGTTTGATCACAGGAATTGTTCAACAAGCGAGGGCTTTGTGCGCGGCAAATCAATTTGTGGAAGGCGTCACAGTTTTAAAGACCATTCCCGACTATGCGCTTGAAGACTATTCGGCCCCGTATTTCGAGTTGGGCCGCGAGCTCGTTTTAGTCGCTGTGAAAATCAGTAGATTAAGTGACGATGAAAAGACGCCTGAATTAAACGATCTCTATGAGCAGTGTTTGGCGGATAGCCGCGAAGCGTTGACTGAAGCGGCTCGTCGTGGCGAAAACATCGTGCGATCCTGGAAGGTCGACGGAACCCTTCATCTTTTTTCAGACACACCTGAATGCATGGAAATCGAAGCGTGGTTGCCGAACGTTGAAGTTGGAGACTGATATTTGACGTTGAAGGCGGTGGACGTCAAACAGCGAATGTGCCCGCAACGCGAGGAAGGCTTGGCATGCGTTGCCTGTGATTCAAAACAAGCTTGAGGAAACCGATGGCAAACAGCCGACTCAGTGGAATTGAAACGAGATGGTCATTGATTCGTGACGCCAATGCATCCAGTGGCGGACAATCGATGACCTTGATGATCGAACGCTATGGACCGGCAATCAAACGTTACTTGTTGGCTTCGTTGCGTAACGAAGAAGCCGCCGATGAGGTCTTTCAAGAATTCGCCTTGCGTTTAGTACGCGGCGATTTTCGAAACGCCAATGAACACAAGGGTCGGTTTCGCAGCCTGATTAAAACGGCTCTCTATCACTTGATTGTTGATTGGCACCGGAAACAGGCGAAGCGGCATAAGCTGCAATCAAACGCCGATGTCGAATTTGTTTACTGTGAAGACTCTGAGATTCTCGACGAGCCCTTTTCAGTCGCGTGGCGCGAGGTTTTGTTGCAAAACGCCTGGTCACGATTGTTGCAATTGCAAAAGGCAACATCGAAACCGTACTACTCTGTGCTGAAACTGCGTGTCGACCATCCGGAGTTTTCGACGACTCGATTACAAGAGCTGTTCGAACAGGAAGGCTACGGTGAATTTTCGAAAACGGCGTTTCGAGTTTTCCTGCATCGCGCCCGCAAGCGATTTGCAACGTTATTGGTCGAACAAGTTCGCGAGTCGATGGAATCTCCCACCGACGACGAACTCGAGGCTGAACTCATCGAACTAGGCTTGCATCATTACTGCAAGGCCGATTCGACAGCAAAGTAAATTACCGGAGTTCAATTCGCGACAAACGAATTGCGCGACGATCAATATTCTCGGCGATCAATATTCTCGGATTTCAATATTCTCGGATTTCAATATTCTCGTGGCGACGTTCTGGCTTGAACGCGGCTGGGAAGCCCCTGAATTCGCAGGAAGCCTTCTGCATCCGTCTGGTTGTATGCGCCGCCGCCTTCCATCGTTGCGATCGCTTCGTCGTACAGGCTGTTCGGACTTGTGCGTTTCGAGATGTTGATGTTGCCTTTGTACAAGTCGAGTGTAACGCTACCGTTCACGTCCTTTTGCGCTTCGCGATTGAAGGCGAGTAACGCATCAAATTTTCGGTGGTACCAAAATCCGTAGTAGACCATTTCGGCAACTTCGGGAGCCAAGCGATCTCGCAGATGCATCAAATCGCGGTCCATCGTCAGTTGTTCAACATAACGGTGGGCGTCATACAACAAGCTCATGCCGGGGGCCTCATACACGCCGCGGCTCTTCATGCCCACGAATCGGTTCTCAACCATATCGATTCGACCGATTCCGTTGCGTCCACCGATTTGATTGAGAGTCTGAACAATCTCAAGCGCTGAAAGTTTCTTGCCGTTTACAGCGACTGGAACACCTGATTCGAAATCAATGGTGACTTGCTCGACTTTGTCTGGGGCAGCTTGCGGTGACACGGTCATTCCAAAATCGACCAGATTCACTCCGCTGATATCCAGTTTCTCCAGCTCGCCCGCTTCGTAGCTGATGTGCAGAACGTTCTCGTCGCTGCTGTACGGTTTTTTCGAAGTGGCTTTGACGGGGATGTTGTTGTTTTCACAAAATGCAATCAGTTCATTGCGACCTGGGAACTCATTGCGGAAGACTTCCATCCGCCATGGTGCGATGATATTAATGTCGGCATCGAGTGCCTCTGCGGCCAGTTGGAAACGGCATTGGTCGTTGCCTTTTCCGGTTGCACCGTGGGCATAAAACTTCGCACCGACCTTGCGAGCGTACTGCAAACAGCATTTGGAGATCAACGGGCGCGCGATCGAGGTGCCGAGTAGATAAACGCCTTCGTACTTCGCCTGAAATTGCAAAACAGGAAATGCAAAATCGCGACAGAGTTCTTCGCGGGCGTCAATGATTTCCGCGGACTTGGCACCGATCTTCCGGGCTTTGTCCATGATGGCTTCCTTGTCCTCGCAAGGCTGCCCAAGGTCAATGTAAACGGCGTGAACCTCATACCCTTGTTGCATCAACCAACCCAGGATCACACTTGTGTCCAAACCGCCGGAGTAAGCCAAAACGCAACTCTTTGTCATCGATCTCAACCGCTTTCTATTATTCGAGATACCATTCGAAACGTGATCGGGAACATTGTAGTGAAACTGGCGATTGGATAACATCGGGTGAATTGTGGTAATGGAAACGTTGTCCGGCGAAGGAATCCCAGCACATCATGAATCGACATGACTTTGAACAAGCGGCCAGAATGTTTCGCGCAGGGAAGCTGTCGCTTGCGGATTTTTCATCCCAAGTGACTTCGTCGTTGGCGGACAATCCGCCCCAACCGGCAACGCGACGCGGTGAGATCATAGATGGCGATTCGTCGCAGGAATTTCAAGTCGACACGGAACACCGTGTCCGTTGTGGTTATCCCGAGGTCGTCTACGCTCCGGGCAAATCCATCAAGACGCTTCGGCAGATTATCAAACGTCTTACCGCTGATGGCGAACCTGTGTTGATCACGCGGATTGAGGACGCCGAAGGCCGTCTGCTGTGCGAACAATTTCCCGGCAGTGTTTACAACGCGCGAGGGCAAACGTTTCGACTTGATCATGTCGAGCGCGAGCTGCAGGGAATGGTGGCAGTCGTAACGGCAGGGACTGGCGACCAAGCGGTTGCCGAAGAAGCAATCGAAACGCTGAAATGGATGGGCGTGGGTTCCAAATTAATCGCGGACCTTGGCGACGGCGGCCCCAGTCGTCTGCAGACGCACATCTCCAAAATTCAAAACAACGATGCCGTGATTGTTGTTGCGGGGTGGGATGGAGCACTTCCCTCGATCGTGGCGGGATATGTCAACGTTCCTGTCTTCGCGGTTCCCACCAGCGCAGGATACGGTGCAAATTTTGGAGGGATTGCCTCGTTGTTGAGTATGCTGAACAGCAGCGCGGCAAATGTTGCCGTAGTGAATATTGATGGTGGTTTCAAAGCCGGCTATCTGGCTGGTATGGTGAGTCGTCAGAGGCGTGGTGTCGATCATGGAAATCAATCGCAATAACGTCGCGTGCCCGACGCGGCCCCATGACGTTCACAAAGGAAGCTGTGGGCATGTCGTTGTCATCGCCGGGAGTGAGTCGATGCCAGGTGCTGCAGCACTTGTGGGACTTGCAGCACTCCGAACTGGCGCGGGCTTGGTCACCATTCTGACCGCCAAAGAATCGCCGATCGTTGCATCGTTTTCTCCTTGCCTGATGGTGGTCCCGCTTCCCGCGAAAGGCGGATTGATTTCGATCGATGCGATGTCAACGGTCAAATCGTCAGTCGCCAAAGCCGATGTTGTGGCGATCGGGCCGGGACTCGGTCAATCCGAAGACTTACAACGACTGGTCTCGTGGGTGTATCAAGATGTAAAGATTCCGGTGGTTCTGGATGCGGATGGCCTCAACAATTTGGCTGGCAGTGCAGCCTTAGATCATTCGCACGAAGGTGAACGTGTGTTGACGCCGCACCTCGGAGAATTTCGTCGCCTGACGAACGAGCCGGCCATGGAGCTATCACTTGCGAAAGAACGGCTTGTCGAATTTTCGACAACTCACGAATTGACGTGCCTGCTCAAGGGACCGCGAACTCGCGTTGCCCATCGAGGTGTTGTTCGCGAAAACTCGACAGGGAATTCCGGGATGGCAACGGCAGGAAGCGGTGACGTTCTGACCGGGATCATTGCGGGACTGATTGCCCAAGGCCTTTCGGCGTTTGACGCGGCCTGTACGGGCGTTTTTCTACATGGATTGGCGGGAGATATCGTTGCCGAGAAAAAAGGCGTTCATTCGTTGATCGCGACCGATTTGATCGAACACCTTCCTGACGCCATCTTGATGCTTGAAAAAGCGTAGGCCGAGGCCGAGTTTCATAAGGCGATTCGCGATGTCGATCGAATTTGGGTATTGCATGAATTGACGGTACAATGGATTTGCGGTTCGCGCTTTCTCATCATCGTGATTCACGAAAATCAGTTCTGACATCTGAGTGAATTTGTGGCCAAGCAGTCGTTGATCAAAGTTGCCATCAGGGTTTCCGCGTTTACCATCGCGGTCATATTCGCATCGCTGGCGCTCGATCCCGTTAATGCGTTTGGTCAGCAGAAAGGAATCGACCTTCAAGTCAAAACGTTGATGGAAGACAACTGTTTTGATTGCCATTCCGGAACGGAGCCAGACGCGGGATTGGATCTGGCGCATTTTGCAACGGTGGAAAGCGTCCAGCAGGCGTCCGATATCTGGGAAAAAGTCCTGCGTCGACTGGCAAACGGTTCCATGCCGCCCAAAGAATTTGGCGAAATGAGTGACTCCGATCGGGAGGTTGTTGGGAAATGGATCGACAATACGCTGCACGTCGTCGATTGCTCGGATGTTCGTTTCGCCGGACAGGTAACCCTGAGACGCTTGAATCGTTTGGAATATCGCAACTCGATTCGCGACCTGTTGGGGTACGACTATGAACCAGCGGACTCGTTTCCCGGCGACGATTCGGGTTATGGCTTCGACAATATTGGCGACGTACTTAGTTTGCCGCCGATGCTGATGGAGAAGTATCTCACAGCGGCCGAACAAATTTCAAAATCAATCATCGTTGCACCGGAAGATCGCGTACCGATCGAGATCCCTATTCCCATTTCCGAATGGAAAACGGAAGGTGGCATCGACACGTCTCGTGCCCTTTCGTTTTATTCGCGAGGTCTGGCAACGTGGCAACCACCGTCAGACAGCGATGAAAACATCACGTTGCGAATTCGCGCGCGAGGTGATCAGGCCGGAGCCGATCCGGTTGAAATGACGATCTATCGAAACAGCAAACAAATCAAAAAAGTCATTTTGCGAGAACACGATCGTCTTGTTACCACTGATATTTCCGTTTCAGTTGGGAAAAGTAAAAAGCCGCGGTTGGAATCAGCTTTGAAAACGACTTTTACGATCCCGATGCTGCTGACCCATCGCAACGTGACCGAAACCTGATTGTCGAAAGTGTTTCGCTCGTCCAAATGCAAACACCGAAAGACGCTGGCGGCGAATTGCAAAACAAATTTTGTTCGACATGCCTCGTTCAAAGTCGGATGAGGCAACGATTGTTCCCAAGTTGATTCGGGTTTGGGCAAGTCGTTTTTATCGTCGCCCCGGTTCCAACAGCGAAGTCGAACGGCTTGTCGAGATTTTTCAAGCCGCGGGATGATGGCAGTTCGTTCGAACAGTCGATGCAATACGTGTTGCAGGCGATGTTGGTCTCACCCAAGTTTCTTTACAAGGTAGAAGCTCCACCACCTGGCGATGGTTCCGCAACGTCTGACGTCATACGAAATGGCAACGAATCTCGCGTATTTCCTTTGGAGTTCGACTCCCGATACGGAGTTGTTGACCACGGCCTTCGAACAGGATTTGCAAAATGATGACGTCTTGATTTCAGTCGTCGAGAAAATGATGCGTTCGGAACGCTCCAATCAACTCGCGACCAATTTTGCATCGCAGTGGTTGCAGATTCGTGCCATCGATCGCCTTGTTCCAGATCCAGATCGATTCACAGGCGTTGACAAAGACATGCTTGAAGACATGCGAACGGAAACTGAATTATTCGTTCAGGAGTTGATACGGACCAACGCGAGTCTGCTCGATTTGCTTGACGCTCCATTTACATTCGTTAATCGGCGTCTGGCAAAGCACTATTCGCTGGAGCCCTTGCCAGCTTCGAATGAACAATTTGTACGAGTCGAATTGAGCGGCACCAATCGAGGCGGTTTGTTGACCCAGGGCAGTATTCTGACGGCAACAAGCAACCCGACGCGAACCAGTCCTGTAAAACGTGGAAAGTGGATTTTGGACAACTTGCTGGGAGAGCCCCCGCCTCCGCCACTTCCTGACGCCATGCCGCTGGAACAACAGCAACTGACTGGAACTTTGCGGGAACAGATGGAACAGCATCGCGCGAACCCAGCCTGTGCGTCGTGTCATGAAGTCATGGACCCGCTCGGTTTTGCGTTAGAAAATTTTGATGCCGTGGGGCGATGGCGCGAATCGGATGATGGTGCCGAGATCGACGCCGGGGGAGTTCTTCCCGATGGACGAAAATTCGCCGGGGCTGCGGAACTCAGACAGATCCTGATCGACTCTGAGAAAGAAAAATTTATCCGGTGCGTCACCGAGAAGATGTTGATCTACGCCTTGGGTCGGGGTTTACGTTATGAAGATCAATGCGAAGTCAACAAGATCGTTGAGCAGCTCAAGGCAAACGATTATCGATTTGCCGTTTTGATCAAAGCCATTGTGGTCAGCGAGCCATTTCGAAGTCGTCAGCGTTTGGTCACGCAGAGTAATTAGAACGGGAATATACTTATGCATCACTCTAGAATTTCGCGGCGCACTGTCTTGCGAGGGTTGGGAGCTGCGATCGCGTTGCCTTGGTTGGAGGCGATGTCACCTGTTGTGCTCGGGCGGTCTATCAGTGCGTCCACAGCGCCGCTGCGCATGGCGTTCCTGTACGTGCCCAATGGAATGCACATGGCGGATTGGAGTCCCAGCAAAGCAGGGAGCGATTATGAAATGACGCCGATCATCGGCGAGTTTGGTAAACACCGAGATCAATTCAACGTGCTGAGTGGACTGACCCTCAACAACGCGCGGGCGCTTGGCGATGGTGGCGGCGATCATGCGCGAAGTGTTGCGGCGTTCTTGACCGGCAGCCACCCCAAGAAAACACACGGCGCCGACATCCACAACGGTGTGAGTATCGATCAACTGGCAGCGGCCAAGCTGGGTGAGCAAACACGTTTGGCTTCGCTGGAATTGGGAACCGAAGCAAGCAGCCCAAGCGGCCAGTGCGACTCAGGATACAGTTGCGCCTACGTTTCGAACCTTTCGTGGCGAACCCCAACCAGTCCTGTAGCCAAAGAAGTCGACCCAGCGATGGTTTTTGACCGTCTGGTTCGAGGCACTGACTTGTCATTGACACCCGAGGAACGTGCCCGGCGAGATCGGCGACGAAAAAGTATCCTTGATTTCGTTGCGGAGGATGCAAAGGCACTTCACAATGCACTGGGCGCTCAGGACAAACGCAAACTGGACGAGTACCTGTTTGCTGTTCGAGACATCGAAAAACGAATTGGCTCGAACGACAAATTGAATCATGGTGATTCGTCAATGAATGACTTCGAGCGTCCTGAAGGCGTGCCCCGTGAATACTCGAAACACGTCGAACTGATGCTCGACATGATGGTCCTCGCTTTTCAGACCGACTCGACCCGGATTTCGACGTTCATGTTTGCCAATGCGGGCAGCAATCGCAGTTATCGCGAGGTCGGCGTTGCCGAAGGGCATCACGACCTGTCGCATCATGGGAACAGCGCCAAAAAACAGGAAGGCATCGCCAAGATCAATCATTTCCATGCGAGCATGTTCAATCGTTTTCTGGAAAAGATGTCGAGTACACGCGAAGGCGAAAATAGTTTGCTTGATAATTCGATGGTGGTTTACGGAAGTGGAATCAGTGACGGCAATCGGCACAATCACGATGATCTGCCCATCATATTTGCGGGCAATGGCGGCGGTCGATTCGTGTCGGGACGCCATATCAAATTCAAAGGTGAGACGCCGCTAACCAATTTGTACCTGACCATGCTTCAGCAATCGGGAATCGAGGCCGAGGCATTTTCCGACAGCACTGGCACACTCGACGAGCTGTTGGCTACTTAATTTGCAAGGTAGCTAAACTCCCAACGTAGCTGGATTTCGAATGTAGCTGGATTCTCAAGAATTCAGCTCGTAGGGTGGGTCAAGGTACGAAGACCCACCGTGAAACGACGTAGCTGGATTCGCAAGAATTCAGCACCTCCTCAAGCCGTTTCCTCTCGCGCAATACGCACACAACTTGTAATTGACGAGGCCACGAGTCCCAAATCACCCCAACACGTCATTTCTAACGGGATTCGTTGCCTCATCCACTACGCCAGATCAAGGCGTTCCCAATCCGCAATTCCAATTTGCCATCGCCAACCAATTGATCGTTGGTAAAATATTAAACCTCAAGCGTTACCAATGAGAACAACCGAAAACTCCCTTAACCATGC
Organism: Pirellulaceae bacterium; assembly: GCA_041399045.1. Lineage (GTDB taxonomy): Bacteria > Planctomycetota > Planctomycetia > Pirellulales > Pirellulaceae > BJ22. Next base: position 211,164 of record JAWKTO010000007.1, on the reverse strand, counting down.
AATCATCGCATTACGAATTTGACGTCATCGTAGTCGGAGCCGGACACGCCGGAACCGAAGCGGCAATGGCCGCTGCGCGGATCGGCGCGAACACCGTTCTGTTGACGACCAATTTGGATACGGTTGGGCAGATGAGTTGCAATCCGGCGATTGGTGGCGTGGCCAAGGGGCACCTGGTTCGCGAAATCGATGCCCTTGGCGGGATCATGGGCGAGGCGATCGACGCCACTGGCATTCAGTTTCGGATGCTGAACGTTCGCAAAGGCCCCGCGATGCACAGCCCACGCGCTCAGGCGGACAAGAAGGCGTATCAGAACTGGATCAAGTTCCGTGTGGAGAATCAGGATAACTTGTCCTTGCGACAAGAAATCGTCATCGACCTGGTTACGGAAAAATCGTCCGATGGGAGCGAACGAATCCTTGGCGTTTCAGTGCAAGGAGGCGCAATTTACCGAGCGTCTGCCGTGATCCTCACTACGGGCACCTTTCTGCAAGCCATCATGCACACAGGCGAAGCGAAAACGGCGGGCGGACGGGCTGGGGAAGGAACCACGGCCGGTATCAGCGGTGCACTGCAGCGACTGGGCTTCGAACTAGATCGATTCAAAACCGGAACGCCACCGCGACTCAATGCGCGCACGATTGATTTCTCAAAAGCCGAATTGCAGCCCGGAGACGATATCCCCAAACCGTTTTCCTTTTTGAACGATCGATTGCAAGTCGAACAAGTTCCTTGCTGGATCACCTACACGAATGAACGCGTCCATCAGTTGATTCGCGACAATCTGCATCGCGCGCCGATGTACAGTGGTCAGATCAACACGCGTGGTCCCCGATATTGTCCGTCAATCGAGGACAAAATCGTTCGTTTTGCCGACAAGGACCGGCATCAGTTGTTCCTCGAGCCCGAGGGACGACAGAACAACGAAATTTACGTCAACGGAATTTCAACAAGTCTTCCGCGCGACGTTCAGGATCAATTGTTCAAGCTGATTCCTGGTTTGGAAAACGCACAAATCATGCGTTACGGTTACGCGGTTGAATACGATTTTTGTCCGCCAGATCAGTTGTATCGAACCTTGGAAACCAAGCGTGTCACTGGCCTTTATTTTGCCGGTCAATTGAATGGAACAACCGGCTACGAGGAAGCGGCCGGACAGGGTCTCGTGGCTGGAGCGAACGCCGCGCTGAAGCTAAACGGCGGTCGCGAGTTGGTGTTCGATCGCGACTCAGGTTATCTGGGCGTTTTGATTGATGACCTGGTCACGCGCAGCGTCGATGAACCCTATCGACTGTTCACGAGCCGAGCGGAGTACCGATTGCTGCTGCGTCAGGACAACGCGGACCGACGGTTGACCCGAATTGCGTTTGACCACGGTTTGGTCTCACAGGAGCGGATGCAGCGACTTGAGACGAAGGAACAATGGATCGACCGATCGTTGGTGGCGCTTCGAGGCAAGCGACTGGAATCGGGGACCCTTGAAAAATACTTGCGTCGCCCGGAGGTTCAATGGACCGAGATTTGTGAGCACTTGCCGGAATTGGCTGAGGTTCCTGCCGATGCAGTTGAACAAGTTGTGTTTGACGTGAAGTACTCCGGCTATGTTGAACGTCAACACGCAACGATTGAAAAACAAAAACGGCTCGCCGAGAAGAAGATCCCGACGACGTTCGATTACCATGCGATCGAGCATTTGCGACAGGAAGCGAAGGAAAAACTAACTCGCATCCGTCCCGCGACGTTGGACCAGGCTCAACGCATCAGCGGCATCACTCCCGCCGACATCAGCCTAGTCATGGTTCACCTCGAACATCGTATTCGAACATCGAGCAACTGAACTGGTGTGCGTTTCTCAACCCAAACTCAACCGGGATAAGCCCGGTTTGGCTGCAGGTGAAAAGCATTTAAGGTGAGCGCCTGTAGTTGTCAAACCGGAGCTCGACCGGGACAAGCATTGCCTGTTCCCCATCGGGCTTGTCCCGATGGAAGATCGGTTTGGAAACTAACCGAGATTGCTTCAATATCCACCGCATCGAAAACCCCATTGGGCTTGCCCCAATGGTGCATGGGTTTGACATCCAACATCAAACCCCCCCAAGGTCATACTCGCCGATCGTTCCACGTAATAACTGAACTTGAATATCGGCCGCATTTCACAAACAACCTCACAGTTGGTCAAATACTTCAGAGCGATGCCTTCCGGTGATTCGGTAATGTTCGCACCGAACACCAAATGAATGTGATCGCACAACACGGCAACATGCGATATGCGATGCTCGTACTTCCGTGCACACCGTTCGATCATCGTTAACAACGAACTAAACTTGTCGGCGCGGACCTCATTCCGCCGCTCCTGGTTAACTAACACTAAATGCAAGTTGTACCAGTATCTCCCGTGCGCCGAACTGCAAACACGTGACAAATCCACGGGAAACCTCCTTTGGTACTTGTTCAAACGGGTTTGAACCATGGGGTCAGCCATTGCATGATGCCCGAGTTGGTCGTCAACGTATCTCTCCACAGTTTCTCGCGTAGCGGAACCGATACTTCGCAAACAGTAGTTTCTTTGAAACGCTTTGGGATGTGAGTTTCGTACGAGATACTGAAGGCGACCTTTCACACTACGAACGATTGATGAACCGCAGACGTTTGGGCGAGTACTAACAAGGAACTGTAGATTTGATGAATTGGTCGTTGTCGATTTGAGGATTCGAACGCCGTCTTGCTCAGTTGCTTCGGCCAAGTCAGGCAGGTCGAACGACAATGTGTGCGAACGCGGAAACAGAGTCAAACCCCAATTGAGCTGGTAAGCGGGCTTGACGTTGGTGGGCAGGTAGATGGGTTGCATCATCGCAAACTTAATAGGCAATGGATGGGCGGAAGGTAGTTGCCAAACCCTGATCAACCGGGACAAGCACGGTTGGGAAACGGGCAACTGATCTTACTTGTATGGGATCTGTAGTTGTCAAACCGGTGCTAGACCGGGCAAGCCCGGTTGGGGCGTTGGTGATTGAATGCCAGTTTGTACGAAGTCGTTTTGGTTCGCAAGCCAATGGACTACTGGGACAAGTCCGGTTGGGAGACAGGAAAACAGCATTTGAATGGAAGCAGTAGTTGCTAAACCCTGATCAACCGGGGCAGGCCCGGTTGGGGCGATAGTGTTTATGGGCCTGGTAGCTAATGGTCAACTATTTTCCCGGTTGTTCCACCAGCTTCTTTAGCGAATGCTCGAGCGCGCCGATTGTTTTCTTGGCAGCGTTGATCGAAAACTGATAGACGTGCTCAGCGTCTTGTTGTTTGTCAACCAGTTCGAGTGTTCGATTGTCATCGACCTGTTGAAAACGAAGCGTCCAATTTGTGCCTTTCATGGTGGTTTGGATTTCCACGGGTTCAGATTTGTCTTCTGCTTTCGCGTTAATTGCTTTGCGAATGGCTTCGATAAACGTCTTGGTCTGGTCAGCGTCTGTCATCAGCATGCCACCGCCGGATGGCTGTGTCTCGCCTGCTTCCAGCGGGATCATCAGTGACAACTGCACGGATGGCGGCATGCCTTCGTAATTCGTTGTGTTCACGTAGGTGTAACCCGTGCGTTTGGAACCGGCGTGAACAAACGGCGACGGATCACCAATCCATGAACGATCACCAATGACAACTGATTGAAGCGTCGGATCAAACGTATCGTCATCGGCACTCCACTCGGATTCTTGATTCAACCCGATCCCAAACAACAAAAACGCTAAAAGCAAAAATCGAATCATGATTTGAATTTCCATTATCAAAGTTCAAATAGTGGGACCTGATGGAGGTAAAGTCAATTTCAAGTTGCCCCAACCAATCCGGATCAAGCTATTAGTTTGATTCGAAGTGCCGACTGAGAAAAGTATGGTTGATGAATCCTTTTTCGCAGTACTGACGTGGGCCTGTCGTGACGATGAGAGTCACGTTACGTAAAACGACTTTCCAAGTCGTTCTTGGACGGCGGCAATCGAGTCATTGGCCACGCCATTCCACCTTCCGAAGCCTCTGCAACTGCCAAAACTCGTGCGAGTTCCGGCACCTCTCTAGCGCAGTCATATTTTGTTATGATTGACGTTTGCTAATCGCAAGTCTTTTCTCAATCCGAGTCGTTAGAAATGTTTGGTCACAACACCTTTGTTCGCACGCTACTATGTTTGTCCTCGATCATTGCGTTTTCCCAATCGGTGCATGCACAGGAGTTCCGACTATTGGCATGGAACATTGAAAGCAGCCGTCCCGGCCAGGAACCATCAAGCGATCCGGAAACGATCGGCAAGGAATTGATTGCACTGCTCAAGGATCCGGCTACGCGAGCTCAACTGGTCGCCCTCAGTGAAGTGGATCCTAAGTCGATGTTGACGATGAGGATGTCGGCGGTGGTAGGCATGGGTGGCGAGGTTGAGTTGATATCGTCTGCGAGCGGTGGTTTCAAAGATTCTGATTCCCTGGCTCTGTTGGTCGACAAAACTCGTTTTGATGTGGACGAGGCGATTGAGCTGCATCGATTCGGTGGAATTGTTGCCAACGTGAATGTTCAAGAGGAAGACTCCGAAGACTTCGGTGCACTGCGAGCGAGGTCGCCACTTGCGGTTCGATTGATTGACAAGGAAACCAAACAAACGTTCTGGGTCATCGTCAATCATCTTGCTCGCGGCGAAGCGGATTTACGAGCTGATCAGGCCCGAATGCTTCGGAAGTGGGCGGAAGCACATGATGAACCAATCATTGCTGCTGGCGATTTCAATTTTGATTACGACTTCCACACGCAGAAAGGTAACGAAGGCTTCGACGCGATGTTCGAGGGAGATACTTGGCAATGGGTGAAGCCCGATCCATTGGTTGATTCCAACTGGTCACAAGATCGACGGATCACCGATCGCGATGTCGATCGTTATCCAGATTCGATTTTGGACTTCATCATCGTTGCCAACGGCGCGAAGGACTGGAAACCAGAGTCAGACGTGATCGTTCGCGAAGGTGATTTTCCGGATGACGAGAAAACCAGCGACCATCGCCCGTTGATTGGTATCTTTCATCCTGGCAAGAATTAATGGTAAGTCGTATTTGAATTGCCTTTGAAGAAAGGCAATGTAATGTCACGATGCCATTTCCAATGCGTTTGATGAACCGGGAAGTTAAAAAAAGGCTTTGCAAGCTCTGAAAGTGCCGTTTCCGGAGTCACGAGAAGGCGTTCCTGCGTTCACCGTCAACGGTGTACCAAATCTCGGGCAAGAGTGCCCAAGTTACAGTTGTGGCAAACGCCAAAGTTAGAACTTAGGCCGGAGCCCAAGTTACATTTTCCATCACTTGAAATAGTCGCGTACCTCGTTTCGGTTGGTGGCAACCTTTTATGCAATTGCAAGCAACCTGTACGGTGATTGGTGGTACCGGCATTCCTGTCTGTGAACTAATTTCACATCCCCATTAAAAGCCTATCGCCAATTGCAGATATTGTTGGCGAAAAAAAAATGGGCTGAACCTGAGTTTGAGCATTTACCCAAAACCAGGACATTCAGCCCTTTTGATTCACCAATAAAACCAACAGATCTTCTACGCTTCGTCGCTTGCGCGCATCCAAGGTGTGAGGCAAACGTCGTAACCGCACAGTTCTGAATCGTTGAAGTACAGTTCGATTTCTCGTTTTGCAGCGTCAGGTCCGTCGGAAGCGTGGACCAGATTCATTTGTCGGCTGCTGCTGAAGTCGCCGCGGATCGTTCCAGCAGCGGCTTGCAGACCGTTTGTTTTGCCGAGCATGTCGCGAACAACGCGAATGGCTTCCAGACCCTCCAGAACCATCGCTACAACGGGAGCGCCGGTGATGAACGATTCAAGTGCAGGATAGAATGGCTTTTCGACGTGTTCTGCGTAATGTTTCTTGGACAATTCTGGCGTGACTTGCATCAGTTTCATCGCCACGATATTCAACGCCTTGTCTTCGAATCGCGAGATGATTCGCCCAATCAATCGCCGCTGCACGCAGTCAGGCTTCAGCAGAATCAACGTTCGTTCCATGGTTCCATGTCCTTTTCTTTGAGTGATTTTGTAACCGAGACTGCCCTAAATGACCGGTTCGAGGCGCGATCTTTGCCCTCGTATGGGGACAGCATTTGTTCCGTAAAAGGCGGGGATTTTAGCAGATTTTTCCCCCTTTCGGAAACGGGGTAGGTATGCCAAACTAAACAACTTTGTTTGTAGAAACGGCGACGGCGGAACTGATTTTCAATCAGCAATTGAAACTCATACGTGTATCACCGCCGTCACGCTCGTTGGCCAAACCGCAATAAATTTGGCTACACGAATCTTTAACATACGGTTTCATTGCAATGACCATCTCTTCGGTTGATTTTCCGCATGCCACCAAGCCGACGGAAGTATTACACGGCGTCACGGTTCGTCTGGTCGGCGACTCGGGCGACGGAATGCAGTTGCTGGGTTCCCAATTAACCAATGTGTCTGCGTTGGCGGGCAACGATGTCGCAACGTTCCCCGATTTTCCTGCTGAAATTCGAGCGCCACGGGGAACACGCGCCGGTGTCAGCGGTTTTCAGGTTCACTTTGCCTCGGAAGAAATTTTCACTCCCGGCGATGGACTCGACGTTCTGGTTGCAATGAATCCCGCGGCACTTGTGACCAACATTGGCGATTTGAAGAAATCCGGAATCGTGATTCTGAATTCCGACAGTTTCGAAGCCAAGGATTTGAAGCTGGCCAAGCTCGATGTCGATCCTCGGCAGACGGGCCTTCTGAAGGACTACCGTGTCATCGAAGTGCAAATGACAAGTCTAACGCGAGCGGCGGTCGAGGGAACTGGGCTGTCGGTTAAAGAAGCTGACCAGTGTAAGAACTTTTTCGCGATGGGGCTGGTGTTCTGGCTCTACGGACGCGACGTCAGTCCAACGTTGCGTTTCATTGAAACCAAGTTCAAGAACAAACCCCAGTTCCAGGAAGCGAATCGGCTGTCCCTGCACGCTGGATGGAATTTTGGCGAGACCACTGAGCATTTTGCGTCAACATTTCAAGTCCCTGCCGCGAAACTTGAGCCCGGGACTTACAAGAACGTGATGGGTAACCAAGCCTTGGCATGGGGCCTGATGACGGCTGCCAAACTCAGCAACAAGGATTTGTTCCTTGGGTCATACCCCATCACTCCGGCAAGCGACGTGCTGCATGAGCTGAGCAAGTACAAGCATTTTGGCGTCAAAACATTTCAAGCCGAAGATGAAATTGCTGCCGTCTGTTCGATCATTGGTGCTGCGTTTGGTGGCGCGATGGGCGTGACCACCAGTAGCGGTCCCGGTATCGCGCTCAAGGGCGAAGGCATGGGCCTTGCCGTCATGTTGGAATTGCCGATCTTGGTCATCGACATTCAACGCGGCGGACCAAGCACTGGGTTGCCAACCAAAACCGAACAAGCCGATTTGTTGATGGTCCTGTACGGGCGGAATGGTGAGTCGCCGATGCCAATCATTGCTGCTCGGAGTCCTGCGGACTGTTTCTATGCGGCAATCGAAGCCTGGCGAATTGCAACTCAGTTCATGACTCCGGTGATGCTGTTGTCCGATGGCTACATTGCCAATGGAGCAGAGCCTTGGAAAATTCCAAATGTGGATCAACTGGATCCGATTCGGGTCGAGCATCCTCGTGCTCACGAAGACGAGGATTTCAAACCCTACCTTCGCGATTCGAATCTTTCACGCCCCTGGGCGTTACCTGGAACACCGGGACTGATGCACCGCATCGGCGGTTTGGAAAAGGAAGATGTGACGGGCAACGTCAGCTACGATCCGAAAAATCACCAACACATGGTCAACACTCGGGCACAAAAGGTTGCCAATGTTGCCAACCTCATTGATCCGATCACTGTCGATGGGGCGGACTCCGGGTTGCTGGTTCTGAGTTGGGGCGGAACATGGGGAGCTTGCCACACTGCGGTGCAACGAGCGTTGAAGGCTGGCAAGAAAATCGGGCACGTGCATCTGCGATGGTTGAATCCGTTTCCGAAAAATCTCGAAGAAATCCTGAAACGTTATGACAACGTTTTGATCCCGGAATGGAACAAGGGGCAATTGCGGACACTGATCAATAGCCAGTTTGACGTTCCCACCGTGGGACTGAATAAAGTGCAAGGCAAGCCGTTCGCCGTTGGCGAGATCATGGAAGAAATCGAACGACTGACTTAGGTGTGTTTTGCTTCGTCCTTTTCTGGTAAACAATACAAATCAATTCACTTAAAAGTTTCATTTAAATGTCAACTGAATTGCCTGTGCTGAAAGCTGCTGATTTTGCTTCGGATCAAGATGTTCGCTGGTGCCCCGGTTGTGGTGACTACTCGATCCTTGCTCAGATGAAAAAGGTGTTGCCGACACTCGGGATTCCACGCGAGAAAACGGTTTTCATCTCGGGCATCGGCTGCTCCAGCCGTTTTCCGTATTACATGAACACGTACGGCATGCATAGCATTCACGGCCGCGCGCCCGCGTTTGCAACCGGACTCAAATGTGCCCGCCCCGATCTCAGTGTCTGGGTGATTACCGGGGACGGTGACGCGCTGAGTATTGGCGGTAACCACTTTGTGCATTTGATGCGACGCAACGTGAACCTGAATATTGTGTTGTTCAACAACAGCATTTACGGGCTCACCAAGGGGCAGTATTCGCCGACTTCTCCGCAGGGCAAAGTGACCAAAAGTTCGCCTTGGGGCTCACTTGATTTTCCCCTTAATCCGATTTCGGTGGCCATTGCTGCCGAGGCATCGTTTGTCGCGCGAAGTGTCGATACGAACATCCAGCATCTCGGCGATATGTTAACGCGCGCCGCGCAACACGATGGCACATCGTTTGTTGAGGTTTATCAGAACTGCAACGTCTTCAACGATGGCGTTTGGGACTACGCCAAGGAAAAATCCGTACGCGGACAAAACACCATTGAACTCGAACACGGAAAGCCGCTTGTATTCGACGATGGCAAAAAAGGCATTCGTTAAACGGGTTTGAGCCTGAAGTCGTCAGTCTCGATGGTTCCGTCGCCACGGATGACCTTCTGTTTCACGACGAGAAAACTCAATCCCCGACACTGGCATTCTTGCTGAGCCGAATGCGATATCCCGAATATCCCGAGCCCATCGGCGTGTTCCGTTGTATCGATCGCCCGACCTATGAGGTGCAAATGAAGGAGCAACTGGAAGGTGCCGCCGCAAAACGCGGAACGGGTGATCTGAATCAGTTGTTTCACTCTGGCGAAACCTGGACCGTCAGTTGAATTTCGGCCGACACATGCGCCAAAAGGTATGATGGATGATGGACGTGGATGTCATTCACGCACGCGACAGGTTCGACCTTATTCGCAACAATCGAATCACTTCTTCGGCGACTCGGTCTGGTAACATCGACTCCGTTGAAACCTCGAGATCCGTCGCCTGAGGCGGATCATAGGGTGCTGTAACACCCGGGAAATTAGCAATCGTTCCTTTGTCGGCTGCGGCATAGCGACCGGTTGAGTCCCGTTGACGGCAAATCGCCAAGGGGGTTGTCAAATGAACATGCAAGAAGCGATCTGCTCCGATCAGATTACGGACTCTTTGCCGAATCTCGTCATGAGGAGCTGCGAAGGCTGCGATGCAGATCAATCCGGAATCGTTGAGTAATTTGGCAATTTCTGCGGCGCGTAGCAGGTTTTCGGATCGTTCTTCAGCTGAGAATCCCAAGTCGCGGCTGATACCGAATCGCATGGTTTGTCCATCGAGAACGACGCATTTTTTGCCGTCTTCAAACAACCACTGTTCCAGTTCCAGTGCGAGTGTCGTCTTTCCTGATCCGCTCAAACCCGTAATCAGGATTGTGTACGGCAGATGACCATATCGTTGTGCGCGCTGGTTTTCAGGAATTCGGCTAATCGCGCGTTGCAGTCTTAATTCGTTTTCGGGATGTACCTCACCATCGAAATCATCTGATCCGTCTCGCGGACTCAATAGCATCCCGGCAGCCGCAGTCTCATGGGTGATTCGGTCGACGAGAATGAACGAGCCTGTTTCACGGTTTTGACGATAGGCGTCAAACATGATGGGATCACGAAGCAAAAGTTGGCATCGACCAATATCGTTCAGTTGCAGGCCTGTCGTCGATGATCGATGGAGCGTATTGACGTCGATTTTATAACGGATACCGTTGACGACTCCGCTGGTACGTTTGGTGGTTTGTTTGACCCAATAAGAGTTGCCTGTTTGCAATGGCTTGTCGGACATCCAAACGATCATGGCGTCCAGATTGCGACGCGTAAAGGGCCGATTTGCGGGGCGGACGATCATGTCACCGCGTGAAATGTCAATTTCATCGGTGAGTTTGATGGTAATCGCCTGTCCCGCGTGAGCCGATTTCAGATCGCCATTGCAGGAGATGATGCGGCTAATACGACTTCTCTTTTCGGACGGTAACACCATTACTTCTTCACCAAGTTGCAATGCTCCCGAAGAAACCGTGCCACTGTAACCACGAAAATTTGCGTCTGGACGATTGACCCATTGAACGGGAAATCGCAAATCACGATGGTTGCCATCCGCGCCGATGTAGATGTTCTCAAGAATGTGCAGTAGCGATCCGTCTTCATACCAGGGAGTCATTGAGCTATTGCGAATGACGTTGTCACCATGCAAAGCCGACAAGGGGACAAAACGAATATCCGGTATTTCGAGTTTGCTGGCGAATTGCCCAAACTCGTCGCAGATGGATTCAAAGACGTTCTGGGAGTATTCAACCAGGTCCATCTTGTTGACCGCCAAAACAACATGTTTGATTCCCAGTAAAGATACAATGAAGGTATGTCGACGGGTTTGAGTCAGGATGCCTTTGGAGGCGTCGACGAGAATAATTGCGAGGTCCGTGGTCGATGCTCCTGTTGCCATGTTCCTGGTGAATTGCTCGTGCCCTGGCGTATCCGCAATAATGAATTTTCGTTTGGGCGTAGTGAAATATCGGTAGGCAACATCAATGGTAATGCCTTGTTGGCGTTCATCCTCAAGGCCGTCGAGCAACAGGGCGGGATCGACATCCAGGTCCGTCGTTCCATGTTTTTTGCTGTCTTTTCGAAGTGAATTGACTTGGTCTTCGTATACCGCTCCATTTTCAAGCAAAAGTCTTCCAATCAACGTGCTTTTTCCGTCATCAACGCTACCACAAGTAATGAATCGTAACAGTTCCTTGTTTGCATGCTGTGTCAACAACTGCTTGCCTGCCAAGTCGATGGAATCCATGGTGGTCGTCGTATTCATTGAATGGTCCTCAAGTTTCAATACCAAAGCGGGATGCTTTGATTCCGTTTGTCAGAAGTACCCGTCGCGTTTTTTTCGTTCCATGGCTGCCGCTTCATCGCGATCGATGGCGCGACCCTGCCGCTCAGATAACCGCGTTGTCATCATTTCGTAAACAATCGCTTCGACGGTTTCTGCATTTGACTCAATCGCGCCGGTCACGGGGTAGCAGCCCAGTGTGCGAAATCGCACGACCCGATCTACGGGGAGTTCCCCCTCTCGGAGGCGCATTCGGTCATCATCGACAACAATCAAATCTCCGTCTCGATCTACGACGGGACGTGACCTCGCAAAGTACAGGGGGACGATCGGGATATTCTCTTGCAAGATGTATTGCCACACATCGAGTTCAGTCCAATTGGAAAGCGGGAAGATTCGCAGGCATTCGTCAGAACCTTTCCATGTGTTGAATAGCTTCCACAACTCAGGACGTTGGTTGCGAGGATCCCAGCGATGAAAGCGATCACGAAAGGAAAAAACTCGTTCCTTGGCTCGAGAGCGTTCCTCGTCTCTTCGCCCACCACCAATCGCACCATCAAATTTGTACTTCATCAAAGCCTGTTTTAGCGGTTGAGTCCGCATAACGTCGGTATAGACTTTACTGCCGTGTTCGAATGGATTGACTCCAGCTCGCACTCCCTCTTCATTAACAAATGAGATGACTTCCAAGCCGAGTTGCTGAACTGCATATTGCTCACGAAATTCTATCATTTCCCGAAACTCCCAAGTCGAGTCAATATGGAGCAAGGGAAACGGCGGCTTGCCGGGGTAAAATGCTTTCAATGCAAGATGCAAAAGGACCGAAGAGTCTTTGCCGATGGAATAAAGCAAAACAGGGTTGTCCAGTTCAGCGACAACCTCACGTAGAATGTGAATACTTTCTGCCTCCAGTTTTTCAAGGTGGGGGGACCTGAGAACGTTTACCATCGTAGGGTTAACGTTTACCTCACTTTGCTCACGATTTTGAGGCATTGGGTTTTGGGGCCGTCGAGACTTCAAGTTCAATCAACTCCATTGGTAAGGGGCGATTTGGGAAACAAAAAAATTGAATAGCCCATTTTTAAATCAAGGGCTGAAATAGGTCTTCCTGCGCATCGTAAGCAATGAATAAACCGCTTTCCTCGCGAAAAAACAAACCACAGACCACCAGGTGGTTACGCAAAATGCAATTTTTAACTGCAGGTAAATTACGTAATTGCTGCACGCATGTCGCAAAATTTTTCATTCTGGGGAGATTGCCCGAGTTGTGCTGCCAAGCCCCAACAAACGGCTTGTTTTCAGTCTGCAATGTGATCTTGGATGTTCTTTTGGACGTGATGCGCGAATCACTATCTACTTCGACAAACGTTGAATTCGCTGCCAGTATCAGGCTGCGTATGGCCCCGACCTCGAGAGCGTATTCAATGGCAGCGGCGAGCTCAGCAAATCGGTGGACCCAATCGGCCTGACTTACTCTTACGACGGCAACCGATTCTCCGGCGACGGCGGATGAAAGTGCTCGCAGCATTTGATCATCGTCGGCTGCAATCAATAACCAATCAATCTTTTGGGGAGATCGAATGAAGGCAGCATCGATTGTAGAAATGAATTGGTTCGGCTGGTGCTTTGTGGATGTAGCTACCATGATTGGGACTCCTGTTTACGAAACAAATTTTGATTTTGATTGAATAATGTCATCTCAGAGCGGTCCGCTTTCTCGTGCAGCTTTTCCCAGGCTCCTTGCTCGGTATAGCGATAGGGACCACCGTCGTCGATTGCGGTCAATTGCATCCATCCGTTCTGAAACAAGTCACTCAACGAAGAATGTTTTTCAACGATTTTTTGAATTGCAAAGCGTGGGGCGGTGATGACTACCAGCAGTCGAATCGGAAGATGTTGGAATTGAATTCCATCGTGAATCGATTGCCAAGGCAACCCGGTCATCAGGTCGCCACCGTTTCCTGAAAAAATGCCAAAGCGACCAACGACGTTATGTACCGTTTTGTTTCCGCTGCCAAAGTGACCGGGATCAACCGTTGATGCGTAGTATTGCAAATTGATCCAGTTTGCAACGATCATGGGGGCTGTCATGATCTGCTCGAGTACGGCAAACTCATAATCATCTTGATAGACGTAGCTGTGTAAAAACGTGCGCCCTTCGAATGAGTGGGCCTTTGACATTTCCCTGGGACCGATGATAAAGGCTGCATTGCCAGCCAAGCCCCATTCAGGTCGGACCTCCGACCAATCTTTGCTTCTGCGAGATAGGTTCCTTTCCGATCCACCGGGAAGTGCCTTAAGACGTTCATGTCGCGTTAGGCTGGAGGCTGTTTGGGATTTTTCGACTAACTCTTCCAGGTCCTGGTGATGGGATTCCGGGAGCTCATTCAAGTCGAAAAAGATTAACTCGTCTGTGGTTGTGTTGTGAAGTGCTGCGAGAAAATGTGTGTCCTCAGGGATTTCGATACCGAGATCTCGAAGTCCCTCGCGAATGTACTTTTGATTCAACAGCATTGCCGTAAAGCGTGCATTGGCTTCTCCCGAGTGCCCTCCGCAGGCACCGCAATCCAGTCCTGCCTGCAGTGGATTGTTGTCAGTTTGACTTGAGTGTCCGCACAAAACGACAATTTTGGAAAAATTGGAAATGAGTCCGATGCCTCTCAAGATCGACTCGGCCATGCCGGTTTGTTGCGACGTGGAGATGCCTTGTTGGGTGAGTGCTCGCAGGGAGGGGGCCATTCGTTTTCGATCAACGGATCCACTGTCATCGAATCCCGTTGTTTTTGTTTTGCCGATTCCAAGTAATCGCCCAAGCAATTTCAAAGCGTACTCAGGCCCGGCTGTTTCGACGAAACCGAAGGTGCCAATCGCAGACGCTTGAAATTCATGCCAACTTTTTCGGAAATTGCGAAGCACGCCAAGACGTTTACTTGCGGTCAGATTTTCCGCTTCATTCGCGCCAATGATTTCTTCCTGAACTTTGAATCTTGGGGTGATCAACGCAGGTACTTGGGAACGGCCTTCTGTTTCGCCGAATTTCACAAATTCCATTGGCACGCCAAAAAAACCGGCAAAACCGAAGGTCTGAATTCTTGAGGACGTGCTTTCCAGGTTGCGCCTCAGGCGTTCTGAACGAACATCGATGCAAAAGACCATTTGAGCCAGACTGCGACTGGAAATTTCGGTTTGCAGGCTATTGATGTTTCTGGACAGCAAGCGTGAAAGTAGCCGCTTACGAAATCCAATTTCACTAGCTTTCAACAGCAGATAGTTGACGAGCGTGTCAGTTTGATCGTCGGCAACGATAGAACGCATCAGCGTTGTATGTTTCACGGCATACCAATCGATCTGAAAATCCAACTGAGATGCCAAGGCGGCTTCATAAGCGAGTTTTATGGCCAGAAGTCCTGAAAACTCGTTGCTTGGGGTGCCGTATCGTTCGGCATCGATATCCAGATACCTCGTCCAAGCGCACCATCCAGGAGACGTCAATGCCTGACATAGCAAAACCTCGCCCCACAGGTCCGCGGGGACGCCAAGGCGATCAAGTAAAACCAGAATGGCCGCTTCCGGCTTTTGGGGCAAGTTCGCCACGAATTTCCGGAAACCTCGAATTCCCAGAATGCTGAGACTCAAGTCATGTTGCAAAGTCAATTGCCATGCCTGGTAGTTGGAATGCTCTCGCCAAGGACTTGCCCAGAACGCTTGTCCCTGATCGTAGTGGGCGGAGCAGTGCTTTGAGATTTCTTCCAATATCGTTCGGCGCCAATGCGTTCCCCGCGTTTTGTCGATGGCTTCTGCGTAGGTGTGGAATAAACGGGTTCGATTCTCTTCCTTGGACGCCGGGGAATCCGCAGTGGGGGATGGCTTGGCAGGACTTCGTAAATGAGCAACGACCAGGTTCACGTCGATTTGCTCAGCTCCGGAAGTGCCGTCTGCCGTGAGTTCGTCGATCGCATCATCGATATCAGACCGGTCGAACTCCCCGTTGTCAAACTGCGATCTGTAATAATTCAACGGCATCAAAAGCTCAAGATCCGAAACGCGTCGGAACGATTCACGCGCCTTGAGAAAATGCTGGTCTGAGACACCCAGATAGGGATTGACTGCCACGTAGTCTTGCAACGGCCATACTGGAGCAATCTTCTGCTGAACTTGCTCCAGCACCTTTTGGATCAGCAGTGTTGAATCATCTGGAGCATCAGCAGATTCCGCTTGGATGTTACCTGTTGACTTTGTCTTGTTGGGAATCTGATTGGGATGGTTTGTGATGGACATCTTTAATAAACCTAAATGACTAACCTTGGATAACTTGAAGGCATCACCGACGTCAGAAACTCAGTAACTGTCTGCGTTCAAAAAAAGGCGGCTGTAAAGTGTCTCGATATAGAAACCGTTGGCGGCATGGACTCGCATGCGGTTCAACCATCGCGGCGGCGCCGATTGTGAAATTAAAACGTTGAGTACAAGCAGAAAGGAAAATGCTATGCCGATACCAACAAAGAGGAATGGTGCTGTTCGAGAATTCAATTCAATTGCATGTGTCGAATCAATCAAATGATTGACAAGCAGGTAGCTCGAAAAATAGGTAACGAATAGCGCGCCAAGGGAGACGACTCCTAATAAGATAGCCTGTTTGTTTCCCGAGCAAACGAATCGGTAACCCCACGTTGAAAATGAGAGACAGAAGATGAGCATCAGAATCAGGCCACCAGCCGTCGATGAATGATCCAAGCGTAGAATGTTGGCAGTTCCTAGAAATAGCAGAACCACTAGCGCTAACGCTATCAAAAAGAAACCGAAGACTGATTTTGGCCGTAGCGGTGTTTGTTTGGTGCCTGGGCTCGCTCTCAATCGCCAGTACCTGGGTGGCGTCGCTGTTGTTTGCGTGAGCAAGTTGCCGCTGTTCAAAAATGCATGGGATTTGTATAGAGAGTGTGCGATAATGTGAAGCATCGCTGCGGAGAATGCACCCAGCCCACATTGCAACATCATGAAGCCCATTTGAGCAATGGTGGAGTAGGCAAGGGTCCGTTTGATGCTGGATTGCGTCATCATTACCGTACTCGCAAAAACCGCTGTCAATGTGCCGACAACAGTCAGGAAGGTGAGGGCATTTGGAGACAGCGTCACGAGTGGACTCATTCTGATCAACAAATATCCACCGGCGTTAACAACACCTGCATGCATCAATGCGGATACGGGTGTTGGCGTTTCCATCGTATCGGGAAGCCATGTGTGAAATGGAAACTGGGCAGATTTCGTGATCGCTCCCATGACCAGAAACCAACCGATCGCCATGTGTTCCAGGCCAGTTTGTGAGCTGCTGGCTATCTCATTTGCACTTGCAAACAACGCAGAGAATTCTACGGTACCAAAGACCCGGAAGGTGAGAATAATGGCAAACACCAGAAAGGCATCACCAATGCGACTGATTGTAAACTTGGTCCAGGCAGCGCGATGCGCTGCCTCACGATAGCGATAGTGAAGCAATAGCTGATGTAAGCCGAGGCTGGTCGCAATCCAGGCAACAAAGAACAACAGCAAATTTGCGGACATCGTCATCATCGAAACCGCTCCGATTGTAAACCCAATCCAGCGGAAATAACGCCCTTGCATGGATTCTCCATCCAGGTAGCGAATGGAAAATTGACAAACAATAAAACCGATAAAGCTGACCAGGACGAGCATCAAGCAGGCAACACCCTCGAGGAAGAATTCAACGTTTGCGCCGATTTCATTTTCGAACTCAAAAAGTGAAATCGTTGTGGACTTTTTCCCGCTGATTATGATTCCGCAAAGAAGTGTACATGCCAGGCAGAACGCCAATCCAACAACGTAGGTGACAACATACCGAAGTGTCTTGCTGTTTTTGTTTGCGTAATGTGAAGGGATAAGGATCAGGGACCACAACAAGATCACGGTTATCGCGAGGGCCCAAAAAAACGGCAGCATCGACATTTCACTCCTACGTATTCAGGTTTTGACTTCGCCGAGTTGTTTTTCAGGAGACAAAAAAAGCCGGAAGAAAACTCCTCATTTGAGGCTTTTTCATCCGGCTTGTCTGAACAGCCAACTCGACTGTTACTGCTTAGCTAGTAATTGGTTTGAGCCGTCGGCACCAATGCAACTGTTTGGCATCGCGCGGCAAGAGGTATTCGCCAAAAAAAAAGGCCGAAAGGCTGCATTGAGCAACCTTTCGGCCTTTTCTGCATGGGCCTGTGGACCCCGCAACGAAAACCGGTTTTTGAGTGTTTTGCCTGTTTGAACGTCGTCCCTAAAGGAGCCGATTTCAAATTCAGTCAAAATCACCTTGGCTAATAATATTGTCGACATTCGATGACGTCAAGATTACGTCAAAATTTTTTTGAGGCAGTTGGCTCAAATAGTTGATTACTGTTGATTTACGTGTCAGTCCAAGGAGTTGCCAGCGTGAAGACGATGATTCGCTCCCCAGTTTTTGCACTGATGTCAGTGTGCAGGCTAACGACATGGATTCCCAGCAAGTCGTAAATCGCAGCGTTCAACAGCGGCCTTCCTTGTTCAATCAATTCCTGGCGAACCTGTTTGATGAGATAGCGTCCACGGTTTCCTCCATCGGCCTCTGACAGTTTCAACTCTGCGGGGGTTAGAACATTCTTGAGACGCACAAGTACTAAATCATCAATGATGTAAGTGCGGGCTTCCAAGGGGCCTCGCCCCATGAATTCCTTCTCGAATCTAACAATTGCCTGACTGATTTCCCGTTCGGTTTCGCGTTTGCTTCTCATCGTGTCCTCAATATCCTCATATGAGTGAGTATGTTATCCTCAAAATCAAAATTGGGAACTCATCGTGGATTAACATGCGTAATAACTAGCGGACTTCCCGTTGTTCCAAGTCTTTGTTTGGTATCGTCGGCAACGTTTTCGGTCGATTTCTGTTTTGCGTGATTGCTGTGGCATCACCAATATGAACCGCGATTGCCAAAAGTGAATGGAGACGCGGACCAATTGAAGTCAGGGGGTGTGTCTTTGTTTTCGGTAGGCAGGAAATCAAACGATATTTCATTCTGTCTTGTTACCGTGAAACTCAACTCTCATTCAAAAAATCATGGGGCAGATGGTCCCAGTGAATAATGTTTCCGCCTGTTTTTTCATGCGAAATGGCCGCCGAAAAGGCCGCTTTGTGTTGGGCTTTTTAGGCGGAATTTCAGCCGCAAAAGGTGAAAATATGTTTCAGAAGGGATGTTTGTTGATTCTAACGGTGAAATGCACGAACTTGTGGCGGTTTTGTTTGTAATTGCGCTGAAGTAAGGTCGATTAACCCTGTAAATACTCAAGAAAATTAATGTAGAGTTAAAATCAGCCTTATGGAAATAAAAGTCATAAGAAGCCGAGTTTTGGCTTGTTTGAGTGGAATCAGCCAAGAGCTGTCGTGTCCCTTTTCTGAGACCGAAATTCTACAACTTCTGAATTCGGCGGGTGAGTTGCGTGAATTGGACGTCCGCTCGGCCTGGTACATTGTCGCGCACAGCCTGGATCTGAAACTCCGCATGAGTCGCGAGCCTCGCGCTCAAATTCTTGCAATTTGCGATGAGTGCTCGCCCGTTTTGATTCGCCAG
This sequence comes from Pirellulaceae bacterium, assembly GCA_041399045.1. Lineage (GTDB taxonomy): Bacteria > Planctomycetota > Planctomycetia > Pirellulales > Pirellulaceae > BJ22. The sequence continues at coordinate 192,261 of JAWKTO010000007.1, read as the reverse complement.
CGAGCAGTCGATGGAGCGGACAGCGGAGACTACATCGCGGTTATCAAAACCAAATCCAGCAATCGGTATCGTGTTGTGGAACGAGGTGAGACGAAGGTTGTCTCACGTCGTTGGCTTCGAAGAAATATGTTTGTTGGAACCGATGGCTTGGCGGAATTGTTGACTGTTAGTCAGCATGAAACGCCCTTGAAGCAATCTTCTGAAACTAAAACGCAACACACGCGCCCGTTTCGTAGGCTGTTGGCATTTCTTCGGCCCGAGGCTAGAGACATTCGAACGGTCGTCATTTTCTCCATATTCATTGGCGTCTTGAGCCTTAGCACTCCCCTTGCTGTCGAGGCCATCGTCAATACCATCGCATTTGGACGTTACCTTCAGCCACTGATTGTCCTTTCCGTCATCGTTTTGATCTTTCTATTATTCCAAGCGGGGCTTCGGACGCTGATGACCGTCGTTGTGGAAATCATACAGCGGCGACTCTTTGTCAGGACGTTGGAAGATCTGGCGTTAAGACTCCCCCGAGTTCCAGGTAAGGTCTGGGACAAATATCACGGGCCCGAACTCGTCAATCGTTTCTTTGATATCGTCAATGTCCAGAAGATTGTCGCCAAGTTTCTGCTCAGCACGTTGATCGTCGTGTTGCAAGCCGTAATCGGTATGACCGTCCTGGCGTTTTATCATCCGTTTCTGCTCGGTTACGATGTTGGCTTGATCCTGATCATGTCGGCAATCTTGATCGTAATGGGTAGAGGAGCGACGAGTTCGGCGATTGCCGAGTCAGAATCAAAATACAAAGTCGCCAATTGGTTGCAGGAGCTATTGCGCCATCGATCGGCGTTTAGTCGCAACGGCGGGCAAACACTCGCGGCAGATCGAGCAGATTCCTTGGCTGTGAACTATATCAATGCACGTCGGACACACTTCCGGATCGTCGTTACACAATTCGCGTTCATTTTGATCATGCAAGCGATCGCTGCCACCGTGTTGTTGGGAGTTGGCGGATTCCTGGTGATTCGTGGGCAGATGACGCTGGGGCAATTGGTCGCCGCCGAGTTGATCGTGACAGTGATTCTCGGATCGTTTGCAAAATTGGGGCAGGACCTGGAAAGCTTTTATGATTTGCTGGCCTCCATGGACAAGCTGGGGAAATTGTTTGACTTGCCCTACGACAACGCATTTCATCCAAGTGTTTTTCCAAAGCAACAGGCGGCAAGTGTTCGTCTGGAAGGCGTCGCTGTCGAAGGCTTGGCAAAACCGTTGTCAGTTGAGATTCCTGCCAACTCTAGGCTGGCGTTGCTGGGAGATTCCGACTCCGGGCGACACGAAGTCATCGAAGTCATCGCCGGCGGCATGCGTCCGGAATCCGGATACGTGCAGATTGACGGAAGACGGGTCGATGCGATTCGCCATGATCTGTTTGCCTCGACCGTTGGCGTTGCAAGCGGACCGGATTTGTTCGCAGGTTCGATTAGCGAAAACGTACTTTTGGGGCGCGACTATATTACGGACCAAGACCTTGGTGAAACACTCAAACGCCTGCAACTCGATGAAGAATTGTATGCCCTGCCCGATAGCTTGAGCACAAAACTCAACGTCGGTGGTGCACCCTTGAGCGGATTTTTGCGCTGCAAGATTGCATTGGCGCGAGCATTGGCCAGCAAGCCTGCGATTCTATTGATCGATGGCCTGCTCGACGGGCTTTCTGACAATGAACTTGAGGCTGCATTAAGTGCGCTTGAGAACTTTCCTGACACGACTCTTGTTGTCGCGACCGGTCGACGACGTGTAGCCGATTGGACTGGAAACGTGATAAAGCTTGACGATTAGTGAAGCAGGATAAGTAAAACTTTGCCGATTGGGACGACAAGTTGCCCAGACGGTTCGGTGATTTGACAAACTTGAACAGATTCGACGATTGAAACGATGAAACCACATATCCAAATCAACGCCCCGTTGCCGACGCACCAAAGGGTGGCTGTACGACTGGTTCAGTCCTCCCGGTTCGCTCAGCGACTGGCCAAGTGGTTACTGATGACATTACTTTTGATTTGTATCGGCATGGCTTTTCTGCCGTGGCAGCAATCGTCACGAGGGAGTGGTGAGGTGATTGCCTATGTTCCTCAGGAACGGCAGCAAACCGTGCAGTCCCCGTCAAAAGGAATCGTTGATCGCGTAGCCGATGGATTAGTTGAAGGTACCGTAGTCAGAAAAGGTGATTTTTTGCTGGAATTGCAACCGGATGCCGCGGATCTCAAAGAGCGATTGGAAGCGCAAGTCGCTCAGCTCGAAACCAAAGAGCAAGCGGCATTGCGCAAAGTAGACGTGTATCGCGATGTCGTCACGGCGTTTGAGGAGGCGGCCGCATTTACGGTGAAATCGGCAGAAGACCTATTGGAGTCGGCGATTCGAAAAGTTTCCAGTAAGACGGAACTCATTCGTTCCTATGAAGCAAAGGAACTACAAGCGAGAAAGAACTATGAACGGCAACAGCAACTTGCGAACCGCGGTGTCACTGCGGAAATGGAGTTAGAAAAATATCTCAAGGACTGGGATGTTGCCAAAGGTGAGTTGGAGTCGTTGCATCAGGACATCGCAGCGCTCGAAAAAGAACGCGATGCGAAGCAAAACGAACTCGAGGAAAAGAAACGCGAAGCACGCGCCAAAATCGAAAAGGCGCGGGCTGATGAAAACTCCGCCGTCGGCGAACTAGCAATGGTTCGGAAGGAAATGCAGGACGTGGAAATAAAATTGTCATCACTCGAACGAACAACAATCGTCGCGCCTCGCGATGGCACCGTTTTTCGAATGCCCGTTTACGAGCGGGGGCAAACGGTCAAGGAAGGTCAGGACCTGTTGACCATTGTTCCAGAAATTTCGCAGTTGGCAGTTGAGCTATACATCCCAGGCAATGACATGCCTTTGGTCGCAACTGGGGACCACGTGCGTCTGCAATTCGAGGGATGGCCAGCGGTTCAGTTTGCAGCATGGCCGTCGGTTGCCGTTGGTACGTTTGGAGGTCAGGTTGCGACCGTTGATGCGACTGACAATGGTGAAGGTAAATTCCGTGTACTGGTATTGCCGGATCCCGAAAGCCCAGAATGGCCGTCCGAACAATTTTTGCGTCAGGGTGTTCGGGTCAACGGCTGGGTGATGTTGAACGAAGTGAAACTTGGATGGGAAATCTGGCGGCAATTGAATGGTTTCCCAGTGATTGTTTCGGAAGACAAGGCGGGCAAAGTTCCAAAGACTCCAAAGCTTCCAAAGTAACCGTACGGAAACTACCAAAGGAATGGTTGTGAAACGTATTGAACGAATAACTAGCATCATCGTTCTGGCGATGATATTGCTCGTGGGCTGTCGAAGCAGCTCGTTTAAACGCCCGTTTGCTGACAAACATTCCACCTCCGTGGTCTCGATCCCCCCGAAACCTGCAAGTCCTTCCAAATCGGACGGCGATGATACGAATATCGGTGAGCAGGACCTTGCGCTACAAAACGCAACTGTTGAGACAAGTGATTTGGGTGTCGTTCAAACGTCATTCATTCGCCCCGCCGAAATGACGTTTCAAGAAGAAATGGACTCGGATGTCGCCGCCAATCTAAACGAAATAGAGATTGGCGATGATGAACCACAGGAACGAAACGATGTTGTATCTGACGACCAAGATGCAATCGAGCAAGACTCGGCTGGAACCAAGTTGGCAGCTTCAGCAGTTAAACCGAATGAAGTAACCGGCAACGCAAAAATGTATTTGCAAGATGTGCTGGATTCGGTTGCAAATCATTTTCCGTTGATAGAAGTTGCGATTGGGGAGTTGGATTCGGCAGAAGGAAAACAGTTCTCTCAATTCGGTCAATTCGATACGCGGCTTGAGGGATACAGCATTTCGCAACCAGTTGGTTTCTACAAAACTTACCAAAACGGCGTCTCCATTTCGAAACCGCTTTATCAGGGTGGCTCGGTTTACGGTGCCTATCGAATAGGCGATGGCCAGTTTGAACCTTGGTACGGCGAACGTGAAACCAATGAAGGAGGTGAGTTCAAGGTTGGCTTCGACATGCCATTGATCAAAGACCGACGGACTGACCAACGCCGAACCGCCGTTCAAGTTGCGACGGCGCAGCGCGATCAAGTTGCCTTCAACATTGATGGTCGTTTAATTGCGATTGAACGAGAAGCGACAGCTGCGTATTGGAACTGGGTTGCGTCGGGCTTGATCGTTCGTGCAGAAGAGGAAATCCTGGAACTGGCAAAGTCTCGTGTGGATCAAATCCGCAATCGGGTCGAATTGGGAGCGTTGCCCAAGGTTGCTGAGATCGACAATCAGCGTTTCATTGCCAAACGCGAAAACGACTTGTTCAAGGCGCAGCGCAAGTTGCAGTCGGCCGCGATCAAACTGTCGCTTTATCTTCGCGACACCGACGGCGAGCCAATTCGTCCGGGCATCGATTGGATTCCGATGGATTTTCCCAAATCAGAAACCATTGACGAACAATCCATCGAACAATGTTATCAAACGGCACTTTCCAATCGTCCAGACTTCCAGGAATTGGACGCGATGCGACGAGAGGCTTGCGCTGAATTGGCTTATGCGGAAAATCTGACACTTTGGAAATTGAATGCGAAGGGGTTCGCGGGGCAAGATTTGGGAGCACCGGCAAGTGCCAAGGGCGACAAATCACCGTTTGAACTACAAGCGGGATTGTACGCCGAGGTGCCCGTGCAACGACGAGAGGGTCAAGGAAAAATTCTGGCAGCGCAAGGGAAGTTAGTTCAGATCGAAGCGAAACAACGCTTTGTGGCCAACAAGATTGAGATAGAGATTCGAGATGCAGCGTCGGCATTGAACGTCGCTTACGATCGAATTGAAACATCTCGAAAGAATCTGGAGTTGACCTTGCAAGCACTTGATTTGGGACGCGTTGCTTTTGAGGCTGGAAAGATCGATTTGATCGAGTTGAACATTTATGAAACGTCAGTATTCGACGCTCGCCAGCAACTGGTCGAGGCAGAGTTTGAGTATTTCACTGCATTGGTAATCTTCGAAACCGCATCCCAGGCCAAGGCGGATTTTGTTGTACGATAGGAACTTTCCTCGCCCGTTAGCGAAGAATTTTCGAGCGCCGATTTAAACGAAACGTTCAGAATCGGTTTGTCCTTTCGACGTTTGCGACCACAACACTAGTTGCAACCTGCTTTCGCCGCAATGATAATTGAGACTTCGCCTGATCATTCGATGTTGAATCGGAAATCATCCGATTAACGCCGAACGTTGATGGTTCCTCGTCTCAGTCTAAAAAGTAGAGGAAGTGCCCGATGTTTCGATGCACTTGGGGTCTGACGTTATGTGCAGTTGTGTTGATTTTGGCCTTAAATCCGAAGGCCGTCGCGCAGGAAGCGTCCTCCGCAGCCGTTTCGTTTCAGCGAGACGTTGAACCGATTTTGATGCAGCATTGTGCGGGCTGCCACCAAACTGCCAATCCTCGTGGCGGTTACGACATGGTTGATTTCGCGGCTCTGCTATCTGGTGGAGAAAGTGGCGATCGTGCGATTGTTCCGGGCGATTCTCATTCGAGCAATCTGATGGACTTGATTGTTCCAGCGGATGGCGTCGCCAATGCCGCCCGACAACGATACGTTGTCGTCCGAAGAGATTGAATCGATTCGACTTTGGATCGATCAAGGTGCGAAGGACGACCGAGTGTTATCAACACCGTTTTCTCCAGCGAACCCTCCGACCTATTCCCAGGCTCCTGTCATTACGGCAATGGATGTTTCGCCCGACGGAACACTTTTGGCAATCAATGGGATCAATGAAGTCGTACTCGTTGACTTGACCATGAAGCAGACGATCATGCGGCTTATCGGGCAGTCGCCACGCATCGAGTCGATCAAGTTTTCAAACAACGGATCGATGTTGGCGGTGTCGGGAGGACAGCCGGGACGATTTGGTGAACTGCAGGTTTGGGAAGTTGCTTCTGGAAAACTCGTTCAAGCCATTCGCGCGACCCCTGATAGTCTGTTCGGTGTCAGTTGGTCACCAGACGATCAAGTGGTAGCGATTGGCGGAACGGATAACACGCTTCGGGCATTCAACGTCCAGTCGGGTGAACAAGTTCTGTTTCAAAACGTTGCCGAAGACTGGATTCGAGATACGGTCTTTACCGTCGACGGCAGCCACTTGATTTCGGTCGGCCGCGACATGACGTGCAAGCTAACAGAAGTTGCAACGGAACGTTTCATTGACAACATCACTTCGATCACGCCTGGGGTGTTGAAAGGTGGCATTTCGCGTCGCCAGACATCCGTCGCGCGATGAGATTGTGGTCGGCTCGGCGGATGGTGTGCCAAAGTTGTATCGCGTGTTTCGAGAAACCAAACGTGTGATTGGTGACGACGCCAACCTGCTGCGAACGTTTCCTCAGATGGATGGTCGGTTGCAGGCAGTTTGTATTTCAAGTGATGGCAAGCTTGTCGCATTTGCAAGCGGACTCGATGGCAACTCTCAAGTTCGTGTTTACTCGCTGGAGTTTGATACGACTGTTCCTGCGGACATCAAGGCCATCAATTCGAAAGTTGTCAGTTCGCGAAACGGCGACGAAGTCACTCGACTGAATCAATTTCACGAGTTGGACATTCAGGAAGTGGCTCGATTCGATTTTTCGGACTTGGCACTCTATTCGTTGGACTTCTCCAAAGATGGAAGTCGCCTTTACGCTGGCGGTAACGACGGAGAACTGCGGGAATTGGAGCTCTCAACCAGTCAGGTGACTGAGTTGGCGGTTCACGATGTTACAGCGAACGAGAATGGCGTTGCTCAATCAAACGTTTATCCTCGCATGAAGGAACAGCCGGTTTCGCCAGGAGTAGAAACTCTTTCGATCAATTTCGAAGGCGCAGAATTGGAGGTCTTCCCCGACGCACTTTCGTTTGAATCGGCGCGAGACTATTGCCAACTCGTGGTTCGATTGCGTTTTGACGACGGAACAAGCGTTGACGTTACGAATCGTGCGCAAATAAGCGGCGCTAACGACCTCGTCGTCGTTTCATCCACTGGACTCGTTGAAGTGAACGGCACGAGTGGCAGTGGCGAATTGAAAATTGAATTTGGCAATTTGCAGTCAAATGTTTCGTGCAGGGTTGCCATTGACGACCCGCGACCTGTTAGCTTCATTCAAGATGTCAATCCGGTGATGGGTAAACTCGGGTGCAATGCAGGCACTTGCCATGGATCGCAGGCAGGGAAACGAGGATTCAAACTTTCGCTTCGTGGCTATGACCCGTTATTCGACATTCGAGCATTGACCGACGATTTGGCATCGCGACGAATCAACACGGCAGCGCCCGAAGGTAGTCTGATGCTGACCAAGGCCAGTGGCGGCGTTCCTCACGAAGGCGGCGTAATACTTGATCGCGACGGCAAATACTATCAGTTGGTCTCCGAATGGATTCGCTCGGGAGCAAAACTCGATCTGGATTCGCCGCGTGTTCAGCGAATCACGATTGAACCCACTTTGCCGGTATTGAAAGATGCCGGCAGCCGACAACAAATGCGCGTCGTTGCGCATTACAGCGATGGGATGACTCGTGATGTGACGCGCGAAGCGTTCGTGGAAACCGCCAATCAGGAAGTGGTAACCGTTGATTCGTTTGGTGTTGCCACGGCAGCCCGACGAGGTGAAGCTGCGATCCTGGCTCGATACGAAGGGGCATTCGTTGCAACGACGTTGACCGTTATGGGAGACCGGTCCGGCTTTGAATGGGTGCAGCCTGTTGCGTTCAGCCCCATTGACGAACTCGTCGCGAACAAATGGCAAAGGATGAAAATACAGCCAGCCGAACTTTGCAACGACTACGAATTTGTACGACGAATCCACCTGGATTTGACGGGTTTGCCGCCCACGCCCGATGTAATTCGAGCCTTCATCAATGATCCAAGACCGACTCGCGAGAAACGAGAGGCGATGGTTGACGCGTTGATCGGCAGTTCTGAATTTGTCGACTATTGGACCAGCAAATGGTCCGATTTGCTGCAGGTTAACGAGAAGTTCCTGGGCAGCGAAGGGGCTGTCAAATTCCATCGATGGATTCGCGAACAGGTCGACGCCAATGTGCCATACGATCAGTTCGTTCACTCGATTCTTACAGCCAGTGGCTCCAATGCGGAGAATCCGGCTGCCTCCTATTTCAAAATCTTGCGGACGCCGGAAGATGCGATGGAAAACACGACGCATCTGTTTTTGTCGACCCGTTTCAATTGCAATAAATGCCATGACCATCCCTTCGAACGTTGGACCCAGGATCAGTATTACGAAACAGCCGCCTACTTTGCGCAAATCGATCGCAAGCGAGCACCTGAGTCGGGTGATCGGAATATCGGGGGATCAGCCGTTGAGTCGGCGACGCCGCTATTCGAAACGATTGCCGATATCGATTCAGGCGAAGTGATTCATGACAGAACGAAGAAAATTACTGCGCCAGCGTTTCCGTACGGCAAGGGAAATCTGGAATCTGGATCAACGAGTCGGCGCGAACGACTTGCAAATTGGATCGTTGATCCGGCCAACCCATATTTTGCAAGCAGCTACGCCAATCGAGTTTGGGGCCAGTTGATGGGAATGGGTTTGATTGAACCTGTCGATGATACTCGCGCGAGCAATCCACCAACCAACCCACAGTTGCTGCAATATTTGACGAAGGAGTTCGTCGATAGCAAATTTGATGTGCAACATTTGATTCGGACGATCTGCAATTCGCGAACTTATCAACTGGCAGCCACGACAAACAAGTACAACGAAGACGACACGTTGAACTATTCGCATGCGTTGCCTCGTCGATTGAATGCTGAGGTTCTGTTTGACTCGCTTTATTTTGTTTGCGGATCTCAACCGCAAATACCGGGAGCCAAGCTGGGAACTCGGGCGATGCAGTTGCCAAATCCAGGTGGAGCGTTGAAGAACAGTATTCTTGCAACACTGGGGCAGCCGGTTCGCGAAAGTGCCTGTGAGTGCGAACGATCCAATGATTTGCATTTGGGATCTGTCCTGGCATTGGTGAGTGGCCCCGATCAGGCCTCCGCTATCAATAATCCGGAAAGTGAAATCGTCCGGCTGACTCGCAATACGTCGGCCAATGAAGAGCTAATTCGCGGGCTTTATTTGAGGGTGTTGGGACGCCCGGCAAGGGACGACGAAGTGGTGACGATGTCGGGGATGTTTGATGAAGTTGTCAGCGACCATCAGAAATTGGTCGAACAACTGAAGGAGCATCGCGACCAAGTTGAACCAGAATTCATACGCGTTGAATCGGAACGCAAGCAAAAGCTATCCGATACTCAATCGACGTTGAACGCAAAAATAGCAGAGCTTGCCCCGGAATTGCTCCAACAAGAAGCAGATCAAAAGGCACGCGTTGAGAGCCTTCAGCAGGAGCTAGTTAAATTTGAAACGGCGATTGATGATGAAGTTCAAAAATGGCGTGAGTTACATCTTAGCCAGATTCAGTGGCATCCCATCTTGCCTCGCGACTGGGAGCAAACCAATGGTGGGCAACTTGAGCTATTAGACGATCGTTCGATCATCACGCGTGACCCAATGGGAGCAACGGTTACTCGGTTAACCACTCAAACTGACCTTTCGCGTGTCTCCGCGATTCGACTAGAGACTCTAAAGTCGGATGAACTTCCGGGTGGCGGACCGGGTTTAGCTGAGAACGGAAATTTTGTCGTTCATCAATTTGTGTTGGAAATGAACTCATCGCCGACGAGCGATGAATGGACTCGCTTGGAACTGATCGATCCGATGGCCGATTTTGAGCAGGCTGGTTTTCCAATCAATGGAACGGTTGACGGTGATGAAACGCAAACGGGTTGGGCCGTGGTGCCGGAAATCGCCAAGAACCACTGGGCAACGTTTCAATTGAAAACTCCGGTTGCGCCGACTGCGGAAACTCGATTTCGAATTTCGATGGTGCAAAACTATGGTGGAAACCACCAGTTGGGACGTTTCCGGATTTCATTTTCGTCATCGAGTATTCCCGTGGGGATCAGTGTTTCCGATGAACTGTTGACGACGCTGGTTCGAGAGCCCGCGCAATGGTCCGAAGCGTCGAAGATGCAATTTCAATCGCTGGTGCGAAATGGCAGCCCACGACGCAAAATGTTGGAGGAAGAGTTGATGGCAGCAAGCCAGCCGCTCGACGTTCCCGAAGAAGTGATCGCATTGCGTCAGGAGGTTGAACGATTGTCGATTGAAACCCCCAAAGACATGCGTTGGTTGACGCTGGAACGAGACGTGGAGACAAGTGCACGGCAAATGGAGTCGTCACGAGTTACGATCGCGCAGGATTTGGTTTGGGCACTGATCAATAGCCCGGAGTTTTTGTTCAACCATTGATCCAGGTTGTTCGAATGAATCTCATTCGGATTTTGACTAGATGCGATTAGGTAGTGGACGAGGCAACGAGTCCCTGAATTTGATTGTCGGTTTGTTATGATCGGCACGGCGCTAAACGCCGGTTCGGGATTTGTGCTCAGCACGGCGCCAACCGCCGGTTCGGTTCTCGTGAGCGGCAAGGCGCTAACGGCCGGTTTAATGTTCGTGAGCGGCAAGGCGCTAGCCGCCGGTTTAGTGCGATGGTTACCGGTGGCTAGAGCCGAACCGCTCATAAAACTGGCACCCATAACATGGCGAGTTACGAATAAAGCGGCAGCGCCTTGCCGCTCAATTGAATTTTGGGAAAACGGTGGCTAGCGCCGTTCCGCTCACAAAACAAAGCGCTCAAACAAAATTTGAATCAATACCAGCGTTGGAAACCAAACATCGCTGCCAAAATTAATTTCCTGGAGAAACATCATGTTTCGAATTGTCGGTCATAAAGCCAAAGACCTTTGCGATCCCTTCCTGCAACCAACGCGCCGAGATTTGTTGCGTGTCGGCGGTTCGGCCTTTCTTGGCGCGTCGCTTGGCTCGATGCTTACACTCAAGAACGCGAAAGCCGCGACGAGTCGTCTCATCGAGCGACCGGGATGGGGCAAGGCCAAGAGCATTATCATGGTTTACCTCCAAGGCGGGCCGAGTCATATTGACCTTTGGGACCCCAAGGAAAATGTGCCTGACAACGTTCGTAGCGTGTTCAAGCCAATCTCGACGAAGATCCCAGGCATCAAGTTCACCGAGAACCTGCCCAAGCTCGCGCAGCTCAATGACCGTTTCACCATGATTCGTTCCATGAGCTATTCTCCCAACGGTTTGTTCAATCACACTGCCGCCATTTACCAGATGATGACGGGTTATACGACAGACAAGGTCAGTCCGTCTGGGCAGTTGGAGCCGCCAAGTCCCAAAGACTTTCCGAATTTTGGTTCGCATCTCACCAAGATGAAACCGGTTGAAGAGCCGATGCTGCCGTTTGTCATGCTCCCGCGTCCATTGCAGGAAAGCAATGTGATTGGCAAGGGCGGAACGGCCGGGTACCTCGGCAAGGCCTTCGATCCGTACACGCTTTATCCTGACGGCGATGATATGGACATGGCCAAGATGGATCGCATTCGTATCGACGATTTGAAGTTGCCTCCGGAGATTTTTTCCGTGCGTTTGCAGCGTCGCGCTCGGCTTCGAGATCTGGTGACCAAACAGATGCCGGAAATGGAAAAGGCCGTTGAGAAATTTGAACTGGATGAGCACTATCAACAGGCTTTGAATCTGGTCATTTCCGGTCGAGCCCGCGATGCATTTGAATTGAGTGCGGAAACTGATACGGTTCGGGATCGCTACGGTCGAAATACTTTTGGCCAAAGCTGCCTTTTGGCGCGACGGTTGGTCGAGGCCGGGACGCGCGTTGTTGAAGTCGTTTGGCCCAAGGTCGCCAACTCAGACAATCATTCCTGGGACCAGCACAAGGAACTGAGTAAGCGGATGGGGACGCAGTCGGCGCCAATGTTTGATACTGGCATCTCGGCTTTGATTGAGGATCTGGACCAGCGCGGCTTGCTGGACGAAACGATGCTTGTCGTGGTCGGCGAATTTGGCCGAAGTCCACAGCGAGGAGTCAGTACCTCTGGAAATGACAACGACGCTGATGGCCGTGACCATTGGCCGTATTGTTACACCGGACTGGTCGCCGGTGCTGGGACGAAACGCGGACTGGTGTATGGCAAGTCCGATCAGACGGCGTCCGCGCTGGAAAATCCAGTTCACCCTACGCAACTACTGGCGTCAATTTATCACGCGTTTGGAATTGATCCAGAAACCATGGTGCTGAACCACCTCAACCAGCCCCGGGAACTGGTGAAGGCCCAGGCGGTTACCGAGTGGTTCGCCTGATGTTTGACGGGATAGGTTGATCGGAAACCGGGCCGAATTGGTGGCGATCGCTGAAAGTCTGGTCGTCTGCGGTAGGCACGACAGCTTCCGAGCCGTCTTGTGAGTTGGGGTGTTTTTGCTAAACTTGACGCATCACAATCGCCGAACAAAACTTCATTCGGCGTGTCTAAAACAATCTGGGTGGATGGCTGAGTCTGGTTTAAGGCACCGGTTTTGAAAACCGGCGTACTGTAATGGTACCGGGGGTTCGAATCCCTCTCCACCCGCTGAGCTCTTTCGTTAAGCACTGCCCTTCACTGCTCCGATGTCCACATTCATTTTTGACGCAGTGTTTGGCGTTTCTAAACGGCACGGTAGACGGTGATGAGTTTTGCGGCTTCGCGTTCCAATGAGAAATTTGATACCATGTGTTGGCGTGCTGCGGTGCCATGTCGTTCGCATAGATGAGGATTCGCAAAATATTTTTCGATGGCGCCGCGCATCGTGTCGGATTGCAGGTCGTCGAGAACATGACCGGTCTCGTCACTTACAATCAGTTCGCTGAAGGCTCCCACGTCCGTGGCAACGACGGGAACGCCACTGGCCATCGCTTCGAGCGGAGTCAACCCAAATCCCTCCCACCGCTGGGGCGCGACGAATAGATCCAGTGCTCGATACCAACGCTCAATGTCTCGATGTTCACCAACGAACAGGATACGATCACCAAGGCCCGCTTTTGCGATTCGTCCCTTGAGATCGTTGACGAACAAAAGGTGCTGTTCGGTCGCGCGGCCGGCAATAATCGCAAGCCAGTCCGGGTGATCTTTCAACAGTGGAATGACCGCGTCCAGAAACAGATCGGTACCCTTCTGGTGGCGAATTCGACCAAAGCAGCCGACAACATGTTTGTCTGGTGGCAGTCCGACCTCAGACTTAGCCAAGCGTTTGTCGGCGGCTGGAACAAATCGCTGCAGGTCGATGCCATGATGGATCACATGGCATTTTCGCTCCAGATAAGCGGCCGTTTTCGCGGACGTGGCGATCACATCATCCATCCGATTGATCAACCACTTTGTGAAACGCTTGTGAGAACGTTGTGAGGCAGATGTGAACACCAATTTTAGCGGCATTCGTAGAAGGTCTCGCAGAAGCAATCCGCCAACCATTTCGGTGTTGCGGCGAGCATGAAAAACTCGGATTTCACCACTCGAGGGTCTTTTCCAAAGTCGCCACAAATCGCGAATCCGCAAGCGAGGCAAACTGTCTGGAAGACCGAGCCCAAGCGTCGCAATCGTGAGCCCTTGGCGCGTTTGTTCCGGCACAAGTTGAATGATCGTGGACGTTACGCCAGACAAGCGGCTTTTGAAGTTAGGCGCGATGACCTCAAGGCGATCAAAATCGTTGAATATGGTCACAGCACGAACTCAGTCTGTATGGAAACCGTTAGACGCGGCAACCGAATGTTCCGCGTTGGAATAATTTTTAGCACAGGTCGAATACGTGAAGCAACCTCGATAAAAATCCATAGAATTCGGTCGTGCGTATCCTGCACCGTTTTCGCTTTGTTAAATCTTTTGGCGTTGGTCAGGTTTCAATCATGCTCGGCAAATTCGCTTCTGGCCTTGATACTAACGGAGTCGCCAAACAATCAAGGTTTTGTCTTTCAAAACCCCTTAGCTTGTTGCCGACACAATCCGCTCGACCGGGAAAATCGTCAATTTTTCCCATGGAACTTGCTCGCGGAAAACCACCGGTCATGGTGAAGGTCCCGGGTCGCTCATTTCTTGTCCTAACCTTGAAAATCAGGCTCTCTGCCTAATCGATTCGCCCGTACAGGACAACTGGAATGCCACAATCCAAGACTTCGACGCAGTGGTTGGCCTTGGCCGTCGAACGCCGCATTATTGAGAACACTGTCGCACTTGAGCTGATGGCCGACGCCGCTGCCTCGGATCACTCCATTTCAACTCTGATCCAGTCTCGATTTTCGGAACGGCAAGACATCATTTCCCGTTTGCTGGAAATCGAAAACGAGGTGAGCTCAAACAATTCCGAGGAGTCGAGCAACAGTCGTTTTACGGATCAAACATTGGTTGGCGGTTTGCGGAATCCCAGTGCGGTTGATCCCTCTGCTGGAGTTCATTCCGGTCACGGAACAGGCGCTTCGGTCAGTTCAAATCAAGCTCGCCGAAGCACCTTGCGAAACGAACAGTCTCGCCCAACATTGGGAACCCATCGCGATGGTTTGAACAGAAAAGCGATTGCTGCCATGGACGGCCTCGCGACAATTCACAATCGCTACGAAACGCTGGGTGAGATTGGGAAAGGCGGATGCGGAGTCGTCAATCGCGCGCGTGACGGACAGTTGGAACGAGAAGTCGTTATCAAGAAAATTGTCGACGACTCGATATCGTCTGATACCGTTTTGCGATTTATCAATGAAGCGCGTATCACCGGAAGATTGGAGCATCCGGGAATCGTTCCCGTCTATGAGCTGGGAATCGATATTGATGGATTGCCATACTACGCGATGAAACATCTGCGCGGGGAAACTCTTGCCGATGTGATTGGCAAGCATCAGCTTCAAAGCAAATCGGCCGGCCATGTTCATGGCCTGCACGTGATACTGAATCGCTTTCTCGACGTCTGTCAGGCATTGGCATACGCACACAAGCAACGAATCATTCATCGCGATCTGAAGCCAAGTAATATCATGATTGGTGAGTTCGGCGAAACGATTGTGCTCGACTGGGGACTGGCCCGAGAGTTGACGCAAACGGACAGCGAATGCGATCAAGTTGAAACGTTAGCTCCGGGGAAAAAGTCATCACGCGATTCCGAAAGCGGTGTTTCGAGTTCTTCAAACAAATCAGGCGCTGGCCGAAAACACGCAGTGGACAAGACGAGGCAAGGTGCTGTTTTGGGAACCGCTGCATACATGGCGCCCGAGCAAGCCAAAGGGCTGAATGATCTGGTCGACGAAAAATCCGATGTCTTTTCGTTGGGCGTGATTCTGTACGAGATCCTTTCGGGGGTATCACCGTTCCGCAGCGATACCGTGGAACGAACGATCGAGAAAGTTGCGCAGTGTGAGTATCGCCCCCTACGGACCATTCGCAAGAATATTCCCCGACCATTGGCATCCATCTGTGCAAAGGCGATGTCGATGGACCAGGGAAAGCGTTACGCTCACGCCGGGGAATTGGCCGAGGATCTGCAGTCGTGGCTGTCCGGCGGCACTGTGTCGGCCTACCAAGAGCGTATTTGGGAACGAATGGATCGTTTGGCTGGCAAGCACAAGGTGTTGGTCCGCACGACCTTTCTGGCGATCATCGTGGTCACGATCAGTTCGCTGGTCGCCACCGGAATGGTTATGCAGGCGAACAACAACGAACGATTCGCACGGTTGTTGGCCGAAGAGTCGCAGCAAAAGACTGAACTTGCACTTGCGGCCGAACAACAGGCATTGGATCGAACGATCGACCAGTTAGAGCTTTCGAGAGCGGCCGCAGATCAGTGGCTAATCGGCCTTAGTGGAAGCCTTCAATTTTATCCAGGTCTGCAACCTATCCGTGAACAGTTGATCGCCGACGGAGAGGTACACTACGAAGAACTGCTTTCGCGATATGGCGATTCTCCGGAGGAACAATTGGCCAGCGCACGAACGCGCATTCGTTTGGGGGATCTTTCGCATCTGCAGGGGAATCGCGACTCCGCACTCCAACACTTTGAGAACGCGATTTCGCAATTGCAGTCGTTGAGCGATGACTCGTTGTGTTCGAAACGCAATGTTGAGTTGGCTAACGCAAGTCTTGGATTGGCATTGACGTCCGATTCAAATCTCGCCGAGCGTTTGAAGGGACTGGATGACGCATCGATTGCAATGCGTGAGGAATTGAACGTCAACCCTGGTAATCACGAGGCCAGAAACGCTTTGGTTCGAAACCGAATGGTGAGCGCTCGCCTTTTGGCGGATTCGGGCGTGTTGCCTACCGCGATTGAGAACCTTCAATCGGTTTTGTCCGACGTCGAAATTCTGACGCAAAGCCAACACGATCTACGTCATTTCACTCTCAAATTGAATTTGTTACAGGACATTTCCAGATTGAATGCACAAGCGGGAAATCAGATGGATTCGATTCAATCGTCCAACGATGTAATCGCGTTCATTGACCGAGTAGTGAAAGAATCAGGTTCACGCCCCGATTGGTTGGAGACTCGTTCTCTCGCGAATATGAATCGGGCCAATGCTTTGATTCGGCAACATCGCGTTGTCGAAGCAAGTGAAGCATACGAACAAGCCTCAAACGATCTCGACCAGGCATGGGATTTGTTATACGGGGAAGAGTTCTACCGCGAAAACCGATCCCTTCTCGAGGCAAATCAAGGGCAGGCTGCACTGCAATTGGGTCTATTGGAAGTTGCCGAAACAAAGTTAACAAGCGCGCAGTTGGGTCATTGCGGTGGTTGATTGATTCGAAGGAGCTACAGACGAGCCGCATCTGGAGGATGGCGAATTGTTACGCTCATCTTGGTCGCTCGCTCGCAATACGAAGTCCCGAACAGGCTCAGGAGTACATTCAAAACAACCAAATTTTGATCGACCATTTGCGACAAACGATGCCGGATTCAGTCGACGTACTGCGTTTGCAAATTCAACAATGCCTATTTGAGGCAGAGCAGGCAGTCGTTGCCGATGATGAAACTCGTTTACAATCTGCAGCATCGGAATTAGAGACCAGTTTGTCAACGAACCTGTTATACGAAGTCTGGAGCGAATGGTATCGAATTCAATTGACGGCAATTCGATCGTTTGATGAAAGTGACGCGATTCACTCTTCGCGACAAGCGATGGACGACCTCCTCGCTCGCATTGTTGTGTTCGAACAAAATGAAACGGAAAATTCACTGCTTCTTCATTCGGCAATGGATTTGCGTTCGAGAATTCTGTTAGAGCATCCCGCCTCTAATTCAAGCGATCACGAAGCCGGCGCCAGTCTGGCGCAGTTGCTTCGGAGGCAGTTTCCTGATGCCGAGCGTTTTCAGTTTGGTTTGGCGGGCGCCTGTTTGCGAGTCGGAGATGTTCAGCAGGCCGAATCGATTATTCATTCGTTGGAGCGACAGGGATTGTCGGAATCAATCGAGCTTCGCTTGCTCAAAAAATGGTTGTTGCACATTTCCGGAAAACCGAATGAAGCGGTTTCCGAAATCGCCGTCGAAGAATGTCCTCGCGAGCTTCATCTGAAGTACCTTTTCCGTCAATCCGCGTCACCAGGCAACGGTTCCACACCGAATGCAACCGACGCTTTAGGCGAGTGACACGATCGAGATGCGCCTCAGAGACTTCATAATGATAAATTTTACGGTTTAGGAAAGATCTTTTGCGTTGAAATTGTGCAATTCACGGCAAAACTAGTGCAGTCAGAGGGATTTGAATTAACTGAATATTTGTCTCAAGTCGATTGAACGATTAACTCCACCTTCCTGCAACGCTTGACCGGCGTACCCCTGCAGATCGGAGGAGCCAAAATCAATGAGTTGCCCCGCACGACTTGAATTGAGACGGCACAATATGAATTCAGTAGCTAGGTTGCGTCTTTCGCGCTGCGCTTTTGTGGTTGCGACTGTCACCACCGTGATATTTTCATCGATTGACTTGTCCGCTCAAGAGCCGAATCCCTATTTGATTGGAGACGGAAAACCTGTCCAGCAAACGATAACAGACGAACGGCCACAGGCAGTCGTCGCACAACTTCAGGACACCTCACCACTCACGCCGATCACTCGAAACGACTCCTCTGGTCAAAAATCTCCGTCGCAAAGTCACGCGGCAAAACAAAATGACACCTTGCAAAACGCTCTGTTGGGTGGTGTCAACGCGCTGTCTCAATTGAACGACGAACGTAAGGCACGAGCCGAGGGACCTGCGGCCGATGCTGTCGTTGGAAACGAAGCGACATTTCGAAAAACAACCGACTCTGGCAACCTGCTGGGGAAATCTATTTCGGTGCGCGGCGTCACGCAGCAACAGCGTACGCCGATCACTACCGACACTCGAGTTCGCGGAGAACGTGTTGGACAAGTACTCGCGGCCGGATCGTTTTGGGCACCTGTCCGAATCGACCTCGATACGATGATGAACAAGATTGACTCGCGTCTGATCGATAGTTTGATTGTGATCAAGGGGCCATACAGCCCGCGATATGGTCCCGGATTTAGCTTCATCGATATCGACCTGTTGTCGACTCCGCGATATTCAGGCGGATTTCAGACGCATGGCACCACGAGCGTCGATTATTTGACAAATGGTGAACAGGTTTATGGTCGCCAAACCATCTTTGGTGGTGATGATGTATCCGGCTACCGCTTGAGTTATGGTCACCGCACGGGCAATGACTATCGCACAGGCGACGGGACGCGATTGCCGACGAGTTATAACTCTCGCGACGTGAATCTTGCATTGGGCCGCGACTTGAGTGCTACGCAACGAGTCGAGTTTAACTATCTGCGTCTGGACCAAACTGGCGTTGAATATCCGGGGCTAGTCTATGACACGCGTTACCTCGTGACCGACGGTTACGAATTGAAATATTTCGATGAATCTCCGCGCATCGGAAATTATCGAATGTCAGAGGTTTGGTACAACCGCACACGATTCGAAGGTGACACGTTTGGAATTGGAAAGAATATACAGATCCCTCAATTGCGCGAAGAATTGTACTCGCCATCTGGATTCGACGGTGTGGCAATTACCGATGGCGACGGTAGCTCGTTTGGATACCGAACTGAAACGGTGTTTGGCGATTACGGCGTCAATCATTTGGCCGTTGGAACGGATATGATCCTGTTGGAACAGGGATTGAACGATCGTGAGATCTATCGAACGACGTTTCCCAACTTTCCGATTCCGCCGTCGGATTCCTTTGACTTTGGATTTTACGCCGAACGGGTAATTGAGGTCGGGCCGTTTATTCGCGTGAATTCGGGAGTCAGAGCCGATACCATTGCGACTACCGCAGCCGAGGTGGCGCCCAATTCGACGTTGATTACGAGTGATGAAGTCGGGCCGCCAGACCAGCATTTCATGTTGTGGTCTGCCTATGTCAAAGGTCAGGCCCAGCTCACGGATTACTGGACCAGTAACATGGGCGTTGGAATCAGCCAACGGCCTCCGACCTTGACCGAGATGTACGTGCAACAGTCCTTCATTGGCACGTTGCAACGCGGCCTGACATTCATGATGGGTGATACCGAGCTTCGACCGGAAACACTCAAACAAATCGATATTGGTCTTCAAGGAAACTATCAATATGGACGTGTCGGAGCGAACTGGTTTCATGCTTGGGTCGAAGATTTTATTACCTACGACGCTAATGCCGAAGCTTTGCCTCTGTCAGTTTATGATGGATATGCTGGGTTCGGATACGTCAACACTCCACGTGCGACGCTGACTGGTGTTGAATCGTATGGCCAATATGAAATTGCACCGCGGCTCACCTTGTTCGGAACGCTTAGCTATGTTCAAGGTACTGACCACACTCGCAACGACACACGCTACCAAGGGCAGTCTGGTGATCGTTCTGAAGCACCTGGCATTGAAAGTGAGCCCTTGCCAAGTATTCCGCCACTGGATTCTCGCGTCGGGATGTTGTTTCACGACAGTTCGCCAGCGCAAACATGGGGAGTTGAATTTTCCATGCGGGCGGTTGCACGCCAAAATCGAATCGCAGCGACGCTAAGCGAAATCGAGACGCCAGGTTTTGTGACGTTTGATGTTCGAGGATACCGTCGAATGAATCAACACTGGTTGCTAACTGGAGGTGTTGAGAATATCGGCGATCGCTTTTATCGTGAGCATCTCGATTATCGAAGCGGATTGGGCGTGTTTCGCCCGGGCGTAGGATTCTATTCGGGACTCGAATTTAATTTTTGATATTATCAATCGTTAATTAGGGTAATTATCTTGATCCTTGCAGTCGCGAGGACTAGATTAGGAGCGGAACAGAAAAGCGGTGCGATAGCATGTCGGTTGGGGCTGCCAGCACGTCCCCCTATTCCTCGAGACAGGCACCAAATCCATGCACAAAATACCTTGCAATTGTGGGTCCGTACTCAAGGTTCGCGATGAACACTTGGGGCGACGCGTCAAATGTCCCAAGTGTCAACAAGTGATGCGTTTACCAACGCTGGAGGCATTAGGATTATCTCTCGCGGCAGAAGAAGAAATTGTTCCTGCTGACGACTTTGGATTTTCATCGGGGGCTCCCAATGCGCAAATGGATTTTCCCGGAGATGATTTGTTTGGTCCTGGTGGATTGGACGATTTTCCAGAGGCGTCGACTGCGAATCACGGTGCTGCACTTCCTGCGGCAAATCAAATAGCCCGTCCCGCCGCATCACGCAGAGCTGGCTCTGGTGGGCAACGTAAGAAATACGTCGTTGAAAAGGGGGCCGGCGTCCAGAGCGAATCCGATGTCAATTGGCCCATGGTCGGTGGAGGCATTTTTACTTGTATTATTTCCGTCGCCATATTGGTTGTCGGATTGATGTTTGGATGGCTTTTTTATTTTATGCCAATTTTGTTTATTCTTGGATTGGTAAGCATTGTCAAAGGGCTCATGGGGCACGCTGACGACTAGTCGTAAAGTTCAACATTGAGATGAACACTTCGAAGACTTAATCTAGTGATTATTGTTCAGCATTTTAGTCGATTCAGCATCATTGGATGCGTTTAATTCCAACAACCCGTCGATCGCCAAACGTAGCTTGGACTCTGTATCGGCTGATTTCCCGGTTTTCACAAATGCAACTTTTCCATCCGTTCCAATGATGACGGTGAGCGGAATGGACGTCACGCCATATTTGAATCCGATTCCGCCTGAGTCCACACCTACGTTCATCGACCATTCCCTTTGCTCCATGAATGATCGAATGGCGTCCGGCGATTCTTCCTGGTTCAATGCGATCAATACGACGTCGTCTTCGGAGTAGTCTGCTACGGTTTTTGCGATGACTGGTAGTTCGGAGATACAAGGACCGCACCAAGTTGCCCAAAAATCAAGGACCACGACTTTGCCTTTGTGCTTTGATAGTTCAAATTCACCCCCCGCAATCGTTTTGGCTGTGAAGTTGGGAGCTGGTTTGCCAATCAGCGGCGAGTCATCACCAAAACGATTCGCAACTTCGGGCGAGCTGGCGTCCTCCAGTTTGGGTTCCGGGGCCAGGTGAGCAACCCAATCGGAATAAGGAACGTCTTTGGCTGCGCTTGCGAAGTGCCCCATTCGCAGTTCAATTATTTCTTCGAACGGAATCGAACAATTTCCAAGCAATTCCGAATCGCCTATCAGGACGCCGCCTTCCCATTTGGAGAGGCTCATGGTCATCTGGCGCCCGCTACTGAGAATCACTTGAACAATCTGGCTGGACGACGTTTCAGATTCTGTTGATGTTTGCGTTCGAGGCGGCTCGACTTGTTGGACCGTATTTCCGACAACAGTTGATTGCTCGATCGGCTCGTTCGAGGGGCGTTCGTCATCGCCGAGCCCTGCAATCAATTCGTCGGCGTGCAACCAGACGATGCTGGACAAAAGCGATCGAGAAAATGTGCGATGCTCTTCATTGAGGCGAATCTGGAAACTGTCCTTAGTGACCCCAAGTACGTTTCCACGCAGCAAATCTGAATTGGTTGCGCAAACAATATGCCCCGGTACATCTCGTATCTTGAGCCGCGGAATCGTGAGCAGCAGATCGCGGCGACTTTCGTCTACAAATACATGCCGGCGTTCCGGGGGAGTCAGTTGTTTGAAGTGACTCAATTCAAACTGGGAACCTTGTTGCATCAGATCGATTGATGCGAATGCAACCCCGCGTCCCCTGACGCCATTCAAATCCATCGATTGACGATAAACTTGGCGGCCATTGATTCGTACCACGAACATCCCCTGGTAATATTCGAATTCCACGTCAACGGTATCATCCTTGATTGGCCTGCCCGAAGTGATGTTGTTGAGGTCCGTCGTTTGAGCGACCGAAACGCTGTTGTTGTAAAATATCAAGTTGATGGAGCAGTCATTTTCCGGCACGGTGAAACTATGATCAAACAACCGGCAATGTAAGACTCCGTATTGTGGGGGACGCTCAACGACAAATGACATCTTTCCCGTTTTGAGCAAATCAAGATGACCGAGGGAAACATCTTTCGCGGTTTTGATGAAGTCACTTCTGAAACAACGGCTCGATTTCCGCGGATCGGAAATGAACCATTCGTCAGGGTTGAGTGCAATATCACGATCAGCTTGCTCAAGTCCGAAATCGATTGCAAGTAGCATATCAACGGGGATTTGTTTCTTTTCGATAAATGAATCGACTTCCACATTCAATTCGTTCATTGTTAAAACGTTTGCCGGGATGACGTCGCGATTCTTCAGGATCAGCGTATCGGCATACTGCGAGGCAACTGATTTTTCGTCTGATTTCAAATCGCGGACAACGATTTTGGCATCGCCATGTGCGAACGCCGCCCCTGACTGCGCGCCGGGGACGCGCCAACGAAGTACATCGTTTGCCGCGCCAGAGCCGGACTCCAGGCGACCACGAATCGTACCTTCGTCATTAACCAAAACTTGAGTAAAACTCTCGTCGCTTGGTTGTGGCTCCGAATCAAGTTTCAAGTTGATTGCCCCCAACAATCGACTGGCGACCGGTTTGTCAGCGAAATCAACTTGAATGGTTGCGGTAGCGTTTTCGATTGCCAATAATTTTCCCTTAAGTCTCATGCCATCCGCGTAATGCAAATGGGTTTCGCCAGAAGTGGTTGTGCTTGGAGATTTTCCTTTTGCAGGGTTCATGAGAAACGAACCAAGGAACTCTGAATTGGCAACAGTGGCTTCGTTCTCGTCACCCAATTGCATCGTCCATTGGCTTCCATCAAATGAAACTACCTGACCGTTGACCGTATCCGACTGTCGCGTCTGAACGGAAGGCCTCGTTGAGTCGAAGCCAGCGCCAGAGCTACGTGCTGCAAATGAACTGATCGTCAAATCCTTGCCCGTATTCCGAAACAGCATTCCGGGATCAATCTTGGCATTCGAAAAGTCGATTTCCAGCTCCGCAAGTTGTTTACCGAACTCATCTAATACGACCAGTTTGTTATTGGCACGATCACAGAATGCAATCAATTTTAGGCGCTTGGTTTTCTGGTCAATTGTTTCATAGACGATCTCAAACGAGTCTTCGGTTGAGATTACCAGTGAATCTTCCCAAGTTTCCAAGCGGGGCAAACTGTCCAAGTTGGTTCGGTTGCGAGGAACACCGAATCCGGCAATAAAATCGAGTCGATCCTGCCACTCAAATTCAATCTCGATCAATGTCGAGTCGCCTGATTCAAATTTGCGATAAAGCGTTGCGTCCTTTTTGGAGCAATTCAGACGTCCTTGATCGTCCACGGACCAATACCGCATTTCACCGCGGTCCGCAGACCATTGGTCGAGTTGAAACGCACCTGTGATGGCTTTTCCATTTCCCTCCAACCGCATGATTGATGCAACGTCAGTTCGATTGACCTCGATGTCGCCAGTCCGTTTTGACGTTATTTGTAACGTCGTCTTGTTGAGTTTCAGAATGTCGCAAAATAGTATGTTTCCATCGGTTGTTTGGACGACAAACGGCTCGTCCGTTTCCATGCTATTTTCCTGGGTGAATACGATTTCTCGCAAGAAACGAATGTCGACATCTAATGGGTCGCGAAAAAGTGTTCCGCCTTGCCATTCCAGTCGAGTTGCATTGGCCGAGTTGATTTTTCCAGGAAGGCGATCGTCGTTCTTCCAAACCAAGATGTCCGCAGTGTCGGTTGTTTGATATGCAAAAGCCCATTTGGAAAAAGTCAAAAATGCAAAAACGATTGCAAAAAGGAGTATTCCAAATGAAATAGGTCGGTGCGTTTGACGATTCATGTTGACTACTTAGGCGTTAAATACAGCACCAGCTCCAAGGCATATGCCTAACGTTCGTAAATGGGCAGAAAGCGATAATTGAGCGCAAGAGCAAGCAGTGACATTGACGTTGCAAATGCTGGCCCATGTTCGCTTTTGCCAATCTGGCCGTCGTCATTCTGTAAATTGCGCAATTCACGGATCGTTGCGTCGTTCCATTTGCTCCAGGCATCGTAGTCAGCTTGGAAAAGCGCTGGGCCTTGTAGTAGCGTTCGTACTGTGGCCAGCTGGTATTGCTGGGAGTCAATAAATGGTCCACGAGGTATTTCCGGGTTGCCTCCAGTTCTTTCCATTCCTTGCGTTTTCCGATGGAGAATACAAGACATGCAATCGATGATCTGGCCCCCGATTCTCCCAATCCGCCTAGTCCACTGTATCCAACTTCGCCTGACGAATCGGAGGTCATACCTTTCATGTAATTGAGCGCACCGTCGATCGATTCGTCGGGAACATCAATGCCAGCATTTCGCGCTGCGAGCAAGCCCATCAAAACCGCGCCCACAATCGATGTATCAGCGGAGGGATCGCCTGGAGAATAACGCCAGCCTTTGTTGGGATTTTTCTTTTGCGCGGTCACTGCAAGTCGAACGCACAGTTCCAGAGCTTCTCCGATGGTTCGGCGTTTATTATTCCCGTTAACGTCCTCGCCGGCCCAAAGCATGTTTTCATCAACCGCGCCATAGGCTTCCGCCAACGCAAGCATCGAAAAGCCATGAACATACATATTTCCAGGGATGTAGCCCGTTTTGGCGTTCTGGTTTTCGATGATGTAACGAATCGCTGCCCGGATGTTGCGAGCATATTTGCCGAAGTTTGGGTCTTCGCCAGTCGAAAGAAACGCCATTACGGAGAGCGCACAAATCCCACACGCTTCATCACCGTGAAAATTCCCGTTCGTTGTCCAAGAGCCGTTTTCGCTCTGAGCTTTTGCCAGATAATCTGCACCACGTTCGTAAATCAACTCGACTTCATGTGGAATGCCGGCGCCTTCGTGTACCTCCAACTGGTCAAGTTGGGAATAGGTAGACGAATCTCCCAGACAAAATCCGACTAGGCAAAACGTTGCGATCCAACGCGACAACCGATGAAGTGTTGGGTATGCTCTCGCCATTATTTGTCCTCGAGCACGGCTGGTTCGGCACCAACGTCTTCATCCATCATGTTCACCATATCCTTGATGGGCATGATGATAATTTGCATTCGTTGGAATTGGTCGTCATCCAGGAATTTTTTCAGTTGATCTGGGTCCACTTTGGCAGACGCGAACAGAAAGCGAAACGATGCATAGATTTTGGGCAGTCGCTTGAACGAATCTACCTCGGGTTCGATTAGTTCGCGAAGCTGTTTGCTCTGCGCATCGGACAGGCCCAGTTCGTGCTCGAACTGTTTGATTCCGGCGTCGATGATCGCAGCATTGACTTCCTCCTCTCTCTCGTTGCAAGCCGCAGCATAATTTTTGTATTGTTCATCGGTCAGCGTACTCGTGACAATTTTTGCCCAAAGGGGATGTTCCGTGGGCAAGTCATAGCTGAGAAACTCTTGTGGGCCATTGCCCATTTCGATCATTTGCCAGGTGAATTCCGGAAGATCATTGACGTCGTCCACCTCCATGATTTCCACTTCATCAAGCTCGCTATCAACTCGATCGCCGTCGCCGTCGTCATTCGGAAATTCATCAGGTGTTGCCACACCGATCACCATACCAAGTCCGGATTTGCGAAACTCTTCGACCTGTTTTTTCACTGCACCTTTCGCTCCGACCTTCAACTTGGCAATTTGCGATTCGTCAAGCTGGCAAACGCTGTTTATTTTCTTGATTTCGATGGCATAGATTTTTTGCAGATAAAACTGTTTCGCGCCAAGAAGTTGCCCCACCGTTCCAAAGGGGTTGTTTATCATGTCGAGATCTTCGACCAAAACTCTATCGTCGAGTTCGACCACTTCAATATCCGATTCATCCAATTCAGCCGGTGGCGCGCCATCGACCTTGACTTGAGCACAGGTCACGTTGACGCAAGACGCCAAGGCAACCATCACCACAAATGTTATGGAAAAACGAAAGCAGAAATGGTTTGTAAGTTTCATGTTTTAATCGATTTGATGGTTGTTAACGAAATGATCGCTGATGCGTGGTGACGTCATCAACTATTGTTGGCGGTTGTTAGCCTCGAGGACTTCGAAATAACGATCAAGGCCAGAGCGAAACTCTTCAGGCAATTCCTTGCCCGACTTTCCAGTTGCCTGTTCTGCCGCGCGATTGTTGATGATAGCTTCCTTTTCCTCGGATTCGCCCAGCAAAGCCAGCGCAGAACCGACGAGGTCTGCACCGGAACGATGACCGCCGCCTGGGCTGCCTCCTCCTCCGCCCCCACCGTTACCCGAACGTTTGGCCTGTAAAAGCCATTCGATCGCTTCCGTCTCCGCAGCAATAGCCGGAGCGCCCGTTTCAGGTGAATCGAGAATTCGCTCGGCATCGCCCATCGCATTGGATGCATTAGTCAATTGCTGGATTTCCTTGCCAAAGTTCGTCTCGCCATCAGGCAACTCGCGAATCTTTTCGATCACGATATCAGTACGATCTGTGAGTTCAATTTGAGTCACGGCCAGGTCTTGAGCATCGGCGGTGAATTTTTCGGTTTCAAGTTGCCCTTTGGCCTGTTCCAGTGTTCGTGTTTCCTCGCGCAGTGCCATTTCGGCAGACAAAATTTTCATAACTTCCAAGACGATCGATGGTGGCAAACTGCCACCTTTGGAGCCCGGTCACGAGCCCCCCGCTCATCCAGGTCCGACGAGTTGTTCGGCCCATCGGTCAAACGTATCCGCTAAAAGCTCTGACTGTGCGATCGAGGTTCCTGATTCGTTAGCAACCAGGCGATCAGCGACAAGGTTGACTTTTTTGACGATTTCCGTGTCGCGCATTTCCTGCAAAACGGTTTTGAATTTGCCTTCGTCGACGCGATTGGCATAAGCCTCCAGGTCGTCTTCGATGTGTTGTATTGTCGTGGTGTGCGCCCGTTGACGTTCGGAGAGCATTTGCGTTCGTTTAGCGGTTGCCTCTTTCACGTGTTCGTCGTCTTCACCGAAAGCAACCAGAGTCGAGTCATTGATGTCATTGGCCATGATCAACTCGCGCCGCGAAAGCGCTTTCAAGCGTTTCACGAATGTGCTGCCCTCAAGGTCGCTGATCAGCTTTTGCAGTTCTTCGGCAACCAACTGAAACTCGGCGAGCAATTCCTCTTGAGCACTGACCGCCTCATCCATCTTTTGGCCAGCGGGACACGATCCACCTTGGTCGCTGTTCGGTTTCGACAAATTCACCGAAGGCAAACTCAGTTTTCCAGGTCCACTTTTTGATGCTTCGTTTTCATCGGGCTCTTTGTCTTTTTCATCTGATTGATCCATCGATGATTCCTTCATCGATATCGATGGGGCCTTGGGTTGTTCATCGTCGTCGCTTTTCGATTGGGGGGCGTCACCGTATTTTGGGTTCTGCCCCGGGTTGTCGGTGACCGAAGTGATCGGCTTCTGTTCCGAAGCATTCGACTGTGGGGCATCGGGTGGATTGTCACCGGGCTTGGACGGGTTCGCGGATGTCGCTTGGGCATTCGCGGATTCCTTCAACAGGTCCGCGACCGAAGGCATCCTGTTTTCGGCGATGTCCTGAAGCTTTTGCGTCATCTCCGCCAGCTTTTCCAAGTGGTCCACACCGAACTGATCGTTGCGCGAAGCTTCCTGGACCAATTTTTCGCCTAGGTCCGTGAGTGCCGACAATCGTCGCGACTGAGCATTTTCGGCTGCTGCTTGCGATTCAATTTTTCGACGGGTTTCTGGGCGGTCCAATTCCTCTGCTGACAAACTGCGCATTTCCAGATTTCGTTTGAACAGAACTTGTTCCTGTTCGTAGGTCTCGAGCGACTGTTTAAACCAGTCATCCAGTTGGCGTGTCAACCAAATCGCATGTTCATCTTCACTCAAAACGAAAACGGTATACGCCGACGAATAAACTCGAGAGCGACTTGGCAGGTAATCTTCGACGAACAGTCGCAACTCAACTGTTTGCGGAGCAATGGTCTCACGCAATGGCGAGAAGGTTGCCGTGATTGCGTCCACATTCTCGGCATTAGGATTTCCGGCGAAGATAACTTTTTCACCAACAGCGGGAGTCGCTTCCGATGTGGCGGCAGGCGTTCCCTTCCACTCCATGCCAATCGTGCGAACCCCGAAGTCATCTGAAGCA
Source organism: Pirellulaceae bacterium (assembly GCA_041399045.1). Classification (GTDB taxonomy): domain Bacteria; phylum Planctomycetota; class Planctomycetia; order Pirellulales; family Pirellulaceae; genus BJ22. Next base: position 163,732 of record JAWKTO010000007.1, on the reverse strand, counting down.
TCCACTTCGAACGACAGAACATCTTTCTCCATGATTACTCGTTGCTGCTCCAGCTCGCGGCAAACGATTTGTGGCGCTTCGTCTTCGGCGGCACGGATTTTTAATTGCAACGGCACCTTTGGAGAAAGGCCAATTGCATCGCGCCATTCCATTGCCATCACACGAGTCGCATCGATACCAATTGGCTGGGTGCGAATCGAATCGGATGAAACGGAAACGGGCGACCCATCGAACAATGCCGACGCAAGTTCACGTGACGCGACTGCTTCGAACGATACCTGGCTGCCTCCGACCACCGAAAAGGCACCACCGCGAATGTCCCGAACGACCGGTTCGGTACGTTGCAGATACTTGGGGAGATCGACCGTCGCCGTGAGCTTGGTCAATTCGGGGCGAGGTTGCGGATCGATGTCAATGGTTTCCCGAATATCGCCGATCACAACGTTAATTCGCGCAGCTTCCTTGAGCGGAGGAATTTCAAAATCAAAATTACCGTTTTCTTGTGAGCTCTCGATTCGATGCGTGCCCACTCGTACCGAACCGTTTTTCGGATTCCATTGCGATTCGTCGGTCAGCGTAGCAATCAGGTGCGACGGTTCGCTGATTGGCACGACCATGCGTTCCGGGAGCGTTTCAACACGGGCAAACGTAAACCGATCGATGTTGTTCCAAGGCATTAACCAGCGTGCCATCGCGTTTTTCGCAGCAGTCGGAACGGTAAACAATGCAGTGATTGCCAAAACCACTGGAATCGCTGCAGTCAGCATCCAACCACGGTGCCGGGCATTGGGAACGTCGTTTTCAAAATTTTTGTCCTGTGTTTCGCGATCGGCTTGCGCAAGGGCCGCACGACATAAGCGCAGCACTTCGCCCCTCAAACTTCGCCGCTCCTTGATTTTCACTTTGAACAAGTTCCACGATCCCCAACAAGTAATCGCCAAAGCGCGGATGACGTCGACGAAGAATCTTCGCGACTTGTTCCAGTCGCCGACTGCGCCAAATCCAGCGATGGCAAACCACGGGGAGCCAAATGACAAATCCTAGCACTCCGACCAAAAAAATTGCCCAGCGTTGTATTTGAGTCGTGTCGAGAAATCGATCCAGAGTAAAAAGCACCAAGTAGGAGACGACGGCACCGAAGATCGCCGCTGCGACTCCCTCGATAAATTTGACTAGCCAGATTCGACGCTGAAATCTCCTCAGTTTCGTCGCCACATTTTGCGGCAACTCTAGTCGTTCAGGGTCTGGAACGGTCGTCATCACGAGCCTCTGGAATGAGTTTGGTACGAGTCCATTGTAATGGTTTATTCAACGATTTCACTAGCGATCGTTGTAGATGATCAGTTAATTGCCCAAGTACGTGTGGCGTTGTGGACCCAATGTTTTTTTCAGAATCCAAACAGGTCTAAAACACCTTCAATAATTCCGCCATTTCGGCCTTCATCATCTGCGTTTTTAACTCCGTCCATCGCGTTAAATTGTTGCACGATCGTTTGGTAGGATTGAAGCTCATAGACGGTACTGCCCTTCCAGACTTTCTGTTGAGACTCTGTCAAAATGTCCGTCAGTTCCTGGTCAATGCCTGGATTGTTTTGATTCGACATTCTCCCGAACATGTTGCGTCGCGGATCCGTTTCCACTTGCAGGATTATTTTCCCATACTTTTTACCAACGTAAGCGATCACCTTTTCTCGCTGGTCATCGTTGAGTTTCAGTTCCATATCCGCTCGGGCAATGAAAGCCGCAACAACGGCCTGTTGGTTTTTTTCATCGCGAACAGCTTGGGCATCGGTTAGTTTCTGCTTTTGCTCCTCAGTCAAAATCGAGTCCAATGTTGTCGTCCAGATTTTTTGACGCTCGGGCAGTTTTGAACTGAAGTTGAATTCCACATTTTGAATGGCACTCTGAATATACGATTCGATAATCGCTTTTTGATTCACGTTGAAGACTTCCGAAGCATCGATGTCATCGTCTTCCTCTGAGTCTTCCCGATCCGGCTCTCCTGTATTTTCGCCATCGTTTGATTCATCAAAATCGTCAACAGCTTGGACATTATTCAGAAAACCCTGATTAAGTACTCCCCATTGATCGATCATGTTTTTCACATCTTTTTCGAAGGTTGCCATGGATTTCTCAACAGCACCTTTCGCTGCAACCTTGAGTTTCGAAATGGCTTTGTCATCCAGCTCACAAATGGATGCGATTTCCTCAACTATCAAGTCCATTTTGCTTTGCAAGGTTTCCTTTTTTGCATCTGCTTCGTCGCTGAACAGGTCAGCCAATCGAAATAGGTTCTGGTCATCGCTCTGATTGCCGATTTCGACGTTGTTAATTTCAATCGCTCGCTGCACTACGACTTGAGCGTTTAAAGCAGGTCCGTAGGCGGAGCTCAAGGAATAAAGGCAGCACAAACTGAAAATGAATCTAATAACGCGAATTACGTACATGACTGAAATGTTCCTGCTGGCGAAGTAAACATATAGGTCAAGCGATACATCTTCGAAATCCAGATTCTATCATTTTAAATTTGTTAAACGTTAAATCACTCCGGCAAGTTTCCTGCCGACCCAAAAAATGGTTGCCAGCACCAGGAACGTTGCTCCCCAGGCAGGGTGTGCCCACAATCGAATTCGTTTGATTTGTGGTTCCGGTTCGGGAATATTGCGAATTTCGTCGATCAATGAATTCACGTCGCCGATTCCTACGAGCTTTCCACGTGAGATGGTTGATATTTCTTTCAAGACATCAAAATCGGCAGGTTTTCCAATTCGTTCGCGCTCCTGGCCTTGAACACTGATCCTTGCCTCGACCGAAGCTCCAGTCTCAAGGCAACTAACGACCGCCAGATGTTCGCCACTTTCCTCTGGAACGAAGTACCCGGAAAACAAACCCCATTGTTCCTGGTCAATTTGCGAAGCGAGTCGAACGAGCTGGGTGTTTCCCGACGGAGACGTGATCTGAACATTTACTGTTCCCGATTGAAGCGGTTCGCCACTGAGATCCATGACATTCGCATTCAGCGACAGGGTTTGACCTGTTTTGGGACGGTCTGGCGAATAGAACAACCGCATTGACTCACCGCCAGCCATGTTTCGCTGATAGGCCATCCAACGAGCGACTTGGCCCCAGAAACGATAGTGATATTTGTCCTCGACGCCCTTCCGCCACCGCCAGGCGCCGTCGGTTCCCATGAACAGGATCTTCCCCGCACCAAATGTTTTGGTAACCAACAACGGGATACGGCCGTTGCTGTTGGTTTCCGTCGCGTGAACCGCGAGCACCAGCGAACCTACTTTCGCGCGCTGCACAGCGGCGTACCATTGAAATCCAGGCAGGCTTCGCCAAACGGAAACATTGGCCGCCGGTGAATCCGCGAGCTTCGTCAACAAACTTTCGCTCCCCGCTTCCGTCAATTGAAATTGTGCCGGTACCAAATTCCCCCATCCCCTTGGTTGCGATGGATCGAATACGACGGGAAACAAATCGTTGAGTTCACTTTGCATCAACGAATGCTGGTATCCTCGGAAACCTGGCATCAAGATCAAACCGGTTGCCTGACTCTCAACCAAGCCGCGAATGCGTCGGCAATCGTCGTTTGTCAATTGATCTTCACCAATCCCGACATCGCCAAGGAAAATGACGTCAAATTTCGCAAGCTCGTCATTCGAAGCGGGAAACTCTTGAATGTAGTCCTTCCCACCCCCTTTCGCCTCAAGGTCTGGGTGGAAAAGGAGACAAGCAACATCGACGCCTGGATCTCGCGCCAACGCGTTTCGCAAAAATCGATATTCCCAACGCGGAAACGATTCGACAACCAGGACCTTCAACGCCTCTTTGCGAATGGAAATCGGTGTTGTGATTGAATTGTTTGCCAAAATCTTTTCACCGTCGGATGGCGGAACATCAATTGTCAAAGAGTAATCGCCGACTCGAGTGGGGTTCCAGACGAAGGCTTCCTGGAGTGTTCCGTTTGCAGGTACTACGAACATGCCAGACAACTCGTCGCCATCGGTTGCCGACAGCGTCACGTTTACCGAGACGTCTCGCGCCATCGTGCTTGTGATCGAGAAAGGAATTCGCGTCGGCTTGTTAACGACTCCAAATGTTGGCGCGTCAAGCGAAACGAGTTCAATGTCTGGTTGAGCCATTTCACTCCCAACGCCAACGGAAAAAATGGGGATGTTCTGCATACGATACTGGGTAGCGCTGTCGGTTGGCGGCTGACCATAATTCCACGAACCATCCGAGGCCAATACGACCGCACGCAGGTTGGAATGCCTTTCCAGTGCCGAAGCCAGCGCGGAGTTGATGTCAGAGCCGCGTCGTGGATCCGTCAGGCCGGAAGAAAACGGCACGACTTCAACTTCAAAACGCTCACTGAAATTTTGCCAGGTTTCCGATTGGGTCAGCGACTCCAACGACTTGAGGCGGCTGATTGATTCGGCTGTTCCCGAGTCACCGGTTGAGCTGATATCTTCGGTGTCCATGCTGCCGGAATTGTCCCACAGTACAGCAACAACGGGCTCGTCAACCGGCGCAAATCGTTGAAGCCACTCTGGCTGATTCAACGCAACCGCCACCATGCCGACCAATAGAAATCGAATGGTCTCAAGCCAAACCGTCAAGCGCCGAAAGCCACTTCGTTGCATGGCCATCCAGCACAATGCACCGCAAACGATCACGATCAGAATTGAGAATGGGATCGTAAACGCAGTTGGCGATAGTGAAAACCATTGAGAATCAATCATGCAGCGGCCCTCGCATTCGCTGTTTGCGTAGACACCGCGTCCGATTTTTTCGAAACGCGTTCTGGCAGGCAGAGTGCTGCCTCGACGATCAACGCAATCGCCATGAAGACGATAAAGGCCCGCCAAATTTCGCTGGCAAGCGGTCGTTCGTTCCCAACTTCAGCTTTGATCACTTGATATTCCATCCCCGCCAACATCGACTTAAGCGTCTCGTCGGAAACGGCAGGCGACTGGTCTTCGCTGACCGGGCGATTGATCGCGATTTTTTGTTCGGTGTCGCCGTAAATTCCAGAGCGAAACGGTTTCAGCTTTCGAATTGCTGTCAGCGCGGAATCTTCGTCGTCTCCCGCTTTGGCTCGGTTGATGAGTGGCAAGTCAATCACTTGAGTTGCTGCCAGGGCGCCCGCGTTGAATTGTCGTGCGGCACCAAGCGATTCAATGCCATTTGCCAATGCTCGGTGGACCATGACGTATAGAGTGATTCCCTCTCGATCGATACTTGAGTGCGTCCCTGCCGGCCAGGTCGTCAAGAAATAGGCTGCCCCACCATTCCCGGCAATACGGGTCAGCAACGGAGCGCCTGATTCGAGTCTCGCGAGTTCCCTTCCGCCTCCTGTCAACTTGCAGTGTCGATAAACGACCAAGTCATCGATCGCCAATGGAAGCCCGCCGCGCGTTCGCCCCCATAGATCATTGTCGTTGTTCCAGTATTCGACTGCTTCGCCCGATCCCTTGCTGTTCTCCCAATGACCCCAGCTCGCTCCCAGAAACTCGGTGTCTGTGGAATCCCTTGGAGGTAAAAACAAAATCGAACGACCGCTTTCGAGAAACCGCTGCAGCTGAAGTGCTGTTGCGTCAGTCGGAAGTGGTGCATGCCAGATTAACAGTCCCGTTTCCTGCCAATCAATTTCGCTGATGCGTTCGGGAGTAATCGATTTGGCTTCAAATTCGGGGCCACTGAGTGATGGAACCGCTGCGGCAATTTCCATCGAATTGAGTGTGGATTTATCTTCAGCGACCAGGACGGTCAATCGTTTCGGTGGATCCGAATAGGCAAAGTAAAAACTGTTGTCCGCAGGGCAAGCGTCGATGGGAATTTCCACACTCACCCAACCCGAACGAACTTCGGCGTCGACCGGAATTCGATGGCCGATCAGAGTGGCTGAGTCATTTTCCAACGCGAGTTTGACGACCGTACGGACGCCGTTGACGTTGAACGTTACGGGGATTTCGTTGTTGGTCGCAGCGCCTTCGCCGATGCGACTGACTTGCAGGTCGACCACCAGTTCCGAATTCTCTCGCGAACCGGTTCGTTCCCATCGATCAACTGTGATCGAAAAGTTTTCCTGTGGGCGTTCCAGAAAGCTGAGCAAATGAAAACGAACGCCTTCCAGTTTCGCAAATCCACCCGAGAGCGCATTCCATCGACTGCTTTCGGGATGCCAATCGTTTTCTGCGTGATCGGAGCAAATCCAAATATCCGTGCGCCCGGTTTGATTTCTGGTTACAAAATCAAGGGCCGATTGCACGAGGTCAACTATGTTCGTTTCGGATTCAGTCGCCGAGGCTTCGGGCAGGTCCAGCAGATCACGTGGGCTTGTGATGGGAATTGCGTTCCCAAGGTTGATTTTACGAGTCGCCTCTCCCTCCCCTGCCCCGCTTTCATTGGTTGCTACTAACGCGTTTGGCTCAAGTGCATCGTTGTGCATAAAGCCATCAATCAAGTAGATCTGGGGATGACCGCCGACAGTTTCCAGCGTTTCAATGAGTTTCGCAACGCCGGTCGATAATTTGGTTTGGCCGGTCGCAACGACCTGTTGTTGCATGCTGGCTGAACGATCGAGCAAGACCAGAATCGTTTCAGGGCTGCCTCCAGTTAGCGAACCGAGCCAACCGGATGACAACGGACGTCCAAGAACAAAAATCAAGCCGGCGATCAGCAACATCCGTGAGGCCATGATCAACCAGTGCCGAATCCTGGCCAGGCCGCGACTCATCCTGCGAGCCGAAAGCAGAAATTGCATCGCGCCCCACTCGATCGTCTTGTGCCGACGTTGATTCCAAAGATGAATCACGATCGGCAACAGCACGAGTGGTAGTGCGAGTAGCCAGAATGGATTGAGAAAGGACATGCGGATTGTAATTTTCGTGTTACTGGAAACAGGAACGATTGGTCGCGTGAATCACCCTCAGCTACCAGTCATCCGCCGTTGTCGTTTGAGTCCTCGTCATCGGTATTTTCCGTGTCGTCGTCGGCAGGTTTGCTCCCGAGATGATCGGTCCCCTTCCTCTGCATCTGAATCGTGATCTCGGCAACTTCGTTCGCCTTTACGTCAACCGTGGCCCAACGGTGATTGCCAGAAATCGGCATTTCATATTCATCGCTTTTGGCCACGATATGGTGTGATCGATCTGTTGGTAAATTATCAATTATGGCGATGCCTTTTTCGTCGGTAACTCTCAGGAAACGAACGAAACGCTTGTGGTCTTCCGTCGGTTCCTTTTCCAGCCGTTGATGAACGAGCATTTCGGCAGATATGTAAGACTCCCCCAATACCGTTGAGCCAACATTGAAAAAATACATGTTCGGCCACATGTTGACATTGCCGCCTTCAATTGGGACACCTTCAGGATCAACAAGCTTGATTTGGACCGACGATGTCGACTCCATTTTTAATTCGATTTCACCAAGTTCGTCATCGAGCAAAAACAATTGAGGCAATTGCATCACTCCGTTATTGGCTTCCAGCGGAAAGTATTTAGCGATTTCACGATCGGTCGGGCACTTTGAAACATGACCATCGCAGAGTGCAATCAATTGCACGACTTCACCGGGCGGCAAGCATTCGAAAACAAAAACGCCATCCGGAGTTATGTTTGCGTGGTCAGCCCAGTGCCAGGTATTCTCCCAGCGTTGGACGGCGTCAGATCCCATTCTGGCAATTCTGGCTACCACCGATCCGTTGTCCACTGGGCGTGGAACAGAATCGTCGAGCCGGCCGGTTAAGCGATAGCCGGGAAACATCTTGACGTCTTTTAGCAAAATACGACTGGAATCGTCTGGCTCAATCTCCAAGCGTTCGCTGAAAAGGACTGCTTTGCCATCGACGATTTGAACCACACGCAATTGCCCCGTGTGTTTTTTATATACAGGTGAAACCAGCATTCCATTGTCAAACAGTTTCCAAGGCTCCGTGCTGAAACCGCTCATCGCAGCATACAGATTGTCTTTGATTTTTTCGCCTGTGGATGCGTCAACAGCGTTCACGGCAATTCGAAAGCCGCGATCCAGTCTGACCTCCGCGGAAGTATCGTCAACATTTCTGTCGCCATCGAACGTTACGAAATCGGGGTGGCTGATCAGCAATGTCACCTCACCAACTTCCAGTTTCTCCATGACGTATTTAGGATAAGGAACTTCGGCAATTCCATCCGTTCCGGTGGTTACCTTGGGTGGTTTGCCAAATGGATCTTCTCGCCACCCCCAGTGGCTCCCTGGCTCCTGTTTGGTTCGCAGACCACGTGGCGACACGGTTGCTCCCTCAAGGGGATTGCCATCCGTATCCATCACCAGCACCTTCATGGTCAACATCTCGACCTGCGGCAAGACAGCTTTATCTTGCGCGATCACAACGCTCGACACCAAGACTGTGGCGAGAGAGATGAAGAACGACATCACATTTGGAACTCGCTTGAACATTGTTGTCTACTTTCTTTTGGGTGCCCGTTCGAGAAGGAATTTCGCAAGTACATCGCCATAGTGCTGGTCGAGCGTCAATCGGCGATAGTCAACGGCAGCGTCTCTCATGATAGTGTTGAGATCACTCATATATTCTTTGACCGCCTTGCGATATTCGCTCGCTACGATGCTGGGATCTGCAAGGACAGGCGACCCTCCTTCCAAATCCAGAAAACGCATGGGGCGATCGAATTCAAATTCAATCTCATTTTGTTCGAGCAGATGAAAAACAACCGCATCGTGTTTTCGAAACCTCAAATGTTGAAAGCACTGACTGAGTTCTTCCGATGGAACAAATAGATCGGATAGCACGACAACCAGTGCTCGTTGCCGGATACGTTCGGCGGCTTCGTGTAACGCGTGGGGCAAACCCGTTTCGCCCGTAGCCTCCGCCCGGCCCAGTTCATCGAGAATCACCCGCAGATGCGATGCGTTTCGTTTCGGGGCGATTTCGCGATGGAACTTTTTACCGGCACAATAAAGACCAACGGCATCACCTTGTTGTGCCGCCAGATAGGCCAACGTTCCCGCAATTTTTTTGGCAAGTTGCAGTTTACTTTGCCCGCCATTCGAGTAGTTCATCGATCCACTTGTATCGACGATCAGACACAATCGCAGATTCGTGTCGGCCTCGAACTCTTTGATGTAAAAGCGATCGCTTCGGCCATAGGCTCGCCAATCAAGCCGTCGTGTATCATCCCCTGGCACATATTTCCGATACTCGGCAAACTCCAGACTGCTGCCGCGATGTGGACTGCGGTGCATCCCAGTCACACTGCCCAACATTGGTAGTCTCGCATGCATTGGCAAAGCCTTCAGTCGGGCAATTACACGCGGTTCGATGAAGTCATGATTCGCAGCCATGGGTTACCGACGGAATGACAAAATTAGGGTTTCGTTCGCATATGACTTTCGTGGAATCGGCTATCCTTCCTGACTCAATTCTTCGACCAATTTCCGGACGATATCACTACTCCGCATCCCTTCGGACTCTGCAGCAAACGTTGTCAGGACGCGGTGCGTGAGAACCGGTTGCGCGACTTCTAGGATGTCTTCCAGTCGAACCATGTAACTGCCGTGAAGTGCCGCACGGGCCTTGGCGCCCAGGACCAGATATTGAACGGCCCGTGGTCCGGCTCCCCAGCCGACCAGATGTTTCAGCCACTCGGGCGCATCGGGCGAATTGGGGCGAGTTCTCCGAGTCAGGTCAACGACAAATTCGTAGACGTGATCGGGGACAGGAACTCGGCGCACCAACGATTGAAAGTGACTGACCTCGTCGCCGGTCAGGATGTGTTCCAGCCGGGGAAGGTTTCCGCCAGTCGTGCTGCGAGCGATCATGATTTCTTCCTCGCGCGATGGATAATCGACCTCGATCAGGAACATGAAACGATCGAGTTGGGCTTCGGGAAGCGGATACGTTCCTTCTTGCTCAACCGGGTTTTGTGTTGCCAGTACAAAAAACGGCGGATCCAGGTGAAACGTTTTTCCAACGACTGTCACGCGGTGTTCCTGCATGGCCTCCAGCATGGCGGCCTGCGTCTTCGCTGGAGCTCGGTTGATCTCGTCAGCCAGGACGATGTTGGCGAAGACGGGCCCCTTCACAAATTCAAAATCGCGTCGACCGGAACCGCTATCTTGCAAGATATCAGTACCAGTGATGTCCATTGGCATCAAGTCTGGAGTGAACTGGATTCGCGAGAAATTTAAAGACATGGTTTCGGCAAGTCGGCTGATCAACAGCGTCTTGGCCAGCCCAGGTACGCCCATTAACAACGCATGTCCTCGCGCGAACAGGCAAATCGCCAATTGTTCGATGACATCGTGTTGCCCGACGATGATTTTGCCAAGCTCCGTTTTCAATCGATCAAAAACCTGGCCAAGTTCATCAATCGCGGCAACGTCATCTCCGACCAGTTTTGTCATTTCTTGTGTTTGCTGATTCAAGTTTGGTTCTCGCTTAGTTCAACGGATATCAAGTTGTATGTGAGCAATTCTCCAGCCCGATCCCGAAACGTGAATTTTTTTCAAGCGGGCGAAAATTGGCTCCAAAGTCCTGCAGGTTCCGAACGCTTGTCTGCTAGGTCTTTTATGTTGTGTTCGGATTGTCAGCCGCGATTTTTTGGTAAGTTGCTTAATAAACTTGTGCTTGGGGGCACAATAAAGGTCTACGCCGCATACGCAAAAAACCAGGCAAAAAACTGGGACAAAGAATACGATGGCAATACTCACTTTCGCGGGGAGAAGTTTTGACTCCCGCGATTGTGTGTCCCAATTATCCTGTCCCAATTATCCTACCAAGAGTTCCAGGCATGTAAGGGCTCGCATTCATGGCCGAGCCGGTATTTTCATGGCTGTTTGTTGTTTTTGGATCCACAAAAACCGTAAACAATGTTCAAGTGAGTTGTGGTTTTTTTGCGAATTCAGTGCTTTCTCACGTATGATGCCCAGCGACAGTTTTTGTCGGCGACGCGGATTGCGGTACAGTTGCGCAAAGGCAAAATCTCTTCATCGAAGACCATTATCTGTGGGGTTATTGATTCGCGATATTTATTGAGTTTTTTTGAGTGGGAGTCAAAAGAAAAATGTGGTGGTGATGGCCGTCATGATAATCCTGGTAAGCTTTTCCGGACGCTGGAGATTTAGGGACTTGTGACTCGCTCCCGTTATTTTGTGCCTAACTAGACGATATCTCATACAACGGTCCACGAATCCCGCAATGTGGTTCCGTATGTCGTGGCAACTCGGTTGCTACTTGTTCAATCACGACCCGTTGAACTGCGTCCGGAGTAAATCCGAGACGTTAAAGGAGAAGCTCCTAAATGCGTTTTCAAACGCTAGCTTTCTTGCTATTCACAATGCAGAACTTTGTCGTGCCAAACGCCTACGAGATGGCGCCACAGACAGAGGAAGTCGTTGCTGAATCCACTGCTGACGAATCTTCCGTGGTAGTCAATCCAGACGCCAAGAAGGCTGTCGATTCTTATTTTTCGGGTTTGGATTCGTTGCCAGTGGTCGATCAGGCGCGAAAGGTCAAGATTGCGTATTGCCGCGCCAAGTACTTTCAAAAACGTGTCGATACGGACACATTGCGGCCCTGGAGCATCATGCACGGACTGATTGGTTCTGGTCGCGATACCGAGGTGTTGTCGTCCGGAATGCGATACAACGCAGCCGACTATTTATGTGCAAATGGTGCCGGCGATGGCATGAAAATTCTGCAAGTGGTCAATCGTCATCTCTCCACACGCGAGGGGCCGGGAGTGCAAGGTCATCAGGGACAACTGTTGGCCATTCTGGGGCAGTCAGGTGTTTCCGCCGATCACGTAGTGCATGTTGACGGGATGCAATTTACGTTGCGAGATTTGATTGAATATGAAAAGAGAACCTGTCGTTCCAATACAGAACTGACGTTCAAGCTGATTGGACTGTCCATTTACTTGCCACCCGAGGCAACCTGGCGAAACGAACAGGGCGAAGCCTGGTCGATGGAACGACTGATTCGCGAAGAGGCCAGCGAAGCAATCACGACTGGCGCCTGTGGCGGTACCCATCGCCTGATGGCATTGAGTCATGCTGTTGCCAGCTCAATCGTGAACGGTCAGGAATTGCAGGGGCAATGGTTGCGAGCAGATGCGATCGTCCAATCCAATATTGGGCGCATCCTGCAACTGCAAAATCCAGACGGCAGCTTCAGTACTGATTTTTTGGCCGGACGCGACAATGATCCCGACATGACGCGCCGCGTTTACACAACGGGCCATGCTCTCGAGTGGCTATGTTTCACCATGCCAAGCGATCAATTGCGTTCCTCTCGGATCACCGCTGCGGTTGATTATCTAGTCGATGCACTGTTGTCGGCACCAAATCACGATGTTGATGTTGGTCCGCGAGGCCATGCGTTACACGCATTGATGATGTACGAAGCGAAAGTCTACGGGGCGTGTTCGGATCAAACGGACATTTCCGAGTCCACGCATCGTTTCCTCGCAATGCGTGAAGCCTACCCTGCCCTGTTCGAAGTTAATCCAGGATGGTTAGTGGTTAGTCAGGCGAATGATGTCAAACGAAATGGCAATGATTCATCGCAAGGCTCAAATAACCGACGAAACGCGGGCGTATTTCGCAGACGATAGTACTGATAACGATGGGGAAAGGAATCCCAAACATGAAAACTTGCCAACTCTCGCGTCTTTACTTTCTACTATTTTCGATGCTGGTCGTTTTGCCCGTTGCCAACAGTCTTGCACAAGCGGTGATTCCTGGTACAGGTGCGGAACTGGCTGAGGTCGGTGACGATTTTGAAGATGAAGCATGGGCCTACAATCAAAATCTTCCCAAGGTCTACAATCATGGCGATGACGCACTCAGCAAGAACCTGCCGTTAGGCGAATCGACCAACGGGCGATGGCATGAAGGTCAGAAGCGCGGTCAACCAGACATTGTTGCGCGTGTAGAAACACCTCCTGGTGGATTGGTAGGCAGTGCAGGTTCGATGTTGCTGCGCTCGAAAATCACGGGCAGTTCCCATCCGTCATATCAACAACAGCAAGACGATTTCATTTGCAATGTCGCTGGTCGTGTTGGCAAAATTGATGTATCGCGAAGCCCGAGTGTTGTGACTCGTGTCTGGTTTCCACCGATCGAGGAATGGGAGGAGCGTAGCGGGTGTCATTTTGCGTTTCGGGTTTCATTGGAGCACGATACGACAGCCATTTCTCGATTTCGTCGCGCATCGTTTTCGGCCGAAGATGGTGTTTACTGGCCCGGTTTCTTTTTGAATCGAGAGTTGCCTAAGACCAATCCAGATGGCAGCCAGACACCCGGCCGTTTCTATTTTTGGATGAAAGCCACTGCGGATAGCCGAGCACTTAGCGGGCCTGAAATCAATCAGTTTGGTTGGTGGACATTGGGCATCAGTGTTTCACCTGAGGGACAGGTGCATTACTATGCAAAGCCAGGCCTCGAAGATTTGACCGCCGAAGACCATGTCGCTTCGGCTTATCCCTTTGGGCATCACGCACGTCGATTTCGGTCTTTCTTCTTTAATGTCTGCAGCGGGGATGATGGAACCACCTGGTCCACTCCCTTTATTGTTGATGACCCAAAAGTCTACGTGATTCGATAAGCAGTTCTATTTGAGTCCGGCGGATTTGGAACTGCGACGTCTGCTATTGATTCCGGGGTCCGCCATTCAATGTTTTGTTTGAGCAGTTTCATCAAAAAGGCAAGCCGATGGAATTGCAAAGAAACTCCATGAACTTTTTGGAGTTGTCGAATGACTTCATTGTCGCTTTCAGGAAGTCAGGTTTACAAACGTCTGCGTCTTTGATGTTGGCAACCGCAATAAAATCTTTTCGTTTGAGGTCCTCAATCATGGGATGTTCGCTGTCGTAGCCTTTGGGCGGACGTTGCAAACTGTCACCGGACAATTGAAACTGCGATGCAAAAGACTTCTGATCTCGCACTTTCTTCCAGGTGGCAGGATCGTCTGCAACGGCTTGGCGAATTCGCCCTAACGTTTCCGAGTCAGGGTGCCAAATGCCAACGCCTAAAAAGCACTGCCCGGGTTGCAGGTGAACATAATATCCCGGGCAATGAACGTCTTTGCCCATTTCGTGCCGAAAGTGAATGCCTACATTGGTCTTGTAGGGCGTCTTGTCCTTTGAGAATCGCGTGTCGCGAAACACCCGCATCAGTGAGCCACCCACCTTTTTGGCCTCGGCTCGAAACATTGGCGAGCATTTTTCCAGTTTCGGTCCACAATCACTGATAAACGTCAGCGCGGGTTCGCGAACGAGCGTCTCGTATTGTTCTTTGTTTTCGTTAAACCATTCGCGGTTGTTGTTCTTCGAAAGCGATTTCAAAAACGAAAACGTTTTCTGGGTAAAGTGTGGCGCCATTTATTTTTCCTGAGAGCCTGCCGAATCGGTCAACGCGTTTGTTGATCGTTCGCGAGCCGGGGTTTCATCAAACGATTCGGGACGAGGGTAGTCCTGATTTTCAAGTAAGTCGTTAAAGACGACGTCGATTCGATCAACGCCTTTTTCTGGAACCTCGCATTTGGCGGCCCAGGCGATTCCATTCAAAACAATGCGCCGAAAGTTTTCATTGCCCCAATTCCAGTGATCGTGACCACCGGTAAATCCAAAGCTGCGGGCACCATTTTCTGTTTCTGCCGCCCATGCAACATGTTGTAATTCGCCTTTGGCAACCGACTCGCGTACATGGGGGTTGCCGGAATGGGGGCCATCGGGACGAACCAGTGTTTCCGCACCCGGAAGCGCACTGAGAATCGGTGTGACGCCTTTCATCTCCGGACGAAAACGCATGTGGTAATACCATTCGTCTCGAATCGCAAATGGCTCGACACCGCGGGCAATAGGATGATCGGGTAATGTTTCAAATCGCGCAACCCAATGCGGATTGACTGACCAATCGGTTTCGAAGTAACCACCAAGCAGGCCCAGGAACGCATCGCCTTCCGTGCCCTTCGGCACTTCCACCGCATAATGCAGGCAAACGATTCCAACGCCTTTGGCTTGAAGCTGTTGAAGTTTTTCAAGGTGTGGAAGGGCTGGGTGACCGGCACCTCCATCGGCATACATCACGATGCAGGCAGCTTCTTCCAGAGCGGAATCATCTTCTGGCCATTCATGTTTGTAAACATCGACCTCAAGTTCAGGCATTGCCGATTCCAGCTTCTTTGCCAGAAGCACGCAGCCTGCATAATGTTCATGCGCGCCATATCCGTGACTGGGACGTCCCGAAAGAAAAATGATTTTCTTTCGTTTCGGCGCATCGCCTTGTCCCAAGACAGTCGAACAAATCATGATTGCCATCACACTTGCTGCAACGAACGTCAAAAAGCCTGATTTGAACATCCTGAATGTCCTTTGAGAAAAACTTTGGAAAACGTGAATTCCCATTTTGAGAGTTTTCATTGTCGCGCACAACAGGTCGAGCGAGTCTGAAATGCGGTGCGTTGCTTCCCCATTGCCTGTGCCCGCGCGAAAACCAATACCAGCCTGTTGATTGCATTAGCCGTACCGCGTATGCGGCAGTTACGACGACCGTTATCCCGGGCTAACGCTTCACGGCTGATCGATGTATTTTCGAATCCAACTGAATCGACAGGCTGATACGACTTGATGAGGTTCAGGCTCTTCCCTTGTAAATTGGTCCAATGAGCAAAAGTCGATTTGACCGGAATCCGTGTTTGAGAAATGCAGAGCAAATGGCCAGCATTTCGCGAAAATCGATGTTTCATTATACTATTGGCTCAATTCAGCTCTATTGGCAGTTTGGTTGATCGAGTATTGGTTTTCACCGACGTGGACCCGTTGGGCGTTGAAATATCAATTCGCGGTGAGCCGCTGGTGCAACGAGGGGAAATCTCGATTATTGCCGAGCTGATTGCTTGCGAGCCGTAGAAACATCATTTGTGTAAGGGTTGGGAAAGGTTTCAATTTCCGTGGATAAGATCAAGCGAATTCTGGTGGCAGGTGGAGCGGGTTTTCTAGGCTCGCATTTGTGTGAACGGTTGGTTGGCGATGGACATGACGTAATATGCTTGGACAACTTTTTTACAAGTCAGAAGGCCAATGTTACGCATTTGCTTGGCAAGCCTAATTTTGAATTGATTCGTCACGACATCGTTCATCCGATTTTTTTGGAAGTGGACGAGATCTACAACCTGGCTTGTCCGGCGGCCCCAGGACACTACCAGTACAATCCGATCAAAACCATGAAGATCAGTGTGCTCGGCTCGATCAACTTATTGGGAATGGCGCGGCGTTGTAATGCCAAAATTTTCCAAGCGTCGACGAGCGAAGTGTATGGCGATCCTGAAGTGCATCCGCAGCCCGAGTCGTACCGCGGATGTGTCAATCCGATCGGGGTTCGCGCTTGCTACGACGAAGGCAAGCGCGCGGCCGAGACATTGTTTGTTGATTATCATCGAATGAACAAATTGAGAATTCGCATTTGCAGAATTTTCAACACCTACGGTCCACGAATGCATCCGTTTGATGGGCGTGTTGTTTCGAATTTCATTCGGCAGTCACTTGCGAACGAAGATATCACTATTTTTGGTGACGGCTCTCAAACACGATCATTCTGTTATCGAGACGATTTGGTTGAAGGTTTCATTCGGCTCATGAATGCTCCCGACGATGTCAATTTCCCGGTTAACATCGGAAACCCAGGGGAGTACACCATCAAGGAGTTGGCCGAAATGACCATTGAGCTGACTGGCAGTAAATCCAAGCTGGTGTACTTGCCATTACCTGCCGATGACCCTACTCGTCGAAAACCGGACATCACGCTTGCGAAAAAGCACCTGGGGTGGGAGCCAACCATTCCATTGCGCGAAGGGCTGCAAAAAACCATCGATTGGTTCAAGACCGTTGAGCCCGAGCAATATCGTCCGCCGACCCCAAACTATTGATCATGAGCGATTGTTGGGATTTGATCGTCGTCGGTTGCGGAGGTATTGGCAGCTGTGCGTTGCTTTCGGGCGCCAGACGAGGTTGGCGAGTCCTTGGCTTGGAACAATTTGGTGCTGCTCACGACCTTGGCAGTTCGCATGGTCAAACTCGGATTATTCGCCGAGCGTATTTCGAGCATCCCAACTATGTCCCGATGGCTCAACAAGCGTTCGAAAGTTGGCGACAAATCGAACAGGAAACTTGTTCCACGCTTCTAGAAACACCCGGATTATTGCAAACCGGTACTCTTGAGTCTGAGGTGATTCAGGGGGTTCAGTCCAGTGCCGATCAATTTGGCTTGGAAATTGAGCGTTTGTCTCGCGATGAAATTCAGAAGCGTTGGCCTGTGTTTTCAATTCCTGACGATCACATTGGGTTATTCGAAGCGGGAGCCGGATACTTAAGAGTCGAAAAATGCGTCGCGCAAGTCTTGGGTTTGGCTGTGAAGGCCGGCGCCGAGTTTCGCGCGAGTTGCAACGTAAATGGGTGGACGTCGTCTGATGGCGAATCTCTTGTTACAACGAATGGCGAGACGCTACGAACCAAGCGGCTTGTAATCTCACCAGGTGCTTGGGCACCAGGGTTGCTCGACCGATTGGGCGTGAAATTTCAAATCTTGCGCAAACAGCAGCATTGGTTCCAACTGGACCGCCATGAGCTACAGCAAGCGAATGGCATGTGCTGTTTTCTGATGGACACTGCGAAAGGGTGTTTTTATGGTTTTCCGCAATACGATTCGATGGGAATCAAAGTCGCGGAACACACTGGTGGACAAGAATGTCATGCCGATTCGGTTGACCGGGAAATAAATTTCGAGGATTTGGAACGAACTGAGAAGTTTCTCACGGAACATTTTCTGTTCACTCGCTCCAGACTCGTTCGTCAATCCGTCTGTATGTATACGATGTCGCCTGATTCCCATTTTATTGTTGATCGATTTCCAGGCGAGTCGTCTGTCGCGTTTGCTGCCGGCCTCTCGGGACACGGATTTAAGTTTGCGCCGGTGCTGGGTGAACACTTGGTAAACCTTGCCGATTGCAACGAAAGCAATGCCTTTGACTTTCTTAAGCTGGGGCGATTCTCCGGCCAGTGATTCAAGTGTTTGGAAGGCTCAATCTGTAGCCGCTGCAATGCCGAACTCGTAATAGGTGCCAGGAGGTATTGCGAAGGCAATTCGTTGCGTCCGACAGTTTTCGAGTTGGACACGTCGCGTTTGGTTCAAATTGACAACGCCGCAAATACAATTCAATCTCCAGTCAATTAGCTCCTTCGTTCAGGTTTGGATCGGTCCCTCTAATGGAAAACAAGTACGATGTTTTGGTGATTGGATCCGGGCCCGGCGGTGAGGGAGCCGCGATGCAACTGGCCAAAGGGGGCAAGAAAGTTGCGATCGCCGAGTGCTACGAACGGATCGGTGGTGGATGCACGCACTGGGGCACGATCCCCAGCAAGGCACTGAGGAACGCGATTTTTCAGCTCACCGAGGCGCTAAAGAACCCGTTGCTGCAGCGGGCAGGTGTTCACGCTGAGGTTTCGGTCGCAGAATTGAGACGTAGCGCGCAATCAATCATTGGTAGCCAAGTAGCGTTGCGTTCCAAGTTTTACGAACGTAACGATGTCGACGTAATCCATGGCGAGGCGAAATTTGTTGACGCACAAACTGTGTCGATTGCAGGTCGTACCGTTAACGCGAACCATTTTGTAATTGCTACTGGGTCGCGTCCCTATCGCCCTGACAACGTTGATTTTGCGCACCCTCGCATTTTTGACAGTGACACCATTCTGAATCTCGACATTCCAGCTCATTCAATAACGCTTTATGGAGCTGGGGTTGTCGGTTGCGAGTACGCCTCGATGTTTCGCAACCTCGATTGGAAAATCAATTTGATCAATAGTCGATCCAGGCTTCTCGATTTTCTGGATGATGAAATCAGTGACGCGCTCAGCTACCACATGCGGGAGCGTGGGGTCGTGATACGACATAATGAGGTCTATTCTCAGATCGAAGGCCGCGATGATGGTGTGGTCTTACACTTGAAGAGCGGTAAACAAATCAAATCCGACATTTTGTTTTGGGCTGCAGGCCGGACCGGAAATACGGACGCACTAGGATTGGAAAACGTGGGCCTTGAAGCGGACAGTCGGGGATATCTGGAGACTGGCGAATCGGGGCAAACCAAAATCCCTAATATTTACGCCGTAGGTGACGTCGTTGGTTTTCCGAGCCTTGCCAGTGCCGCGTACACCCAAGGGCGAGAGGCGGGACGGCATATTTTGGGACTGCGTGAAGAATGTTGTTTTTCCGACGAGATTCCCAGCGGCATCTACACCAGCCCAGAGATTAGTTCGATCGGAAAGACCGAACGGCAACTTACTGAGGAGCGAATTCCGTACGAAGTGGGAATTGCCCATTTCAAAAGTATCGCCAGGGCACAGATTACCGGCGAAACCGTGGGAGTTTTGAAAATCCTTTTCAATCGTGAGACGCTTGAAATCTTGGGGGTCCATTGTTTTGGGGCTAATGCCACGGAAATCATCCATATTGGGCAGGCGATCATGGCCCAACGAGGATCCGGAAACACCCTTCGCTATTTCACAGACACTACCTTTAACTATCCAACGATGGCGGAAGTTTACCGGGTTGCGGCGTTAAATGGTTACAACCGCCTGTTTTGAAACGACTTAAACAATGTTGGAATGAAGGGAACAGACGGAACAAATTAGCTTTCTGCGGGTTAAAATCACTGAAACCTGTCGGAATTGCCTTTGAAATCGTCGGGTTTCCCAAATAAAATGGGGAGCATTCTCCCCAGAAATACTGGAACATTTAGCGACTTTTTGCAACCGAATTTAGGAGCCAAAACGATATGGCCCAACCGATTGTCACGCCGATTACCAAGTTCATTTATTTGAATCAGTCCATAGCGGCAACGGATATGTTCACAGTTGTCGATCCCGATGGGGACGCAATCACGGTCTATCGATTTGCCGATTTGCTTTCCAGTTTCGCTTCGGGATTCTTCCGATTGAACGGGGTACCCTACGCAAACGGATCGGACTTCACGGTCAGCGCGAGTCAGGTTTCTGACTTGGAATTTGTGGCTGGAAATCAGGTAGGTCAAGAGAAGATACAAATCGCAGCCCGAGATGCAAGTGGCTACGGCAAGACTGCAGAAGTTCAATTGTATTTTGTTCGCGACAATACATTGTCGGCTCCAGTAATCAGTACATCGAGCACATATTTGCTGCTGGAAAACGAAAGCGTTTTGCTTTCTGAATTGATTTCCGGTTACGATCCGGACGGTTGGTTGCTCCAAACCTACTACATCAAAGACCAGAGCTTTGGGACATACAGCGGTCGACTTTCCAATGATGTTGATGGCCAATTAGGTCAAGCAGTTGGGCATTTTCTTTCGGCCAATAAATTTGCGTCAACAGTCTACACGGCATACAACGGCACGGAACGTGAGCGTTTGTACTCGTACATTTATGATGGCGCCCGTTGGAGTACTGTTGGCACAGTCGATATCCAGTCTCGCCCGAATACCAGTCGACCAGTTGCCCATTACAATCGCGTGAGTCGCATTGAGGGGCTTACTCAGTTTATTGGCGATGAACTGTTTACGTGGTTCGACGGAGATGGCAACACCCTAAAGGAAATGCAGGTTTGGGACACCAATAGCCATGGTAGCTCCGGCCGTTTGAAATTGGGAAATCAAATCCTCCCAGCAAAACAATGGATCACAGTTAGTGCAGAAGATTTAGCAGCACTTCAATATGTTTCTCCAACAGGTGCATACAACGAGTTGTTCCGCTTCCGCGTGTTTGACGGAAAATATTGGAGTGCAATCAACGACGTCGAGATTGATACGCTTGAGCGACCGAGAATAGGATTTGACCAGTTGGTTGCTGAAGAAGATTTCAAGACGTTTCGATTTGTTAGCCAGCTCCTCACAAAGCTTGACGATGGACCTGCGTGGACAACTCTGCAGTTTTATGAAGCGCCGGGGCGCCCGTTTGACAGTGCACGTGCATCGATAGCCGGCAATATTCTGCAACCAGGTCAGGTTTACACCTTGAACCAGACGCAACTGAACCAGTTGGTAATCGACTCTGGTATCTACGGGTTTCGCGAATTTGATACCTTCACGTTCCGGGTAAGTAATGGGACGGTCTGGTCTGAATGGAACAAAATGGAGTTTCGGACCGAACCCGTGTTTGATACTGCTTTGCGAAGCCCCAACGGGTCACCCAATAACGGGTTCAATGATTGGGACGATTGGGGTCAATCGCCAGTTGTCACCTACAGCTTCATGCAAGACTGGACGGATCACGATTCTGCGGACGGAGCTGCTGCTGATCAATTTGCTCCGTTTTCGGCTGATCAACGGGAAGCCGCACGTGAGATATTCCGATACGTCTCTGAGATTATTAATGTTGATTTTGTTGAAGTGTCGGATTTGTCGTCGAACCCTGGTGGCCGTGGTGGAATTATCCGAATGGGGAACTACAACAATCCCCCACCCGACGTGGGTTCAGGCGAAGCTGAAGCCTACGCATTTTTTCCTGCCGACGTTGTTGAAAACCCAGAAGGCGGAGACATGTGGTTCAATCTTGGGATGCCCGGGATTAGCTATACCGGTTCTGGATGGAATCGATTTGGACATGAGTATTTTGTATTCTTGCACGAACTAGGACATGCACTCGGAATGCCGCATTCATTCGGGATTCCTGGTGGTGTTTTTCCGCCGCAAACGGAAAATACTCGTTACTCCGTGATGTCGTATTCTTCGATCATTCCCGATCCTGGAAGCTACATGCTCTATGACATCTACGCGTTGCATGACCTATACGGAGCGAGAATGACGACTCGTACAGGTGATGACCTATATTCCATTAGCACTTTTCTGGGGGGAAATGCTTCGGGCTATTCGACCATTTGGGATGCTGGCGGCACCGATACCTTGTCTGGCGAAGGTTCGGCTCGTGCAGTCGAAATTGATTTGAGAGAGGGTTCCTATAGCAGTATCGGCCTTGTCGATGAGAACGTTGGGATTGCGTTTGGAGCATTGATCGAGAATGCAACGGGATCCAATTTCGATGACACCTTGACGGGAAATCATCTGGATAATGTCATGGTTGGTGGCCTTGGAAATGACAATATCTGGGGGAATAGTGGTGACGACACCATGACTGGTGGCGTTGGAAATGACTTTTTCCGATACCGGGTGGGCGATGGAAACGACACCATCAACGAGCAACGGCTTGCTGGCCGCGATCGAGTGATTTTTGAGGCGTTTCCAACGCTTGAGTCGTTAGCCGACCTATCGTTCCACCGAGAACATCGAGATCTGATCATCAACCTCGATTTTGGTAACGAGTTGTCCGAAGGATCAATTCGCATCAAAGATCAGCGTTGGGGAGCATCTCGGGTTGAAACACTGACTTTGCAGTTGTCGGGTGGAAACGTCAATGTCGATTTGACAAGCGTTTACGACCAAACCACGGAATTGAGCAAAAAGTTCACTACCACGGGCAGTTCATCGGCCTTCGGAATGTTGGTTGCACCAGCGTAATAGATTTTGTGATTTTAGTAGTCAACAAGCTGGGCTAATCGGTCCAGCTTTTTTTGTTTCAATAGCGATTTGACACCAGCGAGGTTTGCACCAACTTAAAACGCTTTTCTCGCAACGCCAGTCATGGACCAAGTTTCGCGAAATGAAGGATGGTTCGATAGTTCCTCATCTGAGATTGGTGACTCGCCGCTGAGTCGCGGGTCGGAGAATCCCCATCGCGCTCGCAGTTCTAAGAGATCGCGATTTTCCTTCGGCGAAAAACGATTGATGGGGCCGATTTGCCGCGAGTGAATTAACGTTCGACAATAGGAGTCGAGAATTTCGGTCAGCCAGTACGCCCGCTCGAGGCCTTTATCGAAAGAAACGACACCGTGGCTGGCCAATACGATCGTGTTCGTGTTGTGCACGAACGGGGTGATCGAGTTTGCAAATTCCTGTGTGCCGGGTAGTACGTAGGGAGCTGTCGGCACCTCACCCAGGAAAATCTCGGGTTCAGGAAGCACGCCCATCGGAATGGGTTCGCCCGTGATCGCAAAAGCCGTCGCATGCGGCGGATGGCAGTGAACCACTGAGTCGACATCCGATCGTTGACGGTAGATTTCAAGATGCAACAGGATTTCACTTGTTCGATTCTTGTTTCCGGAAACCTGATTTCCTTGCATGTCAACGATGCAGAGGTCTTCGGGGTTCATGAATCCCTTGCAGTGGAGCGTCGGTGTGCACAAGACCCGATTTTCACCGAGGCGAATGGAGATGTTACCTTCGTTGGCCGCGCAGAATTGGCGGTTGTACATTCGATTTCCAATTTCGCAAATCAGTTTGCGTTCGCTACCGAATTCGTTATCCATTTTGCTTTCAACCGCTTAGATAAATACTTGAATGCGAGCGAATTACATAACTGAATCCTGAATCGCATTGAAACAAGCGAAATCCTTTTGCTAGATCATATTGTACTTCGTCGACCGGGTCTCATGGTCGGCAACGAAACGTCGCGCCATTCTGTTGTGAACTGCCTGGTTTCCGGGATTGGTTACGAGACTGAAACCGCGCGGCCGTTGATCTGCACTGTTCCACGGCAAAGGCGATTGATCGTTTCGGGATAGAGCTCACATTCCGCTTCGAAAACACGGGCGGCAAGGTCTTCCGCTCGGTCATCTCTGAAAACGGAAACCGCAACTTGCGCGATGATGGGCCCGTGGTCGAATTCGTTGTCAACGAAGTGAACTGTGCACCCCGAGAGTTTGCAGCCAAAGTCGATAACGGCTTGATGAACGCGCTGGCCGTAATAGCCCTGCCCACAAAATGCCGGGATCAAACTGGGGTGAATATTCACAACTCGATTTTCGAAGTCGGCTGGGATCAATAGCTTTCGCAGGAAGCCTCCCATGATCACCCAGTCGACGTGGTGTTGCCGAATCAGGTCAAACACCTGCTCGCTAAACGCGATTTCGCTTTGAGCTTGTTTCCAATCAACCACGTGTGATCCGATTCCAGCATCTGCCGCGAAACTCAGGCCGCCCGCCTTGGGCGAACTGGAAATTACACAGGCAATCGCGGGCATTAACTTGCCAGCGTCTGACCAGCTGATCAGGTTCTTGAGTGTTGTTCCGCCACCCGAAATCAATACGGCGATTTTCGGTTTATTTGGGCTCATCGGATTTCTTCAAGTAGATTTCCAAAACTCCCTGGTCCAATTCATGAGTCGTTTTATCGGGCGATTGTATCTGTTCCCAATTCAAAGATAGGGTAAGCGTTTCGCTACAGATTGTGTCCCGCATCGTTTCAACGGCTCGTTTGATTTCATCAGATTGGGTGAACAGCGACAGAGCAATTCGGTCAGAGAAATCGAGATCACGTTGCTTGCGATAGTCCTGAATGAGACGAATCACATCTCGACCAATTCCCTCGAGAATCAATTCTTCTGAGAGTTCCGTCGCCAGAACAACGACACACTGTGGACCTTGGGCCGCAGCCCAGCCTTCTTTGGCCTGCAGGCGAATTTGAATGTCGTCGGGTTCCAATACGATTTCTTCGCCGCCGCAATTCGCAACGAATTGGTTTTTCGCTGAAAGTTGATTTAAGATGTCAGCCCCGCTGCATTCCGCCAGATGTTTCTTCAGCTGAGGAAGCAGTTTTCCAACCCGAGGCCCCAGACGTTTGAAATTTGGCTGAATCTCGTAGGAAACGTATTCGTCCGCTTTGGTTTCATACGTGATCGATTTAACGTTTAACTCTTCCAACAAGATCGAACCATGCGATTTCAGCCATGCCGCATGTTCATCGGAATTAAGTACAACAGTCACACCCGACAGCGGTTGTCGAACCTTTAGTTTTGCCTCCATACGAGCAGCTCGCCCCAGCGAAGCGATTTCCCGCAACAAATCCATCTGTTTCGACAGCGCTTCGTCAATAATATCATTTTGAATTTCGGGGTAGTTGGCCAAATGCACGCTCGCTTTGGCATGCTCACCAAATACACCAACCAGATTCTGCCAAAGCGATTCGCTGACGAACGGTACAAACGGTGCGATCAGCTTCGTCAAAGTAACCAAGCATTCGTATAGAGTCCAATAGGCGTCGAGTTTGTCGGGGGCGTTCTTGTCACTGCTCCAAAAACGATCGCGCGAGCGACGAACAAACCAGTTGCTCAATCCATCCAGAAACTCCAGGATTCGGTTGGTTGCGCCGTAGTTGTCGTAGGCATCCATTTTTGATGCGACATCTCGAATCAGCAAATTGAGTTCGCTCAAAACCCAGCGGTCCAACTCGGAACGCTGTTGAACTGCGCGAAACGACTGGCATTTCGAGAACGCGGACCGGAAGTCCAAGTCTCCGACTTCATCAGTCATTTCTGCCGCCGGATCGAATCCATCCATGTTTGCGTACAGAACAAAGAAGCTGTAGGTGTTCCACAAACGCAATAAGAATTCGGGGATACTCTCCTTGATCGCCCGCTCGGAATAAACAATCGAATTCCATGGCGGCTGTGCCGAATAGAAATACCAACGCAATGCATCGGCACCATAACGGTCAAAAATCTCTTGCGGCTCGCGGTAATTGCGCAGCTGCTTCGACATTTTTTCCGTGCGTCTCTCGACTTTCTTGCCGCATTCCTCGCAGGCTTTGACCTCGTTTAAATGGCGTTTGCCGCAACTCGTACAAACGTAGGACTCGGCCAGCATCAGCCCCAGGACAATGCAATTTTCAAATGGATGGGGATACGAACGCGGTTTCTCGTTTCCATCGTTTTCTCGGCCAAACATCATCGTGGAAATGGCGAGAAGACTATAGAACCAACCTCGAGTCTGATCCAGAGCTTCGCTGATGAAGTTCGCCGGAAACTGATTTTCAAACTCTGATTTGTTCTGATGCGGATAACCTGACTGAGCAAAGGGCATTGCTCCGCTGTCGTACCAGCAATCGATAACCTCGGTGACTCGCCGCATCCGAGCGTTCGGAGCCTTGGGAGATTGGTAGGTGACATTGTCGATGTACGGTTTGTGGATTTTCAAATCCTCTGGCAATTCCGGATTGGCCTGCTTGGCATCTTTCCATGCCTCGAATCCCGAGACTCCGGGTTTGGCTTCCAGTTCCGCATAGTTGCCGATAGCTTCCATGAATCCGGTTTCTTCGCAAACCCAGACGGGGAGCGGTGTTCCCCAATAACGTTCTCTGGACAGTGCCCAATCGACGTTGGATTCCAGGAAGTTGCCGAATCGACCGTCTCGGATATGGCCGGGTAGCCAATTGACTTGCGAATTGTTTCTTAGAAACTCGTCTTTAAATTCGGTGGTTTTAATGAACCAGCTTCTTCTCGGGTACTGAATCAACGGATCGTTTTCCGCGCGCCAACAGAACGGATAGTCGTGTTGATAAAGTTCTTGATGATAAAGACGCCCCGATTCCTTGAGGGCGCGTATGATTGGTTTGTCGGCGTCCTTTACCCACAGGCCAGCGAACTCGCCTGCGACGGAGGTCAGTTTTCCGTTGGGATCAACGGCGCAAATCATCTCGGGTCCCTGCCCTTCGACGAATCGCTTTTGCTCGCTCATCAGCAACTCATAATCGACCTCGCCAAATGCCGGGGCCTCATGAACGGCTCCCGTTCCGCTGTCGGTAGTTACAAAATCAGCCGAAGTGATTCGCCATGCAAGGTGTTGGCGTCCACCTTCCATGAGTTCGCCGGTTTGTTCGCCCATGTCACGATAGAAGAAATCAAATGGTGGTTGATAGCGAAGTCCAACAAGTTCACTGCCCTTGCAGGTCGAGCGAACCGTCAATTCACGTTTTACTTTTTTGCCAATTGTTTCCACCAGATCGGCGGCCATGATGATGTCTTGGTTCAACTCATCGTCATGAACGGTGGCATATTCGATTTCGGTATGAACCGCCGCGAATTGGTTGCTGGGCAAGGTCCAAGGCGTTGTTGTCCAGACGAGCAGGCTGGTGTTTGGACGATCGAGTAGCGGGAACAATACGAAGACCGACGGGTCGCCGACGGACTTGTACCCTTGGCCGACTTCCCCACTACTGAGTGCGGTTCCACCCTGAGCCCACCACCAGACGATCTTGTGGCCTTGGTAAAGCAATCCTCGATCGAAGAGATTTTTCAAAGACCACCAAACCGACTCGACATAACTTTGGTGGTAGGTCACATACGCCCGATCCAAATGGATCCAGAATCCGATGCGCTCGGTAAGGCGCTCCCATTGCTGCATGTATTGCCAGACGCTTTTTTGGCACAGTTGAATGAATGGCTCGACACCATAGGCTTCGATTTCTTCCTTGCTGTGAATTCCCAGTCCCTTACAAACCTCGACCTCAACCGGAAGGCCGTGCGTGTCCCATCCCGCTCGACGCTCACAGCGAAATCCTCGCATCGTCTTGTAGCGAGGAAACAGGTCCTTCATCGCACGTGTCAGGCAATGTCCTGGGTGTGGCTTCCCATTGGCTGTTGGAGGGCCTTCGTAAAAGACAAAATTCTCGGCATCCGAGCGCTGACTCAATGAGCGTTCGTAAATCTCGTTTTCTTTCCAGAAGTCAAGGATTGCTTCTTCCAATTTGGGAAAACTGACGTTGTTTTCAACTGGCTTGAACATGCGAATCCTTTTTCGTAACCTTTCTAATTGGGTTTGTCAGTTGCAATCGTGGGGGCAACTTTTCAAAAACATCGACGTATCAAATTCGCAAGTCGACAATGTCTGCGTGAATTGACTTGAATCAATGTAGACATTTTCGATTTGGAAGGTTCAATATCCCCGATTGACCAATTTGTGTAAATAAGACACGGTCGCTCAAATGCGGTTCGAGCGGAACGGTAACACCATCAGAGAGACGGGTTTCGAAGTGGCGAGCCAAAACTACATGTGCAAGATTCAACAAAAATGGGTGACCAAACACGGTCACCCAAGTGAATCGAACGTTTAAAATCTCAATCGCTCAACGTTGAACTATTTGCTAATCGAAGTCGGCGCTATCCGTTTCGTCTTCGTCTTCGTCATCGGAACTGTTGCTTTCTTCCAAGTGGCCAAATTCTTCGTGAAATTCCTGTCCGTATTTGTCGTCTTCCAACTCGTATTCGCCATCAACTTCTTCCTCGAAGTCGTCGTCAAACTCCTCGTCAAAATCTTCTTCGTCGAATTCGGCCAGCACATCATCGGCCAAGTCTTCGTTGTCTTGGGTTGGGGTATCGAAATCCCCCATTTCGCCAAAATCGTCGTCGTCATTTGATGAATCGAAGTCATCGTCACTCATGCAGATCGTACCCCGCCTGAAATTGCATTTTCATGTGAAATTGAGCAAATATTATTGTCAACAAAACGGTTTTTGGGTAGGCGACGAATTGGCTCACACGCTACCAATTCCACGTTTTATCGGGGAAAAATGACGAGGATGTGCCTGGTTCGACTGCGTGGACATCTTCATGCCAGACCTAACAGTAAAGACTAATCGCCGGTCCCAACAACTACGTTGTGTATTCGGCATTCAATTTGACATAGTCGACCGTCAAATCACTTGTCCAATGCCTTGAGCACCCAATGCCATCACCGACACACAGTTCGATAAGAGTCGTCGGATTAGAGCGTATGGAAAAACTGACGGTAGACTCATCGAAGACTGTTGGCTCGCCATTGGCAAATACTGGAAACCCATTGATCGAAAGTGAGGTTTTCGATGGCTCAACATCACTGCCAGAGTATCCGGCTGCCGAGACGATTCGCCCCCAATTTGGATCAGAACCCGCTATTGCAGTTTTTACGAGGTTACTCAGGGCGATTGTCCTTGCGATTCGGTCCGCTTGCTGATCGTCGGCAGCACCCGCAACATTGATTTCGATCAGGTGGCTGGCACCTTCCCCATCGGTTGGGATTTTCTTTGCCAACTCAAGGCAGACATTCGACAATTCGTTTTCAAACGTGTGCAGATGCTCGGGCGAAACTTTTTCACCTTGAGCAGCGAGCAGGATGACTGCATCGTTTGTACTGGTATGTCCTTCAACCGTTATCCGATTGAACGAATGATCGACCGCGTGTTTTACAATGGCTTGCCCGTGCTCGATTGGCAATGGAAAATCGGTACATACGATTCCCAGCATCGTTGCCATATTGGGACCGATCATTCCGGCACCTTTGGCCATTGCCGCGATTGAATATGTTTTCCCACCAATGTTAAAATCACGCACCATGGTTTTGGTTGAATGGTCGGTTGTCAAAATGCCACTCGCAGCGTCATTGAATTTCTCCAAGCCATGCCCCAACTCTTTTGAAATGGCGGAAATTCCATCAACGACCTTGGGCATTGGCAATTGTCGGCCGATCACTCCCGTCGACAAAACGAACACCTGTTCTGACACCGTATCCAATCCCATCCGAGCCAGATTTTCAGCTGCGACTTGGGCCATCGCTTGATTATTCAATCGTCCCCTTTCACCGGTGCAAGCGTTTGCATTTCCGGAATTAATAAGCACGGCCCGTGCCGACTTCATCGGGGTCCATTTGCGGTTCCAGTCGATGCAAGTAGCGCGTACTTGATTCTGAGTGTAAACCCCAAATCCATGGGCAGGAATTTCTGCAACGACAAATGACAGATCTTTCTTCGCTGGTTTGATTCCGCAATGAATTCCCGCAAAACGAAAGCCATTTGTGCAAAATGCCTTGCATCAGGTTTCTCCTTTCATTGGAGTATGATCGATGGTTGGAACGCAGCCCCAGCGTCAAAGCATCGCTCGGTGAACCGCGTTCGTTAATTCAACCCTAATTGCTCTTCCCAGCCAAACATGACATTCATGTTTTGAACGGCATGCGCGGATGCGCCCTTGATCAAATTGTCTATCGCAGCAACAACAATAAGGCAATGACCAGAGTCACGCACAGTGATGTCACAATAGTTTGTTCCTGAGACATCTTTGGTGGCAGGCATGTTGTCCGTGATTCGCACAAACGTTTCATTGGCGTAAAACGCCTCCAGACATTCGAGGCATGTTTTCGCAGTGATGCCTTCGAGGCGGGCTTAACATAAATCGTCGATAGGATTCCCCGATCCATCGGCGTCAGGTGAGGAACAAACGTCACCTCAATAGACTGGCCGGTAGCCCGAGAAACGATCTGCTCCATCTCCGGGCGATGTCGATGTGTGCCAACGGCATAGGCCGTAATCGATTCATTGCATTCTGGGTAATGAAAACTCAATTTGGGTGTACGGCCACCACCTGAGATGCCTGTTTTGGAATCGACAATGATCTCTTTCGCTTTGATCAATCGCGATTGAATCAAGGGCGTCAACGGCAAAATCGCCGATGTCGGAAAACAGCCTGGGTTCGCGACCAGTGTCGAAGAGCGAATCTGGTCGCGAAACAATTCAGGAATGCCGTATGCCGTTTTTCCTATTCTTTCGGGGTCAGCATGGTCCGCTTGATACCATCGCTCAAATGAAGCGATGTCGTCGAGGCGATAGTCGGCACTGAAATCAACGGTATTGATTCCTGCATCGACTAGTTGTCTTACGATCG
Source organism: Pirellulaceae bacterium (assembly GCA_041399045.1). Classification (GTDB taxonomy): domain Bacteria; phylum Planctomycetota; class Planctomycetia; order Pirellulales; family Pirellulaceae; genus BJ22. The sequence goes on along the minus strand of JAWKTO010000007.1, from coordinate 133,172 downwards.
GCGATGATGCAGCGTGTGGAAGGCAACAAAATGCGACATCAACATTTTGAACAAAGTCGTCAATGCAAAACTCGCTGAACTGCACCGTGAGGCGATCGCGAAGTGCTGGATGGGTTTGCGACGCTTCAACGCCGACGTCAGATCGGCTAGTTAAACGGGTGACTTGCACATGTGGGTGTCGAAGCAAAAGCTTGATCAGCTCAACCGCGGTGTAGCCTGTGCCCCCGACAATCCCGACTCGTTTCATGGTTATTCTTCGTTGTTCGCGCTGGAATTCGAATGAGAGAATGTAGAGCTTCGGGCAATTTCAATCAATTGGCCATCCAAATCATAGGTCAACATCCAGGGGATTGGCTTCCCAACGCATCGTCGAATCTCATCAGCTTGAACCATCGAACGTTCTCGAAATGCCTGTGCTTCTTCCATTTGCTTTTTGACGTCCTTGGCGTAATCACGAGTTTTGGTTTTTGAGCCGTAAGGGGCATTGTCGGCTGCATACTGTGCTCGCTCGTTCTCATTGATTAGGGCCTGATAGCGCTGGGAGATCGATTCCAGGCCACTGTCCAGTTGAGAAGGTTTCAACGAAACAACTTCGTTATTTCCCCCTAACGTTTGTACCTCAAGGCGATAATCAACACGACCACCAAGGTCCATATTCAACGACAACCAAAACACATTGTCGGATTCGTTCTCACCAAAGCCGATCGTCGCAGGTCTCGATTCGCTGACATCTCGATTAAACCACTTCCCAGCTCCCCAGTTTTCCTCCGACAAGTCGCCCATTTCGATTTGCAACGCTGCGTTGTCAGGCAACCAGTCGACACTCATCGAGCCCTTTGCCGTAAAATTTTTCTCATCAAGTTTTATCTCGTCCAATATTACTGGTTTGCGAAGGCGAATCAGATGATTTGATCCGTTTGCGTTGACCTGCAGCAACGCGTTCACCAAATAATTTGCGGGAGAACGAGCGTCGGTCCCTTCACTCCATTGAAAAATCAAACTTCCGTCCTTGGTAAATACCTTCGCGGAGATGTCTGCCGTTTCCCCCTCACGCTTGCTGTGGAAAATCCCCCATGAATACTTCTCTCCCACCAGTGACTGAGTGGTAAAGTAGTTCTTCCCTTTACCAACGGTTTCGGGCTGGTAGACCAAATTGATTTTCAGGTCTGAATCGTCAACGGTCCCAATGACTTGTTCACTCTTGTTGTCACTCGCGGCCAATTCAAATTGGCTTGGCAAATCTGAACTAGGCTCGCCGGCCGAGTTTTCCGAAGGAGTGCTGCGCTCGGGCGGAATCGAAGAGCCAGCAGGCATCGTATCAGCCGATTTTTCACCCGTGACATGAGCGATATCAAACGGATCGGAAGGGCTTGCGCTGGAGTTTTGAGATGATTCTGCTGGCGTATTCTCCGGATCGGCTACTGTAGTTTTCTGAGTAGAGGCGGTCTGAAGAGTCTTGGGGAGTTCGGTTTCAGTCGACTCATGTTTGACTGGTTCAGCGCTGGAAAGAGTCTTTTGATTTGTGTCGTCGATCGTAGCCGGAATCTCGCCTGCGTCCGCTGGCTTAACACTCTCATTCGAATCGTTTACTCGTTTCGTTTCGGAGTCCGCGGAATGCTCGTTCTGACGCGACGGTAGGCTAGCCTTATTAGTTGCCGCCGAGGAGTCTGCATTGGAATTCAACGCTTCTGAACCGTCATTCACGTTCGCCTGCTGGCTTGAATCGCCTGAAATGTTAGTGGTTGACTCGCCGGCCGTCTCGCGACTAGCAATCGAAAAAGCGCCGGAACTCCATGCGATCCCCAGGCTAATTAGCGTTACAAGTACGACACCTGCAGACGCTAACGCGATAACCTTTCCTTGATTTCGTTTCGACTGAATTGACTCTCGTTGACGGTCTTTGGGTGACAAGGCTTGCTCTGGCGTGGATTTCTTGGGGGTAGGACTTTTGACGACAGGCGTGTCGGATTCAAAGGGAACAGCCAAACCGTTGTCAGACCAATTGGTCGTATACTTGATTAGCTGCTCAATTGCATCGGATGATTTCGGCAATTGCAAGATGATGTTTAACAACTGCGTGTCGACGTCGGCGCCGAAGACACGATTGATCAAGCTGCCGCTAATGCTTTGGATAGCAACTCGATCGATCATGCCAAACTCTCGAGTGAGCTTCTGGTTTGTGTCAGGCACCTCCAGTACTTTTTTCTGCAATTCGTTCGCAATCAGATCCTGAATTTGTAATTGTCCATGTGCATTAATCAAAATTTTTGTTTCATCAATGGTGCCATGTTCGATTTGGCGCTCAGACAGGAAGCGAATTGCGGAGGCCAAATCATGGATAAATGTTACCGCCTGGGTACGCGTGATTTTCTCAGATGGAACATCGGAAATCAACGTTCCGGCAATGTTCTCTTGTACAACATAAAAAACGCCGCTTTCCGATCCGACATCATAGACGTGCGCAAGATTAGGGTGGTCGATTTCTGTCAGTTGATTTGCTGACTGGATAAACGATTCAAAATTTCGTGATTGTTCATTGAATTCCTTGGGTAGAAACTGCAAGACCACCTTTCTGGAAAGCGAGTTGTGCAAAGCTAGAAATCGATCTCCCAGTTCATTTCGGTCAATGCGCTCCAGCAAAGTGTAATTTCCGATTTTGAGTTGGGTTCGACCGGACAAAAGAAACTTTGCTTGCCAAGGCGTTAGTTTCTTCTCGTTGATCAATCGTTTCGCTGCCATTCGCGCATCGGTAATTCCATCACAAGCGCTAGCAAACTCTTCGTGAGCTAGAATGCCGCTTTGAGCGAGGGAATTTTCGAATGTAGAGATGTCAAATTCGGCCATAATGTGAGCCAGCTAAAAGAATGCAGAACACGCCGTGCCAAGGAAAACCAGGCTAACCAAAACACGGCTGTCAGGAGCGGGTATTGATGCACAATCTCGAATCGCTCGAGCACTCCCTCAATCATACCCAAATCGAATTGGAAATTCACGGGTATCGTTCCAGCATGAGAACTCGTTGTCGTGAGCCGGTCGGAAAAAAGCCTCCCAAAATAAGCTGATCGCGAGGACTCAGCTACGAAGTTCGTGCAAAATTCTTCATCGCAGCAAGAGTTTTCTTGCTCACGTGATGTTCGATCCCTTCGGAATCAATTGTCGCGGTCTTCACATCCAATCCCAGCGCCAGCAGGAAGTCAAAGACAATTTTATGACGTTCTTGAGACTCTCTCGCCAATTGTTCACCTTCAGAGGTCAGTTCGATCGGGTAGTATGGCCGAGTATTCAATAGACCTTCTGCCTGAAGTCGCCCAATAATTCGAGATACGGTGACGTGACTAACGCCGAATCGTTTTGATAAATCAGAAACACGGCAGTTACCTTGTGAAGCAATAATTTCCGCGATCGCTTCCACATAGTCTTCGGCGGTTTCCCGCGCGTGATCATCGCGGGTTCGTGTGTGGCGTTCGGAGGTTTCGTCGGATCTTGCCATGCGCGGGATGGTCGACTCTGGAACAATGTTGTGATGGAAACGAAACTGTAGAATAGCGTTTCAAGGCAGGAATTCCAGCCGCACAGTAGTTGTTTGTTTCGGCCGCAGGTTCGGCCCCAATTGATCGTTAAATTCTTATTTGCAGAATAGGAACGGCATGAGTCGCCCCAATAAAATTTCAGGTAATCGTTGTCCCTACGATCAAGAGCGTAGCGAATGCCCGATGACGTGCAAATACAATCATTTTGAAAACGAGGATAGACTCGTAATTGACGCCTGGGAGCTCAAGTGCCTGGATTGTGGGTTGCGAGATACGATCGCATTTCGATCTGACGATGAAGACGTGGAGGCGGACGAGCCGACTCGGTGCCCCTTTTGTGGCCTAGCCGACGTGTGCTCAGGCCGAGATCCGTGCCAAAATTAAATATAGTGTGATGGTTTCGATTGCGATGATATGTTTTCGTTGACTCGCCGAAATTCGTCTAAAGCAGAAACTCAACTGGCAATTCCAATTCAAGGAGTTTCTGCCGAAATGCTTCGCATAGACGCTGATGTTGCTCCACAGTCAGCTGCTCGGCTCTCGCCTCCGTTCCCAGCTCCTGCGATTGGAGAACTTCATCTACTTGCGGTTTCGACAATTTATCTCGGAATCCACTAACGGCGACCGCACGCAAGAACTTGCGGCGATGGAAGAAGATTACGCGTGTGTAATCGTGCCAGAATTTCAAATCGGGAATGGATTTGCGACGATCCATATCCTGAACGAGATACAGAATTGCGGAGTCAACTTTCGGTCGCGGCCAAAAGACACTTGGAGGCAGTACCCGTACAACTTCGCCATCACACAGGCTTTGCATCCAGACACTCAACGCTCCGTAGTCTTTGTTTCCAGGCTTGGCTACGATTCGTTCGGCGAGTTCCAATTGGATCGTTGCCGTCATCGAAACTGGTACCAAGTCACAGATTAAAAGATTGCTGAGGATAGGCGTTGCAACGTTGTAGGGAAGGTTCGCTGCCAGTTTCAATTGGCGATTTTCGCCGCGCTCTAAAGCCGCTTTCAGAGAATTCAGTACATTCGGATGAAAGTGATTCTTGTTTTTCAACGCGTCCTGATGCAACATCGTAATGTTGTCATACGCTTCCAGCTCTTCTTGAGCCAACTGATAAAGGTGCTCGTCGATTTCGACGGTTACAACCTCGGCCGCCGATTCGGCTAACAACGACGTCAGCGAACCCATTCCAGTTCCGATTTCAAGTATGACGTCGTCTTGCGAAGGACCTGCCGTGCGTGCCAGTAACTCGATCAAATTTAGATCGATTAGAAAGTTTTGACCATGTCGTCTATTCGGCTCCAGGCCGACGTCTCGAAATCGCTGGGTCAGATAGGAGATGGTTTGTCGCGCAGATCGAGTCATTTCAACCAGAATTTGTCTTCAAAAATCACAATTCGTAATGCGGCTAGGCCTAAGGGGCCGTATAACCGTGAGCCGCAATCATATTTTCCAAACGCTTAATAACAAGGTCCAGAGTGGGATTCTGGCCGCAAAAAAGTCGAATCGTTGACGTTTTGCCTGGCGACGGTAGTTCTCAGGAGAAAATCCAATGCTGTAACGGCTCAAGAACTGAGATGTGATCGACAAGTCGACTCAAAAGTAGCGTTAACAACGTGGCGGCAAACCACCGATGAGTCGCCGACATCCAGCCGCTCGATTGACCGAATTGTCCCAGTACCCTCAGGGCGCCAAGTGAAAGAAGCACGATAACTCCCGCTATTGGCAAAAGCGTCAATCCAAGCCCCAGTCCGGTCAGCGCACCACAAAAAATATCATTTCTCAAATCCGCAAGGCCGTGTTGATTCAAAACAAATTTTGTAAGCAGCGATAACAATGAGCCCAGAACCAATCCTGCAAATAGTCCCCCACAAGCCAGTTTCAGCATCGGAAGCCAATCGCAAAGGATTTTTGCCGAATGAGAATCAATCGTTAACATCGCCACGTAGATTCCCCCCATCCAGAGTACGCCAAACAAAAAAAATGGCAGAGGAATTCGATCACCTTCGAAGCGAAACAGGGAGCAAGTGAACAAGATGCTAATGAGTGAAAGGTGAAGCCCTGTCCACCAGAAAAGGTGTGTCGGAAAGGTTCCCATATTTCGGGGTCGACTCTCGCCGTGCATCCAGTCAGGCAAATTAATTCCCTGCAGACCAATTTCCAAGCCAATGATCAATACAAAAATGCTACCCAGAAAAAACTCAACCCAGAAATAACGCGAGGGGATCGGCAAACCACAACACCGCGAAACGCCACCACAATCCATCCAGCCAATCAGCGGCATATTTTCCTTGAGGCTCAACGTCGCACCACAAGACGGACAATGACTTTTGCCCAACAATGTTTTGCCTTGAGGTAAACGCCAGGCGACAACGTTTAGAAAACTGGCAAAACAGCCACCCAAAAAGAAGGTCCAAATGGCTGCAAACAATCCAAAGCCCCACAGCCAAAATTTCTGCAGTTGCTCAAAAGTCGAAATCAGTTGTTCTGGGGGAGACGGCTGACTAGCAATGAAGCCCGAAATCGAGGGCAAAATCACCAGAATCAAAAACAATACCAAAACGCTCCATTTGAGAATTCGAGCGGTTTTTTGAATTGAGTTTCGTTCGCTCGGCGGCATGGCAGATTTGCCAGTGGGATTTATTGAATGAATCAATCAATTAATTTTTGAACCCAAGTTCACTATTCAATTGCCGCTTGCGTCGTTGGCTGATCGAGTTTTTTGTGCGATCCATCGCACATCGGTTGGCGACCCGTTTGTTTGCATTGGCAAAGGTGAACGGATTTTGTTTCATCGGCGGTGAACAAAAGTGGCGTGAAGTCAGTTCCACGATGTTGTCCATCACAAAACGGTTGATTAGCGGACAATCCGCAGGTGCAGTATGCATATTTTTTCCCGGCTTCCAACTGAACCTGTTTGGGGCATGCCGCGGCTACTTTTGGTAAATCCACTCGAACGTTCTCCGTTTAAAACTTCAGTCTTCATTTTTAGACAAGAGTAATCAATTTCGGTCAACTCGCCAACCAACTCACGCAATACGCTCCCTTTTGCGGGCTGCTATTTGGCCAGGAATTTTTTGCTACACGGGCAAGCGTCTACAAACCAACAAATCTCCGAGTTTCAGGAGATAAATGCATGACGTCACGCCGACCAACACGCCACCCATGACAACAGCCCAGTGGGTAGCCGTATACAGGTTCCGATCTTCGTAGCAACTCCACAGCAATTGGCCAATGCACAAGAATGAAACCAGTATTAATGTTGGCGTTCGGCCAACCAATTGCACGACCAGGGCACCAAGGGGAGCGCCTACGGCGACAACCGGCGCGGCGACAATCCAAAATGGAAAAACAGAAGAGAAATCGTGCCGTTCGACAGCAAGCGAAACGACCGCAATTAGTGAACTGGTCGCCATGATTACGACGCTTGTTGGTATTGCGATCCGCATATCCTCTCGTTTCAACAATATCAAATAGGAATAGACCACCATGTCAATTCCCACACCCGTCAAGGCGACGACAGTCAATCCGGAAACAAACCCAAGGACTAGACTGATAACTGAGTCATTCACTTTCAAGGAGTTCGATCCAGATGTTGGTTGGCACTTCATTTCCTGCATCGGTCGAGAAATCGCGCTTAACTTTATCAAGGTAAACACTCCAAAGCTTGCCCAAAGAATCGAGAATATCAGCTTTATCCATAAACTACTGATCAGTGGTTCAATGAAGTGAATCCCTAGAGGTATGCCAATCAATGCACCGAGGCAGGACCAAACAAGTACTCGCCAATCAAGTGGAGTGCGCGTGCAAAAGATATAGATGCTCGCACTGGTCATACCAATCGATTGAATGCAAACGCTGAAATCACGTCCCAATCGAGGGGATTCGTCAAGCAGCAAAACAAGGATCGGGAAACCAACGGTTCCACCACCCATTGGTGTTGAACCGGCGATGTATGAACCAAACAACATCGCGACGCCGATTTCCCAATGGTCTGCGAATGTCGCTCCCTCTGCAAATGTACAGGCAAAAATGAGCCAGACAATATAGAAGGCGACAAGCCAGATCAGAAACGGCCAAAGTTTATAAAGACGAAGAACCAAATGCCGTATCCCTTTTTTGAGAATCTTGCACGATCGCGACCGACGGTGTTTCGTGTGTTTACTTGCTACCGCAATCGAGCGTCAGTCCAAAGCCAATGTGATCGTTGACTCCAAACCAATTCACGAATTTGGTGTGTCAGAAAACATTTGTCCCCTCGGCGCTGACACATCAAAATCACCATAATTGTAAATGAGGCTTGTTGCGCGTGGCAATGCCCAACTCCATTGACTTGGTTGACATGTTTGAAAATGCAAAGCGAACAAGCGAAGACGATACCGTTTACAAAAATGCAAGGCGCCGGGAATGACTACGTCTACATCGATTGTTTTCGACACGGCATTCCCAATGATCCTGCGACACTAGCAGTCCAAGTTTCTGATCGGCATTTTGGGATTGGCGCTGATGGATTGATTTTGATTTGTCCCACCGAACGCGGACACGCCCAAATGCGAATGTTCAATGCGGACGGTTCAGAATCAGAAATGTGTGGAAACGGCGTGCGCTGTGTTGCCAAATATGTTTTTGATCATGGGATCGCGCACGAGGAGACACTCAAAATCGAGACGGGGGCGGGAGTCCTGGAATTGCATGTATCGGCAGCAGACGGAATCGTTGATCGTGTTCGTGTGGACATGGGGCAACCAATATTGGACGCGGCACGGATTCCAACGGGTTTTTCAGAATCGCCTGTAGTAAAACAAACGTTAACTTGTGATGGTCGGCAGTTCTTAGTGACATGTGTGTCGATGGGCAACCCTCACTGCGTGATCTTTGTCGACGAAATTACCGACGAACTTGTCCAGGTTTGGGGACCTAAAATCGAGCACCATCCAATGTTTCCGGCTCGAGTCAATGTTGAATTCGTCAAAGTGCTGGGGCCCAAAGAAGTTTGCCAGAGAACCTGGGAGCGTGGATCAGGCGAAACGTTGGCATGCGGTACAGGTGCCAGCGCTGTCTGCGTTGCTGGTGTGTTGAATCAGCTCACCGAACGACGGATTCTCAATCACCTGCTCGGCGGTGATCTGGAATTGGAGTGGGACGAGAATACCAATCACGTTTTCAAGACTGGTCCCGCCGTTGAAGTATTTAGCGGCGAATGGCCAATCGCTCCTTGAGTATTGGGGCCTTACCGGTTTCGATCAATTCTTGCAAACTCGCTATTGATTTCGTTTGCGAAACCAGTCAATAACCTTACTGGGCACCTTTGCCGGAACTACTTTTAGACCAGGGTACCCATTTACCTCATCGAAACCGTTGATAATCAAATTTAGGTTTCGTTCTGCCGTTCGCGTCAAGCATTCGTCGATTGGGTCATCCAACATCAATCTCAAATACTTTTCATTGGTACTGGTGGTTGTAACACCAACATTCAATACCTCGTCTCCAGGGGCCACCTCGCGCCAAGTGAAGTGCGGTAGCTCCATCGCCCGCTTGGCGGCCCAGACAATTCGTTCAGGCGTCAGCGTTTCGAGGCGATCAAAGCTCTGCATGACGAAATAGGTTTTTTGGAATTCGCTGATGAGGTAGTCGGTCGTTGCCAGACGTAACAGATCGGCATCTCGTGCCGGGTCGATTAAAACGCGAGTCGGTTGATCTGAGTCGATACTGAAGATGGTTTCTCCTGGAGACGAAAGTATCCCAGCGCCGAAGTCACGAATTTCCCCGTCCTGCATGACCAACCCAAACTCAACCGTAAACCAGTAGATCCGGCCGGCATAGAGCAGCAATTCATCGGCCCAAGCCATGATTTTGTTTCGCTCGGCGTCGGAGCCGGCGGCCTTCAGTTTCTCATCTCGCTCCGCGTAAACCATATCACGAGCGAGACCGTGATTCTGCATAACCAAGGCCACAGCAGGGATCGTAAAGGTTGCGACATGCCCAGCGACATCGTGCCCAATGTCGGGTTCTTGCAAGTAATCTTGCTCCAGTGGACGCATAAACGTTGTGACGGGAAAGAACCGGCTACTGTGGCACGTGAAAAACAACTCCGCTGGAATGATTTCACTGACAGTTGCCAATTGCCAACCAGTCTGCTGGTAAATGCGTGCATTCAGAAGGTAGTAGTCGGGGATAACCGTGCCACCAATTTCAAACAACGATTCACCATCCAGATATTCCCGACACGCATACCGATGTTTAGTTTTCTGTTGCTCAACAACCAGGCAAGCCCAACTTAAATGTTCGGCTTGAGTGTATTGATCATAATGTTGGAAATTGGTGTACTGGCCCAGATTCACTGATTCTTCCGAAAGCGAGCCGACACCAAATGGCTTACCTGACCTTGCCAGATCCAGGTACTTGTTTGCAATGTCTGACTGGATTGGGTACGCAACGTCTTGCCTTGACAATTGTTGCTCAAGTTTTTGGACCCTTTCCGCATGGGAATCCGGAGCGACGTCTTGCAAATTCAAGTCGTGTCGAGATGCGATTTTGGCAAGTTCGTCTGTTGAGAATGTCGCGGTCATTGCAAAATCGCTCCAAAGAAAAATCTATGGCTACCCAAGAGCAATTGTATCAATGATCCTAAGCCAATGGCACCAAGGACTGATGTTCCCGACTTAGCCACCGTCAGGCCAAGTCACGATCCTCGAACAGTACCAATGCCAACAAAACGGTAGCAGATCCAAACAACAGCGTGTAAACGAACGACCATCCGAGATAAATCCACGGAACATCCGTACCCGTGTTAATCGCGGTTTGAACGTCAAAGTGATTCAGGACCGGGAAGATAATCGAAATGAACTGAGCAAAGAACTTAACGGTATCGAAGGCTCCCCCGAGTTCCGTTGACATGACCATGATCGGAGTCAGGTGACCGAGTACATAAATCGTGAAGCAAATCATCAAATTGGCCAAAATGCCAGTACGTGTTGAAATGGCAACACTGATCGCCACAAACAAAACGACTTCCATGAAGGCAAGAACGACAGCCGGCAGAACATGCGTCGCTTCCTGAAAACAGAGTATCCAGTCGATTTCCGCGCCGCCGCCCGATTCACGTCCGTCATAAATTGGCTTATACGCAACCCAGAAATAAAACCAGATGCCCAACAGTATGAACAGAATGCCCATGGCCAATGAAATTCCAGAGATTTTCCCCAGAATGAATTGCCGACGACCGACGGGTTTACTTAAAACCGTCAACGCGGTTCGTCCTTCAATTTCTTCCGATACTGATTTACTGGCTGCCCAGATTGCCGCAAAGATTCCGACGACACGAATCAGGGTCAAACCCGAATCCTTGTACATCTTGATATCCTCACCCAATGTGTTGTAAGGAATCCAGATCGAAAACATGATGAACGCAATCGCGAGCGTCAAAACCAGCAAATAGAGAGGCTGGCTAACCTCGGTTTTGAAAGTCGAGTGGCTGATTGCCGAGACCTTTGGCATCAAAATCGACAAACACAGGAACGTCAAATAGACTCCCAGCACCATCACAGCGGTCCAAACGACAAATGACACTTGAGGATAGCGTGGACGTAAACCCCAAGCGAGTGTGACTGTCGCTTCATTGGTACCACGATTCGCAATGTAAACTTTTTCGATGGTTCCTTCCGGATACATTTGAGTATCCGTGAAAAAGTACGGACGACTTCCAATGGTTTGCGATACACGAAAATATCGGTTAGGCGGCAAGGCGATGGAAATGGGCTCAAAAGAGATTTGCAGCTCCTGATCGGTGAAGATGCGCAATCCTAACAACTCTCGGCTATCTACCGCTGGTGCTCGGCCATCGTCAGCAATAAATTCGACTACATCACCTGACGCATCGAGCGCAGACGGCGGAATGGTCAATGTTCGGGTGTAGTCGTCCGCAACGTACAGCCTGCCAATGGACATCAGCATGCCTTTTGGATCCTCAACAAATTTGACGATTCCAAATCCGTTGAAAACACCCAGAATTAAACCGACGGCCGCAAATGCAGCGAGCGAAGTGCAAATTATCGTTAGCCACGAAAGAAAGCCTTCTCCAAACAACGAGTAAACTTCATCAAACCGCCTTTTCGAAACGAGTTTCCAAAAACCAAACCCCGTTAACAGACTCAGACCGACGCCGAGTATAAGCGCAAGCATGGAAGACGGCTCAATAACGCTGCCGCTATTTGCTCGACGCAGACTATCGTATCCATAGGAGTTGCCCAGGAAATAAATAACCAGGCCTGACAATACTCCACCGAGAATGAGCGAGGCAAAGACGTAAGCAACGCGATTTTCACCAATCTGATTTACGCCAGGAACTTTTGAAAGCACGAACAAAATTACAAGCAACAACAGCACTAATATCAGTCCCAGTGCTGAACCCGTCGACAAAAGCCAGACTGGAGTCAACCAGTGGGTTACATTTTCATTTTGAGCCAAAAGCAGAAGAGATTCGTTCATGAAAATCCCGGGCATTGAAGTTCAGTTGTTGAAGGGGCAATCGTTAGCCATCCGCCCCACCAAACGCATAGTTATTATGGGGTTGCGAGCCAGATTGTTCAAAGGGTGACAGGCAAAGACCGAAGGAAACCAACCAAGGGGCCAGTTTCAAAATGAATCAAACGCAGTGTAGTGCGATATGCCGCGTTCATGGGATTGTTTCTTAACCAAAAAAGCGAGAATAAAGGCTCCGAGCGATTCCCAAGTCATTGGTTCCCTCGACAATGGCTCGTCCGTCCCGAAAACAGGTAATTCGGAATTGCTCTACTTGAATTCGCAACAAATGCCGGGTGCACTGAATCAGGGAAGTTTGGCCAATCGACTCAGCCACGTGCTCTAGATCTAGATTTTTGGGTGTTCCTGGAGTCAGTTGCACGGAATTCCGTCCACACAGTGATACGGCCTCTCCAAATTGACTTGCGTTCAACCAGTTAAATTGCAGCTTTCCACAGCAAGCGCAGTTCTCGTTGCGGCCCTTTTCACCCGTTCCAATAGTTCGATGGGAAACTTCCCATAGTGAAAACGCCTGAATGCCGGAAAAGGCCTGATCGGGGCCACCAACCACAATCTTCATCGCCTCCGCCGCTTCTACTGCAGCGATAACTTGAACGATTGGCCCCAAAACACCAACTGTATCACAGGTCCCGTGCGATTCCGGTGGTCCTGCGGGCATCCAACAGCGAAGGCAGGGAGTTTTCCCCGGGGCAATCGCAGCGACCTGCCCCTCCGCTCCCAAACATCCACCAAAAATCCAAGGCTTTCGATCGCGAACACAAATATCGTTGATCAGAAATCTCGTCTCAAAGTTGTCTGTGCCGTCAATCACCAAATCAACTCCCCCAACGATGCGTTCGATGGTTCGAGGAGTTGCATCTTCGATTATTGCTTCAACGACAACTTCGCTATTGATGCGAGCTAAATGTTCCTTCGCCGCGATCACTTTTGGCGTTCCGGCCTTGGCGTCAATTTCGTCGAAAAGCGATTGTCTTTGCAGATTACTCAAATCAACAAAGTCACGGTCAACGAGACGCAAATTCCCCACCCCGGCGCGGGCCAATATTTCGGCAACGGCAGAGCCCAACGCGCCCACGCCGAGAATCAGAATTCGTGCTGCTCGAATTCGCTCCTGACCGAGGTTGCCAATGGAGTCGAAGCGAATTTGACGCGAGTAGCGACTGTCCGTTGGACGCACAGCTTCTTGACTCGTTTTTTCAGTCGTCATTTTGAAACCAATCTTTGAGTGACAGACTGAAAATCGTATTTCCATTGTGGAACATTTCGTCTGGGGTACCCTCCAAAACTATTCTGCCTCCAGATGCGCCGGCCATCGGACCGAGTTCGATTCCCCAGTCGGCATATTGGCACAGCGCGGGATGGTTGTCGACGACCAAAAGCGAATGCCCTACACCCAACAACGCGTCAAAGCAGTCGACCAGCTTTGGAATTTCCGAATAATGGAGACCAGCAGTCGGTTTTAAGACAACGAACAACGTTTTTTTCTGAGCGGACTGGCCAAGGTGTTGAGCCAGTTTTAAACGCCGTTCCTCCCCGGCACTCAGTTGACTAAGCGGTTGTCCCAATCTCAAGTATCCCAGGCCGGCATCCAACAACGGCTTTAGGCCATATTGTAGTTTGCGTTGTCCACGAAAAAACGGAAATGCTTGTTGAATAGTCAGCGACAAGACTTCTGAAATGTTCGTCCCTCGATAATTGACGTCCAATACGTCCTTGCGAAATCGCTTCCCCTGACATTCGTCGCACACGATACGCATGTCACTTAGAAAATGCATGTCAACATCCAGGAAACCCTCACCGGAACACTTGTCGCATCGCCCACCGGCGACATTGAAGCTGAAATGTTTGGCCGTAAAATTCTTCTTCTTTGCGTCTTCGGTCTCAGCGAAGAGTTTTCGGATCAAGTCGAAAACCTTTATAAACGTTGCGGGATTACTGCGTGAACTACGCGTCAGTCCCGAGTCGTCGATCAGTATCACGTCGTCGACGCGATCGACGCCGACCAGGTTTTTGAATGGCAGCGACGTTTCGCAATCCTTCTTGTGAATTTTCGCCAATGCCGCATACAAGGTGTCGCGAACGAGTGAAGTCTTTCCGCTGCCGCTGACTCCCATTACCTGACAAAAGACGCCGAGCGGGACACGCAAATCAACCGACTGCAAATTGCGGCCGGTGCACCCTGTGATCTCAATTCGCGATCGAGTCGGCTTACGGCGTTCGCGATCAGGCCAACCCTCGGCAAAACGTTTCAAGTACATTCCCGTGGCGCTGTGTCGTGATTTCAATTGTTGCTTCGGTGAACCATCAAAAACAATTTCTCCACCATTTTCACCTGCCGCCGGCCCCAATTCGATAGCACGCTGCGCGACGGTCTTGTCTGAGGGAATTGGTCGACAACAACGATCGTATTGTTTTTTTGATGAAGCAATTGCAAGGCCGAGGCGATTTGCGCGATGTTGAACGGATGTAAGCCGGAGGTCACTTCGTCAAACACGTACAATAAATTGACAAGGGAAGTTTTTAACGTCCGGCCGATCAGGATTCGTTGTTTCTCACCACTGCTCAGCTCCTGCATTGCCTGATTGAGCTTCAAATCGTCGAGGCCCAAGTTCTTCAGGGCATTGAGCGTTTCCAGAGCGCGTTTCGCAACGCCGCCAATCGCTGGGCTTTTCCAATCAGACATCAGAGACGAAATCACGGTGTGCAATTCACCCACGGACTTATCATACCAATCAACGATAGAATGCCCTTCAATCCGATAAATCAATGCCTCTTGGTTCAGCCTCCTTCCATGACAACGCGTGCAGGTGCTGAAACTACGCCATCTCGCAGCAAAAACTCGCAAGTGCATCTTGTAGCGACGTTTTTCCAGCCAACGAAAAAGCCGTTGAGTCCGCCAAATTTTTCTTCCGGTACGCCGTTCCAAATCAGCTGTTTGGTTTTTTCGCTTAGGGAATCCCACGGCAAATCGATGTCGATATCATGCTTCGCCGCCAACGCAATCAGTTCGTTTTTTTCATGTTCGTATGCAGGTGAATTCCAAGGTGCAATCGCACCCTCTCGTATTGATAACGATCCGTCAGGAACAATTCTTGAGATGTCGTAGTCGCTGACGGCACCAAGGCCTTCGCATTGAGGGCAAGCACCCAAGGGGCTGGCATCACTCAGTCGCTGAGGTTGCGGTTCGTCAAAGACACGATCGCAGGTACCGCATTTCAGCCGATCATGAAATTTTCTCTCGTGCCAGATGTTGTCGTCAATTGTCGTTTTGGACCAATAGGATTCGATCGCGTAGTCACTGGATTGCATCCAAACCAATGCGGTTCCGTTCCCTTGTTCCAATGCCGTTGCTACCGATTCGCGAATTCGATTCACTTCCGTTTTGCCAGCAACCAGTCTGTCGACGATAACCGCACCATGGCCAATGGCTTCGACGTCGCTCAATGAGATAGTCTGGTTGTTGAAAATTCCACGCACAAAACCAGCTTGTTGCATCTCCCCCAATTGATCTGCCGATACCGGAAAACCAATCTGAAATTTGGTTCCCGATGGAAGTTGTTCCAAGATGGCCGTCATGCTCTCAGTTGACTGCCGCTCAACGAGGGTTTCGCAATTTGGACAAACAACTTGGGATGCCTTTGTGAAAAGCAGTTGAAACAAATGATTCAGCTCGGTTGTCGAAGCGAGCGTGGCGCGACGCCCGAATTTTCCAACTCGTCCCGTAACGGAAATTGACGGAGGGATACCCGAAAGTTCAGTTGCGGGTGGTTTGTCGATCTGATCCAGATATTGACGAGCGTAGGGTGAAAAACTCTCGACATAGCGACGTTGGCCTTCCGCGAAAAGTGTGTTGATCGCCAGGCTTGATTTTCCACTTCCACTCGGCCCGCATACGATAACAAACTCGCCATGCCCAATGTCCAAGTCAATGTGCTTTAGGTTGTTCGTGTGAACACCGCGGATGCGAATGGTCTTTAGGGATTTCACCGTTTGTTTTTTTGCTGGTTTCAGCGATTCTGACACGGCTCGATTTCGGTATGACGCTCGTTATGAATCCAATCGAATACAAAATCGTGCTTCATTTGCACTTTTATCATGTTACGTTTCCACTGCCGCTATCGCGAAGGGGTTCTGGAAGAAAAAAGGGCTGGAGACCTCGCTCCAGCCCTATCCTCTTTCTTGAACCTGCTCAAAGGCAGTGGTGTTTGATTGGGAACGTCCTATTTGGAATGACCGTCTTTTGCTTGTTCGTCGTGCAACTCAGGCTCTTTGCCTTCATAAGCTCGGTAAAGGTCGTAAATCGATTTCTTAAGTGTCTCAGCGGTGGCTGCGTCAACGTCTTGTTTGCATTTCATCGCGGCGACCATCACGCTATGAGCTGCCTTCAGTTGAGCGTCATATCGCTCGGAGTCAGCTTTGATGCGCTGTGTCAAGAAATATTGAGCGGCAATCTGTTGAATGTTCGTGGCATGCGCTTCTTTTGTATTGACCCAACGGATCATCTGGTTGATGTTTTTTGCTGAGGGAGGCCCTTCATGCATTCCGGCACCAATTTCATTGATTCCCGCAATGGCCTTAGCGATTGTCGCGGTGTCTTCCAACATCTCCTCAAAACGATGTTGGTCGTCATAGATTCCACAGGGAACCTCGCAATGCGGGGCCGGGGCGACGGTTGTTGTCGTCGTTGTCGTGGGTTCATTCGCACCAGCATTGGAAATGCCAATCAATGTACTAACCGCAATAACAAAAAATGTTGGAATGACTCTCATCGTTAGTTTTCCTTGGACAAAGGGTTTCGATTCGTTTTATTAGCAGTTCGGACCAAACAGATTGTTTGTTCAAAGCTTATTTGGTCCCGCCAGTTTGTTCGTATTCTCCGCAATCAATCTACAAACGCAACTCGATCGGTGAATTCAAATCGTGTTCGATCGTTTGGTGAATGGCGACGGAAGCCGTATTAGGGCCGCTTATCCCCCAGCCGCGAGCGAATTTCCGCAAGAATTTCGTTCTTTTGTTCGTCGTCACAACGAGAAATTCGTGCCGATCCATGGTGTTTACCTTCCAGGATGTATTTCTTGAGGTGGGTGTTGTCGCCCAGATCCGCTTGGCATACGGTCCAAGTGTCATCCGCTCCGTAAATGAAGATGATGTTATCGGCCTCGGTTTGAATCCACTTCATCAAATTGTCGCGGACGTCTGGATCGTAGGGCAACTTGTCTGCATATGGAAAAAACAAAGCGGATGGTTCTTCTGGCCATTTCGAAATCAGATCGCCAAATGGTTTGGTTTGGTATCCGTAATAGCCGTATTGGGTTGCGTGTTGATAGTAATGGGCGGCCATACCTTCTGTCTGGTCATCGAGAAGGTACCAGTAGTCACCACCGTCGAGCAGATGATCAAGGAGTTTTTTCGGATCGTCCGTTGCATCGGGAACGGAATCAGGACTCTTACCACTTTGCCAAAACGAAAACGGATATTCCAAGACGAACAATTCGAGCGCGGCTTCGGGGCCGCCAATGTATTCAACTTTGGAGCCACGGCCCTTGAGGTAGTATTCAAACAAAGGTACGAGCTCTGCTTTGTTTTCCAACACGGCTTTTTGAAATGCAAAGATCCGGTCTCGCAATTCCTGCGAACCTTTGGTCGCCAGAAAGTCGTAGATGCGGGGATCTTTGAGTTCGTCGGGAAATGGCGCGACGTAGGGAACACTGACTGAGACATCGTCGGGGTAAAACCATTTGTAGTAGGTACACGTTTCACCGCCCTTGCTGATTCCCGTGCTTACCCAATCGCTTTGGTAGATCTCGCCGAGGATTTCGCGAATGTGGTGGTAATCCGCTGCAGCCTGTTGGATGGTTAGATTTTCCCAAGGCTGACCGTCGGGCGTCGATGGGCCGAAGAATCGATGCTCGACACTGATGTAATTCGAGTCGAGAAACCCAACCAGCTCCGAAGGGCGTCGAGTCAAATTGTAGCCGTCGGTATTCATGACCATGGGCGCGTCAAATCCACGATGTAACAGGAATACCTGTTGGTAAAAGTGTCCTTTTTCCGGAGCGGTGTGGTCGACAGGTTGCTTGACATGTAAAAGGTACGTATCGAGATTCGCGTTTGATTCCACTCGTTCGAATCGAACGTCCGGCAAATCAAACAACATGCGTTCCAGTTCGGTCAACGTCTGAGCAAGTGACGTGTTGCAGGCTAACAACCACAAAAATAGGAATGCCAGGTTGCGTCTCATTTTCATTCGTTTTCCATTGCGACAGAAAAAGGAACCGTTGAATCGATATCAACGGTTCCCTGAGATTGTAGACTAACAGCCGACCAGTTGCATTGGAGGCCGATAAAGAATCCGCCTCCACTAAATCTGAACGATCTTGCTTCCGATTTCAATCAGTCGGTCGACTTCGTCAATCGGGGATTTCTCCTGCGATTCAGAAAGAGTCCAATCGTTTTTCGAAACTGTCAATTCAGTCGTGGCATTCAAAATTTGAGTGGGAAGCACAGCGGGGGCCGTGTTTAACTCAAGATTTGAATGCTCATCGATATCGTCGACTTTGCTAGAAAAACGACTTGCGATACCGGTGAAGTAGTTTTCTGCGGTGATGGGAGCGCCATTAGACAAGT
The DNA here is from genome assembly GCA_041399045.1 of Pirellulaceae bacterium. GTDB lineage: Bacteria > Planctomycetota > Planctomycetia > Pirellulales > Pirellulaceae > BJ22. Next base: position 114,464 of record JAWKTO010000007.1, on the reverse strand, counting down.
CGCCTGTACGCAAAAACGGCGGATTGAATTCCTGAGCATTTGAACCAAACAAAGGTCCAAAATCAAAAACTCCCCATCCCATGCTTTCGGAGAAGTGATAGATTTCCGAATCTTTCGAGCGTTCTTCAGCTACGACTAAGAGAGAACTCGAATTCGTTTGATTTGCACGTTGAATCGTGAAGGGATCCACCTCTCGTAAGCTTTGCGTTTCCGCAAAAATTGCCGGCATGCCAGAATAGGTTTTGGAATAACGCACGCCATACCGGATTTGTTTTTCGCGAGCCGCTGAATTTACTCCAGCTTCGTACTCCGTAATTCCGGTATTACTTGCTCCGGACTCCAACGCAATCCAACCAACGGTTTCAGAAACGGCAGCAACCCCGTTTGCCTCTTCTTGCTGCAGAGAGAACTTGGCAAAACGTTGACTTGCGCCCTCAACTCTTGAGATTACCGCACTTGAATTGTTGTCGCTTAGCACTTGCGTGAAAATTATCGGTTTGGTGTCGAATTGGTGGCCGAATACAGCGCGACTTCCAAAACCGTTCACGTTTGTCTTCCCGGCCGTCAAAACTCTGCCATCGTGCAATGTATGAACGCCAGCTTCAACAACCATGTAACTCAAATCTTCGGATGCACGCTGGCCATCTTGGTAGTCCCATTCTTCGAATCGGATTTCGAAGCTGTTGGACGTTACGTTTCGGATTCGAATGGTGGTCGGGTCATTCAGGTTGTACTCGGAGGGGCCCGTAATGATTACCGGATTGTTGTAGGTGCGAGGTAGATAAATGGTTTGCCATTCTGTCGAGACCGCAGTCGCAATCGCGGTGTCCCCAATGGTTGGGACCAAGTCAACTGCCACGCTGTAATCACCAATGCCTGCAGAACTGAATACTTCGATGTAATAAAGGCCGCCTTCGACGACGTCCAAGGCTAAATGCTCATTGTCGTCATCGGAGTTAGCGATTGCGACAACATCTAGATTACTGTCATAGACCTTGAAGTCGGCATTCACTTGGGAATGCGTGAACGCAAGGTCGATCGCGGCAGTTCCAGAGACACCTGCAATAAACCGGAACACGTCAACGTCGTTTGTCCGGTGAAGTGTCAGGCCATCAAGTGAAAGCTGACCGGCAACTCCCAGATAGGTCGCTTGGGGAATCTGGTCGTTCAATTCATAAGCGTCACCAGGGTTTTGATCAACGCCGTTGAACATGATTCCCCAATCGCGAATCGTGCCCGTGTCGGAACCGGCCCAGTCAGTAACTGTCAATGTCCAAACGCCTTCGGCATTTTCTCCATTAAACAATGAAAGAGGGTTTGCAGGCACCGCTGAGTGAGCCACATGAAACGATCCGTGAAATGGTGCCGTGCCATCAACCAGATTTGTCGGAGCCTGGTCGTCGATGGTTGTGTAAAGGAAGTTGTCCTGGCTGCCGAGCGGACCATCATCCGGCTCAAATGTTGAACTGATGACTTTCACGATCGTTCCTGACGGAGACGTTAGTTCGAATCGAAGGTCACCCAAATAAGTATGCTCGATATTGTCCAGCAACAGATTGAGGTCGGAGATGATCATGTTGGGACCAACCAGAGTCGAAATCGCAGGCGCGCCAGGATTTCCGAAACTTTGGGCGTCCGGAATGCTGACCGGCGTGTCCTCGGAGTATTCGACATAAGTCACCAGATCGCTGTGACCATGAATGTAAATTTCGTAGCCGTTGGTGTCACCATCGACTCCAGCAACCTTGATGAAGTAGGTCTCGCCTGCGACCGCCTCCCATTCCAGTTCCTCGTTGTCGGCTGTCGTCTCTGAACTCGCAATCAAATTCTGGTTGCTGTCGTAAACGAACAAATCCAAATTGCCCAACGAGTTGGTGAAGTTGATCTCGACCGCCATATGGTCTGATTCGGGAGCAACAATTTGGAAATAATCAACATCGGCCGCTTCGTGAATGGAAAGGCCACCGAAATTAAATTTGTCGGTCATGCCCAGATTGGTGGCAGTTAATGGTGTGTTATTGGATTCATAGCGGTCCCCGCCTGTTCCACCTGTCGCCCCACCAATGGTCACGGGAATTACCGTCACGTTGTTGGTCTCGTCGGCTTCGAGCAATTGGTCGTAGGGATCAACGATCACTTCCAGGAAATAGTCTCCATCAGGGACACCTGTGATATTGATCCATTGGTCGGGCAAACTTCGATTATAGACGTCGGACCAACCTGCCGTGACTCCTTGCACCTGACCACAGCTGTGGTATTCCGATGACCCAGCGCTCGAGTCGTATTGAGCAATGTCGATCAAACAGAAACTGACTTTTCCGCCTGTCGCAACGACGTCCCCCATGTCACCGTTGGGTAGTTTCTCTCGCAAGTTGTAAATTGCATAGCCATCGAAATGGATGTGACCGTGGCTAGGGTGATAAGTGAACTCACCTGCGAGTCGATCCTGGAAAGTGCCATCGTCGTTGTAAATTCGTTGATAGACTTCCTGATTTCCATTTGGGAGCGCCGCACCACCACGGATTTCCAGGTTGCCGGGACCGTAGTTGGCTAAAGCCGTCGAAAATCGAAGCAGATTGCCTTCGACAACATAGTCATAGAGGTAGCCCCGTGACTCGCTGGCCCACGCAAACATGTCTGGAAGCATTTGTGCCAGGACTCGTCGCGTCTCAAGTGATTCGTAATGGACTTCGGATGAGCGACTTTTTTTGTTCCGACGACGGCTTTTTACGGTCATCAACTTACTCCTGCGGAAGTTCAGGCCAAGGTAATCCAATTATGTGACTTGATTGTCTTTGATCTTGATACCGGCGACAACCGGGATTTGTATTGGGACTCGATAAAAAACTGATTTTGGGGCTGTTTTACTGTACATGATTTGATTGGTTTAAAAAGTAAGCCAGAAACTCATGAACCGATTGGTTTGACTCAGATATTTAGAATTGTCAATTGAAGATTCAAAATTTACTTGGCACGTTTGGGGTGCAGCTTTGAAGGAAAGATCACTTTCGCATGAAGTCGTTGATAGGCGGTTAAACGTTGAACCGTCGGTTCCGATTGCAATGAGTTCAATTTCGACCCAGTATCGGCTCGTTACATACGCGTGAACATGCTCGACATCGCGGCAACTCTGGTGTACACCTCAACGAACTGATGATTTTTGACGACGAATCGACCAACACTGATGCAAACGACTCCAAGAAACGCGACTGAAATGCCCAAAAGACTGGAATTGGTAAAGCCTGACTGGCAAATCACAAGCTTCAGATGTTTCAGAAATTTTTCTTAAAAACACGGTTTTGGTGATGGATTTTAGGAATTGATATCGCGATCTCCATTACCCGGCAAAGCGTTGGCAACGCCGAAACAGTGAACTCCATGGAGAAAATCAATCGTGCCTTCAAATTTCAACCCATTCAGAAATCAGCATTGATGCTGGCCTTGCTTGCTGGCGTCGTCACCGGTGAGCCTAAGTGTTTTGGAATCATTCAAGACCAAGCGGGATCAAAACAAGCGGACGCTGACGAAAGCGATGATATCCGGGCAGCCAATGAGGCGATGCGAATTGCCTCCACTGCCGAGCAATCAGATTACCCCGAATTGCAAAAGTCAATGACGAAAGCCTGTTGGGATCAGTATGTCTCACAGCGGTTGATGGAAGCAACTTTTCAGGCGATTAACGCATCGATGATGGGAATGGACTCACCCGGTGTTAAAAAAGTGCTCGACGAATATGGAATTGACACCGCTAAATTGCAAGACGATGCTGCAGATGGTTCCTTGCGTGGTAAATCGGATGAAATTAGATCAGCCTTCTTAAGCAAATTGAAGACTGATGAATTGCGGATTGAATTTTGCAGAAGCTGGACGCGCGAAAGCGAAAGCCTTCACAAGGTGGTCCCGGCGGCTTCATGGAAATGATAGAGCTCTCGCCTTTCAATGAAAAGTAGTCGGCGCGTTCAAAAAGATCAGGAAATTATTTTGACATTGGAAGCTAATTTGCCTGGTCCACAAGTCATGATGGGCGGGTCTGATGGCGAAGCAAGCCCCAGAATTGCCTCTTGGGGTCGAAATTAGAGATCAGAATGGCAACCCTATTGATTCCGATGAGGTTGTGATGATGGGCGGTAGTATGATGGGCCTCCTAAGTTCCTTGCCAAATTGGTGAAGGATGACGGAGCTTGGAAGGTCGATCATGTCGACATTGATCCCGACTCGGTTCAAAACGGAATGGATCTGCCAACAATTGAGGACCCGTCCTTGAAGGCGAAACGGTTGACGGAAAATCGGTGAACTTTCGGATTATCGCGGAAAAGTTGTTTTGGTTGACTTTTGGGGAACATGGTGCAAAGGTTGCATCATGGAATTTCCAAATTTGAAGAAGTTGGTTGATGCCCTCAAAGGAAAGGATTTTGAAATCGTTGGAATTGCACAAGACGATGCTGAAACGCTGAAAGGATTTCTGGAGAAAAAACCACTGCCATGGACCAACATCGTCGACGGTGAGACCAATATCTGTGGCAAGTTCAATATTCAGATGTTTCCAACCACTCTATTGATTGACAAGGAAGGTAACCACGTCGCCAGTAACCTGCATGGCGCCGAATTGGTTTCCAAGTTGTCAGAGTTGCTGGAACTAACGGACGAAGAGTCTCGCGAGTTGTCCAGACGCTTTCAAACAAGTTTGACGAATAGTTGAAACTAATGACTTTGTTTTATCACGCGCCCATGGCCCCGCAAAGTTAGCGGGGCCGTTTTTTCCAAATCGGATGTGCGATTTAGCGAAAGCATTACCTTGACGTATAGGTTGATTGGAAGACGAGAATGATCGAGTGATGAACATGAGTCCTTCCCTGGAAAGAATTGAAAAGATTTTTCACGAATCCTTGTTGTTGCCAAGCAACAAACGAATCGATTTTGTCAATCAATGTTGCGGAACGGTTGTCACTTCGTGATCAGATCCTCTCGCTTTTGAAGTCGCATGAATCAACCTCGGATGGGAGATTTGTTCTCAATCGAAATCTGGAGTTTGGCGAGATTGATACCGAAATCGCCGACATCTTGGAATCGAAGGTGATGTGATTGGAAAATACCGTCTCTTGCAATTGATTGGCGAGGGTGGGATGGGCCGCGTCTTCATGGCTGAACAAATTGAAGACGTACGACGAAAGGTTGCATTGAAAGTGATCAAGCTGGGAATGGATACCCGGCAGGTAATTGCCCGTTTTGAGGCGGAGCGTCAAGCACTTGCGATGTTCGACCACCCAAACATTACCAAGGTTCTAGACGCAGGTATGACCACAACCCGGACGGCCGTTCTTTGTCATGGAATTGGTGCGGGGCGAGCCACTTACGGATTTCGTGATAACGTCAAAACTTTCACTTGAAGCGCGGCTCCTGGCTGTTTATCGACGTATGCAAAGCAGTCCAACATATGCACTCAAAAGGGAATCATCATCGAGATCTCAAACCGTCAAACATTGTTGTCACAATGGTCGATGGCAAGCCATTTCCGAAAGTCATTGACTTTGGAATTGCAAAAGCAATTGGTCAGCAACTGCTGACCGATAAGACGTTGTTCACGCGTTATGGTGCCATGGTAGGAACGCCCCAGTACATGAGCCCGGAACAGGCGGCCATGAATGGCTTGGACGCCGATACTAGGACCGATGTTTATTCACTGGGAGCAATTCTCTATGAACTAATCACGGGCACAACGCCGTTGGATCCAACGGCGTTAAAGCAACTTAATCCCATCGCATTAGTTGAAACCATCCGCGAAGCAGAATTCGAAACACCCTCACTGAGGATTTCACGTGATACCAAATTGTCGGCCGCAATAACGCGTGACCTGCGGCAGATTCATTCACGCAATCGACCGGGCAATCCATTTTCGGTACGAGGAGAGTTGGACTGGATTGCCATGAAAGCCTTGTCACCGGATCGGCAACATCGGTATGCATCAGTCGGTGATTTGGCATCGATGTCGAAAACTTTGGAAGGTGAACCGAGTGAGCCGCCCCTCCTTCCAGAACGTACATTTATCGCAAGTTTTTCGGCGACATCGAACTCTAATTACTGCGACTGTGGTTTCGACAACAATCTTGACCCTGTTTTCGATCGTTTCGGGTTACTTGGCTACGCGAACTTGATGCAAGTCGAGAATTGGGGGCGAGCAAACAATGAATTAAAAAATACGGTTTTCGAGCTGAATAGCCTTAAAGAAAGTCGGCAGTATTCCTCGGCGGTTTCACTCGCTATTGCACATTTTGACGTTGAACTTATGCAATTGCAAATGCGGGAATTTAACAAAAAAGGCATGTTGCATGTCGCTCCCACTGCAATTGACGACATGCTCGAAAAACAACCTCAAGATGCTTTTGGAAGTGTCGAGCTGATTTTTCCAACCAGGATTAGCCGGCAGGAGCTGTTTGAGTTATCTCAAGAAAAACTACTGGAATCATCACTTCAGCCGGTCAAAAGTGTTTTCAACGAAATGGAAAGGTTCAACAACCAAGTCAATGGTCTAGCTGTCGGATCTGGAGCGTTTGGATTCGAAACAACAGTTCACAAAATCGATGGAGACGCAGTAATCGTTGAGGAGAAGTTGGTCGCGTTGATCTCAATTCAGCGGAAGCGGTCAGTCACTTTGTGACCCCGTCTATCGACGTTTCTCAACTCAAAGATATCTTCTACCGAAATCTGGTGCAGGAATACCGTCGAGAATTTGGAAACGAAGACTATCACGTCGCTCAAGCCCTCAATTTGCTGGCAGGTTGTCTGCTAGATCAAAACAAGCGAAATGAGGCTGAATCTGTTTTGCGAGAATCGCTGCTTCTAGCCAACGAGTCGGATAAATTGGTTGCTCAGCGTTTGCTTGATATTGTAAACGGCCGCTAAAGTGACAGGGGATACCCGTGGATGTGCCAAACCCCAGACTGCTTCAGACAACCGCAGAACAGCATTTCGTCCAACTCCTTGAAAAGGCACGGTTAGGAGACGCTGCCGCCAGCATTGAGTTATTCGAACAAGTTTACGGCCAGTTGAAAATTCTTGCCCAAATCCATTTGCGGAAAGAGCGATGGAATCATACTCTGCAGTCCACAGCCTTAGTGCATGAAGTTTGGATCAAACTAGTAGGTACACAGTCCAAACTTGATTGGAAAAGTTGTGGGCATTTTTTCGCCGCGTCGTCTGAAGCGATGCGGCGCATACTCGTTGATTCGGCTCGCGCTCGATTACGATTGAAACGCGGAGAAGGCAAACCAGTATTAGAGTTTTCTGAAAGTGAGCCTTCGGTTTCCGAAGATACTGAACTAGTCGCTTTAAACGACGCCTTGTCACAATTGCGGGAGTTGGATCCGCTAAAGGCAAACGTAGTAACAATGCGATTCTTTGGTGGCTATACTAACAAACAGACTGCCGAACATCTTGGAATTTCAACCGCTACGGCAGAGCGTCATTGGACGTTCGCGCGTGCTTGGTTGAAAAATCAACTAGAAATGTGAGAGCCAATTGACTGCTCGAAATTTCCATGAGTTTTTTGATGTGCATTCTTTCTTGGGTCCGTTTTTGCCAATGTGCATGAGGAATTCGAAGCTACTTGCGAGATTGATCACAACTTTTTGTGCAGCCGCGATGAGTCGCAGCATTGAGGCGATTGAAACCTATACGATGTCCTATAGAATCCTGTCGTCAACTCAAACAGCGATGCATGCCATGAATTGCGTTATGTCGGAATTGGATATTCGCATTCAGCGCAAGTTCATTCTTGAAAGCAGAATCTGTTGTTTTGAGTCGAATAAATTCGTTTACTGAATCAGGTCGATTTGTGAAAGAAGATATCCGCATGGAAGTCATTGAAGCCAGCATTTACGACCACCCCGAGTACTACGATTTGGTGTTTGGGTCGGACTGCGATGCTGAGCTGGAATTCATTCAGGAAATCAATGCAATTTATTTAGATAGCAAAGCTCGTCGGCTATTCGAGCCAGCTTGTGGCACTGGGCGATTGATCACCAGACTTGCCGAATTGGGGTTCGAGGTCAGCGGCGTGGATTTGAATCCCAAGGCCGTTGCGTTTTGCAATTCTCGCTTCGAAGAGCTCGGTTATGACTCGCGAGCGTTTGTGGGAGACATGTCTCAGTTTGTCATTTCGGACGAGCCCTACGAACTGGCCTTCAACACGATCAACAGTTTCAGGCATTTACGCGAACACGATCAGGCTGTTGCCCACCTCAGATGCATGGCCAATGCCATCGTTCCCAATGGAATCTACTTGGTTGGAATCAATTTAACGCCAACTACCATTGAACCACTTGATGAAGAAGAATGGTTTGCTGCAGAAGATTCTATCAGCGTTGATACGTTTATGTGGACCGTTGAACGGAATCCTGAACGTAGACTGGAGCGATTTGGGATTCGTTTTGACATTAGTACGCCGGAACGCAAATTTCGAATCGAAGATGAATTGCAAATGAGGTCCTACACCGATGTGCAGTTCGAAGAGCTGGTGCGCGACAGCGAGTGTTGGGAAATGGAAGCCACCTATGACTTTACCTACGATATCGAATTCCCAATCGAGGTCGATTCCGCTACTGAGGACGTAGTCTACGTGTTGCGCCGAAAATAATCGTAACATCAACGGCACTCAATAACGATTGCTTTCATCGCTCAAGAGCAATGACGATGAAAAATGATTAACATGGTTCCAGTTGACACTTGCTAATTGGCAAAGGGGAGAATCATGTTGCGACAATCGTTTTTCGGACTGCTGTGTTGTTTGATTGGGCAAATTGCTTCGGCGCAAACTTCGAATGCCGGGAATGAACATCGAAACCTGGTTCAACGAAATTTTCCACCGAGTTTGATTGCTGAGAATTTGGTAAACCGCGCTGACTTTAAGCCGTTTCCAATTTCCAAATCCGAGTGGGAATCTCAATTATCGGATTCGATTCGTGCGCGAATCGTGGCGGCAGGTGACGAGGCCTTGAACTTTGAGTTTCAAGCGATACCGGCATCCGTCAACATGGACTATGTTCGCTCGGGAGATCGCAAACGACATTCGTCAATTTCTTATCCCAAACGTCAGGCGCTGTTGGAACTGGTTTTGGCCGAAGCCGTGCAACGTGAAGGACGTTTCAATGAAGCGATCTTCAACGGTGTCTGGTCCATCTGCGAGGAGAGTTTTTGGGGCGTTCCAGCTCATGTGCGAAATTCTGATTTGCCCGACGTTGAAAACCCGCAAGTCGACTTGTTCGCGGCAGAAACGGCAACGGTACTTTGTTTTGCCGATTATTTCGTTGGCAAAGAATTGGACAGCATCAGTCCGATGATTCGCAAGCGAATACGCGATGAAGTCCGCCGGCGAATTTTCGATCCCATGATGAACGATTCCGTTTGGTATTTCTATTTGAGAAAGGACGGCCCCGTAAATAATTGGAACCCTTGGATCATGTCCAATTGGCTCTGGTGCATTCTGTTGCTGGAGGACGATCTTCAACAGCGCGAAGCAATGGTCAATCGAGCAATCGAGAATATCGATTTGTACATCAACGGACTTGGGCCTGAAGGAGGATGCGATGAGGGCCCCTCGTATTGGTTCGCGGCAGGCGGATGCGTGTTCGATTTTTTGGAAACGTTGGAGTTGGCCACCAACCATTCGTCCGCAATCTTCGATGAACCTGTCATTCAAGGCATGTTGCTGTTTCCAATGAGGATGTGCATTTCGGAACGCTATGCCATCAATTTTTCGGATGCTTCGCCGCAAATCAGTTGGGACGGAAATTTGTTGTTTCGGATTGGGAGGCGTATGGGTAGCGATGAATTGATGAGTTTCGGCGCTTGGGCAGTTCAAAGAAGCGGTGAAGCCGCCCTGCCCTCTGGGTTCGAGCGGGGCAGAAAAATTCAGAATTTGTTTACTTACGCAGCCGCCTCTGAATTTGTTGTTGAGCGCTCTGCACCGACAGTTGATTGGCTGGCCGACATCCAGTTGTTCACGGTCAGGACTGAAAACGGTTTGTTTGCTTCGTTGCGAGGCGGGAACAACGGCGAAAGTCATAATCACAACGACATTGGAGATGTTTTAGTTTATTGGCAAGGAAAGCCCTTTATCATCGATGTTGGTAGCGGGACATACACATCGCGAACGTTTTCTTCGAAACGCTACTCATTGTGGTACACACGATCGGATCATCACAACGTACCGATTGTTCAAGGGCAAACGCAGCGAGAGGGGGCACGCTATCGAGCGAGCGTGGTCGATGTTTCAAAGGACTCCGACATTCCGGCAGTCACGCTTGAGTTGAACGCTGCATATCCAGCGAAGGCAGGTATCAGCGGCTGCAACGTTCGTTATCTGTCGAGCGAGAGCAAAATGAGGTGACCTTGGTTGACGACTTTGTACTTGAGGCAAGCGATCAAATTGATTCACGATTTGCAGTACAGCAGGTTTCATGACACCGTGCGACGTCGATTTGAGCCATCCAGGTGTTGCGAGTTTGACGTCTCCCGATAGTGGCGTTGTTGAAATGCAGTTTGATCAGGATGCTTGGGAAATCGCGACTGATGAACCCGATTTGACGGGCCCAGACTATGGATCGATTTCTGGGAAATGGGACGGCGCCACGATTCGACGTTTAGTGTTTACTTCCAAAAACGAGTAGCGGCTGGGGTGCACACGTTTCGGTTCAAGGGGAAGTGAGATGAAAATTCACTTATCCGAGAACACGCCAAATCGCATTGTGATCGGCCTCGTTCCAACCGCATGGTGGGCCGTTGTCGTGTTTGGATTGTTGTTCTTCGCCCTGGGGCCGCTCGTGATTTGGTTATTGGGGTTCGTTGTCGATCTCAAATTGGACGAAGACGAGTTTGTCTATCGAAAGGCGTTTTTTGGTCAGTTTTGGGAAGAACGCAAAGAACTGAATAGTGCCGATATCCGAAACGCATCGACCGAAATTTACGAGATGGCTGGCGGGCGAATTTTGGAGCTGACGATTCATACCAAAGACCAAAAATTCGCCGTGCCTCTGTCCACATTGGATGGCGATGCGAAAGAACTCTTGGCCGCAGAGATCAACGACGCATTGGATCGAAAGATTCCCTTTCAGTTTAACTCCGGAAGCGGTGGAGTTTGGAGTGGAGTAGTCCTGGGATTAGCGCTGGTCATGGGAGGCATGACCTGTATTTATTTTCTACAGTCAGTTCGCATTATTGGCGATCGTCATGATGGCACGCTTTGTGTCAGTTGTCGTCGATGGATCTCGCCCTTTACAGATTCTCGTTGTATCGAAATGCAAAATATCACTGGGTTCGAAATCGACGAGGTATCGGTTGGGGGAGCGACCACCACTACGGGCACCAGCTACTGCGTCTATGCCAACACAAAAAGTGGTGAAACGTTGAATCTATCCAAAGGGCCGATGTTTACTGAGGATTCAGCGAGAGAACTCGTGCAACGCTTGGGCGATTGGCTTTGGCGAAAGACAAGCTAATAAATGTTGTCCGGCAAGCGATGTACACTGACGAGCCACAAGCTTGTTGCCTGTGGTTCACGAAGAGCGCGAAGGAAATCTGAAGCAGGCCGTTCTCCTGCGTAGGCCGGATCAAGGAGGCTTTGCGACGCCGCTCCGGCAATCAACCTCTTGGTCGTTTGACAGTGAGCAAAAATCCTAGCGTGATTGAGTGCAGATTTGAAAGTTAAAAGCCGGCGTTTAAAACCCTCATCCCCAGCCCTTCTCCCTCGGGGAGAAGGGAGCCAGGTTTGTGTTAAACCGTTGCAAATTTCAACCGACGCTAACGCATTTCGACTGATGTTCGGTTTTTTGGTCCTCGCCGCGCGGATGCCGTTGCGAGAAGTCGATCAACTTCTGGTTGCACCTCGACGATTATCGATTTGCATGTCCCGAAAGTTCAGCCAAAATCTCCGATTGTTTTGGAGTTAAGACATCCTGAATTTCGGCTTTAGCGGCTTCACGGATATCTTTCAGTTTTTCGTCGAATTCCCTTTTGGCCTTTTCGATTTGTTCCGAGGTCGATGATTTGATTTTTTTCATCTTTTGTTTCTGTCTTTCCGTCAGTTGAAATTCAGCAGGATAGTAAATTGTCAATGTTTCAAACCAATCATCGTCGTTTTCACTAACAAGTTTGGCAAAAACCATTTTGCGAAGTTCAGAATTTTGGTGAGGCAAAAGAATTTCGTTGGACAGCCTGTCCTCAAACCCTTCCATTTTTCGCAAACACAATTCAATTGCTTCATCCGATTCTGCGTTTTCTTTTTCCAGTTTCATAAGGCTTTCGACCATTTGTACGTAGTCCATCGATAGCGATTCAAGGCTCTGACGTTGTGAATCAACCAGTTCTAGATCCGACTTGAAATTTTCGATTTCACTCAATGCGATCTGCATCGTCTGCAGGCGAAGATTCAATGAGTTGGTCACGCTTTGTTTCGTGGCAGACGAGTCGGTTTCAAAATCCTGACAGTAGGCGTTAGAGGAAAGAAACAACATTAAAACAAAGAAAGTATGCGTCAATTTCATATCGGAATTCCTTTTCAAACTTTGCGGAGTGTTAACGCGGCATAACGTTTTGTTTCAGTAAGTCGTGATGCTGCTTTTGGGATAGGACTTAGTCTACGTGACTGACGGTTTTTGAGTCAACTTTTTCTCTGAACGCTACTATGGGGCGGCATTTCGTAGTGCCGTTCTACTGCGCAGGCCGGATCAAGGAGGCTTTGCGACGCCGCTCCGGCAACCAACCTCTTGCTGGTTTGACAGTGAGTACAAATCCTAGCGTGTTTGAGTGCAGATCTGAAAGTTAAAAGCCGGTGTTTAAAACCCTCATCCCCAGCGCTTCTCCCTCGGGGAGAAGGGAGCCAGGTTTGTGTTAAACCGATGTGATTTCAACCGACGCAAACGCATTTCGACCGATGTTCGGTTTTTCGCTTGACACACATCGCCGTGCCATCGCGAAGGCCGAAAAAATACAAATTGCCGGAACATCGTCGCAAAGCCTCCTTGTTCCGGCCTACCTCCAACTCGCGACTTCTCGATATTTCAATTTGGCGAAAGCAGCGGTGTTCCCGAAAGGACCAATTGCTCGTTTGAAAGTGGTAACAAAAAAAGCCACAGGCATGTCGCCTGTGGCTTACCCCCCAATACAACGCATCAGCAACTCTTTGGGCCTTCGTGCTGCGATTGAAAGCCCCATTGGTGATGCGGATTGTTATCGATTGTTACCTACCGAAAATTCTCTTGTGAAAGGCTTCGGCGTTGCTGTGAACCTATGATGGCGTTGGGGCCACGCATGATATTGCCGCGATGCATGTTGCGAGTCGTGGAATCTTCTTCAGGCGGAGGAAGCTCACTGTCGTCGCCACCCAGAATCGGTCGTGGGAGCTCCTCGGATTCATTATTGCCCGATGGAGAATCCAACAGTTCCGGAGTGTTTCGTTGTGGATCGCGAACATAGTTTTCCAGATTGGAGTCCGCGGACGGTCCGCCGCCTGCCATGTTGGGATCGGAGAAAACCGAGCCGACACGTCCGTATTCCTGATCAATTCGCTGAACGCGTCCACCGTAGGTGGGATAGTCGTCGAGGTAAGGTGAACAGCAAAGTGCACATCCCGTCAACGTTGTGGCCGCGAAGCCACCTAATATCCATAACCCTAAACGTTTCATGTCAATCGTCCTTCGGAGCAATATCCGTTGTGCTGTGCGTTGGATGGCATTTGGAATTTATCAACTATTGGTTGCCGTTGGTGGTATTGATGCGTGCATCAATATGGCCATCATTGGAGTCTGGTCGAGTCAATCCAAATTTTGCCCAGTCGACGTTGTTTAAATCTGTCGACGTCATTCTTGGTTTTTGTGGGGCAGGTTGAGCAGTCGCCAAATCGCGTTTGGGAACGCTCAAATTCGCGGTGCCTTGGTTGAGCGAACTCATGTAAGTCGCTCTTGCCGAGCGAGCTTCGTCACCCGTCGTGTAACTGGTGGCTTGAATCTGCGTGTCAACGATCGCTGCTGGTTGTTGGGCCATTGGCGTTCTTTGGTCCTGCATGGACGAAAGCGGAATGTAGGGCTGCTCCTGTGGCAACAGATCATCGATCCACTCTTGATCCGCAGGCATTTCTTGATCGTAGTAGGGAGCATCGAAACCAGGAGTCACAGTTTCAGTCGGGGCACAGTTGCCATCGATGCAATCTGAATTGATCGGAGCACCAATTGGCCCTTGGCTGATAACACCAGGTCGAGTCCATCCGTAATTAACCTGGCGACTAGCCGATCGTTTTCGTGCCAACTCCTGAGCGTCATGGTAGGCTTTGCCAGCCCATGGACCTTCGCCGAATTGAACACCGTTGTAAGCCAGGATCGTTCCCTTGCGACGATGCAGCAAGGCGATATTTTTGTTGTATTCACACAAGGCTGTGTAGAAGGCAACTTCTGCCTGAGCCAATCGGCGTTGTGCATCGAGAGCGACGTCAAGTGTTTCGACGCCTTCGGCAGCAAGGTCCTCGAAGTGGTCTCGTTCTTTTGAGGTCGCGACCCATCGATTGAACGCTTCCTGGAGCAGGATGCGATTGGCTGCCAAAGCTCGAACCGATCCACTCAACTGACGAGTGATGTCGAGCTCCAGATCTTCAATTCGTGCTCGCTCACGAGCCAACTTGATTTGAGCGTTTGTGACATTCGCGAGCTCTCGTCGAAGGCCGATCGATGTGCGGTAGTCGAGACCAAGTTGAAATTCCTGGAAGTGACTTTCCCAAAGTTCGTTGAAGGCACCACTGCCTTCCGCTGGAAAGTTCGGCACGTTGTCGCCATAGTTGACCAACTGGTCGCCGAGACCCAGGAATCGGTACAGGCCAGTGACGTTAACAACCGGTAGCACCGCGTTCTTTGCATATTGCAATGCGAGCTCTTTCTTCTTGACTTCGTTCAGCTGTTGACGCAGTTCTGGGCGATAGACCAACGCTTCGTCCAGGATCGAGCACCAGTCAAATTCAACCGGAGCGATCACGGGTTCATCGATGGGGCGGATGATCTGTCCGTCAGTCTGAGCGATTCCCATCAGAAAACGCAGATCGCTTTCAGCCGTCAACAATGTGTTGTAGGCGTCGATGACTTGTTCGTTGAAGAAGTGATATTGCTCTTTGGCTTGTGACAACTGCTGGATGTTGACGTCAGCTTTTTCTTCAAATTGACTCTCAACGATCCGCCATGTTTCCAGTGCCGCGTCACGTCCGGTCTTGGATGCCTCAAGATTTCGATAGGCACATTGCAGGTCCCAGTAGCGAATCTCGACGTTGGTGACGAAATTTTGAAGTTGTGCCTCCAGGTTTGCAATTTCCTGATCCGTGCCAATTCGAGAGATCAAGATCGGCAGTCGATTGATGAACGCACCACGTCCTCGCATCAGCGGCTGACGGAATTCAACTTCCAACGATGTACGCCACCAAGCCGGCAAAAGTTGGAATCCGTTTACGTTGGGATCACTCGCCAACGGAATGTTGTTAGCGGTGTAGACGTTCGAATTTCGCAGGAACAACAATGTGCCTTCGGCTGTCTTCTTGGACAGTTCATTTTGGAAAGTAACCTGATTTTGACGGAAGGCGGTTCGGTCAAACGGAGCGACTGTGTTTCGTGGTTCGTCTGAATTGGCCCAGAACAAGCTCGAACTGTATTGCGCGTCGAAGTCGGCAAGGGCTGCCTCGACACCTTGATTGCCATCGACTCCAGTGTTCGTGGACAGAGTTCCTGGCGTCGCCTGTTGACCGGGGATTCCCAAAAATCCTGGTTCCGATTCACGGATACCGACATTGTACATCGTTCCAGCACCTTGAATGCCGGTCGTCAAATCGTCGATTCCTGGACTGACTCGCGTCCCTTGCAGAGTCGGAGTGCCATAACCGCGAAGGACTTTGCTGTTCTGCAGTGAAATCCCAACCACTTCTTCCAGTGTCAAATCGTAAAACGAAGTGAATTCTGGATCGACGACAGTGATAGGAGCGTGCGTTTCGGAAACCTCAGCCAGACGGGTTGTCTCTACGTCCGGGTATTCGATTGCAGTGGCCTGATCGAGATAGTAGGAAAGATCGGCGCCCCCGTTATCTCGGAGGTACATGGGTTGCGTCGGGAAACAGCCGGTCAAGAAAAACGCGGCACCGAGCAACCAAACAAAATGTTTCGAGGGTTTACAGGTCATTGGATTTCCATATCCTGCTGACGTTCGACAAACGGTTGGCTCGCAGCAAGCCAACTCTTGATAACCGCGACCGAAAAGTCGTGTATCCAATCGCGAAATCGAACCCCCCAGATGTCGCATAAGCAAAGCGCCAACGGCTTTGAGCACGAAACATCTAACTTGAACATCGACTCCTGAACTGTGAAACTTTGACGATTCCGTAGAATTTTCCGTTTTCAAGAAGTTTGTCGGCAGTCGATCGGCTGCCGTTATTTACGGAGGCATGGGGATACTGAATCAAGGAGAGATTTCGAACGCTCAAACAGGCCAAAAACGTGTAGATTCGCACAGATTACGCCAGTTTACCCGTTGTGTCGCCTTGAAAAACTGCTAGAATCTCGCGTTTTCTGAAGCTGACAGATAGTCTGAACAAGGTCCTCTGCCATGGCAGTTCCAAAGCGTAAACAATCCAATTCTCGTACTGGCAAGCGTCGTGCACACGATGGTCTGAAGCCGAAAAATTTGACCGTTTGCCCAAAATGCAGCACATCGCTACCAACGCATGTGGTTTGCCCAAAATGTGGCTACTACATGTCTCGTGTCGTAGTTCCAGCTGCTGACGAAGAATAGGCTGATTGGGCGACTTTGCATCAAGCGGCTTTGCATAAAGTCCTTGCAAAAAAACGAACAAGTTAAGACCGCAACATTCAAATCGGTTGCGGTTTTTTCATGCGCAGATTCCAGAAACCCCTTTCAGATTGGATCGCCAATTCGAGTTGGAGGTGCGCGTGGCCCCAAGAACATCGCCCCGATATCGAATACGATATTGAATGATGGTTTGAACACAGAAATTAGGACTGACCTGGAATTTGATTCGACACGACGTTGCCAAAAACCCGCTGCAACCCTTCGAGCGCGAAGGCGAGAATTTCATCCCTCTGCGCCACACAGCGCTCATTGAACGGGTTAAACAGTGGTTGGAGTTGTCCACAACGGATGACAGAACGTTCGAAAAACTTTGCGATCGACTGACCGCAATTTTTCACATCGAACATCTCCACAATTTACTTCGCGTCGAAAAATTGTACGGGTCGCTCGATCCAGATGACGAAACGGAATCAGCTGATTCCAATGACACGGCTGACAACGGTGCCGACGCCGAAAATCTCCTTGATCGAATCTCAAGTGTTCTGTACACGGCTCACTACCATCGATTGACTTCGGAAGATTTGGCTGAGGCGGTGAGAATTGGCTGTCAGTGGGGCGTGCAACTCGACGTCGATTTTGAACTGTTTGAAAACTTGTTGGTGTTTGCACGTGGTTATCGTCTCGTCAAAAAGAAGCGGCGACTGTGGCAGAAGTTCTTTCGCGAAGAAACGATTGAGCAGCCCGAGTTTCATCGTTTGGTAATCGCCTTTCGCGTCAAAGATGAAAGCCGGCTGAAAAATACCTTCAGACCAAACACCGTCTATCTGAAGATGTTCAAGAACATTCCCGAAACGGATCTGGAGGTGTTGCTGCCTGGGTCGACCGTTCGACTAAGTCTGTTTGACCGCGGCAAGATTCTGTTCCCGACCATTTCAGGCGCTGCACTGACGATCTACAAAATCGTCAAGGGCGTAATGTTGGTGACGTTGGCCACGATGACTGCACTTTGGAATTGGCTGCTGTTGATCGCGCTGTTAATCGGTTACATCACGCGTTCGATTTTCAGTTACTGGAGTACCCGCGACAAATATCAGTTGGGGCTGACGCAAAACCTTTATTTGAAAAACCTCGACAACAACCTTGGGGCGATTTATCGATTGTTCAAAGAGGCAGAGGAACAAGAAATCTGCGAAACGATTTTGGTTTATGGCGTCCTTCTGAAATCGGGTTTACCATTGGCGGAACCCGAGTTGAAGGCCAAAGCGTTGAGATTGCTTAAAGAGATCACAAGTCAGAAAGTGGTATTCGACATTCACGATGCACTTGGGAAGTTGGCCCGTTTGCACCTTGCCGAGGTCGACGCTGACGGGCGATGGAGAGCAAGCGCCCTTTTGTCAGCCCCGAACCTCGTCGCGGAATATTGGGAGCGGCAACTCCAAATCGAAACACGACGCTTTTAATCGATGTGAATCACACTCACCACGAATCCTGGCACCCTTCTAGCGGCCTTGCGGAGGAGAAGGGGGCTGGGGTTGAACGGGTGAATTTTCGCGGATACATTCAATCCAAACGAATTTGAGATAGAAGAATGGTTAGCTCGTGAGAACGCGGCGGATTGCAATGTTCGCGTCGAATGGGAACTTGTGCAGAACATCTGAGAGCATGCCCACGCAAAGCCGAGGGCACGGTATCCAAGTCCCGAATTCCATGAGCAAACGTAGGTCAAT
This sequence comes from Pirellulaceae bacterium, assembly GCA_041399045.1. Classification (GTDB taxonomy): domain Bacteria; phylum Planctomycetota; class Planctomycetia; order Pirellulales; family Pirellulaceae; genus BJ22. The sequence continues at coordinate 95,913 of JAWKTO010000007.1, read as the reverse complement.
GCCCAGTACTATAAAAGGCAGATCACCACTTGGCACTATTCGCGAAAAAACAAAGACGACAATGCGATCAGGCCGGCAAACACATAAACTCCTTGGTACATGACCGTTTCGTTCGCACCCAATGCCAAGCCGATATGCGGCCCGGCGATAAACACGAGTGCGCTCACAACCAGTAAAATTCCAGATTTCCAGCCGCGAACCCAAGTCGTAAGAAGAAGTACTCCACCAGCGATGCCCACTCCAAATCCACTCAATAATCTTCCAACCAATGGCCAGTGGAGCGTTGTCGTTGATTGCCGCAGTCTTCCGAAGCCAAGCATGCGAATCAAGTTCCCTGCCCCTTCGCCACCGTCGTCAAACAAAGAGGTGGCAGCGTTGGTGGCGTCGCTGCTGGATATTTTGGCGAGGTCCAGGTGGAGTTGAACCCAGTATCCAAAACACAGCAATAGCGCGAACGCCAAAAAGAGCCGAGAGGTCGGCCCAACAATGCCCGAGAGTCGTCGTTGCCAGCTTTTGACACGTTGTTGGAGTCTCCCGGCTCGAGCATCTTCGATCAGCCTTTTTTGACGTATTCGTTTTTGTTCAGCGACGATCTTGGGATCAACATTCGGCAAGATCATTGGCGAGTACAACGACTTCATCTTGTTTTCAGTCGCCTCGCTCACCATCGCATCGGCAATCTGGTCGGCCTGATACGAGGCGTCTGCTGCCGACAAACCTTGTTGGCGCAAAGCGGCCTGTTCAACCTTTTTCAATTTACTGATGTCGAGCGTTCGTTTGGTTGAAATCAGTCGTTGGTCAACGCGTTCGATGAAGCGATCCAGCCAAGGGCGAAATTGACGCAATCGCTCGCTATGACCCAAACGCGCAAGGTCGTTCCGCGCCCTTCTCTTTGCTTGATAGCCAAAGAGATCCTCAAACAGTTCTTCCCAGTCTGCGCCCGAGAATCGTGCAACGAACAACCGTAAAGCCTTTTCTTCAACGCCCTGAATTCGGAGTTTGCGAAGTAGTTTTTCAATTTGTCCCTTGGCTTCAGCGCGTTGCGATGTCAGCGATTTGTCACTGACCAGGAAGACTGACCAACCAGCGACCGCACCGGCAACGAGTCCGAAAGCAGTCAGTGCAAATGCTAACGGTCCAAACAGCCACGCGAGTCCTGCAAACAATGCGCCAGCAGCGATTGTTCGAAACAGGTAGCTCCAGAAATTGATCGAGATCAACTCACGAACCTTCGACATCCATTCAGAACGATTGTGAATTCCGGACAGAACCCCATACATGAGCGCACTGGCGGCAACAAACGCGAGAGGGGCCATGAAGCTCGCGGGATACAGCACCAGACTTAATACTAATGCGATGACGAACACCCCGAAGACGGCAAATGGCAACCAACGTCGCATGATGACGGAAGGGGCAGAAGTATATGCTTTGACGGCCGTTTCAAGTTCGGTGAGTTCGGCTTCCCGCGGATGAAAGTCAGCGCCTCCCTGAATTCCCAAAAACTCTTCCAGATCGCGAATCGTTGTCGCCAGACTTTGATAACGTTCGCTGGCGTCGTTCGCCATCATTTTGTTGACGATTGCGCGCAGTCGTTTGGGAACAGAACCCAGTCGCGTCATGCTTTGAGAACGAGCTGGCCCCGAATGCTGCGACATGACTTCTTCAATCGAGTGCCCTTTGAATGGCGGCTCGCCAGCCAACAACGCAAAAAACGTACAGCCCAATGCGTAGATGTCCGCGCGATGATCGACGCCGCTCGCATCGCGCGCTTGTTCCGGTGCCATGTAGTTTGCTGTTCCGAGAGTTGTGCCATAGCTGGTCAACTCTGGATTGGTTTCAATGGGAGTGCTGCGATCCATCGGCAGATCTTCTCCAGGGACTTTCACCAATCCCAAGTCCCCGACTTTGACGACCCCAGACGAGCTGAGCAGCAGATTCGCAGGCTTGATGTCGCGGTGAACCATTCCCTGGCTATGAGCGAACTGCAACCCACGTGCGGCTTGCAGGATGTACCCAGCCGCTTGTTCCGCCGGGAGTGCGCCTTGTGACTTGATCACGTCGGCTAGGCTTTTACCATCAACATACTCCATGCTGAAGTAATGTTTGTCGCCCGACGAACCAAGGTCGTAGATTTGAACAACATTGTGATGAGTAAGCTGTGCTGCTGCATAAGCCTCGCGAATGAAACGCGCAATGACCATCGCGTTTCCGGTGAGCCCCGAGCGAATGACTTTAAGTGCAACCTTTCGCTGCAACGAAGCCTGCTTTGCCAGGTACACGATTCCCAGGCCGCCACGTCCCAGTTCGGCCAGGATCTGATAGCCATTGATATCATTGGGAAGCGGTTCCTGAATGACGGAAAAATCGTCGGTCGTGGACGACTCGTCCGATGCCGAAACATGAGTTCGATTGTCGTGGCCGTCGTTACCTTCCAGCCGAGTTTCATTTTGCTCCGAAGACGCAGGGCGTTGAGTTGGCTTGCGGGAGGTTGGCGATAGCGTTTGGTTGGATTCGCTTGCGGTCGTTGAAGTGCCACTCTCCAGTGGAAATCCCAGAATCTCTGCATCGTCGGCAAAGCCTTCTAGTATATGCATTCCAAATATTTGTTTGCACTGACGACATGTCGGCCTAAACCGCCCAGCAACCAACGTCTTGGGCTTCATCACATGTCGACAGTAGGGACAAACAATCGTTGCCATTTGCTGGCTGAGGAAACTCGATACAAAAAATGACTGTGCTTCGGACGTTGAGCTACTCTAAACTATTCTATTCAACCCTGACAGAATTGAGTCCATTTGCTCGTCGATTGGATGAGTTGAAGCTGCCTGGCTGACTAAATTTTCAACCGATTTGATCAATTTTTCCGATTGCGAATGCTGCGGAAGCGTCGTTTGAATGTCGCGAACAAAGTTTGCAAAGGATTGAGACCAGGATTGCGTGCAACGTTCGGCCAGAAATCCAAACCATGATGGGACAACCAGATGGTCTTCGTGGTCCACAAGTACTTCGTCCAGAGGAATGGAATGAGGTGGAATTTCTGCATATTCCAGAACCAAAATGGCTGTCGCCATTTCTTCCAACCAGGACTTCAACTCTTGGGTGCCGGGCGCGTTATTGATTCGTTGGTCTAACGGTGTTCCATATCGTCGTTCGGCGACAACCCAGAAATCGTTGGCGTCTTCCCCAGGCCTGATGTCGATGATTTTGCGAAGTCGCGGATGGGCAATTTGTTTAAGTAGCGCAACGCTGCCGTCAAATTGTTTGCAATCGAATTTTTTGTTTTGGGTTAAGCGGGAAAGCCAGATTTTGTTCTCCAACCCATCAACGGCATCTCCGGAATACGAATGCGAACAGACGATCGGCGTACCCGAAAAACGAAATGGCGATGGGGGAGCGTAAACGGGTTCCAATCGTTGCTTGACCGACTTTTGCTCATTCATCACCGATTCAACTTGAAGCAGCGCCATCATCTGCCGGATCGCGTTGGCATGACTGGGAAAACGATCGATCAACGTCTGCTCATTGATTTCCGTTCCCCGCATGTCCATTGCACATATTTCGGCGTCGATCAAGTCGAGCAAAAACTCCGGCTCTCCCAATTGAGGGAAAATACTGACATAGTCTTCGACCCGTTTGGGAATGGGTGACCTCCAACTCCGAAGCAGGTCTCGACATGCAAGTTCAAGTAATCGGTTCGTGGGCAGTCGTTCGATGCCTGGGAGATTCTGTAGCGACGCCGCCTCGTTTCGTTCGCGAATGGCATCCATTTGATCGAGCAAAAGTGACAATGGTTCGCTGTGTGGCATGTGACTTTCTGAATTAGCCAATGTCATTGCCTCCGGTTGGATGAGTTAGTTGGCTGCGAATTTTTACGACCGCGCGATTCCACTTCATGCGTGCTGAATCGGGAGTGCAGCGAAATCGATCTGCTATTTCTTGCCAGGAGTGGTTTGCCAGAAACATGCGCACAAACTCGTCACCTTGTTCTCCCAATGCTCCTGCTACCATTTCCATCAGCTCCGATTGAATCAAGCCAACACTCGGAGAATCAACGGGCGAATCGATTCCGACTTGAGTATTCTCCAAATTGATTTCGCGGCGGATGTCACGTTTCTCACTTAGCAACGCGCGAACTATTGTTCGGATTTGATTGTCGACCGCCTTACAAAAGTATGCCAGTATTTCGTTTGGATTCTGGATGCGAATGGATTCCTGTTTGACCATGTCGAGCAAAACATTGTTGCAAATGTCCATCGACTCAGCTTTGCCGGCGATTCCGAATTCGCGCAGGCGTGTTCGCGCACGTCGACGAATGTGATCGCCAAAGATGTTCCATATTTCTGAAAGTGCTTTGGTCTCGCCTTGATTCAAGCGTTCGACCAATTCACGCACGTGACTTTGAATTTCCAACGGCCTGCCCTGCTTCCCTGGCACAAATGATCTCATGTCCGATTGCCGTCACCCGATTTGACGCAGTGGATGCGTTCAGGCGAACAGCTTGTGGGTCAATTATCGCAAATTATCGAGAATTGGTAAAACAGGGATTGAGTGCGTGTGGAATTCAAGCTTTAGCCTTGCCTTACCAATCAATTCAAAAATTTTGAATAAAGCCGCTCTTGGTGCGGCGCCGAAGAAGTTACCGCAAATTCCATACTAGGAGCAGGCCTTAGGTCGATTACCGCAAATTGAATTGTTATTTAGGTTGAACGATCGGTATCGCCAATTGATCGGTTACGTTTTCAATCGACGATCGATGTTGTTCGAGTCGCTCCATCAAGTCCTTGACAACATCCGGATTCTTTGCTGCCACGTCGTGCAATTCGCCGACATCATGTTCCAAATGATAAAGGTCAGGTTGTTCCAGATCGAACCATTTGGAATAGTTGACCGGTTCGCGCTGTCGAATGTGCAACTTCCACGGGCCAGAACGAATCGCATGCAGTTCAGCGCGGTCCAATAGAAAAACTCGGATCGCGGGCTTGGCCCCGTGCCCAATAGAACCGGTGTGAATCATACGAATCGAGAACGCGATCATCGGGCAACTCCGCATTGGTTAGTGCTGCGAACGTCGCCATCAGATCCAGCGTTGAGCCCATTTCATGAACGGTCAGACCCGCAGAGATTCTTCCGGGCCAGCGAAAAAGGGTCGGCACGCGCTGGCCACCTTCAAACGTGGTCCCCTTCCCTGCTCTCAGTGGTCCTGCCGAACCACCTTGCAACGCAAATGACAACCAAGGGCCATTGTCGGAGCTGAAAATCACAATTGTATTGTCGTCGAGCCCATCAGCTTTGATCGCGTCCATGACTCGCCCGATGTGAAAATCGATTTCCTCGACGACGTCGCCATATAAACCTCGTGGGCTTTTGCCTTTGAAATCGTCGGACGCAAACAATGGGATGTGTGGCATTGAGAATGCGCAGTAGACGAGAAAAGGCGACTCTTTGTGTTCATGAATGAAATCAATCGCAAAGTCGGCGTAGCGTTGCGACAGGGTTCGTTGATCGGCGGGGCGCTCGATGATTTCCTGGTCGTGCATCAAAGGGATATTCCACCAGTCGATTTCAGGTTGGAAGTTGGCTTCCGTTCGCGAACGCTGATGATACTCGCGCGCTTTTGGAGTCCCATCCATGTCGTTGGAATAGGGAACGCCATAATAGGTATCAAACCCTTGGTTGATTGGCAGGAACTCGGGCAAGTGACCAAGGTGCCATTTGCCAATCGCCGCCGTTGCATAACCCTTGGTCTTCAATAGTTCGGCGATCGTGAATTCCGACGGCGGAAGGCCGCTTCCCGAATTTGGATTGAGGACTCCTTGTTTGGCACTGGTCATGCCGTTTCGAATCGGATAGCGCCCTGTCATCAGGCCCGCGCGGCTGGGAGTACAGATTGGGCGCGGCAACGTAAAACGATGTCCACTTTTGCCCTTCGGTCGCCATGCGGTCCAGGTTGGGAGTACGAATCATCGGGCTTCCAAAACAACCGATGTCGCCGAACCCCAAGTCATCGCAGAAAAAAATGACGATGTTGGGCGGTGACTTCGCGGACACTTCATTTGCAAGACTATTGTCGCAAACGAAAGGGATTGTTAGCAGAACAAAAGTAATAGAAATGAGTTTCGACAATCTCATATCAAATCTTTCGCCTTCAGGATTTGAAACGGGAATTCGTTGAGCACGTGATCGGATTGCCAATCACGTTTGATTCTAGCAATCTGGATAAGGTAATGCAGGCAACGGAAGGGGGATTTGGAGGTCCGGGACCAAGTGTACGCCAACGCGAAAAGTCGTATGCGCATCGAATGCGATTATTTTGCAGCTAAAAACTCGTTCGTTGGCTGCTACCGATAGTAACAGCCAACGAAGAGGGAGTTGTCGAAAAAGTGTCAATCCGCTATCGACTATTGTTGTCGAAAGTGGTGAATCACCGAATCTGAATACTGTCTCTTTCGACGTCGAATTGCCAATACCAACAGACCAAGGCCGATTCCAGCGACTGTTGTCGGCTCTGGGACGGCAGAAATGTTGTAACTGACTGCCGCTCGCGTTCCGTCGGAAAACAACAGATACATGGCTCCCGAACCATTGTCGTTCAGGCCCATTGTTGCACCACTACCATCGGAAGTGTTGCGGGTGATCCAAGTCGAAATGGTTCGGAAATCTCCTGGTGCAACTTCAAACAGGTCTCCTTCACGCGCAATCAATGTCAGTCCTTGGTTAGCATTCCAAGCCCAAAGCGAATTGTCATTTGCAGTGGTTACACTGGAGCCGGCAAGCGTCAATTGAACAACAGCTTCATTCATGTTGTTGAGCAGCCCCGTACCAGCCGAAAACGAGCCAAAGGTTTCCCTGAAAGTCCAGGGGCCAAATCGCCTTCGCGTGCCACAAGGTTCAAACCGGAGCCATCGTGAAACCAGTAGCTTGCGTCGTCGGCCGTGGTTATCGATCCGCCAGTCAAGGAGTCAAAAAACAGGACGCCATTGTTATCGTTTCCGATAACCGAACTATTGTTGATGACACCAAAATTCCCTCCAGTGGAACCTGCAACGTCGCCCTCTCGAACCAGCATCGTCGCACCACTTAGTCCAGCTCGGAAAATCGCTTGGTCATTTGATGTTGTTGCATCGCCACCAGCGAGCGTTACAGCCGCGACAAATCCGTTCGCGCCAAAACCGTTCGACGAAACACTCAATGTGTTGAAGGTTGCGCCTGCGGTTCCTGATGCCGCGGTGCCTTCTTGCAATACAATCGTATTGTCGATCAACCAAGCGCTGTCATTAGCGGTTGTAATTCCAGTCCCGGAAATGGTCGTGTCGTAACCGATTTGACCCAGCGAATTGATTTTGGCATTGAATCCCAAGTCGCCAATATTGAACCCCGTTGAACCAATCGCATTGCCGTCTCGAGCGATCAAGACCGTATTTCCACCGGAGATTCGGTAGATTGCTTCGTCGTTGGTTGCGCCAGTCACATCACCGCCGGTCAAGTTGACTTTGACGGCCATCGTGCCTGCCGAATTCATTGCAGCGTTTTGTGTGCTGATCGATCCCAGAGAGGTGCTGATAGTCGCACCAGCCGTTCCCGCGGGCTTTGCCCGCGACGCATTGCCAAGCTCAATCCGCTTGAATAGGTGCCGGTAAACAATCCGTCGTCATTCACTCCAGTTGTGATTCCCGACAGGCTCGAACCGTCATCCGAAAAGTACATTCCCATCCAAAAACGGTTTCCGGCCGTTGTTTGGTACGAACTTGTTGGCATACCGTTATTCGTCGATGTTGTAAGCGTTCGCTTAACGATCGCATTGGCGACACCAGGAACCGAATCTTCTTCCTTTACCAGCAATCCAAGCGTGGATAGCGGTGTACCTGAGAAAAGGCCACGATCATTATCAGTAACTATTCCTGGACCTTGGACATCACCGACCACGTAAACGCGATTGTTCCCGTCCAAAAAAACCGCTTGGGAAAAGCTGTTCGTAAATGTGACGCCAGGCGCAAACCCAGGAGCTTGTTGGCCGGAGTAAGCATAAACTTGTCCAGAGTTAATCAATTGCGCGTGTAATCCAGTGGTAACACTTAAGCCTAACAATAACCCGCACAAAACAATCGTGGTGAGACGCAAGCTCATCAAATAATCCTCCAACACCTAAATTGAATCAATTGTTCGAAATTCCAATTCATTTAGCTCGTGAACGTCGTCGTGACGCGAGCAGCCCCAGTCCCAAAAGTCCAAAGACAACGTGCCCAGGTTCTGGCACAGCGTTGAACAATGCGATGTCATTGCCGCCAGTAAACGATCCGCCCTCGAAGTTGGCTGTGTAGGTCAAGATTCGAGAGTACGAGTTGCCGTTAAAATCGAAATTCACCGTTGAACCTTCTGCCAAACCAGCAAACGTTCCGGTAATGGCATCAACGCCATCATTGACCAACAAGAAATAATTGTGCGAAAGCAGTGGATCGTATCCGGCAACCAGGTTCAATGTGCTGTCAGTGATATTGACGAGCCCATTGACCACGACACGGTCATAACCTGTTCCAGCGACTCCACCGTTTAATTCAATGTCCAGTGCGGATGTCGATGACATAGACAGGTCACCATTAATGGTCAGGATGCCAGGACTATTTCCTGGAGCCAAATGACCGTTCATTGCGACGTTTCGGTCAATCGTTCCAGATCCGCCCAGCGTCGACGTCGCCGATACACTGACGATGTTTGAGCTTGCAGCCAGGTTGCCGTCGATAATCAGCGAACCCGAATTGACGTTGATGGCACCGGTGTAGGTATTGGTGTTATTGGAAATGATCCAGGTACCCGCGCCATTCTTGTTGAGCCTGCCGTTGCCATTGATCTGGCCACTCCAGTTGGCGACGACACCAGCAGCGGTGTCAACAAAAACATTGGCACCCGTATGATTCAAATTGATCTGGTTGTTGATGTTTGACGAGGCCATAGGCTCAAAGGTCAATCCCGTTGTTCCAGCCGAAGCCACCGTGATCGCACCTCCACCAAAGCTCAAGTCGTTGCTGTAGCGAACTAGACCCATCACACCGGTTGTGCTGCCAAATAGCGAAATGTTTCCGTTTCCTGTTCCAGTACCCATAAAGGCGACCTGTACGGAATTGCCAGTTGCACCAATCACCATTCCACCGCTGTTGGACCAGGTTGATTGTGCATCGAAACTGGCTCGACCATTGCGAATCAACAATCGTGAGTTGCCAGAAATGTTGCCTTGGAAGTGATTCCAGCCAGTATTGGAACCCGTGGCACTACCGCCATAAATCGCCAGATCGCTGTTGAGCGTAATGTCACCTGTAAACGTTCGATCCGTCGAGTATGCGGCCGGCGCGAGGTGAGCAACCATTGAATCGCTAGGAAGCAGGCCGTCGAAATTTGCTCCTCCATTGTCGACGATAATATCACGGTCGACTTGGGTGACCCCTGTGGAATAGGTCAGGGTTGGAACACCGTAAAGTAGGTCATCGGAATTCTCTGGAACCCCCAAGGTAATCGCACCCAGGTTGCTGCCGGTTTGATTGACTCCCAATGACAATGTGCCCGTTCGAACTTGAATTGGCCCAGCAAAAGTATTGGTGTTGAGGTTCGTTGTGCCGGTTCCGTTCGCGGTCAACGCACCATTCAATCCCGACATGTCACCAGCCAATGTTAGCGTGCCGGAAGCGTGAATGAGTCCATCGTTCCCAGTCATCGCACTGTTGATCGTCGTTGAACCAAAAATCACACCAGGAGTATTTCCAAACGCCAATGTTCCGCCAGAAACCGTGTGCGTTCCTGAGGCCGAAAGCAGCATTCCAGAGTCGACCGTTAGCGTCTCGCCACTATTGATAGTCGTTGTCAGAGTTGCCGTGGTTTTCAGGGCGTTGATTGTTTGCGAATTGGTTGAAGTTGACGCTCCCAATGAAACGTTGGTGTTCGCTGTCGAAAAATCGGAGGCGTAAGCTGTGTAAGCTTGAAAACCAATAGTCGCGTTGTATTCCAGGAAGTCCGAGTTGCTGACAACGCGTCGAATGATTCCCGTCGAGTCGGCGGCGGGCACGGTTCCGTTGAACAACAACTTCGCCTGTGACCCAAGCGTATTGCCGGTTCCCGTATGCGCTGATGTTGAGCGTCGCTCGGGGCCCCAACGTCAAACCGCCAGTACCAGTCAGGACGACAGTTCCACCACCGTTTGGTGTGATCGTGATTGAGTTATGGCCGCCACTGGCGTTCAGGCTTCCGAAAGTCTCGGTTGCCGCAGCACCCGCGAAGCCGCGATAAGTGAAGTTGCCGTCACGAAGCTCGATCGCAACATCGTCGCGAATACGGTTGTTGTTCTGAGCCGCCGCGACGTTGGGTGAATTATTACCGGAAGCGCCAACTGCAGCGTTGTTGTCAATTCGAAACGATCCGTTGCCAAACGCACGAATATTGGTTGCGGACAAGTACGAACCATTGGCTCCTTGAAGAGAAACAACACTGAAGCCTGGTCCGCCAATTCCGGCTTCTGTCAACGACTGCGACTGGTTTGTGCCGGTTACAACCGTCATTCCAGAATTCAAAATCGTATCGCCCGTGTAAGTGTTGTTCCCAAACAGGCTCATGCCATCGATCGAACCAATTGTGCCCGCAACTGTTGTTCCGATCGATTTTTTCAATGATCCGTTAGACAGAGTTCCCGTAAACATCAGCGAGTTGTTCAACCCGAAGCTGCTGATCGCTCCGACACGAACAATTTGTGTGCCGCCGCCCAAATCAACATTTGCCGCAATCGAGTTTCCAGGATTCAAACCGGTTTGCCCCAAGACATTGATTTCGCCGGTGACTCGAAGCGTGCCAGACCCAATGACTCCGTTGTTAGCGTTGCGAACGGTATCCCATGCACGTGATTGATTCTGGTTAGTGAAAACCAGATTGGCGATGGTCACATTGTTATTGCCAATATCCAGGTAGCCGTTTGAGATTCCGACGTTCGTCGATGCTGGAAGAACATTTCCAGAAAGCAGTCGAACCGTTCCCGCCAATGGTTCTGTCGAGCTAAGGGCACCGATCTTTCCAACCATCAAGCCAACGTTTTTCGTGAAGCTGGCTTCGGTTGGAATCTGCGACGCAAAGCTGCTCCCGCGCCACCCAGTTGCAATACTCCCTCACCGATTTTTTGCAGTCCCACCGCTGATGATGGGAACATTTATCGTTGCCGTGGCTCCCGTGCCAACATTGACAACTCCAGTGGTCTGAGTGCTGGTTCCGTTTACGAGGTTGATTGGGCCAATTCCATTTAATGTGTAGCCACTGGATTGGAAGTTCAGGCTGTTGGCATCAATCGGGCCATTGATGGAAATGGTTCCCGTTCCCGTGCCACCAAAAATGGCCCCATGACCATTGGTCCACGTTGATCCCGACCAGTTAGGACTGGTCGTATCCCAAAGAAAGTTGCCGCTAAAGTTGTCCCAGGTTGAATCCTGCGAATACGACAACGAAGAAAACGAAGCAAATACAAGAACAACCAAGCAACATCGCAGCGAGACAATCATAACTCGATCTCAAAAAACGGCCGATGAAACGACAATTTTGACCAGCCAATTCGCTTGGTCATTGTCGACTCAGGCTCCTACCTGGGGCCCTTCGCGGAATGACCGCATTTATGCGGATGCGAAGCACTGCGTAGTTTGGTTGCAACTCGTGTTCGAGCTCAAGTAAAAATCTTGCAAAATTTATCCAGTCGGAAAAATTTATCCAGTGTAGCTGTTCGTTGCAGAAGTTAAGATTCAAACTGGTTGGATCGATGAACTCGACAGTGCTTTTCGTTAGGAGACACAAGTTGGTTGCTTCGGGAGGTGTTTCGGTGGTCTATGGTCTGGACAATTGCCGGCGTTTTTTCCCGGGGATTGAAATCCAAACCGACCAACTGAGTTCAGGCATGTGTAGTGCCGAGGTTGCAACGAGAGATGGAAAGTTAGGTTCGCTGTATCAGGTTCAAATCAGCCAAATCATTCAGTATCAAGCCCACTTAAAACCGGAATATTATTACCTGACACCGATCGTGGATCAGCATGACGTTGGACGATTCAGAAATCGAGTTATGCGCACAGGGATGGTTAATATTTTGAAACCAGGCGATCAGATCAATCATATTTCTGCTCGCGATACTCTGACAACAATTGCAAAGGTGCACAGAAGTTGCGTCGATCGAATAGCCGAAAAGCAATTTGGACGTGACCTCGATAAGAATCCTTTACCTAGGGGGGGGTTGATCGATGCCGACTTGGGTCGAAATCTTCATTCGCGAATCAAAAATTCAATTGAACACCCCGATTTCGATTGCCATGATGAGTTGCTGGAAGAATTGACCATAGCGATATTAAGCGGGACGGAATTATCCGCGTCTACACTGCGTGAACAATCGCATCTAGAGTTGTTCCAGCAGACATGTCGACTTGCGAGTCAGCAACATCTGCCAGCCAGCCTTCGAGAGCTTGCGAATCGTCTGGACTGTTCGGAACGCACACTCAATTCTGTTTTTCACCAATTCTGCACATTTTCTCCCAAGCGATATTTGCGTGCGATTAGGCTGAACAAAATTCGAAGAGAGTTGATGGATGCAGCTGACTCGGACAACATCTCCACGATCGTTTTGAGAAACGGAATTGAGTATTCAGGGGTCTTTGCAGCCGAATACACGAAGCATTTCGGAGAGGCTCCGTCGAAGACCTTTCGCAAGGCAAAAAGTGTCTCGAATTCGCCAACGTGATTTCCAACAACTTGTTCTCGGAACAGTGAATTAGGAGCGCAATTAGGCGCCCAAGCCGTCGATCATGTTGCTGCGGGAAAGGTTGAAATAGACGCCGAGAATCTGTTTCTGCGCCGATTTGGATTCATCGTTTGAGACTGTCGTTATTGCATCCAGTTCGCGATTCAAAACATTCGCTGCACGGGCATGCATGTTACGAGCAATTTTTTGATGCAGGTTGAGAGATGCATGTTTGATGTAGCGGGTGCCCAATAAGAAGTGTCGGTGTTTTTCAACATCACCCGCACGTCGTGATCACTCAGTGTGGCAAGGTCTTCAAATCGAACCAGCTTGTCACGCAATCGTGTTTTCAATTCCGGGTCGGTTTGCTCAAGTTCTGCCATGACCTGATGTCGCAGTTCGTCGTCAGCCAGGTTCATCAGCTGGGATGCAATCGAAAGACCGTTTGTTTTGCCTTTCGTCACGCCCATGATTTTCGTGAGTCGATGCTTGAGATCAAAAAGCCAATTGGCTCGTTTCGGCTGCTGAATCCTCTGACTCCAGTTGGCAGATTCGTTTAACGACAGAAACACGCAGAACCGGTTCAAGCAATTTGACTTGTTCGTTTGCCACTTGCGGAGGAAGGTTGGCGAGAACGATTGCAATATTTTTGGGGTGTTCATCCCGAAGCAATTCATTGGTTACATCGGGAGCAACATTGATCAAGAATGCGAACGGGCTTGTGCGAAACGCTTCTTTCAACTCAGCGATGTCTTCGTCTCGCCTTCGACGTTCCACTCGTGGTTTCGCGTTTTGATTTGCGTATCGATTGAGGTGCTCGACATCTTTGGCCAATGTATCGGCTGCATCAAAAATTTGACGCGCGGAAGTGTGGTCAAGCGAGTCGATGGCCGTAAAAACACTTTCAGGTCCTGCGGTTCCATTTTCGCCATGACCTTGGCGGCCTTGGCTTTCGGAATCGATTGCAACACGACGGCGGCGTTGTGCAGGCTATTTTGTAGTCCCATTTTGCACCAGAATTCTCGATCGGCGGCGATAGTCGAGTCGATAGGGTCGTGACTCAGAGAATAAGAGACGCTTCTCGAACTATAGGTCATCATCGGCCCTGAAATTGGTGTGACTTTTCCGGATTCTCTGACCAAGTAACGCGGCGATCGCCGTAGGAGTCCGACAATCGGAACAACCCTCAACCTTCCACACGCATTTCGCCAATGATTGGTGATACCCAGTTCAGAACCGTCAAAAATTCGATGAGGCACGAAGCCTTGATACAGGCCGAAAAAGCGGGTATATTACGCGGTTTCAAATTAAATCAACAAACGAATTCAACCGTACATCGTCGGAAAGGGGAAATTGCGTGGGGACAAAGAGAACCGGTAAAGGTCGTCGAAAATTGGGTAGAAAAAAGCGACGAATGCGTGCAAAAATCCGCCATCGCAAGAAGTAACCCTCACGCTTCCGATTTGAATTGGCAAGTCTGATTCGGTTGGCCAGGCAATGGTGCCGAATCAAAATACTGTCACGCCAACGGCGGCGAGACCATTCAAATGTGAGTACGAAATCTGGTATTTGAAAGCCCAAGCACGAATGTCGTGGTTGGGCTTTTTTAATGTCTGCGTCAGCTTTTGACTTCAGTGTATGGCTATAAACTCAAGTAGTCTGTTTGCATTTTTCTGCAACCTCAATGCAGCCCCGAAAGGTATGTGAGAGTGCAATCTAGTTTGAGCCTTGTGCTTTTGGCTGGAAACGCACCAATCAATCCAGAAAATTACGCGATGGAGAATCAATCATGTGGTTACGATCAAAACGCGTCTGCCTGTTGTGTGTTTTAGTCGCCACCGGTGGCAGCCTTTTTGCCCAAAAGCAACGAGACTGAAGTCGAGCAAGTAGCTCAAATTCAGGCTGAAGTCGATCTGGGAACGGATCCGGAATTAGCCGCAGAACTGAAACGTCGCGTTGAAGTCGACCAAAAGGCGAGGATGGAATTGATCGAGTCGATGAAAGGTGGCAAGCCAATCTCGCCAGAGCTATCTGAATCGCTTACAAAAATTGACGAAGAAAATACCACGTGGTTGTCCGAGATCGTTGACGATCAAGGTTGGCCCGGAAAAACGCTTGTGGGAACCAAAGGAGCCCATGATGCGTGGCTACTCGTTCAGCATGCGGATCGTTCCCCTGAGTTTCAGAAGAAGTGTTTGGAGTTGATGGTTCAGGCCGAAGATGGCGAAATTGCCAAGACTGATATTGCATATTTGACGGACCGCGTTTTGGTTGCGGAGGGTCAACCGCAACGATTTGGAACGCAGTGCGAATTTGTCGATGGCAAAGCTCAAGTGAAACTGGTTGAGGATCCCGACAACCTTGACCAACGCCGCAAGGAATATGGTTTGGGGCCGATCGCTGAATACCTGAAGCAAATCGAAACAGTTTATTCGCAATCGAGCGACAAATAGAATTAAAAATGCGATGGCTGACTGATAGAGGCGAACCTTTGTCAGGATTTGTACATGCGACTTTCAGTTTGAAGTTTCGATAACATCTGAGTGAGCTGTTCACGAATCGCAGTCATCAACGGATCTCCGTTGGGCGTTCCGCGCTCCCGTTGCGGTGAAACCTTGATTGCTTCGCCGATTTCGATGATTACTTTCAAATCTCCGTGTGAGCGAGCGTTGTCAGTCAAATCCTCTTCGAATTTCTCAACCGTTTCAGAATGCGATCGACACTGGGGAAATTGGTGACGTATTGATCTGGGTAACAGTCGATTTGTTGAGCCAGGTACGTGTCTCAATCCGCGCCAACGAAGTTGTCGCTCTTGTTCATCGATTTGGTTTTTCCCCATGTCCGGAAAGATCTTCATGCGCAGGTTTTTTACCCGGACGGCAATTCCTCTCGGCGAGGCGAACCAAGCCACTTGGTTTCCAACGGATCGAGGAGATGATCGACCATCGCATTTTGACGATCCTTGAGCGTTGAATTTTCTGGGACGTTGATGTGGTGCTGCAGTTCCTTGAGCGTCAGTAACGCGTTGCCAACCTTTATCAAACGATCGACAAGTGGTTCATCGGGAGAGGGACGCCATGTCAGGCGACGTTCGATGTCCGTCAGGACGACGTTGGCGGCGCGTTCGAGATCGCCCGAGAAAACGTATTTGATAGCCACTGGATGGACGACCACTGCACCAGAGTTGTTTTTTTCTCGTCGCTTCGCAGCATTTCGAGCGATAAACGCGGGGCCTTCCATCAGAGCCATCAGTTGATCGTTTGTGCGACTGGTTGTGCCCTCTGGGAAAATCAATAATGGACGCTTGGCATCTGTCAGGATTCCAATCGCTTCATCAATAGCTTGTCGGTCGAGGCCTTCGCGATTGACACTGAAACCGCCCAGCATTCGCAGCATGAAACGATTAAACCATCCTTGATTGAACAAATGCCAACTGGCCATGACGTTGAAGACACAAGGCGTCTCCTTGGCCACAAACCCCATCGAGACCGCGTCTGCGGTACGTGGATGATTAGCACAGAGCATGACGCCGTGTCCCGATTTCAGCGATTCTCGTAATCGATCAAGGTGTCGACATTCATGTTCGATAACGCCATGCGTTTTTTGAAGGGTTCTTTGAAACAATCCCAGTCTCGCGAATAAATAAGCGGGCCACTTTGCTTTGAAAGCCGGAACGAATTCATACGGCTTTTCGATCAGGACGTTTTGCATTAGTTGGCCTCGGAGTTAATTTCTTCGACTGTGGAATCGGCCCCATTGCCGTTCAATAGGCGAGTGCCACTAAAGGTTAATTTCACCAAAGAGCAAAGAACTAGCATCAGCAGAAATGCTGCCGGCAATCCTCCCAGATTTGAGAGCATTCGAATTCCTTCGACGTCAGCAAACGTGATCATCGTCCAAGCCGTTGCGCCAACAAGAATTCCCCAAACGACTTTGACGAGCGTGGAACCTTCCGCATTGGGCCCAGAACCAGTTGGCGAACTCAACGATGCCATCGCCGACGTGTTGGAATCAGCTGATGTCACAAAGCAAATAAATGCACTTAACAAGAAATAGGCAACCAAAATGACGCCCATCGGTAAACCTGAGAGGACTGAAATTGAAATTGCTTCTGCACCTTGCGTCAAGCTTTGTTCGTATAGGGCCGCGCCGTGAGTTTCGAAATTCAATGCCGTCGTTCCAAACACGGTCATCCAGAACATGCAAAATATAGCGGGCAATATCAGATTGAACACTATGAATTCTCGGACGGTTCTTCCGTAAGCGATCCGCCCCAAAAAACATGCGGTGACCGGCGTCCAAGCGATCCAAACTGCCCAATAGAAAATGGACCAGTCTTTGGCCCAATTGTCCATCGGGAAATAAGCTTCTTTGATTGCCAATTGCGGAAGCCGCGTGAGGAAATCGACAACGGCAACGGGCAACGTTTTTAGGATGAGCAGCGTTGGACCAAGAACAAAAACAACGGCTAACAGCAGAAACAATCCTTTAACATTGATATCTGAAAGGATTCGAATGCCCTTCATCAGTCCGGAAGCACTTGACGCGATAAACGTCGTGACAATGGACCCAGCGATGAAAAACCATACTGTTGGGGAACGTTGCAAACCAAACAGCTCATTGATCCCACCGGAAATGGACAAGATTCCGGTGCCTAGGCTTGCCGCCATTCCGGCAACAAGTGAATAGAGACAGATGCCGTCGATAATAGGTCCAATTCGTGCAACCGCAGTGGTACCGAAGACAGGGACAAGCGTGGAACCAATTGAAAACGATTGGCGAAGGTTGTAATGAGCCAAGGCGAATGTTAGTGAGGCAGCGCAATAAATGGCGTAGGGAACGAACGTCCAATGCAGAAAAAGTGTTGAGATGGAAAACACGAACGCGTTTTCGGATTTGGGTTGGATCTCCAGAGACTGAGGTGGCAGGTGGAAATGGTTGATTGGTTCCGTCGTCGACCAGAACAAAATCCCAACTGCGATGGTGGTGCAAATCGTGATGGCAAACCAATTCCATCGCGACATGAGCGGAATGGCATTGTGTCCTCCGATTTTGACGCTTCCGATCGGCATTACGGAAACCAACGCACATACCAGCAACGAGCCAAGCGCACAGGTGACAAATAGCCAGCCAAAATGATCCAAAACCCATTTATTGGAAACGGTTAAAATCGCTTGGAACTGTTGCGGTTGAATCAAGTTCAGGAGCACTGCTCCCAGCATGAGTAGAAAGGGAGGCCAAAAAACCAGATGCTGTATTCGAGGACTAGATTTGTTGTTCATTGTGTAATTTTTTGGCGGATTGCTGGCAAGGATTGGATGTGATTAATATTTTCCTCGGTATTCATCAGCAGGGTATTTCGCCCGGTTTTTGTTCATCTTGGCTTCAAAGGCAGATGATAGGTCGATTTCCAATTGATTTGCCATGGCAATGCAGTAGGTGAACACATCACAGAGTTCTTCACCAATGGCGTGAAGGTTTTCGTCTGAAAGATTCTCGCGGCGACTTTGTTCAGCTTCGATCCATTGGAAGTGTTCCATCAACTCGGCAGCTTCAATGGCGATCGACATGGCAAGGTTTTTGGGGGCATGAAACTGTGCCCAGTCTCGTTCGGCGACAAATTCGCTCACGGCATTTCGGATTTCTTGAAGCGTCATTGATGAGTCATTCATTGGGCGATTCGTGATTTGGTAGTTGATTTTTCGGAATCCGCATTCTAACAACTTTGACTATCGGGAGAGATCGTGGTTGGAGTTGCCAACGGGGGTGTCGCCAAGGGGGTCGGGAGTCTTTTTTATTGGCCCTTTAGCGTTTCCTGGAAAGTCTTCGGTGGTCGGCAGAAAAAAGTTCTACTGGATCACGAACCAAAAAAAGATTCCCGACCCCTTCAGTTGCCCCAATGTCGTTTCAACGTTCATTTTCAAAACGTGACTGGCCGTTCTGGCGGGAGAATGGGGGCAGGAATCATTGCTTCGAGATCCATTCATCGCGATTCACTTGCTACAATTGCGACTTCGCACTTTATTCGCTGCCTTCCCGCATAGACAAGGTCATCCAATGAATATTTTTGTTTCAATTTGTTCTGTTTCAATGCTCAATTTCATTTTGGCCGCAATATTCGCAGCTTCGCTATTCCTTTCGAGCTTGTGCAAAAGCTGCAAGACGATTGGCCACAATGGATGGGTGCCGGGCGACAATCATTTGGAACGGTTAGGTATTCTGGAAAAGTTTCCAAG
Source organism: Pirellulaceae bacterium (assembly GCA_041399045.1). Lineage (GTDB taxonomy): Bacteria > Planctomycetota > Planctomycetia > Pirellulales > Pirellulaceae > BJ22. Next base: position 76,935 of record JAWKTO010000007.1, on the reverse strand, counting down.
GACTACTGTCGGTGTTAGTGGCGGTTCCCCTTGCCGGCGGGTATTCTGGTCCCGGCAGGAAGGCACAGGGTCGTGTATTCGTCAATGATTACCTAACGCAAGATGATGTAAAGGTCGATAATTTCAGCCGTGCTGAATTTAGGTGGCATTGAAAGGGTTTGGTGTCTTGATGAAAAGTCGGGGCAAGCCATTTGGAAGAATGAATACCCAGTTAAATATTCCATTTCTATCCGGCTGGACCGCGATGCACGCCAATCGTTGATGAAAATCGCGTCTATACGTTAGGTGCCGAAGGTGACCTTTATTGTTTCGATTCCGAAAATGGAGACATTAAATGGAACATAAATCTGAAGGAAGCGTACTCGACGAAGGCTGCTTTGTGGGGGTACGCAGCACATCCGCTGATTGATGGAAACAATTTGATTACTTTGGCGGGAGGCGAAGGAACCCATGTCGTTGCACTCGTACAAATGAACGGCTTCAGGAGGTTTGCTGCTCTGAATCAGCTCCAGAACAAGGCTATTCACCTCCAACAATCATAACCGCAGGAGGGGTTCGTCAGTTGATTTTAAGGAAACCCACGGTGGCAGCATCAGTCAATCCTGCCGACGGAAAAGAGTATTGGTCGATTCCATACGAGGCAACAAGCGGTTCCATTATTAGTGTCGCCAATCAAGATTGGAGATTGGTTGTACGTTGCTGGCTACTCACGCCAGAGTTTGTTGCTGAAGCTTAATTCGGATTCTCCGAACGCAGAGGAGGTTTGGCGAAACAGTTGTCGGATACGACTTTCTCCAGTGAACGTTCAGCCACTTGCTGTAAACGAAATTTTGTACGGCATGGACCAAAGCGGCCTGATGTGCGCGCTCAAATACCTTCCGGCGAACGCCTCTGGGAAACCGCAAAACCTGTCGGAGATAATGCCCAAGGTAGCGAAACAGCTTTTATTGTTAAACAAGAATCAAGCTTTTGGTTATTCAACGAGAAAGGTGAGTTTGTAATTGCGGATCTTTCGCCAGAGGGTTACTCCGATAGATCGCTAAGGTTATCGGTTTTCAAGCAACTTGGCGTTTGGGCGAAAGGTAGTTTGGAGTATGCCGGCATTTTGCAACCGGCATGCTTACATTCGCAACGACAATGAGATCATTTGTGTTGACCTTTCGGCGAAATAGACGGATTGATGGGCAAAAATTCGATATCCGCTAGCCATCAAGTTCCTCGTGTTGAGCGAAAATCCAACCTTACGCCAGAAGAAAAACAGAAAGGCCACGCCAATTGCCAGCATCAACCCCCAAACGTAAACGTGTACCCAAGCGACCAGCGAAGCCCGGTATGTTCAATGGTGTGTAGCTGTAAAGTTCATGCCAAGAAGACTGGCGACAAAGCTGGAGCGGCATGAAAACGCTATGATAACCGTCAAAACCTTCATGATCTCGTTCATGCGAAAGTCACTGACAGGTGAAAGTCCCGCAGGTCCGAGCAAAAGTTCTCGGTACGTTTCCAGCAAGTCAATCAATTGTTGGCAATGGTCAAAGCAGTCCCGCAAAAATAGTTTGGTGTCCGATTGAATTAATGGGGAAGGGTCGCGAATCAACTGATTCACCGCGTCCCGCAATGGTCGAACGGCTCGCCGCGCCGTGAGTAGGTCGTTTTTAATTCGGTGCAGCCGATTGAGTACGCTTTATGCTCTGATGCGTTGCAATACGATCTTCAAGAGAATCCAATTCGTCGGCAAACGAATCGCATACTGGGAAATAGGAGTCGACGATCGAGTCCAGAAGTGAGTAGGCCAGATAGTCGGAAGCCTGCGACGTGATTCGCCCTTGCTTCGTCGAATACGATCTCGGACCGCTTCGAAACAGTCGCCAGGGCGTTCTTGAAATGTAATCACAAATCCCTTGCCAATGAACATACACAGCTGTTCTGATTCCAGCCGCGGGGTTGCGTTCAGCATTCGCGAAACAAAAAACAGACTTGTGTCGTAGTCTTCGCATTTCGCAAGTTGGTGACGATTACTATGGTCTTCTTTAAAGTGTAAGGAAGGGAGTTGAAAGAGCTTGCCAATTTCAGATCAAAGCGTGATTTTCAACGTGATCGACGTTGACCCACACGAGAGGAAAGCGTTCGCGTAGTTTGGGAAGGTCATTGAGTTGAGGACCGTTTGGTCAAAGATCCACCATTGCCGAAGGCGAGAATTTGACACTTTGTATTTTCGGATAGTGGCGTCGTTGTTGGCGGTAGCGAGACGCCCGTATGACCCGTCATTCGATTTGACAGGTTCACACGAGCCTTGTTTCTCCGTTCGTGCGCTTTTTTCGACATGACGTGCCACAAGCATCAAATACTTCAGATCGGCTTATTTAACGGTAGTTGTTCCAGCTTGGTTGCGTTGATCCGCAGTGTTTCAAGCGGATACAAGAAGGAAAACCGTAGGTCGGCAGCTCTTTGTCCACAACGGCGGCCTTCCGGCATGGGCGATGTTTCCAGGGTTTTCGTTTCAACGATTTCATTCAAGTCCAGACGAATTCGCGTGGCATCGGGTTGGATGAGTGAAATGCTGCCGTCACCATTCTCAACTCGCAGCCCAAAGGAAGCGACTCCGTCGCTGACAATGAGCGTATTGCGATATTGATCCGAAACAATTTTTGATGGAAAGATTGCTTTAACGTTTCTCGTTTGGAAAAACGACGCTAAGGAAGTCATGGGTCTGGTCCTGACGAATCGCCATTGGCTCCAAAACGATGGCATTTAGCACAATCGGCTTTGGCGAAGACCGTCAGGCTGTTCAGCATCACCCAGGAAACGGTTTTCCCGGATGTCGCGTTGATGATACTTTGTAAATTCAACATGCTCCCGAGTGGATACATTTGCTTCAGCGCTGATACGCCTGTCGGGCCAAACGAGTTTTGAACCAGCGCTCCAGGCATCCAGCCAGACTTCAATCGTTGCCGCGGAGTCAACTTTTCTGACGTCCAGTGTTGAGTACCTTTGTCGCTTGACCAGCGATCACGCCCAAGCGACATCTTCAGCTCCAAAACATCGCGATAGTGTTTCGCTGCGACGGGACGAAGTTGAATCTCTTCCAGTTTCAACAGAACCTCAGGCTGCGGTTTGATCATCCAGAAGCGGTAGGCTGGCGATCATGTAAGTCCACTTTCTTGGTGGCGTTTTGGGCGATGCCGATGATCAGGTCGTTGCAACATCAGTTTCCGGCCATCCAGCTATCCCGAGGTATTTGTTTCCGACTTCAAGCAGCACCTTCCGCCAAGATTGCAATGATTCCAGGCGCCTGATTGACGACATCCTGCTTGGCAACGGCTTGAGCTTTGTCGAGATCACAAACCGCTTGGGCCATCGATTTCATATCTTCCGCGTTCATTTGCAGAAGACAGGGACCATGGTAGCTTCATTTTTCTCCGTTCTGCAAAACGGTGGTAATCGTGATTCGGGTGAGAGATAAGTTCGGCGTATATGAATGCAACGAGCCAGGTAGTGCTGGTAGCTGCCGCCAGCATTTGACTCGGTGGCCTTCGAGAGACTTTCGATGACGGCTGGTCGTGTGTCGTCACTTAGTCGTGCCGAAATGTCAATATGTTCATTGCCACCAGATTCGCGTGGGTCTGTCAGCATTGGAACGCAGGTAACTTGCGACTTCGTTTTCGATTGCCGTGTGCTCCAGGTTGGCAACAATGCGAATCAACTCGCGATTGAGTAAAACTGTTCTTGGTGGGGAACTCACGAGCGATTTTTTCACCAAACGCAGAAACGCAGCGTTCTGTGCTTGTTCGTGTCAACGCGACTTCGGAGATTCGTAGCAGGTCCATGAAATCACGGTCATTCAAGAATCCACCCAGCAACTCCGGGTATTGCGGGTAATGATGGCTTTGACGTTTTCTTCACTTGGCTCCACTCGCAAATGGCGCTAATGACCCCATCAGGAACTGTCGTGTGTTCGTGCTTTTCAGAATGCGATATTTCCAGTCTGCAGTTGGACTGTTCTCAAGGAATCGCTGGCCCAGATTGCTTAGAGTGGTTTCGGGGCTCAATGCATAACCGCAAAAGCCGTTTCCACCCGACATCGGCTCCAGCACCGTAGAGAGACTCGGCCGCCTTGCGTTGTACGAACGTCGAATCGTCCTCCAGAAATCGCTTGGCCAGATCATGGAATTTGTCATTGAGTGCGATCAGTTCGGCAGTTTTGCCGCGAACACCTTCGGACGAATCGCCAAGTACAACGACTCAAGAAACGCTTCTGATTGTTCATTAGTCCAAACAAATAGAGGCAATCGAGCTCGTATACGAACGGCATCTGAGTTTTGCTGTCTCTGGACAACTAGCTCCAAATCAGATTGGCTTTTGCGGGTTCTGCTGACCATCAACGCAGGCGTTTTATCATAGCCCACGCGGAGTTTGGCTGCGGTGACGCAGCAATCGAGTCAGGATCGTTTTCGTATTCGATCACTGAATCAGGAACCGCCTCGTCCCAAGCGATTCGATAGACACCGCCACTCTGTTCCGCGTCCGCCAGTTGCAAAGTAGATGGCTCCGTCTTCGCCCACTTCCAGATCAGTATGTTCAGTGGCTTGCCCTTCAGGAAGTCTTCGGTGTGTGTCGTGTACGTTGATCCTTCACGCTTGAGCTGTACCGAGAGGATGCGACCTTCCGACCAGTCAGCCAGAAATAATGCACCATGGTATCGAACAGGGAACTGAATGTGGTTGTAGCAAATGGCTCCCGATGGAGATCCGCGACCGGTCTTGGAAATCGGAGCAATTGTGTCAGGGTAGTATTCCGGAAATTTTGCCCAGCCACTTCGCCATCCAAGGTCAACGCCAGCGGTGACGTGATAGAGTGCCGTTGGGCGGTACCAGGGCAATCCAAGGTCTGATTCCATGTCAGAGTCGTGTACGAACAAGTCCCCTTCGGGATTAAACGTCAAGTCGTATGCGTTGCGAACACCTGCTGCAAACGTTTGAACGTTCTTGCCATCCAGACTCATCCGAATGACCGTACCGCCTGGCGAGCGGATGCCGTTCGCATGGCCACTAGGATCTTCGTAGCGAGGGCGAAGGTCGACCTCATAAGGTGTTTTGTAAGGACCTGCAAGTGGAAGGTCTTTGATGCCACTGGCATTACCAACTGAACAATAGATGAAACCGTCCGGGCCAAAAGTCAGTCCATGAGCACCGTGTTCTCCCAATTCGCCTGTGAACTTCAGGAGTGTTTTTTTAACCGTCATCGTTGTACTGGCAGGATCGATTCGCTCAAGGCAATAAAGCCCCAAGCCATCCGGGCCAGACCCCGTGACATATAGTTTGCCGTTGACGCACAGAAGGCCCTGGCAGTTTTCCACTTCATCACAAAGCGTCGCGACGCGAGTTTCACCAAATGGAATCGAAAGATCCGCGATGAGCAGATTTCCGCCTTCCTGCGAAAAAATCAAATGTCCAAATTCGTCAAATGTCATGGCCAGGATAGAACCCGTTTCTTCGCCGCTCATCACAGCGTCCACTTGGAACTCGTCTTGAGTTTGAAAAACTGGCACAACCGAATCGGTTGATTCTGGACCTGGTTCGTTGGTGTCCGAGGCTTGGTTTGATCCAACAGGCTCGCTATCCGTTGGCTTGTTGGATACTTGTTTCACAGGAACAGATTCGCGTTTGGTTTCGGGCATTTCGGCCTTGGCGATTTCCGTCGGCTGGCTGTCTTTATTTTCGATGTGGCGCGGTTGAATCGGATTTGTCTGAGCGAGGACTTCTTTTTTCGCGGGTTCTTGTTTGGGTTCGTTTGTTGACGAACCTTCTTTGGTGGAGTCGGATTGATTGTCGGAGAGTTTTGTTGCGAGTGCGCCAAACAGGCCACGGCTTTCACCCGCTTTCATTTCACGAATTTCTGGTTTTTCATTTTGGGCTGTGGACGATTGTTTCTCGTTAGCTCCCGCATTGGATTTTGCAATAGATCGCGATTTGGAGCTTTGAGGTGTAAATGAACCAGCCTTGGCAGGAATCCAACTTAGCTCCCGAAACGTGTTGCGCTGCCAGCCTTCGAATTCTGATTGATGTGTTGTCCAGGTTGAGTCCGTGACAAGAGCGCGCCAGCGGACTTCTCCTTTTTCCTTAACACGCAATTTGAGGGACACGCCATTTTCAGTTTCATCTTCGGATGCGACCTTTAACGCGACCAGGTTGATGCCGGGATAGACAAATTCGGAAACATCAAATGATTGTTGTTCAGCGGAGGGTTGTCCTGAATGTGCCAATTTGCCATTCAGGTAGATTTGATAGTCGCCTGACGAAGCAATCGTCAGTTCGGCTTTTTCTGGACTCACAAGGGTGAATCGTTTTCGAAAAAAACAGGAGGATTGATCGGCTTGTTTCCCGATGGGGGACCAGATGAAGTTCCCCGTGTCCTGGCATAAGGCAGCCGAAGGCGTGGCAGCTGTAAACGAAATGATCAAGGCGATCAAAAACATCAATTGTTTAATTTTTTGGCTGGTCATCGTGACATGCTTTTCAAAAAATGTGCAAACAAACGGGCGTCACCCTGTCTGAGGATTTCGATGTTTGGAAAGCGGGAATTGGTTCAATTGCGATGGATGGGGAGATTGAAATTGACATTCAATAATCCAATTCGAGTTGATCCAGTTACGCCCGTGTATTGAGCGAACCGTCCTTGTTTCACAAACATCCTTAGTCTCTTACAATCGTCCGGTTTGCCTTTTCGGATTTGGTAAACTTTGCCGATTCTCGGGAAAATATGGGTGCCAGAATGGCGTTTTTACCGACTACGAAAAGGAGACCCGCGGTGAAAGTAGGGATTGGGGCCATCTAGAACAAGACGAATTTGTCTGTTTGGGGGCTTCCGGCAAGGAATTTTAATTGCACAAACCGGGTGGTCTGTTTACAAATGGAAGGATAGCTTTGGCCAGCGGTTTTGCCCGCCAAGTTGCCTTTTCCGTGCGATTATTGAGATCTGCCTTTTGGCCTGTTCGAGGAAAAAACGTTCCATGAAGAGCCTTGTTTACCGACTCTGCTCGTTGATATCTGGCGAAAAATGCCTATCTGCGCGTCCAACTTTGGAGTCTCCCCGTACTTTGGAATTCACCAAACTTGAGGACAGAAACCTGTTGGTTGCTGGCATCGAGTTCATGAACAACATCGTTACCGTCCGTGGTGATGCGAATGACAATCAAGCACTTGTGCAAATGTCGAGTGAGACAGAGATTCGCGTTACGTTGATCGGAATTGATTCACGAGTTTTTGCTATCAATGATGTCGCGATCGTCAACTTTTTTGGCAACGATGGGGACGACTATTTCCGAAATGACACCGCCGTCCAAACTTTGGCGATTGGTGGCGCTGGGAATGACCGCATGCTGGGCGGCAGTTATATCGACAGCTTTTATGGTGGTGATGGCAACGACAGACTTGATGGCCGCGATGGCAACGACTTGTTGATTGGCGATGCCGGGAACGATGTGTTGATCGGCGGGAACGGCTTGGACGGCCTTTATGGCGAAGCAGGCGATGACCGATTGGAAGGTGGCGCTGATGTTGACCTGCTGATCGGCGGAACCGAAAACGACACGTTGTATGGCGGTGACGGCGATGATGAGTTGTATGGCTACGCCGGCGATGACATGTTGTACGGCGAAGAAGGCAATGATTTGCTCAATGGCAATTCTGGTGTGGACTTCATCTATGGTGGTAACGGCGACGACACGGCAAGTGGTGGCGCGGATGGCGACCGAATTTGGGGTGAGGCCGGCAATGACACGCTTTCCGGTGATACCAACAATGACCGCATTTTTGGTGGCGATGGCGACGACTTGATTTTCGGCGGCGCTGGTGTCGACGGACTGTTTGGCGAAGCGGGTGAGGATCGAATCTACGCTGGAGATGGCGACGACACAGTTGAGGGTGGCGACGGAAATGACTTGATCTCAGGATGGACAGGAAATGACACCGTCGATGGAGGTCTCGGTGATGACGCCATTTACACCCACGGCGGGCGCAGATATCGTTTTTGGTGGACTTGGGAACGACATAATCGTAACTGACTCCGGAGCCGACATTGTATTCGGTGGTGACGGAAATGACCGAATTTACTCAGGTGCCGACGATGACCAAGTGCAAGGGGACGCAGGGGATGACGTTATCGTCTCCGACTTCGGAAATGATTCAGTGTTGGGTGGTGACGGCAACGATCGAATTTTCGGCGGGCCAGGAATGACTCATTGTCTGGCGACGATGGAGATGATTTGATTAATGGTCAGGGTGGTAATGACCTGATTTTGGCGGTCTGGGCAACGACCGTTTGCTTGGTGATTCTGGTCAAGACGAAATACATGGTGGCGAAGGAATCGACATCATTCAGGCCGGAATCGGAAATGATACCGTTTACGGCGATGAAGGCGATGACAGTATTTACCTGGGCGAAGGCGACGACTACGCCGAAGCAGGTGATGGCAATGACTTCCTGATTGGCGATGCCGGCAACGACGACGTTTACCTGGGAGCCGGTGACGACTATGCACTCGGCGGTGACGGTGATGATTACATCCGTGGCGAGGCTGGCGAAGACATTATTTTCGGTGGAAATGACAACGACCGTCTTGTTGGCGGTGATGCCTACGATCGACTATACGGACAAAACGGTCGAGATGGTCTGATTGGTGGACCTGGCTTCGGTGACTTGTTGGTCGGCGGGGCCAACGATGACCGATTCCTGTCATTTGACAACGATATCATCCAAGATATGCAATTTGCAGACGCACGTTTGCGATTCCGAAATAAAACCAGTGCATGGACTACAGGGGAAATGGAAGTCCTGGATGTCGGTTTTGCCAAGATGCATTTTTTGGTTCGAAACACCCGGCTGCTGAAGGACTCACTTTCTGACGATCCAATTATCGTCGAAAAAGTTGCGACACTGCCGTTTGCAAATGAATCTGAAAACAAGATTCGTTCTTACTTCCGACAGGAATGGGATGCGATTAACGAACAATGGATTACGGTTGAAGCATTTGAGCGGACGTTCCAGTTCGCGGAATGGTTCGAAGGTGATGCCACTGCCAACCAATTACGGGAACGTCGAGTTTATCATGAGATTAGCCACAACTGGAATTCTCAAGAAGAAATCGCAGCCAACGTTCCGAGTGCACAGTATCTGTGGAATGAGTTTAAACTGAAAAGCCGTTGGACGGATGAAAATCCAAATGATCCAGTTCGGTACCATGTCAGTTACGACAATCAATGGTTCTACATTATCATCACCGACTTCGCGCGTGATTTTGCGAAGACTAATCCCTACGAAGACTGGGCAACGATTTGGGAAGTCGCATTCGATGATACTTTGCAATCGCAACGTCGTGATCAGCTGGAAAAAATCAGCGTTGTTGATCGACTGATCAGTGCAATCAACGGTTTCTCTGCCTAAATCGAAGCTGACCAAAAAATGGTCAGACAAAGGTTGACTGTCAAACAACACAAAAGCGGAGCGGATTTTTCGCTCCGTTTTTTTGTTCTGCCTATTGATGAAAGCGTTATTCAAATTCCGATGAGCACGCTTTTTCATAGTTGGGATGATCGGTCTTCCCCAGCATTTCGTATATGAATCGGCTGGGATGTCGTTGCCTTGCCTTTCCCCATTTCATTCGAGAAAGGCTCATTGACATCGTCAGGATCTCTTGTGCTCGCGTAACGCCGACGTAGCATAGTCGTCGCTCTTCGGCGATGCCTTCATCATTTTCTCCAACACTTCGGTGATGCGGCAGGATTCCTTCCTCTAATCCAACGAGATAGACTTCGGGAAACTCAAGTCCTTTTGCGGCATGCATAGTCATTAGGAAAATCGCGTTTTTGCGAAGCTGTTTTTCTTTCTCGTCATCCACTTCCCGATCACCCAACATTAGTTGATCAAGAAAGCCGTGTAGAGAACCGTCTGGGTTTTCTGTTTCGTAGGCCCCCAATGCATTAACCACTTGTTGCACCGCATTCCAGCGGCTTTCTTTTTCCTCCGGTTCTGTGTACAAACGATCAATCTCTCGCTTATAGTTGACCTTTTCCAGCAGTTCGAGGACTGAGTCCACCAAGGGACGTTCAGTCAATTTCTGTTGAAGATTCCGGACGTTGTTTCGTAGTAGGATTAGGCCGTTTTGAGCGGCGGCCGCGATATCGCCAAGTTCGGATTCTGCGTTTTCGATCAGGTCCCATATCGGTTTGTTGTTCTTGACGCTGTTTTGCACAATCTGCTCCGCAGCTTTCTTTCCAACTCCGCGAGCCGGCCTGTTAAGTATTCGTAATACGGAGGTGTCGTCGGGTGAGCCATTGAGGATTCTCAAATAGCAGGTGACGTCCTGCACCTCTTTTTTGTCGAAAAACGATTGACCTCCAATCAGAACGTAAGGCAATTTGGCGCGGCGCAATTCGGTTTCAAATGAGCGAGTTTGTTCATTCGTTCGAAACAAGATCGCAAAGTCACGAGGCTGGCGATGCTGGTTGCGAATTTTCTGGCTGATGGATAATGCGACGGCTTCTGCTTCCTTCGTTTCGTCCGCATATTGCCGAAACGAAGGGATGGGCCCACCCGGCTTGGCCGCCTTAAGAATTTTTCCATGGCGAACGGTATTGTGTTCAATTAGCCGATTGGCAATGTCCAGGATGGACTGAGTCGAACGGTAGGTGTCAACCAAGCGAACGGTTTGCGCCCCCGTCCAGTCGTGTTTGAAATTCAGGATGTGCTCAACTTGAGCCCCACGCCATCCATAGATCGACTGATCGTCATCTCCGACGACACACAGGTTGCGATGTTTCCCCGCCAGGGCGCGAACAATTTCATACTGGGTTTGATTCGTATCTTGATATTCGTCAATCAAAATGTGATCGAAACGATTCGCCTCTTCGTTGCGAATCTCGGGGTGTTGCGTTAACAGTCGAACGGTCAATAACAGCAGATCGTCGAAGTCGACTGCACCCAGGCGTTTAAGCTCAGCTTGGTATCGGCGATAGGCAATGGCTGCCACCATCGTCTTGTCGGTATCTGCAGCGAGTTGGGCGTCGTCAGGCGAAAGCCCTTTGTTTTTAAAGTTACTGATGGCCCAAACCAGTTGGTTGGGTGCAATTACAGAATCCGAGACGCGAATTTCACGCATGACGGAGCGTGCCAAGGCCTCTTGGTCGCCACCCGAGTAGATTACGAATTTTTGCGGGTACCCCAGATTTTGGATATGCCGCCGCAAGATGCGAACACATAGTGAATGGAAAGTCGAAATCAAAGGTTTTTTCTTGGATTTTCGGCCAAGCAGTTTTGCCAGCCGTTCTTGCATTTCATTTGCAGCTTTGTTCGTGAAGGTGACCCCCAGAATTCGGTCAGGTGAGATTCCCCGCTTGATCAATTGGGCAATTCGGTAGGTAATCACCCGAGTCTTGCCTGTACCGGCACCGGCCAAGACCAACAGAGGGCCTTGATGATGCAAAACGGCGGTTCGCTGTGGGGTGTTCAAGCCAGACATGGCCAAGATGCCGCCCGGTGAAGGGCGTTTTGCCGACTGTGTATTCCCAAGGAACGATTTCGACACACGACGATCTTGGGGTGCGATACAAATCGTAGCGGGAAAGCTGTGCAGATGAAGGGGTGTCGCTATTGACCCATTTTGGCGAAAAAATCTATACTGTTTACTTGCATTTCATTCAAATTGGGGCTGGCATTCACTTACACATTGAGCCAGCGTCCGTATTCTTTGGCCTAAGACGATTCAAATTAATGAACCACCACACGCAAGAACTGGAAAAAAACGAGATCTTGGAATGGGCAGACAAAAAGTTTGGCCATTTGAAACAGCACATGAGCAAGATTGTTCTCGGTGTTGTCGCGGTTTTGGTTTTGGTTTTTGGCTGGATGATCAATTCCTATTTGCGCAATCAAAGCGAAAGTGTTCCCTGGGAAATGTTATTTCGCGCCGTGAGCGACAATGCTAATACTGGCAGCGTTAACGATTTTACTTTGATGCACGAGGAATATCCCGACTTGACTGCATCTGCCTGGGCGATGCAAATGCGTGGTGACAGCCAATTGCGATCGGGTCTCACCAAATTTATCGCTGATCGAAATGCTGCGATCAAAAACTTGGAAGACGCCAAAAAGTCCTATCAAAGTATTGTTACGTCTAATGCAGACGTCTCTGAACGATTGATGCAACGAGCTGTCTATTGCCTCGCATACACCTGTGAATCCTTGGGCGAGTTTGATGAAGCGATCGCTCAATACGAAAAAATCGTCAAGGAATCTCCTGATAGTCCATTTGTAGCTCAAGCCGATCGGGCCTTGGATCGTTTGGCCGATCCTGACATTCGCAAGGTTTGGGAGTTGACCAAAACAGCAGGTACAGCGCCCGAGGCCCCATTACCCTCGGCCCCAGACATTTCTTTCCCGGAAATGACTCTGGATGACTCGGCAGAAGAAACGGACAATACGAACGGTGCCGATGTGAGCGAAATTAAACCGCCAGTTGACGATTCCACTTCGAGCGAGAATGGTGATAGTGCCGGCGAGGGTTCGACCGATTCAGAATCTGGAGACGACGTTTCGGAAGAGCAAGAAAACAGTGACCAAGGGGCTGCCCAAGCGGACGGAAGTGACGGTGACACTGGAGAAGAGGAGACAGCAAACAAGCTGACGGTGAAGGCGAGAATTCCTGATTCTGTCACAATTTTAATATGTCCAGAGAATTTCAAGGGCCGATGGAAACATCGTCCCTTTTTTAGTGCCAAGCGTATTTCGCCGCTATAATGCGACCGAGATGTTCGCCTTTCCAAAAAATCTTCCCCAGTCGAGTTCTGGAAATGTTTAAGACGGTGAGATCCATTTTCTTTCGGGCTCTGTTCAATCCCTTAACCTGCAGGGTTTTGGATCGGCATCTCAAGGGGAAGAGCCTGGGCGCTTTGGGGAGATTTTGGCGGAGCGTCATTTACTGAAGCAAGGGTGTTTCATTGTCGGACGCAATCAACGTAGCCGTCATGGCGAAATTGATCTGATTGCTGTGGAAGGAAAGACGGTACTGTTCGTGGAGGTAAAGACTCGATTTTCAGACCGTGCTGGATCGGCAGCTGAGGCGGTAACCGAAAAAAAAGAAATTCGGATCTCCAAAACCGCTGCCGAATACTGTCGCCATCGAAACCTTAAAGAGGTCCCCAAGAGGTTTGATGTGATCGCTATCGATTGGATAGACAACCTGCCGACCATACGGCACTTCAAATCCGCTTTCGAATACGCAATTGACGATTGATTTGAGTCGGCTGTTCAATAAAATCTGTCCCAAATCGCACTCGGTGCACGATTGAGTTGTGCGTCGGGAAATGAGGTGCGATCGAAGCAGGTATCTGTTGGTTTCCGAAAAATGGAAATTTCAGACGGTCGTTACGCGGTCAGGCGTTTCATTGGGCGCAAAAAACGAAGGGTTCCCGCTCGCCGCTACAGGAACCCTTCTAAAATTGGCTGTCCGAAACTCAGGAACGAATTCCTTTGCTCGGAGACCCACAGCCATTACACTGTATCGGGCGGCGAACGAAAAAAGCTTTAGCTTGCGTTGGTGGGCGGGATATCAGTGGTAATCGTTACAGTCTATCGACGAAACGTGCTTGCCAACACAAATAATCGGAACATTTTAACAGAGTATGGTGGAATCAAACGTGGAATATAAAAAACCTGCAATGCTGGGACTCGAAGACGGTACCGTGTTTCGTGGTTTTTTGTTGGGGCATCCAGGAACGACCTCAGGGGAAGTTGTTTTTAATACTTCGATGACTGGTTACCAGGAGATCCTCACCGACCCAAGTTACCGAGGTCAAGTCGTTGCGATGACCTATCCTGAAATCGGAAACTACGGTTGCAATGAAGAGGATATCGAAAGTCGTCGTCCGTTCGTGGCGGGATTTATTGTTCGGAACGTAAGCGACATCGCCAGCAACTTTCGAGCGCAGGTGACCCTAAATGACTATCTCACTCAAAACCAGATCACCGGGATACACAGTATCGATACGCGAGCACTTGTTCGTAAGATTCGAACAGCTGGCGCGATGCGCGGAGTGATTTCATCGGAGATCGTCGATGAGAATGCGATTGTTGCGGCGGCACGTAATGCACCATCGATGGTTGGTCGAGACTTGGTGCGCGAAGTGATTAATACCGAAGCTCAAGACTGGAACGAAGCGTTGAGCACTTGGTGGAATAGCGATGACACTCTGCCAAGTTCCAAAAACCGTCCGTTAGTCGTTGCTTTGGACTTTGGCCTGAAATGGAATATTGCTCGGCATTTGGTGAGTCAAGGATTTCAGGTCAAGGTTGTTCCGGGGACGTCATCCGCTGAAGAAATTTTGGCAATGAAGCCAGATGGTGTATTTCTTTCCAATGGCCCTGGTGATCCCGAGCCGTTGACCTACGCCATTGAAACGATCAAAAATTTGTTGGGCAAAGTGCCGATTTTTGGGATTTGCTTGGGTAACCAATTGTTGGGATTGGCATGTGGAGCCAAAACGTACAAGTTAAAGTTCGGGCATCGTGGTGCCAATCAGCCAGTTTTGAATCTGGACAATCATAAAGTTGAGATCACTACTCAAAATCACGGTTTCGCCGTTGCTGATGAAGGCCTCCCAGATTGTTTAACGGTAACGCACCGCAACTTAAACGATAATACGATCGCAGGTTTCAAACATACACAACATCCGGCATTCGCCGTGCAATACCATCCGGAAGCGTCTGCGGGGCCGCATGATAGCCAATACCTCTTTGATCAATTCCGAGAAATGATCGAGGCTTGCAACGTGACCGCATAACTGAAAAAGCGATCGCGTCACCGATCAAACAAATATCGCCTATTGATCGGAACGTGATTCATATGTTCGGCTGGAGGTTGCTTCGGCCGTCGGGAAGTCGTCAGGCACAGATTGCGAAACCGTTCCAGTTGCGGCCCACTCCGTTCCACGTTGAAGCAGCGCGATAAATCCTACACATTCCTGCGAATAAACATCGTGTCCAAGTGTGGTGTGAAACACACGGCCTTGACCATAGTCGACGACCATCACCATCGGTTCGTGCCGGCCGCTGCCACCTTGATCTGGTGACGAATACGCCGTCGCCAAAACAGTTGTGTTTTCAGCTGGGCCACGTAATCGGTCGTACAATTCGTCTTTGGCGTGCAGCCAAGATTTCGGAAGGCCTTTGGTAATGGGATGATCCGAATCACGGGTATCAACGACAAACTCGTGTTGCGCGCCGTGGCTGCCACCGCGTCCATCGGCTTCATCTCGTACCAGCTCCCCTTGTTTGTCGTAGTATAGGTAGGGCCCAGAAGTTTGATCACGATTTCCCCAGCCACCCACGCCAATCATTCGATTGTATTCATGCCAATTCGGAAATGCGTTGTCGGCAGCATGAATCACAACTAGTCCACCTCCGCCGTTGACAAATTTTTCCAGTGAAACTTGAGTCTCTACCGGCCAGTCAGCTCCGTTGTAGTTTGAAACAACGACATCGTATTTCGAAAAATCAGGTTTGAAAGCTTCGTCAGTTCCTTTTGCTGATGTTCGCGCCAGGTCAACTTCAAACAGTCCTGTGTCCAGAAGAAAATGTCTCATCATTTCAGAGGTTTTTGGCCAAACCGCATGATTGTTTTGGCCGTCGACCAACAGCACCTGCAACTTGTCCACAACCGCTCCTGTTTTGGGCGAAACAGTTTCTTGGGCGAACAGCGCAGCCGACATCATCACGAACGCAATGAACAGGAGCGAAACGGCGTTTTTCATAGTCGATTTCATGGGTCGCGTTTACTTGAATTACAAACTTAGGCAATCGGGTTGCCTCACGAATTTTTCGGGTAACGAAGACAATTCTACAACTTTTAAATCGTCAATGTCGTAACCTCGCGGAGATTTATTGACTGGATGGCAAACCGTTGGGAACTGGCTATTGCGGTCAATATATTGGATTTCCGGTTGGCGATTGGGGAAAGATACGTGTAAAATTAGACCGACCGGTTTCGATCATCATCGCCGTGAACCGGAATTTCAGGGAACAACCGTGATTTGTGAACAATACGTGAGAAGAAGATCATGAATGCCAACTGTTGTCGATTTGGTTTTTGGCCACAAATGATTTTGTTGCTTTGCTTGGGTGCAGGAGGATTCTTGTTGGGGAAGTCTTTTCCCGCGTCGTCAACGGAATCGGCTTCCTCTTTGCCAATGAAGTTGCTTGCCGACTCATCATCACGCAGTGACTCGATTTCAATCGCAACCGGCCAAATCGATAGTGAGTTTGAGGGCTTGTTCTTGTTAGATCATGAATCAGGCAATCTTTTCTGCATCATGATTAACCCCAAAACAGGTACGCAGGTTGGTGCCTATGAGGCCAATGTATTTCAGGCGATGGGAGTAAATCCTCAAGCCGATTCTGAGTTTGTTATGACGACTGGATACATCAATTTAAATTCAGGCGGACGTAGCGGTGAGGGGCGAGCAGCAAATTGCTTGTGCTATGTTGCCGAAGGGAAAAGCGGTAGTGCGGTCGCGTTTGGTTTGAATTACAGCCGAAACGGAATCGAAAGTAACGCCAAGCAAGGCGGCAAGTTGATTCCGTACTGGGCAGCTCCGTTTCGCCAAGCTGTTCAACCACCGGCTCCAACACAAACGGATCCCAATACTGACGCAAACGCCAAACCGGCCGCCAAACAAAAAAAATAATCAACGAATTGGCGGTCATTGTACTTCCAAGACAGTACGGCGGTTCGATCGTATTAGATAGTTAAAATGTCGAAAACGACTGATCGCAACGAATCTTCTTTGGACTCTTGGCTAACCGCATTTGGTTTGGAGTCATTTCGCTCAGGCCAACGCGAGGTAATTGAAGCGATTGTTTCGGGGCGCGATACGTTTTGCATCATGCCGACGGGCGGTGGGAAAAGTCTTTGCTATCAACTTCCCGCGATTGCAAGAGACGGAGTGACGTTAGTTGTATCGCCGTTGATCGCTTTGATGAAGGACCAAGTTGATGCGTTGCAGCAGCGCGGTATTTCAGCGACGTGTATCAACAGCTCGCTTTCGCCTCCCGAGCAGTCCGATCGAATTGCAAGGATGGTTCAAGGAGAATACAAGCTAGTTTACATTGCGCCGGAACGCCTGCGCCACGCTGGATTTTTGAAGGCGCTAGCCAAAATAAACATCTCGCTTCTTGCGGTTGATGAAGCTCACTGTATCAGCCAATGGGGTCATGATTTTCGCCCAGACTATGCACGATTAGGAGCGTTTCGCGAACGAATTGGCAACCCTCAAACTGTTGCCCTGACGGCGACTGCCACCTCGACGGTACGTGATGATATTCAGCAAATCTTGCGTTTGAATTCACCCGCTGTTTTTGTTTCGGGGTTTGCCCGGTCGAATCTCAGTTTGCGTGTTGAGTCGCCCCGAAGCAATTCTGAAAAAGACAATCGGGTCGTCGACTTTCTGGAATCGGAACCGGGCGCTGGAATCATCTATACGTCTTCTCGCAAGAGCTGTGAGCATTTGGTTGAATTGCTTAAGGGAAAGTTTCGTTTTCCGATCGAATTCTATCATGCCGGAATGTCGCACGTCGATCGACATCGTGTTCAGGAAAATTTCATGTCCGGCGTAACACCAATAGTTGTTGCAACAAACGCCTTTGGGATGGGGATCGACAAAGCCGACCTGAGATTCGTTTTGCATTACAACATTCCGGGTAGCCTGGAGGCGTACTATCAGGAAGCGGGGCGTGCCGGTCGTGATGGCAAGATGTCACTTTGCCTAATGCTTTATTCATTTCAGGATCGATTCATTCAGGAATTCTTCATCGAGAATTCGTTTCCCTCGCGAGAGGTTGTGCAGCAGGTCTACGAATACTTGCAGTCGTTTGAGCACGATCCAATTGAAATCAC
This sequence comes from Pirellulaceae bacterium, assembly GCA_041399045.1. GTDB lineage: Bacteria > Planctomycetota > Planctomycetia > Pirellulales > Pirellulaceae > BJ22. The sequence goes on along the minus strand of JAWKTO010000007.1, from coordinate 58,994 downwards.
GTTACAGGAACTCAAAGATCAGTTAAATCTACCGGTTGGAACCGAAGGCATTGCAAACTGTGAGCATTTGCTGGAGAAGGCTGGAGCGATTGAACGGCTGGATAGTCAGAAGAACATGGCTGCAATCCGAATTGATTCAACGATGCCGACGCTGGTAGATTTGTTGCCGAGGGAATCCAAAGGGACGCGAAAGGTTTTACGTGGTTTGGAAAAACTCGTTGGCCCGCTTCGCAACGAACGTGTGATGTTCAGTCCGCGATCATTTGCAGATTCCTTGGGACTTAAATGGGAGGCTGTCAGCCGACATATCAGGCAGTTGGCCGCCCTCCCCTACATTGACTACGTGCCTCCATTTCGTGGGCGCGCTATTCACAAAGTGAACTGTGCACGGCCGTTTCGAGAACTTGAAATCGATTTTGCGGAGCTTGATCGGCGTAAGCAGGCGGAGCTGAAGCGACTGGACAAGGTCATTGCGTTTGCGACCACGCATCGATGCCGACAAATTGAAATCCTGGACTACTTTGGCGATCACAATATCTGTCGTTGCGGTTTGTGTGATCGCTGTAACGCACCTTGGCCAAAATTGGGCGGCCTGATTCGTGATAATGGAGCAATTGCAAATGTTGATGCAGCGGCTGAGTCATTGTCAGCGGCACCCCCAGCAGTAGTCTACGCAACGCAAGTTGCACTGAGTGGAGTTTTTCGTACCCGTGGGCGAGTGGGGAAAGGGCAAGTGGCCAAAATGCTTGCGGGAAGTTCGGCGAAAAGTTTGGAACGTGGTGGGTTGAACAAACTGAGTACATTTGGATTGCTGAAACCGCTGAAACTGGCGGAGGTTGAGACGTTGCTGACTGTTTTAGTGGATTCGGGATTTATCGTTCAGCAAGAGTCGGCTCGCTTTCGACCTGTTGTTCAATTAAGCGAACGCGGTCAACGATTGATGAATGGAAAAATCGAAGTCGACATTTGTCAATTGTTTGGATCTCCTTTGGTTAATCGACTTCGCGTGGCGTTTGCCGGAAAGAAACCACGTTTGCCTTCGGACTTCGAGCAAGGAGTCGTTGTGGAGCGCTCGGCCGATTCCAATCGAGAATCCATCGTCGCTGACAGTCATTTTAACACGCCTCCAGAATCAACAAGCGCAGTGAGGGCCGAAACGTCTGCAAATGGTGACGATGCTGGGGTGTCGAGAGTCGATCCTGAGGGCGAATCGAATCGGAGAGCCCATTATTGGACCTGGAGGCTGCATCAGGATGGATATTCAGTTCTCGAAATCAGCCAGATCCGAAACATTTCGTTGACGAAAGTGGCTCAGGACTTGGCGGATGCTGATCGCGAAGACAACTAACTGAACCGGTAATGATCGATGACAGGTGTTCGGTGCTGCCGTCGCCAAAACCGCAGATTTCAGCTACAATTTGCCTTTTAATTGAATGCCGGAGTTGTTGGAACGGCTTACCTCGGGGAACTTGATGGACGAACAACGCAAAGAAGGACAATCAGGGCGTGAAATGGAGCGCCGCCCGCCCAGAAGTTCCAGTTTTTGGCTGGTAATCATGATTGCGTCCATGATTGGGATCATGTTTCTTTTTCTGAGCCAGACGGACAAACCGAGCCAAATTCGCCTCAGTTATTTTCTCAATCTTCTGGAGGGACGCGATTTCAATGGCGATCCGATTATCGTTGACGACAAACCCGTTCACACGTTAATTGAAGAAGTTGAGTTTGCTGATAGTTTTGCATACGGAACGTTTACAACTCCCCCGCCGCCAGAACCTGGCGTCGACAAAGACGGCAAAATTGTTCAGCCGGAATCTGGCGAAAAATTGGAGCGAAAGTTCTTTTTTGTTTTGCCGCCAAATGGTGAAAGCCGCAACGAATTGGAGCAACGAATTACGTCGAAGGGAATTCGATTTGACATTCGCCCACAGTCGCAGGCGCTGAATTATTACACGGCGTTTTTTGTCATCGTTTCGCTGGGACTTTTGATTTTTATGTTCCTGTCGTTGCGACGTTCGCAAAACCAGATGATGGGCGGGGGCGGGTTTCTTTCCAGCTTTTCCCGCAGTCCAGCGAAACGTTACGAGGCAACAGCCAAGCCGATTACGTTTAACGACGTCGCCGGACTGGAAGGTGTTAAAGCGGATTTGAATGAAATCGTCGAATTCCTCAAGGAGCCGGCAAAATTTCGGAAATTGGGGGGACGTGTCCCCAAAGGCGTTTTACTGATCGGCCCTCCGGGAACTGGAAAGACACTTCTGGCGCGAGCGGTGGCCGGAGAAGCGGATGTTCCTTTCTTCAGCGTGAACGGTTCCGAGTTCATTCAGATGTTTGTCGGCGTCGGGGCGAGTCGTGTGAGAGATTTGTTTGCGACAGCCAAAGCTCAAGGGGCCGCGATTATCTTTATCGATGAGATTGACGCTGTCGGACGTCAACGTGGTGCGGGGCTTGGTGGCGGTCATGATGAACGCGAGCAAACGCTCAACCAGATCCTGGGTGAAATGGATGGATTTGACAAACAGGATTCAGTAATTGTTGTCGCGGCGACAAATCGTCCAGACGTACTTGATCCGGCCTTGTTGCGTCCCGGTCGTTTCGATCGGCACATCACAGTGAGCCGACCGACCATGAAGGGACGTTTTGAGATCTTCAAGGTGCATGTCCGTGAGGTGCCTTTGGGGCCTGACGTGGACTTGCATATCCTCGCTCAGGCGACCGTTGGCATGACTGGGGCGGATATTCAGAATTTGGTCAACGAAGCCGCTTTGTGGGCGGCACGTCAAAACAAATCCGTTGTCGAAATGGAAGACTTTTATTACGCGCACGACAAAGTCCTGATGGGAGCCAAGCGGGAAGAGGTTCTGTCGGATATTGAGAAGGAACGTACGGCCTACCATGAGGCGGGGCATACCTTGGCTGCATGGTATCTTGAAAACGCAACGCCTGTGCACAAAGTCACTGTGATTCCGCGCGGTCGCGCCTTGGGCGTCACTCAAATGGTGCCTGACGAAGAACGTATGAACATTTCCGAGAACGAAATCCGCGATAGCCTGGTCGTGTTGCTCGCCGGACGCGCTGCAGAAAAACTGGTTTATGATGAATTCACAGTCGGAGCGGAGAATGATCTGGAACGCGCCACGTCCATGGCGCGACGCATGGTCACGCAATGGGGAATGAGCGAACGACTGGGGCCAGTAAGTTTCAAGATGACGGATGAAGATCCGTTTTTGGGCCGGGAGATTCACCAGAATCGGCACTTCAGCGAACACACGATGGAAATCATCGACGATGAGGTTACTCAGATACTCAACGTGGCAGCCAAAGGGGCGCTCGAGTTGTTGCGCGAGAAACGCGAGAAGTTGGAGACATTGACCCGAGCGTTGGTTCGCGAAGAAGAGCTTGATCGCCACGCCATTGAGGAATTGATTGGTCCCTCCGTTCACAAAAAGGCGGTCAAAGTCGTTGGCGATAACGCGTCTGTCGTTGATTCATCGCACGTGGAAACAAATGGTGCCGCCGATACTTCCTCAGAGCCAGCTTCCACGGTTGATGCGCAGGCCAGCGAACACGAATCCAACGAGTGACGCACGACGAAATCGTGCGAAACTCGCATAGGCATTAAGCAAAAAAGGTAGCGAATCTCTTGGCATGTTTCGCTACCCTTCTGAATCCTCGGCAGATTTATCGTTCTGAAATGTTGTGTCGAGAACCGACTTTCTTCTGAAGCATCGAGTCTTGGTAAAACGACTGTTGGCGGACGTCTTTGGCTGTTATTGAGCGTGAGCGATATCTGACTCAGTTGTATTTTTGTTGATCAAGTCAAATCGTTTTTGAGGTTTGAGGCGATCGTTGCAAAATTCGACGACAACGTTTGAGTCACCAAAAATTTCTTGGAGGTGCAGCTCGAAATCGAGGGCTCCCGCTTCCAGGTCGATGCCCTGCAGATTTACAGGACGCTCTGTTTCGGGCAGAAATACATCAGGTTGCATTGCCATTCGAAATGTAACTTCACCTTTATCACGCAACAGTTGGAATGAAATTTCGTTGGGAGCATCTGCGAATAAAGGGCGTAGAATTTCCACGACCTGCTCGGCTTCTGCTTTAGTCACACCGTCACGATAGTAGACTTCAAATTGGCCGCATTCGATTTTCTGACCGTACGACCAGTTACCAATAAAAGCAACTAATGTCAGTAAAGAGATTCCCACGGATACCAGAGCTGTGCAACCGCCGACGATAGCAACTAGAGTTTTCATGACAGGACCTTCGTTTAAACTGTTTCTTGTTTGATTTTGTTTTTTGCTTTGACGCTGTTGGTGTCCATACCGTCGGGTTTACTGAGTGTGACATCTGGCAGGAAGATTTTTCAATCCTATGGCGCAGTCGGCCAAATGACGGTTTTTTTAACCGGAAAGGTTCAAACTCAAATAAAAAGGCTTGTTTTTGGGCGGTTGCGTGCATCGCAACTTCGGACGAGTAGGCCGAGTCTAGGCCTGGTTAATACGTGAAATCCGATTGTCGTGATCGAAGCGGCTATAATTTGCGTCCGCTCATATCATTCGACACATTTTCGTTTGCGGCTTCATTTTGGTTGAACACAAAATGGCTACTTGGCGGATGGGGGGCGTGGTGAACGCTAGTCAATCCCCAGTTCCTTGGGGCGCAAGACTTGTTCGAATTGCCATTGATTCATCCGGGTGCCGGCCATAAAGAGTTCGCCAACGTCAACCTTGATGACGGCGATGGCGGCGGTTGGAAAATGTTGCTCGACGTTTGACAAACGGGAAACAAGAGATTCCATTCCCGGATTGTGCCCAAGAATCATCAACGTTTCGACGCCGGGCTTGGCATGTTTGATGACGTCGCGGTACGTCTTTGCGGAAGCAAGGTATAATTCAGTCCGGAATTCAACCGCCACATCTTCATTCCAGCTTTCTTGCATGTGTTCTATCGTTTGGCGGGTCCGGACTGAATCCGATGAAAGGACCTGTTGTGGGACCAGGTTTTTTGACAAAAGGAATTGTCCCATTGCTAATGCGGCTCGAGCCCCGCGATCATTCAGTGGTCGGTCATGATCGGAAAGACCTTCATTTTCCCAAGAGGACTTGGCATGCCTCATCAATAAAATTTGTTTCATTTTCGTAGTTTAATTGACAAATCGAAGCAATTTGTCATATCCCTATTAAAAAAAAACGAAGTGGAAGTCAAAATGGAGATTGATTGGTCAAGTTGCGTTTTGAAGTAGATCTTGAGACGCGAGAAATTCACTTGTATAGCTCGATTGGACATGGATCAAGATCGCTCGCGAATTCTGGCAGACTTGGACGATGTCATTGATGGTGACATTTACTGTGATGATCTTTCATTGCAGATGTACGCCACGGATGCCAGTATTCATGAGATTCGTCCTCTTGCTGTAATCAGCCCCGCGACGACTCGAGATGTTGTTCAAATTGTCAACTACGCTCGCGACAACCAAATTCCTTTGCATCCTCGGGGTAGCGGTTCCAACTCAATCGGCGGTTGTCTTGGGAATGGAATCGTCCTGGACTTTTCCGAAAACATGCGGCGTTTGGTTTCGGTTGATCGCGAAGCAGTGACTGTTCAACCAGGTGCCATTCTCGCAAATGTGAACCGGGAATTAAAGTCTCACGGGAGATATATTTCCCAAGATCCCGCGACTCGCAGCATTACCACCATTGGTGGAATGCTAGCCATGAACTTGATCGGTAGTCATTGGCTGAAATCGGGAAGCGTTCGTGACAAAGTACTGAACCTGCAAGTGGTTTTGGCATCGGGAGAAGTCGTCAATATCGATTCTTCATTAAATCGGTCGGGCGTTCACAAATCGACCGAGATATTGGATCAACTAAAAACTCGAACCCGCAGTTTGCTGTCCACGCGAGGCAACGACCTCCAGGCGAATCGCCCAAAAACGGAAGTCAACCAGGCAGGATATCACCTTTGGGACTTGGAGACCAACGGCGAGATCGATTTGACCCGCTTGTTGATTGGTTCCGAAGGTACGTTGGGGATTATCACCAAGGCGACGTTGGCAACCGACCCGCTTCCTCGTTACCGTGGCGTGGCGTTGTTGTTTTTTGATCGCTTGGAAACGGCGGCCAAGGCGGCGCTTGAGATTATTGGAATGGGTGTAGTTGCCTGCGACATGCTTGACAGACGATTGCTGACTTTGGCACGCGAGGTCAACGTTCGTTATGAGAAGGTTCTCCCAGCCGATGCCGAGGCAATGTTGCTGGTTGAGTTTGAAGGCGACGACGACGCATTTGTGCGTGGACGATTGGAGTATTTGGCCAATCGAATGGTACGCAAACGGCGAATGGCCTTTGACGTTCGAACAACAACGCAAAAGGATGAACGCGATCTGTATTGGCGATTAACTCGAAGGGTTACGCCGTCACTGTATCGTTTGCGAGGCAATCGAAGAGCGATTCCATTCGTTGAAGACATTGCGGTGCGACCAGAAAAGATTCCGGAGTTTGTGGGAACCGTACACCAGATCTTGAATCGACATGAAATCACTGCGTCGATTTTTTCGCATGTTCCCCAAGGTGTCGTTCAAGTACAACCGATGGTGGATCTGAGTTCGATTCAACAGATTGATACGCTTGAGCGGGTTGCCAACGAACTATTTGAAACTGTTTTTGAACATCAGGGAACGATCAGTGGGATGTTTGGAGATGGCTTGAGTCGAACATTCTGGTTGCGAAAACAATACCGCTCAGCTTATTCGGCATTCGTTGAAATCAAAAATGTTTTCGATCCCTCGCACCTGCTTAATCCTGGGAAAATCGTTGATCAGCCGCAACGCCATCTGACTGATCAAGTTCGCAAGGTTACATTGGCCGAATCATTGCGTGCCCCCGCAACGGATGATTCGTCGGAGGAGGCATCGGTTTTGCCAATACTACAGCCGCAATTGGCCTGGAACCTCGATGAAATGACTCTGGCGTCCAGAAACTGCAACGGTTGTGGACGATGCCGAACGTTTGGCGACGATCAGCGGATGTGTCCAATCTTTCGAATTGGTCCCCGTGAAAGTGCATCGCCACGAGCCAAGGCGAACCTCGTCCGCGGACTCCTGACCGGTCAACTTTCCTCGGAAGCAATGTCAAAAAGTGAGTTTAAGGAAATCGCGGATCTGTGTGTTAACTGTCATCAGTGTCGGTTGGAGTGTCCTGCCGAGGTCGATATCCCAAAACTAATGGTCGAAGCAAAGTCGCAATTCGTCGATGTAAACGGACTGCGGCTCAATGATTGGTTGCTTTCGCGTCTGGATGTGCTTTACGCGTGGGCGGGAAAAGCGCCAAGGTTGACGAACTATTTAATTCAAAACCGATCGGTGCGTTGGCTGTTGGACCGAGTGATGGGAATCGCCCAGGGACGGAAGTTGCCGCGTTTTTCAAAGAATAATTTTTTATCATGGGCTGCACGCCAAAAATTAAATCGCTTGCCACGTCAGCGAGGTCAAAAGGTTGTCTTTTTTGTTGATGCCTATGTGAATTGGAACGACTCGGAACTTGGTCAGGCCGTCGTACAGGTCCTGCAACATAATAATGTTGATGTCGTCGTCCCGCAGGAGCAAGTGGTTTCCGGGATGTCGTTAATTTCCGATGGTGTATTGCAACGCGCCAGAAAATTGGCCGCCAAAAATGTTGAGCTGCTCGCCGAATATGTCCGACAGGGATTCGATGTTATCACGACGGAACCATCCGCGGCATTGGCACTCAAGCACGAGTATCTGAATCTCATCAACGATGCGGATGCAGAACTCGTTGCCAAAAATACCTACGACGCCTGCGATTATCTTTGGCAAATGCATCAATCCAATCGGTTGGAATTAGATTTTCGGCCCATGAATATCCATGTCGGATATCACCAACCGTGCCATCAACGCGCGTTGAGAATCGGAATGCCCGGAGTTAGCCTGTTACGCGTCATCCCAGGTGTTTCGGTGCAAATCATGGACAAAGGTTGTTCGGGAATGGCAGGCACATGGGGCTTGAAACGCAAAAACTATTTGCGAAGCCTGCGGATTGGCTTTCCTCTCATCAACGCAATCAGGAATCCAGACATTGTGATCGGGACAACCGAGTGCGCCACGTGTAGAATACAGATGGAACAGGGGGTAAGCAAAACCACGGCTCACCCCATTAAAATCATGGCTTATGCTTACGGTTTAATGCCCCAACTGGAAGGGCTGATGAGCCGCAAGTCGGAGGAGCTGGTAATTTCATGAACGTCAAGGTACTTTTCTTTGCTCGCGCGAAAGAGTTGGCCGGGCGTGCAAATATTGAAGTCGCCATGGGGGATGAAGCGACTGTTGGCGATCTAAAACAGCTCTTGATCGAGCAACATCCCGAGATGGAAGAATTGCTTCAGTTTTCCGTGGTGTCAGTTGATCGCAAGGTCGCAAACGACGACCATGTCATTTATCACGGCGCCGAAGTGGGGATTCTTCCACCGGTTAGTGGTGGTTGAGGTCTTCGCTATTCTCGTTTTTTTGAACACAGTCTTTGACTGGATTTCATGAATCGCATCGTCACCGAACCACTCGACATCAATTTAGTACGTTCGCAGGTTTCCCAACCGGAATGCGGAGCTGTTCTCATTTTTGAAGGCACAACTCGCCAGTTTACGCACGGCAGGGAAACGGTTTTTCTGGAATACGAATCTTATGAATCGATGGCCGAAAGGGCTATCGAACAACTGGAACAAGAGGCGATTCAACGCTTTGGATTGGTCGCCTGCCGTATGATGCATCGAATTGGACGGGTTGAAATTGGCGAAACGAGTGTTGTCATTGGCATTGGTAGTCGCCATCGCGCCGAAGCCATCGTTGCGATCGACTGGATACTCAACGAACTCAAACGCTCGATACCAATTTGGAAATGTGAGCACTGGAGTGATGGGACATCCGAATGGCAACATCCCGTGGATGACAACGCTCAACCTGAATCAACTTTTGGAGCGAATCGATGACGTTAGTTGATCGATTCGGAAGAACACACCGTTCCCTACGTATCAGCGTTACGGACCGTTGCAACATTCGCTGTTCGTACTGCATGCCGATTCACAATGTAACGTTCTTGCCACGCAAGGATGTCTTGTCGTTCGAAGAAATAGAGTCCCTTGCCGACGTAGCCATTGAACTGGGAATCACAAAAGTACGTATCACGGGAGGCGAGCCGCTTGTGCGCAAGAACCTGCCGTGGTTGATTCAGCGTTTGTCGTCAAAGGGGCTGAAGGATCTCGCCTTGACCACAAATGGAATTCTGTTGGCGGAGCATGCACAAGAACTGTATGACGCTGGCCTGATGCGATTGAATGTCAGTTTGGATTCACTTTCGCCATCGACCTTTGAGCAGATCGCTCGACGACCTGGACTTGACCGTGTTCTGGCAGGAATTGAAGCGGCTCAGTCGGTTGGATTCAAAGGGATTCGGATCAATGCCGTACCCATTCGCGACGTCAACGACGTTGAGATTGGCGAATTGGCACGATTTTGTCGCGAGCATCACTTGCACCTGCGATTTATCGAATTCATGCCTCTGGATGCGGAAAACAAATGGAATGGCGAACAAGTGGTCCGCGGGCAAGAAATCATTGAACGAATTTCGAAAGAGGTTGGGGCGTTGCGACCAGTCGAGCGTTTGAATGTCAGTCAACCGGCCGTCGACTACGAATACATCGAAGGCGGCCAGCAAGTAGGGTTCATCAATACGGTATCTCAGCCGTTTTGTTCTGGGTGTGATCGCTTGCGCTTGACCGCTGAGGGGCAGCTACGCAACTGTTTGTTTGGAACACAATCCTGGAATGTGCGAGACGCCTTGCGAGCGGGGCAAAGTGTTAGCGAGATCAAGAAAATGTTTGTCGAGTGTGTTCAGGAGAAAAAGTTTGGACACGGGATCGATGCCCCCGAGTTTCAGCGACCGGACAAAACCATGCATCAAATTGGCGGTTAGCGGGTTTGCTGGATCAGCTTCGGAAAGAATCATGACGGCTCGATTCCTGTGAGCAACTCGGTTATGCTCGCATTTTGATAAAAACAGAAAACTGGAGAGTGGAATAATGGGTGACTCGAAGCCGTGGTACAAGGACGGTTTGCGATTCAAATGTTCGGAATGCGGCGATTGTTGTACGGGCTTTTCAGGTTACGTCTGGGTCAACAAGGAAGAGATGGAAAAGCTTGCCGAAATGCTTGAGGTAAGCTTCGATGAATTTGAACGACTCTACACGCGAAAAATTGGCATTCGCTATAGTTTGAAAGAGTTTCCCAATGGCAGTTGCGTGTTCTTTGACGAAGAAAAACGCAATTGCCAGGTGTATGAAGGGCGACCGCGCCAATGCCGTACGTGGCCATTCTGGGAGTCTAATCTCAAGAATGAAAACGCATGGGAAGAGACATGCGAATCCTGTCCCGGGAGCGGTAAAGGCAGACTTTATAAATTGGGTGAAATCGAGTCACGAAAGAACGTAATGCGAATCTGAGTCGCCAATAATTTCGACTGGAAGGCCACGGAGAACTGTAACGTCGGTCGACCGGAATACGGCACCTCAAGATCTAAAACTTGCTTCCGCGAACGAAGGTGTTCTGCCAATTGCAGCCGATCATGATCGAATTGATTCCGGAGCCAATTCCCAGCAGTGCAACCTTGGAATCCGGCTTGAGAAATCCTGCTTCCGCGGCTAGGCCCAAACTGATTGGCAATGCGGCGGAACCTGTATTGCCCAGGATTGGATAGGTTGCAAAGTCACGTTCGATGGGCAGCCCAAGCGAATCGAGCATTAGCTTTTGATGCGCTACACCAACCTGGTGGCAGATGGAGTGATCGATGTCAGCCCGGGTCCAATTACCCGTTTCCAAAAACTTCTCGAACGTCATGACACCGGTTTGAACCCCCTGCTGTAACAGCTCGTTTGAATCGGTCGCCATTAACGGCTGGAAATTGGCTCCCGCCTGATCATGGTCACTTTGGCAGAGATGATTCCAGCGTGTGTTGGCTTTCACTGCAGCAAATTGCAATTGAGTCTTAGATCGCGATCGTTCGCGATTCGTCAACAGTATCGCGCAACTTGCGGAGCCAATGGTTAACGATGCAATCGCGTCCTTGATTGACTTGCGTGTCAACGATTGATCACGATTCAGCGCTGCGATTGTTGTTTCGACGAGTTGTCGTCCGCCTTCCGATCCAACCACAATGGCTGCCTCGATTTGATTCAGTTCGATCATGTTGGCCGCCTGTAACATGCCGTTCAAAATCCCTAGGCAAGCGTTGGACACATCATAGATCACACAGTCGTCTGGCAAATTGAGTTGGTGATGGACGGTGCAGGCTGTTGCCGGCTCCAGGAAATCGCGGCATACGGATCCGTGGATCATTAGTCCGATCCTTCTCGGATCAATTTCAGCAACGTTCAAAGCGTGTTGCGCGCTCACTACTGATAGTTGGCTGGGGCGGGTTCCCGCCGGCCAAAAACCACGTGTTTCAATTCCCGTCATCATTTGCAAACGCCCAAACGGGAGTTTAAGACGTTCGTACAACGGCAAAAGTTTTTGTTCAACATCGTCAGAAGTCCATAGCTCGGAAGGAGTTACGTACCCGATCGATTCGATGAAAACGTTTTGGAATCTCATGTCGCAAAAAAAGGTTAGTTGTTCCAGATCGCACGCCCAACCGAATTGGGTGCTAGCGTTTTCCTGTGCTGTCACAATTTGTGGTGCTTGCACGAAAAAACTTTTTCAAAATGTGCAACGGGGCTCATTCTTGCCCATTCAGTTGATAAATTCGTTTTCTCGTTTGCGAATGAACGCGAACGAAACCGTTTAACGGGGGGAAACAAACGGACGCTTTGGGACGAGCGAAAAACAGGTTAGGAGAAACTGTTCAGTACTAATTACCGGCAAGATGCTGGCTCGGTTTCAGGAAGAAACCAAATTCTGATTCAAATTTTTGTAACCAGAAAAACTACTGAACAATCTTCACTACGCAACTGAGTTTGCTCATCTGAAATTGACCGCCAATTCTCTCAAGATGTCATTGTAATGGCCGCAATGATTTGCGCCGAGTAAACCAGAGCAAGGAGATTCTGATGCTGAGCAAACCACTGATTGGGATTAATGCCGACTACCGACCAACCAAAGGCAACCAGCCTGCATTTTCGGTCGTCACCGCGGGATATTATGACAATATCATTCGCGCAGGCGGCATTCCTGTCATTGTTCCTCCATTGACTTCAGAAGACGATATCAGCGCGACGTTGGAAAAACTTGACGGCTTTTTACTGGTAGGTGGCGCGGACCTGGATCCGCAAAAAGACGGATTCATGATGCATCCAGCCGTTCGCCCCATGGATGAACGACGCGAGGCGTTTGATCGTACGTTGTGTCGCATGATCTGCGAGCGACGCATGCCTGTCTTCGGAATCGGTGTTGGAATGCAACTGCTCAACGTGACGCTTGGCGGCAATTTGTTCCTGCATATCCCGGAAGACCTGCCCGAGTCGCTGCCGCACAAAGATCCACAAGACCCAGGCCATCGTCATGGATTGGTCATCGCGATGGGATCGATCATGGAACGCGTTTATGGCGACGGAGAAATTCGCGTCAGCAGTCGGCATCACATGGCCATCGATGAATTGGCTGCTGGTTTCCGCGTGACTGCAAAGTGTGCGGACGGCGTTATCGAGGCAATTGAAAGTACAAATTCAGACTGGTTTGCAATGGGCACCCAATTCCATCCGGAAAATGAAGCGGCGTCGGCTTTGGATGTCCGTATCTTCGAAGAGTTCATTGACGGAATTCGCGAACAAGCACCAGTGCGTTTGCGAATTGCTGCGTAATCTGTTTGTCGAATGAGGGCGAGGCTGCCAATCACGGATGATTCTCGTAGCCTTGGCCATTTCGCGACAGGCAGCACATGCTCTCAGCGAACGGATTCGTGTTTGAGAGCATGCTGCCTTTCTTGAGAGCCAAATTCAATGACACTTCATTTAAGCAAATGGGGTGATCACGACTGGACCAAGGATCGGATCGGTCGTTTTTTTGCCCGACAGAACTATCGCCTTTTTGCCGGCATTTCGCTCGCAGAAGATCGCTCCCGATTGTTCGGAGCTTTACTCGCGATGCAGGGCCGGGGCAAATACTTACACATGAGTCATGCCGAAGTCGTTGAGATGGAGTTCGAGACGACACTTGCGGATGCCCTCCGCGATATTTCAACGACGGATTCTCCGACCCTCACTGATCTTCAAGCAATAGGCGATGATCTAACCGAGGCGTTGGTATCGCTGATTTCCAGGTTGTTACGCAATGCCGGTAAGTACGTTGATCGAGTTCTATGCGTATCGGTCGACACGTCGGGAGTCTGGACAACGGATTTCGACGGGCGTCGCCATTTCCTTTCTCTATATCAACCCGCCAAACTCGCTGAACGGACGGGATTAAATATCATTGACGGAATGCTTGAGCCGCGAGTTGGCACTCAATGCGTCAGGAGAGTTTCCAGAAGCCCTTGCGTTTTGGCTGCTGTTTGCAAACCGAATTCCATCGGAAGGTGTTGGAGCTGCGAACGTTGCGATTTGTTTTGACTCAAAAATGACGGCATACGTGCTCCCACCGACTGACGGTCTCGACGATGAATTGCCGACAATGGCCGCAAGGTCCTGGCAGCGACCGTCAGGAACCGCGGAATTGCCACCAAATATCAAGGAAATTTTGCAGTGGGCCATATCTCAAACCGAGTTGCCGATCGGTAACGTGTTGGTGCTTGGGGACGCATGCCAGGCTGTTCAACAGATTGTTGTCAAAGTTTGCTCAGAGAATTCCATTCCATGTCAATTGATCGATAACGGACATATGCAAGGTGTTCGTGCCATGACGTCAGCGACCCTTGGGGCGATGTTTGTCGACCAAATGCCCGGAAATGTCCCTTCCATTTCAGGAGGCAGTGCACAGCGGATTTTAGGCCGCGTCACTCCCGGAAAACCGGTTGCGTGGCGGAATCTCCTTATCGATATGAATGATGGCGATTCTCCCATCATGAAACTTCGCGACGCTATCTAAGCCGCTCAACGTCCAGACGTCAACGTAAAGACGAAGGGCAATTCATTTGCACATTTTCCCAATATTCGTTTGCCCGAATGAAATGCATTTGGTCATTTTGCGCTTTCATCGCCGGAATCCAAAATTTCTACTGCGGGCACCAACATTGGTCGTGCGTAAGTCGTTGGAAAAGGAAAAAGGCAAGGTGTGCGGGCTGCCCCTGACGCGAAAATCAAATTGAGAATTTCTACACTAATAGGTTGTATAGCAAGTTGGTGAAGAATTTGCCTACGTCAGTTTAGCTTCATAATTGGTAGGCGAGTGCATTTTTTGATTTTTTCTCACGCGATTTGCTCGCTATTCCCCCAAGAAATTTTTGCATCGGGGCGCGAAGTGTTTTCATTTTCCGAGCGCAGGCTAAGCGAAGGGTGCAATGGCGTCACTGTTTCGTAATGAAACTCAACGTTGAGCGTCAATGGAATCGTTGATTTTGGGGGGCGATTGATTTACGACGTGGCGTCGGAGTGTTTTGCGTCGACGTCCGCAACCTCAGATTCATCAATCGCTTTAATCTTGGGCTTTCTGCGTATTCGAGTCTTCTTTGGGACCATGCCTTTCATTGAATCAAGTTTTCCAAAACAAAGAAGGCGATCGTTAGGCTGCAGAATGCGGTCGCCCCGCGGATTCGGGATGACCGACGCATCTCGGTACAACGTCAGGACATTTACGTCATTCTCACGAAGGCCGCTTTCAGCAATCGTTTTTCCAACGAATGTGGAGCCGTCTGGGATATTGATTTCGGCAACACCATATCCTCGGCTAACTGTCAGACGTTGGCGAACATCGATTTCTGGAAAATCAACTTGTGCTGAGATGTAATCGATAATGGCTCCTGCAACATCCAATCCGGTACAGGTCTCAATGCCTTCAAGGCCGGGCGACGAATTGATTTCCATCACTTGGGGGCCATCACTCGCTTCGAGCAAATCGACGCCGGCAATTCGTAGCCCCATGATCTGGGCTGCTCGAACTGCCGTTTGCTTGTAAGTGTCATTGAGTTCGACTTGCTCCGTTTGACCACCACGATGGACATTACTGCGAAACTCTTGCCCTTGAGCGACACGTCTCATGGCTGCGACCACTTGATCTCCAACCACAAATGCCCGAATGTCTTTACCTTTACTCTCAGAAACAAACTTCTGAACCAGTACGTTTTGTTTTTGACTTTGCAGTAGTTCAATGATGGCCTCGGCCGACTTAATCGATTCGGCCAATAGCACACCGATACCTTGAGTACCTTCGATCAACTTTATAATTACGGGCGCACCACCGACACGTTCGATCGCTGGCAACACATCGCGCTTATCGCGTACGAACGTTGTTTTGGGAATTCCAATGTGGTGTCGGCTGAGGATCTGCAAACTTCGCAATTTGTCTCGGGAGTTGGAAATTCCAGCGGAAGAATTGCCACAGAACACATCCATCTGTTCAAACTGTCGAACAACAGCGGTTCCGAAGTATGTTATCGAAGCACCAATTCGGGGAAGGACAGCGTCGTAATCTTCAAGGTGTTTTGTTTTGTAGAACAGATCGGGAGCGCCTTCCTCCAGGTCGATCGCAAATTTCAATGTGTCCAATACCTTGACCTTTTGGCCGCGGTGTTTCGCCGCCTCAACCAGGCGCCGGGTGCTGTAGCACTTTGAGCTGCAGGATAAAATTCCAAGACGCATGGCGACTCGCCTATGACCATAGTTCTATTTGTGAAATTCCGCGTAATCTTATAACGAAAAAACACGTTGGCTGCTACGGCACGAGACTTGAATTCGGAATTGCCGATGCCTCATCGAGGGAGTTTTCTCAAAAACTTCATATGTTGCATCAATCTCCTAGGCTTAGGAATTCGAGGTAGTGCAGCCAGTCCAAAGCCGTTAGGTCGTGGCTACCTGTTCGAACGTGGTAATGCATGTCACGGTTCGAAATTGCTTGCCCCAACGACGGCATGGGCGAATCTCCAATATGATCAGCGTCCAGCAGTTTGTAAGCCTCCCCAGCCGTTTTTAATCCTAGGAATTCTCCACGCGGGTCGGACCACAAATCGGCATCGGCACTGCCAACCGCTACCTTTCTCGGCAATCAATGCGATCAATTGGTGTTGGTCCACAGGAGCTTCACCCTCATTGTCCACATACGATTGAAAGTGGGGAGCAAACCAATATGGAAAACGCTTTCCAATGGTCGTGATGGTTTCACCGAAACGACGTTGGGAAAGGGCGGCGCCCATGCAGCCACTTTCATTGGCGATGGCACCCGCAAAACGAGTATCGCGCACAGCAGCCCAAAGTGCAGTCTTGCCTCCACGGGAGTGACCAAGCACATATACACGTTTTGCATCGACAACGGGCTCCTCCTGCAAAACGTCCAATGCGCGGCTTGCGCCCCAAGCCCAAGCGGACAAGGCGCCCCAATAATCCCGTCGGGTGTTTGAGTCTTCCATGAACTGATCGAGACAATGACGGATCCCCTGCCCCGCCGCATCGTTCGCATCGGGTTCGATGTCCTGAGTGTAAACCACAGCCACCGCAAACCCTCGGTTGACAATCAATTCAATCGGCAGGAATTCAGTAGGGTTTGTAATCGAATCAACTGGATCCGGTCGTTCACGATTGTGAATCAAAAGAATCGTTGGTGAGTTTGTTGCATTGGCTGGTGAAAAAAGTAGAAATGGAAATTGAAAAACAGGTTTGTCTTCCAGGCTAATGGAAATGTCGAATCGACGGCAAGCAACCTGAGGAGCGTGGCGTGAAATATCGATATCTTCATTCGTTGCCGAAACTTCTAGTTTCGAGATTCCGACTGGGCCTTGCCCATATACTTTAGTTTCAAATTCCTTTTTGAACGCTTCGCGAATGATGGGCCAATTTTCAGCGGAAAGGTTGACGTTTTCGGCTGCAAACCTCAAATCGGGGAGAGTGGGTACCAATTCTTCGCGATAGTTGTCTTGGCGTTTTTCAGACAATTCTTTGACTTGCCGCGGGTCAGCCGTCCAGGTTTCCTGTTCAAAACGAGAGTTGACCCGCTCTTGAATTAGCACGCGCGCCTTGTCGGCAATGATCTTTGCAAACGCTTCGCTTCCCGTTGCGTTGAAGTGAACGTTCACCGGTTGTTGCCATTGATTCTGGTTGGCGAGGGCAGGCGTGTAGAGATCAACAATATCGATACCGCGATCCTCCATGATCCGCCGCGCGATGGCATTGTAGATTATCGGATCGCCAATCGATCGATAGGGTTTCACTCCACCCGAGGGAACAGGTGTCGTTGTTACGAAGACCAGTTTCGCCCCCGTTTCCTTCAGCCTTTTAGCAATTGAATTCAGTTGCTGTTCGTAGACGTCGGGTTCAGCCTGTCGTGGAAACTGATCGGTATTTTTCGACTGGTGAGTTGCGGGGTCTTCTCGCTTGAGATCATGTAACCCGAAGTTGAAAAAAATGATATCAACCGATCCGGCTTGTTCAATCCATCGTTCGAGGTGGACAATCGCATTCGTCGTTCCGTTGCAGTTTTCCGGTTTGTCGTTTCTCGTCGGCCGGGAAACATTGGCGATGCCATTCAGTTCCTGAGCGACAAATGGAGTATAAGCCATTGAAATGGAGTCGCCTAAAATCAGGACGTGAGGCTTGTCGACAGATTCTTGATTCGTCAGGCCGAAAGTTTGGGACAGTATCAGTTCCAGCAAACAACAAATTACAAGCATCGATATCCAGCGGCGCATAAAAAATCCTCAAGAACAAATGTGTTGTCTTGAGGATTTTCTAAATGCTAAAGCCGGTCAAATCAACCACACGTTGCGAGCATCAATATGAAGATTTCCAACCACTAAGCGTCCCGGAAATTCAAGTTTTTCTTTTCCTGCTCAAAAATCCTCGCGACTTCATCCTCCGTGTTCGCTTCGGGAATCGCATTAGAACTAACATCAAACCATTCCGGTTGGAACGCGATGAAACCGTGACCACCTTTTTTCTGTCCGTTTTTAATCGCTTGTCGGGCCGTCAATGCAATGACGGCGTCGGCAAGAGCATGGGGTCCGTCGCAACGGGTTTGATTCGACCAGTCGCCTGTTGAAATGCACCAGGCCCAATGCTCGATTTCTTCGCGGTAACCACGACTGACGGGGCCTGATCCTTCGGCTGCTTTCGCTGGTACCGCGTCCCCACTGGCACTGGTGTCGAGCACTGCCCCACCACCACGATTGGCCACGCCGGTTTTGGTGTTTGTACCTTCGGTTGAATAAAGCATGACGTCCTTTTCTCGGTCAAGGACCAAGGTGCCTCTTGTGCCCATGACTATTTCACCATAACCACCGTATCCGTTTCCATTAATGGATGAATAGGTGACAACTACCTTTTTGTCACTGTCATTTTCATATCCTGGAATACCAGTCTGCGGATTAGGAACTTGATTCACGGGATCTTTGTAACCCACGTCGAAATCGTACTCGTAACCTTGGCCAGGAAACTCGAACGAACAGTAGACGTGATCGTCAGCGTCGCGATCTGCGGGGAACAAATGCCGTCCGCCGACAGCATGAACCGTCAACGGATGAACCTTTTTACCTTTCTCGCGAGCGAGCGCGGAAATAAAGATACTTGAGGCGTCCAACTGGTGACTTCCCAATTCCGCCATCAATCCACCGCCAGTGCGATCCCAAAGTCGCCAGCGTAAAAGTTCCTCCAAAGCCGAACGTGTTCTTCCCGTTGATGCAATGGTTTCTTCGATATAACCATGCTCGGCGGCGTTTACATGTTGGTCTGCATCGAGTGCCTGCCACTGCGCAATTTGTTTTTGCAATAGTTTGCGCTCGCTAGACGATGTCGTTGGATCGCGAAGCGATTTTTCAAACTTGGCAAGGTCAGATGCAATTTTGTCGATTATTTTTCCTGTGCCGACTTGTGATTCTCCACCTGGAATTGGTGGGCACCATGTATCGGAGCCTGGACGATTGTTGCGGTGCCACTGTGCCCGAATATGGTGAACTTCGCCCAGCAAACCCCAGCGAATCAGGTTTACGGCATTGTCGTACAGAACACTGTAATGCCTTTGATGACCAATCGAAAGAAATTTCTCGTTTATCTCCGCACACCGCGACATCAATTTGCATTGAGCAATATTGTGCTCCATCAGTTTTTCGCACAAAACATGTTTTCCGGCCTGCATTGCGGCGACCGCTACAGGAGCGTGCAGGTGCAATGGAAGGGCAATAATAACTCCTTCGATACTGGGATCATCGATCGCATCCTGCCATCCATTTTGATAGACCTTGATGTGCTTTCTGGCTTCGGTTTCATCTTTATATTTGTAGACATCAATCAAGCCCGGTCGAACCTTGGCAGCATTCGTCGAAGACCAGTCTCCATGGAATGCGCGATGAATGCTGGATGGGCGAATGTCGCAAATGGCAACGACATCGACATAGTCTGGGTTCAACGAACCAATCAAAACGTTGCCTTCATCGCCTGTTCCGATGACGCAAATTCGCACGGGGCGACCAGGTTTTTCATAGCCGTAGTAAATCGCACCGACTCCTGCTGCAGTGGCTCCACCTGCCAGCATCGTGCGTGTCAAGAAATCGCGTCGCGTATATTTTTCATATGCCGTGACCGCACCGTAGTAATTGTCACGGCCAATTGCTCTCTCTTCCGGTGTCAAATTCATCATGATCCTGAAATTTCCTGTACCTAGACGTTGTCAGAAAAGGCGCCAATCAGTGTTGTCCACTCAACTAAAATACTAACTCGCAGCATTTGAGAGGCCAGTGGCAGCTCTCGAAGTAGCCGGATTGGAACGAGTGTTTACCTGTCGTAGCTTGGTCGAAAAGAAATAATCGATTCCAAAAAATCGCCCTGCCCCGACCACCGACAAAACAAACAGCGAGAACATTTCGACCATTTGGTTGAAGGTGGGCGTTGCGTTGGCAATCCAAGGTGGTTGAGTCGCGATAATGGCGAGAAGAAACAATCCCGCCAACAGCGAAGTGTACCGGCTAAACAAACCAAGTATTAACGAGATGCCAACCATGAAGTCAAACCATGGAACAATTCGATCAATCCATTTGATTTGACTGAATTTTTGGTCAAACGGGCGATGCAATTGGATCGGCGTTTGCGAAAGTTGCTTGTCGAGTCGAAGATCATTGACCGAATTTTCAAACGAATCCCAGATCGCTGTTACTTCGTTGCGCCAACCAGCGATCTTCTTGTTTCGATCTGATTGAATACTGTTGACCTGCGAACCGATTGAATCGACTTCGTTTGCAATTTTCTGCCGTGCGTCTCCGTCTCGCTCAAAACCCTCAACACGGTTTTCTTCCTGAAAATACGCCAAGAGTTCAATCTCATTTGCTCGTTGCCAGCTTTCGAACTCGTTGACATGGCGTTCGACGATTTCATCCAGTTGTTTGATTTGTTGTTGGATCTGGGGGATGAGACGAAGGTCGTCCTGATTAGCCAACTCAAGTGACGTCTTGTCGACTGGTTTCGTTTTTTCCGCAGCAGCGTCAGCGATGGTTTGATTGCGCAGTTCAATGCGCTTCTTGACTTGGTCGATGAAGTCGCTGCCACCAAAGTCGTAGTATTCCGTTGCCTGGTCTGCAAAGTCTTTCCAAAGGGCTCGGGTCAACGTTGGATAGAGCTGGTATCGCATGGTGCTGCCAGGCGAGGCCTCGTCGATTCCGAGAAGCATTTTGCCATCGGCATCTTCAAGCATCTGGTGGAAATGGTCCTTGAGCGGGCCTGTAGCCGATTTCAAAAATCCCTGCGCGGTCCAGGTTTTGGCTTCGAGTTTACTTTTGCCTTCGGTGTAGAAATGAATTCCCACTGCAACTCGTAGCGCAACAATGGCTACCACAAATAACCAGAATTGAAATCGTGTAAAAATTGTAATCAACGTCGGTCCCTACGTTACGACTGGTAGTTTTGAAAAGGTCAAACACGCTACCGATTTGCTTTTAGCATTGCAGTTTCTTCCGCTTCCAACGCTTCGACCTGAAGCTGGTTCGCCACTTCCTGATGTTCTTTGGCTAACGCGTTCAGCCCCAAGTCATTGTAAATAGAAATCAGAATCTCCCTTGACCGCAAATCTTTGGGCATCATATCAACAACAATTTCAAGGTCCGTCCGGGCGTTATCCAGTTTCCCATTTCTGCGATAAAGATCTCCCCGAGTAAAATGCAAAAGGGGATTTTCAGGAAATTGTTTGATAGCCAACGATGCAATTTCGATTGACGAATTGTCAAAATCTTTCCAAGTCATCGCCATAGCTTGAATAATATTGTTGATTACAAGCGGCGTCTGAGACGATTGTCGCGAAGCCTGCTCCCACAAAACCGGGGCCAATTCCCGATTGCCGTACAGGTATTCGCGGAAGCCAATGACAACATTCGTAATGACCACGTTCAGGTTGATTTTGGCCAACTGTTGCTTGATGGGAGGAGCGTTTTCGTCAGCAATCTCCTTTACCAAACACTTTCGAATCCAGGTGTCTTGATCGGGAATTTCCGGGTCGTCTTCCAGACATTTCAACAGTTCGACGTAGACGGCCGGTTCACGGCTATTGCGAGCGATTGCATTGGCCAAAATCAGAAATCGTAGTCGATATGAATCTTCATCAAGCAATTTTGGCAATTTTGAAATTCGACGGAGCGCGACCAAAGACCCAAGTTGAGACAGTCGTTGTTTCGACTGACTGTCAGGTGCAAGGCTGACTGCACGTTCAACGATGGTGTTTGCCGAATCATAATTTCCGGACGCCAAATACAGTTCAATCAAAGTCATCCATGGGTCGATTTGACTGGGGATTTTCATAGCCAGATCCAGCAACTCTTCGTCATACTGGTTTGTGAGCTGATCAAGTTGCTCGAATCGTTCTTGTTTCTCCAGAATCTTAACCAACAATCGAATCGCGCGGGTTTGCAGGATTTTTGCTTTTACCAAAACAAGTCGGTCGACAGTTGTTTTCACGTAGGGATTATCGAGCGCCGCGTGAAGCAGTTTTGTCGCTTGTTCAAATTCATCATCGACGAAATAGACATTTGCAAGCTGAAGATTTGCGACCATGCTTTCAACAATCGTCGTCGGGTCGCCATTAGCGGTAACGAATTCAAGATGTTGCATCGCCAAATCGCGTTTTTCAACATCGATGTCGTCCACATTCAATTCTTGCAACAATTTGTTGGCAACCCACAAATGCGCCTTCACGCTCGATTTCTCAGAAAACTGAGACGCGAAATTCATGATCTCCGATGCTTCATTTTGTTTTTCATCAGAGTCTTGAGCAGTCAGTATTTCGCCTAACGTGTTGTAACTATTCAAGTCTTCAGGTTTGATCGCGACTAACTTTCGCGCCATGACTTCAGCCGATTCCAAATCGTCTTGCTCAATAACGTACATTTCGGCTCGAGCCTTGTAAGCCGACATCTGGCGGTTTTCTGCGAGCAGGTAGGTCGCAAGAATTGGCGCCCCAACAATGAAGAAAAAACCTAACAATGCGGGAGCACCGAACAGGAATTGCTTCAAACTTCGTGACGAACTCCAATTGTGAATCAGGAAGCTGAAAAAATTCGTGATGTATTGGAATGGCAATGTCAGCCATTCTCCAATCGACCTCGACTCGAACCCAGATTTCGTTCCAAACATTTTTTTGCCGCTTCCGTTACTCGTTCTCAACGCTTTTCTTCTTCAGGACTTCGTCAGTCTCGCTTTAAAGATTTCGCCTTGCGGCTGAATCGCCGGTTTCCTCGCAGCATTTGATCAGCAGGTTGAGGATTTCTTCATTCTCTGGCCGACCATCGAGAGCCATGGTGAAATCTGCCTGAGCTTGAACGAACTCTCCCAAAGCCATTAAAGCCGTTGCTCGCGTGTGCAAAAGTTGAGAACGGAAAATGGGATCAGATATTCTTGTAGAATCTCTTGCAATAGCCATCGCTTGATTCGCCAGGTACTTGGCTCTTTCCGGGTCAGGATCGGGGCGAAGGCAATAGGCCACTGCAAGATTGTTCAAGATTTGAGCCGTATTCGTGGCATTGTTGTCGTTGGCTGCCAACGCTCTGGCTTTCTCCAAATAGGTTACCGCTTCACCATAGTTTTTTTCCAGCAACGAGTGGCTACCCAACGCCTCCAAAATCGGAGCCGGAGGCGAGGGATCGGCAAACGGATCGTAAATGTCGACGAGTCGCTCTGGAGCAACCTTTCTGAACAATAGGAGATTCGTAGCGATTCGTTTTACGTCCAAGTTCTCAGGCGCAAGCTGCTTGGACTCGCGAATCAGTTCGATAATCCGATCCTGCGAATCGACCTTCATGTCATCTTGGGAATCCTGAAAGACGCGAAACGCTTCCGTGACCAGAATTCTGGCGAGTAGTTGGTTGAGTTCGTCCGTGCGAATTTTGGCATCGTCGAAATTTTTGACGAATTCAATCTCCGAAGCTATTTCCGACCGTGCGGCTTCGATTTCATTCCGCCCCATCAAGCATTCGATCAGGCCTTCCCACGCTCGACGCCAATCATTAAGTTGCCCACGGTTTTTGAGGATCGATTCACGAAGCCGTCGTTCTGTTCTCAGATACAACGACTCGTTGTCTTCTTTACGACCCAACTGGTTTTGCAGAAACGCGATATTGCGATAGGAAAAGACATCGTCGTCGTATAGCGATTGAAATGCCAACAACGCCTCATCAGGTCGATTAAGTGCCATCAGTGCGTTGGCCTTTACACTTTTGGCTTTTGCTTCGTCCTTGTTAATACTCAGACAATTCTCAGCATGCTTCAGAGCTTTATTCCAAATGACCGGATTGTTGTTTTGGGTGCCTGCGAAGCGCGTAAAATAAAGAGCCATTTGCAACTGGGCGTCTGGGTACCCAGGGCTTTCTTCTGGTGCCATTGACTGCAAAAGTCGAATCTTTTCCGACTCGTCGAAATACTGGAATGCCATCGCATAATTAAACCGATAGGCCTGATTCGTCGGCTCCAATTCGAGCAATTTGAGCCAATACAACTGCTCATCTCGGCGGATCTGGTTCAAATCCTCACGAATACCTTCAGGGGAATTCTCATCTTCACCAGAGTCGGTTTCGGTGCTTCCCATATCGGAAGAATTAACTGCGTTAGAAATCTTGCCTTGGTTTTGAAGTTCGGCGAGATACACATTGAACTTCTCGTCAAAATTCAATTTGGTTTTTTCCGCCAAGTCCTGATACCGTCGAACCAATTTAGGTTTTTGCCCCATCGACGCAAACAGCCAAACGACAACGGCAATCAACGCAAAGATCAATGCAGGAATGCCCAGGACCAACGCCTTTTGCCGTTCGGTGGCATGGGAAAAATCGCGAACCGTCGCAGATGCCGTTCGAATCATTTCGACCGGAAATAGAACCAAGCGTTGAAGTGCATAAATTACAGGCATGATTTCCTGAGTATCTATTTTGAGACCAATTGCTACGGACATCGCCAACGATTTGAAATCAACGCCCTTGCCCATCGCAAGCTAGCAATTCGAATCGTCCATTTTATTCGGAAAACGATTTCTTAACAGCGTTGCAGCCAATGAAATCAGCAGAGGTTGGTTTAAATGCTGTCATTTTGACGACTGCATCTACTGTCACCAATTCCTGTTTCAGCTAGACACCGCTTCGTCCAATACAACCGTTGTGATCGGTAAAACGCTAATTTTCATCAAAACCGTCAGAATCCGTAAATTTTACCATCGTGTGAGGACGAATACTTCCAGTGATTGTGGAAAACCATTTACTTTGTTGCACGATTTGCATCATGAATCAAACCATGAAAATTCACGCGCCCAAGTCGCTTCCCGCCTTGTTCATCGCGATCGTCGCCGTTGCTTGGTCGACCGGAGTATTCGCCCAGGTTCCCATTGTTCGGCCGGTTGAGCAGCCTGTGAAAACAGAGCCGCGAGTGATTCCAATATCGCCCGCAGTTCCGATCGTTCAACCAGCACAATCCAAAGACAACGGTGACGAGGAAAATTCGCCTTCACGAATTATTCCGATTCAGCGCTTGCCGGTAATAACCAGTCCTGAAATGGTCGCAGAGACGAACGAACTGGCGGCATTCATACCCTTTGCAGGTGGAGAATCGAGTTTGTCACCAGTTCAGCACCAGGAGCCGGTTTACTCAGTGGTTTCGCCGTCTAACGAACAAAAAAATCCAGGGCTGTTTCCGTTACAAACGAGCCCGGATCAGGCAGTTCCCATTATTCGATCTGCTCCAGGAACTGCATACTCAAGCGGACTACCAACCAATAATTCGAGTGGACAGTTACCACGTTTTGAGCCAACGTCATCGTCTAATTTGCCGTTGTCGGTTGTTTCCGGACCGACAACTCCGAACTTCATGCAACCTCCCGTTGGTTCTGCCGTGACAAATGACGGTTATCAGGATGGTAATTTACTACCGGTGATGGAGCCAGAAGCCGTAGTCACAAACAACAATAGTAATTACGTAGTTGAACAATTTGCCGTCGACCAATCTTGGAATGACGGCAGTAGCTGTGACGGTTGTGGCATCCCGGGCTGCTCGTCGTGCACCGACGATACTTGCGACGGGTTAAGTGGCATTGGTGGACGTTTTCGTCCAACTGGAGCCTTGCGAGGTCGCATTCGCAGCCAGTGAATGGCTTGTTGTTCAATGCCTGTGGTCCGGTTTGCAATTGGGGATTTGATACGTGCGGCTACTGCACGCATCGGATCGATATTTACAAGCAGATGCGTTGTACTGGACGCGTAGTGATGGAGGAATAGTTGGAACCAACTTCGGCGGTCCTGTCGACTACGATTGGAATTGGGGATGGCGTGCAACGATGGGTTGGCGAGTCGACGCGATTCGAGGACAAGAGCTAACCTATTTCGGTTTCCTGCCTTTTGAACGGACCGTCAATCAAACGAGCTCAACGGGAGCTATTAACGCATTGTTTGTTCCCGCAGGTGGTCTGGGCGTGCACAAACCAGCGATTCTTTAACGCGACGAACACGACTCAGCAGATTCAAACTCGACTTCGTAGCCTTGAGTACAACCGAGTCCGTTTTGGCTGGGACGTTGTCAAAACCACAATGGGTATTCGTTATATGTGGTTGGACGATCAGTACAGTCTGGCCAGCACGAATTTGTCTGGTGACACAGGTTTGTTCAAATTGGAAGCAAACAACCATTTGCTCGGTCCAGATTTGGGATTGGAACTGTTGTACGACGTCGGTCGACGCGTGTCATTTTCTGGTAAGCTCAAAGGCGGTGCCTATCTAGACATTTTCCGCCACCGAACCATCCTGGGGCAAAACGGAACGCAATTCGTTGGCAACGAAAACAATTCCACAAACATTGCCGCATCGCTGGAATTGGGTGCCAACGCTTACTATCGGTTGGGGCCTAACGCTCGCTTGCGAGGTGGCTACGACGCCCTTTGGCTGTACAATGTTTTAAGTGCTCACGAGAATTATCCAGCAGTGATAACACCACTCACAGGATTCGATCCCGATGACGCACGCCAAATGACGTTCCATGGAGTATCGTTTGGTATCGAGTTCTATCGCTAGATTTACGTTACGCGATGTTGCTTGAATATATGGATTGCACACTAGCCCGGTTTTAGCCGGGCTCTTTTCTTTTGGGCCAAACAGATGGCAGAATTTGATATTTGTGTAATTGGCGGAGGGATTGTCGGTCTTGCTACCGCCTTTCGCCTCATGGAAGCGCCCATCCGGAAGGCGCCTCGTCGTTTTGGAAAAAGAATCCCAGCTTGCTGAGCATCAGACCGGCCACAACTCTGGTGTTTTGCACAGCGGCATTTACTACAAGCCTGGTTCTCTCAAGGCGATCAATTGTCCGCGAAGGCAAAAGCGCGATGGAATCGTTTTGCCGGGAAAATGAGATCGCGTTTGATATCTGCGGAAAAGTAATTGTTGCGGTTGATGATTCGGAATTGCCGGCACTTCGAGAATATTCTCAAACGCGGAAAAGAAAACGGAGTGAATTGCGAACGCATCTCAGCGGAACGTCTGCGCGAGTTGGAACCGCATGCCGCGGGAATCGCAGCCATCCATGTTCCCGAAGCAGGGATTGTGAATTACCGCCAAGTTTGCGAGACATTGGGGCGCAAGCTCTCCGAACAGGGCAATGAAATTCGTTTCAATGCGCGCGTGAGCCGAATCACCAAGAACTCCAATGAAGTGGTAGTTGCCTATTCGGGCGGCGAACTGACCGCGCGCGTCGTTGTGAATTGCGCCGGATTGCATTGCGATCGCGTCACCAAGATGGCTGGCGACAAAGCGCAGGCAAAGATCGTTCCGTTTCGAGGCGAGTATTTTGAACTGAAACCCGAGGCCGAACACCTGTGTAAAAACTTGATCTATCCCGTACCCGATCCCAAGTTTCCATTTCTGGGAGTTCATTTCACGCGAATGATCCAAGGGGGCGTGGAGTGTGGCCCCAACGCCGTGTTGGCGTTTGCCAGAGAAGGTTACACCAAATCAAAAATCAACTTGTTTGATCTCGCGGAAAGTCTGAGCTACCCAGGTTTTTTGATCATGGCTTCCAAGCACTTGTCGATGGGGTTGGGGGAAATGTGGCGTTCCGTGAGTAAGGCAGCGTTTGTCAAAGCCCTACAACGTCTTATGCCAGAGATCGAGGCCAAACACCTTGTGCCTGCCCCGGCGGGAGTGCGTGCTCAAGCCGTGTTACCAAACGGATCGATGGTCGACGATTTCTTGATACTTGAATCCGATCGTGTGGTCCACGTCAACAACGCTCCCTCTCCCGCAGCGACGGCGTCACTGAATATCGGGAAAATGGTTGCCGACAAGGTTGAACAGTTTTTCTCGTAGCCGAATTCGAGACATCCAGAATTTTTCATTCGTCTGAAAACAATTATCTCCCAATCGTTTCTATGAGCGTGTAAACGCTGATCGCAATAGTTCAAGGCTTTCGGGAATGGCGGTTCGATAGTCTTCCATCCCTTCGAACTCCAGGGAAATGTATCCACGATAACCGTGCTGACGCAGGACTTCAGCGATCTTTGGATAGTCCAAGTCCAATGAATACCATTGGCCGCCGCCGTAATAGGTTTTCGCTTGAACCAGGACCGTTTGATCTGCCATCCGTTCCAGTCGATTGTAGGGATCTTCCAGGAAGTTGCCGGTGTCGGTTGTGATTTTCAGCCAAGGAGAATCAACCGCGTTAACAATTCTCAAAACGCCCTCGGGAGTGAGTCCAAGTCCCCAGTGATTCTCCAATCCAAGAACGACACCACATTTCTCCGCTGTCGGCATGCATTTCTCGAGGGCTTCAATCACCCACGGAAAAGCGTCTTCATCCGAATAGCCGTCCAGTGGTGGTTCAATTCCTCGATTCGCCATCAGATCATCAAAGCTCTTGGATGTCCCCCAGCGTCCTGTGTTGACTCGCATTGTGGGAATCCCCAGCTTGTAGGCCAATTCAATTTGACCAATCGTTAAATCAATATTCGCCTTTCGTTCATCGCGATCAGGCGTCACGAACCCTTGATGTGTCGACATGCCGATCAATGGCAGGCCGAGATGCAGGGCACGACGTTTGATGCCCATTAACCGCGAATGACTGAGCAGTTCGTTTTGTTCCAACTGATACAGAAGCAGCTCAACACCATCGAATCCCATTTCATCAGCAATGTCGATACATCGATTCACGTCACGGAATTCATCGTTTCGAAAACGCCAAAGTGAATAGGTAGAAAGGGCAATCGGGTAACTCGTGCGCGCACCGTTTGCCGTCTCATTGGAGTTGTCAGCTGCTTTTGCCTTGCCTGTCATTGTTAGCGGAACAAGGCTACCCACCGTTGCCGCAGCAAGGAAACGTCGTCGACTGTTTGTCATGATCCCCCGGACTCCAGAACAATTGTTAAAAATGCGATCAGTCCAAGAACCATTTGTACCGTAACGTCCACACGTTGTGTGAACACCATTGGCTACTCGACATCATTCGGCCAATCAATTTTCTGATGTTTCCACTTCCGCCTCCTCCAATTTTCCGGCAAACCAAGGATAAATGGCTGGCAGAACCAACGCCGTCAACAGTGTTGATGTTACCAGGCCACCGAGTAACAACACTTGCGAGCGGGCGGCTGGATTTCGGCTCCGGCACTTGAACTCAAAGCCATGGGAATGAAGCCCAGGCTGGCAACCAACGCCGTCATGAGAACGGGCCGAAGCCGAGTGTCGGCGGTTTGTAGCGCCGCCCGCGCGGCAGGATTCCCGATTTACGTATGGATTCAGCGCCGCTGACCCAAACCAACCCATTGAGAACCGCAACGCCAAAAAGCGCGATAAACCCAATCCCCGCAGAAATGCTGAACGGCATTTCGCGTATCCATAACGCGAATATTCCACCGGCAGCAGCCATCGGTACCGCCAGAAAAATCAATGTTGCCAGTCGAAACGAACTAAACGACGTGTAAAGCAAAACCCAGATCAGCAGCAAGACCAATGGCGTGATGAGCGCGAGCCGCAAACTGGCTGATTGAAGGTTTTCGAAGTCACCTCCCAGATCGTATTCGTATCCCGCAGGCCAATTGACTTCCTCGTCGATTCGCCGCTGAGCTTCCTGGACGAAGCTTGCGACGTCGCGATTTCTGACATTCGCCGATACAAACGTTCGCCGACGTCCGGATTCATGTTCAATACCAGGCGGTGATTCTTCAATGGAAATATCCGCGACGCTTCCAAGTGTGATGGGGAAACCTCCGCGTTGTTTGACAGGGACACGTTCAAACAACTCACGATTCTCACGCCATTCCTTGGGTAATCTTACAACGATCGGATAGCGCGCGCGTCCCTCGTGAATCTGTCCGACATGGCGGCCGCCAATCGCCTCAATTGCGGTCATTACTTCGGCAACCGTCAATCCAAACTGAGCCATCTGCTCGTGTCGCGGCTTGATGACAACGCTGGTAATGTTCGCTTGAATATCTGCTTTGACGTCCACCGCCCCGTCGATCGATCGAAGCAGACGCTCAACCTCTTTTCCTTTCGCTGTGAGAATGCCCAAGTCGTCTCCATAGATCAGAATCGCAACATCTGCCTTCACGCCAGCTACCAGTTCGTCGACACGCATTTCAATTGGCTGTGTAAATCCAAATACAACTCCCGGCACTGACTTCGGAAGTTTTTCAGATAACTCCTGAATGATCTCATCGCGTGATTTCTCTGGATCGGGCCAAGTTGATTTCGGCTTGAGCATGACCCATACGTCTGTCTGGTGAACGCCCATTACATCGTTGGCAATCTCTGGCCGTCCCGTCTTGCAAAAAACAGTTTTCACCTCGGGGAGTTCTCGGATGACATTCTCAATCTCGGTTGAGCGAGGAACGGCGTCTTCGAGTGATGCACTTGGAAGCCGAATGGCTTCAACCAACAAGTCGCCTTCGTCCAGACGCGGCATGAACTCGGCGCCCAGTTGTCTTGCGACAGGAACCGACATTCCCAAGACCGAGATCGCAATTACAAGCGTCACGATTGGACGATTGACAGCGAGCTTGACCAACGGGCGATAAACGATCTTGACCAACCGGATTGGCCAGACCTCCTGTTCTTCGATTCGTTTGGGAAGACCGATGTACGCAAGAACAGGCATCAGGGTAAGTGAAAGAACAAGCGAACCAAACAAGGCGAACAGAACCGTCAATGCCATAGGGCGAAACAACTTGCCTTCGGTCCTTCCAAAAACAAAATCGGCAAATAGACGACTGCGATAATCAACTCACCAAACATCGTTGGCTTGCGAACTTCGATTGCTGCATTGTGAATGATCTTCATGCTCGGCAGGGCGTAGGAACTGCCCGGCTGGCAACGCTTCCATCCGTTCGGACAGACGTCGAATGCAATTCTCGACCATAATGACACTACTATCGACGATCAATCCAAAGTCGATTGCTCCGAGGCTCATCAGGCTTGCGGCTAATTGCTGTCGCCATCATCAGGTTTGTTGCAAACATCATGGACAGCGGAATCGCCAATGCGACGATCAAGCCGGCACGGAAATTCCCCAACATCACAAACAACACCACGACGACCAGCAAACCGCCTTCCGCCAGGTTTTTGAGCACGGTATTCAATGTACGGTTGATCAGATGGGCCCGGTCGTACAAGATTTCCAGCGATACTCCCTTGGGCAGTGTTTTGCTGATGTCCGCCAGTTTTTCCTTTGCCGCCTCAACAACGATTCGTGAGTTTTCACCCCGCAACATCATCACCATTCCGGTGACAATTTCTCCGCGACCATCTCGCGTCACCAGCCCTTGTCGCGTCAACGGTTCCAATTCGACAACACCGACATCGCCGACGAGTATGGGAAGGCCATTGGGGCGAGCGCGAATGACGACATTGCGAATGTCGTTTGCTGATTGCAGAAACGCTTGTCCTCGCACAAACTGCTGTTCACCGTTGTGAACAATGTAGCCACCACCGGCATTTTGATTGTTGTTTTCGATGGCCTCGATGACTTCCATGAGGTTGACATCCAGTGTGGCGAGGCGTTCGGGGTCAACCTGAATTTCATACGTCTTGTAATAGCCTCCATGGGAATTGATTTCAGTCACTCCTTTGGTCTCGCGAAGGCGTGGAGCGACCTGCCATTCCAAAATGGAACGCAACTGCATTGGCGAATATCCCTCGCCACGAACCTCAAATTGCAACACCTCCCCCAACGCTGTCGTCGGCGTACCAATCTGGGGATCTCCATAGGCTCCGACCCGCGATTTGGCCTCTGGCAACCGTTCGATAATCAAATTGCGTGCCCGAGTCAGGTCCGTTCGTTCTTCAAACACAACGGTGACAACGGACAGTCCCAGTTTGGAAATACTCCGAATCTCTTCAACGTTCGGGACTCCTGCCATGGTGGCCTCGACAGGATACGAGACGAGTTGTTCCACCTCCAACGGCGACAACGATCCGGCGCTCGTGAGGATTTGGACCTGAGTGTTGGTCATGTCGGGGACTGCATCGATCGGAATTCTTAAGGCGTTGTAAAGCCCCATTCCTGCTACTAACGCAATGCCAACTATGATCAGAAAACGATTGTTCAGCGAAAACTCAATCAGCTTGACAAGCATGGAGTCTGATTCCTTTCAGTTATTCTGCTTCGAGAAGCGATTCAGATTTCAAGTAGAAGGCGCCATTGACGACAACCTTTTCACCATCACGCAAGCCTTTTTTGATTTCAACGAGTGTTGCTGCTTTGGCCCCCGTTTCCACAAAACGTTTGTCAAATGTGTCAGGTTGCGTTTGCACGAAAACAAAAACCTCATCGCCATCGGATTGAATTGCCGTTTCCGGAACGACCAAGGCTTCCAGCTCTTTGCCGCTGGGGATCTCTACCCATGTCAACATGCCAGGACGAAGGTCCGCGTTTTGATTTTCAATCTCAATCACTAATGGAACGGCAAGCGTTTCTGAGGACACGGAAGATGCCACAAACCGCACGTTGCCGGTTAGAGGATTGTGGGTCGAGTCATCCTGGCTCGGAACGGTGACCTTCACCGCGTCACCGGCGTTGACTCGAATCATTGTCAGGTCCTGCTGAGGGATTTGCGCTTCCACCCAGACTTTATCTGCGTTGGCAATCGTGAGCATTCGTTCGCCTGGCTGGAATCGCGCACCGGTTGTGGCGAGGTTGTCGACGATCACACCATCCATCGGTGCTGAGATTTGCAAATCATTGATGCCTAGTCTGGTGCCGTTCGAGTCTTGCATTGACTCGGAATCGGAATCCGAATGAAACGGCCCGAGCAATGACCGAAGGCCTTCTTGTGCGGTGTCCAGAGCTTTTTCCGATTGTTCCTTGGCAACTCGCGTTCGCTCCAAATCCTGAATCGTCTGAAATTTCGATTCTTCAATCAGACCAGTTAGTTGTGCTTCAGCGACTTCCAATTCCTTTTTGCGCTCATCCAATATTTTTTGCGGAACAACGCCCGACGATTCCGGCTGCGTGCTGCGTTCCAGGACTTTTTGGGCCAACAACCATTGTGAATAGGCGGACAGGATTTCAGTGCGGTGCCGACCTAATGATTTGTTTTCAAACTGCTTGTTGAGGGCTTTGAGTTCTGGCTTTGTTTTCAAATAGTCCAACAATTCCAACAAGTTTTCATTGGTTTCTCGAGCCCATTCAAACTCGGCGGAAGCAAGCTTTTGCTCACCGAGAGCTTGATTGATTCCGACCCGAGCTACTCCGATTTCGGCACCGGATAGCTTGAGAAGCGGCTGACCTTTGTTGATGACCTCACCTTTCTCGGCGAACAACTCAATGACTACCAATTCAACAGGTGCCCGGATATCAACTTTCCTGGTGGCATCGTATTGGACGACACCGGGAACCAATTCGACGGGAAACAATTTTTTGACACTGGCCGCTTCGACCTTTATGTCCATCCTGGCCATTTTCTCACTGGCAATCTTCAATTCCAGTTGATCGATTCGATCGCCCGTGACGATCTCATCGTTTTGCTCAGTGTCGTGCTGATTGTCCGATAGGAAATGATGCATTGCCCAATACGACCCTCCAATAGCAGCGACGGCAACGACCGCGGATGCGATTTTTTGTAACGTTGAAAACCAGGCCGCCGATTTTGTGGCATGCATTTTGGAATTGGGAACCGACATGTATTTTTCTCGTTGATGCGAGGTAACGAATCGAACCGGAAATCGACCTGGACTCGTAATCTTTTGAATCCAAGATTTGTCGTTGAGAAATCTGGCGCAAAGAATCAACTTGCAATCGTTAAACCGAATCCCACTGAATTTTCTGGGACCTGATTCCGATGCCAGTCAGCATTTCAGCGGCGAGTTGAGTGAAAAACGCTCAAGATTGCCGGGCCAGGTTTGAAATGGGAGAGATCAAAGTGTCAGGGAACTCATTTGCACACGACGTTCCAACGCGCTGTATACGTTCAACAAGCGTTCGTCGTGGTTATCGAGCTGGTAAGAAACGAAATCCAAGCCCGAATGTTGCCAAGGCTGGATGCAAATGTTAGCCGGAATATCCAAACGTAGTTGAGCAGGGGCGGTTTCGGCGACCAAATCGGTTTGAACGACCGTCGCCCCTTGGCAGATGCAACCGAAATGACACTCGTCACCATACGATGGCGTCGGCAATGACTCACTCTGCGAGATCGCCGATTCGCAACGCCCACAAATTCGGTGCTCTACGGCGCAATGCGCGTAACTCCCGAATATCAGGATGGCTAACAAAAAATGCAATGGCGATCGAATCATGGTCATATCGTGAATTATCGACGTTTGTTGCTTAGTATTTTGGTTGGCAAACGGCAGAAAGTCAATCTTGGCCGATTCGATAAAGTTTCACGGCTGTAATGAACCACTTTTGGGAGGGGACGATTTTGGCGGTTCGGTTGTACAGGTTTACAAAACAACCCGCAAAGTTTCACCAAACGGCACATCGCGAACGGTGGTTTCATTCGTTACCACTACCAAAATTGAATCGATTGATGCCGTGGGACCTTTCCGGTCGATCGCTAACACTGGAATTCTGTCCTAATCAATCGGCACGATAATGACTCGAAACATGATTCACCGAACCGTTGCTTTGACACAAAGCGTGCAAAAATCGACTTCCGCTCAAACGTCGATTTTGATTTTGGGGGCGTTACTAGTGTCGATCGGTCCGGGATGCGCAGGTGAACAATGGTTTCGCGCCAAAAATCCATTGGCGGCAGCTGTTCAATTGGAAACCTCCCAAACAGCGAAAGCGGATCCGTCACCCGAACATAATGTGCGCGCCGTGTCGTTTGTCCAGGATGTGGAAGGGAATGACGACGAGTCGATCTCCAGCATAGACGACGAGGAAATCTCCACAACGCCAGCCGAAGGAAAGGAAACTCCATCCGTATTTTTGACCCCGATTGATCAATCAGGGCGGTGGGACATTTCCGAGCTGGAAGCGATGGCGCTAGCCAACCATCCGACGATCACCGAAGCCGAATCGCAAATAGAACAGTTGCGTGGCAAGCTGGTCCAAGTCGGATTACGCCCTAATCCGGAGTTCGGATATTTTGGCGAAACCGGAGACTCTGGTACTGCCGGCCAACAAGGGATCTATTTGAATCGCGAATTTGTGCGGGGTGGAAAACTTGAAAAAAATCGAGCCATCGTCTGCGCTGAAATCGAGGCCGCTGAGCAAGCGCTGGAGGCTCGGCGTTTTCGGGTGTTGACCGATATTCGAACGTTGTATTACCGCTTGCTGGTAACCCAGCGACGCTTGGAAATCGCTAAAGAATACCGTGCGTTGACAGACAAAGCCGTCGAGGTCAGCAACAAGTTGTTTGATGCGGGGGAAGTTGCTCAGATTGCCGTTTTGCAAACAAAATTGCAAACGCAAAATGCGGAGACACTTGTTCGTCAAACCGAAGCCGAACGATTGGGAATCGCCAGAGAAATCAATGCGCAGTTAGGTGAACATTACGACGCCAATCAAATCTGGGTTACCGGGAATGTGGAAGCCATTGATATTCGAGATCGCGTCGACTCGTTACCTGTTGAAATCATGACGCAAAGTCCTGAGTTGGCCAAAGCCTACGCCGAACTTCAACGAGAGCAAGAGAACCTGACGCGCCAATGTGCTGAACAAACGCCGAACTACTTTTTACAAAGTAGCGTTAGGCATAATTTCTCTAATCACGATGAATTGGTTGGTATTCAGTTGGGTCGTCCAATTCAAACCAACAACTGGAACCAGGGAAACATTCGAGCGGCAAGGGCTGCGATCGTTGCCGCCTCACAAAATATTGAACGCGTCCAACGTGACTTGAACCGGCGAAGTGCGGCGGCGACTCGCGATCTACTCTCGGCCGACGCCCGATTGCGTCAGATTCGCGAAGAAGTGATTCCAACGGCCAAGGAAGTTTTTGAAATCGCCGAAGGTGGCTTTCAACAAGGCGAAATTGCTTATCTCGACTTGATCACTGCTCAGAAAAGTCTGTTGCAGGCGAATCTGGATTACGTCTCTGCTCTAGGCGACTTTTGGGATTCGTATACGCTTCTCGACGGATTGTTACTCAACAACAATTTCTCAAATTAGTCCTTGGTGTCCGACTTCGGTCGTCCAATCGAGCAATTGACTCTTCAGTTTGTTTCCTCCAGATGTCTTTGCAGGCAGACGTCTCTGGATTAAAAACAAATGCAACAGTAACTGTTGTTGTGCTGTCCACGATTGCGGTGCGGGCCGTAGACGATTCAGTGCACGTTTCTGATTCCAAGAGGAAATAATGTCCGACGTTGAAACGATAATCTTTCCGTCCGAGGTCTTGGTGGAATTTTCGCGAAAGACATTCGAGCATTTCGGGGTGCCCGAGGAAGACGCGAAACTTGCCTCCGAGGTCCTTTCTCGCAGCGATTTAAGGGGCATTGAATCACATGGCGTGGCGCGGCTGCACACTTATTTTGACATGTTGCAACTGGGACGGATCAATCCCAAGCCGAACATCAAAATTGTTCGAGAAAGCCCCAGCACGGCGACGGTCGATGGCGACAATGGATTGGGTTTGGTGGTCGGTCCGAAGGCCAATGAGATCGCCATGCGGAAAGCGGAGGAAGTTGGTTCCGGTTGGGTCAGCGTCTGTCATACAAACCATTATGGAATTGCCGGTTACTATGTGCTGGAAGCACTCAAAAGAGATTTGATCGGTTGGTCGATGACGAACTCGACCAAGTTGGTCGCGCCACTTTGGGGTGGTGAACGCATGTTAGGTACGAACCCCATCGCGATCGCTTTCCCTGGAAAAAAGAACCCGCCCATCGTGATCGATATCGCGACGAGTGCCGCGGCGTTTGGAAAAGTCGAAATGGCAAAACGAAAGCAGACTTCGATTCCGCGCGGATGGGTGATTGATCGCGACGGTTTGGACAGCGAACAGCCCCAAGCGATGATTGATGGTGGTGCCTTGTTGCCGCTAGGAAGTTTTCGCGAGATGGGTGGGCACAAAGGTTACTGTCTGGCAACGATGGTTGACATCCTGTGTTGCGTATTGAGCGGAGCTAACTGGGGACCGTTTGCGCCGCCGTTTGCGTTGCGACAGGAGATTCCCGCGCGAAGTGTCGGCAAGGGGATCGGGCATTTCTTTGGCGCGATGAAAATCGATGCCTTCATTGATGTTGACGAATTCAAAACGCAGATTGACGATTGGATTGAGGTCTTCCGCAACACCAAGCCGCAACCCGGAACCAACGGGCCATTGATTCCCGGCGATCCCGAGCGAGAAGCCGAAGCAGATCGTTCGGTCAATGGAATTCCACTTGTGCTGCCCGTTGTTGAAGAACTTCGTGACATCAGTCGCCAAACCGGAATCGCGTTTGACTAACGCTGTTTCTAAAATTCGGCGATTTTGGGTTGTCTGAATCTCCATTCGATGGGTAGTGGACGAGGCTATAAGTCCGGAAGTGAGATTGAGCTCGGGACTCGTAGCCTCGTCCACTACGATGATCAACAATTCGCAACAAATGAAACATATGGTCCAGCACAAGTCACGTGACTCGAAAATCCGATTGGTGTTGATGACCGCTTTGGTATTTTCGATTGCAAGGCCAGCGATAGCCCAGCCTTCCAAAGAATCACCTTGGCTTCTCCTGTGGAATTCCGTTGAACCACGAATTGACGCGATTGCAGGTCGTGCCGATCGATTCGCTGACGTACCGTTCAACGGTTTGGTAACCGTTCTGGTAGCTGATGACGGTACAGAGACGATTTGGAACATGTGGGGCGAGCAACGGTTTGAACTCCAGCAATTTTCGAACTCTCTGGACTCTCTCGATAAACTCGCTGCTCGCGACCAATTCGTGATGCTTCTGCGAATGAACGTGATGCCTGGAACCATCCGATGGGACGACGAAAGTGCGTGGGAAACGGTAATTCACAACACCGAAGTTTTGGCAAGTTTGGCAAGCCGTGGAAATTTCCAAGGTGTATTGTTGGATACCGAACAATATGGCCACCAATTGTTTTCAAAAGCGGTGAATGCTCACGAAACGATTTCGGAGGTTCAGTTCGAGGCGTGTGTTCGCAAGCGAGGAACGGAATGGATTGAGGCAATCCAAAACAAATTGGAACATCCCACGATTTTGCTGACGTACGGATTCCGTGCAGCCGTTGTGGATGTCGGGGATGGTCGTCCCGAAATTGACTATTGTTATCTCAAGCCATTTCTGGAAGGCGTCGTTGCTGGAGCTGCAGAAGGGACAACAGTGGTCGATGGCTGGGAATATTCATATGGCTTTAAGACGGAAAAAGATTTTGCCGACGCGCGGGCTCATTTCGACGATTCGCTCCCGGACGATACCAAGATGAAGTTGGGGTTTGGGATTTGGTTGGACTATTCACAGACGGGCGTGGATTGGAATTCTGGCGGAGAAGACGGTAACTATTTTTCTGCAACTGAATTGTGTTCTTCCATTCGGCTTTCGATGGAAAAAGGGGACGGACTGACATGGATCTATAGCGACAAGCCCAACCTTTGGACAGGTACAGGCGTTTCGACCGAGTACCTGAAATTGCTCCAGCAAATGAAATTTCCGAAAATCAACCTGCTCCAGAAATGATTGGCAAAGTCTAAATTTATTGATTTGTTGTCCTGTACATCCTGCCAATCCATGTTCCAATTGCGAATTCGATTGCCAGTTAATCGCCAGGCAGTTTATTTGAACGTCATCAATCACTTCTTCTCTAGTTAATAAGAAATGTCGCAAAGCAACACGCCAACGGAAATTCAATTCTTCGATCTGTTATTTGCTGGCAACGACGCGCAGATCCGTACGTTCATCGCAGACCACCCTGGTATCCTCGACAGCTACAACTATCGGAGCTTTGGCGCAACTCCGTTAACCATGGCGTGCTTCAGCAATCGTCGGGACCTGGTTGAACAGTTGATTGAGGAAGGTGTCGATCCTAACCGGCGAAGTGATTGGAACATGGGGCCATGGAGCCCGCTGCATTGCGCCGTTTATCGAAATGACAAGTCCTTGGTGGAGTTCCTGTTGGCAAGTGGTGCGGAACTCGACGTGCACACGGCTGCAGGGATGGGTGATTGTAGCGCCGTTGCGCGATTGCTAGATGCGGAGCCTGAACGCGTTGTTGAAAAAGGTGGCGATGGCTGTCACCCACTGCATTTCGCGGACACTTCGGAGGTCGCTCAATTGCTGCTGGATCGTGGTGCTGAGATCGACGGTCGTTGCATCGACCACTACAGCACGCCCGTCCAGTACCTTTGCAGCATCCGGCCTGTGGTCGCCAGATATCTCCTTTCCAAAGGCGCAACGCCCGATATTTTTTCATCGATTATTTGCGCTGAATGTTCGTTTGTTGAGAAATTGCTGAACAATGATGCGAGTTTGATCGATGCAAGAATCAACCAGACATTTTTCCCACCTGGCAACGGTCATGACGTGCATAACATTTTAACCTTCACGGTTGGTATGGAAGCGACGACACTTCATGCGGCGGCCAAAGGTAACCGTGCCGATATGGTGCCGTTGTTGGTCGGGCACGGATTGTCACCGAATGTTCGAGGCGGATATGACCAGGCAACTCCATTACATGTGGCTGCGTGGAACAATTGTGTTGAAGTGGCTGAATCGCTACTGGACAATGGGGCCGACATTAATATTCGTTCCGGAAACATCCATAACAACTCGCCAGCCGGCTGGGCAATTGTTTCCGGAGCAGACAACGTCTTTCAGATGTTGATGGACCGAGGAGCTGAGCGTTTTGAATGGTTTGGTGACGATGCGGTTGATGCCCTTAACGGCCGTTTCGATCAGGTAAGCAGCGCCAAACGCGAGCAACGTCAACGTATCGTCGACAGGCTGACGAATTCGTAGCTGAATTCTCCCGTAGCTGAATTCTCAAGAATTCAGAGTAAAGTGTTCGACCTTCGGCATTTGTAGCTGGATTCGCAAGAATTCAGGGCCCGAGAAAACGTTTTCCATATTCATTCTTGACGGGATAACCGGATGAACAGGATTCGATTCTGCTCGCGTTGATTTGAGTTGTTTTGATTATGGAGCAAATCGCTTTCTCGGCAAAAATTGGTGGGTCATCGTGCCTCGACCCACCCTACTCGATAGTGTGCACCGCAGCCGAATTCGTCCGTAGCTGAATTCCCAAGAATTCAGAGTCAAGAATTCAGACGGCAACAACGGGCCGATGAGTGCGTAAAAATTTTGAAAGCTGAATTCTTGCGAATCCAGCTACCGGAGAAGAATTCTTGCGAATCCAGCTACAGGAGACGTTGCACTGAAGCAAAAAAGAGCTGCCTGGAAATGCCAGGCAGCTCCGTAGAAATTCCAATTCAATTGAAATTCGTTTAACGGCTAGTCCAATGCGACCGTAACGGTTTTTGTTTCCAGATAAGGTTTCAAGCCTTCCTCGCCCAACTCGCGACCTTGGCCTGACATTTTGAATCCTCCGAACGGTGCAGCGGCATCAAACACGTCGTAGCAATTCACCCAAACGGTACCCGCACGGACCGAGGCCGCAAACTTGTGAGCCTTGCCGATGTCCCGCGTCCAAACAGCCGCCGCCAAACCGAAAATCGTGTTGTTGGCCCGAGCGACCAATTCATCCATATCCTTGAATCTCAAAACCGACATCACCGGACCAAAGATTTCTTTCTGGGCAATGTCCATTTCGTCGCTGACGTTTGTAAACAAAGTTGGCTCGATGTAGAAACCTTTATCGCCAAAACGTTGACCGCCCGTTACGCAGTCAGCCCCCTGCTCTTTGCCGCGTTCGATCAATCCCATGATTTTTTTGAACTGGGCCTCGTCAACTTGTGGGCCCTGTTCAGTGGAGGGATCGAGTGGGCTGCCAAGTCGACGTGCGCGGTTCAGGCTCGTGACTTTCTCGACAAACGCATCGTGAATGTCTTCCTGTACAAACACACGACTGCCGGCGCAGCAACATTGACCTTGGTTGAAGTACAAACCGAAATGCGAACCCTTGGCGGCCGCATTCAAATAAGAGTCGTTGAAAATCACGTTCGGACTTTTGCCGCCGAGTTCAAACTTAATTCGTTTCAAAGTTTCTGCGGCGTTGCGCATGATGATCTGCGCGGTCAGGTGTTCGCCGGTAAACGCGACCTTGTCAACATCGCGATGGTCAACGATGGCTCCCCCGGCTGTTGGTCCGAAACCCGGAACGACATTGATCACGCCGTCAGGAATTCCGGCTTGTTGTGCCAGGTCAGCCATTTTCAAACATGTGAGTGGCGTTTGCTCGGCGGGTTTCATGACAATGGTGCAACCGGCAGCCAACGCGGGGCCCCACTTCCAAGCCGTCATCAGCATTGGGAAATTCCAAGGGATGATTTGCCCAACGACTCCCACGGGTTCTTTGCGCGTATAGCAGAAATAGTTCCCGTCGATGGGAATGGTTTGCCCGTGAATCTTGTCGGCGTAGCCAGCGTAATATCGAATGCACTGAATCGTCAGGGGGACGTCCGCCGCGCGAGAGTCGGCGATGGGCTTTCCATTATCGAGTGATTCGAGGGCTGCGAGTTCGTCAAGGTTGTCTTCGAGGAGGTCGGCCAACTTGTACATAATGCGTCCGCGCTCGCGGGCAGACATTGTGCGCCAAGGGCCGGACTCAAATGCTTTTCTGGCAGCCTTCACTGCGGCATCAATATCGGCTTTGTCTCCCTCGGCGATATCCGCAATTTTTTCTTCGGTCGCAGGACAAACGGTTTCAAACGTTTTACCGCTGACGGCCGGAACCCATTTGCCGCCAATGAAACAATCCGTGCGGTCGATATCGGGGCGGGGAAATTGATTTTTCGTTGTAGATGTTTCGGTTGCGGTGGCCATCATGCGTCTCCAAAAAATAATTGTTGCATGGTCGAGCTGAGTATTGAGAAGTTACTCGTCCTCAATCGTGTAATTGCAAGATCCATTGTAACGATTTCCGTGACCTGAATTCAACGTGCTGCTATCGTCAGTCCGGCTTCTATTCGCCGATAGAGTCAAGGCTGAAAACGGGCCAACGAGAATAGGTCTGAACCAATTTAGCGGTCTCCAGATCAGGAACGAAAACGATCATTGCCTCGGGGGAGAACTGGGATAGGTCAACATCGTCGAACATTCGCCATTCCTTTTCGTCCGTCCAATCAATCGTTTGATTTCCGATGATGGAGGATTTTGGTTGTTGAAAGGCAAGATCAAATAGCTGTGATTCGGCCTTAATCGGTTCGTCGACGTAGGTCACCGGACGAGCGCCTTTGGACTCCAGTTGTGACTGTTCGATGGCGACACCGAATGGTTCAAAGTCCCAACGTCCAAGGTGTTTGCGGTAAACGCGACTGACCTTAACTTCATCTAGAGTCTTGGCGGAAAAGCAAACCACCGGACGTCGTCCAGACGTCAACTGATTTGTTGCTATTAGTCGCCTTGAAACAAGAATTTGAATCAGAGTTCTTACGGGGCCTTGAAGGGGAATGGATTCCGAAAGCAGCAACCCCAAAAGCGACGAATCGCATTCCACTAGATAGGACGGAGCGATACGGGTCGCGCGGGTGCAATGGACGAGGTAATGGCCATCGACAAGCCAGGTAGGCAATGACTTGAAGGAGTTGTGTTGCAACGTATGTTCTTTTTCTGGAGTCGGTGGTGCATTTGTCGAGGAACGCTCGGTCAATATCCACGGAGTCGCGCCGTAGGCAAGCAATGTGTCGATCGTTTTTGAGTCATTCGACTTGGAATCAGTTCGTAACCATGTACGTGCGGCAATCGAGGCATTCGATTCTGGTTCTGAGGTTTCGACACACGGTTTTCTCAAGCGTTGACTGATCGCTTTCGCGATGTTGCCATTGGCCTTGACGGCAAGCGCCTTGACCCAATCCACGTTAAAAATCAAATCGTGATCGATCGAATGCCTGGCTTTTTGGCCGGGTACATCGAGATAGAAAATGGGTACGGTGTCGGTTTGAGGCGGAGCGTTGGCGTTGAACCCTCGCCAAGTTAACGAATCAGGAAGCTCCTGCAGCCGAAAAAAGGGACGATTCAGGAAACGGCATAGGAGCGCCGACACAAGCGTCGGTCGTTGTGCCTTGAGCCGAAACAACCGTGATATCGTCGCGAACAAACGAAAGGACAGCAGTACGCAACGCCGACAACCAGCTTGGATAACGCTCAAGTTGACGGCCCATGCGTGAACTAACTACGCTGCCAGTCGAGATGACAGTGTTT
The DNA here is from genome assembly GCA_041399045.1 of Pirellulaceae bacterium. Taxonomy (GTDB): domain Bacteria; phylum Planctomycetota; class Planctomycetia; order Pirellulales; family Pirellulaceae; genus BJ22. The sequence goes on along the minus strand of JAWKTO010000007.1, from coordinate 15,657 downwards.
GAGAATCGATTATCATAGGGCGTCCAATAGAGTCGCGTGGCTGGGGTTGAATCGCGCGGAATTGAGGATTGGGCCGTTGTCTGTTTTCCACATTGCGGACAAACAAGTTGAGACATAACCCGTCAACGGCGTTTCATTACATTTGAGTCTGGAACTGCCAAGGTCGGTGATCGATTCGTGTCGGTTATAGAAATCGAGTATGAGGCTGCGAATCGTTGGCATGGTTTGCAGTTCGCGTTTGTCGCGTGCAACAGCTTGGATAGTTTGTGAATGCCAATCAACGGCATTGAGGCGTCGCAAACCAATTTAAGGTTTTTGAGTGGGCAATTCAATCATCGCTTAGCAAAAGTCGATTATTCGTGCATTTGTCAGATAAGAAAATTCAGGTTTTGGGACTTTCACCGCGTTCGCTTGCCGTCGCAGCAATCGTTCTAGCATTTGCAACGGCCTATGTCGCCGTCGATTGGCGAACAGGTATTCCGAGTGACTTGAAAGCTACGTTTGTCGGTAGAGAGGAATGCAAAGAGTGCCATATTGAGCAATTCCAGCTATTTGAAAGATCACATCACGACCTGGCGATGGATGTTGCCAACGAAGATACCGTGTTGGCGAATTTTGATGGTACCGTGATTTCGCATCATGGAACGGAAAGTCGCGTGTTCCGTGACGGCGAAAGATTCATGGTTTCGACTGAGGGCCCAGACGGCGCGATTCACGACTACGAAGTGAAGTACGTGTTTGGATACACGCCGCTGCAGCAATATATGGTCGAGATCGAGTCGCCTGCGACGGATGTTGGGCCGCAAACAGATCCCGATGGGAATCCCGTTGGACGCGTTCAAGTGTTGCGTGTTTCTTGGGATGTTGAAAATCAAAAGTGGTTTCACCTTGATCCACCTGACGTGAGTGATCGGTTGGAGCCCAGTGACCCATTGCATTGGACTGGTAGAACACAATGCTGGAATTCCAATTGCGCGGCGTGTCATAGTACAAATTTGAAAAAGAACTTTGACACGGTCAGTGGAACGTACGCAACGACGTTTTCCGAAATTGATGTGAGTTGCGAAGCGTGTCATGGACCCGCCAGTCTGCATGTCGCCCAGGCCAGGTCGAGTAGCCTATTTTGGGATCGAGAAAAAGGTTCTCGCTGCTCAATCAAATGAAGGGCATGCCCAATTCCAAACAAATCGAGACATGTGCGCTTGCCATTCGCGTCGCAATCAACTGTTTGAATCGTGGGACCCAGGAGAAAAATTTGCGCATGGTTTTCAGCTCCAGTCGATTGTAAGTCCAATTTACTTTAGGGACGGGCAAATCCGCGATGAAGACTACGTGTTCGGATCGTTTGTCCAAAGCAAAATGTACGCGAACGATATTCGCTGTTCGGATTGCCACGACCCGCATTCGCTCAAGTTGAAATACGAAGGCAATCAGGTTTGCACCAGTTGCCATCAACATCCCGCGGCAAAATATGATTCGCCGGAACACCATCACCACCTTGCCAATTCACCAGGTGCGCAATGTGTCGAATGCCACATGCCTTCGGTAACGTACATGGAGGTCGACGCTCGTCGCGATCACAGCCTGAGAGTTCCCAGGCCGGACATGAGCCTGATGTATGGCACGCCAAACGCCTGCACGGGTTGTCATTTAAACAAGGATGAACTTCCTGGGGAAGTGCGAAATCAGATTCATCAATTCACGGATTGGTTTCGGCTTAAGGAATCCGGCGATGCTGCGGTTGAGGCACAGCTATCGCGCGTTGATCAGGCGATGGCAGAGGCCTATGAACGTTGGTACGGTGCAACGATTCAGGCTCGTGGCGAGAAATCATACTACGAATTGCTCGCAGCATTTTTAAGTCAGGATGCGGAGGATGTTTCTGCAGATGAAATGAAACTGGTGGTTAATCCTGATGTTCCCGCAATGGTTCGCGCGTCCGCGATGGGGCACTTGAGTTTTGATCATCGCCGTGAGTCACTTGATATTGCCAAACAATCGCTCAGTAGTCCGGAAGGTTGGGTTGTGTCCGCTGCGTTGTCGCGAATCGAGTCGGCAATTCTTGAATTTGCGGAGTCCGATGAAGAGCTAGTGGATTTAGTTTCGAGATTGGTTGGACTCCTTGATCATTCGAACGAAATTGTTCGCATTGACGTCGCCCGTATTCTGGGGCAACTACCGAAACCGTTGCTCGAACGCTTAACCAGTCGCGAGGATCGCGAAAAATTTGAGCAAGCGATGGCGTTGTGGGAAACAAGCCTGCGCGACAACCGAGACTTGCCAGAAAGCCAGATCCTCAAGGGGCAGCTTGCGTTGCGTGCTGGACGTCCCGAGGCCGCGGCAGAAGCGTTTCGAATGGCAATCCGAATTGATCCAGCAATGTCGGGCCCAAGACAAATGTTGATCGAGCTTCAGTCGGCAACAAAAAATGATTTGGATCTCCAACTTCAAAACGCAGGTGCCAATATCCCGAAATCGCAATTGCAAAATCTGATTGCACGAAGTGAGCAACTTGTCCAGGAAATCGATCGACTGGCCGCTGAAGAGCACCAACTTTTGGCAGCCGACGTGAGGCGAGCTGCCGGCTTGGTCGGAACGCAAATGGTCGACTACCAATACGCAATGAGTTGCTACCGAATGGGCGACATGGCCGGGATGGAGCAAAGCCTTTTGAATGCACTGAAAAAGGCGCCAGACGATTCGACGTGCTTGTACGCAATTGCGGTGATGTTTCTGGACCAAGGGGCTGCGGAGCGGGGGTTGCCCTTCGCCAAACAATTGGTGGAACTTCAACCGGATCGAACCGAGTATGCAGAATTGTTACGGTTGCTTCAGGCAGCAATCGACGAAGACTAATCTTGTGTAGTTGTCGATGTCGACGCATCGGTAGCATTTGCGTCAGCGTGCTTGGACAAGATGGCCAGCACCAACATCCAGAATACAAGGACCAGGTTTTGTATCGGTAACTGTAGGGCAAGAGGCAGTAGGTAAATCAAAACCACTGCTGGAATCCAGACACACCAATTCGAAATCAAAACAGGCAGCACTCTGGTAACGTACCAGTTTGGATTGAGTTCGCTCCAAAGTTTTGAAAGGCTGAAACGAAGATCAAGCCAGCGGTTGAACAATATCACGTTTGCCAGCCCAATAATCGGGGCGTAGACAAGTGCATCGAATAAGGTCTTCAGTACGACCGTTTTCGAACTGTTGTCATCGCCAAACATCAGTGCCTGGGCTCGATAAAACACATCCAGCTCCAATCCCTTAAACGCCCAGAACAATGCGTTTGCTACGAGTAAGGTTCGGAAAGCTATTTTTCTGCCGGGTTGCTTCATCAACAGCAACGTCGGGATGATCCCTCCAAATAACGAAGTGGAAACAACGCCAAAAAGAATGCCATATTGTTCTTTGGCTTTCCCGACTGCGTCCAGAAATTGTTTGCAAGGGGACCAATAGAAATATCCGAGTACAATAAGGGTGCCGAGAACCCAAAGAAAAATGCCGGCTTTGAGGTTGGCTCGGCCGGCCGCCAAACCCTGTTGCAGGGCGAGGCGAAGCCAATGGCTCCGGGGGCTCAAAGTGAATTGTTCAGATTTCATTAAGGTGCCGAATGGGTGCCGCAGGCCTGATCGAAACGTATAGCTGTCGCTATAATTCTGCGTTGATTGGGGAGGCATTCTAATCCGCTTGCAGTGGTTGCTGTAGGCCACATGCATCGAGCGGCGGTACGATTGTTTTCAAGGTTTTGAGGAGACGAGAATGAGCGAGGTCAAAATTGCAGGCGTCCAGATGGACATTCAGTTTGCCTCGTTAAGTCAGAATCTGGAAACCGTGCTTGCGAAAATGGAGGAAGCGGCTCAATGTGAGGCAAAGCTCATTGTCTTTCCTGAGTGTACGCTGTCTGGATACTGTTATTCCGACGCCAGTGAAGCATTGGAACACAGCATCGATCTGGATGATCCAGCATTCACAACATTGGCTAAACGCTGCAAAGACTTGGGAGTTCATGTGGTCGTTGGGTTTTTGGAACGAGACCAGACCCGGATACACAACTCCATCGCTTGTGTTGGCCCCGAAGGAGTGGTTTCCAGCTATCGCAAAATACATTTGCCCTATTTGGGGGTCGATCGCTTTACGACTCCCGGCAACAAAATTTCAGTGTTCAAGGTCGGTGGTCTCAATATTGGAATGAATATCTGTTACGACTGTTCGTTTCCGGAACCGTCGCGAGTGATGATGTTGCAGGGTGCTGACGTGATCATTTTGCCGACCAATTGGCCGTCCACTTCCGGCCGGACGGCAGACTACATTCCGAATGCCAGGGCTATTGAAAACCACGTTTACTTCGTCGCAATCAACCGAGTCGGTGTTGAGCGAGGATTTGAATTCATTGGCAAGAGTCGAATCGTTGATCCATCCGGCAAAGATCTTGCCTGTGCGGATCATCGTGACGAAGAGATCCTGTATGCGACGATCGACTGTCGCCGCCCCCGAAACAAACATCTGGTGAACGTACCAGGTGAACATGAAATCGATCGCCTTCGTGACCGAAGACCCGAGGTGTACGGTCCGGTCTGCGAAGCAACCAAGTCAGAAGAATAGACGTTTATGAAATCTCAAATGCGAGTTGTTGTCATTCAATTGTTAGTATGTTGCGCGTTCATTTGCGGTTTGAGACTCCCCTGCTCTTTCGCGCAAGAGGTACCGCCTGATGCCATGCGGAAATTGCAATTCGAAGCGATCGAAACGGGGCATGCCGACTGGGGCCATTGGGGGGCAAGGCCTGAGAAGTATTCGGACTGGACCAATCACTCGAATCGATTGATTCCAGTCTATGTCTTCGGCGGCGACTTGAAACAATTTTCCAACCAAAACAGTTGTTATCGCACGGCGGAAGGTTTAAAGCAGGTTTACGGTTATGAACCAACGGAGACCCTCAATCCAGATGCGAACTATCTGGACCAAACGGACATTTATCGATTGCAACTCAATGCTCAAGCGTCCGGCAAAAAAAATATCATTCTGATGGTCTTTGATGGAATGGATTGGCAGACAACTCAGGCTGCTGCTATCTACCGGAATAAAAGTGTTAAGTATCGACTCGGTCGTGGCACCGGATTGGCGTTCCAGGACTACCAAGGAGCGCCGACTGATTTCGGATACTACGTGACAAGTGCGATTTGTGGTTCCACGCAAATTGATGTCGATCACCAATTGGTGGTCCAACATGAAACGAGGACGGGTGGAGGCTACTCGGTTCAACGAGCAGGGAATAGCCCATGGAGTATCGCAGGCGATCGTGATTATTTAATGGGAATATCGAACGGATTAAAACAAGTGGTCACTGATTCGGCTGCTTCGGCGACGTCACTCTGTTCCGGCATCAAAACTTACAACGCAGCCATTAATGTCGACATGGACGGAAAGCCTGTCGAATCAATTGGCAGAAAATTTCAACAGATGGGCATCAAAGTAGGTGTCGTAACATCGGTTCCTATCAGTCACGCAACGCCGGCATGTGCGTATGCCAACAATGTGTCGCGAGACGACTACCAGGACTTGAGTCGCGACTTGTTAGGGCTAACATCGATTTACGAACGCGAACAACCGTTAGCCGGAGTTGATGTGTTGATCGGTTGTGGCGGTGTCGACAAGGATAATGACTTTGAGAATCAGGGAAAAATTATGTTCCTGGAAATCGTTATTTACCAGCGGACGAAATGCAATCGTTGGCAGTTGAGAATGGTGGGCGATATGTAGTTGCACAACGGACGTCAGGTATCGGTGGTCGCGACGCATTGATGGAAGCTGCCAATTCCGCAGCGGAAAATGGAAATCGCCTTTTCGGCTTTTTTGGTACAAGTTCTGGACATTTGCCTTTTCAAACGGCGAACGGAGACTTTGTTCCAACCCGTGGAGCTTCTGACGCGGAACGATACGAAGCCGCGGATATTGTTGAAAACCCGACGCTTGCCGATATGACGGAAGCGGCTTTGATCGCGTTGACGCCTAGCCAAAAAGAAAAAGGGTTTTGGTTGATGGTTGAGGCCGGGGACGTTGACTGGGCGAACCACAATAACAACTTGGACGATTCCATTGGCGCGGTTTTCAGCGGGGAAGCGGCTTTTCAAAAAATAGTGGAATGGGTTGAGGAAAATTCCAATTGGAACGAAACCCTGTTGATCGTCACGGCCGATCACGGTCACTATTTAAACTTGGTCGATCCAGAAGCGGTTGCAACTGCGGCAATTGAAAATGCCGAACTCGAACGGGCGTCGGTGGAAACGAATCTAAAGGGTGATAAGACCCAGATAAAATAGACTGATGTTAGCGTGGCGAGCAATTCGCTCGTTTCGATATGCGGTTTTCGCCGAATTAAATCAGGTTGCTTCAAGCAATTGCCAAGACCAGATTGAAAGTGGCAGGAAAACCATGATCGGTAGCCACGCAGTTAGGCTGGCTGTTGGAATCAGACTAACCGAACCCAATCCAACGCAGACCATAACACTGATTTGAAAAACGAGAATAGTACCAAGGCATGTACCGACGGCAGCCATCAGGTTTTCTTCGCTGAAGCGAATCACGAGTGGAAGGGCGAGTAGCAAAAGGGTCAAGTCGAGAATCGGTCGAACGATTCTGCTGTGAACCGTAATTTGATTGGAACGTGAATACCATTGGGTTGGGCGTTGCAGCGACTCAATCATTTCCGGCAACGATGAGTAGTCATTCAAGTCTTGACCGTATGCAAGGTCATCCAGTGTGAGGTTCGTTGCCACAAAGCATTGATTCGGCTTGAGCCAACGTTCTGTTTTCGGAAAAAAGACAACGGTGTCCGACTGACTAACCAAATTGGGCAAGCTAACCAACGGTCGAGGCTCGCTGATTCTTTCCAGCAACAGGCCCGCAGGATGTTCGCTGTTTTCAGGCAAATAACGACCGTTGTGCGCTATGATTTTCGAATGTTCACTGCTGAGATGCATGGGAATCTGGACCACTGGCTGGGCGATCTCGCCTGAAATCGGATCAATTTTCGCAGCGCGAATCAGAAGTCCCGTGAGATGGTCCTTTTGGAAATGGCTGGTGCCGACCGATGACTCATTCCAGTTTTGGGCCGTGTGGGTAAGTTGTTGGCGAAACTGCGGTAAGAAATACTCACGGTTTACTGCCGAAAGAATCAAAAACCCAATCGCGATCATTAGCAAGACACGCGTCATTCGCGCGCTTGGGAATCCCCGCAGCCTCGACGGCCGTCAGCTCTCGCCGTCGCTGCATCATTGCGAATGAAAACACTGCCGAAATCAACACCAGAATGGACACCATTCGATCAAAGAGATCGAGAACTCGCGGTCCATAGAACTCGAACAAGAACGTAACCTTGCCGCCATTGTCTTTGCTCAACTTTGACAATTCGTCGAAGTTGGTGAACAAATGAACAATCAGGAAAAGGCCTGTGAAGCTGAAAAAGCAAATCAAAAAGATTTTTACAAATAGCCGCAACAAATATCGTTCAAAAACTGTCATCGACGGATAAAAAATGTTACAATTTCGATCGCACCGCGATGGCTTACGTTTTCCAGCAAGGCACTCTGACAAACATCCATTTCCAAGCCATCCATTTGACAATTAATCGGCTTGGAAGCCAGACATACATGTTAGCCAATTCGCCGTCCTGGAACGACATCAATTATTCCTCGGTTTTTCCTAGTTATCGACAACTTTCCCATTCTGGAACCGACAATGGTTACGAATACCGCCCGAAACGAAGAGCGACTTCATACTCATCGTTTGCCCAATGTTTTGAGTAGATTTTGGACCCATGCGTTGGATCTGCTATTTCCGCCGAATTGCTTTCATTGTCAAAAATCACTGCCCAGATCGATTGATGCGATGTGGTGCGAATCCTGCCGCGAAAAAATAGTTAGCCGCGACCGGTATTGTTGTCCGAAATGCGGAGTTGAAAGGGCAACGACAAGATTTCGCGATGGAAAGTGTTTTCTGTGTCGTCCGCATGGATTTCGTTTTCGAAAAGCGGTGTCGATTGGGAATTACGACGCCGAATTGCAGGAATTGGTCATCCGGCTCAAGGCCACTCAAGACGAATCGCTGGCTTTTCAAATGGGTTTGTTGTTAGGCGAAGTCATTTTGCGGAGAATACCAGGCTGGGATTTTGATGTCGTTGTACCAGTGCCATCGAATTGGCAAAACCAAATTCGACGTCCGATTTTGCTTTCTGGGGCTATTGCCGAAGGGGTTAGTCGCGAGACTGGATTCCCCATTTTTGAGAATTCAATACAATGTGTTCGAAAAACGGCAAAACAGGGAACCTTGGATACTCCGGCGAGGTTTGCTAATGTCCAAGACGCCTTTCGTTTAACGGCAAACAGTTCCTTTGAGGGGAAAAAAGTGTTGATTGTCGATGACGTCATGACCTCCGGCGCAACGGCGGACCAGGTTGCACGTCTGATTCGAACGACCAAAGCTCGGGATATTTGTGTGGCAACGTTGGCTCGCGGCGCTCGAATGAGTTAGAACGGCGAACGCATAGATTCAGGAAAAGATCGTACAGAAATTCGAATGACGGAAACGACGCCAAAGGAAACCAGTTCGCCCTCTACTCCATCTGGCCATCATTGGTTTCGAGAATCGTTTCGGCCGTTTCAGAAGGCGTTGGTTCGAGGGTTAGCCGTTGTTACTCCTCCCCTATTAACGATTGTCTTGTTTATTTGGGCTTGGAATACGATTGAGTCCTATATTCTTGAACCCATCGAAAACCTCGCTGCGACAACTATTGTTTGGAGCATTGACGAAAGTCAGCCGGATTCCGAAGTTAATCGGCTTGTTTCAGACGGGACTGCTCGAATCATTCCTGCTACCAATTTTGACCCGCCCACAGCAATATTGAAAACGGACAAGGACCTGGTTGCCATCAAGAAGACTTGGATTCCGAAAGAGATCTACGAAGCAGTTGAAAATGCTCCCGGGCATTCACCGGCTCTGACCGCCGTTGATTACTACCGACAGTATGTTCGGCTAACGTATCTGAAACGTCAGTATATTTTGCCGGCGTTTCTCGCTTTGTTCATCGCAGTCTTGTATTTAATTGGAAAAGTATTCGCAGTAGGGTTGGGGCGGTTGATTTGGAACGGCGCCGAGTCCTTTATCAATCGTCTTCCGATCATTCGCAACGTTTATTCATCCGTCAAACAAGTGACCGATTTCGCATTTAATGAGCAGGAAATCAAATTCACCCGGATCGTTGCCGTCGAGTATCCGCGGCAAGGCGTTTGGTCGATGGGATTTGTAACGGGTGAAGGGATGACGACCATTCGTGATGCAGCACAGGAACCAGTAGTCAATGTGCTGATGCCTACCAGTCCGATGCCAGCCACAGGTTTCACGATCGCTGTTCCCAAAAGCCAAACCATCGATCTGGATATCACTATGGATCAGGCGATACAGTTTTGTGTTAGTTGCGGAGTCGTCGTGCCGCCCGGGCAGATCTCGAAAGCGGTGAAAAACGGCCAAGCGTCGCGCGAGATTCAAAAAATAACGGAATCCACTCAAACCAATGGCACGGATCTGTAAATCAGATACGGACTTGAATGCTTGATTCAGGTTCGAGCGGTATCACTTCCATAGATCCACAATCACGCGACCGGCAACGTGACCGGCCAATATTCGTTTAACGGCATCCGGAAGCCCGTCCAAGGCGATGACTTCCGCCAACGATTCAATGTCGTCGAGTTTCCACTCTGAGGCCAATCGATTCCAAAGCTCGCAACGAACATCTCGCTCAACCAGCGCTGAGTCAATTCCAATCAATGAAACGCCACGCAGAATAAATGGATAAACTGTTAGGTTAAGCTGGTTTCCACCCGTTAGTCCACAGGCTGCAACGCGAGTGTGCGGCATCATGGCGCGGATGATGCTGGCCAACGTTTCACCGCCGACGGTATCCACGGCCGCTGACCAAAGGGCCTTTGCAAGTGGTTTGGTCGAATCGTTCAGTAATGTTTGTCGATCGACAACTCGTGCGGCACCCTGTTGTTTCAACCAATCCCATCGCTCTCGTTTTCCCGTGGAGGCCACAACGGAAAACCCAAGGTGTTTCAAGAGGCGAACAGCAAAAATTCCGACGCCCCCGGTTGAGCCGCTGACAACGACTTCACCCTCCGATGTACACGAATCCAAAATCGCGTCGACACATTGCGCTGCCGTAAAGCCTGCAGTTCCGAGCGTAATCAACTCAAGATTTGACAGATTGTCTGGCCGTTTGATGGCCCAGCTTTCGGGAACGCAAACATACTGTTGATAACCTCCGTCTTGAGAGGTCCCGAAATCAGGATGTTGGACAATAACGTTTTCGCCAACTTCAAAAATACTTGATTGACTTTCGACGACTTCTCCAACCGCATCGATTCCAGGAACTAGCGGAAGTGCACGGGCCACGCCGGGATTTCCTGTCATGGCCAGACCATCTTTGTAATTCAAGGCGGCGTACTGAACCCGGACGAGGATCTTTCCTTGGGTCAGTGACGGGACGGTTCGTAATTCAATTTGCTGAACAGTTTTTCCGTCTTGCCCCACACTGACCTGCATTGCTCGAACCTGGGTGTCAACCATTCAAATCTCCGTTCTCGGACAACTCAATCAGAACACTTTTCGATTGGCAGGCCAAATTCCTGCAACCTTGAAACGCATTTCCACGTAACAAATGCATCATAACAAATCCGGTTATGGAGATTCCAGTCGAGCGGAAGTCTTGAGGTGTTCAAAAAAATTACTCCAATGCCTTGATGATCGGGACGAATACTAAAACGCGAAACGTATTTGAGTTACAATCAGATTGTCATTCAGCAAAAACGCTTGATGCAGTCGACAAGCAGGGAAGCATTTCGTTCAGCGGCAACATCGATTATGGACTCCAATCAGACTCAACCATTTGATTCCGGGCGAACGGTTAATTTCCGTTGCACTTGTGGACAGGTTGTGCAATTGGACCCGATTGCTGGGGGCGAATGTTCCGAATGTAAGAAATTAATTTCCGCCAAGGTCCTGTCACACGAACTTTCGCGAACCTGGGCTGTTTCCGATACGGGCGATGTCAGCCACAGCGATTTTGATTTACCAGCTCAGCGCGGCGAAGTGGATCTGATCGGCAAGTCGTTGGGGCACTTTGAGATTATTTCGACCCTCGGTGCGGGCGGAATGGGACAGGTCTACCGCGCACTCGATAAATCACTTCAGCGTTATGTTGCCGTCAAAGTGCTTTCGCGAGAGCCGAACCGCGGGAGCAGCTTGGAAGTTGAACGCTTGCTGCAGGAGGCGGTTGCCCAGGCTCGCGTGAACCATCCAAACATCGTTTCAATCTATTACGTTGGCAGGCAGGATGGCGACCCATTTCTGGCAATGGAACTGGTGCCCGGGAAGACGATTTCGGACCGAATGCAGGACGGCCCGATGACGTTTTACGAAATCGTTTACGTCGCTTGGCAAATCGTGCAGGCTCTCAAGGTCTCGCATGAACTCGATATCATTCACGGCGATATTAAGCCATCGAATATTCTGTTGCAAAACAATGGAGTCGCGAAGCTAAGCGATTTTGGAATGGCGCGTAGTGCGTCTTCGGAATCCAAGCAAACTATGGGTGGAACGCCAAACTATCTAGCGCCAGAGATGCTGGAGGGTCATGCGGCATCCGTTCAAAGCGACATGTATGCTCTCGGGGTAACTCTCTATGAGATGACGTTCGGGCGACGTCCGGTCACGCTTTCAGGAAACTCCGTTACGGAGTGGGCCCGCTCGCATCGTGAAAATGAACTGACCTTTCCGCAACCTTGGCCTGAAGAAGTGCCTTCAAATTGGCGCAGCGTTTTGCAAAAGTTGATGGCAAGGGACCCGAAAAATCGATTCGAGTCGTACGAGGTGTTACTTCGAGAACTGGAGCGATTGGCCCCCTCTCAAAATACTCCTGCGAAATTGTTGCCGCGCATGATCGCCGCCACACTTGACTACTGTTCCGTGGGAGTAGCGATTGTCGGCATTCAAATATTATCCTTTTTCCTGATCAATTGGGTTTCAGGCGCACTCGACCTGAATGGAGTGGGTTGGTTGAGCTTTTGGGATGCGAATGTGCCTTGGTATTCTGAGGTCGGTTGGATCGTGTTTATGCTGCTGATGGCAGCACTGAGTTTTGTTCCGATCGGCGTGTACACGCTGGTCGTCGGTTACACTCGCCAAAGTTTGGGACGCGCGCTGATGCATTTAAGGGTCATCAATCGCTATGGCTTGCGCCCATCAAGTCGTGTGATGATGGGAAGAAGTGTTTTACGGATGTCTTGGCTTTGGGTCGCGACCTCTGCCGTGAACATTCCATTCTTGAGTAGCTCAACGACGCTCACGTCTGCCGCTTTCATCGGCGTGACTGCATTTATCGGAATGGAGCTGGTTTACATGGTGGTGTTTGGGAACGGAAGTAGCCTTCACGATCGTTGGTATGGCACACGAGTTGTGATTGACGTCGATCAACAATAGTTGGAACACCCTATTGGTTGTCATCGATGTTAAATTCTGAGTCGAGCGACGGGGCATTGCGTTTCAACGGCAGATGTTGAATGCTAACATAGACGCCCATGAAAACCGCCAGCCCTCCTGCTGCGGCTACAACCAACCTTGCGTTACTGCGGCCAATAAAATTGGACAACATGGCTGGTGAACGCATTTGAAAATAACTTCCGTTGTTGGTGACGGAGACAATGATCAATCCAAATCCGAGGACGAAGGCTACGAAGGCCACAAAAATGTCTCGTTCGAGCATAATGCAAAAAAATTCCGTAAAGATTCAACGAGTTCTATTGCCAGTTAATTCTCAGCAAACTTAATTATGCACTGAATCGGTTCAGAATTCACTCTGGGATACGATTTCGTTCAAAGAACAATAGCCAGTTCGTCCGCTGTTTCGTGTGTGTGTGCAAATCTACGTCAGGCGTAAACGCAAAATCAGATCTGGAACGATCGCTGTTTGGCTAAGCACTCCCAATCGATGCTGGCGATTCGCTATCATAAATCAAGTGTGAACGAGATTTTTCGTGAATTGTATTGAAGTTGAGATGGCAAGAAAGTCTTTCGTAATTGATTTGATTCGTCTGTCTCGGTCGCCCGCAATGCAAAAAACGCTATTTGCATTGGTGCTATTTTGTTCGATGAATTCGATGCTTGCATTTGGCTGGCAGTTTTCTCGAATAGACTGGACAGAAGCGTTGCCACGGAACTCGCATGAAGCATTGAGTGCTTTGTTGGCGGACGGTGCTCAAATCGAGTTTGATGCAAGTGGAAATGTTGTGGCCATCAACTTGTTGGGGACGGAAAGTTCATGCCGGTTAGGGCAGTTTGCCCAGTTTCCACAACTTGAGTCGCTACACATACGAAATTGCGGCTTGTTGTACGACGAAAATTTTACAGGGATTGGGCGTCTAACGAATTTGCGTGAGTTGAAGTTGGAGTTCGCCGATGAGGTCACCCAACTTGCGCTGGAAACATTGATGCACTTGGAGAATCTTGAGGCACTGACAATTTCTCGGTGTGAGCAAGTCAAAGATTTTTCTCCTCTTGGTCGCTGCAAGCACCTCAAAAGACTGCGGTTGAATGCCGAGGAAATTAACCAAAGCGTTTCGTTCCTTGGGGACATTCAGACGATTGAAGAGTTGACACTTTCCGGAAATCAAGCTGTTGAATGCGATTTCAGTTGGCTTGAACGCTTGCCTGAACTCAAAAGACTGGAATTGTCTTTTGATACCGGTTTAAGTGACACGGATTTATTTGCTCTAGCCGAATTGAATTCGTTGCAGGAATTGAGGGTTCGCTGCAACGATGTAACGGGTGAGTTTTTGGGGCGTTTGGCTTTGCCAAGCTTGTCGGTTTTGGAGGTCGAAGGTGAAGCTTTTGAGTTCTCGAAACTTGAACAACTTCAGAACAAAGAGCATTTGCAACGATTGGTCGTGAAATCGACGAAACCCGCGAAGACGAATGTTTCACTCGCTCGCTATCCTTGGCTTTCGGAGTTTGTTGCTCTGCAGGATTTGAGGCTCAGTGCTTACGCCGTCGATCCTGTTGATTTGTTGAATCTGCCGGACAACGCCGTCATTCGAGTATTGTCGATCAAGGGCCGGTATGAGAACGAGGATAATTCGGTCGTGCGTACCATCAATCGTTTGCCAAAGTTAGAAGCATTAGCGTTGATTCGGTTCCGCTCGGTCGATTCCGACGTGTTGGAGGCAATAGCGTCGCTACCGGCATTGATTGAGCTGATTCTGGATGATTCACGTATTCGAACCGATGATCTCGATGCATTGGCCAAGTCTGAGTCGCTTACTCGATTGTCATTATCGAATTCAAGTATCATCACGGATGATCATATTGTTTCACTGGGGACCTTGGAAACACTTGAAGCATTGGACGTTTCCCGTCAAACACGGATTTCGGATCGAGCGATTGCTGCGTTGTCCGCCTGTCCAAACCTGAAGCACATCGTCATGTCGCAGTGCCGCAAGATGACGTTGACGGCGTTCGAAAATTTCTCGAAATCACATCCACTGGAAACCGTTTGCATGACCGGTGTCAAAGGGATTTCATTCGACGGGTTTCGAATTTTGATTCATCTCCCTAATCTTCGCAATCTGCAACTATTGAGCGAAGATTTAAGTTACCCTGAATTCCTTGACGAAGCGGCCAAAGCGAAGCAATTGGTGATCAGTCGTGTTGGAGCATCAGAAGTCGAAGAGGCAAGTGGCAATTTTGTTATGGAACGTTATCTTGCTCGCAAAAAGAGGTCAGGATTTAACGAAGACGAGGTCTTCGATATTCGATTTGAAATAAGCACGAAGGTTGAATGACGCAAGTCAAAACTGGCGATTCGATTTTGTCTGTAAATCGACGTATCGCAATCGATTTGCCCAATGCAATTCATTCGTCAGTTTTGTCAACTGAGCTATTCGAAGAACCTAAATGTGCATTCAGATTGAGGCCGATGATTTGTCCCCAAAGTTGATATCCTTGGTTGTTCAAATGCAATTGGTCGGATTGGAAAAATGCACTTTCCGGTTTTGACTCACCGTTGAGAAAGAAACCACGTGTGCTAATGAAATGGCAGTCATGATATTGCTCCGTCATGTCACGTATCAAGTCATTTGCTTGTTTGATTTCGTCCCATTGATTCCAGCGGCTGTTGGTTGGTGTGGTTTCGATGAAAAATATTGGAGTGTCAGGTAACATCGCATGAGTTTTTACAGCGATCCAATTTGCGATATCAGCGACGTCGTTAGGAGAGATATCTCGATTAGGTGATCCGGAGATATCGTTGGCAACGAAAAACACAACTGCCTTTGGAGTGTGCCCGTTCAATATTCGCGGCAAAAAAATCGCGACATCACTGTACCGTGAGCCCCCGAACCCCCGCCGCACGGGATGATAGCCAACCAGATCCTGCTCGATCGTATCCCACAATCGAATGCTCGACGAACCGATAAACAAGATGTCATCCTTCGTTGCTGGATTTCGTACCGTTTCCTCTTCAAATCGATTTATGTCACCGTTCCAGGCTTCAGCGCTCGTGCCAAAGCGTTCCTCAAGCTGTAATTCGTTGATCTGTGCTGACGCCGA
>JAWKTO010000006.1:0-481747 GCA_041399045.1 Pirellulaceae bacterium | reverse complement strand
GGAGTTTGGGGTGGATGTTTTTCGCGAAGGAGTGGTGACAACGGTGGGGGAGGTGGTGAAGAGGTTGAGAGCGGCGAGTGGCGAGTAGCGAGCGGCGAGAAATAAGTAACGGGTAGCTTTGGCACTCCTGCCCTAGTAGAGAAAAAATGGCAAGGGGTAGGATGTGGTGCAGGCAGCCGTGCCTGATGAATTGCTGAATTCTTGGGAATTCAGGCACGGTCCGCCGATTCCGGTTACAATGGCGTTTTGGCAGGGTTTTTGGCGACAAAAATGAAGCAACATTCACAAATTCTTCACCATAATTAGCTTTCATTTCGTTCAGATCGCGTGTAGCATTTAGGTTAATTGGGGAAGCTACGCGGCCAACTCAAGAACCTGAATTGCCTTGTTTGAATTCCGAAAACTAATCATGAAACGATTTTTGATCGCATCTGTATTGTCACTCGTTTGTTTGGCAAATGTAAGCCTTCGCGCGGAACTCATTACCGTTGCATGGGAAATAAACGGTGTTTCGGGATTTGGACCGTCGCCCTTTGGCCAATCAGGAACAACGAACCCAACGGTAACGGCTAATTTGGTTAGAGGGTCAGGAGTCACAACAACCGGTACTGCGGCAACAAATGCTTGGGGCGGTAATGGATTCGATGCGTCCAACCTTACTAATGCAATTTCTGGGGGTGACTTCATCACAATTAGCATCACCAATTTGGGACCTGACTTGCTCTCTCTTACCTCGTTCACTCCCTTTAATGTACGTAGATCTGGAACTGGTCCAACGTCTGGTCAATTTCAATTTCAAAAACCAGACAATACTTGGGTGAATGTAGGCTCTCAATTGTCATACCCAAGTAATAGTAGCGGCGGAAACAATTTCGGATCGATAGACTTGGCTGCTGTTGCAGGCACTCAAGAACTTGTAGCGGGAACCTACAACTTTCGGCTGGTAAACTGGGGTGGTACAAGTTCCAGTGGTACATGGTACTTTAACAACTTTCAATCGGGTCCAGATTTCTCATTTACAGGCACCTTAACTGCAGTTCCTGAACCAACCGCGTTGTTGTTGGCGGGGGTTGGATTGGCGATTGTTGGATGTCGGCGCAAGCGTCGCTAGAGTTGATCGTTGGTTGCAGCGTGGTTCGTTGCAGCTTCGGTGTTGTTGGTATGGCGGTGAAGCCGTTTGGATTGAAATCGCAGGGAATGCTGGGACTCGTTGCCTGGTCCACTACCTTGGTTGAATTTGGCCGTGGCGGCGAGTGTAGCTCGACTCTCCGAGTCGAGATTTGAGTCACGACTTGGAAAGTCGTGTTACATTCTGGAAAGTCGCTTCACACATTAACGTCCCGTCGCAACGCTTGAACCATAAACGCTTCGTTATTACTTGCCATCTCAAAACAATCATACTTTGAATTTTCCCTTACCCCCATTTTGGAAACTGGCTGATACGAACTCGTGGATCTCGTATCAGGATTGTCTCGACAGGTTTCCAGCGGATGTTGCGGCGAGTGAATTTGCTACTAACGATTCTGGTGACGCGGTCTGTTGGATCCTGAATCAGATTCTGGCGGGCAACTCGTTTTCGCTGTCAGCCCAAATTGGAAATTCGAATCGGTTTCAGTTTGCAGTTTACGGAAGTAGTCTGGATGTGAATCAGGCAAGGCTGCCTGAGCTACTTTTGGACAATGCGGATCGATGGATAGAGCAAATATTAAAGTCGCCATCGCGTATTGAATTTAGCACTTCGGGAACAGGCGGGGCCCCTAAGATTTCCGAGCATACGATTGAATCTCTTGCGCGCGGGTTGAAATTCGGAGAAGCACAATCGCAAAGTCGCTGGGGTACGGGTTTTCCGGTTGATCATTTTGCGGGCATGCAGGTTTTGCTTCAGGCCGTTTTGAACCGAAACCCGGTTGTGGACTTTACGAATTGCTCTGCAGAAATTGCTCGCCGAGAATTGAACTGCGAGACGCTGACGCACTTCAGTGCCACGCCGACGTTTTATCGTTTGTTGTTGAGCGAACCATTTCGTGTCAATTCAATGCAACGGGTTGTTGTAGGAGGCGAACGCTTAACCCCTTCGCTACTCGCTGCACTGAAACGTGCGTTTCCCAATGCCCGCATCCGCAATGTTTACGCTTCCACCGAACTGGGAGCATTCTGTCCGGCGACAATGACTCGTTTATTGTGCCTCCTGAAAAACAGAACCAGGTCAAGGTTTCCGATGGTGAGTTGTTTGTTCGAAAACCGAGCGATGGCATCGAAGTGTGGCACCGTACCGGGGACGCGCAGAAGTGATCAGTCAGGCACCACTTAGAATTCGAGTTCTGGGCCGGCTGGATGATTTGATCAACGTGGGGGCGAAAAGGCTGATGCGCAAAAAGTTGTCAATCAACTTTGCAATCGAAGGCATCGTTCAGGCCAGGGTCTTGCGGTCGCAAATTCGGTTACGGGCCAACTGGTGGGGTGTGAAGTTGTCATTCAAAAGGGCTTCGAATTGAGTGCCGATTCGATTCAAATGCAACTGCGTGAACATTTAAGGTCGTATGAAGTTCCGAGGATAATTCGGTTGGTTGATTCGTTGCCGATGACTCGGTCGGGGAAGGTGGAAGGGAAGAGGCTAGAGGCTAGAGGCTAGACGTAGTACAGGCAGCCTTGCCTGTTGCGTTCTGAATTCTTGGGAATTCAGCTACATGGTTGTTCTGAATTCTTGGGAATACAGCTACATGGTTGCGTTCTGAATTCTTGGGAATACAGCTACATGGTTGCGTTCTGAATTCTTGGGAATTCAGCTACACGTTTGCTGACAGAATTCTTGGGAATTCGGCTGCACGAGGTGGGGCTTCCGGTAGCTGAAGCTGCCAAAGCTTCAGAGGATCGGTGGGTTTGTGGGATTCCTGTTGAACCGGTAATCCTGTCGATGAATTGGACGGCAGACAAATGCAAGGGTGTCTCGGGCAGGAATGACCAAGTTACGATCAACACCTCGGGCAGGAGTGCCCAAGTTACCTGTTACCAGCGGCTAAGCCATGCCGCTCATGGTTTTTCTCGTCGCTAGTTTCTAGCTTTTGATGGCTCACTCTTTTGCGCGTCGGGCTTGTATTGTTTCACGCTTTTCCTGCCTCACTCGCTTGCGGGGCGGTTAGAATGTTAATCAATTATCAACCAGATTTTTGCCAACGACGTCAATGAAAACGATTGTTATCACGGGAACCACTCAGGGACTGGGACTTGAGACCGCCAAGTGTTGTTTGGCGGCGGGGCATCAGGTGCTTGCTATTAATCGGAGAACGACACCCGAGTTGGAGCAGCTCAAAGCCGCATTTGATTCAACGTTGCGAATGGTTACGTTGGATTTGGCGAATTCCAGTGAACTTACCAGTGATCACTTAAACCAGATCGCAGAATTAAACGTCCCCATCGACGGACTCGTCAACAATGCCGCGATTGCGTACGACGACCTGGTGACCAATCTGCGACACGAAGACTTGGAAGCGATGTATCGCGTCAACGTCTTCGCGCCGATGATGCTTACGCGCTGGGCCATTCGCAACATGCTATTGCATGAACGCGCCGGATCAATCATTCATGTTTCATCTGTCAGTACCTATACGGGCTACAAAGGCCTCGCGATGTACGCGTCGACGAAAGGAGCTATCGAGGCCTTTTCAAAAAACGTGGCTCGCGAATGGGGAAGTCGAAACATTCGCAGCAATTGCGTCGTGCCTGGATTCATGGAAACAACGATGTCGGCTGGCCTGGACTCTGAGGCGAAAAACAAAATTTATCGACGAACGTCGCTGCAACAGCCCACGTCCTTGTCTTCGGTCGCTCAGACGATTTGTTTTTTACTGTCCGACGCCAGCGGTTCCATCACCGGTCAGAACGTCGTTGTCGATTCGGGAACGATATAAATGAATGAAATATTGGTAATATTCGGGGACAGCACGGCTGATGAAATGCAATCGGCATTTGAGCGTGCTGCTGATTTCAGTCGATTTACCTCCTGCCGAAAATTTTTTGTTGAGCTGGAAAACCTGGAACAACGTCTGAAAGCCATTTGCGAAACCGAAAATATCACGGGTTATTGCATTGGTGTCGTGGACCGGGAGCATCGTCAGCGCATTGCGTTTGAGGCTGAAAAACTCGGCTTGGAACCGTATTCGATTATCGACCCAAGTGCTACAATCGACCGCACGGCGGAGATTGGCAAAGGGTGTTTTGTTGCGGCTCAGGCAGTCGTGTCCTGTCGCGCAAAAATTGAGGACCATTCGATCGTTCATTTCCATGCGACGATCGGACACGATGCGAGGTTGGGTCAACACTGCATCGTTTTGCCTGGGGCAAGAGTCAGTGGACGCGTTCAATTACAGAACCATGTTCTGATTGGTTCAAACGCGTTTATTTTTCAAGGTGTATCGATCGGCGAGCATGCGAGCATCGACGCGTTGACATACGTCCGCGATGATGTGGCAGCCAGGCGGGTTATTTCGGTACGCAGGCCATGACAAGTCCGCGATTCAACGGCGAATCCGGGAATCGGTCTGGTCGATCGAAAAATGCCGATTTAGTGAAGGATTAATGGAAAAGATCTATCTTTCGCCGCCATGCATGTTGGGACGCGAACGCGAGTTGCTTTTGGAAGCGTTCGACTCCAACTGGATTGCGCCATTGGGACCCAATGTCAACCAGTTTGAACAAGAGTTCGCTCAAAAGATTGGCATTGGTCATGCCGCCGCGCTATCAAGCGGAACGGCCGCGCTGCATTTGGCGTTAAAGCTCGTCGGCGTTCAACCCGGTGATGATGTATTCACATCGAGTTTCACTTTCGCTGCGACAGCGAACTCAATTACCTACATGAATGCAAACCCTGTGTTCATCGATAGCGAATGGTCCAGTTGGAACATGGACCCCAATTTGTTACGCGAAGCATTGATCGAGGCAAAAAAACAGAACCGATTGCCCGCAGCCGTTGTTACGGTTGACGTTCTGGGGCAATGCTGCGATTACGATTCAATTGCATCCATCTGCACTGAATTTGAAGTGCCGTTAATTGAAGACGCTGCCGAAGCTCTTGGAGCCACGTATCAGGGAAAACCTGCGGGGAATTTTGGGCAGGTTGGTTGCTTTTCTTTCAATGGCAACAAGATTATCACAACCAGTTCCGGTGGTATGCTTGTAACTGAAAATGAAAGCTGGGCAAAGAAAGTTCGGTTCTGGGCCAGCCAGGCACGCGATCCAGCACCTTATTATCAGCATTCCGAAATTGGCTATAACTATCGAATGAGCAACTTGTTGGCTGCCGTAGGGCGGGGGCAACTGGAAACCATTGACGAACACGTTCGCCGACGACGAAGTATTTTCGACCAATATCAATCGCGACTGGGAGATCTCGATGGCATAACGTTCATGCCCGAGACGCCCAATGGCAAGTCCAATCGCTGGTTAACCGCCATCCTGGTTGAGCCAGACAAATTTGGAGCAACCCAAGACGAAATTCGACTCGCCCTGGCGTCGGAAAACATCGAATCAAGACCTGGGTGGAAGCCCATGCATCGTCAGCCCGTATTCGAATCTTGTCGATCATTCGTCAGTGGAGTCTCCGATCAGATTTTTGAGCAGGGACTTTGTTTGCCCAGCGGAAGTGCGCTAAATGAGAATCAGATCGAACGGATTGTAAAAGTGATATTGGGTTGTCGCGGTGGTTGCACTATGAAGTCGCACGCAACGACTTCGACAAAAGCCGAGGATCATTCGCACGAATAATTGCCTCATGAATGACCCCAAAATACAGACGAAGAGTGCTGGTTCAAGCTGGTGGCTTCCAGTCCTTCTGATTGGAGTCGGTTTCCTGCCCATGCTTTTTTCGTTTTTTCGGCAGCAGTGGCAGCGACCGGAATACCAGGCTTTTCCCTTGATGCTTGCGGCAGCGGCTTTTTTTCTGTTTCAGAGGGTGCGATTCGCGAAACCTGCGAAGCGCTGGTACTGGCCCATCACGATTTCTGCAATGGCGCTGGGCATATTGTCGGCTGTGACCTTAGGTGCGTCGTTCTATGTCTACAGTCCTTGGCTGGCCATGGTTGCGTTTGAGTTTTTAGTTCTCGCAGCCTTCTTGGTGATTTGGCGTGATTGGCGTTTGCCTGGTCTGTGGGGGATATGGCTTTTGCTGGCGCTCCTAATCCCGCCGCCTTTGGATCGGGATCAATTGTTCATCGAGCGATTACAGCTGTTCAGCAGTCAGTTGACCAGTTTGATGTTGGACTCGCTCGGTGTTCTGCATGTGATGCAAGGGAACACGTTGAATTTGGTGGATCGCCAAATGTTCGTCGACGAAGCGTGTAGTGGAATTGTGTCCTTGATTTCGGTCATCTATTGCATCTCGATCTACGGTGTTTGGCGTATGCGCAGTATCGCGCATTTCCTGGTGTTACTGCTGTGCGGTGCGCTGGGCACGGTTCTGATGAATTCGGTTCGTTTGACGTCTATTGGATTGGCTTGGGAGTGGTTTGGGCTGGACTGGACGAGTGGAGTGCCGCATACGCTTTTGGCGTTGGTTTTGTTTTGTGTGACGGTGACGTTGCTGCTGGTTGTGGACCGTTTCTTGCTGGAGGTGTTTTCGCCGATCGATGTCAGTTGGCGGCAGGCAGACACTGGCGGTCAGCACGTAGGGCTGGGGTTGATGCGATTTTGGGATCGTTTCATGGCCTCATCCGACGAAGAGTCGTTTGTTCAACCCGAGAACGAAACGCAGCAAATTGCCAGCCAGACTGGTGACGGGAAGCGAGTCGGTTGGGCGAGGACATTTGCGTTTCCATCGGTGTTGAGTTGGCCTTTTGCAAGTGTATTCGCCGTGATAGGCGTGTCCTACTTTGGGTTTTTTGGTTGGGGCGAAGTCAATCAACAGCGGATCGTCGATCAGTCACTTCAAAAGGCTCTGCGATTGTCGGAGGACTTCGATCCTTGCAGGAGTCTCGGGCTGACGTTTCAGTCGTTTTCTGGGGATCGACGCGAGATCTTTCGCTGGGATGTCTGGGGGCAATACTCTCGATCGTATTTGTATTCCGGAGAAAATGGAGTTGAGTACCAAGTTTCGTGTGACTTCTTGTTTGGTCCTCATTGGCATGATTTACGAAAATGCTATCGAGGGACGGGATGGAAAATTGAGGAAGAGCAGATTATCCCGTTTTCTGGTTTGGGTGAATTGCCGCACGAATCGGTCGTCGTTGAAAGTTCCCTTTCGGCGCCGTGGTTGGTGGAGCAGTTTGAAATTGGGCGCGATGCTGGTGGGGAGCGAGGGTTGTTTACTTTCGGTGCGTTTCGAGCTGACGGAACGTATTTTAACCGGCCGCGTGGCAATGGGTTGTTTGCCGATTTTTGGGCCCATGTCGTCCAAGGGCGTGATCGCGCGGAGCAAGCGGACTATTTCCAAGTTCAGGTGTCGGTTTTTTACTCGGGCGAACTGTCGGTTGAATCACGTGAAATGTCGGAACGGTGCCTGAAAACCGCAATTGACCGATTTCGCTCGGAATTGTGCGTTTCGAAAGCGGAATGAATAAAAAACAAAGAGGGAATCCATAGCTCTTGAATCGGGAGGGGACTGGCCCAGAATTTCGCCACCTTGCTTTAAAGAGTAATTGTTCATGTGGCTTTTATCGGTTTCGAAATTCGTAGCCAAACGAAAAAGAAACCTTCCGCAATAGCCTTATCAATCACGTGCCGGAGGCACGAGTTACGATTTGCTGCGGCATTTTGGCAGTGTGTGGGACGAAAATCTTAGCGCAAGTTTAACGGTTTGCCAGTTGGAATCGACACCCTAAAAGATTATTATTTAGGGGTCTTGGATAAAATAAATCGTTTGGTTGTTCCGGTTGACTTGGAACGGCATTTGTAAAATGAGGATTTGAAATGCGCAGGCTTTTTGCAATTTTGGCTTTGGGGCTCGTAATAGGCCCAGCAGTTGCTAACGCTGATATTTTGGTTGATTTCGATACGGATGCTAATTGGACGGCCGGTAGCGGCGGTTTAACCTCGTATCAATCGGATCATGTCTATTCCGATTTGGGGATGACGTTTACCGGTGGTCCAGCAGTTCGCCAAACAACTACAGCGCAAGACGGATTTGCTGGTGCATTAGGAACCTACTCTTGGCGAATGCGAAACGTTCCAACGAGTTGGACCGCGACTTATTCGACTGTTGCCCCGGCCGACTCCATGGTTTCTGGTTTCTCGTTTGATGTTCGTCGCTGGGATGGTGCTCCATCTCCCGAAGTGAATGTCGAATACAGTACGAACGGTGGTGGAGCATTTACGAACGTTGGCTTCATTGATAATGCGTTCTTGGGTGACTCGTCTGATTGGTCAAACTTTTCGTTTGGCTTCGGTCCTTTCACTGCAGCCGATGGCGACTTTGTTGTTCGCCTGACGACTTCAACTGGCGAACGATTCATGGTTGACAATTTCACCGTGAACACAGTCGCTGTTCCTGAGCCGACTAGTTTGTTGGTCCTGGGATCGATCTTGGGTGTCGGCTTGGTTGCTCGTCGTCGACGAAGCTAAAGCAGCATTCCCGATAATTGAAATGCCATAAACGGCCTTGTCATCAAGACGAGGCCGTTTTTTTTGTTGTGTATCTTTGGGCACGAGAACGTAACTTGGGCACTCTTGCCCGACGACATCGTAGCCAGGCAGCCTTGCCTGATAACAACGTGGCACAGGCAGCCTTGCCTGATAACAACGTGGCACAGGCAGCCTTGCCTGATGACAACGTGGCACAGGCAGCCTTGCCTGTCTTAACGTCACTCGCAGGCTCCCATTATTAGTGGCCAAGTAACAAATCCCTCGGCCAGAGTGGCCAAGTTACATATCGTTCGGCCAGCAGAGGCCAGGTTACGTGATGCAGACGGCCAGAGTGGCCATCCTACGTGGTGCAGACGGCCAAGAGTGGCCATCCTACATGACGTCGGCCGAGAGCGGCCAAGGCGCATCAACAAGCGCAGTCTTCATTGCCCTGCTGGTTGGATGACATCCGGCATTTTAGAATTTGTTTCATGACTAACACGGAACAAATTCGCCTTGCACTACAACAGACACTTGATTGGGAGGCTCAGTGCCTTCATGAGATGCAGTCGCGAATTGACGACCAGTTCGTTGGTTCGGTCAATGCGATCTGTAATCGCGGCACAGGCCGGCTGATCACGACAGGAATGGGGAAGATGGGATTTGTGGCAGGGAAAGCCGCAGCCACTTTCTCCAGTACCGGCACTCCCGCTTTTTACCTTCATCCCGGTGAAGCGGGACACGGTGACCTGGGAGCTGTTTGCTCGGGGGACGTCCTGTTGGCGCTCTCCTACAGCGGGTCAACATCCGAAATCGTATCGCTTCTGCCCTACATGCGGCGGGAGAACGTAACAGTCATCGGCATCACTGGGAATCCTACCAGTCCATTGGGTCGAGGAGCGGATTTTACGATCAATGTGCAGGTTGAGCGCGAAGCCGATCCGATCAATACCGCCCCCACTGCAAGTACGACACTCTCGATGGCAGTGTGCGACGCGATTGCTGTTGCGTTGATGGAGTTGTCCGGATTTACCAAAGACGACTTCGCTAAATTTCATCCTGCGGGAAGCCTTGGGCGGCGACTGCTGATGACCGTTGCCGATTTGATGCATGGCCACGATGCATTGCCACTCGTTGCACCGGAAACGGCGCTAAGTGAATCGATCGTCGAAATCAGCAAAAAGGCTTTTGGATGTGCGTTTGTTGTAAATCGCGAAGGCCAGTTGTTGGGTATCATCACTGATGGTGACCTTCGTCGTGCCTTTGAGCGATCCGGCAGCGCGTTGGCTGATTCCACCGAGCAACACATGCGCGCCAATCCTACCGTGATCTCTCCCAATGCGTTGGCAGCGGAAGCGCTTCAAAAAATGGAAGACCTAGGAATTACGGTACTGCCGGTGGTTGAGAATGGTTGTCCAAAAGGAATCTTGCACCTGCATGATCTGGTTCGTGCTGGTATGGCGTAACCATCGTAACTCGACTCCGAGTCGTGGATTTTCAATATGTCGTTTCGCGTTGTTTCGAGTTCTTTCACGGGCAAGAGTGCCCAAGTTGCGACCATGACAGGCAAGGCTGCCTGTGTCAGGTTTTCTCGGGCAAGAGTGCCCAAGCTACGACAGGCAAGGCTGCCTGTGCTACGTTCGAGACATGCAGGGCTAGTTTTGCGATGCGTATACGGGCAGGAGTGCCCATGCTACTGCGCTAAGCCTCTTTGCCGTGACGCCACGTGATGATGGCTTCGATGACCATCCAGAATTGAAGTGCCAATGTTGCAACCCCAAATCCGAGTAGCAACCAGTTCTGTTTCTCCCACCAACCGCCAATTTGAACGGTTAATGCCCAACCGGGAATAATCAACATGAAGATCATTGGTATCACAACGATCCACGCACTGTAATTCTTTCGCCACAGGTAAAACGCAGCAACCAGAAACGCCAGTCCCGCCAGAAGTTGGTTCGTAGCGCCAAACAATGGCCACAAGATCGTTCCGCCGCCACCCAATTCTTTTTGGCCGCCGCGCAGTAATGCCAGGGCCAGACCAAGACCAACGGCAAGTGTCGTTGCGCCATACTTGTTCTGCAACGGCTTCAAGTGAAAGCTACCAGCCAGTTCCTGAATCACATATCGCTGCAAGCGTGTCGCCGAATCCAATGTGGTCGCCGCAAAACAGGCGACGAGTGTGGCGATGATGCCAACGCCAAATCGCAACGGCAGACCCAGCGTTGAAAGGAAGTTCGCGCCGCCTTCGACAAAGGCCCCCACGGAATCCTTGAGGCTGAATTTGCTGAAATCGCCATCCTGTTTGTAACGCAATCGCCAGGCTTCGCTTTCAACGATTGGTCCTTCGCCTTCGACGACCATTGGCACGTAGACACCTTCAGCATTCTTCTCAAACAGCCCCATTCCAACGCCTGCTGTACAGGCCAAGATCACGATGACTGCTAACGCGCCCTCGAGTAACATTGAGCCATAACCCACGAATTGGCTGTCGCATTCACTGGAAAGTTGCTTGCTGCTTGTTCCGCTGCTGACCAGGCAGTGAAAGCCGCTGCAGGCACCGCATGCGATCGTGATGAACAGAAATGGAAATATCGGCGGGGTGTTCGCAGGTAGATCTTGAGTTTGCACGATGGGAGGTGCGCTGGCCGTCAGATTCGCTTTTCCACTTAGACCCGCGACTGCCAACCCCGCGGCTAATAAAGCCAGCGCGACGAGAAGTTGTTGACTATTGATAAAGTCACGTGGTTGGAGCAACAACCAAACCGGAAGGGTCGACGCGATGAAGCAGTAAATCATCAAAACCAACGTCCAGGCAATCGTTGGATTTACAAGTGGGAGCGACGTCGCCAAAACGGTTTTGCCAATCTGCAAATCAACCTTGCCAGCAAATGTGCCGGGGTCGGTTCCAGCGGTCTGCAATACGCGGACTGGAAAATACTCTACACCGACATACACTGCCAGATACACAATCAGCAAACATGCGATCGATGGCACGACCAGACTGCCGCGTTTGACAAACGACCAATACCCAACCAGCATCGCCAAGGGCATGGCAATCCAAACGGATAACACCGTTTCGGGATAAATCTTGAAAATGCTGGCCACGACCAACCCGAAAATCGCGAGCACAACGGTCAATGCAAAAAACAGAATCAACAAAAACAAAAGCCGTGCTCGGCGGTTGATCAGTTGTCCCGCGATTTCGCCTACGGTTTGCCCACGGTTGCGCATCGAAATGATCAGCGCACTAAAGTCATGAACGGCACCAATGAACACACTTCCCAGCAATACCCAAATCAGCGCAGGTAGCCATCCCCAAAACACGGCGATCGCAGGTCCGACGATGGGACCTGTTCCCGCGATGCTGGTAAAGTGGTGGCCAAAGACGACTGATTTTTTGGAGGGCACGAAGTCAATATCGTCCTCTAACTCTTTGCTGGGCGGAATTGCATTGGGGTCAACGCGAAAAATTCGTTTAGCAAGAAACCGGCCGTAAGTGTTGTAGGCAATGATGAAACCCAGGAAGGAACCAATGGCGACCAAGAAGGTGTTCATGTTTAAAATGACCTGGGACGAACTGCTGAAAAATCTGATTATAGCTGATTGGTAAACAACGAAACGCGACTCTCTGAGGCTGTGATTCAGGGATTCGATTGGTGACGATCGGTTTCGGGCGGGAGTGTCGTGTTACCTCGGGCAGGAGTGCCCAAGTTACGGACCGCGGGCAAAGGTGCCCATGATACAGACCGCGGGCAAGAGTGCCCACGCTACATCCCAAAAGATGCGTGCCCACGCTACAACTGGGCCGGAAGAGGCAAGGCTGCCTTTGCTACATTGATCCCCATACAGGCAAGGCTGCCTGTGCTACGTGCAAGACAGGAAAGGCTGCCTGTTCTACGGGAGTACGATTTGAGTTGACCAGGGTTTGTTGTCGTTGTACCAGCGGACGCAGGCCTCTAGACCTTCGTCAAGTTCCACTTGAGGGCTCCAGCCCAACATTTCTCTGGCCTTGTCGATATTAGCCCACGTCGATTTGATATCGGCTTTGTGAAATTCCTTGTGTTCGATTTTCGCTTTCTTACCGAGCAGTTGTTCCAGTTTTTCGATGATCAGATTCAACGTGATGGGACGATTTCCGCCACCAAGGTTGAAGATCTCGTACCCGACTGGTTTCAGTGCCGCGATCGTGCCACGGGCAATATCGTCGACGTAGGTGAAGTCGCGTGATTGGCTTCCGTCACCAAACAACTCGATCGGAGTTCCTGCGTCGATCCAGCGAATGAAGCGGAAGATACACATGTCGGGACGACCCGCAGGACCATAAACCGTAAAGTAGCGGCAAATCGAAACGTCAATGTCGTACAAATAGTGATGGGAATAGGCCATCAGTTCCGCTGACTTTTTCGATGCAGCGTAGGATGAAATGGGCGTGTTGACAGGCAGGTCTTCAGTGAACGGCATCGGCTGCCCGGCATAGAGCGACGAAGTGCTGGCCAACATGTATTTGCGAATATCGCGCTGCCGCATTTCCTCCAGCAAATTCAGGCTGCCCATGGCGTTGGTGGTCATATAAACATGCGGATTTAGCATGCTGTAGCGCACGCCCGCACGGGCAGCAAGGTTGACGACGGCGTTGAAATCTGGATGAGCATCAAAAACGTTTTTGACCGCGTCGCGATCTTCCAGATCCATGTGCACAAAATGAAAGGCATCTGGATTCGGCAGATTGGACCGGATCAGGTCAATGCGATGTTGCTTGAGGCTGACATCGTAGTAGTCGTTCAAGTTGTCGATGCCAACGACCGAGTGCCCGTCTTCCAGCAGCAAGGCAGCGACTCGGGATGCGATGAAGCCGGCACAGCCGGTGACCAGGAATTTTTGTTGTGTTGTCATGGTTTTGATTGGCGTTATGGTTTGATTGCGAATTGGTTGAGCATCGCCAGGTTACATGGTTGTTTGATTCGATATGCCGAAAAGGTTGTGACGTCTCTCGCGCATCAAAGGTTTGAGTGTGTTGGATTATTTGCTTTTAATGATGACTCACTCGCTTGCGCGTCGGGCTTGTATTGTAATGGCGGACACACTCGCTTGCGTCGGGCTGATATTGTGACGGCGCGGACACAATCGCACTCACTCTCTTGCGCTTGCGGGCTTGTAATGGGAACGCATTGTGCAGGTTATGCCTCGATTCGTTCGGTAATCCAAGCCAGGCACTCGTCAGCGGGGATGCGAACTTGTTCACACGTGTCGCGATCGCGAATGGTCACCATCTGATCATTCAGTGATTGTCCGTCGACGGTAATGCAATACGGCGTGCCCGCTTCGTCTTGACGTCGATAGCGCCCGCCCAACTGCCCCCTTCTCATCATAGAACACATTGAATCGCCGTTTGAGTTTCAAATAAATGTCTCGCGCCATCTCGGGCATCCCATCTTTTTTAACAAGCGGGAAAACCGCGGCCTTAATCGGCGCGATCCGCGGGTGGAACTTCAACACCGTTCGCTTTTGCATCTTGCCCGATTCATCTGGCACTTCATCTTCGCAATATGCTTCGCAGATAAACGCCAGCGTCGCGCGATCGGCACCCGCCGACGGCTCAATCACATGTGGTGTGAATTTCTCGTTTGTCAGGTCGTCACGGTACGAAAGATCTTTGCCGCTTCCCCGCCATTTGGGTTTTCCATCGGGGCCAAGCTCTACTGCGAGTGGGCGTTCCTTCTCATTCAATTTGCCTTCCATATGGCTGCGAAGGTCAAAGTCTCCGCGGTGGGCGACGCCTTCCAGTTCACCGTACTCACCCTCCGCCAAAAAGGAAACGCATATTCGATGTCGGCCGTACCAATCGAGTAATGCGAAAGTTCATCGGCATCGTGTTCGCGTAATCGCAGTCGCTCGGGGGAGATGCCAAGGTCCAGGTACCACTTCATGCGGCGGTCACGCCAGTAGCGGTACCAATCGCTTGACGCATCCGGATGGCAGAAAAACTCGACCTCCATCTGCTCGAATTCCCGCGAGCGAAACGTGAAGTTTCGCGGGGTGATTTCATTGCGGAAGCTCTTACCGACCTGGGCGATTCCCAGCGGCAAACGAAATCGCGTGCTGTCGATCACGTTTTTGAAGTTCACAAAGATCCCTTGGGCTGTTTCCGGTCGCAGGAAGGCGGCGTCGTCTTCACCACCGAGTGCACCGACCGTTGTCTTGAACATCAGGTTGAATTCGCGAGGTGGGGTCAACGTCCCCAACGCCTTGGCGTCGGGCCCGAGCACTTCGTCGAATGTTTCAAAATCCGTCAGGGGAAGTATACCCCCCTCCCATTGCAGTTCGTCCAGATTCTTGGCACGCAGGTTCAGGAACTTCATCGCCTGCCGTTCCATATTCGCCGCTGCTTCATCACCGTTCATCGCCGTGACGAACGCGTTTGCCTTTGGCTGAAGCCCATCGACCGACGATTTGATCAAATCGATAGCGGCGTTTGGAGTCACGGCAGTCGACCATGAAATCATGGAACAAGTCGTAGTGGCCCGAACACTTCCAGACCTGCGGGTGTAAGATGATCGTCGAGTCGATGCCCGTCATGCTGAACGGCGTTGGGGCACCGTCGAGTTGGTTCATATCGTCGTGACGCAACACCATGTCTTGCCACCACGCTTCCTTGACGTTTCGCTTGAGTTCCACGCCGAGCGGACCGTAGTCCCAGAAGCCGTTCAGGCCGCCGTAGATTTCGCACGATTGAAATAGAAACCCTCGGCTTTTGCAAAGGGAAACGATTTGATCCATGTTTGCCATGGTGGGCTCGTCCAGTCTGTCAGGAATCGCGATGAAAGGCCCAATTTTAACGGCAATCGTAGCATTGGGTCTATGGCACGCAGTGGCGAAAGCGGAGCAGAATTATCGCAGTCGAATGGTCCAATGTGCCAGATCCAATGTTGGAATGAATGGGAGGCGATCGATGTCAGAGCAAAACGCGATGTCGTCGTCATAGCCGAGTTTGAGGAGATTCTGCCCCCTGCCCCGCGGCCTAAAATCGTTGACAGTGGCGTTCCGGAAATTGTTTCGCGTTCGGCAGCAAGCCAAAGTTCCCTTGCAATTTGAGCTTGATCGCTGAGCACGCTGCGATTGTCAAATGAGTGCAACCTGTCAGCTAAAGCGCCGGCAAACAAAACGTCTTCGCTGGTAATGCGTCGATTCGTCCCAGCCGCACAGAATTGTTGTTTGATTGGACACGGCCAATTCATTGGCGATTTGTGTCAGATTGACAAAGGCGCCGATTCGAACACTCGCTGCTTCGCGGCAGGATTCTAGGGCGACGGTACCGTTGGTCGTACAAAGGACAATCGTTCGTCCGGCAACCAGCGTATTCGGGTATTCGCGAGGCGAGTTTCCTTGGTCAAAACCATCGATGATCACGCCACCCCGTTCGCCGCCAAGGATCGCTGCGTCGCCGTGTTTTTTACGCAGTTCGTGAGCGGCTTCGATGGACGCCGCCGGGATGATTTGTTCGGCACCATTGACGAGCCGCCGAAATGATCGTCGTCGAGGCCCGCAAAACGTCGGTTACCACGACGTCGCAGCCGGCCACTTCGTCCGGATGAAGCAATTGAGGCAGAAATGCAACCGATATTTTTTTCGGCATGAATCCATCAATTCAAAAGAATAGAACCGTTCGTCGTTGATATATCCCGGTCGACAAGGGCGTAAATGCAGGGAATACCCGTGTTGCCAGAATGTCTCGGTACCCAACCTCAACAACTGAGCTGGGTTAATGTATTCTGAAGGCCCCGGTCAATAACGGGAAGCCCGGTTACTAAAGTCGCATTTTCAAGATCTGTGCATGTCGTCCGCAAACAATATCGAGCCTGCAAAAACCGAGCCTAGTGTCGACAAATCTGGCCAACGGGTTCAGAAGATGTTCGACGAGATTGCGCCTCGATACGATTTGATGAATCGCGTGCTGTCGATGAACGTCGACGTGTATTGGCGTTGGCGGACGGTAAGGATCGTGCGCCCTGACACGTTTGGGCCGATTCTGGATTGTTGCAGTGGGACGGGAGATCTGGCGTTTGCTTGGGAACGCGCCACGCAGTTTTCGGTGCCGGTCATCGCCGCCGACTTTACGCCTGCCATGCTTGAGGTCGGGATCGCGAAACGAAAACGGATCGCCAAGAGCCACGTGGAGTTTGTCACGGCCGATACGCAGCAGCTGCCGTTTGAGGACAACCAGTTTCAAGTCGTGTCGGCGGCGTTCGGGTTGCGGAATGTTTCGGACACGGATCAGGGGCTACGCGAAATGACTCGCGTTTGCAGGCCGGGCGGCAAGGTCGCGGTTTTGGAATTCTCCATGCCGCGCCGACAACCCATTCGAGGTTTCTATTCGTGGTATTTCAAAAATGTGTTGCCGCGGGTTGGTCAGGCCTTCGCCAAAAACTCGAGTGATGCCTACAACTATCTCCCCGCCAGTGTCGGCGAGTTTCCCGCCTACGAAGCGTTGACTGAGCGGATGCTGAAGGCGGGACTACGAGAAGCCAAGTATTATCCGTTGACATTCGGCATCGCGACCTTGTACGTAGGTGTCAAATGACATTGCCTATCGTTGTTGCGATCACCGGGCGCCAGTGGCGTGGTTTATGGCCAGCGTCTGGTCCGAGCCCTGATGGAATTGGATCAACACGTGCTGTTAACGATCAGTGAATCGGGCCGTCAGGTTTTGAAGCATGAACGCCGAGTCGATGTCGATCTAACGCAGTTTCAATTGGCGGACCTGTTGGAAGGTGACGTGCCTCGGTCGGGGCAAACCGATTACTTCTACTATCAGGACTTCATGACGCCGATTGCCAGCGGCTCACATCGAACGCGTGGAATGGTCGTTTGTCCCTGTAGCGGCAGTACGTTGAGTGGAATCGCCACGGCTTCCAGTAGCAATCTGATTCAGCGCGCAGCAGATGTGCATTTGAAGGAACGACGACAGTTGATTTTGGTGCCGCGCGAGACGCCGCTGTCGTTGATTCAGTTGGACAACATGAAACGCGTGACCGAAGCAGGGGCGATTGTATTGCCTGCGTCGCCGGGCTTTTATCACGGCGCCGAACGCGTTGAGCAGTTGGTGGACTTTGTTGTGGCGCGGATCCTGGATCAGTTGGACATTGAGCATCAGTTGACGCAGCGTTGGGGGGATTAGGTGAGCAGGTCTAACGACGCCCCAAGTCGAATTCGGCAGTTGCTGGAGATGATTCGTTTCAGCCACACGATTTTCGCGTTGCCGTTTGCATTGCTGGCTGCGGTGTTGGCCTGGTGGACGCCGGCAGAAACGGCAGTTGGCTTTCGCTGGCAAGATCTATTGGGGATTCTGTTAGCAATGGTGGGTGCACGCAGTGCGGCGATGGCGTTCAATCGTTTGATGGATCGTCATATCGACGCCGGGAACCCTCGAACCGCCGGGCGGCACCTGCCATCGGGACAACTGTCTGTCGGTGCCGTTTGGTTGTTCACTTTGGTTTCGGTCGCCGTGTACTTTTTGGGGGGCGCATTGTTTTTGCCGAACTGGTTGCCGTTGGCGATCGCCGTGCCTGTACTGCTGGTGCTGTTGGGATATTCATTTGCCAAACGTTTCACGGCGTTGGCCCATTTCTGGTTGGGGTTTGCGCTGATGCTGGCTCCGGTATGTGCATGGGTCGCACTTCGTGGAAATGAAGTGCTACAGCATCCCGTCGATCTGTTGCCGTCCGTGCTGCTGGGGGCAGCAGTGATGTTTTGGGTTGCTGGTTTCGACATCATTTACGCTTGCCAGGATTTTGAATTCGATCGGGAGGCGGGATTGAATAGCGTGCCGGTGAGGTTGGGAGTTGCCGGGGCTTTGAGGGCGGCAATGCTCAGTCACTTGGTGATGCTGGGATTACTGGCCGCCCTTTGCTGGTCACCGCAGTTGGGTGGCCCAGAGATTCCGCTGGGTCGGCCGTTCGGCGTGGGAGTCGCGTTGATTGCGGGGTTATTGGTGTATGAACACTCCTTGGTGCGGCCAAATGACCTGACGCGTGTGAATCAAGCTTTTTACGGTTAACTCCGTCGTAAGCATGGGATTGCTGGCGATCGGTGTGATTGACATATTGGTGTTGTAGATTTGCCGCAAACGGAAAATGCCACAGGCAAGCTGCCTGTGCTATGGGATGTTACAGGCAAGCTGCCAGTGTTACGGGATGTTACAGGCAAGCTGCCTGTGCTACGGGATTGTGAGACTTAAAAATGATTTATAGCGTTCATCCAAAATTGAAGGTCATTCGAGACAAAGTGGAAGCTGGCGAGCGACTCTCGTTGGATGACGGTTTGTTGATGTACGAACCCGAAACGCCGTTGAATGACCTTGGGCAACTGGCAAATCTGGTCCGCGAACGAATCAATGGCAACGCAGGTTATTACAACATCAATACGCATTTGAACGCCACGAACATCTGCGTCTATCGCTGTATCTTTTGTGCGTTTCGCGCGGACTTGCGCGACAAACGTGGCTATATCATGAGCGATGAACAGATTCTGGAACGCGGTCGGGAAGCGGTGGACAACGGTTGCACTGAACTTCACATCGTCGGAGGCCTTCACCATCAACGAAAATTTGATTGGTACAAGAACCTGGTCAAGATTCTGCACGACGCTTACCCGACCCTACACTTGAAAGGTTGGACTGCTGTTGAGATCAACTGGTTTGAGTTTTTGACCAAACAGTCAACCGAATGGGTGCTGCGCGAGCTGCAGGAGGTGGGGCTGGGAAGTCTGCCTGGCGGAGGTGCGGAGATTTTCCATCCGGAGGTGCGCGACAAAATCTGTGAACATAAAGCAGACGGGTCGAACTGGATCAACATCCATCGCACGGCCCATCGCATGGGGATCAAATCAAACTGTACGATGCTGTACGGACACATCGAAGAGCCGCTGCATCGAATCGACCACTTGATTCGATTACGCGAATTGCAAGATGAAACCGGAGGCTTTCAGACGTTTATTCCGTTGGCGTTTCATCCGGAGAATACCGGGCTGTCGCATATCAAGAAGCCCAGTGCGGCGATGGATTTGCGGACGATGGCCGTCAGTCGTCTGATGTTGGATAACATTCCTCACATGAAGGCCTACTGGATCATGTTGGGAATCGGTACGGCTCAAACGGCCCTTTCCTACGGCGCCGATGACATTGATGGAACGGTTCGTCATGAACTGATTTATCACGACGCCGGTGCGACGACGCCGGAGTTTTTATCAGTCGAAAGGATCGAACAGTTGATTCGCGAAGCGGGACGTGAGCCGGTCGAGCGCGATACACTCTATCGTCGCGTGATTCGTGATGAAACGGATCGATCGAAGTGGATGGTGGGCGAAGAAGTTTCGGTCGGGTGACGAGGCATGCCCACGCGGAGACCACGGCACCCCGAGAGAACTCTTTCTCACGCAAAGCCGCGAAGAACGCAGTGAGGATCACGGCCGCGGTATAACTATTGACCGTAGTTGATTGAGCATGCCCACGCAAAGCCGAGGGCATGACACCCTATCGCCTTAGCAAACTCGGGAACGTCGTCTTTCGAGAGCGGCACGGCACTAGCCGCCGGTCCTGGATAGCCGTTGTGATGTGCGGAGTTAGTGAAACATTCAGGTAGAAAGCGAGAAGGCCTGCTGGGCGTTTCGTTAAGAGGCGAGGAAAATCTCACGCAAAGCCGACCCCCATGGCACCCAGCGAGCCCGCGGCATTCAGAAAACCTCTTTCTCACGCAAAGCCGCGAAGAACGCAGTGAGGATCACGCGCGCGGTATAACAATTGACCGTAGATGGTTAATCATGCCCACGCAAAGCCGAGGGCATGACACCCTAGCACCTTAGCAGCATGGCACGGCGGGAACGTCGTCTTTCGTGAGCGGCACGGCGCTAGCCGCCGGTCCTGGATAGCCGTTGTGATGTGCGGAGTTAGTGAAACATACACGCGAGTGGTATAACTTTTGACCGTAGATTGTTGAGCATGCCCACGCAAAGCCCAGGGCATGGCACCCTGGCATCTTTGCAGCAGGACACCCCGGCGACGTGTAGTACACTGACCCTAACAATGGCGTCTTACATGAGCCGAGCAGCGTAAGCCGTCGGTTTGAGACTTTTGCTGCGACGTGTCCTGAATCGTTGACTCGATTCCGCGACTTAAACGGTTGCGCGGTGTTTGCTCGTTACATCCATCGCCTTGGAAATCAATTCGGCCTGTTCGATCGCGTGCATTTTCTTGCTGCCAGTCGAAGGGCTTGCTGATTCCGGTCGCGTGATGGACGTGATCGGGTAATCGTCCTGCAAATCCAACTCTTCCCATTTGGTGCGAATGAAGTACCACGGTCCCATGTTGCGTGGTTCCTCCTGAACCCAGAACACGGGAGTTCCCGATGGATACTTTGAAAACGCTCGAATGATATCTTCGCGATTCAGCGGGTAAAGTTGTTCCAAACGAATGATTGCCACATCATCTTGTTGGCGTTCCTCTCGGGCCTTGAACAAGTCGATCGCTATTTTTCCAGAACACAGGATGATTCGCGAAGGCGATTTGATCTCGTTGGGGTCCGGAAGAATACGTTGAAAACGTCCGGTCGTGAAGTCGCTGAAGTCGTTCATGACCAACGGTTCACGCAATAGACTTTTCGGCGTCAAAACGATGAGTGGTTTTCGCCATTTACGCAGTACTTGACGACGCAACAAGTGAAAATGTTGCGCGGCGGTTGTCGGGTAAACGACTTGAATATTGTGTTCGGCCGTCAACGTCAGGAAACGTTCGACGCGTGCGGAGCAGTGTTCTGGTCCGGCACCTTCGAAACCGTGTGGCAACAGCATCGTCAAGCCAGTGAGTCGACGCCATTTGTCTTCGGCGCTGCAGATGAACTGATCGACGATGACTTGCGCGACGTTCCAGAAGTCACCGAATTGAGCTTCCCAGCAAATCAGTCCTTCGGGCGTGTCGAGGCTATAGCCGTATTCGAATCCGAGAACACCCGCTTCGCAGAGAGGGCTATTGATGATTTCAACCCCGGCCTGACCGGGGCTCAAGTTTTGCATCGTGTGATACTTGTGGCCGTCTTCGGCGTCGTTCAGTACCGCATGGCGTTGGCTGAATGTACCTCGCTCGCAATCCTGACCCGTCAAGCGAACGGGGTGACCTTCCACTGCCAATGTTCCAAACGCCAGCAGTTCGGCGGTTGGCCAATCGATCGGCCGATCGCCAGAGGCCATTTCACCGCGCGCGCCAACAATGCGTTGAAGCTTCCGATTGACATTGAAGTCATCCGGAACCCGTCCCATTGCGGCAAGGACATCGCTGAGTGTCTCGGGGGCAACGCCCGTACCGATCAAGTCATCGTCGGATTCGCGGCCGCCGTAATAGTCTTTCCAGTAGCCGCCAAGAGTTTGGTCATCGCTGATGTACTCGTCTTTTTTGGCAGATTCAAACTCGGCCTCAAGTTCTTCACGCCGCTGTTCAACGATTTGGTCAGCTTCGGTGGCGGTCACTTCGTGAAGTTTCAACAGATGGTCGACATACACCTGACGAATGGTCTGGCGGCTGTCGATGGTCTGGTACATTTGCGGCTGCGTGAATCGTGGTTCGTCACTTTCGTTGTGACCCAATCGTCGATAGCAGTACATGTCGACGACAACATCGCGATGGAATGTGCGGCGAAACTCCATCGCCAATTCGACCACTTGGGCAACGGCCTCAGGATCTTCGCCGTTGACGTGGAAGATTGGGATCTGCAACATCTTGGCCACGTCACTGGCGTAAGTCGTCGAGCGACCTTCCTCTGACGGAGTTGTGAAGCCGATCTGATTGTTCAGGATCACGTGCAGTGTTCCCCCGAC
The DNA here is from genome assembly GCA_041399045.1 of Pirellulaceae bacterium. Classification (GTDB taxonomy): domain Bacteria; phylum Planctomycetota; class Planctomycetia; order Pirellulales; family Pirellulaceae; genus BJ22. The sequence goes on along the minus strand of JAWKTO010000006.1, from coordinate 459,337 downwards.
GCGGTAGCCAGGGAGTTCGCTCATGTTGAGCGTTTCCTGAATGATGCCTTCGCCTGCGAACGCAGCGTCACCGTGAATCAAAATCGACATGCAGCGGTTGCGCTGTTCATCCGTAAAGCGATCTTGTTTTGCACGGCAGCGTCCCATGGCAACCGTGTTGACGAACTCCAGATGGCTTGGGTTGAAGCATAAAGAGATATGCAGCTTTTTGCCGGCCTGTGTCTCCCAGTCGCTGGAGTAGCCCATGTGATAAAGGACGTCACCACGGCCGCGATTGTTTTCGGGGTTGGGATCGTCAAAGCTCCAGAAAATGTTTTGGGCGCGTTTGTGCATGATGTTCGCAAGGACGTTCAAACGACCGCGATGGGCCATGCCCAAAACAACTTCTTGGACCCCATGCTCGCCGGCTTTCTCGAGTGCCAGGTCCAGTAAAGGAATGAGCGTCTCGCCGCCTTCGAGTGAAAACGTTTTGGCGCCAATGTACTTCTTGCGAACAAACTCCTCGAAGATCACGGCGTCAGTGAGACGGGTCAAAATTCGAATCTGCGTTTCGTGTGAAAGTTGGATTCGGTTTTGTGTCGACTCCATGCGACTTTGAAGCCACGACCGCACATCGTGGTCGTCGATGTGCATGAACTGGGCGCCGATCGATCGACAGTAGGTTGTACGCAGTTTCTCAACGATTTCCTCTAGCGTCTGTTCGTCGTGGCCAGAGAGTGTCGCGGTCGAAAATCGTTTCGCAAAATCTTCCGGCAGAAACCCGTAAGCCGATGGGTCCAGTTCCCTGTTTTGTTTTCGGGGTAGTCCAAGCGGATCGAGTTTGGCCTCAAGGTGCCCGCGGACACGAAACCCACGGATGAGTTGGTCGACACGATCCTGAAGTAACTGTTCGGATCGCGTGCCAGATGAAACGACGGGCTGAGCTGGGACACCGTTGTCGCGGAACGATGCATTGACCGAAGAGGTTTTCAGTCGTGAAAAATAGTCCCGCCATTCGGGCGAAACCGAGGATGGGTCATGCTCGAACTGTTCGAACAGTTCATCCAAGAAAGCTTGATTGGAAACGTTCATTGAAATGAATCAGGCCTCGATGCAAACCGTGACTTTCACAAATCAGGATTGCACATGCAAGCGTTAAATTGTTCAGCCCAAATTGGGATTCAACGGTCGAAGTCGACCGCAAAATTACCCAACTTCTGTCAACATTGACAGACAGACGCGAATTTCGCCCCCAGTTTATCAATTGTTGGTTTTTATTCCTATCGGAAACGGAGGGGGTTTGCCGCAAAAAATGAAAGATCGTCCGCAGTTGTGAGGGCGAGCGATGTGCTTGGGTACCTGGTCAATGCAGGCATCGCCAAAGGGTTGAGGTGGACGCGAGCCTGAAAATGACGGATTAGAACTCGTTGCCAGTTTTGCGTTTTTGATCAGGACCGGCCAGTAGCAGAACTCGCCAGTAGCAGAACTCGCAAGTCGTTCTGAATAATCATTGCAGTAGCAAGACTCGCAAGAGTTCTAAACGATCATGGTGGTAGCAGGACTCGCAAGAGTTCTGAGCCATTAGTTCGTGGAGTCAAATTGAAATTGCAGTGAAGGCACTTGCCCACGCAAAGCCGAGGGCATGGCAACCAAAAACAATGGCACCCGAAAACAATTCCGAACTGAAATGGCACTCAGACATGAAACGGCACCTGGAAACCATGCCGAAACGAAACGGCCGTGCGCGTGGACAGGACGCCTAATCACGGTGACATCGCAGCCAGATAGCTCGACCGATGTTTAGCTGGCTTCAGCTGCCTGTCGCGCCATCCGAGCGCCTGGCGAAAAGATTGGATTGACATCGCCACGTAAACCGCACAAAGCACCGTCATGGCGATCACAAACCACGTGGCGCGCGAGGGGCCGGTTTCCATGAGCTTGCCCGCGGTCATGATTATCCGAACGGCACCGCCAAGGAATCCTAGTGTTGCAACTAGCGCGGCGGCGTGCATGGCGTGTTTGCGCATCCGTTCGTCCAGGCCAAGGGTCCCGCAAAGAAGTAGCCCGCATCCAAACAGCGAGGGGATCAATGCCGTTTTCTTTGACGATTTGGAACCGGAATCATCGTTTGCCGAGACGTCCTCAGTTTGACTGGCGGTAGCCGAGTCCGCGGTTTCGCCAGCTGGTTTGCTGTCGCCGCCGAAGTAGCCCCATAGTCCCATCGCAAACAAAATTGCACCGAAAACGATTGCCCATTTAGCCATTTTGATATCTCGTTATATTTTTTCGAACAGGTCTCAGATCAGGGTTTGAAGTACAGGTAATCCGTTTCAGGGGTCGTTACTCCGGATCGCCGCAACATGTTGATCGTTTGCGCTCGATGGTGAGTGTGATGCCCACAAAGTTGGATCAGTGATTCTCCCACACGAAAGCGAAGGATAGGCCCGGAAGCCCGGACTTCCACGACGCGCGTCGCAGACTCATCGTTTTGTTCACCGAGGAACGTCATGCGTTCAACCGCAACAGCCTGATGCAGTTCACGCAGTTCCGCAAGTGACCGTGGCGTTTCGTCCCTAGGGAATGGACTCCGTGGCGTCTTCCAGTTCGCCAACCACCAGCGTTCGGCATCGAGCACGTGCTGCAGATTTTTTCGAATCGACCCCATGCCCATGTTGAACTCAAAATCCAACTGTGCGGCGTCCAACGATTGGCAGCAGTCGAAAACTTGATTGACGGCCCAGTCGGTTGCACCAAAGTACTTCTGAAGTCGATCCCGCTCGAAGCGTGGAGCGGTCCCCTGCCCCGCTGCGACCTCCAGTCCAAATTGTCGTGCGGCGACAACGCTTTCGTCGGATTGTTCGCAACTGGGGAATGCCAGTTTCCAGAACAGATAGTCGATTCCGCCCGGTATGGTTCGGCCGAACGATTTGAGGTAGGTGAGGATTTGGCCGCGATGATAGATTCCGTGGTTGGCGACGTGAATGAACAAGTCGTCGATGCGTCGTTCAAATGGTTTCCCCAGCGTGTTTCGAAAAGAAACGATTCGCGAGAAATCCGTTCGTTCTTCTTCGGCCAGAAGTTGATTTCTATGGGTCGCATTCTTCGCCGCGAGTTGGCGAAGGTCCTGAAGTTTCATAGGGCCGGGGTCCCAGGTAATGGCGCGCCAAGGCGCAGCGGTCCAGCGCTCAATCCACAGTCGTTCGGCCTCAAAAATGTGAAAAAGTGTTTTTCGCAGCGTCCCCATTCCTTGGGGGCGTTCCTCATCCCACTGGGCATCTGTCAGGTTTTCACACAGGTCAAGGATTTTCGCGTTGGCCCAGTCGTTGTGGGCGTAAAGTTCTTTGATCATGGAAAAAGTCACGGCAAGCTCCAAGCGTTTTAGTTTGATTGTAGTGTTTATGTGCTGTCGCGGCAGACCAACTGGTGTTGGGGATTGAAAACGGAATGTTCTATATTGCATCCCGTTCCGTTTTCACCCCCATTGAAACGAGTTGCGAACTGCAATGTCTACAACGATCTCGAATATTCGCTCATGTTGGTTTGTAGCTGGATTTGTTATTGCCATGAGCATTTTTCTGGCATTGCCGGTTGCAGGGCAAGTCACGAAGCCGTCGATCGCCTCGTGGGGCAAAGTTCGCAGCGTCCCACAAGGATCGCGAGTCGAGCGAATCGAAGAGCAGCAAAGACCGGCGGCTTATGAAAACCTGCCGAATGGTTTGGTGCTAGATACCAGGACCGGTGGTATTTTGTCGAGGGAGTTTGTTTCGGACCGTACGGCCGAAGCGCAACCTCAAAGCGAAGACTCTAGTTCGCCGCGCGTTCAGGATATTCTGGAGATTCGCCGGCGCCTTGGTGGCTCAGTCATTCAGTTCGATGATCCCGCGTTGAACGCCATGGCAGAAACGGCGTTTATCGAGCGCTGCAGGATGAGGCAACACAGGAATCTCGGCCGCTCCGCAATCAGCGAGGTGACCGCATCAGGCAAATTCAGGGCCTCCCCACCGCGATTGAGGAAAGGTTGCCCGGTCCTGATGGGCCTGAGATCCAACGCGATGCAGGTCAGATTAGGCATTACGCAAGGCGCTTGGACGAGTTGGCCAATGATATGGAAGAGTCGCAGTTGTATGATGTCGCCGATCAATTGCGACAGACTGCCCAGCGCTTGCGACAGTCCGTTCGCTAGGCTCCTGACGGGACCAAACTAGGGCTCCACTTGACCCACCCTACTCTGCCATCTACCCGCTGTCCCGTCGATCCGTGGAGTTTGCTGCGCCTGTCGATTTTGATCGTCGTTTCTTGCGGCATTGCCCACTCCCCTGTGACGCCGGGGGCGGAAGTGTGCTAACTCCCGCTACATTTCCAATTTTTCCTGTTCAACTGGTGGCTTGGGCAGATAAGATGTAGTAACCTCGTCACACTGCCCGAAATCAGCAAGATCAAGGGGTTTACGGCCAAGAAGAGTGGGTATATGTCCAATCAAAACGAAGGTTTTATTAATGTTCTGATCAAAGCCGGGGTCGTCAGCCAAGACCAGGTGGATGATGCCGAGAACTTGACCAGGCAGACCAAAGATCTGTCGATCCAGCAAGCGTTGGTAAAGCTGGGGTACGCGACCGAAATGGAAGTGATGAAGGCCCAAGCCAAACATCACCGTATCAGCTTTGTCGATCTGGATAAAATCACGATTTCCGAGCGCGTCATTGAATTGATGCCCGAATCAGTTGCTCGTGAAAATATCGTTTTGCCGCTGGCTGTCGACGATAATCGACTCACCGTTGCGATGGCCAACCCCGGCGATGTCGAGATCATGGACAAGCTCCGGTTCATTTTGAACCGCGATATTGCGGTTGCATTGGCCACTCGATCTAAAATTCTCGAATACATCAACCAGTTGTATGGTCAGGTCGAGGGTGAGTCGGCCGACTCGATTTTGCAGGAATTCACAGATACGGCCATCGATTTCACCGAAACAGAGGACGAATCTGGGCGTTCGAAGGACGAGGGCGCTGGCGAATCGAGCGCGCCTATTGTGCGTCTTGTTCAGTTGATGATTACCGAAGCTGTCCAATTGCGGGCGTCGGATATTCATATTGAGCCGTTTGAGGATCGTGTTCGAATTCGGTACCGGATCGACGGAGTGTTGCATGAACGCGACACTCTTCCTCGGCGGCAGCATGGCGCCATCGTTTCGAGGGTGAAGATTCTTTCTAAAATCGACATCGCGGAACGGCGTCGTCCTCAGGACGGGCGGATCAAGGTTTCGGTTGGAGAGAAGGAGCTCGACTTACGGGTCAGCATCATCCCGACCAACCATGGCCAGTCGGTGGTTATGCGACTGCTGGACAAAGACAATATTCGGGTCAGCGTTCGCCAGTTGGGTTTTTCCGACGAGACATTCAAAACTTTCAGTGGTCTTATCAGACGCCCGAACGGGATTATTCTGGTTACAGGGCCGACTGGATCTGGAAAAACGACCACGCTTTATGCCGCCCTCAATTCACTCAACCGCCCCGATCGCAAAATCATCACTGCCGAGGATCCCGTCGAGTATTACCTGCCTGGCATCAACCAGGTCGAGGTAAAGCACTCGATCGGACTCGACTTTGCACGCATTATTCGCTCCATGTTGCGACAGGCCCCCAACATCATCTTGGTGGGTGAAATGCGGGATGCAGAGACCGTTTCCATGGGAATTCAGGCTAGTTTAACTGGACACTTGGTATTCAGTACACTTCATACGAACGATGCGCCCAGTGCTGTGACACGCATGGTGGATATGGGGGTGCCCGGATATTTGGTCGCCAGTTCGGTGGTCGCGATCTTGGCTCAGCGTCTGGTGCGGACCATCTGCCCCAAGTGTCGGGCTCGATATACCCCCCCCAAATCAGTGCTTGATGAGGTCGGTTTGTCTAAGGAGCAAATTGCCTCGGCAAACTTCATGAAGGGCAAAGGGTGTAACTCCTGTCAGAAGACGGGCTACAAGGGGCGATTGGGAATTTATGAACTAATGCTGATCGACACCAAGATTCGGGAGATGATTTTCCGTAACGCGTCGTCAACGGAATTGCGGAAATATGCAATTTCGCGTGGTATGGATACGCTTTACATCGATGGAATCAACAAAGTGCTCAAGGGCGTAACCACGTTTGAAGAGGTTTATCGAGTCGCGAAAAAGACAGAGCAAGATAATCCAGCGACCAGTGGCGCGCGTTAAATTGGACGTTCAAAAAATCTTGCCAGCGGCGGAAATCGTTTGTTTTTGTGGATTTTTTGCGATTGCCAACGACAATAGTTAGGCGAAGTTGTCAGCGGCGAATGGTGAGGTAGGCGACGGGAAATCGGACCAGCGGGACAGAGGTTTGAGCGAGGGGTAAAGAGATGGCAACTGTATTGATCGACAAATTGCTGGAAGCCTGCGTGAAACAGGGGGCCAGCGATATTCATATTACCGTGGGACAGCCTCCAGTTTTTCGCTTGCATGGCAGATTGCGCAAGCTGGAAACCAAGGTGCTAGAGGCAGATGATACCGTCGCATTGATGAAAAGTATTTCTCCCGAACGGTGTCAGCGGGAGTTGCAGGAGGCCGGAAGTTCGGACTTTGGGTTTGCGTATGCCGACAAGGCCCGTTTCCGTGTTTCGATCTTCAAGCAACGCGGGAATATTGCCATGGTTTTACGGCAGATTCCCAACGAAATGCTTCCACCCGAGATATTAGGGGTGCCTGACGTTTTCATGCGGTTGTGTATGCGGCCGCGGGGTCTGATTCTCGTGACCGGGCCAACGGGATCGGGAAAAAGTACGACATTGGCATCGTTGATCAACTACATCAACGAGCGCGTCGACCATCACATCATTACGATCGAAGACCCGATCGAATTTTATCACTACCACAAAAAATCAACGGTCAACCAGCGTGAGGTTCACGTTGATGTCCCCAGTTTCTCGGAAGCCATTCGGCGTGCGTTGCGTCAAGACCCGGACGTGATCCTGGTCGGCGAGATGCGGGACTTGGAGACCATCGAAGCGGCGATTTCTGCTGCGGAAACGGGGCACATCGTTTTTGGAACGTTGCACACCAATAGTGCTCAAGGAACGGTAAACCGGATTATTGACGCGTTTCCAGGAAACCTGCAGGATCAGATTCGAACCCAGTTGTCGACCTCGTTGATTGGCGTGTTGGCTCAGACGTTGTTGCCGCGAATTGGCGGTGGACGTGTGGCTGCATTTGAGTCCATGGTGGTAACGCCTGGTGTCGCCAACCTGATTCGTGAAAACAAAACGTTCCGGATCAACTCGGCCATTCAAACCGGTGGGAAGTTCGGCATGTTTCAGTTGGACGACTGCCTGTTCAAATTATGGCAGGATGAGAAAGTCGAAATGGATGACATTCTCGGGAAAGCCCACGATCCTGACGCGCTAGCCAAGAAAATCGCATCGGCCCGTCGCCAGATGGCTTACGACGAGCCGTTGGAATTGGATCCCGAGCATGATTTTGAAGAGTAGTGGGTTACTCTAATTTTCCAGGTAGCAATCTAAACAAACCAGTCATATTGAATCGGGAAAGCTGAATCATGGCAGTTCGACGCATGGGTCAAATTCTGGTCGACTTGGGCTTCATCACCGACGAGCAGTTGGAGATGTTGGTCGAGGAGCAGAGTCAGAACCCTGGTCAGAAGATCGGAAAAATCGCCGAAGACATGGGCTTGGTTTCCGACGATCAGTTGGTTCAGGCTCTAGGTGAGCAGTTCGGTTTGCAAACCGTTGACATTGAGGGAATCGTACCGCCAGACGATGCGCGAGCAGTCATCTCCAATGCAATGGCACAGTTGTATCGAGTGATTCCGCTGCAGCTCAAAGACAATATCCTGACCGTTGCCACCTGCGATCCGCAAAATCTATCAATGCAGGACGAGTTGCGGACTTTTGTGGGATACGACATTCGATTGCTTGTCGCGGCTGAATCGCAAGTTGTCAAACTGATTGACAAGTATTTCAACGAGGAAACGGAGAGCATCGAGAAAATCGTTGCTGAATTGCAAAAAGACAACGAGTTGAAGGAAGCCTCGGAAAAATTGGCGGGTGGCGGTCCCATCAACTTGAGTGACGTTTCCGAGTTGGTCGAAAGCGCGCCGGTGCGCAAGTTGTTGAACATGGTTTTGCTACTGGCCATCAAGGACCACGCGTCCGACATTCACTTTGAGCCATTTGAAGAGGAGTTTCGAATCCGAATCAAGGCTGATGGTGTGTTGTACGAAATGGTTCCGCCCCCCCGGCACCTTGCTTTTGCGATTACATCGCGGATCAAGGTCATGGCGAATCTGGATATTGCCGAACGACGATTGCCTCAGGACGGTCGGATTGAGCTTTCCATCGGCGGTCACCCGGTCGACTTGCGGGTGAGTGTGCTGCCGACGATGTTTGGTGAAAGTGTCGTTTGTCGGGTGTTGGACCGCAGTGTCGTTTCGCTTGACCTCGGCAATGTCGGGATGGATGAGCTGACCATCAAGGAGTTTCGCAAGGTCATGGAGAAGCCCAACGGCATTATCCTGGTGACTGGCCCGACGGGTTCCGGCAAAACCACGACGCTTTACTCTGCCTTGTCGGAGATGAACTGCATTGAAGACAAGTTGATCACGACTGAGGATCCCGTTGAATACGATATCGATGGAATCATTCAGATTCCAATTGATCACGATATCGACGTGACGTTTGCCAGTTGCTTGCGAGCGATCTTGCGCCAGGATCCAGACAAAATTTTGGTGGGTGAGATTCGAGACCTTGAGACGGCTGAAATCGCCGTGCAGGCTTCGCTGACTGGGCATACGGTGTTCAGTACGCTTCACACAAACGACGCGCCCAGTACGGTGACGCGACTCAAGGATATGGGGGTTCCGACGTTTTTGATTACGGCAACCGTCGAGGCAATTCTGGCGCAGCGACTGGTTCGCAGGATTTGCCCAGAATGCAAGGAGCCCGTTGAGCCATCTGATGAACTGTTGATGGAGATTGAAGTCACCCGTGAAGAATTAGGGGATCGCAAGTTCTACCGTGGCGTCGGGTGTGGGACTTGTCACAACACGGGGTACAAAGGCCGAATTGGCTTGTTTGAACTGATGGTTTTGGATGACGAATTGCGAGAATTGATCCTCCGCAATGCATCTGCGGACGAAATCAGGGAATCGGCCCGGCAGAAAGGCATGCGGCTATTGCGGGATGCAGGCATGCAGTTTGCCTTTGAAGGTAAAACGACCGTCGAAGAGGTCATTCGCGAAACGATTCAAGAGGCGTAAGCGTTTTTCGTAGGTCAGCAATTGTGGGTAGTGGACGAGGCGACGAGTCCCAGCTCATCGCGCAGGTTCCAAGGACTCGTTGCCTCGTCCACTACCGTCCGTTTGTTCTGTTATCTGATGACGCCAAGTCTTCAGTTTTTTAGCTGAAGTTCCTCGATTTGTTATCTGGCAGAATTCCCGCGTTTTGTTTTGTAGCTGAAGTCCCAAGACTTCAGTTGCGACCCGAAGTCGCAGGACTTCAGCCACGCTTCGCTCGCTCCAAGGACTCGTCGCCTCGTCCACTACGGTCCGTTTGCATTCGTCATTCGAAATGGCCCCGTCGATCATTTCAGATGAAAAAATCGCAAGAAATTTTTTGAGAGGTTTCGTTCTTTTGGCTTTGCCGGAACCTCACGAACGCGAAAATAGCTCAAAAATGCCGGAATAACGGCAAAAACCGTTTTGGGGTGCAGGAATCGACAAATAACTCCAAAAATTTGCCTTGGCCCTTGTGTCACGTAAAGAATAATGAGGATTCACCCCTGAAGGCACTCCATTTTGCTGTGTTTGAGGGGACCAAGGGGATGCAGGGCAAATTAGATTCGGCGCCATCGCTGTTGGGATTCACGATCGGGGAATTCGAGATCGGTTGTCGACAAGGCTCGAAGGCTCGATTTTTGATGGGGTCGCTTGTCTTGAGCCACAAGTCTTTTGAGTCAAACGTCGCGTTGGCAATTCGGAAAACGGACAGAGATTGTCACGGACGTTGAAAGCAGATTCGCAAATCAATTTGGGTTTCCAGAGGCAGGTAGCTGTCAACCGGAACACTTAGGGCGCTTGCCGCACGATTAGAGGTATCAGGTATGCCAACTTTTCAATTCGAAGCGATGGACCCTCAGGGGCAGGAAATTCGCGACGTAATCGAAGCACAAACACAGGACGAGGCTCAGGCGACCATTCGGTCCATGGGTTATTTCGTTACCAAGATCGCCGTCCAGAAGGCAGCTGCGGCAAGCGGCGGAAAAAGCGCTGGGCGCAAGTCGTTTGCGATTGGCGGGGCTGGCGGCAAAAAGATGGTTACGTTTACGCGGCAGCTGTCGATCCTTCAGGACGCCGGCTTGCCGATTTTGCGAAGTCTTCAGATTCTGGAAGAGCAGGCTCGCCCAGGTGCATTGAAAAATGCCTTGATCGACGTTTGCGACGAGATCCAGGGTGGTGCGTCGCTTTCGGAAGCGATGGCCAAGAGCCCCAAGGTTTTTGATCGTCTGTACGTGAACATGATCAAAGCTGGCGAAGCTGGCGGATCACTTGAGCTGATTTTGCGTCGTTTGGCCGAGTTCAAGGAACGCACGGCCTCGCTGAAGAAAAAGGTGATTGGAGCCATGATTTATCCGATCATGGTTGTTTTCTTCACGGTTGTGATTTTGACGTTCATCATGATTTTCATCATTCCTGAATTCCAGAAGATGTTTGAAGAATTCGGGATGGTCTTGCCGCCAATCACGCAATTGTTGATGGCGATTTCTGATCGAACAGTCAAGTTGTGGTTTTTGTTTCCGCTCGTGCCAATGTTTGTTGTCTTGTTTGTGGCGTTGATATGCAAATTCAAGGCGGGGCGAATGGGTTGGCATGTTTACTTGCTTAAATTCCCGGTGATCGGAAAACTGGTTGAGAAGAGCAACCTTGCGCGAACGACTCGGACGCTTGGTGCGTTGATTGCCAGTGGTGTTCCGATTCTGGAGGGGCTTGCGATTACACGTGAGACCTCGGGCAATGCGATGTACGAAAAGATCTTTCTCCGCGTAACCGATGCGATTCGCGAGGGGGATACGATTGCCCGGCCGATGAAGGTTGAGTCGAAGCCCAGGTTCCTCGCCGTCGCAGCGTTTTTCTTCATCGCAACGATGGCGTTGCCTCCGATGTCCGTTTTATTCATCAAACCAGACTTCTGGTTCTATGTCGCCTATGGTTCAGGCTTCTTAGGTTTCCTGGGGTTGGTTTGGTACCTGTTGAAGTTCAAGAAGCCTGTCGTGGAAGACCTTGTGATCAACATGATCGACGTCGGTGAAGAAACCGGTGAGTTGGACGTGATGTTGTACAAGGTCGCGGACTACTACGAAGAAGAAGTCGAAACATTGACCGAGGGGATGATCAAGCTGATTGAGCCGTTGATGATTGTCTTCTTGGGGGGCGTGGTTCTGTTTATCGTTGCCGCGTTGTTCTTGCCGCTGATGTCGCTCATCGGTGGATTGAGTGGCGGTAAATTGAAGGGCGGATAATTCGTCGGTCAGACAACTCGAATCATGTGGCAATGATTGTTCGAGAATTAAATCGATCGTTCGGGGAAAAACCGAGAAGCGAAACAAATGGGGAAGTCCACGAGGATGACAATGATTCAATTACTAAACAACGTCGAGTGCCACGGTTCAGAGCAGCCTTGCCGTTGCAGGGGTTTGGCTGGGCAGGTGAATAACATTCGAGCGGCCAAGTTGCGTCGTGCTTTCACGTTGCTGGAGTTGTTGGTCGCGATTGCAATCATTGCGATTTTGACTGGCATTGCTATCCCCGCAGTGATGCGTGCGCGCACAGGAATTTGCCATTCAGCAGGAGTTGACTCAAATCGAAGCGGCACTGGAGTCGTTTAAGACCAAGTATGGTTTTACCCACCAGACTTTTCGCAGATCACTGGTCCAAATGATTTGTTGCCCTATTTGAATCGAATCGCGCCGAACCACAACGAACTTGCGGATGCAGATGGGACTCCCGGAGGCAACACGCGACTTGATGAATGGTGGGACAATGTGGGGCAATATATTGAACCAGCCGGTAACACGCGTGAGGGAAGTGCCGCAATGGTTTTCTGGTTGTCTGGACTAGCAAAAAACAAACAGTATCCGCTTACCGCAGGAACGACAGTTCCCAATATGGGTTTGCGTGCGTACAACACGGGCACCGAAGAGCGAGAGGTGATTTATGAGTTTCGTCAGAATCAGATGACACTTCTGGGAGGGGCGTCTGATGACATGGTTGCCCAATATTCGCAAGTGGGTGCTGGAGGCAGCGCGGCGGAACCTGTTGTTTATTTTGAGCTGGCGTCACGACAGGCAACCGATACGGTGCAGTATTTGAATGCGCAAACGGCTGCGGGTGAGACGGTCAATATCCAAGCCTATCGAACGGGCAATACTGCTACCTCTCCGTTCTACAATGAAAAGAGTTTTCAGTTGATCACGCCAGGTATCGATGCCTTTTTCGCGGCAGGTTCACCTGGAAATACGACTTATTATGCTCCGAGCGTTATTGGACAAGAGCGCGACAATATCTCGAATTTTTCACAAGGGCGTTTAGATAACCTTTCGCAATAGTGTTTGTCGGTAGGTGTTTGGTGTTGGGGACAACAGGAGGTGAGTTGTTGCGGTAGCCGAGTCGTGAGGCAAAAACGATCCTGTTGCTGGCAAGCAAGAAAAAAAGAAACGTAATTGAAAGTGAGTGCATCCATGCGAAGCACAACAAAAAATATTTTCCTCAGGGCAGTCAGCCCTCGTCACGGCTTTACGCTCGTCGAATTGCTGATGGTGATCGCCGTGATCGCTGTTCTTGGCAGCCTCGCCGTGGGCCCTTCTCCGCAGCGCGAGAAGACGCCGCAGTTGCAAGAACGCAATCGATTATCGATCGCTGCGAATCGGTTTTGAGAAACCGTCTAGAGTCGTATCGTTCCCGCAACATGCCTTTCCATTTCGATGACATTAACGCAACGACGCAGGGCCAGAAGAAGCAGGTCTATAATAATACTCTTGTTGAACTTGTGCTTGTTGAAATGCCAGGAACATTTGAAGACTTGTGGGGCATGACTGCGCCCGCAATGCCGTTGCCCAATGGTTTTCCAAAAATCCAAATCCGGACCCTGGAGTGACAGGATATGGTTTGGCAATGCAGTCGCGTTATTCCGCATTTCATCTAAGGAATACCATCCGAGTTCCAAACAGTGGAAGTAGTAATATCGACGAATCTGCTGAGTTTCTCTATTTGGTGCTAAACGATACTTGGGATGGTGATCGACGGGGCACCAATTTTCTTCAGCCCAACGAAATTCGTGTCGAAGGCGGGATCCCTGCGGTTTTGGATGGATTTGGCGATCCTTTAAATTATCGCTTGGTTTATCGAGACGAAGCTGCGGGCACAGTGAGAAATTTGCGAGACGCTATTGGTGAGCGAGATATATCTCTCGAGTCGATTGAGATTGAGATTACATCCAACAATTTGTAATGGGAGTTGATGCGGATGTCTTGCAATTCATGCAGTTATTCGACAGATCGTGCGGCTTTACAATGATTGAAATCCTTGGTTTGATTTCAATCATGGCTTTACTAGTCGTTTTGATCGTGCCTCAACTCAGGCTGTACACCAACGAACGTGGCATACGTGAGACCTCGAGAGTTGTAGGTGCGGCTTTCAATGACGCGCTTCAGGCTCGGCAAAAGGTTTTCTCCGGGGTAGTTCTGATTCGCAATAAGAATTTTTTCAGATATGGTTCAAAGCCTGGGGCTGACACAAATCCCATTTACTACATGTGTAATGAGCTTTATCTAGTTCGCGAATTTCCGGCCTTGATACTGTAGCCGACATTCGGTTGGTTCCTGACCCTTTACTGGTCAGATGTCGAAGCTGAAATATCGTATCCAATGGATAACGCGCTGTTTTGCGGATCAAGGAAATACGAGTGGGTGAGTAACATTGGGTGGTCAATCAGGGAGTTAGTTAGTCCAGTCGTTGATGGGACCTAATCGTTTATATTTACCTATAATTATACGGGTACTGCAACTGTAGGAGCTGGTGTTCCATTTGAGGTTGAGTTTTTGTTACACCCAAAACACAAGATCGGTATGTGTTGCCAAATGGCTACCACATTGATTTGAATTATTCTGGTCCATTGGATCTTGCCGGTAAGTGGCGGTGGTTTTGATACTGAACCCTATTCATGGACCATGTTCTCGTTGTTAAATGATCCGGTTCCTGGTGTTTCGAGGTTCCAAATGAATATGGCGTGTATTTACATTTGATCGTTCTGGGGCCGTCGATGAAGTGTCTATCCAAACGGGAATTTAGGTGTTGGGCCGGATTCTGGGTGGTTTCCAACGGAGCCGATTTACTTGGCTGTGACAGAGATGATGTTAAACATCATTTTGATCTTGTCAAGAACTGATTATTGGCAGAAAAGTGTTTTGGAAAACAATACAGACCTGTTGAACGAGCCGGATCTGATGTGGTTGCGAATCGATTTGCGTAGTGGCAAGGTGACGGTGGTGGAATCGTTTCCGCAAGGGCCAGTTACAACTCCCGGGAATCAAGTCGATAGAGTTCTGAATAGTCGCCTCGGTGGTGCCAATGGAACTATTGCCACTCAGTAAGAGCCTAAACTGTTTTCGACCAGCGAGTAGAAAAAACGAATAGCCATGAATAGCATTCATATAAATCATCGATCAGGAATTAGCGTAATTGAGGTGTTGACTGCGATTGTCGTAGCCTTGATCGGTGCAGCAGGAGTCATGATCATGATTCCGCTTGCGGTTCAGCAGGCCGAGGTTGGCTTTGATCAGGAAACTGCGTATCGCGAGGGAATCAACGCTGCGAATCATTTTGATATTAATGGATTTTCAGATACCAGTCGCTGGATAGTGCCGATTGGAAGTATTCCAACAAAGACTGCTCGCGGTTACGCTATTGACCCAATGTGGGTTAGTCAATTACCTGCAGCGACGACTCCACCACAGGCTCAGTACTATTTTCCCTTCGTGAGTGAGGGTTTGAAGAACAGTATTTTGGCATCAACGAATTCGTCGTATGTCGGTGCGAATTTCCCATCCGCTGACAAGTGTGTCTTGCTTGAGCGAGGCAATATTGGGCTTGCGGCCGCACCTGGTACACCGATGTCACTCGGTGTTTCCAGATATCATTTTTCGTGGAGCAATGATTTGCAAACCACGGCGCCTTCCGAAACTGAAGCTCGCAATGCATTTTATTCTGAAGCTGCGTTGGCGCCACCGAAGCAAATTTATGATCAAAACGCTTCGGGCACTGATGTGAAACGCCAGGCATTGGGCGAGATGTCCTATATGGTGGTTTCGTCGCCGACATCGATTTCTCAGTATTGGCCAAATGCCCCAAGTGTCGGAGAGCTGCAAAACTATCCAGCAACGGAAGACCCCGATGCTTTGACTTTGCCGAATCCAGCGGTTAGGAACTTCGCTGATTACGTCAGTGAGTTTCGGGATCATTTTCTCGTTTACAAGAGGCGTCTAATTGGTGATCCGTCCGCACGAGATCAGCCATATGACCTTGTTTATCAAGTCGACCCAATTCAATTCAATTATCCAATTGCCGATTGGGGCAAGCGAATGGCATTTGCCGGTGGCACATTAAAATTGCGAGATGTTGCTGGCGGTGCGAATGGAGAGCTAACCAATAATGATCTGAATGCCAGTAATAGCCTGTCAAATTTGCGACCAGACGGACGTTTTGACAGCAATGGTGGATATAAAATGTTAGAGATTCGTCGTGGGGATTGGATTGCACTGACCAATGTTACCTTCAATGTTGGAGTGAATCGGTTTGTTCAACAAATTAACTTCTATCAGGTAGCAGATGCTTATTTCGTCGATACCACGGATGACCCTGCCGATGGACCGTATTGGCTGGTAACACTGAACGGCCCGGATTTTGATTTCGGGATCGAATATCAGGATGCGACGACACAAACTGCGGCAGTGAATCAAGTATATGGAAATTTTAGAGAGTTTTCAGCGTCGTTTGATCCAACCACCGGGCAAGCGATTCCGTCTCGGACCTACGCCGTTCACTTGCCGGATGTATGGGCCGTGTTTGAGAGGACGTATCGAAAGTAGTTCAATTCGAGTTGTGAGGCACAAGGCAACGAAATTTGAACGAAGGTTTGCGCTTTCATCGATGAATGGTGAAAATAACGAAGCGGGTACTGAAATGATGAGCAGAGAATTGATCAACAGACCGAATGGTAATCAGCATGTTTCCCGAGCCGGGGTGACTCTGTTGATGGTATTGAGCCTAATCGTGTTGTTTCTGTTGATGGGCACTTCGTTTTTGTTGTTGGCGAATCAGTTTCGCCGGTCAGCAACGACGGTTGGGATGATTCAGGTTCGGCGTGACGATTCTCGTTCGCTCGTCAATCGCGCATTCTATGACCTGTTGCGAGGTGTCGATCTAGATAACTCTCGCTCACCATTGCGAGGTCACTCATTGTTGGAGGATCTCTATGGATATGGAATCGCGCAAGGGAAAAACAAGACCGGTAATATTGCAGATTCGTTGCAGGCTTCGGCATTATCGGCTTCCCCAATCAACAATAGACTGTGGCGTATTCGGGTACCGAATGCGTTGGGTGCATCATTTCGAGGTGACCTGACTGGCCAAACAGAAGGGTTGGTTCAACTTCACGATTTTTATAATGCAGGCACTCTTTCAATAACGCACTTTTATGACATGCCGGTGGTGCTGGGTAATAGTGCGATCAGTGGTAAGATTATCGATTTCGAGTATGACGATACCGCTTCACCACCCGTATACGTATTTGACGTTGTTTTCTCCTGGGAAGATTCGAGCAGTGCTTTCGCCACCATTAGCATTCAGCAATTTCGACGTACGGATTAATTCTGCGCTATTCGGGAACAGGTGCTGGGAATTATATAACCCCTGGCGGCGGGCTCGCAAAGTTTCAGAGCGCCAATCTGAACAACTCGCTGGTTCCGAATCGAATAGGGGAGACACGCGAACAGTTCTATCAGCGTTATTCGGCTATCAACGGCGGCGCGAATTCTCAATCGGTTAACGAAGACTATGACGCGGTTGATTCACAAAACATGTTCTTGTCGGCGCATTTGGAAGGCCTGACAACGATGCCAGGTGTTTGGCCTGATCCCCTTGTTGTTCCAAGTTTTTATCGTCCTGGTTTAGTTCGCACAAACGGTCCGACAGACACAACTCTGAATCCCCAAGATTCACTCGGGATGGATCAGCGTCAGTACTCTTTCCTGCCTGCCATGTATGACCGAAACGGTAATAGCGTTTATTTTGACGATGATGGCGATGGATTGATTGACCAGAACTATCTTGGAAATGCTGGGCAGTTAGATGTGGACAATGACGGGGATGGGCTCGCCGAAAGTATTTGGATGGACTCCAATTTGCCAATCCAAACCGACGAACGTGGGCGAGTCTATAAGCCTCTCGTTGCTTATCACGTCGTGGATATGGGTGGACGTTTGAATGTAAATGTCCATGGCTCGCGATTTGAGTACGATCTGGCTTCGTCGACTTCAAACGCTCAAGTCACGGAGTATGGATTTTTCAATGATGTTGGTCTGATGCCCAAGCCCCAAGGATATGGGTTTGGTGTTGGGGAGGTTAGTCTGAGCCTCGCCTTCGGCTCCACAGGTTTAACCCAACGATTGTTTTACGGGGACGCAACGTGGTACGGCCGATTCGGTAGTGAAGGCCAGGCGTCAGGTTCGTTCAACGTGGGGCCAGGCCAGTTGGGTGTCGTCGATAATAAGGCTGCCACCAAATTTGCAGGCTTTCCAAATTCGGTGTTTGTTGCGCCAGGATTGACTAACACTGGCCTCTATCGGTCGCCACTTGATGTACACGGTCGATATCAGATTGGGACGCTCAATAACCTAACTGTAACTACACGAATAGATCCTTATGACTCGACATTTGGTACTGTTGATTTTCAAGTCGGTATGCCAAGTATCAATGCAACGGCTTCAGGTTTGACAACCGGTGAACTTGTTGACTCAGTGTACGAAATGGATTTGACAGCGGCTCCCTTTACCGGTCGATCAGAATTTGTTTCAACTGGAGGTGCGGATGATTTTCCCTTTTCACCTGCTGAGCTTGAGGCGTTCTTAAGTGACGACGATATGTTGCCGCAGCGATTGCGTGAATTACTTTCGGCAGGAACTAATCTCAAAAAGTTGATCACAACAGATAGTTATGAACTGCCAGTGTTGCCTAGAAATGTTGCAAGCTTATTGGATGAGGCAAGAGCCGTAAACGGTTTCGAGGTTGAGCCGGATGACTTAACAACAGATGTCTTCGCGCGTTATCGCATGGATTTGAACGCGGCAGACCCATTGTTTGCGAGAAAGCTGTTTACGTTGTGCTTCATCGTTTGTCCTCCTCAGAAATCGCAGATTACAACGGGGATGGAATGACGAACGTTGCGGACCAAACTCAATATTTGACGGATTTGGCCCAATGGTGTGTGAACGTCGTTGATTTTCGAGATGCAGATTGCATCAACACCAGTTTTGAATTTGACTTGAACCCGTTAGATGGGTGGGCAGTCGACGGCGATATTGCTTCCGATGAAGGAATACCTGATCGGCTCGTTGTTTGGGGAGCTGAGCGACCAGAATTGTTGCTGACCGAGTCGTTTGCGATGCATGACAAACGTACTGAGGACCGTAATGACGACGATGGGGGTGGTGATTACACTTCCAATAACGGTGGTAATGACACAAATTTTGATAGCCACTACGTGCCCAACGCAAGTGCATTTTTCGAAATCTACAACCCTTGGTATCACAGTGACAATACGGATACCAATGCCAATAGTGACTTCTATCCACCAGAGTTATACGGAAATGGTGGGGTGGCACTAGATCGACTGGCGCCCGGCGGAGCGCCAGTGTGGAGAGTGCGTGTAATCCATCATCGCGAAAGTACAAATGGTAACTTTGATAATCCTGGAATCGTTGATGCGGATGGTAGTGTGTTGCGGATTGTTTATTTCAAAGAACCGAACGACCCGAATTTAACGGATACAGCATCGAATCCAAGCGTAGCACAACCAGAGAAAAACTATTTCCTTCAATAAATGAAGGTGCTGTAGGTGAGCAGCTGATTTTGCAACCCGGGCAACGCCGTTGCCGGCTCGGGCGGTGTTGAAGTGGGAGGAGAATATCGGACCTACATTGGTCGAAGAACAGACGATCAAACTATGGCTGATCCGTCGCTGTTAGTAGATACCCGTCGGATAGTCTTGAATCCCAGTGCAAATCAAGTTCTCGTCCGATACTGGGATGATGTGAATGCAGTATTTGATGACTACATCGCGGCAGGCGTATTGGCGATCCCATTGGATCGCCAGTTCACAACTGGTGGTGGTATTGATCGCTCATGGGGTATTACTGATCCCATCGACGGATATGCAGCAATGTTGGCTGGTCTTAATCCAGATTTTGCCGTTTCGCCAGTTTCTGATGGATTTGAGATTATTGACTCAACGGGAGCTATTCCAACAGTCGTATTAGATGATCCCCTGGATTTTACATTTTCGCCAGCAGAGTTTGATGACTTGGAGGGGACGGTTGTTGGTCAAGCCGGCCTAAGGGATGAAGGTAAAATACCAAGCGTCTATATGCTTCACCTACAGCGTCTCGCAAACCCGACTTTGGCATTCCATCCCATTACCAATCCATATTTGACAGTTGATTACATTGGCGGTGATGTCACCGTTTACAATGGGCTTTCTTCGGACCTAGATCCGGATGTAGTGGTCAATGTCCCAGACGATTTTCGAACATTTGAACGAGGGGCTTTTCATAACTGGTTGATGACTACGTCACTAGACAGTTCAAATTCGACTGAGACCGCTCGTCAACGATTGCTTTGGAAAGGCTCTCACGAGGGTACTCAACCGGATCCTGCGGTGCCTCAATATACTCCGATTGGAACGGATTCGCATTTTGTCAGCGTTAATTTATCGCAGACTTTGGGGCAAATTGACTTGGAGTACCGTAATAATCCTGCTCGAAAGAGTTTTTGGCCATTGGGTAATGATGATTTTGACCGAGCATTCCCGTGGCTAACGTGGAACAATCGTCCGTTTGCTTCGCACATGGAATTGGTGAATGTACCCAATGTGCCGTCGAGTCAGTTGCTTAGTCGGTTTGATGCAAAACGGACCTTCAATCCATATGAAGGATACAGCCCGGGAACTGCCCAGATCGCAGAGGTTTTTCCTGCGTCATCGGGTCGATTCAATCACCTTTTTAACTTCTTTCAAGATGCTTCGACGATTGGTGCACATAATCGCGGTATTCCTAGTTTCCATCGCATTTTGGATTATGTCGAGGTGCCCTCGCAGTTTGCGGGTGCAGCAGACTCGCAGAATGCGGCATTGCAACGACGAAATCCAGGGAAGATCAACCTAAATACACTTTTTGATCGGCGGGTTTGGAATGCAATGACCAAAGAATACGGTGCACCATCGATGGGCTCTCCGTATTTGTCTAGATCATTTGACGATCATTTAGACTCGCTGACCCGCGACTGGAGTGCCGCTACCGCGCCAACAGTTCCAGAGCTATTTCCAAATATTTACCGTGAAACGGAAAACGTGGGAAATGTTGCAGATGCCAGTCTTCTCAATCGAACCTCGACAGCTTCGTTATTCCGGGCTGACGACGCGGGGACTGTTCCTCCGCAACAGCCGTTTTTGAGCAAAACACCTCTCCAGGCTACTGGGCTGATACAGACCGGGAGCCTTATTTCGCAAATGATTTCCGTCAACGGTTAGGGAACATTGCGACTAATCGGTCAAGTGTGTTTGCAGTCTATATCACGATCGGATTTTTTGAGATCGATCCCAGAACGGGTAATCCAACAAATGAAGAAATTACCGATATCAATGGAAACACATCGCGCTACAAAGGATTTTCCTGGTCGACCGCTCAATTCCTGTGGCGTTTGAGCCCGGGAAAGATCACAACGTCGATCGAACGGTTTTGACTTACACGATCAAGGAAGAGTAGGCGAAACGGCGATACTCAACCGAGTTTATTTCGATTGAGTGATTCCAATTTAACTTTCAACAACGGGTGTCGGCAGAATGTCGATGCCCGTTTTTTTGTTGTGATGGCGCTTTCGCGCGGATTCTGAACCCCAAGTGAAAGAAAGACTATTGACGCGGGAAATGGGAGTCGATAGAAATGTAGCATATGCTACATTTTTTGTGTTGGAATCAGAATCCGCAGGTGGTGCGTTGGTGCGTTGGTGCCATCGCTGTCTGCTGCGTACTTTTGTGCTCCGGTTGTTGGCGCGAAATCGAAGTCGCTTCGCCGCAATCGTTTCATCGTCCGGCCGAGCGCCCCATCGATGTTGTGGTCACCGTTGGAATGGTGGGCGATCTGGTTCGCGCCGTTGGTGGCGATGAGGTCGTCGTGCATCAAATGCTCGGCGCAGGAGTCGATCCGCATTTGTACAAGGCCAGTCGCGACGACGTTCGCATGGTCATGCAAGCCGATCTTGTCTTCTATTCCGGTCTGATGCTGGAAGGCAAGTTGTTCAGCGTGCTGGAAAAGGTTGGACGCACGCGACCTGTTTTCGCGGTGACGCAGGGGATTCCTGCGAACCAGCTTTTAGGAGAGGCGGAAAGTCACGGGCACCATGACCCGCATGTTTGGATGGACCCGAATTTGTGGGGGCAAGCGGCTGATGAAGTCGCACGCGTGTTGAGCGAACTCGATCCTGAAAACGCCCCCAAATATCAAGCCAACTTGAGCGAGTACCGCAAACAACTGGATGCACTGGATACCTACGCGCGACAGGCGATTGAATCCATTCCCCGAGAGCAACGTGTCTTCGTCACATCGCATGATGCCTTTCAGTATTTCGGTCGCGCATTTGACATCGAAGTCCAAGGAATTCAAGGGATCTCAACCGAATCCGAGGCAGGTCTGTTAGATGTCAATCGCTTGGTGGATCTGCTGGTGGAGCGAAAGGTTCCGACAGTCTTTTTCGAAAGCAGTGTGCCGGCGCGAAGCATTGAGGCGTTGGTCGCCGGTGTCGAAGCACGCGGGCATCATATCGAAATTCGCGGGCCGATGTACTCCGATGCGATGGGCTCGGCGGGGACCTACGAAGGGACCTACATCGGCATGATCGATCACAACGTGACGTTGATCGCGATGGGATTGGGTGGATCGGTTTCGCCAGGCGGCATGAATGGTCGATTGAGTTTGATTGAACACGGCGAATAGCAAGCGACCGATTTTTTGTATTTGTAGAACGGATCGAGGGATCATGTCGACGAACACATCGATGCAGCGAAACGCCACCGGGCGTAGCAACCCAACGCTTCCCCTGTCCGTCTATGACTTGACAGTTGCCTATTATCGCAAGCCGGTGGTTTGGGACGTAACGTTTGACGTCCCCGCTGGGAAACTGGTCGGCATCGTTGGACCGAATGGCGCTGGGAAAAGTACTCTGCTCAAGGCGATCATGGATTTGATTCCGCGAACTTCGGGACGCGTGCTGGTGTTTGGTGATGAATACCGAAACGCGCGGCATCGCGTTGGGTATGTGCCGCAACGCGAAAGTGTCGATTGGGATTTTCCGGTCAGCGCATTGGATGTGGTGACGATGGGACTGTACCGCCAGATCGGCTGGCTGCGGCCCGTTACTCGTCGTCACCGCGAACGCGCAATGTGGGCGCTGGAGCGCGTGGGTATCTCGGAGTTAGCCCACCGTCAAATCAGTCAATTGTCCGGCGGCCAGCAGCAACGTACGTTCCTGGCCCGCGCATTGGTTCAGGATGCAGATCTGTACCTGATGGACGAACCCTTCGCGGCAGTCGATGCGGCGACAGAGTTGGCGATCGTCGAAGTTCTGCGCGAGCTGCAATCCCAAGGTAAAACGGTGTTGATCATTCATCACGATTTGCAATCGGTGCCCGAGTACTTTGACTACTGTATGTTGCTCAACATGCGGGTGGTGGCGTTTGGGCCAACGGAAGAAGTGTTTACGCAAGCAAACCTGCAGAAGACTTACGGCGGGCGACTGACGTTACTGGAGGAAGCGACCGAAGCCATGCGCCAGCGAGGCAAGACGTTATGACCCTAACTGTCTCCAGGTTGAAGCACATGTCGTGTTTACTTCTTGCCGTCGCGCTACTGTGTATTTGCAAACCAACGTTTGCAGAGAACGACGAATCCACACTAAGTACTGAAGATGTGCTGCGCGTCGTGTTGCTTCGCGATTACAACACGCGCGTCGTCATTGCGGGAACCGGCTTGCTTGGCTTGTCGGCCGGATTGATCGGCAGTTTCGCTTTGTTGCGACGGCGGGCGTTGTTGGGTGACGCATTGAGTCACGCGACGTTGCCAGGGATTGGGATTGCATTTTTGATACAGGCACTCGCTGGCGGCGACGGGAAATGGATGCCCGGTTTGTTGTTGGGAGGAGTGATCAGTGGCGGGATCGGCACGCTTAGCATCTTGGGAATCGGTCGGCTTCGCCGGATGAAAGAAGACGCGGCATTGGGAATTGTACTGAGCGTATTTTTCGGAGCCGGGATTGCAATTCTGGTTTTGATTCAGCAGATGGAAGCGGGGCACGCAGCGGGGCTGGAGTCGTTCATCTACGGCAAAACGGCTTCGATGCTGGGGCGCGACGCCTGGCTGATTGGCCTTGCCGGTTTCATCGCGTCATTGATCGCCGTCGTGTTATTCAAAGAACTGCGTCTGTTGTGTTTCGATGCGGTTTACGCTAGATCGCAGGGATTTCCGCAGGCGTTTCTGGATCTGGTCCTGATGGCGTTGATCATGATCGTCACGATCGTCGGTTTGCAAGCCGTTGGACTGATTCTGATCATCGCGTTGCTCGTGATACCGCCCGCCGCCGCGAGGTTCTGGACGAATCGCATGGGTTTGATGACGTTGTCGGCGGCGATCATTGGTATGTTTTCGGCAGCGATTGGTTCGGCGGTGAGTGCGTTGTTTCCACGGTTGCCGTCTGGAGCGACGATTGTGCTGACGTGCAGTCTGATTTTTCTCGTCAGCATGTTGTTTGGTTTCACGAATGGTCGTGTCCTGCATTGGTTGCGGCGGATTCGTCTGCACCGAACGGTTGGTGGACAACATTTGTTGCGTGCTGTTTATGAGCAAATTGAATTGGCTCAAGAAACCAATCCCGAGCTTAAGCCCGAGACATCGGTCGTTCCTGTTGCTGCGGTTTTGGCGATGCGAAGTTGGTCTGCATGGGAATTGAAGTCCATCATTCGCCGTGCTGAGGGAGAAGGCTGGGTGGTGTGGCTGCCGAATCAAACACTTCGCCTTACCGCAGAAGGATTGACTCGGGCCAAGCGACTGGCGCATGAACATCGCCTTTGGGAGCTGTATCTGATCACGCACGCCGACATCGCTCCCAGTAAAGTGGATCGCGACGCGGATATGATCGAACATATTCTTCAGCCATCGATGATTGCTGAATTGGAAAGACTTTTAGAGGCCGAGACGCCGTTGGGCCAAGTGCCGCCCAGCCCGCATCCACTATCTGCAGAACTGATCGATTCAAATGCGAATCAGTCGACGCGGCGAAAGGAAGGTCGCTCATGAGCAACGCAATGAGTGGTTGGTATTGGCCGCTGGACGGTTGGATCGTTGTGATCGGTGTGATGTGCGCGGTAAGCGCCTCGCTGTTGGGGAACTTTCTGGTGCTGCGCCGCATGAGTTTGCTGGGCGATGCGATCAGTCATGCCGTGTTGCCAGGATTGGCGGCGGCTTTTTTTCTGACCGGTAGCCGAAGTAGTCTGCCGATGTTTTTGGGAGCAGTGCTCGTCGGAGTTTTGACTGCGATGTTCACTCAGTGGATTCGAAATACAGGGAACGTTGATGAAGGGGCTTCGATGGGAGTCGTTTTCACGTCGCTGTTTGCATTGGGGCTGATCATGATTGTTCGCGCGGCGGATTCGGTTGATCTCGATCCAGGCTGCGTGTTGTATGGTGCGATTGAATTTACGCCGATCGATTTGGTGAACCTGTCTGGCTGGGCGGTGCCACGCGTGTTTGTGACGCAGAGCATTATTTTGATCGTGAACGCCGTGTTCGTGGTCGCGTTTTATAAGGAATTGAAGATCAGTTCGTTTGACCCTGCGCTCGCCACGACACTGGGTTTCAATGCAACGCTAATGCATTACTTACTGATGACGTTGGTTGCCGTGACGGCGGTTGCCAGTTTCGAAAGTGTTGGGAATATTCTGGTGGTCGCCATGTTTGTGGTGCCGCCCGCGACCGCACTCTTGATGACCGATCGTTTGCGTGATGTGATCCTGTTCAGCACGTTGTTGGCCGCCGCCTCGGCTGTGTTGGGACATTTGTCGGCGATCAGCGTTCCCCATTGGTTTGGTTTTCGAAGTACGTCGACCGCCGGGATGATGGCGGTCGTTACCGGTTGTTTTTTCGTGACGATGGCATTGGTGGGCGCGAAACACGGTGTGTTGTTGCAGTGGATTCGTCGCCGAGGTTTGGCGAAACAGATCACCTCAGAAGACGTTATCGCATTGTTGTATCGCGAGGAAGAACGCGATCCGTCGGCCACGCTGAACATGTCGTTGTTGGGTGAGCGGTTGGATTTGAGCGGCCGTGTGATTCGCAAAGTAGTACGTGCGGAAGCCAAGGCGGGGCGGGTTGTGATAGGCTGTGATGGCGCGGTTTCATTGACGGAGGCAGGACGAATTCGGGGACGCGAATTGGTTCGTTCGCATCGTCTTTGGGAGTCCTATCTCGTACAAGAGTTGGAATTGCCTACCGATCGAATCCACGACAAGGCGGAAAAGCTTGAACACTTTACGGACCGCGCGTTGCGGGCACGTTTGAATGATGCAACGGCAACAGGCGACCGAGATCCGCACGGCTCTCCGATTCCACCCGAGGAAGACGAATCAACGACGAGCGACGGGTAGCCATATCGGAGGCACGCGAACCCTGTGACACAACGGGTGTAGCCGGTGATCGTTGGCCGGGACGAGTGTAGGCTGGACCAAACGCAGCGCCGTACCGGCAACGGTTTTTTGGGTGCATGAACGTTGTTGGTATTGATGCAAAGTGTTGCCGGAGCAGCGTCGCAAAGCCTCCTTGATCCGGCCTACCTCCTGCGCGATCGTTTTCGGTACATCGACATCGCGTTTGGTTTGCGAACGGGGACGAGTGTAGGCCGGACCCAGCGCAGTGCCGTTCCGGCAGTGGTTTTTTGGCGAATGAACGTTGTTGGAGTTGCTGCAGAGAATTGCCGGAGCAGCGTCGCGAAGCCTCCTTGATCCGGCCTACCTCCTGCGCGATCGTTTTCGGTACATCGACATCGCGATTGGTTTGCGAACGGGGGCGAGTGTAGGCCGGACCAAGCGCAGCGCCGTTCCGGCAACGGTTTTTTGCTGCATGAATGTTGTAGGAGTTTTTGCAAAGAATTGCCGGAGCAGCGTCGCAAAGCCTCCTTGATCCGGCCTACCTCTTACGCGAAAATTATCTGCACTTCGACTTCTGCAAATTTTCGGGAGGAGGTGGTGTCCGATTACCGACGTTACTTCGTTCACGGTGGGACTTTTTTCTTCACAATCGTCACTTACACACGGCGACCGATTCTAACAACCGAACGCGGACGAAAATGCCTTGGCGCTGCCATTGCTTTCGTAAGGACTCGTCATCCATTTTACCTTGTGGCCAACGTGCTTTTACCCGATCATTGGCATCTCATCATGCAATTGCCATCGGGGGACGAGCGATATTCGTTGCGGATCAAACAGATCAAGGAAGAGTTCACCAAACACTGGCTTGATGCAGGATTTTTTGAAGCGAATGTTACGGATTCACAAAAACGACGCGGCGAACGCGGTGTCTGGCAACCGCGGTTTTGGGAGCACATGATTCGAGATGAACATGATCTTGAGCGCTGTGCGGATTACATTCATTGGAATCCACGGAAGCACAAGTTGGTAAAACGAGTTCGCGATTGGAAATGGTCGTCATTTCATCGATTCGTCAGGTCAGGTCAGTACGATATTGATTGGGGCGGTACGGCTCCAAATACCGGCGATACAGAGGAGTGGGGCGAACCGTGATCGGACGGACCGGTTTAGGTGTAGGCCGGACCCAGCGCAGTGCCGTTCCGGCAGTGGTTTTTTTGGCGAATGAACGTTGTTGGAGTTGCTGCAGAGAATTGCCGGAGCAGCGTCGCGGAGCCTCCTTGATCAGGCCTGCCTCCTGCGCTCGAAAATGGCGGACAAATGAATTAGACTCATTCGTTTTCCCAAGGTCGTGTGATGGACGAAATGATTAAACAACTGCGAGAAAAAGACATTGTTGTGTTGACGATGAGTCACGGCAAAGTCAATGCGATGGACATTGAATTCTGTGCTGCTCTGTCAGGACAACTCAGACAGTTGGCCGACGACACATCATGCCGCGCTATCGTGGTCGCGGGAAACTCACGCGTCTTTTCCGCGGGCGTGGATTTGAAACGCCTTGTCAACGAACCGTTGGACTATGTCGATGCTTTTCTGCCAGCTATCGCGGATCTATTCCTGAGCGCAGTAACATTTCCTAAGCCGATGATTTCCGCAATCACAGGGCACGCTCTGGCGGGGGGGTGCGTGTTGGCGTCGGCAGGCGACTATCGTGTCATCTCGCATGAATCGCGAATCGGGATGCCTGAGTTGCGTGTGGGTCTGGCCTTGCCCGCAGAGGGAATCGAAACATTTCGCTTTGCGGCGGCCCCCAGTTATTTCCAGCGCATCGTCACCAGCGGCGTTTCGTTTTCGGATGACGCCGCACTACTTGCCTGTTTGGCCGACGAAGTAGTCGATTCGGAACAGGTGGTGAAGCGGGCCATGGAGTTGGCGATCCAGTATTCGCAGATTCCAACGGATGTATTTTGCGTGACCAAGGAACAGATTCGCCAACCGTTAATGGAGCGAATCGAACGAAACCGTGAATGCTTCGCAGATCGCGTGAAGTTGCTTTGGATCGATCCGCAGATTCGCGATTCGGTCCGGAGTTACGTTGCGGAACGTTTGTAAATCCGACCATGGGAGCAGGCGACGTGAGCCGAGGAGCGTAAGCTCCCGGGCAAAGAGACCGTAACTCTGACAATTCTGCCCGGGAGCTTACGCTCCGCGGCTCAGTGTTTTATCTTACTCGGTAGCTTACGCTCGGCGGCTCGGTGTATTCTTTTACCCGGGAACTTACGTTCCTCGGCTCAGTGTATTCTTTTACCCGGGAACTTACGTTCCTCGGCTCAGCGTTTTTAATTGCCCGGAAGCTTACGCGTCTCGGCTTAGCAAGGTCTGTTCGAACGTCGAATTGGCGAGCAGGAATCCGTGTTCGGGGAATTGGACGACCCAGTCAGATCCCAGTTCCAGCACTTGCGAAAGTGCGTGCCAGGATTCGATTGTCATCGCAGCATGGAATTCGAAACACATCACGCGTTCGTCGATGCAATGGATGGTGCCGCAAAGTGTGTTTTGGGATCGTGATTTGGATGCCAACCGAACGCTCCGTCCCCTTCGCAATATGCCCCTCGAATTTCTCAAGGCGTTGGCGAATTATGTCAAACGTCACCGCAAATGGGCGTTGCCATTGGCCCGAAAATTGAATGCCAGACAAGTGTTGCCCCAGAAACTGGATCGCAACCAGTTTTCCAAGTTCCAGATCAATTGGTCGGTGGACGACAAAATGCGTTTCTTCTTTCATGGGGTATCGCTGCTACGAATCGTTTGTTCTTCGAGCCAAAGGGCGTATTTTTCTGAGACCTGTTCGATCGGCGTTGCAATGATTTCCGGTACGTCATAGTGATGAATGTCGTGTATCATTTCCACAATCAACTGGAAATGCTCGCTGATCGTTTTCAAAACCAGAGAATATTCTTGTGTTTCTTCTGTTTGACCACCCCAGCGGTAAATGCTTGTGATTGGCCCGCCCAATTGTGCACAAGCAACCAGATTTTTTGCAACCAACTCTCTCGCGATCAATTCCAATGTTTCTTTTTTGTCCGACGTCGTGTGAACGGTAATGAATCTGGTCACGATTTGGATCCTTGGCTGGCTCGTATTTGCTTGACGGAATACCGCATCAGGAATCGCCATTCAGCAGTTGCGATCGCGTCTGCAATTTTCATGAGCTCTGGAGACTTCGCCGATTCGTACCAGTCGATCCAACTTCCAAAATACCATGTGTTTAATTCGGACCAAGGCATTGTCGAACCATGAGTCGTATGTTGAACGAAATCGAGTAGCGTATCGGATACCGGGTGACCACCCAATTGCCGGAACCAATATTTGGCGTTCCAAAAATCACGTTCGATTCGATGGGCAATACCATGCCAATAAGCGCCCTCCGGAGAGTTCAAATCCTGACTGACCTCATGGGCTTTTTCCCATTCCCCAAGCAACAGCCAAAGCCCGCAGGACATTGATTTTCGCCAGTTGCAATTGAGGTCCTCATGGATCGTCTGCCAGATCGCGGAAAGTTCACTCGGGTCCGGCAATTCGATCTGGGGTGAGAGATGGCGAAGTGGATTTTGCGCCAGCAGCGTTTCAAAAACCAACAGTTCGTTTTGGCTAAAAGTTGACTCGTCAGTTGCAGGTTGACTCACTTGCGAACGCTCAGTTCCCGAATCAAAACAAACTCAATTCAATAAAGAATGACAATTCGCTAGCTTAACGCGATAGCAGTGGTTAGTGCAAGCGTCGTTTACGGTGGTGAAAAACGGGTAGTGAGCATGAAAATGGCAGCAGATTTGCCTTGTCTGCCCTTTCAACGACTTCTATACTCCGCCGCCCGAAGGAATTTGAGCATCGGTGCGCGTTGTGTCTGCGCAAAGAGCAACGTGGAATTTCGCGCTCAATAAATCGGCAGGGTTTGGGATGGCTTTAATTGTTTGAGTAAGTCTCATCAATTCTTGGCCATAGCCAAGCGTATCCATTACATCGACGTTCAGTGAATTGAACTTGAAATTGATTCCAAGTCACAACGGATTTCCAAGATCTCCAGTGCGATGCCTGGTTGCAGGGTTCGCTGCGCTGATTTGGATTGCAATCTCTGTTGTGTCACCGCTTTCGCAATCCAAGGGACAGGAAATTTCATTTTCGCTGCCGGCGGAAAGCCATCCGGTGACGCTCACTGCGCAAGAAGTGTCAACCTGGAAGCAAGGTGGATACGATGTGTTTCACCTAAGTGGAAAGGCGAACATCTCGCAGAATTGGTTGACGGTTGAATGCCAGGAAGCGGTTGTGCTTCGGCAGTTTGTCGACGACGAGCATTCCCGGCAGAAGTTGATTATTTACGCCGAAGGACAAGTGAATGTGTCGTTGCCGCCAGGAGCTGGTGAGCAAAGCGGTGACAATCGATTGACGGATGAGCGTTGGTTTGGTCGGACGTTTACTGTTCAGGACCTGCGAATACCGGCACATATCCCGATCACGAAATCAGATTCCATCCCCGAGATTTTTGCGAGGGCATCCGCGGCGATCGAAGTGGGGGGCGTCTCAGGAGTTCAGCAGGTTCAATTTCAACAAGCGGGCCCTGCAGCTCAAACGTTGATATCGCCATTGACGGGCCAGATTCAAACAATCAATCCAGAGCCATTGGAACTGTATCAAACCCAACGCCCGGTCGCGCCGCAGGACACACCGACGAATCAATCACTTGCGCCAGAACGATCGACGCCGGCTCGGCGCTCAGGACAGACGCAAGTTGACTTTCAAGCGAGAGATTCGCTGGTCCCACTCAATTTCAAGCGTGACCCCAATCCCAACAACCCCAACGAACTCATCTACCTATTGCCAGGCGGTGTACGTGTCGCGATTGATAGCCCGGAGATTTCTGGTGCCAATGGCCTTGGCGGCGACGGAGGTCGAACCTTGGTGATTCTTGCAGACAATGCCGTCGGTTGGGAAACAACACTGCCAAATGGCGACACGCGTTGGGAGTTGTATTTGGAGGGAAACGTTGTGTTCCAGAAGGGGACACGCGTCATCTATGCGGATCAGATGTATTATGACGCAACGACCAATCACGGAACCATCCTGAATGCAGATATGCTCACACCGGTGAGTAACTACAACGGCCTTGTCCGGCTGAAGGCCAAGGTGATCGAGCAGGTCGATGACAACCAACTGAATGCGATTGGTGCGGCGTTTACGTCGAGCCGAATTGGCGTGCCTCGCTATTGGCTACAGTCGGATCGCATCGAAATCAATCGTATGCCAACAGCTCAACTTGACGCAACGACGAATCGTCCTGTGTTCAATTCCTTGACGGGTCAAGTTGAAACGACAGACGAATATTTCGCGGAAAGCGCCGGTAATTATCTGTACGTATCGGATCGCCCGGTGTTTTATTGGCCACGGTTTCGAACCAATTTGAACGATCCCTCCATCTATCTAGAGCAGCTTCGATTCGGAAACGATCGGATTTTTGGATTTCAAGCGCACACAGCTTGGGATTTGCACCAGATTCTGGGATTCCGGAACCGTCCCGAAAATTCCCGTTGGTTGGGAATAGTCGACTACCTGAGTGACCGTGGAGTGGGATTTGGAAGCGAGTTGGATTACGCTCGCCAGAGCTTGTTTGGATTGCCGGGAACCGCCGAAGGTTACTATCGCGGCTGGTTCATCAATGACAGTGGAACCGACAACCTGGGACGTGGACGCACGGCGCTCGTTCCCGAGAAAGAGTTTCGGGGCAACTCGTTGCTAAGGCATCGAAGTCGTTTTGAGCCTGGGTATTCATTGCGCGCAGAATTCGGATATCTGTCCGACCGCAACTTTCTGGAGCAGTACTACGAACGTCGTTGGGATACGGAAAAAGACTACACGACGGGATTGTGGCTGGAGCGCAACATCGGCACGCAATCGTTCAACGCGATTGCCAACTATCAACTCAACGAATTTTTTACACAGACCTCGTGGCTTCCTCGACTGGACCATTTTGTAATTGGCCAGCCGCTTTTGGGTGATCGAGTCGTTTGGCACAATCATTCCCACGTTGGTTACGGACGATTTCGGCCGGCAACAGCGCCGCTCGACCCTGTCGATTTGGCGCCGTTTGATTGGACGGCGTGGGAGGCAAGCGGCGCGACGGGCGTGCGAGCGGGGACTCGCCAGGAGTTCGATTTGCCGTTTCAGGTTGGTCCAGTCAAAGTTGTGCCTTACGTGCTGGGAGATGTCACCTATTGGCAGGAAGACCTTGCTCAAAACGATTTGTTACGCGGTTATGGGCAGGTTGGTCTTCGAACAAGTCTGCCGATCTGGAAAGTGGACCCCACGATTCAAAGTACCTTGTTAAATGTCAATGGATTGGCGCACAAGATTGCCTTCGAATCGGAGGTGCTCTTCGCAGATGCATCGAAGGATTTGGCGAATCTGCCGTTGTACGATCAACTGGACGATGACTCACAGGAAGCGTTTCGACATCGGTTCGTGGTTCAATACCTGGAATCGCACCAGGTGGCGATGTTCCCCTGCCCTACGACGAACGATATTTCGCCTTGCGAAGCGGGATGCAAAGTTGGGTGACGATGCTGTCCCAATGAAATTGCTGATGATCTGTCAGTTGTAAAATTTGGAATCAATCAGCGGCTGCAAAACCAAACGCGGCATGACGGGAAGCGAGCGGATTGTCGACTGGGTGACACTGAATACTCAAGTGAGTTTGTTCCCCAATGCCAGTCGAGATAATTTTGGCGCGGACTGGGGTTTGTTCAACTACGATTTCAAATGGCACATTGGTGATCGGCTGAGTCTGGTTTCGGATGGCTATGCCGACTTCTTTCTTCGCTCAAGGGCTGCGGACCGTCAGTGCCGGGATTCACATGGGACGTCCCGAGGTGGGGAATTTTACCTTGGCTATCGCATGATTGAAGGTCCGATCTCGAGCAACATTATCAACGGTTCAGTAGTCTATCGCATGAGCGACCGCTGGGGTGTGCGAGCCAATACGTCCATCGATTTTGGGGAAACAGGAACTATCGGCAACGCCTTGAGTTTGATCTACATCGGCGAATCGTTTCTGTGGCGATTGGGCTTGAACTATGATGCCAGTCGCGACAACCTTGGTTTCCAATTTGGCATCGAGCCACGCTTCTTGAACCGCCCACGGATGTTTCGCCCAGGCAATGTTGCGGGATTCCTCTGCTGAGCCAACTACCTGGAGTAAATGCTGATGGTCGATTCAACATCACAGGCGTCGAATTTTCGGCATCAAAGCTGGCGGCAAAAGCTTTGGAGAGCGATTCGAGGATTGGGCCTTGCCGTAACCTCACATGATTCATGGTATCGCTCCAGTTGGTTGGTTCATGTACTGGCTGCAGTAGGGTACGGTTGTTGCTGGAGCAACTTGCCAAATCGAACGTTGGGAGTGGGGGCGTGTTGTTGGCTGCCATTTCCATCGTGGTGTTGAGTGAGCTGATCAACACATCCATCGAGCATGTGTCACGTGCGGTTACGACCGAATACGATCAGAACATTGAGACTGCTCGATATTGCAAGCGGGATTTGTATTGTTTGCCGCGCGGCGCTAATTCTGGCGGGCTTTGATATTCGGGCCGCGTTTTTGGCAGATGTTGCAGTCAACGCAATGATTTTTTGAGTGTCGCCGAGTTGGCGATTGCGGAAAGTGGGAAATTTTCAATTGGGCTTGGCGTGTTGAGCGATGGGACTTCGTAGCCTCGTCCACTCACCTTACTGGGCTCTTCCTCTACCCAGTCCTTGCCATTGGCTCGCAGAAAACCTTACTCAGTCGTCGAGATGATGAACGAGTAGACGGGGCGTTTGGCATCAGCGAACAGCAAGGCTTGGCCGAAAATCGGACCTGTTGTTGCTGGTGGGCGTGAGAAAGAAACTCTCTGCCATTTGCTTTTTGATCATCTCGGCCTTTTTCGCCGCCCGACCATGGCATACTCACCAGGCAGTCTCGACCAAACAACTACTTCCAATCGATGATAGTTGGATCGCAACATCGGCACGGCCTTTGCGGCCAGCCGAATACCATTTTCGTCGAGCGGTTTTTCACCGGAATAAAAACGGATCAAACGAATCGGAAGACAACCTGATTGACTCGTTTTAGGTTGTTCCTTGAGTTTGTATTGGTAATCGAGTTCATTCAGGAATCGTTTGAAATTTTCCTGACTACGGTCGATAGATTCGAGCGTTGTCGTCTTCTTCGTCGGGTCCAATTTCCGCCGTTTTCCCTTTGCTTGGATCGTTCGAGGAAACGGCATACAGCGGCGAAGGATAATCCTGCTCTACGGCCTGATTCGTTCGGTCCGTCGACATGCTGCCAGCGGCGTTGCCAGATTTTTGAACGCAGAAGAAAAACGAACTTGTTCCGGCATGCAGGTTGGCCCCCGTTTGTTCTTTGGCCAAACTGTTCAAAACGATAAAAAACGCCAATAGGGCAGTCATCGTATCTCCGGAAAGAAACGAGATAAGCCCATGTTTGGCTTGGATGGTGGCTTGCGTTCTTTTCTAGCCATCGTCAATCTCCTGCGGGGATGGAGTGACGTTCTACCAGAATTCGCAATTGCCCGGCGGGCAATGCATCCGACACGATGCTGACGGAAAACCAGTCCAGGGCGAACGCGTTGCTCATCAAACATGTTGGCGCAAACGCGATCGCGGCGACCGGCGGTTGATGGGTCGGAGACCTGCAGTGAACACTCGACGGGAAGCCCACGCAACTGAGTGGCCAGCATTTGAGACATCCATTGTCCTTTTGATGTCAAGTTGTTTTGGTAGTCAATCAATTCACTGATCTTGATGTCGACGTAATGTGTCGACATGTCATCGCGGTTGTTTTCATCCTCGGTTAAAGCCTTGAGGCCATTTCCAATCGATTGGATGGAAGGTTCTTCATTGATGGGAGGCATCTCCGGACCACGCAAAGCGATTTTGGAAGCACGAGGTCGAACGCGATTGATCCAGGTGTCGGCTGCGGGGCGGATTGGGCGCGCGGTCCAATCAAACCTGAGCCACCAGACGACTGGAAGAAAGTGACCCGTGTTTTTTCGGTTCGTTCTGGCGAGTGCGTGGAAAACGTCATCAAGAGGATAAAGAACGTCATCAGCAGCGTCACGACGTCGCTATACGTCATGAACCACGCTGGAATATCACCTGCTGTGTCTACTTTATACTTCTTTTTTTGGCCATGGTCCGGCCCCGCCCATCCTGTTGACGTATTTCAAACTACGAGTTGTTCGTTGCCTAGGCGGCATCCGCCTGTAACTTGCGTCGTTGTGTTGTGAAAGGTAGGCGATCAGTTTGTCTCTACCGCACGCGAGGTGAAAGCCCTTCGCTCAAGGAAACCAGTCCCGCAATCATGAGTTCGCGGACCAAGAGTTCCTCTTGACTCCTCGCTTCCAGTTTTCCAGCAAAGCGGGATAGGCAACGTTGGCCACGAGCGCACCGTTACAATGTCGTCAACAAGGCGACCGCCATACCGGCACCGACCTTGCTCGGGTCGTCCAGTTTTCTCAACATCTGTACGAGACCGACCAGGGTTCCAATCATCCCGAACGCCGGAGCCGCCGTAGCTGCACCGTCTACCAGTTTCTTGCCCATGCCGTGTCGCGCCTCGATGGCGGACAGCTCCATATCCAGAGCATTTTGAATCTGTTCGGGATCAGCGCCGCCGATCAGGATCTCCATGCCGCGCTTGAGGAATTTGTCATCACATTTTTCAACGTGACTTTCCAAGCGCCAGCATCCCGTCTTTGCGAACGACGTTGGCCAGATCCTTGAATTGTGAAATGACACTTTCAGGTGACGGGAGTCGGTGATGAAGATTTTTTGGATCAGTTGGGCGCTCAAAACCTTGCCAAGTGGAAAGTTGATCAACAGCGAGGCAGTACAACCTCCAAAAACGATCATCGCGGAGGGCACGTCGACAAACGGCAGAAGGTCGGTCCCGCCAATCATGATTGCAGCTGCAACCAGGCCGAAGCCCATGATGAGTCCAATGATTGTTGCAATGTCCATACGATATGTCTCGTTGGGAAGCCTTGGGGCTGTTCGGGTTTTGGATTGGAGGCAGCTGTTGATCGGTGACCGAATCAATGGTCAACGAACAAGAGGCCAATCCGCTGTCTGTTTGCGATATCTGATTAGTTCAGAGTCCCGCCAAAATTGCGTCTTCCAGACAGGTCTAGGCTTGAAGTCGAAACAAGGATGAAAAATTCACCTGTGGAAACATGAAAACGTAGACCAGAGTTCGCTTTTTTCCACTTGTGTTCCCTAAAAATGACATGTGTCTTCCAGGCAACGTCAGGTTTTACGGAATGTTTGACATTTTCGGTCGCGCAAGAAATGACGGCGACTTGCGAAGTACAGTCAACAGCCGTAGCGGCCGAAGATTTCGCCTAAAGAGTATATCTTGCCTAACCGATACCACTGATATGACTGGAATCCCGTCCAATTTTTCGAGACCTTTCGAAAGCCATTCAGTTCGCTGAATTGGAAACATCGTGTTTTCAGTCAGAACATCGCAAACGTAAACACGCCGGATTACAAAACCAAGGAAACATCGAAAGCAGCGTTTGACTCGTTTTTGGAAAACGACAGTCCAGGAGCCGCTCTCGACGAAAGCCAGGTGGTCCAAGAGGCCAAGGGGCTATTGGAGCGTACCGACGGCAATAACGTGGACCTTGATCAACAGGTTTCTAACCTGAAACGCAATGCCATGTTGTTTCAAACGTTTTCGAATTTACTTGCAGCCAAGATGGACACCATGAAACGTGCCATGAACGGTTGTCCAGCGGGCCCTTTCATGGCGATGAGGACGTTGACAGGAGTTGCCTGTTGACGCATCAAATCAATTTCCAGGGATACCCTTGGGGGGATTTCATGTCTGGCGGCCTTTTTCTGTAACCAACATCAGCGCCTCGGGCATGTCGGCTGAGCGTTTGCGAATGGAAATTGTCGCAAACAATATTGCCAACGCCAATTCAACGCGCACTGCTGATGGTGGTCCCTTTCGGCGAATGGTACCCATTTTTAGTGCCGAAGGTACAGACGGCTTGGGACGACTCGACGAGTCCAACGAGATGCATGGAGTGAAGGTGACGCGGGTCGAGTTCGATGACTCAGAGTTCCCGATGGTTCACATTCCAGGACACCCGGATGCAGACGCCGAAGGCATGGTACGCATGCCCAACGTGAAATTGCCCAATGAAATGGTCGACCTGATACTGCGAGTCGGTCGTACGAAGCCAACCTGAAGGCAATTACAGTTTACAAAGACATGGTTGAACAGACATTGTCATTGTTGCGAGGACGATAACGATGCAGATATCCCCGACCAATATGATTACGTCTGCCCGCAGCCTCAAACAGGTTCAGGCACCGGCTGCAAAGTCTGCCAACGACTCGTTTGGTGGATTGGTAAAGGACTTCATTGCTCAAACCAATCAAGATCAAATTCAGTCCGATCAGGCAATTTCAGATTTGGTCTCAGGCAAAACCGATAACGTTCAAGACGTCGTTCTGGCGACTGCCAAGGCTGAAATGTCGTTCCAGCTGTTCATGGAGATACGAAATCAAATGGTTGCTGCGTACAACGAATTGATGCGAATGCAGTTCTAGATTTTTTGATGAGACGGATTCCCCCCAGTGAATGCGATAAAGAATTTTTCAGATCAATTTTTGCTTATCTGGCAAAGTTCCACACCGGCTGCCCGGTTCGGGATCACGTTGATTGTGCTGTGTATTGGCCTCGTCGGTGGCGTTGGCTATTGGTCGTCGCAACCTTCGTATGTAACGCTTGCAAGTGACATGGATCCTGGCACCATGTCAGATGTTGTGACGGCATTGGAGCGGGCCGGAATTGAGTACAAAGAGACCGCGCACAACATTGCAAGTCGACAAAGAAAGACTATTCAAAAGCCAAGAAGCTCGCTACGGAAAACGGTGCGGGTGCAAACAACCTGGCGCGATGGAGTCAGCGCCCGGCTTTGGCTCGGGGCCGGAGTGGGAAGCCGAGGTCCTACGCCGCAATCAGGAAAAACAGATTGCAGCATCAAATCAGCGCATCGAGGCGGTTTCCGACGTCGATGGATTCTGAGTTGCCCCATCGGCATCCCTTCATTCGCGAACGAGCTCAACCGAAGGCCAGCGTTCAGTTGACGATCAGGAGTGGGTATGAACTGATGCCAAGTCACGCTAATTCCATTGCGAACCTGGTCGCAAACGCCGTAGTTGATTTGGATCCTGCCAACGTAACCATTACGGATACTGATGGAAATTCTTACACGATCGCCGACCGCGATGTTGCTGCGTTGATGAATAACCGACTACCAAACGAAAAAAGAAAACGAGTTGACTTCGAAAGCACAGAGGCAACTAGCCTATCTCGGATACGATAATTTTTAACGTTGCCGTCACTGCCGAAATCGATTTCCGGGAAATCAATACACAGGAAACGATCTACGACAAAGACGGCAAGGTAGTCCGCAAGGAAACGATCAACAAGGAAAAAACGACAGCTGGCGACGAAGCCCTAGGGTGCAGCCGGTACCCAAAACAATCTGGTGCCCAACAGCGTTGCCAATCAAAAAGCCACGGAAACCAAACGAGACTTTTCTGACTCGACTACCGAATATGAAAACAGCCAGAAAGTCGTTACGGAAATCGATCGGACTCCCGGAAATAAAACGCCTTTCTGTTTCAGTGGTGGTAAACAGCAAGGCCGGGGATCTCGGATGAAAAATGGAGCTCTTGTTGCTGATATTTCCACAAAGATTCAGCAGATCGTCTCCAATGCAGTTGGCTTCGAAGAAACGCGTGGCGATTCCATTTACATCGACTTTCCCACGTTTCCTGAGTTGGAGGTGCCGGCTGAAGTTGCCGCGCCGATGCCGTGGGGGCAGATCAACGAGATCATTCGAAATGTTTCCCTGGGGCTTGCCGCAGTTGTCGCAGGTCTTTTGGGTTTCTTGGCACTGCGCAAGATGAAGCCGACGCCGTTGATCGATCCTGCTGCCACACCGTCGGTCGAGGGCAACAGTAGCGTGAGCCAGATCGGTGAATTGTTGAAAAACAACCCTGAGGCATTTGCGCAGATCGTGGCAGCGTGGGCAAGGTCGGGTGAAGAATCCGGAAGCCAGGACTCCAAGGCGGCTTAAGCATAGGCTGACGTCAAAACGGTTCGTTGGAAGCGAGCAAATCGAACATCATGCAGATACTATCGAACGATGAACGTCTGGCAATGTTGCTGAACCTGGTAGGAGAACCAGCGGCGGAAGTCGCAATGAAATCGGTCGCGCCGACGCGTATCCCAGCCATTCGCAGCTTGATCAACAACTACCAAGCAGATCCTCCCACTCAAGAGGAAGTTGATTTTGTGTTGAATGATTTCGAGCGATATTTTCAGTTTGCCATGGCGCAGATTCAGAAAGACGAAGAGGCAAGGCAAAAAGCTGAGCTTGCTCGCATTCAAGCCGATTCGCCGTTGGCGCCAAAGATCACCTACTTTGACAATGTTGAGTCGACGGGAAATCCAGCATTCGACTTGGGGCGGCTGGATCCTTACCAAGTCGCAACGGCTTTACAGGACGACCAACCAAAAACCATCGCGCTGGTGCTCCGACAGTTAGAGCCTGAGGCGGCAGGAAAGGCTCTTGATTTCTTTCCAGAAGAAGTGCGGTTGCAAACATTTCTGCAGATGGGGCAACCGATTACTGTACCTGATCCTATCGTGCAGAAAGTGCTCAAGGCGACATTCGATCGCGCCAACAAGATCCGAGAGCGCCGCGTTGATCCGGAATTGATCGACAAACTGGTTGAGATGGTGCGAGCGCTTCCCAAGGAAACACGGCGTTCCATGATGACCTCGCTCAAGGAGTCTTCGGCGGAGATGGCTGAGCAGATTCAGGTCAAGCTGTATCGCTTCGAGGACCTGTTGCGGCTGGATGATCGTTCCATTCAGGCTGTTTTGGCCAAGGTTCAATCGGAACAATTGGTGATGGCGTTGACCAGAGCCGACGAAAAAATCTCTGGTCGCTTGTTGGGGAATATGTCCAAACGGGCGCGCCAATCGATCGAAGAGGAAATTGGTTTTAACGAGAGGGCGACAGACGAAGAAATCGAAGCTGCACGGTTCGATATTGCCCAAACATTGGCGAAGATGGATGAGTCAGGTGAAGTCAGCCTGTAGCAGGAAGCGGTTTTCTGCTTGTTTTACGGAAGACAAAAAACGAATACGCAAGCGAAATCGAGTAGGACATGGTGACTCACCAAATCCCTTTAACGGCACATGTGACGGCTATCGTTGCCAGTCTACCGCTTACAAGTACAGCGATTCCGGTTGTTACGGAAAGGATCGCGCCACCACCAGTCGTCGAGGCACCCAAACCGGATACCCATCAGCAGAATGAACAAGTTCAGCAGCTACTTGAACATTTGGCCATGCAGGTTGAGGAGATTGCTGCTGCCAGACGTCAATCGCTTGCTGAACTTCAGGAATTGGCCGTTCGACTAGCTGTTCGAATCGCGCGTAGTATCATCGCTACTGAAGTGCCCGATGACGTCGCACGTATCGAAAAATTGGCAGAGCAGGCAATCGTCTATTTCGATGGGGCGGATGAATTGACACTGCGAGTTCATCCTGAATTGCTGGCCCAGTTGCAACACAACCATCAACCGTCCCTTCAGGGGTTGCAGATCGAAGGTGATCCAACACTGAGTCCGGGTGATTGTCGGATTGATGGAGTTGACTCGACGTTGATGGTAGACATTGAACACAAGCTGTCGCAGATCGAACAGAAATTGATGGAAGGATTGGCCGATGCTCAAACTGAACGTCGAACAACTGGAGAACGTGATCGATCGTTGCAGCGATTTCCAGATCGGCGGAACTTTGCATAGCGCTCAAGGCGCAATCACCGCTTCCATCCCGGCATCGATTGGTCAACTGGTAAAGATTCGATTGAAAGATGGATCGTCCTGCCTCGCAGAAGTGATAGGTTTTCGCGGCAAAGAGGCGCAACTCATGCCGTTTCAGGCCGAAAGCCGATTGCAACAAGGCAACGAAGTCATCTTGCTCGACAAATCCATGCAGGTCCCAGCGGGATACGGCATGTTAGGGCGAGTCGTTAATTGCCTTGGTGAACCCATCGATTCCCAGGGGCTAGTTCGGGACATCCGCATGGTGGACTTTCGGGTCACTCCGCCATCGCCAATGGAACGCCGACCAATCACTGAGATCTTTCATACGGGACAAAAGGCGATCGATGGCGTTTTGACGATGGGTGTCGGTCAACGTG
This sequence comes from Pirellulaceae bacterium, assembly GCA_041399045.1. Taxonomy (GTDB): domain Bacteria; phylum Planctomycetota; class Planctomycetia; order Pirellulales; family Pirellulaceae; genus BJ22. The sequence goes on along the minus strand of JAWKTO010000006.1, from coordinate 417,965 downwards.
TCGGTCTGATGGCGGGCAGTGGTGTCGGAAAAAGTACGCTACTGGGTGATATTGCCAAATTCGCCGAGGCGGATCTGAACGTCGTCGCGTTGATTGGCGAACGCGGTCGTGAGGTGAAACCGTTTATCGAAGAATCATTGGGAGCCGAGGGATTGAAACGTTCGGTCGTCGTGGTTTCCCTGGCAGATGAAACACCCCTAGCGCGAATTCGCGCCGGCGAATCAGCAGTAGCGATTGCCAACTGGTTTCGAAACCAGGGAAAGAAAGTGTTGTTGATGTTCGATAGCCTCACGCGCTGGGCCATGGCGCAGCGCGAACTGGGTTTGATGTTGGGAGAGCCGCCGACATCGCGCGGCTACACGCCTAGCGTTTTTCAAAAGCAGGCCGTGCTGTTAGAAAACCTTGGTAACTCTGACACCGGGAGCATGACGGCGCTACTGACGGTGCTGGTCGAAGGCGACGACACGAATGACCCGGTCGCGGATGCAGCGCGGTCAATTCTCGACGGACATATCTTTTTGAGTCGTGAACTGGCAAACGCGGCTCATTTCCCTGCGATCGATATTCGATCGAGTGCAAGTCGTTTGTTCATGGAATTGACGGATCGCGATCATCGCCGTGCGGCGTTGGCGTTGCGGCAGATCCAGACGGCCTACTATGACGTGCAGGAGATGCTTCAGGTGGGAGCTTACGTCAAAGGTTCGTTGCCGCAAACCGACCTTGCGATAGAGCTGTTCCCACGTATCCAGAAGTTTCTGCAACAAGAAATCGGATCTCCGGTTGGATTGGAAGAATGTCGCCAAGGACTGATGCAAGCAGTCGACCGATGGCTTCGATTCCAGGGAAACTAGCAATTCCTCCGTTTTCCAGGAAATGACCTAGCATGAAAAAGGCAATCCTGTCATGAGTACCCGGAAACGCATCACGCGATTCGAGCGATTGCTACATTTGGAATCGCGGAAGTTGAAGGATGTTGAGGTGACGTTGGCTCAGCTGGCACAGCGAATCTCTGAGATTCGGATGCAGTTGGTGCAAATGGAAGATGAGAAACAATCCTCGCTCCATGAAGTAGGAGTTGGGACTGCTGCTGCCAGAATGCAACTCGATTCCTGGTTGGTGCATCACCAGCAATTGGTGGATGCAACCAAACAAAAACTCCTGGAAACACAAAACGCCTGGAACCAAGAAAATCAGGTTTGGAAGAAGCTCAAGCTGCGGATCCACGCGTGGGAAAACTTGATCGAGCGAATGAAGAAAGCTGTTGATCAGAAGGAACTTCAACGCGATATGGCCTTGGCAGATGAGTTGGCGACAATTCGATCGAGCACGCGTCCGGCAATATCCGATGCCGACTCGGAATCGCAAAGTCGCTACGGCATGAAAAGATGAAAACCGATAGTTCAATACTCGGACGAATAGAAGGACGGTTTGCCGCGAGGTGAACCGTTGGTTTGTAGTCTCGCAAATCAGCTTGAAGCGGAACGAGTGAACATTGAAAAATATCCATGGATCGGATTGAAAGTTGTAGGGTTTCACGATGAAATCGATGATCAAAATCATAGGCTTGGGCGCAATCCTGTTTGGACTTTCAGCGACCGCCAGCTATTTCTTTTTAACGCCGACGCCTGAAGACGTGGTAGACAACGGCAGTGAATTGGAGCAAGGAGAGGTGATTGAAGAGCCCAAGGACCTGACCGGTGGCGTCTTTCCAGAACCGCCCGTTGCACTAGTCGAAGACACGGCCAAACCAGAGGCATTGCCTGTCACTGCTACCCCTGCTGAAAGCATGAGCTTTGATGTTCTGACGCAAATGTCAGAATCGATCAAGAAGAATGAGCGGCTGCTGTTTGAGCGTGAGAAAACGATCACGCGAGAAGAAAACCGGTTAGCGATTATGTTCGACGACATCAAGCGTGAGCAAAAGGAGTTGCAGGATTTTGCCGCTCGCATCGATCAAAAAACACTGGTTGCAAGACAATTGCTGGACGAGTTGCGAAAAGAACGCGATGCATTGGCGACGCAGAAATCTGAAATTGCTGCGATGCAGAAAAAAGCCGATTCTCAAGCAGGTGATCAGCCTGGAGCTGACAATGAGGGGATCAGCAAGGCCCAATCGTGGTTGCAGGAGCTTGATCCCGAGGTTGCCGCGAATGCTGTTCGTACGATGGCGGATAGCGGACAATTGAAAATGATAACGAAAGTTCTTCAGGGAATGGAGCAACGCAAGGTTGCCGAAATTTTGGCGGCGCTGGACGATGAAGTGCTTGCGAAACAGATTTTGGAATTGACGATTCAAGGGAATTAAACGTCACGCGTTGAGGCAGTGATCAAGACGGGCGGGATCGCGAATGGATTTGAAAGGCACTGGCCATGGAATTCAATGAAGTTGTTTTTGTAGGGCGCAGCCTTTTGACCACTGCCCTCTTACTCGTTGCGCCGGTTGTGATCGTGAGTCTGGTTGTAGGTTTGTTCATCAGTATCGGGCAAACTGTGACCAGTATTCAGGAGCAGACAATGGCGTTTGCGCCAAAGATCGTGGCGGTGGTCGTCGTGCTGTTAATCGGATTGCCTTGGTATCTACAACAGTTGCAAAGTTTTACGACCAATCTGTTTACGTTCATGACGGACGTTGTTCGCTAGGGATCGTGAGGAGAAACCAAAAGGCGAGCAGCTCAGAATCATGGATATTTCGCTGCATGATATTGTCAATTTCCTGCTGATCCTTGCGAGGGTGTCCGCCGTTGTCGGCTTCTTTCCATTGTTTGGTCGTCGCCAGATTCCAATGATGGTCAAGGCCGGTATGGCTGGTTCGTTGAGTTTCTTCTGGTTCTCAACCATGAGAACACCTATTGTGGGGCCAGAGATTTCCGTTCCTGAGATCTCCAGCGCTTTGGCCGTGTTGCTCGTGGCAAAAGAGATGGGCATCGGGTTGCTGATCGCCATGTTGTTGGGTTTCATGTTGGTGCCAGCCAAAATTGCAGGGCAGTATGTCGGTCAAGAACTAGGGTTATCGATGGCGGCAATCTCGGACCCTTCGAGTCCCGACTCTAGTGGCGAAGTCGGGCAACTATTTGAAACGTTGGCCATATTCCTGTTTTTTGGATTGAATCTGCACCACTTTGTACTTTTGTTTCTAGATGTCACGTTCAATGAACTTGGTGGAAAAATTGATTTGTTGCGTTTGCCAACCGAGCAGTTGGTCGCGGTTGCACAACATTTGGATGACTATGGATTGCTAGTCGCGGCACCGCTGGGAATTGTGCTGTTTCTCCTGAATTTGGGGCTCGTCTATTTGAATAAAGCAGCGCCAACCATGAATCTGTTTTCCGTGGGGATGGCCATTCGCGGAAGCATTGGAATGGTGTGCATGCTAGTGTTTTTGCCATTTATCTTGCAGGCGATTTCGGTGTATTTTTACCGTGTTGAGGGTGACATCGAACAGGCATTCGCGCTGTTTCAATATTACTAACACGGTGTTGCAAAAAAGGGTTCGGGAGTCGTTTTCCGTAAACGCCCTGCGGGTGTAGCTCGCGATCGACTCCCGACCCCTTTTACGCGGCAAGATAACAGTCGTCTGAATGAGCGAAGATCAAGATCAAAAAACAGAAGCGCCAACACAGCGGCGCATCCAGAAGGCATTCGAGGAAGGCCAAATCGGCTTCAGCTCGGACTTGCTCGGTGGATTGATTCTGTTGATCGGTATTTGCTATTTCTGGTTGTTTGGCGGGATGCTGTTTGGACAACTGCGCACGAATTTGCGAGTACGACTCTTGGAGTTCGATGAAGCGTTGCTCTATCCTGAACGTTTGCCAGACCTGATTGTCTTTGCGTTCGCATCGTTAGTCGGGGTGATTCTGGGTTTGTTGGCGCCGTTATTTTGTGTCTCGCTGTTGAGCGGTGGACTGCAGACACGGTTCAACCTGACGATGAAGCCGCTACAGCTAAAATTCGACCGCTTCAATCCCGTATCAGGCTTCAAAAAACTGTTTTCGCTGCGAGCCGTGATGCGCGGCGTGACAGCAGTGGCCAAAGCGGCGGTAGTTGCCACGGTGAGTTATCTCGTGATTCACTCCGAATTGGATTCCATCACCACCAGTGGTTTTGGCTCGCTCTCGATGGCTATTGCGCTTGTGACGCGGCTGACACTCGTTGTTTCAATAACCATTGCAGCATTAATGGTGCTGGTGGGAGTCGGCGACCTGGCATTTCAGAAATGGAAGCAATATCAAGATCTCAGGATGAGCATCAAGGATATTCGCGATGAGTTCAAAGAAGACAACGGCGACCCGCTCCTCAAAGCCAGGATGCGACAACTGGCAGCCGAGATGACCAAGAAAACGATTGCCAAAGAAGTACCCGGCGCTACGGTTGTCGTGACAAACCCGACTCACTTTGCGGTGGCACTCAAATACGATCGAGAGAAAAATCCCGTTCCCGTGGTTGTCGCCAAGGGAACGGATCACTTGGCGAAACAGATCATCGCCTTGGCAAAAGAAAATAACGTGCCGGTTGTCGAACGAAAGCCCGTCGCGCGATATCTCTATGCCAAAGTTAATGTAGGCCAATCGATTCCGTTCGAGATGTACCAAGCGTTGCCGAGATTCTGAACTTCATTAACCGACTTCGCCGCCAAGCCGGCTAGTAGCAAAACTCGCCAAGAGTTCTGACGCATCACATCGCCCCGGCCCGCCAAGAGTAGCAGATTATGGATTTGTCAAAAGTCTTTGCGACGTTTGCTACCTGAAGCGGTGAGGCTGTTTCGAGATAAATCGAGTTGGCAATGCGCGATGTAGCATGCCCACGCAAAGCCGACGGCATGGCGCGATGACGCATGCCCAAACAGAGCTGAGGGCATGGCACTCTCGGGAAAGTTCAGTCAAATCGTAACACGTTACGAGACGGAACTATCGAACGATGTTCGTCAGTTCCTGAAGGATGTTATCAGTGACCGTTACTGTTCGAGCGTTGGCGGAGAAACCACGTTGGGCGACGATCAACTGCGTGAACTCGAAGGCGATGTCGACGTTCGATTGCTCCAGGTTACCGCCCACGATTTCTCCCCGGTCGTTCGTCAACCCCGTACCGATTTGAGCTTGACCGCTGGCGACGGTCTCTGAGAACAGGTTGTTGCCTTCGCTCGACAGACCTTGGGCGTTGCGGAAACTGGTGATCGCAAGTTGTGCCACCGATACACGTTGGCCGTTGGTCGCGATCGCTTCCAGAACACCTTTACCAGTCACCGTAATGTCGGTGAGGATACCAGTTGGATATCCGTCCTGGTCAAAAAACGTACCGAAGTCGGACGGCGTATGGCTGAGTTGGGAGAAATCGATGTCGATCGTTTGATCATTGCCGATTCCGTCAAAGTCGATGGTGATGGTTGGCCCGCCGGTACCGACACCGTTGATCTGCTTGAACGTACCGTCATTGTTGAACTCAATGCCATTGACCGTAGCGTCGACCATGGTGCCATTATTGGTAGTAAGCGAAAACGTTGCGTTCCAAATGTCCGTTGACTCTTTCTGGAACTCAGCAGTCAGCGTTTGAGCTTGGCCCCGTTCGTCATAGATCTGAAGCGTTGTGAAAACGGTATCGCCGTCTTTTCCACCAGTCGTCTCTTGCAGCGCCGTGGCATCGAAGTCCAACTCACCGGTGTTCGCGATGCCGTTCTCAAAACGGATGTTGAGCGCGGATTCGCCCACATCATTCGCTCGAACGAGTAGATTGCCATTGGTGTCAATCGACGCCGTCGCCATTGTCAGTTGGGCGTTGAGCGCATTGACGATGTCTCCAAGCGTGGTGGTTCCATCGACGTTCAGCGTGACGTTGAAATTGGTACCATCAACGTCTGAGCCTGTAATGTCGATCGTGTCGCCGCCGACGTAGGGGGTTGTACTCGTGTCGAGATCGTTGAGTAAGGTCGCGATCGTTGCAGGAGTTCCGCCGCCTTCGGTGTAGGGATTGAGTGAAGTCAGAACTTCCGCAAGCGGAGGAATGGCCGCCGCTGGAAGGTTGCCCGTGAAGCGGGCTTCGGAGGTCAACAAACCGGGAAGAGTGTTACCCAATGGAATGAAGATGCCCTCGTCCCCAGACTGTTGGTAGCCGACACCACTGTCGGAAGGCTCGCCAAGTGTACCTGTGCGATAAACCAGGTTTCCGGTTCCGGTAACCAGGTAACCCGCACTGTTCACGGAAAACGAACCATCTCGCGTAAAATACCGATTGACCCCATCAGAAACGGTGAAGAATCCTTCGCCTGAAATCGCAATGTCGAGGGAACGGCCCGTCGACTGCAAAACACCTTGCTGGAAATTTCTTGTGACCTGCGAAACCTGCACGCCGTTACCAATCTGGTTCGGATTTCGACCTCCAGCACGACCGCCCGTTGATCCAGCGGCAATCGAGATGTCGGTGTAGATCAAGTCCGTAAAGTTGATCTGTTGAGACTTGAAACCCAACGTGTTGAGGTTCGCGAGGTTGTTGGCGACAACGTCCAGTTTGCGTTGGTGAGCCAGCAAACCGGAAACACTTGCATACAACGATGAGGCCATTCACTTACTCCAAAAAATTCGCTCGAGTTGATTTGTTTTGCGTTGGTGGCGCACCAGGTCTAGTTTGATGAGTTCGTCTGACTAGGCTCGGATTGCTGCAATGCGATCAATGTTGACAGGTGTGCCATCAACGGTTGCAACGAGATTGCCGTTCAGGATCGTGACCTGTTCGACTTCGCCAGATTTCAAGTTTCCAGAAATGGGATCTTGATAACTGACGTTTTTACCAACCAATTCCACGCCCTGTGAAATTTCCTGCAGCTTCAATAGTTGTTCGAAGCCGGAGTTCAGGTTGTTGATGCCTTCCAGTGTAGAGAACTGGCTCAACTGGCTGATGAATGTGTCTTGTTCAACGGGGCTGGTCGGATCTTGATACCGCAGTTGAGTGGTTAACAGCGTCAGGAAATCCGTTTGCTTCAATTGCGATGAAAATGAAAGGTCTGACATCCATGTCTCCTGCAAATTTTTTGTTCTATACGATTATTTTGAGTTGATCAGAACCTATCGTTCTGGGGAGCCCTTTCACAGGATTCTGCTGCGGGGGCGATTCAGACTCTGACTCCGAGTTGCGGTACCAGCGGTTGTTGTCTCGCTCCGTGTCGTCATGTGGGCGTTGTTCGCTTTCTGAATACGAATCAAACTCAATGGACGAAAACTCAAATCCTTGTTCACTCAAATACTCCATCAACGACTGGCGATGCTTTTCGAGGAATTCACCAGTCGAAGCTTCCATGGATTGAATGCTCAGTTGATACTGATCGCCTTGCTGAACAACACGGATTTCCAAGCGTCCCAATTCTTCTGGTTCCAGTTCCACTCGAATGCTTTGATTGTCGTGGACAATGCTCACGCTGATCTGCTGAGCAATGTCTTCAAAGTTCAGATCGTGAATGTCCTGAGTTGAATTCGATGTTTCCTGTGTTTCATTGACTTCGAATTGGTCGTTAAACGAGTCTTCGTTAACCTCTGAATTGTCGAGTGTGAAACGGCCTCGCGATTCAGTGCTGAGGGGATTGGATGTGAACATCGGCCTGTGGGTGGACGCATTCGTGATTTTGGCGATGTGCAGCGGACGAAGCTACAACGCGCCTTCGTCAGGCGAAATCACTTCGTTATTGAACAGTTCATCAATGGGTGATTCTGGACTGCTTCGACGGTCGTGATGATTGGGGCGTGCGAAAACTGATTTGGATTTGGCAGCGCCGGTGGGTGTTGCCGGAACGTTTTGACTGTCTCGAATGAGTCCGGATTGCGAGTGGTTAGTTTTATGGTGGATTGGATCAGAAATAGAGGCTCTGTTTTGGGATTCGTTAGAATCCTCTGAAGCAAGGTGCAATCGGGTGTCCAAATGGGGTGTGGCCTCAAGGTCTTGTTCATCATGACGGACTTGAGCCGCAACAGGTTTGAGATGCCTGTGAAGGGTTATTTGATCAGTGCGATTCGTGCCGTTAAGGGATGAATTGATCGGCAAGTCGCCCGTCGATTGATGGTTGATGCTCAGTTGATTGTTGACGGCCGATTCATTGATAATGGCGTGGCGTAACGGGTCGGCGCCGTCCAGTGAGTTGGTTTCAACTTGCATGTCATGAGTGCAAGCTGAGCAAATGGCGATGATCGGTCGTTCGGAGTTTCGCTCGGTCATCCCGAAGGCCAGATTCAATTCCAACGAACGAGTGTCTTCGACTTTTTTACGTTGCCCATTCCCAGACATTGGAATTTCTTCCAGGTCTACGGCTTCTCCGTTGAGGTGAAGACCTGTTAGCTCTGTTGTAGCGAGCAGCGATTCGGTGTCGGAATTCGCCAGTGCAAGTGAATCGGATATTGCTGCAAATAATTCAGCGAAGACGTCGCTGGATCCCGACGCCGATGCACCATTTGCGGCGTGGTTGAAGATGGAAAATGATGTTGAATTGACCTGATTCATTCGCGATCGCCTTTTCGCAGCTCCAGGCACGAATGAAATCGGCCTTAGTCTGTGATGTTACAAGCGCGGTGTTCTAAAACGAAAAGAAAGGCGTCAAGATGTCAATTCAAAAGGTGCAATCGCTTTCACCAGCTTGCCAATTGGGTAATCGGCAAATGAAGGGAAGTTGATTGCGAGAAGTTGCAATTCCGAGTCGCTCGCTAGAACCGCGATGAGCCGACACGGTCGTCGCCAACACTGGAGTCAGTAGGCTGTAAGTTGTTGACTGACATGAGTTTGGAATCGCGGGATCCGTTCGGGCGATTTTCCATTTCGCGTTAAGCTGTAGCGGTCAGCCAAAGACTGATGCCGACAACTTTTCAATAAAAAATTTTGCGGGGCATCGGTCTGTTTTCGTTTTGTCGACGAATCGCTGAACCACGTGTGAGTTTCCGTGGAAAGATTTTTCGGTTTGGTATTCCAGTTCAACCGGTCGGCGAAACTTTGCCGGGTAGCGATCGTCATTTTTCGGACGACGATAGAGTTCGCGATCCAGGCAAGCTTGAATGATCAGCGTTCAGGAGCGTTCATGCCAATGCTAGAACCGCTGCATTTCCACGCTGATGCACGCACGCGACGGGTTAGGACGGACAGCGAATTCCAAGCAAATGTCAATGGAAACCACGGCCGGCGCATTATTAGGGTCGTGGTTGATCTCAGGGAAAACCAATCGAACTTTCAATGACTGACAATCGGTTCAGCGAGACAAGCGGAATCCGATAGGCGAGCGATTGAGCATCGTCAATTGATAGCCTGTGCCGAATAGGCCTTTTGCATTTGAAACGCACGAACGCTGGCATTGATTTGCGGCAACCGTTGGTCGCGAGACTTTTTTGCAGTGTTTTCCAATTGGTTGATCGTCTCCAGAAGCGATTTCATATCGGAGGTGATACTGCCGAGTTTTCCCTGTATCTCGGAAGATTTTCGTAGTGACTCAGGCAGTTGTGCGAATATCTGATTCGCAGCTTGCCCTTGTCTCTGTAGTTCGGCAAGCTGTTCGATGATTGACATCGCTATCGCTTCATCCCAATCGGAGGTCTTTACATTGACGTGCAATGCCTCCAGTTGTCCCCGAGCGAGTGTGTACTTTCCCAACATCTCATCAATCGTCGTCAGGAACTGTTGTTTCAGTTGATCATTCATCTTTTCCCAACTCCTTGATGATGGCGTCAATCTCTGCCTCGATTTGCTCATAGGCGTAAGCGGATTTGCCGACTCGATCAATGTGGTTCATCCACAAGTCAGCGATTATTGCCGGCTTCGAACTCGTGTTATGGCTCATCGCGTTTCGATAGTACTGCTTGGCCGCATCTCGATCGGCGGTGATTCGTAGGCTGGACGCCATAAAGAATTCGAGCCATTGCTGATCGATGGGGTCTCGCGACTCTCCTTCGATTTTTTTGTAGATTTTAAGCGCACCTTCTACGTTGCCGGTTTGAAACATACTGTTGGCCAGTTCAAACGCGTCGATTACTCCAGTGATTTTTTGACCGTTACTGGGCAATGGAACCGGCTGTTCATTTTCAGGATTCTCGAACTCGTTTGGTAAAGGGTCCTGGTTATTCAGAATGAGTTCCGAAGTGTCAGGTATCGTTTTCGATTCCTGTCCAGGCATCGTTTCCGTTTCGTTGGATTGCGATTGCGGGTCAGGAGTTTCAGGCTGTTTCGCTTGCTCCTCGGCAAAAGACTGGTTCAAAAGGTCCAGGCGACGTCGAAGTTGTTCGAGTTTTTTGTTGCTTGTTGCGGTTGGTCGGTCCGTCGTGTCTTCTTGTTGAAGGAGGCTGGATCGCGGTTGCGCAGTAGTTGCTGGTTGATTGCTGGAAAGTTGTCGTAACGATTCTTGTGCCTTCAGAAGTGCGTCTGACAACGATTCACGATTGGACCGTGATTGGTTAATCTGATCGCCTGTGGACTGTTGTGAGGTTCGCGTTCGCGGCGAAATCGTATCCTGCGCGAGGATTTTCGAATTCAAAATCAACGATGCGAGCAGTACGAATGCACAGGCAATCAATTTCTCGCGTTGTCGCGAGAACGCTGCTACATGGTTTCGAATTCTGATAGCACGTTTCACAATTGGAATCACTGTTGGTCGGTTGTCGGCAACTCGGTTTGATCAAAGTCGGGCAAGGTGCCTGAAAAACACAACGCCGCCGAGTAATGCAGGTTTTTCTTGCGATAGGCTTGGCCCATTATTTTCAACGCCACTTTCTTTTCATCGTCGTTCAGTTGCCGCCCCATGAGTTCATGGCAAACCGAAAGGCAAAGATCCGGTGAATTCGCTTCAAGGTGAATCTGGGCTTTTTCGAGAGTGGCCAAAATGGAAATACGGTCGGAGTTTTTGTTGTCAATGAGATTCAGTGTTGCCAATGCGGAGGCTGAATCGCCGTAATAATGCTGCAGCAGGGCCAATTCCAAAGCGATTCGCCTTCGCCAATATTCTGATTGGGTTTTCGCAAGACTTCGTTGAAACAGCGCAATACACTCGCTGTCCATCGATTGAAATTGAAAAGCTTTGGCGGCAATATAATCAACGATTGGGTCCGCATCTTCGTTTAGTTTGGCTTGTTTGAGCGAGACGAGTAGGCGTTCGCTTTCGTGTTGACGTTGAGTGGCACTGTTTGCGACCGTCGCTCGGGCATAAGCACCAAGCAACGAGGCGAGGTGGAGTTCACCTGGGTTCTGAAACGCCAAACGCGAGTCGAAAAGTGCTCGGTTTGACGCGATGGGGTCTTCGTTCAGCATATAGGCGATCGATTGAACGACTGCCGCCATTGCGCGCACATGATTATTCGAGCCTTGCGAAGTTGATCGATACGCATTACTGATTGCCAGTTCCAGGTTTCCTTCGTCAAGTTCGATTTCTGAAATCAGCCAATAGCCGATTGCCTTAACATCACGGTTCAAGGTTGCGTTGATGGACTTATCCAACAGGATTCTCGCTTCGTCGTTGCGAAGCAAACTGCGCTCGATCATTGCAAGATTTAAATAAATTTTTGCGGCCAACTCCCCTGACGGATCGGTTTGCAGCAATCGTTGAAAGGCTGGCACTGCATCATCGTACTGACCAAGCAACATTGAGATGCTTCCCTGTAAGGCCATGGCGCATGACGTGCGGATATCACGCGAATTACTGAGCGCAAAATTCTCAAGGGTTCGGTGGGCCGCGTTTAGAAAAAAGACAGATCGATCTGATGCCGATAGGTTGCCTGCATATTGAATGGAGACTCGCTCGCCATCATGGTGCCAAACCAGGTTGTAAGGGATCAGCAGGGAGTCAAGCAAAACAGCCATGTTGGCTCCGCGTATGCGAATCGACTTGCTACGTCCACGCAAAAGCTGACGCGATTCGGAATCCAATTCAAATGTTAGCTGACTGATTTCTCCCAGTTGCCCGAGAATCTGCATCACACTCCAGGTTTCAATGGAAACATCCATTGCGATCAATTCCGGGTCGCTGCTCGGTCGTTGAAGGATACGAAGTCCAGGCTCAAGCGGCGGCAAGTCGGTAAGTGCAATGGAATCGTTCGATGCCGCGTTGTCGTCCTCAGATTTCAAAGCGATTTTCGAAAACGCGGCGTCGTTGTCCGTCAATATTTCCATTTTCGATTCCAAGTCAAATGGAACATCGACCAGCCAGGTTTTTGGAATGGCCTCGGGATCTGACTTTACCAGACTCTGTGCCTGGGTCAGTAACGCTCGACCCAACAATAGCCTGGCTTCCCCCATGAGCATGGGAACAGATTCGCTATCAACCGACAGCAAGGTGTGGTTCGACAACGCCTCAATCGCTAACAACCGTTTGGTTTCATTTTCTTCCATCCAAATACGAGCTTGTCCGGTGTTGGCAAGCAGATTCAAACGGGGGTCTTTTTCTGTGGTGGCGGCATACGTATAGGCTCGATCCGCCTGAACAGGATATCCTGCGAGTTCAAGTGCCAACGCAAAGCGAATTGACAGTTCCGGCTGGATGCTGGGTGCAACATCGATAACTCGTTTGTAGGATTCCGCTGCGCTGCGGTAATTTCCTGCTAGCATGAAGCGATCGCCTTCATCAATCGCCCCCTGGAAATTTTTGAAATGTTCAACGGAAGGAGCGTCGACGGAAGCGATCGTTTTGCCTAATCCGTCTGCTTCGGCTGCATTGTCTACTGGTTTTGAGGATGAATCAGGCCACGACCAAACCATTCCGGCAATTATGCCGAAACAAAAAAGTGTCGTGATGAGCCAGATTTCAGAGCGAAACATAAGCCTTCGAGATTTTCCTACTGCTAGCAATGCGAATCGTTGCAATGGTAACGGTTGTTCGGCCGATGTTATTTGTGTAACCGTTAAATCTTGCCAGACCGCATCATTCGAATCGGTAAAAAAATCGGCAAGCTTTAGCAAATCAGACGCAAGTACCAACGATTGCCATCGATAACACTGGCGTGAAGCTAATCAGGAGATAGTTCCATGAAGATCAATCCTCAAAACCAACAGCCACCCATTCAATCGAATCGTTCGGACGACGCCAAGTTGGCTGTCGGCACGGGCGCTTCGGGCTCAGGTGACGATGTCTTGATTTACAAGGGCGACGTGCCAGAGCTGCCGCAACTGACGTTGCGAGTGCTTGTCGGCAAACTGAGAAGCGAACCCGGAATTCGGGAAGACGTTGTTGAGGCATCGAAAGCCAAAGTGAAATCGGGTGAGTACCTCAGCACTAAAAGTGCCGATGATACCGCACGAGGCATCTTGGGTCTCTAAGCGCCGCAGAGAAGTCTTCCGCTAGTTCCAGTCTACGTAACCAATGCTCGGGAAGGATTCCGCATTGACAATGCATGGACGCAATCTGTCAAGCCAATTCCTTTTTTAGTTCCCGGAGGCAAATATGTTAGGACTAGCCAACAATGTTGGAGCCCTTAACGCGCGACACAATTTGACGCGTTCGTCGATGGACCTCAACAAATCGATCGAGCGTCTGTCATCTGGTTTCAAGATCAACCGAGGGTCGGACGGCCCTGCGGCTTTGGTCATTTCTGAGAAGCAGCGAGCTCAAATCGCTGGTCTTCGTCAGGCGATCGATAACACCGAAAAAGGTGTTGCGGTTGTTCAGACGGCAGAAGGTGCGTTGAACGAAATCAACAGCTTGCTCACCAAAGTGCGAAGTCTGGCCCTTGACTCGGCAAACGCCGGTGTCAACGACGACGACGCATTGGCTGCCAACCAGGCTGAGATCGACAACGCTCTCGAAACCATCACACGAATTGCAAACAACACACAATACGGTGAGAAAAACCTGCTAGACGGTTCTGCTGGTTTCAGCGCATTGGCAACCGACTCTGACATCACAGTTCAAGGTGTTGTTTCAAATTCCAGTACCGCTTCAGGCAACCACGCGGTTAACATCACAACCGCTGCCGAACGAGCGAAAGCTACTGGTTCTGCTCGCACAGCTGTTTTGGCTTCGGCCGAGACACTGACGATCAACGGTGTTCAAATCACTTTGGACGCTGGTTTGTCTCAAGCACAAACCCAGGCTCGTATTAACGAGTTCACAGCTCAAACAGGTGTCGTTGCCGAAAACGATCCTTCAACCGCAACCGCAACTCGTTTGCGAACCACCGAGTGGGGTTCGGCAGCATCGATTTCTGTGGTTTCTAATGTTGCGGCTGGTGGAGCCAGCTCAGGTTTCGGTACAACCGAAGTCACTGACACAGGTGTTGATATCGCAGGTACCATCGGCGGCGCAGCTGCTACCGGTACTGGTAACGTTTTGACCTCAACTGCAGGTGGTGCATCAGGCACTTCGATTCAAGTTGGTGCAGCGACTGACGTTGCAAACTCAGCGACAGGTGCTCAAGGTTACGTCAGCTTGCAGGACAACAGCTTGGTATTCCAAGTTGGTGCGAACCAGAATCAAACGGTAAACGTTGCGGTTGACGCCGTGAACGCTACAGCTCTGGGCGTCGGTGTTGCAAACAACCAGTTTGCAAACTTGAATTCAATCGACGTTACGACTGCATCAGGCTCACAGGACGCTTTGGGTGTTATCGACGCAGCGATCGACCAGATCACTAACCTGCGTGGAAAGCTCGGTGCGTTCCAGCAAAACACCCTGGAGTCGACTGCAAACAACATGCGTACGACTTTGGAAAACACTGTGAATGCTGAGTCGGTTATCCGCGACACAGACTTTGCAGAAGAAATTTCCAACATGACGAACAAGCAAGTTCTGGTTCAAGCCGGTACTTCGGTTCTCTCAACAGCGAACCAGTCGTCACAGTTGATCCTTTCGCTGCTGCGATAGGCTAAATGATTTCACTCCAGTAGGCCTGTTGCGGAATGGGCAGCAGGCCGAACGAGATGACAGATTTCCACACGGAGAGGCTATTCTCGCCTCTCCGTTTTATTTGAATACCTCATTTCTGCATATTAGAAAATAATTCGAGAGGCGCAACATGTTCAATATCAACGGCCTTGTTTCCGGACTGGATACGGCTTCGATCATTGACAGTCTCGTATCGTTGCAGGAAAACCAAGTCGCACGCTTGAACGAAAAGAAAGCGACGTTTACCACAAAACAGAGCGCATTTAAATCCATCGAAGCGAGATTGTTGACGCTGCGATCCGCGATGAGTCGGTTGAATCGTAGCACCGGAAATGTTTTTTCTGCCCGCTCGGCTTCCAGCAGTGACGAATCGCTTGTCGTCGCATCTGCAAGTTCGGGAGCTCAGACGGGTGTCTACAACGTCACCATCAACTCGCTGGCCACTGCTCACCAAATCGGCTCGGCAGGTTTCAACAGTCTGTCCAGCAACATCACGCAGGGCGAATTCAGTATTCAGCTGGGTGATGGCGAGATTCAGACGATCACGATTGATGATTCAAATGACACGGTCACGGGCTTCCTCAGTGAAATCAACTCACAGGTGGAAGGGGTCAAGGCGACGACCATTCTCGATCAGGGAACCGGGAATTATCGAATCCTGCTGACCGCTGAGAAGACAGGAACCGACAATGCCATCAACATCACGAACAACCTGGCTGCGTCAGATGCCAATTCGACTCAGCCCGACTTCTCAGGTCCAGCAATCCAGCAGGCAGCAAACGCCTCGGTAACGATTGGCCAAGGGCCCGGGGCCATCACTGCCGAATATCAAACGAATCGAGTCGATGGATTGATTGACGGAGTTACGTTGCAGTTGGCCAATGCAGACGCCAGCAAGCACGTCACAATTGCTGTTCAACAAGATAACGACTCAGTAGTCGATTCCGTACAACAATTTGTTGACAGTTTTAATTCAGTCGTTAATCTCATCAGCGATCAAACTCGTTATGTTGCGGAGACTGAGGCAGGCGGCCCCTTGTTGGGAAATCGTGCCGCGACGAACCTGCAAAACCGATTACGATCACTGGTCGTTGATACGGTTCCCGGCTTGGGGTCGAACCTCAACCGATTGTCACGACTGGGAATCGAGATTTCCGATAGCGGAACGTTGACCTTCAATTCAGCAGATCTTGAAAAAGCACTCAATGGAGAACTGGCCGGCGTCAGTATCTCGGATGTTAACCGGATGTTTGGTATGACCGGAGAGAGCACAAACTCCAATGTGGAATTTTTGCTGGGAAGTTCGCGGACCGAAGCGACCACGTCTCCGATTCAAGTAGACATTACCCAGGCAGCCGAACAGGCCAAGCTGGTCGGTGATACCTCGCTTGCCAACTCGATCGTCATTGACAACACAAACAATCAATTGATGATATCGATCGACGGGTCAAGTCAGGTAACACTGAATCTTGCGGAAGGAACGTACTCGCAGGAAGAGTTGGCAACTCACTTGGAATCGGTGATCAATTCTTCAAGTGAACTCGGAAGTCGAGATGTCACCGTTTCAATTGAAGGCGGATCGCTTGCAATTCAAACCGTTTCGTATGGATCCGCTTCGCAAATCACCGAACTCGACGGAACTGCGTTGGCGGCTCTGGGAATCTCTGATGCGCAAGAGGCGGAAGGCAAGGATGTCGTTGGTCGGTTCGTCGTCAATGGTAAAATTGAAACTGCCGTAGGACGAGGCCGGATTCTGACCGGACAGTCCGACAATGAAACAACTGCCGATGTTCAGGTTCGGGTCACGTTTCGCCCGGACCAAATTACAGCCAGCCATGAAGCAGAGTTGTCGATCACACGCGGGGCCACGTCGCGAATCGACGAGTTCCTTTCTAGCGTGCTGGATCCAGAAAAAGGGATCTTAAGTACCGTCGATGGAGGGTTCAATTCGCAAATTGAGTCGATTGAAAAGTCCATTGATCGAGTCGAGTCCATCGCCACCGCAAAACGCGAGGCGTTGTTGTTCAAGTTCGCCGCCTTGGAACGTTCGCTCGCACAATTGCAAACGACCAGTAGTTTCTTGGGAGGCCAGATTTCGTCATTTGGGCAGGGATAACGTTTCTGTGTGAAACCAAAAAAAATTTTAGTTTGGGTTTCTATTTTTGCGTTGCTCGCGGCATCAAGTCGTGTTTACTAATCATCACTGACAACATGGATTGAAACATGAAGCCAAAAAACCTCTACAAAACCGACTCAAATTTTGCCGGCGCAAGCCGAATTTCACTTTTGATCAAAGTGTACGATCGAACACTCGGGTTCATCGAGATGGCTCACGAAGCAAACTTGTCCGGCGACAATGACCAGATGCTGGAGTGGCAACTGAAAATACAACGGATGATTCTGGGGTTATTGGCGGGAATCGATACTGATTCAGGGGACGTGGCGGTCAACGTTGCACGCCTGCTCGAATTCGTAATGGACCGTGTAGTTCACCAGGATTTCGAAGCTGCGCACAAGATCACCAATAAGCTGCGTGACACCTATACTGCTGTACAAGAGGAAGTCGAAGAGTTGGAGTCATCTGGAGCCATCCCCTCGATGCCATCGACTGAAAAAGTTGAGCTTTCCGTATAGCGAAAAGCAGATCGACTTGTGGGTCAATCGGTCTCATATTCGAGAACTGACGAACCGTTAGTTAACGATTGACGTCAAGGAAAGAATCAACGTCCGTCCTGAACCGAAGGCAGATTTCGCCGTTGGGAAAAACGGCGTTCTGCGTTTTCACGTTCCTGGGCGACAACAGCTTGAAATCCATCGACGCTTGCCAACGATTCAAACGATGAATCGGAAAGCAATCCACCCCTGATTGAATACCCGTCTTTAACGGCTTCGTCCAGCCAACTAACCGCCGTTTTCAGATTGCCAAGTTGAGTTTCCAGTTTTGCGAGGAGATGGCGCGATTCATTTCGAAACGATGGCGATTCCATCGCGTTGGCAAATGCGGACCGAGTGGCCTGAAGCAATTCAACTTGCTGTTCGTCCATTGCAGCTTCTGCGTTTTCCGAATTAGAGGTGGACGCGTCGATTTTTCCAAGTCGTTTCAATTTTGTCAGCGCCAATCGAAACCACGCCGGTGAGTTATACGGATCCTCCTCAACGAGACGTTGGTATTCAATCTCTGCAGTATCCCATCGTTCTGCATCAAAATACTGGTCTGCCAATCGTCGAGTCGCGGAAACGTCAGCACTGGTCGACCCTCCGCCGTTTGTGCCAAACATCCGCACGATTTCATAAGCAAACCACAAGCCTGTGCCAACGATCAATAGGACGGCAAAATCCCTGGCGATACGGATTAAATTCAATCGCTTCAATAGAAGGCCTTTATGCTTAACTGAATGTTGAAATTCGAGAACGGTCCGGTTAATGCCACTAAGTAGGATGTCGGAAACTAATTTCCCTTACGCAGTTTTTCAAAATATTGTTTTGCCTGTTCACGCTGTGCTCGCGGCAATTGCTGGTCCTCCATGGGATCGGAGTCGGATTGCAACGACGAACTTAACGACTCTCTGGCCTCAATGATGGATTGGGATTTCGAGTTTTCACCATCTGCTTGGCCAGTAACAACCGTTTGACCTTGCTGAAGCTTTGCGCCGACTCGGCTTTTGAACGTGCCGGTGTCGTTTTCTTCCATATCACGTTTCCCATGCCCGCGGCCTTCGCCTTTTGCCCAATCCTGTTGCCGGATTTTTTCTTGCTCGCCGGGCTGGCCCTGCCCCTGACATTGCCCTTTGCATTCTTCCAGGTCTTTTTCCAGGTCTTTCAATGTTTCCATCGCGTCGCTGTCAGCCTGCAGATTTTCCATCTCTTCGGCAAGTTGTTCGAGCGTTTCGGCGGCATCCTGCTCTGCCTGTTGGCTTCCAGAGTTTTCACCCTGTTTCCCATCGCCCTGTTGTTGACCTTGTTGGCCTTTGCCGCTGCCGTCCTTGGGTTTTCCCCCTTTATTCATGCAGTCTTTGCACTGGCTCAATTTTTGAGCCATTTCCTGCATTTTGTTCATTTGCTTATCTTGTTGTTTTTTCTGTTCCAGCTGTTCCTGTAACTCTGCGGCTTTTTCAGTGTCGCCTTCTTCCATCGCCCGTTTGATCTGATTCTCGAGATCTTTTTTCTTCTGCTCGTGCTCGGCAACTTTCTTTTCGATTTCTTTGGCCAGATCGCCAAGGTTATCGGCGAGCTTTTGTTTCTCGGCTTCCGATAGTTTGCCGTCACGAATTTTTTCCGCCAGATCTTTCAAGACATTCTTGGCGTTTTCAAAATCGCCGTCTTTCAGTGCCTCGCCCAGTTCCTTGGCGGGTCCGTCTTTCACGTTGTTGAGCTTGTCGAACGCTTTTTTCATCGCGTCGACGTCCCCCATTTTCTCCATTTCCTTTTCAATGCTGTTTTTCAAATCATTGAGTTTCACGAGAGTTTCTTTTTTGAAGTCTTCGTCACCTTCGGGGAGCTCGTCAAATTCTCGACTGATGATTTTGAGATCCTCTGCGGCTTTCTTCAGCCCTTTTTCTTCGAGTGCTTTGGCCTTTTCCTCGACGGCCAATTTGGCCGCTTCGATAGACTTGCGAATTTCTTCCTTCGTCGTTGCAGTGTTGGTTGCTGCTTCTGGTTCGGGCTTGTCAGCTTGAGGAATGAACATCAAACCGATCATGATTGCCGCGGGCAAAAGAGGCCATAGTGTTCGACGATTGAAGCGGTAGGGGAACGCATCGCGAACATCGAGTCGTGCCGCGCGTTCATTCGCATCGTAAACCAGCGATCTTCCTGCGCGGCTGTCGCGATCGGAATCTCCCAACTCGAGCGCACTGGTGACTCGGTCCTTGAGGCCAAACCGGCGGTCAACTTCATAGGCAGCAAAACTGGTTGAGAAACCTTTCCGTACGACCCACATGATCGCAACCATCAATGACAAAACGATTGCTCCGATTGCCCAACCAGTTTCCCAGGTTCGCAACTGCTCAGGGGTTTCCCAGAATCCAGTGGACCAAATGCGAGGCGCTAAAAATGCGACACACCCGATAGTCAAGCCGATTGTCAACGCGATCGCCAAAGTGCGGAAGAAGTAAGCGACATTGAGTCGTCGTTTTGCAGTAGAGACTTGCTTTTCGATTTCGTTCATGTCATTCCCAAATCGGTGACGGGTGGGGTTCACTCTATTTCCCTTAGTCGACAAACTGCAATGGACTTATTTTGCAAATGTCATCCAACAATTCGCCGAACTAAAACGGGTTCTTTGTATGATTCGACTCATTATAGGGGATTCTACGGAAAAACGATGGCGTTTTTTTTAGCCACCATCAGGGGCATTTTCATCGAGGCGCGTTATTTTGGTCTTGAGCGAACGGTATCTGTTTCTGCTACATCACCGGAAAATAAATTTGACTTAGGTTACTCGGTCCCAGGTTTTTCAGTTTCTTGGGGACTTTTGTTACTGGCGGTCAGGAAATAGCCTGAAAACGTTCGATTAAAGGTTACGATTAGTTCAATCGCGAAATCGATGAAGTATTGGTATTAATGGTCGAGGGATCTGGGGCCGAAAGGAATCCCAGGCATAAGATGGTCGAGGCGGATATCAATCAAGCAGAGTTGTTGCCTGCCCCCGGTCAGGCTGACGACTCGATTCTTGTGATCTTTGATGGACACTGCCAGTTCTGTTCGCGGCAGGTGTTGCGGCTTCATCGGTGGGATGGGAAAGGCCGATTGCGGTTTCTTTCGCTCCATGATCCTCGCGTTTCCGAGTGGTTTCCCGAGCTGACCCACGAGCAGTTGATGGAAGAGATGTATGTCATTGACCATGGCAAGCATCAATATCGCGGCGCCGACGGTTTTCGGTTTTTGACAACGAAGCTACCGCGACTTTGGCCACTGGCACCGGTCTTGAATTTTCCATTCATGTTGCCCGTCTGGTCGTGGTGCTATCGCCAAATTGCGAGACAACGATATCGTTGGAACAAAGTAACTGGGCAAGAATGCGAAGGGGCGTGCGACGTTCGTTTTTCCAATCGCGCGGCTCCTAAACCTTCAAAAGAAGCCGACGCCTCAAAGTAAGGATATCGCGTTCCGAACCGGGAATGCGCATCGTTCACCCGCTGGTGTTTCTCAAGATCAACGTTGTTTTTCAAGTGGCTATTCTTAGTTCGAATTTGATTGCAACTGGAATGCTAGCAACTGATGTTTGCGCGGTTTGCTTGCGGCAATCGAAACAAGTCGACGTTTTGGGCTGTGGATAATTTGCGTCTTGGTTTAGCCTATGAAAACAACTTTCGTGAGGACAATGAACCCAATCGGATTGGGGCACGTATCACGAGGTTTTGTTGGAAGCAAAAGGGGTTGGAGCCGGGATGACTTCAAGCCTTTGATTTTAGTTTGACCCTGACGAAACGGAATTCGAAACGGGAGAACGAGCATGGATGCTCAGCGACGGCGACGTGCGCCATGGTTTTATTTGCAATTGGCGTTCGGTACAGGATTAGCTCTGTTGATCTGCCCATGGAATGCCGCGATCGGACAAATGCAACCGATCAATCAAGTGCGTCCGGTGCAGTTGAATACAACTCACTACTCTAATTCTCCTCGGCCCGCATCCGATTCAACTCCGGCACCCGTCTACCAAGTCGAAACCGAAAACTTTATCGTGCGCGCTGCTGATGCCAACCTGGCCAAGCAAGTTGCTCATCAGGCGGAACAGTTTCGCAAGTCCCTAGCAGTCGAGTGGTTGGAGCATGAACTGCCGACTTGGCAGGACAAATGTCCGATCCAGGTTGAAATCGGTCCACACTCAGGTGGCGAGACTTCATTCTTGTTTGATGGTCCACCTGATGCTCGGCAACCGACACAGTGGTCGATGAAAATTTTCGGACCGCCAGATCGGTTGCTGGATGCGGTGTTGCCTCATGAAATTACTCACACAATCTTCGCAACGCATTTTGGACGCGCCCTGCCCCGTTGGGCAGATGAAGGAGCCTGTACGACAGTGGAACATCCTGCGGAGTTGGCCAAGATCCAAAAGTTGTTAATCGAATTTTTGACGGCACGACCTTCCAGGGGGATTCCGCTGAATCGATTGTTCGTGATGATGCAATATCCGGAAGAAATGTTGCCACTGTACGCACAAAGTTACTCCATCGCTCGCTTTCTGATTCAACAACACGGACGCGCCCATTTCGTTCGTTATGTCGATGCATCGCTTCAGGCCATGAAACATCCTCATGACACCGACACCTGGGATCAATTCACCCAACAATTCTATGGCTACGAGGATTTGTCAGAACTGTCGGTGACTTGGCAAACCTGGGTACAGAGCGGCAGTCCGGATTTGAATTTAGCCGTAGCTGCAAACGCCGTCCATCGAAACCGTTTTGTGAAGCTTGAATCAGGAGCAGCAGAATCTTCCGCAGGGACAGTGCGCCTGGCTGGATTTTCGCAAGAATCCAGGACTCAGTTTGCGGTGTTGCCTTCAAGTCCTTCCGCCGCCCAGAACAACACAAACAGCTGGTACGCTCAACAAATGAGCAACAATGGTGACGATCGCCAAGCTGTTCAACAATTCCGTTCGGCCTCTGGTTCATTCGTCACCGAGCAATTAACTTCCCCCCTACGTTTTCGGCAGTCCTCGCCGCAAAATTCGCCAGCTCAGCAGACGTCTGAATTACACGACGGTGCGACGCGTTGGCGATAGTAGCCGATTACTGATTTGTTGGCCAAAATGCTTGCAGACATTTCCCTTTGCAAGTGCAGCGGAACCAGATGGTTGATCGCCACGTACCAATTTCGAGTCCGGCATCCGATTAGCTTTGCGTCAAACGGCACCACAACCGGAAGCTTTGCGCTGTGTGACGCTGTGTCATGCTCCATAACAACAATGTCATGCGTGGGCTCGTGTAGAATGGTTTCCGTGCTCGTTTTCAAGTACCAAGGTGCGATCAAAATGCGCAAAGTGTTTTCAGCGTGGCTTCGGCCCAAGTTGAATTTTGAATACTACAAGGATTCGTATGCGGTCACCGAGAAAACTAAACGTGAGCAGTTGATTGCCGCAGCAAAACGGAGACTTTTGGCGAATGAAATGGTCGTTTTGTTCTGCCATTTTCAAAGTACGTTTCTGCAGTTGCAGGATCAAATGGACCGAGACGGTATCGAATATGAAATTGCTGGCAGACAGCTATCGGCGTTCGAGATCTCAAAGCACTTTCGAGAAAACCCGGGTCGAGTGTTGTTGGCGTTGGCCGAGACGATTCGTGATGGGCAACGGTCCGACAACGTGCTGCCGCGAATCGCGGTTTCCATGATTGGTGCTGAGCGGCACCCACTTCCGTCTCATGATCAGCGTCTTGAGGATTTTCTGAGAGGCCTGCCCTTTCGTGTGCGGCTCGGATATTTCTTGAGTTTAGATGAGCCAACTGTTCGCGCGGTTGTGAACGAGACAACCGTTCAGCTCTTGCATCAGTTGGGAATGAGCGATCATGAGTTAATCACCAGTTCCATGGTCGCAAAACGAATTCGTGTTGGGTTGGCTCGTGTCGAGAAGTCCAAGCAGAAATTTCTGCCCGCCACGTCACCGCAGGAATGGTGGGCTATCAACGCGCCTGATATACGGATCGCAAACATTTATCGACCGTCTCGATTTTCCAATCCAACGATGGCGAGTTGAGTCAGACTTGGCTGCCCGTCCAGCAGAAGTTTGAGATACAATCGACAGCAAACAAGTTCCAACGAATGCGAGCCTGGTCAATGCGATTACTTTTTATTCCTGTCCTTTTTGTTGCAACGTTCGTTCCGTTCACCGCTTTTTCTCAAGACCGCACCGATGCCAGTCAGGGAATGTGGCAAGAGTTTCGCGGTGCCGGCGGACTTGGCTTGGCACCGGAATCCCGCATTCCACTTGAATGGTCCCCCAAGGAAATCAATTGGGAAACTGATTTGCCAGGTCGTGGATGGTCATCGCCTGTCATTGTCGATGATGAGATCTGGCTGACAACCGCCGTTGAAGCCACTTCCGAAACCAAAGCCGTCGCTAACGGTGGTCAGGTGCATGAACGTGTTCAACTCAAGGCATTGTGTTTGGATCGCATGACGGGCTCATTGCGATTCACAATCGATCTGTTTGATGTTGAAACGCCACCAGTCCTCCACACTCGCAATAGTTTTGCCTCACCAACCCCGGTTGTCTGCGATGATCGCGTGATTTGCAGTTTTGGAACCATGGGTACAGCGGCAATTGATCGGAAATCGGGAAGCGTGATTTGGAAGAACGAAGAATTGGTGTTTGATCACGAAACAGGTCCCGGATCTTCGCCGATTCGTTTTGGTGACGCGGTGATCGTGAATTGCGATGGAACTGATCGGCAGTTTGTCGTTTCGCTCGACGGAGATACTGGCAGCGTCAATTGGCGGACGAATCGAAGTGGCGAACTGCATGAAAATGGAATGATGCAAAAAGCATTTTCAACACCCATTTTGATCGAACGCAACGGTGACATGGAGTTGGTCAGCGCCGGTGCAAACTGGGTCTATGGCTATTCACCCGAGGATGGTCAGGAGCGTTGGAAGGTTCCGTATGGCGACCTGGGATTTTCGAATGTTCCCCGCCCGATCTACGACGGTCAGAAATTGTATGTCAGTAGCGGATTCATGAAGCCGCGACTCATTGCCTGGGATTTGAGCGAACGCGGTACGCCAAAGAAGGTCTGGGAGTACGTGCGAAATGTGCCAACGATTCCCTCGCCGATTCTGGTGAAGGATCGCATTTACATGGTAAGTGACCAGGGAATTGTCACATGCCTAAAGACCGAAGACGGAAGCGAGATCTACCGCGAGCGTTTGAAAGGTAATTTTGCGTCTTCGCCGGTGTTGATCGGAGAGCGTCTTTTGTTTTGCAATGACGACGGAGTCGCTTACTGGCTCCCGGCGTCCGATAGGTTTGAAGTTTTAGCCGAAAACGATTTGGGGAGCGCGATCATGGCTACGCCCGCAGTTGTCGACAACCAATTGATCGTTCGGACACTCAAGGGTTTGGTGTCCGTTGGCTCGATCATCGAGTAGCGGTTTCTCTTCAAATTTTCATCTTGTCATCGGCTGGCTGCGAGTAAACCAATTAGCATCGAGACGATTAGGGCGCCCCATAAAAGTGTAAAGAGTCCTCCGCAGCCGATTCCAACCCATGCGTGTGCGCTGCCCTTGATCACTGGATTTTTCTTGCGATCCTTAAGTCCAAGAATTCCAAGTACAAACGCGGTCATGCCAAGCGGCAAACCAATCAAAGGTAAACCGCTGGCGATGCCCAGGTAGTATGCGATGAGAGCTTTGGGATTCTTGTAAGGGATCAAACCTCCCGTTGCGTCGCCCTCCGATGAGGTAGATGCGTTGGGATACTGAGGCTGGTCCTGCTGGAGCGGGCTCGAGTACGGGTTCTGCGCGTTGTTGAGCGAAGTCAAATCGAAATGGCATTCTGGGCATTGAGCTTCGCCTGCTTCAAACGGTGCTTTGCATTTGGGGCAATACATTTGGTTTCTCAAGTCGAAGGTATTCATGAGGTGATTTGTCGATGACCTATGTATAACGTGTAAATGCGGAATGTGTTAGTAGTCGAGAGTTGGCTTGGACTGCAAAAATAAAACAGGTGTTGGACGCGACAGCTGAAGGGCTTCAAGGTAGAATCGTGGCATGTGGCCAGAACAGGAAAAAACGCAAGAGTTACTCGCAAAAGCCCAAGGCGGCGATGATCACGCCGTCAATCTGTTAATGGATCGGCACCGCGATGCGTTGCGGCATTTGATCCGCATGCGGTTGGATCAAAAGATCCAACGCCGGGTCGACGTCAGCGATGTCGTGCAGGATGTATTGGTGGAAGCCAATCGGCGGTTACAGGATTACATTGCTAATCCCGTAATGACGTTTCGGCTTTGGCTGCGGCAGATTGCCAAAGACCGAATCATCGATGCGCATAGGCGGCATCGGGGTTCGGCACGTCGCAGTGTCGATCGAGAGCAGGCGATTGCCGCACCAGCCAACGATAAATCGTCGGTGCAATTGGCGGCATTGCTCAACGACAATCAGATGACGCCCGCCGAAAAGGCTCTTCAAAAGGAAATGGCCCGCAAGGTCGAGGAGGCAATCACTCAACTGGATGAAAAAGATTGCGAGATCATTGCCATGCGACATTACGAGCATTTGACCAACCAGGAGGTCGCTCAGGCGTTGGAGTTGTCGGAACCGGCGGCAAGTATGCGTTACCTAAGGGCTCTGCGGCGACTCAAGGCAATCTTACAGGATGGATCGAGTGACGACTGACGTTAGTTCGTCGTTTGCAAACGCCAAAATTTGAAACGGCAGAACATTCGGACTGCACCGATGAATCACAAATCGAATGAGCCGAACCGGAGTCCCTTGCAGGATGAGAATTCTGCAGAAGTCGATCAGCATGAGGAACGACTTGCCGTTCTTTTTTCAGAATTGACCGACCGGCTTTCGGCAGGCGAAGCGATCGATTTGGAGGAAACGTGCCGCTTGCATCCTGAGTTTGAAGATGACCTTCGCGACCTGTGGGGGACATTGATGTTGACTGACGGTGTGGGTGCGGAGCAAAGGGCCTTTTTGCCGCCGACGACCGAGCATGTGGCGTTGTCGTTGCCGCTGCCGTACGAGCTAAACGAATTTCGTTTGGACGAAGAGATTGGCCGCGGTGGAATGGGAATCGTTTATCGCGCGACGCGAATGGATGACGGCGCTGCTGTTGCCATCAAAATCATGCTGAAAGGCGAGTTTGCCTCGAAGCTCGATCGCATGCGTTTTGAAGCGGAGGCTGAGGCTGCCTCGGGGCTGGATCATCCCTACATCGTCCCCATTTACGAAATCGGTTCGCATCAGGGGCGCCCGTTCTTCTGTATGAAATTCATCGAGGGACAGACACTCGCTCAGGTATTGGCAAAGGGACCGATTCCTTCCGAGCGAGCCGCAATGATTGCAATGCGCATTTGCGAAGGCATTCACCACGCAAACGAAAAAGGTGTACTACATCGCGACTTGAAACCGTCAAACATCATGCTGGACGAAGACGATACGCCTTACATCTGCGATTTTGGTTTGGCCAAATCGGTTCGGGATGGAGTCAGTCTGACGAAAACGGGAGCGGTAATCGGAACCCCCAGTTACATGGCGCCCGAGCAGGCGGCGGGGGCGCGCGGACAGGTCAGTTCTGCCAGTGAGGTCTATAGCATTGGCGCGATTCTCTACCACATGTTGACCGGACGCGCTCCGTTCATGGCGGATACGCCGGTTGACACGGTCTTGATGGTGTTGGAACAGGATCCAATTCCGCCCCGGGCGTTGAATCGACGTGCCGACAAGCGATTGGAAATGATAACGCTCCGATGCCTGCAAAAACCGCAGGACTTACGGTACTCGACGGCAGCGGAGCTTGGCGACGACCTCGCACGCTTTCTGAAAAATGAACAGATCTCAGCGCAGGAAGGGCGATTTGGCCAAGTCCTCACGGGGCTTTTTCGCGAAACCCACAACGCTTCTATCCTTGAGAACTGGGGTGAGTTGTGGATGTGGCATAGTCTCGTGGTACTGGTTGCCTGCCTGTTGACGAACATCATGTTCTGGGTTGGTGTCACGACGCGGGTCTATTACGAGTTGATGTGGGGAGTCGGGTTGGCGGCTTGGGCCGGAATGTTTTGGTACCTGAGACGGCGGCGTGGGCCGGTGACGTTCCTCGAGCGACAGATTGCTCATGTTTGGGCGGCGAATGTGTTGGGTGTCGTATTGTTGTTTCCATTCGAAGGCTATCTGGGCCTGCCGCTTCTAAGTCTGGCACCGATTCTCAGTCTGGTCGCAGCGATGACGTTTCTCGTTAAGGCCGGGATGCTGTCTGGCATCTTTTATGTTCAGACAGCTGTGTTGATGGTCACGGCAGTGCTCATGGCAGCGGCGCCCGATTTTGCATTGACGATTTTTGGGGTCGTCTGTTCCGCCTGCTTTTATTTTCCGGGGCGAAAGTATCGCCGCCAGCGATTGCGACATTCGCCTGGCCCCGTCACCAACTGACATCGGCCCAACACCGCATTCGTCCTGTTCGGGTCGTAACGTCTGTTCGGAATTTGAATGAACAAGCGGTTTGATTTGACGCTTAAGTTGTACAAACGATACAACCCAACGCGCGTTTGCCTCGCTGGCAAATATTACTCACAAATTCCTGATTCTCTAATCGGAATAGTTTGACACTCCTCGTTTACGTCTTAAGTTTCAGTGACTCACCGAATAGTGAGCAGCTGGTTGCGATCTGGAAACGGATGCAATTGGATTTGATCTGCGAACAACAAGTCTTGCCTTTGCAACTTTCTTCATCGATGGTTGCGAAACCCAAGATAATCGTACGTTTGATGCTTTCGCGTCATCGCAGGTCACTGTTTATGACGCGAGGCACCATTTGGTTCTTCGGATCAGTGTTGGTCCGAAATTTTTTCCGTCGGAGGAATGCAATGAAGAATTTTGTTTCTAAAGTACAACGATTTTTGAAGTCGGAAGATGGCCCAACAGCTGTTGAGTACGCCATCATGTTGGCTCTGATTGTTATCGTCTGCTTGACAGCGATTCAATCGATCGGAACTAACGCTGCGACTAAGTTCGGCGAAGCTGCTACCGCTTTGGGTAACTAGTCTTCGGCTCTCATTCCCGAGAGCATAGACGGACAAACGAACAACAGCCCGCTTCGTCGTGAGATAGTTCCGACAGGCGGGCTTTGTTGCGTTTGAGCAGGTACGCGGTCGGAATAACATTGAGGATTTCCAAATGATTTGGCACGTAATCCCAACCGATTCTCTGGAAAGTACTTTCCAGCTGATAATCTGCTTTTTTGGCATCGTCAGCGCCGTTTTGAGCTACGTTTTGACGTTGCGGTTTTAGTTGTTCCTCTTTGACAACTGCGAATCGCTCCCCATTCAACACACACGACACAAAAGAGAGAGCACACCATGTCCGGCTTGATGAACGGAATAGTTGAGAACTGGCCTTATTGGTTCGTAACCCTGTTCGTAATTATTGCAGCATACATTGACGGCAAAGAGCTGCGCGTTCCCAACAAAATCACTTATCCAATGATCATTGCCGGTTGGATCTACAGTATGATCGCCTACCAAATGGGTGGTCAGGGCTGGTATGTCGGTTTGGGCTGGAGCCTTGCTGGTACTGCGGTCGGGTTGGCCACATTGTTGCCTGCCTATTCCATTGGTGGGATGGGAGCTGGTGACGTGAAGATGATGGCCGGTATCGGAGCCTGGATCTACTGCACCGATACGTTTTACGCATTTTGTGTTTCGGCGGTTGCCGGAGCGCTGCTGTCGATCGGTATGATTGTCTGGGCCAAACAGGGCCGCAAGCACTGGAATCAGTTCATGTATATCTTCAACGAAATCATTACTGTGCGAAATCCAGAGACACTTTCACAAATCGCGGCAGAGCGCAAGACTTCGATGCGACTGCTGCCCTACGGAATTCCCATCGCCATTGGCACGGTTACATATTTTGCCTGGATGGGAATGCTGGTATAAGGAGCAGAGCTTGGCATGTGACCTCAATCGGCACATTCAGAGTTTTCGCTACTGCTTAACATTAAAAACAATAAGGGCGGGACATTGGCTCCCGCCCTTTTTTTGTTGGATGTCAGACTTTGATGATTGGGTAGAAGTTCCCGCGCGGGTTGTGCACTTATTACGGTTGATACGGCTTGTAGTGGTTTTTCGAATTCTTCCTTGGTCATCAAGTTTATTCGCGATGTAATAGTCACGATCCGAATATCAACAGAGAGTCCTGAGATTTCAGGTCCGGATTTCGTATCTGGTCTGACGAATTCAGGGCCTCACACTCCACAATGCAGGCGAGAAATAGTTGCCTGCCAAAAAACGACGAATGGAATACCGCCATGAAATCAAAGTCTCTCATTTTGATGTTTGTATCCTTGGGATTTGGTCTGGTTGCCGCCATCGGCATCAGCCAGGTGCTGGGGCGTAGCGGGGGTTCCGGCAATGGAATCAGAACGGGGCCCGTTTTAGTGGCCGTCGATCACATCGACATCAACACGGAGTTGACAGAAGAGTTGTTCTCCGTCGAAGAATGGCCGGTGAACATCATCAAGGACAACAATGTTCGCACGATTGAGGAACTGAGCAATAAGGTTGCCGTGCGCAGCATCGTCAAGGGTGCGCCGCTGACGCTCAGTGACATGATCGACAAGAATGACAGCGGAATGATCGCGATCAAGAAAGGCCAACGCCTGATTTCGATCAAGGTTAACCCTGATGACGTGATGAATGGTCTGATGAAGCCTGGTGACTACGTCGATGTCATTGGGATTTTTGAAAAGAAGGAAGGCCTGAAGACGACAACCTATTCGGCGACGTTCCTGAAAAAGATTCAGGTTTATTCGGTCAACGAAACCACTTCGGCAGAAGGTCCGCGTGAAGCTGCCGGTGCGAAACAAAATTCAATCGTCGGTGTTGTCGTCAACCAAAAACAGGCCGAGCAGTTGGCCTTGGTCCAGTCGGTCGGAAAACTTCGTCTGATGCTTTGCTCACAATTCGAAGATGATGACGCCGAGCCAGATCCGCTGCCATCATTCTTGTTTGGAGACGCAGCTGCCGAAGCGCAAACGGCTGCGAACGATTTTGGTTCTGACGAAAACAATCATTCCGAAGGTGGCTTGTTGAGCAAAATGCTCTCAAGCACCACTTCCCAAAACAAAAACGAACCGTTCGTAATGGAAGTTTGGGAAGGAAACCAGAAGACAAAATTCAGCTTCAACAGCCAGGGGGATCTGGTTGAACCGGAAGTTGAGGGATCGTCGAAAGGCGATGCCAACAAAGCGAATGCATTCGGTGAGTTTGAGTTTGGTGAACCTGAATTGGATTCGCCGCCACCGACGCAAGGCGATTTTTAAACGAAACATTTGATTCACTTCACGCCTTTCTTCAACTCCAAACTGCAGGGATTTGAGGGAACAACGAAGCGATCAAATTGGAGTTCATTTCGAATTCCAACATTTGACCTGTCGGTAGGGGATCACTTGACAGGTTGAGTGCAGCAACAAGGAGAGTTGTTCGAGCACGTTTCGAACCCAATTACGCGAAGGAAATCACGGATGAGTACGCGTTTATTTCTGTCAACCTTGGTTGGCATCGGCCTGTGTGTATTGAACTTGCCAAAAGCCGGCGCGCCATGCCGGTACAGGACTTTGACCTGCCCTCAGAAACCATGGGTTATGCAGTCGAAGCGGCTAGTGAGAATATTGATCTGACGACTGGAACCAGTCGCAGCATCCGGTTCGATCACAAGGTGCCTCACCTGCTGATCGACAGCCCTGAAATCCTGCGAGCAACTCCGGTCGCCGCGAACGAAATCGTGATTACGGGATTGAAGCCCGGGATCGCGTCTCTTACCGTTGCGGATCCCGATGAAAACACTCGCGTGATTTCCGTAAACGTCGTGATGGACGTTCGAAAACTGGAAATGGCCTTGAAGCGACATTTTCCTGCGTCAAGCATTCGCGTTCATCCGCTGCAACAAGGCGTTTTGATTGGTGGAACGGTTGCACGCAGCCAGGATGTTGACATGGTAATG
This sequence comes from Pirellulaceae bacterium, assembly GCA_041399045.1. Taxonomy (GTDB): domain Bacteria; phylum Planctomycetota; class Planctomycetia; order Pirellulales; family Pirellulaceae; genus BJ22. The sequence continues at coordinate 386,485 of JAWKTO010000006.1, read as the reverse complement.
GCGGTTGCCAAAGACTTTGTGCCAGTCAACGTCATCAATCGCTTGCAGGTAGACGGTGCACAGACTGTTGCCACCGAAGTGCGAATCTATGAAGTCTCGCGTACGAAATTGCGAAACATGGGCGTCGACTGGTCCGTCGCGGGAGCGGACTTCAATATCGTTTCCGGTTTCTCGGATGTCATTTCTTCGCTGGCGGATACGACCGGGCAAAACGCAAACGCTCGCTTTGGTGTCGTCAGTGACTCAACCAACTTGAACGCGTTTGTAAACTTGCTCGAGAAGCGAAATGTCGCCAAGCTGATGGCAAGCCCGGTGATCACAGCGCAAAACGGCCGAGCGGCAGAGTTTTTGTCGGGAGGCGAGATTCCGTTCCAGGTGAGCAGTGGCTTTGGTAACAACTCAATTCAATTCCGTCCCTTTGGTACCAAGTTGGATATCGTTCCCCTGGTTCATGGTGAAGGCGAATTGACTTTGGAAGTTCGCGCTGAAATTTCTGAAGTCGCAAATGACTTGAGCGCCGGAACTGGCGTTCCAGGGTTCCGTGTTCGTCGCGTTAACACCAGCGTGCCCATTCGATCGGGTCAGACACTGGCGTTGGCAGGTGACTACCGTGAAAAAGTTGAAGCTGAACTGAAAGGTGCTCCCGGAGCAATTAACAAAGCTGGTTGGGGAGCCTTGTTCCGCAACACACGTCAGGAAGAAAACGAAACGGAACTGGTATTTATTCTGACTCCTCGATTGGTTAGCCCAGTTGAAGCCGGTGCCTATCCGGACGCCATGATGCCAGGTCGTCAAACGACTACTCCATCAAATCGTGAGCTATATTTCAATGGATACATTGAGGTGCCACGATGTCCAGGAGACAACTGTTCATCGGATACCCCCATTTCGTCCGCTGGCATGGTTTCGCCAGTTGTTCCGATGGGAACCGTTATTGAGCAGGGATTTGAGTCTGCACCGTCGACAATTGGCTCCGAGCCTGTTGGATTTGGCTATCCCAACAACACACCGTCAACAAACGGGGGGGATTTCCAGAGAACGATTCCTGTTCAGGAAAGCAGCTATTTCCGACCAAGTGAATTTCGACAACCAAATCAGGTGAATTCCAACAGCGGCTACGGTTACCCTACTCAGGCACAAACCAGCCGGCAACGTTACGGTCAAAACAACGTCAACGGAGTTCGTCGCTAAGGACTGCGGTCGCGATTCGGGACCCATTGAGTTCTCGAATCGGGCCGACCAATTCCCGCTCATGCAAAACTTCATCAGGGTGTAATGATGTCAGACACGATTCGTATTTCAATTTGCGATCCGAATGAAAGAAGTCGAGAGAACTTGAAGAAGTATCTCGTCGGAATGGATCGTGTTTGGCTGGAAGCGGATTGCTCTCGATACGAATTCTTCATGGAAATCGTCGAGCAAACGTCACCCAATGCAGTCATCATCGACTTGGATGAAGATGAAATCAAAGCGCTTCAACTGATCGCCAGTGTCAAAAGCTCAAATCCTGGTTGCGGCGTTATCGCTGTCAGCTCGCGAAGTGACGGGCAGTTGATTCTCAAAGCGATGCGATCTGGTGCCGGCGAGTTTGTCAACTCTCCAGTTCAGATTGATGAGTTGATGTTGGCAATGGAGCGGGTGACTCAGGCAACGACCGGAATGGGGCGAGCCAAGTCAGGAGCAACCATTTCCATTACGGGAGCATCGGGCGGGGTTGGGTGTACATCGGTTGCCGTGAATCTTGCCTGTGCGATTGCGCGGAATCCAGAGAACAACGTTGTATTGGTCGACTTGGATCTTTCGCTGGGTGATGCGGACGTGTTCCTTGACACGATTCCTGACTACACGTTGCTGGATGTTGCCGAGAATATTTCACGGCTGGATTTGGCGATGTTGCGGAAGTCTTTGACCAAGCACGACTCGGGCGTGTACCTGCTGCCACGTCCGATTCATCTGGAGGACATGAATTCCATTTCAACGGAAGAATTTCGTCGCGTGATGGGGCTCCTCAAGGCGTCGTTTTCGCACCTCGTAATTGATTTGTCAAAGTCATTCAATCGTTTAGACATGGTGGCAATGCAGATGTCAGATCATATCCTGATGCTGACACAATTGGACCTGCCGTGTTTGCGAAACGTTGTCCGTATTCTCACTTCACTTGAGAATCACGAAGGCGTGAGCGACAAAGTCAAGATTGTGGTGAATCGTGCGGGTCTCGACAAATCGCAAATCAGTTACACCAATGCGGAAGAGACCATCAACCGTGAAGTCTTCTGGAAAATCCCCAACAACTACAGTGTGATTGCCGAATGTCGAAACAACGGGGTACCGCTGTTGACCAGTGCTCCTCGGGCATCAATCACGGCGTCGATCAACGAGTTGGCCGACAAGTTGTGTAACGTCAGTACTGCTGCCGAATCGACTGAAAATGTTGCTGGCGACAAGAAAGAAAAAAAGGGCTGGCTGAACTTCCTGTCAAAATAAACTTTCGAAAAAACAGATCCCAGCCTCCTCTCTCCTTGGAGGCTTTTTGTATGCGCCAACCTTTCCTGGGGTGCGAAACACTGCAATCAGCCACCTGGTCTGGTAACATGACGTTTCGAATTGACATTCTGCAAATCGAAATCGGTTTCATTCGAAAAGAGCAACTTGGTCATGAGTCGGCACCTATTTTGGCATCGTCGGATTTCTAAATATCGAAACGTCTACATTGGCTTGTGGATCATCGCGCTTCTCTGTGGGCCTTTGTTTGCGCAAGAGAACGACGCTGCAACCACCGGGCCTGATACGTCGAAAACGCCGGCAACACAGCTGTTCGATGGCGAATCTTTGGAGGTTGGGAGGTTGTCGTCTTTGGTGGCGACGGCGATGTGGCCGTCGAGGACGGTGCCATTGTCTTGAACCCCGGCGATCCGCTCACGGGAATCACATCAACGCTCAAGGACTTGCCGGTTGATAATTATGAAATTTCACTGGAGACAAAAAAAATTGACGGGGTCGATTTCTTTTGTTGCCTGACGTTTCCAGTCAACGATTCGCATTGTTCGTTTGTTGTCGGTGGCTGGGCCGGTACTGTCGTTGGGATTTCCTCCATTGATGAAAGCGATGCCGCCCGAAATGAGACGATGAAACATGGAGCGTTCAAGGCCGACACCTGGTACAAAATCCGCGTACGGGTTGAAGGAGAAACAATCCAATGTTGGATCGACGATGAGCAATATGTCAACGTGAATGTAGCCGGGCGAAAATTGACGGTTCGAAACGAAGTACGCTTGAATCGCCCGCTGGGCATCTGTTCGTTTCAAACTAAAGCTGCGATACGCAACATTGAGTTGACTCGTTTGACCGCAGAGACAGTGAAAAGCGACGGGGGGGCGGTGAAGACCGACCGCGATGGAGGGCGGCCGTGATTCACGAATCGGATCTCGACGAACTTGATCCCCTGCCCGACGACTTCTATATGCGGAAGGCGATCGAGGAGGCAAAACAGGCGTTGGAAGAAGATGAAGTTCCCGTTGGGGCTGTCATTGTGCTGGGTTCGCGTGTTATCGCTTCCGCTCACAACCAGCGGGAGCAACTCAAAGACCCAACGGCTCACGCTGAAATTCTGGCGATCACCCAAGCGACCCAAGCGATCGACGACTGGCGTTTGGAGCATTGCACGATGTATGTCACCCTTGAACCTTGCATCATGTGCGCGGGTGCCATCATTCAGTCGCGAATTCCCAAGGTGGTTTTTGGTGCCTCTGATCCGAAAGCAGGTGGCGTCCAATCGATGTACGAATTGCTATCAGACAGTCGTTTGAATCATCGAGCGGAGATCAGCGGCGGCTTGTTCGCCGACGAATGCGGAATGTTGTTGACCCATTTCTTTCAGGAAAAACGTCGTCAAGGAAAAAAGTAATCGCCGAAAATGGGAACGTTTTCAGGTGTCCAGTATTGATGTATCGACACTGGACGATAGGTTTGCCGTGTTTCTTGTGCGTTGACGCTCGTTTTCAATTGTCGAACCAGCACACTTCTATAATGTTCAGCGAGCGGGCTCGGTAACAGCAGGTTATTCGTTCCCGAAGAACGGCAACCTGCCCGAACCTGCCAACCAGTTCATCTGGTGTGCTTGAAAGGTGAGATCTACTCCTGGAACGAGGTAGAGCGAAACTGACGATTGGGAACACTCAATCAAATTCCGCCTTCGGTATCGGGCTCGCTCTTTTTTTGGCGTTCACGCTCTAGTCCAATTCATGGGCAAATTGAATTCGGGTGATTGAGATATTGGATGTTTGATTTTTGAAATGTCGGGTGAGCCGAAAGTTGTTACTAAGATCGAACAAGGAACGGCGAATCGAAATAGCAGATAACGGGCAAGAGTGCCCATGCCCACGTACGACGGGCAAGAGTGCCCATGCCTACTAGTACAAAAACTAAATAACCTGCCTGGGAGCTATGGGATAAGCAACGTGGTGTTGCTTTCCGAGTGGTCTTCAGGTTTCCTAGGCAGGTTATTTTGTTTTATTCGGCTGCATGCGATTCGAAATGCTGGCGAACATTTTCAGTCGTTACGGGGCGAATGACACCAAACTCAGTGACGATTCCAGCGATCAACTCAGCCGGTGTGACATCGAATGCCGGATTGTAAACGTCGATGCCGTCAGGGGCCGTTTGCCGGCCAAAGCCATGAGTGATTTCCTCGGCAGAACGTTCTTCGATTGGGATCTGGTCGCCATTTTCAATGGATAGATCGAATGTGCTACTTGGGGCAGCGATGTAAAACGGTATCTGGTGGGCCTTCGCCAATAACGCAACGCCATAGGTTCCAATCTTGTTCGCCGAGTCTCCGTTGGCGGCGATTCGGTCGGCGCCGGTGACCACAGCTTGGACACGACCCTCTTTCATGACCTGAGCCGCCATCGAATCGCAGATCAAGGTCGTTTGGATTCCTCGCTGTTGCAATTCCCAAGCGGTCAGACGTGCACCTTGGAGCAGCGGCCTGGTCTCATCGGCATAGACGTGCAATTCTTGCCCCTGGTCTTGTGCCGTAAAGAAGATGCTCAATGCTGTGCCGTATTCGGCGGTTGCTAGTCCTCCGGCATTGCAATGAGTCAGTACGCCGCGGACTCCGGCCAACAGTGGTACCCCATTTCGTCCGATTGCGCGGCACATCGCGCGGTCTTCGTCGTGTATCGCCCTCGCCTCGTCGAGCAGCGCGGCGATTGCATCCTCGGTATTGGATTCCAAATCTCCCGCAATGGACTTGATCCTGGCACGCATGCGATCCAAAGCCCAAAACAAATTGACGGCGGTCGGCCGACTGGTCGCCAGGTATTCACACGACTTCAAGAGATCAAGTTCAGTGAGTTGTTTTTCCAATTTGAATTGGTTGGCAGCCGCGAGGACAACGCCGTAACCCGCGGCAATTCCAATCGCAGGCGCCCCGCGAACTCGCAATTGTTTGATCGCTTCCCAAACCGTTTCGACATCGTTGCAATCAAGTTCGACTAGTTCCTGTGGCAACCGAGTCTGATCGATCATTTTCAGGGAGCCATTCCAGTTCCCGATCCAGCGCATGGTTTCAACAGTGTCTTGTGTTTTGGCGGTTGCTGATTCGCTCACCCGTTCCCCCAGAAAGCGTTAGTTATCAAATTCGTTGTCGATCGATTTGGTTTTTGGATTTTCCAACTCATGTCTGGCCATTCCCAGATCCTTGACCTTGTCATGGCGAGATTCTTCGGGAGTCTGAGCACGTTTTTCAAAAATCACGCGAATTGGAATCTCGCCAAATTTCAAACCGTCACGCAGAGAATTCAAGAGATATCGCTGATACGACTTCGGAAAGATCTCAGGATCGTTGCACTTGATTACGATCGTCGGTGGTTGGGTGTCGATTTGCGTCGCGAAATATATTTTGGGACGACGCGTACCGGCCATGGGAGGAGCTTGACGCTCAATCGCCATTTTGATCAGGCGGTTCAGTTCGCCCGTGGTGACACGCTCGCGCGATTGTCGGAACAACATGCGCGCGTGGTCGAGTAATTTTTTGACATTGCGGCCGTCCTTGCCCGTGATGAAGGCAATTGGGACATAGTTCATCGTTGCGAATTGTTCGCGAAGGTAATTACCCCATTTTTCCGTAGGCATATGCTCTGCCATCTTGTCCCATTTATTGACGACGAAAATGCAGGGCTTGTAGTTGTCTTCGATGTAATTGCAAAGCTGTTTGTCGACCTTGCTCACGCGTTGGCCGCAGTCAAAGAACATCAATACCACATCGGCGTGCCGAATGCTGCGATGGGCGCGATGGTCACTGTAGAAATCAATATCGCTGCGAATGCTCTTGCCACGTTTCAAGCCAGGCGTGTCGATCGCAACCATGGCACGACCGTCGACCTCGAATCGAACGTCGATGCTGTCGCGCGTCGTTCCGGCAACCTCACTCACGATCATGCGAGGACTGTTGACAAGCGTGTTGATGAACGTGCTTTTGCCAACGTTGCGACGACCGACAACCGCAATTTTCATGTCGGGGTTGTCGAGGTCGGCAGAGTCAGCAATCAGTGTGTCGGGAATGTTTTCCTCGATCGCTTCTAGCAAGCCGTCTTTGCGACGGTTGTTTTTAGCGCTGACTACAATTGGCGTACCCAGTCCAAAGCGAGTGAATTCCTGTGCAGAGAGTTCCCAATTTTCTCCGTCACATTTATTGGCGACCAGGATCACAGGTTTATTCAATGCGCGCAATCGTCGAGCGACGGTTTCGTCCAGATTCGTCATCCCTTCCTTGGCATCAACTACAAACATCAGCAAGTCGGCCAGCTGGATGCCTTGTTGGATCTGGTCTTCGATTTCCTGATCGAGATCATCGACGTCGTTAATACCAATGCCACCCGTATCGATGATTTCGAAATAGTGATCTTTGCCGCGCAGCATGTAGGTCATTCGGTCGCGCGTTACGCCGGCCATATTATCAACGATGGCCAGCCGGACCCCGGCCAACCAGTTGAAAATGCTGGATTTGCCCACATTCGGGCGGCCCACGATGGCAACTTTGGCGACGGACATGGTACTTGGAAAAACCTTGGAAATAGCGTGATTCGGACGACTTCTATCGTCGTTGTTTGAGCTGGATTCGTCGAGGGGCAAAGTACTGGAAAAGCAATGACATTTGCGATTTAATGGCAACCATCCCGTTTGAAAGACACTTGAAAGCTTGGGTTCACGATGGACCAAAACCAACTAACCGATATTCTGCGGCAACATCTGGAGCGTTGGAGGTGGCATGGTGTCGATTGGCTTCCCGCTCCCGGCGAGCAGGCGGAATCGTTGCAACTCGGCGAATTGTTGGACGCGCATGCCGAACAACAACTGACGGCACCGGACGAGTCGCGAGTTGTTGAAACCGAACAGAATGCTCCGACCATGGAAACGCAGCCAATGGTCGCCGAACGCTCCCGCACTTTCGCGTCGACGCCTGCGATTCCCAACCCAGTCGACGAGCGTCCCTACGGAAACGTATTAACGGATCGCGCAACCGCGTTGAGTATCTTGAGCGAGGAAGTCGCGGCTTGCACCAAGTGCGATATTCTGGCCAAGAGTCGACAACAGACGGTTTTTGGAGTCGGCAATCCAAACGCAAGACTTTGTTTCTACGGCGAGGCACCGGGAGCCGACGAAGACCGACAAGGCGAGCCATTTGTCGGGGCTGCAGGGCAACTGCTGGATCGCATCATGGCTGCGTGCAAGTTGTCACGCGATGACGTGTACATCATGAACACGATCAAGTGTCGGCCACCCAACAATCGCAATCCAAACGATCAAGAACAGGCCAACTGTTGGTCGTTCGCCGAACGGCAGTTGGAGATCATTCAACCGGAATTCATTTGTTGTTTGGGGCGGATTGCGGCTCAGTCGTTGTTGCGAACGGATCTTTCGATTGGGCGATTGCGAGGGGAGTTTCATCGGTACCGCAGCAGTCGCGTGATCGTGACCTATCACCCTGCCTACCTGTTGCGAACCCCTGCCGCGAAAAAACAAACCTGGGACGACATGCAAATGCTGATGAAGGAAATGGGCATTGGCGTTTGATGAAGATCTCGACGAACATGATTGTGAGTGCTAACGTTCTACAACTCGGCATCATCTTGTCAATCTTGTGCATCCTGTCCCAGAAAACCAATTCAATTTTTGACATTGATTCACGGGATGGACAGGATGTGATTGTTCGATTTCGGTAATTGTCTGATCGTGTTGTGATTTACAGATCTTCGTTAGCCGTTTCGTCTGTTCCGGGTTGGACGGTGTCGTAAGCATTGGGGCGCCAGACGCAAATTTGCGCCGGAGCGTATTCTCGCATTCGCCATTCGCCTGAGCGCGGAAGTTGTTCCAAGTCGAACTCAGTGTCGGTTTCGGCAACGATCACACTTCCCTCTGGCGCGTGTTCGATGAATTCCTGAAGCATTGACATCAAGTCATCGGTTCGCGAATGAAACAAGGCGTACGGAGGGCAGCAGAAAACCATCCAGGGTTCTGTGGGCCACTGACTTGGATCTTTGAAGAATTGGCGACACCAGAAAAATGTATCTGACGTGCTGACCTCAGCGGGCAGTTCTTCCTCAAGTGATTTCAAGTTGTCGCGAATGATTCGCGCGGTCGGGAAGTGGCGTTCATTCAGGAAAACTCGACTAGCCCCGCGGCTAAGTGCTTCGATACCAACCGCTCCGGTTCCGGCGAACAAATCAAATACGGCCTTTCCGGGAACCCAGCCGCCGACCAGATTGAATAGCGCTTCGCGAACGCTATCACGCATCGGTCGGGTTCGCTGGTCACCCGAGTAGGCGATTTGTCGGCCGCGAAAGCGTCCACCCACGATCCGCAGATTTGTGCTGGTGGAGCCTTTTCCAGAAGTTGGCCTCCAGTTGGCCAGATCGCGACCTTTTTTTGATTGGGCCATTTGTTATCCGTGATTTGGGTTTTGAGTGACGTGCACATGATTTGCCGTTTGGGGTATCATACTTACAAGCGTCGTGTGAAATCAATTTCAACGAATTTTGAAGACAAAATATTCATGTTTGAGTTTCGGCACCTTCCCCGACTTCTGGCTCTGGTTTTCGCCATGGGATTCTTGTTCGTTCAACTTGGTCGTGCTCAGGAAGAAGCATTTAACTTTGATGATTCCCGAAAACAGCTAGACAACCTGGTCGAGCAGTGGCGGGAAATCATGATCAAGGCAAATCAAGGCAAAACGGATTTTTACAGCGGTGAACGCGTCGACAATCTGGAAAACAAGAAAACCTATGAGGATGCTGTTGCCGCTGGAAAAAAAATGCAAGTTGAGGTGCGAAACCTGGTTTTAAAATTGTTCGTGTCGACAGATAAACCTGATAAGGATTTGGAGGAGCTTGCCCTTTTCGCAATCGAAGATTTAGCACGGAATGCGTTGTTTACCCGATTGCTGCCTGTGGTCGAGCACGGCTTGAAAATCGAACCTGACAATTCGTTCTACCTACTAAATTTGGGGATCGCGGCGATGGGGTCAGGGCGACTCGATTTGGCTGAGAAATTCTCACAGGAACACCCGTCGTATATTGATGAAATGGGAGAGGTTTATCGGACCGCATATCAGAAACAATTGTTGACCCTGAAGAAAAATCAGGATGCTGAAAAGGCATTGAATGAAAAGGCAAAGGACCTGCCGGTGGTAAAAATCACTACTTCCAAAGGTGTCATCACGGCAGAGTTGTTTGAAGATGAGGCACCTGGAACCGTCGCGAACTTTGTTTCACTTGTCGAAAAGGGATATTATGACGGCCTGATTTTTCATCGGGTTCTGGCCAACTTTATGGCGCAGACAGGTTGCCCGAGCGGAACTGGATTTGGTGGTCCCGGATATACAATTTACGACGAACACGAAAATGGACGCCATCATTTTGCGTACGTGCTGAGCATGGCCAACGGTGGCAAGTTGAATAGCGGAGGTTCTCAGTTTTTCATTGCCAAATGGCCATTGTCGTATCTGGATGGAAAACACACAGTTTTTGGAAGAGTCATCGATGGGTTTGATGTTGTCGACTCCATTCAGCTGACCCACAGAGAAGATCCTGAAAATCCTGAGGGCGAAACTCCATTACCCGGTGTCTCACCTGACAAAATGATCAAACTGGAAATGGTTAAAAAGCGTGATCACGAGTACAAACCATCAAAAGTTGGTGAATAGCCAATATTGCCCTCTCTTGTTTCCAATGCGAAGTACTTCAACAACAAAATGACTCGAATGAATAATTGCAAAAAAAAATTGTTTGTAGTGATTTGCTTTGCTCTGTTTGGAATGACACACGCAGCGGTTGGGCAGGAATCGGAGCAAAACCTGCTTTCGGATACTCCGCAAGAAGAACAACAAATTGCCGAACAAGGCGAGCAAGAAGATCAACGCAAGAATTTCGAGCATTACAAAGCGTTGCAGGCGTCGATACGTGAGAAAAAATCGAATGCGACCAAGTTGTTGTTGTCGATATCGCCGGGAAACCAAAAAGAAACTGGCGGTGTACTCGCTGCAGTTGAAAATTTGAAAGCTGAGATTGCGGCATTAGAGCAGGAGGCTACTGCGTTGGCCATTGACGCCTACGCCGATGCCCCTATCGAAGCTGCTCATCTGGCGCCAGTTGCGATTCGACAGATTCGTGCATGGTTATGCGAAGGAGGAACGGGCGAGCGATTTGAACCTCAGCGAGCGATGGACGCTGCCGAAAGAATTATCGAACGAGGGTCGAACAACACCTTTTTTATGTTGTTAGCAGCTCAAGCAGCGTTTGCCATTCAGGATTTTGACCGGTCGATCTATTGGCTTGAGAGATTTCAGCAAGGTGCCGAGCCAGTTGACGACGCGTTTTACAACCGTGCAGTTGAAGTAAAGAAAAATTGGGAGGCCGAACAGGAGCTAATCAAACAAGACGAGTTGAGGGACCTGCCACGAGTTCGCTTACAAACCAACTTGGGCAATATTGACATTGAACTGTTCGAGGATAATGCTCCGCAGGCAGTAAACAGCTTCGTCTCATTGGTCGAAACGGGATTTTATGACAACATGCCGTTCCATTTTGCCGCCGCAGGCGGAATTGCGTTGACGGGGTGTCCCACCGGTGATGGATCGGGCAATGCGGGATATTTTCTACCGGACGAATCGAAACGGGCAGACGCTCGCAACCATTTTGCAGGTAGTATTTCGATGGTCCATCCAGAGGGCGGGTTGGACTCCTCCCAGTTTGCCATCCTTTCACAAGCGGCGCCAACTCGTGATCGATTGTTTACTGTTATTGGTCGAGTCATCGAGGGAATGGATGTCGTCTATCAGATTCCAAATACAGAGCTAAAGTCAAAAGTAACGCTCCCTTCCAGCGTAAAAATTGAAAAGGCTTCGGTCTTGAGGAAACGAAATCACGTCTACGATCCAACCGAAAAGATTTCGATCGACGTTCCTGGTGCAGGCGAACCAGGCGTGGAGAAGGATTCGCCACCCACGGCCGGACAGTCTGAAGGCGACGACAAGGGGGATAGGCAGTAGCCGCGATGATCGTCTGGGACGATTGATCGAGCGGAGTTAGTATGTCCAAATGACGGTCATTCTGTCGACAATCCTGCCTCAATATTCCAACGGAATCAAAGAGCGATCGCTTGCCCGCGTTTCGAGATTTACACGGGTGGCATGTGCGGTTTTTCACGAATACGGTATAACGGTTTCATCGCAATTCGTTCGCAATCCAGGCAGGATCGGTGCGACTGCGTATTGCGGTGCAATCGTTTGTCGGCGTTTGATTTACGTTTGATCAGGAAGGGCAGTTTGTCACTATGTTTGCTTCGCTAAATCTACTGAAATCCACGACCTTAAGAATGGTGATCGGCGCCGTATCGCTGTTTTTGTTTCAAGCGACTGGTGTTGGGCAGCTGTTGGCATTCCAGGCTCCCGAGAGCAGCCCAGCGGAAACGCAAGAAGAGAGTAACGCAAACAAATCGTTTTCAGAGCTGTTGATCGAATGGCAGAATTTGCAAACCGAGTTGGCGCAGGTTAAAGCGGATTTTGACAAAACGGAAGATGATGTTGAGCGTGATTCGCTGCGACGCGAATACACAACACTGATTCAAAAAGCGATCACGCGCGTCGACCAATTGCGTGAAGCCGGCTTGATGGAACTGCAAAACAGTGAGCTAACGCCTGTGCTGACGCGAAATCTGTTGGGCATCATGGTGAATGATGCCAACGATGGCCGGGATGCAGAGGTTTTGACGACTGCCGATATTTTGATTGCGAAAGGGATTGATCCAAAATACTGGGAAACAGCCGCTAGTTTGGAACGTTTGTCGATTCCAGCGCGAGAAATATTCGAAGAGATTGCCATTCGGCATCGCGAGCATGAGGCGAATGACTTGCCACAGGCGACCATCGTTACCAATCGCGGCACCATTACTGTTGAACTTTACGAGAACGAAGCACCGAACACGGTTGCGAACTTTATCTCACTTTCCAAAGCCGGATTCTTCAACGGTTTGACGTTTCACCGTGTCATCGATGGCTTCATGGCACAGACCGGCTCACCCAAAGGTGACGGCTCGGATGGGCCGGGCTATAAAATTGCGGATGAATGTCGAACGCCAGAATCTCGTCGACATTTTACAGGCGTCTTGAGTATGGCGAACGCAGGGGCAAACACCAACACAAATGGTTCTCAATTCTTTATCACATTTAGCCGTAGTACTGCCGTGCAAAGCTTGGACAATAAGCACACTGTATTCGGGCGAATCATAACTGGAATGGATGTGCTGCAGGCCCTCACGCGAACCAATGAGATCATCGGCAGTCAGGAATTGAAAATCGAAGGAGCAGAACCAGACAAGGTCGAGAAGATTGAAATCACTCGTGACCGTGGACATAAGTACGAGGTGCAGAAAGTTGCCGTTGAAGAAACGGATGCAGCTGAGGCATCAGATGCAGTGACGGACGAAGCGAAGTCGGGTGATGCTGCTGAAGGTGTCGATTCCGCCAAAGAAGAAGATGGTTCAGGTGGCGAAGCGGAAACGGAAGGCGATTCGGGATCTGATGGCTAGGCTTCAGTACGCTGCAAACTGGCAAAAAGTGATTGCGAAAAGGCCTTAACCATGAGCCATGGTAAGCCAACGAAAAGCAAAAAGCCCGCTCCGTTTTCCCGGAAAATTGAGCGGGCTGATTTTGTCAGTAAGCGATTGAATGAACTCTACCCTGCCCCGCCCATTCCGCTTCATCACAAGGATTCGTATACCCTACTTGTTGCTGTTTTGCTAAGTGCCCAGTGCACCGACGAGCGGGTTAACCAAGTCACTCCTGCCCTGTTTCGCCTGGCAAAAAATGTCCGTGCGATGGCAAAACAACCGGTCGAGCGTATCCAGGAAATCATTCGCCCTTGCGGTCTGTCGCCGCAAAAAGCCAAAGCAATCCGGCGATTGTCGGAAATCATTGTCGAGGAACACGCAGGCAAGGTGCCCGATTCGTTTGAGTTACTTGAGCGGTTGCCGGGCGTTGGACATAAAACCGCCAGTGTGGTCATGGCACAGGCGTTTGGTGTTCCTGCTTTTCCGGTGGATACGCACATTCATCGTTTGGCACAGCGCTGGGGCCTGACGTCGGGAAAAAACGTTGTACAGACCGAGCGGGATCTGAAAAAGCTCTTTCCAGAGGAGCAATGGAATCGCCTGCACCTCCAGATCATCTACTACGGGCGAGAACACTGCGCAGCGCGTGGGTGTGATGGAACCAAATGTGAAATCTGCACGACGCTTTACCCCGATCGCAAACGACCAGTCAAAACGCTAAAGGCCTGATTGCCGATTGCGCAAACTAACCGTTGAACCACAGAGAGAGCGGATGACACTTAAACCATCAAAAAAAGAGCTCGACACCTTGTCCGGCGACAGCACGTCGAGTCGTCACGGCTGGGGCGCGGCGATACTGATGGCACTTTTGTTGTTCGGTTTTGCGGCCGAGGCAGCCTGGCAACATCGCGTAGAGCAAGGTCCCGAGATTCCGGCGAAGGTCGTCGACGGCAGCTTTGACCTTGCAAGTGCGACTCAAATTCTCGAACGCGTCTTTGGTGAGGAGACCAGTCATCCGGCCGGCACTGCTGAGAACGATCAGGTGCGCGAGGCCATCGTGGAGCTGGTTCGCGAGTGGGGCTACGAACCGGAGATTCAACACTGTTTCGGTACTGCCAGCAGATGGTGGGAGGAGTGGAGGGACAAGCAAGTTCCCTTGGAAAATATCTCGTTTCGTTTGCGCGGTACGGCTGCAGAGTCCGATCGGCGGACCATTGCGATCGTCTCCCATTACGATTCGACTCCGTTTGGACCTGGCATTTGTGACGATGCGTTGGGGACTGCCGTGTTGCTTGAAATCGCAAAACAAATGGCTGCATCGAATCCGCCGCAAAACGACATTTTGTTCTTGATAACCGATGGCGAGGAGTACGGCCTGCTGGGAGCCAGGGAATATGCCAAGGACCCGGAGATGGTCGAGTCGATTGACATGGTCGTAAATCTGGAGGCTCGCGGAACAAGGGGGCGCAGCCTCATGTTTCAAACCAGCCCCAATAACTTGGCATTGATTCGCGTGTTGTCGGAGTCGCTACCCCACCCGGCCACGTCGTCGTTGTTTATCGAGATCTACAAGACGATGCCCAACGACACGGACCTGACAGTGTTTTTGAAGGCGGGACGCCAGGGGTACAACTTTGCGTTTGTAGGGGGAGGTGAAAATTACCATACGCCAAACGACGACTTGCAGCATTACAGTCGAAATACGTTTTTTCACCAGGGAGAAAATGCGACGGAGTTAATTCGTGCGCTTGCGAACGTACCGTTTGACCGAAATCCCGTTGGTGATGCTGTTTATTTTGACGTTTGGGGCATGCGGATTTTGTATTGGCCCGTCTATGTCAGTTGGATGTGGGCGGTGGGTTGTGGTGCGGTTTTCCTTGGATTGTTTTTTGTAAATCGGCGGCGAGATGAAGCGAAAAGAATATCGTTAGTGCGATCGCTGCTATTGACATTTGGCAACATGGCGATTGTGTTTTTCATCTGCCTACTACTCGTTTTGGCGTTGCAATTTGATCGCGTAAGTGAAATGGTTTGGCCGCAAAATGGTGTGTGGATTGTGGTCGGGATTTGGCTGGCCGGACTCAGTGCATCACTGGTTGGCCGGGCGTGGCTGTTGAGGGACAACGATCCAGCGTTGGGTGTCTGGGGCCCCGCTGGCCTTTGGGTATTCTTGGCGGCAGTCAGTGCTGTGTTTGCGCCAGGAGCAAGTTATCTGTTCTTGAGTCCAACCACAGCATTCATGGTGCCATTGGCAATGATGGTCGCTCGGCCATTATGCAACGCAAGCTTCGCGACGACGTTGACAATACTTGTTTGGGGTGTGATTTGGCTGGCCCTGGAATTCTTGTTTTTTCAGGCGTTCGGTTTGAGGGGCTTGCCTGTATTGGCGGCTCGAATGGGGTTGTTCGGGAGTTTGATGTTTGCTTTTGGCAGTGGCCTGCGGCGAGATACGGCGTTGACGCACGCGGGCGTGCTTGTCACCGCGTCCATGGTTGCACTAGGCGTCGGCATCTGGTTGTGCCGCAGCGAATTGGCGCTGTGAGTTAAATTTTGTGAGTCAATTCCTGTGAGCCGAGACGTGTAAGCGGCCGGGCCATTACGCATCCAAGCGCAAATGGAGCCCAAATGGTAGCGAGGCCCGGTGCCTTACGGCACTCGGCTCACTGACGTAGGATGGGCACCCTGCCCGTCAATATTATTATTTCACCCGTAGGATAGGCAGCCTGCCCGTCAGTAGAATTCGTAAACCTCGGGCAAAAGTGCCTAAGCTAACGTGCGTCACAAACGATGTCGGCTTGGTTAACCAACGTCCCCATCCCACATTCGGCATCGAACAGCCCCCGCGCGATACTCATCGCCAATGGTATGGTTCGACACTGCTTCGGCTTTGTTAACGTTTCAGCAACGTTTTCAGTGCATCGACCAGATAATCAATGTGTTTGGTCATTACATATAGATGCCCGGAGACTCGGATGAACCAGCGATCATCAAAATGAATGACCGGGGTTTCGATTCCGTATTTTTGAAACAAGTCGTCTTGCAATTGTGACCAATCACCGGGTGGAAGTGGGACGTGGGCCATCGTTCCATACCAGCCAGCATTGCGGTCGGCGATTGGTTTCGTGCCTGTTAGCTCACCAATTTTTTTCTCGGCGTAGCTCGCAAGCCAATAGGCGCGATCGCGAAACGTTTTTAGTCCAATCGATTCCATGAACTCAATCGCCGTTGGGATCGAGAGGTAGCGGCTGGGGTCGGCCGTTCCGCTCCAGGTGAATTCTTCATCCCAGCGTTCGGGCATCGCCGGGAGCAAGCGTCCCCAACTCTTGACCGTTGGCTGGATGATCGAATGGTTACGGGGGTGGGCGTACAGGAATCCAGTTCCCAGCGGACCGCACAACCACTTGTGGCAACTGGCGACGTAGAAATCGGCATTCAAGTTATCCAACGCAAGTTCGATTTGTGCCGGCGCGTGCGGGCCATCGATGCAAACCGAAATTCCTCGTTCTCGAAACGCGGGAATGATTTTTTCCAGTGGCCAAATCAATGCTGGCGCGCTGGTGATATGACTTAGCACGACCAGTCGAGTTCGCGGTGTCACGCCAGCAAGTAGCGCATCGCGCAATGATTCGGCCGATTCAAATGCGGAGTCCGGCAGGTTGACCGACGCGACACGGGAACCCGTTTTTCCGCAGCGTCGATTCCAGATTCGATGGACGGCGCCATACTCGTGGTTGTTCAACAGAACTTCGTCATCACTGTCCAAGGGGAAACTTTCCGCCACGACGTTCATGCCAAAGGTGGCGTTTTCGACGAATACGAAATTTCCAGGTTGGGTGCCGAAGAATTGGGCAGTTTTTTCGCGGGCTTCGCCCATCAACGGCTCTAAACGACGCACATAAAAATCCATTGGCTGACTGTCCAAGTCGCGAATCCACTCCGCCCGTTTCTCGCGGACCACACGCGGAGATGGGCCAAAAGATCCATGATTTAGATAGGTCGTATCGGAGCGAATGTCCCAGTTCTCGGCGATGAAGGCCCAGTCCTCATCGACATTAAAGCGGAGTTCTGACATGCAAAAATTGCTCCTAAAAATTGCTGCGATTGGTAACTGAGTTGTTGCTGTTGTTTGTTGCTGCTGTGCACAAGAAACAGGCGGTTGTTGGCGGTTCGCAAATGAGTAATTCGGTCACGGTTACTCAAAATTGCGGTCTCGTCCTGTCCCATGGCCCAAATCAAGCGATTGGCACGACGCTTGCTTTGAGTTGCGGATCCCTGTTTGGAAAACCGGCTGACGACCATGATGGTCGCTATGCCAAAGGTATCATTTGTTCGGCAATTCAGAAACGAGGTGTATTGGTGACTCCCAAGGAAATTCTTGCTCTATGTCGCGAGAAGGATGTTAAGGCCGTCGATTTGCGGTTCATGGATTTTATCGGAACCTGGCAACACACGACCGTTCCTGTTCGCGCGTTGACCGAAGATGCCTTTTCGGATGGATACGGTTTTGATGGCTCCAGCATCCGTGGTTGGCAGGCGATCAACGAAAGCGACATGTTGCTCGTACCGGACGCGTCGACGGCGTTTGTCGATCCGTTCACTGAAATGCCCACGCTCAACCTGATTTGCAACGTTCAGGATCCGTTGACACGCGAAGATTACTCGCGTGACCCTCGCAACGTAGCTCGCAAAGCCGTGGCTTACCTGCAACAAACCGGAATTGCCGATCGAGCCTACTTCGGCCCCGAGGCGGAGTTCTTTGTGTTCGACGACATTCGTTTTGATCAAACGCCTTCGTCGGGCTTCTTTTACATCGACAGTATCGAAGCTGAATGGAATCGCGGTCGCGAGGAGTATCCCAACCTGGGCTACAAAGTGCGTCACAAAGAAGGTTATTTCCCTTGCGCTCCCACTGACAAGTTGATGGATCTGCGAAATGAAATGATGCAGACCTTGATCGACGTCGGCATTGAAGTTGAAACCCAGCACCATGAGGTTGCGACGGCCGGTCAATGCGAAATTGACATGAAGTTCAATGAAATGGTGAAGATGGCCGACCAACTCATGATGTACAAATACATCATCAAAAACGTCGCCTACCGCCACAACAAAACCGTGACCTTCATGCCGAAGCCGATCTTTGGCGATAATGGTTCCGGGATGCACGTGCATTTTTCGCTGTGGAAAGACAGTGAGCCGTTGTTTGCCGGTGACGGCTACGCCGGTTTGAGTGAAATGGCGCTATATGCGATTGGTGGGATTCTGAAGCATGCTCCAGCGTTGTTGGCGTTTACAAACCCAACGACCAATAGCTATCGACGACTCGTTCCAGGCTATGAGGCTCCCGTCAATCTGGCCTACTCACAACGAAATCGTTCGGCTTCATGTCGTATCCCGATGTACAGCAACAGTCCGAAAGCGAAACGAATCGAGTTTCGTTGTCCCGACCCAAGCTGCAATCCGTATTTGGCGTTTTCAGCGTTGATGATGGCTGCACTGGACGGAATTCAGAACAAGATCGATCCCGGTTCGCCGTTGGACAAGGACATCTACGATTTGCCACCAGAGGAAGCAGCATTGGTTGAAAAGACTCCGGCGTCACTTGACCGTGCGTTGGATGCATTGGAAGCCGATCACGAATTCCTGCTTCGCGGTGACGTCTTCACCAAAGACGTGGTTGATACTTGGATTCGTTACAAGCGAGTGAAAGAAGTAGACGCAACGCGTTTACGCCCAACGCCGCTAGAGTTTTGCTTGTATTTCGATTGCTAGTCCTGGAGATGCCCGCCGTCAGGAGTGGCATCACTAGCACAAATTCGAAAATGCATGAAACGGCTTTTGGCCGTAAGATACGAAGCGCTCAAAGGTCTGTACCTTTGGGCGCTTTTTTGTTGGAATTTCAAACGCAAGGGCCGATTGGGGTTGCGGACAACATGCTATCAAACAGGCAATTGAGCTAGGGTTTTTCGCAGCAATTTGATATGCATAACAATTCTCGAAGCAGGATTTGCTGAATGAGAATCGCATTCGCTGAACTCCGTTCGTCTTTCAGCGTCCGTCTGGACGAAGTTGACCGGCCGTGATGTTTTCGAAATGGATTTGAAGGAAATTGCCAAAAATTCACCGATTGTCTCGAAGGAACGAGCCATGACGGATGATCAAGATATCATCGAAAACAAGACTTTTGGCCTCAAACGAGGACTCTGGGGTCGTATCATCGCCATCGCCCTGTTCGTTGGGTTGGGAACGTTTGCCGTCACTCAGTCCATGGTCGGCGACCGAACTCTGAAAGCTCAGTCCGACGAACTGGCGCAGGCTGACGCTCAAGCTACCGACGCCGGAGACTCATCATCCAGTTCAGAAGCCATTGCTCCAATCGATGATACTTCGGTGACCTCATCCGGCGTTAATACGTTCAAAACGACGTTGACTGACGCGCCGGCAACGACGCTTCAGCCAAAACAGGAATCCAAATCGATACCGACGGCTTCCGCGGGATTTGAAAAACCAACACCGAATTTCTCCGAGCCACCGACACGCCCTCGGAGCCTTGACGATTTCGCAGCAACCAAACCCCAAGTTGAAAAACCGTTGAACGCATCCGGTGCGCCTTCGGCATTCCACGCCTCTTCGGTCGAGCAGAAAAAAGAAACCGCAGATGATTCGGGCGCAACCGAAAGCGGCTTCAGCGGTTTCAATGCCAAACTCGGAGTCGATGGAACTCCTCGAAGCAACACGCCAGGAAATTTTTCGGCCAACAATCCCGGCGACGCGCGTCCGATGATCGTCCAGTCAGAGGAAACGAAACCAGCAAGCCAACCAGAGTCAAGCGTGGGAGCCGAAAGCGCGTCGACCGGATTCGCAAATGGTGGGTTTGCACCTCGTCCCGTCGGTTTAGCGGACTCAAGTGCCCAACAAACGCCAGAGCCGATTCGACCTATTATCCCGCCATCGATGAGACGCGATATCAATCGGCCAAACAGTTCAGCAAACACCGAAATCGCTCCATCGAACCAAGTTGAAAATGATTTGCGGGCCGGTTCGGAATCATTGACGGCTCCAGCACCGCGGTCGTTTTCTGCAACGCCGTCAACAGATTTGCCGCAAACGAATTCGCAACTGCCTGATCAAACAAAGGCACAAGAAACTTCCGGTCAACCGTCTGGGTTTTCAATTCAGCGTCCGGAAGGCGAGCCGATGGTCAAAATCAACGAAACCAAAACGCCACTGGTCGCGCCGCAAGTTTCCGCGCAGCCTTCGCCAACAGCATCGGCAACCGGTGGCACTCCAGCCGCCGAACAAGCCGCGCAATCAAATGGTTTCGGCAGTGGCAACACGAGCTCACCAACACAATCGCATCCGTTCGCGCGAAACAATGCGATGCAAGATTCAACACCAGCGAATACATTGACAACACCAAGCAACAACTTGCAGACTCAAATGCCATCGGCGGCACGCGAGACACCGGTCTTGCAAACCGCCAGCACTTCCACGCAACCGATTCCAGGCGATGCCAAGTTGGAGGGGCTTCAAACGCCATCGTTGGCAATTGAAAAAATTGCACCCGCAGAGATTCAGCTCAACCAAACCACCGCCTTCAAAATTGCGGTACGAAACGTGGGCCGAGTCGCAGCGGAAGGGGTGACGGTTGTCGACCAGATTCCTTCGGGAACCGAGTTCGTTTCGGCCGAACCTGCCGCGTCACGGCGAACGCCCGACGGCAAAATCTACTGGGACATCGGCCATCTGGCTTCAGGGCAAGAGCAAGTGATTACCTTGAATCTGAAACCTGTTTTGCCCGGTGAAATCGGGTCCGTAGCACAAGTCATGTTCGCGAGTCAGGCTTCGATGCGCACGCGAGTGACGCGGCCGATATTGGAAGTCGAGCATACGGGCCCAGAGCGCTCGTTGATCGGAAACAATGTGCAATTGCGCATTCTGGTTCACAATCGCGGTGATGGCGAGGCACGGCAAGTTGTGGTGCAGGAATCTGTTCCCACCCAGTTGAAATACAACAACGATGAGTTTCGCGATTTGGAATATCCAATTGGCTCGATTCCGCCTGGGCAGACACGCGAGGTCGTCTTGAACTTGGCGGCGGCAGCGGCTGGGAAATTCAAGAACACCGTGTTGGCGACGGCAGCTGGCAATTTGAAGGCGACGCACCAACTCGACCTGGAAGTGGTTGCGCCACAATTGCAGAGCACTTCGGACGGGCCGTCTCGACGCTTCTTGAAACGTGAAGCGGTCTACCAATTTGCTACAACGAATAACGGTACCGCTTCGGCGACGAACGTAGATCTCGTCGCGCACTTGCCACGTGGAGTTCAGTTTGTTTCGGCCAACAACCAAGGGACGTATAACGCCAGCACTAACTCGGTCTACTGGGCATTGTCCGAGTTGAAACCGCAACAGACAGCGAAGGTGGAATTGACCGTGGCGCCTGTTGAAACCGGGCAGCATGAAATCAATTTTGAGTCGACCGCTGATTTGAATATCAAGAATCAGGTCAAGCAGCCATTGTCAGTCGAGCATCTCGTTGATGTCTATTTTGAGATCGATGATGTGGAGGATCACATCGAGGTCGGCAGCAAAACGGCCTATGAAATACGGATCGTCAATCAGGGGACCAAGCCCGCGAGCAACGTGCGCTTGAGTGTGGATATGGAGTCAGGGGTCGCACCGACCCAAGTTGACAGTACGATCCAAAACGAGATTCGTGGCCAGAGTGTGGTGTTTGCACCGATCACCAATCTCAATCCTGGCGAAGAAGTCCGGATTGTGATCGAGGGAACAGGTGTTTCCGCCGGCGAGCATCGCGTATCGGCCAATCTGCAAACCGATGGCCGCGAGGTAAACATCACCAAGGAAGAAAGCACGCGAGTCTATTCAGATCGTTGACGGATGAAGTCAGCAAATCCTCGATAAATCTATAACACAAGAATCCGACGGCAAAATGTCCGTGGGTTAAAGGAACTAGAACGCTCCTCCCCCAAGTGCCTGGTAGGCGTTCACGACAGCTGATAGCTGCTCGCGTTTGATCTCAATCAGTTGCATTCGAGCCTCCATCATTTCACGTTGAGCCAGAAGGACTTCGACGTATTCGGCGCGCGCGTTCTGGAACAGGCTGTTGGCCGAGGCGACGGACGCCTCAAGAGATTCGATTTGTTGTTTCTTAACTTCAATCGTACGTTTGTAGTTTTCAACCTTGGTCATTTGGTTTACGACTTCGATATGTGCCTGAAGGACCGTCTGTTGATAGTTGTAAATACTTTGAAGCTGCGCCGCGTTGGCACTGCAATATGCTGCCTTGATGGCACGTTTATTGATGAGTGGACCAACCAATTCGCCGGCAAGGCTATAGACCAATGACTCAGGAGTTTTCAGCAGGTACCCGGTGCTAAAGGCATTCCAGCCGAGACCAGCGGTGAGATTTAGCGAGGGGTAGAACCTTGCCCGGGCCACTTGGACATCCAGGCCTGCGGCCTCGACCTCTCGCTCTGCCTGCCGAATGTCCGCTCTTTGCAGTAACAACTGCGATGGGATACCAGCAATCAACGTTTCCAGGTTCACCTCATTGAAGTCGAGTTGGCTGCGTTCGATCGGTTGCGGGTAACGACCTAAAAGAAAGTTGATTCGATTCTCAATCTGAACCATTTCCTGCATCAGGACGGTTTTCTCGGCTTCGTTCTTGCGCACCTCAGCTTGGAAACGCTGGACAGCCAATGAGGTTCCTCCGATCGCGTCCTTCTTCGCTTCTGCGATTTTCAAACTCTGGCGTTGAATTTCAATGGTTCTGTCCAAGGCCGCCAATCGGCTATCGAGTGCAAGGAGCGTGTAGTAGTTTTCCGAGATCTCGGCAACGAGTCGAGTGATCACATAGTTTCGCCCCTCTTGAGTGCCGAGGTATCGCATTGACGCCGCGCGTTGTGCGTTTCTCATTCGATTCCAGATGTCGACTTCCCACGAAACGTTGGCGGCTGTCAGGAAATCGGGCAAGGGATCAGGGAAGGCTCGGCCGGGGGCAACTTCCAATTGATCTTCGACGGCACCAAATCGAGTGAACTCCCCTGCCTTGTCGATACCGGCTCCAGTGCCCAACGAGACAAAGGGGCGATACTCTCCGCTGCGGGCGTAAACCTCGTTGCATGCGATGCGAATTTCTTCTGAGAGGATTTTGAGTTCCTGATTTCCGATGAGCGATTGCTGAATCAGGTCAACCAGATAGGGATCGTTGAAGAACATGTCGTGTGGCAACTGTGCCGAACTGTCGACCGTCAACGTTTCGAAGTCAGGTTGTGTTGGATAGCTCGAAACGGTCTGGCTTTCGAACTCGACGGGTTCATCGGACGGCAGATCGAGAATCTGTCCGTCGGACGATGTATCGCCGGATACCGAAGGCTGGCTTTGGACTGGCGATTGAAAACTGATCTGCTTGATTGCTGGTTCTGCAGGCTCAGGATTTTTGTCGTCCGATTTGGAATCGTCCTGTTGTTTCGCGTCTTCCGATTCCTCGTTTTTCTTGAGCGGTTTTGCAATGGGTTGCGGCGACCAAAATGGCCGTCCGTTATTCCAGTTGAAACCTTCCGGGGTCGGCTGACCAGCGTCGGGAGCACGCAGTCCGGGGATACGACAGCCTGCCAGAACTAGACTGCAGCCCAGTAAAACTGCGATGCAGATTCGAGTCGCAAACGCTTCGCCCGCTGCCGGTACTATTTTCAGCATTGTTGCCATCCCTGACATCAAGAGTTCTTTTGGATTAACCCCAGACTGGACCGATTCCATTCGGACCCAATCGTCTATTTCGTATCGTAATTCCGTTTGTTCGCGATCTAGGTGTTGTCCGGATTGTTTGGAATCTGAGGGAAAAAGCGTTCTGCGTGTTTCGATTTGGTAAACCTTGACGGTTATTCCATGATCAAAATTTTGAAAGTCGCATTCGCCAAGCCTCATTGGAAAAGAACTTGTCAATGCGACTAGTGAACATGACTTTCCATGATTTCGCTGAGTGGTTCGTTGTGTTCGTCACGAATCAGCTTTTTCCCATCGGATATCTTTGCGAATAGGTAATAAAGGCCGGGAATGACCAAGACACCGATGACGGTACCCAACAACATGCCCCCCGCGGCCGTCGTGCCGATCGTGCGGTTACCGATGGCACCCGGTCCGGTGGCTCGAACCAACGGAATCAGACCCGCAATGAACGCAAATGAAGTCATCAAAATAGGACGAAAACGA
Organism: Pirellulaceae bacterium; assembly: GCA_041399045.1. Lineage (GTDB taxonomy): Bacteria > Planctomycetota > Planctomycetia > Pirellulales > Pirellulaceae > BJ22. The sequence continues at coordinate 362,143 of JAWKTO010000006.1, read as the reverse complement.
AGTCGCCCACCTTCGATGCCTGCGTCCCGTATGCTGATGCTATCTTGCCGCCTTTGAATTGCAAACTCAATGATCAAAATCGCATTTTTCCCCAGAAGACCAACGAGCATGATCATTCCAATCTGACAATAGACGTCATTGGCCAATCCCATCGCCCGCAAAAACGCAAACGAACCGAAGATCCCAATCGGGAGCGAAGTGATAACAGCCAGCGGCAACAGGAAGCTTTCATACTGGCCGACCAGCACCATGTAAACGAACACAACAACGATCACGAAAATATAGAACGAGGTGTTTCCCGCCTTGGCTTCGTCGAACGCGAGGCCTTGCCAATCGATGTCATAGCCTTTGGGTAGTGTATCAGCCGCCACCTGTTTGATTGCGGCGATGGCCTGACCGCTACTGTAACCGGCTGCTGGTGCGCCTTGAATGGGCGCTGTTGGATAAAGGTTATAGCGGCTGATTTCGTTGAGGCCTTGTTGCTTTTTGATTTGCATGAATGCGGAATAGGGCACCATCTCGCCACGATCATTGCGCACAAACATGTTGTCGAGGTCATCGGGAAAGCGACGGAATTGCGGCGCTGCCTGCACGTACACTTTGTAGAACTGTCCAAAACGCACAAACCCCTGTTCCCAGGTGCTTCCGATGACGATCGAAAGATTGTCCATGGCGTCGCGAATCGAAACCCCTTTCTGCATCGCGATATCGTTGTTAATGACGATTTCATATTGCGGGTAGTTGTTGGCAAAGAAGGTGAACAACCCTTTCAGCTCTTTCCGATTGCCAAGCGCTTCCATGAATTTGTCGGTGACGTCCCCGAGTGCCTTGTAATCACCCGTGTTGGTTTTGTCCAACAGGTTCACCGAGAATCCACCGGCTGCACCGAAACCAGGGACGGCTGGCGGCTCAAAAAACTCCAGCTTGATGTCCGCGATTTCTTTTCCCCGTTTTTCAAGTTCTTCGATGATCTGTTTTGATGTGCGTTCGCGGTCGGCCCAAGACTTCAAGTTGATCAGACACGTCCCCGCGTTGGAGCCACGACCTTCGGTGAGAACTTCGTAGCCCGCAATTGAGGACACGGATTGAACCTCATCCATCTGTTTGCAGATCGCTTGTAGTTCATGGCATTTTGAATTCGTATATTCAAGGGTTGAGCCAGGGGGTGTCTGGACGATTCCATAAATCATGCCCTGGTCTTCCAGCGGAATAAATCCCGACGGCAACACCTTGTTAACCAACAGGATTCCGTAACCGAACACTCCGATGATGACGATTGTCAGAATACGCCGAGTGATGATACCTCCAACCATCACGGCGTAAACGCGTGTAACCTGTTCCACAGCGCGGTCGAACAGGTACAAGAAAAACCCAATCGGTCCCTTCGCCTTCTTTGATCCGTCCGTGCCTGACAACGTCGACCGCAGTGACAGCGCCGCGAGTACGCCCACAACAGCGGCGATGGCGATCATACGAAATGATGTCAGCTCGAGCTGTTCCGAAATGACTTCGTGTACAATCTCGACCTTCAACAGGTAGAAAACTCCCGCGCCAATAGCTGCGCCAAACAGGACGCACAGAAGAAACCGGGCAACGGTTGCACCTCGACGCCCGAGCCCCGAGATTCCGTTGTTAATTCGCGGGATCAAACCGCGTTTCCGCTCGGATCCATCGTGCGGCTTGAGAATCATCGCGCAAAGCACCGGTGTGAGCGACAACGCGACAACCCCGGAAAGCACGATCGACATGGCCATGGTCAATCCAAATTGACGATAGAAGACACCCACTGGCCCCGTCATGAATGTTACAGGGATAAAGACCGCGGTCATTACCAATGTGATCGCGATAATCGCTCCGCTGATTTCTCGCACGACTTCTTTTGTTGCGGCATAGGGCCCCAGATGTTTCGAGTGCATCTTTTCGTGAACCGCTTCCACAACGACAATCGCATCGTCAACAACGACCCCAATCGCCAACACAAGCGCAAACAGAGTGATCAAGTTGATTGACATGCCAAACAGGAGCATGAAAAAGAAGGTGCCGATCAAGGAAACGGGCACGGCCAAGGTGGGAATCAATGTGCTGCGGACGTCACCGAGAAACAGGAATACGACCAATGAAACGAGAATAAACGCCTCGAACAACGTATGAATCACTTTCTCGATCGAGGCATCCAGAAATTTGGAAACGTCATAAGTGACGGCGTAGTCCATCCCTGGTGGGAACGACTTCGAACTGATTTCTGCAACTTTCTCTTTCACTTTCTGGATGACTTCCGTCGCATTGGAACCAGGAGTCTGTTTCAGAACGATCGCCGCTGACGGCAATCCGTCGATGTCGGAGTAAAGGTCATAGAATGATGACCCAAGTGAAACCTTGGCGACGTCCTTGATTCGCAGAATCTCACCTTCGGGATTCGCCCGAAGAATGATGTTCTCGTACTGTTCCGGTGTCGTGTATCGACCAACCCAAGTCAGAACGTACTCTTTCGTCTGCGATGTCTGGCCGGTCGCTTGACCCAGTCGACCAGGCGAGCCGATCATGCTTTGGTCCGCCAATGCCTTCATCACATCCTCAGCCGCAACCTTGTACGATCGCATGCGGTCCAAATCCATCTCCACCCGCATCGCATAGGCTCGGTTACCCAGGATGTTGGCACTACCGATACCGGGAATCCGCTTAATTTCGTTGAGGACGTTTACCGTTGCAAAGTTGTAGAGAAAGTTCTGGTCCGCATTGGGGTCTTTGCTATAGATGTTTACGTACATCAACATGCTCGTGATGTTTTGCATCACGATAATGCCCTCGCGTTGCACGATGTCTGGCAAGTTGTTTTTGACGGCTTGAACGCGGTTGTTCACGTTCATGACGGCAACGTCAGGATCCGTGCCCGGTTCGAAGATGATCTGAATGGTTCCCTCACCGGCGCTGGTTGCGTCACCAATCATGTACCGCATATTGGGAACACCATTGATGGCCTGCTCCAACAACACCATCGTCGAGTCAACCAGGATTTTCGCGCTGGCACCTGGGTAGGACACCGATACGCGAACACTGGGTGGCGCTACCGAGGGAAACTGGGACGTTGGCAGGACGTTGATTGCCAGTCCGCCCATAAACAAAATCAATAACGAAATGATGATGGCTAGAGCGGGGCGATGGAGAAACCTGGAAAACATTGCTTGTTATCTTTTCGATGTGAATGGCCAAACGGCGATTGCCAGGTGTCGCAGCAGCGTGCACCTCACAAGGGAATTCGAATACGCGAATTGCGTTGATAAATACTGAAGAAGTGATCTCGCTGGATTCTATTCCGCGTGATATTTCAAGTTAGTCATTACCGAATCGGGAGACTCAAACTCAAACGCGATCTTGTCACCATCACGAACTTGACGTTGACCTTCGAAAACAATTCGGTCTTCTGGCATCAATCCACTTTCAATGACAAAAACGTCATCCTGTTCGTGTTTGATTTTGATTTCTCGCTGATGAACAGCATTGTCATCTCCGACGACGAACACATAAGTCTTGGCCAGAATTTCAAAAGTCGCTCGTTGTGGAATCACGAGTGCATTGTGGTCCTGATGATGAATCAACACAGTTCCTGTTTGTCCGTGACGTAGAATGCTGTCTGGATTGGGAAAGTCAGCTCGAAATGCGATGTTACCGGTTTCGTTGTTGAAATCGGCTTCAATTGCTCCAATCGCGCCCTTGGTTGGAAACAACTTGTGGTTGGCTAATTCCAACTCGATATCCAGACCGGCCTGGTCCTGGGATTTTCGAAGCTCTTCTTGATATTCAAGGTACCCTGCTTCCGTGACGTTGAAGTAGACCCACATGACCTGATTATCAGAAAGGGTCGTCAGAACGGCGCCCTCTTCCAGGAGGCTACCCTTTTGCTCGTGCAAGCGGTCGATAATGCCATCGAATGGAGCTTTGATTTTGGAAAACTCCAGTTCCGCTTGAGCTCGTTCAACATTCGCATTAGCCTTTGCCAATTTTGCCTCGGCCAGTTTCAGTTCCTGGACTGATACGACGTTCTGCTCGACTAATTTTTGGTGTTGTTGTACTCCACCTGAGCCAATTGAGCTTCAGCCAAATCGGAATCCAGTCGCGCCTGGTACAAGACCGGAACGATGTTGAACATTGGTTGCCCCTCTGTGACGGCTTGGCCTTCATTGACCAACACGTCCTGCAGGTAACCTTCATTCAAAGCCTGAATATCAATATGTCGTCGAGAGTGAATCTGACAAACGTAACGTTCCGTGATGGTTACGGTTTTGATTTCAGGGTTGGTTACTAGAATCTTGTGACTTTCATGGTGTTCTGCGGATGCCGAGTGCTCCTCAGCTTTTTCAGGGGATTCGGCGTGCTCACCGTGTTCCTGTTCTGCATTCGCCTCGGCGGATTGATCGGAAAACGTTTTTTCAATTTGGTTCGCGATTGTTTCTTTCAGGTTACTCGCTGAGAAAACAACTACGCCGGCGGCCACTGCGATCAATGTAAACAGCAACTTCACTTGCATTTTCGAACTTCCTAAGTTGGATTCAGCCGCTGCTTTGGCGGTCTTAAAAATTGAGCTGGTCTATGCCCGAAATTTCAAATTGCAGGCTCTTCAAACTTCCGTACCAGGCATCGCTTTCGCAAACTCCGTACCAAGTTCAAAATTTTCTTCGAATTCGTTTTTCAGATGCCAATAGAGAATGGTTTAACGAAAAGAGTGCCGCAAATTGCCCACTTGGCGAAACGTACTGCAGGTTTTTGCAGGAGGCATGCATGCGATTGCAGGCGGGACTAATTGGCTGAACTGCAACTGGATTGAGTGGTCAAGTCGGCTTGCAAGGCATCAGGAAAGGCCGTAGCGATTCATCTTGTAATGCAGGGTTCGGACACTGATGCCCAAGGCTTTTGCAGTTTTTTCCCGGTGAAAGTCACAAGCATGAAGAGCCGCTTCGATGCATTTTTTTTCCGTCTCTTCGACTGCTTCCGTCAGGTTAACCGGCATCGCTTGACGATTGGTTTCGGTCTTCCCCGCGGCCGATATTTCTGCCGGCAGGTCTTCGACTCGGATGACCTCATTTTTCACGGTGACCACGAGTCGTTCGACGAGATTTCGTAGTTGCCGAACATTTCCAGGCCATCTCGCCGCAAGGAGAACGCGCAAGGCATCAGTTGAAAACGACTTCGGGTCGCGATGATGGCGTTTGCAGAAATGGTCCATGAAGTGCTCGAGCAGCAACGGAATATCGTCGTTTCGATGTCGAAGTGGAGGAATTTCAATCGGCACAATGTTGAGCCGGTAGAAGAGATCTTCGCGAAGATTTCCATCGTCAATTTCCATTTGCGTGTCTTTGTTAGTCGCGGAAATCAGTCGTGCATCCATTTGCAACAAACCTTCGCCACCGATCCGCGTGTATTGCCCTGTTTCCAGAACTCGAAGCAGGTCAACCTGGCACTTCGTCGATATCTCCGTGACCTCATCCAGAAATAAAGTGCCCTTGTTCGCTTGCTCGAAGCAACCTGGCTTCCGGCGCATGGCACCCGTAAAAGCGCCTTTTTCGTGCCCGAAGAGTTCACTCTCAAGCAGCGATTCCGGCAATGCACCCAGGTTCACTGCGACGAACGGGAATTTCGCGCGATTGCTCAAATCATGTATTGCCCTGGCAACCAATTCCTTGCCAGTACCACTTTCGCCGTGGATCATGACGGTGGCGTCCGTTGCCGCAACTTGTCGGATTTGTTCATGCAATTCCAACATGGAGTTGCAGTTGCCAATGATCCCAGAGATTTGGCCGGCCTCAGCAAGTTGGCTTTTAAGCTTCTGGTTCTCTGCAACCAAGCGATAGTGTTCGCGGGCCTTGCGAACCTGTTGTCGGATTAAATTCAGGTCGACGGGCTTCGTGATAAAATCGAACGCACCGAGGCGCATCGCTTCGACAGCGGTTTCGACTGTGCCGTGTGCTGTTATCACGATGGCTACGGTTGATGGCTGAATTTGCAGGATTTGTTCCACCAGCTCCAGGCCATTCATCACGCTGGGCAAACGCACGTCAGCAATGACCAACGGGTGTTGGGCATGACGAAATTTTGCGAGCGCTTCCTCGGCATTTTCAGCCGTATCAATGACTTGCGATTCGTTGCCAAGGCCCTTCTTCAAACCAGACCGAATGTTTGGCTCATCGTCGACAATCAGGATTGGAAAGGGCTCGTCATGCATGCGATGTAATTATGGCTGTATTAGATTTGGATTTTGGAAGTGATAACCGAAATGTCGTTCCTTGCGAACCCGTTACAAAATCAATCGTGCCATTATGTTGGCGGATAATTTTGTCACTAATCGCCAGCCCCAGCCCTGTTCCTTTGGCTTTGGTTGTGAAGTAGGGATCAAAAACCTTGTCCTGCATGTCGACAGGAATTCCACACCCCGTATCCGAAACCAGAATTTCAGCCATTTCGCCTGACTTTTGCAGCGTAATCGTCAATTGACCGCCGTTAGGCATTGCATCGTAGGCATTCACGATCAGGTTGAGGATGACTTGTTCTACGCGAGTCGAATCGACCCACGCGAATAGTTTGCTGTTGGTTTCGCAGTTGAGCTGCAATTTGATGCCTCGTTTGTCTGCTTCAATTTTCGTCAATCGAATGACGCCCTCCAGCAACAATTGGATATCGGAATTGTTGGTTACCAACTCTCGCAGTGAGGCAAAGTCCCGGAAGTTCTCCAGGACCTGATTAATTCGTTGAACCTCGGTGCTCAGAATGTCCAAGCATTCGTCGACTGATTCATCATTTTGATTTTTCGCCAGGCTCTCTTTGAGCAGTTGCACGTGCAGAGCCAGCACTCAACGGGTTTTGATTTCATGTTGGAGGCCTGCCGCAAGAGAACCAAGCCCCATGTAGCGTTCCATTCTGAGGAGTCGTTGCTGCATTAGTGTTTTCTCGGTGACATCACGAAGGTGAATTACGACGCCCGCCGGATTTTTGTCATGGTCTCGTAACACGCTGCAGCCCGCCCGAAGATATCGAATATGATGCTCCCGCTCGACGCAATACTCCTGTTCCAACACCGCTTCACCAGCAACAATTCGATTTCGCATCTGGTCGAGATGTGCATGTTGCGCAGCGAGAGAGTCCAAGGTTGTCGGCATCGTTTCATTAACACCGAGCAGATCCCGAGCCTTGGGGTTTACGTTCAATAGCACACCGTTTTGTTCAGCCGTAATGACGCCTTGGTCCAAACTGACCAAGATATCTTCGGCCTGAATCCTTACCTTTCGAAGATGGCGTTCGCTTGTGAAGTAGGCGCGAACAAGCAATCCAAGAGCGATTGCCGAACCGAACAGGTTGATCACAAGAAGTAACGTCAGGCGCGACTGAAGTTGCAGATCTTGTGCCAATTCCCTTACGTCGGGCAGGTCGCTTGCTGGTAAGTGTTTCGTGATTTTCTCAATTATGATTTGTTCATGTCGAAAATCAGTCGTTAGCCAGGCCGAAAGTGCAAACGAACCAAGGCACAACGCAGCGAGTACCGTAATCGACAAGCGCCAAAGCCAAAAAGATTGCGGCGAATTAGGTTCAAGCATTATTAAATTGATCGTGGTTTGATTGTAACGCGATGTGCATATTATTGCAGCGATTCCTGCAAATCATTGCGAGGTCAACAATTTAACGCTCTCTCGCCATTCTCATCCTGCCGACCGAAACCGCTAAATTGAATTCAAAACGGCGGATTGAAAATTGCGAGATCTTCTTTATTTGTAACGACTCCCCCGTTAAAACATGATTCACTAATGCGAACTTTTCGGTAAGTTTCTTGTCCGGACCTAAAAATGCCAAGGTATGAATTTCTGTTTTCGTGAGCACGAGTAACGGTGAGTAACGACCTGAAATACACAACACGATTTCCCCGAACGTCGCAATATCATCCGGATTGGATTCTCAGTGCCGTTAGTGGTGGGGCCAATCCGCTTTGGCTCACTGAGTGGCTTGTGGAAGCGATGGAATTGAAGTCGGGCATGAAGGTCTTGGACCTTGGTTGTGGTCGCGCGATGTCGTCGATATTTCTGGCTCGTGAGTTCGGTGTCCAGGTTTGGGCGGCCGACTGGTGGTTTGATCCAGCCGAAAATCGAAAGCGGATCGATCACGCCGGGTTGGCGAAACAGGTCTTCCCCTGTCGCGTCGACGCGCGGCACTTGCCATTCGCGTTTGAATTCTTTGATGCCGTCATTGGAATCGACTCGTTTCACTATTTCGGGACTGATTTTTTCTACCTTCCCTATCTGGCGCAGTTCTTGAAACCCAATGGTATGTTGGGAATCGCCGCTGCCGGGCTGGTTCATGAGATTGAAACCGCTGCGCCACCAGCACATTTGGCCGAGTGGTGGGAGCCGGGGCTTTGGTCGCTGCATTCGGCCAATTGGTGGCGGCAACATTGGAATCGAAGCGGTGTCGTCGATGTTGAGGTCGCGGATGACTTGGCTGATGGTTGGGAATATTGGCTACGTTGGCAACAAGTCATCGCTCCAGATAACGCTCCAGAAATCAATGCGTTACAAGCCGATGCAGGTCAGAATCTGACCTATGTTCGAGCGGTTGCCAAACGTCAACGTGAGCCCATCGAACCCCAAATCGCATCGATCCCAGAGAATTTTCAGGCGTTTCCTTTACTCAGCGATTCCAAATAACTCGTTGCTCGCGAGCCGCCTAGAGCCCAGACCACAGACTGTTAATGTTGCGGAAGTCGCCCGTTGCGTTGTCGTTGGGTTGGTATTTGCTGCACTGGCCTCAGGCGAGCCTCTTTTGGCTGACAAAAATTGTCAAATCCCTACGTTGAACTGCGGAAACAGGGCGAAAAAGGTATTTGTCGGGTTAGCCCGTAATCATTACAATTGACTGACTATTGAGCGCCCCAATTTTGGGGTTCGTGGATTGATCAGCAGGCTGGAATGAGGAGATTCCGTGGAAATCAAAATTGTTGCAAAGAATGGCACGATTCCTGAGGACGTACAGCAGCTGATTGAAAACAAGGTATCCAAACTCCCCCGGCTTTTTGAACGTACGACTGCGATTTATGTGATTGCCAATCTGCAGCATACCGATAAGCCCGAGGTGGAAGTTCGAATATCAGCCGAAGAACGCGATGACTTTTTTGCATCGGACACCGGAACCAATGTTTTGGGTGCGTTGGAAAGTGCGATCGGAAAGATCGAAAGTCAAATGCGTCGGCACAAAAGTAAAACACAAGATCATCATCGCGGACGTGAAGTACGCGAAGATTTGGCCTGACGCACCCTGAACGTCTACGAAAGATACGACGACACCAGAATCCGTTTCGCAGACTCGACCCTATCGAATGGTTGTGATTCGCACTGAATCCGTTCGAGGGCGCGGCTCCAGCGGCCCCGGTTCCATGCGTGCGATCGTTGTTCGTGAGCGGGAGGGTAGCTGAGAAGTCATTTCAATCTCGCATTTGTGGCATGAGGTTGTAATTTCTCGAAGTGGTGGCAACGGTCCGAAACACGGGCAGCACCTGCGATGGGAACGATTTCCAGTGGGGTGTAAATGACAACAGGCCAATCTTGACTTCACTGATCGCGCGGAAAATCAGACGAACTATTTATTCAAAGGGAAAACAATGAAATTCTGCAACTTTGTGAAGTCAGAGGCGATCAAGGTCGACCTGGTGGCAAAAGACAAAGAAGCTGTGATCCGGGAGTTGGTCGGAAGCTTGACCGACAATGGTCAGCTGAAATCGGATGAGCAGGAAAACATTATCCAGGCGATTCTCAAACGAGAAGAACTGGGTAGCACGGGAATCGGTCGGGGAATTGCAGTTCCTCACACCAAACATCCCAGTGTCAATGAGCCGGTCGGTACCATCGGCATCAGTCAGGAAGGCGTTGATTTTCAAAGCCTGGATGGCGAAAAGGTACAATTGTTCTTTATGTTGATTTCACCTCCGGATCGTCCCGGAGACCACTTGCGGGCGTTGGAGAATATCTCCAAGCAGCTACAGGACGACATGTTCTGCCGGTTCTTGAAACAATCAAAAACGGCAGATGATGTCAAACAGATTTTGGAAGAAGCTGACAATAATCAGTTTGTTTCCTGATACGCAAACCGCAACGTTCGTGAAATCAATGTCTGAAACCAAGCATTCGGCAAAACTGGTGATCACCAATCCGCAGGGTCTGCACATGCGACCTGCGTACCTGTTTGCTGAAACCGCCGCCAAATTCAATAGTCGAATAGAGGTCATCAAAGACGATATTCGAATTGATGGAAAAAGTGTGTTGTCGATCCTCACACTTGGGGCTGGTCAGGGTACGGAAGTCGATTTGGAAGTGACAGGCCCTGATGCGACCGACGCATTGAGTGCGTTGGTTGATTTGGTTTCTTCTGGATTCCCCGCGGAAACGGAGGCCGAAAATACCTGAACCGCCGAACCGGTATTTCAGGTGCTTCGATGTCCCGCGGTCACTCACGAACACACGGTTTGCAAAACTTTTGAATGCGGTACTGCCGGAAAGTTTTGTGTGATGGGTTCGTTTGCTGATTTTAGACCGAAACAATTGACTCCACTCGGGAGCCTGGGTACTGTTGTGCCTCGGTCAGCAATTCTTCACCGAACGAACGTCCGAAATCCAGGACGTGTGCCCCAAGGCCAATCTCGTTGCCGTACGCATTCACGCTCGGCTCGTTCGCGAGCAATCAGACAAGCGGAACTGATTGTTTCGAACGCACCATTGAAAGGCTCATTCATCGTGGCCGCCAATGCCAAGGGGCACCAAACCTTGGCAACTTGTGGCCCAACGGGAGCAGTAAACCCAACAAGGCGAGACCGGAATGACGTCCCTCGCTCCATGAGCCAATTGTCAGACCCGCGAGGCGAACGCGGCGTCGTTGTTCCAATTTGTAAGCATACAAACCAAAGGTGGATCAACCGCTTCCACCAATTTTCGGACAATACAAACCATGAAAAAAGAAATGTTGATCAACGCATTGCAATCGGAGGAATGCCGAATTGCAATCGTCGAGGACGGGCAGCTTGAGGAGCTATACACCGAACGGGCCAGTCAAGATAATTGGGTAGGAAATATCTACAAAGGGAAAGTCGTCAATCTGGAGCCCAGTATCCAGGCGGCGTTTGTTGATTTTGGCGTCGGGCGAAACGGCTTTCTGCACATCAGTGATGTTGAGCCAACGTATTATCGCCAAGGAGGCTACGATCCCGACGAGATGGCGGCTCAGGAGGAACGCGAACGCCGCAATTCTCCTAACCGACGTCGAGGGCCGGACTTCGGGGGCTTTCGCCCGCGAGTCAAACCGCCGATTCAGGAAATCTTCCAGCGCGGCGACGAAGTTCTCGTTCAAGTAATCAAAGAAGGTATCGGGACCAAGGGACCAACACTTTCGACATACATCTCCATTCCAGGGCGTTACCTGGTGTTGATGCCCGCGCTGGCGCGGATCGGTGTGTCGCGAAAGATTGAGGACGAAGTCGAACGACGACGCCTCAAGGATTGTTTGTTTGATTTGAAACCACCGAAAGGCCTAGGGTTTATCGTTCGCACTGCCGGCGCCGGAAGAAGTCGGCGAGAGCTGTCGCGCGACCTTGCTTATTTGTTGCGTTTGTGGAAAGCCATTGTGCGGCGAATTCAGAAATCGGATGCGCCAGTGCCGATTTTTGAAGAAAGTGACATGATCATACGCACCATTCGCGATATCGTCACATCGGACATCGATAGTATTGTGATCGACGGAAAAGAGCCGTATGAGCGCGCTGAAGGAATTCCTCAAACTGGTAATGCCCAACAGGTCAACGCCTTGCAGCACTATTCCGGCAAAGACCCGATCTTCCACAAATACGGGTTGGAAGATGAGATTGCGGTATCTATCGGCGTGAAGTCAAATTGCCCGAAGGCGGTTCGATTGTCATTGACCAGACAGAAGCGCTGGTTGCGATCGACGTGAACAGTGGAACATTCCGTACGGATGGCACTGCAGAAGAAACGTCCTATCGTTTGAACTTGTTTGCTGCAAAAGAGATTGCACGTCAATTGCGTTTGCGAGATTTGGGTGGTGTGATCGTCAACGACTTCATCGATATGCGGCGTGAAAAACATCGTCGCGGTGTCGAACGTGCTCTTCGCGATGCCATGAAACGCGATCGCGCTCGAACCAAAATTCTGCGGACCAGTCCGTTTGGTCTTGTCGAAATGACGCGTCAGCGTATTCGACCGAGTTTAAAGAAAAGCGTGTACTTCGACTGCCCTTGCTGTTCTGGCCGCGGGGTGGTGAAGTCCGAAGAGAGCATGGCTCTGGAAGTGATTCGGATGATGATGCTGGCTTCGCAACAACCCAAAATCGAAGTCGCCATTGTGCGAGTCAACGAGAAAGTCGCTTCCTATCTGAACAACCAGAAGCGTCGAGCAATCGGTGAACTTGAGGCAACGGGCGATTTTCGAATTGAGATTCGGGGGAGCGAAAATGTTTACCCTGAACATCTGGTAGTCGAGTGCCGTGACGAACACGGTCATGAGGTTCGCCTTCCGGCAACCACCTCAGTCAAATAGGTTTTCGCTTATTCGGCAACTGCGTACGAACGGCACGTATTGCGTCCGTTCGTACGAATCATATTTGTTTGGCAATTGCCGCTGATTTGCTTTAGAATTGAAGCGATCCCAAATTCGCGTTTGATTCAGGCCTGCGCCATGATTGTGTTCTCAAGTCGTCTGCTTTCCCTGCCGATTCTCGGCATTCTGACTCTAGTCGTTGTTTTAACTGCCCATTGTTTCGGGCAACAGGAATTGTCGGATGCCGAATGGCAACTGATTGAAAAAGCCGAAACAAGTCGAATCGCTGCGATTGAAAAAGCGATGCCAAGCGTGATTGCCGTTTATGGAGAAGATCGCGCGGGCGGCGGATCTGGAGTAATCATTCATCCCAATGGACTTGCGCTTACGAACCACCACGTGATCATGGGGGCCGGGGTCGCTGGCTGGGGCGGACTGAGCGATGGCAACTTGTACCGCTGGAAGTTGATTGGGACCGATCCCGGCGGGGATGTCGCCGTCATCCAAATGATGGGATTGGAGGAGTTTCCCTGTTCCAAACTTGCGGACTCTGATTTGGTACGAGTTGGCGATTGGGCGATCGCAATGGGGAATCCGTTTATCCTCAGTGAAGATCAAAAACCAACCGTGACATTGGGGATCGTGTCGGGTGTACGCCGGTATCAGCCTGGAGCCGGAAATAACCAACTGGTTTACGGCAATTGCATCCAAACGGACACGTCGATCAATCCGGGGAATTCCGGTGGACCGCTATTCAACATGCAATCGGAAGTCATCGGCATCAATGGTCGCGTGAGTATCCAGGATCGGGGACGCGTCAACGTCGGGTTGGGATACGCAATCTCATCGAATCAGGTGAAGAATTTCTTGCCAGACCTGATGGCGACCAAGTTGATGGAACATGGCACCCTCGATGCTAATTTTTCCAATCGCGGTGGCCGAGTCATTTGTTCCACGATCAATGAGCTATCGGCTGTTGCGCAAATGGGACTGCAACTTCGTGATCGACTCTTGGAATTTGAAGGTCAACCAATCACATCCGCCAATCAATTCACAAACCTGATTTGTACGCTGCCCGAGGAATGGCCGGCACATCTAAAAGTTGAGAAACCAGACGGCGCGATCGTTGATTTTCATGTGCGGCTGACGGGATTGCCTTACAGTAAACCACCGGAGCCTGAGTTGCCCAACGAGCCAACGCCAGAACAACAAAAACAGATCGAGCAACAGATGCAGATCGTTGAGTTGTTGCGGCATGATCCTGGTGTTGTTCGGAATTATGATGACAATCGCTTTTTTTCGGAGATGATCTGGGAACAGGCGACGTTTCCAAATTCGGATCGAGCCCTTGCCATTGCGATCACTGACAATTTCATTCGTGATGGGGAGGTTGTCGGAACGTGTGTGACACGCCTTTTATCCGATGGGGTTTGTAATGTCGTGTTTAATGAAAACGGCAAGAGCCCGATCGAATACGTCGTCAGCGCCAAGCAAGCGGTCAAGGTCGTTGATGGCGTTCGCGAGGAACTGACTGCGGTGCAAATGAAGTTGGATCCGTTTGTCGTTCAGGCTCTGGCGATCATGCATGTCAACAAAATCGCAGGCGGCTTTGATCGTTGGGGTTCGGCGCATCTTGATGGCGGCGACAAGTCTCGTGGCAACGTCGCCGCGCGGTTCAAGTTCGAGGATGACGATCAGGATTGGTTCTATGCCTGGGTCACGATGGCCGATCCAGTTCGCCAAATCGAAGCCGTATTGTCCAAGGCGTCTGCCGATCTGGATTGTGAAGGGAAAGGTGGCGGCGTGACGTTTGACCGATGGGCCGAACAGAAATGCGGATGGCAGGTTCCGCAGGAAAAACAATTCGTGGTCGGCTTGAGCGAGATGCCAGCCGCGACCCTGCAACTCAAGTCTGTTGAAGAAATGGAGGCATTTTCGTTTGCCGAAATGACCCGCCGACTGATGGAAGGTGAACAGCAATGATCGCACAAAGAACTGGTATTGCCTTGCTGTTTCTACTTGGCTTGTTGTTTTCGCGTGCTAACGTGGGGTTTGCACAATCCAATAGCCAAATCGCCGATCTGATCGATGCTAACCAGCCCAAGATGGTCAAAGTGTTCGGTGCAAGTGCCGGACGAGTTGAAGGCTATGGGACGGGATTCCTGGTTTCGGCAAACGGTGAAATCTTGACGGCCCAAGGTATCTACCTCGACGGCTTGCAAGTCAAAGTCGTTACAAATGACGGCAACGAATATGAGGCAACGATTGTCAAGCGAGATCGTACGTTGCAATTGGCCTTATTGAAAATCGAGATCGACGACGCTGACTACTTCGAATTGTCTGACACGCCTGTTGGCGAAAAAGGCGATTGGATTGTCGCGTTGACCAACGCATTCAAGGTTGCCGATCAAGACGATCCGGTTTCGGCAATGATTGGCACGATAACATTGCGAAGTTTCATTGAGGCCAAACTGACCAAACGGGACGTGGCATATCGAGGCGATATTGTCTTGATCGATACCATCACCAGCAACCCTGGAGCCGCGGGCGGGGCCGTGATTACACTTGGCGGTCAACTGGTTGGCATGACCGGAAAAATAATCAACAGCAGTGATACGAACACTCGCTTGAACTACTGCGTGCCCAGTTACCTGCTGAAACAGTTTGTCGACGGTACCCTGCCGGCTGAGGTATCGGATGCCGTTGCCGAAACGGGGCAGGCCGACATGGGCTTTGGTTTATTCAAGCTCGGCGGACGCCGTAATCCAGCCTATATCGATCGGATTGTGGCTGGTGGCGCGGCAGAGGCTGCTGGACTGGCTGTTGACGACATGATTGTCAGTATCGCGGGTAGCCAGGTGGGAACGGTCAAGGAATGTGAGGCGGCGATTGATGAGTTGGTGCCCAATGAAGAAGTTTTGATCGTGGTGAAACGCGGTCGCGAATTGTTGAGGTTGCCGATCACTCCAGGAAAGGCCGACAAATGATACAGCGCAAAATGAGCGGCCGCGCGAAACGGTCTTTTTGTTGGGTGTTTTGTTTTGTTACGGTGATCATGGCCGGTTCAATCAGTTTGACGGCACAAGAGAACACCGAGTGCCTGCGGTTTCCTCAGGGCAAGATTTGGAAACGATGCGGGCCACCGCCAAAGCTGTGCGGTTTGCCGCGGGAAACGTTCAGGCGAATCTTGTAGCCATCGAATCGTTCGGTGGTTCGGGGGCGATTGCGGGACGGATTGCCGGAATTCGAAAACAGGGTGAAGGGAACACGACGGGACTTCTGTTGGGGCCGGATGGTTATATCGTTACCAGCACATTCAATTTCATTCAGCGACCACCCGTGATTACCGTGATTACTCTCGACGGCGAAAGGCACTACGCAGAAATGCTGGGGCGGGATGATACCCGCAAACTTTGCATCTTGAAAATCAACGACGCACCCGCGGTTTCTGAAATCAAATCCGTTGATCCGGCAAGCGTTGTCGTTGGACAATGGGCTGTATCTGTTGGCGTTGGATTTGGCGACGTGAACTCTGCGGTTTCGACTGGGATCATCAGCGCAACCAATCGAATCGGTGGACGAGCGATACAAACCGATGCGAACATCAGTCCCGCAAGTTACGGCGGCCCACTGGTTGATATTCACGGTGACGTATTGGGGATCTGTGTACCGTTAAATCCCCCAGTCGCGCAAGCGATTGAGCGGTGTGGAGTGGTATGACTCGGGAATTGGATTTGCAGTTCCACTGTTTGGATTGGATATTCTTCTGGAACGCATGAAAAGCGGCGAGCGAATTCAACCGGCGTTTCTGGGCATTCAACCGCTTTCCAGCCCGAAAGGTGAAGGTGTGATGATTCAGGAAGTGGTCCCAGACTCACCGGTTGCAGACGCTGGGTTCAAGTCGGCGGACGTGATTTTGAAGGTTAATGGCGACGAACTGAAAGACGTGATGGCTTTGCGGTTGTTGCTTTCACAGCGTGAGGCCGGTGACAAAATCGACATCGAATATCGGGATGGCGAATCGGATGAAATTCGCAGCGTGACTATTGAGTTGACGACACCGCCTGTCGATGACAACGTCACAGTTGGAACCGCCCAGATTCGATAACGCACGTTTGTAACACTTGGCTATCCGCCGGCGTTGGCCGAATCCAAACGTTCTTGTGCCAAACGGCAGTACTTTTGTGAAACAATCGAACGCGATGAATCTGGCGGTCGAGTCGTTTGGCAACGATGCCGTCGTTCCTGCCCCCGAAAACGGATCAAGCACCACGCCACCGCTGGGGCAAGTTGCCAACAGGCACGCTTCAACAAGTTGCCTGGGAAAGACCGCAAAATGAGCCTCCCGGAATTTGGAAAGTGGGATCGACCAGACGGTTCGTTTGCTTCTGCCCAGCGGATGAAACGCTTGATCCCATTTACGTCATGCAGATTGTTGTTGCCAGAGTTCTTTCCGGATTCGGGTGCGTTGCCTCGTTTGCCAAAATGCCGACGGCCGCCTTTCATTTTTGAGTTCTCTGAAAACGTGACATGAGGCTCGCGGATGGCGTCAGCATCGTAATGATATTGGTTTCCCAATGAGAAGAGAAAAACGTATTCATGATCGGTTGTCAGCCGTGACTTGACGCTGGAAGGCATCGCGTTGGGTTTATGCCAGATGCAATCGCTTCGCAGGAACCACCCATCGTCAATCATTGCCAACGCGAATCGCCACGGAGTACCCTGCAGTTGATGTTTGACATATTTGTCACCCAGCACGACCCAAAGTGATCCGGTCGGTTTCAGCGCATGACGCAAATTGCGAAAGACCGTCAGCAGGCTGGCAACAAACTCCCTTGGCGTCGTTTCCTGTCCGATTTGCGTTTTGGTTCCGTAATCCCGTTGTTGGAAATAGGGCGGACTGGTGATGACTGTGTCGATAATTTCGTTGGGCAGTTCGCTTGCGAGCTCGCGCGAGTCACCGCAATGAAATTGATCAAGCCAGTCGCGTTGGCTGGACTTTGATTTTTCCGTTGAGTGCTTGGACATAAATGCCAATGATCTCCAACGTCTACATTCGATCGACAACGCCAATTCCGAGTAGTGCGAGCCCTTGGCGAACCGTCCGAGCGGTCAGCTCGCACAACTGCAAGCGACTGGCCTGCAACGCCTCCGATTCCGCTCCCAATACCTTGCACTGATCGTAGAACTTGTAGAACGTCTGCGTGAGGTCGAATAAATATTGAGCCAACAGGTTAGGACGCATGTCGACCAGCACGTCTTGTAATGCTTCGGAAAAACGTAGCAGGCTGATCGCCAGTTCACGCTCAATGTCGGAGGTCAACTGAAACGGTGCTGGGTTTGAGGCAATGGATTCAGCACTGAGGTTCCCCTTGCGATAGATACCTTGAACCCTGGCGTACAAATATTGCAGGTACGTCGCGGTGAAGCCGTTGAGCTGAAGCATTTTGTCGTAGCTGAATTTGTAATCGGAAGCGCGGTGCTGCGAGAGGTCCGCGAATTTCAGCGCGCCGATACCGATAACTTTTGCAACGGCCTGATTTTCTTCCGGCGACGAAGGTTGCTCACTTTTTTCTTGAAGGCCTTCCAAAACAGCCAGTGCGCGACGCTCCGCTTCGTCCAGCAGGCTTTCCAGCCCAACCGTATCGCCCGAACGCGTTTTGAATGGACGTCCATCATCACCCAGCACGGTTCCAAAGCTGACGTGTCTCAAGTCCACATTGCCGTAGCCCCATTTGGCAGCTGCTGCGAAGAGCTTGTCGAATGTTCATGCTGTCGATGGTCGACGACGTATAAGACCAGATCCGGTTTCCAGTGATCCATGCGGTATTTCACGGTCGCAAGATCCGTCGTTGCGTACAGGAATGCACCATCGCTTTTTTGAATCAACATCGGTGAGTCGAAACCATCCAGGAACAGGCACGTCGCGCCGTCGCTGACCTGCGAAAGCCCTTTTTGCTCAAAGTCGTCGACGACCGCCGCAAGCTGGTCGTGGTAGAAGCTCTCACCCAGTTCGTGATCGAAATGGATGTCGAGCCGATCGTAAATGCGTCGAATGTCTTCCAGACAAAACGGCAGGAACTCTTTCCAAAGTTTCAAATTGTCCTCGTCACCGGCGTGAAGTTTTGCGGTCTCCGTCAATACTTCCTTGCCGATGTTCGCGTGTTCGGCTGCCCGTTTGCTCAAGTCAGCATTCTGTTCGACGGCTGCGATTTTCGATTGCGTCGATTCGATGTCCTCGTTGAGTTCGACGAGTTTCGATTCCAGTCGTTAATTTCCGGTTGTGCTTTTTGCGTTCGCCTTTGTCCTTGGGAGGTTCTGCTGCTTTGGATGCATCGAGTTGTTTAACGAGTTGTTCTTGAGCCGCAATCTTTTTGGGCAGATCGGCTTTTGCTGCATGGAAGTCAACGATTGGCGGACGACACGGTACAGTTGTCCCAATGTTCGACAGGGGATGCTCGATAGGCTTCGTCATTCAGGAAATGTTTGTAGCCGTAGATGATCATCCCGAACTGCGTTCCCCAGTCGCCAAGGTGATTGTCAGTAATGACCTGGTGGCCCAGGAACCGTGCGATGCGTGACAGGCTGTCGCCGATCAACGTCGAGCGGATGTGTCCGACATGCATGGGCTTGGCGACGTTTGGCGACGAGAAATCGATCACGATCGTTTTGGCAGGCACCAGAGTATCGACGTCGAGACGTTCGCTTACGAATGCTTTCTGCAGGCCTTCGAGAATAATGTCGTCGCGGATCTTGAGGTTGATAAAGCCGGGGCCGGCGACTTCGACGGATTCACACAAGTCATCCAAGTCGGCGTGACTGATCAGCTCTTCGGCCAGTTCGCGAGCGGGCTTCCCCGCCGGCTTGGAAAGGGGCATGGCAAAATTCGCTTGGTAATCACCATGACGTGCGTCTTGTGCCGGCCGGACCATTCCCAGGAATTCTTCCGGTTTGGGTGTAATGTCTGAGAGGGGGCCGTTGAATCGATTTCGAATTTCTGAAAGTAGGTTCATGGATCGTATCGTAAAAGAGAAACGCGGCGTTCCGCTTGGTCGCGTTGGGTTATTCAAAAGAACGAATGTCACAAATCTGAGCGAGAAACGCAATCCGCCTGCTGAATCTTGCGTCGTCAAAAGAGGCCAAAACTGAAACGAACTGCTATAATTGGCTTGAAAATAGGGAAAGGGACTGAAGGAAGTATGATCTTACGCATTTCGATCGGAGCCTGGACGCTGGGGCTCGTGTTTTGCATCGCTCAATGTTTGTCGGCGAATGAAGCGAACACTTTGGCCGCCAGCAGGCATCCTGTATCCATCGTCGAGGCCAACATCTACGTCCAGAAGTCAAAGCTGGTGATGAACCTTAAATGTTTTGCGGACGACCTTGAGTTGTTGCAGGGAGTCTCACCACTCGCTGATGGGAGCTATGACCCTGCCGAGTTGATCGAAGCGACGAAAGACCATGCTGATTTTCTGGCCGAACGCATTGAACTGTTCAACGCCCGCGGCGAAAAGCTCGAAGCCAGAATCATCGAGGCCCTTGCTCCTGAAATCCTGAAGCGGGGATTCATCGGGGATCTGATGAATCTGTTCTGCAATTTTCAGATTTGAATACAGCTATGATGAGCCGCCCGAGTTTTGACGCTCAATCAGCGTATGTTGGGTGAAGGAAGTATCTGCTTCCGTCGAATTGCAGGTCTTGTTGAAACAGGCTGGGTCGATACGCCCTACAAACGACTGTTGAAGCCAGACGAGACATTTCGTTTCGATTGGTCGAATCCGGTGTTAAACACCGATGCATCGGATGAAGAGTGGGGATTGGTTCGAGCAACGCGAGGCGATCGCTCGGAATCACCAGCTACAGCAGCGTTTATTCGTTTCTTTACATCACTAAATGAAGGTGCGGCACGAAGTTTTGATTCCATTGGCCAGCCTCGCGACGATGATTGATTTTTGAGCGGATGAATCGTTTCTGGACATCGCTGAACAGGACGCCGCCAAACAAAAGATCATCGATTTCTTTTCGGTCGACAGCGATATTCAAATCGGCGATGGTGTTTCGGTTTCGCCAGTATTTGATCGGATTGATTTTTATGGATTGGACTTACGCGACTTCGCGGTGCCAAGCCGAACGCGGAAGGCAGGTCAGCATGGCCAATGGGCATATAGGCGTGATCATGTCTACGGGCCAAATCGCCGCCGATGAAGAGAGTCGAAGTGGGGTGGAAGACGTTCAATGACGCGATTCAAACCATCGACTCGGTGATCATCGCTTACGACAATGTGGAACAGACGCGAAGTTCGGTCGTTTTCTCTCGGACAATACGTACGTTTGGGAAAGCCCCGAGACACCCGAGTTGCCGAAAATCACGCTGAGGTGTCCTCATTTGATTGACGGACTCCGCTCGAGCCGCCGATGTTGCCTTCTTTTTCGAGCCTGCTGATAGTTGGTGCGATTGCGTGCCTGATTTACTCCGTGGTGGCCAAAGGCTTGGTCCGGTGGTTGGCCATCGCCTTGTCGATTGCAGCGTTCGTAGCCAAAGGCATGTTTTTAATACCGCTGCCGTGGTTGGCGTAAAGCTGGAGATAGTCCAGACGATGCGAAGTCGATTTTCGATCACTTGCGCAAATGTCTTTCGACGTTTGACTACCGAACGGAAAATGATGTTTACGATGCGTTGGCCAATGATGTCGATGGACCGTTGTTGCGCGACTGTATTTACGAATTCACAATCGGCTGGTGATGCAGGACCAAGGTGGGGCTGCGGCACGCATCGACTCCGTGGAATGGTTGATGGGAATCTGGAAGACGTTGTATCGATCGATACTCCCGGCTTTGAGTATCGCTGCAAATGGAATCTGGTCGGCACGGTGGAACATTGGGGCCATTCATCAGCGAACCAATCAGTATGATGCAAAGTTCAAGAGGTGGAATTGATCGGCGACGCGTGGAAGATTACCCAAATGGACCAATGGGAACAAATTGGCGTTAAAACTAACGGGAAGTTTGGAATTGAATTGATTCGCGAGGCAATCTCTTGAAATCACGGTACCGTTGTGTTCAGCGATTTAAATAAATTCGCAGAGGTAATGGATGCGGCAATTGTTAAAGAAGGCATTGCTTTCGAGTTTGACCGCATCAGTCCATTTCAGTTGCAGAAATAAATAAGACAGCATAGAGGAAAACGATGAAACGGTTTCTTTTGGCAATTTCATTTTCGTTACGTGCATTTGCATCCAGTGTCATTGGATGCACGAGTGGTTTCAGTAGGACAAGTGGGGCGACTGAGCGAATATGTTTCCCCGACGCACCAATTTAAAGATGCTGAGGGCGATTGATTGTCGAAGGCGTTTTCAAAGTCTGAAGAGTGGACGCGTTGAGGTACTCAAGCGGGTGGCGACAAATACGAGTTTGGGTTTTCGCTGTTGTGCGATGAGTGCAAGGAATTTGTAAAGGCTGAGTCGAAGGCTCTCAAAAGAGCACAAAAAAGGCCGTGGAAGTCGTGCAAGAAATGAAGTTATTGATGGCTTCGAATGGTCAAACGATATGGTTCGCGCCGCGCAGATCGGCAACTTGGGAAAGTCTGGTGCCGTTGGTGACAGCACATTGATGTCGG
This sequence comes from Pirellulaceae bacterium, assembly GCA_041399045.1. Taxonomy (GTDB): domain Bacteria; phylum Planctomycetota; class Planctomycetia; order Pirellulales; family Pirellulaceae; genus BJ22. Next base: position 339,952 of record JAWKTO010000006.1, on the reverse strand, counting down.
GCATGTAGTTCCCAGGATCAGCGTGTGCGAACCGAAATGTTTGTTGCCTATGTTACGGTTGCACCAGTGAGCGAGGCATCCAGGTGGGACGAATTCTCAGCATGTTAGCTGAAAACGCAAACAGCGACATCATTCGTCGGCTGGGCGACCCGGATTTTGAATGCCTTTGCGACTCAGGAAGACTTCGCCATCCCTTTTCTGAAAACGGTCGCGTACACCGGTGATATGACAGTGCGGCACATTCCATTGGAGGTTCCCGAGCAGCCAGTTGCTTTTCGGGTAAGAAACGAGCGTTTGAAGCCAGCGCGTGCCGCTGTTCTCGCACTTGCCAAAATCCCCGGAGTGGAAAGCCTGGACATTGTCGTGAGCGTTCTGGAAACGGCAGAAATGCCTGTTGCCGATCAAGTGGACGAGAAAACAATTGACGCTTGCCTGCGGGCGATGGGTGAAATCGGCATCGAGGACGACAACGTTCGGGAAGCATTCTCTCGTCACGAATCAGCTTTCGCGGAAACCATTAAACAGGCAAAGAAAACCTGGCCGCAAAGAAAGAAGGCGACGCGGATCGATGAAGAGCTGCTCGGTGGTTTGCATCCATCGCGCATCATTGATAATTGCGAAAAGGCAAAGAGCTAGAAGAAGCAATCAACGGCGCGACGTTGTCGAACGGAGGCGACCAATCCCTCGAGGAGTTGTTCACCAATCCGGTCGGAGGTTTTCAAAAAATAACAGAATTGAACAAAAAAACGCGGCCAAAACAAATCTGATTTTGGTCGCGTTTTGAATCGTCAAGTCAATAATTTAACATCACAAGTAATTAGTACTCTGAGATGTCAATTTCAATTACTTGATCGCTGTCGACTTCGATCCGAATTGGCGTTGTTGAAGCAATCGTAAACTCATCAGAGAATCGGGGGGAATATTCTCATCCCGACTATTGATTGACTTTGCATCAAACAAAAGTACCCTAACCCAACCCTTGGCAACACCCTTTAATTTGGGCGAACCCGAGTATTGAAGCTCGGAGAATTCGCCATTCGAATTGGTGTCTCCAAACGACATTTGGCCAGCATTTTCTTTCTCTGGATCGGGAAGAAATTGAACATGGACTTCGTCCAAGACTTTACTGCCGTCCTTGACAACTCCTGAAACAGAAACGAGCTTCGGCGTTGATCATACCGTTTCCAGTTATAGTTAGTAAAAGTAAAGAAAGTAGTACAAAGTTCAGTTGTATTTTCTTCATGCAAATTGCTTCAAAAAACGTCAATGTTCTTTATTGCGTACAGACGCGAAATAACCAAAAAAGCTCAGAAGTGCAAATTAGAATTCGCCAGCAACAACTTCACTGCGGGCAGCTCGGAGTTGAGGAAATGGCTTCCGAATGTAACGGGGTCAATTTGTTCGGCGATGAAACGAACGAGCCATCCGCAAAGGTAAAGTTCGCCCGACTGGATGACCACTGCCGTAAGCCGCCATTCTTTGGTTTACGCTTAGATAACTAGCAGGAGTTGTTTCACTGGTCTTGTAATTGATTGGCATCATCGAACTTGCAAGAACGTGAGTTATTGCCATTTCCGCCACCGAACCACCCCCATGCGCCCCAATTCTCAATTGGGTAGCGGCTAATTTAGTTGGATTTTGATGTTGGACAGCGTTGAAGAATTTGTCGTAAGAAATCGTTCACCAAACATGATTGTATTTGTAGTGCCGTCCACAACATCCCGAAATTTGACTGGACCTTGATCGCGGGTTAGATATGGTTTGGCGTTTGGATTTGGGCTACTAGTATATTTGTGGTCGTTTGGATCCGACATTGGCCCAGTCATAAAGAACATTCCATTTGACCGCATGTCTGAATCGTTAAAATAGGTCGATTTTGTGCCGCAATTCCCCACGTAACTTGTAATGCCAAAATATCCAGTTGCATAACCTGTACCGGTATAGTCAAGTAAAACTGGTTTTCCTTCAATCAAATCTGAAGGACAAACGAAGATTGGAACGTTCGCGGAAGTTGGTGCCAATTCGTTTTGGATAGTCGTTCCTGGTTCGTACGAGTGCTTGAGAGCCTCGTTAGCATGGTTGTTGAAATTCATAATTCATAAACGTTGTTCATTTCAACGTGCGGAAGGATCTTGGTGAAAACTGTGTCCATAAAACCGCAACGAAGTTCCAGATGGAGTTTGATCTTGATGGAGTCCCGGTGGAAGTTTTCCGATTGCGCTTTCATAGTTCATCGAGGCCAATGCAAGTTGGCGGATGTTGTTGCTGCAGCTTGAGCGACGAGCAGCTTCGCGGACTTGTTGAACCGCTGGTAGCAACATCCCTACCAGAATGCCGATGATCGCGATCACGACCAGCTCCGATCAAAGGTGAAGCTGACCGGGATTGCCGGTTCGCAGGGGTGAATGACATAGAATTACCTCGAATAATAAGATTACGAGATCACGAGAGCGATAGGTCATTCGCCAGAAATGTGTTACGGGAATACGGCGAAAAAGCCCCATCTATTTTCTAACGGCCAGCAAGCAAAATGTCTGCCCGTGCGACGCTAGAACGCAGGCGGGTTTTATTCCATCAAAACACGGTTCGATAGCCTTGATTTTCCACTTAATCGTTTCTTCACATTCAAGCGTTAGACTCCCTCCCCCTTGCAAAGCCTTGATTCACGCCCGAAAACAAAAGGCTCTAAGGCGTTGAAATCCACGTTAGAAACACCGAAAGCCAGCAAAAAATGCCGACTGATATTGAGATCGCCCGTAAAGTGGAACTGAAGCCCATTGCTGAGATTGCTCAGAAACTAGGGCTGTCTCAAGACCTATTGGAGGTCTATGGAAAACACAAGGCAAAGCTGCCGTTGAAACTGATTGATCAAAGTAAAGTTGATCGCTGCAAGCTGATTCTGGTCTCTAAGCCATTTCTCCGACCCCGCCTGGCGAAGGCAAAGACGACGACGTCGATTGGCCTTTCCATGGGATTGAATCGCATCGGCAAAAAGACAACGGTCGTGCTGCGCGGAAGCCATCGCTGGGACCCGTATTTGGAATGAAAGGCGGTGCGACCGGGTGGTGGTTGGTCACAAGTGCCACGATGGAAGACATCAACTTGCATTTCACCCGGAGCTTCGGGGCGATCGAGAAGGCACATAATCTCTGGCTGCATTGCTCGACAACGAATTTGCAGAATCGAAAGCAGTCGCAGGATCGATCCACGATTCAGTGGAAACGTGTCTTCGACATGAACGACCGCGCTTTGCCGTGATATTGTGATTGGCCTTGGAGGAACGGGCAACGGTATTCCGCGTGGTCCGGGTTCGATATCACTGCGGCGTCGGAGATCATGGCAATCCTTTGCCTGGCGCGACTATGACGGATCTCAAGCGCCCGATTGGGGAACATATTCATTGGCTTCACGATGGATCGCGAGAGCCCGTTTATGCGCGCGTCTGAACGCTCGGGGCTATGGCTGCGTTGCTCAAGGATGCGATCAAACCGAATCTGGTGCAGACTTTGGAAGGTACGCCAGCGATTATCCATGGCGGGCCGTTTGCAAATATTGCTCAAGGAACCAACTCGGTGTTGGCGACGAAAATCGGCATGAGCCTTTCTAACTATGTGGTCACCGAGGCCGGTTTTGGATTCGACCTGGGAGCCGAGAAATTCTTTGACATCAAGTGTCAGTCCGCAGGTTTGAGCCCCAATGCCGTGGTGATTGTTGCCACGCTGCGAGCGCTCAAATATCACGGCGGCGCTGGGCTGGATCGCGTGTCCGAACCCGACGCAGCGGCACTGAAGGCGGGGTTGGCGAATCTGGAGAAGCATCTGGAAAACGCTCAGTTGTTCGGCGTTCCCGCAGTTGTCGCGATCAACAAATTTGTGACGGATCCGGCAGACGAGATCGCAATCGTGCGCGAGGCTTGCGAGAAACTGGGCGTCCCTGCAATTGAATCGAATGTCTGGGGTGAAGGTGGCAAGGGTGCGGAAGATCTGGCGCGAGCGGTAGCAGAAAAAGCCGATGCGTTTACGGGCAAGTTCAATCCGCTGTATCAATGGGATTGGCCGATCAAGAAGAAGATTGAAACGGTTTGTACCAAGTACTATGGCGCAAGCAGCGTTGAATTCTTGCCACGTGCCAACGCCGATTTGAAAACGATCAGCAAGTTGGGCTTGGAGGGTCTGCCAATCTGTATGGCAAAGACCCAGAAATCACTTTCGGACAATCCGGAACTCATTGGGCGCCCTCGCGATTTTGTGATGACCGTACGGCAAATCGAAATCGCCGCGGGGGCGGAATTTGTGGTTCCCATCACGGGTGATATGATGCGAATGCCCGGACTTCCTGCTGTGCCTTCGGCAGAGAATATCGACATCGACGACGATGGTAACATCACTGGGCTGTTCTAAACCAAATCGCTTGTCGTTACGTATTGCGACGAGCGTTTTTCGTACTGCCTAACAACGACTCAAGGATTATTGAAATGAATACACGAATGTTGGCTTGTTTTTTCGTATTGATGGTGGGTTGCATATCGGCGTTGGCGTGCACATTTGCGAACCAGGAGGACGCAGTGGCAAGCGTGCAGGACGATGAATTGACAACTGGCCCAGAAGATTCCGAAGAAGTACGCAAGCCAGGTTCGATTGACGAGGATGCGAGCAAAGAATTCACACGAACGGCATCGGGCCTTGAATATCGCATCTTGCGCAAGAGCGATGGAAAGAAACCAACCGCAACGCAAACAGTTGAGGTTGATTACAAAGGTTGGCTCGACGACGGAAAGATCTTCGACAGTTCGTACCGTCGTGATGACACGATCAGCTTTGGTCTGAATCAAGTCATCAAAGGTTGGACCGAAGGCGTTCAATTGGTCGGCGAAGGCGGCATGATTGAGCTCAACATTCCATACGAGCTGGGCTATGGCGCGTACGGTACTCCGGGTGGTCCCATCCCTGCCAGGGCGCGTTTGCATTTCATTGTTGAATTGAAATCTATCAAATAACGGAAACGACATGAGTGCTGAGAAACGATTGGCAGAACTCGGACTGGAATTACCACCGGCGCCAAAAGCGATTGGGGTTTATAAGTCGGCTTTGGTAAACGGCAATCTGATGTACACATCGGGGCATGGGCCGCTGAAGCGTGACGGCAGTTTGATTACTGGAACCGTTGGCAGTGGACACACCGTCGAAGAAGGTTACGCTGCGGCGAAGCAGACGGGTTTGGCGATTTTGGCGACGCTTCGCGCCCAGTTGGGATCGCTCGACCGCATCCGTCGCGTCATCAAGATTTTTGGAATGGTCCAGTGTACGCCTGAATTCAAGCAGCACCCTGCGGTGATCAATGGGTGCAGTGAGTTGTTCCGCGATGTTTTTGGCGAAGATTGCGGTGTCGGTGTTCGCAGCGCGGTCGGAATGCTGGCCCTGCCGGTTGACATGATGGTCGAAATCGAATGCGTATTTGAAATCGAAGCAGATTAATATTGCATTCAATCTGATTCGGGTCCTTGGGCCGCGAGGAATCGACGGACGATTCTCGGTAACTTGTGAGCCGAGACGCAGTGAGCCGAGACGCGTAAGCGGCCGGGTAATACCTCGCAACGGACCCGAGGGCTTACGCCCCGCGGCTCACAAGGCAGCGAGGGAACACACAGGAGCAAGCAGTTGTCATTATCTCCGCGACTTGAAATTGCGATTCGTCATATCGAGGGTGTGCGGGCCTACACGCATACGTTGCTTGATGGCCTCGAGGATAGCGATTGGTTTTGGATGCCCGACGCGAGCATCACGCATATTGCTTGGCAGGTTGGCCATATCGCCATGGCCGAGTATGGGCTGCTGTTGTTTCGCCAGCGGGGGCGATTGGAAATCGACTCCGAGTTGATGTCGGGCAAGTTCCGAAAACGATTCATGAAGGGGATTGAGCCCGAGGCGGACCGCAGTCGTTATCCGGAACCGACCGAGATTCTGGAGGTCTTGGATCGCGTTCACCAACAAGCTTTGTCGGAGTTGCCAGGATTCGACGGCGATGGGTTGGACGAACCGCTTGATCCACCGCATATCGCTTTCTCCCATCGTTTTGGCTTTATCTTGTTTGCGGGTGATCATGAAATGTTGCACTGCGGGCAGATTGGCTTGTTGCGGCGACTGATGGGAAAATCCCCTGTCCGCTAATTTTATCCAAAAATATCGTCATGATTGAGACCGTCGAACTCACAAAACGCTACGGAGAGTTCGAGGCGTTGTCTTCTTGCTCGTTTTCGATTGCAGCTGGAGAAGTGTACGGCCTTCTCGGCCCAAACGGTGCTGGCAAGTCCACGTTGATTCGGCTGCTGATGGGATTCTTGTCCCCATCCAATGGTCAGGCGCGGATTGGTGGGCATGATGTAACACGCGAACGTCTCGCCACGCACCGATTGGTTTCCTATCTGCCGAGCTCTCCCAAGTTGTTTCGGACCATGTCCGGAAAACAGGTGTTGCGATTTTTCTCAAGTGTTCGAAGCGATGGCGATTTCGATTACGCAATGCAACTCGCAGACCGGCTCGATTTGGATCTAAAGCGTTGGGTTGCGTTCATGTCGACAGGCATGCGACAAAAGCTGGCTATCGCATGTTGTTTTTCGATTCGAGCCGCCGTTGCTGATTTTGGATGAGCCAACGGAAAACCTGGACCCGAACGTGCGTTCCATCGTGACCGAATTGGTTCGTGAGTCGCGCGGTCGAGGGCAAGCGGTTTTGTTTTCGTCACATGTCTTGTCGGAGGTGGAGGACGTTGCCGATCGCGCGGGCATTTTGTGCAAAGGGCGATTGGTACACGAGCAAGACATCGCATCCATCCGCAAGAAGCACCGAATTGTTGCTCAGTGTTCAGTGGGGAATGTTGAGTTGCCGGAAGAGTTTCGGCAGTTCGTTGAGGTGCCAGTTCACCGGGCAATGAATTAAGTATCGAGGTCGATGGTGAGTTATCACCGATCTTGAGGTGGCTTAGTGAGCTGGAGTTGAGCGATGTGCGTGTCGAGCCCGTTGGCTTGCGCGCTATTTACGATCGGTATCACTCGCCCCGAGATGCGGGAGAGTCAACATGAATTTGACGTTGATCCGCAAAAGTGTTCGCGAAGGGCTCGCGTTGTTCGTCGCTTGTTTCGCAGGTTTATTCGCGTATACCTTTTTCCGCGTCTGGATCGTTGGACGTTTGGATTCCAATCGTTTCAAGCAGATCATTGATTTGTTGCCCAAGGACTGGGATCGATATTCGTCCGTTGATTTTAGCTGGATGATTTCGTATCTGGGCCGAGTTGCGATGACGTTGGACGAGCCGATGATCGTGATGATGGCGGCATTGTGGGGAATTGTCCGCGGCTCCGATGTTGTCAGTGGTGAACTGGGCCGGGGTACGATGGAGATGCTGCTGGCTCAGCCGATACGGCGTGCGACCGTTTATTGGTCGCATGTGTCGGTTTCGATTTTTGGCGCGTTGTTACTGGCGTTGTGCGTCTGGACGGCGATGTTCGTTGGTGTCGAGCTGACGATGATCAAGGAGACCGTGTACCCTGAACTTCGAATTCCGTTTACGGATTGGGCATTTCCATTGACGTTTCGTGAACCGACAGAGCAGTTGGTCGCGATGCGCGATCATTTGAGTGGCTGGCAGTTTTGGCCGGGGATTGTGAATCTCGTTTGCCTGATGATTTTTTTGTTTCGTTCTCAACCTGCCTTTCGGCATGGGATCGATATCGTTGGCGAACGCTGGGCATTGCTGTTGGCACCTATTTTGTGATGGGGATGTTCAAGATCGGTGGGATGGCCACCGAGTCGTTGCGATACCTTTTGTATTTGACCTACCTGAGTCTGTTTGAGCCTGAGTTGCACATTCGCTTGATCGACGACGGCGGGGGCGGTTACATGGAACTCGCTCGATGGAACGACAAGTGGCAAGTTTACGAGTTGGGGCCGATGGGAAGCAATGTCGCGTTGCTGTTGATGTCGATTGGGTTGTTGTGGTGGGGGGCACGCTCGTTTCAAAAACGTGACTTGCCCGCGCCGACGTAGCGATCTTTTAGTTTTCGGAAAATATTGATTCGCGATTCTTTGAGGCAGGTTGGACGTAAAACGCTCGCACTGTTTTGAAACTCGACATACTGAATTCCATAAAACAAAATTTCTTTTGGATCGCTTTTATTTTTATTGCGCTAGTCACACAAATCACCGATTGTTTTCCGTTGCTGAACGACAATGAGATTGAAAGGACGGGTTTTTGGATAGCAACGAGCGGCGAAAATATTGAAAATTTCGACTTTGGGCGAACAGGGCAATGATAAATCGTACTATCAATCGTTGACACCCGAGCACGCATTGGCATGGTTTGGTCGTTGACAATTGCAGCGTGGAGATTCGCATATCCCGATGGATTTGAACACAGACTTTCGAGACATGTTACTTGCGTTAAACGACTTTGACGCAAAGTATTTGGTTGTTGGCGCGTATGCCGTTGCCGTTCATGGTCATCCGCGAGCAACTGGGGACTTGGATATCTGGGTGATGACAAGTGGAGACAATTCATCGAAGGTTTTTATGGCGCTAAAGTCATTTGGTGCTCCCATTCACGAGATCACCGAATCTGATTTTGCCACTCCCTCAATTGTCTTTCAAATTGGTGTTCCACCGTCACGAATTGATATTCTGACTGTGATATCCGGTGTGTCGTTTGAAGATGCGTGGGAAACTCGCGTGATCGTGACGGTTGATGGAATTGATATTCCTGTGATCGGTCGAACGAATCTAATTCGCAACAAACGAGCGACAGGTCGTCCCAAGGACCTTGCGGATATTGATGCGATTTCTCAAGAAGATTAGGCGAATTCATTTGCCAAATTTGGGATGCAAAAATGCTTGAAATTTGGCTGAACTAATTCCAACGTCCGGCGAGCCAATTGGCGACAGCGAGGGCAGCGGTTTCGACTCGTAGTATCCTTGGTCCAAGCGAGCAGTTGCTCCAATTGTGTTGAGTCGCGAGGTCGAGTTCTTCATCGGTGAAACCACCTTCGGGCCCAATCAAGACAATCGTGTCTCCACGATCGTCGCTGCGTCCAAAGAACAACTCAGAACCCGATGGGTCGACCAGTACATGGTGTTTGTGGCGGCCGTGATTGACACAGGCTTCATCGAAAGTCAGCGGCGGAAGGATACGCATCAAGTGATTTCTACCCGATTGCTTGCTGGCAGCGATCACTTGTTTTTCAAGACGCGTGATGGCCGAATCGGTTGGTTGCGCAACGCTGCGCTGCGTTTTGAGTGGGAGGAGTTCGGTCGTTCCCAGTTCAACGAGTTTTTCGACCAGGGTTTTCTGTCGGTCGCCTTTGGGCAATGAAACGGCGACGGTTAATTTGTATTGCAGTTCGCGCGAGATCTCACGGGTCTCGATTACTTGCAGGTCCAGTTCTTTTTTTCGAACTTGTTGAATGACGGTATCAAACTCGCGACCCGTGTTGTCAAACAAGACAATCGCTTGGCCTGTCTGAGCTCGCAATACATGGATCAAGTGGTGAGCTTCGTCACCCGAAAGACAAATCGCGTCGGCTTCGATACGATTTTCACTAAAAAAACGCGGTTGCTTGATCGACACTGGAGTTGCGTGGTTTTTCCGGAAACGGGACAATAACGCCTTTAGTTAGCCCCGAGTCCATTAATTGCCGGGGCGCGAGCTATCTCACAAGTTGGAGCGACATGGCGGAAGTTGTATACGATTTGGAAGACGGTGAACAGTTGACCGTCGATCTACGCGAGCCGCACTGGGCTGCGCTGTTAGCTTGGTTATGGCCCGGAGCGGGACACTTCTATCAGCGGCGTTTTGCCAAAGGGTTTTTGTTCATGATCTCGGTCTTGAGCATTTATTTCCTTGGGCTTTTTTGGGGTACCAGTCGTGTTGTTTACGCATCCACTCGTTCGGAAGATTTTCGCTGGCAGTACTTCTGTCAGGCCGGTGTGGGAATTCCGGCATTTCCGGCATTGATTCAAGCGGCGGTTGCGAAGGACGGTGCCGATCCCTTGTGGCCCATTGCTGAACGCTTCCCTCGTATCGAGGCTCCAGATCGGGATATGCCCTACTTGGTACTTGATCGACGGTCATATTCAAAAGTCACATCGGAGGACAAATTGCCCGAAGGGATGAAGCCGATCAAGGATGGGTTTATGGCAGCGCCAGGCTACGTCAATTTGAATGAAAACTGTGTGCTTGGGCATTGGCATTTGGAATTGGGTCACTTCTTTGAGATTGGAACGCTTTACACTTTGATCGCCGGCTTGCTCAATGTCTTGGCGGTCTATGACGCCTACGTCGGGCCGGTGATTATTGCGAATAAGCCGGACGATGCAGAGGCAGGAGACGCAATATGATCGATACTGCCGGTGTGTTGCTACTCGTTGGAGAGGTGACGACTTTTGCAAGGATCTGGTATTCGCTGCCTTTGATAATCGCAATCGCTTTGGTCTATGGTGCGACGCGGCATGAACGAACCAAAGACATTTTTGTCAACGCGGTGCGGTCGATGTTCTGGATCACGGGGATTGGCGTTGTGATCCTTGGGTTGATCCTGTTGACTGGTTATTGGAATTAACCATTCGCTTCGCATTGGGAACGCCATTGCTATTTATTTCTGAAATGCAGTGACCTTTGCCTTGATGGTTCGGCGGTCCAGTCCGATCTTTCTCGCGGCGTGTTCGTAGTTTTGCGTTTCCTGGTGAACCCAGTGGCAATAGGCGGCCACAAGTTCTTCTGCTGACAGGGTTCGATCGGCCGCGCGTTGAATCCAGCCAGGAAGTTTTACATCGTTGCCGGTGATTGCGCTGGCTTCATCGGCCCAAACGGGAATGTACTCTTTGCGTACCAATAGGCTGCGAACGCATTGTTCCAGCTCACGAATGTTGCCTTTCCAAGGGTAGTTCTCGCCCAATTTTTGTTGGATCCATTCGGTCGCCTCTCGTGAAAACTCCTCGGATTCGTTGGGAATCAAGCGCGAGGCAATCGCGAGGACCAGGTCCGTGAGGTCGGCTGGGCGGTCGTCGAGTTGTTCGCGTAAGGAAGGTGTTTCGATCTGGTCAGAGCAAAGGCGAAAATACAGGTCTTCGCGAAATCGTCGTTCTTCAATTGCCTGCTTCAGATTGCGGTTGGTTGCGGAAACAAATTTTCCGATGAAGGGGCGTTCCTGAGTTTCACCGAGTCGCGTAAAGGTTCGGTTTTGGATGACGCGCAGCAGTTTGACTTGCAAAGCCAAGTCGATTTCTCCCAGTTCATCCAGAAAAACACAGCCGTGTTGTGGGCACGTTTCCAGCCAGCCCTTTCGATCACTGACAGCACCAGTAAACGCACCTTTTCGGTGCCCAAACAGTTCGGATTCAATCAGTGTTGGCGAGAGCGCGCTCAAGTTGATTGCATGAAACGATTCTTCCGAACAATTCTTGAAGGAACAAGTTTTCGAATCGAAAGCCAAGTATTGGGAGAGTCCAATCGCTCGTGCAACCAACTCTTTACCAGTACCGCTCGGGCCGGTAATCATTGTCGACAGCAGGTGCATGCGATCGTGAAGGGATCGGTAATAGCGGCGCGCGTCAAACGTAAAAATGGACTGCCAGACTCGCTCGCGAAGTCGCGCGATCGGCAGCGAATTCCCCAGGATGTTGTCGTAGATATTGGTGAATGCTCGATGAACTTGGCAAAGACATGCAAACAGGTGCTCGGGGCTGTGCGGGTTCACGGTTGCCAATTCAGGCGTGTCGATCAGTCGTTTGAAGTCGGCGCGAAACGCTTGCCAGACTTGTTTCAGTAGTTGGCTTGTTGGATTGGCATAAAGCTCTTGCGTTGGGTGCGGTGTGACGTGTTTGTAAAGCAAGACATAGGTTGCGACGTCCCAGTAGTGTTGCCGCGCATCGTGAGGAAGGTTTGATTTGGACTCTGCGTCTTGGTTGATTCGTTCCACAAGACTCGAAGCGATGTTGGCAATCGCCGTCACGTTGGGGCGGTCTGGCTCGCGTTGCATGGTTTGCCGGCTCCAGGCAACGGCTGTTTCTTGAGTGAAGTCGCTGCCAAGGATTTCCTGCTCGATTTCCAGTCGCCTTGGGGAGAATGGATTGCAGTACATCAACTGTGAAATTTGCCGTAGGAGGCTCTGGTCGGCTTTCATCTGTTCGCACTCAATTTTTGATTGTTGTCCATTTTTAGTATACATCCAGGGTTGTGCTGCCCGCTGTTTCTGCCGTTTATTTGTGTTTGAGTTTTCGTAAATTCTTGTCTTGTAGGTGTTTGCGTTTAAGGCTGTTTTTTGTGGTGGTTTGGCATCTCGCGTGCTTTAGAGGATTCGTGCATTCGTTTCTGTTCTGGGAGTACAAGAAATGTTGGAAAAGCAAGAGTCCGCAGAATTGCCCACGCCGTTGTTGGCAAAGGGTTTTGAGGCGGGATCGACCGAAGGGTCATCGGCCAGTTTGTTCGAACGTGTTTTGAGTCCGCGAAGCATACAGCGGATGATGTGGAGCGGGGCCACATTGGGGGTGCTGGGGGTTGTTGTTTGGTTGTGGTCGATTGGGATTTTTGAGAACGCACTTTTGGTTGCGGTCTTGTTGGGCTCTGCAAATGTTGCGCTTATTGCAGCCGGGGTTGTCGTCGCAAGAAATTCTCGACATGTGTTCTCGGGCAAGGCTTTGGCATTTCTGGGGTCGCTATTGTTGCCCCTCAATCTTTGGTTTTACAACTCACAGGGATTGATCGAAATCAACGACGGCGGACATCTTTGGTTACCTGCCGTCGTGTGTTGTTTGATCTACGCGATAGTCGCGCGAACCGTTCGAGACTCCCGCTTCGTGTACACGATTGCGATGGGTGTCGTGCTGACAGGCCTGTTGTTCATGGCCGATTTGTCGATCGGCAGGCTGTTTCATGTGCTGCCCACTGCAACGTTTCTGGCGGTGACGGGAGCACTTTTTGTTTGTGTTGATCGATTGTTCCCAAAGGTTGGTGGTGACTTTCGCCAAGACAATTTCGGGAAGGCGTTTTTTGTTTCAGGGAATGTTATTTTGGCGGGCGGCGCTGCGTTGCTGGCTGGTGCACAAACGTGTGGCTTTTTTCTGCCGAGATATTCCCAAACGACGGATGGTTTGTTCGTCCCGATCCTGACGTTGAACAGTCCACAAGTTTTGGGCAAGCAGTTTGATTGTGGTCATGACAGGAGCAATGGTCTGGTCACATGTCGTTCGTCCGGTCAAAGCATTGTTTGCCGGTATGGCGACGTTGGGCTTGGGCTGGTTTTGTATCACATTGCTGAACGCTTTCGGTATCGCCATCACGTCCACGCTGTTGTTGAGTGTACTTGCAATCGGCTTAGTCATTTGGAACGCGTATGAGTGGCTGCGGGGATCAGAGGCAACCGACAAAACAGCGTCGTCCGCATCTGTCCTCTTACCTGGACTGGCCAGCTATTCGCTGTTCTGCGGCTGCGGCAGCTTGATTGAGATTGCAACGGATCTGAATACGTTCTTTGGTGAGATCACACTCGCAACGCTTGTTCAACTGGCAACGGCAGGCCTTGCGATGGCGTCCGCATTGCTTGTGCAACCACAATCGAAATGGAGTGTTCGTGAAGATCTAGCAGCGATATCGTCATCGAGTTTGCTGGCGGTGACCGGGCTGTTGGCCATGTTGCATTTCAGTATTGCTTCTACCATGCACTGCCTAGTGATGGCATTGGCGTTGCCGGCGTTGTATTGGACAGCGTCATCGTTCGTTCGCGATGTCGTTATCGGACCAGGTGTTACGAATCTCGGCGATGAGCAGTTTGACCGCTGCGTTGCTGTTCTGCGCAATCGCGGTTCCTTCGCAGAAATGTGGTGGTCAGCCTATTTGATGGTTGCGGCCGTCATGTTTGCCTGTGGTTGGGTTGGAAAGATCAGAACGTCGCAACTGTGTGGCTGAGTGGATTTTCTGCCGCAATGTCTTCGGCGAGCTGGTTGGTTGGATTTGAATTCCCATTTGAATATTCCATGTTGATTTCGATTGGAATATTGGGATTGGTGTTGTTGACGATTCCCCGTTTCGTTTCAAACGTTGAAGGAAGGAAACGACATTAACCTGATGTTGATTGCCGGCAACACATTGTTGGCTTTAGGTTCTTGCGGTTCCGTCTTGCTGGCCTTGCAGCGGTCGTTGAGCTTGGGTGCCAACCTCGAACTTGTGGGCCTGATGTTTGCGGAAGTGATTGCATTGCTTGTCGGAACGTTGTTGTCCAGCGAGCGAGATTGGAAGCAACTGCTCCGTGCCATGATGGGAATCCAAGTTGTCGCGCTGGGTTTGACACTGGCGAGTCTTTCCGATCTGGCTATCGGCTATCGCATCGAATTAGGTTGCCTGGTCGTCGGTGCCATGTTGCTCATGCTCGCACATCTGGGGTGGTACCGAGAACGTCAAAAGGAAGCTTGGGTCAGTGCAACATTCGTGGTGGGCACGATGTTGGTCACGTTGCCGATTTGTACAGGACTGATTGGCCATCGCGTTCTGTACGCTGATTTTGCAGGCTGGCGTTGGTTCCATGAAGTCATCTGTTTCCTTGGTGGACTGATCCTGCTGGGAACAGGAGTGCTCTTTCAATTGCGATCGACGACGATCGGGGGTGTGTCGATGCTCGGCGTGTTTGTGGCCAGTCTTCTGTTGCTGATTCACCTGCCGCAACAACTTCAGAATGCCTCCATTTGGATGATGGTTGGCGGTGCAGCCTTTTTTGGGACGGCGTTGTTGCTAAGTGTTTATCGAGAGCGATTGGTAGCAATTCCCAGAAAGGTTAAGGCTGGAGAAGGCGTATTCCAGGTTTTCAAGTGGCGTTGATTAACAGCGTGGAATCCATCCGATTGGTTACGATCGAGTAACCAGGTTGAGCCCGTCGCGAACCCAGAACCGCGGCGGGCTTTCTTTTTATCCCCGGCAATCGTCAGGAATTACCCAACTTGTCGAAATGACGACGTGAGTCTGTGGCACCATCTCCGTGCCCTTGATTGAAACCGCAGCAGGCTCAACTAAGATATGGTGCCACAGGTAACAGAGCGGACAAGTAGCGTTATCTAATTTGCGAATGCCAGTAGGAGACGTCGATGAACGACGCGTTGAATCAATCGAACACAGGGACTGTAATTCCTCGACTCTCATTGATGATGTTCCTGCAGTTTTTTACCTGGGGAACGTGGTTTGCGACGTTGGGTGCGGCGATGGATACCGCCAAGCTTGGTCCGTTTATCGCCGGGGCTTATATCACGGCTCCCATTGCGGCCATCATTGCACCGTTGTTTTTAGGCTTGATCGCTGACCGCTTCTTTTCGTCGGAGCGTGTGTTCGGTGTGCTGATGCTCATCGGGGCGGGAATCATGTTTTTCATTCCCGGAGTCGCCGATTCCGCAAAGGAAAATGCTACGGCTGCGTACTCGCAACTGGAAGCGTCGGGTCTTTCCGGAGACTCGCTTACTGAGGCGTTTGGAGAGAGCCAGATCAAGGACAATAGTTCTGGCAATTTACTATTCTGGATGATTCTGGCACACATGTTGTGCTTCATGCCGACGATTGGACTAGGTAACACGGTTGCGTTTGCGAATATCCCAAACCAAGACAAGTTTCCTGCAGTGCGTGTTTGGGGAACGATCGGTTGGATTGCGGCAGGGTTGCTGGTTGGATTTTCTGGCTGGAGCCAATCGTTTTTTATCTTCCAGCTGTGCGCAATTAGTTCGTTGGTTTTGGGTTTGTTCTGTTTCTTCTTGCCGCATACGCCACCCCCGCTCAAAGGTAAGCCAGTTGATATGCGGTCATTGCTTATGCTGGATGCGTTGGGGCTACTGGCCAAACCAAACTTCCTGGTTTTTGCATTGGCTTCGACGGCGATTTGCATTCCGTTGGCGTGGTACCACGGCAGCTCGTCACAGTTTTTGAGCACGGCTGGCTTCCGGGCCGAAGCGGCAACATTGACGCTGGGACAGATGTGGGAAATTGTGTTCATGCTGTTGATTCCATTTTTCTTCCGAAAAATGGGCGTCAAAATGATGCTACTTGTTGGGATGGCGGCCTGGGCGTTGCGTTACGTCTTGTATGCGTTTGGCGCTCCATCGCAAGTGACCTGGATGTTCCTTGCGGCGATTTCGTTGCACGGAATCTGTTATGACTTTTTCTTCGTCACTGGTTTCATGTACACCGACAAGAAAGCTCCGAAAGAAATTCGTGGTCAGGCCCAATCGTTGCTCGTGTTTCTGACGCAAGGGATCGGGATGTGGCTCGGGTTCTACTTGATGGGCAAGTTTGCCGTCACAAGTACCGAGTCGAGGGCGTTTGGTGATGCCCTCGCAGCTGCACGCGGCGAATCGAAAATCGGATTTGGCGAGACATTCCTCAATATGTTCTCTCGTTCGTATCCTGACGGTTTGGACACAACAAACCTGGCTGCAACGATGGACCAGTGGAAGAGCTTCTGGTTGATTCCCGCGGGGATTGCGTTGGTGGTCGGCGTTGTATTTGCTCTCACGTTCTGGGATCGTATGAGTGATGAAGAGCGCGAGCAAATGGCTGAAGAAATGCACTAGTGGGAATTAGCGGACTCGGCGGTTTTGAGGTCATCACCGTGTTACATGCCCACGCAAAGCCGAGGGCATGGCGTCCAGTGCTGGAGAGCGAAACGTGTTGGCGTCGCACTCGTGGACTTGGTAGTGGACGAGGCTACGAGTCCTTGCGTCGCTGCAGTTTCGCACCTGCGAAAGTAGCGTACGCCCCGTAGACCTTGTGCTATACGGCAAGGGCAAAACCCTAAATACTTTAAGAACAGTCTCACGCAAAGCCGCGAAGACGCAAAGGAAATCCAGACGCGATTTTTGGATTTTCGTAGTGCCTGAAGTACTTGGCGGTATCGAACGGAGGCATGTCCACGCAAAGCCTCGGGCATGACACCCAGTTGCTGCCGAATTGCCAACCGAGCATGGTGCGTCGAGAATGCCACGCTTCTTAAAAATCGGTTCGGTGGTTGCCGGAACGGCGTCGCAAAGCCTCCTTGGTCCGGCCTACTTGCTTCAAGACAGTCTCACGCAAAGCCGCGAAGACGCAAATGAAATCCAGACGCGAAATTACTTGTTAATCTTGCTCGGGCCATTTTTCGAGGCGGACGGGGTTGGCGGAATTGGGGTCGGTAACTCGAAGAACGACTCGCCCTTTAAGAACGTCGTCAAACAGTTCGTTAACAAACGGTCCGCGCCAGCCAGATAGAATCTCTGGTTCGGACGGCTCGTCGCTAACCCCCATTTTCCACGCGGCGAGATTTTTGATTTCTTGCGCTGTCGCAACCAGTCCCGGGGCGATGTTTTTTTCGTGGCAAAGCAGATTTAAACTCGCCGTCAGGATTTGACCAAGAATTCCAACGCTTGGTGAAGGTGCCGAGTTAACCTTGGCTGGCCATTGCGACTCAGGCAGCGCACGAGCTCGTGCGACGACGGCTCCGATATCGGGCAGTGAGCGAGCATTAACTCGCTGTGTCAGCCCGCGTATGGCTGTCAATTTGTTGGTCTGCGACTCGCCACGCTTGGCGATTTCGATTAGTAAATCGTCGGGCAACACGCGTCGAGGCGCACGCTCTTTTGTTTTCGCCGCGGCGTCACGCCATAGAAACAATTCACGCACCACGGCCAAGTCCCGTCGACTTAAACGAGTCAAGCCTGGCAGTCGTTGCCATTGCGGTTCGCGCTCCGTACGTTCTAAGTTAGCTTGCCAAGCATCGATTTCCTGCCAGTACCAATCCATCCTGCCAAGGCGTTTGAGTTCACCGATCAATTCCGTATGCATCGGAATTAAAAACTCGACATCTTGGAGCGCGTAGTGAATCTGCTTCTTTGAGAGTGGACGCATTCGCCAGTCGGTTCGCGTTTCTCCCTTCCCAAGTCGTTTGTTGAGAATCTTCTGTGCCAGGGAACTGTACGCCGCAGGGAACTCGTGTCCAACAAACGCCGCAGCCAGTTGCAAATCGACCAGGCCTCGTGGTCGTTTGCCGTACTCGCGTAAACAGAAAAGGAATTCCTCTCGGGCAGCGTGAACGACTGTCGTTTCAACTTGTTCGCAGATCAACTGCCAGAATGGAGAAATGTCATTGATGGCAATCGTATCGACAATTGCCAGCGAGTCAGGGGTCGCAATCTGCAACAGGCAGAGCTGCGGGCGATACCGGTTTTCCGAAACAAACTCGGTGTCAAATCCGATGATTTTTGCATCAGCATTTCGCTGACAAAAGTCCTCTAAATGCCGTTTTTCGATGATATGTTCAAATTCGATGTCGTGCATATACGGTTGCGATACATGAACTCGGGTTTGAGCAAACGGAACGCCAATTTGCATTTTGAGTACGCCCGCTGCTTCCTTATATTCTAACGTCAAATGGAAACGAGTAATATCGTTAAGAGGACACCTAAACGAAATTCAACTACCGGTAGATATGGCTCCGAACCTATTAGTCAGTGTTCATGAAAAAGCCGAGGTTGTCGGACAATGGCTCCAATGGGTCGATATCATCGATCTGAAATCGCCCAAGGCGGGAGCACTGGAAGCCGTATCCAAGGAGTCCGCACTTGAAATTTGCGATTACATTGATGGTCGCGTCCCGTTGAGTGCTGCCTTGGGTGAACTGAAGAATTTCAAACTGAACTCATTTGTCCATCATTTGAGTCGTGTTCAGTTCGCAAAAATTGGATTGAGTGATTGTGCGCATCGCGATTGGGAAGCGGAACTCGGAGCGATTTGGAAGGCGTTTCCGGCAACGGTGCTGCCAGTGGCGGTAGCCTATGCTGATTGGAAACACTGCTGTGCACCGAACCCACTGGAGGTTGTCGAGTTTGCGGCAAAACATCGAGCTGAGTATTTTTTGATTGATACGTACTATAAGCAATCAGGCTCGATCTTTAATTTGGTGGACTTCGGATTTTTGATTCAATTGAGGCAGATCGCTGCCGAAAAAAAAATTGGATTTGTTTTGGCAGGGTCGATTCAATCCGTTCACGCCGAGTTGGTTGGCAGGGTATCGCCAGAGGTTGTCGGCGTTCGAGGTGCCGTTACAAAATTCGGCCGTGATTCTGAAATTGATGCGAATCGCGTACTTGAGTTCCGCAATGCGATTGATCGCTCTTTTGTGCACCCGCATCATGCACCGTTGAACATCTGAGCAAACGCTCGAGCGAAATTCTTTGCCGCATGTTCAAATTGTTCGAAATACAAAGACGGTTCGATCAGCTCAAGTTCCATAAGTACCCAATCGCCTTCATTAGATCGAACCAGGTCAACGCGAGCATAAAGCAATTTTTCACCGACCGAATTGATGGCCCGGTCGCCAGCAACGAGCAATTCGTGGGTCGGCTCAGCGGCCGATATCAGACCTCCATGTTCTTCCTGTACGCGAAAATCATTTTGTTTTGGGCGTTTGCAAATGGCGTGACTGAATACACCACCGAAATAGAAAAGAGAATATTCGCCCTCGGACGTGATGGATTCAAGGAACGGTTGTGCAATCAGGGGGCGATTCTGATAGTGCTCGAGTGCTACTTCGAAACGAGTTGGATCAGAGGATCTCAAGACAAACGTATGGTCTGCATTGGCCCCGATAAGTGGTTTGATGACAATTTTTGAAGTCGAGAATTTTTCAAACGTAGTTTCTATCTCGGCTTCGTTCAACCGCTCTAGCCAGCGAGTTGGCGGAATCGCAACACCCCTTGAGGACAATTCACGAAGGTATTGTTTGTTGAGGTTCCAGCGGCAGACGTTGACGGGATTGTACAGATTGGTAACGGTAGCGATTTTCTCAAGGGTCTCCAGAAACTTTTCGGGAGTTTTTTGATAGTCCCAAGTGGAACGGATGACGACCGCATCGTATGTGCTCCAGTCAACGTCATCGCGAGTCCAAGCGATTTCGCTGGCGTTCCAACCTATTTTCGCCAATGGCTCGAACAACAGGTGATCGTAGATGAAGAACCCGGTTCGGTCTTCGAGTGTCAAAAACGCACATTGACGCGTCATGGTGTTTCGATTGTTGATACTCAGCAATTAGAAAAAATACTACGATTGAATCGGCATTGTTTATTTGAAATTAGTTTGCAACATCCCCGTGACAAATCGCCAAAAACCCTCCTGTGGTAATGCAAGCCAAATATTTTCCTGAAGGGCTCATTTCCAAAAAGTAAATCGAATCATCCGCAGGCTGAAATCGCAGAATCACACCTGGTTGCGAGGGATCAACGACTGAAACAAAATCGGAGCCGATAAACAAGCGATGACCATCGGGTGCAAATGCAAGATGGTATCCCGATCGGTCTACGATTTTGTATTCGTTCTCAATTTCGAGTGTTTGATTGTTCAAGACGCAAACCGAGCCCCCTCCCGCCATGGCGATTAAACGGTTGTCAGGAGACCAACAAATTGTGGTCGAGTTTCCTGAACTCGGGCCAGAAAAAGCAATTGGCTCGCCAGTTTCAGCATTCCAAATCTCTGCCGCTTCCGCGCCCCCTGCGGCGGCGATGCGCTTTCCGTCGGGAGAAATGCAGACTTCAGTGAAGCCAACATCTTTTGAGCGTTGAAAAACAGCCAATTGTCGTTTGTTTTCGATGTTCCAGATTTCGACAGTCGAACCAATAGCAAAAGCAGCCAACTGTCCGTCCCTTGAAATATCGCAATCGTAAGCTGCCGCCTTCAAATCAATTTGCGTCAAAAGTTCATGTGTTTCTGAATTCCAGATTTTGGCTGTTTTATCCCATGAACAAGTCAGAAGTCGTTCCCCGTCCTGAGACGTTGCAAGCGTATTACAAGAATTGTTTTTATGCGCGACCCACCGATCGATGATGGCATTTGTCCTTGTATCTACCACCAACACGGATCCATCGTAGCAAGCTACAAAAATTCTTTTTTCATCCGGGTGCCAGACTGTTGTATAGGTGCCCTCAATATTCAAGTTTGTAGTTGTTGTCGCCTGTTGGTGAGAGTTGACAGACCAAGATCGAATCGATTGGTCGAGACCAAGCGAATAGAAGTCGACTTGGGGCTCTGAACGTGTGTTGGCGGAGTGTTCGCAATGGAAGTCGCTTCGCTTTACGTACAGGCCAACAATTGCATCGTCATGACCTGAATAAACGTCAAGTAACCGACCCGATTGGACCTCCCAACGTCGAATCGTCCCATCGTTGCTTGAGGTCAGGATCTGGTTGCCTTCGGCAAGAAACTTGACCTTTGTCACGAAAGCGGTGTGACCGCGCAATGTTGTCAAAAGTTGTTTCGAATTGAGATCCCAAATTCGAACCGTTCGGTCTTTGCTGCCACAAGCCAGAAAGCGCCCGTCATTAGAAACAGCAATTGAGATGACCGCCGTATAAACGCCTTCATCTGGAACCTGAAATTGGCTGGCGTTTCTTGCATCCTCGTTCAAGCAGTGAACGAGACCGTCCCATGAAAGCTACAAAATCTGAAGTCCATCTGCCTCCACTCGATGGAATCAAGAGGTTTTTCGCCAATGAGTGATTTATTGATGACGTCTCCGTTTTCAGCATTCCAAACCCAAACGACACCATGCACCTGACGGCTTCCATCATCATTACTTTCCATTAACCATGTACAGGCAGCAACACGGCTCCCATCCGGTGAGAATGCTGCGGCAACGCCAGGATTGTCCAACGTGAGTCGACAAATCTCTTCACCCGTTTCGGAACTCCAAACGCGCGTGGTTGCATCTCGGGCGATCGAAACCAGTTTTTTGGCGTCGGGAGAAAAGCGGATAGAGTAGATATTGCTGTCATGAAGTTTGAATTTCGAATGAATCGTCATATCGGGGAGCTGCCAAATTTGAACATCCCCATTTAGATCGGCTACGACCATTTGCTGGAAATCTGCGGAAACATCCATCGCTGTGTATTTTTTTTCCAACGCAAAAAACTGCCTCGATTCATCGCATGAAGCTTTTAAAAAGTGCCATTCCCAACCGTGTTGATCAGGTTCTATAGCGTCCAGCCAGATTTTTGCTTCTCTGGACTCGAAAAGTCGAAGTGACTTCTCCGCAGCGGCGATGTTGGCTCGGTACAACAAAAAGTCTTCGGAAGACTGGTGCGTAGGTGTTGTTCGGCAAGCAGAACAGACAAAACGAATGCAATGAAGAGTCGATTCATGCCATGCACCAATGAAGTGAAATCGAGCTTGCCGATGCAGCCAATCGGATCGGTCAAAATAGAGATTGTGTGATTATAGCTTGCGACTATCAGACAAGTAGTGATTCGACATGAGCCGCGACCAGATCGAGAGCTGTTGGATTATGGCCACCTTCGGGTAAGATCACATCGGCGTAGCGTTTACTGGCTTCCACGAATTCCAGATGCATGGGGCGAACCGTTTTCAAATATTGCTCGACGACCGATGCGGTATTTCGCCCGCGTTCGGCAAGGTCACGTTCCAGCCGTCGAATGAACCGAAGATCGGCATCCGTATCAACAAAAATTTTGACATCGAGAAGTTCACGCAATTCTCGTTCGGCCAGTATCAAAATGCCTTCAACCATGACCACTCGTTTCGGTTCAACCGGAATGGACTCACTGGTTCGCGTATGTGTCGAGAAATCGTAGATCGGTAATTCGATCCCAACGCCTGCCTTGAGTTGTCGAATGTGTTCAATCAACAAGTCAGTATCGAGTGAGTTGGGGTGATCAAAATTGACTTCTGCTCGCTGGGCGGGAGGTAGTCCTGCAAGTTCCTTGTAATAGGCGTCATGAGGCAGAAATGCAATTCGCTCCGGGCCAACGCGATTTAGAAGCTGCGTTGCGACTGTCGTTTTACCGGATCCTGACCCTCCAGCAATGCCAATCACCAACGGAGACGGATTGGATGTCATTGCTCGGTCCCTTTTCGAAATATGCCTAGTGAAGTTGGCACTCTAACCATCCTGGCGTAAATTGCTCTGCCCCGTAATGTGAGCTTGGATTTCCAAAGTTCCCGGAACGGCCAGTAGAGAGCAACGCAATCGAGAATGACCAGATACTTGACTTGCAAACGAAAAAACTCCCGTGATCGAATGATCAGCGGGAGTTTTGAGTGTTTAAATAATCCGGCGATACCTACTTTCACGCTTGTGGGCACTATCATCGGCTCTGAAAGCTTGACTTCTGTGTTCGGGATGGGAACAGGTATAACCTTTCAGATATGGTCACCGGAAGAAATCCGGCAGGCCTATTCGCCCTGACGGATTTACAAATTGTATTGACAATGGCTGTGAAAAAGACAGCGAACCTATTTCTTGATGCTAACACCGCACGCTTCATTTTACCGGAACCGGAGTTCCGTGAAGATTGCAGAGAGACCTGAATATATGTGGTCAAGCATTCGTCCATTAGTACCAGTAAGCTGAACACGTTACCGTGCTTACACATCTGGCCTATCAACCTGGTCGTCTTCCAGGGGACTTTCGCTAATAGCTTACGAAACCTGATCTTGGAGCGGGCTTCACGCTTAGATGCTTTCAGCGTTTATCCTTTCCGTAGTTAGCTATCCAGCCGTGCCACTAGCGTGACAACTGGTACACCAGAGCTACGTCCTTCCAAATCCTCTCGTACTAAAGAAGAACCTCCTCAAGTTTCGTACGCCCACGGCAGATAGGGACCGACCTGTCTCAC
Source organism: Pirellulaceae bacterium (assembly GCA_041399045.1). Taxonomy (GTDB): domain Bacteria; phylum Planctomycetota; class Planctomycetia; order Pirellulales; family Pirellulaceae; genus BJ22. Next base: position 316,277 of record JAWKTO010000006.1, on the reverse strand, counting down.
GACGGTCTGAACCCAGCTCACGTACCACTTTCATTGGCGAACAGCCAAACCCTTGGGAGCTTCTTCACCCCCAGGATGTGATGAGCCGACATCGAGGTGCCAAACCGCATCGCCGCTATGGACGCTCGGATGCGATAAGCCTGTTATCCCCAGAGTACCTTTTATCTGATGAGCTATGGCCCTTCCATTCGGAACCACAGGATCACTAAGACCTACTTTCGTAACTGCTCGACTCATTTGTCTCGCAGTATAGCACACTTCTACCTTTGCGCTCGACGCCTGATTGCCAACCAGGCTGAGTGTACCTATGCACTCCTCCGTTACTCTTTCGGAGGAGACCGCCCCAGTCAAACTGCCCAACAGAAACTGTCCATTGCCCTGATTCAAGGGTCAATGTTAGAGCTAAAATATAGCCAGGCTGGTATTTCAACGACGACTCCGCTGACACTGGCGTGCCAACATCAAAGTCTCCCAGCTATCCTACACAAGATATATCTCAGACCAATATCTGCATACAGTAAAGGTTCATGGGGTCTTTCCGTCTAACCGCGGGTACGTGGCATCTTCACCACGACTACAATTTCACCGGGTCGGTGGTTGAGACAGTGCACCAGTCGTTACGCCATTCATGCAGGTCGGAACTTACCCGACAAGGAACTTCGCTCAGACTTGTTACAACTGAAGCAACGATTAAGACAAACTCTTTGAATATGAAGCAGCGTAATCGCTGCACAGTAGGGCTGATCATTTCTGTCAGCCTCTGCATGTCGCCATGCAGCTCGGACTATATCTTCAACTCCTCAACGAAGAGTTGCTTGGCGTATAGTCTCTGAGGATCCCAATTCGATTGAATTGGTTTCCTGCTGATTATCTGCACCGATCAGATTTTCACTACCTTCGCGAACGAAGATGAGTACTGTCGGATACTCAGACGTTTCAGCATACAGCCAAGTGCTCAGATGTGTGTCGCCACACACCAGGGCAGAAAAATTCTACCTTAGGACCGTCATAGTTACGGCCGCCGTTTATTGGGGCTTCGGTCGCAAGCTTCGCCGTGAGGCTAACCTTCTTCCTTAACCTACCAACACCGGGCAGGCGTCAGACCCTATACATCCTCTTGCGAGTTAGCAGGGTCCTGTGTTTTTGATAAACAGTCGCTGATGCCGATTTACTGTGGCCTGCTCTCGCAGGCACCCCTTATCGCGAACTTACGGGGCCATTTTGCAGAGTTCCTTAACCACCGTTCTCCCGAGCGCCTTAGACTACTCGTCTCGCCTACCTGTGTCAGTTTTAGTACGGTCAACGTGCTTCAAAGCTTAGAAGCTTTTCTTGGACAACCTTCGTACAACTTCCCGGTCAAGCCAGTCGGTCGAACACCTTGAATTACGAGGGTGGATTTGCCAGTCCTCCATCTCAGTGTCCTCCACGAACATTTCTATTCGTTACGCTTGCAGTTCGGTTGCCGTCCCTCCATCGCTCCACACGTTGGGGCAGGAATATTAACCTGCTATCCATCGACTACGCCTTTCGGCCTCGCCTTAGGAACCGCCTAACCCTGGGCGGATTTACCTTCCCCAGGAAACCTTAGGCTTTCGGCGAACAGGATTCTCACCTGTTTTATCGTTACTCATTCCGGCATAATCACCTGTATGGGCCGCGACCCGTCGTTTCCGTCGGGCTTGTATCTCCCATACAGCGCTCTCCTACCACTTCCGAAGAAGTCCATGGCTTCGGTGTCATACTTACTCCCGTTCATTATCGGCGCAAGATTGCTCGACCAGTAAGCTATTACGCACTTTTTAAATGGTGGCTGCTTCTAAGCCAACATCCTGGCTGTCTCAGCAATCTAACTTCCTTAGTGACTGAGTATGACTTTGGGACCTTAACCGATGGTCAGGGTTGTTTCCCTCTCGACCGCGAAGCTTATCCCTCGCGGACTCACTCCCGAGATAGTTACATTGGTATTCGGAGTTTGGTTCAGTGGGGTACAGTTGGAACCGCCCCCATCCGATTCAGTCTCTCTACCCCCAATGCATAGTTGCTCGAGGCTGCCCCTCAAGGCATTTCGGAGAGAACGAGCTATCTCCCAGTTTGATTAGACTTTCACTCCTCCCCACAAGTCATCCCCTCGGTTTTCAACCCAAGTGGGTTCGGTCCTCCACGCAGTTTAACCCGCGCTTCAACCTGCTCATGGGTAGATCACAAGGTTTCGCGTCTACCGCCAACGACATTCGCGCTATTAACACTCGGTTTCCCTAGGGCTCCGGACCGTAAGTCCTTAACCGAGCCGCTGACGATAACTCGCCGGATCATTATGCAAAAGGCACGCCGTCACACATTAACGTGCTCCGACCGCTTGTAGGCACATGGTTTCAGGTTCTTTCCCTCCCCTAAACGGGGTTCTTTTCATCTTTCGCTCGCGCTACTGATTCACTATCGGTCATCAGAGAGTATTTAGCCTTACGGAATGGTCTCCGTCGATTCAACCGAGGTTTCACGTGACTCGGTTTACTCAGGTGCCTTTCGAGTAGTTCTAAGTTTTCGTGTACGGGGCTTTCACCCTCTGTGGCTGGCCCTTCCAAGCCATTCCACTAACCAGAACTAATCTCGTATGAAAGGTCCTACAACCCCGCAGAGGAAACCTCCACGGTTTGGGCTCTTCCGATTTCGCTCGCCGCTACTAACGGAATCGATTTTTCTTTCTTTTCCACCAGGTACTTAGATGTTTCAGTTCTCTGGGTTTGCCGCAATGCACCTATGAATTCAGTGCATGCTAATTCAGGGATCCCGGGATCAATGTTTGTTTGTCAACTACCCCAGGCTTTTCGCAGACTTCCACGCCCTTCATCGCCTTCTGATGCCAAGACATCCCCCATGCGCCCTTAATAGCTTGACCACAAATATTCAACCCTCTCCCTCAAACTTCCAAAGAAGCCCGAAAGATCAAGTCGAATGTGACGCTATCAAATTAGGTAACGATATATTCGCTCTTTGCTTTCGTACTTGTGAACAACCAGCCAAAGCCAGTTGTCACAGGCGCTAACATAAGAGTGGTTTTAGCAATACGATCCGCCAGTCCAGTTACCCAGACCAACATCTCGCACTGCAAAGATGCCATCTTTTATCACAAGCCAAATTGTCAAAGATCAATTCGCTTTGGTTCTGGCCAAAGCTACTACCAACTGCTTTTCAGCAATTGAAAGCGACGCATTCTTGCTTTCGCAAGAACAGGTCGACGTCAATCGACAAAAAAGCCACCGCAACGGCCAATGTTCGTTCCGCCTGAATAACAGACGAACAAGAACCGGAATTCTTGAAATAGAAACACTCAAGAAGTGAGTTGTTTCGTTTTCAGCGAGCCCAACATTCTAAGGCCCGTTAGAATCCTGTAAAGACCAATTTTGAAAATTTCTTGATCGGTCTTTCGCTCACACAGGCAAAGTTCTTTCCGCCGTGTGTGAGGGGAGAAATATACCGCCCCACCAGAAAAACTCAAGGCCTGAAAACGGAATTTTTTTTGGAAGTCCGATTTCAGCCGGATTTTCCCGCTAGATCGCGGTGATTTGCCGGTGACAATGACGCCCCAGCAACTCGATTTAACCCAACCCCATTACACTCGGCAATTCGAGCCCTAGCACTTGAACGCCGACTGATATTTTTTATACCGTCCAGGATCCCAGAGCCAAATGGTCGCTGACATCCCCTCCGATCGATAAACCTTCAGCGAATCATGACGTATTGAAATCAGATACAATCGTCAGCGATTGGCGGCGCGAAATTGTACGGAGTGAGTTGGAAATTTGAGTTTCCGGCCAGCGAGCATGACTGGTCCCTTTAGCCCCGCATGACATTTTTCAACAACGATGTTCGATCGGTAATATTCGGCAAATGATTTTTCGGTTGATAAAACGGGCTCTCCTTGAGACAGACAAACGTCTGCTCTGGAAATTGACATGGAATATGGGTTGGAAAGGCTTTCGTTCGATCCAGAACCACAAACGGCGACTTAAAAAAGGCGAGTTTTTCCCTCCGTATCTATACATCTCAATGATCAACAGCTGCAATCTTCGCTGCCAAGGCTGTTGGGTGGATGTGGCCCACAAACAACAGTCAATTGACGTTCCCGCGCTCAATCGAATGATCACTACGGCCAAAAAACAGGGCAACGCGTTTTTCGGTTTGCTCGGTGGCGAACCCTTCATGCACAAGGGGCTGTTCGATGTTCTGGAAGCACACCCAGACGTCTATTTTCAGGTGTTCACCAATGGTCAGTTCATTACCGATGAAGTCGCCAAACGTCTGCGCAAATGTGGCAACGTTACTCCGCTGATCAGCATTGAAGGCTCAGAAATCATCAGCGACCAACGACGCGGCAAAGGCGACGTGTTTTCGAAGTCCATTCGCGGTGTCGAAAACTGTATCAAGAACAAAGTCATGACTGGAGTCTGCACAAGCCTTTGCCAGTCCAACTTCGATGACTTGCTCAACGAAGCCTGGATCGATCGTTTGATTGGAATGGGAGTGCTCTACACCTGGTACCACATCTATCGCCCTGTCGGCCCGCAACCGACGATCGAGTTGGCGCTCACACAAGAGCAGCAGCGCAAAGCCCGGCAGTTTGTTGTCGACATGCGTTGCAAGAAACCCATCATTATCATCGATGCCTATTACGATGCTGACGGCCAAGCTTTGTGCCCTGCGGCAACAGGATTTACCCATCACATCAATCCGTCAGGCGGTATCGAACCGTGCCCGATTATTCAGTTCACCAAGGAATCGATTCATGACGAACGGCCATTAGACCAGGTGTTCAACGAATCCGAATTCCTTCGCGATTTCAGAGTGACGGCCGCCTCCAGTACTCGGGGTTGTATCGCACTGGAACGCCCCGATTTGCTCGAAGCCCTCGTTGCCCGTCACGGTGCAAGCGATGGGACGCAGCGAGGCTCGGCGCTTGCCGAATTGCATGCGGCACCCGTGTTTCCGTCTCAATACATGCCGGATCAGAAGCCGATTCCTGAAAAAAGTTGGATGTATCGATTGGCCAAACGATTGGCGTTTCACGAATATGGCGTGTACACAAAACACTTCAAAGCAGAGGAATGGCGAGATCCTCGGCAAAACCGACATGTGGGAGGCGAACTCGTCTCCCTGGGCACTCAAGATTCGTTCGCTTCCGCCGAATCCGATACAGGTCGCTAACGGAATTTTGTATTTTCAGGAATTGAACTAAGGAGCAAGTCTGGTGAAGCTAGATGCCCTCATCCCTTTTCTGATGGTCGGCGGTATCCTGGCCGCGATTGGTCTATTCGTCTGGTGGGCTCACGTAATGGAAAAGAAACGCCGCGAAGCGTTGGCTGCCATGGCGGAGCAAATGGGACTGATGTACAAGCAGGATGGCGACGGGGAGTTGCATCAACGTATCGGAGGCTTTTCGCTTTTCAACCAAGGCCACAGTCGAAAACTGTACAACGTGATTTTGGGTGAGACGGACGAAGTTCGTATTGCGATTTTTGACTATCAATACACAACCGGATCGGGGAAACACAAAACGACCCATTCGCAAACGGTTGCATCGCTTGAGTCGCCACGGCTGCATGTTCCCGATTTCTCGATGCGTCCCGAAGGCTTCTTTGACAAAATCGGCGGGGTAATGGGCTTTCAGGATATCGACTTTGAAGATCATCCAGAATTCTCGAACGCATTTGTGTTGAAAGGGCCCGACGAAGATAGGATTCGTCGATTCTTCAACAAAGACTTGCTTGACTTTTTCGCAGAACAAAAGGGCTGCATGGTCGAGGCCGAGTCGGGGCGAATGATTTACTACCGCAAGGGGCGAAGGAAGCCCGATGAGCTGCAAACGGTGTTGTCCGAGGCCTATCAAATTTACGGCATGATCGTCGATCGCGATGCGTCAGCAACCGCTTGAAGCCACTTTTGCATGTTCTGGCCATCGAAGCGAGATGATTCGCATGTTAAGACTTTCCGGACAGCAAATTCGTTGCAAATATTAAAAAATTAGCGGAAAAATCGAGTACTGGTTTCGTCAGGTTTGCTTTTTGAATTGCGAAATCTACGATTGATGAATAGTTACTGCGGACAGGAACAAGCTACGAAGCGAAGTCGGCTGTTGCCGAGAACTGACGTTTCAATTGCTTGATCACTCGAACGAGTTTCTCGTCTCTTTTGTCCACTGCCAGTGAACTGGCGTCGAGGGCAGCGATTCAACTTTCTTTGAAACGATCGATCGGATCGCATTTTAACAGATAGGGACCTAGGCGATGAATTTGCGTTTGATAAACGGTTTTCGACTCGCGTCGACATTGATGATTTCGATTTCGATCTTGGCATTGAACGCCAATGCCTACGCACAGCATCATGGTGGCGGTGGAGGCCATTCCGGTGGCGGTCACATGAGTGGTGGGCATTCCATGGGGGGTGGTCACTCGATGCACAGCGGAAATTTCGGAGGTGGTAGTAGCCATCATTATGGCGGCGGCGGATACAGTGGTGGGTTTTACGGAGGCGGCTATCGCTCGCCCAACATCGGTTTGTATTTCGGCAACGGATTGTATGGTGGCGGCCTGTATGGCAGTTCGTTTTATGGAAGCTCGCTGTATGGACGAGGAATTTACGGCGGCTACTATGGCAACAACTATTACGGGGGGAACAGCTATTACGGGAACTACTATCCCTACAGCAGCGGATATTATTCAACTCCCAATAGCTATTCGAACGTCTATGTTCAGCCCAGTTATGGCTATAGCTCCAATTACAGCGCAGGACCCCAATACAGCGCGCAACCTGTTTATGGTGCTGGGCAACCGATACCGGGCAATACAACTACGGCGATGTATCCACCGGCCAGTTCCGGCGTCATCACCAGTTCGCAATTGCAATCTGGCGCGGCCCTTGCTCCAGGCATGGTGCTACAAGACGGTTCGGTCGTTGTCTCGGTTGAGCCATTGATGGCTCCCGCCCAGCCAGCGTCGGAACCCTCACAAGCGACCGGCAATGGAAATTGATTGAATGAATCTGGGATGTAGGACAGGATAGGTCCGTCCCGATTGGTCGTTTACGAAAGACTCTCCGGTCAATTCGGAGAGTCTTTTTGTTTGTCGTTCACGTTTTTCTTCGACCGTCCAAACCATATCACGATTCCGACACCACCCAGGATCCCGATCGATGACCAAATCTGTCGCCATCCAATCAATTCGCCCATGAATGCCCAGCCGGCAACGTTGACAATGACAGGTACGGTTAATTGAACGGATGCCGCGATTGAAGCACTCAGCCCTTTGAGGGCCTGATACCAAATGGCGTATCCGATTCCTGTCGTCAAGGTTCCAGATAACAGCGCCCAACAAGCGCCGTCGGAATCCCAGTTGAGGCGACTTCCTGCAATCGCACCAACGGCAGCAACCAGAATCCCCGAACGAATCAAGTTCCCGGCGGTTACGGCAGTCGGTTCTCCCGTCCCCTTTGCCATCAGACTATACAGCCCCCAACTCGCTCCTGAAATCAACATCAATATCATTGCCCAACCACGCGGCACCAATGTCGATTCATTGATGCTCCCTCCCGTTGCGGTAGGCCACATCAACAGCACTAAACCCATCACGGCGATCCAAAATCCGAGCCATTGCAAAGCAGACAAGCGGTCGCCTCGCACATATCCGATCGACAACATGGTCAACTGTACAGATCCAAACAGCAGCAACGCTCCCATTCCCGCATCCAACTCCAGGTAGGCAATCGAGAAAAAGATGGCATAAGAAAAAACGGCGATCCCGCCGCGCCACGAACCTGACGTCCAGACATTCTTGCGATCGCGAATCGCAACGATAAGAGCCATGAATACAGCGCCGGCAACCAGCCGAATGCAGGTGAACAAAATGGGGTCAATCGCTGTTGACTTCAGTGCCAGGCGACAAAAAATCGAATTCAATGCAAACGCCGAAATGGCAAGCAAGGACAACACAAATGTGGTGGTTCGATTCATGGACTCAGGCTAACAGTATCGTTCTTTCGCAACAATAGTCCTTCATGCCCGGTTTCCAGGGCCGGTCGTCTTTGGCATCACTTCCATCGTTGCCAAAACGAAGGGGCCGCCGATATTATTTCGGCGGCCCCTTCAGTGCTTTTGATTGAAAACGTTCAGTTCGTTTCTGACTTACCAATCGTATTGTTGCATGTCGTATCGCCAGCCGGCGTTGTCGTACTGGTAATACTGGCCCGAGTTGTCTTGGACGAAGGTTGAGCCATCGTTCGCCTGATACATGTTGCCGCCGCTGTAGTAAGGCAGTTCATAGACGTTGCCGTTGTTGCCGGTGTACAGGTTACGTTCCCAGATCGACTCGCGAACATAGTTCTGGTGCGCTTGATACTGCATATTCGATCGTTGCTTGTAGGCGTTGTAGCTGTTGTCGAGCATTGAATTGGCGTACTGCGAGTAAGCTGCCTGCTGCTGTTGGAATTGCGCTTCGCGACGTTGCAGGTCGGCATACCACTCAGGGTTTTGTTGTCGGGTCATTTGGACCAGGTAGTTGTAAACAGCCTGGTCTGAAGATGTGTAGTCACCCGTTTGTTGTCGGTATTCGTAAACGGCTTGTTGAGCGTACATTTGTGCTCGTTGGCCAGCTTCGGCTGCCATTTGCTCAACCATCGCAACGTAATCTTGTCCGAAGGTCACGTTTGTTGAACCAAGTGTCACGACCAGGCCCAGAATCAGTGCAGTTAGCGTTTTCATTTTCGTTTCTCCAGTTTTTCGTTTTCAGTTTTGTTTCCTGCGACATCGTCCATACATGCGTGAACTGGAGTTGTGACGCGCCGCTTCAAAAAAACTCAGCAAGCCGACTTTTGCAGCTTTTTTAGCCGGAAATGGTTGCTTTGCGATGCAGCCGTTTATTTATGAAGTATTCAGGACGGCATTGTCTAACGTCTCATCAACCGTGTAGTGTGGGCACTCCTACTTGCCTGCGTTCCAGGAACACAGTGTGCTTTCTGTACAAACAGGTTTCGGGAAGGACTTGAATAATGGAAGTTCATTGTGATTCTGAGTTTTGGAGCGCATAGCCACGCATGGTAAAATCAAAAGTAACGAAAGAGGTCGATGACTGATTCCAGAAAAATGTTTGTGTTGATCTACGAAGTGAAGCCGAATTACCTGGCGCGACGCGCGGAGTTTCGCGTTGAACATTTGCAGATGGCAACGCGCGCCCATGAAGCGGGAGAATTGCTTTACGGCGGAGCATTGGGCGAGCCGATCGATCGCGCGATGTTGGTTTTTTGCTGTGACTCAAGCGAAGTGCCGCGACGCTTTGCCCAGAATGATCCGTATGTTATCAACGGATTAGTGAGCAAGTGGGAGGTTCAGCCTTGGCATGTTGTGATTGGGTGCAAATGAAGTCGTTGAGGAACGTGGGGCTGATTGCCAAGAGAGACTGCGCGTCACCGATCGCATAAATTCATTGCGCCTGACTGCTTGCGAGTTACAGACCAGGCAGGTTGCTCGTGCGCGATTGCGGACGATCAACAGGTTGTGCCCGGCTGCTTACGCACCTCGGCTCACGGAATCAAAACGCGCCCGGCTGCTAACGCAGCTCGGCTCACTGAGCCAAAACTCGCCCTCGCTGGGCGGGTTTCAGATTCACTACCAACAATTATCGCAGGAAGTTGATCAAGCTTTGGGACATGATCTGCGAGGTAACTGTATAGGTGAACTCTTGCAGCATTTGAGCGTTTTGCAAACGCAGAACGGCCTCGGAGATGTCGGTCGATTGCAGGTTGCTCAGCTGAGATTCAACCTCGAATTTCAGGTTTTCATTTTGACCATCGAGGTTCTCAAGAGCCGCAAGAGAAGCCGATTGGACGCCGACCACCTCCAGAACATGCGTGGCCATATGATCGATGTCGGCCATACGGCGATTGAGTGCATTTGTAAGTTCGACACCGGTCAAGCCACGTGAGCCTCGCAAGTCTTGAATCAATTCGAAAACTGATTGAAAGGCATCCGACGTTCCCTGAAACTCCATGGATCCGTCACCTTCACGGTAGACGGCGGATGTGTCGAGGTGGGTGTAACGACTGGTCGTCGAATCGGTAATCACCTGAGACGCCGAAAAATCGATAGCTGTTGTCGTCAGCCCTTCGTCAATACTAATGGTTCCGGTTGACGTGATGTCCACCGTGCCCGAAAACCCAGCTGTGATAGCCGACATGTCGACGTGAACAACGTCCCCTTCGTCGCTGACGACAGCGAGGTCGGTCATTGAGCTGTCCCATTTAATTTCGTGTCCGTCGTTTAAGGTTATGGTCCCAGCGCTTCCCGTGCCACTGGTGTCGTTGATGGTAAGCCAATGCCGACCTGCCGGACCGATAATGTTGTCACTGTCGGTTGAACTACCTGTCGCGATTCCACTGCCTGCGGCGAAACTGGTTGTGTCGTGGCGCACCTGCAACGATGCTCTTCCTATCATGGTGTCGGTTCCAGCACCCGGTTGGACGCCGGTGTTGCCCAAAACCAGCGTCTCGCCGCGACGATAGTCAGAAAAAATGTTGTTGCCGTCGTAAAGGGTTTCCACCGAGACGCCTGGTCCGACAACCGACTTGCCCAGTCGTTCGGAGCCAGCGTACGACGTCTGCAGCACGCCGCTGCCCAACTTGGGAGGAGCGAACGAGAATGGTTTCGTGTCGCTTCTGGTTCCGCCGTACAGGTACTGGTCAGCATATTGCGAATTCGAAATCTGTTCGAGCCGGACGAGCAATTGTTCTGCTTCAATCGCCAGCGCATTTCGTTCCGATTGGTCGACTGATTGCGCGCCCTGTTGCGCGAGACGTTTTGCGGAGGAAAGTATGTTCGAGAATTCCGTCAAATTGGAAACGCTGATATTGAGTTTGGTCGTTGCGTCGGCAATGACATCGGTAGCAAGTTCCAGTGATTGAAGTTGGCCCTGAAGGGCACTGGCCTGACGAAACGCCAAGGGATTGTCCGAAGGCTTGGTGAGCTTCATCCCTGAAGAAATCTGCTGCTGCAAACGGATGATATCGGCGCCATGGCGGGAAGTGTAACGTTGTGCGCGACTGGTTACTGCAAATGCCGTGGCGCGTGCGTACATGTTTTAAGGCCTTGTGTTTTTGCAAAAATTCGGTTTGCCGGTTCTGTCAATTGGACAAACTGTTATCGATAGAATTCTCCGGCACTTGCGACTAAAGGATCTGGAGAATGTCCTGAAACATCTGGTCGATCGTCGTTATAACCCGCAAGGACGCTTCATATGCCCGCTGATATTTGGTGAGATTGATCATTTCTTCATTCAAATCCACACCGGAAACGGCGTCGCGGTCGGCTTCATAGTTGAATTGAATGTTTTGAAATTGCTCATAAAGGCCTTCGCTGGAACGAACTGCGGCGCCGATTTCGCTGGAAATCCCTCCAAGAAATTGTTCGAACCCGTATTGGCCATCAATGATTGATTCGTCTTTCAGATCAATGATTCGTTGAAGGTTGGAAGCGTCGGAAACTTCGCCGCTGACGGAAACCGCCAGCCGCGTGGGATTCGCGATCAGTTCATTGCTGACGCCGATGTTCGTCGAGCTTTCGCCAACGAAGAAACTGTTGAGTCCAAGTGCCGATAGCAAATTGCCCGTGTCGGAGTTGGCAACGAGCGGTGTCGAGAATGACTCCCCATCAACGACGTCGCCCGCGGCAAACAAAATCGAAACACCGTCGGCAATGTTGAGAGCCCGCCCCGCTTCGTAACCTTTGCCGACGTCCAGTTCAGCAACGAGGCGTCCATCCTGATCGTAGACTTCGGCCTTGAGGTCTGCTGTTGCACCAATGGTTCCTGAACCAACCATGCGGACTTCAAACTCTCCGTTTTCAACGCCCGCGTACACGCCGCCGAATTTGGGGACGGAAGTTCCTGTGAAACCGGTCAAGTCCGGTGTTGTTTCCATTCGACCCGTAAAGTCGAACTTGTAACCAGGCATGGAGCTGATTTTCAACTGTCCGTTTTGCGCGTCGACGACAGCGTTGATGTTGGGGATCCCGCTAATCGAAGTCGCGATGTCAGAGAGGGATTGGATGCGCGGATCATACGAGATTTTGTGTGTTCGGACGTCGCCGTTTTCATCTGACACTGTCAGGTAAAGGTCGCCGGGTTCCGGCGGGAACGAAAGGCCCGCCTCGTCCAACGGTACGTTGACGTCGTTGACCCCTCGCGTCGAACTCAAAACAGTAAAACCACCACTTACACCGATGCCTCTCGCGTGTGCCTGGTCGACCTCACGCACCAGGCCGGCCGCGAGTGTGTCCAGTCGAGTGCGAAAGTCTTCGATTCGATCGTTGTGCATGTAAACGAGGGAAGCAAGCCGCCCGACGCGGCGGCGTGATCGTACGGCCCAATTCATTGATCTGGAGTGAAACGGTGCCATCCGGCTTGTCGACAACAGAAATGTGCATCGGGATCGCGCCCAAAGTCATCGAGCTGCCTGCAATCGTTACCCCAAAGCCTTCCTGCGTGAGTTCGTTCCGGTCAACGTCGATCAACTCGGCGATCTCGTTGATAATCATGTCCCGTTCGTCCATCAACTGATTGGGAGTGCTACGCGCAGACGCAACGTTGATTCGTTTTTGAACGTCGGCCAGTTCCTCGATTTTGCGATTGAGTTCCGTGACCTCTGATTCCAATTGCTGCCGTGTGGAAGATTTGATGTCGTTCAAACGGTTGCCGATGAAGCGGAATTGCGATGCAAGTTGTTTGCCCTGCTCCAGAACAACGTTGCGTTGCGACGCCTGACTCGGATCAGATGAGAGCCTGGCAAGTTCATTGAAAAAGTTCGCGTGTTGGTCATATAGCGATCCTGCACCAAACGTGAACAACGACTCAATTTGAGATTCAATCGCCAGTTGCTGTTGCATGGCCTGGGTGTCGCCGATGGCGGAGCTCAACGAGCTTTCAATGACCAGGCTACGGATGCTGCGGATCCGAGAAACGTCGACGCCGGCGCCGACAAGTTGTCCGCGTTGGTAGTACTCCTTATTCGCGGCAAATGTCACTTCGCGGCGGTGAAAGCCAGGTGAGTTGGCGTTGGCAATGTTGTTGGAAATTGCGTCGATTGCAAATTGATTGGAAGCCAATGACGATTGTGCGATTGAGAAATTGAACATGGCTTCTTGATCCTGCTGGGTGCAATCGCGAGTTGATCGTTCAACCTGCGTTTGGAAATGACCGCTTAATTGTTGATCGCAACGAACACGCTGCTTGCGATGCCGTTTCGATACTAGCAATTTCGGCTGATGAGTTTGCCGGTCTCGATCGGTTTTGCCTCGTTGGATCCATTCGAGTTTCGAGGGAGTTCTTCACCAGCAATTCCCGCAAATAACTGGTGGTAAAAAACCATCGTGTAGTTCAAAACCACTTGATTCGAATAGGAAATCGTTTGGATTTCGCTGAGCTTGCGGTGCATTTGCTCGCGAAGTTGTTTTAATTGGGATTGATATTCCGGTTTTGCATGCTTGATCAATTGTGTGAGGTTTGCGGGCTCGCCTACGGCGTTTTGTAATCGGCTTGTCAGGTCTTTACGCCGGCATTGAACGTCCTTTGCCAGTTCCATGATCTGCTGCAAATCAGCCTCCAGGTTGGGCGGAGTGTCGGGCTTCTCACGATTGTTCAAATGGTCATTCAATTGCTTGGTTGTTGACACGAGGCGATCCAGGTTCTCGATTTCAGCATTTAGCAGATCAATCCATTCGAGAGTGTTGTCGTTAGAAAGCTGTGTGTCGCTCATGGTTTGTCCCTTTGGGATGTGTCGTAACAAGGTTTCGTTTCGGCGACCGAGCTAGGAAGTCGCTTGGTCTGCGTTGGGTGTTGCCGTGTTTTCAGGTTCTGTCGCAAGGACGTAATCGATTCCTAACTGCTGGCGAACCATGCTGTCGATGACTTGCTTGCCAAGGCCAAGAGGTTGCGATTTTGACATCGCCTGCGACATCATCATGTCGAACATACCCCCGTAAACGTCGCTTCCTTCTCCGGCGAACAGGCCACCGTCTTCGGATGAGCCGCGGAGTTCCTTGATCATCATCGAAAGGAAAATCGAGTCTAAGCCTGCTTCGGGAGAGTCACCCAGATTGCCACCCAAATCAGCGAATTCTTCGTTCATTTTTTCGCGGATTGCTTTTTCTTTTTGAAGAAGCACTTCGCGCTTTGCGCTGGAGTTTGAATTGGCACCAGCCACCGTGTTTAGCATTTGAGAAATGGTATCCATCGTGACGTCCTATTCGATAATCAGTTCCGCGTGCAATCCGCCCTGGCTGCGAATCGATTCCAATACGTTGATCAAATCCGTCGTGCCGACTCCCATGGCGTTGAGTGCCGCGGCAAAGTCGGCAACGGTGACATTGGAGTTCAGTGCGTTGTATTTACCCTGTTCACTAAAGACTTGTATTTGTGTTCGCGGCACGATGGCGGTTTGGCCATTGGAAAAGGGGGCGGGTTGTGAAACAAGTGGATTTTCAGCAGTCGTGATGATCAGGTTTTCATTCGAGAAAACCACTTCTGACAGGCGGACATTGTGTCCCATGACAATGGTGCCTGAACGACGATTGATCACAACGCGAGCAGGTTCTGAAGGTTGGACCTGCAAGCGGTTAATCATTGCGATGAATTCGACTTGATGATCGCGAAAGTTCTGTGGTATCTGAATAGAAACACTACCCTTGTCGATACATTTCGCAGTTTCCGGGAAAATGAAATTGATTGCACTGGCGATTCGTGCCGCGGTTTCGTACTCCTTGTTTCTCAAGATCAAGTCAATGTGAGTGCGTTGCGAAAGATCGGGTGAGCAAACTTCTTTGACCACTTGCGCCATGCATTGTCCGGCAGTAGGGTGGTTCTTTTGAACGGACGCACCAGCCCCTGAACGGGAAAGTCCTGGCACCGAATTGCCACCTTGAACCACTGCATAGACCTCACCGTCATAGGATGTGAGTTCAGTATGCATAAGTGTGCCGCCGTCCAGAGAGGCTGCGTCTCCCATAGCGCTCACCGTGACGGGGAATTTTTCGCCAATTTTCGCGCCTGCCGGAAGGCTTCCGGTAACAATCACCATACAACAGTTTTTGGTTTCAGCTTTGGTGATCGGGATCTCATTGTTTCGAGCATAGTTAAGGATCATTTGCGAGGTGAATTGATCTTTGGCCCCTGTTCCGGCAAGTCCAATGACCAGGCCCTTACCACTGATGAAGTTGGACTGGTCGCCTGCGACACTGGTAATGTCGCCAATTGCGACTTCGAGAGGTTGGCGGGGGTAATTGGAGACATTTGTTTGCGCCGTTGCCGGGTCGGGAATCGGAGCAGGGAGTATGCCTACCTGCGCATTCGCCAATCTGGGTGCGTTGACCAGCAGGATTCCTGTCAGGATTAGTCGAAGCCATTTCATAAACTGAGCTCGCAACGATTATTGGAGTTGAACGGGTTGGTTAGAACGGCCAGATACGGTTGAGCTTTTTGCCCAACCATCCCTGATTGATGAAATGACTTTCGGCTCCGCCGGTTTCGTACTCCATTTTCAGGTTGTAGACCTGAGTGGAGTTGATTGTATTCGTCGTGCTGATATCCAAACTGCGGATTTCGCCCGTAAGAATCATGTTGCGAATATCGCCATCGATCATGGTTTCGCGAGTGCCGATGATTTGTAGATTTCCGTTTGGCAGAACGTCGCTAACCATCACTTGCATACGGTCTTGGAAGCCACGTTGAGTTCGATATTGAGTATTGCTGTTTTGGCTGCGCGAGGACGCCGTGGCTTCATCGGCTTCGGTCCCGCCTACCGCAGAACCGACCACTCCTGACAGGCCAAAGGAACCTTCGCCATTGGCGGTCGAAGCATTTTGTTTGTTGAGTTGGCGTTGATCTCGATTGTTGATGTTGGTGTTTTCTGTGATGATCACGTTCAGCAGGTCGCCACGACGAGAGGCGCGTTGGGTCACGAGAGCCGATTGATAATTCGGAGCGCGTCTGTCCCACAACGACTGTGCCTTTGTAGGGGGTGGCTCCCAGCAAACAAACACAGTTACTAGGACGAACAGTCCGCACCAACTCCCGCGAGGTCGTATGGGCTTTCTGCGACAGACGTTTCTGGAGTTCATTGTCATTGGAAATAGGTCTCTTTTTGTGATGGAAAACGTCATTCAATGATTGCCGTTGATCCATCAAGGATTTTGCAGCGAATACGGGCCTTTGTTTGTATGTTTTCAGCCTCAATCCAGTCACCTGGGTTTCCAGCTTGCAATGTCTTGACACCTTTGTGGCGAATTTTAAGGCTGCCACGAACCAAGATGAGTTCCAAAATGGAATTGGCTCGGACGGTCGGTTGTGAGTTTTGTTGGGGCAACGAGTTACTGACGGCTTGAGCCTCAATTGTGGTGAAGGCGTTGATGTTTCGTGCGGCACGTTTGCCAATCAGTTCTTCTGCCGAGGCCGGGAAGACTCCAGAACGGTCAACGCGTATGACCGACTCTTCCACCATCTCAGCGGAAATCAGGTCGCCGCGTTGAACGGGCTGCTTCGTCACCAACACTCGCTGCATTCGAGCGACATGAACGATTGAGGAAAATGATGTGGCAGTGGTATCGGCCGCGCGCATTTTCCATCGCAAGTAAGCGTTCCCAAGTGGAAGACTCGGCGTAGCGTCGAGATCAAGTTCAAAGTCCCCGACAAAGTTCTTCAATTTGGCCTCCAGCTGCCGTCGACTTTCAACCGGAATTTCAACGACCAGATCCGACTCTGAGATCGGAAACCGACGGCACAGCTCAGCGTGGAGTTTTTGCTCGAGCCGTTTGAAAACGTCATCTGGCTGGAAACGAACGATCGAGGCTGTGTCCGGCCCGGACAGGAAAAACTGTTCGTCAGAGATTCCGGCCAGTCGGATTCGGTAGTAGAGTGAGTTGCGATCGATTGTTAGCGAAGGCAGCCCGTCCAGGCTGCCAAGGTCTAGTTTGGCAATGTTTACGCGTGTCAGCGGATTACCGCCTGAGATGCTGGCCACATCACCAATTGAAAAATTGTCAGTTGCAACCGCCATAGATGATTCGCTAAGCGAAACCTCCACACGCGTACTCGACTGCGCCACCGCAAACGAGGGCGAAAGTGTGACCATAATCGCAAACAGCAGACATGACCAAGCAGATTCAATGTAACGCAACATAAGACTACCTTACGAGTTGGCCAGTGTTGGATAGCATTTCATCGCCGGCTCGGATTGCTCGCGAGTTAATTTCGTAAGCTCGTTGGGCCGTAATGAGATTGACCAATTCCGTGACGACTTCGACGTTGGATCCTTCCAGGAATCGCTGTCGGACCTTGCCAAAACCTTGTTGAGTCGGCGTTCCCAAAATGGCGGCACCTGATGCTTGGGTTTGTTGAAGAAAGTTGCTTCCCACATTTTTCAAGCCCTCATCATTGGGGAATCTCGCCAACGTAACAACTCCTAGCGCTGAAACGACGCCGTCGACTTCAGCGCTGACTTGTCCGTCTTCCGTTATGGAAACTTTCGTTGCACCTTGAGGGATTTGGATTCCTGGCTGGACCGGATACCCTTCGGCTGTTACCAATTGTCCGTTTGCATCGGGCAGAAACGAGCCGTCCCGTGTATATAGGAAGCCTCCGTTGGCGTCGAGAACCTGAAAATACCCATCGCCTTCGATGGCCATGTGAGTGTCTTGCCCGGTTTCGATGGGAACACCATTGGTGTTGATGCTGGCATTGCCGATGGCGCGTGTGCCGTTGCCGATCTGCAGTCCCTCTGGCGCGATTGCTCCCGCTTGCGTTGAAGCGCCGGGATTGCGCATGGTTTCGTAGATCAAGTCAGCGAAATGAATGTGTTTGCGTTTAAACCCAGTGGTGTTAACGTTCGCCAGATTGTTGGCGGTGTTGTCGATGAGCTGCTCCTGGGCACGCATGCCTGTGGCGCTCGAATAAAATGCCTTCAACATCCCTGGATTCCTTTCCTGGTCTATTGTGAGGGTTATGAACGATAGTGTTGTTGAACCGTTTCGCTGATCGTGCGCATCGAACGCTGAGCAGCCTCGAACATTCGGGTCGTGACAATCAAGTTGATCAATTCCGTGACAGGGTTTGCGTTGGCTAGTTCCAATTGCCCCTGCATGACTTGACCGGTTGCCGCCGTTCCCGGCATGTCATCCGGCGCTTTGAAATAAACTTGTCCGTGCGGCGTCAATCGTTGGTTGTTTGCGAACTCGACGAAGCCCAATTTTCCGAGTTGGTTGGCCCCTGTTGTGATCGTCCCGTCTGGCCCAATGACTATTTCACTAGCCGAGATTTGCGGATCGATTGTCAGCGGCGCGCCACCGTCCGACAGGACAGGCATGTTGTCGCCGTTGATCAGGTTGCCTTCGGGCGTGCGAAAGAGTTTTCCGCTACGTGTGTACAGGGTGTCTTCGCCATCCTGAACCATGAAAAAGCCGTCGCCACTGACCGCGACATCCAACGGTCTCCCCGTTTGTTGGAGGAAACCCTGGCTAAAGTCCAGTTGTTGAGCGGCGATCTGTGTGCCCGTCAATGGATTCAGTGTCTGATGCGTCTGTTCTTCAAACGCGAGTTGCACGACGAAAGCCGTTGGACTGGACGTTCGCCAGATTCGACGCGATAAGTTCCTGTTGGCGCGCGAGTGCGTGCATCGCAGTCGCGCCGGAATAAATTCCGCGGTTCACAAATCCCCCCTGTGATTTCTCTCGACCCGTTTGGGGATCGAAGAATTCGCTGCATCAATAGACCGTTCAATGATTGCTAGCGTTTGCCTGCAAGCGTCAGAGTTGTGATTTCAGGGTGAATTATCAGCGACTGATCCGCGTGAGCGGCTGTCGCCGGTTTTGGGCAAAACGAAACGGTTATCAGTAGAAAAATCGCATATTTGCCAGTCGGAACTTTAGGCAAATTCGTTACAACCCGCACGCATTTCCTGTTTTGCCCAGAAAAACATTGTGAACGTGCTAAATAAAGTACTGGGCAACGTCGATAAAGTTTAATGATTGGGAAATCTTTTCGGGCTGTCTGTATGACTTCACTGAACTACCGCACCTCGAATGCAGCCGAAAAGAGTGAGATTGCAATTGCAGTTTCAAGAACGGATTCGTCCCGATTTCGTTTTTTCATTTCCCAATGTGGTGCAATTGCATCGCAGAACTTTTTTCGCGGTAGGCGATCATGGCTGACAAAGACCAAGATCAAGCAGAACAGCAGGCAAAACCAAAATCCAGCAAATTGATGTTGATCATCGTTTGTGTTTTAGCGGTTGCTGGTGGTGTTGCGACGCCATTGGTTGTGGCGCAAGTCATGGGGCCTGAGGCGGAAGAGTTCGCGTCCAAACAAGAAGAAGTTGACGAAAATGCGCTCGACATACCGGAAGCAGGCGACAAATTTACGTTGCTGGATTTCGGTGAGGTCACAGCAAATCTGAACGAGAACAACTACAACCGATTTATCAAGGTCAGCTTTGCAATGCAGATCGCTGAAAATCAAAAAGTAGAAATTGAGAAAATTTTGACGGAGCGTGAGCCGATTTTGCGTAGTTGGCTGTTGGGGCATCTGGCGGACAAGAAACTGGATGACATCAAGGGAAAACTAGGGCACAACCGACTGCGACGAGAAATTCACGACGAATTTAATGCCGTATTGTTCGACGACGGTATCGAGCGCATTCAAGACATTTTGTTCAAGGAAATCAACGTTCAATGACGGCAAAGGATTGCCAACTTTTCGACTTCCGCAAGGCGGGCTATGTTGACGAATCGCTGTTGAGGCAGCTTCGGCAATGGAGTGCGAAAACGGCCCGGATTTTTTCGGAGCGCTGGGCGGATCTCGCGCCAACGGATCTGGATAGCCGGGTTCCGACCACTGCCAGTCAATCTTTTTCTACCTTCTTGGACTCCCAATCGGAGTTTGCCATAGGCTGGCCGTTGACGATTGAGAATTTCAAGCTCAATACGTTGTTGTTGATTTCCAACGCTGACCTTTTGACGTTGGTGGGTCAGATTCTGTGCGAAAGCCGCGAAGAAAAACCCGAGCCACGGGATTTGACATCCGTCGAGCTGGAAATTGGCCAACTGATCATTGAAACATTCTGCGCTTCCATGTCCGAGGCCTGGCCGCAAAAGGAATCTTTGCAGTACGATCTTTCTCCTTTTGAGGTTCAACCTCAGCGCAGTCGAATGTACCTCGGTACCGAGTTCATGATCGTGCTGAATTTTCCAGTTCAATCTCCAGTCGGAGAGATTGTATTGCAATGGGCGTTTCCGCGAGCGCTGACAGCAAAAGCACTGGAGGCCTTTGTTGAAGTGAATCCAGGGACAGTATCACACAATCCTCGCGAAGTTGTTCAAAACATTCCCGTCGAAATGGTCGTCGTTCTGGGTTCCGTAAAATTGTCAATGCAGGAATTGACACAACTTTCAGAAGGTGACATTGTGCGGCTCAATCAACGAATCGACGAGCCGATTCTGGGGCTGATCGATGACGAAGCCATTTTCAAAGGCTGGCCGGGGCGGCTCGGAGTTGACCGCGTGTTCAAAATCAATCGAATAATCAATTAACACGGAGAGGGCGAAAATCATGGCTGATGAAGAACAAGCCACTGACGCAAACGAACAGGATGCTGCGTCCGCTACCGTTGATGAATCACAAGCCGCAGAGGGCCAGACCGGTACCGAGAGTGATGGTGTTGAAATTCAGGAGGCCGAGTTTCCAAGCTTGCAGCCAGACGCCAACCCCAAACCGGGACCGGATTTGAATCGTTTTCATGATGTACAGGTTTCGATCAGTGCAGAGTTGGGAAGAACGAAACTGTCCATCAATAAATTGTTGCAGCTGGGAGCTGGTTCAGTAGTAGAGCTCAATCGCAGTATCAACAGTCCAGTTGAATTAGTTGCTCAGGGAGTACCGTTGGCTAGTGGCGAAGTGGTGGTCGTAAACGATTGCTTTGCGATTCGAATTCGTGAGATCTACCCAGGTCAGGTTTCCGAGGTACAGGACAAAAATTGATTTGATATCACCAGGGACTGGTGTTGATTGAGCGTTCCCCCCACGCGAGGTCGTTGCCATGGATCGGCAAAAACTTAATTTGATACTCTACGCCACTTTGCGAAGTGGCTTGCGCATGGCAGTCATTGCTATTTGCGCGCTTTTGCCTGTCTCATGCGCATGCGCGCAGTCGGGTGAAAATCCGTTGCGCGGATTAGAACTACCAACCACTAGCCCGAGTTATTCGAATGGTTCTCGCAACGAACAGTTTGCCGACGAGAATGTTGCTCCGACCACGTATTCAAATTACGAAAGGGTTAACGAGCTCAGCATTTCCGCTTTGGATTCCAAATTGCAATACGCAGGTGAATACGAGACGGCAAAACCAGGTGCAGATTCGCCATCACAACTCTATAAGCAAATGTCGGCGCCTAAAGCAGCCCCCGACTTGGAGCGAGGCTTATTTCAGCCAATCCCCAAAGCCAACACGGAACAGCAAGCGGTAGCTGGAAAGCCTGGTTTGGGATTTGAAAATCTGGAACTGGATGGAACGGTCAAGAAAATCATCTTGAACACATTGTTGGTGCTGGCGGTCGCCGTCATGTTTTTGTATTTCGCAAGAAAGACCAAAGCAGGGAACTCGCTTGTGGCAAAACGAAACAAGCCCGAGTTTGGTATTGAGCAAACATTGCCACTAGGTAACAAAGCGACCCTTAAACTGGTTCGCATCGGAGAACATCAGGTGTTGATCGCCATGGACTCTAGCGGCGTTAAATCCGTCGTTTCTCTGCACGAGTCGTTTAACGGTGCGCTAGAGGAGCTGGAGCAACAGGAACTGGCAGCCGCGGCGCCTGCTATTGGAAAGCCTAGCGAAAGCGCGGATGCCGCATTGTTGTCACAGTTGGAACGAATGGGCCCAGAATTCAAAAACTGGTTGTTAAGTAATCAAGCCTCACGAGCAGCGTAAACGGGCTTGGCCCTGCAGGAAGCAGTCGAAATGGAATGGAATCTCGTCGCCGAAACGCTTGAAACGGAAACGTTTCAACATTTAGCACCCCCGCTGCAGGTGGCCATCCTGCTGGGTGCGCTGAGTTTTATCGTTTCGCTTCTGGTCAGCGTCACTGCGTTCACGAGAATCATCATCGTTCTGTCATTTGTTCGCCGAGCGTTAACGACTCAAGAGATTCCACCCAATCCAGTCATCATGGGGCTTGCTCTGTTTTTGACGTTGTTCGTGATGGCACCGACGTTTCAAGCAATCCACACCAACGCGGTGAAGCCCTACTTGGCAGATCAGGGGGATGAAGAAAAGGCCATCGAAGAAAAAGTATCTTTGGAAGAAGCTTTTAATATCGCTTGTGATGAGTTGAAAGTCTTCATGCTTCACAACACACGCGAAACTGACCTGCTCTTGTTTATGGATATGGCCAAACGCTCGGAGCAGCCTGTAGCGGCTTCTCCCGGTGCAGAACCTTTGGATGAAGCAGAACTCACATACGAAGAATACAAACAGGTTCCACTGACAACACTCGTCCCAGCGTTCATTATCAGCGAGTTGAAAACGGCGTTCATCATGGGGTTCTGTATCTACATCCCATTTCTACTTATCGATCTGGTGGTTTCGACCGTCTTGATGAGCCTCGGGATGATGATGATGCCCCCAGTTGTGGTCGCAACGCCCTGCAAGCTGCTGTTGTTCGTGATGGTTGACGGATGGCAGTTGATCGCACAAGCCCTTGTCACGAGTTTTGGAGGTTAGGGCATGGCAACAGCAACCCAACAAATGGATAGCAATTTCAGCTTTGCACCACGTAGCGAAACGACGCTCGCGTTTGCAATTTTGATCATGTTGACAGCGTTGGTTATTCCCCTTCCGACGTTTTTGCTGGACATGTTTCTGGCGATCAATTTGTCGGGCGGGATTTTGCTGTTGTTGATAACGCTCAACTCGAAACGACCGTTGGATGTGAGTGTGTTTCCTTCGCTGTTGCTGCTCCTCACATTGTTCCGCCTTTCGCTCAACGTTGCGTCCACTCGATTGATCCTGCTCAACGGAGATGCTGGCAAGATCGTGTCGACGTTTGGCGATTTCGTCGTTGGCGGCAATCTGATTGTGGGCATCGTGATTTTTGCCATTCTGGTAACGATTCAATTTATCGTGATTACCAAAGGGGCCACGCGGATTTCAGAAGTCAACGCTCGTTTCACCTTGGACGCTATGCCCGGGAAACAGATGGCGATCGATGCCGAACTCAATATGGGAGCGATCGAAGCTCAGGAAGCAACGCGGCGTCGGCAAGAGTTGGCACGCGAGGCCGAGTTCTACGGTGCAATGGACGGTGCCAGTAAATACGTTCGCGGCGATTCCATTGCCGGTCTGATCATCCTGGTCGTCAACATTCTGGGCGGTGTTACCATCGGAATGATGCAAGGTCAGAATTTGACCGAAGCCCTTGAGATGTATTCGGTTCTCACGATCGGTGACGGTCTGGTTTCACAAATTCCAGCGCTTGTGATTGCGACCAGTGCCGGTATGTTGGTCACCAAATCAGCATCCGATTCGAACCTGGGTTCTGAAATTAGCGCACAGGTGCATCGAGCCTGGCCAGCGATGTTTACCGGGGCAGCAATCCTGGTCCTGATTTCGTTCACGCCAGGCTTCCCCAAACTTCCGTTTTTTGTGTTGTCGGGTGGGTTGTTTTTTGTAGCCCAGCGCGCTCGACAGCAAGCGATGGCTGAAGCTGAAAAACCTAAAACGCCACCGAAACCACAACAGGAAGAAGAAGCCATTCCTCCCGATGAACGCAACCTATCCGCCTTCCTGAAAACGGATCGCATTGCGATCGAAGTTGGCGCGGCGTTGATCCCGCTTGTGGACGGCAAGAATAGTAAAGACATTGCCTCGAGAATTGCATCGATGCGTCAGGAACTGGCCGCAGAATACGGTTTCTGGGTTCCCAACGCTGTCATTCGTGACAACTTGAACTTGCCCGTTAATCAATATCGTATCTATGTCCATGGTCGCGAAGTCGGGCGAGGGGAATTGCGGCCAAACGATTTGTTGGTTGTTCTCCCTGAAAATGGGAATTTGGATATCAAAGGTATCGACGTTCAAGACCCTGCCTATGGAATGCCCGCGCGTTGGATCAGCGATAGCTCGCGGCGGCGCGCCGAAATGTTGGGACTTTACCTGGTTGAGGCCCCTTCGGTATTGATCATCCATTTGCGTGAGTGTCTCAAGACACATGCATCGGAGCTGTTGAGTCGAGAGGATCTGCAAAAGATGCTCAACAAGCTCAAAGAATCAGCGCCGACGATCGTTGAAGAAATCGGGCCAAACTCCGTTCGTTCCAGTACGTTGCACCAGGTACTCGTGAACTTGATTTCCGAACAGGTTTCAATCACAGCCCTTGAGCCGATTGTGGAAGCGGCAGTGCGTTTTGGTGTTGGAAATAAGGAACCTGAAGAACTAACCGAACAAGTGCGCACAGCGATTGGACATCAAATCGTCAGCCGCTTCCAGGATGAACAGGGGAATGTCCGTGTGATTTACCTGGAGGCAGCGCTTGAGTATGCATTTTCACAAATGCTTACTGAGGGAGTGATTCCACTAAAACAGAAACAATTGGAGATGCTGATTGAAAAATTGCGAACGGAATGGGAGGTTTCGCTGGCTAAAGACCAACCGACTGCACTGATTGTGGGAGGTGGGTTAAGACGGGCAATTCGCAAAACCATTTACCGTTCGTTGCCACTGTTGCCAGTGATCTCGTTCAACGAAATGCCAGGCAATCTGCAGATTCAAGCGACAGGATTTATTCGCCATCAGGATGTGATTAGCGCAATGGAAACTCCAGCGGAAGCAGCTAAAAATGCTGCAGATGGGCTGGGTATGCCATCGGCAGGACAGAAACGGACGGCATAAGCCGATAATGAATTCTAGAGACCATCAACAAATCGACAAACATATATGCAACTGAACCACGCCATTGTCAGGCGAAGAATGCGACGCAGCCAATCACTGGCCAAAATCATTGGTTTGTTAGCTGGGTGCATTGCCACGTTGATTGGGGTCGCATGTGGGAACGAGCCGTTTATTGTGTTTGCCCGGGCCTTGATCTCCGGAATCGGAGTCTGGCTGTTGACGGCGTTTGGATTGGCCGTTGTTCATTTGGCGAACATGGAACCGCCGGTACGTGGAGCGAAGCCAACGCAGGAAAACTCTGGATCTTGACGAACCCTACAACCTAATCGAGTAACAAGCTCAATTGTTCAAGGACGAACAGTATGAATCATCAACCATCACGTGACGGCTACCGAAAGGCTTCGCAGGAAGAAAGCCGCGAAAAGTTGATTCTAGATCATATCCCTTTCGTGCGAAAAATCCTGAGCACGATGGCAGTGAATCTGGCTTCTAATATTGATCGTGACGGACTGGAGTCCGCCGGGATCGTTGGTTTGGTTGAGGCCGCGAACAATTTTGATCCCGGACGTGGCGCTACGTTTAAGACATTTGCATATACCAGAATTCGCGGCGCGATTCTGGATGAGCTGCGCAAGACCTCTCCAGTTTCCCAATTGACGCTCCAGCAGATCAGTTTGATTCGTGCGGCCTACGAAAAATTGGAACCTCCGGTCACGCCGGAAATGTTGGCGGCAGAAACGGGCCTGACGTTGGAGCGTGTGGAAGCCTGTCTGGAGGCAATGCGTTTTCTGGCCCCACAGGACTGGAACGACTTGTATTGTGTCGTCCATCAGACATGGCGAGAGGACGAAGAGCGACCTGAAAAAGTATTTGAGCTGGAGGAGTCAAAAACGATTCTGGCCGAATGCATAACGAAACTTCCCGAGCGAGAGCGATTGGCACTGACCCTTTATTTCGCAGAAGAGCTGACACTGGCCGAGATCGGTGAGGTTCTGGAGATATCAGAATCTTACGCGTCCAGATTGTTGGCCTCTGCGAAATTTCGTTTGAAGGAATTCTTCCGTGAAAAGACACAAGCCTATTTGGATGAGTAAGCATGTCACATACCAATTCTGATTATCAAGGCAAGCCGAATAATCTCATCAGTTCGAGTACGGTCCGGCCGCAGTGCAACAGTTCGCGAGTGACTGTCGGACCGGCGAATGAGAACAAAAAGGCCAGCGTGAAATTAAAAAAGGAAGGCGACGCCGTGCAGGCGATTGAAGTGACGTGTAGTTGCGGTGAGAAAATTCTGATCGAACTTCAGTACTAGTGGACGGACTCACCAGGCATTGAATCAATGAAATCGAATTTCTTTAAACTGGAATCCTGCATCGCGATGCTAAGCCTGATCTGGCTAATTTCGTCGGTGGGATGCGCTACACCCATCAATGGTTCGCTTCAGAGGCCGATCCCCGCAATTAATCCGTTAGGAACTCAAACGCAGCAGGATGGGCGTGAGCCTTTTTTGCGGTCGCCGTTTAATTTTTCTGCACTTAAGAAATCTGATTCGTATCGTAAGGACGTCGTCGCAGTGCAAGCGGCGACGGATAATTCAATTCCCGCGGAAGCCCGTGCTGGAAATCCATTGCGACGTAACATCCAAATTCCATCGACCAAACAATCTCAATACGCCGTTGGCAATGGATTGAGTACTGCCCGAGTCGTCAACGGCCAGGAAGGCAATGCCGACATTGGCATCGTCCAGGCAAGCCACGCTCAAGAAGAGATCTTCGTTGATCAAGCACCGGAAATGAGCGGCGGCTATGCTCAGGATTCGTCACAAATGGAATCGTATGGTGTTGGGGGTGGTACTACGCCCTACCCGCAGCCCGTTGATGCGGGTACGCAGCAAGGTCAAGTTTACCCACCAAGTGCGGACGGTCACTATCAGGGGCATTATCAAAATCAAAGTGCCGTTCGTGGTTCACAGCTTCAACAACAGCCGATTCCAGCGTCTTTGCAAGCGTTGGAATTGATGGATCGCAACAAACAACTGGAGCGTGAATACGATCTGTTGCACCGGAACAACGAAGCGCTTCAGTCCGAATTGTCCGAAAACAATCAATTACTCGAAGCTGCCAAAAACCAGATCGAAGGCTATGAACTGATGATCGCACAACAGCTCCAGCAAATTGAAATCATGAAAGCTGAGATCCTGCGGACTCAGCAAGAGCGAGATGGCATCCGCCGTCAATACGAAATGGAAATTGAACAGATCAGCAGCCAGCTGGACGAAATTTTGTTCAAGCAAATGATGGGAAAGTAGCCAATTTCGAAGGTCGGGAAACTGAATTCAGCCATGCGACGTGCCCACTCAAACCAGCGATCCGAAATGAATCGTCGGGAATTATTTCGACGTCTGTTGCAAGGAAGCGCCGCAACGGCATTGTTGTCATTAGCGGGTTGCCAGTTCTTCAAGCCGCCTCAAATGGAAATCGTCGATACGGATTATTTGACAGGGTTTGATACAGATAGCTTTTTTCTGTCGCCTTTGTTTTTTGAACGGCCACCTCGCCGAATTGTCACACTATGGGCTGTTGGGGGAGCGACGAGCGATCAACTTCAAGCACAATTTGCCGAACAACTTACTAACCAGTTCCGCCAATCGCGAATCGCCGAAATGGTTCTAGACAAACGCATGAGCGGATGCCATTGCGATTTGAACGCGATCCTCCACGGAACCTTCAACGAATACGATATGTTGGAGGTGACGACCGATTATCAAGCGGATTCGCTGATGTTAACGCGAGTCAATGCATTTGACGCCGTTTGGCCCATGTCAATGTCGGCAACGGCGGTATTGATTGATCGCAATGACGCCATCGTGACCGTGGCGGCTGACGGTCACTGGAATTTGCGAGTTCCGGAGCTGGGGCGAGCCTATCAATCGTACAACAAACACTTCAGTAGCGATCTCAACCAACGACTGGTAGAGGCGAATCTACGATCTCCACTTCAGTTTCAATCATTTGTCGCCTGGCAGATCGCCAGTGTTGTGGCAGAACACAAACAACAATATTGTGGCTAACAGAATCTTGATCTGCCCCAGAAAACGCTCGTCATAATAGCGATACGTACCATTCCGAACACTACTGGCGAGCATTCATCATCAGAGTTTCGGCACTCGATTTTGACTTCCAGCTTTTAGCGTCGCCTCGGACGCTCCAGGATTGATTGCGAGAATAGATCGAACTCATCGAGCCTCCGAACCGCGTCCGAGGTTTCCTCACCTTCGTTTGAGTCGCCGGCATCATTTAGTGGAAATGGTTGGTCACTGGGTGACGGTTGAAAGTCGTTTTCACTGTCTGGGCGTGTTGGTGCTGACGAGCCTTGGCCAGGTCGCTGAGGTGGTGCGGAACTGTGATACTGGTATTCAAATCCACCGTAACTAGGGTTTACGAATGATTGCGCTGGGTGTCCCTGTGTTACAACTCCGGAGTAGGACCAGCCACCCGCGGCAATGCGCTGGCTATTTCGAGCGTTGTATGGGTTGTAGTAGTCCGATACCGGGCCGGGATTTCGGGAATGATATCCATGGCCATATCCTAGCCCCAGGAATCGTCCGGTTCCTTGCAAGGGCCGAGCTGGATGAGTCCAGGTGCAGTGGCTGGACTGGGCAGATGCGAAGTCTGTCGTTACACAAACAAGAAAAACGGAAATCGCGCTAACTAATGCTCGGGATATCATCCATGACCTCGGTTGATTTAATTTTCGACAGGCAATGAGACTATCGAATCGAATGCGCGCAAAAGATCAATCAGACCGAGGCCGAGATTTGCCTATCGAACGAACGGGTTAGGGATTTATCGTTCCAATCAAGCAAATCCATCGTGACGTTTGTGCGGCTTGTGCCAATAAAAAGCGGCCGAGTCGTGACTGACCGGCCGCATACAATTTGAGTTGGAGGGTGGTGACAGTTAGTTCGTCAGATCAATTCGTTGAGAGTCCAAGCGGCCTCCAATTTCGATTACAACATCATCACGAGTGTCAAATTCGGAGTCAGCTCCAGCACTTCGCAGAAACCCGTGCGTTCCACTTTCTTCAAAGCGTAATGACTCACCCCAGGCGTCCTCATATTTGATGGCCAGCATGTTGGCGGTGATGGCATCGGGCAGATAGCCATCATTGTCGTTGGCAAAATCCGCGAATTCGTTTTCGGCGTCCTGAAATACGGTTTGCGTTTCTTCGATTTTCACCATGTTCGCTTGCTCGATTTGACGCGAGATGCGATGTTCGTGTGCCTGATGAACAGCAAAGGCCAAGCCGCCTAGAAACAGTGTGCCGCCCAACCCAAGGATCATCCCGGTGGTCGCAAAACCACGAGGTCGTTTTCGCATACCAACCAAGCTGACCAGCAGTGCCAATGGCGAAAGCAAACCAGCGGTGAATACGCCGAGAATTCCCAACAGGAAACCCCAAAAGCCGGTCCAGTTATGGGGGCGGCGACGGGGTGGTGCATCAAACCCGATGTAGATCGGTTGTGGCGGACGTCTGTGTTCAAATGGTACGTGAAATGGCATGGTCGAGTCCCGAAAATCCATCAAATGGCCTTCAACAGCCAGAAATTCGACCGACGGATGGCAATCTTGGAACTTTTTTGAGGTTTTTTTCTGGTAATGGACGAGGCTACGAGTCCGGAGTTTCAAGCCGTTTCGCATAAGGGGCAGTTCAAGGATCAATATTTGGTCGGCGAAACCAAAACGCTACAATTTCGCGGACATGCCGAGGCGAATCAAACTTTCACCGATTTCTTCGAAAGACACAATCATGTTCCGAGCGACAACGTTCACTCTTGTTATTGCATTTCTTGGCACTTTGGCACTTGGTCAAGAAGATCAGCAAACCATTCAGTACATAAAACAAAACGCCGATGGAACTCCAGCGAAAATAGATGAGGTAGTTTACCCAACGGCTTCAGCGGATCCAGAGAATTTACGTGACGCGATCGATGCGACGGAAAAGGCAATAGGAAGAGAGCTAATTACCTTGCTTGCATCCAACAAGTCGCTTCAACAGGATTTGGAATTGGTTGATTATCAACGGGAACGCATTGAGCAAAGCTGGAGTCGTTTCAACGATGAAGTCGACGAATTCAAGGCAAGAGTGAGCAAACTAAGCGCCCAGCTACAAGAGGAACCTGACAACGCCGCCTGCAAAAAGGAACTCGATCAACTTCGGAGCGAACAATCACTTGAAAGCAAATTGAAAGAGCACGAAGAGTTGATTTCAGATGTGCTGCTGGATCATCAAATAGACCGTCTCCATTCGATGGCGAGTTATCTGGCCGTGCGCGATTCGTTTCTTTCCAATTCTGACCCGGTCCAATTAGGTGTTCACTATTGCCGCGTTCTTGGTTTGGACGCAGAGGAGATTCGCCAAATCAAGAACAAGGCCGATGACATCGTGGCCGAGTACAAACGCAAGGTTCAAGAAGCAGCAGATGAAGCGAGAAAGGAATTCCTGAAGGCGATTCCCGAACGCAAACGCGACGAAATGAAAAAAATTATGGATGGCGATTATCTGTTTCTGAAAGAACTCGGGAGATAATTGTTTCTGGAAATTGAGGTAGCGAATAATCATGAACCTGCGTTTTGGGACTCATCGCTTCGTCCACAACCCATCAACTTCGCTCTGTTTCTCTGAGTCCGTTCAAAATCTCCGTGGCGATTGAGTCGTAAACGAATTTGCCAGCCTCGCTTAATCTGATGCGATTGCGCTCGAAGGTGAGCATTCCGATTTCATGCAGATGCTGTACGGTTGTGGGGCAGACGGAAGCCAGGCCGCGGCCCGTGATTCTTTCGAACTCAATCGGGTTGATGCCATCGAGTTGCCGCAGGCCAATGGCGAACAACTCGCGACACCGTTGCTCATCTGGCAAAGCTTCGAGATCACTCCACGGACGCTCACCGGATTCCAATAACTGGATGTAGCGATTGACGCTTGCTGCATTTTGATAACGTTTGGCCGAGACGTAACCCGATGCACCGGGCCCAAACGCCCAATACGGTTTACCCGACCAATAAACCTGATTGTGCATGGATCGGTGGCCGTTGAGGGCGAAACTTGAAATCTCATACTGTTCCAGGCCAACACGCCCCAGCGATTCAATCGCCAACTTGTACATTTCAAGGCGTTTGTCCTCGGACCCTTGTTCCATTCCACCTTTGCTCAATTGCGACCAGAACCGCGTTCCTTTTTCGTACGTCAATTCATACGTCGAAACATGATGAATTCCCAAGTCAGGAACGCGAGACAATTCGCGCTCCCAATCCTCGATCGACTCGTCTGGCGCATCAAAAATCAAATCGATCGAAATGCTGTTCGCGAAACGATGACACTCGTCGATGGCGTAGCGAATATCGTCAGCGGTGTGGTCGCGATCAAGGCGTTTCAGTTTCTGGTCGTCAAACGACTGCACGCCCAGGCTCACTCGGTTGATGCCCAGTTTGTTCAATCCGTCGGCACGGTCCTGCAGCAGGTCCTGCGGATTGGCTTCCAGGGTAAACTCGGTTTCATTGGAGATCGAAAAATAACGACTCAGCATGCGAACGATTTGTTCAAGGTGGCGATTCGAAAGGTGACTGGGTGTGCCACCTCCGAAATACAGTGTTCGCAGCGCGGTCGGTTCGGGCGAAGCTTGTTCAAGCTCGATGGACAACGCGTTGAGGTATCGGTCGATCAGATAGTCGCGGTCGGCGACCAAGGCGAAATTGCAATATCCGCAGCGGTGCCGGCAGAAAGGAACGTGGACGTAGACCGATTCGATTGGTTGCACAGACAATCGTGGCGCTGTTGGCGTTACACCCATAGGTGCAGCCTGCCGTCGAGCATGTCAGGGATTCGCGATTGGACCAAGCGTTCTGCCTCGCGCCGTGAGTAACGCGTGCTGAAATGCGAAGCCACAATCAGTTCGTTCTTGAAACGATCGCGGCGCTCGATGAAGTCTTCCAAGTGCATGTGCCCATTTTTGTGGATGAACTGTCGTTGGTGGTCGTGGGCGGCAAAGGTCATTTCCGTAATCAAAATTTTGGTCGAATAAAATTCCGGATTGTTGTCCAGACCTTTGGGATTGGTATCCCCGGTATAGCCAACCAGCGGAATCAGAACTTCCTCGCTGACTTCAGCACCGCCTAATCGCACCTCTCGGATTTCGTCCCCGGTCATCTCGCGATATTCGGCTTTGAGTTTCTTGCGGCGGTCGCTAATGATGAAGCCCAATGCCGGAATCCGGTGATCCATCTCATAGGCATTGACCACAATTTCGCGCGAAAGGTCATACCGATCGCCCGGTTCCATGCCAACCAATTCACAAGGTAGCCTTCCACGGTCCAGCGCCGAAAAACTTTTTAGCATTCGTTGCACCGCGTCGACCGCGTAGGCAGGAAGCAGGATTCGTGGCGGATCCATTTTCATCAGCCGTCGCCGCGCAACGTACAACGGCAGTGCCGCGATGTGATCCAAATGGCAGTGAGAGATTAGCCAGTTTGGGGTGCCCATGAAGTCCCACGGGTGGGCACCGAGGTCAAACCCCAGCTTCAGCTCGTTGATGCGCCAGTACGTTTGTACTGCCGCGCGGGAATAGCCTTCAATGGTGAGTCCGCCAAATTCCAGAGAGCGGCACGGAACATTCTTTAGCATCGTTTGATCGTTTAATTGCAGTTCAGTGTTGGTCAGGAAAAGGACTGTTCGGGGCCAGGAAATGTTCGCTCTCGAACTTCCTTGCACCAATCCGATGCAGCGTTGCGAATCGCCTCACCAACCTGAGCATATTGTTTGACGAAAGCGGGAACGTATCCACTCGTTAATCCGATGAGGTCGTATACGACCAGTACCTGCCCATCGCAATGCGGCCCCGCACCGATGCCAATGGTTGGGATCGCAAGTCGTTTGCTCAAGCGATCGGCAACGTCAGCCGGAATACATTCCAGTACAATCGAAAACGCTCCGGCCTTCTCGGCAGCCAAGGCGTCACGAAAAAGAATGTCTTCGTCGCGTTGCACCTTGTAACCGCCCATGACGTTGATGTTCTGCGGGCGCAATCCAACATGAGCCATGACAGGAATTCCTGCGCTCACGAGTGCCGAGATGACGGCGGCCTGTTCGGCTCCCCCTTCAAGCTTCACCGCTTGAGCGCCCGATTCCTTGATCATTCGCCCTGCTGTGGCAACGACCTGGTGCACGCCCAAGTGATTCTCCGGAAAAGGCATGTCGATAACCACCAGTGCCTGATCCGAGGCGCGTCGAACCATTTCGGCATGGTAGATCATTTCATCGACACTGACGGGCAGCGTGCTTTCATGCCCCTGAACCACCATTGCCAGGCTGTCTCCGACCAACAGAATGTCCACGCCAGCCTCATCCAACAGTCGAGCCGTTGGGTAGTCATAAGCCGTCAGCATGGTGATCACTTCACCAGTCTGCTTTTTGTCGACGATTTTCGGGATCGTCATTCGGCGATTTCGTGCTTTTGACATTTTCGTGTTCTTTGATCGCACATCAAAACAGGCCTTCTGGACACCGCGTCCAGAATTGGCATGGTCAATTTTAAACCAATGCGTCGATCACGAAAGGGAGACGGAGCGTCAATGCGATTCAACCAGTAAATTTTTGTGGTTAGGGCACGAACGATGGAAAACGGTGCTCGCCAGAAGGATCCAGGTACAAGTCAAACGATTCGTCAATGTGATCCAACCGCAATTCGCCGTAGAAGTGTGGGAATAAATCGCCGCCGCGCGAAGGTTCCCACCGTAGTCGCTCATCATGATCGGCAACGTTGACAACCAATAAAATCAAATTGCTTAGACCACTGAAATGGCGTCGTGCGGTCTCACGCACTTGGGTAGCGGCTGGAAAGGTGTATGAAGCCATCTCGATGATCGACTGCCGACCCTGAAAAGACGCCCTCACGGACAAGCTGTTCATACTCTGGTCGGGTCAAGATCTTGAGCAGTTTCACTTCCGGATTCTGGCTACTTGTCTTCGGCATCGGAAATTAATTCCTGAATTGAAACAAGGGACAGGCCACCGTCGGTCAACGCTTTCAACGTCGGTTGAACATAGCGAATCGGCTTGGAGTGTCCAGGCACCTTGAACTTGTCACCCTTTTGCAGAACGGGTTTCGATTCAATCATTTGTCCAAATTGTCGTGAACCAGCAACCTGACACGGAAACCAATGACCGTTCCCTTCCTCATCCTCCAGGTAAAATTCTGGATAAGTGTGATGGGGGATCCATACGGCACGTGCCGGGATGCCACGATTGCGCAGGATCGCAATGAACAACGAAGTTAGCTCTTCGCAATCGCCCTTCCCTGCCTCAATGGCATCAGGGCACGTTCGAATCGTCACGTCAAACTCATAGTCGATGCGCTCTCGAAGCGTGTCATAAATCCATTCGATTTGGTCCCAGTCGGTCAGATTGGGATCGGGTTCGAAGGTTGCTGCGAATGCCTTGACGTCCTTGTCACGAACCTCGATGTAGGGGCTGGGCTTGAGATAGTCCTTCAACTTTGGCGCCACAGTTTTGGGGATATGTAGCAGGCTTGTGTCCTTAGGCGGCATGATGTCGCTTTTTTCGACCTTAAGCTTGATGGTTGCCCGCGCCGATTCGCCCGCGTTCAACCCTTGGATTTGCACAACGGCCACACGAAGGTTGTCCGCCAACTCGTCGAAAGAAATGTTGGTTACGTTGTTGGAAAGATTTTGTGAAATCTCAGTGACGACTTGTTCGGGTTGCGATGTCGGCAATGGGAAAACGACTTCGATGTTTCGCGCGGGACTTGTTGCGTCAACCTGAATGCCAAACTCCCAGAACAAGGGGCTGAATTCGTTGGCCTGAAAGATAGCCGTTGCATCGTTGGCCACGATTGGTGCAGTATCTTGCTTTTGCCCAAGTGCCACGTCGCTATTCCAGGCACACACTATCAAAATGAGGGGCACCAAAATCCAGTGACGACGAATCGCGGCATGAATCACGTCCGCAGTTTGATTGAATCGGAAGTTGGCCATGTTATTTAACTTCGATTGTTACCAGTTCTCGAATGAACTCCACCTTGGGCTTGGATGCGTTTGAGGTACCTTCAGCAGTCACAAATTCATTGACAAACCGCAGCGGCGTGTTTTTCTCTGGCACGCGAATACTGTCACCTTTTTGCATGATGATTCTCGGATCCGAGTTAGCCGCGAACTCCGGAATTCCGGTCAAGACTACAGGATACCAGAAACCTTCCTTGTCCTCATTTTCTAAATAAAATTCTGCGTACTGTGTTCCATCGACCCAGACGGTTCTCGACGGAATTTTGTTCAATCGACACATCGCAACGAACAATCCAACAATGTCCTCGGGGCCGCCTGCACGATTTTTGAAGCAGTCCAAGGCTTCGGTGGGCATGGCGTGGTTGTTTTCAATGTTTTCAATAATCCACGAGTAGATCGCTTTGGCCTCATCCCAAGGGTTATCGCAGTTCTCAACAATCTCTTTCAGTTGTTTTCGCAATTTTGAGTAGGTGAAGCTGATCCCCGGACTTGCGTCCAAGTAGACTCGCATGTCCCGGTCCAAATGTTTGGGTTTGAGCAAAGCGTGTGGGCTTTCAGGCGGTTTGACTTTGTGGACCTGAACATTAAAAACCATTTCAAATTCGACTTCTTGATTGGCATTGAGCTTGGGAATGGTTGCAACCATTTGCTGCAATCCACTGTTGCCTTCCCGAATTTGAAACTCTCTTGAGCTGAGGGGGACATTTTGTTCAAAAACAGTTACCGTTTGCTCGGGCCAATTGGTTGGAATGGGAATGGTGATTAACAGATTGCTACACGACTTTGTGCCTCCCTCAATACGAACCCCGACTTTCCAGCGAAAGACAATCGGTTCAATGAACTCAGGCTGCTCACCACTTGCCAATGATGATGATTGAGATGTGGCCTTCAGGTTCTCATCGGTCGATCTCGCGACCGTTTGCGTCGACTCAACTTGCTCGACACCGTCCTGTGCATGGATGCACGGGATTAGAAGCACGTTGAAAAGCGACGCAATGACAAGTACACGTTTCATGGCACAAATTTGCAATTCAAGTGTTGTCTCAAAAAAACATGGCAACCATTATTTTAGTCGCCGTTTAACTTACGCGGACAAGTTTGCCTGATCGGTATCATCTTTCAGTCGAATTACTGGACGAACGTTTTTTTGCGGCGGTGAATTAATTGGTTGTGCGGCTTGTTTCGATAATTCCAATTCGATTTGAAAAAACGTTTGAGGACTCCCTTGGGCATTAGCCATTCACGCGAGCCCGCGGGTGAGCTTTTTCATAGACCGAACGAAGCGAAGCGGTGCTGACATGGGTATAGATCTGTGTGGTCACCAGACTTTTGTGCCCTAACAGTTCTTGGACACTTCGGATATCTGCTCCGCGATCCAGCAAATGCGTAGCAAAGCTGTGTCGCAGCGTGTGAGGGCTGGTGCGAAGGTCGAGGCCCGTGACCTTTAAATACTTTTCAAGCATTCTCGCGACGGACCGAGTGGTCAGCCTGGTGCCGAATTTATTTACGAAAACCGGTGACAGTCGCGATCGCGTACCTTTGAGTTTTCGCTCTCGCATCCAGCGGTTGATGGCTTTGATGGCAAAAGAGCCTAATGGTGCAAGTCGCTCTCGTTTGCCTTTGCCGCGAATTCTCACCAGGCCATCATCGAGATCCAGGTCTTCGTCGTTGATGCCGACGACCTCGCTAACACGCAGGCCGGCGGAGTACATGGTTTCGAGAATTGCCCGATCTCGCGAACCCATCGGCTCTTGGCTGGATGGGGCCGCGAGCAATTTGCCAATTTCGGACGTCGTTAAGAAATGAGGTAGCTTGCGTTC
Source organism: Pirellulaceae bacterium (assembly GCA_041399045.1). Classification (GTDB taxonomy): domain Bacteria; phylum Planctomycetota; class Planctomycetia; order Pirellulales; family Pirellulaceae; genus BJ22. The sequence goes on along the minus strand of JAWKTO010000006.1, from coordinate 279,418 downwards.
ACGTCGCGGATTGCGAAGTGGCTTTGCTGGATTGTTGTCGGCCAATCCCTCTCGTTGAGCAAACCGGAAGAAACTTCGCAAGGAAGCAAGTCGCCTCGAAATAGAAGATTTCGCATATCCGGCTTCATGGAGTGCCGAAACATACGTTCGCAGCTCCTGAGGCGTAATCTCGCTCGGCCGTACCGCCTCTCCCAACGAGTTCCGCAGGTATTCCAAGAGCGATTCCAAGTCTTCGCGATAACTCTTGAGGGTATGCTCCGAGCTATTGCGCTCAATCTCAAGGTATCGAAGGAAGCGATTGATCGCGTTTTGCATTGGCAACTCCCGCAGTTTGTTTTTTTGCTTAAGACAAACATCGGAAGCTCGCCGAGGCCGCGAAGAGGCAAACGAAAAATGGACAAGCTGTGCGGAAGTGGCGGGTTAGGCCCGGTGCCGAGGGCGGCTCAATCGAGAAACAAGACGAAATCCTTGACTTGCGGAAGTCGTGGTTTCGCTTGCGCGAAATGCAATTCAGAACGCCAGAAAACGAACTATTCGTTCGGAAACAGATCGGAAACCGGTGGGAATTTTAGTCGATTCGTAACAACGCCTGTGCTGCTGTTGTCCGTTGATTTTGACTTTCGAGTCGCGCGGATTTTCTGGCTCATGACTGCAGCGTCGTACCAGGAAAAGCTGAGGTCGGGGTTTGAAGCATAGCGACCGAGCATTCGAAGTGTTTCGGCGCGATTCTCGTCGTTGAACAGGAAGAGATATCGTTCTTCGCCTTTGGCCAAAGCCAGCACATTGATGTCACTCGCCACAGGTTCCCCCTCAGACAGGATTTCAAAGCAGGTAACAGAAACCGTTTTCGATTTCTGACGGCAGCGTTCTGGGACGCCCGATTGCCGTGCCTAAAGGGGTTATCGGTAGATCGCGTGATACACAACACAAGCGTCACGATCTGAATACCATGTTTTCTGGAAATTGAATTCGTAATCGCAATAATCGGAATAATGAGTCCGCGCTTGCCAGCATCAGTTGTTGCAGCGAACGACTGATTGCATTCAACGTAGACTGTTTTTCAACGACCCGACACGGCAGTCAATGTTAAAAAATGAGCTGTCGCCTTACTTCTCAAGCGATCGTCGCAACGATTCTCTTGAAACAGGGATGACCTTGGTGTTTGCGGTCAGGTCGGTGCGCAGAATGTCCAAATTCTTTTTGGAACCAGAGCCAGCGATGCTGAATTTGACGATGTAGGCACCTGCTTGAATTCCTTGGCCCTCATAAATTGGTGGCCAAAATTCCTCCGCATGAGTCGCTAGCGATCGTGCCAGCAGTCGAGTCGCGCGTCCGGAGAATCCGCCCATGACCATTTCCAACCGCCCTTGGCTTTCGCGATGAACGTAGCACAGGAACGCACAGTCTTCCTTGGTGTTGGCGGGAGCAACCTGCCATTTCCCATCTTCGCCTTCGAAATAAATTCCAGGTTCTTTCGATGGCGTTGACTTACTGAGATTCACACCACCGATGCAGGACGATGGATGCGGATCGTTGTCACGATATCGTAGGAAGAATGGAATGGAACGTTCGGTAGGAGTCGCGACATCATCCTGTAACACGAACGGTTCGCAATTGAAGGCCGAGGACAGAATGATCTCGACGACAGGGTTGCTTTTGGTGCTACCGATGCCGATCATTGCCTTGTCGGCTTTGGAATCGGAAAATTCTTTATAGACTTTTTCTGCTCGGTCGCGGACCTCGCTATCATCTGCTTGTCCAGGGCTCCAAACCAAACTTTGTTTCAAGTGTTCAGGGTGAGGAACGGCGTGATGCCCAACCGGATTGGGAACACTTTCTTTCTGGTGTTTTGCTGTGCCACCGAGGGTGGTAACGCCGTTGAGTAACTCGCCCAACAATACCGAGTCCGACGCAACGACGTAAGACACCTCGGGACTATCGGCTTCGACGTCTCGGCGGACACCAAGGACCAATTCAAGGCGACTTCGACGCGCCATCAACTCCCAGAAGTTTTCAGGTTCGATTGCAAAAAGCGCCCCCGGCAATTCTCCAGCGGTTGCGTGTCCGTGTTCAATCAAATAGTCGCAAAGTCTCGAGAGGGCCTTGAGCGGGATGTATTTGACTTCGTTTTTCAGCAGGGCTGCAACCTGGTGTCGATCGAGGCCGGTGTACTCGACAATGGTTTTGATCGTTCCGGGGCGTTTACGAGGATCAGGAACGTGGCCCAGAAGTTCTGCGAGTCGAAAACTATACTGCATGTCGATTCCCTCTAATCTCTACGATTCTCGCCTGCGCGGTCTGCAACCAAAAAAAGGTCGGACGAAGTCGTCGATCCGTAGACCGTCAATCGTTTACCCGAAAACTCAGCTTAAATGCCGAAGATAGACGGGTTATTCGTTCTCAACGTTGGGTTGCGGAGTCAAAACTACCCTTATTTCAGAATAACTCAATTAATGGTGAATTCAACCCCGTTATGTGGTTCTTTTGCGGTCTTTATGTGGTTGAGGGACCCTGTGGTATCTGAGACGAAGCATAAAAAACAACGTCCCGTAATTGACCTTTGCTTCGATTTAAGACTTTGCTAATTTCCCCGCCGCCTCCAGTTATCAAATGCCATTCTGGAGCTGTTTTGGCAAGTAGGAAAAGGGAAAAACCATGTTCGCTAATTGCCCACGGACCGTATCTCGCATCGTCTTTTGTTTGTTTATCGCTATGGCATTGGGAGATGCCTCTGCGTTTGGGCAAAACAAAGGGATTCGGTTACCGTTTGGGAGAAAGTCTGAAAAGAACGTCCAGGCCGAAAGTCTTTCGTTGACGGAGTCTGCAGGACCGTGGTTAATCATGTGTACGTCGTTCGTTGGTGAAAGTGCCGAAATTCGAGCAGAGCAACTCGCCAAGCTGTTGGCTGAAGAGCTGCGTGTTCCCGTTTATGTTTACAAGCACGACTTTGATTTCTCGAAAAACTATGAAGGCATGTGGTACAGCTCCAAGGAATGGGATGTGGACGACAATGGAAATGCCATTGCGAAACGAAAGCCGACACGAACCCTGAATGATTCGAGTTTTGAAGAGGTCGCTGTTTTGGTGGGCGACTTTCCTAGCGTTGAAGACGGTGGCTGTCAGCGGATGCTTGAGAAAATCAAGTATTTAAAAATTTCCAAAGCTGCATTCGTTGAAGATAGTGCTGACGGTCGAAACGTCCACGAATGGCGCGAGAACATCAAATTCTTGTCAAAGGACAACCGCAAGAAAGGGCCACTCGGCTCTGCGTTTGTGATGCCCAATCCAATGATTCCCGAAGAGTATTTCCGGCAATCAACGGTTGATACGACCATTTTGAAGATCAATCGTAATGCGGAATTTAGTTTGTTGGATTGTCCAGGGAACTACACGATTCGAGTAGCGACCTTTCGCGGCGCTGCAACATTTAACCTCGACGAAATTGAGCAAGAGAATAAGAAGATGAATTGGCTGGCACAGATTGGCAAGCCAATTGAAAATAGCAAGTTGAACGAGGCATCACGAAAAGCAAACTTGTTGTGTGGTGAGTTGCGGAAACTGGGAGTTGAGGCCTACGAATTTCATGATCGTTCTGAAAGCTATGTCTGCGTTGGAAATTTCGAATGGGTTTCTCGCGACGACGGAGCAGGAGGTGTCGAGTTCAATCCTGAGGTCGAAGACATGATTTTGCTCTTCAAAGGTTCGATCGAGGAAATGCCTCGCCAAGGCAATGGGATGGTCGCGAAATCGTTGCCATCTCTTGAGGGAAAAGGCATTTTATTTGACGTCCAGCCAGTTCCTGTTGCTGTTCCTCGCGACAACTCGCAACAGACAGCTCGCGGGGGAATTTTGGGAATGGGTCGCAACCTCAAATAGTTAACTCCGTTTGGGCGTTTGCCGCGAATACATGTCGCCGACCGCGTTTTGATAATCTTCTAGAATCTGGTGGCGCCTCAGGCTACCTTTCGCTGTCAGCTGTCCATTTTCGATTGTGAACGGCTCGGCAGCGATATGGAACCGTTGAATCTGTTCGTATTTGGAAAGTCCACTCAAACGCTTTCCAATTCGAATGCCTAACCGCTTTTCAATATTCGATTCATTTTCATTTTCGTTTTGCGCTGCCGACACCTGTTCCGGATTTAAAACGATGATGGCAACCAAATAGTCTTGGCGATCCCCCAAAACCAATATTTGATCGATCATTGGATCTGCTAACAGCAAATTCTCAATCAGCAAAGGCGGAATGTTTTTGCCGCCGTTGGTAACAATCATTTCTTTCTTTCGGCCGGTCAGAAACAAATAGCCATCGGCGTCCAGGCGGCCAACGTCTCCCGTGTGAAACCAGTTGTTTGCGATTACGGCATTGGTTTCATCCGGCATTCGGTAGTAGCCCAGCATAATGTTATCGCCACTGGCGAGGACTTCACCGTCCTCAGCGATTTTGATTTCAACACCGGCAACGGCTTGTCCCACCGAACCCTTTCGAACAGCTCCCGGACGATTGCTGGTTAGTACCGGGGAAGTCTCCGTCAGGCCATATCCGGTCACCAATTCGACGTCGTGTTTTCGAAACCAGTCGAACAAATGGTCGGCGATCGGAGCTCCACCACAGTTGCAGAGTTTCATTTGGCCGCCCAAGAGGTCGTGTAAAGCGTCACGACTATGCAGCAGTCCGCGCGACTGCAGGCGTTGGTAGCATCGGTCAAAGAAATAGGGAACGGCGTTGATATAGGTGGGAGAAAACATCAGCATTTCATCCCACAACGTGTCCTTGCCCATCGACACAATCGAATGGCACCCCGCCTGATAACCCGTGTAAAGGTCGCATACGCGGGAGAATACATGCGTCATCGGAAGCCAACAGATACGCGTGTCGCTTGAATCCAGCGGAAGCGTGTGAAGTTTTGAAGCGACATTGGAGATAATGTTGTGCTGCGAAAGCATACTCCCTTGGGTTCACCCGTCGTGCCAGATGTATACAAAATGGTTGCGAGAGCATCGGCGTCAATGCCGGAGTCGATGAGTCGCTGTTCGAGTTCAACGATCGACTCCATTGATGAGTGTGTTTTGCTGATGTCTGGCATCGGCAACAACGTGTCACCTTCGAAATTGGCACCATCAGCCGATGGGAAACAGGCGATCTGAAAATCCAAGTTCCTGGGAAAATTCAAACGTTGCAGTTTCACGGCGTGAGTTGCGTTGGAAACGAGGGCTCCTGACGCATTAGAATGTTCGGCAAGTTGCTGTGTTTGTTCTTGCGTTAACAGTGGGTGGATTGGCACCGACACCATTCCGCAAAAATGCAACGCCAGGTCTGCAACCATCCACTCGTAGCGGTTTTCAGCAATCAGCAAAATGTGTGCCCCTGCGGACCATCTCGCGCCTATCCACCGGGAATAGGTCGCAACATCCGAAGCAAATTCAAGCCAACTGCGCGATGACCAAGGAACTGCGTTGGTCAATCTGAAGGTGACCGCGGTCGCAAGTGGCGTCTCCTGAACGCGGCGAAGAAACATTGCAGGAATGGTCTGGGGTACGTCTGGATAAACCATTTTTCGGACGAAACAACACCATTCAGAACGCGTGGCAGTATCAACTCAATTGAGCCAAACGATTGAATTTATCATCGAATGATTTGTCCAGCAATGCAGTCGCTAGTCGTTGTAGGCAAAGCCGGGTGTTTCCAGCCCCAGTTTTCGCATTTTCTTGTACAACGTCGTACGGTTGATTCCCAGTTGGTCGGCAGTTGCGTTTCGGCTCCAGTTGTTTTCCCGCAACGTTTGCAAAATGATTTGCCGTTCGGGCCCTTCAAGTGCTTCCTTCAACGTCATTCGCTTGTTTGGCGTTGGAGCAGCCGATTGCAAAATAGGACTATCGGAAACGCGCTGCTCGCCTAAAACGTTGGCCGGCAAGTCACAGCCAAGGACACGGTCATGTTTGCCCAGCAGTACGGCGCGCTCGATCACATTCTGAAGTTCGCGGACGTTTCCTGGCCAACCGTATTGTTGAAGTGCCGACATGGCGTCCGAATCGAAGCCAACAAATTTTCGACCCGTTTCCGAACAAACCTTTTGCAAAAAGAAGTTGGCAAGTGCCGGGATATCATCAACACGTTCACGCAGCGATGGAAGTTGCAGATTGATGACATTGATTCGGTAATATAGGTCTTGGCGGAAACGACCTTCGCTGACCGCCACGCCCAGGTCTTCGTTTGTCGCCAACACAACTCGCGTGTCGGCTTTGAATGTCTTGGTCCCACCGACTTGTTCGAATTGGAATTCTTGCAGGACACGCAGCAGTTTCACCTGCAGAGCGGGTGACGCCGTTCCGATCTCGTCGAGAAATAGCGTGCCGCCCTCGGCAAGTTTGAATTTACCGTCTTTGTTTCCTGTGGCACCCGTAAACGCGCCCGCAACATGCCCAAACAATTCGCTTTCAAGCAGGTTTTCGGGGAGGGCCCCGCAGGCAACTTCGATGAACGGGCCACTGCGACGGTCGCTGCGTTGGTGAACGGCGCGAGCCAAAAGTGACTTACCCGTTCCGCTTTCGCCCGTGATCAACACGGTCGCCTTCGTATCGGCAACGCTATCAATGATCTCAAATGTCTTGCGCATCCGTTCGTCATTGCCCACAATGTTGGACAACGCGAATTTGTTGTCGAGCTGGGAACGTAGATTTTTGTTTTCTTCGAGAACCTTATGGTTGGTCATCGCCTTTTCGATTGACATCAATAGTTCGTCGTCAATCAAAGGCTTGGTCAGCAGGTCGAATGCGCCTTCGCGCAACGCAGCAACGCCGGTATCTGCAGTGCCATAACCCGTGATCATGATTGAAGTGGTGTTAGGCGAAAGCTTCTTAGAGCGGCGCAAGAGGTCGAAGCCGTCTTCGTTCCCCAATCGAATGTCAATCAGTGCGACGTCAATGTCTTCGTCCGACAAGACAGCTTCGCCTTCGGCGATATTTCGGGCGAGCCAGACATCGAATCCCATTTCCAGTAGCCATTCACCCATGGATTGAGCCAGGGATTGGTCATCGTCGACGAGTAACAAGCGGGTCGATTTCTTCGCTTTCATGACTTTTTGAAACGTTGCTTGGGCGTTGGGATTTTTCAACAAAGGGTTTGAAATATCTAGGTCACGGAATCAAAGCGTCAACGTAGGAAGCCAAATTCGATACGATGAAGATGCGGAAAAGCAACAATGGCCGTGTTAAACGTGCGAATCTGCACAATCGGAACGGCAAAATAATCGTAATTGGTCGGCTGGCATGGTCGCTGCAGCAGTAATGTCCCTTGGCCATTGGTATGTGGCTCAATTAACATGATTTGAGACCCCGACCGTTTTTAACATGATTTCAATGAAAATATCCGTAGTTTTGGGCGATGATCAGCCCGTGGTACATCAAGGACTGGCGAGTTACTTTGCCGATAGCGAAATCGATATTGTCGGCGCTGCAAAAACAAATTCCGAACTGTTGAAACAGATTATTGAGTTGCGGCCGCAAGTCGTTGTTTCTGAGGTTCGCTTGGACGGACAGGACACGATGGGTAAGCTCTCGGACATTGCAAATGGCACGCGCCCTGTCCCCATTGTGTTCTTTTCGAATGCAAGCGAGCCAACGCCGATCGCCAGGGCGCTGGCCATGTCGGCGGCTGATTACGTCTACAAGCACGAGGACATGACCGTTCTCGCGGAGGCAATCCGTCGCGCATACAAAGGGATCGAGCCAGACGAAAGTCGCCCGATTCGACAAAGGCGCGTTCAGCTGACGGCGACCAAGGGCAATTTCTCGAAAACGTCACCGCTGACGCGTCGCGAGATCCAGGTGCTACGCCATGTCTCGATGGGGTTGAGCAATCGTGAGATCGGCATGTCTTTGGGGATCAGCGTTGAAACGACCAAAGAACATGTGCAGAACATCTTGCGAAAACTGGATGTCAATGACCGCACTCAAGCGGCAATCTGGGCGCTTCGACGAGAACTGGTTTAAGCGAACTTTTTCTGCCCCGATAACGATTACTTCAGTCCGGACAAGTATTGCAGCATTCGGATCTCGAAATCGTTCAAGTCGTTTCCGAAAAGATCTTGGAAGTCTTTGAGACGCTCTTTTGCCGTGTATTCCTGAAAATCGGGACGGTTTCGCAGGCGATTCATATAGCGAGAATAGTCGGCTGGGCGTGTTTCACAGACGTAAAACGTAACCGCCCAAGCCAGAGAGTAGGCCAGTAGAGGTTCGCGTTCAAATAACTCGTCTCCCGAAATCAATGCCTGAAGTTTACCGCGAACTTTGCCATCGCGTGAATACTGCGCCAACGCTTTGAGCTGGCCTTGATTGATGCGTTCCGATAATCCGTTGTATCGATAACTGGAATGAACACCGCGGGCCTCGAACATGGTGGCAAGTCCTTCGCTGGCCCATCTCGGAGTTTGTGCGACTCGTGAGTGCAAGCCGGTGTTAAATGCGACTTGGTGCGCTGCTTCGTGGATTACGGTCGACAATTGAAAAAAGTCCAATTCGCCGTCGGGTTGCCGGTACGTGATGATGCGATTGCTGAGCGGTGAATAGTAACCATGAATATTGGCATCGTATTTGACATAGGCACGCAGGAATGCATCGAACTCGTCACGCGAGTTCAAGACAATCGCCACCATGACGAATTCTGGAGTGTCGAGACTGATTCCGCGAGCGCCGAAGTAGTGACGCATTTGGTCATACAGTTTTTCGAACGGTACGGCCCAGGTTTGATGCCCACCGGGTGAATGTACGACGACAAAATGGCGGGTTGTTGTCACCTCGTAACGCGCCCCAAATTCCTTTTGCAATCCCGTTCGAAGTTGTGTTGAGGTAAGCGGATCGAAACGTTCTGAAATTTTGTCTGTTGATTTGATGTCGGTTTTTGGAATGAATGAGATTCTTCCGTTGGTTCGTAACAGAGCAATGCTCGATGAATCAACAGCCAATGGTCGCCCGACATAACTACGGGATTCGGTCTCAATTCGGTATGTAGCGTCGCGTGTCTGTGCGAGCCCCAGTTTCGCGATGGCGAGCAGCAGGAAAAAGGTCGTTATGAGTGAAATCGGGCGCAAGGCAAATACTCAACAAACCAAGGACAAAGGACGTTGCTCAAAGCCTAAGTTGAATCTCAACGCTCTCAAAATTGATTTTCACCGAACTATTGATTGCATTTCGCCGCTTGCTCAAATAATCCGCAAAACCGTCATGTCCGAGAGGATTGCGATCACGATCGAAAGACCGATGACGTTTTCGACAATTCACTTTCCGTTGGCTTATTCATCAACGGGGGACGATTTCTGCGGTATTCGGAGCGACCATGATTTGCCCTTCAAAGTGGCGTCCAAGTGAACGACGATAGTTGCTTCATTGAGTTCAATTCGTATGCGATCGACGTCGGCACCGATGAAATTAGGGTTTCCAGAGAGAAGGTCAGTCGCAAGTGGAAATTGATTTGCTGGCAAGGTCGCGTTGATCTCTCGCCATTTCAAACGTAGATCGCGCGTTTCCAAATCACGCAGCAACAGTTGAAGCACTCGGAGCATCTGGACATCCAGGTCGACCGATTCAAGTGGTGAGCGTTCTTTTTTCAAAGCGATTCCGACCATGCTCCACGCGGCATCGTTTTGGGCGATGTTAATTCCTCGCTGTCGGGGGAGCATGTAGAGAAAACGGAGTTGGTCAGTAAACTCCAAGTCATTGGGATACGTGAGCATACGCAACGTCGGCACAAGCTGTTGTTGTCGCCGGATCTCATTGAAAAATACTACTCGGCCTGGCGGTTGATTGATGATCCGCAATATTTCTGAAACGTATGCTCTGCGATCAATCCAAACTCCATCGTTTGGGTGCTGTTCAATTCCGAAGTAAAAATTGGCTCCAACGTTTTGAGCCATCACGGTCAGGAAACGCAGACGGTCCGTTTGGGAACGTTCTTCGTTTCCAAGTCGGATCGATTCGATACCGCCAGTCAATACGCTCAACAATTTTTCAGCGTCGGCATTTTGCAACCGTTTGCGTTCAATCACCCGCAACGTCCAGTTGACGATGCGATTGAAATGACTGCGGTTGAATTGAATTTCGAGGTCACCGCTTTGTAAAATCGAAATCGAGGATCTGATTGCGAATTTAAAAAAACGAATCGAGTCGTCGATATCGCCTTGTTCCAGCTTGTGCTCGGCAATCGCCAAGTTGATTTTGATGAAATCGACATTCTTCATCGGGAGTTGGCGTAGGTGGTTGTTTTCAATCAAGAACACTCGCTCAAATCGAAAGTCGTCTGGCCACGCTTCAAAAACGGTGAGAATTTGTGATTCGACTTCTTCGAAATGTTCAAGCCAAATTGGAGAGTCAAGGATATCAACGGGTTCGTCGAAGTAACCGTAAGAGCCGGCTTCCCGCGAGATTGATTCAAGCAGGACAAAGTCCCAGTTGCGTTGTTTGCGTGTTGCAAAGTATTGCTCACAGGCAGTTGAAGAGCTCTCATTGAAGTCTAGCAAATTGCCATACAAGTCGATTTGAAATTGGCTATCAAGTTTCGGGTAGACGATTACGTCATCGCTCACGTTGGTGAATTTGTCAATGTCCAAAAACTCCAGTTTTCGAATATCCAGAAGCGAGCGTTCATCGGATTTTGAATCAACGAACGTGTTGCGAGTCGCTGTGTATAGGTTGAGAAACACCCACGGAGCTGCGGCCAGGATCGGTAACACCTTAACCGTAGTAGAAAGCCGAAAACGTAGAAGCCTTTCTTCTACCGGCAGTTTTCGGTGAACAGAATGTTGTCGAGTGGATATGGTCGGTCTCGCCTCTTTGAGCAGGCCGAGAAGCAAAGGAGTGGCGTGCAACCAAACGTAAACGCCTTCTGTAACATATTCATCAACAACACTTGCTGCGGCAGTCCACGATAGCAACCCCCAAATCAACAAATTGATCATGCAGAATGTGGAGACAATGCCAAGTAAATCGAAGACTCGCAGAAGGATGGGGAAAAAATTGACAACCAACGCAAATACAAACACAGCAACAGGGGTGGTCAGCATTACCAAAATTGAAATCGTGTTTGTGTCGAGAATTCTTGGGTGGGTAATCAAGTGCACGAGCATTGCCGAAATGGGGACCAACAGTAGGTAGTCGGCAATATGAATTGAACGGCGATTAGATTTCGAGCGGCTGCGAATGTAGAAATAAAATGCATAGCCAAAACCCGACCCCAGGAAGACAAAGATGGCAAAGGTGTCTCGTTGAATTTCGTAGCCTGTTTGTAAAATCAGAAACAGCAGAACTACAACCACTGAATTGAGCAGCAACAGGAATTTCGTGAACGGGGATGTTACCCGTTTTGATATCAATTTTTCAACAACCTGAACAATGGCAAGGGGGGCGACGAAAAGTGTTGAGAACACGATTGCCAAAGGGAGCGGTGCCAATGAGTATCGATACGCAAAGTACGAGCGTATTTCATCGAACTCCAATTTTCCCGTGGTGGCATGAAACATTAACGAGGTCAAAACCACGGCCGTTAGAATGTTCTGGGTAATAAAGGTAAGTAGGTGTTTGAAGGGGCGTTCAAGGGCTTCGTTCATGTGATTTGAATTGGGGAGCGATGAAGTTGACCTTAGAAGATCCAGTTCATGGTTCGACGGAGGCTTCCGTTTGAATGGCTCGTTAGTTCAACTCGGGATTGTTAGGGCGATGCTTGGCGAATCGTTTCTCCAACATCACTTCACTCCCATAGGTCTCGCAGATATTTTTCCAAAGGTCTTCCGGGTCAGAAAAAATCAGTTCTACGGTAGCAGGGACGACGATCCAACCGCCGGCATCAATTTCATTTTGTAACTGGCCGCGGCCCCAGCCTGAATAGTTGGCGACAAACCGAACGCGATGCTTAGTCTGGTTGTACAGTTCAATCAGATTTTCCCGGGTGGTCGAAAGAAACACGCCCGGAATCACACCGGCTTCACCCAGCCCTAAACTTTCATGGACGGCCATCAAAGGTCCTTCCACCGGCCCACCCGAATAAACGGATTGATCGTCGTCAATGGATTCGTTCGCGAATTCGCTCCCCAATTCCGACATTTTCCGATTGGTAGGTCGGTTGAGAATAATTCCCGCTGCCCCTTCATCCGAACTCTGGAAGAGAAGAACCACCGTTCGAAAGAAATTGGGGTCATAAAGTGCGGGTACTGAGACCAACAGACTGCCTGCCTGAAATGTTGCCATGGATGAATCTGACATGGCGACCCTTTGATTTCTACGTGCTCGAACACCTGCCCATTACTTAATGGTCAATGTACCCGAGCCACAACGGATCGTGGAGACTCAAAATCGTAACAGTCGTGAATGCAGGAGGCTCCACACTGTTATTGCGTGCGGGAATGGAGCATTTTTGCCGCTTTACCGTCGCACATAACTGAATCAGCCATTTGGTGGCAAACTGGACAATTATTGCATTTTAGGATTGCTGACGTATGAGTACTGCACCGACACGAGGTAATTCAAAGTCCAACGAATTCGATGTTCTGAAACAGAAAATCCATCAGAAGCTCATCGGAAAACTGGACCTGGGACGAGTCGGAGAACTGCAAGGCGATGTTTTGCGGAAAGAGATTCGCGTCGTCGTCGAACACCTGTGTGACAGCGAAAACAATTTGATGAACCGCTTGGAGCGGGATCGTCTGATCGACGAGGTTCTGGACGAAACGTTCGGTTTGGGACCCCTCGAATTGCTCCTGAAAGATCCGACGATCAGCGATATCTTGATCAATGGACCTAAGAATATCTACTGCGAGCGCGGCGGAAAAATGCAACGTAGCAACGTTGAGTTCCGCAACAACGCTCACTTGTTGCAGATCATTGACCGTATTGTTTCCAAGGTTGGTCGTCGTGTCGACGAAACGTGTCCAATGGTTGACGCGCGTCTGGAAGACGGCTCCCGTGTGAACGCGATCATCCCACCCCTCGCCTTGGATGGTCCCGCGATGTCCATTCGGCGATTTGGTTCCAATCCATTGAAATTGGAGGATTTGCTGAACTATAAAGCATTCACACCGGAAATGGTGATGCTGCTGGAAGGTTCGATGAAAGCTCGTTTGAATATCGTGATCTCCGGCGGTACCGGTTCTGGAAAAACAACGCTGCTGAATACGCTTTCCAGCTTTATTCCCAACACCGACCGTATCATTACGATCGAAGATGCCGCGGAATTGCAACTGCAACAGGAACACGTCGTGCGGCTGGAAACACGACCGCCCAACATCGAAGGCAAAGGTGCGGTTTCCGCAACTGACCTGGTGCGAAACTGTTTGCGTATGCGTCCCGAGCGTATCATCATCGGCGAGTGTCGTGGTCCTGAAGCACTCGACATGTTGCAGGCGATGAACACGGGTCACGAGGGTTCGATGACCACCACGCACGCTAATACGCCTCGCGACTGTCTTGGTCGCCTCGAAACAATGATCATGATGGCCGGTTTCGAAATGCCTATCAAAGCGATGCGAACGCAGATCTCCAGTGCAATCAACTTGATTGTTCAAGCCAACCGTTTGCAAGGCGGTCCTCGAAAGGTCACGCACATCACCGAAATCGTCGGTATGGAAAACGATACGATCGTGACTCAGGATATTTTCAAATTCGTCCAGGATGGTGTTGATGAAAACGGTCGTGCACGAGGCAAGTTCCTCTGCACAGGCGTTCGGCCGAAATGTATGCAGCGTCTGGAATCAAACGGTGTGCGATTGCCGCCAAGTATCTTCCGTGAACGCGTCATGCTCGAAGACTAAGCGAATTTGCTTGTTAGTCCGTTTTCCTCTGCCGAATCAGCGACCAGATAACCAGATCGAGTCAAACATGTTTTATGTAGTTGTCATCATTTGTGTTGCCGTGAGTGTGAGTGGCGTGATATTCGCTGTCTCCTCCATGTTTTCCAATGACAAGAGCGCTGTACAAACTCGACTCGAAAATCTGACAAAGAACCATGGGCGTGGTGTCGCCAAAGGTGAATCATCAGGTGGTTCGCTATTGTCCAGTCCTTTGGACGACGCGCCAGGCATGATCGAGGAGTTTGTCGAGCGTTTCTTCAACTTGCGCCGCTATATCCATAGCGCCGGTTGGGAAATGGACTCGCTTAAGTTCCTGATGATCGCCGCTGGTAGCGCGGTCGCGATGACACTGGCCTACCTCGTCGTTAGCCCTTTCAAATCGTTTTTCTTTGTGGCCACCGCGACGGGATTTGTGTTGCCGTTCATGTGGTTGATGTTCCAGGCAAAGCGACGTTTGAAGAAGTTTGGTTCCCAGTTGCCGGATTGTCTGGACTTGATTGGGCAGGCGTTGCGAGCTGGCCAAAGTCTACCTGCAGGGATTCAACTCGTTGCACAGCAAGCTGCCGAACCGTTGGGACCTGAATTCGCTCGTTGTTACGAAGAACAGAATCTGGGCGTGCCATTGGAGCAGTCTTTGCTGTCCATGGCTGATCGAATCGATAACCTCGACTTGCGATTTTTTGTGACGAGTATTGTTTTGCAGCGTCAAACGGGCGGTGACCTCGCTGAGATCCTGGACAAGATTGCTCATTTGATTCGAGAGCGATTTACCATCCAAGGGCAAATTCAGGCATTGACCGGAGAAGGGCGATTGTCTGGAGCAGTTCTGTTGGCACTGCCACCCGTTCTGTTCGTAACAATGCTGCGTTTGAATTATGACTACGTCATGATGCTGTTTGAAGATCCACTTGGCCACAAAATGTTGGCGGGTGGAATTGTTTTGCAAGTACTTGGTGCGGCCATGATCAAGAAAATTATTACGATCAAGGTCTAAACGATTGAATAGGGTCGTTGGGAAAAACCAGCACATAACATATTCCTAAAGCATTTTCTGACTGTTTTGGGAATCGCGCATTCAAAAAATTTACGTTGAAATCTAGGTTGCACTGGGGCATTCCAGACAACCAAACGATGAAAGCAAAAGAAATGCAACTCGACTTTGTAGCCATTTTGCCGTTTGCCATCTGTGTGTTTGTCGCTGGAATTTTCTGGGCGATTCTGGATTTTTCCATGAATCGAAAAACACGCGCAGAATCTCGTTTGGAAGCGATGCGCAATCGACTCAAAGGCAAGCCTGACGTCGAAAAGTCAGATGGAAAAATTGGACTTACCCGCCTGCTAGAGGCTGCAAGTCCAAGTCTATCGGAGCCACTGAAGCCCAAATCCGAAAAAGAAATCGGTACAATGACCGCGAGACTGCATGCCGCAGGGTTTCGGCACGAAGGTGCTCTCGCGATGTTTACTACGATCAAGGCGCTGTTTGCGATTGCTGGTTTCATCATCGGTGGCGGAACCAGCCTGATTATGAATGGCATGAATCTGTGGACGATGATCTACACCTTGGTCGCTGCTGGGGGCGGACTGTTTATTCCCGAATTTGCTTTGACCTTCCTGGCTGCCAAGCGCAAGGAATCGATCTTCCTGGGACTCCCCGATGCACTAGACTTGATGGTCGTTTGCGTGGAAGCAGGTTTGGGCTTGGACCAAGCGATGCGTAAGGTCGCCGAAGAACTCGCACGCTCACATCGGACCATTTCGTATGAATTCAAAATTTGTAATCAGGCATTACAAATGGGACGCCCTCGCGCTGAGGTTTTGCGGGATCTCGGAGAACGAAATGGTGTCGATGACTTGAAAACGCTGTCGCAAATCATCATTCAAGTCGACAAGTTCGGTACCAGCGTCGGACAGGCGTTGCGAACTCAAAGTGAAACAATGCGAACTCGCCGTCGGCAAATTGCCGAAGAAAAAGCAGCAAAAACCGCGGTGAAATTGATTTTTCCGCTCGTCTTGTTCATTTTCCCCGGTATTTTCGTTGTACTTGTTGGCCCCGCTGCAATCACTATGGTCAACGAAATGCTTCCTACTTTCCAAAAGTAATGTCGTTTGGCCCAATTTGTCCATATTTCCAACTCGGTTCGCAAATCCCGGCTGGCAGTGACGGACGATAAACATCATACGAATCATCGCTGGGCAAGGAGTGCCTGTTTTCGTCGCCACCGAATCGAATACGGATCGGAGTTTTGCGACTCACCTTGGGCTCCGACCAATACCACGTCACGGAAGATGGAGATCAATTGATGAATATCAAACGACGGGCTTTCGGTTTGTTGGCTATCGCAGCCCTTTCCGTTGGTGGGGCAAACGCCCATGCACAATGTACGTCTTGCAATCAAGGAAACGTTGTCGGGGCGTGGCCATCGAGTCAAAACTGTGGCAGCACGAGTCGCGGTCTATTTCACAACGGACATCACGGTAACTTCCAGGCTCGTCGCGCGGAAACTCTAGAACAAGCCAGCAAGATCTCCGCTCGAAACGAAGCGTGGATGAAACCGTTTAATTGCACGGACCGGAACGCGTATTTCAACGTCTGGACACCTGTCCTGCACAACGGTCTGATCACACAGTGCACATTGACCGATGTTCACTTTGATGACGATGGCAAAGTCAATTCTATGGGCGAGAAGAAAATCGCTGCCATCATGTCGAATTTTACTGGCGACGATCGTCGGGTGTATATTGGTTCGAACCGAGACGCTTCCGTCACCGAGCAACGGGTCGCCGATGTTCGCTCGATTGTTGGCAAGTGGTACGGTGACGACTTGGCGAGTCGAGTCGAAGCAACAAACCTTGTTCCCAACCCAGTTGACGGACGACGCGTTGAAGCGATCAATGCGAGCTACTCATCCATGATGCCCCCTCCCATTATCAATGCTGCCGGTGGTGGTACGTCCAGCTCAAGTGGCAGTGGAAGTGGTAGCGGTGGCAGTGGAAGTGGACAATCAGGAAGCGGAAGTTCTGGTCAGTAGCGAACCTGAAACATTCAGAAACCGAACAAAGGCGAAGTCGAAATTGACTTCGCCTTTTTCGCTGTATCTGGTGTCCTTCAATGCCGCCATGAATGCGAATCGATCTCAGTTCGCACGTACTTTTTTACGCTGCTTTTCAAGTCGCTTCTCCGAAACGGTCATCGCAGTACCCAATTGTTGTGCAAATTGAGATACGCGAAACTCTTCGATCATCCATCGATATTGGGTGAGTTCGGGGTCGAACCATCCCATCTGTAGGTGGAGCGTTCGGGTGGCATCGGCATCGACGATCAGCTGATCGATACCATTCTGGATACGCCGATCATCCGCTGGGGACGAACTTGAAAGTTTAGTGATCCGTTGCACGATCGCATTAAGATATCTCGGGTAGTGCTTGAGCCACTCCCATGGCGTCGTGTTGAGCGTTTCATCTGCAAACAAAAACTGCAGTTGGCGTTTTACCGATGCCTTCACTTCTCCCATACTGGGTTTCAAGTTCTCCAAAGCCAGGGCAACGTCCTGGCCCGCAGCGGCAAGCTTTTGAAGCCATGCTGCAATTTCCTGAGTGGCTACTGAGATCAACATTGTGGCTTGCGCATTTCGCTCTTCAAACGAAGTACGCGTACGAATTTCGGGTTGTCCCTCTAACATGCCGACGCGCGGCAGTAGTTCGCCTAGCCAGCGAGTAAGTTCGTCGGGAGCAATCCAGCGTGCAAGGTTGATTTTTGCCTGTCCCAGGGCCGGAAGCCATTGCACCTGCGAACGAATTCGCTTTTTGTTTTGCAAACAGAAGAGCCGACAGATTCCTTGGGATGTCAAAAATTTCGCTTTGTCAGATGAATCGACCAAGCCCAAGCCTACAGCTTCTCCTTCGTCAATGATCGCTGGGTAGGCGACCAAAAGCGTCGCGCCGCGTGCGACTTCGACTTTTTCGGGTAGTTCATCCCAATTCCAATCTGTCAAACCGGTTTGATTCCATTGCTGATCATCGATTTTGATAGGGCCCGTCTCCAGATGCTCAGGAGAAAGTTGTGTTCGAATCTCTGAAACAGTTCGACCTTCGGCAATCATTTGTCCCGAATCGTCAACGAGACGAACATTGACCAGCAGGTGACGGTCCAATTTCGAAAGATCAAATTGGGACCGCAAAACCGGTTCGCCTGCAAATCGACTCAAGTGACTCGCAACTTGCTCCAGCAGATCTCCTTCTCCTACGCGAAGTCGTTTGACCACTTCCGCAGCCACATCAGGTGCGGGTACGAGGTTGCGCCGAATGTTCTTGGGCAAGCTGCGAATCAGACCCGCGACTCGTCCTTGAAGCAATCCTGGTATCAACCAGCCAAGTTGGACGTCGTCGACCTGTCCAAGGGCCGCCAATGGCAATTCAACGGTCGCGCCGTCCGATAGGTTCCCAGGTTCGAATCGATAGTCGACCGGCACTTCGATCGAGCCAACCGAAACGACTTCCGGCATCTGCTCTCCCATCGTTTTTAACTCGTCGTCCAGTCCCAGATCGGACATGGTCATGGTGAGTTTGCCGTTCAACTCGGAATCGTGTTTCAAGAGTGAATCGAGGCTTCGGCAATCGACGGCTTCGGCAGGCAAGTGTTCTCGATAAAATTGAATCAACTGACTTGGATCAACGACCCACCCGCGATCTCGAGTCTTGTTTGCTGTTTTGGCTACTTCGTCCAGTAGCATCAGATTGTGAACATGGAAGTCGAAATCGTGACGAAGCTCGTCTCCCATCAATCCATCTTCGATGAACAAATCGCGCGCGACCGTCGGATCGATTTTCGAATAGTGAACGCGCTGGCGAGATTGAATTGGCAATCCGTAAAGGCTTGTGTTTTGGTAGGCCATGACCGTTTGGTTTTTTGCACTCCAAAACGGGTCGACATAGGAATGTTTGACGAGATGGCCTGCAAGTGGCATGACCCAATCGGGTTCGATTTTGGCAACGGTTCTGCCGTATCGTCGGGTCGTTTCCAGAATTTCCGACGCCATGATCCATTTAGGTTTTGCGCCAAACACTCCCGAACCGGGCCATAAATGAAACTTGATTCCACCAGCGCCCGTATACTCGTGTCGATCACCTAGCATCGCTACGGAAGAAAGTAGTCCTGTAAGCAGACTTCGGTGGATTTGGTTGTAATTGTTGTCGCGGCCGAGTATTGGGAGTTTCGCATCCTGAACCATGCTCATCAATTGTCGGTGAATGTCCAGCCACTGAACAACCAAAGTGTATGACAAGAAATTTTTCTCTAATGCCACCCGAAACTTGCTGCGCGAAAGGTCTGCTTTCAGGCGATGAATGAAGTCCCAAAGGTTTAACGTTGCGATGAAATCGCTGTTGGCATCGTTCCAGGCTGCATGCGCTTCGTCTGCTGCGGCTTGACGTTCGGCGGGGCGAATTCTGGGATCTTGAATCTCAAGTGATGAGGCGATGATCAGGACTTCCGCCAGGCAGCGATTGTCTGCTGCGGCGTACAACATCCTGCCGATACGAGGATCGACTGGGAGTCGCCCCAGTTTTTTACCGAGGTCAGTAAGTTTTCGGCCACCATCCACGGCTCCGATTTCAAAAAGCGTTTTGTAGCCATCTCGAATGCTTTCGGGAGTTGGCGGATCGATAAACGGAAATCGCTCTATATCGCCGTATCCCAAAATTAACAACTGCAGGATGGTCCCGGCAAGGTTCGTTCGACGAATCTCGGGAGTTGTAAACTCGGAACGCGACGCAAAATCCTCAGCGCTATATAGACGGACGCAAATACCTTCGGCTACTCGGCCGCAACGCCCTGCCCTTTGGTTGGCGGACGCCTGAGATATTGGCTCAATTGGCAGGCGTTGTACTTTGCTGCGTGGCGAGTAGCGACTGATTCGAGCGGTTCCCGAATCCACCACGTAGCGAATGCCGGGAACTGTGATCGAAGATTCCGCGACGTTTGTTGCCAAGACAATGCGTACTTGCGAGTGTGTTTGGAAAATCTCGTTTTGTTGTTTGGGACTTAACCTTGCATACAGCGGGAGAATCTCAGTGCCGTGAGCGTTGAGTACGCCTCGCAACTTTTTTGCTACCGTTCGGATCTCCTGTTCAGTTGCTAGAAAAACCAGGATGTCTCCATCTCGTTTTCGAACCAGTTCGCGACATTGATCAACGATTGCATTGCTTAGCGAACCTGGTTCGCCATCTTGCGATTCGGGAGGTGAGTATATGATTTCGACTGGAAACGTGCGGCCTTCGACATGCAGCACTGGAGCTGGTTTCCCATCAGAGTCCGCAAAATGTTCAGCGAAGCGTTCTGTGTCAATCGTCGCCGAGGTAATAATGATTTTCAGATCAGGCCGCTTGGGCAAGAGGTTTTTCAAGAAGCCCAAGACGAAATCGATATTCAACGAACGTTCATGAGCTTCGTCGATGATCAACATTTCGTATTGATCCAGGAATCGATCGTGTTGCGTCTCAGCCAATAGTATCCCGTCGGTCATCAACTTGATGAATGTTTTGTCGTTGGTCTGATCGGAAAAACGGATCTTGAAACCAACTTCTTCACCGATATTCGTTCCCAATTGCTGGGCGAGTCGAGCCGCAACGCTGCGAGCCGCCAAACGTCGCGGTTGGGTGTGTCCAATCAGGCCACCGACACCAAAGCCCATCTCCAGTGCGATCAACGGCAATTGTGTTGACTTGCCGCTCCCCGTTTCTCCGCTGAGTACCAGGACCTGATTGTTTGCCAACAGCTCTCGGATTTCGTTTCGCCGTTCGTATATGGGAAGAGTCGAGTCAAGGTTCGGCGTCGGCAATCGCTCTGACCGGCTCGTGCGCAATGCAACGCTCGCCTCCAGTCGTTTGCGGAAGTCCTCTGGCAGTTGCTCTGGACTCGAACGCTGAATGCGCTGCCATTGGCGGCGCAAACGATGTTGGTCGCGCTTCATGGCCTGCGATAAATGTTCTGCAATCGTGTTTTGAACGCAATTATCCATGGATGCAAGTCATTTCTGGCTGACTCGGCCAAACAATCTTTGGCAAAAATTCCCTCAAAACACCGCGTTTTGGGGCTTCTGACGGCCAGTTCGAAAAACATTTTTTTGAAGGGACCTAACGTGTCGGGCACCTCGCGATGATAGATAACGTTCCGGGGACGATACCTTGAATCCCCAAAAGAAATCACTTTGACTCCAAGGAGTTTACCATGCTTGTTCTATCACGACGAACCAATGAATCCATCGTAATCGATGACCGAATCACTTTGGAAGTTTTGCAAATCAAAGGAAACCAGATTCGTATCGGAATCAAGGCTCCGTCCAGTGTTCGGATTCTGCGAGGCGAACTCACTCCTTACGGTATCGATGCTGGTGTTCCATCGGATAGCGAGGTCTCAACAATGGACTTGCAAATCGCGCAGGTGGGTTAGACGACTAAAGAATGAGTCTCACGATCTGCGTCATTAAACTTCGATCGGAATCAAAGCCAATGGAAGTGAAATGTCGAGTCTAGTCCCCCTGTCGTGACGAACCTGGTCCTAGTGAAACGGAGCAAGCCTCTCCCAAAATTGAGCAGGGAGAGGCATGCATGGTTCGCGAGGAGCTGAAAAAAACAAGGCTTTCACTCAAAGCGCCGGCACAGTCGCCAGCACCATTGAAATGACTAGCTCAAACCTTACTAATCCAGTAACCCTGAATAGTTTCGCATGACCAAGTGGCTGTCAATTTTTTGAACCAGGTCAAACGCAACGCTAACCGCAATCAAAAGTCCGGTACCGCCGTAAAAGTTCGCCATGGTTGGGCTGACACCTAGCCAAGTCGTAACGATCGTGGGCACAATCGCAACGATTGCCAAGAACCCAGCACCGACATAGGTAATGCGCTCCATGACGTTTTCCAAATAGTCGGCAGTTCGTTTGCCAGGTCGATAGCCAGGGATAAAGGTTCCACTTTGCTGGAAGTTCTGCGAGATCTCTTGAGGATTGAATGAAATCGCCGTCCAGAAGTAGCAGAAAAAGTAAATCATTGCGATGTACGAGATCGTGTAGATCATCGACGTTGCACTGCTGAAGATCTGGTTCGAATTCAAAAAGAAGGTTCCGAATGCGTTGTCGCCAAACCAACGGCTCAACGCATCGAACAAAACAGAAGGAATCATCAGCAAGCTACCTGCGAAAATGATAGGCATAACACCCGCCTGATTAATACGAAGGGGCATGTATTGCTTTGTTCCACCGTAGACTCGATTCCCGCGAACATGTTTTTGACTCTGCGTGGGAATCCTGCGTTGGGCAAGTGTAATGAATACCACGCCAACAACAACCAACGCAAAGATTGCGATCATCGCAATCAGTTTTTCAATTCCTGTATCGCCAAAGCCAGTAAGTTGTGGTTTGAAGTTGATCAGGAAATCATTGAGTGCACCCGGCATCGCCGCCACGATACCTGCCATGATCAAAAGGCTGATTCCATTTCCAATTCCATATTCGTCGATCTGTTCCCCTAGCCACATCAGGAACACGCTACCGGTAGTCATGATCAAAATGGAAGCAAATTGCCAGCCCAAGGTCAGATTTCCAGCGTCATTTTCAAACTTAGCGGCGGTAAGGTTGTCACCGCCCATGACGACAAATCGCAAAAAGAAATAGCTTTGAATCAAGCAGAGCACAACGGTGAGATATCGTGTGTACTCGTTAATTTTCTTGCGACCGGCTTCGCCTTCCTTCCGCAATTCTTCAAGCGGTTTGTAAACCGAGCCCATCAACTGCAAGATAATCGACGCAGTGATGTAAGGCATGATTCCCAAACCAAAGATGGTTACCTGGTTCAGCTTGCTCGCGCTGAATACGGAAACCTTCTGCAAAAACGCTCCAAACGATCCGCCCATCCCTTGCGCATATTCCGAAACCGCTGCGTGATCTACGATTGGCAGTTGAATTTGCCAGCCAACGCGATAAACGGCCAAAAGAAGTAGCGTCAAAAGAATCTTTTGACGCAATTCGGGGATCGTAAAAATGACTCGAATTTTTTCCAACATTGCCTGAAGTCCTAGGGGAAATTTCCCAGATTGATTTGCCGGAATGACTTAGCGGAAAACCGCCGCATTTGCTTTTTTCGAATGTATCAGTTTCGCCAAAAAAGCCATGACTGGCAATCCCAACTGTCGACACATGACGCCAGACGTTGATTGAATTTTAGCGTCCTGAAAAACAAAATGGGCACCTTTCAAAAGGTACCCATTTACTTGATTTACCTATCCCGGTTCTGATTGAAATCGACAATCGATTCATGTCCATTCCGAGGGCACAACAACTAATTTGCTACTTTTTGCGAGTGGCAGAACGTTGTTTGTTCTTGACGACTGGTTTCACGCCAGGCAACTCAATGATTTCGCTACCTGATTTCTCGATTTTTTCGCGAGCGGATTTTGAAAATCGGTGCGCCGAAATTTTCAGCTTCTTGGTCAATTCACCTTCACCCAGGACTTTCAAAACGTCATATCGATAATTGGCAAGCGCTTTCGTCTTCAAGGTATCTGGCGTAACTTCATCGCCATTTTCGAAATTGGCTTCGAGATCTCTCAAATTGACTTCGCCGATTTTCAAAGCGAATTTGTTGTTGAAACCACGCTTGGGCAAACGTCGATACAAAGGCATCTGGCCGCCAGTGAAGACAAGACTTTGCTTGCCATTGTGTGCGTAGTGTCCTTTGTGTCCTCGACCAGCGGTCTTGCCTTGACCGCTACCGGTGCCTCGCCCCAACCGTTTGGTTGGCTTGTAGCCTTCGATGTCCTGATTTACGTCATTAATTTTCATAGTTCAATTCCTCGCAGGCGTTGAATGTCTTCTTTGGTGCGAAGATCCTGCAAAGCCGCAATGGTGGCTTTAACCAAAGTAACGGGGTTCGAGCTACCAAAGCTTTTGGTCAAGATGTTTTCGATCCCAGCGGCCTCGCAAACTGCACGAACAGCGGAGCCCGCGATGATACCGGTACCGGCACCAGCTGGGAACAATTTTACAAGGGCTGCACCGCAACGTCCCGTAACCGGGTGCGGAATCGACCCTTCGACCAGCGAGACGTCAACCAACGTTCGCATTGCCTGCTTGGTCGCTTTTTCGACACACGGCGGAACTTCATTGGCCTTGCCGTATCCCCAGCCAACTTTGCCCTTGCCGTCACCAGCAACCACCATCGCTGCAAAACTGAATCGTCGACCACCTTTCACAACGGCAGCACAACGTTTGATCTTTACTGTTCGCTCGACAGTTTGATTTTGGGTATCGTTCGACACTGTTTCAATTCCCGATTAATGAATCGTGCGATGAACTCGCGCGAAAATGGTTGTCCTAAAATTCCAATCCTGCTTCCCGAGCAGCGTCAGCCATGGCGGCGACACGTCCGTGATACTTGAATCGCCCGCGATCAAATTTGACTTCCGTGATCCCGGCAGACTTTGCCTTTTCGGCAATAGCCTGTCCAATCAATTTGGCTGCATCGCAGTTTCCGCCATTCTTGACTTTATCGCGCAGATCTTTGTCACGTGTGCTGGCAGACGCAAGTGTCTTGCCGGCCAAATCGTCGATGATCTGGCAATAAAAATGTGAACTGGTGCGATAGACCGAGAGGCGAGGGCGTTCGCTGACACCGCGTAGGTGATTGCGGACGCGATAACGACGCCTGCTTCGTTGACCGGAAACAATTTTTTGCTTTCTCACCGTAATGTACCTTCTTCAGACAATTGGTTAATACAACTGACTTGGATTGTTGTTCTGTGTATTTAACTGGCAATGCTCGAAACGAGACTATTGCCGGTTCTCGTTTACGCCTTGGCTGCTTTACCAGGCTTGATTTTGACATGCTCGCCTTGGTATCGAATTCCTTTACCTTTGTAAGGTTCTGGTTTTCTCAACGCGCGAATCTCGGCGGCAAATTGGCCAACCAGCTGCTTGTCGACTCCGCTGATATGGATATGCGTTTGATCCGGGCAGGTGACCGTAAGTCCGGTTGGAATGACGCGTTTCAATTCGTTCGCCAATCCGACACGCAAATTCAACTTGTCGCCCGCGATGTTGCAGACGTAACCTACGCCGACGAGTTCGAGTTTTTTCTCGTAACCGTCCTTGACGCCTTCAACCATGTTTTTGACCAAAGCTCGAGTCAGGCCGTGCATGGCGCGGGCGTGACGTTCTTCCGTTTTACGGGTAACGACAACCTCGTTGCCATCGGAATTGACTTCAACGTTGATCGTTGGGTCGATGGTCTGGCTCAATTTTCCCTTCGGGCCTTCAACCGAAAGCTGATTGCCACTCAGCGCAACCTTGACACCAGGCAGGATGGGTACCGGGATTTTTCCAATACGGGACATGTTTCCAAGCTCTTATTTCAACAACCAACAAACTGTTTTGACACCGACGATTCGCCGTCTGGCCGGCGATGTTCCACCAAGCCGTATGCTTGCGTGACGGTACGAATCCAATTGAATCCCTACCAGACCTCGCAAATGATCTCACCACCAACCTTGTTTTGGCGAGCCTCACGATCACTGATAACACCTTGACTGGTGCTCAGGATAGTGATTCCCAGCCCGTTCAAGATCGGACGCAAGTCCGTTGCACGTCGATAGACGCGACATCCGGGCTTACTGACTCGCTTGACGTTGCGGATGACGTGTTCGCCACTGGGGCCGTACTTCAGCTCCAGACGTAACTGGCTGACAGGCTGGTCTTCGACCTCAGCCCAGTCCCAGATGAAGCCCTCTCGCTTCAATACGTCCGCGACACCGCGTTTGACCTTTGACGCCGGCACATCTACATGTGACCTTTCGACACGAACGGCATTACGAATGCGTGTCAACATGTCGGCAATAGGGTCAGTCATCATAGTCTTGCTATTCCTCTACCAATTTCAATTCAGGCCCGATCAGAGCATCTCGCACAGCCTATCTGTGCCAACACTACCAACTCGACTTTCGCACTCCAGGAATCAGTCCCTGGTCACCCAGCTTTCGAAAACAAATTCGGCAAATGCCAAACTTGCGATACACGGCGCGAGGTCGGCCGCACATCTTGCAGCGTCGCTCACGGCGAGTTGAAAACTTGGGCTCACGATTGGCCTTGGCGATTTTTGATATCTTTGCCACAACAAATCCTGCGATTAACGGTCAATTTTGGGAGTCAGACAGAAAAGGATTCAAATCGTTTTCGCTGGCCCCAATTCAATTCTTGTTTCAATAAACGTTATGCTGCTTCGACGTTCTTGCGATCGCGGAACGGCATACCAAACATTCGCAACAACTCACGTCCCTGGTCATTGTTTTCCGCGGACGTTACGAACACGATGTTCATCCCTTGGGATCGTGTAAATTTGTCCGGGTTCAATTCGGGGAATACCAGATATTCGGTCAAGCCAAGGCTGTAATTGCCTTTGCCGTCAAACGCCTTGGGATTCACACCACGAAAGTCACGAACACGAGGGAGTGCAAACGTGAATAAGCGGTCCATGAACTCGAACATTCGTGCCCCGCGAAGGGTAACCTTGCAACCAATCGAAACGCCTTCTCGCAGTTTGAATCCAGCGATAGACTTGCGAGCTTTGGTGATGACCGACTTCTGTCCGGCAATCAATGTCAGCGCTTCGGACGCGTCGTCCAAAACTTTTTTGTCATTCAACGCTTCACCAACGCCCATGTTGATCACGATTTTTTCCAATCGCGGAACTGCCATGGGGTTTTCGATACTGAATTTGGACGCCAGTTCTTTTTGAATGGTGTCAATGTATTGTTGATGTAAACGCGGTTTCATTTGTATTCTTGCTCCCCCTTCGGTCGCTCATCCGTTGGGTTACTTGCTTGATTTCAATGTTTGTTTTGGTGTTACTTCGTTTCGTGTGTTCGGCTTTTGACAACTAGATAACTTCGTTAGCCAAGCTGACAATTTTCATAAAGTTTTTCTCACGCAATTCACGGGCAACCGCACCAAAGATACGAGTTCCGCGTGGATTGTTGTCTTTATCGATGATCACGGCTGCGTTTCCGTCAAAGCGAATGTAGCTGCCGTCTTCACGTCGAGCCGATTTTTTTGTTCGAACAATCACCGCACGAACCACGGCCTTCTTTTTGATCTCGCTTCCAGGAATCACGCTTTTAACGCTGCAAATGATGACATCACCCAGCCCGGCGAAACGACGTCGCGAACCACCCAGAACCTTGATACACATCAGTTCTTTGGCGCCCGTGTTGTCGGCAACCTGCAAACGACTTTCCTGTTGAATCATGGCAATCAGCCTTTAATACAAACGTTTTCAGATAATTCCAAATCAAAGCGGGAATCAATTCAGCCATTCCCCTGGCTATTCCAGCTGATATCCGGACATCCGGCCAGCATACAATTGCAAAGCCTAACCTTGCGTCTCGTCACCGACTGCTTCAACCGTATTTTTCGATTCCGCAGCTGCTTTGATAGCGGCCAAGTCTACCTCGGTCGTTTTTTGCACCACTTCAGCCAGAACCCATTTTTTTGTCTTCGAAATGGGGCGAGACTCGACAATTCGCACCATATCCCCCATCCCCGAAATATTGCCTTCGTCATGAACGTGGCAGGTCGTCTTATGGCGAACAAACTTTCCATATTTGGGATGACGAACTTTTCGGCTGATTTCCACCACCCGAGTCTTGTCCATTTTATCGCTTGTTACTTTGCCGATTAATTCACGCTTTGGCATCTTTCACCGCCTACCAACTATTCTCAATTGTTTATTGTTTCGCATCCGCGGGCACTAGTTGCCGCCAGAAAGTTCACGCTCGCGTTGAATCGTTTTGATTCGTGCGATCAAACGACGGTTGCGTAGGACTTCGGTTGGCGAATCCAAGCGGTCTGTTTGCGATTGAACTCGCAATCGAAATAGCTTGGTCGACGCCTCACGGAGGTTAGCCGCCAGTTGTTCGTTACTCATTTGTCGCAAAGCGTCAGCGCTGTTTTCACGATCTTTCATTTTTTCACCTGAGGTTTCCGGTTTCCGCCGGGACCAACCTGTTGGGCCTGAGCCTTTAGGGTTTCAAATCTAGTATGCAGTTCGTTTCACCATTCGCACTCGCAATGGCATCTTATGGGCCAAACGAGCGAAACAGATTTTCGCTTGCTGTTCACTCACACCTGCCAATTCGTACAAAATGGTTCCAGGGTGAATGGTGGCAACCCAAGCTGCTGGCTCGCCTTTACCTTTACCCATCCGGGTTTCCAACGGACGTGAAGTAATCGAACGATGCGGAAACACTCGAATATACAAACGACCTTCGCCACGAATGTACTGCTGTGCTGCAATACGACCCGCTTCGATCGTTTGTGCTTTGAGCCAGCCACCCTCAAGTGACTGCAGTCCGAAGTCGCCCAACACCACTCGATTGCCTCGAGTAGCATTACCTTTTATACGACCTCTTTGGACCTTTCGATGCTTGACCCGCTTGGGCATCATCGCCATCGGTTTCGTCTCCGTAAGTTCCTTGATTAATCCAGACCTGAACACCGAGGTGGCCTTGCGGCGTCATCGCTTCGGTGAACCCATAATCAATTTTTGCACGCAAGGTGCTCAGTGGCATGGATCCACTGATTTGTTTTTCACGTCGAGCCATCTCGGCACCCAGTCGTCCAGCCAATTGAATCTTGATTCCTTTTGCGCCGGCTTCCATGCTCTCCTCTGCTGCCCGCTTCATGGTTCGTCGGAAGCTGGCACGTTTCGAAAGCTGCTCGGCGATTTTCTCAGCTACCAACTGAGCGTGTATCTCAGGGCGGCCAATTTCTTCGATTTTCAAATTAATGCGACGGCCAGTCAGGTTCTGCAGTTCTTCCTGCAGCAACTCAATTTCTTGACCCTTCTTGCCAATGATCAAGCCCGGCCGTGCTACAAACAAAATTACTTTGACTTCGTCGCGAGTTCGTTCGATTTCAATCCGATCGATCCCTGCGGCAGAATAGTTCCGCGTTGGATGTTTCTTGATAAAGTTGCGGATTTTTTTATCTTCCAGCAGCAGGGCCGAAAACTCTTCTTTCGGCGCATACCAACGGCTTTTCCAACCCGTCATCACGCCTGTTCGGTACCCGACTGGATTTACTTTTTGACCCATGATTAACTGCCTTACCAACTCACTTGAGTGACTGACTCAGTTTCATGTCGCAGGCAAAAATGCCGGCGACGTATTCGATTAAACCTCAACGACCGAAACACGAATGTGCGACATGCGCTTTTTGATCATGAACGCCATACCGCGGGCACGTGGCTGAATTCGCTTGAACATGGGGCCGCCATCGACGCGAGCATCGGAAATATAAAGGTCGCGGAAATTGGCAACCTGACCCGAGTTTTGATCTGGATCCTGTGCATTTGCCGCTGCACTGCGGATCACTTTTTCCAGCATTCGAGCGCCGCGATGAGGTTGGAATTTCAAAATATCCAAAGCTTCATCGACGAACTTGCCACGAACCAGATCCGCCAAAGGACGAACCTTGCGAGGGCTGATTCGAGCGTAGCGATGTGATGCGGTAAACATGTTCGACTTACTCAACTATTGATTGATTACCTTAAACGTCATTTCGGGAATTCCCGACTGTCAACCGATACGAGCCAAATTCCCAGCTCAAATCGCTGACGCCAACCAAGTGGGCTCCATAACCAAAGAGCTCTCTCGTGGCGACCGTTACTTCTTGCCGCCAGAGTGGCCCTTGAATGTTCGCGTTCCAGAGAACTCGCCGAGCTTATGCCCAACCATTTCTTCCGTAATGTAAACCTTCAAGTGTTGTTTGCCGTTATGGACCATAAACGTATGTCCGACAAACTCAGGGATGACAGTGCAGGATCGAGACCAAGTCTTGATTGGCTCTTTCTTGCCTTCGGCATCCAACTTCATGACCTTTTTGTAAACCTTCTCGTCTACAAACGGGCCTTTTTTTTGGGATCTACTCATAGTCGTTTCTTTAACCCAACGTTTTAAATAACTTGCCAAAAGACGAGCCCTGGCAAGTTCTTCATTTACCTACCGCAGCTTTTGAACACCGTATCGCTTCGAACGACGGCGACGCAAAATTGCCGAATTCGACGCTTTGCTTCGCTTCCTTGTCTTACCGCCCTTCGTCGGTTTACCTTGAGGCGTCACCGGATGACGACCGCCCTTGGTACGACCTTCACCACCACCGTGCGGGTGATCGATCGGGTTCATCGCTGTACCACGTACATGAGGGCGACGGCCAAGCCAACGTTTGCGGCCTGCTTTACCCAACACAACGTTCATGTGATCTGAGTTGCCAACTTTGCCAATGGTTGCACGGCAGTTGGCAGGAATTCGACGAATCTCGCCGCTGGGTAGCGAAATCTGTGCCCATTCTGCTTCACGGGCCATCAACGTGGCACTGGAACCAGCACTTCGACAGATCTCAGCACCTTGCCCAGGTTTCAACTCAATGTTGTGGATCTCCGATGCCAGAGGGATGTTTTTCAGCGGCATGCAATTGCCAACTGTTGGCGGTGCGTCCGGGCCGTTTTCAACCCGATCCCCAGCCTTCAAACCCTCAGGTGCGATGATGTAGCGCTTTTCGCCATCCGAATATTTCAACAAAGCGATCCGGGCGTTTCGGTTTGGATCGTATTGGATCGAATCCACGATCGCAACGATGCCATCCTTGTCGCGTCGAAAATCGATCACACGGTACATCCGCTTGTGACCACCGCCTCGGTGACGCGCAGTGATTTTACCTTGATTATTACGTCCGCCTGTTTTCTTGAGAGGACGCAACAGACTCTTCTCGGGCTTGGCGCCTTTCGTCAGTTCCTTGAAGTCGCTGACCGAGGCGTCGCGGCGTCCCGCAGAGGTCGGTTTGTATTTTCGAATTCCCATCGATCCAATCCTGAATTAATCAGTTCCAATGACACCAAGTCCAATATCGTTTCAAACGCCGAAACCTGGTGCTTCTGTGGCTGCTACCAATTGACTAGACAAAATCAATTTGGCCATCGCCTTTGAGTCGTACAATCGCCCGCTTCATACCTTTGGTTTGTCCGATACGAAAACGGTATCGCCGGCTTTTGCCTTTACGGTTTTGTGTCGCAACTTTGCCAACTTCGACATTGAATAGTTGTTCAACCGCGTTTTTGATTTCTGTTTTTGTCGCCAACGGATTGACTTCAAACGCATAGTGGCGATGAGCTTCCGACTGGTAGACACCTTTCTCGGTTACCAGTGGACGCAAAATGATTTGATGAGGCTCGAGCTTCAATTTCCGCTCAGCAACCGCTTTCTTTTTACCGGCTACTCTATTTGCCATTTTCAAACTCCCAATCGCCTTTCAGTCGTGTTCGCTATGTATTGGACTTCGAGCTGCAACAAGCAACGGAAGCCATTTCGCCAAAGTACTATTCTTCGTTCTTTCCAGCCGCCTGTTCTTTAACCCAATCAAGCGCGGCCTTGGTGAACACGACGCGATGCGGACGCAAAACCGACCACGCATTCAACTCCGCTGCAGGAGCAACCGAAACACGACTGATATTACGTGCGCTTCGGTAAACCATCGGGTCCAAGCCGTTGGTAGCAATCAAAGTACTCTTACCTTCGAGACCAACGGCCTTAAGAAAACCTGCAACCTCTTTCGTCTTGGGTGCCGACAATCCAAAGTCGTCAACAACCACAACTTCGTTATCCTGAATCTTTCCCGCAATCGCCATGCGAGTTGCCAGTCGAACCGCCTTCTTGGGCAATCGATACGAGAAATCGCGAGTACGCAGTGCAAAGGCGTGACCACCACCCCGGCGAACGTTGGTACGCTTGCCACCCGCACGAGCGTTACCTGTACCCTTTTGGCGATACATCTTTTTCGTTGAACCAGCGACGTCAGCACGCGACTTGGTTCCACGGGTGCCTTGTCGCATGTTTGCCTGGTACATGATCACCGCGTCATGCAACAATTGCTTGTTGATGTTATCAGCGATGACCGATGGGTCGATTTCGTATTTCCCGATTTCTTTACCGGATTTGTCGTAAACGGGAAGGGTCGCCATTGCCGCGTCTGCCTTACTGATAAAAAACTGATTCTGACCTGTAACCTTTGCTGCACGCCATGCGATCGAAATCGCCTGACATCAACTAGCCCTTCTTGTTGGTTTCTCGAACCATAACAAACGCTCCCGCTGGCCCGGGAACTGCCCCCTTGACCAACAACAAATTGGTTTCCGCGTCGACGCTAACCAATTTCAGATTGCGAGCGGTCATTTGGGCATTGCCGTATTGACCGGGCATCTTCTTGCCTTTTTTCGGGCGTCCGCTTCCGCCACCCGACGCCAGAGAACCGGTACCACCTTGTTGACGGTGACACTTCTTAACACCGTGAGTTGCCCGTTGACCTTTGAAGCCATGGCGTTTCATGACCCCGGCATAACCGCGACCTCGCGTGACACCGATGATGTCGACGGCACCCGCTTCGGCCAGCACGTCGACTTTAATTTCCTGTCCGACGGAGTAGTCGAATTCGCCACGGAGTTCGAGGACCCTTTTCTTGGGCTCGCAATTTGCCTTCGGTGCAAGCTCAGCACCGTTAGATGTCAGTTTCTCAGCACGCTTGCTTTTGATGGATGCAACGTGGCCACGTTCGGCTCGACTGGCTTGGCTATTGCGAGAACGTGTTTCTTTTGATGGGCGTTTTTTGTCCAAATAACCTAACTGAACTGCGGAGTAGCCATCTTTCTCAGGAGTTTTAACCTGCAGAACGTGACACGGACCCGCTTCAATGACCGTTACGGGAGTGACCTTGCCGGACTCCTGATCAAATACCTGGGTCATCCCGACCTTGCGGCCAAGTATGCCTTTGCTCATTTCAAATGCCTTTAATTCAGTTAGATTTGCCACCAGGAAGCTTCTGCTTCGACAAAACAGCCTTAGCTGCCCTATTTGCCCGACAGGCTTATCCCGTTGGCTTCCATACCATGTACACTTTGCTTTTTTATTAAACGGCTTTGTTCATCAAGGAACTCGACCGCCAGAACAAAAAACAGAAACAACAAAAGCTCCTCTTTTGCTGTTCAAAATTGGAATCGGCTCCAACCCCGTTTAACGAGTGGTTGCCTTGATTTTGATTTCAACACCCGCTGGCACATTCAATTTGTTCAGCGCTTCGATCGTTTTGGCAGTTGCCTGAACGATGTCAATCAGACGCTTGTGGGTGCGGATTTCAAATTGCTGACGCGCTTTCTTGTCAATAAATGGACTCGAAAGAACCGTGAAACGCTCTACGCGTGTCGGTAGTGGAATCGGCCCATGCACTTCGGAGTGTGTGCGTTTAGCGGTGTCGACAATTTCTTGAGCGGCTTTGATCAAGAACGGCGTTGTCGTACGCCTCCATTCGAATTCGAATGACTTCATTTGCCGAACCAGACACGAATGCCTCCGAGAATACTGCAAAAAACGCGAAAATAGCAAAATAAAGGTGCGACCATTTCCCGACCGCACCTTGATCCTCAAATTTCAAGAATCGACCAAGATACGAATCTGAAACAACTTAGTCAACGGCTAAAGCAAAAATCTTCGAAATTCCCGGGATAGAATCCCCTTCGAGCCGTCACATGAATTTGTTCGCTGTTAGATCGAACCGCTCCATGATGTCTATTCTCGCAGCACAAATTGCCTTGGTCTCCCAAACCACCCGATTTTGGTGCGGCCGAGATGAGGGAATATATTCCTGATCTCATCGGATGAATACCGAGGATTGGCCAGTGCGACGGATTGACTCGGTCTGGTACCCGTTTCGTTGTGATTCAGTTTCGGGCAGGAAGTCGCTGATTAATCAGGAACGCCGAATTTCCAAGAACGTATTGCTGAGCATTCGAAGTAGTGTAGGCGGGGCCGATAACCAACGAAACGGTTGGCCGGACACCGCCCGTTTGAAGCGTTTCTCCGTTGGGGCCTCAATACACTATGCTAATGTCAGGCAAAGTTCCTCGGGGCAGGACTTCCACCAGGTTGGCTCGGCGACATAGCCCAATTCCAAAAGAGTTTGGCCTGCAATCGCATCGAACAATTGCGCGTCGTGACGCGTGAAGTAATTGCTCCAATCGCCGACGACTCCTTTTCTCGCCTTGGCCGTAGCTTCCGCTTGCCCGGCTACACGTCCTGTCATCTGCTGGAAATTGGTTTCCAACTCGATTTGGGCGATAGATTCGTCAGAAAGCGGCAGGTTCAAAAATTGGAAGATTCTGAACAATTCAATTCCGAATTGAGTTTTTAGATTCTCGTATCGAACTTCCAATGTCGCGTTCGCTGCTTGCGTATTGTTTTCCACGTCCAGCCATTGGTCGCACCACTTTTTCAGATCGTCATCGCTGAAGAAACGAGTCAACTTTGTTCCGGACGTACGGTCAACAAAAAATTGACGACGAAGTGATTCCGGCGGTTCACGATTGATCCAATCGAAAACCAGACTGGTTACGACATCACGTCCATCACGAACCAGATGAATAATCTTTGACTGCGGAGCGTGGCGGCTGATTTGCTCCAGAACGGTCGATGCTGTGCCAGAGTACGGAGTGATCTTGTCGACCAAGGTCGACTTGCCTGTCTTGTTCAGCGCCGCCAATTGTCCAAGAGCTTGAATCATCGCCTGAGTCAATTCGTGCGACGTCTCCGATCGCTGCTCATGCGTTTCGTCGATCATCCAGTGATAGGAAAGACCACGGGCATAGCAGTCCAACGTGATTCTTGGTGTGAGGTTGCCCCGCGGATTTTTCCACATTTCGCAAAAGCCGCCAAATAAACGCTGCTCAACTCCAGCGATTTCCGGATGGCGGTTGATTGCGGATGTCAGCCACGTCGATCCTGATCGCGGTGCACTGATCACGAAATGCAACGGAACTTGGTTCATGATTGCTGGTTCGATTCGGAAATAGATTCGAGATGCCAATGATGATTGAGTTGTACCAAGCCACCAATTCCAAAGCCCAGGGAATTGGTTTCTGGCCCGACCACACGGAAGCCGGCCACACCCGTCCGTCGATGATGGAAATCGGTAATGTCATCGCCAAACAACGAGACATTGAAATGGTACGCACCCAGCAAAAAAGGTACGGCATCAATTTTCAACTGAACTCGGTGTATTCCAGGCTGCAGATCAAAGTGAATGCCTTGATATCTCGTTGAAACTGACGCCAACATCTCCTGATTGGCACAGCCTACTGCGACCACTAGCCGAGCGTCACGAACTGTTTCCTGCGCTTCCAGTTCGACGTTCAGAGTTAGCGAATCACCGGTTCGTAACTCGGCGATTTGATCAGAGGTATTGCCTTCCACAGACACCGAATGAATGATCGCGGCGCCGCTTGAGATTTCGGTCGCCTTTCGTTCGTTGACTTCCTGCTGATGCGCGGCCAGCATCTGGTCGTAGGTCGCTAATCCAGCGTTCACGTCACCGTCAAAGCGTACTTGGCCTTTATCAAACACGATCAAGCGAGTCGCCACGCGTGGCAACATCGATACGGCGTGCGTAACCAACACGATCGAAGTGCCTTGTTCGATCAGCGTGTTCAGATGCTTGAAGCACTTCATTCGAAACCCGACGTCTCCAACTGCCAGCACTTCGTCCATGATCAATAGCTGGGGGCGCAGATTCGCCGCGACACTGAATCCCAGACGCATTCGCATTCCCGAACTGTAGGTTTTGATCGGGTCGTCAATGACTTCCTCCAGTTCGGCAAAGGAGACAATATCATCAAACGCCCGTTCGATCTCGCGTTTCTTGAGTCCCAATACGGTGCCGTTTATAAAAACATTTTCGCGACCGGAAAGTTGAGGATTGAATCCTGTTCCCAGTTCGATCAATGCGCCGATGCGTCCGCGGATTCGTATTTCGCCCAAGTCGGGACGCAGAAGGCCATTAACCATTTTCAAGACCGTACTTTTGCCCGCGCCGTTAGGGCCAATCAATCCAACGCACTCACCCGGTCGCATCGAAAACGATACATCCCGGGCCGCAAAAAACTCTCCGGCCCGCAGGAGATCTTGGGGCTTATCCGGGGTGCGATATGTTGGGAGCATCTGGCGGCCGACATCTTGAAGACCGTACCACATCGCACGCTTCAGGTTGCGGCAGTATTTTTTCCAGACGCCGTCGACTTCCAGGATGCTGTCCGGGGACTTGAATCGTGTCATCAGTTGGCCATCCTTTCAATCAAGGCTGGGATGGCAATTCGATAGACAATGAGACCCACGATAAAAGTTGGAATCGCGATAAGGCCAAACACAACACTCGCTGCAACATGTTCCGTCGTGCCCATCAGCAGTAAGTCGCGCGATGCAACCAGAAGTGGGCTTGCGGGGTTCAGCCAATTCAGCAGATTGCCGGGGCTCGTGTTTGGCAAGTAATAAATGATTGGCGTGATAATCATCCAAAATGGAATCGCAATTCCGATGAATCGGCCCACGTCATGGTAAAGCGAGCCGAAAGGTAATAGAATCAATCCCAAGCCGACGGCAAACAACAGCATCAACAGGATCACCGGTATTGCCGCCAGCACTCCCCAATGGAGCGAAACACCAAAAAAGATAAACGTTGGAACCAGCAACAACATTCGAATTGCGAGATTGAAGCTCAGGTCCCCCAACCCCTGCAGGATCAGGGCCTCACGCGGAAAATTGAGCTTCGTCACCATGCCTCGGTTGCTGCTGACCGTGTCCATGGGCATCTGCAACGCATCGACAAAACTCTGCCAAAGGATCATTCCCGTCAAGATATAGGCTGTAGTGTTCAGGCCGGCCAATGGGCTACTTGGATCGTCGCCGAAGTCAAAGACGTTGCGGCTTCTCAGGAAAACCCAGATCGCGGTATTGGCAATCGGCGGCAGAAAAATCCAGAACATTCCCAGCAATGTTTGCCGGTACATTCCTCGCAGTTGGCGAACGAATAAACGCCACGCCAGTTCACGCCCGTTCCAGAAACCATCGAATATTCCGCGCAGCATTCTGCGCGGTGACATCATGTCTGGCCGCGGTTCGTAGATTGTTTCTTGCGCGGAGTTATCCATACAAATACATTAAACCGTCAAGTCGAATGGGGCTGGGCCACAGGATGAGAATTGTACCCCATGCCCATTGCACAATTGAATTTGATTCTTGTTTGTCGATCATCGCGCTTCGGTGACCGAACGATCCGTGACGAAAGTTCGGATTGTATGAGTTGGGGCGCAAAAAAACACGGTCGATCCTGATGGACCGACCGTGTTGAGTGCGATTCCAAGGAGGATCACACGAAGCTATTCGTTAAAACAATTAAGGACAAAAACCGAGTGGAATATCAAACGTTTCCTCTTTCGTTTGAGGTTTTTTCAACCTCGCGATTTCCTGTTTCAGTGCCTCAATCTGTTGTCGTTGTTCTGCAATCAGGCTTTGAAGTGCCTGAACATCGCTCGCATTAAACGTCATCGGAGTCGAACGCTTTGAACTTGACCCAAATTCGCCTTCGAGGACGGAATGCAAACCACTGTTGTCTGAAAACAAGTTGTCTTTGTCTGGCACTATCGGAGTCAGCGGCGGTGCGAAATCGTTTGGCGTTGGTGCAGATGTGGGCGCGTTGGACTCAGTGTTTGAATGTTCCTGAGCCATCAGGTTCTGTTCGTCAAAATAACCAAACGTCACATTGACCTTCTCTTGTTTGCCCTTGCGGGCAATAGACATTTCTATCTGGTCACCGTTTTTCATGAAGTCTGTGATTTGATCGAACTCCTCAATGGACTGAATGGCCATACCGCCGATTCCAGCAATCACATCACCTTTGCGAATTCCTGCGTTGAATGCGTTGCCCTTGCGGTCAACGTCTTTCACGACTACGGACTGGCCCTCGACCTCCATGACGAGCCCGAATCCAACGGGTCGTTCATCCGGCTTGCTTCGCTCCTTTTGAGCGTTTCGATTTTCAACTGACGTCGGTTGAAATCCAGTTGAACGACTGGCGTTGGCAGTGTCCCTCCAGTTTGCCGTAGGGCCATAAGCCGATTCGTTGCGGCTGGTTTGGCTTGGTGCGGAGCTGGCTGCAGGGCGAATTGCGGGGGTAGGCGACAGATTCGCGTTTCTTGAAGCTGGCGACCTGTTCGGTAGCTGGTTGTACGCCGGGTTGTTTGTTTTGTCAGCGGCGCTTTGCGCGTTTTTCTGTTGTTTGGCCTTTTCGTTGTCCTTGTCGCTGCCTCGAAATTCATCGCGCAGACGCTTCAGGAATCGGCCTTTGGGCATTGCGTCGTCGACCTTCTTTTGAAATTCCTGCAATGGGTTTTGAGCCGACAATTCGGCCGAGGTGCCGACCATCGAAAACACAATGCAAACAATTAATGCGTAACGCATGAGTTCAACCTCTTCCATCTTCCATGAACTATGAACGCGAGTTCATCTACGGGCATCCTTCCGCATAGTCATAATCGGTCGTCGAAGTTCGAGGTGGTGATTTCAATTGGCTTCTCGGTACAGGATGAAGGCGAAGCGAGACGATCAATTGACAAAGGCCACATAGCTTGCCAAAGGCACTCGTTGATTTGCAATACATGCCGCTTCGTCCGGTTTTGACGTTTGTTCCGTTTGCATGGATATCGACTGCCCAAAACGTAACGATTTCCGGACCAATTCGGCCGCAGGTAAATCGACCGCACTTGGAATGACGATTCTGATCAGGAGGTATTGCCGTCATTCACCTGCTCAAACAGTTGGAGAAAAACGCAATACTTCGTCGGGTCTGGCTAAACGGGTCAGGCATTTTGGAGCCGAGTTTCATCTATGCCAGAAATCGACAAAGAGCATGTCGTTTAATCGAAAAGTTCCAACTGATATTTTTGTCGTCGCTGATGTTGGCGAGTGTGGTGTTTTTGATCATCGCTCTGGCAACGTACGATTCGGCGGATAATCTGGCAAGTTTTCCGTCATGGATGACGTCGGTTTATCAACCGGATCAGTTGATTTACCCCGGCAATACCTCGATTCACAACGCGTGTGGAAAATTAGGCGCTTGGATCGCCGACTTTCTGTTCCACTCATTAGGATTCGGGGCCTATTACTTGGTTGTCGGGCTCGTCACGCTACAATTTCGCTTTTGAAAACACAACAGTTTCAGCAGCCTTGGATGCGGACGATTGGCTGGGGTCTGAGCTTGGTCGGATTGACGTCGCTGATGAGTTTTCTGGTTCCGAATGCGATGACTTCACTTCCCGTCGGTGCAGGCGGGTTTCTTGGTCTGATCGTTCAAACTTGGCTCAGCGAACACTTGGCGACTTTGGGTGGGCTGCTGCTCTCCTCGGCAATCGCTTTGGCTGGAATGATGATGTGGACCGAGTATCTCGTGTTTCGAACTGGGAGAATTGTTTTCGCGCCGGCAATCGTTGCCGCAACCGCGCTATTGCCATTTGGTTTGTTGAACCGGATGGTCCGATGGGTGAATGGTGAGCGCTCGCTCGATGTTGCCGATTCCGGTGACTTTACAAATGGCAGTGATCTTCCGCGAACCATCCGCGTCAAAGGCAGCGATGGCGCGGCAGCGGAAGTCAGTTATGGTCTACGCGGGACCAGCGTAGCAGCAAAAGACACTGTAGCTGACAAAACAAAATCCCCGGTCGAAACAGTGGTAGACGAAGACGAAGAATACGAATACGAAGAAGACGAGGTTGTTGACGAAACCGATAGTGCCGATGAGTCATTGGAAGAAACACCACAACTCGCAAATGAAGGCGCCGTGCATGCCAAGCCACACTTCACGGTTCATCACGAACGCACGCCCAAGGCCAAGAGTGAGCGTGAAGTCGTAATGGACCAGCTGAACCAGGCCGCCGATGCGGAAAGCGATGTCGACTACGCGCTGCCGGCAATCAACCTGTTGCAGAACGGGACTTCGGTTTCATTTGACGACCAAAAACGCGAGGCATTGCAGAAGGCCGAGATTCTGGAAAAGACATGTAAGGAATTTGGCTACAACGTTCGAGTCGTTGAAATTGAAACGGGACCCGTCATTTCACAGTACGAAATCCAGCTGGAAGCAGGTCTGCGACTTCAAAAGATTACGGCTCTTGCCGATGACCTCGCAATTGCCTTGCGCGTTCCCAGTGTTCGCATTGTCGCCCCGATTCCTGGCAAGAATACCGTAGGCGTTGAGGTGCCCAATGAATCTCGCGAGCTGGTTCGCCTGCGCGAAGTCATTGAGCAAAGCGAAGAAAAGACTCGCAAAATGAAGATCCCCTTGTTTCTGGGGAAGGACGTTGTCGGTTCGCCAATGGTCGTCGACCTAGCTTCTCTGCCGCACTTGTTGATCGCGGGGCGTACCGGTACGGGTAAATCAGTTTGTCTTAACGCAATCATCACTTCCATTCTAATGACTCGGCGGCCGGATGAAGTTCGCATGTTGATGATCGACCCCAAGATGGTCGAGTTGAGCGGCTACGGACGCTTGCCGCATTTGATGCATCCGGTTGTTACGGACATGAAGAAAGCCGAAGCAATTTTGGCTTGGGCCGTTGACAAGATGGAAGAACGCTACGCGTTGCTGGCTCGCGCGGGAGTGCGGCATGTCGTGAGTTACAATCAGTTGGGACACGACGAGTTGATGGAGCGACTGCAGCCCGAAAACGAAGAAGAGCAAAAAAATATTCCGACACATTTGCCGTTCATCGTGATCGTGGCGGACGAGATGGCAGATTTGATGATGACAGCTGGCAAAGAGGTCGAGCAACACATCATTCGCTTGGCGCAAAAGAGTCGTGCAGTCGGTATTCACCTGATTCTGGCAACGCAAAAACCAACCGTTGACGTCATCACTGGATTGATCAAGTCGAACTTGCCTGCTCGTATCGCGTTCCAGGTGGCAAGTCGAACAGACAGTCGCGTCGTGCTGGACGAAATGGGAGCGGACAAACTTCTCGGGAACGGTGATATGTTGTTCCTGTGGCCGGGCACCAGCAATCTGTTGCGTGGGCAAGGTACCTATTTGAGCGACGAGGAAATCGAATCCGTTACGGAATCCGTTAGTACGACCGAGCAGAACTTTGTTCAGGAACTGCTGCATATCAAAGTCGAGAAAGAGGATGACGGCGGTGGAAGTAGTAAGGGAGCGATTCCAGACCGCGATGATTTGTATGAGGACGCGATTGAAATTGTCATTCGTGAGGGGCGAGGTTCCGTTTCGCTTCTACAGCGTTCGTTGCGTATCGGCTATGGCCGCGCGGCGCGGCTCATTGACTTCATGGCCGAGGATGGCATCGTAGGCGCCTACAATGGTTCCAATGCCCGAGATGTCGTCATGACCATGGCGGATTGGGAAAGCCGAAAATATGGTGGCGCAGAACCCGAAATCGAAACCCCTTCGATTGAAACGACGTCGACAACACGTTCGCTTGGAATCGCAGCCTCTGATTCGGCTGCGCCA
Organism: Pirellulaceae bacterium; assembly: GCA_041399045.1. Taxonomy (GTDB): domain Bacteria; phylum Planctomycetota; class Planctomycetia; order Pirellulales; family Pirellulaceae; genus BJ22. The sequence goes on along the minus strand of JAWKTO010000006.1, from coordinate 238,156 downwards.
TCGAAATCCAAACGTCCGGTAAATGAACCTGAAGCGCCACACACCGAGGACGATGACTACGAAGCGTATGACGACGACATGGAGTACGAGGACTACGACGAGTAACGAGCGCCAGAAGAATCGTTTCCAAACGAGCCGTTACGCTGAATTCGTTTGATCCGTTTCCAGTTCGTTGCGTATCAACAGTACCGGACAAGGTGCTTTTTGCATGACTCGTTCCGCAACACTTCCCAATAGAAACTTGTGCAAGCCCGTCCGACCTCGCGATGACATTAAAATAATCTCAGCTTCAATCTGTTGGGCGTATTCGCAGATTTGGGTCCCTGGATCGCCTAACAATGTTTTAATGGTCAGGTTTGCGTTTTCTGGATGTTGCTCAACCTGTTTCCGGAAACTCATGTCGACCCCTTCTCGGACTTTTTCATCGGAAATGGTGTCCCAGCCATGCCCATAAAATTGGACCGTCGTCAATTGAGCCACATGGACGAGACGGATTTTGGACTTGTCCCGGATCATCTTCAACGACCGTTGCAAGACATCAATCGAGTAGGCCGAAAAATCAAAGGGGAGTAACGCCGGGCCTGTAAGGTCATTGATAATCATGAATTTTCCTTTTCGTTCGTCTCGGCATTGCCAGCTTCTTTGTTCGTCGATTTGAGTTCCACGTCATCAAACAAGATCCGATGCGCCGGTGTTTCCAGATCATCAAACTGTCCAGAGCGGACCATTCGCACGAAAACCCAGACACAAATCAACGAGATGCCTAGAGCAACGGGTAGTGTTACAAACAAAACACTCAAGACAATGAATCCTTTTGTATTTCGTATTTCTCGCCAGCACGCATGGAAATGGCCACAACGGTCAATGAACTGACCGGCATCAGCAATGCAGCAATCAACGGATTGATCCAGCCAATCACGGCCAAGGCCACTCCAAGGATATTGTAAGCGAGAGAAATGGCAAAGTTCCAGTGAATGACTCGATTCGTTTTCAGACTACTTTGAAACAAGTCAACGATCGAATTGAGTTGACTGGAACCCAAATATACCGGAGCAGCAGCAAGACTTGCCTCAGCACTGCTGTGAACGGCAATTCCTACGGTAGCTGCAGCCAAAGCAGCACTATCGTTGACCCCGTCACCCACCATAACGGCAGGTCGCTCTGGGTGTTCTTTCAATTGCTTTGAAATCCAACTGAGTTTTTCTTCGGGAGTTACTCCCCCCAATATTTGCTCGCGTTCAATGCCGAGTGCGCTGCCGAATTGTTGAACGATGTTTGGGTGATCACCCGACAACAAGCCAACTTGCCAACCCATTCGTCGAAGTCGTTCGATCGTTTGGCCAGCATCCGGTTTGAGTTTGTCGCCAATGCCTGCGATGCCTCGCAGTTGGCCGCCCCAAGCGGCGAAGCATGGCGCCAGACCTTGATTCAGAATTTGTTGTTCACTGGATTGAAACTCCTCAACGATTGCAACTTGATTTTGCTCCATAAATCGTCGATTGCCGATGAGCATTCTTGAGCCTTCAACCATTGCTCCAACGCCGCCCGGCTCCAGCGTGGTTCCCGATACTGTTCCCGAAAACGATTTGCCATTCGCAAAATCCAGCCAAGCGTCTCGAATTGGATGAACGATATTTTTCTCAACAGCTACGATGGCCGGGATGATCGAGTCGTCACCGTTCCAGAATTGAATCGACATGTCACCTTGGGTGACCGTGCCAGTCTTGTCGAGCCATAAGACTCCCGGGCGTGCAAGGGACTGAAAGACGTCGCCCTGTTTGACTAGGATTTGGCGTTTTGCCAATCGTCCCATCGCAACGGAGATGGCCAGAGGAGTGGCAAGGGCCAATGCACAGGGGCAGGCGACCACAAGTAACGCGACCGCGCGATCGACAGCTTTATCATTGTCCAACGCCAGCCAAAATAGAAATGTGCCGACGGCCAGCGCCATCACCGTAACGACAAAGTACCCGCCGATTCGATTAGCCCATTCGACGATTCGCGGCTTCTCGGCTGACGCGTGTTCGACCAACTCGATAATGCGACTGATGCGCGTATCGCTGCCAACTGCGATTGCTTTGACTTGCAGCAAACCGCTTAGATTTCTTGTTCCAGCCGTCACGCCATCATCAACAAATTTGGATACGGGTTTCGCTTCGCCGCTGACGATGGCCTCATCCAGTTCGGATTCTCCCAAAACAATTCGGCCATCAACCGGAATCAAATCGCCGGGTCTAACCTGCAGTTCATCGTCAATTTTCACGTCTTCGATAGAAACCTCTTGAATGCCCGCAGTTGTGATTTTTCTGGCGCGTTGAGGCGTTAGTTTGTACAGCAGTTCAATCGCATCCGAGGCTTTGGACTGTTGGCTGAATTGAATCCAGCGAGCGACGAGCAGTAAAAACACTAATACAGACAGCGAGTCAAAGTAGATGTCGCCAGTTCCTCGTATTGTATTGATTAAGCCAACGGTACTGCCCGTCAACAACCCCAAAGCGATTGGCAGGTCCATGTGTGGTGTCCAGGTTCGCAATGCGTTCCATGCACTTCGCAAAAAAACACGCCCGGGGCCAAAGACTGAAAACAAGCCGACAGCTGTGCTGGCGATACGCAGCATCGTTCGGAAGTCGTTGGTCATTTCCGAGAACATTCCCAAATACAACGCCGCGGCAATCAGCATGTTGTTTCCGGCAGCTGCGCCAGAAACACCAATGCGAATCAAGTGCTGACGCTGTTCGGATTTTCTTTGTTTCGCGCGATCGGTTTCGCGCATCGCGTGGGGAGTGTATCCCAACTGGTAAATGGTACGAGCGATTTGAGAAAGTTTGACCTTTTGTGGATCCCAGGAAAGGGCAATCGAGCGTTTGGCCCAGTTCACTTGCACCGAGCGAATTCCCTCGACCAATTGTGGAATCTTCTCAAGCAGCCAAACACAAGCTGCGCAATGAATTCCGTCGAGCGAAAGGCTCGCCATCGCGAAACCGTAAGGATCGATGCGCACAAATTTGGCTGTAAATGATGGATCGTCAAATTCCTGGAATTGACCATCCCCGTCGGAGCTACCACGATTTTGCAGTGGCATACCGTCTGACAGATTTTCGGCCATCCGGTAATAGTCACTGAGGCCGCAGGAGCTTATCAACTGAAACGCAGTCTTGCAGCCATGGCAACAAAACTGATGTTCCGCACCCGGCTCAATCAGCCCTGGTGGCACCGGCAGCTGGCAATGGTCACAACTGATTCGTTTCGTGGTTTCGTTTGAATTCAACGTTGGTTAGCTCGGATTACGCAAGACGATTATTTGCCAATCATATCAGCACGCGACTTCGAAAAAATCGTCAGCAAGAAAATCGGCCTCATGTCTGGCCGTTTATCAAAAGCACTTGTTCTTCTGGAACGGCAGTCTTCGTCTCGCGAATTGATGGAGCCACGGCCAATTTGCTTTCAGCTATTTTAAACCGTGTATGATCTCGCCCCAGTTCAGTCCTCTTGCGAATCTTCGCAACAGCAACAAGGCAGTTTTTCCTGATCAATGTTTTCGATCCGCTTGAGGTTCTCCTCAATTCCGCTGACCACCGTTTCATGGCTGGCAATGGCCAACGTGGAGCGCGAGGCGATCGTATTTCCTCCGACGAAAATAACCAGCAACGACATCACCAAAGGGATTCGTTTTTGAAAAGTGTGTTGAATTCGTTTGGCGCCCAACATCAATGCCGCCATGATCGGTACCGTACCCAACCAGAAAACGGCCATCACAGCTCCGCCCCAGAGCGGACTGGCCGAGCCCGCTGCCGTCAAAGCAAACGTGTACAGCCAACCACAAGGCATCAATGTGGTCAACAAGCCGATAACGAACGCGCGATGAATGGGAGGCAGCCTCACAGTTCGCTTGAAGCCAGCTTGAAGCGCTCGTGAAAGCGGTCCGCTGAATTTTGGGAGTGGAATGCGAACTCCAAAATATCTTAAGAGTGCGACCACTCCCACCGTAATCATCAGTATTCCGGCGACCAACGTTGCCGACTGTTGAAAATGAATGAATGCTCCTGATTGCGATCCTGTTATCTGGTTAACGGCGAGCCCCAGCGAACCAAAAATAATGCCGACCAGCGTGTACGTAATGAGACGCCCGAAGCTGTAAGCCAGTGTCGGCAGAGTCGTCGACCTTCCGTGAGTTGAATCACCGCCTGATGCGATCAACGCAAAGGGCCCGCACATTCCCACGCAATGCAAACTGCCAAATAAGCTGGCGATGAACACACCGCCCAGAATGACGAACATTTCATCACTGCCTTTATTTCGAGTACCGGAATTTTTCGTCAACGAGATACTTGGTTCCGTCGTGACGGGCAACACCTTCAAACGTCCACCACCCCGACTTGCGCATCATGGCATCCGCGATGTAAACACCACGCTCTTCGGTTTCATTCATCGAGACCTCTTGGACCTCCGAAGCCAACGCGTTGTGAAACACTCGCAATGAAATGTTAGCGCCACTGATGGGTTTGCCATCACGATCCGTCAGAGAAAGACGCAATTCATTGCGCCCAAAAATTTCATCGAGCACCTTGATCTCGAAATTCGCATGCCAACCTAATGCCCGACTGGCCAGCATTTCCTGACGTTCGGCTTCCATCGTCTTGGGGTCCTGATCATAACCATCCACAATCACATGCGAGGGGTCATTGGCAGTCAATGTAATCGCAATCGTCCAGATCACTGCCTGAATCAGGAAAAACGAAAGGATAATTCCTGTCCACAACATGCGATGGAAATTCTCGTTCTTGGCATCTACGCCTTGGGTGTGTTCAATCGTCGTTGCGTTCATGATTATTCTTTCGCTGGTTTGTTTTTGGGTCCAAGGAGCGTAAACCAAACCGTTTGCCCTTCGTCTTTCTGGTTGACAATTTTCAACGCAGCCTGACACTCTCCACGCTGGTCCAAAACGGTTCTGGGAAAAATCGCTGAGACGTGAAACGTTTTCACTTCGTCTGGTCCCAAGATGAAATCTTCAACGATCGAAAGTTCAATCTCGCCAGGTTTCTCGAACGAGCCTGTCAGCGTGATCGGTTCGGGCTTGCGGTTCTCAATTCGGAGGCGCATCAGATTCCGAATCTGGCCGTCGTCCGTTGTCGTGTACGGGGATCCCTTCTCACGGAAAATGTCGACGTCAAACGTTTTCTTGGAAATGAACAGGATCAAGAACAACGAGACGATCGCCGTTAACAACATCGGATAGATGATTGTTCGGGGACGCAAGAGGCTCGACACTTTGCCTTGATCGTGTGCCTGTGAGCTGTAACGAATCAAGTTCGGTTCGCGACCAAGCTTATGCATCACGTCGTTGCACGCATCGATACACTGTGTGCAGTTGATGCATTCCATTTGCAAGCCGTTGCGGATGTCTATTCCGGTAGGGCAAGTGGTCACACAGTTGCCGCAGTCGACGCAGTCGCCGATCACCGGGAGTTCCCCTTCGCCCTTTTTCTTTTTTTTGCCGCGAGGCTCGCCGCGATCCGTGTCATAGGCAACAATCAATGAGTTTTGATCGAGCAAGACCGATTGAAATCGTCCATAAGGGCAGGCGATCAGGCAGGTTTGCTCACGGAAGAAACAAAAGTCAAACATCATTGCGCCTGTGACAAACGCCATGATCAAAAACGGTTGAGGGTGATTGATGGGAGACTGCGTAACCCATTGCGAAAGCTTGTCGACGCAAATGAAGTACGAAATGAACGTGTTGGCCAGGTAGAAACACACAATCAAATAGGTTGCGTATTTGGCGACCGTTCGCCATGCGGCTACCTTTTTCCTTGGGCCGCCGCGCCCAGTAGTCCCATCGAATAAACGTTCGATGGGGCGAAAAACAAATTCCATATAAACCGTTTGCGGGCAAGCCCAGCCGCACCAAACTCGCCCGAAAAGAGCCGTCAACAAAAAGATTGTCAACAATAGCCCGACCATGAAAACGGCAAGCAAAACGGTGTCGGTCGGCAGGAAGGTAAAGGTCGCGATCGTAAACCGTCGTGCCGGGATATCGAGCAAGACAAACGGCGTTCCGCCAATCTTGATAAATGGGATTGCCGTAAATACAAAAATCAGCAGCCAGGCAAAAAGCCTTCGCTTATTCAGAAGCGAGCCTTTGCTCAATTTGGGCTTTAGCCAACGCCGCGAACCATCACGTTCGAGCGTGCTAAGGACGTGTTCTTCCGGCTCCAAAATAGAATTGTTCATGGAAACCGACTCGCTTTCTCGTGTTCCTTGTCGTCAGTTGGGGTGATTCAAATGAAACCCGCGCAGACCTTCTCCGCAATCAATAGTCGACAATTTTTTAAATGATGGAAAATCCTTGCAGGCGAGCTGCAAGGAGATCAGTCCGCTATTCAGTCCAGCTGGTAACGATGTTGTTGCCTTCGGGCGGTTTGCCATCGACCGGCGTCTTGTTGAGTGTGGCGATGTAAGCGGCTGTTAAAACGATCAGATTCTGATGTGACAAACGATTTTCCCATGCGGGCATAGCGCCATTGGCGGCACCCTTGGAAATCACGCGGGCAATGTCTTCAACGGTTTTGACGTTTTTCCAGTTCTTGTCCGTCAGATTGGGGCCGACGTTGCCGCCTCCATTGGCGCCGTGACAACTCACACAGTTCATGTCGTAAACCGTCTTGCCAACCGGGAGCCATTTTTCATCGTTCATGTATTTCAAAATGGTTTCACGATTTGGCTCGAGATCTCCAATTTCCTGAAAACGTTGAACCATTCGCGCTGACATTTCACGACCGTACTGGGCCTCGATGGTTCGTCCCTCTTGTCCTGCATGGAAAAACATCCAGTAGACAAACGAAAAAACAAACGTGCCAATGAACAGGTTCTTCCACCATCCAGGAAGCGGATTATCGTACTCCTGAATGCCATCGTAATTGTGGCTTGTCAGGTTTTCGTCGCCATCGACATTCGTTTCGACTTTTGCCTCACTCATCAATTCTTCTCCTCGTGATCATGCAAGACAACGCTTGCCTGTTGGTCGATGATTTCTTTTCGGGTCAGCAATGTTCGAATCACAATGGCGATGAACACCAAAGCGAAAATGACAAGAGCCGCTTCGGCATAGATGCCGTAATCCAGGTAACTCAAAAAATCTCGAATCATGGCTTGCTCCCGCGTTTATTTTCGGTGCCCTCACCAGCCAGTGAAGAGATTGCCGTTTCTTCGGCGGCACCCTCGGCTGCAGGAGCAGGTTCTTCGGTTTTGAAATAGTCCACGCCCAGTCGCTGCAAGTAAGCGATTACGGCAATGACTTGTTTGTCTTCGTATTCATCAAATTCTCCCTCAGATGCAGATTGAGGATCCTGCTCCTTGAGCTCTTTGATGATCTGTGCTGCCTGTTCGCGAGCGACAGCTTCCGCTTCGTCCAGCTCCCGATCATAAGGTGCCCCCAGCATGTGGGCCGTACGAATCATTGGTTGAATGTTCTTGAACGCCAAGGTTTCGGTCATGAAATGCGGGTACGCCGGCATGATGCTGTTGGTCGTCATCGAGCCAGGGTTTTGGAAGTGACGCAAATGCCAGAGGTGATTTTGCTTCCCACCTTCGCGAGCCAGGTCAGGTCCAATACGTCGTGATCCCCATTGAAACGGGCGGTCGTAGACGAACTCGCCTGCGCGGGAGTACTCACCATATCGCTCTTTTTCCGCAAACATCGGGCGAATCTGTTGCGAATGGCAGTTGTAACAACCCTCCGAAACATAGATTTCGCGACCGGCCAGTTCCAGTGGCGTGTACGGCGTAACGGTCGCGATCACCGGAACGTTTGAGCGAATCAGGAACGTCGGAATCAGTTCCAAAGCCGAAGCCAGCAACACAGCGATTGCCACCCAGACCGTAAATCGAATGGGGAGGCGTTCCCAGATTCGATGCCAATGGAACTGCTGCAAGACATCCAGTTTCTTGGCAACTTCCATTACGGGAGCATCAGCCAATCGTGACTCGGGCACTGGAGGATCCACAAATTCTTTTGACAGAGGAGCAGCTTTGATAACTGGCACCTCGTATTTCGCAGGACGAGACTTCCAGGTCATGAAGTAGTTCACGACCATGATGCCCATGCCAGCGATGTACAACGCTCCGCCACCGACGCGCGCCCACCACATTGGAATGATCTTGTCGACTGTGTGAACAAAGTCAGGATATTGCAACGTGCCTTCTGGAGTGAACGCTCGCCACATCAAGCCTTGAGTGATTCCCGCGACATAGATCGGAATGATGTAGAACAAAATTCCAATGGTTCCCAGCCAGAAGTGCCATGTTGCCGCCTTTTCACTCCACAGCTTTGTTTGGAAAACGCGAGGCAACAGCCAGTACAACATGCCGAATGTCATGAAGCCGTTCCAGCCAAGTGCACCGGCGTGAACGTGAGCGATGGTCCAGTCAGTATAGTGTGAAAGGGCGTTGACGCTCTTGATTGAAAGCATCGGGCCTTCAAACGTCGACATGCCGTAAAACGTGATACCAACCACAAAGAACTTGAGTACCGGGTCAACCGCGACCTTGTGCCATGCACCGCGAAGTGTCAACAAGCCGTTGATCATTCCGCCCCAGCTTGGCATCCACAGCATCAACGAGAAAACCATCCCCAGCGATGAAGCCCACCCCGCCACTGAAGTGTAATGCAAGTGGTGTGGCCCGGCCCAAATGTAGATAAATACAAGCGACCAGAAGTGGATGATACTCAGTTTGTACGAAAAGACTGGGCGCTCCGCAGCCTTCGGCAGAAAGTAGTACATCAGCCCCAAAAACGGCGTCGTCAGAAAAAACGCAACCGCATTGTGGCCGTACCACCACTGCATCATCGCATCCTGAACACCCGCGTAGATTGGAAAACTGGCGAACCAGTTATAAGGAACGGCCAGGTTGTTGAAGATATGCAGAATCGCAACTGTGACGATCGTGGCAATGTAGAACCAAAGGGCGACGTACATGTGTCGCTCGCGTCGTTTGACCAGCGTCATAAAAAAGTTTGCGCCAAAAACGACCCAAACCAACGCGATCGCAATATCGATTGGCCAAACCAACTCGGCATATTCGCGGCTTTGCGTAATTCCAAAGGGTAGAGTCAATGCGGCTGACACAATAATCAATTGCCAGCCCCAAAAATGAACTTGTCCCAGGAAGTCACTCCACATGCGTGCTTTGCATAAACGCTGAGTCGAATAATAGACCGCAGCAAAGATCGCGTTTCCCGCGAACGCAAAAATCGCGGCATTCGTATGTAACGGACGTAGGCGCGCGAATGAGAGCTGAGGCAGGATGGTCATTTCGGGCAGAACGAGGATGATTGCGACCAACAGGCCGGCAAGGGTTCCGACGATTCCCCAAACCAACGTTGCCAGCATGAACATGCGGACAATTGATTCGTTATACGTAAAACTATCCAGATGCTTGTCCTGACTTGCGACGTCTGGATTGTGTGTGTCCGTCGACTTCATGGAAATTTCTGAGCTCATGTTTACAGTTCGTTAGAAATTGATGATCCGAATCAAATTCGTTTTTAGGTTTTCGTTTCGAGAACGCAAAGATAATGCCAAATCAATTTGTAATGCTGCTTCGCGACAAAGTAACGCGGTGCGACGCTTTGTGACGTTCGCCATAAATTTCAAATTGATCGTATTTGCGTGCGTTTAGTTCATTCACCCCCCACATGAGGCGTGCAAACTCGATGGGAAAAAAAATCCGACGAGTGCTACTGTGCGGGTTTGTGTTAAAAGTGCGCGATACCGCACACCCCGATCGTTAATTTGGATAATGTATGGTCGGTTAACTGTGGTTCGGTGTGGGTGGCAAAGTGTTTTCATTCGCTAATTGCCGTCCGCAACCGATCGTTAAAACAACCAAAGAACGTTTCTACAACGGATATCAATAATGACAAACCCGAAAATCATCGCTTTTTCTGGAAGTACTCGAACCAGTTCTCTGAATCAACAATTAGTGGACGTCGCCAAAGGGCGATTGGAGAACCTGGGCGTGACTGTCACCAGCGTTTCTCTCGCGGACTATCCGATGCCGATCTACGACGGGGACTTGGAAGACGCGTCGGGAATTCCCGAAACCGCTCAACAATTTTACGAGCTGCTCAAGGACCATGATGGAATGTTGATCGGCTGTCCCGAGTACAATTCGTCGATCACGCCGCTTCTCAAAAATGCAATCGACTGGGCGTCACGACCCCGTCCCAATGATCCGCCTCTCGTCGCGTTCCAAGGGAAAATCTGTGGTCTCGTTGCGGCTGCGCCAGGTCCAATCGGCGGAATTCGTGGGCTGCGTCACGTGGCCTCAATCTTGACGAGCATTGGAACGATTGTTGTTCCACCGACCGTTGCCCTTGGAAATGCAATGACGGCTATGAAGGATGGAGCGATTTCAGATCAACGCAGTTCCGGGTTGCTGGACAACCTTGTTGCTCAGATGAAACGCTTTTTGGGATGAGCCGGCAGCAATGTTCAAAGGGGTCAGCCCTTGGGCGCTCGGGCCGGTTTGTTTTCGAGGCTCGCAAGGCCTTTGAGGATCCAGAATCCACCTAACAATATCGGAAGTCCCGCAAACAGTACCATTAATGCGATTGATGCCGCGAAACCGCTCGCCGTAATTGGTTGTACAGTTGGTTGGGGGAAAATCAGAAGGCGAAAGCTGTTGAATAGAGAAGCCGCCCCGAGTGACACGAATAGGAATCCAGTGAGAACGTAGACCAGCTGTTCACGGTACCAACCTGGAACGAGAGCTGTGCCTTTCTCTCGAACATTTGTGCTTGGCATGGATGCTTGATTATCGTGACCGGAGGCATCCGAGGAGTCGTTGTTTGCACTCGTTTCGGATTTCATGACTACATACTTTTGCTAAACAGAATTGCTTTCGAATGCCAAGGCCAACCCGGCAGTGATCCCGTTGTCACCGTTCGATGTGGACCCATGAGATCGTAACGCATGATGATGAAGATGACGAGCCAGTTATCGCTTTTTGTTGCGGGCCCGTTCGCTTGCGGCCTTTTGCGCTTTTTCCTGGGCCAATTCGTTTTCAATTTTTCGCTCCATTAGGCCAGCATAAACACCTGACAGCGAAGTGAATAGAACAAATCCAATTCCCTGAAGCAACGCGCCGATGAAGCAGAATACGATGGATGGCGCTATCAGGATCAGGATGCCGGACGCCATCAGCGTGTAGCCAATGACACTGGCAGTCAGAAATCGCAACCAATGAATGTCGTGCGCGCGAAAAAATCGGTTAACCGTACTCGAAATAATCTTGAACGCTGAACCGTTGTAATGAGCCGCGAGCAGCAACAGTGGAGAAATCATCATGGCGGTCAGTGTCGCCAACAATCCCAACCAAAGTGGCGTCTTGGCAAAGATCAAAATGACCATCCCCATGAAAATTCCAGGCAAAGCCGCGATCCAAAGGCTGAACCCAATAAACCCGCCCTTGGATACGTATTCCATAAGCCCCAGGTCGGACCAGTCTGAATAGGTCGGTTTCAAATCACCGCCACTCTCATAAGTCACACCACCCAGTGCCAATAGCATTCCCCAGCCAGCAAGGAAGAGTAGCAACGCTGGCAGTCCCAGCATCACACTCCACACTGCTTTCATTGCCGTCTCCAATTCGCCGTTGTTGTTAACGTCCCATATGAAGTCGACGAACCAATAGGCGACGGTCAAACAGATGATGGCCACGCCCAGTCGCGCCAGCAATTGAATACTGCTAAACAGCTTGGTCAACCAAAGAACTTCATTTCCGCCAAACGTTCCAAACGTGGAAAGCTCCATACCAATGGGGTTTCGTTCCCTTTCTGCTTCTTCGGGGTCGTCAATATCGGTTTCCTTCGGTTTGTAAGGCCCAGTGGATGAAGCGGAAACATTCGGAGTCTCTTCGGCTTGAATTGGTCGATCGCGTTTTTCTCGTTCACGTTTCGGCGTACTGGGCTTTGATGTTTTCGGTTGTGGCACAGGAACCAAAGGCTCAGAATCAGCATCAGATTCGGCGGGCGTGGAAGGTTCGTCTGCATTCACGCTACCCTCCGCTGGCTCCGATTGCGCATACCAGTCCGCTGCGGATGTCGTTAGCAATGGATCAGATGGCAATTTGATATCCTCAGCAGGCGCCAAGGCGTATTCATCGACATCTTCGTCAGTTGGATCATTAAACGAGTCGGTTTGCACGTGGTCAGCCAAATTCGTGACTTCGTTGTTTTTTTCTGAAGCCGTTTCGTCAGCGCCAAACCCGATTTGGAACGGGTCATCGGCGTGAGAGATTTGTGTTTCTAGAATTTCATGTTCCGCTGATTCCAGATCGGGAAGTTCTGATTCGTCAATTGGAATTTCAGTGTGATCGTCTTCGTCGTCTTGGATCATCGACTTGCCGGTCGGGATGTTGATCTGACCTAAAGGAATCCCATAGGTATCGACATCGTCCGCTTCGTCGAACAAGCGATCGGGGTTGCTCCACGATCCAGTGTCGTCATCGTTGGATGCAATCGAAGATTTTGTTTCCGCAGCAGGCGGTGTTTTCTTTTGGCGTTGTCGTTGTTGCTCTGCGCGCTCCAAAGCCGCTGCGATCGGAACTGTGGAGTAGCATTCCGGGCATTTGACGGAATCACCTGCGGTGTTTCTGTTGATCAGAATGCGGGTGTCACAGATCTTGCAAACAACGGATTGCATGTCGGCGGAAGGAATCGACTCATCGTGATCGTCCAGGCGAATCGTTGCGTCTTCCGGTTTCTTCAACGGATCGTTGTTGAACGAGTCTCCATAGGGGTCGATTTTTTGATCGGTCGAGCCGGAGTCCAGCGAGTTAAATCTGCCAACAGATCGTCGAGTTCTTCATCGTTTTGTTCAGCATCGACACTGATATCACCCAGCGGTTCGTGGCGGATCGCACCCTCTTTCTCCAGTTGTTCTGCGACCTCTTCTTCGGCGGGAACATGAAACTCGAATTCGGATTTTGGCGATTCAGGCACGTTTGTTTTCGGGGTGGGAGTCTCGGTCCCCATTTCCGCATCAAACAAATCGTCAAACGCACTGCCGATGCTGGTTGTTGAGGGCACAATCAGCGACTGACCACAGTGTGGGCAATCGATTCGCTCATTGGCCTTGGCAGCAACGGTCGATACGGAGCCAAGGCAGTTGGGGCATTCAAATTGGATTCGCTTGGGGTTCGTTCCAGACAATCGACTTCTCCCATTTATATTCGCAGTTCGCGTTCGTTCAGCGCGGTATTTCAATTATATCGATTATAGATCGCCAGACGTCCTGCGAAAATCTTGCCGTTGTACTCGAATTGTCGCTGGATGTGCGAGCGAATCGAAATGGGACGCTTGTCGGGGACTCGCCTGCCCCAATGATCAAATTGACGTTAGGATGATGTCAGGTTTCTGCAAATCCACTTACGGAAACGTTTGGAAAAAACGGCGGACACGGCAAATTGCTTAAGCTGGTTCGCCGATGAATCCGTCTTGATACTTTGAGCGAATCGAACCATGAAACTGATACGCGTTGCTGCCGCGGCCCTCAATCAAACGCCACTGGATTGGGACCGAAACCTGGACAATATTATCGAGGCTGTCCGAGCTGCGAAAAAAGATGAGGCATCGGTTCTGTGTCTGCCCGAATTGTGCCTGACTGGATATGGATGCGAAGACGCATTTCTTTCGAGCGGTGTATTCGAAACCTGCCAGGAAATGTTGTACAAGTTGTTGCCCGAAACCGCTGGGATTGCCGTGTCCGTTGGCATGCCCGTGATCTACGCCGGGGCTGTGTTCAATACGGCATGTTTAATTGTTAACCAGCAGGTAGTCGGCGTTGTCTGCAAACAGAATCTGGCAGCTGACGGAATTCATTACGAACCAAGGTGGTTCAAGGAATGGCCGGCCGGAATTTTTGGCTACACGACAATCTGTGGTGAGATGGTGCCGATCGGCGACGTCTTTTTTGATGTCGGTGGCGTAAAAATTGGATTCGAAATCTGCGAAGACGCCTGGGTTGGCTCCAGGCCTGGAGCAAGTCTTGCATCGCGTGGCGCCGATTTGCTCCTGAACCCCAGTGCCAGTCACTTCGCATTCAAGAAACATTCAGTGCGACATCGGTTTGTGTTGGAAGGCAGTCGGGCTTTCAATGTCACGTACGTGTATTCGAACCTGGTGGGCAACGAGTCGGGACGCGTGATCTTTGACGGCGATGTGATGATTGCATCGGCCGGACAAATGGCAGCTCGCGGTCCGCGTTTGCGTTTTTCGCCGGTAACGTTGACCGCAGCAACCGTTGACATCGACGCGACACGAATGCAGCGAGCTCGGACAGGGAGTTTTGAACCGGAACTCGATGGCGATGAATCCGATCTGGTTGACGTCGCATTTGAATGGCCCGAGCGATCGTTGAAACCGATACAAGTGGTCGTTGCACCGTGGGAAGAAAGTGAACATGTCAAATTTGAAGAATTCACGCGTGCCGTAGCCTTAGGATTGTTTGACTATTTACGAAAAAGCCGCGCGAAAGGCTATGTGGTTTCGCTAAGTGGTGGAGTTGATTCTGCTGCGGTGAGCGTCCTGGTTTGGGCCATGGCAAAATTGGCGATGACCGAGTTGAATTTCGGTGAACTTGCCAAGATCTTCCGACGTGAGTTTGCCGGAGTGCAAGACGCGCAAGGCTTGGTCGCCGAGTTGTTAACAACCGTTTATCAGAGTACCAAAAACAGCTCGGAAGTGACCGCCAACGCAGCACAGGCCGTTGCAACGGCGATTGGTGCCAATCATTTCGAATGGAGCGTTAATGAAATTGTCGAGTCGTTTCGCGGCGTTGTGGAGAAAGCCATTGTTCGAAAACTGGACTGGGTATCAGACGACGTGACGTTGCAGAACATCCAAGCGCGAACTCGCTCACCGGGCGTCTGGATGATTGCCAATGTTCTAAACGCAATCTTGTTAGCTACCAGCAACCGCAGCGAAGCCGCTGTTGGATACGCAACCATGGACGGCGATACCAGCGGCGGGCTCGCACCGATCGCTGGAATCGACAAAGCGTTCTTGCGACGCTGGCTGAAGTGGATGGAAAAGGAAGGCCCGATTGGACTCGGTGCCATCGGCGCACTGGCTCACGTCAATAAACAAGAGCCTACCGCAGAGCTTCGTCCCCAGTCCGCAGCGCAAACCGATGAAGGGGACTTGATGCCCTACGATGTTCTGGATCAGATCGAGCGTTTGGCGATTCGCGACAAGCTAATGCCATTGGAAGTGTTCAAGCACTTGCAAGTACAGTATCCCGAACAAACATCAATCATCCTGGCTCAGTGGGTGATCAAGTTCTTCAGGCTGTGGTGCCGAAGCCAGTGGAAACGCGAACGCTTTGCACCTTCGTTCCATTTGGATGATGAAAGTCTGGATCCGAAGACGTGGTGTCGTTTCCCAATCCTGTCCGGCGGCTTCGAACGCGAGATCGCGACGCTGCAGGAGTTTGTTTCAAAGAAAAGCGAAAAGAATAAGTAGACCTCCATGGCTGATGTACTTAAGCAATTGAAACTCCAGACTGCTGCAAACAGTAAGCGTGTGGTGTTCCCTGAAGCCGATGATCCACGGATCGTTGAGGCCGCCAATCGCTTGGCAAACGAACAGTTGGCTATACCAATCCTGATCGATCCGCCGCAAGGAGCCGAATTGAATTCGGGCGTAGAAGTTTTTCGAATCCCCGATGAGTCGTCTCGCCTCGACCGTTGCGGCGAGCAATTATTCGAGAACCGACAGCATAAGGGACTGTCGCGCGAGGCGGCGATGGAAACCGTGAGTCTCGATCGGTTGATTCTAGGAGCATTACTTATCAGAACAGGAATTGCCGACGCAGGAGTCGCCGGCAGTTTGGCGACAACCGCGGCCGTGATCCGTGCTGGATTGTATGGGATTGGGACGCCGCCAGGCTGCAAATTAGTGTCAAGTTTCTTTCTCATGCAACTGGCATCGGGACAAGTTGTCTCGTTTGCCGATTGTGGGATTATTCCCGACCCACCCGCGGAACAGTTGGCTGAAATTGCGATCAGTACGGCTGACAATCATCAGAAGTTGACAGGGGAACCAGCACGAGTCGCCATGCTTTCGTTTTCAACCAAAGGGAGTGCTGAACATCCAGCGGTCGACAAGGTCGTGGAGGCAACTCGTTTGGCAAAATCATCACGGCCCGATTTAAATATCGATGGTGAATTACAATTTGATGCAGCGTTTGTGCCGGAAGTGGGGCAACGAAAGGCGAAGGGATCTTCGGTGGCGGGACATGCCAATGTCTTTGTGTTTCCAGATTTGAATTCGGGAAACATTGGTTACAAAATTGCGCAGCGAATCGGCGGGGCTCAAGCCATTGGCCCGTTGGTTCAAGGCCTCCAAAAACCGTTCATGGATCTGTCACGCGGTTGCACAGTCGACGACATCGTCAACGTTGCGATCGTCGCGGGTTGTATGGCTTGACCGCACGGTTGAATCATCAGCTACCAATAGCGTTCGACGACGATGTTACCTGGCGATTTTGTTCGGTGACGCAACAAGCCGTGTTCCATTAAGTGACCTTCCATGTCGTTGAGCATGTCAGGATTGCCACACAACATCACCGTCGTGTTTTTCGGGCAGATAGGGCATCCCGTACGCTCCTCCAGCTTTCCTTCTTTGAGCAACGTCGTCAGTCGTCCTTGTAGGGCACATGGATGCGATTCGCGAGTGACCGTTGGGATGTAAATGAAACGGCCTTCGTTTTCCTTTTGCAGTTCGCAAAGTTCTTCCATGTAACCCAGATCACGAACGAACCTGCGCCATGAACGAGAACAATCCGTTTGTACCGCTCCCAGATTTCGGTCGATCGCAACATGGCAATGTAGGGTGCGATGCCGGTGCCGGTGGCAATGAGCCAGATGCAGTTCGAGCTGGGGGTTTTCGAAAGCGTGAAACTTCCCGCCGCTTTTTGACTTACTAAAACAGGGTCGCCAACCTGAATGTCGCGAAAATTGGGGGTCAACTGCCCCGCCTCAACTTCAACAATGTAGAACTCGATCTCGGGGCCGTGGGGACTTGCGACCGAATAAGGGCGATTCAAAATCTGATCGCCTTTCTCGATCGCCAAGTGAAGAAACTGTCCCGGTTCAAAAGGTTCTACACCCGCAGCATCGACGCGCAAGGTGTATAAGCCTTCCGTCCAAACTTTTTTGTTCGTGATCTTCGACGGATACCAGTTTGGCATGGTGACCTCGACACGTTTTCGCTGGCCATTGATCGGGGCGGCTTATCCGTGTCACTCAATCGACTGCCGCAAGTTCAGACCAAGTTTCCGTGATTGGTTTCCAAAATACAACTATGCGAGCGAAAAGGTTACACAAAATCCAAGTGCTTTTGGAGCAAGTCGCGTCAAATTATCGAAGGTGTTTGTGAAATGATGCGTTGGACGGTGGCCGAAGGAATGTTGCCTGATTCGCCGAGATATTTAGGCGAATACGCGATCAGAATATTAGAACTCACGATGTAGAAAGAGGAAATGGAAATCGCGTCTCGACTTTGAAAGTCAAGTTACAAACGCAACGTGACTTTCCAAGTTGACCATTGTAACTCGACTTTCCAAGTCGAGATTTAAATGTCTTGCGGGACTCAAACGCCTTTTTTAGTTCCTTCAATTTCGCCGTCTGCGAATCGCAATTCCTGCGATCCCTGACACGAAAATCAATGCCATCGCTGATGGCTCAGGAACGGCGGCGAAGTTGTGTGCCTGAACGCCGGCAGTAAATGCTGGCCAATACGACGCAAGCGTGTCGTAAGGATTGTCCGTCGAGACTGAGTAAATATCATCAGTAACATACAAGTACCCAGCTCCTCGATTGGAAGCGAGGTCGAGGAGCGAGTCCTCCCAAGTGCTTTGCGAATGAACAACGTGTGCGATCTTCAGACGGTCCAGGCCTTCGGCATAGCCAAACGACGTGTAATTGTTCAGATACTCATTTGCTGAACTTTCGAACGTCATGATCGTGTCCAGCGAATTCATGTAGTCGGTCGCAGTGTAAGTTGTTTGTCCTGAGGGATTGTTTACGAAAATTGTGCCAGGATTGCCAAACGTTTTTGCGCCTGGCTGCAGCGACTGGACGTATGCGTGCAGGTCTTGGTAATACCCGACGTTTGCCAAATCGTTCGACATCTCGTCGAAGAAGATTCCATCAACATATCCGGCGTAGTGACCTGTCAGATACGCATCGACGTCGGCTTTGACTGCATTGATATCACGAGTCCCGTAACCGGTGGGAATATAGCCATGCGTGATGCCGCCGGCTGCGCGGAAGTCAGCCAAAGGGCCTGTTCCCGATTCCGTAAGATAATTTGGTTCACGTGAGGTTCCGGGGCCCGAGCCGGGATTGAATATCGCGTGCAGGCCAAAATTCCGATTGGTGTCTCCGGCAGTCGCGATCAGCGAACTCCACATGTTCGGCCCGCCATCACAGCACGGATTCGCATAGGCCGGAACGAGAATGTCGATCAGGTCCGCTCGCGACACACAAGGGATGGCGGCTTGAAGAAACAATACGATTGCGAAAACGGCGATGCGTTTCATGTGCTTTGACTCCGAGTTGATGTTTTATTAGATCTTGGGACCTGGACAAATGGAATGATCAATTTGTGTTTTGTTCTCAGGCTGGCAGCCTGCACCAATTCCGAAAATATTCGTTTCAGGCTGGCAGCCTGAGCTACGCTGACAATCGATTTCAGGCTGGCAGCCTGAGCTACTGTTGGCAATTGAACTCAGGCTGGCAGCCTGAACTACAGGGCGTCAATTCGTTGATTCGATGGCTCCGATGTCGACGCCGTCTCCTTGTGGCCGAACCGAATCGAACATGTCACTTGGGCCATACCAACCCGGAATCGCTGTTCCCATATCGATGGCCGGGCTGTTGGGAAGCAATGAATAATCGCCTGCACCTGGGTTTAGAAAGAGCGGGTTCGCAAACACGGAAAAAACATCCTGTCCGGAGCCAGCCTTGAAGGCCGAAAAACTCAGGTAGGAATTGCCCTCGTAAATGAACTCACAATTGTTTTGGCCAAACTCGCAAAACCAATTGTTGTAGTCGAACAGGTTGTTGAAGCTATTTCCTTCTGCATTGAGCAGAACGCCGCTGTCCGAGCTCCAGATGATGTTGTTGACAATCACACAGTCATTCGCGAATTGGACCCAGATTTGTCCGTACCCTTCGTTCAGAAAATCGTTTTGTACTAACGTGTTGTTGTAAAACCGACAGCGTTCGACGCGCCCGGTATCGGCGGCGTATCCACCGAACACAATGCCGGCCTTGTCGTTGTGGTCAATGACGTTGTTGAGAACTTGCACGTTGCGAGTGATGATCCCTTGATTCTCCGCGCCGATTTCGATTCCCATGTCGCTGTTGTAGACGTGGTTGGATTCGATGCGAATATTTCTTCCGCCATCCACATAAATGCCGGCCCCAAAACCGCCCCCATAGGATGAATGCGCGTTGTAAACGATGTTGTCTCGTATCAAACCAGCGCGAGCGACCAGGTTGGGGTTCGGGTTGATGTCCACTTCTCCCCCGATGGCGTCGATCGCAATATTGTTGACGTCATGAACCAGATTATTGGCGATCGTAAAGCGGTTGACGTTGCCGTTGACCGTCAGGGCTTCGCTGGGTGCTGGTTCACAATCATAAATGTGATTGTTGTAGATAAAGAGTTGGGCGATCGCTTGCTGTGTGGACGTGCCATAAACGGTGATTCCCATCGCATTGCTACCACGCATGTCGTGGATCGTGTTGTCACGAAGTTCGATGTGATGTCCGTAGCCCAAGACGCGAATCCCTGAGCCGTCCGTGACATTTAAATTGTTGCGGATCTCGAAACCCAGAAACCGAATGTGGTGCAGGTTCTCGATAACCACCATGTCCTGACCTGCGACTCCGGTTCCGTCGAGAATCGGCGTTTCACCGGGATAGTTTCTCAACACGATATGGCCATCCCGTGCATTCCCACTGGCGACGAATTCAATTCGTTCGTGATAGACTCCGCCTCGAACAAAAATGCGACTGCCGGGTTTCGTTGCCGTATTAAGTGCGTGCTGGATGGAGCCAAACGGTTGTTGCAGCGTGCCGGGATTGGAATCGTTTCCGTTTGGCGCGACAAACACGGAATTCTGCTGCGCTGTTGTGACACTGGTCAACGACAATGCGATGACCAGCAGAAGTCCCAGTTTCAAATGAATTTTCAAAATGGACAGTTGACGCATGATTTCCTCCCCGATTCGACTGATCAACTTAACCTGTGTTCACCTCGACATAGGGGCGAAAACCAATTTCTTCCGCTGATTTTTGTTTTTCGCTCCGATTAAACGAAAAAGTTTAAGAACCTATGTATTCTGCCGGGATTTCACCAAAATTGACCTCAAAAAATGCTCTGTGATAAACTGGTGGTTTCAAAAAATTGCTTGTGCGAAACGTTGTAAATGCCTGCGCATCAACATTGGCCGTCAACTCGTATCAGCCTGTTGGCGGGAGTCGAAAATACCAACAGCCAAAGTAGCTGGAACGATCTGGTCGCAATCTACGCACCGCTTGTTTTTCGTTTCGCCATGCGCAAGGGTCTTTCAGCCGAAGACGCCGAGGAAGTCGCTCAAGACGTTTTGGTCAAAATAACGCGTTTCCACTACGAGCCAGAAAAAGGCAAATTCCGTTCCTGGCTGGCCAGGGTCACGGCTCGCCAGATTCGCGATCAAATGCAAAAAAACGTCAACCAAAAACGAATCTCCGGTTCGGATGATTTCGAGCTGTCCAACAGCCCATCAATAACCATGGGCGAGTGGGAAGAAATCTATTTTGGTCGCATCCTTCAAATTGCAATTCGAAATATTCGTAACGAATTCGAACAAGCTGAATGGAACGTTTGGGAGGCAGGACAGAGTGCTCGCGATGTCGATTTGAGAGATCTTGCTAAATCACTCGGCAAGTCGATAGGTTGGGTCTACAAAGTGAGGCATTCGATCAATCAACGTTTGAGGTCAGAGTTGGTACGCCTCGGAGAGGACATGCCCGTTCAATGACATCGAGTACCCCAGGTCGTAATGGAGGCGAGTGCCCAACCGAACGTCAGTTGTCGGAATACATCGACGGTAAATCTGCCAAAGCGTTTTCCGATCAACTTGAACTTCATCTACTTGATTGCAATGGGTGCTGTTCTCGGTTGGCCCAATTGACGGACATGGAACGAGTGTCGCCCCATGGATTTTCAGAATTGAAACAGAATGGACTGGAGGAGTCGGCAATCGAGTCTCGCTTGGTCGAGCGATTGGCGAAATGCAATCCGATGGTGAGCCCTTCGGTTGATGGTAAAGTCGATCGGGACGTTTCCTGGTTTTTCAGTTTGATCGGTAAGCCGACGACAACGGAAATTCAAGATCTGGATTTTTCCAGCGTCCGAATCGCCGAACGATATCGTTTGACCAAACTGCTGAGTGATTCGATGTTCTCGCTGGTCTTTGAAGCTGTCGATGAATCGCTCAATCGCAAGGTCGTCATCAAACTGCCTTCTCCGAAAGTTCCTGACTACGGACGACGCGTTGCCGAAGAGGCGAAGCTTGTTTCCGAGTTGGAACATCCGAATATCGTTCCGATCCTGGACATCGGGAATTGGCGCAATCAGATCTTTCTCGTTTACAAATTCATCGACGGTGAAACACTTTCCAGCTTGATCCAGCATGGCGGCGCGATCGATGTTGAACTTGCCATTGAGATTGTCGAAGCCATTGCCAGTGCCCTTCAGCGAGCACACGAACGCGGCGTTTTTCATCGCGATATCAAACCTGCAAACATCATGCTCGATCAAAACGGCAATCCGGTTTTGATTGATTTTGGCCTGGCCGTACGCAATGAAAACCTTGAACAGGAAAAGAACTTTATTGCCGGCACCCTGCCCTACATGTCGCCCGAGCAGATTTCAGGAACAACGCTTTCGACAGACGGTCGAACCGATATTTATTCACTTGGGGCGGTGCTCTACGAACTCGTTTCCGGCCAACGGCCGTTTTCCGCATCATCGCGGGATGACCTGAGGGCCATGATTTTCGACAGGCCCGCGCGACCATTGCGGCAACTCAATGCATCGCTTCCATCCGCGATTGAAAAAATCTGTGCGACTTGTTTACAAAAAGATCCTGCTGCTCGATTCGGTTCGGCGGCCGAACTGCTCGACGCTCTGGTTGCATTTCGAAAACAGAATCAGACGGGTGTTGAAGAGAATCCAATCGTCGCATTTCGTGATGAAACGCAATCGTTTGCTGTTGTTCCACGAGAAAATCTGCGTTTATCCAATCCAGCACCCGAACGCAGTTCTGAAAAGTTCCAAAAAGCTTCGGCTTCTGCGAGTCTGCTTGTCTGGGGATTCGGGAGCGCATTGTCGCTAACCATTGCGGGCCTGGTTTGGTACTCCGGTTTCTTCTCGAACAGGGCCGAAGGCGAAATCGCAAATTCAAAATCGTCGATCGTTGCCGAAGCACCCAGTTCAACTGGACTTGGGAGCGTCGAGCATTTCATTTATCTGCTGCAAGCCGACGGTCAAGGCCGAACGCGGCGCGAGGCCGTTGAGTTGTTGTGTGAGTCGACGGGGGAATTAGTCATCATCGATGTCGCGTTTGAAAGCGGGCCGTCAGGGCGCTGGACCGCAGACGAGCTAAAACGAATTCGTGAGTCGCAGCCCGGCAGGAAAATTCTGGCGTACCTTTCCCTGGGCGAAGCAGAAGACTATCGATCGTATTGGAAATCGGAGTGGGACGCGGACTCCGATGGTTCGCCCGATGAGGCTGCGCCGGACTTTTTGTGTGATGTCAATGAAGACTGGGAAGGCAATTACCGTGTCAAATATTGGGATGCGGAATGGAAAGAAATCGTATTCGCCGAGGTCGAACGCATCGTCGAACAAGGGTTTGATGGCGTCTTTCTCGATCGTGTCGACGCGTACGAAGAGCAAGAAGAACTTGAGTCAGGCGACTACGAATCAGATCGAATCAATCCGGAAACGAAACAATCATTTCGCAAGGACATGTTGGACTTGGTCTTCAGCCTTGGCGGTCGCGCTCGAAGTCGCCGCCCAGAGTTTCTGATCGTTCCGCAAAATGGTTCGCAGTTGCTGGACGACGACAACTATCTAGAGTTGATTGACGCCATTGCGCTGGAAGAGTTGTTCTTTTACGAGGATGAACCAACCGACAGCGAAGACCAAAAACGGATCTTGAAATACGTATCACGTCTGGATGCCAACAAACCTGTCCTGCTGGTAGAGTACGTCAAAGGTTCACTTGCTAAGGCCTGTCGCGAAAAAGCCCACCAGCTCGGTTATCCTCTTTTGATTACAAACGCCGAACTGGATCGATTAGATACCGTTGAATAGCAACATAGACAACGTTGGACAAATGTAACACGTCTTTCCGAGACGTGATTTTTCTATTTACGAATTTTCATCGAATTGTAGTTCGCACGAATTGACATTCAAAAGAAATAATTTTGCCAAAGTTGTGGCAGGTTTTCAGTTTTGCGGCTGAAGCGACACGGAAAGTCGCGTTACAATCAAAACGTAACACGTCACTCCAAGAAGTGAATAGCATATTCTTCCGCCGAAAACTCCCCACAGTTCAATACCATGGCCAGCAAATGGAATGTATTTGATCCACAAGCCGAAGTATCCCGATCCTCTCGAAATCTACCACACTGGGATCAGCCGACAGCGCTTACGTTTGTAACGATGCGACTGGCCGACTCGATGCCCAGGGAAATCGTTCGACTCTGGCAGGAGGAAATTGAAACTTGGCTAGACAAACACGGACTAGCAAACCGTTCCGTTGACGATATCCTGAGCGACCCGGCAGTGACCGCGAAATTGAAATTTGATTTGATTCGCTTCAAGCATCGGCGCTGGCACAACCATTTGGATAACTGTCACGGAGAATGTGTTTTCCGTGATTCGGTCATAGCTGCGGAAGTCGGCAAAACTCTGTTGCACTTTAACGGCCTGCGTTACGACATCGAGCGTTTTATCGTCATGCCCAATCACGTTCATTTGCTGATTCAGATGCGCACTGGATTTGATATGCGTGCTGAGTTGACGGGGCTGATGCGTTATAGCGCAAGGAGCATCAACCGACAAAGGGGAGTTCGCGGCACCTTCTGGCAGCCCGAACCGTTTGATCACATTGTTCGCAGCGAAGAGCAATTTCGATACTTGCAGGACTATATTCTGCAGAACCCGGCCAAGGCGAAACTGCGAACGGGTGAGTTTTTGTTTTGGAAATGCGTCGAGCATTGATTGAGTTGAGCGTCTTAAGGAAAGCAAATCGTGCTCGGTGAATCACGACTCGGAAAGTCGTGTTACGTTCTGAAACGCCGCCTGTCGTGAGAGTTGTTCTTTGGGCTAATCATTGCGTTACTACATAAACGTTTGGAAGTAGGCGTCGAAGTTCGGTGGCCGGCTCGCTATCGCCATCACAGCGAAACATTGCGAGATACGCCAAGATTCCCCACTCAAGACAAGTGGAGATAGTGCTCGTTCGTTACTTTGAACCTTTGATTTGCATCGGTTCAAAAAAAAGCAGCTATCAAAATGGGTGGTTGATGATCTACGAAATCCTTCGGGCGGAACGCGATGCTCGGATGGCAAAATCGACCCAGCAGGGCAACTTGTAGTGCATTCGCTCGCGCACCGCTGATAGCGTTCACATCGATTGGAAACACAGGTCGAAGGACTTGTTTCAAAATACGAACTCGATTTCTCTCCGCAGTGTCCTTATTAGACTCCAGTTGGGGAAATGGCCCAAATGGAATATAGTTTGGGTTGAAATTTCCTTTAAAACCTTTGTTTTTTGAAGTTCAAAATAGAATCATGTCCACGATTGCCGAGATTCCAAATCGATTCGATTTCCAAGAGGCTCAGCCGCGTATCTATGCCGCTTGGCGCGAGGCAGGTTATTTCCATGCCGAGCCAGATCCGCAAAAAACTCCCTACACGATTGTCATCCCGCCTCCCAACGTCACGGGAGCGTTGCACCTCGGACACGCCCTGAACAACACACTGCAAGATTTCATCATTCGTTGCAAACGTATGCAAGGCTTCAATGCCCTGTGGATTCCTGGAACAGACCATGCCGGGATCGCCACACAGGCGGTTGTGGAACGGCGTCTCAAGGAAGAAGAAAACAAAACTCGCCACGATCTGGGGCGTGACGAACTGGTCAAACGTATTTGGGCCTGGAAAGACGAATACGAAAAACGAATTCTGGGTCAACTGGAACGGATGGGAGCCAGCTGCGATTGGCAACGAACTCGATTCACGCTGGACGAACAGTGTGCCCGCGCCGTTCGCACGACCTTCTTCGACCTGTTTGAGAAACAGTACATCTATCGCGGCAAGCGTTTGGTCAACTGGGACACGTTTTTGCAAACCGCTGTCAGTGACGACGAAGTTTTTTCGGAAACGATTCAAGGACACTTCTGGCATTTGAAATATCCCGTAATCGATCCCAAGCCCGGTGAACCCGAATTCGTGATTGTGGCGACCACACGTCCTGAAACGATGTTGGGCGATACGGCCGTGGCCGTTCATCCCGAGCCCGCAAAGATTCTGGACAAGATCGAAGCGGAACTCAAAGACAAATTAACCTCGGCTTCGAAGTCGGAACGTGCTGTCGTTGAAGAAGCCATCGAAAATATCCGCAAGCGACGTGAAACGCACCTTGCTTCGTTGCAGCTACTTGCAAGCATGGCAGCCGATGGTCGCCGGTTGATGTTGCCACTTGCCAATCGAGAGATACCGTTGATTGCTGACGTTTGGCCCAAGCCCGAGTTGGGTTCCGGTTGCGTCAAGATCACGCCGGCGCACGATCCCAACGACTATGAAGTTGGCAAGCGTCACGCTCTGGCGATGATCAATATTCTAAACTCAGATGGAACGCTGAATGTTGAAGCGGGAACCTACGAAGGTCTTTCACTCAAAGACGCTCGAAAAAAGGTTGTTGCGGATTTGGAATCCCAAGGGCTTCTAGAGGCTGTCGAAGAACGGGAAATTGAATTGCCCCTTTCGGACCGAAGCAAGACTCCGATCGAACCATACCTGGCGGACCAATGGTTTGTTCGCATGGAGGAACTCGCTCAGTCGGCTATCAACGCCGTTGCCGACGGACGTGTCTCAATTCAGCCTGACCGCTATCGGCGGGGCTACTTGGACTGGCTTTCCGAGAAACGCGATTGGCCCGTTTCGCGACAGTTGTGGTGGGGGCATCAGATCCCCGTTTGGTCTATGGCGATTGCAAAAGAAGCCGAGTTGCAACATTCATTGGATGCCATTCGTGGACTCGGTTCCTTTGACGCCGCAGGAGTTTCACTGCAAGTCGAGGCCAGTGACGAGTCGGACAATGAAAAACGTGAGCGACTTGGACTGCCGTTTGCAACGCTCCATGTTTGCGTTCGCAACGAAGACGATCCGATTTCAAGTGAACTGGAGTCGTTAGGACTTGTTCGCCAGGAAGATGTGCTCGATACCTGGTTTAGCTCCGCGCTGTGGCCGCACAGCACCTTGGGTTGGCCGGAATCGACTGAAGACTTGCGGTACTTTTATCCAACCAACACGCTGATGACCAGTCGTGACATCATTACGCTGTGGGTTGCGCGGATGGTGTTGATGGGGCTCAACAATGTCGGTCAGATTCCGTTTGATACGGTTTACATCCATCCGAAAATTCTGGACGGTTACGGCGAAACGATGTCGAAGTCCAAGGGGAACGGTATCGATCCCTTGGACGTGATCGATAAATTCGGTGCGGATGCTTTGCGGTTTGCGATGATTGATCTGACGACGGAAACGCAAGACGTTCACATGCCGGTGGAATTTGAATGCCCGCATTGTCAGGCGACGATTGAACAGACAAAGAAGAATCGAATTCTTCCGCGACTGGATTGCCCGCAATGCAAGAAAGCTTTTTCTACACAGTGGGCATCGAAAGAGGAGGACAAAGCTCTGCCACGCGGGCCCGTTTTGTCCGAGCGATTTGAGAACGCCCGAAACTTTTCCAACAAACTTTGGAATGCGGCGCGATTCGCGATGATGCGACTGGAAGGCTTCGTGCCCGGGCCGATCGATGTGAATAATTTGACTGTGGAAGATCGTTGGATTCTCAGTCGCTTATCCGGTGTAACCGAGCGCGTAACCGCTGCGGTAGAACAATTCTGGTTTCACGACGTTGCCCAGACACTTTACGACTTCAGTTGGAATGACTTCTGTAGTTTTTACCTTGAGATGTTGAAGGAACGGCTAAACAGCGATAAGCAGCGCCCGGAAGCCCAACGTATGTTGGCTTACGTTCTAGATCAGCTGTTGCGTCTGCTCCATCCCATCATGCCGTTTGTCACAGAAGAGATCTGGCAACTGCTCAAGGGTTTTGCGCCGCAACGAGGATTAGGTGAGTTGGAGTTCCCCAGCGAGCATTTGATCGTTGCTGAGTGGCCTACGTTGGACAAAACTTGGCAGCAACCCGAGATCGAACAGCAGTTCGAAATGTTTCAAGCCGTGCTGGGAGCGACGCGAGAAATCCGTGCGAGACAAAAAATCGATTGGAAAACCAAGATCTCATTTGTTGTTCGATGTCAGGACGATTCGGCGTCGTTGCTAAAGCGAATGGCCGTATACTTTGGCGCAATGGCCAATGCCGAAATGAAATCGGCAGGTACTGCTGTCGAAGCGCCGAAGCCGTCGGCCAATATGACACTTCCGCAAATGGAAGTGATCGTTGACCTGACCGGCTTGATCGATGTTGCTGCGGAACGCGAGCGGTTGGAAAAAGAAATTGCTCGGCTGGAGGGGCAGGTAAAAGGGACGGAGTCGAAATTGGCCAACGAAGGATTTGTCAGTAAAGCCCCAGCAGATGTGGTTGAAAAATTCCGATCGAGCCTCGAACAAAATCGAAATCAGCTTGCAGCCGCCAAAGAAGCCTTGGCCGAACTCGGGCAAACGAATTAGCTCGCTGGGGTGGGTTAAGATTTTCCGATTACGTTGACCCGTCATGTGAATATGTA
The DNA here is from genome assembly GCA_041399045.1 of Pirellulaceae bacterium. GTDB lineage: Bacteria > Planctomycetota > Planctomycetia > Pirellulales > Pirellulaceae > BJ22. The sequence goes on along the minus strand of JAWKTO010000006.1, from coordinate 210,049 downwards.
TCGGATCGAGGGCCTGCAACGCAATTGTCGATGACAACGATTGAACGGATTCGCCGTTTCGTTGTGTCGTGTTGTCTAACCGGGTCTTGGAGCATTTTCGTGACGCTGTATCCAAGCGTGTAGTGGACGAGGCGACGAGTCCCTGCTGCCATGCAGGAATTGGGGCTCGTAACCTTGCCCACTTCCGGATCACGCTCGCGAAAAAATTCGAGACCGATTATTAGTTAATCTGTTGCATGCCCACACCCTCGACCCATTGTTCGAACCTTTGCCGAACCATCAGCGTTGTCTGTGCGGTGCTAGCAATGGTCGCATGCGGTGAAGCTCATCTGCAAGCTCAGCAGGCGATGCCACAAGGGAGTGGATTCTTCTATCCGCCGCAGTCCGGCGTTTTGCCCGGAGATACACGCGGCAGTTCCTCGGAAGAAGCTCGCAGCATGTCGCCGCCGCATTGGGGAGCGGAACCGCAATTCTGGACGCCACCTCCCAATTCCACCGAAGTCCCGCTTCCCGGTGGCGAAGGTCAACCAGCGGTATTGCCGCACGACAATCCTGAAAACAGAAACACGACGTCGGCTTCGGCAACACTTCCGAGAAACTCTGCGTATCGATCAGTCCTCGATCCCGGCGTTTTCGAACCAGCCATCGAGCCAACACAAGATCCCATGTTGGGCTACGGCGAAAAACGCCAACCGACAATGGGCAGCTCGACGACGTTCTTTGAACCGCAATCGCCATACGAACGCGGATTTCGATCCGACTTCCCGTTGAGTCGAGGCACTGCGTACGACAACGGTGACAAGTTCGAATACGAAACCAAGAAGAAACAGTATCCGCCAATGAAGGAAATCATTGCGACGGGGCGATTCTTTGGGATGGGCGAAGCGTGGTTGATGCGACCCTATTTCAACAACAACACTGCGGGGCGAATTCAGGGGCCGAATTTTGGTGAATCGTTTCAAGCGGATCATGCGTTTGAAACCGCACCGCGTATTCGATTGGGATTCGAATCGAAATACGGTCCCGGTGCCGAGTTGCAACTATTCCAATTCGATCATAACTCAAATCCGATTTTCATGACGAGCGATGGGATCAACCAAGCGATTGCCTCGGTGGACGCGGCAGGTTTTGGTTCGCCGATTACTTTGGCCACATCCAACGCCGGCGAGCAAATGGAAATCTCGCAGGCTTTGGAGGTGAACTCGTTTCTGTTCGCGGTGTTCAAGGAAGCGAAGCTACCGATTTCGCGGATCAACGGAATGATGGGAATGCGCTATGCAAGTATCGCGCAGGAGTATCACGCACGGTTGCTTGATGGCGCTTCGAATCAATTGGCGACGCTTGACAACGTCACAGACTTCCGCGGTTACGGGCCCTACTTTGGAATTGAATACTATCGACCTGTTGGGCACACGAAGCTGGAATTGCTGGCTTCTGCAGCGGGTTCGCTGTTATTGGGCAATCGCGATCAATCTGTGAACCAGAATGGCTCGTTTGTCTCGCGACGCACGGGCATCGACGAAGTGGTGACGACGTTTGATGTCTTGACGGGAATTCAATACGCCTACCACTATGCTGAGAACCGCAGCTATTACGCGCGGCTGGCCTATCAAAGCCAAGTTTGGCTCAATGGCGGCGCGCCCTCGTCTCCTTCCGACGACTTCGGCTTCCGCGGCGTCGCATTCGCCGTCGGCTTCAATCGCTAGTCGCCAAAAATCACAAGCCTGAGATATTCGCCGTAAGCGCATCCATCGTGTTCTGAGCCATGTGAACTTCGTCGCGTTGCTCCAGTACGAAGTGCCGTGCGTTGGCGCCCAGTTCCTTCCGTTTCGCTTCGTCGTCCAGTAGAATCTTCAAGGCGTTAACCAATCGCTTGCGATTTTCATTTGCATCGTTGTGGGCGGAATACACGATCCCGCCACCAGATTGTTCGACTAGTTCCGTCAACGCACCTTTGTCGGGTAACACCACGGGCGTGCCCGATGCCATTGCCTCCAGTGCAAACAGACCCTTGGGTTCCTCGTGCTCCGTCGGCACACACAACAAATCGATGTCCTGCAGGAAGCTTAGCTTGTCTTCGCGCGACAAGACACCTTCGTACTGGAACTGCGACTCCAGGCCGGCATCGCGAAGGCGTTGAAACTGTTCGTCCGCGTACTTATTCATTTCCGGGCTCAGCCATCCGGCAATCCGCAGTCGAACATCCGAATATTCTGGCGCACGTTTGAGCTCAATGAACGCCTCAACCAAGTGATGAAGCCCCTTCTCCGGTGCGAGACGCGCGAAATACCCGATCCTCCGCAGTTGCGACTGGCTCCGAGTCGTCAGCGTCAGGTTGCGGAAGTCATGGGTGTCGATCCCAAGGGGCGTTACAACGATGCGTTCGAGTGGAATGTCAAAATACCGAGACATTTGTTGCCGGAACGCTTCGCTATGCGTCAGGAAAAAGTCGATTGACTGGTTGTTCTCGCGGATCTGAGCCAGACAGGCCGCGCGGTCCTTCTCGGGCAATTGATTAAGAAACACGTCGTCACCTTGCAGTGTCACGACGATCGGAATATTGGCGATGCGTTTGAGCGTCGGTGCAAATCCAGTGATCAACAGATTCGAACTGAGGATGATGTCTGGATTTTCATCGGCCAGCCAGTCAACGACTCGTTTAACTTCCTTACGCTGGTTTCCCTTTTCACCTCGCAGCATCGAAAGCGCCATATCTCCCAAAGTCGAGGCGTCGGTCTCGATCGCTTTGGATGTCACGCGGCGAATGAATCGCGGATTGTCGAGAAAGCCGTCCAGCCATTTGGGAAGGTGGCGGAACAAGGGGATTTTCTGTTGCAGATAGACGTTGATCCCACCAAAGAAAATACGATCGACGCTGACGTCTGATTCATCTGTGCGGATGGGCGTGTAGAACGGAACGAGCTGAACGTCCCAGCCCGCACGAGCCATGGCCTTGGCGAGCGCGTTGTCATGAAGGCAACTGCCGCAATACATCCCGCCAGCACCAGCGGTCAGGTAAATCAATCGAGTCGCCATTGGGGTTCAGGTCGCAATCGTTCAGGACGCGAGCGTTGCTCCCAATTCCGATTGGCAACTACTGATCACTCGCTTGCTCACTTGTTCTACGTCGTCGCTACTCAGTGTGTTTTCGAAACTGCGCAGTTGGATCGAAAGCAGAACTCGTTTTTTCCCCGGACCGTCTTTCTGCTCGTTGCGGAAAATCTCACGAAACGCGATCGATTCAAGCAATTCGCCGGCATGGCTGCGAACGGTCGATTCCAGGCGGTCCCAGGCCACGGCTTCGTCGACAACAAAATTGAAATCGCGACTGACTGCGGGGAATCCGCTGATCGCCTGGTGGCTGTGAACTTCATGAAGCAATTCCCCCAGTTTGTCGAGCCGGAGTTCCGCAACGGTCGCTTGTTGGCGAAGGCCAAAGTCCTTGAGTGCCCCAGGGGCAACCGCACCGATCACGCCTACTCGCTCGCCGTCCACTTCAATCCAGGCATTTTGTGACACATCCAGAACATTCAGTTCGCATTCGACAAACGATGGGACCAATGAGGGATTGATTTCGCGGATTGTCGCCTCAACAACTGCTTTGACGGCATGGAAGTCCTGCTCGCTGACCATCCCCAGCATCAACGGCTCTGAGGGAAGCCCCGATTTGTTCGCCAGATAGATGTTGGCTGTTTCAAACAGATTCACCGAATCGTTGGAGCGGTAATCGTTGATTCGTTTGGCTTCGAGCAGACTGGGGATCAACGTTCGTCGCAGGCAATTGACTGCACCCACGTTTTGCGAACCTTTTTCCAACACCCCCAACATCGGTTGGTCGGCAACGAGTGGCGGTAAATCCGACCAAGGCGAACAGGAATCGGCCCAGACCTGAGGCAGCAGACTCGGGCACATCGCTTCGTCAAACCCTGATGCCAACATCACGGAATGCACGCGGTCGAGGATGCGGTGAGTCTTCGAACGATGCGAAGCGGACATCGGAACGGTCACGTTGTCGGGAACATTTTCGTACCCGTAGATGCGGCCGACTTCCTCGATCAAGTCGATTTCTCGGCTGAGATCCTTTCGCCAAGATGGTGGTGTGAATTGCCAGGTGTCCGAAGATTCTTTGGTCAATTCCAGTCCAAGGCTGACCAGCGTCTTTTTCGAAAACGCTTCCGGAATATCGATGCCCAGGATTCGAGAAATTTGTTTGGGACGCAATGTGACGGGCTCTCTTGCGGAAGCGGATTGGCCGACATCAACGACTCCGTTCAAAAGTTCGCCGCCAGCAACTTCCAAGATCAGTTCCGCACAGCGTCGGCTGGCCCAATCGATGCCAGCCAGATCGACATTGCGTTCGAATCGAAATGAGGAGTCACTATGCAGGTTAAGTTTTCGAGCGGTGGAACGAATCGATGCGGGGGAGAACCAGGCAGCTTCGATCAGGACGTCTTTCGTGTTGTCGGAGATTTCGGTTCCAGCTCCACCCATGACACCGCCGATGCCCACAGGTTTCGCACCATCGCCAATGATGCACATTCCAGGTGACAATTCGTAGTTCAGGTGGTTGATCGCCTCCAGGGTCTCCCCTTCATTAGCCTCGCGAACGATGATCTTGCTATCGGCGAGACTTCCAAAATCAAATGTGTGTAACGGCTGGCCGCATTCCATCATCACGTAGTTGGAAACGTCGACTACATTGTTGACGGATTCGATGCCGATCGTCTGCAGGCGTTCCAACAACCACTTTGGGCTTGGGCCAATTTTGACGCCGCGAATCAAACGTGCTGTGTAACGAGTGCATAACTCGGGGCACTCGATGGCGACGTTGACATGCGAGTTAACGTCGTCACCGTTGGTTTTCGGATCTGCTGCTGGAATCTTCAACGTCCATTCAAATAAAGTCGCGATCTCTCGTGCGACACCAATGTGTCCCAGACAATCACCTCGATTGCTGGTGACCTCCAGATCAATGCAGTAGTCTCCGCCAACCGCCTCCGTCGATTCGTGATTGAGCCCCGACATGGTCAGGCGATCAACGACTTGGTCCATCTCGCCCGTGATGTCGACATATTGTTGTAGCCAGTTCCAGGATACGTCCATTTTTGATTTCTAAGTCGGAAAACAGAATGTGTTAATGTAAACGAGTTGGTTCGCTTGTGTCGCATCTAGGCTGATCGAGGGAGCCAGAGTTGCCCGTTGCCTTGTGCTATTAAAACTGTCGCAAAAACCGTACGTCATTGGTGTACATATCTCGAATGTCGGTAATGCCGTGGCGGATCATGCACAGGCGTTCGACGCCCAGACCGAATGCAAATCCCGTGTAGACATCGGGATCATAGCCAACGGCACGGAAGACATTGGGATCAACGATTCCGGCCGCCGAACTCGACCCAACGCCCGTTCCAAAAGTAATCCGCCTCGACGCTTGGCTCGGTGAACGGGAAAAACGAAGGTCGAATGCGAATGCGGACCGAAGAGCCGAGGTAGTTCGTTGCAAACAGTTGCAAAACGGTTTTGAGTGTCGCAAGGGTTACGTTCTTGTCGACCATCAAGCCTTCCATTTGATGGAACATCGGGTAGTGCGTGGGGTCGGCGGTGTCGGGACGATACACGCGCCCCAGTGAAATGATGCGAATCGGCGGTTGGCGATTTTCCATCACGCGAATCTGGACCGTGCTGGTTTGACTGCGTAGTAGAGCATGCCCTGCATTTTGCTCCGCGACGGAAAGGTAGAAATTTTCCAGCGGATCTCGAGCGGGATGATCGGCCGGAATATTCAGGGCTTCGAAATTGTGTCGTTCATCTTCGACTTCAGGGCCGAATTCCGCGCTGAAGCCAAGTCGTCCCATGATGTCAACGAGTTCGTTGATGGTCTGGGTGATTGGGTGGATTCGTCCGACGCGTTGTTTTTTGACCGCCAGGGTTCGATCGAACTGGGGATCGGCAGTGCCGCGGTAGGACGCCGATGACAATCGTTCTTTCGCTGCATCGAAAGCGTCCTGAATTGCCGTTTTAACACGATTCAGATTTTGTCCTGCAACGGGTTTGTCGGGCCCAGGGATTTGGCCAAGCTGTTTTTGAACCGACTTGAGCCGCCCGCTTTTTGCACCCAGGAATTCAACGCGTGCCTCTTCCATCGCTTCGAGGTTGTCGCTTGCTTCAAACGCAGCCTTGGCCGCCTCAAGGAGTTGGTCCAATTCAGCGACAAAGTCATTGATCGAAAGCAGATTACTGGAACTCATATTTATGGCACTTTAGATTGCGACAAAACCAAACGACAGGACACAAGTCGGCAGCGAATAATGCTGCCACATCTCGCCAACACATTTTAACGAAATGGACTCGGAATCTGAAACAGTGTTGCGGCCGCAAATGAAGCGTTGACGATCAAATAGTCCATTGTTTTGACTGCCGAGGCAAAAAAATACGGCCCGCAAGTAAATTCTGCGGGCCGTGGTTGTTCTTTTCTTTTGTTTGCCGGCAGCTACTTTGCGATCGCGCCTTTGACAAGGTTCACAATTTGCTCAAAGCCAGCTGGGTCAGCAATCGCGATGTCCGATAGGGATTTTCGATCAAGTTCGATATTGGCCTTGGTCAATCCATCAATAAATTGGCTATAGGAAATGTCATGCATGCGGCAGGCTGCGCTCAATCGGGTTATCCACAGCTGGCGGAATGAACGTCGTTTTGCACGACGGTCTCGCATGGCATAAACACCAGCACGAACCAGTGTTTCTTTGGCAGTTCGGAAAAGGCTGCTTCGGCCACCGACATAACCCTTGGCTCGCTTAAATAATCTTCGTTTTGATTTGGTGCGTGCTGCACCTTTAACTGTACGCATGATTCAAATTCCTTAATGTATCAATTTCGAAAATGGCCCCAGCAAACATTGCCGGCGTTGAATCGCCACTCGAAAGACGAAAAATACGGAATCTGAAATTGACTCCCGTATTTCCGGCGCCAAGTCCAAGACGTATATAGCCTTGGGAAGCGACTATGCAATTGGAACGAACCAATGGTTGCGTGAATTGACGGGGGCGAACGCAAACACCAATTTCGTAAAAATTACAGCGATTTATTTGTCGCCTTATGCTAAATCGCAAAAGCAACGCGGCAGCGCGGACCGCTGTGTCAACGAAGTGACCATTACCATGTCGAGGCAGGCCAGCCAAAGGCTAGTTGCTATATTTCCCCAAAGCCAATTTGATCTTGGGTGTCATGCACTCAGCAATAACTGAGTTACCTCGCATGTTACGGCTTCGTTTTGCGCTCACACGGACGTTTCGGTGGCTCGTGCCACACGGACGGTGCTTCGCCTTGCCATTTGCAGAAAGGCGAATTCGTTTTTTGACCCCTTTGTGGGTCTTCATTTTTGCAGACATTTTTTCCTCTTTTCACACTGTTTCGCCGCGAAGCGAGTCGCGGATTTTAGGTAATTTCGTCCGCAAAGTTAAGGGGTAACGAGTTTGATTCTAGTTTTTTTAGAAAATCGTTCATTGCGGCTTGACGGCTCAACTTATCAGGAATGCTGTCACTGGACATTTTGGTTTTTGAGAATGCAGCTTTATGAATCGGCGCTGGATAGACTCCAAAGTCGTTTCTAGCCGGATTGCGAGAGCGAGGATTTGTATAAAAACAGAAGTTCGTGGCTCAATGGTTTCGCCTTTTTAATTTAACTGCAGCATTGCTGGCGTTCCGGAAAGGTCCTGTTCCAGGTAACGTTGCTGCCAATGTCCCCAGCTTGCTGGCCAAATGTGGAAGGCGCCGGTGAGAATTCCCGAAATCTGCCATTTTCCCGAGATTCCGATGGTGTTTGAGTACAAGCCCGAATAGTCGACGCGATGTTTCTGAAGGTACGATTTTTTCCAACTGGCAATACTGTCTTGGGGATCGAATTTGCCAGTAAGTGTCCAGCTGCCGACATAGTCCGTACCTTCACCACGAATTTGGATTGAGGATTGGGGTGAGTTTGAGCTGAATTCCATGAGTAGGTTCATCCAGCCACGTTTTTGGTGGTGTTTTTCCAGAAAAAATCCAATCCAAGGGCCAGATTCCGGGATTCTTGTTGTAGGCTTTGTGATATTCGTTTCTCCGAGTTCGCAAGCGTTGGTTCCGATAAGAATTTGAGCGACTACCGATTATTCGAGGAGTCACGCTGGCAAACAAGTCAATTTGGAGGCTTGCGACGTTAGTCGAAAGAAGCATTAAGATTGCTTAAAAATGGCCGAGATGGCGGTTAAAACCACCAAAGAGTGGGCTAGGGTCGCCATGATTCCCATAGTTTCGCAGATTTTTAATATTTTTTCACTTTTTCCCTTGATGGTTGAGACGATTTGTCTATCATGCATCATGTGCGGATGCAGAAGAAAACTTTTCAAGCAATTGAATCGCCACGACTCATCTAAAATTTGAATTTATGCAGCGGTTGCTGTTAAATATTTAGCGTTCAATTCGTTTTTCTTTTTTTCTATGGAGTTTTTGCTTATGTCAAATTCTCGTAAGGGTTTTACCCTCATCGAACTGCTGGTAGTTATTGCAATTATCGGTATCTTGATCGGCATGTTGTTGCCTGCAGTTCAACAGGTTCGCGAGGCTGCTCGTCGAACTGACTGTTCAAACCGAATTCGCCAAATCACTTTGGCAGCTCACACCTACCATGATGGCTACAAGCGACTTCCACCAGGATCGTTGAGCCCATCGGGTGCTGTTGCTTGGACTGATTACATCAGTGGCGACCCAAACAATCCTGACTCGTGGGAAGTTAACCAAAACACTTCTTCGATCTCGATGGTTCTTCCGTTCATGGAAATGAACAATCTGTATCAAAAGCTTGAGCCGTTCTTCTTTGATTATTACAACGATGCAACGACTTATTTGATGGCAGACGGTGTTACTCAGCGTTTTCCTGGTGGTTACAACTCTTGGGCTGGCTTGAATGAGTTTTGGGACACTGTTTACGCAGAGCCTGATCACTTTGTTTGCCCATCGGACGTAGCTAACGAAACAGCTACACGAGCAACATTTGCAACCGCTCCAGTTTATGTTTCTGGAACTCCATCTGATATCGCTTCCGACTCAATCGGTCGTGTTATGTGGTGGTGGCCAGGTGCTAACGCTGTAGACGGTGCGAACGAAATCGGTCGTACTAACTACACTGCGTGTGCTGGTGCTTGTTCTGGTGGTCGTAACCGGGAAGGTAACGAACTGGGACCATACATCTGTGGCATGGGTCCTCGTGAGAAGCGTGCTCTGGAAACTATTCCAGACGGAACTTCGAACACGATCATGCACGGTGAAAACTATGGTGTTGTTCTTCAAGACTTGACTTCTGGTGCACACTATCGTCAAGAAGTTTCAACTTGGTTCGGTGGCGGTTTGACTCGCGGTCGAAGCTTGGTGCCTTGGAAGAAAGTTCCTGCTTTGAACAGTGCTGCTACTTATGAGCACCCAGGCGGAAACGATCCTCGTAACGGTATCTTGGGTAACAAGAAGTTCTCACACGTAGTTGGTTTCGGTGGTCCTCACCCAACTGGTGTTAACTTCACTTTCGCTGACGGTTCGGTACACTTGGTACCTCGTACAGCTGACTGGGAAACCCTGTACGCTCTGTTCGGTGAGAACGACGGCGTTTTCGAACTGAACATGGACTTCTAAGTTTGTGTGTGGGCTCGTAAGGGCTCTTGGATAGAATTCAGACCCAACTGCGTCAATTGATGTGGTTGGGTTTTTTTGTTTACATTGTTGTTGAGTAAATTCGGGAACCTGGTTGTTTGGATTTGCGTCAACGTATACCATGAAATGCAATGCTTTTTGCTAGTAGGGTTTTGCAAGTTTATTATCGATTCCGTTTTGGAGAGTGAAATGAAAAAGGTTCTGTCGTTGATCGCTTTGTGCGGGCTTTTTGTAAGCTTGGCTGCCTGTAGCAAGCCACCTGCAAAGGGCGAAATCAACCAACAAGAAGTCAAGAATAAGCCAGGTCAAGCAGAAGACGGTTCAGTCAATACGAATGACTCGGCCACAGCAGCTATCGAATAGGCTGTTGACTTCGGCGTTTTGGCCTTCTGGGCTATGGCACTAAATAATGCTATTCGGGGCTGGTGTTCAATTGAACTCCAGCCCTTTTTTTTATCAACCAGCCAAAATTCACCAAAAAAATTTGATCGAAATTTGGCAATAAAAATATCGATGCCACGAATTTTCTCCTGTGCAGGCAAGACGATGACCACCGTCCCCTGGTAGTTCAACGATTTTTTGGAGAAACGTGAAATGTTAAAGAAAGTAGCCTTGATTGGTCTGGGCGCTGTTCTGGTCGGAGGCCTGTTGTTCGGCGGTCGTTTGGTACCTTATGCTCATACGGCATTCAATAAAGCCCGTCAGGCAGCCCAACAAAGCGTTCCCTTAAGTTTTCAGATTGATGCCGCGAAAGAGCAGCTTGAAAAAATCAATCCTGAAATCAAAAACATGATTTGGCAAATTGCCAAAGAGAAAGCTGAAATCAAGCGTCTTGAAAGAGAACTTGATTCGCAAACAACTTCATTGGGCAAGAAGCAGGATGAAATTCTGGCATTGCGTCAACACTTGACTTCAGGTGACGAAGTTTACGTTGCAACCAATGGTAAAGCCTATTCGAACAGTCGTGTCGAAGAGGATCTGAAACACCGGTTTTCCGTGTTCAAGACTGCAAAACAAACAGTTGATAAAACTGAGCAAATTCTCGACATGCGTCACAAGGCTTTGGACGCAGCAATGGCCAAACTGGAGCAAGCTCAATCGTTGCAACGGGAACTGGAAGTTCAGGTCGAAAATTTGAATGCACGAGAACGAATGGTCGATGTTGCAAAGACGGCAAGTTCTATCAACTTGGACGATAGCCAGTTGGCGCGAACTCAGAAAATGATTGATGAGATCAGTGCAAAGATTGACGCTGAAGAAGAGATGTTGGCACTTGCTCCACAGTACTTGGGCGAAATTCCTGTGTCAGCAGATTCTGAGTGGGTTGGCAAAGATATCGGTTCAGAAATCGACTCGTACTTTGGCAACGGAGATGAGACTTCCGACTTGGTAGTTTCCAACTAATGTTTTGTTGCAAGTAAGTTTGAGCTTTCGATCAACACAAACCAGGTTGTCGAAAGCTTGGCGCTGAACACGGGAGCCGCAAAATGTCGGCTCCCGTTTTTGTAAATCGGGATGGACGAATGACGCTTCGCGATCAATGGTTGGCAATTTTCAAAGCTCTCGTCGCAAGAGATTGGCGACGTGCCGCTGAAGTTGCGTCGCATCCAACGGTGAAATCAACCAAGGCTGGGCGAAGAGTTGGAAAGTGGCTTGTTCGGCCTCTCATGAAGCAAGTGGGTCGTGAATGGCGGAATGCGCAGTTTGCGAATTCTCATGAACTGTGGCAACTGACCAGGAAACTTGCGAACGCAAAGCAGTTAGACACAATTCACGAATGTTGGCGTCAGCTGGTTGACCATTCAATTCACGAGGCCGAGCAGAAGTTGCGTGTTGGAAATGTCGATTCGGCGTATTCGATTCTGGGGCAATTGTCTGAAATCAATGCGCTTGATTGGCGAGTTGATGGACTTTTCGAGGTGACTCGAGCTATCGCTAATGCAAATCAGTTGGCAGAAGCGGGACAGCTTGAATCTGCGGAAGCAAGATACTTGCTTGCCATCCAACGAAAGCCGGAATTGTTATTCGTATCTGCCGCGATCGAACGAATACGGAATCAAATGAATGGAACTCGAGCTAGAACGCCAATTCGACAGCCGGTTTGGAGTGGACCGAACGGATTGACCGTGCAGGAAAAATTGCTTTCCAATTCCGAAACGAATTCTCGAGGAATGTCTACCTCTTCTGTAATGATGTGGATTGATGGGGTCGGTAGTTATTTGATTTGTTTCGCAGCAGAAAACTGGATTGGAAAACACGTCGCAGAACCGCGTTGTCAGATTCCGTTGCAAGGTGACCTGTTTCGTTATCACGCCAGGCTCGCTTTCGATTCCCAGGGATTACAGATACTGCCAGAAGGAGACGTCTGGATCAACGCGAGGAGACTGAATGTCAAACAGGCGAATCTGAAGGACGGCGACCGAGTTTCATTGGGAGCAGGCAATACTCGGTTTTTGGTTGAATTGCCAGAATATGGTGGGGCCGCAAGGCTGTCGCTAGAACACGGAAATCGCACTTGGTTCGGGTGTGATCAAATCCTATTGGTACGTGATGTTTTGACAATCGGTAACTCGAGGTTGTGTGATATCAGAATACCGGGCGTTTCCGAGCAGTTTGAAATCCGTAAAGGTAAAAATTCGGTTTGCATTGAGTCGCCAAACGAGTTTGCAATTGATGGCAGGTTGACCCGGGGGCCGGTCCCGTTGTCAACGGAAAGTCGGCTGACGTCGCGCGATCTGGCCATTCAATTTGAGACAACGAAAAAATTGGTAAACCGCTGATTTGTTCCGATTGACGAGGAAAACGAATTAGCTCCACGAATGTAAACGGGTAGAATGTACAGATCGTTGCAAATTGTCTGTTGTGTTACCGGTACTGGCTTGGTTTTTTGAATATAGCGTTCATTTCGTTGAGATTGTTTGATGAATAACCAACAGCCCACAATGAATGGAAACCGACGTGCCTTGCGGTTCACCTATCCCAGTGGTTCCCAGCCGCTGGAAGGCTATACGATTAAACGTGGCATCGGTATCGGTGGCTTTGGTGAGGTGTATTTTGCAGTTAGCGAAGCGGGCAAAGAAGTTGCCATCAAACGCATTCAACGAAATCTCGACGTCGAGTTGCGTGGAGTCCGTCAGTGTCTAAATCTGAAACACGTAAACTTGATCGGGCTTTGGGATATCAAGTCCAATGACTTGGGAGAAAGCTGGGTGGTCATGGAATATGTCCCTGGCTACTGTTTGCGAACTCGGCTTGCTGACTTTCCGTCTGGCATGCCAATTGAGGAAGCCAAGGATTGGTTCCTTTCGATATTGGCCGGCGTTCACTACCTTCACAATAATGGCATCGTTCATCGTGACTTGAAGCCGGGAAATATCTTCTTTGATCAAGACCAGCAGGTTGTCAAGATTGGCGATTACGGTTTGTCGAAATTCATTTCTTGTAGTAAACGTAGTGGTCAGACGGAAGCCGTCGGTACGTTCCACTATATGGCTCCCGAAATTGGCAAGGGGATTTACGGCAAGGAAATTGATGTCTACGCATTGGGGGTGATTCTATATGAATTGCTGAGTGGTGAATTGCCATTTGAAGGCGAAAGTGCTCAGGAAATCATCATGAAGCATTTGACCGCTGACCCGGATTTGACCCGCGTGCCGACCGAATTTCATTCCGGAATCACTGGTGCCTTGGCAAAAGATCCAGAGAAACGATTCAAAGACGTGCCTTCGTTTCTGTCGGAATTGCCATGGTCTGAAGAAAGTTCTCGAGTATTCAACTCGGCATCACGGCCAATGAGTTTTCACTCTAGTCCCTTGCCGCCGGCCACAACCACAATCAATGAACACCCGAATCCCGACATTTTGTACATCGGTGACGACGAGGTTGAGGTCGTGCAGGTTGGAAATTCGGTTGGGAGTTTGGCTGGCCGTATGCAGCAAGGAATCGAGCCGGTTCGCTTTGGCAATATTTATGATGGGCAATCGCGAGCGTCGAACGATGGCACCACTAGTTCTGTTCGCGGGAATGAAGAGCCAATTGCCAGAGCTTTCAAAGGCGGAATCGGCTACGCTCTGTCATGGTGGAACCGATCAGAGATGTCTGTTCCAGTGAAAGTCACTTTGTCAGTGATTGGCGCAATCGTCGTTATTATCAACTCCAGTTGGCTGTTGTTGATGGCGCTAGGCTTAGGTTTTATCTACCTACTGTACTATACGGTATGGAGCTGGTTTGTTCCGGCGGATCACGACGCTCGAACATATGAGACCAACCTGCCCTTAAGGCCCCAGCGAGCTGATCAGCTTCGGCAGTTTTTGGCGTCGCGTCCGATTTCGGACAGAATTACTGATGCCTTGGGTTCGATGGTGATCGCCGCCATTTCATGCGGTGTGTTCAGCTTGATCGCGCTGGCAGTCGGAGGCTCATTGTTGAGTCCGGGTCTTGAAGCCTGGAAACAATATGTGTGGATGGTTTCAAGCAGTATTTTGGCAAGTTGGATGATCCTGTCAGCAAATAAGTCTTGGGAGCACCGTGATGGGGATCATTGGACGCGGCGTATGGTTCTAATCAGCTTGGGGTGTGCTGTTGGAGTTGCAAGCTATTTTGTAGGGCAATTTTTGGCTGTGGAATCGTTTGCAGTCGATAGCGATATGGTCGTGAACGGCGTTCCTCAGATCAAAGGACTTTCTCAGTTAGCGGCTTTCGCCGTTTTCTTTGCCGTCTGGTTTGGAATCTCGCGGATTTGGTTGTTGGCCGATCCCACTCGCAAAAATCGATTCGGTCTATGGAAAGTTGGCCTGCAATGGGTACTTGCCGTGGTGATCGGAACCACATTGAATCTGAATCCAATTCTTTTTGGTATGTTCGCGATTGTTGTTGCATTGTCGACGCAACTTGCAGCTCCTTTGATTTCAGTACGTGATTCTGAAGCAGTTGCGGCCTGATCAATTAAGATTCGAAGGCGAAATGAGAGAAGGTGTTTTAAAGTTGAGCATGCTCGGATTGAAAGTGCTATTTTCGATAGTCACTTTGGTTGCGAATACATCGCTTGCTCATCAGGGGCAAAACGAGTCCGACGAAACGGACCTCAACCACAATCGGGCGATTCCAGAATGGTGGGATGAGGCGACGGAACGAGAGAAAAGATTGCCGCAATCCATTACTGTTTGCACAGAGGTCCAGCGATCTGAGGATGAAGCCACAAGAGAACTGGAACGTATGATTCGCGACGTGACGTTAACGTACCTGTCTCAGGTGTACGAGAAGGAAGATGCCTCGCGAATACTTAGCCATTTCCCGTCACTTGAATTTGTTCGATTTGAAGAACATTTCAGTGTACGACCCTACCATGATCCAGATCTAGTCGCCGCAGCAAGCGAGTTGAAAATGAAATCGCTTGAATCGTTCAAAGGTTTTGCAGAGTTGGATTTTTCATCCACAACGCTGGAGCGGTTTGAGCAAGTCAACAAAGACCTTGCCACGATTCAGCGATTGGCGGAAGTAGCGCTTGCAATCGGCAGCGCTGTGGGGCTGGTTACCATCGCGTTCGTTTCGTTTCGTTTGAATCACGCAACTCGAGGGTTTCACACAAAACGAATCCAAACGCTGGCTGCGATTCTTTTCATTGCGTTGGCGGGATTCGTTGCAATGGTCGTGATGTTTGTCTTGTAGAACGTTGCGATAAGACGAACGTCTCTTTTTCCTGAGCGTGCGACCTTCAGGCAGATCCCCTGCATTGTCAGGCCAGGATAGCTTGGCCGATGCGCGTTGGGCCGTTTCGCACATAATCATCAATGCCTGCAGAACCGGACACAAAATCGCACTATTTGAGTTTGCAGGAAATGCCGTGCGGATCAGGACGTATCGGATGTTTCAGTTATCGCACTACGTGAGAATATTTTCCGATCAGGAAAGATGTAGGCCGATAACATACTTCAGAGTTCAAGGTAGCGAAGGAGCGTTTCCCCAGAAGATGGAGATTCGGGGTTGAACTCAACCAGTTTTGGTTTCGAATCCCATTGACACAGGAAGCGCCATGTTAGCTGAAAAGACTATTCGTATTGTATCCCGAGAAACTGACGGCTCACTGAGAGTCAAAGACTTTGAGTGCTTGGATGACGTCGCGCCACTCTACGACCAGGCAGGTATTGACGATTGCAACACTGAATTGTCACTTCGAGGATATCCCGTTTTTCGAGGCCTGATTGGACCAATCGCAGAGGGCAAGCGGTTTGCACGCTACGAAACCCCTTCTGTTTTCGAAGCCTTGACCAAAGAATGGGCTCAAACAAAAACCAAACGACGACGCGGAAAATCGGCCATTCCCGCGATGCATTTCCCAGTTATGGACGCCACCCCAATGGCGGCAGATTACGTGTAGTTTAGGAAATTGCTTGCTGAGTAATGTTCTTCTTTCGTTCATGGCCCATGTTCAAAGGACGTTGCACCGACGGGCGGGCAGTTTCGACGCACATTTGGAAAAGGCAGGCCTCCCGGTATTGGGGAACGGTGGGATCGGGAGGCCCATCATGGAATTCGGTATTTGTCCGATCACGTAAACCGATCCGAAATCAACGAACATTTCGGAAAATCGGGCCTGGTTTTACTGCGACCGCGGGCCGAAATCCATAGGCTCTACTGGGCGACAAAATCCGTGAACCCAAATCCAAACCGTTTCGTATCATTGCTGCCTGGACGCACCTCGCAACCCGTGGCGGAACGAAAAAGTCACCGTCACCCCTACGACAATCAGGTCGTTGGTAAATCTGACTCGTTGTGAGGATAACGCGGTCGAAAATCGATTCGATTTTTTTGACCGCAGCAAAATCATGATTTATTGTTCTACGCCTGCACAGTGTGGCCCCATGCGTTCATAGGCATCGCATGCAAACAGGGGCAGCTTCTTCCTGAAATCAGATTGGTTGACGTTCTGCGATTTCGCTCCAACGAAATTCAAATCCAGGACGAATGCCAATCGCCCAAACGGATGGTAGTGATTATGGAAATACGACACCGGAAGATGATTTTGGTCAATTTGAAAAAATTCTGTTGTGGCGCGTTGCTCTCTGGACTGGCGCTGATAGCTCAGCCAGCGGTCGGTCAGGACGCTTCACTCAAATCTACCTTGACAGCGACAAATGTCGCTGAGCAAATCGTTCTCCGAGGACAGGAGTACGAACAACAAGGCATGTGGGCTGATGCGCTGAGCTTGTATCAGCAAGCTCTGAAAACCAGCCCCAACGACCAGTCGTTGCTGAAACGGCGAAATTTGGCACGCATCCATTACGATTTGGGACGCCGCAATGCCGACAGCAGTTTCGTTGACCAAGTCAAACGAACGGATGCCCGAATTGCAGAAGGCATATACTCTGAAGTTCTTTTGAAAGTTCAAGCCTACTACGTAGACGAACCTGACTGGCACCAGATTGCACAGTTTGGCCTCACCAGCCTCAAGGTTGCACTGGAGTCAGAAGAATTTCGTTCAAGTCACTTGCAGGGACAATCGCTTGATGGCATTGCCGCGGCTTTCACAAAACTGGCTGATTCGCTTCGAAATACGTCGGTTCGTCAACGCAGCGATGCCAATTGGGTTGCCAGTCATGCCGCAAGCGAGTTGAAAAAGTCGATTAACCTTCAACCTTCGGCAACCTATTTCGAGTTTATCTGCGGCGCTATCTCTGCTCTGGATCCTTATTCCGCTTTCCTTTCGGACAATCAATATGCTGAAACCATGTCTCAGATCGAGGGCAACTTCGTCGGATTGGGCGTCGAATTGAAGACGCTTTCGGAAACGTTGGAATTGGTAAGTGTTATTCCAGGTGGTCCTGCTGAAAAAGGTGGTCTGCGGGCTGGCGACCATATCATTGCTGTTGATTCCAGTTCAGTGCAGGAGTTTGGTAGCGAAAAAGTGGCCGACCTGTTGCGTGGCGAAGAAGGCAGCTATGTTCGAGTTGCGTTTGTGCGAGGAAACGATCAACCAAGAACACTTTTGTTGCAACGTCGTCGCGTCGAGATTCCCAGCGTCGACGGCGTGGCGATGGTCGATGAACTGAATGGTGTTGGCTACATTCGCCTAACCAATTTCCAAAAGACGACTGTTCGGGATTTTGATGCAGCGTTGTGGCAGCTGCAACGACAAGGAATGAGGTCGTTGATTATCGACCTGCGTGGGAACCCAGGCGGATTGCTGACCGCTTCCGTCGAAATCGCTGACCGATTTGTTGGGAGTGGCGTGATTGTTGCAACCAAGGGACGCAACCCACTCGAGGATTTTACTCACCGTGCACAGTTGGCGGGAACTTGGCGGATGCCGGTTGCAATTCTGGTTGACGAAAACTCGGCCAGTGCCAGCGAAATCCTGGCTGCTGCCATTCGCGAACACCAACGCGGCACAATTGTTGGTACACAGAGTTACGGCAAAGGAAGCGTTCAAGGAATTTTTCCTCTGAACATCTCTGGCGGTGGAGTTCGATTAACAACAGCCAAATTTTATGGACCAAGTGGTAATTCCGTGAATCAAGTTGGCGTGAAACCTGACGTCGCGATTCAGACGGTCGCCAAACCGGCAGTAGACGGCCAAAATTCAAACGAATCGGACACCGCACTTCAAACGGCCATTCGGCTCGTTCGCCAAAACAATCAGCTTAGCAGCAAGTAAGTCTTCGCTTGAGATTTGTTAATCGCGATAAGCCTCCTGATTTCAGGAGGCTTTTTTTGTTGCCGGGATTTGAGAAGTTTTGCGATTCGAGATGGGATGGAATAGAATGACGGGTATTGGATATGTGATGGCCTTGAACACGAGTGAAAAAATGAAACACCTCTCGATTGCCGTTTTGGTTTTTGCACTAGCATTTTTGCATTTATCTGCGTTCGCCCAGGATCCAGCGAATGGGATTGAAACGCAAGACGCCGATTGGGCTGAATTGTTTGATGGAGAATCGCTGAACGGTTGGAGTGGAATGGATGAACTTTGGTCGGTCGAAGATGGTGCGATCACCGGTTCAACCACGGACGACACGAAATTGAAAAAAAATAGTTTCTTGATTTGGGACGGAGAGGTTTCTGATTTCGAGCTTCAATTGAAGTTTCGAATCGTTGGTGGGAATTCCGGGATTCAATTCAGAAGTAAAGATCTCGGTGAACATCATGTTAGCGGCTATCAAGCCGACATCGATTCCAACAAACGCTACACCGGAATTCTGTACGAAGAACAAGGACGTGGCATTCTCGTAGAGCGAGGACAAAAGGTGTTGATCGACGCCGTGGGCAATAAATCGGCACAGGGTGAGACCTGTGATTTGGAGGAGTTCGCGAAAGGGGTCGACGAGGGAGAATGGTGTGACTATGTGATTCGCGCGGAAGGAAATCACATCACGCAGTCCATCAATGGTTTCCAAACAGTTGATTTGATTGACGAGCAGGCTGAGAAAGCGGCCAAGTCCGGAATCCTGGCTTTGCAAATTCATGTTGGCCCGGCCATGAAGGTTCAATTCAAGGACATTCGGCTCCAAAAACTGGGCCAGTAAGTTGGTTGGGCAAATACTCGAAATTCCTCACGGACATTATCAGTCAAGCCAACGTGCCATATATTCGGCACTCTGTCGAGCGATGGTTGTTGGGCCAGGACTGAAATCGAAAACCTCGACGCTTAACCAACCGTCATAATTGATTTTTTGAAGTGTGGGAATAACTTCACAGTAATCGACGTCACCCATGCCTGGTCCCAGCCGATTCGGATCATTCAAGTGAAAATGAATCAGGTGTTTCCGTGATGATTCGATGATGTCAGCGAACGGTTTTTGTTCGGTGGACATGGCTTTTACATCCAAATGCAGGCCAACGTTGGCCATGCCAAGGTTGTCAATGAATTGCATGGTTTCATCTGCCGTATTCCAGTAATCGGTTTCTTCGGGGCCAAGGGGTTCCAACGCCAAATGGACGCCCTTTTCGACTAGTAGTGGCTCTAAAGGTATTAATACCTCCCTCGCCCGTTGATTCGCCACGGCGCGGCTGATGGAGCCAATCGTGCGTTGCAGGGGTGAGCCAAAGACCATAATGTTACCGTGCAGATCCCCGCAAAGGTCTATTAGGTCCATCAAGTATTGGGTCGTGCGCTTTCTAGTTGAAGAATCATCCGTGGTCAAATGCAAACCAGTTGTCTTCGCGAGCAGCCAATGCAATCCGATGATGGAAATGTCGAACCTGGCGCATGTTTCCACGATCGCCTTCCGCTTGTCGACACCGACCGAGGTTGGCGTATCGCCTAACGTGAAGGGCGCAAGCTCAATTCCTGAGTAACCCAGCTCGGCAATGACGTCACACGTTTTTTCCATTGGCCAATCCTCAAACAATTCATTACAAATGGCCAATTTCATTGGTTCCAGCCTTTTAACTGCATGTGATCGATGTGTTCGCGTTCGGATGCGACCCATTTATGACGTTTGTGCCGGTTTTCTCGGTTAGCAAAAGTTAAATCGTCAATTGTTCGCGAATAGTTCGGTTCAGGTACAAGTTCGACCTAGACTTTATTTTGCATCACGCACTCTTCGCAGCAAGTCTAGTTTGCAAATTACGAGGCAACCAATCGGTTGACCATCGTATAAGGAGTTGCGTTTAACGGCACCGATGTACGCTCAACTCGAATTCAAACTTATCTGAAATTTTGGAAAGCAAATTTCTAAATCGAGTGTTGGAATTATGAATCTTCGGAACCGCTGGCTGATCGTCGTATTGATTTGCGGCGTGCAATTGATTGCAGGCCTCGGAATGGTCTCCTATGAAATTGACCGTTTTGAGGAACGCACTGTTGCATTTCTCGGCAATCAGTCGACTGCGGAAACAACTTTAATTATCGAGGATCTGGTCTCAAAACTACCAGACCAAAGCATTCGTTCGTTTGAGTGCACCCAACACCTACGCGGGATGATCGAAGCATCACGTGTTACCGAAAATCGCGTGTTCTGCTTTTACGATGGCGAGGCAGACTCACTGAGCGATTGCCGTCAGCCACTGGGGGCAGCCGAACTCAGTTCAGACTCGTTACTGATCACGGACTTGGAGTCAAAGGAATCCGTTTCTTTGGCTGATTGCATTGCTGATCCGTTGATGAAGACTTGCGTCGGAGAAATCCGACTTGCGAATCAAAGCTACTTTGCAACAATTTTCCGAATGCCGGGGACGAAGAACGCGATTGTCGGAGCTCAATCAGAGAAGGAAGTCCTTTCCGACTTCCTGATCTGGATGCGCTCCGCGCGGAACGTTTGTTTCACAGGTGTTTTGTTACTTGGATTCATAACGATATTCCTGACAACCAATATCCTGCAGAAATTTGAGACGCGGCTGTCAAAATTCCATTCTCAATTGCAAAACATGGTTGAGAAACGGACCGCCGAACTGGGTAAAACAAAAAACGGTGTGATTTTCGGGCTCGCGAAACTTGCTGAGTCACGTGACAACGACACGGGCGAGCACTTGGATCGTATACGATCATATGTGACGATTCTTTCCAACGAACTCAAAACGACACACCGTGAAATTGACGATCAGTTTATCCAGAATATTGGACTGGCTTCGTCGCTTCACGACATTGGCAAAGTCGGGATTCCGGACGCTGTATTGTTGAAGCCTGGGCGACTTACCGACTTGGAACGCAAGATTATGCAGTTCCACACCACGATTGGGCATGAGTGCCTCGAAGCAATCGAAGATCGCATTGGCAGTGATGAATTTTTGAAGATGGCCTGTGACATCGCCCGTTTTCATCATGAGCGATGGGACGGTGCAGGTTATCCAGACGGAGTAAGTGGCGAGAAGATTCCATTGGCTGCCCGAATTGTTTCGGTTGCTGATGTATATGATGCGCTAACCAGTCGACGGCCTTACAAGGAGCCGATGACGCACGAGAAAAGTAGCCAGATTATCCGCGAAGGCTCCGGTACTCAGTTTGATCCAGAAATTATTGAAGCGTTTGAACGAACAAACGGACGTTTTCTGACGGTAATGAAAAACTGTCACTCTCAGCAAGACGACGAGGCAATTATTCCCGCCATTGCCCGCCTTCAGCAGGCTTTACAAGACGGAGCATCGAACGAAGTCTTGGTTTAGTTGTTCCCTGCAAACCAATCTTCGAGCTCCATGGCTCACTTGAACAGGCGAGTTGGCCATGTTTTCGACTTAACGCTTCGCACTATTGATTAGGCGAGTCTCGTGCCATTGGCAACGTTGCGGTCAGGGACCGCGAGTACCACTCCCCCCTCCCCTTCTACAAGCCCAGTGACAAGAACTTCTGATCGAAAGGGGCCGATTTGTTTCTCAGGGAAATTGCAAACACAGATCACTTGTTTTCCAATCAAACTCTCTGGAGTGTAATAAGCCGTAATCTGAGCACTTGATTTTTTGGTTCCAACGTCTGGTCCAAGGTCGATCCAAAGTTTGATCGCGGGAATGCGTGCCTCTGGAAACGCTTCGGCACGAATGATCGTGCCCGCGCGCATCTGAACGCGTTCAAAATCGGACCAAAAAATCAAATCTGAAAAATGGGGTGTTTCATTCATTTGGTATCGAGCCAAACTCACAATTGATCGTTCGTGAATTTTAACGTTTCGCAGCTGCCATGGATAAAGGCAAGGAACGTGGGGCAAACAGGACGTTCCTTGGTGTTTCGAGTGAACGTGCATCTGCCCAAGTTCGTAATTGAATTCAATGCCCCCAGATTGTTTGGTGCGCCAGTAGTCGCTGACATTACAATTTGCCACAATAGTTGAATTCAATGAGCATTTTACGGTTTTGGAGAATCTAAATGTTGATCAAACAGACGAAGTTGGCATGTTTGCTCCTGATTGCAGGGGCGATCTTGCCTGCCACTACCTGGGGGCAGGATTGGCCGGGATGGCGCGGCGCTGATCGGTCGGACCGTTCTCAGGAAACGGGCCTCTTGCAAAATTGGCCAGAAGGTGGTCCGAAAAAAGTCTGGACCAATGAAAATGCCGGGCTGGGCTACGCCGGCTTTGCAGTTGTCGATGGGCGACTTTTCACACTGGGCTTGTTCGACGACAAAGAATTTGGTTTGTGTCTGGATGCCAACTCTGGTGAAGAGTTGTGGCGATGCCCACTTGGTGATCGTTATGAAAATGGATGGGGCGATGGACCTCGAAACACGCCAACCGTCGATGGCGACAACGTTTATTTCATGGCCGCGCGAGGTGATCTGGTTTGTTCCAAGGTTGCCGATGGTTCGGTTGTTTGGAAACAGAGTATGACTGACCTGGGGGGTGAAATTCCATTTTGGGGTTACGCTGAATCTCCACTGGTTGATGGCGACAAAGTCGTTTGCACACCGGGTGGAAAGCAAGGAGCCATTGCGGCCTTTGACAAGAACTCAGGTGATGTCCTTTGGCAAACTAAGGATTTGAATCAAATTGCTCACTACTCATCGTTGATTTCTATTCCACACGGAGACTCACATCAACTCGTCCAATTGTTAATGGATGCAGTTGTCGGGATCAATCCTGAAAACGGCGCCGTTTTGTGGTCGGTCGGCTTCCCAGGTAAAACCGCGGTGATTCCAACTCCGGTCGATGCGGGAAATGGACGCGTGTATGTCACATCCGGCTATGGCGCTGGCTCGTCACTGATTCAAGTTGGTGATGACGGTGCCAAAGAATCTTGGCATTCGCGAAATATGAGCAACCATCATGGCGGCGTGATTTACGTCGATGGCAAGGTATATGGCAATTGGGATCGACAGGGATTTGCTTGCCAAGAACTAGAAAATGGCGAAGTGCTCTGGGAAGACGACTCAATCAACAAGGGCGCTGTTTCCTACGCTGGTGGAATGTTCTATTTCCTGGAAGAAAAGTCGGGACGCGTCTTGTTGATCGATGCTGATGCAGATGGCTGCAAAGTCAATGGTGAGTTCACACTTTCTCCGCTTTCGGAACAACGCAACCCGCGAGGTGCCATTTGGGTTCACCCTGTGATTTCAAATGGAAAACTGTACCTTCGCGATCAGGAGTTCATCTCCTGCTACGACATCAAAGAGTAGGTCACGCAAAGACCAGACGCAGGTTTTCAATACGACCAAAGACGGGAGCAGTTGACGCCCCGTCTTTTTTTGTATTCGCAAACTACGAAACTTGGGTGCGTTCTTGTTTCGCCGCAATTCGCTTTGCCGTTTCATCCACGATCACGCCAATCAACAGAACGATACCAACGGTAAACAACTCCAGTTGACTGCTGATGCCGATCATGTCAGGTGCGTTGTACAGAATACGCATCACCGACGCACCAATGATCACGCCAAAAATCGAGCCTTCACCGCCGCGAAGTGAACAACCACCCAAAACCGCCGCCGCAATGGCATATAGTTCGTAGGAATTCCCCAAACCCGATGGGGCGACACTGTTGAAATCAAGCGTGAACAAGACCGAGCCAATCCCACCGCACAGTGCACACAATACATAGGCCAGAATCTTCATGCGATCGGTGTCGATGCCACTGAACTTTGCCGCTTCCTCATTGTTTCCAGCGCCAACAGGTACCGCCCTGAACCGTGTGGTTAAGAAAACCGCAGCGGTGATCCCCAAAATCGCCATCACAAAAAACGGCGTTTGCACCACCGTTTCGTGAATCGATGTCATGCTCAACATCCACATCACCGCAAAAAAACCAAACGACCACCAGATGATACGCCCAGGAATATTCAAGTCCGAGACCCAGGACTTGCCGATTCGCATCACCGAAAATATCAAGCAAGCCATGGAGCCGAACACACCGATCATTTTCCAATAGGTTGTGCTGAGTCCAAGCCATCGAGATGATTCGGGATCACCAAACATCACTGCTTCATCGCCGATCCAACGCTTGGTCAACAACAACCCGACAACTCCCAATGCTACGCCAATCACGGGCAATATCGTTCGGATCAAAATCGCTTTTGCGCTCGTTGTTTGTTTTGACAAGATCGAACGCACGTGCAAGATCAGCAACGCCAGTGCAGCAAGCAAAGTCGGGTATTTTGCGAACGCCATCAACCGCGCTGGCCGCGAGATTGATTCCTCAGGCAACTCCAACGAAAAAAAACGAAACTCCTGCGTTCCCCACGCAAACAAGACGTCTCCGTATTCTCGATACTCCCAGCCGTTCCAATACCGAGAGCTGCAAACCAAAGCCAAAATCGCTCCAAATCCCAAAGCCATCAGGCCATTGACCCGTGAGGACTGAATTTCGGAAGCTTTCGGTTTCATCAGACGCCAGGCACCAAAAAGCATCATGCCGATTCCCATACACATCGCAACAAACGTTACGGTGCAAGGCTTCCCGAGCGCAAGGAGCCGTAGCGAGTCATTGAACTCCGTGCCAAACCCCAATGTCTGATCGTCCGCCAACCAACGGCAAAGGCCGCGGTAACACATCAAACCGCAAAGGGTAACGACAAAGGGTTGCAAATGTAACTTCGTTATCAACAACCCGTTGATCAATCCCAGATGCAAACTGAGGTAAAGAGAAAGGAGCACGGCAATGGCAACGGAAAGCCAATTCCCGAATGTCGCCGCTGACGTCAGCATCGGCACAAACAAAATTCCAATGCCGAAAACAGCCAATGCGATCTGCCTGAAAAACGAAAACTTCGTGCCGCTCCTTTTGTAAAATCGCTCGTAGCCAATCCACGCAATAGCAAGAGCCAACAACTCCCATCCCATCAAGTTGCAGCCCAAGCTCAAATTCGCGTGCGGCTCGCGTTTCAACATCCAGCCAATCGACATCGCCATCGTGCAGCCGACTAAGCCAATCAGAGAACCGATCGACAGGTCGATGCCGCCAGTAACGATCACCAGCACCGCACCGATCCCGATAATCGCAAACTCGCTACTGTCGCGCAACAGGTTCTGTAAGTTATTCGGAGACATGAAGCGTTCGTTCAGCAGCGCCGTGCATACGCAAACGTACAATAGCAGAAGCAGAATACCCAGCGTCTTGTTTGACTTCATCTTGATTTACTCAGGTCTCTTATTTCGATGACGAAGACATACCGATGGCCCCTGTTGCCAACTCCATGACAGCTGTCTCGCTAAATTCATTTTTTTGTAATTCACCGGTCAATCGGCCTTCATGCATCACGAGCATCCGATCGGACATGCCGATAACCTCTTCCATGTCACTGGATACAAACAGGATCGCCACTCCGTCTTGCGCGAGTTCGTCCATGAGGCGATAGATTTCTTCCTTGGCTCCAACATCGACACCGCGTGTCGGCTCGTCCATCAAGAGGATCTTCATGCCATTGGCCAGCCATTTGGCAATCACGACCTTTTGTTGGTTTCCGCCGGAAAGAAATTTGACGGGTTGTTCCGTGTGCGGCGTTTTGATTCGCAGCTGTTGTTTCATTTCTTGTGCGATTTTCTCGCCTTCACGGAAATCGATCAAGCCGAAGCGAGTCAAACGCGGTAACATCGCCATCAACGTGTTCTCTCGCACCGACATGGGGAGAACGACACCTTGCAACTTCCGGTCTTCGGGCACGAGCGCCAAACCGTTGGCGATAGCGGCTCGTGTGTCTTGAATGTCCAACTCGCGCCCAAAAACGGAGAGCTTGCCGCCGACGGCTGGGGTAACGCCAAAAAGCGTGGTCAACAATTCGGTTCGACCGGCGCCGACTAACCCCGCCATGCCTACAATTTCACCTGCTTTCAGTTGAAACGACACCTCATGTCGAGGATGCTGAGGCGTGCGCAAATTTTCTACGCACAACGCAACAGTATCCTGAATCTTTGGATGGCGAGAGTAATAGTTCGACAACTCTCGCCCAATCATTTTTTGAACCATGTTGGCGTAGTTGATTTCATCCTTGTTTAGCTCACCGGCGTTTTTTCCATCACGCAATGCCACGACGCGATCGGAGAGCATTTCAACTTCACCCAACCGATGCGAAATGTAGACCACGCTGACACCCCGTTTCTTGAGATCAAAAATAATCTCGAACAGATTCTCGGACTCTTTCTGCGAAAGGCTGCTGGTGGGTTCATCCATGATGATGATGCGGGAGTCCGTCGACACGGCCTTGGCGATTTCAACCATTTGTTGTTGACCAATAGTCAGTTCGCCGGCAAGTGTGTCCGGTGGCAAGTTTAAGCCAACGGATCTGAGGTGCTTTTCAGTTTCCAATTCCATGCGACGTCGATCGACGAAGCCAAATCGTTGTGGCTCACGTCCCAGATATACGTTCTCTGCAAGACTCAGATTCTCGCACAGATACAATTCTTGATGAATCAACGCGATGCCCAATTCCTGGGCGTCAGAAACGTTTTCAATTCGGACAGCCTTTCCTTCCCAAGACAACGTACCATCGTCGGGAGGTTGGATGCCTGCCAGGATTTTCATCAACGTACTTTTGCCAGCACCGTTTTCACCGATGATGGAAAGGACTTCCCCTGGATAAATCTCCAGGCTCACGCCGTCCAATGCGACAACGCCCGGGAATCGCTTGCCAACCGCGTGGACCTGTAGCAAGGGCGTTTTGGCTTCCATGGACATTCCGCAATTACAAAAAAAATCGGCGTCTTAGGTATGACGCCGATTGCCTATCAAACGATTTTAGTTGGAGCCCAGCAGCTCCTGAAGGTTCTTCTGAAATTCTTCAACATTTTCCTTGGTAATTTTGCGAGCGGGAATGTCGACAAACTCTTTGCCACTGAATTCGTCGTCGCCATTCAGCATCTTGGTCAGGATTTCGACTGATTTGTAGCCGTAGTTGAATGGGTCTTGGACAACCGTGCCGACACAATTTCCTTTCTTGATTTCTTCCAATGTTCGAGGGTTTTCGTCAAAGCCGACGACTTTGATTTGCCCGATCTTACCATTGGTCGTCAGTGCATCCAGGATAAACGGTGGGTTGTATTCGAACAAACCAACCATGCAATCAATCTTGTCGTACTTTACAAGTGCCTGCTCTGGTTGTTGCTTCTTGCGCGCTTCATCAAAATCATCGACTCGCGTTGCCAGAATCGTGTATTTGTCGTTTCCAACTTCTTCGTCCGGAGCATCATATCGTTTCGGGTCATGCGATCGGTCGAGCAGTTCATCAATCACGCCTTGTCGTCGCAGTCGCCCGTTGTCCTGCTCAATCGAGCCGATGAACAAAATGACATTGCCGCCGTCGGGAATCGCTTCTTTCACTAATTCACCAACCATGCGTCCGGCATCGTAATTCGACATGCCGACATACAGCAAACGATTCGAGTCGGGAGCATCGGAATCGTGAGTGATCAACTTGGAATTTTTGGCAATCTCATTCAACAGATCCGTTTGATTGGCGGGATCTGCCGGGCTCACCGCGAACGCCTCGACTCCTTTATTCATCAATTGCTCTAGGATGCGTTTTTGATTGGGGGCCGTGCCACCGGTCGCGGGAGGCATTTTCACCTCGACATCGACATTGAGATCCTGGGCCGCCTTCATCGCACCCGCTTCACCGATTTTCCAGAAATCGGCGACGCAGTTGGTGACGAAAGCGATCTTGTGCCGCTTTTCACCTGCCTCGCTGGAATTTGCGGTTGAGGACTTGGCAGCACCATCATCGGTTGCATTGTTTTTACCGTCGCCGGAATCGCAACCGGCCAACATCGCCGCAATCAAAACGGCAAAACCTGCAAAAGTCGAACGCATCGAACAAGCCCTTTCAGAATTCAATTACTTGACTGCTGGCGAAACCATGATTGTAAATTGGCGGGAGGCAAACCTCAACTCGCCCGGGCACCTGGTTCAATTGCGCCAACTGCTCCAATGCATCCGAACGACAAGCCGCGATTGCTACAGGCGATTTGATCCCGTTCCACTGATCAGTCGGAAGATACGAGAAATCACGATTTTAGACTACAAACGAAGCGAAAACACTTTAACCAAAATCCGCAAATGGTCCTGTCGCTACCAACACAAATTACCGGCATTTGGAACGACTGCTCGCAAGTGGGTGTGAAGTTATTCCGATTACGAACAAACGAAGCAGATGTTGCCCTCCCGACAGCCATCGGATGAGGGTGACAACTGCGATCATCGCACCGGCTCAAGCCGATTCCGATCCAGTTATGGTTATCGGCGCCACCGGGCTCTCAGAAAGTTTTTGACGCATCGATTTGAAAGGCAAAGGATTGCCTGACGAATCGTTGACACCTGCGTCACCCATTATCCTGATCCATTTCATTTCGCACAAAACATGTATTCTTTTTCTTCTCAAGACTTGACCGGAACAATGTTCCCGTTGTCCGTCGGTCCAACGGTTTCTCAATTTGGTTGCTGGAGCGTTTCGAAAAATCCGCGGCACTACCGATGGACGACCCATTATCGAGCCCAGCCTAGTGCGCAATCCTCCCACCGATTCGACTACTTGTTGAAGGTTGTTCGCTCCGATTTGTCTTCGGCACAGCGTGAAGTTGCGTTGGAACGTTTTACACAACGGGTCGTTGCCAACGAGTGCATCCATCACCACGGACTTGCTCCGGTTTTGGACGCAGAGCTCGATCGAACGCCCTTCTACGTCGTTGAGCCGTTGATCGCTGGCAAGTCCATGAGTGCGTTGGATTCGGCGTTGAAGTCAGTCAGCGTCTCCAAATCAATCTGGCTCGCGAGGCAACTTGCTGACGTTGTTGCCGCAACGCACGCAGCCCAACGCGTCCACTTGTCCATTCAACCGGAATCCGTTCTGGTTGATTCGTTTGGCAAAGTTATCTTGATGGGTTGGGGCGGAAGCCAGGCGTTTGAATCAATTCCCGCTTGGAATAACAAGCCGACAATAACGGATGTCCAAACTCGGGCGCCTGAAACGTACACGCGCGATTATGTTGCTCAACCCTCGGCAGACGTGTATTCAATGGGGACGTTGTGGTATTGGTTGTTCTCTGGCAAGTGGCCGTTCGTCGGCGAATCCACTGAATCGCTTGCCGATCAACATCGCAAGTCAACCGCTCCCAGACTCGATGATTCATTGGCGATACCGGTAGAACTCAAGGATCTGATCGCTGGCATGCTCTCCAAAAACCCGTTGCGACGCCCCAACATTCATCATGTCCTGCAAGTGATGTTTTCTGTTGAGATCGATCACTTGCACGACGGTCGCTTGGTGAGACGTTAGCCCTTTTTTCTATGCACCAACTGTCAACGCAGCGCAAAAAAACCACGAAGCAGCTGGTGCTTCGTGGTTTGATAAAACGTGCAGAAATTGTTTCCGTTTTTACTCAGCCTTGAGTTCGATTTCTACTGAGACTTTCTCAGTTCCTCGCATTACGACAAACGTGACCTTTTTTCCGGTCATGCTTCGCACCGCGCTGATCACATCACGACGCTCTTTGATTTCTTCGTCGCCAATCGAGATGATCACATCGTCGGCCTTCAATCCAGATTTTGCCGCCAATGAATCGTCGGTAACGCTTACAACCTTGGCACCCGTGTCTTCCACGGTCTCGAGTACCACTCCCAGACGAACGCGACTGCCACCGGGGCGCCGTGGCGCGGCCTGTGCAAATGTCGGACGCGACTCAAGGTTTGCGAGTTCATCGATGAGGTTTTCAGTATAGTCAATCACGCGAACAGCACCTTCGCAATCAATCGTCTCAAAGTCGTCTTCGGGCGTATGGTAGGTCGATGTCAAACCGGTATGCAAAAACATTACCGGAATGCTGCGCTGTTGAAACGGCAAATGGTCGCTTCCCGCGAATCCCCCTCGAGGTTTGACGAGTTCCATGCCCATGCCGTCGTTTGCTCGATCGAGTGCTCCCTCAAACTCCGGTGCAGAATCCCAGCTGTAAATAGTGAGTTGATTGTCACGCAACCAACCAATCATATCGTAGTTGACCATCGCAACCGTATCCTCCAGCGGGAAGACGGGATTGTTCACGTAGTGAGCCGCACCCAGAAGTCCCATCTCTTCCGCTGTGAAGCAAATAAATACGAGCCGACGCTTTGGTTTTACGCCTCGTGATTGGAATCGTCGAACCAGTTCCATAATGCCTGCGGTGCCGGTTGCGTTGTCGTCCGCACCGTTGTGAATTTCACGACGACCGGCTGCGCGAGAGCCGAATGCTCCAAAGCCAAGATGGTCATAGTGACCACCGATGATGATCGTTTCATTGGCGTGATCACCTTCGCCCTCAATCACACCGATGATGTTTGAGGTCATGATGCTTTCACGATCAAACGTGCCTTTGGCAGAAACACTCCAACCTGTCATCGCTGCAGAAACCGATTCCAGGTTCTCATCGATGTATGACTCGATGTCTGAGATGTTTCCAAATTTCGATCCATCTGGCTTGGTCAGCGGGGCCGCTGCTAGTAATTCATTCATCAATGTGCGTTTGATATGAAAAAACGGAACGCTGCCGGTTGAGGTACCAAACATGTCGGCCGCAGCCAGTTCATCAGCTTCATCATTAGGTGCCGAAACAGAATCGTTGACCAAGATAATTGCTTTCGCACCGGCCTCGACGGCGGTCGCCACCTTAGATCGGATCGAAGCATACTGACTTGTCTCGTTTCCGTCGAATACGCTGTCGGCCTTCTCTTGCTGAGGTTCCATTCGCAACATCACAACCACTTTGCCGGCGACATCAACATTCGCGTATTCATTGAAGTTGTGTTCCGCAGCGTTGATGCCATATCCGACAAACACCAGTTCGCCAGAGATATCAAAGTCGTCGTTTTTGAGTTGAACGGAAAAGTTTTCGTCGAGTTTGCCAGTGAAGGACTTGTCCTTGGGGCCATTGAATACCAGCGACGTTCCTTCGCTTTTGACGGTTTGCCGGCGACCGACATCGAATGTTTGCAAGTAGGTGCCGTCTTCCATCGCAGGAGTCAGGCCCGATTTTTCAAAGTCGTTCACGATGAATCTGACACACTCTTCCATCTCAGGCGTACCCGGCAAACGTCCAGCCAGTTCATCGGAAGCCAGGTATTTCAAGTCCGCAGTGAAACGTTCCAAAGCACCTTCTCGGCTGACTTTCGCCTGCCCAAATGCTTGAGATGCAGTGCCCAGCGTTAAACACGCGACCGCAATACATTGCCAAATCTTGCGCGATCGTTTTGAATCACCCATTTTCACTATCGACTCCCTGGATAAAGGCCTCAATCGGAATGCAGACACACCAAATGTGTCGCCATCACAAACCGGCTCAGAAGAAAAACATCTGTAGCCCAGAACCAAAATTGATTTTCCTGTCGTGGGCGTTTGCAATCGGCCGAAATTGCGACGGAATGTCAAAACTAAAATCTCGGTCGGAAATGTCGCAGCCAACAGGTGGGACATTCTGCGACAATTGCGCGACAATGACGCCAAGAAACGCCCCTAAACGCCCAAATTGTGTCCGCCTATCTTACACTACGCGAGTTCAAGGGATAAGGTCCAAGCCCTTGTCCTTGAAAATTTCGGTGCCCTCATTTAAGTTTGGGGCTGCAAAAAATGCGATTGGGGGCCCTGCAATCCCCGTCCCGTTCTTCCGTTACCAAACGGTAACTGCGAAGCACTGCCGACGGCCGCTCAACACGAGCCCGTTTCGCGCTTGGCTTGGAAGAGCGAATACGATATCCCGCGTTGGTGAATTACCTGGGGTGATTTGCCTTGATCGATGGGAATTGTTTCAGTGTCTTGTCAGTGACTGAATCGTATAAACAAATGAGGACAGGTGTAGGGAATCGGTTTGTGGCTACCGTTGCATAAGCGTCGGACTCATACGCAGGCCAACGAAGCAGCAACATGAAACGCCGTATTGAGTGAGCAATAGATGACAACGAATATCAAAACTTATAACCGCCTTGAGCTTCTGAAACTGATGTACTTGAGTCGCGAGGGAGATCGCCGCGAGGGCGTTCTGCATCGCCAAAGCAAAGGCTGGTTTCAGGTCGCCGGAATGGGCCACGAAACGTTGGCTGCAATCGGTCAGCAACTTGAGCCTGGTGACTACTTGTTTCCATACTATCGCGACCGCGCAATGGTCTTGTCTCGCGGGGTGAGCAACGCCGAATTGGCACGCGCCTATTTCGCCAAACGGAATACAGGCAGTGGCGGCCGGCAAATGCCAGGGCATTACTCGTCGCGCAAGCACAATATCTGGAGTGTTCCCACGCCGACAGGTGCAAATGCACTGCCAGGCTGCGGAGTTGCGTGGTCGATGCAGCTCAAGGGACAAAAAAATGTCGTCGTCGCGACGGTCGGTGATGCGGCCTCGCGCCAAGGCGAATTCTACGAAGCGGTTTCGTTCGCAGTGGAACGTCAGCTGCCAATTATCTTGATCGTGGAAGACAACAACTACGGCATCAGCACCAACACCGAGAAATTCAATCCGTTCAAACTGGAAATCTTCAACGAAGGGATTGGGCTGGTAAACGTTGACGCGCGACATCCCGATCGCGTTTTCGAAGCCGGTGCGACGGCGATCGAGAAAGCACGTTCCGGCAACGGCCCAACTCTGATGGTCTGTGAACTGGATCGTCTTTGCAGCCACACCAGTAGCGATGATCATCGTGTCTATCGTCCACAACACGAAATCGACGAAATGATGACGCGTGATCCAATCAATGTCGTCGCCGCTGAACTGATCGAAGCTGGCGAGTTGACGGAATCGGAATGGGAATCGATTCGTGAAGAGATCAATCGCAAGGTTGACGAGGAATACCAAGCCGCCGAAAACGAGCAAGATCCGGTTGCAGAGGAATTGCTCGATCATTTAATGGGGCCAGCCCCGGAGCCAACGTCGCCGCCGATTGAAGGTGGCAAGAAATGGCGAATGGTCGACGCGATTAATGCGGTCTTCAAGGAAGGTTTGAAACAGGACGACGAATACATCTTCTTTGGCGAAGACATCGAAGATCCCAAAGGCGGCGTCTTTCGTTTGACAGCTGATCTTTCGACCGAACACCCGAATCGAGTTTTTAATGCACCGCTCGCTGAGGCGACGATCATCGGTGCGGCCGTCGGTATGTCGAGTGTCGGCATGAAACCGGTCTTTGAATTGCAGTTTGTGGATTTCATGGGACCGGCCTGGAACCAATTGAGTCAAAACCTTGCTACACTGCGATGGCGTACCTTTGGCGAATGGAAATGCCCTGCAGTGATCTATTCGCCATACGGCGCCTATTTGCCGGGCGGCTCGCTATGGCACAGTCAGGCCAACGAAGCGTTGTTTGCCCATACACCTGGATTCCGTGTGGTCGTCCCCAGCACACCAGAAGACGCGGCTGCACTGATGTGGACTGCCATGCATGCTGATGATCCAACGATTTTCCTCGTGCCTAAACACTTGTTCCGCCAACAAATGGATTGTCCCGAAGACGTGCCAGCCGTTGGTTTCGGCGAAGCACGAATTCGTCAGGAAGGCGACGACGTAACAATCGTGACGTGGGGGAACTGTATCGAACAGGCGTTCGCTGCGGCAGCCGAGTTGGCGGACGAATGTAGCGTTGAAATCATCGACTTGCGCAGCATTGTGCCTTGGGATCGTGAAACCATTGTGGATTCAATTGAAAAAACAGGGCGTTTGGTTGTGATTCAGGAAGACGGCCGAACCTGTAGCGTTGGCCAAATGATCATCAGCGAATTGATGAGTCAGGAAGAAAGTTTCTCTCATTTCGTCGCGCCGCCGCAGCTGGTTTCCAAACCTGACGTGCACATTGGATACAACCCGGTTTACGAATATGCAGCTTTGCCCGACGTCAATCAGGTCGTCGAGGCCATTCGAAAGACGTTAGAGGACTAATAAGCATGCCGATTATTTCGATTCGAATCCCGCAACTTGGTGAAGGTCTGCAGGAAGCGTTGCTGGTTGAGTTCATCAAACAACCTGGCGATACGGTCAAGCGTGATGACACGATTTACGTGATGGAAACCGACAAGGCGACGACCGACGTCGAGTCTCCTTATGACGGAACGATCATCGAGTGGATCGTTGAGCCCGGCACAGTCCTGCCGATTGGTGCTGAGATTGGAAAAATCGAAGTTGCCGAGGGTGTCAAGGAAATGCCGGCTGGACATGGCCCTGCAGAAACACTGGCCGCAGCTCCAACGACATCATCGGGCGCTGCAACAACCAGCAGCAAGCCGGCAGCAGCAAAAACTGGCGGTGGATCTGTTATGATCCCGCCCAAAACACGTAAGTACTTGAAAGAAAAAGGTCTGCTCGATGTTGCCGATCAGATTCCTTGCAGCGGCAAGAAACTGATGCCCGAAGACGTTGACGCGTATTTGGCTTCGAGCGGCGGTGCAACTCCAGCACCCGCTGGCGGCGCGGCGGCCGTCCCCAGCGAACACTATGACATTTCACCGTTGCCTCAATCACAAATTACGCTGAACTATCGATTGGTACGCGGGACCCAGGTGTGCGTTCCTGTTACCGTATTCTGTGACATGAACTGGTCAGGGTTGGATGCGGCTCGCCAAAAGGCCAAAGCATCAGGCGGTGGCCCAACTGCGTTTGCCATGGCCTGCTGGTGTGTCGTTCAGGCGCTGAAGAAACACGACAAATTTCGAAGTGTCATGGCCGGTGATGGTCGCGCATTGAAAGTTTACCATCGAGTCAACCTCGGCGTTGCCGTCGCGTTGCCGGGTGATCAAATGGTCACGGCCGTTGTTCGCGAAGCCGACACGATGGATCAAAAAACATTCTTTGACGCATTGGCGAAACAGATTGAAACCGCGCGAGACGGCAAGGATCAAGCGGATGAGTCAACGACGGTTACCGTGAGTAACATCGGCAAGGCGGGAATGAAATTCGGAATTCCCGCAATCGTCGCCCCGGCCGTGGCCACATTGGCATTGGGCGAAGTATTTGCATTGCCCGTTCCTGATGGTGACTCATACAAATTTCAACCCACCGTGACTGCGGTCTTGAGTTTCGATCATCGCATCGCAAACGGCGTCGGCGCGCGAACTTCATGAACGAAGTTCGCGACGAGATTGCGAAATTCGGATTGGAATAGCACTCGCGACGCGTACAAATAGATCGCGTCCGATTTATCACTTTGGATATTTTTGAAACGCCAGCGAGTGAACCGACTTGCTGGCGTTTTTTTTGACGTTCGTCGATTCAGGGTGTTTGTAGGTGAGCGGTATCCAGTTTTACGTTGAGTATACATCATTGCTGCACAAGACGCGTTGCAAAGCGGACTGAAGCTCCTGTTTGCTGACGGGTTTGGTCAAACGGATGTCTTCCGGCGAAACTCCGGTACTTTGCATCACCGCCTCGTCGGGATATCCGGAAACAAGAATCACCTTGAGGTCGGGATGCAGTGTTCGCAGGTGCCGAGCCAGTTTCGGGCCATTAAACGGCCCCGGAATGACAATGTCGGTCAACAGTAAATCAAAAGGGCCTTCCTCGTTGAAGAGTCGCACTGCTTGCTCGCTGTCCGATGACGTGACACAACTCAAACCAAGTGTTTCCACCTGACGCAACAGCAGTTTGTTCACCTCCAGATCGTCTTCCACCAATAGAACACGTCCGTGGAGGCGACCGGAGTGCGAAAAAGCGTGGGCCTTTGGCACTTCCGCGGTAACCCGATCAGTTGATGGGAAAAACAAACTGAATGTTGTGCCCTCCCCTGGACTCGAGACGACCCTCACTCCACCGCCAGACTGCTTGGCAAATCCCAGCACCATGGAAAGTCCAAGACCACTTCCCTTGCGATCGGGCTTGGTGGAGAAAAACGGGGCAAAGATGTCGGGTAAGATATCCTCGGAAATTCCTATTCCAGTATCCCTTACGGAAACGACGACATAATTCCCGGAGGACAAATCCTCAGCAATCGCGTCCGAAGCACCGTCTTCAAGGACCAGATTTTCAGTACCAATCGATAGGGTACCACCCTCTGGCATCGCATCACGTGCGTTGATCGCCAAGTTTAGCAACGCATTTTCAAAGGATGTCCGGTCAGCGAGAACTGGCCATAGGTGATCGGCGAAACAGGTCTCGATTCGAACCGTTTTCGGCAATACACGCCGCATCATTTCGGTCGTCTCCACAATCACTTGGTTGAGATTCAAAACAGCCAGTTGCAACGCCGCCTTGCGGGCAAAACTGAGCAGGTTCCGAGTCAACTCGCCGCCCCGTTGCGTCGCCTGCATTGCCGCATTTATGAACTCGGGCCACCGCGACGGATCCTTGACCTCGGTCAACAGTTCGAGGTTGCCCATGATAACCGCAAGCAAGTTGTTGAAGTCGTGGGCCACCCCGCCGGCTAGTTGTCCGACAACCTCCAGCTTCTGAGCTTGAAGCAACCGATTTTCCATTTCGACCAAATCCGTGATATCCTGAATGGTGCCCGAGGCGCCAATCTGTGTCCCTGCCTCATCAAAGTCAGCGACCGCATGAAATTCGCAATGCCGGACGGATCCATCTGGACGCAGAATCCTACTACGAAAAACATCCTGATTTCCTCGATTCATCCCCCGAGTTTTCAGAATTCGGCGAAGTGCGCTGGCCATGACATGTTGATCATCAGGATGGATAAGCTTGTGTGCGTCGCTGGGATCGGGGGTATAGGTTGCTGGGTCGTACCCTTGGATCCGAAACGCTCCCGGAGACCACTCAAGTGTTGGGGGATCAAAGCGCCGGGACCAATAACCGATTTTGGCAATTTCCTCACCCCGCAGCAGGCGTTCGCGAAGGATAAATTCTTCACTGACTTCGCTCTCCGTTCCGACTAGTTTTGTTGGTCGGCCATCGGCGTCACGAAAGGCCTGGCCGCGAACGCGAACCCATCGAAAATTTCCGTCTGCGGCTTTCAATCTTGCGACGTACTCAAAAGTCGTTCCCGCTTCGACTGCCTGTCGAATCGAAGCTTCCATCATCGGTACGTCTTCCGGACATCGTAACGAAAGGTTGAATTCATTTGGGTCGGCGATGTCCTCAGGGCGGTACCCCAACGAAGTGATAAGTCGTTGCGAAAAATCGATCTTGTTGTTAACCAAATCCCATTGCCAGATTCCCACCTCAGAGGCGAGCAATGCCTCGGTCAGAAAACGGTTATGTTCAAGTAATTGGTCTGCACGTTCCTTGTCATCGGTCACTGTGCGACGTCGGTCGGCCCAGAGAGTGACACGTTCGTCATCTGCATGAATCGGCCAGAAATTCCATTCAACAATTCCGTATTGGCCGCCGCCCCGATGTTCGACGTATGTGGTCTCGAATGGTTGTCCTTCTGCAAAAGCCGACTCCGCTGCAATCCAAACTTTCGGACTTAGGTCTTGCGGCGCAAGACTTTTGACTGCCATTCCTGGCAACTCAACACCTTTCCGTCCACAATTCTTTGCGGCCACAACATTTGCCGCAAGGATTCGGGATTCGGCAAGTGTAGGGCCGCTTGCAAATATAATGGCGGCGTCGCTCTGTTGTTCGAAGCCGAGAGCAAAGACACCGTTTACAGAATCGACATCGAATTGCAAAAACGGTTCTGCTACTAGCAATACCTGACGGTATTCGGGAGCGTCTGACAGCAAACGCCCTTTCACGCTGATGTCAATTTGCGCGTTGCTAATATCTGCACTGACGCAACACTGGAATGGCATGCCAGGACTGCTGGTCACTTTTTCCCAGAACCGACCAAAATCAGAAAGTGATTGTTGATTCCAAAGCTCATGGCAATTCATGCCGACCAACGTCGCGTTTGAATTTTGACCAAGTAGACTCGCGAATTCGCGGTTGTGTCCGAGGATGACGCCGGCAATGTCCAACATTACAAAGCCGCCAGGTGCGTCCCAACAAACGTGTTGCATTGACTGAGATGACAAAGTGCTATCTCCCTTGGTGGAAACGAGCAACCGGTAAGTAGGTATTACGATAGTCAGTAGTCAGTCGGCCATTCAATCCAAACCGTCCAATGGGGCGTGAAGTGGCCGTAAAGGAGTCTCAATTCTGGACCTTGCTATTGCCTCCGTCAACATACCAACAACCAATCTTTTCACCGCTAGACGGCATCTTGCCGCTTGATTTTCCAGGAGCCCGTTGCACCTGACCATTAGACTCCGCCTTCGAATCGGGTTGGTGGTTGAAGTTACAACCCCGCGGGAGCGTCGCCGCAGCGAACTGGCGAAGTTAACGATAAGACTTCGAATTTCACTTGACCGGAATGCCCCAAGTAAACTGAAAAACGTCAAAAACTTCACTGTTTTTGACGGCTGAGTTTTTTCAGGAGCGCCTTTTGAAAGCCGCTGAAGGTATACCGTTTTGCATCGACGTTTTGGCTGAACTAAAATCATCGAAACAGCAGAATCAATCTCAACGAATGTGAGCAACCCTATGAGTCGATCAAACAGCACAAGTGCAGCCATGGTTTCGCGGCGACGGTTTCTTCAGAATGTTGCTGCTACCGGAGCCATGGGGCTGGCATCTCATTACTTTCCAGTTCCCACATTGGCAAGTTCGTTTCCAGGTCTTCAAGACCGGCCAGTATTCGCGACCATCGGGTTGCGCAATCAAGGGTGGGAGATCACACGCAAATCGATCAAGTTCGCGGACTTCGCAGCGCTCGTAGACGTTGACTCAAATGTTCTGGCGAACAATGTCGAACAATTGCAGGCTGCACAAGGGAAAAAACCAGATGCGTACAAGGACTATCGCGAGGTACTGGACCGAAAAGATATTGATGCTGTGATGATCGCCACTCCAGATCACTGGCATACGAAGATTGCGGTGGAAGCGATGCTGGCTGGCAAAGATGTGTATTGTGAAAAACCGCTTACGCTGACAATCGACGAAGGAAAACTCATCGAGCAGATTGTGAAGCAGACGGGGCGGGTCTTTCAAGTTGGAACAATGCAACGCACCGAATGCGAGCAACGTTTTTTGCAAGCCGTTGCACTGATCCGGCATGGACGAATTGGGCAGGTTCATACCGTTACGTGTGGAATTGGTGGCATGGAACCTTCTCCCAAGATCCCCGTAACCGAAGTGCCAACAGGTCTGGACTGGGATCGGTGGCTGGGGCCGGCACCGTTCACAGACTATCGCGCTTTGCCGGAAATGCGCGAAGGTTACGGCGGTGGTGTGCCGCTTTACAGCAACTGCCACTACGCGTTTCGAAACTGGCATGAATACTCTGGTGGAAAATTGACAGACTGGGGCGCACATCATGTCGATATTGCCTGCTGGGCGATCGGGGCCAGTGAGACGGGACCGAGTCGAATTGTTCCCAAGAGCTTCACCTTGCCGGTGCCGTACGAGCGAGGATATCCGTCAATTGCCGATCAATACAATGTTGCGACCAAATTCAAAATCCACGTCGAAATGCCAAACGACATTGAGTTGATTATTACCGACGAAGGTGACAACGGCATTTTGTTTGAAGGCAGCAATGGGCGGTTCTTTGTCAATCGCGGCAAGATCGTGGGAAAGCCAGTGGAAGATTTGGCAAACAATCCGTTGCCCGAAGGCGCGATCGAGGAAGTCTACGGCGGCCCGATCAGTGAAAACCATTCCGCCAATTTTGTGCAGGCCATTCAAACCCGTAAACAACCGATTTCAGACGTCTGGACGCACAACCGCATGCTGGAAATCTGCCATCTAGCCAACATTGCGATGCGGCTGGATCGCGAACTGAATTGGGACGCAGACATACGACAAATCGTTGGGGACGACGAAGCGAACGCGTTCCTGCAACGCGAAAACCGCAGCGGATACGAAATAAACATGTAGTTGCGATTTCGACAGAAGTCGCCAACCTAACGACTATGGAGTCGACAACCTGTTTCCAAACAGAGACTCCAGTTTGTCAAACGATTGTGTCCAGCCTCCCGTCATGCCGGTGCGTTCGTCGATAAACGCAGCGACTCCCTGAGTTTGCACTTCGGTTGCCGGGCGCATGGTAACAGTGATACGAGTCGAATCCGGTCCCTCCGACGCAAATTGCACGGACGTATTGAGCTCCTGCGGAAATTCTGGCGACGTGGGATGCGATTGTGGATTGCCTTGCTCATCGCAAAACCACTGACGGTATTGGATCAGCCGGGGACGATCGATTGCTTGAAACTCAAAAATCCCCTGCATGGACACGTCGGAGTCGTTGCTCATGAGGAATTGGCAACGTTCGCCGACTGCGATTGTTCCAGACAGGATTGACATGTTGAAGCCAAGGGGTGGAAGCCATTGCGACAATTGCTCGGGATCGGTCCAGGCATCGAAAGCGATTTCGCATGGAACATTGAAACTGCGATTGATGACGAAACAGCAATTTCCATTTTGCGTTTCATCCAGATATTCCGCCAATCGATCCCAAGTGGAATATCCGCTAGCCTCTTTGATGAACTGGCCAATCCGTTCGGCTTCTTCTGCAGACGGAAACGCCATGGTCATATCCATCGTCGTCTTCCCGTCTGATTCCGAAAACAAAACCGTGACGCGAAACAATGGCGGCCGATCATCGTAGCCACCATGATCGTAGACTAACTTCTTAAACGGAACCACTTCGTGATAAAGGGTTTTGTTCGGATAGTCGACTCCATCGGGGCCGTGCATTGTGTAATGCCAGATTCCGCCGGGAGTAAGGTCTTTGTGATGAGTCGTGATTGTGAACCCACGTGGCCCCCACCACTTGGAGACATGTTCCAAATCGGTCCATGCTTCCCATACGATTTTTTGGGGAGCGTTGTAAACACGGGTGAATCGAATTTCGTTGGCGTTATTTTTTGCGACCATGTTTATTGCTGCTCCGTGTTTTTGATTTGCGTTTTGTTTTTGTCGATTGTTTCGTGAGGGTTTCCAGATAGGCGCCAAAGCGATCCAGACTTTCCTCCATCATCTGGCGATATTGCTCCATGAACTGAACCGATTCCTGGAATCCAGATGGATTAAGGTTGCACAATCGTCTTTGTGCATCTTGAGTCTTGGTTACCAGCCCAGCCCGCTCCAGCACCTTCAGATGCTTCGTGACCGCTGGCATGCTCATCCGCTTCAGAAACGGCTCGGCGATTTCCGAAACCGTAGCTTGGCCATGGGACAAAATCGAAAGCATTTCCCTCCGGGTGGGATCCGCCAACGCGGCAAATGTTTGACTAAGCTGATCTGCCATAGAAAACGGTCT
This sequence comes from Pirellulaceae bacterium, assembly GCA_041399045.1. Classification (GTDB taxonomy): domain Bacteria; phylum Planctomycetota; class Planctomycetia; order Pirellulales; family Pirellulaceae; genus BJ22. Next base: position 168,331 of record JAWKTO010000006.1, on the reverse strand, counting down.
AAAACAAGATGGTTAATTAACTGTTTGGTTAATTAAATAGCCGTTTCGATCACGTGTCAAGGCGTAACAAAGCTCGAACTTCCGCCGGATAGACATTTTCCGGGATACGAACGAGAACGTTCGGGGGCTGGTGCGCGTCAATCAAACGCGAAGCCAGCGTTTTCGTCGTACATCTGACGTTCCTTTGGGGAAAGTCGATCATACATGACGCGAGTCGTGTATCCGCCAACAAGCCGGCCATTTTCAACGAACATCCAATCAGCAGCTTCATCTCTCGAGAGCTCAACAGGCATTCCATAAAAAACACTTTGAACCGTCTCGGGGCTATTGGCAATCGTGCCGAAAAATTTGCCATCGAGATAGCGAACGTCATTGAGCCAGAAGTATTCATTGCCGTTGTCGTCTGAAAATCCGACTTTGATCGAGAAGTGATTTTGCGAGCTGCGGGGCGACACCAAGGCGTCAATGAATTTAGCAATCGATTTTTGAGCTGTCTCCAGCGCCTCATTCATTTCTTCGTCATCCGATTGAAAGGTCATGATTTCAGGTTCGCCACTGGGGCCATGCCACAGGCGTTCTCCACGCCTCGAATTGAAGGCAATTACCAGGAAGGCGATGATGGCAAATACAACGATGCGGTCGTTCGAGCGGCAGTTCATTTGATACTGTCAAAGGACTTGAGGATGAAAATAGGGGCTGACTTCCTGCTAATTTAAGCCAAATCATGCCGGTAGACCACCAACTACATTGAAACCGAAACGAAAACTCTAGCTCGCGTTGACGATTGTCAGCATTTCAATAGCTGCGATCGCATTGCGATATTCAGCGTTTCGATAGCGGTCTGTGGAATTTTCGAGAACTTCCCAAGTGCGATGTCGATTCGTCGTATGTCCGTTCGACTACCAGATATTAACAGGGAGGAAACAACCCGATTTCCCGCCGCCGAGAATTGGCCATCTATTTTCGTTTGCCTGGACGTAATCGACGAAGCGGTTTGGCAAACGTCGGAAGAGATCAGAAAATGGAATTGCGTATCCAGAACTGACCTAATAAGAGCCCCGAAATCCTCTATCATGTTCCAATACAGTAACTGTATTTAAGTGAGAAATAACTATGAAAATCGGCGGATGGATTTTGAGCGTCCTCTTGGTGCTATTCTTGGCAGGGGCCAGCGCGATGGGCAAATTTACGCAATGGGAAGGCAAGGCTGAAATGTTTGACAAGATGGGGTGGACTGAAAAGGCGATGTTCAACGTCGGCATTGTTGAGGTTGTCATTGCCGTTCTGTTCTTGATCCCCCGAACGTCATTCATCGCCGCCATTCTGCTGACAGGCTATCTCGGCGGCGCAACCGCAACCCATGCTCGCATCGGCGACGCCTTTGTCTTTCCGATCATCATTGGAATCGCCGTGTGGATCGCGTTAGGATTGCGCCAGCCCAAGTTGTTCCAACTCGCGTTGGGATTTGGGCGGGACAAAGAAAGCAGCCGTCGATTCGTAACTGGATCAGGTCATCTCTAACGGTTCACCCTATTGCGGTTTGCCTCAACGCCGATAATTCCGACAATCGAAAGCCATTTTCACTCTGTACAGACGTGCAATTTCCAAGAGCCTAGGTGGCAACTAAACTGGATTGGACTGGCATTGTTCGTCAACGCGAAATATGAATCTCGATTGTTCATGACTCCCGAGCCAAAACACTCAGCAACTTGCCTAAAACATGATTGTCGTCTCGAGACCTTGATCGAGTCGATGCGGGAGATGTATTGTGGATTGGAAACCGATTCGAAGGCGGCCGATGGTGATTCGCGGGCAGCGTTGCGTGCCCGACTAAACGAAGCTCAAAATGAATTTGCCTCGCTGATCTATTTGCGGCTGTATCGTCTGGTCTGCACTTTGGTTGGGCAGTCGGAAGGGACACCCACGATGGGTCCCACAGCACTGGTCAACGAGGCCTACGCAAAGATGCTGAACGCGGGTTCGGTTTTACGCACTCGTGATTTACAACATTTTGTTCGGCAGTTTGCAATTGCCGTTAAACATACTTGGATTTCCTATTGGCGTAAGAAATCTTCGGAGCGCCGCGGAGGCAACTGGGTTCGAACTGATTTTGATATCGCACTGGATTATGCCCATCAACAAAATGGCGATCTCAAGCCGTTATTTGATGCGATTGATCATTTGGACGATGAATATCCGCGAGCCGGTCAGGTGTTTCATATGCGATACTTCCTGATGATGACCAATCAGGAGATCAAATCCGCGCTCAACATTTCCCTTTCCACGGTCGAATCGGACCTTCGATTGGCCAAGGCGACGATTCGAACCATCGTCGAGGACAATTCACCGGAGTGGCCTGTTGCAAACGGCAAATCTTTCGAAGTGTATTGACCTCAAGAATAATTGTCTTGCCAAATATGTCAGGCGCTACGAGGAAAACGTCGACGTCGCCAGAATGGGAATACCAGTATTGTCGCACCGAACAACAATAAACTGGACGGTTCCGGCACCGCTGAAACGGTGATATATGAAAGTCCTGTTTGACCACCGCTACCATTTACTCCCGGATTCAACTCTCCGTAGTTGATACTCCAATTTCCCAAAGCACCTTCGTTGGCAAATTGCCCGGTGAGAATTCCCGAGTACGCGAGCACCGTGAAAACCTGTCCGATCTGTATTCCATCTAGACGGATCGGATCTAGTTGTGCTCCCGACAGATTGACGTCACCTTGGACAATAAGAATATCGGCGTCAGATTGGGCGGAGTCAAATTCCCATTCGTACGTTCCATTGAGATTCAAATCGCCATCGATTTCCAGGACTCCAATGGAATTTCCGGGCTGGAGCGAAGCTCCTGTATCAACCTGCAACTGTCCGGCCAGCGTTCCGGTTCCAGAAAGCGAAGACGAATCCGCTGCGTGAATTGTCGGCGATGTCAACACTCCGTTAACAACCAAACTTCCGATCCCACCAATGTTTGCCGTCCCGGATGAGCCAAGTGTGAACGTTGCACCATTTTCAATCACCGCTTCTCCAGCACTGACGATCAGTCCACTGTTCGCATTGGCTGAGGAGTCCACGCTCGCACCCGATGCAACCCTGAGAATACCAGAGTTAACAATCGTTGAGCCTGAGTACGAACTATTGGCAGTCAAGATTGTCGCACCGGCCCCGTTTTTGATAATGGAACCGTCACCGATAATCTGGTTTGCGACGATGAAGTCATCGCTTCGACGAAACTCGAATTTAGCGCCGGAGGCGATGTCCACATTACCGGTTCCAAGCGATCCAGATGCCGTGTTATTCCCAAGTCGAACCGTTCCCTGAGTAATGGTTGTCAGCCCTGTAAACGTGTTGTCTTGAGAGAATGCAGCTGTACCAAGCCCCAGCTTGTTGATGGTGCCCGCTCCTGAAATCGTATTGTGCAATGTGTAGCTATTGCTGCGATGCAATTGAAGTGTACCCGGAGACTCAATGACGATATCGCCGGTTCCCAATAAGCCAGTCCCAGCACCATTGCCGATCTGCAGGATGCCATTTGCGACGTTCGTTCGCCCAGAAAAATTCGAATTCGCAGTAAGAACAGTCATCCCCGATCCATCGTGTGACATCAAACCAATTCCAGAAACGTGGTTTGCTAATTCATATGTATTGGTGCGGTCAAACCGCAGCGTCCCGTTTGCCTTGACTTCAACAGTCCCTGTTCCTAGCGAACCAGTAATACCATCAAAACTACCAAGCCTAAGTGTTCCTTGCTCAACGATCGTCTGCCCAGCATATGAGTTGTTAGACATTAAGCGAAGTTCACCGGTACCGTTTAACAGTAAACCGCCCTGCCCAAAAATCGTTGTCGACCATCGGTTTTCGCTGTGCAAACCCGTACCGAAGTCACTCCCCGAATAAAACTCAAGATCGTTCGCTAAATTCAAGCCACCGGACATTTCGAGATCCAAACCAAGGCCGGCGTACGGCGTTTCAAAAGCACTGTCTTTTAGGTATATCCTTGCATTACCTATTGAGGTTTGCATTGTCAGGGTATCGCCATAAATTGTGGTGCGCCCTTTGTAGTTCCCTTGTGATAGTGCCCCGAGAGTTCCGGGCCCATTTACGGTAAATGTGTAGTGAATGTTTTGTATGAGCGGCAAAAGAACACTCACGTCGGCCTCATTGTCAATCCCATTCGGATTTCCATTGCTCCATCGATCGTCATTGACCCACAAATCTCCACCAGGAATCTGCCAAACCCACCGACTATATTTCCCCTGCGCAAAAACATTCGTAACTGAAAAAAATAAAAATGAAATTGCAAGAAGCACTTCAGCACATTTTTTAGATTGCTTAACCATGTTGCGTTTATTTCCTTGTACAAAATCTGAGCAACATTGTTGCCGTGAGCTTGCGTGGGCAGACGTATCTACCCCGAAGAGCTAAAACGCGTTTCCAAACGAAAACCTTGGTGAATTTTTTTTGTGTGTTTTACAACGCCTATAGCAGGAAGGGATTTGGCTTCAAAAATCTAGGGAATCGACTCGATTTTTTTGAGTATTTAAAATAATCCTCCCGCCGAAACGACAAGGTCAAATGCGTTGCTTGCCAATATTTTCGAGGATTGCAGCTAATTCCCCAAGGAAACACAGCCGAAATGCGTTTGCGTTTTTGCGTAGAATTTGGGGAAGCCATTTACCACGAAGGGAATTTCTTGACGGTACCATCCGAAAATTTCGAAACACTCTTTGCGCAAGCCATCTCGTTGCCGTCGGCTGAACTGGAAGCGTTTCTAGATGTCGTGGGCAAACAATCGCCGGATACTCGCAAAAAACTGGAGTTGTTTCTGGAAGCGGACCGCCAAAACCAAACGTCCCGTTTCCTGGATTGGCCTGCTCTCAACGAAAAAACGGGCGCAATCGTGAAAATGGAAATGCGAACGCCAGCGACAACTCCCTGATCGGACGAATCGTCTCTGGATATCGAATCCTCAATCGAATCGGCGGCGGATTCAGCGGCGTGATCTATCGAGCAGAAACCGACGCAAAATTCGCCACGCTCAAGACACCTCCAAACAATACAAAATCCTCACAAAAGAAAAACGAATCGGATCAATCCAACCAGAAAATCGTTGCCATCAAGTTTCTACGGTCCTGGAATCACGATGAGCAGGGCTTTGCACGCTTTGAACGCGAGTCGAGGACCCTTTCACGACTCAACCATTCCAACATCGCCCGGCTCATCGAAACAGGTTTCCATGACGAGACTCCGTTCCTGGTCATGCCCTTTATTGATGGTCTCACCCTTGGCGAACAAATTCATGAGCATCCGGAACTCCCGCTAAAGCAGCGCATTCATTGGTTTGTAAAAATTTGCCAAGCCATTGCCTTCGCCCATCAAAACCAGATCATTCATCGAGATCTCAAACCATCGAACATCTTGATTGAGTGTGAAAATGAAAGCGGTGAACGCCGTGTGGTGGTCACCGACTTCGGGATTGCCAAATCGCTCGACACAACGCATCGGGAGCTGACGCGAACAGGTGAATTTCTGGGGACGCCACGATTCATGGCACCCGAGCAAATCGATTCCGAGAATGAAATCAATGCGCTGGCGGACGTTTATGGTCTGGGTGCCATCCTGTATTTCCTGTTGACCGGTAAAGCCCCTTTTGACGACGTCTCCATTCACCAGGTCCCGAACGCGGTGCTTACGTCGATGCCCAATCCGCCTGGCAAAGTTGTAAAGATCGCTGCGCTGGAGAAAGACCTGGAGACGATCTGTCTGAAATGTCTGAACACTGACAAGGCGTCACGTTACCAAAGTGTTCCTGAGTTACTCGCAGAAATTGACCGCTGGCAAGGCAAACGTCCGATCCACGCCAAACCCACTCCCCTAATCCGACGTTTCAGGCTTTGGTCCCAGGCGAACCCGCACGTAACAATAATGGGTGCCGCCCTGATCACAACGAACATGATTTCTCTGCTCGTCCTTTCATATCTATGGAGACAAGCGCAGCAACAAAGCGAGGATCGCTTTGAACTGCTCAAAATGCAGGTCCAACAAGAAATCGACTTGCGTGAAGATTCGACTCAAGCCGTCGTTCGGATTGGCATGTTGAAAACCATCACCAATGGATTCGATGCGCTCGAACAGAAACGCGGACGACTGGATGACGAAATGCTGCGAATGTCGGCCGTCGCCTGGTATAACCTTGCTCGATTCGAACGCAGTTATTCAAGTGTCGGCAACGAATTGGCGGAGCGAAGGTCAAAACAACAATTTGAAGCATTGGCGAGACGTTTTCCGAACGAACTTGAACATCGGTTCTCCCTTTTCCATTGGCAGAATTTGTTCGGAAGTCCAAATGGCGCTTATCAAATCATTCATTCATTGATTGAGGATGACCCCGGCAACGAAGCTTATCTCGATTGTTTGGCAAATGCCTGCTACCTGCGCGGAAGAGAATTGTTTCACGCCGGAGAATTCCGTTCAGCGATTCAAGCTCTGACAGAGGGAATCACTACAGTTGATGAGCTAATCCGGTCATCTCAGGAGAGCCAACAACATCGTTTCGCGAAGCATTACATTCGCCTGCATACGTTTCGAGCAAAGGCCAATTGGGCAATCAATCTCCCGAAAAAGGCAGAAGATGATATCCATAGTGCGATTCATTTTGGCGAAGAAGTTTTGCCCTCATTCCCGCAGGACTACGAAGTCCCGGCTGCCTATACCGATGCACTTTGGTTTGCGGCCGGAGATGCGATGACCAATAATAATTGGGAATCCGCATATGACTTTATTCAAAAATCTCAAACGTTGCTTGAATCAAGTTTGTCCCATCGAAAATACAAGTTTCAATATTGGGGAGTGTGTGGAAAGATCTTGTTGCTCAACTGGATGTACTTTGAGGCGTCAGGCGACATCCAAGAAGCGGAAAAATGGAAACGCGAGTTGAATGGTCATTGCGCGGCATGGAAGGCCGATGGGAGATACCCTTTTGGGCGCGCTGGACTGTATTCAAAGCTCTTGATTGGCCAAATGGATCAGCTGCCTTTGACCGTGATTGAAGCCGAGCTTGCCAAAGAATGTGGGGATCTGCCCGAGTTTAGTAGCGTGAACATTTTGCTGTCGGTAGCTCGCTGTGACCTCGACAGTGCACAGCAACTGTTGAATCGATGGTCAAATGATTCCGACGCAAACAGTAAGCCCGCAACGACCGAGCAAATATACAAACGCCTTCTCGCTCACGCGGCGTCCTTGGGACCAGACGAATGGGAACCGTTTGTTCTCACCGAGACTGAAAAGCAAACCGCAGTGGCCTGGTCAGGTTTCTCACTTCAATTCGCAATTGAGGCGTTAAATCGATTTTTTGATAAATGCTTGGAAGACCGGTCATCTCAGAACGAATTCGGGATCGAGCTGTAGCGCCGGGCGCCAGTCCATGGAAGAACCGGTACAGCGAATCGCAAGCGCGAAATATTCTCCGTTGTTGCACCATTCAATAACCTAGAGTTGCACCAACCATTGATTGGCGGGTTCGATTGCTGTTCTCGAATTCGCCCCATTCAAGCGTTTGTGGGTTAGGCGAGTTATGACGATTTTTACGAGATCACCAAAAACGAACGGGAATGTTGCCGATCGCGTGGATACCACTGCTTTGGCCGACGTGATTGCGGCGCTGTCCTACGCTTTGGATATCACAGAGGGACAACCCGAAGGGCACTCCGCCAAAAGCTGCCTGATCGCAATGCGAATTGCGGACGAAATTGGTTTACCAGACAACCAACGTTCGGCACTTTTCTACGGCACACTCCTGAAAGACGCTGGATGCAGTAGCAATGCAGCCAAGGTCTGTTCGCTGTTCGGCGCCGACGATCGAGCCATCAAACAGTCATTCAAAATCCATGATCTGACCAACAAAGTCGTTGCACTAAACTACATGATTCGGAACGTCGCCCCGGATCGCTCAGTCATTGCGCGAGCGGGCAAGGTTGCAGCGCTCGTTGCGCAGCCCAATGCTGGCAAAGAGTTGATCAAGACACGTTGTTCGCGTGGGGCAGACATTGCACTGAAACTGGGGTTTAGCAACGACGCTGCGGGAGCGGTACGTGCACTCGATGAACATTGGGACGGGCGAGGCGAACCGTACAACCTAAAAGGCGATGCGATTCCTTTGCTGGGACGAATTGCTTGCCTGGCTCAAACCATCGAAGTCTATTTTTCGACGTTCGGCCTGGCCGCAGCATATGAGGTCGCACAAGAACGCTCGGGAACCTGGTTCGACCCGGATCTGGTTCAGGCTCTGCGTTCCATTTCAAATCGAGATCCGCTTTGGGCAATCATCAATCAAAACGACGTTCGCGCCGATGTTGCAAGTCATGAGCCAGCCGATGATCGCCTGTTCGTTACCGAAGACCGCTTGGATTCGATTGCGGAAGGTTTCGCAGATGTGATTGACGCCAAAAGTCCGTGGACTTGCCGACACTCGTTCGGTGTTGCCGACGCAATGGTTGGCATTCTCCGGCAATACGGTTACTCTGACGAGCAGTTGCGGTACTGGCGTCGCGCTGCGCTGCTACACGACATTGGGAAATTGGGCGTGTCCAACACGATTTTGGATAAGCCCGATAAACTCACTGACGACGAGTTTTGCCAGATGAAAAAACATGTCGATCACTCTCGGCGTATCCTGAATCTCGTACCCTGTTTTCGCAGCTTTGCCGATGTTGCTGCAGCCCATCACGAAAAACTCGATGGAAGTGGCTACAGCTTGCGGCTAACGGATCGTGAACTGTCCGTGGAAGCCAAGGCTCTGTGCGTCGCCGACATCTTCGACGCGCTATCCGCGAAACGCCCCTATCGAAAGCGTCATTTCGAACTCGATGAAGTCTTTGCAATTATCGACAAAGATGCCGGCTCGAAAATCTGCCCGGTTGCTTGCGAAGCACTTAAAACGCACGTCATGTAATGACGTTTATGCGATGCCCGCGTGCTACTGCATATCCCCTTTGTTTTCGCCATAGCAAGCCGATTGCTTTTGCCTTCACTGACCTTCGCGGGCCCAAGGGTAGCGTTTTCGGATCTGTCGGACTCGGCGCGTACCGAGGCGGCCTGTTCGTTGATGGCCTCATTCAAAATGGCTAGGACGGGTTTTCGATGCGTTGGGTGTTGATCGGCGAGAGCAGCAAAGGCACCATAAGTCCACGCGCGGACAAGTTTATTGCCGTTGACGATCAAACGGTCAAGGATTTTCTTCAGCGCCCGCGTGACACCGGCAGGGATTTTCTGTTCCGCGAGGATTTGCAATAAATGCAGTTGCACCTCCCAGTGCGAAGCGTTCCCCAGAATTGGAACCAACTCGTCGATGCATGATTCGACAAGGGGAACGCCTTGGTCGCTCCACTGCTTCAGTATCCAGGTCGCAGCCACCTGCAATCGCTCGTCGTCATGTTGCGCGATGGCAAGTAGTTGCGCCGAAGACTCTTCGTCGGGTTTGATTGCGGCAAGTGCGCTCAAGAGGCTCGGTATGCTTGCCGTCAAATTCGTTCAACAGCTTGATGATTTTCAAAACACATCCTCCGCTGGTCGCACTTGCTTTCCACTGATATTCCGTTTTCAATTTTAATGGTTGTGATGAAGTTGAACCAGAAAAAATCAAATTACGAGAAGTTGCGACCGCCTATTCGTTCCGGAATTTCACTGCATCGAATGGCCAATCGGAGTCCAGCCATTTTTTGAGTGAGTCGTGGAGTCGATCGTCGAGGTCGGTTTCTTTTTCGGAAGATCGAATCCAGTAGATCACTTCAGCATCGGCGGAATCGGAGGGGACGATATAGACGCAGCCGAGGACGCGATCCCGCTGCGGGGTGACGATCGAGTAGGTAAACGCCTCTCGCTGTTCAAATGCCCGTTGATGCTCGGCGAGGTCCTGGCGATTTTGCTGCAGCGTAAATTCGTCACTTGGCCAATCCCCGCCGAATAGCGCGAAGGTCCTGCCTCGATTCCATCACCGCTTCATAGTCCGCCTCGGCATCGGATACCTTCAGTGGGTAAAGATGAAACGTTTCTGCTTCCATTTCCTGCGGCACGTCAAACCCCGTCGGCACAAACGCCACCGTCCCGACCGTTTCCGAACACCCACTCGAACCGAATGTGATTAACGCTGCAACAAAAATTACCGTCGTCGATTTCAAATTCATAAGTCGCTACGTTTTTCACGAATCCGATACCAGTAAGTAGAAATCGTAGGCTACCTCGCTCAAATCTTTTTGTCACCCATAAAAAGACCTGAAGTGCAAATCCACCTCATCTACCATTGGGAAACACATTTTCCCATTGCAGATGGAAATTCAAACAACATGCTCTTGTTCACGATTAACTTCCATCCCGCACGCTCAACCTATTTGAAAACCTTTCAAATCGTGTGAAACAATATAAATTGATGCTTCGGTGTGTCGGACCGAAGCAGCGTCTTGGTTTTCTGGCTGTTTACAGATCAGAAAGGTTCATTTTCACTGGCCAGAATGGATTGGACAAAGGCCATCTCCGGCCACAGGCGAGTTTCAGTGGTTCAAGTGAACCATGCAAGGAACTTGAGATGAGCTGCGAGCGAAAAAATGTTCCAGCGGAGTCAGGACTGGGAGTTGTCGAGCCTGAGGCCCACATTTCGAAGTGGACGGGATGGACTTTCTTGGGACGGCCCGATCCCGACACCTGCTCCGTGGACTCGCAATGCCAATGGGGTGGAAACAATAGCCGAACTCAAGGCTTTACGACACTGTCTTCTTCGCGGCACTCCCTTCGGTGATACTCAATTGCAAGTAAAGGCCGCTGCAATCCCCGGCCTCGAATCCTCGCTTTGACCACGATTAGGCCAAAGACAGAGGAAAAGTAGGCCAGCTTTGCTGCCTCTGGGACGTATCCGCAACATGCCTTTGCGGTAATCTGGAAACCCGATAGCTTGGAAGCGATTGGCTTCAAAATCAACTCGCTCGCGAAACAGGGAAGCAACAGAGTTAATTGGATCTATCGCCCCTCAGCAATCTTGCTTTACGTCGAATCGTAAAGCCTTTCTATGTCAGAGCTCACGGAGCAAAGGCCTCATGAAAAGGCTAATGTGACGTTTGCTCGAAAGCGCGATATAATAGACGTTAAAAGATGCCGCACAAGCCGATTGGGTATGACTGTCAGCCTGCAGATGGCCGATAAGCATGAAGGTTGTTGCGAAGGATTATCGGGACTTTGGGGGAATAGGTAGAAAATGGCCGGTAGGGAAAACGGACAGATGACTGAAGTTGACCTAATTCGACGGCTATTTCGTGCATTCCGAGATCATGACGCGCGGTCGTTTCGGAAGGTGGCCGAGGCAATCATTGCTGACCAGCTCGCAGCCAACCACCACGGCCAAGCGAAAGAATTGCGTGCCGCCCTTGGAACTGAGCCGCAATCTGCTTTGCCACACCATTTAAACGCAGGATTGAAGAGTCTCCCCAAAGATCGACGTTCTGGCGAACAACTCCTGACGATTTATCACGAGCCAGCGAACACACTGCACCTGCTTCTTGAAGAATCAACGAAGCAGCGTATTGACCGTTTTATCAACGAACACAGGAACGCAAAGAAACTTGCTAGCTTCGGCTATTCACCGAAAAGCAAACTCTTGTTTTGGGGCCCTCCGGGTTGTGGAAAGACATTAACTGCTCATCACATTGCAAATGAGTTTGGCCTGAAAGTAGGTGTTGTGCGTCTTAGCGCTCTAATCTCCAGCTATCTGGGAGACACTGCTTCGCACCTGCAGATGGTATTCGATACAGCCCAACAGACTCCGATGGTCGTACTGTTTGATGAAATTGATACGGTGGCGAAATCGCGAGATGACTCGCGAGATGTTGGCGAACTCAAGCGAGTTGTGAATAGCCTTCTTCAGGCCATGGATACGTTCGTTGCAAAAGAAAGTATCCTGATTGGGGCAAGCAATCATCAGTATATGCTCGACCCTGCAATTTGGCGTCGTTTTGATGACGTAATCCTTTTTCCTTTGCCATCTGCCGACGCACGCAAGCGTTTCATTCAGCACCATCTGAATGGAATCTCATTCAAAGGATCTGTCGTCGGTCTTGTGAAGAAAACTGCGGGGCTGTCATTTGCCGAACTTGAACAGTTGCTGATCGAATCGATCAAATCCATGATCCTTGAAGACCGAAAGCAGCTCACTACAGAACAGGTGACGCTGGAACTCGAGTACATGCAGAAGATGATGGCAGCGACGAATCGCGAACGGGTGGACTTAAATGAATGACGACTTTCCTCCAAGGCAATTCGCCTCACCAACAGTGCGAACACGGAGTAAAGGAAAGGGGCAGTTAGTTCCTTTATCTGCGGAGAAGCTTGCACGACGCCAAGAAATTGCCCGTGTACTCGGCATAAAAGTGGACGCAGCCAACGAGCACTTGAAGTCGCTAACAGACGAGCAGCGTAAGGCTGTCTTCTTCAAGGTCACTCATGATGGACCTGTGGAATTGACCGGCACAGGTTTGAAGCCACTCGTTGATCGATCAAGAGATGTTACCTTTGCAGTCCCAACGAGCGACAATCTGGACAGTTTTGCAGCAAAGGTTCAGCAGTTCGCCATTTCCGCTCCAAAGAATGGATTGGTCGAAAACCAGAGCTTTGCAAACATAGAAGATGTTTCACCCGGCGAGCCAAAGGATCGACTGAGCGACGAGTTTTTCACAAAGTACGATTCTCTCACCAAGCAGGATCTTGTGATTTGTGAGATTGAAATGCTTGCACCGCTTGATCGCGGCGTGAATCAGCGGCGCACGACAATAGCCGAACTATTGCGCGATCTCAAAAATGCGTTTGCGAGCGGCATGCATGGCACACTCTTCGAACACGAAGAAGGTGATGGAATCTGTCGTGCGGTGATTCGCTGCACTGGAAAGATGTTCCAGCAACTGGTTGAAGATGAAGAATGGCAACGAAAGATCTCGTGGTTCGAACCAAAGCCGCAGTTTGAAACGTTTCATACTATTTGGAACGACTTTGCTTTCGAGAAACTCGCTCCTATCGGTTCGCCACCAACTGACGCTCCAGTTGTCTGCATTGTTGACTCGGGCGTTACATCTGGGAATCCATTTCTCCGGCCAGTTACCAAAGATGAGCTTCTTAAGTCATTCTTGAAGCACGATCCTGACAACCCATTTGACGAAAACGGACACGGATCTGGCGTCGCATCGTTAGCTGCATATCACGTCATCAATATCGACGAAGGCGCTGCGAATACACCGAAGATTTGGATAGCGGGAGCGAGGATTCTGGGAAAGGATTGTCAGATTGAAGAGCAACGGCTGCTATCAAAAGTCATTGAAGAAGTCGTAGCCACTTTTGTTCCGCTCGGCGTTCGTATCTTCAATCTCTCGGTCGGCGATTTGGCTAAGAAGTGGAATCAGGATTCAAAGAGAACTCAGCCACGCACTTCATGGACGGCACGAACTCTTGATCGTTTGAGTCGTCAACATGACATCGTGTTTGTGGTCTCGGCGGGGAACATACTTCTGAATCCGATTCGCGACTTCTTGCAGGATGGCATCCCTTATCCAGTCTACCTTTGCGACCCTGAATCACGGATCCTCGATCCGGGGCAAGCTGCACTGGCAGTCACAGTGGGCTCAATTTCTGCCGGCACACTGGTAGTCAGTTCCCCCGATACCGCCATTGCTCTTGATTTCGAGCCGTCACCATTTACACGTTCAGGCCCCGGCATTAAAGGAGAGATCAAGCCGGATCTTGTGGAGGTCGGCGGGAATCTGGTGACGGACGTCAACTTCACCGGCGTTCGACGAAATCCAGGCACCAACGTTGTGATGGCTAGCCATCAACTCACACCGGCAGCTGCTCACAACTACGGCACTAGCTTTTCAGCTCCCCGCGTGGCTAATAAGCTGGCGGTCTTGTTGCATGAGCTTAAGCAGTTTGGGCTGGATTACGTCAGTGCGCTCTATTGAAAGCCTTTCTGATCAACTCCGCTGTCTATCGAGGAGACCTTCAGCGTGTGAAGGATCAGCTGGATACGATCCAGAAAAAGGAATGGTTAAATGTGCTTGGTCATGGTTGGCCAGACTCAACACGTGCTACGGAGTGCGATGCGTACTCGATTCTCTTGTTCGATCAGGGTGAATTACCTGTCGATCAAGTCGCATTCTTTGATGTTCCTGTGCCCGCTCGGTTTTCTGAGTCTTCGAATCGCAAAAAGATCACAGTGACAGTTGTGCATGCCCCGGAAGTTCAGAAATGGGGGCTCGAAAGCTACTTTGGCATTGATCTGAAATGGCGAATGTTTCGAGGCGATGTTGACCGAGAATTGATTCTCGAAAAAATGTCGGATTCGTCCGATGTAGAGGCCGACACCGAAGACGGTGGCACGCCCGAAGCGGAATCAGCAACTGAGTTGGGATTCGAACACAAAATCACCAAACGATCGCGAGGCAGCGTTCAACACGATTGGTTTGAATGGCAGAACCACAAACCAGAATTCAGCACGAGCCACTACACACTCGCAATTACGGCAACGAGTCGTTGGAGTAGATCTCCCAACCGACAAAGTTCGGTCTGGTGGTTCGCATCGAGGATCTTGGCGGAACCATTCCAGTCTACGCTGAAGTCGCAGCGGAACTTGATGTGCTGATTGAACAATCCACCTGATTGGCAACAAGGGATCGCAAAAGGGGACATTCTGATTTACGAGGTGGCTTCAGTTGATTAGAGTTCGGGCATGCCACACACATCCAGAGCACCACAAGGTGGGTTTGCTTACCATGTTCAGATCCGGGGAAATGGCCGCAGCGATGTCGCATATTCGGGCTTGAATCCCCGCTTCGACCTCTAGCTAAGCAGGCCAAAGAAACAGCAATTGTAGAATGTCCACTCTTACTTCCCCGAATTTACTTCGGTCACATCGACCGAAGGTGGTTAAGATTCTTAGGTCCTGATCAAATTTGAGTAAATAGGCTCGGATTGCTTCTTGTTGCATTTCTGGATCGGGTTGAACCTCTTGTTCCAATTCAGGAAATGAAAAGGTAGATAGACCAAAATCCAAATTCCGTGAGCAGGAATTTGAGACATAATCTTCGCTCGTTTGAAAGACGACGCGGCCCCTGATATCCACGTATGGACTACATTGCGAACCGTGCGCCAATGCCAAGACTCAGCGTTTCTGTTTCCGAACAAGCGGCCCGCCTAACGGCATACAGCGAAACCTGAATTGGTAACACTCGCGCGGAGGAGTTGCCAACCGCCCAAAAACGAAAAAGCCCTTGAAAAACTGCGTTCTTCAAGGGCTTTCAGAATGGACGGTATTGGACTCGAACCAACGACCTCCACGATGTCAACGTGGCGCTCTAACCAACTGAGCTAACCGTCCGGATTTAAGGGCCATGATAGCCCAGTTTCGCGGGGTTGCAAAGGGCAAATGGCCCTCGGTTATTGACCGAGAAATTGCCAATCAGGATGCCAAGAAAAGCAGGTAGCGTCCTTCCAACGGGAATCAACTTTGGCGAGGGCCATCCGGCAATATCGCGCAAGCCACCAGCAATAACGCTAAGGCCACTAGCAATGTCGCGCAGTCTCACGCCAAAAACTTGCAGGCGAATTCAGCAAAAACTATCTCCGCGATTTCAACGACAGCGATTTGTCAGCTGATGTTCGCCGAAAACCAAGCAAGTCAACTACTCGGCTGTTTCGTCATCGTCCTGCTCATCGATGAGCTCGCGATCCCCTTCGCCCTCCCACGGCAAGCCATAACTCTCCGACAGCCAATTGCGTAGATCCAATTGCTGACAACGCACCGAACAGAATGGTCGCGTGGTCGACTCGTCGATTTGATACAGGCTGCCGCAGTAGGAACACTTCAGCGTCGTAACCTTGGATGGTGCGTTTTCGATTTGGGCTGCACTCCATTCTTGATCGTTCATTTTTCGGTGCATTAGCCATCTCCCTCCGTCAGCGAATCCAGCTCGTTACGAGCCTGTTCTATCAAATCCTGCGCGTATGGCAAATCGCCGTACATCTTGATGATCGATTCGTACAACTCGCGTGCTGCCTCCGGTTCCGCGTTGCGAGCACGGTCCAGGTTCTGAATGATCTGTTGTCGCGACTCGTAGGCCGCATCTTCGACCTTGGGTTCCACACTTTTCAAAATCGCAATCGCCGCCTGTACCGTAATACGTTCTTCTTCGTTCAGTTCCAGGTTACCTTCGTTCAAATTGACAAACGCGCGAAGTTTTTCGATACCCGCTGCGGCGTCACTGTTCACCTCGCTCACTGCCGCTACAAACGCCTGCTCGACGGGCGAAAGCTTGCTCTCGCCAGGGACATTTTGCCGAAGGGCCATCAATTTGTAACGTGCATGTGCGTCGGCCAGAGCCAATAGTTCCTTGACCTTCCCCGCGCGTTCGTCCTCGGGGTAGTGCGTCAGGAACGCGTTCATCTCGTCGCGAATCGTTGTGGGATTTGCCGCGCCCGCCTCAATTGTTTCATACAGGCGTTGCGCGGTTGGGGGCTTGAACGCGACATACGTTCCGGCTGCTGCCAGCGCAACAATCGTAACCAACAATAGCAAGATGGAGAACACGCCCAAGCCACTTTTCTCAGCGGTCTGCTGAGGCTCGTCAACGTTGAAGCCGCGATGTTTGTCAGTGACCGTTGAAAAGTAATCGTGCCGCGCCTCCGGCTCCTTGAGCTTGAGCGGTTCGTCATCTGTCTGCGGTTTGGACAACGGGTCGGCGACGGTCTCGTTGGACAGGCGTGTTTGCATTTGCGCCGAACGAGCCGCCTTGGGGCGTGCCGATTTTTGTGGCCGTCCGGTATTGGCCTGCGTGCCGTGACTGGTTTTGTCGAGGCGATTGCCGGGCGCGTCCAATTCAAAATTTTCTACGTTCGCATCGGGCGGCTCGGGCGGTGGTGGCGTGCGACCCGACTTGGGCGCTTTTGACTCGGAGCTACGATCCGATTGCGCGGTGCGCGCCTCGGAGCTGTTCTTCAAAACTTGTTCGACGTAGTCCAGTTTGCGAAGCAACGCGAAGGCCGTTGGCGTGCGCTTCTCGGGTTGCTTTTCCAGCAGCTCGCTGATCAGCATGTCGAGTTCTTCGGGGACGTTGGCAACGCGTTCGCGAATCGGCGTGGCGGGCACTCGCGTCAGATTGCGCAGGGACTCTTCGATCGAGTTGGCAGTGAACGGCGGATGCCCGGACAGCAACGTGTAAAGCACTGCCCCCAAACTATAGAGGTCCGAGCGAACGGTCACGGGTTTTCCCGTCGCTTGCTCGGGGCTCATGAAATCGAGCGTCCCGATGACATTGTCGCGCGTATCGTGACTGGTGCCAAAACTTTTTGCGATTCCAAAATCCGCAACTTTGATCACGCCATCCTTGTCGCATTTCATCAGGTTGCCGGGTTTCAAGTCGCGATGGATGATGCCGCGATCGTGTGCGTGGCGAAGTGCCTGAGCGACGTCGCGGGCAATTCTCAACACATCCCGCCAATCGAATTTTTTGACCTCACGTTGCAAGTGGAACAGGCTCTTGCCCTCGATCAATTCCATCGCAAAGAACAACGTCCCCTTCTCCTGGCCAAAGCTCAGAATGCGGACGATGTTGGGGTGATTGAGCTTGAGGAGTGCCTGGATTTCCGACTCGAATCGGTTGCGAAAATGCGTTTCGTCGGCGGTTGAGTGCGAAAGGGCCTTGATGGCCACCAGCTCGCCCGTCGTCTCGTGTTTCCCCTTGAAGACCGTGCCCATTCCTCCGCGTCCCAGAACGCCGATGATTTCATAGGGACCGAGAAATTTACTGGCCATGACACAACTCAAGGTTAAACAAAGCGGTTCAAACGGGCGTCGACCGTTTCGAAATCTGAAAAGGCAACGAAAAATTCGCGAATATCCTTCGATTCTCACTGGCTGCCGGTAGCGCGTCAAGCGTTTCAAATTGGGCATTTGGCCTCGAAAAACGTTTTATCGGCGTTATCATGAAACGAGCCGCAATGGTTGACCGCGGCGCGCCATCATCGTCCATCGTTTTGCAGGTTCTGTTCGTTGACTAAACAATACAAAAACCAATCTTCTAATCCCGATGCCAAGGGGAGCTACGCGTTCATCAGTCTGGGCTGTCCGAAAAACACGGTCGACAGCGAACGCATGATGGGACTGCTGAAGCTGGATGGATATCGCCTGATTGGCGATCCCGAACAAGCGGACTTTGTAATCGTCAACACCTGCGGTTTCATCGAACGCGCTCGCGACGAATCGTTTGCCGCGATCGACGAGATGTTAGAACTCAAACGTGCGGGGAAAACTCGCGGCGTCATTGTTTCGGGTTGTCTGGCGGAGCGCCAAAAGGAACAACTACTGGTCGACCGGCCCGACATTGATTCGCTGGTCGGTGTCTTCAGTCGCGATGAAATCACACGTATCGCCGATCGCCTGCTGGGGAACATGGAGGAGCAGCGAAGTGTGTTTCAGCCGGCTCCGATTCGCGCGCTCTCCGATGCCGATCGATTGCAGATCACTCCGGGGCATTTTGCGTATCTGAAAATATCCGAAGGGTGCGACCGGCTGTGTACGTTTTGTGCGATTCCCAAGATGCGAGGCAAGCACGCGACCAAGCCGATCGAAGATGTGATCGCCGAAGCGAAACAACTTGCCGATTTCGGTGTTCGCGAATTGATCGTGGTGGCGCAGGACACGACATATTATGGAATGGACCTGTATGGCGAACCGCGTTTGACGGAATTGCTGCAGGAGTTGGATCAAGTTGATGGGCTCGACTGGATTCGCCTGATGTACTTCTACCCGATGTACATCGATCAACGGTTGTTAGAAACGATCGCTCAGTCAAAGCGAATTTTGCCGTACATCGACATGCCGCTGCAACATGCCGATGACACGATGCTCAAACGGATGTCGCGCCGCGTGAATCGACAACAAATGCGGGACATGGTCCAGATGATGCGAGCAACGATTCCTGATCTCGTTCTGCGCACGACTTTCATCACAGGTTTTCCTGGTGAAACCGAAGAGCAATTTCAAACACTATGCGACTTCGTCCGCGAACAACATTTCGAACGCATGGGTGTGTTCACCTATTCGTTGGAACCCGATACGCCTGCTGCCAAACTGAGTGACGCGGTTGAGGAGTCGGTTGCCGAACGCCGACGTGGCGAACTGATGCAGATCCAACAGGAAATCGCTTTCAAGTTCAACGAACAACGCGTTGGAAAATCGCTGGACGTCATCATTGATGGGCCACACCCGGAACAGCCCGATGTCTGGCTGGGTCGAACCAGTGCCGATGCACCCGATGTCGACAGCATTGTCTACGTTACGGAGACCGAGCATCGTCTCAGTGCGGGTCAAATCGTCGAGTGCGAAGTTGTTGATTTTGTCGAGTACGATCTGATTGCGGCGGCGACAGGTCGACCGCGTGGACGCCAGCGGTTGAATGTGTTGAAATAAGACCTTCAGGCATCGTGCGGGCATTCAATCGTATTCCTCGCACGCAATCGTAACCATCGCACATCGCAACGAGGCGAAACGATGAATCAACCGGTCGGCAACGAGATTTTTAATGTCCCCAACCAGATTTCCATGGTTCGCCTGGGGCTCAGTGTGTTGTTGTTCGTCGCCATGCCGTTCCAGTGGTATTGGGCAGCATTGGTTTTGTTTTTGGTTGCGGCTGGTACCGACTGGGTCGATGGCTGGTGGGCGCGGAAATACAACCAGGTGACTCAGTTGGGCAGAATCCTCGATCCGTTCTGCGACAAGATCCTGATTTGCGGCGCGTTCATTCTGTTAGCGGTGGCAATGGGTACGCAGGATCGTTTGCCGTGGTATGCGACGGTCACGGGGCCGATGGCGGTGATCGTGGTGGGGCGCGAAATGTTGGTCACAGCGCTGCGTGGATTCATCGAGCAGTCAGGCGGTGACTTTTCGGCCAAGATGGCGGGGAAGCTCAAAATGGTTTTCCAATGCGTGGCGGTTGCGGCTGGCTTGATTGCGCTTGCGATTTTGAAAGAACCGGACGCGACGGTTCCGAACTGGTTGCTGTATGTGTTAATTTTCTTTGTCTGGTTGTCGGTCCTTTCGACGATTCAATCGGGGATTGGCTACATCGTTGCCGCCTCGAAGATGTTGGCACATCCGACGAAGTCGTAATGTTGGATCGCAAGTTGGCGCGGTAAGCAAAGCCAAGTCATTTTTTTCGTTCCTTGATTCAGACCATCCCGCATCGACTAAAGCACTTACTTGTATTCCGTTCAGCAACTTTCGATTTTTGTTCTTGGGGCGATCAGCCTTTGGCTTTGGTGGCGCGAGCTGACCATTCGCAAACAATCGGGGACCGGATTGTTTGGTGCAGCGACTCGTTCGATTCGCGGCATTGGTCTGGTTGATGTTTTGGCAGCCGCTTTTCTGGTCATGATTGCTTCGGCGATTGTACGACAGGCAGTCCAAGTGCCAACATCGGCGGTGAACACGTTCGCACAAGCGATCGCGTTGTTTGGTTTCTGGCTCTTGCTACGAACGCGGCACCCTGAATTCTCGGAGTGGCTTGCACCGGGATGGACACGATTTCGTCAGGATGTCGTATCGGGAATTCGTGGGTGCGTGCTCGTTTTGCCGTGGCTGCTGACGTTGAATTGGGTATTGAGTTTACTGATACCCTATCGTCATTCGAATCTGGACGCCGTTCGCAATTCCACCCAATGGGCGGACGTCATGAGCGGATGGTTTGGGACGGTTGCCTGTACGGGATTCTTTGAAGAGATGTTGTTTCGCGGGATTTTGCAATCCTGGCTGATTGGGCTTTATCCACTGAATCTGTTCAATCGTCCCGATGGTTTGAGCAAAATGGTATTGGGGGAGTTCGTGCGCGAACGGAGTCAATTGACGATGGAATCGCAGGGAGCGAGCTGGTTTGCGGTGTTGGTGACGTCCTATTTATTTTCGCTGGCACATTTTGGACAGGGTGCAGCGCCGGTACCGTTGTTTTTACTCTCGATTTTTCTGGGTTGGTTATTCATGAAAACCAACAGCCTGTGGAGCTGCATCGTCGCCCACATGTGCTTCAACGCGTTCACGATGCTCTGGGTGACCCTGGAATGGGCACTCGGATAGGTGCGAGTATTAAAATTCGATGGCATTTTGAAGGAAGAACATCGCGACAAAGCTGCCAAATTCGCCGTCGATATTCAAATTTGCTTGAAATCTGCAATAATTTGCCTTTGAAGAAATCGAATCTAGAAAACAACCAGCCCTGTGGCGAGACCAGTGAATACAACGGCTCCTGATTCAAATCAGCCGATCAAACGCGGCGGATACAACTTGGATGACGCGACCAACCAAGAGCTGGAACAGCAGGTCGAAACCACACTCCACAGCTTCGAAGACAATTTTTATCACCAGTATCCAGGCCTTTGGTGGACCACGCTCATCATGCCGGGTGTTCTATTGCTCGGGGCGGTGGGAGTTTGTTGGATCAGGTTCGGATGGCTGTTCACCGCCAAAATGATTGGTGCGGCAGCGGCAGCGTTTTTTGGACTTGGGCGATTTGTCATTCTGTTTGGGCAACACGAATCTGCGGCGGGGGGAAGTGGACCCGATACCTCAGCGTTTGATTTCCTTTCTCCGTTCGAATTGTTCGCGATGGTGACTTACATGGACATCGCGGTTGCACTGTTGGTCGCGTTTCACATTGGTGCATTGTTCAAAGCCCCCATTATTGGCCAACGAGTTCATGGATTGGTGGAAGACGCTCGATTTGTGCTGGAGTCCATGCCGTGGATGAGGAATCTGGCCTTGGTTGGTCAAACGCTATTCGTCGCGTTTCCGCTCGCATCGACAGGGGCCATTGGCGGATCGGTTTTGGGAACGTTGCTGGGACTCAGTCGAGCGTCAACGTTTACCTGCACCGTTTTGGGCTGTCTGCTGGGCAACGGTTTACTATTACTTGCATCGGATTTTGTTGCCAAAGTGATTCCGATGAACAACCCGATTGTCAAGTTCGGCGGCATCTCAGTCATACTGGTTTTGATCGTGGCAATGGAAATTCGCTATCGGCGACAGAAGAAAAAGTTTCATGGCGTTCATGAGCCTGAAAACGTGAAACCGCCGAACACTGACGACTCGCCGTCATGAATGCTTGGAACAAATTGAACCAGGCCGTTAGCAATTGCACTCGGTGCCCCAGACTGATAGCGCATTGTCAGCGAATTGCACAAGAAAAGAGAGCGGCTTACAACGACCAAGATTACTGGGGCGGACCGGTGCCCAATTTTGGTGATCAACGCGCACGTTTGTTGATTGTCGGTCTTGCGCCGGGGGCACATGGTGCTAACCGAACAGGCAGAATGTTCACTGGTGATCGCAGTGGCCTTTGGCTCTATCGTTCGTTGCATCGAACGGGCTTTGCCAATCAGTTTTCGTATGAAGAACGTGATGATGGATTGTCGTTGATCGACTGCGCGATCACAGCGGTTTGCCACTGTGCGCCACCGGATAACAAGCCGACGGGAGACGAGGTGAGCGCCTGCGAGCCCTTTCTGACGGAAACATGGGAACTGTTGCGCCCCCAAGTCGTCGTGACGCTCGGCCAACTCGCCTGGAAGGCCACCTTTCGCCAGCTCAAATCGTTGGGACAATGGGAGAGCGCGGTTCCCAAATTTGGACACTTGGAAACCATCGACGTTCCGCGATGTGTTGTGATCGGCAGTTATCATCCCAGTCAACAAAACACATTTACGGGACGGCTGACCGAGGTAATGCTGGATGCCGTGTTTGAGACAGCCAAGCGTCACCTGGCAGCAACCAAACAGCAAGTTCCCAGAAAGAAAAAATAGGGCCGATGAGTCCGCGAAAAATCTGGCGGTCAAAGGCAATCGCCAACGTTTATTTTCATAACGTGATGCGACGGCCCATCGGCAGGATGCCAACAATCAATACTGTAACTTGATTACGTGAAACAGAATGCAACCGACCGAACACCAGCAAGACGATCACAGCGCTATGCACCGCCCAGTCAATATGAAGCAAGTGTTGAGCAATTGCCCGGTGACAAACCGTACCGCAAACCAAACAAATTCGTTGAGCTTCTGTGCTGGGCAGTGATCCTGTCACTGATCGTCGGCGTTGTTTCGTTGCCATTTTTCGAAGACGACATGATGGCGGACGCACCGAGCAACGAGCATGTGCCCGTGGAAGACTCCGTTGCGATGGCAAAAATGTTTTTGTTTGTGCGTCAGGTTGCGCCCGAAGAATCGTCAGTCAAGGATCTGGACGGTATGGAGCACGGCTCGGTCCAACATCGCCTCGTCCGTACGGCAATGGTTGCCGAGGCTGATTCGCTTGACAAGGCGTTTGATACCGTCGAATTGTTAGAACGCAAAATTGAAAAAGACGAATATGAACCCACTGAACTGCAATCGCAATTGATTGATGATACCCGACGAGTTCTGGAGAAACGTCAGGAACAAGGAGATCGATTCGACCCGACAAGCATTCCGGCGGAACGCCGCGAGCGATTGGAAAAGGAATTGGGTTGGGCAGGTTCGCTTTTGCTCTCGCCGCGCGAATCGACGGATACGAGCAAGCGACAGCAGGTATTGAGCTCCGCAACAACCACTTCGACGTTATTGATGATCGGTGTATTCGCGTTTCTGGCATTTGTGTTTGGCGGACTATTGATGTCCGTGGTTGCGGGGCTGATGTATTGGCGAGGCCAATTGCGAATCGGGGTTGCTGACCAATCTGGCAGCGGCACCATCTATCTGGAGACATTCACTTTTTGGATGTTGGCCTATTTTGGCACGTCGATTCTGCTGACCCTTGCTCTTTGGGCAAGTGGAGTCAAGGTCGACGCGGAACAAAGCGGAAATGGGGATATCACAGGATTGTTGTTCACGGCAGCACTGTTTGGTGGGTCGTTGATCACTTTGGTTTGGCCGTTGATACGAGGTGTCGGTTTTTCGAAACTATGTGATGACATTGGATGGAAATTCCAAAATCCATTCGTCGAGGGTTTCAAAGGTCTGTTGGGATATGCGGCCGGTGTCGTGGTGCTGGGAATTGGCTTGTTTGCCACGTTGTTCCTGACGGTTTTCAGTACGATGATGTCGGCGAAGAGCCCAGAATTGGCAGGTGACAACGTCGTTGCCCATCCCGTTCAGGAGTGGATCGGTAGTGGACAATTTGCACTGATTGCATTTAGTTTTTTATTGGCCTGTGTATTCGCGCCGATCGTCGAGGAAACGATGTTTCGCGGAGTCTTTTTTCGGTACTTGCGTGATCGAACGGGGGGCATGCCGCGATGGGGAAGCGTGTTGGTGACAGCGTTCGTCAATGCGTTTGTTTTTGCGGTAATTCATCCCCAGGGATGGATCGCGGTTCCGGTGTTGATGAGCTTTGCGGTCGTGTTGACGTTGATACGTCAATGGCGCGGCTCACTGATTGCACCGATGTTGGTACACTGCTTTCACAATTCGGTTTTGTTGATCATCACGTTCGTTGTCATGGTGGGTTAAGCCGATCTCTATCAAAACAACTTGAGTATCGGATTCTAAATCTTAGGAGCTATTCCATTGTTCAAGATCAATGAGCATTTTCTGAAACTTCAATCGGGCTACCTGTTTCCCGAAATCGCGCGACGTGTTCGACAATTCGTTGAAGCAAATCCCGACGCCAAAGTCATTCGAATGGGCATTGGCGACGTGACCGAACCGATTCCTGCGGCATGTGCCGAAGCCATGCATCGTGCAATTGATGAGCTTACCAATCGTGAGACGTTTCGTGGTTATGGCCCCGAACAAGGCTACGACTTTTTGCGCACGGCGATCGCAAAAAATGATTTTCGGGATCGAGGTATCGACGTCGCAGACGATGAGATCTTCGTCAGTGATGGATCGAAATGCGATTGCGGCAATTTTCTAGATATCCTCGGATCGGGCAGCAATCGAATCGCCGTGTGTGATCCCGTTTATCCGGTCTACGTCGACACCAACGTCATGAGCGGCAACACGGGAGGAGTCAATAAACAGAAGCGATTCGACAACCTGCTGTATCTGGAGATGAACGAAGAGAATGGTTTCGTTCCAACGATCCCCGATGAGCCCGTCGACATCGTTTACCTTTGTTACCCGAACAATCCAACGGGTGCCGTTGCCTCCAGAGAAATGTTGGAGAAATGGGTGGACTACGCGCGCACGAATCGCTCGTTGATTCTATATGACGCGGCCTACGAAGCGTTTATTTCGGACGACTCAATTCCACGTTCGATTTTTGAGATCGAAGGGGCCCGAGAGGTTGCCGTTGAGTTCCGCAGCTTCAGCAAGACCGCTGGATTTACCGGCGTTCGCTGTGCATTCACGGTAGTGCCCAAAGATATCGAAGTAACGACCTCAAATGGCACTGCGAAATCACTCCATTCATTGTGGCATCGTCGGCATACGACCAAGTTCAACGGTGTTTCGTATCCGGTGCAACGAGGGGCTGAAGCAGTGTATTCGGATTCCGGTCGAGAACAGGTCAGCGAATTGATTCGCTTCTACATGAACAATGCGAGACGACTGCGTGAGGGAATTGAGTCGTTGGGCTGGAAATGTTTCGGAGGTGAACATGCACCCTATGTCTGGCTGAAGACACCAGACGGGATGGGGAGCTGGGAGTTTTTTGATGAACTTTTGAATCGCTGCCATGTCGTCGGAACGCCTGGCGAAGGTTTTGGAGCAGCCGGTGCGGGTTACTTCCGACTCAGCGCATTCAATTCGTTGCAAAATACGGAAGAAGCCATATCGAGAATCCAATCGTGTTTTGCGCGAACTTGATTCGGTTCCGACTTGGGCATTTCGACTCTCATCATTTGTTCGTGATTGAATGAGTCGTTTTGTGGGGTAGAGGAAGTTGCAATACGTCTCTTTGAGAAACTGATTTTTTGCAAAATCAAATTCAAATGCTGAACTGATTTTTTTGCAAAATCAGCTACAAGTCGCGCTGACACAAACGCGAGATGGGCAAACGTTGTTCGTCGTTTACGGTCTTGTTGTTTTGCGGATGTATTCTGCAAGTCGCGCTTGCAGGTCCAAAAGCAGCTGCCATTGATCGGGTTGCAGTTCGCGGTTTTCGCCGGGAGCTGCTTGAACATCCGAGACAATCTTACGCAATGACAGATGAAGATATTCCATGACCTCGACAAACTGCGCGGCTTGGCCGGGTGACATACGAGCTGGAATCGCCGGCGGTTCGCCCTCCAAGAGTCGCAATTGGTAATTCGGATCATTGGCCCAGGGTGAGGAGGGTGAGGAATCACTTGAGCCCGTGGCCGAAAGTTGCTTCTCCAGATCCGAACAGTTGATTTTTTGAAGTCGGCGATTGATCTGTTCCCGACTGCCAAACACCATTGTGCTACGACCGACACGGATGACATCTCCGAAGCGGAGGATCTTGACCGAAGCCTCTTCGCCGTTGACCATCGTGCCGTTGGTGCTTTCAAGATCTGTCAGTACGTAGTTCTCTCGATCCATATGGATCTTCATGTGAAAACGACTGACGCGATCGTCGTTCAGCTGAATCGAGTTTCCCGCTTCACGCCCAATCGAAACGGGCGTACTCAGATCGGCGTAGGTTTTGCCACGATCTGCGCCGTCGATGATTCTAAGTGTGATTGTTGACATGCCAGTTAATCAGACGGCTGTCTGGATCAGCCATAGGAACATCAAGACAGGAATTTGAGCTGCATCAAAACTCATCCCGCTTGCTGAAACGGTTCAGCCATGATTCAACACATGACGCAAATACGTCAACGTGCGTTTATGGCGAACCCACCAAATCTCTGCGCCTCAATGAATATCAACATTCTAACTGGTAACCAGCGCAATTGCAGGCGAATCCCCAGAAAATACGGACGAAATGAATTTTTGCGGTCGAAACACGTGGGTCATGACGGACACAGGGGACTTTGTCGATCAGCACGCCCATTTCGATTCTCCGTCTCTCCGTCGAAATCAAAATCGACGTTATCGCTTGCCAGTCTGCTCGGCTGCCCAAACCGCAAGTTGTTCGCGGAAAATTTTTGAGTTGTGGCGGATATCGACGGGTAGCGATTTTCGAAGAAGGATCGTTTGAATTGATTGCGTTAAAGTGTTGGCCTGCGCGATTCCCAGAAGCGATCGTATTAAGGAATCTTGATCGGCCTTTTTCTTTGGCCATTGCTCCGACCAAGGTTCAACGACGACAATGGGTCGCTGTGATCCGGCATTTCCAACACCCACCAGTGCCGAGCGATAGACAGCGGGATGTGTGTTGAATATGGCTTCACAGGGGATGGTGAACATCGGGCCGTCAGCGGTGATGACTCGGTGGCCTTTGCGCCCGCAGAACCAGAAGCGGTCACTTGCATCGAGATAGCCAACATCTCCAATTCGGTGCCAAATGGATTCACCGTCTCGAACCTTGTGCAATCGGTTTGCGTCATCTCGCGTTACATAACGTTCGGTGACGACGGGGCCGCGAACCATGATTTCGCCAATGGTTCCCTGGGGTACCTCGCAAGTATCGGCGATGTCTTCGATTGGTCCGTCATTGATCTCGATAAGGCGCCATTCAATTTGTGGCCAACGACGCCCGACACAAATTCCGGCGCCTTTGACGGTTTCCTTCCAAGTACCGTCGATGATTTCACGAGACTCGATGCAGGCGACCGGCAACGATTCGGTAGCGCCATAGGGCGTATGCACTTCACCGTCTGAGTCGATGCATGCGCGAACTCGTTTGATCACATGTTCGGGAACTGGAGCACCAGCAGTGAGAACACGTTTCAACCCCGAGACTTGAACATTGTTTTGTTCACAGTAGCGAGAAACGGTGTTCCACAATGCGGGCGAACCAAACGACTGATTGGCCTGGAATTGTTTGACGGCATCGAGAAAGAAGGGCGGGTGAATCTTGGCTGGTCGCGTAGGATCCATCTTGGGAAAAATCGTTGTCATTCCCATTCCCGTATTGAACAAAGCAAACAACGGAAATCCGGAGACGTCGGCACCACCAGGCTGGATGCGAAAGTAATCGCGGATTTGAATGGTCTGCTGAATGAAATTGCGATGGCGATACAAGACGCCTTTGGGGGGCCCAGTGCTGCCGGTTGTAAAGATGATCGCGGCCTCGTCTTCCTGCGTTGCATCGTCATTAGCGATGGACACGGTATCGGGTTGATCGCCAAACGCGAGCGTTGATTTCCCCAACGGCAACGGACGCCTTCCGACAGTAAAATTCTTTCGGCAGTTGGGAAAGCGCCGTTTGAGTACGGTTCGAATCACCTGCGCCGCAAAAATTCCAACAAGCCCATCAGGGTTTGCCTCGGCAAGGCAGCGCACCATATTTTTCTTGCCCATCCCCGGGTCGATCAGAATCACGGTTGCACGTGAGCGAAAAAGTGCAAACACCCAGGTGACGAAATCGATTCCGGGTGGAATCATCAAACTGATCCGATCACCTTGGCCAATTTGATGTTCGGCAAGGGCGTTCGCGATTGAATTGACTTTGGATTCCAGCTCGCGAAAGGTGATCGTTCGATAGCTGATTTTTCCCGAGCGTGAAACACTGGCTGGTTCCGCAATAGCCACTTGCCCAGGACAGACCGCGGCCGCGACCCTGAGGCTGTCGGCGATGTTTTTCAGACTTGATAAATCCAATGAATTCTCTGACATCAGCGATTGAAGCGTTGATTTGTCTTTTGTCGACGGCCGAAACGAAGTTCGTTCCGGCGCCGAAGCTTGGGCGAATTCTAGCGTCTCACGCCCCCTGCGGGTAGGAATTGTGTGATCGATCCCTTAAATTATTAAGGTGTCATTGGGCCGATGTGGGCGCGATTACGACATCACGAACATTGCAAATGTGAAAGCGATAGATGGAGATCGATCTATACAAACCTTGTCCCGTTCACGAGGACAAAAAAATCAAGTTTTGTTGCGGAAAAGAAATCGCCACCGAACTCAGTCACGTCGTTTCAAAATTTGGCGCTCGTCAACCTGCCGCTGCATTGGATTCGTTGAATCAACTCATTGAACGTGTCGGTCCCAAGGACTGCCTGGTCTCGCTCAAAGTGCAAATTCTCACGTCCATGGGCGACTACGAACAAGCGGTTGGGCTCAACGAGCAATTTCTGCAAAACAACGAAAATCATCCGCTGGGATTGGAACAGCGTGCGATTCTGATGGCGGGTCAAGGCAAGATTCAGGAGGCCTATGACGCGTTGCAAAATGCGATGGACCTGCTGCCCGGAAATCAAATTCCAGTTAATTTCGCCGGTGCCTTTCGTGCCGTGGCGACAGCCTGTTTGCAGACGGGTGCCGTCTGGGCCGCACGCCAACATGCGCAGTTTGCATTGGCGCTGAAAAGCGACGATGAAATGTCGTACGAGTTGATGCAGATGGTCGAGTACGGAACACGTTCCCTGCTGATCAAACGAAACAACATGTTATCAGAGCCTCCAGAACAAGAGTCGGAGTGGAAAAAGAAATACGAAAACGCGATGAAGGCCGCACGTCGCGGACAGTTTCGAAAATCAATCCACTTGGTTCGCAAAGCTCTTGAATTGGTTCCAGACTCGAGTTTCCTCAAGAAACAACTGGCAAAGGCTCTCGGGAATCAACCCGATTTCGATCAAATCGCAAACGCCTGGAAGGACGTTGCAGCCTGTGATGACCTGCCATACGCTCAGCGCGTCGAAGCCGCAGCGATTGCTCAGATGTTTCATGCAGTCGACGAGGCATCGTACGATGTGGTTGATGTCGTTTATGAAATTGATGGCTCGGCGGAAGAAACAATGGAGGGGCTCCTTTCGCAAAAGCGTTTCGTCAACGAGCATATCGAACCTCATACATCAGAGGACGGCACGCCTCCTCCCAAGGCTGCATTTTTGTTCCTGGACCGCGATGCTGTCGATAACGCCGAGGGACTGTCAATTGAAGATATCCCTGTAGTCTGGGGACAGTGCATGGTCTTCGGCCGACAAACGGATCGCAACCCGCGATTGGAGCTCGTTGTTGCCAAGCGAGAGAATTTCGCTGACGTTTGTCGCGATTTCGAGTCTTTGGTTGGTACCAAGCTGAACCGATTGGAGGAAAAACAAATCGGGCAACTCTCCAAGCTGAATGATGAATTGGAAATCAATTGGCATCTGCCTGAAAAGATTGATCGCGCAACCTATGAACGATTGGAAAAGGACCAGCAGTTCAAGACCGCGAAACAGGTGTTGCCAAATCTGAAATTGAGTTTCCTGAATGATCGGACGCTAAGGGAATTGGCATCGACTCCAGAAGGTCAGATTCAAGCACATGCTGTTTTGGCCAAGTTGACGATGTCGCTTGACGGACGCCCGTGGATTCACGAATGGGCCAAGGAAGCGCGTGATGCAATTGGCCTGACAGAAATTGAGAAAAGAGATGTGACGGAAGAGCAACCATTAGACTCGCCGTTTGAAGCATCGTTCATCAATCTCAGTTCGTTGGATTCCGACGATTTGGCAACGACATTCATGATGGCTGCCAAAGTGCAAAGCATTTCTTTGTTGAGATCGGCAGGAGCTGAATTGCTCAAGAGAAGTGATTTCGGCGGGCGACTGACCGAAGAGATGGTCTACAGTTCGATGGCACAGGTAACGGGCGATGACGAAGAATGTTTCGATTATCTGAAGCGAGCAAAATCCGCAGCTAAAGCCAAAGGGCACGAAGTGGGTCGGATCATGGTCACCGAATTTGAGCAACGATTGCTGCGAGGCAAATTCAACGGCCTGCGCGCTTTGATTCAGGATATTCAGAAGAATCATATCCGCGAGGAAGGAATTGCCGAACGCATGGCAATGATTCTGAGCAAGTATGGTTTGATTACACCCGACGGACGTGTTTTCCTGCCACCGGAATCTGAGTCAGCCAAAACTGGCGGAATCTGGACTCCTGATGGCGAGTCCGCAACGGCAGGAGTTTCGGAGGATGCCAGCGGTTCCGGTGAGTCGAAACTATGGATTCCTGGTCAATAACCAAACGTCACACGAAATGGTTTCGCTGTTGCAGTTTTCTCAATCGATGACAATTTTGGCAGATTGATGTGAGCAGATACGTCGTTCGATACGGTTCCATGCGAAACTTGGCCGCGATGAATACGCGAAACAATGCGACATTCACTCGAGGTGACGAAGTCGTCGTGCGGACTAGCCGAGGCTTGGAGGCTGGTCAGGTTCTTTGCGAGGCAAGCGATTCGGTCATCGAGTATATGAATCGCGCACCAGCAGGAACGATTCAACGCCCACTGAGTGACGATGATGCCAGCCAGTTGGCGCATTTGTTTCAGCTTAAATCCAAACGTTGGGAATTCTGTGAGAAGGCGATTGCAGATCTCAATCTGGACATGAAGCTTGTTGATATCGAACAGATTCTGGGAGGCGAGCGAGTCGTTGTGTACTTCGTCTCCGAGGATCGTGTCAACTTTCGGGATTTGGTCAAAGTCCTGGCGGCTGAGTTCCAGACGCGAATTGAGATGACTCAAATCGGTGTTCGAGATGAAGCGAAATTGTTGGCCGATTATGGCGACTGTGGAAAGCCTGTTTGCTGTAACACGCACCTTAGCGCAATGCCGCCGGTATCGATGAAAATGGCAAAGCTGCAAAAGGCGACGTTGGATCCAACCAAGATCTCGGGCCGGTGTGGACGTCTCAAATGCTGCCTGCGATATGAGTTTGACCACTATGAAGAGTCTTACAAGGAATTGCCTAATGTCGGTACCAACGTCGTCACGCGTGAAGGCAAGGGACGGGTCGTCAATGTCGACCTGCTTGGACGGCAACTGATTGTCGAAATGGAAGACCATCGCCGTACTATGTTGGACGCGTCGGAGATTCTATCGGTTATCAAGAAAGATCAGCGCCGGAAAAACTCCAAAGGTGACTCGGCGGAGGACACCGATTGATTCGTTGAGTGTGAGCGGATCGCGGTGAATGAAACGTGATGAGTCAGTGGCCAAAATGAACTCACGATGCTTGCTCCGATTTCAAGTTGAGGCCCGATTCCCCTACTCAGTTAAGCTTCACTGTCAAGTCCATTTCCAACAATTATCAGCTACAATAGAAGCAGAGTTGATGGCAGCTCTTTAATTGGAGTTGCTTGTTTTTTTGCATTCCCAACTGCTTCATCGACAAAAAATTTGATGTTGCGATTGACATCCTTTGTTCAGATGCAAATCATTTAGACCGGGACCTCAGGATGTTGGTCCAATTTTACCCTGTTGTGACCTGAATTTTACAAATCGAAATCTGGTTGACGCCGATAATGGACAACGATTTACATTTGCTCGCACAGATCCTTCAAAAAGAAAAACGCTATAGCTTGGATGCATATCTGTTTGTTCGCGAAGGGCTTTCGTTTGCGTCCGATCATCTCGAATTGGACAGCTGTTGTGGGGCGACGTCGGATGGGCATTGCGTCGCAAATGATGACACGCAATCGGAAATGGTCCAAGAGGATGTCGAGGAGTATGAACAGGCAACACCTGATCGCCGCCATGTCACCGGACAGCAATTGTGTGAGGGCATTCGACGGTATGCGTTGCGGCAGTTTGGCTACATGTCCAAAACGGTTTTGAATAGTTGGGGAATTCACTCGACGTCGGACATTGGTGCAATCGTCTATCGAATGATCAACGCTGGAATCATGAAGAAATCGTCCAAGGACCGACGCGCCCATTTCGACAACGTTTTTGATTTCACCGAAGCATTTGAAAACGAATTTGATTTCGGCACTACCTGTTGTCGCTCGCAAAAAAGCACATTGTAGTGACCTCCCCCTCAGGAGTAATGGCTTACGCTGGTAAGGAATCGGATTTTACGACTTCTAAAGAAATGTCGGTAATGCATCGCACACTTTTTATCATTTTTGCGATTTCCTACCTCACCTGGTTTGGCTTCATGGTTTACATCGCCATCGCAAGGCCTTAGCCTGTTAACGAACCAAACAGTGTCTCGAAATCGATTTCCAGATGTCGATTCATAAAACACTGAGAATCGAAATGGCGAGGGGAACTGTGAACAGGACAAATATTGTCGCCTTGGATGGCGGAACACTTAATCCCGGCGACAATCCTTGGGATCAAATCGCGGAACTCGGCGAATTGCAGGTTCACGCCAATTCACATACTGACCAGATCGTCGCACGGGCACACGACGCAAGTGTGTTGCTGGTCAACAAAGTTCGCCTCGGCGCGAATGAGTTCAATGAGCTTCCAAACTTGAAATTGATCTCCGTCACGGCAACAGGATTCAACAACATTGATACGGCTGCCGCTCGCCAAACAGGTATCACCGTTTGCAATGTTCCCGTTTACGGGACCCAAACCGTAGCGCAATACACGATGGCTGCCATCCTACATGCGATCTACCGCATCGACTTGCATGATCATGCCATACGCAACGGAGAATGGGCGCGGCGTGGTGAATTCAGTTTCTGGTTGACGCCCCAGTTTGAATTGGCTGGGAAAACCATTGGCATTGTTGGGCTCGGACGAATTGGTTCAGCCGTTGCCCAACTGGCGTCTGCATTCGGCATGCAGGTTGTCGCATATTCGCCCCGTGCAACGAATCGGGAGACAGAATTTGATTTCGAATGGGTAGAACTGGAGAGTCTGTTTCGCCAGAGTGATGTGATTTCACTTCACTGCCCCCAAACGGATAGCAACGCTGGTTTTATCAACTCAACGTTATTGAAGAATTGCAAACCGAATGCCATTTTGGTGAACGCTTCTCGCGGTGGTTTAATTTGCGAGCAGGATCTGTGCGATGAACTCAATTATGGAACATTGGCCGCTGCGTGTCTTGATGTTGTTAGCAAAGAGCCAATCGAAGAGAGCAATCCCCTGTTTCTGGCCAAAAATTGTTTTTTAACTCCGCATCTCGCTTGGGCTACCATCGAGGCCCGTAAACGTTTGATGAGTGAGACTCACGACAACGTTGTAAGTTTTTTGAATGGTTCGCCTCGAAATGTCGTCAATTGATTCGCTCGGGAGCGACTAACGCTTGTTCATGGGATGATCGCAATCGGAGCTAGACCGTCTGGTAAAACGGATTTCCATTGGACAGCCATTCACGAAGCAATGGAGTTGGCGATTCATTGTGCCGGTCAAGTTCATGCGATACGGCGGTCTTTAATGATTCACTTGCATTCAAACCAGCCCAAAAAAGCAATCCGCCCAAATGCGTCGGAAAGCCCAGTCCATGGATCATCGCGACGTCGACGTCTCGTGGGTCGGCAACGATTTCTTCGCTTGCCACATTCGATGCCGCTATCAACATCGCTGCAAGTATTCGATCAACAATTGAACCTTGGAACGAGTCGTCTTTTTGGTAAGGCGAAATGAGTTGGGTGATTGATTCGACGACAGCGGGGTTCGCATCGATCGAAGCGTATTCGTAGAATCCCTTGCCGTTTTTTCTGCCTAAATGATGTTTGCGAACCAACATGGGAAGCACAGGAGACTGAGACGCACGAGACACTCCTTGCTTCAAAATCGCCCGCCCCGCATTGACTACGGTATCAAGCCCGATCACATCCATGATTTCGAATGGACCACCAGGAAATCGAACGCTCGAATCGACGAATCGATTTCTGGTATCGACGCACCCTCTTCAAGGACAGCAATAGCAGCGTCCAGCATCGCTGCCAGAATTCGATTGACGACAAAACCAGGGGAGTCCTGAACAATAATCGCTGTTTTTTGAAGCGACTTGATCCATGCCAGCGATTTGAAGACGGTTTCATCATCAGTCTCTGGCGTGCGAATGATTTCGACAAGTTTCATTAGTTGCGGATGACAAAAGTGGATGCCACAACATCGTGATGGAGACGAGTTCCCGTTGAAAATTTCAGCAACTGATAATGCCGAGGTGTTGGAAGCGAAAATTACGTTTTCGCGTTCTTCGATATCGAGTTCTTGCCACAGGGTACGTTTGGCGTCAATGTTTTCGACAATGCATTCGAGGAAGATTCCACATTCCGAAGACGGACTCAGCGAGTCGAGCGGTGTTACGTTTTCATTTTCCAAGCATTCCAGTGATCTGAGTTTCTGCTGGTCGGTATCAAATATCTCGACGTGGCAGCCAGACTTAATTGTTTCGTTCGCAATGGATTGGCCCATCAACCCTGCTCCGACGATGCACACACGTTTTATGGCGTCGACACGTTGGACAGCACGATTAACGATACCCGGTGATTTGCGATTGTGTTCTCCCAAAAAGAAATGGTTCAATAGGCCGCGGCTAGGCGCGCTGCCGTATACAGCGGCCATTGCATTTGCTTCGATCTCGCAAGCATTTTCAAAGCCGACTTTTGAATTATCCAAGATGCTCTGTGCCAGGATTTCTTTGCAAACGGATAAATCCCATCATCAGTCTTTTGCCCAATGGCCGGCGCTTGCGTGCGCATTGTTCTTCGCAGGCGTTGTGCATCGTTTGATAACGTTTCTCGGCAGCGGCAATGGAATCTTTGTCACGAATCATCGCTTCCGCACGGTCTAGCAAATGATCTGATGTCGCAATTGCATCGATCAGTCCCATGTCCAGAGCGGCCTGACTACCAAACAATCTGGACGAGGTAATCAAATCGATTCCTCGTTCTAGTCCTACCAACCGAGGCACTCGAACTGTTCCTGCCCATCCTGGAATCAAACCAAGTTTGGTCTCTGGCAGTCCCAGAAGTGTTTTGGGGTGGTCGCAGGCAACAACCAAACTGCAACCGAGTGCCAGCTCGAGTCCGCCGCCGACACACGCACCCCGAACCGCTGCAACCGTCAGGAAAGGGAGTTCTTGCAGGCGATTGTATAGTCGTTGTCCACGATAGCAGAATCGTCGGATCTGATCGTCCGACCAATCCAGTGTTTCAACGATACTTACCAAATCGGCACCGGCAACGAAGATTCTTTCCTTGGCCGAGACGAGAATCGCACCTTGAACATCCTCTAGGTTCTGTAGGAAGTCGATTGCACGTTCCAGGTCGTCCTGCAGGCCTTCGTTGATCACATTGGCTGATTTATTTGGCATG
The DNA here is from genome assembly GCA_041399045.1 of Pirellulaceae bacterium. Classification (GTDB taxonomy): domain Bacteria; phylum Planctomycetota; class Planctomycetia; order Pirellulales; family Pirellulaceae; genus BJ22. The sequence goes on along the minus strand of JAWKTO010000006.1, from coordinate 132,223 downwards.
TCGAGAACAATGTGTGCCAAATCGACTTTAGGCCAACTAACACAGAGATTCTCAAGCTTAAAGGGTTCGCGATTTGCCATTTCGAATAGACCAAGCTCTTGGAATTAACATATTTAACGGATACTCGATTTCCAAGTTTTGTTTTAGACTGATTTGGTTGGAGAAGAAAGGCCTTAAGGAATCTGGGATACAATGCGCTCGATAGCCGTTTTTTGGATGTTTCATTCTGTTTTGATTGCCCTTTTTTGTATTGCAAGTAATGGCTGTTTTCAGCGAGACGATCCATCGCAAAATTCAACATTGCCGAAGATCTCAGTTCGATATTCGATCGAGTTCCTTGGGAAGCGTGACGACGTCCAAAAGACTATCGATGTCGATTCGGGAACGACGGTTTTCGCCGGTTTGTTCCAGGCGATTCAACCCGAGACCGTAGTGTATTCCGGAAGCGGCGAAACCTGTTTTGTGAAGAGTATTTGCGGGCAGGCAAATGAAGGCGCGGGGGGAGCCAATTGGACCTATCGAGTCAACGATGAAGTAATCAAGAAAAGCTCAGATGTTCAAATTCTTAATGACGGCGACCACGTAAGTTGGCAATTGGGAAGCAAAACAGTACTGCAATAACTGTTGTTCAGCACTAATCGCTATGTTGGCGATTCGGTTAAGTGTACAATGGCCTGAGAAATGAAATTCTGAAAATCGAACGTTACGGGGATTCAAAGTGGAGTTGTTTCGCATTCGATCGCAATCTCGCTCATGGAATTTTGACCGAACTCGCGATCTATGGCCTCTGGTATTGCTGATGGGCGTTGCCATGTTGGGCATTATCAGCCGACTTGCCATTGACATTCCAAACTTCAAACCGATCGGAGCAATCGCTGTTTTTTCGGGATTGATTTTGCGTGACTGGCGTATGGCTTTGTGTTTGCCGTTATTTGTGTTGGCTGGCTCCGACTTGGTTCTTGGTCAGCCCGAAACGGGATTGGCGATTTCCGTCTACGCGGTAACCGCGATTTCGGTATTGATCGGACACAAGCTTCGTATTCACATGCCGACCGGATTCATTCAGCAATTGGGTGCGGGCGTGTTGGCCTTTTTGGCTAGTAGCCTTGTTTTTTTTGTGTTTAGCAATGCTGCAGTCTGGTTAACAACTGATTGGTATACGCACGATGTGAACGGGCTTTCACTTTGTTTTGTAAATGCGATACCTTTTTTTCGTTTTACAATTTTTGCGGATCTTGTTTTTGGCTTTTTGCCGTTTGCTGGTCTGGTTCTCGCAAGCAGGATCGTTGCCGCCAAGAAAACGAGTTTATTGCCTCCCGTATCTAACAAAAACGCCGAATCAGCAATGCATGCGTGATTCGGCGTAAGCTCAAATTATGGGATTGAATTGAGGCGGCTGGCTATGAATCAGCGTTCGGATCCGCAGGTGCTGCCGCAGCGGGTTGAGCCTTGGGCGCGAGTTCTTTTAGGCTGCTGCTCAACTCCAGGAATTTATCATGCATTGCGTCGGTTAGTCGCTCACCGGGTTCAACGCCTGTTTTCGCATCAGGCTCTCGCAGATTTTTCAAGCCCATGTTCGTCGCATCCAATCCGCGTAGGATAATTTCCTGGGCATCGGCAGACCTTTGTACAGCCTGAGCATCGGATTTGAAAGCATCTTCCTGGCTGCGGTTTCTGATGGCGTTGAGGCTAACAACTAGATAGCCACGAGTCTGCCGACGAAAAATGTTTACATCAAAATTGGGGAGGTCGAAACCTTCGAATTCCTCATCTTCGTTTTTGTTGTTGTTTGAGCTGGTATCACTACCTTCGAGGCCGGTCGTTCCAGTCTGTGGACCCTGTCGGCCGCCTTTGCCGCCGTCCAATCTTCCTTCGTCCAGTAGATATTTGTCGTGGAATAGCAAGCCTTCGCCAACATACTTTTTGATTCGATCGTACATGGCAACTGCATTGTACTCCAATGCATCAGCCGAAAACGCGATCGTTGAGTCGATGGTTTCAACAAGCAGGTCTTTGTTTCCGACTGTAATTTTTGAGATTGCATCAACTGCGTCAGCCCTCAGGTTAATCGGAGCCTCAGAGTCAGCGATTAGTTGGTTTAATGATTCGACGATTGCGCCATTCGCGCCGGGGGAACGAAGGTTTCCAAGAATTTGAGTTGCTCGTCGTTGCATCCAATAGCCAACATCCTTTGACCATTTGTCTTGCCCATTTGCAGTCCCGCCCAAAACAGAACTTGCATAACTTCGCAGGGTTGTACTATCGGCGTTATCGATACTGCCGCCGGCTCCGGCGATCAGCGCGATCCGGGTCAATCCCGAAGCGGCTCCGACCGTCACGTATTCCGGTAGGTCTTCGCGCGCTATACACTCAAGCAAATATTTGACCGAGGCCGCATGGGGAACAGGCAAAGCACTTGCGGCCTTGTCACCATCCTTGGAATCCAATTCGCCCACCAGGGTAATAGCGTTTAGCCGGGCGGCGGGGTGGTAGTTGCCTTCAACGATCTTCTTTAAATTTGGCAACACAATATTGTCCAGCAGGCCAACGCGTGTTTGATCTGGCACGCTAGCCGACAAAAAATCTTTCTTGAACTGCGCTCGGAATGTTCCAGCGTTTGAAAGCATTTCATCGTCCAACTGAGTCGTCATCGGAAACAGAACCGACTCCAGGTATTCCTGAACCAAATTGATGTTCCCGGCGTCCAACGCATCCTTGGCTTCGGACCGGGCGTTTCGGATGGTACGCTCGACATTAGACTTGGCTTTTATCGCGTTTCGATATTGATCCGAGTCTTCATCCAAATTTGTGTCGATAACAGGCGCGACATATTTTTTGTCTAATGGCAACACATCGTAGTCTTGGGCCATTGCAACTGTTGGCACAATAAAAAATGCCCCCAATGCCAATAGCAGAAGACGGCCTGATGGGCGAAAGGTTTTAGATTTTTTCATAGTCAAAGGCGCAGCATCAGCGCGTGTCATGGCAAATTGTGAACTAAACGAAAGCTGAACTGAAAACATTTTTTCTCCCCCAACCAATGGACCGCATCCCTAGATCAATCGTTCGATGCACTGCCGAAGTCGGCCAAGACTTCGGAGAAAGGGCAAATCGCTCTTCTCCGGGCATTGAATCGAATCGCATTTGGAAGTGGGTGGTTTTTAGCGAGGTCAATCAAATAAAACCCCTGTCTTAACGATAACAAAACGCCCCAAAAAAACAACGTTTTGCTGAGAGATCCGGTCAAATGGGCCGTTATTTTTACTGGTGAAGTCAGATTAGCGGGGAAAAGTTTGATATCCGATTTGGCCACTGGCCTGATGGTTCAAAAAACACCGAAGCCTGGGGCATCGACGCACACTGCTAACCAACCAATCGGGCTTCCTCGCACGCATGCATTCGCTTCCAAATCAGAGTATCTCAATCTCGGCTGGGATTCAGAACCTTGCGTCTTGATTTCACGCAATCGGCACAATCGTTGCAGCCTGTAAAACGAACTCAATCAATTTCGTTTGGGAACAGGTGATCTTATGGCAACGAACGCTTCCTTTGGCTTGTTGTCCCCTCATCACGCAGTATCGACAAGCCATTTGTCCGATACGCAACGATTGAGAGCGATAGCTACGTTGGCCAACAATCGGCTGGCAGAGCACCCTCATTTCAAAGGGCGAGGTGGCTTTGTTCGCTGCTGTGTCGACGGTCGAAGAATTGTTCTAACGGGTCTCGTGCCAAGCTACCATCTCAAACAACTTGCCCAGGAAGCTGTGCGTTCAGTTGTTGCTCCCAGTGAATGTGAAAACCGAGTCACAGTCGCCAGCCCAGATGGCGAGTGTTCGGGAGTCCAAAACGCTTCTTGGGCGACGATCGATGCAAATAGCCCGAACAAGAAGTCTGGATTCGCAAAACGAAGTTTGAAACCACGGTGATCCATCAATTTTTTTGGAGGTTGAAATGAACCAAACTATTTCAAAACGACGCAATCCTTCACTGGCCCGTTCGACATGGCCCGGCAATTGGGGGAACAGCCTTTTGGAATCACTACTGGGCAACATGCCCGAAGATATGAACGGCGAATTTTCGCAAATGATGCAGGTCGGGATGGATGTGGCGGAAACAGACCGCGCATTTGAAGTTTCCATGGATTTGCCGGGAGTCAAAGCTGACGATGTCGATGTTCATCTCGAAAACAACACTTTGACAATTCGCGGAAAACGCGAAACTCAGAATGAGGAAAAAGACGAGGCGAAACAGTACCATCGAATCGAGCGATTCTCAGGAAACTTCTCACGTTCGGTATTGTTGCCGGGTTCCGTCAGTGAAGATGAAGCTGTAGCTGAATTTCGAGACGGCGTATTGAAAATTATTGTTCCCAAAACAGAAGAAGCCCGTCCCAAGAAAATCAAAGTTCGGGCTTGATCACTACGCGGTGTTGCCTTACTGCCTCCTTCGCAAATCGCGGGGAGGCTTTTTTTCTTTCCGTGAAAGCTTTTCAAAACGCGGGCTCACACCCCGAATATTTTCAAGTGATTCAGAAGGCTTTTGGAGGCTTGGCCGTGTTTGTCAGGACTCAACTTCTTGCGAGCAATGGAGGGCCTACGCGAGCCACCCGTTGGGACGCGGATTGCTTGGCAGACAGGAAACGATTAGTCTGGCTGGGAAAAGAAATTCCAGCCGTTTTCATTCCGTTTGCCATGGAGCGCAGTGTGTCGCAAGAGTTCTCCGTTTTGATCGTCGAAGACGACGATGATGCCCGTGAGAATATGAAAGATATTCTGTCACTGGATGGATACCTGACGCAGGCCGTATCGCATTGCCTTCCGGCGATCAATGCAATTGAGTCCAGTCATTTTGACGTAGTGATTGCCGATTGGCGATTGCCGGATGGAGACGGCGGCGAGTTGATATCGTTGATTTTCGAACGTCAACCCGAATTGCCGGTGGTCGTTGTGACGGGGATTCGAGATTTTGAAACAGCGGTAAAAGCGCTGCGTAGTGGAGCCTATGATTTCCTGCTCAAACCAGTTAATCCCGACGTATTGCGGAATGTGTTGAATCGGTTGGTCGAGCGAAAAAAACACCTGGAGCAATTGGCGGAAGCTCAGGAACGATTGCTTGCAAACGAGCGTCTTGCCGCGATTGGGCAGATGGTCGCCGGCCTGGCACATGAGACTCGCAATGCCTTTCAGCGAAGTCATGCATGTCTCGCTGAGTTGTCGTTGGACCTTCACTCAATGCCAGAAAGTCTGGCGTTGGTCAACAAAGTCCAGAAATCATTGGATGATATTCACCATTTACTTGAGGAAGTACGTTCGTATTCGGCACCGATTGTTCTGGAACGTCGCAGCGTTGGGCCAATGGAGTTGGTCAATGAATCGTGGCAAAACGTCTTGGATGCGAAAAATCACCACTCCGTACCCGAATTTAAAGTTGAGGTAGCCGCCAATGTTCCCGAACAAGTCTCATTAGATCCAAATCGAATGCGGCAGGTTTTGCGAAATATTTTCGAGAACGCAATCGTCGCTTGCGCCAGCGATGGATGGGTGAAAGTGAACATCATGCGCGACCCGTCACAGAAAAATCAACTTCGGTTTGAAATCGCGGACAACGGATTGGGGATCGATCGCGAAACACAGGACAGGATTTTTGTCCCGTTTTTTACGACTAAAACGAAAGGGACTGGACTAGGGCTTGCAATTTCAAAACGAATTGTCGAGACGCACAACGGGACACTTTCGGTCCAATCAGAACCGGGCAATGGATCGACGTTCATCATCCAAATCCCAATAACGAAGTAATCGGCCCGCGTTTGAGCGATTATGCGCAGTAGCTGTATTTGCGAGTGCGGTATCGCACATTCGAGATGATTTGAGAAGCGTCCGAAGATTGAAAGTTGGACACGATTGGAATTCAATTTCGATTTTGTGGCTAATTCGCTCCTTTTTTGCATCGTCATTTGACGCTGTGCGTTTTCGTTACGCTTCAGATAGCGAATGCGCTTGTGTTGCCGTTTTCATCAACGGCATGCCTCTTGCTGAATCTAATTGAAGTGGATTCACGACGCACGCTTGAGTTGGATGGGTACTGCAATGAAGATCAAACATATCTTGGTTCCAATTGATTTTTCTGAAGCAAACGAGGCAGCCAATCTTTACGCCTCAACGTTGGCCGATGCGACGGGTGCAGAAATAACGTATTTGCATGTCTCATTTGCTGACGTCGTTTATGGATCGTATTCGTACATCAATGTCGAAGATGACGAAAAACGTGACATGGAACTCTTGAGGAAATTTGAACCAACAAACTCGGGCGTCAAAGCGGACTATGCGGTGAAAATGGGGCCACCAGCCGACACGATCGTCGAGTTTGCTCGCGACCATGTCGTTGATCTGATCGTGCTCGGAACTCACGGTAGAACGGGGCTGAGTCGTGTGTTGATGGGAAGTGTTGCTGAGGCTGTTGTTCGAAAAGCGGATTGCCCAGTTCTGGCGGTCAAATCGAATACGGTCACGGTAGAAAATTCAGACGACGCTCAGGAAGCGGCCAACTCATAGGTGAAACGGCGTGGACAATCCAACAAAAATTGTTTGTGCTGTGGACGTCAACCAATTTGACCAGAAACAGGTTGACCTTGCTGCAATGTTTGCCAATTTGGAAAACGCATTGTTGGAAATTGTGCATGTGACCGTATTTCCTGAGTTTGAAGGAATGGAGCTGCCTGGGTATCGCGGATCGCCCGCGGCGATCATTGATGACGGCGCAAAACTACAACAAGTCGAACCGTCCATTCCCGTTAAACGGTTGACTCGCATTCATTTGAGTGGGGGACCGGCGAAGCGGCTGCTCAAGCATGTTCAAGATGAGCCGCCGATATTACTTGTTCTTGGCTGTCGTCCACATTCGGCTGCCGGACAGTTGCTCGGAAGTGTTTCAGCCGTGGTATTGAGGCGGGCGGCATGCCCCGTTTTAGTATGGAAATCGGAGGCCGGTACTTCTGAGCATAATGTGCAGGCGATTTAGGGCTAATACGTTGGCTTGTCTCCCCAGCGAGGCTCAAACAAAATCAGGTAAATGATGTCCACATTTGAAGCAACAAAATTTGAGTCCGAAATGAAAGTTGACGAAACTCCAGATTCCACGTCGGCCAAACCGGGTAGCAAAGTGAGCCTTCTCATTGTTGATGACGAAACCGATTTTCGTGAATCGGCGTGCCGGTATCTGGGGCGAATCGGTTTCGATGTTGACGAAGCTGAGGATGGCGAGGAGGCGTTGAATGTCACAACGAACAAGAAGTTTGATGTTGTAATCCTCGACATTCATATGCCGGGAATCAATGGCATTGAAACGCTCAAACAACTGATGCAACGCGATCCTGCACCCAAAGTAGTTATGTTGACGGGCGGGGGAACGATCGAAAATGCAGTAGAATCCATCAAGTTGGGCGCGTATGACTTTCTTACGAAGCCAATCAAAATGGATGACCTCGCGCGCTGGTCAATCGGGCCTGTCAGACTCAGCAACTTGAGAAAGAGAATCGGCAACTCAAGGAGGTTATTCGGCGTCAGGCACCAAAATCGGATTTGATTGGTGATTCCCCGGCGATGCAAGAGGTTTTCGGCTCATCGAGAGAACTGCTGGCTCCAATAAACCTGTTTTGATTCAAGGTGAAAGTGGAACTGGTAAAGAATTGGTTGCTCGTGCGATTCATCGCGCTAGTCCTTTGGCAGATAAGCCGCTTGTCGTTGTCAACTGTGCGGCTGGCGGATCAGTTGCTCGAAAGTGAGTTGTTTGGTCATGAAAAGGGTTCGTTTACGGGGGCGGTTGCGACAAAACCGGGTTTGTTCGAGGTGGCCGATGGAGGGACGCTCTTCATTGACGAATTTGGTGAGATGAGTGGGGCACTCCAAGCGAAATTGTTACGGGTGCTCGAGGACGGTTCCATGCGCCGAGTCGGCTCAGTTACCGAGCGACATGTCAATGTCCGCGTGATTGCCGCAACGAATCGTGACTTGGAGCAAGAGGTTCAAAAAAAGGCGTTTCGAGAAGATTTGTACTATCGAATCAACGTACTGGGAATCGTCTTGCCACCACTTCGAAAACGAACAGGAGACATTCGACTTCTAGCCGAGGCCTTTGCCGGTGACGAATGGGAAATTGATGAAGACGTGATGGAGCGGATTCTTTCCTACAGTTGGCCAGGCAACGTCCGTCAATTGCAAAACGCAATTGAGCGAGCCAAAGTGCTGGCCGAAGAAAATCGCATTCAACTTAAAAACCTTCCCGCCGCGATTGTTGATGCCGAGTCAATGTCATCCACGGAAACCGTTTTGAATCAAGGCGAAGTGGATTTGGAAACGCTCAACCGGATTCATGTGGAGCAAACGTACGATCGTTGCGGAAAAAACAAAACTAAAACGGCACGGGCTTTGGGGATCAATCGTCGCTCGCTATATCGATTACTCGAGAAATTCGGTATTGATTAATACAAGCTCGTTTTTTTCATCTGCCTCTCGTTGACGCCCAAAGCAATCAACATGGCCGAACATGGCACGCGGAATTCGAGGTTTCCATACGGGCGCTCCACATTTCGGTGAACATTTCTTGTCGTCCGACGGACCGTCAATGCTATCACGCAAAAAACCGATCTGGACGGCAATTGATAGTTTTGGAATTCTCCCAGCGTATTTCTCGTGACGAGGTCAAAAATCAGGTGACATTTGAGATGAGTCGTACCGTTATTTTGTCGGCAATCGCGGCTTTGGTATTTTTCACGTCAACTTGTGAAGCTCAGGGCCTGTTTGGAAATGGAAGCGGCAATTCAACACCGTGGTGGAAATTTAACAAGTCCCAATCCGATACTGAATTGGGAAGCCTTTACAACGGTCGTGCATTTGTTCCCAAAGGCGAAAAAGGAACTGGATTGGGCTCTTTGTTTTCTAGTGGGAACAATGACGGTGAGACGCTATTCTCGATGAAACGGCCTTCTTGGCTGCCCAAGCGAGATCCGGATTCACCCAGTGCATTTCAACAAATGAGCGATCGGTCGCGGACCATGTGGAACAATACGGCAGAAAATTTTTCTAATTGGCGAGCAAAAACATCAGAGAATTTTCGCAACGCGAATCAAAATTTTCGTGAATCCACGTCGGAAACCTGGCAGCGTATGACGGGAAGCCTTTCGATGCCGTCACTTCGCAGCTCTGAGACATCCGACGAACCGCGCCCCGAGTTGCGAAGTGCCAACAATTGGTTCGGACGCGGTGACCGATACGAATAGTCTCAAGCGGTTAATTCCTCAGGCCTTTCGAGGCGTACATCGTGTTGCCCTTGCGACTATAGACGTATCGCTTTGGTAGCTCGAATTCAGACCATCCTCCGCCCAGTACTTGCAGGCCTTTTGCAATCACCGAGAATGTGCCTGTATGTGCAGGCGTTGCACGAGCCAGTTACGAATTTAAAGAGCTTATTACGTGCTGGCCACTCGGTCTAAACGAGTTAATTGGTTGCGAGTCGCATGGCGAAAAAATTCAATCTATTGACGCGGCGAATTCACCGCTGGGGTGGCTTCGTGTTTGCACTGCCAATGTTTTTAGTGGTGCTGTCCGGCGTTCTGTTGCAGGTCAAAAAACAGGTGACTTGGGTACAGCCACCGACGATGAAAGGTGCTGCTGCAAATCAGGAACCGGCGATTGACTGGGGTGAAGTATTAAATGTGGCCAAGTCTGTTCCCGAGGCTAACGTCACCGACTGGGAAGACATCGATCGCCTCGATGTAAGGCCGGGTAAAGGCATCATTAAAGTGCAGTGCATGAATCGCTGGGAGTTGCAGATTGATCTGAGCAACGCAACCCTCCTCTCAAGTACCTATCGACGAAGTGATTTTATCGAAGGGTTACACGACGGGAGTATTTTCGGTGAATGGTCAAAGCTGGGATTGTTTTTGTCCAATGGCATAATGCTCTTGTTCCTGTTGGTTTCAGGCCTCTACCTTTGGTATTTGCCAATACAAAGCAACGCTAGAAAACGGCTTCGCCAACGCGAACGCAAAACAGTTCAGAAAAATGAGGGTACCTAGGAGTTGTCCAAGCAATGGGAGCAGTTCAGGAAGAGATCGATTCGAAATTAGCCAATTGGCTTATGGAGCAGCAGATGTTTTTTGTTGCGACTGCCCCGTTAGACAAGAATGGGTTTGTCAATTGCTCGCCAAAAGGCTTGGATAGCTTTCGCGTTCTGGCTCCAAAGCGAGTGGCTTATTTGGATTTGCACGGTAGCGGCGTTGAGACGATCGCGCATGTTCGCGAAAACGCACGGATCGTTTTGATGTTTTGCGCATTTTCGGGTCCGCCAAAAATCGTTCGACTTCATGGTGAGGCCAAATGTTACGGACTGAATTCTCCAGAATTTGCGACCTTATCAACGCAATTTCCTGATGTTCCGGGCGGTCGGTCGATTTTCGAAATCGACGTTAAACGTGTCAGCGTATCATGTGGATTTGGTGTGCCTCGGTTTGATTTTGTTTCAGAACGAACGGCATTGCCGGACTGGGCGCAATCGAAGGGCACCGCGGGCCTTCAGCAATATCGCGCAGATCACTCTGAGAGCATCAACGAGATGGACGCCAACATTGATTAGCGCTATTACCCAATCAAAACACAACAGTTTTTGTCAAGTTAACTCGACGGCAACTGTTGTGTTATGCCGGGTGAGCGATCGTGCTCGAACGTTTAGTTGGAAACGTTGATCAGATGGTTGTACAGGTACTCTAATCGAACGGTGCCGTAGTTGCTTCGTATCCCGTGTTTGAATCCTGGATAGATCATTAAATCGAAACGTTTGTTGGCGTCCTGCAACGCCTTGATCAATTGCCAGGTATTTGACGGATGAACGTTATCATCAATCAGGCCGTGAACGATGAATAATTTGCCTTTCAAATTCGAGGCGTATTCCATGCACGAGGACTCCTTGTATCCCTCTTCGTTGATTTGTGGGGTCTGCATGTATCGCTCGGTATAGATCGTGTCGTAATTTTTCCAATCAGTAACGGGTGCACCAGCTACCCCAACGTGAAAGACGTCGGGATGTCGCAACAATGCCAGAGCGGACATGTAACCACCGTAGGAATGACCATAGATTCCAACCCGGTCGCCGTCGATGTAGTCGCGCTGAATAAGGTGTTTGACTCCTGCGACCTGATCGAGCAAGTCGAGTTCGCCAAGACGCATATAAGTCGCCGACTCAAACGCTTTACCGCGTCCAACTGTTCCGCGGTTACCGAATTTGGCAACGATAAACCCTAGCTCCGCGACGGCGTTGTTTGGGTTAAACGAGTTGCTCATGCCGCGTGAATTGGGGCCGCCGTAGACGTCAATCAACAACGGGTATTTTTTTGACGCATCAAAATCTGAGGGGAAGTGAACGGTGCCCCAAAGTTTCGTGGTGCCATCTTCTGACATAAACGAAATCAACTCGGAACGGATGTTTTCGCCATCGGCTTTCTTTAACGAAGCACGCTCGGAACCTTTCGAATCGTAAACGACGATTTCCGTGGGTTGGTCGATCTGTTCTCGGCGGCAAACGATCGCAGCGCCATCGGAAGCAATTTCAAATCCACTGTGATGAAGCGGAGAGTTGGTCAATCGAACGTCATTCGTGCCATCCAAGTTGACGCGATGGAGCTGGGCATTGTACGGAACCTCGTCGCTGTAGGCTGTGTAGTACACCCAGCCGTTTGGTTCATCGACATGGACGATAGACTCGCAAGGAAAGATATTGAAATGGGTAAGATCGCAAATCAAGGCCCCATCAATGGAGCGGAGTTGGAAATTTTTCCAGCCGTTTGCCTCGGTTTCCCAGATGAAACGTTTGCCGTCTTCCAGGAATCTCATCGTTGGCGAATTGGTTTGCCAAGTCGCCTGCTGCTCATTAACAACGGTTCGCACCAATCCGCTGATCGGATCGATCGCAAGTACGTCCAGCACATCCTGTTTGCGATTAGTTCGATTGACGAGAAGTTCTTTGCCGTCTGGAGTGAATCGGATGTTGAAAAGGTATTGGCGAGGCTCGCCATCAATTTTCAATCGCTTGGTCGATTGGTTGTCAACGTCATAGACCATCAGGTTGACTTGAGGATTGTCGTACCCGGCTTTGGGGTAACGCGTTACATGCAAAGTCGCATAGGTCTCCGTGTTGTTGGTCGAGAGAAAATAGTCGGGTAGTCCTTGTTCGTCGACCTCGTAAAAAACAAGCAGTTTTCCATCGGGAGACCACCACATCGCTTCGTCCTGATCGAGTTCTTCACCGTAAACCCAACAACCCGTGCCGTAACGCAATCGGTCCTGGCCATCGGTCGTGACTTGAGTCGATTCGCCGCTATTGTCGGCGCTCTCAATGAACACGTTGTTGTCTCGGTAGACCGCATTCCACTTGCCATCGAACGATGGCTCAACCGTACGTTGTTCGGCGCGAGCGACCCGTGAGCGATCGGGACGTTTAGTTGCCACGGGAGGAGTGTAGATTTCTCCCGATTTGCTATCGGTCAATTCGAAGGATTGCAAATCAAGTGTTCTCTCGTCGTTGCCCAATTTGAATTTGACAAACGAACCGTCTGCCGCCCACTGCACGTTGCTCAATCGAAATTCAGCTAAACCGCGGAATTGTTGTGATGCGGCTTCCTGATATCGTTTGAATGCTGGAAGTTCCTCAAACGCCGGCAAATCTTGCGCTTGAACGACTGAGAGACTGATACCATAAAACAACAGTAGCAAAGTCAATAATTTTCGATTCATGACGGTTTCTTGGATCCAAGCTGATGAGTGATTCATTTGCCGATTGGGCAATCGGAAGATTATAGATCAATCGCAACGTGCAGTGTTGCCGAGATATTGCGCATTGCCGCCGAATTCGCGGCACGATTTAAAAGCGGCCGAATCCTCGCTGAAAATCGTGAGATTGTTCCCTTTCGATCAACGATCGCAGGGACTTCGGAATAGCATCCAAAATGCGTCATCAAAAAAGTAAGGTAGAACCGTGTCCTTAGGAATCAAGCGCAAGGGTGCGGAAATGATTCGACTTGCGACCGAGCGTTCCATCGCGTAATTCAACACCGCCAATCCGCGATCCATGCGTACTCTTTTCTTCGGACGGCCATACGTGACATGCTGGAAACCGATTGACTCGCATAATTTTCTCAGGCCAGCTCGATCGAACCAATGCAAAACGTTAGGCGGATTGTACTCATGCCATTTTTGACCAAACATTTTCGCCGCCATGCTGTTTCGGTCCCAGCATTCGATCAACAGGAACCCTCCAGGCGACACAGCGTTCAGTGCTTTTTCAATCGCTGCCACCGGGTCGAGCAAATGACTGATGATCTGAATCATGGTGAGCAGATCGAATCGAACACTTGAATCAAACGTCTCCCATCGTTCGACCGAAACATCCGCGTCATATTTGTCGTACGCGATTTTGGCCATCGTACTGTTCGCCTCGATACCACGGCTGAGCCATCCAGCATCAGAAAACTCGCGATTTAAAAATCCACAAGCAGCGCCGATGTCCAGGTGTTTGCCGGGTTCACAATATTTGGCCAGGACTTGAGTGTAATGACGTGCGCTGATTCTCTGTAGTGCTTCCTCGTCCAGGTAATTTTGGTAGCCACGATCCGCCCCAAAGAAATAGTCATCGCCGTACTGTTCGTCGACATAATTCGAAACATTTTCTGGACGAAAGAAACGATGGTGACACTGTACGCACTGCCGAATGCAATGACCATGTTTTTCGAAGCAAGGGACAGACTCACATCGGCAAATTGGACATGTCGACTCTGGGAGGTAGTTGTCCACTTCCCAGTTTGTTGCCGGCACTGTTTGGGTAGCCACCATGTTCGACATTCCTGAAACGCATTACTCGACCTGACGCCAGCGTTTGAAAAGGGTCTGAGCTGTAAGGTCGTGGTGTTAAACGCTACAATTTACACTTGTTCGATTGTCGACCGTTCGTTTGGGGCGGCGAATTATACGAACGGACGATCGCCATTTAAATTCGAATCGGACTCAAACCACCGATTTCAATTGAGTTCAGAAATCCTGGTCGTGCGACAAATCGTTGCACATCATTATCGTAACCGAAACAGTAGTAAAGAGGTTCAGAAATTTCGATGTCCAGCAAAAAAGGCCGCCGGCAGCCCTTTGGCGGCAATGAGACTACCTCCCAAACGGAAGCTCCCGAAAAATCGCATGTCCCGCAGAGTTCGTGGATTAGCTACCGGAATTTTTTGCGACTGATTTTCATCGTGATTGTTTTCGGCGGCACCGCGATCGCTATGCAGCTGCGCATGCGTTCGACTGTTGAGCGATTCGAGTGCAAAGTGATTAAGAAATACGATCACGATCCTACCGCTTTCACCCAAGGTCTGTTGATCGACGACGAGGGCAAATATCTGTATGAAAGCACCGGACTTGTTGGAGCCTCTTCCATTCGAAAGGTCGAACTGGAAACGGGGAACATCATGCAGAATTTTGCTTTGCCTTCAGACTATTTTGGTGAAGGGCTGGCAAAACACGGAGACCGGTTTTATCAACTGACTTGGCAAAATGGAAAAATTTTGATCTATGACGAAGACTTGAATTACATGGAGTCCCGTGATTTCGACGGCGAGATGTGGGGGCTGACTAGTGACGGAAAACACTTAATTCTCAGTGACGGGACCTACCGGCTACGGTTTCTGGATCCGGAAACGCTAACGGTAGTCCGTTCAATAGAAGTGCGAAGCGACAACTCACGAGTCGACGACCTCAACGAACTCGAATTTGTCGGTGGAAAAATATACGCCAATCGTTACGAATCCGATTTGCTCTACATCATTCACCCATCAACTGGCAAGGTCGAGGCGGAAATCGACACAAGCGGCATGTGGCCACGTTCTCAGCGTCCCAAAGGAGGAGTCATGAACGGAATCGCCTTCAATTCGAAACTTGGCCAACAAGGCGAACGCGGGCGAATTCTGTTGACTGGAAAATACTGCCCGCATATCTACGAAGTCGAATTTGTTTTGCCTGAATGACAGAATGCCAGATTGTCTCTTCCAATTTCGTTTTCGGTTCAACGTTTGAGGATACATGAACGTCGCTCAAATCATTTGCGCCAAGCGCGATGGCAAGGAACTGGAAGAAAATGATATCCGTTGCCTGATCAACGGTTTTACTTCGGGAGACGTTCAGGACGCACAAATGTCGGCGTTCGCAATGGCCGTCTATTTTCAAGGGATGACTCATCGTGAAACAGCCAGCCTGACCCAGGCAATGCTGAGCTCTGGTGATTCGTTGTCGTTTCCAAACGCACATCGAAAAATGGTCGACAAACATTCGACCGGAGGAATTGGAGATAAGATTTCCATCCCGCTTGCTCCAATCCTCATTGCGTCAGGCTTGGGCGTCCCCATGATCAGTGGGCGAGGGCTGGGAATTACCGGCGGAACGATTGACAAATTGGAATCGATCTATGGTTACCGAACCGATTTGACAATGTCAGAGATTCGCAGCGTGGTGATGCTGGTTGGCGGGGTGATTACTGCAGCCAGCAAAGAAATTGCCCCGGCCGACAAGCGTTTTTACGCGTTGCGCGATGTTACCGGCACCGTCCCGGCAATCCCTCTCATCACTGCGAGCATCTTGAGCAAGAAGCTTGCAGAAAACCTGGATCACCTGATTCTGGATGTGAAATGGGGAAGTGGTGCATTCATGAAGTCCAAGGACGAGGCCACGGCTTTGGCGAGGTCACTTGTTCTAACGGCAAATGAATTGGGCGTCGACACTCGTGCATTGTTAACCAACATGGATCGACCACTTGGTCGAATGATTGGGAATGAAAATGAGATCGGCGAATCACTGGATGTATTGCACGGCGATGGCCCCGATGATGTCGTTGAACTGACCAATCGCCTTGCGGCTGAATTGTTTGTGATGTCCGGTGTTTCGCGGAACATTGAAGAAGGGATTCTGCAGTCGCAGCGTGTGGTCCGAGATGGTTCGGCTCTAAACGCATTTCGAGAAATGGTTTCGGCGCAAGGCGGAGATTTGGATCACAAACGCCGCCGAGGACCGACTGTCGTCATCGAAGCGGAGGAGTGTGGCAATGTTTCCGAAATCGATTGCGAAAAATTGGGGCTGGCAATCATTGAAATGGGCGGCGGAAGAAAGATTGTTGGCCAGGAGATCGATCATTCGGTTGGAATTGAGATGTTGGTGCAACGTGGTGATTCGGTTGATCGGGGCCAGCCCATTGCAAATCTGTTTGTTGGTGAAACCGGTAAAGAAACGGCGACGCGTCTCGTAAGATCTGCGTTTCGCTACACGGACCAATCTGTTTCGGTTGAGCCGCTGATTGGTGAAACGATTGACGTTGAATCGTTGTCCGCTCAAATAGCGCGAGATTAACTATGGAAATTGATTGGACAAAATTGGCCGAACGAGCGATTGATGTGCGTGAACGATCGTATTCGCCTTATTCCAAATTTGCGGTAGGTGCGGCACTACTCGATCAGACGGGTAAGGTGTTTGTTGGATGCAACGTTGAGAATGCATCGTATGGACTTGCGATTTGTGCCGAACGTTCAGCGATGGTTTCGGCAATTAGTTCTGGATGCGCGAATCCCGTCGCAATTGTGATTGCCGCCGATCCACTGGCTCCTCCATGCGGCGCTTGCAGACAGTTTCTGGTAGAATTCGGAAATGATCAATTTATGGTTCGTTCGGTTTCAGCTGCCGATCCAACACAGTTTCAGACGTGGACCGCTACTGAATTGCTGCCCGATCGATTTGAGTTTTAAATTAAATCAATTGACCCAATGATCAAACTTCCATCGAGTTTACGAGAGACATTTGTCAGCCGACGCGGATTGTCGCTGGTTGAATTGCTGGTTGTAATTGGGATTATCGCAATTCTGGCGGGGCTGCTTTTGCCGGCTGTTCAATCCGCTCGCGAATCCGCTCGCTCCAATGATTGCCGAAACCGCCTACGGCAAATCGGATTGGGGATTCACCACAACGCCGCGGAAAAGATGCGGGGGACACGATCGTATGACAAGCAAAGTGATCGTTATCTGGGGATTTGTCCCTCATCGGGTCTGGGAAACAATGTTTCCTACGAATTGAACGGTGTGACTGTCAGTGGCACGCCAACATCCTATCTTAAAGTTGCAAGCGGCACGGCGACCCAAGAAGTTCTCGGTGTGTTTCCGGCGGAAACAAGGAATGGTTTTTTTCCCCTTTGCGATACGCGATTGGTCGACGATGGGACATCACAAACTGTTGCGATGGCAGATGCGATCAATTCGTTTTCAACTCGTTCTGATGATGGAAACGATGTCATTGATCATTGGTTGGATCGTCAAACGGAATGGTCGAATGTGTACGGTTCAACAGGCGTACCAGTTAATTCCATTCGCTACAAAATTGGTGGGTTTCCAGAGCAGGAAGTATCGTTTGGCAGTTATCATCGCGCTGGAATCAATGGGTTGTTCGTCGACGGCCACGTGGCATTTATCGGTGACACCATTTCAGCCAAAGTCTGGAAAGCACTTGGCACGCAGGCGGGCGGCGAATTTGTTGACAAATTTTAGCGGCCAAGTACATCTGGTTGCAACGCGTGATGTGGTCAACTTGCCCAATCTCAAATTGGAAGTTCGGAATACGTCGTTTGCTATTCCTCGCCCAGTAATTGTGGATAGATTTTTTCGACGTGTTTCCAATTCGACCAATCTCCACGAACAACTTTCATTCCTTTTTCAATCCGACCTTGCTCCATCCAGCGATCCAGCGTCGATTTAGGGACTGGGCCGAACTCGCGTTTATCGGAACGCAGCAACCATGTATTGAAGGGGCCATTAACGGTCCATTCATCGCCGTTTGAATCAATTTTGCAAGCGGTTCGCACAACATTGGGTTTCGGCATTTTCTGCATCTCTTCAGGCAGAAAAACGTCGGCTGGTTTTGGGCGATTTCGATCCTCAAGCCAGCGAAGAATCTCGCGAAGCGATGGAAACTGGTCCGCGAATTTCGGTTTCAACTTCGAAAAATCCATTAAAGCGGATTCAATCTGTGCGCATTGAACCAATGCCAAACCGCGTGCAAAACGAGCGATAGCCGCCAACTTGCCGTCTGACTTTTTGATCAAGCTAATGCAGTTCGAGAAATCCGTGATGGCGTACGCTCCAAGACCCATTCGGTAGAATGCGCGCCCGCGTTTCATCAGAATCTCAAAGACGTCTCGTGCGTTTTCAAATTGGTGCATGGATTTGGTCAGCCAAATAACTGCATCACGGTGTCGGTTGAGCGCGATCAGTGCGGACGCCTTACCGAGGTAGCCTTTGAGAATTTTTGGATTGCAAACGATTGCTCGTTCAAATTCTTTTGTGGCCTCCAGGAATTTCCCCGATTTCAACAACCACTGCCCTTTGCTAACAAGGGGTTCGCCCGACTCAGCGTCCAGTTCGGCTGCGCGATTGAGTTCATTCATCGCGATATCCATTTGGTTGATTTCCATCAACGCGTGTCCCTTCAAACGCCGGCAGGTCGAGTTCTGAGGGTCGATGGCCATCGCGCGGTCAAAGCATCGGATTGCGCGTCGAAAACGCCCTTCTTTCATGACCAGTTCGCCCCGCAAGATGTGGTATTTCGCGTGTTTGGGGGCGAGCTTTATTGATTTCAAAATGTCAGATGTTGCAGCGGTCAAATCGCCCAGGGCAGAGTTGGACAAGGCACGAAAGTATCGGACGAGATGATGGACTTTGTCCCGATGAATTACAAACGTAAAGTCCTTCACTGCATTTTCATGTTCTCCGATACGTTGAAGCAGTTGTCCACGTCGAACTCGCGTTTCAAGGTCCTCGCGGTCGTTTTCGAGGACGAAACTATAGTCATTGATTGCGGGCGCGACTTCACCAAGGAAATGGTAGGCGAGTCCACGCGCTCGATGGTTCTCTACCTCAGAAACACCGCGTTCAATCATTTTCGAGAAATGCTCGATAGCCTTATTCGCTACCGGTCTTCCCAGTTGTTGGTATTGTTTAGCAGAGCTCGGGCGGCAAGCGATCGCACGTTGTAAGTCTTGAATAGCTTCGTTCCAGTTCTCAAGTCGCGAGGCAACAGCCGCAGACCAGATCCAGGAACCAGCATGGTCTGGACGCAAACTGGTAGCGATTTCAAATTCACGTCGCGCCAAGTCAAACTGGCCAAGCTCATAAAAAGTCGTTCCTCGAAGGAATACCGATTCGGCCTTGGCGTTTAGCGTTTGTGAATTCTCAATTGCTTTATCGAACTCATCAAGAGCTGTTTGGAAGTCACGTTCCCCAAACGAAATGCGTCCACTTACTTCGAATACGTCAGGGTTTTTAGAGTCAAGTACTTTCGCTCGCTCCACGGCTGCGTGTGCCAGTTCCCATTGTTGTCGAACGGAATAGGCGCGTGCGCGTTCAAGCAGCGACGAAACGGAGTTGGGGTGGATTTGCAAGGCGATCGTCAAATCGCTAAGTGCCCTGTCGACTTCGCTTAGTCGAATCCAGATATGAGCCCGTTCCGCCAGAGCAATCGTATTTTCGGGGAAACTGTGAACATAGCGTGATAGGTCTTTGATCGCCATTCGTTCTTGCCCGAGTCGGCTCAGTGCTCGACCGCGGAGCAGAATAGCAGGCATGAAACTGGGGTTTCGATTCAAGATCGTTTCGCAATCAGCAATGACCGCAGAGAATATTCCCAAATCAAATCGGATTTGGGCAACGTGGAACAGCTCATTAGTGGATTCTCCTGCCAGGCCGGCAAGTGATTCAAGGTCTTCGTGACACGCTTCGGAACCATCAATATTCGCCCAGCAACGCGCACGATTTTCATAAGCAATTCGTCGTATGTGAACCGAGCGACTCTCAATCGCTTTCCCTGTCAACTTAATGGATTCGTCATAATTTCCTCGTTCAAATTCGACTAGAGCCAAGCCAATCCATCCCCAACCCAGTTTGGGATCAACGTCCACGGACTGTTGAAAATCGCGTTCGGCCTTGTCCAGTATTTTGGCTTTGAGGTAAACCCAACCTCGCTGCCACATCATCGTTGAATCACGCGGTGACTCAGCAAGTTTACGCCCAAAATAATCACGTGCACGTTCAACATAATTTGAAACCAACGGCATGTACTGGCCTTCGGATCCGTTGGCATGGCGGATCGCTGATTCCAAGTCGTCCATGGCAAGGTGAAATCGTTTCTCGCCAACCCTGGCTGACGAACGCCAGGCAAACACCCGGGAGTCGAACCACCCAGCATCGATCGCCTGAGTGCACGCATGTTCTGCTTTGGGACGATCACCTGCTTTGAGGAAAGCATAACCTCTCAGCGCCGTAGCCTCGCATTGCTGTTGGGGAGTTGCATTGGTTAGTGCTCGATTGATCGACACCTGAGCCGTTGCGTAATCATGACGATCGATCGCTTCGTTTGCGGCTTGGTAATGCAGGTCGTAATTGGTTCGCAAGGCATTTCTATCGGAAACGGCATCAGCTTCGTCACGCAAGCTACCGATCAACGTCCAGCCGCAATATTCACAGATTGCGGCGTCAGATGGCAAAACTTTCTGACAATCGGGGCAGTATTTCTTCTCATGCATGCGAGTCAGATTGGGCAAAAGGTTTGTGAAATCAAGTACGGAATATTGTACTCAGAAAGGTGTAATTCGGCACCTTTAGGCTCCCGCTGATTGTCCCTTAGAACTGTCATATTTGGAAAGCCGCCTGCCAAGTAAATCGTTTGGGCTGCGGAATATCGCCCTTTCCGGTCAAAATTGGGCGGTCTAAACTGGAATTAGCGAAACGGGATAAACGTACTTCGGTTCAATAGGACAGGGAATTCCTAAGATCAATTCGAGCCGTTAGTGTTTGGTTGGCGCGCGATCCCGGAAACATCAGTAAAGGCTACCAGCCCGAATCCAAAATGAAATCAAACCGTAAATATCGATTTGTATACCGACTGGCGATTTTATGTTCAATCGTATTTTTATTTGTCGATAATGCCGCAACGTTTTTGGTTGCTCAGGAAGCCGAAAATGGCGACCGCAATTCGAGACGACGACGCTTCGACATGTCAGAATACGTCAAAAACCTTGACCGGAACCAGAATGGCATCTTAGATCCCGACGAAATGTCTGAGCGGACGAAAGGATTCATTTCCAGAATGGGCATTGATACCTCGGGGCAGGTCAAAGTGGCTGACGTCCTGTCAAAGTCTGAGGAGTTTCGAAACAGCAGGTCTCAAGGTTCGAATGACTCAAAACCCGCGCAGAGTGCTCCGACTTTTGAACGGAAAGTACCGGGCTTTGGAGTTGAGGCCTCCTCAGAGAATTCGCCTCTCCCAAATTTCTCAGCGTCGACATCTGCAGGAACAGGGAACGCAGTCACCATGTCGCAATTTAGTGACGACGTGATGGAGAGTGTCGATCGCGCAATGAGGCGGTATGACAAAAATGGCAATGGTTTGTTGGAGCCAGATGAAATCAAGGCTGGACGATGGGGGCAACCAAGTCCTGAGCAATCAGACACCGATCACGACGGGAACCTTTCCAGAGTTGAATTGGCCACTCGATATTCGCAGCGCGCACGGGCAATCGAAAATACGACAAGCGAAGCACCGTCTCGTGATACAGGGAGGGATTCACGTCGAACTTCCAGCCAACCCATAGCGTCACGTACTTCATCTCGAAGCGGAGATTTCGCAACTGCTCCGAATCGTTATGCCAAGTTTGCTGATGGTTTGGTTGAAAAATATGACAAAGATGGAGATGGAAAGCTCGACAAAAAGGAGTTTCAGGAAATAAGACGCCCACCAGCGAATGCGGATCGCGACAACGATGGATTTGTTACTGCAGGTGAACTTGCTGATGCTTACGAGTCAGGTGCAGGCGAGTCGGATAGTAGCAAATCCAGTGGCAATGCTAATAGTTCTTCAACAAATGAACGTTCCTCCCGCGGAGATTCTCGCAGGCGAACTGGAACGACATCTTCCAGTTTTTCGTTTCACGATGTCGATGCAAATGGCGATGGGCAAGTCCAGATGCATGAATTTGCTCAGGATTGGACCGACGAGATTCTAGACGATTTTCGAGCTCTCGACAAAAATGGTGACGGAGTGATCACGTTGAGCGAATCCAAGAAAAAAGAATAGCCTTCGTCGGCGTACGCAAATCCACGATTTTCGGGTAATGCGTAACGCCGCGAACAATCGCTGCGCTTCTTATTCTTCACTCACCTGTGTTTCAAGGAATCGAGCCAGACGATGAAAGTCGCTTGACTGTCTGATGTATCGTACAACGGTTACCAGTGTTTCCGGATCGACCAATTTTTCAAACGGCTCATAGTGTAAGTCGAGTTGTCCGGAGACTGAGACCATGATTCCATTCAGCTTCTTTTCGGCAAGCGCACGATAGGCACCGACTCCCAATTGGCTTCCAAGCATCACATCGAATGCATGAGGTTTCGCACAGCGCGATTCGTAACCAAGCTGAAGGCCCTTGATGCGGCGTTTCTTACCTGTTTTTTCCTGGTAACGTTTTGCGATGTCCGAAGTGAAAATGTTGCAAAGATTGATTTCAGAAATCGATATGTGACCATGGTCATCACGGCGAACACCTTCGAGATACTTGCTGGGCAAATATTCAGCCAGTCCTTCCGCCAGAACGATGACGCCATACTCTTTTCCCTCGCGTTCACGAGCGAGCATTGTTTTGATGATTCGTCCAACGACCCGATCCATGTCCATGATGACGCGAGTTGAAGTCGTGCCATCGCCGTTCGCAATGGTTTCTTCGGTTCGGTATTCGTCGGCAATATCTTCCACACTCACAACGAAGCTCGACTCCCCTGCAATCGCAGCTCCGTACGCAAGCCAACCAGCACTGCGCCCCATGGTCTCAGCAATAAAGTACGAACGAGTTACCTCAGCGTCATAAATCAGATTGCGAAGTTCCTGGGCCAGGAAGTCCACGGCCGTGAAAAAGCCAAACGTAAAGTCAATTCCGTGATAGTCGTTGTCAATCGTTTTGGGCAAATGAACGATAGGGATCGTTTTGTCGTTTTTGCCGAGACGCTCTTGATAGAGTTTGAATTTGTTTGCTGTCTTCAGCGTGTCGTCCCCACCGATCGAGATCAGTGCATCAACGTTTATTGAACGCAACGCATCGTAGACCGTTTTCAGAGGTGCTGTTTTCTCCGCATGGTCAAAATCGGCGGGGCTGGTTACATATTTTCCTGGATTGGTTCGGGCGGTACCAATCATGATTCCCTGAGAATTGCGGGTGCGCGACAGAATCTTGGGGGTGAGGTGAACATAATCGCGTCCTTCGACCAGTGGCCGCTCCTCGGAGAACTCGACCAAACTGGAGTAACCATGTCGAATTCCCACGACTTGGACGCCAGCGCGAATGAACGACGTTGCCGCAGCTGAAATCACGGCGTTGGCTGCAGGGGCTGGCCCACCAGCAAACAGGATCGCGACGCGTTCAAACAAAATTTCTGGCCGTGGCGGAGAAGAGAGACTGTTTGTCAAGGCTGCTGTTCCTGATCCAAAACACGAATTCAAAATCACGAATTGATGATTTTAAAAGGCGGTTTGACGTTCACCAAGACTTCGTGTGACCTGCCTCCATGGCGCGAGCCGTGTAGGGCAAGCTTCCGGTCGCTAGACCGATGGTTAGGGATGATCCGTTGACTAAGGAGCGGAAAATAAAAAAACTGGCAGCTAAATTGCCTGCCAGTTTATTGTTTTTTCGGATTGCTGCAGAGATCTACTCCATCCAGCGAACGTCCATCTCTTTTTCGAGCTGAAGGCGTTGATCGATTATCAAATCACGCGAATAGATTTCCATCGGAGTTTGAAGTTCAAACGGAAACATCTGAAACGAAGAAACACGTTTCAGGAATTCCTCGTTCAAGTCACCGCTTCCAGGATTTCGGCGATCCGTGATGCGAATAACGTAGACAACCTCTCGAGTCGCATTGGGAGCCGACGTTGCTTTTCCGAGTTCGGTGCCGAACGCGGCTTCCATGAACTTGGCGCCAGGCGCTTCAACATCGGCCGGTTCGCTGAAGCCAAGAGACGGGTTAAACCAAGTGAACTCGCCAGTGTTTTTGGCGGACTCGCCAAATTTTTCAATCAGTGAAACGTTTTCGGCATTCACTTGTTCCGCAATCTTCTGTGCATCGACTTGAGCTGCATCAAACGCTTTCTGATTTTTCCAGAAAGCAATGACGTCGTCTCGGACTTCTTCCAGCTTTGGAATCCGAGCATCTTCTTGGGAAGCAAGCCAAACCATGTATTGTTTTTGGGTAAGGTCCGCCAGAGCGACCGGTTCATATTCGCTCGAAGATTCGAACATGAATCGAACGACATTGGCCATCGGAAATACCTGCTGGTTCATGAACACGTTGATTTTCCCAAACTCGGTTTCCTGGAAATCAGTGATCGTTGTGCTTTCCGTTTCGCCGAATGTGATGTTGTGCTTTTTGGCAAACTCTTCACCATCGAAATCAGGTACATCATCTTCGTCAATTTCCCCGCTCTGAACCGCCGAGATCCAATTGTTCTGATAGGTTCGGACTTCAAGTTCTGCTGACTCGGACAGATTTCGAATTTTTTCTTGAGCGGCCTGCATTTTCATGCGACGTTTGATGGCGTCAGCGACATCCGCGAGCGGCATGATTTCCAAATTGTCTTGAGGTTCCTGAGCTTCCACCGCAGCGTCTGCTTGCGTTGCCTCATCGCCGGCTTGAGACTCCGGTGCATCAGATTGGTCCGCTTCAGATTGTTGCGCGACTGCGTCTTCTGCTGGTTCCGAAGTGTCGCCAGATTGGCCTTCTTCCTGGTTGGTTTCTTCCTGTTCCTGCTCGCTTTGGTTTAGTGGAGCCGATACGAAATGTTCAGATTTGAGAGCGACGAGCGTTGTGTTGTCATCACTGTTTTCTGTCTTTCCGTCTTCTTTGTTTTCGGTTGATTCAGACGACTCCTGGGAGTTGCCGTTTTCGCCTTCACCCTCGGAAGTTGATTCGGCTTTTTCTTCACCATCACCAGCATTGGCTTTTTCCGCTTCCGACCCCTCAGCGTTTTCGCCTTCGGCCTTCTCACCGTCACCTTCGGTTGTAGGTGGTTGGGTAGTCGCGTCTTCCGGTTTGACTTCGGTATCCGTCGAATCTTCGGTTGTTTCGCTATCCTGGCCAGGGAGTTTGTCGGTACTTTCGAACGACGAGCGGATTTTGGTCACCAGTGGATCTTTGGCTGCGACCAATCGATCGTATTCTTCTTGGACTTCCTTGTCGGTCAGTTTGTTGATTTCGTTCTGCAAGATTGTGTTGAAATCAAAAACGAAGTACTGAATATTCGCCATTTTTCCGATTTTGAATCCGGGTTTCTCGCCCATCGGATCAGGCAATTCAAATTTTCCTTCTTCGAAAATTGAATTGATTTCGGAATGAGTAGGTTCATTGGTTACTTTCGAGACGTAATCGGCAACTCGGATTGGGTAGACCTCTGCTTCGACCGATCCAAATGTTCGCTCGAACAATTGACGGGCTTCCGTTGGGTTAGCTGAATAAATCGGTCTTTGGCTGACAAAGGTTCGATTGAAGCTTGTTCCAGAAGCCAGCATGGTTGCCGCCTGGGCAATCAAGATTTCCTTTTTCAACTGATCGCGAAATTGGCGAAACTCACCTCGCTTATCCGACACTTGTCGCGCTATTGAGTCCAGCTCTTGCACGGTGAGAATCGTGTCATCCGTTTGCATCATGATAAAATCTTCGGCCATGGAATCGCTGACCAAGATCCCTTCCTGTTTCCCGATTTGAGCGTAAATTTCGCGATTCAGGACATGTTGGTCGATTTCAGATTGCGAAACGGATTGCGGGCGTGGCAAGTCATATAACGGAAGCGATGCGCCGAATACGGGCTCTCCTTTTTTCTGAGAGGCATATTCGCGGACAGCAGTTAGGAAATCCTGTAACGAAAAATGACGGATGACTTCGCGATTGATTTGTTCACGTGTCAGTTCGCCGCCTTTAAATTTGACAACAACGCGTTTTCCGTCCTCACTGCCCTTTTGGTTGAACAGCATGGATGGATCGGGAATGATCATGCCAATCAAAAAAATGACCATTAGCGTGACGCCGAAAACCACCATCATGGTGCTTTGGTATCGGCGAAAAAAGCTCATGGGGCTTGCCATTGTCGTCTCTCAAATGTTCGCAATTTTGTTTGATAAATTTGGAAGACCGTCGTCCCGTGTCTTGACAGACGGCCCAATCAGGCGTTAATCAATTTCTGTTCGTTTTGCCGATGTCGCAATCGAATGGGGGAGATGCGCAGGCCGCTTTTGAGCAATAACGCCTGTTTTTCCCGGCTCCATGACGTATTGATAGACACCAAATCACGAACTGGAATAGCCTTGTTGTCACACTCGCGAAATTCGGCCGAAGCCTGTTTGCAGCCGGTGACTTAAGTGGCTTTTCGCTGAAAATTCAAGGAGTTAAATGTATCGGTGGTGAGCCGTCAATACAATGCCAAGATGGCCGATGCGAAGCATCAGAGCCCCGATTTTGGGGAGAATTTGGACGGATGTCGACCGAACACGCGTCAGGCGGCGTGAGTTTGGAGCCGCTCAGGATGGTTGGCGATCAGAAACGAATATTTACTACACTTTATCAGTCGACGGCGAAAATTCGGGAGTTTATGGTGCGAAAGACCGCTCACCGGCTACCGCAGACGTTAAAGTTTGAGTTTGGCAAGAGATACTCGAAAAGACACAAATTTAATGGCCAAGAAAAATTCAACGGAATCAGGCAAGTCGCTCGTGATCGTCGAGTCTCCAGCCAAGGCCCGGACAATTGGGAAATTCCTGGGGACCGATTATGTGGTGGAGGCAAGTATCGGCCACGTTCGAGATTTGCCTTCGGGCAAAAAGGAAATGCCGGAGGCGTTGAAAAGTGAGCCTTGGGCGCGACTTGGGGTGAATGTCGACAATTCGTTTGATCCGGTTTACATCGTTCCGGATGAAAAGAAAAAACAGGTTCAAAAGCTCAAACAGCTGCTCAAAGACAGCAAAGCGCTCTATCTCGCGACTGACGAAGACCGCGAAGGAGAAGCGATCAGTTGGCACCTTGCGGAGTTGCTCAAACCCAAGGTACCCGTGCACCGACTCGTATTTCACGAAATCACCAAGACAGCCATCAATCAGGCCCTTTCGCATCCTCGCGATATCGATGACGCGCTCGTGAGAGCACAAGAGACGCGCCGAATCCTCGATCGCCTTTACGGCTACGAGATGAGCGAGTTCCTTTGGAAGAAAAGCCTTGGTCGAAGTGCCGGGCGGGTGCAGAGCGTAGCGGTGCGTCTCATCGTTGAACGCGAACGTGAGCGAATGGCGTTCGTAACGGCAACGTATTGGGACTTGCTTGGAAAATTCTTCACCGACAAGGAAGAGCCACTGACCGCTGATCTGGTTTCGGTTGACGGTAAAAAGATCCCGGCCGGAAAGGACTTTGATTCGACCAACGGAAAAATCAAAGGCGATCAATTTATCGTCTTGGACGAAGCTGGAGCGAAGGCCCTCAGCGAACGAATTGCCAACGGCACGTTCGAAGTTTCCAACGTTGACGTTAAGCCGTATTCGCGTTCGCCGGCCGCGCCGTTTACTACGTCGACACTCCAGCAGGAAGCGAACCGCAAATTAGGGTTCACGGCCAAGACGACCATGCGAACAGCGCAGACGCTGTACGAAAATGGTTTCATTACCTACATGCGTACCGACTCGACGACGCTGTCAACGGAAGCGGTGGATGCAGCACGTCAGCTCGTGGGCTCAGAATACGGCTCCAAATTTCTTCCGGATTCCCCAAGGGTGTACCAGTCCAAGGTGAAAAACGCGCAAGAAGCGCACGAGGCGATCCGCCCTGCAGGCAGTCCATTTCCAATGTTGAGCGATGTGAAGTCGAAACTGAACGACTACGAATATCGCCTTTATGAGCTGATCTGGAAACGAACGATCGCCAGTCAAATGGTGAACGCAACTGGCAAGAATATTGCCGTCACGATTTCGGGCGAAGGTGGCATTCCAGTGCTCAGAAAACAATTGATTTCCCAGGTTTCTCCGCGCGTATGTCGAAGCGCTCGATGACCTCAACAGTGAATTGCGGATCAGGAGAAAATTCTGCCTGACGTCCAGGTTGGACAAGCATTTAGCTGTCGTGACCTGAAGCCAAATCACATACCACGCAACCACCTGCGAGATTTAGCGAAGCGCGCTGACCGAATTGGAGAAACGAGGATCGGGCGGCCCAGTACATATGCGTCGATTATCGAGACCGTTCAGAATCGAAACTATGTCGTCAAACGTGGAACGCTTTGGTACCCGCGTGGTCGGCGTTTGCAGTGGTTCGCATGATGGAGGAACACTTTCCAACGCTTGTGGACTACGAATTCACGGCTCAACTTGAGGATCGAATGGATGCGATCAGCCGCCGCGAAGCCGATAGCAATGAATACCTTCAACAATTCTATTTTGGAAATGGGCGGCTGACTCAAGCCACAACTGTAAAGACAAAATCAAGGAAGTCGATGCTCGCGAAATCTGCACGTTCCCTTTGGGGCGCCCCCTGAGTCGGGAGAGATGCAGGAAGGTTAATGTCCGCGTTGGTCGATACGGGCCCTACCTGGAACAGGTGAACGCAAGCTGCGTTACCAGCCGACCTTGCACCCGATGAGCTGAATCTGGAAAAGGCAATTGAACTGCTGGATCAAGCACAGGTTGGTGACGAACCACTTGGATAATTGCCCCGAAACTGGCGGCTGGTTTACATCAAACAAGGGCGTTTCGGCGTTCACATTCAATTAGGCGTTTTGGAAGAAGACAGTGACGAGAAGCCAAAGAATGCGTCGCTTTTGCCCGGCATGGATCCCGGTGACGTCGATTTGGACTTGGCGCTGAAACTGTTGGCTCTGCCTCGCGACCTGGGTGAACATCCCGAGTTGAAGGAACACGTGATGGCCTACAACGGAAAATTTGGACCCTATATCAAATGTGGAAGTGAAACGCGGTCGTTGCCTGCCGAAAATGCCGTTAATACTAGTTAATTTGGGAACAGGCAATAGAACTCCTCAAACAGCCAAAACGTGGACGGGGATCTTTGCTGCCCCAAGGAACCGCTTAAGGAAAGGAAAACTCCCCGTAACGGAACAGGAAACAAATCGGATGACGTTTCAATCCAGCAAATAAGACGAGAGACCAACGCATCGTTGCCAAAAGATGCAAGTCCGAATCGATCACAATGGAGAAAGGATCCTTGTTGGCCGAAAGGCCAAAGCCCCTAAGAAAAAGAAAGCAAAAAAGAAGGCTGCCGACCACGAAAAAGACAACCAAAAAGAAGAAAAAAGCTGCAGAAGAAAAAGCAGCTAAAAAACAACCAAGAAGGCGACGAAGAAAAGGAACGATTCAGCGGATTCGAGTCAGTTTCCGAGTGAAGCAACGAAATCTTAGGGGCAATGCGAATGGCAAATGAATGCCCAGTTTTGAATCCAAATACAAAACCAGCGAGCAGATAAGTTGTGAAAGAACCGATTGTTGCGTGTTTTCTGATTTTGATATCAATCATCCGATTGCCGATTTGGCGGCGATTCAGGCTCTGAATCCTCATCGATTTGAATTCAGCTTGTTGGACGCAATCCTGTTTGAAGACATGGAGGGCGGACGATGTGTTGGGATGAAAATGTGGGCAAAAATGAGTATTGGGTGTGTATTACTTCGCAATATGCGTTGATGCCAGAGTTTTGATTTGCGAGACGGCAAGCGCAACTGTGCTCCTATTATGCGTTCAAGACCAAATTGCTGGGTTCGCCGATCATTGCGTTGCGGGCTCTTTCGACGAAGTTCGATTTCGAGGTCCAGTGCGACCAGGATCAAATGATTTTTGATGCTACAACGAGAAGGAGCTCGCGAATGTCATGATCCGCGGTCAGTTTCGTGCTTCGTCAATCAGAGCTCGTTTTGCGATGGCAAAATCAATGGGGTTGCCATTCACGACACCAATGTCCAAATAGAATAGTTTTGCTCGATTATGGACGATTGCCGCAACCTTCAGCTCTCTGATTGCGGAAGTATCATGGTGACCAAAACAAGAGCATCCTCGATAGCGGCCAACGCGTGAGTTTTTCTATCGGCTACATGGATTAGCTGGTCTTCTGAAAGCCGTGCCTTCTCGTCATCCACTTCAAATTCGATTTCTCCTGCAATGCAATGAACGGTAATATCGCCGGGAGCCCGATGCTCTGCGATCCGCTCACCCTTTTGCAGTACCAATCGCATTAAACGCATCGGCCCGCTCTCAAACAGCTTTCCCTTGCTGTGTTCCAGAATTGACGTGCTGTGATTTCTGATCTCGATCACGTGCTGTCATTTGAATTCGTTGGTTGAGTCTCAAAGTTAATCACTATTTTGCAAAGTTGTTCCCGATTCGAAATAGACCACATCGAGTCGTCGATGGGCGACTCCTTTTCGCCAGTGCGATCTCTAACGTTGAATATTCCAGTTGCTGTGCTTGTGCAACCAAGTCCGAAAGCCAACTCGTTCCGGAACAATCGGGCGCCGAAAACATGCAAAATCTGCTCAAGTGATAACGCGTGCGAAAACTGCGTGCGGATGAATCCGATTATCACGAATGATCATGCTGCGACCGCTGCGTCAGCGTAGTTGTTAGTTGCGTTTCCGAACGAGAAATAACCATGAGTTCTCCGGCAAACAATTCAAACAAAGCTGCTTCAAGAATAAGCCGGCGAGGACTGCTGAAGGCTGCCGCAGTTGCCGCGGGTCGGCGGCCGTCAGTCGAGCCCCCAATCGAAAGCCGATGATAAATTGCCGATCCTGTCTCGAACCAAACCTTTGCGAATCGGATTTGAATTCCATCGCCGCACAGGATTACGTTTGTAGCCTTGAGCGTTTTGGCGGGCGATTGAGCAATCCCATTCGCGAGCTGTTCCTACAGGCACAACGTCCCGATGAACTGCATTATAGCGTCATCGTGATTGGCTCTGGGTACGGTGCATCGATTGCGCAACTCGTATCTCACGCCGAGCGCGATCACCGAATTGCCATCTTGGAGCGTGGGCGAATGGATACCTCGGTACATTCCCCGATACTTTCAAAAAACGTCACCGGGCAACCCGCCAACAAAATGACAGGCCCCGGTCAAGGACAAGTAACAAATCCATTGGGTTTGTTTGACCTATCATTTAATAATGAAGTCAACGTACTTTCAAGCGCACTTTGGGGGGACCTCCGTTATCAATGCCAACGCCGCTGCGGCCACATCCGGATACGTTTAAATGCGGATGGCCATCGGCGATCAACGTACATCGGAAGCCTTGACCCTTACTTCGATATGGCAGCTCGACAATTAAGCCTAAGCCGAACGCCGTTTGATGCGGGCTAAGCCAAGGTGCAAAAGCGTCGATTTACGGCCGAGGCAATCGTGCCAACCCAGACCTGTATGATCGTTCGCCAATCGCCGTGATGTTTGATCATCGTTATCTGACGCCAAACTCAGGAATCAACATGGAATGGTTCAGCGACCATGTACCCAATGCGGCAATTGCATTACGGGTTGCAACGTCGGTGCCAAGAACACGCTCGTCTACAACTAATTTGCCAACCGCCAAATGGAATGGGACAGAAATGTATACCCAGGTTCGGGTCGACAGGATTGAGCCTCAGCCTGGCTACTATCGACTTCATTTAACTTACATCGATGACTCACATGGAAAGATCACGCGTCACCCACTGACCATCAATTCAAAAAATTGCGGATCCTGGGTGCGGGGTAGCCTGGGGAGCACACAGGTACTATTGCAATCGCAAAACGAAGCGTTTCAATTTTCTTCGGCGTTAGAAAACGCTGGAGTGCCAACGGCGATACCCTGGGATTTGTTCTAAAGACCCCGGACCAACAAATATCGGTGGTTTCAACACTAGAACCAAACCGTGGACCCGTCGGAACCACCGTGCAGACGACATTAAATTTCTACGATCGACCTGGGATTGAAAATAAATTTATCGTTCAAGACGCCGCGATTCCACGAGGTGTGGCGAATCTGTTTTCCCTTTTGTTGCGCGACCGTTATCTGGACAATTCCATGGTAATGCTGGCAATGGGACATGACGAAGGCAGAGGGGAATTTGTTTGGAAAGACGGGCGTTACCAAATTTCCTGGCCCGGCCTGAAAGACAGTGAATACCGAATGAAAATGTTCCGCGAGTGTGAACAACTTGCTTGTGTCGAAGGCTCGCGTTACAAACGGCTGAAAGCATTTGGAAACAACCTGGTTACCGTACACCCGCTGGGCGGTTGTGGTATGGCTGACTCACCAGAATGTGGAGTCGTCAACGATCGTGGGCAGGTTTTTGACGGACGTTCCGGCGGATCTTCTGACGCGTTTGGGCAAGCCACTGTTCATTCAGGACTGTATGTTGCCGATGGTTCAGTGATTCCAACGGCCGTTGGCGTGAATCCCTATCTGACCATTTGTGCCGTTACCGAACGCATTGCCGCAAACCTGGTTCGCGATCCTCAGTATGCAGACATGTTTAACATTTGATGAACTTCAGCATGACGTTGGCGAGCCCAGCAGCCCCGACGATTTCATGTATGGCTCGAACAAACACGTGGCTGTTCCATTGCAAACCAACGTTTCTCATTTTTGAAAAACGATTGTTGGATCGCGCACGCAAAGGCCCGTCGGAGCCAAAGGCCTGCCGAACGGGCTGCTGCGATGTTTTGGTGTTGGTCGATTTCTTGCGGTCGTTCTACCAGAATGGAACTAATCGCTATCGATTGACATCCTGCTGTCGTGCTGCTTTCAATGCTGCAGCTTCGCGAGGCAGTTTGAACTTCGAGCCTTTGGTGTAGAACTGGATGTCGTCCTGTTGGTAATAGGAGCTAGGTAGCGTTTGGCCGCCTACACTAACCTGGCATCCCGTATTCACTGCCAACGCCATCATGAACAGGCCGCCAAGCGCCAAGGCCGTGGCTTTGGTTTTCAATACAGACTTCATATCCGGCGACTCCGTTGCCCGAGATT
Organism: Pirellulaceae bacterium; assembly: GCA_041399045.1. Taxonomy (GTDB): domain Bacteria; phylum Planctomycetota; class Planctomycetia; order Pirellulales; family Pirellulaceae; genus BJ22. The sequence continues at coordinate 99,083 of JAWKTO010000006.1, read as the reverse complement.
TGCTGGTCAATTACATCAAACGAAACAATCGTTACAGCCTGTATCGGCGGAATAGGCCGTACACTTTCACACAATTCAAAATTAATCGCGATTGTGATAGCACAGCAAACGTCGGTGTTTTGCTGGCGAAACGCGTCGCAATCGTTTACAAAGATACGGTCGGGGGCGATGGCGATCTGCTTGTTAGAAGTTAGAAACGCCGACCAATCAAATCGACAATCGAAACCAATAAGTGCTTGCATTCGCTGTGTTGGGGCTAATGGCGTTCAAATTGACGAGCACAACTCAAAAGGGTGACTCATGACTCGTGCGAACAGAGCGGTCGACGTTCCGTGTTTGATTTTTTTTCTGTCCACCTTTCTCTTCAGCGTATTGCAAACAGGGGCCGCAATGGGGCAGGGAGGACGTTACCCATCACCAAATTATTACGGCATGTTTCCGTCGTACTATGGGGGAGATTATGCAGGTGCCTATGGAGGGTGGCGGAATACAACAGCGCCTATCGATTCGGAGCTGAGCGATTTCTCGATTCCAGTTGTTTTTGGACAATGGCCGGCGATTGTCAGTATCAAACCGGAAACTACCTGGAGGCGTTGAGCTACTACAAAATTCACTTGAGCTGTTTGTTCAGCTGCAAAAGACCGATTGGCAGAATGCGATTCAGCCGTTCACCATCAATAACACTCTCCCGAACATATTGGAGTCGACACGGATCTCATGGGGCCGACCGACGAGGGCGTTCCAGATCCCAAGCCTTCCCGATACGTTGCCAATGCTGTTTGGAGACTTGTTTGCAGTAGACAAAGCTGCTGCGGCAAGGTGGGGCCGTCAACCCTGCGCAAATCGTTTCGGTTGACGTTGCAGAAATCATGCGTTGCACGGCGATCGCAATCCATCGTCGTCATCAGATCATGGGTGCGCTAACAAAATATCAGCCATTGACGTTAAACCTGGCCGTTGAACTTGAGCAGTCCAATGCTGCCGATGGTTCGCTTTTAGCGCATGGAATGGTGTCTGTCTCGGATTGTGTTACGCCTCGATTGAAGACTACGCCAACGCCAAACGCTACCTTGAACGCTCACTGCAATTTGGAGCGGGAATGGATCATCCGTTGACCCCAATTGCATTGTTGAAACTGGCGGAAATTAACTTTCGAATGGATGACCCTCAGACGGCCGCTTTTTTCGCGTTGGAAGCCTCGTATTCAGCTGCGATTTATAACCAATACGATATTTTGGAAGAGGCTCTTTCGTTTGGCACACAGCTCCATCTTTCGCAGCAGCCTGGGACGGTGTACCCGCCGCTTGAGCAAGCAATCGTCTGGTGCAACGCCAATCGGGCTCAGTTGCCCAAAACTGCACTTTCGTTGCGATTGGCTGAGTGCTATTCCGAAATGGGCGACACGCGTTCCTCGAATCGCATTCTCGAAACCGCCGTTCGGGATTTTACAAAACGCACAGGATTCGGGAGTGGTGTTTTGACTGCGAAGGCAAGTTACATTTCGGCCGTCAATCAGTTTCACGACGGTAATTTAGGTTTGGGAATGCAGCAATTGACTGCAGCGGTCGAGAACTATCGACCCGTTTCGCGGTGGTTGTTTCAGTTGCAGTTAACTTTGGCGCAACTTGCCTCCGGTGAGCTGTCAGAGCGAAATGCGGTCAGCCTGTTCGAATACTTGTTGCGCGATCCCGTTGCGATCGAATGGCGATTTGAGCCTATTGAGCCATTGGTGTTTCTGGCGACGCCGCATTTGGAACCGTTCGTCCAGTGGATTCAGATGACAGCGGCAACACGCGACTATCAAAAAGTGGTCGCCATCTGTGAAACATATCGACGCCATCTGTTCTATTCCAGTTTGCCGTTGGGGGGACGCGACCTCGCATTGCGTTGGACGTTTCATGCCCCTTTGGAAACGTTGACCGAAAAGGCGAAACGTCAACGTACCGACTTTCTGACACGGAAGCCTGACTATAAAACTCTTTCCGATGAAGCGGAGCGGGTGAGGCAAACGCTATTTCAGGAACCACTGAAATATGAGGCGGGATCCGACGAGCAAAAAGAAGGCTGGCGCAAGTTTGGCGCTTACAAAGAAATCAACGATCGCTTGGAGTCCGCGCTAACCGACGTTGCATTGCGACGCGAGGCTGCCGACATGGTATTTCCGCCCCCATGGGATGCCAGCGGAATGCAGCAGATTCTGGAACCGAATCAAACGGTTTTATATGTCGTTGCGACTCCAACGCATCATTTGCTATTGGAGTGTACGGCACAATTGGGCGTTAGGCTGCTTAACGCCGTTCCTAATCAGAAGATGTTTCAGTACGTCAAAAAGATCTATAAAGAAACAGAATTGGATTCCCGGCAGATCGCGGCCGGTAGCCTGAAAGAAGACAAGTGGCAGGAGACATTGGATGAGATCAGCGGCGAGTTGATATCCGATTTGACGTTAAAACCATATGGTGAAACCCCCTCCGAATTGATCATTATCCCAGACGGATTGGCCTGGTACCTCCCCTTTGAAATGTTGCGAGTCGATGCCCCGGAAAATGGAGGAGACGACGAGGCTAACATCGGTGACGATGGTTTGGAGGAGGAGCCACAAGACGAAGATGAAGCCGAGGAAAAAACAGTTGCCAGCGCCAAACAATTCTTATGGCAGAAAACAAAAATGCGATATGCACCGACGCTGGGAATTGCCGTTAATGTCAAACGAATTGACCGGCCGTGGCGACGTACCGCGTTTCTGTCTGGAAAAATTTCAGATCAGGTTGATGAAGTATACACGGCCGACCAAGTCGAGCGGTTGCAAGTGGAATTTCCAGCGATCGTTGATTTCCCGGATCGATTGGACATACCTTCGTCCCTGTTTGGAAGTGTCGTAGACGAGTTCATATTGCTTTCGGAGCAAACGGAAATCCCGCAAACGGGACCGTTGGCAATGGCGCTGTTGGAAAAAGATCGTAATCTTGGCGGCAGCAATCTTGCCTCGTGGCTAAGCCTTCCATGGGCCGGACCGGAGCACCTCGTTTTGCCCACGTTTGAGTCTCATGGAGCAACCGGTGTGAAAAGCAAGATGAACGGATTCGAGTTGTTTTTGACTTCAACCGCCGCGTATGCATCTGGCGCCCGAACGATATTGATCAGTCGTTGGCCAACACGTGGTCGAAGCTCGTCTTACTTTACCGAGTCATATTGGCGTTTGTCCCGAACAATGCCGCCCATCGACGCGTTTCGAAACACCTTGCACGCTATGCAAGAATTGGAATTGGAAACTGAGTTTGAAGGCCGCGTCAGCGGGGCCAAAGAGGTCGTGTCGGTTAAGGCGAAACACCCACTGTTTTGGGCCGGTTACCTGCTAATGGATGAACCCGTCTTGAAACGTATCGAACCTCAGGTCGGCTCAGAGCCCGACGCGGACGATGTTGAACCAGACAACAGCGACAAGGGGGTTGAAGAAGTAATGGACGTCGAAGGCGACGGTGAAGATGGCGACGGTGAAGATGGCGACGGTCGATGATCCCGTTTGAGCTTCGAATGCAAAAAGTTACGCTATGAAAAAAGGCCCGTGTTGTTTCACCAACACGGGCCTTTGGAAATTGAGTGCCATTCGCAATGACAATTAGTCAAATTGCGGTATGACGGTTCCATCGCGCCGACTAATTAGCTGCCGAAATACCGATGGTTGGGCCGCAACCGTTTGAAATGGAATCGAAACATTCTGATCGATTGCTTCGTTCAAAAACCGCACAGAACCATCAGCATTTGCAACGTTTACTCCCGTAGGGTGACGAGAAGAAATGCCTTCGAATCGCCGATAGCCATCGGTAACACTATTGTAGTTAATTCGTCCCCAAGCCGAGAAAAGTACATCCGCCTCACCAAATTTCAGGTCTGCTGAAGCAGGCCCAGAAGCGGTATGTTCAGTCCCTAAACCACGGGCAGCAAGAAAAGTGCCCGCGCCAGAAAATGGCGATGGATCGGTAGGATTGATTTGCTGCTTGACGGTGCCATACGCTCGCTCCGAAAACGCGATTGTATTCGATTGACCATCCAAGAAGTCTCGCATTCGAACCGCGGTTCGGCCAAATGCGCCCGTCAAAGTAGTTGTCATTCATCACCAAGCCTTCCAGAGCAGTCGATGAACAAGATCCAACGTAGCTGCATGTCGCTACGTTAAACGCTCCAAAAGAGCCGCCGTCAAATGACGAACGGGCTGAATTGACATTTTCGAATGAACTGGATGGGCACGTAAACGAGGGGTTAATACCCTGAACCAGGTCAATAATTGGGGCGCTGCCGTGCCATCGCTAATTCGGGCAGTTAAACTTGGGTATTGTTGATACCCCAATGATTTCATAAAGATTCGTCGCTTCCATCTGCGGAAGGATTTGTGCCGACCAAGCCCACAACCCAAATGTCTCGGATTGTGTTGTGACAATCTGAGTATTTCCATTGTAATTGTCGATGCCAAGCGGCCACTTGTTCAATCCAGACTCATAATTGTGACAAGCCAAAACGATGTTTCGGATATTGTTCGAGCATTGAGTTCGTCGAGCAGCCTCGCGAACTTGCTGGACTGCTGGCAGCAGCATGCCAACCAGAATGCCAATGATGGCAATGACCACCAATAGCTCAATGAGCGTAAATCCTGAACGACGGTAAGTCTTCGACATAATGCCAATCTCCTGAAACCATGGAAGCTGATTTGTTATCAGACTCGGCAAACCCACTATTCGCCAAAGGAGTCGATGTACAATATTGACCAAGTCGAGTGAATCACCGGCATCAATCGCTTTTCCACCAACTTAGAAGCACCTTTAAAGTCTCCATTCATTCCATAATGTCATGGATTTTAAGAGGTCTTCACAACTCACATTTTAACAGCCAGCCCTGTAATTGGAAGGGAAATTTCACGTTTCCAAGTATGCGACAGGGCTCGCAATCGCGTTAAATCCCCGAGAAAACGAATTTTTGTTCGTCTTCAACCTGCATTTGTTCTGCTTGCTGCGTTGCGACAGCTCCCTGAGTGGAATGTTTCCAATCGCAATCAATGCTCACCGCCCCCCTTGTTGCATGTAGCCATTGCAAAATAGAACACGGTAAAATTGACCATTCACACAATGGATTGCCTGAAATGACAAACGAGCTGGTTCACGAAACAAGCCCCTATCTTTTGCAGCACGCTGAAAATCCAGTCCATTGGTATCCTTGGGGTGATGCCGCAATTCAACTTGCCAGGGACGAAAACAAACCGATTTTTCTCTCGATCGGTTATGCGTCATGTCACTGGTGCCATGTGATGGAGCACGAGAGTTTTGAAAATCACGAAATCGCCAGCTACCTCAACGAACACTTTGTTTCGATCAAAGTCGACCGGGAGGAACGCCCCGACCTAGACCAGTTGTATATGCAGGCCGTTATGGCGCTGCGAGGCGGACAAGGTGGTTGGCCGCTAAGTGTTTTCCTGACCCCCGATCACCATGTGTTTTACGGAGGGACCTATTGGCCTCCAACCGCTCGTTCAGGGATGCCTGGATTCATTGACGTCCTAAAGCGAGTCCAAGAAGCTTTCCAAAGTCGTCGTGACGAAATCGCCGCGCAATCCAAACAAATCACTGATTGGTTGCAGGCATCGTCCAAAGCATTCTCAGGTACGCTTGATCCCGATCAATTGCGCGCTGCCGTTTCTGAAATGGACAAACATTTCGATTGGGATGTTGGTGGTTTTGGTGGCGAACCGAAATTTCCACAACCCAGTGCTTTATCGTTTCTTCTGAATTGGGCAACCAAACCAAACAACGAAATGTCCGACTTGCATCAACGAGCAATTCAAATGGTGGAGTCAAATCTAAATGCGATGCAAATCGGGGGGATCAACGATTTACTGGGAGGGGGTTTTGCACGGTACAGCGTTGATCGCAATTGGCTGATTCCTCATTTCGAAAAAATGCTTTACGACAACGCGCAACTTGCGCGACTCTACGCCGAAGCGGCGGTTGCTTTCAATGATCCGATCTATACCCTCACTTGCGAACGCACGTTGGCGTTCCTGCTAAACGAAATGCAGGATCGACTTGGCGGCTTTTACAGCAGTCTGGACGCAGATAGCGAAGGCGTGGAAGGGAAATTCTACGTGTGGGATCAAAGTGAACTGCAATCTAACTTGCTCGCCGACGATTTTGAGATTTTTTCCAAGCGTTTTGGTGTGACACGCAATGGAAATTTTGAGGGCCAAAACATTTTGTTTGTCGCCCGCGATATCACTGATATCGCTAGTGAGATGGGAAGTACGCCGGAGAGGGTTTCCGAAAGTCTTGACCGATCATTTGAAACGCTAATTGCCGTTCGAGACAAGCGTGTTCGCCCGAACTGCGACGACAAAGTGATCGCGAGCTGGAACGCGTTGGCCATCTCTGCATTTGCACGAGCAGGTTGGCGGATGAATGAATCACGGTTTATCAACGCGGCGACGCAGGCAATGGATTTTACCTTTCGAATGTTGTTGTCGCCCGATGGCCGATTGATGAGAAGCCATCGAGATGGCGTGTCAAAACCGGCAGCTTTTCTGGAGGATTACGCATTTACATTTTGCGCCCTTTTGGACCTTTACGATGCCACCTGGAACGAAATGTGGTTGGAAAAGGCGATCGATGTTTCCCAAGACATGCTTGCCCTGTTCTCCGACGAGCAGGCAGCTCTGCTTTTCTTCACCGGATTGGATCAAGAGGAATTGATTGCCCGAATGAAGGACCGTCACGATTCCAGCATCCCCAGTGGTAATGCAATGGCGGCGGAGGGCCTGTTCCGGCTGGGTACAATTCTGGGCGATTCGTCCTTGATCGAACGCTCGCGAGGGATCGTCCAGGAACTCGCAGAAGTTTTTTCAAAATCACCGCTTGGTGCCAGCCATGCCTTGATCGCCGCTTGCCATCACCTTCTCGGACACCAGGCTTGGGTGATCGTTGCAAGAACAGAAACCGAGCGAGAACAACTGCGAGGTCGATTGAGAGAAAGTTGGTTGCCAGAAATTTCCGTTGTGGTTCGTGTTCAAGATTCAAACCACCCTCATCGATGCGAACGTTTGAATCCGATGTTTGCCGGACGTGAAGATGTCAAACAGGCAACACTCTTTATTTGTGAGGGAACTCATTGCTTGCCGCCGATCGAAGGCATCGACGCGATTTTTGCAGCAATTCAAAACGCGTCGTATGAGCGCCAATTGAATTGAGCCGAAATGGTGGGGCGATTGTTTGAAATGAAATGCAATTAATCAGGCTGGCAGCCTGGGCTTCGACAAAGAAAAAAGCCACCGAGATTGGTGGCTTTTGGACTGCTTTGGTGGCAACGACCCCTGAAAGACTATTTCTTTTTCTTGTCGTCGGCTTCTTCAGTTTTCGCTTTCTTCTTTTTCTTAAGCGAAATCTTTACGACGCGTACTTTGGGGCTGCCCATCAAGGAGTCGCCTTCGCTCCAACGGTCTTCAGCCTTCAATTGGGTCAAACGTTCGGCTCGAGTCAACACATTACGTGTTTTGACCATGCCGGCTTTTACTTTCAAACTTTTATCAATGGTCATGACAGTATTTTGTACGAAAAAAGTGCCTGAAATCAGCAAATTCGAAGCTCCGAATGTTAAATCATTCATCGACCGTAAGCAACCCCAAACGTAAAACAACCCAGAATATTGAGGTTTTTCCGTAGATTGCTCAGTTGTAAACGCCAATTTGGATTCGCACGACCGAAACGCAGGGGAGCCAAGATTACCATCGTCCTCGTTTTCGGAAATCGTACAAAATGTTAGATTGACAGCATGCGCAGAGGAATTGCTGTCTCTCCGGGAGTTTCCATTGGAACGGCGTATGTGATCCACGAAATCTTCGTGAATCCCGACACCAAACTCCTTGAGGATTCTGAAATCACGGCCGAATTGGCCGCTTACGAAACGGCTCGAGATCAAGCCGCCGCCGAGCTACGTACCTTGGAAAAAAAGGTCGACTCGCAGGTCGGCCCCCACGAAGCGTCGATCTTCGCCATTCACCAGCAGATTCTCCGGGACGGGGCCTTCACCAACAAGATCCGCAGCTGGATCGTCGACGATCGCATGAAAGCCGATGCGGCCCTGCACCGCCTGCTTGGAGAATATACGACATTGTTCGCCAGGACCGACGATGAATATCTCCGGGAGCGGCTCAACGATGTCCGCGATGTCATCATTCGTATTTGTGGGAATCTCATCAGCCAGGACTTGAGCGAACTCAACGGTTTGAACGGCCCCCTGATCGTTGTCGCGAACGAGATCCTGCCATCACAGGCTGTGGCCCTGGGGGAATTCGAAGTTCGCGGGATCGTGACCCAAACCGGTAGCCAGACAAGCCATGCCGCGATCATTGCTCGAAGCCGTGGCATCCCAGCCGTATCGGGAATCAAGGGGCTGCTTCGTGCGGTCAAAACCGGAGACACCATTGTTGTCGATGGACGAGACGGACATGTGGAAGTCAATCCTTCACAGGAAACGTTGACCGCCTTTCGAAAGCTCGAACGAGAGTTCTTTGACCTCAAAGACAAACTGGCGGAGAATCGCGATCATCCCAGCGTGACGTCTTGTGGTGCCAAATTACATTTGCAGGCCAATATCAATGGAGTGGCTGATGCCGAAGCAGCCGGTGCGATGGGAGCCACGGGAGTTGGTCTGTATCGCACCGAGTACCTGTATCTCACGCACACTGACGTTCCCGATGAAGAGGAGCAATACGAAAACTATCGTGAGATCATTTCGCATAGCCCACGGAATAGCGTAACGATTCGGACATTGGATATCGGCGGTGATAAGACCGTCAATTACTTGGCGAACGATCACCACGAAGCGAATCCGTTCATGGGTTGGCGCAGCATTCGCCTTTCGATGTCGCATCCCGAATTCTTCAGCAGCCAGATTCGCGCGATCCTGCGCGCGGCCAGCGAATTTCCCAACGGCAACATCCGCATGATGTTTCCTATGGTGACGACGTATGAGGAGCTAAGGAAGCTCCGAAACTTTGTACGTCGTGCACACAAGGAACTGAAAGCTCGAAAGATCAAGACTCGCGAGATACCAATCGGTATGATGCTTGAAGTGCCGGCTGCCGCCGTCATGATCGAGAACATGCTGAATCTTGTGGACTTTGTGTCGGTAGGCTCTAACGACCTGATCCAATATCTGATGGCGGCGGACCGGGATAATCCCAAAGTCAATTATTTGTGCCAGCCGCTGTCCCCTGCCGTTTTGAGCGTTCTCAATCAAGTCATTCAGGCCTGCAATCAACGCAACAAACCCATCACGGTTTGCGGTGAGATGGCAGGACAGCCCCGAGCATTCTTGTTGCTGCTGGGGATGGGCTTGCGTCGGTTCAGTATGAGCCCCGCGTTCATTCCGTCGATCAAGCAGTTGGCGGCTCAGGTATCCATTGAAGACGCCGAACAGATTGCTCGATCAGCACTGGCATTTCGTGAAACGGCGCAAGTCCAACGCTTCATGGCCCGCAAGATCGAGCAGCTTGCTCCATCGCTGACCATGCTGGATATTTAGGACTAATGTCACAACGTTGATACCAGCCCAGCGTTGATACCAGCCCGCAGCGCAAGCAAGTGCGTTGGTCTATAGACTACAAGCCCGCAGCGCCAGCGAGTGTGCCGGTCTTCAACATACAAGCCCGCAGCGCCAGCAAGTGCGTCAACTTTGTTCAATACCAGCCCGCAGCGCGAGCAAGTGTGTTTGAGCTTTGCGTTGCTTTGAGATTGAGAGATTGCAGTTACTTGCTTCACAATTCACAATGAGCAGGTGCGTTGCTTTCAATGCACTGATTTGCAATCAAAAAACGCTGGTCGATATATAAATCGTTACTACTTGCGGATGGAATCGTTGATATTTTTGACGACAGAATGGATTCGGAGTTGGTCCACTGTGGTTGCAATAACTGATTACGTTCGTCCAGAGACAATCCGACCCATCCATCGACAATGTCGAACTGGCAAATTTCCGTTTGAGCCGGCAGCTTGGCCGCCAGTGTAGCGGGTAGAACGTTCAACGAGTATTCGTTTTGGAAGAGCACCGTGAAAACGGTTCTTGCGGCAATTTGATCCCGTGCCGTCAACCGATAGCCCGAAAGATGAACGCCCTCGCCGTTTTGTTGAAGTTTGAGATTCAGCCCATCCCAAACGGGTTTGTATCGAGCACTCGCCGTCAAGTTTTTCCAGGTTTTCCCATTGCCAATCTGCAATCGCAACAAGTTAAATTCCAGAATGACTTCGCCATCCTCAAACGCGACGCGGATGGGATCATAGTTCGAGAACATGAGATTCGCATCAACATTGCTGCCGGGTTCTTGATCGCCAGAGGGCGGTTGGATGCCGAGAACGTTTTCCAGATGCTCGCGAAGGGAATCGACCGTGTAGCGATTGCCGTTCAAATTGAGCCGATTGAGCATGTTGTTGAACGTTGATTCATGTACTTGCATGCTCATCAGGCAATTGTCCGCTCCAGCCGGACGTGTCGTATAGGCCGCCAGCTGATCACGGCCAGCAAGTCGGTATCGCATGACCATTCGCGAATCAGTTGATCGCATTTCAACCGGAGTTGGTTCCAGTTCCAACATGGTCAATGGCTCAATCAGATTGTGATAGAGATATCGCTGCATATCACCAAGCTGGTTGTCGATCTCATTTTCAAATCGTTGTTTAACCGTCGACTCGAGTTTTTGCTCGACGATCTGTTTGGCGAGAGGTTCCTGGGCCTGGATTTGTTTTTGGGCCATTCGTCGAGCCATCCAGCCAACGATGGGAATCGGGTCAAGGTTTGAGCCGATTCCCACGACTTGATTGTCAGAGTCGGAAACAGCATCTGCGCGGTCCGTCGCAATTCCGTTTTGACCGATCACGATACGTCGGAACACATGGAAGCGAGTGTTGCCAACATTTTGAACGGTGAAGCCACTGCGGCTCGCTTCGGTGTTGCTGCGGACCAGACCGATTGACTCCAGTCGCATTTGGATGCGTGAGGAATCCGGGATCAAGCGAAATTGAAGGCGGTTTGCGATGCGACTTTGACCCGAAACATTCGCACCCAGAACATTTTCCATGACGGGCTCATGAATTTCCTGTTCCGGTGGGAGAAGGTAATTCAACATGCGATCGGAAACGGAAAGGCGGAAGTTGGCGTTACGCAAATGCGTTTCGATCTCGGTTGCCAATTGTTCCGCCGCTGGCGAGTCGACTTGCCAGTTCAAATTCTGGTAGTCCTCCGCGATCTTTGCCGCGGCAAATCCGGATTTGTGTTTCTTCAGAAGTTCGATGTGCTTCAGGAGATTCGAGACGTCGACAGGCGTCGTGGCAGTATCCACCAATTGCTGCAAAAACGATTCGGGCAGACTGGAATACAGATATTCCTTTTGCTGAGCACTCAAAACCGGCGAACTTAATCGACGAAGAGTTGCCAACGCAGCATCGCGCCGAACGGTTTCGTTTTGTTGGGTTGGAGCCCAAGCATTCGCTAAATCGTCAAACATCAGGTAGGCATCCCATGATTCAGGCAGCTCAGGGAGCTGTTCGCGAGAAAAGGATGCTTGTGAAAATACGGGCTGAGTTGATGCATTGGATTGCAGCGGCTCACGTTGTTTTTCGAATGTTACACATGAACTCACCAATGAATGAAACTGCGCCAGTTCGTATCGAATTCGAAGCAACTGTGACGCCTGCTCCAACTCCTGTCGGCGGATGGCAAGGTTGATGATATCTTCCGCTTCGGCAATCTGCGTTTGCAGTTGTGAGAGTGTTTTCTCGAATTCACGTCCGGTCAACGAGCCGGCGCGCCCCAGTTGCTCCAGATTGTTTCGTACGGACTGAATCCAGTCGTGAGACAACTCACTCTTGGGAAGGCTTTGGAGTTGAGCGATTGTCGATTCGGGGCTTGTCCAAGTTGACTTGGCGGCAATCTCGCTGTCAGGTATCGAAGCCGTCGTTTGATTGCTCGATTCTGTGGGCTTTTGTTCAGCCGCAACATTGGGAGTTTTGCTCGAATCCAAGGAGCGTGGCACCAGCGGATTTGCCCCTAATTTTGAAGTAGGCAACGGAAGTAATGGGAGTGACTCGGCACCTATTTTCGACTCATCGTCGAAGGGAAGCGATTGAGCGAACGGCTGCCCGCCGGACGATTGCGAGTCTCCAAGTCGATAGGTGTTTTGTTCTTCCTGCGAAAATTCAAAAGAATTCCAGACGCTGTCGAACAATAGCCCCGGCGTTTCCGGAGATCGACTTTGATCTTGGTTAGAAGTTTCTTGTGGTAAATCGGTTTGGTTGGACCGCTCTGAAATTATCGTGGAAACGAACTGGACGCCGGGCAACAACTTTCGATTGAGTTCTTCCTCGCTAACGTCAATGGAAACGGCGCTGGGGAGCTGAAGCAACGGTGTCGATTGCGTTGTAGCGCCAACGCTAACATCGATTGGGCTGTCTGTTTCAAACCTGGATGCATGGGGCAGTGTGGCGGCAATTTTTTGGGGCCGCGCCGACACTGGCTGTGCCACAAGCGGATTTTCGGTGAATGAAATCGGGTTTGATGCATTAGGAGCGGGCGTTTGCGTCGCGTCAGGCTGGTACTGCGACCATCCCGACAGCAATGCCAGGAACGCGACGCCAACGTTCGAGATTATGCTAGCAACCATAGCCAATCGAAAAATCCTTTTTTGCATCTGGCACCAATTCCGTGATACACCACCTTGTTAACTATGCGTTAGGTGAATCAAGGGTGTTTAGGGGTACATCGACGCGTCAAAGAGCTTTAGTTGCATAAAACATCATTGAAAGCAATCACGAAAGTTGTCCCATGGCGGCAGAAACCAGAAAAATGCGGAGTTTCCACAAAGTCGTTCCTATTCCAGAAAACCAGAAAAATAAATTAGGAAAAACGCGTGGAATAACGAAAAGATTCGGACTTTTTCACATTCAGGGGCTTTGCCAAATTGACGCACGAAATTGGCCACATTACCATGGGAATCCATATAACGCGTGAAAATAGGTAGGTCCACGCAGCTAATGTTTTTTGCCTCGTAACTCGGATAAAAGGGCTTTTACTATGAAGAAACTGTTTTTTCTAGCATTGGCAGTACTGATGGCTCCGGCCATGCTGTCTGCGGATGTATCAGTTACCAACCTCGATGGGGTTGCTGACTGGGATACGGAAGCTGGTGCTGGTCCGCTGCAACAAACGGTTGTAGTCGGTGTTAATGAAACGATTACCGGAATTTCGTTGGATGTTGCTGGAATCACCCACACTTTTATCGGCGACCTGTCGTTTGAGTTGATCGCGCCGGATGGAACGACACGAATGTTTGTCGTTGGTCAATTGACTGGCGGCGGATTGTTCGGTGATTCATCCGACTGGGGTGGCGATTATTCGTTCGCCGATGGTGGTGCTAGTCTTTGGACAGCAGCAGCAGGCGCAGCAGCTGGTGATCCGATTCCTGTTGGAACTTATGCTGCAAGCCAAGATGACGGTACCGGAAATGAACAAATCAACTCGTTCGCATCTACCTTTGGTGGAATGTCGACTGCTGGCACTTGGACTGTCGAGTTCTTCGATTCATTCGTTCCTGGCGACACTGGCGGAATGACATCGTGGACTTTGAATTTCCAGTCAAACGCTGTACCTGAGCCAACAACTGGCTGCGTACTGCTTGGACTTGGAAGCGTTCTCGCAATGGGAATGCGTCGCCGCAAGTAAGTTACTTATGGCCTTGGCGTTTTCAATTTGTCACGCCAATTAAATAGATCTACCCGATTGCCGGCAGCCTCTAGGCTGTCGGCTTTTTGTTTGCACTTTTCCAGTTGAACGATTGGATCAATCCGAAGTCATCCGCTGAGTCGATTCGTCCCGTTGTCCCTACCAACAGCGCCCCTTATAATCGCGGTTTCGCGTAATTTGAACTCGCCGTCCACCTATTTAAAACAGCAAATACACATGAAAATTCACGAGTTTCAGGGCAAGAAACTGTTTGCCAATTTTGGGGTAACTGTCCTGGAAAACCGGGTCGCAAAAACGCCTGAGGAGGCGTCCAAGGCGTTTGGCGAATTGGGCGGTGCCGTTGCGGTTGTTAAATCTCAGATCCACGCCGGTGGGCGGGGAAAGGGAACCTTCAAGGAACACCCTGACCAACGAGGCGTCCAGCTCGTAAAAAAGTGCTGACGATGCCGCCAAAGCCGCGAAAAACATGCTTGGCAACACACTGGTTACCATCCAGACAGGCGAAGACGGAAAAACGGTCAACCAGGTTTTGGTCGAAGCCGGCTGTGACATTGCCCGCGAACTTTACCTTGGAATCGTGCTCGACCGCGCTGCGGCGATGCCGGTTCTGATGTGCAGCCAGGAAGGTGGCGTTGAAATTGAAAAGGTCGCCGCTGAAACCCCCGAGAAAATCTTTAAAGAGCATTTTGACCCAGCACAGGGAATGGAAAGCTACCAGGTTCGCAAGCTGTGCCAAAGTCTGGGCATCACGGGAAAAAGCGTTTTTGCCGCCGACAAGTTTTTCAAATCCCTTTGCCGAATGTTCGTGGACATGGACTGCAGCCTTGTCGAAGTGAACCCGCTGGTGGTTACGGGCGACGGCCAACTGGTGGCTTGACGCCAAAGTTACGTTCGATGACAACGCATCCTTCCGCCACAAAGAACTGGCTGAGATGCGTGACCTGTCGGAAGAAGAAGAGTCCGAGGTCCGCGCCTCCAACGCCGGCCTGAGTTACGTCAAACTCGACGGCAATATCGGCTGCCTAGTCAACGGTGCAGGGCTCGCCATGAGTACCATGGACATCATCAAATTGCATGGTGGTGAGCCTGCCAACTTTCTCGATGTCGGCGGCGGCGCCAATGCGGATCAGGTCACGGAGGCATTTCGAATCATCCTGTCCGATCCTCACGTTAAAGCCGTGCTCGTCAACATTTTTGGCGGGATCATGAAATGCACTACCATCGCCGAAGCGATCGTGACTGCTGCCAAATCCGTTGGCTTCAAGGTGCCCTTGGTGGTTCGCCTGGAAGGAACCCAGGTTGAAGAGGGACGAAAGATCCTTCAGGAGTCAGACATCGACATCATCGCGGCAACCGATCTGACCGATGCGGCAGAGAAAGTCGTTGCTGCTCTCAAGTAGTCTGTGCCTTGCACGACGTTGGTTCAAACTCTTTACCTCAACACACGAATAGAAACGATCTCAAATGAGTATCCTGATCGACAAGAACACAAAAGTGATTTGCCAGGGGATCACTGGTAGCGTGGGTGCCTTCCATACGCGTGGTTGCACGGAATACGGAACGAAAATGGTTGGCGGTGTCACGCCAGGCAAAGGCGGCCAGACAGCGGAAGGCCTTCCTGTTTTCGATACCGTCGTGGAAGCTCGCGAGAAAACGGGTTGCAACGCAACCATGATCTTTGTCCCGCCTCCGTTTGCGGCCGACGCGATCCTGGAGGCCATTGATGCCGAACTCGAAGTGGTCATCGCCGTGACCGAAGGTATCCCGGCACTCGACATGGTCCGCGTGTACGATCGAGTCAAACGTTCAAGTTCCGTGCTGGTTGGGCCGAACTGTCCGGGGGTTATCACGCCCGGCGAGTGCAAAATCGGCATCATGCCTGGCTACATTCATACGCCCGGCAAAGTCGGAATCATGAGCCGCAGCGGTACGTTGACCTACGAAGCGGTTTGGCAAACGTCAAATCTGAAGCTTGGCCAAACCACCTGCGTTGGTCTCGGCGGCGACCCCATCGTCGGAACGTCGTTCATCGATGTGTTGACTTGGTTCCAGGAAGATCCCGCAACCGAAGCGATCCTGATGATCGGTGAGATTGGCGGAACGGCCGAAGAAGAAGCGGCAGCGTTTGTCAAAGAAAACGTGACCAAGCCTGTCGCCGGGTTTATCGCCGGTGCTGCAGCCCCTCCGGGAAAACGCATGGGACACGCCGGTGCAATCATCAGCGGTGGAAAAGGAACAGCTGCTGAAAAGCAGGCTGCTATGCGTGACGCCGGAATTGAGGTTGCACTGAGCCCAGCGGATATGGGGGCAGCAATGCTGCGAGCGATCGAAAAACACGGCAAGTAACATCGGTCACGAGATGATTCGTGAGCGATTTCGTTATTGAGAAAATGAAACGAGGCGAGAGTTTTTCCCGCCTCGTTTTTTATTTTTGCTCCGACGCATTAAGCCACTGCCTCAGCGCCGATTTCGGCTTCCAATCGGTGGCGAGCCACGTGCAAACGTCGCTTGATCGTTCCCACAGGAGCGTCGAATTCGTCGCTCATCTCCAGAATCGACTGACCACGAACGTAGAACGCTTCCAACGTCTCGCGATCCAGATCTCGCAAACGCTTCAAGCAACGAGTCACTTCACGGCGAGACTCCGAAGCCAATGCCAGCTCAAACGGATCTTGTTCCGCCGATTCGGCCATGTCGATCGCAATGCAGTCGCCGCTGGTGGCAACTCGCTTGCGTTGAACAAAATTAATCGACATGCGAACGGTGATCGACTTCAGCCATCCCACGAACGCTTCAGGAACTTCCAGCTGGTGCAGTTTCGTCATCGCTTTGATGAAGACATCTTGCGACAACTCTTGCGCATCACCGTAGTTTTTCAAACGTCGCAACAGGATCGACATCACCAGCGGCTGGAACTGTTCGAACAGTTCGCCAAAGGCAGCTTTATCTCCAGTTTGTGCGCGAACAACCAGATCCTTGATCGATCGAACTTTTTCAAATGATTTCAATTTTGCGGTCATGGCTCTACACATTGCAGGTAGGTGTGTGTTTTGGTTCGCCGGACGACCTTCGTGGACCTGGAATCACGTTCAAACACGTTGAATGGGAAACCAGTATTTTGAAGTCACTGCATCTGAAAAAAACTATTTTCAGACACGGTTTGTCCGGCACGGACTCATCGTCTGCGGAGCAACTTGTTTCAGTATTGGGCGGTTCGCTGTGAACCTAACTGAGTTGTTGAGTCTGCAGTCGATATTGCGGAATGCGTTTCTGATACTGTGTCGCGATTCCCCAGGCGGTTGACAGATTTGTCGCTGTTTCCCGCAAGATGCCGATGGTGCGTTCACTCATCGTTTGCATCTCGTTGAGCACGGTATTTAACAGTGCTTTCAACGCATTGCCTTTCGCGTTCCTGTCAGCGACGGTATCCGCTATGACGAAGTCGCAATCGACTCGCCCGGACAGGACTTGATCAGCAATACTGGAAACAGAATCTGTCTGTACACCTGTGCTCTCGCGATGTTCGGGCGCATCTTTCGAGCGCATTTCCATCGCTGACCCATCGAATGAGGGCCCATCGCAAGATGGCCCGTCACATGATGGTTTGAGCACGACTCGGCACAGTAATGAGAGGCGTTGGGAGGGGGCGTATGTGCGCACCCAATCAAAGCCGCCGTTCAGCATGACGCAGATCACGTTTCGGATTTGGTTGGTTGAGAATCGCATTTCATCGCTCCCTGTGCCAAACGCACAGATTCGAGAACCTAAAAAATGAGGACTGAACGAAACTGTCCAGCCCTTGACCACAATTAAAGTCGTCTTACGGGCCAAAAGGTTCGCACAAATTCCAACGTTTGTCAAATTTTTTCTGGAAATACGTATTTGCGGCCACGAACCGCAAAATCGCCGTTGTTCCGGCACGATATTGAGCTTTGTTTTGCGTGGCTTTCGCTCGGCACAGAGTCTGTCGCGAACTATTTCAGTCGAGGAAGGTTGTTCTGTTCTCGCCAGCGGTTCACGAGCACCCAGGCGGCGGAAACGGATTTCAGCCAACGGGCCAGTTGGGAGTTCGTTACACGCAAGGCAATGGCCACGGGAGCCAAGTCGCCCTTGGCTTCCTCCAGTCGATTGAGCGCATCGGCAAGCAAGGCTGGAAGGTCGGGATTGTTTTCGTTGATCCGAATCCGCCCGCCGGTGATGTATTTCTCCCACAGCTTTTGCGGCTCACCGGAATCGACTGGGGTTCGGACAGCAAGCGCCAAATTCATGCGCAAGCGAAAGATAGCGTTTTCGCGATTCCGTTTTTGTTCGCGAGATTCACTTCCCGCACCCGTGACGCCCGTTTCTCGATGGGTGATGACGATCGCCGTTTCAACCTTGTTGCGATGTTGCCCGCCCGGCCCCGAGCCACGCGTTCGCTGCTCATCGCATCCCTTGAGCAATTCCGATTCAGCAATTTGCGATGGGTGATTCATCATTAACTTGGGAAAAACGTAAATTGCTCGGCGAAGCCAATACAGGCACTAAAGATCAATCTCCGACACTTAATCTCCTTCGTTTATCGCGAGGAAATTAGGGAACGATACCAAATTGGCTACTTGCCCATTTCAAATTGTAGCCAGTCGTTTCTGACATTTTCCATCGCACAAAAATTCTATGTGTGTCACGCAAAGCCGCCAAGACGCAATGGACTCCCTATGGTAAGGTTTGGCCGTCGGCCCGCCGCTTTCCGCCAACGTTATGTGTCATTCACGAGAACCATCAATCAGACGCTGTCGTTGCGCGCAGGCGTTGGTAATCGAAACAGCTTTCGCGCGTTGGCAGTGGTCGCATTGCAAAGTTCGTCGAATGCCATGTCGCGTGTTGTCGCGATGCAACGAGCAGTGTGCACCACACGGGCCGGTTCGTTCGGTCGCTTGCCACGAAGTGGCTCAGGCGAAAGATAGGGGCTGTCTGTCTCTACCAGTATTCGATCGAGCGGCACCCGTCGAGCCACCTCGCGCAAGTCATGCGATGCCTTGAACGTCACCATCCCGGCGAAACTGATATGCATGCCCGCAGCAAGGCAAAGCTCAGCCGTTTCCCAGCAGCCCGTAAACGAATGCATGACTCCGGCGATCGGCCATTGATGCTGGTTCTGTTTGAGAAAACGAACGATGTCTTCTTCGCAATCGCGCATGTGGACGACCATCGGCAATTGCCGGGTGATCGAAAGATCCAGATGCCGTTGGAACCATTCCCATTGCAAGTCAAAGGGGCAGTCGTCCCAGTAACGATCCAATCCCGTTTCGCCGATCCCGACAACTTTCTCGTCGTCCAGTTTTTCAAGTAGTTGCGCCCAATCTCCATCTTTGATTTCATGGCAGTGATTGGGCTGGAATCCCACGACGGCAAAGACGTTTTCGAAACGGTGTGACAACTCAATACACTCAAGGCTGTTGGCCAGATCGGTGCCGATCACCAACACCTGTTCAACTCCCGCTTCATGAGCCCTTTCCAAGACCCCTGTCAGGTCGCCGGAAAGTTGGTGGTCGTACAAGTGGCTATGGGTGTCAATCAGCGTCGTCATGGGGTTCCTTTGGGTAGCCCGGTTTGCTTGAAAAGTAACGAAGTGTCCAGTTGGCAGCCTTCGGACGGCAACGTCTGGGAAATCTACGAATAACTTTAGCCATTATGGGGATTTGGGCTGAATTGCCAACGAAAATGTAAAAATATGGGGGTAAATCGCTTTGTTCCGGAGACTGGCTGTTGGTTAAGGGTTTTATTTGCGGATTCGTTGAAGTCAGTTCGTTGACTATGGTCCCTGACCATGTAGAGTGAAATGACGGAATGGCTTTGATTGTCAAGCCCCCCGGGACAGTATTTTTTGGCTCGCCAGGAAATCGAGTTGAGATCGCGATTTGAAGTTTTCGGCAACTTGGGACGCCTCTTCAAAGTAGTAGTGAAAGCGATCAACCGTAAACAAAGGAATGCAGAATGTTAGTTCTGTCACGTAAAAAGAACGAAAGTATCGTGATTAACGATGACATCACCATTGTTGTCGTCGAAATTCGAGGTGACAAAGTCCGATTGGGCGTCGAAGCCCCCAAAGAAGTGCCCGTTCACCGCAAGGAAGTCTATGATGCGATCAAACGCTCGGTTGAATCGACCGAATTTGATTTGGGCAGCCCCCAATAACCAGGGATTTTCCCATAGCATTTACGGATGTTTTGCTGAACGTCGCGCTATGCCTGCTCCCATGGACTCGCCGATCCGCCGGCTTGTACCATCGATTGTTTGCCCTTGCCCAAAATAGAAATTGATTACTCCTTCCTGCGTCGCATTCGTTTTGCCGCGTTTTCCTGCTTTTTCGAGCATTTTCCATCCGGCATTCTATTTCGAGACTTGCAATCAAACGCCTTGGATCGCGTTGGTCACACGAGCAATACGCGTTCGTGCCGCCATGAATCAAAAGCCTTCCGACTCGACGGATTAGGCAATCCCTGCGACAGAAATGATTGTTAAGCAGGAAAAGCCGCGGTATTGACGACATCTATGGTGTTGGGTTATCTTGATCCCAACTTGAGCCAGCACCTCGAAGGAACCAGCGTTCTGATGGGGTGTGTTTTGTTTTGGGCTCAGGAAAAACAATTGACGGCCCCTTCGTCTAGTGGACTAGGACACCGCCCTTTCACGGCGGTAACACGGGTTCGAACCCCGTAGGGGTCATTTGAAGCACTGCTGTACTCGGCAGTGCTTTTTTTTATGCGGATGAAGCGGACTTGCAAACAAGAAAATTGCTCAAACGTCGTGCGGAATTAAGTCCCCCAGCCAGAAAGATCATAAAACGCGGAGTCGCAGAGACGCAGAGCGCAAAGGTCTTGCCAGGTAAACTCCCGCGCCTCCGCGTCTCTGCGTTAAAAATCGTTATGTTGAAGCTTCAAAACTCTGGTTGCACCAATTCAGATCGAACATCGCATTGATGATGTGAGTACTGGCATGCAATCAAAAGATTAGTTTGATTGCCAGCCGAAACAGGCTATCGGTTTAGCCTATTCTCCGCCATCCAAGGACAGAAAACATATTAAACGCAGAGTCGCTGTGACGCAGAGGCGCAAAGGTCTTGCCAGGTAAACTCCGCGCCTCAGCGCCACCGCGTCTCTGCGTAAAAAATCGTCTACTTGTTGCTCTAAACCCGATTACCAACATTCAAGCTTGTGAATCGCGTACTCGCGGGAATGACATGAACGTTGTTAGCTTCTAAAATACTGCGGCAACCGATTGTTGTCCGCAATTCAGGCGGAAATTCGATAAAGTTGCTTGTCGCGATCAACGAAATCAAGAATCCCAGGTATCGAATCAGACGATGAGTTCAAAGATTCCAACGAGAAGCAAGCGATTGCTTTCGCGCGAGCGGTCGAGTTTGCTGATTATTGATGTGCAGGAACGATTGTTGCCATCAATCGATGGCGGCGATCGCGTTGTCTGGAACATTGGCCGATTGATCGACACAGCAAAACTTTTTGCGGTTCCAATCAATGCAACCGAACAATATCCCAAAGGCCTTGGTCACACCGTTTCTTCTCTTCGCGAGCGATTGCCAGACGTTCCCGAGAAGGCGATGTTCAGTTGCCGAGAATGCACGCAGGTTTTTTCGCCGCTACTGGAATCTGACAAACAGCAAATGGTCGTAACGGGTATCGAAACGCACGTCTGTGTTTTGCAAACGGTTATGGACTTGATCGCCCAGGGCTTCGATGTGTTTGTCGTCGTCGACGCAGTTGGTTCTCGATTTTCCATTGATCGCGAAACGGCCCTTGGTCGCATGCAGCAGGCGGGCGCGACGTTGATTTCAACGGAGTCCGTGATGTTCGAATGGTGTGAATCGTCGGCCGACCCGCAATTCAAGGCCATGAGTCAGTTGGCACGTCAAACCGGTTCTTGAATCGGTCGAGCATCACGCAGTTCAAAAGCCAAATCGTCGCCTTTCCCTCCTGCGAAAGAAGCCCGAACAAAATCCCCAGAACTTCAAAATCAGTCTCACGCAAAGACGCGAAGGCGCAAAGGTAATCGCGACACCATAGTTTTGTTTTGAAACGCCGGGAGAACTTGTCGGAATCGAGCGGAGGCATGCCCACGCAAAGCCGAGGGCATGGCACCCAAACGCTGGCGATTGAAAGCTATTGGCATCGCGCCCGTTGACTTGGTAGCGAACGAGGTTACGAGTCCCTGCATCTCATCGTCGCCTTTCGCCCCTGTGAAAGTGGCCCGGACAAAATCCCCAGAACTTTAAAATCAGTCTCACGCAAAGACGCGAATGCGCAAAGGAAATCGCGACGCCATATTTTTTTGAAACGCCCGGAGTACTTATCGGTATCGAGCGGAGACATGCCCACGCAAAGCCGAGGGCATGGCACCCAAACGCTGGTGATTGAAAGTAATTGGCGCGGAGTTTGATGACACTCGCCTCGGAGTGGCGAGTTACATACTACGCCCACCAACCGCCGTTGACGTGCAAGGTCTGGCCCGTCATATAACTTGACAGATCGCTGCACAGAAACATCGCAACGTCGCCAATTTCATTAGGTTCCGCGAATCGCGCCAGTGGGATATTCGTCAACATGACCTTGCGATTTTCTTCAGGGATCGATTGACCCATTTCGGTATTCACAACGCCCGGTGCAATGGCGTTGACGCGAATGTTCTTGCGAGCAAGTTCCTTGGAAAGGACTTTTGTAAAGGCAATCACACCAGCCTTGGCCGACGCATAGTTTGCCTGGCCGAAGAATCCAGTCACTGCCGACAACGAGGCGATGTTGACGATCGCACCATTGTCTTTCAGCACTTCCGCGGCGGTTTGCGCAACATTGAACACGCCCGTCAGGTTCGTGTCGATCACATCTTGCCAGTCATTTTGGCTCATTTTTCGAAAGCTCTTGTCGCGCAGGATCCCGGCGTTGTTAACCAGGAAATCGAGTCCACCAAACTGGCTTGAGATCGACCGCATCATCTCATTCAATTGTTCTCGGTTGCGAACGTTTGCACCGAATGTCGAAGCCCGTTCACCAAGGCCCTTGGCAGCTTCATCGGCAATGCGTTGGTTATTGCCATCAGGATCGGGAAAGTAATTGAGGCAAACGTGTGCTCCTGCGGTATGCAATGACTTTGCAATCGCAAGGCCAATTCCCTGGCCGCCGCCTGTTACCAAAGCCACGCGGCCTGTCAAATCGATCGTTCGCATTGAGTCTTCCTCTTTGATGAATTAGTGTATTTGGGCTTATTCAGCAGGCTGCCAGTTTGGTTTTCGTTTTTCCAGAAACGCCTGGAGCCCTTCGCGCGCGTCGGACGTTTCGCGTGCGGTCGCTGAAACCGTCATTGAAGATCGCAACATTTGGGACATGTCCATGCCTGAGATGCGATCGATGTGCTGTTTTGTAAGTGCCAATGCTGCGGTCGAACCCGACAGAATCGCACGTGTCAATTGTTCCGTTCGATCCGGCAACGACTCACGTGCGACAACGTCGTGGCAAAGCCCCAGTTGGTAAGCTCGCTCTGTCGACCATCGCTCGCCTGATAACAGCAATGCCGTCGCGGCTCCCGCGCCGACACGATGAACCAGCAATGGCGTGACCATCGCCGCTGTGATTCCGCGCATTGGTTCGGGAAGTGCAAAAAACGCGTCGTCCACAGCGAGTACCATGTCGCAGGCCAATACCAAGCCAACGCCTCCGGCAAGTGCTGGGCCGCTGACCACAGCGACGGTTGGAACGCGGAGGCCGTAGAGCCGCTCAAGTACATCACAGTAAACTTCGGAGTCCCTTTGCCATTCCAATGCGCTGTTGGGTGAGCTCGCTCGCTCCTGCATTTCGCCCAAATCCATGCCGGCGCAAAACACGCCCCCTTCGGAGGCCAAGATTAAAACGCGGATCTCGTTGTTATTTTCGACGCTTGTCAGGGCTTCAGCCAGGCTCTCAAGGGTTTCGCGTTTGAGCGCGTTGCGTTTTTCAGGGCGACTGAGTGTGACGCGAGCAACCGCACCATCGACTTCGAATTTGACCAGTGTTTCCATCAGTTGACTCAAAAGCTTGCGAACGTTCGGGCGTTGAATAAAGGCCTTGATAAAAGGGGTCGGGAGTCGATTGCCGCAAGGTATCCGCGGGCAACTTTTCCAAAACGACTCCCGCCCCCTTTATGCCCATTTTTATAGAACACGACACATTGTTCAACGACCCGGTCATGCGACCCACCGAGCTGCATAGAATTCAATGGTGCGTCAATTCGCCCCAACAAGCGATTGATTACTGACCAGTTGGATGGCCAGCTCAATTGGCGTCGCACCCTGAACCTACACTCAATTTTCAGGTATCATGCTGAGACGTTTACCGCATTGATCCGAAGGTGAAATTCGCCGATTAACGAGCACGTTTTTCAGCACTGCAATGTGGTTTCATCATCATTTTTCTGCACTGAATCAGGTCTGTTTGAGATGCCGACACGAGACAAAATTTTGATCGCCAATGGCCAGGGTTTTTGGGGCGACAGTATTTTAGGCCCGATTCGATTGGTCAACGAAGGTCCATTGGACTATCTCACGCTTGACTATCTCGCCGAAGTGACGATGAGCATCATGCAGAAGCTCAAAAGCCGAAATCCAAACGCCGGGTACGCCACGGACTTCGTCGAAATGGTGGCTCGCGTTCTACCCAAGTGCCGCGAGAAGGGGATCAAGATCATCGCCAACGCGGGCGGTGTGAATCCGCAAGCCTGTCGACAAGCGGTTGCGGATATCATCAAACAACACGGAGCCGCAGGCGTTAAAGTTGCGGTTGTCGAAGGCGACGATATTTTGAGCGATCTCCAATCGTTGATTGCTGGCGGCGAACCGTTCAAGAACATGGACAATGGCGAGTTGCTGGAGA
This sequence comes from Pirellulaceae bacterium, assembly GCA_041399045.1. GTDB lineage: Bacteria > Planctomycetota > Planctomycetia > Pirellulales > Pirellulaceae > BJ22. Next base: position 74,412 of record JAWKTO010000006.1, on the reverse strand, counting down.
AGTATTTGCCCGCGGTCAAAAGTGCCAACGTATATATTGGCGCGCGTCCCATCGTCGAGGCATTGCAGCAAGGTGCAGACATTGTCATCACGGGCCGTGCGACGGACCCGTCAGTTGTTGTTGCTCCCATGGTTTATGAGTTCGGATGGGATTTGGAGAATTATGATTTGCTAGCCGCTGCAACGGTTGCCGGTCATATCGTCGAGTGTGGTGCACAATGTTCTGGCGGCAACTACACGAACTGGCGTGAGATTCCCGATTTGGCTCGAATTGGTTACCCAATCATTGAGGCATATCCCGACGGCAGCTTCGTCGTGACAAAACACGAAGGCACAGGTGGCTTGATCAATGTGGAAACGGTGACATCGCAATTGGTTTACGAGATGGGTGACCCGAAGCGATACATCACACCTGATTGCATCGCTGACTTCAGTTCGGCCAAACTGGAACAAGTCGGCGAAAATCGAGTGAAAGTCAGTGGGATCAAAGGTGCGCCCGCAACGGATACATTGAAGGTTTCCATTTCGTTTCACGAAGGCTACAAGATCATCGGTCAACTCACGGTCGCAGGTCCCGATGCTGTCGACAAGGCAAAGTTGTGTGCCGACATCGTGTTTGATCGTTTGAAAATCGACGGCATAGAAATTCCTGAGTCGGATCGTTTTGTTGAATTGGTTGGCACCAATGTTTGCCATGCGGGAATCCTGCCAAGTCCAAGTGAACCCGGCGAAGTGATCATGCGAATCGGAGCGCGCGGCGAGGATGCCGAGAAGCTCAATCGTCTTGGCATGGAAATCGTTCCTCTTGTTACCAGCGGTCCTCCAGGCGTAACAGGCTTTGCGGGCGGCCGACCGAAAGCCACGGAAGTCATCAGCTACTGGCCGGCGCTGATCAACAAATCGAATGTTCACACGCGCGTCAGCGTGGAAGAAATTAAGGTTTAGCGGATCGGCCCTGTGGCGAACGGAAAATGCCGACGATTAATTAAAGGTTCCTAAATCGAATCGCGGCTGGCGCGGTGGATGCGATCATTGATCGCTCGACCAATTCCTGACTCAGCGGCTGGTGTTACAACGATTAGGTCGTAGTCACCGCAATCGCAGTCTCGAAATCGTTTGTAGATTTCGCGAGCAAGTTCCCGTTCATCACCCGGAAGTTGCAGCCAGGTTACATTCGGATTATCCAGCCGTTTCGGTGCAGGCTCTTGTGTCAAAACGGCGATCTTTTTTGGTTTCAGGTTTTCATTCCTGAGGAAAACACTTAACGACTCCCCTTCCACCCGAACCATAGGCGTCTGAGTCGAGTAATGCAATTTCGACTGCCCAGGGCTGGCGGTGGCGGCACGGTTAAATGTCGAAACGGGACCGATGACTTGTTCAATTTCTTCCTGACTTACTGCGCCATGTCGCAGAACAACCGGCGGCGACTGTGTCAGGTCCAAGATCGTTGATTCAATGCCGATTTCACATCGTCCACCATCGAGGATCAAGTCTACTTGGTCACCCAGATCACTCTGAACGTCGATTGCCGAAGTTGGACTGACTCGCGTGAAACGGTTTGCGGAAGGGGCAGCCAATCCGCCGCCAAACATTTGTAACAATTCCAGAGTCAACGGATGCTGGGGGATTCGAAGTCCAATTGTTGATTTGCCAGCCGTGATCATTTCTTCGACGTGCGATTTCTTTGGAAGAATGTAGGTCAACGGTCCAGGTGAAAATCGGGCGGCCAGTTGAGTTGCGATTTGCGGAATTGTCGTTGCCCAATTCTCGAGCGCGTTTAACTCAGCGACGTGAACAATCAGAGGGTTCGATGCGGGGCGGCATTTAATTTCGAAGATACGTTTCACGGCTTCGGGGTTGGAAGCGTCCGCGGCCAATCCGTAAACCGTTTCGGTCGGGACTGCAACGACTCCACCAGCGCGCAAGATTTCGACCGCGAGGTTCAGGTCTTGACTGATTTGGCCGCTCATATCCAAGGATCTCGTTTCAGCTACGTAATCCCTTCAATTGTTGCGACTAATCGAAAGCAGGGAAGGACATGATTGACGAGATCGAAGAATCGAATTGTTAAATGCGAATCGTGCCACAACAAACACACCGCGAGGGTCGACGAAAATAAAAGAGCCCCAGTGTCAATACGGTCAAGAAACCCAATACGAAGGGCGAAACTGGAATCGTTCGATGCAATTCCAATCGCCAACAGGAACGACAACGGCGCACCGTGTCGGGAATTCGAGTCTCCTGTTCGTCTTCAAAAAGGTAGTCCAGATTAGCCATCGGCGGAAACAAAAGAGTCGAGACGAGTTCGGTGATGAAAATTCCATCATAATTGGACGTCGACCATTTCCAATCGTTTGAGAGATGGAAAAAAGTGACGCAAGGGCAGCGAAAAAGCCGAGTTTGGGGTCCGTCCGTCACTAGATCGGCTTCTTTTTGCCCTCGTCGTCAACACTAACCAAAGTCACATTCGTCGAGAAAATGACCGAATCGGGATGTTCGTCAGTGCTCTTGTAGACCTCAACGAGAAAGGTCGCCGAGGTCTTTCCGACGTGTTTTTTCTGGGTGACGAATTTCAAAATGGTGCCTTGGCGGACGCCGTGTTTGAATTCGACGGTATCCATGCCGATGGTGACAAACAAGTGCTCCGGATATTCGAGAGATGCCGCGATCCAGGCAATTTCGTCGACCCACATCAACATATAACCCCCAAACAGGAATCCGTAGTGATTCAGGTTCTCGGGCATGACGAGTTTGAAGGTTTCCATGACTTTTGTTCTGCAAAGGGAGATGATGACCTGCTTCGCAGAATTGGAAACAGGGGGAAAACAGTGAATTTGTTACGATTTTAGCGTTTCACCCTTGTATTCGAAACATGGCTCCCTTGATTCAAACGGGGGCTTTGTGAGTATAATTTTCTCTTTGATTTTTCAGCCTGTGACGACCAGAATTTTCGATCGCCATTTTTGGGTTGAGACATTGTCGCTCGATTTGAGCCGCTGCTGTTTCCAAGACAAATAGGTTTGTTGATCGAGTGCATGACCCACGATGGGTTTCTGGTAGGCCGGGATTTGATGGGAGAACGTTAAAAAGTGAACATAGCCGAGCTCATGGCTCCGTTTGCACCGCCTGAAACGGTGTTTTTCGAACGGCTACGATATTGGACCTCTGCCAATCCCGATCAAGTCGCCTTTCGTTTTCTAATTAACGGAGAAGATGATGGGGGGCATTATACCTATGCGCAGCTGGATCAACGTGCACGGGCGATCGCCGCACATCTGGTGTCCGAAGGTTTGCGCGGCAAGCGGGCGCTGTTGATGTATCCGCCGGGACTGGAGTTTGTTGAGGCATTGTTTGGATGCTTCTACGCCGGGATGGTCGCAGTCCCTGCTTACCCTCCGCGACGCAACCGCAATATGGGACGCATCAACGCGATTTCAGAGGACGCTGAGGCTGGTGTTGCACTGACGACACTGGAGGTATTGGAACGCAGCGATGGAATGCTCGATGATGCCCCCAGTCTGAAAAATATCCCTTGGGTCTCAACGGAAACCATTCCTACCGAATTGTGCAGCGACTGGGTGAAACCCAAGGTATCGCCCGACGACATTGCACTCATGCAATACACTTCAGGGTCCACAGGATTGCCCAAGGGGGTAATGTTGACACACGGCAATCTCATTGCCAATTGCCGGATGATTACCGAGGCCTTTCAGATCAAACAAGATTCGACCTCGGGTTGTAGCTGGCTACCGGCATATCACGACATGGGGTTGATTGGCGGGATCCTGAATCCGGTATTTGCCGCGATTCCGCAAACGTTGATGTCGCCCGTTTCGTTTTTGACGAAACCAGCGCGATGGCTTCAGGCGATTTCAAAGTATCGCGCGACGGTCACAGGCGGGCCTAATTTTGCGTTTGCCATATGCGCCGAGAAAGTTACCGACGAACAATGCGAAGGACTTGACCTTTCCTCATGGAGTCTGGCATTCAATGGCGCCGAACCCGTTCGTGCTGATATCCTGGAAAAATTCAGCAAACGATTTGAACGCTACGGATTCCGGCATTCGTCCCATTACCCTTGTTATGGAATGGCGGAAGCGTCGCTGATCGTTACGGGAGGCGATTTCTATTCGCCGCCGGTGCTGAGATCGTTCGATAGGCAAGCGCTGTCTGAGCATCGTGTGGTTCAGGTGGACGCCGATGCGCCGGGAGCTCAGACGTTGGTCGGGTGCGGGCAAAGCATCGGTGACGAAGAAGTTTTGATCGTTCATCCCGAAACGTTTGCCTTGATGCCCGAAAACGAGATTGGTGAAATCTGGGTCCGCAGTCCCAGTGTCGGATTGGGGTATTGGAACAAGCCAGAGGAAACGGAGCGAACATTTAATTCAAAACTGAATCCCGACAACGGCAAAACGTACCTTCGCACAGGTGACCTTGGGTTCATGGATCAAGGTGAACTGTTTATCACCGGCCGTCTCAAGGACATGATCATTATCCGTGGGGTGAACCGTTACCCACAGGATATTGAAGCGACAGTTGAGAGCTGTGACGAACGCCTTCGGACTAGCGGAGCGGCAGCCTTTGCCGTTCAACGCTGGGATCGTGAGCATCTGGTCGTGGTCTGCGAAGTTGAACGACGACCGGATTCGGGATTGGATGGGATTATCGATATCATTCGACGGCGAGTGATTGAGGATCACGACGTGCCGCTGGATGCAGTGGTTCTTGTTCGTGCCAACTCAATCCCCAAGACGTCGAGTGGCAAGGTGCAACGTCACGCTTGCCGTCAAAGTTATTTGGAAAACAAACTTTTGAGCATCGACCGCTGGAGCGTCCTGGAACCGCAAGCGGACGACCCAAGTTCTGGAGCGACGCCGGAATCGCCAACTGATACGGGAACCGTATCGGTCGACGCCGATGTGATTGCCGTCGTGACGGAATACGTCAAGAAGATTGGGGCAGATCGAGCAAAAAACATCACTCCCGATTCCAATATTGTTGTCGATTTGGGGTTGGATTCTCTAGAGCGATTGGAAATTGTTCGTGAATTGGAGACTGCTTATGGTGGGCGGATTCCTGACGAAGTATTGCAGGAGGTTGAAACCGTTCGAGAGGTCGCAGCCGCCGTTCAGGAATATATTGGTTTGCAGCGCGTCGTTCCCAGCAATGGCGCCGCGGCCAAGGTAGCGGTGCCGGTCAATCGACATCAAACGATCCCCGAATCGTATTACGTCTTGGAACAGACACCTGAATTTGTACGTCTTCAGCGTGAGAAAGATACGATTTTCAAAACGGGATTGCGCAATCCGTATTTCTCGGTGCACGAAGGTGTAATTGCTGATACGACGCGTATCGATGGTCGCGAATTGATTTCGTTTTCCAGTTACAACTACCTGGGACTATCGGGGCATCCATCGGTCGTCGAATCGGCAAAACGGGCGATCGACGAATTTGGCACCAGTGTATCGGCAAGTCGTCTTGTCAGCGGCGAAAAGACGTTGCACAAGAAACTGGAACGTGAACTGTCGGAGTTTCTCGGCGTCGCGGACGTCATTACATTCCCTGGCGGACACGCTACCAACGAATCGATCATTGGGCATTTGATGGGGTCTGGCGATTTGATTCTGCACGACTCTCTCGCGCACAACAGTATCATCCAGGGAGCTGAATTGTCGGGAGCCCGTCGACGTCCGTTTGATCATAACGACTGGGCACACCTCGACCGAATCCTCAGCGAAATTCGAGGCGAATACCGACGGGTGCTGATCGCCATCGAAGGTCTTTACAGCATGGACGGCGATTTCCCGAATCTACCCGAGTTTGTCAACGTCAAGAAAAAGCATCATTGCTGGATGTTTGTTGACGAAGCGCACTCGATCGGAACGCTTGGTGCCACGGGGCGCGGCGTTGCGGAGTTGTTTAACGTTCCTCGATCCGATGTGGAATGCTGGATGGGGACGATGAGCAAATCGTTCGGCAGTTGCGGTGGCTTCGTCGGTGGAACGCAAAACATGATCGACTACTTGCGTTACACCACACCAGGCTATGTTTACGCCGCTGGGATTCCACCTGCAAATGTGGGCGCTGCGTTGGGATCGTTGCAGATGATGCAACGCGAGCCCGAGCGAATCCAGAAGCTGGCAGAGAACGCAAAATTGTTTTTGAGTCTGGCGAAAAAGGCCGGTCTGGATACTGGCCCCAGCCATGATTCGCCAATTGTTCCTGTGATAACCGGCAATTCAATCAACGCACTGCGAATGTCGCAGGAACTGTTTGATGCGGGAATCAATGCACAGCCGATTCTGTATCCAGCAGTCCCAGACGATCAGGCGCGCGTTCGGTTTTTCATCACCTATTCACATAGTGAAGAACAGATTCGCACGACGGTCAAAGAGCTCGAACGCATCTGGAAAGACATCTTTAGCCTGGTTTGATTTGGTACGTTGCCACGGCGACCGAAACGTTGCGGCTTAGACTCGATGTAATTCGCTTCGCGAAACAAAATTGCGGCTACTTGTCACGTTGGAAGGCCAATTGAAGGTCTCAGAGTCGGACAATCAGAAATTTTTAATTGAGAAAGACGTATGTAGATGGAAGCCGCAATCGGCAAAGCTGACACGTTGATTGAAGCACTGGGTTGGATTCGCCAGTTTCGCGACAAAACCACCGTGATCAAATTGGGTGGAAGTGTTCTCGACAATGTCGATATGCTTCGCCACATCTTGCTCGATATTTTGTTTATGGAAACGGTGGGGCTTCGGCCAGTCGTCGTTCATGGCGGTGGTGCGCGGATCAATGCCGCGATGGCCGAAGCGGGCATTGAGCCTCGCTTCGTTCAGGGACGCCGCTACACGGACGAGGCGACACTCGGCATTGTCGAACGTGTTTTGGCCCAGGAGACAAACGAGTATCTCGCCAGTGAGTTTGAAAAAATCGGCGGTCGTGCCATGACGTTGAATTTTCAATCGACACCTGTGTTGATTGGGCAGCGAATGAAATTGCAAGATGATGGTGGCAACGATATTGACTTGGGATTCGTTGGCGAGGTTACGGACGTCGATCGCCTGGTGATTGATAATCTGTGTTATGCAGGTCAGGTACCGTTCATTCCCTCGATGGCCATCACCTCGGATGGTCAGAAATTGAACGTCAATGCCGATACGGCTGCGACACAAGTGGCGGTTGAGCTGAACGCCGAGAAACTGGTTTTTCTGAGCGACGTTCCCCGGTGTGCTCAGCGATCCCAAGGACCCCAAATCGCTTGTTTCGTCGCTGAATCGAAAACGGGCCAAGGAAATGATTGCGAATGGCCAGATCTCGGCGGGGATGATCCCCAAGGTGGAAGGATGTCTGGAGACACTTCGTCAGGGGGTCAAGAAAATCCACATTGTCGATGGCCGAATTCGCCACTCACTGTTGTTAGAAGTCTACACATCCTCGGGTGTTGGTACCGTCATCTCGGAATGATTGACGGCTCAAGAAGACGTTTCACGAGTAGAGACAATCAATGAAACATTTTTTGACGTTGCGGGAGCTACCTCGCAATCAAATCGAAACAATTTTGGAAACCGCCATACGCTTGAAGCGGGACGTTAAAAGGGGCAATCGAGAATCGTTTTTTCAAAACCGAGTTTTGGGCCTGCTCTTTGAAAAGCCATCCTTGCGGACGCGGGTGAGTTTCGAAACACTGTTTGCCCAGCATGGTGGCTCAAGTATTTATCTGTCGAATGACGTCGGTTGGCCAAATCGAGAGCCGATTTGCGACTTCATTCCGATTCTGACCAGCTACGTCGATCTTCTGGTCATTCGCTCCAAGAGCCACGCGGTTGTTGAAGAGGCTGTGCGCTACGCCCAGTGCCCCATCATTAACGGCCTGACGGACGTGTCGCATCCCTGTCAGGCATTGGCCGATATTTTGACTGTCATGGAGCTAACCGACGACCTTGGCAAAACAAAAATCACCTACGTTGGCGATGCGAACAATGTCGCGTATAGCCTTGCGGTCATTTGCGACAAACTGGGGATTGAATTGGTGATCGCCGCACCCGAGGGGTATCAGTTTGATGATTCGTTTCTGAATCAGATGACGAGTGGTTGTGTTTCGCAAACCAGTGACGCCATTGCCGCGATGACAGATGCCAATTTTGTTTACACCGATGTTTGGACGAGCATGGGACAAGAGGAAGAAACGGCGGCTCGCCTCAAGGCCTTCGCGAATTACCAAGTCAATCAAGGTTTGATGAAACATGCTGCGGACAATTGCAAGTTGTTGCACTGTTTGCCTGCTCGTCGAGGCGAAGAAGTCTCCGCTGAAGTCATCGATGGGCCACAAAGTGCCATCATCCAGCAGGCTGAAAATCGATTGCATGCCCAAAAGGGACTTGTGCATTGGATGTTTGAGCAAAATCGTTAGTCGCCATTAATAGCCTGCGAAAAACAAAAGCATATACCTTGGTGAAAGTTAAATAGAGATGGCAAAAGTAAAACACGAACTTCGCCCCGTGAAAATCAAACGCGGTTACACGAAATCAGCACCGGGCAGCGTGTTGATGCAGGCGGGTAACACCATTGTCCTGTGCACGGCCAGTGTGGAAACGTCAGTCCCTCCGTGGATGGCCAATTCGGGCAAGGGCTGGGTGACTGCAGAGTACAGTATGTTGCCTGGCAGTACCTCTCCGCGCAATCGTCGAGCGCACCAAAGTTGACGGTCGAACAAACGAAATCCAACGATTGATTGGTCGCAGTCTTCGAGCAGTTATGGATTTGCATGCGTTAGGGCCGGTGCAAATCACCGTCGATTGCGACGTCTTGCAAGCAGACGGTGGAACGCGAACGGCCAGTATCACCGGAGGTTTTGTCGCATTAATGGATGCGGTACGTTCGATCAAAAAATCTTTGCCGAATCCTGACGTTTATCCGATCCGGGATAGTGTCGCTGCCGTAAGTGTCGGTGTTGTCGGCGACCAGATTTCGTTAGACTTGGATTATGAACGAGATGTCGCGGCGGCCGTAGACATGAATGTCGTGATGACAGGATCTGGCCAGTTTGTCGAGGTGCAGGGTACCGGCGAAGAAGCGACGTTCAGCGAAGATGAATTGTCGGGGCTGATTGCAGCGGCGAGGATGGGAATTTCTCAGCTGACCAAACATCAAAAATCGGCAATGGGCAAGCATTGGCCTTTTCAGGGGTAATGAACATGAATTCCAAACCCATTCGCATTGTGATGGCAACGGATATCCCCTTCTGGAACGCCAAAACGGGTGCGGAACAGCCGCATGTTGTCGCTGTACAAGTTCTTCAGCCAACGACCGTTTGCGATGAAGATCTTTTTTCTGGGAAAGGTCACTCCGGAATCACACGCCAAAATCTCTGAGTCCAAGCTCGACGTGGTTTTTTTTGAAAGTGAACGTCCACCCGAGAATTTCCTTGCGCGCATGCGCTGGTATGCCGAAGCGACTCGATTTCAATTGCAGAAATGGATGAATCGCGGGAAGTCAAAAACCGACGATCAAGAAACCAACGTTGACTCGGGAATGCCGACTCCCCTAACGCTGGGCGACTACCGTTGGCCTTGGGCCCTCGAGCAATTCCGCCAGGTGATTGAGAATTTTCGCCCCAACGTTTTTACGCAATATGTGACGATGGCGTATTTGCTTGAGTCGCTTTCACCGCGTGAGCGTGAACGGATTCATTGTGTGCTGGACACACATGACATTTTACACGACGCGGGCTGCAATTTGGAGAGGCAGGATACCTTCACTGGCTTGATATCAGTGAAGAGGAAGAAGTTGACGTTTGGAAACGTTTTGACACGGTGTTAGCGATCCAGGAAAACGAAGCGGAATTGATTCGAGGTTTGACTCGTAAAGACAATGTTTTGGTTGTCGGGCATTCGCCCCGCAATTTTGAAACCGCTGGCAAGTTGACTGAAACGGATTCACAGCAAATACGCGTTGGCTACATCGGTTCCGCCAACTATTCCAACTGGCATTCGCTCAACCGATTTTTGATTGAGGTTTGGCCGGAATTAATCGCAAGTTCTGAGTTCAACGCCGAGTTGAAAATTGCTGGCAAGATCTGTGATTGGTTCGAACTTCACACTCCTGATCGACTGAAATCGATGACTGATAATCGAATAGAGTTGATGGGCGAGGTCGATGAACTTTCTGACTTTTACGACAACATTGATATCGCAATCAACCCAGTGCAATTTGGAACGGGGTTGAAAATCAAAAACGTCGAGGCAATGGCTTACGGAAAACCGTTGGTGACGACAGCCAGTGGCGCCAGTGGAATGAGTGTCGACGCCCAAAAACAATGCCGCGTCGTCCGAAACCTGCAGGAAATGGCCGAACAACTCCTGGAACTTTGTCGTAATCCTCAGACGCGAGTGGAGGAAGGAATTGCTTCCAAAAACCTCGCAAATAGTGAGTATTCCGATCGGTCCGTATATTCGGAACTCGCGAAACACTTTACCGAGTTAGCACAGAATGCCGGTAAAACGCAGACAATTGGCTAGGTCGCAATAAATCCCGATCATTGTCTCAGTTTGCGTGAATGATTACGCTAATAAAGGCGTCGCCAGTTGCGCAAACTGCCGATTTTGACCTTTCCCGTCAGCTTTTCAATTTTGTTTAAGGGTGTTCGGCATGTCATTGTCACGCTCACGCGGATTTACATTGATCGAGTTGTTGGTTGTGATTGCCATCATTGGCATTCTCGTCGGCTTGACGTTGCCCGCCGTTCAAATGGTTCGCGAGGCCGCACGCCGCGCTCATTGTTTGAACAATCTAAAACAATTGGGAACGGCCGTCCAAAATTATGAAGGCGCACGCAATTTCATTCCGCCTTCACGACCTGCCGACGGCTTTCTGACGTGGCCCGTCTATTTGATGCCATATATGGAAGCGAAAAATCTCTATGACCAGTTAGACATTCAAGCGTTGTATGCGGTCCAACCGCCTGCGGCCATTGAAACGGGACTGCAAGTGATGTTTTGCCCTTCACGGCGTTCGCCGCGATTCGTAAGCAGTTTTGAAACGAATGGAGAACCGATTGGTTCCGTCGGTGACTATGCCGGCAATGCGGGCTCAGAAAAATACTATGACATCGATGACCACGCATGGGCAGATTTTGATATTCCCGTCGATGGAGTCTTTAACTCAGGCTATGCCAATGCGAATCCAATTCAGGGTGGGAAATTGACTGGTCCCGAACGAGGTCGCTACCGAATGCGCGACATTATCGATGGTACCTCCAACACGATTTTCATCGGAGAAAAAGCTGTCAGTTCTGACCAGATGGGTGAGCCGGGGGGATGGGGAGACGGTTGCATTTACAACGGTAATGAACCCGGAACATTTATGCGATTAGGCGGAATTGGTTTGCCAATTGCCAACAAGAAAAAACTCGATACTCCGGGGCCGGGCGCGGTTCCCGTTTTTGGGAGTTTTCACCCAGCCGGTTGCAACTTTGTGTTTGGAGACGGCAGCACACATTTCGTGCCCGCCGCAACCGACCAAGACATCTTGCGTCGCCTCTGTTCCCGTTTGGATGGCGAAACTGTTTCACTGGAGTTCTGATCGCGACTCGATCCGTATTCAAGCAAACAAATAGTCTCTCACCAACCAGCTCGGTGCGAGCTGTGCTGAAGGAATGGGTTGGTTGATTGTTGAAACGAAATAACGATGAAGCCTCGGGTCAGCATTATCGGTACTCCATCGGAAACGGAACACCATGTTGCTCCGTTTGCTGATCAGTTCAATATTGATTCGCTTTTGCCGGAACAGGCTACGTCATCTCTCAAGGCCGGTGATCTGGCAATTTTCTTTAGCGAGCACTTCGATCGATTTCGCAATTGTTGCATCGAGTTGAAACGCAAAAATATTGCGACGCTGTACATGGTCGATGGCATTCTGGAATGGAGGAATGCCTGGGAAAACCGACCGACCGAACCCGCTTGCCCGTGGACCATGCGGACTGCGCTGTCGCACAAAGTTGCAGTGATTGGATCAAGTCAATATCGACAATTATGGCACTGGGGAAATCAGGAAAACTGGAGTTGGTTGGTATCCCTAGACTTGACAAGTTGACAGAAGTGTATCGCCGCAACGAGGACTTCAAACCATCGGGTGAGAAATTCAGAGTCATGGTCGCAACGGCCAAGACTCCCGGGTTCACGGACGACCAGGTAGCCGTGACCCGTCAAATGCTCATCGACTTGCGAGATTGTTTTGCAAGTGATTCTCAATCTTCTTTGGGATTGAATGTTGAGGTTGTCTGGCGAATCGGTCCTGAGTTGGCGGAAGAACTGGAGTTGGAGACAGTCCAAGGTGATTTGTCGGGAATGGAATTGCACGACCAACTGCAGAATGTTGATTGTGTTTTAACAACACCGTCGACATTGATGCTTGAGTCCATGTTGCTGCAACGACCGACTGCCTTGCTGAATTATCACTTGTGTCCAACCTGGGTACCGGCAGCCTGGGAAATTTCTCATCGCGATGCGATCGTGCCTGTTTTGAAACAGTTGCAAAACACGGCTCTCGAACGACTTGAATGGCAGCGTCAGATCGTCCGTGACCACCTACAGGTTGAGACAAATGCGACAGATCGAATGGTCATGCTGATTGAATCGATATTGGAAAAATCACAAAAATGCGTGGCAGAAAAAACAAATCTGGATCTCAATGAGCCAATTCTGTCTCCGCTGATCCAGTATCCAACTAGGATGGAATGGAAGCGGTTTTATCCCGAGTTCAATGAGTTTGGATTTGATTCGGCGGAACAATTGGCTGCGGAATGGGCTCAATCGCGTCGCGAAATTCGACACTTGCAATCCGAATTACAACAGTCGCGAAATGAACTATCGGAGGCTCATCGGATTTTTGAGCAAATTCAGAATCATCCGATCGCTGGGCCTATCGTGCGCATCCGTCAATCTTTTTTAGATTGGGTACGCTCGGCGTCGAAGGAAAAAAAGTCAGAGTCAACCTAGTTTTGCGATCGAGACCGATCCCTATCAACGATGTCATTAGTCGATTTGAAAACACAACCTTCGCGATCCGACATACAAACGTCGGTGGATCCGGTTGTGTTGTGCGCGGCAGACGATCGTTATGCGATGCCACTCGCCGTGACGCTTTCTTCGGCTGCGACAAGCCTCAAAGTTGGGCACCGACTGATTGTGTATCTGGTTGATGGCGGCATCACCGAGCAATCCAAGGCACTGTTGATCGATTCCTTGCGATTGCATCCCGTTGATTTGAACTGGATCAATGCGGACGAGGTTGACCTGTCTGACCTTTCCGTATCACATCATATTTCGCACACAGCCTATTTGCGTCTGTTGGCAGATCGTTGGCTTCCGAAAGAGGTTGCCCGAGTTATTTACCTCGATTCTGACCTGCTGATCTTGCATAGTCTGACCGAGTTGTGGGAAGAGGAATTGGGAGACCATTATTGTTTGGCGGTTCCCGACATTGCTTGTCCGTTCATGGATGCAGAACAGTTTCGTGGAAAAGCAAAGCATTCATTGCCTTATCTGGCCACATGGAATCCCGTGCCAAATTACCGCGAACTGGGTCTGGATGGTTCTGCATTCTATTTCAACAGTGGCGTGATGGTGATGAACATCGCCAAATGGCGCGAGCAGAAACTGGGTGACAAGCTGTTGGCAGCGTTGCGAGAGAATTCGGAACATGTTTGGTGTTGGGATCAGTACGCGCTCAACCTGGTTTGTGCCGGACATTGGCGCCCCTTACCAATGCGATGGAACGTTGGCGGTCACGTATTTGAATATCCCAGTGACAAATCGGTCCCAGTGTCGACTGAAGAATATGTTGAGATGACGCGGGATCCTGCGATTGTTCATTTCACAACTGAATTCAAGCCTTGGGATTATTTTTGCTCGAATCCGTTGCGAGATCGTTTTTACAGTCAGCTGGATCAAACCAAATGGTCAGGTTGGCGGCCGCAACGCCCGCACTTTCGTTTAAAAGACTCGTGGAATCGACTTGCGGTTTGGTTCTGCCGGAATTGGGTTATTAACTACCGAAAGTTTAAATTGATTGGAAACACCAGAACATGAACGTGCCCAAGCTGGCGGCGCAGACTGGTAGTTCCCGTCAAACAACGCCCCATCCTAAATCGCTTGATCATACGCGGCCTCATCAGGTCACAATTTTTGCGTTGCCCAAGCCGTTTGAAACGACGCAAGCAAGGATCAATCAAGCAAACGCGCTTCTCAGCTGGAAGTCATTGGAGCCCGCGGTTCAAGTCGTTTTGTTTGGCGACGATCTGGGAATTGAAGATTTTGCAATCAAACATGGACTGATTTATGGTGGTGCCCTGCGTCGAAACCAGTTTGGAACGCCCCTTTTGAGCGACGCGTTTCGCCGAGTCCACGAGTTGACGGAATCGCCATTGATTATGTATTCCAATGCGGATGTTATTTATTCATCCGATTTGCTTAAGGCGGCTGAAGAAATGCAAAGCCATTTTTCAGAGCAGCCGTTTGTTGCCTTTGGTCGACGAGTTGATGTGCCGATTGACAAACAACTCGATTTTTCAGATGCCAGTGTTTGGTCATGGCTGCGCTCTCAAGTCAAATCCCAAGGTCGCCTTTCGCCCATCGTCTGCAAAGAGTATTTTTTGTTTTCACGAGGGGTGTACGATTCGATTCCCGATTTTGCGGTGGGGCGAGGCAATTGGGACAATTGGATGATTCACCAGGCACGCGAAAATAATCTGCCTGTCGTCAACGCTTCTGCTGCCATCGAGGCGATCCATCAACGGCACGACTACCGACACTTGAAAACAAGTCGGTTGGGATGTTATGTGACTTGCCCCGAAGCCCGCGAGAATCAACGCCTTGCTGGCGGGCGTCATTTGGTTCACGGCTCCTCTGGAACTTGGACGATGTCGAATCAAGGAATCGTTCGAAATCCGGACCCCAAGAGCAATCAGGACTTTTGGGGAGACCTCAGTCATTTCTTCCGAATGATACTTTCACTGCCGTTTCAGCGATAAAGTCATAATCGGCTCAATTCAACGACGATGGCTGATGCTCTTCCAGACTCGCCCTCTGTTAATTCCAGTGTTAGAAAAACGATTTCAAGGCTATCATGCTCAAACGTTTCGATAGCATGGTGAGTGCTTCATGATTGACGGAATAGAATCCAATCGCATCGGTAAACGACCATTTAATGTTATTCTGGCCTGCAATTATCCTGTTCCTGTTAATGGCAACGTCCCATGTGCTAGGCGCTAGGGTGTTCCGCCATTGGCTTCGTGGACAGGATGAACGATTGGCCGGCATGGAAACGGTCCCGTCGGCCGTCAAGTTCACACCAACGGTTGCTGTAATCCTGTCGGTCCGTGGAATGGACCCCTTCTTAGGGCGAACGATCGAAGCGTTACTTAATCAATCCTATGACGCATTTCATATTCATGTCATAGTCGATGGGGTGCTGGAACCCGTTCAAGCGATTTGTCGCTCGTCGAAAAAAGGTGCTTCCAACATCACTTGGCACCAGCTCGAAAGTCCCAGTTTGAGTTGTGGGCTGAAATGTTCAGCCTTGCTGCAAGTTCTGGGAACGCTCGACAAAACGATTGAGGTTATCGCGCTGATCGATGCGGATGTCGTGCCGCATGAGACTTGGCTGGCAGATTTGATTCGCCCACTGTCAGACGAACGTGTCGGGGCTGTTACGGGGACAATGGTTCGAGCCAGCGCATCGACGAATATTTCTCAATGGATGGGCAGTGCGATTCGTGCACTGTGGAATGCGGGATCCATCGTGCCCACGTCAATGGTCAAGAACCCTTGGGCGGGGACGCTGGCAATCAGACGAACGGATTTAGACTCGGCAAACCTTCAGGAACTCTGGAGCAAAAGTATTGTTGACGATGGCCCCATCAAGAAATCAATGCATGGCATCGGACAACGTGTGGAATTCGTTCCGTCATTGATCGCCATCAATCGTGAAACCTGCTCTATCTCATTTGTGGTTCAGTACGTCACTCGAATGTTGACATGGTCTCGATGGTATGAGGCAAGTTTCTGGAATACCGCCGTTCACGCGGCGTTCATGCTAATTGCTTGGGCAATACTGGGACTTGCCATTTCTTTTGCGGTTTGGGGGGGGCGTTACGGCGAGAGTTTGATCCTGGTGGGTGCACTGGCAACTGGGATCCTTGAATACATTTCCGCATTTTACATCGTTCGGAATTCGATCCATCGCATGCTGAGGCGACAAAGTTTGTCGGTAAACGGATTTCTTCGCCATTCAATTTTCCGAGTTTCTGCGGCAGCATTTTTGATCGTTTTGACGCAGGTTGTTTTTTTCACTGGTGTGATTCGGGCGTTGTGTTCACGCCGCATTCGATGGCGCGGGATCGAATACGAAGTTCGCGGCCCGTATCAAGTAACGATGACGGGATATCGACCTCACGCTGAACAAACTCCTGGAACAGATTCCCTTTAAAAACGCGTATCAATTTTCTTGAATTTTCGAAAAAAACTTGCTGTCATTGGTGGACATTTAGCAACGCCCAAATGGCTGCCATTACTTGACAAGGTCTTTTCTCCAGCGGTAGCTTAAAGGGGTCAATTGTCGACAAAAAGTGTGCCATTCGAAACGCGATTCATTCACGGAATATTTAGAGTGAACGCCTGAGTGTTGCACATTGTTGCCAAATTTTGTCAGTCAATTCGGATAGACAGCGACTGGCGAATCAATGGTTGGTTTGCCTCGCCGTATAGCAAACGTTGAAAGTGGAGTCCGCGGGAGCCCTGTTAGGAGAAGCCGGAGAGGTCGAGTTTCGATCGTGACGGAATGTGATAGAAGGGGCGCGGTTGGCTGCTTTCGAAGGATCCAGTTTATCGAAGGAGTATTCGATGTTTCGGAATTTCGTTTCTTGTGTTGCTCTGGTTGCAACATTGTGTTTTGCGGCATCCGTGTCCGCACAGTGCGCTTCTTGCGGTTCGTCC
The DNA here is from genome assembly GCA_041399045.1 of Pirellulaceae bacterium. Lineage (GTDB taxonomy): Bacteria > Planctomycetota > Planctomycetia > Pirellulales > Pirellulaceae > BJ22. The sequence continues at coordinate 57,419 of JAWKTO010000006.1, read as the reverse complement.
ATGCCTGCATACAGCACACCTATTTCATCGGGCATGACCTATACAGCGTACAGCCCTGCAGTTAGCTACGCTCAGCCTGCACCAATGTATTCAATGCCAATGCAATCAGGTTGCTCAAGCTGCGGCACGAGCGCTCCGGTTCAAACCATGTCATACTCAGGATGCAGCAGCTGTGGCGGCGGTTGCGGTCAAGTTGCTTATAGCCAACCTGTTTCGATGGGTTGCGGCAGCTGCGGTGGCGGTTGTGGACAGGTAGCCTATTCAGCTCCAGTGTCAACTGGTTGCGGTAGCTGTGGCGGATGCAGCAATGTTGCTTACACCAGCAGCTGCGGCGGTTACAGCTCATGTGGTGGCTGCAACACCTCTTGTGGCTCTTCTTGCGGTGGTTGTGGTCAAGTTGCTTACAGCCAACCTGTTTCCATGGGTTGCAACAGCTGCGGTGGCTGCAGCTCTTGCGGCGGCGTTGTTATGACTGGCACCACTGGCTGTGTTGGTTGTGCTAACTCCGTTCAAAGTGGGGTTATCGTTGGTGATGCAGCAGCTCCTGTTGAGCCTCAAGCTTCAGGCGTAACAACAACTGACGCTCAACCTGATCCCCAGCCATCGACTGAAGGCGAAGGTCAGTAGTTGAATCTGATGGCGATCGAATGAGATTGCTCAAGATACACAAATGAAGCGGCGGACCAGAAATTGGTTCGCCGTTTTTTTTGTTGCGAATGGCCAAGTCTTAAACGGCGACAGCCGTTATGATAATAGCTGTATTTTTGGCCCCGTTTTTTCCTGGCATTAATTCTCTCAGGAACGAGAGGTTAATCACGTGCAACCAAAATCGCCTGACAATTTGAATTCTTCGAGTCGAAGCCGTCAAAACTATGGGGCTCGCGGTGGCCAAATGAGCGAGATCGAGAGGCTGTTGCACCTGTTCGTCAGCCTGCAATTTTTGTTCGGTTCCCGACGTGGCGGATTTCTTGTTCCGCTACTGATTTTGGGACTGATCGTTGGGGGATGGTTTGCCTATCGAAGCTATTTCTCGGCTGAGGCAAATCTGGAGAAAGCCGATATCAAATGGGACTCGGGGGAAACGTCGCAGCGAATCTCCGCCATTCGTGATTACAAGATTATTATGCGACGCCGGGACGAACTGGAACCACAGTTGCCTTGGTTGAAGCCGAGTCGCGAACGATCACGCCTTTACCGCCGAATCATTGAGCACCATGTGCTGTTCGACATCGACGAGCCGGAAGCCCGCGATTGGATCCATAGCGCATGGAGCGAGAATATTCGCGACCTCGATTTCCATGATGACAAAGTCAACGTGTTCTGGAAAAACGTTGTCGACGAAATCAAAGCGAAACAGAAATCGCTTGGACCCTTGGGGGGCGTGCTGCAGGGCTCGTGAACTTGCTGCCTGCGTTAGCTGCCGTGCGCTCGCGCTCGGTTGGGTTACTGGCCGTTTTCGTTTCCTGCCTTCGTCATATCATCGCCTTCCAAAGATCCAGCGTCCGATGCAGGTTTTACCTGAAGCGTGTCCTGAAGCAGATTGTCAAGTTCTTCGGCCTCAAACAAATCGATGTCATCTAGCCCCAACTGTTCGTTGAGGTCAAGCTGGATGGTGCGGAGTTCGCGATAATCGTCTTCGGTCATGGCAACCGAATCGGCGATTCGATTTCGCTCCAGTTCATGCAGCATCGACTCAATACTTGAGATCGCTTTGTCATAGGATGCCATGTCCGATTCCATTTTCGTGATCTCTTCGGAGGCACGCTTCAGGTTCAGCGCCGCGTATTTGAGATCGGTGTCATCACCAACGTCTTTGAGTGAGGTTACGCCTTTCGATTTCAGGAACTTGATCGTTCCGGAGCGGTCCATTTCCAATCGCTTCACCTGATTCTCAATTCGCTTCTTTTCCATCCGAAATTCCGTGACCTTTTCACGCATCTCTTTTTTCTGTTTTCAAGAACCCGGAATCGTTTTTCGAAACGGGTGTCGACTTGGGGCCGCAACCGCTCAGGCCCCAACTCCAGCAAAGAGCGAAAAGAATGAACGTATTTCCAAAGAAGCGTAAAAACGAATCGGTAGATTTCATGATTGATTTGTGGCAGTGGTTTTGGGTCACACTCGGTTGCCCTAACGAAACACTGTGTCGGAAGGGATACGAAATACAGCTGAAAATTCGAACACTGAAAAAGCGGCCTGCTGTCGATCAACAGGCCGCTTTGAGTCCAAATTCATACAGTTAAGATCCAGGAGGGCTAGTTGCCTCCTGATTTCCCCAGGATTTCATCAATCTTGTTCATCGTTGAATTGAGATCTTCTGGCTCAGCCAACAGGTCGTCAACTTTCATGTTTTGCGATGTCGCCTCTTTCATTTTCTCGGTTTCGACACGCATCGCCGTTTCGATATCAACGTCGAGGTCGTCAATCGATTTTGTGATTTCCTCGATTTTGGTCATGATAGATGTTTGCTCAGACGTAATCGATGATGACTGGCGAATGGTGTCGATCGCTTCTTTCTTTTCTTTCAACGTTCGAAGTTTCGACTCCAAGTCATCCATTGCTTTTTTGGCAGCATTTTCCTGACCCGTCAAAAAGTCGAGTGATTGTTGTGTAGCCGCGATGCTTACATTGATGGCGTTGGCAAGATCACCGGTCAATCCCGTGCGCCTTGCAATCAATTCCTCAGCCATCTTGTTCACGTCCGATTTCGTATACGTTTTTCCATTTCGTTCAATCGAGTCTTGCTCTTCCGAGAACTCTCCCATAATTTCCCGAATTTTGACAAGCTTGCCATCAACTTCTGCAAGTTCATCCTTGTTTTTCTCACTCTTCTTCTGCAGTTGTTCCAAACGAACTTCCGTTCGAATTCGTTGTTCATTGATGTCGCGAAGCGTAGGCTTCAGTTTTGCCATTTTTTGATCGATGTCTTTTTCCTTGACGTTGAGTTCGCCCAGGACTTTGTCGATTTCGCTGACAATCTTGTCTTTCACAACTCCAATACGTGGTCCGCAGCCGCCGATGTAGGCGACCGAACCGCCGATGGCCAACAGGATTACGATCAGAAAAACTTTCTTCATTCCAAAACTCCAAAACTTATTCGTTTATTTGTTAGTCGAACTGGCAGGTTGGTCGTCGAGTCCTATTTCATTTGACGCCCAGACGATATTCGTTCGCGAAACGCCAAATCTTGGCATTTCGAATTGGCTACCAAACTGATTATAGAAATTTGCTGCCCGGAGATTAACGGGCAATCGGCAAAATCTCGTCGGCGTCGGCGTAAACTGCGCCGATTTGCGCAAAATTTGCCGCTTCGTTCGCGTCGTTTGCACGCCAATCAACGCATTGCAACGGTACATCGCGGCATCCAAACCAAAACTTGCCGATAATTAACCAAGTCGAAACCGAAGATACCTCGCCAGAATCTTTTTTGTCCACGGAGTGAGACGCGTTCGATTGTATTGATCACCTAATCGCCGAAACGCATCAGAACGCGTTGGATAGGGGTGGATAACGGAGGCAATTTGCTTCAAGCCGATCTTATGTTTGATCGCCATCGCAACTTCACCAATCATTTCTCCCGCGAGTTCCGAAACGATCGTGCAGGCGACGATGCGGTCTTTCCCCTTGGGGCAGTAGACGCGAATGAAGCCGCCTTCGTTTCCCGCCAAGACTGCGCGGTCATTGTCCGAATAGTCAATCTGGTAGGCTTGCAGATCATCGCGTTGTTCGATTTCCGTCCAATCCATTCCAACATGTGCAACATTGGGTTGCGTGTAGGTGCAACGCGGTATCAATAACTTACGCCAACTTGCGCGCCGAAAAAACAGAGCATTCTCAATCGCAGACCGCGCTGAGAAATCGGCTGCATGGGTGAACTGCAGTGGTAGGCAACAGTCCCCCGCTGCGAAAACTCGTGGGTTCGAAGTCCTGAGATAGTCGTCGATGTGGATGCCATGTTTGAGATCGAAAGCAACGCCCGCTTGGTCCAGCCCTAGGTGTTCGACGTTCGGAGTACGTCCGGTCGCCAGTAAAACGCTATTCACCACAATTTGTTTGGTTGTTTGATTCGATTGAATAGTGGCGACGATTTCATTGTCGCCGTTTTGCAAAATTTGTGTGATGCTTGCACCAAACTCGAGAGTGATCCCTTCGCGCCGCAGCGTCGCATCAACAACGGAGCTTGCGTCTGGCAGCTCGCGGGACAGAATTCGATCGGCAAGATCGGCAACGGTAACGGTTGACCCCATACGTCGCAGGGTCTGTGCCATTTCGCAACCGATCGGCCCACCACCGACAATCAAAATGGATTCGGGAATTTTTTCCAGGTCAAACAACGTTTCATTGGTAAGGTATTTGACGTTTTCGATTCCAGGAATTTTTGGAATTGCAGCGCGGGCTCCTGTCGCGATGATTGCTCGGGCGAACGTCAATTGACAGCCGGCAACCTCGATCGACTTCGGACCGGTGAATTGTGCTTTGCCCAAATAGACGTCGACACCCAATTCTTGGAAACGACGAACCGAATCATTGGCACTGATGTTGGCTCGCGCGGCTTGCATTCGACGGGACGCCATCGAAAAGTCAAACCGTAACGAATCGGAAAGTGGGTTTTGATGTTCCGCGAGTGTTTCCCGTGCTTCCTGAAATTGATTGGCCATTTCAATCCAGGATTTGGACGGAACGCAGCCGGTGTTCAGGCAGTCGCCTCCCATCATTTTTGATTCGATCAATGCGACCCGAGCCCCCATTCCAGCGGCACCCGCGGCAGCGACCAATCCGGCCGTGCCGGCTCCCACCACGACCAATTGATACGGCTTGGACGGTTTGGGATTGATATGATCAACGGGTGCAACGTTTCGAAGCCAACGTTGCTGATAGTCGCTTTGGGTTTCGTTCATGCAGGGATGGCCTTCAGTGTATTTCTTTCTCGAGTCGAAAACGAGCGACGATCCATCGCGTCAGAATGGGCATCAGCGCCAAGAGAAACAGTGCAACGGTCAGTCGCCAGGAAAGTAGCTTGCTCCATTCTCCGTTCAAAATCGAATCCAGGTCGGGAAGATTCGCACCCACCAGTACATAGACAATCGTTGCCGGTAGCATTCCCAACTGGCTAACCCACCAATAGGTCCACGGGCGGATCCGCGTAAGCCCCATTCCCAGATTGATCACCGTGAAGGGAACATAGGGCATCAACCGCAACGACAGTAGATAGAAAACACCATCACGTTCAAATGCCTCATGAATTTTTTGGGATTGTTGGCCCAATCGATTTTCGACCCAATCACGAAACACATATCTGCTGAACAGAAACGCCAGCAACGCCCCGGTCGTCGAACCAAAACTGACAACAATGACTCCCAACACGACACCAAACAACCAGCCAAAAATGATCGTCAGGGGCAATGCGCCGGGAATGCTCATTCCGGTCGTGAACGCGTAAATGGCAAAGGCCCCCAGCAGTTGAGACGGACGTGGCGATTGGCGCACGTCGTGCAGCCATGTTCGGTTCTGCTCGGCCCAGTGTTTCCAGTCGCCGGTTCGTCCCCAAATCAAATAGCCGACGAACGCCAAAACCAATAACAGCATGCCCCAACGAATCCAATTCAATTTGGTTCGTTGATTCAAGGCCTCGGATGATTGGACGTCATTGGTCATCGTTCGCGGTTTGCGTTCATGTTCGCTAAAATGTTTGAGAACCGTTATTTGTCGACGCTGGACAGGAACCTGATGAAAACACTTTATCGAATCGGCCATCACCTTGCCTCCCCCACTGCACAAAAAGAACTCTTGGCAAGCCGACAGACGTCAATCGGAATGTCGTTTGACGAGTGCCTGAACCAAAATGGACTCGAACGCTTAAATGCGCGCGCCATCGATGTTTTGCAAATCAATGTTGGCCGCGTTTGCAACCAGGTTTGTCACCACTGCCATGTCGATGCCGGCCCGGACCGCAAGGAACGAATGGGGTTTGAAACGGCGAAAGCAGTTATGGATTTTTTTCGCGCAAATCCAATTCCAACGCTGGATATAACCGGCGGGGCACCAGAGATGAACGAGCATTTTCGGTGGCTGGTCCACGAGGCGACCCAAATCGGGCGAAACGTCATCGATCGTTGCAATCTGACGATTTTGTTGGCAAAGGGTTACGAAGACTTGCCTGAATTTCTGGCCGAACATCGTGTCCGTGTGGTCGCCTCCCTGCCCTGTTACCTTGAAGACAACTGTGATCGACAGCGCGGTGATGGTGTTTTCAAGAAATCGATCGAGGCGCTACAGCGTTTGAATGGCGTTGGTTATGGACTGGACGATGGCGATTTGGCGCTGGACTTGGTTTACAACCCAGTTGGCAACCAATTGCCCCCCGATCAGAAAAAGTTGGAAGCGGGATATCGAGAGCAATTGCAACGGCGATTCGGAGTTTCGTTTAATTCACTTTTGGCGATCACCAACATGCCCATCAGCCGGTTCCTCGACGACCTGTTGGCAAACGACCGATATGATGAGTACATGACCCAACTGCTAAACGCATTCAATCCCGCGACCGTTGGCGAATTGATGTGCCGGAATACGTTGTCGGTAGATTGGCAAGGGAACTTGTACGACTGCGACTTCAATCAAATGTTGGATTTGCGTTTGGCTCACGGGAGCGGGACGACCATTCAAGAAGCGGATTTTAAGGGGCTGGCTGGCCGGCCAATTGCCGTCGGGAATCATTGTTTTGGGTGTACGGCAGGATGCGGCTCGAGTTGCGGCGGGACGCTTTTGTAAGCGTTCGAAACTCCAAATGACAATTGGAGCGAATAACGGTAAAATCTTGCAGTCGAAGAACTGTCGTTATTGGGAATTGGATGTCGTCAATACAGTTTCAACCCATCTCGGGCCCCTTGCTACTTGGCCTAATCATCGCTGCATTGTTAGCGTTGTTAGCGGTTCAGCCAACCTTCCAGCCGCCTCACCCGGGTTCGAGCAACGATTCTGGTTTTGGTCCGAATACTCGGGATCGCCTTGATCGCGATACTTTTGGTCCGCCCTGGAATCACGACGATGATTCGTCAGCGTCAGTCGGCGCTCGTGTTGTGCCTGATCGATCTTTCCCGGTCAATGGAATTGCCGCATTTGCAGGAAGATCAAACGCGATGGCAGGCGTTGAATGAAACGATTGATTCTTGTGGCGACGTCGTCGAGGCGTTAAAGCAGGAAAGTGTTGACGTCAAGTTTGTCGGGTTCGACTCGGACATTCAAAACCTGCAAATCGAGTCGGGGACTCCGACATTGCCGGAAACACCTGAGGGGGGACAGACTGATATCGGCAACGCCGTTTCGGAATCTGTGCGTGAGGTACGTGATCAAAGGATTGCTTCGGTGCTACTGATGTCCGACGGGGTTCAGAATGTGCTGGATCCCAAAATTGAGTTGCTCGATTCAATTAGCCGGCTCAAGACACAGGAGATTCCACTGATTGCCGTTCCGTTTGGAATTGCAAACGAAGTTGGACAGTTTGCCGACGTAGCGATCACTAACCTACCGGATCACGATACGGTGTTTGTCAAGAATCGAAAAACGGTTCGCGCGACATTGGTTAGCCGGGGTTTCATGAATCAACCTGTGACCGTTCAACTAGTGATCAGTCGTGCGGGGCAGCAAGAGCAGATCGTTGATACACAGGTGTATGTTCCCGACCAGAGTTATCAGGAACAGAACATTGAATTGTCTTATACGCCGAACATCGCGGGCAGCTATCGCATGTCGGTTCGCGCCGTCCGGTTGCAGGGCGAATCGGCGACGTTGAACAACGAGCTGACATCGTTTTTGACAGTATACGAAGGGGGCCTGAGAGTCCTGTTCATATCATCGCTCGATAACCTGGAGCAAAGTCGTATTCGACGCTCGTTGCCGGCGATGAGTGGTGGCGATGCGAATGCCGGTCAAGGGATAGAGATTTCGTATTTTCCTGTAATGTCTGATGCGAGAACGCGAGAGCGTGGATGGCCGCTTGGGCAAGATTTGATTGAAGCCATTCGGGACCCTGCGGTCGACGTCATCATGATCAACAACGTTGATTCGAGAGCCCTATACCGTAAAGGAGAATTCGAGGGCGCGATGTTGGCGATCGAGGAAGCGGTCGCAAACGGCAAAGGGCTGATGATGTTGGGCGGACCACACAGTTTTGGGCCTGGGCTATATCATTCAACTCCGTTGGCGGACGTTCTGCCCGTGCTAATGAACCCGTACGATCGACAAGAATTTGATCGTGACATGATTACGGATTTTCATATTTCTGGACCTGTAAAACCGAAGCCTACCAGCGAATGGGACATACTCTCGTTGCGAAGTGAAGGAGACTTTTGGGCCCCATGGAATGAATTGCCACCGTTCCCCGGCATCAATCGTTTCCAAGGACTCAAGGACAATGCCTCGGTGTTACTTACCAGTCAAAACCAAGAGCCCGTTCTCGTTTCGGGGACCTACGGCAGCCGCGGCCGCGTGATGGCCATGGCCGCAGACGCAACTTGGCTTTGGTATTCTCACGGCATGAAACGAGAGCATCAGCGTTTCTGGCAACAGATGATTCTGTGGCTGGCGTTTCCCGAAGGTGACTCGAAAGACAACGTGCGGATATTTCTGAATCAAAGACGATTCCAACCGAAATCGCAAATAACGTTTTCAACGGAGGCCCGAACCGTTGTCGGAAAAGCGATTGAGAATGCCGAGTACAAAGGCATCCTGGTTTCACCGGATGGATCGCAGTCGCCCATTTCCATCAGTGGCGGTGAAGAGTACACGGGCACAATTGAACCGGATCGCATCAATCAACCGGGAATCTACTCCATCAAAGTGTCGGCAACCTCGGGCAACGACAGTATTGGTACTTCGGAAATTGAGTTTTCAGTTTACGATCATGACAAGGAAAAATCGAACCCAGCTGCCGACATTGCGGGGCTGACGCGGATAGCCGGAGAAACGTCAGACTTTGGCGGCGCCGTGATCCAGCCCAACGAAGTCAAGAGTTATCTGGAGTCGCTATTGAATTCAGTTCCGGAATTGGATCTGGAAATTCCTCAACGCTGGCAACTCGGCTCAACATTGGGCGACGGAGCCGCCTTCCTTGCACTCTTTGTTTTGGTCATGGGGACGGAATGGTATTTGCGAAAACGCTGGGGCCTTGTCTAGCAACGACTTATTGCAGCGAGTGTTGATGTGGTATCACGAACTCGATAAGGTAAGCGATGCCTACGCCGAGCAAAAGCATTAGCGAAAGTGGCACTCGATCATGCGAATGAAAGTGGACCTCTGGCAAAAGGTCGCCGAGTGAAATGCACAAAAAGACTCCCGCAGAAAATGCCAACGTGATTCCAATTGCCGACGGACCAAGTAGTTCCCACTGATCGAACGAGAATGTAAACAGAATCGCGCCCAGCGGACACATCAGGGCGAATATCAAGTTGACGATCATTTGTTGCGTTGCACTGGCCTTTCGCGCCGACATCAACGAAGTGATTGTCAAAGCATCCATTGGTTTATGCAGCACGATCGCCAGAAAAGTGCCCAAGCCTGCCCAGCTACTGTGGCTGCGTTCTGCCGAGTAGGCTGCGGCAAGTGCGAGGCCATCGACCAGTGTGTGCAAGGCAAGGCCAAACGACAACCCCGCCCAACTCAAGTCACGCGAGTGGGCCGCAACAACGTTTTCTGCAGGTGGTTCTTCCTCTGGATGAATGTGTTCATCGTGATGATGATGGTCGTGGTGATCGTGATCGCAATGACCATTGCTTTCTGATGTTTCACCCGGAACATCATGCTGGTGAAAATGAAACGTTCGAATCAACAGAAACATGAACAGCAAACCTGCCAACGCCGCCATCATCGCTTGGCGAATGTCGTTGTTCAGAATCTGAATTGAGTGTGGGAGGAGATGCAACATGGCAACTCCCAACATGACGCCTGAGACCAGACTAAGAGTCAATTGAATTCGACGATGCGTGAATTGTAGGAATGAGGGGAGCATTCCGCCTAGCGTCGAGCAGAGCACGATGAGAATGGAATAGACGAAGAGTAACAGGTAATCCATAGGTCAAAATCGAGCCCAAATTGCGGCTGAACAACAATGTGAAAGCACTCGATTCGAACGGATTTCGTCCGTTTGGTCCAGTGGCACATTGTCGCCTTTCGCACTTCAATGTCACCATTTGCTTGGCAACGTCGCCTTTCACGGCGCGAAAGGCGACTATGGACCAGAACATCAAGCCTTTAATACTAGTTGGCTTCCTGAAGCGTCTTGAGCATCTGCTTGAAGCCGGCTTCATTTGCGGAAACGGTTTTTTCAGGACCGTAGAACTTGAAAAAGTAGTTGCCGTGTGAATCAGTTTCTACAATCGCGGCCAACATACGATAGTTGTCGCGGTCGGTTTTGGGACCAAAAGGCCCGCCCATCGAGTCGGCGTAAGTTCCCGAAATGTCAACCACATGAACGGTCAGTTCGTTGATCGTCATCTCTTCGACCTTCGCAACGTCGGCCGTCGCTTTTCCATCAGGCTGTGTGAACTGTCCGTACCAGCGTTCGATGTTTTGATCGATGGACCCGCCGGAACCCATGACCGTCATGCGCCCGTTTTGCTCGTCACCATCAGCTTTTTCAATGGCATACTCGGCTTCAATCATGTTGACTTTGGGTTCGACGTTGTCCCAGTTCTTGGGTGCTTGAAACGAAAGGCCATCGTCAGCAACCGATTTCGATTCGCCAAGTTCGACGGTGGTTTCCTCTTGCTTCGTTTCGGTTTCTTGAGCAGCCAAAGGCAATGCGATGGTTAGCAAAACGACAGTTATCAGCCAATTAATGTGACGCATGTATTTCTCCCTGTTCGTTTGAGTCGTTGAGTCAAAATAATATTCGATCAAGCCATGGATTCTTCGTTTCGCGTCACGACGAATCCCATGTCTTCGATCATTTTGTAGTCGTCTTCTGGCGGCTGTCCACTTGTTGTCAGATAGTCACCGACAAAGATCGAATTGGCAGCGTACAGTCCCAATGGTTGCAGCGAGCGAAGGTGAAGTTCACGTCCGCCAGCAATTCGAATTTCCGAATTTGGGTTGACGAAGCGGAACATCGCGAGGGCCTTGAGGCAGTCCATAGGCGACAAATCGTCTTTGCATTCTAAAGGCGTCCCGTCGATTGAATTCAGAAAATTCAATGGAATCGACTCCGCATTCAATTCGCGCAACTCAAACGCCATCTCGACAATGTCGTCCAGGGTTTCGCCCATTCCAATGATGCCGCCGCTGCAGATTTCCATTCCGGATTTACGCACGGAACGCAAGGTGTTTTTGCGATCCTCATACGTGTGGGTGCTGCAGATCTTGCCATAGTATTGTTCACTGGTATTCAAGTTGTGATTGACGCGATCAACTCCTGCAGCTTTGAGCCGATCCGCCTGTTCGTCACTCAATAATCCCAGACAGGCGCAAATCTTCAGATCGAATTGCTCTTTGATTTGTGGAACAATTTCCTCGACCGCTTTAATCTCGCGTTCATTGGGGCCGCGCGCGGAAATCACGATGCAGTAGGTTTTTGAATTTCGCTCTGCCGCCAGCTTGGCTCCCGCCATCAGTTTCTCGCGATTGAGCAAGTTGTATTTGGGGATCTCCGCATTGGAAATTTTTGACTGGCTGCAGTAGTGGCAGTCTTCGGGGCACAAACCACTTTTGGCATTCATCAAGAAGTAGAGCTGAACGGTGTTGCCAAAATGCTGATGCCGAATTCGATAGGCACCTGACAACAAGTCCAGGATTTCGTGGTTGGCAATACTTAACATTGACCGGGCTGTTTCGCGATCAACGGACTCTCCGGCGAGAACACGATTTGCCAGATCTTGCCAGTTTGTTGTTTGGTTCCCGACAATCATTCGACTTGGTCGCCCTGTAATTCGATTGTTTTTGTTCGCTAAACCCATCGTTTACGGGAAAAGTCCCCGTAAATGGAAACGCTCAATTGTAGTCCAAATTGCCCATTTGTTCGATAAGGCCGAGAGGTCGTTTTCATCCAGCAATTTCGGGTAGAATCATGATTCGTACCAACGTCCCTTAACCGTTTTTTTTGACGCCATGGATTCTTTTTATCTAGTTCGCTATTCAGTCAACGGAACGGTTGGCGTCTTTCGCAGTGAGCTCGATATTTCCTTGCGTCGTGGGACACATGTCGTTTGTCAAACTGAACGAGGAATTGAAATCGGCGAGGTCTTGGCACCCGGTCTCGATGAACGCCAAGGGTATTCGCTAAACGGTAGCGTCCTCAGAACATTCACGCAAAATGATTCACTTTTGGCAGACCGATTGGAGCGATTTCGAGCGAGAGCTTTTTCTGCCTGTCTGGAATTGTTGAAGTCACTGCCCGACGCGCCACCATTGCTGGATATTGAACTGCTTCACGATGGTGAGAACTTGATTTTTCATTTTCTCGGAGAAGTGACCCCCGAGTTGGAAACGATGATCGGTGAACTGGCGGAAACCTATGGCAAGCGAATACGGCTCAAACAGTTTGCCGAACGCCTTGCTAGCGGATGTGGACCGGGCTGCGGTACCGAGCAGGCAGCTGGTGGCTGCAGCACCAATGCTTGTGCCAACTGCACGTCGACCAGCTGTCGAAAATAATCGCTTGTTTGCTAGCTTGAAATTTCTACGCAACCGACGATGGATTTGATTGGTTGCAACCCGATTTCATGTATTGAAAATCCGTGAATATTGGTACGTTAGGGCTTCCTCAATTTGCAATGGAAGCGATGGTGTATCACACAGACGATTCAGGAAGAATCTCTCACCATTGGCGTGCGCTGGCATTCGGTGTTCGCCAATGTGTGTCGTGTGTTGCAGGTTTCCTGTTGCTGGCCGCGATTGGCCTGGGTGCGGTCTATTTATTTCGAGACGATCTGACCTCGGAATTGGGACGCACGGTTTCGCGAAAAGTCAACGAACAATTGGCTCAAGCGGGGTGGCAAGTCGAGATCGAGTCGGTCGCGTTGTCCGACCAAAATGTCTCGCTGCGAAATGTAAGGTTGTTTTCGTTGCAAACGCGGCGATCTCTTGCCTCATTGTCTCAAGTCGAACTATCGTTCGGCAGCGCACCAAGTCCGGAAGCGGCGCCCCTTTCAATCCGCAAAATCATTTTGGATCAGTCCAAGGTAAAAATCGATGTTGCAGCAGCCGAAGCCGACGAGATCAATCGGTTAAAACAGTTTCTGGACTCGCTTCCCAAAACGGAAGGTCCCCCTTCATTTCATGCTCGCAACGTCGCTCTTGAAAGTCAGAACAGTGATTTTCCGGAGCGACAGCCGGTAACACTCCAGGACATCAACGCCTCATTTCGAGCGGACTCTCCGATGGGCGAGCCGAATGTCTTGTTGCATGGACATTCGAACCTGTTTCGCCAACTTATTGTTCGAGCAATGGTCGGTGGCGACGGTGATTGGACCAGCACACTTCAAATCGATGGCTTGTGTTTGAATGGCGGGTTGTTGGAGCGATTGAGTGCACTTCATCCAGCGATTTCTGATGTGACGCGAATCGAAGGTGCAGTTGATATCAATGTGAATATGGCAGGCAGCAAAGCGCTGCCATTTGACGAATCGCGTTTGCAGGTGACCGCTCGCCTCGCACAATTTGAACTCGCCCATCGTGATCTCTCGTTTCCCGTTTCCAAAGGATCGGGAACGGTCATCATTCAGAACGGGCAGATTCAGTGCCGAGATGTTCACGCGATGCTTGGCAATGGCAGCTGTCAATTTAACTATTGGCAGCGCGGTCTTTTCTCGCGCGACGATTGGGACTTGGCGGGAACTCTCAGCAACGTTCAAGTGAATCCGCGGCTTAAGGAATTACTACCTCCCGGCGGCAAAAAGTTCATGGACGACTTTTCTCCAAACGGCCTTGTCAGCCTTCGATTTCATTGGGGAAACATCGGTCGACAACCTATCGAAGATGTCACGGCACAGATTCATGACTTGGCCGGCACGTTTCACAAATTTCCCTATCGCTTAGAACATTGCGTTGGAATCGCGACCTGGAAAAATCGAAATTGTGAATTTGATATCCAGGCATTGGAACAAGGGCAGGTGGTCGAGATCAAAGGCAATGTTTCCAATCCAGGCCCCGATGCAACATTTGATGTGCGATTTGGTTGCGCCGGTGAGCTGGCGATTGATGACAAACTCATGGAGGCCGTGTCTCACTATCCCCAGGTGCATCGCCAAATCACAATGGCCAATCCACAAGGCAAGTTTCGATCGCAAGGTAGCTTTCGCAAGCCGGTTTCCGACGTCAATCCAATCTTGAATTTTCGAGTCGACGTTTCTCAGGCGACGGTGCAGCATGATTTGTTTGACTACCCGTTTCGCAATGTCATGGGAACGCTATTCGTCGACGGTGAGCATGTTCAGTTCCACGATTTCACCGGAGAAAACCTGGCGACCACGGTGCTTTGCAACGGCAATTGGGAGCCAGCACGTGGGCTTGATTTGCAGATCATCGCGAATCGGGCACAACTCGACGAGCAACTCAAACATGCTTTGCCTGCGATCGTTAGACAGGTTTGGGATGAACTAAGGCCCTCTGGCCAGTTGCCACTTTCTCGCGTCGACGTCTCTTGGCCAGTCGCGACGAGAGAACTGAGGGTCGGTGTCATGATCGATGCCCGCGTTCAGCATCCAGGCAGCGAAAACAATTTGTCCGTTTCACCATCCGCGTTTCCTTACTCGATCAATAATATTGCCGGCATGATTCAGGTTGCAGATGGCGTCGTGCGATTCAACAAGATGAGTGGGAAACATGGCCGCTCTTGGGTGACCTGGGATGGAGGTGGACGATACGGCACGGACCGCTGGAACGTTCGCATCGACAACATCCTGACCGGCGCGGTTCCCGTCGACAATGATTTGTTGATGGCATTACCAAGTGACCTCCGATCTGCAATCGAGGCCTCCAGGTTCCGTGGAAATATAAATGTTTCCGGGTCAATCGACATTCACTCCGGAATTGTGTCGACCAATGCCGAGCAACACAGTGACGTTCAGCTCGCCTCCTACGAAGTGCTCGACGAAGTTCCCACTGGTGAACCAGGCGTGGATTGGAACTTACGCATTGACACTGACGGTGCATCGATGATGGCCGGAATCGAACTCAGCCAGATTCATGGGCTCGTTGCATTGGCCGGAAATTATGACGGCAAGACTGCGGTGAGTTCTGGAAAGCTGAAAATTGATTCGCTGGAAGTCCTTGGAATGCAGGTCACGTCGATTGAAGGTCCTGTGTTTGTAGATCAAGACCATGTTGGAGTCGGCATGTTCGCCGTGCCTCTAGGTTCCAATCAACATTCGAAGTCATTGACAGGTCGCCTGTTTGATGGCCAACTGAGTTTTGATGGACATACCTGGTTCGCCGACAAGCAACGATTCTATCTACAGACCACACTGGAATCCGCTTCGCTCAAAGACGCGGCCGCCACTTGGGCGCCGACGTTTGAATCGATCAGCGGCACAGGGCAAGTTGGATTGCGACTTTCGGGAGACTGCGAGTCGATCGATTCACTTACCGGCGAAGGCATGATGAAAATGTACAAAGCGCGGATCTACGAATTGCCCGTCCTGTTGGCCACGCTGAAGCAAATGAGAAAGTTCAACGAAGACCGGTCGGCGTTTGATACGTGTGACATCGAGTTTGCGATCAAAGGGCGAAAGGCGACGATCAACCGCATGGAATTGCAGGGAGATCCGATCAGTCTGATTGGGAACGGCGTCGTTGATCTGGAACAAAACGTCGACTTGAATTTCTTTACCGTGGCCGGAGGCAACCGACTCTATGTTCCCGTGCTAACTGAGTTGTACGAAGCCAGTAGCCAAAATATCCTGTGGATTCAGGTCGACGGAACGTTAGGCGATCCTCAAACGCATCGAAAAATTCTTCCCGGAGTCAACGAAGGGCTGCGGGAATTGTTTCAGCCGCCTAAATGATGATTCTTTAGATGTCGAGTTGCGTCGTATGCTAGCGTCCATGAAAACGACCTTTGTAAAATCGGCATCGACCTTCAGACTATGTCAAAACGCAAACTCACTTGGGCAGTACATACTGTTCCAAACTGCATAAGAGGTGCATTGTGGAAAGCCAACAACTCGTCGATTTCGCCAATTCGTCCCTGACTTGGATCGGCTTTGGTACGGTGATTGGCCTTGTTGCCAAACTCATCATGCCCGGGCGAGATCCTGGAGGAACCATTGCTACGTTGATGATGGGTATTGCGGGGACGTTGATCGGCTGCGCGATTCATAAACTTTTCACCCCAAATCAGAATATCCAGCCGATCAGCATGCAAGGTTTTGCAGTGGGTGTTTTTGGCGCGATGATCCTGTTGTTTTTCTATAAAGTTTTGGGTGGGCACTGGTTTACCGAGGGCGAAATTGTCACTCAGCGACACCGCCGCCGACGTCGCCGCTCGCGAACGGTTTTTGACGATTAATCGAAATCAGATTTCGAGGTTGTCGATTGTACGGTAGCCGGTTTTCAATACCTGTGCCTTTAATCAGACTCAGCCATCCGTCCTCGCTATTTGCCGTTTTAAATCGACTGGCTTCTAGCCGTCGGTACAATCGCAACCATACCGGCGGCTAGTGCCTTGCCGCTCACAGGCAATCTGCGAAATTCGAAAAAGCCATGCGGAAGAACATGGCGGCACTTGGATTTGAACTGCCGAATGCGAGCGCGACATAACATGAAGAAGAAATGAAAACACAGAGGCACAGAGGACACGGAGTTTCGCTTCGTACCTTTCCTCTGTGATCTCCGTGCCTCTGTGTTTCAAACCCGATCATTGGAGGCGCATGAGTGAACTTAACCAACTAACCGAAGTGATCATTGGTGCAGCAATCGAAGTCCACAAACGACTCGGCCCCCGGGTTGTTGGAATCAGCCTACCGCATCTGCTTGGCATACGAACTTCGGAAACGCGGTTTTGAGGTCCTCGAAGAGAAGCCAGTCCCGGTCATCTACGATGATGTGAAATTGGAATGTGGATTCCGAGCCGATCTGGTCGTGAACCGTCAGATTGTCGTTGAGCTAAAGGCAAAGTCAGCGATTCATCCGGTAGACAAAGCCCAGGTTCTGTCACACCTGCGCTTGTTGAACCTGCGGTTTGGTTTACTGATCAATTTTCATGCGGAACGGTTGGTTGATGGCGTCAGTCGGATTGTGAATGGTTACGGGAATGATTAGTGAAATAGTTCAAAACACAGAGGCACAGAGGCCACGGAGTTTCGCTTCTCATCTTTCCTCTGTGATCTCTGTGCCTCTGTGTTTCCAATCCTTCTGAGCTGAGCTCGCCGAATATGGCCACTTGTTCACACCCGGTCTCTACGTCTGAGCCGAATGCTGTTGAACTTTCGATTTGGTTTACTGATCAATTTTCATGAGGAACGGTTGGTTGATGTCGTCAGTCGGATTGGGAATGGAGGATTGGGACTCGTAGCCTCGTCCACTACAGCAATTTGCTCCAAGGCAATCCGCTAGTCGACGTTTCCAAATTGACGTCGGTGGCGAATGCGAGCGCTGACGCGGTGCAAAATTTCTTTTTCGATATCCGTTAGATTTTCGAATCCGTTTTTGTGGAGCTTGGACAGGATTTCATCCAGCTGTTCTTCTTCGTGCCGTTCGGTTTCTTCCGCGATTTCATGACGGCTTTGTTCGCGCTCAAGCTGCTTTTCCACGAGCCATTGTGAGTAGCCTTCTTCGGCCAGAAAATTCAGCCCTTCCTCCGTGTACGAAAACTCGGATTCCAATTCCGGTTCGTCATCGTCATACCATTCCTCTGCCTCTAAAATTCGTCGCATCTGATTGCGAAAGTCGTAACGAGCACAGAACAATAATGCTACGCCGCCCAGCAACAGGATTGCCCATGCTGGCTGTACAGGGCCGTGATCGTAGTTTCGCAACAGCCAGGCAAACGCAAACGCGATGAAACCAGTCAGCTGCCCAACGGCCATCAACGTCGCTTCCACTTTGCCGTCGTTGTACTCGCCGTCGGCCATGTAGAAAATCGAACGCGTCATCTCGGCGCCGTCCAGCGGAAAGCAGGGGATCAAGTTGACCCAAAACAGCTGGAAATTGACCCAAGCCATCAGCGAAACAAACGATACCTTCCAGGTGTCCGTGTAAAACTCAGGCGGATTGAACGGATTAATCAGTTCGGCGAATTCCTTGTGTCCCGCTTGCAGTAATACTGCAGCGGATATCAAGAACAACAACAGATTCGCAAACGGACCGGCGGCGTAGATGGCAAATCGAACCCCGGGCTCACGTGATGCGGTCATGCTTGATTGCCCGCCCCACGGAAACAGAGTGATTGATTCAACGGACCCGCCCAGATTTTTTAGCGTAAATATCTGGGAAAGTTCATGAAGCAGGACA
Organism: Pirellulaceae bacterium; assembly: GCA_041399045.1. GTDB lineage: Bacteria > Planctomycetota > Planctomycetia > Pirellulales > Pirellulaceae > BJ22. The sequence goes on along the minus strand of JAWKTO010000006.1, from coordinate 38,984 downwards.
CTGACGAGTAGTACGAAACCGAATACGAGCCCCGTTCCCGTGACGGACGGCAGGTGGGTACGGTTTTGCCATTCTACGGCAAATGCAAACAGCAATATTAAAACGAGGAATAGATGAACACGAAGTGAGACGCCAAACCAGCGTCCAATACTCGCGCTCCAGTCGAATCGTTCATCCATTTTTTGAAACCAGGAACCGATCGCGTTATTGTCAAAAACGACGAATCCCCCACAGCCAACGTTCGAATAAAAAAACACACTTGTTGGCGGGGGGAACAAGTGTCTCGAAATCAACCAGTTGTTGCCTCACAACCGATTGCGTCCGATCAGCCAATGGTTGGCCGATACGGCGATCATTCAATCTTAATGCTCACTTTACGGTACTTCAATTAATCGTTTGACGAAACGACCAAAGTTGCTTCAAATTCACGAGAAATCTGGCGAATACATGCATGTGCTGGTCAGCAGATCGGCGGTTTTACGACACAATTAGATGAATTCCATGAAGTCCCTTTTGAGAAATTGTTGAAGCGGCCTATGCCGAAGATGAAATCAAGTTTGAAGCCATTAGGCTCGCCACTGGCGGCCATTCAGGTCACGGGGGCACGCACGCACAATCTGAAGTCCGTAAACGTCAACATTCCGCACGATCGTATTACCGTGATTACGGGACCGAGCGGTTGCGGCAAAAGCTCCCTTGCGATCGATACCATCTTCGCCGAGGGACAACGGCAATTCATGGAAACCCTTTCGACGTATACCCGTCAGTTCCTCGATCAAATGGAACCCGCGGACGTCGACGAGATAAGTGGATTACTTCCGACGCTCAAGATCGACCAGCACACGGGAACCGCGGGGCCTCGCAGTACAGTAGGGACGATCACGGAAATTCACGACTACCTGCGTATTCTGTACGCACGAGTCGGCGAAATTCGTTGCCAGAACTGCGGTGAACCAATCGGACAACAAACACCCACGGAAATCGTGAACTGGATCATGTCTCTACCCGAGGGCACTCGCCTGATGGTGATGGCTCCGTTGGTTCGAGGTAGAAAGGGGAAACATGCCGATGTGTTTGAGCGAGTTCGCGCCGAACGATTAGTTCGCGTGCGCGTCAATGGACAAGTCGTCGACATCGACGATGCTCCCGAACTCGAAACGAAACGTTCCCACGACGTCGATGCCATTACGGATCGAATTGTCGTTCGTGAAGGCGTCGAAAGCCGTTTGCTCGAGGCGATTGATCTTGCACTAAAGCTCACCAGTCGACTGGTGAGCGTCTCCTATTTGACCCGCAGTGAAAGTGATTCCGAGGATTGGCAAGAAAAACTTTTCAGTACCGACCTTGCCTGTGCCCGGTGTGACGTCAGTTATCCCGAGGTCGAACCCAGAACCTTCAGCTTCAACAGCCCGTACGGCGCCTGCCCAACCTGTCAGGGCCTTGGCCAATTCGAACAGTTCGATCCCGAGCGTGTTGTTCCCGATCGCGAGCGTTCGTTGGAAAGCGGTGCGGTCGAGGCTTGGCAAGGGCTGTCGCGTACACGCCTCCAAAAACACATCGATGCACTCAAGCCAACGATGGATCGCATCAAACTTGCTGCTGACGTGCCTTTGTCAAAACTCAGCGAAGCCAAATGGAAACAACTCTGGGAGGGCGCCGGCAAACAGGCTCCTGGGTTGCTGACGCAAATCGAAAAAGAATGGGCTACGGCACTTGATCCGCGTGTTTACGAATCATTGGAGGCCGCGCGTTCCATTCGCCCATGCCCTGATTGCAACGGCTCACGTTTGGGTCCCATCGCCCATTCGGTCACGATTGACGGGCAATCCATCATTGACGTCACTGCAAAGTCGATTGTCGATGCCGAACGTTTCTTTGCAGACTGCTCGGCACAACGAAACGAGATTGCAGTGCCGTTGCTTACCGAGATCATTCAGCGATGCCATTATTTGAATCAAGTAGGACTCAGTTACTTGACGTTGGCGCGAAGTGGGCAAACGCTGAGTGGCGGCGAGTTGCAACGCGTTCGTCTGGCGTCGGCGATCGGTTCGGGACAAGTTAATGTTTGTTTCGTTCTCGATGAACCAACGATTGGCTTGCACAATCGCGATAATGATCGGTTGATCCAGGCAATCTGCCGCCTTCGGGATTCCGGCAACACGGTTGTCATTGTGGAGCATGATGAGTCCGTCATGCAAATGGCTGATCAACTGATTGATATTGGACCAGGAGCCGGTGAAAACGGCGGAACAATCGTCGCCGCGGGGACTCCGGCGGACGTCCGTGCGTCAAGGGATTCATTGACGGGGCAATATCTATCCGGCAGGAAACGAATCACGGTACCGGCGCAGCGTCGTGAGGCGCGAGGCTGGATGGAAATCAAAGGCGCAGCCGGAAACAACCTGCAGAACATCGATGTACGATTCCCTTTGGGAACGTTTGTTTGTATTTCGGGCGTTAGTGGATCGGGCAAAAGTACACTGGTCAACCGGACACTTGCTCCGGCGCTACACAATCACTTTTTCCGCGGTTGTCATCGGACCGAGCCCTACCAATTGCTTTCGGGTTTGGAATCCATTGACAAATTCGTCGAAATCGATCAACGACCCATTGGTCGAAATTCTCGCAGCTGTCCCGCAACGTATTCCGGCGTGATGAATGAGTTGCGAAAGATTTTTGCGGCGACCAAAGAGGCAAAGCGATTGGGTTTTACGGCAGCGAGGTTTAGTTTCAACAGCGGCAAAGGTCGTTGTTCGGAATGTAACGGTTTAGGTGAGAAAGTCATGGAAATGAATTTCCTGCCCGATATCTCAATCACGTGTTCGGCATGTCATGGCCGGCGATACAATCCTGCGACACTTGCTGTTAAGTACCGCGACCATTCGATTGCTGATGTGTTAACTATTCCCATTTTAGATTCCGCTCAGTTGTTTTCCGAGCACCCGCGAATCAATCAGATCATGCAGTCGCTATTGGACGTCGGTCTCGGGTATTTGCGACTGGGACAATCGGCTTCAACATTGTCGGGCGGCGAGGCTCAACGAATCAAACTGGCAACCGAATTGGCGACCAAAGCCACGGGGAATACATTGTATTTACTTGACGAACCAACCACGGGTTTGCACTTCGAAGACGTGCAACGTTTGTTGGACTTGCTCAATCGTTTGGTCGACAAAGGAAACTCCGTCATCACGGTCGAGCATCATCTGGATGTCCTCAAATGCGCCGATTGGTTGATCGATCTCGGTCCGGACGGTGGCGTGAATGGTGGACAAGTTGTGGCAGTCGGCACTCCCGAGCAAGTTGCACAGAATTCGCATAGCCAGACCGGGCGCTATCTCGGCGATCTGCATCGACCCTAGGCGACTCTATGGAATCGTGAACTAATTCGTTAGAATGTGAGACGTGATAAAGTCCATTGTTTCCTCGGGCCGTTCATGACTGACACGATCAACCCACAATTTGACATCGAAAAACTTGCCAAAGCGCGAAAGCGATTGCTGGACGAGATCTCAAACGTTGTTGTCGGACAACACCAGGTAATTGACCAGATCTTGATCGCCATCTTTTCGAGAAGCCATTGTCTGCTCGAAGGCGTACCGGGCCTTGCCAAAACGTTGATGATCAGTTCATTGTCACGCGCCTTGGACTTGAGTTTTAGTCGCATTCAATTCACCCCCGACTTGATGCCGGCTGACATCACGGGCACCGACATCATCGAAGAAAATAAAACGACAGGCGCCCGGGAACGTCGTTTCCTTGAGGGCCCGCTGTTTGCCAACGTGATTTTGGCTGACGAGATCAACCGAACGCCTCCCAAGACGCAAGCGGCGTTGCTGGAAGCCATGCAGGAACGCCAGATCACGGTTGGTCGTCAACGCCACGTCTTGAGCGACCCGTTTTTTGTATTGGCGACGCAAAACCCAATCGAACAAGAAGGAACGTATCCGTTGCCGGAGGCGCAGCAGGATCGATTCATGTTCAAGATTTATGTCGACTACCCCTCGTTTGACGACGAGCTGGAGGTTGCACGCAGGACCACGTCAAAGCCTGCCACAGCCATCACTCCAGTATTGAGTGCCGCGGAAATAATCGAACTACAAAACATGGTGCGTGATGTGCCGATCGCAGATTCAGTTCTGAAGTACGCGATTTCGCTGGTTCGCCAAACACGAATTGGTCAGCCTGGCGTTCCCGAATGGCTGCAGCCAATGTTGCAGTGGGGAGCTGGACCGCGCGCGGTGCAGTTTTTGGCCATGGGAGCGAAGGCACGCGCGTTGATGAACGCGCGGCCGAACGCTTCCGTCGAAGATGTTCGCCACGTGGCACCGCCCGTGTTAAGGCATCGACTCATGGTGACCTATGCCGCGCAAAGTGATGGTGTCAGCGCCGATGACATTATCTCGCGATTGATTAGTGAAACTCCCGAAAACGAAAATGACTTGAGTCGCGATGCCAGATTCCAGAAGATTTTTGCATCCTGAAGCGATCAAACGCATTACGCGATTGGAGTTGCGCGCACGACACATCGTCGAGGGCTTCCTTTCCGGGATGCACCGAAGTCCTTTCTTCGGTCAGTCGATTGAGTTCCGACAGCACCGAGAATACGTCCCCGGAGATGATTTGCGGCATGTCGACTGGCAGGTTTGGGGACGACAGGATCGCTTGTATGTGAAACAGTACGAGGAAGATACAAACTTACGGCTAACCATTTTGCTCGATTGCAGTGGGAGTATGGCTTACGGGGGCGGAGTTTTTACGAAGTTCGATTACGCCAGAACGTTGGCCGCCTCGCTTTCATGGCTTGTTCTTCGGCAACAGGATGCCGTCGGCGCGATTACGTTTGACTCTTCGATTCGCACCGTCGTCCCGCACTCGAACGCGCGTGGCCAGTTGGAAAGTCTGTGTCGAAATTTCGACGCTACGACGTCAGGTGATACCAGCGATTTTGACAAGGTTTTTACTGCCATCACACCATCCATTCCCCAAAAAGGAATGGTGCTGCTGCTTTCCGATTTATTTGGCGAGCCAAGTGGGATCCTACGGGCCTTGTCGCAGATGAAAAGCTCGGGGCATGATGTCAATCTGTTGCACGTCATGGACGATGACGAACTCGATTTCGATTTTTCGGGGCCAACACGATTTGAAGGTATGGAGTCAGACGCTCATTTAAACTGCAATCCAGCGGCGTTGCGCGACGGTTATCTGGAAGCCGTTGATCAGTTTCTACAGACCGTGCGTCATGGCACCGCAAGAATCGGCATCCCGTACAAGTTAGTGAGAACCAGCCAGGCATTCGATACCGTACTGGCCGAGTTCCTTTCTGAACGCATGAGCCATCAGCGTTGATTGGCGAAAGGGACCCATGCCTGAAAATTTGTTTTCACTTTCGCCTTCGGTTTGGATTTGGCTTGTTGCAGCCGCATTGGTACTTCCTCCACTGATTCATCTGATCAATCGGTTAAGGTATCGGCGAGTGAAGTGGGCGGCGATAGATTTTCTGCTGCAAAGCCAACGGAAGAATCGCAATAAACTTTGGCTGCAGCAGCTGCTGTTACTTCTCAATCGCATGGCGCTCCTGAGTGCCCTGCTGTTTTTGATGAGCCACATGGGATGCGATCAGCCCGTTGGGCAGTTTTTGTCGGGCACGGTGACCCACCATTACGTGTTGTTGGACGATAGTTTTTCAATGGACAGTCAGGAACGTGTCGAAACAGACTCGGCGTTCCAGCGAGCTATTACTTCGATCGAACAACTAATCCAGAGTCTTCAAGACCGTCGCAACCAACGTCTGACATTAATTCGTTTTTCCAAAGCCCAATTCCTTGCCGCAAACGGCGACGATCTCGGGCAGAGGCAAGATTTGGTTTGCGATTTGTTGGCGGAAGATATCGATTCGAGATCTTCGCAAAACGCGTTAGAGTATTGCCGCACATTGGAACCCGTCGATGTTGCCGCGCAAGCCGCAGATGCCATCGAGACCTGTCGTGATTTGGTCGAATCGCGTCCCGACGAGCAGGCGATCGTCTATTTGATATCCGATTTTCGGGAACCGGATTGGGCAGAGCAAACGGAATCTCACGTTGCCGCTTCATTGCTGACAGGTACGGCCGACAAAATACTGTTTCTGGATTGTGATCAACAGGATCACAACAATCTCGCCATTGAAAATATAGCAATCGAGTCAAACGTCCGATCCGTAGGTGTTCCGATCACGATTAAGTTGACAGTTCGGAATTTCGGTAAGGCTCCGGTCAAAAACCTGTCTGTTGGAGTAGCAACGCGAAGCCTCGCCAGCGTTACGAATAAACTCGACCCACTACCACCATTGTTCATTGACGACATCAAAGCCGGTGAAGCACAGACTCGCACCATCAACACTTCGTTTCAGACAGCGGGAGGTCACGAAGTTGTATTCACTCTCCCTGATGATGAACTCAACATCGACAACCGCAGTCAGACCGTTGTTGACGTAAAAGCGGCATCACGAGTCTTGTTGGTGGAAGGATTGAGTTCCGAACCTGCCGAACCGTTCTTTTCCATGTTGGGTCCAACGGAATTGACTGGGATTCAATTTGAATATCAACCTCCAGAATACCTTCGCGACGTCACGCTTGATGACCTACATGAATTTGACTGTGTATTTTTGAGCGAAATCTCGCGTCTGGATCCAATGGTCATCGATCGCATTGCTGAGTATGTGAAGAGTGGTGGAGGCCTCGTGTTTTTTGCTGGCTCTACACTTGACGTGACCGAATTCAATCGTGAGTGGGTTTTCCGTGACGAAGGGTTGTTCACTGTACCGTTTTCGGTGCCGGTTGAACTCTTTGAACCGTCAGAAGGTTCAACGGCGGACATCGTCCTAACCAAACATGAACTTTTTCAATCGATTCGTGAACTTCGAAATTCTCCCTTGGACCTGGTACAGATCAAATCGTACTGGGCTCCTGCCGCGGAATGGCGGCAGAGTTCCAACAAAACTACCGCAGACGAAAAACCTGCAAACAACGCGGTGGCCGCAGTTGTTCGAGGAAACGACAACTCACCGCTGGTTACCGTCAATGAATTCGGAGATGGGTATACGATTCTGGTTTCCACGTCCATTTCACCGACATGGAACAACTGGGTTCGCAATCCTTCGTTCGTCGTGACGGCGATGCTAATGGAAAATTGGTGTAGCCAAGGTCGTTTTGGAACCCGGAACCTTCACACAGGAGACGAATGGGTTTTGCAGGTTGCACGAGAACGATTGACTGGGGATGTGTCGCTCGCTCGGCCCGACAAGGGAAGCGTTTCGCATGTCGCATCGATTACGAACAGTTCTCTGAAACTAGGTTCGATTCCCAAGCAGAACGAATTGACCACTCGCCTGAACAACGCTTCATCCGACGGCGAAATCTTAACGGCCGTGCCTGGAACATACATTGCTGAGGCGATGTTAAACGACGGAACACGGTTTAGACAAGTCGACGTGTTTACGTTGGATACCAGTGAAAGCGATCTGCAATCGTTTCCACGTCAACAACTCAGCCACTTGAGTGGCGATCAAGGTATTGTCGTCCCATGGGATCGTTTCAATCCGGACTCGGAGGTTCCTGATATTGGCCCGATGGCCTTGCCATTGTTATTCGTTGTAGTCGCCTTGTTGATTGGCGAGGCTTGGTTGTCGTCGGCGAACAGTTACTCGACTGGAATAGCAAATCGATCTCGGCCAACCAATAGCGATGAAGGCAAATCACTCACAAGGGAGGTCGCATGATTCCAATCGACGCCCCGAGCGTGCAATCAGAGATGCGAATCACATGGGATCTGCAGCCAATTTTTTCCGCAAATGAGGGATGGCAAATCCTGATTGCGTCGGTGATCGTCCTGATAACGATTGGCCTGGTGATCTGGCTTGGACGTCGGGGCTACGCTTCACTGCCGCGTCCTACTGCTATTGCCCTGACTGGGCTGCGTATCGTTTCGCTTTTGGCAGTCATCGCATTTGCGCTCGAACCGCAATTGCGCACCGAACAAATCAACACGCAGAGATCGAAGGTTCTGTTTCTGGTCGACACGTCCCTGAGCATGGGGTTTCCGGTTTCGTCGGAGTTGCCGACAACGCAGCGAGCCGACGTAGTAGCCGAGTGGTTTGCCGATTCCGAGTTGTGGCAGTCGCTTGCATCGAATCACGAAATCGAAGTGCAACGATTTGATGAATTGCCACAAACAGCGTCCATAGTATCAAACAATCAAGTCGCCCCTGCCGTGGTCGTTGCTGAAAGTCCGATGTCTCGCTTGGCATCGAATATCTGGACGCGGCTTGCGTTGATACTGGCAGCCGCGTTGATGATCGTTGCTGCGGTCATCGCAATTCGTCTCCTGCGGCAACATGTTTCTCAGTTCCGTCAAACAAACTTCCAATCGTTGATTGCCTGCTTGTTGATCTTGTCGCTGGTATTGATAGCCGCTGCAGATCTGTCGGTACCAGAGTTGTCGTTATGGAATTCCATTTGGGGGGAGGTTGACGAGTTCCGTGACTCTGCAGAAACAACTGACAGCGTGCCTTCCGACTTCGCTGAAACACAAGTTCAAAATTTGATCACTCAAAATTGGAATGAACTCCTCGCACCAATCGGCGTGTCGACGCGAATGGGAGACGCTATCCAGTTTGCGTTGGAGCAACATCGCAACGAATCACTCGCTGGAATTGTCATTGTGTCAGATGGTTGCAATAACACGGGCCGTGAAATCCATGACTTACGACGAACGTTGGCAAGCAATATTCCCGTGATTGCGGTGGGAATGGGTGACACCAATGTCCCCAGGAACTTGCGAGTAACGAATTGGAAGATTCCGAGTAAGGTGAAGCCTGGTGATCGGTTCATTGCCAAAGCAATGGTGACGCACGATGGCTTTGAGGGTGACTCGGCGCGCGTCCAAGTCTTTTCTCGCGATGAAACGGACGGATCAGCGGAAGTGCTGGAGGACGAACGTGAGTTGCTGTTGGGGCCTTCCGGCGAAGTGCAAGTGATTGAGTTTGAGCTGAAGGAAAGTGGGAAAGGTCGTCGAATTTACATTTGCCGATTGGGGTCGTTAGCCGGGGACGTGAACGACATCGACAACGCACGCGAGGCGATTGTCGAAACCATCGATCGCAAGACTGTTGTGTTGTTGTTGGCCGGTGGTCCGCATCGAGATTTTCAGTTCCTGAAAAACCAGTTGTTTCGGGATCCGAATATTGAATTAGTGGTGTGGCTGCAATCGGCGGAAGCTGGTGCTGATCAAGAGAGTGATCAACTCTTAACGCAATTTCCAACGGACATGGAAGCACTGAACCAGATCGATGTCATCATTGGTTTCGATCCTGATTGGTCGCTCCTGACAGAACCGCAAGCGACCGCCCTTGAAAAATGGGTTGCGGAGCAGGCAGGCGGCCTGATCGTTACTGCCGGTCCTGTAAACACGCCCCTTTGGGTGCGACAACCAGTTGGACATCCAGTGACGCAATGGATTCGGCGCTTGTATCCCGTTGTCTTCTACAATCAAGGTTCAGCGGTTCTCAGTCTGGGGCGATTCGGTGGCGAACACGCATTTCCGTTGCGATTTACTCGCGAGGGGTTGGGCACGGAGTTTCTTTGGCTGACCGGAAGTGATGCCAGTGGCGGAGGAGAGAATTGGTCCCGCTTCGATGGCGTTTATGGCTATTACGCGGTAAATGAATCGAAGCCTGGTGCGGATGTTCTGGCCTATTTTTCTGACCCTGCAACGGCGACTGACGGGCAACTACCAATTTATCTAGCAAGTCAGCATTACGGTGGCGGGCGAGTATTGTTTCAGGCAAGCAATGAAATCTGGCGTTTGCGGCGCGTTGATGTTTCGTTTTTTGAATCGTATTACAACAAGCTCATTCGCTGGGCTGCGGCGGGGCGATTGAACCGAGGCACAAGCGGTGCGATCTTGCAGGCGAACCAGGAAAACTGTTGGGTCGGCGATGAAATAGAATTCACCGCAATTCTGCGCGATCCGGGTGGTGAGCCGTTGGTCATGCCTACCGTCGATTTGGACGTTGTCGCGCCAGATGGTTCGCCCAATGTGTTGACACTTGTTTCCGATTCCGACGCGGCGCGCCCCGGGACCTACCGAGCCAAACAGACTGCGTCTATCGCAGGAATGTGGAAGGCCGGTTTACTGGTCCCTGGGAGTCGAACCAATGAACAGTTAAAGGTCGAGGTTTTAGCCGAAGTACCAGAGTTGGAAAATCGCATGTTGCAGATGAACGCTGCACCTCTTCGCGAATTGGCCAAGATTTCCGGCGGCCAGTTTTTCAACGAAATGCCAATGACGACCGCGACAAAACAAAGGCCGCCGAAGCGATTGCTCGATGCATTGTCTTCGCTACCGGTTCGAAATCAACAAGTTGTCTTGCCGGGTGTTCCCAACGGATCGTTTCGCCGCAAGTTGATGCGATGGTTGCTGGCGATTTGTGTTTCCAGCCTGTGTGCAACATGGATGATTCGCCGGCTGAATCAACTTGCGTGAATTGAGTTGTTTCTGTTCTGGATAATTGTGAAACACAGGCGTCAGCTTGAAATTCATGAGCGCGCGCTTGCCGCCGGTCCTGACTTGCAATGAAACCGACGGCTGGCGCCTCGTTGCTCACGAAAGCCGTGGTTGGCGCGGAGATTATTCACGTAGTGGACGAGGCTACGAGTCCCGCAGCATCAACGTGAAACAAAAGGACTCGTTGCCTCGTCCACTACGCCTAAAAACAATCACGTGCGAAAAACAATCACGGTGCGACCGGCAATCCACTAAAACGAAACTTTGGGAGCCTCGCGTTCCTCAGCGTTTTGAATTTCCAACAATTGGGCTTCGGTGAATCCGAACATTCCTGCGAACAATACTGCTGGGAAAACTTCACGTTGAGTGTTGTAATTCGTGACCGCGTCGTTGTACCCTTGGCGCGAAAACGAAATTTTGTTTTCCGTCGAAGTCAACTCTTCCTGCAACGCGAGCATGTTCTGGTTAGCTTTGAGATCCGGGTAGGATTCGGCAACCATCAACAGTCGTCCCAAGGCCCCGCCCAGTTGCCCCTCGGCAGCGGCAAGTTGCTTCATGGCACTTGGATCTCCTGGATGCGCCGCTGCATTTTGCCCTGCGGTGAACGCCTGGTTTCTCGCCTGAATCACTTTGGTCAGCGTTTCTTCTTCGTGTTTCATGTAGCCCTTGGCGGTTTCGACCAGATTGGGGATCAGGTCGTACCGACGCTTGAGCTGCACATCAATCTGCGAAAAGGCGTTTTCGTATCGATTTCTCAAGGACACAAGGTTGTTGTAAATCCCTACTGCAATTACGGCCAGTATCAGGCCAATGACGATGATTGCAGCAATTCCACCCAGCAAATAAACCATTTCGAGAATTCTCCGTTAGAAGATTCGATGTTGTCGACGACGTTGGAAATCGGTTGTCACGCCAAAACAGTCGTTTCATCCCTTATTGGAACAGATCTTGATTCGTTCACAATACCGCCACAGAATTCAACGACGATTTTTGACGATGACAACCACGTACAGTCCAAGAGTTTCCGTTTATCGAACTCACGAAAAGGCTATTCGTCGTTTTTCCGGAAATCTTGGTCGCTGAACTTTCTCTTGAATTCGTATAAAATCAAGATCGTTGGCAAATTTCAGGTCTTAACAAAGTTCATGTCATGGCAAAACGACTGTCTGTCGTTGTTTCCCAAGGTCAATCGCCGAATCCAGTTAAACGAAAACTGGAGGAAGACATCATCACAACACTGATGCTGGAACCGGGCATCGACGTCACCGTCGTTCCGCATCTGTACGATATTCGCCCCGAGTCGACCGGACATCTCGCGTTAAACGGTTTGCCTGGCAACGTTGTTGTGGTTTCGTGGCTGTATGAACGCGCGAGTCGCTGGACGCTCAATCGAATGGGCGTTATGGGGAAGCCCGGCACGGTCTTGCTCGAATTGCCGGACGGCGACGAAGATGCCGAGGAAGACGAAGCGGTCGAGGAAGATCTTTCCAGGGTCGCGGCAAATCGCCAAGTTCCAAATCGTTTTATCTACTGCCTTGATTTTCGCGCTTCCAACAAACCTCATGAGTTTGTTGAGGAAATCAAACGGATCAAATCCGATAACCAAGTCGACGTTTTGAGCAATGGCTCAGGTTTGGGTGGATTGCCAATCCTATCCGGCAACGGGAGTACGAATCGAGCGTCGGCACCAGAAGGTCAACCAGAATCAGAAAACGGTTCGCCACATGACGTTACCGCGACGATCAATCGCATCGAGGATCAAGCGGGGCGGCGATGGTATCCGGTGATTGATTTTAGTCGTTGCACGAATTGCATGGAGTGTATCGACTTCTGTCTGTTCGGCGTTTACGGCGTCGATCCCATGGAAACGATTCTGGTGGAACAGCCGGACAATTGCCGTAAAGGTTGCCCTGCTTGTAGTCGTGTATGCCCTGAAAATGCGATCATGTTTCCGCAGCACAAGACGCCAGCGATAGCAGGTGCCAACGAAGCGGCCGAAGCGATGAAGATCGATCTGTCTCAATTGTTCGGTGCGCCAAGTTCAGAGAACTCATTGGAAGTCGCAGCTGCTGAACGTGACGAACAATTGCGTCTTGCTGGGCGCGATGAAGTTGGCATGTCAGTCGGTATCCCGAAACGCCAATCAGAAAACAACGATCAGCCTCGCGATCGACTCGACGATTTGGTCGATCAACTCGATCAACTCGATTTGTAGTCGATTGTATCGAATGAAACGACAAGGCCCGATCTCTTGTTGCGGCTTTGGGTTCAGATGATCGATGGTTCGTTGAATTCACAATTCTGTAACTCGACGTTTTAATAGCACAATAAATTCTTGAACGTTATTTCGACAGGAACAGGAAATGATTGATTGTCAGTTACATGATGGAACGAACGTCCCTGCCTTGGGCCTAGGGACGTGGAAGATGAGTTCGGATGAAGCCGAAGCCGCAGTTTATAACGCGATTCAATTGGGCTATCGGCATATTGACTGCGCATGGATCTATGGCAACGAGGATGGGGTCGGACGCGGAATCGCCCGCGCCATGGCTGACGGAATTGTAACCAGAGACGATCTGTGGTTGACTTCAAAACTTTGGAACGACTGTCACCGCTCGGCGGAAGTCCGACCGGCAATCGAAGCGACGTTGAATCTGCTTGGGATTCATTACCTTGATCTCTATCTCATGCATTGGCCCATTGCGCATCAACACGGTGTTGCTCGGCCAGAAAACGCATCCGGATTCTTGTCCCTTCAGGATGCGCCGTTAGATCGGACCTGGGTTGCGATGGATGAATGCCGCGCCAGTGGCTTGAGTCGATATATTGGTGTTTCCAATTTCAATATTCCTAAACTGAGTCAACTCACGGCGAGTACCGGAATTCGCCCGGCCGTCAATCAAGTTGAGTCGCACCCATTTCTGCAGCAACGCCAACTCTTGGAATACTGCCGGGAAAATCAAATTGCGTTTACTGCCTATTCTCCGCTTGGTTCGGGCGATCGCCCCGACGCAATGAAACGAGAAAACGAGCCATCGCTATTTCAAAATGAAACCGTCATTCGTGTGGCTGAAGGCGTCGGTGTGTCAGTCGCCCAATTACTTTTGGCGTGGGGACTTCAGCGCCAAACACTTGTGATTCCCAAATCGGCGAGCCCAGACAATATGAAACAAAATCTTGGCGCTGCAGACCTCACACTGCCGGACTCGGCGATCTCGGAATTGAACGCGTTGGAGCGTGGCTATCGATTTGTTGACGGGACGTTTTGGGAGGTGGATGGAGGGCCGTATACCGCCGACTGGTTGTGGAACCAATGACTTCCATTTGAATTCGTGTGACTGTGGCTGACATGCGATTTTTGAGCGAATAAAATGTCGAACCAGGCGTGAATTCGACGATAAGATCGACAGGGAACTTCCACTAACTGATCCGCGAGGTGAGACGTGCAATATCCACTCAGCATGACGTTCAAGATTCTGGCATTGGCTCCGCAAATCTACCTGCGCGATGCCACGGGGGCGGAAATTTCTTACATCCAGCAAAAAGATGTTCAAGCTCAAGGAACACGTGCTCGTCTATTCAAATTCTTCAAAGTCCAATGTGCTTTGCGAAATCAAAGCAGATCGGATCATCGACTGGTCGGCTTCGTATCATTTCTTCGACTCTAATCAGGAATCGTTTGGCTGCGTCAAACGCAAAGGGATGAGGTCGATCTTTAAAGCACACTACGATGTGTTCGACGAAAATGACCAACCACTCGCCCAAATCAAAGAAGAAAATCCGATGGCCAAAATCGGAGACGCGATGCTTGGGGAAATCCCTGTCCTCGGTGTTTTATCGGGATACCTGTTCAACCCCAAGTACCTGTTGACTTCCACTAGCGGGCAGCCACTGATGCGGCTTTCAAAGAAGCCGGCGTTTCTGGAAGGAAAATTCCAAGTCGACAAACTGGCTGACTTCGACGAGGTCGATGAACTAACCTATCTCATGTCGTTCATGATGATGTGTCTGCTCGAACGCATGCGAGGATAGTTGCACGCGGTTGTTTGAGGCTTGCAACGAAAACAAAAACGCCTTGCTTCGTCAACGAGGTCAGGCGTTTGATTTTGTTTCGTTAAAGGCAATTGCTTTCGAAACCTTGCGTTTCGAATGGTCAAATTAAGCAAGTGGTTTGCGCCAGCGCGTGACGCTCAAACCTAGAGCCAGCGCCAAACCAGACAAACCGCAGGCTCCGGGACAGAATTTGGCGTCAACAGAAACGAATGGAAATTGCCAGAGCCGTCACGACCCCAGCCGATGATTCGGCCGGATTCATCGATGGCGGTTGCTTGCAACAGGTCCCATCCAGTTCCAGTTGAATCGAGCAAATTGTTTAACGTCATAGTTCCTGTTGCGTCGGTGTACAGAAACGCCCGTGCGTCTGCCTCGTCCGTTCCGAACCTGCCAACAATCCAGTCGTTGTTGTTGATATCATTTGCTTGACTGAAGCCGTCCATGAGTTGTTGCATTCCGTCCAGCTCCGTCCAAATAAATGCCTGCGATTCTCCGGCCTCGAAACTTCGCCAACTCCAACCAACGACACGATCGGCGTCATTCAGCGCGTTGGCTCGGCTGTAGCTGTCGCCTGCGAGAACGCCTAAGTTGACCAGGCCTGTAGGGTCGCTGTAATACGTTGCGCGATCATTGATCAAGCCTGGTCGTCGACTTTGGCCAGCGGCATGCCCCAGGTTGTTCACGTCGTAATTGCGAGCTTGGGTGTTCGTCCCAACGTTGCCGGTCGTCGTGACGTTTCCTGCGTCGTCCATGATGAAACCTTGGAACACACCTGCACCGGCCACGATTGCACCGGAAACATATTGACCATTCTGGCTGATGGAATACGTGGCGCTCCCAACGAATCCAGTGGTGTTATTCGTGACCCCCAAATCGATCAGGTTGCCGTTAACCCATTTGGTCGCTGTGGGGTAGTCTGTTGCGCCAATGCCAACCGACGACCAACCCACAATCGTTCCGTCGGCTGAAACCTGACGGGCCGCTCCATTTTGATCTCCCGAATCATACGGCAAGGCGTCCCAAGACGTACCGTTCCACGAAATCGGCCCGTTGTATTGTGGAGTCGCGACCGTTGCGTCCGTGCCGACAATGCCACCACTTGCACTTATCCCGATGGCAACATTGTCGTAGGTCCCCAAATCAGTCAATGAGTAGGAAAACCCTTGAGCGTGTACTGCGTTCGTTGCGGTCGCAACTGCCACAACAAGAAGGGTAAGCCCTGCACCGCGAAAAAACAGTTTCATTACAAATCGTTTCAGGAAGGTTCCTAAATCCGGTGAAATCAGACCACTAGCGATCTTCGCTGATAATCGGCTACATGTCACTACAGCAAAACCAAAGGTGATTAACCGCCAGTTTGTTTTAACGATTGGGAAAATATTTCCAGGTTTGTTGGCGGTCAAGATGATTGAATCTGGTTGTAAACAAGGAGCAGACCATGTTATGGTCTATTTTTAGCTGAATTCAAGCAAATTGTTTTGATATACGAGTCTGAGGAATCATGCAAAAAGTTGCAATTGTTTTTGTTGTGTGTTTAGGGGCTTTGCAGTCGTGGGCATCTGCCGATGTCATCAATACGTCGTTCGAATCGCCCGAATACTCAACGGGCACGATCGTTGGACAAAACGGTTGGCTCGCTTCGAGTAGTAATAATGGGGGAGTCGCAGTTGTCGATGACTCAAATGCTCATACCGGAAGCCAAGCATTGATGGTCGACACATCGACACTGGGAGGTCCTTCCTGGTGGTACAAGCCGTTCAATGTTGACGCCGCAGGCAGTTCGGTAGAAATCGAATTCGACTTGTTTTTAGAGAGTAATGTCGGTGACAACTATTCGATTTTTGGTGTCGATATCTACAATACCAGCAGTAGTTTTTCGATTTTCCGCCTTTGGACGGAGTTTGACAACCTCGACAATGTGACTTACATCAACACATCGGACGGAATCCTGTTTGAACCCGTGAGTCGCAACGCATGGCATAATTATCGAATTGTGCTTGACTATGCAATTGATGAATATGCACTTTACTTTGATGGTAATTTTCTGGACTCGGGATTCCTGGACGTCGGCCTTGTCGGGACCACCGTCAACGATGTCGACATTTGGGCGACGACACCCAGTGGCTTTGGCGATCGGGCCTGCTACGACAACCTTCGCGTCACCGCCGTTCCCGAGTCCTCGACCCTCGCGTGCCTCACGTCTGTGCTGCTTGGATTTGTTGTTTTCAATCGCCGCCGCCATCACGTCTAACAATCTGCAAACCACTTTTATCAAAAAAATTCCTTGCCGGTGTTGACGACACTTGTCGTCTATGGCTAGACTTGCACCGCGACGACAGCTGTCGTCATGTCTCGCGATTTTCGTTTTGCTGAGTGCAGGTGCGACATGCCTAAACAACCCGAGGGAAACCTGACCGGCCCTCAGTTCGAAATCTTGCGGATCCTTTGGGATGCACAAACTGCTTTGACCGTCGCCGAAATCTGGGAAGCGATCGGGCAAACGCGACAAGTCTCGCGAACGACCGTTTTGAACCTGGTCGATCGCCTTGAAAAACGAAACTGGCTCAAACGGTCCAGAATCGAAAACGTTTTCCGCTACGAACCAGCCGTTGATCGCCAAACGACTGAAAAAACCCTTGCATCCGAATTTGTCGGGGAATACTTCGATGGTTCACCCAGCAATTTCCTGCTGAGCCTGATGGGCTCGAAACGAGTGTCCCGCGACGAAATCGCCCGACTGAAACAAATGCTGAATGATGCTGAATCGAAAAGCAAATCGTCATCCCCCAAAACCACCCGCAACAAAAGGACGTCTTCATGACAATCGAAACTTTCATTTTTGTTTCGCTGAATATTGCGATCGTTTCTGTGGTCGTCAGCTCGATTGCCGCAATTGCATCATTGTTGGTGCGGCGATTAGCCAGTCGACATTGGATTCTCGTTTTGGGGTTGGCAGCGAGCTTGTGCACGTTCGTGGCGGTGCCGTTGGGATCGGTGTACCAATTGAGCTTGTTACCTGGCGTTGAATACCCAGTCGCTGCAGAAACTACCAAAGGTGATGCGGGCGCGATTACGGTTTCATCAAACACTCAGCAGCGTTCGGCGACGATCAATGACGCACAAACTGATGTTCCTGAAATCGTAGTTGATGATTCATTTCAACCGCGACCAGCTCGAGTTGATAGCGATGTCGTCAATAAGGCGATGCTCCCGTCAGAGCTTGCGAACATCGATTCAAGTTTCGGAAACTTGAAAAATGAAAGCCACACGGTTAAAGCAACAGACCTTTTGGAGCATTTCGGTGGAAGCCAACACGTTGGCGTTCCTCCTGTGCTGATGTGGGGATGGACGATTGCCGTTTTGGTTTGGTGTGCGGGCACGGCGATTGCCTTCTTGCTTCAAATAAAGAATTGGTTTCGAGTCCGCACGGCGCTTCGGATAAAGCAGCAAATGCAAGACCCAGAACTGAGCAGATTACTTAGTGATGTCAGTTCTAGACTGGGCCTTCAACAAATACCTCGCGCATTCGTGTCACCTCTCATCCCTTGCCCTGTTGTTTCGGCCGGGGTGCATGCCCAATTGATCCTGCCCGACGATTATGCAACACGATTTAGCTGCGAAGAGTTGCAATTGATCTTGGCTCATGAATTGGCTCACTTAAAACGCGGCGATCACCGAGTCGTTCTCCTGCAGACGGTAGTGTTGATTGTGTTTTGGTGGAATCCAATACTTCGATTTCTTTCCCACGGCATCTCTTGCCTGCGTGAATTGATTTGTGACGGGATGGCGATTGAACTGTTCGGCAACCAACAACTGTTTGCACGAACGATGATCAAAATTGCGGAACAAATCTCGAATGGAAAACCGCAACCCACCGCTCAACTAGGCATGGCGACCGGCGACCTTGAATACCGCGTTCGGCAAATTCTATCTGACCAAGCTGCAAACGCGGCAATGCGATCTTCTCGACGTTTTGTCATCATTTCGGCAGTTGTTACTCTAGCTGTCGTGGCGTCGACTGCGTTTGCTCAGATTTCGCTCGAAACGAATGACAACCATTCGATTGTCGGCGAATTTGAAGTTGCAACGAACAATTCGATGTTCAGCCCTCACATCGAAAACCAACCGCGTTCATCGGACGGTCGATTTTCTGATTCAGTTGGTGACTCAGAGATTGCGATTCAGCGCGAGGAAGTGCGGGAAGCGAACGAATCCGATCAGGGAGTCGAGAGTCAATCACGATCAATCGAACCAGCGGACAGTAGTGAATCCATGGCAGATGTTCCGTTTATCGGCCAGCGGACAGGGCGCATGACTCGCGAGGTGCATGGTCAAGTCATGATGCCCGACGGTACTCCGGCAAGGAATTCGACGCTGTCGTTGACCAACCACTGGCGAAATCCAGCGGAAACATTGGAAGCCGATGCAAACGGACGGTTTGCGTTTAGATGTTCCGTGCTTGGTCAACCGTTCATTTATGTTGCCACCGATTCATCTGGCGCATTTCAAAAAGTTTTTAATCTGGAAGTCAAATCAAAATGTGAATTGGTCGATCGAATCGATGTTGAGATTCAACTTGATCATTGCATTGATCGTGAGATTCGGGTGGTCGATCCTTCGGGAGTTCCCATTGCCGGAGCTAATGTGTTTGTAAATATTGGCAGTCCACAGTTGCGACACGTCATGCATGGGAAAAGTGATTCGAGCGGAATGTTTAAATATCGCCACGCTGAATCGGATGCTGTATTTGAAATCGTGGCATTCAAATCGGGCGCTGGATTCGACTACCTCAATCCTGAAGCGCGGAATAAAAATAATGAAGCCGAAGAGATGCTGCGGCTAACATCGGCATCGGACAAGCAAGGACAACTTGTCCTTTCAGGGGTTCAGCGTCGGGAAGTAAGAGTGGTTGACGAATCTGGGCGACCTGTTGTCGGTGCGAGATTAAGTGTCAAGCGTTTAGTGAAAGGCACTTCGGAACCGTTGTCGGTTTCCAGTTATTCAAATTTCCTGGCGACCGAGACAGATGAGCAAGGGCGGGCGGTCTTCGACTGGTTTCCAAATTGGCAAACGAAAGCTGTCGAAGCAAGTATTAACGCGCCCGATTTCGCTCGGCAAAGCAAGACGCTTCTCTCACAAGACGGTGGTTCATTTGGAAAAATTGTATTGAAGAGACTTGTGCGGGTTTCAGGCACTGTCGTCGACGCGAATGGCCAACCTGTGTCAAGAGTTGTTGTTCGCGCTCGAGGAACGATTCCATTGGAGGACAGATATGCTGAACCAACGGGGAATGATGGTCGATTTGAATTGGGAATGCTGCCCAATCAGCGTGTGATTGTGTCGGTTGATGATTTTTCGCATTTATACGCGATTCGTAGAGAGGATGCATCCGTTTCAGAGCTCAGGGTTTTATATCTCCCAGGTGCGTATTCGCCGATAGACGAAGTGCTATTGCCGATGGTGGATGCGGTACGGGTTGATGTGCAAATCGTAAACGCACTCAACGGCCAACCCATAAAAACGGATCGCTTGAGAATCACGCGATTCGCGCCATTGCAAGCCGGACAGAACGATTCAGGAGCAGGGGTGTCGGGTTTTGCGGAAAGTGACGGAAATGGACTCGCTACATTGTTTTTGGCACCAGGGAATTACATGTTGCGAGTGAACGACGAAAACGAATTTGTAAACCTCAATTTAAAGGCTGGTCAGGACGCAAAGATTGTTCTAAAGACCAAGTCAACAAATTAAAACATCGCGACCGTATCCGTCTGGTCAAATTCCACCATTATTCGTTTGGCTTATTTGAGTGACTCAATCCCCACAGTCGATGAGCAATTCGTAAGAAATTGGCATCAGGCGTTTGGTATTTCTGATTTTATCCTCGCCTGCCACAACGAGCTTGCAAACCGTATAAAATAAATGGCGATGTTTCGTCGAACCGTACGCTTGCATGAGTTGTTTCATGAATCGCGGAAAACGCATTCTGTTGGTTGCCACGTTGATGGCTGGCTCGTTGACTCTTCCTACAGTTGGATTTTCACGGCAAGAACTTAGCTATAGTCGTGATGTTCGTCCGATCCTCAGTGAGAACTGTTTCTATTGTCACGGGCAGGATGCCAATAAACGGGAGGCAGATCTGCGTTTGGACGAACCGGACAGCGCCATCGAAACCGGTGCGATTGTGCCGGGTGATGCTGCGGCAAGTTCGCTCATCGAACGCATTCTGGAATCCGATCCCGACCTGCAAATGCCGCCAGCGAATTCCAATCGGCATTTAACCGAAAAACAGACTGAAATTCTCAAACGCTGGATCGACGAAGGGGCTCAGTACGAAACCCACTGGGCGTTTGTCGCGCCGCAAAGGCCAGCGATTCCCAATGCTTCCGACTGGATTCGCAATCCCATCGATGCGTTTGTTCTTGAGCAAATGCAAATCGCCGGTGCGAATCCGTCGCCCGAAGCTGATCGAGCGACACTGATCAAGCGGCTTTACTCGGACTTGATTGGCCTCCCGCCATCGCCGATCGAGGTGCGGGCGTTTGTCAACGATCCCGCGTCGGATGCCTACGAACGATTGGTCGATCGTTTGCTTGCAAGTGAACATTATGGTGAACGACTGGCATTG
This sequence comes from Pirellulaceae bacterium, assembly GCA_041399045.1. Lineage (GTDB taxonomy): Bacteria > Planctomycetota > Planctomycetia > Pirellulales > Pirellulaceae > BJ22. The sequence continues at coordinate 17,761 of JAWKTO010000006.1, read as the reverse complement.
CCGTGGCTGGATGCTGCGAGATACGCGGACAGCAATGGATTTCAACAGGATGGCGATACGTGGCAGTGGATGTGGCGTGATTGGGTCGTCAAATCGTTAAACGAAGACTTGCCGTTTGATCAATTTACCGTCTGGCAACTGGCTGGTGATTTACTTCCTGATGCGACGGTCGAACAAAAAATTGCCAGTGGGTTCAATCGAAATCATTTGTTGAATGGCGAAGGGGGCGCGATCGCGGAGGAACAACGTTTCAACGTTCTGTTTGATCGCGTCGATACCACGGCGACTAATTGGCTGGGCCTGACGATGGCGTGCGCCCAATGCCACGACCACAAATATGACCCCATCACGACGCAGGACTATTACCGGTTGCTGGATGCCTTCAATCGCGTTCCCGAGTCTGGTGTTCCCGATTATTTTTCGCCACGCATTCGCGTTGGTAAGCCAGTGTTGGAAGTGTTGACCGACGAAAATCGCGCGCAAATCGCCGAGTTTGAAAAACAGATCGCTGATCTTGAGCCCTTGGTTAACCAGCGAAATCAGGAACTGTTTCAGGCATGGCGGTTAGGCGTCGAAGCTGACGGAAGCGTTCTCGATTTGCCGGAGACTTCTGACAAGTTGGTTGCGGCTCAAAAGAGTTTCGATGAAGCAACTCCCGAATTAAAAGACGATGCTGCCACGGCCATAGCTGTTCAGCTTCGAGAATATTTCGACAGCAAAGTTCGGTCGCAATTGCCGAACTCTAAAAACGACGAGCAATTGCAGCGACTGCGAAATGAATTGGCATCCTATCGCGCGGATCAAATCCCCCGACCAATGATCATGAGCGATGAGCGCCCGCGTGAAACGTTTGTTTTAAGCCGCGGGAATTACCTGACGCCGGAAGCGAAAGTCGAATTCGATACACCGGCGTTTCTACCGTCGTTGCCCGAATCCGCAACGCGTGATCGTCTGGGATTTGCGAACTGGCTGGTCGCTTCCGAAAACCCTTTGACCGCGCGCGTGCAAGTGAACCGCATGTGGCAATATTTTTTCGGAACGGGGTTGGTCAAGACGACAGAGGATCTGGGAGTTCAATCGGAATATCCACTGCATAAAGATCTGCTTGATTGGTTGGCCGTCGAGTTTCGTGAAAACGGCTGGAGCCAAAAATCGATGCACCGGCTGATTGTCACCAGTGCAACTTATCGGCAGTCTTCACGCATGAATGAATGGCACCGCGCGAATGATCCCGAGAATAAATTTCTCTCGCGAGCATCGAGGCTGCGGATGCCAGTCATGGTCCTTCGCGATTGGGCGCTCGCCAGCAGTGGCTTGCTGAACGATGTCGTCGGCGGACAGCCCGTCTATCCGTATCAACCTGATAGTGTCTGGGAGTCGTTGGCGATTACCAAGGAACGGGACTTTACCTATCCGCAATCGACTGGAGAGCAACTGTATCGCAGAAGCTTGTATACGTTTTGGCGGCGAACGGTTGGTCCGACCAATATGTTTGACAACTCAAATCGCCAAACGTGTCGCGTACGAACAACGATCACCAGCACGCCACTTCACGCGCTGACGACTTTGAACGACCCGACATGGGTGGAAGCGGCTCGTTGTCTGGCCGAACGATCTATGGAGGCTGCTAACTCTGCTGAGGCGCGAATCAAGGAAGCGTTTGAGCGGGTCACTTGCCGGCAGCCAGCCGAGAAAGAGTTGTCAGTGCTGCTCAAAAGTTATGAAACGCAACGTGGACACTTCCAATCGAATCCCGTGGCGGCAAGCGAATTGCTTTCGGTAGGTGCGAGCCCGCGCAATGAACAACACGATTCGCTGGAGCATGCAGCGATGACTGCTGTATGTTTAGCGATTTTTAATCTCGATGAATCTCTGGTGCGAGAATAGAGCGTGAACGGCAATCGAAATTTTCGAATCAAGCAGTCTTCCATTTGGGCGGAGAACGTCCATCGCGTCACGCGACGCCGTTTTTTCGGAACGACGGCTGGTGGGATTGGCGTCGGGGCCTTGGCCACGTTACTGAACCAGGATTGCCTTGCCGGCCCTAATCCGCCAGTTGAATTCCGAACCAACGATGGTCTGCCAGATTTACCGCACTTTGCACCCAAAGCAAAACGAGTTGTTGTCTTGTGGCAAGGTGGCGGGCCGTCGCATGTGGACTTGTTTGACGAAAAACCTGCATTGCAACAACGAGTCGGGACCGACATTCCAGACAGCGTTCGCGGAAGCACGCGGCTTTCCACGATGTCATCGGGTTATGCCAAATGGCCTTGCGTTCCCGCACTCAAGCCGTTTCGAGAGTACGGTTCGTCAGGACTGCGGCTCAGCGAATTGATGGCGCCGATGGATGCTATTGCTGACGATGTTTGCGTTATTCGCAGTTTGCATACGGAAGCCGTCAATCATGCACCAGGCGTTACCTTTTTTCTGACAGGCTCTCAGGTTCCTGGGCGTCCGAGTCTTGGTGCATGGTTGTCGTATGGGCTGGGACGTATCGGTGACAATCTGCCATCGTTTGTTGTCATGACTTCCAGCGACAAAGGGAAAACCTGTGGGCAATTGTTTTACGACTACTATTGGGGAAGCGGATTTTTGCCAAGCCGCTTTCAGGGCGTCAAGTTTCATAATACGGGAGACCTGGTCCCGTACTTGAGCAATCCGCCTGGCGTAAGTTTCGAGAGTCGTCGAGACATGCTGGACGATATCGCGGCAATGAACGCCATGCACCTTGCCGACTACGGTGATCCAGAAATCGATACACGAATTTCGCAATACGAGATGGCGTTTCGCATGCAGTCGAGTGTCCCTGAGCTTGTGGATTTTTCTCAAGAGACAGAATCAACGCTGACGCGTTACGGCGACGATGCGCTCTCCAAGGGAACGTATGCCAACAATTGTCTGGTTGCGCGACGTTTGCTGGAACGCGGTGTCCGTTTCGTACAACTCATGCATTCGGGATGGGACCAACACCGCAATTTGTATACGCAGTTGGAACAACAATGCAACGATACCGTTGGACCATCGGTCGCGCTCGTTCAGGATCTGAAGGAACGCGGGATGCTGGACGATACGCTCGTGATTTGGGGAGGCGAGTTTGGTCGTACGCCGTTTGGACAGGGCCCAAGTGAAAAGCCCGACGGCCGCGATCACTTTGGCAAGGCGTTTAGTTGGTGGATGGCCGGTGGAGGCGTGAAGCCCGGCTTGCAGTACGGTGCGACTGACGAGTTTGGATGGAACATTACGGAGAATCCTGTTCATGTTCACGACATGCAAGCGACCATCCTGCATTTGTGTGGCATCGACCACGAGCGATTAACGTTTCGCTACCAAGGGCGCCAGTTCCGCCTGACCGACGTCCACGGCCACGTGGTTCAAGATATTATTAGCTGACGAACCGCAATGTCGTTTTCTGCCGGCGTGTCAAGCAACTGATGATTCGGCATGAATGCCAATTACCGTTTGGCTTTCCGCCGTACTAGAACCGCGGCCAAACATCCCAATGCAACACCCATGAGGGTAGGAGGCTCAGGCACGGCAGTTATTTCAAATCGATTGAATTCACTGTAACCGCCTTGAGCACCATAAGAGTTCATAAAAAACTCGCGGTTTGCTTCAGCCGAGTTGGTGTACATTGTGCCATCAATTGTTCCAAGGTGAATTCGGTTTCCGGAATGATTCAATTCGTAGTAGGTACTGAAAATTCCTCCGCCGTTGATTGAATCTGGCGCGTAATCCAGAAAAAGTTCAATCCGAGGAACGCTGGTTCCAAGGTTTTGTTGAAAAGGAAAATAGAAATCATTTCCAATGGCATAGCCCATCTTCGCGCTATACTCACCGTTCAACTCGTAAATTCCAATGCCTGCCGAACCATAAACACCAGTACCATTGACGTTTTCTGATGCAAAAAGCCCCACGCCAGCGCCATAGGAACTTCCTCCAGAATCGAAATCCAGGTTTACAACTTCAAGCACCGAACTGAACGCGGTCGTTCCAACGTTTCGACGGAAACCGTCCTCGCCGGTTTGTGGTGGGGTATTGATCGCAAAAACCTGATCGCCGCTGGAGTTCGTTGAGAAAGCTCCCGCATTGCCCAATTGAGCCCAGCCTGGATTTTCAAAACCAGACAATCCCGTATTCGTTGTCGAGTAGGGACCTGTTCCGGAAAACGTCTCCACCAGATCGGCCGTAGCACATTGAATTCCTAGTGTACAAAACACCAAGCCTAACAGAAATTGCGGTAAATTCATTTCAAATCTCGATTATAAAAGTGAAGGTTCGTTGAACGTCGAAAACAAAAAACGGTTCCCGGAAACGTTTCATTCACATCCGAATTTTCAATTACACTTGGGCGACGTGTATAACCTTTTTCTCGCACGAACAGAAAATAAAATAGCGATCGATGTCAACATCGTTGCCATTGACGGTTCGGGGATGGTCGCCGTCTGCCAGCCAAACTCAAAACAAAGCAGCTAACGAAATCAAACCACAACAAATTTGTTTCATAATTCACTCCGGTTAAAAAAAGCTATGGAATAGAATGCCGTTAGTAACGTGTTCCGCGTGGAGCGGTAGCAGACGAACATGCTCTCAATGATCAAAGCCTGATAAGTGCTTGGGGCGCCTCTGGCGCAAAACGGCCAGACCAAGCAGTGCAACAAAAATCGCCGAGTTAGGTTCTGGTACAGCAGTGAACAATCCAATGTCATTGCCATCGCCTGCACCGTAAGTGATAAACAGGTCACGCCCGCCAAAGGTGCCGACCAGCGAGCCTTCGCCAAGTCCGCTGAATTGTCCCAACAGATTCCCGCCGACGTCACCGATCATATAGAACTGGTTGGCGCCCAGCGTATGCCCATCGATCAGCGAGACAAACAAATCGCCGGCCAGATTCAGATCGCCGCTGACGAGCATCTGGTCGAAATCACCAATGTCCACCCCTCCCAGTTCGATATACGTACCTGTGGAAGAACCGAGGAACAGGTTGCCGTCGTACAGCACGCTGTCCGGAGAATTGCCGGGACGAAGATCACCCAGCAAGAAAACGTCTCCGCCGCCGGTGAATCCACCCGAGCCGCTGAAGTCACCCAGTACAACAGCCGAACTGATTCGTGAACCAGTTGCGACAACTTCAAAGGAGCCGTTCTGGGTGATGTCGTCGAAGAAAGTGACTTCGCTGCCACCGTCGATACTGATCACGCCCGTATTGTTGATGTCACCGAACACTTCGGAATTGCCGAAGCTGAATGCCATTGCGCCCGAATTGTTCAAGCCGCCGTTAAAGCGCATCGTTGCATCCCGTCCGACGATCAGCCCTGACGAAGCGTCGTTTTGAACGGTCGCAGAAATCTGTAGCTCACCTCCCAGGACTTCAATCAGTCCCGAGTTGGCCAGCGAAGGCCCCGTCAAGCTCAAGACGTTTCCGTTGTTTGCACGAATGCTGCCGCCATTGACATTAAAGATGTCGGCGTGAACTCGCCCGTTGCCTTCGATCACGCCCCCGTTGGTCAGTGAATTGATCGGACCGTCAATGATGATGTTGTCGGCAATAATTCGACCGTCGTTAATCACGCCAGGCGTGCCAGTAACGCGCCCGTCACCCGTCAACGTGCCGTTGGCACCGATGATCATCACATCGCTGACATTGATGGTTCGACCCTGCTGCAGGTTCAACGTCGCCAGCCCTTGCGAAGCATTCACGCCGTCAGTACCAACAAACAACCTGCGGACAGTCGTGTCGGTGGTCGGGCCGTTGACGATCAGGCTTGCATCCGGATCAATGAACACATCGTGGACATGCGCTGGATCGAGGCTCAAAGTCCAGTTGGATCGATCTCCCCAGTTTCCGCTGTTGTCGGTGCGCCAATGAAGGTCGGGCGTCCAGCGACTGACTATCTGCTCGCCGTTGTTAAGTGTCGCAAGATATGCGATCTGTCCAAACGAGTTCAAAGCGGCGGATGTCTGCATTGAGAGGTATACGATGGTATTTCCCGCCAGTGAATCTCCTTCTCGAGCTACCTTCAACAAATCGCTTCCGTCTCCGATGAAAATGCCGGTGTCGTCGGCAATTCCTCCGCTGGTGTTGCCTAGGGTTGCGATAAAAGCTACCTGCCCAGCGTCATTGATTGTCGTGTCGCCAAAATTGGAAAACGTACCGTTTCCATTAGGCGCAAACTTTCCTGATCGCGCGATTTGCGTGAGGCTTCCACCGCTACCACGAAAAACACCACGTTCGTCGGTGAGTCCTCCTGAGGTTCCAGAAAAGTATCCCAAAAAGGCAACTTGGCCGGAGGTGTTGATTGAAGGACTGCGCAAATCTACGAACGTACCATTTCCATCTGGTGCGACCTGACCTTTGCGAACAATTTGCGTGAGGCCTCCACCACTTCCGCGGAAAATTCCGGAATCATCATTTGTTCCGCCGTTCGTGTTGACAAAGTCCGCGATAAAAGCCACTTGCCCGGAGTCATTCAATACGGCGTTGTTGAGGCTGGAGAAAACTCCGTTTGCGTCGGGGGCGCCTTGGCCTGCCCGTGCAATTTGTGTTAGATTCCCTCCGCTTCCCCGAAAGATTCCAACCGAGTCGGTCGAATTTCCACTCGTCCCAGTCAGCGTTGCGCGAAACGCAGTCTGACCAGAGTTGTTGATGACAGGGTTTGTGAAACTAAGAAACGTTCCATTAGCATCCGGTGCCAGTTGACCTTCGCGGACGATTTGGGAAATATTGCCGCCATTTCCAGAAAAGATTCCTTGATCATCCGAAAATCCTCCACTTGTTTCGCTGAGCGAACCTCTAAACGCTGCCGCCCCGAAATCGTTCAAAACCGGGGAGCCAAAACTCAAAAACACTCCGTTAGAATCTGGTGCGTCTTGTCCCTTACGGGCGATCTGTGAAACGTTTCCGTCGTCACCCATAAATATTCCCAGGTTGTCACTAAACCCTCCGCTTGTCCCTGAAAGGACGCCGATGAATCCGGTTTGGCCGGAATTGTTAATGGACGGAACAGCGCTAAAGGTTTCGAAGGTGCCGTTACCATCTGGAGCGACCTGTCCCGCCCGAGCCACTTGGGTTGTGCTTCCGCCGCTTCCCCTGAAAATTCCATTTCCATCGGTGTCACCTCCGGCCGTTCCATTTAATAGACCAGCAAATGCCAACTCGCCTGAATCGTTGAGCACCGGAACAAAAAAACTTGAAAAAAATCCATTTCCATCGGGCGCGGCTTGGCCGCTTTCCGCGATTGTCTCATTTCGTCCCTGGCCAAAAGTAATTGCGACGGGCGTCAGGAATGCGAAACCAACTACCGCTACGGAAAAAATTCTGCGGCCTTTCATGATTCTTTCTCTCCACTGGGTGAATCCTTTGAGATTTCAAACCACTGGACGGAGAGCAATTTTGTTTTCAGACATTGATTTTCTGTATTTGCGGCGACAAAGCTGATAAAGTGAGGTCATGTCGAAAAATTTCCCCAGTGATGCCGCGCACCTCGCCGAGGATTCGTTCGACCGTTTGCTGAAACGGGCAGTAGACGGCGACGAAGCTGCAGTCAATGAACTGGTCGAAGGGTTGCGTCCATACCTTCTGCTGATTGCAAACCAACATTTCGACCGCGAACTCCAAGGGAAAATCGCTCCATCGGATTTAGTACAAAGTGCCCTGTTCGCAGCGCAAAAAAATCTTCCGCAGTTTCGTGGCGAATCTGTGGAAGCATTGCGGAGTTGGGTAAAAACGATTTTGAAAAACAACTTGATCGATGCGCGGCGAAAGTACTTGCAGGCGGCTAAAAGGAATTCCGGAAAAGACATCAAGCTTGACTCACGCCTGGTTCAAACAGTTTCCGATTCGACGGAATCTCCCTCGACGGCAACGGCCAATCAGGAAAAAACGGTATTGTTGCAACAAGCAATTGCCTGCCTCCCCGACAATCACCGGCAGATCATCAGAATGCGTAACTGGGAACAATTGGGGTTCGTTGAAATCGCAAACCAACTAGGTTTGACCGAAGATGGCGCCAGAAAACTCTGGGCGCGGGCAATCAAAAACCTTGCGAGCGTGGTCAAAAGCCGTTTTCCGGGTCTCGACTCCATTGGGATCGAAACGGACAGTTGACCTGCCAAAAAAGATAATGATCAAAAATATTTCATTAATCCAACGTGGAACTGAATTTTCCGCGTCTGGATGGGGCTCTTAAACCCGTCTAGTGACGGGGAAATCTTTGTTCGCAGCCGCCTTGCGAGAAAAATGATTTTGTTCTGGACCCCTTCGGCAGGAAAGGCCAATGAACGATCGAGAAAAACTGCCAAACGAATCGGAACAGGACTTTGCGCGACGCTTGGTCGAGCTCCATGAAAAAATCAAAATGGGAGAAACTCCGGCTCCCAGCACAGGCCAGAATGCTGGCACAGAATCCCTCACCGAATTATTGGCGTTTATGGAACAAGTTCGGCAGATTGATCCTACGTTGCTCGTCCCCGATGGCACTGAAGCCGAAACCCAACCCGATAAATTGCACTTGCCTCAAAAGTTGAACGCCGTTGATACGGCACCCACTTCGATGAATGATACACCTGCGGAACTGCCATCGATTGATGTGACGACATCATCTGAGGGTGAAACCGAGGCGACACTTCCGACGACCGCCAGCAACTTGTCAGTTGTTCAACTCGGTCGATTTCAGATTCAGGAGTTGATTGGGAAAGGTGGGTTTGGAGTCATTTACGCGGCTTATGATTCGCAACTGGAACGACGAGTTGCGATCAAGATTCCCAAACCCGAAGCGCTTTTATCGTCGACTTTGCGAAAGCGATTTTTGCGAGAGGGTCGCGCAGCCGCTTGTCTTTCCCATCCAAATATCGTTGCCGTGTACGAGGTCGGCAAACAAGGCCCAATTTGTTTCATGGCCACGGAACTGATTGATGGACCAAATCTGAATCGGTGGACCCGAGATCGCAGTTTCGACTCAAAATCGGCAGCTCAAATCATGGTCCAAATTGCCGATGCGATTCAGCATGCACATAGCCGAGGGATCCTTCATCGAGATTTGAAACCCGCCAACATATTGATGGATGGGGAAGTACCCAAAGTGACTGATTTCGGATTGGCACAACGTCTCGAGGAAATCGGCGATGAACTGTCCGCAAACACTGACATACTTGGGACGCCTGCTTTCATGTCGCCCGAACAAGCAACTGGAAATCGTGAACTTATTGATTTTCGAACCGATGTTTATGGGTTAGGAACAGTTCTTTACTTTTTGCTCACCGGGCAACCACCATTTAGCGCAGGTTCTCCTATTGAATTGCTTGACGCCGTTCGGCATCGAGAACCAAAACCACCCAAGTTGCTGAATCAGCAGATACCGTTAGACCTTCAGGCGATTTGTTTGAAATCTCTCGAAAAGTCCCCGGACCATCGTTACTCCAGCGCACACGAATTTCAAAGAGATCTGGAAAACTACCTCAATGGACTCCCCACACGCGCGCGTCCGATCGGACGCTATCGACGCCTGATTCGATGGAGTCGACGCAATCCCGTTTTGGCGGCTGTATCGGCTGCTGCAACATTGTTCTTGATATTTGGGCTTATCGCATCGTCGATTGGTTGGTGGCAAACAACCAAGGCGCTATCCCGTGAAAGTGAGGCGAAACAAGACGCCGAAGCACAACGTGCCGAGACGCAACGTCGATATCAACAGGCGAAAGATGCGGTCGATCAATACTATTCCAAAGTCGCTGACAACCAGTTGTTCGATGCTCCCGGCCTGACATTGCTTCGGCAAGAGCTTTATGAACAGGCATTAAGTTACTACCAACAATTCCTGGCCGAAAATGAAGACGATGATCAGTTGCGATTGGAAATGGCTGAAACTCATTCCGCGATTGGACAGATCCTGCGTGAAATGGGACAACCGGGACAAGCATTGAATCACTTTCAATCAAGTCTTCAGTTGCACCAACTGGTAAATCAAAAAATTGACGATTCCGATTCGGCTGTCGCTCACTGTCAAATTCTGAGGCGAATCGCTGCAGTCCAGTTTGAGTTGGGCAACTTGGACGAGGCAACCATCGCATTGGAATCTGGACTCGCGGCTCTTGATCCATTCATTACAGGATCTAACGAATATCAATCCACTGTTTCAACCTACGCTCAATTGTTGAGCCAACTAGGACGCGTCTTACATGAAACTCGTCAACCCGAACTCGCGAAGTCTCACTTGCAACGTGCGGTAAAACTGGGCGAAGAATTAACTGTCAGCAGTCCTGATTCGGCGGAGTTTGCCAGGCAGTTGATTGAGTCGAGACAAAACCTTGCCGTTGTGCAAAGGTCAATGGGGCAGGTGCCTGCTGCGGAACAACTGGCAATTGACAACGTGGCGGCTGCCAAAGCGATTCTGGCACATGATCGAGCAAATTTTTCTGATCAGGACGGACTGGCCAAATGTCTCTACAACCGTGCGCGGTATCAATTGATGCGCGGTGGATTTTCCGAAGCGATCGACGGTTTGCAAGAGGCAAGAAACATATACGAGGGTCTCACAATCGTTTTTCCAAATACGAGTGTTTATCATCGCCAAAAAGCTAACGTTTCGACTGCATTTGCCATCGCGCTTGCAGAGACCGGTGCATTGGAAACTGCCTGCACGGAATTTGAAGCGGCTGAGGCAGCATTGAAGCAAGCAATTGAGCTGGATTCTAATGCCGCCGAAGTCAAGAGTGACTTGGCTAGTGTCAGCAGCAATTACGGCACCGTACTCGCCGACAAATTGGGACGTTTGCCGGAAGCAAAGGAGCGATTTCTTGCCGTACGAGAAATTTTCCAAGAACTTCTCGATGAAACACCAAACAGTGTGACCAATCTACGTGGACTTATATCTTGCAATGTCAATCTAGCCGGAATCACCGAGTCGTCCGGGGATCATCCCATGGCACTTGATTACGCCAACAAAGCGTTGGACGAACTTGCCGACCTTTTGCAACAACAGCCCGACAACCCTCAAGTTATCTATTTGCATCGTCAGGCACTTTGGAATAGGGCATCAGCATTCGATGGCCTTGATCGATATTCTGAGTCGATCTCTGACTGGAACGAGATGTTGTTGAATTGCCCACCGGGTCAACAAACAGCGGTGAAAATGAGACTGGCAGCAACATTAACTAAAAATGGTGAACTGGCCCAAGCCATCGGAATGGTTTATCAAAACGATTCGAGCGAAGTCGTGGACCCGAAGGGAGCATTCTATTGCGGTCAGGCGTGTTCGCTGATTGCAAAGGCGCTGGACCAAATGGAAGCCGAAGACCACAACATCCTCGTTGCTGAGGTCAATGCCTTGCTAGTCGCACAAGTCGATTTGAAAAGTGGTACTTTCGCTCCATTGGAAGAACTGTCCCCAGTCGAATGGGAGTTAAAAGCAATGGATTCACTCGAGGCCGCCGCAAACGCCGGCTTTTTTAATCATCAACGAAATCTGGCAATGCTCGACTCCGACGCTTTCTTGAATCTGCGTGAGAGGGACGATTTCGAGGGTTGGATCGATCGCCTTTCCGTTCCATCGACTGAAAAATAAAACCCCATTTCCATGCTGGTCGATGTTCAAAAGCCCAGCCCGGAAAATCTCTTGACCTTTTTGGTTTATGCCGTAAACTAATCTACACGACAAACTCGTTTTATGAACGATCGCAACTGGACGCCAACAACCGTCACAAGTGAGGCGAAACGTTGGCTTGATGCTGCTAACAAATTGCTACAGTGATTTGATTTTCAAGCCAGATCGAAAGTTGTAAATGGTGGTGCAAACAATGAAGAACAATCCTGAAAATCGAATGACTCGTTTGTATTGGGACGATGGAATTCTGGATTTGCTGTCTGGTATTGGTGTGGTACTAATTGGAGTCACGTGGGTCGCAGGTTTGATTGCATTGGGGCCAATGGTGCCATGCATTTTGTTACCGTTTTGGACATTTTTACGAAGAAACTTCACCGAAGTTCGGCTTGGTCACGTCGAATTCTCAAATGAAAAACAGCGGGGAGACAGGCGTTTCTTGCTCCAGTGGTGTTTTGTCGGTGTCGGCGTGTTGCTTACTGTATTCCTGTTTGCGATTATTAAGGACGGGCTCCCTGCAACCAATTTCGCGGCTAAATTTGCAACCATGATTCCTGCAGTACTGATGGCGGTATTAGCAATTGCTACGGCAGCGTTGACTGCGCTGAAGCGGTTTATTTGGTATTCCATGGTGTTCTTGGTTGCCGGGGTTGAAGCATCGATCCGCGAATGGGATCCAGGTTGGAGCATGATCTTTGGCGGCATTGTGATGATCACATGCGGGACGTGGATTCTTGTTCGTTTTATTACTCGTTTTCCATTAGCCATTCATTGACGTCTGTGCCTTTATTTGCCGATGAACTATTGCAATTTATTCACGAGCCCGCGCGGCTGGTGGTGTTGTCGCATTTGGCGAGTATCAAAACAGCAGACTTTGTATTCCTGTTGAACTCAACTGAATTGAGTCGCGGTAACCTATCGGTCCAGATGTCGCGAATGGAGGAAAAGGGACTTGTTACCGTTCTCAAACAATTCAACGGCAATCGTCCACAAACCATTTATGAAATCACACGAAAAGGCCGTGCTGTACTAAAGAAATACCGAACGGAGATTCTGGACTTGTTACAAGACTTGCCATTGTGAGTTCTTTGTTTACAACTCGGAGCATCGATCATTATGAAAACCGACAATTCAGTTCGAACCCGATTCGCGGGCGATCAAGTTGTTCTGAGCCTTGTAACGATTTGGTTCGCGATCAGTGCGTTTGTGATGAATCCGCCTGGTTGGGGTTTGTTCGACACGGGTAGCGTGTTGGCAATTGGACTACTTGCCGTATGGCATTTGATTGGCCGCCGACTTTCTGGAAGGAATTGCTTCTAATATGAAGTTCAATACACCTTTCGCATCCGTCTACTTTCGCCAATCAATTTACTCGGCGATCATACTGGCCATCAGGTCAATCGCATGAAGGATAGTCTAAATCACTGGGAAAAATTGGCGATAACGGCTTCGAGAGCTTGAGAACTCCATCCGCAGACCTTTCGTTTGCATCTCAAGCTTGTCTTTTTGATCGAAGTGTCCTGTTGCAGGATAGAAGCCGCTAATCGATTGATAAAGCCGGCGATAGCAGCCATTATTTTTTCGATTTCGTTTTTGGTCTTCGCTGAAGGTGACATCAAGACTCCAGTGCAGTTGATTTTCAACTTTTCCAGTGCCCTCGAATAACACGTACATGATCGCACCACCGGTCGCATGCTGCTGACAAAGAAAGAGATGGATTCGGTTTCTTTTCACCGACCCGTCCTTTGAGGTCGCTCTTGCTCGCGGTACACACTCCGCAATGCTGCGAATACCAGGGAATGCCGTTTTCAACGAATCCGGAACCGGCATTACCTTGTAAGTTCTTGCGATCCGGTTTTTTCTGCCCGACTTAATGCAAGACTTGTCGACCTTTGGTCCGTAAGCCCGTTGATTTAGCTGCTTTCTCGATTCTTCAGCCGCAATGAAAGCATCCAGAACTGACTCGGCCAGGTTCGGTTGATTTCGCTTCACGGCAATCACATAGTCGCCGCCTTTATCAATGATCGATTGAGCCGTTTTGCTGACAATGAATGCATCGAGGGAAATGACTGCGCCGTTGACGCGAATCATCTCCAGTAGTTTGGGCACTGCCGAAATTTCATTGGATTCGTCGTCGACAGACTGTTGACCAAAACAGATGCCTTGTTCGGTCGCCCATGCGTTAACCAAGTGCAACATTGATGTTCCGCTGGCAGAATCAAAGATCGCCTTAGTGACTTTCCGTCTATCGCAATGTGTTGCCCATCGGAATCTTTGCCTAATAGACATAGCCACCGAGTCAACGCTGCAAAGCTGATCTTCGTTGAGCATATTGAAGATGCGTGAGAACGTGTCATGAGAAGGAACGCCGTTCTCCAGGGCAAGAAATTTACGGAACCATTGGAGTTTCTCTTTGCAAACGCCTCGACATCAGTCCATGAATCACAGCCGCAGATCGCGGCGCAAAGAGCGATGAAAAGCATGTCAATCAAGTTGTGAGTTGACTTGCGACTTCGAGGGTCTTCTACGCTCGCAAAGACTGTACGTATCTCATCGGCATTTTGTTTGGTAGCAACTGCCGCTATCTCCGCGTCTGACATCATGATTACCTCGTGATGGTTCTTCCTGAAGACCAAAAAAATTTGATCCGAACCATCTACGAACATAAAATTCATTCCGTTCGCTTCATGCGATTGACCTGTACTGGCCATCTTGATACGCGCAGGAGGTGCGCCAATTGAAAGCGGTCGGAGCAAGCTGACCATGTTTCTGATGGCAGCTTTTATTTTGACTGACTGGTTGGTCAGGTTATTTCGGGAATCACGACCAGAGAAAAACGCCCTTTACGGCTTACGCAATTTAGAATGACAAACAGTTCCCGTATGTGATTGAATGGACTGGTATTGCACGATCATTGTCTTCGTTTCAATCGCTGCTGCTGTTCGCGTATTTCAACCCGGCGACTCATTGTCATACCGCGCTTTTGTCATTTCCCATGTTGCTTGGGCACTGTCAAATGCCTTATGAATGGCATCCAGGTTCTTGTACGCAAAATAAAGTTGCCAGTATTGATTGATAATGTTGTCGACAAAGTCAACCATTCCGCGCTCCAATTGAGCAACCGAAATTTCCTTGTTGACTCGGCTGATCAGAACGCCGCTGTTGTTGCGAAGACCCGGCTGAGCGTTTGGCCCGGCAATGCTGTTGAACTCGCTTCCGGCACAGAGAGCCTCAGATCGGAGGGAACATCAAGGCATGTTTCGGGAGAGTTGCGAGAGTTTTCTGCTTTTTGTTCCAGTACTCGATGAACACCAATTCCCAGGATTTCAGCGACTCGTTTCCGACGTCCGTTTGGTGCGAGATCGGTGAAAGAGCTGTTGGGCATTTGTGGATTCCATGGACCAGTGATTGTCCGAGTTGCCAACGAAGGAACTCGCCCATGGGTTATCTATGCCGTTGCCAAGGGAGCGTAGCCCTACCGCAAAAAATAGGTTCGATTGCTTAGTTTCAATTATTGATGACAGCAATTAGGGGTTTTGTGACGCGGATTATTCCCCGTTTTTGCGAGCAGAACATGTTCCCGACGAACGAACGCGATTCCCTCTTGTTGACACCGTTTAAATACAATGCTTGAATGGACATTCAATTGACGCCGCATTCAATCAAGTAATAGCGATGAAACCAGCATTTAATATTCTCGGACAAGACTCGGAAAGTGAAATTTCGTGCGCCAGCATTTTGAAAGTTCTGGCTGATGAAACTCGATTGGCTGTTGTCGAACAATTGCTTGATGGACCGCGGACCGTATCCGAGATCAATGAGCGACTTGGCGTTGAACCAACACTGCTTTCGCACCACCTGAAGGCACTTCGCGAAGCGAATATCGTGACAGCGAATCGCGAGGGAAGATATGTTTGTTACTCGCTCACTGCAGAATTGCTCAGTCGTCGAAAAGGAAAGGCAATCGACTTGGGTTGCTGTACCCTTTCATTCACGTAACCACGAATCGAAATTAATATTTTGCCATTGGATGACCCCCATGAAGTTTTTCGTGCACGCATTGCTCCTGACTTTTTTTGCGACGATCCAATCTTCGGCAGTTGGGCAAATCAACATCATTGGCCCCATTGAGGCCAACTCTCTTATCAATAGTTCGGATATAGCGCAACGTCCAATCGTGCTGGATACACGAGGCGGATACAAGGACTATTTTCGATCACACTTGCCCACCGCCCACCACATCAACTTTGATACGCTTCGAGGGACGGATCGTGGAGTCCCGGTTCAATACCTTCCCAACGAACTCACTAAAGCGCTGCTTGTTCGAGCCGGAGTCGATAATGATCGGACGCACCTTATTTATGCGACTGGTGACGTCTTGCCGAACGATGAAATCCTCAGCACATCGATGGTAGCTTACGTCCTAGAAAAATTCGGTGTCAAAAACATCCGAATTGTCGATGGTGGATTGGCCGAATGGCAGAAGCAGGAGTTGTCTACCACTCAGGAGTACTTCGGCAATCCTACCGGAAACTTGCCTGTTGAAATGAACACGGAAATCGGAATCGACCTCGATGAGCTGTTGCAAAAGAAGGATCGTCCTGGCGTCGTTCTCGTCGATGCCCGTCCCCACAACGAGTACATCGGAGAAGATGACATCTGGGTGCGAAAGGGACATATCCCGGGCGCGATCAGCTTCCACTGGGCGCGGTTGATGGAGGAGGACAACACGCACAAGTTTCTCTCATTTGACAGCGTCAAAGACGAACTCGAAGCGGCAGGTTTGACAGCGGACAAGCAGATTATTGTTTACTGCGGGACCTCGCGGGAAGGCAGCCTGCTTCGGTTCTACTTGGCGCACGTCGCCAAGTACCCGAACGTTCGGCTATATGAAGGATCCTGGAAAGAGTACGCGTCCCTGAAACAATATCCAGCCGAGACTGCAGCGAACTAGGCGGCAATTTAGTCGCCGATTTGCACGGGTAGAGCATTGCCGCCCAGCGAGTTCACTTTATTTCAAGGATTCACGTAATGAAGACTCATCTTCTTCTACTAGCTTCGATCCTCATCGGGATTTCAATCGTTGGGTGCGGGCCAGCGAAACCTGGAGGGCAGGCCCAGAATGGCGGCGATCGCCTCGAAGGGCGTCTAACGCTGACGGGTTCAAGTACAGTTGCTCCATTGGCTACGGAGATTGCGAAGCGTTTTGAAAAACTGCATCCCGGTGTCCGCATCGATGTACAAACCGGCGGATCGGGAAAAGGAGTTGCGGATGCTCGCATGGGAGTGGCCGACATCGGCATGGCCAGTCGGGCGCTCAAGCCTGACGAAGGCGATCTGGTTTCGCATCAGATTGCGGCAGACGGAGTTGGGCTAATCGTTCACCAGTCCAACCCGATCCGTGAATTGAGCACGGATCAGATCATTGCGATCTACCAGGACCGAGTGAACAACTGGAAGGAAGTTGGCGGCGAAGATCGGGAAATCTTGGTAGTCCACAAGGCCGAGGGACGAGCGACGCTCGAGGTGTTTCTTCAACACTTCGACATCGAGAACCCGACCGTCAAGGCGGATGTCATCGTCGGAGACAACGAGCATGGCGTGAAGACCGTGTCCGGTGCCGAGGGCTCCATCGGTTACGTCTCGATTGGGACAGCCGAGGCCGACATCGAAGCCGGAGTGCCGATTCGCTTGTTACCTCTTGGCGGCATTGACGCGAGTACTGCGAATGTGGCAAGTGGCGCCTTTCCAATGAGCCGACCCTTGAATCTGATAACGACCGATTCCCCTTCGCCATTGGCTACGGAATTTATCCGCTACTGTCAGTCATCGGACGTGCATGATCTGGTCAAGTCACAATATTTCGTGCCAGTTGCGATTGAGGCAGATGTTGCGCAGTGATCTTCTACTCAAGATTGTATGTCGCACACTGGCTCTTGGCTCGGCGGCTATCGTACTTCTTGTTCTTGCCTTTCTCGTACGGGAATCAATCCCCGCACTTCGGCAAATTGGGCTCTTCCGATTCTTTACGGACATCAGCTGGCATCCTCTGTCTGGAGAGTTCAATTTCACGCCGATGATTGTCGCCACGCTTCTGACGAGTCTTGGCTCAGTCATCATCGCCGCGCCGCTGGGGATTGCGTCAGCGGTTTTCAGTAACTTCTATG
>JAWKTO010000005.1:0-568297 GCA_041399045.1 Pirellulaceae bacterium | reverse complement strand
ATTTCAGATTTCGAAAAACGGAACGAGATATTTTTGGAATCAATTGCGGATCAGTGGATGGCCGTCAGTAGGATTGGCACGGTAAAGGTTTTTTCGATCGATCAAACGAAATCCAAATCGCCCTGGTCGGTATTAACGACAAATTTGGGTCCGTATCCACAATTGGAGCGCCATCCCAATAAACGCGGTCAGTTCTGGTCGTTGAATCGCGAAGGAGATCTCCGGTTGATTGATGCCTATCAAGACAGAATTTTGGCTGAAGTGAACGGAATTCATGTCGGAGGAAGAGAGGGACTGGCGGTACTTGAGAACGGCGATGCCGTTACTGTCGGCAACGACCAATTCATAAAGGTTTGGAGGTGTTCCGGAAGTGAGATTCGAGAGATTCGTCGAATCAAAGCACCGGCAAATCTCATCAGCGTTGCTGTTCATGAACAACGAAATATGGCTGCGGCCGTCGATGCCGAAGCCCGACTTCAAGTATTTAGTTTTAGCACCGGAAAGCTCTTGCATACTCACTACTTTGCAAAGGGAAGCGAAGACCAAGATTCGAAGGAAGGGTTTCCAGAAAATGACAATCTCGCCATAAAGACTGGTCGCGTTGCGTTTAGCAATTCCGGCGAGTACATCGGAGCATATGGTCGCTACCAACGGTTCGAAGTGATTGCGACGGACACCTTCAAGAGAATGAAGCTTGCAACCACATCTATTGCAGGCAAAGGTGGTACAGCGATCTGTTTTAGTCCAGTCGTTGAAAAGAGGATGTTCTGTAGTTCATTGACGGGTACTGGGGCCAACGAAGTTCAAGACGATGACACCCATCGCGACGTGCACTTCGACCTCATGTACAAGGCCGTTGAATGCAGAGATCTGAAAGCAACGCCTGATTCCCGTCGACTTGTCAGCTTGCTTGCAAATGATGAGATTCATATTGTGGAATCGGAATTCTTGTTTCAAATTCATCGAATGAATTCGCCGTTGAAAGAAAGCCATTCTATTGCTGTTGATGCAGAGACTTCATCGTTGCTCATTGCAGATTTTGATGGCCAATTGGCGTTTGGGGCAGTGGAGGGCTCGAACGTCAGTCACAATCGTGGAACTCTGGATGGTGTCGTCCATTGGCCAGTTGGAGAAATTGAAGGAAGATACCTGTCTCCTGCGACGGCCAATGTTGTACATGATTTAGTCGATATCAACGGCAATACATTATCAGCATTTTTGTCTGGTTCCTTGGCCACCAAAGGGCCAAATGATAAATGTTATCTTTTGCGAAAACGAGATGGGATTTGGAGAACCGAGTTACTCCGTTTTGAAGGCGAAGGTGAAGGGCCCAATTGGGCGACCTACTTGACCGTTGCTCCCAGCAATAAACTGGTCGCCGTTATACGCCAGGGGCAAGAAGGTAGTTACAATGGCCGAGTCTTGATTGCGTATGAACCTGAGGATGGTGGCATTTGGCCTTCTGAAATAGTCCAGTCCAGCGGCAACATGGGCTTTGCTCACAAAGTATATTTCGGGCAAGACGGTCGTCCGCACACAATTTTACATTTTGATTATGATCTTCAGACGCTTGTCCGATCGACTCGCCCAACGCTACCGGTAGAGTGGCCACTCGATCGCGTTAAATATGCAGCCGGGCGGCAATTGTCGTATTACGACGCGCCAGATGGCAATATTCAATTTCTTCTGACGCCATTGCACGGCCAAGGTTCCGATGCGCCGTCGCTATTTGCAACGCAACGCCCCGAGTCGCCGGAATCGATGGAAATTGAACCGCATTGGAACGTACCGGGATACCTACTTTTCGAAACCAGCAACGGTCGAATTCTGGCATGGAATCATCTGACGAATAGACTGTATGAAAGAGTAAAAGAGGGAGATTGGGAATTGCTTACGACTATTCCAGTTCGAACTTCGGCTCGAATCAGCCCAAGGATCGACTCCAAGGACCGGATATGGTTTTGCGATTGCAACGGTCAGGAAGTTATTTGTAAATGGTATGATATGAATGAATGGAATTCCGTTAACGTGCGTTTGGATCAACCCATTCCTCAAGACATGACTTGTTCTTGCCGTATAAATGGACGAGGTAATTTGGAAATATTGTGTAGCCGATTTGGAAAGGATGGTAAAATTGCCGTCGTCGAATCCGTAGAGCCTATAGAAAATCTGATGGGACGATAAAAGCGATGGACAAATTGAGATCAACTTCATTTGACGGCGAATCATCGCATGGAACCGATTTCGATCAGATATTCGATCGATTGAATGATCCCAACAGCTCGAACGAAACGGCCAAAAACCTCGTGCGTTTTGTCTTGCATCGGTTGGTTGTTGGAAAGTACTCGGACAAACTGAAACTTCTCAATTCGAGATTGGGCCTGAGCGATATTGCGCAATCGGCAATGAAGAGTATTTTTCTGGCAGCCAATCGTTACAAAGATTTTGATGGTGATGAAATCCGACTGATTGTGCTCAAATTGATCCAAAACAAAGTCGTTGACGCAATCAACAAAAACCTGGGGGCGGGAAGGGATGTAAGGCGAGAGAGCCCGCTATATGAGTCAAACGATAGTTACGAGATCGTTGATAACCTCCCACGAAGCAAACAAAGACATCGCGAACTTGAGGGTGTGGATAGCCCTCCGTCGCTGGAACATATCTTGGAACAGCTTGCGAAAATGTCGCGAGAGCAGGCGATCGAATGGATTCAGGTGGATTTCAGTCGCGAGCAACTCGATCGCTTTGAAGTAATGGCTGGACTTATTCCTGAATCACACCAATTGGCATTCGGTTTGGTACTTGACCGGAATGACGGCGCGTGAATTGCAGATGCATCAGAGGTGATCACCGGAATCACGACGACGACAAATATTGTCGAACATCGACTCAAGAAGATTCGAAAAATTCTCCAAGATCGATTGCCGAGGGATTTCTAAAGTCGTTATTAAGAGAATGTGATGCGGCCTGAGTTTTCCTTTAGGGTTTCAACCAGAACTTCGCCAGTTTTAGCTATTTTGCATTATCCTTGGCTGAATGCCAGGAAGTTCAGGCGGTTCTGAAAACCCCATATCACAGCCCAATCATTGACGTTGCTGCAATTCCGAAACATTACCGTATCGCTCGACGTGCAAACGTCCTGAAAATCCCGGCGTTCCTCATTGATGAATGCAACGACGGACTCATCGAGTGATCGCACGAGTTCTTCCCGTGCGATCAGCCAAATGAATTCGTCAGACCAACCATCGTCACTTGCTAATTCACTTGGTACCATTGCAGAGAGATGCTTGATCACAGCAGCCCACACCGTTGAGTCAGCATTCATTGCGATTGCGTGTTTATCGCAAACTCCAATACCTCCGCTGAAAAACGAAAGATCAAACTGTAATCCGTCGCTACCTGGAGCTTCAGCGAGTCCGAGAAGTGACGCGGCCCGCTCTCTACCGTCGCGTGCAGAGGAATCAGTTTCTCGAAATCGGTATTCCTTGTTATCGTATGGCGGAATGTTCACTGGGGCATCTCAACGTGCGATTCTTTGGGGCACCAAATCTCGTTTCGAGTGGCGTTATGGGGATTTCTCCCTCGCCAATCGGCAAATCATTCTCGAACGGGTTGAGACATTGTATCGTTGGGGCTCTGAAACGTGTCTTTGTATCGGCTTCGCAAAAAGAAGTTAAGCCCATTAAGAACAGCCTCAACACCGACGAAAATGCACAACGCTACAAAGCCATAAACAAAAGGTCCAAGTAAAAGATTCGCTCCATCAACGGTCAAAGCGTTGTACGCTTCTTCCGACATTTGCCCCGGATGATTTTCCGCCCAGTCATGCCGTATTCGCCATTTCTCCTGTATCTCTTGTCCCGACGAAGCTGTTGCAAGAATAGCGAAACCCAAAACCACCACAATTTTCGCAAGCCGGCGCAACCAACAAATTCTGATAACACTCATGAAAACAAGAAGGCAAACGCCACAGCATATCGACATGGGGTACATCCATGAATATGAATTGCTGCTGGAAGAAACCAAGATTTGCTCGAACGTTTCCATCAGGTTGGCACGTTAAAATTCAAGTTTGGAAATGCGCTTTTTTCGCATTCGAAATAGCTTTTGCTCAAAACGCGAGTCGCGGTGAGGGACTTTATTTCGTGTGAATCGATGACCAAATAGTTTACTTCATTACCGGTCGGCGATGGAAGCATCGATGCCGAAGTGCCCAATCAATTATTCACGATCAAAATCCTGTCGTCGAAACCGACATCATCGCCCCGTCACATTGGTTGTTTGGCTACTGTGCCTTTGCCGTCCATTTCCAGGAACTACGTATCGATGAGACAGCATCACTGAGGTCAATATCCGACGCTGCACCGGCCATCAGCAAGTACGCCTTTCCGTCACGAAATATTACAAACATGTTGCGAGGAGTCGCGAGGTCAACGCTTGTAGTCGATACCAAGACTCCGGATTCGCCATCGAATTCCATGAAATCCTCCGAAACGTTTCCACCGACATTGCTGGCGAACATTTCGGCAATTTTGGTAGCCGAGGGCGCCTTGGGGACAACAACGTCCACTTTGATCATCGCTTTTGCGTTTTGCCAGTTGGTACCATCGAGCAGAAGCATTGCCTTAGTCTTGTCACGATCAGGCGCGACGATAGTCCACCCGTCGGGAATCGAGAACGAAAACTCACCAAACGATTTTGCGTTATCCGAGCGACTAGGCTCGACCGAGTTAGTGATTGACGACGTTCGGTCGCCAACAGATGGATCCACAAAATTGTCGTTGCAACCGATGAAGCAAAGTGCGGCAAGCGAAATGCAAAAATTCAATTTCATGAGTAACACGGTTTCAACGTGCAGAATTAGTCAACGAAAAGGCTCACTTTCATAAACTTATTTGCAGGCGCCCCAATAGAAGTTCTCGAATAGGACTGTCGGCATTCCAGCATCTAAATTTGGATTTAACGGCTGGTTGTCGTTGCCGACCGATTCCGAACGAACCCAAACGTTCAATCTATTCCACGGTGACGCTTTTGGCCAAATTTCGAGGCTTGTCGACGTCACAACCTCGCATTACCGCAATGTGGTACGCAAGCAGTTGCAATGGAATGATCGAAATGATTGGCTGCAGGAATTCCTGGATGTGCGGAATGTAAATCACGTCATCGGCAACGCTTTCGATCCGCTTGTCACCTTCGGCAGCAATGGCGATTACCGGACCTCCTCGTGCCTTGATCTCCTCCAGATTCGACATCACTTTGTCGTAGATGAATCCTTTTGGCATAACGAAAACACTTGGCGTTTTCTCGTCAACCAAAGCGATAGGTCCATGTTTCATTTCCGCCGCGGGATACCCCTCAGCATGCAAGTAGCTGATTTCTTTAAGCTTCAATGCACCCTCAAGCGCAGTTGGGAAATTGAAATGCCGTCCGAGGTACAAGAAGTTCTGGCAGTCTTTGTACTTCTCAGCGATTTCTTTCACTCGCAAGTTCGTATCCAATGCCTGCTCGACGACATCGGGAACCGAGCGAATCTGCTCGATCATGGCTCTGCCATCGATGTAGCTCATGTGACGAAGTCTGCCAAAATGCAGTGCCAACATCGCCAGCGCCAAACATTGGGATGTGTAGGCCTTTGTTGACGCCACACCGATTTCCGGTCCGGCATGTAAATAGATCCCTCCTTCGGATTCTTGAGCAATTGAGCTACCAACGACATTGCAGATTGCAAGTGTGCGATGGCCCTTACGTTTCATTTCTCGTAATGCCGCCAATGTATCTGCCGTCTCACCGCTTTGCGTAATCGCGAACACAAGCGTATTCTCATCCATGGGCGGATTGCGATAGCGCAGCTCACTGGCGTATTCGACTTCAACTGGAATCTGAGCGATTTCTTCCAGCATGTATTCACCGACCAGCGCTGAATGCCAACTGGTCCCGCAAGCCGTCAACACAATACGATTAACACGGCGCAATTGATGTGGCGTAAGACGAAGACCGCCTAAAACGGAGGTCGCATCATCATCGCTCAATCGACCGCGAATCGTATTTCGAAGTGACTCAGGTTGCTCAAAGATTTCCTTGAGCATGTAGTGATCGTATCCTTCTAATTCCACTGCACCGGCATCGATCTGCAATTCCTGAACATCATGGTCAACCACTCCCTGGTCACGATGCGAAACCTCCAACGAAGATGCATTAACAACGGCCACCTGATGATCAGCCAGGTAAACGATGCGGTCGGTATAACCAACAAGTGGAGAAGCGTCGCTGGCAACGAAATGCTCACCGTCGCCAACTCCAACCACCAACGGACTTCCTAGCCGTGCCGCAAAAATGGTCTCGGGCCAATCGCGAAATAGTACGACCAAGCCGTAAGTGCCACGCAATTTGGTAACAGCGTCCTTGATCGAATCGGCCGCCAACTGAGGATCGTCACGATCTTCTTCGGAAACTTTGGCGCGTCTCTTTTTCAAACATTCGACGATTAGATTTGCGACGACTTCGGTGTCTGTTTCTGATTCAAACTGGTAGCCCAACTTTTCCAGCTTGGTTTTAAGTTCAAAGTAATTTTCAATGACGCCGTTATGCGCCAATACCAAATCATTGTCACCACCACGATGTGGATGGGCGTTTGCAATCGTTGCGGCACCGTGCGTCGCCCAACGCGTATGGCCGATTCCAATTCCAGAACTCGATGGCGCTTTTACAACTAACTCGGAGAGTGACTTAATCCGCCCGATCGATTTGTGAACCTCAAACGAACCTTCTTCGGCAATGGTTGCGATCCCAGCGCTGTCGTACCCGCGATATTCCAATCGTTGCAATCCCTCCAGCAGGAAGTCTTGCGCGATTCGGGGACCTACATAACCTACAATGCCACACATGTTTGAATCCTGATTGAAAGCAAGGACGGCGTAATATCTCGGAATGGTACGACTGGGCGCTGTCCGGAGTTCGGCGCATACCAATCAGACAAGTTTAGCTTGAGTACGTCGCACAACAGCTGATTTTGCAACGAATACCATTCTATTTCGTTCCTGAAAAAGCGAAAGGCGTTCCAACAACGCGACTTGCCGGTCTACGGGTGCATTGATTGCAACTCAATGCCGATCGGTTATCCTATTTGTAGGGAATTAATCGATTTATAACGCAATTTCGCAAGCCCGCAAGGAAAACCCGGTATGCCACGCTTCGAGCCACCTCGCTTGAAATCATTACCAAAACTGAACGCAAATGAAGTCATTTTGGTTGCCAGCGGAGACCTTCGATTGTCAGCGAATCAGGTGTGCTGGGACGCTCAGCAGGCGATGGAGGCTGAATTAACGTCGGCTATCGAGGCCCTCGGATACAAAGTCAAACGCGCGCATTCGGTTGACAAAACAAAAAAGCACGGCTTCATCGACTCACAAAAGGCCGGAATGGATGTCTTCTCTGGGATTCATCCCGAGGCAAAGCTCATCGTTGCAGAGGCGGTTTGGCAATACTCCCATCATGTACTCCATGGGCTTATTGGTCATACCGGGCCGATTCTGACCGTTGCGAATTGGTCTGGGCAATGGCCTGGATTGGTAGGCATGTTGAACCTGAATGGCTCGTTGACCAAGGCAAATGTGAATTACAGTACGCTGTGGGGAGAAGATTTCTCGGACCCGAAATTCACAAAGAAGCTAAAACAATGGCTAGACAAAGGGAAAGTGACCCATTCAACCTCTCATGTTAAAGCCTTTTCGAAAGCGAACGTTCCTGCTTCGCTTGAAAAATTGGGGGCCGGCCTAGGCGCCTACATGAAACGCGAAAAAGCGATCATGGGGGTGTTCGATGAAGGCTGCATGGGAATGTACAACGCCATCATCCCTGACCACCTGCTGAATGCTACGGGAATGTACAAGGAGCGGTTAAGCCAATCAGCCCTGTATTACGAATCCACACAGGTCTCTGACTCTGAGGCAAAAGAAGTTTACGAGTGGATGGTGCGAAAAGGAATGCAGTTTGACCTTGGCAAAAAAGACGCTACAGAGCTAACACTGAAGCAGGTCATGATGCAGTGCAAGATGTACATTGCATCCATGAGAATCGCCGACGATTTTGGTTGCGACACTATCGGTATTCAATACCAGCAAGGACTAAAAGACCTGATGCCCGCCAGCGATTTGGTAGAAGGCACCTTTGAACAACCAAAGTCGACCGCCTGTCAAGGATCGCGAGGGCAAACGCATCTTGTACAAAGGACAGCCGTTGCCTCATTTCAATGAAGTCGACGAATGCGCCGGTTTGGATGCGTTGATGACGTTTCGCGTCCACTCCACACTGCGGCAACCTGTCGAGTCGACATTGCACGATTTGCGATGGGGCGACTTCGATGCTTCTGGCACAACCAAAGACTATGTCTGGGTATTTTTGATCAGCGGTGCTGCACCTCCCGAGCACTTTATCGGAGGTTGGAAAGGTGCATCGAGCATGCGTCAACCGCCAATGTATTTCCCATCTGGTGGCGGTACTTTGCGAGGGGTTTCAAAGCCCGGCGAAATCGTCTGGTCACGCATCTTTATCCAAAACAATTCGCTGCACATGGACATCGGTCGCGGCGCCGTCGTAGAATTGCCCGAAGAAGAAACCATGCGCCGTTGGAAGGAAACTACGATTGAGTGGCCAATCATGCATGCCGTGACATACGGAGTAAGTCGCGATCAAATGATGGCTCGTCACAAAGCGAATCACATTCAGGTCGCCTATGGACATGATGCAAATGGTGCTGATGAAGCGGCCTATTCCAAGGCGGCCTTTGCCAATGAGCTAGGAATTAAGGTCTCGATGTGTGGCACTCGGGCTAATGGCGAATCCTGGTGATCCCAGGAACGGAATTCAAGCAGGAAACGAATCCATTCTTGTTTCGACTCGGGAGCGGCTAGGGCTTCGTAGACTTGTTCAATATTTACTGAAACGAATTCCTAATAGGGCAGTCAACGCTCTTTGAGACGGAATGGATATCGCAGCAAGGAAAACCAGGGGCGTGCTGATGAAAACGGGTCTAATTGTCCTTTTACTGCTTGCTGCCACCGGATTCTATTTCGGCTTTTCTGGTTGGCACACAACACAAGATGAATTGCTGACCCAGCTGAGCTCCAGCGACAAAGAAGTTGTCAAAGACGCTTGTTTGCAACTTGTGGATGACCCTAGCCATCTGCAGGAATTCGCTATTCGCGAGAACGTTCTTCGTATTTTGAGAAACCCCGATGAATTGGTTCGTGGATCTGCTGAACTCGTTGTTTCGCAAAATAAAGATTTGTTTGTTCCCGACCTAGCCGAACTTCTTGCAGGCGATGATTTAAGCTGATCCACAAACTGCGGCGAATTTTCATCTAGCAGCATCCGCCGTGCGAACACTTGGCATGTCGGCTATTCAGTACAAGGACCGATTGGGGCGTGGACTGAGCGCCCTTCGTTTGAAACCAAAATGGAAACGCTTTGGGCATTTGAAGGATTAGGTGACGCGGCAAAAGATTTCGTGCCCGAATTGACTGAAATATTAAAATCTTGGAAACAGCAGGAGGGGCGTGAGTTCAATCTGTCACTGGGAGCATTGCGAGTCCTCTCGCAAATCGGTCCTGCGGCACAACCAGCACTTGAGTGGGTTCGTGACATTGCTGAATCTGGCAATCTTTCACAGCGATCAATCGCTTATATTTCGCTGGGGGCGATTGGCAACACAGATTCGTTTAATGCTGTTGATTTTCTGACTTCAAAATTGCAGTCGTTCTATCAAATGGAAAAACTCCGCACTTGATGGATTGGAACTCATGGGTGAAGCGGCTTCACCGGGCGCTTCCTGCCATCAAAGATCTGATGTACGACACCAGCAAAAGCTGTATGCCCAAGGCCGCTTATACTTACTACGTTTTGTCTGGCGATGTCACGAAACCCATGGAGGTATTGTCAGCAACGGTTAAAAGCCCGACCTACGACGTTGAGTCAATCGACTTGCTCGCTCGCATGGCCCCCGCCTCAAAATCGGCGATCCCATTGATCGGGGAAAAGCTCGATGCGGAGGAAGAAGCGGTTCGAGAGGCTGCCGTCATCGCTCTTGGAAAATTTGGCTCTGACTCAAAAGACTACCTTCCCTCGATCAGGAAACTAGCTGCCAATGATCCAGACGTTCTCGTACGGAAACATGCAGAATTGGCAATTCAAAAGATCATCAAACAATAGGCGTTATGGCAATTTTCTGTCTGCTGACCTCCCCAAAAGAATTGAAGGTCGTTTGTCCGGCTGTCGTCGACATTGCTCGAGTGTTGGACAGTACGTTGGTGTTCTTGTTGCCGAAGTCTATCCCTACGAAAAAAGAGGACGGAGGGAAGGGAGAAACGACCGGAGAAAAAAATCGAGAAGCCCAAAACGAATCGGATGCCTCGGAAGATGGTGCGATCGGCGAGCAACTTTTCAATGTACGCTCCGATATACGGCCTTCTTTGGAGAGTCTGCTTGTTGAGCTCGATTCCAAGGGGCGCGTCGAAACTGCAATGGTTTCAATTGAAAACTCGATCGAACATGTCATGAGCTGGACCGCGATGCCACAACGTTTGGAAAACGGTAGCATCGTCAGCTGTGATTTGTTCGTGATACCGTGGGTTCGTGACGCGTCCGACGGTTCACCAAAAACCAAACGAAATCTGTTCAATCAACTGAAGTGCCAAACGGCGATGCTGGGAATTGCGGTAGGAGACGTCATTGAGAAACCGCTCGATGCACCAATACTTTTCCACGAGTCCCGGAACCACACCAAATTTGCAAAACGATTCGCCAGCCGTCTTTCCCAGAATCGCAGCCTGGTCGATCGTGAAGGTGGTTCGAGCGGCGAATCGAAATCACGTCTCGCTGTTGTTGGTCTACCGGAAAAGTTGAAGGAATCGGATAAAGAAAATGACTCTGGCTGGCGAATCATCAACCGCGACGAGACGACCTCACTAACATTGGGGATCAAACCTGCGACGGCGTTGTGGAGACGCGCGTCCGAACAATTCGACCAATTGGCCGAACGATGGTTTACAAACTATTACCTGGCGAGACCCGCGAGAGAGTCTCTGGCCAAAGATTTGCAGAACGTGAGTCAGGCTACGCCTGAGTTTGTGTTGTTCATGTCTGTTGCGACCTTGCTTGCCTGCGTAGGCTTGCTACAAAACTCACCGGCTGTCATCATTGGCGCCATGTTGGTTGCTCCACTGATGACACCGCTACTCGGAGCCGGGTTGTCCGTTTTACATGGAAACGTGCCAGGGTTTCGCCAAGCGATTCGTGCAGTCATTACGGGTGCTCTGGTCGCGTTTTCAATTGGCTCAATGTTCTCGTTGTTGATGCTATTGATTCCTGACCGCTACTATATTGGATCCCACCTGCAACTGACCTCGGAAATGGTTTCACGTTCCCGACCAAACCTTTTGGATCCGTTGATCGGTTTGGCGGGTGGATTGGCCGGTGGTTTTGCTTTGGGGCGGGAGGGTAAGGTCAGCACCTTGGCGGGTGTTGCCATTGCTGCAGCTTTGGTTCCCCCCATTGCTACCGCAGGTATTGAGTTTTCGCTAATGGCGATTGCGTCGATTCAATCGGGCGGGTTCCAGACGTTTTGGAATTTACTTTGGATGGACCCAACAGAGGCGATCGAGAAAACGACTCTAAAAACATCTGGCTTGAGTCTTAACAACGTTCATTTACTTTTTGGCCCGTTGATGCTGTTTGTGATCAATGCTTGTGCTGTAATCTTGAGCACATCATTTGGGCTTAGACTGGTCGGTATGCATCGTACAACGGCCCCAAAGGAATCGAATCGTATACGGTCATGGATCATGACCTCATGCGTGTTCCTGGCGTTGGTCACTCTTATCGTCGCGCCGCTACCTTGGTTGTAGACATCGTCGGCTCAACACAATTCGGCTCTCCAAGCGTCGATTCAATTCGGTTGGCGAGAGCCGAATTATGCCCAGTCGAAACCGGTCGTCTTGCGAATTCGTTCTTCGAAAT
This sequence comes from Pirellulaceae bacterium, assembly GCA_041399045.1. Taxonomy (GTDB): domain Bacteria; phylum Planctomycetota; class Planctomycetia; order Pirellulales; family Pirellulaceae; genus BJ22. Next base: position 556,285 of record JAWKTO010000005.1, on the reverse strand, counting down.
TTCCAAGCAGCCCACCAATGACATCCCATTTGTGCGTTCTACGAACCTCAATATCACCTTGCTGGTTGATTCGAACGATGGATTTCGCATGCAACCCAGCGGTCTCAAAGTCTGATTCGTGCAGCTCTCCGTCGTTGAGAACTTTGGAAAGCGTGTCGCCGGTCATTTCGATGAATTTCATTGTTGCAAACCGTTTGAATGATGTCTGTTCTCTGTTTCTATAACATAACTCGACGACCCGCCCGCGGCGAGACACCTTCACGCAATTTAAAATTGTCCAACAATGAAATCGCTTGACATCTTCGTCAGACTCGCTCGGCGTCATCGCCACTCAGAATCTCTCGGCTTGAATTCAGACGAGGTGCCTCGGGAATTTGGTCCAAAAGGCCATCAACCATTTTTTCCAAGTGATCGATTCGTTCAGCTTGGTACCCAACGAACTCCCCTATCCAGGACATCAGATCTCCGTCGGTGATGTTTAACTCTTCTTTCAACTGGGATATGGTTGCTGAGCCAGACAAAGCACGTTGAATTACCGATTGCCGGAATTTTGCGGAGAACCGGGAACTGCGTTCTGACCGCATCACCAATGAGTCACGTTTAATATAGTTCCCCACCCATTCCGTCGTGTCGGTGGAAGTTGATGTAGACGATTGGTATCGATATGTCGAAGCATTTGGATCAGGGCCGGCCAACCACAAACTCTTGTGATTGCACAATCGGCAATACCAACTTCCACACCCCATCGTCGGCATTACTCGAAACGTGATGCGGTCTAAAATTCTCATCGGCACCGTTTGAAATTGGTGCACATGTGCGACGTTTTGACGACACTGTTTGCAATAGCTAATTCGTTCGAAATGCTTCGCCATCGTTTTGCTGCATAGTTGGCTAGGGCAGCCTAAATTGATTCGTTTATGGACTTTCCAGTTTGTCAAAAACTCCTTAGGAGAAAGATTCGATTTTATTGGCAACCAGAATTTTTGCGAACGATTACATGTTTCTGTTTGAGAAATTTCATCAAAAATCGGGTTGGAATAGGCAATTTCGCAGTTTGTGGTAAGGTATTCAGGCGTTGAAACCAATTTCTGATGCACTTGAACAAAGCTCTAGTCAATTTTTGGTTTCCCATTGGGAGCACCCCATCAAGGATTGTTTTTTCGAACTGAGACCAAACGGCGCCCCATTCGTTGTACGACCGCCATTCATATTCTAAAGATGAATCGCGGAGACCATTTTTTTGTGATCCCAATATGAGCGCAGACAACGCGTCGAAAAACGAATTATCCCCCTTGCAAAATGAAGCCGGAAATCGCGAGTTGATAGTCGATGAAGACTTTGACCAAGCGAGGCTTGACCAGTTTCTGGCGGCGAGAGTAGACGGAATTAGCCGTGTGAAAATCCAGGCAGTCATTCGCAGAAAGCAGGTTTGGGTCGACGGCGCGACAGGAAAGCCTTCGCTGCGACTATCGACGGGGCAAGTCGTTAAACTCGTCGTTCCTGACATGGAACCCGACACAACAATCCCGGAAAACATTCCGCTGGATATTCTGTTTGAAGATGATGTTATCGTCGTGGTTAACAAGCCAGCCAACATGGTGGTTCATCCTGCACGAGGCCATTGGGCAGGAACTTTGGTAGCGGCATTGGCCTATCATTTTTCCGAGCTATCCACCATTGGCGGTGCGACACGCCCAGGAATCGTTCACCGTCTGGATCGCGACACGTCAGGTGTCATCTTGATTGCCAAGTCCGATGAGGTGCATGCCAACATTACCCAGCAGTTCGAACGTCGAACCGTTTCCAAAGAATACGGTGCGATCGTTTCGCCTGCTCCTGATCGTGATCGAGATTGGATCGATCGCCCGATTGGAGTTCACCCATACCAAAGGGAGAAAATGGCGATTCGCGAGGACCATGAACGAAGCCGCCCCGCGACAACGATGTACGAAGTTGTTGAACGCGTCGGTGGCTTTGCCTGGGTCGTCATGAAACCCGAAACGGGCCGAACCCATCAGTTGCGTGTTCACATGGCTTCAATTGGTTGCCCCATTCTGGCTGATAAACTTTACAGCGGACGATCGCGCCTCACATTGGAAGAACTGACTCGAAATTCGGAAGACAAAGGAACCGTGATCGAACGCCAAGCGTTACATGCGCGCATGTTGTCGATTGACCATCCCAAAACTGGGGAGCGGATGACATTTGAAGCCCCGATCGCCAGCGATATCCTCAATGCGTTTGAACTGATCAAGCGGCATCGCAGCTGAAATCTCGACTTTTCAAGTTGAAGTAACACCGTAAAAGGTCGCCCAGGACGCATTTGCGACAATGGGCCCATTTCGCCTTTTGCTTTATTCTATTTCTCTGGCCGCTGGTATAAAATCTGACTCATCACAATGCGCCTAAGCGCAAGTCAACTTTCTAAAACATTCCGTTTGTTAAACCCATTTTACGGTAGTCGGATGAATCTGATAATTGCATCCTTGTTCCTTATCGCAGTTGGCCCTCTGGTTTGCTTCCAAGCGAAAAACGCAATTCGAACTCAACGTATGAAGACGAATTGGAAAACGCAATTGGTTTGGGGAATCTCTGAGATCCGAGGCCCGAAAGCCGTTTTGTATGGCAAGATCGGATACGTCGTTGGGATCGCATTCACAGTTGTAGGAGTTTTGATGCTAATCGGGTCGGGGGTAGGAAAAATCAATTCCTACTTACGTCATCGTTCTCTCGTGGCTCAATCGGAAGAGCGACTTCGATCACTTGGCGTGCCTACTTCGGAAGATATTCGGAAGCAAAATGAAGAAGCTTTTCAACGTGCACAGGAAAGCATCAGAGCCAGACGAGAATCCGCTAACGCGAAAGACAATACGAAGTCAACAAATACCTCCACTCCATTCAAACCCAAGACGTTTTCTCCCGCGGCACCCCAAAATCGTCCTCGCGAAGTTGAAAAATCGAATTCCACTTCACAGCCTATTGAAAGTAATCGAAAGTCTATCGAGCAGACAACACGTGAGTCCCCCGCAAACGTGACAGAAGAGCCCCCAAAGAAACCGCAACGGAATTTTAGCGGAGATCCATTTAATCCGTTTGGTGACAAAAATGAAATGGAAGACACGGTGCCGCCAACGAACAATGAGATGTCTGATATGGAGAACGAAGTTGCCGAAGTTGCACTTCCCCGATTCAAATTCAGTTCCAGAAAAATCCGAAAAAGTCAGGTCGAAGGGTTTGAATTAACCACACGTCGCAAGGAAACGAAATTCAATGGCGAACAGTTTCTTGTTGGATTCGACGTGATTCAATCAGATCGGTTTTCGAAAATGATTCAAGCCGTACGCCCTATCTTCCAGAAAGAAGATCAGTATATCGTTGGCGAATGGTATGGCTCAAATCGACTCGAGAGAAACGCTATTCGCCTGATCGCGCCAAGCGGAAAAATTGTTTGCGGCATGAGTGTCCGCACCGGTGTGCGAATCATGAGTTTGCAGTTGAATTATTGTACTCTGAACGAAAATGGTGAACTCGACCTGTCTTCCCTTGAGACGAGTGAGCTGATAGGTGATTCCACTATCCCTCCAGACGAGATTTTCCCCGAGGGTGAAATTGTTGTCGGACTTTTTACCGGCATCGATAGTGCGGAAAACGAGATCGATTCAATAGGGCTCATCGCGGCCAGAGAGCTTGAGGTAGACGGGCCGTAGCACGCCAATCATCCAACATGCCCTACCAGGCGAATCGAAGTCTCGACAAGTGACATAGTTCAACGGCGCAAGGTCGTAAGTTGGCCTCACAGGCCGACACGGTTTAGCAAATCGTTAGGCGGTGATTGGTGAAAAATTTCAGGTCGAATCCGTTTCAATCGAATTAGGCAGTTTCCACTGATTGCGTAGCCATTGAAAATCTTCGGTCGGAAATGAGTCGGTAACGCTGCAGATATTAAAGCTGGATCAACGCAAAAAATTGCAAGGATACACCGATCGATAATTTCACTGATGGCAGGAATGCGCATTCACGCCCCATTGGCTTTTTGAGCTATTGAATGTCCGTGGCTTGGGAAATACGGACTTACAATGACCGGATTTACAAAGTATCCAAACACGGCCTTACATGCGAACCGCTTCTGCATTCCTCAGCAGTAGAACATTCGCAAGGATTGACGAGCTCACTCATGACGAACCAAACACAACCGATAGACCGGAAATGAATTGAGGAAGTCCGTTTAGTATTGGACTGACTTTGCAAATTACCAATCGGCGTCTTGCACATAGCCTTGGAGCACAAGTTCGTCGTTCGCAATCCCCTTGAAGACCTCTTTGGTGCGGTCTGTAAAATAGTTGACCCAGTCTCCCGATTCGCCTTTACGAAAAAATTTGTCGGGAGATTCAGCCTTGAAGCCCGGTTCCAATTTGCCTTCGATCGGTGGCGCTAGACTTGGATCCACGCCAATGAACTCGAATAGCTCATCGGTAAGTGACTGTGTGTTCTTCAAAAGGCTTTCATATTTCAGGAAACGCACTTTCAAATCCGGATACTTCTCAACAGTGCGTCGATCCGATTCCAGATGTTCAACCCACCATCGAGCGGTGTACTCAACCAACTCATCACTTTCCAATAATCGTTCAGGGTTGTTCCGGAAAAACCATTTGTCATTCTGAAACGCTTCCAAAGAAGCAGCCATCTGGCGATTGCGTTTGAAAATCTTGGTGACATCGGGGCGGTTAAACAAATGGAACGCTCGGCTCACAAGAATGTCGCGACCGTCGCGGATGATCGAAATGTGAGGAACATGCAAAATCACCGGAGCGATTTCGTGAGGCGTGCGATCACCAACGACTTGAATTTCGGGGCCAACATCATGCTGCATCATGTGCCGAATCATTCCGCGCATCTGGCGAATCAGCAAACTCTTGTACGATTCATCGTGCAACAACGTCATGTTAGCGGAATTGCTCAGGTAAGGGCCCAACATTTCTTCCCAGTGGTATTCACCACGGCAGGAGACATGAGGGTGACGGTCGAGCAGGCCACCGAGCCAATTCGTGCCTGACTTCATGTAGCCGCGAAGACAGAAAAAGTTGCGTTTATTGTCCATTCCAGTTTTGGGTTTAAGACAGGGGCGTGTGTTCCCTTACGCGTGGCGCCATTTGCTTGCCGCCTCATTCATCCTTTGTCGAATCGTACGACAATCATGGAACACGTGAAAAATCAAACGGGAGATTGTGCCATGGTTCGAGGATTGGTGCAATAAACGTTTGGCGTTCCCCCGTCCGCGGATGATCAAACGCCAGTTCGCGAGCGTGAAGGGCAATCTTAACATTCGCCCCCAACCGTACTGCGGGCCAAATGACTGCATCGCTCCATACGTGTCGTCGCCGGAAACTGGATATTCATGATGCGAGGCCTGAAGCCTGATTTGATGGGTTCTACCTGTCTCAAGCGAGATCTCCAACAGGCTCATGCCCGCCTGCTCTTGGAGATTTCGGAAATGTAAAATAGCCCTTTGTGCACCTTCCTCATGCTCTTCGGCAATTTCTGACCGCGCTCCATCGGGACGTTTGCGCATCCAATCGGCCCAAGTCCCGTTACTCCCAACACCAGTTCCCTGCAGCGCAGCCCAGTATGTTTTTGTTACTGTACGGTTTTCAAATTGTTCCGCCAGCGCACGAGTCCACCTTTTGGTTTGCCCAAAGAACATGACACCAGACGTTGGACGATCGAGCCGATGCGGGACGCCTAAATATGGAGGACGACTGGAATCAAGGGAGTACTTCCAACGTTTTAATTGATTCTCGATGCTGTCGATTCCAGGGGGTGCCTGCGTGAGAACGCCGCCTCGTTTGTTGATCACAACAAATTCCGGTTCGACGCATAAGAATTCAAACGCTTGATGATTCACTTGAGTGAGTCGATGACCCCGCCGTCCATAAATTCTCCGAAACGATGTCGGAGCGACACATTCCATTTTCAATATGTGCCTGCGATTGCCAATAGCACTGAACGGAACTAACTATAGTTCTCCCATCGCTTGTTTAAATTTGTGTTCCAACCATTCGCGGCCAAACACAAATAAATAGGCGCCCATCGATGAATGTTGCGCCGAGAAGACAACCGTACCGGTCTGACCCGATTTTAGACTAGAGGCTGCAGTATCGGTGGGCGAAAGTTCCAAAGTAATACGAGGGGCAAGGAACTCAACGCTTTCCTCCTCAGCGGATCGATGCGAAACGGGGCGAACGGGCAATGCACCTCCAGCATCGGCACACAACGCCCGATGGACTGGTACCATCGACGCCTGCGTATTCAATCGCTTCAACGAGCAACGTATAACAGGCGTTCCAGGGAAAACGGCTCGAAACTGAGCGGAAGTTTTCGTCTGCAAGTGTGCTAAATCCGTTTGCGCGATGCTCACGACTATTTCACGTGAGTCGGCATTAGCAACAGTCAAAACGACGTCACCACTCGCAACAAACTGTCCCAACATTGATTCCAGTTCACGCCCAAGAACAATGCCGTCGAATGGCGCGGATATGGTCAAGCGTTCGCGGGCATCCGACCGTTCTGAAAGCTGCACCTTTAGCTCTTCGAGTGACTTTGACTCAGCCTGATAGTTTGCCAGCTCATTGTTTTGAAGCGATTTCCGGCAACGGCGTTCCGACTGTTCGACCTGTGCAATCAAGTCGGTGATCTCTCGATCCAGCGACTCGTTCTTCAAAACTACCAAGGGCTGTCCACTGACTACAGCCTCGCCGTCAACAACCAATATCTCTTCGACAAACGAATCCGAAGCTGCACGAAGTGGCAACTCGCGCTCAAACTGAACGACTGCCGGTGCTGATTTGTTGCCAGGCCCTGGGATAATGGTGAAAGCAGAAACCAAAATTCCAGCCGTTGCCGTGCATACCGTAACGAGGCGTGGTAATGAGACTCGGCGATCATTGGCTGTTCGAACGCTGACAAGAAATTTGATTGCCGGCAATCCGTACCAAAATATAATCGCGATCACTGCCAGAACAATTCCCGCACCGTGGAACAATACGCTGGCTCCGATGATCAAACTAATACTGATCAAGACTCTCCAAGCAGCCGACAAAATCCCAAACGTCGCAATCCAAGCTGCTTCATTGCGTTGCAATGGTTGCGATGGGGCAGGCATTCCCAATAGTATGCAACCGACCCAACCGTTAAACCAGCTTTGCCCTTTGGTGTACAGGTTCGGAATGGCCATCGCGTCCGACAGAATGTAGTAACCATCAAACTTCATCAATGGATTGGCGTTGAACAACAAAGTCGTCAAACTTGCCGTCAAGAATACCTTGTAAAGCGTTGAGCGAAACGCATTCGATTCCGGCAACCACGACCATGCAATAAATGCCAGCGCGGCGATGAATAATTCAAAATACATTCCAGCGAAAGCGGTCACGATTCGATGCCAACGCTGCCGAAACCTCCAACTGGAGGTCACATCAACGTAGGCCAATGGCGTGAACAGAATAAACGAAACACCGGCTTGTCCGACGTTTCCGCCAAACCGCTTACATGCCAATCCATGTCCACACTCGTGCAGAATTTTCAATCCAGCCCAAACAACCAACAAAACGAGCCATTCGCTCGGTGCGAACGTTCCCGCATAGGCAGCACCTATTTCCTCTCGTAGGGCCAGCGCCTGCCAAACAGCATATAGCAAAACGAGAACCCAAACTGTCCATCCCAATCGTCCGAACAGCACGTTTCCGACTGGTTCCAGTCGGCTCAGCATTCGATCTGGGTTAAATAATGGCAATCGAAGTGAAATGGGATTCAAGTACGAAAGAAGCTTTTGCTTTCGAAGAGCGCGATTTTGATCCTTGAGACGCGTCACCGGATCGGTTTGAAGGGAAATCGCCAATCCGTTCTGGATCAACCACTTGGCGACATCGACGACCAGGTTTTCATCAATTCCTATTTGGCCGTTCAGTTGTTCCAGAACATAAGCGGGCGTCGCGCGTGTTTGAAAAGCACTTGCGATTCGAGCCTCGAGTTCGCCAAGTTGAAAATACTTGCCGCGAACGCCGTCTTCGATCAAATAGTGTTGGTTTCCCTCGGCCACGTGTCTTGATATGGCAAGCTCTGGACGCAGTTGCAGTGACAACGTCAGCAAGGGATTTGCAGCGTTTTCCGGAATTGGTTTCGGAATGTTGGCGCTATCGACACCCATGTTTTAGAATACCGTCCAATATCGAATATCATTCCAGGCTCGATGCAGGAACACCCAACTCGCAACGCTCCAGCGGTCATAAATTTTTGCCCGACCTCGCATTCCCGGCTGAAGTGTTCCGTCTGCGTTTGGAATGACTACCTCGGCGACAAATACGTTTTTGTTTTCAACCAGTTCGGCACGCGGATGAACCTTGTGGATCGTGCCGTTCCAATTTTTAAAGGGATAGGCGTTGAATTTCACTTGTACGGAATCACCGGCGTCCACAAAGCGTACTTGATCCTCTGATATCAGTACTTCAACCAACATCTCGTCGAGCGGACCAACCTCAAACAGTGATTGCCCAAGTTTCACTTTGGCGCCTTCCACTTGATCCAAGTCGCCGCTAATAACGATTCCGTCGATAGGACAGCGGATCTCTAACTCCTGAAGTTTGTTTTCAATATCGTCGATTTGTGATTGGATGCGATTCATTTCACTTTTCTGAATCTGCGCCTCCGCGATATCTCGATTCGCTCTCGCTTGATCCGCTTTCTTTTTTGCTGAGTTCAACTCGGCACGCAAACCCGACTGTTCGATTCGCAACGTTTGACCGTCCAGACGAGCCAATACATCTCCTGCGTGTACCAGATCACCGTTTTTTGCGACGGTTGAATCCAGGATCCCTTCGAACGGTGCTGCCACGAATCGTCGTGAAACCGGCTGTAGACGGACATCGCATTTCACGTTAAACGGCCAAGGCATGAGTGCGATTCCCAGAATGCCTAAGGCGACGATTGCCCATTTTTTTCGCGTGGACGATGGGAGACGCTTGGCGATTCGTCGTTTCAACAGCCTTGTCAGACTGATCTCAGAATGGCGCTTATCCACGACCAGCGGCGTTATCAGGGACCGAGTCCTTTCCGCAAGTTCCAATAGGGCATCGCCCGCTTGCCCTTCGCTTGCTGTGCCGGTTACGACAACCGCTTGGCCAATTACGCCTTCATTGCTCCAAAACGGAATGACAAGTGCACTTTCTGCATCGTATTCGCGAAGCAGCAGTTCCCAATCTGGCGAGTTCGTGGCGTCAGCCCAAAATGCCTGCTGCCTTGCACCGAATTCAAGAAGGCCGTTTTCTACCGCTCGCGCCACCGTCGAGTCGGCGTCGAACATTTCCAAATCCGAAATGGCAGTCAACCGCAAATTGGAGGCGGTCCCGCCAAATTGAAATGCTATGAATACAGCGCGACCGGTAAAAAGGCGCTTAAGACCGTTTGCCAGCGATATCGCCAGCTCGTCGTCGTTGCTCGATTCACCAATCGCCGAAACAAGGCTCAACCAATGCTGCGTCTGTTGCAATGCTGCGCGTGACAATTCCTGATCGCGATTGTTTCGCCACAATTGAAACGCTTGATACACAAGCGTCAACAACCAGTGTTGACGGGTTTCAGATTCCGTTTCATTCGAAAAACAAACAGCCAATGTCACATGGCCCATTTGTTGCAATGGAATTGGACAAATGCCAAGCGTCGTTTTGCCTGCGATTCGCTCAAATGCGAGTTCGTTGGCTGGCGCACTTTCAACGCTGGCGCGAATTCTTGGGCCAACTGCAGTCCAAAGGTGCCCAGGAGAGGCCTCGAATAATGGGCGAAATTCGACCCCCGACTCCCCAGGCGTCGCTAGCCAAATGGCAAGGCAGTCTGAGTGATCACGAATGATCAAGTTCATGCGCTGAACGAAGTCGGCGAACGTTCTCATCTCTGCGACGGCCGACTTCAACAACAAGTGGATGTCATCTGATGAGATAGCCGTTCCACCGGGAATAGGGACTCGCGCAGCACCAAGGTTTGCTTCCAAGCTAACTGGTTGAGCTGTCGGTGTATTCATTTTTTGTCATCCCACACAATACAATTCGGGATTCGTTCAACGGCTGTGTCCTTCGTTGAACGAAATGTATTCCGATCGAAACCTGTCCGTTCCGAGACGCTCCATCTTGTAAGATGAAACGTAATTGCTGTGGGTCTGGCAAAAGATTCGTTCGTCAATGCAACCGCGGCGTTCAGCGATTGACGAAGCTGGCTCGTCGACTAGATGTTCAAGGTGCATGCCTCGCCGGCGCGAATAGAGCGATTTGCGTTGTCGATCAGAATTTTGACCACAACCGTTCCGCTTTCTGAATCGACGACGAATCCGATCGAACTCACTTTACCGTGTACCGTCGATCCACTTTCCATTTGCAGCGAGACGCTCTCACCAACCTGCAAGTTACGAAGATCCGCGTTGGGAATATTAAAGACGGCGTTCAATTGGCTATCATCGATCAACGTCATGACATCGGAGTTAATGGGCGAGACATACTCTCCGACTTCACGATGAATGCGTGCGACGACGCCGGAAAACGGTGCCTTGATCTTACGATTTTCAACGACGGCCTTAGCGCGTTGCCACTCGATTTTTCGAGCGGTCAGTTCGTCCTGTGCCGATTTCCATTTCGCAAAGGCGATGGTGAGCTCAAGTTCCGCACGCAATACTTCGTTTTCATTTACGAAGTTTCCTTCGCGCATCTTCGATAATTGCTCGTGAATCTGTTTGCGTTTCTGGTACGATTTTTCTGCCGCTTCCGTATTCGCGTTTGCGTGCGCGAGATGTTCGGCCAATTCCAACTGGATGAGTTGAATCTCGTCATTCAAACGAACGACTACCTGGTCGCGATCAACCAAATCGCCTTCCGAAACGTTGATAGCTTTGATAATTCCATTTTCATCACTTGCCAATTCAACGGTTTTCACGGGTTCCGTAAATCCTTCGTATTGCGCGTGCGCATACGCACCGGCAAAAAGTAACCAGCCGACGACAATCACAATCATCGCCAATCGATAGTCAAATTGATTTTTCAGGTCCGCCGTCATTGGGGTAAATCCTTGATGCGTTACATCAGCTCGAAATGGTTGGACTTCGAAAACATAGGTTACAGGGAAAACGAAGTCGTAAATCCTGATGTATATTGCCCACAATGAACATCGAGGAGACGCCCAATCAGAACAGGCGTTACAACCGGAACAAATTGTGGCAAGAACAGGACAGAGTGCTCGTAACAGTGCTTAGCAAATCAAAACTAATGCGGCAGAAAGTGAAACGCTAACATCGATACACATGATGTACAGGATCCGTTTGTAGTACCGACTTCAGGCGCCTGAAGGGGGATAAACAACACGCAATTTGACTTCGTGTGTCATCGTTCCTCGACCTACCCTACGCGTTTGACTGGTTGTTCGATGCCAACACGTCACGCATCATTGGATTTGGAATGCCGAAATTCGGAAGGCGGACGATGCCTTTGTCAAAGCTCTAGCAATTCTGCCGGATCTCAGCGATTTTTTCAACTCGACGTTGGTGCCGGCCACCTTCGAATGGTTCGTCAATCCATGCGTGAACGATCGATTTCAATTGACGTTCGTCCAAATCGTTTCCAGGCAAGCAGAGGATATTGGCGTCATTATGCTGTCGGCTGAGAACGGCTGTGTTCAGGTCATGACAAACGGCAGCGCGGATTCCATCGATTTTGTTTGCGGCAATCGACATCCCTATTCCTGTTCCACAGATCAGGATGCCACGCTCACAGTCACCTTGGGCAACCGCCAACGCCACATCCTTGGCGATGTCAGGATAATCGCAAGACTCGGTGGAATGCGTTCCGAAGTCACTTGCCTCATGTCCCTGAAATTCGATTTCTGCTTGAGCCCACGAACGCTGTTCCATTCCGCGATGATCACTACCCAATGCAATTTTCATGACTATTTTCCTGTATCACTTTCCGGAGTTTGAAAAACGGGATGTTTGCCCACCCATTCCTCCAGATAACGATCGATCTGCTCGGCACAAGCTTGATAATATTCGCCCGGCATCCCAATCGGATCCGAGATATCATCGCCACCGGCCAACGTGAATGTTCGCGACGCAGCACCCGGCCATTGCGATAACAGTGCCATCTTATGAGTGCCGGTCATGGTCAGAATCAGGTCCGCTTGCTGAACCAGACGTTCGGTTACGGGCTGGCTGGTGTGCTCGGAAATATCCATCCCGAACGCCTGAAGCGGCTTCGACCGCTTCGCCACTGACCGCACCACCCGGCATTGCAGCGATTCCGGCCGACTCGACGTTGTAACCACAATCGCCGAGAGACGCTGGGTCGCATTTCAATCGATCCGCCAATCGGCGTTTCAGAAGGCCTTCGGCCATCGGACTACGACAGGTGTTACCTGTACAAACGATTAATATGTTCACTTCACTCATTCGTTTCAGTGCTTGTTCATCAATGACTCCGCGACGAACAATCTCAATGTTGTCCCCTTCTATTTTTACCACGGTTGACGGTCGGGCAAAACGACATTGTCCTCCATCAATGATCAAATCAATTGAATTGGAATGAGAATCAATCAATTCCTGCCCGGTTGCCGCGGGTTCGAGCTCGTTTGTACCCGAATTGCACATCAAAACAGGCCCGGCATTTAATCGTAAGACATCCATCGAAAACGCGTCCGCTGGCACTCTCAGTCCAATCCAGCCTTGGCGAGAACAGATTTCTTGCACAGTTTCTGGCAAACGGGAAATGACGCTGTCGGGATGAGGACCGCGAAGCAACAACACTAGCGGCCCAGGCCAGCATTTTCTGGCCATTCTTCGCGCCAAGGGCTCCATGTCCGGCACAAAATCCAACGCATCGTCGGCACTTTTGACCAGGAAGATCAGAGGCAGGGTCTGCGGTCGATTTTTGATTTCAAATAGGCGTCGCACCGCATCTTCGTGCAATGCACAAGCGGCAACGCCGTAAACCGTCTCGGTAGGCATGGCGACGATCCGACCAGCCGCCAAAGCCTCGATTGCACGGTGAACCGCATCGCGTTTGTCGGGGATTTTTTTAAGGTCAACTACAATCGGTGCCATTCGGTGCCGCTACAATCTTCTTGCGAAGGCTGTCAAATCAGGAAAAATAGCCAATGCCTTGTTTCCGAAGGCTTTTCGCACTATATCGGTATCGCAGTATCAGGGTCAAGTAGCACTTGGGAACCTTCCACCGTTCGCTAACCCATCTGCCTTTATCCGCTTCCATCGAAAGCAACCCATGACCTTTCAAATCAGAATAAACATGCGAACCATCATGGTTTGCGTCACGATGATTTGTCTCATGGTCGTCGGCTGCAATGTGGCAGTGACCAACACGGCTCCGGTTGCTGATCAAACAAAGGTCCATGTTTGGGGAAGGCGCGGACTTGACCCAGGTCAATTCAACAAACCAAGGGCAATTGCGGTCAGTCCGGATGATGAACTCTTCATCGTCGATAAACTTGGGCGGATTCAGGTTTTTGATTGCGAGGGAAACTATCTCCGCGAATGGCGAACCCCGTTGATTGACCAAGGCAAGCCGTGCGGCCTGACGTTTCATAGTTCTGGGTTGTTGATGGTCGCCGATACACACTACTTTCGAATCTTGTTCTACACGGTCAACGGCGAGTTAGTTGATCCCAAGACGATCGGTGGAATCAATGGTCGGCGCAACGGCGAATTTGGTTTCGTCACCGATGTGGTCGAAGACGCCAACGGTGACTTCTTTGTTTCAGACTATGGCGACTATGATCGAATTCAAAAATTCGACGCAAACGGTGAGTTTGTGTCGGGGTGGGGTGGTCATGGAAGTGACGACATGCAATTCCTGAGGCCGCAGTCATTAGCCATCGATCAACGAAATCGCCTTTGGGTAGCCGATTCCTGCAACCATCGAATCCAGATCTTCGACGTTTCGACTGATACGCCCAAACTGGTTAAATCCATTGGAGCGCAAGGGAACGAGCCCGGTCAGCTGAAGTATCCTTACAGCATCTGGCTGAATGATGACGAAACGTTTTACGTCTGCGAGCTCGGAAATCATCGCGTGCAAAAGATGACCTTCGAGGGAAAGTCACTAGGATGTTTTGGTGGACCAGGGAAGGGAGTTGGCGAGTTTGATCAACCTTGGGCCATTGTCATCGATTCCCAGGGGACCATGCACATGCTCGATACCTACAACCATCGCGTCCAATCATTTCGCTTCGAGGAGGTCGCTTCGTTTCCAGAATAGGAAAAGATGCTAATTTACTCGTGTGACAGAGCATTCTGATGCTTCGAAATCGAAATGTTCGCTCTTTGCAACGATTTTATTTTTGAATCAGCGTTTTCGACTCCGTTTTGCCTTTTGGCATGCCCCCGCAAACCTTACCTACTTTGACCGACCGGTACGATCGGCCCGTGTTAATTTGGGACGTCTATTCCGCTTCTTTGTTTTATTACAAAGCACTTTGTGGCTCATTCCGATCTACCAGAGTGTGACGCTTGTAGCGTCTTTGCAACTGCCGACATCCCGACCCGGCAGAACAACGACCCAGATTACCAAAACGACATGGCCCAACGACCCAATTTCCGAATGGTGCCGTTCCTGTGCGCTTGGACGGTGTTTGCAGCAGTCCTCCCAACTGCGGCAAATGACGAACTTTCCAACCGCAGAACGCCTCTCGTACAAGCTGTCGAAAACTGTCGCAATTGCGTCGTCAATTTGCGCGGCAAGAAAACGATTTCGCAGCAAACGGATGGTTATCCCGATGAGCAGGTGCGCCATGTCAACGGCATGGGCACGGGAGTCGTCATCGATCCGCGCGGTTACATCCTGACCAATTATCACGTGGTTCAGGACATTCGCTCGATCGAGGTTACCACCCGCGAGCGGCAAGACACGACTGCAAAACTGCTTGCTCGGGACCCGTCGACCGATTTGGCGATTGTAAAAATTGACCCGATCAAGGCACTGGAAGAAATTCGCCTTGGTACCAGCTCCGACATCATGCTGGCTGAGTCCGTCGCTGCCATCGGGAACGCCTACGGCTATGAACACACGGTTACAACCGGAATCGTCAGCGCCTTGCACCGCACCGTACAAATTAACGACACGCAAATCTATCATGACTTGATTCAAATCGACGTACCGATCAATCCAGGCAACAGTGGTGGCCCTTTGCTCAACATGGACGGAGAGGTCATTGGCATCAACGTTGCTGTCCGTGTCGGAGCGCAAGGGATTGCATTTGCCATTCCGATCAATGACGCCTCCGAAGTAGCTGCTCGCTTGATGAGTGAGATTTCTTCCGAACGGGTCTTCAGCGGGTTGACCGTCGCGACCCAGTTTCGAAACGACGAACCCGTGTTGATGGTAACTGCTGTCGAGGTCGGCTCACCCGCAGCATCTGCTGGGCTCAAGGCCGGTGATCAAATTCGATCACTGAATGGTGAACCAGTATCGCGATCCTTGGAATGGCAACGTGCGATTGTCGAAGCAAACCCGGGGGATTCAATTGCCGTCGACATTCAACGACCAAATGAAACATTCCAAGTTGATCTGCAACTGTCACGCCCCCAAGGGAACTCATTGGAAAACCTCGCCTGGAAATCATTGGGAATGAAATTTGTTCAAGCAACCGAATCGGAAATGGCTGGCCGACATCCTGACTACCATCGCGGGCTTAAGATCATTTCCGTTCGATCCGGCAGCCCCGCAGAATCCGAAGGAATCCGCTCCGGCGATATTCTGGTTGCCATGCACGGATACATGACCGAATCGTTTGAAAATCTGGCCTACATTCTGGAACAACCGGATTTGAAAGGCGACAAGCATTTCATGTTTTACATTCTTCGAGATCGCGATCCGTACTTCGGTCAAATGCGACTTGCGGAGGTCAAAAAATAAATTCGTGAGAATCTCTCGCTGCACCGTTCGATGCGAATCCATCCAGAGCAACTAAGGGCTGCTGCAATTCCCGCTCGGATGATTCGAACATCGAAGCAACCACGGTGCAAACAAAAACCCCAGTCCAACGGCTGGGGTTTTTTGTTGATTTGATTCGGCAGTCGATGCAACATTCGTTCGATCGGGAACAACGACTCCAACTACGGACCAAAATCTCTTCCGGCCGCTACTTCCATTTAATCAGAGCAAGAAGATTTTTTGGCCCACGCAAGAATCCGTACGAAATTGGTGGTACCATGAGTTCTGGATGGTTTCAGATTTCTCACTCTCTTCGGAAGTAGATCAATGTACGTTCGAACAATCCTCTTGGCCTTTTTGCTTCTTGGATCGGCGATCGGTTTTGGGCAGGAAAGTGACAAGCAACAACGTTACGACACGCTGTCGAAAGAAATGAGTGGCGTGAAGTTCATTGGCAACTTCACGGTCAGCGGAAGAGAGAACGGCAAGCTGACGCCTGAGGAATACACGATTGTCAGCACTGAAAAATTGGATTCCGGTGACCTGTGGGTGATCACGGCCAGAATCAAATACGGCGATCATGACTTGACCGTTCCCATGACCATGGAAATCAAATGGGCGGGAGAAACGCCTGTCATTACCGTAGATCAGATGACCATTCCAGGCTTCGGTACCTTTGATGCGAGAGTACTGGTTCACGAAGGGCAATACTCAGGCACTTGGAAACACGGCGAGGTCGGCGGACATTTGTTTGGGACGATTGAAAAATTAACGGCCGAAGAACTTGAAGCGATTCAAAACTCTCGCCGCCGCTCGCGTAAAAGATTCGGATTCCGAAGGCGACGGCTAATCGAGCAGTTCAAATACAATGTTTGTTCGCCAAGGAAATCCATAACAATCTAATGATTCACCAAACGACCATTCGCAATTTCGATTATTGAATTGGCAAACGACTTGATCCATGGTCGATGGTGGGTCACCAACAAAACAGCAATCTCAAATTCGCTGACGATATCTCGAATCATTTCGGATATCCTTTCACGTAGCGCGTCGTCCACGGCGTTTAACGGTTCATCCAGTAGTAACAATTTGGGTCTACAGGCGATCGCTCGCGCCAATGCGACTCGTTGCGTTTGTCCGCCGCTCAATTCCGAAACATCTCGCTCAAGCGTATCCGCGACTTCACATGCTTCAATCACACGTTCAACATATCGTGACTCAACGCCAAACCGCTTGGCTCCGAAGTAGACATTCTGCTTGACGTTCAGATGCGAAAATAATCGGTTGTCTTGAAACACGTATCCAATCCGTCGCTTGTGGGCAGGAAGCACATTTCGAGTTTCCGAATTACTAAACTCATCGTCACCGATGATAATCCGCCCATCCGCAGGCGTTAACAAACCTGCAATTAACGACAGGATTGTTGATTTTCCACTGCCGGATGGACCAACAAGTCCAGTGATTGGTCCTGCCGACTGAAACACCATGTCCAAAGAAAAGCCAGTGCCATATCGAAAGCGGCAGTTGAAGTCGATGCACGCGATCATGGGCTGCGCGCCTCTAGTCGGTTCGATGCACGACTTTCAAAACGGCTCGAAAGGTAAATGGCAATCGCTGCCAGCAATATTGAAAAAAGCACGACTCCCGTCGCTTGATACATTCCGCCCGGAGTCTGAAGTTTTTCATAGATAAACAACGGAATGGTTTGCGTTTCCCCAGCAATATTTCCTGCGACCATAATGGTGGCGCCGAATTCGCCAAGGCTCCGCGCAAACGCCAAAATGCATCCGGCCACGACGCCTTTGCGAGCCAACGGCAATGAAATCGAAAGGAATACGTCCCATGGACTTGCGCCTAACGTCCGCGCTGCAACCTCCTGTTTGCGATCCACGGCATCAAATGCAATGCGAATCGCTCGCACCATCAAGGGAAACGAAACGATGGCCGATGCCAACGCAGCTCCTTTCCAATCAAACACTATCTCAATTCCTAGCGCGCGAACCAGCCACGCTCCGATCCAACCATTTTTCCCGAAAGATACCAGTAGCAGGTACCCCGTGACGACAGGCGGCAGAACAAGCGGCAGGTTGACGACGGTTTCCACAATGAGTTTTCCAGGAAACCGCGAGCGCGACATAACCAACCCCAGCCAGAGACCAAATGGCAAACTGATCGCCACCGAAACCGTCGCAATCCAAAGGCTCAAACCGATGGCGTTCCATTCAGAAATTGAATTTAGCATTGTCGCCAGTTTTACTCCCTTTGCGAATCCACAACGTCAAAACCGTGTGACTCGAACACAGTTTGTGCCTCTTCGTTTAATAGGAACTCAAAAAATAACGCAGCCGCTCGATTGTCCACATCTGTTCGCAAGAGTGCAACGGTTGTAACAATTGGGGCGTGAAGTGACCGATCAAAAACCTGAACCTCAGATACCAAATGTGAGTGCCGCGCATCCGTGGAGTACACGAACGCCGCGTCGACTTCGCCGCGTTCTGCGAGTACGAGCGCCGCGCGAACATCGGCAGCTCGAACGATTTTTCCGTGATCATTCAAAAGCTTTAGCAATTGCAATTTTGACAATGTTTGATTTGCGTATTCTCCCGCCGGAACATTAACTCCTGCCAGTGCAATTCGGCGGACACTCTCACGCGTCAAATCATCAACATTTTGGATCCCAGCTGAATTTCCAGTTGGAACTACTAATACCAATTGATTGAAACATATGTCGCGACGTTTGGATACTCGATTCGTCAACTCAAGCAAGTCAACCCAATCGGTGCTTGCGGAAATGAAGATATTCGCTTCTGCGCCGGCAGGCGATCTGTTGGGCGAGCTGGTTGGAGGGCCCCGTTGAAATAGTAAATCGGGCCGAGGGATTTCTGGATTCAAAATCGAGGCCAGATCAGCATGACCTCCGTCGTACTTGCAGCCGCCACGATTACAACCGTTTCTTTACTGCCATTGTTGTCACTGAATGTGCAGCCTGATACGCGCGTTGCAATCGTCAGAACAATTATCAGCAAAATAGCCAATATTAGGTTACGAGATATCCCTCTGAAACGAGTTCTTTCGGCAATTGACATGAAACGGGCAATTTGTCTGGAACGGTACATAAAATTCGAAATCAGCCGCCTTTCCTGATTGGTATTTATTCAGAATCGTCCAAATGCGAAAGTCAGATATCCCAAATCAATCTTGGAAAACAAAAAGTCTTTCCAGACGCCCCAATTCCCTTCGTAATGGAAAAAACTATACTAGCGATTACTAGTCGGGCATTCGATATTTGCTGTCCCTGTGGCCAGAAAAGGCATAGTATCGTGCAGGCAAACCGGACCTTGAAGCGAATTTTAGAACAGGTTGCCGGCAGCGCACAACGAGTCGAAGGTTGTTAGATTGCTTTTCGGTTTAGGAGCATTCGCTTGAATCGATTGAAGAAGCAGCCAATTCCGAGCTGCGATGTATTGCCGGATGAGATTGTCAGAGCGTTGCGACGCATCCTACGCAAAGTCAACGAACATTCTCGCCAGCTGTCAAGCGTCGGTGACCTTTCCATTTCCGAACTATTGTGCTTACGGCATGTTTCGACTTCGACCAAGAATTTTCGCGTCACCAGCGTAGAAATTGCCAAAGCAGTCTGCCTTTCTTCGCCCACGGTATCTCGCATTTTGGACAAACTCGAACGCGATGAGTTGATCCTTCGAGAAAGGAGCGGTGAAGACCGTCGCAAGGTATTTGTATCTTTGACCTCGCAAGGACGAAAACGAGTAGCCAAATTGCCACCTCCGTTGCAAGAGGATTTCATTTCTCGACTCAACCAGATAAGCCGAAAAGAACAATGGAGAATACTAGAAACGCTGCATTTGGTCGTCGAATTAATGGGAGCCAGTGAACTGGACGCGTCACCAATTTTGTCACCAGAAGTTGTTTCGCATTCGAGCAAGCCAAAGGGTAAACAACGCAACATGAAGCAAGCTTGAACCGCTTGATCAACCGGATCTCAATCGCGATTTGGCACTTGTATGCTTTTTGCACAGATGCAACATCTGATAGCCACGGAAAAGGCCTCCCGTTTGCGATTTAGGACATTCCTCCCAAATCAACACGTTCCTCAACATTGGCCGCGATTCCATCTGTTGTAGGAACGACCAAATCGTTGTGCAAAACCTGGAATACTTCGCGAATCCGTTCAAATTCAATTTCGTTCGATAATGTTCGGTTGCGCGCCACCGTAGCAGTAACAACTTTGGTTTTCCATTGATAAGCAGCCAAAGAAAGCGGCATGTAAGGTCGAATCACTAGATTGAATTGCGCCGCCATTTCCCCAGAGATATTTCCAATCACACGAATGTACCAGGTGTAATGCGCCAACGCCTCCAGCCCACGCTCATGAAAGTGAGCAAGACATTCTTCAATATCCGAATCCCGACCGCAAACAATGAGATCTGTTCCACTATGTTGATGGCGAATTTCTTCGACGTTGACATTCTGACCGGCAAAAAGCTGAAGGTATTCAATCAATTTCCCCGGTTCGTCTGGAATACTTCCCAAGTGGATATTCACCGATTCCTTTGGACGGTCGATCAAATAAAATCCGTCCGGCAAATCACATTCAGAAACGACTGTTTGATATTCTGGACGTGTGGGGTCAAAAATATGGATCGGAATTCTTGCCGCTCGAACGGGTTCAACGGCCTTTGAATAAATATTGCCGGCTTCTGTAGCCAGTTCATAGCTAAGAACAGGAACCGTTTTCGCGTCTGAACCCGCCACCAGATCATCCCCTGTAAGAACACCCGGTGTTTCTTTGCAAAATCCGACGTACTCTGCCTCCAATGCTACCCCCAAAAAGGCGGCCGTCAGGTCAGACCCCCCTCGTCCAAGGCTTGTTCTAAACACCTTATTGGGGACACGATTCCGTGATTGCGTCTTTCGACGTTGTACTCCTTCCTGGAAATCTCCGGATTCATGGTGAATACCGTCAAATCCAGATACGACGGGCATGATTCCGCGCTCAAGATAATTGGCAAACAAGGTTTCCCGCGTATGCTCAATTGCCTGCGCCCATTTTACATTGGCCGCGCCAAATCGGCTGTCGGTGTAAAGGCCCAACTCTAGTGCCGAGACTGGAGCCGTGCGCATGGGAAACTCCCCGTTTGCGTGACTTCGGTTCAAATAGCCGGTAATAATTTCAATAGCGATTCGTTCCCCAGCAGTTACGATCGAATCATCCAGGCTTGGTATTCGCTCGTATGCCACGCGGTAGCCGATACCGTTCGATAGACCCAATCAATCTCCTCGTCCACACGCTGTTGAACGTTCTCAAAATCCTCCAGCAGCAGATCTTTGATCAGTGCTTTATGGACATCCTCTAGCGTCTGTCGAAACATCCGAACGCCCTGAGCTGGATCAGCGTTGCAGGCGATGATTTTTCGATAATTCAGTAGATAGTCCGTAACGCTAAATTTTGCAGAGCTACGCGAGCGTCCTTTCCTTAACGCCGAAAACACAGGAACAACTAGTTTTCCCTGCTCGATCAAATTGGCAATCGTCTTCCGGGCGACATTGATGCGTTTATCGTGAACTGATGAACCAAGAGTTGTACCGCCAAACTTCAACACAACCGTGTTTCGACTACTGTGCCGCAACGGAATTTTTGACAACTCTGCTTCGGAGATTGTCTCCGAACGAAGATTCACTGGTGTATTCCCTGTTGGAAATTTCTTTGGCAATTTGGATTCAACGACATCGGGAGATCAACTAAAGCTTCATCACAGGCACGACCGTGCGTTCAGCCAGATATTCCGGACGCGGTGGCCGGTCACAAAACGGTTCTACGACACTATTTTCAACACTGTTATAGACCACGAAAAAATTTGTTCGGGGCCTTGGGCTCAAATTTCCGGTCGATCCATGCATCAGGTTGCACTCAAAAAACACCGCTGAACCTGGTGGACCCTTGGGAGCGACCATTCCATGCTGATCCACTAACGACTTCATAGCCTCCCGACTTGGGACACCGTACTGTTGTTTTTTTAGCGATTGCTCGAAATGGTTGGTTGGAGTTTCGCCAACACAACGAATGTAGGTCTTGTGAGATCCGGGCAGAACGATGAGGGGACCATTAAATTCATTGGATTCGGTTAAACTGACAGAAACACTGACAGCCCGCATTCGCGGCATGCCGTCTTCGGTGTGCCACGTTTCGAAATCCGAATGCCAAAAAAATTCCTTGCCGTCAAATCCAGGCTTGAAGTTTATGCGGGATTGATGAACATAAACATCTGACCCCAGTACTTGCCGGGCAACATTCACCAATCGCGGGTCTTGCGCCAATGCACGAAACCGTTTGTTCGTTTGATGCAAACGGAAAAGCGACCGGACAACGGTTGATCCTGGCTCCGCGATCACTCCCGGACCTGGAGATTTAACTGCTGCTTGCGCAAGACGATTCGCCTCCAACAACAATTCATTAGCCTCAGTACCTGAGATCAACTGTTGCGCGTGATGAAACCCGTTAAGCTCATAATGATCCAATTGGCTTGCATCCAATCCGGGAGTTAACGGGGCAGGCTCCCCCCATACCACGGGATCCATGCGTGTGACGCTATCCCAATTCGAGTTCAAACGTGAGAAGTAGGGATCCCTTCGCGTTGCTTCTGCTGTCGACATCGTTTCCTTTGTCCTTTCTTTTGTTGAATTCATATTCCCGGTTAGTTCGCCAAGTTTTGCGATAAGGCTGGATAGGCACCGTTTTCGTCGTGTGTCTCTGGGCCAACGATTGGCGGGTTGAATACGCAGACCACACGCAGATCCGTGTCTGCATTCAAAATATGGCGGTCATTTTGATCAAGTGCGTAGACTGTGCCAGGTTTAATTTCATGGGATTCACCCGTCGCGAGATCACAAATACTCCCACGGCCTCAATGCAGTAGACGGCCTCTAAATGGTTCTGGTATTCCATTTCCGTCGAAGTTCCGCACGCATCACCGTATCATGTAGTGAAAATCCCATGGCGTCCCCTGCCAACAACAATCGACGACTTTTCCAAGTCGGTCCTGAAATCTCTCGGTCTGATCCAGAGATTTCCTCGAGACGTCTGACAATCATTTTTTTATTCTTCCATTAAACAAGTACTTGCCTTCGAAACTTTGCTTCCTCACAGGCAACTTCGTTTTGCCAAATAGCCCCCTTCGAATGGAATAGGCCAAGCGATTACAACGCCGGTTTAATCTCGCTCTGACATCACCGATCGGATTGCCTCAATTAACAGCTGCAGTCCCTGCTTCAACGAATCCCAGTCAATCGTTAACGGCGGTAGGATTTTGATCACTTCATCGGACGCCCCAGCGGTCTCAATCAGCAAACCGCCAGAGAATGCCCGGCGGGAGATCGCTCTCGCTGACTCCAGCCGATGAGGAAATGCAATTCCCTGAATCAGCCCCAGCCCCTTGGCCTCACCACCAAATTCCTTCGCTAACTTCTCCAGCTCCTGTCGGACCCAAACACCTTTACCGATAATCTCGCTTTCTAGTTCATTGTTGGCCCAAAATTGCTGGATGGCTGCTTCGCCCGTAACAAATGCAAGATTGTGTCCACGAAACGTGCCGTTGTGCTTACCTGGCTCCCACGCGTCTAATTCGCGTTTCATCAGGGTAATAGCGAACGGCACCCCATAACCCGAAAGTGATTTCGAAAGGCATACAATATCCGGAACAATCCCCGCTCGTTCAAAGCTGAAAAATTTACCGGTGCGTCCACAACCCACTTGGATATCGTCGACACTCAACAACACGTCCTGTTGTGCGACTATTTTTTGAAGACCTTGCAACCATTCACGGGTCGCAACGTTTATCCCGCCTTCCGCCTGAACAGTTTCCAATATGACGGCCGCTGGTTTATCGACACCACTACTGGAGTCAAGCAAGAGTTTTTCTAGTAATTCAAGCGTATCGAATTGCTCACCAAGATACTGATCGAACGGAACACGCGACACATCTGGTAATTCAACGCCAGCCCCATCACGTTTCGATTCCGAGGCGGTAACTGCAAGTGATCCCAATGTCATGCCATGAAACGCGTTCGTAAACGAGACCACGTTTTTTCGGCCAGTGATTTGCCTGGCCAGTTTCAAAGCCGCCTCAACAGAGTTGGTTCCAGTGGGCCCAGTAAACATCACTTTGTAGTCCAAGTCACGCGGAACCAAAATGTGCTTTTCGAAAGCCTTCAAAAAAGAAATCTTTGCTTCGGAGGCCATATCCAGACTATGGGTGATTCCGTCCGATTCGATATACTCGATCAATGCTCGCTTAAAATCTGGCCGATTGTGGCCATAGTTCAACGCGCCTGCTCCGGCAAAAAAATCGATGAACTCCCGTCCTTGAACGTCCACTAATCGGTCACCACTCGCTGTTGAAAAAACGGTCGGAAACGATCGAGAATAGCAACGAACGTTTGATTCTAATCGTTCAATAGTCTGTAGTTCATCGTCCAACGAAATTCCAAGATGATTTATCCCAGGCAATATTGACTCCAGCTTTCGTTACCTAATTCTTCAAACTTGAGGGGGAAAATGGACCGATCCGATACAGCCATTCTTGCTCGTGACACTCGGGTCCAAAGTCAGCCGCGGAAAAACCGATTTCACAAGCCATGGGTGCGACTTTCCGATTCGCAAATGACGTAAAAAGTTTTGCAGACGCCTCGTTCGATTCACCAACATGTGCATCCAAAAAACGAATATCGCGATTTGCCGGTAAATCGACTAATTCGCAAAGCAGGCGAAGACCAAGGCCCATTCCGCGCATTCGCTCATCGACCGCAATTTGCCAGACAAACAAGTGATCCTGCCGGTCCGGAGGCCGGAAGGCATTCACGAATCCAACCAACGTTTTCCCCTTCGTGCAAACAATGCTGTGTTGCCCAAACTCGGAACACCATAACAAATAGGCGTAACGGGAATTGACATCCAACACGTTGCTTTGAACGACCAAGTCGTAAATGAACCTCCCGTCAGAAATAGCGGGATTTGAGAAAACCAGATTTTCATTGTGCATGTCCGCAGCCCCCTATTGCCTCTGCACGCATGATTTTAACGCAGCCTGAAAGCTCTTCCGGGCTTTTACTCCCGATATCAAGTCTGGAACATCAACCCATGCACCCCCAAACCATTGCACTCGCAATCATTTCATGCAAAACTATCGTAACGAAAGCGAGATGAAATGACAAGTTGGCGACGACAGCGTAAACCGCGAAACTTCATGAGAGCGCCCGGCAGTTTCAAAACGCAATGTAGCGATTGGTCCACAGGTGTTTACTTTTCCAACTATCTTCACAAGCGGACTTGGGCAAGTCCCACGTGTTACAGATTTTTTGATGAGCTGGTAGCCATGCCGCCGCGCAAAATGTCGACGTCAAAAGCCATATGGCCTACATGGTCAGGAAACAAATTTGGACAACTGAAAACTTCTCCAGTCGATCTCGGGGGGAAGCCCAGGCGAAGGTAAATGGCTTCACTACATACGTCTTATGAATCCATTCCAGTTCCAAGTGGCGTTGTAGCCAAAGAAATCGGTGTAATAACGATCAACTTGATATTCGGCATCATGTTCATTGAAAAACGATTTAATTTCCTTGTGTTTCCAGTCGCCCCAATCCATCACTTCGTCCGCAGAATCTCCAAATGTTCCCGGAATGTGAGGGTTAGTATCCTCGACAATCAAGTAGTCACCTGTTTCAAAAACTTCTTTGTGGAAATACTCGTAGACTTGGGGCAGGTTCACATGTGCATCATCTACCAAAATCAGCGGATGCTCCAACGATTTCAATTCTTCCGCGGGAAACAGTGCTTCAATTCGATTGCAATCACCTTCGCGAAACTCGATACGCCCGCCATTTTTGGCTCGGGCGTCAACAAGCGACAAATCGATATCGACCGAGATGATTTGTGTGTCAACGCCATAGGTCGACATCGCATCGGCCATCCAAAGGGCGCTTGCTCCGGTGTACGCCCCCAATTCGATGATGGTTTTAGGCTGAATCTCGAAAAAAAGCATCTCGTAAATCACTTTGTCCAACGGATCCTTTGCCATGGGGATACCACGGTAATGCATAAAGTTTTTTCCGCGACTCATGGCATCAATCGAATCCCGAGAGAGCTCACAACGCATCTCTCTAGCAAGAAACTTCTCGAATCGAGGATCAAATCGACTCTCCCAAACCCCGCGGTTCATCGCCTCCTCTGCTGTCTTCTTCACAGCGTGATAGTCACTGTGGGTGTCGTCTTGAATTCGATTGCTGGCCATGTTTTCTCCGTTGCTCAATTTGCAAGCCGATTGATCGGTTTGTTTCAAACCCTAAACCGTTTGACAACAACATTCAACCCACAACGCAACAAGTCATTGAAAGGGATGAGAGTTTGAAATTTCTTCGGTTGGCAAGCGCACTACTGATCAAAACTGAACAGACGTTGATGGTCGCCGGCGTGCTTACAATATTTCTACTGATCAACGCAAATGTTTTTTGTCGTTTCGTCCTTGGGTTCAGCTTGGCATTCGTAGGCGAAGTCAACGAATTCAGCATCATCGCAATTACATTTGCGGGAATGGCATATGCGACGAATCAAGCTCGGCATATTCGAATGACCGCAATTTATGATGTGCTACCATTCGCATGGCAAAAATCATTAATGATATTAATACACCTTTCAACGCTTTTCATCTTTATCCTGCTTTTCGTATTTTCATTGCGCTACGTTCAGGCGGTGCATCAACTCGGCGGAATTTACCCAGCTACACGAATCCCCTATTCCGCGGTTTATTCGTTGGCACCAGCAGGCCTCTTTCTTTGCATCGTTGAATATCTTGGCGTTCTGATCATCAATTTGAAGGAACATCAATTATACCTTGCCACATCGATTACGCAGGAACCGCAGACTCACGTAAAACTCGAGGAAGACTCATGATCGCAATGACATCGGCTGTATTTGTGGTGATGATCGTTCTTCTGTTCATGGGGTTTCCGATGAAAATCCCATTGACAGCAGCGACTCTCGCTGTTTTGCTCGTTTTCTATGGTGGAGAAGTCCACCCTGCAATTGTTGTGCAACAGTGGATCGGAGGCATTACCCCCGCTGCCTTGGTAGCCGTCCCACTATTTGTTTTTGCTGCAGAAATTATGACTCGCGGCCAGGCAGCGGATCGACTCCTTGATTTCGTGATGTCGCTGATTGGGAATCTTCGCGGAGGTCTACCTATCGCAACAGCCGTTAGCTGTACTTTATTTGGCGCGTTGTCGGGTTCGACGCAGGCGACCGTAATTGCCATGGGAGGGCCAATGCGCCCTCGATTAATCCAAGCCGGCTATTCGCCGTCCTTTTCAACCGCGTTGATCATCAATGCCAGTGATATCGCATTGTTGATCCCTCCCAGTATTGCCATGATTGTTTATGGAGTTGTCTCAGGAACCTCGATTGGTGAACTTTTCGTTGCTGGAATTGGCCCTGGCTTATTAATGCTAATATTGTTCAGCGTCTACTGCCTATTTGTGTCAAACCCGCCGGCTAACGAAGCCGCAACGTTACCCAGGCTGCAAAAATTGCGATCCCTTCGACGCGCTCTTCTCCCGCTTGGTTTCCCTTTCATAGTTTTGGGTGGAATCTACACGGGAATATTTAGTCCGACTGAGGCCGCCGGCGTCTGTGTTCTGTATGCTTTGATCTTGGAGGCGTTTGTCTATCGAGAATTGAAACTAGATGATCTCCTGCGATGTGCGCTTTCAACGGGACTAGTTACCGCGGTCGTGTTTACCCTCGTTGGGGCCGGAGCAGCATTTTCGTGGGTAATTTCGTTTGCCCAACTTCCACAAGAACTCGTATCCAATTTACTGGGTCTAAATGCGGATTCTGGATATTGGTCGATCATGCTCTCGATTTGCTTAGCCTACTTCATTGGCTGCATGTTCGTTGACCCGATCGTCGTCATTTTGATTTTGACGCCAATTCTTCATCCAATCGCAATTCAGGCAGGAATTGACCCCGTACTGGTTGGAGTGACGGTGACGCTTCAGGTTGCGATTGGATCCGCTACGCCACCATTTGGCTGCGATATTTTTACCGCCATGGCCATTTTTCGACAGTCGTATTGGCAAGTGATACGAGGGACGCCACCTTTCATCGTCCTTCTGCTTTTAGTGGCGTTTCTGCTTCTTCTCTTTCCGGCAATTGTACTTGCGCCTCGAGATTGGGTATTCAAATGATTTTAATAATTACAATCAATTAAAAATGACAAGCGAGAACCAAATCATCAAGTCCGTTTTTTGTGGAATAGCATTGTTCCTAGTTCCGCTCGCAACACAATCATCGTGTACTCGCCAGCGCACCAATGCAATTGGGTCTGGTGTTTGGCGATTCGCGATTGAGGAATCGGTTGGTAGCGTTCAACATGAGTACGCGACACAATTCGAACAATTGATTGAAAATGCAACCGACGGGGAGATAGATGTTGTTGTATATCCCTATGGAGCCTTGGGCACCTCAACTCAGATTACCGAACAACTCAATTTGGGTATTGTTCAATTTGCGATGGCATCACCAGGAAGTCTGGGGAAATTCATCCCGGAAATGCAGGCATTTCTTTTACATTTCGTATTGCCGACAACGGAGGAAGAAATTCGCGAATTGTTTAACAACTCCGAAATGCTAGAGGAAATCGATACTCTATATGAAGCAAAGGGGCTAAAATTATTGTCGATGTACTCAGAAGGCCCGATGGCCTGGACACTTAAACAGGAAGTTAGGGTTCCGGCGGACTTTCGCGGAATCAAGATGCGGGTGATGACCTCGCCACTATTAATTGCAGCATATTCGGCCTACAGTGCCAGTCCAACCCCGATGCCCTACTCCGAGGTCTACAGCGGTCTCCAATTGAACATGATTGACGCTCAGGTAAATCCATTATTCGCGATCGAGCGTCAAAAATTTCATGAAGTAACGTCTTGGCTTGTACTGCCGGGACACACATCTTTTGTGACATCATGTGCCGCGAACCGGGATTTCTTCCTGTCGCTTCCCGACAAACATCAGCAAATAGTGGTACAAGCTATCGAACAGCTAGATCAAAAAATTTTTACACTTCAGCAGAATCTCCACTGGGATAGTTTGAAAACAATAATTTCCGACAAACAAATAAAGAAATCGGTGCTGCACCTGAGCGGCGACCTTTCCGGGTTCCGCAATCACCTTTCCCCCGATGAGGCGAGAAAACTGTTGGATGACAACAAGTATCTAGTCCTTCACCCCGCCCTATCGAATGACGAAATCCAACAATTCCGCGACGCTAGTATTCGAGCGCGCAACGTCTTCATTGAAATCGGCGGACACCGAGGCAATGCGTTACTAGAATCGCTGGAATCCGCCGTCCTTAATGAGGAGCATTAACGTCCACAAGACACGGTATACAAAACACGGTGTACAAGACTCGGAAGACTATTCTACTCCCATTTCGTGAATCAAATGCTTGGCGCCGTACAATTTATCCGTAATCCACAGTACGTAACGAATATCGACACCGATGCTGCGACTATAGGCATGGTTCCAGGCGAAGTCATTGATTGTCGCCTCAAAACATCGATCGAAATTCACACCCACCAACTCGCCTCGTGCATTTAAGATCGGACTTCCGGAGTTTCCACCAGTCGAGTCCGTGCTGTAAAGGATACAAGTCGGAACGTCACCTAGCTCTTTGTTCGCGTAAATCCCGAAATCCTTTTGTGTATGAAGTTCGGCAATTCGAGGTGGCGCGTCGAATGGCTCAACCCCTGTCGCCTTGTCCAACATTCCCTTAAGTGTCGTGATGGGAGTCTTTACGACGGCATCTTCTGGCGAATAACTTTCCACTCGACCATGAGTCAGACGCAATGTTGCGTTGGCATCCGGTACGAATCCTGTTTTGAGGAATTCGCGTTTCTCAGTGATCAACTGGCCGTAGAGTTGACTGAGTTTCCCTTCGCGCTCCTTGTCTTTTTCTCGAAGCGAAATGAAATACGGATACAGTTCCAACATCAAATCAATCGCTGGATCATGTAACTCCCGAAGTTGATCGGGGCTCATCTCAAGTGTTTTCATGGCAAAATCGGCGTCATGCATTTTCGACTTCGCGATGAGTGCATTGGATTGTTGTTCCAGGCGGTCATCCTCAACGGAAAGGTAATTGACGAACGCCACTGGAGCGTTCGAGCCATCGGCAGCTGCTCGAAGGCGACGAAGCATCTCCAAGGTCATCGTTTGATCGACCGACTGATGAAAATCGTCCAGTCGCAAGCTCATGCGCTGTTTGGTTAGATCAAAATTTCGGTCAGTGTAGGCTGATTCACGTTCCAGGTCGTCTTTCTGTCGTTCGAAGGCTGCATCGACCGCAGTCAAGGCAAACCCCAGCGTCTGACTGGCAGAGGTGAGGTTTGCGAAGTTAAGTTCCCATTGAGCGGTTTCGGTCATTTCAGCGTACACGGCATCAATTTGCGAAAGCAGACTACCGGCCCGCGCCTTGCGGGCGGGATCTGCATCGATGAATGCCTGGAGTTCTTTTTCCACAGCTTGACGCTGGCGTACAAAACCGATTCGATTCAGGCCTTTGAGTTGCCCGCGAGATCGTTTCTCAACATTGGCAAGGCTTTTGATTCGAGAGGCCAGGTCCAAAGCGATGGCACGATCATTCGCACCAGCGGCCTCCATCGTTTCAATTTCCCATTTGTAGAGTTCGACAATGTACGGCAGACGCACGTTCTCTTCGTAGGCCAGAAATGATGCCGTATTGTGGCGAACAGTACGTCCGGGGTAGCCAAGCAACATGACAAAATCGTTTTCGTTGACACCTTCTGCCGCAACCTTGATAAAACGTTTCGGTTTGTAGGGCACGTTATCTGGCGAATACTCGGCGCTACTTCCATCCGGAGCAACGTACGCTCGCATGAACGAAAAATCACCGGTGTGCCTTGGCCATTCCCAGTTGTCAATTTCGCCACCGTAATTTCCGACCGATTGGGGTGGCGCGAATACAAGGCGAACATCTCGAATAAACGTGTACAGAAACAACACGTAACGTTCGCCGGTAAACATTTCCGCTACCTCGGCTCGCATGCCAGGGTTAGCTGCTTCGGCTTCTTTTTCAAGTTGCTTCTGTTGTTTCTCAATTGCTTTCGTCCGCTCCGTAAAAGTCATACCTTCAGTGACAACACTGAGCACGCGTTCGGAGACATCCTCGAACCCCTCTGTGATTCTCACTGTGTAGCCGGGAGAGGGAATTTCTTCGTCGCGATTATTCGAGATAAATCCATTTGTCAGGTAGTCGTGCTCCGTGGTACTTGCAGCCTGAATTGCAGCAAACGCGCAGTGATGATTTGTAATGATCAACCCTCCTGGCGATACAAAACTTCCGGTACATCCGTTGACTCGACAGATCCCATCGACCAAACACGTCTCGGCATCGGCGTTGAAAATATCGGCGGGGTCCATCTCCAAACCCTTGGACCTCAAGTCGAGATTCAAAATTTCTGAAATGGGGAACATTCCCTCATCCGCCTTGGCCAGCGCGCTGAATAACGCGAGTGCAAACAAGCTTGCACCGAAACAAATTTTGGAGAATCGGGTAACAATCATGAATCAAAACTCTTTGAATTTCTGGATAAACGTCTATTGAAATATCGTTGGTCGGCCTTCAACCCCAGATGGTCGACCATTCGGAATGCCCAAATCGAATCATAAAGACCAAGGCATTCGTCGATTGAACCATCGTCGATTCACGACATTCTAACGGATTCACCGACGTTGTAGCACCACTCCCGCAAGTAAATGGCACCACCGAATCATTTGAGTTTTGTTAGAATGCCTACGAACGGTTCGGCCTTTGCCTACCGCTTAGATTCTAAAATTTTGGAGAGCCGACATGCTGGATGGGACGCAAAGAATTACGCTAAAAGTCGTTTCGCTCGTTTTGTTCCTGGCGACTATCGTCATTCCGAGCTTCGCCGATGATCAGCCGTTTTGCGAATATCTCCCGCCAGCGAATATCGACAACGGTAAAACGATCGTGCTCCTCTCAGGCGACGAGGAATATCGTTCCGAGGAAGCGATGCCGATGCTGGGTAAATTACTTTCCCAACGATTTGGCTTTCATTGTTATGTCTTGTTTTCCATCAATCCGGAAACCGGCGAAATCGATCCGAATAACCAAATAAACATTCCGGGAATGGAAAAACTCGACGACGCCGACTTGGTCATCATGTCATGGCGTTTTCGAAACCCTTCAGGCATGAAACATTTTGCCGATTATTTCGAAAGAGGAAAACCAATCATCGCGTTGCGCACTTCTACCCACGCATTCCGCATTCCGAAAGACTCTGACAGCCCGTTTCAAAAATACAGCTTTGATGCCAGCGAATGGCCCGGCGGTTTTGGCAAACAGATTCTGGGCGAAACGTGGGTCTCGCATCATGGGAATCACGGTTCTGAAAGTACTCGGGGCATCCTCGCCGAAACCAAGCAAAAACATCCCGTTCTCAAAGGCGTCAGCGATGTCTGGGGACCGACCGACGTGTATGGAATTCGTGAATTGCCTGAAGATGCGAACGTGTTGATGCATGGACAGATCCTCGCTGGGATGACTTCAGAATCCGTGCCGGTTGAAGACGATCGAAACAATCCCATGATGCCCATCGCCTGGGTTCGCGAATTGAAAACGGACAACGGCGTGCAACGTCTGTTTACCACGACGATGGGCTCATCGACCGATTTCGAATCGGCTGATTTAAGACGGATGGTTGTGAACGCTGCGTTTTGGTGCGTCGGCATGGCCAGCGAAATCAATGAACATGCAGATGTTGATTATGTTGATGAATTTAAGCCGACTCCATTTGGATTCAACAAATTCCAAACCGGTCTGACGCCTCGCGATTTCGATCTCAAGAGCACCGGTAAATCGCAAACCGACGATGAAAGGCCATTTGCCCGCATCGACGGAACAGGCGATGGTTGGCGGGAGATGACCGAGAGCGATTTTCAAAACGTAAATTGTCACGATGATACCTGGCAATGGCACGATGGGATTCTTCAATGTACGGGACAGCCTGTCGGCGTGCTCCGTTCCAAGGAAGAACTTACGAACTTTGAACTATCACTGGAATGGAAACATGAACGGTTCGCGGGCAATTCGGGAGTGTTCGTTTGGAGCCCGTTGAGTAGTATGGAAAAATTGGAACCGGGGTGGTTGCCCGAAGGAATCGAGTGCCAGGTGCTCGATCACGGTTACACCGAACAATACGAGAAGTCATCGGGCAAGGCTGCGGATTGGTTTACGACCGATGGAGACGTATTTCCGGTTGGTGCCTCGAAGATGAAGCCGTTTCCGCCGCTGTCTCCAAATGGCGTTCGCAGCTTTCCAAGTGGAAAACACACGAATGGCTTCGGCGAATGGAATCACTACTATATTCGCGCAATCAACGGCGAGGTCCGCCTCTGGGTGAATGGACACGAAGTTTCTGGAGGGAACGAATGCGAGCCGTCGGTCGGCTACATCGCGTTAGAGTCCGAAGGTTCCCCGATTCAGTTTCGCAATATTCGCCTTCGCATTCTCAAGTAATCGATTGGCAATTTGCGTGAAATCGAATAACCAAAACGGCTGCTTGCCGCAAACGAATTTGCTTGTGGCAACGACGCCACTTTGGCGCCTAATGCGTCTTTTGCATTGCCCCAAATATGCTTAGAATACTCCGAAATTGTTGCGATTAAGAGTTTGAAACTCCCGTGTCTACCTTTGTTATTGGACGCGTGAAGTTTACTTTTGTGTTGGACTATTTGTCTGGAAGCGGCGTTTGTGAAAGTTTTATTGGACCAACGACAATTACAGGATGGGGTCGAAGAGCTGGCCGACAAGATTCGAAACGTTTACGGTTCGAACCCGTTGACGATCATCGGAATCATGACCGGGAGTGTCGTTCTGCTGGCAGACTTGATTCGTAAACTCGACATGCCTCTGCGAGTTGGCGTTGTTCAGACGTCGAGTTATCGTGGGACGGAACGTGGTGCACTGACGATCAACTCCGAAATGATGCTTGATATCACCGACCGTGAAGTATTGTTGATCGACGACATTTTTGACACTGGCCATACATTGAAAGAAGTTGTTGCATTGATGAACACCCTTGGTCCATCGTCACTTCGAAGTGCCGTGTTGCTAAAGAAAACGGGGCGACAGGAGGTCAAAATCGTGCCGGACTTTGTGGCCTTCGATATCCCCGATGAATTTGTCGTCGGCTATGGCCTGGACTACAACGACGAGTATCGAAACCTTCCGTACCTGGCCTGTTTGGAAACTTCCGACTTGCAGTCAACGCATTATCACTCATGACTCTGTCTCAGATTGCTCTGGTTACTCGATCGTTTTGGCCTAACGCCGGGAACAGTGAACTGGGTGCAATCAATCTGCTGACCCAACTTCGCGGAATTGGCGCTCAGACGACAGTTTTTACCAGTCAATGGGATAATTCATGGTCACGCAAACTGGATTTCGCTGAAAACGAAGTTCTTCGGATTCCCAGAACGTCAGGTGGAGCTTGGGCGTCAAGTCGATACGTCAAGGCGCTCAGCGCGGCATTGGGAAATTTGCAACAACGATTCGACTCCATTCTAGTTTTCGGTTGGCTGGAAGAAGTCGACGCTGCGTTGAAGGCGCGCAAGGCTGGAATTGCCGAGCAAGTTGTTTTGCGAGTGGATTCGACAACGTTGCGAAGGTACCAAATGCAGTCGGGGCATCGTCGAAAATTTGCAAACCTTGCGAACCAAGTTGATGTCATCGCATACGCCAACCATGAAATTTCAAATTGCTTTCGAGGCAAACTTGTAAATGGTTCCCAGTTACAAGTTATCCCAGATTGCCTGATGCCACTGCCGTTTGAACACGAATTGGGACCACATTCAAAGACTCAGATGCGAGAGGCCGTTTCCGATATTCATCCGCTCATGATGGTCAACCGAAACGACATTGTGGGAGTTCATTATACGTCGTTTGAAAATGATAGCTCATTATCGTGCCTGATCGACGCCTGGAGTCATGTCGCACATCGATTTCCAATGGCCAAATTGTGGATCGTGGGGGATGGACCGCAGGCGAGAGCCAGCTGGGAACAGATCAATTCACTTGGTTTAGTCGACCAAGTGGTAATGGTCGGTAACTTTGACACCCCGATCGACCCACTTTTGATAGCCGATTTTTACGTGCACCCGGAATCTGATTTGTCTTTTGATTTTGCTTTGCGACAATCAGCGATGTTGGAATTACCGCTCGTCATTCGCAATGCTGAAAGTACTCCCAAATGGTTTCGCCGATCGACATGGTACCGTGGCAGACGATTTGTCGTCGCGTTCACTTGCGTACGCCATCATGGATTTGATCGAAAATAAATCAATGTGGAAGGTGATGGGACTCGACGCCCAATCAGCGATATTGGAATCAGAAAATCCGACGGACATGTCACGATGGGCGGAATGCCTGGTTCCGAATCGCGAAACATCGGAGGTTGTTTATGGAGCGTAAGGTAGCCTTGCTACTCGATGCCGATTCTGATTTTCATGATCGCCGACTCGTCGAGGTGTTGCAACTTGGACTACAAGATTCCGACTGGAATGCTGACGTGATTGGTTTGGCTTACGGTTCGAGCGGAGAAATTCCGTTCGCTACAAAATCGATGACGGTGTCGCGATATGATCTTGGAAAATTTCACTTAGTTCGCAACGCCATCCAGCAATCCAATGCAACCGTTGTACACAATTTTTCAAATCGCTCATCCATCCGTCTCGCATTGGCAAACGTCAGAGTGCCTGTCATTGAACAAACAGAGTTTGTTTTGGGAAGAGGCGATAAAATCGCTACCTGGAGGCCCTCACGATTGCAATTGTTGAAACCCGACATTCATGCAACGACGATGGGCAATGTGGATGTTACATCTGAAAATCAAAATTTGTGGCCGATCACCGTTGGAACACCCATTCTGCAGGACGCAAGCGAATCTGAACGCCAAACCTTCCGCAAGTCATTGGACGTGCCCGAGCGCGCCAAAGTGATGATTACCACCGCGCCTCTCATTGCCAATTCGAATCTCAAGGACTTGATCTGGGCCTGCGATTTGTTGAAGTGTATTCGAAACGATGTGCATTTGGTTATTGTTGGCAATGGCTCGCAGCGTGTGGAACTCGAACGTTTTACTCGTTGCACCGAAGTTCAACGTCACGTCCATTTCTTGGCGCCAACGTCGGCTACTGTTGACTGGATTCGCGCCAGTGATATTTACTGCGCAAGCAATTCCTCATTGCCGCATTCCATGGGCACACTAACAGCGATGGCCTCTGGGGTCCCGATTGTCAGTGTTACTGGCCCGTTTTCCGATGACCTCCTTGTTCATCAAGTCACCGCATTGGGCGTCGAACCTGGTCGGCGAGATCAATTTGCCCGCTGGGCGAAGTATCTGTTGGAGCAACCACGATTTCGCGAAAAACTTGTTTCACAGGCCAGGAATTGGGTCGCTCATCAATTTCCGATGACCAATCTGGCATTGAGCTGCATCAACCTTTACGAACACGCCGCGAATTCCTTTTCGCATCGCGCCCACTCGGCCTAACAACGAATTAACCTTCGTTGATCGCTTATCGCTTCACAGCGCGAATGATCGCGCGGATGGGGCCCGGGTAGCCCTCGATGGTCCTGTGCGAATTATCTGGTGCAAGGAAATCTGCGAGCGACTCAAACTTCATCCAATCAGTTCTTCGCTGCTCCTCGATTGTCGTTGGCGTGACATCAATCACTTCACATTCGATGAAACCAGTTCGCCGTAACCAGCGAATTAGCATTGGCACGGTGGGAATAAACCACACGTTGCGCATTTTTGCATAGCGGCTTTCCGGAACAAGTGCTGACTCTTGAGTCCCATCCAGCACTAATGTTTCCAGAATGATTGTCCCACCGCTTCGCAACGTCCCGCACATGGTCTTCAAATGATCGATCGGAGAGGTGCGGTGATAAAGGACTCCCATCGACAATGCGATGTCGAATGTTTCCAGTTGCTCGGGAATTTCAGTGTCGCCAATTGGTGCGATCCAATGCGGTTGTTTCGGTGAAGCGTATTTTCTTGCGACTTCGAATTGACACAGATACAACCCGAACGGATCGCATCCAAAAACGGATCGGGCACCGACATCCAACATTCTCCATCCGTAATATCCGTTGCCGCAGCCAACATCAATCACTGAGGCGTTCTGAAAATTGACAGCGTGAGCAATGCGATCCCATTTCCAATTCGAACGCCATTCCGTATCGATCTCAATGCCGTTGAATCGAAACGGTCCTTTGCGCCAGGGATGCAATGCCAGCAACGTCTCCCGCGTCTGCTCAAGCGACTCCGAAAATGTTCCTTCCACCACAACATGATCACCGCGAACAAGAACTCGGCTGTCCTGACAGTCCGGCAATGCCGTTAGCGCCTTTGCCCAACGCTTCATGTTCTCATTGGCCAACGCATTCAATCGTTGCGAACAACTCAAACGAAGCGAGTCGACCCAGGTTTGCTGACCCTGCGATTCAAGCCAATTAAACATCAGCTCGCGATTGAACAGTTGTTTTTTCATCGCCTATGATTTCAACGCCAAAATGGAAGCAAAGTTAAAGCACTGAAACCAAGGTGCAACGGTATTAAAACCAGCTGCTTCCAACCGTTTCAAGTGCGTTTCAAGCGTTTCGGGAATCAATGTCTGTTCTAGAGCCGTACGCTTCTGAGCAATTTCCAAATCGGAGTAACCATTGGCTCGTTTGAAATCGTGATGCAGTTCCACCAGCAGATCCTGCTGACGTTCATGCTCAAAACAAATTTTTTCCGAAATCAATAGCGCGCCATCCGGCAACATGGCCTCACAAATTCGGCTGAGTAGCGACTGGCGGTCGGCGGCAGGAATGAACTGTAGCGTGAAGTTCAAAACGACAAACGATGCTCGCTCCAATGGTGTCACATTGACGTCGTCTTCTACGACAACAACTGAGGGTTGAGCTTCTACCGACTCTTCGGCGGCCAGGTTTTCCTTGAGTCGAGCAAGCATTGCAGGTGAGTTGTCAATCGCAAAAATGGTCGACGATGCCGGTGCCTGATTGCGTATCATCTTGGTAGCTGCACCCAATGAACAGCCAAGATCATAAACGTTTGTTGCCGGCTGAACGTATCGCGCCGCCAATTGCTCGATCATCGAAAGGATGGATGCGTACCCGGGTACACTTCGAGAAATCATGTCCGGGAAAACGTCAACGACGCGTTCGTCAAAACGAAAATTCCCAACATGCTCCAGCGGCATCGAGTAAATGCGATCCGATCGATTCTGCTTGGTTGAATTGGATGTTGTGTTCTTCATCAAAGGTTAATTGAACGCTTCGGTCGAAACGGGATTAGATACATTGTTGCCAATATTGGTCGCAGAATTATTCATTGCTTGCTCGCTGCAATGATCCAGCCGACGCAACGCTTACTATCAGAATTTGAGTTTTGTTCGGACAATTCATGGACGTGGTCAACACGAAATCCTGCGGACGCGATTTCGTTTCGAAATGACCGAAGTGTAAAGCTATGCAAAAAAAGCTTTCGAATCAATCGATTGTCCGAATAGCGATCACCAAACTCGAGGTCCTTGGAAAAAACAGACGACACGGCGTGGAAAAGTAGCCAACGCTTGCCCCCCGGAAACGTCGCCTGATGCCAGATTCGATGCCCGTGAATCAACAGCAAACCACCGGGTCGCAGACCTCGGAAGACTTCACCTAAAAACTTCGCCCGATTTTGCCGGCCTCGCAACATTCCAAACGTGCTGAAGAAACAAACGGCCACATCAAACGTCGCGTCACACAACCACGGCATCTCCGTCAAGTCCGACTGCACCAGCCGTGGCTCTACCGAACTCGATTTCAATCGCTCACCAGATTTTTGGAGCATCGAGCCAGAGAGGTCGACGCCATAAACATCGGCGCCACATTCGGCGGCCACTTCCATGGACCTGCCGGTTCCACATCCAAAATCGATCAGCCGGGAACCCGCTCGATCCCGCAGATATTGCCGCAGCAGTTCCGCATCCTGTTCCGCAATGGGATTTCCTGACAACGACTCGTCGTACGTGCTGGCAACCGCTTGTTCCGCAATGTACTGACGGTTGCCGGGGGGAATTGCCGAATTCTGCTTTGACATTATTTTTTACAGTACTCTTGGTGCAATCCGACAACACAATTCTCAGCCAGTGTAGGGTTCGTTGCCGCAGCCACAACGGAGCGAGGGTGCGACAAATTCTTGTTTGACTCATGCCCACTTGTCGCGTTCGTCGTTCGTTTGTTATCGTCAAACCATGCGGAAACGTCAGTTTTCGTCGGTTTAAGCCACCAAAAGGCTCTGGCCAGATGCCTCGTAAGCAACGGCCTGATCGAACGTTGAATTCCTCAACAACGCCTTTTCGAATTGTGGCATTGTGAACGTAACCTTCCAAAGACGGAGAAATTTTCGTGGCAATTCGAGTTGCAATCAATGGTTTCGGCCGAATTGGCCGCCTTACTTTCCGAAATTTGATGGAGCGAGCCAGCGAGTTTGAAGTCGTTGCCGTCAACGATCTGACCGATAACAAGATGTTGGCGACCTTGCTGAAATACGACAGCGTGCACGGACGTTTTCCTGGAACCGTCGAGTCCGATAGCGAAAACCTGATCGTCAACGGCAACAAGATTCGCGTGTTTGAGGAACGTGACCCGTCGAAATTGCCTTGGAAGGATCTGAATGTCGATGTCGTCGTCGAAAGCACTGGAGTCTTCGCAGGGCGAGCCGAAGGTGGCAAGCCTGGCTACGATTCACATATCACGGCTGGAGCCAAGAAAGTTGTCTTGAGTGCACCAGCGAAAGACGGTGCTGACCTAACCGTTGTAATGGGCGTTAACCAGGACAAACTGACTGCTGATATGAAATGCGTTTCCAACGCGAGTTGCACAACCAACTGCCTTGCACCAGTTGCCAAAGTTCTGCATGAGTCGTTTGGAATTGAAACAGGACTGATGACAACCGTTCACGCCTACACAAACGATCAGCAAATTCTGGATTTGCCGCACAAAGATCCCTATCGAGCTCGAGCTGCCGCGCAAAACATCATTCCCACCAGCACCGGTGCTGCGAAGGCTGTTGGATTGGTGATTCCCGAATTGAACGGAAAACTGACTGGCATCTCGATGCGAGTTCCCGTTCCAACAGGTAGCGTTGTCGACTTGACTGTAAATCTATCGAAAGAAGTTTCAGCAGAAGACATCAATGCCGCGATGAAAGCAGCTGCCGAGGGGCCGCTGAAAGGCGTGCTCAAATATACAGAAGATCCGATTGTTTCCAGCGACATTATTGACGATCCGCACAGCAGCATCTTTGCAGCCGACTTCACTCAGGTTCTCGGTGGCAAAAGCAAACTTGCGAAAGTCATCAGCTGGTACGACAACGAATGGGGCTATAGCTGCCGCACAGCTGACCTGATTGCTTTGTTTGGCAAGATGTAAAAATCAAAGCACCTTTGACCCACAGCTAGATTTTGAATACGTTGCAATTACCACGGTGATTGCAACGTTTTTTTTGTGATCGCTCACGAAAACCAAAGCATCTTCGAATGAACGCTCACTCGCGAAAGGCTTCGATATATTTCAGCACCTTCCACATCCCGTCCTCTTCGCATAACAAAATCCAACAATAGAATTCCTTGTCGCTGGCGTCGTCGGACCGCACTGCAAATTCAACTTCTCCTCGCAGGTTTTCGATGTCACCCGGGACTTCTTCATCGTCCAGATAGTCTGAATAAGTATCCTTGTCGTACTCCTTGAGTTCGTACAGTTCGACCTTGGACATCGTTCCTTTCGTTTTGTCCAACATCGGGCCAAAATTCTGTTCCATGTAGTCTGCGGTAAATTCGCCGCCTGACCAATGCAGCGACGATAATTTTTCCCAGTCCCTCGCTGCGAGGCTCTCCAAATAGGCGTCTGTCAGCTTTTTCAGTTCAGCTTTGCCCGCAGGCGAACCAGAAGCCGATGCACTTGTATTAGCGCCATTCGATCCAGGCTTCGAGCAACCAATGAAAAACAAAGGCAAGACGACGAGCAATATTTTCCAGTTCACGCGATATTCCTCTCTCTGAAGCTGGGTTATACGGATTCCAAGTCCCAATAAAAAAAAGCGCCATTTGATGACGTTTGTGAATGGGGACCTCGTATTTGCATTCGCAAACTACCTTACCAAAATTACGTGGCAATGTGTGCCGTGCTTATTTGCAAACACAACGCTCTATCGGGTGCAACCAGTTTTAATTCGATTGCATTTACTAAATGAAGATTTCATGAAGTGGGTGGCTCCAGCAAATACACGATTAATGGCAGGAGAGCCAACGTCCCGATTGTGACGAGAGCCAGAAATTCATTTCGCGTTTTAATCCGAGCAAACGCAATGCAAACGCCAAGGTCAACTAGAATGCCAACGACAACTGAGGCATATTGCAACCAGTTGTCGATTGACTGACCTTCCCTAACGTTGTCCCACAAATGATATGCGGAAACAAACGACGCGACCTGCAAGCCCCACGAAAAAACCAATCCCGCTATCAGCAGGAAAAACACAAGATAAGCGAATTCGCCGTCTGTGTCGTTCTTCACATCACTCACTCACCGAATCGACTTGCCCTTGCAGATCTTTGATTTGATCCAAAATTTTTACGAATGACTGACCGAAGTCCGTCAAGCGATACTCGACTCGCGGTGGTATTTCGGGAAACGACTCGCGCTCAACGATATGGAACCTCGTCAGCTTGGCAAGTCGCTCATTGAGCACCTTGGTTGTTAGTCCATCTGCAGTTCGCTCAAGTTGCCCCGGACGGACAACGCCGCTGCGAATTTGCTCCAAAACATGCAGCGTCCACTTGCATCCGATGCACTATGCAAAACTTTCCTGGACCGTTACGCCTGACATCTTCAAATACTTTCCTTTTGGTAACCGGGCCACCAAAAAGTGCTTGGTTGATCTTACCCGTTTCACTTTTACCTTGAGTGTAGTGTTTCTTTTTTTCAACCAACAGATGAGGTTATCATGGCGAAACAAGTTACTTTTTATCACGCTGGCTGTCCGGTTTGTCTTGATGCTGAGCGTTCGATTCTCTCTCTTGTCGATCGAGGAAGCTACGACGTCAAGGTGGTTCACCTGGGACAGGAAGCCAGCCAAATCGCCACGGCTGAAAACGCCGGTGTGAAATCAGTACCTGCATTGGTGTTTGACGGACAGGTATTGCACATCAACCATGGCGCGGACCTTTCCGCATTGAAATAGCGAGATAGATCCCCATCGCCTCGCCGCGTTTCCGCCGAAGCGCGGCGAGTTCTTTTCAGGCAGGAACTGCTAATCCATCACGCTGATCGCGCAAATAGAAATTGAAACTCTGTTGAATGCTCTTGAGCTTCCGTCACGCTGCAGTCCGCAACAATCCGCCCATTGTCCATCACGATGACGCGATCTGCCAACGCGAGCGAACTGGCACGATGGGTGATGATAAGCGTAGTGCGTGAATGGACAAAGTCAGCGATGCTACGGTGAAGTTCCGTTTCCGTCTTCCCATCGATCTGGCTGGTCGCTTCATCCAAGATCAATATTCGGGGATCCGCGACGATCGCTCGCGCTAGCGCAACGCGTTGACGCTGTCCGGCGGAAAGAAGTTTCCCATCGTCGCCAATCGTCGTTTCGAAGCCATCGGTAAGTTCTTCAACAAACGACGTAACGCATGCCATCTTGGCTGCATTCATTACTTCGTCGTCGGTCGCATCAAATTTCCCGTATGCGATATTCTCCCAAACAGTGCCGTTAAAGAGTTGACTATCTTGAGTCACCCAGGCCATTTGGCGACGAAGGTGACGTGGGTTCGCATGACGAATATCAATGTCATCGATAAAGATCCCGCCGCGAAACGGATCGTAGAAACGCAACAACAGATTGGCGAGCGTGGACTTACCACTTCCATTGCCACCAACGATCGCCACGGTTTGTCCCGCGGGAATCTCAAACGATACGTTTTTCAGAACCGGTTGCCTCGGCCGATAGGTAAACAGAACATTTTCGAATCGAATCGATTTTTGGATCGGGCCAATGGCAATCGGCTTATCCGGAGTTTCAACGAGAACCGGAGCCTCAAACACTTTTAGCAAGTTCTCACACGCTGTTCCGCCACGCACCAACACGTTGACGACTTCGCTCATCTTCCTTGCCGGATCGCTCGCACCAGCGAGGAGTGTATAGAACAACATCAGGTACCCCGGATCCAGCGGACGATTGCAAATCGTGATTCCGAAAATCTGGGTCTGTTGGTTGAGCACTAGATAGGCGCCTGCCAAAATCGAAAGTGCTATTGAAACGATCCCCAATACTTCGGTGATCGGACGTAGCAGCGAATCATAGAGTGAAATGCGCAATGACATGCGATAGAGTCCCGCAGCGTTGCGTTTGAATCGGTTGCGTTCCGTTAGCTCGCGATTGAAAACGCGAACCGTCTTGATCGAGCTAAACGTCTCAATCAATGTCAGAAACACGGCCCCCATTCCTTCCATTTCACGATGAGT
Source organism: Pirellulaceae bacterium (assembly GCA_041399045.1). Classification (GTDB taxonomy): domain Bacteria; phylum Planctomycetota; class Planctomycetia; order Pirellulales; family Pirellulaceae; genus BJ22. The sequence goes on along the minus strand of JAWKTO010000005.1, from coordinate 512,634 downwards.
TGATCGCTTCATCCGACGGGAAAGGCTGTGAACGGCGTATGCCCCTAGCGGCACAACCAACAACGAGATCAAAAGTAGCGGTGTCGAGATCATCGCCGCACCAATCAAACAGGCAATCATCTTCGCGGGTTCGCGAATCAACTTTCCGTAAAACGCTTGCAGTCCTCCCGACACCATTTGCATGTTATGCGAAAGGTGGGTCATCAGGTTCGACGTGCCCATGTTGTCGATGCGACGTTGGTCCATCTTCAGGGCTTTGCGGTAGTAAATACGCCTCATGTCCATCACAGTGCGATTGGCGATACGCGCGACCAGGATGGCATTGATTACCAGCAAAACACCCTTGATCAACGTGGTCCCAAGCAACCAGATCAACGCGAGCACTAACGTCTCAAATGCTGATTGTGGCGCATATCGATTGATCCATGGCTGTACGCGCTCATACCACGAAAGCGCCTCTTGCTCGGCGGTGAGCTCCGTCGATTTTAATTTCGCTTGAGCCTGCACATGGGCGACGTCGGATGTCGGTAACTCGCTTGCGTTTTCCAGCGCGCTAATTTCGTTTTCCAGCGAAACGATGCGCTCCTGAGATTCTGAGATTTCAGTTGCGATCCAGTCGTGAGCGTTTTTGCCCGTAAAGACAATCTCCACAAAGGGATACATCGTCGAGATGCTCGCACTCCAAAGCACCGCAATCAACAACGATGATAGTCCCGCACCCGCGATCGACCACTTGTATCGAAGCGAATAGCGTATGGCTGTCAAAAACGAACGGAACAAGAAACGTAACTCGATGAACGATAGGAACCTACAGTCGGACCACAGCGGCTAGACGTATAATCGGCGGGATCATGGCAGTTCGTTCAATCTGCGTCAATTTGAGTTGCCAGCACTTGGTCAGTTTGACGTTTCAAACAATAAAAAAAACGGCAGCCACACATCGTGCATGGCTTGCCGTTTGTTTGAAGCATGTCGAAGGACTCCATGCCCCAATGTTCGCTATCGACACTTCCTTGTGACTTAGAACGACAGATAAGTGTCATACTGTGGCCAAACAACAACACTGAACTGTCGGACGCGCGAACAACGAAGGATTTCGATGTTTCTGTGCGTTTTCTGCGACCGAGAGACTGCCTTTTTTCTCGTGTCACGTCCCAAAGCTGGTGATCCTAGAATACTCACTACATCGGCCAAAATGAAGGCTCAAAAAAGTCCGCATTTCTCGATCCTCTCGTCCTAACTCCTGCAATAGAAATGACTTGCAACAAGTGTTAATTCCTCGAAAAAGTCGATGATTTTGTGCTAGCCACGAAGCTTGTGTTGAAAACCTGTCAGCCCACTAAATGCGAGACGCCAACGCTAGCAAAACAAGCGTTTGACTTCGTGAACAGCTTCACTGAGTTGAGAGAATGGTGACCAGCGGCACAGACGGAGTCTCAAGGTTTATAATGCTCGTTTTTCAATTGACACGCTAGCATCCAAAGGCACTTATGCTTACGCGCAGAAACGTTTTGGCCACCGCGGCTTCGCTTGGATTTGTCGCACCCGTTCTTGCGCGGGCCCTCGCCCAGGAAGCAGACGGACGACAACAGCTCACGCGCGAGATGATTCAGAATGCTCAGTGGGTTAGCGGCATCGAATTGACCGAAGCAGAGCAAGAGGAATTAGTTCAATCGGTCAACTCGCTGCATGATCAATTGAAACAACTGAATACTGTTCCACTTGATCCACAATGGGATGATCCAGCCATCGATTTCCAGGTCTTGGGTGCAAACGATGGTAAACAACGATTTGATTCGAAACGCAACCATGATTTTCGCGAGTCAATTGCGAGCGTTCGCCCCGAGTCGCGAGAGGATCTGGCATTCTTGAGCGTTGCTGAATTGTCGGCCCTGATTCGAAATCGAATGGTGTCCAGCCGGGAACTTACTGAGCTCTACCTGAATCGTCTGGAACGCTTCAATCCGATGCTGAAATGTGTCGTGACGCTGACTCGTGATCACGCCATGCGAGCGGCGGAACGCGCAGATCAGGAAATCCAACGCGGAAAATACCGTGGGCCGTTGCATGGAATTCCCTGGGGAGCCAAGGATTTGATCTCGGTCCCAGGATACCCGACGACGTGGGGCATTCCTGTGTTCAAGGAACGCATATTCGATCGACCGGCAACCGTTTACCAACGCCTGGAGGACGCGGGCGCGGTATTAGTGGCCAAGCTCAGCCTTGGCGCGATCGCGATGGGCGACCAATGGTTTGAAGGCATGACTCGAAATCCATGGAATCCGCGCACGGGGTCCAGCGGTTCGAGCGCGGGCTCAGCGTCGGCCACATCAGCCGGCCTTGTCGGATTCTCGTTGGGCAGCGAAACACTCGGAAGCATTCTTTCTCCGTCGATGCGGTGCGGAACATTTGGTCTGCGTCCGACCTTTGGGCGAGTTAGTCGACATGGTTGCATGCCGCTTTCATTCACGATGGACAAAATTGGCCCGATAGCGCAGCATCGAAGACTTGGCTGTCGTGTTTGGTGCCATCTACGGCCCTGATCAAATGGACTTCGGTTGTTGATCGTCGTTTTCAATGGCCAGTTCCAGAGATTGACGTTTCACGCCTGAAAGTCGGTATCACGAAACCCCGTCGCGAAGATGCCCCAGAGGATCCGACTCATGCGGTACTTCGCGATATGGGGTGCGAGTTGGTCGAAGTCGAACTGCCTTCCGATTACCCTTGGCAATCGCTGGCGAATATCATTGACATCGAAGGCGCCGCAGTTTTCAACGACCTGTTGCGAGCGAACGAAACGGAAGGCTGGAATACTTGGACAGAAACGTTTCGATCGGCTCAATTTATTACAGCGATTGACTACATTAAAATGCAACGCGTTCGTAAGAAGCTAATGCACGCGTTTGAAGAACTCATGAGCCAAGTCGATATCTTGTGGAACACGCGTGATTTGATTTACACGAATTTTACAGGGCACCCGTCTGTCGTATTTCCAACCAGCGTCGATGAACGAAACGGGCAATTGCAACCGCGAACGGCTGTCGCTACTGGTCGTTTGTTTGACGAAGAAACGGTACTCGCATTTTGTGATGCGTTTGTCCGCCATTCTGGATCACCCGCGTTTAAGCCACCGATCGAAGACTGGTTGGTAAAATTTGATGCTGGTGAACTTGAGCCAAAATCGACAGACGATGAAGCGAATGAGCAAGGCGGAAAAGCTCAATCGGATGCCAAACCCAAAAACGGTGGGTAATGGATTGTGAGCCGAGCGGCGTAAGCCGCCGGGCTTCGAAAAGGTTATGAGACGAGCGGCGTGATCCGCCGGGCTTCGAGTAGGTTGTGAGCCGAGTGGCGTAAGCCGCCGGGCTTCGGACTCGTTTGTTATTACTCAATAGGCAGCTGCTTTCACGCAATCAGCGGTAGTGGACGAGGCTACGAGTCCCAGAGCTTGGCTAATGTCAGGGACTCATAGCCTCGTCCGATACTCAACGCGAACCCAATAATTTCGTTTTTAGAATCGATGTTGCTCAAGTCCACATTTTGGAAACTCAAGGTCATGTTCGAATGAACACACAATCGGAAAACGAACTTCCGCCACCAACGGCTGTGCGCCGGCGATTAGACCGACTTTCAAGTCGTCGCGAGCTGCTCGTGCAACAACGGAACCAGGAGGAGCAGCGGAAACAGCCCTTCGCGCGAACACTCGAACTCGCTGCAGACGTAACGCGATCGCTTGAACTACTTTCCGAACAGCTTTTCCGTCAAGTTATCGAATTGGTTGAGCGTAGTCTGACAGATGCCCTTCAGGAAGTTCTGGAACAGCCAATACAGCTCAAAGCTGAGACGCGATTTCAAAACAATGTTTCGTCAGTTCGATTCAGCATTGTTCGTGACGGACAGGAAGAAGATGTCTATCGAGGTCAAGGAGGATCGGTTGCCAATATCCTGAGCATCGGCCTTCGTATGTTTGCAATCAGCAATTTGGACGAATCACAACATCGTCGATTCCTGGTATTGGACGAACAAGATTGCTGGCTACAACCGCAGCTTGTCCCGCGATTGGTCACAATCGTCCGCCAAGCAGCACAACAATTGGGATTTCAAGTGCTGATGATCAGCCATCATGACGTTGAGCTGTTCGAAGGTTCGGCAGATCGTATTTACACGTTTGCCCCTCAAGCCGACGGCTCAGTCCAAGTCAAATTGCGAGACCTCCCGCCGCTGGAAACGGATTGATAATCGACGACGTCGAATGCAAATCTGCCCTCGCGACCAGCGGAGTCGCGTTATGTAAGTCGAGTCTCCGAGTCGAACGATCTCAAAACCAAACAAGGCAAATGGGATCTGGAATATCCTATTTCTCGCTGTTCCAGTTGAAATCACAACAACTACATCCAACAAATTAATCCCCCCATCAGCGCTTAAGCCAAGTGGTTTCAGTGATGTGAGTCTGGTCGCAACGAAGGGCATGCTGTGCATGGCAATTCCCTACGGAACCTTGTGAGTCCACTCATCGGAGCCGTACTTCGTTCTAGCCATGTCTTCCATCAATTCACGCGGCCAATCTCGTAATATTCCGTTGACGTTCCACGCGGACGCGATCGCTTCCTTGAGATCAACAGCTTGCACCGAAATAGGAGCAAGGAAATTTCTGTGTGGTCGGTTCTGACGGTATTCGGGTTCGCGCACAGGTTTCTTCAAACAGTTCGCGATAAACTCGATCGACAGGTCGTAAAGGATCGTACCGTGGTAAACCAGATTTCGCCTCCGGCAACGCAGGCTGTTTCCCCCGAACTTTTTCCCATCCGACGTCAAGTCACTGATTCCGTTTACTTCGCAAGCGATCCCGAGACTTCGTACCGCTTCCGCAATTTTCCCCAGAACAAACGAATGTGCTCGATCGACCATTTGAAGCTCGGGACGTCGATTCAAATCTAAAATCACCGCATACATCAGACAGCCGGGCCCGGCAACGACCGTTTGCCCGCCACTCGCGCGGCGCACCACCGGGACATTGTTCTGGTTGCAAAACTCCCAGTTGACCTCTCGGGCTGCTGGAGAACTTCGTCCCAGCACAACAAATGGTGAGGTTGGTTCCCACAGCCGCAGGACTTCATCCTCTGCGGTATCCAACTCTGCTGTCTCAAGCAATGCCTCGTCGAGTGCCAGATTTTCCGCGGGCGTCGAAGCCGTGTAATCAAACAACAACAAGTCTCGATTCCTGATTAATCAAAAGTTATTTGCCCAAATGTCCACGCAAGCATCTACGCATTCATGCCTTGGTCAGCCTGCCTATCTTCCGCAATCGATACACTTGGTGCGAAAATGGGGCGTTCAACCTGCAAAGTCGTTATAACTGGGGCATCAGTTTATGGCCAACCGGCAATCGTCTGCTTAGAATGAAATTCTGATGTTTTGGACACGCCAAACATCATTTTCCTAAAGATATTCAAACGTTCGTGATTCACCACGTAACAGATTTAACGAGATCGTTTTCATGTTGAAGAAAATTGCTTTGCTCGGTTTGGTTGGCTCCATTGTCATTTCAGGCAATGTGATGGCGCAATCCAAGTATTACAAGATCGTCAAGGAAACGGTTTACGAAGATGTTCCCGTTACCAAAACGAAGACGGTCCAGCAAACTTCGATGGAAACCCAGACCATCACCGAATACAAGGAAGTCTGGGAAACCGAAATGCGGACTCGAAAGAAAACGGTTCTACAGCCCGTTACGCGAGAATCGGTAGTGGAATCCAAAAAGCAGGTGTTGAAGCCCGTCGTCGAAACCAACATGCGACAGGAAACCGTCGCTCAATCGGTGATGGAAGATGTGACGGTCATGCAGGACCAACAGGTTCTCGTTGAACGCCCAATCACCCAAACCTATTACAAAACTGAAAGTACTGTTGTCCAAAAGCCTGTTACCGAGACTTACTATCAACCTGAAAATGTTACGACGTACAAACCCATGACACAGTCGCAAACCGTTTTGCGGCCAAGTAATATTTTTACTCAAAACGAAACGAATCCCGGTGACACGCGATTGCAGTGGCTTTGCGCGGATACTACTACGATCCCAACCTACAACAAAACGTCTGGCGTCGTGGCGGATTCCATTGGGTTCAAACACCAACGACGGGTGGTGGATATTCTATGCAGCAGGTTTTCGTTCCTGAACAGCTGACCGAGACCGTAATGGTCCCCGAGGTTACTCAGCAATACAAACCCGTTACCGTCACCAGCTATCGCGACGAGTTGCAAACCAAGCAGGTTCCCGTTGAGGTTCAGTCAACCCAACGCTACTACGAAACCCGCAAGGTACCAGTGACCGTTCAGAAACCTGTCCTGCGGTACGTGACCCGAGAAGTACCTGAGCAGGTGACTCGCTACGAGACCCAGGAGATTATTGAACAGACTCCCGTTCGCGAAACGACCTACGAAGAAGTGGAAGTGGTCGAAGAATATCCTGTTAGAGTTAAAAAAGTGGTCCCCGTTACGCGCACGATCGAGGTTCCCAAGCAAACCTCTCGTGAAGTCACTTACGAAACGACGGAACGAGTCGCCCGAATCGTTGAAAAGAAAATTCCCGTCGATCAATATGGTAACGAGTTAAAGTTCACTGATGCTGATGAGGTTCCGGAATACGTTAAAGAGCCGACCACGGCGAACCGTCCGACTCTCGACTCCGACGAATCAGCAAAAGCAGACGGTGAAAGCGGCGCTTACGAGGGAACTCTGAAACGCTCGACGCAACCGGCTACCGACATCCAGAAATTGAATGGCGAAACCAAAGCATCGGCTCCGATGCAACCTTTGAATCGCCCTCAACCTAAAGAAGCCGACCTCCCTCCAGAGCTGAACGCGCCAATCAAGCCGGAAAAGTAGTGGCGCCGATCAAGTGAGTCCATGTGATCCGTCCCCTGGTGAGCCAAGTGGCGTAAGCCGCCGGGGACGTCCCTTGGTAAGCCGTGTGGCGTAAGTCGCCGGGCACGCTGGCCCTTTTACAAAAATTCCTGACTAGTGGGAAAGCCTACAAGACCCTGTTGTCCCAATTGCCGCATTAATCGATTTGTCCAATGTAGCGAATGGTCAACTACGAAGCTCACGAAAAGCACGAAGTGCGTGCAAAAACTTGAAGCAATTATCATCGGAAATCACATTCCGAAACTTTCAAATTCATCCCAGCCGTTTGCAAGGCGTTCGAGGTGAAAACATACATGAACGGAAGCTGTTCCAAACTAATTCGCGTCCTTCGTGGTTGAACCTAGAGAATGTCAATCATATGCCTTTGGTTATTCATCACCTTCCCAAATAACTCCAACGCGTTTGGCCCAAGACTCCCAATCCGCAGCCATTTCAGCAACGCGTTCAGGAAATTGTTTTGACAGGTCATTCATTTCGCAGCGGTCGACAGCGATGTTGTAGAGTTCCCACTTGATTTCATGTGGCGACCGCTTCGACCAGACGATTTTCCAGTCGCCATCCCGCCAGGCATGTGCCCCTTGATGGTCAAATCCCAGTTGGCGACCGCTTGCGACCTCACCGCGAAAAACAGGAACCAAACTCTGACCTTCTAGTGGAGTGACGGTTCGCTCGTCGACTTCTGTCGGATATTGAGCGTTTGCAGCATCAAGAATTGTCGGCAATACATCCATCACATGTGCGGGCGAACGAATCCATTTCGAACTCGCGGGAATTCCGCGAGGCCAATGCGCGATGAACGGCGTACTGATTCCTCCCTCGTGGGTGAAGTGTTTGTACATTCGCAGTGGCGTGTTGCAAAGATTCGCCCAGGCGCTGCCATACGCCTGGTGAGTGCCAGGGCCACCGATTTCTCGCAATTCGTTCCCCGTTCGCAATTGTGTTGTCCCTTTTCGCGACGGACCGTCGAATCCGAATGGCCCCCATTCGTAACACGCTCCATTATCACTCAAGAACAGAATCAGCGTATTGTCGAGTTCCTTCGTACTTTTTAGGTGGTCAACGATTTTTCCAACTCCAGTGTCCACCGATTCAACCATCGCGGCGAACACGGACATGCGTCTCGCTAAATCGTTTTGCCGATCCATCTCTATATCACCCCACGCGGGATTGATTGCGCCAGAAAACCCGTTGGCAATGTCATCGCGGTCGACGGGGACTAGACAACGAGGAGGCAACTTGGCGTCGTTTGAATCAACCAGTTCCAACTGTTTCATGCGCGCGAAGCGTTCGTTTCGCAAAACATCCCAGCCCTTGCGATACGTGCTCTCATAACGATCCGCGCGTTCTGACGGTGCCTGAATCGGAAAGTGTGGCGATGAGTGAGCCAAAAACAGAAACCAAGGTTTATCGCCGCGATTTCCTTGGCGAATGAACTCAATTGCGTATTCATTGAACACGTCCGTCGCATAGAACTCGCCCTCGGGGTAGACGATCTCAGGCTTACGCCCCTCTGGAAGTCGCTCGTAACCGTCGTGGTCCCACTGGTCGTGTGAGTAGCCACGTGTATAGCCATAGAACTCGTCGAAGCCACGTTTGATCGGACCAGTTTCCGGGTGCAGGTGCCATTTGCCAACGTAATAGCAATTGTACCCGGCAGGCTTCAAGCACTCGGCAATCGTTGCGCATTGTTCATTTAGCCTCCCGAGATACCCAGGCCCGCGACCTTTTTCAGGTTGATCCAATGTGAAGTCACCGATTCCCACTTGCGTTGGATACAACCCGGTCATCAACGACGCGCGGCTTGGACAACATCGAGCTGAGTTGTACATCTGGCTGAGTTTGACACCGCCTTCCGCAAGGGCATCGATGTTAGGCGTTGAGATTTCTCCTCCATAGCAACCAAGGTCCGAGAATCCAAGGTCATCGGCCAAGATCACTAGAATGTTCGGACGTTGAGGAGTTTGGCCAAGTGCAACCATCGATAGCGGGAAAACGAAACCCAGCAGAACCAGTTTTACCAAAAGCACAAAACGCATTGTTTGATTATCCCGCCGCACAACGAAACGAAGTGTCTTTGCCATCGCTGGTTGCGCAATGCTTGATGGCACTCACGCTATTGTAACGTCGATAAAGCGAAAGTTGCGAATAAGTTCAATCCCTTAATGACGAACACGGAACACCTTACTTCATTGGCAAGGATACATCGAATCGTTCCCTGGGCTGGACGATTTGATTGGCGGCGTGAATTCCAGTGAGAAAGCTATCTTCCAGTCCGCACATGTTGCGATCGCCAACCGCGTAGACGTTGGGAAGAGGTTGCAGGGGACGCCATTGGTTTTTGGCCATGATGATGGCCGGATTCCACCGGACCGCTTCGATCACGCGGAATTCTTGATAGTAACGTGAAATATCGACGGACTCGGAATCCGTAAACAATACATCGCCAATCGCCGCCTGATTGTAGAAGAGCACTGTCGTTGGATCGTTTGCTGGAGTGAACAATGTGTGTTCAGGATGATACTCGGGCTTTCTCACGCCCCGAACCAACAACGCAGTTTTGGCAATCTCGCTGACTCCGGAATAGTCCTCGGATGGCCATTCCGAATAAATGCCTAACGCGACCGATGGTGGAACACCCATGACCAGATTCTTACAACGGATCGTTTCACGACTCGTTTCAACATTGAATAATTGATCGTCCAAACGCTGAATCGTCTCGACCGTTGCGATGCCAATTCGTTGCAGCCAACCATCGGTGAGCTCCGTAACGGTGTTGCGTACGTCGGCAACATAGGTCGGCACGACGATTGGCAAAAGCGCTTCCAAATAGTTGAACGTGTTGACATCCAAAACAGAAAGAAACGCCGTCGAACGCACAATGGGTTCACCGACTAAATCGTTGATCGCCTCCAAGTTGTTTGAGGCAATAAACTCATTTGCCGGCAACGAGACATACCGGGTCAACGTTTCGTCCAATGACAACGCTTCGATTTGCGAGGAGTGTAATGAGTTCTCGCGAAGTCGCATGAGGCGATGTCGAAAATCCAACAAGAACCCTGAAAGTCTCAGTAGTTGCGGCCATTTCGAGACACTTGCCATGTCAAGAATGCGAGAATACTGCGTTCCGTCCCAAAAATAGATTTTTCTTCGTTTAAAACGTTCTCGTTTGCCTACAAATCTCAGTGTTTGGTGATAGTCGTTGGTAACGTAACTCGCGCCGAGATTCCAAAGTGGATTGCCTGTGCCCGCAATTCGCCCGCCAATTCGATCGGTTACAAGCGAGAAATTTGCTCCGGCCAAATGCAGTTGACGCCCACATGACAACGCAGAAATGCCCCCTCCGACAATCAGCGTTTCCGTTTCGCGCATATAACAACCGCAATAGATTCGTCAGGTGAAATTCTTCTGGATGACAAACAAAACATTTGACTGGCTTTTCAGCCAACAAAAATCTGCTGACGTTTAACCTTATCTTTCCACGAATGTTCGTCGTCGTCCTCTGCGGCGCTTCGAACATGCGAAACAGCCTCGGCCAGTGTATCAGACCAAGCATCGACTTTTTTCCAATCGGTGTACTCATGGTCTTTGGACGTATCGGTTGAGCCACCCTGTTTTTTGGAAATCCATTTCATGATCATCCGGGTGATCCAGCCGTAGCGAGTATAAGCCAAACAGCCTGCAAACGTGGCCTTGAAATCTGGTTCCCAATGGGCCTTAACCAAGAACTCTTCCAGATATTTTTTTGCTTCAGCCCGTTGAGTCTCATCGCCTGCTGCCGCCATGCTGACGGAGAAAAACGCGGTTAATTTTTGTTTCATGTCCGATTCATGCAGTTTGATGAAATCACCCAGTAGTCGAGAATGTTGCCCCCGGTAAAGTGGAGCACCAACCACGATCATGTCGTATTGCTTCACTCCGAGCGAAAGGTCAAGGAACGAGAGATCATGGATGACCACTGAGACATCGAGCTTTTTCAAGTCCTCCGCGATTCGAGTAGCAATCTTTTCCGTTTGCCCAAATCGCGAATGGTAAAGTACGAGGCATTTCATTTGACGGCTCCTGTTTGCGCGAGGCAAATACAATGATTTCCGATTTGAAACGCATCACCTAAGTGCAATTGCTGTACCTCACCCGATCATGGACTTCTCATATGGTTAAAACCGATCAAGATTGGTGATGAGCGACGAGCGAAACCGCACGACCGGTGCGAATATTGACAGAAGTTTGCAACGGCCCTTCGACTGTTTCCCTCGAAAGCTAGGATTTCCAAACCGCGCAAACGCTAGCACGCGAGTAGTATGACTTTGCGGGTTGTGCTTGTATGGAAAAGTGCATCAAACACTTGGTGTAGTCTGTTTTGGGAATCGTTGAGGAGTTGAACGATAGTTCGCCGATAACGAATCGAGAGAGCATAAACTGTCGTACCACAAGGAGGGTGTTGCGCCGTTTGTGCAAACGCATGCGATACACAAGGAAGTGGTGATGCAACGTCGATTTTTCCTGATGTCCTGTGCCGCGACAGGATTCTCAGCTTTCCTTCCCCGATTGGCCCGAGCAAACGCGAATCCCAATAGTGATTGGTATTCACATGCGTTGCAAACGCCTGCTCGCCCGCCAAAATTCCGTTCGCCGGTGGTGACGGGTGTCGACATCACGCCCGACGAGCGTTACCTCGCTGTCGTAGGAGACGACCATTTCGTCTCGATTTACGACCTTCAGTCCGAAGACTTCAGTCATATTCTGCCTGGCCACTCCGATTGGATTCGCGTCGCCAGATTCACTCCCGACGGTACAAAGCTTGTCACGGCAGGAAACGACCGCAAAGCAATCATGCGAACTGTCGGCGATTGGGAACGTCCTGTTCAATTCGGCGCTCAATCCGCGGCCATCATTGACAGTGCGTTTACGCCTGATTCTCAAACGATCGCTTTCGTCGGATTTGACGATGCGTTGCGAACCTACAACCTTGACACTCAAGAAACTATCAACGAGTTGAAATGCCCTTGCGAGGACATGCGTTCGGTTGCTTACAACTCCGATGGCTCACTCTTGGCGGCTGGTGGCCGTTCCGGTGAGATCCGCATATGGGATACGTTGACCGGCCGTGATCTAATAGACATCTCGGCGCATCGCCAAAGGATTCGCTCAATCCAATTCACAACAGACGGTCGCATCGTTTCGTGCAGTGAAGACCAGTTTGTTCGCGTCTTTGATTCTAAAACTGGTCAGCTGCTGATTGAGCTTCCACGATTCGCCGCCAAGCTATTTGCGATTCAGCTGTTGAGTGACGAATTGATTGCAACGTCCGGCAGCGACAACAAAATATCACTTTGGAATCTTGGCACTCAGAAGCGAGTAGACGTTTTGGAGGGGCACACAGGGACAGTGTCCTGCCTGAGTTCCAATGGAACAACATTGATTTCTGGAAGCTACGACACGCAAATTCGAATTTGGCGTCGCAGTAGCGAAGTGGGAGTCATCGGTCGTCAGACTCAAAACGACGACGGATGGAACATGCGTCTGAAGTAAACGGTCACAACCAACTGCCGTTAGTTTTAAAACGATTACTTGCCGAATCAAACTTGTGAATCCGTTTTCTAACGATTCGCGAGAGACTATGTCACGGAGGACAGAAACTTGGGTCTTGCAAAACGTCTAAAAGATCTGTTGTTGGGGCAATCGACAATCACCAACGCGAAAACGAAGCGCGATTCTGTGTTGCGGCGTTGCCATTTCGAGGTCATGGAACCTCGTCGCGTGTTGTCCGCCGATCCCGTCGTCGCTGGTGTGACCTATCATGAAGGGGATGCGGGACAGGACACAACGCCTGACCATTTCGAAGTTACTTTTCAGGGTGGCGCGGCAACGACGCAACTCACAACATTCACCATCAATGGTGACCAGGACCTTTCTGGTACGCTAACCGATGGCGACATGTTCTTTGATTTTGCAGATGGTGGTCCAGGAGCGGGAAATTCACATCCGTTTATCTTTGATGCCTCCGCTAGCCGTGGAGTTACGGCGGCAGACATCGAATCGGTCACCTTCGGAACTGACGGCCTTTCGCTGACAGTAAACGTTCGAAACTTTGAAGCCGGTGACAAACTTGCGTTTACAATTGATGTCGATGAAGTCGAAGGATTGCGTCAAGACAAAATCGCGTCTGGTGTTGAGTTTGAAGGTTCGTTCTTCTCCTCAACATTCGTTGATCAAAACTACACCTTCAGTCCCCTTTCCGTGACGGCATCGACGATTGTCGACAACCAATTTGAACAGGATCAAACCTCTGGAATCTTCTACGACTACTACGACGATTTGATCTCAGCCGGCAGCGGTCTAGCAGGCAACGATCTGGAATTGCGCGCCAACCACGATCAAAATCAGGGCGACCGTTCTGCCGCTTCCATCGACGTGTATGAATTGATTCCAAAACCGGTAACGATCTCCGGAACGGTTTATCACGACGAGAACCTCAATTGTGAGTTGGACGCCAACGAGAGCGGCATTGCCAATGTTTCGTTGACTCTGCAAAAGCTCAATGAAACGACCGGCCGCTACGAAAACGTTGCCACAACCAAGACAGCAGCTGATGGCACTTATTTGTTCGGCGCCGACAACCAACTAACTCCTGGTACCTACCGCGTAGTTGAACAGCAACCTGACGGATACCTCGATGTTGCGGCCAGCGCAGGAACCGTCGAGGGCACCTCTGTTGGTAAAGTTGCAAACGATATTCAGGGAAATGAAAACGTTCTGACAAATATCGAAATCCCATTGGGCGGAACTCACGCGATTAATTATGACTTCAAGGAAGTTCGTCCTGCTTCGATCGCCGGTAACGTCTGGCACGACCGCGACAACGATGGCGTCATGGATCCAGGTGAGGAAGGCATCTCCAATGTGCTGATTGCAGTGACTCGCGTTGGCGCCAAAGATTCGACCATCAAAGATCCGTTTGCAGACACCGGCACCTTCTATGTGCGAACGGACAGCAACGGTCATTACTCAGTTGATTCCTTGCCTCCTGGCATTTACGAAGTCGTCGAAATCAACAACTATCCAGCAGGAGCAGATCCTCTCGCAGCCTATGTTGACGGAAAAGACTCGGTTGGAACCATTGGTGGTACTCGAGTTGGTACTGGCAGCAACGATCGCGTTACTCAAATTGAGCTGTGTGCTGATGACGCCGGTATTGAATACAACTTTGGTGAGATCAAACCGACATCGATCAGCGGCTACGTCAGCATCGCCACCCCCGAAGGCAACTGTGTCGATCCAGATTCGTCGGACTTCAATCCACTTGCAGGCGTTACTCTTGAATTGTTTGACGCCCAAGGAAACCTGGTTGGAACCACCCAGACTGACGATGCTGGCCACTACGAGTTTAATGGCTTGGCCATAGGAACTTACACCGTCGTTGAGGTCCAACCAAACGGTTACTTGGATGGCGACGAACACCTTGGCTCTGTCGCGGGCGCAAGCAATGGATCGCTGTCGCAAAACGATCGCTTCGATGGCATCACCCTTGCCTCTGGTCAGGCAGGTGTCATGTACAATTTCTGCGAACACATTCCTGCAGAGATTTGCGGTACGGTCTGGTTTGACGCCAATGACAACGGCGTAATCGAGTCTGGTGAACAACGGCTTGGTGGCGTCGTTGTTGAGCTGTACGACGCAGACGGAAACATGGTTGCGGAAACGCGTACGGATGCCGAAGGCAAATATTGCTTCCAGGAACTGTATGCAGGCACCTACTGCGTGAAGGAAATTCAACCCAACGGCTTTGTCGATGGCAAAGACTCCGTTGGCAAGGTTGACGGGATCCAGATCGGTGACCTTGAGAACGATGAGCTGTGTAACATCACTGTTCTCGGCGGTCAAAAAGGCACCGAATACAACTTCGGTGAGATCCGCCTTTCAGCGATCTCCGGACAGGTGTTTGCGGACAGCAATGGCGACTGTCATTTCGACGCAAGTGCCGGTGACGAACCAATCGCCAACGTCACGATGATCTTATACGACGCCGACGGTGTCGAATTGGAACGCACTAAAACCGACGCCGACGGCAACTATTCGTTCAACAATCTGCGTCCTGGAAACTATTCAGTTCGCGAAATCCAGCCCAATGGCTATATCGATAGCGAAGAAATGGCAGGTAAAGTCAACAACGTCACCATTGGCGATGTTACAAACGACCGCATTTCAAACATTTATCTCAGCGGTGGTCATTCTGGAACCAAATACGACTTCTGCGAAGTCATGCCGGCTCAACTTTCGGGATACGTCCATCTCGACATCGACGGCGACTGTGAATTCGATCCGGGCACTGACGAAGTCATGCTCAGTGGCGTTACGCTGCAATTGCTCGACGACTCAGGCAAGGTCATTGCGACCACGACGACAAACAACGACGGATTCTACCAATTTACGAATTTGGAACCTGGAACTTACTCAGTTCGACAGGTCCAGCCAAATGAGTATTTTGATCTGGGCAGTATGATCGGCGAAGATTCCAAAGGCGGTGCAGCCACTGGAAGCACTTCCGAGTCGAACATTATCTCCGGAATTGAAATCGCTGGTGGTCAACGTCTCGAACAATACAACTTCTGTGAATGCCCGCCCTCTGAAATCGCCGGTCGCGTTTGGGAAGATGGCCCAGAATTTGAGACTGCGAATGGCAACTTGCCTTCGGATTACCGTAGTCAACGTGATGGGGTTTACACAGCTGGCGTCGACAAGCCAATTGCCGGTGTAACGATGAAACTGTATTACTACTTCGACCAAAACGGCAATATCAATCCGACACCAGTAACGTTGGCTGATGTCCTACCTGGATACTACTCGAATCTGGGAACGAATCCATCGACGCCGATCAGTGTCGTGACAGACGCCAATGGAAATTATTCGTTTAAAGGCATTAAAGCGGGCAACTACATCGTTGTTCAAGAACAGCCGACAGGGTATTTTGATTCTAACGATGCAGCCGGCTCAACAACTGGTTTCACTTACAACTCACAAGTCGAAGCACAGGTTGCCCAAAAAGCCTTCTTGTCGACGTTCTCAACGTCACAAGTCATGGACTCCGTCGTCAACATTCGTGTCAATGCGGGCGGAATTTCGGTTCAGAACAACTTTACCGAAGTGAGAGTACAGCAATCCCCAACGACTCCCACCAATCCGCTGCAACCCATTCCGCCAACGCGACCGCCGGGAAATCCAACTCCTCCTGGATCGCCGTTGGCAGGTTACCCCGGCTTGGCTGGCTCGCAGCCAGGGATTTACACCCGCTTCATTGGCACATCCCATGGTGCGGCATTCCAAATGGCCTCAAGCGGCGGCGATCCCTACACCTGGCACTTGAGTGTGGTCAACGCGGGTCAGCCACGTGCGGCCGAAGAAACGGATGCCAACCAAACGCAATGGTTGCAAGCTGCGTACTTGAGCGGGGAAGATTGGAATCGATTCGATATGGATGACGCCATCTGGTCGTTCTCGACGCGCGATGGCGACCTGCTCGAAGAATTGGCGGAAACCAAAATTTTTGGCACGTTGACTGGAATACCTTTGGCGGGCGATTTCGATGGCGATGGAATAGACGAAGTTGCTGTTTACGAAAACGGTTACTGGATGATCGACCTGAATCATAACGGTTCCTGGGATCAGTATGACCTGATGGCCAAACTGGGAGACGAAGACGACTCACCGGTCGTCGGAGATTGGGATGGCGACGGCAAAGACGACATCGGAATTTACGGACCGATTTGGGAATTGGACTCGGAAGCGATCGTACAAGAGCCAGGCCTTCCGAACCCCGACAACAATCCGTATACGAAGGCCAAGAACGTTCCGCCAAACGAAGTCGACCGAACGAATGGCGCTCGCATCATGAAACTGACCGCCTTTGGCAAACAACGGGCTGACGTCATCGATCACGTCTTCGGAATCGACGATCACCGGTATATTCCCGTTACCGGTGACTGGAACGGAAATGGCATCCGCTCGATCGGAACCTTTGAAAACGGTTCATGGCGTTTGGATGTCAACGGCGATGGCAAATTCGATGGTCAGGATGCATTTGCGACATTTGGCCAAGCGGGCGATGTTCCGATCGTTGGTGACTGGGACGGAGATGGTATTGAGCAAATCGCTGTCTACCGCGCTGGCACATGGATTCTGGACTCCAACAACAACCAGCAAATCGACGAAGCAGACCAGCGAATCGAATATGGCGATGCAAACGCTCGCCCTGTTGCCGGCGACTGGGATGGCGACGGCACAGACGACGTTGGTCTCTACCGTGGCAATTCAAACGCCCGGTAAAACCAAATTGAATTGCAAGAAACGGTTGGATTGAAATAGGCTCACAACCAATTCCAAAAAAACGGCCCGGAGGACACTCCGGGCCGTTTATCATTAGCCATTGTGATTGCTCACCTCAATGAGCGATGAAAACGTCAGCGTTAGCTTCTTTTGTCCAGCGGGACAAATTCCAGTTTGTTTGGTCCGGTGTATACCTGGCGAGGTCGACAGATTTTTTTGGTTGGCGATTCGTGCATTTCCATCCAATGTGCAATCCAACCAGGCAAGCGTCCCATCGCAAACAGTACCGTGAACATCTGAACTGGGATGCCCAGAGCTCGATAAATCACTCCGCTGTAGAAGTCAACGTTGGGATATAGCTTTCGCTGGATAAAGTACTCGTCGTTCAACGCAACGGACTCCAATTTTTGAGCGATCTCAAAGAGCGGATCGTCCAAATCCAGTTTTGCCAAAAGGCGATCGCAAGCGTCTTTGATGATCGTTGCCCGTGGATCAAAGTTCTTGTAGACGCGATGCCCGAAGCCCATCAAACGGAAGTTGTTGTCTTTGTCCTTGGCCATGTTGACGTATTTCTCAACGTTTCCGCCATCTTCGCGAATTCGTTCGAGCATCGCCACACACGCTTCGTTCGCACCACCATGCAGTGGGCCCCACAGCGCACAAATACCAGCAGCGATGGACGCAAACAAGTTCGCGTTCGACGATCCAACCATTCGCACCGTCGATGTGCTGCAGTTTTGTTCGTGGTCTGCATGGACGATCAACAGCAGGTTCAATGCGCGAATGAAATCCGGGTCAGCGCTGTACTCTTCCGCAGGAACAGCGAACATCATCCGCAGAAAATTCTCACAGTAGGATAATTCGTTGTCGGGATACATGAACGGTTGCCCAATCGACTTCTTGTGCGAATAGGCTGCAATCGTGGGAATCTTGCCGATCAGACGATGGATGGAAACGTCCACTTGAGCGGGATCAGCTGGATCGAGCGCGTCTTGATAAAAGGTACTCATCGCCCCCACAACGCTCGACAAAATCGCCATGGGATGAGCGTCACGAGGAAAGCCGTTGTAAAACGACTTCATGTCTTCATGCAACATCGTGTGTTTTCGAATCGACCAGCGGAACTGCTCGAGCTCATCTCGAGTTGGCAGTTTGCCATAGATCAGCAAGTAACTGACTTCGACAAAATCACAGTTTGCGGCCAAATCCTCGACAGGATATCCACGATATCTAAGGATTCCCTTTTCGCCGTCCAGAAACGTGATCGCGGCTCGTTGTCGAGCCTGTATTCACGTAACCTTCGTCCAACGTAATCAGCCCGGTTTTGGCCCGAAGCGACGAAATGTCGACTCCCAATTCTGCCTCGGTACCTTCGATGACGTCCAGCTCCAATTCATGGTCCTTGTACGTCAATTTTGCAGTATCACTCATTCGTTTACTTCCTGGTTCGGCAATGCTCACAATCACCTCATCGGCATATCGAAGTCGACTTTATCGAATGCCTGATAGTTTAACGGTTGTAAGCACTTTGCGAAAGCAACGGGACGCAACGATTCGCGGAAATGAAGTGTAGCCGGCCTATTTGAGTTCCCGTTTAAGGAGGCTGTATTCCACCAGCGAGTTGATTTTAAGCTTTTCGAGCGCGGAACTGCGTCGGCGGTCGACAGTTCGTTCGCTGACAATCAGGACCTCGCTGATCGTGCGATTGGTCATTCCTTCGGATGCCAAATCTAATACGCGTCGTTCCTCATCTGATAGGGAAGCCAGCCTTTCCTCGATTTCCAATATTCTGGACGCTTCTTTCAACTTGGCCAAACTAATCTTAATGGCCTTCTCGACCGCGTTTACCAAATCGGTCTGGCGATAGGGTTTTGTCAAAACGGTCACGGCTCCATTTTGAGCCATCTCAACTGATTGCGATGCAGACACGAATCCAGTCGTAAAGATGACTGCCATGCACGACTTCATCGCGTTGAGGCGATTGAGAACCTCCATCCCGTCCAGTTCGTCCATCGCCAAATCGGTCACTACGCAACCCGGTTCTCGCCCATTCACCTGTTCCAGGAATGAAAGAGGAGATTGAAACTCTCGAGCATCAAAGCCAGAAGCCGTCAACAACTCTCTGGTTGCCGACGCGACACTTAAATCATCGTCAATTATGTAAACCTTAATTGCCAATGGATTACTCATAGCTCAAAGGGACAACGAATTTTCCAGAGAATCCTTTTTCCGATGTCTTGCGTTCAACGGTTATACCACATCCGGCCAAGAGTTGATCGCAGATCCGGCAAGCCAAGTGGTCTTGGCAGGATACGATTTCAGTGTCACCAAGGTTGTTAACGATTGCGATCGAGGGCTGAGATTTATCATTCGGAAAACCAATCTCCCAACAAACATCACCCCAATCGCCTTTATTTTCTACGTCAATCGAAACAGACATTTGATCGGGATGGAATTTCTTGAGCGGACCAAGCATCGCAAATAGCAGGCTGAATTCGAGGGGAACCAAAACTCGATGAGGGCAACTATTGACAATAATGCTCTGGCCATTTCGTTCCGGATCGTCGCCGTTTATTGAGAACATTGGCTTGTTAAGCGTCAGGTAATTATTCATCTCGACAACAAATTGCTGAAGTTCTCGATTCAAATCTATTTTCGAGATGGAAAGTTCAATCGAGGAAGAACTACGGCGAAGTTGTTCGAGGGAACGTTTTGCACGTTCGTTTTCAAATTCGATCGATTTCAGCAACTTGTGGTTTTGATCTCGTGCATCGGGTTTATTTCTCCGATTCAGAATCATCATCGCTCCAACCAAATTGCAACTGCTTGCAACCGTTTGGCTTAACTCATGAGTTAGGTGCGCGTGGGCAAGCCCGATCAGTCCTCGTTGCGAAGACCAAGTCAGTTCGGTAAGGCGTTCAAGTATTTTTTGCAGTACCATTATCGTGGGAACTCAGAAATCAATTTCTGCGTTGCGCCAAAATAGTTTACTGGGATTGGTTGATGTCGCCACAATGGGCGAACTTTGTGTCTCGTAAAGAAACCTTTCCCAGAACAAACCAACCAATTGGCCAATTGCTAGATAATTAATCAGCCCACAAATTGCGGGCCAAAAATATCATTAGGCCAACGTCCAACTCCGTAGTTAGCCAGTCGTTAGGCTCTTATAAAAATGAAGGATTGGGCCCCAAAAGGAGCTCCGATTTTGCAAGGTGTCTATCGTTGTTGTTAATCTATGCTTTTATAGCTTGTTAGCGTAATGCGTAATTCGTTACAAAACAACCAAAGTTTGTGTCATTATCTTCACAACCCCCACTAGTGTGGAAGGCGATGTCCCATTTTCTCTCGTTTTGTTGCTAAATAGCTTTCGTTGAACTCGTTTGCCTGTGGCAGGATAGGTACTTGGTCAACAACTTGCAAATCGAATCCCCGCAAGTTGAACGCTTCAACTTTCTTCGGATTGTTCGTCAAAAGGCGGACTTTGTTAAGGCCAAGATTCTTCAAGATTTGCAATCCGATCCCGTAGTCACGAATATCAGCTTTATGCCCCAAAGCGAGGTTGGCATCAACTGTATCGAGCCCTTGGTCTTGCAATGCGTAGGCGCGGATTTTGTCAGTCAACCCGATACCTCTCCCCTCTTGAGGAAGGTAAACAATGACTCCCTGCCCTTCATTGGCGATCATTTCCATTGCCATGTGCAACTGATTTCCGCAATCGCAACGTAGGGAATCTAATACATCACCTGTGAAACAACTGCTGTGCATCCGCACCAACGGCACAGAGTTTTCCGAGGTCAAATCCCCCATGACAATGGCGACGGGCTGTTGCGATTCGAACCTAACGTCGTAGGCGATGACTCGGAACTCACCAAATCGTGTCGGCAATTTGGCTGTTGCAACTTGACTGACCAATTTTTCGCTGGTTCTTCGGTATGCGATCAATTCCTCGATCGTAATGATTGGCATCGAGTTTCGATTTGCGATTTCTAACAATTCGTCGCGAGTTGCGCGGTTGCCTTCTTGGTCCAGGATTTCACACAAGACGCCTGCCGGCTGCAATCCGGCCATTCTAGCGAGATCGACAGCCGCCTCCGTATGGCCAGCGCGTCGCAAAACACCACCTTCGGCCGCTAACAACATGTGGACGTGTCCCGGTCGAACAAAATCACCCGGTTTGGAATCAGGATTAGCAATTTCTCGAACGCAATGTGCTCGCTCGGCCGCAGTAATTCCTGTCTTGGCAGTCTTATGATCGATTGGAGTCAAGAACGCTGTTTGGTTGGGGGAATTGTTATTGGCAACCAAGGGATTGATTTCAAGTCGCCTCGCCGCGTCGGCAAGAATCGGCATACAAAAATCGCCGCGGCCGCTCAGGACGAGGTTAATTGTTTCCGGCGTTGCTAACTCAGCCGCACAAATGAAATCGCCTTCGTTTTCCCGGTCTTCGTCATCAAGGACGATCACAACGCCGCCTCGGCGAATATGCTCAACTGCTTCCGGTATCGAAGAAAATCCAAGGTTCGACATCGTTGGAATATCCCAATCACTTACTTTGCAGGCCCAATCACATTTCGAATTAACGCCAACCGCCCGCCGTCAACGTTTTTCACATTCGAAATTCAGTATATGATCAAACAGGGAAAAATACAGGCGAAAGCCGTTTTGTCCCAGTGTTTGATCCATTGCAACAAGAAGAGTTCTGGAAGGGAAATCGGATGGTGCCGATAGGGAAAGCCTGGATTAGCGTCCCGAACAGGATAGTCTGCTTTTTTCTAGCAATGTTGACCTTTTTAATTTTCGAACCGACATTGAGTTTTGGGCAACCGATTGAAAATTTGAAGACAGGTTCGTCAACAACAACAAATCCAGACGTCACAACCATCCGACTGCCCGTCGACAAGGACGGTGGAATCGTCTTTTATGAACAAGACGGCGAGCGATTGGCACTGGATGTTTATCGACCGGACAACGATCAACCATATCCCGGCGTGTTAATGCTTCATGGAGGTGCCTGGGCGTGGGGCAGCAAACTGCATTGGCGCCGCCATGCCATCCGTCTTGCAGAAAAGGGATACGTGGTAGTCGCTGCCAATTACCGACTTGCCCCGAAACACAAGTTCCCCGCACAGCTGGTAGATATCCGAAACGCGTTACTCTGGATGAAGTCGAATTCTGAGACCTATCACATCGATTTGGAACGCATTGCAACGTTTGGATATTCCGCCGGCGGAAACCTCGCACTACTCGCTGCGACGAATGACGTTGAGCTTGATGACTGCCCAAGTACCAATGAAATTCCCGTGATTCGATGTGTCATCGCCGGAGGGGCACCGTCGCATTTCGGTTTCATCGACGAGCACTCAACAACTCTCGCCTATTGGTTAGGCGGAACCCGAAGGGAGCGCCCGGAACAATATGCAATGGCTTCACCAATGGAGAATTTGGATGAAACAGACGATGTCGCGTTTTTCCTATACCACGCTGAAAACGACTTCGTGGTCCCGCCATCGCTGACAAGTGATTTCTGTGATGCAGCAAGGAAACTTGGCTGTGTGACTCAATTTGTCGAACTGCCTCGAGCCGGCCACTTCTTTGGATTCTTGAATACCGATATCGTTGACGAAGTAGACGAATTTCTAAAATCGAATTTTGTGCGGGACAAGAAAGCCAATCTTAAATAGATGGTGCAGGTCCGTGGCGTTTACCATCACTGCTCACACACGATGGCGAGTAATCATACATGAAGCTGAATAATGAAGAGTACATCGAGCAATCTCATTTGTTTCGTGCCATGGCGACTCGTGTTGAAGGAGGTGAATCGTCTCAAGAACGTTTAAAGATGGTCCGTGAAGAGATTCTCACAACAACTCGACTTCCGCTGGCGATTGATTATCTTTCAGCAGAACTGAGTCATTCCGGCACCATGGCAACCGCGATGAAGCGGATGTCGCACTATTTCACGCCGTTTCAAACATTTTTGATTGAGTGTGCAGAGTCCGAGAAAAGTCGTTTCGATATCAATCGCGCTTTTGTCATCCTGGACCATGAGGCGCGATTCCGAACGGAATGCACCTCCCTGGCGGCATTCTTTTTCTTTCAGTTCGAAACCCTTTGCCGCAACCGATTGAATTACGCCTCGGGACTGGACGCCATGTCCCAAGACCCAATCTACGACTCCGTATGGCAAGGTTGGTTGAAAACGATCCGACACAAAATTGGAATCGTTGAGTTGGCCGACCTCGTTTATGTGCACAGCGATTTCTATATGATTCGCTCGGCAGCCGAAGGGTTACAGACGGAAACGCCCGACCCGATCCTGTTTGGTGAAAAGGAAGGACGAATCGCTCTCGCCAATCGCCGCAAGGAACCCATGTTTTTCTTTGCGGCATTACAGCGTCAACTCAAATACCCGTTGATTCCCAAACTGGAAGTCAAGGAATCGATTACGGACCAAATCCCCAAACTCCAACGCCAACTGGAACGCATGGAAGTCCGCATCAAACTGCTTGAAGACGAAAATCGCGAAAAGGGAATCGACCTTGCTCAGTTTTACAAGAAAGGAGACCAGAGCACTCCGTTGCAGTAAGGTTAACTCGGCGAACGACTAGCATTGGAATCGCTGCCTCGCGATTCATAAATTCCTCGCGAAGGAATCCCGACTTGCTGCGACCTGCTTTCTGACGGGGCCGTTATCAAGCACTACTCAATTCCACACTGAGATCCATTTCGATTTTCTTCTGGCATCGCATCCTCTTTCCCTTTCATCAGCAGTACACACGCCAGATGTACAAGTTCATTGACTGAATTTACGCCCAGCTTTTGCTTGAGATTCAGGCGGTGCGACTCCACGGTTTTTTTGCTGATATAAAACCTCTCAGACGCATCAGCCATCAAAGCAACTCCTCCCCCTTGGAAAACCGGTACTAGACGAGTACCAATCCAGATCAGTGCTAAGTATCGAGACGAAAATGCCTGTTTTATCTCGACGCGAGAGGGAGCGAATCCACTTCCCCGGCCTTGGAATTTCAGTTGAAATCCTGGAAATGAAAGGCTCGCGAGTCAAAGTCGGTGTTGAAGCCCCGATCGAAGTCCGCGTGGTACGTGATGAACTCGACTCACCAGTCGACGCTGAACCGCATGTCGTTCAACTGCCTCAGGCGGCTCGCCACGATTTGCGAAACACATTAAATGAACTGACGCTACTGTTGCATGTGTTTCGAAAGCGATCGACAACGGTCGTCAGTCCAAGTAGTTAAAATTGTCTTTCAACTTGAGTCGACGCGTTACTTCAAACCGCAGGTTAGATCTTTAGGTTGAGGCGACGGACGGATCCCGATTCGCTTTGAAACTCCTAAGGACTAGGAGTTCTCACCCCAATTCGAGAGTCCCTGCATGCCCCCAGTTTCTACCGAAAATTGACCTCCAAACCCAATTCCATATCCCACACCACCGCTCTAAGTCCTTACTGTTATTGAACTTGGACAACAACGCAAAACATGGCTTTTGCCCAGGAAACAAGTCAGTACAATTCTTCAGTTCATAATTTGCCGGTTCTAACGGCGGCAATTTGATTTCTCCCTGCCTAATGTGCAGTTGAGATTTTGGTTTCCCAATTCAGGATATATTTAGAAAGGCCCGCGTGGCCCTTCGATGCAAAACCATGTCGCGAAAAATCGTAGACGCGTTGCGAACGGATTCACCTCAAATCCTCCCATCACTACTGATGTGTGATTTTGGAAATCTGGAGCGTGAAATCGCCCGACTTGAAGCAGCAGGAATCAAAACGCTACACCTTGACGTTATGGATGGCGTGTTCGTTCCCAATTTTACATATGGAATGACGATCGTTGCCGCGATTCGAAAACTCACGAACCTGGTTTTGGACGTTCACCTGATGATCCAAGATCCGATTCGATATGTGGGCGCTTTGCGGAAGCGGGAGCAGACCTGATCACGTTTCACGAAGAGGCAGCAAGTGACCCTAAGTCAGTGATCGATGAGATCCACGACAACAATGTTGCTGCGGGAATCGCCATCAACGCGTCGACGCCAGTTTCCAGGATCGAGCCCTATGTTGGCAATTGCGAACTAGCGCTTTTGATGAGTATTGATGCAGGATTCGGAGGTCAGGCATTTCAAGCCGACTCGTTGGACAAATTCAAACGTGTTCGAGAGATTGCTGGTGATGAAATCCTGTTGGAAATCGATGGCGGTATCAATAAACAAACCATTGCATCAGCTGTTGATGCAGGTGCAGAACTGCTGGTTGTTGGATCGGCAATTTTCAAGCATGATCCATATGAGCCAGAAATCGAAGCCCTCCGAAGCGAGATGGCAAAGGGTCGGGTAATGAAATAAAAATAAAAACCTGGAATACTTGATTTCAGGATCGCCCGCTCCAACAATTCCAAGCTTTTACAAATTCATTTACGGAGGCCGCAATCAGTCGACACACTGGCTGCGGTCAACATGTCAAAAAAACAAATCCTAAACGCTGACAATCTAATACTCATTTCAACTCCGTCTACTGAACTGGACCTGCAAGGTCGATTCAGCGGGCGATTGGATGTACCGCTGGCCGAGCAAGGATTGGCTCAAGCTCAGTCAACTGCCATTGAATTGGCCAACAGTGGAATTCAGGTCATCTTCCGAGCACCCACGATGGCAGCCAAGCAGGCGGCCGCACTTTTTTCGCGTGAGTGGCGAGCTAAGGTACGGGTGGAACGCGATCTGGAAAACATTGACTACGGCCTTTGGCACGGCAAAACACTTGGTGAACTCAAACGAACACAGCCGCGAGTGTATACCAGCTGGCTTCATCATCCAGAATCGATTTGCCCACCCTCCGGAGAACCGATTTCTGCCGTCATGAATCGAATTGATGAGGCGTTGGATCGAATACTCAAAAACCGCGCCGTATCGCGTCGCCATTGTCGCGTCGTCAACCTTGATCGCGTTGATGGCGGCCCGACTGGAACTCGGACCCTTGTCAGATTTCTGGGAAGACCAAAAACAGGATGGCGGCTGGATCGATGTGCGAAAATATCGAATTCAGCGGGAGAAGCAGAAATCGCTTACTCCGGTTGTGGTTGGAGAACGATTGGGCGACCGCCCTTCGATTTCCCGCTAACCGAACCGCTTATTCGCGGGCAAATAGCATTTACAGGCTTGGTTTTTCGGGTAAAATCCTTCGTTTTGCTGAAGCCGCCTTTTAGGCTCAGCGATGTCGCGCATTTTCCAGCTTCGTTTCATTACAACAGATGAAACGCCCGTTTTTTAGATGGCTTGGCCGAAAACCGGTACCATTTGCGGAGTTGGGATTCCTTGGCATTGATAACAGACGGAATTTCCCCGTCGATCGTTTGCTGGTGCAGTTGGATACGTACAACGGATCGTAATTCATGTTTGATTCACTTCAGGAAAGTCTGCAATCTGCGTTCAAGTCGTTGAGCGGCAAGGGCAAGCTGACCGAATCCAACATGCGCGAAGGGCTCAAGCTGGTTGAGCAGTCGATGCTCGATGCAGACGTGAATATCGAGGTCGTGCGCGAGTTCATGACCTCAGTCACCGAGAAAGCTCTTGGTGAAAAAGTCCTCTTGTCGCTCAAGCCACAAGAACAGCTGGTCGGGATCGTTAATGAGGAACTGATCGGTCTGCTCGGCCCGGTTAATCACGAGCTGCCATTATCAAAGGACGTGAACATCATCATGATGTGCGGCCTGCAAGGTAGCGGTAAAACCACGACTTGCGGCAAACTCGCTTCGTTGCTGTTGCGAAACAAGATCAAACCGATGCTGGTCGCCGCAGACCTTCAGCGCCCCGCGGCGATCGAGCAATTACATGTCATCGGTCGCCAACTGGATGTTCCGGTTTATTCCGAGCCCGGAGAAAAGGACCCGATCAAGGTCTGCCGAAACGCCGTTGAACTGGCGCGCAAGGAAAAACACAAGATTGTCATCCTCGACACTGCAGGTCGCTTGGCAATCGACGAAGAGTTGATGGAGCAACTCAAAACGATTGACCGCGAAGTCGTACCCGACCAGGTTTATCTGGTTGTCGATGGAATGACCGGTCAGGACGCAGTAAACAGTGCCGGCGCATTTCATCGTGCCTTGGAACTGGACGGCGTCATCATGACCAAACTGGATGGCGACGCTCGTGGTGGTGCGTTGTTATCGGTCAAACAGGTCACCGGGGTTCCCGTCAAATTCATTGGAACCGGCGAGCACCTGGACAACCTGGAACCGTTTCGCCCCGAAGGAATGGCTAGCCGGATCCTCGGAATGGGTGACGTTCTGGCGTTGGTTGAGGAAGCTCACAAGCAATTTGACGAAAAAGAACAACTTCGTTTGCAGGAACAGCTCGAAAAAGGGCAGTTCACACTCAATGACTTCCGCGATCAGATCGAGAAAATGGCCAAACCCGGCCTGATGATGAAAATGCTCGGTTTACTTCCGGGTATGGGCGGGCAGATCAAAGAGCTGCAGAACATGATGGGTAATGCCGATACCAGCCGGGAAATGAGGCGATTGGTCGGCATTATCGACGCGATGACGCCTGCGGAACGAAAGGACCCTAACCTAATCGATCCCAGCCGAAAAATGCGGATCGCGAACGGCTCCGGAACTCCGGTCAAAAAAGTCAACGAGTTAATCAAACAATATGAAATGATGAAGCCGATGGTTACTGGGATGGCCAGTGGAAATACCCAGGAACGCATGGCTATGATGGAACAATTGCAGAACAAAATGCATAATCCTGGGGCAATGATGCCCCAGACCAAAAAGTCGACTGGCAAGCGTTTGACCAACAAAGAACGCGAAAAAATTCGCAAACAGCGGGAAAAGCTCTTGCGGCAGAAGAAGAAACGTAAATAAATACAAGTTATCGCATTTCGATCGGTGGCACTTTGTGCTTGAAAACAGGGGCCGGAAAACGGGAGGATACCCGACTTTCGCCCCAGACGTCGACGTCCGTTTGGGGCAACCACCTCGAATCGATTTGCAAAACCATGGTTCGTTTTTGGATAAGGACAATAAATAGTGGCAGTTAAAATCCGCATGAAAAAAATGGGACGAAAGAGTCGAGCTTTCTTCCGAATTTGTGCGACCGACACCCGGTCTCCTCGTGATGGACGGGTCATTGAAGAGTTGGGCACCTACGATCCCTCCGTCCCCGAGACAGACGCGCGCGTGATCCTCAACGGAGAGCGAGTCGATTATTGGTTAAGCGTTGGTGCACAACCAAGCCCAAAAGTTTCCGTTCTGATCAAAAAATACGGCAAAGACGGTACTCACCTCGATGCACAGAAGAGTGCGATTGAGCGATTGGGCGGACGCCGGCAAAAGGCGGTTGAGGCGGCCATTGCAGCTGTCGCTTCCATCCCATCGGCTCCAGAACCCACGGCCGAAGCGGAAGCTGTTGTCGAGAATAACGAATCGACTGACGGTGACGGCAACGAGGCGGAAGCTGTCGCAACGGAAGCATCGACTGACGAATAATTCGTTGAGACGAGTGTTTACCGCTGATTGTAGAAATCGGCAGATTGCCAGTTTGAGGCAACGATGCGCCTTGATGTACTGACCCTGTTCCCCGAGATATTCTCTGGATACCTCGGGCAAAGTCTGTTGTCCAAGGCGATCGAAAACGAATTGGTCAATGTTCAGCTTCACGACATTCGTCACTGGTCCAACGACAAGCATTCTCGTGTCGACGATCGCCCCTACGGCGGTGGACCCGGAATGGTTTTGATGGTTGAACCGCTTGTGACTGCTGTCGAGTCCGTGATCGAAATGGATGCCGCTCCCGCTGAGATCATCGTCTTGACTCCCACGGGACAACCATTCAACCAGCGAGTTGTCGAGGAATTGGCAAGAACGCCCTCGACTGTTAATGGTTTGTGGACGTTACGAAGGTTTGATCAACGACTTTTTGATGTCGTGAAACCTAGAGAATTGTCGTTGGGCGACTTCATCCTAAACGGTGGCGAGGTCGCGGCCATGGCAGTCATAGATTCTGTGATTCGATTGATTCCGGGCGTATTAGGCGATGACGAAAGTAGTCGTGACGATTCGTTTTCGGTGGACAACCGATTGCTGGAATTTCCACAATACACTCGCCCTCGCGAATTCCGAGGGTTCGAGGTCCCCGAGGTTTTGTTGAGCGGCAATCATGGTGCTATCGAAAAATGGCGGCATGACCAAAGCTTGAAACGAACCGAGGAACGACGGCGAGATCTGCTAGGGCAGGTTGCGCCGACCGAAAGCCCTAAAAAATGAGGGAATTTGCCGATCAGGCGTTCCCAATGTTTCGAAAATTACGTATAGTATTTCCCTTGGATTTAAGGGGTGAATTCTCTGCCGGTCACGGACTGAAACGCAGAGTGAAGCACTAATTTGTTGGCAAAGATTGAAAACGATGACTCAAGAAATTTTGAAAAAAGTCGCCGAAAGCAGTTTGAAAAAAGACGCTCCCAAGTTTGAGGTTGGCGACACCGTCGATGTTCATTGCTTGATTCTGGAAGGCGCAAAAAGCCGAACACAGATTTTCTCAGGCGTTGTCATTGCCAAGAGCGGTGAAGGCGTCGCAGAGATGTTTACCGTACGGCGCATCGTTGCCGGCGAAGGCGTTGAGCGAAAATTTCCAGTACACTCACCCAAAGTAGCCAAGGTTGAAGTGAAACGATCGGCCATCGTTCGCCGCCAAACTCTATTACCTGCGAGATCGTGTTGGTAAGGCTGTTCGCCTCAAGGAACGCCGCACGACAAACGCCAGCTAACCGCTGCTGCGAGTCACATTTTCAAGACACCGAATGGGCGTCCAGTTTTCTGGACGCCCATTTTTTTTCCGCCAATCGTTAAATCACTCGCGTCCATCGCGAATTTGATCGTTGCCAGATCGATTGTTGGCATTCGACAAACACTTACAATCGACACAACCGCTCTGGTCATTGTCTTCCATTATCTTTTATGTAGCCTGCAGACCTTATCACAGTTGTCCCGATCATCGATCCTTACAGTCAACTATCCAGAAACGAACGTAAGTGTGTGGAAGGCAACTCCATGTCCGGTGAAAACATTGAGAACGATGACGTTCGCGAAATGGAATCTCTCGATTTGATGAAAGCGTCGAGGAGAAGCCGTTCCAAAGATGTATCGTCGGTTCAAACTCCGCTCGAAATCTACTTGAGAGAAATCAACGAGACCAAACTACTGACTGCGGACGAAGAAAAGGAACTGGCGACTCGAATTGGCCAAGGCGATGTTGAGGCCCGCGATCGAATGGTGCGAGCGAACTTGCGATTGGTGGTGAACATCGCACGAGGCTACACCGGAAAAGGCCTTGGCCTGCAGGACCTGATTGAGGAAGGAAACCTCGGGTTGCTGCGCGCCGTCGAGGGATTCGACCCCTCGATGGGCACCCGCTTCAGCACATACGCCAGCTACTGGATCAAACAATCGATCAAACGAGCGCTCATCAATTGCGCCAAAACCATTCGTATCCCAGCTTATATGGTGGAGTTGCTCTCAAAGTGGCGTCGAGCAACGATACGATTGACCGAAGAGTTGGGGCGTAATCCAACGCCCGAAGAAATTGCCAGACTTCTCGGCTTGCAAAAACGCAAACTCCCCATCATCAAGAAAGCGATCCAGATCTACAATGCAACTCCGACAACGGACCAGTCTGATTCCGGCTGGTCGTTGGGCGAGATGGTGATGGATGAGCGGATGCGATCGCCAGACAATGAGTTGCTTGAAAATGACGTCATGACCAATGTCCTGGAAATGATGCAGGACTTGGATGAACGCGAGAAGACCGTTTTGAGAATGCGGTTTGGTCTGGACGAAACGGAGCCGCATACGCTGAAAGAAATCGGGGAGAAACTGGGCTTAACCCGTGAACGCGTTCGTCAGATTGAGACCGAAGCCTTGCGACGTCTAGGCGATGGACTTCGCGATCCGCTCGACATGGACTTGACGATGCCCTACTAGGAAACAGGCCCGGCACCAATGGCAACAAATGCCAGTTGGTGCTGGGCATCTTTTCTCTATGGCAAAAACAATTGACGCATTGACGGTCTCGCTTTCTATACCGGCCCTTCACCGCTCAAGTATCGACTCCCGGTTGGAACACACCGTTTGGTACTTTTGGGCAATTTCCTCATCATTTGATGGACTAAAAGTGGAAATCATCCCGGCAATTCTCTCCCCCATCCTTGATCGCCCTTGTTGATTTCGCGGCGACATTTTAGACTATTCGGTTTAAAATCACGAGGATTTTCGACAGACCCCTATCGCCAAACGGGTCTGGCGAACACTCTCTTCCTTTTGTTGACGGCCGTTGGGTGGGAACCCTGGAGCACTGGTCGTCGAACCAACTAGGGTACATGCCATGTCATCGATCTGGAATGCTTTGTATTTGCTGGCCGTTCAAGTGAGCGCTCAGCCAAATACTCCCAATGCCTCGGGAGGCGGGGGAGCAGCCGGAGACGCCGAAGGTGGCGGCTGGAATTCGATGTTCATGTTCCTGCCCATGATGGTTGCGATCATGTTTCTGTTCATGATGATGACTCAGAAACCCCAACAGAAGGACCAACAGCGTGTCAAAAAATTGCTCGACAGCCTCAAGAAAAATGATCGGGTTGTCACAGCAGGAGGCATTATTGGAACCGTCGTTAACGTCAACTCGGATCAAGATATTTGACGATCCGAATTGACAAGCACGAAACATCAAACAATGCAAAGTCTCAAACAATCCGTCGTGCGTGTTCTGAAAGATGACGCTACCGGCGGTGAAACAAAATAAATCGTTTGCATGTTTCCGGTCGCCGTTCGGGAACAAGCTGAAAATTACCATTTACATAAAAAACAATTTGTCGTTTCGGGAAATTTCTGTATGCTGGATTCAGTAACGTTACCCCAGATCATGCTCATTGCTCAGGAAGCCACTCCACCGAACAAACCTCTTGGCGCAAGCGGCTACACCATGTTCGCACTGTTGATCGGAGCGCTTTTCCTTTCGATCTGGCTTGCCAATATGTTTGCCAAATCATTGCGAATGAGCGATGTGAGCGGTCGCTTGGCCGTAATTTTCTCATGCATCGCCATTGCAATTGTTTCGATTGCATTTGGCTGGCCCCCAAAATTTGGAGTGGACCTCCGCGGTGGCGTCAACATGATCGGCCAACTCAACTTTAGCAAATTTGAGGGACAGGACCAAAGCAATTTGCCGACTGCCGACAAGATCATTCCGAAACTCAAACAACGCGTTGACCCCTCTGGTTTGCTGGACGTGTCGATCCGTAGTCTCGGTGACGACAAAATCGAGGTTACGATTCCTGACGTCACGCTTGCACAAGCGGATTCGATTTGGAAACGACTGGTAAAAACAGGGCACCTGCAGTTCCGTATCGTTGCAACAAGTGGATTTCATCCCAATGCGATTCAACGTGCCGAGCAGAAAATTAAGGCTGGTGATTTAGGACGCACAATTGCCGTCGTTGAAGACGACGGTTCGGAGAAGGTTTTGGCGCGCTGGTATGATTTGGCGCGTGTACAACAGGAAACGCCACTTGCCAAAGGCGATGTTGCGGCGATGAAATTCGTTCCAGATCTCAGCATGCTTGTGCGAGACAAACGGACGGGCCAAATCGTCAACATGAATGAAGTCGCCTTTTCGACCAACGATCCAGGAAAAGACTTTGCGATTTATCTCAAATCGAAGGGTATCCGTACTGCCCAAATTTTGTTGATGGAACCAGTAACTGAAGACTCGGATGTGGAAGGTAAGCATCTCGACAGTGTTTCAGCTGTTTATGACGACTTGGGCAAACCTTGTATTGCATTTGACTTGACCAAAGAAGGTGGCCGACGAATGGGGCACCTGACGCTCACGAACAAACCAATTGGAGAACGATTCAAACAGTTGGCGATCGTGTTGGACGATGCGTTGGTCTCGGCCCCTCGCATCGAAGAGCCGATTTTTGGACGCGGCAGAATCACCGGCAAGTTTACGCCCGAAGAAGTCGAGGAAATGGTTGCAAACTTGAAAAGCGGCAAGATCGACGTCGCGCTTGTTAAAACTCCCATCAGCCAACAGTACACCTTGTCCACCTTGGGCGAGGAATTGGCACGACAAGGTGTTTGGGCGATTGCGATTTCGCTTGTAATTGTGTTGCTCTTTATGTTGTTTTATTACAAATCGTTTGCAGGTACCCTTTCCTGCGTCGCGATGTTTCTCAATTTGATCATGGTTTTGGCGATGGTCATTTTGATCAAGCAGCCAATTACTTTGACTGGTTTGGCCGGATTGGTTTTGACAATCGGTATGGCAGTTGATGCAAACGTTCTGATTTTTGAGCGGATTCGCGAAGAACTCGAACGCGGTGCCGCACTGCGTATGGCGATTCGAAATGGATTCGATAAAGCGACTACGACAATTGTCGATGCCAACGTCACGACATTGATTACCGCCCTTGTTTTGTACGGTTTTGGAACGGAACAAATTAAAGGATTCTCGGTGACTCTGATCCTGGGCATTCTGACCAGTATGTTCACAGCAGTCTATTGCTCGCGACTTGCGTTTGAAATCGCTGAGAAGAAACGATGGATCACCAAACTGTCCATGCGTCAACTGTTTCCTGCAGGGCGATTCAATTTCCTCGGCAAGCAATTCATTGCGATTACGATGTCGGCATTGTTAATTGGAATTGGAATCGTCAGCATGTATTCACTGGGCGACAAAATTCTTGATATCGACTTGCGAGGGGGATCGACGGCTCGCGTGATCTTCAACGAAGAGACGACTACTGATAACGTCAGGGATTTATTGAGCCAGCACGAAATCAAATTTAATGACGAAGTTGCTGCGTTCGTCGTCACTGAACTCACAGACGAAAATTTCCCGAAACGGCTATTCAAAATCGACAGTACTTTGCCGGCTCCATCGGAGGCGAATGGCGACACATGGCAGCCATTGGATAGAGTGCTTGAGGAAATTCTTCCTGGTAAGCTTCGACTCCATAACGTTCAATTCGACGCAAATTCGATCAAAACTGTAGAACTGGACGCTCAAGGAAACGAAATTGGGATGGTTGTTCCAAGGCAAATCGAATCGAGTGCAAAACGAATCGCTGGATGGCAAGTTTCTCCAACAGCGTTTGTTCCTGCATCGTGGACGCATTCCTTGGTAAGTGCTGATCCAGTTCAAGATCAGGAAAACCAAAGTGAAACCGCAACAACTACCCAGGATGAAACGGTTGATAACACCCAAGGGGGTGAAAACTCAGAAGCAACTTCGGAAGCCATTCAGTCCTCCGACGCTCCAGCGGCAACTCAACAAAACGAGTTGTCTCAAGAGAACACCGTGATCAACAAACGATATCGGTCGACACTGAATTTGAAATTTGACAATCCGATTATGGCGTCGTCAATTTCGACCCTTCTGTCAGACACTGCAGCTGAGTTGGATATTGACCTGGACGAAGAGCAAATCTACGTTTCGGCGCCTGGTGTATCGCAAGAAGATGAAGAATCGGAAAGCGGCGCTGCAGAAATGCGAACGGATTGGCAGGTTTCGATTGATTCCACCGGTCAAGAAAACGCAAAACTGATCCTTGATGATTTTTCGAAGAGCTTTAATACTCGCGCTTATTTCCCAGCAACCAGTGAGGTCGGACAAGAGGTTTCACTTTCGTCACAGAAAGATGCATTGCTCGCGATTTTCCTGAGCTTGTTGGGGATTATCATTTACGTTTGGGTCCGATTCCAAAGCCTTGCGTTCGGATTGGCGGCTGTCTTGGCACTTGTCCACGATGTTCTGGTCGTTCTGGGATTAATTGCGATTTGCAACTACATTGCGGGTTTCATCCCTGCCTTTGTCGGGATCGAAGAATTCAAGATCAGTTTGACCGTTCTCGCTGCGATCTTGACGGTAATTGGTTATTCGTTGAACGACACGATCGTGATCTTTGACCGTGTCCGTGAGGTGCGAGGCAAACGTTCAGAACTTACTTCGGAAATGATTAACCAAAGTATTTCGCAAACGATGGGCCGTACGATTTTGACATCGTTTACGACCTTTATCGTGGTTTTCATTCTGTTCGCATTCGGTGGGCCATCGATTCACGCCTTTGCGTTTTCACTGGTAGTGGGAATCATTGCTGGTACATACTCAACCATCTTTATCGCTTCGCCAGCGCTGCTTTGGTTCATTGGGATCTTCGGTGTAACAACGGAAGAGACTTCAGAAGCTGCCAAGGCCTAACGTGAACTTTGGTTTGGAGCCGATTCCGATTTGACGATCACAGCGACTCGGAATTGATTGAGATGCAAACTAAACGTCGCCGCGTAATAAGATTGCGCGGCGATGTGCATTTAGACCTTCCAGTTCGGCCAATGCCGCGGCATCGGCAACCAGACCATTCGTTACAGGCCTTTGATTTTTCAGCCACGTGCGTGCACGTAGAAATGTGAATGCATTGAGGCCTGCTGAAAAACGTGCTGTTCCTGCAGTTGGTAATGTGTGATTGGGACCTGCGCCGTAATCTCCAAACACTTCGGCGGAATGCTCACCGAGAAAAACACATCCCGCGTGTTTCACCTGCGATGCAAATTCTTCCGCGGCTTCGACATGCAGCTCCAGATGCTCCGGAGCGATTCGGTTGCACACGTCCACTAGCTGTTGTTCGTCAGTGCATGTGATGATGGCACCGTTGGCCAATGCAGCTCGGCAGGTTTCAACTGACAAACCAGGAATGGAAAGCTGCCGTTCAAGTTCGTCTTGAACTTTTTCTGCCAGTGACTTCGATGTTGTCGTCAGGAAGGCTCGGGCGTCGGTGTCGTGTTCAGCTTGAGCGAGCAAATCGGCTGCGATCCATTCTGGATTCGCAGAGTCATCAGCAACAATCAACACTTCGCTTGGCCCCGCCAACATGTCGATTCCGACAATCCCGAATACCTGGCGCTTTGCTTCGCTGACAAAACGATTCCCAGGACCAACGATTAGGTCAACCGCCGTCAACTCGGGCAAGCCAAAAGCCAGCGATCCCACAGCATGCGCACCACCAAAGCCAATCAACCGATCTGCACCTGCAATTCCAGCGGCTGCCAAGATCAAATCGTTAGGCCGTGGACTTGCTACGACTACCTCGCTTACCCCCGCAACCTTCGCAGGTACAATCGTCATCAATGCAGTCGACGGCAAGGGGTAACGTCCACCGGGCACATAACACCCGACTCGGTCGATCGGTAGGATATCGTGCCCCGCCTCACCAGCTTCTATTTCACAACGCAAACTGGTCATCGATTCTAGTTGTTTGCGCGCAAACAATTCGATTCGACCAGCAACTCTTTCCAGTAGTTCACAACAAGCTGGCGTGATTCGTTGAATGGCCTTTTGCAAATCCGAACGCTCAAACATCCATTGTTCACCTTCTGTCCAGTCTCCGAAGCGTTTGGCATATTCTAAAACCGCGTGTGTTTTTCTTGCTTGCACGTCATCCAAAATGTCACGAACAATACGTTCCGTTTCGCGACACTGATCTACACTTCGTTTGTCGGTGTCCACAACAAATTGCTCATAAATTTTTATCAACATCTTCAAACCTTTATTCAACGTGGAACTGCCTATTTGCCACCTTGCCGATTGGGGCACTTCACCACCCCAGTTGAAATTGTCAAGGGTCTTGCCGTTCTCAATCTCAAACCGGTCGACGCGAAACTCGCCGGGAACGCTTGGCAAGTTGCTCGAATGCACCGCGCATTGAGCCACCGCCTTGTAACAATGAAATCCAGGAAAAGTAAATCAGATCGGCCATCTCCCATTCCTTGTCGTGCGTCGACGTTGCATCAAGCAACTCTTGAGCTTCCTCCATGATTTTGGCTTTGAGTAGCTCCGAGTCGTTAGCGACTTTCACCGTTATGGAATGGGCGTCGCCTTGCTCCAATCGTGAGCAAAGTCGACTTTCAATCGTCGCGAGCGTGTGTTCATCACCAAAACAGGAGTAGGTTTCACGATGGCAAAATCCTCCGCTCTGTGAAACCGAAAATCGCAATGCATCGTGGTCACAATCTACGGCTACCTGGTGAAGTCGTTGCCCATTCCCACTGGATTTTCCTTTTTCCCAAATTTCATTGCGGGAGCGAGACCAATAAACGCCCATCCGTTGCGAGATCGCCTGCTGAAAGCTGTTCCCATTCGAGTAAACAAGGCCTAATGCAAGCCCAAACCGGTCACAAACGATGGTTGGCACCAAGCCATCGTCACGATCGCTCACAAGCTGACGCCAATACCATTCGGCAATCGACGACGGATTCGCAATCAACGCTCCTTCGTCCACAACCAGTAACCTTTCGCCGTCCGCACCAGTGATGTATCCAGAGCCAATTCCTGATTCGCTCTTCTGCCAAATCAATTGCGCAATGCTCTCATTGGAATCAACAATATCCGATACAACTCCAACTCGATTTGCCGGCAGCTCATCGCGCAGTTGCCGTGTATCCGGACTGGTGAAACATCGCTCGACTCCAATGTTCAAGAGTTCTAGCGCCGCGTCGGACAGGGTGGGTGGCAACACCAGTGATACCTTGATTCACCGCACAGTTCCGACAAGATCTGCCGAGTGATTTCCGGAGCAACGGCATCGACTTCCGAAAATAACAGACTTCCAAAGACGCCAGCGAATCTTGCACGTTTACAGAATTCGCTGACGTTTTGTGCGGGGGAAAATGACAAATGAATCGTAATCATTGGCGCACCGGAATCCTATTTTTGTTCAGTTCGCTTTTGACTTGTGCAACCGTCATGCAGCCGTCATGAAAAATCGAAGCTGCCAAGACTGCGTGTGCCCCTGAGGCAAACGCATCCAGCATATCCCGCACGCTGTTTGCCCCACCCGACGCGATGACCGGGATCTCGACCACGGTCGCCGCTGCCGAAAGTAGCTCACAATCGAACCCTGTTCGCGTTCCGTCACGATCCATACTGGTCAACAAAATCTCTCCAGCACCGAGTTGCTGCGCTTGGTGGCACCACTGCAAGGCGTCTTTGCGTTCGTCCCTGGTGCCGCTACTACTAAACACGCCCCAACCACCCGTCGATAGTATTCTTTTTGCATCAACCGCGACCACCGTGCATTGCGCACCAAATTCGTTTGAGATTTCTTGAATCAACTCAGGACGGTGAACAGCAGCAGTATTTACGCTGACCTTATCGGCTCCGGCTCGCAACAATTCACGAGCTGCATCCACTGAACGAATACCGCCCCCTACAGTGAGAGGCACCGCGATTTGATTGCGAACCTGCTGCACCGTTTCGAGCATTGCCAATCGCCCTTCGTTAGTCGCAGAAACATCGAGGATTACCAACTCGTCAGCGCCCTGTTGCTCATACTCATATGCAAGTTCCGCTGGATCTCCCGCGTCACGAAGATTTTGAAATCGTACTCCTTTGACAACCCGACCATCTCGCACGTCAAGGCAAGGAATGATTCGTTTGGTCAACATGTAAACTCACTCCAAGTTTGAAGCCATGTCTGTCCATATCGGCTGCTCAATTCGGGATGAAACTGACAGGCCAACACGTTTCCTTTCCAGTACGCGGCAACAAACTCGCCGCCGTAGTTGGAAATGGCCGTACTCCAATCACTGGGTATCGCTTCCACACGATAGGAATTTGCGAAATAGGCATAGCCGCCGCTGAATTGCATTTGTTCTTCGAATGTTAGCTGAGGCTGGATACGATTCCAACCAAGCTTAGGAACGGATACCTCCGTGGGAAATCGTTTAACGTCGACGGGAACGACCCCAACTCCTGTTGTGCCTGGACTCTCTTCACTGCTTTTGCAGAGGAGTTGAAGCCCCAGACAAACGCAAAATAGCGGACGATTTTTTTCAACTCGTTCAGCAACTGCATCGACCATGCCAAGGTTCCGCAAACAAGACATCCCTGCCGCAAACGATCCAACACCTGGCAGGACAACTCGCTTCGCTTTCTCAACATCCGCTGCTGAAGTCGTTAGCATTGGTTCAAAGCCGAGCCGAATCCAAGCGTGTTGCATCGAAGAAATATTGGCGACTCCCGTGTCGATGATATGAATGACTTCGCTCATGTAAGAGAACCTTTGGTGCTTGCGATCCCATCACCCACGATCTCGATCGCCGATCGGATCGCCAAAGCGGTTGCCTTGAACGCGGCCTCGGCACGGTGATGATCATTTGCTCCTTTGAGCACATCAACGTGCAAGCTGCAATTGGCATTGAACGCGAATGTCTGAAAAAAATGCGTAAGGTTCTCACTGGCAACATCACCTATTTTCTCGCGACACAATCCCAGCTCTATCGATGCGTGCGGCCGTCCAGAAAAGTCGATTACAGCGCGAGCCAACGCTTCATCGAGCGGCGCGTAGGCATGTCCAAACCGCCGAATGCCCGAACGATCATTCAATGCCGTCGAAAGCGTTTTCCCGAGCACAATCGCGCAATCTTCAACCGTATGGTGGTCGTCGACGTGAACATCTCCATCGCACGTCAAATCAATTGACAACTGACTGTGCTTCGCCAACGCATCCAGCATGTGATCGAGAAACCCCAATCCCGTTGCGATTTGACTTCTTTGTTCACCACCGATTTCAATTCGGCATTGGATATCTGTTTCGTTCGTTTTTCGACTGGCGTCAGCCGAGCGAGTTGATGAATTCATTTGAATTATTGCCTTGTTGCATTTTCGTTTGCGAATTGTGTCTTGAGGGCAGTCGCCAGGAATTCCAAATCGGCGAAAGATGTCGGGCAAGTGATGCGAACCCACTCACTGAGAACCGGGCTGTCAAAATAGCGAATAGATATTCCCATAGTGTCCAGGCCCATCTTGAAATTCGATGTTTCGGGAAAACGCGCCAGTACAAAATTCCCTTGGGATGGAAGACATGGAATATTGACGTCGGCCAATACCGATTGAAGTTGGCTTCGAATCTCAACAGTTGTCGCGACATTTGTTTTCATGGTCGTCGCATAGTTTTCGATGGCATACGTCGCCAATTCAGCCGAAACATGGCTGATCGAAAACGGGCTTCCGAATTGGTTGAGTTGCTTCGCCAACGCCATGTTGGATGTTACAAGAAATCCTGCCCGCAAACCCGCGAGTCCCCAAGCTTTGGACAAGGTACGCAGGATCACGACATTGTCAAACTCCAACACTTCAGCGGACGGATCGAAATCGGCAAATTCAATATATGCGAAATCTAGCAGGACCAGTGCGCCGCTTTGTTTCGCAAGTCGAACGACTTCTTTTACGACACCGCAAGGAATTTTTCTTCCCGTCGGATTGTTTGGACTCACCAAACAGACTAAAGACGTTTGCTGGTCAATATTGTTTCCGAATTCGCCGATTGGAAATTCGCCATCAAACCATTGGATGCCGTTGCAATTGATTCCAGACTGGCTGGCATAGACATCAATCATTTCAAACGAAGGTGCATGACAAACGATGGACTTTCGGTTGGTCCGATTGCTCAGCCGAATGAGTCGATCGATCCCTTCGTCGCCGCCCGCCGTTGGAATCACACATTCAGAGGGCACGTTCATAAAAGACGCGTACGCCTCTCGCAAACGCGAATAATCTGGATAGCGGTTAATTGACTCGGCATCGACACTTGGTATTTTCTGGTCTCCGAAACAACAGATGCCTTCGTTCCGAGACAAACGCAGTTTCAAATCCGACCGTTGCGAGCCTGAATCGTATGTTTTTATGTCCATCACATCGCTTTTCTTGTTCAAGGGATGATTTGTTCAGGTCGCGTTACGACGATTCCGCTTGCTCCACGCGTTTTAAGCAGGGGAATGAGCGTATTCAATTCGTTCCGTGGAACGGCGGCACGGACTGCAAACCAACCTTCTTCGTTGAGTTGAGAGATTGTTGGTTGTCGCAAGCACGGCAAAGCCTCAATTACCGAATTCAACTGAGCCAGTTCAACATTCAAGTCGAGCATCACCCGCTTACGCGCCTCTAACACGGATTGCAGCAACATTACCAAGGCTTCGATTCGCTCGCGTTTGATTTTGCAATCCATCGCTGCATGGCTAGCGAAGAGACGCGTCGTGGAAGTCATCAATTCATCAACAATCTGCAAGCCGTTGGCTCGTAATGTCGAACCGGTCGCGGTATTGTCGACGATCATATCGGCATCCTCCGGCGGGAAGACTTCCGTTGCCCCAAAGGTCGTTAGGACACGGGCACTTAATTTCTTGCGTTCAATCCAGCGTCTGGTGATTTCCGGGTACTCCGTTGCTATTAACAATTCTTGATCGGGAAGTTGATCCTCGACCAGAATTTCAATGGGAGCGGCGGCGACCAGGCGGACGGGATTGAATCCGGTATCCAATAGCTGAACCAGATCAGCATCCGTTTCATCAATCCAATCCGCGCCGGCAAACCCGATGTCGCGGGCCCCCGCCAACAGCATTCCGATTACATTACGCGGCTTTAGGATCTTTACGGTTGTGTCTGGCAGAGAAATCGTCGGACGGTAGTCGCGTTCGGATTGTGAAACCCGCACATTGGCGTCGTTCAGCAGTCGCTGAATTTCGTCGAACATCCGTCCTTTCGGCAAAGCCAAACGGAGGACGTTGTGTTGACCGTGATTGTTGTACATGTCTCGCCTTTTTTGACGAGCTAGTCGGGTGAGGCCAACAACTTTTCACAAAAAAAGCTGGCCCCTTTGGAACCAGCTCTGTGTTTTATTCAAACGACAATCGCAAACCGGTCACCATGGGAATTCCATGTGAGAATGATGATGACCGTGATGATGTGTTTTTGTTCGCATGCAAGGATTATGGTTTTGTGACGACGCATTGTCAATTCAAATTTTTAAACAAAAACGCTCGTTTCGAACTCTGACTGGTTGCCGGTTCGACAAGGCCAAGGGTGGGATCTAGAATCAATGCTTCCTGGCACGACCGAAATGGCTCGTCCCAGTCGACGACATTTTTGTTTACCAACGAAATAAACAGGACGAAATCTCAATGCGAAAATTGATGTTGTTTTCCCTAACGGCACTTGTGGCATTTACTGGCATCAACGCGATTGCTCAAGAAACCGCCGACGCTGCGACTGACGACGTCATCGTTTTGTTCGATGGCAGTTCACTTGACCATTGGCGTGGCTACAAACAGGAAGAAATTGGCCAAGGTTGGAAGATCGAAGGGGACGTCCTGAAATTCGATGGTTCCGGCGGCGGTGACATCGTCACAAAAGACGAGTTCGCTGACTTTGAGCTGACATTCGACTGGAAGGTCGAAGAAGGCGCAAATAGTGGGATCATGTACCGAGTGAGCTTGGGCGATGGTGCTCCCTACTTGAGCGGTCCCGAGTATCAGATCTTGGACGATGATGTTCATGCTGACGGTAAAAACCCATTGACTTCCGCTGCTTCGATTTATGCGTTGTACGCACCGGAAGGAAAAGAGCTGAAAGCTGTCGGCGAATGGAACTCGTCAAAAATCGTGCTGAACGGCAGTCATGTTGAGCATTGGCTGAACGGCAAGTTGGTTGCCAAATCGGAAATCAACGGCGACGACTGGAATGAACGCAAAGAAAAAAGCAAATTCAAAACGTGGGAAAAATTTGGCGCCAACAAAAAAGGGCACATTGCTTTCCAGGATCACGGCAACGTCGTGTACTTCCGCGACATCAAAATCAAAGTCCTGAACGACGAATAGTTATTCTCGATCAGTGTTTCGAACCAATGGAGCTGACGCAAACTCAGCTCCAATTTTTTGCGCAAACAATCACCAGAGTTATTCGCTTCGAACACCCGTCGGCGCCACAGCATTCGCTGATTTCTTGCCGAACTGATAGATGAACCAGGTCGCGAAGACGCCGCATGCGATCAATAGCGGAACACACCAATTGCAAAGCGCAGGAAAGCCAGACAACAAAAAGCAGCTGAATCCAATACTTGTCCACATCAACGCGATCGAAATAAGTTTCGCCTTGAGTGGCATTTCAGTCGTGCCATCCAGAAAACGTAGGTACGGTCCAAAGAAGCGGTTTCGAATCAGGCGTTGTTCGAGCGCCGGGCAGCTCTTCGTAAAGCAAAACGAAGCGACGAGTAGTGGGCCAACGGTGGGTATGCCTGGGAGAACGGCACCAAATCCAGCCAGGACAACGAATACAACACCTAATGCCGCGAGCGCAAATTGGCGAAGCGTCAAACGCTTGGGGGTTTGCCCAACTTCTACTGCCGAAAATTCTGACGTGCTGACCGACATATCAACTCCCTTATTTATCCGTCAAAAACCAACATTGACACGAAAGGTGCCACCAGGCAATTGCGATTCGTTTCGCAACCAGGTGCAGGCGACACCGGAATCAAAGAGTTGAAAATCCAGTCGTTGTATCGTTATCGACCTTTACCGGACCGCAACAATCGTCAAAGTTGGAATCGACTACCTAAGAGAGCCGATTTGCGAAATCGCGTCCAGTCCCATGTCATGTTGTCGCTGGATAGCGAGTGAACTTGCGGGTAAACACT
The DNA here is from genome assembly GCA_041399045.1 of Pirellulaceae bacterium. Classification (GTDB taxonomy): domain Bacteria; phylum Planctomycetota; class Planctomycetia; order Pirellulales; family Pirellulaceae; genus BJ22. The sequence goes on along the minus strand of JAWKTO010000005.1, from coordinate 468,863 downwards.
CGTTTGAAAGCATCGTTTGCGACAGAGGAATCGTTGCAACGCCTACGGATTACCGAGATGCGTTTCACGCTTCGTCACTTCGCGACCACACCATGCCTTCTGTTTGATCCGAGGGTGGTTGCCGGAGCGGCGTCGCAAAGCCTCCTTGATCCGGCCTACTTACTGGGCGCCGTGAAAAGACTAGACGAAACGCGATGAACAACTCGTAGCCCGGACTAAGCGAAGCGCTGTTCCGGCAAGAATTTCAAGCTGACGTTGGATTGCAGTAGGCGCATTTCCGTTTTGCATGCGTCGATCACGCAACCTATCAACAAGAGCTCGCGTTATCCCTTGGCGGCTTCGCCTATGCGTGAGGCTTATAGATCCAAACAGTCGTTGTTTGCCGGAGCGGCGTCGCAAAGCCTCCTTGATCCGGCCTACATCTTGGACGCCGTGAAAAGACTAGTCGAAAGGCGATGGACAAGTCGTAGGCCGGACCAAGCGAAGCGCTGTTCTGGCAAACAGTGTAAGCTGACGTTGGATTGCGGTGGGCGCATTTCCGTTTTGCACGCGTCGATCACGCAACCTATCAACAAGAGCTCGCGTTATCCCTTGGCGGCTTCGCGCCTATGCGTGAGGCTTATAGATCCAAACAGTCGTTGTTTGCCGGAGCGGCGTCGCAAAGCCTCCTTGATCCGGCCTACATTTGGACGCCGTGACAAGACTAGTCGAAACGCGATGGACAAGTTGTAGGCCGGACCAAGCGAGCTGCTGTTCTGGCAAACAGTGTAAGCTGACGTTGGATTGCGGTGTTCCGGCAAGCATTCGCGTTATCCCTTGGAGGCTTCGCGCCTTGCGTGAGGCTTATAGATCCAAACAGTCGTTGTTTGCCGGAGCGGCGTCGCAAAGCCTCCTTGATCCGGCCTACATCTTGACGCCGTGAAAAGACTAGTCGAAAGGCGATGGACAAGTCGTAGGCCGGAATTCCGTTCTGGCAAACAGTGTAAGCTGACGTTGGATTGCGGTGGGCAAAATTTCCGTTTTGCACGCGTCGATCACGCAACCTATCAACAAGAGCTCGCGTTATCCGACGATGCGTGAGGCTGTCGTTGTTTGCCGGAGCGGCGTCGATCCGGCCTACATCTTGGACGCCGTGAAAAGACTAGTCGAAAGGCGATATCGTAGGCCGTTGCAGCAAACAAGTTGCCCGGCACCCGATCACGCAAATCGCTGCTTTTGTCGCTCAAGAGTTTGCCGGAGCGGCGTCGGATAGCCTCCTTGATCCGGCCTACATCTTGTATGCCGAAATTCCGTTTGGCGCGACGGCTGCTTTCGCGCGAGTGAAAGGCGACTATCGGGCAACAGAACAAGTTGCCCGGCACCCTAATCGCTGCTTTTGTCGCTCAAGAGCTTGCGGATTTTTTCGATCTTGGCAATCTTTTCGCAGAAGGCATCGAGAATGTCTGGGTCGAACCGCGTTCCGCGATCAGCCAACATAATCTCCAATGCCTTTTCAATTTTGAATTCAGGTTTGTACGGACGTTGGCTGCAAAGGGCGTCATAGACGTCTGCAACCGCCGTGATCCGACCTTCGATCGGAATCTGTTCGCCCTTGAGCCCCAAGGGGTATCCGGTTCCATCCCATTTTTCGTGATGAGTTTGGGCGATACGTGCTGCCATCGTTAGGAGCGGTAGCCGCATGGAGTCGGGGAGATCTGCTTTGTTCGTTTTGGGATTTCGCAGCAGTTCCACTTCCTCTGCAGCGAACGGATCCAGAATTCCGCGTCCGATATCGCAATGCGTTTTCATGACATCGAATTCTTCAGGTGAAAGTCGTCCCGGACTCAACAGAATCGAATCGGGAATACCGATTTTCCCAAGGTCATGCAGCGGCGCAGCCATCTCGATCTGGATGCAGAAGGTATTCGGCAAGCCCAATTGTTCTGCGATGACCCGAGCGTATTTGCCAACGCGAATTACGTGCCGGCCAGTTTCGTTGTCGCGATATTCGGCTGCGCGTGCGAGGCATTGCAGGATTTGTTCGCGTGAGCGTTCCAGCAATTGAGTACGTTCTTTGACCTTTTGTTCGAGGTCTTTGGCGTAACAATTCAGGTGGTCGAAGTGATGTTTGACAAGTAACGTATTTTGTACGCGTAGTTTCAGCTCGACTTGTTCGACGGGTTTTGCCAGGAAGTCGGTTGCCCCCAACTCCAAGGCCTGTTGTTTGACCTCTCGGTCTTGGCTCGCACTCAAAACGATAAAGGGCGTGAGCTTCAATTGATCGTATTTGCGACGTTCGGTGAGGATATCCAAACCACTGATATCGGGCATATTGATATCAAGCAAAACGACATCCGGCATTTCCTTGAGGATGGATTCCATTGCAATCGTCGGATCGGTAACGGTCACAAAGTTCTGATACCCATCCGCCTGCAAGAATCGGCGAACGACACTGATGATGATTTTCTCATCGTCAATGATCATGATTTTCGCCTTGGACTTGGACGACTCCGGCGCATTCAGTTGCAAGGCGCTTTGCTGTAACAGCTCAAGAGAACGCTCGACACTTTCGGTGACATTGGTCTGCGGACCGACGCTTACATTGGGCGTTTCTGACGTATTGAATGAATTTGCTATAGTCATAGTCTTCTATCGGAAAATAGTAATCATCAGTTTCCGTAGGTGCATTACATTGTTGAATGTTTAAGGCGTAACCGATTCCAATTCGATGGCGTCGGTAATGTCCTGAAGCACTTGCATGTGACGCAGACATTGCTCCAGATCTGTTCTTTTGGCTGCCAGTTCTAAATTGCGACTTGGTTCAAAGAACTCTGCGAATCCGCAGGTCCCACCAGAGCCCTTCAACCAATGCGCTTCGTTCGCCAATTCGTTAAATTGCTGCTTTTCGGCATGTTCCCACATCGTGGGAAGTGTAGCCTTCAACTTTAGGACAAAATCGTTAACGATCTCAAGGAATTCTGGCTCTTCAACTGGCAAAGTAGAGCGGACCGGGGGATGTTTGCGACCTTCATCGCTTGTATTGGATGGCGCGATTTGGACACTCGCATCGGGAGCAGGTTTCCCAGTTGCAAAAGCGTCGACATGTGTTTTCATGTTCGTCAAAAGTCGAGGCAACAACTCATCCAGTTTTTTCATATCCCTTTCGACAGCCGTCTCTTGAATTTCGTGCAGCAATTTTTGCTGCTCGCCTTGGATTTCACCAGCATCGTCACGTAGCTGAACGCATGCACTTCCAATAGCTTCGAAGTTCTGATCCTCCACAGCGGTCTGCAAATTGGTCAGAAATTCGTACCACGCCAACGCCGTCGAAGCGTTTTGTCCGCCTGCATTTGTGTTCGCTTGCGAGGCTGCACATGGTTCAGACGGTTCGTTCAGTGCATCGTCTCGATTGTGACTCGGCAATTCTTCGGCTGGCATTTCTTTCCCCATTTCTACTAACCTCTCAGCTATGGTTTGAAGCAACTGATCCATGTTGATCGGTTTTGCCAAGAATCCATCACATCCAGCCGCTTCGCATTTCTGCTGGTCTTCTTGCGTCGCGTTGGCGGTCAGAGCAATGATGGGCCGGTCGTAACCTTCCTCGCGCAAACGTCGCGTTGCACTTAGACCGTCCAAAACGGGCATCATCATGTCCATCAGAACAATGTCGTAGTCACCCGAAATGGCCTTCTCGTAGCCTTGCAAGCCATCCTCTGCTTCGTCCAGACTTCCGCCGGCCTTGTTCAAGAACAATCGGATCAGTCTGCGGTTTTGCTCGCCATCATCGACGACCAGAATTCGGCATTCTGGTAGGCGAATACTCTGACCGGTGGCTAACGTACTCGACTTTCGTTGCTTTTCGAAGGCATCAAAGGAGATTTGTGGAACGTCGCTAACATCGCCTACATCGATTGTGAATTCGAATGTGCTGCCATTTCCCTGATCGCTGCTTGCGGATATTTCACCGCCCAGCGGCGCTTCGACAAAATTCTTGCTGATAGTCAGTCCCAAACCTGTTCCGCCGAACTTCCGAGTTACCGAAGCATCGGCTTGTTCAAACGGCTTGAAGATTTTCTCCAGTTGCTCGGGAGTCATCCCAACGCCGGTATCCTGTACCGCAATCCACATTTGCGCACGACCACCGGCATCAATCATCTTTGTGCGAATGGTCACGCCGCCATGTTCTGTAAATTTGATCGCGTTGCCAGCGAGATTGGTAATGATTTGGCGCAAACGCACTTCATCCGTTTTGACTTTTTCAGGCAGATCGGATTCGTACTTGATCGAAAAGTCGATGCCGTGATCGCGAGCACGGATCATTAGGATGTTGTAGACATCCTGGATGCACTTGTAGGGTGAAGTCCACTCCAAGCACATCTCCATTTTTCCTGCTTCGATTTTTGACAAGTCCAAGATGTCGTTGATCAATTCAAGCAGATGGGTTCCGGACGCGTGGATTGTGGAAAGGTATTCAATCTCTTCGTCGCGCGATTCTGCGAAACCCCGACGCAACCAATCAGCAAACCCCAGAATGGCGGTCATCGGCGTGCGGATCTCGTGGCTCATATTTGCGAGGAAAGCCGACTTGGCCTGGTTTGCGGATTCCGCGGCTCGCTTGCTGGCTTCAAGCTCGGTCACGTTTTCGAAGCTGACGAGAACCCCGTTCTTCTTGCTGGATGCACCAAGGATCGGTGCACAGTTTACTTTAAATATCAAATGATCTGGCGTTTCAGATGGACTTGAGCTGCGTTCAAAAATCAACATTTCGTCGACTAGTGACTCTCCCGTCGCCATCGCCTTTTGCCATGGTGTCGATTTGCAAACGTCACCATTGGGTGTCAGCCATAGAAACATGTCGGGTGATTTGCCGACAACATTGTCAGGGTCAACTTCTGCCAATGTGCAAAACGCATCGTTGGCCAGTGCAATGCGGCCATGCGTATCCAGCACCAACAGACCTTCGGTCAAGTTATTCAGTGCAGACCGAACGCGAGAGGGAACGGAATTGGACGGATTCAACTGCGTCAACATTAGTCGCAGGTAGATAAAAAAGGAAATGAACGTCGATGCGCCCAAAAACAATGGCAAGCGAAGTTGGTAAAAAATTCCAGCAAATTGCGACCGCCCTGCTCTATTCAACGGCGCGAAGCAGAATTCGATGTTTCCCCACTCACCGCCTTTGTTGAAGATGGGGATATGAAAAACGTCATGCCCCACCGCTTGTTCCTTTTTGCTCTCCACGGAAAAGCGTTCTTCGTGTCCAGTCGTTTGGACTACGTATCGGCCCACTCGATCGCGCATTCCGATGCTGACCAACGAAGAGTTACGATCAACGCAACGATTGATGGCGGCTTCCAAGGCCTTGATTTGATTCGCCTGAACGAGCGCTGAGGCGGTGACCGCGACGTTTTCGCAGACCGTTGCGCGAGCCGTCAGTTTCTCGACGTCCAGATTGGGGACGAAGTTCATCATTGTTGCTGCGGTATACGACAGCATCAAAAGGCCTGTTAGGCCCAATGTCAGTCGCAAGCGTGTTGTAAACCACTTCATGATGTTGATCTTCGTTACGCGGAGGTTGTTGTTCGGTTTTCGGAGCGGCTACTCTATTTTCTTGTTTCTCAGACGTCGACAATTTCTTCGATCGACTCGCCGCCGTCGCGATCGGAAGCCCCGCCTTGAACCACAACAAGCGGGTCAAACGATTGCCAGGCAGGAAGCGATGACATAAACGTCGTCAAAAGCACGCCGCCTCGAATCATCCATGCCAGATAACCCACAGACAAAAGACCTGCAGCGGCTGACGCAGTCACCGGAGCGGAGATATCGGCCGGTATAAAAATTTCGGAATCCGAACTGTCTAGTTGATAGTAGTAGTTTGCAAGCCAATCGAATGGTTCGGTCACCAATGCCGTGGTGATCGGGTTTTTGATCGATGTAGTAGCCAAACTGATTTCAACAACCGTACGAGCATCGAACACGCGCGCCGCGGAATCATAAATCACGTTTGATGCAAATGAGACGTCAAAATCGCCAATGTCAAAGCCATCCCCAAGATCCAGGTCCGTATTTTTTACGTCTGCCGTATTATTGGCGGGACCGTTAGTTCCAGTCTGATCGTTGGAGTTTGCGCTTTCCACTTTATTGGTTCCATCGGTTGCCGCCGTTCCGGAATCAAGTGACTCGCTTGGGTCGTTTGACTCGTCGACAATGGGATCGTTGGTTTGTTCGCTGGTTGTTTCAGTTGTCGATTCGGTGTTGGTGTTCGAGTTAGTATTCGTCGGATTGTTTGTTGGCGGTAACGGCGCGGCTGCCAAAATCGTAACCGTTGCCTCATTGCTTGTCGCACCATTGGATTCAACGACGTACGAGAACGACGTTTCGGTGAAAGTTTGGTTGGGCGTAAACAACAAGTTGCCAGTCCCATCGATGGTCACCGTACCGGCATCTGGCTGTTGTGTAATTTGAAGTCCGGAAATGGCCGAATCGTTATCATAGTCATTCGCCAAGAGCAATGAGTCATCAATGGTTGCTGCGCCATTGGAAACCATTGTGTAGACATCATCGGCAGCGACCGGAAGGTCGTCGATCAAACTGATCGCAAATGAAACCGTTGCTGAGGTTCGGTGCCCACTCGCTTCAATGATTTCATAGACGAAAACATCGGTTGCGGTCTCTGAGCCATCGTGTTGGTATGTGAACGAACCATTGTTGGATAGCGAAAGCGTTCCATGCGAGACATTCGATACCAAATGCACAGTGTACGGCGTTTGTTCCACAATCGAATCGTTCAAGACCAGCGCTTTGTTTGCACTGACCAAGGTCCCTCCCTCGGTCGTCGTATAGCTGTCGCCAAACGCTAAAGCATTCTCAATAACGTTCTCTACGATTACAGTCACATCCTGGAAAACAATATGAGTCCCATCCGTCACCTCAACCTGCACTGCGTATTCGTTATTGGAATCCGCGTCATGGGGTGCTTCGAAGTCAGGCGTTTGAACAAGCGTTAGCTGACCGGTCGTCGAATCGATTGTGAATCGCGCTGAGTCCGCTCCACTTCCCGATAAAGAATAGACAACCGAACTTTCGACATCCGTTGCCTGAACGACTCCAACGCTTGTCTGTCCTTCGTGAATTCGGAATTCGTTGGTGCTCAAGAAAACAGGCGCGTCATCGATTGAATTGACGTTAATCACCGCTTTGATGTCGACCCGGCCGCCATTGCCGTCGAGAATACGATAGATAAACTCGTCGGTGCCATTAAAATCGGCGTTCGGGATGTAACGGAATCGACCATCAGGGCGCAAAACTAAATCACCGTGTGTTGGTCCCGACACGGGTGCCGTCCGAACGAACAACGCATCTCCGTCGGCATCTGTGACACCACTTATTAGTCCATTCGCTGTCAGTGTTTGATCTTCGTCAACGAAATAAAACTTGACCTGATTCGGAACCGTTTGAACGGGAGCGTCATTGACTGCACCTACCGCAATGTCTGCGGTGATATCGATCGTCCCGCCGTTTCCATCACTGACTTGGTAGACGAACTGATCGCTGCCCGAAAAGTTCGCGGTGGGTTGATACGTGAATGTGCCATTGGAATTCAGCACCAGCAAACCATGCGATGTTGAAGTAACAGGAGTGGTTACAACCGAAAGTGTATCGCCATCGGCGTCGGTGACATCTGTCAGCAAATTTGATCCGGTCAACGTTTGGTCTTCGTTGACGGCATACGATTTTCTGGCACCGGTTACCGTTTGCTGCGGCGCATCGTTGACCGGATTGACGGTCAGACTGACTGTAATGTCAACACGTCCACCGTGACCATCGACTACTCGATAGACGAATTGGTCGGTGCCGAAAAAGTTCGGTTCGGGAACATAGTCAAATGTCCCGTTTGCGCGAAGCGTCAATGTACCGTGACTTGGACCGGCAACGGGAGTCGTCAGGACAGACAGAGAATCTCCATCGGCATCGGTGACACCGCTTAGCAGGCCATTTGCTGTCAGCGTTTGATCTTCGTCAACAACATAAAGCTTGACTTCGTTCGGGACCGTCTGAACGGGAGCGTCATTGACCGCTCCTACCACAATGTCTGCGGTGATATCGATCGTTCCGCCGTTTCCATCACTGACTTGGTAGACGAACTGATCGCTGCCCGAAAAGTTCGCTGTGGGTTGATACATGAATGTGCCATTGGAATTCAGCACCAGCACGCCATGCGATGTTGAAGTAACAGGAGTGGTTACAACCGAAAGTGTATCGCCATCGGCGTCTGTGACATCTGTCAGCAAATTTGTTCCGGTCAACGTTTGGTCTTCGTTGAGGGCATACGACTTTCTGGCACCGGTTACCGTTTGCTGCGGCGCATCGTTGACCGGGTTGACGGTCAGGTTGACCGTAATGTCAACACGTCCACCGTTGCCATCGAGGACACGATAGACGAATTGATCCGTACCGAAAAAGTTCAGAGCCGGGACATAGTCGAATGTCCCATTTGAGCGAAGTGTCAACGTGCCATGACTTGGGCCAGCAACGGGAGTCGTCAGGACCGAAAGCGAATCACCGTCAATATCGCTTACCCCTGATAACAACCCTGAACCTGCCAACGAATTGTCTTCGTTGATCGTAAATGATTTGGGACCTGGGACATCCTGTTGTGGAGCATCGTTTGCACCCGTCACAACAATCGTCGCTGTTGCCGTATCAGTTTGTCCCAACGTATCTTGAATTTGATAAGTAAACGTTACAGATTCCTGGTCGCCTACGGCCAAAGTTTCAAAATCTCCTGCCGTATCGAAGGTAAACGAGCCGTTGGAGTTCAAGCTCAACGAGCCCTTTGCAGGTCCGGTCACGATCGTGTAGGCAAGTGCGTCGCCATCGGGATCTGAGTCATTTCCAGCAACGGTCGACGAAAGTGTCGAATCTTCTGCGACGACAAAACTATCGTTTGTGGCGTTTGGCGGCGCATTGAAACTCACCGTAACGGTGGCGGTACTTGCATCAAGGACATTGCGAAACGTTGTTAGTTCCGTGGCGCTCACGGCTCGATCCATGATCAGAACATCGCCGATGGAGCCGGACATATATCGAATGGATGAGTAATCGGAACGTCCGCCGATGACCAGACTTCCCGTTGGATTGATCCCGTCTCCCCCTTTGGAAGTTTGCCCTTGGAGAATTCCGTCGATGTAAACCTTGGAACCAACGTTTTCTTCCACGACGAGCGAATAGGTGTGCCAACCACCTACCAACGCTGCTGCATTGATGTCAAGTTCATAATATGACAACGCGTCGTCGGCGTCGCGAACAATCGTCGCCAATGTATTTGGACTCGGAGATCCCGAATTCGTTTCTCGGACAAAAATCTGGATTCCTTCACCATTGGGATCGCCATGACTATACATATAGCGATAACCAGTTCCCGACACGCTGGGAAGATTGAAATCGAATGTCAACGTGAAACTGTTTGCGTAGGAAAAGTCACCGGTAGTGGCATGACTTGCCAGGTTTTCATTGAACAATAGTCCTTGGCCATCTTGCCCGATTCCAGTATTGAACAGTGACAGATCCTGACCGCCAATCTGGTCAACTCCTCCGTTGTCCAGATTCCAGTAGTGACTGATCGCCAATGCCTGATCGATAATTGTGTATTCAAACGAATCGCTGGCGCCAGGACTTCCCGCAGGCGTGTAACTCAACGTGCCATCGCCGTTGTCGACCAAGGTCCCCGAAACAGGTCGATTTAGGTCCACAAGAGAAAAGGTATCGCCATCCGGATCGGAGTCGTTGACCAGTAAATCGGCGATGTTGATTGTGTATGTACCGGACGATGGCACACTGGAGATCGTATCGTCAACTGCTATCGGAGGGTCTTGGTTGGCCCCTGTGATATTCAAAGTGACATCAATCGATTTGGTCGCGCCGTATTGATCGGATGTCTTGTAGGTGAATGAATCACTAGCAGACTGCCCATTTGCAAGATAATCGAACTTGGAATTCGGATCGTATTCAACTGAGCCATTACTCAATACGTTTACTTTTGCACCGGAAGCCAATACAAAAGTTTGCGCTCCGGTTAGTGCATTACCTTCGACCTCGATGACTTCGACGGCGTTGCTGATGTCTTGGAACCGGTTGTATATTTCGTCGGAATCGATCGCACCGTTGAATACCGCCACGCGTCCGAGGTCGCCCGTGAAAGTGCTTGCACCCGATGTAACTGTCGTGGAAGCGAACGTGCCATTCACACCGCCGATTCCCATCTTGGCCTCGGAAACACCGACAGTCGTCGCTAATGACGGAGCGTCAAAACCTGGCAAGGATCCGATATCCTGCGCAATGTCGACCAACTGACCATTGAGATAAAGAGCCAGGTCTGTTGAGGTTGGATCGCCGACAAGTGCACCTGAGGTGTCAATCACAAACACTGCTTGATTGAACTCGTTCGCAACCAGCCCTTCGCCCACCAACTCAAACGTTGGCACTGTAAAGCCCAGGTAATTTTGATCGGGAGTCACATCCAAACGAACTTGATCACCAAACTGGATCAGGCTTATCCCTTTCGATGAACTGCCCCAATCAAACAACACTCCGTTCTGGGCTAGAGAGTCAGGGCGAAACCAAATCTCGATTGCAGCTTGGTTTCCGCTTAGTGCCGACAAATCAAGAATACCTGCTGCCGAGTGATCGAACGCCTGGTCAATATTGCCAATTTGTGAATTGTTCACGCCGACGATCGAAGCTTCGCCCGCGTTCCATTCGATCGCGGCACCACCGGTTTCCGACGTCCATTCGATGATGGAGAAAGCGTTTGGGGTGTCTGTCGTCGAACTGCCTACAATGTATTCCAAAAATGGTGACACAGCCGGTGCCGTTGCGGCAGCGATGTCGGGGTCATCGGCGGGACTCAAGACTTGCGCGGCCGAAATTGTTATCGTTGTGTCAGATGAAGTATTTTGGCTGAAATCAGCTTTGTTGATGACATCGTTGACTGCGCCAACTTGGATCGTAACGGATTCGTTTACCGTTGTTGTCGAAGATCCATTCGTCGTTGACACGGCGACGTCGATAGAGAAGGCACCATTGAAGTTGGCTGGGGCTCGCAATGCAAGATTTGCTCGATTCCAACTCGTGATATCGACCGAAGTTGGTGAACCACTGGTGAACGAGTTGACGCCGTCAGTCAACGTCGCTCCAGCGGGCAACTGAGATATCACAATACTGTCAACCCAATCACTGCCATCTGCATCTTGAAGGCTAATGTCCAGATTCAACGGAATGAAAACGTCTTCGGTACCTGCGACGAGTGACTGAAGGTGCGAAACAACAACCTCGGTTCCAAAATCGGCACGACCAGCGGCATTAAAGTCGTTGTCCCATGCAATTACCCATTGGCCATCCAACAGTCGGATCGCATCGACGTTTCGTTGGTTGCCAACGACGTTGCTACTTGCAACAAACTCATTTCCAAAACTGTTTGACGAAGCATCATAGTGCCGACCGACGATTGCTGTTCCGTCTCCGTCCTCATAAAGTGATTGCCAAAAGACGGTGTACGATCCGTCGGGAGATCCGACAACGTCTGGAACGCTTTGGTTCCCCGTCGTTTCCACGTTGACGGTCACCTCGGTCCCATCGATCGCGTTTCCATCCAAGTCAAAACGCCGACTGACGACAGCGGTCCCCGAGCCATCAACTGCCTCGGATTGCCAGACAACCACAAAACCTTGGCTATCTAAGCTGGCAACATTTTGCACCCATTGTTTTTGTGTGGTGATCGAGTTGATCGTAAATTCGCTTCCGACACTTAAGTCCGCCCCCAGTCCAACGATCCGTCCGCGCAGGTCAAACGAATCGCCATTTTGATCCAGCCACGTCACAAGAACTCGATGCCCGTCCAAGGCCGTTGAACGTGTTGTGCGTTGTACCCCAACAACGGTTTGATTGATCAGAAACTCATCGGTGGCCGTACCATTCAAATCAAAAAAACGTCCGACAACATCGGTTGAGTCCGCAGCGATTGTCGTATCACGTGTGCCCCATGAAACGAAGAAGCCCGTTTCCGTCGCGGTGACGGATGCATCCATTTGGTGGAACGCCGAATTTTGTGCAACATTGGTAGGCGACGTGGCTCCCGATGTGCCATTCAAATTCAATCGGGTTCCAGCTGCATCAAATCGCTGGACAAGGATGTCCGAAGTCGTTGCGTTGTCTGTCCACGCGACCACAAAGCCACCGTCGGCCAATCCCGCGACGCTTGGACTGATCTGATCGGTTCCGATATTGTTACTGACAGCAAATTGTGCACCAACTTTGGCGCCCGTCGAGTCAAGGACTTGAGCAAAAATCTGAATTCCGTCATCGCCATCAGCCGTGTAACCATCCTGGCTGGCCCAGACAATGACGTAATTGCCATTCGTCAGTGCGGCCAACTGCTGACTGTCCTGATTCCCCAACAATTCTGTATTGACTACGGAGCCAAAAACCGATGGTGTCAGCGCATCACCAATGTCGATTTGTGCAGCATCGACCTGGCTGATGACGTTGAACGACAACACACCGACGTTCAGGGAGGTATCGACTCCGTCGCTCACCTGATATTTGATGTTTGCGAAAAAGGTACCGGACTCATTTTCGTTGGGAGCGAAGACAAGGTTTCCGGCCGCAATATCCGATGCCATGATCGTGTCGGATACCGAAACCAGACTACCGTTGAGCAGTAACGTTCCACCGTTCACTTCTTCAATGAAAATCGAATCCAGCACATCGCCATCTGCATCGAAGTACCCGAGCTCTGAAACGGCGATTCGATGGTTTGTGTCTTCCACCAGATTGATTGGCGCACCGTTCGTCACCACAGGTGCATTGTTCACTGGAGCGGCTGCCGCATTTGCTGTCCCGTACTGCCGAACAAACACGCCCGACGAATCAATGTTGTTCACCTGAGTCCCGTTACCACTCCAGACAACCACGAAGTTGTCTTGGTTAATGGCCGCCAACGATGCCAAATGTTGCGATTGAGCTGCTGATTCGTTGACCTGAAACGCAGAGCCGATCTTGACGCCCGCACTACTGTACTTTTGGACGTAAACGCCTTTGTCATCGCCGTCGCCAAACGCTTCGTAGGTTACGAAAATGCTGCCGTCGTTACCTTTGGTGATGGATGGTGATGTATCGCCGCTTCCACCGTGAACTTGTGTTGCAAGGCCGTAGGAATTGCCGCCAGCATCGTAGTGCTTGAGCCAGATTCCGGGAACGATCGTTGACTCGTAGGCGACAAAGATCTCGCCATCATCCTGCAATGCCACGACAGGAAAGCGTTCTTCTGCGTTAAAAAAGTTTAGTGTGTTGATATTGATCGCACTGCCGACCTGAATTCCCGCAGCATTGTATCGCTTGAGATATGGCTTTTTGTCCAGTTCATAGGCAATTACGAAATCGCCACTGTTGTTGATGTCGACCGATGGTTGGTCGATTTTGCTATTGTTGGCAATCGCAAGTGTCGTACCAGGTACGATTCCACCAGACGCGACCGTATCCATATCAAACTGAATCGCTTGCAGCGTATCATTGTCATCGTCAAACCACGTTACGATCATCTCACCGGAGTCGTTGATCGCAATCGCGGGCATGAACTGATCGCCGTCAGTCGATGCAGAATTGATCAACAGGTCATTCGTATCAATCGCCGTGCCATCAGCATTGAAACGCCGCATATAAACGCCTGCGTTGTCGCCATCTTGGTCCTGACTATTCCACACCACGGCATATCGCCCACTACCATCCATGGCCACACTTGCCATGCTCTGGTCATCGGAAGCAACTTGGTTAATACGAACTGCTGATCCGATCGCCGAACCTTGATAGTCAAACCGCTGTGAAAAGACGCCCCATCCCGATCCGTCTGCGTTATTGTCCGACCAGCCGACGACATAGCTACCGTCCGCCCCGATAGCCACTGCATTTTGACTACCACGACCTTCACCCGAAGTCACTTGTGTGTGTGCAGTCGAGGTGTTGACGAGAAACTCGGTCGTCTGATCAATCGCTGCTTCAACCAACGGTGCCGAAAACTCAGATGTAGCACCGTACAGCGTGGGGCCCGTCTTTTGCGTGGCCGTGGCACTAATGTTCCAAATCTGTCGATTGGCAACGGTAGTATTTATCGTGAACGACTGCGAACCGGCTGCGCCAGAAGATGTAAATGTCGCGAACCCGATGAGCTCGCTGCCTTGTCGGTTGAACGAGGAAGTCGTATCGCTACCGCTATCGTAAAGCTCGATTCGATAATCGCCTGCGGTGAGATCAAGGTCCATGGTAACGACCAGGTCGGTGCCATTGTGCGTGACGCCGGTGATCTCTGGATGATTTAAAACATGTGTCGTGGCGGCATCAGCATCTTCGGAATCGTTGACCGAGATGCCATCCTCATGCAAATCAATCCCAATCGCGTTGCCAAAATACTGATTCCCTAAAAAAGAATTGTTCGCACCGGCCGATGCATTCGTGCCAATTCCAATGGTGTTGAATGCTATGGTGTTGCCTTCATTTGCGTTGACACCACCGACTTTGTTGTCGAAAACCAGTGACGATAGATGAACGCCGATGGTATTCCCGAGTTCTTGACCGCCAACTCCAACGCCAATGCGATTGCCCAAAATTGAGATTGCTGATGAGTTCGGGCCAACGTTGACTCCGTAGAGCGCGTTGCCGACAATCACATTGGAGTCTTCGGCAGTCGTGCCACCAATGACAGTACTAACGGACTCCAGGTAGATTCCGCTCGCTCCATTTCCCAATGCGACAGCGCCCGTTCCGTCCGTCCCCAAGTAGTTTCCGAGTATCGAAACATTATTGGCCAGTACCTCGATCCCATTGGCGCCGAAACTGTGAATCGCAAGGCCTTGGACAACACTCGCGTTAGCTGTAGCACCGATGACCAGACCACTGGATGAAGCACCAGCGGCGGAACCGTCCAATACGATGATTGGGGTACCGGCATAGTCGGAGTCCGAACGCCCATCGATCGTTAATTTGCCACTGATCGTTGGCAGCGCCGATGTCAGGCTGATCGTGTGGAAGCCATTAACCAGGGGATCCGTAATTTGAAATTCAATAACGTCAGCACCAGAATTGTTCGCTGCGAGAATTGCCTCGCGGAGTGAAATCCCGTCGCCAAATGCAGACGTAGCGAGTGCTGTTGCTCCTGACGTATTGTCGTTTACCAAATCATTGGTGTTGGTAACCACAATCGTCGCCAAGGCCCCGAACCAGTCCTCGATGGAACCAGTCAACTGCATGGACCGCGAATGGTTGCTGCTGTACTCCAGCGTCCAGTCACCGCCAAGTGTTCCGAAACCAGTGACATCGTCACTGGCCCAAACAACGGACGACGTGATGCCGGAAAGTGTACTGACGAAATCACGACCCGCTTGGCTCTCTGCAATGGAACAGCCCCACAAGTAGATTTCACTATCTGCCGAAAAGGCTTCCTGTAGTTTCGAGCTGACATTCACGTCACCCAACGCTTCAACGTCAACGACCAGGTTTCCAATTTGCAGACCACCATCAAAGCCATGAGAAACAACATGCAATTCGTCGATGTTGCCGAATTGGTCGAGTAAGTCACTCAACGCGTCGATCGAGTCGACTTCATCGGGCAGGTACACAATTTGAGTGTCGTAACCAAGCGAATCCTGAAGTGACTCGACGAGTTGATTGAGGTTGTCTAGATGCTGATCGATCAGAACGACTCGATTTTCGCTGGCGTTTGAATCAAGGTTGTCATATTTCTCAACAACCGCTGAAACGTCGTCGGACTGAGCCTCAAGTACCCATTCGAAGTCTATCGATTCCAGTCCAACCTCTCCAAAGGGAGAGCCACTGAACAGCACTCGCGGCTCCAGCTGCCAGCATCCGACGCTCCGCCGATTCGTTTGGAATTTCGCTCCCATCAAAACCATTTCTATAACATTCCAGAAACCGACTCAGACAGCTTCTGCCTAGTCGTCTCAGTTTGTTGATATGGTTTTCAGGTTTCGGCGTCATAATTTCAAATTCAAACGTTCGCAGTTCGAATTGTTAGTTAATCAAGGGTTTGTCTTCGCCTTGGGAGTGGATGCGCGTCAACGCCTGCTTCCAATCGGCAGAGATAGCAGTTTGAACGACGCCTTTGCGATTCAGGCGACAAAGGTCGAGTAGCTGGTCGGCAAGGTCGATCAGGTCGTCGAATTCCGCTCCGCGTTTTTCAATTGCCTGGTGCAACTGTCCGACGGCGTCAGTCACGACGGACGGCTTAAAGCGCGAAGCGTCGCGATGCAGATCGCCCACAATTTTTCGCAATTTGGAAATGTCTTTTTCGGCGAGGCTCGAACATAGCTCTTCGATGTGGTCAGCCACAATCGCTGCAGAGTCTTCGTCAAATTCAATTTGCACCTGCGAGGGGCGCTCCAGAATTTCGATGACGGCATCGGTGTTTTCAAACAGTGGTTGAAGCCACTGAACCTGTCCTTGATCGGCAAGCGACTCTTTGACCTTGTTTATGGTTTGCGTCAACGATTCAGCATTCACCCGTCCCGTTTGGTTGACCTCATGCAGGAAATGCTCGCAAGTGTGGAAGATCTCACCGCAGGCCTGCAAGTCAGATTTTGCTTCTTCGGGCAAGTCCACGATATTCTTGTCTTGCGGATTAAATTCAAGGAAGATCGATTTCAACACTCGGTTGCCGAGCGCGCTACGGGCAATCTCACTACTCATCGTGAGCAAGTCGCGATAGGCCGAACTGTTCAGTTTGCCGTCTGCTACCAGAATTTGTCGATCAAGTTTGCTTGTGCCCAACTGGCCGACCTCGTGCAACAAAGCTGCAATCTCAAGCAGGTAAAGCATGCGAGGATCAAGTCGTTTGCGTCCGACACACACGCATAGATCCGCCAACTGCAAGCCGTGCTTTGCGGCTTCAATGTCCCGATAGGCAAGTGCCGAGAACAAAGCCATGGCGTTACTGTAAGAGACTTTCAACGACTCAACTGACGCGATCGCATCCGTCTTTTCGGCTTCTTCACCGCCCTCTGTTTCGATTTGGTCAAATCGAACGACTTGGTTTCGCCCGTGTTTCTTTGCGTAATACAGACACTGGTCGGCTTGATCCAAGAGGTGTTGCGTGTCCATCGAGCCAAAGTTTCGATTGGAAATTCCGATACTCGCCGTCACTTGGAGTCCACCAATCAAACAGCTGTTAAACGCCTGGTGCAATCCATTGGCCACACAAACGGCGTCATCAAAATCAATATTGGGCAACAAGATCGCAATCTCTTCGCCACCATATCGGCAGACCAATCCATGATTGCCAACCAGACGCAACAACATGCTCCCCGTCTCACGCAGCACATCGTCACCTTTGGAGTGACCGTAGTTGTCATTGATCGACTTGAAATGGTCAATGTCGACCATGATGATGTTCAACATCCCTTTAGGGCATTGCGCCCAGTAATGTTCAAACAATTCCCAAAACGATCGACGGTTGTAGCATTTCGTCAATGGGTCGCGCGATGCAAGGAACTTCAATTGCGCATTCTGCTTCTTGATTTCGTCACGTGAATGGCGCAACGAGTCAATCATCTTTGCAAGGTCTTCCTTCTTTTGCTCTAGCAATGTCACATTGTCAAAACTGACGAGGACACCCCGTGGCTTGCCACTACCGTCCTGAATCGCATTGGCGTTGACCGAATATTTTTGAACTGCGCCTTCGACGTTGAGCTCAGCAAGGACACCGCGAGCAGGTTCTGCATTATCGAGGCACTTTTTCCATGGAGCTTCGATCAGTGCACCAAATTGCCACGGAAACTGGGCGATCGGTTCCGCAACCAGATCTTCATCGTCCCGGTTGACCATGGATAGGAACGCGTGGTTGCAGTGTACGATGTTGTAGTCACGGTCCAGCAGTACGAGACCTTCGGCGAGAGAATCCAGTGCATTGCGGACTCGCCCCGGTACGACCTTCGAGGGATTGAGATATTTGAACGTCTGCGTAAACGTCAACCAGGAAATCAGGCCCGTCAGTGACGAGACAAATAACACGAGAGAGTATGGAAACTGAAAATAGGCGAACAGCCCACTTGGGCGTTCGATCTCTGCAAAGCGAAGTTCTAACGTCCCCCAATGCCGGCCGTTGGCAAGGATATCGATTTTTGATTGCGTTGCGTCTTGGCAATCCAACTCCCAATTCTGAGCATGGGGGCCAACAAGAAAACGGTAACTATCATGTCGTCCGCGCAGGCCGATACTGACAATATCTTCGTTGTGGGCGAGATATCCTGTCATCATTCGTTCGAATTCACGGATTCGATTGGTTTCGGCGTATGTGCCTGCAGTCAGCGAAAGTAGCTCAGCGACTCGATACCGACTATCCAATAGCGCACGGTCAGGGTCGGGCGTCATGCGCAGCATGATTCCCAGCCACACATTCGCGTTGACAATCATCGTAATGACGATTGCCAGACGTGCTGCCGTACGGATCTTGAACATGATTGCTTATCGCGCCTTGGTTGTTGCTACAAAGCTGTAACGTCTTGTGAGTGAAACAGAGCCACATTTGGGCATATAAAGTTAACCCACGGTTTCGTGGTAAACGGTCAAGTCTTCTCAAGTTTCAACGATTGCCTAATGTGCATAATCGGAAAAACTCGAACTAACTGCATTACCCTTCGATTCCCAAGGCGGCGACACTGGGTGAGTTTCGAGTTCGAAGGATTCAGCAGTGAACCTGCTTAGGTAGTTTGTTTGCTTTACTTTTGGAAGTATTCCTCCATTGAGTCGGCTTTGCCTTCCCTGCCGTTAGGATTGTAGGAGTCGAGAATCGGCAGTGGGTCGATCACTCGCCATGTTGGCATCTGTGAAAGCAACGTCGCCATCAACACGCCACCTCGCAAATACCAAAGGACGTAGCTGATGACAGCGGCGGCCGTCAGCGTACCAGCCTCGAATCCTAAGCGTTGAATGGAAAACTCCGTTTGGCTGTCACCACTTGTTTGCAACGACAGCTCTTCCAGATCACGCCACAGATTGTTGGAATCAAAGACAACTTGAGTCATCCCATAGCGGAATTTCAAATCAAAAGTAACTTGACCATTGCCGGTTCGCATCCCAACAATTTCTGCCAAGTGAGTGCGGTTGTGACTGCCGTACAAGTCGGCACCTGACAACGAAACCGATTTACTTAGCAGGTTACCATCGTAACTGAGCAATCCTGCTGAACCTCCTGCTTCGGAATCCGCAGTCGTATTCCGACCTGATCCATTGGCAATCGACTCGATCAACTTTTTGACGAGTTCCAATTCGGCGTTGCCAACCTCGTCGAGTTGTTCAGCTGGCTGCGTGTTTTGACTTGTCGTCGTTTCATCTGGTGTGATGTCGACAGGTGTCGTATCAATTTCTGGCTCGATCGGGGTACTTGGAGTCGATGGGGCCGGCGGAGTCGGAATCGGGGCTGCCGCGACATCCACCGAGATTTGAACAGCGACCGGCTGTCCGCTGGCCGTTCCGTCGCTGGTTACGTAGGTAAATTCGTCGACGCCAATGAAACCTACTTCTGGCTCGTACGTAAACGTTCCGTTGGAGTTGAACGTCAAATTGCCGTGTGAAGTCCCGGACACCAATACGGCTGTCAACGAAGGGCTATCCACATCTTGATCATTGAACAAGACGCCCGACACTTCATTCAGCACGTCCCCTTGGTTTACGAAATAGGTATCCGTTTGTGAAACAGGCACATCGTTAACCGGTGCAATTTGGATGTGCACAGTGGCCGTCGCTGTATTGCCTGTCGAATCGGTAACGCGATAGGTGAAGCTGTCAGCGCCGTTGTAGTCGAGGGATGGTTGATACGTAAAGCTACCATCAGCATTGAGCTGGAATGAATTGGCGTACGCTGGCCCCGAAACGACCGTTGCCGTCAATGTTGGGTCATCGGGATCGGTATCATTGAGCTGAACGTTACCTGCTAACGGCTGGTCTTCGTCGATATTGTAGTAGTCATCGCCGGCAACGGGACCTTCGTTGAAGTCAAGGATTGCGACTGTAAATGTTTGTTGTGCATACGAACCATCAGTCGAATCCGCCCGAACCACGATCGTGCGACTGGCACCGTCGGTTTCGTAATCGAACGAGACGTTGACTGTCACAACGCCCGTTGTCGAATCAATCGAGAAGCGACCACCATCATCGTCTACCAAAGAATAGCTGATGGTGTTGTTGGTTCCGTCACCGTCAAACGCGTAAGCTGTTAAGCCAACCGTTGCACCAATTGCGTTGTTTTCCAAAATCTCGTTGAGTGCCGCGTTGTTGTCAACAATCGCGGAAACATCGAATTCATCGATATCGACAACCGTGATCGTGAATGACTGAGTGGAAGACGATCCATCCGCACTGGTTGCCCGAACGACTATGGTCTGACTGTTCGCCGTCTCATAATCCAAGGCACTTGCAATTGTGACTACGCCAGTAGTGGAATCGATAGCGAAACGACCCGATGAATCGACGTCCAATGAATAGGTAATCAAATTGTTAGTGGCGTCAGCATCAACAGCGCTTGCTGTGAGCCCGACACTGGAACCCACAATGACATCTTCATTGACCGTGTTTGGCGAGCTGTTCAGATCGACAATCGGGCTGACATCGTATTCGTCGACATCAACCACCGAAATCGACACGATTGAGTCAGCGGTCGAACCATCAGTACTGGTGGCCCGGACCGTAATCTGATGGGAGGCAGCATTCTCGCGGTCCAGCAGCGTGCCATCCAATACCGTAACAAGTCCCGACACCGAATCGATTGCAAAGCGACCGCCGGCATTATCAAGCAGTGAATAGGTGATGCTATTCGTTGTGGCATCCAAATCTTGGGAGGATGCAGTATAGCCAACAACGGTTCCATTCGCCGCGTTCTCGACAACGGCATTTACCGAAGCATCCAAGTCCACGGGAATGGTCGTGCTGAATTCATTTACGTCGACAATGTCAACTGTGAATGATTGATCTGCGAAGGCGCCATCGGCGCTGGTTGCCCGAACGACGATGTTTCGAGTGGGCCCGTCGACTTCGCGATCCAACGCAACCGCTGTCGTGACCACACCGGTACTTGCATCAATCGCAAACCGACCACCGTCATCATCGAGCAGACTGAAGACGATCGCATTGTTGGTCGCGTCAGCATCGGCGGCAGCGGCCGTGATTCCCACTGCCGTTCCAATGGTCGCATTTTCGATCACCGAGTTTGCTGTGCCGTCGACGTCGACTGGAGTCGTCACATCGTACTCGTCAACATCGCCGATCGCGATATTGAACGATTGCGTCTGGAATGAACCGTCTGTCGAACTTGCTCGAACCAAAATTGTTCGCAGCGAGCCATCCAGTTCGCGGTCAATGGAGCCCGCCACGGTGACAATACCGGTTGTCGCGTCAATCGCGAAACGTCCACCGTCGTTGTCGTCGAGCGTATACGTGATCGAATCCGCGGCATCCAGGTCTTCCGAGAATGTCGCAACACCGACGGCTGTGCCAACGGTAGCGTTTTCCAAGACAAAATCAGTTGCTGCATCGGTATCGATGATTGGTGACGCCGAATTGTCGTTGACGGGAGTGATATTGATATTGAACGTGCCAGTAGCTGGGCTGACGCCATCTTCGCCACCGTCGGCCAATGAGAACGAGAAGCTATCGGTCGTGGTTTCACTGTCGTCGTGATCGTAGGTGACCAGGCCCAGATCAATATCTGATTGAGTGAATGAGTCGCCCACTCCGAGCGGACCAAATCCAGCCAACCGCAGCACGCCGTTTGTCGTGGCCGATGTCACCGTGTACGTCAGGCCAGCTCCCGAGTCATCAACGTCACCTTCGTTGAGCAATGCTGTGGTAATCACATTGCCCGTCGAACCTTCGTTGACTGTCACACCCAGGTTCGTCTGTACGACTGGTGCATCGTTCACAGCCGTGATGTCGACATTGATTGTTCCCAATGGAATGTCGCCAAACGTTCCCGAGCCTGAGTTCCCATTGTCATTGATCGATACTGAGATCACATCAACGTCGTTGCCATTTGCATTTGGTGTCAGATGCGTGTAGCTCAGGTTGCTGGCATTATCCAGATATGCATTGAGATCCGTGAGGGTTCCAGTCAACGTCACGGTGCCGCTGCCGTTGGCCCCAATCGTGATACCCGCTGCTGCGGCCGCTGTAATGTTACCGTTGCCCGCGGATAGTGTCAGCGTCATCATTCCGCTGTTGGCATCCGGGTCGGCCAAATCAATCGGCGAAAGGTCAAACGTCCCGGACAGGTCTTCGATCATTACCACGTCAGTTGGAAGTGAACCGACATTGCTTGCCGCGTCGTTGATGGGGTTCATGGAAAACGAAGCTGTTGCAACATCGGAACCGCCGTCGCCGTCTGTCAGCGTTACCTGCATTGTTCGGTCACCAGGCGCAGGATTGTCATCAAATTCATTAACGGCAACAAACTTGTAAACCGATTCGACAGCAGCCAACGTCGCATTGGCGTTGAAGGTCACGACCATTGGGCCGTTGCTGTTGTAGCCAGTAACTGTTCCAACAATCGTCCCGTTCACCAGAACATCGGATCCAACGACCGACATGACTGCGCCATTGGTGAATCCGAATTGCTCCGTTCCGTCACTTCCGGCAATCAGTTCGAATGTAATCGAACCGCCATTGAAGTCCGCACTATCGACGTCCGTCAACGTCTTGAAATAGAACGGTGCGACTCCGCTTCCTTCACTCAGCGAAATGTAGGCACCGTCATCCATGACCGGATCGTCATTGACGGCATTGATATCGACGTTCACGGTTCCCAGTAAGATGTCGGCTCCGCCGCCAACACCGGTGTTGCCGTTGTCGTTGATTGTGACCTGGATTTGATCAAGGTCATTGCCAAACTGATCGGCAACGGCTTGCGTGTAAGTCAGATCATTACTGTCGAGATACGCGTTGAGGTCAGTCAGCGTTCCCGTAAGTTGAACCGTGCCAGTTCCGTTACCGGACAACGTCAAGGAACCCGCGTTCGTCACATTGAGCGTGCCGCCACTTGTGGTCTGAAGGGTTAGCGTCAGAGCACTGGTTGCCGCATCCGAATCAGCAAGATCGATCGCCGACAAATCGACGACAAACGTTGTGTCTTCATCGCCAGCAACATCCGTGGGCAAGGTTCCGGAATTGTACGGATCGTCGTTGACCTCGCCGATCGTCCAACTAAAGGTCGATGAGGCGGTGTTTCCGTCGTTGTCGGTCACATCAAACGAAATCGAATCGGTCGTCGACTCGCCACCGTCGTGTACGTATTGGACGAGTCCTGAGTCGATGTCGGCCTGAGTGAATGATGTGATAGCCACGCCAGGATTGGTGGTCAACTCGAGTCGGCCATTAACTGGTGAAGTTGTCACCGAGTAAACCACGAAGCCTGGTGTTGCAAAATCGTCGTTGAATTGCAGTTCCGCCGATGTCACGGAGTCGGTGCCGCCTTCAAGTAAGCTGCTTCCTGTGTTGACAGTCTCAACCGGCGCTGTCGTATCGCTGGGACGAAGCAACGTTGCCACAGCGATGCTGCTGGTGTCACTGCCGTCACTTGCCGTGATATGCAACGTTCGCGTATCCAGCGTTGGAGTGGTCGATGTGTTCTCGTAGGTCAACGTTCGCAGCACTGCTTCGTAGTTGGCCACGGTATCATCACCGGACAACGTGAGTGTGCCGGTCCCTGCGTTGTAGACCTTCGTGATGTTTGACGCGACAGTGATATTGGCATCCAACAATTCACTGATGCCATCGGGCTGATTCTGCAGCACAATCACTAATGAACTGAGTGTGGCGGAATCCACATCCCCCAACGTGGCATCGCTGTCCACAATCGCAACAGGTCCGCCACCAATAATATTCAGCCCTTGATAGTCGATTCCGCCCGCCGTGCTGTTGTCTGCGTCGAGATCGATATCCGGTGCGTTGTTAACGGCGGAAACGGTGAAATTGAACGTCGACGAGGTCGTCGTTCCCGATCCATCATCCACCGTGAAGTCAAATGAATCGGACAGCGTTTGACTGCCATCGTGGTCATAGGTGACCAGGCCTGCGTCAATATCGGCCTGGGTAAATGTCTGACCGGCGGCCAGCGCCGTACCGTTCAATCGCAGTGTTCCGTTAACCGGAATGACGTCGACCGTGTATACGAGTTGAGAAACCGTGTTATCGACATCGGTGGTTTGAAGCATGCCGCTGGTGATGACATTCGCGGTGCTTGCTTCGTTTACGGTTGCTCCGGTGTTGACCGCCAGGACTTCTTCGTCATTAACCGATGTGATATCAACGTTTACGGTTCCCAAGGTCACATCGGTTCCGCCTCCGGTACCCGTGTTGCCATTGTCGTTGGCAACGATGGTGATCAAATCAGCGTCATTGCCATCGGTGTTTGGTGTTCCATGAACGTACTGAATGTTGGAGGCCGTGGCGAGGAACGTGTTGAGTGATGTCAGATTGCCACTGAGCGTCAAGGAAGTCGTCCCGCTTCCCGAAACCGTGACACCACCCCCGCTCACAGCAGAGAGCAGACCGCCGGTCGATGTAGACAATGTCAAATCGATGGCACCGCCGTTAGCATCCAAGTCGTCCAGGATCAGCGCGCTCAGGTCGACGTCGCTCGAAACATCTTCAACAACCGTGATGTCGGTTGGCAGCGAACCAGCGTTGTAGGGGTCATCATTATTGGACTGCAGGGTGATATCCCGCGTCACCGCCAGGCTATTGTATTCGCCGTCAAAAACGGTGAACGTTACGGTGCGTGTGTTCGTATCGGGCAGCTCGCTGAGATTTTGGTACGTGATACTTCGAATTGCAGCCTGATAATTCGCAATCGTATCGCTGCCGGAAAGTGTCAACGTTCCATTCGTTGCATTCCAGGTTGCTGTGATGTTGGTTGTGTCGACAAATGAGAGAACATCTTCGCCATTGACATAGTTGCCGGTGATTTGGATCGTCGCCGAGTCGATGTTCGTGTCGTCAAGTTCAACGAGTTGCAACGTTGAAGTGATCGTGACAGCACCATCATTCTCGACATAGCCCAGGGCCGTGCCTTCGATCGTGGCCAAAACCGGCGCGTCGTTGTTGCCCGTGATGGTGATCGCAATTTGCGTGGTGCTGGTCAGGCCACCGGAATCGGTTACGGTATAGCTGAACGTATCAGTCAGCGTATCTCCCGCAGTCAATAATGCTTGAACTGCCGCATTGTTTTGATCGACGAGATAGGTGTAAGCCCCGGCCGAATTGACTGTAATCGAACCGTAGGAGCCGGTAACTGAGGCGCCGACTGATCCGCTCGTGCTGGATTGAATACCGGCGGCAACGCCTGTGACTGTTTTCGTGTCTCCAGCGTCAACATCGGTATCATTGGTCAGCACGTTGCCGGAAGCGTTCGATCCACCGGTTCCATTGCTGTATCCCCGCTTCGGAAGCGGTGGCCGTATCGATGACGGCAACTGGTGCGTCCCCGGCACCTTGGATGGTCACGGTGCCTTGTGCTGTTGCCTGGAGCCCCGCAGTATCCTGGACGGTGTAGCTAAAAGTGTCGGTCAAGGTTTGTGTGGACGTGCGAAGTGCCTGAACTGCAGCGTCGGTGTTGTCCACCGTGTAGGTGTAGTTACCTGCAGCATCGACATTGATCCAGCCATAGGTCGTTCGCACACTTAAACCGACGTTGCCTGTTGGGAACGAAACGACGCCCGCATCGACGCCCACAACGGTCTTCGTGTCACCCGCATCGACATCAGTATCGTTGGTCAGTAGATTGCCCGTTGGATCCGTACCAGCAGTGCCGTTCGCCGTGCCGCCCGCTTCCACAGCGATGATCGCATCCCCCAACGCAACCGGCGCGTCATTGGCGCCTTGAATTGTGATCGTAATTTGGGTGGTTGCCGTCGCCCCGGCGGTATCGATCGAAGTGTAGGTAAACGTCTCGGTCAGCGTTTCGCCAGATGTTCGCAAGGCCTGAACGGCCGCATTGGAATTGTCGACGATGTAAGTATATGCACCACCTGCTGCGATCTGAATTGAACCGTAGCTACCGGCAACACTACTACCCACGTTGCCACTCGCACTGGCCTGAACGCCTGCTGCAACTCCGGTGACCGACAGCGTGTCGCCTGCGTCAACGTCTCCGTCGTTCGTCAAAACGTTGCCCGATGGATTGGTTCCGGCAGTTCCGTTGGCGACTCCACCCGCCTCGACCGCTGTGGCACTATCGGCAACCGCCGTTGGATTGTCGTTTGCACCGTGAATTGTAACCGTGATCTGTGTCGTTGACTGAGCACCCGCGGTATCGATCATGGTGTACGTGAACGTGTCGGTCAGCGTCTGTCCGCTGGTTCTCAGTGCCTGGACGGCTGCGTTGGAATTGTCAACGACGTAGCTGTAACTCCCATCGGAATTGATTGTGATCGAACCATAACTGCCTGCGACGGCACTTCCGACGTTTCCACTGGCACTCGATTGAATACCTGCCAGTACGCCATCAACCGTTTTGGTTTCACCATTCGCAACGGAATCAATATCAGTGTCGTTGGTCAGAACGTTGCCGCTTGGATTCGTTCCCGCGGTACCGTTGGCAACTCCACCGGCTTCCGTTGCGTTGGCCGTATCGGCAATCGCATTGGGGTCGTCATTCGCACCGTGGATGGTGATCGTGATTTGGGTGGTCGACGTTGCACCCGCCGCGTCAATTGCGGTATACGTAAAGGTGTCAGACAACGTATCGGCGGCAGTTCGCAAAGCTTGAACGGCCGCATTATTTTCGTCAACCGAATAAACGTAGGTCCCGTCGGATTGAATGACGATAGCACCGTACGACCCGGTCACTGCTGCCGCGACAGATCCCGTGGCAGACGCTTGAACGCCGGCGGCAACACCAAACACGTCGAGCGTATCACTGGCATCGACATCGGAGTCGTTTGTGAATACACTTCCCGTCGCGTCTGACCCAGCAGTCGCGTTGTTGACACCGCCCGATTCGACTGCGGTGCCGCTATCGATCGTCACGACCGGATTGTCGTTCGTTCCGTCGATGGTAATGGTGAGTTGCGTCGTTGACTGGTATCCCAACGAGTCTTCCATCGTGTAAGTAAATTCGTCAACCAGATGGTCGCCGCTGGTTCGCAGTGCTTCGACCGCCGGATTCGAATTGTCAAGAATGTAGACAAAATCGCCATTGATGTCGATCGTCACGGTACCGTAAAGGCCAACGACTCCGACTCCGACGTTGCCTGAAGCACTCGGTTGATTCCCAGCCAACACGCCGATAATGAACTCGCCATTGGGGGCCGCGTCATTGGCGAGAACGTTACCCGTTGGATTGGTGCCAGCCGTACCGTTGGCAACCCCGCCAGCTTCTACCGCAGTTGCGAAGTCCTGGTAAGCATAAGGCAAGTCATCCCGACCATCAATCGTGATGATAATTTGAGTTGTCGATGTGCCACCCGCCAGGTCGGTGACCGTGTAGGTAAACGTTTCTGTTAGAGTGTCGCCATTGTTCAGTGCTTCGACGGCAGCATTGTTGTTGTCGACGGTGTAGGTGTAACTACCATCAGAATTGATTACGATCGAACCGTAAGATCCGGCAACGCTGGAGCCAACATTGCCGGATGCTGATGATTGGACTCCCAACGCAACACCCGTGACCGTCAACGTTTCACCCGCGTCAACGTCCGAATCGTTGGTGAGAACATTTCCAGTCGGATCGTAGCCGCTGGTGCTGTTGAGGATCCCGCCGTCTTCAATCGCAGTTGCAGTGTTGGCGACCGCGACTGGATTGTCATTCGTTCCCTGGATCGTGATGGTCACTTCCGCAGTCGATTGCAATCCTGCAGTATCCTGCATCGTATACGTGAATGTTTCTGTCAACGTATTCGCAGTTGTTCTCAGGGCCTGAACCGCCGCGTTGTTGTTATCGACGACGTAGCTGTAACTACCGTCGGAGTTCAGCGTGATTGTGCCGTAGGAGCCAGCAAGTGCCGAACCGACGTTGCCTGTTGCCGAGGACTGTGAACCGACGACCACGCCCACAACGGTTTTTGTATCACCCGAATCCAGGTCCGTGTCGTTCGTGAGCACGTTGCCACTGGGGTTGGTGCCCGCCGTGCCGTTTGCGTCTCCACCCGCTTCGGTTGCCGTCGCGGCATCGTCGATTGCATCAGGTGCTTCGTTTCCGCCGTGAATCGTGACCGTTAATTGTGTGGTCGAAGTCGCTCCCGCAATGTCGGTCATCGTATAGGTGAAGGTATCGGTAAGCGTGTCGGAGTACGTCAACAGGGCCTGCACGGCGGCGTTGCTGTTATCGACGACGTAACTATACGAACCATCGCTATTGAGCGTGACGGTTCCGTACGTGCCCACCAGCGCTGAACCGACGTTGCCGGATGCGGAACCAGCGACTCCCGTCACGACGCCGATCACCGTTTTTGTATCGCCCGAGTCGACGTCGGTGTCGTTGGTCAAAACATTGCCGCTTGGATCGGTACCCGCGGTGCCGTTGGCGACGCCACTGGCTTCGATCGCATTAGCCGCATCGACGACGGCCACCGGATCGTCATTGGTGCCTTGGATCGTGACCGTAATTTGAGTTGTCGAAGATGCACCTTGTGAATCCTGCACGGTGTAACTGAACGTGTCGACGATCGTATCACCGGAAGTCCGAAGCCCCTGAACGGTCGCATTTGAATTGTCGACGACATAGGCGTAGCTGCCGTCGGACTGAATGGTCAGTGTACCGTAGTTTCCGTTCACTCCCGCGCCGACATTGCCACTCGTTGAACCTTGGATTCCCGAAGCGACACCCACGATGGTCATCGTGTCTGCGTTGTCGACGTCGGAGTCATTCGTCAGCACATTGCCAGTCGGATCCGTTCCCGCGGTGCCGTTGGCAACACCACCCGCTTCAACTGCCGTAGCGGAATCACTCGTTGCTGTGATGGTGTCGTTGACGTCGGTTACGACGATTTGTGCCGATGCGGTTTCTGCGCTGTAGGCAGTGGTTCCGCCGGAAGTCGTTGCATCTCCGTATTGCGGGCTGCCATTTGCAGACGCTGAACCGCTCGTCTGATCCCAGGCAACGAAGTCAAACGTTGCCGTTTCGCCGTTTGCACTGTCGGGAACAAATCGAATTAGCGACGTGCTGTTCAGCAACAAGGCACTGTTGGTTGCTACGCTGCCAAACGCCGTCCATGTTATACCGTCGGTCGAATATTCCCAGGCGCCATTTGCGGACAGTGCGGTGACGGCAATGCCTTTGACGGCTGAATTGTCGACATCGCTCCAGGATGCCGCCGTCAGAATACTGTCGACGGTTTGGGTCAACGACGTGGTGTTTTCGTCGGTGCCGGTGAAGTAAAGACATATCCGTTGTTGATAATCGGTGCGTCGTTGACGCTGGTCACCACGATACTTGCAGATTCGGTCGCGGAACTGAACGCGGTACTGCCGCCGTTGACGCTCACATCGACTTTGTTGCCGGCCATTCCGCTCGTTTGATCCCATCCTCGAAAATCGATTGACTGGTGATTCCGTTGTCGCCATCGGGAAGGAAGCGAACTCGGTCAATATCTCTCAACAACAGGGCTTGCGATTCACTGACAGTGCCGACGTTAACCAGGTCCCTCCGTCCAACTGATATTGCCATTGTCCATTGCCGTTATTACGTGTAGTGATGGCGATACCTTCACCAGCGCCGTCCACATCTGTCAGGCGATCCCCGCCTGCCGAAGCCAGAATCTCGGCAACCGAATTTCCGTTGTTGTTGATGTCGTCTTCGGTAATCGAAACCAGAGACATGGTTCCGGTGTTGTCCAGTACCGGTGCATCGTTTACGGAAACAACATTGATATCACGCGTTTGCGAGTTGGAGTTCCCATCTCCATCTTTGACGACCATCGTGACCGTACGTATTGATGCTGTTGGATCTTCGCTTGTATTTTCGTAGCGAACAGACCGAAGCACGGTCTCGTACTGGTCGACCGTCGCGGTACCAGTAAGGGTCAATGTTCCGTTGGTGCTGTTCCAACTGGAAGTGATTCCAAATTGATCGGTTGCAGTCAGAACATCTTCGGCGCTGACATAGTTGCCTGTGATCTGGATCGTCGCCGATTCAAGGTTCAAATCGTCGAGGTCCCCTAACTCCATGGCACTATCGACGGCCGTCGGGGAATCGTTCTCTGTGTAAGTTAAGGCACCAAGGGTTGGAGCGGATGCCAACTGAACGGCTACGTTGTCCAGATATCCACGAACTCCCGAGTGACTCGCCGAAATATCGCTGAACGTCAACGTTGTCGACGCCGAGTCAGCAACGAAGCGATAGGTATAGCGCGTAAGAGTGCTCTCGCTCACACCAGAGTCAACCCAAACGGATAGCAGTTCACTGGAACCGGTGACGTTGATATCGAGTTGCTGGCTGGCCGACGCACTCTTGTCGCCGTAGTCGAAGGAGACGTAGTACGTTTGACCGATCGTGGTTGTAAACGTTTGAGAAATGGTTCCGTTCGCACCACCAATTTGCCCGAAACGTACTTCTCCCGAATTCCAATCTGTGTTGCCCGTGACCGTCCAGCCGCTGGTGTTGGAATTGAAGGTTCCGTTGGTGATGATTGTGGTGCCAATGATCTGAGGCAAGTCGTTGATATTCGTGATATCAATCGTCATCGTGTTTGGCGTGGGATCGACATTGACACCGCCGTTGGCGGTTCCGCCATCATCTCGCACCTGAAATGTGAAGGTCGCGTAGCCCGTTCCAGATGCATCGATATGGTCCGCATGGTATTTCAACCGCGAGAACGTATCGATATTGGGAACCGAAACGAGATCACTCGCTGAGATCACTTCACCCGCATCGACGATTCCGTCATCATTTGCATCGACATACAGAATTCCATGTGTCGGGAGCGAAGTGAAAATAACGCCTTGTATGTTGTCGCCGTCGACATCGGAGAAACCGAAATCACCAGAGGAGAAGACGTAGTCAACGCCCTCGGTTGCGGTAATTGTTCCGTCAGTTCCCGAAGGTGCGTCATTGACCGGAGTCACAGTGAAGTTGAACGCGCCCGTCGCCGGTGTTGAACCGTTTTCGCCGCCATCGGCCAATGAGAAGTTGAAACTGTCTGACAGCGTTTCGCTGCCATTGTGATCGTATGTTACCAGACCTGCGTCGATGTCGGCCTGCGTGAATGTGTCATTCAGTCCGATTGCCGTTCCGTTCAGACGCAACGTGCCGTTGGTCACGTTTGAGGTAATCGTGTAGGTCAACTCGATTCCGTCGTCATCCGGGTCACCTTCATTGAGCATCGCCGTGGTGATCACATTGGCCCCGTCGAACCTTCCAGAACCGTATCGCCGGTATTGGTCGCGATGGTCGGGCTTTGGTTCGAATTGGTAATCGTCACTCGATGATCGGCAGTAAACTCCAGATAGGCCGGACCATTGATCCCCGTGGCATAGTTGTCGATATAGGCTCCGGTCGTTCCATCATAGCGACGGATGGCGTTGCCGTTCTGGTCACCGACATACAGGTTTCCATCCGGACCAAATTCCAGACCCGCAGCCAGGCTGAGGCCACCAGTTCCATTGGCAATGAACGTCGTGATGGCCCCGGTCGTGGCGTTGACTCGCATCACTCCCGACGTGCTGCCGACGTAGATGTTTCCATCGGGACCAAACGTCAGATCTTCCGCACCGCTAATGCTGCCCACCGCAAAGAAGTTGCATCAGTGCTCCGGTCAGTCCGTTATAGCGCGGCACACACCGGCACTGCCGCGACTGGCGACGTACAACATTCCGTGGGCGCCAGGTATACCCAGTGGATTGTTGAGTCCCGATGTGACAAAGTTATCGATGAAGGCTCCAGTGGTTCCGTTAAAGCGTACAATCCTGCCCGCACCATAATCCGCGACGTACAAGATTTCCGTCAGGACCGTAGGCCATGCCTCCTGGATTGTTCCAAGCTACAGGATCGCTGGCAGCCACAAAGTTACCAACCAAGGTCCGTCGGGTTGGTACTGGACAATGTTCCCCGAATCAACACCGCTGACCAAATAATTTCCTTCGGCATCAGCACGATATTCGCATGGCCAGAATCCCGTCAGAGGACGGTGCAAAGCTACCGACAAACGTACCGCCAAACCCGTCATATTCGTTGACGTAGTCGCCGCCGTAGGCCGGTGCCAGCAAGTTGGCCTCAAAGTACTGACCATCTTCGTCGATCGCACTGACCGTAATGTCAAACGTTAGACCGGCCAATTCGTTGCCATAAACGTGCGTGACACTCGCTGGATCACCAACAAAAGGTTTCGATGGATCCATCGCCCCAGTTCGCGATCCAGCTGCTGATCGTATCGTCACCGGGATCGGTATCGATCAATGTCAATGTGTCGTCGCACCTCCGCCAACAGTGGCCGCACCGCTGACGCTCAATGTCGGCGCTTCCCACGGTGACAACAGTGACGATAGTGGACGTGGTCACAACTCCACCATTACCATCATCGACCTGCAGGCCAATGGAATACCTGCATCGTCGTCGATTCCGTACGATGTCAACGCACTCCACGTTGGGGCAATTGTGGCTGAAGTCGTTGTGATGTCATAGATCCCATCGATGTCCAAGTCCCATCGATAGGTCAGCGTATCGCCGTCGACATCTGTCGAGCCACTCGCGTTCAGATTCAGCGAATCTCCTTCGTTGATCGTGTAAGCCCCACCATGATCTGCCGTTGGATCGTCGTTAACCGCTGTCACGTTGAACGTAATGATGTTACTGCTGGCATCCCGATTCACGCCTCCATTTGCAGTTCCGCCATCATCTTGCACCTGGAAGTCGAACGATGCATAGCCGGTACCGTTGGCATTGGTCGCGGGTTCAAATGTCAGCAGGCCCAGATCGATATCGCTCTTCAGAATCCAGTTATTCGCCGCAAAGGTCGACCCGTTGAACTTCAATTGACCAGCGCTGAGCAACGACATGATCCAGACGCGATCAAAACTGTCGTGTCGATATCCGTGAAACCAAAATCGGCCGCTGTGAAGGTATACGTTGCATCTTCGTTGATCGTGATGGAATTGTCTGCACCGCTCGGAGCGTCGTTCACCGGAATGACGTTTTCCCTCAGTGTCAATCGCACTCGTTCCACCGTCGCCATCAGTCAACTGCATCGAAACCGTGCGCTTGCAGCCCGCTCGGATCTTCGCCTGTCACCAGGAAGCTGATTCGGCGGGCAACCTTTTCGACATCCGTCACATCCGCATTGGCGTTGAAGGTCACCAGCAACGGGTCAGCCACACCGTTACCGCCGCTGAGCGAACCAATCGTCACTCCGTCGATCAGAATATCGCTGCCGGAAACATTCACCTGCCCCGCGCCGGTTCCTTCATGGCGAACGAACAGCCGATCATCGGCCGTCCCATTGTTCGAAACCCACGTCGTCAGCACACCTCCGTCGAAGTCAATCCATCGACATCGGTGACGGTTGCAGCGGCCGTGTCGATGAAGACTCGGGGCGTTCTCATAATACGTACCGCCTCCTGGACCAAGACTCAAAACCGGCGCGTCATTGACGGCGCCCAATGTTGATCGTCGCCGTGCCTGGAGTTGGATCAACGGCGTTCTGGTTGTCTCTTGCGGAGTACTGGAAAGTGGTCTGACATTCAGTCAGTATTCGAACAAAGTACAGAGTCAGTTGTTCCCCGGTCGCGGCATAATTGAAGCCCTGCGACACCGCCACCGTCAAACCGGCATTCAGATACAACGTACCGTTGCTCGGCAGAGAATCGATGCGGAAGTTGTTCACGGTGCCGTCGATGTCGCTGCCGGTCAGCGTAATGGCCACGGACGGATCGTCTTCCAGTCCGCTGGCAGTTACGTCATTTGTCGTCGGTAGATCGTTTACGGCGGTGACCTGTACGATTTTGGTATCGACAGTGCTCAGGTCCTGACCGTCATTGGCGATGATCTCGACGTAGCACGTGGTATTCGGTGCATCGCCTGCCGTCTGGAACGCCACCGTTCGCATAGCGGTTTGATAATCCGCCACTGAAGCAGTCCCAGACAGGGTCAATGTACCCGTGGCTGCACTCCACGTTCCGCTAATGCCAAGCTGGTTGGTAAACACCAATTCGTCAAAGCCGTTCTGGTATCCCGTTGTAATGCGGAAAGTCGCACCGGTGAGGTTGGGCGAATCGGCATCGGTAACCGTCAGATTCGCATCCACGGCCACAGCAGGACCATTCTCGGTGTAAGTCGGAAAACTCGCTGGCAATGTGACATCGGGAGCATCATTCGTCGCCGTGATATTGACCGTCGTGCTTCCGTTGGCCTGCAAAACTCCCGGGCTGCCTTGCGTGGTCACGCTGTCGCCGCCATCGTCGAACGTCCAGTCGATCTGCACGCTAGCCGGTGGTGCATCGCTAGTGTTCCAGTAGACGATGTTCTGCATCAGCGTATTGACACGAGCCTGAGTGGCGTTGGCTCCGAATGTCACTATGCAATTCGCCGCCGGTGAAGATGTAGGTGCCGACTGTCACGCCACTGACCAAGACGTTCGAACCACTCGTCGTCGGGTGACTCCGTCGAATGCCAAAGCGTCATCGGCATGGGCTCCGCCGTTGCCGGTTCAACGTCAATGTCGAGCCATTGATTATCAATTCCGCTCAACTCTGCATCAAAAATCTGGACATCGCCATCGAGCACCACCGCTGAACCGCCTTCGGAGAAGCTGACCGCGCTGAAAGTACCCGACTGGTACTGAACCGAAATGTTGTCGATGTACGCGTCCACGCTGTTAGTGTTATCGGAAACACCCGCCGTATCGGATGTGTCCGTAAACGTGATCGTGGCGGTATTCGAATCGGCGGTGAAGCTGTAGGTATAACGAACGTAAGTATTGCCCGCGACGTCCGTAATAATCTGCAGCACGTCGTTAACAGGTTGCTGGCTCCGTCGACTGTGACTGGAGAGACTGATTCTTCCGTGACATTATCGTCGCGATAGTCAAACGACAACTCGTAAGTACCACCTGCCACTGTGTTGATCGTCTGAGACAATGTATGTGGTCCGACAGAATTTCCGATTCCGAAGCGGATGCCGCCTCCGCTGAGTGTCGTGGTACCGGTCGTCGTCCAGTCCGTCTCAATCCGCCGCTGAAATCTCCGTTGGTAATCAACTCCGGCTGTTCAAACGTTGGCGCGTCGTTGGTCGGAGCGATATTCACCACGGAATAGCGGTCGAATTCAACGCGCTCCGATGCCTGACTGCCGTCATTGTTGTCATTGAATGTCCAGTTGAGCTGGATACTCGACGGTGGAGTGTCGCTGCTATTGCTATAGGCGATCGACTGCATCACTGCATCGACGGTTGACTGCGTGGCCGTTGCATTGAAGGTCAACAGCAAGGTGCCACCGCTGTTGGTGGTCACCGTGCCAATCGTTGTGCCGTTGTAAACCAGATTGCCGCCCTGCGTCAGAGTGCCCAGCAATCCGCTGTTGCTGAAGACATCGGTCGCGTTGGCTCCGCCGTTTCGAGTGAGGGTAAGTGTCGCGCCCGAAAAATTATCGTACCCGGCGGTGATCTCTGCGTCGCGAACCGTCACGTCACTGTCGAGAACCACCGCCGTTCCGCCTTCCGTATAGCTAACCGTTCCCAATTGTCCGCCCGCTTGCTGTACCGACACGTTATCGATCAGCCCTTCGACACCGACGGTGGAATAGCTGAGCGAGCCGACATTGTCCGAGGTGTCGGTGAACTTCAACGTGCTGGTAGTGGAATCCGCCGTGAATGTAAATCGATATCGGACAAAGGTGTTATCACCTTGATCGGTTAGAATCTGCGACGTTGTCAGACGGTTGGTTGCCCCGTCGACAGTAACCTGCAGTTGCTGGTTTCTCGTTCCGTACAAATGGTTGTCCCGATAGTCAAACTCAATGATGTACGATTCGCCGACTGTGGTGGCGAACGATTGCGAAGCGGTGTGAGGACCGTAAGCCGAACCAGCTCCAAACATCAGCGAACCGCCTGACTGAGAAACAGTTCCGGTTGTCGTCCAGCCGGTCAGCGACGACGAAAAGTCGCCGTTGGTAATCAGGTTCGAACCTCGCAGTGTTGCTGCATCGTTGAAAGCAGTGATGTTAATCGTTTGCGAAGCCGAGTGCTCCTCGCTGGTGCTCGTTCCTGTCAATCCGGGGTCGGTTCCCGTGTTGCCGCCGTCATTGATCAACAGCGTGATATTGGTCGACGCTGGAGGGATATCGCTGGCGGCAAGTTGATCGTAGTAGTAGACAATGGTGCCGGTACTGCTGCCTGAAAGCAGGGCATTCAGTTGAGCCTTGGTGCCACGGAACTGGACCACGTCCGTACCATTACCGGCACTCTCAATTGAGCCGGCATGGGCGATCACCGTGACGCCGGAGTTACCGACGTTGACCACAACTCGTCCCACTCCAACGCTGAACGTGGCATACATCACGCCACCATTGTCGTCGACGTCGGCAACCGAGAATCCCGTCCCGTGAATGTTCAAACTTCCCTGTTCGGTAAAGCTATAAGCCGACCCTGGAGCCGTGACGACTGGCGTGTCATTGGTGGCCGTGATATTTACCGTCACGCTGCCGGTAGCTGTCAGCACGCCGGGGCTGCCCTGAGTCATGACACTGTTGCCACCGTCATTGAACGTCCAGTTGATCTGCACGCTGGCCGGAGGCGCATCGCTGCTGTTGCTATAGGCGATTTGTTGCATCGCCTGGTTTACCAACGTGTTGGTGGCATTGCCGTTGAACGCGAAGGTCAACGTTCCACCGCTGTTGGTGTATGTGCCAATTGTTGTCCCACCGACCACCAGGTTGCCACTGGTCGCCGAAATCGACGCCAGTGTCCCAGTCGAACTGTACACATCCTGGCTGTTGGCGCCACCGTTGCGACTCAGCGTCAACGAAGCTCCATTGAAGTTGTCGATGCCACTCAATTCGACGTCAAAGATCTCAACATCACCATCCAGCACCACCACCGCGAACCGCCTTCGGGTGTAGCTGACCGTTCCACCCACGCGCCCCACCACATCAAATTCACCGCTGACGGAGCCATCGGTTCAGGACAACCACGGCAACTTCATCGTCCGTTCCCGTTCTGTGACTTGCCGACGACCACAATCGACCCATCGGATCGCACCGTCACTCCGCCTGCCGCGTCGTTGCCGCTGCCAATCGCAGTTGCACGCGCCATCACCGCCGCCGAAGCTGGTGTCCAGCGAGCCATCCGTGTTGTACCGCACGACCAGCATGTCATTGTTCGTGCCGTTGTTCGTGCTGCCGACCGCGATGATCTTTGCCGTCGCTCTGCTGCGTCAGACTGTAATCGTAGAAGGTTGGGTAGGCGGTATACTCAATGGCCGAATCGATGGTATTGGTCGCCGGTCGGAATGTCAGCCACTTCCGCCGCCGAAGGTCGTATCCAGGATGCCTGAGCTGGTATAGCGAGCGAGCACGAAATCATAGCTGCTGCCATTGCTCGCCAAGCCGCCGACCAGGAAGCTGCCATCGGTTTTGTCGAATCAGCCGGTACGCATAGTCGTGGCCACTACCGATATTCGTAAGCGTCTTTCCGGATGAACCGAAGGACGCGTCCAGCGTGCCATCGCTGTTGTACCGCACCAGACCGAATTGATTCGAGCCACTAACCAGCCCATATCCGGCCACGACAATCTTTCCATCCGGTTGGATAACCACATCCCGCGCGTAGTCGGTGCTGCTAGCCCCGTCGGTGGTGACGTAGCCCAGGCCACCATGCCGTAATGTCTATCCAGCACGCCATTGCTATCGTACCGAACAACGCCGAAATTGTTGTTCAGTCGACCAGCAACAACTAGTTTGCCGTCAGACTGGATCTCCATTTGAAATCCGTAATCCGACGAACCAACCGGCGTCACCACCACGCCGTCACCGCCACCAAATGTCGTGTCAATCGTTCCGTCGGAATTGAACCGGGAAAGCCCTAAGGCATAGAACGAGCCATTGCGAATGTAGCCGGAAACGACAATTTTTCCGTCCGACTGCAGAGCGATTTCACCCAGTCCGTCGTTCCCCAAGCCGAATGAAGGGTCCAATTTCACCACACCGTCACCACCGCCAAACGTTGTATCCAGCGAACCATCGGCGTTGTAGCGAATCAGAGCATAGTCGCCGGCCAGGTTGTTCGAACCGCCGTTGTAGACCCCGACCAGCACTTTCCCGTCAGGCTGAACCACCACGCTCCGCGCGGTTCGTTGTATGTGTCGATGCTTTGGGTGACGATACCATCACCGGCCTCGCGCATCGTTAACGGGATTGACACTCATGGCGACGCTGTCGGTGACTTCCGTTTGGTCACCTGCCAGCGGCAATTTCATCTGCCGAAAGTGCACGCGTATAGACCCTTGCATCGTCGATCAGGCCGTTGAAGTCGTATCCGGTCGAGCCGTTGCCATGACGACCGATGAACGTGTCAGTTCCCAACGAGTAGACGATTGAATTGGTCGTGGAAAGTGTACTAACCAGGTTGCCATTCAAGTAGACGGATAGGGTGTTAGCCGTATCGTCGAATGTCATTGCCACATGGTTCCAATCCGACGATATTTGCACTCCCGTGAGAAGCGTATCCCACCCTGATCCGTTATGGATCGCAGCCACAATGTCGTTGTTAATGCCAACACGTAGCACGACGTTGTCGCCTAAAGAAATAACGTCGCGATCGGTTGTTCCAGAAGTCTGTACCCAGGCAGCCAGAGTCACATTTGTCGGATTTGTATAGGTCCCCGAGATCGGACGAAATCTCCCGTCCCATCGAGCGAAGAACTTCACCCCTCGCCGGATCGTTGACCGTCGTTGCATCGCCATTGAACGTACCGTTCTGTGAAATCCCTACGCTCTGATCAACCGCATTGCCGCCTTCGAACGTGTAGTAACCTTCCAGTCCGGCACCCATCGATGTTGTGACCGTCAACGTGTCGCTGCCGTTGTAGTTGGCGGTTGGCGTGTAGGTCAGTCCTTCCAGCGCGTTGATGTCGGATTCCGTCCCTTGAGATGGTCATGAACGAGGAACCGTTTGCCCCACCAGGAATCGACAGTCCCGTTGTCTGTGATAACGTCAAAGTACCATTATTGACCTGTAGATAAACCTGGAACTGCGAATTGGTCGCACCATTTTCGTCGGTGACCGTGATCGCATTTCCATTACCGCTGCTGAATGTCAACGTACCGTCTTCGTTGACATTCTGGGTAATAAAGGAATCGACTGCTGAACCTCGAACGGCATGTTCTGCAACGAAATCGTGAACGCTTCATCGTAGGTCGCTGTGCCATCACTGACGCGGACGGTGAGGGTGTGCGTGGCGTTCGTTTCGTAGTCCAGCAGCGAACCATCGGCGACGGTGATTTCGCCTGTGTCGCTGTTGATTGTGAATGCACCGGCAACGGTTTGCGATTGGATGGAATACGTCAACGCGTTGGTTGCATCGAGGCACCGCGTCGGCGTCCCATTCAACAAGGTAACCGGCAGCAGGGCCGGAAACCGCAACATCCGTTCCACTCTCCTGTGGTATACCAGAAATACAAACCATCTTCGTTGCCTGAGTCGTTGGGTTCACCGGTAGCAAAATTGTTGTAAGCTGCATCGACGGCCGAGCCGGTTGAAGTACCTTGCCAGAAGCGATCACCTGCAGATCCGTTGGAATACCATTGGGTTCCTTCGACCAGTTGATCACTTCCTCCAATCATGAGATCCGTGTTGAACGCTGCGGCGAGCTGCCGGACAAGTTCGTTTTCCGTGGCAGATCGAATCGTTCCGGTTGCCCTGATACGTTGAGTACACTTTCCCGGAATGCCTGAATTACGTGCGTCGGCTTCGGCAACGGACCATGTATAACTCCCGTCTTCACACGGAAAATTTATCGGATTCCGCCCGTATCGCAGGTATGGATCAGCGGCTAAGAGCTGCGGATCTTCGCTTCGCGATCGATATCCGTACCGTAGACCGATCCCACGACCCGTGCCGTCAAACGCGTTTTCATCGACGCTAAGGGTGAGGTAGGTTCGCTCGCGGTAAAACCGCTTTGCGTCCACATGCTTGACCGTCAGGTTGTTGCCGCTGACCGCATCCGTCACCACACCACCGCTGGAAAGTTGATCGAATTTCCAGTTCGCTATGCCCGCTTCGTCATACGGCAGATCGCTGCGATAGCTGGCCGCGATTTCGCTGGCTGTACGAACATCGCTGAAGATGCGGAGATCGTTGATCGTTCCCTAGCACTTGCGCGTGTCAAAGCTGCCTTCGACGCTGTCCTGTTCCTGTCCGACAATCAGCACGCCGCCGGTCGCCACCGTATAACCGACCTGATGTCCAGTAAACGACTCGGCCAGAACTCCATCGATGTAGATGTTGGTCGCGCCGGAATTGGACCAGGTAGCTGATATCGTGTGCTCATTGCCGTCGAACAACTGAGCGTACGCGGCGGTCGTGGTTCTTACGACGTTGCCGATTTGAAGCGAGATCTGGCCAGTGTACGTGGTATGCAGTGCGAATTCGTTATTGTTTGCGGCGGTCGCATACGGGCGAACGTATTGAAACCGACTCCGCCAGTTAATCGCCCGCGAAACTCCAGCGACAGACTAGTCCGGCCACCCAAAATTGCTGCGCCATCATCGGCCTTCAGATAAACATCGTTGCCGCCGTCACTGTTTATGGATAGCCCGCCATCGGTAGTTGTCGTTACATCAATATCACTCGGTGCGCTGTTGCCGGTGCTCAGCGTCGCCACCATTCCCTGCGAGAACTCCGACGTGTTGTTCGTGTAAGTTGCGGTCGCCGTGATCAGCTCACCCGTTCCCACGTTACCCGTGTATCCGGTCAGCGCTTACATTGTTGAACGTCGCATTGCCTGACGCGTCCGTGTTGACGGTCGTGCTGCCCAGATATTTTTTGCCCTCACGCTTCGTTACGTCACCGGTCGAAGGCGTGGCGTAGAAGTGGATGACCACGCCAGTCAGACTTGCAAGCGTGTTGATCGAGCCGCTGACAGTCACCGTGGTTCCGGCGGCGTTAACCGTCGATGTGGTCAGTACTGGAAAGTTCTGAAGGTTGTTTGCGCCACTGTCGGGATCCAGATTGTCGTTGGCCGTGATTCCATCCGCACCCAGATTGATGCCGATGCCCCCGTTACCGTAGATACTGTTGCCAACGATCGAGTTGCCAGTGCCGGCTGTATTCAGAACGCTGACTCCTGAGTTATACGGCGATGCGACACCGCTGGCGGTAATTACGTTCCCCAGTCCAGCACCGCTGCCACCAATCGTGGTATTCGACGCACCACTTTCCAGCAGAATCCCGTTTTGTCCGGAACCGGCCACCAGCGTTCCCGTCGAGTTCGTACCCACGTAGTTGCTGGTGATGACCGTTCCGGTGCTGGCTCCATCGATCTCGATGCCAACAAACCCACTGCCCACAATCACGTTGCCATTCCCGGTGCCACCACCAATCGTGGTGTTGTCGGCTCCGCCGTTGATAAAGATTCCGTCCCCGCCGTTGCCAAGCACCGTTGTTCCATCAGCAGCAAGGCCGATCCAGTTGTTCTGAATCCAGTTACCATCCGTGGACTCTCCGTCTATTTGGATACCATCCTGATCATTGCCTGCAATGATATTGCGACGCGCTCCCGCTCCTCCGATATAGTTGACCGTGGCTCCGTTCTGGATGCGAACACCATCGGAGCTGTTTCCGCGATCCAGTAACCCGGCTGCATCGGTGCCGATGTAGTTGCCGTAGATCATTGTCCCTGTCGTGCCGACGCCATGGACCAGGATTCCATCCAGATTCGCCGATATCGTATTCGCTTCCACCGCATCATTCACGCCGTCAGCATTCGTGCCAATCAAAGTGCCCGTCGATCCTCCAGCCACATAGATACCTACCCATGCGTTGCCAATGGTGGTTGAACCGTCAGCACCCAGCCCAACATAGTTCCCCTGAATTTGCGATCCGGTTGCGGCCGAGTTGACCATGATTCCGGGCCCACTGTTGCCAGACACAACGTTTCCGCTCAAAAGGTTTCCCGAGCCAGAGCCCCAGAACGAAAAACCACCATTGCTATTTCCCAACGCAACCATTCCGGTATGGTCGGTGCCGATGTAATTACCGAACACCGTGTTGTTCGTCGACGTTAGGCCTTGCACCTCAATTCCGTAATGGTTATTCCCAGAAAAGACATTTCGCGCGCCGCTAATTGCTGAATTGCCAATCAGATTGCTGCTGGAACCATTCATGAGGATCAAGCCGCTGTTGATCGTATTTGGCGATGTGCCATTGATATCGCCTGTTCCTGCGGCGTTGGTTCCGACGTAGTTTCCGTAGACGTAGCTATTACTAACGTTACTGAAGTAGATCCCAGCATAGCCGTTGCCCGAGATCACATTACGCAACGAGGATGTCGTACCGCCAACGGTAATGTAGACACTATCACCAGCCCAGATTCCGAAAACACCATTGGCAATCGCCGCCGTACCAGCAGCATTCAGACCGATGTAGTTGTTAACGATCTGTGTGCCGTTCGCCCCTCCGGACAGCACCAAGCCGTTGTTTGTATTTCCGGAAATGACGTTTCGGTCGTTGACTCCGATACCGCCAATTACATTGTTGTCACCAGCCCAAATATTGATCCCATCGTAGTTGCCCGCCGCTGCCGTCCCTGCCGCATTCGTGCCAATATAGTTGCCAACGATCGTGTTGTTGGACGAAACGACCGTGATGCCAGATGTGTTGAAGCCCTGAATATTAAGACCACGAATGGTGCTGCCATTGGAACCAGCCTGTAATGTCAACCCTACCGTCCGCGTGTCGCCATCGACCAAAGAGATCAATGGTGCGCCGCTGTACCCCGACTGCGTCGAGCCGTCAATAATGACAGTGTCCGAAATGCCCGGCAGGTCGGTACTGGAGACCGTAATCGTCTGACTACCAGTTCCAATCGCAAAGGCAATCGTGTCGGTGCCAGTATTCATGTTGGCATAGTTGAGCGCCCAACGCAGACTGCCATAGCTGCCATCATCGAGCGTGTTAGTTACAACGAGTGTTTGAGCTCCGAGCCCAGTTAACGAAAACTGACGGAAAAACACTCCGCTGAGTCCGTTTGTCCTGACTGTGTTCCGTTACCGCCCCAGACGACGACTGCTGAGGTCCCGTTGATGGCGACCGTGGGGTCCTTCTGATCGTTTCCTGTTGTCTGCGCAATCAGGGTTTCGCTACCGATGGCCGTTCCCGAGGCGTTGTATTGCTGGGCATAGACGCCAAAACCGACCCCATCATGACCAGAGGAATCGTGCCAAGTGATTACGAAATCGCCGTCATTGTCAACCGACACATTGGGAGATCCTGGTCACCCTGAGTCCAGGTTGACTTGAAATTCTCCAGCCAGTGCCGTGCCCGAAGAATTGAAGCGGCGGGCCCAGATGCCATAGCCGTTTCCATCGCTACTCATCCATGTCGCGACGAAATTGCCGGAGTCGTCGTTGTCGATCGTTCCATAATATTGGTTTCCAGACCAAGTCGAACTGATTTGAATCTCACCTCCGACTTTCGCACCCGCAGCGGTAAAACGCTGAGCGTACATGCCATAGAGGTCGCCATCCTGCCCGTTGCTCATCCATGAAATAACGAAACTTCCGTCATTATTGACAGCGACATCGGGATGGTTCTGGGTGCTGGTCGTGTAGGTATTGGCTTTTGTGTTAACGCCCTGAGCGACTCCACTCGCGTTGTATCGTTGAAAGTAAATGTCCGTATCGGTGGCGTTTTGGAAGGTCACCACAAACGATCCGTCAGAAGCAAAATCCGACGCATGGGCATCCTGAGTGCCGCTCAGCGTGCTGACCAACGTTTCGCCGCTCAACGCC
The DNA here is from genome assembly GCA_041399045.1 of Pirellulaceae bacterium. Lineage (GTDB taxonomy): Bacteria > Planctomycetota > Planctomycetia > Pirellulales > Pirellulaceae > BJ22. The sequence goes on along the minus strand of JAWKTO010000005.1, from coordinate 424,901 downwards.
GTTCCGTCGATACTGAACAGCCGCATGTAGACTTCGTAGTTGCCGGAGCGATTGTCACTCCAGGTGACCACGAAATTTCCATTGTCGGCCATGGAGACATTGGTCCAATCCTGCGCACTGGTGTTTGCTGCGTGGACTCGGAATTCATTAACGCGAACGCTGCCGTCGGCGTTGTAGACTTTGGCGTACGAATCCGCATTACCCGAACGGTAGTCTTCCCATACAACAACATAGCGGCCAGATGAATCCATCCCCACGTTGCCACCACCATAGGGCGTCGTCACTTGATTCTCAGGTGTCGACGTGTTTACAAGTTTCTCACCCCCAGCAGCAGTTAAATCCAGAATCGAATTCCAGTTGTCGACATGCAGGACCAATGACGAGTCAATCGCCCCCGCAACGTATTCCAAGTCCCAGTCGCCGCCCAATATCTCAGCACCGGTCAGGTCATCACTGGCCGCCACGTCGGCGCTCGTTAGCGCAGCCAACTGTTCAATGAAGTCTTGACCGGATTCTGTGGCAGCTACCTGACAACCATAAATGAAGATGTCGGCATCGGAGGACATTGCCGATTGCCACTGAGCAATCTGTCCGGCATAGGCTTGCAGGTTGTGTTGTCCCAAGGCCCCATTTCCCAATTGAACAACGCCTGTGTCGCCATGGGAAACAATGTGGATCGCTTCGATTCCGGTGTAACTGTCCAGAACCTGACTTATTTGCTCAACGCCGTCGGAATCCGAGTCAATTCGGAATACTGCAATCGAATGCCCGTTCTGCTGATTGAGAGAATCGATCAAGACAGCAGCATCGTCGATACCGCCATCGACAAACACGATTTCGGTGATCTGATTGGGGGCAACTGCATCAGGAAACAATTCCTCTGCAACGATTGACGAAAATGCATCCGGCATCGAATGGATGGCGGGATCCAACGTCAGATCGTCGCCCGAATCCGCATGAAACGCTGCCTCGATTGACTCAGCCACAAATCCCAGGGGTGAACCGTCGTAAAGCGTGCGGGGCTCAAGTGCTTCCATCAACGGTCGATAGATTCGTCGCGATTCGCCCGTGTCCGCAGCGCGCGGCTTTTCCCGGTTCAGAAAACGCTTCACGATGGAAAACGTTCCGGAGATTAAGGGGTTCGAGTTTTTAAACGATTCGAACATTGACGAGGCTGTTAATCTGCATAGATGCAACAGGCTTTTTTTGTTTGATGCGCATCAAACCTGCCTGGTATGCAAGTCCTTCCAACTGCCAACCTTTCGGCCGCTAGCAATCAATTACCTTTGTTCACGTTTCTGTGACAAAACGTGCTACTCAGGCAAAGTTGAAGGATTGGGAAAAGTCTTAGGACCCGCTGCATTCTTATCGAAAGCCTATTGCGCGAATCCGGTGTGAGAATTGATTTTCGCCATGCGAATTTGAGTTGCGCCAAGGTAGAAACAACATGATCCATGCAACCCAACTGACGCTTGTGAAACTTTACGGATTTTGAGAGTTAATTTGATCGTTCGGATTTTTTCTCCGCTGCCTGCTCGAACTGCTTCCTTCACTTCAATCGAACTCATCGGCTTAAACAGTCCAAGGCGATAAAGACTGATAATCCAACCGTGTAATCGGGAACTTCGATGAGAAAATACATCCTGGTAATTGGAATCTGCGCTGCTGCCATTGCCGCGTTCGTATCACGCGAACGCCGGGCTGCGACGTCGTCAATCCAATCAACCAGCCAAATCTCAACGACTGACAAGGAACGTCTGACAGACGTCGATCCTCCCGACACCCGTTTACTTTCGTCTAAAACTAATACCGTTGGACGCCAAACCGCGGAAAACGAACACACTTCGTCGACAAACGATTTCGTTGTTTCCAACGCGAGTAACAACTCCGCGCCCACGTTCTCGGCACTGCCGAGTTCCCAACATGAAACGATGATTGACCTGTCGCCTCTTCCAGTTGCTGAGGCGCCGAATCGCGAGTTTTATGACAACGCAAATCAAGCAACGCGAATCGAAAATCCGTTCACGTCAGGGCTAGAAAATGCGAGTCCAGATGGACCACATCTCATTGTCAACGACTTGAACAACTTCAAGGAGTCGATTGATCATGCTTCAACTCCAGAGCCACAGGTTTCCGAAACCAGCGAATTAGAAACGATTGTTCAACAGGACAGTCTCACAACACGATTCGACATGGCAGTTGCAACTGACGTTCCTCCGCTCGGAATAGATGAGCATTTGGTCGAGGACACGAATGAAATTGATTTCGTCCCGTCGCCTGCTCTGCTGGAGCCCGATTCAATCGAATCGGCACCTACCGCCATTGCCGCGTTTCCGCCAGAAAACGTTCTGATGCCAATTGAGCAGGAACCTAATCAGGAAACACAAAAGGTAACTCAAGAGGAACTGGACGAGAAACAACAAAAAGAACTCCGCGAACTCATCCTTGGTTCTGACGACCAAAGTGAGAATTCCGACGCGACTCCGGAAAACGAAGCCGATTCCACAAGTCAACCTGAGACCCAATTCCCATTGGACAAACCGCTCGGAAACCAACCCCTACCAACAACGGAACCACAATCTCCGTTGAGCCAAGGCATCAACGCAATCTCAACCGAGCCGTCCAATGACTCGTTGAACCAGTTCTCACCGAACCCAGCGATTGACAACGCAACATCCGGTTCGGATACTTGGACCAACCGGATATTGAACCCCATTCTGGGCACCGGTCAATCAGAATTTCTCGACGTCCAAAGAGTCATTTATTTGACACTGGAAAACTCGCAGAAAATTCTGGCCTTAAGTCAGGAACCGCTGATCGCCGAAACCGATATCCAATCGGAATGTGCCAAGTTCGATCCCAATTTGTTCGCGAAATCGATCTACGATGATCGCGTTGACCCCGTTGGTAACACCTTGACCACCGGTGGGCTTCCATTCTTGGAGGACAACATCTGGACGGGAACGGCCGGAGTGCGAAAGAAGACAGCAACAGGTGGCAACGTTGAACTCCAACAGAAGCTAGGCTTTCAAAACAGTAACTCTCGATTTTTCACTCCCCAAGATCAGGGAACCGCCGTCCTGTCTTTGAATTTCGAACAACCACTCAGGCGAAATCGCGGTCGTTACATTACTCGCAGTCAAATTCTGATTGCCGAAACGTCTACTGGGTTACAGTGGGATGAGCTATCAACCAAGATCCAAAACGAGCTACTGGAAGCGGTCAGTGCGTATTGGGAATTGTATCTCGCCCGTGCCAACTATGTTCAAAAACAGGATGTCTACCATCAGGGTCGCGCGATTCTAACCATCCTTGAAGGCCGTCAGGAATTTGACGCCCAAGCGATTCAAATCGCTCAGGCACGATCGGCGGTTCGGTCTCGAGAAACCGAATTGGCCAACGCTCTCCGCGACATACGCCTTGCCGAAGCTAAACTGCGTCGCCTGATGGGCTTTGGCGTCGGACAACACGCCGTTGAACTTGTGACCAGCGAAATGCCTGGAGGCCAACACGTTACCTTGGGATGTGGCCGAGGTTGCCGAAATGGCGATCCAAAACCGTCCGGAACTGAAACGCGCCATCAAGCAAACTCAAATCGCGGCGGTTCGAAACAACGTTGCCGCCAATCAAATTTTGCCAGAACTGAATCTGTTGTTCAGTACATATGTCGCGGCACTGCATGGTGACTCCGGAATCGAACGAGCTTGGCAATCACAATTTTCGTCGACGCCAGGATTCTCTGCCGGATTGTCGTTTGACATGCCTTATCGAAATCGCGCCGCACGGAGCCAACTCCGACGAAGTGAACTGGAAATGCTTCAGTCGAAAGCCATGGTTGAGCAGGTAACTATCGAAATCACAACCGATGCACAGCAAGCGTACTGGAGGTTAAACTCGGCGTTGGAAACACTTCAGGCCGCTTGGGCCTCACTCGATGCCGCTGGGTTTGAACTCGAACAAAACAAAAAACGTTGGGACGCGTTCGCTTTGATTCAAGGCGATTGGTCCGAAGGCCAAACGCAAAGCCTCGTGCTTGACCAGCTCTTGATATCGCAACAGAGGCTGTTCAATGCTCAAAATGTGGTTGTGGAAGCGCAGACGGAACTTAAACAGGCGGAAGTGTTCTTGAAACGATCCATGGGAACGTTAATGAATGTTTCCACTGGCGAGATTCCGCCACAACAGTTCCTCGAACCCGAAACAACAACGCCGACAAGTAACAACGTTGAAGAGCCAGCTGCACCATCTTCACTTCCCTTCGAAGCGGATGTGAACAGTCCAAACGCGATTGACACTCCACAAAATGCGGCTCCCCAATTTGAAAGTGGCGAAATTACTTTTGAAGGTGATTTCCAGCCTGCAAGTGATGCGTCGTTCTCACAATCGGCAGCACAACCTCCGCAAAATCAATTCCGACAAGACGCGGAGCCAAACTCGATTTTGCGCAGAGCCCCCAACGAACTGGACTCCGCTTTCGGCGGCTTCGGCTGGGGTACAGGGCACTAGCCTTTGTCGCATCGTTTGTGACTTGCAGAAGCTTGAACAAGTGTCCTACCTCGATATATCAGCTCGGAAACAAATTCGTTTGCTTGAATTGTCCTTAGCACGAGAGGTAGTTGATTCGTGGGGCATGAAAAGCCCACCTCACACGCCAACCAGTTCGTACGGCTCAACCAAGTCTCGCCGTCGAACAAACGAGAATTTGCCCGCCCTTATTTCCGTCGAATGCTGTAGAATATCGTCGGCTAAAACAAGTTCAACTCGACAAGTCATGTGATCTGGAAACGCACTTCCATGTGGAAAAAAGTCCACATCTTACAACATATTACCATTGCGTACATTTTCGCGACCGCCCTGCCGCCTTCGGTCCGTGCACAAGACGCCCCGATCGGCAGTGACACTTTGCAGGTTCGCCAAGAAGCGTTGACAGAACAATACAAAGCACTTGAGCAAAAACTCTTCACACTTTTTGAAATCGAAAAACGAAACGATCCTGATCGCAGCCGTCTACTTCAAAAGGCTTTCGAACTAAGTCAATCCGCTGGGACCTCACAGCAATTGGAGGTCCTGAAGGATTTGCTAGGTCAGAAAAAATTCAAACAGGCCGAAGACCAACAGGAAAAAATCCTGCAACAACTCACTGTGCTGCTCACGACTCTGCAAAATGAAGGCCTTGATTCGCGAATGCGAAATGAGGTCAAACGGCATCAACAATATTTGCAGGAAGTTGAACGTCTGATCCGAATTCAACAGAGCCTGTACTCGCAAACGGAATCGGTGCGAGACCCGAGTTCGATTGCCCCAACCCAGGACGCGGCCGCCAAACGTGCCGACCAACTTGCGAAAGCAATTGAACAAAACGAAGGTACTCTGAATCTAGATCCTGAAGACGAACCTCAGGAATCGTCGGCGTCTTCACCATCAGACTCCGAAGAGCAGAATCCGGTTGGACGTCGAGTTGCCGAAGCGGAAAAACGGATGCAGCATGCCAGCGATCGCCTTCGCGAGGCCGATCGTAACGCCGCTCAATCGGAAATGGAGTCGGCCGAAAAAGAGCTGGCCGATGCGCAAAAGCACCTGGAAGAAATCCTTCGTCAAATGCGAGAGGAAGAAACCGAGTTCATTTTGAAGCTTTTGGAGGAAAGATTTCGCGACTTGCTTGAGGAGCAGCTCAAGGTCAATGAGCGAACGGAGTCTATTGCCAAGTTGAACGCCGGCGTTAAACCCATTGATTTTGAATTGCAGTGCCAGAAAATCGGCCAAGCTCAAATCAAAGTTGCAACGTCAGGACAAAAAGCACAGGATCTTTTGCGCGAAGAAGGCAGTTCAATTGTTTTGTTGCAAACTATCGATCAACTACTGGACGACATGTCCGTTGTGGCCAATCGAATTGGCGAACAAAAGCTTGACGCTCTGACGCTTTCTATGCAGCAAGACATCGTCGAAACCTTGGCGTTTCTGGTGGATTCCGTGAAACAATCTCAAGAGGATCACGAAACGGCAAAACGTAATGGACGGCCCAATGACAGCCAACCTGCTGCTAGACCAGGTGAACAACCTCTCGTGAATGCGATTGCCGAACTAAAATTGATTCGCAGCCTTCAAGAAAGAGTTTTGCGGCGACATACATCGCTTTCAAAACAACTTTCAAATCACCAATTATCTCCTTCACAGACTGCCGAATGGCATGCCGAAATCCTGCGATTGCGGCAACAAGAGGAAAAGCTGACAAGTGCAACACGTCAAATCGAGATTCGAGTGCGGGAGGGCCAATGGGCACCGCAACGCTGAAATTCTGGCTACACAGTGGAGCGTTCTTTAATTTACGTTTTGCAATTCTTGCTTTTTTACTTTTGTGGAATCCGGCACGTATTCTCACTGCGCAACAAACGATGCCGTCAACCAATACCGCTGAATGGGAGATGCCGGACCAACGCGGAATACTTTCAGCGTTCGCGGATTGGTCAAAATCCCAACAAGCATCGCCAGAGATTCAAACGGAGATCAACACATTGTTGATTCGGTCGACACCGACCAACGTTGAGCCAGCTATTCAAGGCATTATCGAGGCGATCGTTCGAATAAATCCTGCGAGCCAGCACGTAATCGAGGAAATTGATCAATGTCTTGAATCCGTTCCAGACGAACTCCCGGAACAGATCGTTTCGTTTTCTTCAGATGCATTCGTGAAACAACATGTTCGACTTTATGCCGCCTACGTTTGGCAACAACGAAATCTGCATGACGAAGCACTGGCCATCATCCAGGACATGTCACCAAACGACACGCTCCAGCCACATGTGATGCTGTTCATACGAAGCATTTGCGCTCACCAACTTGCTCAAAAAGACATTTGCCTCCAATCTTCAGCGGAACTGCTTCAGAATCGAGACTTGTTGCCCGCACGATATGTTGTATTGATGGAAATTTTCCAACGCGACATTGCTAATCTGGAAACGGATTCGATTGACGAAATTGCACGATTGATGAACGATGTTACGCGGCGGATGTCGCTCAAGCGTTCGGGAGAGGAGGTGCTGGCTGAGGAACAGCTGATCGTCGAGAAACTCGATAAACTGATTAGCCGCCTGGAACAACAACAGCAACAGTCTCAACCATCTGCAAAGCAAAACATGTCTCCGTCGACTCCTATGGAGCGTAGTCGCAATGCGGGCGGCAAAGGTTCGGGAGCTGTAACCAGCCGACAACTGAGCGAAGGAGGACAATGGGGAGACCTGCCTCCAGGAGAAAAAGCCGATTCGTTGGCCGAGATGGTGCGCAAACTTCCACCTAACTACCGCGAAATGGTCGAAGAGTACTTTCGTCGCTTGGCGCAATCGGGAGGTGGGAAATGAACATACGACCTCCAATCCAAAACGGACATCTGTTCAAACAGTCTCATCGATTCGCCGTTCGAGAAACCAAGGCTTGGCTATTCTTGGCCTCACTCTTGATCGCTGCTTGTTTGCCTTCCAGCGTAAGCGGACAGGCTTGGGAGGTTTCAACTTCAAACGAAACGATTTCAACACCTTCGTTTCAAATCGTGAACGGTGTCCTGTCGTTCTCCCGGAAACAACTCAATATCGACGACCTGCAACAGATCAAACGTGAACACTTTGAAGCACTCAATGATTTGTCGTCATCATTCATTGCGACGGTCGATGGCAGCACACTTACGTTCAGCTCCATTCAGATCCCGGACCGGGTCGTGATGTTGGAACACAACGAAAGTCGGATGGAAATTAGCCGAGCAGATCTGAGCACTATCGTTTTCACTCCGCTGAATGCTGACGACAAAGTGCAGTGGAATCAACTACTGTCATCGCCCCCGGAATCTTCTGACGCCATTATTGTCAGCCGCGAGGGCAACTGGAGATTTGTCGAAGGCACAATTGGTACCATTTCGGAACAGGGGATTGAGTTCACGGTCGGAGATCAAACCGCAAACGTACCAGTCAATCGAATTGTAGGACTTTATTTCTTCCGCAGGGAAAAACTGGAACGCCCCAAAGCATCTTGTTCCGTGCATCTTCGTGACGGCTCCACTATATTTGCCCAAGAAATTCTTACCCTGGGCAAGCAATTTACTATCACGACGACGTCTTCAACTGTGCTTCAATTTTCGGACACGGAGATTGATTTGATTGATTTCGATATTCGGAAACCGATTTCGCTTTTAAGCCTGGAGCCAACATCCGTAGACTGGACACCACTCTTGGAACAGCCGCAAATTGACGAATATTTACGTCGAATCAATCTCCCGGTATTTGTCCGAGGCGACGGCAGTCATGTTGTGGTAACTATTGACGCGCCTTTATCAAACGGTGTAACAGAAACCAGGACATTCGACCAAGGGCTTCAGATGCGTGGTGGAGGTCGTGTCGCATATTCCTTGGATGGAAATTTCAACTCGATCTCGGGTATTGTTGGCCTTTCCACAGAAACATTCGGCGGCAATGTGAAAGTCACCATCATGGGTGATGATCAAGAGCTTTGGTCGGCAGTGCTCATTGATGAAGATAATTCATCGGAATCATTTGACATTGCCCTAAAGTCGACCGGACGTTTGGTGATCTACGTTGATTACAACGACAATCGGAACACCGGCGACATTGTTAAATTTCTGTGATTTACAACTGCGCGGCAGTAATCCAAATGGATGAAACGAAATCAGTAACGACATCGCTGCGTTCCCGCATTGGGGTCGTTTTCTCGTACCTTCACCACTCATGTTATCCTCGCTGCAATTGTTCAGACAGTCGTTGCCCAAACGGCCGGCAACCTGACTCAACTTCGGAACAATCGCTGCCGGCGTGGCTGGAAAAACGAAAGGCAACGAATTGAAGCAATTCGAATTGCGTCCGAGTCCACGATTTGCGTCTTTTCGAGAGATGGAAACGGGTGGTTCAGGCGTTATCATTTCCAGCGACGGATTTACCTAACCAATTTCCATGTCGTTCAGCCGTGTGGGCGATTCATGAAATGCGGCCTCAACGACGGCAGTTACCTCGACGCGGTCCTCGTTGGAGTCGATCCGACTGGTGATGTGGCACTGATCAAATTGACCGGGAAAGAAACATATCCATTCGCGGTGATGGGCGACAGTGATGAGGTTCGCATCGGCGAACAATGCTTCGCAGCCGGAAATCCATTTTTGCTGGCCCACGATTTCAAACCAACAATTACCTACGGAATCGTATCCGGAAAACATCGATACCAATATCCAGAAGGTGGAATATTGGAATATGCTGATTGCATCCAGACCGATGCGTCGATCAATCCGGGAAATTCTGGCGGACCGCTGTTCAATGCCAACGGACATTTGATTGGAATCAATGGCCGTGGCTCGTTTGAAAAACGTGGACGAGTCAATGTTGGCGTTGGTTATGCCATTTCAGTCAATCAAATCAAGCGGTTCATCCCGATGCTAAAAGCTGGACGTATCGTGGATCACGCAACGTTGGCAGCACTTGCCACTTCCCAAAAACGGCAATATCCGTGTGACCAACCTACTCGATTCGTCCGATGCGTACCGCAAGGATTGCGATTTGACGATCGCTGATCAGTTTCAACGGCGTGCGAATCCACTCGTTGAACCAATACAAGAACTTGCTGGAACACTCCCCGCTGGCTGGATCGTAAAATTGGAATTTGAACACGAAGGGCTGCGTCGTGAAACATTCGTTCGACTCGAACACGCCAACGCTACCGCCAGGCTGGAGTCGCTGGTCAATGGTGACGCGTCTACAGCCGCTTCGGAACAGATGCAAGAAAGGTCTCCTGAATCCATCGAGAGTTTTTACGAATATCGAAATGGGTTTTGCAAACTATTTCTTCAATCGGCAGTCTACCGACAATGAATTGAAGGCGCTACGGCGATCAATCAAGCCAGAGCACTCTGGCCCGTGGAAGTTTGAGTGCAACATCGACGGCAATCCCGCCACTCTGATTCTCAGTGGTACTTCCAGCGGACTCAGAATTGCCGACGGGCCCACTTCGATTTACACGGAAACCGAAATCGACTCCGATACCAACGAGTTGACTCCCCAATGGCTCGCTGGATTGCATCATTGGCGAAAGTGCTTGATTGAAAGTGATACCGTAACGGCAACGTACATTGGTCGATATCCATTTCCGGTTCAAATGAACCGTATTCCGTCATCGAGCAAAAACTGGAACGTTTCGAAGACACAATTATTTATCGATTTGGAAAGCGGAAAAGTCGCTGCCATATCGCACTCATCAGCTCCCGACATTCCGGAAACCTGGCTCAAGTTTTCCGATGAACGTGCGGCGAACACGAGTTTCATTCCAGCGGAACTCACCTTCACCGATGAGTTCAAGCGCAGAAAAAAAGGTTTCAATACAAAATGTGACTTTTTTGTTGGAGACTCTGAAGCAGCGAATGAATGGCAGGATGTTAGTCGCCGCAATGATTTCGATTGCCGTGACATTTCAATTTGAATTCGGTGTACACAGTTGTTTCGCCCAATTTGAGCCGCCCGCGGCGTGTATCGATGCGACGTTTCGCAACGCGTGGTCAAAATTACGGGTTCGGGCGGCATTCAAGGCTTTGGAATCGTACCAATCAGGTGTGCTTATCTCTTCCGATGGGATCGTCTTGACCGTCTGGAGCTACGTCGTGGATGCAGAAACCACGCATGTGACCTTAAACGACGGTCGAAAATACGCGATCGAAATTGTCAATTACGACCCGAAAACAGAGTTGGCACTGCTTCGGATCAACGAAACGGATTTGCCGTTTTTTGAATTATCCGTTACCGAGGAATTGGAATTGGGCACACCGGTTCTAGCCGCGTCCAACCTGTTTGGCGTTGCAACGGGAAATGAAGAGGTCAGTATCATGACGGGTGTCATCGCTTCGGTTGCACCGCTGAATGCAAGGCGCGGGTCCTTTGAGATTCCCTATCATGAGAATGTTTTGATCACTGACACGATTACCAATAACCCAGGATCTGCAGGCGGAGCGATTGTCGATTGGAACGGCAACTTACTGGGCCTGATCGGAAAAGAAGCTGTTGATTCTCAAACTGGAACATATCTCAATTTTTCGTATTTGATTTCCAATATCTCAGGGGACGTCCGTGAGATGGCTGCGGGGCGCCAAAAATCAACAACTCTCCGAGCACGCGAGGTAGCGGAGCCAATGACTCCTGAACTTTTGGGGTTTGCACTTATCCCGGACGTTGTCGAACGAACACCTGCGTATGTCGATCGCATTCTCAACAGTGAATCTGGAACACTTCCTAAACTACGAGCTGATGACTTGATTTTGGAAGTCAATGGTCTCCCGACACCCACGATCAAAGATTTATCGAAGGTCCTGGGCGCCATCAGCCGTGATGCAGGTGTCGAAGTCACGATTCTTCGAAATGGCGAGTTCCTGTCTATTCAAATGGGAGGCAAGTAGTTTGTCTCGGCTCGTTCGAAATCAACCGTTCGTTAAAAATGCGACCGCTTGGTGCGCTGGTTTCTTAGTCTGTTTTCTATTACTTTTCGTCCGAAATATTTCGGCTCAAGAAACGCCTCGCCTAGTCCCGGCGCAGAATGAGAATTCTTCCCAAACGTCTTTGCAGGAAATCATCGCTGCAGCAACTGAAAACGCCGCCAAGGCAATGGTGTTGCTCGAAGATAGCATACAAGCTGGAAACAACAGTTCCGGCCGACAGCGATTCTCAGGAATGGTAATTCACGAAGCGGGCTGGATCGTAACCGCGTCGGCAAATTTCCCCTCGACACGGACACAGCTTGCGGCAAGGCTCCCAAGTGGCGAACGTCTTTTGGCCAGAGTTCACGGACACGATCATTCACTGAATCTGACCTTGCTCAAGATCGATGGTGTTGAATTTTCTCCAATCGAATCGGTCTCGGAACAATCAATCGTCGTCGGGCAAACTGCAATTGCCGTCGGCAGAAACCACAGTCACAACAATGTCAATCTTTCCCTTGGCATCATCAGTGCAATCGATCGTTTTTCAGGTCGTGCCATACAAACCGATGCCAACGTTGGCTGGCAAAACTATGGCGGAGCATTGGTCGATCTGAAAGGACGATGCTATGGAGTGCTTTTGCCACTTGGCGATTTCAGCGCAACCGACCTGAAAAGTGGTACGGAATGGTACGACAGCGGCATTGGGTTTGCAATTCCTCTGGAACTCATTTTGAAACGTCTCGAAAACTGGATCAAACACAAAAACACTTATCCGGGATTGACGGGAATTGCCTTCGACAATGCTGAGCAATACTCCGGCACGCCACTTGTCAGAGCCGTATCGCCGGGCTCTCCAGCCGCAAAGTCTGGCCTGGAACGCGGAGATATTATCGAGTCAGCAAATAACCTGAAGCTGAAGTCGAATATCGATTTTCAATTCGCAATGGGGCGAAAACTTTCAGGCGAATCCGTCGAGCTCGTAGTCCGAAAAGACGAATCAAATGAAACGAAAACGATCTCGTTGAATCTCGTGGAAAAACTTCCCGATTATCGTTTCGCCATGCTGGGAGTTTGTGTGGATTCCAAAATGCAAGTTCGCTTGACGATTACCGGCACGGCAGCGGCCAAGGTAAATGTACCTCAGGGTGCCATCATCACTGAAATTGATGGCCGAAAGGTCTCATCTCCTAAGGAACTGGAGCTGGAAATTGCACAGCATTTGCCCGGCGATTCCGTTGAAATCACATGGAGCATCGATGGCAACATCGAAAAACGATCACTTGAACTGGGCGAATTTCACACGGAGTTGGATTCCGGATCAAGCTCCAAAGGAAATACCGAATCAACCATTTCGGAAATCAACGATGCTGAATTCGAGAACAAATTGTACTTGATTAAGCCGAGTCGAACAGCAAGCGACCAAGAATCCCCCTTGTTGATTTGGTTGACCGCCAAGTCGGTTGACGCGCCAACAAGATCCGCTCAACTTCAACAGCAATTCTCAGAACTGACCATCCATGGAATTGCTGTTCTGGTAATTGAGTCATCACGACCAGAAACGCCATGGGAGCTGATGGATCGCGCCGTCATCCATCGTGCACTTCAACACGTGGAGACGAAACTGAAAATCGATCGGCGTTGTGTCATCGCTGGCGATCAAGGAACCAGTTCCGTCTGCCTGGCAACTGCATTGAACGACACGCGGATTCGCGGCGTTGCATTTGTGGATGATCACTTCACGAACGAATTCACGAAAGTCCAAATCAGTCCCGATCAACGCATCACCGCTTTGATTGCAGATAACGTAAACAATGCTGCTGCGCTGAAACTGACAATGTGGCGTGTTCCGTTTGCAATTGCACCGATTGGCAATGACGATACACGGTATTCTCTACTGGCGGGCTGGATCGAATTCATTGATCGAATGTAGCCGAGGGTTTTCGTTGACCAGCAAGCTCGCGTGCAAAATTGGCGATATCGGAAAGACTCGATCCTAACTGATGATATTTCATCTGCGACAAATCGCAATTTACTAAACCTCTTCCGCCAATCATAAGTCGTTGATTTTCATGCATTTCGTTGAACAGGCATCGATTTGACGTATAACATTGCTCGACGTCAGCAACGAACGAGTAGCTAACACAAATCAGGCGTGGATCAAACTCCTTGACCGCCGACACGAGGCTTGCCTGGGGAATCCCAACCCCCAAGTTGACACATTGCCACCCCATTTGGACCAGACTGAGTTCAATCATGTCGGTAATCAATCCATGCTGTTCCTCGTCCAACGTACAACAGATCGCCATAGAAGCCGCTATTCTTGGCTGGTCACGCCATTTTGAAAAATCACTCTGGCGTATTCTTGCCAACACGTCGGCAAGTGTTTTGGTTGCAAAGTGTTCTTGGTAGACGTCCCACTCACCGCGTTCCCACAGCGATCCAACCTCAGTCATCACTGGCATCAAGACATCGTCCACTATTTCAGGAAACATCTCTCCGCGGCAGAGTCGCTCCGAAAGGTCAAATTCGACCAAATCGACATTCCCCGCTGCCAACGCATCAACCATTTCATCATGTGCAAGCAGACGTACGTACTTTCGTTTACTGCCAGGCATTGCGACTGATTGCATTCCATTCTCTGCAAGCCAAGCCTCAATCGCTTGTGCAGGAATTCGCCTGTGACCGCCCGGTGTACGAACAACTTCTAACGATTCATCATCACAGAGCCGTTTGACAGTCGAAGAGCTAACGCCCATGACTCGGGCCGCCTGCAAACAAGAAAGAAATGATTGCATATCGAGTTTCTGTCGCAGGTTTCTAAAAATGTTAATTCAATCTAAAACGCCTGGACCGAAAGTCACACGACTCACGCATCCAATTTTTATTTCGAGCATTCAACCACTAGAGTTGACTGTCTCAATTCCAAAGACGACGTATCGGATTGTCATGAGGATGACGATTAATCCAATTCTTAGTTTTGCAGTGATTAAACGTTGCACTTCAATTTTGCAAATTTGAAAATTTTGAACGGATTGCCGTTTGGGACGTCCATATTTGGAAACAATCATCTGTCGCCGAAAGACCTTAAACGGCAAGACTAATCGTAGTGTTGAACAACACGCGCCAATGCAATCTAACGACTTGTTCCGAATAAAACAGCTGCCATCCCATTTTTGACGATCAACCATTTTGAGAAGCAAATGCTATCGACACCCGAATCAAAGCCATGGATTCTTGAACAAGCCAGCCAACACAACATTGGATGTGAACTGATGTTGAAGGGCGACTTAGTGAAACAAGTGGAAAATAAGACTGCGAATGCGATTAACGTTCAAAACTCAAGCCAAGACTGGTTCAAAAACCAGGAATTCCTTCTTACCTTGAGCGAGTTAGTATTGGCATTTTCGAAACAGACGTCGCTCCTGAGACGAATGCTCGACGCTCCTATAACAGACCGCGATCGAGATGGGCGTCGACTAAACTTTATTCACAATGAACTGACACAACTCACGTCTGATCTGCGGAATCTCGAAAAGACGGCATGTATCATCGGGAATGACCAGTACCTTCACACTTGAATCCAGCGACTTGGAAGATTAAGCCGTGCCTTTTGTTTCGGAAATCCGAGTATCAAGAATCCGGTCGCGCAGCTCAGCGATTAAAAAAAGCGATCCCGCAAGACAGCAGAAATCCATCGGGTCGAGACGCATTTTCACGCTTTCCCAGACCTCCTCCGCGGTCTCGATACACTCCAACTCACTATCGTGGAACGTTCCATTTGTTGAAATAACTGATAGTCAAGTGACGATCCCGACGCCAGCCGTTTTGGTGAAATGGATTGGCTTCATCGACAGAATCTGAGCCGATTCCTGCGCTTGGTTTGGAATGACACTCATTGGTAAAAAAAATTGCCAACACGCAGCCTTCCGCTAGCACCCAGCGTTCTATTGGGCGACGAGAAATTGAATCAAAGGGCCATTTCTTAAGGTTTGTATTGACATCTGCAGTCAGGAAATGGTACTTCCACTCCTTCGTCGAAATTCTGTAGCAATGCAAATTGGATGTTGTTCGAATGAGCTACCCTTGTCACGCCAATCCGCTGAAACCGACCGTATTCGCAACGGTTCTGCTTTATTACCTGGTAATATCTGCACTTTTGATTTTCGCCGGATGCCGCGGACACCAATATGCCCATTTGCTCAACGACAATCAGCAGGATTTGGTTGGTAGTCATGATGCCGGAGCTGAGACCTACAATATTCTGGTGGAGGAGTCGGTCGCAAAACTACTTGGGCGGCAAGAAATTGAGGCGATCGATGAGTACGGAAACGCAGTTGGCAAACGAATTTGTTTTGTAGGTGTTGAAAACAAGAGTTCAGAAGATCTTGGCGACTTTCGCGAGCAATTGTACGAACAAATTGATTCAGCTGTTGCATCGGGAGGCTCATTCCAAACGATTAGTAGTCGTTACGTTGACAACGGACTTCGACAACTCCGCTTGCTTCCTGACGACCTGATGACGCCAAGCCATCGACGAAGTTTTTGTAGCGTGATGGAACAGGCCGGACAGCCGTTCGACTACCTGTTGTTTGCCAAATTGACTTCCGGCACCACTGAAAACAATCGCAGTTACCAACGTGACTACTTGCTTACGCTGGAACTCGTCGATTTGGAAACGGGGATGTCTGATAAGGAATCCTCTAAGGTTCGAAAGGGATATCATTCAACGCGAATGGGTAAGTGGAGCAAGTACAATCCGTTGACCCGGTAACTATGGCACTTGTGACTTTGCCCACTTGGATTCTCATTTCGTCTCGGCGGTGTTTTTTCATCGTCGTTGGCTTGCTAATGCTCCCTGGTTGTACCCACCACCGCAACCTGGTCGAAGAAGCTCATCGACAATATTGGTCCGGAGACATTGCCGGTTCCGCGAAACTCTTGAACGAAGCCATTGAGAAACCTCAAAACGACCTTGATCCGTTGTTGCTGGATCAGGCAATGCTTGAATTCCACAACGGCAACCTTGGACATTGCCAGAAGCTTTTGCTGGAGGTTCAGCAACGTAATCAGACTTCGAAAATTCAAACCATAGCCGAAAACTCGACCGCGTACCTGTCCGATGATACACACCGGCGGTTCGAGATGGACGAACACGAACAAATACTGCTCAATGTCATGCTTTTATTGAGCAGTCTCATTGGGCAAGACGGAGATGCGCACGCATTTGCGTTGCAGCTTGGCGAGCAATGCCAGGAACTTCTAGCAAGTCGCCCAGCGAAAACAGAAGAAGATGCGAACGCGGCCCCATCTGAAGTCGTCGAACAAGCGGAAATCGATCCCGTCAAATCCGAGTTGGCCATCGGACCATTATTGCAAGCATTAACATTAGGCGAATCGCCGACACATCATGATGAGTTGTTACGACATCTTGCGACGGCCAACGATTGGCGCCCTGACAGTCCCATGCTGAACTCCATGCTGATCGATGCAGCAAATGGAGTTCAGGCACCGGAAGGCCATGGAACGGTATTTGTGATCTCACTTGTGGGACGAGGACCGCGCAAGATCACGTCTCTGGAAACGGTGACGTCCGATGCAACGTTGGCGGCCGATCGAATGCTCTCGGAGCTAGGTGATTACTCCCTTCCTCCAACGATTGCACCAATCAAGGTTGCTCGAATAGAACTGTCGCCGTTGACGTTTGACCGAATTCTTGTTTCCGTTGACGGACATGCTGCCGGCGAAACGACCGTTGTCTCGGATATCGGTCGATTGGCAGTGGAGCGTCAGCAAGAACTGATGCCCCAAATCATTGCGAGAGCCGTTGTCAGGAGGATGTTGAAGAAGGGTGTGATGGTTGCAGCCAAGAAAAAATCAGGAGTTGAACGAGATCAAAAAAACAATGCGTCATCACTGGCCTGGGATGCTGTCGGGGTCGTCTGGGAGGCAATCGAGAAACCAGATTTACGCGGCTGGTCGCTGTTGCCAGGCAGTATTCAAATTTTACGACTCGACCTGCCCGCCGGGAACCACCAACTGACGTTTGCTCCAACGATGTATGGCAATGTCGTCGGTGAAAGTTACCGTGGCACTGTCCATGTTCAAGATGGTCGAACCACCTTCATTACAACCATTCAATCGGATGCCGCAATTCCGGGCCGTATGCGATCTATCCAAACAACGAACAATTAGCACAAATTTCTCCCGGGCATTTCGAATTGCCAATCATTTGCTCTCACCATCTCCCCCATTCTGTGACGATTCGCGTTGCGACATACCGATTGTTCCGATCATGAGGATCGTGCATTGCCAGCAACCGTTTGACGATTATTTCGCGGCACAACTATGGTTTGTAAGCTAGGTTTGCAAATCGTTGCATACCGTTCGATAGTCCAATCACGTATCAATATCACAAATTGAAACGTCACTTCCATGATTGTAAAGCTACAAAACTCCGATCACGTCCCTCTTAATACGACGGAACGCCATACGCTCCAACGGGTCTTGCACGTTATTAATGGTGAGCATTTCTCCGGCGCTGAACGCGTTCAAGACCTTTTGGCACAGCGTCTACCTCAATTTGGCTACGAAGCAGGGTTTGTCTGCCTGAAAAACGGTTCATTTCAAGCAAACCGAGCAAGCACGTCGCCGCTTGCGGTTTTCGAAATGACCTCAAAATTCGACCGGTCAGCTGCAAGGAAAGTTGTCGAACTGGCACGAGCCGACAACTATTCTATCTTGCATGCGCATACGCCACGCTCGCTAATGGTCGCCGGCATGGCAGCCAAGTCTCTTCGCTGCCCGCTGATTTACCACGTTCACAGCCCGGTCGGTCGAGACTCCAAGCGTTGGTTTGCGAACAGAGTCAATACGTTCGTCGAAAACATTTACTTGCGGCGCGTAAGTCGAATGATTTGCGTTTCCAATTCGATTCGCAACTACATGGAGTCACTTGGACACGCTGCCGACAAGCTATTCGTTGCACCGAATGGTGTCCCCACATCGACGCTACGCCCCAGACCGCATTCTGAAAATGATTTTGTGGTGGGTATGGTCGCCCTTTTTCGGCCGCGCAAGGGGGTCGAGATCCTATTGGAAGCGATCAAACATTTGAAAAAACGCGATGTTCCTGTCCGGTTGTTGGCGGTTGGCCCATTCGAGACCGCTGGCTACGAACAGGAAATACGAAACCTGGCAAATCGGTTTGAAATTCGAGATCGCGTCGAGTGGACAGGTTTTGAAAAAGACGTCAACGCACGTTTGCAACAGATGCATGCGATGTCATTGCCAAGTCTGTTTGGAGAAGGGTTGCCAATGGTTGTTCTTGAGGCAATGGCGATTGGCCTCCCTGTTGTTGCCAGCCGTGTGGAAGGAACACCGGAAGCCATTCGCGACGGTGTCGATGGATACCTTTGCCCTCCTGCAAACAGCCAACAACTTGCGGAGCGTTTGGAGAATTTGTATCGCGCCCCGCAACAATGGCAGGCAATGTCCGAATCCTCGCGGCAACGACAACAGGAATGCCTTTCCGATGTCGCGATGGCACGAAATGTCGCGAACGCCTACGACACACTGTAGTTGTTTGATCGTTTGGGCTTACCCGTGAAGCTCGATAATATCTTCGTCAGCCAACTCGTAGTCGATTTTTACCGTTGTGCCCGGATGCACTTTTGCTCCCCAAACGCGAGCACTCTTCAGGTTTTTCGCGAGATCCCGATGAACCAGTTCGGCGAGCTCGAACAGTGTGCTGCCTCGTTTAAGAGAAAACGGCTTGTCCATGTCAGCGTCTTTTTTCGTCGGGGACTTGGTATAGACGCGGATGGAATCCATCGATTCGTAGATCAAATTCCGCAGTTCTTCAATACCTTCTCCCGATTCACAGGAAATCAAATGGCGTTCGACATCGAGGTCTAGAAACTCGTCGAAGAACTGCAAACGATCATGCGACTCGGGCAAGTCAATTTTATTGGCAACAAGGATTGTTCGCGTGTAAGTCACGCCGATATCGTTTTCGTCGAGAAACGTTTCGCGGCCCAAACGAGTTTTCGATTTATTGAACCGTTTCAACACTTCGGATAACTGATCGCCTCCGTCATCACTCCCGAGGTCGAGCATCAACAGCACCAACTCAGCACCGCGCACTAACCCTTGAGCGGAAGCGTCCATCACATCGTTTGTGATTGGTGGTGTGTCGATCAGTTGGACGGCAACATTTTTCCAGGGCATCATCCCAGGTTGATTCTCGCGAGTCGTAAACGGGTATTCCGCTATTTCAGGAGTTGCGCGCGTCAGCACGGATAACAATTTACTCTTGCCCGAGTTGGGACCACCCAGAATGATGGCGCGCCCCGCTCCTTGGCGAGGAATTCGTAGAGCGGCAGCGCGAGACGGACTCCCCTTGGTTTTGACAATTTCGTCCCTGAGTCGGCTAATTTTTTGTTTCAAATCAGCCTGTAATTTGTCCGTCCCTTTGTGTTTGGGCAACTCAACCAACATTGTCTGCAAACATGCAAGCTCTTCGTCAGGCGACGAAGCTTCGCGATAACGTTGTTCGGCTTTCAGGTACTGTTGAGTCAGGTTCGCAGGCATTGATTGTTGTCAGGCAAAAGAACGTTTGTAAATCGAGTTTCCATTGGTTGCGAATATTGTCATCGGCAACTCCTCAAGGAGTTTCGTCCAAATCCATCGTTTGCCAATGGGGTATCCTCATTTCCAGTTTTGTTTTTCGAAAGCGTCCCAGTACGAGCGCGAGCCGGACTGCGGGGCGGTTTCGTTTACTAACATTTGCCGCGTTTTCGTCCACCATTCCTCATAGTAGTTAGTCATTTTGGTCACCATCTCTGGGTGCAAATCGATAATATTCTGTGTCTGGCCTGGATCGGACACCATGTCAAACAATTCCAAATTAGCGTTGTTTCGAACTGCCGGATTATTGTCTCGACTCACCAAACGGAATTGGCGACTTCGAATCGCAAAGCGACACCACTGATAGTCGTCGGGATCGGCACCAATCGGCCAACGCCCAACGTGTGTAATCAGCAAACGATCATCAACGTCTTTTCCGTTTTTTAGGGTTTCCACCAAACTGATCCCTTCGCATTGATCGGTGGGCAATTCCGCTCCCGCCAATTCCGCGAGCGTCGGGAGTATGTCGACATGAGCCGCCACACAATCTCGTTCCGTATTCTGCGGAAACACGTTTGGCCAGCGGACGAAAAACGGGACACGCACTCCTCCCTCGTCAACTGAACCCTTGAGGCCACGCATTCCCGAATTCCAATTTTCGAATCCTGTTGCAAATGATTCGCCAACTTGCGTACCGGTACCAGACATGCCATTGTCGGACATGAAAATTACGATCGTATTGTCGGACAACTGGGACTCGTCGAGGTAGTTCAACAGACGATTCAGGTTCCAATCAATATTCTCGATCATGCCAAAAAAACCTGCGGCCCCATCAGCGAATCCAACATCTACGAATCGTTTTTTAAATGAATCCGGAGCATGAAACGGAGCGTGAGGAGCATTCGTCGCGAT
Source organism: Pirellulaceae bacterium (assembly GCA_041399045.1). Taxonomy (GTDB): domain Bacteria; phylum Planctomycetota; class Planctomycetia; order Pirellulales; family Pirellulaceae; genus BJ22. The sequence goes on along the minus strand of JAWKTO010000005.1, from coordinate 403,912 downwards.
GTATAAAAAAAACGGATCGCGTTTCGTTGATGTTGAGTCCAACCAACGAATTGCTCCTTCGAAAAAAATGTCTGTGCAGAACCCTTTCGTTTTGACGAAAGTCCCGTTCTCTCGAACAACTGGATCGAAGTAACGATTTCCAGGGGCATCCGCACACGAACAATCGTACGCTTGACCAATTCCTCCCGCCCCATGAATAAACGTGTAATCGAAGCCTCGTTGATTGGGTTGATACAGATCTTCGTCGCCCAAATGCCATTTCCCGACCATCGCCGTTTGGTAGCCGACATCCTTGAGGACCTGAGGAAGCGTGACGGCGTCAAGCGTCATACGTTCGCGTTCGACAATCGTGTGGGTGATTCCATTGCGCATCGGATGTCGTCCGGTCATGACGCTGCGTGTGGGAGAGCAAGTTGGACTAACAAGAAACGTTGAGATTCGCGTGGACTGCTGGAGCAAACGATCCATAGCCGGAGTCTTGATCCATGGATGCCCCAAGCCAGAAACGGGAGCGTAGCCCTGATCGTCCGTCACTATCAATATGATGTTTGGCCGATTGGAAACTGCGGTCTCCGTCTCCCCAAACGCTAGCAAACAAAGACTGCTTAACGGGCAGTACACCCAAGCAACGACAAGCCACAACCTTGCATTCGCTAGCATGCTTTTGCTCTCCCAGTATTCCAAGCATTTCGAATTCATGAAACGCCATCATACCAACAAATCGTTTGAAGCTGTGGTGATCCAAAATTGGCATATGCTGACGCGTTTTGCGTACGGCTCTCGACTTGACGATCGCACCAGCAGCATTAATTCGGCGATGGGAAGAATGTCGATTGACAGTATTGGGCGAATTCAATAGTCTCCGACTTTAACTAGAGAACTGGCTTCCTACGACGCGGTCGTCATGAAAGAACCATTAACCGTATTGATCCCCTGTCGCAATGAACGGCTCAATATTGGTCCGTGCATTGAAGGTGTGTTGGCAATTGCTGACGAAATCCTGATCGCCGACTCGTTGTCAACGGATAATACCGTCGATATCGCCAGATCATACAACAAAGTTCGTGTGATTGAACGCGAATACAACACGAGCGGTGACTTCAAAAATTGGGCGATTCCGCAAGCGACCCACGGCTGGGTTCTGATTGTCGATGCGGACGAGCGGGTGACTCCCAAGTTGGCTGAGGAAATTCAACTTGAACTTTCTCGTGGACCGCAACACGATGGTTATTGGATTTTCCGGGAAAACCACTTTCTTGGGCATCGCATGCACTATGGTGATGCTCGAACAGACTCCGTTTTACGTTTGTTCCGCCGTGATACCGGTCGCTATGTCGGTCCGTCGGATCATGGTGAAGTGCAGATTTCGACCGGACGCGTCGGCACACTAAAAAATCGGTTTGTTCATTACAGCGTTTGGTCCTATGACCAGTTGCTGAAAAAATACGAACGCTACACAACGTTGCAAGCCGAACAGTGGCAGGAAAAAGGGCGAGACGCAACCTACTTCAATCTATTGGTCAGACCTGCGTTTCGATTCTTTCGCGAGTACATTTTGCAACGGGGAATTCTGGACGGCAAAGTTGGTCTGCAACAGGCATGGCTCGCTGCATTCTATTCGTTCCAGAAACAAGCTCGATTATGGGAACTGAATCACGGGCAGAAACAGCCAGTTCCGCGCAACGCCGACTACATTGACTACGACTCCGAGCGCCGTGCTGCGTAGAAAAATCGCGTTCGCGGGTTGATTGCGTCGTCCTACAAACATGCAGGAAAGCCAACGCAAGGACTCTCGCTCAATTTGTCACCAGGCATCGATTTCTAGACATCGTCGTGATGAATCAGCAATTGTGGAACCTCCACCGAAGATTGTCTTAGACGTTCACGAGCTTCATTAGCCCAAGGTGTACGTGGAGCGAGTTCCAGGAATCTGCGCCAATGTTCTTCAGCTCTGGTTGGGTCACCGATTGAGTCCAGCGTTTTCGCCAGATGAAAATGGGCGTCTGCGTAATTGGCATGAACCTCTATGGCATCTTCGAAGGCCGCTCGCGCCCGAGAAAGTTCGCCAGTTTCCATCAACAGGCAGCCCAGGTTTGCAAGTGCTTCCACGAATGAGCCGTCCAGCTCAACTGCCATCAAATAGCGTTCGCGGGCGGCGGCAATTTCACCTTGGCTGTAATACAGTTCACCCACGGCAAAACAAGTGTCAGCGGTCGGGCCGAAAACACGCATCATCTCTCGGTAGACGTCCAACGCCGACTCCACATCGTTGTCGTCTTCGAAAGCCAAGGCACGGCGCAAAAATTGATCGATGGTGTTTGGTTGTTCCGGCTCCGGCTCAAACAATTGCTCAGGAAAATTCAACAGCGCAACGTGCTCGGATTCAAACGCCCCTTCGTCGTCCAATCGATAAAAGTCGAGATGCCCTTGCCCTGAAACATCGTTCAATGCATCGCCGTTGCGCACCAGCACCGTGCGGCCGTCTACAACGACATTCATTTCGGACACAGCACCCAGCTGCGCAAGTCGAGCCAACTTTGCTTCAACCGCCAATGAAGCTTTGCCATCGCTGACGATCATCTTTGCCAACGAACGGGCTGATACCAGTTGATCAAATCCAAAGTAGGCCAACCGATTGATTTGACGAGTAGCAACGATCAATCCGCGGCGTTGCCAACGGCGAACAATCGAAATGGGCAACTCCAACAACGACGCCAACATCGAAAGTGTATACAACGTCTCTTCGTCGTGATGATCGTCTCCCAAGCGTTGCCAAAAATCGGTTTCGGTCAGCAACTCGGGATTGGAATCGACGTGAATCGTGGCATGAATACTGGCGCGCAATGTTGCCATCTTGTCACGCTCACGCTCCCCCACAACCAAGTAGTCGATGGATTCATTGTTTGGTTCAACAACGTTGCCGCCACGAGCTTCGATCAACTCAATGACATCGTTGCGACTGCACTCTGCAAAACGTCCGATCAATGCAAAGGAACGCCCGATTATCCATTCATCGTTTGATTCTGGAAAACTCTTGATCTCATCCATTTCGAGCAAACACGACATTCCCGGGATAGGCCTGCACCTACCGCTTTAGTTTTTGGTTACAATTTTCAAATCTGGCCAACGTGGCATCATCGTATTCGATTTGGGGTTCGCATCCAGTGCTAATATCCTGGCGAAACAGATTTGGGAAAAGATGCTGAATATGCGGGATTTCCGCATGTGGAAAAGTTGTTCAGTTAAAATCAAACTTGTTCCATGCTCTCGATGGAATGATGCCGATCAGGCAAGGAATAAGATATGAAAATGATTGTCGCGGTTATTCAACCGACAAAATTGCGAGCCGTGAAAGGTGCACTGGAGGCTATTGGTATTCCACGAATTACCATTTGCGATTCCCAGGAATTCGCACAACACACCGGACGAATCCCGATCTATCGCGGCGTCGAGTACCGTGCGAACGTGATGCGCAAGATCACCCTCGAAATCGCCGTCAATGATGATTACCTGGAAAAGGCATTGAAAGTCTTGCAAGAGGTTGGCCGCAGCGGCGCGTACGGCAGCAAGGGAGACGGAAAGATCTTTGTCTTACCAATGGCCGAGGCGATTCAGTTCCATCCCGAGAAACGAGGCAAGTCGGCTATTTAATTGGCAATAATGTTGAAGTGGTTTTTGCATCGAGCGTCTGCTTACAACCGCGATCTGGAAATTCCGTTTGGCGAGTCACAAAGTAGATACGTTAGATTGCAGTCCCCTCATCGCGTACCTCTTCGCTCGATTTGGAATCTTCATTGCCACCTCCCGCAAAATAAATCCCGCAGTGCTCGCATCGCGTTTCCGAATGCGTAACATGGCTGCAATTGCCACATCGATAAAGAACGGAATTCAGGGGCCGTGAAATTTCGGATGAATAAGGCAAGCCTGCGATTTTCTTTTGTAGCCTCAAATGCTCGGCAACACATTTCCAACCAAGCCAACCTAGCCAGGTTACGGCAGCACCGAACATCAAAATACCTGGAACAAGTATCAGCTCGTGGACGTATATGGTGATGCCCGCTTGAAACAAAGTCAAAATCGCACCAACGATTGCAGACAGAATCGCTGCAAGTTCACAAAGCGATTCCAAACCACCGCCATTGCGTATTGTTCGCTTGGGGACTCTTGTGGCTTGGACTTGTACGCTCATGGTCGGAACTCTTGGAGATAAAGTAGTAGTTGCTAAAGGCGTCTGTCGATTTTAGCTTGAGCGCAGCAACCGGATAAAGGGGGGCAAAAAAACCGCCCCGAATGACTCAACGATCAGGTTCGGGACGGTTTTTGCATTGCTGGCCTTGGCTACTTTTGCAGGAGCGAAAGGCGACTATTTGATCAAATACGTTTTGCCGCGCAAGACTATCAGTAGTTCCTGATCTTCCAGCTGCGCCGATAGGTACCGGTTATCTTTTTCCGTGTTGGCGGCGATCAGTTCAAAGTACTCATCGGAGAACCGTTTGATTTCAACGATCGATCTGTCTTTCTCGACATCGATTTCCGCGGCGTTGTCAGCAATCAGTGTCTTGCCGCGAACGTAAAGCGTCACACCATTCTGTTTGATCATTCCGCCGCGGCCAGACTGTCGCCCCTTCCTGTCAGCATAGCCCTTAACGCCTGCAGTCATACCAGGCAGCGATGAGGAATTAAATTGAATATCCAAGTCTGCACTTTGATTTTGATTTTGCGCCGATTTGAATTGCTGCTTCGCAACTCGCTGGCCAAACCCTGATGCACCGCCGGCCTCGTTCAACGCAGAAAGATTGTCGGTCGTGTTTCGATAATTTTCACCTGACATGGCCAACGCATTTCTCGCGGCGTTTTCGTCGGCCAGGTACGAAGTGTATGGCGTCACGATTCCGTATTTGATCGACAAATCTGTCAGTTCTTTGACCAGTTCGTCATTGGAACCACTCAGGTCGATCACATCGATGATCTCGCCGATTCGACGTAGCGCCCAGAGCTTGCTGACGAACTCTGATTTTGAATCCACTTCTCCTTTCGCGTTCAGATTCAGGTCAAACGAATACTCTTTGGCTTCTCCGTCGACATCGCCCGTCAACGTAACCTTCGTTTTTCCAGCCTTCGAATAACGTCCGACCACAACCAATTGCGTATTCGCAAACAAGTCAGCCGTTTCGGCAGGATAGATGCGATTGATCACTTTCCCGTCCGCTACCTGAGAGCCATCCACTGCGAAGTCGATGTTCATATTCGCCAGAACGGGTGCGGAAATTTTGTCATACAGTTTCGCAACGGCCGCCTCGATATCCTCATTAGGACGAACATATTCTGATTGCCCATGATTTTCGCGAGTCAAGCGATCAAGCAAACGGCTATTGACGTCGTAACCAACACCAAAGCTGATGAGGCGCGTCCCGAGTTTGTTGGCAGCAAGTGCATTCTTTGCGATTTCCAGTTCGTTGGTTACGCCTACGGTTGGCAAGCCGTCGGTCAGGAACACAACATACGACGGAAGCGATTTGTCTTGAATCATCGAAAACGCTTTGAGCAGCGCCTCGTTGATGTTGGTGCTTCCGCCTGCATTGATCCCGTTCACAAATCCGATCGCTTCCTGCCGCATCGCGTCTCCAAACGATTGCAACTCGGGTTTCATTAGCGAAACGGTGGATTCGTAGGAAATGATGTTGAACAAGTCACCTTCGTTCAGATTATTGACGACGAACTTCGCTGCATCGCGCGCTTGCATGATCTTCTCACCGCTCATGCTGCCGCTGCGGTCGACGACAAAAATGATTGACTTCTTGAGCGGTTCTTGAGTGGCTCGTTCGATACGTGGGCTGGCAAGCATCATGAAGAACCCTTGATCCTCACCCTCTGGCCAATAGCTGATCAAGTTGCAGCCGATTTCTCCTGGCATTTCATCGAACACCAAACGAAAGTCTTCATAAGGAATCTTCTCTTTGGTTTCCAGCGAAACCACGGCGTTTCGATCATCATCGCGATCAACTTTTATGTCGTGTGTCGGGCTGTAGATATTTTTGATTTCCTGTTCCGAGTTTAACGCGATACGAATTCCGATTTTGTCCGGAGGCGACTGCGTGAACTTGGCATTGGCCAACGGGAACAAATAGTCGACCAACGTTCCGTCTTTGCGCAACAGTTGCGAGTATTTCAAGTTCACGGTTCGTGTTTCACCTGGCGGGATCGGGAACACACTGGTCTTGAACATCCCTGTGCCCATCCATTCCAGCAATGCCGGGTCTTGATTGCGGCGAAGATATCCATTGTAAATCTCACGGGCCTTGTCGCGTGGCAATAACTGTGCCTCGTATTCCTTGCCGTTGATCATAAACGTCATTTGATCAATCGCACCGTCATAAGGAATGGGAAAAACAAACGACGCTTCCAATTGTCGACTGCCTGTGTTTTCAAAGACCTGCGTGATCTGCGTTGTCGCAATCTGCCCTTTGACTGTTGAGTCGACCATCAGCTCTTGGATGCGAAAGCTGGAAGTGTTTTGCGCAAACGGCCGCGGCAACCTACCGTGTTCAGGAATCAGGATCCCTTGGGCGCATGCCACCGAAGTCATCAGCGACGCAACCATCGCAAACAATACCGAAACTACTTTCGGCATGGGCAACTTTCGAAATGAACGGGTCGCAAGGTAACTGTCGTGTAGTGTCATAGCACTTCTCCCTCTGTTCTCGAAACTGGATTGGCTAATGGGAAAGACTACTTTGAGAATCTCCAAGTCATCTTGGAGGCTACGACGCCAAATAGCAAGAAATCGTTCCTTGAAAATGTTGCAAATTTAGAACTTCTCGAGAATCGATGTGAATTGAAGCTTCACATTAGGTAATTGCCAGCCGGTCAGATCAAATTGACAATGCAATGGAAGAGGGCATCTTGAAGCGACACTTTGCTCGATTTCCGCAAGCAAAACACTGAGCATCAAGGTGCTACCTGTCCGAGCGTCGCAATCTCTCGCTTGCTCGTGGCATCATGCGTCAACTATGGCAAATACACGACAGATCGCTGTTATCTCATCACTGTTCGATTGCTAATCGTTATTCGACAATCATCCCGGTGTAATCGCCAACAGGGTCTGGGTAGTCGGGCTTCATATCCTCAAGGACTTTTCGCAACAAATTGCTGACCACGAGATTGCGGTACCACTTTCGACCGGAGGGGATGATGTACCAAGGCGCAATTGATGTATTGCATTTGGTAATTGCAGCCTCATAGGCCTGCTGGTATTGATCCCAGATTCTGCGTTCGGATAGGTCTTGGGGATTGAATTTCCAATGCGCCTCGGGATCGTCGATGCGATCCTGTAGGCGTCGACGTTGCGTATCTTTATCGATGTGCAGAAAACACTTGATCAAGACAGTTCCACTCTCGGTCAACAGGCGTTCAAAGTCGTTGATCTGATCATATCGTTTGCTCCAAACTGATTCAGGCACTAACGAATGAACTCGAACGACAAGCACATCCTCGTAGTGCGACCGATTGAAGATACCAATATTGCCTTTTCGCGGAACCGCCTGATGGATCCGCCAAAGGAAATCGTGATCAAGCTCTTCCTCCGATGGCTTCTTGAAATTTGTCACCTGACAACTTTGCGGGTTCACGCCTTTCATGATCGTGCGAATGGTCCCGTCCTTGCCCGACGTATCCATTCCTTGCAGAACAAGGAGAACGCTTCGTTTGTCCTCGGCGTATAGTTTTCGCGCCAAGTCGATAATGACTTTTGAATTGTCTTTGATCGCGTCTTTCGCCGAGGTCTTGTTGTAGTCTTTTGTCTCTGGCGCGCAATCGAATTTTGACAAATCACATTTTTTGCCTGGCGCCAAAGTGTACGGTAGAAGTGCCATCAAATTGTGTTCCAGAGATCGTTTGTCGTAGCGGCCGTAGCCGCAAAACCTACATGTTGGGAATCAAATGAATTTCCATTTTAATTCGAACGGATTATTGTGCGCCATTACCCAATCACGATTCGCAACTTGTGCAAAGGTTCGGGAAAATAACTGTGCCATCGCTCAATCAGTAATAGCCAAAGTGAATTTTACAGCTGAAAAATTGCAACAAACAATGCGACGACCGAACGCTTTTGGTCGCACACGATCAGCTTCAATGACAAAAGGCCGACCAAAGTCGACCTTGTATTGACCGCATATTTCGAAACGTTAGGAATTACCGATTGACGGTTCCGCCCTGCTCGTCTCGTTGAGCGTAGCGTGTCGTGTATGACGATCCATTAGCCGAACCGGCGGTGCGTACCTCATCACGGACACTTCCTGTTTGAAACGGCCCAACACCCATTACACTCCAGCTACTGTCATCAGAGCGCGCAAGTGCCGTCCCGCCGTTGTACAACAACTGTCCATCGGTTGTCGTGTAGGCAACGATGCTGATTTTGGCGGTTCCGAATTGGGATTTTTTCTGGAACAATCGCACTTCCGGCAATTGCACGGGCATCGGCCCTGGTAAAGCGATTCCCGGCATCCCCAAATAGCTGTCTACGTCATCGGTGCCGACGCCGCCCGAGCAAACCTCCATCGTGATATCCGATCCGTCTTTGGCATCAGTCAACAGCGCACCGTCGGACAGTAATCGCTGCCGCAAGGAGCCAATCAGGTAACCTTTGTCTACAGAATCCAGGTATTGCGTGTCGACAAAGACTTTCTTGCCATTGACGGGCGGGAGCGCCAAGCGATCCAGAGACTGGTCGATTGCATTGGACAGGAGGAGTTGTTCAATTCCCGTGCGTGATGTATTCGACGTCCTTGCGGTAGTACACCCTGTGGAGATGAGAGTGAATACGGCCCCAATCAGGGAAAGAGCGAATGGCAGTAATGATGTTAAATTGAATTTTTGTGTCATGGATTTCGGGGTAACTCAGGGGAGCTGAGTGAAATTCGAGAAACAGGAACAAGGTCAATAGAAACGAATTGAAATTTGGTTCACCTGACGATCTAAGTCGCAGTTGAAACCAATAACGCGTGGGATTTACCAAAATTATCGAAAGAGCGGCAAGGGCATTTTTGCAGGGAACTGTTATTGAAATGTCGGGAAAATCGATGAAAAGCGGCATTTGGCTGCCGTTGACTTGTTTGAATCCCTTGCGAATTTCGCCTAACCCTCCCAAAGGATGCGGCCATGTCAGAAATTGATCGCGTATCGCCCACACGTCGCCCACAAGGCAAAAACAGTGGCATCCAATCTTGGCGTGACCTGTTTTTCCTACATTGGCCGGTACCGCAAGACGCTCTGCGAAAAGTTGTTCCCAGTGAACTGGAAATCGATAGCCATGAAGGAACTGCATACGTCGGCCTTGTTCCGTTTCAAATGAAGAACATTTGTCCAACGTGGCTGCCCCGACAATTCGCTTTCAATTTCCTTGAAACGAATGTTCGCACCTATGTACACTATCGCGGAAGACCGGGTGTATACTTCTTTTCACTCGACGCCAACTCACGCATTGCAGTCTGGGCCGCGAGAATTGGCTGGTCACTACCGTATTTTTATAGTCACTTGGAAAATCAAGTTGGCGAAACGTCGCTGCGTTACGCGGGACGGCGCCGCAAAGGCGACTATCGTATCGAGGCAGAAGTTGGCGAGCAAATCAGCCCCTTCAGGATCGATTCGTTGGAGTACTTTTTGTTTGAGCGCTATCTGTTGTTTGTCAATCGCAAGAACTTACTGCATGTTGGTGCGGTACATCATGAGCCCTATCAAGTGCATCGAGGCAAGCTGCAATCGATCGAGGAAAACATGATTCGCGCCGCGGGGCTCGATCATGGCGGGGGCGCGCCAACGTTGGTACACTATTCTCCTGGTGTTGACGTGGAAGTCTTTGGACTTGTTCCCGCTTGAATTCAACAAGGTGTTTGTGGTGAAAATTGGCTTCATCGGTCTGGGGCAAATGGCGCGTGCTCTGGCGATTGGAATTCGCAAGTCGGACGAAAGCGTAGCGTTATGCGGGTGGGATCCCAATTCCGCATCGCAATCGCAAATTCTAGACGTCATTCCCGATTTTGAATTCCTTGCGTCCAACCAAGACGTTGTTGATCAAGCCAACCTCGTTTTTTTGGCCGTCAAGCCACAAATGTTTCCGGCCGTTGCTTCAATTCTGGCCGTACCCAAACAGGTTACGCTGGTTTCCGTGATGGCAGGGATTTCAGTGCATCAGATTGCAACCGATTTACGAACCAAGTCGGTCTTGCGCGTGATGCCTAACACGCCATGTCTAATCGGTCAGGGAGCCTTGGCCTTGGCCGAAAGCCAAAGCGTTGCTGCGGAGGTCGTCGACCAAGTTGCGGGTTTGTTGCAGGGGGCTGGGAAGGTTGTCAGATGTCAGGAGTCGCAGTTAAACGCCGTAACGGGACTTTCGGGTTCCGGCCCTGCGTTTGTGCTGGAATTTTTGAGTGCCCTGATTGACGGCGGCGTTTTGGCAGGTTTGCCTCGCGAGATGGCAACGACACTTGCAGAAGAGACGATCCTTGGATCCGTCCGACTTAAACAGGAAACGGGTAAACATCCGGCAGAGCTGCAAGATCAGGTGACCAGTCCTGGTGGAACGACGATTTATGGTTTGCAACATTTGCGGGAGAAGGGTGGTAATGCGGCGATTGCAGGGGCGGTACTCGCAGCAAAATCGCGAGCCGATGAGCTTGGAAATCTGAATTGAGTCGAAATTCCAACCCGCACTCTTCTCGATTGCCTGACGGCAATTTGGTGAAATCTGGTAGTTTGCTGGGCAACGTGCTTTTCAGGAAAATCCCGTTCGCCTGTTTCGTTTGCTTAAAGCGAACTAATTTTCAACCTGATACAATAACCGTCGAGACGTGGCGATTTGAACCAGTCACGAAGCAACATTTTTCTAACGGCGTTTCGCCCGAGGTGTCCGCATGAGTCTGTTCGAAAATGGCGAGTACCAGTACCGCGACACCTTTTTTGTATTGTTTCACAAGACTCAACGGCCTGATGTTGCGCGAATCAAAAAGTCGTTGGAGGGATTGGGAGGCCGCTATGATGTTGTCAACGTGCAAGTTGATGACAATGGTCAATTCGAGTCGATCACCGTGAAATCTCCTTACGATTTCTCGGCAATGGATATTGTTTACGTCGAAGGCGATGAGGTCGAACAACAGGTTAAAGACCTGATCGAGGAGTTTCGATCCATTACTCTGATCGGTGACGAAGCGTCGAAGTTGAAACTACTGAAAGGATGCAACGCTCGGTTTGACGTGTTCCATTTCGAGCATATCGATTCGGCCTTGGCCGGAGAAGAAGACCTCGATCCGGGTGGACTGCTGCTGGTAATGGAAAAGCTGAGCGATATGTCGGAAGGTATCGGTCTAGATCCGCAAAGCATGAGTCTGTTGTAGACCGGACAGGACGTTTTTGACAGAAGCAATCCAATTCACGTTCGCCTACGGGATCAGTTTCCGAAATGGCAACTTCCACGATTGTCAGACTAGTCTGTTTGAAACTGACTGAGCCAATGTTCCAGATTCGAGTCAGCAAATCGAGTCGGCTCCAAATTTATCGAATTTGCAAAATCTGAAAGTCGCTTGCCGTCGTAACGCTCAGGCAATACCGATGCAATTGCCAATCGATCGTAGAGCAAAAATTGTCCCAGGGAGCAATCCAGCACGCCTCCCAAAAACGTATCGAGCTCCCTCGCTTGAACAACCAACTCTGGGTCCAACTGCTTTTCGTATCGAATTCGTTCCGCAATCGCCCTTAGTTCATTGATCCAAAAATTGTCTTCGCAGCGTTGCGAACGTTGCGAGGGTGGAATTCGTTGTAACCTCTGAATGGCTTTCTCCCGTGCCGCCAGCTCCAATTCCAAAAACAGTTCCGGCTGCAATTGACGTTGAATACCGTCTGAAATCAGATCCGCTAGATTGGAATAACAAAGTGCACGTTCGAAATTAACCGAGTTGGCACGTGGATCCAGTGGCTCGACAATCGAGCTACACAACGCATCGATACTATCGCTCCATAATTCAATCAACTCGATGAACGTGTGATCAAATGCAACTTCGTCACGCGAAAATCGTCGTTGCAGCAACAGCAGTTGGTTATTGACCAAATGTGCCTTTGCCAGCTGATATGCAGAGTCCTGTACTTCGACGGTCATCAGCGATTCGTTCGCAAGTTCAAAAGTATTTTCAACAGATCGATGCAGTTCATGAATCCACTTTTCAGAATCAGATTTGCTTTCAGCTTTTGCGAGGTTTGTTTTTCTAGCCTGCCCGTAATAGCGCATTTGAGCCCGTCCCAAGTCAGTCAATAACAGGCAATTCAAAACATTGGACTCGTCGCTGCCAAGTCGCTCTGCAAATAATTGGCTGAAGTTTTGCGTCGCATCCTGCAAAGCATCGAGCATTTCTTCGGCCGTATACTCGACTTTTGTATTGAGAGCGGCGGAATTCTGCTGATGACCGATCAGGTCATTGGATTCCAGTCCGGCTTTGGCTGTAACGATGTTTTCCATAAGTTCCAGCATGGTAAAACCTGCTTGAGCAACTCGTTGTCCATTTTCTCTCGACCTTAACCGAACAGCAGCTATCACTTGGGTGCCCAAGTCGTGTTGCCAACAAACAACGCACGGCCTGTCGGCAGGCCTCCAGAGTTGCCATGTCCGGTTCATTTGGTTTCGCTGGAAAATCTGTCATCGTTTGGTCGATGGAATCCAACAGGTCAATCGTTCTTCGAGTATCTTCTTCAAAAATTTGTATCAAGTCACTTGCCATCGCGTCTGTCAATTGGCTTTTTCTCAATTGCCTCGAGTTTATCGCGAAGGTTCGCTCCAGATAGAAAAACGCGCTGGTAAGGACAAGTGCGACTCCTACGGTCATCACAATTCGCCGCATCACTAGCGAGCGTCGCGACGGCAGATCAGACACATTGGTTGTTTGAGAGAATGGCTTATCCCAAACGCGTTCTGTGGCCTTTGTAACTTCACTCAATAGTCTTGTTTGACTTTCGATCGGAATGTCAGTGAGATCGGATTCTTCTAACTGCCAGAAATTCCTTGCAAATCGTAAACGCTGTTCACTTGTGAGTTGTTTCATGTCATGCGACTCCGAAAAAACGATCCGTTGGAATTTGGTCGATCCCCAAATGCATCAGCAGACCAAAATGCTTGACAATCGTTGGCACGTCATTCCAAACCGAATCAATCGATTCGGCTTGCACAACAACGTCGCTTAATGCGGCCCCACTTGATGCGACGACATTTGCACGCGAATCCTTTCGTAGCCCGCGCATGCGCGCCCCGGCGCGTTTCGTCGCCCTTCGAGCAGCCTCAAAATGAATTGGGAATCTCTCGCGCAAACTACTCTCGGTGATTGCGAAGCTCTCCTGTGTAAGTGCTCCGTGTACATTCGTTGTCAACTCTCTCAATTCCGGAATAGCCTTGGCGAGGCACCGGACCCGTGCCAGATTAAACTCGAATGAGGGTTCACCAAAACCGTCTCGGTGATTCCTGTTTCTCAAAAGTTCATTCGAGACGGACTCCAGCAAGCAGTACGCGACGCCAGCATCGTGCATCGAAGTGACGCTGTAAGCAGGACTTAGCTCTTTAATCTGCTGCAGGTATCGGGGAAGATCCGATAGTTGAAACTTCTCGATGACAAAAAGCAACACTTCGTTGCTAACCGGAGCCTTGTTCCGATTGTAGTTTTCTGGTTCGGCATGAGTCAGCTCATACATCAAATTGTGTTTCACAGCTTTCATGTACCGCTGTAAAAAATATTTGAAGTCTTTCAAAGGATCACTCCGCCTCCGATTACTATGATTTTCAACGTTTGTTAGTCAAATGATAACCAAAGAGCGAAAGGAATGTCCTAAGACTTGTCCGAAAACCCGGCGCCTTCGTTCGTGAAAAAAGATGTTGCTGACGAATCGATTGTCGAGAGTGCAGTTGGGTTAATTGAAACGCGGCTGACCATGCAGCAAGACAAGCGCCTTGCTGCAGGAGATGCGTTGTCAAACGATGCTCCACGGTCCACCTCGATGACGAATATCTCAAAACCTATGACGGCATCAACTGCGTTCGGCGCCGCCGACAACAGGCTAACAAGCCAATGGTGAGACAGGCCATTCCACTCCCCGCCTCTGGCACGGCCTTGATCGAGAAGGAATAAAATTGGGTGTCAATTTCTGTCAAATCGGGATTGTCGGCTCCATAGATTTTTACGAAATAGTCTCCGGCAGTAAGGTCGTAAAGAGCCAATGTTTCAACCCCTTGCAATCCTTGCTCGTTGACGAACGCCAGCGAGTTTTCCAGCGAATCAAATAGTTCAAATGACAAATCACTTCGCGCACGACTGTTGAACGGCGTCGGGGTACCTCCCAACGGCCCAGTCATATACTGAAACCCGAGAGCTTCCAGCGTAATCTTAAGCGAACTCGTTTCTCCCAAAGAAAAATGAAAGACATCGATGTCAGTTTCATCATCAATCGAATAGAAGTCGATCTCCTCTGGGAATACTTCAGCGTACGTCGCGTTGAAATCGATGCGAGCGTCTTCGCCAATTGTGTATCCAGATCCAGGAGCAATGATTCCTGCTTCAATAGCCGTCGCAAAATCGTTGTTGCCCAGGAAGTTATTCGCCTTTTCATAGGCGTCGCCGTACCCCCACTGGGCCATCATGATGTCATGGAGTTGCGGTCCGTCAAAAGCAGAAATGTAACTTGCCTCCATCAAATAGCTGGGAGTCGCATTGAGAACGTGTGCCATTCCCAAAGTGTGTCCGACTTCGTGCGCCAGTACGTTCCTCAATCGCAATGAATTGCCCGATATATTTTCAAAGAAGTTGTCGGACGTATCAAAGGTGATATCTCGATTTGGTGACCAGGCCTCAGCAAGCACGCCGCTGTTACCGTCAATTGCGCGGCCACCAATACGAATGTCTGCGCGATGCCCTAGCACGCCAGAGGTAGTAAAAAAGCTTCCACCATCGTCGTTCGCTTCATAGGTGAATTCCAAACCGCTGATTGACCCCCACCGATTGAAAACCGATTCCATTTGTGGAAGCCATTCGGACTCTCCGCCAGAATAGATCTGATTCATTCTTGTGCGAAAGTCACTTCCTGGTTGATTCGTAAAAATAGTCGCTCCTTCCTGAAAAATCCCCCAAGTTAATCGGAACGGATCGCCCTGATTGTCAGACTGCAATCCATTCTCCCAGCTCCAAGCAGTCCGCGTACGAACTCCCGACTCTTTCCACCGATCCAGATCCGGTGGCGCCTGACAAAATCCGTTGGTTGTGAACACGACCAGTGTCATCACCACAATTAGCCTAATTCGCACCATTTTTATATCTCCCCAACATATGAATAAAGTATTTTGCTTTGCGCGAAATCAGCAGGCAGATCAGGATGCGATGCACGCCTACCTTTCGACCGCTCACCCACCACCTTCGATGCGACTTCGATTCTAAAACGGGAAATACTTTTCGCGGCATTCATTTGAAAATGTGTATCCGGGGTAAGACTAAATAATCTCAGTCAGGACTTAGCGGTGAACGAAGCCCCCAAACCAAAGTATTTGTGGTGCATGCGACGGTAAAAAAAACATCTTTTCGGGTTCTGCGGCAGAACGTCAAAATCAAAACGATGAATTACAAGGCAGCTCTGTGATTACCCCTTTAAATCGCTCAATCGCTCAATGAGTTGGGGAATGGGTAGGAAACTACTCTTTTGATTGTTCGCCGATCAAATCGGCGATTTCTTGGAGTCCCACCCGTTTTATTTGTGCTTTCGATTGGTCGGGAAAGACTCAAAGGACGGACTTGTGTTTCCCGAAATTGACAAAGTGACGCTTTTTGCCATTCAATCACTTGCTTGGGCATTGTGCGCGTGCCACGAAAGCAAATTCGTTCACGTTTTGTGCGACTTTTTTTGGTGGGTGGCATTGGCGACTCGATTCTTTTTTGCAAAAATCTGCGCATTGAAAGATTGCGGTTGTATTTTCGCCTTTGATTTGCGCGTTTCGCTAAACGCAAACTACTGAAACAGCCGCGATATTTTTTTAAGCCGACATCGTGAATAATATCACGATCGTCATAGGCGATAGCGATATTGCTTTCACGCAACATGGCCTGTTAACACGGGAAGTCAGACGGATGAAGCGAATTATTCGCGGACTAAACATTCCGATTACCGGTGAACCTGCACAAGATATTCACAATGGTCCCGAGATCTCGCAGGTGGGAATACTCGGCGACGACTTTATCGGCATGAAGCCAACCATGTTGGTTCAGGCTGGTGATATCGTGAAATTGGGGCAGCCAGTATTCACCGACAAGAAGACAGACGGGGTTGTATTCACGGCCCCCGCAGCTGGGAAAGTCGTTGACGTCAATCGTGGCCAAAAGCGAAAATTTGAATCGCTGGTGATTGATGTTCATGGAAACGATGAAATCACCTTCCAGTCCTTCGACAACTTGCAGGATGTATCTAGCGAGAAGGTCAGAGAACAACTGGTTGCATCGGGAATGTGGACCTGTTTGCGGACACGCCCCTACAACCGCACGCCGCGATTGGACCAGGAACCACACAGTGTTTTTGTAACGGCGATGGATACCAATCCTTTGTCCGCGGAACCTGAGCTAATTATCGAGCAGAATAAAGATTGGTTCATTGCTGGACTGACGGTTGTTTCAAAGTTGACTCGCGGCAAAACATTTGTCTGCACACGCGACCATTCTCGAATTCCTGGGCAGAACGTTCCCAACGTAACGTTTGAGTCATTTGCCGGACCACATCCTGCAGGTTTGCCTGGCACCCATATTCATTTTCTGGATCCCGTTTCACCGAAAAAATCGGTTTGGTTCTTGAACTATCAGGATGTGATTGCAATCGGACATCTGTTTACGACCGGCCGGATCATGACAGAACGCGTGATTGCCTTGGGCGGCCCTCGGGTTCAAAAACCTGCCCTGCTAAAGACACGGCTCGGTGCAAACATTGATCAGATCACGAAAGATCGGGCGAACCTGAAAAACGCGCGCGTTGTTTCGGGTTCATTGCTGAGTGGCCGAGTTGCAAATGCCCCGCATCAATTCCTGGGACGATTCCATTTGCAAGTCTCGGTTTTGGAAGAAGGCAACCATCGAGAGTTTTTGGGTTGGCAAATGCCCGGAACGAACAAATTCTCGATCACGAATATTTATTTGGGGTCATTGTTGGGCAAAAAGTTCGACATGACAACAAATTTGAATGGCGGGCATCGAGCGATGGTTCCCGTCGGCACTTACGAACGCGTCATGCCGCTCGATATTTTGCCAACACAATTGCTGCGGGCGTTGATCGTTGAGGACACCGAAGAGGCTCAGTTATTGGGCTGCTTGGAGCTCGACGAGGACGATTTGGGACTTTGCACTTATGTTTGCCCCGGCAAATATGATTTCGGCAAAATTCTGCGATCGAACCTGACGCGTATTGAAAAAGAAGGTTAATTCATCTTCCATTAATTGGGATTTGGTTCAAATCAATGTTTCGAAAAATACTCGACAAGTTCGAGCCCATGTTTAAGCCCGGGGAAACTCGAAAAGTTTTACCCGGCGTACGAGGCGGGAGACACTTTTCTCTATACCTCGGATGAAACGACCAAGGGCGGAACGCACATTCGTGATGCGATCGACACCAAGCGAATGATGACCATGGTGGTCGTAGCGCTTCTGCCTTGTTGCTTCATGGCGCTTTACAATACGGGTTACCAAGCTCAAGAAATTATCCATGCACAAGGTGACGCGTTTCAAGCTCCGGAGACTCTTTGGAGCGGAAGTTGGCGTTATTCGTTGATGGACGCATTGGGCGTGGACTATCGAGCAGACCGAGGTAGCTTCCTGAGCTTGGGTAGCATCCTTCCTTGTTGCATTCACGGCTTGTTGTTCTTCTTGCCGGTATACATCGTGACCATGGCGGTCGGTGGAACCTGCGAAATGATTTTTTCCGTGATTCGCGGCCATGAGATCAATGAAGGTTTTCTGGTAACAGGTTTGCTGTTCCCTCTGACGTTGCCGCCGACGATTCCATTGTGGCAAGTCGGACTGGCGATTGCTTTCGGTGTGGTGATTGGTAAGGAGATTTTTGGCGGCACGGGGCGAAACTTCCTGAACCCCGCGCTTACGGCTCGAGCGTTTTTGTATTTTGCCTATCCGCGGCAGATCAGCGGTTCGGTTTGGACTGCAGTCGACGGATACTCTGGTGCAACGGCACTGGGTGCAATCGCGGGAGCGGAAAAGGGAAAAATTACTGATATTGTAGGTAACTTGGCTTCACCTGCCGGCGGGCAAACCTGGTTGGATTGTTTCTGGGGCAACATGCACGGCTCAATGGGTGAGACCAGTGTTTTCTGTTGCTTGCTGGGCGCTGCGTTCCTGATCTTCTCGCGGATCGGCAGCTGGCGAATCATGACTGGAACCTTGATCGGCCTGGTCGGATTTTCACTGTTGATCATGGCGTTGCCAGCTGAAAAACCAATCTACAACCTGTCGCCGTGGTGGCATCTGGTGTTGGGTGGCTACGCCTTTGGTGCCGTATTTATGGCGACCGATCCGGTTTCGGCATCGATGACCGATGCCGGCAAATGGGCTTATGGAATTTTGATTGGTGTGATGACAGTGGTAGTTCGGATGTTGAATCCGGCGTTCCCCGAGGGAATCATGCTTGCGATTTTGTTTGGCAACGTGTTTGCACCGTTGATCGATTACTTTGTGGTTCAGGCCGATATCAAACGGAGGTTAGCACGCTATGCATAAAGACAGTATTGCTAACACGATTATTGTCGCCGTCGGGGTTTGCCTGGTCTGCTCGTTGCTCGTGTCAGCAGCGGCCGTTGGCCTTCGCGAACGTCAAACGACGAATGTGGAACTGGACCGCAAAGTCAACATCCTGCGAGTTGCGGGATTTGATCAGGAAGCAATTGACGAAGCGGGCGGAATTCCGCAGCTGTTCGAAAAAGTCATTCGCACCAAAATCGTTAATCTGGAAACCGGCAAAGAAGACGTCGAAGGCCTTATTGAAGCTTCAAACGGTCGCTTTAATTCACCCGAACAGGTCAAGGAAAAATTTGATCCGATTCAAATTTCGAAAGATCAGGCCAAAGGGACCGAAGCGTTATACGAAGTTCTCTCCACCAGCGAAGACGTTGCTGGAATTGGTGCCCGAGAAAACTGGGCAATCATCTACACCGTCGTGGACGATTCCAATGCGATTCAAAAATACGTATTCCCGATTCGCGGGCGCGGGCTTTGGTCGACACTGAAGGGCTTCATCTCCCTAGAAAAAGACCTCGCTACTGTCGGCAGTATCACGTATTTCGAACATGGTGAGACTCCGGGCCTCGGCGGCGAAGTCGACAATCCTCGTTGGAAAGCCAAATGGCACGACAAAAAGGTCTACGGTCCCAATGACAACGTTCAGTTGACGGTGGTCAAGGGCAGTGGCGAAGGTGAGCATCAAATCGACGGCTTGGCAGGGGCAACGATTACCTCGAATGGCGTGTCGAATATGATTCATTTCTGGCTTGGCCCAATGGGTTACAAGCCGTTCATTCAAAACCAAAACGGCGAAACTCCAACGCAGGAGGCTACTGCTGAAACCGAACATTCGGTAGAGGGAGAGTAATCGCAATGTCAAAAAACAAACCATCCGAGTTGTTGCTGAAGCCCGTCTTTCGCAACAACCCCATTGCGCTGCAGATTCTCGGGATCTGTTCAGCGCTGGCCGTCACGACACGGCTCGACAAATCATTCGTCATGGCGATCTGTGTGACGCTGGTAACCGCGTTTTCCAGCGCCGGAGTTGCTTTGGTTCGAAATCGAATCCCCAGTAGCATCCGTATCATCGTGCAAATGACGATCATTGCTTCGATGGTGATTCTGGTGGATCAGTTTCTGAAAGCTTTCGCTTACGGACTGAGCAAAGAGCTTTCCGTATTCGTTGGCTTGATCATCACCAACTGTATTGTGATGGGACGTGCCGAAGGCTTCGCGATGAAAGAAAACGTTGTCGATAGTTTCCTTGACGGTATTGGAAACGGCCTTGGCTACGGTTTCATTTTGATTTCGGTTGGAATTGTCCGTGAGCTTTTTGGAGCTGGGACCCTTTGGGGCCAAACGGTTTTGCCAAAGGTAACCGATGGTGGCTGGTACGAGCCCAACGGTTTGATGCTGCTTTCTCCCAGTGCGTTTTTCCTGATTGGCATCATCATCTGGGTAATTCGAACTTATTACCCAGGTCAGGTTGAGGAGGCATAGGACAATGGAACTGCTACAGATTTTTATTCGCAGCATATTCGTTGAGAATCTTGCGCTGACCTTCTTCCTGGGGATGTGTACGTTCCTTGCCGTTTCAAAGAATGTCAAAACCGCGTTGATGCTGGGTATTGCAGTAATCGTTGTTCAAGCGATCACCGTTCCGGTTAACAACTTGATGTACACCACGTTTCTCAAGCCTGGTTCGTTGGCGGAAAACTTCGGATTGAATTACAACCTCGAGTTTCTGGGATTAATTTGCTACATCGGCGTGATTGCGGCGATGGTCCAGATTCTGGAGATGTTCTTGGATAAATTTTTCCCGGCACTCTACAACACACTTGGTATCTTTCTGCCGTTGATCACGGTGAACTGTGCGATCCTGGGTGGTTCACTGTTCATGGTTCAACGCGATTACAAATTTGCGGAAAGTGTCGTTTACGGAATTGGTTCGGGAATTGGTTGGGCACTGGCGATTGTCGCGCTCGCAGCCATTCGCGAAAAGATGAAATATTCAGACGTCCCCAAAGGCCTTCGCGGGCTGGGGATTACGTTTATCACCGTGGGGCTGATGGCGCTGGGCTTCCTGGCGTTTTCCGGCATCTAGGCAAAAAGACAACATTCGAATTTTAGAATTGATTTCACCGTCGAACAGTTTGTTCAGGTATTGATTCCATGCAAGAAGTATTAATTGCGGTCGGGGCATTTGTCGCGGTCATCCTCGTGTTGGTCACGTTCATCTTGATCGCACGCAAATCTCTCGTGAACACGGGAAATGTCAAAATTCTGGTGAACAACCAAAAGGAATTGTCCGTTCCGGCTGGCGGAAAGTTGATGGGTTCACTTGCCGAAGCGGGCATTTTTGTTTCCTCTGCTTGCGGCGGTGGCGGTACCTGTGCTCAGTGTAAGGTAAAGGTTTTTGAGGGTGGCGGCGATATCCTGGCGACCGAAAAAACCCACATCAACAAACACCAAGAGCGCGAAGGCGTGCGACTTAGCTGCCAGGTCGCTGTTAAACAAGATATGAAAATCGAAGTGCCCGAAGAGGCCTTCGAAACCAAAAAATGGCTTTGTACTGTTCGCTCTAACCACAACGTTGCAACATTCATCAAAGAATTGGTTCTGGAACTGCCCGAAGGCGAAGACGTTGACTTCAAGGCTGGTGGTTACATCCAAATTGAATGTCCTCCACATGAGGTTCATTACAAGGATTTCGCGATCGAAGAACGGTTCCATGAAGATTGGGACAAGTTCAATATCTGGCAGTACGTATCGAAGGTGAATGAGCCTGTAATTCGTGCCTATTCGATGGCGAACTATCCCGGCGAAAAAGGCATCATCATGCTTAACGTTCGCGTTGCGTCACCGCCTCCGCGATTGCCGAATGTTCCGCCTGGAAAGATGTCGTCGTACATTTTCAATCTGAAGCCGGGTGACAAGGTTACGATTTCCGGACCGTACGGTGAGTTCTTCATCAAGGACACGGATGCCGAGATGGTTTACATCGGTGGTGGTGCAGGTATGGCTCCGCTGCGAAGCCATATCTTTGAGCTGTTTAAAAACCTGAAGACGGGCCGCAAGGTCAGTTACTGGTACGGCGGACGGAGTATGCGGGAGTTGTTCTATGTCGATCATTTCCGCGCGATCGAAAAAGAATTCCCGAATTTCAAATTCAATATTGCTCTATCCGAGCCGTTACCTGAAGACAATTGGACCGGATACAAGGGGTTCATTCACCAGGTATTGCACGACGAATACCTATCGAAGCATGCGGCACCGGAAGATATTGAGTTTTACATCTGCGGTCCCCCCATGATGAACGCAGCGGTGTTCAAGATGCTTGATGACCTTGGGGTTGAGCCAGAAAACATCGCTTACGACGACTTCGGTGGTTAAGGCGATTTTTCAAAAGCTAAAATTCAAAACCGCGCATGGAAGCGACTTCCGGCGCGGTTTTTTCATTGATGGTTTCTTCCAACAAATGCCGTTTCCGATTTTTAAGAATATGAACGTTCCATTCGATTCAGCATGTGTTCTATCGATTTGCGTCAGTCAATTATTTCGATCGTTGACAATAGCGTTTCTAATTTCTTGCGCACCTGGCACCTCGCTTTGCGCGCAGGAGGTACGAAGTTGGCAAGGCCTGACGATGGGGCCGATCGAATACCAGATTCAAATCGTTGATGATGATGTCGACATCGAGATCGCGCAAAAACAGGTGAGCGAGGTATTGGAGTTAGTAAACTCCCGAATGTCGACGTACATCGCCGATTCGGAAGTCAGCAGGTTTAACCAGTACAACAATACGGACTGGTTTTCAGTCAGCGAGAACACAGCAGAAGTAGTGCAACGAGCACAGGAAATCAGTGAAATGACCGATGGAGCCTTTGACATCACGGTCAAGCCGTTGGTTCAACGCTGGAATTTTGGACCGGACAAATCCAAATTCGTCATGCCGACGGAACAAGAGATCGCTTCACTTCTTGAAAACGTGGGCTACGAAAAATTGCACGTACGACTTGATTCCCCGGCACTCAAAAAAGACATTCCTGAACTTCAGATCGATTTGTCAGCGATTGCGAAAGGTTATGCCGTCGATCGTGTTGTTGAGGTACTCAAGTCCTTGGGCGTGGAAAACTATTTTGTGGTCATTGGCGGAGAGATTAGCGTCGGAGGGCGAAAATCAGATAATCGACCTTGGATTGCTGGAGTCGAGCGTCCCTCAACGGGCCCGCAAGCACCGCGTTGCCAAGGACCCTTTACTGGCGCACTTGCAACCTCCGGAGACTATCGGAATTTTTTTGAATTCGAGGGAACAAACTACTCTCATGAGATTGATCCCAGTACGGGATGGCCGATCAAGAATCGAGTCACCAGTGCTTCGGTGGTTGCGCCAGATTGCATGACGGCAGACGCCCTGGCAACCGCCGTGATGATCATGGGAACGAAACGAGCCCAACAACTGGTTGCCGCTGAGCCATCGATCTCGGTCTACACAATCGAACGGGTGGGAGCGGATTTGCGTGAGTGGAGATCCGGAAAATTTCCGTTCGAAATTCCGGAAGATGACGAAGCATCAATTGTCGGGATCTTCATTGCAACGTTTATCATTTTCGGACTGGCCGTTGTGGCAATGGCCGTGGGCGCGATTTTTCTCGAAAACCCATCCAGGGATCTTGTGGTGGCCTCGCCACTAAAACCGGTAAAGACGGTCAAACCTCCTGTTCGTTGTGCGAAAAACCAGTAACGGATTGCGTTGAACGCCAATCTGGTACTTGAGTCAACCGATACAAATACGACCCCTATTTGTACGTCCATTTTTGGTTGCTTGGGTCGCTACCAGCCTTGGTTTGGTGGTGAAAAGACCAGTAATAGCGACGGGCAACCAAATTGAACGTGTTAAACGATTGACTGAAGAAAGAGTTTGGGTTGATATTTCGGAATATACGACTGTTGTTCGTTCCGGAGAACATCAAAGTCGCTTTCGCAATTCAGTTCGCATCATTTGACGGCGATGCGAACTTGAGAATAACCCTCGATCAGCATGATTTTCTGAATGAGTTCGACGATGGTTGCTTAGGCGAACCATTCGGTTGAATTCGTGGGACGTTGTGGGGAAACATTACCCGGTCGATAAAAACCTTGGTAAAAAACGCACTTCATGAACGAGCAGCAAAAGATCTTGGACCTTCGCAAGAATCCTCTTGAGATTCGAATTCGTGAAAATATCGACTTGGTGGGAGGTCCGCGTCCGATCCGAAGTACGATCGCACGCGTGCGTGGCACAACCGATAACCTATGGAAATCTTTGGTCGAATTTCGGCGACAGATTGGTAGCTTTGATACACGCCGATTCGATGTTTCATTCAACTTGGTCGGCAACAAGGCCACGGTTGAGGTTCCGTTTATCGATTTTTGGAAACAAAGCGTTTTACAAGGCCTCGAACACGCTTTGCACTCCAAAGAATTGAACTGCCACTACCAACCAATTGTTCGTTCGAACTCGACGCATCCGGCCTTTGGCTATGAATTGCTCGCTCGATTCCAGGATTCTGGCAATTTCGAAATCAGCCCGGGGGAGTTGTTTTCTCTTGGCACGGATCAAGAAATGGACCTGCAGATCCAACGCTTTGTTTTGGCGGCCTGCGTCCAGGGAGTTGTAAAGGTTCCTGAGCCAAGTATGGCATTCATCAATGTAAACCCCGAATTGTTTTTCCAAGGACTCGTTTCCTGGGACGGACTGTTGGAGGAATTGCGAGAGCTAAACTGTGTACCCAAGCGAATTGTTTTGGAAGTCGTCGAGTCAGACGTCTCGTATCCCTTGGACCAACTCGTGGAATTTTCGAATCAATGTCGGGAGCATGGATTTCATGTTGCCGTCGACGACTTGGGGCAGCAGTGTCGAGGGCTGCAGGTCGTCAATGCCGTTCGTCCTGACTTCATTAAATTCGAAATGGAATTGGTGACCGATTGTTCGTTTGATCGATATCGACGTTCGCTATTGGAAGGTATTGTTGGTACGTGCAAGCGAATCGAAGCCACACCGATTCTGGAAGGAATTGAACACGAAATCGATCATCGTTGGGTGAGCTCACTTGAAAACGCACTCGCACAGGGTTTTTATTATGGACGTCCCGAGCCCAGCCCAGCGGTTCGAGCCCATCATCCATCTGACAAACGTTTACCAGTTGCCGCGCCCAAAATGCCACTGGGGAATTCGACGGCAGAGACAGCTGGCCTTTCGATGTACTTGAACTAGTTGGCGATTAACTTGGCAACTGCTACGTCAGCGTTGTCATTCATCGCTTTCCATTTTGCGAAGGCCGTAATCTTCGTCGTACTCCATTTCATTTGCTTCCAGTCGGGAAACCAACTGCTGGAGAAACTCTGTCAGCGACTCAGCAAGAACAACGTGCTCACCCGTTTCGTGTGAGTGCGAGATGACTTGCCCGAGTTTTCCTGAATCGGTTGGGCTGAGATCGACACAAAAGCAATCTCCCCCGCCGTTGGACGCAAACGGGATCCATCCCGTATTCCACCAATCGTCGGCAACACCTGGATCCGATTTGGGCTCCAAATCAGAAAAGTCTCCCATTTCCAAAAGTTCTTTTTGTGTCTCCCAGTCTTGAATCACCTGTTCCAATGCCATTGGCGAATAGGCCATCTCATCGAAATCGTCGTTTGATGGAAAGATTCCGCACGAATCGGCACCGTTAACCGTTTCGAAAAACGCTCGAAGCTCTGGAGGAAACTCGGCTTCCATTTGTTTTGCTGCTTCGTCAATCTCAGCCGCAGTCGCTGGGCCCTGCACGTCTTCCAACGCCGATGGTGCATTCGATTCGAGCCATGAAACGATTTGCTGCCAAGCATCTTTGATCGATGAACTCATTGGTTACTCCTGAATATTGAAGGCGAAATATGGTTATAAACGATCGAGCGAGAGTGGCACCAGCCAGCCCCCACCGCAAAATCATAAAGAGCGTCTGACGAAGCGAAGTTTCAGCATCCCGCATATGATGCACATACCGGCCTGCCCCGTCAGCAAGTGAGCCCACTGTATCGGCCCACTGTACCCGCCCGCAGCGCAAGCGAGTGAGTCCTAAACACCAGCCCGCAGCGCCAGCAAGTGAGCCCGCCATACCGGCTCCCACCCGCATGCAATGGACGAATCGATGAGTCCCTCTCCACCATTTTCGAATCATCAAATGACCCGGGACTCGTCGCCTCGTCCATTGCCGATCAGCGGGGTATCACCAACCGAACTCTTTCAAATACTCATCCCACAATCTGTCGGCGTATTTTAGCGCATACGTTTCTGCAAACTGCTCTCCTCGGGCCGATGAGATTTTAGATTTCGTCGTCATCCGATCACGATGATGCCCCAGTTCATGAAGGAAAATGTGCATCAACTGAAATCCCTTGATTGAGGCATCATCAAAGTAACACCACGTTCCGTCCGGATCGCCCTGAACAGGCTCGCGTTTAACCCCTAACCGATCAAGGATCTCCAGGTGTTCATTGACAAACGAGGTATCCCAATCGACCCGCAACTCCCGCTCCCAGGCACAAATCGCAACGACTCCGTCCCAATGCCAGCCCATGGCACTACTACTTCCTTCAGCCAGGATCACCGCATCCAGGCCAACAGAAAGCTGCTCCCAATCCGGCAAGATCCCAATGAACCGCTTAATATCTGCGATCGTCAAGTAGTGTTTGTATCCGTCACCCGGCCTCAAACGATCGATGACAGGTTCAGCTTGCCGAACCTGAGAGTAATGATTGGAAAGTTCAGAACGGTTCTTACGAGTTACGCGTCCATCACGAACCTTCGTACCCGTTTTTCGTTGCGAGCGTTTCATTTGAGCACAAAACTGAAACGACGTCGAATGCGAAGGGGCAATCGACGCCGGTCAAAATCCAAGGAGAACTATTTCTTCGCGTCTTGCCAAAGACCCGTTTCGATTCCGCCAAGTACAAAAATAGCGATCGTTCCGTGGTTCGGGATTTCCATTGACGGAACAATGATCTCAGCTCCGTTGTCCTTTGCGGCTGATATCGCCGCTTCGATATCGTCGACGAGATAGTAGGAGCGAGTCACAGGCTTTTCGCCATCATGCATCGGAGCTCGAACACCAATTGTCGCTTCACCGTTCATTTTAGCAGTTCGCGCACCGCCCAAATTTACGTCTGCGTCCCCAAACTCCACGCCATGCAAATGGGACTGAAGTTTACATGTAGCCTCGACCTCAGGTGTTACAATCTCCAAATAACGAACAAGTATGGATTCGTCCCATTTGGTTTCCATTCGGAAGTCGGATGTACGGCTTTCACTTCCCTGCAACAAGCCTGCTGCCGGGATCGATGCGGCTGAAAACGCGGCCAGAGTCATTGCATTGCGTCGAGTAAGAACTTGGTGGTGCTTGGTCATTTTTTTGCTCATGGTCTTTGGGGTTTAAGCAACGGCAATTGCCGAAGGAAACAATTTAAAAAAGGTTGAATCGAAAATTCTATCCGCCGAAGTTCGCGTTTCAAGTTGCTCGCCCCGGATATGCACCAATTCCCAGAAATCGATGCTTTTGAACCAACTTCATGTCGGAATTGTATTGACACGAGTCAGCCATTTAAGCCTTGGCAGAATCGACGAAGGTGTCGATAATTGGAGGTTTCGAGATTTTGACGGCTAAACCAAATGGGCAATACGTTGTACGCAAAACCTGAACTCCTTTCTCCTGCAGGAACTCGCCGTGCAATGCAATACGCTTATGCCTATGGTGCGGATGCGGTCTACGCAGGCCAACCAAGGTATAGCCTTCGCGTCCGTGAGAATGAATTCAACAAGATTGAGGTGATGGCCGAGGCGATCCAGGAAGCTCACGCCTTGGGAAAGAAATTCTACATCGCCAGTAATCTCGCGCCGCACAACTCCAAGGTTCGTTCGTACCTCAAGAACATGGAACCGGTGATCGACATGGCCCCCGACGCATTGATCATGTCGGATCCGGGTTTGATCATGATGGTTCGCGAACGTTGGCCCGAGATGCCCATCCATTTGTCGGTTCAAGCCAATGCCGTGAATTTTGCGACGGTGCGGTTCTGGCAGAAACAGGGGCTTTCGCGAGTTATCCTCTCCAGAGAATTGTCGATTCCTGAAGTCGCAGATATTCAGGCGGAATGTCCGGGAATGGAAATCGAGGTCTTTGTTCACGGAGCACTATGCATTGCCTATTCTGGCCGATGCCTCCTTTCAGGGTACATGAGTCATCGGGATTCCAATCAAGGTGCGTGTACGAATGCCTGCCGTTGGAACTACAACGTCAACGAAGCGGAGGTGACTGCCGAAGGAGACGTTCAACTCAAGGTCCTCAACAATCCCGTAACAAATGGAAACGGAGAAGGTTGTTGCAATTCGGAAAACAAGCCGCCCGAAGAACGAATGTTTCTCTTGGAGGAAGCCAATCGCCCTGGTGAGTTCATGCCAGCATATGAAGATGAACATGGCACCTACATCATGAATTCGCGAGACCTCCGCGCGTAGAACACGTTCCGGAATTTGTGCGCATGGGATTGGCATCGTTGAAAATCGAAGGGCGAACCAAGACCTATTTTTATGTGGCGCGAACGGCCCAAGTTTATCGCCAGGCCATCGATGACGCGGCCAATGGAATTGAGTTCAACCCCGCCCTGTTAAACAATTTGGATAGCCTTTCCAACCGAGGATATACCGACGCTTTTTACAGCCGTCGCCCCATTAGTGAGCTGCAGAATTATGAGACGGGTCGTTCGGCATCCAGCCAACAACAATTCGTCGGCGACGTGATGTCGCGCGAAGGCGACCATCTACTCATCGACGTAAAAAACCGGTTCGAGGTTGGCGATTCCATCGAATTAATGACGCCGTCAGGCAATCATATTTTTGAGATCGAAACGTTACTCGACAAAAAACGAAAAACCACTCTGGTAGCTCCCGGTAGCGGACATTTCGTACACCTGCCGATTCCAGAACACTTGCAAGGCGTGATCACCGACAACGATATCCAATTCGGATTGATCATGAAGTTTCTGAAGTCGGGGGTTACATTGCCAACGATATGATCCAACCGTTTTGCAACATTGGTGTTTGTGCACGTTGGCTTCTAAATGCGGGTTCCGCTTTGGCAGCTGAATTTACTCATGCACGCTGCTGGCATGTGCTCGCAATTCGCCACTCCCACCACGCAATGCCGAGCAAAAGGCATGCTTCACAGCCAAAATAAGTCCATCCCCAGAGCAGTCAAACCATGCATACAGACCCAAAAGCGACGTCACCCCAATCAATGCATAAATGGCATTCAACGCAGCGATCGTTGAACAGCGCACGCCTGATATTGGAACGGCGAACAAGATTCACCAGATCATAAACCGCGTATCCGGCTGCAATCATCGCCATCACAATTAGCAAAGTGACCGGCAGGCCCGTCGGAACGATTTCCGTTGCGAGCAAACTCGCAGTGATCCCTGATGTCACCAATGCACCAAAGAAGTCCAAGACCAATAGGTGTCTGGGACTTCGCAGCATCTGTCTGAGGAAATTGTTCATCATTCCAGCAGTTCTATTGGATGGCTAGTTTGAGACGGCTCGGCTCAGTGAACTTGGGGCTTAGACTCGCACACGTTTTTGATTCGGGGGCAGGTGTATTGAAACGGTCAATTGCCTCTGTATTGGAATTCCTACGACGCCTGAAGCAACCCCGCGATTTGGCGATAAAATTGGCCACGTGTCATGACAGAACAACCTGGAATCAAACGAGCTCTCGCCAGCAGTTCTTCGTTGACATGCTGGGCGTAAAGCCAGACGGATCGATCGCCATCGTCGGCTACCAAATTCCTTTCGACGATGTCACGCAATGCGTCCAGGTCGATGTTTGGCGTCTGCAAATCAACCGCAAGCGCCCAATGGTCGGTGCAACTGGCGATTCGTTCATCCAAACCGGGAAACTTTGGCACATTAACGTATTGCAAATTTGCTTGTTGTGCGGCAATTCGGACCGTCGAGGCCATCATCAAATCGGAACTGACGTGAAACAGTATGTTCATGGAGTATTTGTTTGACTCGACAAAAAACAGTTAATAAGGATAGGCGGTAATGACACGGTCGTTTTCGAGAATGAGCCGAAGGCTACGGAGTTTCGGATAGTTGTCACGTTTGCCATTCCGGCCACCCTTGTAGCCGACGTCCTTGTTCATTTTGATCGTGTACTCAAAGCGATCCTTGTAATCATCGCTTTTTTGTTTTTTGACGTTGCGATCACCGTTCTTGATCATCGTATATGCTTCGTCGATCATGGCCAAAATCTCATTACGATCGCCATTGAAGACGCTATGAACCGGCCGTTGCGGATTGTCAGTGGCATGAGCCATCACGTGATCGACGCGATGCTCCCCGCCTGGCCCCATGTCGTAGATCAGTCCCGCTGGCGATCGCAATCGTTGGCCACCAGCTGGGGTCAACTCAAATTTGCTGGATGCCGATTTGGATTTGGATTCGGATGAATCATTCGGTTTCGAGGACATGTTTGGCGTTGAAGAGCTCTTCGCCGAGTCCATTGAGCTGTTTGTTGAGGAATCGCCCCCTCCGTCCTTTTCACTTGCGACCTCAGCCGAATTGTCACCTGTTAACGCCGGGAGTTTCATTCCGAGCATTTGTTCCAGACTCGGTCGGCCAAAATGGTAGGCGAGTATCAAAACGATAATGACGATCAAAGAACTTTGGATTTCAGGGATTTCGATGATGTGTTCAAGTTGGACATGGTTGCTGGAAATGATTTGTTGGTAGTTAACCGAAATTTTTGGTAGTGGACGAGGCTGGAGTCCCACGGTTTCTATACTCAAGGACTCGTAGCCTCGTCCACTACCGTCCGTTGAATGTTCTCGAAACGACGCTCAGCTAATTTGACTTTTCAATCATCAGTTTATTGTCTTCAATCCGCCATGTCAGCGCTGAGCCCTCGACTGCTGCCTCGAGGACCTCGTCCAACGTTACGTTTTGC
This sequence comes from Pirellulaceae bacterium, assembly GCA_041399045.1. Classification (GTDB taxonomy): domain Bacteria; phylum Planctomycetota; class Planctomycetia; order Pirellulales; family Pirellulaceae; genus BJ22. The sequence goes on along the minus strand of JAWKTO010000005.1, from coordinate 373,110 downwards.
AAATCCACTTTGATCGTCGCGTTCAAAAACTCGATCGAATCTCGCGAGTACTCTAGCGTCAATCCCTTTTGCGAGGCAACCGTGGCGAGCAATTGCCCGCGACTGGCGCTCGTCGTCAGCGAAAATCGAGTTTCTGCCTTGGCATTGTTCTTGACCGGACGTGGACTCTTCGCAAATGCTACATACCGCATCATGTCGATCACATTGTCCTGACTACCGACAATTCGCGCCGCCTTTCCATTTTTCTTAATTGAGTCCTTGCCAAAGCGTTCTGCAAATTCGCCCATGTCAACGCCAGCCGATTTGGGTGCAAATTCAAAGGACGATTTCGCGGTAGCATAGTCGATGGCCTGTAACTCGATCGAGCCATCGTCATGCATTTCTGGCCATTGATCAAATCCGATGGCAATCAATGCGATCAGTTCGACCAATGGAATCTCCGGTGTATCAATCGCGTCCCACACGTCGTAGGGCATGTCATCCAGATTGCGAATCGCCACATCGTGCTCGACGACAAATTCCTTGAGCCACGGCACAATGGCCGTATACCTCGGAAACGAAACGGCAATTGGTTCGCCGAGTTTCTTTCGCGGTCCAGCCGCGACCCTCTGCAGCGACTCGGCAAGCGACGCGCGCAGGTCCGTGAGCCTAGCAACCTTTTCGGCCGGGCCAATGTAGAGCAGATCATTCCAGATATAGACGGTAGCGTGGTTTCGCTCTGCAGCTAACCAAGCGATTTGTTCCATATTCGCTGCTTCGACTTGCAACTCAAGTGACGTTTCCGGGTTCACTTCACGATCGATCCAGATCGCGACCTTGGAATTCCTGGTGACCAATTGAATTTGGTCACGAAATCGCCCGCCATCAAAACGCGCGGAAAGGTAGTTTTCGCGTAAGTTGAATTCGAATTGTTTTCCGGTCACCCAACTTGGTTGCGCCGCCAGCTTGCCGCAAAAAATTGAGAGAATTAAAGCGGTAGTCAAAATCCGTAACGAAATGGGGGTTAACCAATTGGCATAACCGGTACGGTTTGCGCCATTTCCAAAAATGACAGCGTAAACCAAGCGATTTTTGGAGCATTTGCCAGTTTGCTTCATTGAGGTCCTTTCCCGTGGCAATTAAACTCAAATCTTCGTTGAGCCAATTGCGGTTCGGCTACGTATGGTTTCGACCGATTGTACTAGTTTCATCGTTTGTTCGGAGTTTGTCGATGTCAATGGAGTTTGTCCGCACTCCAATCCTGGACAGATTCTATCAGCAGTTTTTGCGTGACGAAAACTCCGCGCGCTTCATTTGCTCCACGACGCAGGTTTACTGCATAGGAACATTGCATCGCCTTGCACTTTACGGTCAGCGTTTGACTCGACGTGCGGCATCACTGGCCATTGGTTTCCTGGGGGATATGACCTCGAATGAAACGATGGGGCGATGTTTGCGAGACGGTGACCGAGCGGTTCGCATGCTGGCCGATCATGGTTTGCGACAGATTTGGTCGCGTAGCGGCGGCCCGATGGAACAAAGTACGTTGCGGCGAATCACCCGACTGAATCAACGGAGTCAGTTTCACGTCGCACTCGATTTGGCCGAGCAGCTGTGCGAAGATAATCGATATTTGGCCGAGGCTTGGAATCAACGAGCGATCGCCAGTTTTGGACTATCCGAGTACGACCGCGCCATCGACTACGCGCAAGAAACGGTCTTTTTAAATCGTTATCATTTTCTCACCGTCGTTGGCATGGGCAATGCGTTCCTGCAGTTGGACAACGTCCAAGCCGCTCTCGAGAGTTTCCGCCTCGCGCTCGACATTAACCCGGACCTCGACAATGTTCGAGGACAGGTTCAACACCTTGAAAAGATTCAAGGCGAATAGCCCATCGACGCTCTCACCCGACCTTGCCCTATCCTTGTGCGATAATTCCCATTGGAAAAACGACGAGTCGATTTCATAGGTGTCTTGTAATCGCTTTACGCTGCACCCGATAATGGCCAAACGACCAATGCTCAATGGTCTCAAACTGTCATGAACAAACTGTGAGGCTTACGTTGAATCGTATATTCTGGAATTCGTTGGGACTTGTCTGGCTTGTGACCATTCAGTCGGGAATCAGTCAGGAACATGTCGTCACGTTACCCAAAATGGGCGAACAGCTGACAAGCGAACAAGTGACGATGTTTTACGATTTGGCCCTTAAGAACATCGACACCGAGTTTCCGAACAAACCTGGCGTTGTCTATTCGGACGAAGCGTCTGTTGTTCGTCCCCGCGAGATGTTTCCGGCATTTTATGGCAGTTTTGATTGGCACAGTTGCGTACATGGTCATTGGATGATGATTCGGCTGCTGAAGCTCTACCCAGGCAACGAACGCGAGTCGGCAGTGCGCGAGGTTCTCGAGCGTCATCTCACTCAGGAGAACATTGCAAAAGAGGCCGAGCTGTTTGCGCAAAAAGACAACAAGTCGTTTGAACGCATGTACGGGTGGGCCTGGTACCTGCGCATGATCGTTGAACTTGAAACCTGGAGCGACACCGACGCCAAGCGCTGGCGCGAGAACCTTCGCCCACTCGAAGACGTCCTGGTAGGCCATGCCACCGAGTATCTCCTAAACTCAGCTATCAATTCGCATTGGAGAACATCACGACACGGGTTTTGCGGCTCGGTCGCTGATTGACTACGCGTCAAGTTGAAACGAAGAATTCGAGCAGCTTCTGGTTTCACGTGCTCGTGATTTTTATTTGAGCGACACCGACTATCCAGCCCGTTACGAGCCTTCGGGGCATGATTTCTTTTCTTCCTGTTGGAACGAAGCCGACACGATGCGGCGCGTATTGAGTGAGCAGGAGTTTGCCAAATGGCTCGATGGATTTTTGCCGAAATTGTCGGCTGGCGATTCGGGAAATCTGCTAGAGCCGGTGATTGTCAGTGATGTGACGGATGGAAAACTTGTCCATTTGGCGGGCCTTGATCTGTCACGTGCCTGGTGTTTGAATGGCATCGCGAACGCCTTGCCCCAAAGCGATCCGCGCCGCAAACAATTGCTTGAGGCCTCCGCCGCTCATGGAAATGTTGGAATGTCCTACGTGTTTAGTGGGCATTACGAAGGTGACCATTGGTTGGCGACGTTTGCCATCTACTGGCTTTCCGGCGTTGCCGTGGAATAGCAATTATCCAAGTCCCCCCAATTTAGTTTGCCAGGCATGGTTCGAAAAAACCGTGTTGGTAGAATGATGAACGGCGAATTCCCAGTGCTTCAATGAAATTTGCTTTTGAAACAAAAAACTCGGCATGACATCACATCGGTTTGTGATCGTGAGCTGGATTTGAGGAAAGGATTGTTTGAGATGAAATTGAAAGTTGGTTTGCTGCTCACGATTGCCTGCTTGTCATGGAACGTAGTCGGGATGGCACAGGAAGCCGCCACACAACAAGAACTGACGTTAGATCAAAAGGCCTGCTACCTGCTCGCGTTTAACTTTGCCAATGAGCTCAAGGCACAGAGCGTCGAAGTTGATATGGAGCAAATGATGAAAGGAATGAACGACGGTTTGGTCATGGACAAACCTGCGATGTCCCAGGAAGAGATTCAGGCATTGATGATGGAATTCAGCAAGGTCATTGATGGTCGAATGCAAAAGAAATTCGAAGCAGAAGCGATGGCCAATGCAGAGACTGGGGAAAAATTCCTGCAGGAATATCCCACGAAAAACGAGGGTGTCGTGAAAATGGACAGCGGCGTGATGTATCGCTATCTCAACAAAGGGACAGGCGAAGCGAAGCCAATGCCGACCGAGCAAGTCAAAGTTCATTACAAAGGTCAGTTGGTCAATGGAAAAGTGTTCGATTCATCGTTGGAGCGTGGCCCGGCGACATTTGCGGTTGGCGGTTTGATACGCGGCTTCACGGAAGGTCTTCAGCAAATGCATGTTGGCGACAAAATCGAATTGGTGATTCCATCAGAACTGGGCTACGGCACCAACGGTAGTGGACCGATCGGCCCCAATGAAGTTTTGATTTTCGAAGTCGAATTGTTGGATATCGTCAAACCAAATGCAGGTGGTTAATTCTCGACCTAGAGGCTTCGAATTTAGAAGTCGCTCCAATTTTTGCGAATCTTATTGGGTGAGTCGTTTGTCGGCTCACCCTTTTTGCTTTTGTCGCGAAGCCCGGTGACGTGCCGGCATATTTTCGGCTTGCACTGCGCCCCAATCGGGCTTGCCCCGATGTTGCGTCGGTTTGAAAACGAAACAACAGCGACACCGCCGCACTCCGGTCATACAAGCCCGCGGCGCCAGCAAGTGTGTCCTCAATATTTGACCAACACCATCAGTAGTGGACGAAGCTATGAGTCCCGCGACGGGATGTTGAATGGACAGGCACCATCGGGACTCGTAGCCTCGTCCACTACCGATAACAGATTCAAGCAACATTGGGACTCGTTGCCTCGTCCGAAGCCCAGTCGAGTATTACAATCTTGAATGCACTTGAATGCACCGGATACGCGAAAATCAATTTTCTTCTGCCAGCGCATCGATTTGCTTCAAATCAAAACGGACTGACAAAATATATGGCTGCTCACCTTCGACCCAGTGGCCGTACGTTGTGGTTACGAACGTTCCATCGGGCAGAACTTCCACTCCGGGATACGCACAATCTCTCCCCTTCGTATTGTCCTTGAGTCGCAGCAAGTATTGGCCTGACGAACCCTTTTCCAAATCCTCGAACGTCCCAACCCAGGCAACCCAATCACCATCGACCGGGGACGACTCGCCATTCACGCAAACTCGTCGATACGAAATCAGCAATCGACCATCAGGGCTGTATTTGCCAGTATGACGGTCACCGCACAAATCAAACGGCAACGGTCGTGGCTCGGTCCATGTTGCCCCTTCGTCCTTTGAAAAAATAATTTGCGAAGGAGACTCGCGTCGATTCTCACGTAACAAACAAGCGAGTGTCGCGCCGTCAGGACTTCGAATCACACCCGGCTCACACAAGTGCATACGACTTCCTTCCAAAACAACGCGTGGAGTCGACCACGTCATCCCACCGTCTTCCGAGGTAACTTGTAATAATTTGAAGTGAACGGGATTCTCTCGTTTTCCATCGGCAGTTAAAAATCGGCCGTCGTCATGAAACATTGCCATGTAATGTCCGGGTCCGGTCTTCAAGTCAAAAACACTCCCCATCACGACGATGCCACCCCAATCGCCAATCGGTTCAAGCTCGGACCACGTTTCGCCATCGTCATCACTGTGAGCCATTCGTGCTGGATAAAGACCCGAGAACATGATCACGCGTTTTCGACCATTGGGTGCGACAACCCGATGAAGCGTCGGAGTCTCCTTGGATGTTTCCCAATTTGCGGGCGTCGGTAATCGATCACTCCACGTCTTTCCGCCATCGCTACTACGTTTGTAGATAACCGGACCGCGTCCGTGTCCTTTGGGATAGACGCACAAAATTGTCTTGCCGTCTTCGAGGAGCAACGTGGTCGGGTGGCCAAGGTATTGCCCTTGCTCTTGATCCACAACAACTTGCATTTCGGCGTGTTCATTCAGATCAACAAACTTCAACTCTCCCGCTTGGCTATCCTCTTGCAACGCGATTGACGCCTCAAGTTGCAAAAACAAAAGCGCTAGTGCCATCCCAACGGCAATCAATCGTGTGTTCAAGATTTCCATCGCCTTCTGTCGCCCCTCGTGAAATAACAACCTGCTAATGGTACGTCTCCTGTTCCCATTGTAGTCCCGCACGCGCAATAAATGTTGTGATCAAGTTTTTGGTTGGTTCGCGTCCTCAACCTTAGCCAATTCCCGTTCGATCAAATCCAAACTTGCCTGATAGTCTTTCCGTTTCTGAGCGTTTTCGGCCTCCAGTTTTTGCAACTGCTCCTTGAGCGAATTCAAATCGTCGGTACCAAACCGCTCCTTAGCTTCCGCCTTCAACTCAGCGAGCCGCTTTTGTTCTTGTTCCAGTTGCGTTTCAACTTGTATGCGGCGCGTGTTCAAACGTTCAAATCGCGCCTGTAGTTCCTCAATCGATTGAATTGTGGAATCCGAATTATCCTTCGACATGATCAACCACCTCATTCATCAGTTGTTCAATATATTCATTGACTTCGGGGGCAAACTGCTCTGAGTTTTTGTGCAAGAAATCTCGCAATCCTGCACCTGATTGGGTTCGAAGAGATTCCAGCTGCAAGGCCGCGGACAAATACAGAGCCGCTCTCTGGAGATTCCTGAACGTCAGAACCAGTTTCATGAAACACTTTTTCGGCCTGCTCATGAGGCACCTCAACGAAATCGCAGACGGGATTGCCCGCCTCGATTCTTAGACGCAGGATGGCGGGGACATGGTCGGCGATACCCTCGGCACGCGAACGACGGCTGATATTTCCAGGATTGAACAAGTTGTTCCGCTTCGCTCAACGTGCTCCAATTTTCGATGAATGTGTCCGTTAATAACCATATCGATACCCGGAATCGGTCTGGGTCGATTCCCAAATCGTTCGGCTTCGCGGTCGTCGGCAATGTCATGATGCGTCAACCAGATAACACCGGATGCTTTTGAGTCCCACTTGCGCGGAATCGGTTCCCGGTAATTCGAACCTCCCAACTCAAGCTCAAGTCCGCCAACCCAGATCCTCTCCGTTTTCGGTACATCGCCGTGATGTTTGCCAAGCAGCGTCAACTTGCTCCCTTTGAGCAATAGGGAAAGCGAATCGTCGTCCGACAATTTCGGATCAGCGCAGTCGTGGTTGCCGTAAATGGTAAACGCCAGATTTGCATTCAATAGATCCAACAATCTCGATATCAACCAATTGGGATTGTCACGTGGGCGCTCAAACCAGTCGCCCAAAAAGACAGGCAAATAGTTGTTCTCTTGCGCGTATTGAAAAATCCACTCGAGTTTTCCCAGGATTGTTTGCGGATAGTTATCTTTGCGAAAACCGGGTTGCCGCGACTCAAGGTGCGGGTCTCCGACAAAAATGACACCAGCGTATTCGCGCGTTTCGTTTTGTGCCTGAGGATTGTCGAACTGGAATGCCAATTGGGTCATGCTTGCCCCTTTCGAACCGAACGATTCTTCATTGGTCGATGTGGTTCGAATCGGTGCGGAGCAGCCGGGGAAGGGGCATTGGATTTATCATGAATATGCATTCGGTCCAATTTGCCGCCGCAGGTTGGGCACTCGGGATGTTGTTTGACGAAGGCTTGCCATGCTTCGTTGGCGATTTTCCATTCATTTTCAACACGTTGCAGTTCGGACTTCAAGGCGACAATTTGCATTTGCACCTTGGTTTGTTCTGCAAGGAGATCGCTGACCGGGCCGAGTTGCGATTCTTTTACCTTGGGAACGTGTTCGACCGTTTTCAGTTGATTCAGCATTGCTGCGAACGACAGGGCCCGTTTGTGTACGGCAATTAATTCGTTCAGGAGTTCTACCAATTCGCTGGTTTCGGACAGAGTCGGCTTGTCTTTCAGCGGAACGATTGCGTCGTGCAGGCAATGAAGCTTTTGAAGCCGCGTCTGTTGCGACGCCAATCGCGAAGCAATTGACCGCAGTTCCGTTGTTTCGTTTTGCCGAGGAAGCTCCTTCAGCTTTTTCAACGATTCGCCGCGGATTTTCAACTGTTCAATCGAGCCGTCGCAGTCTTGCCATTCCAAAAGTGTTTGAACGTGACCGGAAACATCGGTCGTTTGGGGAGGCGTTTGCAGCGTCGCGAGTTCCTTCGCTTGCAGTTGTTAACGAAACAAGACGACGTTGTCCCTCGATTCGATCGGTACTACGTTTCAACTCAAGCGCCAATGTGTTTTGCTTCGACAGATTTTGGAACGTTCGCTCGACGGTAGTTACGTTTCTCTCAATTGAATCACAAATCGATAGCGATTCGATTTCACGATTCATGACCTCGATGCGTGCGTCAATGTGCGCAACCTCACTTCTCGCGTCGGAAACTCGACGAGAGTGAATGCGTTGCATGGCCAGCAAATACGCGGCATCGGATGACGATGCAAAGAACTGCCCAACCTGAGACGCCGGTCGATCGATCAGAAACACTGGGGACTTCTGCTCGCCAAAATGCAAATCAAACGTAGCCCCCTCGCCTTCGACCATCGGCATCCGCAACATTGCGATCAGTTTTTGCGGGATACCTGCAGTTTTCAAACGATCAAACCGTTCGTCATCGATCACATAATATGGGCTGGACTTTCGTCCCCACTCAATCACATGCTCCACACCGATTTCGTCTGAAATGTGCAGGACGACACGACAGTGTTTCTCGCCGTGGCGTTTGACGAACGTCGAATTGTCGTTCGTCGCGAGAATTTTCAGGGCCGTTACGACTGCACTTTTACCGCAGTTGTTTGGACCGACCAGAACGGTGAGTCCCTCGGACAAGTCGATTGTCGTGTGACAATGCGACATGAAATTATGAAGTTCAATTCGGCGAATCAAACAAGCCTCGCATCCGTTCTCGCAACAACACTGAAAATCTAGGGCGTGTTTCCCGGCTCAACTCGAATGTCTGCCGTGTATTTTCCGTTCCATTGATACCCATTTTGGCGTGCGTAGTTGTCCTGGATGGCGATTCCCAGAAAGAGTTCGCCGCTTGTTTTGGCGACAAATTCATTCCGCGATCCAATATGAATGTAGTCAGTGGATTTACCGATTCTGGCAGTTAGCGTACCGCTGTTGATCCAGTTCCAGCTTCCTTGATTGGTGATTCCATCGGGCGACGAGTTGACGTTGCCCCATGAGGCCCATTGAACGTCGCCGCGAGCCTTGATTTTGATTCGATCGCCCGCGTTGATTCGAATGCGTGTCGCCACAGGAGTCAATTGAAAGAAGGCTTTCGCGTCAATGTCGACGCTTCGTTGAATCGCTTCGCGACCAAAGTTGAATGCCCGGTCACCTTCACGAATCGCGTTCAATTCGATGTTTAAATTCCCGTATTTAGTCGTCAACGCAAACGACTCTTCCTGGATATCACCGACGATCGTAAACGTACCAGTCGTAATCGAGTCCTCGTTGCCGATTGGGGGATTGTTGGTGGTCGTTTCATCAAGCCCGCTTTCACGTTCCTCCGACAAAGCTTGGATGATGGCTTCAGCGTTTTTCTTCAATTCTGCATTGTTGCCAGGGTCCAGCGATTTCAGGTAATCCAGAAACGTGACGCCTTTACCCATTAGCGCTCGTTTCGCTCGGTCTCGAGTTTGAAATTCTCGATCTCCCAATTGCTCAAAAAGGTCGTCAATCTCCTGCTTCACACCGGGCAGACTGTTGATTCCGGGGCGGAACGTCACAATGTTCTCAACTGGCACCTCCAGCATTCCAAATTTTGTTTGAATATGGATTGCATTGACGCCAACGTCACCTGTAACCACCGAGTCGTCCCAAAGGTGGAAGCGAATTTCACGAGCGCCCAATTCATCGCTTTCACTGCGAGTCGCCTCAATTAAAGGCACCTCGTCGTCTTTTTTTGCTTCGCCCTCGTTGTCCTGCTTGTGCTCAGCGTGTTCGGCTTCCTGCGTTTTATCCACTGCATCTTCTTGAGCGATCGAAGGAGAAGGGATCAGGACTGCCGAGGCAAATAGGGCCCAAAGGAATGGTCGGAGATATGCTCGAATCATGTATGGCTCGCTTTTCGTTTTCCCAAACGTCGACGCTACGTCTACTACCCAATTGTAACGAAGAGGGTCATGATGGGGTAATGTGTTGAGTTTTGGACGCCAAAATAATCGTTGAGTTCACCCGCAAAAACCGAATGCGGAAATTTTTGGAGATCGTCATGTTCGATTTGGCTGCGATACAGGCTGCCCTAAAGAAATTTGGAATTGATGGATGGTTGCTGTACGACTTTCGCGGCAGCAACGTTTTGGCACTGCGCGTACTGGATATCCCGGATTCTCAGGCGGGGTCACGGCGATTTTTCTATTTTATTCCCGCCGAGGGCGAACCGCAAAAGCTCGTTCATCGAATCGAGTCTGCTGCTCTCGATCATTTGCCGGGTGAGAAAACGATCTACCTACCTTGGCAAGAACTGGAAGCCGGTGTGCAAAAGATGGTTTCCGGCTGCAAGAACGTCGCAATGGAGTATTCGGCTCGAGCTGGCAACCCTTATGTTTCGCGGGTCGATGCGGGAACCGTTGAATTGGTTCGCGATTGCGGTGTCGAAGTCGTATCGTCGGGCAACTTGATTTCGTATTTCGAATCACGTTGGAGTGACGCTCAATGGCAATCGCATCTGGAAGCCGACAAGCTCAACCAGGAGGCATTTGACTTCGCGTGGAAAATGATCGCTGATCATGTGCGCGGCGGTAAAACGCTTCGTGAAACCGATGTTCAAAACGCCGTGATGGATTTCTACCATTCGCACAACATGACGACTTACCATCCTCCGATCGTCGGCGTCGGACCGCATTCCGGAGATCCGCACTACGAACCGAAGGTTGGTGCGGACAGTGAAATTAAGGCAGGTGATTTCGTCTTGCTGGACATGTGGGCGAAGATGGACCGTCCAGGTGCCGTGTATACGGACCTGACTAAAACCGGATTCGTTGGAGAAACCGTTCCTGAGCAATACGAAAAGATTTTTCAGATCGTTGCGGCTGCGCGAGACGCATCGATTGCGACTGTTAAAGACGCCTTTGAAAACGGGCGAGAAATCGTTGGTGGTGAAGCGGACGATGCAGCGCAAAGTGATTGTCGATGCGGGCTATGGTGAATACTTCACGCACCGAACGGGCCATAACATCGGACAGGAGACGCACGGCAACGGAACACACATCGACAACCTGGAAACACGTGAAGACCGGTTGTTACTGCCGGAAACGTGTTTCTCGGTGGAACCAGGCATCTATCTACCAGAGTTTGGTGTGCGTAGTGAAATCAACGTCTTTATCGATGCGAATGGCCAGATTCACGTGACCGGTGGTTTGCAAACCGAAGTCATTCCGATTTTGGCCAAGTATTAATTTGCCGAGCTATGAAAACGCTAATCCAAAGCGCTCGAGTTGTGCTCCCTGAGGGGATTGTCCAAACCGATGTGTTGATCGACGGAAACAGCATCGCTGCAATCGGAGACGGTTTGTCCGTCAGCGCGGATCGAACGGTGGATGCTACGGGCCTTCATCTGTTGCCTGGGGCAATTGACGATCAGGTTCACTTTCGAGAGCCAGGTCTAACGCACAAAGAAGACTTGCAGCATGCTTCGCGCGCGTGTGCCAAGGGCGGTGTGACCAGTTTTCTGGAAATGCCAAATACGAACCCGACCACAACAAGCGTTGACGCGTTGCACCAAAAACTGGAAATGGCTTCGTCACGGTCGTTGGTCAATTATGGTTTTTACATGGGTGCAACTCCCGAAAACATCGACGAACTGAAGGCTGCCCAGCGGACGCCGGGAATCAAGATCTTCATCGGTTCGAGTACGGGCAATTTGCTCGTCGACGAGCAAGAGGCGCTGGAGCGGATTTTCGCCGAAACGAGCTTGCCGATTTGTGCGCACTGTGAGGATGAAGCGACGGTCCGAGCCAACGCAGAGCGCTATGCTGATCGAACGGATGTTGCTGCCCACAGTCTGGTGCGTGATGAAGCGGCGGCGGTGATCGCCACGAAACGTGCGATCGATCTAGCGGTCAGGCACAACCATCGTTTTCATATCCTGCATGTATCGACGGCAGTCGAAGCAAGGTTGTTGCCCCATCCCAGCGGTTTGATCACGGCAGAAGTTTGTCCGCATCATCTGTTTTTTAACATCGATGACTACGAGCGACTCGGTTCGTTGATCAAAATGAATCCCAGCGTGAAGACTGCGGCGGACAACGCGGAACTCTGGCGTGCACTGCTGGACGGTCGAATTACCGTGATCGCAACGGACCACGCGCCGCACACGATGGAGGAAAAGCAACAACCCTATCCTGGTTGCCCATCGGGTTTGCCTGCCGTTGAAAATTATCTTGCTCTATTGCTCAACGAAGTCAATCGTGGTCGTTGCACATTGGAGCAAGTCGTATCGTGGACTTCTGCGGCACCGGCGAAGGTTTGGTCGATCGATCGCAAGGGGCCATTGCGGTTGGCAACGATGCTGACCTGGTTCTAGCGGACATGAACCTGTCGCAAACGATCGACAATGCGAGTCAGGAAACGAAATGTAAATGGAGCCCGTGGCATGGCGAAACGCTTACCGGCTGGCCCGTGTCGACTTGGGTCATGGGTCACCAAGCGTTTCAATTGGCAAACGGTCGAGCTGAGTTTGATACGACTCACCTTGGCCAAGAGTTAACGTTCCGCGGCCGCCGATCATAGGCAGCAAATTGCATTTCCGACCAAAGGTTTTCAGTCTCATTGCCAGGCCGATGCGGCTATGCTCATTCGACGCGGAAAGCAAAAAACTCCGCTTCAGATAGTTGAAGCGGAGTTTTGACTCTGTTGCTCACGTTTCGTTCAGACTGGCATGTTCGATACGTGCCAAGCGGAACCAATTTAATTTGCGGTTGTTTTCACCTTAAGCACTTCGATCCCGCGACTTGCACAAGACATCCAGAGTTCATATCCATCGCTTAATGGTCGGACCTCTAAATCGAGGATTCCCGCATGGGGTAAACCTCCCCATTGCATTTGCCCACCATCTGGTGCATGAAAGTCAACGATGTTCGTACCGTCGAAAGAAACAATCCTTGTTCCAAGCCATTGGCCATGGGCAATGAAAAACGACCGGATGGTGGAGTCCGGTCGTTTCTCGATTTTTCAAACTTGGCTGGTTGTGGCGATCGATCTAGCGTCGCCACTCCAGACCGAATGTGAATCCTGCCGCGATCGTCGATTGGTCATAGATGCCAACCGATCCGCTGCCGATCCCAAGATTTGAGTTGGGGTTGAGACCTGTGGTCAGGTTATTGCTTCGTGCAATTCCGTCCCACATGTACAACATCTGAGCACCGCCACGAATTCCGACGTCGCGAGTCAACATGTATGCTACCTCAACGCGGCCGTCGAATGCTGGAACAAACGACTGATCCGTGTCATACAATTCAGAAACACCAACTGTCTGACCAATAAACAACAGGTCCTCTGCGAAATAACGTTGATGGTTGTACATTGCAGCCATCGAGCCATCCGCCGAATAGCGGAAACGACCACGATTGACACTGTAACGACCACCGACGTGGGCACCGATCGCACTGTTCGATGCGTTTTGCTTGAAACGGTTTTGGCCAGCCGCTCCGCCGACAACGACTGATGTGTCCTCAAGCGTTCGGTCTGAAATGTTCACATAGGCTATACCAAAGTATGGCTCGAAATAACCACCTTGTGACAATGCCTGTCGGAAGGTACGGTTCAATTCGACATGTGAAACAATCGTGTTGATCAGGAATGGATTTGAAATCTGGTAGTCCTGGCCGCCGGAAAATGCGACACCTTTCGTACTTTCGTAGATCAGGCCCCAACCGTTTCCTGCCTTACTCATGATCCCAAGTTCGTAACGGTTGCCAGACATGTAGTCGTTACCGACGGGGTATTCTGTATCGAATACGTCTTCGGGTAGTTGGTCGGGCAAACCGCTTCGAGAAATGCTCAGGTACGTCTAATCGACCGTAGCATACAGGCCAGAAGTTGGGGCCCTTTCCTCGAAATTTGTGAATTCGACCGGAGCAAACATTTGACCGTCGTAGTCAAAAACGCCCGGCTCCGCAAACGGCCGAGTGTTTTCGGCTTCTTGGACTTGAACTGGTGAAAATCGCGCACTGGGGACATTCACCTGGGCTTGGGCTACGGACGCCCCACCCACGAATAAAACAACAACAGAAATCCACCATTTCATCAGAGACATTGCGTTTTCCCAGCAAGTTTGATTTTGCAACCAATCCGGAAGTAACCGTTTTCCGGTTTTCTCTCGAAAGTTAGTATCGGATGGCTCGATTGTAAGGGTTGAACAAGAAAACCGAATTCTTCCGAACATATCGATAAAATCACTCGAAATCGCTAGCGTTTGACGGTTGTTTCGGTGAGATGGGTAAGATTTTTCTCCGGAAAACTCAACTGAATCCGCAAAATTGCTTGTTGCGATTTGCCGAGATGACTAACCTAATAGATGGCAAATCATTTTTTCCGAGCTTAATTCGGAACCTGCCGACGTTCTACAGCTACCGATTTACCAAGAATAGAAAAGTTACGAGGGAACAGATGTTTCGAAAAATTTCTCGATGGAGCTTGTTAGTCTTGGCAATAATTGCCATCTCACCTGCGACGTCGAAAGCTGACATTATGGACGTCGACGTCAGTGGAGTCGCGGCACCGTACCAAAGCTATTTCCTGGGTGCAGAAGCATTTTGGGAATCTCGGATCATTGGGTACAGCAAATCGCTTCCACGGATACTTCGTAACCAACTAACCAAACTTCAAATCACAGCAACAACAGCCGATATTGACGGTTCTGGTGGAGTTTTGGGGCAAGCGGGCCCAACCGACGTCGTGACCTATCGATCGACTCGGCCAGCCAAGAACTACGCGGTCGCACGTCGATCCATGATGCAATTCGACAATGCCGACTTGGCAGACATGTTGGCCAATGGCAGTTTGATGGATGTAATCAAGCACGAAATGGCTCACGCAATGGGCCTGGGGAGTCTTTGGAGTCAGAATGATTTGTTGGGAACAACCCGACAGGGAGTTACTCAGTACATTGGAAAATATGGATTGCGGGCATATCGTAAAGAGTCAGGAAATGCAGTAGCTCCATTTGTTCCAATTGATCAAACTGGCGGCCCGGGTACTGCATTGTCGCACTGGGATCTGTTCGACCCGTTTTTCAATCAACCTAACCTGAATCGTAGTGAACTCATGATTGGCTACGTTGACGGTTCAATCGATGGGACGCCAGATGGTCCGGATCGCAAATTTGTTTCTGAAACAACTTGGGGTTCATTCGCCGACCTTGGATATGCCGTTAAAGGTATTAACGAGGGTTTTGTTGACAAAACTGGCGGTGGTTCACGACCTTCATGGCCCAAGTGGAGTGGTCCGCAGCGACCAATCTTCATCCGTGGCGGGGCTGTTCCAGAGCCGACCACAGCTGGCGTTCTGGCGATCTTTGCAGTCGGCGGATTGGGCTTGGTACGACGTCGTCGACACAGCTAATTCGGTTCCTCAAGAACATGAATTCCAAAGGCACCTTGCAAATTGTGAGGTGCCTTTTTTGTGGGTTGGGCTTAGCCGTTTCCAGCGACCAATTTGGTTATTGGCTTTTTGCGTTTGGGACGCATCAACCGCGTGAGCTTTTTGCGTTCGTTAATGGATTCACCATGTTCCATTGGTAAGGTGTCAAATGGAGCTTAGCCCGACGACTCATGGAGATGCCACGCGGACTAAATACATCAAACCGCGTTCAATTTGCTGGTATTCTCCACAAGTTCCCTTTAGAATAAACGGGAATGACAGTTGACTCAGCGTTTCTAATTGTTTGCGAATAGCGTTGAGGAACGATTCTCAGGTGGATCCAATGAAAATGATTAAACACTGCGCGTTCCTTGGTTTTGTTTTTTTGGCGATTACGTTTTCTGGCTGCGATGACGGCGGTGGTGCTGGCGGTGCTGCGGTAAATGTAAACTCAAATACACCGGCCGACACGGCAAATACGGGCGGCAATAGTGTTGCGGATGAGCAAGCGGCCAAGGGGCGGAATCTGCCGGCAGTAGGGGTGCCTGGCGGAGCGCTCCACAACAGCCAGCAGCAAATGGAAATGCTGGCGGACAGGTTAACCCTGGTGCTGTGGCGTTTAACCCCAAACGTCGTAATCTCCCGGCAGTTGGGTTGCCAGGCGGAAATCCTGTTCGAACGCCGACTTCAAACAGCGCTCCCAGTTTGGGCGGAATGGCAAATGGGCTTTTTCCTCAAGGTGGAGCTGCTGGCGCGCAACCAACAATGGCAGGAGTTTGGCTGGAACCAATACTGGCGGAAACAACTTTGGTGGTAATTTACCATCAGTAACCGGCTTTGGTGCACTTTTTCCTCAACCTGGATCCAGTTCGAGTGCTTCCTCCAGCAGACCCGGTAGGAACCTCCCCCAAGCTGCTGTGCCTGGTGGAAATCCGGCTGGCTCCAACAATCGGTTTGGAAACGCGGCTAGCCAAGGCACGGGGATGGCCTCTACCAGCAACTCATTTATCGACAGAGCCAAATCGCTTTTTGCCGAGGGAAAAGAGCAAGAAGCAACCACAATGCTATACGGAGAAATGTTGTTAAACGAATCAGCGTTCGACAAATATCCATTGCGATGGTATGGCTCACTATCTCAACCAAGGGTTTTTCTCCGATGGGGAATCGGAGTCAGTTATCGGCCAGACAAAGATTTTTCCGGTATTCCGCCTCTGATTGGCGATGAGTTGGATGACAGTGTTACTGCTTCCGGATCTGGCGACCCTACGTTCGGCGCTGGTGGGGGATCGACTGGTGCATCATCAACCGGGAGTAGCTCGATCTATTCCAAAGTCGACACAAGTGTTCCGGCAGGAATGTTGCTCTACTACACCGGGGATTACATTGAACGTCTTTACAAACGAATGAATGATCGTCGAACGGGGGGAGAGGGATACTTTGGGGCAATTCTAAAAGAAATGCCTGAAAGGGCTGGACTAGGAGGGCCGGCGGCGCAACGACCCGTTAGTGCTGTCGACCGGGCACGCTCGCGTAGAAACTTGCCATCGGCAGCCACTGGTGGTGGTGGCGGTGGAGGAGGAAACCAAGGCGGCCCACCTCAAATTGATAGCGAGGGTGGTTCGGGAAGTGACTCGTCATCTAACTTGCTTGATAAGTTTAATTCTACAAGTGATGCGTCCGAACCCGCACCAAATGTCTTAGGAACATTGATGCCAGGGGTTATGTGCGTTGGTGAGGGCAAGGAGGAAGATCTTCTCGAGCGAGCGAAAAAAATGAATTTGGACGCCGTTTTGATTTTCCAAGTTAAGGTAATTGAGAGTCGCAAAAAGTTCTTTTCCCAAACCGCACTAAAGGTTTACGATCCGAACAAGCCCGACGAAGAATTAGCGAAAACCAAGTCGCTCCGTAACTCCTTAGTTATGGAGGAACGCGAAAACAGCAGAAGCGACGATCCCGTCGAAGAATCGCTGGACAAGCTTTTTCAAGAGTACATCGATACAAATTTGCGTGGGGCTGACCTACCAGTCCTAACACCTGAAGTTGTTGAAAGTCGAGTCGATTCGATTTTGCAAGACCCGCAAGATAAATTGCGAGCAGCTGTTGAGGTCATGGGTTATTTTCGAAAAGACCTTTTGAGCATGGACAAAGCTCAGGCTGCATTAGATGAATTGTTGAACGGTGGTGGTTCACTCTTGCTAACTGGTAATAGTTCCGACAAACAACAATTTGTTGAGAAAGTCGTTGCGGAATTCGCAGGTCAAGGCAGGGCCGCTGGAATCCGTTGATCCGTTGAGAATATTCGACAACAAACTATTTAGGGCTTGGCAATCCAAGCCCTTTTTTGTTTGCCGAATTTTCCAGCGACTGCTACAAAAAAATTCAAGAAGTCTCGCGTTTCGAGATTTCAATCGCCAGCTCGCGCAATTGTTTTCCGTCGACCACGTTTGGGGCATCGGTCATTAAATCCTGTGCCCGAGTTGTCTTGGGAAATGTTACGCAATCCCGAATATTGTCCAACCCAGCAAATAACATGACCAAGCGGTCGATGCCCAACGCAATTCCTCCATGCGGCGGTGCGCCGTATCGCAGTGCACTCAACAAGAATCCGAAGCGATGTTCAGCTTCAGCGGCATCCATTCCGAGTAAGGCGAATACACGTTGTTGTATTTCGTCGTTGTGAATCCGAATCGTGCCACCGCCGGCTTCGAATCCGTTGATCACCAAGTCGTACGCCTTTGCACGAACGCTCGCCGGATCGCTTTCCAGATTGGCAAGGTCTTCGTCGAGCGGTGCCGTGAACGGGTGATGCATCGCCGCCCAGCGATTCTCTTCCTCGTCTTTGGCAAACATTGGAAAACGAACTACCCACGAGAAATTCATCGATTTTGGGTCGTACAATTTCAACTCGGCGCCTAACCTGCGTCGTAGGCCATGCAGCGTTCGACAGGTTGTTTCCCAATTGTCGGCGACAAACAGCATGACATCGCCAATTTCCACTCCCGCAATTTTGGCCAGTTCGCGCAATTGTTCGTCCGAGAAATTTTTTGCAATCGGTCCTCCCCAGCCTTCGTCGTCAAATCGCATCCAGGCAAGGCCTTTGGCTCCGAAGTCACCTTGAACAAAAGTGGTCAATTCGTCGATGCGTTTACGCGAAAACTCTTTGCGACACCTTTGACATTGATTGCTCGAACAAAATTTCCCGCGTCAACCGTTCCTCGAAAGACTCGAAAATCGACGGTCTTAGCCCAGTCCGAGCAATCGACAATTTCCATACCGAATCGCAGATCCGGAGCATCGTGACCGAATCGCATCATCGCCTCGTCATAGGACATTCGAGGCAATGGAATTTGCAGATCAATATCGAGAATTTCCTTGGCGAGTTTTTGCATTAACCCGTCAATCATCCCCATGATGTCGTCTTCATCGACAAACGACATTTCCATATCAAGCTGAGTGAACTCTGGCTGCCGATCCGCTCGAAGGTCTTCGTCTCGGAAACAGCGGGCAACTTGAACATAGCGATCGTATCCAGCAATCATCATCAATTGTTTGTAGATCTGGGGTGATTGCGGCAGAGCGTAGAATTGTCCTGGATGAACACGACTGGGAACCAAGTAATCCCGTGCGCTTCGGGGGTGCTTCGCCCAAGAATAGGTGTTTCAATGTCAATGAAGCCGTGGTCTTCGAAGTAGTCACGGATTTTCTTGGTCATCTGGCTACGTAGAAACAGAGCCTGCTGCATTGATTCGCGCCGCAGATCGAGGAAGCGATATTGTAGCCGCGATTCTTCACTTGGCACGTCAGGCGACGACGGCAAGAACGGTGGTGTTTTGCAGGCATTGAGCAGTTCGACGTTGGTCAAATTGATTTCGATTTCTCCAGTCGACATATTCGGATTCGTCTGGCCCACAGGACGATGCCCAACGACACCTTTTGCAGAAATCACGAACTCCTGTTTCAGACCAGCGACGACATTGCACAATTCCTCGCTTGCATCTGGCGGCAGTACCGTTTGTGTCTTGCCATATCGATCTCTCAAGATCACGAATTTGCTTTGTCCCAAATCCCGAACGCGTTCGACCCAACCGCAAAGCGTAACCGTTTCACCAACATTTTTTGCGGTCAATTCACCGCATGTATGAGTGCGCAACAAAGGTATCAATCCTGTATCTGATTAAGATTCTACAAGGCGACTGAAAGCTGATTTAACAACGCCGGTTCTAAAAGTCACCGAACACGTAATATCTCAGGTTTTGACGTTGTCGAACAGGCCCGCCGAATTTCGGCCCATGCCAGTTTGCAGGATCCGATCGGCTGTTTGTTCTGCGGTTTCTTGCCCTACGATATCGACGAATTCGACCTCGGAAAGACCTCGAAACCAGGTTTCTTGATGACGAGCAAAACGCCGGGTTCGAATCAAGGTCTGCTCCCGCGCTTCGGCCAGAGTACGCTTACCATCGAGGTGCTCAATGACTTCACAATACCCAACTGCCTGCGCCGCCGTTTGTGAAAGTGATTGGTAGCGATCAAGAATCGTTTTTACTTCGTCGACCAGTCCCGATTCATACATCCAGTTGACACGATTTGCGATGCGATCATGCAAGATCGGCCGAGGATGCCGTATAGCAAAGACTCTGCATTCCTCGGCGCGATGAGCATAGTCGAATTCCATTTGCCAGTGGCTAATTGGCTTGCCGGTCAAATGCAAGACCTCAAGTGCGCGGACAATACGGCGGCGATCATTGACGTGAAGTTTGTGTGCCGTAACCGGATCAAACACCTTCAAACGTTGCATCAGGGCCTCGTCGCCCATTTCGTCAGCTTCCTCCTCCAGCAGTTCGCGATATTTCCAGTCAGCTGGCGGCCCGTCAAACAGTCCACGAACCAACGCCTTCAGATACAACGACGAACCGCCCACAAACAGAACGTTTTTTCCACGTTCGCGACTCTCGTCGATTTTTTGTAGTGCCGAGTCGCGATACTTCGAGACGCTAAACGATTCATTCGGGGAAACAATATCGATCAAGTGATGAACCACTCGATTTCGTTGGTCACGATTCGGCTTGGCGGTCCCAATGTCCATATCGCGGTAAATCGCCATGGAATCCATGGAAACGATCTCAGCACCGAGCTTCTCTGCCAGGATGAGACTGACAGACGTTTTTCCTCCCGCTGTTGCGCCAGTCAAATACCAGCATTTCAACGCGAGATTGACTTGTTTACGATTACAGCTCAGTTCAGCATCGGTCATTTTTTAAGAACTTCCAAACTCTTCTCGATCGTCAAATATACGTTTCATAAAGATCCTGGAAGCGAAATCGATTCAAATCACGAGATTCCAGGCTCAATTTAACTACCGAGCGAACTCTTCACACATCCTGGTTATCGCAAAAAAGCTTCGTGTAGTCCGCCATCGACATTAATTATCTGACCCGTCGTTTTCGCAGAACGTTCACTGGCCAGGAAACAAATCGCTTCGGCCTGATCTTTGGGGGTAATCGGTTTTTTAGTGAGTGTTCGTTGGGCATAGAAATTCGCCAGCTTGGACCTGAGTTCGTCGTCGGACTCGTTGTCGGAAAAAGCGATTTCGTATTTCGTCAACGAAGAGATTACACGGTCTCGCGGGAACATCGTGCTGCCTTCGACGACGGTCGCCGGAGCAACTCCGTTTACTCGAACCAGAGGTGAAAGTTCAATGGCAAGTTCCCGTACAAGATGATTTGCCGCGGCCTTCGATGTGTCGTAGGCCAACGAACCTTTCTTGGGTACAACGGCGTTGACGCTGGTTGTAAGCACAATCGAAGCTGGGAGGTTTTGTTCCTTCAGCACGCTACGAAATTCGTCCACAACATTGAAGCTACCGCGAACGTTGACGTCAAACGTCAACTGCCACTTGTCGTCACTCAGGTTCCCAGCTTGGTCAGGAGCGATAAACACTCCTGCCGTGACAATGATTCGATCAATTCCACCATATGCCAAAATGGTTTGCTGGATTAGTTTGCGAATGGACTCGCGTGATGTGATATCGACATCGATTGAAATGGCAGGGCCACATCCGGAAACTCCCGACCCCGCAACGCCGATACCCTGCCCATAGACTTTAGTTAATTCCTCTGCAATGTCGCGCGCCGCGTCTGCATTGAGGTCAGCACACACAACATGAGCACCTTCGCGAGCGACTCGCAATGCGGTTTGTCGACCAATTCCATTGCCTGCCCCGACAACAAGAATCACGTCCCGCGAGAATTCTTTTTCGGCTGGGGCTCGTTTGAGTTTCGCCTCCTCTAGCAACCAGTATTCAATGTCAAACGCTTCTTGCTTTGGAAGAGCGATGTAATTCCCCATCGCCTCGGCCCCGCGCATGACCTCGACAGCGCAATTGTAAAATTCAGCGGTAACGCGAGATTCGCTTTTATTTTTTCCCCACGCGATCATTCCCACACCAGGGACGAGAATCACGGTAGGATTGGGATCTCGCATCGCTGGTGAATTGCTGTGTTTGCACGCTTCATAATACGATGCGTAGTCCTTTCGATATTTTTCCATTCCTGCGAGCAATTTTGTTTTCAGGTCGTCGAGGGATTCGATTTGAGGGTTCCAGTCGACGTAAAGCGGCTTGATTTTTGTTCTGAGGAAATGATCAGGGCAACTGGTTCCCAATTCTGCCAACCGAGAAGCGTCGTTTGAATTGACAAAACGCATGATTTCGTCACGGGTCTCCACCGTTCCGATGAACTTGCTCTGCTGGGATACCTGCCCGCGAAGCCATGGCAACAGTTTGACGAGCAGTTGGTCGCGATCCGCTTCGTTCAAGTTTTGATATTTTTGACCGCCAAACGTATCCTTCCCTTTGTCCTTGGATTCAATGTACTGCGCCGCTTTCTCAATCAGTTCCAGCGTCAACTCGTAACACTCTCGGTCATCGTCAGCCCAATTGATTAAGCCATGTTGCCCCATCACGAGGCCTTTTAACTTTGGATTTTTTTCAACTTCATTTTTCATCATCAGGCCAAGTTCAAAACCTGGTCGCAGCCAAGGGACCCAGCCAACTTCATCGCCGAAAATCTCTTGAGTCAATTCACGGCTTCGGTCACAGGCTGCAATCGCGATCACGCTGTTTGGGTGCATATGGTCGACAAAACGGGCCGGCAGAAATCCATGCAGTGGCGTATCAATAGAACTAGCACGAGGGTTTAAATTGAATGTGCTATGGGGGAAGTACCCAACCATCGAATCCTCAGCGGGAGTCTTCGGCCCTTTTTCCGGATTGTTTTCGTACATTGGAATCAGCGAAAGCAACTTGTTCATGTACAACGACGCAAAGTTTTCTGCTTTGGATGTACGCAGGTCGCCGCCCGAGCCTTTGACCCACAGCACATCGACAGTTTCACCCGTCAATGGATCGGTCTCTTCGATTTTGGAGGATGTGTTTCCCCCGCCAGTGTTTGTGATTCGCTGATCACGTCCCAGGCAATTGGACCGATAAACCAAACGGTCCACCGGCGATAATTTTTCAGCTTCGGCGTCGTTCCAATGTCGAGTTACAAATTCAAGTGCCTGAGGTTTCGCAGTTGACATTTTTTTATCCAGTGGATGTTTAAACTTCAAAAATTAGCTGTTTGAGATGGAACGCTGTTTCGACGTCCAATCAACCAGCATTTCAAATTGATTCGCAAACGATTGTTCAGCTGTACCTTGTGGCGATTTGAAAAAACTGGATAGAAATCCCAATTCGCCAAATTCGCCGTTCCGTTGTGCTAGTTCGGTGAATCGAACCAAGTCGAGCACCAAGGGTGCCGCCAAAATGGAATCACATCCCTGCCAGGTTAATTGCAAGACCATAGGAGTCCCCATAAAACCTCTGAAATGAATGTGATCACAAGCGGTTTTCCAATCGCCCAGACTTTGAATGTATTCAATGCTGGTGTGGGTTTGCGGTTGGTAGCCCAGTACTTGGCCCAATAAGCTGTCTTTGCTTTTTACCTTCGTCGCTTTGTTCTGTGGATCGTTGAGAACAATTCCATCACGGTTGCCAAAAATGTTGTGACCGACCCAACTCATGACTTCCAGATTTCGAGCACCAAACGCAGGCGCTAGGACGCTTTTCAAAAACGTTTCACCGGTCTTGCCATCACGGCCGACATGGCAAACACGTTTTTGTTCCGCAAGCTGCCGAATCGCATTCAAGTTGCTTCCGACTGATGGAGTGAAATTAACAAACGGCATTTCCGATTCGATCGCCGCGATTGCATACACGGAACTAGGGGGCAATTGCGATTCGGCATTAGCAAGTTGTTTTTCCAGCGAACTCCAATCGTCCGCGATTTCAGTGAAGTCCGACGGTGGCTCTGTTGAGGCGAGGTTTACGACAATGACCTGTTCCAATTCGTTTTGGTCACGAAATTCCGCCAAGTCAACTTTGACGCTTTGAATCGCGTCGGACACTGTTTTGGCAACATTGCAAAACTCTCGGTCCGCCAATAGCTCGATGGTTTTTCCCGCACCGCGTACGATGCCCGGTCTAAAATTGGCACCCCATTTGGCGAGGGTGGTTTCGACACCTGACATTAGACTCGCATCAAATGCCCTGCTTTCGGAGACCAATTGTTGCGCGGCCTCCATCAAACTCGACTTGCGGATCTCATGACCGCCAACAATGAAATCTTCCCAATTGACAAATGGTAAATCACTGAATTGGGGCAAGCAGGAAACCAGTCCAGTTGAACTCAATCTGCCGGCTTGAAGGTTCGCCAGCCCAACTGCAGACGTCGCGGCAACCCCGCCAAATCCGCCAATGATCCAGATTCCCGTCTTCTGCTTCGCCATTCAATAGCCTGTTTATGACTTATTCGTTTCTTTTCAATCACTCTATCGTAAACAGATTGGCATTTATTTTGAATTGGCCGCAAAAAACGGCCGCGTCTACAAGGCGAATTTGGCATCCTGCGGACCACTATTTGGCCGATCTGCCCGGCTCACTGGATGAAAGGGTGCCGTAAACAGGACCGAACTCGAGGCAATTTCGGCCGCCGACATTAACCAGAAAATTGCCAGAAATGATTGTGGGCAAACACATTTCCAAAAGATGGCAATTACGGATTGCGATTCTCGGTTCTCGCGTTCGTTGAAAATAGACCACACTCAGCTCATGTGATTGGAAACCACGAAATAGATTCCCGCGATGCCAATCACCGTTCCAAGGAAACTCACTAAGGTTGGCCGCTCTCGATAAAACAAAATCGCCATGGGAATTGCAAACAAGGGACTTGTCGCCATCAACGTTTGGGCGGTTGCCAAGTCAGCGTGTTTGACCGCGACCTGGCTGAACCAGATTCCGAGCCAGGTGCCCATGGCCGTTGCAGGGAGGATCCAGATGATATTCTTCCGCTCGATAATTTTCTTTGCCACTGGTTTGAATTTTCCAATGGCAATATAGGAACAAACGATCATTGTCGCCGAAACGAGAATTCGAATGAACGATGCTTCCAACGCTCCGCAGTTCTGCATTCCGAACTGCGAGAAAAGGAGCCCCAACGCCTGACAAAGTGCTCCTAAAATTCCGAAAATGATCCCCCGGAAATATTCGCCTGATTGAAGGTGCGCGAATTCTTTTTTTGCTTTGCGGTCCGCGACAACCAGCACGACTCCCAAAATAACGAGTCCAATTCCCAACATGCCTAACGGCAACACCGTATTCTTTAGCACCCACCAATTTAACAAGGCAGCGAAAATTGGCGCCGATGAGGCGACCATCA
Source organism: Pirellulaceae bacterium (assembly GCA_041399045.1). Taxonomy (GTDB): domain Bacteria; phylum Planctomycetota; class Planctomycetia; order Pirellulales; family Pirellulaceae; genus BJ22. Next base: position 348,194 of record JAWKTO010000005.1, on the reverse strand, counting down.
GTGATTTTCGAGGGCCCAGCGTTTGGAGACTGCGGAAATAAAACGTGTCGCCAAGTGCTATTCCAATCAACCCACTCAAGGCAAGCCATTTCCAGGAATCGATGTCAGCGGCAACCAACGGACGATTCAGAACGATCGCAAGTACCAACAAATGCAAAAACAGAATAGCGGCGCCCAACACGTTTTTCGCAAGGTTGATTCCTAACGCAGTTAACGGGATTCGGCCCCAGATCATACTGGAAACTGCCCAGAAAAGAGCGGCTCCCAGTCCAGCCAGTTCTCCCAATCCCACGATCATGCGATCATTTCCAAAAAATTGATTTAGGTTCGCAGGTCAAGACGCGACGAGGCTGCAGACCATTAGGACAAGAAGTCTACCGTGATCGGATGTTCCATGGCAGGGAGGATTCATTAAACTAACAGCGAACATTGGTTTGGGAGAAATCATGCAGCCATCGAGCGACAATCGTTTTTGTTACGAGTATCCGCGCCCGGCGGTGAGTGTCGATATGGTCGTTTTGCACCAACCGGCTGGGAAGCCAGCTCACGTCTTGTTGATCGAGCGGAAAAACGATCCGTATTCCGGCTGTTGGGCGTTGCCAGGCGGTTTTCTGGATCTGAACGAAACACTTGAGGAAGCGGCAGCCAGGGAACTCCACGAAGAAACCCACCTGACTTGTGATTTGATCAAACCGATCGGAGCGTTTTCTCGCGTCGATCGGGATCCACGAGGCCGTGTGATCAGTTTCGCGTTTCTTTCGGTCGTCGATTCATCACATGCGGAAACGGTGCAGGCGGGTGATGATGCCGAAAAGGTCAAGTGGTTTCCGATTGATAAATTGCCGGAGCTGGCGTTTGACCATGAAGATATTTTAAATGCGGGAATTGAGCATTTTCGGGAGTCATTCCTTTGAAAAATAAAGTAAAGCGATCGAAATCGAATTTCAAACAATTTCTAAACCGCATTCTTGACGGAACAATGTCAATCGACGACTGGAACCATTTTGCTCTTGGCAAATACGAAGAAGAGGAATTGGAAACAGCGCGTCAGCAGCTGACGCGTCACGCGCTGAGTTGTCGGCAATGCTCTGCAAGTCCCATCCCAAGCGGTATTGAACCGGTCGTGCGAGAGTTGCTCGAGTCACTTTGAATTCGATGGGATCAACTTGTTGTACAGTCGACACCCAAGGCCATTCCGATCACAAGCCGAGCCAAGCTAGCACGAAGCAGGTAACACCGTTTGCCAGCCGCTGTTTTCTGAAGATTGGAATCGTTTTGAATGCACCATTTGTCCCACGAAAACGGCACTGTCCATACAGTCTGAACTCGAAGCAAAAGGAATCGTATTAGTGAGTGACTTTGATATGGTTGGAGCACATGGTTTCTGCTAGAAAATGGCGAAACTGACGAAAAAACGAGCGAATATTGCCGCCATGATGCGGCCCAAGTATGAAACCGAACGAGGCGAAAACTAAAACGCGAATGTTGCGAGAGGCCCAGATTGGCCTACTCGTATTTGTAATACTTGTCGCGATTTTGGCGTATTTCGGCTATCGTTCGATGAATTCGAAATGGAGCCGTTTGGCAAATCGATTCGCAGACTCGCAACCAGCTATTTCGATACCTGCGGAAGATCTTCCTTACGTGAGGCATCCACAATATAAACTGCCCGATCCCGAGGAAGCAGCGAGGGAGCGTCTTTTGGCAACGACGCCACCTTGGCTTCAAAACAGTTCGAAATCCGACTCGATCATTGAAGTCCATACGGAAAATCAAGTAGCCGCAGTCGGTAGCCGACCACCAATTGATTCCGGGAGCTTCGGTACTGCTACCGAAGTTCCAATTATACAACCGACCGCCGACGAACCGTCCGATGCGATTTCGATGTCGGCGTCCAATTCAACGCTCGATTTTGAACCAGGCAAGGTTTTAGCAACTTCGTTTGAAGAGGATGCGGTAGATAAGCCTGAGACAGTGATAAGCCATGGCGATGGAGCGTCGAATCCGCAGAAATTCTCTGATATGGAATCAATAGCCCAAAGCCAGTTTTCCCCCACCATCGAAGACCATTCAGGCGATGGCTCAACCGAGTTTGAAAATCGTTTGAGGCAATTGGAGCCCGTTGAGAAGACTCCGGAAAATGACGTGTCTTCTTTTTATGACGCAAGCGTCATCCAACTGGATTCGTCAAATGGTTTCCGCGCGCTGGAGACCAAGAAAGATGTTCCAGAACCTTTCGCGCCGCTGGGAATGCGACCTTTAATTCCCTTTGACACAAATCAAGCGGAGGAGCGTTTTGACGAGACATCGATCGAGCTTCAAAATCGCATGAACGACAAAACCGATTTCACATCGCCAACGTTTTCCGATTCGATTTCCGACAACACGCGTTTGTCCAGGGACTTGGTAAAACTGGAATCAGACGAGACATTCTGGAGTTTGGCTGAAAAACAATACGGCGATGGACGGTATTTTAGAGCGTTGTATCAAGCGAATATTGAGAAATACCTGGATCGAGAAGCGTTGCGAGCAGGAGACGAATTGCTTGTTCCATTGAAATCACAATTGAAAAATCGATTTGCGAAGTGGATTCCAGCGGATCTCTTGGATAGCAGAGAACAGGTCGGTCTAACGAACCCCAATGCAAGTAAGTCAAACAACTCGTATGTCGTTCAACCGAATGACACCTTGTTTTCGATTGCCCGAGATCAGTTGGGCCAAGCGTCACGATACGTTGAAATAATCGATTTGAACCGAGAGGTTTTGGCTGAGGGGATTGGTTCCAATTCCTCGCTTCCAATCGCCACAGAATTAACGTTGCCGATCAAGTAGAAATTCATTCAGTATGCAACGGTAGCGTTTGCATTAAACGGCCTTCGAGTAGCAGCCGCCTTTGCCGACTATTTCAAAACCGTGTTTCGTAAACACTCCGCAGGCAGCTTCGTCATCCATTAGCGATTGAGCTTCGACAAGTCCCACGCCTTCCTTTGCCAGGTGGCGCAAAGCTTCTCCGACCAAAAACGTTGCTAAGCCGCATCGTCGGTGCTCTTGAGCGACAAACAAATCGTACATTCCCATTGCGTTCACGCCCCAAAACGTTGCAAGAGGCTGGATATCCCAAAAGACAACGCTGGCCGCTAACGTCCCAGACTTCCTGTCCTCCAACTCAAATCGTGTTCGCGTGGCATTTCCTAAAGTGATCGCTTCCCACCAGTTGGCAAAGGGCGGATCGGTATCAGCTGAAATTTGAAATTGACGCCGAACGGACATCAATTGCCGATCAACCGTCGTTCGAAAACCAGCCAATCGTCTTTGAAAGATCGCGACATCACCAATCGATCGATAACCCGCTCGACTTACGGCTCCCAGCATAATTGCGTCATCGATCAGGACACCCGGCACACGGCTTCCGCCATAGATTCCTTGGAAATAGGGCGCGAAGGGGAATCGCCCACCAACAAACAGGTTGTTCGCACCTTGGCTGGCCAGAAATGACTCGCCACGACGCAATAACTCATCAGCAATTTGATCGGAGTCTTGGTGATCAACCACTCGGATTTGCGAAATGACTCCACACCGAGAGTCCCAATCAGACATATCTTCGTTTGGGCAATAACCAGCCAACACGAAACCAACAGGCAATTGATCATCAAATGCCAAAATTAAACTTTGGCGATCAAAGTAGGGCTTTGCAAGGATCAAGTCACCAATCATTTGATGAGATATTCGATCGGCCAATCCATGGAATCGCTTTTGTCGCCTCCAGATTTCCGCGAGGTGAGGAGGATCGGTGTTCAGAAATTCACGAAACGTGATAGCCACGGTTTGCCCCGGACAATTCTATCAGCAAAGAAGCTCCGATTTTAGATCGACAATCGAATGGCTTCAATGCGAGTACGAACTAACCGGAAGCGAATGCAGAAATGCCAAGCTATTTTTTGGAGTACTGCTCAATGATCTGCTCACGCAATTCCGCGATCAGGAACAAAGAACCGGCAACGCAACAAAAATCGCTTGGGCCCAAACGAACGCGCACGGATTCCCATGCCTCGGTGGCCGTGTCGATGCACTCTAATTCACAATCCAGATGCAAGGTACTCTTGATCGTTGTTGCTGTCTCGAACAAATCATCCAGCGAAGTCGAGCGCGGGTTCGTGACAAAACGAGTCAGAATGACATGCGAGAAAAATGGGAGAACCTGATTCAGAATTGCTTCTCGGTTCTTGTCTTTGCTGATTGCGACCACTAGAAATCGATCTTGAAACGTTTGCCAATCAGGTCGATCACACAGCGTTTGGACCAATGCGTTCGTCGATGCTTCATTGTGTGCTACGTCCAATATGATCGTCGGTTGATCGCTAACTTGCTCAATTCTGCCGGCATGATGAAATGCTGCGGTCGATTCCCGTATCACGTGATCATTGAGCCTTTCGTAACCATTTCTCGACAGGAATTTAAGTGCAGCAATTGCCAATGCTGCGTTTTGTGTTTGATGAAAACCGGATAAACCGAGCTTGATATCCTTAATTGCGCAATCGATTTGTCCCTTACCGTCTTCCAGTGGGTGGTCGCAAACAATATCAAACTGGTATCCGGCTCCCAATGATCGAACATGTTCAATGGCGAAATCCTTGTCCAGTCGCCAGATCGTTGTGCTGCGTTCCGATGCCACGTTTTCAATGACACTAACAACATCAGGTTGGGTAACTCCTGTGATTACAGGGGCAGTCGACTTGATAATTCCAGCTTTCTCGCCGGCAATTTCCGGGAGCGTGCTCCCCAATTGTTTCTCGTGGTCCAGGCTGATGTTTGTGATGACGGAAAGTCGTGGTTGGCACACGTTCGTCGAGTCCCGCCTACCTCCCAGTCCGACTTCGATAACCGCAATTTCGACTCGGCACTCTCTAAAAATCCAAAAAGCTGTCGCGGTTGCCAGATCGAAAAACGTAAGCCGCTCGCCCCAAGGCGAATTCGCCGACTGGTCAACGATTTCGAAAATAGCTGCCAGTGCGCGATTCAACGTGAGATCATCAACAGGATTCCCCGAAATCGTGAATCGCTCGTTGAATCGAGACATGTGTGGGGACGTGTAACATGCGGACCGATAGCCTGCCCGAGATAGCGTGTCGGCAATCAACCGGGACACGGAACCTTTGCCCTTTGTACCGCCGACATGAATTGTTTCAATTGCGAGGTGGGGATCACCGAGTTTCGCCAACAATTGGAGAATTGCATCGACTCTCAGGTCGGATCGGTCGGCAACAGGATGTCGCTCATAATTGATCATTCCAAACAAACGATTCAACAGTAAGCCGGACTCGATTGAGTTTTCAGGTGAGGTAGGCTTGGCGATTTGAGACATTGTTTGAATGAGTTACCGCGTAATTCGAATAAACGATATATGGGAGATGCCTCAACGAAAAACTCGCGACCAGGCCGAAGAAGCTCCTCTCAATCACAACAGAAAATTAACACAAAATTGACCCAAGGAAGAGGGGATTTGTGGCGTTCCCTTCGCTTGTAGAGAGGGGGGCAGAAACTTACAATAGCGGCGGATTTTTTCTTACTGCCATGGTGGGGGATGCGGAAACTCGGGGATGTGATTTCGACGTGTTGGACATTGGCATAGGCCACATTCCGGCCGAAACTCGGGTAATTGCGGGGCGTCATGCATAGTTTCTTTGCTGATGTCTATCATCTCTCATCGCGAATGAACCAAAAAAGAACTTTGGGAATCGCAAAGACGTAGAAAAACGGCCCTTAATATTTACGAATGCAATGAATCGCCCGCATTCTGTCGAAAAAGATTTCGACGAATGAGCGGAGCTGGAGAAACAATTCATGTCGACTGCTGAAGTCAAAGGCGACGAGAAACAAACAAAGCGGTTGGAACAGTCAAATCCAGACTACGATCCAAATATCGTGATCGAGGCGCAGAACCTGTCCAAGGTTTATCGCGACTTCTGGGGTCGTCAAAAGGTCCGGGCGCTCAAGGCGTTGGATCTGGAAGTACGCAAGGGCGAAGTTTTTGGATTGCTGGGTCCCAACGGTTCCGGGAAATCGACAACAATCAAACTTCTTCTCGGCTTGCTTTTCCCAACCGGCGGTCGAGCTCTTGTTTTTGGCAAAGACGCAACGGAAGTAACCAAAAACGAAAAAATCGGATACTTGCCTGAGGAATCCTATCTTTATCGATTCTTGACAGCGGAAGAAACACTGGACTTCTATGGTCGACTGTTTGACATGCCTGTCAAAGTTCGCAAGGAGCGGGCAAAAGAATTGATTGAGAAAGTCGGATTGACCTGGGCCAAACGCCGACAGCTTCGTGAATACTCGAAAGGGATGGTGCGCCGAATTGGACTTGCCCAGGCGCTGATCAACGACCCCGATCTTATTTTGCTGGATGAGCCAACTTCAGGGCTTGATCCGCTGGGTACGCGAGAGATGAAAGACATGATCGTTGAACTCAAGGAACAAGGAAAAACGGTCGTAATGTGCAGTCACTTGCTTGCGGACGTTCAGGATGTCTGCGACCGGATTGCCATTCTTTACCAGGGAGAGTTAAAAGAACTGGGACGGGTCGATTCGCTGTTGAAAGTCAGCGAAGAAACTCAGGTTCGATTCAAAAATGTTCCGGAATCCGCCTTCGACGAAATTCGCGATGTTATCAAGAAGCATGGTGGAGACGTTCTTTCTATGGAAAATCCAAAAACAACTTTGGAAGAACTGTTCTTGACGATCGTTCGCGAGAGCAAGGGCGTCCTGGCCATCGGTCAGAACGAGCCGCCAATTAAATGTTCACGATGAGAGTGTGATTCATCGATAACCAAACCCAGAAAACTTTGACTTTCGCGAACATCCGATGACAAATATCGACGGCCTCAATGACCAGTTCATGAATTTTAGCCAATGGCTGCCCGGGGCAATTGGCATCTTCTTGGCATTGGTTTTGGCGCTCAGCTTGATCGGCGTGTTCTTTGGTTTTTTGGTTGCGACCTATCGGCACGGGCCAGGCGAAGGTTTTTACATCGTTGCACAGACGATCGGCCAGTCCATTCCAGATTTTTTCGGCACTTCTCCGCGGAGAGTCATGGCGATTGCACGCCTGGCGGTCAAAGAATCCATTCGGCGGCGCGTTGTCATGGTGACGTTTGGTGTGTTTGCGCTGGCGCTTCTATTCGGCGGATGGTTCATGAATTCGGGAACGGATCATCCGGATCGAGTCTATGTGAACTTTGTTTCATTTGGGACGCAAATGTTGATCCTGTTAATGGGGGTCTTGGTTGCATCCTTTAGCCTGCCCGACGACATCAAAAATAAAACGATCTACACCGTCGTGACCAAACCCGTCCGTGCAACCGAAATTGTGATCGGCCGTGTAGTGGGCTTCATGTTGATCGGGACTACCTTGTTGGCAATCATGGGGTTGCTGAGTTATTTGTTTGTGATTCGAGGACTGGCGCACACACACCAAGTTGTTGGTGAGACTCAATCTGTCCTTTCGCTGAATGATATCGATCCTGCGACTCGTCTCAACCAATTGGGGAGACGCGTTTCGGCGTCTGCCGTCAAGGAAGGGATGACGACTTTTGACGATGGCCATCGGCACCCCATTGAGCTGATCGAAGATATACGTGATCCCGACTCGCTACCGTTCAACCCGGAAAACGTTGTTTCCAAAGAAGTGCTTCCTGACGGACGGATTCGGTATCTGCGCTTGATCGTTGAAGAGGTATCGGGTCACACGCATAATGTGAAAATTGACGGGCAAGGTGATGACGCTCGCTTTACGCTCAGTAACAGCAAGGGGTATTTCAAGGCGCGCGTACCCATGTATGCCCAGGACCTGATTTTCTACGATTCAACTGGGGCCGAAAAAGAGGGCGGCATCAACATTGGAAAAGAAGCCCAGGTTCGTGGTTATATCGACGGGGGATCGTATGCAAATCGTAACACACTATCCAACGCACAATTTGTATTTGAGAACTTTGATGCAGCTCGATTTGATAATGCCGAAGATCTGGTTCTGGAATTGACGCTGGGAGTTTTTCGATCGACCAAAGGCGACATTCAACGCCGCGTTCTGGCCAGTATGCAATTCGAGAGTATTCCAGACAATCCTGAGATAGATTCCAAATTCGTTTCCGACAAAATCATTTTTGAAACGGAAGAATACCGCGTTCAAATTCGTTCCATTCCACGAAAACAATCAGGCCAATTGATCGATCGCGATGGAAACGCAAAAACAGGAACATTTGACCTGTTTGATGATTTTGCGGCAAATGGCAAAGTCAAATTGATCATTCGATGCGAGGATCAAAACCAGTTCCTTGGTATGTCACGGTCAGACGTCTATTTCCGACAATCGGAACGATCCTACGGATGGAACTTTTTCAAAGCATTCGTTGGGATTTGGGCCCAGATGCTGATTGTCGTTTCGATCGCTGTCGCACTGAGTACGTTCCTAAGTGCACCCGTAACAATCGTCGGAACAGTCGTGTTAATTGTTATTGGGTTCAACTCTCAATTTATCCGCAACATGATGGAGCCTGAAAATTCAGGCGGTGGGCCAATCGAGTCGTTCTACAGAATTGTGACTCAGAAAAATATGGAAATTGATCTTGAGGCAAGTGTTGCGACAACATTGCTGGAGCAGACTGACATTTTGCTGGTAAAAATGCTTACGTCATTGACGTACATCGCTCCCGATTTTTCGTCGCTGAATTTTTCGCAATTGCTAAGTCTGGGATATTCAATTCGTGTCGACAATATTTTTGTCGCGCTTTTAATTGCACTAGGATTTTTCGTTGGTTTTTCCGTACTCGGTTATTTCAGCCTCAAGACGCGAGAAATCGCAAAGTAGTTGATTATGAATCAATCATTCACAAGAAAAATTATCTACATCGTCATCATCGGTTTGCTTTTGATACCGATTTCGATGATCGCCCAACCATCATCAATCGGTGGTGCGGCCGTCGGCACCAACGATTCGGCTTCGCCAAATCGAAGTCAGTCGGTTGGTAGTGCTGGAGGCGAATTGGCCAAATTGCGACGAGATTTTATGCTCTCGCAAGACCAAGTTTCCCAGATCGACCCAACAAGTGAGGTGATGAAACTCGTCTCGCTTGGGCTACGCGGTGTCGCCGTAAATTTGCTTTGGGGACAAGCAAACGAACACAAGAAAAACGAAAACTGGGAGGGGCTTGAGGCAACACTGAACATGTTGGTGAAGGTTCAACCGAACTTCGTCAAAGTTTGGGATTTTCAGGCACACAACCTTTCCTACAACATTTCAATGGAGTTCGATGACTATGAATATCGGTACCATTGGGTAAAAAAAGGAATCCGATTTTTATCAGAGGGTATCGGATATAACTACCGTGACCATCGGATCACCGATAGCCTCGGCTTTTTCACGGGAATGAAGATTGGCTACAGCGATGAAAAAGTTCAGTTTCGTCGGATGTTCCGCAAGGATACGGACTTTCACAATGAAATGGCCAAGTACATCGAGCCCGATTCGTATTACCTACGGGAGTTTGAATACGACAACTGGAAGATGGCCTACATGTGGTATCAGAAGTCAAGGAACCTGGTAGAAAACGAAAAAAACCGCCAGTACAAGTCAGACTTGATCTTCTACATGATGGTTCCAGCTCAATTGCGCAACGTTGCCTTGAGCTTACAAAAAGAGTTTCGAACCAATGAAGCCATTCAAGCCTATTGGGCACAGGCCAATAAAGAATGGGTGGAATACGGCAATCGTGCTGTTCGAGACATGTCCAAGGGAACAACCACGACCTTGGAAGGGATTGCAGAATTGGACATTCGTTTGAATCGACTTCGCGATCAGCTGGATGAAATGGCTCCGGGCATTCGCGAGTCGCTGTTAGCCTCATTGCGAGAACAAATTGGCGTAACAGATGAAATTCAGGCGATTCTGGATACGCCAATTGACCAACGCACGGACGAAGAGCGATTCAAAATTCGAAGTTACGAACGTCAGTTGGCTGGCGGGCAGTTGGGAATTGATCAACAAGTATTGTCAACCATTCCCGAAGAATTGGCGACCAAAGGAATTCAGATTTTCGAGCAGATGCAACAGATATCGCAGGACATGTCTTTGCTGGAAAGCAACCAATCGATCTCAAACTATCGATATTGGAAAACACTTTCGCAAGTCGAATCAGAACGTACTGCCGTCACTGCACATCAACAATTGTATGACGCCACCGAATTGGAGCGGAAATCGATTTTTGATGACGAATATGATATTGATCTGGAAACAGGTGACAAGGTTATTACGAAAGTCGGAGCGATTTCTGTGTATGAAAAGAGCTTTGACCTTTGGGAAGGAATTTTGACAGAAAATCCCATCCTCGTTCTTGGAAAACTCGGTGACGATATCGTCGATGAATTGATGATGTATAAACGAATGCTCAAAGTTACTGGGCAGAAATGGCCAAGAAAACATCCGCTGCAATTCTTTATCGACCGCCGGGCCATGGCACAGGAAGGCGACAAACTTCCAACCTCAATTGACATTGCCGAATTGTATGAGGGTGTCGACGACGAGGAAGAGAACGGCCCAGCAAACATGGAAGACGCCGACTCTCCAACAGACGCAAACGGGGTTGATTCCAATAGCAAAGAAACGGATTCAAGCGGCGCGGAGACGAGTGACAGCGACGTGAATACTGATGAAGTCGATGGCTCGGAGGATGTAGACGGCAACGGCGGCAGTCGTTAGCCACTGATCGAGTGGACTATTCGTCGCGTCACCATTAGGGATTTATTCTTTTTCTCTCATCGGCCCATGAAGTTGATGAGAAAACGGAACTCGTTGCCTGAACTCCGTTCCAGTATCGCTTTCAAATTTCCTTGTTCGTCCACACCTAACACTTGATCGGTTTTGGCTTCCAGTTTTGGCCGATTGCCGTTAATGGCATCGAGTTGTTGGTTGGGCGACAAAACGACCGATTCCCAACCAGACAACGCCTCGGTCGGCGACTGCAACGATTCCACCCAACGTCCGGCCAAAAAATCTTCGCCGCGAATCGCGTTCTCATGTCGAAAGTGCCCTACCGCTGTACGTGTGAGGCCCGTCATCACGCAGACGTTTGCCAGTGAGCGGGCAAGGTCGACGCCAAGGGTCCGAACATAAGTTCCTTTACCGCATTCGATCCGCAGACCAAAGTCCGGAAAATCGAAATGGGTCAATGCAAGCGAATGCACGTTGACTTGCCGCGCTTTCAACTCAACGGCCTTTCCAGCGCGTGCCAAATCATACGAACGCTTCCCTCCGATCTTGATCGCTGAATATGCTGGGGGGACTTGTTCTATGGTTCCTGTAAATCTTGCCAAAGCCGATTCAATGTCCTCGCGACTAATTGGGTTTAGCTCTTTCGAAACACATTTCCCTTCGATGTCTTGTGTGTCGCTCTCAATGCCAAAACGAAACCGAGCCTCGTATTCCTTGGGAAGGTCCTGCACGTAAGAGATCAGGCGTGTCGCCTGGCCAAATGCCAACAACAATACGCCATCGGCTAAGGGATCAAGCGTTCCTGCGTGGCCGATTTTGGTACGCCTTATACGGTTCGAGATATTCGAAACGGCATCCCGACTGGTGATTCCAGAGGGTTTGTAAAGGTTCAAAATGCCAAACAAATCACGCATTCGATCAACAGTCGCTTAGACTACTTGGAGGCCTTGAGTTCGTCTCGTTCCTTAACCAGTGCAGCCAGCTCAGATTCAAACGCAGCGACTTCGCTCGGATCGTCCATCTGTTGTTTGGCTCCAGCCAACTGCTTCTGAAGCGTTTCGATTTTTTTCTTGATGACTTCGAGTCGTTTTTTAGCCTTTTTGTCCACGCAGAACGCTCCTTCAAAATTGCCGACCATTTCAAAACCGCATTGTAACCGCCTGTTATCGGCATCGACAGGTGAGCGTAATACAGACAGCCTGTCTGTAATTCATGGGATATCGTAGTACAGACAGCCTTGTCTGTTTTCTACCGCTCACGTCGCGCTTCCCCGTGTCTGCAACCGACGACTATGGATTCGATCATTTGGCGGAACTGCTATAATTGGGTCTTTCCAACAATGTTCAATTCTGTTTGCTGGCAAAATGCAAGTTCTGATTGTAATACCCGCGAGATTGGCTTCGACACGTCTCCCCAACAAGATGTTGTTGTCGGAAACGGGAATGACCTTGCTCGAACACACCTATCGCGCCGCGGAACGCTGCACAACCGCCAACAAAGTCATCATTGCGGCTGATTCCCGCAAAGTCGAGGAAGCTGCAAAAGCCTTTGGTGGCAACGTCTGCATGACTGATCCCAATCATCCATCAGGAACCGATCGTGTCGCCGAGGTTTCTGGTCGATACCCGGAATTCGACATGATCGTAAATCTGCAAGGTGATGAGCCTGAAATTGATCCAGAATTGATCGACGCCGCGGTCAAAAAACTGATCGACTCGCCCGAGGCATCCGTGTCCACGGTTGCAGTCCCCATCGTTGATCCCGAACAGATTTCCAATCCAGCGTGCGTCAAGTTGGTCATGGACTGCAACGGACTGGCTTTGTACTTTAGTCGAAGCCCTATTCCCTTCATCCGTAATTCAGAGTCGGGTGTTTCCCATTGGCAACATGTTGGCTTATATGTTTTCCGACGGGATTTTCTGTTGCGTTTCTCCGACTTGGCCCCCTCCGCGTTGGAAAAATGTGAGTCTCTTGAGCAGTTGCGAGTCCTTGAAAACGGCCTGAAAATTGCCGTAGCAACCGCTAAAAATGCGCCGAAAGGGATCGACACGATCGAAGATTACCAGGCGTTTGTCAACCGACAGCGGACTTGTTAGAATCGACTGTCCCTTCCTGAGGCTGGGACGATTTCTGGTTTGCCAGCTTTTTCAAATTCATTTTCGGCTGCGTTTTTGCGCGCCCTTTTTCGCACGTAGCGGCATTGTCCGCGTTTGAGTGCCAAATCAATAAGGAAAACGGAATGACCAAGCATATTTTTGTGACAGGAGGTGTCGTTAGTTCATTGGGAAAAGGGCTAACCAGTGCATCGGTCGGAATGCTCCTCGAGCGCCGCGGATTGCGAGTTCGGATGCAAAAGCTTGATCCGTACATCAATGTCGACCCAGGAACCATGAGCCCATTCCAGCACGGCGAAGTTTATGTGTTGGACGATGGCAGCGAGACCGACCTTGATCTGGGGCATTACGAACGGTTCACCAATAGCCCACTGACGCGGCATGCGAACTACACGACAGGCCAAATCTACCTGAGGGTGATCGAGAAGGAACGACGTGGCGAATTCCTCGGTCAAACCGTGCAAGTGATTCCACACATCACCAACGAAATCAAAAAATGCATTTCGAAAATTGCCGACGATGAAGTCGATGTGGTGATTACCGAAATCGGCGGAACCGTTGGCGATATCGAAAGCCAACCTTTCCTAGAGGCCATTCGTCAGTTCGCTTTGGACGTTGGCAAGGAAAATTGCCTTTACATCCACTTGACACTGGTTCCATACCTCAAAGCTGCTGCCGAACTCAAAACGAAACCGACTCAACATTCTGTAGGGCAACTTCGTCAAATCGGTATCCAGCCCGACATCTTGATTTGCCGCACCGAACGCGAACTCCCTCAATCCGATCGCGAAAAAATTGCGTTGTTCTGTAACGTACCGACGCGAGCCGTGATCGAAGAACGGGACAAGGACTTTTCGATTTACGAGGTGCCCCTTAGTCTCGTCGACAATGGACTGGATGAACTGATTATCAAACGACTGGGACTGAACGCGAAATCGCTTGAGTTGGACGACTGGCGAGAGTTGATCCATCGAATGCGGAATCCCGAAACCGAAATCAGTATTGCAGTCGTTGGAAAATACGCCGAGCATCGCGACGCCTACAAATCGATTTACGAAGCGATCGACCACGCCGGGATTGAACATCACGCTCAAATCCGCGTGGGAAGTATCCAAAGTGAGGATATTGAACGCGAAGGTCCCGAACGATTGCTGGCCGGTTACGACGGTATTCTGGTTCCCGGTGGTTTTGGTGAACGCGGCACTGAAGGAAAGGTTGAGACTATTCGTTACGCTCGCGAACGCAAAATTCCGTTTTTGGGCATTTGCCTCGGCATGCAGTGTGCGGTTATTGAATTCGCGCGCAACGTAGCCGGCTTGGAAGGCGCAAACTCAACGGAGTTTGACCGCAACACAAAATATCCTGTCGTTTGTTTGTTGGATGAACAGCAAAATATCACAGACAAAGGCGGAACGATGCGTTTGGGTGCGCAGACGTCAGATCTGGCTGAGGGATCTCGTTCGTTGGAATGGTACGGTTCCTCTCGTATCAGTGAACGTCATCGCCACCGTTATGAATTCAACAATTCGTTTCGCCAACAACTTGAGGCCAACGGCCTTCTCATCGCCGGAACAAGCATGAACGATAGCTTGGTTGAAATCGTGGAATACCCAGAACACCCATGGTTTGTCGCGGTCCAGTACCATCCCGAATTCAAATCGAAGCCAACGGAAGCCCACCCGTTGTTCTCTGGATTCATCCAGGCAGCCGTGAGACGCAGTTCAAGAGATTCCATGGTTTCATCAGGCACATGATTTATGATTAAATGTCGTTGGAAACATTGAGCTCATGAAGCATTGGTAAAAAAGCTGACGAATGTTGATAAGGTGAACGATGACTGATAATTCACAAAGCGAAGATTCCAAAATTGTCGTTGACGAGGACTGGAAAGATCAGGTTGCCCGCGAAAAGGCCGAACAGCGCGCAAAGGAACGTCGACAGGCACGCGAAGACAAACACAAAGACGACATGCCACCAGCGACGTTTGAAATGTTGGTCTCAACGTTTGCAACTCAGGCATTGGCATCACTGGGATTCTTTCCCGATCCCAGTACCGGCAAGCCAAACGTGAATCGCCAATTGGCAAAGCACTTCATCGACATGCTGGCCATGTTGGACGAAAAGACAGCTGGCAATTTAAGCGATGATGAAAAGGCAATGCTGGACGGTGCATTGCACCAATTGCGCATGGCATTTTTGCAACCTCCGCCCGCGGCGGAATCGGATACTTCGTCCGATCCCGAACCCCAAAATCCAGAATCGAATTACCTTGATTGCAGTTTGAATGCGAGAACTCGTTTCTGCTTCAACTCAAATAATTAGTAGCCACTACTAATCTGACAGACGTCCGAAAATCACACTGTCGTGTGTACGAGTTGTCAAGCATCTTTGCGCCATGTTTAGTCCTTGAAATCTGCATTGGAGTTTTCCGTAACAGTAACGACCACTGTGGTCGTTCTTCGTTTAGAACTTCAACCATTGATCGAGATCCTTGCAACTCTTCAATGCTGTTGTAAATCTTTTTGCGAAATGCAATTTGATAAAACTCCTGCAAGATTGTCTTGTGGAAGCGTTCGCGAATTCCGTTTGACTGCGGACGTTTAACACGATCTTTGAGTGATCAATATTCTCAATCGCCGGTAGATTGATCTCATGGTGCTCACGATTCCCGCAGTACTCGGTTCCCCGATCAGTTAGTACCCGCAGGAGCGAATCTCTTGCTCCTCAAGAAAGGAACAACACGATCGTTGAGCATGTCTGCAGCCGTCAGCGTTCTTTCGATCATACAACTTGGCGTCCGCAACGCGGGTGTAAGTGTCAATGAAAGTCTGTTGGTAAGATCGCCACGCCTTTGATCGTGCCGACGTAAAGTGTCCTGCGCCCTAAATAACCGGGGTGTTCGGTCTCGATCTCGCCGTGAGCTTCTTTTTCAGCTTGGCTTTTTCGAGGGCGGCTACCGGTCTTCGGTCATCACGAAACCGTCCTGGGCACTCTTCGCCTCCAGCGCTGAGACGTTTTCATCGTCCTAAATCGTGCCGTAACCAAATACACTCACCTGGCACAACACCTTCCTTGAGTTGGTTGCTGACGGACTGCCTGCCGGTTGTTCAACTGCCAGTTCAACCCACGGTTTTCCACCTCGGGAGCGACACGTTCTTCACCACCGGTTTCTCGCGAGAGATCTCCTTAAGCGGCTCTTCACCTCCATTTTCTAAGTTCCTTGAAGCGATGAAGCTGTCTCTTGAATAGCCAAACACCTTGCAGGCTTCGAGACGTTGCCGAGTTTTCAGCCAGCTTGAGAAGGCCGAGTTTATTCTTAATAATCTTTTGTTCGTTGCTCATCCTGACACTCCTTGGGATTTTGCTCGGCGGCGTTTTGTTTAATTCTGCCATTAACAAAACGCCGCCAACTGTTACAAGAATTTAAAGAATGTCAGATTAAGTCTCAACTACTGCAAATAAATGGGAGCACAGACATTCCTGCCTGTGCTCCTTAGCTTGATTCATTTGGTGCATGCGAGCGTTTCTGCTCAAACATGATAAGAGATGTTATTTTTTAGAAGTCTCGCTGAGGGCTTTCCCAATCCAATTTGAAACTTCCTCTAAAACCTCTTCATCAATCGTTTCTTCGATTTTCGAATACTCATTCATCATCCCCGTTTCGCACCGTTGAAACAAATGATTCATTTCAGGAAACTCGATGACACTTGAGATTGAGTGACGGTTGTTCTTGAGAGCGGCTCGAATGGCGGGAAGGTTCAAGCCTGCAATGACCTGCGTATCCTTCAGCCCTTGTAAAGCCAGAATGGGACAATTGAGATTTGACAAGGTAACCGCAGGGTCATACGCTAGAAAATACTTCATCCACTTTCGGTTGAGCGTTGGCTTTTGCGACGCTACCGTTTTGCGAACTGTTTCGCCCGCAACGTCTTGCTCTTGCTCTGGCAAAGTCGCGACAAATTCATCGACAACGACGTTGATCGCTTCATCGAGATCCTCCCCCAGTTCATGAGTGATGACGGCGTCGAGCAAGTTTTTGTTAAGTGTCTGTTGTAGAGCGATCGCATCGTCGGGCAGATTCAGCGACTTCGCCAATATCTCCGATTGCGAAAGGGAAATCTCGCGACCAGGAACTCCAGTACCTGCCAACAAAACAACGAACGCAACGTCATCGTTTCGCTGAGCAACCATCGGACCAATCAAGCCACCTTCGCTATGTCCGATCAAACCGATGGCGTCAGTTTCGATTCGATGATCAGCTTTCAAAAAATCGAATGCGGCCTCTGTATCCCGTGAAAGGTCTTCGGTCGTCGCATTCAAATAGTCACCGGTGGATTTCCCGATTCCTCGGTCGTCAAACCTCAGCACCGCGATGCCTTTTCGAGTCAGATGATCGGCCAAAACCAGGAACGGTTTATGCCCCATCCATGACTCATCTCGGTCTTGTTGCCCCGATCCCGAAATCAAGACCACCGCTGGATGCGGGCCAGACGTACGAGGCAATGTCAACGTTCCGGAAAGGGAAACGTCATCGGCTGTGTTTTCAAACGTCACTTCCTCCGAGTCGTATGGTAACGGCTCTTTTGGATACTGGGGACGATTTGGAGTATCTTCAGGCTCGGCTTCGGTCCGTCGCTTCAACTTCAGCGGCAACTCTCGACCACCTTGAGACCATGTCCCATCTGCCTCGGTTCGATCTGCATTCAATGTGCCTCGATAACTGAGCTTGATCGCAGGAACGTCGAAGACCAGGCGGTCGTCTTCCATCGTCATTGTCGCTTCGAATCCTGTCCTGCCTTCGCTCACGCTGTCAAAGAAAACATTCGGGCGACTGTCATCGTCGGATCGAACAACTCGAAATTGCATGACCGCGTCAACGGCTCCGATCTTCAAGGCGCCTTTCCAGCGTTCGATGACACTCTCCGCCTCATCGTCCTTCGACTCAGAATCGTGTTTGTCGTTCGCAACAAACGTTAATGGCAACTCAACGCCACCTTGTTTCCAAACGCCGTCAATTGAATCGTCCTTCACGACTCCTTCGAACGCTGCGCCAATCGCCGGCATTCGAAATGAACGCTTGCGCTCGTTCCAAACGATATCTGCCAGCTCGATTTCCGCTTTGCCCTGGTTCACGCTGACAAGTGTCCCAGACCAATTTTCGTCTTCCTTCGCCAACGACAAATCCAGTTTCATTTTCATTCCATTGACTTCAAGCGTCCCGGTCCACTGCGTTGTATCCCCACGTGTTTCCCGAGGATCCGCTTGTCCGGCGGCGCTACCGCAAGTCAAGATAAACAGTACCACCCAATAGATCCAACTTTGTGACTGACATGAGCGCATAGCATCCCCCTGTTAACAAAACGACTGGAAAATTGACACAAACGTTGTGCCCAATGAGATAACGACCGATGGCTGGCTAAAAAAGCAGCTTAGGCCACTCTTTTATTCAATGTTCTCGTTTTCAAGCTTCTCTCGAAGCTTCAGCAAACGATCAAGCGATGGTTTTTGAAATCGTTTGGATTCCAACCAAATTGAACCGTAGCAAACAACCATGCTGAGCAAAAATGATCCCAAGCTCACCAGTCCGCGCTGGCCATAAATGTCCGACCAAGCAACGTCGGGTTTCCAAAGATTCAAAAGCAAGATGATCGCCATCGGCAACGCAAACCACCAATGGAACGATTTGAACTTGTTGAGTTGATAACGCAGCTGCGAAATCGATTTGTCAATATTGCCAATGATATTTGACTGGAAAGCCGACTCTCGACGTCTGCGAGAGTAACGTGAGAGAAGCAAGGCGCTAATAGGCACGACTGCAACGGCGAGTGTGGCGAATATGACAATCCAGTCCATAAATTCCAACGACTCCGTATTCCAGATTCGTTTCGAAACGGCTGAAACGGCAACCATCAGCAATGCAGCAATCATCGCCCATTCAAAAATCGATACAACACGGTCAATGCAGCTCGCTTTACGGCTGACGGTTGCATGCAATTCATCTCGATTAATAGCGAACAAGGGTTCATTTTTCTGTTGATCCCAAATCACTTTCATCTCATCCAGATTCATGATTTTAGCCCTCATAGGGAATCGTCGACAATTGTTTCTTGATACGATTGAGCTTCACGCCAACATTGGAAGCGGAAATTCCAAGAGCTTCTGCGATCTCCAGATAGCTCCACCCTTCCAACATCAACAACGTCACCGATCGATCAATCTCGTCCAGTCGTTTCAGTTGTTCGTAAAGCCATTCCAATCGCGGATCCTTGGGCGGAGTTGCTATCCCAATCTGTTGGTGTTCAAGTTGAATCGGTTCGGTTCGTGTTCGATGACTTCGCTCACGTTTGCTCCAGGCGATTGCTGAAAACAGAGCAACACGATATAGCCACGTTGAAACTGAGGACTCGCCGCGAAACGCAGGAATGGATTTCCAGATCCGGATCGCCATGTCCTGAAACAAGTCTTCCTGATCGTGAGGATTGAACGCATAGGCGCGGATGACCTTGAACATCAATCCCTGGTGTTCCGAGATCCAAGTGTCAAAGATTCGCGTTTGTTCTTGTTCGTTCACGACTGCGTTTCGTGGTTGTCAACAGTTTTCATAGGTATTAGTGCAAGGCGGCTGCATGAAAATTACAACAATCGCCAGAGAATTGGAAGAAATTAACAGAATAGCGAACGTGATCTCGGGGGGCAGGGAAGTCGCAACTCTGATGGATTGCAATACTACGAAATGTCTTTAGGTTGGAGAACTATTTTGTTCAATAAGCGTGTTTGAGTGAGCGGCAAAGCAGTATTTGGAATTTAGCAATGGCGAATTTTTGCGAAACGCATGGCGGCCATGATCGAATCCCCCAAAGAATTCTGGCACCCTTCTCCACCAGCTTTGTGGGGGAGAAGGGCTAGGGTTGAGGGGGCACGTCTTCATTGCGAAAACGCTCAGTTCGACATCAATTTTTGTTCGGCAGAGTGATTTTAAGCGGCCTTCGATTCGCGAACGCGGCGAGTTTGGCGAACGGGCTTTTCCTTCCAGCGTTTATGCAGCCACCAGTATTGGCCAGGAGAACGATGAATCGCATCGCCCATTCGATCGTTGTACCACTGCGTCAAAGACGTTACATCTCGCAATTCGTTTGGCAAATCAAACGGATCCGCGATCCCTGTGCAACCGACTTCAAACTGCATTGGCTGCTCCAGGTGTTTACAGTAGCTGACCATCATTGGCGCATTGCCATCAAGGGTAAACAACGCAATCGCTTTATGACATGCCGCGGGTCGCCCCAGAAAATCAATCCAACAGCCCTTCGTCCCCGCGTGCTGATCTCCCAACAACGTCAGAATATTACCTTCCGACAGATGATGTTGAATCGCCGCTGCACTTCCGTCCTTGGGCAAAATGTATTGGCCGTTTGTTTCGCGGAAACGATTAACGAAACGATCCAAGTACGGATTGTCCAGCGCGCGGGCAACGGAATAGCTGGGCATTCCTAAAAGTCCGATGACATAACCAGCCATTTCGAAGTTACCAAAGTGGCCCGAAACTCCGACGAGCGGTCGATAATCGATCAATCGCTCCGTCATTTTCTTTTTGTCTGGGATTCGGACATATTTGCGCCAGTTGGTGTCATGGACCTTGCGCGGAACATGGATGATCTCGCAAACCATCATCACCAAGTGATACCACATTTCTCGAGTGCGTGATCGAACTTCGCCTTCGCCGAGGTCGGGATAGACAGCGGTCAAGTTCTCGCGAATCACCCGTTTGCGGAATTTAACAACGTCCGTGGCAAACCAAGCGAAACCTTTGGCAAACGCTGCACATTGACGTATCGTGAGCAACTGAATGATGGAAATCACGACGCGGAGCGCCGTATTCCAATTTCCATTTGGTCTGTTGTGATAGGTTGATTCGCATCCTTGCGGTTCCATCCTGATTTTTCGTGGCAACATGGTTAAACGTGCCCACTGAGAACCTTTAGTGGACGAGGCAACGAGTCCCGGCAAACCGTAGTGGACGAGGCGACGAGTCCCTGCACGTTTTCCTGAGTTTAGGTTCGCAATGCCTTGTTCATTGCCAATTGCATCAATTTATCGCGACCGGAATTTTCACATTTCGACCGGAATTGGCAAAGGCCAATCGTCGCTCAGCAATTCCATCTTGTCCAAACAACGATTGACTAACGACTTCCTGCTAGCTGTCGGCGACAGATTTGACTAACGGAAGCGATATTTTTCAGATGTGTCGATGCAATTCCGTGATTGGACAGAACACCTGCGGCATGATGAAAATGTTCGTCGTCGTCCGAATTAATCACGGCCAGTACCGAATAGCCTTGGAGCTGAAGGCTCTGAAGCGCCAAGGCCCGTTCCAGATTCATCTTCGCGACAATCGCAATCACGGTAGCATCTCGCGGCAACAGGTGCGTGAAGTTCGAAGTAGGTGACTCAACAGCAGGCCATCTGTCTTTTCCAACCTGGCAAGTGCGTCCAGGATTCGTAGCATGCGATCGGCCTGTTTACTGGTTTTGACACTGACGGGACGCAACCGCTCCGAACTGGTCTCCATCGTCGATCGAGCAAGGTTTTCGTCTCTTGTTCTCGAATCGCCTACAATTCCCTCGTCCCGAATTCGATCAATGGCATCACGCCCATTCGAAAGCAGCCCGACCTGCAGGTTCAACTGATAAAGCGCCTTGGCGATGCTCCCCGCCGCCGTGACCGCCAGTTCGCTTCTCATCGGCTCTTCGCTTGAATCGTAAGCGTTTTCGTGAAAGTCGATCACAATCGTTGCCCCAGCAAGCGACGACGGCTCAAACACCTTGCTCTGCAGATTGCCCGTTCGAGCAGTCGCTCGCCAATGCACACGCGATAGCGGATCGCCATGTTGATACCGACGCACGCCAGAAATTCGCGTCGGATCTTCAAACAAACGATGCGTCATCACGACCTCGCCGACGGGACGCCGCGACTCAATGTTGTATCCGTCCAGTGGAACCAGCTGCGGATGAACGGTAATGTAATGCGGGGGACAAAGCACCTTAAATTTTCGATTGATGCCCCAGACGTCACCGGTTTCCAATACAAAAGGGCCGATTTGAAAATACCCTCTTCGCGTGGGAATAAATTCGTAGTTCCAAGTTTTCGACTCGCCCGCACCCAGAGAAAAAATCTTCGCGCGATCACCAGTGGAAAAAAACGCCGGTTTCACGCGTTCGTTTTTCCCAGTGCGAATCAAATCTTCGCAGAACAACCACGGCGCACTGAATCGACCTGTGTTTTGTATCGTCAATTCGATCGGAACGGTCTCCTTGACTCGAGCGTTATCGACCTCTCAAATTCGTTGTGCGGAAATACCATCCACCCAATTCTTCGACATTCGCCGAATGGCATAGAAACCGAGAAAGCCAATTGCAATCGCGTACACTAAAAACGACAGGTTCAGCGCAAACGCTGCAATGGCCAGCAGGGCGAGTCCGACGGCCAGCCTCATGACTTGGGTTCCTCGACAACGGGCACCGCTAATTTGCCAAGGATTTCAGTGACCACTCGTTCACAAGTAATGTTGCGCAATCGCGATTCCGGTTTGAGGATCATTCGGTGTGTCATCACGGGCCCAGCCGCTAATTTGACATCGTCGGGCACGACATAGCCTCTCCCGCGAATGGCTGCGAGCGCCTGACATGCTCTAAACATCGACAACGACGCGCGCGGACTGCCTCCCAACGCAAGATGTTCGTGGTGCCTCGACAGATGGACCAGCTGCAAAATGTATTGTCGTATTTTCGGATCAACGAAAACACTGCGGACCTGTTTTTGGCATTCGATCAATTCGTCTCCGCTGACAACGGGTGAAATCGAATCAACCGGATGCTGATGTTGCAACCGATCCAGCATCGCTAATTCGTCTTCCATGGACGGATAGCCAAGGCTGAACTTCAACAAAAATCGATCGAGCTGTGCTTCGGGCAATGGAAACGTTCCCTCATGGTCAACGGGATTTTGCGTTGCGATGACAATGAATGGCTTCTTTAAATCGTAAGTTGTTCCGTCAATAGTGATGCGTCCCTCCGCCATTGCCTCCAACAGCGCAGCTTGCGTTCGAGGTGTGGTTCGATTGATCTCATCGGCCAGCACAAGGTTTGCAAACAAGGGTCCTTTGCGAAACTCAAACTCGGCGGTTTTCTGATTGAAAATCGAGGCGCCCGTGACGTCGCTGGGCAGCAAGTCGGGGGTACACTGGATTCGCTTGAACTCACAACCAATACTTCGCGCCAATGCACGTGCCAACATCGTCTTCGCGACGCCGGGAACATCTTCCAGTAACAGATGGCCTTCGCAAAGCCAGCCGACAAGCGAAAATACAATTTGTTGCCGTTTCCCAACGATCACTTTCTCAACATTGGTGATCACCTTCCGTGCAAAATCCTGAACGGCTTTCATATGCCATCGCCCTTCGTCTATTCCAATGCAGAATACGTATCTTGGTCGCGGAGGTTGCGACCGGTTTTTATTATGGTTCGTCTGATTTACATTGGATACCCTCGGGATGGTTTTCAAACCAAAGGCTTGAGGAAGTAAAGATTCATTTTGAAAGGAAACGCGAATATGGCGAAAGCGAAAATTCAATATTGCGGCATGTGAAACTACTTCCCCAGGGCCTCCAGTTTGGCGGCCGAAATCAAGACACAGTTTGGAACTGATGTTGAACTTGAAAAACTGTCCGGCGGAATCTTCGAAGTTTACTGGGACGACGAATTGATCTTTTCAAAGAAAAAGATGGGACGTTTTCCGGAAGCCGGCGAAGTTGAAAAGCAGATCGAATCGCGAACCTAGTATCAAAGGGAATCGTTGCATGAGAATTTTCACGATTGTGGGCTTGCTGCTCAGCATCGCAAACGCTTGGGTATTGGCGCAGGACCTGAAATCGCCTCCGCCATATTTTGGCCCGAAGTTTCCGAAACTTGAATCGCGAGCAACAGGTGAATGGTGGAAGGCCGAGAATCCGCCACTCATGGTCCCTCGCGATCAAGTCGTGGCGTTTGCCTTGTACACGCACCAAAATGGTGTGCTGAAATTGTCGGCCCAGCTTTATCCTTTGTTGCCTGAAGAGGCACGCGGCGTTCGGTTGGAGATGGACTTCGGAAACGGTTTCGAGACCGTTGCCGAGCAGCCGGTTATCGAGTTAGGTTGGAGCGCCCATTTTCGAATTGAAGATTGGGATAATTCTCGAGACGTGCCATACCGAGTCCGTCACGGCGAAAATGCGATGTTCGAGGGTTTGATTCGACGCGATCCGATTGACAAAGACACAATTGTTGTCGGTTCGTTGTCCTGCAACTCGTCCCGAACGCCTGGCCCTCGCGAGTCGATCATCGAAAACCTGAAAGCAATCGATCCTGACTTTTTGTTTTTTGCAGGCGATCAATCGTATCATCACACCGAACATACGTTTGGATGGCTGGAATGGGGAGCACAGTTCCGCGAGGTGATCGGCAACCGGCCTGTGGTTACGATTCCCGACGATCACGACGTCGGTCAAGCAAACATTTGGGGCGAAAATGGAATTGAGGCTACGAACCCACAGGGGCCAAGTGGTGGTTATTTCTACCCGCCGGAATACGTCAACATGGTCCAGCGCTGTCAAACCTGGCACCTACCCGACCCAGTGGACCCCGCTCACATCGAACGAGATATCAGCGTCTATTTCACTCGATTGAACGTCGGCGGAGTTGATTTTGCCGTGGTCGAAGATCGAAAATTCAAATCGGGTCCGGAGGGAAAGATTCCACAACAAGGACCTCGGCCAGACCATATTACCGATCCTGCATACGATCGATCCAGCATCGACCTGCCGAACCTGGTTTTGTTGGGGGAACGCCAGTTGAACTTTCTCAACAACTGGAGTCAGGACTGGACAAATGCCGAGATGAAATGTGTTTTGTCGCAAACGGCATTCTGTGGTGCGGTTCATTTGCACGGAAGTATCGACAACCGCTTGCTGGCCGATCTAGACTCCAACGGTTGGCCGCAAACGGGCCGCAATCGAGCACTTGTCGAAATGCGGCGTGCATGGGCTTCGCATTTGTGTGGCGACCAACATTTGGCCGTCGTTGTGAAGCATGGAATTGAAAACGATGCCGATGGCCCCTATGCGTTCACCTCACCTGCGATCGTCAACACGATTTACGGTCGCTGGTGGATGCCAGAGAACGATGCCGCGGGCGAAAACCCGGTTGTGAATAGTCCTTTGCCATTCACGGGAAATTATCTGGATGGATTTGGTAATCGAATTCGAATGCTGGCGTATGCGAACCCGGGCGACATCAAGGACGAAGCTCAGCGGGGAGATGGATTTGGCATCGCACGCTTCAATAAAGTTGATCGGACGATTACGTTTGAATGCTGGCCGCGATTTTCGTCGGTGAGCGATGGCGACACGGCACAGTTTCCGGGTTGGCCAATGACTGTCGATACTACAGACAACGACGGACGAAAGGTCTTTGGTTTCTTGCCCACGGTGGTTGCACCTGTCGGTGTCGAACCGGTCGTGCAAGTGATCGATGAACGAACTGAAGAAATTGTCTACACGACTCGTGCCAAATCAAATTCGTTCAAACCACGCGTTTACGCCGACAGTTTGTTTACCATTCGAGTCGGTTTGAACGGCGGCAGAAGAAGTGCTTGCCGAAAGTTTGAAACCGGTCGTTGATGTAGGCGAAGAGCCCCAAGAGTTGATTTGGACCCCGGCGGCCAAAAATAGATTTCGGGTGCATTGCGTTTGCGTATCATAGGTGGCCGTAGTGGACGAGGCTACGAGTCCCAAGTGCGTGAGTCAGATTTCGGGGACTCGTGGCCTCGTCCACTACCGCTGTGTTATTTCATTAAATGACTTTTCCGCAGCACAAAAAAAACGGCAAGCCGATAATGTCGACTTGCCGTCTGATGTCTATTTTTGCTGCTCGTAACGATCAGCTCAAACCGCTTAGACGCTGAACGAGTTGCCGCAACCGCAGCTTCGTTTTGCGTTGGGGTTATGGAACTGGAATCCGCGTTTGTCGAGATCTTCGTAATAATCGACTGAGGTGCCTTCTAGGAACAAGGCAGCTTTCGATCGACAACAACGGAACACCGTGTTGTTCAGAGCGGGTATCATTGGCTTCGTCATAGTCGGTAGCGATATTCAAACTGTAGTTGAAACCGCTGCAACCGCCGCCAACCACTGCAACACGCAACACTGCGTCGTCGCCGTGACCACCCTCCGAAATGAATTTTTTAACTTCCGTAGCTGCCTTTTCGGTCAACGAAACTGACATTGAGTCTCTCTCCTGATTCACCGTATTGTCCACGCGTACGAATCTGTACGCAGACCGTTTCTAAAAACCCACAAAAATATGGGATTTTGTATTTCAAACATCCCGGCCCCCATTCGGAAAAACCGCCGGGCATCGGGTATCCACCCGATTTCAGGGGCCTTTCTATTCTCGGTACCTGGCAAGGATTGTCCAGAGGCAAATAGGCAACCGTAATCTGGATTCTACGATCACACCTGCTTTTATCGTTTTTTTAGCCAAACTACTGGGACAATAGTGCCTCAAAGTCCTCTTCGGACAGAACCGGGATCCCGAGTTTTTCAGCCTTGGACAGTTTACTGCCGGCGTCAGAACCCGCAATCAAATAACTGGTTTTTGAACTAACACTAGAACTTGGTTTCCCGCCGTGACTTTCAATCATCTCGTGGATTTGATCACGCGTGTATTTGGAAAGCGTGCCGGTAACGACAAACGATTTACCCGTCAATTGATCACCGGCGGAGGCCACATTGGAAACAGCGGGGGCAAACGTCAACCCAAGGGATCGAAAGTCTTCGACAATCCCTTTGCCAAATTCGCTTTGAAAAAAACCAACGATACTTTGCGCAATCGTTTCACCAATCTCGTTGATCTGGCTGAGTCGTTCAACCGACGCCTCAGCAAGTTGATCGATCGAAGGAAATTCTCTCGATAGGATTTTGGCAACCGTTGAGCCGACATGACGTATGGACAACGCCGTTAAAAATCGATCCAAGGTTTGTCCTCGTGATGCGTCAATCGCGGCAATCAATTTTTCACTGGAACGTTTTCCCATGCGCTCCAGTGATTGAACGCCTTCGACAGTTAAACGATATAGATCGCCAAACGATTTCACGAGCCCAGCATCAACCAGCTGGTCAACCAGCTTCTCACCCAGCCCATCGATATCCATTGCGGGTCTGGACGCAAAGAAACGCAGACGCTCGCGCACCTGGGCAGGGCAAAACACGTTGGTGCACCGGATATAGACGCCACCATCGTCTTTGGTCAGTGGTTGGTTGCAAACGGGGCATTCCGTTGGAAATTCAAATGCAGGCAAGTCACCCTTGCGCAAGTGTTTCTCAACCCGAACAATGTGCGGAATGATCTTCCCGGCCTTTTCAACAATCACCACATCGCCAACCCGAATATCCTTGCGTTCGATTTCCTCGGCGTTGTGCAAACTTGCTCTACTAACCGTCGTGCCAGCTAGTTCGACGGGCTCCAGATTGGCGACCGGAGTAATTGCCCCGGTTTTTCCAACTTGCACCTCGATGGAATTCAATCGCGTCGGCGGCTCATATTTTTCCCATTTGTATGCAGCAACCCAACGAGGACTCTTCGAACGCGCTCCAAGTTCCGCTCGCGCCGCAAAGTCATTGAGCTTGATAACCAAACCGTCGATTTCGAAATCCAATTCCGGAATCATCTCGATCATCTGCTCACAGTACTTTTCTGCCTCAGCAATCGCCGAAAAACTTTGCACGTTCGGCGTGGGTGGAAGTCCATATCGACGCATCTCGTCAAGAAACTGCAAATGGTTGTTGGCCTTCAGCCCTTCACAGTAGCCGGTTCCATGGCAAAAGAAACTCAAATTGCGTTCGGCACAGATCTTCGAATCGAGCAGGCGAATACTCCCCGAGGCTACGTTGCGCGTGTTGGCATATTCAGGCAACCCCTCAGCGACCTGGCGTTCATTAAGTCGCACCAACTCCTGGTTTTTCATGTAGATTTCACCGCGCACTTCCAGAACGGCGGGAACCTCATCCCCGTCGAGTCGAAGTGGCACGTCGCGAATGGTGCGCACATTGTGAGTGATGTCATCGCCAACGGTTCCATTGCCGCGCGTCAACGCGCGTGTCAGCAAACCATTTTCGTAGAGTATGGAAACGGCGGCCCCATCAATTTTCAACTCAACGACCCAGCCTTCGGTATGCCCCACATCTCGTTCGACTTTTTTCCCAAAATCCAGCAACTCCTCCATGCTGTAAGTATTCTCAATCGACAACATGGGAATGCGATGGGCGTAATGGTTGAGGTGAGGAACTGGGGCTTCGCCGACGCGTTGGGTCGGACTATCCGGAGTGACCAACTCAGGATATTTTGTTTCTAATTGCTTTAACTCATTTATCAGGCGATCGTATTCCTGGTCCGTTATTTCTGGCGACGATTCGACATAGTACTTACGGTCGTAGTAACGAATTTGATCGCGCAATTCGGACGCGCGCTTTTTTGCGTCAGGCATGAAGTGAACTCGTTGTAAGATGATGTTGATGGATCGGATTCAAGCCCAAGTGCGACGATGTTTCTTTCGCCAGGCCAACACGGCCCCTGTTCTAGCTCAATTCGACACCACACTCGGGTGCTTGCTGGATCGGTTTGTTCATCGAATCGTTAGGAACAAGACACAGGAAAACCAATGGCTTGTCTGAGTCGTTTCGAAACTGGTGAACTTCATCGGGTGCAACATATACGACCGTACCCGGAGCCAATTTGTTTGGTGTGTCACCACAGAACACCGTCCCCTCCCCTTCCAATACATAAACCTCATGCTCGTAGGGATGAGAATGTCGTGGCGTAAAGCCCCCCACCGCGACCTCAAACTGACGCATGGCGAAATTTGGAGCACCATCATTCGGCCCGACTAACCAGCGAACTTTGCAGTCCTTTGTTCCGGGCATGTCGACTTGTTTTTGTTCGATGTTTGAAAAGTGGCTGACTTTCATTTCTTTCGTACCTGATTCGTTTGCGATTCCAATGGTTAGTGGATTCATTATATGGTTCGGGATCAACACCGAATACTCTGGGGCGTTATAATCGGGCATGCTGATGGACAAACGGAGATTGCAGGAATGCACGCACATCTCGGACGAAACCGATGAAACGACTGACCTTTATTCCGGGCTTGATTGCTTTCTGCCTGGCGCATTTTTGCTGGGGGCAAACGAACGATAATGCGCTTGGACCAGACCGCATGCTGGAATTGTTGACTTCGCCGCAACTGCCTCCCGACGAAAGTAGTTTCCTGCCGCCCTCGCGCGAGGCCCTTCGTCCCTATACGGCAGCAGCCAAAGACTATCGTGCGGGTAATCTCCAAGATGCTGCCGTGTTGCTGGGTGAGATCCTTGCTTCCGAAAACCAACAGGACTACTTGATCTGGACGTCAAACACCGAGGCACCTGTCAGTCTCAGTTTCATCGCCTCACGTCTGTTGGACGAGGTGCCCCAAGATGAACTTGAGAAATATCAAATTCGTTTCGAGACCCTTGCACAGCGTGAACTCGAAAACGCAATCAGCGATCGCAACGTCAATGCCATCAACAGGGTTGCCTGGCGATATCAGCGAACGGCCGCGGGTAGGTCGGCTTCGATGTTGTCTGGAAATATCGAACTGAGTGAATCGCGAGCGGCCTCGGCAATTCCATTTTTTGAACGTTTGACAGCAGACACGCTTTTTCGAGAAGAGTTTCAACCTGAGGCCAGCGTCCTACTGGCCATCTGCCATCAGGTTTCTGGAGACAAGGCGTCAGCGATCAAGGCGATTCGCGAATTGCAAAAGTCGACTACACAACAAAAAACCATTCGATTCGCCGGCAGCACGCGCAGTATCCCCGTGGACGATTCGCAGATTGGCGCATGGTTGCAAGAGATACTGGGCGAACATTTTCTCGATGACCGTCGCGTGACGTACGAATGGACAAGTGCTTATGGCAACGCAGCGGGCCTGCCCCGAGGCGAGTCCGGCAACCCGTTGATGCTGGCCCGGTGGTCAACGCCCATCCTGACATCCGTTGCCGAACGTGAAGTACTCGACATGACGACTCGGCAAGTTCAACCAACAATCGGCGCCCACATCCCATCGCTCCAACCTATCGCGTTCAAAAACCAAATCATGGTTCGCGGACACAATAGTGTCTCATGCTTGGATCTTTTCACGGGTGATTTGCTTTGGAAGTTTCCAGGATGGGACTACGGCCAAAAACAAATCAATCCAACGACCACTGCCCAGCGCAACCAACTGGAATCACTTTACTTAGCCAATGGATACGCAATCACACAGCGTTTGTTCCGTGACTCTCTATTTGGACAACTCGCTGTCGCAAATGACCATCTGTTTTTTGTTGACAATTCCGGTTTTGCATTGGCTGGCTCGCGAACGATCGCGATTGATGAAACGTCGACGCTGGATGCGGAAGAAGTACAGCTTGACTTTAATCAGCTGCGATGCCTGAGTCTGGCGCGATCCGGAGCAATCGAATGGACCGTTGGAGGACCAGACAGCGCCGCACCTGAATTAGGTAACGTGACCTTTCTTGGTGTCCCCAAACCCTTCGAAGACCGATTGTATGCAATCGTTGAAACCTCTCAGTTGATTCAGCTGGTTGTTTTGGACCAACACACGGGCCACCTGATTTGGAGCCAACCTTTGGCGCGATTTGAGCCAGAGGAGTACCCGGACTATGAAACGCTTCCGCGATTCTTCAACGGCCTATCTCCGGCAATCTCTGACGGATTACTGGTCTGTCCATCCGGTGTCGGTACGGTCATTGCGTTTCGCCTTGCCGACCGCACGATTCAATGGTGTCACGTTTACAACGTCGGCAGCGGCCGAAAACAGATAGATCCCTGGGCGGACGGATACGATCAAGAAGCAAGCAAGACCCAATGGCTTGATGCCCGAATTGTGATGGACGGGCGAACCATTGTCATGACTCCGCCCGATTCCGAGGAATTACTGGTCCTCGATGCTTTGAACGGCAATGAAATCACTTCCGCCGATCGCCGCATCGCTCGAAATGATGGTTTGTATCTCGGAGGCCTTGTACGCGGACTAGCTTGCATCATCGGCGAACATCAAATCCGATGCATCGATGTTCGAACGTCGGAATTGTTATGGTCGGTTGTGACGCCTGACAACGCCACTCCAAGCGGTCGGGGCTTTATCGCCAACGGCATTTTGCGTGTTCCATTGGATAATAAGTCTTTACAAGACATCGATCTGCAAACAGGTAATGTCATCGCCAACCAAACCGTCGACTACTCTCTGGGTAATGTAATCACACACAACGGGCATTTGATTTCTCTAAACACCGACGCAATTTCGTGTTTTCCGCTGGATGGCCCAGCGCAACGGGCTCTGGAATCCAACGACACTCAGGCAGCTCGCAAGGGAGATGTGCAGTTCATCGCGGCGTTGCTCAAGTTTCATGACGGTGACTATAAGGGAGCGTTTCAATTGGCTAAGGCCATGTGGGATGAAAACCCTGATCGCACCAATGCCTTGCATTGTTTGAAATTGCTCGAACACGACCAAAGTGCAATTGAAATTCGTGAACTAGAGGCATGCACGCGATATCAACAATCGATTTCCGGAATTCCATCCTCGTATTCAATGGAACATGGCCAAGACGTTGATTTCTCGAAATGAATTCGACCTCGCGTATGAGAAGATCTTCGAACAGTTGAACGCGTTGCCTTTAGACGATCAAAAATGGGAGCGACTGAACCTGGAAACGCAGGCCGGCGGTACCGCGCAAATATTGAGATCGGATCGAGCTTGGTTGTCCCTTTTGGCAATCATTGCTGATTCGCCGTCAACAGGTCAATCGTTCAATCTCGAATCGGCAATATCGCGTATTGAAAACGTCAACAAGGATCCGAGTTTTGAGTTTTCGATTCGTCGGGGTCTAGGGCTCAACCGGTTTGAATCCGACTTGCTGGTCGGATTGGCCGAACGATTAATTGCTGCCGATCGATTGGCGGAAGCCGATGATTTACTTTCGATTGTTGTCAGACGAAAGGACTCCGTTTTCAGTCACGCCCAAGAGCAGCTTTTACAACTGGCTGCCTCCAAGAAAGTCCCTTACCTGAATCAGCCCTCGCCCACTCAATCGCAAGAGCCGACACCGAGTGACATTTGGTTCCAACGTTTAATTTCGGAACAAGGTGTCGCTGAGACATGGAATCGATTGGGAGTTGAAATTGACCGACAGCAAGCAAATGAGCTTGAATCTGCTTCATACTCCTGGGCCGATTCGCTGGTTCGCGCAACGCGGATATCGGATGCCGCATTCGAATGGGGCGTGCAATTGCAGGCTCGACAAAACCAAATCACGCTTACTGACTCAAACCATCAGTCGATCGGTAGTTTCCAATTCGACGCCATTAAGTCCAGTTCTGCAGACGATGACACGGATTACCTCCCTGGCGTCTCGTATTACACAGTTTCCAATCTGGTAGCCAAAGGGCGCCGAGTTGCAGTTCAGGTAAACAGTCATTTGTTTTTAATCGACACGTATCGCAAAAATGACACCAACCCTACTGTTTGCTGGTCGACGGCCGGAAACCGTATTCGGCCGACACAAATAGAACTCGAAGGTCCCCATGAGACCTGGAACCAAGGCGCTTTGAATGAGTATCAATATGCGCCATCGATCTGCCTCACCGAACAAGGAGAGTTGATTGTTCTCGAGCACGGACAATTAACTTGCCGCGATGCCAGCAATGGCGCAACGTTATGGACGCGATTTGGATGTGATAACGATTCGCACCTGCTGTCGCAAGGTGAAGAAGTTGCGTTGTTCAAGCCCGACCAAAGCTTGGTTGCAATTTTTTCAACGCGCGATGGCTCGCTACTTCGTCGAGATACCATCTCAGATTCCGCATTTTGGAAAGTAATCAACGATCGACTATTGATGTTTCGTCGCACGCGGGATACCCAAGTATTGCAAATGCTCGATCCATTCACATTCCAGATACAATGGGAGAAAAGTCTGCCGGCGGGAACGCTTGCGACGATCTACGACGACCTTGCCGTTCTGGCCGTCGAGCCGAATGGCACGGTGTCATGGATCGACCTTGCTACCGGTTCGTTTGCCTGGTCAAACAAAATGTTGGAGGACAACTTCGCCGCCAATTCTATCCGTCTGCACCGTCAAGGAGGTGTTTTGATTCTGGAACTGGTCCAGGAAGCGATTAGCGATTTCTCGTTTCGATTTCATGAAACGTATATTGAACCATACTGGCCGGAATACGTTTCGCCGCTTCGCTCTGGATACCTCATTGCGTTTAAGCCGGATACAGGTGAGGCGTTGTGGCCCAAGCCGATCCGAAATGACGGCGCGGTCGTTTTCCAGCTGTTACCAGGAGATTCCGTTTCTGGCAGCGGCAAGGCGCTTTCTTTGGACAATTACGAACGCGGGGCACGTTACTCGAAATACCAATTCATGCTGATTGATGTGCACAACGGTTGCGAGTTTGCCCGCCACGAATTCGAAGACATGGATACACAAACCATCCAAATGGGATTTGATCCAGAACGCCAGATCATTTCACTGCAAGTAATGCATGAAGTTTTTGTCGTAAAGGCAGCGAATGCCTCGTTGCCTCCGCGACCACTTGCGCAGTTAACCATTTCCGGTTGGCTACCCGATCAAACGAACTGGGTGCAAAAGCCGACAGGAATGAAAGAAACCAAATTTGACCTGGAGGCAGCAAAAAAAATATTGAACGACGAACAAAATCGACTCAAAAACGAGCGTCAACAATTTCAACAGTTGCTAGACGAATCAACGGATGCGTCAAACGGAAATGACAATTGAGCCGTCGCCTTCTCTGCAGGAGGATTGAATTTCTCCCAAAGTGAGCTTGCCGTCTTCATCGTCATCAATGCGATTACGATCAACACGATTCCGCCCATCACATTCGCAAACCAGCGGTTTCTAAAATTGCCCAGAATCTTGCCATTGTTCATGACAATAATCAGGAACACAACAATCAATGGCAACAACAGGCCGTTTGCAATCTGCGCCGTCAAAATCAGTTCGGATGGACTTGTCGCGTAACGTAATGCGAAATAGGCTCCAGTGCCCAGGACCACCGTCGCCGCCAGCTTCATACGCCAATCTTCAAGGTTCGTCGAAAAACGAAAACAACCGGCGAAAACGTAAGCGGCCGCCAAAGGCGCTGTTATCGCACTGGTTAACCCGGCCGCAAACAATCCCATTCCGAAAAAGAACTGCGCGGCATTTCCCAATGCGGGTTTCAATTGTTCAGCAATTGAATCGATATTTTTGGGGACCTCATCCATTCCCCCAAATGCGCCGCCGGTCACCATGATGGCAACGGTGATCAAACCTCCCACCACCACCGATAAGACCGTGTCGTACAGACTGAATCGAACTGCTCTCTTTTTCTGATCTTCACCACGGATGTCTGCCCAACGATCCAGCGAAGCGTTGGCATGCAAAAACAAGTTGTAGGGAACCACCGTCGTCCCTAACAACGCAATCGCCGTTATCCATCCGCCATCCGACTGCTTTCCCGGAACCATGCCCGCGGCAAATTCGGACCAGTTGATTTTGGACATCGCTGCCGCCAAAACAAACAATGCACTCATGACCAAAACCAGAACCGTCAACACATTTTGAATCAACTTGAATCGGCCGCTCCAAAATAGTGCCAAAACGATCGCAGATATTGACCCGATCCAAATGCTGTTGCTGACGCCCGACAACACTTTCAAACCGGAACTTGCACCCACAATGTTCCCCGCCTGATAAGCGGCGTTGCCAACAAAAATCGCGACGATGACTAATGCCAAAGCCAAAATTTGCAGAATGCGATAGTGAAGAGTCTGTCGAATGGCATCAACTAATCCAACCCGTCCGACAATTGCCAATCGCGACGCCATTTCTTGAAAGGCGACAGTTGCTAGCACAGAAAAAACGATCGCCCACGCGAGGGAATATCCAAATTCGGCTCCTGCCAAACTGGCGGTCCGAACCGTGCCTGGTCCAATGAACGCGGCTGTCACCAAAAATCCTGGCCCAAAACGCCACCTGATCGATGCGGGCTCAACGGTTGAGTTGTTTCCAGTCACATTCGTACCTCGTTCGCTTAGTTGACGTTTTGGGGACGGCCACAAATTAGATCATAAAACAGGACGTTTGACCTTCGACATTCCAACCCAACAGACCTTCCACCCATACCTCCTACATTACGCAAGCTTTTTCTTCTGGCTGGTATGGAGGAAACCGACACAATTGTTGTAGAATCCAAAAATCGCTCCCATCCGCCACATGATAGCAAATAGAACTTGAGTCAACAGGAACGATGAAGAACGAGAAGATTCTAATACGATATCTAATTGCATTTTTGCTCGTAGCCCTCGGGAACCTTTCCGTATCCGCTCAGGATCAAACGTGGGCTCGGAAGATGTTCAAGGAAACGAACCACGATTTTGGAACCGTTGTTCGCGGCGAGGAAGTGGAATATCGATTTGAGATCGAAAACGTATTCCAGGAAGAAATGCGAATTGAAAGTGTGACGTCCAGCTGTGGTTGCACCAAGGCGTCGTTGACTCAGAACGTGCTCAAAACATGGGAGAAAGGCTACGTAGTTGCCAAATTCGACACGTTAGGCTTTTCCGGCGCTCGCTCGGCGCGGTTGACTGTTCGTTTCGCAAAGCCCTACTTTGCGGAAGTCTATTTGGACGTAAAAGGCACGATTCGTACCGACACTTCGATAACGCCAGGATCAATCGACTTCGGTACCTTCAGCGATGTGAACGCAACACCTAAAACGGTAACCATTACGCGATACGGCAATCCGAATTGGAAAATCGTCGACGTCAAAAGTTCGTTTCCACACGTCTCGGTTAGCCTCAAGGAAATGGAACGCAACTATAATCGTGTCACCTATCAAATGACGGCCGGATTAAAGGATTCACTTCCCAGGGGTTTTATCCAATCAGAACTGATGGTCGTCGTTTCCGACTCTCCAAACAGCCCGAACAACGAGACTCGATTGCCGGTACCCATTACCGGTCGTTTCACGTCGCCTCTTCAAATCAGCCCATCCGTATTGAACATTGCCAATATCAAGGCTGGAGAAGAGGTTTCGAAGAAGGTCATTGTTAAGGCAGACCAGCCCTTTACCTTGACTGATGTTGTCTGCGAGAACAACGCGTTTCGAGTCGTCGCGGACGACAAGCCGAAGAAGGTCCACATTGTCGAAGTGTTCTACAAAGCGGAACAGAATTCCACTGACGCCGAGGCAAAACTAAAATTCGTAACCGACCTTCCCAGCAACAATACCGCAGAACTCTCGGCAGTCGTCAGTATGGAAAATCAATAACCTTGTCTTTAGGTTCCCTAAAAGACACTGCAATGAGTCCCAGTTTCAGTAGTGGACGAGGCTACGAGTCCCTGATGCTTGGAACAATTGAACACAACATCAGCCGCAAAGTTCGCGACCGTTCGTAGTACCGCATTCAGGCGGAATCGCGCGTCGCAAGGTACCGCGAAGCAATCAAAAGCCGGCTAAAGCCGGTACTACCAACAGAGAAAATGATGTACGACTACGGCAAATGGAACGCCGTAAAACTAGCCGATGCGCTCAAAGAGCGAATCGCGCACGGATTCCCCTTGCATTGCCCACCGCACGTCCCGGAGCCCGACGCCTACCGAATCATTACCGGCGTCTGTTTTGAGCACAAGCCC
This sequence comes from Pirellulaceae bacterium, assembly GCA_041399045.1. Classification (GTDB taxonomy): domain Bacteria; phylum Planctomycetota; class Planctomycetia; order Pirellulales; family Pirellulaceae; genus BJ22. The sequence continues at coordinate 311,488 of JAWKTO010000005.1, read as the reverse complement.
ATCCTGAATTCGCTCGCTCGATTGAGATGGTTCGAGCAACAACTCCTCGACCACGTGAAAAACCAATCACTTGCTGTTGCTGCGTGGGTCGTTCTGCCCAACCACGATCACGTCCTCGTCAAGATCCCTGACATCAAGCAATTCACAAAGGCCCAAGGATAATTGCACGGCCGGAAATCATTCGAGTTCAACAACGCAGACAACGCACAAGGTCGGCAGGTCTGGTTTCGTTGTAGTGACCGAGTCATGCGCAGCGAGCGCCACTATTTCACAACGCTGAATTACATCCACAATAATCCGGTTAAGCACGGTTATGTCGACAAATGGAGCGTCTGGGCGTATGCAAGCTACCATTTTTACTTGGAAAACGAGGGCCGCGCTTGGCTCGTCGATTTGTGGAAAGAATATCCGGTCCTCAACTACGGAGACCAATGGGATATTCTGTAACAATTGGGATGGGCATTTTGTTCGTAGTACCGGCTTCAGCCGGGTACGCAATCAAGAGAAATCACCGCATATTCGGCATTGATTCCTTCAATTGCCACGCCAGATGCTCTATTAGACGAGTTTGTACTAAAGAATATTCAAGGTCAAAATCGAATAGGAGCGAAAAGTAGGCATCAAGTAATGATGGTCCAAAATTGAACAATGCTTTTGATTCCGGCTAAAGCCGGTACTACCAACTGATCCTGTCCATCATGTGCATCGATGTTAAATTCAACGCGCATGCGTTGGCGATCAACCGTTTGTAGTTTTAGGTGGGTCTGCGTCGTGCCTCCTTGACACCACCCTACATTGGCCAATGGGCTTGGCGTTGCCCAACAATACTAATGAATGTCATTGCATTGCACGTGGGCAGCAATTTCCACGCAACAGTCCTGCCTTCGTGCTCTTCTTGTCCTTCGTGGTTATTTTTTCATGCAGCTTCATTGTAGATATCAGTGTTGCGAGACACTGCGTGAAGACATTGCTTTGCGTTCGAAAGGTGCGATTTTCAATTCCCTGCCGGAACTTCGCTTCGCTTGGTCCGGCCTACCAGGTGCCTTCAAACCACAGCCTCTAATCGCGACTAGCCCAGTTTCTCCCGTGATCGTGTCGCGTCGTTTTCTTTCGTGAGATGTCGTCGGCGTATGACTCGGACTCCTTGTCAACACGTTCTTGCGACGTTGGCTCCCATTCGGCAATTTCGCGAAAGCCGACTTGGCCAATGTACCAGATGATAAAGACCAGCCAGACACACCCGCACATCACCAGCATCTTTTGAACCAATCGATAGTCGCTGTCATGTTTGCCAAGCAAAACCGCAAGCATTCCCACAACCATCACCAGACTCGTTGCGATAAACCAAAAGCTGACCTGCGGATGCCGTGACGCGGAAAAGAAAAACGGGACGACCATGTACAGCATTGGAAACAGCCAAAGCGCAACGGAGGCGAGGTGTCCAAAATAGTTTCGATCCACTGGTGCCAGTCCGATCAAGGCAATTCCCAAAGCCGAGACAATGCCCAATCCCGTTGCCAGCCTCATCGTAAACGATTGTCTGGAATCCAACGCCAACAAATAGATTAACATCGGGATCAGACTCAGTCCGAAAAAGATCAATGATCCGTTGAACAGCGACGAGTACTCAAGCGTGCTTCGCCCCAACTCACTGAACATGTAATCCGATAGTTTTTCGTCGGATGGAAAATAGTTGATTGATATCAAGCTGCAAATGATGAATTGTACGAGGCCTGTTGAGCCAAGGCATAACGAACCCGTCAATCCCCAACGGGCAGGATTTTTCTTTTGTTCGTATTCCAGCTCAAAGTCTTTCATGGAATTTCCGCAATTGGCAAGTCAATGACGTTGTTCAGCCAGAATTGTACTGGCACAATTAGGAGTGCAAAAGTTGCCTGACGGAAACCCTGGAATCGCAATGTGCGCCGACGAGCCCAACGAACAACACGATATTGCCAAGGTCGACGTAGGGCATCGGCCTCTCAATTGGGTTGCTCGATTCATGATTGTTTGTATCCGTGGCTACCAGCGATTCATCAGCCCGCTGTTAGGCAAAAACTGTCGGTTCCAACCGACCTGTAGCCAGTACACTATCGAGTCATTGGCAAAGCATGGTGTGATTCGGGGTAGTTTTAAAAGCGTTTGGCGTATTCTACGTTGTAACCCATTCAATCGAGGAGGTTTCGACCCACCATAGTGGTTGTGGCGTGCCACGAGACCAAACAGAAGAAATTTCATTCACCTGGCCATGAAGATCGAATTTGATTGAGACTGCCGAATTGCTCTATCGTTTCCCTTCGTAGAGTACCTTCAGTCCGTCACGGCTGCGCAACGCTTTAGGCCCTAACAACAACGGGCGGAAAAGAAACCAGAAAAGGTCACGAAACCGATAGCTTTTTAATTTACGGCTACTCGTAATGACCGGATGGCGTACCAATAGAAAACGTCCACGGCACTTGATTTGTCTGGTAAAGAAATACTCTTCGGCTGCAAAGTAGTTCTCGTCAAACCCGCCAAACGATTCAAAATGCTCGCGACGGCAAAACATGAAACAGCCAGCGGCCAAACCACCGACTCGCTGCCAAACCGTCGCGAGGAGAAGAAATAGAAACTTGGCTGGCATCCCTCCTGCGTTTCGATCGTCAACATCAACCAATGCGCCTCCACCAGCGACGTCCTGGCCCATCAACTCCAGCATTTGATCGAATGTCTCTGGTGGAACGATCGTATCGGCATCGACAAAAAGCAACCAATCACCCGATGCCGCTGCAGCACCGGCATTGCGCACGGCACCGATATTGCGTAGTTTTACTTGCACAACGTTCGCATTCAGTGATTTTGCAATCGAAGCCGTTTCGTCAGTGGAGTCGTCGTCCACAACGATCCATTCGACGTCGAGTAAAGAGTTTTTACCTTGGTGAGCGGAAAAGCACTTTTGAAGCGACTGAAGGGTGTGCGGCAAGTAGGCTTCCTCGTTGTGAGCTGGAATAACAACGGAAAGTTTAAATGTTTCAGCCATCATTAGGTTTCGGAATACCAGTTGCCGTTTGAAACGAATGTTCTCTTATTCGAGAAAGTCAGCGTATCGACATATTCTAACCGGCGTTACAATTGTTGGCGACGATATCGGCCACGCAACCAATCATGAAAGGCTAAATCGTGAATCACGTCCTGGCGGTAATTCTGGCAGGAGGCAAAGGAACTCGCCTTGAGCCCCTCACGCGCGACCGCGCCAAACCGGCTGTACCCTTTGGTGGCGCCTATCGCATTATCGATTTTGCTATGTCGAATTGCTTGAACAGCGGCATTCGCAAAGTTCAAATTCTGACGCAGTACAAGGCTTCCAGTCTCGATCGCCACCTGTATCTAGGATGGCAACCCCTGTTCTGCCGCGAGTTGGGCGAGTTTGTCGACATTTTACCGCCACAGCAACGCATTGATGAGAATTGGTACCAAGGAACGGCAGATGCGGTTTACCAGAATATCTATTCGTTGGAAAAGGAACGTCCGCGTTACGTCGTTGTATTGGCTGGCGATCACATTTACAAAATGAACTATCGCAAGATGGTCGAGTACCACGAACAGATTGGTGCCGACTTGACGATCGGAGCACTCCCTGTTGAACTCGAACAAGGAAAACAGTTCGGCGTGATGGAAGTCGATGAGCACGATCGCATTGTCGGGTTTGAAGAGAAGCCGAAACAGCCAAGATCAATTCCCGGGAATTCCGGTCAGTGTCTGGCAAGTATGGGGATTTATGTTTTCTCGGCCAATTTTCTGTTTGAACAGTTACTCAAGGACGCGAATCAGCCTAACAGTCAACATGACTTCGGCAAAAACATCATTCCATCGGTGATTAAATCGGCGAACGTATTTGCGTTCCCGTTCATGGATGAAAATCGCAAAGAACTAGCTTACTGGCGCGACGTCGGCACACTTGACGCCTACTATGAAGCGAACATGGATTTAATCGCCGTGGAGCCCGAACTCAACATCTATGACGAACGCTGGCCATTACGAACGCACCAGCCAAATTTACCTCCGCCCAAATTCGTATTCGACGACCGCAACAAGGGTGATTTCGAACGCGTTGGTTGCGCTGTTGATAGTTTGGTTTGCAATGGAACAATCATTTCTGGAGGGCGGGTGCAACGAAGTGTCATTGGTCGAAGCGCACGTGTGAATAGCTTCGCTCAGGTCACCGACTCGATTCTGTTCGACCGGGTGATCGTGGGGCGGCATGCCAAAGTTCACCGGGCGATCATCGATAAAGATGTCGTGATTCCCGATGGAATGGAAATCGGAGTCGATCCCAATGCGGATCGGCGGCGCGGATTGATGGTCAGTGATTCGGGCTTGGTTGTGGTCGGGAAGGCCGATATTGTCGCAAATGACAATCGCCCTAAATTCCTCGATGCGGCTCGAAATCGCGTTTCGAATCAGCATGAGTCATGGTAGTCGAAACGTTCTCGGTGATTCACTTCACGCTAGCGGTTTCCAGAACGGCGATTGGCGTTTCCAACAATGAAACTTTGAGCTAAAAAATCGTCGGAATGCCATCATTGGATGATGGCGGATTCGGTAGATTTTCCAAAGCCCACGTTGAATGTCCCAAGCAACTCAAGCACAGAAGATTGTCGGTTCGATAGCGGGTACTGCGCTACCGTTGATTTCCCAGTTGATGGATTATCGCGTATCGAGCTTTGCGCCGGAAAACGACCCTGCCCATCCGAATCATGGAAGCGAAAAATGTCTGTTTGTGTTCTGGCACGAGTTCATTGCAGCATTGATTCCGCGATGGGGTTGGAGAAATTTAACGATTCTGGTGAGTCAGCATCGTGACGCTGAATGGTTGAATCAGGTTGCGGCACGAATGGGATTCAACATGACGCGAGGTAGTTCTACTCGCGGTGGACAAGCGGCAATTCGGCGCATGAAACAGGTGGGCATGGAGTCGTCGTTAGCAATCACGCCGGACGGCCCCAAAGGCCCTAGGCGACAGATGGCCTTGGGGGCCCTCTACATTGCCTCCGAGTTGCAAATGCCAATCGTGCCGATCGGTGTGGCGTTGAAACGTCACATACGTTTGAACACCTGGGACCGGTTCGCGGTTCCATTTCCGGGGAGCAAGATCCGAGTTGTGTTTGGCCCCAAAATTAGACTTCCGCGCGTCGATGATCGACAGGACTTGGATTGTTATCGAGACTCCGTTTCCAACTCAATCAATTCAATGACGGAACTCGCAGAAAACTGGCTCGCGGGGAACGAAACACTTCCCTCCTATCGCCCGATCGGACTTTGGCGAAAGCCCAGAGAAAAGGCTTCCGATCAGAAAACAATCGAAAAATGTTGCGAATCGCCGAAACGACATGCGGCCTGATTCCTGTTTCTTGAAAAAAAATCCATTATTTCGAACTCCGCATCTTGCATCAGGAGCGTTTTGCGGTAACCTTGGCCGTAATGACTTTTGATTCGGATCGGTTTTTCGTTATTCGAAATCTTGCCGAAGCGATAGTTCGTCGAACGAAATATGTTGAGTTCGTTGAATTCTGATAGTTTGGATCGCCTTGACGGCATATCGATCGCAGATGTCAGGGATTCAATGGACAGGGATTTGCGGCCGATTGCAGCCTTAACTGCTAAAGAGCTAGATACGAAAACTGGAAACAAGCTAAATCGTTTTCGTTACCTTGCCTTTATCGATTAAAGCCTACGCTCGCCAATCCTTGGGATGATGCCATCCAGTTCGACTCAGATAGTTAAGTAAAATCAAAATCCTGCGTTTAATACGTTGTCGTTAATCGCGAAACGAATTTTTGTCAGCAGGTTTGTTGAGTCGTGTCGTTGTCGATTTCGTTGTAGACGTCCAGCAAGCGTTCATTCCAATCGTGAATGGCTTGTGCAGATATCAGAACGAACGTGCGACTCCAAGTGACAGACTCATATACCGTCCGTGGTATCGGCGGCAGGCTTACGAATCGGGAGACCGAGGACGTGGCCTGCCGTCGGTTTTTTTGCCCTGATTGTCCGTGGCAGTTTTTGCTTGAGCTCATGTGCTCAATGGTAACTAGACGAACTTGCCACGCATTTCAGATTTTTCTGCAGAATCCGCTACTACTCCCCTAGCGCTCAATCGACGTAATTTTTGCAAATTCCGCCACTAAAAGCCCTTAGCGTTTATCAGTTTGTTTTGAATTTGCCAGGCGAGTTGATGGTTTCTGTTCGTCTTCTTTTGCCAAGTATAAGTTGTGACTGGTTTGGCAATCGGAGCAATGACAATTGGGTCCACCACAGCAAGCGCCGGCACGGACTCGCGAGAAAACTTCTTTCAAGTCGCAGCGGATGACTTGTCCCCAAGGACGAACACACTCGCTATTGTCGACGGTCTGCCATTGGATGTAAGGCGAGAAGCGTTTGTCTTCTTCACCATCACAGTTGTAAAACCAGCCTGAATGCCCAGTATGTTCGCGGAATAAACGGCTTCGAAAATTGGGATCTTCGGGGCCGTAGGTTGTGGGCTGCTGGTAGTCCGATCGCGTTTGCTGGAACAGGATTTGCGCTTGGGATTCCGCTGCCCATCCGATGACAAACGCAGCAACCAGAATCAACATTGTCTTTTGGACCATTTCAAGCTCCCATTTCCGTATCCGGGAATCCCGGACGTGCCCAGGATGGGAGCGGCACGACTGTCGCGTGCGTAACGTTCCGATCCTTCACCACGTTGAGCACTATCGGAATAAGTGGAATAGAAAATTCCGATTGATAATTCGGAGCGATTTGATGCGTACATCGCGACAGGATTTCCCAGTGGTTGCATTGCGCAAAAGTGTCACAACTTAACACAGAATTGCCGTACGATACCGAATAATCGTTCGACTTTACCGCAAGCCCCGTGTCAGTTGCGAATCATTAGCCGTTTTGACGCCGTTGTCGACAAACTGCAAATTCGGTTAACCTAGTGGTTCGTGGCGAACATCACGAATTGAAACGCGTTTGCCAAATTTTGCGCACGACGTTTCTGATAAGAAAAAACACTGTGTAACCGGCTTGAACGCGATGTCTTGAACAAGCGTGGCTGATGGATGTTACACCACAACGCTTGAATTGCAATTCATGACTGAAACCAACAGAAAAATTCGCCTTGGTGCGGTGTCGTATCTAAACACGGTTCCATTGATTTACAATTTAGGTGACTTGAACGACAAAGTTGATTTGGTTTTGGATGTACCGAGTCATTTGGCTGATGCGTTACGTCGCCGCGAGTTGGACGCTGGGTTGATTCCCATTTTCGAAGTCCTTCAGTCTGACGAGTACTTTGTCGTATCCGATGCGTGTATCGCTTGTTCTGGGCCTGTCTGGAGCGTCAAACTCTTGAGTCGTTGCCCGATCGACCAAGCCAAACGCGTGTTGTTGGATGAAGGATCGAGAACCAGCATCGCATTGACCCAAGTGCTGTTTCATCATCTTTGGAAAGCGAATCCAGTATTTGAATCATTGCCGCTCGCCGCCGACTACCATGATGCAGATGGTGATGCCGTGTTGATTATTGGCGATCGGGCGATGCAGGATGACGTAACCTTTGAATATCAATATGATCTGGGAGAAGTTTGGCACGAGTGGACAGGATTGCCGTTTGTATTCGCGGTATGGGCCATGCGCGCGGGGCCGAAGCTGGGTGTTCTGGATCGAGGACTGTCAGTAGCCAGGGACAGCGGGCTGTTGAAGCTGGACCAAATTGTTTCCGATCAATGGCAACGTTATGGACTGACCAAAGACCAGTGCCGAAACTACCTTGCCAACAATTTGAAGTTTACATTGAGAGAACCTGAGCGGATGGCAGTCCGGCGATTTGCCGAACTGTGCGTCAGCGCCTCTTTACTGCCTTGTGATTCCATGGTGCGTTTTTATGATTGCAAACTTGTTGGCTAAAGCCGTTGACGGTGAGCGCCTTTCGACTGACGAATGCCTTTCACTATTGCAAAGCAATGATTTGGCGTCGCTGGGAGCGGCTGCCGATGCGGTTTCCCGTCGGCTCCATCCTGAAAACTATCGCACCTACAACATCGACCGCAACATCAACTATACCAATGTTTGTACTGCGGTCTGTCACTTCTGTGCCTTCTACCGAGGGCCCAAGGACCCCGAGGGCTATGTCCTGCCTCGCGAGGAACTGTTCGAAAAAATTGAGGAAACCATTGCCCTGGGTGGCGACCAGATCCTGCTACAAGGTGGTCTGCATCCGAAGTACAAACTGGAATGGTACGAAGAAATGTTGCAGGAGATCAAGCAACGGTTTCCTCAATTGAACGTTCATGGATTTAGCCCTCCAGAAATCTATCACTTCACCAAAGTCAACAAACTTTCGACAGAGGAAGTCCTGACCCGATTAAAAGCTGCTGGAATGGGGAGTTTGCCTGGCGGCGGCGCGGAGATTTTGGTTGATCGTGTTCGCGATGAATTGACGCGTGGAAAGGTTGATTCGGACAACTGGTTGGACGTGATGCGCGTATGGCATCACCTTGGTGGCCGAAGTAGCGCGACAATGATGTTTGGGCACGTTGAAACGCTGGAGGATCGCGTTGAGCATCTTCGGCGCTTGCGAGAGTTGCAGGATGAGACTGGTGGGTTCACGGCGTTTATTTGTTGGACGTTTCAGCCCGACCATACGGACCTGTCGCACATCCCGCCAACAGGCAGCTTTGAATACCTGAAAACATTGGCGGTTTCACGATTGTTCCTGGATAACTTCGCCAACATGCAATCGAGTTGGGTCACACAGGGGCTCAAGATCGGGCAACTTGCGCTGCAGTTTGGTGCAAACGATATGGGAAGCCTGATGATCGAAGAAAATGTAGTTGCCGAAGCGGGGACAGTTCATTACCTGACGCTGGACCAAATTCGCGACTCGATCAGTGAACTGGGGTATGTTCCGCGACAGCGCAACGTGCATTATCAGTTGATGTCCGAGGAACACGAGCAGATGGCCGTAGCTGCAAATAAGAACTGGTCCAAAGAACGCAGCTGTGGTCCAAAAAAATCTCCCACTGCTGTGGTTGAGCTAACCTAGCTCGTGGGTAGTGGTGGAAGTAGTGGGTAGTGGTGGAAGTAGGTAGTGGACGAGGCTACGAGTCCCAGAATTTTCCAATGATCGGGAACTCGTAGCCTCGTCCACTACGAGAGATAGCGTTTATCCAGCTTTGCGATGCGGCATGTCGGACGTCGGAGAAGGCATAGGCTCGTTTGCCGTCTCGTTGTTGCGCAACTGACCAAGCCTCGCACGATTTTCAACGATATAGCTTGGGCGGGATTTTGATTGTTCGTAGATACGAAAACCCAGCTCTGCGACAATGCCTAATCCGAGCAATTGAATCCCACCTAGTATCGCAAGCAGCGAAACTCCCAGCGGCCAACCGAATTCCCATCCGGCCACTCCGAAAATTGCCAGGGCTGCGAACATCGTCAAGGCTGTAACGCCCAAGACCGTCTGTGCAAACCCCGACAACAACAGAATTCTGGCTGGCTTTCGCGAAAACCCAAAAATCCCGTCGGCGGCATAACGCATCAAACGCGCGAAATTTTGTTTGGGACTGCCGGCTGCTCGCTTGGGTCGAGAATAATCCACAAACCCTTGTTCAAATCCGACCCAAGCCCGCAAACCTGGAAAAAGCGGTGTGCTTCTGGCATGTGCGCAATCGATTTTGCGGCACTGCGATCGAGCAGACAAAATGTTCCGCAGTTCGCCGGAATATCGAAGTCACTGATCCAACGAAAGAATCGATGGAAAGCTTGAAACGCTTTTTTGCGATACCAACTTCCTTCGTCACGGTCCGTACGTCGCGCAATCACTACTTCGTAACCCATCATCCAGTGATCGACCATCTCCATGATCAGTTCGGGTGGGTCTTGCAAATCGCCGTCCATGACGACTACTGCATCGGCATCGGCCGCAGCCAAGCCAGCTTGGATCGCAGCCGTTTGTCCGAAGTTTCTGGAAAGGCGAATTAACTCAACGCAGTCCGTGCCCTTCATTGTTTCAACGAGCTTTTCAATCGTACGATCGCTGCTACCGTCATCAACATAGATGATCCGAGACGCAAAGGGGAGCTGTTCAAGTGTTCGTGTGAGACGCGAATGAAGTTGTCGAACGACCTCTTGTTCGTTGAACAGAGGCACGACGATGTCCAGTCGTTTTTTCCGATTCGCGTGATGTTGCGTTTGTGCGGTCATTTTTCGATGTGCCGTGAACTCCCTTTCGTGGCAACGATCGCATGCAGAATGTTGATGCCTGCAGCAGCCTCAAACTATCGAAACGTCATTTTCGTGACAAGATGAAAGTTAACGGAACAAGGCGAACGAGATTCTTCAACGAACGAGACGGAGGTAAACGAAAAAAGCCGAGTGACATTGCTGGCACCCGGCTTGATAGCACTTTCGTCTTCAGTTCGAACTATCGGTTTTGGAAACCATCCAACAGGAAGGCGGTTTCTTCAGCCGAGATCGCTGGTTCGCAGATCGCACCGAAGGCAGGGAAGGTGAACCCGGCACCAATGTCCCCTGTCACAAAGCCGTTTGTAGCTCCATCCAACTCGATTAAGAAGTCAATAGGAGCACTGTTGTTGGTGAACAAAGTTGCCCAGTCAAATGAATTGTTTGACATTGTCAGGCACATTTGACTTCCAGCTCCATTAATGAATTCGGCCTCGACTTGATTGATATTGTTGATGATACCGTCGGGGAGTGCTTCCCCGCGATCATTGTCAGCAATAGCATTTCCGATTAGCGAAGCGTTTAAAGTGCTGTTTCCCGTTGTTTGGAGAATAATACCTCGCTCAAATGCATCGGTAATCAGGTTGTTTTCCAAACGAGCATTCGTGACGCTGATATCCGCAGTCGTCATCACTAAATTGTGGCGGTAAGCAAAATCGTCGACATCGAACACCGAACCGCTGCTACTCAACGTATTTCCTGACATGTCAAGCAGGAAGTGTGAGTCCCCAAACGAAGCGCTGTTGAAGCCGTCGACATTGAAGTTTGAGATCTCAGTATCACGCATGATCAATCGGGTTCGGTTATCCACCGCTGCATCCGCTCCATCGCCCGCTGTCGTAATCAGCATGCCAAACGTACCACCTTGTGGAATTGGGGTTCCGATGGTTGGGTTTTGGATGTTGGCCAGATTGGTGAATCTGCTGGACAAGATGAACATGTCCGTTAGCGTATAGTCACCAGTATCGAGCTGCAAACCGACTGCACCGTTATCCACAGCGTCGACGCTTCTCAATACGATTTGGTTCACAAGGCCGGTGTCGTCATTGTTCAGGTTAAAGGTGAAGGCGTTTGAGCCGTTAACCGATACCGTAGAGTCCGACATATCGAGATCGAGGAAGCCGTGTGCAAGAACTAGCCCATTCACACCGCTACCGGAACCAACTCCGTTGCCCGATGCATTAACATTCCGCACTCGTGCAACCATTTGTGAGACCAGCCCACTACCGTCACCAACCAGGAAGTTGATGCCGTTTCCACGGTTACCGGTGATCGGCAAGTCGCCCAGTGGGTCGTTCAAGTTGTCAACGACTACTTGATGCGTCGCACCTTCTCGGACATCGAACACCAGACCATCGCCCAAGTTGTTACTTACAGATTCGTTATCGATGAAGTAAGTTTCCAGAACCGCAGCCGGCCCGCTTGCAACAGCGTAGAGACCACGACTAGAGTTGTTGTCCAGGAACGTATCATTTATCAAGACTCGTTGGAAACCAACATTTTGCTCAATGCTGATACCCGTAGAGTTTCCTGAGAAACTACTGATTCCACTCGTTGCATCAATGAATGTGTAATCTGAAGCAGTTGGAGTCAACCAGTCAACAATTCGAAGACCGATTTCCGCGTTGTTCTCGATGGTAGAGTTCAAGAATCGGATATTTCCGGAACCTCCAAGAATCGTTACACCATTGCCAACATTGTTGGTCGAGGTGTGAGACAGGAAGTCAATGTCGATTCCCGTTCCTGCACCGTTTTTGAAGTTCTCAAGCCGAACACCATCTCGACCATTTCCGTTGGTCTCGTTCCGAGTCAATGTGATTCGCTCGGCATCGTAGTTCAAGAAATGCAAGCCATCGCGTCCATTGGTGTTGAACGTATTGTCCTCAATGTTGAATACGGATGTAGGATCGCATGCGTCCTCAAAGAGTACACCGTCGAACCCGTTGTCGTGCACATCGTTTCGAGCCAGGTTCCAATCACCAGACAAGTCACGAACATAAATGCCGTGCAATACCGCACCGCTGATGTCATTGTCTTCAATGATGCCGTTGTCTATCGGTGAGCCGGCGAAGAAACCATCGCCATAGATACCGTATGACATTCCGCCTGGAGCGACAGTCCCGTCAATCACGAATCCGCGAACTGTGTTGTTGTTGGCCAGACGAACGGCTTCACCGTTGTTACGTCCGGTGATAACAGGTCGTATGCCATCGATAGCGTTACACAGTCGGAAGAACCGCCCATCTTGAACGGGAATCAGGTGTTCAACTCCGTCTCCCAAAAACAATTGGTCGTCTTTCAACACAATTCCTGTGTCGTAATTTCGAGTTGTTCCATCTCCGACATGTACAAAGATGATGTCGCCTTCCGAAGACGCATTTTGTGCGTTAACCAAGCGATCGTAAGGCGTTTGTGAGGTTCCATCTCCAAAGGCTGGATCGGCATTGTTGTCGACGTGCCAAACAGTGTAGGGAGCACCTGTATCAGGATCGATCGCGTAGATGATGTCTTGCTGATAGCGAACGATATGGTCGTTGCGAATCGTTGGCTCCAGATCGCGACCGACCATGGAGTATTCGTTGCCACGGCCGCCAGTGCCACCATATTGCATGGCCAGTTGCAAGACACCCGTTGTGCTGAAACGATCGTCATGGTTGACTTGAGCATTCAAAACCAGGCCTTGCATGAATTGGAAGCCCAGACCGACACGTGCACCACCGAACTGATCAATCAGTTCTGATTGGTAAGCGTAACCACCCAGCTCGAACGTTCCGTTGACCATCGCCAAGACGTTTGGTCGTGTACGGAGAACGACATCAAAGCCCTCTAGAGCCGAGTCGATTCCTGCCTGCATCACGATTCGGTTATCGATGAAGCAGTCGACGCCCGTCGGATCGCCATAAGCGTAGTCCGTCGTTGCCACAGGAAAGTAACCACTTCCGATGACATCCCAACGTTTAGTTTTGATCGAACCGTTCAAACTCAATTGAGTGAACGAATGGGCAAACGCTCCCTGGCGGTCCTCGTCGTAGTCAATGAATCCACCGAGTGAGAAGTCTGCACCCGCAGATTGAACCGTGAACACGCGATTGAACCCGAGGTTCCCAAAGAACCGTCCACTTTCAAGTGAATAGTGGACTTGGGACTCACCCAACCATCGACCGTCCAGGAAATCCTCGAACAGTTGGGTTTTTCCACCCAATGTCAGATACGATCCCGTGTAGCCAAGGCCGCGGTCGGCGAAATTGGTTTCGAACCACACGCGTCCAGGGAGACCAACGTTGACGTTGGCCGCCATCGGACGAAAACCACCAGGCTGTCCATAGGCACCATAGGCTCCGCCACCATAGGGCTGACCATATTGGGCTTGAGCAGCCGGTTCCCAGGCGAACATGGCCAAGGCTAAAAAGAATAGACCCAGTCTTGTCTTCATCGATTTCTCCCGCGGCAAACGGTTTCAACTCGGTTGTTGTGCCAGCAAAATGTTTCAACGCCCCACGCAAACAGCGCAACCTAGCTGTTAAAAGTGGTACATTTGATAAAGGGAATCGACACGTTACGATCAATACCATTAGAATTTCCGGCACAAATGGAGTAATTCGTATATTTTGACAGGCTGCAAGCGACTGAATTGCTAGCGGTTTTAACGCGATGCGGCATGTTTAGGCGTTAAACGAGCAATCGCAGGTGATTGAGACCGGAGCGCAACACGCAAACCTTAAATCAGTTCCCTAACTTTTGTGCAATTGGAGGGCAGGCCGTTGGTCTGCATTGGAGAGAAAATCAAACCGCCAGGCGCGCGTTGACTAGTTGGTTAATTGTGTGGGGTAGATCGTTTAACGTTCGAATCATTTGGTTGCTCGCCAAACTGCGCGTGGGCGATGTCGAACCATGACGATTCAATTGAACAGGAATTAAGCCACACTCACGAGCCATTTGCAGGCGTTCCGACCGAGTCGAAATGTAGAGCACAGATGACGGTTCCTGCCCCATTGCCTGGCAGACAGCGGTAAAACTATTTCGATCTGGCATGACCCGTTTGGCGGCATAGGATGTCAGAACAAAATCGAAATTGGTGCGAAGATTGATACGCTGCAACATCTCACACATGGTTTCTGGTGCATGAATCGAGTTGCATATAATTGCCAGAGCAACGCCCGATTTCTTGATTCGGGAAATTACTTCTGACACATCCGGATACAATCGCAAGTTGTCTTGCGCGGATTTCAATCGGGACTGGGCACTGACGATCAATTCCGTGACTTGTGGACGGGCAAGCCCCATAGATGAAAAAAAGGACGCCAGAGCGTCCCAATATTGCAGTTTTCCTTCGTAAACTTGTGGCAAGTATTTATTCTGCCAACAGGATTGAATTTCGCGAAACTCACCCTTGCATCCGCAGCGGCGAATCATCTGATGAAGCGAGCGATGAAAAAACGTCCCGTCAAAAAAGACGTCTTCGACATCAAAAATAATACCTTTCGTATTCATCGCTTCGACCACCGCATACAGGCCAACGAACGAGCGTTCAAAAACAGGAACGATGTTTCGTTTGGGCCGGCTTCAAATTTCGAATTCAAACTGTATTTGCTCGTTTGCCAATAGACGAGCGTCTCGCTAATGCTGTTACTCTTACAATAGAAAGAGTCGGATTACTGCGTCAACATGAAACATTGGATTTCGATTGAGATCGAACACATTTTTATAGGATTCAAAACGATCTGAATTGGAACGCACGTCCAGTAAAAACTTATCTTCAAGCATCGCCAAAAATTACCGACTCCAGCATTGGCGAATCCAGCCCCTCTAACACCCATTTAACGTGAGCGAAATCGCCATCCTGAATTGGCTGAGAGGGAATCGCAATGGTGATCATCCCTGCTGCAGTAGCCGCAAGGGTGCCGTTGATGCTGTCCTCCAAAACCACAGTCGATTCGGGCGAAACCCCTAATCTCCCGGCAGCGGTTAAGTAGATCTCCGGATCGGGCTTTCCCCGAGATACATCATCACCGGTCAACACAAATTCGAATCGCGGCACCAGATTGAAATGCCCCAAAGCCAATTCGGCCAGCCGCCGCGAGCTACTGGTGGCTACGGCTTTGCGAATGGAACGATATTCAAGCATATCCAATAGCGCCGCCAATCCTCGCATCATCTCGATTCGCCGAGGCAGAAGATCAATAAACAACGCTTCCGTTTCGGCCACCAAATCCTGAGCGGATTCATCCAGTTCACAGTGTTGCCTCAAGACCTCCAGGGCCTCAAGGTGCTGACGCCCCATCATCTTACGTTTCAATTCCTGGGTGAATCGGTGCCCGCGTTTTTCAAGCATCGTTGCCCCAACTTGATCGTAAATTTCCTCCGTATTGAACATCAAACCGTCCATGTCAAATACGACGGCGGATACAGACCTAGGGCAGTCAGACATTTTTAAACCAAAAAACTGGAAAACACTGGCGAAAACAATTGACCCGTTGAAATCGACTCCTGGTCAGTTCTCGATTCTACCAATCGCTGAAATCAGGTAGAATTCCAAGGAACACGGCACGAGTCTTTCGCCAAGATCTCAAACGGAATGTCCCAAGACAAGACCCAATACCAGTCGCCAGAACAACAGGCATCATCGCGCGCTCAAAGTTTGAGCAGTACTCAGCCGCCTGCGGAAGTCGATGGCTATACGATGCTACAGCATTTGGGGGCAGGTGCCTTTGGCGAAGTTTGGCTGGCATTGGACAACACGACACGCCGACGTGTCGCCATCAAGTTTTACAGTCGCCGCTCGGTCACCGATGTCCGAGGGCTGGCACGAGAAGTTGAAAAACTCGTAACGCTTTCCGCTGACCGCTACGTCGTCCAACTTCTCGATGTCGGATGGGATGCAACGCCACCATTCTACGTGATGGATTATATCGAGCGCGGTTCTCTGGAGGACCTGCTGAAATCGGAACGACGATTACCCGTTTCGGAAGCGGTTGAGATTTTCCATGAGGTTGCCGTTGGACTGATGCACTTGCACGGAAAAGGTGTTTTGCATTGTGATTTGAAGCCGGGCAACGTCCTGCTGGACGAAGACAATCGACCTCGGCTTGCCGACTTCGGCCAATCACGTCTTTCCAATGAAGCCGCACCATCACTTGGTACCCTTTTTTATATGGCGCCGGAACAAGCGGACCTGGAAGCGATCCCGGATGCACGCTGGGACGTTTATGCATTGGGAGCATTGCTCTACGTGATGCTTGTCGGGCGTCCACCATATTTCGATCACACTTTGTCGGGGCATCTGGAATCGACAGATGACATCATTCATCGCTTGGAGGCATATCGAAAAGGGATAGCTGAAGCAGAATTGCCTTCGAAACACCGCACTGTCCAAGGTGTGGATCGCCAACTCGCAGAGATTATCGAACGTTGTATAACGTCGGATCCCAAAAAACGCTTCCCCAGCGTTCAAAGCGTATTGCTGGCGTTGAAACAACGGCATGATGTAATCAGTCGGAGACCGCTACTGTTTTTAGGAATCGTTGGACCGTTGCTGCTTCTTTCCATTCTCGTCATCTTCGGCTGGAATGCGTATCGTCAAGCGGTGGTTGATTCGGACGCAGCGATTACGCAAAAAGCGGTAGAGAGTAATTTGTTTGCTGCGAAGTTTGCAGCGCGAAGTGCCGCTGAACAAATTGATCGTTATTTTCGAGAGGTCAATTTGTTGGCCGCGCAAGAGGACTTTCAGATCCTGTTGCAAGATCTGCTGGAGGATGAAGCGTTCAAGGAATTGCGTCTGGTACTGTCGGATCCCAATCGGAATAACGATCAAGAACTGCGTTGGGTCCGATCGGAGTTCTTGGCATTTGACAAACGCGAAACCCTGCAACGGTTTTTACGGGAATATGTGGAAGCACGTGCAGCTTCGAATATCGCGAGTTGGTGGGTCTACGATCTGCAAGGGAATCAGCTGGTTGGAATGTTCGATCAGGACGATACGGAAGGACTCCAGGATCAATCAAATACCCTGGGACGGAACTATAGTTTTCGTTCGTACTTCACTGGTCAGGCATCAGATCTGGTCGATGAATTTCCGGATGCTCCGCGCAAGTACACAGTTTCGCAGGATCCAGGTCAACGCGTCCACATTATCGCTCCCAACATCAGCTCAGTTTTCTTGAGCGAACAAAGCCAAACATGGAAGATCGCTTTCTCAATGCCGTTGCTTCGTAATGGAGCAAT
This sequence comes from Pirellulaceae bacterium, assembly GCA_041399045.1. Lineage (GTDB taxonomy): Bacteria > Planctomycetota > Planctomycetia > Pirellulales > Pirellulaceae > BJ22. The sequence goes on along the minus strand of JAWKTO010000005.1, from coordinate 294,001 downwards.
CTTTGCGATCGCGGGCGTGACCGTTGAGATGGGTGAGTTTATTGACTTCGATTCCGGAAACAACCAATACGCGGTCATGTTCGATACACGCGTCGGCAAACACCAGGGAATCATTCTCGAGCATCCGTTGTTCAATGAAGTGAAGCGAACGGATCGCAAGCAAATGCGGACGTTGTTGGATCTAAGGGTTGCATCGGAAAGATTTGACACGCAACCGGCACTGGATCCCGTTGGAGAAACGGAAATTGGTTCGGAATATCAGGGACCGAAATTGGCCGCATCGGCTCCGATTGAATTTGCAAGGCTGGATGTATCCGATACGGCCCGACAAGACTCGGGGCTTTCCGTTGCCGTGTTTGAGGACTACGCATCCGTAATTCGTCCGTCGCACGAATTGGGAGGTCGACTGTTTCGCATGGCGGGCTGGGCTGCGGGGTTCCTGCTTGCAGTCGCTTTGTTAATGTGGTTGTTGGTCAGTCGCATGATGCGAGCGACGCGTTTGGGGACAGTTCGAGCATTTGCTGGACTAACGGATACGGAACTCTCTGAAGCGGCCGCCTCGTTGGACAACGTCCAATCAGAAGACCAAACGGGACCGAATGCCCACGATGAATCGACTACTCGTTTGAAACGAGATTAAGGTTTTGATAGAAATGTTCGTCCGGTTCGATCCGCAGTTTGTTGCGTTCGTACCGTATCCATCGATTCCAAACGATTGCAAGCTAAACGATTTTTTTCCTAAGCGATTACCTTTCATGACGAAACAACCTGTCGAACGATTGATTGATCATGCATTGCTCCATCCAACGATGACCGACGACGAAATTCGAGCGGGTTGTGAATTGGCAAAACGTTTGAATCTGAAAAGTGTCTGCGTCAAACCCTATTCCATTCCGCTTGCGGTAAGTGTTTTGCGCGACTCAGAAACGTTGGTTGGGACGGTGATTGGTTTTCCACACGGCAGTAGTCCAACCGAGATTAAGGTCGCGGAATCGAACTGGGCAATGGATCATGGGGCGACCGAACTCGATATGGTCGTCAATATTGGAAAGGCCAAACAAGGCGACTGGAAATTCGTTTCGCAAGACATCGCTGCCGTTGTGAACGCAGCGCACTCAAGAAATGTGATCGTCAAAGTGATTTTCGAAACAGACTACCTGACCGATACAGCAACCAAGCAAAAGCTGTGTGAAATCTGTGAACAAGTTGGCGCGGATTTTGTAAAAACATCAACAGGATTCGGTTTCGTCAAAGTGGCCAGTGGTGATTACAACTACGTGGGTGCAACGGAGCAGGATATTGAGCTGATGCGAAAATCATGTTCGGACAAAGTTGGTGTAAAGGCGTCAGGCGGTGTTCGCGACTTTGAACAAGCATCTCGCCTTGTCGAGTTAGGCGCATCGCGATTAGGGACAAGTGCATCGGAGGCGATCGTCAATCGATCCGGCAAAGATGCGAAGAGTTATTAATATTGCCTTGTGTTGGTAGGAATTTGATCTGGGACAGGCCATTTATTGGGCTGAATGGTCCATTTGGAACCCCCGGATTTCGGTAGATCTGCTACGATAGCTTGCATTCAGCCACCTAATGTTAGCGGAGCCCTCAGGGTGATAAAACTTGTAGTCGTAACCGATTCAGACCATTGCATTGGTTCTCCCGGCGAAGGCGCGAATTGGTATCAACAGTTGCCCGCAAATGTCGTTGATGGGATCAAGTCGGCCTACCTTGCCGCAGATCAAATCGCAATCAGTCGCCAATGCTTTAGTGAATTGGTGCCAGTGGCAGCAAAAGGGTTTTGGCTATCAGCTTCCAATGCCGACCGGCCTGCTGCGGTTTCGAAAAAACTCAAGGCATGTGCCGATCTGAATGAGGTTGTTCGGAAACACATCAGTTCAGGAGACGAACTGGTAGTCGCCGGAGGGGCAACGTTGTTTCGTTCGTTTCTGCCCCATGCAGCGGTTATTGACCTTTTCGTCGTTGATTCTCCGCTAAATGGTGAAATAATCTTTTCGGATTGGAACGACGGCAGTTTTGATGTCGTCGATGAGATGGAGAAAGACGGATACAAAATTCAACGGATGTTTCGCGTCTAAAGTCACATTCTCGCGTCGAGTGAATTTTAAATTGTCGTTTTCTCCTTTTTGTCCATCGGCATTTGCCAGTAAATTTCACGTTTTGCCAGTATCACGCTTTGGCAGTATCCGTGGGGAGTCAGGCGTATGATTTTGTTATTGCAAATGACTAAACGATATTGTTTGTTTTTGTTTCTCGTCACCGTATTTTTGGGGAAACCGTTGTTGGCCCAAGAACACATACCACGACCGGAAAATCTGCCCGAGGACGTGAGTATCCCCGTCATGATTTTGGATTTCAGCGGCGGCTTTCGGGCGATCCCCGACGGATTTGAACCGACTCCGTTCGTCAGCATTTTTGCCGATGGAAGGGTGGTTACCGGAATCAATTCTCCTGAACTGAAGTCGCATGAAGTGCAATTGCCGGAGAGCGAGTTCTATAAGTTGTTCAATCGATTTTCTGAAAGTGGCATTCTGGAAATGGATAGCGAAGCCATTCAGCAAAAAATCGAAGCTTCTGGCAAGAAGATAATGATTATGGACGCTCCGACTTCCAATCTGACGTTTCAGACCAAAGACGATACCAATACCGTCTCGGTCTATGCATTGTCATTTTCGGGAACTCAATTGGGTGACGTCGTGCCGGAGGTAAAAAAAATCTTGGACTTGGAGCGACAGTTGCGACGAGTCCAAGCGATTGCCTTATTGGGAGGTTCGGATGAATTGAGTCGCGTCCTGGATAAGTCAAACGAATACGTTCGAGGTGTGGACGAGAAAATTCCGCCATTTAAGTCGGAACATCTGTATTCAGGATTTGAATCGAGGCAAGGAAACGTAACGGTTTCGTTCGTCAATTCGGATATCGATTCAACTGGAAATGCCAAGTCGATTTCTCTTTCGGTCACAATCGACAATGGCGATTTGACGTTTTCGCTTTCGCGATAAGCGCATTGATTGCAATGAACTGCGATTGGTCAGCAAACCAAACAAACCCAGTCATTTGACATTACGAGTCGAAGTCGCTATCGAAAAACTCATCGATATCGTCGACGTCTTGAGCGTGTGGCAAGTCCTCAATCTGCTCCAGTCCCAGTAGTTCGAGAAATCGGGGGCTGGTTCGATATGAATTCGTTTTCGATAGTTCGTCAGATTCGATGGTCAACAAATTCCGACTCACCAATTGCTTTAACAAACTGCCACTGGGTTTTTGCCGGACCAGATCGACGTCGTTCTTGGTAACAGGCTGTCGATAGGCAACGATTGACAACACCTCGATAGCCTGTTGATTCAGTTCGGCCTCACGAACTTCACCGTAAAACCGCTCGCGAATGCTTCCGAATGCATCGTCGAGTTTCATTGAGTAGCCACCCGCATCGTAGACGATTCGATACGGTGTTCCGTCTCGTTCATATCGTTTGTTTAACTGAGCGACGATCGATTTGATTTCTTTGGGACTGATGTCCCGCATCGAAGCTGCAATTTTTCGCGGCGTCAATTTTTCGCCGTCGGGAACGCCAACAAACAGGATCGCTTCGACAATTGAGAATTCGTCAACCGGAACGGTTTGCCTTTCATCTTCCGCTTCGTCATCAATAACGTCATCGTCTGCGGAGGCGCCGTCGCGGTCGGAGTCGTCGTCAGAGGGATGCTCACCGCGTTGTTCGGAGATGATTTTAGCGTAGGCGCGGCTCAAGTCCTCAAGAGAAAACTCCCCATCCTCGGCGACCTCATCTTGAGGTTCGATGTCATGTTTCGTGATTTCGGTGACGCCAAAACGGCTTTCATCGGAATCCGGTGTCTCATCATTTTCGTCAGCCAAAACCACACTCCCTTCGATTGGCAACTGCTATTTCAACGCGGCCAACATTCCTTCCATCAATTGAATATCCTGTGCCGGAAAAACAGTTCGAAAATCGATCAGCAAACGCTCCTTGTTGATCCGTCCAAAAATCGAGGGGCGATGACCTCTCAATTGTTTTGCGACATGGTCGACGGAAACGTCTTTGAATTTCAGCGAGACGCACCAAGTGGGGATGGTTTGCGTGGGCAAGCTGCCACCTCCCAGCATCGACGATTCTTCGATAACTTCCGCTGTTTCGATAGCGCCATTGCCGGCCAATTGTCCGACGAATTTCTCAGCGCGGAATTTCAGGTTGTCAGCCGGCATTGAAAGCATGCGCAAAATTGGAATTTCCTGTTCTGCGGTTTCAACGTTGTGATAGAGTTCCAAGGTCGCTTCGAGGGCGGCCAGCGTAATCTTGTCGACGCGCATGGCACGCATCAGTGGCTCGCGGAGAACTCGTTCGATTGCAGTTGTTTTTCCGACCAAAATTCCTGCCTGGGGACCGCCAACCAATTTGTCGCCGCTGAATAGAACCAGGTCAGCACCGCAATCGATACTTTCACGAACAACCGGTTCGTCAGTCAGTCCGTATTTCTGAAAATCGACTAGTGCTCCCGAACCAACGTCATCAATCAGTGGTAGATCATGCCGATGCGCAAGGCCAATGAGCTCCTTCAACTCAACGCTTTCGGTAAATCCGACTACTTGGAAATTGCTGGGATGAACTCGCAGGATGGCACCCGTATTTTCATTGATGGCGTTTTCGTAGTCCGCAAGTCGAACCTTGTTCGTCGTGCCGACCTCGCGCAGAACGCAGCCTGCCGCCTCCATGACTTCGGGCAAGCGATAGCTGCCACCGATTTCGACGAGTTGTCCGCGCGAAACGATTACCTCGCGGCCCCGTGCCATTGCGGACAGCGCGAGCATTGTCGCTGCTGCGTTGTTGTTGGCAACTGCAGCCGCTGGAGCACCTGTCAATTCCGTTAATAACCGTTCGACCACTTTTGCGCGTTGGCTTCGTTGGCCAGTGGCAAGGTCAACCTCAACCGAAGCGTAACCATTCCCAATCGCGTTGATGCGATCCATTGCGGCACGGGATAGCGGTGAACGTCCCAATCCGGTGTGCAGAATAACACCAGTTCCATTAATCACGGGCTGAAGGCGAGAGACTCGCTCCGACTTGAGCCAATCGGCAATTCGTTCTGCCATTTCGTGTGGCTTGGGAATCTCTACATTTTCGGACGCTTTGTTGACGCGATCTCGAACGTCGTCGAGGAACTCTCTTACGCGGCCGACGACAACATTGTGACTGACGTTCTCCATCATCTGTTTCAGCTGCGGACTTTCGAGCAGCTGGTTCACTGATGGAATGTTTCGAAATGGATTGGGCATCGAATGAAACCGTTGAATGAAAATGGGTATTAGAGGTCTTTATTTGAATCTGGCCGTTGATTTTGTTCGGCTCGCATTCGATCGCTTTCGTTGAGTTTTTCAATCAAACGTTCGCGTTCTTCGATTTCCCGAACTCTCGCCTCCATCTCCTTACCGGGCTTGAACGTCACGACCAATTTACTCTCAACTTCAACCGGTTCGTTCGTCAATGGATTCCGGGCACGTCGAGCCGCTCGCCGTTTGACTTCAAAGACGCCGAAATTTCTCAGCTCAACACGACGTTCCGTGACGATCGCCTCGACGATCGCATCAAACGTCTTTTGGACAATCTCTTTTGTTTTTTGTTGTGTCAAACCAAGTTCCAGTGAAATGGTTTTGACAATTTCTTTTTTGGTCATTTGAAAAAGCAGATGCTTTCGTTCTCTGTGTTCCGAGGACCGCAATGTTCCAAAGGCATTCGGGCTAACTAAGAATCCGCCCCGCGAAGCGCAAGTCTATGCCGCACAACGACCTAAGTCAACAGAATGCCACCTGAAGTTCCGGTGCGATTTGCCTGAAACGATATTACGAATCAATTCGCAATCGGTTTTTCATAAAGCTGAATGACTTTGTATTTTTCAGCGGCCGCACCACGGAACATGGCCGACATTGACGGCAAATTGTCCTCGGCAATCCAGGAAAATTCCCAGTAGGTGAAATTTGCATGCATGGCGACCATTTGCTCGGTCACAAGTGCCGAAAGTCCTTTGGCAGCGGATTTCGGGTCTACTCCCACTGCGATCAACCGAACCTCAGGGATTCGTCTCATCCAATACAGGAACTGCGGAAGCCGCAGCCAATCCCAGCGCCCTTTGGAACGCTTCAACGCCCAGTTGATATTGGGCACACAAACATTGTATGCCGCAAGGCGACCGTCGACATGAGCAACGATCACTATTCGCGGATCAATGATCCGTTTGATTTGCGAAACCATGAAGTCCAATTCTTCATCTGTATTGGGGACGAATCCGTAGCCATCACTGCGAACTCGATTACCGATAACGTTAATTTCTCGAACGAGATCGAGCACGTTCTCTTTGGTTGCTCGCGAGACTTTGATGTTGGGGAAGCGACCGAGGATCTTGGCGCTTACCTGCTGAAGGTGGGCGTAATTGTTTTCCATCTCATCGTGCTTCTTGACTGTATCGAGAAGGAAAGCATAAAAACGTTTGCAAACAACAAACCCAGCCTTCTGCAAGAGTACATCGTAATATCGAGGCGTCCAGGCAATCATCAGGAAGGGTGGCCAGTCATTGCCCTCAACCAGCACACCGAATTCACCCTTCATCGACGGGTTAAGTGGTCCGCGGATTTGATTGCAGCCCCAAGAGCGAAGCTGATCCTCAGCAGTTTTCAACAACAGGTTTGCGACGTCCTGGTTTTCAATACATTCAAAAAAGCCAAACGTGCCCAGTTGGTCTTGGTAGTATTCATTGTGCATGTGGTCCTGAATCGCTGCAATACGTCCCACGGGACGCCCATTCAGGTACGCGACAAACATTTTTCGGCGCGCGTGCTTGTAAAAAGGATGAGTTTGGTCGTTGAGCTGTGCCCACTCCATGAAACGCATGGGCAAGACTGCTGCCGAATGTTGACTGCAGATGAGGCGTTTAACGGCAAAGAATTCCGCGTGACCACGCCGACCCTCAACAGGCCGAATCTGAATTTCGCCTATCTGAGGGTCTTGGCTCATCCTCGTTGCGTTTGATTTAAGTCGTTGGTTGTGTTGAAACCGATGACGAAACCGCTACGGCACGATGTGCTGCGGCGTGATTGCCCTCAAGCAATGGAATCTTCTTGCTCACGGCAACCAAAGCATCAATCATTTGTTGCATTTGGTCCGTGGTATGAAGCGCACTTGGCGTCATGCGAATGATCGAGGTTCCGTACGGAACGGCTGGATACATGACAGGATTGACGATGATGTTGAACTCTTCGTCCAGCATCTTCACTGCGTGCAATGCTGTGACTCCGCGTGTAAAGATCGAGGTCACAGCCCCTTCAGGATTACCGATGTTAAAACCGGCCTTACGCAAACCATCACGAAGTGTGTTGATGTTCTCCCACAACTTCACGCGTCGCTCGGGCATGGACTGCATCAATTCCAATGACTTGATGGTCGATGCAACAATCGCAGCCGGCAGAGCTTTGGTCAGCATGAAGCCAGGTGATACGTGACGAACGAAACGCAAGACATGCTCGGGACCGCAAACGTAACCGCCGAATGTTCCGAACGACTTGGCAAAGGTACCGCCATGCAAGTCGACTTTGTCTTCGACACCAAACAGCTCGCATGTGCCACGACCGTTTTCGCCGAGAACACCGGTTCCATGTGCGTCATCAACAAACAATCGAGCGTTGTATTTTTCTTTGAGCTCAACCAGTTTGTCCAATGGCGCCAAGTCGCCTGACATTCCGTATACGCCGTCAACGGCGATCATTTTGGGTACATCGTCAGGACAAGCTTTAAGTTGTTCTTCCAAATCGTTCATGTCGTTGTGAGCAAACCAGCTCGCTTCACCTTTACACAAACGAGCGCCATCATGAACGCAGCTGTGAGCGTACGCGTCAACGAAGATGCGTTCTTTGCGACCGACCAGACACGCGATCGTGCCAGACATTGCAGAAAGGCCAAGGTTATAGACCAGGCTGGATTCTGTCATACGGAACTTGGAAAGATCCGCCTCGAGCTTGACGTGCAGATCGGTATTGCCGGTTAGCGGGCGAGCGCCCAAAGGCGTTCCGACACCATGAACTTGGGCAATTTCCAAACCAGCTTGGATGACTTCCGGATGAGTGGCTAACCCCAGGTAATCGTTCGTTGAAACCTGAAGGTATTGTTTGCCGTCCTTTTCAAATGTGGGACGACAATTCGTGATTGGAAATCGTCGGAAAAACGTGTTACGCAGGGGCTCCATCTCATCGCCTGCAATTTTTTGCATTCGCCCCCAGAATTCGTCACATTTTGCGAAAACATCCGACATTTTGATTGTTTCTCTCAAGAAAAATTATCCGCGGGACTTCGGGATCGTACTCATTTGCACAACATATTGACCAAATGACGCCCGGTTTGGGATGCAGGAACATTCTTGGAAAAGTCCCTTGTTTCCACAATTCAACTTGGCATGGGTCTGCCCCAACGCCTTTTTCGCGCAGTCCGATAGTTTATTCGGAAAGCTCTCAGATGCAACTCTAGGCAATTTCTACCAATAGAAACGATTATCCCGATTTTTTTGTCCAAAACAATCGCTAATTTTCGGCCTGAATGCCGTTTTAAGCGACCTTAGAGGCCTCACCCTCCGTGCTTTGTGGCGTCAATTCCGTCACGCCGCGAAATGCAACCTTGCGAAACACCCGTCCGACTCGACCAAACAACATCGCCGGCAGCATTACCAGATCGCCCACCAGCCCAACCAACAACAGCAACAACATCAGTCGAGCGAAACGTACTGTGGGCATGAACACGCTGAACATGAATGGAGAAACCCCCAATCCGCAAATCATCGTTGTGTCCACCATGGATTTGGCACAATACTTGTAAGCAAAAATTACCGATTCTCGGTCGTCCAAACCAGATTGGATGCCACGTCGATGCCAAGCCAGGAAGTGAATTGTGTCATCGACAGCGATTCCCATCGCCACACTCGCGGTCATAACGGAACCAATTTCGATCGGAAGTCCCAACCATCCCATGGTTCCAAACACGATCAATGGCGGAAACACGTTAGGCAACATCGCGAACAGCCCGGCCAGGAATCCACGCAAGACGAAAACGAGAACCACTGTAATCAACAGAAACGCTGTCAGGAAACTGACGCCTAGATCGTACAGCACCTGATGCTGCGCTTTGTACATCATGGGAACGCCACCTGTGATTACAGCGGAAACCGGTTTTCCCGCCTCCTCGGCAAACTTTTCATTTTCCGTCGACAAATAAGAATTCACTTCGCTTGAAATCGAATCTAACAAGTCGCCGTAGTCAGCGTTTTTCATTGCGGCGATTCGGATACTGATTCGCCATAGTTCCTCATTGCGTTCGAAAAATATCAACCGAGATTTTTCCAACTCCGACAGATGGGCCTGCCATGCAGAGATTTTCGCCAGGTTTTCCGATGTGGCCCGCATGGAGCGACTATTTGAAAACAAAGGCCGGAAAGTTGCAGCGGAATACGATGCATTAACAAATTCACTTTTGCGAACTGTCTTCTCAAGGCGAGTGGCCAATTCCAAACGCTCCCGAGGTGACATGCTGTGATCATTCGGGATGCGCAAAATCACTTCCATCGGAACCAAAGGCCCCAACTGTTGTTCCAGCCACGTGTAATCCTGTATAATTTTCGTGGAAGGTGCAAAGCGATTTTGAACGTTGACAGTCGCCTTGAGGCGTGAGACGCCGAGTCCTAAGCCAATTAATAACGCCAATGACGCCAGGAATAGTGGAGTGCGGAATCGGTAAACAGCGCCGCTGGTGTTCATGATCATACGAGAGGTTGTGCTGTATCCGCCCGGATCCTCGTTCACGTTGTTAAACACCCTTGGCATTCGTTTGCTAAGCCAATCAAGTGAACGAGGTAAAGCGATTAGCAGGATCGGGAGACCAGTCATTACCGAAACGGCCGAATAAATGCCAAACAATCGGATTGGAAAAATCTGACTGACTGCAAGTGAACCCATTCCCACAGCAGTCGTCAGGCTGGACATGATGACAGGATAAACGCCATGTCGTTTGGCTTCGTATTCGGCGGTTTTTGGATCGCTTTTGTAAGCCTTCAGATAGTAGTTGGTCATGTGAACCGCGCCGGAGACAGACAGAATGAATGTCAACGTCGGTAGCATGATCATCGTGAGGTTCATCGAACCCCCAGTCCAACGCAAAACGGCCAGACCAATGGCAGCACAATAAAGCGAGAAGAATAGGATCAACAACGACACGGTTAACTTGCGTGTCCGAAACCAAGTCAACATGGTGACGACCACAAACGTCATCCACAGAAAATTCCGTAGCGCCGTTTTGCTTTCCGAATCGATTGCCGCTCCGTCAACCGTCGGACCTCCAATGTGAATTTCATTTTCGTTCAAACCGGTCGTTTCGGATGCAACCGACATGACAAGGTTCACGACAGAAGCTCGATCGGAGACTGCGCTGGATGGAAACGCAAGGCAACAGGTTGCCAAGCCATCGTCGCCTATAAAGACGCCTTGGACCCGTTTCAGTGCGGTTTTTTCACTAATGTTCGACTTGAGCATTCGCTCCAGGATTTCCGTGCCCGTCGTGATCCGATCGAACACGAGTTGTCCATTGCCGTCACGACGTTCACGAAGTGACTCGGCAAAGGTTTCGAGCGTCGCGTCTCCGATTTCACATCCGGGCCAACTGACAACGACCATTTCGTCCACGCCAAAATATTGCGTGAACCAGTCGTAATCGCGAGCTTCCTGAAATCCACTTGGTAGCCATTGTCGGACATCGTTGGAGAATCTTGTAAATGCCATTCCTGCTCCGAAAAACACGAAGGGCATCATCACCAACAGACACCACATGAAGTATGTGGGAAAGCGACTGGAAAAGGATTTTTGATTGTCAATATTCACGTTCAAGCGTGCTTTCGGCACCAAGTCCGATTGGAGCATTGCATCAATCAGACGATTCTCTCGGGTCCATTCCTACTGGAGGCCAATTGTTGCAGGGAACTGGTTGTTTGCAAGCGATGTCGAATCGAATCCAAGTGTCATTTCGCTTATGGAGGGCCAATTTATCTGAATACGCAGACTTGGCAAACTCTGCTGCTTTCGCTTCCAGACAATCGTTCGAATTGATCGGCGGATTCTGAGGAACCGAAAACAAAAAAACCGCCCGCATTGACGCGGACGGTTTTTGGGTTGGTTCAAAAAGGGAATGATTTGAATCCAGGTTTCAGGCCCATCGACTTAGTAGTTCGAGGTTCCTGTTCCGAAGTCGACGTTTCCGACCATGTGGAAGTGGTTGTGGTCGATATAAACAACTTCTTGAGCTTCTTCGTCGATCAGCGAGTGAGGGAAAGGCCATCCCACCATCTTTCGCTCTTCGAAGTAGATCGTGCACTTGTAGTGAGCATGGTGCAATTGAACTGGACCGATCAGAGGTACAACGCGTGGTGGATCAATGTAGTCCGCAATCTTGTCCTTGATCATCGTGACATTGTTACGCTGGGTTTCGTGGAAGAACGGAATGCCGCCTTGGACAGGTCGAGCTCGTTCCAACGCACACCAGACCTCATCATCTGAAGGAGGGTCGAGAGCAACGACTGGCCCCCCCGAGGTCAATGGGCCCATGATCGGTACGCGTGCATAGCGTTCGTGGACGTGGTAATCGTCCTCAAAACGTTTTTGCCAGTACGGAGTTACCGGTACCGGTACACTGAAGATCCCCAGAGTCGGACCCACCGGGGTAAAACACCCGACGCTGGACAGCGAAACCGCTGCAACAAACAAAGCCAAGATCGAACGTAAAGATTTGTTTAGCATCGCAATTCCCTTTTTGGTATGCATTTCTAAGGCTTAGTATCGAGATAAACTGTGCGGGACTTGCGGATTTTTCCGTTGAATCTCAGAAAACCAATAAAAACGATATTGACGCCAAATATTAAGACTTTCCCTGTCACGACCCGGCCACTGACCTGTATCGAATGCAACATTAATTTCACATCAAAACAGGGGAATTGTCGTGGTTTTTCGCATTTCGTTAGCATTGAGTTTGTTGGTTGTACTGGGCGCGAATGTTAACTCATCGTTTGCTCAAAATACGGATGGGAAGCAAGAGGTACGGAACGGGTCCGCTAGCACGAATGTGACAGTGGACGTTGTTGGCGAATGGGCTGTTAAGAAACTCCTTTTCCAAGGAGAAGCCATGGAAGGACCTGGCCAGCCCGACAAAATGGTGTTTTCCGAAAGTGTCCTGAATACAACGGCAGACGGTGAAACCATTCCGCAATTTTCCAACCTGCGATTTCAAATCAGGAAAACAGAGTCGGAAAATCAATTTGAAATTGATCTCGTTCGCGGCAAGGACACGAATGCGGAAACACTTCCTTGCCTGATGAAGCTAGAGGAAGGCAGACTTTGGATCGCGATGCCAATGATTCAATTGCAACGAGATCCAACGGAGCCGATTGCTCGGCCAGAGAATTTTGATACCGCGGAAAAGCCAATCATTGTCTTCGAAATGAAACGACTATAGCCAATACGTTGTGGCATCGAATAAGCGGAGCTTTGCGCACAAATGTTTGTGGTTCGAGATTTGGATGACAGGCTGTTGTTCGGATGACAGGCATGGGCATCGTGTCGTTTGTCAAAGAGGAGTTCGAATAACTCGAACTCCTCATCCATTCGGGTGCTGACCAACGCTATTTTACGTCCAGGGTCATCCCGTCGTTTTCAGTAGTACTACCGTTGTCTGGGGTGCCAGGTACGTTGTGAGGATCTTTAAGATTTGGCCCTTCGACAGTTGTCCCCCAACATCCAACAGCGAAAACAAACAAACCTGCAACAATAAACGCACTTTGCTTCAGACGTGACATGGTTCACCTCAACAAAAGGAAAAATGATACTGGCCGCAGCAACAAGTCTCACGGCATTTTGTTGAGACGGACGACGCGATTGCCAAGTTCCACTTGGGCGCAGGAAATTTGAGCGTTTATTTTTTATTACTTGAATCCGCGCGTTTAAACGGACTGGGGATCACTTCAGGTAGATCGGAGGCAACGGGGAATTGAACGACATACGCTCGCTTGGTAAACGTTTCGGTAAAAACAGCCCTCCCGCACCGTTCACTGAAATCCCAACTCGCAATCGATTTTGGTTGTGTCCAAAACTCTATTGGCTGTGTTTCGCCAGTTGATATCTTTCGAGCGACTAGCTTCCGGTCAGCTGTCGAATGTTGCAGCATCCAGTCAGTGTTAGTCAATCCAATTTCGAAAACAATTGTTTCCAATTTCGTCTGGGTGCCAGCCGCAAGATCGTAAATCGCTTCATTGGTGTTAACCAAGAGCTTGCCATCTGGTGATACCAATCGTTTTCGACTCCGCTCATTGATGGAAATTGACTGAATCGGCTCGCCTGTCGCAGTGTCGTAAACAACGCAATATTCGCCATCGGTCACGAGGAGCTGATGGCCGCTTCTACTGAGTTTAAGCGCCTCCGTCCCACCTCCCTCCGACGTCAAGTCAAATCGCTGGACAATCGCATCTTTCGTAACGTCGAACACAACAACCTGATGAGCATGGGAATCCATGTAAGCAAATTTGGTCAGGTTGGCATTAGCGGTTACATTGCACTTTGAGCTGACATCTAGTTTGTGGTCTGACACATCGTCTAGTCTGTCATCTTCGCGAATTTGAAAAAGGTGGAGTTGACCGAAAGCGTTGCAACACGCCAAAAATTTACCATCATCAGAAACGCGGATGAATTTGCTGCCGTTGAAAATTGCAGATCGCTCTTCAAATCTGCCTCGCCTGGAATACCCATCGCCAGATTCGTTTTGTTTGTACACCTCCATGCTGCGGTTATAGCTCAAGAAAATCAGTTTTGCGTCAGGCGTGATCGCAATACTGGCATTGGTTTCAGAGAGTTCCCATTCAGCATAGGCTACCGGAATTTCAATGGATTCCGAGGGTGGCAATCCAAAGCCCCCTTGAAATGCCGAGCAATTAGAAATCACAAGAGTTATCGAAAGCAAAACACAAATGAAAATGCATCGACAAATCATTGAACTGCTACGAATCTGAATGGGCGTATGCCATCTATTGGTCGGGTTCATAACGGTCTAATTTGTTGTTGGGGCTTAAGGCTTGTTCGATCTTATTTTTTAGCGTCTTCAAGCGTTGGTTGTTGGCAGCTTTTTTGGCTTCAACTTCCGCAAGTCTTCGATTTCTGTCATTGGTTTCAGCCATAATCGTTGAATCTGAAATTCGGCTGAACTCAAACGTGACGTCTCCGGTTTGCATGCGACCATCAAACAAACGATTTGTCTTGCCTTTAACAAGTCCTTTTTCAATCAAACCGGCGTCACGGTCAAATTTCAGATTTCCTTCGATGTTGGTTGATTCGGCGGGCGTCTGTGCAGTGATATTCGTACTGCTCGTTTTACGAGTGAGATGAATTTCGTCGGCAGCAGTGCTGTCCCGTCGATATTCCTCACGGGTTTCGACCTGCAATATCGATTGCGTGACTTTCGTGGGTTTTGGCGAAACGCCGATTGCCTGCCGAATGCGTTGATGATGGTTAAAAAATGAATCAAAGGGATTTGGCTCGATTTCTTCTTTTTCTTCATACAACAACAATGCAGTCTCATCATTTTTCCAGGAATTACTTCCTGCTGGTGAGAGCGGGATAATTCCAATTTGCCCCATGTTCTGAAATGCGGGAGACATGATTACGTTTGAAGTTGAATAAACGACCTTTCCATATCGGTTAACGATGATCTTTCCCGTATATGTATCTGGAAAGGTAACGTTGTCGATGAATTCGATATCGTTGATTCCAAGTACATGGCTGCGACATCGTGCATTGAATTTCATTACCATCAGCTGACCGGAAACGTCTTCAATTCCCGTCTCAATCATTGCGACAGCATCTTGAACCTCGTCTAGTCGTTTGATCTGCAAAGAATCCTGGCTGCCATTTTCTGTTGCCAGATTGCGAAAGGGGATTCGCTCAGTATTCAGGTATTGAGAAACGGTGTCGGCAGGCACAGCAAACGAAACTTCTGCAATTCGACTACCCGCCAAAATCGAATCGACCACTCCTAAAACCTTGCCATCCGCGTCAACCAACGGGCCACCACTATTTCCTGGATTTACCGAAGCATCCAAATGAACCCTTCGTTCGTAACCTGTGCCATCGAATCCGGAGATGGTTCCGGATGTCATCTTCAAACTTTTGCCTAGTTGGCTCGCAAGCGGGTAACCAAAAACATGAATGGATGTGCCCAAATTGCGCTTTTCGGTGTCAAGTGCCAGATATTTCAGGCCGTACTGAGGAATTTTTACCAATGCCAAATCGCGAGCACTATCAATAGAAACGACATTCCCACGCACCGTCGCTCCGTTGATTCGCACGTTGACTGACTCGTTCCCCTGGACGACATGCGCGCAGGTCAGGATCAAACCATCTGGATGTATGACGAACCCGGTGCCGTTCCCCTTCAACATGGACAGCGCAGCTTCATCGCCTTCCGATTTCAAAAGTTCGATGGGGTCATCAGTCAACGGTGCAAAATCGATCCGCCCTCGTTGAATAAATTTATATTTGGAAATGATCGTTGTGACTTTGAAGTTGTAAGAGAAAGGCCCTTTCTCCTGGAATCGGTATTCAAGCCCTCCGTTGCCAGCGTTGTTGGACACGGACTGACCAAAGCGTGTGCCAAGCGGAGTCAAACTGGAGCCCTGGGTCGACGCCCCGGATGTGGGAGTTGGGTAAGACGATGCGAAAGAAGTTGTGGCAGGCGAGTCGACATTTCTCACATTCGATGCCACCTCCTGATCCATACGACTTTTTGAACTGTCTCGCAACAGAAAATAGCTAACCCCACCAATCGCTGTCAGCAAAACGAACAACAACGCAAGCAGCAAAATCAACACCACAATCAATACGCGCGTGGTCTGATCACTCGATGGATTTTTGGAGTAACTCACAGGGATCGTCTTGTCAGGATAGGAATGCAGGAAATCGTTGCCGACGATTATACATTCACGATCTGGCCTGTAAAACGACCTGTCGCCGTATGACGATACGTTTCCGAGAAATAGACGTGGCGGGTATTCAGGATGGTTGTGTATGAGGGGGCGATGGAGAGATTCGTAACGCAGGCTGCCAGCCTGCAACCGTAAGATAACAGGCTGGAAGCCTGCGCTATGAGCAGAAATGTAAGCGAGTTTGTGAAGCCACAAAAAGAACCCTCGTAGCTGAATTCAACTACGAGGGTCTGTTGCTCTCGTTATCGGATCAGAGTTTATCGCGATTAACGATCATGGAAATCCAGGAACCACCATCCGTCATCCCACTCCAGTTCAACCCGTCGCCATCCCATTGGGACTTGTGGGTAAGGATAGAATGGGCCAATGTAAGGCCAAGCGGATGGAGAGTATTGTTTTGGATAGTTTACCGCTGCATAGTTTGGATGTGCAGCGTAACCAGGCCATACATAACCAGGAAGTGATGGTGCACCACCCATTCCATTGTCGCCGGTGTAACCCATTGGCATTGGTGCTGGGCCAGTGCTTGATGCCTGGTAGGCTGGTACTGGGTACGACTCGTAAGGAGTCTGAACGCCTGAACCAATTTGGGCAGGCATTGGTGTCGCGTTTGGCATCGAGTTAGGAGCCAACTCTTGATAGTTGACTTGCTGTGCTACCGGTGCAGGTTGTGCCACTGCAGATCGCACATCAATGTCGTCAACGATTTGGGTTGCACCCAAATGACCAGCTTGTTGAGCCGTTTGCAACACAAGTTCTTCTTGTGCAGCATCTGCAACATAGCCAGTGAAGTACACGGTTCCCTGATCGACTCTCAAGTCGAGATTGAAACCTCGCAGGTTGCCAGCTTGCTGCTGAGCCTGCAATTTTGATTTGATGAATTCTGCGATTTGCTGATCGTCAGCCTGTACCGCAGAGGGCAGTACTGCGGCAGCCGCAATCGCTAACCCAAGCACGAAACGTCGCATTTGTATCCTCCTGAATGACAACGAAGATCGCAACTTTGTCAACCGAAACGAGATTTCAACACGAGATTCATTCTGGCGTTGAACTGGGTCAATTCGAATGACTTGTACCAGAAGGCTGGGCCCAAGTGCCTTTCGAGGCAAACTCCCTGGCCTTCCTGTTTTTCCATGTGGATGCCGTTGATACGTTTGGTAATGCGTTGACCTCATGTCAACGACGCTCGTATCCGGCTGGCGACGACTGCCGCTCAGGAGAGAATATGTGCTGACCGAATGCCAGCCTAATACTGGATTCGCTCGGCATTTCCCCCCTGAATGACCGCCGATCTGCCATTCCGTAAGTACTTTTCGACCAAAATCGAATGTTCAATAGCACGTTTTTTCATATTTTGACGATCTTCCCGAAATTTCTGTCTGTACGGAACGTAGTTTCGCTAGCGAATCTGGGAAACTTTAGCGATGACGCAAACGTTACGTTTTACCTCCCGTTTTCACACTTAGAAAAATCCATAAACGTCAATTTTGGAGTCGCAGTCGGAATTTATGAACTCTCCGTGAATCCCAGTAATTTTTCTACCCAGTAGCTTGACGCTCCCGCGCACAAGCATTCTGATATTGACAAAACAAAGCGGTTGGATTCGCGGCGTCAAGCCCCCTCTTTCGTATAAGCAATGACGCCTTTAAAGGACATGACATGTTGGTACTAAGTCGAAAAGTTGGTGAACGAATTTGGATCGGTGACAAGATCTCGGTGACCGTAGTGCGTGTTACTGGTGGTGGAGTCAGAATTGGCATTGACGCGCCAGCAGAGCTGCCTGTCGTTCGCGAAGAACTCAAACAAAAAATGGAACAAGACGCGGCTGCGCGACATAACACCTCAAATGTTGTTGACCAAAAATCTGTTTGATAGTCGCCACTGATTTTGCTGTCCGCCTCCAATCGTTCACTTGATACCTGATTCGAGTCCCAAACGGGTTCTCCATTATCCGTGCACGATTCCCCGCTCCTTCAGCCGTTTTACTTGGGCATTGCGATGTGATCCCCCGTGGACATTCTGCGCCGGTCAACGAAAATTGAGAGCGTGGATTTTTACTGTGGGACCCAAGTGAACTACTCTCAATCTGTTACTGATCTCGTTGAACAACTGAGTCGTCTGCCAGGAATCGGAAAACGATCAGCAGAGCGCATCGCATATCACCTATTGCGCATTCACCAAACAGAAGCATTGGCGTTGGCCGAAGCGATTCGACGCGTCCGAGAGAATGTCCGCTATTGTCGTGACTGTTTTAGCCTTGCCGAACACGAACTATGCGATATCTGCTCCGACGCAACTCGCAATCGAAAACAACTGTGTGTCGTCGAGCAACCACGCGATGTTTTTGCGATCGAGCAATCGGGACAATTCAAGGGACTCTATCACGTTTTGCTCGGACGAATCGCCCCACTCGAAAATATGGGCCCCGATCAATTAACCATCGAGAATTTAGTGGAACGTGTTGCCAAAGGCGAATTTCAGGAAATCATTCTGGCGACCAATCCAACCGTGGAAGGCGACGGCACGGCGTTGTACATCTCCAATGTGCTGAGCGAGTATCCGGTTTCGATTACCAAACTTGCTCGCGGCATCACTTCGGGCAGCATTCTCGAACACACCAACAAAGAGATTCTCGCGGACGCACTGTCTGGACGGCGCCCAATCTAGCGCCGCCCTTATATCATCAGTGCAAACGTGTTGCTCGCGCTATTCGTTGTTTGAATGGAATGAAAGCAGCGCGTCCAACTCATCCATATTTAATGGCTCGACCAAATGGCGGTCAAAGACCGCTTGGTAAACCGCCTCGCGATCGCTCGACTGACCGTAGCCGGTGAGTGCAACTAAGAAGAGCGAGCGAGTTTCTTTGTCTCCTCGAAGTCGACTTACCACTTCGTATCCATCAATCTCCGGCAGCCCGATATCGATTTGCGAGACGTCCGGCCTCTGCTCACGAATCAACTCCAGACCAGCCAAACCGCTGTCAGCCGTTTGGACCTCGTATCCCTTTAGTTTCAACAGCTCTGCAAGCATCTCTCGCGCATCAGGAATGTCCTCAAGTAAAACGATTTTTCTGACATTCCCTGGCAACGTCGTGGCCGTATTCCCTTCGGGCCGTTGAGGCGTCAACGGCAGTCGCACACGAAATTCACTGCCTTTTACGACACCTTCACTGAAGACCTCAACCGTTCCATGATGGTTTTCAACTACGACTTTGACCAGCGTCAATCCCAATCCAATTCCGCCTTGACTCCGTTCAAGGGAGCTGTCGACCTGGATAAACATGTCAAAGATCCGCCCAAGCATTTCATCAGCGATTCCAATTCCATTGTCGCTAACCCTGACCTAGACTTCGTTCCAACTCTTTAATACTTCCAAGAGAACCTTGCCACCCTTTGGCGTGTATTTGATGGCGTTTCGAAACAGATTAACAATCACTTGTTGCAAACGCGCCGGATCGCCATCGACAAAAAGTGCATCATTACATGTCTCGACCTGAATATCGATTCGATGCTCAGCAAATTGGGGCCCAGCCAGCTGATGCTGTTGCTGCAGAATCTCATCGGCAATGCCATCAAGTATTGCGAGGCTGAGGTTCCCACCGTTCACATCGGCGCGAGAGAGTTGGACGGGCAATTTGAGTTTTTTGTTCAGGACAATGGAATCGGAATTGATACCCGTTTTCACGAGCGGATCTTTCAGGTCTTCCAACGGTTACACAATCGCGAGGAGTACAGTGGCACAGGAATCGGCCTGTCCATTTGTCACAAAATCGTCGAACGATTTGAAGGGAAAATCTGGGTCGAATCAGCCGTTGGGACAGGAAGCACGTTCAAGTTCACGCTGAACAAATTGGAAGATGCGGTCGACGATTTCCAGTAGCCACAAATGGAGGGCTTGGTCGCCTATTGCTTGGAATCGTTCTGATCCAGCGCCTTGGGATCATCTTCGTCCGGCTTAAGTTGTTTACGCAACTCCAGATATTTTCTCACCATTTCCTTTCTCGCCTTGTCATCCGAGCGAGTGGCGTGATGAAGACCGACGTGCAGCATGTCCAAAAATCCAAACGTCAGTAACGAAATCAAGAGGATGAACATCAAGCCCACCATAATGGCAAATGTTTTGGGGTCGCGCGTAAAATACGTCGCGAACATCACAGCCCCAAGTGCCGAGATCAAAGCTGCAATGATCGCCCGTCGACGAAACGTTTTGTCTTCGTATTTTAATTCCCGGCGGGTTCGTGATTCCCTAATCGCTGCCAACCACTCACGTCGATGGCTGGTCATCAACATGATCCCGCCAAAAAACGAGACCAAGCCCAACATTAGCAGCGCGGTCATGGTTGAACGGTTGAGATCTGCGATGAGTTCAATCATTTACAATTTCTGTAGTTGGCGAAGCCATTCAAATAATACCCTGCCCACTTCGTCTAACGATTCGGCAGAACAATTCTCGGGGATATCTTTTTCCGTATGCCAATAAATGTTGCCAACCGTGGGGTTGGGATAGTCAAAGTCGATGATGTCGCACGTTGGAATCTTGGCAGTATAGTTCAGTGGCAAATGATCGTCGCGAATGGTGTGCAGTGTTTTGGGGACAAAGACAGTGGACCCCATTTCAATCGCCACCGACCAGATGCTTTTCGTGAGCTTTGGCGCGGAATTCAGACTATTGCCTTCCATGCCAATTTGCAACTCTTTATCGCCAACCATGTCCACCAAAATTGCGAATTCATATTTGACGTCCCAACGACCTTGGGCATACGTCTCTGCAAAGTATGTCGATCCCAGGAACATCGGATCACGCTTCGCAACATAAACAAATTCTTCGCCATCGAAAAAGATGATGTCGATACCGTATTTCCCTTCCATGTTTGCCAGATGCCGGCTCAACTCACAGAGTAGCCCGACGCCACTTGCGCCGTCGTTGGCACCAATAAACGTACCTTGAGGATTGAGCGGATCTTTGTCGGGGAATGGTCGCGTATCGTAATGACACGCCAACAAAAGGCGTTTGCGACGTTCGGGATGTAATCGGACAACCAGGTTTTGTAGTTCGACCTGCTGTCCATTGACTGGATTGATCGCCTGAAAACGTTGCAACGCTGATTTGACACCAAGCGTTTCAAAGAATTCGGTCAGGAATTTTTGCTGCTGCAGCATCCCCGCGCTGGTACTGACGCGACCGCCCATCTCACAAACGTGTGTGAGGATGCGAAACGCGTTTTCGGCATCAAACGCTTCGTCAGCATTAGCTGCCGAACTCAAAATCTCCTCAACTTGGATTGCACCCTCTTGTTCTGTTCTTTGGCCGGAGGTTGAAAGCTGTTTACCTTCGAGCAGCAAATTCTGCATTCCGCTGCAAACGATCGAGTCCGACCCGTCTAGAATAATGCTCGCCAATAAAACCCCAATTCCCAAGCGAAGTCCCAATCGTCCCGATGTAGGTTTGGGCAAAATCTCGAACCGACAAGCATATGGAATCATTGAATTTTGTGCGGACAAGTGATAGTTTTTGAACCCGAAATACCATGCCAACTCAGAAATACTCGCTGAAAGGCATTCTGTCAGTTTCGCTGGGACAACTCCAACTGATTTTAGGGCGAAACGCAACCACAACCAAACGGACTTTTGAATTTTTGATGGCAATGCCCCAAATTAGCCGGTCAATTGCTATGCTGCATTTAGGGAGTTTTGGGTAAACTACAGCACGAATGAAGTTGACCAAAGCATGGAGGCGGCGGAATGTTAGACGTTGAAAAAGTCCGGAAATTACAGGCCGATACAATTGTTTATTGGCACAATGCCCCCATTTCGATGACGGGTGAGGGCATCTACGGCACCATCTGCCGGCAACATTCGTTCAACTTTTTGCTTTGGCACGAGGAAGATATTGCCAGAAGTAAAACGGCAACGGATTTTGAAATCGCGAACGTTAAACGTGCGATCGATCGTTTCAATCAACAACGAAATGACTGGATCGAACGCATCGACGATGAGATTGATTCCATGTTGGTTGAGCGAGGCATTCGCGCGGTCGACGGTGCAAAGCTCCATACTGAAACACCAGGCTCCGCTATCGACCGCCTTTCGATCATGGCATTGCGGATCTATCATTTGTACGAACAACTGGATCGAGCCGGTGCCGACAAAGACCATTGGAATCGTGTTTCCGAACGAATTGTGATTTGCGAACAACAGGCAAGTCACCTTGCTGCAGCACTCTCGACCCTGTTGTCGGAAATTCAGGATGGCAAGGTATGGCATCGAACCTTCCGCCAGTTCAAGATGTATAATGACCCGACAATGAATCCGTATTTGAACGGGCAGATTGACTCCCGTCGCGCGGCATAGCTGACCCCTTTTGCAAAATATTCCGACGATCGAAGTGGTTATCTCACTGTTGAAATAGAATTTGAAATTCCAAACGTGACTCAACCCACCACTTCGAACGTGACACCTGAGGTACCTGGCGCTGCACAAGTAAGCGATACAGTATCGGAATTGCACGCGGTTTCGCGCCCCCAACGCTCACTCCTACTTTCCTTTTGGGTTGTATGCAGTTGGATTGCATTAGCGATGCTGATCTTCTCCCATCTGGGGCGTTTTTTTTACCTTTCAGAGTTGATGGTCAACTTCCAGCTACAACTCGGATGTGCATGTTTTGTTTTAGTGCTATTCCTGTGGTGCACACGTGAGTGGTTCTGGTCGAGCATATTGCTCATCGCCATTTTGTTCACGTTATCGGGCCCACTCAAAACGACGTTTCAAAGTCGAATCACGGCGTCATCGACGACCGAGCAAATTCGATTGATGTCGTATAACATTTTCGCGGGCAATTCAAACGAACAAGCGATCATCGAATCGATTCGCGCGGAAGATCCCGATATTCTGATCTTGATCGAGTATTCCAACTCACGTCGAGAGCTCTCAACGTTTCTGCACCAGCACTTCAACCAACAAGTGGAAGAGCCCCGCTACCACGGATTCGGCATCGCCGTGTTCAGCAAAATCCCTTTGCTCGATGTGGATATTCAGTATCTGACCCACGACAAACCGGTTTCCAATGACGATCCAGATTACAAAGACGATCCGACAGTGATTACGGCGGTCTCCGTCAACGGCAAGACATTGCGGATCATTGGAACCCATTGCTATAACCCGATTGACTACAACCGCTACGACGATAGAAACCAACAACTCGAGCGTTTGGCGGCGATTGTTGCTGCTGATACCGAACAACCGACGGTTCTGGCAGGCGACTTCAATTGTACGCCGTGGTCCATTCACTTTCGACAATTGCTGTCAACGACAGGAATGAGTGACAGCCGTCGAGGGTTCGGCTATCAAGGAAGCTGGCCTGAGCAAAGCGTGTGGTTGCGCATACCGATCGACCAGGTACTGGTGACTCCCGGCGTCGAGATCGTTTCGCGCAGAATCGGCAACGCAGGTGCTTCTGATCACTTGCCGGTAATTGCGGACATTCGGTTTTAAATTTGCCAAGCGATAGTAGTTATTCAGCTTTGATGACTACCATGCCCAGCGGCGGCAGCACGATTTCCAGAGAATGCGGCTGGTTGCTCCAACTAACATTGCTCGACTCGATCACCGTTGCGTTGCCCAGATTCGAACCACCATAATATTGTGAGTCAGTGTTCAGAATCTCGCGATAGCGCCCCGCTTTAGGAACTCCAATTCGAACTTTCTCACGAACCATTGGCGTGAAGTTACAAGCCACGATCACTTCTTCCCCACTGCGATCACGGCGAGCATAAACCAGACTGCTATCGTTGCGATTGTCACAGTCAATCCACTGGAACCCCTCGCCATCAAAATCCAGATCGTGCAACGCTTTCTCATCGCGGTAGAGACGATTAAGGTCACCGATCAGATGTTGCAAACCCGAATGGCTTTCAAAATCGAGTAGCGGCCAGTCAAGCGGTTCGTTGCAGTTCCATTCATGCCATTGGCCAAACTCGCCGCCCATGAACAACAGTTTTTTGCCTGGATGCGTCCACATGTAACCGTACAACAAACGGAGATTCGCAAATTTCTGCCAGTCATCGCCAGGCATTTTTGAAAGCAGGGCGCCTTTACCATGCACGACCTCGTCATGCGAAAGCGGTAGCATGAAATTTTCGCTAAACGCATAAACCAGGCTGAACGTCAATTCGTCGTGATGAAACTTGCGATGCACAGGATCGTGTTCGATGTAACGCAACGTATCGTTCATCCAGCCCATGTTCCATTTAATGCTGAACCCCAACCCTCCCGAGTAAGTTGGGCGCGAAACGCCTGACCAAGCGGTGGATTCTTCGGCGATTGTCAGTGCACCTGGAAAGCGTGAGTGTACCTCTTCGTTGAACTTTTTCAGAAAGTCGATCGCGGCCAGATTCTCGCGACCGCCCAAATGATTGGGAATCCACTCGCCCGCTTTGCGGCTGTAATCCAGGTATAACATGGATGCGACGGCATCGACGCGCAATCCATCGATGTGATATTTGTCAAACCAGAACAACGCGTTTGCGACCAGAAAGTTTCTGACTTCGTTCCGGCTGTAATTGAAAATCAATGTGTTCCAGTCCGGATGTTCACCTTGTCGCGGATCGGCGTGTTCATACAGGCAAGACCCATCAAATTTTGCCAGCCCATGCGCGTCTTTCGGGAAATGCGCTGGAACCCAATCCAGAATCACGCCAATGCCATGCTCGTGACAATGATTGATGAAGTACATCAGGTCATCGGGGTTGCCGTAGCGACTCGTTGCCGCGAAATACCCTGTTGTTTGGTAGCCCCAACTACCGGTGAACGGATGTTCCGAAACAGGCATCAGTTCAATGTGTGTGAAATTCAAGTTCTTGCAGTAATTGACGATTTCGTGTGCGAGATCGCGATAGTTGATCCAACCGTGAGGACGTCCGTGACGCTGTTGCCAACTGCCAAGGTGTAGTTCGTAAACCGAAATCGGTTCGTGAGCGAAATTTCGTTCGGCTCGTTCGTTTAGCCAATGCGAATCGGACCAATGAAACTGGTTCAAATCGTGAACGACCGATGCGGTTCGCGGCGGAAGTTCGGTTAAATAGCCGTACGGGTCAGCTTTGTCGGTTTGAACTCCGCTGGCAGAGGTAACGCGGAATTTATAAGCGTCACCGACCTTGGCCATGGGAACAAACAGTTCCCAGACTCCCGACATTTGAACATTGTGCATCGGATGACGACGCCCGTCCCAATCGTTGAAGCTGCCGATGAGCGAAACGTTCTTCGCGTTGGGAGCCCAAACGGCAAAGCACACACCCTGTTCGCCATTGATGGTTCTTACATGAGCACCTAGTCGGTCGTAGATCTCAAGGTGATTGCCTTCGGCAAACAAGTGCAAGTCCAATTCGCCAATCATTGACGGTGCGGCGTACGGGTCAGGCATGGTGATGGTCTGTTGACTGTTCCGGAATTCGAATTGGTAATCGCCTTTTTTCAAGGCGTTGACATATTTGCCACTAACGGTTGTTTCAAACAGTCCCGCGTCGTGAACCTTGGCCATGGACTTGCCGACGACCTGGTCGCCGACATTCAATCGTACTTCTTGGGCCTTGGGATTCCAAGCACGAACAATCAACTGATCGCTTGAGTTTTTCAAGCGTCTCCACCCCAGAATATCTAGCGGTCGGTTGCAAGTCCCCTTCGCAAGCGATTCCACTTGGTGGCCGATTGTTGTTTCCAGTCCGGACGAAAGTGTATCAGTTGGCATCCCGGCCATGTTTTTTCCATTGGTTAAATTAGTTGGCCGCACATCCGTATTTGGGCAGCCATTGGGACGGTGCGAATCGCTGAGCGACGGCGGCAGGCATTTGCAGCCAACGCCCTACCGTTTTGCGTACAGGATTTGCAACCGGTTGCGTTGCCGGAGCAGGTTGGGTCGAACGGCTTTTCAGTCGCCAGACACGACACTCAATGCTGTGAAATTGCAACGCGCGATCCACACGTTGCCAAAGATCCAGGTTGTTGATCTGAGTCATCTCACCAAAACGTTCCCACTGCCAGTTGCGATCGCGCCACTGATCCAGTCCAAAGCGAATCCCTTGGCCGACGTAGCGGCTGCTCGTGACCAACGTCACATGCGCGTGACCGTCAATCGCTTCCAGTCCGCGCACCACTGCCAACAATTGCAAACGTTCACCCACCATCCCAGGTTCCATATCGGAAACCTCAAGACGATGTTCTCCGTCGCTTTGTTGCAGGATGAACCGCCATTGTCCGCCGACGGCTTCGTTTGGGTCGTCGAATGTTTCGGTTAACAGGAAATACTGCGGGACAGAGTTCCCTTCCATATTCTTGCCTCAATGTCAAACAGATTGATTCTTCAGTTTGACACTCCATTGTCGCGGCTTCATCAATGTCTTCGGGCTTCTGATTCTTTCGCCCGATTGCAGAATTGATAGAGCCAAGCTCCTATTGATCAACCACTCACGAAACGCGAATAGATTGACGTACGATCAGGTATCGACGGAACGGAGGGGAAAGAAAAGTTTTTCTGTTCGAAAAAGTCACCCCGTTTTAACAAGCGATCCGATAACCGGAGCAGGCCCAACAAACCTTACATTTTAACAATCGAATCAAACGTTGCTTGCAGCCATTTGATTTCATTGAGGGTGCTATGGGTCAACGATAGCGGTTTCTGATTCTCTGGTAACACTGACCAAGCGTAGGTTTCCACCTCCCAGTCGATTTTGTCTTTTCGGTGTTGGAGAAATTGAATCGCTTCGAGTATTTGCTGTTGTGTTGTTTCCAATCCCCCAAGAAGTGACTTCGCATGGATGGGCACATGAAAATGCACGCGCCATTCGCCGTTGGCGGATTCATGATCAAGTGCTTCGTTCAAATCCTGATAGAAGCGTTGGCCGTCAACGCAAGTCTGATGAAGGTACTTTGGTTCGGCGAAATCCGCTAACTGTTTTTTCAGATTTTGGGAATCCAAAGCGTTCTGAAAACGAGCTTTGACTGCCGACGAAACTTGAACCTTGGCAATTTCAATTCCAATGTCCGCATAACGCCGAAGCACCGACGCTTGATCCTCGAACAACACTGCCGAATGACAAACGTCATGACAAACTCCCAGGTATCGTTGCAAGCGACTTGCCTCGACTTCCGAAAGCTGCGCCAACCATTTCTCAAAAAAGCGATGCAGCAACGTGTGATTTCCAAGATGACAACCGGGTTCTGGCTCAATGCACAATCGCAGATGGAATTGCTTGTCCGTTTCAATTTGCTCCGCTGCCTCAATAAATCTGGTCATCTGTTTTCGGCAAGCGAATTCGAAATCTTGGGCCTGGTCATGGCGCCACCCCAGAGGCAACGTTGAAATCGTCGCATGTCTTCGATCGCTGAGTAGGTCAGGAATGAGACGCGCCAAGCGAACGGTATAGTCCAGTCGTTCGTCTGTGCTCCAGTCCGGTTCATAAACCGAATGTTTGACAATATCTTGATGGAAGTCCTTCTGCGGAAACGCATTGAACGTGTAGGGATTAAGGCCGTTGTCGATCAGGAAGGAGCGAAACGCAGCCAATGCTTGTGGTGATTCCAATTCTGCAACGCTGCGTTCGTTGAGCCAAAGGCCGATGTTCAGAACGTCAAAGTCCAGTTCGGTTTTAACCGCCAGCGAATACTGCTTTAGTTTGTCGACGACTTCATCCACACAATTGCCTGAGTGAACGTTTGTGCAGTAACCAATTGGCGGATGCGAAGCCATGTTGAGTCTCAATGTTTATTCCGAGGCTGTCGACGAGTTGACTGGAGCTCGAAGGATTCCAATCGCGATCACGGTCCAGCCCACAATCATCAATGTTCCACCAATCGGAACGATCGCCCCCAAGATTTTGATGTCGGTCACAACCAGCACATGAAGCAGGCCGGAAAAAATCAAAACTCCGGCGACAAAGCAGTACATCGCGGCGTTCGACCAATGCCGCGCAATCGGCAGTATGCCCAGCAACATGAGCCCCAGCGCATGATACATTTGGTAACGAACTGCTGTTTCCCAAACCGCAAGTTTGTCCGGCGCGCGTCACCGAATGTATCGACGATCCAGTCCTTCATCGCATGTGCGCTAAAAGCCCCCAGAACTACGGCCAAACAGCCGAAAACGGCGCTAGAAAAATGGCCTTTCGATTCACGCAACATCTCCCATTATAAAACAATTAGTATTTGCACGATTGTCACACGCAGCGTTGAGTGAGACAATGCGACAAAACCTACCGAATTCGTAATCGTTTTTTCGAGGCATGTGATGCAGCAACTGGTGTTTTGTTTGGTGGCATTCGTTTCTGGTTTGCTGGCGATTTCAGCGGCAGCGCAAAATGGTAATGGGCAAACGTCGGAATGGCTCACCGTTTCCGAAGCGAGTGATTTCGAAGCGACGTGTTCATCGGCGGATGTGGAAGCATTCATCAAGCGCGCCGCAGATCAATCAGACAATATCAGCCTGTATCAGTACGGCGAAACGGTTGAAGGTAAACCCATGACGGCCGTCATTTGCGCCAATCCCCCATTTGAAATCGGGCAGGATGACGATCGCCCCATTGCGCTGGTCATTGCAAATATTCACAGTGGGGAATGTTGCGGCAAGGAAGCTGTTTTGACGCTCATTCGTGACATTGCAAACAACAACCAACATCCATGGCTCAACGGAATGGTCACCGTTTTTGTTCCAAACTACAACGCCGACGGAAACGACAAAGTCGCGTTGAACAATCGACCCGGTCAAGATGGACCGGTCAAAGGAATGGGGAAACGGGAAACCTCCGAAGGCTACGACTTGAACCGCGACTTCGTCAAACTCGATTCGCAGGAAGCTCGCAATATGGTGAAATTGATCGATGAACTGAACCCACACATGTTCGTCGATTGCCACACCACCAATGGTTCGCGACATCAGTACCAACTGACTTACGACGTTCCCCATAACCCGAGTGCACCGGAATCGATTCGCCACATGATGCGTGAAAAGATGATGCCGGAGATTACATCCAACCTGGATTCGAACGGCTTCAAGGCCTTTTACTATGGCAACTTCGACCGCGAATACACAACGTGGACAACGTATGGCTATGAACCGCGTTACAGTACGGAATACGTTGGCATGCGAGGTCGATTAGCGATCTTGAGCGAAGCGTATTCGTACATTTCCTTCAAAGACCGAATTGACGTGAGTCGAGCGTTTGTCACCGAGTGTCTCAACTACTTGCAGAAGAACTCCGATGAAATCATTGCGTTGCTGGACGAGACGGAATCAAACTGGCTGAAAGAGGTTGCTGAAAACCCCGATTCAATCGAAATGCATTTGCGGGCTGATTTGAAACCGTACGAGCAACCGTTTGATATTCTGGGCTTCGATGGTGACTCCCCCAAAACGTACTCGGTTGAATTCGTCAGCAATTACATCCCCACCGTTTCCAAATCGGTGCCTAAGGCTTACGTGTTCAGTGGCGACATGAAATTGATCGCCGACCGTTTGCGAAACCATGGAATCGAAGTTGAGGAATTGAACGAGCCAACAAGTTTTGAAGTGGAAGTCGCATCAATCGACAAGATCAATCGGTTTGAACGTCCGTTTCAGAAACATTTCATGACGAGCCTTGACGTTTCGTTTGCGACGGAAACACGAGAGTTTCCTGCTGGCGCGTTTGTTGTGAAAACAGCACAACCTCAAGGTCGATTGGCGTGTTATATTCTGGAATCGCAGACCAACGAAGGTTGGATTACGTGGAACTATCTGGACGATTACATTTCCGAAGGCGGTGAATATCCGTTTTTTCGCGTGGTGAAAGGTTCCACGGAAAGTCGCTAGGCGATCAAGTCGTTAACAAATCCGGCATGAGTGCCGATGCTATTAGATTGGACGAAGCCGGCAACAGGCCAATGTCAGAATCGTTCAAAAACCGGCAAGACCGCCAATTCTCCGTCAATTGTTGAATGGAAATTGCCAACTCGTCGCCGTAGAATAGCGAAAATGCCGAACGACTAGAAATGTTGGGCAAAGTTAAGAGGATGACCAAGCGTACGGGCCAATTGTGACCTATCGAACCCAGCACAGAAAATCGACATTCAGTTTATGGTTGCTTTTTGAAGTGACCACGATTGTCGCGTTGTATGTTGCCTATGCGACGGTCAACCCCCTCGGGGCCTGGTTGATCGGCTTGGTGGTTGGCCCGGCAATTGTTCGATTGGCGATTGTGTCGGACTATTATTTTGATGGCCACGGTCGATTGATTTGGACAGAACGTTTAGCTTGGTTCGCGATGTCCGTCTTCAATGTCTTCATTTGTTATGTCGCTGCGGTCATCAGTTTTTGGGGTGTCGTGTTGCTGTTTGGCCTTGTCGCTTCGCTGTTCAGCATGGTCACTGGAAATCTCGACCTTGGCCTCGACTCGGCAGTCCTCGGTTTTTTCGCTGGCGGCGTTTGGGGTATCGCAGGTGCTCTATTCGCATTCGTCTATGTTTTCTACCGAACGTTGCCCGAGAAAACACAAGCCGATGGAAAGCAACCGCACAAAGCTGGGTTGCCGGTTGCTGTGAGTGATCCGCTTAATCAGTAACGAGCGTATTTCAGTCGTTCGACATAGCGTCTTCTGGCGTTTGCTCGTAAACCAGTTTGCCGCCTAGAAATGTTTTCAGGACTTTCGTTGTTGCGACTTCCGCTGGTTCGCAAGTGAGGATGTCGCGATCAAGGACGACGAAGTCCGCGAGTTTTCCTGCCACGAGCGAGCCCTTACGCGATTCTTCAAACGCCGCGTACGCAGCATGGATCGTGTAGCTCTGTAGAGCTTCTTCACGCGTCATGCATTGCTCGGGGAAAAACGTTTCGCCGTCGGACAATGTGCGAAACATGGAGGCGGCCAATGAAGGAAACGGATTAACGTTTTCCACAGGAGCATCGGTACCGTTGGAAACAATCGCTCCTGAATCTATAAGACTACGCCAAACATAGGCCCCCTCGCGCGCACGCAAGTTGCCCAGACGCTGCAACACGAAGATCGCGTCGGAGGTGCAGTGTACTCCTTGCATGGATGCGATGACGCCGAGGCTGGCAAAGCGAGGAATATCATCGACAGATAGGTGCTGAGCGTGCTCAACTCGCCAGCGCCGGATATTGCCGTTGGGAACTTGGCCAAGGGCCGTTTCAAAAATATCCAGTGTCTCCCGGTTTGCGCGATCACCAATCGCGTGAACACAAAGTTGAAAGTCGTTTTGAATGGCCAGCTCAGCCGAGCGTTCAATGACCTCCAGAGGTGTGGTGTTAAGGCCACTGGAGCTGGCCAGATCGTTGTACGGAGCAAGCAGCCAGGCGCCGTGGGGGCCGAGTGCACCGTCGATGGAATGCTTGATCGCGCGACAACTGAAGTATTCGTCACCAGCACCAATCGCCTTGATCTTCGGCAGCGCTTGCTGCAAAACGTCGTTCGAGTCGCGAACCATGATCCACAGGCGAACCGGCAATTTTCCTTGCTCCGCCAAGCTGCGTAACAATCGAATGTCTTGAACGCTTGTTCCTGCATCCTGGAAACTGGTGATTCCATTTTTCAAGCATTCAGCGCCGGCCAGTTGGATCGCGCGCAATTGTGAGTCCAATCGCTGTTGCGATGTCTTCTGCGCTTCGTCTCGCGCAAGGGCTCGGCTGATCAACGCTTGCGATGTTTCTCGAAAAATTCCAATGGGCTTTCCGTCCGGAGCGTGCAGTATCTCGCCGCCGTCGGGAGGTTGCGTTTGTTCATCGACGCCAGCCAATTGCATGGCGTAGCCGTTTGCCAAACTCATGTGGCCGCTGGCGTGTGTCAGGAGCACTGGATTGTTTGGCGCGACACGATCTAGTTCGGTGCCGTAGGGGTAACCTTCAACATTCGGTTGCGGTGTGTCTTTCCATTTCGACTGATGCCAACCGCGTCCGAGAATCCACTCGCCAGGCGGCGTGACCTTG
This sequence comes from Pirellulaceae bacterium, assembly GCA_041399045.1. Classification (GTDB taxonomy): domain Bacteria; phylum Planctomycetota; class Planctomycetia; order Pirellulales; family Pirellulaceae; genus BJ22. The sequence continues at coordinate 261,962 of JAWKTO010000005.1, read as the reverse complement.
GCCGCTTCCTCAACTTGGTTGACGATGTCGTCCCAAGTGGCAGCCTCAGCAAGTCGCAACATCATCAACGACGCTCCAAGGCCCAGAAAATGTCCGTGACCTTCGATCAATCCGGGAATGACACATTGCTCCGCCGGGACGACGACTGTCTGGGTTTCATCGCCAGCCAACTTCCGAACCGCATCACGGGTTCCCAGGGCAACGATCGTATCGCCCTTGATCGCCATCGCTTCAACTCGCGGGAACCCTGGCTCCATTGTGATGATGTCGCCGTAGACAATGGTGTCCGCAAATTGTTGCCCGCTGGCTTGAGTTCCCAAAATCAACGCGATGCAAATGGACAGCGAAACGGCTAGAGATCGGAACATTGGCACAACCCTTATAGCTTCAAAGACGGCGACCCGATGGATGTCTGTTGGAATTTGATTCTGGCAAATCCCGCAGCGATTTGCAGGGTCGCAGGAAAATTTTTCGTGGAATATTCTCGTAGTTTATTCCGTGCATTTCGCTAATTCAGATCAAATCGCGGTGAAATTTGAGAAGCCGCAACGATCAACGAGACCTTGCCGGTCACGTAAGGGAAATGATTGATCATTCCCTGAACAACAGGCGATATAGCTGTGTATCGCCACGAATCCCGTACATGCTAGCGAACAGATAGCCCTGACTCGCGGCACCCTCAATTGTCATTGTTGCATTGGTTGCCGATGCGTACATTAGCGATTGATTGATGCCGTCGGCTCAAATCGAGTTGAGCTGCGTTCGGAGGACGCAGTCGTGCAAGCGGGGCCGATTCAAGGAGGAAGTTAAATGGTTTTGAAAAGACCATCGGTTAAATTTGGATGGGTTTGCACAATTGGGTTTGCCATGCTGGCCCAATCCGGTGTCGCCGGTGCGCAGGAAACAACGTCCAAGAAAATTGAAGAGCCCATATTCCGTGTTTCGAAACTGGTTGAAAACGAAACACCAGAAACGAAGCGAAACACCGAATCAACAAACAATGTGAAGCCTGCTGCAGCCAAGGTTGCATCGGCAACATTGCCTAAGGTTGCCGCTCCAGAGTCCGTTGCTCCCGAAGCAGCGCCTCACCCACTCGACCCCGCTCTCGACATCGCTTATTCCGGCCTCGACAACATGGTCAACAACATTCACGACTACACCGCGACCATGGTGAAGCGTGAAGCGCTCAATGGCCGTGTCGGCGATCAGGAATATATCAATGTCAAAGTTCGCAATGATCGCGAACTCGATGGCGACAAACAGCCGTTCAGCATCTACATGAAATTTCTTAAGCCAGTTGCTGGCCGAGAAGTGATTTATGTAGAAGGTGGAAACGACGGCAACATGCTGGTTTACGAACCAGGTTTGGCAACGGGAATTCGCACTCACGAATTGAAGCCCGATAGCTGGTTGGCAATGCGTGGCAATCGCCATCCGATTTACGAAGCCGGTTTGGAGAATCTGGTTCGACGTTTGATCACAGTCGCCGAACGCGATCGTGAAGCGGGTGTTTGCGAAGTTGAATTTCGTGAGAACGCCAAAATCAACGGCCGCTCTTGCACGATGATCCAGGTGACACATCCTGTTCGCAAGGATCCATACGATTTCCACAAGGCACAAGTGTTCATCGACGATGAGCTCCAAGTGCCTGTTCGGTACGCAGCCTATGATTGGCCGGTAGCCGAAGGCAAACAGCCTCAACTAATTGAAGAGTACACGTACATCAACATTCAGTTAAACGTTGGCTTGACCGACGACGACTTCGATCCAGCAAACGACTCCTACCGTTTTCCTGGCTACTAAACAAACCATGGCAATTCAACATTGCCAACGAAAATGAATCCTTTCGCCAAGCCATCGGGGACCTACCCCGGTGGCTTTGTTTTTTGGTTGACGCCCGCTGCAATCGTGGTGGGTCATTTGGTGCACATGGTGGGTCTTCGGCCTGTGGCCTTGACCCACCCTACGGCTACTCGCTTCGGTACCAACGGTGTAGGGTGGGGCAAAGAGCCGTGTAGGGTGGGTCAAGGAGGTACGACGCAGACCCACCAACAAAACACGAACGGTTTAGGTTGAACATTTTGGTACGACTCTAACCCAACAACTGCAACCGGCAAACGAAACCAAACAGCGCGAGGAATTTGACGGCGGAAACCCACGTTTTCTAGCGTGTTCGAGATTCATTTCGATTTTGTGTGTAAGAAATCAACCAGATTTCAGAGTTACTTTCGCACACTCAAATGGACCGCGAAATCTGGTACGGTACAGGAATGACCGATCTGCCTTCAACTCGACAAAGCCTCCTGCTGGAACTTGGCAGGTCGGATAATGCAGCATGGTCGGAATTCCTGCATGTTTACGAGAAAGCGATCGTCGGGTACTGCATCCGTCGTGGATTGCAGGAAGCCGACGCCATGGACGCGGCTCAGGAAGTTTACACAGCGATTCAGCAAAAATGGGCTCGTGGGATGCGGACAAGGGCAAAGGCAGTTTTCGCGCTGGTTGTTTCGAGTCGCACGAAATATCTCCGTTGACATGTTGACCGCGCGTTCGCGAGAGGAAGCGTCAACCCCTTGTCGTCGAACGATACGTTGTCGCAAATTCCTGACCATCGCATTCCGCCAACGTCGATAGCGGCAACCGAAACGTCAACCTTGTTTCAGCTCGAATGGCGTCGAGCACTGTTTGAGTGGGCGTCACATCAGGTTCGCAATGAAGTGCGCGATGTGACTTGGAGAGCTTTTCAGCAAACTGCGATCGCTGGGCGTAGTCCAGAGGTGGTGGCCACTGAATTGGGTATTACAACTGGCAGCGTTTACACAGCCAAGTGCCGGGTGACTGCCCGTATCCGAGAGCGTGTTGATCGTTGGCGTGACTACGACCAAACGCTTCCGGATTCGCCCGCAGCGGATTGAATTCAAACATCAGCAAGTCGGAGTCCACTTATGAACAAGTCAACGAAAAATCTGTGTCCTTCAGCCGACGTTATCAAACGTTTTCTTTCGGAACAATTGTCCGAGCAGGAGGAACGGGAAATTCAGGGGCACCTGGATCAATGTTCGGTGTGCCGTTCCGAGATGGAGCAGGTCGCCGGCAAAAGAAATTTGGAGCGAGCTACGTGCCTCGGCAACGACGCGATTGGACCAAGTCGAAACGAATGATGCCGTTTCCAAATTGGTTGAGAACTACCTTTCTCCCGCCGAAGATCCTCAGTACTTGGGGCGGATCGGTTGCTATGACGTGATGGGAGTGATTGGCCAAGGCGGCACCGGTGTGGTTTTGAAAGCGCTCGAGTCCCGCTTGAATCGGTTTGTTGCCATCAAAGTGCTCGCTCCGCATTTGACGGCCAACGGCCCTGCGCGAAAACGATTTGAACGGGAGGGACGAGCCATCGCCGCGGTTTCTCACGAGCATGTCGTGCCAATTTACGCGGTCGACGAATTCCGAGGATTGCCTTACATTGTGATGCAATACATTCCGGGCGTTTCGTTGTTGCAACGGATTGCCAAATCCGGTCCGCTTTCGACTACCGAAGTAACCAGGATTGGCTACCAAGTGGCTTTGGGACTGGCTGCTGCGCACAAACAAGGGATCGTTCATCGCGATGTGAAGCCAGCCAACGTTCTTCTGGAGGAGACTGTCGAGCGTGCGATGGTTACCGATTTTGGAATGGCTCGTGTTGCCGACGATGGCACGATGACTGCACCGGTACGATTTCTGGAACCCCGCAATACATGTCACCAGAACAAGCTCGAGGGGAGTCTGTCGATTCCCGAACGGATTTGTTTAGCCTCGGTGGATTGATGTACGCAGCATGCACAGCGCGTGCGCCCTTCGTGCAGAAACGATTTTCGGCATCATCCATCGCGTGTGCGAGACGGAACCACGTCCGATACGCGAAATCAATCCGGAGATCGCTCCCTGGTTGGTGAGTTTCATCGAACGGTTGATGGCCAAGGCACCATGTGAACGATTTTCGGAAGCTGGGCAAGTGGCATCGCTCCTGGAAGTGGAACTGGCTCATTTGCAGAATCCAACCATGGTCGCAGAACCCGCTCGCGAATGGTTGCCTCGCTCCGAACACAAAACCGCAATCGCGGAAAATTCAAGTCCAATGTCTTACCGTTTAAAACGAACGATAGGATTGAGTTCCGCAGTGGCCGCTGCATGTCTAGGGCTAATGGCATGGTCGTGGTCGGGAGGACGTGACGACAACTCGACAGGAAACGGGAACGCCGGATCGTATGGGCCAGCAGCAATGGTCGCGCCGATTGCAAATCTAAGTCCTCAAGACGAACCCGTCGTCACTTGGACTCGGGAAGAAGCTGATGAGGCGTCCATCACGAGCCGTTTTGTCCAGCGTACTGAGCAAGCATTTGATGCTCCGCCCAACTCTCGTATCGTCGTCAACAGCGAGATTGGCAATTTTGAATTGCGCCAAACTGAACTCGACTGCGTTAGTCTAGTTACCATCCGGCGCATCGAATCTGCAACTCAAGCCGAAGCTGAGAAGATTGCCAACTACCATCGCGTTTCATTTGCCGAAGGGGAAACTTGGGAGTTGATGTCTGAGCTCGATAAGGAGTTTGCTGCTCGATCGGGACGCGAGCGAATCGGTGAAGTCACGTTTGGAATTGGAATACCTGAGGGGATGACCGTTCAACTGAAGACGACCGACGGCGACATCAACGTTGCCTCTATCGCGGGCAAGTTAGAACTCTCGGTACGCGACGGTAATATTCATTGCGATGCAATCCAAGGTGACCTGTGGGCGCGTGCGATTGGAGGTGAGATTGTTGCCAACTCGGGTTGCACCGGCAGCGTCGATCTGATGGCAACTCATGGAAATGTTTGCGTCAATGGTATTGAAGGGACAGCGCGATTGCGTGCATCCCACGGAAATATTTACATCGGTTCCAACAAAGGAGACGTTTCGGCCCACGCCACGGGAGGCGATGTTCGAATTGCAGAAATTTCAAGTCCCACGCGGGCCCACGTGGAAACGGGTGAAATCATTCTTGACCTTGCTGCCAGTCCATCGGCAGAGTCATCGTTAAGTGTAACGGGTGGCAACATCAAGGCGAGAGTTACAAGCGATACAGCGGCGAATTTCAATATTCACAGCAATCAAATTACGATCAACAATGAAACTCGAACTGTGGAGGGCAACGTTTTGGAGTTTCCTGCAAATGGCGGAGGCGAAACCATTGATCTGACCGCGTTGAATGGGTCTGTCCCTTCGGTGATCGAGCCAGAGACTCGCGTGCTGGCGGAAACGGAATCACCGTATTTCAGCCTGGGCGGCAGCGGCAACAAGGTTGCACGTCTTGCGGCTTCGCGCGAGGCACTTGAAAAAACGTCGGGTGCACCGCGTCCCGGTGCGATAGTGCCAATCGAGATCGAAAACGGGGAAAACATTGACGGATACACTTTGTATTTGCCGTCTCCTACGATCGGTTTTGGCTAAACATCGTCCCGGTTATCAAATATACTGTCAAGGTGGCTATTATCTGGAGTCAGGGGGACGTAACGAACATTAACGATTGGGGACTGCCTCGGCTTGTTCGCGATGAATACGATTTGACGACCGAAGGCGAAACCAGTTGTTACTCAATTCGTTTATTATCGTATCGATCCATATCGATGACGGTGATTATGATGATCATCCCCGAGAGTGGTGAAACGAATTCTGGACGGCATTTCGAGACATATCGGAACAGATTCCAGTCGTTACTATGTGACAGCTGGAGCTTACGATTGACTTTGGGAGGGCATGGATCTGGTGGAGACTATGCAGTGAACTGCCTGGCGTCTTTGCAGCTGCCGCTCCGATTGGTGGACGCGATCGCGATCGATTCGACTACTCTGTTTTCAAAGATATTGCAGTCTGGATAGCACACAATCGAGGCGATACAACAGTAGATTTTTCCGAACTCTGAATCAGCTGCTCAGAAAATTGAATCGGCAAACAAAGTGACAGTTATGGTTGGAACAACCATTTGGCGGCTACTGGTGAGGAGTTAAACTACGTTTTCACGCACCCGGACGTGGACCGACACGATGCGTGATGGACGGAAGTCTACACCAGTCCCGTGTTTTACAAATGGCTGTTGGCTCACTCGCGCCCAGTAGCGTTTGATTGCTCACTGCAAATCGTTTGCAAACAGAAACACGCGTTCTTGGTGATCGCGTGTTTTCTCATTCAATGCCCGGTCGAAGTGTTGCAAGATAGTGTTGGTGATGGGCTATTGACCGTAGAACTCTACAAATCCTTTCTCGATGGCTGATTCGCAAGTCGCATTAGGTGTTTTTGCTTTGGATTGGCCAAAAACTTGGACATAGGAATATTATGTCAGGTTTGCGGGGTGCCGTTATCGTTGAGCTTTACGAAAACTGGCATCATGTTTGGTAAACCAAACCAAGCGTTTTCCAGTCGTTGGTGTTGTCACCTTTGCCGCACGATTTTACTACAATGAGTACTGAACGAATCGCAACGCGCAGAGACTCCAAATGAAAAACTCAACGTTACACGACGCGGACAATCCGATTGCCATGTCGGGAAAATTGCAGCCAGGTGATGCGTTTGTGGCGATCTGCGACTGGAACGGAATTGTTAAATGGCTCAGCAATCATTCGATCAAAACGCAAGTCGGCGATTTGGGCTGGAGCAACATGGTCCCCTGCGACGCCGAACGATTCAAGGACGCGTTTGCGCGAACTGCGTCATTGCACGAACGCCACATGCTTGAGATCGAGTCCCTCAATGGTCTGCGCTATCGCATTTGGTTGTGGTCCGTTGGCAATCCCGACTTGGCCGTGTGCACGTTCAATCTATTGATTCCCGATGAGATCAAGAAGTTGTCGGATCGCGAACGAGAGTTCATGGAGTACCTTGCTCACGGCAATTACGACGAAGCAAATCGCAGCGGCCATGGAGATAAGCCTGAACACGGCCCACGCCCACATGCGAAAGATCAGATCAAAACTGGGCTTGGAAACTCCCCAGGAAGTCGCTTCGTTTGCCGCACGGTTCTTCCATGAATCAATTGACCCGTTGGCGGATTGTTGAAACGAGCATCGACGCGAAGTTTCCAATCGTTTCGACAAACAACTATCCTGTTGCAAAGAATCAGTGAGAAAAAACAGCCCCAGAACTCAATAGGTTCGGGGCCGCCCCCTTCGTACATGCAACGGTCATTTTTCGAACTGGATTGATTGCAGTTTCTCGCCTGTGATCTCGACTTCAACTCGTTTGATTTCGTCGAAAATCATCACTCCGAAGGTAACGACGTCACCCGATTTAAAAAATGGTAGTGATACCTGGCCTGACTCATCGGTTTCAATTGGCACTGGTACGCACTAGCCGGGTACATCATGTATTCTTCGTCACCAACCTTTCTCGAATAGACCACCACACTTGTCTCTGGCAGCGGAGTTCCATTCGAATCTAACACAGAGAATCTTATTTTCTCAGCAGGCTTGGGTTTTAGTTCTACTGTTTTGCCTTTTGCAACGTCCTCGAAGGTCAGGTATTCAGAACACATCTCGAACCCCTCGGCAAATACCGTCACGAGAAATTCATTTTTCTGGTCCTCTGTCAAAATCTCAGGAAAGACGAATCGTCCGTCAGTGCCGGTTTCGGAAACCAAAGAATTCATTTGAAAGCGACCGTTTGGCCAGGACTTGTGGATCACAACAACCTTGGCATTCTTGATCGCGTTGCCATCGCTGTCTGAAACGCTCCCGACGAAGTCATTTCTTTTGTTTCCCGCGACTTTTTCGACCTTGATCGTTTGAGTTTGATTGTCGGATATTACGACTTCCACTTGTTGCATTTCGTCACCTGTCGTCACGCCGAAGGTCACAACATCGTCAGGCTTGAAAAACGGGAGCGTTACATAGCCCGATTCATCAGTTTTGAACTGGCAATGACGTGCACTTGCAGCGTAAATCATGAATTCGACGCCGGCAGTCTTTCGGGAAAGCACGACAACGTTTGTTTCTGGCAAAGGTGTGTCATCGGAGTCGACAACCGAGAACCCGAAGTTTTCAGCGCCGGTTTAATTTGAACTCCGACGCCGGAGTTTTCCTGAACCTTCAACAAGACGGTATTCCGAATGCATTTCGAATCCGTCAGCAAAGACAGTGACCAGGAACGCGTTTTGTTCATTTGCTCTGTAAACGCCTGGAAACATGAATCTCCCGTCCGAAATCGTATTGGTGACATGAGGAGTCCATTCGGAAACGGCCGTTTGTGAACTTATGGAGCAAAACTACTTTGGCACCTTCGATGCTGATTTCATCGGTATCCACGACATGGCCAACGAGGTCCGTTTCATCTACTCTGTTCAGCAGCATGGTTTGGGTTGCTTCGTCCGTAACGGTTGCATCAACATCGCGGATTTTGTTTGAGTTAACACGCCAAATTTTACGATGTCGTGCTTCTCGAAAAACGGAAGTGTCACTTGCCCTGATTTGTCGGTGTGGAATTGACATTGATTGGCACTTGCCGGGTACATCAAGTGTTCCTTGGTCCCAGACTTTCTCGACATGACCAGAATGTTTGTTTCTGGTAACGAGTTACCTTCTGAGTCCGTAAACGTGAAGGAAATTTTCTCAACTGGCTTAAGTTTGAAATCAACCATCGTGGCATTTTTCTTGTCAAACGTATCCAGGTACTCCGAACGCATCTCGAACCCTTCGGCAAATACCGTCACGAGGAATTCATTTTTCTGATCGACGGCAATCACTTTGTCGAACACGAACCGTCCGTCGGCAAGAGTTTCCGTTGTGACTGAGTTCATTTGAAAGCGGCCGTTTGGCCACGACTTGTGAACCAGCACGATTTTGGCACCTGCGATAGCGTTTCCGTCAACATCGACAACTGTTCCACCAAGGTCTTGTTCGGAAGTCGATATTTCTGGCGGAGCGATCAAGCCGCCGGTCGATGCTGACATGAACTGAGTGTTCTGATCCAATAGGATCGCGTTTTTTGCTTGCAACGCAAGCACCGACCAAGCCAAAAATCCGATAGTCAGAATTGCCAATATGAGGGTGGAAAGTAACGTTGGAAAAACCCAAATCATTGCGCCGCGCTGGATGCTCCGGCATTGTTTTTCGATAGCGTTTCGGTCGCCGAATGCAGCCGTTGCCATTTCTTTTGCTTCTTCTGGCGAAAGGCCATGTTTGATGAACTCTTGAGTACGGCTTTCAAGGTGAAAATCAAGTTCATCCTGGATATCTGCTTGAGTCGCCGATGTTGAACCAGTCTGTAGCCATGAATTGATTTGCGAAGTGATGTTCATGATTTTGCTCTTTGGGAATGGGGTGCTGAATCGACGATCAAGGTTCGAACATGAGAATCCGATCAACTGCCTGGCTTAGTTGGTCCCAAGCTTGTGTTTCAGTCGCGAGGTGTTTTTTGCCAGTCGTGGAAAGCTGATAGAATTTTGCGCGACGGTTGGTTTCACTGACTCCCCAGTGAGATTTGACCCAGCCGCGCTTCTCTAGACGGTGAAGGGCCGGATAAAGGGAACCTTCTTCAACCTGTAACACTTCGTCACTCACCGTGCGAATGTGTTTAGTGATCGAATATCCGTGCATCGGACCTGATCGCAGCGTATGCAAGATCAACAGATCAAGCGTCCCCTGCAACAATGGAATTTTCTTGGATTGGGTCATGGATTGAATCCTTAGTTGAATCTGAAACAGCAACTCCACTAGGGCGTCTATGGGTAGTGTAGAGCTACTCCATAGAATGTCAATGGAAGCGAGCTTCATGACTGAAAAAATCGGCTGGGAATGAATGGACGAATGCAACGGAGGGACCGTTGCGGAATTTGTTCGGACCATGTTTTGGTTCCGTTCGGGCTGGTGCCAACCGCGGGCAAGCGTAAAATGGCGTTGCTCAATCGTGTTCCAGGATGGAAGCGGCGAGAGGTAAATTCGTTTGTTTTTCCGAGGTTTCCGGATGCCTTTGCGGAATATTGTGATCATCGCCGTGGCCATGGTGATTTCCCTGACCTGCTTCAGCGCCGTGTCCAAGAATCGGTATGCGAATCTGTACGCCGAAGCGATGGAGATTGTCGAACGCGAGGCATTGCTCGAATTTGACAAACGTCAGTTGTTCGAGGCATCCATGAAGGGGATGCTCTCTGATTTTGATCGCAACTCGTCATTCTTGACCCGCGAAATTTATCAGGCAATCGAGGAAGACTTGCGTCAGGAATTCGGTGGCGTCGGCATGTACGTTGACGTCGATCCGCGAACGAACGAGCTGATTGTTTTGGCGCCTATGCCTGGTTCACCAGCGGCCAAAGCTGGATTGCTCCCAGGTGATGTGATTGTTGAGATCGCAGGCAAAAAAATCGATGGCGACAAACGTATGGACGCGATTCAGATGATGCGTGGCCCCAAGGGGGAAGACGTTTCGATTCGCATCGTGCGCGATGGCGAGGAACGAAAGGTCACGATCACGCGCGACGTGATTCCCGTCGAATCTGTTCATGGTGATTGGCGAGATCCCGATGGGACCTGGCACTTCGAACTGCAGGAGCACCCGCGAATTGGTTATTTTCGGATCCTGGAGTTTGGCGACAAAACCGTGGATGAGTTTTTAGCTGCACTCGACACCAACGCGAAAAAAATTGACAGCTTGATCATCGATTTGAGAAACAACTCTGGTGGTTTGTTGGATGCAGCCGTTGGCGTTTGCGACGCGTTGCTGCCGGCTGGTGAAGTCGTTGTGGAAACTCGCGGCCGCGATCAGAAACGCGATGTCGATTCCCGATACTCAACCAATGCTCCCGTCGTGCCTGAAAATGTCAAAGTCGTGGTGTTGATTAATCGCAATTCCGCAAGTGCCAGCGAAATCGTTTCCGCTTGTTTGCAGGATTACGGCAGAGCAACAGTGATCGGCGAACGTTCCTTTGGAAAGGGGACCGTTCAAAACGTGATTCCTCTGGAACCGAACATCAGTGCAATCAAGCTGACAACGGCCAGCTATTGGCGTCCCAGCGGCAAGAACATTGATCGTTCCAGTTCCGAACAGAACCCGGAATACAAAGACACTTGGGGTGTTTCACCTAACGACGGTTTCGCTTTGGAAATGACCGAGGAAGAGATCTTTAACGACTACCGAAGGCGCCATTTAAGGGACCTGAAGGGGATCCATGATGCCTCAGGGTATGTCGCCGTGGTCGACACAATGACTGACAATGATGCGACGTCAACCAATGAAGAAGGCGACAACGAACCGGGGCCAGATTCGGAAACATCCGACAGCAAGTCCGATCAATCAACCTTGGTACCCGACATCGATCGCCCCTTGGCAGCCGCCGTCGATTTCTTGGTGAACGGTGAAAAGGCATCTGAGTAGCACCTGGGTCGGTAGCAGTAGGCGGCTCCCAAAGTTCAAGCGATAGGCGCGCAGAGCGACCAACCACTCACCGGCATTAGCTGACAGAGGACACGAATTATGTTTTGCATGATTCGCTTGTCACAAGTGGGTCGGCGTCGTACCTCCTTGACCCAAGCTACGTCTCTCAAACCGTGCTTGCAATTGGCTAGGCCGTGGTTGGGTTCGCTGCTTCTTTGGGGGGCTCGCAAAGTTCGAGCGATAGTGCTTCCGCGATCTCGACCAAGGTGCCGCTGTATCGACGACTGAAAACCAATTCCGCGTCGTTGAAGTTGCTAATCGAAATCTTGTTCAACAACAGTCCGGACTTAACCACCAACGGCGCAACGTCGCGGTTCAGCTCCACCTCCGTTGAACCTACGAACCAACCCGATCGTCTCAACACCCAACCATTGTCTGATTTGCGTAGCCACAGCCGCGACTTGGCTGGAAAATTGCCGATGCGACTGCGGTTAAACACAATCATCTCGTTGTTTTTTAGTTGGCACATGCTGGGCAAGAACGTCGCAATCACGGGATCGACAATCAGTGAACGCATATAAACGGCACGACGGTGCAGTGGAAAGAATACCGCAACACAAACGGCAAACATCAGCATGTTCAAAGCCAACGCCGCAACTGGACTCCAAGCGTAAATCGCCATCAACACACCGGTCAACGTTTTGTTACCCAGTTCGAAAAACGCGTCGACACTTGGGAACGGCGACAACCAGACCATCAACTCAAAGACGAACCGCACCGTGCTGATCACAATCACATTGACGACTGCCGCCATCACCATCAACACATCGTACGAAACCGACAAAACACCTGCCGAATAAAACGGGACTTCAAATTCGACACTAGCCACAGCATCCACTGGCGATCCAGAAACAGCAAAGCGAATCACGATGAGCGTGATCAATGCCGAATAGACTTCCAGTCGATCGAGAAACTGCGCGATTGGTTTGCTGACCTTGGTCAGTCGCGGCAATGACGTCGCAAGGGTCAACACAAGAAAAACCCAAAAGACCATCGGGTTCTTGAGGACCGGATTGTTGCTGACGAAACCGTTGGATTCCAAAAACGTGCCTTCGCCGAATTGGGACATTCCAGCAAGGCAGGTGATACCAAAATAGGGAGACAGCGCAATCGGTGCCAATGGTCCCAACCATTCAGTGGTTGAAATCTGATTCTTGAGCTCGTCGACCTTTCCTTGTTCCGATGCATTGAGGATGTTGGGAACGTTTGTTAGAGAATCGGCAGAAACATGCGGGTCTTGGCTGATTCCATCGGCTGATTGTTTTTGTGAACCAGCCGAACAGGATGTTGTCGCAACGTACACCGTGTTTGCAAGACATTGGTTGGTTTGAACAGCGAAAATCAACGTACATAGGCATGCGACGTAGAAAAACAAGCTTTCCAAGTGTTTCCAGCATGGGTTTTTGTTCATGAGATTTCCGTTGGATTTGTGGCGGCGCCGGTACTCTTCGTGAATACGTCATCTTGGACAGACAGGCATTCCACGGCATAATTTTAGGTGAAACGTGTCGGGACGGACACCGATGTAACGAAAACCGATTGGGCCATGAAATGACTATTGATGCTGGATTCGAGCATATCCTTCGCGAGAACGAACCCCTTGCTCCCTACACTTCGTTGAAATTGGGCGGAGTCGCCGAGTACTTTGCGGAACCCACCAATCGAGGCGAGTTGATTTCGCTCGTCGAACGATTTTCGTCCGAAGACAAACCCATTCGACTGTTGGGAGGTGGCACGAATATACTGGTTCGGGATGAGGGTGTCCCGGGGCTTGTGATTCACCTGGCCTCTCCCGAGTTTTCGCAAATGTCGGTGAATGGACAGACGTTGACTGCTGGAGGCGGCGTGCGTCTGAACCATTTTGTATCCACTTGTGCGCGTGAAGGATTTTCTGGACCGGAGCATTTGGTAGGAATTCCCGGCTCGATCGGTGGCGCGCTGCATAACAACTCAGGTAGCGGTGGAAACGATATCGGATTGTGGGTCAAGCGTGTGGTTGCATTGACGCGAAACTGCGAAGTGGTGGAGCGTGATCGCGAGTCCATGAGTTTTTCGTATCGGTCCAGCAGTTTGAACGAATTGGCGATTCTTGAGGCGGAGTTTGAGTTCGAATCCGAATCGCCCGAGGCGTTGACACGTCAGATGCAACGTAACTGGATTGTGCGACGATCACGTCAACCTGGAATTGATACCCCGGCAGCATATGCCTTCAAAGACCACGGCGGCGAGTCAGCTAGTGAATTGATTGAGAGAGCAGGACTGAAAGGCACACGCGTTGGCAACGTTGAAATCTTTGACGGCAACGCCGCCTATCTCGTTGCCCATCCCGGCGCAACCAGTCATGACGTTTTTCGGTTGATCGAGTTGATCAAAAACCAAGTGTCGGACCGACTGGAAATCGATTTACCTTTGGCTCTTCAGGTTTGGTAATTGCAGATAAACAAATTAAACTGTCTCCGATTGGTAGCATCAGGAGTCGTTAAATTTAGTTGCTTGAGTGCACCTCCGAGGAGTTCATTAGCCGTTCCTTTTCTGTCGTAAGGTTATGTTTCGCCTGCGAAATTGCTGCAATTCAAAGCGTGAACAAACGATTCAACCTCATGCGGAATCTCGACACCTCATTGACTTTCAATCTCCTCTGGCTGGAACAGTGCAACGTCCACCAACGTTCGTCATTTAACGAATCTGCCAGGTTGTCACCAGTGTGAACGGCAACCTATCCGTTCAACCGCCGAGACGATCAAAGCACTATTCCAGACTCCAATTGTTGCGACTTTGTTGCACATGACCTACCAATCTCGTGCAAAACAATTATTTTGGTATGGGTTCCATTCCAATTCTTCGATTTGAGCAACCATGAGTGAACAAGTAGAAAATCGGCCAATGGCAGTCGTTTTGGCTGCCGGAAAGGGGACGCGGATGAAATCCGAGTTGCCCAAGGTCCTGTGTACTGCGTTGGGCAAACCCCTCGTCCACTATGTCATTGATTCTCTCGCCTTTGCAGGTGTTGGTCGCATGGTCGCAGTCGTGGGATATCGAGAAGATCTGGTACGTGAAAGTCTGTCGGACAATCCGAATATTGACTTCGCCAGCCAGACGGAACAATTGGGGACTGGTCACGCAGTGATGATGTGTCGCGACCAATTGCGCAATCATCATGGCCCGGTCGTCGTGGTCGCGGGCGACTCGCCCATGTTACAAACCAGCAGCATCCAGGCGATCCTGGGCGAATTCTCAAAACAGCGCAGCTTGCGTCCTGGGAACGCTGATCCACGACAATCCGACGGGACTGGGCAGAATCGTCCGCAACGATCAGCGCGAATTTGAGCGGATCGTCGAAGAAAAGGACGCTTCGGACTCCGAAAAGCAAATTCGGGAGGTCAACATGAGCACTTACGTGTTCGACTGCCAGGAACTGCTGTCTGGTCTGGACTCGCTCACAGATGACAATCAACAGCGAGAATATTACATTACGGACTTGCCGGGGATCATGCTGAAAAAAGGACTCAAGGTTTGTGCCGTTCCGGTCCTCAAACCGATCGAAGCCCTCAGCGTGAACACCGCCGAACAATTGGCAGCCGTCGAACGCGAACTGGAACGAATGAAGGCGAATTGATGCGCGAACTTAAAATCTTCAGCGGCCGAGCGAATCCTGAGTTATCACAGAAAATCGGTCAATTTTTGAATTTGGATTTGGGCAACGTTCGATTGCAAACGTTTCCCGATGGTGAGCTGCACTGCAAAATCGAAGATGTTCGCGGACGTGATGTTTACATCGTTCAGCCGACCTGCCCGCCGGTCAACGACAACTTGATGGAACTGTTGATTTTGATCGACACTTGCCGCCGCGCCAGTGCCGAACGAATCACAGCTGTCATCCCTTATTTCGGATACGCGCGACAGGACCGCAAGGACGAAGGTCGCGTGCCGATCACCGCCAAACTCGTTGCGAATTTGATTACTCGAGCTGGGGCGGACCGCGTGTTGACGATGGATTTGCACGCCGCTCAGATTCAGGGGTTCTTTGACGTTCCTGTGGACCACCTGTACGCCGGCGGAGTCCTGACGAACCATTTTCGCAATTTGACAACCGATCCATCGGATCTGGTTATTGTCAGTCCAGACGAAGGTAGCATTAAACGCGCCGTGGGGCACGCGAAACGTCTCGGCGGCAACATTGCGATCATCGACAAACGTCGCCTCGGCGCCGAAACCACCAAACAGGAAAACATCATTGGCGGACCGGTTGAAGGCAAAATCTGTCTGATGTTCGACGACATGATCAGTACGGGTGGCTCAATTGTGGGAGCCGCCAACCTGCTCCACAAACTGGGTGCCCGCGAAATTCATGTGGGCGCCAGTCACGGCGTGTTTGCCGGACAGGCAATTGAAAAACTGGAGGCCGCTCCGGTCAACTCAGTTGTGGTGACCGACTCGATACCGTTGGCACCGGAGAAGCAAATCGCAAAAATCAAACGTTTGACTGTTTCAAATCTGTTGGGGAAGCAATCAAACGCATTCACCAACATAAATCGATTAGCAGTATCTTCCAGGACGAAGACCAAAAAACGCTGCTGTAACCTATAGTAGGTAGGCCGGATCAAGGAGGCTTTGCGACGCTGCTCCGGCAGCTGATCTGCAGCAATACCGACAACGGACACAAATTCTACAACCCATGCCGGAACAGCGCTGCGCTTGGTCCGGCCTACATGCCTCCAACAACCAAAAAACAACTGCAGCTTGCCCACGATGCCATCGTGAGTTGAGACGCAAATGACGCGATGTGGCAAGAATTAAACCACGAAGGGCACGAAGATGGGATTTGAAGAGTTGTTGATCCGTGTTTGCGGTTGTGCGATTGAAGCCCCAACGTGTCCAAACTAAAAGACGGCATTCCATGGAACCTCACATTCGCTTCAAATTGTTAATTACTCCAAGTGTCCTTGCTGGTCGCGTCAGCCCATTTACAACCGGCTACCGGCCGCAGTTTCGATATCGTGGTCGAGACAACGACGTTTCGATCAACATTCCTGGAGACATTTGGATCGAACCAGGCAGTTCGACGGATGCACTGCTAACCTTCCATCGCCCTGATTTGCAACAATCGCGACTTCAGCTAGGTTCTTCGTTTACATTGGCAGAGGGCCAGCGGAACATCGCAGCTGGGGTAATCACTGAAAAACTTGACCAAGCTATGAACAATCCAGAACTAAAAAAGGAATCCGTAATCTTCGTTGATGTTGACGATACGTTGATTCGATCCTTCGGAACAAAACAAATCCCGATACCGAACGCCATTCGATATGTTCGCGAAATGTTCAATGCTGGCCATGTGCTATATTGCTGGAGCCGCGGTGGTGCTCAGTACTCCAGGGATGTGGCAGTCAATTTGGATATCGCCGATTGCTTCGTTTGCTTTCTACCAAAGCCCGACATCGTCGTCGATGATCGGCTTGAACAATTGCTCAGTCACTGTGAATTCATACATCCAAACAACGTCGTGACAAAACGCGAAGAGACGGGGCGCAATGAATAGAGCAGGCGATCCGATATTGAGCGGTTAGCTTACTTCTTCGCCGATCACAGATGCGTTTTTGCATCGGCGGAACCTACCTTGCAGCATTTACAACCCATGCCGGAACAGCGCTGCGCTTGGTCCGGCCTATGCGCTCCAACAACCGTAAAACAATTGAAGCTTGCCCCCGATGCCATCGTGAGTTGAGACGCAATTGACGTGATGTGGCAAGAATTAAACCACGAAGGACACGAAGGGCACGAAGATGGGATTTGAAGAGTTGTTGATCCGTGTTTGCGGTTGTGCGATTGAAGCCCCAACGTGTCCAAACTAAATGACGGCATCAAACGTTTTGTGCTCTGATTTCCTTCGTGCTCTTCGTGGTAAAACTTCGATTCCCGCTTTTTTTCGATACACGGGGACACACGCAAACACCTGCCCCCGCGATTTGGCAAAAGCTTACCCATCAGTGGGCCACAATTTGGCGTAACCCGTGAGGTGAATGGGTAGGCCGGATCAAGGAGGCTTTGCGACGCTGCTCCGGCAGCTGATCTGCAGCAATTTCAACAAAGGTAACGACTTCTACAACCCATACCGGAACAGCGCTGCGCTTGGTCCGGCCTACGCGCTCCGGCAACGGACGTGCCCGGAAGCTTACGCTTCTCGACTCACACTTACTTACACTCATGAGCCCACGCCTGCCTACGTTTTTCGGCTCACAATTGGTTACGCACCAACGCGCTTTCGCAAGATGTCCAAGTGGTATCGGGCATGACCAATTTGCAACGCCGCAATTGCGCGAACCGAGATTTTCTTGCCGTCTGCAGTTCCACTCAGGCTCCAGGCCTCAGGTTTGAATCGGCGAAACATCGCGATGTTTGCCTGACGCAAGAGTTGCAGCTCATCCGCCAGTTTTGAAAGCGTAATGGATTCGTAGTCGTTGTTGGCAACCAGAATGTCCTGATCGTAACCTGGCAAATCCGTCGTGTCGCCACTTGCAAATCGCAAGGCGCGATAGGCAAAGATTCGTTCGTTGTCGAGGATGTGGCCGACTACCTGCTTCACGGTCCACGTGTATAGCGCGTGAACTTGATTGCCAACTTCCTCCGAAATGAATCCCAAAACGCTCATGAACTCATCAATCTGATCGTCCATACCAACGATCAAATCATCTTCATCGACCAACGCCATATAAGGCGCAAAATACTCGGGGTATTCAGAAACATCGGGGCGATAATAACTCATCGTGTCTTGTCCCATTGCGAGCACTCCAAATTTTGAATTTTCCAATTGGCTCGTCGCTACAGTCACTCGATTGCGGCAGCAGCCATCGCAATTGCTTTGGCATTTCTTCGAATGTTTCGCAACCTGACCTCGGACACCGATGCGCCGAGAATAAGTCTAAATCGCCTTCTCGGGATTCACTTCCCGTGCCGGCGGCAATACCCAATTTTTGAATGGTCCACGCAGCCATTGGTCAGCCACATCAACCACGTCCTTATCAACGTTGGCTTTCAGTTCCAGGAACCGTGCTTCGTTCCTCGCTTCCGCCAGTCGCAGATACAGCATACCAGTCAACACCTCATGCCGCTTGTCCGAATCAGAGATCGTACCGTTCACAAGGACGCTTGTCAGCCGCGAGTAAACGCAACTAGCCATGAATAGCTCCGTCGCGATGTCTCCAATTCGACCTTGAACGAACTGTTTATCGATGATCCCCTCACCATGCTTGATCAAAGCCATTTCGCAGGCCCAAGCGAAACGGGCAATCTGCTTTCCAAGTTTTCGGGCATGGAATCGCAAGTGTTCGTGTTCGACGGGAATCGATGGCGGCGTTTTAACCAGCTTGTAGGCATTCCAAGGTTTCTTGGTCAGCGTCAACATGTCCATTCCCAGATGCCGAAGGCCCACGGCGGCGATGAAGGAACGAAGAACATCGTTCGCACCTTCGCCAATCTGGTTCAGCCGCGCATCTCGCATCAATCGCTCAAACGGCTGATCGGTAAAGAACCCGGCACCGCCCCATACCTGCAAACAATCGTTCGTGATTCGCCACAACTGATCACTCGCGAACACTTTGATCATCGCCGTTTCCACCATGTAGTCTTCGGCACCGCTATCGATCAAAGCCGCCGTGTGATACGTCGCACTTTCCATTGCGTAGATATCAGCCGCCGCTTCGGCAATTTTCTTTTTGACGAGCTCAAAGTCGCCCAGCGTCTTGCCGAACTGACGTCGCGTGTTGGCGCGATGCACCATGCGTTCCAAACAGAATTTGGCCGCTCCCGTGCAGCTCGCACCGAAAGTGGTTCGACCGTAATCGAGTACCGTTAGAGCCATTTTGAGGCCCTTGCCAAGTTCACCGAGAATATTTTCCTTGGGGACTCGCATGTTCGTGAATTTCAGTCGGCCAGTCGCCGTACCACGGATGCCGGTTTTCTCCATACGTTCTTCGATGACCTCGAAGCCCGGCATGTCAGGTGTCACGATGAATGCCGTGATTTTTCCATCGGGATTGGATGGATCAGGTGTCCGCGCCATGAGCGTCAACACGTCTGCGATTCCGCCATTTGTGATCCAGCGTTTTTCACCGTTGATGATGTAGGCGGTGCCGTCCGGAGTAGGCTCGGCGCGCGTTCTAACGTTTGAGGCGTCGCTTCCTGCCTGTGGCTCGGTCAACGCAAATGCAGCGATCTTCTCGCCGGTCATCAGCGGTCGGAGAAACTCCTTTTGCTTTTCCGTTCCAAACAATTCAATCGCTCGTAGACCGATCGAATGGTGAGCGTTCACAAAAACGGCAGTCGAAGCACAATGGCCGCCGATGATTTCCATGACGCGGCAATAGTTGTATTGCGACATTCCCATGCCGCCAAAATGCGAGCTGACGTTCATTCCCAAGACGCCCAGCTCACCCAAACCGCGAATCACAGAATCAGGAATCAAAGCCTCGCGATCAATCTTGTCCGGATCGATGTGGTCTCGGCAGAACTGTTTGACGCGTTCGACTTGCTCGTCGCCAACCCGTTGCGATTCGGCGGGCAGTTCGGGATAAGGGAAAATCGTTTCGGTTCGGAATTTGCCAAAGAACATGTCTTTGACAAAGCCTTCTTTTTCAGGCCCGGAAAACAGCAACTCTTCGGCTTCGGCGATTTGTTTTTTTTGCAGGTCAGAAAGAGCGGACGACATGGATTTACTCAGTTCAATCGTAAGGATTCGGTTATATGTCTTTGTTCGAAAAACGCTGAGCGACGGCACGGACTTGCCAAAACACCCGTTTGTTTTTGCCAATATTATGCGAGTTTCTGCGTGAACCGCAACTCAGGCAAGCGAAGCAACGAAACCACCGAATGAGAACTGAAAAATCGAACATCGACGGCGACATCGGCCGGGATAGTCCGGCCAGCGGCACTAGGAAACCGACGTCGCTCGCGCAGTCCCTGAGGAAACCGTCGAACCTGGATAAGCCTTCAGCCCCTCCTCCAAACAGCGAACGGCGGCGACCAAATCGTCACGATTCAAAACATAGGCAATTCGCACTTCGTCTTGTCCGGCGTTTGGAGTCGCATAAAAACCGTTTCCGGGCGCCATCATGACCGTCGCTCCCTCGAACGAAAATTCCTCCAGCATCCATTGGCAGAATTTGTCGGCGTCATCAACGGGCAGTCGAACCATCGCGTAAAATGCTCCATTGACGCGAGGACAAACCACGCCTTCAATTCTGCCAAGTTCATCGAGCAACACGTCCCGACGCGCGGAGTATTCAGCGACGACACCGTCGTAGTAGTCACTGCCAAGGGTATAAACGGCCTCGGCACCGATCTGGCCGTAAGTTGGTGGCGAAAGACGAGCCTGGGCCATTTTCAAAATGGCTTGCATCAAGTCTCGATTACGTGAAACGACACAACCGATCCTGGCTCCACAAGCGGAAAACCGTTTCGAAATCGAATCGATAACGATGACATTCTGTTCAATGTCCTTGAGCCCAAGCGTGCTTACATGTTTCAGTGAGTCGTAGACAAACTCACGGTACACTTCGTCGGCGATCAGAAACAGGTCGTGTTTCTTGCAGATGGCCTGCAGTTTCTCAAGCGCTTCTGGCGGATACAAAATCCCAGTTGGGTTGCCTGGATTGCAGATCAGAATCGCCTTCGTTCGCGGTGTGATTTTCTTTTCGAACTCCTCGATATCTGGAAGTGCAAAATCGTCTTCAATGCGAGTTGTAATCGGTACGACTTTGGCGTCTTTGCCAATCGAAAACGAGCTGTAATTCGCGTAATATGGCTCGGGAACAATCACTTCGTCCCCGGGATTCAAAATCGCGCCGAAAACGAAAATCAAGGCTTCGGACGCACCCGTTGTAACTAGTACGTCCTGCGCCAAAATCGTCTCTCCAATGCGGCTGTAGTATTCGGCAATGGATTGACGCAACGAATCGAAACCTGGCGAAGGGCTGTACGCAAGGACTTTGATGTCTGCCTTTTCAATCGCCTCGAAAAATTGTGGCGGAGTTGGAATATCAGGTTGCCCAATGTTCAGATGGTAAACCTTGGTGCCACGTTTTTTTGCGGCATCAGCGAAGCCGGCAAGTTTTCGAATCGGTGACGCAGGGAGCTGATGAGCGCGATCGGATAATTTGGGCACGATACTTACTTTCTGAAATTCCGGAACTGCGAATCGACTTTTGCGTTTTCCGATGCCGCATTGGTTGTGGACGAGGCGACGAGTCCCAGCGTCCATACAAAAGCTCGGGCCCGCGACAATTCCATCAACGACGTTCGTCTACCCAATCGCTTTCCACCAAAGGAATTTGGGCCGCTGACTAGTCACCACCCTCAGTATAAACGAGGGGACTCACTCATGGCAAAAGGGGACGGGCGCAAATGTTCACCTGGGTCGCGAAAGTCTTTGGCCGAAGGATTCTTGCAACAATTGACCTACATGGACGCAAACTGATCTCGCCACATGCAACCTGCCCAAGACCAGCCGACACCGAAACCGACCAGCATGTTTTGATCGCCTGGTGAAATCAGACCGTCGTTCCGCATTTGCTCGATCAGAATAGGCAACGTACAGGAAACGGTATTGCCGACACCCTCCAAGCGGATGGGAAGCCGTTTTTCATCCACACCCAAAACGATATGCAACTGCTCCAACATCTTGCGAGTAGCTTGATGGAAAAGCAAATGGCGAACATCATTCATCGCGACGCCACTTTTTTCGCAAACCGCATTGACTAACTCAGGAATCTTGCCGACCGTGAAGCTGATCAAACTTGGGCCGTCCATATACAAATCACTGGGCCATCGCTTGCGATGCCGCGGCTTAATCATTTCTTGCTCATTTCGGAATCCACCTCGACTCGCAATCAAGGTGTCTGCGCCGGAGCCGTCCGTTCCAAATTGAAACCCGGACAAGGTCGGTTCATCAACCGCGTCGATCAACGTCGCCGCTGCTGCGTCGCCAAAAATTGTTCGCAGGCTACGGTCGGTCGGATGAATCAATTTGGTATACGTCTCAGCGGTCAAAAACAGAATGCGCTTCGCAGCTCCGGAGCGTATCAAACCGTCCGCAAGGGAAAGTCCATAGACAAATCCGCTACACCCCAAATTGAAGTCCAACGCACCGGTTGAGGTCGACAGCCCAAGGCGTTGTTGCAACAAGCACGCGGTCGTTGGCAACGAGTAGTCTGGCGTCTGGGTGCAAAACAACAGGTAGTCAATCGACGATGGATCGATATTGTGTTGTTCAAACAACTTTTCGGCCGCTGCGACTGCCAGATCCGACGAACATTCATCGGGAGCAGCGACGTGTCGCAAGTCAATTCCCGTTTTCGAACCGATGGCAGCCATATCCCAGCTGGGATTTTCCCGCTGCAAGTCTTCGTTACATTCCGTTTTTTCTGGAAGGTGTATCGAAATGGGGCCTACGCCTGCAAATTTCACACTGTCCTCAAATGATCTGACATGCCTCGTTATTGCATATGCAAAGCAACATAATACCAGTATTCGAAAGCGTTGCCTATTTGGACGCATTCTGGAACCAGATTTTGACGAGCCGTATGTGAACAAGGCTCCATGAATTATCGTTCACGTTGCTTCCGACCGCTTTTGACGAAGTTCGTGTTCCCGTACCATTTACTTGAAAGGGAAATTCTCAACCGGGCACTGTACGAATGAACGAAACTGGACAAATCGAAACGTCGACAGGGAACTCCTCGGAAATCTCGTCCACAGTTAAACGTAAACCACGTTTCTTGCGATTGATGATTTTCATGTCCATTCTTGCGATCGTTTACTATATCGTCGCAAGGATATGGGGCCCTGGGCTCATCGGAAAAATGGATATCGAGCCGGCCCTTCCTCACCTGACCGGCTTTCTTGCGTTGTTCGCGACTTGGTTGGGTTGGATCCTCTGGTCGGTGTTTTTTGGATGTCGTGGATTCTTCAGACGACTTGGGCTGGCCGCGAGCGTCCTGGCCGCCGGGATATTGTTTTTCGTTGTTTTTGAATTTGAATTTACTGGCGATGTTGAAATCAAGAATTTTCGCCTGCGACGTTGGGGAAACCGCGACCTGACTGCGGTAACCAGTGAAACGAATGCCGAAGTTCAGACAGTCGGGCGTTTCGATTTCCCGGGATTTCTAGGGCCCAATCGAGATGGCATCATCAATGGCGTTTCGTTGGCAAGTGATTGGCAAACGACACCTCCTAAAAGGCTGTGGAAATTGGAGGTAGGAGAAGGTTGGTCCGGTGTTTGCATTGTCAACGGTTGGCTTTACACCATGGAGCAGCGCGGCGCAAACGAATGTGTCACCTGCTATCGATTGGACGATGGCGAGTTGATCTGGCTCCACGAAACCCCCGTCGGCACGACGACGTGTCGACGATGGGCAAAGTTGGACCGCGCAGCACACCGACCTATTCCGATGGCAAGATCTACGCACAAGGCGCGACGGGGACGTTGATGTGCCTGAATGCCGATGACGGAAAACTCAACTGGCAAATTGAAATTGAGGAACTGGTCTCCGCCGAGTCGATCTCCAAGCAATCGGTCTTGAATAGCTACTCATATCAACAGGAGCCACGTTTGTATTGGGGCCGCTCTGCCTCACCATTGGTCGTCGATGACTTGGTGATCACAACCGGCGGCGGGCCTGACGACGAACACATGGTTTCAATGCTTGCCTTTGATAAAAAAACGGGTGATGAGAAATGGCGAGGCGGTTCGGACATGATCGCCTATGGCTCGCCTTCGCTCGCAACGCTCAATGGCATTCGGCAAATCCTGTTGATCGGTGAAAAATCAGCGTTCGGAGTTGCCGTGGATGATGGCCATACCCTTTGGAGTCACGAATGGAAAGGAACCTCCAATGGTGATGCGAATTGCGATCAAGTAACGGTCGTTTCTGAAAATCAGGTTCTACTGACAAAAGGTTACTCGCACGGTGCCGAGCTTATTCAATTGGATCCTGATGGAGATGCATTTTCCGTAACATCCGTTTGGAGGAACCCTCGCGCCCTGGTTGCCAAATTCAACAACCCTGTTGTTCGCGACGATCATGCCTACGCGATCTCCAACAACTTTCTGCAATGCGTTCGTTTGGCTGATGGCGAAGTCATCTGGCGATTCGACAAGGCCGCTAAAAACGGTCAGCTTTTGCTTGTCGGCGACAAATTGCTGGTGCAGACCGAATTTGGAAAGCTCTGGCTGTTCGAGGCGAGTCCCGCAGCACCTAAACGATTGGGGGAGATCGACTCGGTGGGCGGGATATGTTGGAACACGCTGGGCATCAGCGGATTGAAAGTCGTTGCTCGCAGCAATGTTGAGATGACATGTTTTGAGTTGCCGGGTACGTTGGACGGATCGGAGAACCATTGATGCCGGAATCGAAGGTTTCGCTCCGACCGGTCGTCGTTGTCACCGGGAGCAGTACCGGGATTGGTCGGGCGACGGCAATTGAGTTGGCGAACCAAGGGTGGGATGTCGTCATCCATGGCCAGACGAAATCGAAGGATCTACTTGCAACCGAAGCTGCCATTCGAGCAACTGGCTCTGACGTGCACATCGCGGAGTGCAAATTCTCACCGTCGACAGAGTGGTCACAATATGTTGAGCATTGTTGGGGTTGGCGAGGAAGGGTTAACGCGTGGTGTAATTTGGCTGGAGCGGACATTCTGACTACCGCAGCACGGAAGGCTCCATTCTCTGAGAAGCTCGAATTGCTTTGGAACGTCGACGTCCTTGCCACACTGCAGTTGAGCCGTCACATTGCCACACGGTTTCGCGGTAACGAGAACGCTTGCGATCAAGTTCCAAGTGTGATCAATATGGGTTGGGACCAAGCGTTTCAAGGAATGGAGGGTGACGCTGGTCAATTATTTGGAACTACCAAAGGTGCCGTGATGTGCGCCACCAAGAGTCTGGCGGCCGAGTTCTCCCCGCATGTTCGATTCAACTGTGTTGCGCCCGGTTGGATCAAAACCGATTGGGGGGATTCATCCTCCGAAAAATGGCAGCAACGGGCCGTCGACGAATCGCTGATGAAACGTTGGGGTTCCGCCGACGACGTAGCGTCCACTATTGCCTTTCTGCTACAACCAGCCGCATCCTTCATCAACGGTCAAGTCATCAACGTCAACGGCGGGTTCGATTTCGGAAGAGTCAAATAATTTTACGGTTCGCCGAAGACGATTTCGAATTACGTGATATGATGCTACGCGTTTGATTTTTTCGGTTACCCATTTTCGCCTTCAGCATATTAACCAATGGCCAAATACTATCGCGAACGTATCGGTGAACTGAACTGCGTGTTGAACCAATGCAATTCGACGCCAGAGAAAGTCGTTATCCTTTGCCACGGCTTTGGTGCACCGGGAACCGATCTGGTACCGATCGGCGATGAAATACTGACACGGCATCCCGGGTTGGACGGAACCGTTCAATTCATTTTTCCAGCTGCCCCAGTCGAAATGGATTTTGGCGAGGACTCTCGCGCCTGGTGGCCAATCAGCATGTCGCAATTTGAAACGTTGGCTGAACCAGGTGGGGAAAAAGTCATCGCAAATTTTGTCCCGGATGAGTTGCCCGACTGCCACGCCCATCTGGTTTCGATCATTCAGCATGTTTGTTCAACGTATGAAATCGAACCGAAAAACGTCTTTGTTGGCGGGTTCTCTCAAGGTGCCATGTTGACCACCGATGTGTTCTTGCGATCCGGCTTGGAACTGGGGGGACTGATTGTCTGGTCGGGAACGTTGATCAATCAAGCAGCATGGAATGAAGCAATCGAACAGAATCGTCCGGGACGAGTTGTGCAAAGTCATGGACTACTTGATCCCGTTTTGAGTTTCCCTGGTGCCACTGCGCTGCGGAACCTGCTGCAGAAAAAGCATCATGTTGATTTTGTTTCGTTCCAAGGCTACCACCAGATTCCCCCTCAGGCGATTGAGTTGGCCGCCAAGTTGATTGAAGGGGTTTGAGAATACGTCGTTGATTGTTACCCCGGCAAATCGACAGTTCATCCAGTCTACGAGATTTTCAGCGAGGTTCGTTTCGGAGGCCAAGCACTAAAAGCTGGAGAATACCTGTACACACGGTCCGGCGCGACTCATGCTGTTTTTTCGAAAACAGGCTGCGTTTCTTCATTGTTCCAGAAGAAGTGGAAATTCTTACCAAATCCAAGCAAATTGACGATGCAGTGAGCAATCAATAGCCTTCAATTATCGTAAGACGTATTTGTGCCAATTCACCGAATCAATTTGGGATTTTTCATGCGCGAAGCATAATAGTACATGTCTGGCATGTTGGCACGTACAAGTATTGCCGT
The DNA here is from genome assembly GCA_041399045.1 of Pirellulaceae bacterium. GTDB lineage: Bacteria > Planctomycetota > Planctomycetia > Pirellulales > Pirellulaceae > BJ22. The sequence continues at coordinate 235,184 of JAWKTO010000005.1, read as the reverse complement.
TTTCTTTGGCGGCGAAGGGTTTCCAATTTCCGAATTGTGAATATCTCGGTGAGCGAAACATCAATCAGCACAATCTCTTCCAAGGTGAAAAATCGACCTGTCGCAATCTTCTGCGTATGGCTCACGATTACGATTTTCTTTTTGATAATTGCGGGCATTTGGACTCGAGCAACGGTATCAAACTGGAACCAAGCGCCTGGCGAGGAACGCGACGATGTTTTTTACGACAACATTGCCTTTCATTTAGCAAATGGAAAAGGATTTCGTTTTGATTTTGCCAATGCGGAATGGTTGAAACCCTATGAGGTAAGTGCGGACGCCGAAACCTTGGATTGGATTCACAAAACGCAAGTGGCCGGTCCAACAACAGCTCGCGCGCCAGGATTACCAATTTTTCTGGCGATGCAGTACCGAATTTGGGGCCATCAATGGTACACCGTTCGTTGGGCCAACTTGTTGATCGTTTCCATGGGCCTTTCACTGTTGACCTGTTATTTTTGGATTCGTTCCGGATCATGGTGGCTGGTGTTGATAGCGGTCGCCACGCTGGCAATGGACTATGGTGTCATGCAGACGCCCGGTCAGATCATGACAGAACCACTCGCGATTTTCACCACGTCCACGTTGTTCGTTGCAATCGTCGAAGCGTCGCGACGAGGAACAATCACCGCTTGGGGTTTCGCTGGCGTAACACTTGCGATTGCAGCGCTTGTTCGTTCACAAATCAACGCATGGTTGCTCATATCAATGGTGATCACAATCCTGCTATCGGTAGCCTGGTGGTACTCACGTCGCCCATTGAAGAATTTTCTGTTCGCAACGTTCATTTTTTATTTCTCGGTCCTCCTCGTGTCCAGTCCGTGGTGGATTCGCAATTGCATCGTGACCCAGGGATTGATGCCATTCGGATCGGCGGGCGATATCGGATGGGCAGGCGGATATTGCGACAATGCTTACAACAACTGGGGAAATTGGGACTTGAATCAGACGCTACGTGCACAAACTTACGCAGCGCGATCGGGAATGCTGAAGGGCAAGTCTTTACCTGAGCAAGAGGCTGCGATCGGTGAGATCAGCAAAGGCCGCGCGAAACAATGGGTCTCACGTAATTTTGGAAAGTTGCCGAATTCTGTTTCTCGAGAAGGTCGCGTCGCATTTCGCGTTGGTCGGTCAAGGGCACTGGGCCATTCATCTCGTCAATGCTTGCCTACTAATGTCAGCTCTCGTTGGAGCGTTGATGTCCAGGCAACACTGGGGTTTTTGGGTAATCGCATTCTTGTTGATCAGCGCCTTGACAACGGGCTTAACCTGGCCACACTACGGAAGATATTTAATCCCCCTACGGCCGCTGATCCATTTAGCCAGCCTACACGACCGTCACCTTTTGGAAGTGGCTTTTCAAAACATGGCGTGCTCGATTCACGAAAATTGAGATCGATCACCAGAAAACTGGGATTCCCGTCTCGAATCCGTAGATTCCTCGTCATCAATCACGGACGAGGACCAAGTTGAATTCTCTGTGTCGCAAGCCATGCTCAGGAGAAAAATATTTTGGTTGTATCGGAGAAAGCTTGCCGCAAATCATTTTGCAGTCAACCAGAATGTTCAACCACGCAAGTGGTTTTCAGTATGTCCACATCCGGAAGTGCGACTTGAATCAAGTTGCCGAGCAGCTCTGAGTTCCTTGTTAATTTGGGCTTTTGGTTCCGAAACTCTAAATGACTTTCGCCTTGGTATCTCAAGACAACCTTGGAAAGTCTCGGGAATTGGCCAAGAATGTTAACGATTTCATTTGAACTATTCGTATCGCCCCTTTCCCTTGGCACGTCCAGGTAGACGACATTGACCGTCTGGAAAAAATGATTTCGATCCCCAGCACGTTCAATCGATTCGAAATATCCTGCCATCTGCAAATTGGACTGCAGCCGGTCTATGGTTCAACAGCTGATGAACGGCAAGCTTTTGTTGAGTCGCCCGGTAGCCAATAACTCCCAAGGCGATCGCCAGCGCCGTCGCGACAATGAACAGGTATCGAATATTGAATCGAATCATTTCGGGCCTTGATATTCCACGATGGTCAATCGTTAAATCTCTTCACTGTAACTTTATACTAAAATGACCTACGAAAAATCTGGAATCGCGAAGGTGGCAGAAATGCATTCGAAGGCCGGACCAAGAAAAACGCAGTTCCGGCAACCTCAAAATACAAGCCCGCAAGGCAAGCAAGTGTGCCCGATATGTCACAGGTAATGGACGAAGCCATGAGTCCCACACGTCAAATTCCGATCATTGCCTCTGGTCCTTGTATATGACCGGGACTCGTAGCCTCGTCCACTACCCATCATCCCCTGCCTTCCCAGACGCGAAAGGCGACAAAAAAGAATCTATGAATCTCGTCTCAAATTGATTTGATCCAGTGATCAATCCTGCGACATTCGTCTGTCAAAATGACACGCCCTAAGAAAACACACGTTTTTCGCCGTGTAGAACGACCAACTTGATTTTGGCACATTGTTTGCATTAATTCCCCAACCGGAGGGACGGTTAGAGGAATATGACAAACCGCATCAGTTCACAACTTGGTAAACCAAACGGCCTTCAAGGTCGCGTTCTGGTTGCGTCACATGCGTTGGAGGGAACACCGTTGGCATGAAAGCGTGATTTTCGTTTTGCAACACAATGCTGAGGGTGTGTTTGGGGTCATCGTCAATCGCCCTGCAAGTGAGCAGACCAAGAACTCGTGGCGGCAAGCGATCGGCGACGTTGAGAACACGCCGAATGCAACAACCGTTTTGCAGCACTTGCACGAAGGCGGCATCAAAGGTGGCCCGGTTATCGTTCTGCACGGCTCAAATTCGTTTTCCGAGATGGAGGTGGAACCCGGCGTCTTCATGTCGGCGACAACCGAAGCGATCTCGAAAATTGTGAACTCGGGCGATGATCGTTATCGAATTTATTGCGGCATCATGGCATGGAAAGCTGAGCAAATTGCAAAAGAGCTCGCCGCAGGCTATTGGTATCTAGTTGATGTCCCTGGCTCATTTATCCTTGGTGAGCAAGAAGTGGTTTGGGAAGAAGCCGTGATGAAGTATGGCCAAAACGTTCTTTGCGATATGTTGGGAGTTCAACGAATCCAAGGCAACCCGCATTGGAACTAGCGTTCTCTCTGGATGGGTGAACGCTTCTATATCGGCAGCGAAAGGCGACAATCTCCCCTCAAAATGGCACCAACGTTGACTGGGGCTTGTGCATTCAGAGCGGTTGTTTTTGTGATTGATGCCTGGGTCGTTGCACCTATTGGTGATTTTTCGGGAAATCGGGGATTCGACTTTTCTCGCGCATTGATGCGTAATACCAATTGGAGAGCTGCGAGCGACTCAAGGAATAGGATTCTAAAAAAACAATTTTGGGGTAGTCATGCGATTAAATATTGGCTTGGGACTCGCGTTAGTACGCTGTTTGGTTTTGTGATGGGGTGTGACTCCATAGAATCAAGAAAAAGAAAATACTTCTGGTGATCAACACGCAGATGATCACGGGCATACTCACTGATGGTGACGAGCACGATCACGACCACGATGGGGAGGATCACGACGGTCACAATCACACTGGATTCCAGGTAGAACACGGTCCTCAAGGTGGGCATGTTTTCCGATTCAAGGACGTTGATGATGTGTATGGCGAGTTTTACCTACTCGAAAGGTAGCTCGGTCATTCATGTTTACATTTACAAAAAGGATGGTGATGGATCGGCCAAAGCGGGCAAGCTTCTCCCCATTTCGGCCGAATTGGTGCGGGTAAAACCCACAACTGCAGACGCTACTCGGAATTTGAGCTGTTCGCTGTCGATCCGAAAGACGGGAAGACCGCAGGTTATGCTTGAAAATGACGAATTGAGCGTGGCGATGTTCTCTGGCATCGATATTTTTGTGAAGGATGGCGAAACGGAATACAAGAGTTACTTGCCGCCACACGAACGGCACGACCATTGATCGCAGAACGACCGGAGTTGCAAGCGTTTTTGGTGACTCGGTGAGCCAAGGGTGAAATGCTACGTTCGCAGGAGCGAATGGCGACAAATGCGACTCTGACAACAAAGCCTGCTAATTTTTGATTGCGTTCCCCGACGGTTTTTGCCGTTGGGGATTTTTTTTTAATTTGCTAATCTCCCGGCCGGATCCGTCCAGACGAATCGTTGAACGCCGTAAATTCGGGGAACTGCAGATGAAGAATAGTGGAATACTCATTGTTTTGGCACTTTCCGCCGCCGGTTGTGGCCGTCAAGAAACTCCATTGACCGACGACATGCATCCAGGAAATTCACCAACGCAGTCGATCGCTTTGGCAAGCAACGACGGCGCTGCTCCCCAAGAAATGTCTCCTGTTCGCCCCTCCTCAAAAATCGACAACCAATCGTCCAATACCGAGGCGGTCGCAAATGATTTGGTGCGTAAATTGGAAGTGTTGAATGGTAAGGCGAATCAGGCTCAAGCCGAAGCTCGTTTTAATGACGCCGTTGGCCATTGGACTGAAGCGATTGAAGTTCTGAATCAATTGTACGGAAGCAAGTCGTGGCAGACACAAAGCGCCGTGGCGGCGAGACAGCTGGCGTTTGAGCAGTCACAATTGACGCCCGAACAGCATGCGCAGTTTCAACGGATCATGTTGGTTCAAAACCAAATCGCAAACGAAATCAAACAGAACAACGTGGTCAACGCCAAGGAACTTTCACTTGGCGTCACACAAGACGTACGAAATCTGTTCGCGAATGATTCGTTAATGGTGGCCAAACAAAAGATGCAACTTGCTCGGCTCTTCCAAATGAACGGCGACAATTCCCAAGCGGTGGACATGTATCGTGAATCTTTGGATGTCCAAACACAGTATGTTGGCGAACTTCATCCTGATGTTGAGAGTATTCACGCGTACCTGGCAGAATGTTTTTCTGCCAAAGGTGAGTGGTTGCAAGCGTTGGAGAATCTGAAAGTCGCAGCGCGAATGGCACGTGAGATGTGGGGCGAAGATAGCCTCCAATACGCGTTGCGGGCTAACGATTTGGGTGTTGCATTTCACCGAATGAAGGACTTGACGACTGCTGTAAAAATCTTGCGAGCAGCCGAATCCATTCGCCGCAATCGACTAGGGATGGATCATCCACAGGTCGCACACAGTCTGGTCAACCTTGCATCGGTCTATATCGATCTCAACCGGCATGAAATGGCCAAGCAATCATTGGAGCAGGCTTTGCCGACTCTTGAAAAAGGACTGGGTGCTGATCATTTGATGGTAGTCGATGCAAAAAACAAATTGGGAATGACGTTGATGCTGCTGGAGCAACCGGGTGCCGCGGAGCCGATACTGCGAGACGTGGCTGATTCGTTGAAGCGAACCAATGCCAAACCGATATCGATTGCCAACGCCGAATTTCGTTTGGCTGTCGCGATGGCCAAACAAGGCAACTACAACGATTCCGAGCCTTTGTTTGTTCGATCATTGGAGATCCAGGATCGCGAAATGGGAATGAACAGCCCCGAAGCAATCCGCACGCGAAACGCCTTGGCAACCCTCTACCGCCAAACAGATCGAGTAGAATTGGCAGAACGGGTGGCGAGCCAGGTTCGCCAGGTAAACTACGAGGAACCCGACAGTACCTTTCGAAAGTAACCAGCGAAAATGATTCCGTCACGTCCAGTCGTGTTGATTGGTTTTCTCTTTGTCTTACTCGCGGGACGAGTTGGATGGTGTCAAGGTGTCTTGGCGCCTGTGACTGACAAAGCGGACACGCTCGTTGTTTGCTCAGCCGAATTTAAAAATGCGTTGGCTCGTTGGCTGGAGTATCGCGAGGGACAAGGGCATCGTTTCGTTATCTGCGAGCCTCCTGACAACGCTTATGAACTGGCAACGCTAATCAAGAAAATCGCTGCTGAAAACAAGCTGCAAACGATTGTGTTTGTTGGCGATGCTGGGCACGATGTAAACGAAATCGTAACCGATTTCCGACCAGCCAAGGTCAACGTTCTCTTTGGCAGCGACCCTGAGATTGCAACTGACAATCCATTTGCCGATTTAGATTCCGATGGAATCCCCGACGTGGCATTGGGACGCATTCCCGCCAATACTCCAGAGGAATTACTTGAATACACCGAGCGCGTGATCAAATACGAAAACGATCGTTCGTCGAATGAGTGGAAACGCCGTATCAATGTTGTAGCGGGTGTCGGCGGTTTTGATCCTGTTACCGACAAGATGATCGAACAGACCACAGCATTGATGGTCAATCAACATTTGCCAAACGGATATCCGTTTTCGATGACCTACGGGAGTTGGTCCAGTCCGTATTGCCCTGCTCCGGAACGTTTTGGCGAAACGGCATTGGAGAAATTCAACGAAGGTTGTCTGTTTTGGGTCTATGCGGGGCATGGAAGTCGACACCGTTTGGATTCGGTGTTTACGCCAAAGGGACGCTACGAAATCCTGGACAACAAGAGTATTTCAAAGCTTGCGGCCCGCGAAGGCAATCCGATTGCTTTGATGCTTTGTTGCTATTGCGGGGCGTTTGATGATCCTCAGGATTGCCTGGCAGAAAACATGTTATCACAGGAGCGTGGGCCAATCGCTGTTTTGTGCGGCACTCGCGTGACGATGCCGTATGCGATGAGTCAGCTGTCGCTCGAATTGATGAACGAGTATTTCAATGGAGATGCCGAAACGATTGGCGAACTGTTTTTGCGGTCGAAACGACGATTGGTCGAACCCGATGAGATGCAGAAGACGTTTGAGTTTCGCAAGAACATCGAAGAACTGGGACGAACGCTCAGTCCTCGCCCCGATTTGCTCAGCGATGAACTGACCGAGCATTTGTTGCTGTATCACTTGCTGGGAGATCCATTGGTTCGTTTGCAACGTGCGGCGGAATTGGAATTACAGGCTGAGATTGATTCATTGAATCCGCAGATTGTACATGTGACAGGAAGTTCTAACTGGGCGGGCGAACTGATCTTGGAAACTTGCTACGAGCGCGGACGATTTCGTTCCCGTCCTCTCTATCGCGATGAGAACAAGTTGCAGGCCAATGGCAACGCAGATTTTCACGATGACTATTTGAAAAATCAGAATCGTGTTTGCACGGCCGAAATGCACCAAATCAACACGGGGCCTTTCAGCATGGATGTTGAGCTGCCGGCGGACGCGTCTGGAGCGATTACGGTTCGAGCCTTCTTGCAAAATGAATCCGGATACGCCGTCGGTTCATGCGATTTGAAAGTGGTACGGAATCGGCGTTAGACGCGTTGTAGTGCAGGCTGCCGGCCTGTGAGGCATTGCCGTAGTGCAGGCTGCCAGCCTGCTGATCCCAAAAAAATCCGCTCCTTTCACGGTTGCGAAAAGCGACAATCTTGCAGAACCAAACAGTCGAAAATGGCTAGTTGCGACCTAGCACTCGGACGAGTAACACGATGCACCCCAACGCAACAACACATTGAACAATTGCCAAGCCTCCCAGAATAATCAAAGGCGTGCACAATCTGAAAAGGCGAAATGTGGAATCGAGAGGATCGCTCGAAATCAGATTCACCGATAGGGAATACGATCAAGCCAATCGAAACCCACCAAACGCCTCGGGTGCGCCAAGGTAATCGCTTCGGCTTGGTGCCATGTGACTAGCAACGCATAGCGTCAAATAAAGGAAAATCCACAAACGAAACGTGGCCAGGTTGGCGAGAAACATTGACGCTAGAAAATCGAGAAACGCTGTTCCCATTCCGGTGATCAAACTGCTCCAACTGGTGGCTTGTTTCAATGATTCGTGTTGCATCAATTCTTTGGCCAGGTCCGGATAAAGAACGAGCAGGAACGTATAAAGCAAAACCGACCCGCCAAGCAGCGGGGCGGTGCCAATAAAAACATTCCCCAGCTCCTCGAACCAATTCCCTCGGCGAAAGGAGTGTCGAACGAATCCCAGACGCCCCGACGCAGGAGTCGGGATCAAACAAGCGAACTTCTTCGACACGATGGCGAAAAAGCCAGCAGACAACGACGTGGCTTAACTCGTGAACGGGAGTTCCCAGCCAACCGGTCCACAGCACGCTTTTCCAGCCAAAAGCCATTGCAAGGCGACGTTGGATCGCCAATTCAAGGTAGTGGGCGATAACGGCAAAAATTGCCGGCGGAGCAAGGACCAGCACGAGGAAAATCAGGCTGTTGAGAAATACGGTTGTCATTTAGCCATTGACTCCAACGAACCTTGCCTTGCCCCAAATGCTCAATGGGAATCGCCGAAGTTGATCGTTGCTCGCGGGTACCTTTAAACGAAATCATTCATGGCCTAGTATTATGGGGCCGATTTGCAATTGCGGAAACGGGTATCTTTCGCAAACGCGAGATGACTCGCATTGTAGAAATACTGAGAGTTCTGCCGTTCATTAAATTGTTGAGAATCAATTGGACCCGTGATGAAAAAGCCACCACTGAATAAGATTCCGCGCGAAGAGATCCCCAAGGACTCAGTGCTGTGCGACTACTGCGCCGCCAAATGTTGTCGCTATTTTGCGATGCCAATGGATGAGCCGACAGAGATTCGGGACTTTGATTTCATGCGATGGTTTCTCGTTCATGAGCGGCAAGGTGTTTATCGAAGACGAGTCCTGGTATCTGCTCGTGCACACGGTTTGCAAACATCTTGGTCCGGACAATCGCTGCGGCATTTACGAGACACGACCTCAGATTTGTCGCGAGTATCACACAGACAATTGCGAATACGAAGATCATTACGTGTACGATGGCTATTTCGAGACGTCAGAACAAGTGCAGGATTACATCGATTCGCGATTTCATTCGACGCCTGACTCAGAGAGTTTTCGTAGCCCACGTCCTGTCGGCTTGCCCGTTTTAAGTAGCTAGATCGAACGCGCAAAATTCGTTAAGCCAAACGCGACTTCCGCTCGCGAATAACCCTCAACTCAAAACATGTCCAAAAATTTGATTCAACCAAGAACCCTCAAGGGATTTCGGGACTACTTGCCTGAAACCATGTTGCCGCGTGAGCAGCTGATCGAGACCTGCAAACGAGTCTATCGTTCGTTCGGATTTGCTCCGATCGATACGCCGACGTTGGAGTTGTTTGAAATACTTGCCGGAAAAGGTAGCGAAGAAACCGACCGCCAGATGTACCACTTCCAGGACGCCGGCGATCGTCATGTTGGAATGCGTTTTGACTTGACCGTGCCACTTGCTCGTTTTGTGGCGCAACACAGTCAACAACTAGGGATGCCGTTTAAGCGTTATCACATCGCGACCGTTTGGCGAGGCGAATCTCCGCAAGCCGGGCGATACCGAGAGTTCATGCAATGCGACTTCGATACAATTGGAACCACATCGCTGACTTCGGATATCGAAACAGGCCTTGTGATTGTCGAATTGTTGCGAGCGATTGGTTTCGAGCGATTTCAGGTTCGCGTGAACAACCGCAAGGTACTCAACGGCTTATTGCAAGCGTTTGAATTGGGCGACAAGGCAACACCCGTATTGCGTGCGATCGACAAATTGCCGAAGGTCGGCGCTGCCAAGGTAACCGAAGAATTGCGCGAAACGGCAAAAGCAACCGAACAGCAGATCAACTCCATCTTGGAATTCGCGCAGATATCAGGAAACAACGACGAGGTCTTGGCCGAGTTGAATCGATTGGCGGGCGGAAATGAACTTGCGACGACCGGTATCGAACAATTGCGCGAGCTCGTCGGAACCTACCAACGACTTGGCCTCAGTGATGCAATGGTGCAAATCGATCCGTCGATCGCGCGGGGGCTTGATTACTACACGGGCACTATTTTTGAAACGTTTCTGAATGACTTGCCTGGGATTGGCAGCGTTTGTTCGGGCGGCCGCTATGACAACCTTGCTGATATGTTCACACGCGAGCAGTTACCCGGAATCGGCGCATCGTTGGGGCTAGACCGTTTGCTTGCGGCGATGGAACAGTTGGGGCTGCGCCCCCAAACACAGACCCCTGCTCAAGTCATGGTCGCCAATTTCGGGGACGAGAATCGAGACACGTATTTTGCAATAGCCAGCTCGTTACGCAAGTGCGGTTTGAATGTGGAAATGTATCCCGATTCGAAAAAGCTGGGCGCTCAATTCAAACATGCCGATCGGCGGGGCGTTCAGGCTGTATTGATTGCAGGGTCTGACGAGATTGCCTCTGGAAAAATACAGGTCAAATGGATGGATTCGGGCGAACAGACCGAGGTTCCTTGGGATAATTCGGCCAAAGAACTGGCAGACTACCTGTTACAGAAATTGAATTAACAACGAGCGCAGTTACGATAGATAGCTGTGTACGCTTGTGTCGAAAGTGAGTTTGGCCAAGTCCCTAATGGCTACGAATACTCGATTAATGAGTTAATCATCAAGCCAAAGTAGTTCGGCTGAATTTGAGTTGAATCGGAAAGACAACGATGGTATCAAGAACTTCGAACGAGCGCCCCGGACAACTACGGCGACGCTTGGGACGTCAACGCCTTGGCGGCGCGAAACGTGGAGGCAAGAGTTTTGGCGGGGGTGAGTTGCCAAGACTTTCCATGCTGGGAATGCTGGTCTTTGGACTCGGCTTTCTCATGACGGCCGTGCCCATGATGACCAGTGAAATGTCGTTTTTCATGAGGCTTATGGGAGTTGCCGGCGTAGGCTTTTTGGGGCTCGGCTGTCTTCTCCTGTTAATAGGATATATTTCGGAAGGAGCCGCTACGAAAGGCACCGTTCTGACACTTCCGCTGATTGTGTTTACAGTCATCGTTGGTCTGGTCTGGTATTTCTTTCCAAATGGAATTTCACCGACGGCTACGGGGATGGCGAGATTGGCGGAAGGGCCGAAGGAACAAGTCGTTGCAGAGGGACAGCAGGAGTATCTCGCGGGCTACGCGTTGACATTTGGATTAGTAACGCTTGGCGTCTTGGTAGTGTCTTTGCCACGTATGCGCGCGAACGATCTACCTGAAAACATCGAACGCCGCGAACGTGAAACACTGAAGCGCCGTACAGCCGCTCTCAAACGCAAAAACTAATTTGCATCAGGATTTTCATTTAGCTTCAGGAAGGCACCGACATATCTCGTGTCAGCAAATCAATTTATTTTTGTCGTGTGCCAGCGAGGGGCCGAAGCGGTCCTGAAAAAGGAATTGAAGCCGAGACATCCCGAACTTCGCTTGGCATTTTCTCGACCGGGTTTCGTGACGTTCAAAGTCGTTGGGGAGTTACCTGAAAGTTTTGTATTGCGATCGACGTTCGCCAGGACCTATGGTTGGTCACTTGGGAAAGTCAAAGGGGAGACGACGACTGAGTTGATTGAAGAGGTGACTTCGCTCGTTCCTGCCCAACCATTTGACCATATTCACGTCTGGCAACGTGATGAAGGTGTACCAGGTGAACGCGGTTTTGAACCGTTCGGCACTGAGCTGGCTAAGGCGACTTCGGAGGAAGTTCAAGCCAAACTCATCCCTTGTTTGGGCGAACAACAAAGCAATCGATCAATCCCCGTCAACCAAACTGCACATGCCGACCAACGCGTCTTGGATATCGTCCTCGTTGAACCAAACGAATGGTGGATCGGCTATCACGTGACGAACACTTTGCCATCGCGATGGGTGGGAGGAGTTCCGCCAATCGAACCGTACGACGATTTACCAAGTCGCGCGTATTACAAATTGGCAGAAGCGATCCTGTGGAGCCAAATCCCCATTCGAAAAAACGATTTGTGCATCGAACTTGGCAGTTCGCCAGGGGGAGCGACGTTGCGATTGCTTGAGTTGGGAGCTCAGGTCTTTGCCGTTGATCCAGCGGAGATGGATGAAGAGGTATTGGAATCACAAGGCGTCATGCATTTGCGGATGCGAAGCAAGGACGTCCCTAAAAAAGACGTGCAAGGTGCGCGGTGGCTTGTCGCTGACCTGAATGTGGCACCAAACTACACGCTCGATTCGGTAGAAGAGTTTGTCCAGAATCAACATCTGCATTTGCGGGGGCTGATACTTACACTGAAATTAGCGGATTGGTCGCTAGCAGCAGACCTTGGCGCAGCCCGGGCTCGTGTCAAACAATGGGGTTTCAGTGTTGTGAAGACACGTCACCTGGCATTCAATCGGCAGGAAGTTTGCCTGGTTGCAGTCGCGATCGCATGGATGTTCGCGCTGGAAAGAAACGGGTACGAAGGCCCACAAACAAAAAACGTAATTCAAAGCAGTCGTAAGCGATGTCGACGGTCAAACTACACGAAGAATCAAAATCTACAGTTACACTTGCGGACATCAAACGCGCGGCGCGGCGAATTGGCAGTTACACTCATCGCACACCGGTAGTTACCTGCGAATCTATCGACCGAATCGCAAACACCCAACTGTTCTTCAAATGTGAAAATTTGCAAAAGGCTGGCGCGTTCAAATTTCGCGGGGCCGTGAATGCACTTGCCAATTTAGCCCCGCAAGATTTGGCGAAAGGCGTCGTGACGCACAGTTCGGGAAACCATGCAGGTGCGTTGGCACTCGCCGCAAAAATGTTTGGGACTCGCGCCTTTCTGGTGATGCCGGAGAATTCCATTCAGGTAAAACGAAATGCCGTGTTGGAATATGGCGGTGAACTGATTTCCTGCTTGCCCAATTCGGAGGCACGTGAGACAAAAGCTGCAGAGGTGCAGAAGCAAACCGGCGCGATCATGATTCCGCCCTATGATCATTACGACATCATCGCAGGGCAGGGAACGGCAGCCGTTGAATTGCTTCATCAAATGCCAAACCTGGATTTGCTGGTTGCTCCGGTGGGTGGTGGTGGACTGCTGGCGGGGACTGCGATCGCCTCGCGAGGTATCTCTCCGCGGGTTAAAGTTATTGGTGCGGAACCCGCAGGTGCCGATGATGCCTATCGGTCCAAGGTTGCGAATCGACGCCTGCCGCAAGAAAATCCGCAGACGATTGCTGACGGTCTTCGAACTGGCGTCGGCGAGTTGACTTGGCCGTTCATCCAACGATGGGTGTCGGAGATTCAAACCGTTTCCGAAGATGAAATCGTCGAAACGATGCAGCTATTTTGGGAGCGGTCGAAAATCATCATCGAGCCCAGCAGTGCGGTCGCGGTCGCGGTTGCGATGCGGTTACACCAAACCCTGGAAGTTCGAAACCGAAACATCGGTGTGATCTTGAGCGGCGGCAATGCCGATCTCGAAAATTTGCCTTGGGGTAAGAAATAAGAGGTCGCCGGGAGGACGCCGTTTTCGCAGGAGTGAAAGGTGACTGTCGCGAAGCAGGGACTCGTGGCCTCGTCCACTACCAAATCCGCGGGTGCCACGCCTTCGGCTTTGCGTGGGCATGCTGCTTCGAAGCTCAAGTAGTAATTAACAGGGCCAGAAATACGTCACATCAGACGATCCAAAAACGCAAAATCAGCCGATGGCACTTGCCTAAGGTTATATCAAACCCACCCAAGCACGCGTCGGCTGACAGTAAATTCCAGACATTGATTTAACGGTCGACCGTTCTCGCCGCACGAGCGGCCTCTCGCTGTGACAAACTCGCTTGAGATGTTCCCGTGAGATAATTGTCGATTTGCGAATTCTCTCGCATTGCGATATATGCGTCTTGCATCGCCAGATTGGTTTTTTTGCGTCGCAAATCAGACATCAACGTATCGCGAACCGAGTTGATATCATCAACCACAGGGGTCGTTTGACCGGTGCACATGATAATAAAGTGGTATTCGCCCACCGTTACAACTCGCGAAATTTCTCCCACTGACAAGTTAAAAGCTTCGCTTTCCAATTCGGGATTGGAGCTATGTCGTGCGATGGGCGGTACTTCGCCAAAGTTTGCCTGTGAAGCAGGTTCGACTGAGTATTGATTAGCAAGTTTTCCAAAGAACTCAGCCGATGGGTTGTTGTTCGCCATTGTCCAAACGCGTAACGCCTCTCGGTGGTCTTTCATGACAATCGCCAGAACTTCAACGCGCGGCCCAAAATTAGCCTCAAATCCTTTTTGCAGGTCTTCGTCGCTTACGCGAATTTCTTGTGAAACCAGTTTCTTGAGCGCGGCGCTTCGCCATACTTCGTCTTCGATATAGAAGTCGACTTTCGACAGATCATTGTTAGTGACGTATTTCAACCACGCGTCAATGTCGACTTGACCATTTGGTTTCACATAGCCAAAAGCTTCCGCCGCTTCGTTGACTTCGGCAGACAAATCATCCTGTGTGACCTGTTGCGAAGCATTCTTCAGCGCCTGGTTCATCAACGTCCGATCGATTTCGCTTTCCAACATTTCGTGAGCAAAACGTGCAATGCATTCTTCTGCCAACAGTCGGATAGTGATCTGTTTATTATCAACCGTCGCGGCAACTCCTGGCATCTGGCGAGCCAGTTCAGGATCGTTCATGACATTGGCAACTTGAGCGGTTGATTCCAATTGTTCAAACAACGTCGTCGCTGCTGAGGAGAGTTTTGCCTCAGAAATATCCGCGATGATTCGTTCCTGGATTTTCATCGAGTCTGCAGGAGTCAATTCGACACCGGGATAAATTCGTTCGCATTTCAATATCACAAATTGCGATTCGCTGATCGCCAACACATCGGAAACTTGTCCTGGTTGCATTGCGAAGATGATGTTTTCAAGGTCCGGGTCGCCGGAATGTCGCGCGATCGGAGGCAACAATCCGTTCATGGCCTGGCTATTTGGGTTCGCAGAGAACCGTTTGGCCATGTTGCCGAATTCCTCAGGGTTTGCTTGAACAACTGGCAGAATCTGATCCGCTTCTGCGCGTGTTTTAAAAACGATCTCGCGGACTTGAACCTTGGGGCCATACTCAAATTCGATTTGATTCTGAATCTCTTGCTGTGATACCTGGATCTGCTCTGCGGCCAACCGACGAAGCGCGAGCCCTTGCCAGATAATGTCGTTTTTATATTGGTCCAGTGTGATGTTGCGCTGTGTGCAAATCAATTCGACGTAATGTTCGGTGGAGAACCCCATCGCTTTGGCTTTTGCGGTGATGTCATCGTTGACATCCTTTTCGGTGATCACAATGTTTCGTCGTTGGCATTCGTTGAGAACCAACATCTTTTTGATAATCGATCCCAACACGTCTTTGCCGAAGCGGCGAAGACATTCGTCAGCAATTTGTTGTCGTGAAATCGACTCGCCGTTCACAACAGCCATGATT
Source organism: Pirellulaceae bacterium (assembly GCA_041399045.1). Taxonomy (GTDB): domain Bacteria; phylum Planctomycetota; class Planctomycetia; order Pirellulales; family Pirellulaceae; genus BJ22. Next base: position 219,992 of record JAWKTO010000005.1, on the reverse strand, counting down.
TGTTGTTGCGCGGATGCCTCTCGGTTGACGACGTTTTGATTGGGATCAAAATCCTGTCCCGAAACATTTGCAATGGGATGGGACGCCAGGGCATAACCGAGGCCACACACTGCCGCGAATTTGGCCAGACGCGTCCATTTTTTGGTTGAGCGATTGGATTGGATCGGACATTCCGTACGAGTCATTCTGGTTTCTCCTTAAACCAATTTGGCGATTGCTTTTTTGGTTTGGTATTCAATCACTTCCGATTTTTGCGGGAGCACGGCTCCGATTGGTCGGAAAGCAAATTCGCCATACGCATTTTTTCCTACATGCTGGGCAGAGTATAGGAAAAGAGAGAATTCTGGGTCAATACAGATCAAAACAGAGCGAACAGGAACAATTGCAGAAAACCTGACAGCGAGGAATTAGGTAGGTTGCGTATGCAGTGCTCGGCTTCAAGTGCTTGCATCGGTTATGATAACGCATTGATTTAACCCTTTAATCGAATTGTTGGGAATTGAAACGTGCATTTTCTCCTTCGACGACTTCCTATCGCCGTGTTCCTGCTCGTGCTATTGGCTCATTCGGGATGCGGTCAGCCCAATTCGCACCCAGCGATTCCTGTTGAGGGCACAAACAAGGCAGAATTTTTCGATAACCATGTGGAAAGTAACACCGCAGAAACGTCGATTTCGTCATGTAGCTTTTTGGACGACGGAATTTTCTTCGCCATTGGCGGTGATGCCAACGTGGCAAACAATTCCGACTTGTCAGGCCTCGATTGGAACTCCATCAAGCGGTTATTCGAAAAACAAGTTGGCTCGGCCGTTGATTCTTCGTCGATCGACCGAGTCTGGTATTTGATGGATCAGTCGGTCACCGAAAAAATCCTTAGCGGAATGGAGCAGTCGAACGCGTGGGATTTTTTAGCGGTTGTCTTGGAGTGCTCCAAACCGATTGACGTTAACGCGTTTCCGAATGGAGCAAAACGTCTCGAAGACGCCAATCTGGATTCCGGCGCGGGGCAAATGTATTCGCTGGTGACCAATGGAGTCGTTGCGGGGATCGCAAACGAATCGACGTTGATTCTTGGCGAGCAAAAAATTGTCAAGCGTCTTCTTACTTCGTCGCGAACTGGCGAGCTGGGCTCACGATTGTTGACTGAATTCAACGACCACTCCTTGGTCGCTGGTTTAGACATGAAGGGAATACGTCCTCAGCTGCAGTCAATGATTCAGATGGCGAAAAGTTTTGGAGCAGACAGCACACTCGATCAGGTTGCCAAAGTCAGCCAAGTCGCGGCCGTCGCCGATTTGGACGGTGGCGATTTGGTATCCGTATCGATCAATATCGATGAGCAAGAGGCGGCGGACAAAATCGCTCAGCTGCTGCACACTGCGTTGGTCGAATCGAACGCGGGTGGAAATTCGGCGTTTTCGCTAATGGGACAATCGAATGGTGGCGGAAATCAACTGAAAGAATTTGAACCCACCATTGATGAGCCGTTAAAGAACTTTACAAACGAAATCAAAGAACGAAATTTGCTGAGTATCTCCAAAGATGATCTGGAAATTCAAATCAAGTTAAAACAAGCCAATTCATTTGGCCCGTTGCTCGCGGCCTTGGTCAACGACACCCAGATGCAAATGCAATTTTCGACGCGCGCTGCCAATATGCAAAAGGTCGCTGATGCCCTTAAGAAATATTATGAGCGCACGGGCAACCTGGATTTTTTAGTAGGCACTGAGGATGAAGCGTTTCCATTCAACTGGCGCGTTGCCATTTTGCCCGAACTCGGATATCAGGAGCTGTTCGATCAATTTCACCAAGACGAAGCATGGGACAGTGAGGCCAATCTCGCGGTCGCAGCGCAGATTCCGCTAGAGTATCAGGCATGGAATGTTTCGGAAAACGAAATGACCGTCTTGCGGATTGTGAACAACGACAAGGGGTTTTTTGGAGTAGCCAACCCGAAACGAGAGTTGGATTCAATCAAAGACCCAAGAAACCGAACCGCTTTGATCACAGAGGTAAAGTCAGCCTCAGCGACGCGCTGGACCGCGCCCGAAGCGACGATTGATGTCGCCGATTGCAAAAGTGATGACGGAGAGGGAACGCCAATTTATATTGTTGACGGCGAATTCCGAGCCAAATTAATTCGGTGCCAGGATTCTGTAATCGAAGCGTTTTGGACCATCGAAGGTGATGAGTCGATTTCCCGTTCGGACTTCAAGGTGGTCCGCTCCCCGCTCCCGGATAATTAGTCAATGCGTGGCAGACGCCCGCGCCATCGCGACGCTATCGTTTCCGTTCAAGGCCAATGAACCATGTACGTGGTTTTTGCGACAGCCTGACAGGAATTTCGCCGTAATGCTCGGACGTTTGCCGTTATCGTATTGTTTAATTAGAATTGCGGCTTCATATTTACCTTAAATCGTTAGTTTGAAGCCGTAGTCCTGGAATGAGCAAGTCAGCTTTACCCGTTTTTGTTGGGGTCGATGTTGGTGGAACCAATATTAAATTGGGACTGGTTGCCGACGACGGGACGGTGTTGGCGAAATCGTCATTCCCGACCCAAGTGGACTTGGGACCACAGCATGTGGTGGAGCAAACGAAAATCGAAGTCGATCGGTTGGTTCAAACAAGCGATTTAGCTGCCAGTCAAATCGTCGCTGTTGGTTTGGGAACACCCGGCCCAATGGATATTGGCCGTGGATTGATTTTGCAGCCAACGAACCTGCCGACATGGAAGGACTTTCCCATTCGCGACAGGTTAAGTTCGCAACTCGGACTTCCGGTCACATTCACAAACGATGCCAACGCCGCTGCGTATGGAGAGTATTGGATGGGGTCGGCCAACAGCTACCGCAGCCTTGTCTTTTTTACGCTCGGAACGGGAGTTGGTGGCGGAATCATTGTCGATGATTTCTGTGTGGAAGGTGCTCATAGTTTGGGCGCTGAATTAGGACACATGGTCGTCGATACCCGTCCCGAGGCGCTCGTTTGTTCGTGCGGACGTCCTGGGCATTTGGAGGCTTACTCGAGTGCCACGGCCGTCGTTTCGCGAACACGGATTGGGATTGCGTCTGGTGTGAAGACTTCGTTGTGCGACGATGAAAATCTGACCGCTCGCACCATTTTTGAAGCGGCGGAAGGGGACGATGAACTAGCGTTGCAGATTGTTGATGAAACCGCACATCATTTGGCAACCGGAATTGCCATCGTCGCTCATGTAATCGATCCGGAAGCGATCTTGTTTGGCGGTGCGATGAATTTTGGGGGACGTGATTCCAAAACTGGAAGACGGTTTCTGGACCAAATAACCAAACAGGTGCATAATTCAGTATTCCCGGAAATTTACAACAGTCTAAAAATCGATTTCGCTCAATTGGGGTCGGACGCCGGCTATATCGGTGCAGCTGGGCTTGCAAGAGTCCAATATCAGAAGCATTTGAGAGTAGCCTCCTTCTGATTTGGTTGGCATCGACGTTGGTAGATTTACGTGTTTAATTTGATTGAAAACGATCCTCGACCTTTTCGACGATATTCGAGGGCAGATTTCAAACGGCCGCGGAAACGATTGTCGGCAACGCGATTCAATATTCGGTAGACGGCTGCTATTTGCATGGAGGCGGCGGTCACCTGGAAACAGAGATTTATGACAAAATCGAAAAAGAACATTCGAAATTTCTGCATCATTGCTCACATCGATCATGGCAAAAGTACGCTTGCCGACCGGTTGCTGGAGTTCACTGGAACGGTTTCCAAACGTCAGATGAAGGAACAGTTGCTTGATGACCTTGCGTTGGAACGTGAACGCGGAATTACGATCAAGGCCCGAGCGGTGACGATGGCGTACAAACGCAATGGGATCGACTATGAGTTGAACCTGATTGATACGCCTGGCCACGTCGACTTTCACTATGAAGTTTCGCGGAGTCTTGCTTGTTGTGAAGGTGCGCTATTGCTCGCAGACGCCTTTCAAGGTGTTGAGGCGCAAACTGTCGCCAATGCTTATGCAGCACTTGAGGCAGAACTGGAAATTGTACCGGTGATCAACAAGATTGATCTCGCCTACCAACGTGCCGACGAAGTCGCGTTGGAAATGAATCAAACCGTAGGCGTCGGCGTGGAAGACATCATTCGCGTCAGCGCAAAAACTGGGGTAAACATTGAGGCTCTTCTCGACGCCGTTATTGAGCGAGTGCCACCGCCCAAAGGTGATGCCGACGCACCGTTGCAGGCGATGGTCTTTGATTCGCATTATGATGACTATCGTGGTGCGATCACCTATGTTCGTTTGATGAATGGCAGTATCGAAAAAGGTCAGAAGCTACGTTTTCTTCGCACCGAGCGCAACTACGAAGTCATCGAGTTGGGGCAGTTTCGACCGGGCCAAACCCCGTGCAACCGTCTTGAGGCCGGTCAGGTCGGTTACTTGATCTGCAACATCAAATCGCTGGATGAAGTTCACATTGGTGACACCGTGACGACCGCCGGTGGTGTTCAGGGAGAAGCGTTGGCGGGATACAAACCGCCGAAACGAATGGTCTACTGCGGACTTTATCCCTCTGATGGTCAAGACTTCACTGAGTTGCGCGACGCGCTGACCAAGTTGTCGATCAACGATCCAAGTTTTGAGTTTGCACCCGAGTCCAGCGAAGCGTTGGGCTTTGGATTCCGTTGCGGATTTCTCGGTCTGCTTCATATGGAGATCGTGCAACAACGATTGGAAAACGAGGCGGATATTGACCTCGTGCAAACGGCTCCCAACGTAACGTACGAAATCCTGACTCGTACTGGGGAACTGCTTGAGATCCATCGTCCTCAAGAGGTGCCTGATTCGGGAGACATCGAAGAATTTCGACAGCCGATTGTTCGCGTGAACATTATTGTGCCCGAAGAATATATCGGGGCCGTCATGACATTGTGTGCCGAACGTCGCGGAATTCAAAGGAACACCGAGTATCTTTCAGCAACGCGGATGATGTTGACGTACGATCTCCCCCTTGCCGAAGTCATCTACGATATGCACGACAAACTCAAAGGGATGACACGCGGCTATGCAACACTCGACTATGAGTTGATTGGTTATCAACCTGCCGATTTAGTGCGAGTTGACATGCTGGTGAACGGAAAGAAAGTCGATGCCTTGAGTATCATTTGCAATCGTGCAGACGCGGACCGGCGCGGTCGTGCGGTTGTGAAGAAACTGAAGGAGGAAATCGATCGCCACATGTTTGAGATTGCTGTGCAGGCAGCGATTGGAACCCGTGTCATCGCGAGGGAAACCGTTAAAGCACTTCGAAAAAACGTCACGGCCAAATGCTATGGCGGTGACATTTCTCGAAAACGAAAGCTTTGGGAAAAACAGAAAGCCGGTAAGAAGCGAATGAAATCAGTCGGCTCGGTGGATATCCCCCAAAAGGCCTTTATGGCTGTTCTGCAAACGGGAAGCGACGACTAGTGAACTGCGACGCTTAAGCGGCGGGGATTTTGGGCGCATGTCGGTGAGCCGAGACGCGTAAGCGGCCGGGCATTGTCATTGCAGGACGATCAGCGCTGAACTTTTATTAGTTCCCAATACAGTTGCTTCATCGGGACAAGCCCGATTGGGGGGCAATCAAGCCGCAGATGGTGGATGAGATAGCAAACGTTGTCATCGTTTTTTCAGCACGATGATTATTAGGCACACTCGCTTGCGCTGCGGGCTTGTATTTGCATTCCTGTGGCTAGCAGAAATGAAAATTGGGTATTCTGTGAAATCGCGTTGGTAGATTGGGATGGGAACTCATTGTTGAACACCAGCATTTTTTACAACCGTTTGGTTGGAAACTTACCGCTTGAAACAAATCCTGAGTTTTTTCTGGATTGATTCCAAATCTACCTTGCGGCGTTTTGTCAGCTCCAGTATTTCTACGCCCAATTCAATTCTGAATCACTTGATTTTGAATTGGATAAAGGTGGGAAACGAAACACAACTGTGTTCGGCCGTCTTGGTCAATGGAAGCGGGAACCGGAGACCAAACCCTCCCTCCTGGGTTAGAGCTTTTTCCATGTTTCTTTGGTAACTGGGTCAACCTTGGAAACATGTGCTCACGGCTGAGCTTTGTCTGGGCATCGAGGTCTTCGGACTTCGATGCCCAGAGGATACAAATTCGAAAAGACATCGGTTCATAACACCCCCCTTTGAATCGATGTCTTTTTGTTTATGCTGATCACAAATTCAAATGCGATTTTCGTGATCGTCACTTGAATATTTTTTAAAAATGATTTTTGAGAAAAACAAAAATTGATATTGCATTGAAAGTTGCGGCAAAAAAACCCCCGCGTTTTCAATCAAAACGCAGTGCTTGCGGCATTCAAAAACAATTTCAGATTTACCTTGACCGATTTTTTTTGATTCCCTAATCTGCGTCTTGTCAGTTGCGAATGAGACACACGACTGGCAAACAGAAACGAAACGACAGGAAACATAACGTTGGATTTGTGGTTGCGATTGCAACAGCTGAAGTTGATCCAAAGCAAGGATGCGGACGATTGATGAAAGTGCAAGTTCAACAGAAGTCGATCTGACACGGACGTCTTGATCGGTCTTCGTCCAATCGCTCTCGGTCTGCGCGAGGAATCCTTAACCCCCCTGGATACCGAACGTGCCGAGAGCTTTTTTTATGCGCCTACGAAATTTTTGTTGTTACGTTGCTGAGACCAACTGTTCTCGTTTGCTGTTGATCAATTCCAACAATGCCTTTTGCGGATTCGAGAACTTGTCGAGCCCTTCACTCATCAATACTCGTTCCATTTCTTCAAAGTCAACGCATTGATCAATGTTTTCAAGTACGCTTTTGTTCGGCAATTGGTCGACCAGTCGTGTGAATGCAACCGAACTTGAAGCAACAGCGTCATTGGTCGCCGGAGGATTCGTTTGAATATCACTTCCCGCCAACGCCGCCACATATTTCCAGGCGGGATCCTCAGGATTCTTGGTCCCTGTACTGGCGAACACGATCTCTTGATCCAACGGGCAGCCTTTGTCGCTCCAGAATTCTTGATTCAACTTCCAGATGCGTTGAGCGTTGACGATTCCTACCGTTCCTTGAGCATCCGCGTTGAGCTGCGGAACTTGTTTTTGGGTATAAACATCAATTCGCGAAACAAAGATACTGTAGACGCTTTTGAACGCGCCCAGATTATCGCGTCGTTTCGCACCTGCCCAAACGGCGTCACGCGCGGCAACGTATTGCTGCTCGGAGAAGATCAACGTCACGTTCAACGAAATCCCAGCTGCTGCCAATTCTTCTAGTGATTCGAGACCGGCAGGAGTCGCCGGCACCTTGATCATGCGATTGGGATGCCCGGCCGCCCATTTTTTTCCCAGTTCGATGTAACGTTTTATTCGTTCGGCGTGGGGTAGATTTAACTCGCCGTCTTCGATCAGCGGATCAAGTTCGAAGCTGACATAGCCATCGTTTCCTTTGGTCGAATCGAAAATCGGCTTGAACGCTTCCTCCGCATTGGAGACTAACTGGTTGGTGACATCCCAGGCAATCGCATCGTTGTCGAGTCCTTTTTGGGCAGCCTCGCGAATCGCGTCGTCGAAACGTCCCGTTTTGATCAAGTCGGAGACAATGATGGGGTTTGAAGTCGCACCGGTTACGCCGCTTTCGATCGACGGACCAATCAAGGCCGGATCGATACTGTCCAGCCAGAGTTTAGTCCCAGTTTCAACCAATGATTTAAGGGGAGCAGGTGCCGCCATCGAACGAGTTCTCCAACTGGTAAATTCGAATGTTTGCGAAATGTCCGCGGCACAGCTTCCAATTGGGCAATGCCTCGAGACGCATTCAACCAAATCGAGCCCGCTCTGAAAAGTATCAAGGTCAATTCGTCCCAACCCGGTCGTTCGACAGAACTGAATCATGGCGCCGGTCCCGGCATGTAATGTTGACAGCGGAGCCCCGAAAACGGAAACTAAAAGGCTGCTTTAGGGGCGTTTTCGTGCCCAATGCCGGAAAACTCGTTCAACCAACGCTTATAAAATCATGACAACAAAACGTGATCCGTTTGCCGCCCGCGCGACCTTTGATTCCGGCAATGGCCCGGTCGGTATTTTTCAACTTGGCAAACTGGAGGAAAAGGGCCTCACCAAGATTTCTCGTTTGCCATACTCCATCCGTATTCTGTTGGAATCGGTTTTGAGAAATTACGACGGACACGCAGTCACTGAAGAAGATGTTGCGAATCTGGCGGGTTGGAACGCCAAGGATCCAGCAAAAGTTGAAATTCCCTACAAACCTGCCCGCGTTGTTCTTCAGGACTTCACCGGAGTTCCCGCAGTTGTCGATTTGGCTGCGATGCGTGCGGCAATGTCCCGACTGGGTGGCAACGCCAAACGGATCAATCCGTTAATCCCCGTGGACTTGGTGATTGACCACAGTGTTCAAGTTGATCGGTTTGGGTCAGCGGATGCATTGAAGGAAAACGTTGAGCTTGAGTTCCAGCGAAACAACGAGCGATACGAGTTTTTGCGTTGGGGACAACAGGCGTTTGATAACTTCCGCGTTGTGCCTCCGAATGTTGGTATTGTCCATCAAGTGAATTTGGAATACCTGGCCAAGTGCGTTTTTCGTCGCGAAGATGCGGATGGCCCGATTGCCGTTCCGGACACATTGGTCGGAACCGATAGCCATACAACCATGATCAATGGCTTGGGTGTTCTGGGCTGGGGCGTCGGTGGGATCGAAGCCGAAGCTGCGATGCTGGGACAACCCATTTACATGTTGTTGCCGCAGGTTATCGGCTTTGAGATCACGGGCAAATTGCAACCGGGAACAACGGCGACCGATTTGGTTTTGACGGTCACTGAGATCTTGCGCAAAAAAGGTGTGGTTGACAAATTTGTTGAGTTCTATGGCTCAGGTGTTTCGAATATGTCACTGGCGGATCGCGCGACGATCGCCAACATGGCGCCAGAATATGGCGCAACGATGGGCTTCTTCCCTATCGATTCTGAAACATTGAATTTCCTTTCGCGAACCGGTCGTTCGGATGAAGAAGTCCGTTTGGTCGAAACGTATTCGAAAGCACAACAAACGTTCCGAACGGACGACGCGCCGATTCCTGAATTTACGGACGTTGTCAAGTTAGATCTCGGCTCAGTCCACCCTTCACTGGCTGGACCAAAGCGACCGCAAGATCGAATTGAACTGTCGAGCATGCAATCGAGTTTCCGCAAAAGCCTGACGACTCCGGTTGCGGAACGAGGATTCGGACTCAGCGATGCCGATCTCGGACGCCAAGGTGTCGTGGAAAATGGCGAGGCGTATCCGATCGGACATGGTGCCGTGGTGATTGCCGCCATTACAAGCTGCACCAACACGAGCAATCCATCGGTGATGATGGCGGCTGGCTTGTTGGCAAAGAAGGCCGTTGAGCGCGGGCTTTCCGTGAAGCCGTATGTTAAAACCAGCTTGGCCCCTGGATCGCGAGTCGTAACGGATTACTTTGACAAAGCAGGCGTGACCGAGTCGTTGCAAAAGCTTGGATTCCACACCGTCGGCTACGGCTGCACGACGTGTATTGGAAACTCGGGGCCGCTTCCTGAGCCGGTCGGAAAAGCGATCGTGTCGGGTGACATCGTTGCCTCGGCGGTGTTGAGTGGTAACCGAAATTTTGAAGGTCGCGTGAATCCGTTGACCAAGGCCAACTACCTGGCGAGTCCACCGTTGGTAGTGGCGTACGCTTTGGCCGGTACGACCGACATCGACCTGACCAAAGATCCGATTGGAACGGATTCAAATGGCAAGTCCGTTTTTCTGAACGACATTTGGCCGACGCACGAAGAAGTTGCCTCGGCTGTTGAGCATTCGATATCGGCAGACATGTTCAACAACCAATACCAGAACGCATTTACGTCCAATGCCGAATGGAATGCGATTGATTCGGCAACGGGAGACTTGTACGACTGGTCGGAAAAAAGCACCTACATTCAACATCCGCCGTTCCTTGATGCGGTAAGCCGAGACGAAAACACGATTTCACCAGTCTCGGGTGCGCGTTGTCTTGCTGTGTTAGGTGACAGTGTAACAACGGACCATATTTCTCCCGCAGGTTCGATTGCCAAAGATAGTCCAGCTGCAAAATACCTGGTCAACAACGGTGTCGCTCCAATCGATTTCAATTCGTACGGCTCCCGCCGAGGAAACGACCGCGTGATGGTACGCGGTACATTTGCAAACATTCGCATTCGCAATCAGATGGCACCGGGAACGGAGGGCGGTTACACAACACTGCAACCTTCGGGCGAACAAATGACTATTTACGACGCGGCCATGAAATACCAAGAATCGGGAACGCCGTTGGTAATCCTTGCAGGTGCGGAATATGGTACCGGTAGTAGCCGAGACTGGGCTGCCAAAGGGACCATGTTGCTGGGAATCAAAGCCGTGATTGCGGCCAGTTACGAACGGATTCACCGAAGCAACCTGGTCGGCATGGGCGTCCTTCCATTACAGTTTGCAAATGGACAAACGCATCAATCGCTGGGCCTGGATGGAACTGAAACGTTCGATATCCCGGTGGATGATTCACTTCAGCCACGTTCGACGTTGACGGTTACCGCAACCAAAAGTGACGGATCGAAGGTTTCCTTTGAAGCAACGGTTCGAATCGACACGCCCGTTGAGATCGACTACTACCGAAATGGCGGAATCCTGCAAACCGTTTTGCGGAATCTGCTGTAGTGGTTGCGTACTCATCGACGTTAGAATGATTGTACCGTCTTCAGGCGGAATCGTCCCAAGCCCGAAGCGAATACAAGCACGAAGCGCAAGCGAGTGTGTCGCCAACAAACTCACTCGATCTCGCTTCGGGTTTCGAATGCTGTGGATGTTCCGATTGCCTGGATTAATCCTACATGCGTCGCGCAACATGAATGCTCAAGTGATGCGAAGTGACAATTCACAAGAATTTCAATCGCGGTGCTCGATGGCATTACATCTCATTAACACGAGATTTTCAAACGCAATCAAGCGTTGAATGAATCGGGATTATCCGAGCTGATACCTTGGACATGCGGGTTGTAGTCGTCGACCGCGTTCAAGTGCAATTCGTGTTTGAAGCCTTCTCCGGGAATGATCACGATGTCGTTGACTTCGTCGTCCTGATCGGCGCGAACATTGTGATGGCGAGTCAATTCCAGAACGGCGAGGAAGACGCCAATCATCGCCGACTTGTGCATGCCTGGTTGGAAAAGGTCACTGAAGTAAAGTTTTCGTTGATCACATAACTGGCCGTGAATGCGTTGCATGTAGACAGTGAGTGGAGTGTCGTCGTAAACAACTTTCTCGGGCGTCGCACGTCTTTTCTCGCGAAGCACTCGACCAAAAGCACTAACCAAGTCCCAAAGTTCGATTGAACGCAATGGTTGGTCGGCCAAGTCCAGTTTGCGGGGTGGCAGGTCGTCCTGAATTCGAGGGAAGCGTTCTTGCCAATCGGCCGCGCGGTCCTCCAGCGCCGAAGCCGCGTCGCGAAACTGCTTGTACAACAGCAATCGATGAACCAAGTCCTCACGTGGGTCTGCGTAGGTTTCTGCGTCGTCAAGTGTTTCCGTTTGGGGAAGCAGATTTTTTGACTTGATTTCAACCAGACGGCTGGCAACGTTCAAGAAGTCGCCAACAGAATCGATACTCAACTCTTTGAGGATCTCAATGTATTCCAAATACTGATCAATGATCTTGGCAAGCGAAATGTCCGAGACATCGATTTCGCTTTTACGAACCAGATACAAAAGCAAATCGATAGGTCCACGAAATTCGTCGATTTCAATTCGAAAATTCATGATTGGACTCGTGCTTTTGTTCGGTGCGATATTTTCATTTTTGAATTTCAATCATCGGTGAATCCACGCGATGAAATTGTTGATTCGAACTTTGACCGCGGTCCTCGATTTCAAAAAAACAAATGATCGATTCAGTCGTTGACGTTCTGAAATCTGTTTGCATTTTGGCATCAGAAAATTTTACCAGGTCGGATTATGTGGATTGTGTTTTCCGTTTCGCCTGAATTCCCCAACCCGCACAAAATAACATTTTTTGCTATCACCAAGCCCATAAACCTTGCCGATACCTCCCACATTGACTCAGTTTCTTTTAGTTACGCAAAGAACCATTTGCCGTTCGCCGCGGCAAAACTTAAAGGAGACATAGCCGATTATGCGGCACGACAATCCAGAGATTCAAAGCCTCGTCGAACTTAGACAATTTGTTTCTCGCACGTTGTGTCAACTAAATGATTTCGAAGATGGTATTTTCCAGGTCACCGAGAAATTACTGACAAAATGCGGAAAGGCCTGTGGCATTTTATTTTGCCTCCATGGACCGCGAAGCGTAAAGTCGACGGCCGTTTGGGAAAACCTCACCAACTCGATAATTTTTTATGGCTCAACGGGCGAAAAAATTCATCGCACACAACTGACTGAGGTCGTTTGCGAATAAGTCATCATAAGATTCCATTATTCAGCCTAGGAGATTCGTTAAATGTTAGTACTTTCCAGGAAGGAAAGCGAGAAAATAAAACTCGGAGATTCGATCGTTCTGACGATCGTACGTGTCTCCGGGGATCGCGTCCGATTAGGAATCGAAGCCCCGAACGATATGTTGATCCTCAGACACGAGTTGGATTCGTCCCACGAAGAGAACAACCGAAGTGACGATGTTGCGGTAGCGTGAACTGGTCTGCACGGCACACAAAACATCATCGCCAATGGTTGAAACGCTCTCCGGCGAATCACCGTGAAAAAATCGGCAGCCTACGGATAGAACAATCCGAGGCTGCCTTTTTTTTGTTTTCGAACTTCCTGTCGCCTCAACCTGCCGTTCTGGGTTCACGTCAAACGTTAATTCAGTCAAAAACGCCGGTCGTTTAAGCCGCCATACGACACACCAGAGATCCTGCCTCACCTACGTGGGAATCTGTGGCGCCTTTTCGCGTCTCCCCTAGCCCCCAGTTACTGGCGTTTGATCACTGGGGGAACCGCGAGGGACTTACTTTCTAGCTGTAGCGAAATCCACCTGTTGAATTTGAGCCTGCGCCGCCTGACTGAGCTGGCTGATAGGTAGAGCGAAAATTCGTAGTTCCAGCAGGCTGAGACGCTGAGCTACTTGGTGCTGAACTCGACCGACTGGCTGCCATGTTGATTTTTGGGCCATCGCTCAACACCTGCAACAACTTGGAAATACACAGTTTGTTCATGCTGGTGTTGTGATCATTCGCTTCCGCCTTGAGTGCCTCGTGCAAACTCTCAGGAAGGCGAACCGTGATGACACGGGTCGGCTCGTTGATAGCATTTGGGGAGATTTTTCGATTGCGAAGATTGCTGACCAACGTTTGGATTTCGGCGAATTCGGGAGATTTTTCAAAGGCGATGAATTCCTGCTGACTGGCGAATACACTTCGTGCAGCACCATCGACACCGAGAACCTCTCGAAAGAACGTTACCCAGTCTGGGTTGCCAAGGTGTAGCTGTTTCGCGACAGCCAGGACTTTTTGGCATCTGGTTGGGAAGTCTTCATTCGAGGTCATTGCTCCGGGCATTGTACTACTGTTCGTTCCGCCAGCTACCATTGGATTATTGTTCATGGGATTCATTTCGTTCATTACCTATGGACTCCTTTCAGGACTCGAAAACATTTCTGCGGTGTTGGCGTTGGCCGTTCCCCGCGAGTTCACCCCCAGTATTCGAGGCATGGCAAGCATTCCCAGTAATATCACTTCCCTGCAAGCACTTAGGCAGCAAGGGCGGAAATGCAAAACCACCGAGCACTACTGCCCTGTTTGCGTGCAAGAAAAACCTGCACAAGAAAGCGGCAGGTCGAGGAGTTGCGATTTCAGGGTGTCTAGCTAGGTAGGCTTTAGATGAAATTGTCTAAGAATTTCAGAAACCATAAAAAAATGGGCGGTTTGATCCGCCCATTCATCCTGCTTTAACAAATTCTAGTTGCCGGCTTTGGAGCTTGGCTTTATCAGGTTCCGAGTTCTTCCCGGCAACGTTCCAACAGTTTTTTAGTCGCGACGATTCCTTCACGCTCATCGCCGCCGCCTTCGAATTCGATTCCGACGTATCCGTGATAACCGGCATCCAGAACGATCTTCATCATCTTCGAGTAGTCAGTGTTCGTCTCATTTCCATTGTCGTCAAACTGGTGACTTTTCGCACTAACCGCTTTCGCGAATGGCATCAAAAGTTCGACACCTTTATAACGGTCAAACCACTCTTCGCCTTGGATGCGAAAGTTGCCAAAATCGGGAAGCGTCCCACAATTTTCTTTGTCGACCATCTTCATGACCCCCGAGAGCCAGTCGCCGTTTGAAGAAAAGCCACCATGGTTTTCGACGATGACATTCATCTCAGCGGAGGCGGCATATTCTGCTAGCTTCGCCAGGCCATCGGCCGCAAGCTTCATCTGTTCCTCGTATGTGCCACGTGAAGCAGCGTTTACTCGGATGGAGTGACATCCGAGCGTTTTGGCGGCATCCACCCATCGGTGGTGGTTTTCGACGGCTCGATTTCTCGCTTCATCGTCGGGATCACCCAAGTTGCCTTCACCATCACACATGATCAGTAGTTGTTTCACTCCCAAGTCATCACAAATTTTGTTCAATTCCGAAAGGTATTTTTCGTCTTGAGCTTTGTCTTTGAAGAATGAATTGACGTATTCGACGGCTTCAATCCCAAGCTCCTTGGCCACTTTCGGGAAATCCAGGTTGGTGATCGTTCCGGCTTGCAACTCCCGGTGAAGCGACCATTCGGCCAGCGAAATCTTGAATGCCGGTTCCGTGTCCTGTGATCTGACGCCCAAAGTTGCTCGAAGCGGGCCGGCAATGCTGGCAATTGCCAGCCCGGACGAAACCGCGGTTACAAAACGACGTCTGGATACAGCGACTGATTTCATGAGCATCCTCCTCGGGGATTGTTGATCTACCTGCGTTCCGTTGCCCCTATTCGGGCGAACTCATTATAAAATCCAGACACTACAGGGGTAACTACTAGATTGGCTCTTTTTCGAAAAACTGCCTTTGGACAGACGCCGACCACGCGGCAAAATCTGTCAATTGATGGCGATGTGCTCGCCGGTTTCAAAGCGCAAATTTTGGCATTTCCAAAATACGGCCTCAACAGGAAAATAGGAACTTCTGGTTTCCATGGGCAGGTCGAAAACAAAACGGCGGTTTTGGATTCTGAGTCAACGCTTCCAATCACCTACCCTGGCCATCGAAACCACTTGGCATCGCTCCGTTGACCAACACATTGAGAACCAGTTTTTCATCACCTTTCGAAAGGGATGTTTGTGTCGATCGTGACTCTTCTGGATAACGAATATTCGTTTCTCTATTACTACCCAGGTAAAAAAATCATTCACCACAAAATCAAGAAGTGGGCTCCTGAAATGCAATTTCGAGAGCTACTGGATCGTGGTTACGAACACATGAAATCCGTTCGGGCAACGAAATGGCTATCCGACGATCGTGGAAACAGTGTGGTGAAACCCGAAGACGAAGAATGGGTGCAAAACAACTGGCTTCCTCGTGTCATTGCGGCGGGGTGGAAATACTGGGCCTTTATTCCGCCAGAAAAAATCATCGGAAAAATCAACATGGAACGACATCGAGAAATCATGAAGAACTCGGGTGTCGAAGTCCGCGCTTTTGCGAATCCTCAAGAGGCATTGGAATGGCTTGAGAGTGTTCGATAGCTTGAACGTGTTGCGGCCAGCGATTTCAAAACACTGTGGCCGCGACGCCGTTGGGCCATTGTTACGCCGGCTAATCACTTTTGGGGCGAGGAACCTTGCCTCGTCGTCGGCCGGGCCCACTGGAACTCGGGCCACTGGAGCGTCGACGTCCGCGGCGCCCGCCTTTCGATTCCTTGACCTGCATGGTTGCCGACGACATTGGTTCGCCCACTTTGTCTTTGATTTGATTGAGTCGATCTCTCAACGATGCGGCGCGTTCAAACTCCAATGACTCGGCGGCTTCAAGCATTTCTCGCTCCAGCTCGCGGACGTGATCATCGGTAATATAGACAGTGTCTTCCGATTTGCTCACAGCCTTGACGGCGTCGCGGTGCGCGGCAACACCCGACTCGATGCTGCGCGTAATGTTTTTCTTGACGGTTTGCGGAGTGATTCCGTGAGCTTCGTTGTATTCTCGCTGGATTTTTCGTCGTCGATTAGTTTCGGCGATGGCATTCTTCATCGCTTCCGTCATCTTGTCGGCATACAAAATAACTTTGGCGTTCACGTTTCGAGCCGAACGACCAATCGTTTGAATCAATGACGTTTCGCTACGCAAAAAACCTTCTTTGTCCGCGTCCAAGATCGCGACGAGGCTCACTTCCGGTAAATCGAGCCCTTCACGCAACAAGTTCACCCCGACTAACACGTCAAAGTCACCGGCTCGAAGCCCTTGCAACAGCTCAACACGCTCAAAAGCGTCCAGTTCGCTATGCAACCATTTACTTGCGATGTTGTTTTCGACGAAGTATGCGGAAAGATCCTCGGCGAGCCGTTTGGTCAAGGCTGTGACCAAGACACGTTCGCCTTGTTCTCTTCGCTTCAATATTTCCTGCTCCAAGTGTTTGACTTGGCCACTCGCAGGAACAACTTCGATCTCGGGATCCAGCAAACCCGTTGGGCGAATCACCAATTCAGTGACTTCGCCTTGCGTCTTGTCGAGTTCGTAATCACCCGGCGTCGCCGACACAAACACAACCTGATTGATCTTGTTTTCCCATTCTTCAAATTTCAGTGGGCGATTATCGAGTGCACAAGGCAGGCGAAAGCCGTGTTCGACCAAAGTCATTTTTCGGCTGCGGTCCCCGGCGTACATTGCACGGATCTGAGGAACCGTGACATGCGATTCATCGATAAACAACAAATAGTCGTCCGGGAAAAAATTGAACAGCGTATCGGGTGTTTCGCCTTCCTTTTTTCCGGCAAGTGGCCGGCTGTAGTTTTCAATCCCTGGGCAATGACCTACCTGCTCCATCATTTCGATATCGAACCGAGTTCGCGCATTGAGTCGCTGTGCCTCCAGTAGTTTGCCTTCCTTGCGAAAGAACTCAAGTCGTTCGGCCAACTCTTCCTTGATGATATCGATCGCCGCTTTGATGCGAGATTCTGGCGTGACAAAGTGCTTAGCGGGATAGATATACAGTTCTTTGTGCTGGCTGATCACCTCTCCCGTCAGCGGGTTGATGATTGAAAGCTGTTCGATTTCGTCGCCCCATAGCTCGATCCGAAAAGCGTATTCTTCGTACGACGGCCAAACCTCAACGCAATCACCGCGCACACGGAATTTCGATCGTTCAAACGCGACGTCGTTTCGCTGGTACTGAACGTCGACAAGTTTGCCAAGCATTTTATCTCGATCAATCTCTTCGCCCTTGCGAAGCGAAACGACCATTTTCTTGTAGTCTTCGGGCGAGCCGAGTCCATAAATACTGGAAACACTCGCAACGATAATGACATCACGACGACTCACCAACGAGCTCGTTGTGGCCAATCGCAATCGATCGATTTCTTCATTGATCGATGCGTCTTTCTCGATAAAGATGTCCCGTTGCGGGATGTAAGCCTCGGGTTGGTAATAGTCGTAGTAGCTGACGAAGTAGTGAACTGCGTTTTGCGGGAAGAAATCTTTGAACTCATTGTACAGCTGAGCGGCAAGCGTTTTGTTGTGCGACAGGACCAACGTCGGACGTTGCACCTGTTGAATTACGTTGGCCATCGTAAAGGTTTTGCCCGAACCCGTAACACCCATCAGGACCTGGTTTTTCTCCTTGGCATTCAGTCCGCGAACAATCGCTTCGATCGCCTGAGGTTGGTCACCTGATGGTTTAAAGGGAGCAGCGAGATTGAACATTCGGCGTTTGTTCCTGATTTGTTTATTCGGAATCGATGTCTGGATTGAAAGCTGGCTTTGAAAAACCGGTCAACAGGTTCTGAAAGGACTCAAGCTTTTGGGTTCCAATTCCTGGCACCGCCAACAAATCTGCTGGTTGGTCAAACCGTCCCACTTCATCCCGGACAACGACAATTTGTTGAGCCAACTTTGGTCCGACACCAGGAAGATTGGATAGCTCCGTCCAATCCGCCGAATTGACGTTCACCAGGTAGTCGTTGTCAAAACGCGTCGCTTCATCCAGCTCGATCACTTGCCCGGTCTGAATCCATAGGCTGAAAAAATAGAGCCCTATCCCGATCATGCCGAGAATCCCGAAAACGAGCAGCACTCGTTGATCATTCGGGTGCAGTAGACCTTTGTTTTCTGGGTTAGACAACGGCGGCCTCGAAAGCCAAAACTTCTATTCGACGTCAGTCGGGACAAACCCGAATTGTAAACCAGTCTCCCGTTTTCCTCAAAGCGATAGCGTTAGATCACGCTTAATTTTCTATCTGATAAAATGCGGATATTGGTCGTTGTATTGCACTTCAACGCTTGGTCGCAATTCTTCTGAGGTTGTTTTGAAGACGTTCTCGGCCAGATCCTCGAAAACCTGCTTCCTTGCATCATCAAATTGCTTGGTTCCAACCTGGATCTCAATGCATTTGACCAAATGGATCCCAAATATCGTTTGAAACGGTTCGGTCAAATCTCCCGGATTGAGATCCATAACGTAATCGGTGAAGTCAGGCGGCATTGGTCCCAAGGCGTCCATCCATCCGACGATCCCATCCCGTTCGCGCGATGGAGAAACGGAATGTTCTCGTACGGCAGCCGCGAAGGTTGTTCTTCCTTCTTCAATCTGTTGTTTTACATTTCTCGCGGACTCAAGTACGTTCTCGACATTTTCAGTTGGAGCTAATGCAAACAGGATCTGTGCGACCTGTATCCGAGTGCCGTCATATTTACGCTTTTTTTGCTGAAAGTGTTGCTCCAACGTTGAATCATCCAACAGGTTTTCGAGGAATGCATTCCACGCCAGGCCCCATACCAATTCGGTTTCCCACATATCTTGTGAAATGCCTTTGGTCGAAAGAAACCCCTCGAGCGTTTCGTCGGCAGATTCCAATTCACTAAGTCGTTTCGTGCGTTCCATCTTGATCTTTGAATCGCCAGGCCATTGACGCGACTTGCGAGCCCAATCCAACAGGATTTTCCTGTTGATTAAAAACTCCAGTGCCGCTGCGCGACCTGCGATCAAAGCATCTTCCTTCAGCGACTTCTCCGCAACCGTGCGGTTCAGGTGAAACGAAACGTCCCCCGCCGTGATACGATAATCATTGAACTCGGCGACGATTGTCCCCGGAAGGAAACTTGACGCTTCCGGACTACCGGCGTGAAGTCTAATCGTGCGTTGACTGGATTCCTGATGTTCCGCAATGGTATCTGCCGTTTGGTGAGCTGCGGTACCTTGAGCAAAAACCACGTCGCAAGTCATCAAAATTTGCACGACGAAACAAGTCGTCAAAAGGCAAATGCGAGACACGAGACGAGCCTCTCGTTGCTTCCATTTGTTCAACTGCATTTGCTGGCTCCGGTTGTTGCAAATTGCCGACGTCTTTCGTTCGCATTTACGGCAATGGAATCTTTCGAATCGTGAACGGCAATTCGAGTCGGACCACGGCAGCCGGCGTTTCGTAGTGCAACGTCGCGTTGTTGGGGATTTCAATGAACAGATAGTTCATCCCCAACTCTTCGTTGCTCTGCTGAAACGTTTCCAAACCAATGGGCTCGACCCGTTCGCCGTCTTCGGTCTCCAAATAGACCTTGTTCTCCAGCGCCCATCCATAGTGTGATTCCATGGCCTCATTCCCTTGGGCAAACGAAAGCGACAGCCGCAGCGAATACAGATCTTCGTTTTTATCGATCCCTCCGAACGTGACGCGGGACTCCGCTCGCTCTTGCCAGGCACCTTCCGCAATTTTATCGATTTGCTCAAACGAAAAACGCTCAACACGCCCTGGAACCAACAGCCGCAAGATTCCGTCCAGTGCGTCAATCTCGTCCGCCTCACGGGGAATCAACGGGAGTCGCAAGCTGAACTCCGAGCCATTGAATTGCGATTGAACCATCAACGAGATGACCTCGTCACCTTTGGCTTCATAGATCGTTCCCTTGTTGTCGGTATACGACAGTTGATTGCGTGGAATTTCGATTGCGATGGGCGCTAGTCGCGGCTCCCAATGAATCGACACATCTAGCGATGTCGAACTCGTCGAGGGAGCAAGGAGATTAATGTTGTTCATGACCCCACGAACCTGCATGGAAATCACTCCCGTATCGCACATGATCGGCGCGAAACGATCCTGCGCCACATCCGATTCAGGATCAAACATCATTCCAGACAACGGGCTCAAAACCAGTTTTCCATCGATACTCGAATAATCGTCAACGTTCAGGTTCAATTTCTGCAGCAGCTGATTGGTGATACTCCAGAAGGTGGCGTTCTGCACATCAAATTCAACTTCATGGTCGAGAAGCGAGTCAACCTCCAATGAAATTTCGTTGTCCGTTTCGTCTTTCAGTTTTTTGATAATGTCCCGAACTGAAAACGTACCGGAGATGGAAACGGTTTTGGGTTCCGTCATTCCTTTCGCAGCAATAGTCTCTAACGCCTTGCGAACGCGACCCATCCGTTGAGACATATCACTGCTCATTGAGTCGTTGATGGGCGAAAGGTGTCTCAACGCGTCCGTGCCAAGTTCAATCAGCTTCTTTTCCGCTTCATCTCGTAATTCAATGTTCGCATCACCCAATTCCTTTTCCAGTTGGGTGATTCGGTTCATCAGTTCCATTTCTTCGCCCTGGGGAACCGCCCAAACCATCGTTGGATACAGAATGCCAACGACAAAAAAGAAAATGTATATCACGATCGCGAAATAAGTGGAGTTGCGCAACGTACTGCTCTTGGAAGAATGAAGTGACCATTTGTTCCGATGGAAGCCCCAACGTCCATTATCAACGTCACGTCGGTCAAAAGCAACGTGTGAGCAGAACGGGAATCGATTACGAAAACGACAACAAAAAAACCGCCTGACGGAAACGCCAAGCGGTTTTTGAATTTCTTCGAATCGTTGCGTTGTATTCCAAGTACAACAACTCGTTTCGAAAACGTCTATTTGCCGAGGGCAACTACTTTTTCGCCGCTGCGAACCTCGGGAGCGACGTCGAAGCGATCCAGATTCATCACTTTGTTCCAAGCGGCCACAAAGTCATTCACAAATTTTTCTTTGCCGTCTTCGCTGGCATAGACTTCCGCAATACCACGAAGTTGGGAATTCGAACCAAACACCAGGTCAACTCGTGTTCCCGTCCATTTCACCTCTCCGGTTGAACGGTCGACACCTTCGAAGATCTGACCGTTGTCAGATTTTTGCCAGTGCGTACCCAAATCGAGCAAGTTGACAAAAAAGTCGTTCGACAGCGTCCCGGGCTTATCGGTGAACACGCCGTGCGCCGAGTCGCCGTAGTTTGCACCCAACACCCGCAATCCGCCGACCAATACTGTCATTTCGGGAGCAGTCAGTTCGAGCAATTGCGCTCGATCAACCATGTACTCTTCGGCTGGGCGACTGCGTCCTTCGGCAATGTAGTTGCGGAACCCGTCGACCATCGGTTCAAGAACTTTGAATGCTTCGACGTCAGTCATTTCGGCTGTCGCATCAGTGCGTCCAGGAACAAACGGGACAGTAACATCGTATCCGGCATCAGCAGCAGCTTTTTCGACAGCAGCACAACCAGCTAGAACGATCAAGTCCGCCATTGAAACCTGTTTGCCTTTTTGTGATGCGTTGAACGCTTTCTGAATCGCTTCGAGCTTATCCAAAACGGTTTTTAACTGGGTTGGCTCATTGACCTCCCATTTGTTTTGCGGTGCAAGGCGAATGCGTGCACCGTTGGCTCCGCCTCGACAATCCGAACCTCGAAACGTTGACGCCGAAGCCCACGCAGTCGATACCAGATCCGAAACGGAAATGCCTGACGACAAAACTTTGGCTTTCAGTTCGGCGATGTCTTTGGCATTGATCAATTCGTGATCAACCGCAGGAACCGGATCTTGCCACAGTTGTGCAGGTGCAACCTCTGGACCAAGCAATTTCGAAACAGGTCCCATGTCTCGATGCGTCAGCTTGTACCAAGCCTTGGCGAACGCCAAACGGAACTCTTCTGGGTTCTCGTGAAAACGCTTTGAGATCGGACCGTAAATCGGATCAAAACGCAACGCAAGGTCTGTCGTAAACATCATCGGCGGATGGCGTTTGCCTTCAACGTGCGCATCGGGAACATCGTCTTCAGCATTCACGTCAGTCGGTTTCCATTGCCACGCACCTGCTGGACTTTTGACCAGGTCCCAGTCGTAGCCAAACAGGTTGTCGAAGTAACCGTTGGACCACTGAGTTGGAGTTGAGGTCCAAGCCCCCTCCAGTCCACTGGTGATTGTGTCTTCTGCGTTACCTTTCCCCATCTTGTTGATCCAACCAAGGCCTTGGTGCTCAATCGCGGCACCTTCTGGTTCGGGACCAACATTGCCTGCAGGCGAAGCTGCACCATGGGCTTTTCCAAACGTATGACCGCCAGCGATCAACGCCACGGTTTCCTCATCATTCATCGCCATGCGGGCAAACGTTTCGCGGATGTCTTTCGCAGCATCGAGGGCACTTGGTTTTCCGTTCGGGCCTTCTGGATTGACATAGATCAAACCCATTTGAACCGCGGCAAGTGGATTCTCCAGTTCACGGTCGCCTTCGTATCGTTTGTCGCCAAGCCATTCACTTTCAGGGCCCCAGTAAACATCTTGTTGAGGTTCCCAAACGTCAGCGCGGCCACCGGCAAATCCAAACGTTTCGAATCCCATCGATTCCAACGCGACGTTGCCGGTGAGAACCATCAAATCAGCCCAGGAAATTTTGTTGCCATATTTTTGTTTGATTGGCCACAGCAAACGTCGGGCCTTGTCCAGGTTCGCGTTGTCCGGCCAGCTGTTGAGCGGCGCGAAACGTTGCGTTCCATCGGAAGCACCGCCTCGACCGTCGGTGACGCGGTATGTACCAGCGCTGTGCCACGCCATGCGAATAAACAACGGACCGTAGTGGCCATAGTCGGCAGGCCACCAATCCTGTGACTCGGTCATCAATGCGGCAATGTCTTTTTTGATGGCCGCCAGGTCCAATTTGTTGAATTCATCCGCATAGTTGAAGCTCGCACCCATGGGATTACTTTTTTGCGAGTTCTGATGCAGGATCTGCAGATTCAGCTGGTTGGGCCACCAGTCAGAGTTGGTCATAGCACCAGCCGAAGCATTGCCGTGAGCCATTTCTTCCTGTTGTTGATCATCGGCAGCGACCGCGTCGCCATGAACGGATGTTGGGCTGAGCGTTGCACCCGTGATCGGGCATTTTCCGCCGGTTGCCGTTTCAATACCGTGCTGGGCATAAACCGAATTACTACCGAGCATGCAGGCCAGCGACAACGCGCCAATCCACATGGTTCGACGATTGCGACGCAACCAGGCCTTGTCGGCCGATTCAACGGCGATCTTTCTCATGACTGTCTCCCGAAACATTGTTGATACGTTTTTTCAGATGCGTGCACTCAAAAACAGGTCCACGCACTTGCAAGATTTTCAAACACATAGCCATTCAATTCCGTTGTTAATTCTTGCCTGTTGGCATTCGGGACAACGGCCCCAAAAATGACTTCCGCCTCTTCGATTTCATAACCGGAGTTGTCGGCCGCATTCAAGCAAGGTGTATCGCCGACTGTGCAATCAACATCCACCGTCTTGCCACACTGACGACAGATGACGTGATGGTGATTGTCACCAACGCGATCCTCGTACAGCCGCCGGCGAGCCAGCGGGTTGAATCCGTCGAACAATTCCTTTGTCCGCCAACACGCCCAATGCGTCGTAGACTGCCTGCTTGGAAATCGTTCCGATCTCGGAACGCACCGTTTCGGCGATGTCGTCGGGCGCGACTATGAGGACGTTTGGCGACTGCGCAAAACGGCAAGGCGTTGCGCTGTGACTTGAACGCCATGCTCCCGTAACAAATTGGAATGTTCTGCTGACATGCCCTTGTTTTAAATCTAATTCTGGACCGAGTCAAGTATTGGTGTACGTAAACCCGATTTAGGGGGCAGTTAAATTGAAGCGGAAAAAACAAGGGTTTTTTGCCAAATGGTGGTTCAATTCAAAATCGCTTTGCGAGAAACCATCGGAAATCCGTTTTGTCTTCCGGTAGTCGTTGTCACCCAACTCTCATAACCTGATGGCACCCATAGTCGCAGTTCGCTCACGAGAATCCAGCCGTTACGAGGCAAAAATAGTTAGGTTTCTAACTGAAACTTGGCGCGACTGTTTGATGTCCATGCCGGTTTCCATTCGGCAAGTATCTCGTTACGCTTTCGTGATTAGAAATCTCGTTGGGTAGTGATAGACCCGACAGACAAATCGAAACGACTGAAAGTGTAAGGGTGCTGGATGAATTCAAGATCGTTCGTCTCGTTGAACCGCGACGTCTCCGAGGTTGGATTGGGTACGTGGCAATTGGGCGGTGCCGAATGGGGCGACGTTTCTGAAGACAAAGCAATCGAGATCCTCAACGCAGCGGCAGATTCAGGCGTCACCTTCTTCGACACGGCTGACATCTATGGCCATAGACGCAGTGAGTCGTTGATCGGCAAATTTTTGAACAGTCGTACTGATCGCGATCGATTCTTTATCGCGACCAAGTTGGGGCGAAGTCCCAAACCGGGCTGGCCCGAGAACTTCACGCAGCAAACCATTCGCCAACATACGGAACAATCGCTGGAGCGACTCGGCGTTGATTCGCTCGACCTGACGCAAACACATTGCATTCCGGTGGAAGCGATGCAGCGAGACGAAGTTTGGCAAAGCGCGACTTGAGATCCGAAGGCAAAATCAAAGCGTTTGGGGCGTCGGTTGAATCAGTCGAGGAGGGCCTGCATTGCCTGAATGTTGAAGGCATCAATTCCCTGCAGATCATTTTCAATGTGTTTCGCCAGAAACCGATTCAAGAGTTGTTGCCCGAGGCGGAGCGGCGTGGCGTGTCCATCATTGTTCGTCTTCCGCTCGCCAGCGGACTTCTCGCGGGGAAATGGACGCACGATTCGCAGTTTGTGGAAACGGACCACCGCAACTTCAACGCCGACGGCCAAGCGTTCAATGGGGAAACATTCGCGGGCTTGCCGTTTGAAAAGGGGTTGGAGCTCGTCGACCAACTGCGGCAATGGGTACCCGCCGATTGCCCGATGTCAGAATGGGCGATTCGCTGGTGCCTGGACTTCCCGGCAGTCACGACGGTGATTCCCGGGGCAACGCGCGTCGAACAAGTTCGCAGCAATGCGAACGCAAGCGCTCGACCGCGCATTACTCCAACAGTTCACGAACATCTCGCGGAGTTTTACAAAAATCACGTCGCGGCCAACATCAGAGGAAAGTATTGAAATGCTTGATAAAAATGAGCAACAGAATCACTTGCGAGCTGAAATCAAAAAGGGAGTCGAGCAATAGGACCCTGGCATTTGCTACGACGAAGCAACCGTTTTCAACGAGGTCGAATTGGAGATTGACCGGATTGAAGCCCAACAGCAGCGAGGTAGCTGAAACACAAAGTCGACAAATGAAACCGGCTCCATGGTTTGACTGGATCGGCACCAAGTGCTATTCCAATGTCGGAACATCATCAAAACTACCTTCAACTCGCGAATGACAAGTTTCAAAATCTAGAAAACCTGAATCGGCCCAGTCCTCAAGTTGATCAAATACAGCGAGATAGTCACTTTCTGGCGAAACGGTGAGCGCTACAAGGTGTTTGTTTGCCCGTTCAAATGTCACTTGTTTCGGCAAATATAGTTGATCCAACAATTCGTTTTGCCGTTCCATGTCGAACAAATCATCGAACATACGCAGCGTTCGATGGCCGCTTGGTTTGATCACTTTGCGTATGGTAAGGATTCCGTGTCCATCGTCCGTTGCTTGAACAATATCCTTTGTAGTTGAGCCCATAAGCCCAAAACGGAATATTGGCCAATTGATACAGCGAATCGCCGACGGGATCAGCTAAAAATGACTCGCCGCCAATCATTCCGTGGTTTGGCAGGTCGACATGCAACCTGACTTCCGGAAATTGAGGCATCAAATTCCCCTTAACTGCAGTAGTTGAGACTTAATCTGACATTCTTTAAATTCTTTGTAACAGGCTTGGCGGCGTTTTGTTTAATGAGCGCACGCGAATTAAACAAAACGCCGCCAAGCCGAGCAAAATCCCAAGGAGTGTCAGGATGACCAACGAACAAAAGATTATTAAGAATAAACTCGGCCTTCTCAAGCTGGCTGAAAAACTCGGCAACGTCTCGGAAGCCTGCAAGGTGTTTGGCTATTCAAGAGACAGCTTCTATCGCTTCAAGGAACTTTATGAAAATGGAGGTGAAGAAGCGCTTAAGGAGATCTCTCGCGAGAAACCGGTGGTGAAGAATCGTGTCGCTCCCGAGGTGGAAAACCGTGTGGTTGAACTGGCAGTTGAACAACCGGCGTATGGCCAGGTTCGCGTCAGCAACCAACTCAAGAAAGAAGGTGTTTTGGTTTCGCCAGGTGGAGTGCGCAGTATTTGGTTACGGCACGATTTAGAGACGATGAAAAAACGTCTCAAAGCGCTGGAGGCGAAGAGTGCCCAGGACGGTTTCGTGATGACCGAAGACCAGGTAGCCGCCCTCGAAAAAGCCAAGCTGGAAAAAGAAGCTCACGGCGAGATCGAGACCGAACACCCCGGTTATTTAGGGTCGCAGGACACTTTCTACGTCGGCACGATCAAAGGCGTTGGCCGCATCTACCAACAGACTTTCATTGACACTTACACCCGCGTTGCGGACGCCAAGTTGTATGATCGAAAGAACGCGCTGACGGCTGCAGACATGCTCAACGATCGTGTTGTTCCTTTCTTTGAGGAGCAAGAGATCCCGCTCCTGCGGGTACTAACTGATCGGGGAACCGAGTACTGCGGGAATCGTGAGCACCATGAGTATCAACTCTACCTGGCGATTGAGAATATTGATCACTCAAAGACTCGTGTTAAACGTCCGCAGTCAAACGGAATCTGCGAACGCTTCCACAAGACAATCTTGCAGGAGTTTTATCAAATTGCATTTCGCAAAAAGATTTACAACAGCATTGAAGAGTTGCAAGCCGATCTCGATCAATGGTTGAAGTTCTACAACGAAGAACGACCGCACAGTGGTCGTTACTGTTACGGAAAAACTCCAATGCAGACTTTCAAGGACTCAAAACAATTGGCCAAGCAAAAGATGCTTGACCAACTCGTACACACGACAGTGTGATTTTCGGACGTCTGTCAGATTAAGTAGTGGCTACTACACCTTAACAAACCACCCGCAGTACAAATGATCAAATGTTCAGCTTTTTGTTTACTTCGTCTGCTCATACAGCTCCGCATTGAACCCAACAACCAGAGTCTTGCCGACGAAGGCAGCGGGGGCACGTAGCTTGCCGCTTGGTCCGACAACCAGAGCACGGATCTCGTCGTCAGTTGGTTTGTCCTTGGACAAATCCAATTCCACGATCTTTTTACCCTTCGTCGCAACGATTTTCGTTGCGCGTCGCGCAACTGCTATCGCCTCGTCCGACTCGATCGGCTCCTTGCGAGCATTCACCTCAACCTTGACCGGCACATCGTTCTCCACAAGAAACTCTTGTGCATGCTGACACGTCTTTCAGCCCGGGCGTTGGTACATCCAATCGATTTTCTTCATCGCGTACTGCTTGAATTCCAAGGTTTGTTGAGTTTGATCATCCGCCAGCACTCAAACATAAACAATCTGCACTTTTCCATCGAGCGTGGGAAACCGTTTTGTTGTTCGCGTCGTAAATCTGGCTTGCTGCATCCCCCTTGTTTCTGTAATTAACACGTTCGAACGATTTTTCCTAAAGTTATGGAAGTAGGAATGCGCCTTCAACAACGTATTCGACAGGCAATCAGGCGACCGTTTGCAATCGTCTGTGCGCTTTCGCCATTGTGTTTTGGCTTTACCGTTGGCTGTCAAAGCCTGCAGATGCCGGAATCGATGAGTCCATCGAGCGAAATCCTGCGTTTTCAAAGCCCCGATCAGCAGGAAAAGACGAACGTCCAACCCAAGCTACCGCAGAACAGCTACGACGAAGCATTTTTGTCAAACGCCGTCGAAGCGCGTCAACGCGACCTGATCGCCGAAGTTCGCGTCACCGGAAACGAACGAATGGCCGAGCACCAGGTGCTGCGCAACGTTCGTACGCGCCCCGGACGCTATTTCGATCCCGACCAATTACAACAAGACGTCGATGACCTTTGGAAATTGCCTCAAATCAAGCGGATCAATGGCCCTTATGTCGAACAGACCGACCAAGGATACATCATCACCATCGATATCGAAGAAAAACAATTACTCTCCGCAGTCGAGTTTGTCGGCAACCGAGGAATCTCCGATCGCGCCCTCAAACGTCACCTCGGGATCAAGGACGGTCAGCCGCTCGACGCGTTCGAAATCCGCATGATGAAGACTCGAATCGAGGAGCACTATCGCGACAAAGGGTACCCGAAGACACAAGTTGAAATTCTGGACGGAACCGAACCAGGTGATGAGAAAGTTGTTTTCGTTATCTACGAGGATGAACAACAACGCATCTGGGCAACACAGTTCGAAGGCAACACGTTGGCCAGCGACGCTCGCTTGAAGAACTTTGTGAAATCGAAGCCCGGTGTGCTGAAGGTCTTTGGTGGCCTGGTTAAGCGCGAGGAAATCGACCAGGACGTCAAACGCCTGCTTCAGTATTACCACGGCCTTGGGCACTTCAATGCTCGAATCGGTCGCGAGATTTCGGAGAGCAATGACGGACGCTGGTTAACGCTTAAATATATCATTGACGAAGGCCCGCGTTACCGAATCCGCAATGTTTCGTTTGTCGGAAATGAAAAATTCACCAACGACGAACTGATCGATCTCGTCAAGCATCGTCCAGACGAAGACGGCAAGCCAGAGTTTAACTCCGCCAAGATGAATCAGGACGTCGTGGCATTGCGAGATTTATACGGATCGATGGGGTACGTATTCTCAAATATCGAAGCGGAACCTCGGTTCCTGGAGGCACCTGGCGAAATCGATCTCGTTTATCGAGTCACCGAGGGCAAACAATACCGAGTGGGCTCCATCAAAGTAAATATCGAGGGTGATTATGGAATCACTCGTCGCGAAGTGGTATTAAACCGCCTCAGCCTCCGACCAGGCGACATCATCGATGTTCGAGAATTGAGAAAGTCCGAACGACGGTTGGGTTCTGCACAAATTTTTGGCGGCAGCGATCCCAGTTCGCCAGGAGCACCGCCTCAGATTTCAGTGATACCTCCGGAACTACGAGAACTGGAACGGATGTCTCAGGCTTCCAACGACAGTTTGATTTACTAGGAAATGCAGCGCGGGCAGGATGCCTGCGAATCGAAAGACGAGACCAAGAGTACAACTATGCGACGGAACGCAACCCTTGCAATTTGCCTGCTGACCATGGCGGTTTCACTATCGCTCAATGGATGCCGTGCACTCATGGATCGGCTACCTGCCGGATCAAGGATCGAACGCGGTGGCAGAAGTTACCTTGATAATTCCGGTATGCCGTTTGCCTCGGCACCAAAACCTGAAGGCCACAGCGCGACCGAGGTGCAGAACGTTTCATACGTTGCTGCAGCCACTCCGCTACAAGCCAATGCAGCAAACGGCTCGCAACCACACACAATCGTTCGCGGGCAAGATCCAGCAAGTGGTGGATTTCGATCGGAAGTAACGTTTCAAAAACCCGTCGTACAAGACGGTCAGGTTCAAAATGCGGGCTACTACCAACAAGGTTACGTGCCGACTCAGCAACAAAAGCAAAACAACGACGTGATCGTCGATAACTCGGTTGAACCCACTGCCTATCAGTATCCGGAATTGCAAACAACGACACCGGCCAATCCAGTTCAGTATCCATCTGCTCAAATCGGTTCGCCTAATGAGATGTATCCCGGTTTCAGGCCCAATGCACCTTCTGGCGTTGGTACGTTTCCCAATAGCTACCTGGATCAAAACTACGCTGACCTGCAAATCAATGTAAGCGAAGGACGAACGGGACAAGTGCGACTGGGTGGTGCCTACAACTCCGATAGCGGATTAGTCGGACAGTTCTCGATCGATGAGCGTAACTTCGATATCCGACGCTTTCCTCGATCGTTTCGCGACATCACGGATGGCGTCGCGTGGCGTGGTGGCGGTCAAGGGTTTCGATTGGAATTGATGCCTGGAAATCAGGTTCAGCGGTATATGGTTGACTTCACGGAACCCTATTTTCTGGATACCAATGTCAGCCTGTCGCTCAGTGCGTTTCTGTTCGATCGAAATTATTTTGACTGGAGCGAACAGCGATTGGGTGGACGAATTGGTTTGGGGTATCGACTCTCACAGGACTTGAGCATCAGCGTCGGGCTACGAATGGAAGACGTCGATGTCTACGATCCGCGAGTTAATACATCGACCGAGTTGAACAATTCGCTTGGCAGCACCGACTTGTTCTTGGGCCAAGTTAGCCTAGTGAATGACACACGTGATAATTTGTTTCAGCCGACGACTGGAAAATACATGTCGCTTGGGTTATCGCAGGCGTTTGGCGAAGTCAGTTTTCCCCGCGCGGACCTTGAGTATCGAACGTATCGATTGCTGTATGAACGAGCTGATGGATCGGGACGTCATACCTTGAGCCATAGTACAAAACTGGGTTTCTCGGGAAGTGATACACCGATTTTTGAGAACTACTTTGCGGGTGGTTTCTCGACCATGCGTGGTTTTAGTTTTCGGGGTGTCGGACCGTTGGAAACCGGCGTTCGTGTGGGCGGTGAGTTCCAATGGCTGAACACGCTTGAATATATGTTTCCGTTAACAGCTGACGATATGATTCGCGGCGTTGTCTTTGTTGATTACGGCACGATCGAAGAAGATGTGCGAATCGACTGGGATAACTTTCGCGTCGCGCCCGGTTTTGGTTTTCGAGTCAGCATGCCGGCTGCAGGAATCGGCGCCCCGCTCGCGTTCGACTTTGCATTCCCCGTCTCGCGTGCCGCCGGCGACGACTTGCAGATGTTCAGCTTCTACATGGGCCTGAGTCGTTAGTCCTCGCGCAACTTGGTTCTCCGTAGCTGAGGTCTCAAGAGATCTGTAGCAGGACTCGCAAAGAGTTCTGAATAGTTGCGGAACTCGCATGAGTTCCGATCTCTCGTCGTGGATGAGGCAACGAATCCCAATCCCATTTCCCCGCGGCTCCCTTCTCCGCAATGGAGTACGGCTAGACGGTAGGCCGGATCAAGGAGGCTTTGCGACGCCGCTCCGGCAACGGATCTCTGCCTTGTAGCCGAACTCGCGTTCTCCGTAGCCGAACTCGCAAGAGTTCCGATCTCCCGTAGTGGATGAGGCGACGAATCCCAATCCGCTCTCCGTGGCTCTTCCGTGATGGAAGATCGGCTAGAAAGAGGCCGGATCAAGGAGGCTTTTGCGACGCGCTCCGGCAACTCGCCCTTGTAGCCGAACTCGCGTTCTCCGTAGCCGAACTCGCAAGAGTTCTG
This sequence comes from Pirellulaceae bacterium, assembly GCA_041399045.1. Lineage (GTDB taxonomy): Bacteria > Planctomycetota > Planctomycetia > Pirellulales > Pirellulaceae > BJ22. The sequence goes on along the minus strand of JAWKTO010000005.1, from coordinate 188,352 downwards.
ATCTCTCGTAGTGGATGAGGCAACGAATCCCAAGCCCCTTTCTCCGTGGCTCCCTTCTCCGTGATGGAAGATCGGCTAGAAAGTAGGCCGGATCAAGGAGGCTTTGCGACGCCGCTCCGGCAACGGAACCCTGCCTTGTAGCCGAACTCGCAAGAGTTCTGATCGGTTGCACTGGATGAGGCAACGAATCCCAAGCCCTTTCCCCGTGGCTCCCTTCTCCGCGATGGAGTGCGGTTGGTGATGAGGTCGTTAAACTTCGATCCCACCGCAACTCAGATCGGTTATTTAACCACGAAGGACACGAAGAAGGAATGGGACGATGTACCAATTCACGTCCCCTAGCACCTAATTTCAATCCTGGCCCCCTTCTCCCCGAGGGAAGGGCTGGGGGATGAGGGTTTTAAAAATTTCGCTTGCTCACATTTCGTTCGTTTCCCGCTGCACTCCCGCAACGCCATCCTTCCCAATCTGCCTATCTTGAATTTCCGAACAGGATATTCCGATGCATTAAAATATTTCTTGACAATATAGCGAGTCGGAGATAAAACTGGAACGAGTCGGAGATAATCCGCTAATAAAATTTTATCTCCGGCTAAGCCGGAGATAACTAATACTGTTCGTCGCTCATGGAACAGCCGCAATGCAAAATGAACCATGGTACGGCGTTCGCCTCGTATACCAACTGAAAGGGACCTCACGTCAGGCGTATGAAGAACGCGTGATTCTAGGTGCGTGCGGACTCTGATGATGCTGCGATTGCGCTAGCAGAGCAATACTCCAAAGACTACAAGAGTGAGTCAACAATCTTCACAGGGTACGCAATGGCCTTTCATATATTCGACGAAGACGGCCCGACTCTTGGACCCGGTGTCGAGGTGTTCTCGCTGATCAGAGAGTCGGACATGGATATTGACGCATACCTCGATCGATTTCACGACACAGGAAGTGAGTGCTGCCGGAAGACACGTGACGACGAATCGGAAATCGGATGATCAATCGACGTACATGTTAAACGCGACGAACCATCGCATGCACGGGAGTGGCGGTGGCCAGGTCGGTTTTGAAATCAATGTCAACTCCCGCCACCCCGTGATGCGGGTCGTTATCCGGCTCCACGTATGGAACTGACACTACAACAGATTCCAGCGCTTGCGACGCGATTCGAGCGACTGAAATTCGATTCCAAACGCTGAACGCAGCATTGAATTGTTTGGTGCTGCATTCGTTTGGTCCGACGAAAAACCCGACTTCGACGATTTGGAGAATACGATATCGGTTGCGAGGTTTTTCCAGTCTCTGCTCTGGTATCGGAAATCTCTGATTCAACAGGAACCGTTTGATCCGTTCACAAAAATATTGGGACGCTTTTAAACTCGCATGCCCGACTTGGCCCGGTTTTCGCCTGGAACGCTGCGATCCGAAGCTTCGCGATGAACTCGATGCGGATGTGGATGATACAATGAGACAAGTCGAACGCGCGTTCAAAATTTGTGACCAAAAACGCAAACGCAATTAAAATGCCGGATAACCAGCGGATGCACCAAAGCCGGACTTGCGGTGCTTTCTTCCGTGGAACGATTACCTCTTCCGGCTTGGTGATCCTGTTCGTTGAACTGGCCGCAGGGGGAGTGCGGGGCGACGTTATACTTTATATATGAAGTTAACGGTTCAGCAGATTTTTCAACAGCATTTCTCTCGGCATACTCAGCAGTTACATCTTGCACCCGAGATGTGGCGAGCGGCCAATGCAATCGCGTGTTGTCGTACGGCGCGTTTAGGCATGCATCGGATTCGATGTGTTGAAGGCCACGAACTGAGCTTGGGCTACAACTCCTGTCGCCATCGTTTCTGTAACAACTGCGCAGCCCTGTCGCGAGAGAAGTGGCTTGCGGGTTGGTCGCAGCGGTTGCTCGAATGTCCGCATCATCACGTTGTGTTTACCGTGCCTCAACCACTGAATCGTTTGTGGCGTTACAACCGTCGGCGTTTTTCTGAAGCCCTGTTTGCAGCGGCCTCGCAGTCATTATTGATGCTTCTGGACGATCCCAAGTACCTCGGGGCACGACCCGGTTTGCTGGCAGCGTTACACACCTGGAGTCAATCACTGGCTATCCATGTCCACTTGCATGTGCTGGTCACCGCAGGCGGGCTGGATGCAAACGGTCGTTGGCGGAATTGTGTCAAACAGTGCCTCTTGCCTCGCAAAGTGTTGATGATCATCTATCGCGGGAAGCTTCGTGCCGAACTTCTGCAAGCTTTGGATCGCGGCGAACTGCGATTGCCTCCTGATGTATCAGAATCACACTGTCGCGGTCTTTTTAATCGACTGGGACGACAGACACTCAACGTCAAGTTGCTGGAACGATACACGCATGGCTTGGGGGTGGTTCGTTATCTGGCTCGCTATCTCAAAGGCGGGCCGTTGTCCAATCATCGAATCATGGATGTATCGAAAGAAGGTGTTCGTTTTCGTTGTCGTCGCAGCAACGGTGAATCATGTGATGGCGAGGTATGCTTGCCGACCCACAGTTTCCTGCAACGCATCTTGAATCACGTTCCCCCGCCAGGCATGCCAACGGTTCGTGGCTACGGTCTATACGCGGGTTGCAAACGCGAGGAACTCAACGATGCTCGGCAACAGTGTGGCCAGCGAGCGATCGAAGAAAATGAATTGCAACCGATGCGGTGGCAGGAGTTCTGTGTCCGCATCGGACGGAGTAAGTCGACTCAATGCCCGATTTGCGGCAACGCGTTGATTCATGAACCCGTCGAGCCGTCCGAACGCGGCCCCCCCGCAGTGATGCCGAAAGGATACTGAATGAATCCCTTGATCTCGCCTGCCAAGCAAAACGGTCGCCCCACCTTCGCGCTACCGGTGCGCCCTGTCCTAGCCGCAAACATGCGGGTTATAGCGCAAACCGTTCCCAAGGATGAACGGGCCAAAAGCGTTTTCCTTACCTTCCCCAACTAACGGCCTCGGGCGATCAAACGGCCAGTTCAACAAAACGTTGCACCAGATTTGTGGCAAACGCTTCATCTTGATGATACAATCGGGTCTTTCACAAACTGGTGAACTCTACGTTCGTCGAAAGAACCATGTTCGGAAACACATACCGATGCGCTGACTGTGACTTCGAGTTCTGCTCGGGATGGTCTCACCATTCGGCTGGGCAACACGTTTACTGCCGGAGCTGTGCAACGCATTTCACACTTGGTGGCGGTGCATCTGAATGGGGAACTCACAAAGGCGAGCGACTACAGTTTTTCACCTTTGATGGCGAAAACGATATTCCGACGGGCGTGTTTGTCGCTGTAGATGAGAAAGACATCGAACTTGGCCAATTACAGGCGGCTGATGGCGTTTCTCGTTTGAAATTCGACAATGTTGACTGCCCGGCTTGCGGGGCGAGTGACTCGATCGCACAGTGGTGCGACCCAGGGCAGAATTGCCCGAAATGCAAAGCTGGAACAATTCTGCATCGAGGATCTTGCATATACTAAATCGACGAACAAAGGATTGCAGCGAAGTGCTCGATCGGCCGTTTTAGCTTGCGTTGAGTCTTCCGCTCGCACTCGCTGAATCCGGTCGTTACTCGGGATGCCGTGGTGTGGACGCGATTGATGGCGGCATGATGCGCTTGCAGAATTGATGCTTGCCACGATTCGGATATTTAGAACCTGCAGTTTATAGGTCGGTTTCTGTTGCTTCGAATGGAACACCCGATACATTGACTTGAAATCCGTTCAGGCGGAATTGATAATGTCACCCAGGAGAACGGAGTGCGCGCTGACGGAGGCGGAAACTCGAAGCCGCAGAGACTTGGCTCAGTCGCCTGTCACTTCCGGGATTCCCGAGTAACCAGCGGATGCACCAAAGCCGGACTTGCGGTGCTTACTTCAGTGGAACGATTACCTCTTCCGGCTTGGTGATCCTGTTCGTTATGTCGCTTGGGTAATCGAATCGGAGGCCGAAGGTTAACGTGAGTCCTGAATCCCAACGACCGAAGCCGACTGCATCCTTGGTGTCGTTTATATTCGCGATTCTATTTGTTCTTCACGTCATGGTGCTGCCTGTTTGGCTCGGAATTCGGGCCATCATGATTTTTGAAGCTGACAACTCCTTTTTTGCAATATTTCCCCCTTGGTTTGTTGGTTCGGCAATCGTCTGCCTAACACTGGCGATAATTTTCGGCATGTTACCCCAACACAAGATCAAGCCTGATGCCGATATGTTAACACCTCCAAATTGACTCGATAGTCCGGTATTGCGACAATGTCACCGAAGGGATCGGAGTGCGCGGACAATGCATGCACACTTCAAACCGTCAGCTGATGGAACGCAAACTCGTAGATTGCGACATAACAAATCGGTGCACCGAAGACATCTGAGTCAACGGGTCAATAGGTTTTGAGATTCGTCGTTTGATTTATTAACAGAATTTTTGACAGCTTATCCACTGCGAATTTTCGTTTATGGGATGGGCTGTAAAGTCCTGATGCCGGTTCATTTGGCCGTTGTTTTAAGCGGCTTTTATTTTGTCGAACAACGGTGATCTGGTTGCTGCAAGTCGTTCGATGTATCTGCTTTCGTTGTACGGCGTTCGTGTTATCCAGCATCGATGGATGATCCTGAGCCATTTGTATGCCAGCGCACGTTTGGCAGTATTTGCTGATTTTCCTTTGGCCAATTGGGATTCGTAGTACGCCTTGGCCCACTGACATTTTCGGATCGAAAGCCCCGCGTACTCGTGAAAGGTCTGCATCATGAACGTCGTTGAAGCCCAGCGGCGAGTGACCAAACGAGACCTGCCACTTTGGATGGTCAGCGGTGCAATCCCCGCAGCGGCCTGCAACGACTCGGGCGAATCGTATCGCGCACGATCATCTCCCATGGCGGCGATCATTCTCGCTTGTGTTTTGTCGGATGCCCCAGGCAAGCTTTCGAAGATTGCAAAATCGTCATGGGTTTGAACTAGACGTTTGATCTCGAGATCGTATTCTTTGATCGACTTGTTCAGCAGTTGTAGTTGAGCGGCGATTGCTTGAGCGAGTCGAGCGTTGGTCCTCAGCAAGACCTCATCGGTCGATAAGGGGATCGCCCGCATCAAGGACTCGATTCGTTGTTCGATTCGAGCTTTGGTTCCGAGGCCAAGCAGCAGCTTGCGTAGTTTTGCCGGTCCAGCCTTTTGGAGTTGGGCCAAAGTTGGCCACCGCATCAGGATCGCGAGAATGAAAACGGCATATGGCTTTGCCGCGCCAAGTTCAATGAGAGCTGGAAAGTAGTCTTTCAGCAAGGAATTCAACTGATTCGAGAGGTCGACTCGTTGTTCCACAAGTCCACGTCGATGTTTGGTCAATGCGTCGAGTTCACGAGTCAGCGGGCTGTTTTGTTTCAGTGGCCGGATGACCTGTTTGTGTTGAGTGAGGAACTGCATGATTAACTTCGCGTCGACAGGATCGGTTTTGCCGCCTCCATGAGCGAAGGCTTTGCGGTAAGAGGAAAGGGCGTAAGGGTTGACCGGGTAGATCGCGACACCATCGAACTGAACGAGTGCATTGATTAGCGCCCCGCGTGAGGTCTCGACGCAGATGTCGAGAGTTGCTTGTGGGAACCGTTTTTGAAAGTGATTGATCCATTGCTTGATCGCCGCGGGGTTGTGCTTGAACGAATCTTCCTCGACGGTTCCGTCGGGGAGCGTGGCTGCGAATGTGTGTTCGCGGTCGGCCCAGTCGATTCCGATGGAGATGATGGTTACGGCTTCCGCTAGGGTGGCAGAATCAGCAGTTGGAACGATGAAATTTTCAGGAGGCTTGGACTTTTTCATGATAGTTTGAGTCGGTTATCGCTTAAACTGAATTGAAGATGTGAAAGTCTTCGAAAGGTCGACTGGTCGAAGTGCTTATCGATGGTCTTTGTGTAGTTGACGTCATCTGAGTATTCGTAAAAGTCGACCAAACCATCGCTGCGAAGGTCTTCGGTAAGTCGTCAGACAGTACCGTTCGGAAATTCGAACGGTACTGAAGCGGCGGCCGCAGAAATTCGTCAGCGATGGGTTCGAAGTCATGGCTTGTCAACCGTTGACAGGCTAATATCAAGATTAATTGGCGAAACGAATTTCGCCCGCACACAATCCTGGCTGTTGGCCTTCGTTCCGAGCTCGTCACCGGCTCCCACTCGGCCAACCTGACTGGTGTGCGTTTACGATAAGCGGAGTTGTAGCGGCGGTTGGTTTCCATATCGTTTTTGTTTGTCCCACCTTGACTGTCCGCTAATATCAAGATTAATTGGCGAAACGAATTTCGCCCGCACACAATCTGGCTGTTGGCCTTCGTTCGAGCTCGTCACCGGCTCCCACTCAGCCAGCAACTGGTGTGCGTTTACGATAAGCAGCGAAGTCAGGCGTTTTTGAAGTTGAAAAATTTTTCGTCGCCGCTCGGTTACGGCGGACGTTATTCCTTCACATACATGGCAAAACACCGCCCACAACTAGTTGAATATCTCGGCAACAAATGCGTCAATTGCCCCAAGACAGTTGAAGAAATGGTCGCTCGATTCGGTGACGTGCATCGCATCTTCAAGTTTCCACCACGTCGTGCCTGACGAAAAAACGAACTGATTACGATAATTTGATCCGACGGAAACCTCTCATCAGACCAACTCGACGAACTCGGCAAATGCATACTTCTTTGCGGCGAATGCCACGACATATTGCATGCACAGGCTATTGATGGGACCGTTGAATTTCGCGTCGATATTGGCGAACGCAACGCCACGCAAAATGTGAAAAGGAAACATCGTCGTTGACAAGGTCGCCAAACTCGCAACGTTGACAAACGAACGTGTCTACGTCACACCCTACTGACGAAATACCACGTAGGGACACACGAACAAGAACCGGAATTGGTATTCGGGACGGAATTAAATGACGGATTGATGATGGAGAAATTATCTACATTAAGGGAGAACATTGTTCTTAAACTGTTTTCTTACACAAATGGCAATCAGCTCTTTCAGGCAACGTTTACCGAGCGTGAATCCGTCAGCTTCAGTACGACATCCAGCTGAATCTTCCTATCAACAGTGACCATCAAATGACAATAAAGAACCTGAGAAGGGGTTGGGTGCGAGAAATGGTGTGGCCACCTTGTCAGATGGTAGAATTCTTACTGAGGGCATGATCAACATCGACATCACGCATCCAGCGTTCCTTTGAATCGGGAAATAACAATGCGATGAACCTAAGTCGCGGAGCCGGGCGATTTCGGAATGGACAATCAACTCCGCGACTCGGTTATCATAGTTCGTCGGACAAATCCTCTACATCTGTGAGTCCGCGTAAATGCATGCAGACGACTTTGCAAAAAATTGCCACTGAAAAAAGACTCATTGCTTGCCGCATACTTCGATGGGACCATTGAGACTGCTGTTAGCATCCGAATCCGCAACATGCAACTCGACGAGAAGAGGCTTGTAATGCTTCGCGACCTTCTGGATGGCGTACTAACGGATGCATTCTACATGCTACTTGGACTCGATGGGGCCTCATCAATTGGTGGCGTGCAACAAAGTTTTTGATCTGAGACGAGTCAGGCGAAAAAATTAGCGGAGACGGCGAACTAGAGACACCAGCCTTTTCCCACACTTCCAAGCGCGCTTAACTGCTTTCGCCCGTTTAGCCCCTTCATATAATTGGGATACTTTCAATCGTCTGGATCTTAAAGATCCGACGAACAAAAAAATGCACCAGGATTGCCGATCAGGCGTTTCCTGAAATCAAAATCTCTTGGCGGCAACCCGGGTGATTTTGGTCGTTCGTCGGCAAAACCACGTAGTCTGAAAATGCCCAACCAAACCGTGAAAACATTACCTGCGATGAATTCGCAAAGATGCGAAGGCGAGCAACGTGCTTTCGTCATTGGTGTTGCGAACGGACGTGGAATGACATCGGGATGTTTCGCGCTAAATACGCAGGCAGCTTGCACAGGACTTTGCGAAGACCGATGATGAGCGAGCTGCAATCGCACGCAGTTACAGAGACGATTAATTCAATGATGTTTGCGATTGCATGCACTGCCTGGATCGCTTCGCCAGGTATGCTCGCGAGGTTGAGATGGCCCACAAATCCAATTCCGATGATCGCTTTCTTGACCCTAATTTTGGGCGTTGGAATCTGGACGAACTATTCCCAATCAACTCGGCAAGACAAATTCGAAACGCGGGATAACAAAACGTTGGACCGAAGCCGGTAACGCGATTGCGTTGGGTCCAAGAGACTATTGGTGATTTACGTTGACTGATCGGCTCGGTCAACTTGGTCGTTACTCGGGATGCTGTGGCGTGGACGTGATTGTTGGCGGCTTGATGCGCTTGCAGAATTGATACTTTCCATATTTGGTTATGCAAAACCTGCAGGTGATGGATCGGATTCGGTTGGTTCGATTGATATCCCAGGTTCGTTGACTTGAAATCCGTTTACCCAGAATTGATAATGTCGCCGAGGAGAACGGAGTGCGCGCTGACGGAAGCGGAAGCTTGCAGCCGCAGAGACTTGGCTCAGCCGTCTGTCGTTTCCTGATTCCCGAGTAACCAGCGGATGCACCAAAGCCGGACTTGCGGTGCTTTCTTCAGTGGAACGATTACCTCTTCCGGCTTGGTGATCCTGTTCGTTATCCGGCTTGACGTTTGCGAGCTAATTAGCCGTGAACATTGATAAACTCGTTACCGAAATCACTTGCCAACTAGAGGATGACGTTCTCGACTACGCGTGGATGGTCCAGATCGCGCGACTGCAGAAACCTGAAAGAAGCGAAAAAGACTGGACGAATGCGGTTCTTGATTCCGTGATTAAACTCCACAACGATGGATCAATCGTGGTCGGGAACGCCTATCAGTCAGATGGAATGGTTCAAATCAATCCATGGCCGGAAGAGAACGATGCATTGCGAAAACGTATGATGTCAGAAATCGCCAAATACAATGGATCCGATGACCAAGCGTTCTGTTTCTGGGTGCAACTCTCTGAACATTTCGCCAGATAACAATGCGATTAACTAAAGCGGCGAAGTCTGGCGTTTTAGAAATGGAAAATTTTTCGTCGCCGCTCGGTTACGGCGGCCGTTATGGCTTGAAAGGACAATAGCCGCGATGAATTCGATGTTCGGGGAGATTTCAACCGACAGTTCAGGCGATTTACTAGCAATGTTAACGCATGACGGAAAATCCGTGAAATTCATTATCCTCAAAAGTGAACTGGCTGCCACTGAAGGACTGTCTCTGGCGTCTGATGTTGCGAAAGACTTGCCAAATATTGACGCGATAATGAAGAAGGCCGCGGCACGCTTGCTGACGGCGAACTACAACGACGTATGGAGAGAATACGACGAAGAACAAGCCGACGGATCCTTCAAGACGATCGTAGATCCTAAACTAACTCAAGAAGCGTTTGTGCAGAAACTTCAGCTTCAAGCTCTGCATGTTCACGAGCACGGACAACTCGATTTCTATTATGAAAACCAGAATCTTTTCTGGGGGCATTTAGTTTGCGTGACAACAGATAATGGCCTGAAGCTGGACGTAAGAGACGCCACTTTGATAGGATAATGGCCCTGCATGAAGACGGCTTCGCTGTGAACAATCAGGAAAGAAAGCCATAACAAAGCGGTCAACCCAAGCCGCCGATTCCGACGTTACTTACATCTACATCAAACGCGGCGACTCGGTTACCGCAGCCGACTATGAAGTCCATGGTTTGGGAATGGGTGTTTTTGGGGATTGCTAGTTCATTTTGGTTTTTTCCTTGTTGGGTTTTGAAGTCGTAAGCGATTCTTGGACCTGAAAGATGACTAACCGACTATTTGAGGGGGCGACGTGGGTCGGCTGCTAAAGCGTTGTCTCAGTAATTCTTGCAATCATTTCAATGGGGATTGCCTCTGTTTCCTCACTGCTATTCCGTAGCACGCGTGGGCAATGGAGATTTGAATGCAATCGGCCTGAGAGGCCAAGCTACAGAAATGCCGATCTTCGATTCGTATTATCCAGATTGCAGGCCATTGATGAAAATTTGCCTAGGTCTAAAGAAACGATTAACATGTTAGGCTCCGTGTGTTTGGGGTTAAAAATGCATCAACCGGTCATTGTATGACCGTTTCTCCCAAACCACGGACTTTCATGAGTTCTTTATTTCCGACTGAATCCTCAAGTTGATTGTTTTAAGTATTACCCTTGAAGAGTATCAAATGAGAATCGCACTATTAATTACGATCACATCTTTTTTTGTAGTTGGGCTGGCCCAGCAAGTTCAGGCCAATTTGATTCTCGCTGCAGACGATTTCGACTTGGTGGCGGCAGACTTTACGACGGTAGTATCCAGTTTGAATGCAAACTTTGACGAATTAGTCAATGCAATCAATGCTAACGGTGGCAGCGTTGGCGCACCGATCATCTTTTCGCCTGAAGATTTAGGAGCGGATGATCTCGTCAATGCGGCTGATCATCTGAGAAATACCCAGCTATCGCTATCGGCAGACGATTTCGACTTGGTGGCGGCAGACTTTACGACAGTAGTATCCAGTTTGAATGCAAACTTTGACGAATTAGTCAATGCAATCAATGCTAATGGTGGCAGCGTTGGCACCGATCATCTTTTCGCCTGAAGATTTAGAGCGGATGATCTCGTCAATGCGGCTGATCATCTGAGAAATACCCAGCTATCGCCATCGGCAGACGATTTCGACTTGGAATGGGGTGAGGATTGGTTCGAATCGCTATTGTCGAATCCCGAACTCATGATTGTTTACGATCCACGTATTCGAACATTCCATATTGGTTGTAGCCGTCACGCTGCGGCCCGAAACTGCTTTCGACATGGTACAATTTCACATGAATTTCAATGTCCATTTTCGGACGGCGCGTGCCTGATGGATCAAATCCGCAGAGAACGGATGTCCGTGGGGTTGCGACTGATCCCACAAACGAGAAACGGCAACGAACAAAGCGATGCACGTAAGTCGCCGGTCAGCCGCGAATTTGAATCATAGTTTTTTGGCGGCGACTACGTGATCGCGGTCGACTATGAAGTCCGTGGTTTGGGAATGGGTGTTTTTGGGGGTTGCTAGTTCATATTGGTTTTTTCCTTGTTGGGTTTGAGTTCGCGATCGATTCTTGGACTTGAAAGAGGACTAACCGACTATTCGAGGGGGCGACGCGGGTCGGCTGCTAAAGCGTCGTCTCAGTAATTCTTGCAATCATTTCAATGGGGATTGCCTTCGTTTCCTCGCGCTATTCTGTAGCACGCGTGGGCAATGGAGATTTGAATGCAATCGGCCTGAGAGGCCAAGCTACAGAAATGCCGATCTTCGATTCGTATTATCCAGATTGCAGGCCATAACTGAAAATTTGCCTAAGAAATGCAGAACAATCGCGTGCACTGGAGTACGCGAGTCTGGCGGTTTTGAAATGGAAACTCTTTCGTGCGTACCCGGTGACGCGTGACGATCTGCGTAATACGTTTTCGACTATTCAGCGGTGAGTCATTGCGTGAGGTTGCCGGAGCGGCGTTGCAAAACCTCCTTGATCCTGCTTATGTTGTATTCATCGATGATTCGTTGCGAGAGTGTGCTGGCGCGCTTGATGTTTGAACCTTTGGTTTGGGCGTGAGCGGTGCAGGGTATTTCATGGCTTCTATCGCGACTCTGCGTTTTGAATTTCTACCGCTACCTTTCGTTTGATTGAACCTTTTCCCGTCAACGGTTGTCAGATGGACGGATGATTCGTCTGCAGAAGCAGAAACGTTCTAGGTTGAAATCGCACCCTTGACCGAGAATAACCATCACATCCGCCGAAGCACGCGTGAGGGGCGTTTTGACAATGGAATATGATCCGCGAGTGCTCGGTGATGTTTCCCGTTATCCGACTGAAATTGATACTATGACTCCGACCCTCAAGAACTTCATTCGCGAATTCGGCGCACTTGGCGGGGACATGGAGGCTTGGACATACGAAAGCGGACCGCCGCCTTGCGTAACCTATCCCGCTTTGCATCCTGATGTTGGACCGCTTCTTGTTTATGATGACGGAGACGAACTTACAGTATGCCTTCACGACAAGCACCACTCGCACATTGCTACCTGCGACTATCTCCAAAATCCGGAATCTGAACGACTGAATATGGTCGCGTTGAAGACGGCACAGTTTGTGGATGACATACTTTCCGAACGTATTTTGTTCATGGTAGACTTTCTCGGATCCGAATGCCTTGGATCATCTCATATTTACCTGGATAGCGATCGTCCCAAAACGGAATCCATTCACATGGCGATCGGACTTCGTGGTGGCAACATACGAACCGAACGATACGTCTGGTCTGGTCCATTCAATCCAGAGGTCGGATAACAATCTGTTGGCCCGCCCCCATCTGTCCGTATCGAAATGAACGGCATGTCGGCGGGGATCGGTTAGCGTCTTTTGGTGGGCAATAAAGTGAAAAGCCCTAGGATTTTCTACGGTATCCAGAATCAGGCAACGGTCGAATCTTGCCGAATTCCAAACGCACGATCTGGATCGTGTTGCAAGTGCACTACTTTGAACCTTTCCGATAACTTGCTCTTAAACCTTCAAAGCAAAGAGCAATAAGGGGGCCGATAGACGCTCGGTGGAAATGGAAAAATTTCTCAATGACGCTCAAGATTTTCGGACGGGCAACGAATGGCGTCGGATCGGAAGCCGTACACCGTTATCCGTGGCATTGGGCCGCATCGATCGAGCGACATCGCAGGGATTGGAAAAGAAAATGCAGGCATTTAACTGGTTGCCCCATGTCGGGCGATTCATAATTTTTACGCTCGCTGGCCTCTGGTTTTCTACCACACATACACTCTCTACGACTTGTATCTTGGCTCGGCACAGATATCTACGATGTTGGTAACGTCAGCACATATGCCCACTATCGGCACATACATTCCGTACTTCGTGTCATCATCATCATCAGCCTGGTCCTGGTAGTTCTGAACAAACGGATTGCTCTGTACGGCATGTGGGCTACCATAGCTGCTCTTGTAGCAACGCACTATTGGGCATTCTTCTTCGATCTTCCATTTCGCTTCCTGGAAGGCACGCATCCGCTTTCATTTCTCAAGGGCTTCATTATCCCAACGGTAATTACCGTTCTGTTCTTAGCAATCAACAAACGACGGGTTTCTGGCAAAGGTGCGGACTGACCATTCTTTCAACCCGACGGCGATTCGCGACGCGACTTGATTCCGGCGTTAAGGCGTTGCGCTTCAGACGAGTGTGCGAAGGACAAGCTCCTGGCACAGATCACTGCTCCAGCCACTGGGCCCGCAGGCTGCCAGGACGACGAGGTCGGGATGATGCTGCTTGAAGAAGGCTTTCAGGTATTGCCGATCGGTGGCAATGACGTTGAATTCAGGAGTTCGGTCCATTGTATATCGATTGCCGGTTATGCTCCAAAGCTTGCTATACGATACTGCCAAATCCGCCAACAAGGCGAACGGGCCAGGGATTAGGACCTCAAGAGGTGATTTATTATTTTCGGGATATTTTGATTCCGTTCCAGACAGATTGATCGGTTTACGAATACAAGTTTCTGGTGTCGTACGGGAAAAACGCTGGCCATTATTCGAGCATCCGAATGATGGCACGCCCATCCCGCAAGGAATGCCTGTTTCCACTGGCACTGACATCGAAAAGAATCGTTTATACTTCACAATCGAGAATCCTACTTGAGCACTTGATGACCAACCACTTCCGGGATTCCAGACTGTGAAGTAGTTAAGCCAATTACGCAGCGAACGGTTTTTTCGCCAAGTGAAGGAAAGGCATTCTACTGGTTGACGTTTGCAAGATCCGAACAATGACGAATCTAAACAATAAAGAGAGACGTTTCGATGACGACTGATGGCGACAAAACTCGGGTTCCTATTTGGTTCTTCATCTCACCGGATTGTTCCTTTTGTGGAACCTATTCGGACTTGCAGTCTTCTGCCTCGCGTTGTTTGTTCTAAATACGAAAGAAGCGTTGTTGGATGCCGGACTAAATGAGGCCAAGCTGAATTAACACTCTCCACGCCAGCTTGGGTAAATATCGCTTTCGGCGTCGCGGTCGTGTTTGGCGTCTTGGGCAGCATCGCAATGATTGCCAAACGAAAGATCGCGATTCCACTGTTGGCGATTTCGTTGTTCGGTGTGCTTGCGCAAAACACTTACATGTACTTCTTAAGTAATGTCGTTGAAATCATGGGCGTGGGGGCATCCCCCGTGGTTATTGGGCGCGTTGCTGCAATTCCGTTTGCATTGTTCTGCGAAGAAAGGTTGGTTGAGATAAAGAAGCCAGTTGCATGATGTGGGGAGGTGGATGAACTTTACCGGTTCACACATCAAGACGGCTGGCGATCGAAAACTTTCGAAGGTTTGGATGCAGATGCAAAGTCATTGATCTGAAGACGGTACGAAGCCTCGCACTTTAAATGCTGGTTTCGTGGTTTCGAATAAAAATCAATCGTCGGATCGCGGCTAGACGCTATTTGGCCTTGAAGAATTTCAAATGAAAGAGACAGCCTACCTTCTGCAAGCCGCATTGATCAGTGTTTGGTGGGTTGGGCTGGCGGCCAGCCAATCGTTTTTCAATGCGTTCCAATTTGAAACGTTTCCTCCAAATGCGTTCTGGGCTTTTTTCATACCGGATATCATGTTGATTGCTGCGCTATCAGCGGTACGTGCGTATTGGAAAGTTCAGGCACTGGAATACGTGACGCTTGGAGCATTTGGCTATGCATCGTTGTATTGTTGCAACGCCACTCTGCTAACAAACAGCGGATATCTCTCCACGGGGTTAATGCTGTTGGGGCTCGGATACAACCTGTTCTTGTGCTTCAGTCAATCGTTGTTTCGCAATTCGTCAACAGGTTTCTCATTGAACGTAACCAAAACAATTGTTCAGATTGTCTGCGTATGGACTTTATCCCTGGTTGCCATTCCGTACATTATTTTGGAAGCGTTTGATGCGCTCACTGTACCGCATATGGGAGTTCCTCTTGTGGTCGGAGCCATTGCCTTTGTTTGCTGTAGCATGCTAGGGCTGGCAAGTTCGTATTTTATGGTTCGCGACGGTGCAGGAACGCCGCTTCCACTCGATCAAACCAACAAATTGGTCGTCACGGGGCCCTATCAATTTGTCCGCAATCCAATGGCTATTGCCGGAATCGGTCAAGGAGTCGCGATCGCGATCATTTTTCAGTCCGCTCTAATCTTGATATACTCCTTGCTTGGCGTTCTGGTTTGGCAACTAGTTGTTCGCCCAATTGAAGAACAGGATATGGTGCGCCGTTTCGGCGACGCCTACCTTGAGTATCGAGAACGTGTCTCTTGCTGGATACCAACGTTCCTGCGACGCGGCCAATAGCAAACCATTCACGCGGAATTGAACTCGCGTATGCATATTTTAAAAACAATGATCTGAACTCGCCGAAAACAAACCTTTTGATATCATCGTGTGTATTGTGGCGGCGTCGTTTAACGCCTGCGAGAAGTATTGAAACCATTTTCTTAAGGGCCCCAAGACAATCCGCGATGGACTAGAATTATCCCGCACAATGTTAAAACCGAACTCAAGATTAGCTCCGAGTCTGCGGTCGTTCGTAGTACCGATTGCAGGCGGAATCGTGCGCCTTCAGGCACTGTGCAGCACCAGAATTTCGACTCAAGCCGGCACTACAAACGGAACAAACGCATCCCATGACGTTCGTCGGTGCTTTGGTGCCATCAACGTTTTTTGAATGGAACAGTAAGGTATATTCTCATGGCAAAATATGCATTGGGAACGTTGGCTGTCTTTGTGGCAAGTGCGATTTGGCTTTACCTTGCGTGGGCAAGCGGCAACCAAACGAATTCGTGGAACCCGACAGCTGCCAAAGTTATATCAAACGACACACAAAAAACGATTGGCGGCCGCCCTGCGGGTTGGTTAACAACAATCACCTACGACGTCGATGGTCAAACTTACAAGGCAGATGTCGATGAGTATCTCGTCGGTAACCAAGTAACCGTGTACGTGAATCCGAATGACCCAACGGAGGTGGTCGGGAAGGCAGGGGCAAGAATTCAGGATATGGGCCGGCCTATCATCGCAACTGTTGGGTCTGGCTTATTTGGTGTAGTACTACTGCTAATTGCGTTAAGCCCGAAAGAAGATTGACGTTTGGCGAGATTCCAAACGGGGTCGGGAGTCTTTTTTTAGTTGGCGATCCACTGTTCTAAAAACAAGATGAACTGTTACGTTTGATGATTGAATTTGCGATGTTGATAAAAAAGACTCCCGACCCCTTGCGCGGAAATCTGTGGATCGTGTTTCTGGCGTTGTGTTCCCGGCGAGTCACTGACTTGATGGCATACCGGCGCGACTGTTGAGAATTAGCGTGAAGTATCGCGTTTGCTCACTGAAAAATGCTCGGAGCCGAAACCTCAAGACGTTTTGGAAAAAGCTGACTACCGATTAACGAATTCAAACCATGAAAACACACAAGTTTCCCTCGCTCACAAATACAATAGCTTTCGCCGCCATGATACTCGTTCCCGTTTGTTGCCACGGACAAACGAGCCCCAGCGAGACCATGAACGTTGTTGGCGATTCTGTTGCCGAGTTCACCAGTGAGCAAGGGAAAAACGGATGGTATTACGGGTATTGGGACCGATCAGCGGATGACGACGAGCAGTACAACCAATCGTCGGACTTCAAGCTATTAAAAAATTTCGGAACGGATACGCAGAATGGTATCAGTGGGCACGAAGAATTCACAACGGGTGAGCTTTGGTTTTTGGAAGACGGTCGGTACTACACTTCGCTTTGGGCAAATGGTGGGCACGCGAACAGCCCGAATCAACTTGGCAATCACGCAGCGGCCGAGCAGTGGGCAGTAAGGAGATGGGTCAGCGATACGTCTGGTACCGTGACCATATCTGGGCATACTGGAAAGGTCATGCCATGGGGGGCCAATTGGGGAGGGGAATGCCTGGCAATAATTGTTGTTGATGGCAAGACCGTATTTTCTTCGGTTATGGACAATAAGGGACTCGACTACACGGTTGCGGTTAAGGTCCAGGAGAAGTCCGTTGTGGACTTCCTGATCGCTCCCAATCCGAGCATTGGCGTCGTGACGTTTACAGCCACCATTCGAGAACGGTAGTCAGGTCCTTGATCGCGCATGGCTTTCAAAATCGTCGCCTTTTGCTACTTCTAAAGTAGCGTGCCAGCGTCTCGCCGAACGGAAGCAATTGCAGATGGGACTCGTAGCCGCGTCCACTGCCAGACACTTAGTGGCCGATTGTCGCATGGTATTCCCAAAAATCGGGAACGGAATTTTCAAACCACGAAGAATTGAAAAAAGAATATCACGGGCGCATAGTCGCCTTTCGTTTCAGCGAAAGTAGCGTTTCATCGTTACGCTAAACAGAAGCCATTGCCGTTGGGACTCGTAGCCTCGTCCACTACCAATTGATTCGGGTGTGGGGTACGGTGGCGAGTGGTTGAATTTGATCGACCGCGTCACTCAAAGCGTCGTTCGCAAATATTCGTGACGAGTTTCAATGAGGCTTCCATGAAGAACCCGTACTATTGTTTTGTTGCCGTTTTTTTGGCGTTGGTTATCTGGGCTGAAAAAACGGCCTGCGGCCAGACCGTTTTGGTTGAATGTGAAGCGTTTGATTCGTATGGTGGCTGGTTCAACGACTCTCAGTTCATGGACCTGATGGGCTCTCCGTTCCTTCTCGCCCACGGCATGGGGACACTCGTTGCGGATGCCAAGACCACGGTCACTTTTCCGGAGCCAGGCGAGTATCGGATTTGGGCCCGGACGCGTGACTGGGTTGCGCCATGGAAGGTGGAGGGATCGCCAGGGAAGTTTCAGATTCTGATCAATGGGCAACCACTCGATGCAACGTTTGGTACAGAAGGCGAGGATTGGCATTGGCAGGATGGCGGAACGGTTGCTGTTGGTAAAGTCGCAGAGATTGCGCTGCATGATCTAACGGGATTTGATGGGCGCTGTGATGCGCTGATATTCAGTCGCGATTCGGAATTCGTTCCGCCAAGCGATCTCAAAGGTATTCAAGCGATTCGAAATCGACAGCTTGGAGTACTTGATTCGGAAATCGTCCCGGAACAGTTCGACGTCGTCGTCATTGGCGGTGGCTTTGCCGGGACTGCGGCTGCAATCACAGCAGCTCGAAAAGGGCTGAGTGTGGCGTTGGTTCAGGATCGACCCGTGCTCGGGGGAAACGGCAGCTCCGAGGTGCGCGTTTGGCCCGAGGGGCATGTGAATCTCGCACCGTTCTATCGAGTTGGCGATGTTGTCATGGAAATGATGCCGGATCGCAGAGCTGATTCAAAGAACGCACAAGGCCCCGAGGTCTTCGATGATCAACGCAAGATGATGTTGGCTCAGGCCGAACCCAACCTGAAACTATTTCTCAATTTTCGAATGAATCACTGCGATGTTGCCAATGCAAAAATTCAAAGCGTCCGTTGCCAGAACACGCGATCGGGCAAGCGGATTGAGCTGACCGCCAATACCTTCGTCGATTGCACCGGAGATGGAACGTTGGGGTTTCTGGCAGGTGCCGATTTCGAACAAACACCAACTGGGCACATGGGAGCCAGCAACCTTTGGAACATTCAGTGCCTTTGCGAGGAAGACGATTTGTTGGAAGCGGAAGTGGATCAATTGTGCGAAGAAGCCGCGTTTCCCCGTTGCCCTTGGGCCGTCGACTTTCATGACAAGCCGTTTCCCGGCAGGACCGATGGGCCTCAGACCGTTTCGCCAGACAATCAAGGAACTCCAATCAGCTTGGGGAACTGGTTTTGGGAGAGTGGTTTTGATTTGGATCCGATTGCCGATATGGAACGCATTCGAGACCAGAATTTTCGCGCTGCCTATGGGGCCTGGGACACGATCAAGAATGTCGAGAAGCGTTACCCGGCGCACCGTTTGAATTGGGTGGCCTATGTCGCGGGCAAACGAGAGTCACGCCGCTTGATGGGAGATGTTGTGCTCAGTGCCGATGATTTTCGAACAGGTCGGGAATGGGTCGATGGGTGTTTTCCAATGCACGTGGGGGATCGATACGCATTCGCCGCATCCCGACTACTCGGCAGGTCACAAGGCGGGTGATGAAGTTTTGGCGACGTTCACGCATGGCGAAGGGTACACGTATGAAGGTCCCTATTGGGCGCCCTATCGTTGCCTTTACAGTCGCAACATCAACAACCTGTTCATGGCGGGACGCGATATCAGTGTAACCCATGAGGGGCTAGGGGCTGTTCGCGTGATGAAAACGTGCGGCACGATGGGCGAGATTGTCGGCTTCGCTGCATCCATTTGCAAAATACACGCCTGCACGCCGAGGGAGGTTTACGAACGCTACCTTGACGATTTGAAACGATCGATGCGGGTCGGCGCTGGAAGGAGTGAGACGGTCGCGATTTCAGCAAGCGACGCCACTGTCTTGAGCGGCGAAAGTGCAAAGCTGCGAGGTAAAGCCTTGAAATTCGAGGCCGCTCTCGACTGTGTTGGATATTGGAGGAACTCCGGTGACTTCGCGGAGTGGAAGCTCCGCAGTTCTGCGGCAACAAAGTATCGAATGGAAATTCTGGTGGCGTGTTCACCCGAGAACGCAAATGGAAGTGGAGGTATTATTCTGGAGGCTGCTGAATCCGCGACTAATTCGAAATGCGATTTTACGATTCCGTCGACGGGTAGCTGGGAAGATTTCAGATGGTTTGAGGTGGGTGAATTGGAATTACCAGAAGGCGAGAGTTTGTTGACCGTTGTGAATCAAAAGACAACGGGTCCGTTGATGAAACTTCGCAGCGTGCGTTTGAAGCCAATCGAGTAACCAAATTCGAAACGAGTACTTGGACCGCCTGGCTCCCACGCATTGGAGCCAGAAACCTACTCGTCTTCGTACAGTTCTGGAAATAAATCGTGCTCAAGGCCTTGTCGTTTGATCAGCGCACGCGTTCGAGATAGAAAGTCGAATTTAAAATTGGCAACTTGTTGTTCCGTCAGATTCAAGATAGCGGCCACACGCTTGTTGGCCAATCCGCGAACGAAAAGCAACTCGATACACTTGATCTTGTCCCAATCGCCGCGTTCCATCCACTTGGAGGCCTGGTCTTGGAGTGCTTCGACCAGTGCGTCACGTTCGGCTGTTTTTCTTTCTTTGCTGCGAGCAATGCTACTTGCCGCGCGTTCGAAACCCGGGATTTGCCATTCTCCGCCGGAATCCAGACCAGTCGACAGCGGGATCTTGGGACGACGACCTTCGCGCCGAAGATAATCCGTCAGCTTGTAACCGCAAATCGAGAACAGGTAATTTTCAAGCGAACGTTTTCCGTCAAAGTTTGGCAAGCTATTCAAAAAGCCAATGAACGTTTCCTGAACAATATCCTCGGACGCAGAACGGTTCGTCAGACGGCTTTGGACGTAAGCCAGCAAACGGCCTTCAAATTTGCCGACCAGATCCCCCCAAGCATCGACGTCTCCACTGCGAATTCGTTCGATTAACGTTTGATCAGGATGAGTAGATTGAGACATTGATTCCCAAATCGCCAAATGTTCAGAATGAGGTCTGTCAGATTTGGCGTAGGCCCAAATGACAGAATTTTACTTTTTGTTTTTTTTGATGAATGAATTCAACGCATTCAGGTCGACGTCGTCAGATGGCCGATCGTCATTTCCGAGCTGCAGTCCCAAGGCGTCGAGGTCAACGTCTGAATCTGATCGACTTTCTTCGAACCCACCAACGAAGCTCATATTCTGTCGCGCCGCGGGAAGTGAATCCAGCCCGCTCAATGAAATTGATTTCTCGGGACTGCCGATACCGATTTCTTCAAAATCGATCGCGGAATCGCTGACCGTTTTCACCTGTTCACGCGGCTTCGGGGGATTGGATTGGCGAGGTTTTGCGTTTGGTGGAGCGGCTATTGGATTCAATGCGATCCCAATTTCTTCTGCCGGGACGGTGGCGTCTTTGGCGTCGACGGGGCGTTTCGAGGGGCTTAATTGAACCGTTTCTCTTTTGGTTGTTCCGAATGAATCTGTCGTAGCCTGTTGGGCTGGTTCGGTCACATAGTCCGCGCGAAAGGTGACGCTGCCCAGCGTCAACAGTTCGCCAGGGAGTAATGGTTGCTCGTCCTGAATTTTCAATTTGTTGACATAGGTGCCATTCAATGACTCCAAGTCCTTGACCACCAAAATGCCGTCCCGCTCCCGGATTTCACAATGCAGCCGGGAAACAAGCGCATGGGGCACTGTCAATGACGCGTCTTTGCTGCGTCCAATGGTCGCTGGCAGGTTCAGGTTAACGACCTGGTTATTGGCCTCTCCGCCGATCACAATCAGTTTGGCGTTTAACATTCGGTTCCTCCCGATTTAACATTTGGACATAGGGCCAAAGTTTTTTGCAGTCGAAAGTTAGATTGACAACGTCCGTATCTATATGCCAGAGAACATCAGTGTGGATGGGATACGAGGACAAGAATCCAATAGTTTTGGCGAAAGCTATCGAACCTCGCACCCATACGGTCGTTAGTCTACCGAGGGGAGCAAGGGAAAGCAACAAACGGCTCGGTTCGCTGCAAAAAAGCACCTTGCAACCCACAGAGCCGTTTGTATAATCTACGTCACAAATTGCAAATTCGTCGGAATATTTTGGTCTTTGGCCCCACAATCAGTTCAGGTTTTTGTCAAAAAACGACGATCAGTCAAAATAAGTCAATTTGCGGGTGTAGCTCAGTTGGTAGAGCATCACGTTGCCAACGTGATTGTCGTCGGTTCGAGCCCGATCACCCGCTCTCAATCGAAAAACGCCTTGGGTAATTGAGCCTAAGGCGTTTTTTTGTTGGCGGTGACATTTAAAAATTTTGGTAAACGGCAATCTTCGTCCATCGGCTAATTGCAACACGGTATACAGGCTGAAAAGACTTCTCCATACCAACTTGCCAAATTGCATTGCGGTCTAGCCAAAACTGTTGGAAAAACCTTAGAATAAGCCCCACGCTGTACATCTAGATTCGGTGCCGTCAAATTCCAATCTTCGGTTGCGAATAGCACTTGAAATGTATGGCATCACGAAAAATCAGTTAAATGGCCTGCGAACCGCGAAACGTACGCGGCGATTCGGCACGCGGCAAATCCTGCACGCGACGATTCAGCATTTCGAGCCTGGAAAAATTGGCTGGCCATAAATTTTGTTACTTGTCGGGGATTCGTTAGTGAACACTGAAACGTCGCCATTGGAAGAAAATGTCGAGCTGAACAAATTGGACCTTTCCGTTGAGGTCAAGGAAACGAGTGCGTGTGAGCGACACGTCAAGGTGACGATTCCTCGCGAAGATATCGAGCGTTACTTCCAGAAACAATTCGATGAATTGACACCGCACGCCGAAGTTCCCGGTTTCCGTGCCGGCAAAGCTGCCTCGCAAATTGGTCGAATCCAAGTTCCGTCGTCAAATCGAGGACCGCGTCAAAGGCTCGTTGTTGATGGACAGCCTGGCTCAAGTCAATGACGAAAGTCACTTCTCGGCAATCAGCGAGCCGGACCTGGACTACGATCAAGTGAACATTCCCGAATCGGGCGCAATGACCTACGAATTCGATATCGAGGTTCGTCCGGAATTCGAAATGCCGAACTGGAAAGGACTGGAAATCGAACGACCCGAGAGAGATTTCTCCGACGCAGATATCGATCAATATCTGAAATTGTTGATTCAGGAAAACTCCGATTTGGTCCCCGTCGAAGAAGCAGCCAAATTGGACGACGAGATCATTTGCAATATCGTTGCCACGTTGGACGGCAAACAAGTTGCTTCGCACGACGAAGTTTCAATCGCAGTGATGCCCGAGGTGTCGTTCAATGACGGCAAGATTGTTGACTTCGACAAATTGGTTGTTGGTAAAAAGGCTGGCGACAAATTCTCGACCTCTTACAAAGTAAGTGACCATGCAGACGACGCCGAATTGCAAGGCAAAGAGCTTAATTTGGAATTCGAGGTTCTGGATGTCAAGCGTATCGAAGAAATCGGAATGGAAGCATTGGCCGAAGTTTACGGTTTGAGCTCCGAAGAAAAACTACGCGAGGGCATCAAGTCCTCTTTGGAACAGCAGCTGTCGTACGAACAGCGTCAGCAAGTTCGCAATCAGATCAGCTCGATGTTGACCGAGTCTGCGAATTGGGAGTTGCCACCGGATCTCCTCAAACGCCAGTTCCGTCGTGAATTGAGCCGCGCGTTGATGGAGCTTCGTTCGAGCGGTTTCTCTCCCGACGAAATCAAGGCGCGTGAGAACCTGCTGCGTCAGGACTCGATGGCTCGCACCGAAACGCTGCTGAAAGAACACTTCATTCTGGAGCGAATTGCCGAGCAAGAAAAAGTCGAAGACGAACCAATGGACTACGATTTGGAAATTGCTCGAATCGCGGCTTCCAGCGGAGATTCGCCTCGACGCGTTCGTTCGCGATTAGAGAAATCGGGGCAAATCGATGTCATGCGTAACATGATCATTGAACGCAAGGTCATCGAGTTGATCGAAAAAGAAGCGAAGTTCAAAGCGACCAAATACGACTTGCCAGCGAAGCGAACGGTGGAAGCGGTTGAACTAGCAATTTCTGGTCGGGTCGAAGCCGACATTCCAGAGGCAAAGTACGAACAACAGCCAGAAGCGAAGATTCCAGGTTTGGACTCGAAGGGCAACTAACTTTCTGCCTGCAGACTACTTTATCGCCGGTTGAACAATCCAGATGCCGCGGCAGATGCAATGACAGTTGCAACGCCGCGGCTTCTTTTTTTTGATCCCGTCCTAGTCCAACCAAATTCATGAATCGAGCTGTAACCAGATCAGGGCGGCAAGGTTCGCCCTTCGCGAGGCTCAATTTGGTGGGAGCAATCCCTTCGTCAAATGGACATTTTCTCGACTATCTGAAATGCCCTATTTGCTCTGTTTGCCGTAGTCACTATTGCGTCGACAACCTGACCTTTGGCTTTAGGCCAAAGAAGCGTATATTTAAATCGTGAGCACAACACGACATTGTTTCAACAGCATGATTGTTTGTGCGATTGATTCCATCATGGATGGCCTGCATGTGCAAGTCACCAGTCAACTGGTTTTCGATATTTGATCATCGATTTTCAAAGGAACGATTAATGGAAATGACCCGTTTCCTTCCAACCTTGGGTGGCAACGAAGTTGGAAAAATCTCCAACTCATACGCTTCCAATCAGTATGCCCGCCAACGCCAAATGACGTTGGGCGACCTTTTGCTCGAAAACCGCATTGTTTTTCTGCAAGGCGAAATTCACACAGGTAACGCGAATGAACTCGTAATGAAGTTGCTCTACCTTCAAAGCGAGAACAAGAAGAAGGACATTCACTTCTACATCAACTCGCCGGGCGGTGACGTCATCGCGACACTTGCGATCTATGACGTTATGCAGATTCTGACGTGCTCGGTTGCGACCTACTGTGTGGGGCAGGCAGCCAGCGGTGCAGCAGTTCTGCTTGCGGGCGGCACCAAGGGCAAACGTTTTGCACTTCCGCATTCCCGCGTCATGATCCACCAGCCGTATGGCGGCGTGAGCGGTCAGGTCAGCGATATTGAGATCAAGCCTCTGAGATTCTGAGGAATCGCGAAACGCTAAACGAGATCCTCGCGCAGCACTCTGGCAAGACTGCGGACCAAGTCAAAAAGGACATGGATCGCGACCTGTTCTTGACGGCTGAGGCTGCCAAAGAATACGGGCTCGTTGACGAAATTACAAAGAAGCAAGATCAAGAAGACGCAGATGCGTAAGTGGCCCCGTGGCATTCGCTGATTGATTTCAGTTTCTGCTACGCCACGCGAAATGAATTCAAATTCAAACGCAATACAATCTCATATTGGAGTTTTCGAAACAATGGCTTACGTCCCCTATGTTGTCGACAATACTGGTCGTGACGAACGCGTTTACGACATCTACAGTCGGCTCTTGAAAGACAGGATCATATTCCTTGGGCAACAGGTCACTGCAGACTTGGCCAACTCACTGGTTGCACAAATGTTGTTTCTGCAATCGGAAGATCCCAAGAAGGACATTCACCTGTACATCAATTCTCCAGGTGGAAGCGTGACGGCCGGACTGGCAATCTACGACACGATGCAGTTTCTGACATGCGACGTCTGCACCTACTGCATGGGTCAGGCCGCGTCGATGGGTGCACTGTTGTTGACTGCAGTGCTGCTGAAGGCAAGCGGTTTGCCCTGCCAATGCGTCCATCATGATTCACCAACCTCTTGCTGGAATGCAAGGGACAGCTGAAGAGATCATGATTCACGCCAAGGAGCTGCTGCGGGTTAAGAAGCGTTTGAACGAGATCATGCTCAAACATACCGGGCACACGCTTGAGAAAATCGAAGCGGATACGGATCGAGACAACTTCATGTCGGCCGAGGAAGCGAAATCGTATCAGTTGATCGACCGAGTAGTTTCTTCCATGGAAGAAGCCCAGCTATAGAGCGGGCGTTGTTCCGTTGAAATAGCTGAAAATCGACGCGAAACGCGGCAACTTGCCGCGTTTTTTATTTCATATTCCTGCGGTAAATTCGTCGGAGCTGGTTACTGCCTCGGGGAACATTCGTCGCGGCTTCTGTTTCATTGAACGACAAAACAAAGGGAATCACCGTGAACTTTCCGCATAAATATGAGATCTGTGGTCGGGCAACTGTCGATGGAGCTGTATTGTTGAGTTGCGAGAACCTTCACGACCTTCAATCGCATCCGCCAGCGCAATTCGGCGGCCCTGGTGATCACTGGTCTCCCGAGGATCTGTTGACAGCGGCTGTTGCCGATTGTTTCATCCTGTCGTTTCGGGCGATTGCAGCTGCCTCCAAATTTGCGTTCGATAATCTGGAGGTTCGCGTCGAAGGAACATTGGATCGCGTCGAACGAGAGATGATGTTCACGAAGTTCAATGTTCACGCAACGTTGACTATCCCAGCCGATGCCGATGAAGGTCGCGCGCAACGACTTTTGGAGAAAGCTGAGCAAACTTGCTTGATCACCAACTCGCTCAAGTCCGAGGTTCATCTCGAGTCGACAATCAACAATAGCTAGTTGAAGCTCGACTTCGGTCTCAACGACTTCGTTTTGCGATCGATTAAACACTTACATCAAATGCTAGCGGGCCGGTTTGGCATTGAATTGAAACAAGTTTTTCGCGAAAAGTCCTTCTGATATTTCGGGGGGAATCTACGCAAGGACTTAGGATCGGTCTCATGTCAGACTCGATGAGCAATCAATCGGCCTCACGAAATCTGTTTCGAATCATTTCGGCAAAATCAGTCCGCTTTGGCGCGTTGGCTGGTTTTTGCCCATTGGTGATCGCCGTTTTGTCCGCCTCGTTTACTGGATGCAATGCAGATCCCGGTGCGCGACGTGAGATTCAATTGTTGCGAGCGGAAATCCTGGAACTCGAAGACCGCTACTATTCCCTGAAGAGCCGTTGCGGCGACGTTGCTGATACGAACTCAACGATCTCAGCTGATACATATTATTGTGATGACTGCGGTGCGTGGCATGAGTACGGTTCAACATTCAATCATTCGCCCAGTCTGGAAATTGCTCCAGGCGACACGCCCATTGAGATCACCGATCCGGATTCCCCAGAACCAATCGAGTTGGATGTCCCCCTCGATGCCACGCAAACGGGTAGCCGCCGCCCCCTGAACTCCTCCGGTCAAGACTATGCGGGCATGCTGCTCGACGAGATCGATCATGCTGGGGAACGTGAGTTAAGCACGACGCTTATTGACGGCGAATCGGAGTTGCGGGCTCATCCTGTCAATAATGATGACGATCCTGAACCAGATGGTCTGATGCTTTCGTTACCTGTCGACGAACAATACATCGCGCCAGAACGACTCCAAGTCAGTCTGATGGACCCAAGTCTCTCTGCTGGAAGCCAACGCCTTGGCCTTTGGGAGTTCGATCGCGTCAAAGTTCAACGCGGCGTACGCAGTTATCGTGGAAAGATGGAAATGCGGCTCTTTGTGCCTTGGAATAATGCCCCAGAGCCCGGAACTCCCTTGGTAGTCTTCATACGTCAAGAAACCGCAAATGGTCGTTTCGCCGACATTTCAACTGACGTTGCTTGGAATAGCACCCCATCAAAATCAAGTTTCGAAAAAGAACAAATCGCCGAGCTCAAGGGCGTGGAACCGACCTCAGAACGACAAAATTCGGAAAAATCGTCAAAGAACTCACGCTGGCGGCCCCAGAGATAACTGGCAGGGGCGTCCTAAATTCCAACAAAACTCCTACGATTCACCGATTTGGACGCGTCACCTGCGATTTGTGTCCGAATTTGAAGGAAGCCTCCGAAAAGGCTTGTTTTTCTTGAATAATTGGAAACTGCCAATTAGTATAAATCGGTGCATTTGGCAAACCTGCGAAGTCACAGTACGCAGTCGATGGGGGCAACTCGACTGGGTCAGAATGTGGATTTGATTCCCGTTGATGTGGCGGTTTTCGCGTGATCAATTTGCCTAAATTCGATCGAGAATACTCGGAACATATTTTTTGAAGGTTCGACAATGAACAAACGGTTTTTCGCAATCGCTTTGGCTGTGTTTGCAACGACAGCGATTTTGGGAACTAATCATCTTTGCGCCCAAGGTACTGGCACAACGTCACAGTTCGGCGGAATCGATGTCGACGCCAATGGCGTTTTGAGCGCTCGGGCGTTTGTTGACAACACCGGCCGTATGGATCGTGAGTTGGCGCGTGCAGCCAAAGATAGCCTTAACACCGATATCCAACGCCCAAGTCAATTGCGAAAGGTTTCGCTGAAGCGATTGGAGTCGGCCGTTCAGAAAGCTATGGAAAACGGCGGCCAGCTTCCAGCTGACATGCAGTTCGTTGCCGGAATCACACGGATCACTCACGTTTTCAACATGGGTGACGACATTGTAATCGCAGGTCCTGCAGAAGGATACTTCGTTAACTCGCAAAACCGTGTTGTCGGAACCGAATCAGGCGAATCGACCATTCATTTGGAAGACTTGATTGTTGCCTTGCGAGCATTTGCTCCCAACGGCCGTCCATCCAAAGTTATCTCGGTCTCAATCGATCCAACGGCAGAAGGTTCAGAGCGAGTAAGTCAATTTGCAGCTCAACTTCAACAAAACCCTCAAAGCATTCCGGGCAATGAAAACCTGATTGCTCAAAAGATGAAAGAAGCAATGGGATTGCAGAACATCGTTTTGAACGGTGTTTCGCCCAAGACACGATTTGCTCAGGTTTTGACTGAGGCTGACTATCGTATGAAACTGATCGGCATGGGATTGCAATCAACTCCTGTCCGCATCACGACTTACGTTGAGAACATGCCAATGGTTGCCAATGATGCACTTAACCGATGGTATTTCCAACCTAACTATGACGGCGTTGCCTTGAGTTCCGATGAAACATCAATGATGTTGTCTGGTAGCGGCGTTGAGCTGGTGGCTGAGCAAGATCGAATCGTAAACGGTGAGAAAATCACGAACGCCAAGGGAGCCAACAAAGCTGCTCGCACGTTCGCTGGTTCGTTCACCAAGAACTACGACAAGCTTTCGGCGAAAATGACCGTGTACGGCGAGTTGCGTAACCTGATCGACTTGTCGGTTGCAGCAGCGTTCATTCAAAAGGCTGGACTGTACGAGAAGGCGAATTGGGACATGAGCTTCTTCGGTGACGAGGCTCAGTTCCCAACCGAAAAATACAATGAACCAACTCAGGTTGAGCCTGTAGTAACTGCTGTGTGGAAAGACGGAGCATTTTCAACTCCTGTTGGCGGTGGCGTTAATATCCAGGCCTTTGTTGCATTGCGTGACGAAAACATTCAACGCGACAAGATGAGTGATGTTGAAACAGCTCGTCAACAAGTTGAAATGCCTGAACTCGACGAAAGCCAATGGTGGTGGGACTAGTCTCTCATTTGGTTGACTACGAACTAAATTCAAAAAGCCGAGGTGTTTCGCCTCGGCTTTTTTTGTTTGGTGAGCCGAACTGCCTGAGCAGCCGGACAATTTGGTTTCAATCAGTGAGCCGAGCTGCGTGAGCAGCCGGGCACCTGTTGTTCTAGCCGTGAGCCGAGCTGCGTGAGCAGCCGGGCAGTTTCCGATTCGCTTACGGCGTTCGAACCACCTTTGTCTTGTAAATCGCGTAATCAAACTCCGGAATCGAAAGCCCTTCTTTCTGAGCTTGAAGCCTCAGTACTCGTTCGAAGTAAACAAACGGATATTTGGTGTCGGGGCGTTTGTTCATCACCCATTTGTAACTTGTCTCGATCAATTTCTCTTCCAAGTCACCGTTTTTGACCAGCAAGAGTACCGCGGCCACAAACTGCTTCTCTTCATCCCGTCGTGTCTTCAGAATCGCATTCAGGCGGCGTTCGTAGTCGACGAATCGCAACGCGATCTCTTGTTCGCTTGCCCCCTCCGTCGTCGAAACGATCTGAGCAAAACTCACTGTAGCGCCCCCGAATTGAATCGCGGCGAAAGCGGCAAAAATCAAAATTCCTATTCGAGTCATTTCCCTGGACTCCTTTCCGTTTGCGAACTGAACAATCAGCGCGCAATAGTACTCCCAGTATTTTAAACACCGGGACGGTAGCGATTCTCGCAGGCTGCGGCAAGTTCGAAATAGGGAATTCCGCGCGTAGCTACCGGTGCGTAGCTGAATTCTCAAGAATTCAGATCCCTCCAATTGGTAGCTGAACTCCCAAGAGTTCAGACTCTTCCTCGTTGTTGCAGAATTCCCAAGAATTCAGATCTCTAAAAAACACCTTCCGCATTTTGTTTTCTGATACGATATTGGTGCTATCAATTTCCTTTTTAAGCAGGGCGAAAAATGCAAGCAGGTCGACTGTTCACGGCTGTGTCTATCGTCGTTTTGGGTGTCATTTGTTGCACCAGTTTGTTCGCACAAGACGCTACGAGCGACACGGCTGAATCAACTAACCCTAAAACAAAAAAGTCAAATCCAGAGTGGACTTCCCTGTTCAATGGCGAGGATCTGTCGGGGTGGACGCCCAAGATTCGCTATCACGAGCTGGGCGAGAATTTCGGCAATACGTTTCGGGTCGAAGATGGTCTGATCAAGGTTCGTTATGATGCTTACGAAAAATTTGAAGAACGCTTTGGCCACCTGTTTTACGAAACGGAATACAGCAACTACGATTTTCGCGTGGAATACCGTTTCGTCGGCGAGCAATGTCCCGGTGGGCCGGGGTGGGCATTGCGAAACAGTGGTGTCATGATTCACGGGCAGCCTCCCAAGACGATGACGGTTGATCAGGACTTTCCTGTATCAATTGAGGTTCAACTGCTGGGCGGTGACGGAAGCAATCCTCGCCACAACGCCAATCTATGCACGCCCGGAACCCATGTTGTAATCGACAATGAGCTGTACACGCGGCATTGCATCGACTCAAAGTCGAAAACATATCATGGCGAGGACTGGGTAACGGTAACCATCGAGGTGCGAGGGAATGAGGTCATTCGCCATTTGATCGATGGCGAGGTGGTTTTGGAATACACGAAACCCCAGTTGGATCCGGGTGACAAAAACACGAAACACTTGCTTGAGTCTCGAGACGGATTACAGCTTCACGGCGGTTCGATCTCATTGCAATCCGAAAGCCATCCAATCGACTTCCGCAAGGTTGAAATTCGCGTCTACGAAGAGGAATAACCCAACGGTTTCGTCTGAGCCGCAGCCATCGCAGACAATTGTTACGCAGCCCGCCGTTCGACGTTTGGCTGGGATTGTGCAATTTTTCGCATCGAAGTTCGCGAAACTTGTTCGGCCAACTCGATGATCTGGTCCGAGTACGACGCAAAGCAGTATTTTTGTCGAACCCGATCTTGGGAGATGCGGCTCATCGATTGTGCAATTTCGGGTTGATTAATCAACAACCGAATGGTGTTGGCAACTTGTTTATAGTCTGCGTATGGAATGGCAACTCCTGCGCCACCTTCGATTGCTTCCACCGCACCTCCACTGCGTTCGAACGCAATGATCGGAAGACCAGCTGCCATCGCCTCATGGATCACACAAGGAAACGGATCGACTCGTGACGACATCAGGAAACAATCCGCGCCCATAAAAAATGGCTCAACGTTTGCGCGTTCGCCGACAAAGTGAACGCGGTGTGTCATGCCCGACTTTTCCAAGTCCAATTTGACGTAGTGGAACGGTGAATGGGTCCAGCGCGGCCCTTCTCCCAACCACACGAAATGCACTGGACGGTCGCTTCCCATTTGATAAATCGTCTCTCGTGCGGCCGCCGCAAAGTGATCGATCCCTTTCCGCAAGTCCAACGTGCCGCAACCCAGAACAACCGCGGAAGATTCCGGCAATTCCAACTCTTTGCGAATTTGGGCACGTGCTGATTCACGATCAATTCCGGTTCCAAACTTTTCGTTCAAAAGCCCTTGAGGGTAGATGACCGACTTGCCTTCCGGCAAACGTGTTTTTGAATTCGCCGCATCACGAACCGCCTTGGCAGGGAAAATCACGCGATCAGCATATTGATAGACGCTTTCGTAGTCCTGTTCGGAGTAGCTCGAAGGCAATTCGTGAACCAAATAAAGCATAGGGATATCGTATTGCGAAATTTCCTCCGCAATGAATCGCGATTCCATGCTGTTGCAAATCGCAAGGACCGGTCGATTGTCCTTCTCGCGCTGGATCACCTTTTGGACGCGTTTCTTCAGATCATCGCCAGCTTTGCGCGGCAAATTCAAGCAATCGACCTTTGAAACTTTTGCAAAGTCGCCAGCAATATGTCCGCCGTTGTGCAAAATCGTTTCACATTGGATATCGCAGTTCTTGCTGAAGTGCCGCAGGATGTTCAATATGATCATCGGAGCGCCCGTTCGGGTCGCTTCGTGCGACACAAACAATACCCGAGGTTTGCCGCTGGAAGGTGCGGGCTCAGGACTTCCACCAAACAACTTCAAACGAGATTTCGAAAGTCTGGGGAATACACGCACGTCATAACTCCTGATGATTCATCCACTTGTGTGAGGCTGTCCACGGCGCAAACGCCGTTTCGGAGACGGACTAATAGCGGAATTATCGACGCGGCAAAACCTTAATTTTCAGGAAAACCGTTTTAACCGTCATATTTTATCAAGAAGTCTCCAAGCGTCGTAATACTCCGCTAGCGTTCAACAAGAGTAGTCCAGAGAACGCTATTACAACTGACAGTGCAGGCATCTCAAGATAACTTGGGGGGCATCGTGCGTCAGGCTGAATTGATCGACCGCTCAAACCCGCGACCAGCCGCGGCAACAAAATCCTTGACCAGCTTCGGGTCCTTCTTGCCCGGCAGTCCTTCGACGCCACTTGCCGTATCAACTGCTTTCGGCCGTACAATCTGGATCGCCTCTTCGACATTGTCTGGGGTAAGTCCACCAGCCAAAATCAATTCTTGACAAGACTCTCCGAACTCATCAACCAGTTTGCTCCATTCAAGTTGGTTACCGGTTCCGCCAAACGTTCCACGCGCACCGGCGTCAAGCAAAAAGTCCGTGACTCCAGCATTTTGCCATCGTTGGATTTCTTGTTTTGCAGCGATGAAATCGCTTCCCAAAACGCGGACCGCTCGAATAATGTCGAGTCCAGCAAGTTCGTTTGCAATTTCAACAGGTTCGTCACCGTGCAGTTGAATTGCGTCGAAGCCGATTGAATCGGACTTTTCGCGAATTTGATCCGAAGAAGCGTTCACAAACAGCCCAATCATTTGGACATTTGAAAACTGCGAACGAATTTCGGAGACAATCACCGCGGCGACTGTTTGGCTTACGCACCGCAGTGAACGTTCATAAAAATTGAGTCCAATCGCCGACGCACCGCATTCAGCAACTGCAAGTCCATCGTGAACGTTCGTAATCCCACAGATTTTTGTCGTGAATCGAATCATGATTACAATTTTGTGGGACTCAAAAGAGAACGTCCAGTAGTCGGCCCCGCGTTTTGATTCCCGTTCGGTTTGGGTAAAATGGTCGTTTTCAGTTTCTGCATCGAAAGGACACGTCGCTGTTCGCACCGTTTCAACCGGGCAGAGTCAACGTAGACTCCATCCCTTTGGATTCTCAAACGCTTCCGGCGTATTTGATGCGTTCCGGTCGTCTTCCGTTGCTGGTCACCGGGATTGCCGGCGTTTCGGGTTTGAATGCCTTTGCGTTTTTTCGTCAACGATATGGAAATCGTGTTGTCGGACAACGCCCCACAAACAATTGGCCATTGGATGGTGCCGGAATCGTCGCCGTCGATCTCGAGAACGAAGCGGAAATCGAACGCCTCATCGCTTGCGGGCGTTTTCGATCAGTACTGAATTGTGGTGGTAGCTGTGCGCTGAAATCCTGTGAGCTGGATCCGACAATGGCGCGGTCGGTTAATGTTCGTACGATCGAAAACCTGTTGAAGGCAATGCGTGGTCGAGACATCCGCTTCGTGCATCTTTCGATCGATTTGGTTTATTCGGGAACCCACGGCGGTAATCATATCGAGTCTCACCCTGCTGATCCGGTTACGGTCTACGGTCAAACGATGGTTGAAGCCGAACAGCTGATCATTTCGGAACGACCTGACGCATGTATCGGAAGAATTTCGTTGCCCATGGGTGTCAGTTTCAACGGCCATGCCGGTGCGATCGATTGGATCCAGGCTCGTTTTGCAAAAGACAAACCTGCGACGCTGTATTACGACGAAGTGAGAACGCCAACGTATGTCGATTGTCTGAATGAAGTTTGCGAAGAGCTTTTGGCGGGCAATCAACGGGGCCTTCTGCATCTAGGCGGTACCCGGCATCTTTCATTGAATCAAATCGCCCAGATTGTTAACAAAGTGGGTGGGTATCGTCCCGAGAATTTGGATGGGTGTTATCGCATCGAGGCCGGTCCCATTCCGCCGCGTGCCGGAAACGTAACCATGAATTCCGCCAGTCTGAGAAACGAACTCAACCGTGAACCCTTTGCACCCTGGCCTTACTTTGACGAACTCGTTCCAACGGACCGCGAATGGCACTTCCGCAGAGATGACTTTCAAGGCTCTCCGCAGTTGCTTCAGCGTCTTCTGTATCAACGCCCAAAGGCGAATGAAACACTGAACGAGATCATTTCCGAATACGAATAAAAAGCGTCAGTTCTAATTAGCCAGAAAGTTTTACCGAGACATCGATTCCAGGAGTTTGCAGCTGATGAAACGCGATTTTCAAGTTCGTTGTTTAACATTGTTATTCGTTTTGACTGCGGCCCAAGGTTGGTGCATCGTTCCGGCGTTTGCTCAACCTTCGTCTGTCGCCCCGAACGACGTTTGGCAGATGCAAGAAAGCGGTTGCAAGGCAAGTTTGAGAGGGATCTGTGCAGTCAGCGAAGATGTTTGTTGGGCTTCTGGTGCCGAAGGTACTGTACTACGCACAACCGACGGCGGAAAAACTTGGAATAAAGTGGGACCTGACGCGGCTGAGGCAATGGACTTTCGCGACATTCACGCCTGGGATGCCGACAACGCCATCATCATGTCAGCAGGTGAACTCGATCGACTTTACCGGACGGAGGATGGTGGAAAAACATGGCAGCTCGTCTTTGAACACGAGCAACCCGATGCGTTTCTAGACGGAATTGTCTTTGCTGCAAACGGAATTGATGGATGGTTGATGGGCGATCCACTCGAAAATAAATTGACGATCGCCAACACTACTGACGGCGGGCGAACCTGGACGCTAATCGATTCACAAATTACTCCAGCGATGAACGACGACATCGGTGGATTTGCGGCAAGCGGCACCAATTTGACGTTGGTGAACGATGGTGAGTTGCTCATTGGCCTTGGCGGTCGGGGAAGTCCCGACGGCATGGCTCAAGTCGTTCGCAGCGGCGACCAGGGAAAAACCTGGACTGTTGAAATAACACCGATGCCGGCTAACGAATCGTCAGGCATCTTCTCAATTCAAGCGTTTGGTAAAAACAACGAACATGCTGTTGCCGTTGGTGGTGACTACTTGAAACCAGATTCTCCTGACGGAACCTGTATGATTTCGCGAGATGGTGCAAAGTCCTGGCAATTGCTAACCGAAAATGGACCGTCAGGGTATCGTTCTATTGTTGTCGCAGCAGCGACGCCAACTGGCCTTTTGCTGATCGCGGCAGGCCCCAATGGCACCGACATCTCATCCGACAATGGGCAAAATTGGTCGCGAACCTCCGACGGTGGATTTCATACTATGTCCTTTGTTCCGGGAACACAAACAGGCTGGGCAGCAGGTGCCGATGGGCGAATCGCGAAGTGGATTGGACGTTAGCTCATCAATTCAAAACGCCGTCGAGCGCCCCAGCGATACAAGCGGTCATGCAGCAAGCGAGCATTCCACCAAACATTGCGCGCAATCCCAATCGAGCCAAATCAGAACGTCGTTCTGGCGCGAGTGCACCGATTCCACCCAACTGAATTCCAATTGCGCCAAAATTTGAGAAACCACATAGCGCGTAAGTCAAAATCAGGATCGTACGGTCGCTCAATGAAACCTGCTTGCTCGGATCAAAATCGGGCGTCTGCATCGACGTGATAATGCCGCCCATGTCGGAGTAAGCTACAAATTCATTTAAAACGATCTTGGTTCCAAGCAAATTGCCCGCAGCAAAACAATCGCCACCTTCAATGCCCATGACCCAAGCCAATGGAAAAAACAACAATCCAAACAATCCACTCAGGCTCCATTGCAGGTCAATTTGGTGACTGGAACCTCTGCCTGAATTGATCATGGATTCAACCAATTCGCCTATCCATCCAATCATCGTATTGGCCATGGCGATCAATGCCAGAAATGCGATCAACATTCCCACAATATTAATCGCCAATTTTACGCCCTCACTGGCACCGTTTGCTGCTGCCTCAATTACGTTGACTGCCGCTTGGTCGTTTGAAGTTTCTAATGGCGCTGACGCGTCGACGGGCTCTGTCTCGGGCTGAAGGATCTTGGCAATCAGGATTGCCGCCGGAGCAGAAACAATTGATGCGACAACAAGATGACCTGCGCTGACTCCAAAACTTACGAAGACTGCCATCAGTCCTCCAGTGATCGTAGCAAACCCCCCGATCATCAGGGCGTTCAACTCACTGATCGTCATTTTGCCAACGTAAGGTCGGATGACGAGGGGAGCTTCGGTATGACCCACGAAAACATTGGCGGCAGATGCTAAACTTTCAGGCCCCGTTGTCCCTAATGTTCGCTGCATTACCCATGCCATTCCGCGAACGACACGTTGCATGATTCCAAGATAGTAAAGTACGGACATCAACGCTGAAAAGAAGATCACGGTTGGCATCACGCCAAACGCAAACGTTCGGATCAGAAAATAGGGATTCGTCCTATAGTATTTGTCATCACCAAGTTTTGAATTTTCCCAGCCGGCGAAAACAAAATTTGCCCCATCGTCCGTCCATTGTTTGATGTAGCCAAAGAATCCGTCCAATGCCCAGAATAGTATTCCGTTCTCATACGTCCCGCCCATTGTCCAATTCTGTGACGAAAACAAAATAGCGGCGAGAACCGCTTGCAAAAGCAGGCCTTTGACCACCAAAGACCAATTTACACGCGATCGATGGGAACTCATCAGCCAGGCAAGCCCTACCATCACAAGCAAACCAAACAGGCTGACGACATTTAAATGTGAAACGTTGTGCTCGTTTTCAGCCAACAAAAAAAACGATGAATTCATGCCACAAAAATCCATATTGATCTTTCAGTTTCCAATTGATGAAAGGGTCATTGTTGTGAGGCAATCATGCGCTGGCCTGGTGCATTCCGATCACTCGCCCAGGTTGTCAATATTTTCATCACGTTGCTTGAGTAAACGCTCATATTCGTCGAGCGGCTGAATCTGCGGGATTCCGTGTTCGTCCGATTTTAGTGGCGGCAGTTCGTACGAACGCGAATCCTCATCGAGGTAGATTTCATCCAACTCCACTTCGTCAACGTCCTTGCGCATTAACAGGTAGACCCCTGACGCCATTGTCCAGAACAATCCATGGACAAAGGCAACGGCGATCGTGGAAACAAAGCCGCAAAAAAACCGAACCAAATTGACGCCAAATGACAACCCAGCAGAACGTTGTTCCGGTGCAAGTGCAGGATCGCCTGTTTCTGCCCCCTCTGCCGGATTTAATATTACGGACCGGGAACCAATGAAATGGTCGATCCGTTCAACGTCACTAACGTTAGCACCCCAAGAAGTGCCCCAGAAACCTAGCGATATCGCAGAGCTCGCAATTTGGCTGATGATCAACCAGCAAAAGCCACCGAAGACCAGCGACAGAAAGCCGTACATCGCGTAGTTAAGTGGTCGCTGGTATACGTAGGCAAACGTTCGAGTTACGGCATCCAGTGAGTTCTGGTTTTCCGCCGCCACCGATGTGATCATTAGCGGCCAAGCGAACATTAAACCGAACAACAACATTGATAGCGCGATGGCGCATAACGCGACGATGAAATACAACATGCCGCCCAACCAGGCACTCCAATCAAAGGCCATCAACAATCCGATCATTCCCATCGGCACACACAATAGAAATGCTAAGCCAATGCAGGCTGCAAAACCCCACAAACAAACTGGCCATCGACTCAATCCAAAATCAAACGTTTCATCGATTGGAATGGATTCATCGCGAGCATATCGCAGCATTGCGTGACGGGAAATGCATAGCCCCGAAAACGACCAGACAATAATCGTCCAGATGCAACCCATGGCCAAATACCAAAACTTTCGAATGCCCAGTCGTCCTCGAAATATCATTCGAAACGGCATTACCGTTCGTTCATAGACAGCGCGTGCTCCCGAGAGTTTGGCTCCAAAAATCTCGACGTAATTGGCTTCGCGTCGACTTGCGTCAAATACGCCGCGATACGGACTGCGACTGGTTTCGACAAATTCCTTGAAGTACGCGTCTTCGTTTCGCAGGTCATCATTCAAAAATGCAGTTTCACTCAGCAACCATCCAATAGGAGTCGCGACCACTCCCAACAATGCAAAGGCAATGACAGTAACACTGGCTGAAATCGAGAATGATCGAAAAAGAATCAACCATGGAAACAGTTCACGCCATTCGACGCGTGTGACCGTTCGGTCAGGTACCACCATTTGTCGAGTTACTCCCAATACGGAAAGGTGAAATTCTGGTTTTCGCTACCTGGAACACTTTTTTGGCTGCCGACATTATAACTAGTCAATGCCTGTCCCATAGGAGCGACGGATCTACTCTTCAGATAGTTTGCGAACAACGCCGCCGTGGTCATTGGCCCCAGCAGGAATAAAATCCAGCAAAACGAAAAGGCACTCCCGCTTTCGCGCTCGGAAATCGCTCTCTGAAATTGGATGATTCAGTTAGATTGAAGCGGCCATTATCAGGACGCACGCTCAGTGAGTGCTTTCTAATCAGTAAGTGTGCAAGATTTGCACGTCACGCAGCTTGCAATTTTGCCGCGATGGTTTCAAGTTTACCCGAAGCCCAAATTTCTTCGTTCGATGGCCGACTTGAATTTCGTCATTTGCAGTGGGTGCGGCATTTTCATTAGACATTTTCAACCAATTTCATTTCACAATGTAATTCGGATGTAAAAGGTCAAGATGCCTTAAATTCCCTTTTTGGATATAATTGCACCAGACAAATGTGTCCTTGCGTGCAAAGCACACTTCCCATTTTGCCAGGCAGATTCAGCGAGATTGATCATGGCTGTCCGCATTCAATGTCCATCGTGTAAAAACAACTTGGATATCCCCACCAATTTCATCGGTAAACTGGTTCAATGTGGGATTTGTAGTCAACAGGTTCACGTGGGAGCTCCGGCGAAACCCAAAAAGGCGAAAGGTCGCCCATCAAGGAAATTGCAAGACCCATTCGACGTTGTTCAAAAACCAATTGCGCCGGAACCGCCTCCCGTTGCCGATTTTAGTGGTAGTTTCGTCGAACCTGTTCGTCCACTTACTCCGGACCAACTGCTTCTAAAGAACGTTGTCGTTTTTGCGTTGTCAGCGCTCGGCGTCTTGGCAATTATTTTTACCGCATTGATTGTGTTGAATCCCATGAAAAAGGCGGAGGCGGAAACTTCCATTGCCCAAAGTGCTGGTCCAAGCGGACAATCGCCATCGGGACTCGCCAACAGCAGCGGCGGCTCCGAAGCAGTCGCAGATCGACCGGAATTTATCATGCCGAAACTTCCCGACATGATCGAAACTGACTTGTTGCCGCAATTCAATACAGTTGTTTATCTCGCCGATTTTGGGAAAAGCGACTCCAGCTCAGGCGACAAACCTGGCGGCCGAATGAAGATCCGAATCTATCTCCCTTCACCAGACAGATCAAACAAAGAGTTTACGAAGGTTCGTGAGGAGCCGCTTCCTGAAAAATTGCCTTGCGTACTACTTCCACCATCAGGTGGCGAACTGTTGCACGGAGTGGAATTGGACGATAAACGATACTTCGACGAAATCGTACCGTTCATCGCTCATGACATGATTGTTGTCCATTTTTCAGTGGACGGAGCGATTCCACCAAAGCATACCAGTTTTGGTTTTGCGAAATGGAGTGCGATCGTAAAATCGTTTGAAGCGTATTCCAATTCCGAAGCCGGATTGGCGAATGCTCGAATTGCCTTTGAATACGCGCGCACCAAAATCAAACAGGTTGATCAGTCACGTATCTACATTGCCGGCCACAACAGTGCTGGAAATTTGGCGTTACGGCTTGCCGAAGTAGAAAGTCGATTGGCTGGTTGTTTGGCACTTTCACCATTATTCGTACCTCTTCAACCGCTCGACGGCGAAGGTAGTCATGTTTTGCTACAGGCTGATCGCGATCGTATCCAAGGCCTGCTCGATGAAACGGACGCAACAAAAAAAATAGAAAACATTACTTGTCCTGTCTTCATTTTTCACTCAAGGGTTGACGAAATTACGCCTGTGTCACATTCGCAATATTTTGCCAATGCCTTGCGAACGTATGGAAAAAACGTCACTTACAATCAAGCCGAGGAAGGAAATCATTACAACTCATTGGTCGACACCGGCTTAATCGCTGCGATCGGCTGGATTTGGGAACAAGAATATCAACGCGGGTTGCGTGAACGCCCGAAACTTGACGAGGAGTTCTTTAGGCTCAATCAACAAGGAAGTGGGCTCGATCAATAATCGGAGCGTCGATATTTCGTAACACCATCACTCCTTTTTGTGCAGTAGCTGAACAGCGTTCTAAACACACAAACAAGTGCAAAAAGGTCCTCGCATGAGTTTCATACGAGGACCTTTACTATTTTCTAATCAGCGATTTTGAATCGACTGTTCACTTGCGGCGTCGGCGGAATGCCAAAGCCAGCAGCGATAGTCCCATGATTCCCATGGTGCCCGGCTCGGGAACCGCGTTGAACGATCCCACCATTGGAATCGAGCCGTTTCCGAATACGAATCGTGTTGTGAATCCATCGGTCGCCAACATGTTCGAGAACCACTCAATCTTCAGATCCAATGGGCCGTCGATTGAAGTCAGGCTGCCTAGCGAATAAACGTGATCATTGAACAGTCCATCGGCTTCGGTCAGGTTGCCTGCTCGTTCGTCCAGGATCACATTGCCTTCGACGCTAACAACCATTCGCACGGCATTGAATCCATCTGCTGTTGCATTGTTATCAAAGAATCCGAGCAGCAAGTCATCAGTACCATCGACATCCAGTGAAACGTCCAAGCGAGTTGCATAGGTACCTTGCATTCCCGCTTCGTGGCCCAGAATGCCCATTCCGTAGATATCGGTTGACGAGGCAAACGTTCCACTCAGTCCGCCAGTTGAAAGGAAATCCGCTGAGAATGCCGATTCAGGGAATAGCTCCTGGTAGCCGATGATTTCGCTGCCGGTTGGCATGATTCCCAACTGATTGCTCGACTGGTGGTGACCGCTCGCCGCATGAGCTCCGCCGAACTTTGCTGCCGAATCGACACTTGCGTCAACGGTTGCGGTAATGGTTGAGGTCGCATGATGAACTCCGATGCCCTCGGTGTTTGCCATCGAATAAACCGTACCGCGTGCGTCTCCAAGAGTTGACGAGGGACCTTCCATAGCTGACTTCGCCGATGAAATCGCAGCGTTCTCATTGAACGAGTAAGCTGTCGACAACACTTGTCCCGATGCCCCACCAACGATTTTTGCTTCCGATTTGGAAACGGCACCGTTAGTCATCGAAGCTTGCGAAGTCGCTTTCCACGTTGAATTAGCAATGGCGGTTGAAGTTCCCATTCCGTCAGCCGCTGTTGACTCGCCTCGTGCAATCGCAGTGGCAAAACCATCACGTCCGGGACGGACCGAAGATGCTTGACCGAGTCCAGCAACAGCTGTCGCGTTTGAAGTCATATTGTTCGCTGTGGCGTTAGTAGAAACTGCACGTGAAACCGCTTTTGCGTTTCCGCCAATTCCCCAAACGTCTTCTGTTGACATGGAATTGCCGCCCGTCGCACTCGCTTCAGAAATGGTTGAAACCCCATCGCCAGATATCGCAGTCGAAAAGGCCGACGCATTGCCTGCTCGAATTCCATTGAGCGACCAGACTGATTCTCCACCGAATGCAATGGATTCCGATTGGGCCTCAAAACCTTTGGCAATCGATGATGTGATGGATGTAGCGAGATTTCCGGCGAGGCCTGTCGAGCTGGAAGTTGCGTTTCCGTTCCACGCTTCGCTGTAACTATTGGCGTTAGCAGATGAACCCAAGACGTCCAATGTCGAACCAAATTGGGTTGTTCCATCGGAATTAGCCACGGCATTTGCATTGGCTCCGTTGCTCTTGGCAATCGAAGAACTGACGGTTCCATCGCTACTGTTTTGCGTCTTTGCCAATGTGTTTGCATACGCATTGTTTGCATTATGCCCCACGGCAGTCGCGTAACTTTTCGCTGAACCACCACCATTGACAACGGTATTTCCCAGCCCTAATCCGCCAATGGCAGTTGATGTTACCTCAACGTTTCCTGATGCCGAAGTAGTTTCACCATAGCCCGAAGCAAACGCTGTTCCGCCGAAACCCAGGAAACCAAGCGGGTTGATCAATTGCTGACCACCATTACCAATGTCGCCACCGAAGGCATTCAAGTTAATCGTTGTATCGCCAAGGTTATTCGCTGAGTATGATTGGGCCAACGCAGCCCCACCATTGCCACCCGCCCAGTCAGGGGCTACTTCACCCTCTTCCGGTGGTTCGGGCAGCACAAAATTGGCTCCCACCCCGCCTTGCGACGTGATCGAAATCACCTTGTTGTTGACGTTTGACGTGTCGCCGATGCGGCCTGTTGCTCGACCCGCGAGTCCAACATAACGATCGAGATTGTCAACGTGACCAAAATTTCCTGCGTTGCCGCCAGTCAAGTCCAAGGTAAGACTAACATCGTTGGCCTGACCTGCTACGCTCAACGCATTCACCGAATAGGCATCGCCACCTTTGCTTTGGTTCAACGCTGCATTCAATTTCGCATTGCCGCCATTTCCACCAACGAGCGTACCAAGAAAAGTAATGTTTTTGTCCGAATTTGTGGTCAAATTGGAGTAGGCCATCGAAGCCCGACCGCCGTTACCAGACTGATGCCCTGTGAGATGATCTCCACCGTTGCCAGCAATCGCCGACGCAACCACATTGATGTTTCCATTGCCACCAAGCGTGGCGCCCATTTGAGCGTTGCCGCCAACGCCAGCGCGATAGGCAACGTCCTGGCTGAAACCTGCGTTACCACCGACTGCATTCAATGTCAGATTGGCGTTACCGCCCAAGGAATTAAACATCGATTGGTTGATGTTGGAAACAGCAATGCCTCCATCGCCACCAACGCCCTCAATTCCGTTACCGCCATGACCAGCGACCGAGATTTGGTCTGCGGTCAACGTCGTCGCGCTTCCACCGCCCACACGGTTTGTCATGTTGGAATTGGCACCACGTCCACCGCTGATGCCACCGTTTCCACCGTATTGTTGAGCCGAAACGAACGCGTCACCGGATGAATTCATTGCATGTGCAGTCGCACTGACATTTCCTCCGCGGAATGAGTTGCTAAACGGCGTTCCGCCGCTTGGCCCAGATTGGCCACCGCGAGCAATCGCAATCGCCGAAGAACCACCTGTGACATTGGCAACCGCGCTTCCGCCGTAACCTCCGAAACCGCCAAAGCCGTCGATGCCAGTTGAAAGGGCGATGCCGCCGACCCCGCCGTTTCCGCCCAGACCGCCGATCGCTTCACCAAATGCATTGCCTGTTGTGGAAACCGATACGGTGGCAAGTCCACCTGTGCCGCCGTTTCCACCAAGGCCACCATCGGCGAATGCTCCGATTCCGTTGCCGCCGGCACCAC
The DNA here is from genome assembly GCA_041399045.1 of Pirellulaceae bacterium. Classification (GTDB taxonomy): domain Bacteria; phylum Planctomycetota; class Planctomycetia; order Pirellulales; family Pirellulaceae; genus BJ22. Next base: position 144,881 of record JAWKTO010000005.1, on the reverse strand, counting down.
CGTTTCCGCCTTTGCCGCCCATAGCTGTCGCGTTAACATCCGACGAACCATTGACAGAGACATTGCCGGCGTCGCCGTTTCCCCCAGCCTCGCCGTCTTCGCCTGGGTTGCCGTTTGCGCCGTCCGCACCATCGACGCCATCAGTACCTTGGTCTGTTTGAAAGGCAGCAGCAAACCCGGTGGAAGGATTTGCGAATCCGGCGATCAATGCGCCGAAAATGATTGTGAGAAGTACGAAACGAGTCTTCATGATGGCTCCGACGAGGCACAATAATTACGAAATTAGGTCCAACTCAAATTGTAATTAAAACGCTTTGAATTACACCTTTTGTCGCTCTAATCCGCAAAATTCAACGCGAAATCTGGACAAAGCAGCCCGAATTGAGAACGACCGAGTCGAAATCCGTCTCAACGATACTGGAAAAAGTCCAAAATGTGCATTTCAGGGAGCCGCTCAACGGATTTGCAGCTTTTTTCGCCGGAAGCAAAGTCCGATGGTCCCGAGTACCAGCACGCTCAACGATGTCGGCTCGGGTACCGCAGAGAATTGTCCTGGGCTCATCATCGGGAGTGTTCCGTTTCCAAAGACGAAACGTGTCGTGAATCCATCCAGTGCCGTCATGTTGGAGTACCACGAAACTGCGACGTCGAGCGGGCCATCAATCGAGCTCAGATCACCTAGCGAATAGATCTGGTTGTCAAAAAACGAATTCGCTATCGAGGCATCCATGAACCGTTCGTCGAGAACCACACTCCCTTCCATCTCAACGACCATCCGGAGTCCGTTGAACCCATCGCCTACGATCTGGTTGTCAAAGAAACCGAGCAACAAATCATCGGTGCCCGTTACATCGATCGAGAAATTCATCCGCGACGTGTACGTCGCCTGCGTACCTTCGACGTGGCCTAGACGTCCAATCGAATAAATATCTTCTGATTGGAAAACACTCCCAAGACTACCCATCGCCAGCAAATCTTCTGAATAACTTTCAGCTGGAAACAATTCCAATCGAGCAACGATTTCGTTTTCGAGAGGCAACAAAGCGGAAATATCCGTGGTTTGGTGATGAGTCACAATCGCACGTGAGGCTCCATATTGTTCGAGAGAATTGGGGGGTTGCATCGACTATTGATGTGACTATTGATTCGGCTGAAATGACATTGTTGCCACCGGTTGTTGTGGCCCGACTGTAAAGAGAACCGTGGCCCAAACTCAACAGATTATTTGCACCACTCAGCTTAGAAAAAGCAAGTGAGCGTGAAATCTCAAATCGTGACGAGATTGCAGTAGCGTTTGCTTGCCCGCTTCCACCACCGCCCACTTCCGCAGTTGCTTGCGCAGTCAATTTCCCAGTCGCGTTGGCGACGGCTAGACCTTTCAAGTGGAATTAGCAGTTGAGAGAGCGGCAGAATAGTCGTGATCCGAATGCGAAATTGACTTGGAGATTGCCGTTGCAAATCCGTCGCGCCCCGAGCGCGTACTTGATGACTGACCTGCACCAGCTGTTGAGTATGCCCAAGATGAAGTCATTGCATCGAAACGATCTCCGGGATTGCTGTCATCCGAAATTGCAACAGCTTTTGCATTCCCTCCGATCCCCCAAACGTCCTCAGGGCTATCACAGTTCCCTCCATACGCCTCCGACTTTGCGTAAAGTCGTCCACCGTTGTTTGCAATATCCGACAATTCGGCTTTTGACAATGCGTAGGCATTGCCGGAACGAAATCCATTTGTCGACCAAACACCATCGCCACCTGTTGCTTGGGCCAACGAATCAACAGAGCCCCCTTTCCCAATTGCTCGGCTTATCGCCTGGCCCGAGTTTCCAGCGATGGAAACCGCTTCTGCCTCGCCATGTGATGCAGTATTCGTATTGGCGTGCGACAACACTGATGAGCCTAGGATGTCCAATACATTCGATTCTGGCCGGCCTAAGGCGTGGGAATTGGATCTCGTAATTCCAATGGGGTTTGCACTCAGATTTGTCGAGTTTGCCAGAGCATAGGTGGTATTGGAACTGTTGACCGACTCCGCATCAGCTTCCGTCTTAACGGAATAACAATTTCCGAAAGCGATCGCCTTGCTAATTGCGCTGCCGCCTCCCTGAAAATTTAGAGTCTCTACGCCGCGCCCGGATTGGGCTCCAGAATAAACGCTGACATCGGAATCGATTCCAAACGCTCGTCCATCGGCGACCGAAATCGCATTTCCGCCGAATCCTATAGGCCCGCTATTTCCAAGCAAACTTGCGCCTCCACCGCCAACATCGCCTGCTTGAGAAATAATACGGACATTGAGATCGCCACCTGCATTCCTTGAAAAAACCTGGACATCTGAGTCTCCTCCATTCCCGCCAGCCCAATCTTCGGGCAATATTGGCTCATTGGGTTTGATTAGCGATGCACCCTCGCCCGCATACCCATAGAACCAAATCGTCTTGTGTTCCAATGGGGTCGAATCGCTGTGTCGAAAAAGCACGTCGCCTGCCGATGCGACATTCGGATTCGCATTGTCAATGTCCTCAAAACCTCCTGCATTTCCACCAAAGCCCTCGAGTCGAACATTGGCACGCCCGACACCGTTGTTGCCGACGAAATGAAGCTGGTTCAGGGATGTGACCGATCCTCCGTTGCCATATCCCATTTGGGTAACTCCAGAGCTATCGCCACCATTACCGCCTCGAAACTCCGCCTCAAAGGACAGGACGGTTTGTATCGTCGTATCAATTGTTGTGTTTGAAAGAGTCGCCGCTCCCCCGTTCCCAGCTTTACCACCGGCCAAGTGATTTCCGCCATTCCCAGCTGTCGCAATTGCGACGACGTTAGCTTGTAAACCTTGAGTTATCGTGTCGATGCCGATTCTCGCATTGCCTCCGTTACCCGCCGAGTAAGCGGCAACACGTCCTTCGCCGCCATTTCCGCCGATCGCTTTTAGATTCAATGTGAAAAGTCCGTCGGCCGTATCGGCAACCGCGAATCGTGATGTGCTCAAATACGAAAATGTATGCCCTCCGTCACCTCCGGCACCGATTAACCCGATTCCACCGTTTCCCGCAAAAGCCCATTGGTATGCATTGAGATTTTTAAGTGAAACTCCACCAGTTTGGTTGACCATAATCGAATTGGCACCACGGCCACCATTGTCTCCTCCATTGCCGCCATACTGGTACGCCCGAACTTCGGCAGTTTCCAGTTCGAAGTCACGAACGCTTCGGCTCTTGCGGTCCCTCCTCGGAACGAGGTACTGAACGGAGTTCCACCTTTTCCGGAGTTACCACCATAGGCAGAAGCTCCGGCAGAGACGTCGCCAGTAACGCTTATGTTTGCACCGCCGCCGAAACCACCAGATCCGCCGATACCATCAAGTCCACTTTCAAGGGCAACTCCACCGTTGCCGCCGTTTCCTCCGTTACCTCCCTAGCGATTCCGGACGCCATTCCGGTGCCGCTCAATATCATAACGACATTTCCACCGCGGCCTCCGTTTCCGCCATTGCCTCCGTTGGCGAATTCTCCGACTCCGTCACCACCGTTACCGCCTCGGCCTCCGTTCCCACCTGTCACGGTTACACCACCGACGACGCCGAAGTCATTGAGACTAATGCTTTCTCCATCCCCGCCCTCGGTGCCATCTTCGCCTGGATCGCCATCGGCCCCTCGGACACCGTTGGCGCCGTCATCACCTTGTTGATCCTGCAGCGGATGCGGCGGCGCTTCCAAAACAGGATGCGTCACTCAAACTAAAAAACGGAAATGAAAATCGCAAAAAGGAAGAGAGAAAATCGTTGTCGTGTCATCGGGAATCTTGTCCAAGTTTTGATGCAATAGAAGCGTCATGAAGTCAATTTCACTTGAACTAGTTTAATTGGGTACTGGGAGAGTGCCAAAGTCGATTTGATACCGGGTGCAAGCACAGTCGAGTAGAGTGAATCGGGGAAATTATTCTGATTGATAATTCTCACAGAACCTTGCGTACGGGTCTGTACACGGCTCCTGTTTTGGTAAGGCTCAAGTTAGCGATAGTCCGATGTGTTTTGCCGGTGAGCTGCAGGTCGGATCAAGGAGGCTTTGCAACGCTGTTCCGGCAATTGAGCTTGGTCGGCCCGCCGGGTGTTTCGAAAAAAGACGACCTTAACTGAATTGACGCAGTGAAATCTGGCTCCCTTCTCCCCTCGGCTTTGCGGGGGAGAAGGGCTGGGGTTGAGAGGGCATGACGCCATCTAGTTGCCAAACCGATGCACCATCGGGGCAAGCCCGATTGGGGTACAATGCACGCGGCCAATGTTGTTTTGCGTTCCAACGGCAATGATTTGAAGTCGATGTGTGGGAGTCTTCGCTTCGGCCACGACGGGTGATGAACTGAGCACACTTGCTGGCGCAGCGGGCTTGTATGGTCTGGGTTGGCGGAACGACGCTGTGCTTGGTCTAGCCTACTCGCGTCTCGGATTCTCTTCACGGGAAAACAAGGCGAGGTCGGCGCAAATACGCCGACTGGGTTTGCCAGCTTCGCGGGGCAAACAAAAAAGCGGTGCCTCTGAATCCAGAAGCACCGCCCACACACGAAAGAAAGGAGAAGAATGAATTCGTGTTGAATAATGTTTTCGAGAACGAGTTCTACTTGACCTCGAACATCGGCTCACCAATGTACATTTTGAGCATTTGACTTTGCACCTTGATAGCGCGGATCAGGATCCAGATTTGCTCGGGGTTGAATTTTTTGGGGTCCGACTTGGCCAAGCTTTCCAGTTCGCCGGTCATCGCCTCGTATTGGTCATTCGCTGCCTGGATTCGCAAATGGACGTCTTGCCAAAGGCTTTCAAACGTCTCTTCACATTCCAATTCCGTTGGTGCTTCAACGGTTGTCATCAACAACGCACACATACGGGCGACTTCGGCAGGCGTCGACTCAGAAGATTTTTGCTCAAGGACATGAGCGAGTTTCGAACAGTTCATTGGGGTCTCCGAACTTCGGGAATGTTGCCATCGCGTTAGGCGGCGAAACCAGATTGGACGTTTCTTGAAACGGCGAAGTTTGACGGAAACGTGTATCGCGATGAGCGTGTATTTTGTCTTAGTTTTTGCGATCAAGACTGCGGCGAGCAACCTCGACCTCAAACTCTAGGTTCGAGTTTGTAGCACGCCAAGAAAAAATACACTTTCCCAAAAAAATTCCTGCAAGGTCGAATCGCGTTCCCAAAAGGCATCAAAACCGGGCAGTTTCTGGGGGGTGGTATACGATTTTCCTTTCGACGTGAATCGTTCCGTGAACGCTGTTGCAAAAAAACATCAATCGAATTTCGAGAATCGTCGCAAGCTTGACCGCCTTACGGCGCGAGTTCGCCAACTGCGAGGTCGCCATTCAGCCACAACGCGGCCATCAAACGAGAGACCTAGCGTAACATCACCTGCGAAACGAGATTAGCGATCCAATAAACAATCGAATTCAAGATTGGCCAGGCTAAACAGTCGGCCCCGCATTGCGAATCGCATCGCTCGCACCGCTCTCGTATTGTTTGAAGTTCCCGATGAACTGGCTTGCCAGTTTGACTGCCATAACCTGATACGCCTCGGCGTCTGACCATGCGTTCTTCGGATACAAAATCTCCGATGGAACGTGTGGACAAGATGTTGGAATCGAGAAACCAAAAATGGGATCGGTCTGATACGCTGAGTGCGCAAGCGAACCGTCGTGAATGGCATCGATAATAGAACGCGTGTGTTTCAGACTCATGCGAGAACCTTTGCCATACGCACCACCCGACCATCCGGTATTCACCAGCCAAGCGTGAGTGCCGTACTCTTGCATCTTCGTCGCCAACAGCTCGGCGTATTTAGCCGGATGCCAAACCAGGAACGCCGCGCCGAAGCAGGCAGAAAACGTCGTTTGCGGCTCGGTAACGCCCATCTCTGTCCCAGCAACCTTCGCCGTATAGCCGCTGATGAAATGATACATCGCTTGTTCAGGAGTCAATTTGCTGACCGGTGGCAACACGCCAAACGCATCGCAAGTCAACAAGATGATGTTTTTCGGATGCCCTGCGGTGCAAGGAATCTTTGCATTTTCGATGAACTCAATGGGATACGAACATCGCGTATTTTGTGTCAACGAATCGTCGTCAAAATCAACTTCGCGCGTTTTGGGATCTTGGACCGTATTTTCCAAAACGGAGCCGAAGCGAATGGCGTTAAAGATCTCGGCTTCCTTCTCGGCCGACAAATTGATGCACTTCGCGTAACAGCCGCCTTCGATGTTGAACACACCGTTTTCGGTCCAGCAATGCTCGTCATCGCCGATCAACGGGCGTTGCGGGTCGGCTGACAACGTCGTTTTACCCGTTCCGGAAAGGCCAAAGAACAGGCTTACATCGCCCTTGGCGCCTTGATTGCACGAACAATGCATCGACAAGACACCGTTTTTCGGCATCAAGTAATTCATGATTGTGAACACACCTTTTTTCATTTCTCCGGCGTATTCCGTGCCCAGGATGATCATTTCACCAGCTTCGAAATTCAGCGAAATCGATGTGCCCGTTTTCACACCCGGAATGGTTGTGTCTGCAGCGCAACAACCCGCGTTGTAGATCACGTAATCCGGTTCGCCAAAATTGGCCAACTCTTCATTGGTCGGCCGGATCAACATGTTGTGCATGAATAGTGCGTGATAGGCTCGCGTGCAAATGATTCGGACCTTGAGGCGGTGTTTGGGATCCCAGCCGGCAAACGCATCCAAGACGTATAGCCGTTCACATCCATCAAGGTAATCCGTCGCTTGTTTTTCAGCAGCTGAAACGACGCTTCTTCCATCGCGATGTTCACGTCGCCCCACCAAACGTCGTTTTCGATCGAAGCTTGTTTAATGACACGTTTGTCTTTGGGGCTGCGGCCTGTTTTTCTCCCGAGCTGACGGCAACAGCTCCACTGCTGACAATCATTGCGTTGTCAAAACGAACAGCCTCTTCATAGAGAACGGCAGGTGCGGCATTGCGAAGAACGTTCTCGGGAAAATTGCCCTTTGCAATATCCTCGATCAATGATTGATTGGCAGTCGACATTATGAATTCCGTAGTACTTGTTCTAAACGGGTCTTTGAATCCGTTGCGGGGGACAAGTCCCTGACCGCTTCATTCATACAGTGAATCGAATCTGGGGCTGAGCAAGAATCACAAATCCTGCTTCCGCACAGCTTTCAATTTCAATTCAATCTGAAACCTGTTTTTCGGGGATAACGATTGTTCAACGCGAAAACGACGAACCATAATTGGGCCCTAGGGGGCCAATGCAGTTCACAATTTTAACAATTGCCTAGGGTAATAAGGTAACGAAAACGGGAGCGTATCGTAAGCCGAAGTCGGATGCCTTGCCTGCGTCAAATCGAGGCATTTTTGTGAGTTTTAATTGTTCTGGGGAAACACGCGGGTAATTGCCGCGACTTGTTGCACAAAGTCCGTTTCAAACTGCCGGGCTGTCAAAGGCCTTCAAATGTGAATAATGTATGGAACGCCTTTGCTTGGGCGAGGCATTCACCAAACAAGTACGGAATTGAATCGTAACGCGGGGAAACGATCGGAATGAGTGCAGGTAAGCGGTTTCGGGACGCTGTTGAACGTGAACGGCCCTTGCAAATAGTCGGCACCATCAACGCTCTGACGGCACTGATGGCCGAACAAGCGGGATTCCAAGCGATTTACCTTTCCGGAGCTGGCGTCGCAAACGCATCCTACGGAATTCCCGATTTAGGAATGACGTCGATGAATGACGTTGAGACCGATATTCGGCGTATCGTCTCGGTCACCAATCTGCCGCTGCTCGTTGACGCAGATACCGGCTGGGGCCATGCCTTCAATATTGCCCGAACGATTCGCTTGTTCACGGCCGCAGGCGCAGCGGGCGTCCATATGGAAGATCAACAATCGGCGAAACGTTGCGGGCATCGTCCGGGTAAAGCTTTGGTCGAATCCGAAGAAATGTGTGATCGGATTCGAACGGCAGTGGACGCCAAAACGGATCCCGATTTTGTCGTGATGGCCCGAACGGATGCGTTGGCAAGCGAAGGACTTGACGCTGCACTTTCCCGCGCGAAAGACTCTGTTGCAGCGGGAGCAGACATGATTTTTGCGGAAGCCGTCACCGAGCCGGATCAATATCGAGCATTTGTCGATGCGGTCAATGTACCGGTCCTGGCGAACATGACTGAATTCGGAAAATCACCGCTGCTAACAACCGAACAATTGGGCGATTTGGGAATCCGCCTCGTACTGTATCCCCTTAGCGCATTCAGAGCGATGAACGCAGCCGCCGAGAAGGTCTACCGAGCCATTCGAGCAGACCAGACCCAGGCGAATGTTGTTGATTCAATGCAGACTCGGGATCGACTCTACGAAATCCTGCATTACCACGATTACGAAAAGAAATTGGACGAATTGTTCCAAGGAAAGTAATAGCCATGACCACCACGGAAACCAAACCCAAGAAAACCGGCGGGCTGGCCGGTGTCGTTGCTGGCCAAACCGCCATCTGCACGGTTGGAAAAGAAGGAAAAGGCCTGACCTATCGCGGCTACTCAATTGAAGATCTCGCCGAACATTCGACGTTTGAAGAGGTCGCGTACCTGTTGCTTCACGGAGAGTTGCCCAGTCAGCAGGAGCTGAATGCATTTCAAGATCGGCTGTGTTCGCTGCGAAGTCTCCCCACTGACCTCCAAGCAACGCTACGAGCAATTCCCAAAGACGCGCATCCAATGGATGTTCTGCGAACCGGATGCTCGATGTTGGGCTGCCTCGAACCTGAGAATTCTTTCGACGAACAGTTTGACAAGGCAATGCGATTGTTGGGCGCGTTCCCATCGATGTTGACCTATTGGTATAACGCATCGCATCACGGCGAGAACATCAACTTCGATTCCGATCAAAAATCGATTGGCGGCTACTTTCTGGAGAAACTGCACGGCAAGGCTCCAGATCCAACTCACGTTCGCGCAATGGATGTGTCGTTGATCCTTTACGCCGAGCACGAATTCAACGCTTCGACGTTTACGGCACGTGTATGTGCGGCAACGTTAAGTGATATCTTCTCGGCAATCACTGGCGCCATCGGCACCCTGCGCGGTCCGTTGCACGGCGGTGCGAACGAAGCGGCAATGGAGCTGATTGAACAATTCGACTCGGCCGATCAAGCCGAGACTGGTCTACGCGAAATGCTTGCCGCCAAAAAACTGGTAATGGGTTTTGGACATCGCGTCTATTCCGTGTCCGATCCGCGCAACACGGTTATCAAGAAGTGGGCGAAGAAACTTGGCGAATCGGTCAATGACCAAGTTCTCTATCCCGTTTCCGAGCGAATCGAACAAGTGATGTGGGACGAAAAGAAATTGTTCCCAAACCTCGATTTTTACAGCGCATCGGCCTATCATTTCATGGGTATTCCAACCGCCATGTTCACGCCGATTTTTGTATTGTCGCGAGCTGCCGGCTGGGCGGCACATGTCTTTGAACAGCGTGCCAACAACAAATTGATTCGTCCAGGAGCTGACCCTGGGCGGAGCCCATGCCTTTTGTTTCGTGGCGAACGTGGCTAGTCGTTAATCGATTGAATTGTCGGCGCGAACGATAGCGAATTTTGCGTAGCGGTTCGTTTTGAATGGTCGGTGGCTGAACTCCGTTCATAAGCGGCTGGCAAACGAGTTTCAGTCGACGCAAACGATCGCTCGACAGGAACGCCCGATTTTCCCTGTTCGCGAGGTTCAGTAAACGAAGGAAACGATGAAACTCGGACGTTTTGCAGAGATATTAAACACTGCATTGGACGTTTTTGCGTTCGCTCCGCTATTTGTAGCGATCTCAGTTTTAAAAATGGCGGAGAAAGCCTTCGGAGATTCTTTGGACCGAGATGATCCTGGCATTCGTCTTTACCTTTGTCGTCATGCATGAATACGGCCACGCACTGGCAGCGCGCATGTTTAGGATTGGGACACAACAGATCGTGTTGACGCCCATCGGTGGCGTAGCAATGTTGCGTTCGATGCCACAGGATCCGACCAAGGAAATCGTGATCGCAGTTGCCGGCCCGATGGTCAACCTGTTGTTGCTGGGGGACTGGGCGGCATACTTTTCCTGGGAACACTCGGCATGCTGCGTTGAATGACGCCGTCAGCAATACCGTTTTGGACGTTGTGCGCGTGAATCTGCTACTTTTCCAGCTTCAACCTTTTGCCAGCATTTCCGGTGGATGGTGGGCGGATCGCCTTATTCCTTGCGTACTTCATGCAGTTCCGCAAAGCATCGGTCGCCGTGCTGATGGCCAAGGTTGCAACTGCCGCATTCTTTGTCGTGGTTGATAGCACGGAGAACTCGGGCTGGCACTGATTGGTGTGTTTGTCTGGCTGGCCAGTCCTGGAGTTGGCAAGGATCGAATTACCAGAGTATTTCCGAAACCAACAACGACTGAGGCTTCACTCGCCTATTCGATTTGTGGATGGAACCTGGACGGTCGACCGGAAGAGTCGTTTCACAGTCGCGAGAGCGATCGCGATGAATTGGAACCAATGATTCGATGAACGACACGCTGAAGGTCTTAACGACGTTTCGAATCAGCCACCTCCTGGGGAGATTGGACCGTTATCGTGGCGACCGCTGCGGCGATCCTCGTGGAGTTGGTTTTCTCAGCATTTACCTACTCATAACCATTGCGTACTTCGCCTCGGAGCCACGCTGGGGATGATCTCCAGATTGGCTGGATCCGCACGGTGACGATCTGGAGCCAGCTTGGCTTCCAAAACGTTTCTGTTGCCGAGGCCATGTCGATCATCGTTGGCTACCATGCCATCATTGCATTTCCGTTTTCTCTTGATCGTCCTTTATGGGGCAGATACTGGAGTTCTAAGATTTGGTAGAATCTGTTTTCATCACTGGTTGGTTTGTCTTATAACCGGTATGACGATTCTGGAGTGTTCAGAAATCCTATGCCTGTCGGGCAAAATTGAATCGCAGACCTCCATGACTGGACAACAAACCATCTTCACCTTTAAAATTCAGTTTCAAAATCGCCCAAAATGCTGATCGCGGTCACGACCGTTGGCATGTCAGCGCAATATACGGTAGCACCTCGATCGGGTGCTGCATTGCTCTGTCACCTGATGTTTTGGCTTGGAGTTTTGTCGATGTATTCGTCGAATATCGTCCGATTCGCGAGAAAGATAAGAGCGAGGATTTATCGCAGATCCTTGGTATCGTTGGAGCACTGTGATATCTTTACCATATTGTCGATGGCCTTTCTTGCTGTAGCGAAGTCACCGGTCGTCAAGGCCAGATGAATGCGGGTGATGGACGACCTCGAATCTCAATGATTCTTTCCATCAGGCTCCAGTGGTGGTGGTTTTTGGCCAGATATTGATGGACTCCATGACGCCACCACTAATCCATTGAACTTAACATCTGCTGTGCTATTAATCAGCGGCATTGATAGCAATAAAACTCTCTGTTGCAGCGACGTACTTGTTGGGGCTCAAAAAATTTGTCCACGCGACATTTTGCGGGTTGAAACGGTCGTTTTGGGCCGTTGCCGGTTGAAAGTTTCTTGTACGGTTAACAGTACGATATTGGGGTATCTTGCGATTCGTCTGAAGGGCTTCTTTCAGAACGAATGGACGCGGAGAATTTGGCGTGGCTGATGGCAACGATGGGTGCCGTACAAGAGTCAGGCGCATTCTGGCTGGCCGATTGGGGACGTCGGGAAATTGTATTGGCTGAAAATGAAATGCACACGGCCTGATGGCCCTTCGCGAAAAATATGGTGCCGAAGAAACCAGTGGGAAGACGCTCGCATCGCCGGCTGCACACATGACGATTCAAACGCGTCACCGTTGAAACGCTTAGCCGAACTAGGCGAAGTTACCTGGAGCAGTTGCAATATCTTTTCAACTCAGGATATGCCGCTGCCGCAATTTGCCGCTCGTGGCATTCCCTTTATGCCTGGAAGAGCACAAACGAGGAAGAGAATTCGATTGGTGCATCGAGCAAACCATTCATTCCTGAAGCAACGTCTCTTGGCATGATTCTGGACGATGGCGGTGACTTTGACTGCTATGGTTCATGATCGATTCCCGAAATTGTTGGCTGGGAATTGTGGTTATTCCGGAGGAAACAACTACCGGCGTTCATCGAGCTATCAGATGCAAGGCTGGTAGCTCAAATTCCTGCGATCAACGTCACTCAGTTACCAAAAGCCAAGTTTGACAATTTAGTATCAAGCGCGATCATTGGCAGACGGATCAAAGCGCGCTACTGATGTGATGATCGCTGGCAAGGTTGTCGTTGTTTGCGGTTACGGTGATGTCGGCAAAGGCTGTGCACACTCGATGCAACGCTATGGTGGTCGAGTGATTGTTACCGAAATCGATCCAATCAATGCGCTGCAAGCTGCGATGGAAGGTTTCGAAGTTACAACGATGGAAGACGCTGCATCGCGAGGTAATATCTTTGTAACAACGACCGGCAATTTGGACGTAATCGTTGGCGAACATATGGCGAAAATGCCAAGTGACGCGATCGTTTGCAACATCGGTCACTTCGATAATGAAATCGACGTCGCGTGGTTGGAAAGCCAGGTTGACGCAGGAAAATGGTCAAAAGAAGAGGTGAAACCTCAAGTGGACCGTTACACCAACAACGCGAATGGCAACTCACTGATTTTGTTGGCGGAAGGCCGTTTGGTGAACCTTGGTTGTGCAACTGGTCACCCATCGTTCGTCATGAGCAACTCATTCACCAATCAGGTAATGGCTCAGTTGACACTATGGACGGAAACTGACAAATACGAGGTGGGTGTACACGTACTGCCAAAGATCCTGGACGAAGAAGTTGCTCGTCTGCACCTTGAAAAAATCGGCGTCAAGTTGACGAAGCTGAGCAAGAAGCAAGCGGACTATATCGGTGTGCCCGTCGAAGGCCCTTACAAGCCTGAGCACTACCGCTACTAAGATATTCCGCGTTTGCAATTCGCAAACGATTTGAAATATCAAAAGCCAACTGGCAACCTGTCAGTTGGCTTTTTTCGTTTCACGTCAAACACTTTACGTTGAGTTTCGTTTCACATGGCTATTGTGAAACATTTCTCGTTTCACAGGCCGTTTGTGAAACGCTGCGGAAGTGCTCGCCCATTTTTCTAGCGAGTTTCGACCTTAAGTAGCACAGGCTGCCAGCCTGTGTATTTTTATTACCACGCGAATGTACTGTTTCGCAAATGCAATGAAACTTGCTCGATCGCCAGGGCCGTCTTGAACTTGGTGATCGGATATAGCTTCAATGTTGGGACTCGTCGCTTCGTCCACTGCGACCTTGAGGCGAAACAAACTTCATACTCATCCACGAAACGACGACTGCGAACCTTTCAGTGAGAATGGCACGAAGATTCGAATTGGGGCAGGAATTACCAACGAAAAACGACTAGCGAATTACCAATTTCAGCATCGGCAAATCGATCTCCCCGAAGCGTCGTAAGAACGGGCTTGGACTATTCAAATTTTGGAAGGTTTAGCATGGGCCCCTACCCCAGAGCACTCACCAGCATCCCTTTTCCTCGATTCGCAGAATGTCAAAACAGACCGTCTACGGAAAAAGCAAAACCTAGGCAGGTTTCACGTGGAACCGCTGACTATTCTGATTGAGCAAGGTAAAACGTCGGGACAAATAGCCTGCTTCCGGCAATTGGGATGAATGAATTGCTGATCGTTTGGCTGGCCCGTAACGGGGCTTCTGACCGAGGGGGCAAAGTACCTATCATGAATCTCCGTAACTTGACTGCCAGCCGTCGTTCCATGTGAAACGGACCAGGCAATCCAGGCAATTCAGGAATTTGATCGACCGGCATAGACTAATTAGCCTATCGACAGGATCGTTGACACCTTTGGTCATTCAAGCAAGTCATTTCGAAACGATTTGCGATTCTACGACTCACACGCGGTTCACCTTCGACTCATCCTTTGCTCGGTTCGCTTGCACATTCCTCCCGTTTCACAAAACTGAACTTTCGTGAAACGACGCAACGTGATAGATCAACACCTACAAAACTGATTATCCATTCAACCAACAAAACAGTTACAGTTGCTAGCGTGACGCAGACGATTTGCATCTCGAACCAGAAAGGCGGCGTGGGAAAAACCACGACTGCAATCAATCTGGCGGCCTGCCTGGCGATGGCTGGCAACGCGACGCTCTTGGTTGACATGGATCCTCAATGCAATGCGACCTCGGGCCTGGGCCTTCGACCGGTTGAAAACCATCCGCTGCTAAGCCATGAATCCATCCGAACATCGGTAGTCGAAACCGAACTGGATGGCCTATTCCTGTTGCCAGGCAGTCGACGATTCCGAGATGTCGACCAACTTGCCAATGCGGACTCGATGCAATCTCAACATGTCGTTGAGCACCTGACACACGGAACCGGAATCTTTGACTACGTCATCATTGACTCGCCGCCATCGTTGGGCCGCTTGACCCAGACTGCGTTGTCAGCGAGTGACGAAGTCTTGATGCCAATCCAATGTGAGTACTTTGCAATGGAAGGCTTGACTCAGATGATCGAAGTCATTCGCGAAATCATGCAACGCGGTGACCGTCGTTTGAGTTTTGGTGGCATCCTGCTGACCATGTACGATCCTTCGCTAGAGCTTACGCAGGAAGTAGATGATCAGGTTCGAGAATTTTTTGGAGAAATTGTTTTTGAAACCACAATCCCGCGAGACGTCCAAGTGAGCGAGGCACCCAGTCATGGCCGATCCGTGATCGATTATGCACCACGCTCACGTGGGACGCGGGCCTACATAGAACTTTGTATGGAGATCCTTAATCGTGAATAAGAACAAACGCCTGGGACGCGGCTTGGAAGCCCTTCTCGGTATGAACGACGCGCCAGAAAGCCAACCTGCCGCCGCCGTATCAACAGAGACTCCGGCAGTTTCATTGACTGCATTGGAATCGAATCGTGATTTCGTTGTATCAGCGACCACTACGGCAAGTGCTAGCACTTCAGTCGCGAACGGCGAATTGTTTCATTTGAATGTGCATGAAATCGAAGAGAATCCATTTCAGCCACGTCGCGAGTTCAGCGAAAGTGAACTGGCGTCGCTGGCTGAGAGCCTCAAGGACCATGACATCCTTCAACCGATCCTCGTGCGCCGAGTTGACGGTCGCTACCAATTGATTTCAGGCGAGCGCCGCTGGCGTGCGGCGATCAAGGCCGGGTGGAAGACCATTCCTGCTCGTTTGCGTGAAGCCGACGATCGGTTGGTTGCCGAGTTGGCAATCGTTGAAAACCTGCAGCGAAAAGATTTGAACGCGATTGAGAAAGGCCTTTCGTTTCGCCGTTATCTGGATGAACATGGTTGCACTCAAGACGACCTGGCGAAACGTCTCAAGATTGATCGTTCCACCATCGCCAACTTCATGCGTCAAGCTGGAGCTACCTCGAGTCGTCCAAGATGATATTCAGCGCGGCGATTTGTCCATGGGGCATGCCAGAGCTCTGTTGCCGTTGGGTGACGAACCGCTTCAAGTTGATTTGCGAACCACATCAAGAAGGAAGGTTTGAGTGTTCGTGAAACGGAACGAATGGTCACGGAGCGAATCCAGGCAGAAGATACCGATGTCGTGGCGTTCAAGTTACCGAAGTCTTCACGCGTCAAAAATCCTCAAATCGAATCCCTGCAGACTCAGTTGCGTCAGGCGTTAGGGACCAAGGTATCGATCAAATCCAGCAAGACCGGACGCGGATCCATTGCCATCAGCTTTGCCAATAACGAGGAGTTCGAGCGAATTTTCGAGGTGCTGGCCGGTGAACAGGATATCAACCGATCAATTGGGTAACGCAACGCTATCGACGATTCAGGAACTCGATTGATGGCGGAAAAAACGCAATTTTGTCTTGGTTTCAGGCGGCAATCACGCATTGCGGGAATTGGCATTGCCCGCTAAATTAGGGAATCTTCGGGGCGTAGCGCAGTCTGGCTAGCGCACCTGCTTTGGGAGCAGGGGGTCGGGGGTTCGAATCCCTCCGCCCCGACTAGATGGCATTTGATTTGATCATTTTCGGGATGATCATTCGCAAATTTCTGAAATGTGCGGACTTGGGTGGGCAGTATTGCTCGCTCTTTTTTTGTAGGCATTCAGCGCCAACAAACGCGGTGCAACGAATGGCAAAACTGATCGTGTACCTTCAAAAACAAGTCGGAGCATTTGATGGATCACGCTTTGTTTTTTGAAGACATCGAGATTGGGGCGATGTGGAACAGTCCAGGCCGGACTGTAACCGAGTCAGATGTTATCAATTTCGCCAGCCAAACTGGTGATTTTAATCCCCTTCACGTTGATTTTGAATTTGCGTCAAAGTCGATCTATCGCCGGCCGATTGCACACGGTTTGCTCGGCGTCAGTTGGGCGGCAGGCTTGGGAAGCAACTATCCACGTGTGAACACCGTCGCGTTTACTGCTGTTCGCGACTGGGAATTCATTAAGCCAATTTATATTGGCGACACGGTTCGCCTTGAAACAACGGTTTTGGACAAGGACGATGGTGGCCGAAGATCCGGCAAGGTGGCTTGGTTGCTTAAACTGTACAACCAACGCGACGAAATCGTTCAACAAGGGGTCTTTGAAACAATTGTTGCGACCTCCAAACTGCCACGTAGGAACCTGGAAGCCCCACGCGAATCCAACGGAATGATCACCGCTGGCGAACAGGAAAAGATCTATCACGAGAATAACGGACGCTAATCCCTTCGTGGTTTTCGACGTTTCAGTAGTCGACGAGACAACAAGTCCCTGCTGGGGAAATTAATCAGGGACTCGTAGCCTCGTCTACACCATCAAACTCCTTATTTCCAGTTGCCCGCTTCGAACTGATTATTTCAGCGATTGCCCCTACAACCGCTATAACCGGAAAATTTTACTCAAGTTACGCAATCGGACCTCCCGATGAAAACAGACAAGCGGGCATTTTGCGCATGTTGCATGTCCCAGTTTCTGGAAACGGTTTCAACGGTACCGGTTGCGTGGCGTCAAACAACTCCATTTGGAACGACCATCAAGTTCCCAAACAAATCAAGCGATCACGCGTGATCTACAGTTGGCTGACCAATTCGTTGGCCATTTTGATCATATTGGTGTGCTGTGTCGCTCTTTGGACTCGCGAATTTCGGACTTGGGGTGAAATTCGAGTTGCTGCCGCAGTCAATGAGACGAACTGCGAGACGACGCGATCGATTCTGACGGGTGCCTTGAAGAAAGCGACTTCGAACGACGCTCTTTGTGAAACGATCCGCATCGCCTCCGGCTTTGAGCGAGGCTCTCCTGATGCAGAAAATTTAAAGACTCTTAACTATGAGATCCTGCGAGAACGTCTGCGATTTGCCATTCAATGCGAGCCTCATGTACCGGAATGTCTTGTGCAATTGGAGCTAACCGGTTCGGGAACGATCCAGGAACGCAAGGTTGTTCAGAACCTGATGGAACACGTTCAGGAAATCGTCGACTTTGAACTTCGTGACCACGCTGAGGTTGCGAGCCAATTGCTCAAAGCCAACCGAGAATCGCAGTCTTCGCTGAGTAGCGCCATGAGTCGCGTCGATGACGTCCGCTCAATGCTCAATCAGATTTTTGATGCCTTGGAACAACATCAAATCGCGATGATGTCGACTCCAGGACGTGAAGAACAACTGGTAACGGAACTCGTTTGGCTGGATCGTGAACTGAAATCGGAGTTCGGTACAGATAGCCCCGAATATGCTGAGTTTTCCATCAAGTTTGAAAACATGATGCCAGCCGCACCCGCAATGGAAGCAAACTCTTCAAGTCCTTTCCAACTCAGTAGCACCAATATTGGCAACGTACCGGCAAAACTTACCTCGCTGGGCGAACTTCGGGGAAGAATTGAGCAAATGCCACTGGATGAAATCCGAAAAAAAATAGCCGAAGCCGATCGATCGCTCGCGACGCCAATGATTCAAGACGAGGCGATCGCGATGTTGTCAATTGGCGAAACCGCGCCGCGAATGCGTGTCACAGAAGTGAAAGCAGCGAAACATGAACCGATCGGAGCGCTATCGCAGCGAGGCGTACTTTTGAGTATTCTCCTCGCCGCGTTCGTGGTCGGATGGGCGCTGTCACTAAATTTGAATCCGACAACGTTCGACGAAGGATTTGATCAATCACACGACCTGGAAAAAGAGCTGCAGATTCCAGTCGTTGCGAAACTGACCAAGTCTGGTGAAGCAAACCAAACAAAACAATCAGCCTCAACCCGACAGCGAATTGTCGGATTCAGCGAATTGGTTCTGTTCGGAACCCTATTGCTGTTCATCGGGCTGTTTGCGATCAACAGCGAGATGCGAGAAGCGATCATGACAAACCCACTTCACGCGTTATCCCGAGTGATCTGGTCTATCGTCCACTAACGATTTCGTACCCCCTGAATTGATAAGTGCAAAATGTACGAGCAAATTTTTCAGCTGAAGAAACAACCGTTCACGGTCAGCCCCAAGACAGATCATTACTTTCCCTCGGAAGCAATGCAAACGGCCTTGGCGCAATGCAAGATGACCATTGACCGAGCCAGTGGTCCAGCCGTATGCATTGGCGCTCCCGGTTTAGGGAAAACGCTTTTGCTGGAAATGCTGGTCGAAGACTACCGAGAAGAGTTTCAGCTGGCGCGAATCCCTTGTTCGAAAATGAGTAAGCGCGTCGATTTACTACAGTCAATTCTGTTTGCACTTGATCAGCCCTATCGGGACATGACGGAGAGCGAGTTGCGGCTTGTCTTGACGGATTACCTCAAGCCCCATGCCGAGTGCCCAAATGGTGTGTTGATCCTCGTTGACGATTCGCATTGGCTCAGCTCAGGATTGCTGGACGAACTGCGAATGTGGAGTGCCATTTCCCATGGCGGTGAACATCGCTGCCACCTGGTGTTGACTGGGAATCGCCATTTCGAAGAGGCTTTGGCCGATCCCCAGAACGATTCCTTGAATCAACGCATTGCCGCTCGAGCGTTCCTTTCTCCCATGACATCAGCGGAGACACGCGAGTACGTCCAAGTACACCTTCGCCGCGCAGGTGGCGGCAATCGCCAGTTCTTCACAGACTCGGCACTTGAGCAAATCCACGGTTTGACACAAGGTGTACCGCGACTGGTCAACCAACTTTGCGACCATTCTTTGGTCTTGTGTGCGATGAATGGTCTCTCCATTGTTGACGACAAAACGTTGCGAAATGCGTGGTCCGAGATTGAGCAGTTTCCAGCGTTCTGGAATAGCGCAGCTACCGTCGAAAGTTCAGACCGCAGCACGCCAGACGATTCTTGGTCGGTTATCGAATACGGAAGTTTGGAGACCGAGGAAGCTCCACAAGAGCCTGCAAAACCTGAGCCCACTCGCAAACACTCAGCGATCGACCAGTTGAGCATTCAGCTGACGCATGTCGAAGAAGCTCAGTTGGAACCAGCCGAAGCAGAATCGACTCACTCCGAATGGGATGAGCATGTAGACGTTGCCCGTGAAACAATGCCCATTTTAGATTCGCACTCGACACAATCGACGCACAGGAAGACGACTTCTTGCAACGGATGTGGAGAGTGCCACGAATGTGAAAACAATACTCAAGAAACGGACATGGGTTCCGAGGAAGAGGCAGTCGCAGAACTTCCTCCAACAACGTATCCCATTCCGCATGTGCCCGACGAAGATCATGAGCCATCTCCGGAACCCATCGCCTCCACTCCATCGCCAGCGCCAATTCCGACACGCGCGGCGACCAATCCGTTCGAAGAAGCATTCTCTGACGAATTGGAAATTTCCAATCGAGTGGCAGCAATCAGCACCGAATTCAATCAATTGGCCAGTAAGCTTGACCGCAGTGAACTCGATGAGCAGTTCATTCTGAGCCGAGCCAAGGACCTGCCTTATCAATTCGACACATCGATGTTTGCCGATATTGCGGCATCGATTTCGACATCCGATAGCGGTGACATCGTGCCAACCTATCGGGCTTCGAATCTGGAAGATTACATCGCCAGTCTCGAAAAAAGTGCCGAAGTCGTCAGTTCCGTTGGTGGATCTGCTCGACCTGAAAAATTGCGAGTGCATTCTGAAAATCAACATGTGCCGACGTCGCCGAAGGAGCAAACCAAGGCTCATGATGATCGAGACATCATCGTTTCTGACAGCCGAAATTCGGATGCTTCCTCGAGGAGCAAGCAGGTTCAGGAATCCTCAGGTGGTTCAGACAACGAGATTGGCAAGGGTAACGCCCTTCGCATGGACTACCGCCAGTTATTCGAGCAACTTCGAAAAGCACAATCGTAGTCACGGTCCCCGAGCAAAACGAATTGCGACGAAAGAAAATGGATCATCCCTTTCGAAAATACAATCAGTCTGCCTCCAAGATAAAACTTGGTAGCATTTCCAACGAACTCCAAGCAGGCGATGAGTCCGACGGAATCTTGACATTGGTCATGCCGGACCTCGATGGCGAAACCTCGTTCGAAATTGATTCGCTTTCAAATCAGACCGAAGACATTGAGTCTTCGGTTTCGAAAAAAATTCCGCAGTATAGTTATGTTGAGTTAGCGAAAACGGAAACCGCCAATTCACGTCATGTCCTGCCATCGAATCACAAGCGAAATCCAGAATCTAAGCCAGCGACTGCACGGCATTCGAACGCGAAATCAACCGCGGTGTTGCAAACACCCAAGGCGGATGTGACCGAGGACACCAAGGACTGGAGTTCGATAACTCCCAACAAGCCGCAACGCCCTGGCCAGTCAGGTTCCGAATCCAACCGCCCGACCACAGACGTGCCCGATGCCGAAGACGGTCCAGCCAATCTGATGAAATCGTCGGTAACGGAGTTTTCCGAACAGAACCCAATACTTTTGGAGCAATTCAAGCGTCGGCAGCAGGCGATTGGTTGCCAACTGGTGATCCTCTCCGACGTCGAAGAACCTTCTCGATCGGCGGACGTGACTGTCAAACTCGCCTTTGAGCTGGCTTCTCGCAACAACTGGCGAGTGCTCGTCATTGATGCAGACACAAAACGCCGTGTTTTGTCTCGAAACGCATTTAATGGCCGTAAACGATTCGGCATTACGGATTTGTTCCGCGGAGAATGCGACATCGGTGCGGCGATTTCCAAAACTGAAAACCCACTCGTTCAGTTCATGCCGTGTGGTCAACGCCCGTTAAACTTCAGCATGGCAACCCAAGCGTTCGAAACCGTTGGCGCGACCACGGTGGGAATCATTCGCCGAGAATTTGATTTCGTATGTATCACAACCGGTTCGGCGTTTGACAGCAGCCTTTCTTTCTGGGGAAAATTCAGCGACTCGACCTACCTGACGCTTGATCCTACTTCCTGTAGCCGAGCTCTCTCCAAGGCAGCTGTTGCCCAGTTGCAAAAGTCGGGCAAGAGTAGAAGGTTGCATCACGACCTTTGCCAAACCAGACAAATAATGCCACAATGGCGTGCAGCCGCCGTTGAAGTATTTGCTTGATCTGTTATCGAGGATATCCCATGTCATCGACCGTCGTTGTTACGGGCGGAGCCGGCTTTATTGGTTCGCACATTGTTGATCGACTACTGCGAGAGGGAAATCGGGTTTGCGTCGTTGATAACTTGTGCACGGGCCACCTTCAAAACCTTCAAGAGGTCTATAGTCGAATCGAATTCTTTGAAGGTGACATTCGGGACGCCGAGATTCTGAAACGAGCCTTCGCGAATGCCGATTTTGTGATTCATCAGGCCGCGCTGGCCAGTGTGCCGTTGAGTTTGGAAAATCCCGTCGAGGTGAACGACGTCTGCGTCAATGGAACGTTGAATGTACTGGAATGCGCACGAAAAGCTGGCGTTCAACGAGTTGTCTACGCAGGTTCGAGCAGTTGCTATGGCGATTCGCCATTTACAGCAAAACGTGAGACTGACGAACTCATGACGTTGTCGCCCTATGCGGTTGCCAAGTTGGCGGGCGAAAAATATTGCCAGTCGTTTTATCATTCATTTGGGTTGGAAACGGTTGTCCTCCGTTATTTCAACGTTTTCGGCCCGCGCCAGGATCCTACCAGCCATTACTCCGCCGTAATTCCGTTGTTCATCACCTGGCTTTTGCAAGGTCAACGTCCGATCGTTTACGGAGATGGTCGTCAGTCCCGCGACTTCTGTTTTGTTTCCGATATCGCAGCGGCCAATTACTTGGCGATGACGACGCCGGAAATCGCGGGCGAGACGTTCAATATCTCGTGCGGGCAAACAACCAGCCTCGTCGATCTGCTCAAGATTCTGGAAGAGTTACTTGATGTAAAGGCGGATATCGATTTTCAGCCGGCACGCAAGGGAGATGTTCGACACAGCATGGCCGATATTTCACGAGCGACAGCTGGGTTGAATTTTATTCCCAAGGTTACGTTTCGCGAGGGCTTAGAGCAGTCTATCGAATACTACCGCTCGGTCGTCAAATGTTTGGCGGTATAGGTTAGCATTTTGGCAAGGATCTCGGGCAAGAGTGCCCAAGTTACCGCCTCGGGCAAGAGTGCCTAGGTTATGTGTACTGCTCGGGCAAGAGTGCCCAAGCTACGTGTTCTACTCGACTAGAAGTGCCAAAGCTACAACCGCTGACGCACACACCAAACGAAAAAAAGGCCTGAGATTGACTCAGGCCTTTGGCTAATGATCATTCAGCAGTTGATTTGCCGTTATTCTTCGCGGCCAGTTGCAATGGTTTCGGAAACCACTTGGGCATCAAAACCAATTTTGATTTCAGGTTGCGAAGGGTCTGTCGTGGTAATGTTGATTTGATCTTTTACCAAGCCTTCCGCCTCTGCATCGAATTGATACTGAATGATATGAAGTGTTTTCGATCCGTTTGAAGACTCAAATCGCAATTTCGGATTGCTCGACGACACTTGGATGATTTCAAAGGGTTGTTTGCCTTTAACAATAAGCTTCTTGTCGTATTTTTCACCTTTTCGTAGCAACCCCAGGTTAATGTCGGCCACTGCAATGGGCTGAGCAATCAACGCATTGAGCGGGAGGGACATCGAAGCGTTTGTGCGATCGTTGGTCTGGATCGTCAACTGTTCGTTCCATGTTCCTTCGGGCAACGAATCGTCCATGGCGACATTCAATTGATACGTTACACGACGGGTATTCATATCACGTTCTACTTCGACCAATTCGGGCTTGAAGTGGTCGTTTGAGGACGTGACCGACTCGACTTTCCAGTTCGGATCGCCAGCGTATTTGATCACCACACTTCGTGATGTTGTATTTCCAGACATCACTTCACCGAACTCAACACTGCCAGGAGCAAACACAACGTCAGTTCGAATCATACCTTTCACCGAAAATCGCAGCTCGGAATATTCGTTGTATGGCGTAGTTTTCTGGGCACTGACCGTCACGGTGGCACCACGTTGACCAGTGAAGTTTCTCGTGTCCAGAACTGCTTCAATCTGACCTTTCTCACCAGGCTTGACCTGCTGGGTCAAAATCTGAACCTTCGTACAGCCGCAGGAAACACGAGCACCCGTTAGCATTAGATCGCTATCGAGCGTGTTGGTGTACTCAAAAACATGGCGTTGCGTGGAGGCGCGAGCGACGGCTCCGAAATCGTGGTCCCGAGTGACGTCCTTCAATACCTCCTGGCTCCAGTGAAGTTTGATTTGGCCATCATTTGCAACTTGAGGCTGACTGGGCGCAAATGATTGTTGACTCTGAGCCGGCGGATTGTAGCGCTGCACCGGTGGCGCTTGATAGCTATTTCCCCGGCGGAAAATCTGAGCGTTGGTCGTTGCAGCGCTTGAAAGGACCAATAGGGAAGCAATCGCAATGGAGTTTCGAACAAACATTTTTCAATAATCCTTCAGTTAATTTGTCAGAATTGCCCAGTTTGCAGGGGAACCAGACCACCTGCAGCTCGCGAATTCGACGAGGGTCGATGTGTGAAGATCGATTCGTTTAGCCAAACGTTGGCTTTTCCATTTCCAACAATCAGTAGCCCGGTCACCCAATCAAATAATGCTTTTTTGATATCCGATTGGACAGAATTGCCAAAAGGACTTGGTGACGACGGTTCGAATCGGAATATGTGAACGAACCCCAGTTCGTTTTCAAAATCTACCGCATTCGACCAAATTATTCAAAACGAGAAATCAATTGTGACGGTCAGCTAATCTAAGCCCAGATTGGAAAACGAAACTCGCCTCCTAAATCTCGACAAAAGATTGTGACTCCGTGCGCGACGGAGGCACATTGGCAACTGGACTTGAATAGCCCTTTTCGCCCTAAATCTGAGCCGTCCTGAAGTCAACTAGGGTCATTTTTGGCTTCGCAAAATCATTGCTCGTGATACGGGGTTCGACAAGCAAACTGAAATTGAAAATTGCGAAAACCAAGGCCCAAAATGTGAAACCTTGCGACTTAGTTAAACAAATCGTTTCAGAATTACAGTGGACACTTCGTAACCCCCTGAAATTGCCCCGCGGGTATTTGGCAAGTTGAGAAAGATCCTCGGCGACTTGCTTCAGGCGGACCTTCCTATCCGCCGGTTATTCTGAATGAATTCGGTACTGACTCAAACCGGCTGATCCGAAAACCAGAATTTGACAAAACACTAGGCTGACTTTGTCGTTTCGGAAACGGTACTTTGGGATGCTTCACGTTAATCGCAAACGACTCAGCTCAGCATTTCGGAAACTCCCGATCGGTAGAATTCCGGAGGGCAATTTGGGGTATGGATTTGAAATCAGAGGTTTGGTGAACCCAAAAGTTCGTGAAAGGCGCATAAAAAAACGCATTACCCGGCTAGGACTCGAACCTAGAATGACTGAACCAAAATCAGTAGTGTTGCCATTACACCACCGGGCATTGCGTTGTGCCGGAGATTATAGACTACGATTTTGATTTTGGACAACCGCAAATACGAGTTGTTCCATTTCAATCGTCAAATCGACGTACGAAACGTGCACATTGCCCGGGAGGCTCAGAAATACAGGTGCAAAATTCAAAATGCCACCAATTCCAGACTTTACAAGGTCTTCGGCCGTGACTTGGGCGCGATCTGTCGGTACGCACAGAGCGGCCAATTGAACGTTTTTGTCGGCGATCTCGGCGCGAAGGTCCGCGAAATCCTGAATTGTCACGCCATGTACCGATTTGCCAATCAAATCACGCGAAATGTCGAAAGCTCCGGCAATTTTGAAGCCTCTGGCAGAGAAACCTTTGTACCCAATCAGTGCCTGTCCTAAATTTCCGCAACCGACCACGACGATCGGCCAGGTATCGACGACCCCAAGAAATCGTCGAATCGCTGCAATCAGCTCATCGCAGCGAAATCCTACACCGGGGTGACCGACAGGTTCGAGTCGTGCCAGGTCCTTTCGGACTTGCGAATCACTAACCGAGAGCATCTCTCCCAGTATTTTTGAGCTAATCGTATTTCGACCTTCTGAAACGGCGCGTTCAAGCTGCCGGAGGTAGCGACTCATTCTCGCAACCACTGTTTTAGACGGGGTATCAACCATCAAATCGCCTTCTCCCTGGGGATTCTTCTTGTTGCGTTTCTATTGAAAATGCCCACCCCATCAAAACGCACGGCCGAAATCGTTGTGCGTGTTTCGTCCGATTCAAGCGCAAACGACGCTCCAACAGACCCTATCAGTCTGCGAAAACTCTCGTTTTTTGGCCTCTTTTCGTCCCACCCCACGTCAATAGCAAAAACATGCTATCTGGTTCGTTACGAACAATACGATCGGAAGGATTGGCAAAACCCTCACCGTAGGAATACTTTCCTTGCTTTTTCCAGAAAAATCTTCCGGCCCACATTACCCGACTAACCTACACTGCCTCACCGGCCGATTTTAACACGTATCAAGGAGGACCAAATCCGGCACCGGTAAATGACCGGGCGCATGGCACCATGACTGGCTGATCGTTCGCGTAGCAGGATGTGAGACGGAACACCACCGGTTGAGCTTTTGGAGAAATGGTCAGGCATGGCGAAAGGGATTCGCTAGACCAGATGCCGCCCTCGAGATCAAACACAGTTTTTTTCTTTTGGAGAAGTAACATGAAAGTGGTACGAAGTCTGCTGACCTCTGCAGCCGCAGTTGCAGTTTTGTCGGCCAGCTTCAGCTGGGGCCAATGTTGTGGTGGAGCAAGCTATGACACTGTTGGAGCAGCAGCTCCTGCCGCAGTTGAAGGAAGTGGATGTGGCGGAAGCTACACCGTTATGCGAACCGTTCGACGGGTCGTTATGGATCGTGAGCAAGTCACGAAAATGCGAAATGTTTCTCGCATTGTATGGGAAGAACAACAAGTACCTGTAACTCGCACTGTTCGCGAGACAGCGTACCGAACTGAAGATTACACAGTTCGCGTTCCTGTTCGAGAAACATCGTACAAAACAGTTAACTACACTGTTCGAACTCCAGTTCGTGAACAGCACACAAAAACGGTTAACTACACTGTCCGAACTCCAGTTCGCGAACAGCACCAAAAAACCGTTACTTACAACGTTCGTCGCCGAGTTCAAGAAACTCAAATGCGCAACGTAAGCAAAACTATCCGCGTTCCTTACACGGAAACAAAAACCGTAAATGTACGTGGTGGTCACTGGGAAACTCGTCAAGAAGTTATCCCAGGTCGCAGCTACAGCAAACTGGTACGATCACCAGGCAGCTTCAGCTATGACGAATGCAGCTGCCGATGCCGCTGGAATCCTGGTTGCTTCTCTCGAGTATGCTGCCAGACTCCTGACCGCACCGTATGCCGCAAAGTTTGGGTTCCTACCTGCGAAACTAAAGAAGTTTGCGTTACGAAGTACCGATGCGAAACTGTTTGCGAACAAGTTCCAGTAACTGTTTGCCGAACTGTTTGCGAACCACAAACGAAAGTTGTCAACTACTGCACAACTCGCTGGGTTTGCGAAACTCGCTCGAAAGACGTTAACTACTGCACAACTCGCTGGGTTTGCGAAACTCGCTCGAAGCAAGTTCCTGTATGCAACGTTTCATACCGATGCGAAACACGCACTCGACAAGTTCCTTACTGCGTCTGCCGACAAGTTCAGGAAACCAAGTGCGTTAAAGTTGCTCGTCGCGTTTGCGAACAAGTTCCTTACACCGTGACTGTTTGCAAGCCACGCGTTGTATGCGAGCAAGTTCCTGTAACCGTTAACTGCGCTCCTTCATGCGGATGTGGCAACGGTTGCGGCGACGCTTGCGGTGCTGACGCTGGTTGCGGATGCGGTGGCGACGCTTGTGGTTGCGGCGGACGACGCTTGTTCAACGGCCGAATCCGAGGCTTGCTGTCTCGCGTTCGTGGTCTGTTGAGCTTCCACGGCTGCTGCACAGGCGGTTGTGACGCTGGTTGCGACTCAGGTTGCGACGGCGGATGCGACGCTGCAGTTGTTGGTGGTGGTTGCGGTTGCAACTAAATGCCAGTAGCTCATAGAGCGACAACGACGAAAATTAAGAACGGCTTGGTCATCCTCTTGACCAAGTCGTTTTCTTTTGCGCGAAGGTTAAATTTTGTCTTTTTCTTAACAAGCGTCACTACGGTGCAAATCCCCTCTTGGTTCAAGCGGTTCTCAACGAATTCTGTTGCCAAAAGTTTGAGCATATTCGGCCGCCCCTACCTGCCGACACACCAACAGAAATCGACTACACTGATACGCAGCAACAACGACTGAAACGAAAGTTTCTTTCCAGAACGAAGCGGTTCAATCCGCGGCTTCCAACGTTGCTGCTAACGAGGATGCGGCCGTTCAGGTTTTGAGGGACCTGTTTCGTGGCGGTCGAGAAACGAGATCAGGTAGGGTGAGGCATTTCCTTGAACGCACAGGATTCTGGCGCTGCGATCGCGCAAAAAAATTCAAACACCACTCGATTCGAGCAAGTCAAAAGACTCGTCGACAATATTTCTTCAGTGGTTCTCGGCAAACGTGACGTCGCGAAACTGTGCGTCACCGCATTGCTCGCCGGCGAACATATCCTGCTTGAAGACGTTCCCGGTGTCGGCAAAACGCTGATGGGCAAGGCGCTGGCAAAAAGTGTCTCTGGCGAATTCCGACGTATCCAATTCACGCCTGATCTGCTTCCCAGCGATATTGTTGGCAGTTCGATTTACAAGGCAACGTCTGGTGAATTTGAATTCAAAGCTGGCCCGATCTTCAGCAATTTTATCCTTGCCGATGAAGTCAATCGTGCGCCGCCGCGAACACAAAGTGCTTTGTTAGAGGCTATGAGCGATCGCCAGGTAAGTATTGATGGCATTACCCATTCGCTCGACGCTCCCTTCATGGTCATTGCCACTCAGAACCCCTTTGAGTTTGAGGGCACCTATGTACTACCCGAAAGTCAACTCGATCGATTCCTGGTGCGCATTTCCATGGGCTATCCAGACCGTGAATTCGAGCAGGAAATTCTGACGAGTCACCGGACAGGCGAGCCAGTCGACCAATTGGACAATGTCTGCACGGTTAGCGACATGATTGACATTCAGGAGGCCGTTCGGCAGGTACGACTGGACGAGTCGATTGCCGAATATATTCTCAACATCGTCCACGCGACGCGCGAATCCAAAGAACTGGCATTTGGAGTTTCAACCCGCGGTGCCTTACTTTGGTATCGGGCAACTCAAGCTGCTGCTTTTGCCGACGGGCGAGACTATGCCATACCAGATGATGCCAGAGACCTGGCGATCGCTGTTTGCGCCCACCGTGTTCAATCACGTGGATTTCTGCAGGGGAACCAACGGCAAGAGCTCGAGGAGATCATCCGGCGGATAGTTGCCAATACTGACGTCCCATCGTAGAAACGATTTGTCACGACCACACGCAACTGATTTCGCGTTTTCGGTAACTTTGCTTTTTTGGTTGGCAGACTTCAGTGATCAAACAAACTGAAACCAGAGAATTCGTCGAATCAAATCGAGTTCGGCTCCGCATGACGAGCGAAGGCTGGATTTACGTTATTGTCCTGCTCTTTATCGCGTCTGGTGGACTACTGAGAAACATCAACCTTTTGCTCCTGCTGAATGGCTTAATGATTGCGCCGTTGCTGATTGGATGGCGACTTTCGATGACGATGTTGAATCGAATCAAAGTTCGACGTGCAACTCCGTCTGTTGCGTTCGCTGGAGAGCCTATCGAAATCAATTGGGAGCTCAAGAATGATCGTGATGCCTTGGCAAGTTGGCAAATCATCTTGAATGACCAATGTCAATTGATTGATCAGAATGCCAGTACCTGGCACCGACCGGTTCCCGCAAGAATCATGTTTCCGGTTATCCGTCCTCGAGAATCAGCATTCCAACACTATCAACTGATGATCGAAGATCGCGGCATCTATCAGCTTTCATCTGCCCGTGTTTCGACGCGGTTTCCGTTTGGACTCATGGAGTCTCAGATCAAGTTCAATGAAATTGACACCATTCACGTCGCTCCGCCCATTGGACGATTGAATACGTCTTGGGATCGACGCTTGCTATCACGCGCTACCGGAATGACATCGATCAAACGAAAACGAGGTCTCCAGGACGATGAGTTCTTTGCGTTGCGAGGCTGGCGAAGTGGCGACAGCCTGAAGCAGATTCATTGGCGAACAACCGCCAAATTCGGCAAGCCGATGGTTCGTCAAAATGATTCTCGAACCGACAAAGATTTTGTCTTGATTCTGGACTTGTTCGAATCGACCAAACGTCCGACTTCCGAAGCAACTGTAAACTGGAAAACTGAAACGGCTTTGGAATTTGCGTCCACCGTATTTTCTAGACTACATGGCCAATTGGATGGTCAAGTGTCATTGGCCGTCTGCGGAAAGGACTCCGTGTTGCATTCGGATTCGGTATACACTCGGATAGCTCCCGAAATCATGAAGAGCTTGGCGATCGCACAAGGAGGGCAAACGCCCGCAACGATTGAAGCAATTTTGGAGCTCGGTCAGATGGCCTCACAAGGCACTCCCATCTACATAGTAAGTACGAGGCCGTATTCCACGGTTGATACATCACACTTCTCCGAATCCCAACTGACTCGCTTTCAATCATTAGAAGCGTGGGTTCGGTGGCTAGATGTTTCAGACGAGGAATTCAAACAAATTTTCGTCCGTTCAAGCGAACTATCTTCGGAAGGGCAATTGCCGGAGCCTTTGGAATCTAACAATCGGGAATCAATGGACGGGAAGCGCCCCGCCGCAGTGCATTCATGATTTCGAACCAAAACCTGTTACGATTATCGTTTTTCATCATGATTTGCCTGAGTTCAATTCTACTTGGGCTTGGACAAGTCAATCTCTCGCTGCCGATCGTGGCAATCAGCATGGGATTGGCCGGAATCATTTTTGTTGATTGGCTCAAATGGTTCAGCTTGCCTCGTTGGGTTGCGAATATCCTCTCGATCGGCGTATTGATCTTGACGATGAAGGGGTTCCTGGAGGAACGAAGCGGCTCGCAACTAATTGCCGTTGCAAACTTGTTGGTTTACCTGCAGTCGCTGTTGATGTTGCAGGAGAAAACTCCCCGTCAGTATTGGCAGTTGGTCGTTCTCAACCTCCTACAAATCGTAGTTGCAGCGGTATTCGTACTCAACCTTGAGGGCAGCGTACTATTTCTTATTTACATGTGCATCGCCGCATTCTTCCTGAGCCACCTTACATGCTATGACGAGGCGTTCAAACTTGGTTACGTCAATCGCAGCGGCAGGGGACAACAATCATTGTTTCTCAGGAGTGGCCCCGCCACCAACAGACTGAAGGGGGTCCGCGTTTTGTATGACCCCAAGCCACTTTCGAAGGAATTTTTCCGAACTGCGACCAGCCATTTGATTGTTTGGATAACAGTTAGCCTCGCCTTTTCAATGGTGCTTTTTGTTTTGATTCCGCGGCATCAGACCGCTTGGTTTGCCGGCGCAATGGCGAGCACGTCCAAGACGGGTGCGACCAAACAAGTCAATCTCAACGAACGTGGACTAATCAAACCAACTTATGAACCAGTGATGAGGGTTACATTTCGAAATCCCAACACACTGGACATCATCAATCCAGCAGAAATGCCCTACCTGCGTGGTATGGCACTCAGTTCACTGGTGATCAAGGATGACAAGACCACTTGGGAGGCACCCTATGACAGAGTGTATTCCTATGACTACCACGAGCTGCCGTTTGCCCCGGGAAATATCCCGAGTAATCGAAAGGCCATTGTCGAAGTCAAATTAGAACCGACGACGGATCCATTGTTGCACGTTGTCACTCCAGCCTTTGGTGTTAGTGGCGTGACGATTCCGGGAGAATTCTCCCGCTCTCTTTCGGCTGTTACGCGCCGTCGCAATTCCGACAAGATTGAAATGACACCGTTCCAATATGAATTCCTAACCGTATTGGATCGAAATCGTGCGCCGCTCCGCGGCTGGCAGTACACCCCTGAAACGAATATCCCCTCCGCAAGAACCATGGCGGGAAACCAGGCAGAATACAAATGGCTGACCGAAATCGATCCGACACGATACCCCACTTTGGTCAGGATCGCAGGTGAAATTGCGGACGAAGTAAATTCTGAAAGCCATTTCGAAATCGCCTCGGCAATGGAACGTCATTTCTGGAACGCTTCCGTTTATTCCTACACGTTAGACTACACCGACGTTGCTCGCGATGAATTCCTTGACCCCGTTGAGGACTTTGTGCGGAACCACCATACCGGTCACTGTGAAATTTATGCCTCTGCGATGGTGTTGATGTTGAGAAGCCAAGGGATTCCCGCCCGACTCGTTGTTGGCTTTCTGGGTGGTGAGTACTACGATGACTTTTACGGTGTCACGACAGGAAATGCTCACGCTTGGGTCGAAGTTTATATTCGCCCCGAAGACTGCACGCAACGTATGTTTGCGAATGGAGAGGCAGGGCCAGGCGGATGCTGGTATCGAATGGACCCCACACCTGCCAACGAACGAGCGACTGCAGCGCCAAGTGGAATCTCGTTAAATCGAGCTCGTCAACTATGGCAAGATTATGTGTTGGGACTAAGCAACGAGAATCAAGCAGATATGTTGTCAACCCAGTCACAATCATTGGCGGGGTTAATGGATATTTCGCAGTGGTCGGGTAGGGTTCAAGAGGCGGTGGACAAAGTTCAACAAAATCGCCTACTGCAAACCATCACAATTGTCGGCGCCATCATGATCATTGCGGTCGCAACCTTTTTTACGTTTCGATCGGATCGAAAAAGCAGACGACCAACGAATTACAAACGCATCAGTTTTGTTCGGCGAATCGCAGCTCAAGCACTTTCGTTTCTATCGCCCCAACTGGGTGATTGGATGCTGGGGGAAGCACGTCGAGTAACTCGAATTCCGTTCTACGAACGATTCCTCGCCTTGATGCGAAAGTATGGGGTCGAGCGTCAGTCGACCGAAACCGCAAGCGACTTTCTCACCAGAGCCAGCAATCATTTTTCCGAATCAGAAAGGTCAAATGAAATTCGTTCTGCAATCACGGACCTGACAAAGAGTTTTCAACTAGCAAGGTTTCGAGGCGACATAATTGAAGCAAGGGAAGCTGAACGTCTGAATCAACTACTTGTTTCATTGGAACAAATGGTCTAACAGAACGGAATTAAAATCTCCGATTCCCGTCCAAATAAACAACTCTTGGGACGACTAAGCCGGTACTTGGTCGCTTTAAAAAAAAGGCCTGACAATGCTGTCAGGCCTTTGGCTTTCGATATCGGAACTAACTTCCGTCAGACGCGATGCTATTGACCACGACCGGAATTCAGTTCTCGCAATCGCTCTTCGCTCGACTTGGGCGAATCGCTTGAATCTTGACTTTTAAACGATCTTTTGCAGCTTCTGCGGCAACAAATTGAACCAATCGTTGTGCAACTGAAATTTGCTGAGGTGTGAAATAACGTTCGAAATATCCGTCCATTAATTCAACACGATTCTTGGTCAGCAATTCTTGCCAGCCAAGTCCATTTTCAATATTCCACGCTGCTGCTTGAGCGACGCCAATATTGACTTCATCATTCGCAATCATGTGAATGATTTTTTCGATTTCAGGATTTGAAGTGACATCTGCCAATGGACGAATGGTGTATTCCATTTGCGGAGTCGGATCAACCTTGCCGTGTTCGAGGCAAACAGTTGCAACTTTTACCATTCCGTCCCGACCGGCAGGAATGTTAAAGACGCCGCCACCACCTCCGCCACCAAGGCCACCGCCGCCACCGCCGAAACCGCCGCCACCGCCGCCGAAGCCGCCGCCGCCGTTGCCGCCGCCGAAGCCGCCACCGCCGCTTTGACCTCCACGTCCGCCGCCACCGCCCTGATTACCACCGCCGCCAAAACCACCGCCACCGCCGAAGTTACCACCGCCGCCACCGCCACCAGGACCAACACCGCCCTGCGCCAATACAGGTACAGCGGCAAACGTCGCTGGCATTGTGATTGCAAGTGGACGCTCAGAGTGATTCTTGACCGTCACGTTTGCTTCGTTCGCGTTGAGCGGCCGGTAAATCACTTCGACCTCACCCGCCTCCATAGCAGTCATCAAATCGACCGCTTCGAAGCCTTGAACAGGTGCCTGCGTTTTCCAGACGCCGTTCATTCGTTTTTCTTCTTTTCGCTGTTCGCGAAGTTCTTCCTTGCTCAACTTGGCAGGAGCTTCTGCAATTGCAGATTCTGTTGCCGAATCTTGAGCATACAATTTTGCACCACCGGTAACGACCAAAGTCGCGGCAATGGCAAAGGCCAGTAGACGTGGTAGCCTCGTTGTCTTCATAAAAACCAACTCCTCAACTTTCCCAAACCGGGTCGCCTTGCCAGAACTCGGCCATACCCAACATTATTCCAGCAATCACCACCGGGGCAATCGATCAAACGGCAAATGTATTAGATCAAGGATACTTGGAGGAAATCGACAGTTAAAGAATTTTTTCCTCGAATTAACTGGAAAAAAGCCGCCAAAAACCGATTCACCCGACCACCAAACTCCTATCGTCAGCAGCCCTTAACTGTCCCCAATTGAACGCGTCACCCTCAGGATCGTTTGATTTAGGCCCGGAAAGACGTGATTTTCCCCCCAACCAAGTTGCAAAGGACTCAAACTCGGGCAATTTTCAGAAAAAACGGTTTGGTGCCGCAAGCCCATTTGAAAAACAGTCGCGAGCAAATGGGCTGGAAACAAAAAACGAAAAATCTGACAATAACGCTTTGCGGGTTGACTCCTTAAGATTGTCTTCCCGGACTAAATTCCGTTTCAATTCAAAAATTGAATGCAAGTACGCACCATAGTTTGAAAATCGCCTTCAGGGTTCGCCAAAGCAAGGTTGCAGCTTTTTCCGCAATCATTGGCCGTAACTCAATCAGATGTTTAATCGTATTAGGGAGAATGATGTCGATGTGTCGCAACTACAACAGATGGATTCTTCGACTGTTTGTCTCAGGAATCCTGATCGTGGCCAATTTCGGCTATGCGCAGGAAACTGAACAACAGGAGCAGAAACAACAGGATTCCACTGCACACGAAGACCTCGACAAAGCCTTTGAGCTGAAGATCATGGCGTCGAACACCAAAGATCTCGAGGATATTGTTGAGTTATGTGAGTCCGCAATCGAGAAAGGGCTTAAGGACGAGAACCTGGTCCAAGCGAATGACTTGTTAACATCGTCTCTGCTTGAATATGCGCAACAGTACGAAGCGTTGATTTTTGCTCCAAGCCCGGACGTACGCTGGCGCGTATACCGCCGCAAGGCGTTGGAGAGTCTGAAGAAACTCACTGAAATCAAACAGGACAACATCGACGCATATATGTTGATGGCCCGACTCCAGGCACTCGATGGTGGCGATCCATTTGAGGCTGCCAAAGCTGCCGATCGCGCCATCGAATTGGCTGAGGATGACGAAACGCTCGCCAAGGCACTGATCGTTCGGGCGAGTGTTTCGGATGATAACGAATCTCGAATGAACGATATCAATCAGGCCGTGAAGATCGACCCCGAGAACGTCGAGGCGGTCCGCATGCGAGCAATGTTATTGCTTCAGTCGGAAGAAACCGAATTGGCAATCGCGGATTTAAAACGTTGGATCGAATTGTCATCCGATGATGTAACGCCTTCATTGCTGCTCATTCAAATCTTAACGAACGAGGAACGCAAAGACGAAGCGGCAGCGATTCTGGACGAGGCGATCGAACGTTCTCCGGAAAACGCAACACTTTTGTCAATTCGTGCGCGAAATCGAATGCAGGATGGCGAAAACGAGGAAGCATTGAAAGATGCCGAAAAAGCCTTGGCAATCGATAAAGACGATGTCGAAGCCTTGGTTGTGCGCGCCATTGTTCGATCTGACCAAGATGATCATGACGGTGCCCTCGACGACATCAATCGTGTTCTACGATTGCAACCGGGTTCCGTCCGAGGCTATTGGATTCGTGGAATCATCTACGCATCCAATCGCGACTACAAGCACGCTATTGAGGATGTCGGCCAACTTGCGAATACGTTTCCAGAAGAGAAGACCTACACCTTGCAGCTCGCAGGCCTTTACAACGCCGACGATCAGCCAGACAAAGCGGTCAAAATTTACGAACGTCTACTTGAGGATAACCCGAATGACTGGGAAATCATCCGGGGCCGCGGCGATGCATTCCTTTCGATGGGTAAACATGACACAGCTGTCGAGGATTACACCAAAGCATTGGAATTTATGCCTGACGATGAACCGGATGATGGTGTCTACAACAACCTTGCTTGGGTGTTGTCGACATCAACGTTTGCTGAGGTACGTGACGGAAAAAAAGCAATCGAATACGCTCTCAAGGCTGCTGAACTCACCGAGTACGATGCGCCACACATCTTGAGCACCTTGGCTAGTAGTTATGCCGAAGCAGGCGACTTCGATAAAGCGCGTGAGTGGGCTGAGAAAGCGGTCAAGCTTGGTGAAGAAAAGGACGAAGAAGAGGATCTTCTATACAATCTTCGCCGCGAATTGGAAGCTTACAAGGAAAATCGGGCGTGGCGAGAGTTGCAGGAACCCGGCAAAAAAGACTCTGGATTCCCCGCGCCAATCGACGGCGAAAAGGCTGAGTCACCCGAGTCGTCTGAAAATGGCTCGGAGAAAACTGGCGACCCCAAAGCTGATTCCACTGACAACGATGGAGGCGATGACTCCAACTCGCAAGAATCGGAGTCAGACAGCGAGCATAGCGATGGCAGTCTCAGCTGAAAATCTGCGGGTATCTAGCGTTTATTAAATTGATGAAAACTATTCTTAAGCCAAACGTGTAGTAAATATCTGACGACAAAATTTTTCTGTAGAGTTCGATTGAATTAAAAGGAACATTGTAAGTGAATAAACGAATCTTCTTATTAGCGATCGCTGCAATTGCAGCCATGTTGGGAAACCTTTCTCCTACGTTCGGGAACAATGACGACCTACTGACGATCGGTTCGAAAGCGCCAAATCTCGACATTGAGCACTGGGTTCAGAATGGGAATGGAAAATACAAACAGGTGACGGAGTTTGCCGCCGGTAAAGTCTACGTGGTTGAATTCTGGGCCACCTGGTGTGGTCCTTGCATCGCTTCCATGCCGCACATCGCAGAAACCCAACAAAAATACGGCGACTCGGTTCAGGTCGTTAGCGTCAGTGATGAAGACCTTGAAACCGTAGAAGCATTTCTGGAGAAAAAGGTTCGTGGCAGTTCTGACGAAGACAAAAAGACCTATAAAGATTTGACTTCGGTCTATTGCCTAACCACCGACCCCGACAATTCCACGCACAAGGACTACATGGAAGCCGCTCATCAAAACGGTATTCCAACCTGCTTTATTGTAGGCAAGGACGGTGTGATCGAGTGGATCGGTCACCCGATGGAGATGGACGAACCGCTCGAAATGGTCCTTGATGACAAATGGGATCGCGAAGCAGCCGTCGCAGAAATGAAAAAACAGCAGGCCTTGCAAGAACGGTTGATGAAACTTGGGATGCTCATGCAATCGGAAAAATTCGACGACGCCCTTGCACTGATCGACGAAGTGATTGCCGGATCAAGCGACGCAGATGAAGCGGTAATGTACAAAGGGTTCCGATTCCAGATTTTGATGGAAGCCAAGCGATTCGATGTCGCAGCTGACTCATTGAAAGAGTTTGCGAATTCTGCATCGGCAACGCCTGACATGTTGAATTCACTGGCTTGGGGAGTTTTTGAAACGGCGACGTCCATTGACGACGTCGAGAAGGAACTGATTGAATCAGCACTTCAAGCGGCTCAAAAGGCTGTTGCAGGCGAGCCTGAAAATGGCATGTACCTTGACACCTTGGCACATTTGCAACATATCACGGGAGATTTGGACGGCGCCATTGCAACCCAAGAGAAAGCTGTCAAAAACCCCGGACCTGCGAAAGCTGAAATCGAGGCATTTCTTGAAGACTTGAAAAAGGAAAAAGCTGACAAGTAGCAAACAGTCTCGAAAGTCCGCATCAATTTTGAAACGAACGATGCCTGTCGGTATCGTTCGTTTTTTTTGAGCGAATGCTTTGGTTGCAGAAATCCGCGGAAACCACCGATTGTTGAACCAAGCTTTTGAAAAACACGAACAGCAACCAATTTTTTCGTTCGTGTTTCCAAAGAATTACGACTCTTTTTGCACGGCCTTGTGCGTATAAATGTTGCGGTAGCATTCTTGTTTTCCGCAAGATTGTCGCTAAAAATACAAATTCCTGAAATCGAACTACAACTTTCGCTCCCATCGCCCATTCCATGTCCTCAGATTCATCCGCTCAATTCGAAACGCTTCCAGAGGACCCACAGGAAACGGAAGAACTAAATTCCGAGGGAACCATCGATGGATTCGAACTGGAGGATGAATGGGACAATCCGGGTGGCAAGCATCGACGATTATTGTTTTGCTTTCATTGTCATCGCCGAGAATATCATTTTCATACTCTGCGAAAAAAATCGGTCTTTCCATTATTGATCGGAATGACATTGGGCATGTTGTCGGTCATTGGACCCTACCGTTGCTATTGTTGTGGAAACCATCGCCTTTTTAATTTTGATTCGCTTCACCCCCGAACACTCTATGAACATTGGCGCTTTCGAAAAAGTAGCCGCAAGCGTCGCAAATGGAAATAGATAAGGCTTTCCGGTCGTTATCTGTTTCAAAATTTTGGAATAGCTTTACCCTAACGGGGCGATAGCACAATTTCCAAAAACTCTTTAGACCAATTTGTTTTGCGTCTCTTGGTCGCACAGTTCCCAGTCAATATTGACCAAATTTGCTGGAAAGGATAGCGTCTTGGATCTGCGAATGAATCGCAGCAACAAAACCAGAAGCGTTGCAAGGAGGCGCGTGCGAAATGTCCCAGGATCGAGCAAGCGAAAACAACTCTTTTATCCCCGTCCCGTTGCTGGACGTCAGTCGCGACAACCAACCGTTGCGTGACGAACTCATCGACGCGATGGTCCGGGTCTTCGACTCTGGCCAATATATTGGAGGCCCCGACTGCCAATCGTTCGAACAGTCAATCGCCCAGGTTTGCGACACCAAATATGCGGTTGGCTGCGCAAGCGGCAGTGATGCGCTTCTACTAGCACTAATGGCTCTCGACATCGGGCCTGGCGATGAAGTCATTCTTCCGAGCTTTACGTTTTTTGCAACCGCTAGTTGCGTGAGTCGGTTGGGAGCAACTCCGGTTTTTGTGGACGTCGATATCGAGTCCTACAATATCGCTCCCGAACTCGTTGAAAAAGCGATCACCTCGCGCACCAAGGCAATCATTCCGGTTCACCTGTTTGGGCAATGTGCCGATATGGATGAGTTGATGCGAATCGCTCAGGAAAACGATTTGTACGTTGTCGAAGATTGTGCTCAATCGATCGGCGCATCGTACAAGGGACGCAAGGCAGGTTCGATAGGCCACGTTGGATGCTTTAGTTTTTATCCAACCAAAAATCTGGGAGGCTTCGGCGATGCAGGCATTATCACTACCAATGACGCTGACCTTTCTGATCGATTGCGATTGTTAGCCAATCATGGAATGCGGCCTCGATACCACCATCAGGAGATTGGTGTTAACAGCCGCCTCGATTCCATTCAAGCTGCCTTGTTAAACATCAAGATCAAGTATTTAGAAGACTGGTCCACCAAGCGTGCGGAGAATGCGAGGCTCTACCAAACATTGATGCAGCGAGCGGGACTGAATGGCTGTATTGTTTGTCCATCCGCTGCAGCAAATAGCGAACATGTCTGGAACCAATTCACGATCAGAATTCCTGGCGGACAACGAGATGCCGTCCGTCAGAAACTTGCCGAATCAAAAATAGGATCGGAAATCTATTATCCGATTCCGTTGCACCGACAAGTGTGCTTTTCTCATTTGGGCTTTGACAAAGGCTCCCTGCCAACGACCGAGAAATTATCCAACGAGGTTCTCAGTCTTCCAATTTTCCCGGAACTTCGTCGTGAGGAAATTGAAAGTGTCGTTGGTCGACTTGCGGAAATCATGCAGGTTACGGGTGAACGACGCGCTGTTGCATGACGTTACTGTCGCGTAGGCCCGCCACGAAATGTAGAGTATGATTAGCCAGTTGCGTCACTTCAGCAGCTGGCTTTATTGTGCGTATATTGTGAGTGTTCCAAATCAAAAATCTGAACTGCCAATCGTCTGCTGCGGCTGCTCACTGCTTTGCCGTGATTTGGATGTTCCGAACTCGAGTGAATATTCACAAATCACTCTTGCCAATTGCGAATGGAGGCGTTCATGGTTGGCAGCAAATGAACTCCGCGAAACCAGTGAGTCAGTAACTAAACACGAGCGGGATTATCGATATTTCCTCGAACAGTCCGCAAAAGTAATTTCTGAGTCTCGTCAAATAACGATTGCTGGAACGGAAAGTCTATCCATATCGGCCCAACGTGCGGTTTTGGAACTGGCAATGTTAGTCGGTGCTTCGATACATTCTTCGATTTCGGACGGAGGCGGCCTGAGTTCATTTTTGTTGCAAAATCAAGGGCTCAGCACGGCAACACTAGGAGAGATTTCCGATCGATGCGACACGATTGTCTTCTGGGATATCGATCCAAATGATCTGCCGCCAAAGTTGATCCCAAAATACTTCGGCGACCGAAAAATTGTATTTGTCTCAAACCGCGACCAATCCGATTTTGAAATTGATAGCTCCGGCAATTTCATCACATGTTCCCTGGAGGACGCGACCACGTATCTTGGTTGTTTGCTGTCCGATAAAACAGGAGCATTGCCAGACAGCAAAGAATGTACTCTCCAGAGTGTTTTCGAAAAATCAAATCATCTGGCAGTCTTTGCGACGTTTTCCAGAATCACAAGCGATACATTGCCACATTTCAGTCTGGTAAATCGCGCGGTGCTGAAGAAAAATCGAGAGGGCTCTCGCGCCTACCTGCTCAACTTGGAGAAAGCGTTAAACCATACCGGAGCAATTCAAGTCAACGCAGCGCATACGGGGTTCTGCGACAATATGGATTATAGCGCTGGGTATTGGCGACAACACTGGAGCGACATTTCGCTTTCATCGCTGTTGCGTCGAGAGATTGTCGATACTGTTGTCGTTTTTTGTGGTCAGAATCAACGTTGCATCTCAGAGCTAATTTCGAAGCATTCAAATATCAATTGGATTTTGTTTCATTCTGTTCCATTTGATCAACCGCTGCGTGCCATTCAAATCGAAATTGCAGCATTAGGAATTGACGATTCCGGCGATGTCCTACGGATGGATGAGGTCATGATTCCGGTCCCTGCAACAGCGGCGAGTTCGCGCCCTCGGCAAAGAGTGTTACGACCGACCTGATTCATACTTTGCAGCGGACGCCATACTAGTTTCAGCTTCCAAACTGTTTCAGGAATCCGAAGATAGAAGAAAAAATGGGGGCGAGTCGAAACTCACCCCCATTTGACTAGTACCGGATGGTACGGGTCCGTTTTCACGGACGGCTTCAGGATATTTTGCTATTGGTTTCCGTAATTGAAAACACCAGTGGGTGGTGTCGTGTAGCCTTCGAAACCTGCTCCACCAATGACGGGTCGATTCGCTGGATACGGATACGTATCGCCGGTGCCCGCTCCTGTTTGACCGACGGCTCCAGGTACGGGAGGCGTCGAACTTTCAGGGTAATAGTCGGAACCAATCGAGCCTGCCGGGGCAGTGTTGTCCAATGTTGTCACGCCACAAGTTCCGTTGTTGCATGTTCCGGCGGTATTGCTGCTGCGTTGAAACAGACTGCCAAAGGGAGGATTGCACGTGCTGCAGGGTGCACCTCGAAATAGATTGCGAATCGGACCATTCGCACAGCCACTGACGGTCAAAGCCGCGAGGCAAATTAGAATCTTGTACTTCCTCATCGTTGCCCTCTCCATAATTTAAACGGGCCAAAATAGAAACGCGGGCGAAATTTCAGGGGATTCGCATTGTCGCGTTGTTGGTCGCCCGAACATCCGTGTGCTGCCATTTTTTTGGGGAGTCGGCAACTCAGGAAATCAGGCTTCGAAAAGGTAGCTTGTGAAATGGCAATGGCAAGAAATTCGTTACAAAAACAACAAAAAAAAATTTGCCGGAAAACAGTGGCCAAAATGTTCGAAAACAATTTCTGG
Source organism: Pirellulaceae bacterium (assembly GCA_041399045.1). Taxonomy (GTDB): domain Bacteria; phylum Planctomycetota; class Planctomycetia; order Pirellulales; family Pirellulaceae; genus BJ22. The sequence continues at coordinate 103,223 of JAWKTO010000005.1, read as the reverse complement.
TTTGACGGCCACCAAATTAACATCCAACGGATGCATCAATACCATGCGATTCATGCAATCGTTATCCTCATTGAATTCGATACAGCTATGACGAATTGTAAAAGTCTGACAGGCTCGTTGCATGCGCGAAGCATCACGTTACGACTGCGCGGTCACTTCGCTGCGTTAACCGTCACACTCCTTTTCATCTTTCTCTACATCTCAATCAGTATTGTGCCTGTTCACGCACAAATCGGTCCGGCACCTGCAATTTTGAGTTCCGATTTCGCCCAACAATTCCTTCCTGCTCGCGACAATCACATTTGTCTCTGTCCGGGCGATCAGATTTGGATCGTCAGCACTCGAGAAATGGAACCGTGCTGCGAGATTGCGGGCAAATTCCAGGTTGCATTTTTTAACGGCTGCGAATATCAAACCTCCAGCATCGATGAACTTACAAATGACCTTGCCCAGCATCCGGAATTGCAAAACGTCGTGCACCTTCATGGTGATTTCACGGACCTTCGTTGGGCAATCTCGCGAGGCGAACAAGTCTACCTGAATTCAATTGCGGGCAACTGTTGTCGCCAGCCGGTAAGGATGATCATTTGGGCGTGGAAGTCCGAACGTGTTGCGGTTCCCTTCCGCGACTTTCGCGTGAAGACCGATTGGTCTCACTTTGAAGGCGTCCGGTTCGCCGAATTCATGAGTCAGACCAACCTTTCCACTGGGATCATGATCGGCTACAGCATGGGCGCTCAGATTGCGCTACGAGCCATTGACGAAATCGCCTCTACTAGCGGACAAAGCAGTAATGAACTTTCCGTAACAGGCAAGTGGCGGTTGATCCTTCCTGCTCCAGCGCTCGCACCACAATTTTCGCCTCAGTATTGCTTCGGGACTGAATGGGATTCGATCGTCGACGAAATCGCGATCTTGTCCAACAGCAAGGACCGTGCACTGAGGTTTGCCAAACGATCCAATCGGCGCACGGGGCTGCTTCCTGCAATTGATCAGTATTCCCTACCCTGCTCACTCCCGATCTCAGGGGATCGCGTTTACTCTGTTGGCGCTGAATGTGAAGTTGGCGGAAAACACTCAATCGTTCAATACAGCAAAAGCTCAACATTCCAAGCGATACTTTCTGATTGGCTCCTCACGCCAGCCAATTCGCTTGAATCGTTAGCAGGTGAATCCACTGAAAGTTTGAGTTCCGGTAAAGACACGCTGCATCAATAGCTCGAAGCGAGTCACCTGTATAAGCAGGCCGCCCCCCCTTTAGCACACGAACACTTACTTGGATCACGACTCGTCCCGGGTTAGAATGTGCCTTTCACATTTTGCAAGTGCTAATGAGGTCGTCGAATCATGCATCGATCGTTTCTTCAAGAGACCGTTTCCGCAATTGGAAATTCGAGAATCCGCTTTTCGTTTTTTTCCGCGGTTGCGATAGTCCTCGTTGTACTCAAATACAACGAATCATCCGTCGCGCAGCAACCGAAACTGGTTCTGCAGCAAAATGATCGTATCGCCATCATTGGCAATACTCTTGCCGAACGAATGCAGCATGACGGATTTCTGGAGCACAACCTCCAGTCCCGATTTTCGGATCTCAAACTTTCCGTCCGCAACCTTGGGTTTTCAGCCGACACGATTGACACGCGTTTGCGTTCGGCAGGATTCGGAACTCCGGATCAGCATTTGAGTCGGATCAAGGCTGATGTCATTTTCATGATGTTCGGCTTCAACGAATCGTTTGATGGCGACGCCGGGCTCGAAGCCTTCCGCAGCAAATACGACGCGGAAGTTAAACGAATGCTGCAGCAGAAATACAACGGTGAATCGGCGCCACGCCTTGTCTTGATCTCGCCGATCGCTCACGAAAACCTTGAGGTCCGCGATTTGCCCACTGGCGAAGAAAACAATTTGCGGCTCGAAAAATACACACAGGCAATTGCTCAAGTCGCCAAAGAAAACAATTTGCCCTTTGTTGACCTTTTGCATTCCACCGCTGCGGCCTACCAATCACTCGACGCGTCATTGACGTTTAACGGCATCCACTTGAACTCTACAGGGAACCGAGTGGTCGCGAATCAGATTTGCAATCAACTGTTCGGCAATGCTGACAACACGCTGAGAGAGGACTTGCTCAATGCGATTCTTGACAAGAATTTTTATTGGTGGGAATTCTACCGAGCTACCGATGGCTACTCGATTTTTGGGCAACGCGGTGAGTTGCAGTTTGTCGAAGGTCAAACCAATCGCGAGGTGATGACCAGGGAACTCGAGATCCTCGTTCAAATGGCGGAAAACCGAGATAAAGTGATCTGGGCCGCATTAGAAAATAAAGCAATTGCTGCTGATGATTCCAACCTTCCGCCGTTCATCCCAGTGGTGACGAACAAACCCGGTGACGGCCCCGAAGGTCAACATGTTTTTCTGGGCGGCGAAGAAGCCATCAAAAAGATGAAGCTTTTGGAAGGCTTCGAGATCAATCTATTTGCTTCGGAAGAAATGTTTCCGGAGTTCGTCAACCCAGTTCAAATGGCGTTCGATCCGCAAGGACGCTTGTGGGTGGCCGTGTGGCCCAGTTACCCACACTGGAAGCCCAAAGACCAAATGAACGACAAACTGTTGATTCTGGAAGACACTGACGGCGATGGACGCGCGGATGTCTGTAAAACATTTGCCGACAAACTCCATAATCCGACGGGTTTCGAGTTTTACAATGGTGGCGTCATCATCGCGCAAACCCCGGACATCATGTTCCTTAAAGACACCGATGGCGACGATGTCTGCGACGTTCGCCAACGAATTATTCACGGTATCGATTCGGCCGACACGCACCACACCTCGAACTCGTTTGTGATGGGGCAAGACGGTGCACTGTATTTTCAGGAAGGCGTTTTTCATCACACGCAAATCGAGACTCCGTACGGACCTGTTCGGTCAGTGAACGCGGGTTCGTATCGATTTGAGCCACGAACGTTTCGACTCGACGTCTACACGCCTTATGGATACGCAAATCCTCACGGCCACGTCTTCGATCGCTTTGGCCGCGACATCATCCATGATGGAACCAGTTCCAATCCGTATGATTCGGCGATCATTTCCGGCCATCTGGACCACCCTGCCAAACACCCTGGGGCACCAATGGTTTATTCGCGACGAACTCGTCCTTGTCCCGCAACAGAATTTGTAAGTGGCGGCCATTTCCCAGAATCCATGGTAGATGAGCTGCTAGTGGAAAACGTAATCGGCGACCTGGGAATTCTGCGATACAAAATCGAAGACAAAGGTTCCAGCATGTTCGGCGTCGAGCAAGAGCCTCTGCTACTGTCTGATGATCCCAATTTCCGACCGGTGGATTTGGAGTTTGCACCCGACGGCAGTTTATACTTGATCGACTGGCAGAATCCCATCATCGGCCACATGCAACATAATTTGCGTGACCCAAGTCGTGACCGAGTTCACGGCCGCGCGTATCGAATCACCAATACGAGTGCACCGTTGCTCAACGAAAAACCTGCCTCGGAACTTTCTATTGCCGAGCTGATTAAGCGAATCTGCACCGGGCATCATCGCGAGCGTTATCGTGCCAGACTGGAACTCTCGTCACGCACTCCGGATGAAGTCGTTCAGCATGTTCAATCCGTCATTAACAGCAATGAGTTTGCCGAAGATTCGCAGCAGATGGAGTTGCTCTGGATCCTGCAGCAATTCAACAGCACCGACGACGCCCTGTTAGGCAAGTGCCTTCAATCGGAATTGCCATGGGTTCGCGCGGCAGCGACTCGCGTTTTGACGTATTGTCATGATCGAGTCTCAAACGCTGAAATTCTTTTGGCAACCATGTCGCGAGACGAACATCCACGCGTTCGGCTGATGGCCGCCAGGGCTGCAAGTTTTCTGGACACGTCATTGGTCCAAATGGAAATCCTTGCCAACGTCAGCGGGCGCGAAACCGACTATTACCTTGACTATGTCATTCGCGAATCGTTGCGAACGGTAAACAACGACTGGAAATCGGATGTCGCCTCCGCATCATGGCTTGGAGAGCTTCCCGCCCCAGGGCTCCGTTTTGTGCTGGATCAATTGACTCCTGCCGAATTGCGAGAGGTCCCTCCTTCACCTGCCACGTCGGATTACCTGATCTTTCGAGCCGGTTTGGGGGACGCTCAACGGCGAGCCGCGATCGACGACCTTGCTCGGGATCGTGAAACCAGCTCGGCAAACGTGTTGCTTGATGCACTCAAGCAATTTGGTCAACGAACCAACGATCGCTCGGTATTGTTTGATTTGGTCCGCGCATTGGCTTCGGAATCTAGCGACAACCTTGCGGCCGAAAAGGCTCAACTTCAGGAACTGGCAAATCAAGGTGACCTGGCAATCGTTCGTCAAATCGGCTGGATTGGCTGGATGCTTGCCGATCGAAACATTGACGAAGCTTGGTCGACAGCCAGCAAAACAGCGCGAGGTTTGAATGACATTGCCTCGGCGTTGTCGTTGTTGCCCGACCCTGTCCTGCAAACCGATCTGTATGGACGCGTGGCACCGTTGGTTCTCGATTTGCCCGAGAACATTATTGCGGACTCTGACGAAAAACAGGGAATGGCTCGGTTCGTTCGTATTGAGCTACCTGGCAAGCAAAAGATTCTGACGTTAGCCGAAGTCAAGGTTTGGGTCGGAAGTGAAAATATCGCAACTGTTGGAAAAGCGACGCAATCAAGCACGGCACATGGCGCAACTGCCGATCGCGCGATCGATGGAGACACGAATCCGTTGTTTACATCGGGAACGCAAACTCACACGGTGGAGTCAACGAATGATCCCTGGTGGGAATTGGACCTGGGTAAAAACTCCTCCGTCGAGTCGATCGAAGTTTTCAATCGAATCGAAGGCCAATTGGGCGACCGCCTGAGCGGATTCAGAATTTCGGTATTGGACGAGGATCGCAATGTGCTGTTCACCAAATCGGACATTCCTGCACCCGAACAATCGACCAAGATTCCAGTTGGTCTACTCAATATGGCCGCAAGCGTTCGCCAATCGGCCATTGATTCGATCTCTCAGGTCCGCGGCCGTGAGGCGGATGCTTTTGCGAAATTGGCAGAACTGATCAAGAACAATGATATGCAGGACTCGGCCATTCGCGCGATTCAACGAATTCCGGCACGATTCTGGAACCCCGAACTGGGACAACCACTCGCAGCGACCGTAGTGAAGACGCTTACGGAGTTGCCCGAGTCAGAACGCGCCTCGGACCGAGCAGCCGAGTTTGTGCAAGTCGGACAGACGGTTTCGACATTGCTTCCTCCGGAGGAATCCTCCGCACTCAAGAAACAGCTTGCGAAACTCGGCGTTGAAGTATTTCGTCTGGGGACCAAGCCTCATCGAATGGCGTACGACAAGTCATCGTTCGTTGTCGAAGCGGGCAAGCCAGTCGTCGTGATCTTTGAAAACACCGACATGATGCCGCACAACTTCGTGCTGGCCAATCCCGGGTCAATGGAACGACTTGGACAACAAGCGGAATTGGAATCGACGCAAAAGGAATCAATGTCTCGCGGGTTTGTTCCGCAAAGCAGTGATGTCTTGGCGAGTAGCGGGTTGGTACAGCCGCAACAAATCGAACGCATTCAATTCATCGCACCCAAAAAGCCCGGAGTGTATCCCTACGTTTGCACGTACCCTGGTCACTGGCGGCGGATGTTTGGTGCGTTGTACGTTGTTGAGTCGCGCGACGACTATTCGGCCGACCCGATCGCTTACGTTGAGAAACACGAGCTGCGAATTCAGGATCCGCTTTTGTCGCTAACCATTTCTCAAAAGGAATGGACGATGGCAGATTTCGAAGAAGCGTTGGCCGAGTTCAAGACCGGTCGTGACTTTTCCGCAGGCCGCCAAGTATTCACGGCTGCGAACTGTATCGCCTGCCATCAAATGCAAGGCCAGGGAAAAGTGTTTGGACCCGACCTGACCAAGTTGGACGACAAATGGGACGCTCGAGAGATCCTGTCTCACTTGATCGAGCCGTCCAAGAAAATCGATGATAAATTCCGAACACGCGTTTTCCTGTTGGCTTCAGGTCAAACGGTATCGGGTCTACCAACCTTTGAAGACGACGACGTTGTCAAACTCGTTGAAAATCCGATGGTGGCAACGGACGAAATTGTTGTCGACAAACAGGACATTGACGACAGCAATATTTCCGATGTTTCGATCATGCCCAAGGGACTTTTAGATACGCTGACAGCGGATGAGGTCATGGACTTGCTGGCCTATATTCTGGCCAAAGGCGACGAGTCGAATGAGCTGTTTGAGGCAAACCAATAGTTAGCAGACGATCGGCTATTCTGGTCGGAGGAACGCGGGGTTTTTGGCTCCCGTTCCCGTTTCGTTTTGCCCCTTTGCTTCGTGCGGTTAGAATCGTTAGTTGTCTTGAGCCCAGCACACGTTTTTTCGATTGAACTTCGAAATCGTTCCCATGCAAACAAAGTCGGCGTCGACTTGAGGGCCCAAATCCAATGGCTTAACCGCCTTTCGCCAATAGAAAAATCTCATGGATTTACCCATTCTGACCGCTGCCAAGCGTGCCTGCGGACGCCTTGAGAATTTGATTCCGGCGGAAGAACTTGCCTCACGGACAGCCCTTCCCATGACGATGGATGAGGCTCGCGCACGTGGTTGGGACGAATTGGATGTCGTCTTTGTTACCGGCGACGCTTACATCGACCACCCGAGCTTTGCGATGGCAATCCTGGGCCGAACCCTGGAAGCTGCCGGGTACCGCGTTGGGATCGTCTCGCAACCCAACTGGAGCAATTGCGAGGACTGGAAACGATTCGGTCGTCCGCGATTGTTTTTTGGAATCTCTGCCGGGAACATGGATTCCATGATCAACCACTACACGGCGAATCGCAAAGTTCGCAATAGCGACGCGTATTCGCCAGGTGGCAGAATTGGCCTTCGCCCCGACCGCGCAACGCTTTCCTATTGCCACCGGGAGAGGGAGGCGTTCAAGGGTGTGCCGGTCATCGCGGGAGGCGTCGAAGCGTCGCTTCGTCGTCTGGCGCATTATGACTATTGGAGTGACAAAGTTCGCAAGTCGATCCTGCTGGACAGCAAGGCGGATCTGGTTGCGTTCGGTATGGGCGAAACGACGATTGTCGATATCGCCGATCGATTGTCTGCAGGAGAATCGGTTCGGGATTTGCGAAACATGCGTGGTGTCGCCTACATGGTTGGACGCTCGGAAACGCCGCCAGACGATTGCCTGGAGTTGCCATCGTTTGAAACCGTTTCCAATGACAAGATCGCGTTTGCTGAGGCAACGCGAATCATTCACAACGAAACCAATCCCTACAATGCTCGTCCGCTGAAACAGCAACACGGAGATCAGTGGGTTGTGGTAAATGCACCACAATTTCCGATTTCCAAGAAATCCATGGACAGCGTCTACGATTTGCCTTACACACGTCGTCCACATCCACAGTACAAGGAACCGATTCCTGCGTTCGGCATGATCAAGGACTCGGTGACGATCATGCGGGGTTGTTTTGGCGGTTGCACATTCTGTTCGATCACGGCTCATCAAGGTCGCGTGATTCAATCGCGTTCGCAAAATTCAATCGTCAACGAAATCAGCCGCATGTCGGAGGACGAAGATTTCAAAGGAATCGTCAGCGACATCGGTGGTCCAACGGCCAACATGTACGAAATGCGATGCACGCGTCCGGAGGTCGAAGTCAAATGTCGGCGCCAATCGTGTGTGCATCCCTCGATTTGCAAATTGCTGGGAACCGATCACGGCCCGCTGATTGAGTTGATGAAACAATCGCGTGAGGTGCCGGGGGTTCGCAAGGTGATGGTGGCAAGCGGCATTCGCATGGACCTTGCACAGCGTTCGCCCGAGTACATGGCCGAGTTGACACGTCATCATGTCGGTGGGCTGTTGAAAGTCGCGCCCGAGCACGCCGATCCTAACGTTCTGAATCTCATGAAGAAACCGGGAATCGACGAGTTTCGGGAATTCTCCGACAAATTCCTTGAGGAGTCTGCCAGAGCTGGCAAAAAGCAACACCTTGTTCCCTATTTCATCGCAAGCCACCCCGGTAGCGATGTGCATAGCATGATCGAGCTTGCTGTCTTTCTGAAACAAAACGGCTACAAGCCGGATCAGGTCCAGGACTTCATCCCGGCACCTTTGGATGTGGCGACGTGTATGTACTACACGGGGATTGATCCGTTTTCCAAAAAGCCAGTTCACATTGCGAAAACAATGCGAGATCGCAAGATGCAACGAGCTTTGATGCAGTTCTTCAAACCTGAGAATTATTTTGAAGTTCGAAATGCGCTGCTAGAGGCAGGCCGCAAAGATCTCATTGGCGACGGTTGCGATTGCTTGATCCCATCACGACCACCACGAGAGGCATTGGACAAACGCCGCGGTGACGCAAACCGATCGTTCCGCGGTGAATACGTCCATGGCATCAAGGGCAAATCAAACAAAAAGAAGTCTGGCAACAATCCTGACAAAAAAGGGCCTCGAAAGAAATCCCGTTTCGCTCCCGGCCATGGATACCGACCGGATCGCAAGAAACGTCGCAACGATGATTAAACGCTGAAATTCGGTTTGCCATCGGATAGGTCGCTCACATCAGCTGGCCGCGCGTATTCAACGCGTAGCTGTACCAAACCAAAAATCCGGCGACGACGATAATCGTCACGTTGAACGCCACGCCTCCGGCGTCGAGCACATGTAGTCCGTCGGCGATCACGAGAGAATACCCCATTTGAATCAGCACGGCTAACAATGAAATCGCAAACAGCGCAAGGCACCATTTGCGCCGCATGATCAAGCCGATGTTTCCCAAAACAGCTGTCGAGACGGCCGCTCCAAACACAAACATCAACCATCGAGGCATGGATTGCATCCAATGCAGCTGATGCTCCGGCAAACTGGCAATCGCTCCTTCAAAGTCAACCGATTGATAGATGAACGCAGCCATTCCCCCCAGATTCCAAAGCATTGCAATGACAGCAACCACCCAAAACACCGGTGAAACTCGATTCTTGATTTCTTTGTCCATGAATTGCTGCCAGAAAAAGTCGGTCGCAAGTTTGAATTCGTTGCACTATCATAACAGAGTTATTTCAAACTGGCCTTCGAATCGCTACAGGCTTACTTCACAACCGGAATGTCTCCGTGAAACGTACAGTCGCCCTAATCGAGTTTTTTATAAAGATTTCGAGAAATCCGATCTCCGATGCCAGTGTTCACATCATCGCAACACCTGAATCTGTCTTTGGCGTAATTTCAGATTTTCAAAACTTGCCGAACGCAGCACCTGCTATCGCCAGCGTAGAATTTTTAACGGAAGAGCGCAATGGTTTGGGAACTCAGTTTCGAGAAAATCGCAGGATTTTCGGTTTGGTTTTTTCTATGGTACTATCGGTTACCGAATTCGCTCCAAGTAATTTGATTCGATTGGCCGCTAATGCGGGAGGCGTTGAATGGCACCGTGTTTATTCAATTTTCCCACATGAAACTGAAACCGAACTGACGCTTAATTTGATTGCCAACCCAAATAATTTCATTTCCAAACTTGTTTTGCCCCTTCAGAAACTCCTGATTCTTAGATCGATCAAAAAGGACATGCTCGCAGTTAAAGCCCATTGCGAACGCAATCGCAGATAGGATTTCGAACGATAGAACGAGCAAGGCTCAACGTTGCGCCACATTCTTTGGATGCTGCCGGAAAAAATTAGTCGCTACATTGGCGCCGTTGCAGTATCATTAGGGTGACATTTCCGCACGGCTCGACAGGAACAGTCGATTTGGGTCAAAGCAGGAATGTTACTTTTCAGAGAATCTCATTTTGTATTCGGACGTTCGCAAGGGGTGGGGAGAGCGGCCATGAATTTTGCTGATATCAACCTTCGCGTTCATGCGAAACACGAAGATGTGTTTGAGGTCATTTCCGATGTTCGCAATTTTGCGAAGGCCGTTCCGGACATCACCAAGGTAGAGTTCCTGACGGATCAAAAAAGTGGCGAAGGAACACGCTTCCGAGAGTTTCGGCAAATGAAAGACAAGGAGCATTCGACGGTTTTGTCGGTTACGGAAATGGTGCCCAACCGAATGATTCGCATGGTTGCCGATGCAGGAGGCGCCGAATGGGATAGCGTATTCTCAGTGGTACCACGTGACGACGAAACCGATCTCTCAATGAAAATGGTTGCGCGGCCTCATAACTTTCTCGCCAAATTGATGCTGCCACTCATGAGGTCGATGATTCGAAAAGCGGTTGAAAAAGACATGGTGGCGGTCAAAGAGTATTGTGAACGAAATCGTTGACTCGTTGTATTGCCCAAACTCCCGATCGAAACTTCATCAAGCCAGAATTTCGTTAACCACGCGACCTTTCACGTCCGTCAAACGCATATCGCGTCCTGACCAACGGAATGTCAAACGTTCATGATCCACGCCGAGCAGATGCAACATGGTGGCATGCAGGTCGTGAATCTCAACCTTGTTCTCAATCGCCTTGTAACCGTATTCGTCTGTCGAACCGTAGGTCATGCCGCCGCGAATCCCACCGCCACACATCCACAGACTGAATCCAAATGGGTTGTGGTCGCGACCATTCGTCCCTTGTGCAAACGGTGTCCGACCGAACTCTCCTGACCAAATAACCAACGTGTCGTCGAGCAGCCCTCTTTGCTCCAGGTCCGTCAACAACGCTGCAATTGGCTGATCAATTGCTCGTGCGTTATCCCCGTGCCCTTTGAACAAGTTGCCATGTTGATCCCAACGATCATGCCCCGTGCCGGGACAAGTCAACTCAAGGAAACGAACTCCGCGTTCCAAAAGGCGTCTCGCCATCAAGCAGTTCTTCCCATAGACCTTCATCGGTTCGTAGTCAGATTCGAGTCCGTACATTCGCTTGGTCTCTTCCGTCTCTTGCGAAAGGTCGGCGATGTCAGGAACTGCGGTTTGCATCCTGAACGCGAGTTCATAGTTGGCTACTGCCGAATCGACATCGTTGTCCGAGCCGTGGTTGGAAATGCTGAATTGATCGAGCCGTCCCAACAGATCCAACTTCTGCTTTTGACGTCGCGCCGTTGCCTCCAATGGCTGAATGTTTGCAAGTGGCATTCGACCTGAATTGAAGATTGACCCTTGATAAGTCGCAGGCAGAAAGCCACTGTTGAAACAATCAAGACCGCCTGGAGGAATCAATCCCCGTTCAAGACAATAAAACCTGGCAGGTCCTGATTTTCAGAGCCAAGTCCATAGTTGATCCATGCGCCCATGCTGGGGCGGCCCTGCAAGCCGCTACCGGTATGTAGGAAATAATTTGCGTTGGTGTGCTCTGAAAAATTGCTGTACATCGATCGAATCACGCACATCTTGTCGACGTGTTTGGCGATGTTCGGAAACAGATCACTTACCTCCGTGCCGCACTCACCATACTTTTTAAACTCCCAAGGGCTTCCAAGTGTATTGCCGTTGTTGTTGAACTGGGTCGGCTCCATTTTCATTTTGAATGGCTGACCGCTTTCCTTCTTCAACAGCGGCTTTGGATCAAACGTATCAACCTGCGACGGCCCACCATCCATGTACAGGTACACGATTCGTTTGATTTTTGGCGGGAAATGCGGCAGCGAATCGCGAACGTTGTCAATCTTGGTCGCACCGTATGCTGGGTCATGCAGCAACGCAGCAAGTGCTACCGAGCCGAATCCACACGCTGTTTTTGCCAACCAATCACGACGAGAAAGTACTGGCCGTTGAATTCGTCCACACGGATATCGGGAGTTCATTGTTGTTCTCGAATTTCAAAAGTGGTTCGCGAACGAAAGTAGTTCGACGAAAAAAGCACCAGCCAAATCTAGTAAACAGACCAAAACGACTTCATGTTCAAAATAACATGGCCCAGGTCGCTCCATGTCGACTCTGCGTCGACGTCTTCGCTTACGAAGGCAATGCATTGTTCCAGTTCCTCTGGCGATGGCACTCGACCAAGAGCCGTCATGAACATTGCAACTATCCTGGCTTCAGTTCCTTGATCGGCTGCCATCGCTTTCTTGGCCCATTTTTCACTTTGATCCTTGATGAAGGGTGAGTTCATGAGACTCAAAGCCTGACCGGGAACGTTTGACACGTTTCGACGCCCTTGAGCGTTGAACGGAATCGGCGTATCGAATGCCAACATCATTGGATTCAAGAAGTTCCGTCGTACCTCGAGATAAACCGAACGTCTACCTTCGCCGTCCAACGGCCCTGAGCTACCAGGGCGCCCGCGACCTTGCATGAACTCCGTCAGGTAAACAGGCACCGAACGACCGAACATCGAATCGTTGTATTCTCCACTGACGACCAACACGGCGTCGCGAATCTCTTCACCAGAAAGCCGACGAATTCGAGCCGAATGACACAGCAGGTTGTCGGGGTCCTGTTCGTTAGCTGTATCCGATGCGTGTGTGCTCATCTGGTAAGTGCGAGTCAGGACCAACCGTTTTAACATCCGTTTGATCGACCACTGATCGTTCATCATCTCCTGAGCCAGGTAGTCCAACAGCTCAGGATGCGTCGGGGCTTCGCCGAGTACCCCAAAATTGTCGACGGTACCGACGATGCCACGTCCCATCATGTAATACCAAAGCCGATTTGCGATCACGCGCGACGTCAATGGATGTTCGGGTGCCGTCAGTTCATTGGCAAACTCCAATCGGCCGCTGCCGTGAAGTCCTCGGTAGATATCCGAATCTCTTCCAACTAGCGCCTCCAGACTCCGACGTGGAACCATAGGCCCCTTGGTTTTCGCGTTTCCGCGAACAAACACAAACTCATCTTCGGGAGTTCCTTCGCAGATCGCAATCGCCTGGGCGGGCCTCGGCAACGATTCCATTGCCGACGACAGGCGTTCCATCGCATCACGCCATGAATCGGCCGCATCCGCGATCGACAAGGGATTATTTGTGTTTGCTCCGTCGTTCAATGCCGTGTGCTGGGTCGTCTCGACAAAACTCGACTCCAAGCCATTTCGTATGATCCAATTCGTGACACTGATGTCGTCCCCGTTAGCGGTTCCAGACATACCATTTCGAAACGCGTCACCAAAGGCCGCCGCAATCAAATGCGACAATTCATGTCCGTCGGTAGATTCGGCATTGGAAACGACATTTTCCGCAAACGTGGAAATCCTTGACGGCTCCGGTGCGCGATCAGCGAAGCGTATCTCGTCGATTTCGACCCAACCATCGCCAAGGTCGTTGATCTCGATATAGGCCCGGTGACCTTTGTAGTTTTTGATATCACCACTTTGGACGAACCAGTCGAACTCGTCTGTTTCAGGAAGGTTGACCGTCATGCCATTGAAAAGCAGTGAATTGAACGTGTCGAGCATGAAGCCATCAATGATCAAGCGCAACTGTACGTTCTTCCCACGAACTCGATAGTGAATCTGGTCGTGTCCAATTTCAAAAGTTGGCGACCGCAATGAACCGGTCAGTCGCGATCCAATTGAGCCGCTCGACACGGAACCGTTCAATGCCACCGATCCATCAAATCCAAATGGAATCGCCGTTGCGCCTTTCTGTTCAAATGCCCAGCCGGTTGTGAACCAATCCTGGGGAATTCCATCGTTGAAATCACAGAACAATACGCTTTCAGGACCCGACGACTTTGCCTCGACGCGAGATTTCAGTGCCGACCAGGCTTCTTTTTCGCGTTGCGCTTCCGCAGCTTGATTGATGATGTATACGGGACTCAACGCTGACTTGGATTTCGCGTCCAACACAGCATCAATCCACTTTTGCAGGACTTCTGGATCAATTGAACGCTCGGCACTGATCAATTCGACCCATTGGCCGGGCTTGATCGGTTGATCATTGGTCGACTCACCCACGCTGAGGTAGTCGAGTCCAAACATGAAACGCCCAATGGCTTTTTCATTTTCACCGACAATTTTCACATGCAGTTCATGACTACCTTCGTTCAATTCGGAGTCAAACAGCACCATGTCTCCCGACGTTGTCAAATTCGGCGAGTAACCGTCAAACGTTACTGCGGAATCAACTTGGTCGTCGACCCAGATTTCGACGATGCCGTAATCAACGGCCTTCGTCAGATTCGCTCGAATGCGAGTCGCGTTCCCGGTTGTTTGTTTTGTCTGAAACGGCAGAACGATCTCATCACCGGGCTTGGCACCGTACCAGAACAACTGTTCGTCACCGCTCCACGCAAACCCGTCCCGCGCAGCGATTCGTTGTTTCTCGGTTGTCCCAACGACCTTGCCAAGAGGCTCAATCGCTTCGCCCTCAAATGTTGTTGAATCCAGGCGATATTTGACCAGGTAATCGATAACGGATTCGATATAAGCACTTGCAAGAGTTGAATCGGTCTTTGCACACGCCTGTTGAAACTCGCGAAACTTATCCGTCGCCTCGTCAACCACGGGGACGGCAGACGCGATTGTGTTTTCGATTTTGCGATCGGGGTCCAAGTACGCAAACTGCTTGCGGCTGCTTTGTAAAAAACCGGAGATCGCGTAGTAGTCTTCGGTAGAGATTGCATCGAATTTGTGATCGTGGCAGCGGGCGCAACCCAGAGTCAGTGCCATGAAGGACTTGGCCATCACATCGATTTGATTGTCGACACGTGCCGCTTCGTCTCCCTTGACGTCTACTGGACCGTGTGTCCCTTCGCCCAGAAACCAAAATCCGGTTCCCAACAGTGATTCGTTGACTTGGTTCTGAGGATTGCGTCTTGGATCCTTCAACAGATCACCCGCGACGTGTTCCTTTACAAATTGATCGTAGGGAACATCTTCATTAAATGCACGGATCAGATAGTCGCGATACATGTGGGCGTGTTCGATGGGGTAATCGAACTCGTGACCGAACGTCTCCGCGTATCGCACCAGATCCATCCAGTGGCGTGTCCAATGTTCGCCAAAGCGAGGCGAGGCCAGTAAATGATCGACAACCTTCTCAAACGCATCTTCGGCTTCGTCAGCAACAAACGCCTCAACCTCTTCGCGGCTGGGCGGCATTCCAATCAAGTCAAAATAGACCCGGCGAATCAATGTCGCACGGTCGGCGTCGCCCGCTGGTTCTAGTCCCGCATCCTCCAAGCCCTTCATCACGAATTGATCGATGGCGTCTCGGCCCCAAACACTGTTTTTGGTTTTCGGCGCAGTGTATTGGCCAATGGGCTGCCAACACCAGTGTTCCGATCTTAAGCGTTCAATGTCGAAAGCCTCTTTCGCGACAACATTCGCGTCGTCATGATCTGGCCAAGGTGCGTTTTTCGTGACCCATTGATTGAGAATTTCAATTTCCTCATCGGAGAGTTTTGAATCCGGCGGCATGAGATAGTCACCTTCGTAGCTGATCGCGTCGAGCAGCAAGCTATCCTTTGGTGAATCTGTATCGATCGCTGGCCCTGTGTCGCCACCGATGAGCAGTGCGGCGCGGGCATCCAGGCGCAAACCGCCCTCTTGTTCATCTTCGCCGTGGCACTCTTGGCATCGCTCAACCAGAATCGGACGAACCTTGGCCTCAAAGAACTCGATGTCTTCTGGCGAAAACTCTTCGACTTGGTCTGACTCTGGCTCTTGGCCGGAAGCCAGATTTAGCATGCAAGTCGTGCTGAAAAATATGAACAAGACAACCGGTGCAAGAACCGAACCGCCAACCCGGCGAATCGCAAATAAGCCCAGCGACATTTTTAGCTTCCGTGGTTTGATTGTGCAAAATCAATGACCAAGCCAATCTCAAGGGTCCCCGTGACAACAGGGTTATCCTGGGAGCATTTGGTCTGAGATCATTCCATCAGGCTTGGGGAGTTTCTTGGCCGCAGCTGTCCAACAGCGTCAAGAGGTACCATTAAGCCTAAAACGAACTGTGCTTATTTTAGCCCAACCAAAATCGAATGTCATCCTGACCGCTGATCGCCCAAAGCGCAAACAAAAAGCCGCGCAAAGTTACGCGGCTGGCACATTACGAATTGAATCGTTCAAATGATTCTATTCAATCGTCTCTCGAACTAGTTCACAGTCCCCTCGAAAAGTCGGGTTGTTGAACAAAAAGGGAGAGAAAACGCTATTGCCACGAAACGGAATGGACACCTGAACGTGGATCGTTGGCGAAGTCGGTGTGATATTCGTTGGGTCTGTTGTCACAACAAAATTGCGAACTCCCAAGGATCGCAGGATGAATGCCGATGCATCCTGGCATCGTTGTGGCGTCGCTCCAGGAATCACACCTGCACGAGCGCCTTCGTAGGCCGCACTCTCGGCTGCGTGCTGCAACATCGACGCCCGACAAACTTCGAACGCACCGAGAACCAGCAACAACAGCAGCGGCAGACACATTGCGAACTCGACGGCAGCTGCACCGCGTCGCGAGTTGCCACGTCTACGTTTAATTAAAGTGGATGATTTCATGACCGACCAGTGTTTTAATGAATTCGATGATGACTCGTATGGCAACGGTTAGTCGATTAACAAGACCGACAGTTGACGGGCGATGTCACGAAACGCTTGCTCCAGTTGAGCGTTGTTCGCTGCGTGAAGTGAGATGCCACCAGAAGGTGCCGCGACCGCTCGCATTAACGCTTGATTGGCGCCAGCACCAAACGTAATGGTGTGAATTTTTGTTTTCGGGTTGGCTCTTGCAATCACATCTGGCGAAACGCCCGTATTGTGGTTGCCGTCGGTCATAACGATCACGGCCTTTTCGGCAAACGGTCGTGCCAGTGGATCGCTCGTCAGTGAGCGAATCCCCAACTTCAGCCCTTCTCCAATCGCCGTGAAACCATTGGGAACTTGCCGAGACATCGCGGATTCAATTTGGTTTAGATCGGATGTCAAGTTCACCAATTTCCTGCCTGTTGTACTGTAGACAGTCAATGATACCTGTTCGCGTTGTGGCGTGCGATTCAGTTCTGCTTGGAAAGCCCGCAATGCATTGATTAGACCGCTGAAACGATTGTTGCTGGCCATCGATCCTGACACGTCCAACACTAACGCGATGTCACGATCGGATCGCACTGCCGTCGACGTCATCTGGGGTTCAAATTGGGTAACACCGAATAGCGGTCCGAACAACATTGTCACTGCACCGTCAGCACTACCTGCTCGGCGCGAACCCGTTACCTGAACGGAATTGATCGCACCGCCAGGAGCAAACTGGAAAACGCCGCTATTCTGCGACCGGGACTCGCCCAATAAAACTTGGGCTGGCGTAACCGTCAACGCACGACCAGCCACCTGGTTTCGACTTGCAACATCAATTGCCGCAGCGATGGCTGCGTTTGTATCCTGGGTACGCCCCAACGCTTCGGCTCCTGCTCGTGCCGCAGCGTCCGTCGCCGTTCGCAATTCGGCGCGTGTCACGTGCATTCGTGCCACGTCTACGGAAAAAACGACGGCAACAAACAGAATGACCATCACCAACGCGAACATGGGGAGCATGGCCCCAGTACGATTGATCAGATGTCGTTTCATTGATCGTGCGTTCATGTGAATTATTCCTTGACCATGACCGCTTGGGCAGTCACGTTATTGACTCGCAACAAATTGCTGCTGATGTATCGATTTGAGTTGGCTGGTGCCGCTGCAGTAACCGTGATAATCGTGCCAGGTGCGGCGTTGTCAGTATCACTGGGGCTGAACGTCAAAGTCAGATTGTTGATCCGTCGGCCACGGGCAACACGTTGCGCCGCGTCGACTGCATCTACGTTTTTGCCGTCAACTTTGCTTGCGACTAGTGCTGCTTCGTATGCACTTTGCACCATCGCTTGTTTTGCGAACATGAGGCCTGAACATTCGATCGAACCCAGGACCAACAGGACAATCAACGGCAACATCACGGCAAACTCAACCGTTGCTGCGCCACGTCGATTTTTACTTTTATGGATTCTCATAGGTTTTTCCGGGTTACCAGTTCCATTAAAAACGTAGGGAGCGGAGAGCGAAGAACTCCCGGAGGTAACGCTGTAATGCGTGTATGTTGACGTCTAGTTGAACTAAACGTCAGCGGTTTCGGCCGACTCTTCTGACTTTGGCTGCGATTGACCGTTCAAACGCTCTGCCAATGTGTTGAACTCATTGGCAACGTCTTGCCAGAAGTCGTCGCCACGGAATTTGAGCGGCTGGAAATTCTCTCCAGTGTTCAATTCACGCATGGCACGTCGCAGACGCATCATCGGGCCAACAAATCGATTGCTGAATCGAATCGTGTCCAAGGCAAAAGCCGGCAATGTCGCCAACATCAACAAACCGATCAACGAAAACTCGGAGATCGTTTGCGCGATGCGTTCCGTCAACGGAAGATCTGGATTGCCCAAAAAGGCGTGAAGGGTGACGAAGGAAGCAGCGGTAATGCCAAAGAACGCCAACCAGTGAATCATGATTCGCTTCACTAGTGAGCCTTGAACGCTGCTGTCAATGTAGTTGGTTTTTCGCTCGAACTTTTTCATGTTCTTGCCTCGGTGTGATTCGTTACATAGCTTGGCGAAAAATTACCGCCATAGAACGGAGTTGAGGAACTATAGGTCTGATCGCTCACCAAACCGAACGTTTTTTCAAATCGTTGAGTTTTCCCTTGCCACATCATTCGCGATAACCGACACAATCGTTTCACGTGCGGAGATGCTGGCATCGGCCGTCGCTTCAACCTTGCGTTTGCGACGTCGCACTAGCCCGATGTCGCGAATGTTAGTCAGGACGAATTCGTGCAACCGTAATAACCGGACCGATTTCCTTTTAGTGGTCCGGGTTTGAACGTTACGCACGAAAAACCTAGGATTTGAGCTCCAAATTGCCGATCCTCATAATTGCGGTACGGATGCATCACGAGGAAATACCATGAATCTGCGTTTTGGAATTTTTCTGGTTGAACAGGGAATCATCACCTGCGACCAATTCTGTGGACTCATCAAAATCCAGCAGCAGTCCTCGCCTGCCGTCAGTTCGATCGCCCTGCAGCGAAACCTGTTGTCGATTCGCCAAGTCGCACAGGTTTATGAAGCCATGCAGCGATCCGATAGCGAAGACTTCCTGGCCACCGCGCAGCAGCTGGGAATGCTGAACGCCAAACAGAGTGAAGAACTATCGCAAGTTCAAGAGTGGACCGTACCTTCGATTGAAACGTTAGTCGTCGATTGCGAATTGATGACTGAGCCGCAAGCACAGATGTTACTCCACCACTTCAATCGCATGACAAAAGCGATCGCTTCTCAAGGCAAAAGCACGGCGTCTAGCAACGAGGTCGCGACGCCTGAGGTTCGAACAAAGCCGCCTCAACCCAAATTTCGCAGCCGCCCAATCATCGTGCAGAATACACCTGCCGAGTTCTAACGTAGCACAGGCTGCCAGCCTGTGAGATTTGTAGCACAGGCAGCCTGCCTGTCGGGATTGGTAGCACAGGCTGCCTGCCTGTCAGTTTGGTGGCACAGGCTGCCAGCCTGTACACCTTGAATCCTCATGCCACCCGTCATCAATCTCGTCGAGCATCTTCCGATATCAGCCTTTGCCACGTGGTCTAAATCCAAAATCATGCTTCTATGCGCGCTCGAACGGAAATGGCATGACATCCGACAGCGATGACATCCCCGTCAGTTTCATGACCAGGCGATCGACGCCGACGGCAACACCGCAGCACGATGGCAGCCCGAATCGCATCGCGTCCAGTAAACGACTGGTTTCCGGCAGCCCGACCTTCCCATCCGCAATTCGCAAAGCATTGTTTTCTCGATTTCGACCAGCCAGTTCCTCAGCGTCCAGCAGCTCGTGGTATCCGTTGGCTAATTCTTCGCCGTCGACAAAAGCTTCAAAGCGTTCGGAAACTACAATACCATCAGTGTCGATTCTGGTTTTTGCCAGAGCTGATTGGCTCGCCGGCCAGTCAAAAACAATCTCGATCTGTTTCCCTTTTCCCAGATCAGGCTGAATCACCTGGCTCAACAACCAGTTCAGAACCTCATCTCGGTCATTTGATTGCCGAACCCAATCATCTGATTTCTTGTTTTTAGCCGCGAGTTGCAGCTGCTCGATGCTTGACGAAAGCGGATCGAGGCCAATGGATTCGCGAAACACATCGCGATAGGATCTTTCGACCACACTCCGGTCGCCAAAAAGCTCGCCAAACAATTCGCCTAAAAATTTCCGGCCGGCAACATAATCGATGTCTGTTTCGTACCATTCCAGCATTTGGAATTCGATATTGTGGAACTGGCCCAGCTCGTTGCGGCGGAATGCGTGAGCAAGTTGATAGATTTTCGATGCTCCAGCAGCTAACAAGCGTTTCATGCCGAATTCTGGCGAGGTTTGTAGAAACAGTCGCTCGCCGAACTCGACGCGATCCACCGCACGTGCCGCGGGCAATTCCACCGGATCGATGTGGCGGTCAATCACGGTATCATGCGAAAGCAATGGTGTCGTAACCTCAACAAACTCGCGCTCGTCAAAGAATTGACGTATCGCACGAACGATTTCGTGCCTTCGCTTCAGCATTTCGATCGAACAAGTGGGGCGAAACATCGTTTCCTTCTTCTAACTTCTCAAGCCCAAAATTTACCACGGTAAAAATTCGAATGTATCCTCATGATTGACGCTCCGACTTGTACCGTCGCCCAATATTGGATTGATCATTCAACGGCCGGTCAAGCAAGTGTCGGTCCGATGCACTATAATGTTCAAAATCCATTTGGCGTCTGGTATTGCTAGGGCAGGAAAATCAAAAATGAACATTCGATCAACACTGGTGATGGGGCTCATATTGGCGGTGGGATTTACCGCGAGCGTTTGCAACGAGAATGGTTGCCAAGCGCAAGGGCCAGCCACAGGAACCTCAAATGAGTGGATTGAGTCTAACCTGACACGGCTGATTGAGGATTACGTTCACCTGCACAAAAATCCTGAGCTGTCGTTTTACGAAGAAAAGACCGCGGCCTACGTTTCGCAGCAACTCACAGATGCCGGTTTCGACGTAACGGAAAACATCGGCGGATTTGGACTGGTTGGGGTAATGGAAAACGGAAATGGTCCAACCGTTCTGGTGCGAACCGATCTGGACGGACTTCCCGTGGTCGAAGAAACGCAACTCCCCTATGCCTCCCAGGTCAAAGTCAAGGACGCCGATGGAATTGAAGTCGGAACAATGCACGCCTGTGGCCACGATATTCACATGACTTGTCTCATTGGTGCGGCTCGTTACCTGAACGAACATCGCGATGAGTGGTCGGGACGCCTGTTGTTTCTGGGGCAACCTGCCGAAGAACGCGGCTCCGGCGCCAAAGCCATGATTGACGACGGGTTGTTCGATCGCTTTGGTAAACCCGATTACGCGTTAGCGCTGCATTGTTCGGCTAATCTGCCAACAGGCGTTGTCGCCCTTCGCGGCGGATACGCAATGGCCAACGTCGACAGTGTCGACATTGAGATTTTTGGACGTGGGGGACATGGTGCGTATCCCCACACAACGATTGATCCAGTTGTTGTTGCAGCGCGATTGATCGTTGACATTCAGTCAATCGTCTCTCGGGAAATTAATCCGACTCAACCTGCTGTAATCACGGTTGGTTCGATACACGCGGGCACGAAACACAACATCATTTCGGACAAATGTCATCTGCAACTCACCGTTCGAAGTTACGCCGATGATGTACGCGAGCATTTGCTGAGTGCCATTCAGCGCAAGGCCAAAGCGGCTGCAGACAGCGCGGGGGCACCGGCACCAGAGATCACGATTTCCGAGGGTACTCCGTCTCTGGCGAATGACGAAGAATTGACCGCACGGATTCGTAGTGTTTTTGAAACAACGCTGGGTGCCGAACACGTCTCAACGCCTGACATGGAGATGGGCGGCGAAGATTTTAGTTTGTTTGGTCGCAATGGCATCCCCAGCCTGATGTTTCGACTGGGAACCATCGAACCCCGTAAACTGGCACAATGGAAAGCAGATGGGATTACTCCACCATCGCTTCATTCATCCAAATATGCACCAGAGCCACAACGCGCCATCGAAACGGGTGTTACGGCGATGAGTGCGGCGATCATTGATTTGCTGAAAAACAGATAGTAACTTGGGCGTCTTGATTCTTCCGTTTCGTTACCTTGAAATTCAAACTAGATCGATTCATCAATGAGCCAATTGACACCTGACAAGGCACTGGTGGCCTGCGAACATTGTTTGAAACAAATGGCGATCAAACGCGATTATCTTGGGCGACGTTTCAAATGCCCTGCGTGTAACAAGTCGACAACGGCCGTCGAACTTCGCGATCATGATGCACCTGCGCAAAAGCCTGTGGCACGCGCCAAGCCCAAGTCAGGTGCCCATCCCGTGGTGAAGCAAAACGGGGAGACTACGGCGAGTCGATCAGGCGCACACAAGACGGTTCCGCCACCCAATGACGCGATGATTCGTTGTCATTTCTGTCACGAGTATGTACCCAAAGACGATTTTCTCGCGCACCGACGCCAGCATTTAGGGACCGCTGCTGATGGACAAAACAACGCTTACATGACGTTGCCTCCCGAGGAACGTTATGACGGAGAGCTCGATGGCGTTCCGCAAAGTTATGTGCATTCCAAATGCGGTGTCGAAACCGTCATGCCTGAGGAAATTATTCGCACCTATCTTGTCGATCCATTCTTTTATGCCAACCGATCGTTTTGCACAGGCTGTCACAAGCACGTAAGAAATTCGGAGCTCACTTGGCGTGAGACCAAACAGAACGTCAACGAGTACTTCAAACAACTCAAAGAAAAATACCCGCACAGCGATCGAAAAAAGTTGCGTGTCATTTGGTTAGTCGTTCAAGCCGGCCTTATCGCAGCGCTAATCTTTGGGCTTTTGGTTGGAGTCATTTCGTATTTCATTTTCGGTGCGTCCACTGGGTTGATTGCCGCCGGTGTCACTGCGATTGTGTTGGCCGTCTTCGTTCCGCTCTATTTAATGTGGGTTCGCGGCGGTTTCTGAACGTGCAAAGGGCTCAAACACGATGTGTGGTCGATTCACATTGCATACAACGGGTCAGGCATTGGCTCGGTTCTTTCTGGATGCAAGTCTAGACGTTGCCTTTCCAGATTTGAAACCACGATTCAACATCGCGCCTTCGCAATTGGTCGCAACCGTTCGCATGCAACCCAATCAAAATGCTGAATTTGCGCCGATGCGCTGGGGACTGATTCCTGCGTGGGCGAAGGACACGAAAATCGGTTACAAAATGATCAACGCCCGCTCCGAAACGTTGGCGGAGAAACCTTCGTTTCGCACGGCGCTCAAGCGTCGACGTTGCTTGATTCCGGCTGATGGCTTTTACGAATGGCTCACCGACGGCAGGGCCAAACGACCATTCTTCATGCATCGGCCCGAAAATCAACTCTTTGCGTTTGCTGGCCTTTGGGAAACCTGGTCGCGTGAGGAACAGCCGATTGAATCGACTACGATCATTACCACATCAGCCAATTCGTTTTTGAGTGACTTGCATCACCGTATGCCGGTCATTGTTGCACCGGAGCGATTTCAGGAATGGCTTGATCCCAACGCAGATGAGACCAAGGACTGGAGTGATTTCTTTAGGCCAGTTGAAGATGAGTACTTTGAACGGCATGAGGTCGCAACCACCGTCAATTCGCCACGAAATGAAGGCCCCGAATGTATCGAGGAGTCTTCGGGATTTCTGTTTTGACCAAAGCTGTTATTTGCATTTCGATCGATCGATCTCGCTTGATACCGTTTCCAAAACTTGGCAAGTTTCCGCAAACTCGTGTTTTGGCCCATATCCGACTTGTTGATTTGGAGCCCTACCCCATAAACTGCATGCATTCTAATGCGAGCGTTTGGTCCCATCCGGCTGCAGGCATCTGCCAGTCTTAGGGCGAATGGTCAGACGAAAACCAATTGTGGCTAATGTAACGACGCGATTTCTGAGTCGCGCGCACCAAAATCCCGCACAACCAATATGACAACTGAACAAACGTTAAACCAAGAGGCAGTATCGAGCACTCAAGAGAATGAGGTCTTGGAAACTCTTGGACACGGCATTGGCCAATCGATTTGGGGCCCGAGCTTCCAAGGTTTGCTTTGGACCAATTGGCTGACAGCAATTAACGACAATGTCTTTCGCTGGTTCGCTATTGGTTTTGGCAAACAACTTTTCCCGGCTGATCAACACGCAACCGTGCTTGCATTGGGAACGGCATCTTTTGTGATGCCGTATTTGTTGTTCGCAGTTCCTGCTGGTTGGTTCGCAGATCGGTTCAGCAAACGCCAGGTGATTGTCGCCTGCAAAATTGCGGAAATCGTCATCATGTCACTGGCATTGTTGATGATTTATTTGCAGAGTTTTTATGGTTTGATGGTCGCGGTATTTTTGATGGGTGGCCAAAGTGCGTTGTTTGCGCCCGCCAAGGTTGGGACGATTCCCGAGTTGCTTGATGAAAAGAAAATTTCCGCGGGCAACGGTCTGTTTAATTTGGCGACGCTAAGCGCCACAGTCATTGGTATGGCATTGGGTGGTTGGTTGGCAGACCAGACAGCTCCTCATGGAACGAACAAACTGTGGCTTGTCGGCGTTGTCGTTCTGGGGATCGCCACTCTAGGCACCGTGATCAGTCTGCTCGTGACTCGATTGCCCGCTGCCAATCCCACATTGCGATTCTCGTGGAACATTCCCGGCGCCATGGTTCGGGATTTCAACGAACTGTTTCGCAACCGCCGATTGTTTCGAGTTGCCTTGGGCGTTGTGTTTTTCTGGTCGTTTGCATCGTTGGCCCAGATCAACATCGATGCGTTCGTGGACGAAAGTGGTTCCTTTCTGGAATCCGAACGAACGCCGATGCTGATTTCACTTGTCCTCGGTGTTGGTTTCGGTAGTTTGCTGGCGGGAATCGCATCGCGGGGACGCATTGAACTCGGCCTTGTACCTTGGGCGGCTATGGGAATGGTGTTGTTTTGCGTCGTCCTTTATTTCTCGCCTCGGTTTTTCAAATTTGAAATCGCGCCGATGTGGCAACAAGTCTATGCGTGTGTCGGTCTGGCGTTTTTGGGAATGAGCGGCGGATTTTTCGACGTTCCAATCTACAGCTACTTGCAGGAAAATAGTCCTCCGCGTAGCCGTGGTGCAATTCTCGCCGCCTCCAATTTCATGCTCTTTTCCGGTGTTTTGTTGACGAGCGCATTGTTCTTTGCCGTACGATCGCCAACGTGGGCCCCAGAGTTGAGTAACGTACCAACTGTATATCGGTTGGAAAATCTATCCGCAGACCAGCAAGCGATCATCAAAGATCTGACCGCGAGCTGGAAACCGCAAGGAACAGACGTCGAATCCATCGCGAACATGACCAAACTTGTTTCCACTGTTCCACCCGAGCTGCGTGGAGTCGCCGGCGCGCAATTGGTCTTTGAAGGACTGAAACAAACGGCCGCAACCGATTCGCCCTTGCAATCAAAAGATCTATCAAGTGCGTTTGCAAATGCCAACTTGATCCAGATCGCCGATGGCACGATGACGGCTCCGCTAACGCCGCGCATCATGACGGTTGCTTCGCGAGCTGCCACCAAACAACCGCTCTTCAGCAGCCGTCAAGTGTTCCTGCTGATGGGTGCCCTGACGATCCCGGTATTGATCTATACACTTTGGCGTTTGGGGCGTCAGATGGCGACAGTCGGCTTCTACTGGTTCGTCAAATTGCTTTATCGTTGGCGGATTACTGGTGCAAAGAATATTCCGGAAGAAGGCGGTGCGGTCCTGGTCGCCAATCACTCCAGCTGGTTGGATGCCACATTGATGATGCTCGTTGCGCCACGCCATGTGAGCATGATCGCGTGGGCGGGAAACTTCAACAATCCGTTCATGAAATGGTTTGCAAATTTCGCAGGCGTCATTTTGATTTCCGGCGGTCCCAAATCGATTGCTCGTGGATTGAAAGAGGCTAGACGAATTGTCAACGAGGGTGGTCTGGTCGGATTGTTTCCGGAAGGTGGTATCTCGCGAAACTGCCAAGTTAAAACGTTTAAGCCAGGTATCATGAAAATCATCGAGGGCACTGACGCGCCCGTGATTCCAATGTATATCGATGAAACATGGGGGACGGCGTTCAGTTACAGTGGCGGTAGACCGTTCTTCAAAATTCCAAGGACCTTTCGGAAAGGCATCTCCGTGCATGTCGGGGAGCCGATTCAAAAACCAATAGACCTCCATACGCTTCGTCAACGTGTCCAAGAATTGGGAGCTTTTGCCGTGAATCATCGTTCCGGAAAATTTGTTTCGCCCGTCACCATGTTTGTCGGTGCGTGCAAACGACGATTGTTTCGTTTCAAATGCGGTGATTCGCTCGGCACGCGTTTAAGCGGTGGATCACTGTTGATGCGTTCGTTGATTCTGAGACGACTCCTGCGAAAACACGTTTTGAAAAACGATGAACAATATGTCGCCGTACTCGTGCCACCGAGCGTTGGCGGAGTCGTCGTCAACATGGCACTGGCGCTGGACAAGCGAGTCTCGGTGAACCTGAACTATTCCGTATCCCCTGAGATCATGGATTTCTGCATCGAAGAAGCGGGCATTCGCCACGTCTTGACGACCGACAAGGTTATGGAGAAGTTCTCCTTCGATTTCGGTGAACGCAAATGCACGCTGGACGGCTTGCGAGACAAAGTGACATTGGCCGACAAGATCATTTCTGCATTGCAAGCCTATGTCGTTCCGAAATTCATTTTGAGTCGCGTGTTGGGCTTGGAGCAAATCGAAGCTGATGATTTGTTGACGTTGATTTTCACGTCGGGGTCAACCGGGAAGCCCAAGGGCGTGATGTTGACGCATCAGAACGTGGCATCCAATGTCGTAGGCATCGAACAAGTTGCTTCGCTCAACAGTCAGGATGTGTTCGCAGGGATTTTGCCGTTCTTTCATTCGTTTGGCTACACCGTCACGATGTGGAGTTCCATGTCGCTCAATACGGCGGGAGCATTTCACGTATCGCCGTTGGACGCGCGTCAGGTGGGTAAACTGGTTCAGACGTTCAAAGCAACATTGTTGCTCGCGACACCGACGTTCCTGCGGACCTATATGAAACGTTGCACGCCGGAAGAATTCAAGTCGTTGGAGTTGGTTGTCGTTGGCGCAGAAAAGATGCCGATTGATCTGGCCGACTCGTTCGAAGAAAAATTTGGAATTCGACCGATCGAAGGTTACGGAGCAACGGAACTTTCGCCTCTTGTTTCCGTCAACGTTCCCAAATCAAGGCAAATGGGTAATTGGCAAGTGGACTCGCGCGAGGGAACGGTGGGGCGGCCAATTCCGACCGTCGCCGCGAAAATCACCGATCTGGATACGGGCGAAGAGTTGGGCAAAAATCAGGCGGGCATGTTGTGGATCAAAGGCCCTAATGTCATGAAGGGTTATCTCAATCATCCCGAGAAAACCGCTGAGACCATCATCGATGGTTGGTACAAGACGGGCGATGTTGGCTTGATCGACGACGATGGATTTATCAAGTTGACAGGGCGGATGAGCCGCTTCTCCAAGATCGGCGGTGAGATGGTGCCACACGTCACGATCGAAGAGGAGTTGATGAAGCTGATAGGCGACAATGACTCCGAGCAAAGTGTCGCCGTGACAGCAGTGCCCGATGCCAAAAAAGGGGAGCGGTTGATTGTTTTTCACACTGAAATCAGTCAGTCCGTTGATGACCTGCGGTCCGGGCTGACTGCCGCCGGATTGCCCAATCTGTTTATTCCATCTGCCGATAGCTTCCGACAAGTGGAATCGATTCCTGTTCTGGGCACAGGAAAGCTTGACCTGAAGGGCCTCAAGGATCTTGCGCTAGAGACCTTGGCGGCGATGCGTAAGGCGTTGGTGAACAAACGCAAATACGACATGTGTGTTCCGAATCCGAAAAATTCGCGCACGCGACATTGCGATGCTCTTGATTGATTGTTGTTCTCAATGCCAGCGGATGTTTGGTACAATCCGGCCGTCAAGATTTTGAAAAAGGAAACAAAAAAATGAAATCGTCAAACATTCGGTGGTTGTTCGCGTTAATGTTGGTTGTTGGATTCGCCGCTGGCTGCAAGAACGAAGAACTGCAGAAGGAAGCAGATGCGGAAATGGAGAAGATCGGCGAATTGATATTGACTTGGGGATTCCGGCGAGTCAACAGATGACTCAGCCCACTAAACGACATTGCCCGGCGGGCTGCTGTCGACAGGTTTCGTGCTAGATTCACGTTAAAACTTACGATAGTCAGCCCCAGTATGGACCTTTAACGCCTGCTGATAGCAAGAATTTCATTTCGCACTTGCGTCACCTCCGTGAATTGCTAAAGTCCCCGCGATTTCGCCCTTTCACGGATACGGATAAACGGAAATGAAGTTCTTGGTCAACTCCCAGAATTTGTCTGCGATAGCCATTATCATCGCCCTTTCAGTTGCCGGGTGTCGCAATCGATGTGGCTCAGCGCCTCTTTTGCCTTGGCGACCATTTTCGCAAGTCACGACAATTCCGAGCGCCATCGACAAATACCTTGCAGATTCCAGGCAGTCCACAGCCTTACTACTCGCCGACGAATACTGCGACCAATCCATATCCAACTCGGCGGGCAAAACACAAACGCCGCACCGGGTGGATGGCAGCAAGCGGGTGCACCGAACGGGCCTGGAGTCAGTTATGCACCAACTGGCGGCCAACCAGCAAACATGAACGCACCCATTCCGGGACAATATTCACCGACCAACTATCAAGTGACCACCCAGACAACGTACGGAACAGCAGAATCATTTCACCAGATTTTGCAACTACTTCCGTCAACGAACGTAACGATCCGACACGGATGCCAGTAGCGGACGCGACCCAAGCACGCGCCGATGCCATTTCAACCGTCCCAGCGTGTCGCCAGTTTATCGAGCTACGATCCCTATCAGGGAAACATGCATTCGACAGCGCCGATGCCGCCGTTTCGTACAACGGAACACTGCGAACGTCATCAGCACCAACGGTTTTGGCGAGCTCTTCGACAGACATTCGAAACAACGTGAACTATCAGAACGGTTGGCAAGTCAAACCGCAGCAGGCAGCCACCACTCCAGGAATTCCAGGTTCGTTCAATCGTTAGTGTGGTCACCAACGCAATTGTTTTGGTCAGTCATAGTCGGAGCGGTTGTCTGAATGCTCCTGACTTACCCAGTAAACGGCAATGAATCAGATTCGACAATGGGCGTTTGGTATGAAGCCCAGACGTTCGACGTTTCATCATCGTGTCCGTCAGATTGAGGCCGCCTCAAAGCAATTGCTTGAGGTCAGCAATGAGCAACTTCCTCAAAAGCAGTCTGGCCCTGCGGTATCGCGCGTTGGCTGGTGAGCCGGCTGACGAACTTCTGGTCGAAGCCTACTCGCTCACGCGAAGCGGGACGCCGGTTCCTGAAGATGGAACATTACGACGTGCAACTATTTGCAGGCGTTGCGTTGCACTTCGGTCAAATCGCCGTTATGCAAACGGGCGAAGGGAAAACATTAACCGCAACCTTGCCACTTTATCTCGCTGCGATACGTGGCAAAGGCGCTCACCTGGTAACCGCCAACGATTATCTGGCACAGCGCGACGCCGAGCTGATGCGACCACTCTATGAAGGACTTGGGCTGACTGTCGCTGCGGTCACTTCGGACAGCAGCACACGATCTCGCAGCTCCGCGTATCGGAGTGATATTACGTACACGACCGCCAAGGAAATCGGGTTTGACTTTTTGCGCGATCGCCTCATTCATCGCCAGCGGCAGTTGGGACTGGTTAACCGGATCGCCTCGTTGACGGAATCGGCCGATTCCACAAACGATACGGTTGTTCATCGCGACTTGCACTATGTGCTGATTGACGAGGCCGACAATATTTTGATTGACGAAGCGAGAACGCCGCTCGTCGTCAGTTCCGCTGGCCCCGAGGGAGACGAAGATCGTGTCCCGCTGTTCGCTTGGGCCGCTCGAATCGTTTCGGAATTTGAGCCAGACCAGCATTTTACGGTCGACGCCGCTCACCACTCTGTTGCGCTCACTTCGGCAGGTCGACAACTAACTCGCCGACTGGCAAACATTCCAGAGCTCGCTCCGTTTGCGACAATGGAACTGTACGACCAGATGGAACTGGCAATCATCGTTGACCGATTCTATGTGCTGGATCGACATTACATTGTTCGGGACGGAGAAGTCATCATTGTCGACGAGTTTACGGGACGCTTGGCCGAGGGACGAAAATGGCGAGCTGGATTGCATCAAGCAATCGAAGCACGTGAAGGCGTAACGATCACAGGAGAGACTCAAGAAGCCGCGCGTATCACGATTCAAGACTTGTTTTTGAAATACGAACAAATTGCCGGGATGACAGGAACTATCGGCAACTCCTCCGTTGAATTGGAAACAATCTATCAGACTCCTGTTCTGGAAATTCCAACACATCGCCCACCCCAGCGAAAGCAATGGCCCGACCTTGTCTTTGCGCATCAACAGGATAAGTGGCAAGCGATTGTCGAGGAAGTTGTTCGGCTTCACGCCGAAGGTCGCCCGGTTCTGATCGGAACGAGATCGATCGATGCATCTGAACACTTGTCGCGGCTGCTCGATGAGCAAGGGATCGAGCACTACGTTCTCAATGCCAAGGAACATCAGCGTGAGGCAGAGATCGTTGCAGCAGCAGGCCAATTTCGAAAGGTTACCGTTGCGACCAATATGGCCGGACGGGGAACCGATATCCAGCTCGCTCCCGAAGTCCACGAGCTCGGCGGACTGCATGTGATCTGTTCTGAGTTGCACGAATCGGCTCGAATTGATCGGCAGCTCATCGGCCGATGTGGTCGACAAGGTGACCCGGGAACGTTTCGTCAGTTCATGTCATTGGAGGATGACCTTTTGCGCCGCGGCATCGAACCCGAGCAATGGAAGAAGCTCAAAGCCACTCGCGCTCGCTCGTCAGAACAACTTGCCCGCTACGCCCGCGTCTTTCGACAAGCTCAACGGCACATTGAAAACAAGAACTTCCAAGGGCGAAAGATCCTGATGTACCAAGAAGGACTTCGACACGAAATGCAGACCGAAATGGGGCTCGACCCGTATCTCGACGCACCCTCCAGCTAACACGCCTTTCGAATCACTGGAATGTATCAAACGCTTGGTGTAGCTCGAATAACCTCGAACGATGGGCCGGGAATGCAGTCTCGATTATTGTTGCAAAGTCCGTTGTGTTTCCTTTTGCCTATCGGTTTACTTAGGCTGGAAAGTAGCAGGTATTTTCCGGCTGGCGTTTTGGCTACAAAATCGTTTTAGCCGCATCTAGCATTCAGGATTTCGAACGTGGCCAAACTTGTATCGGATGTTCCCGTCAACCGAATCCGCATTGCCAATAACCAACCGGTAAACGCTGACGCACAATTCGTTTTGTATTGGATGATTGCCAACCGACGTGCCCATTGGAATTTCAGCTTGGATCGGGCGGTTGACTGGGCCGAACACCTGGGATTGCCGCTCGTGATTTTTGAGGCCTTACGATCTGACTATCGTTGGGCTAGTGACCGGATCCATCAGTTTGTTATCGATGGGATGCGCGACAATGACCGGAATTTTTCACAGACGGCGGCACACTACTATCCATACCTTGAACCGCAACATGGGGATGGACGGGGTGCGTTGAAGGCATTGTCGGCGAAAGCTGCCGTCGTGGTCAGCGATGACTTTCCATGTTTCTTTCTTCCGCACATGGTGCAGGCCGCTGTCAAGCAGATCCCTTGCCGATTTGAGTTGGTTGACTCCAACGGGCTGTTTCCCATGAGAGCCACCGACAAGGTGTTTCAACGCGCGTTTGATTTTCGACGACATCTTCAGAAACAACTTCTTCCGCACCTGTTAGAAGCGCCTGCGCCCAACCGGTTGAAGCAGGCAAATCTGCAAAAATTCGCCACGCTTCCCGAATCGTTTGAAAAGAAATGGCCACGTGCTCAACTGGACGCGATTGAATTGAATCGCTTTCCCATCGACCATTCCGTTTCAGTCGTCGGTGGCGAGCGAGGGGGCAGCAAGAATGCAAATGATGCCTTGACCACCTTCATGAACGAGCGGTTGTCGCGTTACGGCGAAGATCGCAATCAGCCACAAATCAAGGCGGCTAGTGAACTGTCCGCCTACCTGCATTTCGGACACCTTTCAGTTCATCAAATTTTTGACGCCGTCGTCACTCACGAAAAATGGAATCCCGGAATGACTTCGCAGAAAGCGAACGGAAGTTCCAGCGGCTGGTGGGGTGTTTCGGAAACTGCCGAATCGTTTCTGGATGAACTGATCACATGGCGTGAGCTCGGATACAACCGTTGTGCGTTGACCGATGACTTCGATCAGTTTGAGTCGTTGCCAAACTGGGCAGGAAACTCTTTGCGAACACGAATCAGACAAACGTGATTACTTGTATACGCTCGAACAATTTGAAAATGCGCAAACACATGATTCCCTTTGGAACGCCGCGCAAAATCAATTGAGGCGCGAAGGACGCATTCACAATTATTTGCGGATGTTGTGGGGCAAGAAAGTTCTGGAATGGAGTGAGTCGCCGCGCGCCGCACTGGCAACAATGATTGAGTTGAACAACAAATACGCTCTTGATGGCCGAAATCCTAACTCGTATAGCGGGATATTCTGGGTGCTGGGGCGTTACGATCGAGCTTGGGGGCCCGAGCGTGAGGTGTACGGGAAAATTCGCTATATGAGCAGTGAGAACACGGCGCGCAAGGTAAAAGTCAAAGACTACATCCAGCAGTATTCCCTGTAGGGAACAATGAATTCAAACGTTCAAATTGCTTGGCATTCAGAATGATTTTTGAACCGAATCCAGGATTCCCAGGTATTTGCTCATGATTGAAATGATGATGAATCCAATCAGCGCCGCAACAAACAGAAACGTCAGGACGAAACAGACGGTCGAGATGATCTTCAGGTTCGCTTCTGCCGTTTCCTGCAAATCGTTTGATGCGCGTTCCATCGTTTCGGCCAGTTCTCCTGCGGTTTCGCCGTTTTCCACCAACACCAGAAAGTCTTCCGGAAAAACGTCAGTGCTGCGAAACGCTTCCGTGAAACTCAATCCCGATTTAACGTCTGCGGTTAAGTCGTCGATCAAATTGGTGAAGTAGAAATTTTGGGTTGCATTCATTGAGAGTTCAACGATTTCTTCTGCCCTCATCCCGGCATTTTCGGCGATTGACATCGTCCATGCCAAACGAGACAGCGATAGTGCTTCGATCGTTTTGCCGAGAACGGGAATGCGTTTCGCGATTCGCATCGGCATCGTGCCAAACCAACCCTTGAGCGATCCGAACAACAATGCGAATGCAACGCTACCAAAGAAAAACACGAGGCAAACATACAGGATGAAATTGCCTGTTGCGTCAAGTCCTAGGCCAAACCAGTCGATGGCCATTTCTTCGGAATCTAACAAGTAGCCGAGAATCAAAATCAGCGCGCCAAAAACCGTAAGGCCCATGCCAAGTTCAAACAGGGGCCACGCGATCCCAGCCAACAGTCGACTGCGAAACTTGACTAGCCCGTCGTAGTGACGCGATAGTTTTCGAAACGCTTCCTCAAGTCGCCCGCCACGTTCACCTGCTTTGACAATCGAGATTACCAATGGCGGAAAATATCCATCGAGCGACGAAATGGCATTCGCCAGGCTGTTCCCTTGGTTGACGGAATCGCTGACCTGTCCAATCGCGTTGCGATACGAGCCGGGACCACTTTTTGATTCGCGTTCGAGAACCGTTCGTAAATCCAATCCGGCAGAATAGGCTTTTTCCAAGCGATAGAAGAGTTTTGCCATCTGGGATTTGGAGATTTCGGACATTCGCAACTTCGGAATCTGATTTTTATTGCGTGATTTGGCGGACCCGTTTAAGCTAAATAATAGCCGGAAATGCCGACGAGGCCAGATGAGTGGGGATGTTGGGATGTTGAGAACCAGATCGACAAAAGTGTTCGCGATTTGTATGGCCTATGCCTTTGGGCTTGTTGCCTGTGCTCGCGGAATGGCTGACTGGAAGGACGACATCGGCTGGACTCAGTTGTTGACGGAAAAAGGGACGGTTGAAAACGGTTCCGGAATTGTCGTTTCGATGGCAGAAGCACCGGGCGACGTGAATGGAACCCTATACCTGCCGGATTTAGCTTCATCTCAATTTGCCGGCAAGACAATCATAGACGGTACAGGCAATGCCGCGGGTTCTACATCCCATGCAACGTCGGTTGCGAATTTCTATTTTGGAAACACGATCAGCATCGCCAATGGAGTCAATACGATTGTTGCGTTCGAAGCCAATGATTGGATCAACAATCAGTTGAATTTTGACAGCGGCGAGGATCCTGTTGTCCATAACTTTGCCGTGCAAAATCACAGTTGGATCGGCAATGACCCGGATGATGTGGCAATGGCCAACATTTGTCAGCGCGCCGACTTTGTCGTTAATCGCGATGACGTGACCATTGTTGCCGGAACGACCAATAGCGGAAACATCCCCGACTTGATGGCCCATTCCTATAACGTGATCAGCGTTGGACGAACCGATGGCGGACATGGCAGTGGAACCACTCGATTTTATGGTCCCGGAAGAACACGGCCACACATCGTGGCGCCTGCTGGGGCAACCAGTTTTTCGACGCCGATGGTCAGTGCCGCAGCAACGATTCTGCATGATCGCGGCGCGGGTACCGATGCAACTCACAGTGAAACCATACGGGCCGTACTGCTCGCTGGGGCGACAAAAGAGGAGTGTGTCGGCTGGGATCGAACGGCTACGCGTCCTCTTGACGAAGTTTATGGTGCTGGTGAACTCAACATCTACAACAGTTACAACATTCTCGAAGGCGGGGAGTTCGCCGGTTCGCTCGTCGAACCAACGATCGCTGTGGGCGACCATGGTTGGGATTACGAAAGTTCGTTTGCGCCTGGAAGTGAACTGTTTTACGATTTCGAAATTGGCCCAAACAGCTATTGGGAAGACCTGTCGATAATCTTGACTTGGAATATTGACGTGACGGACCTGAATGCATCGGCGTCGGTTTTTGACCCCACCACATCACTTGCCGATTTCAACCTGGAATTCTACGATTCATCGGGCTCGTTTATGGGGTTGCTTCTCGATTCGAGTGTGTCGACGATCGACAATGTCGAACATTTGTATTTCGATACGCTGGCGTCTGGCCGATATACGTTAAGGTTGACTGGTGATACCGACACTGGTTTCGCATTGGCGTGGCGGGCGACAGCCGTTCCCGAGCCAACGGCGTTGATTCTGATCATGCTTGCTG
The DNA here is from genome assembly GCA_041399045.1 of Pirellulaceae bacterium. Taxonomy (GTDB): domain Bacteria; phylum Planctomycetota; class Planctomycetia; order Pirellulales; family Pirellulaceae; genus BJ22. Next base: position 67,894 of record JAWKTO010000005.1, on the reverse strand, counting down.
CTGGGATGGGATTGGTATCGGTTCGTCGACGGCACACGAATCAGCATGCGACGGTATTAAAACGTTAATGCTTGTGAGAATTTTCAAATTAGCGACTCTGCGGTTGCACTGCTGAAAGCAGTTGCAAGTGGGCGGCAAAGGGATTGACGCGGGAGAGACCAATGAATAACCATAGACATTCTTCGCTTCGATGCCTTTCAATCTACTGTTTGTTTTTTGTTTTGGTTGCCGCATCCGCTGGCTCAACCATTCTGGCCGATGAATGGGGCGTGTTAAGTCTGAAGGACTCGTCGGGCCAGATTTTCGGGAAGTTGGTTGAAGAAAAATACAAAGACCCCGAGACAGGAAAAATCTGCTACGTCATCGAAACGAAAAGTGGTGGACTGATTCAAATCGAACGCAGTAGCGCCGAATGGCGGGCCACCGATTCGCTGATGCTGGAATATGAAGCCAAGGCGGCTGAGGCTCCGCAAACGGCAGCAGGGCATCGAAGTGTCGTTGAATGGTGCAATGAGAGTAAAGCCGGTTCAAAACTCAACGAGCAAATCATTTATCACCTTCTGCAAATTGTTCAGTTAGATCCGCAAGACGATGATGCCGCGAGACAATTAAACATGCGCGGGTGGATGAAATTCGATGGCACATGGAAACCGGAAGCACAGTATTATGAATCGATCGGTTATGTCCGTGACGGTCGGTTGTGGGTTTCTCAATTGCAGGCTCAGGTAAGCCAAATTAACGAATCAGCCGAAGGCACATTCGACGAAGCGAAGAGTGAGTTTGTTCGTTGGGCCAGACTGCTGAATCGCCGATCGCAGGACGAATCCAAGTCCAAATTGAACGAGTTATTGACCGAAGAGATGATCCCTGCCATTGTTGAGGAAACCAAAAAGCTTTCCGACGATGGCGTACGAATGTTCGTCGTTGAAACGATCGGTGATTTTCCCGGGTTTACTGCTCAAGATGCGTTGATTGACCTCCTGTTGACCGACTCCAGTGTAAAGGTACGGGAACGGGCTTTGACGATGTTGTCCCAACCAGCATTTAACAACGCCCAAGGGGCAAATCGTTCGCGGGCCTGTCATCTGCTTCTCTCGCGTCTTTCGCCGAACGACGAGAATTGGCGAATCAATTGGATTGCTTACGCTTTGGGAGAGTTAGGTGACGAAACGGCGGTACTGCCATTGATTGGAGTTATCCAAACCACACACGTAATTGAAAACCCGAAGGCCAAACCGGAAGGGGCAATGGAGTCGTCATTTAGCAACACGGGCAATGGTGGCAGCTTCAATTTCGGGAATAGCGAGGCAAAAACGATTGTGGTCCACAATACAAACCCCGAAGTATTAAAAGCCCTTACGAAACTGACAAACGTCAACGCCGGAGGCACAAGTCAGTCTTGGCAGGAATGGTATTTGCGCAATTTTACGCTTCAAAACGTCGACGTTTTTCGAGACTGAACCTTGTCACGGTTTGTTCGGTCTCAGAGACTATCGCGCTAACTCGAGTTGTTATGACAAACATGCCAATACACTTGGCCGGAGATTGATCAGGAGATCCGAATCGGACCTTGAAACGATGGCAGGAATTCAACTATAATCCCTGCTCCCGGAGGATAAGCGAATGGCTAGCAGGCTGATTCGAAATCAGTTGCCCGCAAGGGTTGTGGGTTCGAGTCCCATGTCCTCCGCTCTTTTCCCTTTGCGGCCACTGAAGATTTGAAGTTGGTCGATTGCCACTGCGTGAAATTCGTTGGCTCCCTGGGCCTCAATTAACTTGGCCATCGATTTTCTAGGTTAACGGTACTTGCCCGCGAACGAAATTGGTTTCGAATCACGATTCCTATGCGCGCGAAAGGAAGTCACCCGTACGCGTGTCAACTTTGACACGTTCACCTTCCTTGAGATACTCAGGCACATGCACGATCAACCCTGTCTCGAGCGTTGCTGGTTTCGTCCTGCTGGTAGCGGAATTGCCTTTGACTGCTGGATCGCATTGAGTAACAAGTAACTCAACAGCCGTTGGGATCTGAATTCCAACGCATTCGTCGTTGTAAATCAACGCCATGATGCCTTCCAGTTCATCCGTCAGATAGGGAAGGTCATGCTCCAGATCGCCGTTTGAAAGTGTGTATTGGTTGTAATCGAGTTGATCGAGAAAATGAACTTGATCGGGTTCGCGAAACATTACCTTGACTGCTCGCCTTTGAAAATTCGCTTCCGGCATCGACTCGGTGCCCTTCAGCACAAAATCGGTTTTTTGACGGGTAACGAGATTCCGCCCTCGAAACTTGTAGAGTGTCGCAGCACCGCGTGCGGAAGGCGATTGAACCGATATCGCCTCAACGATGACAGGTTCTCCGTCCAGTTCGACAATCGCACCGTTTTTGATCTCTTTGGCGAGCATTGTTTCGAGTCCTTTGAATACGATTTTCAAGAAACTGAGTACCATGAACCTTGCGCAACGATTTTCAAACAAAATCACGGAAGCGCTTTCACGATAGCCTATGCACGGCATGATAAAACGCAACGGGTCGCGTTAGAAAATTGGTATCATCGAGCGTCCAAACTGGATTTAAACAGATTTTTGTTTGGACAGACGGTTTAACGTGGCTATAGAAATGCCATGCCGCTACAGAAACGTAGAGTGGCTCAGAAACCGTAACGTGGGCCACAGGCAGTGTGGGCCACAGGCAGTGTAACTTGGCCTCAGGAATGTAACTTGGGCACTCTTGCCCGAGTTCGGAAATAGTTTGACGGGCTAGGAGCCCATCCTACAAAATCCATCGTCGGGCTAGGAGCCCATCCCATCTATGACCTTTGACGGGCTGGCAACCCATCCTTCGAAAACCGATGACGGGCTGGCAGCCCGTCCTACGCGCGGACCAAACGTCACAATTATCAAATTCCGTTTCGCGGGTTCATTTTTTCCAGAAGCTAAAAGCTATTTTCTGCTCATTCACTGAGCGAATGCTACGTTTTCACACAAGCTTCATGGACTATGCGCGGACCCTGCTGCGCCGGATGACAAGCTTGGGACAGTTTCGTAATCGAAAACAGTGGCAATGGAAGTCATGTCTACTCCCCAATTCAATTTGCGACTTTGCCTGGCAGTGGCAATTCTTTGCCTGTTCCCCAAGGCCGATTTGTTTGCGCAAATTCGGCTTCCGGCGATCGATCCAAGCGGCAATCGAATTTTCCTGCCAGGTGGTCAGACGACGTCACTTCTCGGCCCATTTTCTGGCAGCAACGGACTGTTCTCGCATCATCGAAATACGAACGATGCCGTTCCACCTACTCGAAGCAGCTTTTGGAGCCACCAAACCAGTTCGGCAACGCCCAGCGAGCCGGCATTTACGCACCCGCCTGCGATTCCCAAATGCACCGACCCCAACAACCCCAATTGTGGCCGTGGTCAACATTTGATTCCTCGCCCATCATTGTTTGAAGCCAAGGGCAATCCGGGACAAATTATTTTGACTCCCTCGCGCATCATCGCGCCCGTTGGCAGCGAAGTCGTTGCGCTTGCTGGTATCTGCGGCGGAGACGGTACATTTCAACTCAATCAACCTTTGGAGTGGATGCTGTCCAACGACAGTGTCGGCCAGATCATCGAAGTGGGCGGAATGGAACACCCCAACTTCAACCGTTTGGTACCACCCAGTTCCCAAAAATTTGATGGGCAATACGCATGGGGTCGTACGGGGCTCAAGGAAAAAACGATCACGCGCGGAACGCCAACACCTTGTGACGATATCGAGGTGTTGAAAGGCCAGACCTACATCAGCCTTTCGTCTGCTTCTCCTGGAACAACCTATTTAACAGCGGTTGCACCGAACGCGACTGGCTGGGACCGGCGTCGCGCAACGACGATCATTCATTGGGTTGACGGAATCTGGAGCATTCCCACGCCCGTCAAAACAACCAGCGGAACGGTTCAACCGTTGACCACCACCGTTTCGCGGGTCAGCGACAACTCGGGAATCGAAAACTGGAAAGTCCGTTACACGATTGTCGATGGCGTTCCTGCAGAATTTGTTCCCACGGGTTCACAGCAAGCAGAACTGACAACCAATACCGATGGACAAGCCACCGTTCAAGTCCGGCAACAGGCAGGCGATGTTCAACCGGGCATGACAACCATTCGGGTCGACGTCATTCGCCCCAGCATGCTGGGCGAACAGGAACTGTTGGTGGAAAGTGGAGTTACGTCCATCACCTGGAGCGCCCCCGCGCTGACGATCGTAAACAAAGGCCCCAATGCAGCGGCCAAGGACTCGGCATTCAACTACCGAATCGAAATCAACAATCCCGGTGATCAAACGGCGCGAGGCGTGATCGTCAAAACAGATTCACTGGGCGACGATGTTCAATTCATTTCCAGCAGTCCCAAGCCTGCGATTTACGGCAAAACATTGCAATGGGAACTGGGGGATATTCCTCCCGGAACGGTGCCTCGTGTCATCGACGTGCAGATGAAGTCCGACACACGAGGAATGAAACGACTTTGCTTCGAAGTGAGCAGCGAGTCCGACCAATTAAAAACGGTTGCCTGTTCAGAAACGGAGATTGCAGCGCCGTGCCTCGGTTTGAAAATCGATGGTCCAACGAGCGGTGTTGTTGGCAGTCAGGCGGCATACAATATTGAAATCATGAACCAATGTGACGAGCCACTTGAAAACGTGACGATCGATGTGGCCTACGACGTTGGCCTTTCCAATCCAGGAATGGGCAATACGATCACGGCCAACCTGGGCTCTTTGGCGTTTGGCGAAAAGAAAACGGTACCTTTGATTTTCGATTTGATTCGTCCGGGAGCACAATGCTTCACACTCAACATCACCTCGGATGGTGGGCACACTGCTGGAGCACGACGCTGTATCGAGATTTCCCAAGCCGCTGTTGGAACGGCGACCATTCGGGTGGATGGTGATCGCCTGACAACGTTAAACAATACTGTGTTGGCGAAAGCGAGAATCCAAAACAATGGCAACGTGCCACTCAACAATGTCCGAGTGATCAACAAATACGCTTCCTCGCTACAACCCGTTGCCGCAACACAGGGTATTAGCGCCGAGTTTTTGGGGAATGAACTGATTTTTTCGATTGGACGGATCGATCCCGGACAGGAAGTCATTATCGACGTGCAATATCAGGCGACCGAAGCCGACGGAAATGCGTTCTCTCAATTTTCGATTGTTGATCCGGTCCAAGCAGAGGATCGACTACCCATTCGCATCGAGCCCCTTGGCGGTAGCGTGCTGGCGAACCAACCAGCAAACAACAGTGGTACGGGTGACAGCGGTGGAGTCAGGATTCCCAACGATAATCTCGGGACACTTTCTGTGTCGACTGCGAGCAAATCGGGCCCACTACCTGCGGACAATCAATCTCGTCATCGTGTTGATTTTGAAGTCGCCAATGGAAGCGGCCAGGGAGTACGAAATGTTAGAGTGAAGGTTCTGATTCCACCCGGTACTCAGGCAGTCGCCTTCCAGTCGCTCAACGCTCCATTGCAATACGACATATCGCCAGACGGCAGCGAAATCAATGTTGAGCCAATTCAGGTGTTGCGTGCCAACGAAGCCATTCAATTTGGAATTGAGATGGTCGGGCTTGCGCCAGGCAGCTACACGTTTGAGGTGCAAGCGACCAGTGACGACGTGATCGGAGTTAGTCGAGACAGCGTAGTCATGGAATATCGTTGATAACCTTTGCTGTTGATCGCCGCGAATTTCGCCAGCAGATTCAGCATTTTTCAACGACAAAGAAGCTGATCTCCGGCGGACAATTCAAACGAATTGGCTCGTCACCACAGATGCCGCGATTTACATGCATGATCGCCGAACCTTCGCGGAACGTTCCCCCCGCGTATTTCACACCATATTTGCTCGGCGAAATGATCGGGCCGACGATGGGCAAGCGAATTTGTCCTCCATGGGTATGTCCGGCAAAAATCAGATCGAATCCAAACAAACGCGCCCAATCAATTTGATCTGGCGAATGGGTCAGCAGGATTTGCAGTGCCTCGTCATCGTCACACGGCTCCAATTGTTCCGCTCCTTGATACCAAGGTAACTCGTTGCCGGCGATTTTGATTCGCTGTCCGTGAAATTCAAGGTCATGCCAGAGTCCACCCGAGCGAATCAAACCGACCTTTTCAAGCAGCAGTCGTTCTTCCGATTCCGATGGCATTCGGCGATCATGATTGCCCAAAAGATAATAGCATCCAAGCGGTGCATGAAGTGGTTCGAACACGGGCTGGATCCAATCCAGACAAGGGGTTTCGTCGATCAAGTCTCCGGTTACAAAAACAATGTCCGGTTTCCATTCATTGACCAGACTGACCAGATGGCGAAAGAACGCGATGTCGATATGCCCTGTCAGATGAAAATCTGAAATCTGGCAAATGCGAAGGGAAACACCTTCCTTCATTTTGGACAGTGCAATATGCCTCGTTTCCAACGACAGATCCGTGGCCTGGTTGAACGGCACACGACTGAGCAAATTCGCGAAGCTGCCGTGAGTTAATTTGCGTTTCAGTTCATCGGCAACTTTGATGTAGCGAGTCTCGACCAGTTGAACTGCTGCCGGGACACGATGCGTTGCAATCCGAATCAACCAAGTCACCAGAAAATAAAACGAAGACACGGCACAAAACGATGCGTAGACGAGTGCCAACGGATGCTGCATCAACAACTCGAGCTGAAACGTACCGTTTTGGAAAATCGCCAGTGGATAACCGACGAACGGCGTGAGGACGAGCAGAATGATCGCTTTCTCAATGAGCTTTCGCCAGAACCGAGGCCAGGCAGTAGCGTGTGAGCGGTTGAAGATCAAACACCAGATTCCCAGGTGTCCGACCAGAACCAGTATCCAAAAAACAGCTTGTAGTAGAAACGTCGTCATGACGCCGGTAGCAAAAACAGTTGACTCTGCATGTTGTTGCTCATGCAACAATCCTGCGTGCAGCGTACCGCGCCACGGAAGCTATTGCGAGTCGGGTTCCGAATTCTCGCTACTTTGGATCGTCTGGTCGACTGTCTCAATCAACTGATCGAGACGAAACGGTTTGTACAGAATGGCACCGGCCCGCAAGCCCGCTTGTCTCGCTTTCACAATCGAGTGGCCTGGATCGTAACCGAAGCCTGTCATCAAAATCAGTGGCGGGTTGGTCAGGAGTTCCTTGAGCTTCATCAACAGTTCATAGCCGCTGATGTCCTCCAACCGGATGTCGGCGATGATTGCGTTGTAGGCGTGGTCAGCATCGGTATTCTTGATCATCGAAATCGCTTCGTGACCGAGGTGGGCCGTTTCAACAATGCATCCTTGTCGCTCAAGCAACTCGTGGGCACTGGTTCTCACCAGTTCGTCGGCGTCGATCACCAAAATCCGCTTGCCACGCAGCGAATCGCGTTTGGCTGTTTTGACGCCACCTGGCAATTCGTCCTGAGGAGCGAACGATTCTCCAACCTTCTGAATCGACGCCTTGATGTCACGGGCGTTTCGCAGGACTCGTTGCAAACGAGTTGTCACATCGGAATCGTGCCCGATGTAGCTTTCCATCACTTGGGCAACATCAACAAGGATCTTGTCAATCGGAATCGCAACAGCCGAGTGAATCGCCTCGACGCTTTGATGGGCCGCATTCGTACGTTGGGCAACCAGCAATTCCAGCGTGTTGACGGCGGACGCTACGCCGCGCGCAAAGCTCTCCAGAAACTCCAGATCGCTATCTGTAAATGTGTTGACATCGGGACTTTCGACATTGAACGAGCCGATGATTTCATCGTTGAAAATCAAGGGCACTGTCAGGGAACTTTTTGCCCCCACCAACCCATCGAGATAAAGCGGGTCATGCGTCGTGTCTTCGCACAGGTAGCTGTGCCCCGTGGCGACGACAAACCCCGTCACACCGTTGCCTTCGGCCGATGCGTAAAGCGGTTGTTTGCTGACCTCCGAATCGATCCCCACCGACAATAGCGGTTCCAGCAATCCGGTTTTGGGATCAAGCATGCGGATTTCAATCACGTCGAAGTTCAACAGGTCCTGCGTGTAGTGCAGGATATTTTGTTTGAGCAATTCGATACGTTCTTCGATATCCATATCGAAGATCTCCTGTGTCGTCAGATTGGCCAACGCCAATTCCGCTTCGTGCAGGGCCTGCATCTTCAGACGTTGTTTGGTCGTGTCACTGACGTCGGTCAGGGTAACCACCAGAAACTCAACAACGTCATCATCATTGATGATGGGAGCAACTTGAAGGCGGAAATAACGGTCGTCTTGAGAAATCGTTGTCGTCGTATGCATCCGGCGTGATACTGCCGTGATCAGCGGATGAACCTCAGGGCCTTTGATTTCAGGTCCGCCCAGAGCATCATAAAAATTCTGATGTTCAATCGTTTCGATGTTAAACCAGTCAAGCATCGGCTGGTTTGCCCAGATCAAATTGCTTTCACGATCCAGAATCGAAAGTCCAAGGGGCATCTGATCGAGAATTGAATGCGTGCAAGCCAGATTGCGAACGAGGTTGCTATTGGGCGAGTCTGATTCGTTTGGGTCAAAGGAAATGAAAGCCGAGTCAAAGGGCGTTTTAGATTGCAACGTTGAGCCGTTCGCATCCCATCCCGCGAGGTGTTTCAAAAACTGTGGCGGGTCGTCGGTAAAGACAATCTCCGACTCGTTCTCCGCTAGCGCGGATCGAAATTTCGACGACGACCCCAAGACCAATATCTTTGACACGTTTTGATTCCGTGGTGTTTTCGCATTGAGGTTCAGCTCGAGGCCATCCTCAAATACCATATCTATGTCGATTAGGTGGTTCTATCGGGCGGAGCAAGATGAGTCGAAAACACCTTGAGCAGGCCTGTTTTGAGCATGTTCACGAAGGTGAATAGGACCGACCAATTTCATTTCTCCTGCCCCATTGTTTGTCGATACCGCGAAAGTTGCAAGAACCAGACTGTGTATTTTGCATCCGATCCTCGACCGCATTGATTAGTCGGAATACGATTGGCAATCGGCTGCCGAGCGAACACAATTGGGTTGTTCATTGTCCGACCGGTTAGCAGAGTGTTTTGTGTCGCCCTTTACACCCGTACGCACCATCAAGGGCTTTGGAGGCGACGTTGGAATGACCTTCGCCATTGGCACCAGGAAACAGCGGTTTTGAGCAATAAGAAAAAGAAACAACAAAAAGTCCGTGCGGAATTTCGTAAAAATTACGATGCACGCCGTCGGAAAAATGACTTCACTCGAGAATTCGATTCGGGCGATCGCAACCTTGACGACCTGGAGACTGAGGAACGCGTTTCGGGTAAAGGTCGTTGGACGCGAAAACGAACAATCTCGGGCGACATTGCCGACGACAGCCAATCGGGATTCGACGTGACGCTAAACGTCGACGCCGAGAAAGCGATCGCCGGGCGTGTGCTGCGCGTCCATGGTTTGTCGAGCATCGTTCAGACCGATTCGGGGACGTTTGAATGTGCGATTCGCGGGATTTTGAAGAGTTTGGCAACCGATCTTCAAAATGTCGTCGTCGCTGGCGACCACGTCCAGGTGGTTCCCGTCTCGAAAGAACAGGCGGTTGTCGTTCGCGTCGAGCCGCGCCGAAATATCATCAATCGAACCAGCCGCGGACGACAACAGGTGATCGCGTCCAACGTTGATCTTGCACTCGTGGTTGCCAGTCTCGCCGAGCCTTCCCTCAAGCCAAACCTCATTGATCGATTTCTAATCGCGATCGAGCGAACCCAACTGCAACCAATCATCGTTTTAAACAAGATCGACTTGGTAGACCCGGCGGAGATTCAACCGCTTTTGGGAGTCTGGGGACAGCTGGGCTACCCAATTGTGCTGGTGTCCGCTGAGACGGGTATTGGAATCGACCGTTTGCGAGATTTGTTAAGGGGACGTGATAGCGTGGTTACCGGGCAAAGTGGTGTTGGAAAAAGCTCCCTGCTAAATGCCATAGACTCCACATTGTCGCGTCGGGTGGGATTGGTCAGCGAGGAAAACAGCAAGGGACGTCACACTACGACAACCGCCGAACTAATTCCCCTTTCCTTTGGTGGCCACATCATTGACACTCCGGGAATTCGACAGTTCCAGTTGTGGGATGTCATTCCGGAAGAAGTAGAAGGCTTCTTTCGCGAACTGCGCCCGTTTGTTCACCAGTGTCGTTATCCGAACTGCACTCACACGCACGAAGATGACTGTGCGGTAAAAAACGCAGTTGCTGACGGTTGGATCGATGTGCGTCGATACGACAGTTTTTGCCAGATACGTTCAGGGGAATAACCGAATTCTCAAGAATGTTGATAGCACTATGCGGAATTCCTAGCCGTTAACGTGAGTTTGTAGTGCTGGATATTGCATTTTCGAGTTGAACACGGACCATTGCGACATCTTGGCACTATGAAACGGAGCCAATTTCTGCGACAATCTGAACGTTGGAAGGTACGCAGGAAGTCCACCCCTATTGGCCACTCAGTAGTTTTTTGTGGTATTCCGCCCCATTGGCCTTGGCTCGTCTCGCGGTTTGCGCGTTAAAAAGCTGTTGGTAGAGAATTGTGATTCACGTCAGACATTTTTTGATGTCCGGCGCAAGCTTACGATTTTCACCGTGCTTGGGTGATCATAAGCCTTCCCTCTTTGGTTTCACTTCGTAGTTGACGGTTTGCGTTTTTTTGAACGCGTTTTGGAAAAACTTTCGAATTGAAATTCGAGCCGCTATATGCAATTTGCCGTTGTCGTATTCGACGGCAAATGTCGAAAGGAATTCGACGCGATGAGGATAGAAGTGCGACGACGATTGATATGCGAGGTGGGATGGCAATTCGCGCCGTCAGCGATAGCATCGCAAGACTGGGATGGTCCGACACCGGTTGCAGCGAAACCGTTGGAAACGATCGCACAATTACACGTGTGCTTTGGAACGGGACGTTTTAAGCAGCGGATTCCGTCCTGGGACAGAGGACAACGATCTATTGAAAGGAAAATGTATATGAAAAAAGTAATTAACCTTGGTGGTCTCGGTGTTGACGGACGTCAAAACGAATTGATCGAGGTAGCTTTAACATACAACTACGACGCCGTGGAAGTTGACATGGCTGATTTGCTCGGCCGTTTCAAAATGATGGGGACGCGAAGTTTGCTTTGCAGTTTCTAACAAGTGCCGGAATCAAAGTCGGAACATTCCCGATTGCCCATCGACTTTGCGCAGACGAAGCCGCGTACAAAGCCCAGTTCGCGGACATGGACACAATCTGTGAACTTGCAAAATCGTTGGAAGGCTCGACTTGTTTCGCAGTGATCGAAGCCGGTAGCAATTCGGTTGCCTTCCAGGAAAACTTCGATCGACACCAAGCCCGCATTCGCGAAGTTGACGAGAAATTGGCAGAGGCAGGCATCGAACTAGGCCTGACCTTGACGCCCGTTTCATTGCTGCACTGAAAAATCTCACAATTTCATTCCCAACGTCAAAGAGCTTTTGACTTTGGTCCGAATGATCTCGCTGGCAAATGTTGGCCTTTGCTTCAACGCGTTGAATTGGGTTCAATCGAAGAACACTTGAAAATCTGACAAGTGTCGATGCCGCGAAAATCAAGAAGTTCGACTGGCAGACCTTGACGGCAACAATCCTGTTTTGCCTGGCGAAACTGAGGACTCATTCTCAATGCGAAGTGAAACCACCTGAAATCGATCAACTACGACGGCTTGATTTCTGTTGTGGGTAACGCACGAATCGTCGGCAGTGATTCTCGCGACGCGACGCTACCCAAATTGACCGCCCGCCTGGAAGAAATTGTCGAGATCATCCAGAAGCAAACGCGAGTGCCGCAAACTGTTAACACGGAAGTAGCTGAAGACGCGAGCGAATTGGTGAATTCTACTTCGCGAACGGCCCCAAGGTTCGCTTTGGCCAATCGCTCATTCGATAAATTGATGAAACAGGCTGTGAGACACGGTTTTCGCAGCCTGTTTTTTTGCCTGCAACTTGGCAAACCAGGTAAACCTTGACGATTATCCCACTTAACGAATCGTCTCAGACCGCCTTTTTCAAAAAACCGGTTTCCTCGGCTCATCCCGATTCACTCGCATAATCGATACAAACAGAGTCCGACCGCCAGCGAATGCGCGTCGAGTTTCGCACCCATTAATCGATCGATCCATGCAAGTTTCCACAAAAACTCGATGGGCCATAGGAATCGGAATCTGTATTTCCGGTTGCGTCTGGTTTTCGCAAAAAAATGCACAGGGGCCGGTTTTCGGCACCTCGGAATCATCGATTCGATTGGTCCCTGAAACTGCACCTCCTGCCATTGGGATGCCGGAACTCAAGACCGCCAATTCGGGAATTGGAATTAATCACGATGTCCTCCAGCGGGAACTTACCGAATCGCAAACGTTAGTAACCAACCCGTTCGTCGAATCGGCGAACGCCCGGCTAACAAAAATCGAACAAGACGCTTTACGCCAACGGCGGGAGTCGGAAATCGTCACAGTAACGGGACGATCAAGCGGCGGGGCTAACGAGGGACTTTATGCGACCTCAGGGGCACCCCAATTCGAAGAAATTTCGTTGTTACCATATGGACCGGAAGAAACTACTTCAAATTCGCTGAATGGTTCGAAACGACGACAGAGTATTCCTGGCAGGACCGCGCCAACACCGAGTGTTGTTCCCGAACAACTCGCACAACTGAATTCACAAATCGACTACGCATCCAGTCTAGCTCGCAAAGGTGCGTTCTTTTCTGCTCGCAAGCAATACATCAATGTTCTGTATCTGGTTGCCGAACAACGCGACACGCAATCGGGAAACACGTTTGCAACTGAATGTCTGGCGCGAGCATGGACCGCGTTGGACGAGGCTGAGGATTTTTTGAATAGTGATGCTGACCAAAACCTTTACACCAGCGTTGCCGTCCTAATCGAGCGTCACCAAACACAAGTCATTAGTCGAACTGACGCCGAACAGATGTCTAAACATGCTGCGGCCCAGGCGTACTTCACACACGCCCGAGAGCAGTTCCAATTGGGATTGGGCCAGAACCCGGTTGCTTCCAAAGCGCTCTATTATTTGGGGAAAATGTATTCGCTTCCCCAACTCACTGCGACCGACGCGCCCATCAATCGCGCCGCCATGTCGATCATCTGTCACTACGCAGCAATGGACTGCGATGCAGCAAATTATGTTTCGGCAAACGAATTGGGAGTATTGCTCGCCCGCAACGGACACTTGCAGGAGGCCCAGGCGGTTCTGTCGCATTCAATTCGGACCAAACCAACCGACGTCGGCTACCAGAACCTTGCCAAAGTCCATGACGAATTGGGACAGTCCCAGTTAGCGACCAATCTGCGTGAGCAATTGCGAAATCCCGGCTCCAACGTTGTTTCGCAACCCCAACCCCAAATCCAATGGTTGTCGAACGAGCAATTCGCGCAAATGCCAAATCCAGACCAACCGGCGTTTGGACCAAACCTGCCCAATGCGAATCAACCGGGCGCGAACCAACCAGGCGCATTCGTTGCTGATTTACCTGCATCAATGAAACCGCAACCGGAAAAGGCAAAAAAGTCTTTGGCCGAACGACTGAACATTTTCAGATAGGTCACTTGCCGTTGTTCAAACACCAGAAGCACCACCATTTTTCGAAGCCGATCATGATTAACGGAAAACGACTCAAAGCCCTGATCGCCGTAAGTCTCGTCCTCGTGACCTGCGCGATTGGCCTTTCGTGGTCTTCATCAGATTCCAATACCCAAGCTGTTTCGCAACACTCCGCGATCCACGTCGCTTCAGTGCCCGCAGTTTCCAGTGACAAAACGCATTACGACAATCAGGTCAGTCAAGTTTCTTGGACGATGCCACAGGATCATTGCGCCAGCTGTGGTGCGATGGGACCGTGCAACTGCGGGAACGGTGGTGGCTATTACCAACCGATGTCGTCCGAGATGCCTGCAAGGCATATGTTCGGAGTCGATCAGTTTTCCGGAAACGGCCCTCGAAAAACGTGGCAAGACGCGGAAATGGTACCTTTCGAATCATTCGCGTATGGTGGCTACGTTGGGCCACACCGAACTCCCCACGTGCCTGAATATCGTGTTCGCATTAACGATGTTATTGAGTTCACGTACTTGCTAACTCGCGAACCCTCCAGCCGCCCCTATGAGTTGTATGTTGGTGACACCATTCAAATCACTTCAGGTAGTGAAGAGAGCTTGAATCAACGTGACATCCTGGTTGGTCGTGATGGCTCGATCATGCTGCCGCTCGTTGGCCGAATTTTTGCCGAGGGAAAAACGCTGGAGCAACTCTCGACCGAACTGAACACGCGATACGAAGCGGAAAAACTGATCCGTGATCCACGAATTACAGTCTCGCTCGTCAAAGGTGACACACCGCTCAACGATTTGCGAGATGCCGTTGATGCGCGCGCGGGACAAGGGGGTCAAAGCCGATCACCCAAGGTATCACCCGACGGAACAGTCCAGTTGCCGGGGATTGGAGCGGTTCCTGCGGTTGGATTGACCTTGGACGAGCTCGCTGCAGAAGTCAACGCGCGATATGCGATGCGATTCGAAGGAATTTCCGTCACGCCAATCTTGAGCCAAGTTGCTCCGCGACGCGCATTTGTCTTGGGCGAAGTCAATCAGGAGGGAAAAATCACTCTGGATGGACCGACCACGGTAATGCAAGCGATTGCGCAAGCGGGAGGCTGGCAGGTCGGCGGCAACGTCCGACAAGTGATTATCTTCCGTCGCGATGAAAACTGGCGTCTCGTGGCTACGAAACTTGACCTCTCAGGTGCACTTTACGGACGCGACCCATTCCCCTCGGATGAAATTTGGATTCAGGATTCGGACATTATCCTTATCCCCAAACAACCAATCCTGCGAATGTCGGAAGCCGTTGATTTGTACTTGCGACGGACCGTCTATTCGATCTTCCCGCAACAACAACTCGTATTTAATTTCGATAGCTTCCAGACGTTTTAGGTCAAAATATTCAAACGCCGAGTGCCCCGACGAGTCAGCAAGTTCAACTCGACGAATGGCCGAGATTTCATCGTTCGGACGCCGCGTCGTGCCGCTGTTAACATCGAAAAACGATTCTAAGCGTCAATTTCGAGAAACCGGGCAACCTTTCCTTAAACGAATTCTGCTCGAACGATGGTGCGGATTCGATGTAATTCTTCGGCAAAGAGCCAATATGCTACCTGATGCAGGCATTTTACCCGTCGATGAATTCGAAGTTTTGGGCCATAATGCCCTTTGATGGTCACAAAATTAATTCCCGCATTGAGCACACTATTTGGCTTCGCGGGTTTCGATATTCAGGACACCGTTTCCAATTTGTTGCCGATGAATCAGACAACAGCTCAAACATCCGTTGGTCAAAATGATACCAACAACCAAGATACGAATCAGGACGTGGCCAACCGCAAAAAACGCGGCGTGCCCGAGGGGACCTGGATTCAATGCCCGGGATGCAAGGTCGCCGTTTTTGCAAGGAAGTCGAAAAACGACTGAATGTTTGTCCCGATTGCGACTATCACATGTATGTGTCCGCACGGGAGCGAATCGAACTATGTACTGGACGAAGGGACGTTTGAGGAATGGGACGCCGGCCTGATGCCCGACGACCCACTTGAGTTCGTTGACAGTCGTCCTTACAAAGATCGCCTGAAATCGGAACAGAAAAAAACCGGTCTTAACGATGCCATTCTGACGGGAACCTGGAATGGTTCGTGCCCGTCGTGTCGCAATTGGAATCACCGATTCGGCATTCATCATGGGCAGTATGGGCTCAGTCGTAGGCGAACGTCTGACACGTTTGACCGAACGAGCCACCGAACGCAATCTGCCGTTGATCATCATTAGTGGTTCGGGAGGTGGTGCCCGGATGCATGAGGGAATCCTGTCGTTAATGCAAATGGCCAAAGTCTCAGCGGCCCTTGCACGCCATGATTCTGCGGGAGGGCTATACATCTCCGTGCTGACGAACCCGACGATGGGAGGCGTTGCCGCAAGTTTTGCGTCGCTTGGCGATGTGATTTTTGCAGAGCCCAAGGCATTGATCGGCTTTGCCGGTCCGCGGACGATCAAGGCGACGATTCGCATCGAATTGCCCGAAGAGTTTCAGACCAGCGAGTTCCTGCTGAAACATGGTTTCGTGGACCGCATTGTACACCGCAACCGCCTCAAAGCCGAAATTGCCAGGACGATTGACTACTGCGGTAAATAACGGGAGACGAAGCCCGGTCCGCTTGCTGAACACGTACGAACTGTCCCGATGGACGCTACAGTTTGTTTAAATCGATCCAAGCAAATAAAATGTAATGATACGCACGTTGTGGAAGCGTGTATTGACAACCGCCACAGTTGAGTAAGGCATGGGGATCCTCGATCGCTTCAAAAAAATGTTCCAACCCAAGACGAAGCCGCTGGATGTTTCAGCGCGTTTTCGATTGGATCGGCATGCCTTCACCGGAACGATGTCCAAGTTTCATGTTGCAACCGAAATCGAGACAGGCAACGTTTACGGTATCAAGTTTTTGGACAAGGAAAAACTTGCACTTTTCCGCGATCGGTTCAAAGGCGTTGATCGCCCTGAGGAAGGCGAGATCGGAATGACGATCGATCATCCGCGTGTGGCCAAAACATACGAATACGGATTCACAACCACGGGCGTAGAATACATTCTGATGGAGTACATCGATGGCCCCGGCCTGAATACGATCTTGCGTGAGCCAGATGGACGTTTGCTGGAAAACAGATTGTTCCTGATTCGTCAAATGGCAGAAGCCCTTCATGCAGTTCATGAAGCTGGATTTATCCATCGCGACGTTTGTCCTCGAAACTTTATCTGTTTCAATGATTACAGCTGGCTGAAACTGATCGACTTCGGACTCACGATTCCCAACCTTCCCCCATTTCGATTGCCTGGAAACCGAACGGGAACGCCGCAATACATGGCTCCGGAAATTGTCCGTCGACGGCCAACGGACCAACGAGTCGACATCTTTGCATTTGGCGTCACAGCCTATCGTTTCCTGGCTTTGGAGCATCCATGGGGTTCGACAGACGTGACCGCGATGGCCGCGTTAAGTCACGATCAAAAACCCGCTGAAGATATCACTAAATTTCGTCCCAATCTTGACCCGAAACTGGTGAAGGCTGTTCACAAATGCCTGGAGATCAATCCCGATCGCCGGTTCGATAGCCTTAAACAATTTCTTTCCTCGATTTCTACAGTAAAAACGGAAGACAACGTCTCCTAACGCCCTAAGCCGAAATGCGTTCGCATCGGTTTAACACGGACCCGCTTCCCGTCAAACGGGTGCTTTCTGATTGACCTTGACCCATTCCGCGAGTTTTTGTGTGATGTGGTCAACCATCAGCCATATCGTTTCCGAAAGCTAGCACCTGACGTGAATATTTTGCAACTCATCTCCGGAGTCGACGTTAACGGCGCTCTGGTCTATTGCAAACTACTCACGAATCGATTGGTCGATTTGGGGCATCATGTTGTTCTCGGCGCTCGAACCAATTCTTGGATCCTGGACCAGGAAATCTCGGCCCCCACCTACAGTTCGTCGATGCGACGCTACCCCATGGATGAAATCAAACGATTTTCCCGCTTGATCCGGGAACACCAAATCGATTTGATCCACACACATCAGAGCCGAGCGAATCATTTCGGTGTGTGCCTGAATCTGTTCACTGGAGTCCCTGTCGTTGCATCCGCCCATAGTCGACAGTGGCAGCTGCATTGGCGGTTAAACAATCACGTGATCGCCAATAGCGATGCGACGGCGGAGTACATGCGTCGTGTTAATCGCGTCCGGCCTGATCGGATGACGACGACACACTGTTTCGTTGATCTCGAACGATTCTTGAACGTTTCCAAAACATTTCGGCAATACTACCGACGCGAATTACACCTTGATGAAAATGATTTTCTGGTTGGCGTCGTCGGTGACGTGACGCAACGCAAAGGGCACGAGTATTTGGTTCGAGCACTCAAGTCGCTTACCCAATCGATTCCCAATTTGACCGTTGCGTTCATCGGTCGATTTCATCGCAATGAATCGTACACGAAAAAGGTGCGGGCAATCATCAAACGCGATCAAGTGTTCCGCACGGTGAAATGGCTGGGGCTCCGTTCCAACATTCATGAATACATGCAGGCTTTTGACGTATTGTGTGTGCCAAGTGTTGAGGAGCCATTGGGAATGGTCGCGATTGAAGGCCAGGCTGCTGGGATTCCCGTGATCGCCGCGGATACCGGTGGATTGAACGAGATCGTTCAGCATGGAGTATCGGGCCTGCTGTTTCGTTCGAAAAGTGTCGCGGCGGTTCATGAAGCGATTCTGGAAACGTACCACCATCGTGAACAAGCCGCCAAAATGGCCGCAACCGCGCGTGCCAACGTTGCCGATCGCTTTTGCCCTGAGCATTTAACGAATCGTGTGATTGAAACCTACCAGCAAATCTTGAACGCCAAATCCCGCACGCCAATTTCCCAACGCCGCGCCGCTTGAATCGCCTTGGGGGGTCGGGAGTCTTTTTCGTCACGCTTTTCGGACACGCGCCAACAACAGTTCACGAACAAGACAAACTGATTCGTTAGTTGTTTAAAAAATTCTCGCCCCCTTCAACGGTCCATTTAGTTCGTCAAGATTGAGTCAACGATCTCGTCCAGATGATCATAAACGAACAAATCGTCGTAGTTTCGGGCTCGTGCGGCGAATTGGAGTCTCTGCAACCTCGATAATGGCTGAACAAATAGATGCCATGGAAGGTCGTACTCGGCTGACGGAATCAGAATTCAAGATCACTTGGCAACATTCCGCTGCCGCTCGTTCTCATGGTTTGAACCGTCGGCCTTTCACCCCAAGCTTTCGCAAGAAGCTTGGCTCCCTGAAAGTCACCTCTCAAAAACGCAAGTGTCGCTTCGAAACCCCTGCCAATTCCGTGGTTTGTCGATTTCCTCAAATGTGCCTAAATCAATCGTCCGTGAAATCTCCAGGCAAATGTCGCGCTCATTCGAATTCAGCAACTGCGACTGCAGGGCAAGACAGTAGGTCAACTGGTTAGCAGGTGCATATTGCTTCGCCCGTTTCTTGACCCACTCAAAGCTGGCATCCCTCCAGGCCTCAGCGGCAGCCTCAATTTGAACAGAGTCGCCCCGTTCATACTCAAGGTAAAACCGGTGACAGGCCAACTGGCATTTCGTTCGAAAAAAACTGTCAGATTGATTTTGAACCGCTGCCAAAATCGAATGAAAATGGTCCGCCGACGACAACGCCAATTCAGCTCGATTGAAATCTTGTTCAGTCATCGCCAATGTGAAATCGAGCAAGCACGCGTCGATGGCATTGTTTAAAATGGAACTGTCTCCAGGCATCAATTCATTTGCCTTCTCCAGATCACGTACAGATGAATCGATTTGTTCGCCAACCGTAAGCACATCCCCTACCATCAAGTCCAACCAAGCCAGACTCATCGAGACCTCGGCCCGCTTCTTCCAATAGATCGCGACGTCCGGTCGTTCGGTCAGGTTCTCACTGGCTAACGTTTGAGCCAAGCCCAACAACGGCCTTGCCAGGTCCAGAAGGCCAGCCAAAGCAAAACCTCTGCCGCGCATCATCGCTGCATGGGCATACGCGTCTCGGTAGTCGATGTTTCTGGAATGATCGCGAACGTAGATTTGCTCGATAGTTGCAAAGGCTCGTTTCGTATCGGACCTCGCATTTTGGCAATGAAAGACACTAAACAGGTATCTCAGGTCATCGGGGAATTCATCCGCAAGAGCCTGAAAGATTGCTTCCGCTGTTTCCAGCGACTCCAATTTTTCGCGCCGACGCCCCAGCCGGCTTTCAACGGCACTTTTCTTGAACCATGCGTCCCCCATCACACGCCGATCTTCCGGCGAAAGCTGGCCCAGGTCCATTAGTCGGTCCCATGTGGACGTGATTCCCTCCAGTAATTCAAGTTGTAGTTCCAGGGTCGCGGTGTCCTGCTCCGCAACTTTGAGCGAAGACGAAATCAACGCGACCGAGTCAAACAAACTCGCATTGGCCCTCTGCAATCCTTCCAGACTTTCCTTAGCCCGACGGGCATTGTCCGAAGATCGCTGCCAAAGAACGGCAATTGTGACGACGCTGCCTAACGCAATGAGCATTGCAATTGCAGAGACGATTGCCTTTGTCACGTTGCGACGAGCCCAGTATCCCAGTTGTTCGAACGCCGAAACCGGACGCGCGGCAACGGGGCGATGGTCACGGAACGCGGTCAAATCGACCAGTAACGAATCAACCGAAGGATAACGATGTTCTGGATTGCGCGCGAGGCACTTAAGGCATATCGTCTCAAGGTCGCGGGGAATCCCTTCGACGATCTTTCGTGGCGAAACGATTGCTTCGTCGCGAACCGCTTGGCATGTTTCTAAAAAGGTCGCATGATCAAACGGAGGTTTTCCGGTCAGCAGGTAATACAGAATTCCGCCCAATCCATAGATGTCAGTCGACATCGTCGCGGGCTCAGCGGCCACTTGTTCCGGTGACATGTATTGTGGCGTACCCATGATTTTTCCGGCCGTCGTTCGGCTTGTTTCCGGCATCATCGGTTCCAGAAACTTGGCCAGGCCAAAGTCGGTCAGAATCGCTTGATCTTCGTTATTGATGAGCACATTCGCGGGCTTTAAATCGCGATGCAGAATGAGTTGCTGATGGGCAGCCTGAACTCCCGACGCGATTTGGATCATCCAGTCCACTCGCTGGTCAATCGGTGAGTGATTCGATTCACTGAAGCGGCCGAAGCATCATGAAGCGATCGGCCAACGACCAATTCCATTATTAGAAACGGAAACGCCGCTATCGGTCTTCGCAGCGTGGAGGAACTGGGCAATGTGTGGATGACGTAGACGAGAGAGGGCAGACCGTTCTCGGTCAAAGCGAAGCATACTGTCCCGGTCAAAAACCCATGGATAGAGGGCCTTGATCGCAACGCGTTTGGAGAGGCTCCAAAGTTTCGAAATCGCGAATCCCGCTTTTCGCCGAGTGATCACTGCTTTTGCGTCACATCGATTGGCGTATCGTCGTTCGTGCACCGGTGTTATGCAACGACGCTTCGTACACCACGCCGCTAACGCCGCGGCCGATCACACGGTCCAGTTGGTACCCATCGACTTCGCGCCGATTTCGATGGGCAGCTAAGTGTTTCGCCGTTTCTTCGCTGGCATTTTCTGCGTGAGTTTCCTCGCTGGCTGCGTTTCGGGCGTCTGCTGAAAGCAATTGTTCCACACTGTTTCGAATCTCATCGTTCCCATTGCACTCCCTTCGAACAAACGCCGCCCTCCCGCCGTCCAACTCCACAGCCCGCTCAAAGATCTCTCGAATTTGCGCCAGTTCGATAAATTCATCTTTCTCGTACACATCAGCATTATTTCTTTAGAGTGAATCTAGAAATCGATTTTGAGTCATTGACAGCCTTCCTTTCAATTGAGTCTAGCAATTTTAGTAAATTCGGGGAGTTGTTGGAGTGATTCGAAGTCCTCGCCGCCCTTCAATTCGGCTTCAACTTCACCGAAAACCAACCCATATTCGATCATTTGTTCAACGACCTCAACAGCTCGCTTCTGCCAATTATTTCTAACTTCAGTCGATGCTTCATTGTGTAAATCCAACTCGTGTTTTGCAGCCAAAGCATAAATTGCTGCACGTTTAGTCAACGTGAGCGTCTCATCTTCGATGGAACCCGATTGATTTCCAAGATAAATCAAATTTGCGTTCGAAATTGGACTTTCGTTCGACAAACACAATCTTAAACTAGCCTCAAGATAGGCAATGCGATCGTCAAATTCCGTGTCTGGCCGTGCGTAAATGCTTTCAATTGCCTTCCGGTAATCTCTTGCTGCGTTTTTGAGTTTCATTTCCTCATATTCAATTTCTGCACGGTGCCAATATGACTGAAAGTAGACTTGCTTTGCCTTAATTTCTGGCGAAATCTTCTGGGCCTTTTCCAGGTAATCGATAGCACGGTCATATCGAGCTAATGCGTCGTTCAAATTGGACATTTTGTGCAATTCAAGACCCTCATTGAAATCGTTCATCGCCGAACTTAACAATCCGTGTGCATCTGGATTGTTGTTCCCCAATTGGTCGCGAAGTTTCTCGGCCTTTTCGGAGAAGATTTCTTTTTTCCTGGAGTCATTTGTTGCAGTTGCAATCAATATCATTTCGTCGTAAGCAGCAATCAGTCGAGGAAGGTCATTGTCGTTTTCGAGGAATTCAATCGCCCGGAGCAGATCGAGCTCGGCGTCTTGAAACCGTTTTGCAATCCTCCTGTCAATGCTGCGATTGTATAAAGTATGTGCGAGAGTCCTGTCGACGTCGCGGTTTCGATTCTTGGTTAGCGAAAGCAACTCGATTGCTCGCTCATTGTTTTCCTCCGAATCAACGATCCGCCCCAGATTGGAATATGCCGTTGCCAGGCGGCTGTTTAATGTCGGCTTTTGTTCTGGAGGCAGTCGCTGCCAATAGTCCTCGAGAACTTGGACTTCTTTTTGGCCGTGTTGTATAGACAGAGCATATTCGCCACTAACGTTTTCCGCTTGACAGATTTGACTTAGAAGCGTGGCATAGTTGAGGTGGTTTCTCAATTCACCTTTTTCTTCAAGCTCCTCAAAAATCGTTAGTGATTTTCGAAACCAAGCCAATCGCTCTTCAATCGGCGCTCGATTTGCACCCAAATTGATTCCTATAGCCGCGTAAATTGAGGCTAATGCATTTCGGCTTCGAACCAAAATGTCTCCGTCTGCATCTACTGGCGTTTGTGATAAATCTGGATTGTTCGAAGTGAATCCAACGCCCTTCATTCCGGAAATAACACTATTCGTCATTTCGGTTATTGCGGAAATTGATTCCTCCTGCTGCTGAGCAATTTTCGTTGAGAACTCGATCGATTGTTGCTCGTTAAGTTTTGACAGCCTCCCAGCGACAATTGCATTTCTCCATGCAATATAGATCGAAATCAAACCCACGGTTCCCAAGACCAACATTGTTGCAGAGGTTACGACAAGACTTTTGTTCCGGTTAACGAACTTGCGGAACTTGTAAGCTCGATTTGGTGGCCTTGCGACGACTGGTTCATTCAGTAGAAAACGATGAATGTCATCAGCAAATGAAGCGGCAGTTTCGTAACGCCTTTTTCGATCTTTTTTCCAACGCCTTCATGACAATCCAATCCACTCCGCCTTGGAGCATCGACTGCAATCGACGTGCGCCGATCTTGCGGTGCTGGCTGATTCCAGTGATTGCATCTCCAGAGTCACGGAGTCTTGCACTTGGTCGTGGAGTCTCTCCATTCTGAATCATTTCGAGAATTTTCAGGATTGCCTGTTCACGAACAGCATTTCGCTCGAGCGGTGTCGAACCGGTTAGCAATTCATACAGAATAATCCCAAGCGAATAGATATCGGATCGAGTGTCAATGTCCGTTGAGTTCAACGCGGCCTGTTCCGGGCTCATGTACTGAAGCGTCCCTACGACCTTGCCGATTTCAGTGTAAATTGTCTTGTCCGTCAAACGTCGCGTATGGTCGACAGCCTTCGCCAATCCAAAATCGATCACTTTCGGGACGGGGAATCCCTCAGTTTCACATACCAAAATGTTGCCAGGCTTCAAGTCACGATGGATGATTCCCTTTTGGTGGGCATGTTGAATTGCGCGACATATCAAAACAAAAAGCTGCAATCGATCTTCTACGCTGATATCGTTTGAGTCGCAAAATTCCGTGATTGGTTTCCCAGGAACGTATTCCATAACCAGGTACGGTGAGCCATCGTCAGTCTGTCCTGCGTCCAAAACCTTTGCGATATTGGGATGATCCATCATCGCCAAAGCCTGTCGCTCTGCCTCGAAACGCGCAACCACATCACGTCCACTAAGTTCGGCTTTGATGATTTTTAGCGCAACACGGCGAACAACAGGTTCACGTTGTTCTGCCATCCAAACCGATCCCATCCCACCCGATCCGATTTCAGAAAGCAGGTGATAGGGGCCGATTTGACGCTTGGCTCTGGTAGCCTCTGTGGAGTGGAGTTCCAGAACCTCATCAGCTCCAATCGACTGTGTCGCATTCAAATCCTCATCGTCATCAGATCTGTGCTCTATTGTCCTTGCAACCAAATCGCCATCTACGTTTTCTTTTGGTTCCGCTTCCAGCGTCTGTTCGATGATTTTTTGCCGTAATTGTTCTGCGATCTCATCGCTTGGTTGCCGGACAGCAATGAACCGTTCTAACCCCTGTCCAGGGTTGTCCCTCAACCATTCGCGAAATCGTATAAACCACGCATCAAAATCGTCGTTTTTTGTCATTTCTTGGGATTTTCAGCGTTGTAAAGGGCCTGATTTGCCTCGGAGCCGCGTTGACTTGCCCCCTACAAATGAGAAACGCAATCGAACCACAAAAACCTTCAAGATTTCGGATTTTCCAAAAATATCGCCAAGGAGTTCCCGTTGCCGGTGCGTTACCTCTCATGGGCGTCACTACGGACTTTTTTTCAGCTCGATGCCGGACGAAATGGGGAATCGCAATGGTCAAATCAATGAAACGAACAGTTATTTTCATAACTGTGTGCTTATTCGGCCTATTCGTCGATAAGACAAAAGCAGACATAATCTTTGATCCGATTGTCGGAACGGGCACATACACTCTTCTCAACAACGGTGGTTTTGAATTAGGGATCGCCGGATGGGCCGACAATCTTGGGCAAAGTCAAGGCCGAGGGACGTTTGAAACGGGTGGTGCGGTCAACATTGTCGGAGCGGAATCTGCATTCTCGCATCCGAACTTTTCATTCAATGGCCCAGGCTTTACCACCAACCAGATTGTGACAGTAGTCCCTAACGAAAGCTACGTCGTTTCCGGTTATGTATACACCGGTGACCTAAGCAATCCAAACGACGCACCGCGCCTCGACGTGATAGATATTGCCAACACAACGCAGTTCACTAACGTGTCGTCTATCGGTTCCGAGGGGCGAACTCAGTTTCTCTTCGCGACGTTTACGGTTCCTTCGACTGAAAACCAAGTATTGGTGCGTCTGTTACGGGACGGTGCGGTCACTGCCGGTGAACGTGCTTACTATGACGATATTGCCCTGACGCTCGCCTCCGAGTTTGTTGCACCAACGACAGTGCCGGAGCCATCCTCGTTTGCAGTCGTCGCGATGTCGATGGTTGCGATTTACGGTATTAGGCAAGGGCGGACGAACCATGCCGTTGACGGCGTCCAAAAAACTCGGATCAGGACCATCAAATGAAACGTATCGACATCGAAAGTTGGGTGTTTTTTCTGTCGTTGCTGGTCCCCACTCCTGCATACGGCGACATCGTCGTATTTGACGAAACGACTGACACAATCTCCATAGACGCGTTCCCAAATATGGGTAACGCCGCCACGATTGAATGCGTAATCAAGTTCGATCCGTCAAGTTCTGGAATTGGCATGATCTACAACCAATGGAGGAGTTTTCAAGAAGACAAGCAGCTAAAATTTGATCCCGCCACCAACCAGATATCTGGTTACCTTAATATCGGGTCGCCGGTTTTTGGTGGCGGACCTGTTGGTTTGAACGAATGGCGGCATTTAGCATACGTTTACGATGGCAGTGAAGAAAGGCTATACGTTGACGGACAACTGGTCGCCTCACAATCCTCTAGCGGTGATATCCCTGATGGAACTTCCAATCGCCGAACTGTAATCGGCGCGATTGACAGAAGCGTAGCCCCGCCAGATCCCTTTGTAAACACCTTTATTGGTGAAATGGATTCACTCCGCATTTCGTCTGTGGCAAGGTACTCGGGTGCTGCATTCTCACCCCACAGAGGCGATTTTTCTTTAGATTCAAACGCCTTGTTGATTTTCAACTTCACCGAGACACCCGGTAGCAATTCGGTGACGGACTTAGTTTCAGGGGCGATTGGTACATTCGGAGTCGGATTCGATGGAGCGACGAGTCCCCTAATTGTCTCCAGCGTTCCAGAACCAAATTCAGCATTTGTATTGACAGCAATTTTCGCTGGATTCTCGATCAAAACACAACGGCGAAAGTTCCAAACACAAGGGATATAGCATGTGTCTGTTGCTCACGATGCGAATGCGGACTGGTTTCCTGATACTTTTGGTTGCGACGATGGTCGTCGGTTATTCACACGTCGCGAAGGCCGACATGGTCTTTTTCGGTGAGGATATCAATTGGACGGCTACCGGGGACAACGAAAATGCTGTTCGAATACCACACCCAAATTCAGATGCTGCACAAGCAAACTTTTTTGCATTTTTGCGGGGGGCTGGAACTGAGACATTCGAGGGGTTTGAAGCAAACTCGATTGTCAACAGTATTGATTTTGGGCCGGACACCGCGACATTAACGCGTGGCCTGTCGGCACTGAACCAACCGTCAGGAACATTTAACGGAGTCTACCCGATTTCGGGTGATCAAACTCTTCTCCAATCAATTTCCACGTCGGACATTTTACATTTGGAGTTTAGCAGCCCGCAGGCAGCGTTTGGCTTTTACATGACAGATGTCGAAATTGTTGGCAATCTCAGTTTACGTTTTTTTCTTGTCGATGGAGTTTCGACAATTGATCGAGTTGTGCCGACTCAAGCTGGCGCGAACGGAGCCAACAACACCGGATCGGTCGCGTACTTCGGAGTGATTGATACGACAAACCTTTTTTCCGGCGTTTCATTTGTCAGAACCCTGAATTCCAATGACGGATTCGGATTTGATGACATGACGATTGGACGGGCAGCGATGGTTGTGCCGGAACCTACGTACGGCGTATTCTGGTTGACTGGGTTGCTTGCTGTCATGAACCAACGTCGACGTTCCGAGAGTCTCTCGTCAAAAATAAAATCTTGTTTGTAATTCACCGTTTAGTTTTCCGCGAACGGAGTTGTCTTCAACTCTTTGTCAGTCATCGCGAAAGGAACAGGAGGTGTGGATGGTTCAGTTTCTACTCCGAACACCTTACACCCGTCTAATTTCTCGACGTTTATTTTTGACGGAAAGTCTGCCGCGGAAATATCACAAATGTACTCAATTGCTCAGCAACAAGGATTTGGTGAGTCGTTTGTGGGTGTCAACTTTGCGTTGGGCGGTACGAACACGCACGCAGTGAAAGACTCGGTTTCAATTTTGGCTGGATTTGATTTCAATGCTGTCGGGTCAAATGAGGTAAACCGAGTGGTGCTTGAGACTTTTGATCGCAACTTCAATTTATTCGGATTTGCATAGTCTCCACGCCTCGTTTCTGCGACACTGACCGAGTTAAAAATTACGGCGCCTGGTATTCGTGGCGTAAGGATCACTCAATCAGAATGTTCCTGCTGTTCATGAGCCGTCGAGGATGGCAATAATGACGATGTCTTTGATCGGCTTGGCGTACCGAAATCGGCGGCGAACCACGCGATAAGCCGCAGTCACGGAAGTGTTGATTTTGTCCATTGAAAATCTGTCCTCACGACTTGTTGCTCACGGTCGATTATGAAGTCAGATCAGCATCCCATTCTTAATGCTGACTAATGACGCAGCCGCCATCGTCTGAAACGTCATTCCGGCAAGCACAATCAATCCAAATACCATTCCTGAAGGTTCCGGCACTGCTTGGGCACCAAATTGCATGACCAATGTTTCGCCGCCGAATCCCAAGTTCACGATTGTCGGCGCGGAATGAGAGCGTTTGAAACTGTCCCAGGAATTGAATGGTGCCTCGTCCCTGGGGCAACGTGCCGCCAGATATCGAAGACAACGTAAAGCCGTCAAAAGTTAGAAGCCATTTTGACTGACCACGGTTGGAAAAGCGGAAAAGTCTTTCAGGTCGCGAGCGAGGTTCGTGATATGGATGATCGGGTTGGCAACTGTTTGGCCAAAATCAATCGTCCAAATGACATTCCCGTTGAAGTTCAACGCATCAGTAGTTGCAATCGACGGCGTAAAAACGGAACCGTTCCCGAAGTCCGTAGCCGATCCATCGAGAATTGAATTGAAGTCTGACGTGCTGTTGCCATGCGGTAGTATCTCCGAACTTCCCGAGAAGGTCGCGGCCGTCCCCAGAAATACACCACTCGCTTGCGAGAATGATGGACTTGAATCAATGGATTGCCAGTCGACCAATATGAGATCCGCCTCGCTGGGCTTGGCTAAAGCGAGCACGCAAAACAGCGAGAACAACAGATCAGAACGTAGTAACTGTTCTTTATTGCTTACGCCTCAGGATTTCCGGAACTTGCCGACGTCGAGTCATCGCCAACGAAAACGCTTCATCGCATTTGTTGGCAACGTGGGACCCCGTTGGGGGTTAAAACCATGATTTGACTTTCGTAATCTGTTTGAGCAATGACGGCACGAATTTTTTGGATTAAGTCTCATTAATAAAGTGTTACAACTGTCGGCATCCTGCTATGCACCACATTAATAGCCCAGCTCGTGTTTTCGCTTTTTGTTAATCTACGTGCGTGAATTGCCTGCACGCTGCCGCAATAAGATGGGGAAGAGAAACCCAATCACAATGACAAGACCAGTTGGTTCCGGGACAGCAGTTATCGTGGCGTCAATTATTGCCTCAATCCCTCAAAAAATTGTTACCTCCGTTCCGACGGCAAAATCAATCGTATCCCCCACGGATAGTGAGAACTGATCTGAAAACGCCAAGCTAGGGTGTCCCAATTTCTCCATTAGCTCCTGAGAAAATAGCGTTATTGTTAAACAGGATATGCACGTCTGCGGATGGATTGTTTGGACTTCCACTCAAATTGTAGTGGCCAGGCGAAAAACAAAGACGATAGAGAAAAATAGCCACTCATGGGGGGCGGTCCAGCGAGCGACGGAATATTGGCCATCTGGTCCGTGCGAATGAGACTCTATTAGGGGCGATAACAACTTTTCCATCATCGTATATTGAATCGCCAACATTTTTTATGATTTGAGGAAACGAAACTGGGTAAGAACCAAATTTCTCATTCCATCCGGGGACATCGGGATAGCGCTCAAACGTGCCCTGGTAGATCGTAAACGGTCCTCCCAGATTCTCAGAAAAACCATAGACCCACGTACTTACCGAATTGGAAACAGTGTCAAAGTCATCTGACAAATCCCAACCAGATCAGCATGTGTCTTTGAAGAAAACATGTTGCAACGCACAATAACAAGGATAGGCCGCATAGGTTTGTGACCTTGACTGTAAAACGCGGATCATTGAGCTACTCCAAAATTGATTCATTCACTGATCGAAATCGCCCCAAAATTCATGCGATACTTCCGCTCCAAAAGGTGAAAACGAATTGCATTTGAGGACTCGGAGAAACTCCAGAAAAGTTTCAATTTTTTCTAAAGGTTTCTCCATTCTCGTTATGGCCCTCTTGTTTTTGGGCAGATTTGGATCATGAAACTCAATACGGATTCCAGCAGCATTCATGCGTTTACATTCTTGGTTGTCGGCGAAATGTGAAGTGCGGCCTTCCCCTGTTGGCGGGGTTGGGGGTGTTTTATGCGGCGATGGGTTTATGGCCGGGGAGCTGGTGGCGATCTGGGGAGGCGTGGTCTATTCCGCCAAGGAAATCGGCGAGATCGGCGAAGCGTTTCCGCACTTTCGCACCCATCCCTACGAGGTGGCCCCCGGGTTCTTTATGGCGTCGACCAGCCTGACTGCGATTGATGACGCCGAACGGTTCAACCACTGCTGCGCTCCGAATGTCGGTATCAAGGGGCAAGTGGTCGTTCTGGCGCGACGCGATATCGATGCGGGCGAGGAACTGACGTTTGACTACGAAACAACGGATGTTGCTCCCGATCCGTTTGATTGCAGTTGCGGTGCGCCAGAATGCCGAACGCGGATTGATGGTGACGCCTGGAAGTCACCGGAATTTCAACAGGCAAATTCCGGTTGGTTCAACTGGTTCATCGAGGAAATGGTTCGCGGATGCTAATGGTGAACGCACGGGTTGGCGCGTCCAATATCGATGGCTTAGGCCTGATCGCACAAGAATTGATTCCCGCCGGTACGGTTGTCTGGCAATTCAAAGCCGGATTTGATCTCGAACTGCCGGAGGAGTTTGTTCAGGAACTGGCTGAACCCGCTCGTCGCCAAGTTTTGAGTTATTGCGATGGTGACTTTGATCCCAAGCGCCGAGTCTACACGTTGTCTGGCGATGACGCTCGCTTCACGAATCATTCCGAACACCCCAATACGGCGTGCACTCCCGAAGGATTGGAAACCGTGGCACTGACGGACATTCATCCGGGAGAAGAGATCACATGGGATTATCGCTACTGGCGAGGAGAAGCGGAGTGACATGTTGAAGACGTGGTTGGTGTTGATTGCAATCGGTGTGCTGGGAGCAACCGGAGATGCCTGGGCCTTTCAATGGGCTCGCACGGATCGCTGTGTCTGGATCGTTGCTGCCTGTGTGGTCCATGTCGCCAGTGTGGTTCTGTTCGGATGGATGTTGGGCTGGGATCGGCACCAGTTCTGTTCGGTCTTCATGATTTCGTCGCTTGTCCATGCCGGAGTTGTGGTTGCAGCCGATGTCTCACTTTTTTCGGCCACGTTGTCAGGGCGTGAATGGCTGGGTGTGGCATTGGCGGTTGTCGCTGTGGTGTTGTTGGAATCCGGGCGCGACGAAAGAGAGAAATCGGACCACGCCATTGCGGTCCGTTCTGAGGAAGCCATGGAAATGATCCACGGAGACATTGACTAGTGCGAGTTCATTCATGGCTATCTGAGAGATGCTGCATTCAGGCGTCGAACCTGGGCGGAAGCGGAGTTTTTACGCGTTGCAATCTGGAGCCGCATGAGCTGGTTGCCGTTTGGGGGGGGCAGATCTTGAGTGAGGATGAGATCGCGAAAATGCAGGAAGCCTTTCCGGCACTTGAAGCCAAATCAATCCGAGTTGCACCTGGATTTCGATTGGCGTCCAGTTCATTGTTCGCCCGCGACGATGCCGAGATGTTCAACCATAGCTGTGATCCGAATCTGGGCATGGTGGGTTCGCTGATGATCGTGACGCGCAAGGCTGTTCCCGAAGGGGCGGAACTGACGGTCGACTACGAGACGATCGATGATGTTCCGAATTCGTTTGAGTGCCGCTGCAAATCGCCGGACTGTCGCGAGTCGATTTCCGGCGAGGCTTGGAAGGACGCAGCCTTTCGCCAGCAGCATTGCGGTTACTTGAGTTCGTACATCGAGTGGCTGATCCGAACTTCAAATTGCAACGACAAGACTTACGTTAGTGAAACGCGTTTGGGCAAAGGGCTTTTCACTGCCGTGGCGTTGCGGCCTGGTGAGGTTGCGTTTCGGTTTGCGGGGCCGATCATCTCGCTCGCCGATGCAATTGCCATGGGGGAGCCGCGAAGGTAACGTGCTGCAAATAGACAAGAACTCGTACATCGACCTTCAACCGCCATCCGTTTATTGCAACCACTCGTGCGAACCGAATGTGGGAGTGAATGACAAACGGGAAGCGATTGCACTTCGTGCGATTGAACGTGGTGAGGAGTTGTTCTTCGACTACTCGACAACGATGAGCGAAAACCGCTGGACGATGGTCTGTCATTGTGGAAGGGAATCCTGTCGCGGATTGGTCGAAGACTTCCATCGGTTACCGCCGAAGACCAGGAAGCGATATCTTTCGATGCGCATCGTGATGCCGTTTATTGCTGTCGAACATCAGGAAGAGGCGTCTACAGGCGTTCATTCTCGATCAGGAGTTCGGCGTTGATTCGACTCCTTGGTTTTTATTTGGGGCTGTTGCTGGTTGGGCTCTCAGGCGCTGTGGGTGATGTGTTCTTGTATCGCTGGGGCAAGGAGCGGGATGCATCTGCACTGTTGTGGGGATTGGGCTGTTGGTTGATCTGCCTGGTGAGTTTCGGTTTGCTGATTCGATTTGGCGAACGTTCGCTGAGCCGCCACGTTTATCCTTTCCGCTGTTTTGCATATTGCCGTCGTCGTTGGCTGGGACGTGTTTCAGGAACGAACGCGGCTATCAACGGCTGAATGGCTGGGCATCCTGCTGACCGCCACGGGGGTCCTGCTGTTGGAATTGGCCCATCACGGAGTTGGCGTGGAATGAACTTACTAATGGTGCGGCCGGACCTGGCGATTGTCGATCGGCACCAATCGCATTTGATTCGCGAACTGGAAAGCCGCAAGGTCAATGTGATTCCGCTTCAAATCCGTCACGCCCGAACCCTCGGTGGCGGGTTCCATTGTGTCACGCTGGACGTGCGACGAAGCTTGTAGCAAATATCAGTTGGTTAAATTCCGGCGTAGGAAGGCGCGGGCGAAGCGGAGGTCGGATTCGATCGTGGATATGGAAACATCCAATGCACTCGCAATCTCGGCGACGGTCAAGCGACCGAAATAGAACATCTCCAGCACATCGGCACTTCGCGGAAAATGTGACCGCAGATGATCAAATTCGTCGCGAAGTTCAACTGGATCGATCCCCTCACCCTCCAGTTGATCGAGTACGACATCTAATGGCTGGCGTGTAAATTTGCCACCGCGCTTGTCCGCATTCTTGAATCGCCCGTAATCAATCAAAGCGTGTTTGGTCGCTGTTGAGAAGATCGCGTAAAAATGATTCGCGTCGTTGACGAAACGAAAAACGTCGTTATCGTAGAGCCGCATGACGCCTTCCTGAACCAAGGCCGTGGTGTGCAGTGTTGGCGTTGGGCCGTATTTTCCACGGCTAGGCGCGATTCGTTCTGCAATTTCATAAAGTCGACGAAACGCCAGCTCGATCAATTGGCTCACCGCGTCTTTCTCACCGGCTTGGATTCTTGTAATCGCCTGTTCAATCGCTTCGTGTTCGGTCATCGGAGTAAACGTCTAGTGAGATTGATCCATGCCTGTATTTGAATTTTGAAGTTATCGCCATTCTAAACCAAAATTCGAGGTTTGTTTTACGAACAACAAGCCAAAAAATCATGAATTGGCACAAAGGTTCCCGTGCAATAGCTGCAGGTTGGCTTTTTTCGAGGAGGGACTGACGAGGTCGGGAGTCTTTTCGTCACGCTTTTCGGAAACTCGCCGACAGCAGTTCACGAACTGAAGCGTTAGACCGTCCATTGTTTAAAAAAAGACTCCCGCCCCCCTTTGCGCCACGGTTAGATGTTTGACGGAAGGGACGAGGTTAATCGAGATCAGGGATAACATCACGATCAACAAGCAACTTGATCGTTCGACTTTTTCCAACTTCACGCGTAATGAACCCGCGCTCGCAAAGAGTTACGATCATGTTGTGAACAGTCGGCGGTGTCGTGCCAAAGTACCGTTGCATATCGGATTCGGCAGGCGGCCGTCGGTTCAGCTTCGTGTAATAGTAGATGAACGCGAGATATTGCCCCTGCTTTTCTGTCAACTCACTTTTACCGTTCATCATAGCAATCGCTCGCAGTAACGTTGAAAAATATACGCCACCGGAATCAAAACACCTTCAGACAACGTCGACCGCGGCAACATCGCAGCCAATATATCATGGTTGAAACAACGAAATGGTGCCGCTCAGTTGTATTTCAATTCTTTTGTCATCGACTTTAACCATGCGTTGTCCATGAATCGAATTGACGTCACGTTTCGAACCTAATCGAATCTTTTTGGGCAACCGTTGGGCCATCCACGGTGTAGGCCAGAATCATCATTCGACGGCGTCAAGAATTTCATATCGATCGGTTCCGCAATTGGTAGAAATGAAGGCTCATCGATATCAATCGGTGTCCGCGTACCTTGATAGTAAACGTTTCCACCATGTGCCACAAATGCTCTCAATGCTTTACGGACCAAGTCAATTGCCAAACACAATGATTGAAATGAGTCTGTGCCAGGACATCCTGTTTTGGGGAACAAAGGCTCAAAGACAATGGGACAAGCAACCTGGCCTCGTCCGATTGAATCCATTCGTTCTGATGGACGCCCAATTTCCAACTTCGCCACAAATTCCACGCCGTGTCTGTCTCGGCAATCAAACGTTGTTGTGGCAATAATGTCTTGCATTTTCTTTATTCAGGAGACCGTTCGAATCGCACTAATCGGACGCGGAAAGTGATTTTAATTCAGATTTTAAACCCAACGCAACCTGGTAAGTTGACTGCCAGGGGTCGGGAGTCTTTTTTTCGCCAAGCTCTTCGGTAACTCACCGACAACAATTGGCGAACTGAAAACACTGAAATGCACGGCGACTAAAAACTCCCGACCCACTCCCGACCCCTTTAACGCCACGGTTGCCCTAATGGGATGCGGCTGTCGAGGGGTGGGCTGTCTGTCCGACAAGGTTTATCAGCGGCTCGTTCTGCAGCCAGCGATACCAGTTTTCGCAAAACAGCGAAACGGTATCGGGAACACGAAATTTAGACTGCGCGCCCAACGTGCGGTGTAATGATCACGTTTTCAATTCCCAAAGGGGACTCCTTTCCGCAAGCGGTTCGTCCCAAGCAACATCAAGTCCAGCCGCCGGCAACGCGACCTTCCTTCAACGCCTCAACCAATGCCGACTCATCCAGCAAACGCCCTCGACCAACATTGATCACGTAACTGCCGTGAGGTAGCAGCGCTGCCAAACGCCGTTCATCGACATATCGCTCCGTCTCCGGCAACAGCGGCAACGTCAAAATCAAAATTTCCGAACGGCGAATCACATCGTCCGTTTCGCCAGCATCAAATAACTCAACGCCATCCATCCCTTCATGTTTTGCGAAACAATCCGTCGCGATGATTTGGCAATCGAACGGCAGAAGGCAACGCGCAATCTGTCGCCCGTTTCCGCCAAAGCCCAAAATCCCCACGGTTTTTCCCTGCAGTTCATCGGTTGGCAGGCGATTGTATTCGTGTCGCTGCTGAGCGTGAAAAAACGTTGGTAGTTTTCGTAGCAAGCCAAACAGGAGGGACATCGTCTGTTCCGCAACTTGATGAGCAAACAGCCCCGAACATCCCGAAACAACAATCGATGAGTCAACAACACTTGGCACAAGACAATGATCGAGACCAGCGGCCGTCGATTGAATCCATTTCAGCTTGCCCCGAGCCACAATCTCGTCCCAAAGGCACGGGAACCTCGGCATGGCCGCAAAGACCGTCGCCTCCAACAGGTCGTCGGCAATTCGCTCTTGGCTCGAAACGATCACGTTCGCGTCACCAACGCGTTGGCGAATTGCATCAACCTGCGCGTCGTCAACGGGAAAGCAAAGAACAACGGTTTCCACTACGCCACATCCCTTTGCAAATCGCTGTTCCTAAGACTTGGCGGCAACCGATTGTCCCGCCAGCTCGTCGTGAAGTTGCTGGATGATCTTCGCTGCCCGTTCGCGTCTTCCTGCGTGATGTGTAAGTGTACCGCTCGCACATGCCGTCGACTGAACGGCAACATCCAGACCCCGGCATCTTTGGCTTTCTGACAAAACGTTGCGGCGTCGAGCCCAGGTGCATTGATTCGAAAGATCACGATATTCGTATCGACTCGCGACGGATCCAATACAAACGCGTCACATTGTTTCTCGATGGTCTGCGCCCGAATCTAGCGCCGATTCATGATCGCGTGCCAATCGCTCGATGTTGTTTTCTAACGCGTAGATGGCAGCAGCGGCCAGAATTCCGTTTTGTCGCATTGCGCCACCGAAGAGTTTGCGGTGGCGACGCATGGCCGTTTGTATGGATTTGGGACCAGCGAGAATACTGCCTATCGGTGCCCCCAGCCCCTTGCTAAGACATACGCTGACGGTATCGAATTCCTGACCATGTCTCGGCAGACACTCGGTCGCCACCACAGCGTTGAACAGTCGAGCGCCGTCCGGGGTGCGTAGCCAAACCGTTCGTGCGCGCCCAACCACAAACCCGTTGAACATTGTCGAGGGGCAGAATAACACCTCCACCTCGATTGTGAGCGTGTTTTCCAGGCACAACAAACGTGTTCAGCCACCAGCATGTTCATTGTCGGGGCGAATGATGTCGTCGAGATCGTCAAGGTCAAACTGACTGACGCGTCCGCGGATCGTGCGAGCAATCACGGCCGAGAGTTGTGCAAGCCGCCCTGCTCGTAGTTGTAGATATGACAACCTTCCTCGCAGATCATTTCATCGCCTGGTTGGCAGTGCAGCCGAACGGCGACCTGATTGGTCATCGTTCCGCTGGGCATGAACATCGCACATTCCTTGCCCAACATCTCCGCCATCATATCCTGCAAACGTGCGGTCGTTGGGTCAACGTCGATCACATCATCGCCGACCGCGGCGGTGGCCATCGCCTTTCGCATCCCATCACAAGGTTGCGTGACGGTATCGCTCCGTAAATCAATCATGGGAAAAGCAACCTGTTCTAAATTTAGAGTTTCGAGAATGCGTCCAGCGCGCGTTCGATGTGTTCATCATTCAGTGCCGCAGAAACTTGTAATCGCAATCTCGCTTCGCCGCGCGGAACAACCGGGAAGCCGAATCCGATGATCATGATCCCCATTTCAAAGAGGCGTTTGGATTTGCGAATCGCTTCGGCTTCATCGCCGATCATGATTGGAATGATCGCCGTCGGGCTGTCGGTACATTCAAAGCCCAGATCGCTCAGACCCTTACGGAACTTCGCAACATTGCCATGAAGCTTTGACACAATGCTTGGGTTGGTGTCGATGATCTCGATCGCTTTTTTGGCACTGTAGGCAACGGTCGCGGGCAATGCGTTTGAGAACAGGCTTGGTCGCGCGCGTTGTTCTAGAACTTCGATCGCCTTCTGAGAGGCAGCCACATAGCCGCCAGCCGCACCGCCAAGTGCCTTGCCCAGTGTTCCAGTAATCACATCGATTTTTCCGAACATGTCAAAATGCTCGGGCGTGCCTCGTCCCGTTTTGCCAAGGACGCCGATTCCGTGCGAGTCGTCAACAACCAACATCGCATCGTAGCGTTCGCAAAGGTCGACGAGTTCCGGCAAGTGACAAACGTCGCCTTCCATGCTGAACACGCCGTCAGTGACGACCCAGCGGCAAGCGTTTGAGGCCGTTTCTTTCAATTGCTCTTCCAGCTGATTCAAATCGCTGTGTCGGTAAACTTTTTTCGTGACCGACTTGCTCATCAGTCTCATGCCGTCGATGATCGAGGCGTGGTTGAGTTCGTCGGACAGAATCGCGTCTTCGGGACCAACCAGTGTCGGAAACAACGCCTCGTTGGCGTTCCAACAACTAACGTATGTCAACGAACTTTCCGTCCCGACAAATTTGGCAATGCTTTCCTCTAATTGTCGATGGCAATCGAGTGTGCCGCAAATGAAACGAACGGAGGCTGTTCCAGCGCCGTAATCTTTCAGACCTTGGATACCAGCCTCAATCACTTCGGGATGATCTGCCAGCCCCAGATAGTTGTTCGCGCACAGCACCAGCACCTCGCCTTTTCCTTGATTCGCACAACGGCTCGCATCGGCGATTCAATATCATAAAATGGCTTGAGTTGTCCGGAGTTGGTCAAATCACTGATTACATCGTTGCATCGTGTTTGGAAATTCTGGTTCGGCATGTCTTTGGTCAGCAATAATCGTTCGAATTGAAAGACGATGATTATCGCCAAGCAGTCGAGAATGTTCAACTCGCCAACCTGAGATCGAATTCCACAAACTTTTTGTAGGGGAATAACCGTGATGATACGTTTCGTTTTGCCCATGTCTGGCTTAATCGTTGCCCTCGTTGCAACTTTCGCAACTGAACCCACAGGAGATGGCAACTCGGTAGTCGCAGCAAATCCGGTAGCCGTCCGTTCACCTTGGAAGCAAGAATCGCAGTCAGAGGAATCCGAGAAGCAGAAAATCCTGGACTTGATTCAGAAGCAGCAAGACGCTTGGAACGAGGAAAACATCGAAGGATTCATGGACGGTTACTGGCAGAGCGAACAAATGTCGTTTGCGGGCGGCGGCAAATTGGTTCGCGGTTGGCAAGCGACCCTTGACCGCTACAAGCTGCGTTATCCCAAGGGAAGTATGGGGCATCTGGAATTTGAGATTCTGGAAACTCGTTTGATTGGTGATCGAGCGGCGATGGTGTTGGGTAACTACCATCTGACAATGCCAGATGAGAAAAACTCAACGGAGGATTCACGTTGGTTTTCGAAAAATTTGACGAAGGCTGGAAAATTATCCACGACCATACGTCGCGCTGGACAGCGAAGATTCCGCCGACGGCGAGTAAATGCGGCGTTGGGATATCGATTTTCACGATTTAGATTGGAATAACGAAATCGATGAATCCAGATGACACCGGAAAAGGTATTGAAATGACAACATCCACTTTCACGCCGAATGTTACCAATTGTCTGCCTTCTGACCCGATCGCTCCCAGTTCGATGTTACAAAGTTTGAGATCATGAAATCACTGTTTGGAATATTGGTTTGGGTAGTTTTGCTGATTGCAGTGCGACTGCTGCAACCTGAAGCCGCGACCGAGTCCAAGGCACCGCTCAGTCAAATTTCCAAGTTTGCATTTGGAAGTCGACAGACGGTGACCCTTCGCCTTGATCCCCCACAACGTGTTCGAATCGGTGATCCGATTTATTTGCACGGATCCAAACATCGCGCCGGTGGGAAGAATCACTTACGTTGAGGCAGAGGCCGATCGCGATCGGGTATCAGCCATCGCCGAGGTCGTGACGGCCGAAATCTACAGCACGGTTCCTCGACTGTATCAGGAAAACGCGCGCGTTGATTTTTACGAAACGTCCAAGTCACTGGAGTGGGTGGTTGAAACGATGTTGCCACCGGAAAAGCGCCGGCAGATTTCCACGTTGATTCTGGAAAGTCTGGAGGAGCACCGCGAAGAACTTTGGCGTGAGTTACAACCCGTACTGGCAAACGTGCTGCATGAATCGCAGGTGATCCTGCAGGATGAATTGAAAACGGCGATTTCCAAACGGCGTGCTGAATTCGAACGAATCGCTGGAAGTTATCAGACCGAGTTCATCGAAAAACAGCTGCTGCCAGTTGTCGAGACGGAAGTGTGGCCCATTGTTCGTGAGGAAACGGGACCACTTGTCGAAGTCGTTGGGGAAGAAATCTGGAGTGAGGCCTCGGTCTGGCGACTTGCCTGGCGTTACATTTACGACGTTTCACCTTTGCCACAGCGTGACCTGACGCGCAAGGAATTCGAACGCTTCGTCGACGACAAAGCGATTCCCATTTTGCGATCGCATGTTCCCGAGTTTTTGAAGACCCAGCGACGCGTGATCGATCGAGTGGCCGACAATGAAAAACTGCAAGCCGTTTTCCGATCCGGCCTTGCCCAGTTGTCAAACGACGAGGAAGTGCGACGACTGCTAGGCGAGGTTTTCCAGGAAGTATTCGTGGACAACTCTCGCCTACGAGAGGCCTGGCTCAACGCATGGAAAGGAGACGAGATGCAGGCTGTGATGGTTCGGGCGAATGAAAAACTGGGCCCAACGATTACTCAAATTGGCGAGTCGCTGTTTGGCAATCCGACGACCGAGATCACTCCAGAATTCAGTGAGGTCCTGCGAAGTCGTGTGTTGTTCAAAGACGACCGCTGGTTTCTGTTGCGAATCGACTCGACGGTATCCGCAAACTCGCCGGCGAATGAGTTTGTTGTTCGACCAGGTACAGAACGCGTCGAACGGCCATTCCACATCCCGGCGACACCACGAAAGTAATTTCAATAGCTCAAAAGTGCTCGGCACTTCAATGCAAAGATAATGACTGAAGAATCCAAAACTGTTGAAAATACGATTCGCCTGCAAGACTTGACGGTCATTGCCGGTGAGAAAACGTTGCTTGATCGCGTCAATGTCGAACTCCTTGCAAGGCCATTTCGTTGATCGTGGGACCAAGCGGAGTTGGCAAAAGCGTTACGTTGAAAATCATCGCCGGGCTGATCACCAAACGTTACGACGGAATTCAGGCGACAGGTAACGTCACCATTGGCGGGCAGGCAGCGACCTGCGGAATGGCAGGCGTCGTGTTTCAGTCATTTGCGTTGCTCGATGAATTGTCGCCGACCGACAACGTAGATTTTGCTCGCGAGTGTGCGGGGGAAGCGAAGCAGGGGCGTTCGGCCAGTGAGTGGCTGGAGGAACTTCAGGTAACAACTGATGTTCCCACATCCCGTTTAAGCGGCGGACAGCGACAACGATTGGCGGTGGCGCGAACGTTGGCCTACAACCCAGAGGTTATCTTGTACGACGAGCCAACGTCTGGACTCGATCCGGCAACGGGCGATCGTGTTGCGAAATTGATTCGCGAAACGCATGACCATCACCACAAGACGTCAGTCATCGTCACCCACGATTATGAAATTCTGCTGCCAATCGCCGATCATGTTTTTCTGTTCGACCCAGGCAGCAAATCCATTGTTGAGATTCCGAGGGAGCAGTGGAAGGATTTAGCACAAACACTTGGCGAACTTTCTCTTCGTCGCGATCAGCATGTTCGAAAGGTTGAAGCAGTCTCGACAGGAAAGACCGTCGGCAACGGGGTGATTCGTTTTTTCGAACGGACGACTAATGCCGTCTTGGCCGGTGGTCAGGCGGTCTTGAGCCTGGTGCCTTATTGGAAAAGTTCGAAATGGGGTTTGCGATTTACTCGCCATTTCGCGCATCTGGTGTTTGGCCCGACGGCCATTTTGTATTTGCTGATGGCGGGCCTTATCAATGGGTTTGTAACAACCTATTTTACGTTTCAGTTTTTTCCGTTTGCGACTTATACCGAGCCATTGATCATCGAGGACTTGCTGCAGGCGATCGGGTTTACGCTTTATCGCGTCTTCGTTCCGATTCTGGCTTGCATTCTGGTTGCGGCGCGGTGTGGTGCCGCGGTGGCAGCGGACGTTGGAGGTAGGCAGTACGGAAATCAGCTCGACGCCATGCGGACATTTGGGGCGCCGCCAAGGCAGTTCTTATTGACGCCAATCATGTTGAGCTTTCTGATCGGCACGCCGCTGTTGAATTATGTTTCTTATTACGCGTCAGTTTTGGCCAGTATGCTTTCGTTTACCCTTTCGCATCCCGAGCGAGGCCCTGACTTCTGGAATCACTACTTCTTCTGGAAGGTTGCCGAAGGGTCCGAATGGACGTTCCTTGGATTTCATTGGTTGATTGCCAAATTGCTATGTAGTTCATTGGGAATCGGTGCGATCGCTTATTTCCAAGGTCGAAGTCCCAAGTACTCGACCAAAGATGTGAGTCGTGCTGTAACCAACACGATTCTTTGGGCAACACTTTTTGTACTTGTCGTGCATTTCTTGTTTGCGTTGTTTGAGTTTCAACAACTGCAGGTGCCGGTTAGGCGATAGGTTGTTGTCCGTTTGGTTTAACCGAATCGCGACTTGAGTGTTGGAGTTCCTCTGGAGAAGTCGACAGGCAGGCTGACTTCAAACGGTCGTTGGCGGAATTGTGTCAAACGACCAGTTCAACAAAACATTGCACCAGATTTGTGGCAAACGCTTCATCTGGATGATACAATCACTTCTACCACAAACTGGTGAACTCTATATCCTGTCGAAACCGTTTGGGGGTCTGTCATGTCCAATCCTTATGTATCGCCAAAATCTCGAAATGCTCGTCAATTCGTCCAATGAGCTATGGATGACGCGCGACGATTGTCGTGCTTGGGGCTGTCGCAATGATTGCCATTAACGCTTCTCGCCTCTGGATAACGAGGCATGCCTTTCAGACGGATGGAATGGAGCAGATTGGATTCCCACTTGTTTTCTTCGAAAGAGGCGGCTTCTCCTACCACGAAAACTGGTACTTTGAAATGCTCGCTTTCGACGTCGTCATCGCAATTGCCTTCGTGATGCGGGATGTCGCATATACTTCGCGACGGATGGGGATCAGCATTACGGAAAATCCAAACGTTCGGCCTGACCATGTTTACACAAACGTTGACAATGAAATCACGACAAAACAAAGCGATGCACGTACGTCGCCGGTCGGCCCCGAATCTGAATCATAGTTTTTTGACGGCGATTACGCGATCGCTGCCGACTTTGAAGTCCGTGGCTTGGGAATGGTGTTTTTGGGGGTTGCTAGTTCATATTGGTTTTTTCCTTGTTGTTATTGAGTTTGTGGTCGATGCATGGGCTTGAAAATGAATAACCGACTATTCGAGGGGCGACGCCGGGCGGCAGCTAAAGCGTCGTCTCATTGATTCTTGAATCATTTCAAAGTGGATTTCCTTGGTTTCCTCGCTCTATTCGTTTACGCCCAGATACTGAGCCATGAAGGTAGTCGGCCTGAGAGGCCAACCTACAAAAATGTAGGAGTACGGTCCGTTGCATTCAGATTGCAGGCCATTCATGAAAATTTGCCGAGGTCCTAAAACGATTAACATGAAAGGCTGCGGTGTTACGGGTTTAAAAGAATCAACCGGTCATTGAATGACCGTTTCTCCCAAACCACGGACTTTCATGAGTTCGTTATCCGACTAACAAACTAGCGATACCGTGAGCAAAACGACCTACAGCAACCGAACCATAATCTTAGGCATCACTTCGCGATTGGTTGCTGCAGGGCGCGACCTTCTCGTTTATTCCTGGTGATCGATCGTTCACACCGTGGGTGATTATGTCCGTGTTTGTCGGGGCATGGATTCCACCTGTTGCCAGTGCATCGTACGACCGCAAGCCAACCATCGGTAAGCGCGTGCACGGTGCTGTACGCGGAGCCGCATATGCCCTACTTATCATGGCGTTTCAGGGCTGGTGATGCCAACCGTTAATTGATACTTAATTTGAGACTGAGCCAACCCACAATTGCCGGATAACCAGTAGGTCTTTGACTTGCGGAGCGGCTTCCGCGGAGCCGAAGGTCAAGGACCTGCTCAACAAGGCTGGTTTCAAGAAGGCCGGATGGGTGTGAAGAATGATGCAGGCTCGGTTTAGACCGAGAGTTTTTTATATGCCGGTCAGGGATGCGTTTTCGTTTGACGTCGTTTGCAGATGGCGGCCGCTTTTGTTGGCGGACGCAGTGGCTGTAGGCCGGATCAAGGAGGCTTTGCGACGCGGCTCCGGCGTCCAATTGCAACGACTCATTGCTGAAAGTCGATAATTACGCATCAAAAACAACAATGGCGATGGCCAAGTAGCACGGGCTGATTGTCCATTGCGAAATCGCCCTTTTGCGATTGTTTTTCCACGAAGGACACGAAGATGGAATAGGGCGATCTCTGTTTAGACCGAGAGCTGTTTTTATGCGCCGGTCATAGATGGGTTTTCGAATCGCCGGCAATTGTTTTGCAAAAGGCGATGCTGTGTAGGTTTCGTTTCAGGACGCGGTAGACAAGGTCCGGCATATATAGAGCGGGCGGAGTTGCGGTTATTGGTTTTCAAACCGATGCACCATCGGGGCGAGCCCGATTGGGGGCAGTGTAAGCGGATCCTGTCCAAACTAAAAACGATTGGCGATCGGCGTTGCGATGGAGAGAACCTAAAGCCGGAGTTGGTTGCCGGAGCAGCGTCGCAAAGCCTCCTTGATCCGGCCTACTTCTAGACGGTCGACGTCATGCAAAGATTGGCACCACGAAGGGCACGAAGATGGAATGGGGTAATCTATCAATTCACGAGTTCTGGTTGTGCGATCGAAATCAAACCAAGACCAAAGACTGAAACGGAATGCAGCGAGTCGCATGATTTTTCCGTCGCACTCATCGTGACCTTCGTGGTACTAAGTCTATCGATTCCCGGATTTTTCGTTCGAGGCTACAACGAAACACTTGTACCCAACGGCGGCACTGCCGAAAAATAGCTCGACAGCATTTGGCAGTCCGGCTAGGATTAACGCTCGTTAGCCAACTTCCCACTGCATTCCGCATACGCGAAGACGGCTAATTCAACGCTAAATCTATTCAATTCTTCTTCCATGACGAATCGGATGGATTCCAATACGTTATCCGACTTGAGCTTGTTGACGTAATGCCGTTTGGCAATCGAAATCAATGTCCCGATTGAATAATCCGCCTGACGAATCTGTTCGATGCCCATTTTGCTCGTCGGCGATGAACGTGGTTTATGTAAAAACAAATGGCGGCGTTTGGTTTCACGAATCAAATGACTTTATGAATGAACATTTCGACGGAATTAATCAGGAATCACCTATTCACTGCATCATCGGAAGCAGCGGATATACGAAACGCCACGGAAATTGGCCCAAACGCGGCTATTTCTGTACAAACTGTAAATCCATTACAATTAATCCTTCGTAGTGTTGAAACAATCAAAGGGTGATCGAACGAATTGTCGGTCGACCATTAGTTCTCTGACTTCGAGGAGCGGTT
This sequence comes from Pirellulaceae bacterium, assembly GCA_041399045.1. Lineage (GTDB taxonomy): Bacteria > Planctomycetota > Planctomycetia > Pirellulales > Pirellulaceae > BJ22. The sequence goes on along the minus strand of JAWKTO010000005.1, from coordinate 23,568 downwards.
TCCGCGGAACTGAGGGTCAAGGACCTTATTCACGTAGGCCGAGTTCAAGAAGGCCGGGTGAGTGCGATGAATGATACAGGCTCTCTGTAAAGACCGAGAGCTTTTTTTATGCGCCGGTCATCGATGGGTTTTCGAATCGATGGCATCTGGTTTGCAGAAGGTGGCCTCTCGCCTTTACCCTGGCGGAGGCAGTGGCCGCGGTTGGCCGGATCAAGGAGGCTTTGCGACGCTGTTCCGGCAATTGAACGTATTGATGCAATGAACTCTGGCTCCCTTCGCCCCCGGCTTTGCGGCGGAGAAGGGCTGGGGTGGGCTGGGGTTGAGAGGGCATGACGTCATCTAGTTTTCAAACCTTTGCACCATCGGGACAAGCCCGATTGGGGGCAATGCAAGCGACTAAGTTTGGTTCACGTTCCATCGGCAATGATTTGAAGTTAAGGTGTGGCAACCTTCGCTTCGTCCACGACGCGTGATTAAGTTGGGCACACTTGCTGGCGCAGCGGGCTTGTATGGCAGGGACGTTGGAACGGCTCATTGCATGGTCTAGCTTACGCGACTCATGTGAATTGGCCGGTGAAATACCAAGGCACCGCGCCCTCACAGACACCCACAAGAAGTTTCGCGCTAAAAATTTGACTCACACAAACTTAATCAAGTAAACTAATCCGCGTCCCAGCCGCCGCGCAGTGACTTACTTGAGCGAAATTTTTGACCGCTGCCTCCGACGGTCCATTTCTTCAAGGTTGGCTTGTTGGCGGGGGCTAGGTCAACATTGACATTCGTCGCACTGGGAGGAAAACAAATGAATCATCTCAACTTTTCAGCACTTGGCCTATTGTTTATTGGGCTGATAACAACAAGCATCATTTCATGGTTCACGCTTCGACAACTTTCTGGTTCCGTTGAGCGACGGAATGCGATTCGATGGATCGCGTCGTTTGGACTTTCTATTTGTACATTTATGAGTGCGACGCCCTTGCTCGGTCAGGATCAACTATGGTTTTTGATACTTCCATTTGCCGGAACCTGTTTGTCGCTTGATTCACTTCATCGCACCGTCGAAAATTTCCGAATGACAACTTTGAAGCGCCTACCTGATGGGCCTGCAAGATGATCACTTAGGACCCCCAAGACGTTGTGAGAATCATCATGGGATATAGAATTCAATTGCTTGCACAGTTTGGCGGGCCAACCAATGCGATGCAATCGAAGATCCTCGAAATCTGTCCAGATTTCGAAACAACCGAGTTTAACAACCCGCAGGTTTTTCGTTCAACGGATTACTGCAGTTGTTTGGCTGTCAGCAAACGCTCGCGATTCTGTAACTACTTTGAACAATTGGCGGGACAATTTGCCTGCGTTTGGATCGTCACAAACGACACTGACGATTGGCACCTAAAGATTCAGAACAAAAACGACGTACTGGCAAATTTGCATTTACCCTTGATGAACGTCGATCCCGACGAATGGTGCGAGTCCGATGGCAACGACGTTCGACTTTCAATTGCGTGTGAACTGCCAGTAGAGCTTTCCAATCAAATCCTTAAGATGGACACGAAGGGAGCTTGGTCGCACTATTTTGAGTATGCTGAGCGAACGATTCGCGAGAGTCTGACGGCGAGCAAAATCACATTTGATACTGGCAAACTGTCCATGCTGTTTTCTGAAGTTGCGTTTACTACCGTAAGCCGAACCGTCGGTTCTCAGCTTGGCTTTTTCGTCAATGAAGTTTTGGGGGTCGGATTGGATCTAACGCCAGCCGATGAGTATTAGTAAGGCGATCGTGACAGAGCCAGTAGGTCTTTGACTTCGCGGTACGGCTTCCGCTTAGCCATAGGTCAAGAACGTTGTTCAAGAAGGCAGGAGTCGTATTTTTACTGACAGCGCAGCTCGCTGGTGATCTTGCGATGCGTGCTGGTATTGCCTATCGTGACTGCGTTTTGCATCTCAGTCTTCCGCTGGGCTGCCGTCGCCACACATCATGACAATGCGTGGTGTGAAGGAACCAAGGACGTCGACCAGGTCGGACTGCGCGGCCATGACCTCACGGATATCTTTGTAGACGCCGGGTACCTCGTCGATGCCGCCCGCAAGCAAACGCACGTTCTGCTCGCGAAGGTGATCGGTCCACTCTTTCCAGCGAAATTTTTTCTTGGCTGCCGTTCGCGACATCACACGCCCTGCGCCGTGCGATGCCGAGTTGAGACTTTGCAGGTTCCCTTTGCCGCGCACGAGGAAGCAGCTGTCCGCCATGTTGCCGGGGATGATACCAAGGTCACCCTTGGAAGCCGGCGTTGCACCTTTTCGATGAACGTAGACGTCCCTTCCTGCATGGGTTTCTTTCCACGCAAAGTTGTGATGGTTTTCGATTGAATAAGCGGATTTGGCGCCGGCCAAACGCAAGACATTTCGGTGAATGATCTCATGGTTTGCCGCTGCATACTGGCCCATCAGGTTCATCGCCGCCCAGTACTCTTGCCCGGCCTCGGAATCCATGTCCAACCAAGCAAGGTGCCGCAATTGCGGATCGTTGCGAATGCTGCTGGGAGCCGATTGGCGGGCGATATCGGTGTAGCGCTGGCAAACGCGCGCACCGGCGCCGCGACTGCCACTGTGACTCAGCAAGCCAACATAAGTTCCCGGTTCAATATCCAGCGACGGATCCGAAATCGTTACGACGCCCCATTCAACAAAATGGTTGCCACTTCCGCTGGTTCCCAGTTGTTGCCAGGCGCGATCGCGCATCTCGCGAGTCACAGCCGTCACCGTCCAGTCTTGATCCATTACCGCATGTGTTTGAGGATCGCGGTATCTTCCGCCTGTTCCAAAGACAGTACCTTTGGCCAACGCGCGATCGAGGTCCCGGCAGACACTTGCCGAGTTTTCTTCAAGGGGAGGGACTGGCAGGTCGGTAATCGTTAGTTTGACGCGACACGCAATATCAACGCCGACTCCGTAGGGGATCACGGCGTTGTCACAGGCCAAAACGCCGCCGATGGGCAGGCCGTAACCAACGTGAGCATCCGGCATTAACGCTGCCGCAATCGAAATGGGCAGTTTGCACGCGTTCTCCATCTGTTTAAGCGCATTGTCATCGAGATCGGTTCCCCAGCTTAAGTAGCCGATCGGTTCCGCGGGTCGAGTGTTTTGTTCGGCCACGACCGCTTCAGCAAGTTTGCCCCAAATGGGATCCGAAAGAAACGTTTGCGGCGATTCCAGCAGTGACGGCAGGATTCGTTTCGGTTTGTCTTTGCTTTTTTCGTCTGCCGCTTTTTGAATGCAATGGATCGCGGCACCGACGCAGTCAGCTGGCACCCCAAGCTGCAGGAGTTTTTTCTTGTTCATTCGCCGTGATCAATCAATTTCACTAGTGAGCCATTTCCGAAAAGGAATGCGAAACATCGAGATTCCCCTCAAATTCAGGAAACATCCGAGACATATTCAATTGAGACTTGTTTTCTCCTATTCGGTTCGAGTAATTGTAGCCTGATTAATTTGGACAGCCATCTTTCCCTATCGACGTTCAAAGTCGGTGAAACTTTCTGTTTGACAGCGATCGATATTTCGTTTCTCGTTTACGTCGAATTTGAATACGCTAAAATCTTCCAATTCTGGAACAACTGCCCAATCGAAAACCAAATGTGACAATTTTTTCTGGTCGTTTTCGGTTTGGGTCTAAGGATATTTGACTTTGGCCGACAACCCAGCAGAAATGCCCGACATTCAAGAACTGCTCGCTGATCGAAAAATAGCTGAGTTAACTTCTCAGTTAGAAGAGCTTTCGAACGACGATTTGAGCCGATTGTTTTCGGAGCTGTCCGCGCGTGAACGTGTCGAATTGATGCGAGAATTGGATCCAGAATTCGCTGCGGATGTATTGAACGCCCTGCCTTTTGCATTGGCCACAGACCTGGTCGAAGATTTGAGCGCGACCGAGGCGGCCCCCATTCTGGAAGAAATGCATTCGCAGGATCAAGCCGACTTCGTCAGCGAGTTGGACGAAGATCAAGCGAACGCGATTCTGGCTGAATTTGAGCCTGATGAAGCTGCGCAGATTCGCGCGATGGCCGGCTACGACGACTTCTCCGCCGGTGGATTGATGGACGGAGAGTTCGTCGCGTTTCCAGGCGAACTAACGGTCAGCGAAGCCGTCGCGACGATGCGAAAAAACGCAGCGACCTATGCTGATTACCAAGTGCAATATGCCTATGTGGTGCGCGGCACTCCATCGGAAGGTCAGTTGATTGGCGTGCTGCGGTTGCGAGATCTATTGTTAGCGCCTGCCACGGTTCGCCTTGATGCAATCATGATCGCAGATCCAGTTTCCATCGCGACCACAACAGACCTAGACGATTTACGCGAGTTTTTTGACGAGCATTCCTATCTCGGTGTTCCGGTTGTCGACGAAGCAGCACGTTTGGTGGGCGTGCTCAACCGGGCCTCCGTTGAAAAGGCGTTGGGGGAAAAGGCCACAGACGATTACCTCAAAACCCAAGGTTTGATTCGCGAAGAGTTGCGGTCGTTGCCGTTGTGGACTCGTAGTAGCCGCAGATTGCTGTGGTTAACGTTGAACATTGTTCTGAATTTTGCGGCTGCCAGCGTCATCGCGATTTACCAGGAGACTCTGGAAAAAGTTATCGCCATCGCAGTGTTCCTGCCCATCATTTCGGACATGAGCGGCTGTAGCGGCAATCAGGCGGTCGCGGTCAGTATGCGCGAGTTGTCGTTGGGATTGATAAGTGGCAGGGACCTTTGGAAGGTACTTTCAAAGGAAGTCGCCGTGGGGCTGATCAATGGAGCAGTGCTTGGGACACTGGTCATGCTGGTAGCCTGGATGTGGAAAGGTGAACCGGCGTTAGGAATGGTTGTCGGTATTGCTCTGATGTGCAATACGTTGATTGCCGTTTGTCTCGGTGGAACGCTGCCGCTGTTGATGCGGCGGCTGAAGATGGACCCGGCCCTTGCATCGGGCCCCCTTTTAACAACTGCTACTGACCTTTGCGGGTTTCTAATCTCGCTGAGTTTGACGGCCCGGTTTCTTGTTTAAACCGGATGCGATTTGGGGTGTTATCTTCATCAACTGGCTTGGCCAATCAGTTGCCTGACCGCACTTGCAATATCTGGTTCGCGCGTCAGTGATTCGCCAACCAGCATCGCATCCACGCCTGACCGAGCAAGAAATTGAACATCGGCATGCGTCGCGATTCCACTTTCGCTGACAAACAGAATGTCGTCTGGCATTTGTTGTTTCATTTCGACCGAATGCTCAAGGCGAACCACAAACGTATTCAGGTCGCGATTGTTGACTCCTACTAATTTTGGATTGCAGGCCAATACAGCGGGCAAGTTGTTCGCGTCGTAAAGTTCGACCAGTGGCGTCATGCCCCATTCAACGATTTGATCGTGCAGCTCGCGAAGTTTTTCGGCGCTCAAGCATTCGGCAATCAACAACACGGCGTCTGCACCGGCGGCACGCGCCTCGACAACCTGGAACTCATCCAGAATGAAGTCCTTGCGCAAAAGGGGAATCGACACCACGTCACGAATTGCCGATAGGTATTCAAGTTTTCCCTGGAAGTACTGTTCGTCGGTCAAAACGCTGATGCATTGTGCTCCACACGCTTCGTATGTTCGAGCAATTTCCCGCGGGTCAAAGTCGGCGCGTATCAATCCCTTTGATGGGCTGGCCTTTTTGACTTCGGCGATCAGGCTGACTCCAGAGTGGTTGCGGATTGCTGCCGCGAAATCACGAACTGCTGGAGCGTCGGCCGCACGTCGCTTCAACTCGTCCAATGTCGTCGACTGTTTCAACGCGACGATTTCCAAATGCTTGGTGGCAACAATTTTGTCGAGTATCGTCTGCATATAACATTTTGTTTTTGGTTGATTGGTGGGTCTTCGTTTCGTGCCCTGCGCTACGCTGAACGTTTGGCGATGGTGGGTCAGCGAAGACTTGCCCCACCCTCCGCTGAACTACACCCAAACCTTTGGGCGCTGGCGGGTCTTCGTTCCTTGACCCGCCCTACGAGCTTGACCCACCCTACGAGCTACGAGGAATCGATCCACTCTTCAATTACCACTACTGTCCGGCCTGGAAGTAGACTTCTTCGTAGGGCTGAACGACAACAAATCCATTTCCACTGAATTCGGTTTGGATCGACTCACCGCTACCACGTCCAAAAAACGTTTTGAGTGAAACATCGGTCTTGATCCGGGGTTCCAGATTGCCCGACCATGCCACTGTGGCATTGGGGTCTGTCGTCACCGGACTTTCCGGAGTGACCAACAGAGTGATCGGATCATAGTGTGTCGTGAAGGCCACCATGCCTGATCCCTCAAGGCGTACGTTAAACAATCCGCCGGCAAGCATCGCGGACATTTTGCGCATCATTTTGATGTCGTAACGGATCGACGATTCGAATGCGAGAACATCGTTTCCGTTGACGTAAATGGATTCGCCGTTGAGGTTCAAGATCGTGATTTTCTTTCCTGAATCTGCCAGGTAAACCTGCCCGTGCCCTTCGGCCTTGGTCAATCGTGTGCCTTCTCCGGAAAGCGATTTCTTCAGAAGATTTCCAATTCCTTGCTCGAGGATACCTTCGCGAACGAATTTCACGTTGCCGCGATAGGAAATCATCGAACCCATTTTCGTCCAAATCGAACCATTAAGGTTCAATTCCAGGATTCGCTCGGTTTCAAACTCAAAAACTCCTTGCCCGCGGTCCTTCTGTCGTGTTTTTTCAACGAACTCCGTGATACTGTAACGAGACATTGATGGTCCTTGGATTGGATTGCGATATAAAATCTGCGAGTGATTTTCGAATAGATTCGTTTCAACGTCAACATTATTGTCAACGAGATCGCCGGCTGTGAAACAATCTTCATTGAGTACGAACACGTTCAAAATCTTGACGTCCGCTATCGAGGCAGTCTCGGCTCCCAGATTGATCGCCAACAATTTTTCAGCTTCCTCGACTGGGCTCATCGTGTCGGATTTGCATTTCGACTGGGATGCCATTCGGCGGCTCGTCGTCGTGGGGTTCGGCAAAGCCAGTGGCGCCATGGCGGAATCGCTTGAAAAAGCGTTGGACGCACGCCCACCGTCGATTCCACTCACCGGATGGATCAACGTTCCTGATGAAGACCGGTCGAGTTGTCGAGACATTCACATTCATCACGCAAGGCCAACGGGCGAGAATTTGCCGACCGAACGAGCATTCGATGGGACGCGAGAAATCATCAAGCTCACGGAGGGACTAGAGGAAGACGACTTGTGTTTCGTTCTCGTCTCTGGCGGAGGCTCTGCATTGTTGACGCAGCCCGCTGCAAACATTTCCCTGACAGATAAGCGAGCAACTATCAAACGACTTGCTGCCGAGGGCGCGACGATTGAACAACTCAATCTTATTCGGCAACATTTGAGCGAAGTCAAAGGTGGTGGGCTGGCAAGTCGAGCCAAAGCTGGTCGCGTCGTGGCACTCATTATCAGCGATGTGTTGGGAGATCCGTTGGAGTTTATCGCTTCGGGACCGACAGTTCAGGTTCCTTTTCAACCTCAACGCGCGATCGAAACATTTCATCACCTGGACATCGAACTCGAATCGATTCCCGAATCGGTTCGTCTCCATCTCGTTTCACAATGTGCGGAGCCGAAGCGGGAGTTTCTGTTTCCAACCGCGACTTGCAACCCCACAAATGTCATCGTTGGCAGCATGACCAAGGCAGTTGAGGCCGCCTGCGCTGCGGCCCAGACACTTGGATTTGAGGTTTCGACGCGAATTCAAACCAATCCATTCGAAGACGTTGAAACCGTAGCCAATCAGATGGTCGATTTAATCGGTAAGCCTATCGAACAGCCACATTGTTTCATTGATGGCGGCGAGCCGATCCTCAAACTTTGCTCGGCTCCAGGACGCGGTGGGCGCAATCAACAACTGGTGATGTCCGTGATCGAAAAGCTCTTGAACGGTCCGGAGTGCAATCAAAAATTTGAGCTCGTTTCCGCTGGCACCGATGGTGAAGATGGCAACACACCGATTGCCGGAGCCATGATTGACGACATTGGCGTTAGCGAGCTGAGAAGTTCAATGTTTAATCCTGCACCCTTCCTCGCCTCCAACGACGCGTTTAGTTTCTTTAACCAGTCGCGATATGCGGTGTCGACAGGACCAACATCAACGAATGTCGGCGACCTGCGAATATTGATTCGATTTCCCCGTTAACCGTTCGAATCTGGCCGATTAAGGCAGTCATGATGCCCATGACAAAATGGGCGGGTTTCGATAAACTCGATAGTTCAGATCAATAAAAGTTAATTGAAACCGAGGAATTGAATTCGCATGGCTAAGAAATCGTCGGGCAAGTCATCCAAAATGATTTATTACTTCGGCAAGACCAAGACCGAAGGCAAAGGATTGAGCAAGCAGCTGTTGGGTGGCAAGGGAGCCAACCTCGCAGAGATGACCAGCATTGGATTGCCGGTTCCTCCGGGATTCACGATCACGACCGAAGTTTGTTCGGCTTACTACAAGTCAGGCAAAAAACTACCCGACGGTCTGATGGACGAAGTTCAAAAGAACGTCACGACGCTTGAAAAAGAACTCGGCAAGAAATTCGGCGACGACGCCAACCCTTTGTTGGTTTCGGTCCGTTCCGGTGCTGCGGTTTCCATGCCTGGAATGATGAACACGATTCTCAACCTGGGTCTGAACGACGTTTCAACTGCTGGCCTTGCCAACGCCACCGACAACGAGCGATTCGCGTATGACGCCTACCGTCGTTTGATCAACATGTTCGGCGATGTTGTGATGGGTGTTGACCATCACCACTTTGAGGAAGCCTTCGACGCAATCAAGAAAAAATACAAAGTCAAAGAAGACACCGAAGTTCCTGCCGAAGGATTGAAAGACCTTTGCGACTCTTACAAGGCACTTTACAAAAAGCACACCAAAGAAGACTTTCCCCAAGAGCCCATGAAGCAATTGGAGAAGGCGGTTGAAGCTGTTTTCAAGAGCTGGATGACCAACAAAGCTGTCAAGTATCGCGAGATCGAAAACATCCGCGGCTTGGCCGGAACCGCCGTCAATTGCCAGTCCATGGTCTATGGAAATATGGGAGACGATTCGGGCACGGGAGTTGCTTTCACACGTAACCCCAACACGGGCGATAACAAATTTTTCGGCGAGTTCCTGGTCAATGCCCAAGGTGAAGACGTTGTCGCCGGGATTCGAACGCCGCTGCCCACAGAAGAAATGCCTAAGTGGAACAAAGCGGTTCACAAAGAATTGATGAACATCAAAGATATTCTGGAGAAGCATTATCGCGAAATGCAGGATATCGAGTTCACCATCGAACGCGGCACTTTGTTCATGCTGCAAACGCGAACGGGAAAACGCACCGGTATGGCTGCGGTCAAAATCGCTTGTGATATGGTCAAAGAAAAATTGATCACGGAGCAGGAAGCCGTTTTGCGTGTGCCAGCCAACGACCTGACACAACTGTTGCTGCCGAGCTTCAAACCTGAAGCATGGGACAAAGCCGGAAAGATCGCCAAGGGCCTTCCCGCATCGCCCGGAGCTGCGTTTGGCGCATTGGCCTTCACGGCGGAAGACGCCAAAGAACGTGCCACCAAGGGCGAAAAAGTTATCTTGATCCGCAAGGAAACCAGTCCAGAAGACGTAGACGGTATGCACGCTGCCGCAGGTATTCTGACCAGCACCGGCGGTATGACAAGTCACGCCGCTGTAGTTGCTCGCGGTTGGGGTCGCTGCTGTGTGGCGGGTGCCGGTGCGGTGCAGATCGATGCCAAAGCTCAAACGGCCATCATCAATGGCAAGAAGTATGGCCCAAAAGATATCTTGAGTATCAACGGTACGACGGGTGAAGTTGCGGAAGGCGAAATCGAAACGCAGCCCGCAAGCCTGTCTGGCGATTTTGGCAAGCTCATGAAATGGGCCGACAGTTACCGCACATTGGGTGTTCGCACTAATGCAGATTCGCCTGAGGACAGCGCTCGCGCACGTGAGTTTGGCGCCGAGGGAATTGGCCTTTGCCGAACCGAGCATATGTTCTTTGGTGGTAAGCGAACGATCGCGATTCGCGAAATGATTCTGGCGAAAGAAGAAGCCGATCGCCGCAAGGCCTTGAAGAAGTTGTTGCCATTTCAGCGCAAGGACTTCGAAGGCATCTTCGAGGCCATGAAAGGTTTGCCGGTAACCATTCGTCTGTTGGATCCACCACTGCACGAATTCGTTCCACACGATGCCGCTGGCCAAAAAGAAATGGCTGACGAAATGGGAGTTACTCCCAAAGAGATTAAGACGCGCGTCGATGCGTTGCACGAGTTCAACCCAATGCTTGGCCATCGCGGTTGCCGACTGAGCATCACGTTTCCTGAGATTCTGGAAATGCAGGTGCGCGCAATTATCGAGGCAGCGATCAATTGCAAAGGCAAAAAGATTGACGCCAAGCCTGAGATCATGATTCCGCTGGTGGGTACCGAAGCCGAATTGAAACTGTTGCGGGAGAAAACCGAAGCAACGATTGCCGAAGTCATCGCAGAAAAAGAATTCAAAGGGAAACTTGATATTCTGATCGGTACGATGATCGAAGTTCCACGTGCAGCATTGACTGCGGACGAGATCGCAAATCATGCGGACTTCTTCAGCTTTGGCACCAACGACTTGACGCAAATGACGTTTGGCTTCAGCCGCGATGACGTGTTCACGTTCCTTCCTGATTATCTGACTCAGGAAATTCTGCACGTGGATCCGTTCCAATCGTTGGATCAAACCGGCGTTGGCCAGTTGGTTCAAATGGCGGTTGAAAAAGGACGCAAGACTCGTGGCGATTTGAAGCTCGGTATTTGTGGTGAACACGGCGGCGATCCATCGTCCGTTGATTTCTGCCACCGCGTCGGGCTCGATTACGTCAGTTGTTCGCCCTTCCGTGTGCCGATCGCTCGACTAGCTGCGGCTCAAGCGGCATTGCGTGCCAAATCGGCAAAAAAATAAGTGTTCGCCTCCACTGTTCATTCAGTGGGACAATCACGCTAGAATAATCTTTTGATGAGACCCGACTTTGATCAAGTCGGGTTTCTTTTCGTTTTGGCATGGTTCATCGCCATGTCAGATCGAGGTTCCTCAACTGCAACAGCTAGAGTGATTCATGACTGATAAGAGTCTTTTGGAATTTGAAAAAGAGGCCGAGAAATTGCGTGGCGAAGGCAAATACGCCGAAGCGATCGACGCGATCAAAAAGGCATTGGAAATCGACGAGAGTTTTGTACGTGGTCATCTGGCACTTGCCGTTTTATACCACAATACAAATGAACACGAGTTGTCCTGCCAGCACGCCGAGCGAGCATGTGAACTAGAGCCCAACGACGCATTCAACTACGCAGCGCTCAGTGTGACCTATCAACGGGCTTTCGAAGGAACCGCGATCCTGCGTACATTCAAAAAGCTGAAATGGCGATGGCCAAGAGTCGAGGTTAGTGTTCGCGTGAGCACTGGATAATGACTTAAGAAACGAATTGGCAGTTTTAATGCGGCCGTCGTTTCAATCACTGAAAACGATTTGTAAAAATACATTTTGGGGGTTAGATGAGCAGCAAAGAACTTCGCATTGGCATGATCGGATACGGGTTCATGGGACGAGCCCACACCAACGCATACGCGACGGTCAATCATTTCTTTGATCTCGAATATCGCCCAGTCCTCAAAGCTGCTTGTGCTCGAAACGCTGAGCAGATTCAGAAATTTGCAAACAACTGGGGTTACGAGTCCATTGAAACCGATTGGCGAAAACTGATCGCACGCGACGATATCGATGCCGTCGATATCTGTGTGCCGAATAACCTGCACAAGGAAATCGCAATCGCTGCTGCTCAGGCGGGCAAGGCAATCTTGTGTGAAAAGCCGCTCGCCATGAATAGCGAAGAAGGTCTGGAGATGTGCGAAGCGGTTGAGAAGGCCGGTGTCGCCAACATGGTTTGGTACAACTACCGACGCGTTCCCGCTGTCACGCTTGCCAAGAACATGATTGATGCCGGAGCACTGGGGAAGATCTTCCACTACCGTTCGAATTTCCTGCAGGACTGGACGATTTCGGAGGACGTGCCTCAAGGTGGTCAAGCACTTTGGCGTCTGGATGTTGACGCGGCGGGTTCCGGTGTAACGGGCGACTTGTTGGCGCACTGCATCGATACTGCGATCTGGCTCAACGGCGGTATTCACGATGTCGTGGGAATGACGGAGACGTTCGTCAAAGAACGTGTTCACGCGGAAACCGGTGAAAAGAAACCGGTAGGAATCGACGACGCTTGTGCGTTTCTCTGTCACTTCGACAATGGTTCGCTCGGACTGTTCGAGTCAACTCGTTACGCACGCGGGCACAAGGCACTGTACACTTTGGAAATCAACGGCGAAAAAGGCTCGCTGCGATGGGACCTGCATGACTTGCATCGATTGGAATACTTCAATCACGCTGACGAAGGGGCAATTCGCGGTTGGCGCAGCATTCACGTAACCGATCACGGCGGTGAACATCCCTACATGGATCACTGGTGGGTTCCCGGTTTACAAATCGGGTACGAACACAGCTTTGTGCATCAGGTTGCCGACTTCCTGAAGGGAATGGAAGAAGGCAAGCCTGCGTCTCCAACATTCCGCGATGCCTTGGAAACACAGCGAGTTTGCGATGCGGTACTGCAAAGTGCTCGTAGTCGTGGCTGGATGGACGTCGCTCAATAAATACCGACCGGTTCAACACGTCGAAAGCAACCTTATGGATCTTGGTTGGCCAACAATTCAAATCATCGTCGGACTGGTCATTCTCCTGATTGGCGGAGATATCTTGGTGCGAGGTGCGTCAGGCCTTGCCGTGATCGCGAGGATCAGCCCGCTTGTCATCGGCTTAACAGTGGTTTCGTTTGGAACCAGTGCTCCCGAGCTGGCAGTTTCGCTGCAGTCGTCCTATCAAGACAGCGCTGAATTGGCGATTGGCAATGCCCTTGGCAGCAACCTGTTTAACATTCTGGTCGTGCTGGGTTTGGCCGCGATCGTAACGCCTTTGGCTGTTTCCAGTGAACTGTTTCGACGAGACCTGTGGTGGATGTTGTTGTCTTGCCTTGCGCTGATTCCAATTGGGCAAGACGGTTATATCTCGCGACTCGAAGGTGGTTTGCTCGCGAGCGCATTGATCGTCTACGTCGTCTGGTTGATTCGATCCAGTCGGCGCGTGACTCGCGAGGTCAAGGAAGATCTGACCGACGACTTGCCGAAAGTGAGCTATAACCTGGCTAACGTTTTCAAGTTTCTCGGATTCCTTGTTTTCGGCTTGGCACTATTGGTTTTCGGATCGAAGTGGCTGACCGAAGGTGCCGTTTCAATCGCGAAGTCATTTGGTGTCAGCGAACTGGTGATCGGATTGACGATCGTTGCTGTTGGGACATCATTACCGGAAGTGATCACGTCGATCATGGCGGGATTGAAAGGCGAAAAAGATATTGCAGTTGGCAACGTCGTTGGCAGCAATATTTTCAACGTTTTGTGCGTGCTAGGATTTTCTGGTCTGTTTGCAAAAACAACTTTGCCGTTTCCCAGTGTCGCGTTGCATTTCGATTTGCCAGTCGTGATTGCGGTCTCGGCTGTTTGTTTGCCGGTATTCTTGATTGGTCGAACAGTCACTCGGGTAAATGGGATTTTGTTTGTGTTGATCTATGTGATTTACACGTGCTATTTGATTTTCCAAGCCCAGCAAAGTGACATTGCGAGCACGTTCAAATCAATTTTCTTTTTTGTAGTGGTCCCGGCGTTTGTGATCACGTTGATCACGGAGTTTCTTGTCTTTTCGCGGCCCAGAAACGACGTTTCAAACGCGAAGACGGAATGATTTGATTTACCTCTGAACCTGGGAGCTTCGTAATGCGAATTCCCCGTTATTGGTCTCGAAAAAGTGGCGTAGTTGAAACTGACGATGGTGAGCGAGAAACGCGGTCGGTTTGGGGTTGGTCCGTTATTTCGCAGGAAGATGCCGCCCATAAAGCTGCCGAAATGCTGTCGAGGACGCTCGATGCAGCTCGAGCGAATCGTTTCGATCCCGATGGTTATGGATACGAATGTAATCCACCCCGCGAAGAAATCATCGAAGAATTTGGCGACTCACAAAACCCTTCTGCCGTGATCACACGAAATGGATACGGCAGCCTTGTTCTCAATACGGCGGAGCTGATGTTCATCGACATCGATGTTCCGCCTGAAAAAATCTCGCCGGTTGGTTTCCTTTCGAAACTATTTGGCGTCAAGCCTCAACCAACAAACGCAGACCTCACATTGGATCGCATTCGAAACTGGTCTCAACAACATCGCGATATGCAAATCCGGATTTACCGTACGCTTGGCGGATATCGAATTGCGATTACAAACGAACGAATCAATCCGGAAAGTGATCGTTCGGAAAACATTCTGAGTGAGTTGGGAAGCGACCCATTGTATCGGCGTCTGTGCCAAGTTCAAAAATCATTTCGCGCCAGACTGACACCGAAATATTGGCGACTACAAAACTGCAAGTCCCCGCCCGGCCGATATCCGTTCGAGTCCCCTGGGCGTGAACAAAATTTTCGCCAGTGGGTCGATTCGTACGAACAAAAATCAGCGGGCCACGCGACGTGTCGGTTCGTTGAACAACTGGGCAACAGCGGTGTCATGTGCGATGGCTTCGACGCCATTGTCAAACTCCACGACGTGATGTCGCGAGCGGATGAAGATCTGCCACTCGCCTAACGAAAAACTGCACCCATATCATTTACTTGTTGTGAATTTCCATTTCTCGTGAGCGGCACGGCGCTAGCTGCCGGTGTAGAACTATTGAATTGGTGTCGCGATACAACCAAGTGTTTGGCGATAATGACGTCGTCTGGTGCAATTCCGTTTCTCGTGAGCGGTACGGCGCTAGCCGCCGGTCTAGAACTTTCCTGTTAATGTTTCAAAACAGCAGAACGTTTGACGCAAAAAAATTGTTGTGTGGAACGCTTTGAAAGTACGCTGTGGAGCATGCCCACGCAAAGCCGAGTGCATGGCACCCTGCCCCGACGCACCCTGCCCCGACACACCCTGACCCGACGAACACTATCCCCGTTCCATCGCAAGAAACGCCGTCAGTGCGTCGCGTGTCCTTTCGATCTCGTGGACTCGCAAGATCGGAATGCCGATTTCGGCAAGGTAAATTGAAATCCCCAGCGTCCCCGCGTCACGATTGCGTTCGTTGTTGCCCAGCAACTTTCCAATGAAACCCTTTCGCGAATGTCCGATCAGTATCGGTGCGGGAAGGTCCAGGAAACGTTTGGCGTTTCGTAATAGCTCCAGATTGTGCTCATGCGTTTTCCCAAATCCGATCCCTGGATCCAGACAGATCTTCTCTTGCTGAATTCCTTGATTCGTCAGGGACTGCAGTCGCCCGTGGAGGTACGAAACGATTTCTTCTACGCAATTGTCGTACGTCGGTGCGTCTTGCATGGTCTGCGGGGTCCCTTGCATGTGCATCGCGCAAACGCCGACACCCGTTTGTTTTGCAAGGCCGATCATTTCAGGATCGGATTCCAGACCGCTTACATCGTTGATGATCTCTGCACCGGATGCAATCGCCACCGCCGCAACTTTCGCCGAACAAGTATCTATCGAAATCGGAACGTCGGTTTCGCGAGCAAGCCCTTCGACAACCGGACCGATGCGGTCAATTTGCTCTTGGGCCGAAACGGACTCACTGTACGGCCGAGTACTTTCCCGCCAATATCCAGGATGTTCGCCCCGGCTTCTGCCAATCTCAGGCCGTGTTCAATCGCCGCCTTGGGTGAATAGAAACGTCCACCATCGGAAAAACTGTCCGGAGTGACGTTGACGATCGCCATCAGCGCGGGCATGCGATCAATGGTCAACGTACGCGTGCGAAGGGACCATACTCGGCAATTATTCATTTCGTTCCAGATCAATTGTTCGAAACAACGGCAAATGTCGGTAGTAGACCTCCAACGTACAAACTGCAAACGCCGTCGTATAGATCCGTTCACCATTGTTGCCGCGTTCAAACAAATCTGGCTCCCAGCTGCCCGCGTTCTTGCCTCGCGTTTCCTGCAGAGAGACCAGCAGATCGCGAACGGCACGATTCCAGGTTTCCCATTCGGTTCCGCCATAGTGGTGCATGACTTGGGTGCCGTAGTACCAATAATACAGATCCAGGTTGTCGCGATCAGGCAAATGATTGTTTAGCAGCCACCGAACGCCGTACATCATGCGAGGATCGTCGCGTTTCCAATCCATGTACATTCGGCACAAGAGTGCCTCGGCGGTCATGGTGTGACGTGCGGTGCCTTCATTGGGTTGATATCGATACAGGGCACCATCAGGAACATTTCGTCCCGTGCGGCGAGAGGCGGCGTCAAGGTAATAATTTGCGAGTCGAAACGTCGAGTCGCTGATGCCCTTACCGAGCGTTGTATAACGAGCACTTTGCAGCGCCATCAACTGCCAACCGAAGACGCTTGTGTCACCCGCTTGCCCTGGAGTGTAACGCCAGCCACCCTCGCGATGTTGTGCCGACTCGATAAAAGCGATTGCCTTGGCAGCCGGTTCGCGAAACCGTTCGTCGCCCGTCAAGGCGTAGGCTTCACACAGACAGATCGCAGCTTGGCCATGTGCGTACATGCCGGCCTGACTCGTGAAATTGATACGTAGATCTCCGTCGGATTTCTGGTTCGCAATCAGCCACGCAAGGCCTTTGGAAACGGTGTCTTTGTAGATGCCGTATTCGTGAGTCTGGCCGGCGCCCAAAAAAGGCAACAATGCGAGGCTTGTTCCCGCCGCGTCACCTTTGTTTTTGGGATTGTTATGTCGGCTGTATCGCTCAAGGCTCCAGCTGCCATCCGCGTTTTGAACAGATGCAAGCCACCGAAGGCCGCGAGCCACGGCAGCTTCCGTCAACAACGTGCCCCCTTCGCGCTCAACGATTTCCTGACGAAAACGTGGATCTCGCGCCGAGAATTTGGCAGCACCGGAACCGCCCGACTTCAACTGCGCCAATGCCGTCGAAAGATCTGGAAGGTTAATCGCGGGATTCGGATCACTTGTTAAATCGGCCGCATCCGTTTTCGCAATTTCAATGTCGTCAGCGTCCAAACCCATTTCACCCAAGGCGTCCATTGCCAAGTCATCCGCTAAATCTCCATCGGTGGCCAGGGAAATCGTCCCGCCTTCCGTCCGCGATTCATCCAGAAACGTCGACAGCACCAGAGACAGCGGCTCGTCAGTTGCGCTTTGTAAAACCAGTAATGCAAGAATCAAAATCATGAACAAGTGAAACAGGAAACTGACCAGCCAAGCGGGCAGTGATGACAAAAAGCTCGTCAACAACTGCGGTACCGATTGAATTTTTGTTAGTTGCTCCAACTCTCGCAGTCGTTCATCGCGTTGTGTGGTGGTTGGGCGTGGAGAGGGAACAGAACTGACTGGCGGGGGCCGGGGCACATCGATTTCATCAAACGTTGGTTGCGGTTCAAAAGCCGGAGCGCTTCGCCCGACAAGTTCTCGAGCGGCCTCCAGCGTCGCCTCTTCCATTTCAATCGCTGTTCCGCATCGCCAACAGTCGGCCAATCCCAGCCAGATCTGGATCGTTATCGGAGCTGCACAATCGGGGCAGGCACACAGAACGTTGTTTCCCTCCAGCCACAATTCCATCCCGTCGATTGTGATCCGATGTTTTGCAGTTTCAATCGGGTCATCGATGGATGCCGTAGGTGCGTCGGACTCTGTGATTGCCAATGAAACGACAGGGCGAACCTCCCGGCGTTGCACGCGCTGACGCATCGAACTCGATTGCAATTCGTGAGCACCGTCGACACGCTCGACACTTCTCATCGAGAATGAACGATCCAAAAAACGATCCATTGGATTCTTGTTCGGCATGCGAATTCGCGCTTGAAAATTGATTGAGAACCCTATTCTATACCCTCGGCGGTTGCGATTCGTTTTGGTCGATGGAATTCGTCCATTTGTTCACGGCGGGGACTTGCCTTCAGCAGAAAAAATGATGATTGCGAATTCGAATTTCGACACCAATTCGATGACGTGAGTCGCACGAAATACAGGTGCCGCAAAGCCGGTTATTTCAACGACTTACGACGCGGCAACAAACGCACTGGGTCGTTGTGGAAAACACCACGATTTGGTAGAATTTCGGAGCGTTTTCACTGAGTTGAGCGCGCGACAGAAAACCCAAAAAAACAGCCAAATTTTGACGGCTGATCGCTTTCTTCAACGTTGCAAAACACGAATTCAAGGACGTGTTTTTCCGCGATGAATTCGGCGAGCAATTGAACCCATAAAGGAATCTCCATTGTCATCTGATTCTGGCGACAACAACGACAATAATGACAACAACAGTGAAGAGCTGGAGCAGTTCCGGGAGCTGCCAATCGAGGATGAGCTAAAGGACAGCTACCTCACATACGCAATGAGCGTTATCGTCTCTCGTGCACTACCTGACGTGAGGGACGGTTTGAAGCCGTCGCAGCGCCGCATCCTCGTCGCGATGAACGATCTGAACCTGGGCCCAAACGCATCGCGCGTGAAATGTGCCAAGATCTCTGGTGACACCAGTGGTAACTACCACCCGCACGGTGAAAGTATCGTTTACCCAACGCTCGTTCGCATGGCCCAGGAATGGAACATGCGCGCCGTGTTGATTGACAAACAAGGAAACTTTGGCTCGATCGCGGGCCTGCCTCCCGCGGCGATGCGATATACCGAGGCTCGCATGAGTCCATTCGCGTCGATGATGCTGGAGGATCTGAAGCTCGATACGGTTGACTTCATTCCGACATATGATGAACGCCGCCTTGAGCCGACCGTTTTGCCAAGTCGGTTTCCGAACTTGCTTGTGAACGGATCAAGCGGGATCGCGGTCAGTATGGCGACGTCGATTCCTCCGCACAATTTGGGAGAAGTCTGTGCAGCATTGATCCTGCTGATCGACAACCCGGAAACGTCCATCGACGAAATCATGGAAATCCTGCCTGGGCCCGATTTCCCAACCGGCGGCATCATCTGCGGTCGCTCTGGTATCCGCAAAGCGTATTACACCGGTCGCAGCACGATCGTTGTTCGTGCGCGCTGCGAAATCGAAGAGGCGAAGAAGGGTCGTTCGCGAATCGTTGTTTCCGAGATCCCGTATCAGCAAGTCCGCGATACGGTCGTTGAAAAAATTGCTGGCCTGGTAAAAAGCGACAAGGTCAAAGGGATCTCGTCAATCAAAGACGTCAGCGACTTAAAGGAACCCGTCAAGTTGCTGATTGATGTTCGCAACGACGCCGATCCAAATGTTGTTTTGAACCAACTCTATCAGTTCTCGCCATTGCAGACGTCGATCTCGATGATCTTCCTGGCTCTGGTAGACGGCAAACCACGCGAACTCACGATCAAGCAATTGCTCGAAGAGTTCATCCGGCATCGCGTCACCGTGATTCGACGCCGCACACAGTTCTTGCTGGCCCGAGCCCGAAAACAAAAACACACGGTCGAAGGCCTTCTGTTGGCCTTGGCCGATATTGACCGCATCATCCAAGTAATTCGCCAATCAAAAACACAGGCCGAGGCGAAACAATCGTTGATGGGCGTCGAATGTCCTGCTGCGATGATGAAGCAGGCGCTGGGCGAGGACGGTTTTGAGATTTTCCAGGGTGAACGTGGCGTCGCCGATGTCTATCATTTGACCCCGGTCCAAGCGGACGCGATTCTCAAAATGACGCTTGGGCAACTCGTCAACCTTGAGCAAGAACGCCTTGGCGAACAGCACGCAGCGTTATTGGATGAGATCAAAGAGTACCAACGCATCCTGTCCGACGAACAGAACATTCTGGACATCATCAAAGCGGACTTGGAGGAAATTTCTCGCAAGTACGCCGATGCTCGTCGCACCGAGATAAGCACCGAAGAAATCAACGAGGTCATCGACGAGGATTTGATCGAAGAAGAAAACATGGTGGTTTCGATCAGCCACCGTGGTTACATCAAGCGAACCCCCGTCAGCACTTACCGCGCTCAAAAACGGGGCGGCAAAGGAATCAAGGGCGCGAAGAGCGAAGAAGAAGATCCGATCGAACACGTCTTCGCTGCCAGTACGCATGACTATTTGCTGTTCTTCACCTCCAAAGGACGCGTGCACTGGCGCAAAGTTCATACGTTGCCCCAGCTCAGCCGCGATTCTCGTGGTCGTGCGATCATCAACCTGATCCAACTGGATGAAGACGAAAAAGTTGCCGAGTGCTTGGCGATTCGTGACTTCACTGCGGAAAACCACCCTTGGTCATGGCGACCCGAGACGGATTGGTCAAGAAGACCGAGATCAAGGCCTACGGTCGTCCACGTTCGAATGGCATCATTGCGCTGAAATTGCGTGAAGGCGACGAGCTAATCGACGTGGTCGTTGTCAACGAAGGACAAGGGCTCGTACTCAACGGCCAGCGGTATGGCGATTCGTTTCGATGAAGCGGATGCGCCCCATGGGCCGGAACACGAGCGGTGTGAAAGGGATCAATCTATCCGAAGGCGACACGGTGGTAGGCATGGTCGTTGCCGAGCCTGAGTCCACGTTGCTTACAGTCTGCGAAAACGGATACGGCAAGCGCACACCGTTTGGCCCGCAAACAGCCGAAGAGGCGGAAGAGGATGATGTTTCCAGTTCTGCTCGCTATCGCGTTCAACGACGTGGCGGTAAGGGTATTCGAGACATCAAAACTACTGAACGAAACGGCAAAGTCGTTTCCATTCTGCCAGTGACCGATGAGGACCAGATCCTTTTGATGACGATGCGTGGGAAACTGCAAC
Organism: Pirellulaceae bacterium; assembly: GCA_041399045.1. GTDB lineage: Bacteria > Planctomycetota > Planctomycetia > Pirellulales > Pirellulaceae > BJ22. Next base: position 2,692 of record JAWKTO010000005.1, on the reverse strand, counting down.
GAATCGCCTGCAAGGACATCAGCGTAATCGGCCGCAATACTCAAGGCGTTCGAATCATGTCGATGGACGAAGGTGACACATGATTGCTGCCGTTAAAGTTCCACCCGGCGAGGACGATGGCGAAGGAGAAGGTGGCGAAGGTGAAGGCGGCGAAGAGGGAACCTCCTCAGAGTCATAGTTAGAATCGCCGGTCGTTTACTGGTAGTGGACGAGGCCACGAGTCCCATGTCGTGGCAATACGGTTCTCTAATACAGCTTTAGAACGGCTGAATGAAAACCTCATTTACAGATTCTGATTGTGTGACATTCCGTTCAAAACTGCCGCCGAATTGGGTGCGGGACGCAAATAGCGATGTTAACACGTTTTCAAACAACGAATGCGAAGAAAGCACCGATGACTATCTGCGTATTTTCGTATCCCTCACCTGGCATCGAAGGTGAAATCTATTTTGCAGCAAGAATGTGCTTTGCTCAACTATCCAATCCCCAATCGACCAAACCTGATGTGCTGCAAATCTGTCGCGGCATCAATGTTTTTTGCCAATGGATGTTTCATGACAGTCGAATACGTCGATAAGACCAACAAGCCGACACATTACACGTGGCACGAGCGTTCAAATTTCAAGAACACGTATTCAAAATTGAAATTGTTCAAGCGGGAGCGTTACACGACTTTGAGAGACGCAGCGTATGACGACGTTCTTTGCTTCGCCCCAAAGCTGGTTAAATAGCCCCATGAATAAAAACCGTGACGCAATTGTTCCGACTTTAGTCCTTCTCGCTATTTTTTCAATTGGCTTTGAAAGGCGTGCAAATACAAACACGATATACCTAACAAAAAAGGCAGAGTTGAAAGCGATTGCGGACACCTGAACTCCCGCTTTCGCCAATCAACTCTGCCTTATCCGCATCTGAAACATTCAGGTTTCAAATCGCGGTCATCCGAACATTGCCTCGGTTTCGAATGAATTTGCACTATTTACGAATTCGTTCTGCTGAGATGTTATTGCCTTCCAGCCAGCCACGAATTTCGATACTGTCACCTGCATTGAACGCATCATCAATGTCTGCACCGCTGTAGTCGACCAGGAATCCCAGGAACTCAAATGTTGAGGCTGAGGTATCAAGGTTTTGAACTTCACCGCGTGCCTCGATGTTTTCGTCCCGATCGTCGTCGGTATCTTCCAATTCGACTTGACGAGCCGTGATGGTGCCATTGCTATAGGACCCATCAGCTCCTTTACAAACACGCCGTTGCCCAACGTTCCATAAACTTCCGCGTTGGCTCAAAAAGTTGACTGTGATTCCCAGCAGCGTGAATGTTTTGTTCGAGGCATTGAAGTTCTGAATTGCCGCCCGAAGTTCAAATGCACCGTTTGAGTTTTGATGATCTCCACCGCCGCCATGATCGTCCCCAACTCGGTGTGCAAGAACGGTCGAACCATTGAGTGTTCCTTCAACTTCGACATTCAGTCCATCTGCAAGAGTCTGACCGACGTTTGCTGAAGAGTAGTTCACAGTCAAACCCAGGAATGAGAAAGTTTGGGCGTTCGTGTCGAGATTGGAGATCACGCCGCGAGCTTCGAAGTTGTGGCTGCTGGAATCTTCTGCTTCGATTTCACGTGCGGTAACCGCTCCATTTGCGAAAAGTCCCTCGGCCTTCACAAACGCACCATTGCTCAGCGTTGTGCGAACAGCCGCATTGGTGTAATTCACCGTGACGCCAGAGATGGTAAACGTTTTTGCATTCGTATCGAGATTTTCGACGGTACCACGCAATTCAAAATCGCCGTCTGGGCTGTAATCATCAGAGTCGTCAAAAACAGAATCGGACGAGTCGTCGAAGTAGTCGTCGTTGCCGCGACCGCCCCTCAGGATGTCGTCATCGAGTCCGCCATACAAGTCATCGTTGTCGTCGTCGCCACCGAGGTCATCGGAACCACTTTGACCATACAAGCGATCCATGCCGGAACCACCACGAACATAATCGTTGCCGTTGCCACCGTAGCAATCATCGTTATCTTCATCACCATACAGACTGTCGTCGTCGTCGCCTCCGAAAAGTGAGTCGTCACCCAATTGTCCGAACAGCTTATCGCGACCAGAACTGCCGAACATGTCGTCGCTGCCGTCGCCGCCAACAATACGGTCATCCATTGAACCGCCGTTCATGGAATCGTCACCAGCATTTCCGTACATGCTGTCGTTTCCATCATCGCCAAGAATTCGATCGTTGTCGTCCTGGCCAGCGAGAGTGTCATCCCCAGAGCCTCCACGAATGTAGTCGTCGCCTGAATCACCATAAATGGAATCGTCACCGGCACCACCGATGCCGCTATCATTGCCAGCGCCCAACGCGATGAGGTCGTTACCATTTTCACCGTATACGGAATCGGTACCGGCTCCAGCGAAGATTCGATCGTTGCCTGCCTGCCCGTGGATAATGTCATTACCATCGTCGCCGCCCAGGTAATCATTACCGCCATTCCCAAACATACGGTCGTCATCGCCGCCGCCACGTAAGCGATCGTCATTGAACCCGCCAACCAACGTGTCTTTTCCAGCGTGCCCAAAGGCGCGGGACTTCACATTGGTGTTGTTCTTGAACCAATCGTCGCCGTTGCCACCGTAGAAGACAACTTCATTCACACTACTGCGAGAGAACGATTGTGTGCCCATGCCGGAATAGGAA
>JAWKTO010000004.1:575000-580976 GCA_041399045.1 Pirellulaceae bacterium | reverse complement strand
CAGAGCAACTTGGCGAAATTCCAATTCGAACCGGCAACTCTCGACTTTCCGCCGCGACATCCTTGAGTCGTGTACCAGCCGGTAACGCTGCGATCGGCACACCACTTGTCGCCAATCCAGTGACGACAATTCCAACCGTCTCCAGTGGCTCGCCGCTGCGCATCCGGGACGTTGCCGAAGTTAAATTCGACTATGCACCTCCGATCGGTGACGCGATCATTAACAACCGACCTGGGTTGCTACTGATCGTCGAAAAGCAACCCTGGGCCAACACGTTGGATGTAACTCGCAATGTTGAGAAGGCCATGCTGGACCTCAAGCCGGCTATGGGCGAAGTCGAGTATGACACGACTATCTTCCGTCCCGCGACCTTTATCGAACGGTCAATTTCCAACCTCAGCCATTCCATGTTGCTCGGCTGTGTGTTAGTGATCGTGGTGCTGGTTCTTTTCTTATTCGACTGGCGATGCGCGGTGATCAGTGCCACGGCAATACCGCTGTCTCTGATTGCCGCCATGCTGGTGCTTTACTATCGCGGTGGCACCATCAACACCATGGTGCTCGCAGGCTTAGTCATCGCTCTTGGCGAGGTTGTCGACGATGCCATCATCGACGTCGAGAACATCATGCGGCGGCTGAGACTCAATGCAACCCTCGAGCAACCGCGATCCGCTTTTTCGGTTGTGTTGGATGCCTCGATGGAAGTTCGTAGCGCAGTCGTTTACGCTACCATCATCGTCATCCTGGCGTTTCTGCCTGTGTTCTTCCTCACGGGACTGGCAGGAGCGTTCTTCAAACCGCTGGCTGCGTCCTACATTCTGGCGATCCTAGCATCGTTGGCTGTCGCGTTGACCGTCACGCCCGCTATGTCGCTGTTCTTGCTGCCCAAATCAGTCAAGAAGCGTCACCAAGATGGTCCGCTAGTGCAGTTGTTCAAGCGACTGTATCGCAGCGTGCTCGGCGCGGCCATTCGCTTTCGCTTTGGAACGTTGATCGTCACAGCGATCGTCTTCATCGGCATTGGTGCCACCATCACGCAACTCGGCGAACAACTGATGCCCAAGTTCCGTGAAACCGACTTTCTCATGCACTGGGTGGAAAAGCCGGGGATTGGTATCGATGCCATGGATCGCGTCACACTTCGCGCTAGTGAAGAGATGATGGCCGTGGATGGAGTGCTGAACTTTGGGTCACATATCGGCCGGGCAACCGTGGCGGATGAAGTCGTCGGCCCGAACTTCACCGAACTGTGGATCAGCATCGACGACACCAAGGACTACGACAAGACCGTGGCTGAAGTCCAAGAGATCGTCGATGGTTACCCCGGTTTGTATCGCGACTTGCTCACCTACTTGACTGAACGCATCAAAGAGGTACTCACGGGTACCAGTGCATCGATCGTCGTGCGAGTCTTCGGTCCTGAAATGGAAGAACTTCGATCGACCGCCAACTTAGTCGCTGCGCAAATCAAGCCGATAGCCGGTGTGACGACTTTAAAGGTGGAACCACAAGTACTCGTGCCACAGATCTCGGTCAACATGCGGCCTGAAGCGGCATCGCAATTTAGTCTTACCCCAGGCGCACTAATGCGCAGTGTCACCACGCTGGTCAATGGCATACAAGTTGGCGAGATCTACAAAGACCAGAACATCTTCGGTGTGATCGTACGCGGTGAGACCGGCTTGCACAGCGACCTGCGCACGCTCAGCGAATTGATGATCGATACGCCAGTCGGCGGACTAGTTCCACTGGGCAATGTTGCCCAGTTGACGATTGTTCCCGCTCCCAACGAGATCAAACGCGAAGCCGCTTCGCGACGCATCGATATTACTTGCAACGTCGATGGAAGAGACCTCGCCTCAGTCGCCACCGACATTGAACGAGCCGTTCTAGCGAACGTGAATTTCAAGACCGGCTACCATCCCGAGTTCCTTGGCGAGTACGCTGAGGCCAAAGCGTCTCGCAACCGGCTGTTGTTGCTCTCGATCGCGTCGATCATTTCCATCGCCGTGATCCTTTACATCGATTTTCAGTCATGGAAGCTTGTCGGCCTGATCCTCTGCACCTTGCCGTTAGCCTTGCTCGGTGGTGTACTCGGTGTTCACGCATCGGGCGGAATCTATCACTTGGTTCGCTGGTCGGCTTTGTGACCGTCTTGGGCATCGCCGCTCGCAACGCCATCATGCTGATCAGTCACTACCGACACTTGGCTACCACAGAAGGCGTCACGAACCATCGCGAGCTGGTAATGCGGCGGAGCCGAAGAGCGGCTCGCACCCATCATGATGACCGCATTGACCACAGGGCTTGCGCTGTTCCGTTGATCTTAACCGGCGAGATCCCCGGCCAGAAATCGAATATCCGCTCGGTCTCGTCATTCTTTCCGGGCTCACCACTGCGACTCTGGTGAACCTCGTCATCCTGCCAATCGTCTGCAGCTTCCCATTCGCCCACGCAATCCTGCGGCAACCGACGTCTACGTATAAGGACTAGACTCAATTTTCAGCAGGGCCAGTTTCATCTAGCGATCGACGACGTATTTCTTGCAGCTCTGCACCCTCGTCGAAGCTGAAATTCTTCGTTGGAATCTCGCGCATCCTATTACCCGTCCGAATGGTTCGCAACTTTTGGCACCTAGTGAGCCAGATCAATGGACCGATAAGAATGTCCTCTCAGGCGAACATTTCATAACCCAGAGTCGTTAACCCGGCGGTTTTCATAACCCAGAGACTCTGAGAGTATTTGTTCTCTGATTGGCCCCCAGAGAGGGGCTGTTTTGGCGGAGTCGCAAGCGGAAAACGAGTCTCTGGAGAGTGGCCGAGACCCCAGAGATTGCAGGAAAACACGAAAAAAGCCGGTGTTTTGCGTTGCTGCAAGACACCGGCTTATTCGAATAATCTACTGCGGTCAGTTTCCTAACCAAACAGAGAAGTTGCGGGAGCCGGATTCGAACCGACGACCTCGAGGTTATGAGCCTCGCGAGCTACCGGGCTGCTCCATCCCGCACCGATATAGTAGCCAAATCGTTTTCGACGTCCAGCCCTGTTTGAAGATTTGCAAACTTTCAAACTTCTTTGCCGGTTCAGGTTCAATTTAAACAACAAAATGTGCTCAGGCGGCCCAATTGGAAACGAAAATTTGATTAAAAGAACGTGAATCCACAACTCGATTTTCCTAGACAGCGTCCAACCCAATTTTTACGGAACAGTTTCAACTGCTTGTGAAATTGTCGCTCTGACTAGTCTGGTGCTTTTAGCTCGGCTGATTTTTTCAATCGCAGGAAGCGTACCTTACGCTTAGATTTTGATGAGTTTCGATCCCTACGCACCGCCTCCGAATTCCGTTCGCAAAACCCGGCAGCAACAGTTGGATCAAACCCCAAAAATTTGACCGGGCATGCGATTTCCTTGGCCGTTTCTGGAATCATTGCATCGTTGTTGTTTCTGTTATGTGGGGTCGTGTTTTCCCTTGGCGGTGCAGGAATCGCAGCATTGATGAACAGCGAAGAGGTTCAGGCCCAAGCCAATGCTGATTTCGCGGAATCAGGCGAACAAGGTTCGTGTGGCGACATGATGTTATCGATGAATCTTGGATTCGGCATTTTGATTGTAATTGGCATTGCGATGCTCACTGCGGGGCTTTGCCTTTTGGTGGGTTCGATTGGAGTTCTGATCAAAAAGAACTGGGGACGGATTGTACTGTTTATCGGCTGCGGACTTGGATTCTTACTTGATGCGGCGATGCTGGTGTTAGGAATTATCGGCGGAATTTCAGAAGGCAATCTGATGGGTGCCGTCACTGGCACCCTTATCCATGTTGCATTTCTGGCATATTACGTCGACGTGTTCGTCTACTTCAACAAGCCAAAAATTCGCCGAATTTTCGCTTGAGCATAGACCCGTTTCGGCAAAAGTTGCCGAGATTCGGAAATTTGCGTACGTCGTGAAATGAAGTTATCAGTTGGCCAAGCCAGGGACTTCTCGTGTCATTGAACAAGCTGAAAAATTGATTGGTATTGTTCGTTGCTTTCGCTATCATATCTTTCGACAACCACACTAGCCAACCTCGTATGAGCGACGCTAAACAAATCGTTGGCTCGCTTTACCTGCAAAAACTTATATAAGGGATGTCTCAAATGACCTTGCTCAAGACAATCGTGCCAATTGCATTCGCGTTTGTAATTCTTCTTCTAACAAGTGCAATCAGCCACGCTCAACCGCCCGGATTTCGTTCAAACGGTTCCAGAAGTTTCCCTGGAGATGTAAACATCCCATCCAGGTCATCAAATTTTTCTGATCCGATGCAGAGGCATCGAGAGCTGATGGATCAGATGAATAGTTCGACTGTTGGCCCAATGCGAAACGGATACGAATGTTCTCGATGCGGAGCGAATGTTACTAGCTCTGCCACTCGATGCTGGAAGTGTGGGGCTGCATTTACCAACCAGAATGGAGGCCCCGTAGGAGGATCGTATTCCTCGGGCTCAAGCGGAAGCTCGCGAATTTCGGGACGGGGTGTCGCGGCGTTGATCAAACTGGGGATTGGTGGGATCGTGCTGTTGTGCGGACTAGGCGTATGGTTAGCAAAAAGTGCGATGGGTGGGCTGGCGAACAAGCCTAAGCAAAAGCAAATTGTCATACGTAAACGAGTCGGTCCCAAACCGCCGGGCAGATTTTGACCGCGGCTAACCAAGGCCGACTGCAACTGCGAATGCGACAGCCGCATGGTTGGCGTGCGAGATCGTAAGCATGATGTTTTGGATTCCTCGCTCGGCCATGACGTCTGATGCTCGGTTGTGAAGTGTCACGACTGGCTCACCCCCCGTGGCGTTGGTGATCTCCATGTCTGTCCATTGAATTCCTTTCGTCCAACCAGTTCCCAACGCTTTAAGGATCGCTTCCTTTGCAGCCCAGCGTCCGGAATAGTGTTGCACAAACGCTTTTCGACTTCCGCAGTATTCGATTTCGGTTTCGGTGAAGACTCGGGATACGAAGTCGCCGCCATGTTTTTCAATCATTCGCGCAATTCGATCGCATTCGCAGATGTCTGTTCCGATTCCAACAATGTTCATTTCGATGCCAAGGTTTGCGAGTTAATAATGTTCGACGACTTCCGCTGATTTGTAGACGACTTTGGCAATCGTAAATCCCAGCTTCTGATACAAGCGAACGGCACCCGTATTATGCGATGTCACCTCAAGTGTACCAATTCGCATGCCGTTACGTTGAAATCCCTCCAGTGCGCAGTGGATCAATACGGAACCCAATCGCTTCCCGCGGTGCTCGGGCAAGACGCCAATGTTTTGAATCGCAGCAGTGAATGCGTCAGTCTGGACCCCTTGGATCGTTCCGCAGCTTTCAATATTGCCATTTGGTTTTCGGTAAAGCATCAGCCAGGTTGCTTCAGCCACAAAGCCTGGTCGGCCTGAAATGTCGTACATCAACCGACGGCAGCCGTCTTCCTGCCCCAAACAGGCGAAGATATTGGTATCCAGTTCATCTCGGAAACTGCGAAATTTGGCGGTAGCATGTGCCGAAAGCAACTCCTCACGCCATGGCAATAATTCGTAGCCTTCAGGCAATGGCGGGCGCGTATACAGTTCGCCAGCCAGCGAGTATTGCATTCGATATCGTTTGAAAAGAGTTATGGCCATCGTTGTACCAGTTCGTAGCACGCTACGGTCCAACGCCGATGCTACGTTTCTCCTTCAATCCAAAATCGAGACTACGCTTGTAATTTCCATTCCAAAACTATGAGTCGCCATTGTAAGGCAATTGGCTCGATCGGGGAGTGTGATTGCTGTCGGTGTTGTGCGGTCGGGAGTGCCCTTCGACGATGTCGGCTTCTGTGTTTGATTGAGCGCCCGTTGAAAACGTCGTCACTTCGACATTCTTTAAGAACCAGCTTTTTAGCCGGCTCCGATAAAATTTTCGGCACCACGGAATCAGAAAGGAAAAGCCGATCGCATCCGTTATC
>JAWKTO010000004.1:0-570000 GCA_041399045.1 Pirellulaceae bacterium | reverse complement strand
TTGTTTGATATTGTTGTCCTGGACCCGCCCAAGTTGATTCGGTCACGTATGGAATTGGAGGAAGGTCGCAAGGCGCATTTTGATATGAATCGACTTGCCGTACGGTTGGTTCGCCCCGGAGGAATTCTCGTAACTTGTACTTGTGCCGGCCTTTTGGGAAACGAGGCATTTCTGGAAACTGTTCTGGCTGCTTGCCGCAGTTCCAGTCGAGAAACCGCCGACGACTCGCTGGCCACTGCCATGCAGCGCACGGTGATCGGCCGAATCATTGCCAGAACCGGCGCTGGCGAGGATCACCCTATCGGCTCCAATTGCCCGGAAACTGAGTATTTACATGCGATTTGGATGCAAGTCGTGGAATAGAGCCTTTCAAAATATGGCGTCCGCATCGGCGATTTGATTCAAGTGCGGGTTCGTTTTGTTGTGGGTTTTCGGAACTTGGGCAATCGTTTTAAAAAATCATCGTCGGATTTGCTTTTTTTCAACATCGACGACCCAATCTGCAGGCTCTAACTAGTCCCCCCAATATCATTCTCCTGTTTTTGGCTTCCACGTCCTGGAATATTGTTGCGACCGTTACAATCGTCCCGACCAACTATTGAATTGGGGGGAATTCACGCCCACAGTGCATCCTTAACGGGTGCCTGAACGGTGACTGGCTCGCTTGATTTGCCCTCTGTTGTCAGGGTTGGATTGAAAAAGTCCGGTGGTCTGGGGGAAATATTTCGTTGACCCCCGCCTTAGTTCTGAATATCCTGAACGACTGTTCTTTTTTATTATTTTGAACAAATGTCTCAACTTATCTGTTCCTTTTATTCGCAGGGCCTCGACGATGAGTAAACGACCTACCCGTAAGTCAACCAACAAGGCTAATCGCCGAAAGCAAGCAAAAAACCAAGCTGGCTTCCACTATTCTCATCTTGAGCCACGGCATCTGCTGGCAACGGATTTGGGATTGAATATCACTGGCAGTACGAAAGGCACTCAATCGGATGTCATTGATCCGAACATGGTGGGTGACATCGGACCGACGCATTACATCGAAAGTATCGTCGACAAGATTGCGATTTTCGATCGAAATACTGGCAACCGAACATTGTTCAAATCGCCAACTCAATTCTGGGTGGATATCGGCGGAATTGTTTCGTCAACGATTACCAATACGCAAGTCGTATTCGATCGCATGGCGAATCGCTGGTTCATGTTGGGTGAAGGCGATGGTGCAGGGAACTGGTTGTACTTGGCTATTTCGAATAATGCAAACCCAATGCAAGGGTGGCAGGCAACGCGATTCGTCGGCGACTCTACAGGGATCCGCCACAATGGCCAACTGGCAATTGCTGTCGATGCGGACGCGTTGTTGATCACCTCTCGCAATACGACGAGCGTGATTGGTTTCCCCTTGAGCGTTTCGATCTTTTCGATACCGAAAGCCGACCTGTATCAGGCGAGCCCGACCATCACCAACATGAGTCGGTTCGAGAATCTTTCACCGAACACGTTTGGCGATTACCTGCGTCCATCGTTCAGTTACGAAGCTTCCGATGGAAAAGCGATGGTACTCGGCAGCCGAGGCTCCAATAAAATCACAACAACGATTAACAATGTGAGTGCTGCTGGTGCAACATTGAGTGCGCCCAAGCTGATTGACTTCAACCCCAGCAACTTGATCGTTGACAACAACGACTTTGCACTTGGAAGCAAGGGGCCTTTGGCGGAGCAAACGGAAATTCAGCCCGGCAACATTCCAATTTTCATTGAAACCGCTTTCAACCTTCCAGCGCCAGCCAATGCTGATATTTTCAGCAACCCCTATGACTACAAGGGCGGTTTGTGGTTCGTCCAAGAAGGGATGGTCCAGTACACGGGCGGAACCACTCGCGGGATCTGGTACTACGAAGTTGACAAGGCCACGAATCAATTGTTGCAAGGCGGAGTCGTACCGACTCCCGCCGGCAGCAATCCTTGGGATTGGTTCATGTACAATCCCGGGTTCAGTATTAACAACTACGGATTGTTGCAGGTTAACTATACGATTTCGAGTTCTGAGCTTGAGGTTGTACCGACAGCGGCTTCCTCCGTTGCCCAGTCTGTCTATGGAGTCGCGATTTACAATCCAATTTTTGACCTGATTGGCTTTAGCAATGAAGAGCCTGGCAAAGAAGGCAAGAACACCCAGTTCGAAGGTCCGTTCTTTATTCAGGACGGGTTGGAAATTTATCAAAACAATCCTGGCCAGATTTCAAGTTGGAGTTGGCGTGCTTCATCGGGTTGGGATCCCGTTAACTACAACCGATTCTGGGCCAGCACGCAGTGGGGCAATACGGTTTCCCGCTGGAGCACCCAAATTTCGCAACTAATTCCAACTGACCTGACGGTTGAGATCACTGCGGATGAGAATGACAACATCTTTGTACTTCGCCGAAAAGCAGGTTCTCCAGAATTGATGGAGATCGAAATTGATGGTGTTGTTACTGACGTTCTTCCCTATGAGCCAATTGGCAAGCTGGTTCTGAATGGATACGACGGTGACGATATTTTGATGTTGGATTACACAAATGGTAACCCTGTTCCGTTGGGCGGTTTTGAGTTCAACGGTATGCGTGGGGCCGACCGATTAGAAACAAATAATCCAGCGGGCAGCACGTTTATTGTCGACAGTTTCTATCGGAACATTTACGGCCAGTCAGGTGATGGCTCAGGTACCTACGACGGAATATCAGGCTTTACTGGAGTTGAAGACCTGCATGGAGGTGAGGGGCCGGACACGTTTGAGGTAACCGACGTTTGGCAACTGGATCCGATTTATATTCAATTGTCGCAAGGTCACCTCGCTGGTTCGATGGTGGGTAAAGGTGGCGATGACACATTCATGTTCTCGGAAACCGGTTGGATAGGGGACAGTGTCGATGGAGGGTCTGGATTCAATACCATTTCGTTCCGTGATCGCGGTGCCGGTGGTCCACTTGTCCGAAGCGACTATCCCGTAGCTGTTCAGTTGGTAGGTGCTGCCGAGTTTGGTGGATTCGACGGTTTCACTCCGATTGGAGACGGTTTCCAGTTGGCGATTGGTGATAACCCGGATCAAAACGGCGACTTGTTCCGAAATATTCATTTCATTCGAGGTGCTGATACGTCGTTTGATGATGTACGTGGAATCGATCAACAGGCATTTGTGTTTGTTGATGATGAAAACTCGTACTATGAGGCTGGCGGCGAACGACTTGGTTTCTTTGAAATCAACGCTATTTCTGGCTCGCAATTTGATGACCATTTTGTTGGCATTCGAAACTCAGTCGATCCGTTGCATCTGAATGGTTTGGCTGGAAACGATCTGTATGACTTCTCATCAGACGCTCCAACAAACACGGGTAGCACAGCGGATCTGGGCTTGCTGTTGTTTGCTAACGGCGGTTCTGGCGACAACGTCATGAACATCAGCAATAGCGGCGGACAGGCAGTCAATGCGTTGATCCTGCAAAACCGAATTTCGGGACTTGGTGAAATCGCTTACAACGCGGCAGGCGGAACGTTTGCTTTGAATGTTTGGGCGTCGGAGTTTGCGGATCACGTTGACCTGCACTCTTTCTTCTTTACCAACACATTGAACCTGCACCTGTTGGGCGGTAATGACACCATGTCCATTCAGGACTTGAGCAAGGCAACGGTAAATGTTTTTGGTGGCTTGGGAGATGATGTTTACACGATTGAGCGGATTCAGGGGATCGATTTGCGGAACCTGAACCTGTTCGACTCAATTGGGTCGGAGCGTGACCGCGTCCAACTCGCGGGAACGATCTTGGACGAGACCTTCAATATCACACAGAGTACATTCGCGGATTTGAATATCTTCTACGAAGGTATCGAGTGGTTTGGCGTTGAGTCACGTGGCGGTAATGACACTATCAATGTCCAGACCATCGATTACGAATTCTACATCAACGGAGAGGATGGAAATGATATTATCAATATCAGCTCCGACGCTCCAACGAACCTGGGTTCAATCGAAGGCTATCTAATGCCACTCACGATTGAAGGTGGTGCAGGCCGAAACGAACTCCGCATCTCGAACCATTCAGGTTCCGGTAAAAATGTTGTCGTAACCAATTCCACGATTACTGGCTTTTTGCCTTCTGTTGTGAACTATGCGTCCACAGGCGGTACGTTTGGGTTGATCAGCGGCATTGGCGGCATCCTGCTGGTTGGTTCCAATGCGGGCGCCGATACGTTCAATATCATGTCGTTGAATGCCGATGACTCATTGCGAGTCCGAGCAGGTGGTGGCGATGATGTTTTAATGGCTCAAGCGGGCGCACTTGGAAACATTCAGTTTGATGGCGAGCTCGGCAGCGATCGTTTCGACGTCTACTATGTTGGATCGGGAGCCCGAAGAGTCGTTGTAAATGATGACTTGGGCGCACCAGCAACGGGGCGGCTCAATCTTTATGGTACAGACTTGGTCGATACCGTAGTTGTGGCGGGAGCCCATGCAACGAGAAATTCAGAGGACGTTCAGATTAATGCCCCATTGAGCTACTTCGGTATCTCCACTGGCTTGGCCGACGACGTCGTCTTGAGTAGTTGGTCAACGGGAATTGCGACCTTCAAAGTGATGGGCGGTGTTGGTGATGATCGCGTCACATTGCAGGCTGGAGCAATCGAAACGTTGAACATCGTTTCGGGAGACGTTGGTGATGACATCATCACTGTCCGGGATCTGGTAAACGGTCGCGTCGAAGCTGACGGCGAAGAAGGTGCCGATCGCTATAACATCTTTGTCCAAGCCAGCGGAACTCGAGTGGTGAACACTCGTGACTCGGGCACGAATGCCGCTGACATGGACGTAACAGCAATCACTGGCCAGGCAACCGATGAGAAATTTGCCATTCGTGCCGGCGTTGTTGCCGCCGAGGATCAGCGGGTTCTCTATAACGCCAATACCGAGCGACTGAACCTGAAAGCGTTCACTGGTGCCGATACCGTCGACATGTACTCCAGCAACGCCGCAACGACGTACGTTCAGGGCGGTTTGGGCGATGACCGGTTTACAGTTCATGCAACTTCCGGTGCCAAGCAGTTGACGATCGACGGAAACGACGGAAACGATGACTACCTCATTCTTCGGACCGCCGAGGAAACCAGCGTACTGGCTCGAGGTGGAAACGGTGACGATCGGTTCAATATCGGATCAACGGCGGAAGATAACTCCGGCAACTTGGGATACATTCGTGGCCGTGTTACGGTGCAGGGAAATGCCAGTACCTTGGGCGGTGAGGACCGTTTGTACGTCAATGACTTCAACGTCAACACGCCGTACAACTATCTCGTTGCACCAACGATGATTCGTTCAATCGCTGGGCCAAATGGCCTTTCTCGTCCTCAGTTCGCTGGGATCAATTTCGACAGCACGTTGGAATTCGCTCGACTGGACGGAACGATTGCTGCGAACTTCTTCAGTGTTAAACCCAGCAAGAGCACTCGGTTTTATATTGACGGCAATTTGCCGAGTCCAATCGTTGGGTCAGGCGACTACATCTTCTTGCAGACCACTGCAAATGATGGCCATCAGTTGCACATCACCGATGCACCACGGGGACGAGGTTATTGGGATTTCACTGACGGAACTAAAGAAGTTCGGTTTGAAGAAATTGAAACGACCTTTGCCGGTCCAATCGTCTCTGCCTCTCCATTGTTCAATGGCGGCGGATTTGGACCACAAATGATGCGTGCTGCATCAAGCAATGGATCACAAAGTTTCGCGCCGATGTCGATTGGATTTGATTCTTTGGCGGGAGCCATTGACTTGGATTCAAACGATGATTTCGATCCGTTGGCGATTCTCGTCGAAGGTGCTGGTCAGGAGACCGCAGACGAAATCCTCGGAAGCATCGTCGGCGGTTTGGACTTTGATGCCTAAACGGTAAGTAAAAGCCGCGTAGCAATAGTCAGGTAAACACTTGGCTCACAACGTGCATGCGATAGGTCGCAGATTCATCTGCGACCTATTTTTTGAGCCTTACCGAATCCACTCTTAAACCTTGTGGGCAGATGTATGGGCGGGGATTTCGGATTGGTTTCAAGTATTGTCGATGATCAATCAAAGGGAAATCCGTCCTCCGAGTTCAGACGGTTTTCCAAATCGTCAAAAAGTCTACCATTCGACTCGGCCCCATTTCGATAGGTGCCCCAGATGTCGCTCGTAATGTGTTGATCTTCGGTCATATATCCCAGCGCCTGGGAGTAGCAGATCAACCTGGCCGATACGACTTGTTTCGAGTCATCGTGATTGAGGTTCCATTCCTGGACGGCATATTCCAGCAGCGGGCTTCGAAGGCACTCGGCGACTGGGTTCATAAGGTTTCGATGTAGCTTGCGCCAGTGATGTCCTGGAAACGTCCGCATTTCATTTTCTGGCCGGGAATAAAACAGTTCGCCCGTGGTGTTGAATAAATCGACTTTGGTCCCGTCCGCCAATTTTCCTTCGTAAACAAACCATGGGTTGCGTTTCGGTGGAATGCCAAACATCTGGAAGTGTTGCTCGAACGATGTCATTCTTGCCAGAATAGTCACCGGTGACGGGATGCGTTCACGCAAGTTCAACTCTTCAATGTTTGCCGCATTCCAAACGACCAGTACGCCAATCATGATGGCACAGAAAACGTTCGTGATTTTCCTCGCAACCAAGTGGTACGCACTAGTCAAATGTTCAATACGAATTTGCTCCGATCGTCTCGTCACTGAGTTCCAAAAGCCAGACGGCAGGAGCGGAAGCCAAATCATCAAGCAGATGAAGGGGAACGGACCAATGTTCAGAGTTGCTGCAATTCCCAGATGAAACATCCAATAGGCGCCGAAATTGATCATTCGCCACAAAGTGTTCTTGTACGGAATTAACAGCAACCAGATGCCGATCAATTCAAAAAACAACGTAGACCACGTGATTAACTTGAGTAGCGCCGGCATGGCCAAAATCGTTTTGCTGAACGGACGAGCGTAGATGTCGAGGTTCAGCACGAAATACATTGCTTCCCCCGAATACCAGACGTCATTGCATTTGGCGATCCCGGTGCAGAAATACATCACAACGAACTGCAATAGAAATCCTGCCGTTCCAAAACTGCTGATCCAATGCGGCAGTTTCAGATCTTGGTACCATCCCCACCGGTTGAAAATGACACGTTCGACTGCCCAGTGCCGCGCAAGCGGCATGAAGATGCTCCAGAACAAACTTAATTTGAGAACAAAATCTCCAGCGGTCATTACCAGCGGGCTGCGGATTTGATGCGACGCTACCAGGAACCACGCAACCACATTCGCAACGCGAGTGAATAGCCCCAAACTGATTAGGATTCCCATTGCCATTTGGATTCCAAACAACGTTGCTTGCCAGCCTTCCTCTCCCGACAGTGCATGCAACGACCATACCTCCGTTCCCACCTGCAGCTCGTAGTACGTCTGGTAGTACGTCTCCATCAGCGATCGACTGAAGTAGCCAGCGTCGGAATAGAACGGACGAATGTCCAGGTATCGCATCAGCCCGTCATAAAACGTCATCAATCCCAGGATGATGCGGTAAAGTGCCAGGCTCCGAGAATCAAACCCAAAGACACGTTGCCATGCGGTCGGGGAGGAGTTATCGAATGTTCGGTGTGGTTCCGTATTCATGTTGAAGCGATGCACGCAATTTCGGATACGTTATTTCTAATCTGCTACCAGAGCCAAGTGGATATTCGAATCATGGTCTATTGTTTCCGTATCGGCGAATTAGGCCAATCGGCAGAATGAAATGACTGGATAGACGAACGAAAATTTAACGCCAAAGTTGGAACTCGCCGAATCATTAGCTTAAATCAGCAAAATGTTGCGATCGAATCTCGCACTTGTTCCAAAACTGCGTTTTGTGAGGAGGACGTGCTGAAACGCACGCCTTTGTTTCAAAATCAGATTTCCAGTGGCATGCAAACTTGGGGGCTGAGCATCAGTCAAGCTCTAGTCGCGCAATTAGCGAATCAACCCAGGAATAATGTCTAATGACTGATCTGCGAACATGCCACGTTTGAATTTTTCAAACGCGATGGCTCCCATCACCGCATTGTCGGTGCAAAGTTCGGGGGGCGCTATCAAAAGTTCGATTCCTTCCTCGTTCGCCATGTGCATGAGCGATTTGCGAAGTGCCTGATTCGCGGCGACTCCACCACCGATGCACAGACGCTTCATACCAGCCACGCGAATTGCTTGGCGTGATTTCGCACAAAGCACATCAACTACAGCTGCCTGAAAGCTCGCTGCGATGTCAGCGGCTTTTTGCTTCGGAATTTCTAGTGTTTCAAAATCTACCGCGCCATATCCGGCAAGTTCGTAGCGAACCGCTGTTTTCAGACCGGAGAAACTAAACGCGATTTTTTCGTCGCGCAGAAAGCTGCGGGGAAACGAGTACTTTTCGGGATCGCCTTCTTCGGCGAGCTTTGCAAGAGCCGGGCCGCCGGGAAAGCCCAGTCGCAACATGTTGGCGACTTTGTCGAACGCTTCCCCTGCTGCATCGTCGATCGTTCCGCCGATCAGCTCGGGTTCGAGTGCGTTGGGATAAGTGAACATGTGGGTATGCCCGCCACTAACGATCAGGCCCAGACAGGGAAAAATGGGTTTCTGGAATGCGATTTGGCAAGCGTAAACGTGGGCATGCAAGTGATTGATATCGATCAACGGTTTGTTCAAAACAAGTGCCAGCGTTTTAGCAACGGTCAGGCCAACCAGAAGCGAATTCGCCAGCCCTGGCTGAGAGGCAACGGCAATCGCATCGATATCCAGCGGCGATAGCTGCGACTCATCAAAAGTCGCCTGCAGGACTGGCAGGATGCGTTCCAAGTGAGCTCGAGCCGCAATTTCAGGTACGACACCTTGGAATCTGGCATGAAGGTCATTTTGGGTCGCAATGCATGCCCCAAGAACCTGCAGCGACTCGTCCAGAATGGCAGCCGCCGTTTCGTCGCAAGTCGATTCGATGGTTAAAATTCGCGTCACGAAAAATCCAGCAAAACCACGAAACAAACGGCCTTGGGCGTAGTTTATATATACACGGAGCTCCCCCTCTGCCCTCGTGTCCGACGACTGGAGGGCTGTAAGGCAGGATTGTAACGGAATTTCCGATTTGCTCTACACCGAGCCGATGCGGGAAATCACGGATTTGCCTGCAATTTCTTCGTTCTGGATTGGCTCGAACTAGAATTGATAGTGACACCAGTTCATGGCGTTTTGCCGCAATTAGCAAGTCAATTTTGGCTATACCAAATGATGAATGATTCGAATCGACGTTGGACCCCAATCTCAGCTGTGGGGCAATTCCTTTTGGCCTTGATTTTAGGCTTGGGGATGTCGCCCCAGTCAAATGCGGCGCCAGCACGGTTATTGCCACTGGGCGTCTGCCAACAAGATCAAGAAGTTCGAAAATTTCGAATGAGTTTTGAAAATCAGGAATGGGAAGGGATCATCGAGCAATTTGCCGACGACGCCGACCTGTCCTATCAATTGCGGGCCGACGCTCCGCCATCGGGAACGTGGACTTATCATTCGGATGAAGAATATACGTTCATGGATGCAATTGACTTGATCAATCAAGGGCTGCGTTTGCAAGACGAACCGTACACCTTGATCCGCTACAAGAACATGTTGATCTTGGTGCAGGCGAAAAATGAAGACGACTTCCCTCGCGACTTGATCGAACGAGTCACAGTCGACCAGTTGGAACAGCGCGGTAAATATGAACGGTTGACTTGTGTTTTCGACTTAAGCGGAATGAGAGACCGTTCGATCGTTGATGAAATCCAAAGTTTGTTTGACCGGCGCGATGTGCAATACTTCGAAGTGTCAGAGCAGCTGGTTGTCACCGGTTTGGGCGAGCGACTGCGAACTGCCAAGGCGCTCATCGATCGCACCAAGATGATTCAGGCATCGGGGGGGCGTGTCTTCAAACAATATGTGATGCAAAGCGTGCCGACAGAAGAACTTCTGGTAGTTGCCCGGCCGTTTCTGGAAATACCTCCCAATGAATACAAAACAGGCGACGGAAGTCTGACCATCGTTCCCCAACCATTGGGAGACAAAGTTTATTTAATGGGGACGCAGGAAAAAATCGATGCGTTTCTGCAGATTGCTTCCGAGGTCGACATCGAAGAAGCCACCACGGATGTCGAACCGGCCGAGCGACCGTTTCTGAAAATTTATCCGGTGACAAAGGATCCTGCGTTGACGATTCAGGTCCTGCAAACAGTAATGCAGGGGCGTGATATCCGATTGGATCAGGGGGCGGAGACGGGCAGCGTTTACGCTTGGGCCCGCGATGAGGATCACGCGACGATCAAGGCCGTCATTGACGAAGTTGAAGGGGCAGTGAGTGGTCTGCGTATGTTCAGTATCAATTACCGTTCCGTAACAGATGCGATTGAATCGTTGCAAACGATTTACCAGCAATCCGACGACGATACGGGTACTCACAAGGGACCCGTGTTTTATGCCGACGACGACATGGGGCGTTTGGTGGTCAAGGGTACACCGCAGGAGCTGGCTTTCGTCGAACATTTTCTTTCTGAATGGGATCAACCAGCCAGTTATGGTGCTACGGGTTTGCGTTCGAACACGCGAATCATTCCCGCTGACGATTACGAAGTTCAGCAGATCATGCGAAACTTTGACGACTATTGGCCCTCGACCAACCGAAAAAACCCCTTGAACCTGATCCTGCCCGAAGATCGTGGCTCTCTACGCGGAAGTCGGATGATGTATCAGGATCCTGCTTCTGACGCATGGCGTGAACTGATGGGAACGGAACCGCCGAAGGCCGAAGAGCAAACGGAAGAGCAACAGAACCCGCCGCAAATAAGAGATGGCGATCAATCGTCGCTATTTATCCCATCGCTTTATCACCTTGTCGCCTTCATCGGCGTTCCCTACCAAGAAGAGGTTGGAAAATCGAGCCAAGAGCAAGACGAAGAGAACGACGATGAAAAATCGAGCAATTATAAGCCCGCCGACGAACGGCCGTCGGTTCCTGGAGCTCCACTTACAATTAAACGCACCGAACTTGGTCTGGTCGTTACTTCCGACGACTTGGATGCATTGGATGACGCCGTCGACTTGATCAATCAACTACTGGAGCTTCGCTCAACCGGAGAATTGCCTGCCGTTTTTTATCTGAAACACGCCTGGCCTGATCAGGCCAAAGAAATGCTTGATCAATTCCTCGGAATTTCCAGTGGCTCTGGAGGTGGCGGTGGCGGATTGGGGGGCATGATGGGAAACATGATGTCCAATGCACTTGGTGGCGGAGCGGGGGACATGCTCGGCGGCCTCTTGGGTGGCGGTGGAAGTGATTCGGGGTCTGCCGCTGATTGGCTCGAGGGTGATGTTACCACTGTCTTCGACATGTCCAAGAATTCGTTGATCGTCATGGGTGCGACAACCAATGACTTGGAAATGATTTCGTATTTCATTGACTATATTGATCAACCCGAGGCACCTCATCGGCCAGATCTGGTCGGGCCGACTCGAACGATTCCAGTGTTCTATCGCAAGGCCGACGAGCTGGTGCCGATGATCGAAGCGCACCTTGAAACGCTTCTGACAAAAACAGAAAGCGGTGGCGGTGGCGATCCACAGGCGGCCGCTCAAGCCGCAGTGATGCGTCAAATCCAGCAAGCCATGCAAGGTAACAATGGAGGCGGAAGCAAAAAGGACCCTTCAGAAACCAAACCGTTTGCCAAAGTAACGGCGGACCCTGATCGAGGCGTGTTGGTTGTCACGGGGCCTGCCTATGTTTATGACGCGGTTGTTGGAATCGTTGATCAGCTCGACACTCCTAATCAACAACCTGGAGCAATTCAGGATTTGTATTATGGCAAAGGGCCCTATAGCGTTTCGCAATTGGCTGATTTGTTGAAAAGCCAGTTGGGTGATGAAATTACAGTCGTCGATATGTCGGCAGCCGGCAACGGGATTTCTTCGTCAGGCTCAAATAGCTCATCGACCAACAATGGTACCCCAGGAAGTTCGACTCCCTCTGCCGTGCCATTCAACCCCGCAACTCTGTTCCAAGGCCTCAACCAAGGTGGTGGTCGTGGCGGAAATCGAGGTGGCACACGGGGTGGGGGTGGAAATCGAGGCGGCGCAAGGGGTGGCGGTGGATTTGGCGGTCGCGGCGGGTAATTGAACTCGCAGGCTGACACCGATTTGAATTAAACGCCGCGAATTGTCGCTTTCTATTCAAATCAAATCGACTTTACGCCGTTGACGTCGACGCTGTTGTCTACATTGAGCACAAACGCCGCGAATAATCAGTCGATGGCTTTTCATTTGAAACTGATGCTTTTGGGCAACTTCCTGCGTCAACGCAATCAGTTCATCCGACTTGAACTCCGTTAACTTCCGGCACTCGACACAGTAAAGATGATCATGCTGTGGGTAGCCCAAGTCGTGTTCGTAAACAGCACGCCCGTCCAGTTCAAATTTTCTGAGCAAACCCGCGTCAACAAACTCCCCCAGAGTTCGATAAACGGTCGGTCGACTGACGTAATTTTTATCGCCCTTTTCTGGGAGTCTTTCCAGCAACTGATCGGCATCGAAGTGCTCGTGTTGAGCGAAGACGATTGTCAAAAGTGACTTGCGCTGTTGCGTATTGCGCATGCCGCGACTTTGTAGGTAATCGTCAAATCGATCCTCCGGTGTGCGGTTCGGTTGAAAATCGGATTCATCAATTTGCATTGGCGCAAAATGGGTTGTTAATGGATACTGGTTTCGAAAAAGCGGGCGGGAGTCGATTTCACAAAATTGGTTTTTGATTGTTTCGATGCTCGGATTCCAAAATTCGACTCCCGCCCCCATTTTTATACTACAACGACTTGTCTAGATTGGCCATGATTTGTTCGAAAGCCGGCGTGGCTTGTTGCTGGATATGGACGTCGATCCACTGGCTGATTTCCGTTGATTCCGCTGGGTTGATTTCGATCGTCGGAACTCCATTTCGATGAGCGCGATAGACAGGATCAACAATGTAAGGGAAAAGGCTCGATGTTCCGACACTGACAACCAAATCAAACCCGCAGTCCAATTCGTTTTGGAGCGTTTTGACTTCGTCCAGCGGAAGCATTTCGCCAAAAAGAACAACTTCGGGACGCTCGACATTTTTGCACACGACACATCTAGGCGGCAGTTCCGCGAGGATTTGATAGCTGGAAATACTGCGCCTTCGCGCGCAGCCCGTGCAGCGAAGTCGCCTCATCGTTCCATGGATTTCGATTACGTTTCGAGAACCAGCCAGTTTGTGAAACCCGTCGATGTTCTGAGTCAACGTCCAGACTCTCGGCCAACGTTTTTCAATTTGAGCAATGGCCTCGTGAGCAGGGTTAAACGTCTTGCCTCTCGCACCCGCTTCAATTTCCGCCATGTATTTCCACGTGATTTCAGGGCGGTTCTTGAACATCTGTCCTGACAACGCTTCTTCGATCGAAATCCCGTCTTCTGTGTCCCGTTCATCATACAAGCCGCCAATGCCGCGATAGGTCGGCAGGCCAGAACCGGCTGAGATTCCAGCTCCTGTTATGAAAAGGATGGATTCAGCTTTTTGAAACAATTCGACAGCTCTTTCGATTGCTGGAATATTGTCCGAGCTCATAGCGTCTGCTCCTGCGTCTAACTATTCCAAATTCATCAGGGTTTTGCGAGTCAAAGTCTGGCGTCCCGCTTTCGACGCGTGATCGATTGACGCGCCCCACGACTACGAGCCCGGCAATTATGGGTGATCGCGTCGATTTTTCACGGTACGTGTCAATTGTCAAGAATGCAAAATCGCGTTCCAATGAATGCTGTTTCATCGCCTGTCACTGCGGCACTGGTATTCGTTCAAGTGTATGCGGGGACGGTTGATTGTAATAGTTCCATGACAGCAACCAGCACCGTTCAGAACCAAGATGCTTGACCGAAAATATATTGTCGACAATGCCGAAGCCGTAAAGCTCAATTGCAAAAACCGTGGCGTTTCCGCTGAAGTCGACCGCCTGATCGAACTCGAAACTCAACGACGAGAAAAATTGCAGCAGGTTGAGGACTTGAATCGACAATCGAACGAGGTGTCGAAGTCCATTGGGAAGGCACCGGACGCGGACGAACGTGAGCGGCGCAAGGAAGAGGGACGCAAGTTGCGTGAGGCGAAAGATGCCGCGCAGCAGGAACATGATCAACTGGAAATCGCAATCCGCGAGATTCAAATGCACGTTCCCAACATGGCGCATCCCGATGCGCCAATTGGTGGTGACGACGAATCGAATCTGGAAGTTGGCCGAGGAAAAACGGCTGTTCGATCGTTTGATTTCAAGCCCCTCGATCATTTGGAACTGGGGCAGAAATGGGATTGGATCGATTTCGAAGGCGGCGCGCGAACAACCGGAGCAGGATTCTATTTCCTGAAAGGCGATTTGGTTCTGCTGGACCTTGCCCTTCAGCAGTGGACGGTCAAAGAGTTGATGAAGCGTGGTTTCCTGCCAACCATCACTCCCGATCTGGCGTCTGATTCCATATTGGAAGGAATCGGATTCATGCCACGCGGTCCGGAGACCCAGGTCTATAGCATCGACGGCATGGACCTTTCACTTGTGGGAACTGCCGAAATCACTTTGGGTGGCTTGTATTCGAATCAAGTTTTGAATCAGGAAGATCTTCCGATTCGCCTTGTGGAATCAGTCATTGTTATCGAACGGAAGCCGGCCGCAGGGAGAGCATCGAGAGGTCTTTACCGTGTCCATCAATTCACCAAAGTCGAAATGTTTGGCTTCACAACTCCCGAGCAAAGCGACGCCATGCATCAGGAACTCAAGCAAATCGAATGCGACTTGTTTGATGCCCTTGAGATTCCCTATCGAATCGTTGACACCGCAACGGGCGACCTTGGGGGGCCTGCCTATCGAAAATTTGACTTGGAAGCGTGGATGCCCGGTCGTGGCGATGCCGGTGAGTGGGGCGAAGTAACGAGTACCTCGAACTGCACGGATTATCAGGCTCGACGTTTGAATATTCGCTACAAGAAAACGGGCGAGAAGGGAACACATTTCGTTCACACCCTCAATGGAACTGCAATTGCTCTTAGTCGCGCGTTAATTGCAGTCTTGGAAAACCACCAAAACGAAGACGGTTCGGTGTCGATTCCACACATCCTGAGAGAAAGCGTCGGCAAAGACCGAATTGGCGGATAGCTAAGCCAGAGTCGACTCGCGCCGTCCGACTGAGTTTTTATCTTCCAATCAATCGTGAATGGCTGAACGCCGTAAAGTGTATCGATCACACAAGATGTCGCTGTGAACTCCCGGAAAATTCGAGATTTTTCTCGAGGGAACATGCTCAAAACGTGGGATGGCAATTTGTCGCTTGATATACTGTTGGCTCCCCTCGTTCTGGGGCCGTCGCGTAGAGCGTTCACTCGAACTCGCGCATTCATCTGGTAACTCAAACGAACTATCAAGAGCAAAAGTCCATGAAGGTCTTGGGAATTATGAGTAAGCGGATTCATTGGGTAACGATCGCCATCACTCTGTTTTTGACAGTTTGCTGTCAAACGACCTTTGGGCAAGAAGAGACGGCAAAAGAACCAGCGGAAAATACCGCGGTCGCCGAAAAGGCCGATGCTCCAATGGGAATCGACGAGCAGATTGACGCTGCGTTCTCACCGGTTGCCGATTTTTGGGAAGGATTGGTATTAACCTCTGTTCCTGTTGGCGACAAATCGATTCCTATCGTATTGGCGCTTCTCGTGGTCGGCGCAAGTTTCTTCACGATCTATTTCGTGTTTATTAACATTCGTCGTTTTCCTTTGGCGATCAACGTCGTCCGAGGTAAATATGATGAGATTGAACGAGGCAATGCCAATGTCACCACGGATACTGTCAACGTAAACGAAGGCGATGTCGCTCGAACGATACGCGACGAAAGCCAGCATGGAGAGGTCAGCCACTTTCAAGCACTTGCGACTGCTGTTTCGGGTACCGTTGGCCTGGGAAACATCGGAGGTGTCGCACTTGCCATCGCGGCAGGAGGTCCAGGCGCAACGTTTTGGATGATCGTCTGTGGTCTTCTGGGAATGTCGACGAAATTTGTCGAATGTACCTTGGGTGTTTCCTATCGAGATATGGATAAAGACGGGACGGTCTATGGCGGCCCCATGTATTACTTGAAAAAAGGACTTGGGCACCTCGGACTGGCTCCGCTTGGAAATGTGCTCGCTGTAATTTTTGCGATCTTGTGTGTGGGCGCATCGTTTGGCGGCGGTAACGCGTTTCAGTCCAATCAAGCGACACAGCAATTGACAGCAATGTTGGGTGTTCAGGACATGTCGGGTTCCGGGTTTGTCACAGGACTCGTTTTTGCAGTACTTGTCGGTGTTGTGATCATCGGTGGCATCAAGCGTATTGCGACAGTCACTGAAAAAATCGTTCCGTTCATGGCTGTTCTTTACATTGCAGCTTGTGTGATCGTTATTGTGTACAACATCCAATTGGTTGGCGTTGCTTTCAGCCAGATTTTTTCAGAAGCGTTCACGCCTCGAGCGGGACTAGGCGGAATGTTGGGCGTCCTGTTGGTCGGTTTCCAACGTGCAGCGTTTTCCAATGAAGCCGGTGCTGGTTCTGCTGCCATCGCTCACTCTGCGGTGCGAACAAAATATCCTGCTTCGGAAGGTATCGTCGCATTGCTGGAACCATTCATTGACACGGTTGTAATTTGTACGATGACGGCACTGGTCATCATTTTCTTCAACATGTCAAACCCCACGGTTTCCAGTGACGACGTGCAGCAAATCTCGTTTGCTGATGAAGCAGATCGTATTGCGGCCATGGAAAAGTTGGAGGCAGACACGCTCAATGACAATCAGGTCATTGTTTACGGTCTCAAGGATGGTAGCGGAAATGCCATCATGAAGAATGGTGAAGGGGCGATTGGTGGCGTTGGACTCACGTCTGCTGCGTTCCGTTCGGTGATTCCGTGGTTCCCATATGTTTTGACCGTAGCCATCATTCTGTTCGCGTTTTCAACGATGATTTCATGGTCGTACTATGGCTTGCAATCATGGAAATTTTTATTCGGACGCAGCAAGGCGGCTGACTTGTCATTCAAACTATTGTTCCTGGCATTCGTGGTCATTGGTGCATCAGCGAAATTGGATGCCGTTGTCAAGTTTTCGGACGCGATGATTCTTGCATTGGTGTTCCCGAACATGCTGGGCTTGTTCATCCTGGCACCACACGTGAAGAGGAAATTGAACGAGTACCTTGACGCGATTGGCGTCAAGAAATTCTTCAATTGATCGATCGCATTTGAATTTCGAATCAAAGCGGCGAACAGGATATTGTTCGCCGCTTTTTTTGTTTGTGTGTTCCATTTTGACACGGCACATTGTCAAACATGGTTCGATCGAAAAAGATGGCCGTAACCCAGATATAGCGTGCTTTCGGGAGAGGGAAACCAGAGAATGACATCTATGCAGAACCATGCATGCAAGCGTGCGATCATCAGCGTCAGTGACAAAACAGGAATTGTTGACTTCGCCCGCGGACTGCACGAGGCTGGTGTCGAAATTTACTCCACGGGCGGTACGGCAAGGCATTTGGCGGAAGCAGACATTCCAGTTGTTGACGTCGCGACGTACACCGGCTTCCCTGAGATGATGGACGGGCGAGTGAAGACACTGCACCCCAAGATCTTCGGCGGAATCTTGGGGCGAGTAGATCGCGAAGACGATCGCAAATCGATGGACGAACAAGGCATGGTGCCGTTTGAAATCGTCTGCGTCAATCTTTATCCCTTTCGAGAGACCATTTCAAAACCAAATGTGACGCTGGAGGCTGCTGTTGAGAACATCGATATCGGCGGCCCCAGTTTGATCAGGGCCGCGGCAAAAAACCATCAGTTCGTAGCGGTCCTCACCGACCCCGCACAGTACGAAGAAACGCTCGTCGAAATCAAACACTCGGGTGGAACATCATTGGCCTTTCGCCGAAGGCTTATGGCCGCTGCGTTTCGACACACTGCGGACTACGACAACACGATCGCAGGCTTCTTCAAAGATCAGTGGGCATGTGAATCGGCTGCGTCTGGAGATATCGCGTTGCCAGAATCGCTAAACATACAGTTGCAATTGGCCGCGACTCTACGGCATGGAGAAAACTCGCATCAACTGGGAGGCGTTTACCGCGGTTCATCAGATACGGGTGTGTCGGTGGTCAATGCACGGCAACTGAATGGAAAACAGTTGTCGTACAATAACTTTCTCGATATGGATGCGGCGTTGGCAATCGTTCGCCTTCAAACGAGTCCTGCGGTCAGCGTGATCAAACATAATAATCCCTGTGGTGCCGCCATTCACGCGGAATTGGCGAAAGCCTGTGAACGCGCTTTCGCGGGAGATCCACAAAGTGCATTCGGTTCCGTCGTGGCCATGAATCGAAACGTCGACGTCGCAACTGCCAATTGGTTGAGCGACAACAAGCTATTTGTTGAGGTGATCATCGCACCGGGGTTCGATGCGGAAGCATTGGAGATTCTGAAAACGAAGCCCAAGTGGAAGGCGAACGTTCGGTTGATGGAAGTAGGGCCCATAGCGGGCGAGCGAACCGATTGGGAAATTCGCACAGTACAAGGTGGTGCGTTGGTGCAGTCGGTTGATTCCACTTGTGATGATCAATCGGCGTGGAACGTGGTTACTTCAATTCCCGTTTCGGAATCATTGCGAAATGAATTGGCGTTTGGGTGGGACATGGTTCGGTTTGTGAAGTCGAACGCAATTACCCTTTCCAAAGAATGTTCGTTAATCGGAGTGGGCGCGGGGCAAATGAGTCGTGTTGATTCGGTCAAAATTGCCATTGAAAAAGCTGGAGAACGCGCAAAAGGCAGTGTGTTGGCCTCGGATGCATTCTTCCCGTTCCCTGATTCCATCCCGTTGGCGGCGGAAGCAGGTGTTGCTGCAATCATTCAACCTGGTGGCTCAGTCAACGATGAACAGGTCATTGCTGCGGCCAATGAGCACGGCATCCCGATGATCTTTACTGGCCGTCGCCAGTTCAAACACTAGAACCAATCGAAGGTCACGGCGCGATATGTCACGGCGAAATGCGGCGATCATCGGGCCCACACCCGAGTTTCTAATCTGGGCGGTCGATATGACTTGCCCATTGAAAACGTTTGATCGACGTGGCGCTTGCTATGGAGCATTTCGCCAATTGCGGGCGCTGCAGGAATGTTCCCGGGCTGAGCTGGAGGATCGGGTGATTGATGGAGTTGCGTTCCATCGGGATTCGCTGTTGCCGGGCGACGACGAGTTGCTTGGTTTCTTGATTGATGAAACACTTAACAACTATGGTGGGCGAAATTTCGTTTCGAAACACTGCTCCAATTGCACCGCGAATCTGGAATTCAGAAACACAGGACGTTGGGCCGGATGTTTTGGCCTGGCTGCATTCGACGATCCGACCTTTTTGCGATACCTGTTGGGTGCTGCAAGCAACGTGATTGAACAGTCGCAATATGGTGGCCGTATCAAAACGAATCCAGCTTGGTATGGACTATGGACAAATCCAACGGTTACAGGAGATGACCTGCAAAACCTTGGGATGACGTGTCGGCAGATTTTGGAATCAAAACCTGACGATTTGGATGCCAATGATTCGTTTGCCCAATTTGTTGCGGCACTTGAGGCAGCTTTTCAGTCCGACTTGACGATGAAACTGGAGTACTTTCCTGCCGGAAATTCCGACGGACTTCGTTGGGAGATTCCAGCCCATTGCGGTATATGTAAAGCGTGTCGGCCGTCGGGTAGTCACCCTTGCATTGTTTGCGGAGCGACGGGACAGTGGCAAGAACGTGTGAATCGAAAGGTGTTGGGAATTCGGCCCTATCTGCGACTGGCTGATGTGATCGGAACCGAGCATGCAGAATCATTGCGCATCCGACTCAAAAACAAATGAGTGAGCCGCTGGTCGCAAGCACACGGGTTTTCAACCGTTTGCAAGTGATGTTTACTCCTGGTCCGAACAAACGCTTGCGGGTCTCGGCACACGAATAATGCGAATCTGAACGAACACAAATTGACGCAGCCAAGGGCATCCGCTCTCTTGGCAATACAACAAGAATTAACTGAATGAATCCACCGACGGCGAGTTATAACAAATTGGGATTAGGGATCGCCGCTGGGATCGGTGCTGCGATCTTCTACACCGGTGCGAACATTTCGCTCCGGTATTCGTCGACGAATATTTCGCCGGTGGTGGTGGCGTTTTTCAAGGCGTTGATCACATGGGTCTGTTGTAGCCCGGTTTATTTCTGGGGATTTCGTCGTTATACGACACCACTTCCATCACGACGGGGATCGTTGATTCTGTTGGGCGCGTCAGTTTTTGTGCAGTTGGTTGGAAGTAATGGATTTCAATTGTCATTGGGGTTGCTTGGCGTCGCACTGGCGGTCCCCATTGTGATTGGCAGCATGGTCGTGCTGGGAATTGTCCTCGGGCGAATTTTCTTGGGCGAACCCATCGAGGCGGTCTCCGCAATTTCGCTGCTCGTCGTCTCCATCTTTTTGATGAGCATCCGGGCCGAAGCAAGTCATATTCATATGGAAGCAGAGCAATTGATCCTGCCCGCAACCTGGAGTGCGGCATTTGGCATTGTTGCTGCGATCATGACCGGCTTGACCTACGCGGTGCTTGGGGTCAGTATCCGCAGGGCATTGTTGGAGCCCGTTCATCCGTTTACGGCAATCATGTTTGTGACGACAACTGGTATTTTGCTACTCGGCCCGTTGGCGTTTGTGCAGACAGGTTTTTCAGACCTTGCCAGTTTTAGAACAACTCAATGGTGGGCACTGATTTTTGGCGGTTTGTTCAACGCTGCCGGATTTATTTGCCTATCGTTTGCATTGCGAAATCTGAATGTGTTGTATGTCAACGCGATCAATGTTTCACAAGTTGGACTGGCTGCCATCGCAGGAATGATGTTGTTTGGTGAGCCAACGACGACCTACTTCACTATCGGGCTTGGGGTGATGTTAGCAGGTTTCATCCTATTGGGTGTGATTCAAAATCGAAAACGGATTCGCCGCAAAAAGTTAGAGCCCAAGTGAACGAACTAGCGGAGTCTGGATCTCCGTGGGCAAACTTCGCAATTCGAAGTGGCCATATTGTCGCACGCTGCAGCCAGCAGAGCCCGATTAAACACGGGAAATACTGTTTGAAAGTGCATCGTTACCCGAAACAAAGAGGGGCGATAATCGGCCGTGTTTGGAATTGGTTGAGTTCAGTGTGATGTTTGAAATTTCTACGCGGGCCTAGTAAACCCGGTATTGGCAAAATAGAATCGTATGCACGAAATTTCGTGAGGCTTGCCGCCTCGATTTTTTCCTCACTAGTGGATTTTTTGGGAGACCCAAGAATGCGTAAGTTGTTTGGCCTCGTGGCTGTTTTGTCTTTGGTATGTGGTTCGGTTTTCGCTCAAGAAGAAGCCGTTCAGCCTTCGGCCAATGACGTTGTAACTGAAACTGCACAAACGGCTGTTGAGCCTGTAGCAGAAGTTCCTTCGGTTGTTACTCAGGACGCAATGCCAATCGAAGCTGCGTTGCCTGTTGACTCCGTAATGGCAGTTGAAGGTACTATGGTTTCTGGTGGCTGTGGTTGTGGCGCTGCTGCACCAGTTGTATCAAGCGGTTGCGGATGCAATGCAGCTCCTGTCGTTAACACTGGCTGTGGTTGCAATGCTCCAGTAGTAAACAGCGGCTGTGGATGCAATGCAGCTCCTGTTGCTGCACCATGTAACACTGGATGTTGCGATCCTTGCAATTCTCGCAAGGTTCGCACTCGTAGCTACAAAGTTCGCAATGTTATCAACTTCCGTGGCCGACGCTGCGGTTGCTAGTTGATCGTCGAGGTTAACTCGACGGCCAGATCTAAAAAATTAAAAACGCCGAGCGAGCAATCGTTCGGCGTTTTTTCGAATCATTGTATTTCGTAAACCTGATCTTTCAGCGGCTTGAAACACTCAATAGGATATTCGTTCCAGGACGAAATATGCCAAAGGAATCTGAAAGGGTCCAAGGCGGGCACTGGCGCGTCCCAACATGTGGTTGTCATCAATCATCACAACGCGATCGACGATAACGCGGACGGGATCATGTTTTGAGTTGCCGCCATCACGATAGCTGAAAACCGCACCATGACGAAAGCGGCGACTACCGATACCAGTCCTGGTCGACGGTGATTGAACTGCAAATTTTCCTTCACGCTGCATCGTGCCATCGACGTTCTGTTTTGGTTGCCATCCAAAACATCGCAGCAGATTGTTGGAAACCTGATGAACTTGAATGTTGTCGCCAAACAGGCAGTTGCCAACGGGCGTGATTTCTTTGATGAATTGGTTGTAGCCAGCTAGATTGACAATCCCTTTGTTGACACCGCGCCAAGCCCCAATCATTTCTTCTGGCCGCGGCGTACGTCCAGCCATGAACATCCTACGGTACTGAAACAAAGAAAAATTCCGGCTGTCCATCAAATCGTTCTGAGGGGAAAACAATATTGATGCGTCGTTCGAATAGACAACCGAAGAATCTAAGCTAATTGGCGACGAATAGTTGGGCATCGAAAGAGGCGGATCGCCAGGCGTCCAATCTCCCAGGTTGACATCGTTGGGAGTAAACATCGTTTCTTCGGGTGGATATATTGCCTCGGTCATCGTATACCCATTCAGAGCCGAGGAGTTGTTCCTTTCCAAAAATGAACCGTCTCCACCATTCAACGGTATCGTGTCAACAGGCAAATCTTGGCCTCGTGCAATGCACGAACATGAAAAAAGGATGAATGCCATTAGCGAAAGGCGAGAAGACATTTTGCACCTCTGATGAACTTGTAGGTAACCATTGTCTCCATTTTCATTAGAGTCCTTCAAAACCGGAGTGGCTGAATGCGGTTAAAATCGCGCCAATTACGCTTTCGCACTCTAGTCGTGCCGGCTTTGACGAATATGTTGTACCTGCGGCCGACGTCCGAGAAAGAAAATTGACCCCCAAGTTGGCGTCCGTCTTAGATCTATCGATGCAGAGGCACCCAACTATTCAGGCGCGATTTGGACGGTCGTAAAGCCTCGCATCTGCAGCCTTCGCCACGCTACAATAAGTGGAAGTGCTGAATGGTGGCGGGCCGATTGCAATTGGCTCGATCCATCACAGCTTGGAAACGCATCCCAAACGACATCTTGAACAATGATTCGTACGCTCATTTCACTAACAATATTTGCAATGGTGTTGTGCGATCTAAGCGATTGTTTCGCTCAGACGCGGACGGTTGCCGAAACCATCGATGGCGAACGAAAGAGCATTTCGTTTGATCAGATCACAGACGCTGGGCGGTTTGTTGATGCCAATGGCAACGACCTTGGACTCAGCCTGTCTGGCGTGATGTCCCTTGATTTTGACGGAGCAAGCGAAGACGTCAAATTCGGTTTCCCCAAATTGCTCCTGCACGGTGGGAGCCAATTTTCAGCTAATGAGTTTACATTTGACGGTGAGGTTTTGGGTTTTCGATCCAGAGGGATCCGATCACCGATATCGGCATCAGCAGTAATAGCTGTTGTCTTCGTCGACAGCGTTGCAGTGCAGCAAACGTTGTTAAACGAATCGACTCAATCGGATCAAATCGTCGTTGATAAAGATGGAAACAGTGTCATTCTTGAAGGCGTCATCGAAACGATCGCGGACGGAAAATTGGGAATCAACTACGAAGGTCGCTCGCGAAGTATCTCGCTCGAAAAAATTCAGGCAATCGTTTTTGCAAAGTTGGGAATCGAAAAACAAACTGGCTCAATTGTCGAGTGCAAACTACGCTCAGGCGGTAGCATCGTAGGGCAGTTGAACAAATGGAATCAAGGCACCGTCGATATTTCCGTATCTGGAGCAACTTTGTTGGTCGACGCGGCTTCAATCGCGGCTGTCGATGTTCGCTCGGATCGAATGGTGTTTGTATCGGCGTTGGAGCCGGTCGAAGTGGAACAGACTATGCAATTTGCTCCGCAACGATCATGGCAGCGAAACCGAAGTGTCGAAAGTAACCCGTTGACTTTGTCAACTGCCGAATCACCTCAGGGACAAGTGTTTCGTCGTGGAATTGGCACGCAATCGTATTCGCGGCTTGTGTTTGAAAATGACGGCGGCTTTAACCGCTTGGGTGGAGTCGTCGGTATCGATATTGAAACTCGTGGTCGAGGGGCATGCATTGTGTCGATTCGTGGCGATGGAATTCCGCTTTGGAATGCGGAGATTGATGGCGAGTCGCTTGCCAAAGAATTCGACGTTGCGATAGACGGAATTGAACGCATTGAGCTAATCGTAGAGCCAGGCAAACAGATGGACTTGGCCGATCATGTCGACTGGGTCAATATTCGAATGCTTCGGATTGATGATTGAATTGAATTCCGGAGGCTGATCGCAACATCTGTTTGAATCGCATACCCATTTGGGGGCCCAGGGAGGTTTGAGGCGGTTATTTTCAGATTGATTTGCTTGAGCCCTGAAAACTTAAACGAACAAGTTGCGGCGAAACGTGCGATATTGCACGCCGAGTGAGTTTGGTGGTCCAAACAAGGAAATGTGGAAATTTGTTTGAGGCTGTTTTCAAATCCTCTCCCCGATGCATGCGACGGATTGCCGTTTGTCGGTAGCGGGAGAAGGCTTAGAATGGTTGACTTGGTCCCTTGTCAGTATTCGGCGTCTGACGTCGACCGTTCGGAACGAATCATGAATAAACCGATTACGAAACAACCACAAAATCCCGATCAAGCGATTGAGGAAATTCATAACCATTCAGCGCAGTACGAATTCGATGTCGTCAACGATGGAACCCCCGGCTCACGTTTGCCTCGTGTTCCAAAACCAAAGATGGTTGATGCGAAAAGTCGTATCTTGTGGGAATACGTAATTCCGGTAGTCGTGTTTCACTTGGCGATTCCGTTTGCGTTCTTTCCCTATTTTTTCAGTTGGTGGGGCGTCGCGTTTCTGTTTTTGGGAAACTACATTTTCACATCGATTGGAATCGGAGCCGGCTACCATCGCCTGCTGACTCATCGCGGATTCAAATGCCCCAAATGGTTCGAGCACATTTTGGCGTTGCTGGGAGTTTGCAGTTTTCAGGATTCACCGGCGCGTTGGGTTCTGGTTCATCGCGTTCACCATCAACACTCGGATCATCAACCTGATCCTCATACACCCAAGGTCAGTGGTTACTGGGCACACGTAGGCTGGTTGTTTGTCGATAACCGTGAACTGTCGACCATGTCGGCATATGATCGGTACGCTCGCGATTTGATGCGCGACCCGTTTTATTTCTGGCTGCAACGCGGATTGAATTGGGTTTGGGTTTACGTTGCTCATGCCTTGCTGATCACTGCGGTTGGCGGAGCGATCGGATTCGCTGTTACCGGCACGGCGGCAGGCGCCATGCAGTGGGCTGCAGGTTGGATGATGTGGGGTGTGATCATGCGAACGATTTTCTGTTGGCATGTGACTTGGGGAATCAATTCCGCTGCCCACATGTGGGGCTATCGAAATTATGAAACACGTGAAGACAGTCGCAACAACTGGCTGTTTGCACTTCTGACCAACGGCGAAGGTTGGCATAACAACCATCATGCGGATCCGCGAACGGCGCAGCATGGACACAAATGGTGGGAGCTGGACCTGACCTACTGGACGTTGGTCTGCTGGGAAAAAATCGGCTTGGTGCGCGATGTCGTTCGCCCCAACAAAAATGCCTTAAACCGAAAAGACATCAGCAAAGCTGCATGATTGCGGATTTGCTGGTTTCATTCGAACGCTAACAACACACAGTAATATCAACACAGGAAATATCTATGACGCTTGGCAAATGGATTGCATTGACGATCGCTTTTTTGACCGGTTGCAGTTTGGCTTCGGGATTCACGGGCAAGAATCCAATGGCGCCCCGAGGTTTTATGCAACAGGAAGAGAAGCAGGAAGAATCCGACAACCCGCTTTTGAACCCTGAGAAAGCGAACGAGACTGCACCCGATGTTTTCAAAGCCAAGTTTGAAACAACCCAAGGTGACTTCGTCATGGAAGTCCATCGCGAATGGTCGCCTAATGGCGCTGATCGATTTTACAACCTTGTCAAAATCGGATATTTCACTGACATTGCCATCTTTCGCTCGATCGAAGGATTCATGTTCCAATTTGGAATTCACGGTGATCCAGCAGTCAACAAGGCTTGGGATGATGCAAACATCAAAGACGATCCGTCGGTGAAGGATATTTCAAATACACCGGGAACCATCACGTTTGCCAAAACAGGGTTGCCCAACAGTCGGTCCGTGCAGTTTTTCATCAACTTGAATGACAATGGTCGGCTCGATGACATGGGATTCACTCCGTTTGGCAAAGTCGTTGAAGGAGCGGACGTCTTCGGCAAGATCTTTATCACCGACGAAAACCCGCGAGAAGTTCAAGGGCGTTTTACCGCAGAAGGAAACGACTACATCAAGCAGAAATATCCTGATGTCGACTTCATCAATTCGGTAACGCTTGTTGAGGGCGAAGAATAGTCGGCAAGCAGAATAGTCGACAAGCGGCGCGAAAGCAAGACGCATGGATGCACCGCAGCGAATTCTGATTACAAGGCTCAGCCATATCGGCGATTGTCTGTTGACATTGCCGCTGGTGGTGGAACTCAAGCGACAGTTTCCCGATTGTGAAATCGTTTGGGCCTGCGAACGCGCTGGAGCGCAGTTGATTCAGCATCATCCGTGCGTCGATGAAGTGCTCGTTGTAACACGCAAGTGGCTGCACACACTCCAAGGTATCCGTTACTGGCGAAGCGAACTTCGTCGCCGCAAGATTGACACCGCGATGGATCCCCAAGGTCTCCTGAAGAGTTCACT
This sequence comes from Pirellulaceae bacterium, assembly GCA_041399045.1. Lineage (GTDB taxonomy): Bacteria > Planctomycetota > Planctomycetia > Pirellulales > Pirellulaceae > BJ22. The sequence goes on along the minus strand of JAWKTO010000004.1, from coordinate 543,042 downwards.
ATTGGGCTTCATTTCCGGTGCCAGGACTCGAATCGGTTTTAAGGGTGAACACGGACGGGAGGGTTCGCGCTGGCTGAACAATCATCTAGTTCAACCACGCCGCGAGCACTTGGTGGATCGGACATTGGAGTTACTTGCGAAGCTACCGTTACCGCGTGAAATTGCGGAACCAAGCATGGACTTGCCACTTCCAGAACATGCTACGGCGGAGATTCATGCGTTTCTCGATGAATTTGCCGGCAGGCCGTACGCGATCATTAACCCAGGCGCAAGCTGGCGATCCAAGCAATGGGAAAGTCGACGCTTTGGCCAAGTCGCAAAATCTCTGTTTGAGGATCACGGAATCATTCCGCTGGCGACTTGGGCTGGGCCCGAGGAATCCGTCATGGCCGATGAGATCGTCACGGCCAGTTGCGGGGTTGCCCGAAAAGCCCCCGAGACATCGCTGCCTGAATTGGGGGCACTGATCAAGCACGCAAGATTCTTTCTGGGCTGCGACACCGGGCCGTTACATCTCGCGGTTGCAATGGGGACGCGTTGCATCGGCCTTTATGGTCCCACGTTGCCAACGCATAGCGGAGCGTATGGTTCACAGAACATTGCGATTCAACACAGCTTTCAAGACGGGTCCCGCACAGAACGCCGCAGCGCCTCCAATGACGCGATGATGCAGATCTCGGTAAACGATGTATTGCAGGCCATTGAGGATTTACTTGCGAATCAACAAACAAACCGACACGGCCGGTCACAACCCGCTGCGTGAAGTTTGTCTACCAAAATTTTGTTCGAAGCCGCTCAATACCTTGGCAAGTACAAGCCCGCAGCGCAAGCAAGTGAACAATCTAACCGGCACACTCGCTTGAGGGCTCGGCTGGTCCTGGTTAAGGAGCTGCACACTCGCTCGCGCTTCGGGCTGGTATTGCGGCGCACGTACAGCAAAAACGACCATTTCGTCTCACCTCCAATGAGCGGTTTCGACTGTTCGTGTGCAGCCGCTACAATGCATGGAACAATATAGCAGGAGCCAAAACTATGAACGTTGAATTGAATGTCATCCAACCCGAAGCCGCCGTTGATGAACGCTATTCCCAGGCCGCAGGTGAACGTGAACCGGCTCTATGTTGCCCGATCGATTACAACCCGGAATTTTTGAAAATCCTGCCTGAGGAAATCATCGAAAAAGACTACGGTTGCGGCGACCCCAGCGCCTATGTTCGCAATGGCGACGTTGTTCTCGATCTTGGGTCCGGCGGTGGAAAGCTGTGTTACATCGCTTCGCAGATCGTTGGCCCAAACGGCAAAGTATGGGGTGTCGATCGAAATCCCGATATGCTGCAACTGGCTCGGAAATACCAGCCGGAAATGGCGGAGAAGGTTGGCTTCGATAACGTCGCCTTCTTCTATGGGCGAATCCAGGACCTTGGCGTCGACCTTGAAAAACTCGGACAACAGATCGACGAACTCGATGCGCAAGGTGTCGAGCGATCATCCAAAGTTTTGGATCTGATGAGTGTGATGCGGCAGGAATCGCCGATGATCCCGGACAATTCGGTCGACTGTGTGATTTCGAATTGCGTGTTGAACCTTGTCAATCCGCGCGACCGAGTCCAACTCTTTGAAGAGATCTTTCGCGTGCTCAAGCCGGGAGGCCGTGCGGCCATTAGCGATATCGTGTCCGATAGAGACATTCCAGACGCGATGAAAAATGATGCTCAGCTTTGGTCGGGCTGTATCTCGGGAGCATGGCGTGAGGATAAATTCCTGGAGGCGTTTTTGGATGCGGGATTTGTTGACGTTTCGATCGATCGTTATCAAGAGGAACCCTGGCAAACGATCGACTCGATCGATTTTCGTTCGATGACGGTGTTGGCGGTTAAGCCCCTTGATGAGACAAATCTCGATTTGGGGCATGCGGTCATTTACAAAGGCCCCTATGCGTTTGTCCAGGATGACACCGGGCTCGTTTGTGAGCGAGGCGTTCGTACGGCTGTTGGACATGAAACGTTTGCCCGGATCGCTTCGGGACATCTGTCCGATCAGTTCGTGTTGCTGGAGCCCGTTTCCGAAATGGATGCATCGGATGCCGAACCCTTCGACAATGACTTGGGGCTCCAATGTGTCCCCATTGGTGAAAACAAACACCGCGTCAAAGGCGCCAGCTCTGCGAGTTCCTGCTGCCAAGGTGGCGATTGCTGTTAGTCACATTGTTCACGGGCCCGTCGACGTAGGCCGGACCAAGCGCAGCGCTGTTCCGGCAGCTGCCCCAACGCTTTCTGTTGCGTGGGGTAGTGACCCACTGCGAGGTTTATTTGTTTTGTTTTTTCCCGTTTCGCTAGACGCTGACATTGGTTACTTGGCCAACCATTAATAATCATTTAGCCTTCAAACGAAGGGCAGAGCACCGCTTCAGGTGCCATCACCAACAACGAACCGGCATCCTGAAAATAAAAAACGGTGAAACGGGCGTTTGTCCGCTTCACCGTTGTTTCTACGTTCAATTGTGATTGAAACTTGGCTCTAAACCGTGGCCATTGAATTGACCAAGCCTTCATTGATTGCCGCCAGAAATTCTTCCGTCGTCAAATAATGCTCGGGCTTCACAGCATCGCCATGGATACAGACGGCCAAATCCTTTGTCATTTTGCCACTTTCAACTGTCTCAATACAAACACGTTCCAGTGTCTCCGCGAAATTCACCAGATCAGTGTTGTTGTCCAATCGACCACGATGTGCCAGACCACGGGTCCATGCGAAAATGGAAGCGATTGGATTGGTTGAGGTCGGTTTCCCTTGTTGATGCAGTCGGTAGTGACGAGTCACAGTACCGTGGGCCGCTTCCGCCTCGATCGTTTTTCCATCGGGCGTTACCAGAACGGACGTCATCAATCCCAGTGAGCCGAAACCCTGAGCCACCGTATCGGATTGAACGTCGCCATCGTAGTTTTTGCATGCCCAGACAAATGCACCTTCCCATTTCAAACAAGCCGCGACCATATCGTCGATCAAGCGATGTTCGTAGGTCAGGTTCTCGGCATCCATCTTGGCCTTGAACTCGTTCTCGTAGACTTCCTGGAACAAGTCCTTGAATCGCCCGTCGTATTTCTTCAAGATCGTGTTCTTGGTTGAAAAATACAAAGGCCATTTTTTCTGAAGGGCCATGTTGAAACAGGAACGTGCAAACCCGCGAATCGACTCGTCCGTGTTGTACATCGCCAAGGCGACGCCGCCGCCTTTGAAATCGTAGACGTTGTGCGAGATCTTTTCGCCGTCAGCACCTTCAAACGTAATCGTCAGTTTGCCTGGGCCTTTGACGACAAAATCCGTCGCTCGGTACTGGTCACCAAATGCGTGTCGACCAATGCAGATTGGTTTGGTCCAGTTGGGCACCAGACGCGGAACGTTTTTCATAATGATGGGCTCGCGGAAAACGGTACCATCCAGAATGTTGCGAATCGTTCCGTTTGGAGAACGCCACATTTGTTTGAGATTGAATTCTTTGACGCGAGCTTCGTCTGGAGTGATCGTCGCGCACTTGATGCCGACGTTGTATTTTTTAATCGCCTCGGCGGCATCAACGGTTACCTGGTCATCGGTTGCGTCACGGTGTTCGACTCCCAAATCGAAGTATTTAATATCAAGATCGAGGTAGGGCAGAATCAGTTTTTCCTTGATAAATGCCCAGATGATCCGGGTCATTTCGTCTCCGTCGAGTTCAACGACCGGATTGGCAACCTTGATTTTGTCCATCGAATACTACCTTTCTCGCAACGGCGTCCAGTGATTGGTTAAACGGCCAATTTACCGAATTTGCCGACGATTGGCGAGTTGGCTGCGACTCGTTGTCACCCTTTGACTCTTGGCGCAACGCACTTCATTTTTGATGATGTGTCATATGAATACCGTTGATACGCCGAATCCTGATTCTCTTGCGGGACATTTGCCCGACGTCAAACCGATCCAAATCGGTTCGTTGACGGTCGACCCACCGATTCTCCAGGCACCCATGGCGGGCTTTACGAACTATGCATTTCGGCAGATTGTCAGAGAGTTTGGTGGCACGGGCCTCCAAGCAACCGAGATGGTGAATGCTCGTGGCTTCGTCTGGCTGAATGAACGGGCGGAAAACCCCGATCGCCTTTGGGGCGTCGCTGATGAAGCTCGCCCGTTGGCCGTTCAAATCTGGGACAACGATCCCGAAACCATGGCTAAAGTTGGCAAGCGTTTGGTCGATGAGCACCGAGTGAGTGTTGTCGATATCAATTTCGGCTGTCCGGTACGCAAGGTCACACAACGCGCACACAGCGGCTCCTATTTGTTGCGTGAACCCGATCGAATGGGACGGATCATCGAACAAGTCGTAAAGGCCTGTGCCCCAACTCCCGTCACGGCAAAAATACGCCTAGGCTGCACTCGCGATTGCATCAATGCAAACGATATTGCCCAAGTGGTCGAAGGAGCAGGGGCTACGGCGCTAACAGTTCATGGCCGGACCGCTCAAGACATGTTCAGTGGCAACGCCGACTGGGAACGAATTTCGTCAATCAAACCCTACTTGAAAAACATTCCTCTCATCGGCAATGGTGATCTGGATTCGCCGGAATCCGTCGTCAATGCGTTCCGGAATTACGATGTCGACGGTGTCATGATTGCTCGCGCGTGTCTTGGACGACCTTGGCTTTTTTCACAATGCGCGGCTGCGCTAAAAGGAGACCCCATTCCGCCAGATCCAACGCCGCTCGAACAACGCGAAATCATGCTGCGGCACTACCACCTGATCGTGGATCGTTTTGGCGAAGAAAAGGGCACCGTGTTGATGCGAAAATACGCGTGTTGTTATGCCACCGGAAAACCGGGAGCCCGAAACTTTCGATCTTTGGTTGCGAAGGCCGAAGGAGTATCAGACTTTTTGCAAATTGTCGACGAGCATTTTCCGACGACGTGTTCCGTTTTGTAGTCAAATCCTCAAATTATCTTACCGATGTTTGCCACAATGATCATTGATGAATTGAAACAAAACCTGACGCGATCCGACGCCGTAATGCGGCGTGACTGGGCGGCTCGAATTGTCAATGAGAAAATACCGCTCGACAGCCTTTTGTGCCTGTTGCATGGCGACCCAAAAATCGCCGAGCGATTTACATGGCTCATTGGTGACTTGCTCGTTGCCGCCCCCAATTTGGTTCGAAAGATTTTGCCGTTTCTGTTTGCGGTGCGGGACGAAATGCCGTTTGAAGGCATCTGGCGAACCGTTGCCAAGTGCTTGTGTGTTTTGGGAGTTCCATCGGAATTAGAGGACGAAGCGATCCCTCAACTTTTGACGTGGCTTGAAAACGACCGCTATCCGATCGCGTGTAAACATTATGCGTCGATGGCGCTAGTGAATCTGGAAAAAGAAGGACGCGTCGACCGCAAGCGATTGATTCGCATCTTGAAGCGCCAGCAAACGTTATCTACTCCCGCTCATCAAAAACGGATGGCTCAACTCCACCAAAAACTTACGCGAACATAGTCGAAGTATTTTCAGCCAAACGCGTTGCATTTGTTTCGAGGCAATCGCGAAAAAGGGTGCGCAAAACAAAACAGGCCGCATTGAATTCGTATCCAAAGCAGCCTGTTTTAATTCTTTTGATTTGGAAAGACCTTTCCAATGCCTTTGATCGACTCCTTCGTTAGAAGCAAAAATTCAATCCGCCGTAGAAGCCATGCAGAATCATGCTGCTATTGGATTTGATGCGTTGAATTTCGGCCGAGTCGTCGAATCGATAGGGGATCTGGTTGGGCGCCAGTGCCAGACCAGTGACTCCGAAGGCTCGGTAGCCAAACTGCAGCCGACACGAGTTCGAAAACATGTATGCCAGTCCCAAGTCAACCTCTGACAACGTTGCCAGCTCATTTTTGCTCGACCAATAATCCATGTCACGTCCGGCAGATGGACCAGTGTTCACTGTGGCAATGACGTAGTTGCCATCGAGAATCGTTTGACGATGTCGAATTCGATTGTTGTACAAGCCAAACTTCAATCCCGACGTCAACTGCAGGCGATTAGTAAGGCAGCGTGTTGAGCGTCCACCAACCTGATAGCCGAGTAACGTGTTATCGGCTTGGACATTGTAATCAAGTCGCATCGGAGACCAGGTTGCGGAGTGCGCACAGATCCCGAAATCTTCATCAAACTCGAACCATCGGGCTCCGTGCAACAATTCGTAGTTGACAACATTGCTGCTCAAACCATTGATTGTTCCCGAGTTAATCAGCCGATTGATTTCAACATTATGGAACCGGTTGGTTCGCGTTGCGATATGCTCGTCAGCACGATTGAAGATCTGGTTGGCCCATAGTCCGGTTGGGCCATGCGTGATTTGACTTAAGTTCGGCATTGCCGAAAACGGCATTCCTGCGATGGACTCTCGGGCTTCCGTTCCGTAGATTCCCCAGTAACGAGCTTCCCATCCGCGCCCGCCGCATCCACGGCTTTGCAAGAAGCCCTCGACGCCACCCATTCCATTGTTGGACGCATCGGTCGAGAACAAGTATTGTCCGCCTGGATTTGCTGAAAGGCCTAGATCGTCTTCGTAGTCTCGAAAGAACACCAAGCCACCGACTCCACCGACCAGGTTTCGCGTTTTCGGAGCCGTGTAATTGCGTCCAAGTGAATAGCCTTGACCGTAGGCGGCAGGACCCGCATTGCAATTGTAGCCATAACTTGAGTCGTAGCCCCCCATTGCGTAAGGACCATTGGCGTAGGAACCGTTGGCATAGCCGCTGGAACCGTTTGCATATCCTGAGTTTCCTGGCCCAGTTGCGAAGCCACCGCAACCTCCCCCATTGGCGACATAGCCTCCATTGTTACCGTAGGCACCATAACCACCTCCGTAACCTGGCCCGGTATCGCATCCTCCGGAGCTACCGTAGGCGGGTGCCGAGTACTGAGGCGCTGAGTAGTATCCGCCGTTCGGTTCGTGATTTACGCTGGGATTCATCGGTGGAGCAACTTGATTGCTAAAACCCATGTCCCCACTAGGATATGACTGCGGGGCCGATTGCATTGTCGGTGCCGCTGGAGCGTATGAGGGCGCAGGATTAAAGTAGTTTGGATTCGTATACGAACTACATCCATTTCCGTAGGTCGAAGGTTGACACCAGTCCTGAATGGCCGTTGCCGTGGACGTCCATGCCGACGCGGCAAGCAAGCCGAGGCTAAACAACCAATATCGTTTCATCGTAAACTCCTGGAATTGCAAGTAGTTCGCTTGAGCAGACTGGCTTCGATGAAAGGCTTCCCTATCCATCGAATGGGACCGATCACTCTGCGGTTCCGAAATGTCTTGGTTTCTGTCCTGGTAATACAAACGCCTCAGGCAAAGTCATGGCTGGTGCGATTGCGTAACGCGACGTTAGAATCCGTGACTTCGTTTTGAAAGCCACCACAGATATATGACCTATGACCTGCAGGATCCTGACAACGTCTACTGTAGTCATCGTCAGACAAATCGCGCCAATCGCAACGACTCCACCAGAACGTCAGGAATTCCGGCACGCGGACTTGGAGAATAGGAATAACCCGACCATCTTCGCACGAGTAATCGCCTCAAACGCATTAGTTAAACTTTGGCGATTGTTCCAATTGTTCGGGTCATGTGAGTTGATTGATGGGACAACGTTTTCAAGCTCGAATTACTTCCGCCTTCGATACCGTAGTCAGGCTATTGGAAATGGATATCACAGGCAACTTGAACACTGTTGTGGAAGATTTGCCGTCGGCTAGGAATGGAGTTTCAGACCAGAAGCCATGTTGAAGAATACCGTCCGTTTGCTGGCTACTCGACTGAATCGTTTGCGACTTCAATCAGTCGTTGCACTTGAAGCTCGATCAAGTCAAACCAATTCGCATTTTCGCTCATCGGTCGTGCGGCGAGCGGATCGACAACAACGACTTTCATACCGTGATTTTCAACAATTTTTCGAACTTCGCCTTCAGGATCACCTTCCCAAATCATCGTTTTGGCGTTGGTTTCAGCGATGAGCTTCTCCAATCGATCGATTTCAGCGGCGTTTGGGACAATTCCTGGTTCCCAATGAACGCAAGGCAAATTCATTCCATACCGATTGGCAACGTATTGGTAAACCGGATGGGAACCAATCAACGGCGTCGATGCAAACTTCGCCTTTTGGGCCAACAACGATTGATCGAACCTGCCGAGGCGTTCGTTCAGTCTCTCTTGGCGTTCCAGGATTTGATTTTTCAATTCGGGAAAATCCAGTGCAAGTCGCTGGGCTACCGAATCCAATTGTTGCTGTGTCAATTCGAAATCGAGCCAGGTTGTGCAGGCAATTTGTCCATGCGTATGGGCCCCCTCTGGACCATGGGAATGCGTGACCATGTCTTCGTTGGTCAACAGTCGATTCTCGTAGGACTGCGAGGTATCGTATCGTTTGGACTCGGGAAGGCTAACGGTTTCCACCCAAGGACTAAGGCCGGCGCCGTTAAATAGGAACAGCCGTGCGTTTTGAAAAACGGCAACGTCGGTCGGTGTCGGCGTCCAATCGGCCGGGTTCGTCCCCGATGGGCAGGGCATTCGAACAGCCACGGAATCGCCCACCAAATCTTGCACCATGGAAAATAGCGGAAAGCTGTCGACACAAATGTATGGCGACTCTTCCGACACGCTCGAACCATTAGGTTTCGGACCATTGCAAGAAACAAACATTGCCGCAAAACCGCAGAGCAACAAGCAAAATGCAAAGCGGGTCGGAAGTCTTTTTTTCATTTACTTACGCCAATCAGATAATGACCAATCAATACGCAGAGAAAGCGACCGATTCATACGAACGAAAAAAGACTCCCGCCACCTTTCAAGTGGCTTATTGAGCGATGCCCTGAAGTTGATCGCGTTCCGAGGTGGCTGCATCCAGTCCCTGTTGTGCCGATGACTCAGCGGCTTTCGCTGCCTCCAGTTGTGATTGAAGCTCCGCCAGTTTTTGCTCAATCGTCAGACGAACCTGCGCTTTGTCATCCAACGATTTTTGAGCGTCTTGAATTTTGATATCAATCGCTTTCAAGTTATCGACGAAACTCACTTCGCCTTGCCACTGAGTCAACATTGCCTGTGCAGCGTCAACTTTTTGCCGCAACTGCTGAACAATTCCGGTCTTTTCTGCCACCGCCACCTTCAAAGGTTCCATTTGCGATTCCATTTGGGTTATTTGAGTGGCCATCGATTCCATTTGTGTTTTGTTTTCCGCAAGTTTTTGTGTCATCGCGGAAATTTCCTGTTCCGTCGACGCTTTTTGCATTGAAAGTTCTGCGATTCTGGTCCCCAATTCACTGATTCTGGCATCAATCGTGTTGAGCTTGTTTGCCAATGTTTCTGCCGTTGACTTCAACTCAGCATCGTTTGGTGACGACGCAGCGACAGTTGCCGCCTTTTCGGACAGGTCTTTTAGTTGCGGCTGCAGATCCTGATGTGTCTTCAACTCAGCTTGCAATGTTGCGACTTCCTGAACTTTGGCTTCCATTGTTTGTTGCGCAGACGCAAGTTGTTGTTCGGAAGTTGTAATTTGTGTTGTCAACGCCGATTTGGATTCGTTCATCTGCACGATTTGGCCTTGCAAGTCGTTCATTGATTTCGTGACCTGCTCCAATTCAGCAGCAACGGGTGTCAACTCGGCTTGAGACTGTTGCAAATGGGATTGGGCTGTTGCAACTCGTTGGTTCAATGGTAGCGGGTTAAGTGAAAGTTCCCCGATCACTGCTCCATCGGCAGGATTCCAAACGGCAATTTTCCCGGTCCAGTCTCCAGCGACGACCCGTTTTGTTTCATTGCACCAGGTAACGGCTGTACCGATATCTGTCAGTGCAGGCGATTGCTTTTGCAATTCACCGTTTTGATTGAATACCTTGGAAACTTTGTCACGCCCGTTGGTTGCAAGGAGTCCGTCGTTGCTGAACGACACGGCAAGCGTGCCGCCTGCATGTGCATTGAAACTTTTCACTTGCCCGCCATTTTCCATTTCCCACAGTTTGACTGTCGTGTCTTCACTAGCCGAGGCAAGGATATTACTGTCAGCGCGCCAGCTCAAACCAGTGATTCCTGCGGTATGCCCTCGTAGGTCCAGATAGAAATTACCGGTCGGTGCTTCCCAAACGACTGCACCACCGGCGCGATCACCACTGGCCATTAAAACGCTGTCGGGACTAAACGCGATTGAAGTAATCCAGTCAGTATGTTTCTTCAGTTCGTAGACAAGACTGTTGTCTTCAGTCGAGTACACCCGAACGATTTTTTTGGGGCCACCCAATGCGATCAATCGATGGTCACCGCTAATGTCAGCAGCCAACACCGTATCCAATTCATCACCGACCTCGATCTGCCGCCGTCCGGTGGTGATATCCCACACGACCACTTTTCCGCTGACACCATCCTGACCACCTCCTGCAAGCAACAGCTGTCCATTGCGACTGAATCGCAGGACGTTTACTGTTCCCTCTGGGAAGTCGAGGACTCCGACCATTTCCAGAGTTTGCGTGTTGTACAACAGCACTTGTTTGGGCGCTGCCAACGCTGCGATCGGTGCCCATGGACTGACGGCCATCGCCGTTGCAGTGGATACCTGCGTGGTGTGAACAGCGGGTTCTTTTGGCAGATGTGGAGGCATGGGAATGATCTCTGGCCGCGTGATCGCTTCGCCGGTCATCGCCATGTCAAACGTTTTTTTCTTTGCTCGCGACTTGCTACTTTTATTTTCCAACGCGCCGCCGTCGATCCACTTTCGCAGCAACTCGATTTCCGGGTCGGGGATTTTTGTGCCGCCTGGAGGCATGACGGGTTCTTCCTCATGTGTCACCAACATAAACAGATAGCTGCCGTCTGCGTCACCGGGCTCGACGGAAGCTCCCGAGCTGCCACCTTGCATCAACGCCGTGTAATTCGTCAAATCCAGCCCACCACTTTTCTTGTCTGGGCTATGACAAGCAGCGCAGCGCTGGCGCAAGACACCCTTCACATGATCTTCAAACGTGATCTTCTCGGCGTCGTCCCAAGCCTGGGATTGACTTGCTCCACAAGCAAACACGACTACGGCCAACCAAAACACCGATAAGTTCTTCAAGTTGCACATTCGTTTTTGAAAACCCGAATTTTGAAATACTAACGTAGCGTGGCCAATCATTTCGATTAATGATTGAACACAAATTCACGACTATTAAGCAACGACCAGAAGATATCTTCCAGAATGCCTACTTTTTCCTCAACTGCCGCGACTTCCTGCGATAGTTGGGACAATTCCTGCTCCGTTGGCTTCCTGCTCAGACTTCGCAGATAAAGTTCCTCGATCACTTGCTCAGGCGTCTTGCCGGCCTCCAGCATTTTGTTGATCACTTTGCCTTGCTGAATTTTTGCGTGCACCGTATCACCATTGATCAAATGCAACGCCTGCGAAAGGTTTGGTTCCATTTTGACTTCGCAGGAACAAACGGTCTCACGACTCGCTCGGCCGAACGTCGTCAAAAAGTAGTTTGATGTATTGCCATCGGCAATTTGAACGGCACGTGCCCCGATCGGAAGGCCCCGAAACTTGTTTTCGGTCTCAGTAATCTGACTAATCACATCCAGCAACACCTCCGCGCGAATTCGACGCAAGGACGAGTGGGAAAAATTGGTTAGGTCGTCCACATTTGTTTCGTTCACCAACGTAGAGCGTTGATAGGTGCGTGAGTTACAGATATCACGAACCAACTTTTTAAAGTCGAAATCATATTCGCCGAATTTGCGACCGAGTTCAGCGAGAAGCTCCGGATTGGATGGTGGATTGCTGACTCGTACATCGTCGACTTCATGAACGATCCCTCGCCCGAAAAAGTGTGCCCAAACGACGTTCGCCAGGTTCTCACAGAACATGTGGTTGTCCTTGGAAGCCAGCCACGTTGCGAGCACCTCGCGTCGGTCCTTGCCCGCAACATCGGGTTGTTCGCCCCCTAAAAATTTAGGTGCCATTACCGCATTGGTAACTGGATGGCGAACTTCTCCGCCCCCGCTGTTAAACACGATCTGTTCGCGTGGGTCCGTCGCATTTTTGCGTCCAATCTGAGAGAAGAACGCTGCGAACTGGTAGTAGTCGCCCATTGTCCAGCGATCAAACGGGTGATTGTGACATTGAGCACATTGAATTCGCGTTCCCATGAATACTTGGGCAACGTTTTCAGCGACCTTCAGCGTGTCACGTTCACCTTGGTAGTAATTGGTTGCCGCATTGGTGAATGTTCCCCCTTCGGAACTCAGCAAATTTCGAACCATCTGGTCAACGGGCACGTCACTTGAGATCTGTTGTTGCAACCAGTTGTAATAAAGCAACGTCGCCTTGTAGCTGACCAGGTTGGTCGAACGCATTTGCAGCAACTCAGCCCATTTCATCACCCATACTTCAACGAATTCCTTGCGTTCAAGTAATTGATCAATGGCCTTGGAACGTTTTGCTGGATCCTGATCAGCGACAAACGCAACGATTTCTTCCGATGTCGGAATCAGCCCGGCGATATCCAAGTAGACCCGTCGCAAAAATTGTTCGTCAGTGCACAACTCCGAAGGATTGACTCGCAGCTTTTGCAACTTGGTATTCACCAACTCGTCGACGTAGTTTGCCGGTTCGGCATCGGACCATTGGAATTGAATATCCTTGGGCAACACAATGAACTGAACGCCTTCGGTATGTGTGTCAAATCGCGCCATCACAAACGCTTCGCCGCGATTCTTTGCGGTCACATTTCCCAATTGATCGATGGAAGCGGAGTTGTCGTTACTGGTCATAAAGTAGGCCAGCGAGGTAACATCACGATTGGTTCCGTCGGCATAGTTCGCTCGCACTCGCACTTGTTGGGTTGCTCCTTCGCCATCGAGTACACCGCCCTTGGGATAGATTTCAATTCCGGTCACTTCGGGAACTGGACCGTTGTCGTTGGGTGCACCTGACTGCAACCAGCGCATGATTGTTTGATAGTATTCGCTTTCGCGAGTCATCAAACTTCCACCCGAATGCGAAACTTCTCCGACGGCTTTATTTACGAGCAGGCATTGATCAGGAATGGCTAGATTGATTCGTCGACCCGGCAGCTCTCGTGTCAAGCGTTCATAGTCACCATTGGCGTCAAAGCCATACAGCGAAAGTCGAAAGCCGTCTTTGCCGCGTGCTGCGCCGTGGCAACTGCCCGAGTTACAGCCGGTCTTTGAGAACACGGGCATCACATCGTTTTTGAAACTAATCGGAGGCGTAACTCCTGCATTGCTCACAGTAACCGGAATATTAATCGTGAAGTCCTCAAATGTGACCGTCATGGATGTCTGACCATCGGCCACGGGAACAACAGTCGTTCCGTCCAGCTTGGCAATGTTTTGATCAGCGATTTCTAACATCACACTTGCTGTAACATCAGATGTCGTCCCGTGCGACCAAGCAACTTGTGCCACGATTCCCTGTTGGTCCATCGCATTGTTCAATGTCACTTGCTGTGGGAATACGGCAAGGTTTGTCATTTTCGGAGTCGCCGCCGGTTCGGCTATGGCAGGCGAAGCCGTTTCTGCACTCGCTTCGTCCCCTTTTTTGTCATCGTCGTTTTTGTCATCGTCGTCGGTAATGGACGTGAGGGGCAGCGCCGACAGATTCGCCGAAGCCACGTTTGAGAAAACGTTTCCGCAGACGACAGCCCCAGTCAGGAAAACAATCGCAATCCGTGAAAAAAATCTTGACATGGTGATCTCTTGCAAATTCGCTTGATGAAATCGATTTGTATTATTGTTCATTGGTACCGCCTGACTGTTCTCGCACGCGTTGGCGAAGCTGTTCAAGTCGTGAAAGCGGTTTCGCTGCCGCAGGTTGTGGCGCGCCTCCGGAGTCGGTGTCGGTGCCACTTGCGCGACTGGCAGCAGCCAGGTTTGTTGATCGCCAATTCTGTTTTACCGGTGCTTGAAACGACGGTCTCTCCTGACACAGGGATTTGCAACTGACAAAACAGTGATTTGTGTTGCCCCAAAGGAACTTGGTCTGTCGTTGGGATATTGAATACAAGTTCCGTTGTATCTTTGGTGAATTTCTGTGGCTCAACGGCAGTGTTGGGAGGAAGGCCTAGTAACGAAACAGTCGCCTCGCCATCGAACGGCGTCAATTGTTCGAACTTGCATAGAATTTGAGCCGTTTGACCTTGGTCACAGCCAGCTCTGGGCACCTCGATACGAACATACGGATCGGCGATCACCAAATCGGCCAGTTGTGAACTGGTCCACAATGCACCGCCCTCAACGGCAGAATTGCCAATGACGTACACGGGCCATGTGCCAAGTTGCGCATTTGCGTTAGCGTTCAGCGTATAGACAACTTCGGTTTGCCCTTCAGGAATTGTCACCTGAGTGGTTGTTCCCACTCCCGGGGGACGAAACGGGAATTGAACATTGATCGGCGCCGTGAAACCTTCGTCACGTTTCGCGACGACACGCAATGAGTAGGAACCGTCTCGAACCAATGGAGCCTGCGGCTGAACAATCTCTAGTGAAAACGGCGCAGGCTTCGTAACTGCCATTGCCAGACGTTCGACCGTGCATCCGTAGTACTGGACATTGTTGGGCTCGCCATTCGCAAAGTCAGCGTTGTTGGCAAAGCCACCTTGGATGTCCTGATTCTCAGCGAGCAGTTTGGCTCGCAAATCGACCAACGCACCTGTCAATTCCGCATCGGCGGCAGCTTCAAAGACGACAGGCATTTGGCTGAGGTTCCCAACCATCGGTTTTGAAATCATTTTGATTCCCGGCGGCAGGTTCTCTTCCAACAAAGCAATCTCGCCACCAAAATTCTCACGCGTTGCATTGATCAATGTGGCAAAACGACCGCCTTGTGGCACGGGAATCGATTGTCGTTGTTGGCTATAGCGATCAACACGCGGAATGCTGGTTGTTAATTTTGCGGTCACGGGAGTGAATTCAATCCGATACACAAAGTCCGGTTTACCTCGTTTCAGGTGATCATAAACGCGAACAAAGTAATTGCCGTCGGCTGGAACTTCAAATCGCAAGTAGCTATCGGGGCCGCGCGAATCGTCATTGCCAACGAGTACTTTTTTGTCTGATCCTTGAAAGATATGAATCACGGGATCAAGGGCCGAACCGATTCGTTTTGCGTAACATTCGACCTCCCAAACTTGACCTTGTTTGGCTTCGAATTGAAAAAAGTCGACATCGCCGTCAGCCTGAATAATGCCGTTAAATGCTTGGGGCAACTGAGATACGGCTGCAACATCGAAACCGTTGTTTGGCTCTACCTCCATCGCATTACTCAAATCGTTGAATCGAAACGGAAACGGTGATGGCGTCAGTCCTGTTTCATGTTCCAAAAACAATCCAGGTCGAAAAGTTGATTTGGGATCTATGGTCACACTGTGTTTGATTTCACCACTTGGGTCACCCAGAAACGTTAGTTCCGCTGTACTGGCTACCGCGCCACCGGCAGGATAAACAGCAGTCGGGCGCGGGAAGTTACCGACATGCAGGCGATAGCGACAGTTTCCGTTTCCACCGTAAGCTGATTCGCGCACCAGAATCGTGTAGTTCCCATCTTCGGGTACCACGATCGAGACGAACGAATCCTGGTCGAACATCGCTGTGTCGTCGCTGACCGCCAATTCAAAACGATTTTCGTCCAGGATGGCAACGAACGGATCGAAAATCGCTCCCAAGCGAATGGCCTCGACCTCTACAGATATTCGCTCGCCTTTTTTTGCAGCAACGAGAAAATAGTCGACGTCTTCGTTATCAATCGTTCCGGAAACCGTATGGTTCATTTCGATTGATTGACGTGTCTCAAGGGATGAGTTGGGCTCGACTTCGTCGACATTGGGCAAGTTGCCAATGTAAACGGAACGATAGTCCGACAGTCCACGCAACGTTCGAACCTGACAAACATGCTCACCCAATCGGCAATCGGCGGCAACATCGACAACCAAGTCAAATTGATTGGCATCAACAGGCTTGATTTCGACCGGGGTGATCCCGGAGTCGTAAAACATCACCTGCTGCGCTTCTCCCAATCTTTCTCCTGAAAACCTCAGCGTATGCTGGGCGCCTCGTTGAACTCCCCGAGGGAGAATCACGTTCAGCCGGGGATCACTGCCAAACGCCGATTCCACCGAGAGTGCGTTGACGAGAATCAAAACACAGAACAAAAGCAGTGGGATGAAGCCGCTTCTACTACAAGCGATCTGTCCCTTGAATAATCCAGTCATGATTGTGAATTCAAACTCTGAATCGTGTGTGAAATGCGAAACCAGTCTATGAGGCTGCCCCACCGCCGAAACAGACAGTTTTTGTCCGGACGATACGTTTGGCGATTGCCACGTGCCTCTTCGCTGCTCCAGAAAAATCATTAGGCAAGCAAATCGGTAACGACCTGTCCGCCATTGACAATCTCAATGGGACGATTGCCCGGAGCCATCAGCTCTTTGTCCGCCACGATTCCCATTTGGTTGTAAACCGTGGTCGCCCAATCTTCGACGGTCAACGGATTCTCGTCCGGTTCGCTTGCGGTGGCATCCGATGTCCCGTATGCCAAGCCACGCTTCAAGCCGCCACCGGCCATCGCGATACTAAACACTTTGGGCCAATGGTCTCGCCCCGCGGTAGCATTGATCTTGGGCGTACGTCCAAACTCTGAAGCAACGCACACCAAGGTTGAATCAAGTAAGCCACGAGAATCGAGATCATTGATCAAGGTTGCAAGTCCTTGATCGAACTCAGGCATTTGCCGCTGAGTGCCCTGATGGATGTTGTCGTGGAAGTCCCAACCGCCGTAGGTCAGGGTAACGAAGCGAACGCCAGCCTCGACCAATCGTCGAGCCAACAACATTCGAGCTCCCGCCGTATTGCGACCATAAGCGTCACGGACGGGATCCGGTTCTTTCGCAATGTCGAAAGCTTCCCGTGCCTGCTGTGAACTGATCAAACTGTAGGCGCGTTGATAGAACGTATCCACGGCATCCATCGCATCGGATTTTTCACGTTGCCGAAAATGATCGTTGACCACTTCCAACAATCGTTTGCGTCGCCCAAATCGACTTTCATCGACACCAGATGGAATCTTCAGGTCCTTGACTTCGAAATTTCCTTGGGCTGGATCGGCGCCCAAGCTGAAACCAGCGAACGAACTGCTTAGATATCCTGTACCGGCATAAGGGTTCGGCAGATTCGGAATCAAGACATAGGGTGGCAAATTGTTTCGAGGTCCGAACTCGTGCGCCACGACGCTACCCATCGATGGGTATTGCAGCGCGGGACTTGGGCGATAACCGGTGAACATATTGTGTGTGCCGCGTTCATGCGCCGCTTCACCGTGAGTCATCGATCGACAGATCACCATTTTGTCTGCAATCGAGGCCGTTTGCTTCAAGTGTTCATTGAAACGGACACCGGGAATTTTGGTGTCGATGCTGTTCATCGCTCCGCGATATTCGAGTGGAGCGTACGGCTTGGGGTCAAATGACTCTTGATGGGCCATCCCACCAGGCAAAAAAATGAAGATCACACTTTTGGCCGGACCTTCGACCGACTCATAGTCTTTCTGGTCTGCCCGCGCGGACTTCATTCGGAAAAAGTTGCAAAGCGAAAGGCCTCCAGCTGCCCCAACCGTCAACAAATTCCGACGGCTCAACAAATGATCCGTACACTTCATGGATCAGGTACTCCCTAAACGAAAAAAGAATCACCCCACCGCTCACCACACGTCAGAACTTGACAAATGGGATGGGTGATCAGTTTGAAATCGCATGCCTCGCCTTGATCCTGTTCCGGCAGAATCCATCCATTTCATTGTAACCAAACAAGGTGTACTGCGAAAGTGCCGCTATGAAATGTCCAGCGAATCGTTTCACCGCAGGCAAAACTCAAGAGACGAATTTCCCCATTTTACGTGTCCATTCAGACAAAGTTCGCAGCGCGACTGAATCAGGACGGTTTGGTGGCAGATATTATTTCTTGCCTAATCGGTAAAATCTTAAGTAACCGAAATGTCGGCGGCTTGTTTTGCCCCCTTTTCCGGGGGCGTTTTGCAAAATTTGCACGCTTGCGGATTGCTAGAAAACATGTCCAAGTTATTCATCGAGTAACGTTTCCAACGGAGTTCGTTCAGTGTTCGTTTACACCGTTCAATGTGAATTTGCCTCGCAAGATGCGACGGAAGTCAGTCGTCAATGGATCACTTGGTTAAAAAACGGCCATATCGAGCAGGTGCTTGCCGGTGGTGCTCGTGCGGCAGAAGTCGTGGTTTGGGATGGAAATCCTATTCAAGTTGAAGTCCAGTACCGATTTCCTGACAGGAAGTCGTTTGAAATGTACGAACGGGACTTTGCA
Organism: Pirellulaceae bacterium; assembly: GCA_041399045.1. Classification (GTDB taxonomy): domain Bacteria; phylum Planctomycetota; class Planctomycetia; order Pirellulales; family Pirellulaceae; genus BJ22. The sequence goes on along the minus strand of JAWKTO010000004.1, from coordinate 524,662 downwards.
CCCGCGCTACGCCGCGAAGGTCTCGAACGATTTCCACCGGATCAATTCAAACTGTCGTTTGTTCGAAAAGTGGGAAATGTGGTTCAGGAATTTCCAACGGCTTAGACATGTTTGCCAAATGCCCGACGCAACATTGCAACTGGTAAAGTTTGCGGGTCAGTAAATCGATTACGATCTTGCCTCATTTATCGTTGACGTCAACAAATACCTTTTCGGATCCTCCTGAGGATTGTTGGAGTTGGTCTTCCGATACAGAACATGTCGGACTGCATGATTGCGCCCGACTTGTCAATCAAACGGAGAGGCTGACGATGCGCTGGACCATTATGGCAACGGTTACCTTGGGGATTTTTGCCGGCAACTGCCTTCAATCGCAAGCTCAAGATACGGTTTCAAAAATTGAGACCTCACGAGTACAAGCCAGAATCTCGCTGCCTGCTTTTTCCTCGCCTGCAAACAACGAAGCACCAGCGACGGAGATTCAATCGCGGACAAATGATCCTCACGTCCAGCCGGTCTCTGACATTCAGGTGGCCAAAGACGATCTGTATCCCGTAGGCTGGCAGGAAGATGATGCTGCAAAAGACACATCGCGAAAGCAAACGGCAAGGCGTTCGCTGTTCCAGCCGATTCAGGCATTGTCGATCGAGCTGAATACGCCTGATGCAAAAACACCACGTGATCGATCAGTAGAGTTGTTTCAAGAACGAAATGACGACTGGTCAACGTTGGTGGGCAGCCAATGGCATTTGTATCAATGGGATGCACCGAACATTCGCTATCGAAAACTGTATTTCGAAGACGTCGCAGCCGAACGCTACGGCCAAGGTCCCTGTGGCTGGCGAGGAACGTACCGAGCGGCAGCGCATTGGGCCAGCGCATTGTTGTCTGCACCTATCAAAATGCGAACGGACCCCTACTACGATTGCGACACACCATATGGTTTTTGTCGACCTGGCGAGTGTGTTCCCACGATCTGGCAACGCCATGTCTATCGTTAATGCCTGACCGGAGTTGCCTGGATTCAAACAGGTCTCGAAAAGCAATCCATTGCGTTAATGAGGGAGCGACTTGATGTTAAAGTCACTCCCTCGCTTTCGTACTCTCTCCCACAACGCGTTTGAACTGCGTTTGTCGCACGAATCTTCATTGAGTTCCGTTTCAGCATGATTCTCGTTTCCTGAGTGAATCTTCACTCCTCGCTTTCTCGCTGAGTAGAACCCGCTAACAGCCAAAAACCAGTGGGCCAGCCTCTACAATTTTCGCATGGCAAATACTGCCGGTTATTACGGTTGAAACCGTTATTGTTGACGCTCTGAATTTTCGAGCACGATCAAGACGATTGTTCCGACAGGACCTGATATTCCTGTAAAACCAAGGAAATCGAAATGCGCGTGCAATTCAGCAAAAATTGGAAATTCCTGTTGGGCGCGCTGCTTCGGTAGCTCTCGCTGGCTCAATGGCAGGATGTCGCTTGAGGCCAAGCCGCCAGTCGAAAAATGTGCGCGCTATGTTCGGTTGAACTTCAGCAAATATCGATTCCTGACATTTGCGAGGACGAGTGCACCGATGGTTTGGCGTTGATGTCGGGACCACCATTAACCGTGTCCACGTTCCAGCAGTTACCGCCCCAGGAGCTGACGTTGGATGACGCGATCCAAATGGCGTTGACGAATAGCAAGGTCCTGCAGCGTTTGGGTGGCACCGTTGTCAACGCGCCGCAGGCGACTGCGACCACGATGGAACAGGCCATTATCGAAACCAATCCGACGGGCAGTGTCGAAGCAGCACTTTCCGCGTTTGATGCCCAAGTCGCTAGTTCGTTATTCTTCAATCACACCGAGCGAAAATTCAACAACACCTTCCAAGCTCTGTTTTCTAGCAACCGTACGGACACAGCCAATTTCCAAACAGAGCTCTCCAAGCAAACGGCGTTCGGTACTCGCTTTGCCGTTCGCAATATCACCGACTACACAAACAACCACTTGATACCAGGTGTTCCAACCTCGTTTCGATTCAACAGCGTCTACAACACGGTCAATCAGTTTGAGATTCGACAGCCGTTATTGCGAGGCAATGGAATTCTCGTCAACCGTATCGCCGGCCCGAATGCCGTTCCCGGACAATACAACGGTGTCATGATTGCCCGCATTCGCAGTGACATTTCACTTGCCGATTTCGAAGCGTCCGTTCGAGACTTGATTCGAGACGTCGAACAAAACTATTGGGAGCTGTACTACGCGTATCGCGATCTGGATACCAAAATCGCTGCCAAAAACTCGGCTCGCGAGACTTGGGAAAACCGTCAGATTCGATTTGAAAAAGGAGTAGGTCGGCCAGACGAAGAGGCTCAGGCCCGTCAGCAATACTATTCATTCGAAGCCCAGGTGCAAAATGCTCTGACGGGGACCGGCGCCAGGTCAACTCGGTTTGCTGGGTGCCGAACGGAACCTTAGACGGCTCCTGGGTTTGGGAGTCAACGACGGAACCATCCTGCGTCCGATCACAGAACCCGCCGTAGCGCCAGTTGTGTTCGATTGGTCGGCCTCTCAGGCAACCGCATTGGAACGTCGCGTTGAACTTCGTCGACAAAAATGGACGATAAAGCAACGTGAACTGGAACTCTGTGCCGCAAAACAACTCAACCAATGGCGTCTCGATTTGGTAGGCCAATACGGCTTCCGCGGATTCGGTGACAACCTGTTTGGTAGTCGTTCACGCCCTGAGGAAGTGCCGTGGATGATTTGTGGAGTGGCGACCTCGACGATTGGCAATTGGGCCTCGACATGCAGGGGCCACTTGGAAAACGCCAAGGGCATTTGGCGGTCCGCAATGCCGAGCTGCGACTGTCACGAGAGCGAACCGTGTTGCGGGAACAGCAACGACAGATCCTGCATGACCTGTCGGCTGCTTACACCGAAGTCGACCGAGCGTTGGCAAACATTCGCACCGCATATAACTCGTACATTGCGACTCAAGAAGAGCTTGAGCCTAAACGTTTGCGAGTCGAAGAAGGCAAGGACCAGGTGTTCTTCCTGCTCGACGCGCAACAACGTTTTGCGAATTCCGAAAGTGCGTTCTATCGTGCCATCGTTGATTACAACCGTGCTTTGTTGAACTACTCCTACGTCAGTGGCAATTTGCTGGGGCGATACAATGTTCAATTGGAGGAAGGTGATTGGGATTCGGGTTTGCAAATGATCGCGCACAATAAAGCCGATCGGTTCGTCACAAACGGTTGGGGAAGTAATGCACGTGACCTTCCACCGGTCACCGAGGGACCCTACCAGCAATTGAACGCTAACACCACCGTGCCAACGTTTACCGAGGCTCCCATGATCGAAGCGGCTCCCACATTGGCGCCGGAAGATTCAGATGATGGGACAAATCAGCAGAAGTCAAATAGCGATTCATTGCCGATTGAGCCATCCCCTGAGGCTGGGAGTTCGGCCAGTGACAAGCATATTCGCCGACAAATGGGCTGGCTTTCGTTTACGAACATCAAATAGGCTGAATTCGTTAGGAATCCCCAGTCTGTTTCACGAATCCCACAGCTCCATGTTTCATCGCATGGAGCTTTTTCTCATCTAGGGTGGTTGAATTTGATAGGATCGCAAGCGAAAACGAAGCGTTGGGGCAGTTTCGATCGCTGCCAGGTTTCCTTCCTTTGCTTCTTGAAATTTCGCCATGCCGGCTCCCAATATCAAACAACGACGTGAACGCCTCCAACAAGTTCTCAAGCGAGCGCAATGCTCTCGACGATTCACTCCGCAAGAAATCGTTGAAGCTTGCGAGGAAACCACGAGCCGGTTCGTCAATCAGGTCTTGAAGCAGCTTGCCAGCGAAGGCCTGTTGCAGGAGGCAAACGAAGGACGCGATCGTTTCTACATCTGGCAAACAGACCCCCAAACGTTTTCGCCCCACTCATGGATTGATCGGCAAGTTGCCGGAAAGCAAATCACATCGTCGCCTCAAGAAGATCGACCGCGTGAACGTCTGATGCGTCTTGGCCCCAAAGAACTACGCACCGCAGAGTTGTTAGCGATACTGATTCGTGTGGGGCGACAAGGTGAGTCGGCACTTGATGCAGGTGAAAAAATATCAAATCAGTTCGCTGAAAATTTTGCTGACTTGCGTTGTCGATCGCATGAGGAACTTCGGGAGGTCAGTCGAGTTATTTCCTCAGCCGCCTATTGCCAGATCATGGCCGGTATCGAGCTTGGGAGACGCGTTGTCGAATCGATGCATGCGTTTGAAGACGTTCCAGAAAAAATCGATAGTACTGCCAAGGCCATGGCGTATTGCCGGAAAAAGTTTGCCAGGCTCGCGCTCGACCGACGACAGGAAGAGTTCCACGTCGTAACACTGGACACAAAACTCTTTCCAATTGCCCACCATCAAATCACGGTTGGAACATTGGATGCAAGTCTCGTTCATCCCCGCGAAGTATTCCGGGCTGCAATTCGAGATGCAGCTTCCGCAATCATCTTGCTTCACAACCACCCGTCAGGTGACCCGACGCCGAGTCGCGAAGATCACCAGGTAACCGATCGTCTGAAGAAAACAGGCGAAATCGTCGGCATTCGAGTACTCGACCATATCGTGGTTGCCGCAAACGGCTGTGCAAGCATCGCTGAATCAGAGAAATAACCGGCAGCAACCCGTTGCACTGGGGATTCGCATTACTCGCGATCGCTTTGCTATGATGATGTTTCTAGTTCGGACAACCATACGAAGCAGAGTGCTTTTTTCTGGGAATTGTCGCGAATAGAAATTCATGACGAATGAATGCTCAACTCTTTTGGAGATTTCCATGCAACGTCGCTTCCTATTGTTCATGACACTATTAGTCATCGCCACGATGACGCCGTTTGGTTTGGCCCAGCAAGTCGAACAGACGGCTGACGTACGATTTGATTTCAACTTGAAATCCTTACGAGAAACCAAGACCATCCAAAGCCTGGGATTCGATAACTCGCTGGGCCAGGCACTTCAGGATGCACCGGAATGGGTTAACGTTCTGGTCAGCAACGGCGACCATATCTGGGGAATGGTGAGTTTGCCCGACTCGGTTGACCACGCGATGCAAGCGGTGTTCGCGCAGAAAATGCCTGTCGAAATGATTGTCTTTGTCGAACTCAAAGACGAGCAAGCCAAACAAATAATCATGGACGGGCTGAACCAGACGGCAATGAAAACAGGAGACGAAGGGTTCTATCGATCGAAAGAACAAGGCGCTCCTGAGAACTATTTTTTTGGGATGTCCGGACCCAAAACCTTTGTGATGGGCACCGAGTCGTATCTGCAATTGCGTGACAAGGCCGAAACTCTGGCATCAAACGAGTTGAATGCCGCATGGGGTAAATCGTCAGAATCGGCTCTTCGTCTCGTTGTCGATGCCTCCAACAACGCAGACCTGATGCAGGAACTGCAAGCGAATGCGATGGCCGAGCGCCGATGGAGGCTAGAGGTTTTCTGATGTTGATTGAAAAAATCAAAGGCCTGAAACTGAGCGCTGACCTTGGCGGCACACAATTGCTCGACTTGCAGATTGCCGGCCGTGATGAAAATCAAACCAAAGACATTTTCAACGGAGTCGAAGCACTTCTTGGCATGGCAAAAATGGGAGCAGCCATGGGCACGGCTCAATTGCAGGAAGAATCACCCAAGATGGCGACCCTGGTGTCGTCCATAGTTCAACAACTCAACAGCAAGAACAACGGTGATGTTGTTCAGCTAACGATTGAAAAGCCTGAGGGCTTCGACGAGACGGTTGCGGAATTCGCAACCGTTGTTCGGTCACAAGCAGAATTGGCCAACAATATGAATCGACTCAAACGAGTCATTCTGGCAGTACATAATTACGACATTTCCATGTCCGGCCTACCATTTAGTGCGCGGGATGGCGAAGGGAAACATAGCTGGCGTACTCGCGTTCTGCCCTACTTGGAGGAAGCCGCGTTGCTTGACGATTTGGACATGAAAAAGAACTGGGATGATCCGGCAAATGAGGCGTTGACCAAACAGGAAACCATTGACACGTATTGTGATGGTAATGGGAAGTGCGACATTTGGTATGTGCGCAGTGCAAACGCCCCGGAGAAATTCGCAGATATTCTGGATGGTACATCCAATACGATCATGATGATTTTGAAACCGAGTGATGGGAATTGGTATGAGCCCAAAGATCTGTCAGTCGATGATGCAGTCACCTACTGGGAGAGTTTGAAGGAAGGCGACAAACTGATCGTCGGATTCTACGACGGCTCAGTTCGCGCGTTGGACAAATCTACAACAGCCGAAGAATTCCGCTCGATGCTGGAGCCGAACGACGGCAAGTAGTCATCGCGAAACTACCATTCAGAATTGTAAAAACGAAAACATGCCCTTGCTTGCGGGGGCATGTTTTTTGCATCCGTGCTTCCGCAAATTAGAACTTGGATATGGCCCAGTACACGCGAAGCGACGATCTGGCAGCCATGCATTGCCTGCGGTATCAATAAGAATCTGATACTATAGGATTGAACTCGCACAGATTTGCACTCGCCTTTTGAAATTCAACCTTCAACGGCTGCAAAGTGCGCTTCAATCGGCGACGGCAAAAAAAATTTGGGAGACTCTTATGCAACCTCGATTGCTACGACCTTTGTTTGGCTTGATTGTGTTCGTGTTGGCGGTGCCTGGATGGGCACAAAATGTCGAGCATACAGCGGATGTTCGATTTGAATTTGACCTGAATACCCTTCGGCATTCGCCGCTCATTGAAAGTATTGGGATCGAGGATGCCTTTGGTCCGGCGTTCGAAAACATGCCGGCAAGTGCTGCGATCTTGGCCAAGTCTGCCAATCGAATTTGGGGCGTTGTTAGTCTTCCAGAATCGGATGACGCAGCGATACAAGCCGTAATGCAACAACGTTTGCCGGTTGAGTTTGTGGTGTTTCTGGAAATGCAGGACGCGGATTCGAAAAAACCGTTTCTGGAACAGTTCACCGAACATGGGGAAATTGATGGCGACACGGGGTTCTACCGTATCAATGAGCCAGGCGCTCCATCAGATTTTCGAGTTGGAGAACTTAACGATACGACAGTCATGCTTGGAAGCGTTGCTTACATCTCCAATCATAAACAATTCGAAACTCTTGCCACGACACAACTCGATGAGACATGGGCACGCACGGCTGACTCCACACTCAAGATTGCAGTTGATGTGTCAAACAAAGGCGAGCTCATGAAAGGCTTGCAGACAAAAGCGCTCGACGAAGCTCCGATGGAAGCACGCGGATTCCTGATGCTGATCGAGAAAATCAAAAACGTGAACATGAGTTTGGGCTTCTCCGGCAATCAGATCCTGGACTTGCAAGTTTCTGGCGCGACGAAAGCCAAACCAAGGACATTTTCAATGGCGTCGAAGCGCTTTTGGGATTGGCGAAAATGGGGGCATCAATGGGCGTTGCTGATATGCAGGATGAAGCCCCCGAAATGGCTACGTTGGTTTCCTCAATCGTGAACCAATTGAACAGTAAGAACAACGGTGATGTGGTTCAACTGACGATTGAAAAACCAGAAGGGTTTGATGATACGATTGCCAATTTTGCAGTGGTAGCCAAAGCAAAGGCTAAGGTCGTGGTCAAAATGAATCGATTACGACAAGCTATTCTTGCCGTACACAATTATGAGTCGGTAATGAAACGATTTCCATTCTTGACTCGCGATGGACAAGGCGAGCATAGCTGGCGAACTCGCGTTCTCCCGTACGTCGAAGAGGCTTCACTTTATGACAAATTGGATATGACAAAAGACTGGGACGACCCTGCCAACGAGATTCTAGAATCCAGGATTACCCAAAGTGTGTTCTGTGACAGTTCGGGCAAATGTGATGTCTGGTACATTCGCCCCGCAAAGGTGCCGAGAATGCCTCGCGAGGTTTTGGACGGCAATTCGAACACGATCATGATGATCTTGAAACCTGATTCGAGCAAATGGTATGAGCCGAAAGATATTTCTGTTGATGATGCCGTGACGTATTGGGAAAGCCTGAAGGATGGTGAAGAATTGATCGTAGGATTCTACGACGGCTCGGTTCAAGTCTTGGATAAGGAAACGTCATCCGAAGAATTTCGTTCGATGCTGGAACCGAACGACGGCAAGTAGTCGTCGCTCGGCGAGGAGATCGAGACCAACCTTTCTCTATCGCGCTTATGGAATCTTTCATGGCCAACATTTCACGTAATTCTGTCCAAAAACTGGCATGGAAGTACCGGTTGGGGGCAGTCTTCTGGCTCATCGTTTCCATGCTTGCTTGGTACTACATTTTTGGCGGTCTGATCGAGAAGCCGTTTGCCAAAATTTACCTTGGTGCACTATCTGTATTTACATTTATCAACTGCATTCAAGCTTATCTAAGGGCAATTGATTTTGCAGAATTCACAACGCCTGACGGGCAATTCGCTATTCCGATGCATGTTGAAGGCCAACCTAGGGACGCACTCACATTGGTGACAGGGCGCATGGCCTGTCACTTTTTGCCGTTGGTTTCAACTGGACGTCGCCGAATCGCTTTGATACTAGACCGGGGGCAATTGATTGCGATACCAGGTCGGCACGTGCATTTCAGCGAGTTCAATGCGCTGCTGAGCCTTTGGTTCCTCATGATTGTTCCCTTCGGTTGGTTGATTTATCCATTCATTGTGATCTTTGTTGTTCTGTTTGCCTGGATGGACCAGTTGACCATCAAAAAAATTGCTTTTGTCCACAAGGTCGATGAAGCGGATTTAGAATCTAACCTGCCCCCTATTTCGGTTGCCGAAGAACCTATCGTAGGGCATGATCATTTAGGTCGGCGCCTTTTCATCAGTTTCCCCGAACAAGCCGTTCAACACTGCTTCCACTACCATCAACGCGACGAATCCCAAGTCGAGCAATTCATCAGAGAATACACAGCTAGCGTGAACTTTGCTCGGAATAATCTGGACGTCGTTCCCTGCCTGAATTGCGATCATCCAGTGTTTGAAAACTCTCGAATTTGTCAGTATTGCGGACTTCCTACCTCGGCCGAAAGTCCATACTCCAACCACATGCTAATTCGATTACGAGCTGACGATTCGCTTCCACCAGTTTGTTACAAATGCGGAGTTGAATTAAACCGGCCGCAGTTACCATATGAGCCGCATAGTGTTCGTCAGAGAAAACGCGAGAGATCGAAGGCATATTCACCCTTTTCGCTGACACTTCATTTATTTGGTCTGATTCCATTCATTGGACTGCCAGTCAAATTTATGGGTAAATTGTTGTATTCGCAAACTGGACAAAAGAGTTTGCCCGCGGGGAACACACCTTCGGGGCTGAAAAAACTACATGCACACTCGGAGCTACCACAATGTGACAGTTGCATTGCCGAAAGTGGTGTTCCACTAATTGACACAGCAGATGAACATAAATTTGTTGTCCACAGAGAGTTTGGCCGGCTAACAATCAAAGAGAATCGCAATCATTCAAAAAGCCTCAAGATGATTGAAGATTCGATGATCGGGTAAAACCAAGAAGTCGTTTTTGAGCTCTTGATGCCGTGTACATCGCCGAAGCGCAAGCCGAGATAGCTTAGGCAAGTCGCACGAATCCAGAAGACAGGTGTATTGCGGGCTGGACGAAAAATTCGAATTCCGATACCGTCCCGGCAAACTCTCGGGATTTCTTGAGGGAATCCCATCATTTTTTCAAAAAAACGGATTTTGTGGCGATGGACCGACCCAAAAATCAAACTTGGCTACGGCTGGCGTTGCCGTTGGTGATGCTAGCGTCCATGTTCGTCATTTATTTTCCGCTGCCGCCTTCGTTGATGGATTTTCTGCTGGCAGCAAATCTCACCGTCAGTGTTGTGCTGCTGATGGCGGCGATTTTTGTAAAAAACACTCTCGAGCTTCGCGTCTTCCCCTCGCTGCTGTTGATCACCACACTTAGTCGCCTCGCGCTGAACGTTGCTACGACTCGGTTAATTCTGATCAATGGCGCGTCGGATCGAGAGCTGGCGGCAGGCGAAATCATTCGTGGGTTTTCCGAGTTTGTTGCCGGTAGCAGCCTGGTGGTTGGTGCCATCATCTTTTTGATTTTGTTTCTGGTTCAGTTTCTGGTAATCACCAAAGGTGCAACGCGAATCGGTGAGGTTGCCGCGAGGTTTGCGTTGGATTCGATACCGGGCCAACAGATGGCAATTGATGCCGACCTGAACATGGGAGTTATCGAGCACGATGAAGCGCAACGGAGACGCATACGACTTCGTCAATTCGCCGATTTCCAAGGCGCGATGGACGGAGCAAGCAAATACATTCGTGGCGATGCCATTGCCGGAATGGCCATCGTCGGCGTCAACATTGTCGGAGGATTGCTCCAAGGCATGTCGCACGGTATGTCGGTGACCGAGGCGGGCGAAACGTTTACGCGTTTGACCATTGGCGACGGTTTGGTCAGTCAATTGCCGGCTTTGTTGATCAGTATCGCTGCGGGATTGTTGGTCACGCGCGGGACCGATGACAACGATTTGCCTGTCGAATCCATCCGTCAGTTAGCAGGTTCTCCGATGGCGCTGTGGTCATCGGCAGCGTTTGTTTTTGTTTTGCCCATTGCGAATTTGCCTGCGATGCCGCTGTGGACATTGGGGCTGATCTTGGCCTATTCGGGATACCTGGTTTCCAAGGCCCAAAATGAATCCCAAGTGCTGACGGCCAAGGCAAATGAAAAATCGGCGACACCTCCCCCCGAACCGATGTTGGAACGATTTCTGGAAACGGACCAACTGGAATTGCAAGTTGGCGTTTCATTGTTGTCGCTTTGTGACTCGGGCCGCGGTGGCAATCTCGTACAAAACATTTCTGCGTTGCGGCGTGAGATTGCAACCGAGTACGGATTTGTGTTGCCCAAGGTGCGCATTCGCGACAATCTGCAATTGCCGGCCGAGAGTTTTCGAATTTTAGTCAACGGAAATCCGGTCGTAACGGCGGAGGTGAACCCGAAGAAAGAACTTCTTGTTTTCAGACGCGGTGATTTTCCTGTTCAACAGCGACGAGCTTCCCTTCCGTGGGCCGCGTATGCGATGTGGGACGATGCGGATTCGGAGTTGAAGGAAAATGCAATGCTGGTAGTCCAGCCTGCCGATGCCATCGCGCGGACGGTTTACTGGTTGTCGGCCGAGTACGCTGATGAGCTTTTGACGCGAGATGCTACAGCTGATCTGATCAACGAAGTGAAGAAAACCTATCCACGTCTGGTGGAAGACACGATTCCAGAAGTCGTTTCCATGGGACAATTGCAACGAATCCTGCGACAACTGCTGCGTGAAGGGATCGGCTTGCGTCCAATGCATTTGATTTTGGAGACGATTGCGGAAGCCAAGGTTGCGGGGAGTGATGTGGATGACTTGGTGGGCTTGGTTCGCGATGCATTGAAGGAGCACACTATCCAGCGTTTGAAGAACGGCAATGGGCAAATCGCTTGCTTTGGAATTTCCGACGAGCTCACGGATTCGCTCGAAGGATCAATTCAACCAGAAGACGAACGTTCGGTTTCGGGAAAATTTTCAGCCGCCATTCGTCGAAATTTACGTGCCGCCGTGAACGCCGGCCGGAATCATCTGTTGGGCCTGGGCTATCGCCCTGTGTTGCTGGTCTCGCAAGAAATTTTTGACGTCGTGAAAAACACCGTTTCGGAAATGCACCCTCGAGTTCTGGTGCTCGGTGAGCATGAAATTGTGAACGAATCCATCATCAACAAACTGGCGGAGATTACGCCCGGCGACGTCGGCAACACAGCGACTTCCTCTGCGGCCTGACGCACGTTTTTTCCGCTAACAAAATTGGATTTGTTTTCATACAACGTTTCGCGCGGCGAGGAGCGTTCGCGTTTCGGGATGCGGCACACTTTTTCTGCATGCATAACGAATATTCAATCGATGCTTTTCGATTCTTTTTTTCGCTTTATCTCAATTTTGGCGAATGTACTGGACGATGAAGAATTTGCGTTGGCATGCGCTGACATTGGCAACAAGCGATTCGTTTGAAAACAATCCCCAAAATTATTTTTGAAGATTGTAAAACTTTCATTGACTCGATTGTTAAGAATTTGATAGACACCTGCTCACTTCAGTCGTAAACAGTTCACTCCAGCGAACCGGATATGACTGATTTCAAAAATCGTCAATCATCACGGCATTTTGCCGTTAGCCAAAATAACTATCGCAACAATCACGGAGGATTGCATGGCGAGCACTGCCCAACTCGCAGACGACATTCAGGACGTCTGGGTCCAGTACAAGAAGGATCCGACGAACAAAGCACTGAGAAATCGTCTGATGGAACGATATTTTCCGTTGGTCAAATACAACGGTGAACGAATCTGGCAACGACTTCCGGATGGTGTCGAACTCGACGACCTGGTGTCAGCCGGCGTGTTCGGTTTGATGGACGCGATTGATGCGTTCGACATGAGTCGTGGCGTCAAATTCGAAACCTATTGCGTACCTCGTATTCGAGGAGCAATGCTGGACGAATTGCGAACGATGGACTGGGTACCCCGACTTGTTCGGAGTAAAGCCAGCAAGCTCAACGAAGCGACGAAAACGCTTGAAAACAGACTTGGCCGCATTCCGACCGAACAGGAACTCTCAGAGCACATGGGGCTTTCTGTCAAGGAATTGGAACGCATGATGATCGACGCCAATGCCGTCAATCTCGTGAGCCTCAACAAGAAGTGTTATGAGACGGACGGTTACAAGGATGTTCGCGAGATCGACATTCTGGAAGACAAAAAAGGCGAAGATCCTACGCGTCGAATCCAGAAAAATGATTTGATGCGGTTGGTGACCAAGGGCCTGAATCGTAACGAACGCCTTATCATCATTCTGTACTATTATGAAGAATTGACGATGAAGGAAATTGGCGCGACCTTGGACTTGAGCGAAAGCCGCGTGAGTCAAATGCACAGTAGCATTGTGTCACGATTGCAATCGCAACTGGAACTTCGTCGTGGCGAATTTGGCTTGCCGCAATAAAGTCAGAAGCAGCAATCAATCCCTGGGACAATCAAATGGGGCGAAGCGAAATTGTTCGCAAGCCCCTTTTTTTATGCGCTGGTCAATTGCGGATAAGCCATTGAACGACGTGTTGGTGATTGGTGCTAAATCGTTTGAAGGTCGGATTTTGTATTTTTGATGGCACACTTGCTGGCGCTGCGGGCTTTTATCTCCAACAACGCACTTGGTTGCGCTGCGGGCTGGTGTCCCAATGACACACTCGCTGGCGCTTCGGGCTAGTAATCCAGCAATGAGTCCATGGGCAAACGTTGGTTCCAGCAGACGGTTTGCAGGTTAGTGACGGAATCATGTCGATATTCGGCGACAAGGTCCGCCATGTCTTCGGCCAATTCGTAACTGAACGCCAGAAAACGTTCCATATCGACGGGTATTGCGTCCAACTCGGATCGTTCGCTGTCGAGATTAATTACCCCCAGAAACGGTTTGGGACGGTCCAAAGCGCGATCGAACGGGACCAAATCGTTGGGTTGCTCTGTGGTTGCGGAACGTGACTTCATCGGAATCCTCCAGCGTATTGAGTTCGCATGTCAGAAATTTGCATTTCGTTTCTGACTGCGTCTTTCCTGAGACGCTAGCGAATGGTGGCCGGAAGTCCATTTCCGAAAATTGATTTCAGACCAATGAACGCACCCCAGCGAAAATGGTTCATGGTTGGAATCGTTTTTTCGTTGTAACAGATTTTTTCACCTTTGCCACATTTCGACGTTGTCGCCAATTGGCGAAATCCCTATAGTCCGCCTTGGACAACCAGACCAAAATTTTGGTAATTCGTGTGAACCGTTTTTTAGTGCAGCACGTATTGGTTGGCCGTCAAGCAAATTTTGTTTGATTGAAACAAGATATTTTGATCGACGGTAGGAGTTTGAGCGTTTGCGAAAAGGAAATTGCCCACGCAGTTTTCATCGTAGCCCTGAGCAGGTGTCATACGCATTGCAGACGCATCAACACGATTCCTTTGCCAGGTCGAAAATCGGAACTCAATCGTAGTGAAGCGAATTTGATTGATTTTTCAGTTTAAAATTAAACAGGCAGACCGATACCAACATTGCTTGAGTTTGGCGATGCTGGAGACATCAGGCTCAATCACGGACGGTTTGTCAATTAAAATGGATTTGTGGCAACGAGCTGCGTCGCATTGATTTGGTAATCAACAATCGCGAAGCAATTCGATGCCCAGCTCGGCCAGAATAGACGGGTTGATGTGCGAACACAGCAACCAAAGCTGGTCGGAGATGCCAAACAGAACACAACGGGTCGAATCCACGGATGTCGACCTTTAACCGTGATTGGAGACTTCAATGCAGATTCAACCAACCAACAACCTGGGGAACGTCAACCAAGCCCAAATGGGCAGTAACCAGATTCAAACCAATAAACAATCATCATTCCAAACACCTGTCGATCAGGTTGAGTTTTCTCAGGAAGCACAAATGATGATGAATGGCGTGGGGAGTGATTTCCGCGCGGACAAGGTTGCTGATTTGAGAATGCAAATTGCCAGCGGGCGATATGAAACGCCGGAAAAGATTGAATTGGCAGTCGAACGCTTGCTGGATGAAATCGCCTGATAATAGGCCTATAGAATTTTTGGATTCCGGTGATCTTCGCATTTGGCGATGACACCGGCACGAAGCTGAAACGTGTCAGGGACGATGCTCAATCGAGCATGATGATACCTGACACGTTTTGTTTTTTGGCGTCAACTAATTTGCAGTTCAGACGGCCATCAGAATTTTCAATCTTGCTGTTACTCGTTCACTCCTGCCATCGTGCGACAGCAAAAATTCAAATGTCAATTTCTCATCGATTTCCTTCCATGGTGCATTGACGTTGAAATCAATTCCGCGGATTGAAAATGTCGCTGTGACGAGCGCGTTGGGCTCAACCGTAAACCTTGCATTGGACATCACCGAGCCGTCTGAAAAAGCAATAGTTGATGTGCCTTTAAACAAGTCGTCGGGAAAATCCAAAGGCTGAACCAAATGATAAAAATCACTCTTTGCTTCGAGAAAGAGTGGTTGCTCCATCGCCGATAGGGAAAGGCCATCTTCATTGGCGATTTCCAACCAATAGGCAGCTCGTTCCAGGAAAACAAATGACAACCATGGTCGTGATTTGTTTTCCTTGTTCGCCAGTTTTTTCCATTGCAGCGCAAGGTCCGCGGCTTCTTTTGTGTTGGCGTTGAGTTGCGCCATTGCCAAATCCAATTTAGCGACTTCTGAGAATGCCCCTCCTGAATCAGCC
Organism: Pirellulaceae bacterium; assembly: GCA_041399045.1. GTDB lineage: Bacteria > Planctomycetota > Planctomycetia > Pirellulales > Pirellulaceae > BJ22. The sequence continues at coordinate 509,337 of JAWKTO010000004.1, read as the reverse complement.
AACAATTCCAATCCTAGCTTGCGATTTTTTTGTTCACACCACTCGTACATGCCGGCTGCTTCCTGCTCAGCTTCCACATTGTCTTGCTCATCACCCTTGGAATTCAGCTCTTCGATTGCTTCCAATCCCGTTTTGCAGAATTCGCAATATTTCGACCAATACTCGATGTAATTCGCGATCATCACATTGAGGCTGCGATTGCTGGACGCCTGCTTTCTGAGAGCATCCGCGGCTATGTTGACTGTTTTGTTTGCGCCGGCACGAGCAGCTTCACGCAGGAAAATCTGAATATGACGCACAAGTTCAGGTTGGCGCTCACGTTCTACTTCCAATTGTTCAAATTCAGTCAGCGCCTTTTGGAGAAATGGCTGAATGTCGATATCGAATTGGCCATTGAGCAATTGAATTACCTCGACAGTGGTTTCGAATCGCGGTGTCGTCAGGCTCAAATCAAACGCTTCACTTGCGATTGCATATTTTTCTTCGGGCTTCAACTGAAAATCGTCAATTCGCTTGAGCCATTTGGCAACTAAAGCCGCTCGGTCCAGTTCAGTCGTCGCTTTTTCCAAATCGCTTTGACTCGCATTACGAAATTGTTGTATGGCCAAATTGATTTTTTCCGATGTTAGACTCTCGCTGTCCGCTTTACGCTTCGCCTCCAATTCGGCCAATTTATTGTCCGGTTTCGACTTCGAGAAATTCGTAGTCTTGATTGATTCATTTTTGTTCTTGTCTGGATTGGGGCGAGTAGGCGAGGAGTCGCTAGAGTTCTTTGCTGTTGAGTCGTCTTTGTTGGAGTTGCCTGGCTGTCTTGATTCAGGTTGTTGACGCCGTTGGTTTCCAATCCGAGGGGCGCTATCGGGTTTCGAATTCGACTTCATTGCCGTTGAATTGGAGGAAGTATCCTGCGGATTAGTTGCTGTGCTATCGGACTTCGAGTCACTTTGCTCGCCCTTATCTCCTTTGGAATCATCTGATTGGGCAACAGTCGTTTCCGGCAAATTGTCCGCAAATGGCGGATTCAGTCCCAGCGACTTCAGAACTTCGGGTTTCACCAAGCCAACAATGAAATAAGCAACCACTACTGCTGAAAGTGCACCCATTAAAATCCCGCAAATCACCCAAATGGGAGAGTTTTTCTTCTTGCGTCGGATAACACGCGGTGAATTGGATTTGGAGATTTGTTCGAGATCGTTGTTCATCGTGAATGCCGATTGGAGCGGATTTAGGAAGCGGTCCAATTTGATAATTCCGGACGACTTGCGATTTCAGACGATTTTACTGTAAAAAAATTCCCGATAGGATACGCCTACGACATCGTTTTTGCGTTTTTTAGCCGTAGTGCAAATCTACAATGATTGACCGATAATTCCCTTGTCCGGTACGGGAATTCGTTCAGTACGGTTAATGTGGGTTTGCGTGGGCCATTTGTGACGGTTCCAGCATTCCTCACAAAAGAAGATCAATCATTATTTTGTATGAGTGCGGCCTGCTACCGTCGGACTTAGTAAATTACTGGGCACAAACATTTTCCATTGAAAGTTGAATCCGAATTGCAATTAGTCCCTTTCCCGAGCATTGGCTATCAGATTGATTCGGAACGCTGGCGGATTATTGTTGCTGGCGTTGTTCGGCTTCCCTATTCCTCCACGATTCGAAAAAGGATGGTTTTGCGCATCTTGGGGAATGTGATGGGCGTGGCCGAAGAAGAGATTCTTTCCGATCGCTATTTCCCACGGATACGACCCTTTGTAAGTGATGGTGCAAAGAAATGTCATATTCAAATTCGTATCGGTGAAGAAACATCAATGCTCGGGGGGCCAACCAAGCGGAATGGCCATTTTTCTGAGGCAATTTATGTTCCTTCACATTTGGTCGAGGCTCGATCAAGTCTTACGGAATGCGGTCGCGCAACCCTCGACGTGCATCTAAGTTGTCTGGGCAGCAATGAATGGCAAACGGCAAAAGTGTTCTTGATGCCGCGAGCAGGCGTCTCTGTCATTACCGACATCGACGATACCATCAAGGATTCAGCGATCAATGATCGCAAGGAACTTCTGGCGAATACGTTTTTACGACCGTTTCGTAGCATCAGCGGCATGGCCGACGTATACAACGAGTGGGCCAACAATGGAGTCGATTTCCACTATGTATCCTCCAGTCCATGGCAATTGCTAAAGCCAATTTCGGAAATGCTTGAGCGCGATGGCTTTCCATCAGGCTCGGTGCATTTGCGTTATTTTCGGCTCAGGAACCATGTCCTTCAGCGAATGATACGAATTAAACGCAGCGGGAAAATTACTTCGCTGAAACAGGTGGTAGGAGATCTGCGTGACCGTCGTTTTTTGCTTGTGGGCGATTCCGGTGAAAAAGATTTAGAATTGTACTGCAGTCTGGTTAAACGATATGGCGACCGGATTCTGGCAGTTTTCATCCGCAACTTGGCCTCCAAGCCGCTTTCAGACGAACGAATTAGAAAATTCACGGAGCAATATCCACAAACCCCGCTTCACATCTTTCGGGACGCGGAAGAATTGCGCGGGCAGGCGACGCCCTACCTTGAGAGCCAAACGGTCGCAGATTAGCGGTTTTTGGCTTCGATTCCGAAGTCCGCCAAGGTCAAAACATTCTCCAAAAGCGTGAAAAAAGGGGATTTAGCTGTTTTCCCCCTTGCTGAAAAACCGACCGAACGTAATCATATTCGGTTTCGAAATCCGGAAAATTTGATGTCATCCGCGGTCTGAACCTCCGGTTGGAGGGCAGTACGTATCGTTAGGAGTAGTGAATGTCTCGTTATACAGGCCCCAAGGGAAGAATTAACCGTCGATTGGGGACGCTTGTTTATGAAAATGGTGGAGCATCTCGCGCAATGGAAAAGCGGGGCAATCAGCCACCTGGAATGCACACACGCGCAAAACGCCCATCGAACTATGGCCGTGCGTTGTATGAGAAACAAAAGATCAAACATTATTACGGCCTTGGTGAGCGCCAGTTGCGTCGGTACTTCGACAAAGCTGGTCGCATGAAAGGCAACACTGCGGACAACTTGCTCATTCTGTGCGAAAGCCGATTGGACAATGTTATTCGCCGTGTCGGGCTGGCTTTGACCCGTCCCCAGGCGCGACAAGGTGTCGCTCATGGTCACTTCCGAGTCAACGGCGTTAAGGTTGACAAGCCGTCTTACGTCTTGCGACCTGGTGACGTCATTACCATTCGCCCTCGAGCAAACATTGCGTCGATGTACAAAAACATCATCGGGGCTGGTGTCGAAGGCCAGGGAATCGAGTGGGCAAAACTGGATCCAGAATCGTTGACCATCAACGTGGTGGGGGCTCCAGGCTCAAGCGATATCAGTCTGCCAGTTGATGGCAACGTCGTCGTCGAGTTTCTATCTCGATAATGTTTTTGGTCGCGACAGGCTTGCTTTCCAGTTGATGACCTGGAGGGTGGCACTGATCCGGCAAAAGCCGAACATTTCAAAGGCAAGTCTCTTTCGGGCGACTTGCCTTTTTTGTTAGAGTAGTTTTTTCGAAACACAAGTGTTTCATCGAATAGGTTTCAGAATCAGGTTGATCAATGCACACACAGGTTGTCGTTATTGGAGGCGGACCGGGCGGGTACGCAGCGGCTTTTTTGGCAGCGGATGAAGGCATGGAGGTCACCCTGATCGAACGCGAAGGCAAGTTGGGTGGCACGTGTCTTTTGCGCGGCTGTATTCCCTCGAAAGCCCTGTTGCACGTTGCCAAAATTCTCGACGAAGTTCACGAACTTAACGCTGAGTGGGGCATCGAATTAGGTTCGCCCAAAATTGCATTGGACAAATTGCGTGCAAGGAAAGAGAAAGTCATTTCAACGCTGTCGGGTGGCTTGGGGCAACTCGCCAAACGCCGCAATGTGAAAGTCGTGGTTGGTGACGCAAGTTTTGCTGACGTTAACACACTGAAAATCAGCGGTGAGCATGAATCCATCCCGGAAGGTGGAAAGTTGACATTCGACCATTGTGTGATTGCAACGGGGAGTGTTCCTGCGATGCCAGGAGCCTTCCGAATCGGTTCGGATCGGGTCATGGATTCCACGGGAGCTTTGGAACTGGCGGATATCCCCGAGACCATGCTGGTAATTGGTGGTGGTTACATCGGCCTCGAAATGGGTTCCGTTTATGCTCAACTGGGGACGAAGGTCAGTGTGGTTGAGTTGCAAGATGGTTTGCTGATGGGAGCGGATCGCGATCTGGTCAAGCCACTTCAAAAACGCCTCGAGAAACTGTTCGATAAACGAATCTTCTTGAATACGAAGGTGGGAAGCGTTTCAGCGGCGGGCGACAAGGTTCAAGTGGCCTTTGAGGGGCCTGGCAAATTTGGAACGGAAACGTATGACCGCGTACTGGTTTCCGTGGGGCGAGCACCCAATACACGCTCCCTTAATCTTGAGGCGCTCGGGATTTCCGTCGATGGTCGGGGCTTCATCCCGCACAACGATCAATTGCAAACGTCAGTCCCGAACATTTATGTAATTGGTGACGCCGCTGGCGAGCCAATGTTGGCGCACAAGGCAACACACGAGGGACGAACCGCAATTGAAGCGATTAAAGGCCACAATGTTGTGTTTGATAAACGCGCGATTCCTGCGGTTGTCTTTACCGATCCGGAAATCGCTTGGGCTGGCCTGACTGAGGAAGAGGCTAAACAATCCGGTCGCAATTACGAGGCTTGTGTTTATCCCTGGGCAGCGAGTGGTCGTGCGCAGGCAATCACGCGAACCGATGGCCTTACCAAATGGCTGATTGATCCTGAGACAGAACAGGTTCTTGGCTGTGGAATCGCCGGTGCCGGTGCAGGTGAGCTGATTGCCGAAGCGGTACTAGCCATTGAAATGGGCTGTAACATCCGGGACGTGACCGAAAGCGTTCACGCTCATCCGACCTTGAGTGAAACGCTCATGAACGCGGGTGAAGTGTTCTTTGGAACGGCGACCGAAATCTACAAACCAAAACGGAAGTAAGAAATAGGGCGAGTGGATTAGATACCGTTCGCAATAATTGTCATGAGTCAAACACGATCGTCTCAGCGATTCAAACGGGTCCTGCGTTCACCTCGCGAAATCAAAAACATGCGCCGAGCTGGACTCATTGTTTGGCAGGCGCACCAAGCCATGTATCGTCTGATACGTCCCGGTACAACGACTGCCGAAATAAACAACGCGGTTCGTGAGACGTTTGCAAGTTACGGCGCGGAGCCGCTGTTTTTGAACTACGGTGGCCCACCTCCCTTCCCCGCTGAAACATGTATCTCCATCAATGAAGAGTTGGTCCACGGTATCCCAGGCCCCCGGAAATTGAAGGAAGGCGATATTGTTTCCGTCGATACCGGCTGTCGATTCGAAGGCTGGTGCGGTGATGCCGCATTCACTCATGCGGTGGGAAATATTTCTTCGTCGGCACAGAACCTGTTGAACGTTACGCTGGGCTCGCTGCATCTCGCGATCGAAAAGATGGCGACTTGCAAAATGTGGAGCGAGGTTGCAAAAGAAATCGATGACTACATTTCCAGTGCGGGATTGCATGTTGTTGATACGATGGTCGGACACGGGATCGGTAAAGATCTCCATGAGTCGCCTCAGGTGCCCAATTATTATGACGAAGAATGGGCGGCCAGTGAAGATTTTGAGCTTCGCCCCGGAGTCGTAATCGCCGTGGAGCCGATGGTTAATATCGGAACCGCTGAATTGAAGGAACTGACCGATCAATGGACTCAAATTGCGGCAGATCGGAGTTTGGCCGCGCACTTTGAACATACGATTGCGATCACTGCCGACGGCCCACGGGCACTTACCGGCAAGCCGACCGAAGACGAAATGCACTTGCTGCCTGATTGGTTGCAGTCTCCCGACGAGTGGTTGGTTTGGTAACGTTTGACACCTTCGCACATGTGTTTCGTTAGATTCCCTAAGTGCCAGTAAGCAATAGCCCAGTTTGCCGGCGAGTGATTCCAATGAAACGGCATCGATCCAATTTTTTGCTTGGTCGAAAACAGATTGCCGCAGGAGTTGGTTGGTCGAATTCTCGATTAACGCACTGGACTTTGGATGATTGAAGCGCCGTCGGTAGGATTAGGGACGGGCTTCAACATCGTCAACATTCCGATTCCGGACAGCAGAAAAAACAGACCCAAAATCGACGGCACCCAAACGGATATATCCGTGTCGCGACTGAGCACAGCGGAGGAGGGTGATTGGGGGTCGTAAAAAACATCGATCGCGCTGCCCACGGCAAACGCTCTCGCATGTTCCAGAGCCTCCTCTCTCGAATTGAATTTCTGGTGCGTTGTTCCAAGTTGATATCGATCGGATTGATATTCGATGCCGTTTACCGCGTATCGATATTCGATGTTGGGGTAATATTGCGTCGTTCGGTGAACGGCATCACCGACATTGATGATGCTGGTTTTGATCGACACGTTGGCAACTTCACCTTTGACGCGAACCCAATTGGTGGAATTGGCCATCCATAGGAAGTAGATCCCGAAAGCTAACATCAGAGCCCCGATTACAAGCAGAAACCAACCAAACCCATTGATGATGGCCAAATTCTGAGTTGGATTTTCCGGCGAATTGAGCATCTTGATATTTTTTTCGAAGAGTCATTGATTCTTTGTGCATCAAACAAGATGCTTTTGGGCGAATGATTGGACGCAGAAAATTACAGGTGCGAGTACGGTAAAACGTAAGTACTCGATGTGAATTCCGTGAAAAGCTAACCAGCTCGGAGAAGAATTTCGCCCTTGTTTAAGACTGTGCGGTCGCCGTGCAGCAGTGTCCAGATTGAATCCTGGGCTTTTGCCAATGCTTCGTGCCACTCCTCAAATCCCTTTTGATGTAGCGAAGTCGATTCCAGCAAATTGATCATGAAGGCGAGCCAGACTTTTATTCCCAACAACCGAAATTCACCCGAATAAGAAAATCGTCGGCTGGATTTAGGAAACTCATCACGAGCTTGTGTTGCAAGTGTGACAATGGTGCCACGGCGCATTTCGTCGCCAGCATCTGTTAGCAGTGGTTCCTGAGAACAAATAGTCCCAGCCAACATTTGAAAACCGCCGAGTTTTGCCATTCTCGAAACAAGTAGATTGCCGCGCCGCATGCGAAACCCTGCCAAGTCGCCGACACTTCCATTTACGATGATCGTACCTCGATTCATGCCACGTCCGGACGGCGTTTCCGCGGCGCCAATGCGGTCCCCTGCATTACCGTTGATCGCAAGAATCCCGCCCGCCATCGCCGCTCCAGCTCCATGCCCGACGTTTCCGTGAATGCGAACCGTTCCGCCATGCATCCGTGATGCAAATCGATTGCCCACATCGCCTTCCACGAATAATTCCCCGTCGCTGTGACAGGCTCCCAGTCCGTCGACGTTGCGCATGTTTCCCGACCAATGCTGCGAACTATCAGAAAAGTTACCGGAGATTTGGAACAATTCGCCAAACGCTTCCATACGGTTTCCAACAGGAACAAGCGTTCTCTTCAGAGATTCCAAATCCGGCGATTTCGTAAACGCTTCGCTTAGCTTCGACAGATCGACGACAGCATTTTCGGTACCACGAAATTGAAGTTGAATCGCCATCGCGGAAAGCCCGTTTGCTAAGGATTAAGGCGTGTGCCTGCCAAATAATCTTGAACGCCTCGCGCCGGGGACCAGATCGAGAAGATTGCTCCAAGTGCGAAGACGATGTTTCCGATAAAGAACCCTGAAAGCATTGCGAGCGTTTGCATCGGGTTTTCCTTGACCTCGTCCAAGATCGCGACATTTTTTGTCGGGTCGAATGGCTTGGGCTTGTTAATGTCTTCCGACGAAACAATTTCAGTGTTATTGGATTGTTTGGTTTCACTCTCCGAGCGAAGCACGATTTTTTGGCTATTGTGAAACATCTCGGAATTGATTTCCATCAATAGTGGAAACGATGAAGAGGCCAGTGCAAACGGCAACCAGGCTAACATGTTCCGAAGTCCGGCTCGCCATCCAGAGGCAAGTTTGCCTTGCATGTTTCGAACTTCAACTCCCAGAAAATGAAAGACAGGCCCACCTCGAAACAGTATCCCAATGACGAATGGAATGAATGCCGAGACGGTGATCGCCCACATCCATTTCCAAGCCGGGAAAAATCCAGCCATTCGCATCGACCACCAAATCACGGGAACGGTCAGCAGTGTCATCGCCGTCCATTCGGCTCCAATCGTCAGCGATAGTGCTCCGATCCTTGAATCCCATGCCATGTTGCTTTGTCGGCTGCATTCCCGATTCAGTTGATCGTGCAGCCAGTTCAACGTACCGATGTCCTCGGGACGCCTGCGAAAATCATTGATCAAATCTGTTGCGCATTGAGGTAAAAACTTCAAATTGAGACACCATTCGAGCACATCCCGTAGAAACCCAAACGCGTCTTGGGTTTGGACCAGAATACTTGAGTGCCCCAACTCGTTGTTGTTCGATCGACGTCCGACAAATTTACCTGTAATGTTGATGGGCACGTCCATCAGTACGCCGTGTCCGTCGGGTCGAATCAAAAAATGGTCACAAGATATTCCCTTGGGAACGCTTTTCTCATGGATGGCAACTTGCAGTTCTCCGACGATATCAAAAATCGCAAGTTTGATATCGTCCCAGGTTACGTCCGGTTGCCGATTGGTGATGAATGAAAACGGAACTCCTGACGAATACTCGTATGCGTCCCACCGTTGTCCATCCGTCTCACCGCCTTGAAGCCATCGACTTCTACTTGCGCGATTCATGTGAAATTTATCATCGGCAGCTTTTTCCGACAGTGGTTGCGTGCAGATGATCACGCGCCGAGACAAAAGGTTGTCGACTCCCAGATAGGTGTCGATGCGCGACTCGGAAGCCAGAACTCCTTTGATGTCAAACCTGCCGATATGTTGGGGAGCGTTTGCAGGAAGCGACTCGAATTTGATGTCTCCAATGCATTTCAAACGAGCCTTTTTCTCTGTTCGCAATTCGATAACTCTTGTCTGGCTAATCAGGTCCTGGATTCCCATGTTTGGCGACCGACGCTTGAACACAAGAAAACTCACCAAGCCAGGCAAGACGATGGGCATGGCACTCATCACCCAAGTGTAAACCATGCCGCCCATGCTCATCATGGCGGCCATATCCATGAAAACGTATGTGGCGATCGAATTGACCAAGGTTACGCCAAAAGCGCCTGGGAGCGCGAATGCTCGGAGAAATGCCTGCCAATATCGAGGCTTTTCCCCAACATGGTTGGCAACTCGCAGCCCAAAAAGGCGTTTCCCAAGCGTCTTACCCCAACGCCATTCGCAAATCGAGAAATAGGTGATGTAGGTTACCCATCCGCCAACACCGAATATCAATGACAAGGTGCCGCTGAACTCACGCAGGTGATCGGTTGACGATTCAATCGCTTCTCGATTCATTCCATTTGTAAACGACGAACCAAATGAATACGCAAAGCTGACTAGAAGAGCAAGTGTTTGAATGATCAACTGCAATCCCGCGTAGTCAAACATAAAAGCGGCCGAACGTCGCCCTAGTTGCGCCAGCGATGATCCTTGGCTTGCAAGGGAAGCAACGAAATTCGCAGTGACTCGAGATTCTGAAAACGTTCGTCAAGGGTTTTCGCCATCGCCTTGACGACGATCGAATCAATTCCGCCGGGATGTTGCTTGCAAATTTCGATGGGACTCTTGGCGGTTCCGAAATGATCTGCGCTGTGACGCTCATCGCGTCTCCTTCATAGGGCATTCTTCCGGTCAACAACGTGAACAACGTTGCGCCAACCGAATAGATGTCCGTCTGCGCACCGATCAAACTTCCTCGAACCTGTTCTGGAGACGAATAGCTTGGTGTCCCCATGAACGTCCCTGTCTTGGTGAGATTGAGATCTCCCTCAAGACTTTTGGAAAGGCCAAAGTCCCCAATCTTCACACGCCCAGCCGCGTCCAGAAAACAATTGGATGGCTTCACGTCACGATGAATAACGCCGATCTCGTGTGCCGCTGCCAACCCATCAATAACATCCAGAATGTAGTCGACAGCGCGGTTGACCGGCATCGCCCCGAATTGATCGATTTCATCCTGCAGCGTTCGCCCAGGCATGAGCTCCATCGCGATGTACGGTTTGCCGTTATTGACGCCGGCAACATAGATGAAAGTCGAACGTGGATGAGATAATTGCGCAGCCAGTTGACCTTCTCGCAAAAATCGGTCGACGGATTCTTGGTCCTGCTCAACATTGGCGGTCAGGAGTTTAAGAGCTACCTGTCGTCCCGACTCTTTCTCGCGGGCCTCGAAAACTTGCCCCATTCCGCCCGCACCGATCAACCGAACGATCTCATAGTCCGGAAAATCTACTTCATTGATTGAGAGTTTTGCGTTGGAATAGAATCCTGTAGGCGGCACCGTCGAGTCTACGGGGATATCCTTGGCAACATTTGAATTGCTTGAGTCCGATTCGCCAAACAACAGTCGGGCGCCGCACTGTGCGCAAAACCGCGGCGGTCGCTCGCTGAATTCAATTTCTTCTTTGCAATCTGGGCAAACAGTTCTCAAATCAGTGCCTTTATACCCGCTACTTGGATGCTCGAAATAGTCGTCACCGTTTTTGAAGCACCGAGGTAGAATGTCCTTTGAAAAGTGTTATTCTAGTTTAAAAATGGAACGCCGGACAATGACAATCGCCTCTTGTTGATAAAGGAACCTTAATCGACAGGCGAGGCGACTATCCGGGTTGGAGCGAGTTTTCAGTCAATCAGTTGGCAGCGAGTTTTAATATGCGTTTGATGATGAAAGTTACCAATGGACCGGATCGAGGCCGAGAGTTTCCCTTGGCTGTTGGCGAAAGCCTCACAATCGGTCGTGGTGACCAGGCTGACGCGCGAATCAATGACCCTTCCGTTTCTCGCTTGCATTGTGAGGTTAGCCGCAGTGGCGATACGATCACATTGAAGGACACTGGCAGTTCCAGCGGCACGAAGGTCAACGGGACGCCTGTGGAGTTGACTCAACTTTCTGTTGGAAGCCAGTTTGTCATTGGCGACTCAACGGTTGAAATTGTTGATGCGGACGTTGAGAAAACTCGAATGTCAGACGACAACGATGCCGATGCCAACATTCGCGCGATCGATTCGCTGGCGGGAGAAAAGATCAACCATTATCGGCTGGAAAAGATCATTGGAACTGGCACGACAGGAGTTGTTTACAAGGCGACAGACGAAGAGAAAAACCGTCCAGCTGCAGTCAAGGTTTTGACGCCGCGGCACGCGCGCCTTCCGCAACAGCGTGATCGATTTGTGCGAGCGATGAAGACGATGATTCCCATCCGTTCGCCCCATATCATGCGAATCTACAATGCCGGAATCACCGGCCCCTATTGCTGGACCGCGATGGAATTTGTTGATGGTGAAAACCTTTCGCAAGTGATCGACCGCGTTGGCATCGAAAATATGTTGGATTGGCGCAAGGTGTGGAAAGTGGCCGTTGACATTGGTCAGGCGTTGAACACAGCCCATGAAAAAAACATTGTGCATCGAAACGTAACGCCGACGAATATCATGTTGCGAACCAGTGATGGGGCCGCCGTGCTAGGTGACCTGATGCTTGCTAAAGCCATCGATGACGAGCATGCCGTACAAATCACACAGCCAGGTCAACTCATGGGAGAGATCCCTTATTTGGCTCCCGAGCGCACTCTGCCAGATGGCGATATCGACATTCGATCCGACATCTATGGATTGGGTGCGACTTGTTACGCTCTGTTAACTGGAAAACCGCCAGCCGAAGGCCAAAATCTGGCCGAGATACTGGAGAGCATTCGCAACGGTAAACCCAAGCAGCCTCGTGAATTCCAACTTTCCATCAACGACCTGTTTCAGGATCTGATCATGCAACGCATGTTGGCGAAGGACCCGGGCAAGCGTTTTCAAACTCCATCGGAATTAATAAAAGAGCTGCTTCGTGTGGGAACATACAATGGCCTGTCAATCTAGGGCCGTGTTTGTTGTAGACCGGACAACCTGGCTGAGATTTTTGGTCAGGTGCGTTGTCTTGCTGGGTTTTGCTTTGTTCGGGCCCTCGGCAGCGGCCAACGACAAACCAAATATCTTGTGGATTACGAGTGAAGACAATTCTTCGTTTTGGCTAGGCTGTTACGGAAACGAACAGGCACAAACTCCAAACCTTGACCGGCTTGCTTCCCAAGGGACCCTGTTTCGCAATGCCTATGCCAATGCGCCCGTTTGCGCGGTAGCTCGCTCAACACTTCTCAATGGCGTTCATGCGGTGTCACAGGGAACGCATCACATGCGGAGTCGTTATCCGATTGATGAACGTTTTCGGCCGTATGTCGAATATCTGAAAGACGCGGGCTATTACTGCACCAACCGCTCCAAAACCGACTTCAATTTCTGGGCGACGACAAAGCGATTTGGGATGAATGCTCAAATCAGGCACACTATAAAAACCGTCCCGCCGACAAACCATTTTTTCAATTTTTAATTTAACCATCAGCCATGAAAGCTCGTTGTTTCCACCCCGGATTAAGCAAGCTCGGAATCGAAACCTGATTCCACCAAAACCTCGAATCGCTCCGGAAGCGGTTGCTTTGCCAGGTTATGTTCCAGATTTACCGGAGGTCCGTGCCGACTTTGCCATTTACCACGACATCATGACTCATCTTGATCAACAGGTGGGGCAACTCTTGAACGAACTGGAGGCATTGGGCTTGGCAGACGAAACGATCGTTTTTTATTTTTCGGACCATGGAGGTCCGACACCGCGAGGTAAACGCTATCTTCAGGACTCTGGAGTACGCGTTCCGTTGATCGTTCACGCGCCCGCCAAGTATCAACACCTGCTGCCGTTCGTCCCTGGTTCGTCAACCAACGAATTAGTTTCCTTTGTTGATTTCGCGCCAACACTTTTATCAGTGGTGGGTGTAACGAAACCTCCGCAGATGCAGGGACGATCCTTTCTCGGCGATTACCGGACGCCAGCTCTCGAAGACGATTGTGTATTCTTGTACGCTGATCGGTTCGATGAGATTCCGGGAATGCGACGTGCCATCACCAATGGCCGCTACAAGTACATCCGTTGCTTCACGCCGTTCATGCCGGGGGCCCCGTACAGCAACTATCCATTGCAAATGGAATCGTGGGCCGCGTGGAAGGAGGCTGCGGTGAATGGGACCATTGATGGCCCCGAATTAGAACTTTGGCAGAAGCCACAACCCATAGAATACTTGTATGACCTGGACGCCGATCCAGACGAAACCTGCAATCTTGCTGCATCCGCAGAACACGTTGAAACGTTATCCCTGATGCGTGAAAAACTAAAGGCGATCATGGTCGAATATCACGACTTGGGAGCAATCCCGGAGGGTATGTTGCATTCACAGCCGAGCTCTGACGAGCCGTCATCCAGCGCCTTCCAGCACGAACAAATTGAGGACTATATTGAAGCAGCATTTATTGCCACTTCAAATCGAGAATCACTTGCAAAGTGGGTGGACGATCGCCTTGCTAACTCCGAACCGGTTCTCCGTTATTGGGCCTTTGTCGCGATGCGGGCCTTTCCAGAGCTGAATTCCGACAAACGAGTTGGTGAGCTGGGCGTTGATAATGAACATGCAACGAATGCCATCATGATTGCTTCTCTAAATATGGAACGGAAGCAAGCCGATTTAGCCAGAGCCCAGTTCACCGAATTGCTTGACAGTGCAATGGATAAGGCGTCGTTGCAGTTACTTGTAAACACAATTACTGACCTGGGGATGGAAGACATCGTTTCCGATGTATGGCTAAAGAGTGTCCGTGAAAGCCCCAACTCAGACGAATACATCAAACGTTTTGCTGAACGACTATTCCGTTCACGAAAATGAACCAGATCGTTTGGGGTGAAAGACGAACAGGCAGAAATCTTCGTTGAAAAATTCTTATGGATGTTGCATTTCGATTCGCGTGCTCTAGCGACTGTCAATCAGCCTCAGACCTGGTTTCACGTTGCACCTCGAAAAATATTGCTCCAACCTTAAACACGGGTGCCCTGGAATTGTTGTTGCAGTCGATGACTCCAGCAGAAACCAGGAAACGACTTGATGACGGCTGGCCACATCTCATGGCGGAGCAAAACGGTGTATTGGTCGGCGTGGGTGTCTTGCGACCTCCTTCACACCTGTATCACTTGTACGTTGACGCTCAATGTCAGCATCGCGGTCTCGGCACGCAGTTGTTTGAAAAACTGGAACAGATTGCGGTTTCCAGGTGCCAGTCAACAATTATTACGGTCAATGCATCATTAAACGCAGTTGACTTTTATTGTCGACTTGGGTTTGTTTCACGAGGAAGCGTTGTTAATTTTAACGGCATACGCTTTCAACCGATGACCCGTTGACTTTACTGCGGAATGGGTCAAAAGAGTTGGTTCGGCAAACATCAGTAAAAAACTGGAAATAGCAAACGAGCAAAATCGTCTGCTATTTGCTTGCAAGTAGGATGCGTTCAACCCATTTGGTATCCACACGCCCTTCGACAAAGTCGGGATGTGCGAGAATCGACTTTTGGAAGTCGGCGGTTGTTTTTACGCCTTTGACTCTCAATTCACTCAGGCATCGTGTCATACACGCAATTGCTTCCTCGCGGGTCGGTTGATGCACGATCAGTTTTCCTACCATGGAATCATAGTAGGGAGGCACAGAATAGCCTGCGTGAGTATGCGAATCCCAGCGAACACCAAATCCTCCTGGCACGAAAATACTTTCAATGGTTCCAGGGGAAGGCTGAAAGTTCTTGGTTGGATCCTCTGCGTTGATTCGGCACTCAATGGCTGCTCCGCGGCATACGATGTCTTTTTGTTGAAAGGGAAGTTTCTCTCCCGCGGCCACACGCAATTGTTGTTTGATCAGATCGATCCCCGTCACCATTTCTGTTACAGGATGTTCGACCTGAATCCTTGCATTGACCTCGATGAAATAGAAGTTGTCGTTTTGGTCCACGATGAATTCGACCGTTCCGGCATTGTAATAATCGGCCTCGCGAACCATTCGAACCGCGGATTCGCATAGTTCCTTGCGAACTTTATCTGGCAGTGTGGACGATGGACTTTCCTCGATCAATTTTTGATGTCGGCGTTGAGTGGAACAATCCCGTTCCCAAAGGTGGCAGACATTTCCGTGTTGGTCGGCAATCACCTGAACTTCAACGTGTCGTGGTTTGTCGATGAATTTCTCAAGGTATACGCCGGGATTTCCGAACGCAGCTTGAGCTTCCTGCATCGCTTGCTCGATACAGGATTCGAAAACTGATTCTTCGGTAGCAATCCGCACCCTGCCACCGCCACCGGCAGTAGCTTTGATTAGAACTGGGAAACCAATTTCACGCGCGATTTCAAGCCTTCATCAACGGATTCAATCAGTCCTGCACTGCCTGGCACGACGGGGACTTTTGCCTTGACTGCCATGCTGCGAGCAGTGTTTTTGTCGCCCAATTTTTCCATCGCTTCAGGAGATGGGCCAATAAATTCGATATCAGACCCTCGACAGACTTCATTGAAGTGAGCGTTTTCCGATAGAAAGCCAAAGCCGGGGTGAATTGCCTCGGCACCGCTTACTTCTGCTGCTGCGATGATTTCACGGATTTTCAAATAGCTGTCGGCACTTCGTGGTCCACCTAGGCAATAAGCCTCGTCGGCAAGCTCAACATAACTGGCGTTCCTATCGGCCTCGGAAAATACAGCAACCCGTTTCGATCCCCAATTCTTTGCACGCACGCATGATTCGCAAAGCGATTTCACCACGGTTTGCGATTAGAACTCGATTGAACATAACGCTATCTGCCGGTCAAGTTTGGATGTTGAAGAGAAACAACAAAGGACGAACTATTTTCGAGCCCGCCCCTTGGTAATGATTGACTAACGGGTTGCCCGATCAGGACGGCGTGACCTTAAACATAGGCTTGTTCACATCGACGGCTTCCTCGTCCTTGACTAGAACAGCAGTGATCTTCCCAGAAACACCAGCAGGAATCTCGTTAAACGTTTTCATTGCTTCCACAATGCAAACTATTGTGTCTGGCGAGACAACATCGCCCACTTTTACAAACGACGCCGCAGTGGGTTTTGGGCGTGAATAAAACGTGCCGATGATAGGACTGTTGATAAAAATCGAGTTGTCTGCCTGGGAGTCCGCGGGAGTCGCTGCCTCTGTCGGAGCACCTGCAGGAGCTGCCGTAAACGCAGGAGCAGAGGCCTGTGCTGCTGGCATGGCAACCAAACTTGGGGCGTCACCGCCTTTCCGCAACTTGATCCGTTTGTCATCTTGTCGTAATTCGATCTCGTTGAGCTCGTGTTCGTTCATCAATTCAATCAGTTGACGAACTCGGGCAACGTCAAACACATTTGGGGCTGATTCGGGCTCTTTTGACATTTGAGTCTCCGTGAACGGTACGGTTTTCCATGTATTTAGTCTTCCGGAAAGGGCCCAATCGACCTCCGGCTATATCGCAACAATTAGCCCCCCATGGTAAACACTTTGGGTCATTCCGGGAACCGGATACGGACAAACTGACGCTGGGGCAAGTAAAAACCGCCTTGGGCCTGACTGGCACAAGGCGGCAAGTATCTTCCGCTGAATGGCTTTTGAAGCCATTGCAACAATGATCAGGCTATGCAAATAGTTCTTGGATGGATCGATCAATCGCTTCCAAAGGCGAAACCACCGAGGTTGCGGCAGAAGCGACCACTCGTTCGTACCGCGAATCCAGAGATCCAACAGACGCCTCACCAACATCGATTGCTCGAGCAAGTGTCAAGGTCGATGAAACAGGCACTTGCGATCATGCGGCTAGGCCCTTTGATGCCGCCACCATCATCCTTTTGTCGCCGCCGTTCATCTCACCTGGAGCACCACCGTTGAACAATCGAGTGCGTTGGAAGACCATTGAGGCAACCGCTGCGTTGTCAGTAACACCCCATATCTTCAATTCGAACAATAACCATGCCGCCACTGGCTACTGCCAGGTAACGTCGAACTTTGTATTCGCCGGGCAGTGTGGTGACAATATCGACGGGCAAACCTTGTACCCAGACACGAATGTTGTCATGAGTATTGACGAGGTCGCCGCCAAATCCCAATGTAACAATGAACCGGCCAGATCCAGTTTGCATTTGGAACGTCGAGTCTTCTATCAATGCGTAGTCTCGACGCAAATCAGTTCCGACACCACTGTCTTCAAATGTAAGGGTATCTGCTCCTGCAACCCATCCCATACCCCGATCAGATGCATAGACCATGTCCATCATGCCAACCGCATTTCCCTGTACCGGAGAAACGTACGTTCCAAGATCCAGAGGCATGCCAATCGACCACGTTTCATTGTCCTCAATAACACCAATTCCTGTGCTATCAAGAATTGTTACGCCGTCAGGGTTGTTGAGTACTAAATTGAGCTCTTCGTGGTTTTCCATGTATCGATCACCGAACACTTCAACCTGAATGGTCTTACTGGTCTCACCCGGCAGGAACACAGCTGTGCCGATTGCCGCGGTAAAGTCCTCGCCTGCAGTTGCGGGATAGGTGACGCCACCAACCGAGGTCGCATAGTCAACAAATACGGCACGTGTGGTTGGTTCCGAGAGTGAGATTACAAAATCCATCATCGACGAACCAGAATCAGCTTCGGTGAATGCTGCAGCATCTCCAATTACAACATCTGGCACGACGTGTGTTGGAACAATGTCCATAAACAACGACCAAGAGTTCAATGTTCCCTGGTCACCACCGGCATCATCACTGATTTCCAGCGTCCAAACTCCATTGATGTCCATTCCATCGAGAATCGAAAGGTCACCTTCTGGCTGGAAGAAACCGGTGAATGGGGCCGTCCCGGCGGTAATCGCACCAGGCGCTTCATCGTCAATGTAAGTGCCGGTGAAGTTATCTCCTGAACCACCAACATCGGTAAACAACTCGACTCGTGTTCCATCTGGAGCGATCAAGAACACGTCCAAGTCACCGTCATAGGTGTGAGTGATATCCAGCTGGACATCCACATCCGCTAATTCACCAAAGTCAGAGATATCGATGATTGACGTGAAGGTCGCGTTGTCAGTGATCGTTACCGGAATATCGCTAGAGGGATATTCAACGACGTTGCCAATATTGGCGTTCGCCGTAATGGTTTTCGAATTCCCTGTTCCGTCATTGGCGTCAACATATTTGACAACGATTCCGGCACCGAGGTCAACTTGGAGGCTACCATCACCACTGACTACCGCGCCACTCACAGTATTAAGGGAACCCGCAAACACTCCGCTGCCCATTGATGTAAGCGGTACCGTTTCAACATCTCCCAACGTTGAAAGGACCAAAACGGAAATGGGGCCAGACGCATTGGTATCGGTAACCGTAATATCGATTGTGTCAGCGACCGCGTAGGTTGGCCGATCCGTAGCAACGACTCCTTCATCCAACGAACGAACGTCAATAAACAATGACCAAGAGTTCAAAAAGCCGACGTCACCGCCTGCGTCGTCAGTAACTTCCAGTGACCAATCACCGAAAATGCTGGTAAAGTCGAAATCACTGAGGCTACCCTCTGGTCTAAAGGAGCCGGTAAACGGTGCCGCACCGGAAGTGATCGAGGCAGCGGCCTCATCATCCAAAATCGTTTGTGTGAAATTGTCACCACTACCACCCACATCGGTGAACAACTCAACTCGAGTTCCGTCCGGGGCAATCAGAAAAACATCCAAATCGCCGTCGTAGGTGTGCGTAAAGTCAACTAAAACATCAACATCCGCCGCTGCTCCCACATCAGAAACATTAATTATGGATGTAAACGTGGTGTTATCGGAAATTCCGATTGGAGTATCGTCCGAATCGTATTGCCGAATGTTCGAAATCAATGCGTCGTCGGTAACGGTTGCTGGAGAGCCCGAGCCATCGTCGGCGTCTTCATATGTTGCTGTCAGAATGTCCCCGAGTTGTACCTGAAGCACACCATCATTGACCGAAAAGGCACCTTGAGCGGCTTGGATCGTCGTCTGATATTTTCCGAATCCCGATGGGGATAATGTTAATGTCTCGGAATCACCGCTACTGCTCGTCAATGTCACCATTACCGGAGCAACAGCATTTGAATCACCGACCACAATCTCGATGATATCATCGAACTGATAATTTTGTCGATCGAACGCAATCGTCCCTAGCGGTGGTGGGGAAATGTCAAACGTGTGAACATAATCATCGCCACCCGTTCCATCACCATTTCCGTCAAGTGCGAGACCAAATGGATTCGCGACACCTCCCGACGTAACCGTAAGTCGATAGTGTCCATAGTCCATGGGGCCATCGACCAGATTGAAGACAAGTTGATTGGTGCCGATCATGTAGTTCGCAACGTCGATGTTGTGAATCACGTCGTCTGCAGTATCAAAAAGCTCGTCTGGACCCGCTGATCGCAATTCGTAGTTTGCGGCATTGTTGATCGATGCCGGATCCATGATTTGATCAAACTTGATCGAGAACTGATCGATCGTCGTGTCATCAACGGAGCCGCCATTATCTGGAATCGAGAACACGTCGCTCACGCCAGGGACTCCGACTGTTCCGGTCAAGCTTTGGAATGAGTTAACGCGACCACCACCCATCAATCCGATTTTGGAAGGGTTTTGCGCGTCAATATTGTCAGCCATCGCGTACAACTGCGCTGCTACCTGATCGCGTGTCCAAGTCGGATTGGCCGACCAGATCAACGCTGCAACGCCTGCAGCATTGGGTGTTGCCATACTCGTCCCAGAGAACGTGTCATAGGCGTTACCAACGACCGTTGACAGGATCGAACCGCCAGGAGCCGAAATGTCAACTCCCGTTCCATAGTTGCTGAATGAACTATAAGTGTCGCCATTTTCTGTGCTTCCGACCAACAAGGTCTGCTCAAACGCCTGGCGTGCAGGGTTCAACGCTCCGGAATTTCCGGCCGAATTAAAGTGCAAAACATCATTGTCATAAACATACTGCAACGCAGCAGTGAATACAGGGTCGCCAACCCAACCATCGATGTTGTAACTGGTATTGATGATCCAGGCACCATTGTCTACAGCGTAGGTGAAAGCCTCGTTGATGATTGCGGCAGTCCAAGCCGATCCACTTTGATAAAACTGGACTGGCATGACCTTGGATCCGCCTGCAGTCCCCGAAATGCCAATTCCGTTATTGGTTCGGCCAGCTGCGATTCCTGACACGTGGGTACCATGCGTGTCCGAACCACTTGGGAACGGAACATTGTTGTTGTTTACAAAGTCCCAGCCATCGTAGTCGTCGATGTAGCCATTCCCGTCATTGTCCTCCAAGTCACCTGGAAAATCGCCTGTGTTTTTCCACATGTTTGCCTGTAAGTCAGTGTGTGTGAAATCCACACCATCATCCGTAACAGCAATGACAACATTGGAGGAACCCAGCGTAATATCCCACGCTAACTCATTTTCCATCTCAACATGATGCCATTGAGTTGGATAGTCTGGGTCATTCGGTACAAACTCGCGTGGGTCAGCCGCAGACGAGAAGTTCGGAGAGCTCCACATGACGCGTCGGAAATTGTCCAAGCGATTCATCACGTCAAACAAATTCGCGTTCTTGCCGAGCTTCAACTGAACAAGTGATACGTTTTCGTTCGAGCCACGATCAACCGTCATCAGCGTTTTGATGGGGGTCGTGCCTGCGATTCCTGTCATCCGCTCCCAATTCAACGATGAGATTG
This sequence comes from Pirellulaceae bacterium, assembly GCA_041399045.1. Classification (GTDB taxonomy): domain Bacteria; phylum Planctomycetota; class Planctomycetia; order Pirellulales; family Pirellulaceae; genus BJ22. The sequence continues at coordinate 488,556 of JAWKTO010000004.1, read as the reverse complement.
CCGTCGGGCCTTGGTTCGTTTGCGTTGAAATGGCGACAATCAGTTCGCCCGAAACATAATCATGCGTCTGCGCACGTGCGACCATTTCCTTAACGGTCACGGCGTCTTGAGAAAATGCGTCTTCGATGATCGCGGGAGACGAATCAACTCCCAAAACTCCTGCCAATAGCTTACGAGCTTCAAGGGACTCGTAGTGGCACTTATCCGGACCACGGAGTTTGCGATTTCGTCTTTGCAGGCGGTGCAACCTGGATTTGTTCATTCTTTTCCTCACGTTCAAAAGTGGAAGACCGAGGGCTTAATTTATGACGATTGCAATAATGGCGCACAGTTGGAAGTGTCCAGAACGCCGCCGGCCATTATAAAGTGCCGCAAATCAGTTACAGCTAGCCAAATCGACAAAACCGGCATTTTTTACCAATGTCCGGAATAACCATGGTCATGGGAAACCGATCCGATGTGCGAGATTTACGAGAAAACGAGGCGGGTAGCAAACTTAAGACGATCGCGCACGACGAAGTGCTCGCGGGAATGCATGTCGTTCGATAAACTCACTGAAAACTAATTGAAATCTAGTGGTTCGAGTCTTCTTTCCGGCGAGAAAGGCCTGCTCGATCGAGCAGAGAGGTGCCGAACATATTGTCGAGATATTCGTCTTGTGGCGGTGTTCCGTACGCGCCCAACGCCGAGGGATCGTACGCCAATTCAAAGTCATTTTTTGCAATGGAAACGATCGAGCCGGGGTCGCAGCGGCGACGCACGCCCGGAAGGACCCGTTTCTTGTCCAGCTTGATACCGTTTTTTGACTTGAGATCGCGGATGAACCAATAGCCTTCTTCGATTTCCATCAAGCAATGATGGCCAGAAATGTTGGCAAAATTCAAAACGATGTCGCACCCCTCACGACGACCGATGCGAAGGCGTTTTTTAAGCAAAGGGATCGGGTCGCCACCGCCAACAGGTACTAATTCACCATACATAATCTTTTCCAACGGAAAGCTGGCAATTCATCGGGACCTTGCCACAATCGACCGCCACACGCACGTAATTCACCCAATTTGGTTGAATTGTTCGCACGCAAACGGTCGGCCCAAAAAAATTCGTAACATTCGATTTGACTATATTGATTGGTCGCGCAAGTCCCATTTTTGCGGATTCCGAATTTCATCGTGGTCATAACACGTTTTTCATGGCAAAATGCTTCCCGTCATGGAAGTATTGGTCACGAAATTGCGTCTTGTCGACCAGCGATCCATTATCGGGCCCGCTGATTGAACGACCGTTACCGGTTTCTATTACGGCCAAGTGACAGTCTCAACGAGCAAAATCAATCGAATTTGCAACAATTCAAATCTATTCGCGTCTGTTCAGCAAGTCAACAAAATGTCCATTTCGTCGCCAACAAATCGCCCGAATCACCCCGTTTATGACTGGCGAAAGGACGGATTGCGGTATTACAGCTACCGGTATTATTTGAAGAATCGTTACGGAGTCAGAGTTCAGCGAGTCAGTATCGATGCTGGATTTACGTGTCCTAATGTGGACGGGACCGTGGCGTTTGGTGGCTGTACGTTTTGCGATAATCGAAGCTTTAGCCCCAGTCGTCGTCAACCGAAATTTTCGGTAACTGAACAGATTGACGACGGAATCTCCCGACTCAAACGACGCTACAACTGCGATCACTTCACCGCCTATTTTCAACCTGCGACTAACACGTACGCACCGGTCGAGCGACTACGTGCTGTCTACACCGAAGCGCTTGCGCATCCCAAAATTGTGGCTATGTCCATTGGGACACGGCCTGACTGCGTGCCCGACGACGTCCTGTCATTGCTTGAAGAATTTGCTGCCAAAACGGAATTGACGGTTGAGTATGGCATGCAAACCATGCATGACAAATCACTCGACTGGATGAATCGCGGCCACCATCACGACGCGATGGTCGAGGCCATGGAACGCAGCGTCGGACGAGGATTCGAAATCTGCGCTCACATCATGCTAGGACTACCTGGCGAAACGCGAGAAGAGATGTTGGCAACTGCGGACGAAGTCGCACGTTTGGGCATTGATGCCGTGAAGATGCACAACCTTTATGCCGTCGAAAACACCCCTTTAGCCGATCAGGTTCGTCGCGGCGAAGTGGAATTAATGGGGCGAGACGAATACGTTTCGACGCTCGTCGAGTTTCTCGAACGCCTGCCATCGCACGTCGTTGTGGAACGGATCAGTGGCGACTCGCCAGACAATTATTTTATCGGTCCAAGTTGGTGCCTGGATAAACCGATGGTGCTCAAGGCAGTCGAAGAAGAATTTGAAAAACGTGATACCTGGCAAGGAAAACTATTTGAGCAACGATTGAGAGGTGGGACCGACAAATTCAATTGAGCAACCGCGTGCACGCAGCGTCTTAGGATTCGTTATCCATTTGGCAGTCGCACTCAGCAATCCCTTTCAATTCACCATCCAGCGAGAGACTTGTATAGAGAAACGTCTCAACAGTTCTTTTGATCTCCGGCCAATCCGAGCGTCCTTGGCAAATGTGGTCGTCGTAAGCATTTTCCACAATCTGATCCAATGAAAGATGGACCTGCGAATTGAGCAGTGAAGTTTTTTCCAAATTGCGAGCGATGCGATTTTCGGCGTTCATGATCGGGAATAGGTCGGGCTTGGATTGCGTTAATTCCTGTTTGCTTAACCGTAGGTCATCTTTTGTGCTGTTGGGCAATCCGGTTGATCAAAAATTTGATCGGAAAAACGCTGAACCGATCGCAACAACAAACAATCCTTACAACTAGCGAAATCCCAATAAAGTTTGTTTTTGGAATAACCGATGTCTTAGTTCGTGGCGGGAGCGTTTGTTATCGAAACGTCAAACCCAACGTGGTTTGCCCCGTCCACTTGACCGGAATTCTCTGTTTCGGTACCTTTTCGATTAACGATTGCGACGGAAACATGTGTTTTTAACGTGTTTTTGCTCGAAAAATCTTGGCGATGTGGCCGAATGGCTAGGCAGCGGATTGCAAATCCGTCTATGGCGGTTCGATTCCGCCCGTCGCCTTTTTTCATGCGCCGATATTAATCCTTCCCTGTCATTTCAGCCCATTCTCGCTACCCAAAGGTACTTTCGCCGGTACTTTCGCCAGTTTGGGGGAGCGAACGCTTCCATTTCATTGTCCTGGCTAACAATTGGGCGTCTCCAAAATACAGCCGAAATCTAATCCCCTGTCACAATCCGTTTCGTCGCCTGTACCGACTTAGAGCCGTTTGGTTCACGATTTTTTTCAATCGACAAGGGGCAGGCATCGAAATGCGAAAACTCAATATTCTTACGACATTATTAATGGTCAGCATTACCGCACTGTCACAAATGGGATGCTCGCCAACTGCAAATCAAATTGAAATCACCCATAGGCAAGCGAAAATTGAGTCCGCACTTCCAACGGTCGTAGACTCACAACGCTCTGCCTCAGAGCAAACGGTTAGCCCCGACTCAAAGCGTACAAGGCTTGCAACGCCGAAGCCTCAGCCATCCACAAACGAAAGCCAACTGGTTCTCAAACGAAAAGAACTGATTGACAAAGGGTTCGGCGGCATTGTCTCACATCATGTTTACATTCCTGAGGGATGGAAATTTGAAGGCGAAGCATTCTGGGCAAATCCTTCGTTTTATCAACTGGCTCCCTCGCCAACGTTCAAAGCGACCAGTCCCGAGGGAATTGAGGTTGAGCTACATGCGGTCGTCATGTTTTCCGATCCAAGGCCTGACGCACAGATGCAAGCGTACGGTATGGAACGTCCTCCGCAGCTCAGTAGTGACATGGGATTTCCAGTCCTGTACATGCCGGAATCTGATCGAGACATCAAAGATTTTTTCAAAGACTTCGTTCTGCCGAACAGCTATGAACAGGCCAAAAACATCCGAGTAACAAAACTCGAACACCTTCCAGAACTGGCCAAGATGGTTCGTTCACAACTGGCCCCCTTGGAAGCATCCACAAAACAACTGCAGGCGATGGCGACGACTAACGGCTTGCCATTCCGAACTGGGCTCGACATCGATGCGTTCGAAATTCACGCCACGTTTTCGGAAAACGGCGTCGAGAAAGAGTACGGTTGCGTATTCGGATTCGTCAACAATTACACTCAACAACAAGGGCTGACTCAACACAAGTGGATGATGGTTCCCTCGATTTCGTTTTGTGCACCGATGGGCCAATTGGATGACAATGTCGAACGTCTGGCGACCATTGCCGGAACGTTGCGTCCAACACCTCAATGGAACCAGCGCCTGCAACAACACATGGCGCAAATGGCAAAAAGCAATTCTCCGCGACCGTCCGCCTCAGGAAAAAGTGTAGGGGACACTTACTCGGAAATCCTGGATATCCAACACGAGGGGTTTCGCCGTCGCCAGGGAATGAGTGATGCCGGTTTCGCCAATGTAATTCACAGTGTGAATGAAACTCAAACGTACTCGTTCAATGACCAACAATATGTGCTTCCAGCGGGATACGATCACGCGTACACCAACGACTTTGACACGATTATTTTGACAAACGACTCGCTGCTGCAACCCAATGTCGATGTGCAGGGAACGCACGAATGGTCGTCAATGACGCCTCGTTAATACTTGCAAACCATAAGTCAGCGGGAGGGAAACATGTTCTGGGCCACCATTTCCATCTTGATCGCAGTGATAACAAACGCACTGTCGACACGAATTGCCCGATTATTTCCGCAACTCGTTCCATTGGAAGCTGAACAAGCAGCAATTGCTGGCGGGAGCAATCGCCCGGCGCATCGGGTTGTAACCAATGAAGTGGTCATTGCCGGCATTAACTTAATTGTGTTTGCTGTCGCGCTGCTGGTGTCCAAACAGAATGAATACGCGGCCATGTCGATTGGTGTTACCGTGGCGTTGGTTGCCAGTTCGATACAACAGGCCGCCAGAACCGTTGCGGCTTACAGTGCAGAGGGTTTGAAACCGCGCAACTGGCCATCCCGTTCCGACGTTGCAGAGTTTTTGAAAAACGTGATCATCTATACCGCTATCAGAAAAATGGTCGCGGTGTTCGTGACGATGGCGACCCTTATCACCCTGGTCGGCCTTGCATTGTTGATTAAGTTTCTTTTGGACGCCTGATTCGCATACGTGTGAATGTCAGCACGAATAAACAGGACGCAGAACGTTCAAATTGAATCTACTTCGGTCTAACTAGTTTTGGATTTGGCCCGACGCTCAAGGTGCAGTTTGCATCCAAAGGATACTTGTGAGCAACCGCGTTCACTTCTTCGAGCGTCACGCGTTGATAACAATCGGCAATCTCGCGCGGCGTCTTGTATTCAAAACCGTTCAACCACTGCACACCGACGCTAAACATGCGTGACTCGGTACGTTCACTTGCCAACAGTATCTGAGCTGCGATTTTCTGTTGTGCCAACCGAAACTCTTTCTCCGTTACTCCCTCCAGCGCGCTGCGTTGAATTCGAGTTAGCCGCTCGAGGTTATCTTGTGCTTCCTCTGGATGACAGCAAAAGAAGCTCATCACGGCACCGGAACCAAGGTACTCACAGCTGCCGATGGCTGCCGACTCTGCACGCCCCGAATCCAGCAATTCCCAAAACAAACGGCTTCCCCATCATCGCCCAAAATGGAGTTGAGGATCCGCATCGCATATCGATCAGCGTCATTGGTCGCTGGGCCGGGTGACATCTGCATGACGTATTGGCCGCCGATTGCTCCTTGACCATGGAATCAAAATCCAGTGAAACATCGGCATGTCGAGTATCGCGATGCACTTCGAATGGTTCCCAGCCCCCGCAATGGCGCGTTGCATCATCCACGAGACGATCGAAATCGACATTACCGGCCGCCACCAATGCCATGTTGCCGGGACTGTATTGCCGGTGGAAATACTCCATCATCTGCGACGCCGACAATCCGGAAACCGTATCAACGGTCCCTAGAACACTTTGCCCCAACGGATGATTGCCAAAGTAACTTGCCAGAAGTCGTTCGTGTCCACCGTAGGGTGGTTGGTCCTGGTACATCATGATCTCTTCAATGATGACCTTTTTTTCTGTTTCAAAATCGTTGACCCGAAGACTTGGCCGCATGATGTCGCACAGCAAGTCAACGACTTGACCTTGGAATTCTGGAAGAACCGACGCGTGATAAATCGTGCTTTCTTCGCCGGTTCGAGCGTTACTGCTGCTGCCGAGATCGTCCAGTTCGCGATTGACTTGTTCGGCAGTTCTTCGCTCCGTCCCCTTGAATACCATGTGCTCCAGAAAGTGACTGACACCAGCGATTTCCGGAGACTCGTCGCGAGCACCCGTGCGCACGAAGAAGCCGTAGCCCGCAAAGTAGGCAGAGTCATTCACCTCCGCCAGAATCGTCAATCCATTTTCCAGCTTATGAGTGCGATATTTCACGCTCCACCTCCAATGCCTTTTCTCCTAACGTCACCACATCGAACGGCCCGGGTGGATTCGATTCCAGAAATGCATTCACTGATTCAACTGTCAACGCATTGATACGATCGTTGATTTCGTCCAAGGTCCGAATGCGATTCAAGTAGAAGACATCGCTAACCAATGAACTGACTCGTGAACGGCAACTTTCTTGTTGCATGATCAGGTTGCTGCGAAACTGTACTTTGAGGCGATCCAGCTCCTGCGGTTCAATGCCTTCCGACAGTTTCCGTGCTTCAGCCAGGATTACATTCAACGTTTCTTGTGCGGAGTCCGTCGTTGTTCCCGAGTAGGCAAAAACACCGCCGCGGTTATGAATGGAATGACAACTCGCGGAAACCGAGTAACAAAGGCCACGCTTTTCTCGCACCTCGCTGAACAAGCGAGAACTCATTCCATCACTGAGAACGCCGATTGCCGCGCGATTCAGGTAGTATTCGTCACTTCCAAACGCAGCCGCAGGCCAGGCAATTCCAATGTGAGTCTGATTGCTGGAATGATCGATGTGGTGGTAGCCGTTCTGTTGCCCCGAAGCGTTTGGCATCGGAGTCGCCCGAGCGGCCCAATGTTCTGTCAACTTGAGAACATGTGCCTTCAACTTTTGCCAGTCGCATTGACCTGCTACCGCAATGATCATCCCATCGGGCTGATAAAAATTCTGATAGTAGTCGCGGATGTCTTGTTCGTTGATACTTTGGATTCCCAGCATGTCACCGTCTGCGTTTCGACCAAACGGTTGACCGTAGTACCTACTCCGCAGAGCCAACATCGTTCGCCCGACCAGATCATCATCCAAACCTTCGATCTCTCGAATACAAACGTTGCGTCCATCCTCCAGTTGGTCAACTGGCAGATCAGCATGCCCAATGCTTTTGACATACATCTCCAGCGACGCATAAAGGTTCTCTGCGGGCAGCGCTCCACCAAAAAACGAATGGTAGATCCCCGAACTGGAATAATAGTCACAGCCCAGTGCCTCTAGCTCCTCGACCAATTCACGGCTGCTGTAACCGCCTCCGCCTCGAAACGCCATTTCGCAGGTGAAATTGGAAAGGCCTTGGCGATCGGCCGGATCGAAACGACATCCAGACGGAAATGCCAACGTAAATGCGGCCGATTGAAGCCAAGGCATCACTTGGGCAACAAGTATCAACCCGTTGGGCAGTACTTCGTGGTGGATCATTTGTTGAGACATGGAATTGCTATCAGTTTTTAACTGCTGAAAGTCACGCCCAAAATCAGCGATTTTGAGCAATCCTGCGGTTCGATGATCGAATCAAAACGCCCCATTGTAGGACTCACAGCTATTCGCGAAACGGGACAAGACGCTTTGAGTCAACGACTTTCCAGAAATTTGCACAAATCGACGTTTCACCGCTCTGCAAAAGATGCTAAATCCCCGGCTGAATCAAGTGGCACGTGCTGCGCAAGGCCACTTTCAAACCATGAATTGTCTGGGAGAGCTTTCGAAATGCGAATGTTCCGACTCGTTACGCTTTGGGCTGTTGCACCCGTATTGTTTGCGACGAATGCCGCATCGGCTCAACAGTCGACCGAGCAATCTGATAACTCCTCGGCAAAAATTAAATTCTCCGACGAGCAAGTCTCGCGATCCGTGAATGCCTCGGCACCGACCAAACCCATGATGCCTCCCGTGGTGCAGAAACCTGCGCAAAACGTTGCGCGACTTGTCATGCAAACGCCGCAAGTGGCGGCCAATGCTGCACCACTGCCCAAATCGACGCCGACCGACAATCCTCAGACGATCCAATACGCCGGATTCATGAAGACCAACCAGATGTATGGCGGCGTTCACCGCGCTTCCTACCAGGAAGAACTTCCGTTGAGCGAGCCAACTGGCTCGGCCTTCCAACGTCGCGATGTTCCATCGTTTCTATTGGACGGACCCAATAGCACAAATGCCCAGCCGGCAAAAATCACCCTGCAACAGGAGCAACGGCCCCAACAACAGTCTGCGAACGATGCACGCGATATTTTGTTTGTCGAAAATGATCTGGAAGGCGTTGAACTGCCACGCCCCGCACAAACTGCACCAGCGCGACGTTTACCGCCTGAACTCATGGCACCGCGAAATCAATCCAACGATCTGCTGCAAACAACGGAATCCTTGCTTCCGCCACCAGCAGCGATTCCGAATGATTTGTCAGGGAGCAAAAATGCTCGCACGCTGAACAAACCTTCCGAGGTTGACATGAGCGACGCCGAGTCGTTGTTGCAGTCGGCGATTTCTAAACAATCTACCGCTCCAGGCTCAACACGATCCAATCTCAACGATTCGGAAATGGTGATTACCGACTCGGAAACAGGCTATTCGACGCAGCCTGCGCCTCGGTCACAAACAACAACGCCTTCGCGCATCGACAACGGAATGTTGCCGACACGCACTCCATCGCAGGGAGCGCGTGAGACGTTGAGTTCTCCGCCGATGCCGGCGAATTCACGAATGGAGTATCCCCAAAATCCTCCGTTCAGTTTTTCGGATGTTTCCTCGCCACCACCTGCGACTCGAGAAACGGGCGAATACCACTCGGTCGTCTTGAACCAGAACGAGTATCAACACGTTGCCAGCCTGGGTGACGCGTGTGCCTGTGGGAAAGTGGGCTGTAGCGGCAATGGCAGTAAACTTTGCAACGAGATGTTCTACCTGACCATTTTCGGTGGTAATAACATGGTTGATGACCTGATCGATGAGTTGAGCCCTACGATTAGTGGCACAACATTCGACCAAGGGTTTGGCATGAAAGACGGAGTGTTAGTTGGCGGGGCTTTGGGGATTTACCACGGCCGAAACCTGCGCGCTGAATATGAACTCACCTATCGCACTTCGGCGGCGGACGAATTCTTTGTCGACTCCGCTGGACCAAATGGAACCATTGGGGTGGATGGTGATCTATCCGTATTTACCGGGATGAGCAATGTTTACTGGGATTTCACGAACGTTCCCTTTCGCTGGTTCACGCCGTACGTCGGGGCGGGAGCAGGGTTTGCCTACGTCGATGCTGATTTCCACAACTTCAACACACCTGTTTTGCATCGCAGTCACGACAATGATTCGGCTATTGCCTACCAATGGATTGTTGGCGGTAACAAATCATTGACGCAAAACGTCGATGTGTTCGCTGAATATCGGGTCATGCAAACGGCCAACATCGATTTTCAGTACAATCCCGTCTCGTTGAGTCCATCAATTCCAACAATGGGTGGCCCCGGACAGTTTGAGTATGTTAGTAAGAATATTCTGTTTGGTCTAAGAATACGATTCTGACAAAGCAATTCGGTGCACATCGGCAAAACTCACAGACCACGAAACTTGAGCAGTAAAGTCGTTTTGACTCCTGCTAAGTTGCCTGCAACCGAACACCATGAATTGCCTCAAAACTGTCTATAACGCCTTGGAAAACAGGACCTGGCTTGCCATGGCCAACTGGTCGTCCATCAAGGGTGGTTACGGGAAGGCAAATTGGCGAGGAACTGATCCATAGTATCTCGCGACACGAAGCCAACTCATCACTCGAAATATCGCGATGGACAACGACAAGTTTGGCGTGTTCAAAAACTGGCTTCAACATTTCAATCGTGATCCCCGGCAATCGCTGTTCAGCTGGAGGAAGCACGATACTGCCAGCTTCTTTGTCGACGATGGCAACCGTTGCTGTGGTGCCCTCTGCCAGGTTTCCTGACTGATCAAGCAAGATGGTTTTGGCAGTTGGATCCTTGCGCGCAGTTTCCTGCTCGGCAAGCCAGTAGTGGATTCTACTTCTGGACTTAATTCGGCGGTCCACGGAACTCGCCGGAATCTCTCGTGTCTCGGCGATACAGGCCGAAATTCCTGAAATGTAATCACGCTGAAATTGTTTCACCGGCAATGGAAGGACCGAGGCAACGAGCCGGCTGCGACGCGACTCAAGAGTTTGCCCCCAACCCTTGGGCGAAAGCATCTCGCTATCGCCCGCTGTAATGCAAAGAGAAATACTTAGCTCTTCATCGAATTGTTCGAGACGTTGATGATGGGCAGCCAAGTTGTTGATGATGTCGACAATTGTGCTTCGGGGGAATGGTAGCGGAACGTTTGCAAGCGCAAGGCCAAGTTCCATGCGGTCGAGATGCTGATCCATCAACCAGACCTTGCGTTTCAAAGTTCGCAACCGTTCGGTAATCGTTACGCCCAGCAGAAACCCCATGTCCCAAATGGGGACGGTTGCATCGTCCAGACTTACAAAGCGATCACCGACAAATGCGACCGGCGAATGCATCGCAGCCAATCCATCAGGGATCGCAAACGCAGAGTCGGTCATTGCTCAACCGCTAGTGAAACCAATTCATGGGACGGCTTGACTAGTCTGCCAACGATACGCTCCGAATCTACTTCGATGGGTTGCACCCAACAGAACTCACCCGTTGAAACATGGCTGTGCTCGTCGAACGGGAACTGAACGGTTGCATATCGGCAACTCGTGCCTTTTGCGTTGCCGTTCTCGGCTGACTCAACCAGGACTTTGAGTGGTCGATCACCAAGTCGTTCGAAATACTTCTTGCGAAGGTCCCTGTCTACTGCTTCCAGTTGTTGAACGCGTGCAGCTCGCACTTCGGGGGCTACTTGGTTGGTCATTTCGGCAGCAGGAGTTCCCTTTCGCCGGCTGAACGGAAACACATGAATCTTCGAAAATCCAATTTCGTGACAAAGGTCGATGGACCTTTGAAAATCATCGTCGGTCTCTCCTGGAAACCCAACGATCACGTCGGTCGTGAAGGCCGGTCGGTCGAGTGCGTCCGCAACCATACGGCAACGATCGATGATGCGTTTAGCGTTCCAACGACGCCCCATCGCCCGCAAGATTCGGTCACTACCGCTTTGGACGCAAACGTGCAGATGCGGTGCGATTCGATCAGGGTTGTCGCGCATCACTGCGATCAAGTCGTTGGTCACTTCGGTGGCCTCGATGCTTGAAAGGCGAATTCGAAAGTCCCCTTCGAACTCCATCAAGTCACGCAGCAGCGTCGCCAGCCGAGTCCATTCACTGCGTGGCCGATTTCGATTGAAGTCGACACCGTAATGGCCAAGATGAATTCCTGTTAAAACAACTTCGCGGAACCCATGATCGATGAGGCTGCGGATTTCATCCAGGACTTCGTTCGGCTGGCGGCTGTACATGTGCGGCCGAACCGATGGAATGATGCAATAGGTACAATTGAGCAGGCAGCCGTCCTGAATTTTTACATAAGCCCGGCTGCGCCCATTCAATCCTGAGATGCCCGTCGGCAAATCGATGACACCAAACCGCCCCAGCAGATCAGGGATCTCGCGTTTGTCGGTGACGACTTCCGTGACACCCGGCAATGCAGCCACTTCTTCCGGAGCTCGCGTGGCGTAGCACCCCATGACGATGATTTTGGCATCGGGGTTTTGCCGATGAAGGCGCCGGATAGCTTGACGCCCTTTCGAGTCACCTTCACTGGTTACCGTACAAGTGTTGACGACGCATAAATCCGCCGCTTCGGAATCACCTGCGTCAACGAAGCCTGCGGAAAGCAACCCTTCTCGAACCAATTGGGTTTCGTACTGGTTAACCTTGCAGCCGAGAGTCAAGGTCTTGATGCGTGCCGTCACTCGTCACATTCCGGTTCAATGGTTGCAGTCATTGACCCTTGGCAACGCGGCAACAAATCGTCGCGGCCAAACGCGTGAATCTGATCGCGTTTCAGTTCGGCATGTTCCTTGGTTGTTGTAAGGCAAATGGCGCGACCGGACTTGTCAACTTCTTTCGCAATCTGAAACGAATGCTCCAGCTGATGCCCGAATAATGACTTCATCATGATCATCACATACTCATACGTGTGATCATTGTCGTTCCACAAAATCACGTGATAGCGCGGCTGTCGCTTCGGTTTGTTTTTCGATTTCGTGCGGACAATTGGTTCCGCAACGGCAACGGAATTCTCTTCCATGTTTTTACCCTGATTGCAAGTCACCTTGTGAGTGCCTCGCTACTCCTCGACTCCGCTACAACGTCCAATGTCTGTTCGTTGTGATTGTTAAAATTATTGGTAATGGCAGTATTCACTTGGTCGCACTATATTGACGGAGGGTCAATGGCAATGGCCAAGTAGAACACTTTGTGTACATCAAAGATGAGTTTCAATTCTGCCTGTTTGATAGAACTCCATTTTACCCAAAAAAAGCGTTTCGAACAGTATTTTTTAGCCGCGAATTGCAAGTGGAAATCATGGCAAACTTTGACGATTATCTAAACCAGAATCGCGCACGATACGAAAACGATTTGTGCGAGTGGCTGCGGATGGCGAGCGTCAGTACCGATCCGGCCTTCAAACCGCAGGTCGTTCAAGCTGCCAAGTGGCTTGCGGACAAATTCGCCCAACTGGACTTTCGGACCAACTTGATTGAAACCGTCGGACATCCCATCGTGTTTGCCGAGTCGCCGCATGTCGATGGTGCTCCAACGGTCCTGGTCTACGGGCATTACGACGTTCAACCCCCCGATCCGCTCGACGAATGGAAAACACCGCCCTTTGAACCAGACATTCGCGACGGCAAGGTGTTCGCGCGGGGGGCAACGGACGACAAAGGGCAAATGATCACGCACCTGTTTGGCGTTGAAGCGTGGATGAAAAATCAGGGCTCCCTGCCGCTGAACGTCAAATTCCTGATCGAAGGCGAAGAGGAATGTGGCAGCAAAGGCCTGTATGAATTCCTTGCTGGCAAATATGACAACGACGAGTGGACCGCAAAACAACTGATTCAATCTGACATCGTGGTGATCAGTGACAGCGCGCAATATGCACCAGAGATTCCCGCAGTCACTTATGGCCTGCGCGGTATCGTTTATTTTGAACTGGTTCTGCAAGGCCCCAGTCAGGACTTGCACAGCGGCGCGTTTGGTGGGGCTGTCACCAATCCTGCGAATGCGATTTCCAAAATGTTGAACTCCATCATCAACGACGATGGCCAGATTCAAATCGATGGATTCTATGACGACATCGTTGCGCTATCGGAAACCGAGCGTGAACAATTCGCGGATTTGAATTTCAACGACCAGGCGTTTATGAAGTCACTTGGCGTTGACGGCCTGACGGGTGAAAAGGGATTTTCGACACTGGAGCGGCGCTGGGTGCGACCGACGTTTGATATCAACGGACTGTGGAGTGGTTATCAAGGCGAAGGGGCCAAGACCGTGCTGCCGGCAAAAGCTGGAGCGAAATTCAGTTTTCGAATTGTCCCGAATCAAGATCCCGAAAAAATCAATGCCGCGCTCCAGGATAAATTGGCTGCCCTTTGTCCTCCGGGAATCAAGATGACGTTGCGGATGTTACACGGTGCGGTGGGGTCGATGGTTCCGATTGATAGTCCGTACATGACGGCCGCAGCACAAGCGATTGAACGCGGATTTGGAAAACCACCAGTCTTCATTCGCACCGGCGGTTCCATTCCCGTTGTGAATGCGTTTCAGGAAATGATGGGGATCGGCACGCTTCTGCTGGGCTGGGGACAAGATGACGATAACCCGCATAGCCCGAATGAAAAATTCCTATTGGAGGATTTCCACCGCGGCATCCGCACGTCGACCTACTTGTGGGAAGAAATCGCCAAGATCGAAGTCTAGGCTCATAGGCATTTAGGTTGGGTCCCTGACCCGACGAATATTGGATTGTAGGGTAGGTCACGGATCCACCAACAATCAATCAGGTTTTTTCGCTGTGCGTCACTGACCCAAAAAGCCTAAGTTCCAACAAATGCAGCATTAACAAAATGACATTTGACAAAGGCACTAAGAAACGGTTGGCAAAGGAATACGCAACGCACCTCAAAAAAATTGGGCGTGTACTTAAGCGGTTTACGCCGATTGATCCGGAAGACGAGTTTTCTTATGGCGACGACTACGATGACGTTTTGCCGTCAATCGTGTCTCATCTTGTTCGCCATCCAGATCGAAAGGAATTGTTACGCATACTTGAAGAAAAACGGCAAACATCCGATGTCGCTCCAAACAAAGAAAAAGACCAAAAAATAGCCGACGGATTTACGCTTTGTCAGTCCTGCGTGAATCAATTGAATTTTCGGCGGAGCAGAAAAATGAAACCTTGCGGCTTCGCGTCTTTGCGTGAGCCCAATAATCCATTGCACCGACGTGAAAATGTAATTGTCTGTTGGCGTGGTGTTAGCAAGGTGAGTAGGTTGGGTCCCTGCCCCGACTGTTATCGGATTATTGTGTGGGTCACGGCCCAGCCAATATTCAGCGTCCAGTGATACCGAAAAAACAAAGCCTACCGAACTGACAGACTTTTTTCGGTGGTCTATGACCATCCTAATGAAAAATATTGAGCTCATCCGCTGCCGCCGAGAGGTTTGATTCCCTGCGGCTTCGCGTCTTTACTTGAGAAAAGCCAGTTACATGACGTTCAAGTTCTCTTGGCCGGGGTCCTAACGGTCCTCGGCTCACGGAGCGGCTATACGGCGGTGCACGTGAAGTTGAAAAAGTATCTTCCAAAGCTACGTTCAATTCACTTGAGCCGTATGATTAGTTCACAATTACTTCAGCCATTAGTTGCCGCCAAATGATGGCGATGGCGGGGGCACTGCTCCGCCGTTGGCTGGAGTCTCACCGTCGTTTTTAGGTTGCAATGTGGCTGCAGGATTGAATCCGTTGCGGGTTGCTCCGCCAAATTGGTTGGCGTCGGCGCCTTCGAATCCAGATGGCTGTTTGGGAGGCGATGTTGGCTGAGATCGAAACCCGTCGTTTAGAGTCGCTGCTGCATTCGATGGACAGGCAGACGGATTTTGCTGACTAGGGAGATTGCCGTAACCAGACAAAGTATTGCCGGAATTATTCGCAGGTTGATTGAATTGGGATTGTTGATTGTTGCCGAACGCTTCATTGCTGCTCGGTTGGAGCGGTTTGGGCGGCGAGTTTACTCCACCGGATTGATTCGGTGATGAAACCGATGGCGCGTTTCGAATAATGGGTGTTGCGCCACTGGTTGCCGCTTGCCGGATTGAAACGTCGCTCAGATTGCCCGATGGTTGATTCGACCCCGGACTTGACGGACGAGTTGCGATGGATGCCGTTTGGGTAGTTGCGGTGGATTCTGGGGCGATCATTGTCGAGGCGAGTTCTTCCAGGCCCCGATCAAACGGAGCGATCGCGATCGAATAGTCGCTAATCGATGTGTTGTAATCAACAATTGAATGAACCAATTTGGCACGTATCGAGAAATATTGGTCGAGAGTAGCGAGCAATAGAGGAACGTTCGCCCCGCCGCCAGGCACGCTCGATTGTATTCGTTCCATAGCCGTTTTGCTGGACTGGATTGCCGACGTTTGCTTGGCGATTAATTGATGGACGCCCTTGAGCAATTCGTCGATGTTGCGATGCTCGGGACGAATCAGGTTTCGTTGGGCGTACCATTCGAAATGCGTAACGTATTCCTGGGACAATGGTGTATCGCTTGGTAGTGCCAGGAATGCGTCGTTCATGCCATTGAACAGGAACGCCTTCAGGGTCCGCTGTTTCTGTGACAACAACAATTCCGCGGCCTTCACGTCTGCATCAGCGGCGTCGCGTGCGGCTGCCAGCAAAGGAAACTCAATTGACGTTTGCGAAACGTTAACACTATCAAGTTGTTCCTTTCGTTTTCGAGCGTCGACGAGTTGAGCCCAAGATTCATACGTCGCCCAATAGGCAGACATCATTTCCTTGCGACGCATCGTATCGGTTTGCCGCAATGCATCGGCAACCGACAATGGGACGCCCGGTAACGCTAGTCCGCTGGCGCCTGTCTTAAATTCGTTCAGGAATGATTCAATGGAATTGCCTGAAGTATCGGTCTGTGATTCAAACCCAACCTGTCGAACATTCTGATCCATTTGGTAAAGGCGAGATTCCAAAACGGAATTTGATGGCTGTTCCATGTGTCCTTGAGCGCGAAGCTCCGCTGACGATGGCTCTAGGCGCATAATCGAGCTGTTAGGCGAAGGCGAATAGGTATTTGAAGTCGGTGCTGAATCCGTTGCATCTGCATAGCGAATGGATTCTTGAGGGTTAAAAGGTTGTGCAGCACCAATGGTGTCAACGTTCATCGGGACGGGTGAGGCGTTCGGTCCCCATTGATGATTCTCCATTGGTTCTACGTTGTTCGGTGACATCGGCGAATTCCAATTCGAATCGAATGGCCGCAGTGGTTGGCTTCGCGTCGGTTCCGGCAATTGGTTGCCGAGATTTTGCGATTCGAATTGTCCGGGCTTTGACAATTCCGTCTGTTGCCATTGAGAGTCATCGGGAAACGATGGTGGCATCGTTGCCGCGTCACGGAGTTGCCCGGAAGGCGAATCCGAAATTTGTGCCGAATTTACGTCGATCATGTCATTGGCTGCCATGTGCGCTGGACGTAAATCATTGTTAAAGACCATGCGAGGCGTGTTGCCTTGGATGGGATGTGCAGTGGTCGAAGCATCATTTGCGTTTGCCCAAGGTTCAGGAGTTTCCTGCCGCGCCGAGGACGGGGACAAGACTAGATTGCCGGTAGGGAGTTCTGATCCTTCGACAATTCGACGAGTCGGCGGCGCATCCTGATTGCTGTTTGTTTTAGATTGAAACGTTTCATTTTGAACAACCAGCGTCAACATTGTGATCGCTGTTCCAGCCAATGCTAACATACGCAACATGCCCGAACCTCCGTGTTCTTTCCCAACAACAATGTCAGTGGCAAATCCAAAGCTTCGATGTGTAAAAAACTCATTGGGGGAGTCGGCATCTTGCCAACGCCTGAACGTACACATCAGCGAATAACAACAATTTCGTATTTCGCAGCTTTTCGGTCAATGTCGATCGTCGCTCCCGTGGGCACAGCCGAAATGTCGCGCTCGCGTTGACTTTGGTGACGATTGCACGTACCTGAGGTCAAATCCTCAAAACAACTAATATTGGCCAGAAACAAGCAAAGTTAGGGGCTCTAGCGATGTAATCGTCGTTGTCAGCAAGCACATCAATTGAACTAGCCGCGTTGGTTTTCCTTGAGAATCGATCGCCTAAATCGTATCATTTCCCATTCCGCTAGCTAGTATTTTCATCTGATTTTCGACAGCCATTTATCGGAGTAGCAATGACCCGGAACCTCATCTCCAGCGCGGCCATGGTTTTGGTCATGAGCCTGTTAACGGTTCCCGTTATCACATGTAAACCGATATGCGCACAAGAAATCGACGGGACAATCGACGATTTAGCTCGGCAATCCGATGTTGAATTTGCGCACCGATTACTGGGGGAGTGGTGGACTCGGAGCCCTGAGAATCGAATGGCAGCAGATGAAGAGTTTGAGAAACGCAAATCGCTGAAGTCCGTACCAGGGTGGATTCAACGCCTATACGCGTGGCACCGATTGGAGCAAGGTGTCAGTCGAGAGGCTGAGCAGGAATTCGGCAATCTCAAATCTCAAGAGCTCGCTCAATTCGAAGATTTACTCGCGCTTACGTGGCTACAATTTCAGTTGAAGAAATTTGACCAGGGTCTCGTGAACCTACAGACAATGCGTCAAGAAATGGACAAGTTAGCGGCCGGTGATGTTCGACGAACTCTCGCGCTCAGTCATTTTGGGCGGCTGATTGGATTTGCCGAAGGTCCTGTTCGTGATCGGGTTCAGCCTGATGTGCTCAAGCTGACGTTGGAGGTGATAACGAAAGGTATGACGGAAGACGAGTTACAAGAGTTTAATCAATCGCGGGATGCGCTGTTGAACGATTTTGGAGTCAATGCCAACAATCGTGACTCGGCGGTTGCCAATTTTGAAATGGAAGAACAGAATCGGCGCGAGAGCGAAGCGATTCGTGTCGAAAACGACAATCTGCGAATGGAAGGCCGCATCTCACAAATCCCCGCTGAGATTCAGCAGGCTAATGAGTCATTTAATACACAATCGAGTGCACTTAACGCACAGCTCCAGCCGTTGCTCGCAACTGTTTCAACGCTGCAAAGCCAGATAAATGGACTCAGTATTGATTTGCAGCAAGTGTTTAACCAAATTGCAATCAATCAATCGTTGTTGAACAATCGGCAACGCAATCGCAACGACTTTTTTATTCGCTCTGAAATCAACCGCTTGAATCTGGTTGCCCAAGACATTGATTTCCAAATCGGTGCAACCAATTCTCAGCTGAGAGTTGCCCAAACTCAGGTGTCGCAGCTCAATGGTCAGCTGAATCAGTTGCGGAATGCACATGCGTCTCAAGTTTCGACATTGGAGCGCGAAGCCACCAGCTTGCGCAACCAGATTGGCCGCAATTTAAAACGCCTTGAACGCGATATGAAATCACCTATTCGTGTGACAGGTGCGGCAAATCGCATGAAACAGGAAATTGATGCCTTGCCAACTTACTACGAACTACCAATGGAACAATACCGCCAGCTTTTGAAGCAGCAGATTCCAGCAGAGAGTGAGTAGTCGTGTTCATTAATCTGGTTAAGGAATTATTTTGAACGTCGGCTAACGTTCAATGTCATAAAATTCCTTTATCCATTCAGGCAATAATTCAACGGGTAGCCCGATAACGGTGGATGCCAAACCCGTTCGTAATTCAAGCCAATCCGGCCCATCCTGAAATCCAAAAGCGCCAGATTTGCCAATCCATTTGTCAGTCTGCAAATAGGCAGTGATCTGCGACTCGGACAACGGATGCATGTAAAGATCTGATATCGCCAGCCGGCCGACATGGTCCGATGTCGCGGCGTCCCACAGGCATACGCCTGTTAAACATCGATGCGATCGCCCCGACATCATTTGCAACATTCGTCGCGCATCGTCTTCGTCTCTCGGCTTTCCCAAGATTTGTCCGTCGACTTCCGCTACCGTATCGGCAGTGATGATCAACGTCTCTCGACTGTTTGCGCTATCCGCAGATTCAGTTTTCGAATGGGAGTTTAACGAACTTGCTTTCATTTGTTTCGCAATATCGCCAGCCTTGTTAACTGCCCAACGAACTACCAACTCATCAGGCGAACAGCCCGAGCAAAGGCCCCCTTCAACACTTGGGTCTGCTGACATGACGTCAAACTCAAATCCTGCTCGGGCAAGCAGTTCACGGCGTCTGGGCGACTGACTCCCCAGGATAATTCGATGATGAAACAATGTGCGGTTTCCTCCTGCCCTTCAAGGACATGACCGATGGAATGAAGTACATTAGTACGGTCGCCAGCGTTTGATTTTAAGCATTTCCACATTTGAGAAAAGGAACGGATTTGAACCCTGAGGTGCTATTTGAAGACAATCATTTGATTGTGATCAACAAACAGGCCATGATCGCAACAATGGGGGCGGAGCCAGGGACCATCAGTTTGGCTGAAGAAGTCAAACTGTATCTGAAGAAAAAATTCTCAAAGCCAGGCAACGTTTATCTCGGAATCGTCAGCCGTTTAGATTCGTTCGTTACGGGAGTGATCGTTTTCGCGAGGACAAGTAAGGCGGCTGGTCGTTTGGCCGAAGAATTTCGCTCCGGCCGAGCTTCCAAAATCTATTGGGCGTTGGTCGAACGTAACCCACCCTTGGAACCCTGTGGCGAGTTGCAACATGAAATCTACAAGGACGATCAGAAACGCCGGATGTTTGCGGTCGACCATGCACCGGCGCATTCCAAATCACAATCTGCAAGGTTGAGGTACAAGATTGTAGCCGAATGCAAAGATCTTCGCCTTTTAGAAATTGAGTTGTTGACTGGACGGAAGCACCAAATTCGTGCTCAGTTGGCTGCAATGGGCCTTCCCATCATGGGTGATCGCAAATATGGAAGCCAGGTTGGATTTCCAAAGGGAATTGCGTTGCACAGTCGATCGTTACAGATCGTCCATCCTACCCAAAAAGAACGGATGCTTTTCCAAGCTAACGTCCCAAAATACTGGAAAATTGACCAGCTTGCGATAAAATGAGGGCTGCGTCCGTTTTCATGTTGATTTTGTCGGAACTTGTTTTTTCTTCCCCAAGCCAACGCTTTCCCCTCTGGGTTAAACGATGAATACTGTCCGTCAGAAATTTCGAGAGTCTGCAGTTACGAGCGGCTTGGTTTCCGAGGTCAAGTTGGCGACAGCGCTTTCCAGTCTAAGAAAGCCAACCAATGAAGTCAGTGATCGTGAACTAGCCAACAAATTAGTTGAGATGAAGGCCCTGACGGCTTATCAAGCGGATCAGTTGATGTCTGGTCGCACCAAGCTGACACTCGGCCCCTACATGATCACCGATTGGATTGGCCAAGGTGGCATGGGGCAGGTTTTCAAAGCGGTTCACAATATGTTGGGACGTGAGTGCGCGGTCAAGGTGTTGCCGCTCAGCAAAACCACTCCTGACGCTATTGAGAATTTTCGACGTGAGATTCGTGCTCAAGCGAGATTGGACCACGTTAACCTGGTGCGCGCATATGATGCGGGCGAGGACGGAAACGTTCACTATCTCGTCGTTGAATATGTTCCGGGAACAGACCTTCGACGTTTAGTGCGAAACAAGGGATTCCTGCCTGTTAATCAAGCGGCAAGTGTTGTTCGTCAAGCGGCGAAGGGATTAAAACATGCCCACGAGCGAAACTTGATTCACCGCGATATCAAACCTGGAAATATCTTGGTTACTCCGGACGGTATCGTAAAACTTTCTGATTTGGGGCTGGCTTATTGTTTAACGGATCCGGATGATCCTCGATTGGGGAAAATTGTCGGGACAGCTGATTACCTTTCTCCTGAACAAATCAAATCGCCGATGGATGTGACCGAAGTTAGCGATATCTACTCGCTCGGTTGCACACTCTACTACGCGATCACTGGCAAAGTTCCCTTTCCCGGTGGTACCACCAAGAGCAAGGCACGCCGTCACATTGACGAAACGCCATGGCATCCTCGCCGTTTCAACGAAGAAGTCAGCGACGAATTCGTTGACTTGATTGGCGACATGATGGAAAAAAATCCGGCTGAGCGAATTCAGACGGCCGAGGAAGTGATTGAACGCCTTGCTCCCTGGGCGCAAGATGACGACGATGTGCGGATCAACGAAAATGATAAGCCCAGTCGGTGGCAAGCTGCTCCGATTCCGAGTGGAGACGAAGATACCGATCCAAACGACATCGGCGACCTCGCATTGAATGAAATGTCTGGTGGAAGTGACACCAACGCGAGTATTTCTGGCACACTTGCGATGGAACCTGCCAAGGGACAACCGCGAGCCCCATCACCACCTGGTAATTCAGGGGCCCATTCGGTGATTGAACAGTTCAAGAATGTCCGGCGCTTGCCGTCAGAAGCCCTTTCGTTTGGATTTGCGACATTGGTGATCACGGTTGTATCCTGCTTGGCCGTCGGTATCTTCATCGGTTTTGTTTTGGGTTACTTCATGCGTTGATGTTTACCAGCCAATGCGCAAGGGATGGGTAAATGTGGCTTGGTAGAATCCCCGTGTTTCCGCTTCTGATCGTCATTAGCTTGTTGATCGGAATATCGATTCCCGGTTACTACGCGTGGTCGGGGTCAACCCAAGGTGGCTTTGCGTCTGTCGTCGGATATACTGCCGCGCTATTTACGTTGATGGCCATGGTTCCAATCGTGTTTTACGTTCTAATTCCGCCGCCAACCGGATCACAAGAACGTAATGAATCGTGTGGGTTTCCCAAATTCCAATTCGGAATTTATCACGTGTTGGGCGCAATGCTTTTGGTAGGTTTGGCAATTACTGGTCTGAAGACGATTCCGTTGCCAACACTGATCGGAATAACGCTCGCGGCGACGACAATTACCGGGTTCTTATTCGTAATGAATCGCGATTGCCGTTGGAGACTTGGGGCTTCTGTCGCGTGCCTCGTCCTGCCCTATCTTTGGTACTCAGTCGCTTCGGAGACAACTTTGATTAGTCGATTTGCTGGACCGTTTGTCAACGCGTCATTTGTACCGGTAATTTTTATTGGAAATGCCCTGGAGATCTCGGTTGAGACCACAACAGGATTTTGGTTAATGGGTTGTTGTAGTTCGCTCGTGATCTGTTTGAGTGCTGTACTCGCTACTGTTGGCCCTAGAATTTCACTTTCGTTTTCGATAGTTCTATTGGTACTGTCAACATTTTCGTCTTTTCTATTTCACGGCATGATGTTGGCCTGAACCGTCCCTTCTATGCAGCTTGCAGATTTCGGGTATGTTTCGCCCAGTCGATCCAGTCAGTAACTTCCGCGAGATCGGGTTTTTTGCCCGAACGAATGATTTTCAAACCTTCCTTGGTATCCGAGAACGGCCCGACCAAGGAAAGCAATTTCTTGGGGTTCATCCCTGCCAGCTCATCGGGATCGATGATTCCACATGCGACCAATAACTGGGCGTCATGTCCGCGTAGATTGGGGACGCGGCAAACTAATCGCGTTTGATCTTGCCAAGTCCGAATGATGTCGGCCGTGATGCGTTTGTAATTAATTTTCTCCGCCATCGATTCCGCCGTGCTCTTCAGAAAATCTTGAACCGATACAACTCCGATATTGGTGAATCGCTCAGCTGTTTTTGGGCCAATCGAGGGTGCTGCCTCAATGTTGTCGGTCAGGTTCAAGTAGAACTTCAAATTGCCTGCGTCTTGGCCTGAATTGGTTGACGCCGATTGCTGAAGCTCTTCGCTGGTTGTCGGCTGGTGGCGATTGGTCGACGGTTCGCGTCGTTCCATTTGCTTCTGACGATCGTCGGAATCACGTTCCTCGCGCGTTCCACGGTTGTAGATTCCGTTGCGTTCAGTGGAACGATTTCGATCCGATATGTCTTCACGTGGTTGGCGATCCTGATCCTGATCGCGATCGCGGTCACGCCAGTCGCGGTTTGAGCGGGCGTTTTGGTCCCGTTCTCGAGATTCCCAATCTCGATCGTGCCCAGAATGCGATCGAGGACTTCGCTCTGTATTGCGTGTTGAATCGTCGAAGTACCGCATCCCAGGTTCATAACTTCTGCGCGACTGCTGAAAATATCCTGAAGTCCGATCTCCGACACGTGAATCCATGTTTCGACGCGAACGACGTCGCTGCGGACGACTGTATCCCGATTCCTGACGCCAGCGTCCTCGCGTGCGAGAGAGAGAACGGTACCAATCGTTGATTCTCTCTGAGCTGAATCGAGTTGAACCATGTGCCAAACGTTGTCCATCAGGACTGGAAAGATAACGGTTGATGCGTCCTAGAAGCTGTTCAACATTGGTGGTCTCAAGTTGTTCTGGCTCGTGAATTCCGCATGCGATCAATAGTCGTGTTTCGCTTGGAACCATCCCCGGGACACATAACATCAACCACGCCTGTGCCTGCCAGCGATCAAGATGTGCAGGATCAAATCCATGGCTTAACAATTCCGGTGGCAGTTCCTCCGGATCCAATTCAAGCAGTGTTCCGATATTCATCACTCCGGCAGCGGACAGGTTCTTCAAATGAATCGAATCAACGAGATCAACGTTGCGAAGTGCTGTGTTTTCGTCCAATTCAACAACTGGGGCTGGCCTGAAATTCGCGGTTTTTGCCGTGATGCTTTTTTCTTCGGGTGGAATGTCGCGATGCAGCGTAAAGGTTGAAAGACGCGGAGTTTCAACTGGCTTTGACCTGAGTTCGTAAGGCGCAGAATACACATAAGGTGTTGGGCGAGGCTGTTCATAGGCCACACGGTTTTGTTCGCGCCAATTGATCGACTGCCCTGAAAACTCAACATAAGGTGCGACTAGGTATTCCAACGTTCGTTCGACTACCGGATCGAAATGGATTTCGACAACTCGATACTGGTCCGTCGACAAGTTGTTCAGCCAGTCGCCTGCAACTGAATCATTTGGTTGAAGTAGGACGGTCTGCTCGTTCCGCGACTGTACCAGATTGAGGTATTGCGCGATGACAAATCGATCAACGGAGTCGGAATTCTTCAACAACACTGGCAGGTCAACCAAACCCGATTCAATTGCTTCGCGACAGGCCTGGGTAACTGCCAGGACCACAATCTGTTGCTCGGCAAATGACAATGCTTCAACATCATTCCAGGAAATGGAATCGATCGAACATTGAATTCGAGAACCATCGTCCGTTAATCGCAATAATTGCCCACGTTTTCCAGAGATTTCGTCCAATACAATACTGGCGCGATTGAGGATCCGATTCTCAACAAACGGAGGAACCGTTCGGTCGATCTCTACCAGATTTGCCAGTGTTTTCACTGACGAATCAAGGTCAATTTTCTCTTGCCGCAACGATTCCAATCGTCGGCGAAGCGGCTCAAGGTCGGCTTGTTCACGACGTCGCGCCAATAGATTTTCTTTGTCTTGAATCCGCGAGTGCATTGCCGATTCCAATCTCGCGACCTCGGACCGAATGGTGTAACGTCGCGAATTCAAATCGTCCAACTGGGCTTGTTCACGCGTCAAATCTGGGGCCACTGACCGATATTCGACATGCGGTGAAGAGGGTTCCTTGCCCAACAAACGACGGCGAGCCGCCAACGTCCCTTCGACCGCCGCGATTTCGGCAAAGGCCACTTCATTTCGTTCAATCGCATCGGCGCCCATTGAATCCAATTGCCGAATTTCTGCAATGATGACAAGACGCAATTGCGAGAGTCGTTCCAAGTGATTGTTGTATTGCGTAAAGGCGTGCCTTAGGAACTTGAACTCGGAAACCGCCGAATCATTGCGCAGCGTGCGAAACTGTCCTGCCAATTCATCACACACATCTTGAAGTTGGTTTCGTGCACCCTCGATGACCTGCGGTAATTCATTCAGGAACGTTCTGATTTCGTTACTTTCCTGCTGTTCATTGCGGCGAACATCCTGTGCCTTTTGGCCCAAGGCGAAAACGTCATCATCCAACGACAACAACAATTGTCGCACGAGGTGATAGGGGTGAACCTCCGCATCCAGATCCAGCGATCGCCAGACCTCCATCTCATCACGCAATACTATTCGGCGAGCCTGGACGTCCTCTAATGCGGCTTGCCAATAACTCAACTGTAAATTGACTTCGTCGAGTCTCGCGTACAACGCTACCAACGGGTTTTCGCGAATCGACTGCACAGGCACCAATTCGTGTTCGTTTGCTCGACGGTTGATCAGCAAACGTAGTTCCTCAATTTGACGATCGATGTCAATCAAATTCGTTCGAGTTGAATCGGCATCGCGACGCGCCGCGACAATTTCATTTTCGATACGGGCAATTTCCCCTTCGTAGGCGGTCCGTTGCTGAGTGTTCCAGCTTTCTTTTGTTGCGATTTCATTCGCTACGGAATCAATGTCGCGATTCAATTCGACCAAGCGAGTTCGCTGAGATTCCAATTGGGAAACGCGTTGTGCCGCCTCGATTTGCCACCGTTCGTATTCGGAACGATTGGAAAAACGTGGGTGAGAATTTCGAGCGTTCAATCGCCGAGTCAATACAGTCGCAAGCTCAGCCAATCGATTTTTGGGATGTGCCAGATCCAAACAAAACAGTCGTCCAAACAGATAGCCATCGATCCGCCCAAAAAGCTCATCCGCATTGTCGATTTTTCGGGAATCCCCCAGTCCTTCAACCGTCAACTGCTCACGGGTAGCCCAAGGGCGAGTTAGGCGATATTTTCGATCACCCAATGAGACCACTAGTTCAGACTCGGTGTCCGAAGTAAGAACGTTTGACTGATCATGATTGACGTGTTTATCTCCGAACAGTACGTATTGAAGCACCCACTGAATTCGTTCGAGGGCCTGTCGGTCTTTTGAGACGACGACATTGAGCTTTGGGTGCAAGTCATTGATCTGGATTCGTTGCGCTGAATCCGTCCGTCGAATCGCCAAATCGTTTAGCTTCATCGTTCACTCCCTTTTACGTGGCTACCTTCGGGAACGACTTGTTTGCCGACTGAAAGGCGAAAAGTTATTTCACTGCCGAAGGTGCAATAGGCTATGTCGCGATAGTCGCTTATAGACTAAACGCAAACCCCCAAGCCCTACTATTTTCTCAACAAGGAAAATTTACCCGCTTTATTCCAGATTACCTAGACCAGTCGGGTTGAGTGATGGAGTTGCTAGCAATGAAATAACTGGAAACGCACAAAAATCTGCTTGAAAACGTCTAGTTGTCGCGGATTCCTGTTTCCAATTTTTCTGGGAGTGTAAGCGTGTTGGTTTCGATCGAAGCCACAGGAAACGAGCAATAGTCGGCAGAGTAATAGCCGGCAGGACGATGGTTGCCGCTTAGTCCGCATCCGCCAAATGGCAGTTTTCCACTAGCACCTGTCGTTTGCCGATTCCAATTGACGATCCCGGCACGAATCTTGTGGATAAATTTTTGGTAATCGTTTGCATTGTCGCTGAATAGTCCGGCAGAAAGGCCGTAGCGAGTGTTGTTAGCCAATTCAATCGCTTCGTCCAAGCTCCCAACGCTTTGAACGGTCATCATCGGACCGAAGACCTCTTCGTCTTCTAGGTCATTCGCGTCTTGAACGTCGATCAATCCAGGAGTCAATAGCGCAGGGTTACCATTGAGGGCCTTCATTTCCGAAATCGCGCGACCACCTTTGTTCAGGATTGCATGATAGGCGTCCAGAATATGTTGTCCAGCGACCGGATTCACAACCGGACCATAAAATGGTTCCGGTGCAGATTCAGGAACGCCAACCTGAATGCGATTGATCATGGTGCGAAGCCGACCCAGAAAAGCGTCTGTGTCCAGACAATCCGAAACCAGAATCAGTCGTCGCGCACAGGTGCATCGTTGCCCTGATGTCAGGTAGGCGGACAGAATGGTTTGATACGCGGCCGCATCCAAATCAGCGCAGGTACCGACGACCAGCGGGTTGTTTCCTCCCATTTCCAACGCAAGAATTTTTTGCGGGTAATCGCCATACAGCCGATGCAATGCTCGCCCAACGTGACCGCTGCCGGTAAACAACAATCCATCGCAGGCCAAAGGATTGGACGCGGCGATTCCGACATCCCTAGCGCCTTGAACCAAATTCAAAACACCAGGCGGCAAACCAGCCTCGTCCCATGCCTGCACCATCCAAGCACCAACGGCTGGTGTCTGTTCGCTGGGTTTGAAAACAATCGTATTTCCGGCGAGCAATGCAGGAACGATATGTCCATTGGGAAGGTGAGCTGGAAAATTAAACGGCCCCAAGACCGATAGAACGCCAAACGGCTTAAAGCGAGTCACGGCTTGCATGCCCGACATTTCAAATCGCGACTCGCTTCGTCGCGTGTTCATGGCATCGATCGACACCGCGACCTTGCCCACAACAGTCGCCGCTTCCGTTTTTGCTTCCCACCGGGTCTTTCCCATTTCATCCGAAATCAAATGAGCTAGTTCATCGGCACGGCATTTGACGATTTCCGCGTAGCGCTGGCAGATTTCGATACGGTTTTCGATGGAACGATCCCACCACGGTCCAAACGCTTCGCGTCCGGCAGCGAACGCTTGAGTCACTTGCTCACTGTTCGCTTCGGTTCCACTCCAGACCAGTTCACCGTTTGCTGGATTCACTGATTGGAATTTAGGGCCAAGGCCGTCGACCCATTCGCCCGCAATGAATTGGCCACTGTGAACATTTGACATGATGGTACAACCAAAAAATGGATTATCTGAATCGTTTTTTACGTTGAGCAACCAAATATGCTCGAACGTTTGTTACGAGAGCGGTTTTAGTTCCACACAACGGAATGTATCGCCCACACGCAACTCCAATCGCAGCGCAGTGACCTGATCGATCGTTGCCGTCGAGTCGTTTGCCTCTAAAACGTTGCCGAGGCATGCGCGAAAATTAAGGTCTGAATTGCTGAGCAGCAACTCCGGACCATCCACGTCTTTGACGATTTGGCCGACGGTCAATTGTCGGCTTGTCTTGATTGCACGAATTTTTTCGAAATCGCAATGCATCGTCGGACCGCCATCGAAGATGTCAACAAGGTTGCGGAATTCGAAACCTTCCTTCTTCAACATCGCGAGCGCAGGTTCTGTATTTGGGTGAACGTTGCCGATCACATCCTGAGCTTCTTGCGGCAACAACGGAATGTAAATCGGATGCTTGGGCATCAGGTCGGCGATGAATTTTTTGGACTCGGACGTCAACGTCTCGGCCTTGGGGAATTCGATCTGAAAGAAATGCGAACCGAGTGCTGCCCACAAAGGACAGTGTCCGTCTTTATGGACGACGCCTCGCATTTCGGCCACGACTTCCTGTTCAAAACGTTTCGGAAAATCGGCCATGAACAAAAGTCGTGACATGGACAATAGTCGGCCGTGCCCGCCGCCCCAGTAGTCGGGCGAAAGAAAAAGGCTGCCGATTTCGGTGGGACCGTTGTGTTCGACTCGCAAATGCAGAACATCAATTTCCTTGTGAACGCCCAACTCATCCGAATGATGTAATGACTTGTGAATTTGATAGGAATAAAAAGGCTCGTAACCACCGACTTTCGAATAGATGGCCGACGTTCCAACGATTTTTCCCTGGGTCAGGTCTTCCATCACAAAGACGTAGGGCTGTCCGGAAGGCCGGGCCTTCGTCTGAGAGAACGCAAACAACGATTGTTCAATGCGTTCCTCCAATTTGTCTTTGGAGACTTTTAGCGTTGTCAGTCCAAACTCTGATTTCTGGATCAACTCAAACAGCGGATCCAAATCATCTTTTTCAACCCGACGAACAACTAACATAAAGTCCCTGATGGTAAAAATGTTCTCGATGCAAGATCACTCTGCTCAAGCCGTTTTAAGTCCCTGAATCCTGACGACTCAGTTAGATGAATCATGCTCATCCAAAGCGTTTCTGCGATTGTTGCTGACAGTCGACCGTGAGTCCGGATGCAACGCGGTATTTTGAATCGTATCAGCGTTTTTTCGCGCAATTTCCATATAGTTTACCCCGATTTTTCATTTTTGTAACGGCCGGCTAGGCACGGTTTAGGTTTATTGACAGAGGCTGATAGGGGCATCACGATTTAGGAATCGTCTGATTCGCGAAAACGAAAATAACTCATTTAATTTGAAAGTTCTTTAATGTACTTTGCAATAAAAACTTTTACTGCGGCTTTGCTTTGCAATCCTGGCAACGGCTTGCTTGTTGTGTGCCAACTCTGTTTTTGCCCAACAGATATTGGTGATGAAAACCGATGGTAGCCAGGTTATTGGCGATCTCGTCAACGGAGAGGTCTCCTTCAAGGAGGTAAACGGAGAGTCAAATGCACTAGACTGGACCAAAGTCCTGTCCCTTCACTCGGCAGCATCCTCGTCGGAATATGAATCGAACATTATCAATGAATGGCTGCCAAAATTAGATGGTGACGACATTGCTCAAACGGAGACTGCCTCGGAACACTTGGCGAATGTTGGATTGCCAGTGATCGATCCTCTGCTGAAGAGCTTTGTCGACACGAATGCAGCGGAACCCAATCACCGTTATCGTTTGTTCGGACGAATCATTCCTGGATATGCTGATGGGTTCAATCGTACACTCGACATGGTTCGAATGGAGAATGGCAAAACCGCCCGCGGGGACCTTAGTGGCTCGGAACTGACGCTGGAACTTGATTCGGGTGACAAGCAGACAATCGCATTCGACGAAATTCGCTGGGCAGCAGTACGCCAGTCTGAAATCCGTCGCGAATTGGAACTTCAAGCTTTAGACCATTGCAGCTACATCGGCTACATGGACACGGGGATTTTTGTTGATTCGGCGAGCAAAGTCGAAGGGGTTGCCAGTGGCTTTGCGCGTTTGTCGTTTGACGAAGACGGATGGGCGACCGGTCCAGAAGGGATTGCGGAACCACTTCCAGGAAAACGCAAACTGCAAGAAGGTTTTCGGTGGGGATGCTTGTTGGGACGAACTGGAACAACAGGTGAACGTTGGTACGCCGGTGACAAGTTCGCGAAATCAGACATTGGGACCGGACGTTTCTATCTCGTGATCAATGACAATGAGCATTGGCAAAACAATATCGGGAGCTACCGAGTCGTGGTTGAGGCTTCGAATGCCTTTGACATTGGCGATGCGCGATGACCGCTGATTGCCACTAGACATCATTGGCCATTACAATGATGCCGGCGGCGCATCCGGTTGACCAAGATTTGCCAGACAAGAGCGAATCCTACTTTGAGCCGTCGAATTTTCGGCGGCTTTTTGTACAAGGCGACGCGTTTTAGCCACGGATGGTTAACTGTTGGGAAGGGAATATTGCCTAACCTTTGACAGGGATACTATTTTTTTAATGAAAAATGCGATCGAATTGCGCGGCGTTACCAAACGATTTGGTAAGCAGGTTGCAGTAAACAATCTGGATTTAACGGTGCCTGAAGGGGCGATTTATGGCTTCATCGGCCCCAACGGCAGCGGCAAAACGACATCGCTGCGAATGATCTTGCGGATCTTTCAGCCGGACCAAGGTGACGTAATCGTCCTGGGTAACTCTTCCGGCAACGTTGCGGACGATCGACTTGGTTACCTGCCCGAGGAACGCGGCCTGTACAAACGCATGAAGGTTCGCGATATCCTGACCTACTACGCGCGGCTTAAGGGTAACTACCAATGTCGCAAGGATATCGACTCTTGGCTGGAACGTTTGGGGGCAACCGATTGGGCAAACAAGCGTATTGATGCCCTTTCCAAAGGTATGGCGCAAAAGGTCCAGTTTATTTCTGCCGTAATCGCCAAACCCAAATTGGTCATTCTCGACGAGCCATTCAGTGGCCTTGATCCCGTGAACATGGAATCACTTCGCGACGCCGTATTATCACTACGCAAAGAAGGAACGACGGTAATCTTTTCAACTCACGACATGGATATGGCTGAAAAGATGTGCGATACGATTTTCATGATATTCCGAGGCAACAAAGTTCTAGATGGAACGCTGGAACAAATTCAGTCTCAGTATCCAGCGGATCGTGTTCGCGTTCAGTTCTCGAACGAAATCCAGACGTTTCCGAACCTTGAAGGTGTCAGTGAGATCGTAGAAGCGTCGCGCGGATGGGAATTTCGAATGGATGAGCCAGAGAGTTCCCAGGACTATCTGCGCCGATTGATGATGGAGCGCACCGTTCGTCATTTTCAAATCATCAAGCCGTCGCTGCACGATATCTTTGTTCGTATTGCTCGGCCAGAGCAACTCGCGAATCTATCCAACGACATCATCGAAACGACACGATAATCCGAATCCATGAAAAAAATACTGACAATAGCGGCCCGCGAGTATCGGGCGATGGTGGGCACCAAAGCGTTTCTGGTTTCCATTTTCATGATGCCCATTCTCATGTTGGGCGGCTTGATCGCAGTTCCGGCGTTGCAAAATGTAGGCAAGATCAAAGAACGAAAAATCGTTGTCTTCGAAGGTGGAAACAACGTTTTCGACGACCTGCAAAAGGCTGCCGAACAGCACAATGCGCTGATCCAATCCAGTGACGCTCAGAATTCCGATTCGGAAAAACCGGGAATGCCAACAACTTCCGGTGGCGAATTGTTTATTCTGGAACGTGCGGATTCGAACACAGCAACTGACGAAGAGCTAGTGAGGCTCAGTAATGAAATTCGCGAGAGCCAACTCTATGGGTTTCTGGAAATTCCGGAGAATCTTCTGGAACCGACTGGGGGCGAAACCAAGGCACGGTTTTATTCCCAAGACTCCAGCATTGCAGATGCACGAGGGTGGTTAGCGGCAGAACTGAATCGAATCGTTCGCAAACAACGTCTTGAGCAATTCCTTTCAGGCGAGCAAATTGTGCAAGTTGATGCCGCTTCGATGCCGATTCCAGTGTCGGGGATGGGGCTGGTGGAGCAGGACTCAAACGGCGACATCATCGAAGCGGAAGAGAAAAATCAGATTGCCGATATCTTCTTGCCCATGGGAATCATGATGTTGATGTTCATGGTGATTTTTATGGCCGCCCAACCGATGCTGGAAAGTGTCCTTGAGGAAAAATCGCAACGAATTGCCGAAGTGTTACTTGGAAGCGTCTCCTCGTTTCAATTGATGGTTGGAAAGCTATTGGGAACCGTCAGTGGATCACTTACCATCTTTGCGATCTATTTTGTGGGCGCTTATTTCGTTGCCAATGATCGCGGTTGGTTGGACAATCTTCCGTGGGAAATTCTTCCATGGTTTATTCTCTTTCAGGTGCTGGCTGTTCTGTTTTACGCTTCGATTTTCATGGCGGTTGGCGCGAGTGTTTCGCAACTGAAAGAAGCCCAATCGATGCTGTTGCCAGTGTGGATGCTGATGATGATCCCGATGTTTGTCTGGATTTTGATCATTCGCGATCCTCAAGGAGAATTGGCTAAATGGATTTCACTGTTTCCGCCGTCGGCCAGTA
Source organism: Pirellulaceae bacterium (assembly GCA_041399045.1). Classification (GTDB taxonomy): domain Bacteria; phylum Planctomycetota; class Planctomycetia; order Pirellulales; family Pirellulaceae; genus BJ22. The sequence goes on along the minus strand of JAWKTO010000004.1, from coordinate 455,765 downwards.
CTACGATGGTGCTTCGTATGGCCACGGGGCAACCGATTCCGATGTGGCAGGTATTCCTGTCATTGACATTGTTGATCTTGGCAACGTTAGTGATCATCACTATCGCTGGCAGAATATTCCGAGTAGGCATCCTGTGGCAAGGTAAAGTTCCCAAGTTAAACGAATTGATTCGTTGGGGGCTAAAAGGCTAACATGCGATAACGCCTAATTCACAAAACCAAAAGCCATTCGGGGCGAAAATGACAGAGCCCATCTCGACGTCGATGAATGTGGATCGACTGACGATCGCCAAAAATTGGCTTCCTCGATACACGGGGATGCCGATCGACGACTTTGGCGACTACATTCTGCTCACCAATTTTCACGACTACGTTCATCGATTCTGCAACAAATTTGATTGCGACATCCAGGGTGTCGGTCGGCCGATGCAGGCGGCGACTAATTCTCAAGGTCTGACGATCGTCAATTTCGGGATGGGATCTGCGAACGCAGCAACCATTATGGACCTGCTCTCCGCGCGGCAACCCAAGGGCGTTTTGTTTTTGGGAAAATGTGGTGGCCTCAAGACGACTACTGAAATCGGGCATTTCATTTTGCCTATTGCAGCGATTCGCGGTGAGGGAACAAGTATGGACTACTTCCCGCCCGAAGTTCCGGCGCTGCCGAGTTTCAAGTTGCACAAGTTTGTTTCTGATCATTTGGTTGAACGGAATCTAGAATATCGAACAGGTGTTATTTACACGACGAATCGCCGGCTGTGGGAACACGACGAGGCCTTCCGGAAACGTCTTGTAAAAATGACGTGCATTGGAATTGAAATGGAAACGGCGACGATTTTTATCGTAGGGCATTACAACGCCATTTCTCGTGGAGCTCTGCTATTGGTCAGTGATGTTCCCATCACGCCTGATGGCGTCAAGACGGAAGAGTCCGATCGCATGGTAACCAGCAATTGGTCCGAAACACATCTGGAAATCGGCATCGAAGCGATGACCGACATCGTCGACCGCGGCGAACCCATTCGACATTTTCGATATTAGAATTTCGTAGTCGATTAATTTGAATATTGTCGACAGCGATTCGCATCCATGCACAGAGCAAGGGCATGAATGTCGAAAACGAACACCAGCGATTAATTATTTTCATTCTCTTCCGACCAAGGTTCGGTTAACTTGAGCACGACCGAGCCTGCAAATATCTGCAAAATTCAAAGGGCACTTCAAATGCGAACGGCCAGTCTTGTAATCTTCATAATTTGTTTCATTGGTAATTTCAGCACGCTGGCCCAAACGCCAGAACGGGTTTTTCGATCGGACGGCGGATGGTTGATCCACAAAGGCACCGATGGTGTGATGTTGTTTTCAGCCCGCTCAAAACTAGTTTCGTTGGATGAACTCGCAAATATTCTGGGCGGAAACAAGCCGCAAGTCCTGGACGAATTCGAAGATCAATGGACGAAGGTTGCGTTCACATTGCCAGATCAAACGTTGAAAATCAATTTGTCGCGATTTTCATATGATTCCGTTACTGATTTTTCACCCTACCTGGAAACGCTCGCCAGCAACTGCTTTCATGGTCTGGCCGATGGAGCCATGGATGACCATGTATTTAATTTGCTGCGACAGATTCATAAATCGAACCATTTCTATGTTTTTCAATCGAGTGAAAAGCTGCCAGAGGAAATCGAGTCAGTTGCTCGACAATTGGCAGGTTTGTCGTCCAGCATCATTATGATTGAGGGGGAAATATTTGATCCGAAAATGCAACGGCTATTGGGCGAGGAAAGTCAACGAAATGCCAAAGCTCGATTTCCGATTTTCGAATCGGCGATCGAACGGAAGAAACGTTCGATGGCCGAACTGCGACGGCGAAAATTTGACGTGTTGGATATGTTGCCAACAATCGTTGCAGACGAGGAAGTTCGTTTTCAAGAACCTGAAATTGTCGCAAAACGAATGTTCTGTTTGTTGGCTGTTTCCGGCAAAGCCTCGGAGTTGGAGGGCTTTGATTGGAATGCACTTTTGACCAAACATGAGCTGTGGGATTACCTTTCACCAGCAGAGGCAAAATTTCTGCAAAACGATGCTCCTGACCAAGTCCAGGTAGCTGAGATGACCTGGCGATTTGAATCTGCATACGCTCTTTATTGGGCTTTGGGGCTTGAAAAAGATCTGAGTTTCCCCGCAAATCAAATTGACCCAGAGAAGTTTGTAAAAAGCGTTTTTGACAACATCGATGAACTGACTTCGAACGCCAAATTTCGTCCAACTGCCGAGTTGCTTGATCAAATTGACTTGCACTACAGGTGCAATTGGACAACGCGCAACCAAATGCTTGATGGCAAAGAGTTGAAAGGCCTTTCACCAGACGTCGTTTACGAACGTTGTTTCGCTTTTAATTGGCTAATTCGTTACTTGGGGATGGAATGGGACCAAACGGTCGTTGATAGCTGAAAATTTGCTATTTACGGACAAGGTTTCAATTCGCACATTCAGAATAGCTTTTGGTAATGCCTTTGACGTGCGATGCGGATCGTGTAGCGTTTGAAGCTTAACGCTCATCAACTACACGTTTAGTCATGCGGATACGGCGGCCGCCATCGAGGTATTCGACTTCATCCATGAATTCGCGGATAAGCATCACGCCGCGGCCGGAGGTCAGTTCGAGATTTTCATCGAGGGTTGGGTCGGCAACCTCACTGGGTTCGAAGCCTAAACCTTCATCAACGATCTCTGCCTCAAAACGATCAACAGAAAACCTTGCTTCGATCTGGACAAATTTCTCCGGATCACTTTCATTGCCGTGTTTGATGGCGTTCATGATGGACTCTTCCAACGCCATATGCACCGCAAAGATTGAGGCTTCATTCCAACCCGCATCTTGCATTTGGGCAACGAACTCGCGAATCAGCTGACACGCGACTTTGGTATCGCTTGGGATACTCCGTTCCAGGTTTGAAATCCAATCAGTGTTCGGCATCGTTTGGGTACTTAAGAAATTGGCCTCACTGCCAACGTCCAGCAAGTTCTGAAATCCTATTTGGTCGTAAGTTCAACAACTGCTTCCGCTTGCTGGTCGTAAATCTGGAAAAGTGAATCGAGTTGCGTGAACCCGAAAAGATCACGAACTTCCGGTCGCAAATTGGTGAGGCGCATCCGGCCACCTTTGGCACGTACCTTTTTTTCGAGCACGATCAATTTGTTGATCGCAGCACTGGAGAAAAATTTCACATCTGAAAAATTGATTACGACGCGCGGTTCCGATTGACTTTCGCTCAATCGCAACAACTCGCCTCCCAGTTGCTCAATCCGCGCAGGATCCATGACCTTGTCGTCCGCAAATCGAACCACCGACACGTCGTCAATGTTCTCAACATGGATGCACTGAAATCCGTTGTCACTCATCTCAAACCGTTCCTGGGCGATATTGTTGTTTTGTATTGAATTCAGAATTGGAGTATTCCGTTCCGCATTCCCATGGTTTCATTATAGCTCAGCTCGAACGTTCCGAAAATTTACAGCGTTCGAAAAAATGCACGCTTGCATCATTGATTTAGTTGATCTGCCAGTGTTTTCATCGCCGCCTCAATTTGCGGATCTTCGGTGGTACCAAATTCCAGCGGAAACGGAACAGCGACATCCGGCTCGACGCCTTTTCCTTCCAGCACTTCACCGTCGACCGTAACTCCGGATACTGCGAGATACAACGCCGCGTGGTCTCCGATTAGAAACGGCGAACCCGCAACGACGGCACCGCCGGTCCGCTCCCCAACAACGGGGCCAATCGCATATTTCTTGAATCCGTATGCAAGGACTTCCTTGCCACTACGGGAACCCGAGTTGACCAACAGGGCGACGGGTTTTCGCCATTGCGAATCGAATTGCGATGTTTGCCCGTCACGCGATTGCATGGCCAACAACGGGATGTTTCGATTGAACAAGTTCAGATATTCTGGGCTTGCTCCACCCCAACCGTCACGGATATCCAAAACCAAGGCATCCGCATCTTTCAGCTGGTTTGCCAAAACATCTTTCAGTTTCTGGTGATAATGCTCACCAGCGTAAGACCAAAGATGCACGTAACCGATTCGTTTGCCATCGACTTCTTTAACGATCGCGCTCGCATCAATGGCCGCCAACATCAATTGCTTGGGATTGATTCGAATCGGGGTTACCTGCAACTCCTGTACGTCTTGTTCGTTTGCAGATGTTTGAACCCGAATGGTTACGGCAACGTCTTGTTTGTCGCGAAAGGAAATCACGGGAGAGAAAGGAGTGCCATCGACAGTCAACAGTTTCATCCCGCGACGGATTCCAGCGACTGCAGCAGGGCTTCCATCGACCACTCCCGTCACAAACGTTCCGTTGGGTGTCGATTCCGAGAAAATCCCAATCCCGGTGTAGGAAACTTCCCCATCGGAGAATCGTTTCAAAATTTCTTCACCAAGTGGCCCGGATGAGAAAATGTCGAGCAGGTAGAAGTACTCAACCACTTCGTCCGTATAGAAAGCCGTGTGTGATGTTTCCAGGCGATGAACTGCTGCGTCAATGACTTTCCGCGCCTCGTCCAAAGTCTGACAATTCTTGATTTGTTCGGCTGTTTCAATATGGATTGCAGGCCAGTCGTGCCCAGCGAATTTCGGATCGTAGAAACGAGTCTCCACGACCTCCGCCACTTTTTGCCAAAGCGCTGCGTACTCGTTTTCGGGAGTCGATTCCTGTGCGATAGTGACAGCCGCTGCAAACCAGGAAACGACGCACAAGAACAGACAGCTAACCCAGCCCACCTTCATTCCAACTTCCTTCCAATTCCAATAGTCGCCTTTTCATTTCTGTTCCGCGATGAGAGGAAAACCCGCCCAAGCCGCACGACGCCAAAACACGATGACAAGGCACAATGAGTGGCGTTTCATTTTTTCGCATCACCGTTCCCACCGCGCGTGCAGCGCCTGGACGACCGGCCAAAATTGCCAATTGCCCATAACTCAGCGTTTCACCCCATGGCACCGCTTGCAACGCCCGGCGCACGGATTGAGCAAACGACGTCAATTGAGTTTCAGCAGCCAAGGGAATCCTTGCCAAATCAATCGGTTCCCCATCGGAATAACGTTGAAACCATTGAACCCAACGTTCGTGTCGAGTGTCCGTCCAATTGCCGACGCCAAATGGGACGCAGGCCGACTCGACATCAGATTTCCGAGAATAGCCAAATCGAACGTGCAAAACGCCTTTGGGAACGGAGTGCAATCCGACCCAGCCCAACTTCGTTTTAAAAAATGAAATGGCTTGCTCAACCTGGTTCTGATTTGCCTTGGCAACAGGCCGTTTTTGCATAGGAATGGGCGTAGCCATTGACGGTTTGCCACCTGTTGTTAACGATAGTCTGTTCCCCATTTCTCGACGCATCAACGATTTTAACAGGTTTCGTGCGGTCGGGTACGTGAATGAAAGGAAAAGATGACACAGTACAGCGACATTGCTGAAGATTTTTACCTAAACCTTAACCTCAATACCGAAATCTCGCTGCCCAAGGAGCGGGAAACTCTGCTCCACTACTTCGAGCAAGTTCGCAAGCGTTACCCAACCATGAAAAACTTCTACGCACGCGAACGCGGAGAGTGCATTCTGGAGGAAGACAAGGATTCGGGCTTCTATCGCTGGACGTCGATCGAACCCAAGCGAATCTCTAGTGGTTGGGCAAATCCAGCTAACCTGGACGAAGCCATGGAACTGCACAAATCAGTGCTGGAAATGGTTCCTTACGCATTGAGTGTTAGCACACTCGACTGCGAAACCCTCAATTTGACGTTCGGGTTTGACTTTGCTTATCGCGGAAATCAACAGCAACTCGTGATGGATGCACTCGGTTACTCGAGTGGTTTTGAAGCTGGATTGGAACGCGAAGGGTCGCGATTGATCGGTGCCGATTTTGGCCTGACGCTGGCGCTGACCGACGATTGTCGTACCCAGTGTCGCATCAACATCGAACCTCGAACGACGGCTTATCAGATTCGAATGGGTGAGTATGGCGAGGAGCCTCTAAGTGTGTACATGACGATGCGGCATTACGGTAGTTTGGATGTCGAGGAAACGTACACCGACCTGCTGAGTCGATTGTTTCAAACGGGCATGGACCAAATGGAATCCTGGGTCATGGAGCAGGTATTGTCTCCGATCCAGCAAGCGATCTTGATTAAGTAATCGTTTTGGCGGAGGCATGCTCAAGCAAAGCCGAAGGCTTAGCACCCAATCGCCGATGATTTAGCGCCGCAATCAATCGCCGCGCCGATAATCAATCGCCAATGCGTTATTGTTCGATTGGATTATGGCGAAAGCCGTTTAATGTTCCAGCCGACTTCTTCATTGCGTTCAAAGACAACGCGGTCGTGAAGGCGATTGGTTCGTCCTTGCCAGAATTCCATATGGGTCGGTTCCAGTGAATAGCCGCCCCAATGTTCGGGGCAATGGATCACTCCATCGCCAACCTCTTCCTGCAAACGATCGAGACGCTGTTGCAGGACCTCGCGATGTTCAATCACGGCTGATTGCTCGGACACAACCGCACCCATCTGTGATCCACGTGGACGGGATTGGAAATATTCTTCCGAAACAATTCGAGAAGTTTTGCTGACGGTTCCATTGATACGGATTTGTCGCCCCAGCCAGGCCCAGTGAAACAGCAAGCACGCGTGCGGATTCTCGGCGAGTTGACGACCTTTTTTGGACTCGTAGTTCGTGAAGAATGTGAAATGATCGTTCTCCAGACTTTTCAGCAACACGGTTCTGGCGGTAACCGAGCCATCGCTTCCGCTTGTGGCCAACGTCATCGCGTTCGGCTCCAGCCATTTTCCGGGCACCGTGTCGATTGCCACTTGAAACCAATTTCGAAACGCAACGAACGGACAGTCGCCTAACTCCCGTTCCATCAGGCCATGATCCTCGTATTCTTTTCGCTGTCGTTGAAAATCAACCATTTCGTCACCGTTTGGAACTCAAAGTGCAAAACGCCATCTTGCCGATTCTCCCATCGATTTGACAGGGGTTGAGCGTGTTTTTTTCGACGCACCCCGCGACACGTTGACTTCTACAGCAAATCACCAAAATGGGATAAATTGAAAGCGAGCACCGGCAACTTTATGAAGAGCCAGCGGCAAGCAACACTTACATTGGCACTTTTGGAAATTTGAACAAATCCCTAACCATCGATTGAAAACCATGTCGACCAAAACATCTAATCAAGAAATGCGAATCGAACGCGACTCAATGGGCGAAGTCGCCGTTCCCAAAAATGCTTACTACAGCTCGCAAACGCAGCGCGCCGTCGAAAACTTCCCCGTTTCAGGTTGGCACCTTCCATCGCCACTGATCCACGCAATGGGGTTGGTGAAATATGCCTGCGGGGTTGCCAATCGCGACTTGGGAAAACTGAGCGGAACTGGCAAGGTACGTTTGAATGACAAACAGATTGAATGCCTGTTGCAAGCGGCAGAAGAAGTCGCGGCTGGCAAGTTTGACGACCAGTTCCCCATCGACGTTTTCCAAACAGGCTCTGGCACGTCCAGCAACATGAACTGCAACGAAGTCATCGCCAATCGCGCGATCGAACTCAACGGCGGTGATCGTTTCGCGGCCGAAAAGCCTATCCACCAAAACGATCACGTGAACATGGGGCAAAGCACGAACGATACGTTCCCGACGGCGATTCACGTGGCAGTTGCGATGCAGATCAAAAACGAATTGCTCCCCGCATTGAAGGACTTCCATGAGGTGCTGAGCGCAAAAGAAGCTGAATGGTCAAACGTGATCAAGATCGGCCGAACCCATTTGATGGATGCAACGCCGCTAACCCTTGGTCAGGAGTTCGGTGGTTTTGCGCGACAATTGGAGCTGTCGATAAAACGTGCCGAAATGGCACTTGAGGCGGTATTGGAGTTGCCCGTTGGTGGAACGGCAGTCGGTTCGGGCATCAACACGCACCCTGAATTCGGAAAACGCGTTGCCGCAGAACTCGCCAACAAATCAGGAATCGCCTTCGTGGAAGCGGTTAACCACTTCGAGGCTAACGCTCAACGAGATGGCTTGGTCGATTGCCACGGACACCTGCGAACGATTGCTTCGACGTTGTTCAACGTGGCCAACAACATTCGTTGGCTGGGTTCCGGTCCACGCTGTGGTTTCTTTGAAGTTGCTCTGCCCGATAGACAGCCGGGCAGTTCAATCATGCCTGGCAAGGTGAACCCGGTGATGTGCGAAAGCATGATGCAGTCGACCGCTCGCGTCATGGGTAATGACCAAACGATGGTCCTTTGTGGCGCATCGGGCGGACAGTTTCAACTCAATATCATGATGCCGGTCATGGGACACACGGCTCTTGAAAGCATCATGCTTCTGTCCAACGGCACACGCGCGTTCGTTGAATTCTGTGCTCGTGAATTATCGGCTAACGAAGACGTCTGCGAATCGTTCGTCGAGAAAAGTCTTTCAATGGTCACCAGCTTGAATCCCCATATTGGCTATGAGAAAGCTTCGAAGCTGGCAAAAGAGGCATTCGCCAGTGGCAAGACGATCCGGGAACTGTGCATCGAGCAGAACATTCTGCCCAAGGAAACATTGGACGAAGCTTTGGATCCAATGAGCATGACCAAGCCGATTGCGTAATTGATTGGTGTTCTTGATGAAACGGATCGTAATTTGGCACCGGATCGCAATGTCAATGAGCGGTGTCGCAAAAAGTCGCGATTGGTTTTGCGATTCAGGCTGGCAGCTTGAATTTTTAAAACCAGGTTGGCAGCCTAGGCTACGTAAGTCCATCACGTCCCTCAGCTTCTGGAGCAATTCGTCGGTTGTAAAAGGCTTGGAGAGGAAATTAAACGGCTCATTGGTGACGCCGCGTTGCGCAAAGACTTTCTCTGTGTATCCCGACATGTAGAGCACCCGACAACCCTCATGGATCGAATGAACGCTGTCAAACAACTCGCGGCCATTTGCGTTGGGCATGATGACATCCGTCAATAACAAGTCCACCGATTTTTCCGCTCGAGCAATCTCAACACAATGTTCGACGGAATGCGACTCCAACACGCGGTAGCCTTGAGCGATTAGGGTTTCACAAACAATCTTTCGAACCATTTCGTCGTCCTCGGCAACCAGAATGGTGGCCGTTCGCGAGGAGCTTTGGCACGTTGCGTTCGTTTCGCATTCTGTCTCCGTTGACTTTTTCCTGGTCGCTGGCAGAAAAATATCAAACCGGGCTCCATGACCGGGACGACTTTCAACCACGATTTGACCGTGGTGTTGTTTGACGATTCCAAATACCGTTGCCAAACCAAGGCCGGTGCCTTTGTCGGCGCCTTTGGTTGTAAAAAACGGCTCAAAAATCTGGCCAATTGTCTCATGATCCATTCCAGCGCCTGAATCGACAACGGAAACACGAACATATTTCCCAGGTTTCAGGTCCTTGAGTAGCTCGTAACGGTCGCCCGGGGCAAGTACATGATTGTTCGTTGCCAACAGGATCTGCCCACCGTTTGGCATTGCGTCCCGCGCGTTAACTGCGAGATTCATCAAGACCTGTTGGATTTGGCCGCGATCGGCATTGACCAACCACAGGTCGTCGGCCAGCGATGTTTTTAACGAAACGTTTTCTTCAATCAAACGCCCTAAAATCCCTTCAAACTCGGTTACGACTTCATTGAGATTGCAGGTCTGCAACTCCAAAACCTGGACGCGACTAAATGCCATGATTTGACGTGTTAAGGATGCCGCCCGATTTGCAGCCAGTTGGATTTGTTTCAAAAAGTCATGCATCCGATCGTCGTGCGGCAGATAATTCAGGCCCAACTCGGCATAGTTGATAATCGGTACCAGCAGATTGCTGAAGTCATGAGCAATTCCTCCCGCCAAACGCCCAACGGACTCCAATTTCTGCGACTGGTAGTATTGCCCCATTAGCCGCGCGTTCTCCATCTCAAGCTTTTTTCGTTCCGTAATATCCCGCGCAATCGCAACGCTGAAACGTTTGTTGTTTTGCATGAATGAGCGAATGCGAACTTCGACGGGAAACGTTGTGCCATCTTGACGTCTGTGCTGTGACTCAAAAACGACTAATTGATTATTTTTGAGTTTGTTAATGGAAGAATCAAAGGATGATTGCTCAAGAATGGGGTCGATATCAAATGGGGAAAGGCCAATCAGTTCGTGATATGAATAGCCAAGACTTTTGCACGCTTGAGGATTGGCATCAACAATTTTGCCGTCTTCTGCGTGCAGGTAAATTGCATCGGCAGCGTTCTCCATTACTGCCTGTAACCGATGCTCCGTTTCCTTCAGTGCACCTTCGGCCGCACGACGTTTTGTAATCTCATAAACAACCACAACGATGCCTTTAAGCGACTTGTTTCGATTTCGCATTCCCCTAGCGATCATTTCGACCCACACGGTCGATCCGTCTCGGCGAAAAATCTCCAATTCGACGGTAGCATTCCTGTCGTAGTCGCGATTGCCGTCCGATTCCAAAGCCGCATGCCTTCGCAAATGTTCGATTAATCGTTGATACGACTCTGGGGTAACCAGCTCCTCGATCGCGAGCGAGCGAAACTCGGTTTCAGAATATCCCAGCACTCGCTCAATTGATGGGCTGATGTAGGTGGGATTGAGTTCCAAATCAAATGTGCAAACGATATCTGCGGTGTTCTCCGCAATTAATCGATAGCGCTCTTCACTTTCTCGAAGCGATTGTTCAACTTCTCGCAACTGAGTAACATCCTGCATCGTCCCAAACAATCGATGTGGCTGATTGTCTTTGTCTGGAATGGCCATGCCTTGATTACGGATGTGAACCACCTGGCCGTCGGATCGCAGAATTCGATATTCAATATTTAATGCACGTGCTTCGTTAATTGTTTTCTGTACTGCTTTGTCCGCAGTTTCGAAATCATCTGGATGGAGAAGTTGTTTCCAGCGTTGACGGCACATTTCCGGGTCAGTCGTAAATCGATCGTCAGGTGGGTACCCTAAAATTTCGCATGTCACTTCGGACAGCACGGTTTGGTTTGTTCTGACATCACGTTCCCAATAGCCAACCTTTGTAAGCTCGCCGGCAAGGCTCAAACGTCGTTCACTTTCTTTCAGGTTTTGTAAGCTTAATAGGCTCGTCAACGAGTCAGTAATTCGGTTTGCGATTTCTTCGAATAGTTGCTCTTCGTCCGTGAGCCAATTGCGGGGATAAGTACATTGTTGAATTAAGAACTGCCAAGGTTTTCCGATTCGAGGGAATATCGCCATACCCAATATCGATTGAATCCGGTATTTTTTCGCAATCGTGGAAGAGAGCAGTATTGGAGAGTCGCCGCCAAAACGAACAGGACGCTTGTGCGCCAACATCAGGCGAAATGCATCGGCGATCTCGGTTTCTACGGGGACTTTCGCTCCAGTACTTCCTGCACCAGAGAATCCATTTCGGGATCGCTCCATCGGCACCTCAAAATGTTCGACATCAGGATCGCAGGGGTAGGCCAGGCTGGCTCGATCGCAATCGAATACTTCGATGATGGAGTCCAAAACGTCTCGCATCATTTGTTCCAAGTCAGCTGACCGCTGAATCGAACAGTTGATAGCGTCAAGGTTTTGCAAAAACTCAAGGTGAGTCCAACGAGAACGTCGCGATTCTTCGACGTCCTTGCTCCTGTTGCTCAGGCTTTTTTGATTCATTTTGCTCTCATTACTGCATCAGAACTATGTGACAGCATTGTGTCAGCATGTAAATTTTGCAACGACGAAAATCAATGGAGTAAAACGATTTGCCTGATCATGTTCCCGAACAACCAACATTTTTGTTTACGTAATGGACACAATCAACTAGGCATTAAACAAGATGTCGCGCACAAGCAAACGCTGAGACTGCTGATGCCAAACGAATCGTCACCAGTGTCTAACGTGTCGAATTTGTACTTTGTCTACTTACGAACAAGTCGCCGACTAGCAGTAAGACAATTGCCCCGCAAGCCATCCAGGGGATGTCGCCGACAGCTCGATAAAATGACGTTTGGATTGCCGTTCGACCGACGTAAAGAGCAATAATGTCTTCGCCACGTCGTTCGCCCTGTTGAAGGATTTTTCCTGTAGGGGAAATTTCAGCAGAGAATCCTGTGTTCGCCGCGACCAACATTGGGCGGCGCATTTCGACCGCGCGAAAAACGTTGTTGGCAAGGTGAAAATCGAGGCAACTCGTTCCGAAAAACCACCCGTCATCAGTCAGGTTCACCATCCAGTCAACGGTTCCTCCCGAATTGGATTCAATCTGTTGAAAATGATTGCGAATCAAATGCGGCACCGTCGACTCGAAACACACTGAGGGGAGCATGACAACTGGAGTAACGGCCCCATCAGCGCCCAATGGTATCTCAATTGCCTTAGCGCCCTCCCCTGCGATTAACGGCACACCTATCGGTGTCATCGATTCAAACTGTGGAAAGAACTCAAGGAACGGAATGTATTCGCCAAACGGAACACGATGCACTTTGTCGTACACGCCTAAAATCTGACCATCGTGCAACAACATCGCCGAGTTGCGGTGCCCACGCTCTTGAACCTTTTGAGACGGACCTCCAGTTAACAGGGGCGGACACGGTAGCGCGTCGGCCGAAACCAAATCCTCGCAAACAGCGTAGTGCATGTAATCACGGAAATCACTTTGGTCGGACGACTCACCTGCATCGCGCGTTACGGATTGCAAAAAAGCGGACTCAGGCCAGACAATCAGTTCGGCATCAGGATATTTATCTCGGGCAATACGAGTCAACCTACGGTAGTCGTCCACTCGACGCCTGAGGTATTTTTCGAGGTGAGCTTCATCTGGAAACTCTGTATCGATGGCTCCCTGAACGATAATCGTGTTGGGAACCGTTGTTTCATCCGACGCGTGAAATTCCAAAGTGGAATAGTATGAATAGAGTCCAAATACACTAATCGCTATGCCAACGACGACGGGAACGGTCGCACCCCATGGGCTTACAGGCAAATATTCCGATGACGTAGCGGGTGCGGGCGAGCGGGAACGAATTCTAATCCAACAGTAGGCGCAGCCAACTGCAAAAAGTACCATCAGCGCCGACAAGAGATATGCGCCCCCAATCGATGCAACTTGGATTGCTGCAATGTTTTGGTACTGGCTATGACTCAGATAGACCATTCCGAAACCCAAAGGGCCTTGGCCGCGGATCCACTCCAGTCCCGCCCAGACAATTGGAATCACAAGCCATGACGGCATATTCCACCGCCAAACCGCTTGCCGCGATGCGGCAATCAAGATCAAAGGATAAAACGCGAGCACCGCTGACATCAACACCCAGCCAATCCAAAGCAACGGATGGGGGATAGGAATAAAGTACAAAGTCGCGAGCCAGTAGAACCAGGCGGCCATCCAAATTTGACGGTACGGTCGTTTGCCTTTCAGTTCGGTTCGCAAGATCAACAAACACCACGGGGTCGGGGCGACCCAGGCTAAAAGTGACCAACCAACCGGGGGCATCGACAGCCACAACAACAACCCGCCGATCGCCATCAAGCCAAAGACGCTGCGAGTCAGCCGGCCGACCAACGTACTTGGCGATTCCGTTGAAGGAACTGTTTCCATGTTTGAACTGATTCCGATGCTGTCCGAGAATGCTGCGACTCAATCATCTTCCGAAACCAGCCGATTTGGATCAATCCCGACTTTGAACAAACGTCATCCTTCAATCATTCTAAGCGAATGGGTTGCCAATTTAATTTAAACCGTCATTCTTCGTTGCTGACTACAGGATCAGGCTGAAGTGGCAGTCCCAACGCCGACTCAACCGTTTCGCACAATTGTGCCAAACTGCCGATACACCGGAAGTAGACGTAATGGTAGTTTTCCAGGAAACGCTCGGCTGCGTGCAATGTTCCCCCAGATCGTCCTGTGTCGGAAGCGTCTTGATCAGATAGTTTTGCAGCGTTGTCCCTTTGTTCGCGTGATCAAAGGGAAACGGAATGTCGCGAAAGGAATCCCGAAACCTGGCCAACGTCAAAACCAAGGCTCCCATCTTTTTTTCCGAAATTTTCTGACCACCATTTCATCAGGTTCCGTGTTTTGAAACAAATTGATGACCAGATTCGCGAGCGCGAGATCATTTCTCAACGTCAAAACGTTTCCATAGGCTTTGTGAATCGCAGGCAAAGTCGATCGTACATTGGCAAGGAGCGTATTCATCTCAGAAGCACGTTCGCCGATTTTTGCTGCAACGCCAGGGTGCTGTAGCAAATCGCCATTTACCTTGATACGCATTTCAAACAGCTTCTCAAGTTCTGTCATGTTTTCGTGGATTCGCGACAACTCAGCTTTCGTTGTGGTCGCGGCCGATTGGGCGGAACGCGCATTGCGGACGTTGAAGTCAAAATCTTCTTGCTTCAAGCTCAATCCCATTTCCATCGCGAAAGCACAACTATTCTGCATCATCCATCGTGAATCCTGTGCGATCAGCTTTTTGCCAAGGTGTTTGTAGACAGGTAGAAGCTCGATCATTTTCTTGCGGATTGCCTTGAGCTTTCTTCCGTGCTCGTTAATATCAGCAGGCGACTCGATAATGGCTGGCGCGTTGATAGGCCTTGGTAATTCGAAATGTTCCCCTAAAATCCTTGCGGTTGCCGCCTCGGCTTCGATCGTATCGTTTTTGTGAGAAACCAGGCTGTCGACCGAAGCCCACATGTGGGTGCCGACCTTTCCTTCAAAAATTGCCTTGAAGTAATCGTGCGTAACGGCCTTGCAGGTGGATTCGAAATGGCGAAACAAGACTGACGCAGGTTGCTCCAGGTGGAACACTCCTTCATCTTGGGCGCGTTCGGCTCGCTTGATTCGGTCCGCGTCGGCTGGGTGCGTTTCGTGCCATTTGGTTTTTTCGGCCAATGCGGATTCCAGAATCTCACGAATTTTCGTTTTCGAAATCGCATCTCGATTCACAACCGTCAAACGCGCCATGTCGTTTGCGAGACGCCCCTCCATGAAATACGTTCGCTGGTCATACATCGCTTGTTGATAACCTATCCCCAGCAGACGCAGTTGTTCAAACGTCTTGCGAAAATTGTCGGAGCCTGAGAAACGAATCTCGTGCATGTCGGCATCGTATTCCATCTGTTGCATCAGGAAGCTGGAAAAGAAATGCCCGATCATCATCAGCACCCACAGCACTCCGCGCGAAAGCCAAACGATCAGCCGCGCAAGATGCAGAACGATCCCGATTCGAATGTCGATGGAATTGGCAGTCTCCGTTAACCACTCATCCATCACGTCCCGTTCGTAGACCACGCGCGAAAACCACATATTGATGCGCCGTATGAGATACGTCAGTCGCATCCCGGCACCTTGACTGAAGTGCCCGAACTCATGGGCCAACACACCGGCCAACTGCCGACACGTGAGTCCGGCTGCCAACGGCATTCCAATCGTGAGAACCAGGTCGCCTGGCAACAACATGCTCCACAGCCCGCGCCGAAAGGAGGCCGAAGCGTTGACGTCGTTGTCGACATCGATTCGCTTGGGCTTTGGGGAATGAACCGACTCGCACAATTTGTCGACAAAGGCAAATAGCAACGGCTCGCCATCTCTCGTCAGCGAGCGACGCCGTTCGACCTTTGCCGACCTCGCAAACAACGGCTTGATCATGAACAGTACCGCAATCACTCCGATGACGATTGGGCCAACGTACAGGAGCAGCGCCAAAAGTCCTGCATAGCGACTGGCACGACGACTGGGAATGTTTGAAAACACAACGGTCGCATGGGTCGCATGGTAATAGACGCCGTAAATGGCCAAGGCGATGAGAGCGACGTAGACCAAGGGTAGCAGGATCATCAATGCGGCAACAACCAGCGAGGCGATGCGATAGGTGATCGATGTTCGTACGCGCTTGATACGCCCCTTGATCGCTCCGAGCAAGAATTCCGGATGAATCTGTTGTTTGGCTTTGGCGGTTTTATCATTGGCGGCTTTGGCCGGCGTCTCAGGTTTCCTGGAGGGTGCCTGATAAAGGCCACTTTGAGCCTGCTGCAACTTCAGCTTGCCTTCTTCGCTGGTCGGCAATGGCACCTGGATGTGGGCTTTGCATTCGCGACAACGGACCTTGCGCCCGCCCAAATCATCGGGGACCTTGTACTCTTTTTTGCATTTTCCGCACAAAAACTGGATCGGCATCTAGTAACTCCGAGGCAGAGGAGTGTAAAGGATACGAAGCCAAACGTTTGGTGGGGCAGGGTAAGTCCGTGACCAGCATTCTGCCTCGCCTAAACGCGTTGGAAGCAGGTCACATGATAGTCAAAATTTCTGCCGCCGTGGCATACGGGCGAACGGTTTTGGCGAGCTGAAAATCCATTGGAAAATCGAGGTGTCGTCATTGCACTATCGTTGAGAATCGGCCTCCTTCAAACTCGCTGTTTCGACCCCAACGCAAAAATCTCATCGCACGCAACGTTCGACTCGCAAATCATTTCTCGGATTCTGATTCGTTGGATTCAACGCGTGCGAAACGTAGGTTGACCGTTCGATCGGACCAGTCGGCACATCCCAATTCGAAGCTCAGAATATCCTGCCATTCGCTGGAAACATTGCAGATGAATTTTCCACTTTTTCGTCTTCGTAATGACCCCAGGCAAAAGTACCGGTGTTCCAGCGGGGATCAAACGTTTCATTTTCAAAAATCGGTGTACGGCGATCTGTCCCGAATCATTGGAATTGATATTTACGATAATCAAGTCCTCATCAAATCCCTCTGGCAAATAGGTAAAGTCAACTCGTTGAAACTCATAAGCTGAAGGATATTCTCCGGCGATGATTTTCTCGATTTCAATTTGCGTACGACAAACCAGGTCGCGTGTAAATAGATGAGTTGTAGTCAATCGTCCACGTTCGATCGTCAGTCCCCAGACTTTCATGCCGCGGCTCGAGTCGGCCGGTACTTCCCACATACCATCCTGCTGAATCAGACGCCTTGATCGTTCGTATTCCATTTCGAAAGATCTTAAAAATCGTGAACTCCCCGATTCTCAGCATATGATCTGTTCGTTCCGTAAATCCCTCGCAGCAAACTAGCCTCCGCTGAATCGAGATGATGGCGAGTAAGTTAAAAGGCCTAATAGATGGCCCCACTGGAAAACAACGTATGCGAGTATTCATCGTTTCCAAGCATGCCCTTATCTAAACTTTGCCAATACATCAAATCAAAATTGAGCCGTTCACGGCCAAGCAATTCGGTATTCAAATCAACGAATGGCAACGCAAGGTCGCATTCCATCGCGTAGTCGTATGCCTCGGTACTTTTTTGAACTGTTTCGACTTCCGCCTGGATTCGAGCAATCACCAGGTAGTACAGCATCATACTTCGATATTCAGCGGCTGAATCAGACCCGCGATACCAATCATCTATTTCGCTGATCATCTTTTCTCGCGACATGGTTTCCAGCATCGGTTTTGAGATGTCAGCGTCTTCGATTTCAAGTGCTTTACGCAGATCTTCTGCCGATTGCTCAAG
This sequence comes from Pirellulaceae bacterium, assembly GCA_041399045.1. GTDB lineage: Bacteria > Planctomycetota > Planctomycetia > Pirellulales > Pirellulaceae > BJ22. The sequence goes on along the minus strand of JAWKTO010000004.1, from coordinate 438,226 downwards.
TAGGTAATGAATTGGTTCACCGTGGCTTTTAAGTTTATTGACAATGGAAGGATTGATTTTTGGGCGTTGATAAGAAAATGACGTACCCAGATCCTCAAATTCGTAGGCGCGAGAGGACCATAACGCGGCGATTTGAAAACACAGCGCCAACGGTAGTGCGACCCAGACAGTTGCAACCTTCCTCCACGTCACCGAGCCACGTATCCAATGTCGCGAATACCATGCGCCGACCAGGAAGACAACGATGGCCAGTGGCAGCACGAACATCACTGCCGGTTCTGCCAGATACGTGACCAAATACCAATACCAGGCTCCCGCCATCCCAATAAATAAAGCCGAGCCCACAGCCAACATGACATTCCTGAAGACCAGCGAGCACAACTGCCCAATCCCCAACATCAGCAGCGCAAGATAGAAGGCCTGCAGTGGATGGTCGACGATATTGAAAATGATTGCTTGTTCGCGACTGGCAACCGCTGACTGAAAGTACTGATTGTTGTTTTGCCAATACCTTCGCAGCCAGTCTTCCAAAAACCATGTGTATTTAGCTTGCACCAACGACTGAACGATTACCAAACAAATACCGACAAACAGCACCCACGGAATGACTCGTGCAATCCAGACGATTGGCCCACTCACACGATGTTGAAAGAAGAATTGGTGCTGCGATCGCTCTTGATCTCGCCAAAAAATCAAAGCACCAGCCAGGCAAGGAATCATCATCAACACCCAGAACCAAAGGCTCTCTTCAACACGAACAATGGATTCCCGGATTACCATTCCCACTGCAATCATCGAAACGCCGCACAGAAGCATGATGGGCCACGACTGCCGAACGGTTTGCCAAGTCAACACTACGAATCCATTGAAATTCCACTTGCTCCAGAATGGATGGGCCCAAATGCGATCAATGGCAGACTGCCTTGAATCAGCCAGCGTATGCTGATAGACGTTGATGAATGGGGTTCCATAAACAAGCGAAACTGCGAGTGAAACGGCAACGACAGCGGCATTCGCCCAAATGAAATTAACGATGACACCATACGTACTGTTCAACTCGGTCTCGTCAACAATCCATCGCGAAAGCGTGGCGTTGTACAAATTGAACGCGGCTGTAGAGCAGAAAATGACAAGCGGGATATTGAATCTCAGGCAAGAGAATATCGTTCCCAAACAGTAGAGCTGAAGTCCAACGACAAATGCCAGCGGAAGAGAAATAGTGGGTAAGTTTTTTGAGTTTCTGTCGAAATAGCTTTGGTCCACGGCAGGCAACCCGATGCGAACGACGAGCGATAATGCAAGGATTCCCGCGACCAACAGAACCATTCCAATCAACCACTTGCCTAACATCACACGCCACGGTGAAATCGGCAGCAACGACATGAATCGCGTCGTTTGACCTTCAACCTCCATAGCGAAAATGATGATCGCCGAGGCGATTCCCAAGAGTCCCGCGGCAAATACGAGAGCCCCTTCGGTCTTTGAAAATTCCACACTGTTGAACAGGAAGTCCTGGACCAATGCCCCAACAATAAATAATGTTGTCAGGACAATTACGGGTACAACACTTCGGAATTCTTTCCAGATGAATCGAGTTGCGATCGCATAACTGCTCATGACTGGGCCTCCGGTGCTACCTGATTCCGCGAAACGCTCGGGCGTTCATCCAGTTTGAGATAGGCCACAAAGATGTCCTCCAGTGACGGCACATGGACCTCGACATCGACCACGCCCGCATGATCGCGAATCTTCCACAGGGCTTCGCCATCGGGTTGATGAACCAGCATCTGATGCCTTCGTGTACCAATTCCTTCGTGCGAGATGACGCGTCCATTGAATTCCGGCAGCGAATGATCGTGCGTCGTGTAAGTGATCACCCAGCGCTCATGCAGGGCCTTGAGGTTCTCCAGCGAATCGCAAGTCATCAATCGCCCTTGGTGCATGATCGCAATATGATCGGCGACACGTTCGACTTCGCTGATTTGGTGACTGGAAAGAAACACTGTACGGCCTGTTGCGGCGACATCCACCATGCTTTCCAAAAACTTGCGACGAACCAAGGTGTCGAGTCCCGACGTTGGCTCGTCGAGAATGAGCAGTTCTGGTTCATGGGCCATCGCCAAGGCTAATGAGACTTTGCTTTGCCACCTTTCGACAGATTTTTGATTTTCTGCGCCGGGTCCAATTCGAATTCGCGTATGCGTTTTCCATACTGCTCCGAAAATCCGTGGGGATAAAACCCCGCCGTAAACCATCCGATTTCCGAAACCGTCATCCAGTCGTACAGGACAGTTACCTCGGGGATGTAGCCGATGCGAGGGCGAATTTTGGCTTGTTCGCGATAGGCGTCCAAGCCAAAGATCGAAGCGGAACCTTGTTGGGGGCGAATAATCCCCATCAACGATTTGATCGTCGTGGACTTGCCGGCGCCGTTTTCACCCAGCAACGCGAATACGCATCCCGATGGGACGTTAAAGGAAACGTCATTGACCGCAGTCGTTTTGCGAAATCGGTGGGTCAGATTCTTGATTTCAATTGCAGACATGTTTGCCTCACTCAATGGGTATTTGAACGAACGCCTTGGATGGAGTGACTAATTCTGTTGAACTCGTTTCAGTTCCTCTTGGACAATTTCAAGCACTTCGTCTTGCGACAAGCGACTTCGCAGGGCCTGGCCAATTGCGTTTTTGATATGTTCACGCGCGACACGAATCCGGTCGCTGCGACAGGTCGTCGGCGCGGACTTGGTGACGGCCAGACCGGTGCCGCGAACGCTCTCGATGACTTGCTGATCCTGCAAATCGCGGTAGGACCGGGCGACGGTATTGGGGTTGATGGCGAGTTCGCGGGCGAGCTCGCGGACGGATGGGATCAGCTGCCCCGGCTCGAAAGCTCCATCGGCGATCGCAAATTTGATCTGCCGAGCACCTTGCTCGTAAACCGGCACGCCGTTGCTAACGTCAATTTCGAAGAACATTATTGCCTCCACTGAACTAGTGTGATAGTACAGTATCCGGCAGCAGGGAGGTTGTCAAGAAAAATCTTTCGAGAATTTCCGCGGGCCGAGTTTGCGCGGGGTATTGGTTGAGGCGACGAATCCCAGGACTCAAAGTAACACGACTTTCCAAGTCGTGACTCCAAGAAATCACGCCTCGGAGAGGCGAGTTACACTGGTAGTGGACGAGGCTACGAGTCCCTGAAAATTGTGCCGGAACTCAACAAGGCTCTCCAAGGCGCAACTCAAATCCCCGCCTTGGAGAGGCGAGTTACGATTCAACATTGCTATTTGTGGCAATTGGCAAGTGGGATAGACTTGATGAACTATGCAACTGCGGCAAACTGCGGTTTTGTTGTGACAATAAATCTGCCGCGGTGATCGCACGGGTTGCCGTCGCGAAACTGAGAGGAAACATCCATTCGTTTCTTCCAGTACATAAAGGGATAAACGCCGAAGCGCTCAGGGAGGGTGACGATGGCCGAAGAATTCAAATTCATTCACGCATCGGACTTTCATTTGGACCAGCCCATTTCGGGACTGGTGGAATTGCCCAACCATATCAAATCGACGATCGCCAATGCGCCCTACCAAGCGGCCGAACGCGTTTTTGATTTGGCGATTACCGAAAAGGTTGACTTTGTACTCCTTTCCGGCGACTTATTCGACCTGGATCAAGGTGGCTGTCGACCATCGGCGTTTTTGCTTTCGCAATTCGAACGCTTGAATGAAAAAGGGATCGAGATTTATTGGTGTGGCGGTGAAACGGATCATCCCGATCGCTGGCCAACAGCCGTCGATCTGCCTGAAAACGTCACGACCTTTACAACGCCAGTCGTCGAAGAAGCCTTTCACCAACGACGTGGAACAACGTTGGCAACGATCGTCGCCAGCGGTGTGGATATCCAACGACGAAACAACGCCGACTTTCTGGTCGAATCGTCGGCAACGTTTCCAATCGGCCTGAGCTATGGTCGTTTTGAAATCAACGCCATGTCGGCCAAACCGATTCGCTACTGGGCCCTTGGTGGACAGCATCGACACCAGATTCTGGACAATACAACGCACTTGATCGTTTCGGCAGGTTCGCCCCAAGGTCGTTCGCCAGCGGAAAGCGGTCCCCACGGTTGCTACCTGATTCGTGTGGACAACAAAGGTGCCATGCACCCACACTTCGTGGAGACGGATCGCGTCCGTTGGTTACCACAGAAAATTGCGATTGCTGAGTCGACAGATCTGGAGCAACTCAAAAACATTGTTGGCGAACGTGCGTTGAAACTGGCCAATGATCATTCCGAAATGATGTTGCTGGTCGATTGGCAATTCATCGCTAGTGGTGTGTTCAATCCGCAACTTCGACGCCCCGAACAAACAGAAAATCTACGAGAGTGGATTCGCAAGGAATTCGGAATGGGTCAAACGGGAATTTGGACGAACACCGTTTCGTTTGATTCGCCTGCCAATTTACCTGACGGATGGTACGAGGAAGACACGATTTTGGGCGACTACCTGCGTGCCGTCGGGCGTTACGAAGGCGACGAGTCGATGAACCTCGCATTACATGAGTATCTGCCGAAACACGTTGATGCGGACGAGGCGGGCACATTTGTTCGTGTATCGGAACAACACCGCAAAATGATTCTGGAAGCCGCGAAACTTTGCGGCATCAATTATCTGGCTGCCAATCGAGATTGGGAAGACGCGGAAGCCAGCAGTAGCACTAGTTGAAATCAATGCGTAAAAACAAAAATGCGTCAGGATGCGACTGGCGATTCATAACTCAAGGGAGTAAACGGTTGTGAAGATCAAAGACCTGCAGATCGACGGGTTCGGAGTCTGGAAAGGACTTCAAGTCGACGATATCTCCGACAACGTCACCGTGTTCTACGGCCAGAACGAAGCTGGTAAAACGACGTTGATGCAATTCATCCGTTCGATGATGTTCGGATTCTCGTCGGAGCGACGCGAAAAATATGTTCCGCCTGTGTACGGTGGACTTGCAGGGGGAACGGCAAGTGTCGTGGCCCCGGGTGGTAAATTCGAAATCCAACGTCATGTCGATCCGAACCGTCATGCCGATGCGATGGGCGATCTTACCGTAATCGACAGCGACACTGGCGACGTGCATGGCAATGCGACACTGGCAACGCTGCTTGCCAATGTCGACGAACCCATTTTCAGCAACGTCTTTGCCGTAGGTTTGCGCGAAATCCAGGAACTGGGCGCTCTCAACAACACCCAAGCTGCCGATCACCTCTATCGCTTGACCAGTGGGCTGGATCGGGTTTCGCTGGTTGATGTCATGCGCGACCTGAAGAACCGCCGCGAATCCATCTGGTCGGACAGCCCCAAAAACGATTCTCGCATCGCTATTTTACGCGAACGTCGCCAAAAGTTACTGCGTGAAATCGACGAACAACGCAGTAAGGCGAAACGCTGGGCGAAAATCGCGGCCCAAACAAAAGAGTACACGGTACGACAGGACGAAATCAACAGTTCGCTCAAACGACTGGAGAAAGACGCGCGGCTCGTTGAGCTGTCCCTGCAAATCCAGGATCGTTGGAACGCTCGCGATATCGTTGAACAACAAATCAACGCGTTCGGCAAACTTCCTGACCCGCGAGAAATTTCGGTTTCTTCGCTCGATCAGATCAATTCAAAAATCAACAAGCAGAAAGAGCGTATCACCCAGATTAAAGCGGAACGCAAAAAGATCCGCAAACACGGTGATAGCCTGGGCATCAATCGAACCCTTTGGGACCTGCGTACCCATGTCGAAGCGCTACAAGCCCACACACCTTGGATTGAATCACTTGAACGCCAAGCTGAGCAATTCCGTTCGGAAATCAATCGGATCGAGTCGCATGTAAACGGCGAAATTAAGGGCCTTGGGAGTCAGGTCAGCCTGAAGAATCGTGACCTTTCAGAACTTTCAACACGTGGCATCAGTTCACTTAAAACGTTGGCGCAAAATCTGACCGATCAGCAAAAACGTTTGGTGCGACTGAAAGACGAAGCAGACAAAGCCAAATTTGAATTGACCCAACACGAAAAATCTCTGGGCGATTCCCTTTCTGAAACCACCGGCAATATCCCCGACTCGCTGGAGGACACCAGTCGCCAAGTCAACCGATTGCGTCGTCGAATCGAGTTGGACGAAAAAATTGACAAGCTGCAAAAAAACCGCGGCGAGTTGGAGATGGATATCGACAACATCGTCGAGGAGCAAGTATTGCCCGTCGGAAAACTGGCCATGATCGGCGCTGTATTCATCACAGGTTTTCTGTTGATGGGATGGGGACTGATGACCGCCGGCGTGTTTGGCGAGTATCTGCAAACATCGAGTAATAGCGCAAAAGAAGTCGGCATCGTCACGATGATGATGTCACTGGTGTGTGGCTTCGCTGCGCTTGGTTTGAAATACCACTGGGAGCGAACGGCCCGCGATTCGATGGACGACTTCCGCCATCAAATGGAACTCGTCAAAACACAATTGAAACGAGCCAAAGACGAACGAGACGAGATTGACCGCACATTGCCCGGAAACGGTGGCCAATATGTTGTCGACCTCCAAGACGCCGAAGCACGACTGCAACGTCTCGAAGGCCTGGTGCCGATGGAAAATCGTGCCAAGTCGTCGCGAATGAAACTGGAAGACCTTCGCCGCCAAATCACTGGCCAGGAACGCGAAGTAGAAGAGTGCGAAAAACGTTGGCAGGGCAGCCTGCGAACTTTGGGACTCCCTGAATCATTAACGCCCACGCAGGTTCGCGAGATCAGTGTTCGCTCCAATCGCGTTGCGGATTATTCGTCCCGTTTGGAGGAACTGCGTCGCGAGTTATCGCAACGCGAGAGCGAGACCGAACAGATCAATTCACGAGTTCAAGAATTGTTGGCAAAAGCCGGCGTGCGAGCTGACAAAGATACCGCGCGACCATTGAGTGCCCTGCGCCGGCTCAACGCATTGCTCAACGACCAACGTCAGTTGTTGAATCAACGCGGTGAATTGCAGCAGGAATACAAAGGCCTGAAGGTCCAATTGGAGCGAGCGCGACGCGAGATGGCGAGGTTGTTTGGCCAACGAACCAAACTTCTGGCCGCCGTGGGCGCTGATTCGGAAGACGACTACCGACACTTCGATCTGAAACACGTCGAACGAAACAAACTTTACGAGAAGCAAAATCAGCTCACGGCACAGATCGAGGCCGGCTTGGGCAAAGGCTTTCGGGAGGATGATGTCCGGCCGTTGTTGACATCGTATGGAAAATCGGGCCTTGAGAAGAAGTGGGAACAACAACTTGCTGAAATCGATCAACTCAAGGAAGAACACACGAAACTTGTTCAACTGCGAGGCGAGCGCCTTCAAGAGTTGCGGCTGCTCGGTGAAGATGCGACTTTGGACAACCTGCGATTGGAACTCAATGTCGTCGAAGCTGAATTGGAACAACGTCGTGAGGATTGGCAAACCTATGCATCGACCTCTCAGCTACTGGATACGATTCGCGAGGGATACGAGGCAAAACGCCAACCCGAGACTTTGAAAGAAGCTTCGCTCTATTTGGAACAGTTGACCGAAGGACATTACACACGCATCTGGACGCGACTGGTTGGCGAAGAGCTGCTGGTCGACAACGAAGATGATGAGACGATCACTGTCGACAAACTCAGCCGCGGGACGCGGGAGGCGGTTTACTTGAGTCTGCGGTTGGCACTGGTAACCGTGTTTGCGCGGCGTGGTGCAGTACTACCACTCGTACTCGACGATATTCTCGTGAATTTCGATGCCTATCGCATGAAGTCGGCTGCCAAACTGTTGGTCGATTTCGCTCGAAACGGGTACCAGATTCTGATGTTTACCTGTCATGATCACATGCGTGACCTGTTCCATTCACTGGAGGCAGATGTCCTCGTATTGCCGGCGCACAAGGATGTCGTGGAGCATGATGCTCGCCCAGTGCGCTATCGGCCGGGCATCCGCCAATTTGTGCCCGAGCCGGTGATTGAGAAGCCGGTCGTTGAGAAACCCGTTATTGAAAAGCCTGCAGTAACATTGGTTGAACGCAAGCCGATTTCTCGCACTGCTTTGGAATTCAGTTCGGCTGGTTTTGATCCTGAGTTGCAATTTGAAATGTCAGCAATCAACTCCGACGTCGCGGCAACTCCTTTGCTACGACATGAGTTGATCTATCGCGATGAAAAATCTGCGATTGAATTTGATTTGTCGGAAGAGCTTGGCATTTGGGCCAGCAAAAAAGGGCGTCAGACGGCTTAAGGAATCCAATGTCTCGAATCGATCAATTGCGAGAGATGCTCGCCCAAGATCCAAACGATGTGTTTCTTCGCTACGCATTGGGGATGGAACTCAAGGGATTAGAAGAGTTCGACGAAGCGCTGCAGTTGTTTCGTGGTCTAATGAGTAACGAGCCGCCGCACGTGCCATCGTTTTTTATGGCGGGGCAGTCGTTGGTTGAAGCGGAGCAAATTAACGAAGCTCGAGACGTACTGCGCATAGGCATTGAAGAAGCTCGACGTCAAGGCGACATGCATGCCGCCGGCGAAATGAGTGAATTCCTGACGTCCCTTGGAACGCTTGGAGAATAGGCCTGACAGTTCTATTTCGCGCGAAGAACAGTTGTGTCATTCACAGCATTCTTTGTCGCGCAAACAGCGCACTCCCCCGCAACTTCTCTAAACAAACTTCGCCATGGAATAACGCGGGGCGATTACTGTTTCAGATGATTGATGTCGAGAATTTCGAAGCTGCTGCGATTACGTCTTCGTCCAGTCGCGGCGTTGGCGAGAACTGGGGATGTTCAACTTCTCGCGATACTTGGTGATGGTTCGGCGCGCAACTGTGATGCCTTGCTGCTTGAGCAGCTTCACCAATTCATCGTCGCTCAATGGTTTTGATTTGTCTTCGTTGTCGACGAGTTTCTGCAATTCGACTCGAATTCGGTTCCAGGAAACATCCTCACCATCGTCAGTTGTCGTACCGCCTGTAAAAAACTGACGAAGCGGGTAGATTCCTCGATGTGTTTCCAGGTATTTGTCATCGACGGCGCGGCTCACGGTCGTGAGGTGAACGCCTACTTTATCTGCGACCTGTTGCATTTTCAGCGGTTCAATAAATTGTGGCCCCTCGTCCAGAAATCGCTTTTGATGGTCAACGATTGCTTGAGCTACTTTCAACAGTGTGGCGCGACGCTGCTCAATCGCCTCAATCAACCATTGAGCCGATAGGATCTTTTGCTTGATAAACTCGCGTTCTTCTTTGGTTGCCTGCCCGTTGGCTAGTCGTTGGCGATAGTACTTGCTGATGTAGAGGTTTCGTGCGGGGCCTTCTTCCATTTTGACGATGTAGTTTCCGTCATCATCAGTTTCGACCCAAAGTTCAGGAGTCACTGTGACCGCGTGGGACTCACCAAATTTTCGCCCAGGCCTCGGATCCAAATGTCGAAGTTCACTCCAGGCATCCTGAATTTCGTCCATCGACATTCCTGAAGCCTTTTGGATTTGTGGAATGCGATTGTTTTGCAGATCTTCCAAATGGTGCAAAATGAGTGTGCGCACGTTTTCATAATGAGGTATGTCCGCGTGCAATTGCAACATCAGACATTCCTTGAGGTCGCGTGCCGCAACCCCTTTTGGCTCAAGGCGTTGTTGAATGGTCGCCAACGCTTCCTCAGCCAACTCGTGTGTAGCGTCATCGGCATCGGCAGGCAACAAGTCCTCAAGGGGAACCTTGAGCCAACCGCCATCTTCCTCATGCAAAGCGGAAATAATCCGCTCACACATCTTCCGCAGTTGGGACGAGATTTCCAGCTCCGACAACTGACTGCGCAAATGGTCCTGAAGCGATTCCTCACGCTCCGCCACATTGGCGATCATGTCGGCATGGCGGTCCGAGCTTTCCTGAATTCGATTGGCAGAAGGACGATTTTGATCATCGAAAAAAGTAGGATTGTCTTGATCAAGATTGATCAGCCGCTCAAAGTCATCAGCATTGTGATGACTCTCGTCAATGACCAATTCTTTTTGTTCAACGTCCTTTGTCTCTTTTTCGTTTTTCGATTTGGTTTCTTCGTTTGGCAGAGTGGGATCAGCCTCCCTGCGTTCCAGTACCGGATTTTCGATCAACTCTTGATCGATTCGGTCCTGCAATTCCACAAGCGGCATTTGCAGAATCTCCATGGACTGGATCATTCGTGGCGCAAGTGTTTGCGTCTGCTTTTGCGCCAAGTGCTGGCCAAATGAAAGTCTCATGATTAACCAATCAAGTTAGTTCGTTTCGGAGAGGACGAGAAACCGCCATTTTTCACGTGAACGCCTCCCTCAAAAGGAATTCTAACAAATTCTGTGCCAAAGTCGGTTAGATAATAAAATTTTAGGCAAAAACCAACGTTTTCGCGGTCAATTTGAGGAGTAAACGGCTGTGTCGTTTCTTGTAGGAAGGTTTTTCTTTTTCGAGATTCCCGGCGGATTCATGCAGAGGCGAAGCGGATATTTTTACTCCAGTTTGATTGCGTTACCGATCCATTTGCAAATGCTCGTCACTCATTCATTTGCCCCTTGATCGTTCGTTGCGTCTTGGGCCAGACGTCTTCGAGATGATTCAAATAGTCTGTCGCCGTCATAAACGATTTGTCGCTGATCTGCATTTCAAACAACCAACCGTCCCGATACTTGTCGGTGTTGATCGTCGACGGATCGTTCATCAGAGACTCGTTGAACGAAACTAGTTCTCCCGAGGCCGGTGCATAAAGGGAACTCTCAGCCTTTTTACTTTCAATCGATCCAATTTCCTGTCGATTCGTCAACGAGGCAGGTGCATCCACAAGCCATTCCAGAAAATAGACATCCTGCAACAATCGAACGGCGTAGGCCGTGAATCCAAATCGCCAAGTTCCGTCAGCGGTGAACATTGCCCACATATGATTGGTGGCGTAGTGTCTATCCTGTGGAAATTCCGCTTGGAACTCGCCCATCATGAAGACGAGATTCTCGATCATGTATAGCGGACTCCGCGAAACTGCTCTTCAAAAAATGGCGGCAGCAAACCGTCCGCTCGTAACAAGCCATCTCGAGTCAGTTCGACGCGTTCGTTTGTAAAAGTCAAAAAGCCTGCGTCACGATGCGCTGCAAAGACGTTAGCCCATTCGTCGAGAACATTGACGCCAAATTTTTTCTGAAAATAGCTCACGTCTAGATAACCACGTTTGAGCAGCAGAATCAACTCGCGGATTAACAGCTGTTTTCTTGTTGGACGCATGGCACGTCCCAAGGGAAGACGTTCGTGCTCCAATAGGTCGGACGTGTAGGCCTGCCATTCCGGTTTGTTTTGGTAGTGAACACCATTGATGTGTCCAAAGCTCGCGATGCCCGTCGCCAACAAGTCGGACCCTGAGAACAGGTTGTCTCGGTAACTGAAATTGACTTTCTTGGGGTCCTTCACCAACGTGTACGCACTACTGACGTGGTATCCTGCCCTGAGCAACTCATCAAAGGCGTAGCTGACCCACTCACGCTTCTGCGGCCAGTCTGCAACCGGTGTTTCGATCTTATTGCCCAGAATATCTTTGGAATAAACCGTGTTGAACGGTAATTCCATTTGATAGATGGTGACGCTTTCCGGCGAAAGCTCAATGGTTTTCTCGATATTGTATTTCCAATTGTCCCACGTCTCGCCGACCATGCCCGAAATCAAGTCGATGTTGACATTGGGAAAACTGATTCGCTGAATCCATTCCCATGCTCGAAAGATCTCTTTGGACAAATGCGCGCGACCGTTTTCCTCGAGAATCTTGTCTGTAAAGTTCTCAACGCCCAGGCTGAGGCGTGTGATGCCCAGTTCCTTGAGTGTCTCCAGTTTGTTTTCCTGAAGTGTTCCCGGTTCGCATTCGAACGTGACTTCTTCGGCAAGGTCCCAATTGATGTTCTCACGCAAGCGATCGACGAGCCTGACGAGTTGTTTCGAGCTGAGGAACGATGGTGTACCGCCGCCGAAATAGACGAAACGAAATGGGCGATCTCCCATCGCAACTTGTTGGCTTACTAATTCAATTTCTTTGGAAAGCGCCGAAACATAGGTTTCAATTTCTGAGGCATTCTTTTCCGTGAAGACCTTGAAGTAACAGAATTTGCAGCGTTTGCGACAAAACGGGATATGCAAGTAGAGTCCTAGTGGCACGTCAGCAGGCGGCGTCGCCATGGCTTCCTCCACGGCCTCGACACCTTCCTCATTCCATTGGCTATAGGGAGGATAATTCGAGATGAAGTAACTACCGACCTCGGTTTTTACGGTTTCGGAGCTCATGCTTTTTCTTTTACTGCGCGATTCAGACATCTTGAATCGCCGGGACGAGACATTAAAGCGGCTACTTGCCACTACCTAAACAATAAATGGCGCCATCATCGCTGGCAACAATCATTCGCGAATAACCGATCGCTGGCGATGATTTAAACTGACCATTGAACTCTTTTTGCCATACGATTTCTCCATCAGCGAGATTTAACGCATACAATCGTCCGTCCAGCGCCGTGACGTAGACATATTGGCCTGACACAACAGGGGACGATTCCATCCCAGCGCGTAAGGCCGTTGCCCATTGCTGCTGGCCCGTTTGGGGATCAAGCGAGTGGACGCGACGCTGCGTATCACCGACCACCACGCGATCTGAGGTTATCGATGCATTCCCATGAAACGTCACGACTGTGTCGTTGTCGGTATATTGCCACGATCGTTCAGCAGTTTTCCAATTGATTGCCAGGAATCCAGCTTGTTCGCTGCCAAAGAAAATATGGTCGCCCAAGACGGCTGGGGTACATCCAGTCGGCGAGTCGATTTCAACCCCGGCTTTCTCCGTTTGGGACTCCAGATCAATCACGTGCAGGACGGCATCGCAGCCAGCCAAAAATGCCTGCCCCGCAACGATTGTCGGTGCGCAACGCAACTGATCTCCCGAAAGAATTTCCCAAGCCTTTTCACCTGTGTTCGCATCCAGCGCATACAAATTGCCGTCTTGCGAAGTGAATAAACACCAGTTTCGCGGCGCGTAGTACGTTGCACTTCCATCGATTTCCATACCAGCCTGAAACTCCCAGACCTTTTCTCCATTTGCGTCGAGGCACAGAAACACTCCGTCGATATTGCCGACATAGAAATGCTCATTAAACCAGGCGACCGAGCATGCATATCCGAACTTGATTTTGAATGTCCAAATCTCTTCACCGGAATTCAAGTCAAGAGCGAGGATCAGTCCGTCCAAATCTCCGACAATGGCGACTGGACGCCCATTCAAGTCAACGATGCATGGTGTACTGGAAATTTCTCCGCGCGGTATCTGGTGTTTCCAGATTACTTGCAATTCGTCTGGATTTGGAAACGCATCGGTTGCGACACCAGTCGCGTTCGGATTTCCGCGGAAGGACGGCCAGCCTTGGTCACCTTCCGTAATGATTACCGGTGCACCGTCAGTAAACAGAACTTCCGTTTTGCCAGCGTAAGAAGACGATTGGCTTTCGGCGACGGATGCGTTCGAGGCCGAATTTGTTTCGTCGCCGGCGTTCTTTGCAATTGAATCACTTGTTGATGCTTCATCGGAGGCTGGTGCGGCTGGAACGTCATCGGCGGACGTGCTCGGCGATTCGGATTTTAGAGTCGCTGATTGATTCGGCGTTTGTTGGTTAATCAATGTCGTTTGCGCGTCGTCTGGCTTTTGGCACGAAATTACAGTGACCAAGCCTATGAGAACGAGCACGGTACACGCGAAGCGTTTCGTCATTACCAACCAATCAACCATCTTGAACAAATGAAAAATCTCACAATGCTTGTTTATAAAGAAACTCAAAATCATCGACGGAAACCTGCCGAGGATTGAACTGAGCCGTCCATTGGCTGGCTGCTTCTGAGGCCATTGCAGATACTTCATCGCCAACGACGCCGCAATCAGTCAATCGAGTGGGCAGGCCAGCATTTTCGACCATTTGGGTCAGATAGTCTGCCAAACCTTCGGCGCCCAAATCGGGAGACGGCGCGGACGGATTGCTCTCGGAAATTTGCAATAGTTCGCGATACCAGTCGTTCACCTGGTGGCCGTTGAAACGAACCACATGCGGCAACGAAATGCCAACGGACTGTCCATGAATCGTTCCATGGCGCGCCGTCAATGGATTGGCAAGGGAGTGAGCAGCCCCCAGCATCGAATTTTCAATCGCCAAGCCAGCCCAGGCGGCTCCTAATTGCATGCCAGCGCGAGCTTCCAAGTCGTCGGGGTGCCGCAAAACCATTTCAAAGTGCCTCGACAGTAAACGCCACGCTTCTTTGCTGAACAAAGTGGAAACGGTATTTCGGCGTTTTGAAACAAACGTCTCCACGGCATGCGAAATGGCGTCAATGCCCGTGACGGCCGTTACCAATGCGGGCTGTGTCAGCGTCAATTCGGGATCAAGGATAGCGACGCGGCAACTGGCACGTTTGTCACCACAAGCCATCTTTTTATGCGTCTTGGCATCAGAAATCAGTGCAAACGATTGTAATTCACTCCCGGTGCCTGACGTCGTTGGAACGGCAATCATCGGCAGTAGTGGCCCGGTTGCCAAACCAACTCCCCAATAGTCCTGCATTTCGCCGCCGCAGGAGTACAGGAAATTAATCCCCTTGGCACAGTCCATGCTGCTGCCACCGCCAAGGCCAATCAAAAGATCCGGTTTGAATTCTCTCGCAACTACGACGCCCGATTTAACGTGTTCGGTCGTTGGATTCTCACGTGCACCGTCAAAAATTTGGACCGCAATACCTTGGTCCTGAATGAAACCAGCAGCCCGTTCGGGATAGCCGGCATCGAGAATTCCAGGATCGGTCACCAGCAAAACGCGCTTCGCGCCAAGGCTATCGACTGTTGCTCCAATCTCCGCAAGCTTGCCAGCGCCGCACAGTATTCGGGTTTTCAGTTCGAACTCAAATGGCTGCATTGTTTTCTCAATAGTGCCGACGACGATTTGCGCAATCAAGCTTTGACGGGTGCTGGTTGCGCGCTGAACTGCAACGCTCGCGAACGGAACAGGAAGTCGATCAAGTTCCCTTCGTGCGGTTGCAGCCAATTCAGACGATTGGTGGGCAACGTTCCTACGTTCAGCCGATCGATATTGGTGGCATCCGCCAGTTGCCCAATCCAGTTTTGATCTTCGGTGATGGCGGTACCGACCAGGGTGTAACCAGCTTTCTTGATCATGTCAGCTTGGGGGCACTCAACGATCGTGGCAAACGGAAACATAAATTCCTTGCTTACGATCGCGCGGTCGGGTGAATCGGCATGGACCACCATTGGGCGGATGTAGGCACAGCGTTCTTGCTCAACCAGTCTGTCGCCGTAAGATTCGGTCATGTGAGTTACGCCTGATTCCTTCAGATCTGCAGACAACATTTCCCAGATCGCCGCTCCCATGCCAGGAGTTGTAAATGCGGCAAGCGCTGCGTCGGGATTGTCAGGCGGAAGTGCCTCGACGGGCCCCATACGTTCGGCGAGTGCCTCGGCAATTTCGCGAGTGTGCCGCGAAGCAAAGACGTTGCTGGCATTGATACAGCTTCGTCCACCATTGCTCAAAATGCTTTCGACCATCATGTCGATATAGTCGGGCCATTGATCGACACAATCATCGCCAATAAAGATCTTCGAGAAGCCTGGGCCATGCACCTGCACGCGCGGGTTACCCGCATATTGCTGAACGGTTTGCAGGCTGCCAAAAATCATGCTGCGACTACAACTGGTCATAATCGCTTGACCAACGTCGTGACCACCAGGGTAAAGAGAAATGCACTCACCGGGGATTCCCGCTTGAGCAAACGCAGCAGCGACACGATAGGCGGTCCAAGGTTCCTGGGAACCAGGCTTGAGAACTAGCCCCATTTGCAACGGCACAACGGGCATCCAAAGTGTGTGGACGCCAGGAGAGTTGTTGGGCAGAACGGCTCCCAGAACAGGTGTTTGCGCCTGATAGCTGACCATCACTCCGCGGTCTTCCATGCCATATCCACGCGACAGGATTTCAAAATCCAATCCGCGAGTCAACGCATCCAGTATCTCGCGCATGTTTCGCAACACAAAACAATTCTTCTTCATGTTGCTTCGGCACATGTGCTCCGGCAATCCAGTCGAGGCCGACTGGTGCAAGACAAACTCGTCGGGAGATTGAGTGCCGTTGCCCACGGAAAGCGTTTCGTTTTCAAACAAGTCTGCAGCGCGGGCTGCGCGCTCGATCAAATCGCCGATAGAGAACTGTCGCAGGATGTCCCGGGCCTTTTGCGCGGTACGCATGTCGCGAGAAACGATCCCGCCGTTAACCGTACCAATTTTGGCAATGGGTTCTCCGGTCGCGAAATGGATGACCTCGTTGACCTCCAATGATTCGTAGGGCTTCCCCCAGCGCATCGGTGAAATTTCAATCACGTTTCAAATGCCTCTACATAAAAAATCTTTTCAACTGACAATCGCTGTCAAACATCATGTTCGCGTGGTCAATAAGTCGTTGCTAATAGACTCCAACGGTTGTCGAAGATGCCAACTCGTGGAAAGGGCGAACGCCACTGACGCCGTGCCATGGAAATTTCTCAAACGGTGCTTCCAGTTCGCCTTCGTCACGCTCCAGAAAGCCCGGCACAAAAAACTCTTTTGTCAGCGTGGTCAACTTGACGCGACCGGTTTCCCCAATCGACACTTGTTCATTTGGGTCGGAAAAACTGACGACCTCTGTCACTGCACGTGGTTGCGGAGCGTAGTACGAAATTTTGTACTTGTCGGTCGCTGAAATCGGCTTGCTACAGGCCAGTCCCATCAACGTATTGCCGTAGGTAGGAGTCATGTAGATCCCGCTTTCCTCAGGCGGACCTCCCAACAACTCCTCGACACAATAACGAGTCCATTGCGGCGTAAACTCAGTCCCCCCAGAGAAGATTCCGGTGACCCCAAGCTCCCGCAGTGACGTCCCACGCTCCTCGAGCGCCAGGCAAAGCGAATCCAATAGCTTGGGAGTCGCAAACATGCACTTGATGGAGTGTCCGGCGGTCAAAACCGTGACCGCTTGGTCAATGCAGTGTTTCTTGTACTCCTCAAGGTGTTCCATCCAACCTTTTTTGATCAGCTTTACAACCCATCGAGGGTCCAGGTCAATGCAGAAACAAATCCCACCTCGATATTGAGCCAGATGTTCGACCGCAAGTCGCAGTCTCCTTGGACCGCTTGGTCCGAGCATCAACCAATTGGAGTTGCGGGAAATACTGATCGGGCAATGTATCACTGAACAGTTCGTAGTCGATCCAATGGTCCTCGATCACCATGCGGCTTTTGGGAATCCCCGTCGTTCCGCCGGTTTCAAAGACATAGGTTGGTCGATCCGAGTAGGCCTTGGGACGCCAGCGTTCGATCGGTCCACCGCAAACCATTCGTCTTCAAACAAAGGGAACTTTTTCAAGTCATCGAATCCTTTGACGTCCTTGGGGATCGAAATTCAATCCGGCTTTCTTTTCCAACCAGAATGGACAGCCGGTTGAATCGTGGAAATGCCACTGGACGATTTCATAAGTGTGCTCGTCCAGTTTGGCTCGCGCGTCGCTGATCTTTTGTTCCAGTGACGTGGTGGTTTCAGTTGTCATTTTTTATTTTCGAAAATGAACGGATATAAATGTTACCAAGAGTAGTTGAATTCAATGTTTGAACGTTGACTGGGAGGACCATATACAATGCCAGCCGTTAGTTGTCCTTGCGAAATTCGATCAGAAACAGATCGTTCTCCTGGGTCGACTCGAATTCCGTTGGATACGAGCCGTCCTCGGTGTCATCGGTAGCGCAAATGATTAGTTTATCGCCTTCAATTCGGTAGATAGCCCAAATCCAGCTCTCGGAGTCAGCTTCTGGCTGAAAGTGCAAACGCTTTGGGTCTGTCGACGCCGAGTGTTCGGCAACACAAGGTTTCTTGTCTCCCGATTCGTCGACGAAGCTCATTTGATCTTCGTCAAACATGAGGACCAGATGTTCCATATCATCTCCGGTGATTGGCCTACCGCGTGCGACGATTTTCGTCGCAGTCCATTTTCCGACCAAGGAGCCAAAAGCGTCTCCAGCAACGGGTGACATCTCTCCGCTCTCAGCCTCACCAACGACCGCTTGGAGCTTGATCAGAATCTGTTTATTGTCGGCAGTCGACGAAAATTCCGAAGGAAATTCCCCCTCTTCAGCCGCCTCACCACCACAGACTGTTAACGTGTCGCCATCCAGTTTGTAAATCATCCTGACCCAGCGTCCCGAATCGGCCTTCGGTTCGAAACGGATTCTTTTCGGATCTGCAGAATCGTCGATCTCGTAGTTGCATTCCGCTTTGGAATTTGGCCCAAAGTTACCTTCAAAAATCAATTTGTCGTCCGTGAACGTCATGCGAACGTGTTTGCGGCCATCTTCGGGAACTTCATTTCCGGCCGCAGTCATTTCGATCGCCTGCCAAACCACTCCTTTAAGCGGATGTTCGTCCTGAGCGGCAGGCGGTTGGGAATCGGTCGTCTGTTGGCAAACGGCAACGGTCGAGCTGGCGGTAGAAAGGAACGCGGCAATTGCAAGGACAAATAGAGGACGAATAAATTGCAGACGCCCGTGACGATTCACTTGCGACATGAAATGATCTAGAGATTGCACGATTAAATTCCTTTGGGGAACAGACCGTAAAACGATGTTTACCAGTAACGTGCAATATCGCATGGGCGATGGCTTCGGGCAAACGATGGCACCGTGTTTTTACGCAGGAACAGGGTAAAAAGTCCTCCGGAAAATCTGCAAATGAGGTAGGAGTCACACACCTTGCCAAAATCAGCAACTTTGGCAATACTTTGTCATTCAGTCGTACGGCGATCAACGATTTTCGCAGTGTTTCAAAGGCCATTTAGGCTGTTTGGAAACCGATTCGGTCGAAGCGAACGATCTGAACCTTCAAAATGCGTCCGTAGCTCAATGGATAGAGCACTGGTCTTCGGAACCAGGGGTTGCAGGTTCGAGTCCTGCCGGGCGTGCTTTTTTCGCCGTCGTCTCCCGTCCCCCTCACCAGTTATCAGGTTGGTACTTCTCAGGCCAATGGATTTAGCTTTCTAATTCCAGCACTCTGCGCAAAAGATCGTCGATTTCCAGCTCGATGGCATTTCGATTAAGGTAATTGAGGTCAATCTGGTTACCGAAGATTTTCACCACCCTTACAACATCCTCCCACTGTCGCTCTGAAACTTCATTTCCTAGCCGATACCTTTCCAACTTACTGAGAATGATGTCCTCAGGAGAAGCTATTGGCACCTCGAAATTGCAATGTGAGGCAACTCGGCCAAGTTCTGCTCGCGCCATCGAAAACTCATCAAATTGCCGACGTTTAAAAACGAAAATATCAACTTTGTATGACGTTGGCAAATGAATTATGTTGAAGCACGCCAGTCGATTTATCGCATCCAAAATCGCCGCTTGACTCAGGTAGAATTGGTTTCCAAGCCGAGTCGTAAATGGCTTAACATGCGACAAAGTTATATCAGCGACCAAATCGACATCCATCGTCGATCGTGATGCCCCGTGATAGGCACTAGCTATGGAACCGCCTACGAAGAACCTGACGTTCAACGCTTGTAGCGCGGCGGCAACGGGTTCCAACGCTTCGACGAGTCCACTCGATTCTGTCATTGTTCAGCCAAAAAAAGGCGTACTTCTTGGGCAAGCTTTCGGCCGTAGTTCAATTCTATAAATCGCAATCCCACTTCTTCCTCTGAGATCCCCGGATTTGCTCTTCGAATCGCGTCCTTGCATTGTTGCGCTGCTAGATTACTGGCAGCAATTGCCTTCGAAACTCGCTGCGTCGGCGTCTGCTGCCGAATCAGCTGAATTAATATTTCTTCAGCATCTAATGCGGTGTCGTTGATCGGCTCTGGTGCGTTCATTATCGCATTGTAGCAAGTTTCAAACGCATCCGGCCGGAATTACTCTGTTCGACGGAGGCTAAAACTTATTATCGCAATTGGACAGATTGCGTACTGTCGACCAAAAATGGCTGGTGCATTCGTTTCCACTTCGCGCTAATCCACCGGTTGCGCTACTGCTGGCCGATGCAGTACAACGTTTCGGATTGGTTGTTGGGTGGGCCGCTGGAGACGCGCAACAAAATCTTGTTGCGGAGGATCGTTGGGGTGGCATAAGCCGAGGTCCCCAGTTTGTTTTTGGCCACGACGTTGAATTTCTCGGGGTTGGCTTCAATCACCCAAGTCGTTCCGTTCTCGGCGGACATGAACAGTTTGCCGTCAGCCAATACGGGGGAAGCACTCACCTTGCCGTCCATCCGCTCCTGCCACATCACTTTGCCGTCCGACGTTCGAATACAAAACGCGAAGCCAGCAGACTCCGTTGAGCCGTAAAGATAACCGTCATGCAACAACATCGATTGTTCGTAGCAATTGAAGGCGTTTTCCCAAACCACCTCTCCCGAGCCATCGGCCTTGATCGCCATCGTCCGTGAAGCGGGAAAGCCGCCGCTAACGTACACATTGTTTTCGTCCCAGACTGGCGTTCCGCAGGTTACCAACCAAGGTCCCTGGACGCTCCAAAGCGATTTCCCTGTTTTGGGATCGTAGGAATCAACCTGGTTGCCACCGCTGATTATGAGTTGCACTCGGTTGGCAATATTGGCAATGGATGGCGTGCTGTAACTGGTCGATTGATCGCGTTTGACCTTCCATACCACGTCACCACTTTCAACATCCAGTGCAACCATTTCCCCATCCTTTTCGCATTCACTGGAAACAATCACCATTCCTTCATACAGCACCGGCGAGGCACCAAATCCGAATTGATAGGCCTTGGGGGTAAAGTCGGCGACGTTTTTTTGCCAGAGGATTTTCCCGTTTAGGTCAAGAACCGTCAGTTGTGCTGATTTGTGATTGTTGAACACTGCGAAAAGTCGCTCGCCATCAGAAACGACTGTCGACGACGCGTGTGTGTTGGTCGGGTAGATCTTGGGATTGAATGCGCCTTCATTTACAAGCGTCTTCCAGTTTTCCGTGCCCGAGTCAAAGTCGTACGAAATCACCCATTGCTTCTGGGCCTTGTTGTCTGCGGTCCCCAAGATCACTTGGTTTTCGACTACCGTCGGTGACGCATGACCACGTCCAGGCACTGCAGCCTTCCAAAGCACATTTTGCCGATCTGACCACTCGACCGGAGGTTTCTGATCGAGTGCAATTCCATTTGCGTTAGGGCCACGCCAAATTTTCCAGTCGCTGGCTTTCTCCTGACCTGATGAAATGGAATGAAGCAACAAAAAGCAAATGCAGAATGCGACGGGGCCTGAAACAACTGTGATCCGTTTCATCCAAATACTTGAGTTCATTGGCTTTTCGTAGTTGTAAATGTGTTTTGGTGGCAAATTATCTTCATTACGACGAGTACATCAGAGGATTAGATTTTTTTCGCAAATCGTAGACAATGGTCCTGCGAGACATGCTCGCACGGACAGTCATCACAATTGAACTCAGTAAAATTTAACGAAACTGGCGGGCAACGCGCCAGACGATTGGAAGAATAGCATGAACGACGAATCGACGAACGAGCAGATGGACATCGACGCGGTGTTTGATCACTTGGTCAACAACCTCGGGCACGATATCGAGGACGAACTGGACTGGGTGTTTTGGTTTCATGCTTCGACACCATCCGAGTTGAATGCTATTGCCGAAGAATTGAAGGACGAGTTTGACGTTGACCTTATTGAAGACGCGAGTGAAGACGCGAGTGATGACGAGGAAGGTGACGACGAGCAAGCAAAGCCGATGATTTCCGCTTTGCAACGCGGTGCACTGACTTGCGATGACGTGAAATCGCTTGTCGAGCGTTTTCGAGCACTTGCTGAACAGCACGGTGTCACGTTCGAGGGCGTCGAATGCTTTGATCCCATGAACGAGCAAGAGATTTACGGTTGGTTTTCGCCAGAGGATATCGGGTGGCGATTGAGCCAGTTGACGGAGTCTGGTTTGGAAGAAGACGGAGCTTTGCCATGGGTGTTTCTGGTGGAAACGCCTGCTCAAGAAATAGCTCAGCAAATCGCCGAAAAATTGGAACAGTCGGGCTTCACCGACCGAGACGAATTCGACGAGCCAGATGAAAACGGAAACTATGGTCTTTGCATCTTTGTGGCTGGTCGAAACAACGAAGAAGCCTTAACCCAAACGGTTCATGAAATCTCAACCATCGTGGACTCAACAGGTGGCGAGCTCGTCGGACTGCAGTTTTATACACGAGAGGAATTGCCCGAAGTCTTCGAGGGTTATGGTGACTAGCGAATAGATTCCTGCCAACAAATTCCAATATTGAAATAAAGGCTCAATACGTGCCCGACCTTGACCACAAAACCCGCGATATAAAACCTGTGGTCGAGGGTTTGAGGCGAGCCATGAAAATAATGCCGATGTTGGTCATCGGCTTTTTCTGTATTGTGTTTGGTGCAATGGGATTTCAACTCCATCCGGAAGTCGGAACGATTGTGGGTTTTTTTGTGCGGGCTCGTCGTTGGATTGTTGTTTTCAATCGTGTTTCAGCCAGTGCTGTCGTGGATGATCCATGTCTTGTTTCTTTTGCATGGAATTAGAAAAACTCTCGCCGATACGGTGTCCACGATCAACGAATGAAATCATTGCGGGTTTTCCTGCAGTCAGTTGAAAACCTGTTGTCGGGAAATGGTGCGGCTAGTCGGTAGTTGTACCGTTGCCCCCAAATCAATTAGATCCCTTCAAGAATTCTTGTATCGTATTTACGACATTATTTTTTGAATCGTCATCTTGCGGCGTCGAAAACGGATTGTGGCCCGAGTCGGTGAGTTCGATGATCATCACATGTTTGTTGACTTCTGATTCGGAATCTGCATTGCTTTCGCTCAGGATTTGCTTGGCGGAGTCGACAGTGAAAACGGCATCGCTATCGCTTCGAAGGATCAGAACATCAACTCCGGCTGCTGATTCGGACGCGCACGTGACTTCTGCAAACATCAAAATGTCTTCGGACATCGAGCGAGCTTTTTCGTTCCAGCTGAACATTTTGCCGGCATGGTGTTCCCAGTTTTTAATGGCTTCCTCAATCGTGAGTGGTGAATTGACCAAAACTATGCGACTCGGGTGATGGGTCGCATGCAATTGAATTTGTTCGCAGATAAGTCCGCCAACTGAAAATCCCATCAATGCGATGGGGCGCTGATCGGAAAGTTCGAACTGCTCGGTCAAGACGTCAACCGCTTCGTCATATTCCGGGACGACTCGGTCTAGAATCGGGCTCAACAATTCTGAAACGTAATTATCCTTTTGACGCCGAACCAGTTCGTCAACGCCGCCTTCGGGCAGCCTTGCTGGGGACTCAGGAATGGACGGATAAACGCAAACGGCACCTTCGATTGGCGGAAGCACCTCTCGCAATTGCTCAGGAGACGCAGGCTTGCCGAATCCGTGATAGAGAAAAATCAAGGGTGTCGTTGGCGTAATCTGCGCCGGCGCGACGACAAGAATATCGATGTTGTTGACTTTCAAGTACGTCGCGTCCTCTGATTGCGTTTGAGCATTCAGCGGAAACGTACAGAACGTGCAAATAGCGACGGCTGCAAGCCGAAACATTTCAGTCCAAAACCGATGACGGCGCCTCAGCCATTCCATGTTACCTCTCCATTCGTTGTGTTCGACTTCGTTCATACATGAATATGGTCGCAGCTGTTGTGACGTTCAAAGAATCAACGTTGTCGGCCATCGGAATTTGCACTTCATGATCGCAGATGGCAAGCAGATCGTCACTGACACCGTCTGCTTCATTTCCCAGAATCAGAATGGTGCGTTCTGGCCAAGCGAAGGTCTGGAGGTTGATCGCTTGGGTGCTTTGATTGGCCGCCGCAATCGCAAAGCCGTGAGAACGTTTCAGGGTCTTCAGTTCCGAAACCAAATCGGGCGGTTCAAAAACACCGAGTTGAAAAATGTTTCCCATGCTGACGCGAATCGCGCGACGCGAAAACGGATCGGCCGAGTGGGACCCCAAAATCAGCCCTTCCATTTCGAATGCCGCAGCAAGCCGCATGATGGATCCCAAATTGTCGGGTAACGTCGTATTAGGACAGGCAATGAAGGTCGTGTGACGTTTGTTCAAAGCCTCGATCTGTGTCGAAAGGCAACGCTTAGGCGGACGTACACCACAAGCCATCACGCCAGTATGGAAATCGAATCCGACGAGTTGGCTGCAAAGGTCATCGGGAACAACGAGGATCGGGATGTCTTCGGGAATCGTCGGGCCGAAACTCTCAAAACGTTTTTCGGCAAGCAGTACCGAGTACACACCACAATCGCTTTGCAGCAATCGCTCAACGACTCGCTTGCCCTCGGCAATAAACCATTGGGACCAACGCGTCAAATTCGTGCGTTTTAATTCGCGATAGGGATCCAGCATCGGGCTCTCAAGGTCCTCTAGATGATGCACCAACACTCGAAAACTCCATGGGTTACAATTGGAACTGCCTGGCAAATAGTTTTGTATCAAACATGGAGTTTGACAACATGATTCGCTCGTTGACCATCAACGTTTTGCTTGTCATCTCCGCAAAGGCAAACTGGGTTCGCGGAGAGACTACCGAGACTCGACGGAAGCCCAATGTGGTGGTCATCTTCATCGATGATATGGGTTACGCCGATATCGGCAGTTTTGGAGCAAAGGACTACCAAACCCCGAACCTGGACAAACTGGCCAAAAGCGGTCGACGGTTTACCGACTTCGTTGTTCCTTCGGCAGTATGTTCAGCATCGCGGGCTGCGTTATTGACCGGGTGTTACCACCGACGCGTCGGGATTTCTGGGGCACTTGGTCCAAACGCAAGGCATGGGATCTCAAGCGAAGAATTTACCCTGGCTGAAGTCTGCAAATCGGCCGGGTACCGAACCGCGTGTTTCGGAAAATGGCATTTGGGAAATCATGAACCGTTTCTGCCGCTGCAGCACGGTTTCGATCAATATTTTGGCCTGCCCTATTCCAACGATATGTGGCCCTTGCACCCCGACTACGCCGACCTTCCTCCCGAAAGTGCGAAACGCAAGCAGGGTTACCCGCCATTGCCGTTGTACGAAGGGAACGAAATTGTCGATCCCGAAGTTACAGGCGAAGATCAGGAGCAACTAACCACTTGGTACACTGAACGGGCCGTGAAGTTTATCGATGAAAGTGGCGACGATCCGTTTTTCTTGTACGTTCCCCATTCGATGGTCCATGTTCCGTTGTTTGTGTCGGACAAATTCAAAGGGAAAAGCGGCGCCGGACTGTTTGGCGACGTCGTGATGGAGATCGACTGGTCCGTGGGACAAATTGTCGACGCCCTTAAGCGAAACGGCGTCGCTGAGGATACGTTGTTGATCTTTACGTCCGACAATGGCCCTTGGCTTTCCTACGGCGACCATGCGGGAAGTGCTGGAAGGTTCCGTGAAGGAAAAGGAACCATGTGGGAGGGCGGCGTCAGGGAACCCACGATTATGGTTTGGCCTGGTCGAATTCCCGAAAACACAACTTGTGATGAACTGGCCTCAACCATTGATATTTTGCCAACCGTTGCCAAGTTAACGGGGGTTCCGCTGCCGAATCATCCCATCGATGGAATGGATATTTCCGATTTAATGTTCGGCGATGCAAAAACGCTCAAATCGCCACACGAATCGTTTTACTACTATTACGCCGGTGGACAGTTACAAGCAGTTCGCGACCGGCAGTGGAAACTGGTTCTTCCGCATCAATATCGAACGCTGGACGGTCGAGCCGGGGGCAGTGACGGCAAGCCAGCGTCGTATTCCCAGGCCAAGGTCGAGTCGATGGAACTTTACGATTTAAAGGCCGATCCCGAAGAAAAATTCAATGTCATTGACGACCACCAAGACATCGTGGATCGACTCAATACGTTCGCTGAGGTGGCCCGAACTCAATTGGGCGATACGCTGACGGATCGAAAAGGTGCCGAGATTCGAGGACCGGGACGATTGCCCCCCGAAAACGGTGAAAATCAATAGCCCCGGAATGCTCGGTCACGTCGAATTCAAATTGTTGCGAGATACCCGCCACACCTCGAACGCGCGTTTCGCGCACCGGCAAATGCGAATGCTAATCGCAGCATTCGCCTCATCAAAATGCTCGAAATCTGTTAGCCTGTCCTTTTGATAACGTGCTTCGAAGACGTGCCGGACAATTCGGCCGATGCCCGCACGTTAGCGGCTACTGGCGTAAATGATCGATTCGATCTACGAGTATTTCATGATCCAACGTTCGTCAATTTACTTATTGTTCCTTGTGATGCTGGGAGTTTTGACTACCGGCCCGCAGAACCTTTTCTCTCAGGAAGAAGCCCCCAAACAGGACGATGCTCTTGTCGTTCCAGCAGGCAAAACCGAGGACATTACTGCCGAATCGATTGCCAAATCGATTGCCCAGATTCAGGCCAACACAGAGCTCGATGAAGCGACGAAATCGTCACTCATGCAAATTTACACAAATGCTCAGAAAGCGCTCGACGCGGCCAAATCGTCAACCGACAAGATCGCGGAATACGAACGGATGATTCAAACGTCGCCGACTCAAATGGCGACACTCAAAGAGCAAAACATGAAGTTGCGCCAAACTGCGACCACTAATTACTCCGGTCAATCGACCGAGCAGTTGAAACAGGCACTGGTTCAAAAACAAACGGAAGTCTCCGCCGCCAAACAACAAATCGATACCTTACAAGGGGAGCCGGCACGCCGATTGAAACGCACGGGTGCATTGCCCACCGAAATTGCGGACCTCGAACAAAAACTGAGTGAAAACGCCCGGCAATCGTCGGAGCCTGCTCCGGCAAATGAATCGGAAATCGTAACGACGACGCGCAAGGCAAAGTTGGCTGCCGAAAAGATTCAATTGTCAAAACAACTGGATGAGGCCAAGGCCGAACAGCGATTCTATCAAGCGACGTCAGAGCTTCTGCCACTCCAGATTGAAAACGCCACGATCAAAAAAGAACGCGTTGACAAGGAGCTCGCCGGAATCCAGGCGCGAGTCGCAAATGCTCAGAAATCCGCCATCGAACGTTCGCTCGAAGAAGCCAAAGTGGAACAAAGGGTTGCATGTGAGGCTCTACAGCCGTTGGCTAATCGAAATGTTGAGCTTGCCGAATTGCAACAACGATATCACTTGATGATCCTGCGCAATGAGCAGGAATTGACGGATGTCAAAAAGACGATTGCAGAAGTCGATGATCTGCGGAAACGATTGGAAGACAAAGTAAACGCTATTGGACTTACCGACGCGCTGACCGTTTCCATCAATCGACAACGTCTTAAGTTACTTGAGATCCGAGACGAGAACCGTCCCGACCCAAAACTCAAAGAACTTTTGACGGACATTCAAGTCCAAGCTTTCGACCTGGAGGATGACATTGATGAAATCAATCAGGCCGACTTCCTCAATACACTAAAAGCCGCGATCGAATCGTCTGGCGCAAACACTGCAGTGCGCTCGCAAAACGGTCAACAACCTGTTGTTGTCGAGGATGTGGTCCAATCGGAATATCACAACCTGGTCGCTAACGACCTGAAAAAAGAAGGACGTAATGATCCGGTTTCGCAACAAGTAGTGCTTGCCCAAAAGTATCTGATCCCGAAAAACAAACGGTTTCTAACCGATGTCGGCAACTTCGGGGATTCATTGCTGACAACGATCACAGAACTGGATTCGCAACAACATTTGCTGTCGCAGAAAATCGACGAGTTTTTGGGCTTCATTGACCAACGAATCGTCTGGTTGCGCAGTGCCGCTCCAATTGGGTTGGCTGACCTGAAACCGGGAGCTGAAGCAGCAAAATGGTTCGCTGATCCCACACAGTGGACTTTCCTAGCGTCTGGAATTCAAAAGAACTTGATCAACTACGCTTGGATTTACACTCCGGCAGTACTCGGCATATTGCTGTTGTTCGTGTTTCACGGTCGGTTCAAGCGAGTGTTGTCCGAGTCCAGTTTGGTCGCGAAGAAAGGTCGTTGCAGCGACATGGCTCCGACCTGGAACGGTCTGCTTGCAACGTTTGTCCTTTCGTTGACATGGCCGTTCATGATGTTGGTCTTGGGTATGCTGCTCAATACTCCAGTAGCAGCGACAGAGTTGTCGGCGGCATTAGGTGATGGCCTTTATCGCACGTCTTTCTATTTGTTTACATTAGAACTGCTGCGTAGAACCTGCCGCGAAGACGGATTGGCTGAGTGCCATTTTGGATGGCCGAAACCGTTGACTGTTTCACTGCGCGCAAATCTACATTGGTATTATGCAGCGGGCATTCCTGCGTTGGTCTTGTTGTGGACCTTGGAGTTTCAGTCAGAAGAAGCATGGAAAAACTCTCTTGGTCGCTTGGCTGCGATTGCCTACTTCGGCGCGACTGCTTTTTTGATGCATCGTATTTTCCAACCATCTGGGAAACTGTTTCAATTTGTACAGACGCGTCATGAAAACAGCCAGTTTTTTCATTTTCGGTACCTTGTATACGTGCTTTTCGTCGGCATTCCGATCATGTTGTTGTTTCTGACCATCTCGGGATACCACTACACTGCCGTTATCCTTACCAGTGGATTCAATAACACATGCCGCGCAACTATCGTATTGGTTCTGGTCGGCGGTGTGCTCCTGCGATGGCTACTGATGAAACGGCGTGCTGCGGCAATTGAAGAGGCTCGGAAGCTCCGGCAGTTACAGCAGGGGACACCAGCAGAACCTGTGGTTGCCGAAAACGCTGCCATTTCCATTCCCGACAACCCGGTTGTCGATTTGGCGAATGTCACACGGCAAGCCCGCGAGGTCGTGGTCTTTGCACTGAGCTCGATCAGTGTTGTCTGGCTGTTCTGGATTTGGCGCGATGCGTTACCAGCGGTCGAGTATCTGGAGGAGAATCGCCTTTGGTCTTGGACGGTGAACGATCGGGTAGAGATTGTCAGTTGGCGTGACGGTTTGTTTGCCATGGTTTCGTTTCTCTTGACGTTCATCATGATCAAAAACATGCCAGGGCTGTTGAATTTGGCTGCGCAACGATTTTCTTCGTTTGATGCTGGTACACGCTATGCGGCAACGACGATCTTTCGTTACCTCATCACCATCATCGGTGTTGTCACGGGGCTCAGTTTTTTAAGTATCCCTTGGTCTCAGTACAGTTGGGTTGTAGCAGCTGCGACCGTTGGACTTGGGTTTGGCTTACAAGAAATTGTCGCGAATTTTGTTTCCGGTTTGATTTTGTTGTTTGAACGCCCGGTTCGTGTCGGAGACTGGATCACAATCGATGACACAACCGGTGTGGTGACCAAAATCCAAATGCGAGCGACGACTGTCACCAATTGGGACAACCAGGAATTGGTGGTTCCCAACAAGGACTTGATTACGGGCAAGTTGCTCAATTGGACGTTGTCGAGCGTTGTCACCCGGCTGGTGATCAATGTGGGGGTCGCCTATGGAAGTGATGTTGAAAAAGTTCATCGTATCTTGATGGAAATAGTCAAAGGCAATGCCGACATCCTTGATACTCCTGCCCCAACGGTTGTTCTCGAAGAGTTTGCGGATAGCTCGTTGAATTTTGTGGTGCGTTGTCATTTAACCTCCGTCGAAGAACGGATGCGAGTTAAACACGAATTGAATACAGAAATCAACCGCCGGTTTATCGAAGAAGGAATCGTGATTCCGTTTCCGCAGCGGGATTTGCACATCATTACCCAACCTGGTTTTGGCCCCAAGCTGGCAGCTACGGATGATTCTGATTCAGTATAGAGATCGCTGTGACAAACTGCCCTCTCATGTTGAGAATGGGTTCCTGATTAAGTGACAACCGTAAACATTTGACTTGCAGAAAATATCGAGCTGGAATGGCATCCAAACGCGTTAAATATTCGCTTGCGATCATCAAGGTATTGATTTCGGCAACGATCCTTTGGTATCTGTTTTCAAACGCACAGAGCGAAGGACAAATCGAGGCGTTGCAAACCGGACAAAAGCAGTGGACCTGGTTTCTGGTTGCGATCGTGCTTTGTTTTGCATTCCATGCGGTTGGTCTCGTACGGTGGTACCTGGTTGCACACGCAATGGAACTGCCGCTCAAGCTGAAGGACGCGATTCGAATCGGATTTGTCGGGCAGTTTTTTGGGCTCGTCGCGTTTGGGGTTGTCGGTGGCGATGCCATTCGTGCCTATTACGCGTGTGATGGAAAGAAACGTCAAATCGGCAAAGCGGTTGCGAGTGTCTTTTTTGATCGCGCCATTGGTTTGCTTGCAATGATGTTTTTTGCCGGCGCAGGATATTTTCTGACCGACTGGGCAGGATTAAGCAGTTCGGAAAGTCCCAAGATGGTGGCCGGGTTGAAGACCGCGAGTCTGCTATTGCTGGTTGTGTCAACGCTGGGATTTGCGACGGTGGGTATTGCGATGGTCGTGTCCGAACGCTTGTTGATGCGAGGCTATGAGCTTGCAGTACGCGTGCCGTTTGTTGGCGGATTGCTGGGTAACTTTGTGAAGGCTGTGCGAAGTCTTCGCGGCAAACGTTCTGTCGTTGTTTTATCAGTCATTCTGAGTTTCGTTGTCAATTTGCTTATCATCGCAAATATCTTCTCGGTTGCGAAATTTGTCGGCGGAAATCACCCAGGATTGTTGGATCATTGTTTGATCTCACCGTTGGCAATGATTGCCAATTCGCTGCCGCTGCCAGGTGGGATCGGTGGAATGGAGGCTGTTTTGGCGTTTCAATATCAGGCGCTAACTCAATCCGTGGAAGGTGGTGATTCAGGCGAAGTTGTTGGTTTTATCTTTCGATTCGTGCTGTTGTTAATTTCAGCAGTCGGTGGGATTGTCTGGCTGACGATGAACGCTCACGACCGAAGTGTGATTCAGCAAGCTCAAGATTCGGATTCGAAGTAAAGGTTTTCCGGTAGGTGAAGTGCCCCCGGGACCTTACGGTCCTCGGCTCACGGATTCGCCGCATGAAGCCTGATGGTTCCCAGGTCTTGTCATCGCCAATTAAGCTGCGAGTCGATGTATATGGACAATCTCAGGTCCTTGGCTCTCAGTTCAGGTCAATCGCATGAAGCGAACGGAATGAATTTTATGTTCGTAGATGGTTCGGATCAAATTTTTTTGGTCTTCAGGAAGAACCATCACGGAGGTAATCATGATGTCAGGCGCGGAGATAGCAGCAGTTGCTACCAAACAAAATGCCGATGAGATACGTACAGTCTTTGCGAGCGTAGAAGACCCTCGAAGTCGCAAGTCAACTCACAACTTGATTGACATGCTTTTCATCGCTCTTTGCGCCGCGATCTGCGGCTGTGATTCATGGACTGATGTCGAGGCGTTTGCAAAAGAGAAACTCCAATGGTTCCGTAAATTTCTTGCCCTGGAGAACGGCGTACCTTCTCACGACACGTTCTCACGCATCTTCAATATGCTCAACGAAGATCAGCTTTGCAGCGTTGACTCGATGGCTATGTCTATTAGGCAAAGATTCCGATGGGCAACACATTGCGATCGACGGAAAGTCACTAAGGCGATCTTTTGATTCTGCCAGCGGAACATCAATGTTGCACTTGGTTAACGCATGGGCGACCGAACAAGGCATCTGTTTTGGTCAACAGTCTGTCGACGACGAATCCAATGAAATTTCGGCAGTGCCCAAACTACTGGAAATGATTCGTGTCAACGGCGCAGTCATTTCCCTCGATGCATTGCATTGTCAGCAAAAAACGGCTCAATCGATCATTGATAAAGGCGGCGACTATGTGATTGCCGTGAAGCGAAATCAGCCGAACCTGGCCGAATCAGTTCTGGATGCTTTCATTGCGGCTGAAGAATCCGAGAAAGCAGCTAAATCAACGGGCTTACGAACCAAGGTCGACAAGTCTTGCATTAAGTCGGGCAGAAAAACCGGATCACAAGAACTTACAAGGTAATGCCGGTTCCGGATTCGTTGAAAACGGCATTCCCTGGTATTCGCAGCATTGCGAGTGTGTACCGCGAGCAAGAGCGACCTCAAAAGGACGGGTCGGTGAAAGAAACCGAATCCATCTCTTTCTTTGTCAGCAGCATGCGACCGGTGGTGCGATCATGTACGTGTTATTCGAGGGCACTGGAAAGTTGAAAATCAACTGCACTGGAGTCTTGATGTCACCTTCAGCGAAGACCAAAAACGAAATCGAAAAATAATGGCGCTGCTATCGCCGGCTTTATCAATCGATTGGCAGCTTTCTATCCTGCAACAGGACACTTCGATCAAAAAGACGAGCTTGAGATGTAAACGAAAGGTCTGCGGATGGAGTTCTCAAGCTCTCGAAGCCGTTATCGCCAATTTTTCCAAGTGATTTAGACTATCCTTCATGCGATTGACCTGGCTCTCAGTTCACATTGATATCGGAATGTGAGCCGAGCAGCGTAAGCTGCCGGGCCAAGACGTCATTTTCGCCTTTACCCAAAAACCGTTCGAACAAAAGTGGTTCACGGGCTATCGAATCGGTCGTACGAATCCGATTCACAGTCAGGATGAGTTTCAACCTTACGGTAAGAATGGGTATATGATTCGTACCCGAAACCTTACGGTCCTCGGCTCACGGATTCGCTTGCCAAGACATCCTTACTCGCGGCGTTGCACACCGGATTCTGTGACGATCGCGTTCATCGGTACGTCATGAGGTTGCACCTCGAATTCATTCACGCGTTGGATTTCAAATGCCACGCCAATGAAACGCGTCTGGTCGCACGAGGCCAACGTTCGATCGTAAAACCCAGCCCCCATCCCCAATCGATTGCAGCGGTCGTCAAACGCAACGAGTGGTACAAGCACCAAATCCAATTGAGTGGGTTCAATCGATTTGGCCTGTTCGTTTGGTTCATCGATTCCAAATGAGCTGCGGTTCAGTTGTGTTGACTTTGAATACTCGCGAAAGACGAGTGGTTTGCCGCGACCCACGACACAAGGAAGAAAAACGTTTTTCTCCATTCCCCAAGTGCGTTCGATCAAGGGTCGCAAATCAACTTCGCCGGGCATGGAAAGAAACATCGCGATCGAAATCGCCATTTGGAACTCATTCAGGTTCACGATCTGTTCGGCGATACGACTCGAGGCTGCCCGGCGGTAAGCTTCCGGCAATTGGATGCGTTGCTCACGAATCGTGTTGCGAATTTTCTGGTTGCGATTCAACTAGCGGACTCTCCAAAGGGTGTTTTTCGACAGCTTCATTTTTTTCACCTCGTGTTCAATCTCAGCCCAGAATCGTTTGGCGTCCGTCGGGTAGCCAGCTGTCGACTTGATGCCCGGCAAACGTTCCTGCCAAAACGCATTCCAGCAAACCATGACCACCTCGCGAACATATTTGGCATACATCGATGCCAGTGCCGTCTCCAACTGTTTTTCGCCTTTGGCCGTAAACGAAATGAAGACAGGTTGTTCGTTCAGCATAAATCGATAGGAACTGAACGCGGCCGATTCTGTCTCGACCGCAATGTTGTCACACTCGAATATCCGACTGAGCAAGTCGCCATAACGACTTCGCCCGCCGTGTTTGTCGCAATGTACTGCAACTGGTTTGGTGTCGTTGTTGTCGGCGATCAACCGTTTTGCCAGAAGTAGCGAAGTCGTCGTCAATACCGTCGATTTGTTTCCATAGCCATGGACAAGGTCATTGAATTCATTTGGCTGAAGACATGCTCCGGTAATGCGACGAAGTTCAATATTAGCCGCTGCGCAGGATGTTTCGAAACGTTCGCGAAGCGTGCCAAGACTGCTTGAGCCTGCCTCGATAGGAAGTGGTTGCTTTTGCGGTTCATTTAGATAATCTGCATTCAATGCCTGGCTTGAACCAACCGTTTTTGCCGGGCATGAATCAAACAGACTTAATTGCGGCGACAAACGACCTGCCTCTGGAAATTCCAAACTGGAAATTTCGTTCAAAAGTTCCCTCACATTCGATGGGGTTCGACCCGTTGTCGCCAGTAGGGCGAGGACGTTTCGTTCAAGCGTTTCCAATCCAGACGACGTGGAATACAACTCCTTGGAATCGGCGATGGTCAGTCGATCGCGATCAGCCGAATTCGAACTAACGGCATCGCTAAGGTGTTCGTAAAGGTCGGTGGTTTCTTCCGGAACACTCCACATGGATGCACCGACGACGAGTGGCCCGAGGTTGGGGCCATAGCCAGCTTCATCAATCCCAATTAAGTGTGTTGCCATCCTGAACCTAATATTTCAGTTGAATAAACGTGCATGATAACCTCCGCGCCCGTTGACCACGAGTCTGGGCGGACTTACGGTAACAAGCATCAGAGGAAACGTTCCAGAACTTGAGGGAAAGATGACGACGGACTATCGACAACGGGTGGTGGAATTGATGAACCATTGGGGAGCGTCTCAAAGTGCTTTTCAATCTCAAGATTCGTCAGCGATTCCAGTGTTCAGCCCGATCAACGGCAACGAGATTGGTCGCGTCGCCGTGTCCTCAGACTCTGAGTACGACACAGCGGTGAAGGAGGCTCAGGAGGCGTTTTTGGCGTGGCGAATGACGCCTGCACCGATCCGCGGCGATTTGATCCGGCGCTTAGGGGAACGTTTGCGCGAGGAAAAAGAAAATCTCGCAACACTCGTTACCCTTGAGTGCGGAAAAATCTATCAGGAAGCACTTGGTGAAGTGCAGGAGATGATCGACATTTGCGAATTTGCGGTCGGTTTGAGCCGCCAGCTATACGGCCTAACGATCAGCAGCGAGCGACCCCGCCATCGCCTGATGGAACAATGGCATCCGTTGGGACCGGTTGGAGTAATCAGCGCGTTTAATTTTCCTGTTGCGGTTTGGAGTTGGAATGCAGCGCTGGCAATCGTGTGTGGCGACCCGGTTGTTTGGAAGCCTTCCGAAAAGACGCCTCTGACTGCGGTGGCCTGTCATGCGATTGCAACTCGATGCGCTCAGGATGTCGGCGCACCCGAGGGATTGTTTCAATTGGTGATCGGCGATCGCAACCTTGGCATGCGAATGGCACAAGATCGACGGTTGCCGTTGGTCAGTGCCACTGGCTCCACGGCGATGGGCAAAAGCGTTGGTGAAAACGTCGGAGCACGCCTCGGTCGCTCGCTATTGGAGTTAGGTGGCAACAATGCAGCCATCGTGGCACCCAGTGCGAATCTAAAGTTGATGATGCAGGGCGCGGTGTTTGCCGCTGTGGGGACCTGTGGCCAACGCTGTACCAGCTTGAGGCGTTTGATTGTTCACGAATCGATTCGGGAGCAAGTCGTCGGTGCGCTGAAAACGGCGTTTGCAAACGTGCGAATTGGCAATCCATTGGATAGTTCGACACTCGTTGGACCGCTGATTGATCGGGATTCTTTTGACCGCATGCAATCGGCACTGGAAAGAGCCAGGCAACAGGGCGGCAATGTCGTGGGCGGCGAGCGAATCAGCGATGGCGTTCCTGAAGAGGGCTATTATGTCCGACCGGCGTTGGTTGAGATTGATTTGAACGCCGAGGTTGTTCAGGAGGAGACGTTTGCTCCCATTCTCTATGTGGGGGCGTATCAAAATCTGGATGAAGCCATTGCCGTTCAAAACTCAGTCACGCAAGGACTTTCCAGTTCTATCTTTACAAACGACATGATCGAAGCCGAACGATTCTGTTCTCCAGAAGGCTCTGATTGTGGCATTGCCAACGTCAACATTGGCACCAGTGGAGCCGAGATTGGCGGTGCGTTTGGGGGCGAGAAAGATACGGGCGGCGGACGCGAGTCGGGCTCAGATGCCTGGAAAAGCTATATGCGAAGAGCCACGAACACTGTCAATTACTCGCCCGAATTGCCCTTGGCTCAAGGAATCAAGTTTGATCTGTAGGGACTAATCCGATTGTGCATGATACACGGTCTGGATTTGAAAACGCGCCACGGATATGGGAGAGTTGCCCTTGCGCGACCGACTAAAATGCACTCATCGCGCAACTCGGAGTCCGGGATTCAGACAACAGAAAAAATATAGTAGCACACGCTCTCGTTTGCGCTGCGGGCCGTCACATCAGTTTTGACTGGTGCGATCTTTAATACAAGAATTCACCCATCGATTTTTTCGATCCACAATGCACACACTTCTTGAGCGATTGCCTGTTAAAGCCCTCTTAGCTTCGCTACTGCTGTTGGCAGTGGTCGCGATCGGTTACCGCGCTCAACGAAATCGTCATGAACCGGGCCCCTTGGATGGAACCCATTTCGGGTTCTGCGACTTTCACAATGGAATCTATTTTCCGGTTGTTGCCGTTGCGGATCGCGTTAGCCCCTACGGCGAAGAATATGAGCAGTCGTATCCCGTTTCCCGAGCGACTCCACTGTTCACGCCTTCGATATTTTTGACACACCTTCCGTTTGCTTTTCTGTCGATGGAGACGGGGGAGTGGACCTATTACGCGTTGAATGTTCTCATGGCAGGCGTGATCGCACTACTTTCCATTCGCGCCAATAACATTCCGCTACGCTGGGGAATGTTCCTGGCGACCACACTGATGGTTGTTGCCAGTCGACCAGGCTACGGGACGATGTTCGCCGGGTATTTCACGATGGAATTAGTGATTGGAACGATCCTGGCGATTTACTGGGGGCACCATTTAACTTGGGGAAGCCTCGGTGTGTTTCTTGCGTCTGGCAAACCGACCTACGCCATACCATTGGCGATTCTGATGCTGGTTCGTGGACATTGGCGAACGCTATTGATCGGCGCGATGATTAACGTTGTCGCGTCAGTGGCCGTTGTCGTCTGGTTGATGCCGGGGCACGAGTGGACGTTTTTACTTGATGACATTCGCTATGGTCAAAGTCAGCACATGGCGGATTGGACCGAAATGCCTTTCAACAGTTGGACGCGAGTTGACGCTCCATCACTGGTTTTTAAATGGTTCCATATGAATCCTGGAGAACTCTTTCAGGTCGTTTTGATGTTGGTGTTGATTCCGTTGCCCGCATGGTTGGTTTTTCAATTGCGTGAGCGTTCGCAATCAAAGGTTTTTGCGAACGGTGATAGTTGTGCCTCGACCAAGTCCAAGGGGTCGATGGCGATTGGGGCTGCGATTTCAATTTTGGCACTCAATGTAACGCTGTATCGCAACTACTACGATTTATTGACGTTGATGCCGTTGGTGGTAGGTGCATTATTTGCGTCGTCATCGATTTGGTGCGGGATAAACGAGTTAACAAGGAAAGCGATTGGTGTGTTCTTGCTAATTGCTCTGTTCAATTACGGCTCGACGATGATGTTTTTCAATCGTTTTCAAATCGAAACTGGCACCTTGCCATACCAGATCGCGACCAGTCTGAGTGGTGTTTGTCTTGTGGCGGCATGCGTTATCATGCTGTTCGGTGGTTTAAACTGTTTGCGGATTGATTCCACCGAAGGTTGAGAAGCGCTTTCCCGACTGACAAACACGTCGTTTTCCCACTATAATCTTCGTTTTGTAACGTTGTCGGCTGCGCGGAGGAGCGGGGCCGCAGTCTGACTAGCAAACGAACAAGGGAATCGAGGAATCGTGGCTGAGAAAGTTGTCATTATCGGAAGTGGTCCTGCAGGTTGGTCGGCGGCCATTTACGCTGCTCGTGCAAATTTGAATCCCGTTGTTGTCGAAGGCACGCCGAAACCGGAAATGATTCCGTTGGGACAGTTGGCGTTTACGACGGAAGTTGAAAACTACCCAGGCTTTCCGTTTGGCAATGTTCGAGCCTTCATCGAAGCGCCGTTGATAAATCGCGCCACTGGAATTTGCCCCTGTTCCCCAGCACGAACGTGATGGTGTTCCGCATTACGCCGTGCAAGGCATCGAATTGATGGAGTTGATGAAGCAACAGGCGTTGAACTTCGACACCCGCGTTATTTCTGATGATGTTGTCGACATTGATGTCAGCTCGCGGCCATTCAAGGTCACTCTGGCCCAAGGCGAGCCGATTGAAACGCACTGCATCATTGTTGCAACGGGCGCACGCGCGAATTACCTGGGACTGGACTCCGAAGAAAAATACAAGAACAAAGGGGTCAGTGCCTGTGCCGTTTGTGATGGCGCGTTGCCTTTGTTCCGTGGCAAGCCGTTGGCGGTCGTTGGTGCGGGTGATTCGGCTGTTGAAGAGGCCACCTATCTCGCGAACCTGAAAGGGGCAGACAGGATCTACATGATCGTTCGAAGGGACGAGATGCGGGCATCCAAAATCATGCAGGATCGAGCGAAAAATCATCCGAACATCGAAATTGTCTGGAACTCGGTCGTTGATGAAGTCTTGGGTGATGGCAACAACGTCACGGGTATTCGGTTGAAGAATACAGTCGATGATTCGACACGCGAACTGCAGGTCAAAGGGATGTTCGTGGCGATTGGCCACACACCTAACACGGCATTTCTGAACAACAAAGTGGAATTGAATAAAAAAGGTTACATCCAATGGCAAAAGGCCTTTCGCACGCACACCAGCGTCGATGGCGTCTTTGCTGCGGGCGACGTGGCGGATGATTATTACCGCCAAGCGATTACGTCTGCCGGGACCGGCTGTATGGCGGCACTCGATGTTGAACGCTGGTTGGCGGAAAAAGGCATCGAGTAACGAAACGTCTTTCGACACTTGGCAAATCCGAAAGGACAACTGTGAGCGAATCGAAAACCTTCCGCGATCGACAGATTCTCAGCGACGCGCAAGCCAAGGGGCGGTTTGCAACTGGCTTGGCCTTTTTGAGACTTTCCGGTCCGGGGTGGTTGCAAAGTGCGATTACGTTGGGCGGCGGTTCACTGGCGGGAGCCTTGTTTCTCGGTGTGATTGGCGGCACATCGCTACTGTGGGTGCAGATTGTTGCGATCATTGCTGGCGTGATCATGCTGTCGGCGATTAGTTATGTCACGCTTTCTACCGGGCAGCGTCCCTATGGTGCGATCAACCAGTACGTGAATCCCGTTTTGGGGGTCGGCTGGATCCTTGCAACGATTCTGGCAAATATGATTTTCATATTGCCGCAATTTGCGCTTTGTTTTGATGCATTGTCCAATAACCTTTTTCCCAACAGTTTCGATGACTCCAACCAATCAAAAACCATCGTCTCCATTGTCTTGGCGGTCGTGGCTCTGGGAATCGTATTGTTGAACTATCGACCCGGCGTGTTGGCCAAGGTATTTGATTGGTTGCTGAAGATCATTGTCGGGTTGATTGTGGTCTGTTTTGTGTTGGTAGTGATTGTGCTATCGCGGAATGGTCAAATTGACTGGACGCGGACCCTATGGGGATTGATTCCGGATTTTCGGCAGTTCTCCGGTGGAATTTCGGCCGAGTTGCAGGCATTGATTGCAACCCTTCCAGCAGGTGCAGGGAACTATTGGTTGGAGAATATTGGCAGTCAACAACGCCCCATTATTTTGTCGGCCGCTGCCACAGCTGTCGGGATCAATATGACTTTTCTGTTGCCGTATTCAATGCTGGCTCGTGGTTGGGATCGCACGTTTCGTGGCTTGGCGGTTTGGGATTTGCTGACTGGGATGGCGATTCCTTTTACGCTGGTGACTGGTTGCATTGTGCTTGCGTCGTCAATTGCGTTTCATTCCAAATTGGAAGAAGGCCTACGAGGCACGGACCCAGCCGTGATCGCGGCGAGTCCCGGGTTTACTGATTCGCTGCAAAAAGTGATCGTTGATCGAATGAAAAAGGTCGGAGGGCAGTCGCTGCCCGCCGAAATCAGCGAGGAAGAAAAACGGACATTGATTGCAAATTTCATGTCCACCCTGCCTGAGGAAGAACGCGTTCTGGCAATGTCGGTCGTCAAACCCGATACGAAATCGTTCAGCCGTGCGTTTGTTCCGCTTCTAGGGGAACAGCGGGCGAATCTGGTTTTTGGTCTTGGTGTTTTAGGGATGGGATTTTCGACCATCGTGATACTGATGTTGATCAATGGTTATGCGATTGCCGAAGTGTTTGGTGACTTTGAGTCGCCAGTGCTACGGATCATTGGTGCCGTGATTGCTGTTGCCAGTGGAAGTTGTTGGTTTCTGTTGTGGACCGGAGCTTCGAAAACCTATTTGGCTGTCGTGGCCTCTTCATTTGCCGTGTTGTTGCTCCCCATTGCGTATTTTGCGTTTCTGCTGATGATGAATTCTGCTGCATTGATGGGGGACCAAATGCCGCGCGGCGGCAAACGCTGGTGTTGGAATATTTGCATGTCCATTTCGACGCTTATCGCAATTGGAGCGGCAGTGATTGGACTGAGAGAAAAATTTGGTTCGCCCGAAGGCCAGTTTGTAATCGGAGGACTTGTCGTCTTCCTGGGATTGGTCCTGTTTGGATTTTCTGCCAAAAGCAACTCACTTCCGATAAGTACTAAAGTCAAAAGATAAACGTTTGAATTTTGTTTGATTGAATCCATGAAACTAACTTCTGTAAAAGCAGCTCGACTGTCTGATACGATTGGCAAAGTAGTCACTCTCAAGGGATGGGTGCGTACCCGCCGCGACTCGAAAGCCGGCTTCAGCTTTATTGAAATCAATGACGGTTCGTGCCAAGGTAACATTCAAGTCATTGCCGACGGCAATTTGCCTAACTACGAAGACACAATCAAAAACCTGTCGACGGGCAGCAGTATTGCGGTGGTCGGTGAGGTCAAAGAATCTGGCGGACGCGGACAGGCAACAGAGGTTCAGGCCCAGAGCGTAACGCTGATTGGCGAAGCGGATCCGGAAACGTATCCACTTCAAAAGAAGCGACATACATTCGAGAAGCTGCGAGAGTGGGCGCACTTGCGTCCCCGCACTAACACGTTTGGAGCCGTGGCACGCGTTCGCAACTGTATTTGTAATTCGATTCATCGCTTTTACCAGGAACAAGATTTTCTATACGTTCACACGCCTGTGATTACAGCGAGCGATTGCGAAGGCGCTGGCGCGATGTTTCAGGTAACAACACTTGATCTCGACCAAATTGCGCGAAAGCAAATTGAAAAATTGGACTTCGGGCAAGACTTTTTTGGACGGCGTTCGTACCTCACGGTGAGCGGACAGCTGGAAGGCGAGATTTTTGCTTGTGCACTGGGCAAGGTCTATACGTTTGGTCCGACGTTTCGCGCCGAAAATTCCAATACCTCTCGCCATCTGGCCGAGTTCTGGATGATTGAGCCAGAAATGGCCTTCTATGAACTGGACGATAACATGGATTTGGCAGAAGCGTTCATCAAACGCATTGTCAATGATGCGCTGTCCGAGTGCGGCGAAGACATGGAGTTTTTCGACAAGCAGATCGAAAACGGACTGATTGAATCACTACAAAATGTGGCGTCCAGTGAGTTTGTTCGTCTTTCGTATACCGACGCGATAGAACTTCTGGTTCAGTCTGGCAAGAAGTTTGATTACAAGGTCGAATGGGGAATCGACTTGCAGAGTGAGCACGAACGTTACCTGACCGAGGAGCATTTCAAGCGTCCGGTAATCCTGTTCAACTACCCGAAAACGATCAAGCCGTTTTACATGTTTTGCAACGACGATGACAAAACCGTTCGAGCGATGGACGTATTGGTTCCGCGTGTCGGGGAGATCATCGGTGGCAGTCAGCGTGAACACCGCTTGGAAATCCTAAAATCACGAATGGAAGCACAAGGCTTACCTCTAGAAGACTACTGGTGGTATTTGGACTTGCGACGGTTTGGTTCGGTTCCTCACTCAGGGTTTGGGCTTGGGCTCGAACGAGCTGTTCAATTCGTGACAGGCATGGCGAATATTCGTGACGTGATTCCGTTTCCTCGAACGCCGGGCAGTGCTGAATTCTAAGCAGATGCAAATGCGCACATGGGATTAGCGCTGTTCAGGTATTTGACGTGGATTTCCAGTGCCGAAGTCGTGCGCCATTTGTCGCCCAGAAAATGATGGCGACCATTCCGACTGCGGTCAGGGTTCGCGGGTTATCCACCCATGTTGTTAGGAACAAAATGACAGCAACGACACTTGCCTCAGTTACGGGTTTCAAAAAGCTGTTGGCCCAGGAGATGATCGGCCCACGTTTTATCGACGGGAATCCAGCGAATACAAGTGTAAAGCTTGGGTCATACCAGCTACGGCGGATGAACTCTGTTGCTTTGGCCAACGATAGGAACAAGAAAGTCCAGGTAAGAGAAAAATTCGCCATTGCCAATCCAACAGCAATCAACAGGATGCACGGATAGGCAACAAGTGCTGCCGATGCGCCCCAACGCTTGACCCATCGTTCGAACAGCGTGATCTGAAACAGCAACGTCAAGGCATCGGCAATTCCATAGAACTCCGCAAAGAAAACCGTCAATTGTTCAGGGGCATGTACGAATTCGTCTGCCGCAGTTGCCTTCCATTCATAGGCCACCATGGTCAGTGAAATGGTTTTGAGCAC
The DNA here is from genome assembly GCA_041399045.1 of Pirellulaceae bacterium. Lineage (GTDB taxonomy): Bacteria > Planctomycetota > Planctomycetia > Pirellulales > Pirellulaceae > BJ22. The sequence continues at coordinate 395,785 of JAWKTO010000004.1, read as the reverse complement.
AACGAGCCAAGCGACGAGGGATTTGAGCTGCAACCAACGAGGGGACTCATTCTGGCTGGGCGCTTCATTTGCTTGAGCGGATTGTGACTGTTCCGGAGGGCGTTGCCGTGGAGTCAGCATCGCAATGGGGATGAGTGATAATAGATCAAGCAATGCAACCAGATAGAAGAGCCCTTGAAAGCCCAAAGCTGCCATTTCGAGTTTGACCGCGAAGGCAATGACGATGCCGGCCAGGGGTGCCCCAGACATCAACAATCCGACCTTGGAACGTTCCTCGCGTTGCGTCGACTCGTAAAAGACGACTGCAAACTGAACGGTGTTCAAAATCGCCCTCAATTCTGCCAGGACGAATAAGCCGTACAGCATCCACGGATACTTCACAAAAACCGGCTGCTCCCAAGCTAAAACAAGCGTCAATACCAAGAGCACGATGCGCGACACGATATTGAACCTGCGTGTGGCATCAGGATTCCGTACTCTCCCTGCAATCCACGCAAACAACCCTGCAAAGACCGCGGACAGAAGCATTGCTAGTGGAAGCGCTTCGTGCCCGAGTTCGCCAAGCAAAAGACCATCGCTCAACGACCGCTGCAGCATGTAGCCAGCAGCGGTCAAGAAAACAAATGAAAAAAGGAGAATGCCGTTTTTGGAAATCGCTCGTACCTCAAAATCCAACCCAAGCGGCTTCATGCGGCAAAACAACCGTCGTCACATTGACTTAATAACGGCAGATTCCCTTATCAATCGACAATTACTAGAACGAGGACAAAAACTCGTTGGCTTCTTTGATCGAGAGCGCGAATTCACACAATAGATTGGCACAATGTTCCAAATCAGCGAGTGAAATCGTTTCGACCGCACTATGCATGTAGCGATTGGGGACGGAAACAAGTCCCGTAGCGACCCCGCCGCGCGTGACCTGAAGGGCATTACTGTCGTTGGGCGCTGCGCGACCCAGTGCAGTGACCTGGTGGGCAATATTGTTGCTGGCTGCGAGTTGCACGAGCCGTTCGCTGACGAGCGGATGCATGTTGGGACCTCGAACGATCACTGCGCCGCCACCAAGAGAAACGTTGCCTTGTTGTTTCGGGTCGACATCTGGGCAATCGGTCGCATGAGTGACGTCCACTGCGATGCCAACTTGGGGGTTGATCGAAAAAGCTGCGGTTTGTGCGCCACGTAAGCCGATTTCTTCTTGAACGGTAGCTGCGGAATAGATTCCGATAGCCAGATTTCCGCTCGCCATGGCACGACGCAGTGCTTCAACAACGACCCAAAGTCCAGTGCGATTGTCCATTGCGGGGCCACAAACTCGATCGTTCAGCAGACGGGTTAGCCCGAGTTGTAACGTCGCGGTGTCGCCAATTTGGACTTTTTCTTGAGCTTCCTCACGAGTCGTCGCACCGATGTCGATCCAAAGGGACTTGGGGTCGACGACCTTCTTTCGTTCCGTTTCATCCAGAAGGTGGATCGCCTTGCGGGAGATGACGCCGGGGACGCTGCCGTTTTTGGTCCAGATGGTCACCGCTTGACCGACCAATTGTTGAGGATCCCAGCCTCCGACGGTCTGTGTGAATACGAATCCCGTTTCATCGATATAGGAAACGATCAAACCGATCTGGTCGGCGTGTCCGGCAAACATCAATCGCGTCGGACTTTCTTCATTCACAGACAGAATCAGGTTTCCATGAAAATCGGAACGGATGTTTGCGCCAAATCCGCGGGCGTAGTCCGCCACCACCTGTTGAACCGGTATTTCAGCTCCCGAAACACCCGGTGTTGATGTCAATCGCTGCAAAAATTCAAACGGCTTAGCTTCCATTCCGAGTCTCAAAATATTTCGATGTGATTGCCCTTCTGGTTCCCTTTTAGAACAACCTCGCAAGTTGGGCCATATGGGTTTTCCAGGTCGATAGCTTACTGCTCAACTGACTGGGAGCGAGGCATCGCGTTATTCGCAAAGGCCCCGAGTGGGATGTGAGGCTTATGCACATGTGACTTCACGAGGTGCGGCATCCAAAGGGCTTTGTCGACCAAGTCGATCAGGAGTTGAGGAGCAAACGGCTTTTTGAGGAAGAAAGCTGAGCCGTTTTGAAAGGAACGCGAGGCGACGGCCGGCATTTGACAGGAAGAGATGAACATCACCGGCACGTCATTTCGGTCAGGTAGATTGCGAATGTCTTCGCAAATGGACATTCCATCATCATGCCCGACGTTCACATCGCAAATGATAAGGTCCAAGGCCAACGTCTTTGCTGCTTGCACCGCGGCCATTCGGTCCTGTGCACAATGAACCTCGTATCCCAAACTGTGTAGCGTTGCCGCCGTGGCCGTAAGTGTAAGTGCGTCAGAGTCTACGACCAGAAGTACAGGATTGGGTAGTTGATTCATTTGGATTGCCTCTCTCAACTTAGCGAAATGTTGACGCCAATCCATTAGCGAATAAAAGGTCGTTGCTCCCTGCAACCTTTTCACTTATTGTTATCGAACCCCCAACCCATAAATTTTGACAACCTCATCAGCCTTCTTTAGGAAATCATGGAAATGTCTAAACGCAAATTTCCTTAACCGGAACAATCGGATCCCCTCGGTTCGTTGAATTACAGTTGTACCGGTGGTAACCTTGGGGGCGAAATGAAAATGATCCGATAGCCGTACGCTCGGGTACTCCTTGAGGCGAGGAATAGAACGCAATGCGTCGGTTCATCATGAAACCGGGTGAAGCCTGGTTCCCAGCGATACGCATGACGAAGTACAGAAATTGAGTTTTGGTCGATGACCCATAAATTGATTTTAGGAACGGCTGGTCATATCGATCACGGCAAAACGTCGCTGATTCGCGCGTTGACCGGCGCGGAAACTGACCGTTTGCCCGAGGAGAAAAAACGGGAATCACAATCGAGCTTGGCTATGCTCAGCTGAATGTGGGCGAATACCAATTTGGGATCGTTGATGTGCCTGGGCACGAACGCTTCATTCGTCAGATGCTGGCCGGTGCAACGGGAATGGATCTCGTGATGCTGGTGATTGCGGCGGACGATTCCATCAAACAACAGACCCGAGAGCATCTCGACATTCTGCGTCTGTTGAATGTGCCGACGGGAATCATTGTTTTGACCAAAGTCGATCTGGTCGAACCCGACTGGTGTGATCTGGTCGAACAAGAAATCGGTGAGTTGGTCGCTGATACATTTCTGGCAAATGCGCCAATCATTCGCTGCAGCAGTAAAACCGGACAGGGCATTGAGGAGTTGAAGCAACAGTTGCAACACTCAGCTTCAATGGTCGTCAAAACCCGCTCGAATGACCTTGAACACGAACCCTTTCGTATGGCAATCGACCGTACGTTTTCCATTGAAGGATTTGGGACGGTGGTTACCGGAAGCGTTAGCAGCGGGAAAATTCACGTCGGTGACATCGTCGAGCTCCAGCCAAGTGGGATTGAGGCGCGAATTCGCGGACTTCAGAATCATGATACGACAACAGATGTCGTTGAACGTGGGCAGCGTGCGGCGATCAATCTTTCGGGAATTCATCATGACCAGATTCATCGCGGCGATGAGTTGGCGCAAGCGGGGCACTTAAAACCTGCTCGGCAAATTGGTGTGGAGTTGTTGGCATTGAATCCGGAGCGACAGGTCGTCAAGGATCGGATGCGTGTCCGCTTTCATGTTGGCACGACGGAGGTTGCGGGAAATTTAAGACTTCCTCCCGAGAGTCGCGAATTGGCTGTTGGCCAACGTGCCGTTGCGATACTCTACCTTCAGGAGCCAGTCGTTGCAGTCTGGGGGCAGCCGTATGTAATTCGCCTGGAGTCTCCCGTATTAACATTAGGTGGCGGGCGGGTCCTGTTTGCCAATCCGCTTCAAACTGCTCGGCCTACCCAACGAGACTGGATATTCTTGAGCGAGCTAGGCGATTCGGATGAAGAAAAGCGAATCGCCGCCGCAATATTCTTGTTGGGGTTCACCGACTGGAAACTTCTTGACCTCGCACGTCTGGCAGGAGTCGCAAGTGCGGAAACAACTGTCGAAAAACTGCTTGCCAGCGGTGAACTGAAGCGTTTGGTGATTACCAAGGATCGGCATTACATCGTTCACCGCGAGCGGATTCACGAGGTTTCAGATTTGATTGTCCGGCATCTGGAAAGGATGCATGCGGAACATCCGTTGCGGCTCGGGCATCCAGTCCTTGAGCTGCAGAATTATTTCCACTACCTGCCAACTCCCGAGTTGTTTCGGAGTGCTTTGAAATCGTTGTCCGACGAAAAGAAATTGGTGGTTTCCGGTACCGCTGTTGCGTTGGAAGGTCACGGCCCGCAATTGAGCAAGGGCGAACGGTTGCTGTTCGACGAAATTCTTCAAAGCGTTAAGCGGGGTGGCATTGCGCCGGAGTCCCCGGAACAAATCCGTGGTAGAGTTCCCAAGAACCGTGAGTCGGTTCAACAGTTGTTTGAGTTGGCAGCATCCAGTGGAGAGTTGATCAAACTGGCCGAGGATTGGTACGTTCATCGAGAAACCTGGGGACAGATGAGTGAACAGTTGGCCTCCGCATTTGCGAGCAAACCGGAGTTAACCGTCAGCGAGATCAAAGCGATTTTTGACGTGTCGAGAAAATTGGCAGTTCCGCTTTGTGAATTTCTGGATCGCAATGGTTACACTCGTCGCAATGGTGACGTCCGAGTGTGGGTAGGAAAATCAGATGCCTGACTTGCGAATTAATTTCTTTGGTGGTTCCGGCGCCGGAGCTTCGACGTTAGGTCGTGCTTGCGCAGAGCATTTCGATATTTCCTACTTCGATTCCGACGACTTTTATCATGTGCCCACGGATCCTCCCTTTCAACGACAGTACACGCCAGAAGAACGTGCGGCTCGAATGGCGATCGACCTTCGAAACGATACTTCCTGGGTATTGGGTGGGGGAATTGTCGGGTGGGACCCATTGCCTGAACTTCAATTCACACACGTTGTGTTAGTCTATCTTCCGACAGCAGATCGAATGAAACGTCTTTTGGATCGGGAGCAACGACGTTTCGGTGATCGCATTGCGGCAGGTGGTGACTTGTGTGAAACACATCGTGAATTCGTGGAATGGGCGGCGCGATATGATGTTGGCGATCGCCCGGGAAAGTCCCTTGCGATTCACGAGCGTTTCCTGCAAAAGGCGCAATGCGCAAAATTGAAACTGGTCACCAACAGACCGGTTGATGAGTTGTTAGCCGAAGTCATCGCATTCATCAAATCGAGTTGATGCTTTGTAGACTTGATTGTGCGGTTTGCCCCTCCGATAATCGAATTTTGATGGAACTCAGTTCGAGACCGCTTTACCCTTGAGCAAGCTGGATATCTCAATGAAATCGCAATCCGATTCGGGGCGTTGTGTTGTTATTTACATTTTTACGGTAGCAATGGTCGCTATTGCTGTGATGTGCAGTGGCGATCAAGTCAATGCACAGGACCGCATTACAGGGCAACCATTTGCGACACGTTCGGAAGTCATCGCGCCTCACGCAATGGCCGCGACAAGTCAGCCGTTGTGCACCGAAATCGCATTGCAGGTGATGCGTGACGGCGGGAACGCGATTGACGCGGCGATTGCCGCCAACGCGGCGCTGGGATTGATGGAGCCTACAGGGAACGGAATTGGCGGTGACCTGTTTGCAGTCGTCTGGATCGAAAAAGACAAGAAACTGTATGGCTTGAATGCCAGTGGTCGTTCGCCCAAGTCGTTGACGTTTGAGAAACTCAAACAGGAACTTGAGACTTTGGGCCGCGATACAATCCCGCCACTGGGGCCTTTGCCTGTTTCCGTTCCCGGTTGTGTTGACGGCTGGTTCGAGTTGCATGATCGTTTTGGTCACATGCCAATGTCGGATGTTCTGAAACCGGCGGTGACTTATGCTCGCGAAGGTTTCCCAGTGAGCGAGTTGATTGCCTACTATTGGAATGCAAGTCGACGGTTGGGGCAGTACCCGGGTTTCAAGGACACGTATCTGCCAGACGGAAAAGCACCGCGCAAAGGTGAAATGTTTCGAAATCCCCGATTGGCTGAAACGCTCGAAAGGATTGGGGCCGAGGGACGCGATGTTTTCTATCGCGGTGAATTTGCCAAGCGTATCGATGCCTACATGAAAGAAAACGGTGGCTATCTTTCTTACGAAGACCTTGCCAGTCACAAGAGTGAATGGGTCGAACCCGTTTCGATTGATTATCGAGGCTATCGACTTTGGGAATTGCCCCCGAATGGCCAGGGGATCGCCGCGTTGCAAATGCTGGGCATCCTCAAGCAGTATGACCTTAAGTCTTTCGGGTTCGGTAGTCCGCAACACATTCACTATTTTGTCGAAGCGAAGAAATTGGCATTCGAGGATCGTGCTCATTTTTATGCCGATCCTCAATTTGTTGATGTTCCCGTTGAGCATCTGATTTCGGACACGTATCTGGCGGAGCGGCAAAAGCTGATATCGGACAATCAAGCAGCGTTGAGTTACGAAGTCGATCCCTCAATTCTTCAGGAAGGCGACACGATTTATTTGACGGTCGCGGACTCCGAACGGAACATGGTGTCGCTCATTCAAAGTAACTATCGAGGCATGGGTTCTGGAATGTGCCCTGGCGATTTGGGATTCTGTTTGCAGGACCGTGGAGAGTTGTTTGACATGACGCCCGGGAGAGCCAATAGCTACGCTCCCGGCAAACGACCATTTCACACGATCATTCCCGCGTTTATTACTCGCGACGACAAACCGTTCATGAGTTTTGGCGTGATGGGAGGTGCGACTCAGCCTCAAGGTCACGCTCAAATCATGATCAACATGATTGACTTTGGGATGAATATTCAAGAAGCAGGTGATGCTCCGCGGATTCTACACAACGGCTCGTCCGAACCAACGGGTGAACGAATGTCGGATGGCGGTACCGTTGCTCTCGAAGCCGGATTTTCTGAAGACACATTGAAATCGTTGGAGTCGATGGGGCATCGGTTTCAGTACTCCAAAGGAAATTTCGGAGGATATCAAGGGATCATGTACGACGCCGAAAATGATGTCTATTATGGAGCGTCAGAGTCGCGAAAAGACGGGCATGCAGCGGGATACTAGTGGTCGCGAAAGTTCGTCCATTGTTGTTATCGAAATTCATGATTTGAAATGCAGCAATGTTCAAAACTTGGGCGTATTGCAGTAGTAATTTGAGACAAACGACAACATGACTGAGAAAATAAGTGTTCAGGACCAGTATGCGCCTAATCTGATTTGTTTTGGCTGTGGGCCAGCAAATAAGGATGGATTGCAGATCAAGAGTTTTCTTGAAGGCGATGAATTAGTTGCTGAATTTCAGGCGCAGAAAAAACATCAAGCGTTTGAGGGAATGCTCAACGGCGGCATCATCGGCTCGCTACTTGATTGCCATTGCAATTGGATGGCGTGTATTCATCTAATGAAGCGAAACGGGTTGGACGTCCCGCCCTGCACCGTGACGGCCGAATACACCATCACGATGGAAAAGCCAACACCGATTAAGGAGCCGTTGCAACTACGTGCCTGGGTTGTCGACTCCAGTGATCGTCGCGCAACTATCGAGGGGACCATCACGGCAGGGGGCGAAGTGACCGCGCGTTGTCGAGGTGTTTTCGTTGCCGTTCGAGAAGGTCACCCAGCCTTCCATCGCTGGTAAATCAGCAATCGCGAATCGTAAACAAATGCGCCGCGAGCGAATTGCTTTTCCACGCGCGAAGCGCTCTGCCCCCCAATCTCGCTTGTCCCGATGGAACATCTGTTTGAGAACTAAACGGGACGGTGTTCCCCGTTCGTCCTCATACCTTTCTCGCGCAACGCCGGGGGAGGAGGGAACGGGCGCTTTGCGTCATCCGGCGTTTCCCTGGGGAGACCGCCGGATGAGCATCACGCGTCATTCGAATTCAATGTATCAATTGTCGAACTGCACGAAGGGCAAGCCTGACTTGCTGAATTCGGTGTTGAACTCTTTGATCTGACCGTCGAGAACCGTTCGGGCTTTGTCCATTCAACATTGATCAGTGAAATGATTTCGTCTTTGAATTGAACGGCCTGATCGGTTGGGCGATTGTCACCTGTCGCAACAACGGAGACCACACCTGACAGTCGGTTGTTGAGGCGAATCGGATAGTTGAGTGGATCCTGATTGCTTTGGTTTTTGGTCTGATACAGTACTTCTTCGATTGCAGTCATTTCCTTGTTAATGGCCTTGGCTTTCTCAACCAGATCGCTCGCAGCCTCAACGTCCTTGTAACGCGTGGTAAAGTTCGTCAACTGCTCCCGAGCATCGCGGATTTGTTTGATGGTTTTATGGATTTCCGTTAACTTGTCGCGCACTTCAACCAGATATTCAAATTGCGCCTTGAGGTCATCATCCGACGCCTCGGATCGCGGATCTCGGACCAGATCGAACGATGAATCATAGGACTGATCATCGATTTCAAGTTTGACTGAATAGGTTCCGGGAGCCGCTTGTGGACCTCCGGTACCACCGCCCCACAGGATTAAACCATCAAACGTTTCCGCCCCTTCGTATCGTAAATTCCAGCTTACGGAATTCAAACCGTCTTTGAGATTCAAACGGTCTTCGCCATCTTCCGGTTTGGTTGCGAATGTTTTGGCGATATTGCCAAACGGGTCAGTGACGGTTAGCTTCGCCGATTTCTTGTTGGAATCATTGATCCAAAATCGAATGGCAGCTTCTGTTCGCGGATTGGCACCGTCGGTCAGGCTTGGGCGTCCCATCCCGCCGTCGATCCGCAAAACAGGCTTCGTGTCAAAAACATGCACCGCATCGTTTGCTGTTTCATTTTTCAGCTGGTGCAAAAGGCTCAAGTCGTCGATCATCCAAAACGATCGACCTTGGGTCGCGACGATCAAATCTCCATCTTTAATCGCCAAGTCCGTAATCGGAACCACAGGCAAATTGTTCTGGAATGATTTCCAGTTTGCACCGTCATCAAGTGAGACGTACATTCCATACTCGGTACCGGCGAATAACAGTCCGGGGCGATTTGGATCGGCGCGCAGTACACGTGTGAAGTGTTTTCGGTCGATACCATTGTCGATCTTGGTCCACGTCTTGCCGTAGTCCAGAGTCTTGAACAGGTATGGTTTGAAGTCGTCCAGTTTGTATCGTGTTGCTGCGACGTACAGTCCCCCGGGTTCGGTTGGGTGTACTTCAACGCTATTGATCATTGCCCAATCTGGTAACTCCGGTGGAGTCACATCTTGCCAATTTTCCCCGCCGTCCTGCGTTACGTGTAACAGTCCGTCATCAGAGCCGACCCAAATCGTTTTCTCATCATGTTGCGATTCGGTTGCAGCAAAAATGGTGCAATAGTATTCGACGCTCGTGTTGTCTTTGGTGATTGGTCCCCCGGAAGGTCCCATTCGCCGCGGGTCGTTTTTAGTCAGGTCCGGACTGATTTGTTTCCAAGATTGCCCTTCGTCTTCCGTAACGAACAACACATTGGCTGCCGCATAAAGTCGATCAGGATTGTTTGGTGAAAAGAAAATTGGGAAATTCCATTGAAAACGGAAACGGATATCTCCAGCTCCGTATCCCATGGGGTTATCGGGCCACACATTGATTGCTCGTTGACTTCCCGTTTTGTGGTCGATGCGTGTCAGGTAGCCACCATAAGAACCTCCATAAACAACGTCTGGATTCTCTGGGTCGATCGCGATATGACCACTTTCTCCACCAGCCGTCGCCTCCCAATCGCGGTCAGTAATAAATCGGCCAGACGAACGATGTGCAATTCGAACCGTCGAATTATCTTGTTGCGCTCCATAAATTCGATACGGGAAATGATTGTCTGTGGTCACGCGATAGAATTGGGCGGTTGGTTGATTTTCTTCGGAAGAGAAAGTCTCACCGCGATTAAACGTAATCTGCGCGCCGTCGTCTGCCACGATAAAACGGTCGGGATCCTCAGCGCAATCCACATGTCATGGTGATCGCTGTGCGGCGTGCGAATTGAGTTGAATTCGACACCACCATCGTCGCTTCGCCAAAATTGCACGTTGGCCACATAGACTTCGTCGCGATCCTGAGGGCCAGCGTAAACGCGCGTGTAATACCAGGCACGTTGCCGCAGCGACCGATCTTCGTTAACGCGGCGCCAACTGTCGCCCGCATCATCGCTTCGAAACAGGCCACCGTCGTCGGCTTCAATGATTGCCCAGACACGATTGGAGTCGACAGGCGAAACAGCTACCCCGCTGATTCCGATCACACCTTTCGGCAAGCCGGAATTGCGTGTTATCTCAACCCAGTTGTCTCCGCCGTCAACGCTTTTCCAGATCGACGAACCTTCTCCGCCGCTCTCAAGGCTGTATGGTGTTCTCAAAACTCGCCACATCGATGCGTATAAGATGTTTGGATCGTTGGGATCGAGCACCACATCGACCGCGCCAACTTCGTCGTTGACAAACAGAACTTTTTCCCAGCTTGCTCCACCGTCACGAGTGCGGAAGATTCCTCGTTCCTGGTTTGGTCCATAAAGGTGTCCCAGAGCTGCGGCATAGACGGTGTTCTCATCCTGCGGATGGACTCTCAATCGAACAATGTGTCGCGAGTCGGCAAGGCCGATATGGGTCCAAGACTTGCCAGCGTTTGTCGATTTCCACATTCCGTCTCCGTGCGAGACGTTGCCGCGCACGGTTACTTCACCACCACCGACGTAGAGAAAGTTGGGATTGCTTTCGGCAACCGCGATCGCACCGATCGAACCGCCAAACGTCCCATCGGAAATATTTGACCAGGTGTTGCCTCCGTCATCCGTTCGCCAGACACCGCCGCCGCAGGCACCCATGTAATAAAGGTTTGGTTTTCCGGGAACACCCGCAACAGCCGCCGAACGCCCACCACGAAATGGGCCGACGAGTCGATATTCCAGACTGTCCAGGATTTGCTGATCGAGGACTTGGTTTTGTGCGAAAGCTCCAGTCGAGAGCACAAGGCCCAAGCATAGAACCAACAGGGAATTCGCCTTTGCGATCATGGTCGATGGTCTCTTAATTTAAATGCAACTGAGTAGGACATTTGATTCGACGACTCATTTTGGTCACGCCCAATTTCGCATGGCCAAATTGTTACTTCAGTTTAATTGCAAGGACGAAGTTGCGGTTGTTGGCAGATGAATTTTTTTAGGAACTATCTCCTGATCTATTGAGGGTTTGCCCGCGAGCGGTCTTGGAATTCCGTGAATCAAGACAAGTTGCCAATTGGCCGCAAAATGAAACGAATCAGTTTCGTTTCAAAACCAATTGTTCCAGAACGGTACCGGCATAGGTGTAAGTGAGAGCGATCAGTGCAACCAATAGGACAGCAGAAATCGCACAAACAATCGCAAGCTCGAATAGTTGTAATTGAAAAATCGTTCCGCGACTTGAGCCCATGCGAAACATCGTGTTCATTTCTCGACGCGCAAGCCGCAGTGACAACGAAATCACCAGGCCCAGCAACAAAAGTGTCGAGAGGCCAATCAATGCCATGCTGGCGTTGAAGATCTGAGAGACTTGAAACACCAGGCCCAATAGATCGCCGATGATTTGAGATGGTATGAGCATTTGCGGTCCCGAAGTGCTGCTTTCGAAACGCCCCAGCAACAACGTTTCTGACTTGGAATCCGGACACCGGATGATCGCGGCGGTTATGGGGAATTCGTCAGGATGGCCATGGAAGTGAACCAGTCCAGAATTACTTTCATTGATTTCAATGAACGGCAAAACGGACGCGCGGGCCTCAATGTGTTGTTCATCGCGTGAAGCAATTTTCCCATCGTCGTGAACTTGCGTCAGGTCTTCATGTCCATGCCCCAGTCCTGCGATCACCCAAGCGGTTTTGATATCAACGAACACTGCACGATCGTCGGCAGTTCCTGTGGGCTTCATCACTCCGACAATGTTGAGACGAAGTGGATAAAGTCCTGCGATATCAACCAGGTTCTCGCGGTCAGTCAGCAACTTATCGCCCGCCCCCAACGACAATTGTTTTGCAACATCGCTGCCGAGGATGCATTCGCCCAACATGGCAAACGTTCGGCCAGTTTCGAGATATGCGTTGCGAAATTCGAGATAATCCAGATTGGTACCCACCACAGGAAAATCGCGAGCGGTGAAACGCCCATAAATCGGAAACGCTTCGCCAAGTCCCGACTCGCGGATTTTCGTAATCTCGCCATAGGTCAATTCATTTTTAGGCGCCTTCGAAAAATACAACGCGTGCAACGTCAGATCGACGCCACTCCCCTGGGCTCCCAAAACAAGCGGCGTCCTCTGCGCTCGCGTCAACATGCGTTCGTTGAATTCGGTCAGCAAAATGGAGAGCAGCGCTGGCAGAAACGCCGTCAACGTGATGCAACCAATCAAAATCAAAGATCGCCAGCGATAGTAGCTAATGTATTGCCAAGCCAACAGCAAACGTTGCATCATTTGTTGACCTCCGCTGTTTGTAAAAACTCGCGAAAGTCGACGATTCGATCAAACCCATTCAGAATCGATTCATCGTGCGTGACCACAATTAAACCGCGATCGACAGATTCCGTTTGTTGAAACAGAATGTCGATGACCTTGTGTTTGTTTTCGGGGTCCAGGTTCCCAGTTGGTTCATCAGCGAGGATCAATCCCGGTTCATGGATCAAGGCCCGGCAAAGTGCGGTTCGTTGCTGCTCGCCTTGTGATAATTGATGCGGGAACCGATGCTCTTTGTCTTCAAGGCCGACCAGACGCAACAACTCTCGACAGCGCTCCCTGACTCCACCATCCAATCGTAGTCGACTATTGATTCGATACGGCAGCAGCACGTTGTTGGTGACATTTAAATAGGGAATCAGCTCAAATTGCTGAAACACCATTCCAATTCGTGTGATTCGAAAATCACGGCGTCGCGCGTCGGACATTGAATTGAGATTTTGCCCAGCAACGGAAATGGTGCCGTGTTGTGGGATATCAATTCCAGAGAGCAAGTTGAGCAGGGTCGTTTTTCCGCTCCCACTGGGCCCGACAAATGCGACACGCTCAGACGCCGCAATCTGAAGTGCGTCGATTCGCAATTTAAACGACGAATGCGGGTAACGGAAAATGACTTCGTGAAGTTCAATCATCTTTTCTGATCAACGAGAAGTCACTTTCTGGGCGATGAATCCACGTAACGCAATTGGCTAAAACGTGTAACCGGGCTGAGGTCCATCTTGAGTCATCGTCAAAACTTCAGGGCCTTCTTCTGTCATCAAAATCGTATGTTCAAATTGCGCCGACCATTTCCCATCCGCTGTGCGAACCGTCCAACCATCCGTTGGATCACAATGCGAATGGATCGAGCCAGCATTGATCATCGGTTCGATGGTGAAGCACATCCCAGGATACAAACGCTCCTGATAAGATTGTCGCGTGGGAACATGCGGGATGTTGGGACGCTGATGGAACCTTGCTCCAATTCCATGTCCAACGTATCGGTCCACGACGCCAAACGAAGGATATTTTTTCTTGACGAAGTCAACAATCGTTTCTCCGATCACAGCCACGGAGCAGCCCGGGCGCAACGCCTGAATGGCCAGGTACAGGGAATTAAAGGCGCATTGTGTGATTTGACGTGCTTCATCGCTGACATTGCCGATCAAGAACGTTTCACTTTGGTCACCATGCCATCCCTCGACAATCGAAGTGATATCAACATTGACAATGTCGCCGTCACGCAACTCATAGGGTCCAGGAATGCCATGGCAAATGACATCATTGATGCTGATGCAACAGCTTTTGGGATAAGGGCGAACATCACCTCGATAGCCGAGACAAGCGGGGACGTGACCGTGCTCTAAAGTGTACTCGTGTACGATACGATCTATGGACTCGGTTGAGGCACCTGCGGCGACAAAGGGACGAAGGTGATCCATCAAGTCGGCATTGAATTTGCCGGCTCGACGCATCAATTCGCGTTCTTGTTCCGTCAATTGCAGTCTCGGTCTCCGTCGGATCATGCGTGGTGAATTTGGGTTGGATTGAGTGAACTTTTTGCCTTTCCCACACTCTATCAGATCAAGCGGGAAAAGGCACCTGCCAAATAACGGCCCACCGCATTTTGTTTGCGGTGCGGCACGCGAATAACGCGTTCTCACGCATGGGACAAAACGTGTCCAAGGGTTATCATGACGTAATCATTAATTTTGAAATGGGGCGTTCGCTGATTTTGTTAATGAAGCCCTGTTTGCCAGTAGCGACGTTGGCCGATGCCCTCCACGTCGATATTGTTTTGCACGATACCAGGAGTTCATTGTGCCCCGTTACAATCCAGCTGAAATTGAACCGCGTTGGCAGCGATTTTGGGACCAACACAAGACGTTTCGCACGCCTCGGGAGGCCGGCAAGGAAAAATTCTACGTTTTGGACATGTTCCCCTACCCCAGCGGCGATGGGCTGCACGTCGGACACCCCGAGGGATATACAGCGACCGACATCATTGCGAGGTTCAAACGCATGAACGGCGTCTCGGTCCTGCACCCGATGGGCTTTGACGCGTTCGGACTGCCTGCCGAGGAACACGCGATCAAAACCAATGTGCCACCGCGGCAGTCGACCGAGAAAAACATCGCGAACTTTTTGCGCCAGCTCAAAATGCTCGGGTTCAGCTACGATTGGGAACGCCAAATCTCGACGACCGATGTCGAGTACTTCCGCTGGACACAATGGATTTTTCTGCAACTCTACGACACGTGGTTCGATCACGATCAGCAGAAAGGCCGTCCGATCTCCGAACTGCCCATTCCCGCTGACGTTGAGGCTGCAGGTGAGCAAGCGGTTTATGAGTATCGCGACAATCACCGGCTTGCATACGAAGCCGATGCGCTCGTGAACTGGTGCCCCGCATTGGGAACCGTTCTTGCAAACGAAGAAGTCGTCGATGGTCTCAGTGAACGCGGTCAACATCCCGTCCAGCGAATTCCTTTGCGCCAATGGATGCTCCGCATTACAGCGTACGCGGACCGACTCCAAAACGATCTGGAATCCGTGAACTGGCCCGAGGGGATCAAGAAACTGCAATGCGACTGGATCGGGCGAAGTACGGGAGCCGAGGTGGATTTCCCGATCGTCGCTGAGGACGCGTTCGCAGATTGGGCGGAGCAACGAAAAAGCGGCGGGCTGCCTCGAACACCCGAGGACAATGTCTTGCGCGTTTATACGACGCGTCCCGACACGCTGTTTGGTGCGACGTACATGGTCATCGCGCCAGAGCATCGTTTGGTCAAAGAACTGACGACGGCCGAACAACTCGATGCCGTGACGCAATATTGCGAAACGGCTGCCAGCAAAAGCGATCGTGAGCGACAGGAAGACAAAAAGCAAAAGACCGGGGTCTTTTCGGGTGCGTATGCAATCAATCCGTTAACGCAAAAACCGATTCCCATCTGGATCGCCGACTATGTCCTGATCAGTTACGGAACTGGCGCGATCATGGCGGTTCCAGCGCACGATACGCGAGACTTCGATTTTGCAAAACAGTTTAGTCTGCCCATTGTTCCCGTTGTCGTTCCACCCAAAAATGCCGATGAGTCGGCGGAAGATGTGATGGCCGGCAAGGTCTGCTTTGCTGGCCACGGTACCGCTTGCAACTCAGACAGTTATGACGGGACACCCACCGCAGACTTCAAAGCAAAAATCATCGCAGCGCTGACCGACGCGGGCGTTGGGCGCGAAGCAGTTAACTATAAACTGCGCGATTGGCTGTTCAGCCGCCAGCGTTTCTGGGGCGAACCATTCCCAATCCTGCATGAGCTGGACGAAAACGGTAAACCGACCGGGCGCAAGCGTGCGGTGCCGGAATCGTCACTTCCTGTCGATCTGCCGCACCTGGAAGATTTCAAGCCGCACGGTCGTCCCGAGCCGCCACTTGCTAAGGCTCCGGACGAATGGCTTTATCCTGTAATCGATGGCGTCAAGTACCGCGAGAAACCAACACCATGCCGCAGTGGGCCGGATCGTGCTGGTATTACCTTCGGTTTATCGATCCGCGCAATAGCGATCGGCTGATTGACCCGGAACTTGAGAAACAATGGATGCCCGTTGACCTTTACATCGGCGGTGCCGAACACGCAGTGCTGCACCTGCTGTATGCACGGTTTTGGCACAAAGTGCTATTTGACATTGGCGTTGTTTCGACCGCCGAACCATTTGGGCGGCTGGTCAACCAAGGAATGATTTTTGGGCGATATGGAGTTTACCGGTTATCGCTGCGATGATGAGCGTTGGATCAGTAGTGAAAATGTCGGTGAAGATGATGCCCACAATCCGATTCGCAAATCCGATGGAGCTCCAGTCCAAGCGGTGAAACTGGAACCTGACCAGGTTGAGAAGAAGGGCGACCGGTTCTCCCTCATTAGCGATCCCGAGATTCGCATCGATAGTCGCGCGCACAAAATGTCTAAAGCTCGCGGCAATGTAGTCAATCCGGACGAGATTGTTGCCGACTACGGCGCCGATTCGCTCCGGCTTTATGAAATGTTCATGGGACCGCTTGAGGCGTCGAAACCATGGAGCATGCAGGGCGTCAAAGGTGTCCGCAATTTCCTGGACCGTGTTTGGCGAATGATCGTCGATGAACATTCCGAGGACGTGCAACTCAACGAATCGATCGTTGACGAAGAGCCAGATGAGGAACAACTCCGCGTCTTGCACAAAACGATCAAAGCAGTGACCAACGACATCGATATGTTGAGTTTCAACACGGCGATCGCGCGATACATGGAGTTCGTCAATCATTTCACCAAGCAGACACATCGACCGAAGTTGATCATGAATCAGTTTGTATTGATTCTTGCACCGATGGCCCCTCACATCGCCGAGGAACTTTGGGCGGTGCTGGGGAATTCTGATTCGCTTGCTCTGCACGCTTGGCCGAAGCACGATGAAACGTTGGCAACGGATTCGTCATTGGAAATCCCGATTTCGATTCAGGGTAAAGTGCGTTCGAAGCTGAATGTGGCTCGGGGAACGAGCAAAGACGAACTGGAGAAACTGGCGTTGGCGGACGAACGAATCGTTGAGCTGCTGACTGACAAGACGGTCCGCAAAATCATTGTCGTGCCCGACCGCATGGTGAACATCGTGGCGAATTGATTGGCTGCATGTATCGCCAACCTGAATCACACAAGTTGTAAGCCGCGACGCGTAAGCGGCCGGGCAAGTGGTTTAGTGAGCCGGGGCGTGTGAGCTGCCGGGTAGGTGAATGGGTGAGCCGCATGAGCGGCCAGGTAGGTGAATAGGTGAGCCGAGTCGCGTGAGCGGCCGGGTGAGCATGTTAGCCAGGGCGTGTGAATGAGAAAATCAGCTTGCGCGAACCGTATTGTAGTGGTCCGTGCCGCAAAACCTTCCACACTTGGCATCGGTAACCGCTTCAAATCCGGGCCCGGGGACTTACGTCCCTCGGCTCACAAGTTCAGTCTGCCCAAAGGTCTGACTCTTGGCTCTAGTTAGCCAACGATCGATTTCGAATGAGGTCGGAGACGCGAACTCGATCAATTTTGAGACGGCTATTCGTCAGGTTTGCCAGGTTTCCGGGCTTGTGCAGCAAAGTTTTAAGACCTAATTCGCCGAATGATGCCTGCTCGACGATTTCATGGTCAACGTTCGTTGAACACTGTTGTTCCATTGCGAGTAACTTTTCCGTGACGCGTTCGCTCCATTGACAGGACGCTGAAGCCTTTCGAGTTCATTTGCAAGTTTTTTCGAACGCAGGCTACAAACCGAAGAACATTGCTGCCAAACAGGCGACGAGGAAAACGGACAAAGAGATTTGGGAATGCTTCATTGCATTATTCCATGCTCATCAATTGTCGTGATGGAAATCTGTATCCTCCAACGCAACGAACCACGCTACAACAACAAACTTTCCAGCAACAAACGCATCTTTCGCATTTCGCCCATGTGATCGACGTCATCCATGGGAACGATTTCCACGACCAACGCGCGTTGGTAGCGTTGTTGTTGCAGCAAATAGATCAGTTTGCCGAAATCCACGACACCTTGGCCAACGCGAACCTGCAGCTCTTTGGGCGTTGAATCGCGCAAGTAAACATTTTGCACATACGGCAGAAGTTTTTCGTAATTGCCAGGTCGATCGGTACCGTAAATGTACTGCGACGGATCGAGTGACAAACCGACACCTTTAACATGCCCGCAAATCACAGACACTTGATCCACGTCTCCCGAAAGATGCCCATGTTGGCTGCGCATCCCGACGCGAACGCCATGCAATTCTGCAATCTGTGCCAGACGTTTGAACCGCTCGACTTCTTCGTTAAACGGAGTTCCATGAACGCCGCTATCAACCGTCAAGCAAACGACTTTGGTCGCTTTGGCCAATTGGCAACATTGTGTGAACTGCTCAAAAAACGCTTCCCCCTCGACGCCGAACCGCAAGCTGAAACCTGTCAGGTTCAATCGGCGAATTGAGTTGCAAACCAACGTGGCTTTGTCGAGGTTCTCCATCACATCGGATGGCTTCAGGTGATTGGCGTCTTCGTGGATCGCGATTTCGATACTGGAATATTCCAGATCAGCGATTTTCTCGACGGCTTCTTCAAAACTCAAATCGGGAAAACAAGAGGTCGAGGCGGCAACGATCACTCGTCATACTCCTTTGATGCTTCACGATCGAATATACATCGTTGAAGCGCTAAAACTGCGAATGGAATTTTTGTGCGCGAATCAATTCAGCTTGAGAATTGGCAGAATTGCCGTTGCCCGTGACTAGAGGCGGCGTCCTGCCGTTTCGAAACTGAATGCTCGCTAGCTGGAATCAGTGGGCCCGCGCGGGTTCTACACCACGAGCCAAGAAAAACGTCTTTCGCTGGCTGATTCAATTCGAAAGCTTAGAAAGGTTGGGGTATTTTGACAATGCCAATGAATTCACAATGAGGCCGCGAAGATGTCTCCGGGCAGACTTTTGTCGGTCATTTTGAGAGAACTCGGCCGGCGTAGGGAAATGCGAACGAAATTGGTAGAATGGAACGTTTGAGCCTGAACGTGAAATAAAGTGATTTCGAGGGGGAGAACTATTTTCGCCCAAGCGAACGTTGACTGCTAGCAGCCCTTCAGAATCCAGAAACCCTTTGCCGTAACTGATCAAACTGCGAACAATGAGCTTTGAAGAACAAATACGAAACGCGATCAATCGCGGGAAACAACGAGGCGACCAACAACGTGAGGCGGAACGTGCCGCCGAAATGAGCTTGGAGGAACGAAAAAACCTTCACGGTCGCTATCGTCTCAATCTATGTGACCACATCGAGAAAAACCTGGAACAGGTCACCCATATGATTCCAGGATTCAAATACGAAACAGTCTATGGCGACCGCGGATGGGGCGGTGCGATTTCGCGCGACGATGTTTTGCGGGGCGGGACGTTTTATAGCCGCCTGGAGATTACCGTCCGCCCGCTGACCGAACAGAATCTATTGACCATCATCGGACGCGGAACGGTTCGCAACAAGGAAGTGTTCAATTGGAACCACTTCGCGGAAATTCAAGAAGTTGACGATGAAACGTTTCAAAAGCAAGTCGACCTTTGGATCATTCAATACGTAGAGATGTTTTCCGGAAAGTAGCGTGAGCCGTGAGCCGTGAGCCGTGAGCCGTAAGGCTCCGGGCCTTGAATTTGATACCTTGTTTCGGCGCGCCGACAGTTCCAAAAAACCAAACAACAAACCGTCCAATTCCAAATGACCGAATCAAACGACCATCAAGAAAACACGACGACCGATTCTGTCACGATGCAGGGCAACACTCATTCGCGCACTTCGCTGGGTTTCACCCGGATCTTGTTGATCGGACTGGGACTGGGAGCCTTTGGGCTTTGCCTGTTTGTTGCCGGGGCCTTTGCCTGGCAGACGTTTGTAGGATCTGCGACTGAGGAGGTGGTCCCGGGTTTGGTGATTGAGACGGCGGAAGACCCCGAGACGGATCACGCGTCGGATTCCGAGTTTACCGGAATCCTGGCGGAGTTGAACGATGATCACATCGCCGAAGATGCGCATCCACTGGATCCGTTTTTGAAAGTCGCCGAATTGGGGCGCAAGAAATTACTGGAAGAGGTCCGCGATTATACGGCCCTCATGCAAGCGACCGTTCGACTTGAAAACGGCAAACTTCGCGACCAGCAGGTCATGCGAATTAAAATTCGTCATCCAAATACCGATCCGGAAGATGTCGTTCCCTTCAGTATCTATTCTCGCTTCATCAGCCCCGCGTCACTTGCCGGT
The DNA here is from genome assembly GCA_041399045.1 of Pirellulaceae bacterium. Taxonomy (GTDB): domain Bacteria; phylum Planctomycetota; class Planctomycetia; order Pirellulales; family Pirellulaceae; genus BJ22. Next base: position 375,511 of record JAWKTO010000004.1, on the reverse strand, counting down.
CAGGAAGCGATTTGGGTCGATGGATGGCACGAAGGTAATCTGGTTGGGCATCCGCCTGGCATCTTGAACTTGCGTAGTTTTTATCTCGATCCCGACGGCAAGATTGCGATGAATGGCAATCGCCATCCGATTTACGAAATGGGAATGGCCAAATTGTTGGATCAGATGATCGACAAGGGCACGAGGGATCGCGATGCAGGAGACGACGTATCGGTTGCCGTCGAGCGCGGTGTCAAACTGAACGATCGAGAGTGTCTGCGAATCACGATCATTCATCCCGAGGAACGAGCACCATACGACTTCCATCGGGCGGTGATCTATGTGGACGTTGAAAATGAATGGCCCATCGGTTACGAAGCGTACGCGTGGCCCAAGTCGGGCGATGACGAGCCGCCACTGATCGAAAGCTATTATTATCAGGAAATCGAGCCAAACGTCGGGCTGACCGATTTTGATTTTGACACCAAGAACGAAGCGTACAAATTCCCAGGGTAGCCCAGGCTAATTCAGGTAAGTTCGAAACCGCGTACCGCGCGTGTAAATTTTTGTTGTTTGTCTCGGCACGATGCGATAAAACAACAGTTAACGGGCAGGCGGTTTCGGAACATTGAGAGGGAAAGAATGTTCAATGCACGAACAATCCATTTCTGTTGGCATGGCGTCAAATTTCTGTTTGCTGTGGCTCTACTCCTTGCTACGGCTTCCACGGTCAACGCCCAAGTGACGGTTCAGTTCCCTTCCTATTCCGTTTTCAATATCAATACAGTGGTAATGGCGCCTGATGGCGGCGCAATCACGATGGGAGGCAATCGCGGTGGTCGTTACGGTTCAAACAGTCGTGGCATTTCGCCGTTGGGAATTCGTGGCCTGAACAATCGCGCCGCGGGGGCAGGTTGGAATTCATCGACTACGCAAGCTCGCGTTCAAGTGATCGATATGCAGGAGATGGAAAAGGCGGTAGTGGCGGAAGGTGAACGCCGCGCAGCCCTTCGTGCATCGAGTGACCCCAACGGCAGTGCGGAAACCCAACAACGCGCGCCTTCCTTTCCCGCAACATTGGTCGAGCAAAAAAGAAATAAGTGCCAGATTCTGACTTGCAATCTGACTCGGATTTTCCCGAGCATCACGAAATTGTTGAAGCGATTTCGAACAATGGAGATTATCGTGCCAATGCCTTGCGAATGTCTCCCAGTCTCAAATGGCTGCTAAGTATTGTCGTTCTGTTCAGTGTACTTTCAGGTTTGCTGGTTTACCTAATTGAAAGTTATGGTTCGGGTCCCGAAGGATCGAGCCTGGAAGCCGTTGCAGCAGGTTTGTTGTTGTCCTTGGTTGCAATGTCAGCGATTTGGAGTGTCATTGGATCGGGCACGTTTATTGGGCGATTGGGGATTGCGATTGGCATCCTGATAATGCCCAATGTCATCGTGTATGGCTACTTTTTGATAACGCAGCCCAAGATTAATTCTCCGATAATCGGACAACTATTTATTGCGGAACTGACAGGTGTGTTAAGTTTTTTGCCCATTTCCTGGTTGCTGAAGTGGCGGATTCAAAATGAAAATCTGCCAACTTGCAAAATAACCATTCGAGATCTACTACTGGCAACAGGGTTAGCCGCTATATATAGCAATTCCCTGGTTGGAACGTTCAAAAAGATTATTGAAGAAGAGGCGATTTTTGGCACGTCTCCCACAACGAGTGACATTGCCTTTGGAATGGCGATATTTTTGATCTCGGTTTTTTTTGTAACGTTGTTGATCACCGTTCCAATCGTCCACTTTGCATTTCGACTTGATCGAAAAAACACACAGGTCGTAATGTCTTTGATTTCCATCGTTTGCTTTTTTCTGGTGTTTACCAGTGAAAGAATCGGCGACTTCGTCAACGAACTTCTGCCGCTATTGAGTTTCGTCTACGGACTTTTTGCACAGATCTACTTTTTGAGAAATTTTGGGTTCGAGCTCGTGTCAACGCGAACCGCAATTCAACCGAGAATCCAGTAGGGTATTTCGTTCGATGGGCCAATTTTTCCAAGGCTCAACTGGTTGATTCGAGAATTCGAGTCCTAGCTAATTTCGCGACGTCGAAAAGTCAACCAAAAAGCGGCTCGGAGAATCGCGGTACGTAACACGACTCTCAGAGGCTGTGATTTTTTGCTTTCGTGCCTAGACAATTTAATGCAATGCGTTAAAAGTTTGTCACTGTAAATCAGCCTGCTTGGAGAACCGAGAATGTCGGATCATGACGATCGTGCAGTACGTTTCAATCGAGCTGAGCGAAGCCAAAGTGAGTGGCGAGAGTTTTCGCTCGAGCAGTTCATCTCTGTAGATCACCGAGTGCGTGTGGTATGGCGGTATGTTCAAAAGCTCGATATGTCGTTGCTCGAGTCCCAGTACAAGGCGGTTGAGGGTAAACAGGGGCGCAACGCTGTCGACCCACGCATTCTGATGGGCGCTGTGGCTATATGCGACTACCGAGTCGATAAGCAGTGCTCGGGAGATTGAACGTCGGTGCACAAGAGACTTGGCCTTTATGTGGATCTGTGGCGGCGTATCGGTCAATCACCACTTGATCTCGGATTTCCGTTCACTGAATTCCGAATTTTTCCAGAAGACGCTGGTAACGAACGTTGCCTCTCTACTGTACGCCAAGGTCATTACCCTGGAGACAGTCGCTCAAGATGGAATGCGAGTTCGCGCCAATGCAGGCAGTAGTTCCTTCAAACGCAAAGCCAAACTGAAAAACTGTGTTGAAAAAGCCAAGGCTCATGTTGAGTTCATGAGTCAACAAGAATCCGCCGAAATCACCAAAGCTCAGCAAGCGGCCCAAGAACGCGCGCTCAGGAGCAACTAGCCCGAGCCGAAGAAGCTCTGCGTCAAATAGAAGAACTTGAGAAAGAACGCGAGAAGCGCAAGAAAGGTAGTGGCGAGCAAGCCCGTTGCAGTACGACCGATCCGGACTCGCGGAAAATGAAAATGGGTGATGGTGGATTTCGTCCAGCCTACAACGTTCAACTGGCTTGCGATGGACAGTCGCAATTGATCGTTGGAGTAGCCGTTACCATTAGCGGAAATGACCACGAACAGATGGAACCGATGCTGGATCAGATTAAAGAGAACTTCGCCCAGTTACCCCAAAAGATGCTGGTCGATACAGGCTTTTCGGGCAAAGCTGCCGTTTCTAGAGCTGAGGCTGACGGGATCGAGATTTATGCGCCAATCCATGGCAAGGAGGCTATGGAGAAGCGAGGCAACGATCCCTATGCTCGTCAGCGATCCGATACCGATGAGTACTTTGGCTTTCGTCAACGCATGGCAACCGAACAAGCCCAACAGATTTACAAACGAAGGTCAGCCATCGCTGAATTCCCAAACGCTGAATTTCGAAACCGAGGACTGACACAGTTTCGAGTTCGAGGACAGTCACGAGTGTTAGCTTCAACGCTGCTGTATGCGCTAAGCTTCAACTTTATGAGGTCAATTACCTTGAACTTAGTCAAATAGTAAAGTTGGAGAGCCAGTTCGCTCTCCAGCAGCATTCGCAAACCAAGAAAGCGCTGAGATCACCAACGATTCAAAGCCGCCCAAGGAGGTTATAGCCAACGATGATTAATACGATTTTTCAAAAATCCACTCGCGTGGACAGGCTGGTTAACTCAACTCGCAATTGAATCACAGCCTCTCAGAGTCGTGCGCACCTCAAAAAACGACTCGACACTGGTTGGCCAAATCGCCTACGAGCCGATTGCAACTCGTTGAACGCGGCGTCGATCGGATTCTCGCAACAGGTATTTGCGCAAGCGAATGTTAGTTGGTGTCAACTCGACGAGCTCATCGTCTTCAATGTACTCCAGAGCGGCTTCGAGACTCATGACGCGTGGTGGCTTGAGCAGGATGTTGTCATCGCTTCCCGATGCACGCATGTTCGTGAGCTTTTTCTCGCGAGTTGGGTTGACCGGCAAGTCGTTGTCGCGTGCGTTTTCCCCAACAATCATCCCTTCGTACACTTCATCGCCGGGAGCGACAAATAGATCCGATCGCTGTTGCAAGGTGTCCAGGGCATAGGCATTCACACGGCCACTGACCATCGAGATCAACACACCATTGCTGCGTCGCGGCGGATCGGCTTCCACTGGTCGATATTCCAGGAATCGATGATTGATAATGGCTGTTCCCTGCGTTGCGTTGAGTAAACGAGTTCTCAGGCCGATCAATCCACGCGAGGGAATCACGAAATTGGCCAAGGTAAATTCACCACGGCCTTTCATTTCCAGTAGTTCGCCACGTCGAGCGCCGACCATTTCCATAACGGGACCAAACCGGTCGGAAGGCACTTCGACCACCAATGTTTCAAACGGCTCACATTTCTCGCCATCAATTTCCTGAAACAGAACCTGAGGCTTGCCGACCGAAAATTCAAAACCTTCGCGGCGCATGGTTTCGATCAAAACCGCCAAGTGCAAAATCCCGCGCCCCGCAACGCGAAATGCGTCATTACCCTTATCACCCGTCGTCACTCGCAGGGCAACGTTTCGTTGTAGCTCTTTCTCAAGTCGTTCACGCAATTGACGACTGGTCACGTATTTCCCTTCGCGCCCGGCGAACGGAGAACTGTTGATCGTGAACACCATTTCAAGAGTCGGCTGGTCAACTTGAATTCTTGGCAACCGCAGGGGAGCCTCGGGCGAGCAAACCGTGTCGCCAATCTCGACATCTTCGAGCCCCACCAAGGCAACGACGTCGCCTGCAGATGCTTTTTCGACATCTGCTCGGCCAAGGTCATTGAAGGTCTGGATTCCAACCAACTTCTCGATGGATTGTTGATCGTTGGCTTGCATCAGCAAAACGTTTTGGCCTTTGCGAAACTCGCCTGACAGGATTCGCCCGATTCCAATTCGCCCGACGTAGTCGGACCAGTCAAGGGTCGTGACCATCAAGCTTGGCCCTTTGTTTTCCATAATCTCGGGACCGGGTACCTTCTCCAAGATCATATCCATCAGTGGAAGGATGTTCTCACCGGGCTCATTCAGATTATGGGTGGCAAACCCCTGTTTCGCAGAGGCAAAGATGTGCGAAAGGTCTTCAAGGTAATCTTCGCCGCCCAATTCCAGAATCAGCTCAAACGTTTCGTCAACGACTTCCATGGTTCGCGCGTCGGGGCGATCGATCTTGTTGACAACCACGATGGGACGCAAGCCAACCTCAATCGCTTTGCTCAAAACGAATCGTGTTTGCGGCATGGGGCCTTCGGCTGCGTCAACCAATACAAGCGCACCGTCCGCCATTCTCAATACACGTTCGACTTCGCCACCGAAATCCGCGTGGCCTGGAGTGTCGATGACATTGATTTTGACGCCCTTGTAGTTGACGGCGATATTTTTGGCGAGGATTGTGATGCCGCGCTCTCGTTCCAGGTCATTGCTGTCCAGAATTTGTTCGCCGACCAGTTGGCCTGAGCGAAACTGGCCGCACTGACGGAGAATGCAGTCAACCAACGTGGTCTTGCCGTGGTCAACGTGTGCAATAATGACGATATTTCGAATGTCAGAGCGGATCATGGAAACCCAAACAGCGGCGGCGGAAAAAGTCGTAATTTGACTGGATGGGTGGCACTCAACGCAAGCCCAAACGTGAATCGCACGACACCTGATCGGCTGCTTTTCCGGTAGTTTCAAACGCCAAATGGTCCGGCAGATCACTCGCGCCGTTTGTCACCTAAAAGTCGTTAGGGTGATAATGGTGGCAGGACATCCGCAACCAAAGCCCTATTGGTTTCGGTTCACCCATTTGGTTTTTGGGAAGTCCAAATCCTAACCCAGCAATTGTTTGCTGGTAGGAAACCGGCCGGAAACCACCATACCGGCAATTCCACTTTCAATAATCGAGGAAAGCTTTCCCAAGCCGAACGTCGGCGCTACGAAGTAACAGCTTTCCAGGTACTTTCGCCCACTTCGTTTGAACTTAAATCAGCGGACGAAGGAGACTCGTATTTTTGAAGGTCGTTGTGGGTGAATTCGTGAATCGACTTGACGAAATGGGTCATCAATTGCGTTTGATATCGTTTTTCATTCCAGCAAAGCGACAACGTACGCTTAAGTGGCACACCGGCAATTGGCAGAAAGCAGGTGTTCTTGTTCGCTTGTCGAGGAATTGTTGTTGACGGAAACAAACCGATTCCTCGCTCAAGAGAAACCAAATAGTTCATCAACACATAACAGCCGACTTGGGAACTTGTGATCGGTCGAATTCCGGACTGATCAAATGCAGCGCGAATTCCTACCTCTGTCTCCGAATCCTCGTCAAACATCACCAACAGCTCTTGTTCGAATTGATCGATTGACACGTTCGCCGAGTCGGCGAGGCGATGATTGTTGGAAACGCCAACCTTGATCTCTTCAACAAAAACCGGCTCAATCGAAACCTCGCGACTCGCGGTTGTCGGCGTGGGGATCAATGCGAGATCGACTTCACCCTTGACACAACCATCCAGAATTTCGGGTACGGATTTCTGTACGAAGATCAACTCAGCTTCCTGAAATTCTCGCCCCAAATGCTGGAGGATTCGTGCGGTCAGGTAAGGCCCCACCGAATTGGAAACCGCGAAAACCAATGAGCCGAACCGGCCGTTGTCGTACATTTGTTTCAGTGTTTCGTCTACCATTTCCAGAATAGACGCGGCGCGCTCACGCAGCTTGTGGCCCATGCGAGTCAGAGTGACCTGTCGCCCTTGTCGATCAAACAAAGTCGAGCCGAATTCCTTTTCCAGCTTGGCAATCTGTTGGCTGAGTGCCGGCTGCGATACATTGCATTTTTTTGCGGCCACGGTGAAGCTACCACAATCGGCAACGGTCATGAAATATCGTAACTGAGCAAGATCCATGGAGCCTATCCTTGTTTCAAGACGGCGGTTGACAATCGTCCCAAGTACATGCATCCACTCCAGTCGCCTTTGGGCCGTTCAGCCATTTGTTGAATAGCCATGATTGAATCATCGAATTGGAATGGGCTGAAGATCAGCGCACGAATGTCATTCCAAACCATGCTTGCTTCAGTTAACATCGCATTCCTTGGGGTAGTATTTAGCCTGGTTTCATTTGGGATTTCAAACCCGACCACCATTTCTACTCGCTGCGACATCAACTTGCCTTGTGCGATAGTCAGATGGATTTCAAACCAAAGCAGTCTATTCAGGATCGATTGCTGACTGAATTGTGTCGCATTCGAGATCGAAATTCAACAGCTGCGAATGCATTCCACAATTTTCTTTTTTCAAGGTCTAACCGATTCAATTGAGATGCATTCGACTTTGCCCAATTCGAATTCATCTGAAAAATTTTGTCCCAAAGAAATTGCCAAATCACTGTCGAATCTATCTTCAATTTTGTTGACAAATGGATTGTCGATCCATCAAAATTAGAGCCGGGAGAAACTTTGTGACATTTCGGATGGAAATCGCGAAAGGGCACAATCTGCGTCATGAGGCAGCTATGAATATTGATGGTCAAACGACCCCTTCGTCAACGACGGGGCCAATCAACGTTTCACCACGCCGGAACCGGTTCTGGGGATTGGCGACGTTGATTTTTCTGGCCGGTGCCTCCTACACCTATTGGGCGTACTCCTCACTATCTCAGCCTCAGGTGTTCTACAAAAACAACGTCGAGCTTGCTGCAACGCGTTCCGAAGAGGAGTCGAAGGAAATTGCAGCGGGATTAGCGCTAATCGCCAAAACGATTGAGGAAGAACGTACGGCCGACTTTTATGGAAAAATCCTTAAACAAAAGTTTCGTGTGAAGATTGGCGACGAACTTTTGGACTTTCCGCTGACACAACTGGAACGTCAGGATGTACTCGTCTCAAATCTTGATGCGTTGATTGAGCTTACCAAGACCAGAGACTTCCCGTCGCGTGAGCATATGCTTGAACTGCTGGATTTCGTGCTAACCGACTTTGATCCAACCGTAAAAAGAAAGGCAGAGATTGTCTATGCGATCAACGAATCGATTGACTTTACGCGAGTCCTCGATCAGGACTTCACTCCTGCCCGTGATGCAATCGCAGTCATTTTGAAACAATACCCCAACGACATCGAGGTGGCGAATTGCATTAAGGAAATCAGTGTGCAATTCGTAATGCTTGAACATTTGGATCAAGCTGTCGAGTTGATGCAGTCGATGGAAAACGCCTACCGGAATTCTTCTGTCCCAGAACTCAAAAAAATCGCCAGCGTCATGCCGGATAGTATTCGCCTCGCGCGCGTGCGGTTTGATATGGCCATGCGGGAAATGTCGATGAGTATTCCTGCATTTGAGCGATTTATCAACACGGTTTTGTTGTTGACTGATGGAGAGCCGATGGGGGAACTGTTGTGTCGCCACACTTTGAATGCAGGCAAGTTTTGCGAAAACACCGGACGATATTCAGAAGCCAAAGATATCTATCAAGGCATTTGTGGAAATCTCGAATCGTCGCAATCGACACTCGCTACGAAGGCGACATTCCGACAAGCCGAGCAGGGACTCAAGCGAATTGATTCGTTGGGCGAAAACCTGGAAATAACAACGCTGTTTGCAAATGCCTCACCTGCGGAGGGCAAAGCGGAAATGCCCTGGCTCGTCGTCTTCTACCCGCCGGCGAAAGACGAACAGGATTCTCGAATCCTGCGAGTCCTCGATGAGAATGTCAAAAAGGCGCGATCGGCGGGATGCAATGTCGTAGGTTATCGCATCGAGAATGACGATATCGACTCGAATGCAGACGAGGAAACGAGCAACACATTCAATCCTGATTGGCAATTGGATGTTGACGAAAAATCGTTGGAGCTCGTTGCCGCACGAATTGGCGTACCCGATTCGCCTTACGTTATCATGCTTGAGCCGGCAGGAAAAATTACGGAGATCAACGTGCAAAACGGCGATATCGCTGAAACCGTCCGCCGCCATCTCCGTCATCCGTAAAATGTTTTTCCCCAAGATTTCTGGTGTAAAAACGAATCCAGTTCGCAAGTGATTATTGTTCGCGGATATACCCGCTCATTTCCAATGAACCTCCACATAGGGAGTCGCGTTTGATCGAAGTCAATTGTGTTTCCAAATCATACGGGGACTTCAAAGCGGTAGAAGGTTTGGACTTAGTTGTCCAACGGGGGGAAACGTTCGCCTTGCTGGGCCCAAACGGTGCGGGGAAATCGACGACGATTGGCATGCTCGTTGGATTGATGCGTCCGGATTCAGGGTCGATTCGAATTGATCAGCGCGATCCAATGTTGCCAACCACGAGAACAATGATCGGTGTTGCGCCCCAAGCGTTGGCGGTGTATGAAGAACTGACGGCGCTGGAAAACCTTCGATTCTTTGCATCACTTTACAACGACCATTCACGAATTGACTGGTGTCTTGAGTTTTCGGGTTTGAAATCCAGGGCGAATCATCGTGTCTCGACGTTTTCTGGAGGCATGAAACGCCGCTTGAATATCGCGATTGCCGTCGTGAATTCGCCGCAGGTTCTGCTGCTCGACGAACCAACGGTGGGTGTGGACCCCCAATCGAGAAACCACATTTTCGATTGCATCAGTCAGTTGCAGGACGATGGCATGACGATCATCTATACGACGCATTACATGGAAGAAGTGGAACGGCTGTGCAAACGCGTAGCCATTATGGATCACGGAAAGCTAATGGCCATCGGAACGGTTGACGAACTACTGGAGCGACATGGCGGCGACTCGAAAGTTTCTGCCGAAATCTCAAACGTTCCTACTGGTGTCGACTTGCCGGGCATTGTCAATGATGGAGTTCTGGAGTTTCACTCAGCCGAACCATTGGAAACAACGCTAAGGCTGAATCGAGCTGGCGTTGAATTTCGTACGCTCAATGTCAGACGCCCTGATCTGGAATCGGTATTCTTGAGTCTTACGGGTAGAAATTTACGAGACTGATTCTCGAAGGCCACAAGCCAGAGTCATGAAGGAAGGGGCGTTGATGCGCATTCTCAAATTGGCAACCAAAGATATTCGTCTGTTGATGCGGGATCGTATGGCCGCGTTTTTCATCTTCGGTTTTCCCGTATTAATGGGCCTGTTTTTTGGCGCAGTGATGGGCGGCGGTGGTGGAGGCAAGGGTAAGGGGGCAATGGTCGTCGCCGTAGTCGACAACGATCAATCTGAGATTTCCAAGACCTTTATCGACGAGCTCTCCAAAAACGACTCGATAAAGATCGAATTGTCTTCGCGCGACGATGCGATGGAGAGCGTTCGCAAAGGAAATCGAACCGCAGCGCTCGTTGTCCCCGCGGGATTCGGCGAGTCGGCTGGAATTCTCTGGCAACCGCAACCCGAGATTGAGTTGTGTACCGATCCGTCCAAGCAGGCGGAAGCGGGAATGCTCGAGGGCTTTGTGATGCAGGCCGTTGCATCGCTGATTGGTGAGCGGTTTCAAGATCCTAATCAGTTCTTGCCCGCCATCGAGCAACAACGCCAAGCTTTGGCGGACGATACAACGATGGACCCAGTTTCTAAATCGCTGCTGAAAACGTTTTTCGGTTCGCTGGAAACGATGCTCGCGAACGTCGACCAATTGAATCAAAACGAAGGGACTGAAGACGGGTCGCCGATGTCAGGAATTCAATTCGCCAACATTAAAAAAGTGCCTGTGGAAAAACGCACCCCTGAAAGTGCCGAATCCAAACAGCCAAAATCCTGGGATATCAGTTTCCCACAGGCAATGTTGTGGGGCGTGCTCGGCTGTGTCGCAGGTTTCTCGACATCGCTCGCGCGAGAGCGCTCAATGGGAACCATGGTTCGACTGCGCGCGTCGCCCTTGGCTCAATGGGAAATCGTTGCAGGGAAGGCACTCGCATGTTTCATGGCAACCATTGCTGTCATCGCAATGATGGTCGCACTCGGAATGTTCATGGGAATGTCACCTGCAAACTATTTGCAATTGGCGACCGTTGCACTCGTGATTGGTTTTAGTTTTGCAGGGTTGATGATGGTCTTCAGCGTGCTGGGAAAATCAGAACAGTCCGTCGCCGGCGTTGGTTGGGCACTCAACATGGTGATGGCGATGTTTGGCGGAGCCATGATCCCTGCGATGTTTATGCCTGAGACTTTTCGAAAGCTCAGTGTACTCAGCCCCGTCCGCTGGGCGATCTATTCCATCGAGGGAGCAGTTTGGCGAGATTTTTCGTGGGGCGAGCAGCTTCCCAATTTGCTGACACTGTTGGCGATTGGGATTGTCGGGTCGGTAATCGGCACCGTGATTCTATCCAAACGAAAAGAGCTGTAGGAATCGAATCCGACAGCTCCTGTAACGATTTCAAAAACAAAACCTGACCGACGGCTTAAGCCAGTTCATTTTGTTGTTTTCAATTCAGGATTGGATCATGCGCAACTGACACAAGTCAGGGTAAATGGCAACGCTTTGAGTCGCGCGGCACCGATATCACTTCCGCAAACAGTGCATCGTCCGTATTCGCCTGCGTCAATCAAGCGAATGGTTTCTTCGATTTCGTGGATTTCGTTTTTGGTCAAATTTCCGATCCCGATACGAACTTCGTCGTCTTCCATTTCCGTGGCGTTTTCTTCCCAATCGGGGTTGCCGGGATCGCTGAGCTTTTCCTCAATTTCATGCGCACGACCTTTCAACTCTTCCAGTTTTTCAACCAATTGCTCCTTGAGTTGTTCAAGATTCATCAGTATTTCCTTTTTTTGTAAATTGCAACTTAGGAACGGTCCCGAACCAGGCCACGCGCTCGTAACGATACGTCATACTCACTTGGCAAAAGTCGTGCCACGCGCAATGTTCAATTTGAGAATGCTTTGTTTCGTCCGCTTGATTGCAAATTACATCGGATTCGCGAATTGTTGAAGCGACTTTCAGCGTGCGATTTCGCTCGCGTGCGACGCACAACTCTGTTTCGTCTCCAATTCTCGCCGTAGGTTGCCGAAAACGCCACCTGGAAAAATTGAACGGCGCATAAAAAAACACCGGTGTAACCAGACCGGTGTTTTTTGGGTGAACAAGGGAACCTCAGTCTTGTTCACCCGGAGACAACGCTCATTGATTTATTTTTCGACTGGGTTGTCGAAGTTTGGCTCTGGGCCGTCCAGGAAGCCAGCCAACGATTGACTTCGGTATGGCTGCTGGAGTTTGCGAACTGCTTTCGATTCGATCTGGCGAACGCGTTCTCGAGTTACGGAGAAGATTCTGCCGACTTCTTCCAGCGTGTAAGAGTAACCGTCGGTCAAACCGTATCGCAGTTTCAAGATTTCTCGTTCACGATAGTTCAGGTGTTCCATCGCTTCTTCGATACGACCTTTCAACGCTTCTTGATTCGATTCGTACAAGGGATCGTCATCGCGATAGTCTTCGAGGAACTCTCCAAAGTAGCTTTCTTCGTGGTCGCCCACAGGTTGATCGAGGGACAGCGGCTGGCGAGCCATTTTCATGATGACCCGTGCGTCTTCGAGTGACATCTTGGCTCGTTCGGCAGTTTCTTCAGGACTTGGCTCACGTCCAAGTTCCTGGACCAAGTCATTGATCACATTGCGAACCTTGGTCATCGTATCGATCATGTGAACGGGGACTCGAATCGTACGGCTTTGATCAGCGATCGCTCGAGTGATCGCTTGACGAATCCACCAGGTAGCGTAGGTCGAGAATTTGTAACCACGCTTGTGTTCGAATTTGTCGACCGCTCGCATCAGGCCAGTGTTTCCTTCTTGGATCAGATCCAGAAAGCTCAATCCACGATTGCGATATTTCTTGGCGATCGAAACGACCAGTCTCAAGTTGCCGGCTGACAGAATGCGTTTTGCAGCGTCATGAACTCGTGACCAGCTGTTGGTCGTGCGAACTTTGCGTTCCAGCGTTGCTGGGCTTTCCTGAGTCTGCTTCATCAGTTGATTGAGTTCCGCACGCACTTCTGCGTAGTTTGCGATATTGGACTCAGGATTGGTTCGCAGTTCAACCAACAAGCGTCGTAGAGCCTGCATGCGGTTGTTGATTTCTTCAAGGCGTTGGAAGAACGGCTGCAAGCGATTGTAACGCAAGTTCATTTCTTCAACGAGTCGAACACATTTGTTGCGGCGAACAACCAGTTGACGCCATGCGGCGTGCCGTTGCGATTTCGGGTTTCGACGGTCGATAGCAAAGTAGAAATCGCGTTTGTTTTGTTTTAGCAAGGCACCCAACGTTTGCAGATTGGGGATGATGCGTTGCATGATGCGTTTCTTTTCCGCTTTGTTCGTGACGGAAACCTCAATGGTGCGGTCAAGTCGCAGTTCGCTTCGGCTGACGCGTTTCAGCATTTCGTAGGCGGCACGCAACATGAAGTCGTTTGAAAGCATGTTGTTTCGAAATGAAAAGCGGGTCGCATCAATTCGCTTCGCCGATTCCAGTTCTTCCTGGCGAGACAGAAGTGGGATGCGTCCCATCTGCATCAGATACATGCGTACCGGATCGTCGATTGCATTGTCATCGGCAACATCGTCATGAACATTTTCCTGATTGTCCTCTGTTTGTGCGTCTTCATTGTCGAGGAACAAGTCGTCGTCGTTGTTTCGGTTTTTGTTTTTTGCTTTGGCCATCTGTTGTCTCCCGAACGGCAAATGTTTGACTGAGGTTGAGGGAGCGGTAACGCAGACCCAATGCCGAAACGGAGAACTATCGATGAGAAACCTGAAAAGGTGGCCAAATTCGGGCGTTTTCGTTCGTCCAGCAGAAAAGGGATGGAAACGCATCGATCCCGCAGCGTTTCCTTTTTTCAACGTCGTGATGGAATTTTTACGTGTTGATGCATTTAGGCAACACGTCGTTTGGGTGACCGGATCGCAATTCGTATCGCTGAGAATCCAGACAACCCGAATATCCGTAACATCTGTATCACGGACTCTATTCCTGGGGAGCCCTGGCTATCAGCCTTTATTTTCCGTGAAAGGCTTATCGCCGCCCGCAAAATGACACACGTTGCCCTTCACCTTGGGCCGTGGATAAAATGAGAGGCAAATTCACGAACAAGGCAATCTGGTATGGCAGACGAAGACTATTACAAAACGCTGGATGTTCCCCGCAGCGCAACGCAGGCAGAAATCCAAAAGGCCTATCGCAAGCTGGCCAAGAAATACCACCCTGACCTGCATGAAGACAAGGACAAAGCCAAACAGCAATTTCAAAAGATCCAAGCCGCTTACGATGTTCTGGGCGATGAGGAAAAGCGCAAGCTATACGATCAGTTTGGCCCCCAGTTTGAACAGATGAAAGGTGCCGGGGCTGGGCCCTTTGGTGGGGGCTATGGCGGCGGACAAAATCCGTTCGGCGGTGGCGGCATGGAAATTGACCTGGGCGATCTATTCGGCCGAGGAGGTGGCGGTGCATCCGGACGTGGAGGAGGCGGAGGTTTTGAAGACATCTTTCGCTACTTTGGAGGTGGTGCCGGCGGTGGCCGCGCTCCGGGAGGTCGTAGCCCAGGTGCCGGGCAAGCGCCGCCCCAACCCGAGGAACAACTTGATCATGTCATGGACATTACCGTTCCCTTTGCGGCTGCTGTTTCCGGAGGCGAACACCGCGTTACACTCGATCGTGGCGCTGGCAAAACCGAAACGCTGACGGCGAAAATCCCGGCGGGGATCGCTTCGGGGCAACGAATTCGTTTGCGTGAGCAAGGACACTCTGGACGTGGCGGAAAACGCGGCGATTTGTACTTGCGAGTCAATGTCGCGCCCCATCCATTCTATCGTCGCCATGGACTTCACCTGATGGTCACGTTGCCAGTAACGATCATGGAAGCACTGCTGGGAACCAAAGTGGATTTGCCGACGCCCCATGGCACGGTTACGTTGACGGTACCCGCAGGCTCGAACAGCGGTCGTGTGCTGAGGCTGAAAGGGATGGGGATCAAGACTGCGAAAGGTGACGGAGATCTGATGGCAGAACTTGAGATCATCGTTCCGGACCAACTCAGCAACGACAAGAAAAAACAGATTCGCGATTGCCTTGAAGGGATTGAGACGAAGAACCCGCGAAGTGATCTTTCGTGGTAATTCTGAAACCTGAGCTAAATGACACCGTTTACTGAAAGTCAGTTTTGTCGAATCGATTCCCCAAGAAATCTCGCCTTCGAAACTCAATCGAATTCACGCGAGTCTTTAACCACAATGTTTACGCCGCCGATGAAGTGTTGGTAATCAATGGCGCAAAACGAATTGACAAAGAAGGCTTTCTTGATGAAGTGCGACTTGGACTTTCGATTGGCCGCGTGGTGGGTAACGCGCCGGTTCGCAATCGTTGGAAACGTCTGATTCGGGAAGCGTTCCGGCTTAACCGGGAACAACTCCCCAAGGGTTATGATTTTGTAGTTCGTCCGCGGAAGGGCGCGTTTCCCGAGTTTCACGCGATTTGCCGTTCATTGCAGCGGCTGACATTGAAGATCAAAAAACGGGACGAGCAGCGTGACTAAGTCTGACGCCGCACGGCCCAAAATTGTCGAGGTTGGAAATCAATTGCCGACGCAGCAAATCGGCAGTTCGGCAAAATTGAATCCCAACCCCTCAGGGAACATTCTTCTACTGCACTGAATCAATCAGGCTCCAGCGGCCGTCAACGCAGAATCGTAGTTTGGTTCTTGGGTGATTTCTGGAACTTGTTCGACGTAAACAACTTGACCATTGCCATCAACGACTACAACCGCGCGGCTATAGAGTCCTGCTAAAGGTCCGTCGGTCATTGTCACCCCATAATTTTTACCAAACGAATCACAGCGGAACCCGGACAAGGTGTGAACGCCTTCCAAACCTTCTGCTCCGCAAAAACGCTTTTGAGCAAATGGCAGATCGAGGCTGATGTTCAATACTTCGACACCGGAATTACTCGCCGCGCGCTCGTTGAATTGCCGGACGGATGCGGCACAAACACCAGTATCGATGCTTGGAAAAATATTGAGCACTAACACTTTGCCAGAATAGTCCGCCAGAGTTTTTTCACTCAGGTCGGCAGCGACGAGTTTGAAATCGGGAGCTTTGGTACCAGCGGCTGGCAACGAACCGTTGGTATGAATCGGGTTGCCCTTGAACAATATTTCGGTCATTCAAAACACCTATCTAAAATTGACGAGAGAATTTGGGTATTGAGGATTTAGCCTAGAAATCGATGCGTGTTCCGTCGTCTGCTTCGACGTACAACTCGTCTCGTGACATTTTCCAAGTCTGGGCGTCGAACCTTGCTCGAAGCACCATCTGACCGCCTTGTTTGCTACCCGACATCTTTCGTTCGATGGTTACAATGACGTTATTTCCATCTTGTTCGTTTGACGTGGTCGGCTCGCCTTCAAGGCTGATTGGCTCACCGAATAGTTCTTTGACTTCTTTAGACTCCTTAACTTGTTGTTCGGCGGCCTGGAACTCTTCAATTGCAGATGCAAATACCCCATAGAATTTGTAGAAAACGCATCCACCTATCCCGCCACATACCAGCAGTATCCCAAGGCAGCCGATGGGAATGATCCAGATCAGCTTCGATCGTTTGGGAGGTTGCGACATATTGGGGTTATAGTTCGGAGTGTAATTGGGATCGCTCATTTTTGTTCCTGATTAAATCCAAGCCTTGTTTACCAAAGGTTTACCAAATTTGCGTGCTGATGCAAATTGTCGCTTAAATCGAAGACGAATGAAATGCCCCAGAGGCCTGACGAAGCTCCTCAAACGTTTCCTTAGAAACGAACTTTCGACTTAAATTTCAAAAATCAATGCGTTGCCCGTCACTCGTCTCAACATACAACACCCGGCGCTTCCAACCATTGCCATCGTGAAAGGCCTCCAGATAAAATTTACCCTTCGCCTTGCTGCCTGAAACGGTCTTGTTCAGCGTCAACTCGTTATCTTGCAAGTCCAGATTGAAACCGCTGTAGGTCACTGGTTCTCCAAACAGTTCCTTAACTTCAGGCGAATTCTCGACCAGTTCCACGGCTTCATTGACGGCTGGATTGTTGGCCACCATGTTGACGCCTTGGAAAATGATTAACGAGATGCCACCACCACAAACCAACAAGACCAGTAGGCAACCGATCGGAATAATCCACAACAGCTTGCTACTACCACCAGACGTTTGTTGAAACTGGTGTGGCTGTCCTGACATGCTCATAAATGTTCTCCCAAGTCTGTTTCCTGAAATGCCGCGTCCCTACAAATGTGGGCCAATCTGGAATAAGAAAATTGCCCCTGTCGTCAGTTGGCAGAGTCGACCATAAACAATCCACTTCGCGATACGGCATGTGCCCGCCTGGTCACAATCCTGAGGTCAATTCTGACGTATTTTACGTGGTGTTGGAACCAAGGACGTGGGGGCCGAGCCTTGACACTTTGGGGGCGAGTGGTACCCTCTATCTCTCCATTGCCGAAACGAATTTGGGCAATGTGAATTGGGGCTGTAGCTCAGCTGGGAGAGCGTTTGAATGGCATTCAAAAGGTCGTCGGTTCGATCCCGATCAGCTCCACTCTGATTTGAACGCCGAAAGCTCTCGTTTTTCTTACCTGCCGACGTTCGGCAGCGCGGTTATTTTCAAAAGCCCAAGCGCATATTTATCCGTTTAGCATGAAAAAGGAACCGCAAGCATTCCCTGTCTTTCGAATGCTTGAGTCATTTCCAGTGAACGGTTGCTAGTTTGGCGGATGATTGGACTGCAGCAGCAGGAACTTTCCGGGTTGAAATGCGGTTTTGATCCGTGGAGAATGTCACCCAGGAGAACGGAGTGCGCGGACGTTTGGCGATGCGAAGCGTTGTCGGCTTGTGCTGCAGTTTTTCGTTTCCTTGGGATAACCAGTAGGTCTTTGACTTCGCGGAGCGGCTTGTTTCCATATTGTTTTTGTTAGTCCCACCTTCACTAGCCGCTCGGTGAGCTTGGGTGTTATCCTTAGTATGAAATTCAATTGCGCCAATAGGCACACCTGTCTAGGCACACCCGTCTAGGCACACCCGTCGTTCAAACGCATTGCACACGTGGAGCTCTTATGCATATGAAACAACTAGTTATGGCAATCATCTTTTGTTCTCTTTGTTCGTCAACCGTGCAAGCGGAGCTCTTGACTGCCTTTACAACGCCGGGTGGAAGTGTTGTCATTGATGGCGTTGGGACAATCGAGCACTTTAGCGACTTTGCTGGACTACCACGTGTTTTGGATTACGACTTTGACCCGATTACGGGGACTTCCACGTGCTTCGGGACCAAAGCATTGGCATTGGCACGATCACAACGTACACCGCATCGTCGGGTTACGTCGACTCCACCATAACTTTCCGTGGTGGCACTGAATTCTGCGACAGCATTGCTGCCTACAACGGGATGATTGCCTTTACGACGCCGGGCGGAAGTGTTTTCATTGACGGAATTGGGACGATCGAGCACTTCAGCGACTTTGCTGGGCTACCACGTGTTTTGGATTACGACTTTGACCCGATTACGGGGACTTCCACGTGCTTCGGGACCAAGGCCCTGGCACGATCACAACGTACACTGCATCGTCGGGTTACGTCGACTCCACTTTAACTTTCCGTGGTGGCACTGAACTCGGCGACAGCATTGCTGCCTACAACGGGATGATTGCCTTTACGACGCCGGGCGGAAGTGTTTTCATTGACGGAATTGGGACGATCGAGCACTTCAGCGACTTTGCTGGGCTACCACGTGTCTTGGATTACGACTTTGACCCGATTACGGGGGACTTCCACGTGCTTCGGGACCAAGGCCCTGGCACGATCACAACGTACACCGCATCGTCGGGTTACGTCGACTCCACCATAACTTTCCGTGGTGGCACTGAACTCGGCGACAGTATTGCAATTCATCGTGTGACGAGCGTCCCAGAGCCAAATTCCCTGCTATTAGCGACGGCCGGATTATGCCTGTTTGCGTTGCGTAGACGTCGCAGCGTTCGCACTATGGGTATCGCTTGAAAGTTGCATAATCGGATAACCATCGCATTCACGCGGAGCGGGGCTTGCGGCCGGTTTTGAAATGGGCGGCTTTACCCTTCCCGCCCGGTGATGCTGAACGTAATGCGTAATACCTTTTCGGTTATTCAGCGAAGAGTCATTGCGGGAGGTTGCCTGAGCGGCGTCGCAAAGCCTCCTTGATTCGGCCTACGGGCTATTCGTCGATGAATCGTTACGAGAGTGGTAGGCGTATTTGCTGATTGGGCCTTCGGTTTGGGCGTGAGCGTTGCAGGGTATTTCTCTGTGTACTTTGTGCCTCTGTGTTTAAAATTCCGGCCATTGTCTTTTCGAGTGCTCGAACATTTTCCCGTCGACGGTTGTCAGGTAGGCGGATGATTGGATTGGGGCAGCAGGAACTTTTCGGGTTGAATTGCGGTTTTGAACTGAGGAGAATGTCACAAAGGAGAACGGAGTGCGCGCGGACGTTGTGCGATGCGAAGCGTTGTCGGCTTGTGCTGCAGTTTTTCGTTTCCTTGGGATAACACGGCGCTGCACCGACGCGGAGTTGTAGCGGCGGTTTGTTTCCATATCGTTTTTGTTTATCCCACCTTCACCGGTCGCTCGGTGCGCTTGGGCGTTATTCCGCTCGAACGTCACCGCGAAATCGAACACAGAAGATGAATTGGAAGAAACGAGCGAGGGAAATTGCTGCACGCAATCCCGGCAATCTACATCCCATGCTGCGCCAGTCGATCGCAAACGCCAGCGACAGGGTTTACGATCGCGCCCAGTGGCATCGCGACACACCCGACGTAACGGCAAATGATGCAGCTCGTCCGATTTTGGTTGTATTGCGATGGCTGGACGAAAATGACCTGTTGAATAGCGTCGGGAAAAGAGCGCTGAAACTGCTGTCAGACAAATGCGACTGGAACGCTTGGCTCACTTCGACAATGGTTTTGCCACGTGGCAAGGAATTCTTGGATTCCTGCTTTGAGGCTTGGTGGTCGCTCAACGGGCCAAACCTTATAATGGGCACACAGCCGGATCGCGCAATTGACGATCTCGATGACGCATGGAATTCGTACACCTCGAACGAAAATCTCGGATAACAAGACGATGCACGCAAAGCCGGACTTGCGCGTGCGATTTGTACATCGAACGATCACTCTTCCGGCTCGGTGATCGTTAGCGTTTCTGCCACAAGAATACATGTCCGACGTAACGTGGGTCCTTGAGCCCGACATCTTTCCTGAAACACATACTCCGTTCCGAAACGCCATTCGTGATCACGGGCATCGACTCGTTGAATGGTCAGATTCTTGGTGGTCGGATGGTGTACCATCGCGAGTACCGAATTCATCGGTAGTATTTCATGGCTCGCTCGGGAATGCTGCCCGCATCACCAACGAGCTTAAATGGACTCCGGGATCGTTTTGTCCTTTGTTGCTCGTCATGGTATGAATCTGCCCGACAATGGCTCGTCCACAAAGATTGGCACATCTGTGCCGCCAAGGAACTGGTCGCTAACGCCCCAGCGATCGCAAAACAACTTGGTGCGACTGATCGAATTTTCGTGCGTCCTGACAGCCCGCTTAAACCGTTTAGTGGTCGGGTTGTCGATATTGGCACGCTGACACTGACCAAACTCGATCATGGCTTCTACTACGATGATGATTCGATACCCGTGATTGCTGCCCCCATCCAGGAAATCGGCAACGAATGGCGCTTCGTAATCGTGAACCGTTCCGTCGTTGCTGGCTCAGCTTATGATCCCCGAACACGCAAACCAATTGCTGCCCCCTTGGATTCATCGGCGGCTGTATTTGCGTCGACAGTCGCTTCTGCGATTCCAGCACCTGAAATTGTGTATATTCTCGATGTTTGCGAGTGTGATGATCAACTTCGTCTATTGGAACTGAATCCGTTTGGTGGTGCGGATCTTTACGCGTGCGATGCAAATGCGATCATCCACAGCGTGTCGGCAATCGCAGCAGCGCAGAAAAGTGGCAGAACCAAGCGATGCACGTAAGTCGCCGGTCGGTCGCGAATTTGAATTATAGTTTTTTGAGCGCCGACTTGGTGATCGCAACCGACTATGAAGTCCGTGGTTTGGGAATGGGTGTTTTTGTGGGTTGCGAGTTCATATTGGTTTTATCCTTGTTGGTATTGAGTTCGCGATCGATGCATGGACTTGAAAGAGGACTAGCCGACTATTTGAGAGGTCGACGCGGGGTGGAAGGTACGGCGTCGTCTCATTAATTCTTGCAATCATTTCAATGGGGATTGCATTCGTTTCCTCGCTCTATTCTTTAGCACGCCTGGGCAATGGAGAATTGAATGCAATCGGCCTGAGAGGCCAAGCTACAGAAATGCCGATTTTCGATTCGTTGTATCCAGATTGCAGGCCATGCTCGAAAATTTGCCAACGTCCAAAGAAACGATTAACATGATTGGCTCCGTGTGGTTGGGGTTTAAAAGATTCAACCGGTCATTGTATGACCGCTTCTCCCAAACCACGGACTTTCATGGATTCTTTATTCCTTTCAATCCATTGCAACCTTGGACTCAGCAGTTGGGAACGCTATGCACACTCATAATGAAGACGATGCCCTGCTTGGCGTATTCAAGCAACTAGGATTGGACTTTAAGAAGCCACGCGAAATTAATTTCAATTTCTTTTTTCCAACGGAAACAGCAGCTGACATGGCCGTTCGATTATTGGCCGAGAAAAAGGTCGATTCCGACAAAATGAAGATCGACCCGCCTTGGTGGAAACGGTTTTTTGCGAAACCCACCTGGGCAGTTATTGCTACTCGAAAGATGTCACTCGACGAAGGAAAGATAAAGCAAATTACGACGGCTTTTCAACGAATTGCAAGTTCTTGCGGCGGTGACTATGACGGTTGGGAAGCCAACGTGATGGGGGACCAAATTGACGAATCTAAACTGAGCAACACGAATCCGTAATGGGATAACGACACGTTGGACCGGAGCATCGATCCGGCTCATTGATGAATCAGAGTTGACCGCGTCGCCCGGTCAGCGTGAACGTTACTCGGATGCCGTGACGCGGACGTGATTGTTGGCGGCATGATGCGTTAGCAGAATTGATGCTTTCCATATTCGGTAATGCAAAACCTGCGGGTGATGGATCGGATTCGGCTGGTTCGATTGATATCTTAGGTTCGTTGACTTGAAATCCGTTCAGGCAGAATTGATAATGCCTTCGAGAAGAACGGAGTGCGCGCTGACGGAGGTGGAAACTTGCAGTCGCAAAGACTTGGCTCAGTCATCGGTCACTTCCAGGATTCCCGAGTAACCAGCGGATGCACCAAAGCCGGACTTGCGGTGCTTTCTTCAATGGAACAATTACCTCTTCCGGCTTAGTGACCCTGTTCGTTACCCCTAGGAAGTGATGCAGCAAATCGATGCCTGACAATCGTTGCTTTCGCATAGACGAACTGGACATCGAAGAATTGCGTGAGCAGTCTCGAGCTCAGCGTCTGATTGACTCATTCTCGAAATGGGTGCAGACCTTCGCTCCACACGTTGATGATGTTGTCGCGCAAATTGAAAACGCCTTCGCCGACACAAAACTGGGAAACGGTATCGGACTCTTTGAAGCAAACTGATTGGACGACTATGCGGCGGATGTAGAATTGCAACGGCTTCGCGAATCTGACGAGAAACTTGATTGGAAACGAATCTCGGTCGCGGACTTGGCAAAATGCCATTGCTCTCCGACATTTTTTGATCCACAAGGCTTTGTTTTTCACCTGCCGGCTTTTCTGATCGCAGAACTGAATGATACGTACCCATACGGATTCGTTGATCGACTTTACGCCGCTGACGAACACCCCAAGGGTTGGCGAGCATTTTTGACTCGCGAACAACGGGCTGCAATAATCGCTACACTAGAATTGATTCGTGAACACCCCAACTACCAGCTTGAAACGGATGACATCGACGCGTCCATTGAGCGGTTTAGTGACGCACAACAAACGGAGTAACCAGCGGATGCACCAAAGCCGGACTTGTGGTGCTTTCTTCAGTGAAACGATTACCCCGTCCGGCTTGGTGATCGACTGATATTTGCAGTACCTCGGCCAAATTCCGGAACTTTCTCAACTGATGAGGCGACGGCACTATTGCCTGAATTCCTCAACCGCTCAACTGCAACAGCGAAAACGGACTCGATCGTCACAGAATGGAATTCACCGACGCAAGGTATTCGGATTCGCATATCAGCGGACGACATTGTAGAAATAGTTGATTACCTTGGGCGCGAATTGGCAGGCTTAGATTCGATAGACGCGGCCAGGTCAATCGCATGAAGCGAACGGAATGAATTTATGTTCGTAGATGGTTCGGATCAAATTTTTTGGTCTTCGGGAAGAACCATCACGGAGGTAATCATGATGTCAGGCGGAGATAGCAGCAGTTGCTACCAAACAAAATGCCGATGAGATACGTACAGTCTTTGCGAGCGTAGAAGACCTCGGGAAGTCGCAAGTCAACTCACAACTTGATTGACATGCTTTTCATCGCTTTTGCGCCGCGATCTGCGGCTGTGATTCAGAGGACTGATGTCGAGGCGTTTGCAAAAGAGAAACTCCAATGGTTCCGTAAATTTCTTGCCCTGGAACGGCGTACCTTCTCACGACACGTTCTCACGCATCTTCAATATGCTCAACGAAGATCAGCTTTGCGCTGCGTTGACTCGGTGGCTATGTCTATTAGGCAAAGATTCCGATGGGCAACACATTGCGATCGACGGAAAGTCACTAAGGCGATCTTTTTGATTCTGCCAGCGGAACATCAATGTTGCACTTGGTTAACGCATGGGCGACCGAACAAGGCATCTGTTTTGGTCAACAGTCTGTCGACGACGAATCCACGAAATTTCGGCAGTGCCCAAACTACTGGAGATGATCGCGTCAACGTGCAGTCATTTCTCGATGCATTGCATTGTCAGCAAAAAAACGGCTCAATCGATCATTGATAAAGGCGGCGACTATGTGATTGCCGTGAAGGAAATCAACCGAACCTGGCCGAGTCAGTTCTGGATGCTTTCATTGCGGCTGAAGAATCCGGAGAAAGCAGCTAAATCAACGGGCTTACGGACCAAGGTCGACAAGTCTTGCATTAAGTCGGGCAGAAAAAACCGGATCACAAGAACTTACAAGGTAATGCCGGTTCCGGATTCGTTGAAAACGGCATTCCCTGGTATTCGCAGCATTGCGAGTGTGTATCGCGAGCAAGAGCGACCTCAAAAGGACGGGTCGGGAAAGAAACCGGAATCCATCTCTTCTTTGTCAGCAGCATGCGACCGGTGGTGCGCGATCATGTACGTGTTATTCGGGGCACTGGAAAGCTGAAAATCAACTGCACTGCTGGAGTCTTGATGTCACCTTCAGCGAAGACCAAAAACGAAATCGAAAATAATAGGCGTTGCTATCGCCGGCTTTATCAATCGATTACGCTTTCTATCCTGCAACAGGACACTTCGATCAAAAAGACGAGCTTGAGATGTAAACGAAAGGTCTGCGGATGGAGTTCTCAAGCTCCGAAGCCGTTATCGCCAATTTTTCCAAGTGATTTAGACTATCCTTCATGCGATTGACCTGTAGACGCGGCCCTTGATTCGACAAAGACTTTTGGAAACGATCGTAGCGTCCTATTAACATCAGAAACGGATGGTTGGGCCACTCCAATAAGAAAGGCCGTGATTGAAGCGTTGTTTCAACCATCGGTTCAAATCTACCTCATAGGCAACGACGACGGATGAGATTTCAATGCGCTGGAAACCGGACTTGCGTCCGGTAGTTCAAGGTTCGATCACCCTTCCGACTACATGTTATGTGGGGTGCGTTTAAGTGTTCGGAGTAGGGAATGGCATGCAAAAAATCATTTTGTTACCGGGCATGAATCGTGATCACCGAATCTTCGATCGGATATTGCCATTATTGCCGACGGCTGCTGTAGTCGATTGGATTCCGCCCAAAAAACACGAACCAATTGAAGCATATACAACGAGATTTAGTCGGACTCTCATGAACGATGAGCCGATAGTTGTTTGCGGGGTTTCGTTTGGTGGCATTATTGCGCGTGAGCTCACATGGCGAATTAATGCCATTTCCTGCGTACTCATTTCTTCCGTGCGTTCGCCTTGCGAGCTACCACCATGGATTCGCGCTGGTCGCGTGGCGCCACCTCGCTGTGCAGAAATTCTCTTGAACGCCGCCGGTACAGTAGCGAGCCGTTGGCCACAACGGATTGCTTCGCCAGCAACGTTTCGTGCCAGAAAACTCGCCGGAAAATCTGGCGAATGGTACCGTTGGGCAGTTGCAGCAGTTCTGGGCTGGAAGCCTTCGAAACATGTGGAGCGAGTTCCCTCGTTCCATATTCATGGAAATCGTGACTCGACGTTTCCAATACGATACGTTAATCCCGACACAACCATTGGCGGTGGCGGTCATGTTTTGACGCTTACCCATTGCGGCGAAGTCGCTACAATTCTCAAGCGGATTGCTTTGCCGCAGCAGGTTTAACGTCGGGCAGCTGCCCGAACGGTGACCAAGGGTTCATGCTGAACTACTTTTCGATTCTCGCGGCACAACATGGCATGCTTGGGAGTGGCATTGATTTGCCGTGCCGACGAAATTCCGATGGACTGAATCGCTTGGGTACGCAACGTGGCGTTGTAAGCGATTTCGCCGATCTAGGTTCTGCAAGCATCGGCAACCGCTTCCAAATGAGTTGCACTGGCGAAGGTCGTCTAATACGCGATTTAAAAGAAAAAACCCGCCCAGAAAGATATTCCGTCGCGGGTATTCGGGAGTGGTCAGGGCCGGGATCGAACCGGCGACACATGGATTTTCAGTCCATTGCTCTACCAACTGAGCTACCTGACCGTCTATTTTGCCTTTCAACTCAACAGATTTTCTGTGGAATCGAAAGCACAGATGTTAATCGTACTGCCATTTTCTGTCAATTCGGCGAGTCAGGTCCAATTTCTTTCCTAAATTCGATTGGAATTGTCGTTCGATTGTATGTCCCGTCTGCGTCTGATGGAGTTGCCGAGACCGTTTCGAAATTTTCGTTACTCCAAGGATCTGTATTCGGTGAGAGCGTGAGCTGAATAGTGACTTGCCAAAGTACACAGATGCTTGATCTCAATTTTGAGTGATTTGCGGTTTGCGCGGACATTCCGTATTTTCGAACGACGGTCCAGAAAAAACTGCATCGGACGCACTAAGCGACTCCCGGTTTCCGGGCAATCGAAGTAAAATGGTTGCTTCGCGCCGGGAACAGGGAACAGGGAGAAAATTGATGTTTCTACATCCAAAACCAAGCAATGGATTGGGAAGTCGCCCCAGTTGGTGGGGGAATGCGCCTGTATTTGGACTTGGTTTCTTCTTTTTTTTGCTGGTTTCCCTAAGCGTTGGTTCAGCGTTTGGGCAGTTCAAGTACAACCCTGACGACGAAGAAGTCGAACGAATGGTCAAGCGGGGCCTTAGTTATCTGGGAGCGAACCCGCAAACAAACCACGGCGAGGCTACGTTAGCCGCATTGACGGTAATTGAAGCGTCAAAGCGCTACCAGAGAGAAGTACCGGTTAGTCATCCACTGGTTTTGCACGCCATCAGCAAAGTGATGGACGATCTCGAAGAAATGGGTGAGTCCGTTACTTCGACATCCAATGAGTTAGCTGCCGCAGGAATTTACTATCCTGCCTTGGCGATCATTGTCATGGCCGAAGTTGATGCTCAGGGGTACACTCCTCAAATCAACAGGTTGATTCAAATCATCTTTGAGAAACGTACGCAAACGGGTGCGTTCAGCTATTCAAGTCGCTCGAATTCGGACTCTTCGCAATCACAATATGCGGCGTTGGCATTTGCCGTGCTTAAGCTCAAGGGCTTCCCGGTTTACACCAATGAAGCTAAGGGCGTTTTGGAGTTTTACTGCAACTACCAAACGAGAGAAGGGTCTTGGTATTACCATACAACGCCTCAAGGGTTCGCGGCTGGAGTTGAAAACGATCTCACGCTGTCTCGACATATGGCTGGAGCGGGTACGGTTTACCTCCTTCAGGATTTGCTCAATCTGACACCGAAGCGCGAGCAAGGAGGCAAAGGTGGAATGATGGGCCTTGAAGGCGAACTGCCGCCATCCGTGTCGATCTACATTGAGCCAAAAGATGATGAAGCGGAGGTTGCCCCCGATGCACCGTTGGTATCGTTTGATCCAAGCAAGTTGAGTTCGGTGAAAGCGTTTGCGAATCGATGGTTCAAGGATAATTTCCACATCGAAATTGAAAAATGGAATTACTATTATCT
Organism: Pirellulaceae bacterium; assembly: GCA_041399045.1. Lineage (GTDB taxonomy): Bacteria > Planctomycetota > Planctomycetia > Pirellulales > Pirellulaceae > BJ22. The sequence continues at coordinate 348,244 of JAWKTO010000004.1, read as the reverse complement.
CTATGGGTTGGAGCGATACGCCTATTTTCGTTCTCGCGCTGAGGGACAAATGCGGGACGTCCCGAATTGGTACGACCAAGGCGTCGAGTTTCTGATGGCCAAGCAACAAGGGGATGGATCCTGGGTCGGTGACGACAGATTGCTCGAAGGCCCCAATAATTCAACATGTCGATCGATTTTGTTTTTGGTACGTGCCAGTGAGATCTTGATGCTTGACTCGCTCAAAGGTCAGATTTCGGGCAACAAAGGGTTCAAAGAGAATACAAGGTTGGACAATCAGGGCGGTACGACTACTCAAGCTGCTGTTGAAGGTGTTCAGGATGTGATGAACGCGTTGGCAAATGCAAAATCAGAAGATGATATTGAGATCATGCTTCCGGCAATATCTCAGGCAATCTCCGCGTTTACGAGTGATCCCACCAAATCGCGTGTTGAACAAAAGCAATTTTTGCAAGGGCTCGTGACTGATGAAGAGTGGTTTCGGCGAAAGGTAGCCGTTAGATTTTTGGCGGCTTCACAGGATTTGGACAATGTTCCAGCACTGCTGTATGCACTTTCCGATCCGGTTCAGTCAATTCGAATCGAAGCCCATAACGGCTTGAGGTTGATTAGTCGGAAAATTGACGCGTTCAAGATTTCTCGCGATCCGACATTGGCGGAATGCCTGTTGCTCAAGCAAAAATGGACCGAATGGTATAAAGACTTGCGTCCGGATGCCGAGTTGTTCGACGAATGATGGCCTGGCAATAGGCGACGATCATCACAAGGAATTTGAGGTTTAGGAAATTCGGAAATGAGTGACATTCTCATACGGCCAGATTTGCATGTTGAAGTCGAGGTGTCCAAGTACGATCGACTGAGCGCGTTATTGAGCGCTGCGCTGATGATCGTTGGATTCCTTGTTTCATTTCTGTTTTTGATTTGGCTGACGTCAATCATCAAATTCAATCGTTCGTTGCCGACTCCATATGTAGCTGAACAACCTGCTGGTGACGAAAAACCGGAGGGTGTCGAAGATGACATATTGGAGCCTGGGGTCGAAGAATTTCCAGAAGTAGAGGTTCCGCAATTGGCAATGGCACTTGAGGCTGTTACCAATGCTCTTTCGAGTGTGCGGGCCAACATGGAGCATCGGTCCGGTGACGCAGCCCAAATGGGAAAAGGTAGAGGATTAGGTTCTCGGAATGGTGGCGATGGCACGGGGTCTGGCGACGTTGTCCCTGAACACAAACGCTGGAAAATAGAATACCAGGCCTCGAACGTCGATACGTATGCAAAAATGTTGAGCTTCTTCCACATTGATGTCGGTCTTGTCTACACACTAAATAATGACATTATCCGCTTGGTCGATCCTGGCGGTGTGGCGAACATCGTGAGAACAAGTCGAGCTGCAGAGAAAAAGTCAGTTTATTTTGCACACGAAAAAGCGCAGTTGCAGCGGTTTGACAATGCACTTTTCAAGCGGAAAGGCGTTGAGACCCGGGAGACGTTTACAGTTCAATTTTATCCCGAGCCGACCAAGGAAATTCTGCGTCAGCTTGAGGGAGCCTACCTTCAGCGAATCGACCGAAAATTGAAGGAAGTACAGAATACGTTCTTCAAGGTCGTTCCAACTCCGACTGGGTATGAATTCGTTGTGACAGACATCAAATATCGGCGTCGATAAATCCTTCCATTCGACGCACTTTTCATGTTCGCCAATTCGTTTTCGTTTCGTCAAATCGTAACGGACATGGCTTGTGGTGTGCATTCGAGTTCTCGTAAGAGAATTTGAGGAGGTCAATCGGCTGCACGATTGGCGAAAAGAAGGAGTTGAAAATGTGTGATGTTCCATTGCGTCCTGCCTTGAATATCGAAGTTGAGGTTTCGCGATATGATCGAACGGTCGCATCACTCTCTTCAGCCATCCTGGTAGTCGGGTTTCTGGTAACGATTTTGTTCCTGGTCTGGTTGGGAGCGGCGTATCGATTTCAGCGAATACTCCCTCCGATATTCATCCGTTCCGTTGAAGCGGAAAAGCCGGACGGAGTCGCAGACGAGATTCTTGAGCCGGGCGTCGAGGAGTTTCCGGAGGTCGAATTTCCACAAATAGCCATGGCGCTGGAAGTCGTGACCCATGCACTTTCGAGTGTCAGGGCAAGTAGTGAGCACTTCTCTGGTGATGCGACTCAAACGGGGCCTGGTCGTGGGCCGGGAGGTTCTCGAAAGGGTGTCGACACTGGACCGGGCCACGTTGTTCCTGAGTACAAACGGTGGAAGATCGGGTACGAAGCGTCAACCGTGGAAACCTATTCAAAAATGTTGAGCTACTTCAATATCGACGTAGGTTTGGTTTACAGCTCGAAAAACGATATCGCTCGTTTGGTGGACCCAGGCGGGGCCGGACGAATCGTTTGGTCGAGCCGTGCCGAGGAGAGCAATTCGGTGTATTTCGCCCACGAAACCTTACAGCTTCAACGTTTCGATAACGCGCTTTTCAAACGCAAGGGAATTGAAACCGGGGAAGCATTCACGGTCCAATTTTACCCCGAACCGACGAAAGAGATGTTGCGAAGTCTCGAGCAAGCCTACCTTCAGAAAATCAACCGAAAGCTGGAGAATGTGCAAGATACGCGTTTTCAAGTTGTCCCCACGCCAACCGGCTACGAATTCGTCGTCACGGATATCAAATTTCGGCGCCGGTAAACCCAATATTTTTCTGTTCGTTTATCTCTTCGCGATTCGTCGGAACGTAAGGGTTCTGTTAAAACACGGAGAGGGGAATGCGATCGCCAAACATTGGTTCTGGAATTCAATCTGCCGCCGCTAAAAGACGGCCTGGACTGACGTCATCGATTTTTCGGTGTCCAGCCAGATTTGTCGTTGTATTCACCGCAGTTTTGATCGGATGCGGTTCTTTGTTTGCTCAATCGGTGGAAACGAAGCAGGAAACAGTCGCCGGTCAGCAGGCGGCCGAAAGTGGGGTGGCGTTCAATGCCATTTTGCCGGTCAGTCGTACTCGACGCTGGGATATCAAATACGATTTCCGGGACGAAGAGGCGTTTTGCATGGCGATCGAGCAATTGCAAATTCGACTTTTAGCAATCGATCCGATAAGCAATCGGATTCTGGCCATTGAGCCCGGAAGTGACATTGTTTCCGAAACGAACCGTTCGAACGAAAAGTTAACACGATATCTGACGGCCCAGCCTCCCGAGTTGAATGGCTGTGAGCGACGGTGTTTTGAGAATTTGGGCCAAACACTCCCCGAGAATTGGTTCGTCGTATTCGTTTTTCCGAAAGATAGGATGCTGGAGATGGCTCAATTGGAATTAGATGCGACCTCGGAATCAAAACAAACGATAGAGGCCATTCGAAAAACTCGGTTTATCGTCGAACTCGACGAACACGGTAAGGTGAAAGTCCGGGTTGTGGGGCAGGAATTCAAGAAGGGCGACCGTTGATTGGGATATGTCGATTTTCCGGCTGGTTTTTGAGCCGGCGATGTATTCAGGTGGCTCGTCAAATCGATCAGAGTAATCATAATGTACCCTTGGGATTTTTCACCCGAACCGGTAATCGCCGGAGACAGGGCAGACTGGTGAATCCAGGCGTGAAAAAGTATCTCCAAGAATCAACAATACAAAATTTGAACGGTAAATTCGACTTTTTCAAGAATCTGGAAATCCAAGAACATGGGAAGTATTTTTTCTTTTCTCGGCAACGCGATTTACCTGGCGATGGCAATCGTTGCCGGTTGGGGGGCTTACTGCGTGATTGTTGTTTTCAATCGCGTTAAGCAAAAACAGTTTCCAAATGAGAACCAGCAAACCGGTTTTTTGGAAGCGATCGAAGAGCCATTGATGCGCGGGGAATATGACGCTGCCAGCGAAATCTGCGAAGGCGACCGACGAGCGATCTGTCAGTTGTCACAATTGGCAATCGACAACCGTGCGATCGGTTACGCCAAAATCAAGCAGTTGCTCGCCGACCGATTTCAGCGAGACGTCTTACAGGATTTGGAATACCGATTGAGTTGGGTAATCACGGTCATCAAGACTGCTCCTATGTTGGGGCTGCTGGGAACGGTACTCGGGATGATGGGTGCGTTCGCGAAGCTTGCGGCGTCAAAGACCGTTGAAGCCGACAAGTTGGCTCAAGACATTCAGTTCGCGTTGATCACAACGGCGTTGGGGTTGTCGATCGCGATTCCATTGACATTGTGTGTGGCCTACATCAACGTCCAGATCAAAAAGATGGAAGACCTCGTTTCGTTTGGTATCAATCAGTTCCTGGAGATTTTCCGACAGGCAATCATTCGCAATCCTGTGGCCTGATGCTTTGTTCGCGGTAGTCAAACTGCAGTAACGCGAGAGGATTGAATCGAGGAAGAACTGAAATGAGCGAACGAGAACGAGACGACGCGGGTGCCGACATTCGGCCTCGCAAACACAAGGACGAAGACAACGAGCTGGATATCACTCCGATGATTGATATCACGTTTCTGTTGCTCGCGTTTTTTGTGGTAGCCTCCAAAATGGATCCGTCGGCCGCAGTCGATCTGCCGCGCGCGTCATTTGGCGATCCCGTTTCCGAAAAAGACTCGGTGGTCTTCATCATTACCAAAGGTAGCGACAAAGACTCTTATGTCATTTTCAAAGGTCGCAGCAACGACGAAGAAGCAAAAATTAATGAGACCGAACCTACCGCGCAGGAAGAAGCGGTTGGTTTTTTTGTTGAACAACAACTTTCTACCTATCCTGAAAAACAAACGATTTTGGTCAAGGCTGAAGGGGGAGTGAAAACGGGCGCGGTGGAGGTCGTCAAACGCGGAATATCGCTTTCCGATCTGGCCGAGTCCAGGCAAATTTATGTCGGTGTCGAAGAGGCCAAGTGATTCGTGAATTGAACGGAGCAGAATCATGAGCGACGAGAAAAAGAAAAACGAATCCGAACGCGAAGAAGATTTTGGTTTGATTGCGCCTTCCGACCATCTTCGTGATGAGGCGGAAAACGCTGATCGCCCCTCGGCGATGGAGGTTGCGACACCACGCCCGCGCGCTCGCGCTGACGAGTCGTTGAAACAATTGGCCTGGAAGGGCTTTGAAGAGCAGGAGGACGAGGTTGATCCAGATCCACCTGTGAACTTCACCAAAACCGGTGAAGAGCAGGAAGACGGAATGGACATGACGCCCATGGTGGACGTGACGTTTCTGCTACTGATCTTTTTTATGGTGACTGCTTCGTTTTCGTTACAGCGATCAATTCCACAACCGCCGTCCAAGGTCAATGAGCCGAGTCCACTCACGATCCCGGACGAAGAAGAAATTGAAAAAGACTACGTGGAAGTGATCATCGATCAGAACGACGTCTATTATGTGACAACGCGTTTCGAGGACGAAGTCGAGACGCCAAGTGAAACGCAGATGCGTGCCAAAATTCGAAACGCGATGCTCGATTACAACGCCGAACGCTTGGTCATCACCGCCCATGTTGATTCGACGCACCAGCGGGTAATCACCGTATGGGATGCCGGAATCGCGGCTGGGCTGGAAAAATTGAGATGAAGACAACGGAACTTGAGTACTAGTCTCGGTTGCAGGAATCTGCTCGTTCGATTGGATTCCCGTTTTAAAAACACAGACAACGATTACACAACAGATAAAACATCATTTTGAGTCCTGATCGATTCGATCGGGCAGTTCAGAGGGAAAAGAATGTCGTCTGGTACACTTTTGGATTTGTTGACTCAATCTGGCCTGGTTGATGAGAAGATTCTCAGCAAATTGCGGCGAGAGATTGAGAATCCGGAAAAAAACGTCAAGCCCGCTGCGATTGTTAAATTCTTGATCGACAAAGGGCATTTGACCAAGGACCAAGGCAAGAAGTTTCTTTCCGGCGAATGGAGCCCGCCCAAGCAACTGGTCGACGATCCACAATTTGTTGTCAAAGACGACAGCAAGGAACGTGATTACGATACCGACGATTTGACCAGTGTCGCGGATAATAAAAACGAAATAACGGTTCCAGTTGTCCGACAGGTCACCGAAGAAATTGATGTCAGTGTTCCGGAGATGGGCACTCGTGTTTTTGGTTCGAGCGATATTGACGCCAGTGACGATGTCGAGATCGGTGTCGATATACAACAGACTATCGTTCCCGGAATGGGTGGGATTGTTAACTCACCAGTGGATCCGTTTGCGGGCACAGTGGATACCGTTGAAACGGTAGAGGATGAAGGCTACGACGAAGAAATTGATGATGCTTTTGAGGGCAAGAAAAACCAGGCCGACCAATGGAAGACCAAATGGCTTTACGTTGGATTCACTTCATTGGCGATCCTGATGATTGTTGGAGCGGCGTTGATTCTAGCCGTGTTCCAGGCTGAGCCAGAAGAGTTGTACAAGGCCGCTGAAGACAGTTATGTCAATGGAACCTTTGGCGATGCCATGACCAAATTCCGAGACTTCCACACTCGTTTCCCTAAAAACGACAAGGCCAGCAAGGCCAGGGTACGCGAAGTTCAATCGATGATTTGGTTGCCGTTTAACAGCAAGAATCTCAACGAAGTTTATAAGGTCGCGATTGAGAAAATTCCGACAATTGAGAACGAGCCGGAGTATGGAATTATCAAAGAGGATTATGCAATCTGGTTTCCGCAGGTTGTGCTCTATTACTCCGAAAAAGCACTTGAGGAAAGCACCGTCGAAGGGATGGAGACGGCGCTGAAAACGGCTGAAGACTCAAAACAAATCCTTGCCTTTATGACCGGGGCGCAAAAAACAAGTCCGAACGCTGCGCCGGTCCTTGAGAATGCCGAAAACAATTTGTTGACTGTGGCCGGATTGATCGAAAAAGAAAAGGACTACGGAAAAGCGTTGATCGATATCAGCAATGGCGGAGGGGAATCAAACCCATCAAGCGTTTGACTATTACAACCGGCTCACACGTCGATTCGGCGACTTGGGAGCGAGGAAACCTTTGCGAGAACTGATGCAGAATGTGTCAGAACGCGAGGTGAATCTGGTGACTCCCGTCGATGTCGATATTTCCGTTAGCACGGTTGACGATTCGGGATTGGTTACAGATTACGTCATGATTTCGTCACAGCATGGCAATAGCCTGTCGGCGATTCAGGATGAAGTATTGCCGTTTCTGATCGATGGTTACGTTTACGGTGTTTCAGGGTTGAATGGTGAAGTACTTTGGTCGCGATTTGTCGGCTATGAAACGACAATTTTGCCAATTTGGGTCGACGAGGCCTCGCGACAAGACCTGCTGGTCAGCAATCAGTTGGATAACACATTGCTACGGGTAAACGCTCGGACTGGCGAATTGCAATGGCAAGCTACGCTTGGGGAGCCCTTTTTGGCGCCTGTGATTCGAGGCGATCTATTGGTCGTTTCATTTCGGTCTGGCAATATCGTACGGCTGAATCCAGGTAGTGGCGAGGTTCTGGCTGCTGTCCATATCCCAAAGAACATTACAACGTCGGTCGAAATTTCAGAACAGTCTCCGTTTATTTATGTGGTTGGTGCTGATTCCAATATCTACATTCTGACCGCTGAAGAATTGAAATGTGTGGAAACGTTTTACCTTGGCCATTCGCCTAATGACATCCGAATTCCGCCGATCTATTGGACGGGGCACCTGTTGGTCAATGTCAATGGAAGCGATTTCTCGGATTTGCATGTTTTCCGTTTGAACGAAAATGGAATGGGGCTTGAGCGAATTCAATTGATCCGCTTGGCATCGGCACCTGTTTCAATGCCGCCTCAACGATTGGGACGGAACATGCTGTTCGCGGCTGACAACGGCCAATTCAAGCTATTGGAATTGGTAGTTGCCGAAGCTGATATGCCGATCTTTGACGCTGCCGTCAATACGTTTGACAAGCGCGGAGCTGCGGTTGCTTATGTTTTTGCTCAAGGCAGCCGGATGTGGATTGGCGCCAATGGATTACAGTCATTCCGAATCGACAAGAATCGGGGTGACTTTACGCGGTTGGCGATCACCTCTGCGAGTGATACGTTTTTGGCTCCAATTGTCAAATTCGAAAATGTACTTGTTCACGCGCGTCGACGTGGCAATTCGCGACAGGTCAGTGTTGCGGCGGTTGATATGGATTCGTTGGAAGAATTTTGGCGCAGTGATTTCGGGGCGCCATTACCAACGGCGCCTATTGCAAATGGGGATCGTGTGATGACGATGTCAGCCCAAGGTGACTTGTTTGAGATCATTGATTCGGATACTGGCAAGGTCATCAATCGGGATGCTTCCGCTAGCGCTATCGATGAGCCGTTAAACATCACGCGGTCGGTCGTGACGAGTGATAATATCATCGCCGGAATTGGAAATCGCGATTCTGCGGATCTTGTTCTTGCGAATTTAGATACGACCAAGACGAGTTTGTCTCGCCTGTCATTTAATTCCGAACCATTGAAGCCGTCTTCAGCGCCAGTAGCACTGTCGACGGATTTCGTAATTCCCAGCGAAGACGGATTGCTTGTTCGACTGGGGACCGATGGCCTCGAAATTGGCACACCGTTTTCACCACCAATTGAACCAGGACAAGGGATTGGTTGGAGCAACGCACTTGCAAATGCAGCGGATCATATCTTAATTGCAGACGACCAGCAGAATTTGTATTTGATCGATGCAAGTGATCGGAGCGGGCTGAATCAATTGGGCTCTTTGACTGTGGATGGTCAGATTGATCCGAGAATTGCTAGTGACGGTGCTACGGCATATTTCATTTCGAAATCAGGCGCCAAAGCTCAGTTGCGGGCGACGGGTTTTGATATGCCACTGGTTGAAAAATTCTCAATTGAATTGCCAGCATTGCCGGTCTCGGGGCCGATGTGTGTCGGTGGCATGATCTTGCTTCACCTGGACGACGGTAAAATTTACGCTTGGGATTCCAATGGGATGGCCAAGTGGAATCAGCCAGCTCCCAATGTAAGCATCAGCGGGTGTGTTCAATTCGACGGTGATTCTCGAATCTTTGTAGTGTTTGAGGATGGCCGACTGGTTGCCTTGGATGCCAATGGTGCAATCAAAGGTGAATGGAATCTGGGAATGGCAGTCCGTAATATTCCGGTAGCGGTTGGTGACTCGGTCTATTTCAATACCGCAAACGGGGCAATTGTGACGATCGATCGTAGCAGCTTGAACTAAGGTTCACAGCCATCGAATCAAGCACTTTCATCTAAAGTATTTTTCATGTTGAATCGAATCATCATCACAAATCGACTTGGGCCAAATCTGCGAAAATGGATTGGGGTTTTGGGTTATGGACTAGTAGTCTTGTGTATGCAATTTGCCGTTAGTTGCCATGCCCAGAAAGACGAGGGGCCGATTGGTTCTCGGCTAATCGACAACATCGATTTGATTGATCAAGAGCCATTTGATCGCATCTATTTGAATGAGGACAATGACAATTCCGAGATGGATATTGTTCCTCTGATTGACGTCCCGCCCAAGCCGTTGCCAACCAGTGGGAATTTGGTTTTTGAATTGATGGACGGGTCGTGGCCCAAATTGCAGGTTCCATGGGATGTCGTTGTCGACTATAAGACTTTTGAAGAACTGGTCTTGGACGAAGCCGAAGAGCTAATCAAGGACGGAAATTATTCCAAAGCTCTGCGCGACCTGTTGTATGTGAAGGACAGCAGGGAAGGGGAGAATCCTGAAGTCGAGAACAAGCTGCAGTCGGTGTTGTTCCTGGACGCGAAGAATAATTATGACAACGGCAATTACGGTATCGCACTTTCGCTGTTTGAAGACCTTTACGAACGTAACCCAAGGTTCTCGATTCGTGGAATCACACAGACTTCGATTGACTTGATTCTCGAATGCTATGACCGAAATTTGACCCAATACTATGAGGAAGATGACTATCGCTCCACAACTCAATTGCTCAAAAATGTCAATCGAAAGTATCGACGCGCAGCTGCTCCCCTGGTGGAAAAATGGAATACGATATTCGGCGATGAACACCGACGCGCGATTGATGAGGCAAAACAGCTGATTGCTGCCGGCAGCACGCGTCTTGCACGAATGGCTGCGACCAAAGCGATCAATCTGCTGCCCGAAAACGAAGAGGGATATGAGCTCTACAATTCTGTTGTAACTGGCGACCCAATTGTTTTTGTTGGAACGAGCCAACCAGCACTGTCTCCAAACCCCGGGCGTATTGAAGACTGGGCGTCGCGACGTGTGGGACGTTTGACCCAACGGCGAATTGTCGAAATGACGGGTTTGAGCGAAGAGGGCGGCCGGTATGATTTCACCAATGGTCGTATCATCCAATTGGATGAACAGGGCTATCATTACCGACTGGAGATCGATCCGGAAAACGATAGCTTTGCGGTTCCTCCGCTTACTGCGTATCAACTTCGCTCAATCCTATTGCGATATGCCGACCCCGATAGCCCTGTATCTCAGAAGTCATGGACCAAGGTTCTGAAGACGGTTTCCGTCACCGGCAAAAATACTGTCGATATTGAACTGAGAGTGCCATTCGTACGCCCCGAGGCGTTGATGGATTTTCCGTATCAGATTTTTGAGAACAATGACGATGACAAGACGGGCCCATACGTTCAATCTGAAAAGGTAGACGAGTACATTACATTCGATGTGAACCCTGCGTATTCGAAATCAGCGGATTCACAGTATCCGCGCCTGGTCGAATGGCAATTTAGCTCTCCCTCTGACGCAGTTGATGCGCTCCGTAAGGGGGCCGTTGACGCAGTCGATCGTGTTGCTCCATCTGATGTTTCCAAATTAAGGCTTGATCCCAATATCGAGGTGCGCAGTTATCTGGTGCCGACAGTTCACATGCTGTTGCCTAACCCAAGGAATGAATTTGTTGCGAGCCAGATTTTTCGTAGTGGGTTGATGAAGTCCATTGATCGGCAACATATTCTGTACGATGTGCTTTGCGACGGCAAACGAATTGACGGATCAGAAGTGATCGATGGTCCATTTCCGATTGGTTCCGATGAAAACCAGCAAATTGCCTATGGGTACAACACACGTATTCCTGGCGTTGACTTCAGCCGAATGATTGGGGCCGTTAAGGTCGAAGTTGTTCGAAACATGGTCGAGAAGAATATTATTGCCAAGGGCGATGACGCCGATCCCCATGTTAATTTTCCTGAGATTGTAATTGCACATCCCCAAGGCGATGTACCGAAATTGGCTTGTCTGCAAATTCAGACAAGCTGGAATCAGATTCCTGGGTTGGTTACCCGATTGCGGGAATTACCACCTGGCGTCACTGTTCCGGAGGACAAAGACTACGATTTTCTGTATCTCGAACTATCAATGACCGAGCCCTTGGCTGATGCAGAGTTTTTGTTTGGCAATGAAGGGCTTGTGAAAGAACTATCTGCGCCCATTGAACAGATGATGCGGCAGGTTGCTGTCGCCAATAGCTGGCGCGCAAGTAGTTCGTTGCGCCAACTGCATCGACAAATTCTCAACGACGTGGCAATCATTCCGCTTTGGCAAATGCGAGAGCACTATGCGTATCGAAGAAACGTACGCGACGTCGGTAGAAATTTGATGTATCTCTATCAATTTGTTGACCGTTGGCAAATTCAGGCCTTGGAACGGGATGACAGTAAGGAACAGAATAGTGATCCGAATCCTTAGTAACCTGAACGAGCGAATATTCGCGAGTCGATTGTTTGTTCAACTAGGTGTTGCCGTCATTTTGGTAGCCGTTTTGTCAGCATATGCTTCTGCTCAAGATGCTGCAGTGACTGGAGAACCTGAGACAACGGCAGTCGAAAAAACAAATGTTGCTGAAGCCGGTTCGACAGTTGAGAAACAAAATGCGCCGACGGAACCCAGTGACGGCGAGTTACCGCTCAACCGAGCATGGGAATACAGCCATTATCGTGTTCGCGTTTGGCTTTGCACCGATGGCTCACCAGAGATCAACGGCTCGCTTCATCATTTGAAAGAAGAATTAATTTCCCGCGCGGAATTGTTGGATCGAAGCGGCTGGGAGTTCTTGGTCGACAATGCACCCAATCCTTGGAACTGGCGATTTCAAACTGATATTGGTTCCCCCGATGAGCTGAAGGAATTCACCGACCTTCCTGAAATCAGTTTTGATGACAAGCTGATGATCATCGTTCTATCGCGATCAGAATTTGGCGTTCGATGTCGAGTCCGAGAATTTGATTTGTGGGCCCGGCAATGGGGGGCAATGCTCGATCAGGATTTCGTTTCGATGAAATCCGCTCCCGTTGCGATTTTTGACATGGTTAAAACGGCGTTCATGCCGGTCGCCCAGATTGACAACGCAAACGAAAAAAATGAAGTTGCAATGCGTGCGAAAGCCGTTCTGTCCTGCACACGGGTTCGATTTGATGAAAACGGTGAGTGGATTGCAGAACAGAACCCAGTTTCTCCGGCCTACATCAGAACCAATGATGTGTTCCTGCCAGTACTTCGGAGAACGGACCGAGATGGAAATCTGACATCATTGGATCCAGTCGCTTATACCTTTGTAACGATCGACGAAATCAATGGAGCACGAGTAAACGGACATGTGCAATCGACTGTTCGCGCACCCTTATCAGCTCGAAAAACCAAACGACTGCAGAAAATTGCGTTGGTTATTCGACCGCCTGAGGGAATTACGACGTTACAAGTCGTCTCCGACGATGAAAAAAGCGAAGAAATGGAAGGGATCGAGATTTGGTCGCGTCGTCCCAATGCTCCCAAGGAGGAAGCCTCTGAGTTTCTAGGGAAAACCGATTGGCGCGGACAATTGGAAATAACGCCGAGTCCTGAGGGAATGCGGATGATTTTTCTGAAGCGCGGAAACCGTGCTCTTCGCAAATTGCCGATCGTTCCTGGTTTCATCAAATTGCAAACTGCCGATATTACTAACGATGAGGCAAGGTTGTTTGCAGAAGGAGTCATTCAGGGCGTTCATCTCGAATTGCTCGATTTGATCGCTCAGCGACAAGTGTATGAGAAGGATTGCGAGGACGCCATCGACGCTGGCGACTATGTGCGGGCACGTTTGGCACTTGACAAATACGATCGACTGCCGCAACCACAACAGTTTCGCTCTCGACTCAGCAATGAAAAACTTCGTTTGCTCTCACGCGCAAAAAACCAACGTGAAGCTGAATTCATTGACAATATGTTCAATACGTTGCTGGGAATTTTGGGCACGTTTATTGGCGAAAGTAAGGCCACGGAAATGCGCGCTCATATCCAACGTGCCACGGGAGTATTGGAAGTCAATTCAGATGGCTCTGGAGACGCGGGATCACAAGATTCAACGTCCACCTCCGTTCCCGAAGCGGCAACGGAACCAGCCACCTCCACGGAGACAGGGCCGGAAGAAGTAGTTCCTCCAGCGTCAGATCTTCTGGATCAGTAGAACCTGTTTATATTCCCACGACCCAGCGTCTCTGATTGGAATTGCGGCGGCATCGAGCAAGCCTGTCGCCGGAATGCCCATATCCTCATCATCACGTTGCAGTGCGTCGAATTTTAATTTGACGATAATCCGGATTGTGTGAGCTGTAGAACCTGAAGACTCTCGTTCGTTGCGGAACATGGATTGAAAAATACCGCTACTCACGCCAATTTGAACTAGTTTTCACTATTGGGTGAACCTTTCGGCGGGAATTCAGGCAATGTTTGGCCATTCCATTCGGCGACGAGCTTTCTGTTCTAAACGGCGCGGTGCCGCTGTCGTCGAGTTTGCGCTATGCCTGCCGTTGTTGATGTTGGTCGTTTTCGGATCGATCGAAGTGTCGAACGGCGTGTATCTCAAGCAATCGCTCACCGCGGCCTCATTTGAGATTGCACAGGTCGCGACTGCGGACGGCGGAACAGAAGAGGCTGCATTGCTTCGCGGAACTGAAGTTCTGGCAACCTACGGAATTGCAGACTATCAGATCACCATTAGTCCTGCCGTGAATTCGCACACGCGTCCCGGAACTCCGATTGCCGTTACGGTTTCCGCTACGGCGGGAGCAAACTCGTTTGAGGTATTTCGGTTCTTTCGAGGACAACGCCTCGAATGCACAACATACATGAACAAACTTTGACCCGAGGTTAGCCTATGTTTCGCCATGGGAAACGACGTTCGCTGAATCCACAAAAACGCAAAGGTATCATTCTGGTGCTGGTGGCGTTTGCATTGGTATTGCTGTTTGGAATGGCTGCGTTTTGCATCGACCTTGCCTACATGCAATTGGTGGATACTGAATTGACTGCGGCAACTGACGCTGCTGCCAAAGCCGCCGCACGCGAGCTATCAATAAATAAAGGAAACACGTTCAAGGCAACCAAGGAAGGGATCGCCGCCGCAGCCAGAAACAAGGTTGCCGGGAAGTCAATGATCTTGGAAGCTTCCGATTTTCAATATGGGCAGAGCGTACCCAACGCTGACGGTTCATTCGGTTTTCAAGCGGGCTCGAAACCTTATACCGCAGTTCGAGTTGTTGGACGAAAAACCAGCAATTCAAGTGCGGGAGAGGTCAGCCTGTTTTTTGGGCCCGTTGTTGGATTCATTTCATTTGAACCGACCTCGGAAGCAACTGCGTCGTTTCAAAAAACGCAAATCGTGATTGCCGTCGACCGGTCCCATTCGATGTGCTTTGATTATTCCGGTGTCGATTGGGTCTATCCGTTTGGTGTTCCTTCGTATGACGCAGACGGAGATGGTACGTTCGACAAGTCTGATGACGCTCTGATGACACCACCCCATCCATTGTTGAGCCGCTGGGCAGGGCTTTCGGCAGCCGTCAATAAATTCCTGGACATTCTGGATGTTGCGATCGTGCAGCCGGAGGTCGGCTTGGTAACTTGGGGCTCGTTCCTTGACAAATCAACCTACGAATACACCCTGACAGGAACCACCGTTCCCGCAGTGATTGAAGAGGAAAAGATTGCAAAGAACTACCTCAAGATTCGAAATGCAATCGCTGCACGTGGCAGTAAACGCATGTTGGGTGGGACCAATACAGCAGCAGGCTTAGACGCAGCATTGAATTTGTTGGATAAAAGCAATTTTCGATCGAAGAAAGTCGTGCTTCTGTTGACTGACGGTGCCGAAAATGCCGGACGCGGCGCGATCAATTCAGCCGCCGATGCAAAAGCCCAAGGTGTAGTGATACACGTCATCACATTTTTAGGTGGTGACCAGTCAGCCATGGCGGCGGTCGCAGAATTGACAGGTGGACGTCACATCCACGCTTCCAACCCCAGTGAACTGATCTCTGCGTTTGAAGACGTTGCAAGACTGATCCCCATCGCGTTGACCGAATAGGCTATTGGAGTACAAGACAATGCGTCGGTTTCGAAACAAACGCAACCAAAACCGAAGTGGTGCAGTCACCGTCGAGGTCGCGTTCGTACTCCCGGTCTTCTTCATGTGCCTCTTCGGCTTTATGGAAATCACACGGGGGTTCATGATCCGCAACAGTTTGAAGATCGCCGCCTATCGCGCGACGCGAACCGTAATCGTGCCAGGTGCGACATCGCAAGAAGCCATTGACGTGGCGGAAACGGTGTTGTCGACCGTGGGCGTGAACGTATCGTCGGTAGAAATCTCGCCCGCGATAATTGATGCCGACACCAAACAGGTGACCGTTACAATCACGGTTCCCCTCGCGGACAATTCATGGGTTGTGCCCAAATACCTTTCCAATATCGAGTTGGAAGAATCGTGTACGATGACCCGAGAACCCAACCTGAACGGGATGAACTAAACCAACGTCATCCCCGTTCGATTGTGTTCAAGGTCATTCGGCCAATTCTATGCCATCAGGCGTTCACGACCAGCCATCCGACGTGCATCTGCAACCTGGCCATAATGCATCATCGGATGAAGCGTCATCAACATCAGACAAGCGCCAACGGTTCCCAAAACATCTTCTCTTCCCTCTGGGCAATTCTTTGTAGGTTTTGCGAGGTCGGCATCGCTCAACGTATCCAGAAACGCCAATGTGTTAGCACGAACTTCATCATTCTTCTTTCGCACATCTTCCCAACTTGGATATTTCGATGCGTCCTCTCCTACTTCCTGGCGTGCTCCAAATGCTCCACTCCACTCGCCAAGTGGGTTGTCGTTGCCACGGATAACATGCTCGAGCAAGTTTGCCTCGGCATAGGTCAGGTGCCCGAGAATCCACCAGGGGTGATTCCCGCCGCGCGATGTTGGGGTTTGAAGTGGCGCATCCTGCATGTCGTCAATCAAGCCTAATGCCATCTTTCGACTCAGTTCAAGTCCCTTGCGAATGTAATCAACCGTAGTCATGTTGCCTTCCTCTCAAAAACGTTAAACAAGACGAGATTCAATGTATTGTTTGAAATGTAATATGCTGCTGCGAACCAATGGTGGGTTGCCCGTTGCCTTGGCCAACAAAATGGCTCCCTCCAGGGAACTGATCAAGTGATTGGCAAGACTGGTTGATTCCTCAAGGCTGTCTGCACCCAAAGCATCGCCAATCAAGTTGGCGATTCCTTCGGCCCAAAATCGAAAATAGTTCGACGCCTTCGATTGAACTTGGTGATGCGTTTGCGAAACCTCCAATGCCAGACTTCCCAACAGGCAGCCTTTCGGAGCTTCGGGAGATTCCATTACCCCGGCAAGAAAATCGAGATAGCTCAACAAGCGTTCCCTCGGAGTCGATTTGGTTTCGTATTCTGACGCCAGAGCCATCTCTTTCATGGCACTCATCCAGGCATCAAGCGCGAAACACGCTGCGTCTTCTTTCGACTTGAAATGATGAAAGAAGCTCCCTTTGGAGACTCCTGCTTTCTCGCAAATTGAGTCAACAGACGTTCCCGAATAGCCTCGCTCGAGGACCAATTCGTGAACTGCCTTCGCCAATTTAAACTGATTGTTTTCTGCCATTCTTCACCGTACTGACTGGTCGGTCTGAAATATACTGACTGGTTGGTATGGTGTCAATATTCGAATTTCTAAAATGAAAATTCAACAAGAAAAGCACGATTTCGGCAGTGAATGAACGGCTGGCGATCTAAACCAAGGCGGTTTTGACGTCCTGCGTCAACATGCGGCAGTTCAGGATCGGTTGTTCGCGAATGGCGAGTGCCGTTTTTAAAGCAAACCGATGTAACGCGTTTGAGGTGTCTGGGACCAAGCCTATACGATCAGGTGCCAAACGTTGCCAGTTCGGGTTCTCGGCTAGTCCGGAAAGCGTATGGGCGACGTTTTCGCTTTCTCCGGCATAAAGGGGAACGTCGTTTGCGTAAATCACAAATGCTCCGGGAGATTCAAGTCGTGACTCCGAATCTTTCAAGTTCCAGTTAGTGATTTTCGTGCGAGGGTTCAACCAGTTGCCGAAATCGCTCGCAGCAGTTTCTTTCGCTTTACTGGATCGTTTCCGAATGGTTAACGCCGCCCAACGCAGCCCGGTTGGTTCAAATTTGCAATCATTTGCACCGAACTCATGAGCCAATCGCTCGAACTCGTTTGCGAATTCAGGTGAGCACAAAATGTCTTCCAATGATTTCTGGTAATCCAGTTCCAAAAGTCTCCAGGCAATTTCACTTGCCATCAGATAATCGCTCGATGTCGACTCGGGATGTACCGCTGGCTTCTGGGTCGACTTTGGCAGTTTGCCTGATTTCCTCAGTTGCAGAAGGTACCGGTTCCAAATGTAGGCGCTTCCACCAATTCCATTTTCCAAACAATTGGCAATAAATTGCGCGTTCACTTCTGGATTGCATACGATATAGTCCGCGGGATACCTAACCGAACGATAGGCTTCGATTACGGCCTTCTCTGTTTCTGCGTTAAACGGTTTCTTTTTCTGTTTGCCGTTCGCGGTGCTGGGAGCGCTTTCGATTGGATCCTCGGGACCATCAATCGCATCGCCAACGTGGGTGCGAGCGAGTCGTTCGTTGATGTATTTGGCATATTCCGGCGACAACTCAAACCCCATGAATCGTCGACCAAGTTTTTTGGCAACACAGAGAGTCGTTCCGCTGCCGCCAAAGGGGTCGAGAACCAAGTCCTGAGGATTGCTCGATGCGCGAATGATTCGGGCAAGCAATTGCTCCGGCATCTGGCAGCCGTGAAAACCCTCTCGTTCCTTGAACGTTCCTGCTACGCGCGCGAAGTACCAAGTATCGTGGTTGGGGCTGAACGATTCTGGCGCATCCTGCGGGCGAATGATCCAGGTGTTATCTGGCAAACGTCCGTCTGGGTTGGCGCGATTGTCAGCGTATACTAATTGCCTTGCTGACTTGACGCGTATCTGCGGGTTGAAACGATTGAAGGTAAATTGCTTTTTGTCTTTGACGAAATGGAACAAATGCGTATGGGAGCGGCTGAAGCCGTTCTTGCAGTTCACCCCAAATGTGTAGTACCAGATCACCCAGCTGCGGCAATGAAAACCCGCTTTCTGCGACTCGATTTTCAGCTCCGCGGCAAACTCGTCTCCGATGGCCAACCAGAACGTCCCATCAGGTTTAAGTGCCCGGTAAACGCCAACAATCCATTGTCGGCACCATTTCAGGTAGTCGTCTGCGGCTCGTGAATCATCGTAGACGTCGTACTCATAGCCAATATTGAACGGCGGATCAGCAAACACGAGGTCTACGGAGCCTGCATCGACTTTGGACAATAATTTGACGCAATCGCCACGGTGAATGGAGTTGATTTTGAGTGACACGACAGCCATTTTTCCTTGTTAGAACGCGTCGATTTTAGGTTCCCGATCCCCGATTGTCGACGGTTGGCCAACAGGTAGCCTTGACCGGCTCCTTATTTTTCCGGCTAAGTCATTTCTGCCCTGAATGCTCCACGAAAATCGGCTAAAATGAGATTTCGATCAAGTCTCCCACCCCCCATTTGCTAATGAACCCTAAACCGATTTCGGCCTGTTTTATGTTCGTTTTTTTCTGTTGCGGCATGTTGATCGCGCAATCCGAAACGGATGTCGTAACGGAAGCACGCTCGAGTTTTCCGAAACGCGTTGTTTCTCGAAACCTGCCCAATCTGATTCAGTTGCATGACAAGGTTTTTTCCGGCGGTTTGCCAGACGGCGACGACGCGTTTCGTGAACTTCAGCGAATGGGCATCCGTTCCATCATCAGTGTCGATGGACAAAAACCCGATGTTGAAACGCGAAGCGATTTGATCTGCGTTACGTTCACCTGCCACGGTTACGATGGCATATCTGCGGGGCGAGGGCTGAGTTGGCCAAAGCAGTTCTGGAGCTCGATGGACCTATTTATGTTCACTGTCACCATGGCAAGCATCGCAGTCCAGCCGCTGCGGCAGTAGCTTGCATCACCTCTGGCTTGATCACTCGATCACAAGTCCAGGCGGTACTTGAGACTGCCGGGACGAACCCGCATTACCTGGGATTGTTCGAATCGGTTGCAAATGCTCGACCACAACTAGCGAGTACCTTGCATGAAATGGACGTGACGTTTGCAGAGACGGCTGAGATTCCGCCGCTGGCGGAAGCGATGGTGGCGCTGGAACATCGGTTAGAGAATCTAAACGCGTTAAAGCGAAACTCGTGGAATGCGCCCGAGCGCCACCCTGATTTGAACGCGGCACACGAGGCACTGTTGTTGCAGGAGATTTTTACCGAAATGTTGAGAGCTGAGTTTGTACAAAGCCGGCCTGGCGAATTTCAGGCAGCGATGAAGTCTGCAGAATTGTTTGCCGCAGAACTCCACAGCAGCCTTGCCGAACCCAGCTTTCCAAACGAGTCAAATTTGGGCGTCGCGGACAAGATACTGGAATCGGTTGTTCAAAGTTGTGGCGACTGTCACCAAACCTATCGAGATTCACCAAACATGTGGTGATCGCGAAGAATTACCATTCCCATTGCCGACGTTCCGGGACAATATAGAATCACGAGTCCAAGGTTCTGAGTGGGAAACACGCGAAACTCATCATTTCGTGGATGAATGATTTCCCGGCAAAACGCAGGCAATGTCAGCCCGCAAACAAGCATATGAGGAGAACGGCAGTACGTTTTCACTGCCCTTTAGAATGACAAACGAGTCCGTATCAACCCTGTCGCCATTCCATTTGGCGTTTCCCATTTCCGATGTTGAAATCACCCGAGCGTTTTATCGAGACGTGCTCGGGTGCCGTGTTGGCCGTTCCGCTGAACGATGGATCGATTTTGATTTTTATGGCCATCAGATTTCCGGGCACAAGGTCGAAGTAATGCCAACAGTGCCGACCAATGAAGTTGATGGAAAGCAGGTCCCAGCTATGCATTTCGGCTTGGTCTTGCCTTGGGATGAGTGGCATGAATTGAAGGAGCGACTGGAGAGGCAGCAAATAAAGTTTTTGATCGGCCCGTATGTTCGTTTCGAAGGATTGCCCGGCGAACAAGCCACGATGTTTATCGTCGATCCCAGTGGAAATGGATTGGAGTTTAAATCGTTCCGAAACCCCGAGTCGCTTTTTGCAACGTGACGGCGATGGCCTTGGCTTTTTTCACATCGATGCAAACTCACGCTCCGCGTCAATTTTTTCTGAAATTCACAGTTTATGTCAATTAGCGTTTTCGACTTGTTTTCCATTGGACTTGGCCCATCCAGTTCGCATAGTGTCGGCCCGATGCGCGCCGCCAAAATGTTTGCAAACCGGGTGTTTGAAAAAAAGGTAGCGCAGAAAATCGACGAGATCCAGGTTCGTCTTTATGGCTCGCTCGCGCTGACGGGGAAAGGTCACGGGACGGACATCGCTGTTATCCTGGGGTTGTTGGGGGAGGCACCGGAAACGGTTGATCCTGACTCGGTCGATGTATCCATTGCAAAAGTGCGCGAGACCAAAACGCTCAATTTACTTGCAAAGAAGTCGATTCCATTCGACATGGAAACGAACATTCTTTTTCAACGCAAGGAACAACTGCCATATCACCCGAATGGAATGCGTTTTATCGCTTTGGTGAAAGGGACACCAAAGTTAATTCGTTCGTACTATTCGGTAGGTGGTGGATTTGTCCTGTCCAAGAAGGAAGCCTATGAAGGGATTGCGGCCAGCGAAGGTCCTGCCATTCCGTTTCCCTTCAACAAAGGTGACGAGTTGCTGAAAATCTGCAAAGAGAAAAATTGCCGGGTCAGCGACATCATGCTAGAAAATGAAAAGACCTGGAGAAGCGAAGAAGAAATTCGCTCCGGATTGTTGAACATTTGGCATGTGATGGAGGAGTGTGTCAAACGCGGGTGTTCACGCGATGGTGAGCTTCCCGGTGGATTGAAGGTCAAGCGACGGGCCGCCAGGATTTACCGCAGTTTGGCGAGTCGACCTGAATCGGGCCTTCGCGATCCGCTTTCAATTTTGGACTGGGTCGACTTGTATGCACTTGCTGTGAACGAAGAAAATGCGGCCGGCGGGCGTGTCGTTACAGCGCCAACCAACGGCGCTGCCGGAATCATTCCAGCGGTGTTGCATTACTACGTCCACTTCGTTCCCAAGAGCAACGATGACGGCATTGTGCGATTTTTGTTGACTGCTGCCGCGATTGGAATGTTGTACAAGAAAAATGCTTCCATTTCCGGTGCAGAGGTTGGGTGTCAGGGAGAAGTCGGTGTCGCCTGCAGCATGGCGGCAGGAGCGTTAACCGAGGTTCTCGACGGTTCTGTTCTACAAGTGGAACAGGCCGCTGAAATTGGAATGGAGCACAACCTGGGTTTAACCTGTGACCCAATCGGCGGCTTGGTTCAGGTTCCTTGTATTGAACGTAATGCGATGGGCGCAGTCAAAGCCATCAATGCTTCGCGTCTGGCGTTGCGCGGAGATGGTGAACATCGAGTTTCGTTGGACAAGGTAATCGAAACCATGCGCCGCACTGGAAAAGACATGTCGCGAAAATACAAAGAAACGTCGCGAGGGGGCCTCGCTGTCAACGTAATCGAATGTTAAACGAGCGCCGAATTTGGCCAGTATTGCATTTCAAATTTGCAGGCCCCGTGCCAAATCACTCCACTTGGGTTACGATTGTTTTGACACGTTCGATGTATCCGGCTCGCTCAAGAATTCCAGCATATTGCCAGATTCGACTGGTACGTTTCTCGAAGTCGACATTGCTTGTTGGAATAGAATTAACGCTTAGTTGTTGAAGATTTAGTTGGAATAGGGGCACGATAAAATGGAAGTCCAATCAACCGATAGTCTCGCAAAACAGAAATGTAAACCTTGCGAAGGTGGCGTGGATCCCTGTCCACTTTCGTTTTCGCAAAATCAACTCAGCGAGTTACCCGGCTGGCACCTGACACATGAGGGAAAACGAATTCGCAAAGAATGGGAGATGAAGGATTTCCTGACGGGGCTTCGTTTTTTCCAGGATGTTGCCGTCGTTGCCGAGGACGATGGTCACCATCCTGACCTTCACCTGGAGGGCTACAAGTACGTCTCAATTGAATTGTGGACCCACGCGATTGGTGGGTTAAGTGAAAACGATTTCATCCTCGCAGCCAAAATTGATAAAATTGCTACAAATTATCAGTAGCGAAATTAATACCAGCAATTCTTGGGTAAATGCGTGCGTTCCTATGCGACTCGCGATGTACTTGGGGCGTGTCTTTGCTATCCACCTGTTAACCTTTTCCGGTCATCCGCATTCGTACGGAAACGACGGTTCTGTGCAAGCTGCCGAATGCTCCTCAGGTAGTTCCTTTGCAGATCAATCGGGTCTTGCCGCGTTTATACAAAAACCCGTTGGTGACTGATTTTCCTGTCGATAGTTGAAAACGAATTGGGAGTGTTCCCCGCTTTAATTCGCTTCTCACAATCGTACATGGAATTCCAGCATGTCATTCAAATCCAAAATTGATCGCGTGTTGTTCGTCGCAATTGCGACAACATCACTGACCGTTGCCAATGGCTGTGGCACCATACGATTCAGTCGATATTGCAAATGCGATTGTCAGTCCGGGGTTGCACGCGGCCAGACATTGAGCGAATGTCGTCCCCTCGAAAATGACTATGTTGGTGTTGGCGGGATTTCGCAGCTGGCCCCGGAATCGCTCGAACATGACAACAAACGAACCAGCCAAATGATTACCTCATCATCAACTCACGATGAGGTCGACGCGAAAATTCAGGACTCACCGAAAACCAATGCGCCCCTCGCTGAAACTCAAGTTTCAAATGTGACGGTTTCCGATCCCGAGCAGATAGAGGCCGAGCCTCTGACTACAGTCGTCGCCACTACCGAAGAGTCGCAACACGTCGACTCCGATCGAAACGTTGGTAATTTGGCCGACGGGTGGGAGGTTCCACAATCGGAAGAAAAACAGGAATTGTTGGCCCCTGTGGAGCGTATCGCCAACGCCGATGCGGCTCCGGCTCCCGTTCCGTCGCCAGCAATCCGCCCAACAAATTCCGTTGAAAACTCGGAAGCTGAATCCGTCGTCGTCGTTGACCAAGAAGACAGCGATCCATCTACGGCCAAAGCTGAAGACATCGTATTGCAAACCATTGTTCCATCCGATTTGGCACCACTAGATCAATTCCCTGCATTGAACAGCAACGGAATTGTCTTGCGAGCGAAAATCGTTCAACCGTTGATTCGCCCCTTGCCGTTGGACGTGCGTCAAGCAGATGGACGCCGACTTAATCCAGCACATCCGATCAAATACCAGTTTCCACAAAATCAGAATGCTCCTGGTGGCACGTCGCCGATGCAGTTACCCACAACCAAGCCAGACATTCTCAAACCAATTGACTTGGACACGGTTCCTAATGCCCAATCAAACCGAATGATCGATGGTGGAATTGTGTTGAAGGCCACGAATGAGGCGAGTGAGATTGTTCGCCCAGATTCGCCAAGCAACGAAGTTCAAACGGCTAACACTGCCGAGTTGAACCACAAATAGTTGAATCCGGGGATTTGAAACACGGAGAATCCGAAGGACGCAACAAACGTCGCTTCGGATTCGCCGTTTTCAGAATCTGCGACGAGTTTCAAACCACACGATTCGAGCAACGACGATGGCCAGAAAGAGTTCGAAAAGTAAAAAACGCAAAACGCTCGTCAATCGGAGCAACCTGCTGGGAGGCTTCGATGTTGGCCGACTGCTTACGC
The DNA here is from genome assembly GCA_041399045.1 of Pirellulaceae bacterium. GTDB lineage: Bacteria > Planctomycetota > Planctomycetia > Pirellulales > Pirellulaceae > BJ22. The sequence goes on along the minus strand of JAWKTO010000004.1, from coordinate 324,191 downwards.
ACCCCATCGTCTGGTTCGGAATTGCAACAATCGGGTTAGTCTTGGGCGCCAATCACGTTTGGAAACAGATTCAATTTGATTTTGTTCCGCAAGAGCAGCATTTGCTATCCCAAGAAAAAATCCATATTAACGAGCCAAATGCATGGGCGGATATGGACGCACAATTTCAATTGGCTTCGTTCGCCGAAATGAACCAAGCGAGCCTATTGGATCCGAAACTGGTTTCGGATGTTGCAGAGGAAATAAGCAATTGGGGTCCTGTAGAACAGGTCAACGAGATCCGTAAATCGGCGAATGGAATTGATGTGACGGTTCGATATCGGACGCCGGTGGCTGTCGTCGAACGCGAATCGTTGTCAGCGTTATTGGTCGATCGAAACGGTGTGATCGTTCCTGGTCGATACATTGAGTCGGCGAACGGCAACCAACTCGAGGACCAATTTGGCAAAACGGTTTCATCTGATCAGACCATCTTTCATATCTTCGTCGACAATCCAAATCCCAACGGATTAGAACCTTGGGCGGCATGGCCCGATTCGCGAATTCGCGATGCAGCGTTGTGTGCGAGCCAAATTACAAATCTGTTCGATCAATTCAACCTTCGGTACATCGTACATTGGCCAGACATTCAAAACCCGGGTAAATGGGTCTATGAACTTTGGACGCCTTTTGGCGGAAAGGTCATATGGTCCGATTCGCCTGAGAGCGATTCCATCGAAGACATCGAGCGCAAGACGCAATTGGTTGCCGAATGGGTGCAGGAAAATGGCGATCTGGATCAGTTGGCCGATTGGAAAAAGTTGGATGTTCGGAATGGCCAAGCGAAACTGGTTTCTGATGCCGGAAAAATCGCCTCAAAACGATTGCTTCCACGGCGATAGGATTGCCTTGGAAGATGAAAGCGAGCACCTCGATCAAACGGTCGGCCCGAAATGTAGGCCGGATCAAGGAGGCTTTGCGACGCTGCTCCGGAATCCCCACTAGGCTAAGGCCAAAGTCGCTGGGTGCGGTGAAGGATGGTGAAGAGGACGGTGACAACCCAAATCCCCGCCCTTCTCACTCGGGGCGAAGGGACCAGGATTTATGTGAAACCGATGCCAGTCCATTTCGGCTGATAGTCGGTGTCGGGGCCGGTGCATTTCGGCGAGCGACGCCCTACATCGTGCCGGATCGAGACGTAGAGACGTAGGCCGGATCAAGGAGGCTTTGCGACGCTGCTCCGGCAACCCTACTCTATTTCTCGCTATTGGTTGATGCCAAACTGTTCGAGCGCTTTGTCCAATCCCGGCAAATTCATTCCGCCAGTCACGTCCTGCATTCCTTCGACATGCAATTTTTTAGCTTTGGCAACGGCATCGTTGATCGCGGCCGGAAGCAGGTCTTGAGCCATCTCCCAATCCCCTTCCTGTTGCAATGTTGGATCGATCGTGACTTTGATGATTTGACCAAGTCCGTTCGCTTCGACCTTGACCATCTCCCCACCGGCAACGCCAACAACTCGCTCCTCAGAAAGACGTTGGTTCAACGCTTCCATTTTGGACCCCATGTCTTTCATCTGGCCCAACATGCCAGCGATATTTCCAAGTCCCTTGAACATGGGCACATTCTCCAAAAAATTGTTGAACGGGTCAGATTGGGTTAACTCCTGCACCAAATCGGTAACAGGATTTTTTCCAATACGGTGTCGAGCGTCAATAGTGTTCTGAGTAAGCTATTGCTCGTCGCGAATGCGTTTGATTTCGCGAATATCGATCATTTCGCCCTGGAACATTTCGATTGCGTTTTTGACAAAGGGATGCTTTTCGTAGTTTCGCATCTTTTGAAATCGAGTAAGTCGTGGTTCGGACGGTTGGATTTGTTTGCTGCGTGCCTGTTCACTTGCCGCAAATGAAATCGCAATCCGTTTTCGAAGGCGACTGCTCATCGCTTCCTCAAATTTCGATCGACGTTCCGGGCGATTGCAAAGGTCAACGTTGTAGGCTGATTTCAACATCACTTTTACTTGGCTGGCCCCGACCATTTCGATCCGTTCGTAGTCAGCACCAAAATCGGCCGTCATGCCGCCTAGTTCCTCAAGGGTTTCCTTCCACGCACTTTCCAGTTTCGGAGTGGGAATCCGTTCGCCATTGTCCGTCCGCTGAGAATGGCCCGTGGAACGCAGCGGCTCGATGCTTGCTGATAATGAATCAGTCGGCAATTTGTTTTCTACAGCGTGATTTTGTTCTGCAACCGCAACGGAAGCTTTGTTGGCCTCAACGGCCGGTGAAATCGCTGGCGACGGCTGAATGTGCGTTTCACTATTTTTCTGGATTGATTCGATTGGGGAAGTCGTTTTTGGTGCCGGGGCAACCATGTCAGCTACTATGGTTGCTTTTTTTTTTGCCGGAGGAGCATTTCCAGAAAGGTTTGAAACCAAATCGGAAATTGATTGCAGGTCCTGAATTTCGCAGCACCGCAGTGCCGCTGCCTCCAGAAGGATTCGACTGTGGTGACTGTGTTGCATTCGGGTACAACATTGATCCATGATTTGCAACATTGCAAAGATCGAATCTAGTCCGACATCGCCAGTTGTTTTTTGAAGGTTCTTCAGCTCACTGCCGCTGACATGCAGTAACAAGTTGGGTTCGCAGCCAACTTTGGCTGCCATCAAATCCCGCAAATATCCAACCACCTGCTGTGCAAGTTGTCCTACCTCAACTCCGCGTTTCACGGTTTCGTCGATTGCCTGCATGGTTTCAGGCATTTGCTTCGAAATCATTGCCTGCACAATTTTGGCAACGTTGCCCATATCAGCGGTGCCAAGTAAGCGGTGGACATCTTCCAGCGAAATCGATTGATCGCAGAACGAAAGGATTTGTTCGAGCAGCGATTGACTGTCACGCATTGAACCATTTGCGCGACGCGCAATGAGCTCCAACGCGTCGGAGTCTGCCTGAACGCCTTCCTTGTCGCAAATTTCTTGAAGGCGTTTTGTGATTTCATCAGCTTCAACGGGTGCAAAATCAAAACGTTGGCACCGAGACAGGACCGTGATCGGAATCTTGTGCGGATCCGTCGTGCAAAACAAGAATTTGACGTGATCGGGTGGTTCCTCCAACGTTTTGAGCAACGCATTGAACGCCTGAACCGTCAGCATATGCACTTCGTCGATGATGTAAATTTTGTAACGGCATCGACTGGGGCGCACATTGGCGTTGGAACGTAGTTGTCGAATCTCATCGATCCCGCGATTGCTGGCTCCGTCGATTTCGATGACATCGACATCTTCGCCGACAGAAACCGAGCGACAGACCTCGCATTCATTGCACGGCGTCGTGGTTGGGCCATCCAGGCAATTCAGACATTTGGCAAAAATTCGAGCCGTCGACGTTTTTCCAACTCCTCGGGCACCGGTGAATAGGTACGCGTGACCGACGCGATGTTGCTCAATCGCATTGGAAAGAGCGGTGATCACATGGGGCTGGCCAACCAGATCTTGAAATGCCTGGGGGCGATACCGGCGTGCGACAACGGTATAAGAGGCCGTCGATTTACCGTTTTCAGGTTGCTCAGCCATGTTTATTAGGGCGCGACGGGTCAGCGCGACTCCTGGATCCTCGAGGTGTTTCGTGCTGCTTTCGAAAGGCAACTGGGACCAACGTTTTCAATCGAGTTTTAGGCAACTGCGGGTAAGTGGACTCCGCACAAGAGTACCCCGCTTAGGGATGCTTCATATTTCAGATCTGACCCGGTTCACGGCTCCCCCTCACGGAGCCCGCTCACCAGCAATTGCCTGGAAAACGGCTGATAGCACGATTTCGTTGCGATTTCGCGAACAGATAGTTGTATTCACCACTATCGATCTCGTCAAACCCCCAGAAACCGGGCGTTTTGTGGCAAATTTCGTTTCAAACGATGTTGCAGAGTCTCAAAACTGGCGAATGCCCTTCGAAACGCGGCTATTCCGACGATATTGCAAAAATTCGGTGTTGGTTGCATACCGGAAACCAAGGTAAATTGGCCGCACAAAAATGTTCTTTCGATTTGAATCCGCGAATGCGGACCTGTCTCAGTTCAGGAGGAACAACGGACGTTTTTTGCTCAAGGATGAGTTACCGAATGAACGCGCAATCTCAGCCAAATTCAAACCGGACTGCGGTTCATATTTTGATTCTGATTTTGGTTTGTGCAGGGGCATTTTTCTTTCGCCTGGGCGATGTCCGGTTGTGGGATCGCGACGAGCCGCGAAATGCCGGTTGCGCGTTGGAAATGTTGGAGCGGTCTGATTGGATCGTCCCAACGTTTAACGCTCAATTACGCTATCAAAAGCCGGTAATGTTGTACTGGTTGATCATGTCGGCGTATTCGATGTTTGGCGTCAGCGAATTCTCAGCGAGGTTTTGGTCGGCTTTGCTGGGCACGGGAACTGTATTGTTGACCTACATGATCGGTAGACGTCTGTTCCATGCCAAAACTGGTTTGTTGGCTGGTGCGGTACTGGCGACAACATTGATGTTTACGGTTGCGTCGCGCGCAGCAACTCCCGATGCTCCGCTGATTTTTCTGATGACGTCGGCGCTGGCGATTTATGTGTTCAACGTCTTTCCAAATCAATCGGGTTCTGAAGAGTCAACCTGGTTCATCACCGATTGGAGACAAACTGTCTTTTTCTATTTCGTTCTCGGGTTGGCTGTTTTAACGAAGGGATTTGCCGGGTTCGTTGTTCCGATGGCAATCATCGGAATGTTCATGTTGATTGCGAGACGCAACAACCCGCTTGAAGGTGTTGCGACATGGAAGCCTATCAGAACGATTTGGGCAACAATTCATCCGCTGCATTTTTTTAGAACGCTTCGAGCGATGAATCCCATTTGGGGAATGGCGATCGTACTGGCAGTGGCGGCGCCTTGGTACATCGCGGTGAGTATGAAAACAGAAGGGACGTTTGCACGTCTGTTCTTTCTCGAGGAACATATTGGGCGTTTCAGTACCAGTTTTGAAAATCACTCCGGTGGACTCTGGTTCTATCCGCTGGCCATCATGGTTGGCTTTTTCCCGTGGTCCGTATTCGCTTGGCCGATTTCGTGTGAAATCAAAGGGGCAATGAACAATGACGGTGAGCGCCGCAAAATTCAATTACTGCTTTGTTGGGTCGCCGTGCAAGTAGGCTTATTCTCCATGGCGGCAACCAAGTTGCCCAGCTACGTATCACCTTGTTACCCAGCACTCGCCTTGATTTCTGGATTTGCCTTGACGCGATTGGCGAAAGGCGACTTGCGATCTCGACCCGTATGGTTTCGGTTGGCAATTGCAGTGCTCGTTGGGACTTCAGTGTTGGTAGCGGTCGGAATTGGTTTCAGTGGCCAAACATTCCTCGATGGCAGCTGGCAGCTCGGCCTTGTTTTGATGCCGTTGATCATCGCCTCCGTCGTCTCGCTATTGTTATTCAAGAGGTCGCCTCGATTTGCCATTCGTTCTTTGGCGTTTGGCGCGATCGGCTTGTGGATGTTGTTCTGGGGTTGGGGTGCAACGACGGTGGACCAAACACGCGAAGTACAACGGTTGCTGGAAACTGCCGCCAAATACGACGCTAACACTCGTGTCGCATCCTATCGTTGCCTCGAATCCACTTGGGTTCTGTACGGCGAGCACCCCATTATCGAACTGGCAGTTGAACAACTAACGGCGGATGCGCCGACGCTGACGAAACATCATTACTGGGAACGCCCCGCTCAAGTCTCGCCCGAACGATTTGTTCAGCTGGCACCAGATTCCGTCCTCATTACCACAAGGGATTTTGAACAGGAATTGCTGGAACGCTTGCCCGCCGAGTTTCATGTAGTTGAACGAGCGCCCTACTTTCTGAAAAGTAAGGAGGTCGTTCTGATCGCGAGTACCGCCCCTGGTACGAATCGAACCGCGCAAAAAAATCCTTATCGATTCCAATCACAATTTCGTTAGCCAGGTATCATGATCGCTTTCGATCGAAACCTTCTAACCGGAAGTACTAGCTCGAAAATTTTGGGCCGCACTACTTAGAATTTTCTTTCCATTCCACGCGCGGTGAATCCGCCCACAACGCCTCAAGGCTGTAAAACGCTCGTGTGTCTTCGTCAAACAAATGGACTACCACCGAACCGTAATCCAAGACGATCCACGACGTTCGATCCACTGTGTGATCGCTCAGGCGACGCTCATTCATTTGCCTTTTGAGAAATACCTCAATCTCGTCCGCAATCGCATTCAATTGCCGCTGGCTGCTTCCGGTTGCGATTACAAAGTAGTCAAACAGCGCGGAAACGCCTGTCATGTCGAGGATTACAATATCGGTTGCATTATTATCTTCGGCGGTCTTGGCTGCAGCGACTGCCAACGCCAAACTGTCCGCAGTTTTCGATGCGGTTTTGTTTTCGGAAATGGGGATTGCTCCTTGAATTTTTCTGATCATCAAAACGACCTCTTCGACAACATCAATAAACACTCGTGAATTTATCCGAACGCTAATCGCCCATGGGACAGGGACCTGTTCCCACGCAATTGGTTCGGACCGGGTGTCCACGATGTCTGGCAGAGAATCAAGCCAATTGTAGAACGACGGTCGATTTTACTCCACGGTGCAAAGGGCGTTTTTTTAAGAGGTTTAGGTGCGTAAAATGGCCTCAAGCAATTGTCCCGACAAGAAAATTTCTTGAAAGCGTATTATTGATGTCCGCCCAACAGGACCCAAACCAAGATGAACGTGAAGACGGATCCGCCAATCAACTTTTGGATCTTGTTAGCGATTTGGTGTGGGCCTTGAGCCTCGATGGGAAGCGGATTACCTACATGAACCGCCCAGCGGAAACGGTTTATGGTTTGGAGAAATCGAATCTCAACGCACGCGAATCGCTTTGGCTCGGCGTTATTCATCCGGATGATCGGCCTATCATTCTCGATTCGTTGGAACAACTATCGACTTCACACGAGTTTCAAACTGAATTTCGAGTCCTCAAGGCAGATGGGACACCTTGTTGGTTAGAGGCTCGGTTTTGTTACATACGCTCCAATTCGGGAGAACCTGAATCCATCGGGGTGTTTGCTAAGGACATCACGCACCGCGTTCGCGCAGAACAACAATTGGACGAAGCTCGCGCGATCTACGAGTCTCTCGTTCAGAGTATTCCCATACGGGTCTTTCGAAAAAACCAGCAGGGACGTCTAGTGTTTTGTAACGATACCTACTGTGAGTCAATCGGGAAATCCATCGATGAACTGATTGGCAAAACCGACGAAGATCTGTTCACACACGAACTCGCCGAACAATATCGCGCCGACGACCGAGCCATCATCGAAACCGGGATGCCGCTTCACAAAATTGAAGAGCATCCGGGACCGGATGGTGGCAAGACGTTTGTTGAAGTGATCAAGGTGCCAGTGAAAGACAACCGGGGACGAAGAATTGGCATTCAGGGCATTTTCTGGGATGTAACGGAACGCATCGTCGCACAACAGGAACTGGAATCTGCCAAAGAGATTGCGGAATCCGCCAGCCGATCGAAAAGTGATTTCCTCGCCAGCGTCAGCCATGAAATCCGTACTCCGATGAACGGTATCATGGGCATGACCGAATTGTTGCTGGACACCGTTATTGAACGGACACAACGCGAGTATCTGGTCATGATTCGCCAATCTGCGGAGTCATTGTTGAATCTGATCAATGACCTGTTGGACTTCAGCAAAATCGAAGCGGGAAAATTAGAACTTGATTCCGAACGATTCGAATTGTGTGATTCTGTGGCGGACACGGTTCGCTCCTTGGCGCTGCGAGCCCATGCGAAACGAATCGAGCTTGTTCTCGACCTGAATGTCGATCACCCCGTCTGGTTGGAAGGCGATGGGCCGCGCCTGCAACAGGTTGTTTCCAATCTGGTAAGCAACGCCATCAAATTTACACACGAAGGGCAAGTAGTGGTTCGTGTATCGCAACCCAACAGCGACAGAGAAGTTCTGCTTGAAGTCATTGATACGGGAATCGGCATTCCTTTGGAAAAACAGAAAAGTATATTCGGCGAATTTGAACAGGCAGACAAATCAACAGCCCGGCAGTACGGCGGCACCGGACTGGGTTTGGCGATCGCCAGCAAGATCATTGAAATGATGGGCACGGAAATTGAGTTGGAAAGCACACTGGGTGCAGGGAGTCGGTTTCATTTTCATTTGCAATTACCGGAGGCCACACCAACGAATGAAGCCGCGATCGTTCCCGCATTGAACGACTATATGATCTTGGCAGTCGAGGATCATGAGCCATCAGCAGCTATTCTGGAACGTGAACTTCGGCTGACAGGCGCCCGAGTTAACCTCTGCGATCGTATCGAAGCCGCAAAAATTCATTTGACGACGACGGAGCGGCGCGTCGGTGCTTTATTGCTGGATCTCTCAACGGATGAAGACCCCAAGGGGTTTGTGCGTTGGCTTCGCGATCAATCGGATTGGCAAACGCTGCCAATCGTTTTGTTGACGAGCGGCCAACGTTTTGGCCCAGATTGGGAAGAGCTGGCCTGTGAGAAAATGCTAAAGCCGATCAAGCCTTCCGATCTCCGAAAACGCTTGGCAATTCTCTTGGGTGAGGCTCCTAAAACAAACATACCGTCGCAAGCCAATACGCAATCTTCAAATGACTTACCGCTCAAAATTCTGTTGGCTGAAGACAACCTGATCAACCAACGTCTCGCTCGCGCTATCCTTGCAAAATTTGGACACGATGTGACGATTGCTCAAAATGGCTCCGAGGCAATTGAACAATTTCGTGCTGAGAAATTTGATCTGGTTTTGATGGACGTGCAAATGCCGGGTGTTGATGGGTTGGAGGCCACGCGGCAAATTCGTAGCGGCGAGCCCGAAGGTACGCACGTGCCGATCATTGCTCTATCCGCACATACGTATCAAGGGTTCCGCGAGCAGTGTTTTGAAGCTGGAATGGATGAATACCTGGCCAAGCCACTTCGCCGAAATTCTCTGATGGACGCCATCGAGCGACTAACGGGTCGACGATCGGGAACACACCCGCAACCGGACAAGTCATCGTCGACTCGTGTTGTTGATTGGCGTCAAGCGTTTGATACAGTCGGTGGCGATCGAAAATTACTCAATGATTTGATCGACGTTTTCCTCGATGAACATTCAAACATGTTACGGGATATCGAAACCGCTCTTCAGCAACACGATTTCGTATCGTTGGGGCGTTCGGCACATGGACTGAAAGGTGCCTTGAATTACCTTGGCGCTCAGCAAGCCATTGTTTCCGCGCGGAAACTGGAGGAAATAGCCCCCCTACAGAAGCCTGTAGAATGTGAAAAATGGATCGAACAACTGAAAGCGGAAACAAAAAGTTTGACTTTGGAATTGCACAAGTTTAAAACCAAATCTGATGGTCGAGCTTAGGCGCGGCGTTCGCAAGATGCCTTCCGTTACGCTGGTGGAAAAGGCAACGAGTCCCGGCCTTCGGCGTAGTGGAAAAGTCAACGAGTCCCAAGCAACTAGGCGTAGTGGACGAGGCGACGAGTCCCGTCAGTGTTTATCGTAGACGAGGCAACGGTTCCAAACAGTCTGAATCGCGTTATGCGAAATCTGGTCGAACATTATTCAAACAGGAGGTGTGTATGCCATCGATACTTGTTGTTGATGATACGTCGGTCGATCGTCGTTTAGCGGGCGGACTACTGGAGAAGTCTCCCGAGTTGGATATTTACTACGCGGAAAATGGACGCGATGCGTTGCTGATGATCGGTAACTATCTCCCGGACCTGGTTGTAACCGATATGCAGATGCCCGAGATGGATGGGCTGGAACTGGTCAATCAAATCGTTGAGCGATTTCCCGATCTACCGGTCGTGTTGATGACAGCGCACGGAAGTGAAAATGTTGCAGCGCAGGCACTTGCAAATGGAGCCGCCAGTTTTGTTCCCAAATCAGAATTGGCAGGGGCGCTCCTCGAAACGGTGAATCAGGTCCTGTCCATTGCTGCTTCGGAAACCCGACATCGACGTTTGAACGCAAGCCTCAAAAGGACTCAATTCGAATTCGAGCTGGAAAACGATCCTCAGTTGATTCCACCATTGCTGGATTTACTTCAGCAGTTTCTGGTAAACCTCGAAGGGTACGACCATCCCACCCGTGTCCGCATGGGAGTAGCCTTGGAACAGGCTCTTCTGAATGCCATGTTGCGTGGAAACCTTGAGCTGTCACGGGAGCTCGTCCCGGCAACCTGCGGTCCTGAGTTCAGTGAGCGGAAGGCTGATACACGATTTTCTGAACGCCGCGTGCAATTGACCATTAATATTGGACAAGACGAAGTGGAATTTACCATTCGCGACGATGGTCCAGGATTTGATCTCGCGTTGGTGCCAAGTGTCGGGGCTGCTGAAAGTTTTGTGGACGGAACGGGTCGAGGATTGGTGTTAATCCGAAACTTTATGGACGAGGTCCATTTTTCTGATGGTGGACGTACCTTGCGAATGACGAAGGCACGCCCGGATGGGCCGAGCAAACCGCGCTAGTTGGTCCGACTTTATGCCGCGCGAGGAATTACCGCCCAACTACCCAAGGTGAAGAAGAACCGTGGCAGCTTCGTACGTGGACGATTTTCGCAGAAAAATCTGAAAAGACGCGATCGGGAATTAATACCGAAATCATTTCCGTTCGTCGTTATATTGGGAAAAGCTTTTAATTCCACTTCGCGATTCTCAGCCTGCTCAAGCCGCCAGATTGCCCCAGGTCTCCTGTCTTGTTAGGCTGCAATGAAATAACTTCACTGTTCGCTTTTTGGGAGACCCACAGAATGAAGCCAAAAGTAATTGTATTGATGGCACTGACTGTTGTGCTATCGCTGCCGTCGATCGCGTCCGCGCAGATTTTTGGGCGTTGCCATCAAGGCTGTTTCCTTAGTCGTCAACGTAGCTGCTGCAACGACTCCTGCTACCGACCAGTTGTCCGTAATCAATGCGCGCCGCGAATGAGTTGTGCAAATCGCTGCCAAAATCATTACGGCAATTGCGCGCCAACAAATTACAAATCGTTTGGAAGAAATGTCACGGGCTTCGATTACGAACAATGTGTGGAAAGCTGCAAATCATGGCACCCGGGAAACGAATGCAGAAGGAATCGCTGTATTGACTGCTGTGGGCATATCGAAAACGGAGAGTTGTGTCCCATTGTAATTTGTATTTGAAGTGGAATTCGTCAAATCCATGTAAGGTAAATAAAACTACCAGATTGTCCGTTAAGGTTCAAAATCCCAATTTTGAACCTTTTTTTATCGATAATCGAAAACCGTAATTCTCGTAAGCTTGATTCGTCAAATTGAAATCGGCTTTTCCCAGCAAATAGTCCTCGGAGGAAGAGTCATCGTTTCCTCCTTTTAATAGCGAACTCACGCCTCGATAGTTGGAATAGCTCCATTCCGCCGTTCCATCCAGAAGATTAAATAACCCAAGCGCATTAGGAGGAAAGGGAATCTTGCCCTTTCCCATGACTCCACTGGTGTAACCGAAATACGGCAACAATTCAGGCGATTCGCCTGTCAAGTATTTTGAATCATAGAATCCCCTATAGGCCTTTTCGAACTCATCAGCGGTCGGCGTACGCAGGCCATTGTTGTCGGGCATGGTCACAAAAAGTGCGCGTTCATCGTCTGCGATTGGTTTCCAGGTGGGGGGAAGGTCCAGCTGGGCATTGAGCCAAATGCAAAATTCCGCGATATCATTCCATGAAACCCGATGAACAAATTCATGGGGTATCATTGATTCGAGACGCTCCGACTGCCCATTGTCCGTGAGAAATTCCGCGTACAGATTGGAGCGAGTTTCAAAAACGGACATCCAGACATCTTCGGCAACACTGCCGTTTTGTAGAGGTGGTTCATCTCGACTGTTATATGAGATGTTATCTGCGAAATCTGGATCGCCCGCGCCTGCTGGAAATTTTCCTTGGGGAATCAGAGCAAAAAACAGTTCATGTTCCTCCGCTGGCAGTTTGATGGTCACATGTTTCCATCGACATTCTGCAATCCCCGAATCGTTAACCTCGGGCACATCGAAACCGCATTTCGAAAGGGCAAACATGGCAGCGTAGTGAGCACCCGAGTCGGGATGTGTGCGATAAATCGATTCCAAAAATGACTTGAATGGATCAAGTGTGTTCGGGGGAAATCGGTCCGCGGACATTCCAACCGCGGAACACACACCACTGAACAACGGTCCGTTTTCAAGGCCAGGAGTCATTTCCTGCAAATGCTGAATCAATGAAAAGTCACCGTTCCAACTGATCAGTTCAACAATCGTTGTCGCGCGAAGTTCGGGGGTGGCCGTCAAAGCCATTGTTTCGATCAGGAATTGTGGTTCACCCAATTCGGCGCAGATGACCGCCGTTCGAGCTTTTGCACGCAATGATAAATTTGTCCAATTCGATTCGATGAGTTCCAAAAAATCAGCATCGCAATTCTCAAGGCCCAGACAAAACGTTTTGTATTCGTCTGCCGCAACCTGGTCGATTAAGTTCACGAATTGGCGAATCAAGTCTTCCGTTGGCTGCAATGAAATCAAGGCCGCCAAGGCACGCGCGGAATTGTCTGGAGAGTCCGATTGTGTTTCCTCACTTGCAAAATCTGCCGTTAATTGGGGATACGACATGACGGTTTCAAATTGCCGTTCGATCCCCTCCACGTTGCAAGCGAGATACTGCTGGAATTCACTTTTTGCAATGGCGACGCGTTGTCCCCGAAGGGCGAATAGTAACGTGGCCATGCCAATCAAAAAAACTACGGCAAATCCACTCAATCGTTTCGCGGCTTTGGATTTTGCAGCAGCCCAGAAGCCGGCGTTTGCCGCTTTTACTTCGGAACCTGCGAACAATGATAAATTGATTACCTCCAGTGACCCTGGCAGAAATCGATGTTCGCGAGTTAATCGCCATTGATCCGCGAGCTCACTTAATTTGGCTTCGGCGCGACCGCGAAGCGACGTTTTTTGAAGTGCAGCTCCCCATTGGCGAATCGGTTCGACGAGGAAGTCGTGGGTAAGCGTGTAGTTTGGTTCAATATTGTCGCGACTGTCATCGCGATCGAGCAACGTGATCAACTTCGTTTCATGTTCCAGGTGATCAAGCAGCTCCTGGAACAACCTGCTATTACTGGTCAACCCCGAGCTCGTTTGAATTTCCGATTTTGATCGAGATTGTCCCTTGATGTCGACACCCACGGGCGGAATCAAGACGCGTAGGATTCGCCAGACTTCGGTTGCGTGTTGCCGAATGAACTTGGGGACCTCGGGGTTGGCGAAAAGCCCTGCGATAAACTCTCGCCCCACACCTCTCCAACCGCCCATGGCAACGAGTTCGGAATGGTTCCATTCTTTTGCCTTGGCCGTTTCTGCAAAGACAACGAGGTGAACACTGACCACCTTGTCTCGGTTCGACAAACTGGACACTACTTCCTTGATGAAGCGATGTTGCGTTTTGCTGAGCTCGCCGGTTTTAGGCAATGCGCCATAGGCCTGACCTAACGCAACGAGAACCTTGCGCGCATGTCGTACATCAAACAACGGCAGTGCCATCGCATTTTTGCCCTCCTCAATTCGCCCTTCCAGACAACGGAAAAATTGCGAAGCGCTCATCCAGAAATCATCGCGAATCAAAAACAAGGCTTGCACACGCTTCGGATCACATTGCCGCATAGCCAAGGTGAATGGATCATCGTCGAACCGATTGGCTTGATGAAGCCATTGCTCAAATTGATCGAATACGAGAAGTAACTTGTCTTGATGATTCAAGAATTCTCCGTGCCGGACTCGCCGAATGATCTCGCTCAGCGGAACATCAGGCACATCATCGATTTCTCTTCGTACACATTCGGCGGCGCGAGCCGACAAATCGTCGGTTGTGCAATCAACATAAACCGGCACAACATGATTTGAGAGTATGGGCAACAAACCCGCGCGCACATACGAACTCTTGCCGCAGCCTGATGGTCCGTAGATCAAGCCAAAGGGAATGGGCTCGACTTGTTCCATGGCGTCGACTCGGGACGCCCAAAAACGGATCGATTCAGCGATTCCGTTTCGATCGTAGGGACCGGGTAACAGCGAAAGGAAAAACTCATGATCGTTCTGGTCGAATGCACGAAGACCTTTGGGAACGATTGCTATCTCAGTCAAGTCAACCTTGTGAGTCGAGTTGCCACCTGAAGTTGTCAACGGAGCTTTTGTGTTGAGAATCGGTGCATCTGATTGATTGGTTGGTTGGGCACTGGTCTCCGTTTCCAGTTTTTTCAAAGCCACGTTTGCCGAGCCCGATTTTGCTTTGTCGTCGCGAGACAGTTCAAGAGAGTAATTTGTCAATTCTTCGATCACATCCGCCATTGAACGATAGCGATCGTCGATCAATTTTTCCAAACAATGTAAGCAGATACGTTCCAGCTCTCTGGGAATCGACTCATCCAGTTGGCGAAGTGGACGGGGGTTTTTGTAACAAATTGCTTTGATCAACTCTTTTCGATCTGCGCCGCGAAAAGGCATTTGGCCAACCAGCAATAAATACATCGTCACACCAAACGCCCAAATGTCGGTCTGACCGTTGATCAAATGATTCTCGCCGCGGATTTGCTCCGGTGCCATGAATGTAGGAGTGCCGGCGATGTGCCCTTCTTCGCCGTCGTCGAATACCAAGTCATCATGCAAGGCGAGTCCAAAGTCGACCAGATGAATTCGTTGGTCAATGCCGAGGATGACATTCCCGGGTTTGAAGTCGCGATGGACCAAACCGACCTTATGGGCATGCTGCAATGCTTCCGCAATTTGAAGCAATAATTTCAGGACTTCATGTTGAGCAAGCGGCGATGAAGTGATGGCTTTGGAAAGCGTAATTCCCTCGATGAATTGCATGACAACATAAGGAATCCCCTCCTCGGAAACGCCCACATCGTAGACACCGACGATTGAGGGATGCGAGGCCTTCGCCAGCAACTGGCCTTCCAGCAGAAACCGTTCCTTGGAGGCTTCATCGAGAGGTCGATCCCAACGCGGAACCTTGATCGCAACCCGTCGGATCAAGTCTGGGTCATTCGCCAGATAGACAGTCCCAAATCCGCCTTTGCCAAGGCGTTCCACAATCTGAAAGCGCCCGATTTTCGAAATCGATGCAACCGAAGATGAATTGCCAACAATGCCTTCATTGACGGACGAGTCCTTGGTGATCTGGTCCGAGTCGGAACCTTCAAATGTAGATTCGTTCATTGTGGGAAACCTGGAAAGAATGCATACGATGTTAGCCAGATGACCAGCTAACATTTTACATGCCACTAAAAATTTTCACCGGCAAGGGTCCATTTTCGGACCTCGTCGACGCCAGTCTTTTCAATCAATTCACTCCATTTTTCGGCCGCAGTAGCCAGTGCCGATTCTACCGTTTTCTCACGTGTGAGGGCCGACCGAACTGCCTCTGCCAATGAACTAACGTAGTCAGCCTGGTTGGGCACGCGGGGAAATAAAAAGCAAAGTCGATCGCGATTGGAGTCCATTAGGGCTTCAAAATATTGCAGCGCTGCTTCATCGCTGAGAGCATCGCCAGCCCAGGCACTTGCCGCACCCATTTGGCTCGAGCGGTAAATCGAAGTTGCGTTGGACTCGATTCCAATTTTTCGACTAGCCTCGTTTCCACTCAGCCAGGCAGCGAATCGAGTTGCCTCTTCCAGGTAACGGCTGTTTTTGGAAATTCCGGCCATGCGCCCTTCAAAGCCAATATAGTCAAAATACGTTTGCCCATCGTCATCTCGGTCAAACCAACGACTGTTGCTGGGGTCATACCAACGTTTGCTGCCAGGAACTCGCGCAATGCGAATCTGTTGCGAAGATTCAGAAGACAAGGCATCAAAATTGACCGATGGCCATCCCAATGCTATTTCGGCCTTCCCATCGCATATCGCACGAAACACGTCGGCCGGTGCAAGGAATTCGCTAGGGGCCTGTGGGTATTGCTCCACCATTTCTTGCAGTGTGGAAACAAATGGCTCCCCGCCAATCAACGGTTTCGCCGTCTCGACATCGATCAGCGTCGAGATACGTCCCGCTCCCCTAACTCGACTCGCAACCCTTGTCAAAAAGCTGTGAGCGGCCCAGTCTCCGGCCAACGGTTCCAGCAGAACCAAGTCAAGTTTCGAGTCTGCCTGTTGACGCGTCTGTAGCAGTTCCCGGAATTCATCCCAGCTGCTGGGAGCGTCGATGCCAAGGCCTTGCAGAATATCATTACGATACATGAGGCACATCTGCGGACTTCCAAGCGGCACAGCAAAGGTGGCTCGATTGATTTGCGGCAATTCAGTTTTTAAATGACTAAATACGGTCTCTTTACGATAATCGAATTTGTCTAACAGCTCCGAGGAAATTTCCGCAAGTCGATTTCGCGTTACTAACTCGACAAATTGAGATGTCGGAAAAACAATAACATCGCAATCATCAGGCAGTTGAAAATCGGTTGCCAGAAAATCTGTAGACGAAACATTTGTAACTACGGGTTCCAGGTTGCCTTCCGCCGTCCAATAACGCTTGATTAGGGGCGCAAAAACTTCATCGTCGACGGTCAGCACGTGCAAAGTGACCTGTTGGGGGGCGGAAGATACGGGGGATGTTTCTGAGGAGTCTTGTTCGGGTTTGCAACCAACCACCGACAATGTGCACACGGCAATAAGCAAACCGAGGATCACGTGGATTGGAAAAGGCTGTTTCATGGGTTTCCAAAGCGGTTATTTCAACAAATTCCAGAGTTTTTACGAAAGTCACTCGCGGCTTTGTTCATAAAAACACACCACGTTTGATCACTTGTGCGAAACTTCATTTTATCGATTTCCGGCCATTTGTCTTGCACCGCAAAGGCATTTTGGGTGCCATCAACGTGTAGGATTTCCATGCAAATACGACTTGTAAAGGCAAGGAATCTCTCGCTGAACAAATATTGGCCTTGCCTATTCGAGCGTTCTAAACAGAATGGACTGGTTTTTCGGGGACACAGATACCGAATTCTTTAATGTTGCAACCCCAGAGCGGGGGTATTGCTTCAAATCAATTGCCGCAATTCGAATGAACTCGAGGATTTGTCGTGAACACGATGATTTCAAATTGGAACGACCCGGAAAACCAGCGAAGCATCAAATTCATGGTGCGATATCGACGTGACCATGAAGGCGCCGAGGTCCTGGGATTCGAGCCGATGGAAGTCTCGTTCTGGTGCAAACACATGGAAAATGAATTACGTCGCGTTCGCATCCATACGGCCAAAGGGCGTTTGCGAGTTGCAGATCAAATTCGCCGTTCCGGAAAACTGAATGAACTCGTTGGCGAAATCCAATCTCTTTCCAGTTAGAGACGCGGCACGAATCCGCTCATTGATCGACGAATCCAGCCTTTCTTCGTTTGGGCATCCGCTTTGGTGCTCAGTTGCGTTTTCAGGGGAATTCCCCATTTCCGTCGCGTGATTCAAGTCAATTGTTCGCATTACGACCTCGCCATTTGGTGCTTTGAGCGGTTGACCGAACGGCCTAATTGGGCGAAATTTAGGTTGCAGGGACATTCGGACCCATTGACCATTGATGGCGGTGAAGTCGTCGCCAAATCGCGAATAACGCGGGCGATTCCCTTCCCAAATTCTCAGTTTCCAAATACACCTTTTAGGACAGTTGATAATGAGTACCTCGAGTGCACCCAATACGCAGGCGTCCGCCAGCGGCAAACGTGACCCGTTACGGTTGATCGACGTTGACCACGTTCGGTTCATCGTCGGCAATGCGAAACAGTCGGCTTATTTTTATTCGCAGAGTTTTGGCTTCGAGATTGAACAAATCAGCGACTTGACGACAGGCTCGCGTGAAGAAGCCAGTTACCTCGTGACTCAAGGCAACATTCGCTTTCTGATCTCCACGGGGCTGACGCCCAACCACCCTCATCACAATGAAGTCGCGCTGTATGGAGATGGTATTAAGGATATTGCGTTTACCGTCGATAGCGCAGAGGCCGCTTATCAGGAATCGCTCAAACGCGGGGCCGAATCCGCTTACGAACCATACGAAGTAACCGACGAAAACGGAACAGTCGTGATGGCCGGGATCAAGGCCATGGGACGCGTTGTTCACTCGTTCGTTTCGCGAACAGGATCGTACGCGCTGGACAAGGTCAAGGAACGCGGGCAGTTCATGCCCAAGTTCGCGAAGATCACGGACCTGGCAATAAACGAATACAATCGAAAAAATCCTGTTGGCCTGTTTTACGTTGACCACTGCGTTGCCAACGTTGAACTCGGCAAAATGGATTACTGGGTCGATTGGTATTCGGACATTCTCGACTTCAACCTTTTCAAACATTTTGATGACAAGGATATTTCGACCGAGTACTCGTCGTTGATGTCCAAGGTTATGGACTCCGGTCGCGAACTGATCAAAATTCCAATCAATGAACCAGCACCTGGGAAGCGAAAAAGTCAGATTCAAGAATATCTGGATTGGCACAACAACACACCAGGGATTCAGCACCTCGCACTGCTAACCAAAGACGAACTGCATACCGTCGGTCGACTACGTCAACGCGGCGTGGACTTCCTTCGAATTCCAGACGAATACTATGATGTCGTTTGGGATCGCGTTGGTGAAATTGCCGAGGACAATGAGATTGTCAAGGACTTGAAAATCCTGATTGACCGCGACGACAAGGGCTACCTGCTGCAGATTTTTACGAAGCCATTGCAGGATCGCCCAACATTGTTCTTTGAGATCATTTGCCGAAGAGGAAGTGAGAGCTTTGGCAAAGGAAACTTCAAGGCGTTGTTTGAATCGTTGGAGTTGGAACAGGAACGACGCGGCAATTTGTAGTCGCTGATTGATTTCAACTCGGCAAAAAAAGAGGCCGCCAAGTTTAAAACTTGACGGCTTCATTTATTTACAAGCAAATTGATGCAGGAAAGAACAATTTTTAGTCCGCGGCATTGACAACTTTGCTGACGATGCTGGCGTCGAAATAATTGATCGCCATCGCCGAGTCGATGACGATGGATTGGCCGTTAATCCCGGATGAACGTGGCGAGATCATGAACGCCGCCACATTGGCAACTTCCTGCGTCGTTACAGCTTTGCCGCGAGGTATCACTTGTTCCGCGAACAGGTAGGCATCGACGTAGCCGGGGATTCCTGCGGATGCAGAAGTCTTAAGTAGCCCGGGTGATACCGCGTTAAACCGCACCTGGGAAAACGAGCTGAAGCTCTTGGTCAGAAACACCAGTGACGACTCAAGGGCAGCTTTCACGGGAGCCATGAAACCGTAATTCTCGCTCGCCATTTTTGTTGTCGAAATGGAAATGGTAATGACCGATGCGTCGTTGGCGAGAAGATTCTTGAAATGGTTGCAGATCGAAATGAACGAGTAGCAACTGATGTCGACCGTGCGCAAAAACTGTTTTTTACCCGTCTCGTGAAACGGCTTCATGCCTCCTTCGTAATCCGCAAAGGCAATGGAATGCACAAGCCCCTGGATCGTTCCGTGGTCGCGTTCAATATCTTTGGCGACCTGTTCGATTTGATCTTCGAATTCCACATCGCAAACATAGACCGGGCGGTCGGCAAGTAGCTTTGCAGTGGATTCACGTCGTTGTTCACTGCGCACGACGTAAATCACTTTGGCACCGGATTCCTCCAGCGTTTGACCAACATGCCACGCGACGCTTTTCTTGTTGGCAACGCCAAAGACGACAACGTTTTTGCCTTCTAGTTGCAGAAAATCCATGGTTCAGCCTCCATCAAACAATTTCCGGCAACACATCGGTGAGCCGAGGTTGACGTTATTTGCCGCGCGGTGCAAGGGAGCAGGCGTAGCTGACCCGAGCCGCCAGTTCGTCACCGACCATTACTGTGGCTGACAAGAAATAAGCGTTCAGCATCTTGTCGTCGAGAGTTGCCGAAACGCGAATCGTTTCGCCAGGGCGGACCATGCGTTTGAATTTGATATCTTTCATGCGCGTCAAAACGGGAACCGTGTCGGAATCCGTTTCAATGTACTTGGACAACAGAATTGCGCCGGATTGCGCAGCACATTCGCAGAGGATGACGCCAGGAACAATTGGAAAATCCGGATAGTGGCCCTGGAAGAAAAACTCGTCTGCGTGAAAATCTTTTTCACACACGATTTTGTCCTCGCCCCGTTCAATGATACGGTCCACCAGCAACATGGGCTCGCGGTGGGGTAAAATACTTTTGATTTCTTCAATCGTCATCGATGAATAGCCTTAGTTTGAATTTATTGATTCGCTGCCGAAGGCAACGCTGATGGTTTTGAAAGGTAGTTGCTCACATCGTTTGCAACAATCACACCGTAGTTGATCGTTCCCAGCCAGCCCGACATGATGATCCCGCAACTGCCGGCATGGTAAAGTCCGGGAACTTGTTCTGGCAATTTTCGACTGACCGCCAAACCCTCAAACTTCGTTCCAAAACTGGAACCGGCAATGTGTTTGGTGTAGTGCTCAAATGTTTTCGGCGTTGCTGCCTCGACAGGAGCAATCTTCTCACGGCAATTCGGCAGGTATTTCTCCAAGTGATTGAGCGTGTCCTCAATCAAATCCTGTTTACTTGCCTCGTATTCCTGCTCGTTGAGATTGGCCCAGTCGTCATAGTTCGCGTTGGTACTGGAAACGATCAGATAACGTTCTGGTTTTTCCGGTCGAATGTCGGGGTAATAAAACGAAAATGTACGGCTGGTAATATCGCGACTTAACAACAGGTTGGTTCGGAAAAGCGGCGCGGTGCTGCAGAACAATAAATCGCCCGTATCGCGTTCCACGGTTTCGTCCGGATGAAGGGCCATATAGACCTGAGTGCTGGAATTGTTGAGGCGGACAGCATTGGCTTCGTCAACAAAGTCGCGGTCGAATTTGTCTTCACCAACCATGTTGAAGATCGTGCCCCGCAGGTTGGCGTTGGATACAACCGCGTCGCAACGAATCTCCCGACCATTGACCAGAACCGATTGCACGCGTCCGTTAACAACGTTGATACGCTCCACGTCGCAATTGATTCGGATATCCACGCCGTTGCGAATCATCTCCGCTTCCATGGACTTCACAAGGTGATCGGTTCCCCCTTGAAACGTAAAAACGCCCTTGGACATGAAATTGGAAAACACAATTCCATAGGTGATCGCTGGATCCTCAAGGGTTGAGCCGTTTGCATAGGTGATTGGTTCCATCAATAACCGAATCACATCTTCTCGGCCCGGAAAGAATTTTTCGAACAACTCACCGGTCGTCATCGCCTGGTCATCGTAGAAGTTCATTCCACGAGCCGTATTGAAAAAGGCATCAACGGCCGCTGCATCGACTTGAAACTGTTCCACCAGCAATCGCGTGAAGTCGTTTCGATTGAACGATGTGGTTAGTGAAAACATCGGATTGTCGAAGCGAACGTTTTCCAATTGAACAATTGAGTCCGCAATTTCCTGGGTCCAATACCGACGGCAACTCTTGATCATGCCGTGCGGGAAACCATGTAGCGAAATGTCGAACAGATGGCCGCCGGGGCGTTTGAACCAGGTGGCAAGTCCGCCGAGTTTGTAATGTTGCTCCAGCAGCAAAACCGAGCGACCTTCACGCGCCAAAATATTCGCCGCCGTCAGCCCGCCCAAACCACTACCAATCACCACAACGTCGTAGTGGCCCGCCGCGCCTTTCAAAAAATCTTTTGGCATGTTTCCCAGTCAACTTAAAACAAAATGATTCGATTGGCACCCATTGCTTTCATGCCGGTGCAAACAACCACAACGCAGATTTTTCAATCAGGGATCGCGAAGGCAATGGATATTTGCCATCGAGATTCCGCTCATCATGGCACCAATGATTCCGACGAAACCCTGGTCCGTGCCGCAAAGGAACACGTTGGGCAAGTGCGTTGTGCCGTCCAGTTTTTTGTCCGGCGCACCATAAACGGCGCCGTTGTCGTGCCATGTGAATCGCCGAATGGTCGTCGGCGTAAACATATCCGTGTCGACAACATAGGGTCGAAAATCAGGGATGAACCTCACACACGACTCAATCGAACGATCATACCAGCGCAGTTTCTCGATGCGATATTGGTCGTCACTCAACGCGCTCCAGCGCGGATAACTCGCGATCGTGGTCAACCGAATGACGCCTTCCGGGAGGTCCCCATCGCTTTCGTCGTACAGATAGTTGTTCGGGGAGCAAACCACTCCTGTTCGCACATCGCAAAGGTCATCTGCAGGTGGCGTCCAGTGAAAATCGTCCGAGTCGTTGAAGAAAACGATCGTGTCGTTGTATCCAATTTTTTCAGGCTGGCGATCGAGGACGGAAATCGATTCGATAAACGACATCTGCCCTGCAATTCTCGGGTCTGGTTCACTGACGTCGTCACACATACGCAACGTTTCCAAATGTCCCGCCGAAGACAGGATGCGTTTACCATACAATTTGCGACCGTCTTCCAATTCCACGCCGATCGCTCGACCGTTTTCGGTCATGATTCGCGCGACGCCGTGCCTCAGTTTCAACTCACCGCCAAGAGAGCGAAACTTTTTGATGAGGTTTTTGAGTATCAGTCGTACGCCTTTGTAAGGTCGCGCAAAACCTTCGAGGAAGATGCTGCGGAACATGATGCAAAACTGCCCCCAGGCCATGTCGTGTTCGCGCGGGTTGCCGTACCACATCAACGGACAAAGCAGCATATTGATCAAAAGTGGTTCGCCCAACAGCTCTTGGAGACGCTCGCGCGCCGACACTTCAAACGCATCTTGATCGAGATCGTCGTAATCAGTGATTTGCCCCAACAAGTTTTGCCAACGGTCACGACACTCGGGAAACTCGCGTTCAATTTCCGATGTCAATAACTCGATGTTGTTGTCAAACGAAAGCGATCGCGACGGGAAGGCAATGGTTGATCGGCGTTGCGGGGCCAGTGCGAAGTCTTCCCATTTGAAGCGAAGTTGTTTGAGAATTCGCGAAAACGGTCCTTTCTTCGCTCCCTTCTCCGTGAAGTTCGTGACCGCATGAAGTCCGACATCAAAATCGCGCCGATTCATTCGGTAGAACGAATTCAAACCGCCGATCGTGTTGTGTTTTTCCAGCAGGCAAACACGTTGATCGTAGTAGGCAAGGCGGATTCCGGCTGCGATTCCAGACATCCCGCCGCCAATGATGATTGTGTCGTACATCGCTTCGGATTCGTTTGCCGTTTGAGCAATCTCGGGCGACGACGATTGCGTCGTTTCTGAATTTCGCAATTCGTCGCTCATGAAAAGAATCCAGATGTACTGATGGATGACACAAAAAAAGAAAGCGGCCAGCCACGCTGAACCGCATCCCAGATCTCCCAATGTTCCAGTTTTTGATTTGGCAATTGGGCTTGTGAATTAAATTCGATGTTTTGCCCAACTTCCGGGCTCGTGGCCTCGTCCACTACGCATTGTTTTATGCACTGTTCAACGTCAGCCAAAGTCGCGAAGACTTTCAATAACGCTCAACGACGAAACTGGCTGGCACTCTCCGACTTCAAATCAAAGACGATTCCTATGCAGGAACGTTTGCCATTTTGGGTTCCAGGTACTTGACCGTTGACTCCATCGAAGCCAATTGGGTGTAATCCTCTTCCGGCACCTGAACGCGGTATCGCTTGCGCAGTTCCATGACGATATCCAGGAAGTCCATGCTGTCCAGCTCCATTTGCTCACGGAAACTCACCGAATCGTCCAGCCCACTCAAGTCTTCGTCTGGGGCAATGTCACTGAGAATATCGATAATCGCCTGGCGAATTTCTTCTGGTGCCATTGTGGCTTAAACTCCTGCAGAAAAAGTCACTTCAATTTCAGTATTAATATCGTTTTACAATCAGCGCTGAGTTGATCCCCAGCATGCCGAAGGAATTATTTAAAATGTAATCAACGGAATCAACTTCGCGCGGTTGGTTCAGCACCAGCCCATCCATTGCACATTGTTCGTCCAACTCGTCAACATTGATCGTTGCATGAACATGCCTGTCATTGAATGACGGCAGATTTCCTGCCAACTCGATTGCCCCTGCGGCACCCATCGAATGGCCAATGAAACTCTTGGCGTTGTTGATCAATGTATTCTCGGATTTGCCAAACACATTGCGAACGGCTTCGCATTCCAAAATATCGCCGTTGGTTGTCCCGGTGGCATGCGTGCTGACAATGTTGATTTGTTCGGGAGCGATTCCAGCAACGCGCAAAGCCTTACGCATGCACTGAGCCTGACGTTCAGGATTTGGCAACACAAAATCAGTTGCGTCTGTGTTGATTGCGTAACCTACGATCTCGGCGTAGATTTTTGCCCCGCGTTTCTTGGCGTCACTCAATCGCTCAAGGACATAGATGCAGCCACCTTCGGAAACGACGATTCCATTGCGTTGTTTGTCGAATGGACGCGAGGCCTTGGTTGGATCCTCATGAGTTGCCAAAGCACCTTGGCTTGCAAATCCGGCGAAGATACCAAACGTGTGAATGCTTTCGGAAACTCCTCCGGCAAACGCGACATCGCATTCGCCCAATCGAAGCATCTGGACACCTTGAATCAGTCCCGCGTTGCCGGCGGCACAAGCGGCGCCGATTGTGTAATGCGGGCCGGTGATGCCCATGTTTAAAGCGATTTCGCCTGCAGGGTTGTTAGCGACCGTGCGCGGGTTGTGGTGATGCGACCAGAAACTGGTGTCGTAGTCGTAATCTTTGATTTGATAGATTTCGCTTTCGGTTTCGACGTTTCCGTGTTCCGTCACCCCGATGTAGATTCCGACATTGTCTTTGTCGATGTTTTCCCAGTCCAAGCCGCTATCGAGCATCGCTTCGTTGGCACAGAAAACTCGACGCTTCCAGCTCGCGTTCCTCGCCGAGCGTCCTTGCGGGATTGGTGACGAGTCAGCTCAAAATCGCAGATTCCCGCGAGCGTTTTGCCGAAATAGCGGATTTCATACGGTTTCACACCGCTTCGGCCGGCCAAAAGCGCATCGCGCAACCCGACAACGAATTGCCGTTGGGAGCCGTCAAACCGATCCCGGTCATGACGACACGTTGTTCATCAGGTAAATCGCGGTGATTTGCCAAAGAAATCATGTGAAAAAATGCCGAATTGCTTACAGAAACGCGCCTTAAAACAATACCTTTTTGACCCCGGATTGGCAACGGGCTGGCGACAAAACCCGGCAATTTGGGCCCAAATCGACAATTCTCAACTAACGACACGAATTTCCGAGAATCGCAGACGAATCGCGATCGGATTGCCACGTTCAAACGAATTTTTTGGTGGAGATTAATTCAGGCAACATTTCCGAGTCTTGAATCACTGATGCGGACTGGTGCTACTCAAGAAAAACATTTGAGTGATCGGTTGCGTGCGCTTTTTCTCACAATATAAATCGAGGCCGCTGTCGCTGAACTGCATCCATCAAACTCAAAAAGCTTTCTCAACTTGAACACAGCCGGTGCGGGCATGGAGCCAACTAAACAATTGAATAGCTCTCGCGATGACCTTGTATCGGCCACCTTCAAACGCCATTCAAAAGCGAATTCATCCAAAACATTCTTTGAAAAACATCCCGGACGGTTCATTCTTGTCTCAGTTCTACATCGCGACAAATTGTACCGGTCGCATTGCAGTGATTGCGACAACATCAGTTTCCTCGCGCATTCGTGCAATCGTTTGACTGCTTGGTTGACTGGATTTTTTTCTAGACGTTCGTCGTTTGGGTAGTCTTGATATCCTCATTCTTCTGCAGTGCCATATAGAAGTGAATGTGATTGTGCCTCAAGATAAAATCTTCACATTCGTTTGTGCTTTGTTATAATGTCTCGTCGGATACAACTCCTAACTCTTTTCTCAATAGAAATGGATTAATCGATGGCAAAAATGAATAAAGCAGCGCGCGTACGCGACTTTCTAACAAAAAACCCAGATGCTACTTGGGGTTCTGCGGAGAGCAGTTTGGCAAAGTATGGAATCAGCGGTGGCTATTTCGCGATGACCAAGTCCAAATGGAAAAATGCCGACTCTGATTCGGCCCCCAAAGCACGCGGACGCAAGAAAGGTTCCAAGGCAGCGAATTCAAACGGCGACTTGATTGCCAATGCTGCTGCATTTGCCAAGGACGCTGGAAGCATCGATACAGCGATTGAAGCATTGGAAAAGTTGAAAATGTACCAGCTGTAAATTTCGTTTCCAAGAATTTTCAGAGCATGATAAAGGCACCCTGGTTTCGGTGCCTTTTTCTTTTTGATGCAGTACGTTTATGTTTTCGATGCATGTAATTGTTTATTGCTGTTGTGGGCTGAATGTCTCACCCGTCGATTAGCGAAACATCGAATACATCCTGTTTTGTCGAACCGTTTCTGTAATTTACGCCTTCAGCGATGATTCCAATCGCTTCATGCCTTCGTCAATTGATACAGCTGGGTAATAGCCAAAATCCCGTTTCGCGCGGCTGATATCAAAATAGTGAGACTTGGCCAGTTGTGCAGCCAGAAAACGTGTCATGCGAGGCTCACGCGAAATGTTGAACGTTTCGTGATAGGTTTCCAGCATGAAGCCTAGACGGTAAGCCCAACGATACGAAATCGATTTTCGAATTCGGGGAAGTCCAGCGAGTTTCAGAATGTCGTTGATCCAATCCCAGCAGCTCACCGGCTCGTCTTGCGAAAGGAAATAGGCCGATCCACAAACGGGAGACCCGGGACGCATCGCCTCGGCAGCCTGGATGTGAGCAACAGCGGCGTTGTCGACGTAAATATTGTCCACCAGGTTGGTACCGTCTCCGACACGCATCAGTTTGTTTTGTTTTGCGCGGTCAATGAGCCGTGGAATGAGATGGTGGTCTCGCGGGCCCCAGATCAAATGCGGCCGCAGCGCGCAGGTCATCAAAGTCGCTTCGTCGTTTGAATCCAGAACAAAGCGTTCAGCGAGTGCCTTGGACTGAGGGTAATGGCAAAGGAATTTTTTTGCGTACGGCGCGGACTCGTCAACGTTGATTTGGTGCGATCCGTCAAACGTTACACTCGGGCTGCTTGTATAGACCATCTTTCGAACGCCACGTTCACGGCACGCTTCTACGACAAGTCGAGTCGCGATCGTATTCGCACTGTGATAGTGCTTCCAAGTTCCCCAGATGCCGGACACTGCCGCAACATGAAATACGGTCTCCATGTCTTTGCAGGCCATTCGAGCGGTTTCTGCATTGCGCAGGTCGCCGAATACGACCTCGACTCCAAGGCTTTTCAACGCTTCGTTGTTTCCACGAACGAGTGCTCGGACTTGATATCCGTGTTCCAAGAGTCGATTGACGAGGTTGAACCCAAGGAAGCCATTGGCTCCGGTAACCAGAACGCGTGTCATTAATTCTCCCTAAATCTAGCGTGACGTCTTCATTGTAGTTTGTCGTCTCAATCTCTAAAGAGATGAAGCGTCACCAAAGGGCGTGACCTTGTGCGTCAGGAGCAAACGTTCGTTCTGACGACAGCCAGTTACGCCGCCGGGCAGTTGCAATTTTTCTTCATCAGTTGCTCGGTCTCCCACGACAAGATCTGCTAGTTGCTGCCAATGTTTTCGTGTCATTGCCTGCATGGGCCAGCCGTTCGTTTTCCAAAGTTCGGAAAAAAAACGACGTTGTCCCCATTTGGGCCATTTGGACAAAACGTTCAGATTTACCGTTACCTTAAAGCTTCCAAGCCGATCAGAGTACACGTGTGAGGATTCAATGGGCGTTGGCAGAGTTTTGAGAAAATTCATTAGAAAGTCGTCGAGCTCGCTCATCTCGTCTTGGAGTAAGGAAAGTCGCTCTGCGACTCCTCGGCCAAATCGCTGGTCCAGAAGCGGCAACAATTCGTTCCTCACAAAATTCCGTGTGTAGATTGATTCGTGATTTGACCAATCCTCGCGATTCGGTTGTTGCAAAAGTATCAGGTAGGTCAGCAGATCGCTTTTCGGCGTTTTCAAAAATGGCCGAATTAAAGTCGTTCCTGGTCCCAATTCACGTGCTGACGGAATTCCGCACAAGCCGGAAAGCGATGATCCACGGAATAGTCGAAAAAGAAACGTCTCAACCTGGTCGTCACGATGGTGAGCAAATACGACGTGCCTTGCCCCCGTCTCCGAAGCCAGTTGGCGAAAGAATGCATAGCTAGGCTGTTCGCGCAAAAACGCTTCCCCGGAATCTTCCGGGTGATTTTTCGCGTCCATTTTCATTGGGTAAAAAGGCTCTGACAGACTTTTGGCCAAATCCCGTACAAACGTTTCGTCTTGGTCGGATTCCTGGCCGCGTAAGCCATGATTGACATGGGCGACACAAAGTTGGTTTGTCAGGCAGTGTCGTTGCTTCAAGTCTGCCAAGATTCGGATCAGTGCGACGCTATCGGCACCTCCAGAAACACCCACAACAATTGGCGCATTACCCCAATGAGAGATCGGCCAAATGTTCAGGACCGATTCGATGAGCTTTTCCGTCGCGATGGCAAGGTCCGATTGATTCATTCGCGTTTTCGATCCGTTTGCCGTTCAAGTGTTGTGGCCGGTCCGTTTACTGATCTTTTCGAAGTTCAGCAGCATTTCCCGTCGGCCCGGGAATCCCGGAAACAAAAAGTCATAAAGGCTGGCACGCTAACTGGTTCCAACTGGTTTTGGAATCTGATAGTATCGTAAATCTTGGCCATGTTGACCAAGGCTTTTCGCTTCAAAAGAGAAGGAGCGAGAGGTGCAAACGCGAAACATTGCATAAAAACACCTTGATCGGGTATCCCGGATTCGAGTTGGAGCAATAATTCGTTGTTCGGCAAGTTTGATTTGAATTTCTCGAGATCCCATTTTTCGGATTTCGGCTGATACCATGCTGTTGTTTTTGCTTTTGGTCGTCACTGTTGCCTTGGCAACCTGGTTCAGGTTGTTGATGGCAGCTTCTGTTCGACGACATGGTGCCAATGCGAAGTCGTACGGAGCTTTTCTGTTTGTTTCTGCATTGGATCCTGTTAGGACGATTCGGTTGTTGTTCACGGCACGCAATCAAAATCTTGATTTGCGAGTGCGGCTTGAATATCAGGAATCGTTCAAGTCACGTCGACGTCCCTTTGGTCATGCTGGACCGGTTGCGCACGCAGCGTATCCCATCCGTGCTTTCCAAGCGTTTCGACAAGCAGTCTACGAAAGCCATGACGCGGCAAGTATTCGTTTTTTCGAAATTCTAATCTGACCTGAATCATCGCTGACCATGCGAGCGACCAGCTCACAACATGTGTTCGCGATCGACGCCACAGCAACGCGCTCTGATTCTCGACCGTAGCCGATCGTTGGTGCAACGATAATTGAGGCAAACTAATGAACGAGTGGATCTATGGCCTGATCGGCCTGATTTTAGGTTCCGGAAGTTTTTGGTTGATCGGGTATCTGACCAAGAACGACGCCAAATCCAAAGCCAATTCGATTTTGGACAACGCGACCCGCCAAGGCGAATCGATCATCAAGGAATCGGAGCTGAAGGCGAAAGAGAAACAGCTGAACGCCAAATCCGAGATCGACCGGCAACGCAATGAGGCTCGCGATGAAGCTCATGAGCGTTCGAAAGATCTGGACAAACGAAAAAGTCAACTCAGTCAACAGGCTGAGGATTTGAGGAAACAAGAAGCGATTGTTCAGCAGACACAAAATCGTTTGAAGTCAAAGTTAGAACAAGCGACAACGCGAGCCAAGGATCTCGATGAGATTTTTGAGAAACAACGCGACCAGTTACACCGAATCACCGGGCTAAACAAAGACGAGGCTACCAAGCGTCTGTTGAAACTCCTCGAAGATGAACTTGCCGGCGAGGTCGGTGGTCGGCTGCTAAAGCACGAGCAAATGATCAAAGAACAATGTGATGAAAAATCACGTGAGATCGTGTTGATGGCCTGTCAGCGTTTTGCGGCCGCCCATACTGCTGAAACAACGACCAGCACCGTAGACATCCCCAATGATGACATGAAGGGGCGGATCATTGGCCGTGAAGGTCGCAATATCCGGGCGTTTGAAAAGGAAACGGGAGTCGACTTGATTATTGACGATACGCCGGGCGTCGTGATTGTAAGTGCGTTTGATCCTGTTCGACGTGAGGTCGCACGCCAATCGCTCGACAAGTTGATTTCTGATGGAAGGATTCACCCGAGTCGGATTGAAGAGATCGTCAAGCAAACGACTTCGGAAATTGAAAATTTCATGTTGCGAAAGGCAAAAGAAGCGTGTCAGGAAGTAAACGTCCGTAGCTTGCATCCCCGTGTCTTGGAAATGCTGGGGCGGCTTCACTTTCGTACGAGCTATAGCCAGAACGTTTTGCGGCACAGTGTCGAGGTTGCGTTTCTGTCTGGGTTGATCGCGGAAATGATCGGATTGGACGGTGACCTTGCACGCCGAGCCGGTTTACTTCACGACATTGGCAAGGCGGCGGATCATGAAATGGAAGGCGGGCATCCGGCAATCGGTGCCGACATTTTGAAACGGCACAACGAGGGAAGTGAAGTGGTTCATGCGGCCCTGGGGCATCACGACCAGATTCTGATCGAGCATCCGTACACGGTCGTCGTTGCAACGGCGGACGCCTGCAGCGCCTCGCGACCGGGAGCACGCCGAGAATCGCTTGAGCGTTACGTCAAACGAATGGAAGAATTGGAGGCGATCGCGTTGGAGTTGTCGGGCGTCCAGCAAGCCTTTGCCATTCAAGCCGGACGTGAATTACGCGTGATTGTCAACTCGCGAGATACGGACGATGCCAAGGCAGCGAAGGTCGCACGCGACATTGCGGAGGCTTGCGAGCAACGTCTTGCCTATCCAGGCGAAATTAAAGTCACTGTGATTCGTGAATCGCGATTCACCGAGGTGGCACGTTAGTTTCGAATCGATCTTTGACACGCCGGTTTTGCGCAAAAAGCCAACGGCGTGTCGATGGTCTCGGACCTGGTATCAAAGCTGTCCGACGGATCGCTTGATGCGATTCACTTAAATCGAGAATAGAAAGAAGTAAATTGCGAGTCCTTTTTTTGGGTGACATCGTTGGTCGTTCTGGTGTCGACATTGTCGTCGATGCAGTACCCTCACTTCGGCGACAACAATCATTGGATTTGGTTTTGGTAAATGCTGAGAATTCCGATGGGGGTTCGGGAATCACGCCTGGGATTTACAAAAAACTTTTGGCAGCCGATGTCGACGGTATTACCCTGGGTGATCATATCTATCGCAAAAAGGACATCATGGAAGTCCTGGAAAAAAGTGATCGCATGGTCAAGCCCGCAAACTACCCGAGCGACGCTCCCGGCAAGAGCTGGGCGGTTGTTAAGTCCGCGTCGGGGCATCAGGTTGCGTTCACCAGTTTGATGGGACGCGTCTTTATGAAGCCTGTTGACTGTCCGTTTCAGGCGGCGACGCGAGTGCTGGAGGAAATTCCCGAAGACGTCAAGATTCGAATTGTCGATTTCCACGCCGAGGCAACGAGCGACAAATACTTGATGGGGCGATATCTGGACGGCAAAGTCTCGGCAGTTTTAGGAACGCACACGCATGTTCCCACGGCGGATGCTCAAATTTTCCCAGGCGGAACGGGTTTTCAATGTGATCTGGGGATGACGGGGCCCCACGAAAGTATTCTTGGCAGGCAAATTGAAAACGTCATGCAGGCCACATTGTCGTTTCGGCCTATTCCGTTTCCAGTCGCCAAAAACGACATTCGCATGAACGGTGTCATTCTCGACATTGACCATCGTACTGGCCAATGCAATCGAATTGAACGGTTCATGATGACACGAAAAGAAGTGGATGGGCTGATGGACGATGACGACTGGGATTAAGGATTCGAAAATCCCACTCCCTCCACTTCTTGGGAGCTTCCTCACTGTCGGCGGCGACAACGGAGCCATCGAAGGAATTCAGATGGGCGAGTTGACAGAAAACAGCCATCAGCTTTGTGTCATCGAGGGACTTGAGATCGCCACAGTGGCCGCACATTCCTCTCCCAAAAAAATTTCAACTTGCGAGTCTTTTCAGCTTGTCAAAATCCGGATCGTATTGATACTTGCCGTTGTCATTTATTCTTCCGATTCGTTGGTTGGGGAATAACGGATGTGCCATTGAGGAAACTCTTGGGTGCTGAACGTTGAACGCTAGACGGGGAACTTGACATGTCTAACGTTACTATGCCGCGTATTTTGACGCAGTAGTTAAGAACATTTTGGCCACACAATCAAAATTTTTGGAAGTTTTTGTTGAAGCTTCCGATAACAAATAGGATACCGCTGTTTCTTGAGCTCTTGCAAACGTCCCTAGATTCATAGACGAGCCTAATGACGAAAAAAAAATACAGCCCGCTTTCTCGAGTCAAACTGCCGTTGAGTTCGAAGGCAATCGACGCCCTGACTGACGATCAACTACTGGATTGTCGAATTTGCGACCTCGGGCTCAAAATCGAAACCTCACCTTTGGCAGAACCCATCGAACAGCTCTACGAGGAATTGGCCGAACGCGGAATCAAGGCCCGACCGCATTGCTGGTTCAGCGACGAGTGGTTCAGCCCAGATGGAATTCCCGGAATTGCAATTCCTTTTTACTTGGCCCATCCCAGACTGGTACGCCTTGAGCGTCGCCAAATGAAAGAGGTCGAAGGGGGCACACGGGCTTCGTTGATGAAGATTCTTCGTCACGAAGCGGGACATGCGATCGACACCGCCTTTCGCCTTCATCGCAAGCGGGGTTATCGAGAAGTGTTCGGGAATTATTTTGCTCCGTACCCCGAATATTATCGCCCGCGCCCCAACAGCAAGAGCTTTGTAACTCACCTTGAGCCTTGGTACGCGCAAAGTCACCCATCCGAGGACTTTGCGGAGACATTTGCCGTTTGGTTGGCGCCGGGAAAACGCTGGAAAAACGATTACCGCGGCTGGCAGTGCGGCTGCATAAACTTGAATTCGTCGATGAGATGATGGCGGAACTGGATGGCGTCTTGCCCAAGGTCAAGTCACGACTCCGAATCGAATCAGTCTCGGGAATCACACGCACGCTTCGCGAACACTACCGAGCACTGCATGAGCGTTTCGAAATTGACTGCCAGCCAGAAACGTTTGAAACCCATCTTCGCAAGCTTTTTTCGACACATGCGACCCAAGGTGCCGTTTCCGCGGCCAGTTTTTTGAAAAAACACCGCGCCGAAGTTTGTCGGGTGGTGTCCCAATGGACCGGAGAAAACCTTTACAACGTCCACCAAGTCCTTGAGAAAATGGTCGTGAGCTCCGAACGCCTGCGATTGGTTGCCTCTGGAGACTCGGCGACGCTCAAGTACCGGTTGATTGCGATGGTGACGACCGTCACAATGAATACATTGCATGGCAGCCAGCACCGTGTCGCATTGTAGAACCGGACCCAACGATGAAAAATCTCCGAGTCGTCGTCTTAATGCACGAAACGCTCGTGCCACCCGACTCGATTGAAGGCCTTTCCGACGAGGAAATCCAGGAATGGAAGATGGAATACGATGTTGTCGCAACGTTGCGCAACCTCGGCCACGAAGTCATGCCACTTGGGATACTTGACGATCTGGGGGTCTTGCGGCGAGCCATTTCCGAGTTCAAGCCTGATATTGCTTTCAATCTACTTGAAGAATTCAACGGCGTCGGGGTCTACGACCAACATATCGTCAGCTATCTGGAGTTGATGAAACAGCCTTACACAGGTTGTAATCCACGCGGACTGCTTCTAGCCCACGACAAGCCGCTGGCGAAGAAGATTCTGGCGTTTCATCGAATCAGAACACCGGGCTTCTTTGTCGCTCCCATTGGCAAGAAAATTACGAAATCAAAGGGCATCGCGTTCCCGATGATTGTGAAGAGCGTTTCGGAGGAAGCGTCTTTGGGAATCACGGAGTCCTCAGTCGTGTATAACGATGAATCGCTGCAAGATCGCGTGCGATACATTCACGAGGAACTACGCACCGACGCACTCGTCGAGGAATTTATCGATGGCCGCGAAATGTATGTTGGGATCTGCGGCAACCGGCGACTGACTGTGTTTCCCGTTTGGGAATTGAAATTCACAAAGGCCCCCAAGGGCATGCCGCAGATCGCGACCGCCAAAGTCAAATGGGACTACAAACACCAGGACAAGTTGGGAATTGTGACGGAAGCGGCCAATGACTTGGACGCAGCTCTCGAACGAAATATCGTCAACACGTGCAAGCGAGTCTATCGCAGCTTGAGTCTGAGTGGTTACGCTCGAATCGATTTGCGTGTGACGAACGACGGCCGTATCTATGTTTTGGAGGCTAATCCGAATCCCAACCTTTCATTCGGTGAAGACTTTGCAGAATCAGCCGAGGCAAGTGGTCTGAAGTACGAGGAGCTCTTGCAGAAAATTCTGCAGCTGGGGCTGACCTATCAAGCCGAATGGCGCGCTGTGGAGTAATGACGGAGTCCTTCGTGGCAAAAAATTCGATGCCGAGATTATTTCGATCGAGGCATCAGTGGGTAGAAGGTAGGCCGGATCAAGGAGGCTCTGCGACGCTGCTCCGGCAATGGATTCTAACGAAGTGACTTTGACCGAATTGCCCCGTTAAACTCTGGCTTCCCTCCCCCCGGCTTTGCGCGGGAGAACAGCAGGTGATGAGGGGGCATGTCGTCTATTAGTTATCAAACCGATGCACCATCGGGGCAAGCCCGATTGGGGGCTGTACAAGCGGCTAATTTTGAATCAAGGTCCGAGGGGAACGTTTTGACGTTAACGTGTGGGACTCATCGCTTCCTCTACTTCGTGTGATGAGGTACGCACACTTGCTGGCGCTGCGGGCTTGTATTGTTGGAGTCGGCGGAAGAGCGGTGTGCTTTGTCCGACTTACGCGCCTCCTTTGAAGTGGTGGGCGAACTGCAAGAGCACCGTCCCCATATTCTCCGCTCAATAAAAATGGTGAATTGCTTCATTTTCCGTTCACTCGCAACTTTTGTGTCACTTCGGGAACCTTTGAACCACGAAGGACACGAAGAGCACGAAGGTGGAATGGGACGATCTGCCAAATCGCGTCCCCTGGTTGCGTGATCAATGTTAAACAA
This sequence comes from Pirellulaceae bacterium, assembly GCA_041399045.1. Lineage (GTDB taxonomy): Bacteria > Planctomycetota > Planctomycetia > Pirellulales > Pirellulaceae > BJ22. The sequence goes on along the minus strand of JAWKTO010000004.1, from coordinate 289,089 downwards.
GACTGAGAACAGGAATAGAAAACAGCGACTCGGAGTTTGATTTTCTTCGCGCTCTTCGTGTTCTTCGTGGTGTAACAATCGCTGCCCCCCCACAATTTTTTCGTTTGAGGCATAGGCGCGGAGAAGGTAGGCCGGATCAAGGAGGCTCTGCGACGCTGCTCCGGCAATGGATTCTAAAGACGCGACTTCGACCGGATCGAAACATTGAACTCTTGCTCCCTTCGTCCACGGCTTTGCGGGGGAGAACAGCGGGAGGTGAGGGGGCTATCGCCCATGAGTTTTCAAACCAATGCACCATCGGGGCAAGCCCGATCGGGGGCAATGAACGCGGCTAATTTTGTTTCACGTTAACGGCGGAGCATTTTCCGCTGTGCCTTCTGCAGCATATCAACGACTTGTCGCTTTTCTTCACGGTCAAAGATCCAGCTGGTCTTGAATGCCTGAGCCACAAAAGCGATGTAAACCACGGTCGCGATACTTGTGGGCAACAGCAAAATCATGGGCATGATCACAGCCGCCCAACACCCCAAATCAGGCGGACAACCATATCGAGCATTGGCCCATAACAAAAGACAAAGGGTCGAAGCCGTTCCAAGCGATGTACCAATCACAGCTCCCCACAGACCATACGTAGGAATCAAAAGTGCATTGAACAGAATGTTGATCAGCAGTCCAGCGCCCAGCGACAGCACTGCAATTTTTCCTTTCTCGCTCACCCACAAGAAATCCTGAGAAAGAGTCGCAATGCTGAACCACGTGCAATACATCATGGTCATCGGGAAAACGGCCAATCCATCGTTGAATTTGCCATCCAGCAAGACATCAAAGACAAACGGGCCAAGAGCAAGTAGGACGACGTTCGCTCCCATCATCCCAAGCGTTGATAGTTTCACCGTCCAGTTTAGCTGTGCACGCGCCTTGGCGATATTTCCGTCAGCCCAGCTTTTGGCAACGTAGGGCAATAACAGTCCGCTCAACATTGCCGCAACGCCCACCATTAAAAGGGGGATGACTCGGCCGCTGTGATACTGTCCCACCAATGACTGGGTGTATTCGGCATCGTCGCTGGCGAAATGAATCAACATGTAGCGATCAGCAAACTCGAATACGTTGTGAATGATGTTCGACAACCACCACCAAAATGCATAGGGTGCCAAGCGAACCCAAAGTTGACTTGAGGGCAACAAAGCGCTTTGCTGCGTTTCACCGCGATTCCATTTCCATAAATACCAAATCGCCGGCAACGTTCCCAAGATACAACTTGCCAGAAAGGCGATCATTGCCGAGTAACTGCCCATCGGTACGGCGAGCAACAACCAGATCCCGAAGACGGTGAAACTCGTTCCCGACACAAATCGCATGATGGTGACGAGTCGAATCTGACGCATCGATTCAACCAATGTTGTCAGATAGTTCGACAAGGTAAGGAAAAGAAGCGTTCCTGCCATCCAATACATCAGCGTCGTTTGCTCTGGTGATCCAAGAACCTGCTGGCTGAAGAAGCGTGGGAACAGCACAATCGCGCCAGACACGCCCAACGTGGAAAGGCAACACAGGAGCGAAATCTTCCATAGAAACGACTTGAGCTGCCCATTCTGGTAATAGTGCTCAACGAATTTTCCAAATGAGCCAGGCAAGCCGAGCACGGCCAATGGTGCAAGCGCCATGAGGAAACAATTGATCATCGACCATTGCCCCAATTCCTGATCGCTCATCAGTCGACAAAATAGCAGACCGCGCACGCCCCCCAATCCGCGTTGGACGACGGTGAGAATTAAGGCGAATGCGATGCCAAAGGCCAGGGATTCGGTGGAAAGGCCACTTTGGGGAGCATCACACTGCGAAGTCAGCTTTTTCGATGCAGGTACCGACGACATGTCTAAAAATAGCGGTGGAATTGTTCTGAGATCGGGGTTTTGCAATTGTTGGTTACGTTTCAACTCAATGCAGTGCCGTTCGCGAAAAATTGACGAAACGCGACGGCAATTGCAGGTCAGGATGGCAGTTGAAAGTGATTCCATCTCGCAATCTCGTTTCATCCCGAACAACTAATCCAACAAAAACAACCGAAACAATCGTGAGACGTTGTAAAACCTGCATGCGATCGACCATAATGGATGCGGTTGGCTTCAACCGGATTGGTTGGCGCTCATGAACATTGGCTTGGTGATTATTCGTTTTCAGATCGCTTTGGGATGCACCTGCGATTTCCACCAGCCTGACAGGTTTCGGCACTGGCCGAGTTACTCAAGGTGAAAATTCAATAATGATTGACGATCTTTCAGTCATCGCTCGTGATTTCAAATTACCCCTTACCTCAGTCACTGCGGCGGTCCGACTACTCGACGAAGGCAATGCGATTCCTTTCGTTGCACGATTTCGCAAGGACCTGACGGGTGGTCTGGATGCCGAACAAATTCAAGCGATCAAACAGCGAATCGGCGAATTGCGCGCGTTGAGTGAGCGCAAATCGTTTGTCCTGAAATCGATTGAATCTCAAGGCAAACTGACGGATGAATTGAAATCGGAAATCGAAAAGGCAACGAACAATCGTCGAGTCGAAGACCTTTACCTGCCTTTCAAAGCAAAAAAACAATCGCTTGCTTTAACAGCGCGGCAACAAGGCCTTGAGCCGTTGGCCAACCAGATTTTCAACGGTGAACAGGCCGACGTCGCCTTGACGGATCGAGCAACCGAGTTCGTTCGCGTCGACAAGGGATTGGGGGGAGTCGACGACGTCATCACGGGTGTCGGTTATTTAATCGCTGAACGATTGAGCGAGCGAAGTGAACTTAGACGCGAATTGCGAAAAATCATTTGGAGTTCAGCGCAATTCACCTGCAAACTGGTTCAAACTGCCACAGAGGAAAACGAATCGAGCGAAACGGACGAGTCGTCCGTTTCGGACAACTCCACCGCTGACAACTCTGCGGCTGAAAATTCCACTGGCCCGGATACGGGTGACGTCGAAGTTGAAAAGGCAGCGGAGGTCAATACGCCCGCGGCAACTACTGACACACCCGAGCTCTCCAAAGCAGCCGATGCTGGCGGACAGGCATCGGATTCAAGTTCCTCCGAAGGGCAAATTCAATCTACCGCTAACGCACTAAATTCCGAGGATTCGGAAGCGAATCCAGCGTTGGTGCCCGAAGTGGCCGCCATTGAGGAGTCGACGTCGGAAACCGTAGCGAATTCGGAAGCTTCACATTTGTCACGGGCAGGAGTGCCCATGTTACCGGCAGGAGTGACCGAGTTACCGGCGCCTGACAGCGCTGACTCTTCCGCCGCAACTCCTGAAGCCAGTCCCGATTCGGCGGACAAGAAGAAGCGTAAAAAGAAACGCAAGAAGAAAAAAGCTGCGCCACATCCGTTTGCTGACTACGAGAATTTCTCCGAAACGATCAAGAAGATCCCTCATCATCGAGTCCTCGCCATCAATCGTGGGGAACGAAGCGGGCAACTGAAGGTCAAATTGAAAGTCGACAATGAAAAAATTGTCGAAATCGCGCTAAAGTTGTTGGTCCCAGAGGAACACCCGTTTAAATCATTCGTGGAAGACTGTGCCCGAGACGCGTTAACTCGAATGGTCCTACCCAGCTTGGAACGCGAGGTCCGTCGTGAGTTGACCGATGCGGCAGAACGACATGCAGTCAAAGTGTTTGCACACAACCTGAAAGGTCTGTTGTTGCGACCGCCGGTTCGCGGTGAACGCGTCTTGGCCATCGACCCTGGTTACAAGAATGGTTGCACGATTGCCGTCGTCGAACCGAATGGCAATCTGGTCGCTTCCGACAAGGTCTCTGTGGTCGGCAACGATCAACGCAAGGAAACGAATCGAAAGCGTCTCGCAGAAATCATTAGAGAACATCAGGCCAACGTTATCGCCATCGGGAACGGCACGGCGTGCCGCGAGGTCGAAAAATTGGTCTCCGACGCCATTGCCAATGAACTCGCGGATCTGCCCGTAAAGTACATCATCGTGAACGAAGCTGGCGCGAGCATTTATTCGACCAGCGAAATCGGCAAGGAAGAATTGCCAGATGTTCAAGCGAATGTTCGCAGTGCGGTTTCCATCGGCAGGCGTTTACTCGATCCCTTATCGGAACTGGTTAAAATTGCTCCCGGTAATCTTGGTGTCGGCTTGTATCAACATGACATCAAGGCGAAGCATCTCGCCGAGTCCTTGGACGAAGTCGTCGAGTCCTGCGTGAACTACGTCGGAGTCAACACGGCTTCTGCCAGTCCTGCGCTTTTGGGCTATGTTGCCGGCTTGAATCAGCTGACGGCGCGACGACTGATCGAGCACCGACAGGAAAACCCCATCAAGAACCGCAATGACTTGAAAGAAATCCCGGGAATTGGTGACGCAACGTTTGTGCAGTCGGCCGGTTTCCTGCGGGTCTATGGCGGAGATCAGCCGTTTGATGAAACGGCAATTCACCCCGAGAGTTATGCGGTTGCCGAACAGGTACTTAATAAAATCGGTGTCGATGCGGCAACATGGCATCAGTCCCGCCACGCTTCATCGACTGGGGAAGGTTCCGAGGACTCTCAATCGCAAACTGTTGTTCAGAAATTGTCGGGACTGAATATCGACGACTTGGCCAAAGAGTTTGGTGTCGGCGAAATGATGATGCACGACATTGTCGAGACGTTGAAACGGCCAGCGCATGACCCGCGTTTCGATGGCGATCGACCAGTTTTCCGAAGTGGAATTATCAAGATCGAGGATTTGCAACCAGAAATGGAACTCCAGTCGCAAATCATCAACGTGGTCGACTTTGGGGTCTTTGTCGACGTTGGACTGGGCTACAGTTGTCTCGTTCACGTCAGCGAACTTTCACCTGGTTTTATCAAAGATTTGTACGAGAGTTTTGCTGTCGGCGATTCGTTGATTACATGGGTCAAGGAAGTGGATGTGCCCCGTCGTCGCGTGAAGTTGACGGCGGTCAAACCAGGCACGCCGAAGCAGGATCGCCGAGGACCTCGACGCGATGCCTCCGATGTGAACTCCTCGGGCCGCCCAGCCCGGAACGAAGCTCGAAGCGAACGTAGAGGCCCTCCCAAAGGTCGACATGGCGGCAAGCCTGTTGGGAAACACAGTGGAAAACCGTCCCACTTCAAGAAGAAGCGACATGAGCGAACGGGCAAGCCAAAACCTGTGGTTCCGATCACCAAAGAGATGTTGACTGGTGATAAACCAATGCGTTCGTTCTCTGATCTTGCCCAGTTCTATTCAAAGAAAAAGGATGACGAGTAAATTGTTTGCTCAACGGTGCGGAGGCGTCGTTGTTTACCAAAACTGGACGTCGTGGCAGAAAGTTTTGTCATTGATTCTGGTGCACTTAGGACCGTAAATCACTGCCCAGTGGCTGTTGTTCAGTCGGTGGAAAATTGCAACATGGAATGCCGGTTGCGCTATCCTTTCGAACTTCGATTTGGATGCCTAAGATGAACGCATTGGTAGTTCATTTTTGCGAAATGGCATCGTCATGTTTGAAAACGTAAAATCCGCTCCTCCCGATCCGGTGTTTGGAATCATGGAGGCATTTCGAAACGATCCAAAGCCTCAAAAAATCAATCTGACGGTTGGTGCCTATCAGGATGAATCGGGGACGACTCCGATCATGCAATGTGTAAAGCAAGCTGAACAACAAATCTTGCGTCTGGAAAACACCAAAAACTACTTGCCGATTGATGGCTCGCAGGAATTGGCTCCCAAAATTGCCAAGCTGATCTTAGGGAACGAACATCCCGTAATTCTGGAAGGACGATTTGCGACGGCGCATACTCCCGGTGGCACTGGCGCCCTCCGAATCGCTGGCGATCTCGCGAAAAACAATTGTGGTGCGCAAACGATTTGGGCGGGAACGCCAACATGGGCCAATCACCCACAGATCTATACGGCGGCCGGTTTGAAATTTGCGACCTACGATTATTTGAACGCCGAACGGACGGACTTGAATTTTGGCGCGATGAAAACGGCTCTTGCCAATGCCCAATCGGGTGATGCGGTTCTACTTCATACTGTCTGTCACAACCCAACCGGTTTCGATTTGCAAAGGGACCATTGGGGCGAGGTTTTTCAGATCATGGAGTCGCAAGGCTTACTTCCTGTTTTTGATTTCGCGTACCAAGGATTCGGAGAAGATACCGAAATTGACGCCTGGCCAATTCGTGAGTGGTTTCAAAGGGGACATGAGGGGCTGATTTGTAGTTCGTTTTCAAAGAACATGGGGCTGTATGGCGAACGCGTGGGATCGGTAACAGCCGTTGTCGCAAAAACCACAGAACGAGCACCCGTATTGAGCCAGATCAAGTCGATCATTCGGACGTTTTACTCGACTCCACCAATGCATGGTGGTGCGATCGTTGATGTGATCTTGTCCGACAATTCGTTGCGGGAAGAATGGTTGAAAGAACTGGCTGAGGTACGCGCGCGAATCATTCAAATTCGAGAGCTGTTTGTTGAGCGTTTGACAGAACTCGCACCATCGGCAGATTTTTCGCACATCCGTCGCCAACGTGGCATGTTCAGCTTTTCCGGTTTGAGCCGCGAGCAAATCATTCGTTTGCGCGATGAATATTCAATCTATGCGGTCGAAAATGGGCGGATCAATATCGCCGGCGTCAACCGCTCCAATCTGGATACGATTTGCCAAGCGATCGCGTCTGTCATCTAGTCAACCGGAAACGAATTGTCGGGCCGATCAAGGGGTAGGCATGGGGTAGTGGACGAGGCTACGAGTCCCGAGTGCGTCGCTTCCCATCGCAAGGTGACGGCATGCCAATGGAGCCATGAAAATGTCGGCCTGAGAGGCCAAAGAACGTCGGCCTGAACAACTAAAGAATGTCGGCCTGAGAGGCCAACTTACATCTCTGGCCAACTTACGTCTCTGGCCAACTTACGTCTGTACGGTCAACTTATTGAAACGACGGCTCGATAGTTCGGGTAGTTGACGAGGCTACGAGTCCCGCTCTTCCCATTGCCGACGCGTCACTTTCAGAAAATCAATCGTACGAATAAACGTTAGCCGTCACGATAATCGGCTTCGATTTCGAGAAGTTCCTCGATCCAGATCCGCAGATCATTTTGATATTCGCTGGCCATATCTCCCTTGATCAGCTGTCGCAAGAATGCCGATGCACCGTCCTTCATTGTCACCGCTTCATCGGCCGATTGGAAACGGTTCGCAGGCTCAACGTCGACCAAGCCTCGGATGAATCCCATCAACAGCTCGTTGCTGGTAACCTCATCGGGCAACACTTCCGGCAAGCGATCACCCAATTCACGTTTGCTTTTGAGCAACGTCCCCAAATCCTTTTCACCAGAAAACAGGGCACGCCCCGACAGCAGTTCCACGGTGACATATCCGAGGCTTGCTAAATCCGCCAACGGTGAATTCGGCCGTCCCTCCAAGACTTCGATTGCAGCATACGCAGGTGTGCAAGCGCGTCGTGGCGGCGGAGCATCCAACTCAAATGCGGATCCGATATCAATGATCTTGGCCTGCCCCGTTCGTTTCAACATGATATTCGCAGGCTTGATGTCGGCGTGAACAATTCCATTTCGATGCAACGCCCCAAGTGCGTTCAGGCAACTGTGAATGATGGCGATGGCGACACCCGGCTTGAAACGAGGTTGGTCAGGACCAGAAGTAACCAGTACATCATTCATACGGTTCCATTGCCGTTCGCTAAATCGCTCATGAATGTAACCGTAGTATCGCGGAGTCAATAATCGCCGAAGGTCGTAACCCTCGACCCATTCCATCACCATCATTCTCACGCGATCGCGGTCCAGGAAATTGTGGACCAGCAAAAGATTGTCATGTTGAATTCGAGCGACCATTCCGGCGACCGCCCCGATCCGAGTCATATCGTCGTCGTAGTCGTCCGGGGTCCGATAGCGATCAGGTGAGAAAATCTTCAGCGCCACTGGCAGTGTAAACCCGTCGGCACCACGACGTTGACTGAGAAACACGACCCCTTGACCCCCCGACCCGAGTTGCCTTTGCAGGCTCAGGTGCGTGGTCCAATTCATGCGTTTTTCGCCAATGTATTTTTGGTAACGTTCCTGGATCTCAGCGCATCCACTCACGACAAAATCGCCATCTGATGTTTGCGTCAGCTGAAGGCGATCGGCAGATTTGGTTTGCAACAAGTCGTTTTGTGGTTCGGACAATTCAATACTCGTGGGGATCTTCTACGCGTGATGAGAATACGAGAAATCACGTGCTTTTAATAATAATCAAGCGAGAGCAAAACTCGAAGACGACTCGGGAATGCGGCATTTCGGTACGTTTTTTGATTTCCAGCAGTTCAGTCTGTCGATTTTTTCCCGTAAACGCTAGCTCCCTTACAACTGAGATTGTCTGGAAATTGGGCAGAGTGCAGAATCACGAGACGTTCATGGAAGAACTGGTCTCTTTGGGAATCCGCAAATGGCTGCGCAGGAAATGAGTTCCGTATCGATCGTTGTCCCCGTCTATAACGAAGAAGACAACGTCCGGCTGATGGTCGAAGAAATTTCAGGCGTGATGTCTCAGCTTGCCAGAGAATGGGAGTTGATCGTCGTCGATGATGGTTCACGCGATCAAACGGTTCCTCGCCTCAAGGAACTCGTTTCATCCAATCCGAGATTAAGGCTGGTGTTGTTGCGTCGCAATTTTGGGCAAACAGCTGCCATGCACGCAGGTATCCAAAATGCGACAAGTGATCTTGTGGTCACCATCGACGGCGACCTGCAGAACGATCCGCGCGACATTCCAATGATGCTTGAAAAAATCGACGACGGGTTCGATTTGGTTCATGGGTGGCGTCGCCGACGCCAGGACACATTCATCAATCGAAAACTACCATCCAAAATTGCCAACTGGATCATCTCTCGCGTCACCGGCTTCCCCATTCATGACCTTGGGTGTACGCTCAAAGTCATCAAACGCGATATCGCACAACAACTCGAACTCTACGGCGAAATGCATCGCTTCATTCCGATTCTAGCCCATCGCCTTGGGGCTCGATGCGTCGAAGTTGAAACGAATCATCGCGCACGTCAGTTTGGAACAACTAAATATGGAATCGGGCGAACGACCAGAGTGGTCCTCGATTTGTTGACCGTCAAATACATGCTCAAGTACTTCGACAGCCCGATGAAACTGTTTGGGATGATAGGCATGTGGGTCGGGTTCGTTTCGGTAGTGGCGCTGACGGCTTCGGTTGCAATGAAAGCGTTCGCGGGTATCGACCTGACTGGAAACCCTCTAACATTGCTGAGTGTCTTGGCAACTATTTTGAGCGTTCAGTTCTTCAGTATGGGATTACTTGGCGAAGTGAATGCACGAATCTATTTTGCCGATAACGGACACAATAATTACCAAGTTCGAGATCGCGTAAACTTCTCGTCACGACCCGAAATCCTTGACTTTGCGGAACGTCGCAAAGCGTCCTGATAAACAAGCACGCAGAGGAACCAAAAAAATAGGGACGCTGATTCTGCGTCCCTATTCGTTTTAGAAGTTTGAACTGTTGGTCGTCGGTCAATTCCCTGTTCGAATTTCAACTTTGCGAGGCTTGACCGCTTCAAGTTTGGGTGCAACGAGTTTTAAAATGCCATCCGCATAGTCTGCTGAAATCTTGTCACCATCGATACCAGCGATTCGGAAACTGCGGGTGAATTTTCCGTAACGGCGTTCGCGTCGATGTACCTTGTTTTCCGTTGATTCCGTTTCGGATTTTCGTTCACCCGAAATCGTCAATACATCTTCGTGGTACTCAACGTTGATATTGTCGGCCGGCAATCCTGGCAATTCCAAAGTCAATTCAAAGCCTTTTTCATTCTCGACGATATCCGTCATTGGCTGGAATTCACTTAATGAAGCGCTCTCGCTACCGCTGTCGAGCACGTTTGCAAATTGTGAAAGTAGCGAATCCATTTCTCGACCAAACAGGGAAACGCCTCGTCGTGGTCCCAAAGTATTGTTTCTCATGATTGACCTTTCGAATCAAAGACTATCTTGAACTGTAATGAACACCTGACAAATCTGCCGGACGATTTTCAGCACAGTCCGACAATTTGACGGCAACCATTTAACGCTGGCTCAATAATGCAACGCCCGTGCCAAATCTGTTTTTCCGATTATCGGCGATAATTACGCAAATTTTGTCGCCAAGATCCGACAATCTGTCTTCGACCAAACGTCATTTTGTCAAACGAGTCCACGATAGCCGATCAGGTCCCCCTTGGTGGAGATGTCGGCAGCAGTGATAATGAATGCTTGAATTAAAAGTTGAGCATGCAAGGCATAATTAGCTTGCTGTGTTCCATCAGGTATTTTCACAAGTCGTTTTTGACCACCACGAGTTGAGATATGCAAAAGGTACCACTGTCACGATTGGCCTATTCCCGTTCCGGCGACAAAGGAGACGGAAGCAATGTCGGCGTCGTGGCGTACAGTCCCGAGATCTATGCATTTTTGAAAAAAGGAACTGACTCCTGAGCGAGTCAAAACACATTTTAAAGATATTTGTTTCGGAGATGTCGATCGGTATGAGGCCGATAACCTGCTCGCCCTGAATTTTATCCTTCACGATTCACTCGGCGGCGGCGGGAGCGAAAGCCTTAAGACCGACGCTCAAGGAAAAACGCATGGGCTGGGGATTTTGTACATGGAGATGGACGTTCCGGATTCATTGACCGTGCCTGACGAGCGAAATCGACAATCGGTTGCGGTGTAGGCTGGGGCCAAGCTTTGTCTCTCGTTTATCCAGGTTGCTCGTCGTTGCAGGGGATTGTTCATCGCCGTGAACACCAAACATCAAAGGCTGCACCAGTTGTTTCGGCTCCTACCTGTAGTCTTCTGTTTGATCGTTTTGTCGTGGAGCGAATCGCTTTATTCTCAAAACGCTCCAATGGTTGTTGCTGAGAAGTTGAATTTTCCGACGGGAATTGCAGTTCATCCCTCGGACGGTTCGGTCTTCGTTGCAGATAGTGGAAATCAGCGAATCGTTCGGATTGACAAAGGTGAAATTCGGGAAGTCATCGTTGGTTTTCCTTTGGGGGATTCACTTACCCCGACGACGCCACCACTATCGGCTTTGGCGGTTAGTTTTCTGGACGAGAACACATTGATCGTTGGAACTGCCGGAAAAGAAGGCAAACGAGGCCAGTTGCGCGCGTATACCATCGACGACAAGGTGGGTCCTCCAATCAATGAAAAGGATTATCTACGTTCGCTAGTACTACGTGCGGATGACGGAGAATACGCTACAAAATTCTGGGGAGTTGTCACGACGTCCCTGGGAGTTTTTGCGCTGGGTCAGTCTGGCGATGGAACGGGATGGTTGGGTCATGCACCCATTGACCAGGACGCGATCTCAAATTTTTCGTCAGCAGTTCGGCAATCTCGATTTCGCGACCTTGGTCATTCTGCCGGCATGACGTTGTCGCCGGAAGGTTATCTTGTGCTTCTATTCACTGGTGCGTTTGGCCAATCAGGAGATTCGACGATCTTGTATTTGGATTTGGACGGCCAAAAGTTAGGGCAATTTGCAATAGGTCACGGCGATGTAGTTGGAGCGGCCGTAGCTCCTCATTCACGCATGTTGTATTTTTGCGACAATTCAGGCACCACAATCGAGCCGTCTGGTGTTTACCGGCTGGTTGCAGATTCGTCCACTCAGGGGTTTCATACGGAATTGGTAGCCGAGTTGAAGGGGCCAACTGCTATGGCGTTTGATCACGAAGGGCGCCTTTTCGTCAGTTGCACTGGCGCGGTTGCCGCAGACGGCTCAACGGACATGGGATTTGTTGTTCGCATTGATGGATTGGACAAAACCGAAGACCATTAGTTTCGATTGGTTCCCACGGATGCCAGCAACGGCGGTACAGGACAGTCGAGCGATTCGGAAAACGCGCGGAACATTTCCGCCTCTTCAACGGTCACCTGATGATCAAACGAAACGATTACGGTTGCGGCTCGAAGCACGACTTTTTTGATCTCAAATGTCGAATGTGACAGCCTCTCAATCGCTGAAGCCAGAGACGCGAAACTCATCCCCGATGATTGATATTCAACAGCGATATCCAGCGTTGCAGCTCCAGCTTGAAATGCTGCCTGTGCAGTTGCTTGGTCGGAGTGGCCGACGCGGGCAAGCATCGAAAGGGTTACCGCGACGGAATCGGCAACTTCAACAATTTGTTTGAAGTGAATCTGGTGCGGAAGCCCTCGTCCAAAATGCCGATCCAGGTGAACGACCAAATGTTGACGCAGGAAAAACTCAAAGAGACTGACTTTTTGATCCGCCTGAATCAACTCCGTAATGCGTAGACGAAACGCCTGGTACTGCTCTGGGGATAGGCCAACCAATGTCCCTTGCAGGATTTCAAAAATCGGCATTCGGAATCGATTGTCCATGCCTTGGACCATCGGCCAGTACTTTCCGATTTCGCGGATGACTGGATCGCCTTCGGCAGTGCGGATCATTTCGAGTTGTTTGGCACGGACCAAGTCGTCGTTGTCGAGAAGCGAACAAAACACAATAACCCTGGCGAGGTAGACATCGCGAGCTGCTTCCAACAGCAAACGAGGGATGTTACCAATAACAATCTGCGAGTAGATGACATCGTCGTCGGTTGGTGTGCCGATCCCTTCAATCACCTTGGCTGGCTGCGATAGCAATCCGCCAGCGACAAGCATTCCCATGCCCAATGGTCCCCGCATCCCAAATCGATCGCGGTCTTTTGTTTTTCTTTTTCTTTTTCCAAACCTGGAATCGTGGCTGTGGAGCGAGTTCGAACATAGCCTTCGAAGTCCCCATCGAAACGCGGTTCAACGGCCGTGATTCGTTTTGGGAGAGGAGGATGCGTCGACAACATTCCCGACATTAGTTTGCCGGTCATGTTGGCAAAAAACATATGGCTGATTTCCTGCGCATGTGCCGTTCCCACCTCCGACGTGTGTTGGTTCACGGCAATCATTTTCAGTGCACCCGCGATGCCCTCGGGATTGCGCGTGAATTGTACGCTACTGGCATCAGCAAGATATTCGCGTTGGCGAGAGATCGAAGCCTTGATGAGTTTGGCAAAAAACAAACCAACCGATCCAATGACCAATAGACCGACACCTGCGACCAAGAGAAACACGGTTGGATCGTTTTTGTTATCTCGGCTTGAACGTCGGTGGGAACCATGCCCCAATGTTCGAATCAGGAAGTAACCAATCAATGCGATGACCTGAATGCCGTGCAGGATGCCGATCAGCCTCAGGCTCATTCGCATATCACCGTTCAAGATATGACTGAATTCGTGAGCGATCACACCTTGGAGTTCATCGCGATTGAGTTGCTCGATGGTGCCCCGATTGAGACCAATAACTGCATCATCAACCGTGTGGCCTGCGGCAAACGCGTTGATCCCTTCCTCATGTTCGAGCACGTAAACGGGAGGAACGGGTACTCCCGAGGCCAACGCCATTTCTTCGACAATATTAAGAACGCGTCGTTCTGCCAGGTCGGTGCTATTGGGCAACAATCGGCGTCCTTGCAACATATTGGCAACGGCTTGCCCGCCTCGCCGCAACTCCATGATTTTGTACAGGCTGCCAAAGGAAACAACCGAGATCACTCCCAACAATGTCCACAAAAGCGCATGAACATAAATCGCCGGCGAATCAAACGCGCCTGCCTGGTCCCGCAGCGCAAGCTGCAATGCCAACAGAATCAAAATGTAGACCGACCCTGTAATGGCGATCAAAGTGATGCCCAACAAAACGACAAGCTTGCGAGTATTTTTCTTCGCCAAATCCTGACTGGCAAAAAAATCCACGTACGTCTCCCTTTGAAGCCGTTTATTGAAACAGCGTTTACCCGAGCGAATGACATCGGTCGATCATATCGATTTCAATTCGAGGCCAAAATGCGAACCATCGAACAGTCGAGTTTATTCGCTGCAGACTCGAATACATTCCCAACAGTTTAACGTGATTTGTTAAGTTTCACACGATTGGGTTACTTTTTGCTCGGGTGCTTGTTGAACATAAAGTCGTCGTAGTCCAAACATTGAAGGGAGGATATTCTAGCACGCCTCGCTCGGGTATCTGGTTACGATCGAGCTTGAACCGTTCGTTTTTTCGAAGGTGTCAAGACTCGCACCGGCGATTGAATGGAGGAATTTGCTTTAATTGACTTGCATTTGTTGAAAGATCAGTTTTCGTTCACCATCGATATAGAGAAAGGTTTCACCTTCATAAACACCGATCTTCAGGTTGTCTTCGTCTCCATCGTCATACTTGATTTGAATCAACTCATTTTGCACGGAATAATTGCCTTCGAAAAAGTTCTCTTGCACGCTTCCGTCGGTGGAAAGGTATCGCATCAGAAATCCAACGCGATGATCGTTGCGCAGGACGAACACGAAGTCTACAATTTGTGCCGATTCCACAAAATCTGAATGCCAGACTCCATAGATGGCTTGTTCGCCCGTATCGGCGACTGGTGCTGCCAGTGCGGCAAGTCCCTCAGGGCGTGATTTTTTTTCCTTTGTGATTTGGACGGTCTTCGCTTGCTCCGATAGGCTCAGTGGTTTTGGCTCGGTCGCCTGCTGCGTTTGAATTTGGCCATTGGCGGAAAGAACAGACAAGCTGCAAAAGGCCACGAATACGATGGATACGAACGATTTCATACTGGTTTCCCCTGCGAAGGAATAGTTAATCTTGATACGCCATCCCTACCGTTGCGTTTCGAAGGTGTGACACGGATTTCATGAAAACTCGCAAAATTGGGAAGCGAAATTCCCTGTGGAATTGGCCGGAAATGCTTCAAACAATAGAATAGTGAGCAAAATTACCGAAGGAAATTTTGGAAGCTATGGATCCGTTTCGCTTTACTGTTGCCATCGTGCCTCTGGCCGTTTATCTCCTGACGATGGGGTTGTTGAACCTTCGTCCGTTTCCGTTTGTCACGACGGGGGCACGCGACATTGGGACGCTGGGAATTGGCATTGTGGGGTTGGTCATCATTGGCCCTTTGGAACTGTTCTTTCCTGAAGCGGCGGCAATACGTTTTGGCGCCTACGTCTGGATTTTGTTGATCGTGTTTTACGGCTTGTGCGTTTCGTTGGTTGTGTTGTTGATGCGGCCACGAATTGTGATTTACAACACGACGATCGACCAAGTCCGTCCGCTGTTGACGGATATTGCAAAGAAGATGGATACCAAGAGTCGCTGGACGAGCGATAGTATGATCATTCCCAACCGCAAGATTCATTTTCATCTTGAGGCGGTTGATTGGTTGGGGAACGTACAGATCATTTCAACAGGAAATCGTCAGAGTTTCGAGGGATGGCGTGAACTGGAAACGAGTTTGCGCGAGGCAACGCGAACGACGCGTGTCCCTCCCGGAGTGATTGGCGTGATATTGGTGACGGTTGCCGGGCTGTTGGCGCTCACGTCTGCTTCGTGGATGGTGATGGACCAAACCACCGTGGCCGAGGCCTTTCGCGAGTTCATTCGCTTCTAGGGTTCGTCATTCCTGCCCGGCGTAGGGTGGCGTCAAGGAGGAACGACGCTGGCCCACCTTCAACATGCGGACTAGTTTCTTGGTGGGTTTTCGTATCTCGACCGCACCCCACGAGAGCAACCCACCTACGAGCACCAAGCCACCGAGACAGATTCATGGATTCCCTATCGAAAAAGCCGGGTCCCGAATGGATTCACTAAAAAATTAAAAATTGGTGTCAGATTTTGTGGGCTAAGTCGGTTTAAGCCTGTGGAGACACCCAATGACCGAATTTCCAGAAACTCAATCACTACTGCTGGCGAACATTCAGGCAATCGAAAATCGAGAGGCCTGGGAAGAATTCGTCTTGTTGTACCGGCCGGTGATTTACCGAATGGCACGGCGTCGTGGCATGCAAGACTCAGACGCCCAGGATCTGACTCAAGATGTTCTGTTGCGGATCGCACGGTCCATTGAGAAATGGGAATCGCGACCAGACGTTCGGTTCCGTCATTGGCTGCGAAAAGTCGCCAACAATGCGATTCTCAGCGCGTTGACGAAATCCAATCGCCAACACGTCGTCGGTGCCGCCGCAGATCAGTGGCTGGAAGAAACCCCTGAAACCAGTGCTGCCAGCCAGGAACTGCAAAACGAATGCCTCCGGGAACAGTACCAACGTGCGGCGGCAATTGTTAGAAGCGACGTGAGTCCGGCGACCTGGAAGGCGTTTGAAATGACTGTGGTTCAAGGGATGTCGTGCGAGCAGGCCGCAGAATCGTTGAGCAAATCCATCGGCACCATTTACGCCTCGCGCAGTCGAATTTTGAAGCGGCTTCAACAGGAAGTCCGACGATTCGAAGGAGAAATATCATGAACCCGAATAACGACAAACAAGTCACGCCTCCTTCGACGCATTGCGATCTCCAACGAGTACAAACGTTCTTGAATTCGGACCATTACCATCTGGAAGATGCTGCCCTGATCAGTCATCTCGATGAATGCGAATCCTGCCGCGCCTACATGGAAGCGGAGGCCGGGCAAAGCGAACAGTGGGAAATGGCAACTCGACTTCTTCATCCCGATGAATATGACCAGGCGGGATCGTCGGCGTTTTCCGCGGCAACTTGCTGCGAACTCACCGTCAATCAACCGACAGCAGTTCAGGAAGTGTTGGATTCGCTGGTGCCATCAGAAGACCCGCATCGCTTGGGCAGATTGGGAACGTATGAAATTACCGGTGTCGTGGGCGTGGGAGGAATGGGTGTTGTATTGAAAGCTATTGACCCGTCCCTTGATCGAGTCGTCGCGGTGAAAGTCATGAATCCGCGATTGGCCAACAGCGAACAGGCACGCAAACGATTTGCTCGCGAAGCCAAGGCTGCTGCGGCTGTGCTTCATCCGAACGTCATACCAATCCACAGTGTTTCGAGCGACTCCAAGTTGCCGTATCTCGTGATGGCCTGCATTCGTGGCGGGTCGTTGCAAAAACGAATTCAAAGCGAGGGCCCTTTACCGCTGGTCGAGGTCTTGAGAATTGGTTCGCAAATTGCTGCTGGCCTTGCAGCGGCACACGAACAGGGCCTCATTCATCGCGATATCAAACCCGAAAACATTTTGCTTGAGGAAGGTGTTGAGCGAGTCACCATCACGGACTTTGGCCTCGCTCGCGCGGTCGACGACAACACGGTCACGCAACATGGTGCGATCGCAGGTACGCCTCAATACATGTCGCCCGAACAAGCGCGTGGCGAACAACTGGACCAACAAAGTGATCTCTTTAGTCTCGGTTGCGTTCTGTACGCGATGTGTACCGGACGACCTCCATTTCGCGACGACACCTCTTACGGTGTGATGCGAAAAATCATTGATGAAACTCCTGTACCCATTCAGGAGCTCAATTCAGAGATGCCTTCTTGGATATCGATGATCGTTTTCAAACTGATGGCCAAAGAAAAGACAGATCGGTTTCAATCTGTAAACGAGGTCCACAAACTGCTGGAGGCTTGTCTAAGTCATGTGCAACAGCCACAGACGATGCCTTTGCCAAAACAATTAACCGCCGTTAATCCGGATCGTTCCCAAAGGAGTATACTCATGAAAGCAATCTTCGGCCTCGTGATTCTTGCCGGTTCTCTGGTCGCTATGTACGCATCAAATTTCTTTCAAGATCTCACCAAGGTCAACGAGAAAATTGCGGCTCAACAGGAGCAACAGGTCGTGGGTCCACTTAGTGATCTGGACAGTGCCATCATAACAATGATGCATTCGCCAAATGACACGGTCTTCTTGAATCTGGGAGGCATTGGCAAAGACAATAGTTATCTCACTTTTCAACCAATCGATGGCGGAATGCTGTTGCGTTTGCCTGCGTTCGATACCGCATTCCGTGTGCGGCAGGGCCCGTACGTCAAAAGGCTACGGACGGTCGCCGAATCGCTTTCAATCGAAGTCTCTGAAAGGTCGGAGTTGACGGAGAACGGCAAGGTAAGAGGAATCAACTACATGATGGAGATTTTGGGCGAGCCAAAGAACGTCGCCGAAACCATTCGCAATATCACGAAACAAACGTTTCAGGTTACCGACAATCAGCCGTGCAATTATCAGCTCAGCATCATGCCTTCTACCTTCTCGACGAAGACGGGCGAAGGACCAAAGGCCGTTTCCGCAGCAGAATTCTTGGCTGAGGCGCAAAGTGGAGATCGAGTTTACCTGGGCGAACAAAACAATTTGATCTTTCTGATTCCCCCTGCATTTATCAGTCAGACCCCAACAAGATGGAACAGTAATATCTGGTCGACTGACGTGCGAGAACTATCTCGAGAACAGCGCGATCAAATCAGGAAGGGCTCAACTCAAGTGACGGAAATCAAATTGGCCCAGTGCGCCGCCAATCAGGATTTCCAACCCAGCGACGATACGATCAGTGTCATTGATGAAATTATTGCGAAGGCGCAAAAAGTAGAGGTTCCAGAATGGGTCACTAGCCCTGAGGACAAGAATTCCTTCGTTAATGTTGAGACAAAAAAACAACTGGGACAAAGGATTTGTGAAAACCTGCGACAAATTCGTGGGGTCTGCCCGCACGACACTGTCCAGTACTTGAACGAACTGCAAGGGCTGTATCTGGCACTGAAGCCACGACTCGACTCTACAGAATCGTCATATCATCTCTATGACCAGATTGCATGCGAGGCTTGGCCGCTCGCACTCAACGGCTTCTCCCTGACACGCACGGTAGATGTTGCTGAGTTCAATAAAGCCCTGGTGGAATTGACTCGACCGCATGCGGCCATTCGCGCCAACGATCGACTTGCGGAAGCGGGCAAACCAACCGAGCCGATTGGTTTAGACTTGCAGGCTGGGCATGCTTTGGCGTTGGCTCGCAGCGGTGACCTAGATGGCGCATTGCGGGAAAATGGACTATTCGCGAAGAAGCTGGAAGTCAATCAAAAGAATTCGCGACTGTCCGATCTGTCTTTGAATTTCTTAGACACTGAACGAACACCGAATTCACTTTTGCAACAGGCGGTTCTTCAAGAAGCATTGATTCTCGGAATGAATGGAAAGACGACCGAGGCCATCGAAAAAAGTACGTTGGCAGGAGAATTTGTTACGACGGATTACAATGCGGAAGACCAGGCTTCAATTCGCGACCTTTTGAAAGTGCTAGATCAGGTTTTAGGTGGAAACTTAGTAGATCAATCAAACTTACAAGAAACCCAAAATACGGATCACAAACTAATTCAAGGAGAATGGCAAGTGATTGCAGCCGAAGACAGTGGTCGCAAGGCACCGCCCGAAGCAATCAAAGAGATCCGTATCGTGATCACCGACCATTCGATGACAAAGAAATTCGCGAGACAGGAAATCACTTCCACCTACAATCTGGATGCATCCTCAAACCCGTGCACAATTGACGTGATCCACGATGGAAAAACATCAATGGGGATCTACGAATTGAAAGGCGACACGCTATGGCTATGTATTTGCGAGGGAGAGGGCGAACGGCCAACCAGGTTTGAGTCGCAACCGAATTCTGGCAATGATATTCTGCTGACACTGAAACGCGTCACTTCTGATGAAGCCAAGCCCGAAGCCGCGCCAATGACTGAAGACGGTCCCTTGTCGCCCGAACATGCCCGTTCGCTTCTACCGCAAGCCACGTCCATCAGCATTGAGGATTTTGAGGCATTTCAAGCCAATCCTACGAGGGACACAGTCGAAAGCAAATCCCTCTCACTGGTCCTCCTGTTTATTGACGGAAACATTCCTACGCCAGACGAAGCCAACGAGTTCCGATTTCTGAGCGATGGGCCTCCCAAACCAAATGACCTGGCACGTGCAATGTTATTGAGTCGATCCGAGGGTTACGTCACCTTGTTGCAACCCGATTACATTTCAAATTGTGTAGTCACCGATGGTCAAACGAGTGACTCGGCTCGGGGCAACGTGTCGTTTACCGCTCCAGGCCTTTACTCGGGATGGGTTTCGTTTGAGGCCCAAAAGCATGAAGGTAAATGGCGCATCGAAAAATTCGAATTACCATCGCACAAAATTACGATCCTTCTCGATGACGACGGAATCTGGCAGCAAAAGTAGTGGCCTCAAACTACCAAAGTGCCAGGGTCAGTTGGATTGGCATTCGCTATGCCATGGTGCAACTCCATAGCTCAGCCGTAGTTTTCAATTCAAACGAAATATTTAAAGAACGTCGAATGAAAACAATAAGTATCGAGACCGTTATTTTTTTTGTTCTCACAAGTGTCAGCTTTATAGGCTGTGACGCAGGTGAGTCGAGGCTGCCTCCAAGACCACTCTCAATTTCTGGTGAAACGGACCAGAATCAACACTATGCATTTCTCGCTTGGCAGGACGGTTTGAGATTGCTGGTCATTGACAATTTTGTTGGGCCGGCCACACGAAAATCGGATTTCAAACTCGGCGATGGTCGCCCTTACGTTTTTGCAGAATCCGCCAAAACTGAAGCAATCGTAATGTCCTGGAGTATTGAAACCACGGATGGCAAAACGGGAAAGTTCATTCTAGACGATAGGTTGCAGGATTTAACAAAAGGCACTGTCTTTGTGGCAAGGCAGAATGCAAATGGGTTCACGCTGAAGCAAATCCGAAGCGACGAACTATCAACCATTGAGCCCACCAAAGAAGCAATTGGGCCATTCGTTTCCAGAATTACAGGAAAATCTACTGACTAGCCCCTCGCACTTCAGAATCGTCAAGCGAAAATAGTCCCTTTAACGCGTGGGCAGCAGTTCACCATTGGATTTGAGGATCAGTTCTGCCTCGCGAATTCGTCGCTGCCGGTCTTGCTCGCGAAGTGCTTGAATAATTTTGTTGGAATCGCCGCGGGATATTGGAAATGTCAGGCTTTCATCGAGCACTCCAGCCGGCACTTGCTCCATGATCCAATCGTCACTGCGTTGGGTTGCAAACGGGAGATCCTTATTGCCAGTCGCTTGCAAATTGGCAAGCGGGTTACGTCCCCATGCATAGCGAAAGTGTATTGGCTCCGGCACCATGGGACTGGTCAGCACAAGTTGTCGACGATCATACTGCATTTGGCCGCGATCATCGGTACCTCTTTCCCCGTACGCGACGTTCGCCGGATGAAACTGCCGGTCTTCACCAGCAATAGCGAATCCCTCAATAACACCGTCTTCCGGATCTCCGACTTCGGAGCCCAGTGTTAATTTCAATGATCCATCCAATACCTCCATACTGACAAGCAAGGGTGGCAACCATTCGATCTGCCGTTCGTATCCATACTGAGTTGCCAACGCCCAGCGTGCAATTCGCTCGCCAGCAGGGATCTTCAGTTGTGGATGATACCAACGTCGACGAAGGTCATAGGTACTGGCAAATCCAATGTTTTTGTCGCCGGCGTTGTAAAGGTCAAGAAAGGTTCGGTATTGCGCCTCGCGAATTTCAATTCCAGCGTTATGCATCTTTTCGCAATAGTCGTCGCGCGTTTGCGGGTATCCATCCGTGCAAAGCGACAGTATCCCGAATGGCATGTCAGGATCATTGAAAGCCGCCCTCCAGGCTTTGATCATTTCCGGCAAGATGTCTCGATACATTTCAACACCTCGCGAGCCGTCGAATGCGTTATTGTAGCCTTGGTGAAAGATGGCTCCTTTGATCGATAGACCGGCAAGAGGTGCGATCATGCCCGCATAGCAGTGCCCCGGAAAATTGTGATCTCCAATCGGTCCGGGGCGCAGATCGCTCGGCGCCATTTGCCGGTCTTCTGGAATCGGCTTCCCATCTTTTTCCTGTTGTTCGATCCATTGGTGATGCTGAGCGACGCGCGATTCAAGATCGGCTTGGGCATCCCAATTGGCGGCTGCTGTGTCGAATTCTGACAATTTCGCTTCGGTCACAGTGCTGTTCATCGCACGCAGGACGGGCAGGGGAGTCCAGGTCTCAACTGTCGTGCCTCCGCGCGACGCATCGATGACGCCAATGGGAACTTGACTGGCCATGTGTATCCGCCGGGCAAAGACATAACCAATGGCAGAAAGTTCCTTTGCAATCTCGGGCGAGCACACATCCCAATCGCCTTTGCGGAAATGTCGGCCAAACCAATCACTCCATTCATCCAGCCTTGCAAAGCCACTTTTCATTTCTGGTCCTTGTCCATATGGAACCGTGAGAATGCGGATCTCCGGGTAATTTGCGGAAATGATCTCCAGCTCACCATTCTCGACCTTGGCCAATTCAAACTCCATGTTGCTTTGGCCGCCAAGCACCCAAACATCGCCAATCAGTACATCGTCAAGAACAATCGTCTCGCTACTACCGTGAACGGTTACATTCTGGGCATTTCCGTTCGCGGCGCGTGGCGATAGTGTTGCCTTCCAAGTTCGATCTGAATTGGTTTTAACTTGAACGGTTTCCTCACCCAAGCTGACGGTTACGGCTTCACCGGGTTCGGCCCACCCCCAGATTGAAATGGGTTTATCGCGCTGCAAGACCATCTTCGATTGAAAAAGATTGCTTAAACAGAGTCCTTCACTGATAGCAGGAACGTCGATGACATCTTCGCGCGGCAACGTTTGCGCAACCGATGGCGTGGATATGATCATTTGCGCCACAAACAGGAACGCGAGCGAAAGTGCGATCGAAGATTTCATAATCGGCTAATCCTATTTTGATGAGATGACGTTGAGCCTTGGGGATCATTTTTATTCGATAGTCGCCATGAAATCTACTTGGCGAATCCGTTTCTAATACTTGAGCTATTTTTGAGCGGTGTTTCGGATGGGATTGATGTCCAGTGAAAAGATACTCAGTCCATGAGTCGCTGCCACAAGGATGCCGTCTCGTGCCTGAACCTTCAAATCCATGACTGATGTCGTTGGAAGAGAATCGCAGAGTGAATGCCATTTGACACCGGCATCGAGTGACACGTAAACGCCTAAATCGGTACCAATGAATAACAGGTCTTTTATCGCCGGATCCTCAACCAAGGCATTACATGATTCACCGGGCAAATTCGCTGCAATGGACTCCCACGATTTGCCATAATCAACCGAGCTAAATACATAACTTGCCGAATCAGAGTCTTCCTTTCCTGATAGAACCACAAAGACGAGATTTGGGTCGTGTGCGGATGGAACGACATCGCGAACAATCGCATTAGGTAAACCGGGGCCACACAAACTCCAATTCTTGCCACCGTCGTCGGTCAGAAAAACTCTTCCCTTGGCTGCCCCGGCAACCAGCCGCATGGGATCTAGGGGCGATTCGGCCAATGCCAGTAGCGAGTCTTTATCAACCAAGTCCGGACTGATCACACGCCAGCTATCGCCACGGTCATCGGACCGCATGACGCGCTGAGCGGCACAATACAAGATTGTGTTGTCCGAATGCTTCGAAGCAAAAAATGGCGTGTCCCATGCGAATCGCAGATCCGATTCACCTTTGGCCGCTTTGGGTTGTATTCCTCGTTCGGGATTTAAACGTCCGAGGCGACTACGTTTCAGGTCTCCCATTTGTTGCGTGTAATACGCAATTTGTGCATCATTTGGATCCGGAAACGTTGAGAACCCGTCCCCGCCCGTCCATGGGTCCAGGAATACCTGTTGCCACAGGTCTTCCACACCGTCCTCAAGTTGCGCCGTGCTGGGACCAACGAAGGAAGCGTTGTCCTGCGTGCCGCCCCAAATCTGAAACGGATTCTGATCATCGAGATGTATTTGGTAAAACTCGGCGATAGGAAGTGTGTTCAAATGCAGCCACGTTCGCCCTCGATCATTTGAAACATACAGTCCGCCGTCATTGCCAAGAGTCATTCGCTCGGGGTGCTGGGGATCAATCCAGATGTCATGGACGTCCAAATGCATGCCAATTCCGCGAGTTGGGTGCAGGCGAAAGACTTCATCGCGTTTGGTGTTCAGCGCGAATCCGCCCTCGCCCTCAAATGTTTTGCCGCCATCATAAGAAATGATCAATCGTGTTCCGCCAACATAAATACGATTCGCATCGTCCGGTGCGACACGCAGATCACAGAAGTCCCAACCGATGTATGTCGGAACGTAGCCATCGTGTGTTCGGGTCCATGTTTCTCCAGCATCCTCTGAGCGAAACAGTATCGACGCGTTTCGGCGTTTCGCCAATTCTGGTGATGAACCATCAGCCATCAGCGCAAAAACCAGCCCTGGTTGATTCGTAGCGACATCAACAGCGACGCGCTCGGCTTTTTGGTCAAGTAGTCCGCCCGCGAGTCGTTTCCAAGTCGTTCCGCCATCTTCGCTGCGATAAACGCCACTTTGGTTGCCGCCACCTCGGTCCCAAGCCGATGCGAACAGCCGTTGGGAGTCGTTGGGGTCGATTACCAGGTCCACGAAGGAAACGTCGGGACCTTCATTCAGAACCTGCTCAAACGTTATGCCCCCATCCGTCGTGCGAAAAATCCCTCGCTCACCGCCGCCATTTTTGCGCCCGATCGCGGCGACCAAGACAATGTTGGGATCGGTCGGATGAATAACCACGGAACCGATGTGGGCACTTTCGTGAAGCCCTACGTTTGTCCACGTCACGCCGGCATCAGTGGACTTGAAAACGCCGTTGCCTGGATACGATGATCGAGAGAGGTGGCATTCACCCGTCCCCACCCAGATCACATTCGGATTGCTTTGGGACACCGCGACATCGCCAATTGAAAAAGTTGATTCATGTTGAAAGATCGGTCGCCACGTCAGTCCGCCGTTCGTTGATTTCCAGACGCCGCCAGCTCCCACTCCAGCGTAAATTGTTCCCAGGTCTCCTGGGGGTGCCGCAACCGATTCGATTCTCCCGCCAGCAAACTTGGGCCCCATCGCCTGCCATATCAAATGTTTGAACGGAGATTTGTCGGCCATTACCTGATGCACGTGCCATGACTCCAGCCTTGCCTCACCACCGATCCGTGGAGACTGACCATTTGCCTGGCTTAGGAACACCAAAGTTGTGATCCCAAATGCCGAAAACATTTTCTGAATCAAATGCATGGTTTACGCCCCACCTTTGAATAGATCTCTGAGAATTTCACTGCCGCGGAATAGGGACCACAAGTCGACGAAGGACTCGGCTTTAATGTTTCACGCGACTTTTCCCGTGCTATTCTATTCATTCTCACGCCTTGCATGAGAGCGAAAACGCTTCAATCGCCGATCGTTCTGCGAATGTTTTGAACTGCGAAAAAGAAACCTTCAAAATTTTTGAGTATTCTCCCATTTTGTTGATAGATGCGATTGGGGGCTGACTCTACTCATTAGTCGAATAATACGAAAAAACATTTCAACCTAATTTGGGGAGCTACGATATGAAACGAACTCGAAGTCAAAATACGCATTCGTATCAATCGCTTGAGGATCGTCGTTGCATGGCAGTTGTAGTCGGAGCCAGCGACGGAAACATGTATGTCGAAGGCAATGCGAATGGAATCGTTGAAGTGTACGCCGTCGGCGAACAGGCGTTTGCGGTTCGGGACAATGGCATTCAAATTGGCGGCGTCATCGAAAATGTCACAGGCAATCTGAAAATCTCATTAGATCAGTCAGGCGGAGCCCAGAACGATCATGTTCGAATTGAAATGCTTGATGAGGCCTTCCAAAACATTCGAGTTGACCTTGGCGATGGCAATAATCACGTTGAACTCACTGGCACACATCGAACCGGCTTTGAGCCCAGCCACTACGTTCAGCGTGTTCAGGTGTTCGGCGGGGCTGGCGATGACACTATCGATGTTGATCTGATTACAAACACGTCCGTCTATGCAAGCACCGGGGGCGGAAATGACACGCTCACTCAATATGCGAATTCCGGGCTAGTCCAATTTGTGAGCGGAAATGGCGACGACACACTAAATGTTTTACAGGACAAAGATCCCAAGATTGGGAGGGTCGTTGGCCGGATGGGGGCTGGCGATGACTCCGTATTCTTCAATGCCAAAGCATACGGCGACCTTGCCATCTGGGCAGGTTCTGGAAACGACGATGTTGAGATTGGCCCCGATGCGGTCTTGCTGAATTCGTTCGCACATTTAGGGGATGGCGATAACACGTTAGGTTTGAGCGGGTGGGTTGCAGGGCACCTGCGAGTGCGAGCCGCACAGGGGAATGACACGATCAACTTGCGAGAAAACTCGTTTGCTGCGAACGCAGGAATTTTGTTGGGGAATGGAGTCAACACTTACAATCTAGCGGGCGTCACCAAAAATGACTTTTTTGTACGAGGCGGCAGTGGCACGGATGATGTGAACTTGGAATCAACTTACCGTGGCGTAAATTTCCGTGCGGTACTTGGCGACGGCGATAACGAACTTCACAACATCGGTGAAATCTCAGGGGACCTCGTTGGCATCAGCCGTAATTCCTTGGACACGCTCTTAAATGATGGAATCGTGGACGGCCGGATTTACCTGAAGCCAGGGGGCCAAGCATAGATTCACATTCGGATTGGAGTTGAGGCAAAGACGGAACGTTTTTAAAACCCGCAGACCTTCAACTCCATCGAATTTTTGGTCACGCCGGCGAGATGTTATTCTGAGTCAGCCATGAGCTATGATAGACGATGAAGTTCATTACCCGGACCAGATAATTTTGAAGCGATGATCCCAACGCGTGCCAGCCTGCTTTTGCGTCTCAGGAATGCTGAAGATGTGGCCGCTTGGGACGACTTCATGTCGATTTACTCACCGGTCATCTATCGCGTTGCGCTGAAACGTGGATTGCAACCGGCCGATGCGGAGAATCTGGTACAGGAGGTAATAACAGCCGTATCAATATCGCTTGAACATTGGCTGGAACGAATTGATCGTGGTGGGTTTCGAGCGTGGTTGTTTACCATCGCACGAAATGAATCGATAAAGATGATGACTCACCGAACCACCCGGCCAATGGCTCACGGCGGAACAGACGCTGGTGAAATCCTCAACAAAATCCCAGCAAAAAGTGATTTAACTCGCGAGCTGGATCTGGAATACGATCGATCGATTTTTCAATGGGCTGCGCGACAGGTGGAGAAAAAAGTCGATGCAACGAACTGGCAAGCATTTTGGATGACCGCAATCGACAATGTAAGCGTCGACGACGCCGCCCGTCGGCTCAATATTGAAACGGGGCAAGTATATTGCGCGCGGAGTCGGGTTATGGCCAAGATCAAAAATCTGGTTCAACAATACAAGGACTCGCCATGAAACCTCGCGATTCCCAATGTTGTGACCAACAGCTTCTTGCCATTCTCAGTGACGAGCTGGAGCAAGAAACCAGCGAGTCAATATTTCAGCATGTTTCGAGCTGTAAACATTGTCAAAACCGCCTTGAAGAGTTGGCCGCGTCCAAAGAAGTCTGGAACGCGATGCGCGAGGCGATCAACTCGTCAGTGGAATATTCTGACACTGCCTGGACTCCGGGCAAGAATCATCATGATTTGCATTTGGACATATCGGCCGTCAAGCAGATGCTTGAAAAACCATCACATCCGGAAATGCTTGGGAGACTGGATCGCTATGAAATCGAACGAATGATTGGCGTCGGCGGTATGGGAGTTGTGCTGAAGGGATATGATTCCGAATTGTCACGTCATGTGGCAATCAAAGTACTTTCTCCATATTTGCAGCATTCCGGTTTGGCCCGTCAACGATTTGCCCGGGAAGCGCGCGCTGCAGCAGCCGTTGTGCATCAACACGTTGTCCCAATCTACAACGTCGAAACAGCGGGGCCCTTTCCATTTCTTGTGATGCACTATGTAGCCGGTGAATCACTTCAATCTCGAATTGAGCGTTTGGGTGCATTGGAACCAAAAGAAGTCTTGAGGAT
The DNA here is from genome assembly GCA_041399045.1 of Pirellulaceae bacterium. Classification (GTDB taxonomy): domain Bacteria; phylum Planctomycetota; class Planctomycetia; order Pirellulales; family Pirellulaceae; genus BJ22. Next base: position 261,274 of record JAWKTO010000004.1, on the reverse strand, counting down.
TGGATTTCAAATCGCCGATGGTTTGGCGGCAGCACACGAACAAGGTTTGGTGCATCGCGATATCAAACCCTCCAACATTTTGCTGGAAAGCTCCAACACTGACCGGGCCTTGATTACCGATTTTGGCTTGGCGCGCGCGGCCGATGACGTGCAAATGACCAGAACAGGTACTTTCGTGGGTACCCCGCAATACATGTCGCCGGAACAGGCAAGTGGCAGGCCGCTCGATCAGCTGAGTGACCTGTTCAGCTTTGGCAGTGTTCTCTTCACTATGTGCACAGGACAACCACCGTTCTCTGCTGAAACTCCTTTTTCAGTAATGAAACAGGTCATCGAAGACAGGCCTCCTAGCGTCCAATCGCTGAATCCGGATGTCCCGCCATTCCTGATCGTGATTATCGAACGGTTGCACTGTAAACGACCGGAAGATCGATTTGAATCTGCCGCACAGGTGCGTGACCTGATCAAAAGTTTTCTTAGCCACCTGCAACAACCAGGGCGATTCCCTTTGCCAGCCCAGTTAACGACGAGTACCCGGGGAGAGCGAACGCTCAATACCGGTTCATGGTGGTACAACAAAAGGCTTGTTGTCGCCGTATTATTCGTCACAACGACATTATTCATTGCCATCATTCAACGTGGACTGTCTGGCTCGGTCAGCAAGTACGAGGAAAACAAATCGCGTCCGAACGCTGAGGCAAATAATGTTGGCACAGTTGCGGACGGAATCGAGCGGTTGGGCTTCAACTTTTCCAGAGCGGGTAACAAAATTCTATTTGGCGGTGTGCCTGTTGACGAAGCAAATCGCCAGTACGATGTTCTTTTGAATGACTTTGGCAAGGAAAAATACAATGTCCCAGAAAGTCTTGCAAACCACATCGATGCAATGACCTTTCGGGCCTTAAGCGAAATTTACGCCAAAGATAAAAACAGTGTTTACTATCGCAAGGAATTCCATGACAAGTTTCTGTTATTCCGACTGACTGAAGCTGATGTTGATTCATTCGAAATCGTTTCACGTAATCTGGCCAAGGACAAAAACAGCGCCTGGTTTCATGGAACCGCAAACCCGAATATTGATTCCGACTCCTTGGTGGTTGTCCGTGAAGATCGTGTTTGGAAAGACAAAGACAATGTTTGGTACACACGAAACAAGATCGAAGGTGCGGAGCCAAAGTCCTTTGAATATGTTGCCGACGAATACTATCGTGATCGCAATCAGGCTTACTGGGCAAACAGTCCGCTCGACGGCGCGGATGTGGTCACATTCCGCGTGCCCCAGGCGAATCTGCCCTATGCACGTGACCGCGACACCGTTTGGCACCAAAACAAAAAGATGGTAAATGTCGACGCGGCCTCGTTTGAGGCAATCCACAACGGTGTTTGCAAGGATAAACAAGGCGTCTATGTTGAGTCTCAACTGCTGCCGGATGTGGACGCGGCCACGTTTCAAAAACTCTCGGATCTCAGTGAAGTGAATGCGTTGTTTTCAGACGGCAAACGTCATTTTGTTTACTTGCCTTATATGACAATATTTGAAATGATCGAAATGGATGGCGGCGATCGCTACATGATTGAGCACGATCTTTTTGATCGCAGTCAATCGCCTCCCAAGTTTATCGGTGTGTCGACTGCTGTGGTCACCAAATCAGGAATTGAGAACTTCACCGGCCCCGCCCAAACCGAATCGAGTGAGCAACAAAATTTCCTGCTGTTTGAACACGATTTCATCACGGCGTTGAAGATTTTATCCGGCGCCAAATAGTCTGCGTTTTTTGCGCACTCCAACGCAGGGTGGCGTCAAGGAGGAACGACGCAGACCCATCATCACACGCGGACTCCCCGAAACAACACGTAAATCAATTTTACGTTGATTCATGGTGGGGCTTCGTGCCTCGACCGCACCCTACGAAAACTTGCGATCAAACGTTTGTGATCAAACCTTTTCCAATTTGTTGCCCGATGGCGACCAAAGCGATGCCGCCGATAAGGTTTCCCGCCATGTACCAAACCAACCATTTCCATTTGGCCGCTTCGACGAGCGCAATGGTCTCGAAACCGAACGTCGAAAACGTGGTCAACGCCCCCAAAAAACCAACGCCCACCAACAGCCGCCAAGGTTCGGCCTGAAACCAACCGCAACCGAATAGCAAACCGATCAGAAAGCACCCCACGCAATTGGCGATCAATGTTGCCGACGGAAAACGACCTTCCGCATTGAGCGACAAATAGATTCCGTATCGAAAACAAGCGCCCACGGCCCCGCCAATTCCAACCAGTAACCAATTCAACGCTGATCCCTTTGTTCGTTTGTAGACAATTCGCAGCTTCATTTTAGGTCGCAAACAGTTCGTTCAAAACTACCATCCACGCCCTTAAAAGGCGAATCTTGTGGCACTTCGCTGCAAGTTCGTATAAATTAAGTGCGAGTTTAATCGACAGTTGCGGGTGGCGGTGCAAATCCACGTCCTGACTTCGAAACGAATTTTCATAGCTATCTCAATCATTTGTGCCAACAGGCGAATCATACATGCATCGGACAACGATTTCATTTGTGTTACTGACATTCGTCGCCGTGCTACTGAACAACACCGCGTTTGGACAAGGTTCGGACGGTTCAAACTGGCCGCAATGGCGCGGTTCAAAATGGGATAGTATCTCGCAAGATCGGTCGCTCCCCGCTGATTTAAGTCGGGAGAAAAATCTGCTGTGGCGTACAGCCATGCCGGGACCGGCTGGAAGCAGTCCGGTGGTTTGGGGCAACACCGTTTTTGTAACGTCGGTCGATGTCGACTCAATCGTTTTATTGTCGATTGGCGAAAGCGGCGAAATCAAGTGGAAGAAAACGCTTGACGGTCGAAACGAAACCCTACGAATGGATCGAGCTAATCTGGCTTCTCCCAGTCCCATGACGGACGGCGAATACGTGTGGGCGACCAGCGGTGCTGGTGTCTTGCACTGCTTTGATTTCATGGGCAATGAAAAATGGAAAGTTGACTTGCAGGACCGGTACGGCAAATTTGATATTCAGTTTGGCATGTCGACCTCGCCGATTCTGTACAACAATCGAATCTACATGCAACTGATCGAGGGAAGCATGCGATCCAAAGAGCCCGAGTCGGCTCAGATCATTTGCCTCGATGCATCCACTGGCGATGAAGTCTGGAATCACGAACGAAAATCGGATGCCCAAATGGAGAACAAGCATTCGTACGCTTCGCCCACGATTTTCGACAATGGCGAACGCCAATTTCTGTTGGCACATGGCGGCGATTACTTGACCGCACATGCCCTGGACGATGGCCACGAACTTTTTCGAGTCGGCGGGATGAACCCAGAGGAAAGCTACAACCCCTTCTTGCGTTTTGTGTCATCACCCGTTTGTGATTCCAAGCAGATCATCGTACCGACTGCAAAGAGTGGCCCGGTGCTCAGTGTGCGTCCCGATCTCTCGGGAGACCAAGGTGCCGATACTTCCGCACTGTTTTGGACGTTGGATCGGGGAACGCCCGATGTCGCTTCGCCGGTATTGGCCGGAGGATTCGTTTATCTATGTCGAGAGACGGGTTTGTTTGCGGTACTCGATGCCGAAAGTGGCGAAGAAGTTTTCAACGAGCGTTTGTTCGCCGACAAGCACCGCTCGACGCCGGTGGTTGTCAATAACCGGTTGTACGTGGTCGATCGCAAAGGTGATCTGTTTGCTATTGAGGGAGGCAAAGTCCCTCGAGTGTTGACAACCATTTCCCTTGGCGAAGAAACAACGGCGTCTCCAGCGATTGCCGGAGGACGCCTTTATGTTCGAACGTTTGATGCGCTGTACGCGTTTGGAAACAAAAAGTAGTTTCGCGGAATGGCCTTGCGGTTAAACGCTCAAGCGAAAAACCAGTTATTCCAAAACAAACGTGACCTTCATCAACACGCGATACTCAGAGACTTTGTTGTCCTCGACCACAACTTCCTGTTCCGCGATCCAGGCACCTTTGATGTTTTTGAGTGTCTTGCCTGCGCGCTTGATTCCCTTCTCAACGGCATCTTCAAACGATTTGGGAGAATTGCTTTTGATCTCAACAACTTTTGCAACGGACATGATTACATTCCTTTTCTGGGGAGATACTTTAGATTTACATAGTTACATGTTAGTCCAGTATCTGAATGACCCGAAGTCCGAGGAAACGGATTTCTCAAATTTCCGCCCACCCTACGCCGACAATCGTTTCGGCCAAGTTTGTGTTCGGTTTCACTCGGCAGGTGACGAATATTCAAATCTGGAACGGCGCCATCGGTCAAACCTGGGCTAGGACTAACACGACTCGCCTGGTTGTGAATTTGAAATGCCTTGACAAAAAAACAACATGACCATGTTATTACGTTATTTGGCGAAATTTGACCGAGAGACTCGGTCATAAACGGGCAGAGCGATTGGCACTCGCCACCATCGTTACAAATTGGCTCCGTCGCGGACGAGCATTTCGATGGACTCGTTGCCAAGGTACTGCTCAAGGCGATCGCAAAGCTCCCGGCTGATATCGATCTTCAGTTTGTCGGATCGCAATTTGACCTCGACACCTTCGTCCAGACGAAGTCGCAACTCCAATTTGCGATTGCCAGGATGGCCGCGAAGGATCTCGTAGATGTCCTTCAATCCCTTTTCGCCATGTTTCGTTTCGTCAATCGTCACGCACAATCCCTGCGTCAACGTTTGGTCCAGTTGATCGAGCGGTACAATTTTCTCGATCACCAGATTCGCTTCGTCACCACCACGGCGATCAATTGTTCCTTGGACGACCATGATCGAATCGGGAACAACCAAGTGACCTTGGGTTGCAAACTCCGTTGGCCACTGAATGCAGCGAATCGTTCCATCAACATCCTCCAAGTCAAACATCACATAACGGGTTGGCGCCCCCGCTTCCTTGACGCGTTTCACATTGGAATGCTTGATCGACGAAACCATTCCGCCGAGTACCACCTTTTGTCGGTCTTTGAATTGCGGAACATTGGCTGTCGTGTACGGGCAATATTTTTTCAACTGATCAAGGAATTCTGCCAGTGGGTGACACGAAAGGTAATATCCCAAAACTTCTTTCTCAAACGTCGCCATTTCACGAGGCTCCCACTGGGGGACGGTCGGTAACGATTCACTGGCTGGTGTTTCGTCCGTTTCATCGTCTACGTCGCCACCAAACAAGTTCATCTGACCGGCACGCTTGTCGGCTTGAGCTGATGCGCCCGACTGAATGGCCCGGTCAAGGCCGGCGACCAACTGAGCGCGATGACAGCCAAATCCATCCATCGCTCCCGCTTTGATCAGCGTTTCGACTGCCGCACGATTGCACGCGCTCGTTTCGACCCGTTCGCAGAAGTCAAACAAATCGCGGAACGGCCCGTTCGCCTCTCGTTCGGCAACGATCGCTTCGGCTGCCGATCCACCACACCCCTTGATTGCCGACAATGCGAAATGAATACGTCCGTCTGCAACAGCAAATTTCACATGCGACTGATTGATGTCAGGCGGAACAACTTCAATGTTCATTCGCTGACAGTCTTCGATGTGCTCGACCAGCGAATCCTTTTTCGAAAAGTTACGACCCGGAATATCACCGGTCAGGAGTGCGGCCATGAACTCAACTGGGTAGTGTGCCTTCAAATATGCCGTTTGATAGGAGACCAATGCATAGGCCGTCGAGTGACTTTTGTTGAAGCCGTACCCCGCGAATTTCAGGATCATATCCCACAGCGCCTGGGCGTCGCTCTTCTTCAGGCCTAAATCAACCGAGCCGATAATGAACTGCTCATGGTTTTGAGCAATCAGTTTTTCTTTCTTCTTGGAAATCGCTTTAATACAAGTGTACGCAGCAGCCAAGGGGATTTGGCCCAGGCGATTCAGAATCTGCATGACCTGTTCCTGATACACCATGACGCCGTGCGTTTCTTCTGTGATCTCACGCAGAACGTCGTGAAGGTATTCCGCTTGGCGTCGTTTGTTTTTGACTTCGACGTATTGCTGAACCATGCCACCTTCGAGCGGTCCAGGTCGGTACAAAGCGTTCGTCGCGATGATGTCTCGGAAATGATCCGGTTTCATCTTTTGCAACAGGTCACGAATCCCGCCACTTTCCAACTGGAAGATCCCTTTCGTCTCACCGCGTTGTAACAGCGCAAATGTTTCGGCATCGGCTAACGGAAATTTAAGTGGGTCAACGCGTTCACCTGTCGTTTGTTCGATGATGTCGACGGCGTTGGAAAGGATGGTCAGGTTGCGAAGGCCCAAAAAGTCCATCTTGAGCAACCCTGCGGCTTCGACGTCTGACATCGACCACTGCGTGATCACGTCATCTTTGCCGGAAACACGGCCAAGCGGCACATACTCGGTCAATGGTTTGTCGCCGATTACCACCGCCGCCGCGTGAGTACCGATATTGCGAGCCAAGCCTTCGAGTTTCTTCGCATAGTCGATGATCTCGCGGACCTCGCCGTCCTGTTTGTAGAGGTCGCGAAGTTCTTCGACTTCCTCAAGGGCTGCTTTCAGCGTGATCCCGGGCCTTGCGGGAACGAGGCTTGTAATTTGGTTGACCCGAAACAACGGAAAATTCAGTGCGCGGCCCACGTCCTTGATCGCCGCACGTGCGGCCAACGTATTAAATGTGCCGATCTGGGCCACGTTTTCTTCGCCGTATTTTTCCTTGACATATCGAATCACTTCGCCGCGACGTTCCTGGCAAAAGTCGATGTCGATATCGGGCGCCTCCAGACGGTTTTCGTCCAGAAATCGTTCGAACAGCAACCCGTAACGAATGGGGCAAACGTGACTCAAATAAAGTGCGTAACAAACGATTGCACCGACGCCGCTGCCACGAGCCGTCGCTGGAATTCCGATTCCCCGCGCATGGTGAACGAAATCCCAGCAGATCAAGAAGTAATTGGCAAAACCCAGTTTATTAATAACGCCGAGTTCGCGCTCCAAGCGTTTCATCACGACTTCAGACAGTTCGCCACTGGGACACATCTCATCGTCGCCAGCGTATCGATCGAGTAGCCCAGCCAGGCAAAGTTCACGGAGCTTGTCCTCGGGCGAAATCGTTTCGGGGAGTTTGTAGATGGGGAAGTGTCGCTTTCCCAATTCCAGATCGATGTCGACAGAATCGGCAATTTCCTGCGAGCGAGAAACGGCGTCCTCGAGGCCCGGGAATTTCTCGTACATCTGTTCAGGAGTTCGCAGATAGTACTGATTGCCGTCCATCTTCATCCGTTTGGTATCCATGCGGATATGTCCAGTGTTGATGCACAACATGACATCCTGGACATCGGCATCTTCCGGGTCGACGTAGTGGCAATCACTGGTGGCGACCATCGGTAGGCCCATGTGGTTGGCCAATTGCACGCAGCCGTCGAGGGCAAGTCGCTGAATCTCGACGCCGTTATTCATGACTTCGATGAAATATCGTTCGCCAAACAAGTTGTGGAACCATCCCGCTACTTCTCCGGCTGCCTGAAGGTATTCCTCCATTTTGTCTGCGTTGTTTTTCAGCAGTTGCTGGTTGAGCTCACTGCTGACACAACCGCTCAGGCAAATCAGCCCTTCGTGATGTTGTTGCAATAGCTCTTTGTCGATGCGCGGTTTGAAGTAAAAACCTTCGAGGCTCGCAGCCGACGCCATCTTGATCAGGTTTTTGAACCCCGTTTGATTTTTACAGAGCAATGTCAGGTGATACGTCTGTTCACGTGCTGCAGTTCCGCGCGCAAAGCGGCTTCCCGATGTGATGTATGCCTCGTAACCGATGATCGGATTGATGTCGGCGTCTTTGGCTTTTTTGTAGAACTCGAGAGCTCCGTGCAGGTTTCCGTGATCGGTCAGAGCGAGCGCGTTCATTCCGTGATCGACGGTTCGCTGGACCAATTTGTTGATTGAACTAGCGCCATCCAGCAAGCTGTAGTGACTGTGGCAATGCAAATGCACAAAGGGACGATTGGTTGCGGGCGAATTCGCTTCTGACATCGCTATTCGATTGCTCCGATCCTTGGTTGAGTTCGCCGTCGAAACGTGGTGCGGCTTCGTTGGCCGAATTCCGAATGTTCCGAAAAACAGGAAATGGACGATTGTACGAAATTGCTCAACAGGCTTCCATTGTCACATTTACGCGATTTCGAAACCGAAAATTTTGAGTTAACAAGTGTTTGACAAGAAATGGGAACTTTTTGGTTGCCGCACCGCGAAGCGTAACCTAGATAACTGAGTCAGCCGAAAATGCGCCTTTTTCGTATTTGGCGTTGTTTTCAGCTCGGCAAGATTTTTCGCTAACCAGACGTGCAATGACAACTCGCTCAAAATCATCCAGAAATTCCAATCAAGCCCGCAATTCACGTGACTCGGAAGTCACGGAATTGATCGGTAGTGTTCGTGAATTGCTGGAAAAACAAAAGGCTTCAGAGTCTTGGACGGAAAAATTGTCTTTCCAAGCCGAGATGTCACAACGAATTGAAAAGCGACTGGAAGAAATGGAGCGTCAGTTGGATGATCTGACGCAAGTGAGTCAACTCACGGCCGAAATTCAAAGTCGAACGGTAACCAGTGAGTCAAATCAGGATCATCGCGACTGGGAAGAAAAATTCGAACAACGTTTCGATCAATTCGAGACTCGCATACAAGAATGGATAAATTCCGGAGTCGCATCGAATACGGTGCCTCATTCAGGCACAGAAGCTGAAACCTCTGTCGATGATCGACCAATGTTTGAGGACGTGACATCCGGGAACGAGGTTACTGGGCTATCCACCGCTTCATTCCTTGGCAACTGGCAACAACAGCGAGAGGAAATGTTGAGTGCATTTTCGAACTCGGCCAAAGGTACGGAAGAAACCGAAACTGAGAAAGTCGAAGAGACTCCGTCTGCTTCGGAACTGTCGGAATCAGAGCTTGTTGAACTGGGGGCTACCCAGGACGACATCGATGAAATTCTGGCGATCAAGGAACAATTGCAGACCGCTCTTCGCGAAACCGAAATTGAAATGTCAATTCAACGGGCAAAGATCAGCCAGGAACGTGCTGCTCTTGACGAACGTGCCTCGCAAATTGAACAGCGGGAGCGAGAACTCAATCGGAAACAGCCAGATTCCGGAACCAAAGAGAAAAAGTCCGGGCGAAACGTTTTCCGCCTTCAGAGCTTCCTGGGAAAGAAGAGCTCCGATGAAGATACTGCTGAAAACAAATAACCCCTTCCGCTCTCTGAAACCAAAATAACGTTAGCACAAGAACGGACTTTTGACTGCCAGATATTCGCTTGAAGCCAACAGGCATCGCAACTTCGACCCAATATGAAGGTATCTTCGTGCGCCGAAATCGACGTCGAATAAAACAGAAAGCTTGTCTTAGCCACTTGTCTCTCGAAGATCGCCGATGTCTTACAACGGTCTATTTTGACAACACGGCCTTTACCCTTCGCATCGTTGGTGATGCAACTGCGGAAACGGTGGTCGTCAATGAGTTGTTGTCGAGCCAAATTGAAGTCGTCACAACATCAAATACGTATACGTTTGATTCGACATCAATTTATCTAATCGATGCGCAACTCTACGGTGGCGACGACCAGTTTACGAACAATACCTCAATCAATTGCAATGTCGTTGGGCACTCCGGGAATGACACGCTAATCGGCGGTACGGGCGACGACACGATTAACGGCAGCAGTGGGAATGACATCATCTGGGGGGGAGACGGGACGGATACACTAAATGGTTCTACTGGAGATGACGAGATCCATGGCGGCGCTGGACTCGACTTGATCCTGGGCTATACGGGTGCAGACACAATCTATGGAGATCAGGGGAACGACCTGATTTACGGTCAGCAAGACGGAGACATAATCGACGGCGGAGCCGGAAACGATCGTATTAGAGGCGCCGGCGGCAACGACTGGATCCAGGGTGGCGATGGTGATGACGTAATCTTTGGAGACACCGAGTCAGATGAACTGCACGGCGGTTCCGGCAACGATTACATGTACGGATATCTCGGCGATGACCTGATGTATGGCGATGCGGGTTATGACCGGATGTACGGTCAGGATGGCGCCGACGAAATGTACGGCGGGTTAGGCGGTGACATTGTTCGTGGTGGCAATGACAACGATATCCTCTACGGTGAAGATGGCGCGGATCGAGTACTTGGCGATGCAGGTGACGATCTGTTGCGAGGTGGGAATCATGATGATCGGCTCATCGGAGGTTCGGGGATGGATTCGCTGTTTGGAGGTAGCTCCAATGACACCGATCGTATGGAAGGCGGCGGTGACGGTGACTGGTTCCTAAGTCAGGGCTCGGATCAAGTTTTAGATCTGGACGCGACCGATGCCAATGTGAATTTCGTCGACCAAACCAGTTCCTGGACAAATCGTGAAATCGAGGTGATCGACGAAGCCTTCCAGCAACTGGTTGCTGAGACAGGGAAGACCCGGTTGATGAGAGATAGTCTGGACCTCAACGATCTGACGTTCTACAAGTATGCTGACCTCAATGGCTCCGCTGGAATCAATAGTCTGTCCTGGACGACGTCTTGGGAATACATCAACGGCAGTTGGGTAGAAACCACCGTATACACTCGGGAAATAAAAATTCTGGATTGGGATGAAACATCCGACTGGTACAACGATGCCTACCGCAGCGTCGCACTGCATGAAATTGGACACAGCTGGGACAGCGAGTTGGAAATGACCCAGCTCACATCCTCGCTCCAACCCGTGTGGCAGGATTTCCTCGACAAGTCATCATGGACGGAAACAAATCCCAATGATTCGACGAACTACTCACAATCCCTGGACGGTCAGTGGTGGTATTCCAAGTCCGCCGCGTTTGCTGAGATTTATGGGAAGACCAATCCACATGAAGACTGGTCCACAGTCTGGGAACTTTATTTTGACGTCGATGCAGACACCAATTTGCTAAATCAGATGCAAGACAAACTTGCATCGATCAACGCATTCCTGAGTCTTGTGTAAAAAAATCCCGCGTCGAAATCGGTCAATTTCGTTAACCGAGTATCTCGCGGGATACCATTTTTAAACATACGGTCCTTAAGAGGCGTTTTGCGCTCTTCAGGCCAACGTTACAACATAGTCGTTGGGCAAACGTATTCGGTTAAATCAAATTTCCCCGATTCTTTGATGGCCTTCATCCCGCCCGCGACGTCAATCACTTGATCGTACCCGCGAGACTTCATGATCGAAGAAAAAATCATGGATCGATAGCCCGACCGGCACTGGATGTATTGAGGCGAATCTTTTTTCATTTTGTCCATCTGCTCCCACCAATAGTCAAGTGGCGCATTGACCGCTCCCTTGACGTGCTCACTTTTGAACTCGCTTTCCTTGCGAACATCAATGATCTCGGCGCCTGAAATCTTTGCAAGTTGCTCCGCCGAAATCGACTCGATCTTGTCCAGTTCCTTGCCGGCTTTTTTCCAAGCCGCGACTCCACCCCGCAGATAGCCTTTGCAATTATCAAAGCCCACTCGCGCCAGGCGGATAGCTGTTTCTTCTTCACGGCCGGGTTCGGTGACCAGCAAAAGAGGTTGTTTCACGTCGCGAAAAACAACACCCACCCAATTGGCAAACATTCCGTCCAGGCCAATATTGTAGGCACTTGGCACGAATTCTTTCGCGAACGTCTGGGCGTCACGCGTGTCCAAGATCACGGCACCATCACGTTTCATGACTGTTTGAAACTCGTCGACGGAAAGTGGAGTCGTCGCTGACGAGACCACTTCGTCAATGCTCTCATAACCACCGATGTTCATTAGCACGTTTTGCGGGAAGTAGCCGGGCGGCGGAGTCAATCCGGTCAAGACGGCATCAATGAATGCTTCCCGCGTCAGCGATGGGTCCAGCGCGTAATTGGTTTTCTTCTGATGTCCCAGGGTATCGGTCGTTTCTGAACTCATGTTCTTGCCGCAGGCACTACCAGCACCATGACCGGGATAGACCACGATATCATCGGGCAACGGCATGATCTGGTTTCGCAGCGAATCGTAAAGCATCGAGGCAAGTTTTTCTTGCGTCAACTCGGCGACAACTTTTTGTGCCAAGTCCGGCCGACCAACATCGCCAATAAAAAGTGTGTCGCCTGTGAAGATAGAGGTAGGCTTGCCCGATTCGTTGATCAACAGGAAACAACTACTTTCCGGCGTGTGACCGGGAGTATGAAGCAAACGAATGATCGAATCGCCCAACGGAAAATCCTGGCCGTCAGTCGCAATGGTTGCGTCAAATCCCGTTTCCATCGAGGTCGGTCCGTAAATGATCGGTGCGCCCGTTTTGCGGCTCAAGTCGATATGTCCGGAAACGAAATCTGCATGGAAGTGCGTTTCGAAGATGTATTTGATTTTGGCTCCGCGCGATTCTGCCAAGTCGATATAGGGCTGCACCTCGCGCAAGGGATCAATGACAGCCGCCTCGCCATTGCTTTCGATGTAGTATGCTCCTTGTGCCAGGCAGCCTGTGTAAATTTGTTCGACTTTCGTTGTCATGACAAAACTCCGTTACCATGTATGGTTATATAGCGATGTGTAGATTGTTGCAAATGGTGTGCCGCAAGGTGGGGATGCGAGATCAGTCCCAAACTCACTTGTGAATTGTGCGGTTTCGCTCGCTGATTGGAGGGATACGCACAATTAGACAGATCGAGGCGACCATCGTCTGAGCAAGAGAGTTGCAACAACGGCACGGTCATTGCATTCGTTTCAACCGTCAAAGTGCTCGTTTGGGAAGGGGCTTTTCAGAAAAATCGGGTTCAGATTTCGAAATAGCAAACGAGTCGACAAACGTGATCTACCTTTATCTCGGAAGCGATTTCCAACAAGTTATCTGGAAATTCGTTTCCAACCCGATCTGCACTTTCGACACCTTTGATTTTTTTCGGGCTGACTTCGATGTATCGTATTGCACCTGCGCTGTTGCTTGCGCTAATCACTTTCAAATACTCGACCGCATTACACGCTGAGTTGATTTGGGATAATGGTCCCTTGAGTACCGGCGGATTCGACCAAAGTGGCGACATCGCTCCCCCAGGATCAACGTGGAGCGAACTTCATCAAGCGAATTCCATTTTGGGGGTAAACGTAAACCGTTCGCAGTTTCACATTGCCGACGATTTTACGCTGACTGGCAACTACACAATCAGCGAGCTGGTTTTCTTTGCCTATCAGACCGGTTCATCGAATCCCTCTGCGTTTGATGGAATGTATGCACAAATTTGGGATGCGGCCCCTGACGCGGGTGGAACAGTCGTTTGGGGAGACATGCTCAACAATATTCTATCTGATGCGGCATTTTCCAACATCTATCGAATTCACAACAATCAAGCAACAACCAATCGTCCAATCATGGAATTGACCGCAACGGGACTCGATATCGAGCTTGGGGCGGGGACCTATTGGTTGGAATTGGGCGTCTCGGGAACGAGCGGAAGTGGTCCTTGGGCACCTACAGTAACATTCTCTGGGCTCATGGAGTCGCCTGGTGCAAACGCTAAACAATTCAACGTCCGACGCTCAACATGGTCAGATGTCATTGATCGTGACTCTGGTGCCGCCAACGACTTCGCGTTTCGCCTGAGTGGAGTTCGGACGGTGCCTGAACCCGCGTCTACCATTTTGATAACGGCCCCGACTCTTCTGATGGGATTCAGTCGCCGACGGAACCGGCACTTGAGTTTACCCTCGCATTAAAAGATGTCGCTACATATCAAGGTAGGCCGGACCAGCTGCAAGCGCCCTTCCGGCAAAACCTTTGGTGCCAAACGGTCGATTGCAAAGCTGCAGTCATGGCCACGCAAAGCCGAGGGCATGGCGCCATGACTGCGTTTCAGTTCCCTGGACTACGAAGCGGTTCGGCGTGGAACTACCGCAGCGCCGTTTCGCCAAAACGCCATCGTGTTCTTCGCGCCTTCCGTGGATACCCAATGGCATCACTTATTTGATTGGGCAAACCCGAAGCAAACCTATTTTGCCGTTTCCTAAATATGGTCGCCGAGTTTCCATCCAGAGGGCAACACCGAGTCCTTGATCAACACAGGAATGCCGTCACGAATGACGAACTGCGGATGATTGAGTGGGGTTTCTTGAACTTGTTTTTCGTTGTTAACAATTGCACCGGAACCGATACAACAATTCTTGTCAATAATTGCTCCACGAATGACAGTGTTGTCCCCGATTCCAATGGTCGGCGTTCCTGATTCTCGTCGCCGTTCGCATTCAACATCATTCTCGTAGTAGTCCGCACCCATCAAGATCGAATCCTTGATCACCGCACCATCTCCGATGATGGTTCTCAATCCAATGATGCTGTTTTCAATGGTGACATTGTCGCCGATGCGACATCCATTGGCGATCAAACTGTTGCTGATCCGCGAGTTACCGATCCGGGTCGGTGGCAGGAAACGCGCACGGGTATAAACCACCTGGTCGCGATGGGCCAAATCAAATGGAGGTTGCTCGGCGGCCAGACTTAAGTTCGCTTCGTAAAACGATTTAATCGTTCCGATGTCTTCCCAATATCCATCAAACCAAAACGACTGGACGCGATGCGATCGAATCGTTGCTGGAAATACTTCCTTGCCGAAGTCGCGATAGGCCGTTTTGGTCAACACTTTTGTCAAGACCGATTTGTTGAAGATATAAATCCCCATACTCGCCATGACATTTCGTTTCTCGTCCATAAACCCGCGCGTACGCAACAGTTCCGGATCCGTGCGAACGAGGTTCATCTCCTCGGCGGTTTGTGGTTTTTCGAGAAATCCCTGAACTCGCCCTTGATCATCCATCCGCATGACACCAAAAGCCTTGGCGTCTTCCTCCGATACGGGCATACATGCGATCGAAACATCAGCTTTCGTTCGCTGATGCTCCGCCAACATTGCTGCAAAATCCATTCGGTACAGTTGGTCTCCCGACAGGATCAGCACATATTCGGTATCGCGATGCTCGAAATTGCGCAGGTTTTTGCGGACCGCATCGGCGGTACCTTGATACCAATCGGAGCCTTCCTCCATGGTCTCCTGAGCAGCGAGGATCTCGACAAAGCCCTGCGAGAAATGGTCGAAATTGTAAGTGCCTCGAATGTGTTGGTGCAGGCTGTTGCTCATAAACTGCGTCAATACGAAAATCTGATTGACGCCACTGTTGATGCAGTTGGAAATCGGAATGTCGATCAGGCGATACATGCCCCCCAGTGGCACAGCGGGCTTGGAGCGAATCGATGTCAACGGAAAAAGTCGCGTGCCCCGTCCACCGCCCAGTACCAACGCAATGACGTTTTTCATTCCTGCCCTATCTCCATCTTTGTCCAGGTAATTCGCATTCTTGGCCGAGCAGTATACCAGACAACTTCCACAATGAGACCATACGATGTCCCCAAATGGCGATGGGAATCAAACGAAAGCGACATCGCAAGAGCGTCCGTTTGTCAAACTCGTATTCGCGGTGAAGGCGTTCGGAGGGGCCCTTCAAAGACGCGGTTAGCTCCTAGGAAAATCGCAGTCGAACCCAAAAGCAGCAATCGGCGGTCATTTGACATCGAAACCAGCTTCGTACATACCAATGTCACTACAATATTCTTCGAATTTGTGCGAATTGATCCAAACGAACGCTGGGTTCGCTTCAGCGATTTGAAATCATTGTTCGCTTGACAACTTTTTCATTGAATTTTCTGATGCCCTCGACAGAAATCTAAGAATTACCCCGAGAAAACAGAAGAGGCTTTTCTCATTCGGCCTGCGAACGCTTTTCATTGTCACATTGATTGTCGCTGCGTCCATCGCATGGTTTGGCCACGGCATCATTCGGTCTCGAACCGAAAGGCCGATCGTCGCGAAAATCGAAACGGACGGTGGCAAGGTTTACTACAACTATCGTTTGGAACAAGGTCGAATCCAACTCGACAAACTTCCGGAAGGCTCGCCGATCGCCCGAACCCTATTTGGAGACGATATTTTTTCCACAGCTATTTCGATCGACTTGACCGACAGCAAGTCGCTTTCTTACATCGGAGATCTGCACAAACTGACAGACTTGACATCGTTGACACTTGCAGGAAACAAAATCACTGATGATTGTGTTGAAGATCTGCTGCAAATTAACAAACTCAACTACTTGTCTCTCAATAATACTGCAATTTCGGCAGACGGATTGGCAAAACTCTCCGAATCCACGACTCTCCAAGGTCTAAACTACTTGGGCAAAGGTTTCAACGACTCTCACTTGGCGAGCCTTACCTCATTCACGGATATTCGATTCCTGCAAATTACTAAAACATCGGTAACGGATGTGGGGATGTAATCTCTTGCGGCGTTGAAAACACTAGTGGCACTTGATTTTTACCAAAACGGGAACGTAACTGACAACGGAATCCTGCGCTCGCCAATCTTTCGGACTTAAAACAGCTCAGGCTTCGGGGGACCTCGATTTCTGACAAATCGCTGTCGGCAATAGCGAAGTTGACTTCCCTTGAACATCTGGATTTAGCTGGTCAAACGATTACAGATGATGGCTTTTGCCAATTGTCTGAACTCGTCCATTTGAAGACGCTTCAATTGAATGACACGCTTATCGGCGACAAGTCTCTAGACATTGTTTCGAGCTTTAAGGATTTAGAATGGCTTGATCTTTCAGGTTTGGCGATATCCGACATTGGACTTCGAAAGTTGACTTCCATTGACACACTCAAGCACCTGGAATTCGATTTGAACGACAACCTCACGTTGCAGGGTGCGAAAGGCGTTCAATCTGAATTACCTGATTGTCAGGTTGTGTGTTGGGAGAGTCAGCCAAACGGATCAAAGCGTTTGGTTGACGTAACATCGCAACGTCCGCCCAATGACTAGAATATTAAGGATGTCTCATGTTGAAATTGGCACTCGTATCTTACGACAAGTTGCTTCAAATCTAACCTTCCTACTGTCTGCGCCATGCAGCAGAAATCGGGTAAACTTCGCGGCGAACGCGGTTGATTCCACCGAGCGGCCGATGGTCTGTCAACGCATGCCAGACATTGAATGCCAGGTCGGTATACTCCGGTTCAAAACGGCGATTCGCTATCTCCTGCTGGGGAAGTGAAAGTCTCGCGACCGTTCGAAACGGCGATTCACTTTCCGGCCAGTTCACCGTCGCATCTTCAATCGGCATCGAAGTCTCTGATGTTCGTAACTGGACCTGAAAATCAATTCCAGCGACTGATGCTGTAACGTTTCTTCCAAAGCCAAACGCATCGCATCACTTTTCGTTGCCAAACGCGCCAACATTTCAAGCCATGATTTGTCGATGTTTGTGGTAGGTTGAACGCGGAACTTCGCCACGTAATTGCCGAATCTAAAGGGCGACATGCTGAAATAGTTGGCGGCGGCCGGATGCGTTGGAATCTTGGCAACAATTCCTGCAGCCTTCAGCATCTCATTCCAGTGCCAGTGAATTGGATTCCAGACGCCACCCGTAAGCGCTTTCGCCGCGTGAAGTGGATTGTGCGAGGAGTCTTCCAGGACTTGTTCCAGGCGTAGAAAGTCCTGCGCATTGGCGGCAAAAAACACAGGATGATTGATCAGTACGAAATCTTGTGCTGGGCTGCCTTGAGGATCAACCGACACCATTTCGCCTACAACATTTTTGACTTTGATTGCCATTCCTCGTCCATCGGGAACCAGGTCAGGCATCGGTCTGTTCGCCGAGTTTGAAAATCGTACAACAACAGCGTATTGGCTGGGAGTTGCAAACAGACCCTGCGCAAGTTCTGTTGGTAAATCTGGCAGAACAGTTAAATGGCCTTCGACATATCCATGCGTTTTTACGTGCACGTCCGCGCGTAGCTTGTCGTTCTCAGCAAGGTCTTCGGCCAGCATCGTTTTTACAATCTCAACGATCCGTGAAATCGAAGCAGCTTCGTCCAGAGGAATGGATTCGCTGGTATCCGAATAGGGTATTGCTGAGTTGAAGGTTGCCATTTTTTCAAGTCCCCGAAGAGAAGGCGCCAAAGGTCGTTTCGATATTAGTGCATCGCAAAAACTTTGCCGCTTGATCGAACGCGGCGAACATCAAGCAAGCGACTTCTTTCATTTATGACATCACGATGTTTTACGCAGGAGACGATGTCGATGCCAAGTCAACTGCAGCCCAACTCGCCGGAGAATTTGGATTTGATCCAGTTGACGCTGGGCCATTGGCCAACGCCCGATTGTTGGAGCCACTTGGAATGCTGTGTATCCACTTGGCGATCAAGGGCGCACACGGAACGGGCATTGCCTTCAAACTTGAGCATCGCTGAACAGGGTCCAATTTGCTGAAAATTCAAACTTAACTCAATGCAATTTTGTTCACCATAGGTTTCGTTTGCCGCCATCACGTATTTTTCGCTACAGCCAGAACGGCGCTGGGAGCAGGAAGATTGGGTTTTCGATCAGGCTCCAAACCCCATGCCACGAAACATAACGCGTAAAGAATAGAATCACAACGAAAGATAGTGACAGAGGTAGCATTAGCGTTGCGACAGGAATTCCCCACCACCAACGCCGTGGTCCGATTGCTTTGCGTGCCCGGCCGTTGGCCCAACCCATCGCCACGCGACTCATCCAACCGGTCATAACAAAAACGAGACTCAACGACCACTTGAGCTCATCTGGAATCTCTTCGATTTTCAACAGGAACAAAGGCAACGCCAAGACAAACGTAATCAGCGCCGCAATCACAAACCAAACCGGGGCGCTGCGAATCCGCGACCAAAATGTCCTCAAGTCAAAAAATGTTCGCAGTCGACCCGTCACCGCAAATTCACTTTGCAGGATGAGCAACAAGCAAAAAACGGTTGTCGTCAAAACAGTACCGATTAGGCTGATCAATACAGCACCAGGCGTTTGGCGACTTGTGCCGACAATCATGAACATCGTGGGAATGAACAACCATACAAATGAACCCACGAAACCCTTCAAGCCCAGCGCAAACACCTTTCGAAAAGGAATCGATTGCGAGAAATCCCACAGGCGGTCTCGAGCCTCGTTCCATAGTCGACGTTGGCGAAAACGGTGAACGATGATGAATGGCAGAAACCAGTCACGTAGCGGCGGAACATGCTGCAAGTCGCTTGCCAAATGTTTTGAAACCGGCTTGCTCAGCACGCCGACCGCTCGATTGCCCCAGGAGGTTGCCAAGGCCTTTCGGAAAAGCCACAGTCCAAGTGAAAACGGCACAATCAACGGCCAAATGAAGTGCTTGAATTGTCCACCACAAAACCAGGCAGCCAGCACATGGAAAAACGTAATCGCTGAGACGATCGACAGCGCAACTCGCCACGAAGTCGTCTGCGCACTGGTTGCATCGACCAGATAGGCGGCATACCAAAACTGCTCAATCAGCAACACGGGGATCAGGCACAGTGCCGTTCCCAATATTCCTCTACCGATGCGTGCAGCAACTTGTACACCGGTGAATCCATCTCGCAATCGACCACTTTGGCCAATCCGTCCACTGACATCGAGCAGAAAACCAAAGCTCGCCAGTTGAAGGATCGGGATGTTTGCTACGAGCGCAATCAAGACTGACATGGCGACAAAGCCAATGAGCGCGTTCAGTGACGTTCCCAGAAATTGAATCGTACGTAGTGGCCAACTTTGAAATTGATACTCAGAGTGCCCCCAAGCGACGAACTCGGCCTCCGATATTTCGTCGGACGCCGAACCCTGTGAGCCGATTGAATCGTTGTCGGAAAATGAAGATTCGCACATGGGCAACGTCGATACCGAAATCTCTCCACCAGTAACAGCCAGATTGCGTTTGGGTTTCGGGACCTTTTCGCGATTGGGGTTCCAGTATCGGTTCATGATTCCGTCTCGGCTGACCAGGTCCAATACAAATTACTTAATCCGACAATGAATCGTTATTGCTTCAACGAGAGTCGGGGAGCAATCTATCGGGATCTTCATCCATTCAATCCAAAGCGTTTATCCCCCTGCGACTCTTGAATTAGTGATTCTGACCACATTAGTCTCGGCCAAGTTTCAAATTTTGACAATAATGAGAAAAAACAGGTTTTTTGTTTAGGGATATTCGTGAACCCAAAACCTGAAGGCTAGTGGATTGGTAAGAACCAGTCACAAGCGATGAAGGTCACTGAGTTGACTCAAATGGTTGGAAGGGCAACAAAGGTTATGAGCAAGGCTATTCACACTTCGGCGGCCTCCAAAAACCTCTTGTTAGTTGGAGTCATTCTGTTGGGATCCGTGTTGGCATTTGCGGGGTTGTTTTCGACTCGACGCGTCACCTCTCCTGTTGTTGCGAATCTGGCCTCATTCGACAGTGATCAATCGTTGGATTCCGTCATCGGGAAAATAGATAAGGTTTTTGAAGATCGTTGGGCGGCAGCGGGAATCACCCCCGCTCCGAGCGCCAATGATCTCACTGTCATGCGACGAATGAGTTTGGGGTTAACTGGTTCAATCCCGTCGCTGGAAGAGATCAGGGCTGTAGAGCAGGTTGCAAACGAACAACGCTTGGATTGGTGGCGCCCATTTGCTTGGAGACCAGCGAACCTACGACAACTTGGCCGAACGATTCAGTCGTGCGATGGTTGGAACCGATCAAGGGCCTTTTGTCATTTACCGGCGTCACCGATTTGTCGATTGGCTGTCAGACCAACTCCATGAGAATCGCCCTTACGATGCTGTCGTAAGAGATGTTCTCAATCCCACGGGATTGTGGACCGACACTCCAGGGGTCAATTTTTATACGCATACGGCTGACAACGACGATGGCGCACAACCTGACCCGATCAAGTTGGCCGCAAAAACCAGCCCGCGTTTTTGGCAATGCGAATCGATTGTTTGGAATGTCACGATGACTTCCTGGGCACCATTGTCTTGGGCGATCCCGCAGACCCCAAGGGCGGTGAGCAAACTGACTTTCATCACTTGGCCGCGTTCTTCTCAGACGTCAACAATTCATTGGCGGGAATTCAAGACTCAATAGAATCGAATTCCTACAAATACAAATTACTGGGGATGATACGGAATCGGTGGTGACTCCACAGGTTCCGTTTTTGCCGCAAGCATTGCCTGCGGACGGCACTTTGCGTTCGCGACTCGCGAGTTGGGTGACTTCGCCTGACAATTTACCGTTTGCCAGGGCAACGATGAATCGCCTTTGGGCCGTTGTGTTCGGAGGACCAATCATCACGCCAGTAGATGATATTCCGTGGGGAGAGGAACTGCCCGAAGAATTGGAGATCCTGGCAAAGGATTTCATTGAGCACGGATATGACTTGCGACGATCGCTGCAGATTCTGACTCGTCTGAGAATTTTTCAATTGGAAAGTCAACTTGTTGGAAGCGAAGTCACTCGGGACCATGAAAATTTGTTGGCAGTGTTTCCTCAAATCCGCCTCCGTCCTGAGCAAGTAGCAGGAAGCTTGTTGCAGGCCACATCACTTTCGACATTGGATGCGACGGCGAATGTGTTGAACCGAGTTGTAAATTTTGGACAACAATTGGACTTTGTGACTCGTTTTGGGGATTTCGGAAAAGACGAATTCATCCCGCGCGGTGAAACGGTCACGCAGCGTTTGCTAATGTTGAACGGTAAACTACTGCGTGAACGATTGGATGGCGGGCTATTAGCTGCCAACAAGGTCTCCACGGTTGCCCCCGATTTAGACAAGGCGGTGGAAGTCGCGTATCTCTGCTGCTTGACACGATACCCAAGCGCGGCTGAGACGAAACAATTTGTTCCGCTCATTGAACAAACGCGGGGCGAGTACGGCAAACGATTGGCAATTGTTGACATGTATTGGGCACTGATGAACAGCGCGGAATTTAACTGGAACCATTGAGATGCAAAACATCGCGAACACAACGACAGGATGTGGCGGTTGGGAACATTTCAGTCGCCGTAGTTTTTTGAGATTGGCGGGTCTTTCGGGAATCAGTTGGCTCACTCCACTGGCGACCCAGTTGGCCAGAGCCGCAGAGTCCCAATTCGCACCAGCCAAGTCGATCATTCTGTTGTGGATGGAAGGAGCCCCAAGCCAGTTGGAAACCTTTGATCCTCACCCAGGAAAAACTATTGCTTACGGTTCTACCGCCATTCCGACTCGCGCTAAAAACATCCAAATCGTTTCCGGCTTCCAGCAGTTGGCTGACGTCATGGACAATGTTTCCCTTGTGCGTGCACTGACGAGCGAGGAAGGCGATCATGAGCGCGCGATTTACAATATGAAAACCGGCTATCGCATGGACCCGACGGTTCTGCACCCAGCGGTTGGTAGTGTGATCTGTCATCAATTCGACGCGATGGATGCTGGTCAAGTTGACATTCCACGCCACATTTCGATTCTGCCCGGTGGATTTCCTGCGCGGGGCGGTTATTTGGGTGACCGTTATGACGCGTTCAAGGTTTATGATCCTGTGCAGCCTGTCCCGGACATGGAATCGTACATGGATGAGGCGCGTCAGCGCAGTCGTTTGAAAATGTTGGAGGTTGCCAATCAGAATTTTTCGGCTGGGCGAGAACACCCGTCGGTTGCGAAGCATGACTTTGGACGCAGCAATCTAGACGCGGCGTTGAAAATGATGTCCTCCGAGCAATTGGATGCGTTTGATGTGAGTTCGGTTTCGGCTAGTGAACGATTGAAATACGGGGATTCGCCGTTTGGGCGCGGATGCCTTGCTGGGCTGCGATTAATACAGGCGGGAGTTCGTTGCGTCGAAGTGACGTTGTCCGGTTGGGACACCCACGCGAACAATCATGAATTGCAAGGTGAACGAATCAAAATTTTGGATCCAGCGTTGGCTGCCCTGATTCAAGATTTGAAAACCCAGGACCTTCTCGAATCGACGCTGGTGGTTTGTGGTGGTGAATTTGGACGAACGCCATTTTTGAATGGCGTGGGTGGAAGAGATCACTGGCCCCATGGGTTCACGATGGCATTGGCCGGTGGAGGAATTCAAGGCGGACGTGTTGTTGGCGAAACGAATTCCGATCCCAACCCAGAAAATCCAGATCCCAAAGGAGACTTGCGGGACTCTCACTCTGTTGCCGATTTACATTCGACAATCTACGAAGCATTGGGAATACCATTTGCAGAAGAGGTTATCACACCTATCGGCCGCCCATTGAAAATCAGCGAAGGCAAGCCGATTCACCGATTGCTTGAAGTCTAAGCATCACGAATCGTTTAGTCGTAGCGATTGGCGAACGAAGACTCTAATTTTGAGCAAGCGTTTTCATGCCTTAGCAAGTTGAAAGGTAAAGCGACTGCCCTTACCAATTTCGCTTTCAACAAACAATTTGCCTTTGTTTTTCTCAAGGATAGTAATCGTAATTGAGAGACCTAGCCCCATTCCTCTCGCCTTGGTTGTAAATAGTGGTTCGAGGATTTTTTGCAACTGATCGGGCGCAATGCCGGAGCCATTATCCTCAACAAAAAAGCGAATTGAGTCGTCGCTGTTTTCAGATCCGATTTTCAGCACGCCTCCCTCGGGCATCGCATCTCGGGCATTTCGAATTAAATTTTTGATCGCAATCGATATTTGATTTTCGTCGACGAGAACTGGCGGCGTCTCTGGATCAAACGCGAATTCAATCAAGATGTTCTTCGGAATATCAATCATCTTCAACTGGCGTTCGATCAACGGGATCAGTTGCGTACGCTGTCGGTTTGCTTCGGGCATTTTTGCAACATCGGACAATGCGGTAATGACATTGTCAATCAACGAAACCTGTCGATCGATTCGTTCGAGGTGTTCGCGGACTTTCGATTCACTGGGTGACTGTGCGTTGAGCAAGTAATAAGCCGATGTCTTGACGGCATTCAGTGGATTGCGAATCTCGTGCGCAATGCCGCCGGCAACTTTGCCCAGCGTGCTGAATTTTTCGTTGCGAATTAATTGCTTTTGAACGTCCTGCAGCTGTCCCGTTTGCAGTTCCACCCTTGCCTCAAGCTCGGCATTAATGTCCGCTAGTTCTTTCTGAGCGCGCTTAATATCTGAGATGTCACGCACGACGCCGGTAAACATCTTGCGCTCACCCAACTGTAATTCACTTACGGCCAAGTGTACTGGGAAAACACTTCCATCCTTACGCCGAGCGACAATCTCTCGTCCGACGCCAATGATCTGGGGCTTTTGTGTTCGATGGTAATTCGCCAGGTAGGTATCATGCTGACTGGAATAGGGCTCGGGCATCAGCATCGAGACATTGTTTCCGATTAGTTCGTTGACTGGATAACCAAACAATCTGACTGTCGAAGGGTTTGCCGATAGAATAATCCCAGACGCATCGATCGTGATAATTGCGTCGACAGCTGTTTCAAGAACGACATTCAATCGCACATCACATTCGATGCACTCCTCCAGATCTCTCAGAAACAATACCAGTTGCTTGGATCCGTCGCGAGTCTCAACATCGCCGACGCCGAATCTCAAATACAAGGATGAACCGTCTGGCCGAACCATTTCGAGTTGTCCGTTCATCGGCGCTGAACGGTCTCTCGAGTTAAGCTGTTCAATTGTTATCGGGAGAATGTCCTCCAGAGATTTGCCAACTAGCTCAAGGCCTTCTCTGCCCAGCAGCTGACAGGCACGTTCATTCGCAAATGCAATGGTTCCATCCAGGTCAATTAATATGACAGAGTCCACGAAACGAAATTCCTGAGTTCCCAAATCAAAAACATTCAAAAATGAAGTGATAGGCGATGATGAAGCGCCAAAGGAGTCTACAAGTTGGGGTGGTGGATTTGAATAAACTCTAACGCTTTTGGAGCATCGCTTTTTTTAACGATAATTTCAATTGCGAACGTGCCAGGAAAACCTCCTTGTTGTTCACCTGCCAACTCGCACTCGATTCCATGATCGATTAGCGTATTGCGAACCAACTCGGCAACACTTGCATTTTCCACGGTGTAAACGGTAACCAACTCGTCGTCTGGTTTGCGGACTGGTATATCGGTCATTCTAAGCCTCGTCTCGAATTCATCGGATTTTAGATTCTCCCACCGGAAAATAACATCAGCATTGCAAGAAATTGTGTTGCAAACACAGTGCCAAAAAAGTTGTTTGAGAGCCTCGTTCGTACGGCGACGAAATCGGACTGAATTGCCTTCGTCAAATCATTGAATCGCAAGTTAGTTCAAAATGGATACATCGTGCCGAAAGGCGCGCAGGTGAGCAAATCGGCGCGCGCGAAAGTGGAAAATTGCAGTTCAAGAGCCTGAAGTTGTTGAAATTTTGCAGATTGCTCGCTGTTGCGACTGAGTCTGAATTTTTGGAATGAGGTTTGCTGTACGAAACGAAACTTGGTCGGGTTTTTGCCAAATTGCGCAAAAAGCCGAAGTGCTAGGATGAAGTTCAGTTTCGGGAGTTACGCCTGTGTTCGAATTCGTTACCTTCTGGATTATCTCGTTAGCTGTTTGCGGGTTGTATACCTTTTTCTTGCCTGCTTGGGATGCCGCACACGGAAAAGACTTGCGCACATTGATGAAACCAGCATGCACGGGCAATTGTGGTAAAGCATGCAATAAGGCAAAAGCGGGAAAAACACGAGGCCATTCCAAGAATATGGCCGTAAGTCGCGGCTAAATTCCAGCACGCAACTATTTACTGACCCACATTCGAGGCTTCATTCATTGAGGTTTCGGATGTGTTTTCATGCGCAAAAGTAGACAAATTTTTCAATTCTGTTAAATTGTTGAACGACGTCGGGTTGTGGCCCTGATCATCAAAATCAGTGAACCCAATGCAAACACATCAACAACGATTCAGAATTTCACCATCCGTCGAAGGTGGTTTGCGCGATGGTGCTTTGCGCGATGGTGAAAAACCGAGACGAATTTTAATTGTTGACGACGACAAAGACATTCTTACCAACCTTGCAGATATCCTGACAGACAAAGGATATGAGCCAATTACCGTCAACGACAGTCGCGAAGCATTGGATCTCGTTCAAAAGTCGGATCCGGCGGATAGAGCCTTTGATTTGTGTCTGTTGGATTTCAAGATGCCGGGAATGGATGGCTTAGGCCTGTACGAAAAAATCAAATCGATTGTACCTTCGTTGCGAGTCATCATGATTACCGCCTACGCCGGAGAAGACGGCGTGGACCGAGCAAAAAATGCTGGGACATGGCGAATTCTGCGAAAGCCGGTTGATGTTCCGCAGTTACTCGGCATGATCAACGATGCCGTAGCGTAAAAATGCCAACGCAAAAAAAGCTGTAGCGTAAAAATCTCGCGATACCAATAAAAAAACGGCCGCGAATGTTCACACGCAGCCGTAAGAATTTCAATTTTAACGAGGTTTGTCTGCTCGAAACATTTTACGTCGAGCATCAATCGAAGCGTGAATTACTCAGACAAACCTAGCGATTTCAGTGCGTCGTCCGCACCAGGTGTCATTCTTCGGACCTTGGTGACTATAGCTTCTTTTTCAGAGGAAGAGGCTTTGGTCAATTTTCGGCGAAAAGACTTCATATTTTCCGTACGTTTTCGACGACGTCGCAATTCTCGTTTTCGCTCGCTACCTGGCATGGTAAATCCTATCTCGTTTTCAGCGCCAATATCTGTTTTGTGAATTGAATCGCGTAATTTAGCAAAACAACGGACATATCGCAAACGGCTTTTTTTGCATTATTGCCGGAAAATTGTTGCGTTTTGACAAAACCAGACTGACCCGGTGCACACTGCTTGCAAAAAACGAAATCAAACGAAAAATGAAGATCTCTTAACGGGTCCTTAACAATCAACTACCGCAAACTGGGGCGATTTTGAACGGTTCTACTCTATTGGAATTGATTTTTGGGTTGGTCGGTGGATTGGGGATTTTTCTGCTGGGCATGAAAAACATGTCTGACGGAATGCAGTCGGTAGCCGGAAACAGCCTTAGGCGTCTGATAAGCATTGTTACATCGAATCGCATCCTCGCGACCATCGTGGGCACAGCCGTCACCGTCACCGTGCAGTCGAGCTCAATCACGACAGTAATGGTTGTCGGGTTTGTGAATAGCGGTCTAATGAGCCTCGCAAGCAATTGGCGTGATCATGGGCGCCAATATTGGCACAACGATTACGGGCTGGTTTCTCGCGGCTCAAAATTGGCAAGTACGGTTTGCCGATGCTGGGGCTGGGAACATTTGGTTTTCTGTTCGTCAAATCGGATCGCATTCGCAACTGGGCGATCGTTTTGATGGGAATGGGAATGGTTTTCTTCGGACTGGAGTTGATGAAAGATGCCTGTGCGATCATCAAGGAAATGCCAGATTTCGAATCCTGGTTTCATACGTTTCAGGCAGATACTTATTTCGGCGTCTTGCAATGTGCTTTCATCGGTTGTCTTTTAACCGTTTTAGTTCAGTCATCATCGGCCACGCTGGGAATTACGATTTCTCTCGCTGTTAACGGCATCATTAGTTACGAAACCGCAGCGGCACTGGTGCTCGGTGAAAACATCGGAACCACCATCACGGCATTTCTGGCTTCTTTGGGAGCGACCACAAATGCACGACGCGCCGCTTATTTCCATGTGATTTTTAATATCTGTGGCGTGATCTGGATCACCTCGATATTCTCCTGGTACATCGATTTTGTCGAATGGCTCATGAATACCGATATTCGAGCAACGACGATTGTCGACGGCAACGAAACATATCCCAATGTCACACCTGCGATTGCAGCGGTTCACTCAATTTTCAATATTGCAAATACGCTACTGTTTTTGCCGTTCGTCGGTTTGTTCGTAAAACTACTGACCAAAATCGTACCAGCCAAAGACTTCAAGGAAAAACCGCACCTGACAGACTTAGACATTCGCATATTCGAATCGCCAACGCTGGCAATCGAGCAATCTCACAAAGAGATCGAGAAAATGGGGATGGGTTGCTCGAAAATGCTTGATTGGCAAGGACAACTGTTGACGATGGATCGCCCCGACCGAGCACTTGCCGATCGTTTGAAACACCGCGAGCAGGTGCTGGATTCGATTCAAGATGAAATTGCAGTCTTTATAACGAACCTCATGTCTGGAAACGTTTCGCATGCCGTTGCCGACGAAGCGCGGAAGCAATTGCGCGTCTGCGATGAGTACGAATCGGTAAGCGACTATATCGCAGATCTGGATAAATTTGATCGAAAATTGCGTCGCGATGGTCATCGTTTCTCAGAAACTCAAATCAAAGAGCTCAAACATCTCAACGAAATGAGCGCCGAATATTTGCAAGAAGTAAACGACGCGTTTGCCAAGGACAATCAGAACGTACTGGTCAAAGTCGAACCTTTGTCGAAGCGAATCCGAGACAAAATCAAATCGATGCGTCGGCAGTACATGGAAGAATTGACCCAAGGAGCGATGGCTCCCGCAGTCAGTGTTGCGTTTTTGGCAGCGCTGAACGCGTTTGCCCGGGTTCGTGACCACGCTCACAACATCGCCGAAGTGATATCGGGTGAGAAATAAATCAGAACAAGTCGCAGTGAGTTTTTATTCCTCGTCGCCTCGAAGTTTCGCGAGGACGCTGTAGTCTTCGAGCGTACTGGTGTCCTGTGCGATTTCTTCTTTGCCGGAAGCAATGTCTCGGAGTAGCCGACGCATGATTTTTCCACTTCGCGTTTTGGGAAGCGAGCCGGTGAATCGAATATCGTCTGGAACGGCCAGCGCACCGATTTCTTTGCGAACGTGTTTCTTAAGCTGTTCGGCCAAGTCGGGTGCAGGCTCCGCACCTTTGATTGTCACGAACACGGCAATCGCTTGGCCTTTTAACTCGTCAGGCCGTCCAACGGCGGCGGCTTCTGCAACGTCCGGGTGAGAGACTAACGCACTTTCGACTTCGATCGTGCTCAGGCGATGCCCCGAAACGTTGATCACATCGTCAATCCGTCCCATGATCCAGTAGTAACCATCTTCATCCTGACGAGCGTTGTCACCGGTCAGGTATTTACCCGGCACCTTGGACCAGTACTGCTCATGAAATCGTTGATCGTCACCCCAGATTCCCCGAAGCATGCCCGGCCAAGGTTCGGCGATACACAGCATACCGCCATGATGAACGTCGACATGATTCAGATCTTCGTCAAGGATTTCCGGCACAACGCCTGGCAGTGGTCGAGTACAACTGCCTGGCTTGGTCGCGGTGATTCCCGGTAGTGGACTCATCATGATGCCACCCGTTTCCGTTTGCCACCACGTGTCAACGATTGGACAACGTTCACCACCAATTTTCCGGTGATACCACATCCAGGCTTCGGGATTGATCCCTTCACCGACGGTACCCAGCAGTCGCAAGCTGGAGAGATCATGTTTCTCGACGTGATGGTCACCCCATTTGATGAAGGCTCGGATCGCGGTGGGTGCTGTGTACAGGATCGTCACGCGATGCCGCTCAACCAGCTCCCAAAAACGGTCCTCGGCAGGTTGATTGGGAGCCCCTTCATACATCAACACGGTTGCACCATTGGACAGTGGGCCGTACACGATATAGCTGTGCCCCGTAATCCAACCGCAGTCAGCCGTACACCAATAGATGTCCGAATCGCGATAGTCAAAGACCCACTGGAATGTTTTCTTGGCCCAAAGGTTGTAGCCTGCCGTGGTGTGCCGAATACCCTTCGGCTTACCCGTCGACCCGCTGGTATACAGGATAAAACTCGTTGCCTCGCTATCGAGCGGCGTCGCAGGACAATCGGAGGAAGCGTTTTCCATCAGCTCATGCCACCAGAAATCTCGCCCCTCAGTCATGCTGCAATTGTTGTTGACCCGATTGAGGACAATGCATTTTTCAACGCTAGGTGATTTGGCAAGTGCATCGTCGACGGTTTGTTTCAACGGAAGAATCTTCCCACGTCGCCATGCGCCATCAGAGGTCAATTGAATCTTTGCACTTGCATCCTGGTTTCGATCGGCGATGGCTTCGGCGCTGAAGCCGGCAAAAATCACCGAGTGAATTGCGCCGATCCTCGCGCACGCCAACATGGCAATGGCCAATTCTGGGGTCATCGGCATGTAGATCGAAACGACATCGCCTGTGCGAACTCCGAGATTCTGGAGGACGTTGGAAAACTTGCAGACTTCATTGAGCAATTCGGCATAAGTCAGCCGACGGATCTCGCTTGGTTCGCCCTCCCAGATAATCGCAGTTCGATCACCGAGCCCTGCCGACACCTGCGCGTCCAGGCAGTTGAACGACATATTTGTTTTGCCGCCGGTGAACCAACTGACGACGTCGCCATCGCGTTCAAACACCGTGTGGAACGGTTCAAACCAATGCAGTTCTTGTTCGGCGATTTCCTTCCAGAATCCGTCACGATCATTTCGTGCGCGATCGTACATGTCCTGGTATTGCTCTTGCGAACTAATTCTCGCACGCTCAGAAAATTCAGCCGGCGGTGGGAAACGCCGGTTCTCGTGCATGACGTTGTCGATTTGTTTGGAGTTGTTCGTGTCAGACATGCGTTGTTCCTGATCGCTGAAAAATCCGTAGTTTATCCATGCGATTTTAAAGGGTTTCCTGAGGAGTGAACAGTTATGAGCCAATCGCGAGTTACAGACGAAGTCCATGCGTTCTGTTATGTTGACCATCAGCCAAATCAATCATTCTATTCATGAATTCAGATGTCAGAATCGCTTTACAAATCCGTCGTGACGCATTGTCGTAGAGTCGCTACCTACAAGTCAGCACTTGCCCTGTTGGAATGGGACCAGCAAACCTACATGCCGACACAAGGAGGCGAGTTTCGCGCCGAGCAAATTTCGCAATTGTCCGGTGAGATCCATCGCCTCTCAACAGGTGCCGAATATGGAAAACAGCTTGAAGAGTTGTTCTCCAGTGATTGGATAACACAGCAGTCCCACGTTATTCAAGCAAATGTCCGCGAATTGAATCGCGAGTTTGACAAGTCCACGCGGCTATCGCAAACATTGGTCGAAGAATTGGCCAAGGCCTGTAGTGTTGGCCAAATGACCTGGATCGAATCGCGGAAAACCAACGACTTCAATAAATTCCTGCCGTATCTAAAATCGATCTTTCAATTGAAACAACGACAGGCTGATGCGATCGGATTTCAAGAAAATCGATACGATGCTTTGCTGGATGACTACGAGCCGCATTGCCGCGCGTCCGAAATTGCTCCCGTATTGAAAAACCTCTGTGATGCGTTAGTGCCTCTGATCCAAACGATTGGCGAAAGCACTCACCGCCCTGACGAGACATTGGTGAAACGCAATTTTCCTGTAGTAGATCAGGATAAATTCGGTCGTGTGGCTGCGAGCAAAATCGGATTCGACTTTAACCGCGGACGACTGGATGTGACGCATCATCCGTTTTGCACGGAGCTTGGCCCCAACGATTGCCGAATTACAACTCGTTACGATGAAAATCATTTCAACTCCGCGTTTTTTGGCATTTTGCACGAGGCTGGGCACGGAATTTACGAGCAAGGCCTTGACGGCTCCGAATACGGTTTGCCTGCCGGTAAATATGCAAGTCTCGGAGTTCATGAGTCTCAATCTCGTTTGTGGGAAAACCTTGTAGGACGACACGCGGCATTCTGGAAATTCTTTTTCCCCCTGGCGCAGCAGCATTTTCCAGATTCGCTTGGGTCGGTCGGCGAGGAAGAATTTTATCGCGCGATTAACGCGGTAAGACCTTCGTTGATTCGTGTCGAAGCAGATGAAGCGACCTACAACCTGCATATCGCTATTCGATTTGAATTGGAACTGGAACTCATTAACGATCAGCTGACCTGCGAAGACCTGCCAGCCGCCTGGAACGACCGTTATGAGCAGTACTTGGGCGTCCGTCCCGATTCCGATGCCAATGGTGTGATGCAAGATATTCACTGGAGTGCAGGTTTGATTGGCTATTTCCCCACTTACTCACTGGGCAATCTGTTTGCAGCGCAACTGTTCAATGCGGCAAAAGGCGACATTGCCGGATTGGAGCAAGGGTTTGCGAATGGCGACTTTGTAGCACTGAAATCATGGCTCAACGAACGTGTTCATGCCGTGGGCCAGACGCTTGCTCCCAATGACCTGATCAAACAAGTTACCGGTCTGCCCCTATCCCACGATGCCTTGTTGCAACAACTTCAGGACAAGTACCAGGTGGTGTACCGGTTATAACAATTCTGCCAAGCTGAACGCTATGACGATTAGGGGCGACACCGAATAAATTCGTTTCATTGACAAGACACGACGACTACAATGAGGTAATGAATTTCACCCATCGTTTCTGGACTGAATCGACTCAAAAGTGACTTTGCGAATGCCTACTGCCGGATCCAAAGAATTCGTTACGCAATGCCCCGGCTGTGCCAACATGGTTCTATTGCCGCGTGTGATTGCCGTGGACGCCAAGGTGCGTTGCACAAAGTGCAGTCGCGTATTCTCACTGGCTTCGATTTTGCCTGACGATTTACCTCGCATGGAATTAGTCGATTCCGATGAAGCCGCAGAGTTACCAATGTCCAGCGATGTCGAAAACGTCGATATCGATGTCGATCCCACGCGTCCACTTCCTGTTTCATCGATTCTGCGAAACGGCGCAAAACGGAAGCGTCGTTCCAGTCGTAGTGGTGACGAAACTGTCAAAGCAAAACGCGCCAGTAACGAACGAGATTCGGTGCGCGAAACGCGCGCCAAGACTCGTAGCGAAACTCGTCGATCACACAGTCACCGCGAGGAGTCAAGCAGTTCGTTCGGCGAGATCGCCAAGGTTGTGTTTGGTGCCCTGCTTGCGCTGCCTGTCGCCCAGTTGATCATCTGGTGGGGATTGGGGCTCGATCCGTTGGGCATTGGTCCCAGCGTTGGTCAGATCGCGGGTCCGATCGTACCGGCCGCCATTCGCACTGTCGACGCGGAAGTAGAATCCAACGAATAGATCGTCGGCTGTTTTCTCGCGGTTGCTTTTCCCACTGATTCCCAATCCTTCGCCCTAGCAGAGGCAATGACGCACGGTTTCAGTATTCTCTGTAGCCGCAAATAGCTCATTGCCCGTTTTTCCTACTAGGTGATTCATTAGAATAAATTTGAATCATCCTCCAATAATTCAGTTGCTCGATCGAAGAATCGTATGAATTCCAATCCTGAAATGCCAAAACGTTCTGGAAAAGAAACCATGAGTTCAACGACGCCTCCCAGCGAACCGACACTTCAGCAGATCTACAATTTTTTCTCCTACAGCATCTCGCTTCCTGAACGGGCGATTCGCTCGTCGTCGGCCGTTGTTGCTGGGATCGTCAAGGAATCAAGCTCGATGTTGATTCCGCAGTCGTTTCAGGATTCGCGTTCGTACAAAATGTTTGTAACCCAGATGTTGGATTTCGTTGCGCAGGACATTGGCGGAGTTCAAAAAGAAACTGAGGACGGCCAGGTTGAAGGATTCGTTGCGAAAAAGGCCGTCAGCAACTTCGTTGAGTTGGCCGGACTTGCCACCCTGCACGTATCGCCTTTGACTGTCCTGGCGGTTTTGAGCGATGTTGCCTATGGCTCGAATACGTTTCTCAAGGAATTGTCATTGGAGCTGAAGAAACAGGGCGTGATCGCGGAAGATTCGACGATCGATAGTACCGCCGATCTGATGTCAGCATTGAGTGACACCAGCGGACAAACCGCGAAGATCCTGGATTTGCCGCCGCTGAGTTTGGATGGTTTGCAAAAGACGATTCAGGACACTCGCGATTCTCTCAACAAGATCGATCCAACAAAACTGTTGCCACAAAAGGAAATGGAACGGTTTTGGCAGGAAATGAAATCCACTGCCGAAGAAAATAACGTCAGCATCTTCGATTTGGGCAGTGCCATGACGCTCTACTCGCTAACGCAGATCGGTACGGCGATGCATGGAGCTTTGACAACCGTCCGCGTCACCGGCAACTTGTTTGATGCCCACATCATCAATCACTATCGCCAATCGCTCAATGAAATTCGCGAACGAGGCTTCTACGATGTTGTCAGCGAATCGAGCAAGCCTTACCTGGATGCGTTCTGGAACAACTTCGGAAGCGAGCGATCGACGATTACTCAGGATCTATTGAACGGCAAATTGATCGGCACTGCCTGGAAGGGGCTCACTGGGTTCCTGGGCATGGGACAAGCGTCTGTTGTCGAAAAGCCAAAGTCTGAACGTAATACTTGTTCATCAAATTGGCCGCCAAAACGTAGCTAATGCGTAGTGGACGAGGCTACGAGTACCGAATCGTTACGAACCATTCAAATCGGGGACTCGTAGCCTCGTCCACTACCATGCCTTGCGGATAAAGTCTCGCGCACAGCGCTAATAGCTGGCCCCATCGCTGGAAGGCGGAGGTGGTGGCAACGCCGAGAGCGAATCTGAAGACGCATCATCGACTTGGTTGGCCGAAACGTTTTGATCGGGGGAATCGCTTGCTGCTTCGTTTGATGCAACGACGTCAGGCTTGCCGCCGAGGCCGGGCTTGATCGTGTTGATGAAATGCTCGGGTCCCGTAAATGTTTGCGCTCCAAAATGAAGAGGCTCGTCTTTCTCCGGATGATAAACGGCATAGTAAGGCAAACCGTGAGCTGTGTTGCCGAACTGATCCAGGAATCGATTGATCTCTTTGGACTCCTCCGTATTGTCGGCTTTCAAGGCAACGATATTGTTCTCTTCGAAAAACTGTTTCGTCTTCTTGCGGTTGAACGAAGTGAACTCGTTGGTCTTGCACGTGAAGCACCAGTCGGCAGTTGCATCGACAAACACGGGGCGGCCTTCGGCAAGGTAACTTTGCAAGGTCGCTTCGGAATACGGTTCCCATTCCAGTTCGTGCTGCGGAATCAGCACATAGAAAGAAATGAAAACTCCGAGAAGTGTTATGGCAGTGGCGGTTCCCCAGGCTTTCACTTTTTTACCTTGAGCTGCCACTGCGGGAACGCGACCAATCAACCAGCACGCCATCCCGAGGAACACCAACAGGGCCAGCGTGGAAACCTGGAATTTCTTGGAAACCGATCCCACAAAAAAGACAACCGCGCCGAGCAATAAGAAACCCATGAGTACCTTGAACGTTTCCATCCATCCGCCGGGGCGGGGCAACATTTTTGCCAACCCCGGGAACATTCCTAAAACCAGATAGGGAGATGCCATTCCCAGTCCCATCGCAGCAAAGACCAGATAGGTAACGAATGGTGGTTGAGCGATGGCCCACACGACCGCGGGGACCAGCATCGGCCCGCTACAGGGAGTTGCCAATAGTGTTGAGAAAATCCCTTTGACAAATGCGCCGGAAAAACCTTCTTTCGACTGAGCGGATCCACCGGCAGTGCCGACGAATCCTGGCAACGGAATTTCCCAGACCCCAACAAAACTCAATGCAAACGTAAACAGCACCGAAACCATGACGATCGTGAATACTGGATTCTTGTACAGGTCACCCCAGCCGAAGCCAAAAAATACGGCGAGTGTCGCGAGAACCATGAACACGGCCAAAATCCCCAACGTAAAAAACACATTGAGCATGATCAGATGGCCGGGCTTCGAGCCAGCTTGGTTGACGAACGACATGATCTTGATGCCGATCACTGGCAGAACGCAGGGCATGATGTTCAGAATCAAACCTGCAAGAAACGCCATTGGCAACACAAACGAAGCCGAATAGTTCTTCCATGCTCCCCCTTCTTTGCGCGACTCGGCGTATTTCGCTTGATTCTCAACCACGGAATTGTAGCTGCTGCCATTTGCGAAGACAGCGGCAATGACGCCATCGGAACTTTCGGCTGCAATGGGAACTTCGAAATCAAATTTCACGGATGAAGGCATATCGCATGTGCTATCGGTGCAAGTCTGAAACGCCAATTCAGCGGCGATGCGTTGCGCCTCACCGGCCTTGGCCGCTTTCGGTGCGGTCAACGTGTAGACCCATGTCACCGGTTGTTTATGTTCCAGAATGGTCCGGTCACCGTCTTTTGCTTCGACGGTTTCACCCTGAACCACAGGTTCCGAAACGGACCACTCACCCAGTTTGGTGAAGACAACGAGGGTTGGCATGGATGAAGTGCCTTCACTGGGACCACTCTCAAGTCCATAAATGTGATAGCCGTCTTGTGGTTCTGCAGTAATCGAGAATTTTAGGGCTTCGCCAGGAGCGACGGCCGCCTTGTCGGTTTTCGCAGAGAATAATACGTGGCCTTTCTCTGGAACGAATTTTGCGTTGGTATCTTGTTTGACTTCGTAACCTTTAAAGGTTGCAGTAAGTTTTTCATCGATTTGAAGGCAAACTCCGTCGACACATCGTTGGCCTGTCATCGCTACGTCTATTTTGTAACCATCTGGATTTGTTCCTTCAGGAATTTCAATTGGCGCTGTCCACGTCACCTCGTGCTCGAATGACTCAACACGCGAGCCAAAAACTGGATCTGGATCAACGACATGCGGATCAACATCTGGTAGGAATTCTCCAACAACAATTCCATCCTCATTTTTTACTTTGATTTTGGTTGGAAGTGGTCCCCCAGGCGGTTGCGTAATTGAGTAAATGTGCCACCCTTCAGAAAGTGTCGCATGTATCGACAACTTTCCTTTTCGTGAGGCAGAAGAATCCATTTTGAAATCGGCAGTCGCTTGAAAGTCATCAGCATTGTCGTTGGCGCCAAAACCAACTCCAAGAGGAGAACTCAAATCAACTTGAGCTACGGAAAAATTCGTCAGCAGCAGTGAGACGAGCAAAGTCAGAAAGCCGACCCAGCGGCTTGGAAAATGTTTGTTCAACATATCGCGATAGTTAAATAGTTCCGGATGCGAAAAAACGCAGACCATGTCAAATCATCGTTTCGTCGGTCTGCATCTCATTCTACGAATCAAAACCCCAATTTAGCGAAATCGAATGGGAAAATCGATGGCGATTGTGGGTCAATCCAAGCTGGAATTCGTATGTCGCTGTCCGGCAACGCGTTAAGGCGGCGATGGGCGTGGCCGAAAAAGCTATCGAATCATGGTATTTGCGTCTTGTTGCTTGGCGGCCTGCAGGGCGCCATATCGTTCGTCGGTCCTCATGAGCAAGTCGCCAAATCTGGCGGTTAACACTTGGTCCCTGATCTGCATACACATGGAATCGGAGGTACAAACCTGACCATTGACGCGAATATCGATGGTTAAATCCTCTGCAGCTTTGCCTGCGGCGATTTCAATTGGCAAGAAAAATTCGACTGTTTCGAAATGTTTCTCGATGCGACCGCCGAGCAGCGGGTCGTCGTCAATGACTTTGGGAGCCTTGGTCGGGCGGAAGGGGCCAGTGATTCGAAAGTCGTCACTGACGGCGACCTCGATCATTGTCTGCGACGGCCCTTGTTGTGTTAGTGAATGCAGGTAGCTGCCCTCGGACATCTTGGCGGAGACCATGAGAAAGGCCTTTTGGGTACCGGCTTCGGACAAAATCCAGGTCTTCAGCTCGTACGGTGGGGCAGGTGTTTGTTCAGCCGATTGCTGCAATTCCTGCAACTTCAGCGATTGCGCCCGCAGTAGGTTGCCAGACAAAGCGACTGCAAATACCAAAACGATTTTTAACCCAATTGAACCTAACATCTCGCTTTCCCTGCTTGATCGAAACGTGCCTTCCAGCGTGTTCGTACCAAGAAACGGGTGTGCAAGACAAGGTCAAAAGCGTGACGCTTCAAAATTTGAAGTCGCAATCAGTGGCGTGCGGCTGGAAAAAGCAACTATTTGGGAACAGACGTTCCAGCCTTTGTCGTCGCGGAAGAGTTGACGCTCGGATTTGAACGCTTCGTAAAACGATCTGGCAACGCGGGTTCATGAACCAACTCAATTCCGGTTGCCCCCGTGATTCCGAAAGCAAATTCCGAAAGGTCAAACGGTTTGGAGACGACAGAGACGCGAGCGAACGCCTTTTGAAGATCCGCGACCTCCTCTTTGCGAGGCGCGTTTGCCAACAGGATCAATGGCAGGTTTTTTACGTCGTTGCCTAACGTTTCCAATCGTCGTTCCAGTTGTTCATTCATGGTGTCGCAATCCAGGCAGATTGCAGATAGTTTTGCATCGATCGTTTCACCGTCCCAAATTGCCTGTTCGAGCCAGATCGAATCGATGCCCAACGATTGCAATGCCTCGGAAACGAATTCCCACTGGGTATCACACAGGGCGCTGACGCCAAAACAAGGCGGTTGTGATTCCAGAAAGTCCAGTGATACAAGACCCGTCGCTGGCGTTTCGACGTTTCGAGCGTGGACCAGCAGCTGATCGAATTGGCCGTTCCATTGATGCCAATAGATGGGAACGACATCGTTGAGTGGATGCCCCGAGCGTTCCTGGCCCTCGCACCAGCTGCCCAAAAGGTTCACAATCGTCTGGCCGTCGGTTAATTTCTTCAGTCGATCGATTTCATTTTGCTGGACGGAACCTCGCCGGCTTTGCGCAACAATCACAAGATCAAAATCTTGGGGAAGATTTTCAAGTTTCGCGATTTTCTCAGACGGAATAAACGTCGTGGGAACCTGTAGGCCATTGATCAAATCGGCAAACTCTGAATCCCAGAACTGTCCGGTTACCAAAACCTTTTTTGTCACGTCTATTCCCTATCGATTTTTTATTTTGGTTCGGCGTTTCGTTCGCCGGTCAATTGAGTAATTCTTCGGCGTCAACAAGCACTTTTTTTACTTCTGCCGCACTTGATGCGGCTCGCAAACTGGTCACGACATCAGGCATTGTGATCGTCCGGCTCAAACGAGTCAGCACTTTGAGGTGCATGGCATCGTTGTCCGAAGCGATCAGGAAAAAAATGTCCGTCAAACTTCCTCTTGGTCCGCCAAACGGTATTCCCGATGGCGTGATTGCCAGTGCCAGAAATGGCAACTCAAAAATCCCAGTAATCGGTCGCCGCGGGTGCAGCAAAGCTACCCCGTTGTCCAAAGCGGTGGAATGCAACTGCTCCCTGTTTTGGATTGCGGTCGCCATTTTTTCGGCATCCCAAAGGTAACCTTGATTCGCCGCGAATTCGCACACTTGTCGGATAACCGAGTTTTTCGTGCGTGCAGGACAACTGACCCAAATCAATTCCTGGGGCAACAAGTGGTCCAAATCGACTACCTGCTCCGTGGATTCGTTTCTCTCAAGCAATTCCTCGACGACGCGCAACTCCGATTCGCCTGACAATCCGATTCGATCTTCGAACCAGTGAAAGATCTCCTGGCGTGGAAAACGCCACTCGCCTCCGACTTTTGTACCAGGCAATTTGCCACGGTCTGCCATCTTCCGCACTTGATCGGGTGTTAAGTGCAGGTATTTGGCAAGGGAATCGATGTCGAAATAGTTTTCCACGCCAGAACCTTCATTCACACGGATTAACTGCGGCCAATCGCCCGTCGAGGACTTCATTCCTACCGGATAAAAGCACTACAGATTGGTTTGCTGTAGGGTTTTGCGGTTGCGACGTCAAGTGAACCCGAGATTTTCGAGTCCGTCTGGCGAACTGTTTTCGTTGCTATCACTGGGATGCTGTCGCGAATTTTGCTCATTGTCTTGGGGAAAATTGTAGCCTATGTCAGCGATTACCGAGTTAAACGATCATTCACCTTGACACAATAATTCGGATTAAGAGAATCGTTTACCACTCAAGACATGGATGCCTTGAGTTAAAAACGAGGTCAAAATCTGACCGAGGCTGGCAAGGAGGCCGGATGAACAAGATTCCTGATTCCGCAAAATTATTGCGCGGTCTGTCGCTGAAATCCATTTTGTCCCAAGCGACTGTGGTGGGCGGCACCGACATCTTTTTTCGATCCTGCTCCGGTACCTGGAGCGATTGTCAGCCAGGCGATTTGTACGTGGCCGTCGTTGAGCCGGAGATTGACGGGCACGACTTTGCGAACCAAGCCGTAGAGCGTGGAGCGGCGGGAATCGTCACGGAGCGACTTCTGGCTGTCGATTGCCCGCAGTTCATTGTCAATGATTCACGAATTGCACTTGGCCAACTCTGTCATGCATTAGCGGGGACTCCATCGACGAAGCTGCCCGTTGTCGGAGTCGCCGGTTCGGATGGCAAATCTGTTACATCATACCTTATCCGACAAATCCTGATTGAAGCAGGAATGCAGCCTTCGATTTTTTCGACGTTCAATGCAGGGACCTGTAACGCCAAGCATCCTGAAAACTCGGCTTGGAAAAGCACGAATCTGGCTCAGTGGATGGCTGATTCGGTATTGGAAAATTCATCTCACTGCATTGTTGATGTTGAAAACGAATCTTTGGCTTCGCACCAACTCTGTGGAACCGGTTTCGACGTCATGGTTCTAACGAACATTCGTCGTGATGAAACGGGAAGATATTGTTCTGATGAAAGTTATCGTCAATTGATGGCTCGCAGCATTGAATATCTCAAGCCACAGGGTATGGCGATCATTAATGCCGATGACCCCAACTCGGAACGACTGTTGGATTTGATCGGCACTCCCGCGCTGACGTTCGGATTGAAGCAGTCGGCCGAGGTTACAGGGAAAATTGTTTCGCGATCGACCAATGAGACGACGTTTGTTATTTCCGCGGGTTGCGAGTCGGCTGTCATCAACACGCCGATGATCGGGAATCATCATGTGACCAATTGTCTGGCGGCAGCAACTGCTGGTTTGGCGCTGGGCATTGACCTCGTAACGATCGCGACCGCGCTGGAAAAAATTGGCCAACTACCCGGTCGTATGGAACCGGTAGGATGCGGGCAAGATTTCAATTTGTATGTCGATGCCGCCAAACGACCACAGCCGATTGCTGCAGCACTTCACGCAGCCAAAACTCACGGAGGCGGGCGACTGCATGTGGTGGCTTCGATTTACTCTGACCAAACGCCAATGGAACGTCGCCGGCTCGGAGAGATCCTTGAGAAAATGGCGGACAATGTGATTCTGACTAATGTTCGATCGTCAGCGAAATCGGAAATCGACTACGAACCCTATCACCAGATTCTGGATGGAATCACCAAACTTAATCGCCCGACGATCATTCCGAATCGTGTCACGGCAATCGAAGCGGTGTTGGATTCGGCCAAGCCAAACGATTGCGTTGTGATCTTGGGTGCCGGTGAATCGCCGATTGCAAGTATCGAACCAGGCAATTGGTTTATTAACGATCGAGACGTCTGCGAATCATGGTTGTTCGATGATGCAAGTCGGGAACGCGTCGCAACGCCGAATCAACCAGAGACATTCTTTATTGACGACTATCGCCGCAAAAAGCGTTAGGCAGCAATGGATTCGCAACGACATTTTGAAGTCAACGAACAATTTGATATCGGCGTTGGTTTTTAAAAATTCAATGCGAGTTCTTTTCGGTTGAATCAGATGCGAATTCCGCAGATGCGAGTCCGATAACGGGATCGTCGTCACCGATGACGCCTCGTACAAACAATCGATCTTTGCGGTTGGCGTCTTCCGGATCGTTTCCATCGTCGACAACATCAATCGTCACAGCGTTCGATTCGCCCAATTGAAAACGAGCCTTTTTGCCGTCGATTTCAAATTCTTTGCTTTCGTTCTCGTTAAGTTCATCCCGTTGAATAATCACAGCGTTGTACCCGCATCGAACAACGTAAGCATCATAATCGATTGGTTCGCTGGAAAGGTCTTCCGTATCCGAGTCATCCACTGGAAATTGAACCGCAGTGATTTTGTTGTTTCCGAATTGAGTTGAAACCTGATCCCAATGTGAGCTTTGGACCGCGCACCATTCGAGCCACTCGCCCTTGCGCGGCCCGGAAAAACAATAGCCCAGTGACAACTCCCAATACGATCCCGATGCAACGTCTTGCAGAACCGGGAAACCGTGGACCCTTGCATCCGTCAGACAAAATGTTTGGGGTGAATCTGAACGGCCGGAATAAAATGCGAAACTGGTTTGCGTTTGCGGATCATAAACAAAACAAATAGGAGCAGATGTTTCTCGAATATTGCAGGCCAGTGGTTTTGAATGGCCCGCAACATCAAACAAATAGGGAGTGGTGTTTTCCGTTGCCTTGAGCAAGACAAGGCTTTTTGAGTCTTTCAGCGTCGAGGGTTCGACGTTGAGCTTCTCAGCAAAAATTGCTGGTTTCGTTGCCGGTGATTTGGGATCGAATTCAAACTTGATTGTGGCAACGTATTGTTGAATTGGTTCCGGTGCAGTCGGTAGCGTCGAAATTGGCTCCAATTCAGTCTCTTTCGGAGCTGGCGTGGATTCAGGATCCTTCGTTTGCTGACCTGAAGGATTTGCCTCGTCCGAGGAATTTCCGATTGATGGTACGGAAACAGAAGGGAGCCTTCGCTCTTTGGGAGGCTTGGGCTTGTAGTCCTCAGGTTCGACAAAGAACGTTGCAACGATTGCTGCAACGAGAATTGCACAAATGGCAAGCGCGACCGCGTATTTCATCGAAATTCCTTTACCCACCGTTCAAATAATCGGAAGCGAAAAAATGGCTATGGACTGTTCCGCCGACCGATTTGAAGTCAACGGCTCTATTTTATACGAATTCTTGAGATTACGAAATTTGGCTCTGACCGGATCGAAGTTAAACGGGGCGAGGTACGCGAAATATTGTCACATAAAACCTCCTGGTTACCTCGTCGAAGAATGTTCGGTTGTCAATCAAGCAACGTTTGAGCCTTGTTAGGTCAAACGGTCGTTGCCTCAACTGTTTGTGAGGAAAT
The DNA here is from genome assembly GCA_041399045.1 of Pirellulaceae bacterium. Taxonomy (GTDB): domain Bacteria; phylum Planctomycetota; class Planctomycetia; order Pirellulales; family Pirellulaceae; genus BJ22. Next base: position 218,637 of record JAWKTO010000004.1, on the reverse strand, counting down.
CGAATCGAATGCGTAATTGGCACCGGACTTTTACAGAATGAACAAAGGTTTTAAACTAGCCATTCAGGAAAATAGCCTTCAAACCCAAAAATATTGATACAGGCGACACGAAATTGGACACTGTCAAAGACAAAACGCCCGAATCGTTTTTTGCTCGAAATGAATTTGTCATCCGGCGTCTCCATTCGCTCAGTGGGTTGATTCCGGTTGGTGCCTACATGGTCGTGCACCTATTGGTCAACGCCTCGATTTTGAATGGCGTCGAGGCGTTCCAGAATCTGGTTTATCAAATCCACAGCTTGGGCAATGTCCTGTGGGTTGTCGAATGGGCGTTCATCTATTTGCCCATTTTGTTTCATGCACTGTTGGGTTTTGTGTTCATTTTCGGAATGAAAAACAACACGTCGCGATACCCAACCAAATCCAACTTTCGCTACGTGATGCAAAGAGTCACGGGGATGATTGCCTTTGTGTTCATCTTCTCGCATGTTTTGCATTTGAATGGATTGATCCACGCCGACTGGTTCCGCGATGCTATCGCCGATCCAGTGGGCCTGGCACAGTTCCGTCCCTATAACGCGGCCTCGACTGCGGCCAAAGCCCTCCATTCGCCGTGGATGAGCGGTTGGTATGCCATAGGCGTACTGGCGTGTGTTTACCATTTCGCCAATGGCCTTTGGACGATGGGAATCACATGGGGCGTATGGGTCACACCGTCAGCGCAAAAGTGGGCAAGTCATGTTTGTATGGGGATTGGTCTGATTGTCGCTGCTGTGGGACTAAGTTCGATCGTGGGCTTTTGGAACTTGGACGCCGAAAAGGCAGCGGCTCGCGAAGCGGAAATGTACGAAGCTCGGGTTCAGGACGGATCGATTTTGCCTGATGAACATAAACTTTCGCACGGCGCTGATGAAGGGCATTCCGACAACTCAGGTGCAGCGGACAATCCAAAGCACACGCACTAAAAAACCTCGAATGGCGTCGAATAGCCGCTTCCGTTAACACGTTGAAATTGAAAAACGAGATTGAACTGATATGAGTAAACAACGCGTCGTAGTCGTCGGGGGTGGATTGGCCGGATTGGCTTGCACTATGAAGTTGTGCGAGTTGGGAATTCCGGTTGATCTCGTTAGCCTTGTGCCCGTCAAACGCTCGCACAGCGTGTGCGCTCAGGGTGGAATCAACAGTTGCAACGACCAGACGCGACAGCTGGGTGACTCAGAGTGGAAACACTTTGACGACACCGTTTATGGCGGCGACTTTCTGCAGCATCAACCGCCCGTGCAGGAAATGGCGATGTGGGGCCCGAAGGTCATCGAATTGATGGATCGACTGGGTGTTCCGTTCAATCGAACTCAGGAAGGCTTCATTGACCGACGGCGTTTCGGCGGCACGCTCTACAAGCGAACGGCGTTTGCCGGTGCAACCACCGGTCAGCAGCTGTTGTACGCGTTGGACGAACAAGTTCGACGTTGGGAATCCGAAGGAATGGTTCGCAAATTCGAACATTGGGATTTTTTGGGTCCCGTGCTCGACGGTGAAGGCAATTGCCGTGGAATCGTGGCACAGGACCTGTTGTCCATGGAAATCCGTTCCTTCCCCGGCGACGCTGTGGTGATCGCATCTGGTGGGCCGGGCCTGATCTACGGTCGCTCCACAATGTCAGTCATGTGTACCGGCAGCGCGGCCAGTCGATGTTTTCAGGTCGGTGCAAAGTACGCGAACGCCGAATTCATCCAAGTTCATCCGACGGCGATCCCCGGTGCCGACAAACTGCGTCTGATGAGCGAGTCGGCGCGTGGCGAAGGCGGAAGGGTCTGGGTTCCCCGTACACCGCAAGACAGTCGTGATCCCAAATCGATTCCCGATTCAGAGCGTTATTACTTTCTGGAGGAACGTTATCCGGCATACGGAAACCTCGTTCCACGCGATATCGCGACCCGAGAGATTTTTGACATTTGCGTCAACGAAGGCTTGAGCGTTGAGAAAGATCGTTTGTGCGTCTACCTCGACCTGACTCACATCTCCAAGGCCGAGTTGGATCGCAAGCTCGGTGGGATCCTGGATATCTACCAGAAATTCCAAGGTGTCGATCCTCGCTTCACACCGATGAAGATTTTCCCAGCTGTCCACTATTCCATGGGCGGATTGTGGGCGGGTTATGACAAGGCTGCCGATGGCGGATTGGTTGTGGGGTCTCCCAAGAATCAACAGACTAACATTCCGAACCTGTACGCGATTGGCGAGTGCGACTATCAATATCACGGTGCGAATCGTTTGGGTGCGAACAGCTTGCTCAGTTGCATCTTCACCGGTTTGATGGTGGCTCCCGGTATTCAAACGTTGTTGAATTCATCGGGCGTTGCAGCTGCAGAGCTGGATGCAGGGCTGTTTTCAGGTGCAGTAAAACAGCAGCAAGAGAAACACGATCAATTGTTGTCACGCACCGATGGTGGCGAAAACCCATACTTGATTCATCAACAATTGGGCGATGTCATGACCAAGGCGGCGACGGTTGTTCGTCGAAACGATCAATTGGCCAAGGCCTATGAGACTGTTTCCGAATTGCATGATCGCGCCAAAAACTGCAGTTTGTCGGACACTGGCACTTGGACCAATCAAAATGTTGTTTTCACCAAGGCTCTACTCGATATGTTTCCCTTGGCGAAGTGCATTGTCAAAGGTGCTTTGCAACGCGATGAATGCCGCGGTGCTCACTTCAAACCAGAGTTCTCAATGCCGCACCTTGAGGCAACCGAACCTGCTGCACGACGCAAGGAAGCCGAAGCGTGGTGCGATCGATTCCAAGCCAACACTGAGAAATGGCTCAAATCAACGGTCGCAACCTATGTAGGCGATCATCCCGAGCTAACGTACGAAGACGTCGATACCGAAGCGATTACGCCTCGACCACGTCTGTACGGACTCGTCGGAGCAGAAGAAATCGATATGGTCTGGAAAGAACGCCAACGCAACAAGGCAAAAGCCACAACGTAATCGGCGTTTCATCAACACAATCAAATTGCAAATCAACTTTTAAACGTTTTTACGAGCTCAATCATGGTCAAAGATCCCTACGGACAAACCATCAAGTCGTTCAAAGTAAAAATTCGACGACAGGACACTCCAGAGTCTCGCGTCTATTGGGAGTCGTTTGAGGTTCCCTATGAACCAGACATGAACGTGATCAACGCGTTGCAGAAAATTGCCGCGATGAGCAAAACAGCGTCAGGCAAGGTCACGACTCCCGTCGCTTGGGATTGCGGTTGCCTGGAAGAAGTTTGTGGTTCCTGCACGATGGTGATTAACGGCAAAGTTCGTCAGAGTTGTTCCGCGCTGATCGATCGACTTCTTGAGCACGGTAGCGAAATCACTCTGGAACCGATGTCCAAATTTCCTGTGGTCCGTGACTTGGTCGTCGATCGCCAGCGATTGTTTCACAACTTGAAACGCGTCAAAGCCTGGGTGCCCGTCGACACATATTTCGACATGGGCCCTGGACCAAAGCAAACCCGCGAACAACAAGAAGAGAACTACCCTCTGAGCGAATGCATGAGTTGCGGATGTTGCCTTGAGGCCTGCCCGCAGTTTTCAAAAATCGAAGTGCATCGTAAAAAGGGTGAGACCGACGAACAATTTGAGGCGCGCAAGAAAGCGGAATTCGACGCTGGCTTTGTCGGGCCGCACGCGATCAGTCAGGCGATGTTGTTCAACAATCATCCGACAGGTAGCAATATTGCTGACGAACGATTGCAAGCACTCACCGACGAAGGTGGTATTCAAATCTGCGGCAACGCCCAAAACTGTGTGGCGGTTTGCCCCAAACACATCCCGCTGACAACGTCGATCGGACGCGCTGGACGAGCGACGACATTGTTCAAGCTGAAGAAGTGGTTCGGACGTTAAACAGCATTCAGACTTGGACTTGCGGTAAAGCGGAAACTAAACTGAGTTTTTCGTATTTCGACACGTACAATTTCATGTTTTCGGTTTCCATCGAACAGCTGAGGACATCTCGTACGAACTTCAATAACCGTGAGTCGACAAGCAAACGTTCCTGCGGAATTTTTGCAATCTTGCCTTAAAAAGACGAACTTCATGGATTCAATCGGAGTACGTTACAATCGACGCCAAGAATTGTCTTCAACAAAAGGGAGTTTGGTTGTGAATGTTCGATCTGTATGGGCGGCGTTGTCTGTTAGCCTTGTTTTCATTTTCACGAATGCGGCTGCACAAGAACCAAAACAACTTTCAACCTTCGAACGACCGCTGGTCGATTACCGCGGCAAGGAATGGAATGTTTCCGACTTCGCCGAAGTCGATTATCTAGTGATCGCATTTCTGGGAACCGAATGTCCGCTTGCAAAACTCTACTCGCGTCGCCTGCAAACGTTGGCTGACAAGTACTCCGCTAACAAAGTCGCGTTCTTGGCAATCGACCCCAATCATCAGGACTCACTGCAGGAAATGGAAGCGTTCGCGCGACGCCAACAGATGACGATCCCCTTCGTCAAGGATCTCGAAGCAAAGGTTGCTGCGAGGATGGGTGCGACACGGACGCCAGAAATCTTCGTCTTGGATTCAGAAAGAAAAATTCAATACCAAGGCCGAGTTGATGACCAGTATGGCGTTGGCTACACACGAAATGAGCCAACGGTTCGGGAGTTGGAATCGGCTTTGGACGAGTTGCTTGCCGGCAAGCCTGTCAGCATCGCAAATACCGAAGCAGTAGGCTGTCTGATCGGCCGAAGTAATGAGTCAGTAAGTAACAACGAAGTCAACTACGTTACTCACGTTGCTCCGATTCTAAACGAACATTGCGTGAAGTGTCATCGTGAGGGACAAATCGGCCCGTTCACACTGGATAATTTTGACAATGCGGCGGCATGGCGAGACATGATCGGTGAAGTCATCAATGATGGCCGCATGCCGCCTTGGCACGCGAATCCGGATCACGGTTCGTTTGCAAACGACTGCTCCCTTTCGCGCGAGCAAATCGAGGTTCTCAACACTTGGATTGCCAACGGCTCTCCGTTTGGTGAAGGAACGGCACCAAAGTCACCCGCGTTTGAGGATGGCTGGCAGTTGCCGACGGAGCCCGAATTCAAGTGTTTCGTGACCAAAAAACCGCATGACGTTCCCGCAATGGGCAAAGTGGAATATCAGTATTTCGTCCACGACCCTAAATTTGAAGAAGACAAATGGATTCGCGCTGCAGAATTGCGGCCCGGGAATCTGGAAGTTGTCCACCACATCCTTTGTTTCATTTTGCCACCTGGAGAAGACGATCTGGGCGAGGGCCTCGATGGTTTCCTCGTGGGATACGTCCCCGGAATGTTGCCTCCACAGCCGGTCGAAGGTTACGCCAAAAAAGTACCTGCGGGATCGCGGTTTGTGTTTCAGGTTCACTACACTCCGAATGGACGTGATACCACTGACCAAAGTCAGTTGGGGTTGATCTTTGCCGATGAATCCGAAGTTCAATACGAAGTCGTCACAACCTGTGCCGTCAATCCACGAATCGAAATTCCACCACGTTCGTCCGATCATGAGGTGAAAGCGATCAATCGTCATCAATTGGGCGACTGGAAACTGCTCTCGCTGATGCCTCACATGCACTTGCGTGGCAAGTCGTTTCGATATGAAGCGATCTATCCGGATGGCAAAAAAGAAGTTCTGCTCGATGTTCCGCAATTTGATTTTAATTGGCAAACATCGTATCAACTGGAAAATCCCAAGACGCTTCCCCGAGACACACGAATTGTCTGTACAGCGGTTTACGACAACTCCGAAGGCAACTTGAGCAATCCCGATCCTGAGAAGACCGTAAGTTGGGGCGATCAAACCTGGGAAGAAATGATGATTGGCTATTTCGACGTCGCGATTCCCAAAGGTGAATCGACGGAAATGAAATCCGTTCGGCGGAGACGTTAGAGGTTTACATCCAATACCAACGTCAACGAGCCCGCTTCATCGGCGGGCTCGCGGCGTTTTCTCGACGATGCGAATCGAAATTCGGTTACCTTGTCGCTGGACTCAAATGGTAGCTGAATTCGGACGGTAGCTGGACTCCCAAGAGTTCAGTGCCTATGAGGTAAATAATCGTTGTGTGCTGAATTCTTGCGAATCCGCCTACGCCTTCATCTCGACAATGCACTGCTCGATGACTTGGCAGGCAAGGTCAATGTGGTTTTCCTCGACAGCACCAAGGGGCATAAGGAAACGCATTCTCGTTGGATTCGCCCCCGCAACAAACCCCATCAGGCCCGCATCGAATAAACGGAAACTCAATTCCTTGGCCTTCTCCGCACTTCCATCGAACGGTGTAAACACCACCATTCCTCCCAATCCGAACGGACCGTTCACCGCATCGGGATGTCGTTCGTGAATGGCGGCAAGTCCGGCTGCGAAATGGTTGTGAAGTTTTACGTTGCGGCCATTCGGCCCAAAGTGTTGTCCATCCACAAGTCCCTTGACGATAGCCTGTCCCGCTAAAATTGAGAATGTACTACCAGTAAACGTCTGGCTGATCAATCCAGGCCGCGGCTTGTACTCATCCGTGAAAATCGTCGCGCAGACCTGACTGATCTTGCCAATCGTCACCAGATCAACTTGTTCATTGAGCCCAAAATGCTGAAACGCAAACGGCTCAGTCGTTCGGCAAAACGTTTGCACCTCGTCCGCAATTACCGCAATGTTATTTTGATGAGCAACATCGGCCAGCTTTCGGAAGAAAGATTGGTCGCCGACATAGTAACCTCCTTCACCTTGGATCATCTCCATCCACAACACCGCGTATTTGCCGGGGTGGCGTTTGAGATGGTCGTCAAAAATCGCAAGGGTGCGAGCCGTGCTCCCCTCAGGATCGTTGGCATCATAAAACGGCAAGTAGTCCACCTTGAGTGTATCGGGAAGCCCTTGTCGATACGCCGCCTTGTCGGTCAGATGTGCGAGGCCCAATGTTCGCCCGGCAAAACAATGCTCAAACGCTAGAATGCGATCTGCAGGTGCGTTGTGTTGAAACGCCATCTTCAGCGCATTCTCATTGGCCATCGCTCCACTGGTCGACAGGAAGCAATGTTCCAGTTTCGCACCATTTTTTCGAGCCAAGTCCATTAGCAATTTGCTGAACTCAAAACTCGGTGCATCCTGCTGCAAATTACCTTGCATTACTGTGTCGGAAATCGCGGCATCCAGTCCAGCCTCAACAATCGCTGGGTGACTATGACCGAAACCGTGAACGCCAATCCCGGTGATCATATCCAGTTTGACGCTGCCATCGAGAAGTTCGACGAACGGCCCGTTCCCCAAACCACTGGAAAGGTATGGGTAGAACAAATTCCCGCCGCGAATGGCGCCGAACTGATTCAATAGTTCTTGATAGTCCGACTCAAGCTCAGGGTTTGCTGGACGGATTCCGTTCAAATTTTTCTGGTGATCTGCAACCGCAGCAAGCATCAAGCGTTTGGCCTCGGCAACGCGAGCGTCCATTTTCAATTCAACAGCGTGCAAACCTCGTTTGGTCGTCGATGCGGATGACATGAATTTTCAAACCCTATTTTGGGATAAAGTAAACGCTTTTTTCACAAAGCGACTGAACCATCATTGTGTTTCGCCATGATGCGAGTGTTTAATCGTCATTCTATGGCACAAGGCCTTTGGTCAAAAGGTTGGGCGTTGCCGTGATTCAACCGGAAGTAGGCAGCGAATTTTCGAAGATAGGCCATTCCGCGTTACTCAGACTGCTCTGCCGCTAGTGACAAAAGAATCAGTGCTGCCATTTTTGCCTTGGGCACCAAGCTGTCGACTTTGAGAAACTCGGATGAACTGTGCAATTCTCCGCCGGCAGGTCCCAGCGAATCAATGTTCCCCAGCCCGGCTGCCGAGAATTTGTTTCCATCGCTTGCTCCACCACTTCCCGTCCAACTGACGGGCATGTCCAATGCCGCGCCACATCCTTCGATGCGTTTCATCAGTGATTGCGTGCTTTCGCCCACTGTTTTGGGAGGCGATGTAAACAGTCCATGCATCGTTATCGAGATGCCGTCCAACGTTTCATTGAAGTGAGCGACAATTCGATTGAGTTTGTCTTCAACTTCTTTCTGTTGTTCGACTGTTTTGATGCGAACGTTGAGCCTTCCGATGGCTAGATCAGGCACAATATTCAGTGCCCCGCCGCCGCTGATGCGACCAACGTTGTAGGTTACCTCCGGATCAGTGTTCAACTCGTCGATTGCAACCAGCAACCGGCTCAACGCGGTAATGGCATTGCGCCCCTCATGGAAGGCACGTCCTGAATGCGCTGCGCGTCCGCGGACAACGAAATGAAATGCTCCTGTGCCTTTTCGCCAGGAAATCAAATCGCCGTTGGGGAGTGATGGCTCGAAAAGCAAGCCCAAGTCAGCCTTGGATGCAAGGTCGTGAATGATCTCGTTGCTTCCCGGTGATCCGAGTTCTTCATCGGGATTGATCAAGACCTGCCAGCCGATCCGATTGGCAAGCGGCGATGCCTCAAAGGCCTTGAGTGCGTACAACATCACGACCAGTCCGCCCTTGGCATCAATCACCCCGGGGCCGTTCATGGTTTGCTCGTCGAGCATTCGACATTTTTGAAATGGATGATCAACACCGAACACCGTATCCATGTGGATACAAAGCAGGATTCTTGGCCGGCGCTCCGCACGCTTGGTAAACAACAGGGCATCGCCCAAGGGCGTCAATTCGATGTTCCCCGCGTCTGAAACCGTTTCCATTGGATTTGTCGGGAGGCGTTCCATCGTTGCGCCCAACTTTCCGTAGGCGTCTGCCAGCATTTCACTGACCTTTCGAACACCATCGATGTTGTAGGTTCCGGAATTCTGGTTGCATAGTTTCTCAACCAAAGTCCGCATTTCTTCTGTTTTTCCGTCCAAAACAGATAAGTGCTGAACCAAGTCTGGGGCGATATTCATTGCGCTAGTAACGTCTGGGTAAAACAGGTGGTCAAGGGTGATCGCGTGGGATATTCCCGCATACACCGCACAAGGTTGCCCGGGAAGTCGTTCAAAGCCGATCTAACCAGGTGGGAACGCCGATTCGTTCCCTTCGTTATCTGATAGTGTCTCTCGATACGTGCAAGTATGTCAAACCCACGACCAGAGATTTCGGAAATCCGGAAACAAGTCAAAGAGCGATTGCAGCCTTTGGTGGGCGAAGGCGACGTGATACTCCAGCAATCGTTCCTGGTTTCCAAAGCGAATGAATACGTAGGCGTTCGCTTTCGATACGGCACGTTTGTGGCCAAGTGGACGTTTGGTGCCGAGGAAATCGAGATCACCAACCAAGGTGAACTCTTTGAAAACATGGCTGTCTCTCAGCCGAACATTACCGCTGCACAAGTTGAGCAAGTTCAAGCCGAACAGCAACGCCGAGTCGCGTGATCGTTGTCGCCGGAGAACGCTACTCGGAATCTTTGGCGACCGATTCAACGATCAGCTTTAACGTGTTCGGGTCATATGGCTTGTGGACAAAGAAGCGACTGCCGACGGCACGGGCTTCCCGAACAATGTCTTTTCGAGATGTGCCGCTCAAAATAATCACCGGAATTTCTGCAGTTTCAGGTGAATCAGAAAGTTGGTTGCAAATATCCAAACCACTTGCTCCGGGCATTTCGACGTCGAGCAAAACGACGTCAGGCGAAATTCGTTTCACATTTTCGAAGGCATTTCGGCCGCTTTGAAATGCCTCAACGGAATACCCCAGTTGTTCCAAACGATAGGTGAGGACCTCCAGTTGAGCGTCATCATCGTCGATCACAACGGCTTTCTTGCGCGGCGGAACGATGACCGGGGCCAGATTCGGAATCGGTTCCAGTTCAAAAAACGTACTCATCGTTTTGGCTCCGCATTCAAAAGCACTTCATCAAAGACAAGGCAAATCACCCGACTCGCGGGAGACAAGTAGTCAAAGATGCCCGGTGTTTCGAAATCGGCAAACTGGCAAAACGGGAGGAAAGGCAGTTTTGCGGGGTTTTGGTAGAAGATTCTTGTTAGCGAAACCCAACCGAATTTCATGATTGTGCGTAATGAAACGAAAATGTCGATTTTTTGACTATTGCTTTTGGCGATTCCGGATTGAATAATCGATTTCGGAAAGATCCTTTATGTCCCAGAAATACCGCCATATCCTCGGCTTTTTCATGATGCTTCCGGCCATTCTGACCGGTAGTTTCGCGGGCGTATTGCATAGCCATCATTCTCATGCAGGTGGGGAGTGCCACAGTTCTTGTGGGGATTCTTCGTCAACTGCCGCAAATCAAGCAACTCATTCTGGTTGTTGCTGCGATCACGAATCCAATTCAGATTTGGTGGTCAACTCTGACAACCGCAGCGAGTTGAATTCCATTTCCGATGTTTTCACTTGGCAGTTGCCATCGGAGCATTCGGCGTCTGGTATTTGCATTATCTGCCAATTTCTGGCAACGCATGTGCTCGCCGATTTGGCCGAACCCATCGTTCACGAACCCGAGCGTGTTTGTGAGTTGATCTCCATCCACCAAGACGTCCAAATTGTTGACGTTTCACTCGCCTACCATTGTCGCGGTCCTCCAGCAGTCTGATTTTCTGCGACTTCAAATGTGTCGAACTGCTGGAAGTGATTCTTGGGCTTAGCCCCAAATTTGTTCCAAGTCTTCGATAGCAATTGAGTTCGCGGATATCGATCCCGATTCGCACTGAGCAATCGTTCGCCAATCGGATTCCGTCGTCAGAAATCAGACGTTCAGTAATCACTGCCGGAAATCAATCTGGCTTTTGGGTAACTCGGTTGAGAAAAAAGACAACTGGTTGCCACGCGATCTATTCCCAATCTCAAAATCATCTATTCATTCAAAAGATCGATCGTCATGAACAAAAACAAAGGTTTTACGCTTATTGAATTGCTGGTGGTGATAGCCATCATCGGGATTCTCGTTGGGATGCTGTTGCCAGCGGTTCAGTCCGTGCGCGAGGCCGCTCGGCGAACTCAATGCTCAAACAATGTCCGTCAACTTGCGCTGGCAGCGATGAATCACGAAAGTGCAATTGGCCGCTTCCCTCCAGGCTGGAGCTCCAATAGCTCCGTGGATGCCCTTGCAGGCCCTGGTTGGGGCTGGGGTTATCACTTGTTAACGCAGGTTGAGGCTCAGAATGTCTATGACGTCATCGATTCGTCACTGGACATTGATGATCCGGCTCATGAGGCTATCTTGCAAACGATCATTCCCGTTTTTCAATGTGCTTCGGATCCATCACCAAACCTGGTAGATTTGATGGACGATTCGGGCGATCACGACCACGACCATATCGTCGCATTTTATGAACCTCCCCAAACTCACGAAGAACTATTGGTCGGTCGCAGCAATTACGTTGGTGTTTTTGGGTCCATCGAAATCGATGATGATCCCTTTGCAGGCAATGGCATGTTCTACGCGAATAGCCGTACCAAGATGCGGGATCTATTGGATGGTTCCAGCAACACATTGATGTTTGGCGAGCGACGAAGTGACGTGCTGCAGATCTCCTGGGTTGGCGTGGATGCTCACATCCCTCATCCTTATGCACGAGTCGTTGGGTCGACTGATCATACACCCAACAACAAGCTTGGGCATGCAGAAGATTTCAGCAGTTTCCACCAGGTTGGAGCAAACTTTGCTTTGGCCGACGGCTCAACACATTTCATCAACGATCAGATTGACGAATCAGTATTCCAAGGCCTGGGAACCAGAGCGGGTGGAGAAGTCGTGAAGCTTGATTTTTGATCGAGAACTACAGAATTCCGTTGATGCGTTCAAAGCGAAAAACGAATTGAATGTGAGTTGAACGCGCTCCATAGGAAAGCAGGCCAGAACGTTTTTGTGAACTTCCGGCCTGTTTTTTTGCTCCCCCGCAAATCTCAAAGAGGTCCGGACCGCGAAAAAATTATTGAGCCGCAGAATGTCGACGCGGACAAACACAAAACCAATCTTTCAGCCGCTTTCTGCGTCACTCAGCGGCAAAAACCCCAACCTTCGTAAGTGTTCCACAGTGGGCAAATCAACCGCATTGCTTCCCAAATGCGTCAACCCCTTCACCGAATATTGTCCAGTACGCAAGAACTGCACCAATCGAGACCGAGCATTCAGCGGTACAAACACAAAATATTCTGCGTCACGCTGCGGCAAAAACCCGAACCTTCGTAAGTGTTCCACAGTGGGGCAAATCAAAGGTAGCAATAAAGTCGAGCAATCATCCTGGTTGCTTCCCGAACGCGTCAACCCTTCGAAACCACAGCGCAAAAATATTGAGCCGCAGAAGACGCGGAAATCCGCAGAAAGTTTTCGTGCACCAACCGCTTTGCCGCACCGAATATTGCGCGCAAACTCAGGAACCAATCTTTCAGCGATATTCTGCGTCACTCTGCGGCAAAAACCCGAACCTTCGTTAGTGTTCCACAGTGGGGCAAATCAAAGGTAGCAATAAAGTCGAGCAATCATCCTGGTTGCTTCCCGAACGCGTCAACCCGTTCGAAACCACAGCGCGCAAAAATATTGAGCCGCAGAAGACGCGGAAATACGCAGAAAGTTTTCGTGCACCAACCGCTTTGGCGCACCGAATATCTGTCCAGTACGCAAGAACTCAGAGACCGAGCATTCAGCGATATTCTGCGTCACGCTGCGGCAAGAATTCCAATGCGCGTAAGCGTTCAACTGCGGACAAATCAAGCGGGAACTGGGCAGGCTGAATCGTATGTGTGCTCAAATTGGGCTTGGCATTCCCAAGAAAAACCGCGACGATTCGGGCATGAATCATGTTCCGAATCAACCGAGTCTTTCAGTACATTCCGAAGGCGCAATGCTGCGTTCTGTGGGCTGGCCAACGTTGCTCGTGGCCGGTGGCGCCTTTCTGTTGCCGTTTGATGGCGTATTTGCCAATTGGTTGAACGCGGATCGAATCGACGGGGACCTACGTCGTTTTTTTGAGCTGACAGAGTTCTTCGCGCACGGTGTTGGCATCACGTTTATTCTGCTTGCTACCTGGGTACTCGCCAGGGAGCAACGCCACAGACTGCCTCGCGTTATTTTCGGAATTCTGACATCATCGCTAATTGTTCACACCATCAAAATCTCGGTGATGAGAATTCGGCCTGGGCGATTTTATGAGATTCCAGATTCATTTTCGACAACTTGGATCAGCCTTTGTTCTTGGGCCGATGCGTCCACTTCATATGTGATCAACTCAGAACATTTTTCGCAGTCGTTTCCTTCCGGTCACAGCGCAGCGGTTTCGGCGTTGGCCGTGGGGCTGATCTGGCTATTGGGGCGAGGTCGAATTCTATTTGCAAGTATGGCCGTCCTGGGATGTCTTCAACGCATCCTGTTTCATGCGCACTGGCCAAGCGATGTATTGATCGGTGCAGCGATTGGTGTTGCGACCATGACTTGGTTTACCCGATCTCGAATGGCCAATTCGATGTTTCGCAAATGGGAAACCAACCGGTTGTCTTCCATCACAAAAGACATTCCTATTCAAGACCGCAATGCAGCCTAGTCGTTCAGAATAGCGGAGCGCTATGTGGCAGACGCCGCCTTTTTAGTCGGTGCGAAGTATGAGAACGCAAGTGTTACCAAAAGGCTAATCAGGCCGCTGACGATCACGCCGGGGACGGAGATCTCAGCGCTCGTTGCACCAGCATCGATTCCTCCGTCAACTTCATGGGCCGCAAACGGCCAGAGCTTTACAATCGCGCCCAGCATTAATCCCAACATCATGGAAAGCGTTGTTGACGGGTAGTTCGCAAACGTCCACCGCAAAAGTCTTGAAAACGATAACAGTCCTGTCAAACATCCCAGCCCAAACACCACGCAAACCGTTAAGGCAATGAAACAAATCGTCCAAGTGAATCAGTGACCTAGCAATTCCCATCAGGTATTCGTAGATTCCCAGGATCATCAACATCAAAGCACCGCTGATTCCCGGCAAAATCATCGCACAAATTCCGATAGCCCCAGAGACGAAGATAAACCAATACGGTGGGGATTCTCGGAGATTCGCAGGCATCAACGACAGCGCGGCGGCAATTGCGGCCCCCGCGACAATGACCAGGACCTGTTTCACGCCGATTGGGGCGATCTGCTGCAGGGAACGGAATACAAAGACACTTGCTCCGAGAACCATACCGACAAACGCCGCCAACACATACGGACGTGTCGCGGGAGCATCCAAAAGAGATTTCACTGTGAGCGTTGACGCGACGAAGCCGCAAGCGATCCCCAAAACCAGCCAACACAAGAAAAACAAATCAACGTGTTCTGCAAATTTGCTCCATTCTCGTTTCCGAAAATGCTGAAACGCCTGGCGATCAAATTGGCTGATCGCACCAACCAAACGTTCGTAGATCCCTGTAAACAGCGCCACGGTTCCGCCAGAGAAGCCTGGCACGACATCGGCGGCTCCCATGCCGACTCCGCGAATCCATGCTCCGGGCTCGAGTTTTGGCTGCTCGCCCTTTCGAGGTGAGTGATCAATAGTATTCTCAGGCATGGAACTCATTTCAAAGTCGACCGTTTTGTTTCGGCTCGTCGTCTATAATCGTTGGTTTGATGAATTTGAACGTTTGCGTCGCAGCACTAATGAAAACGGAGCCAATAGGATTGTCAAACATTCTTCGCCGATCCAGTCCAGCGAAAATCAATCTGTTTCTTGAGATCCTGCGGAAACGTCCCGATGGATATCATGAACTGGAAACCATTATGACGCGAGTGGACCTTTGCGACGAAATGGAATTTCAAATCACCGATTCTCCAGCGATCTCGATCCAAACCGTTTGCGATGATGAATCCGATAAGCGATTGTTGCCGAATAGTGAACAGAACGTCATCTTTCGAGTCTTGGAGGACCTGAGGCAAACGGCAGGCTTGGAAATGGGCATGCGCGTTTCGCTTCGAAAGCGGATCCCCATTCAAGCAGGTTTGGGAGGCGCCTCGAGCAATGCAGCCACCGCACTACTGGCCGCGAACGAGATTTGGAATCTCCAATGGAGCCCGGAACGACTCAACGAAGTTGCCGCGCGGCACGGCTCCGATATCTCATTCTTTCTCTTCCCCGGGATAGCCCTTTGTCGCGGACGTGGCGAACTGGTGACCCCGGTAAATCATCCCGTTGGCAATTTTGTTGTCATTGTGAAGCCGCCAGAAGGGTTTTCAACCAAGGAAATCTTCTCGCGGTTCTGTCCACCGTCGAGTCCGCGCTCGGCCCAAGCATACCTTCAAAAAGTCGCGGAAAAGCACGAAATCCCCGCAGCCGAAATGTTCAATCGATTCAGCGAAATCGTCTGTGAACTCTCGGAAACTCAAATTGAAATCAAAGCCCAATTGATAAAAAATGGTGCCATTTCTGCCCAAGTCAGTGGATCGGGGTCAGCTTGGTTTGGACTTTTTCCGACAATGCGATCCGCGGAAGAGGCTGCCAAGGCGATTTTGGCCTCGAATCCGGATTTCAGAGCATTCGTTGCAAAAACGATCCCCTAAATCCTGAAAAGACGTCGCCACGGTGACTTTGTGCTGGCAAACCGAGGCAAGGGATTCCGATTGGGAGACTACCAGTAATGCCGGTTGTTCAGGCGGGTCGAAGAAACAAATGAGATGACAAAATCCTTGAAAGTTGACCGTTTTTTCCTGTTTTAACTATACTTGTTGAATCTATTTTTCTTTGGCGGCGACCTCGTTTGCCAAAACGTCGGGCTTTTTCGGTATTACCTGCAAGGTCCCAGATTCGAATTCAGAGTGCTATCGTCCATGAAGAGAATTGCATTGATCGCATTGGTCCTGTTCGTTGCAGGTGCGGGTACGTTACAGGCTCAGTTGACGGGCGAGCCTCGTCCATTTGCGCCGGGAGTACTCAAGGTCATTTCGCCTGATTTGCGGCCGGAAGATTCCTACTCACCACCGTTGCAAATTCCAGGCCTGAAAACTCAATCGTATGAAGGCAATTATGTTGCCGATGCGGAAACACTTCACGGTCAAACTCAACAGATTGTTTTTTATCGCGATGTTTGGGCATTTGAATTTTCAACCGTTGGGCTTCGGCAAATTGAGTTGAATTTCAGGCTTGCTGATGGATCGGAAAGTCCGCGTACATTTTTCTATCTGATGTATCGTGTCCGTAATCTTGGCAAGAGTTTGTCTTACGAGCAAGTCAAACAAGGATTGGCGAATCCGTTCATTGCTTATGACCTGAAACGCACCGATGGCAAGGCAACTGATGACTTCGATACGCAGCCCGTTTCACCGGATCAATTCCGTCCTCAATTCAAACTGAGTGGGTTCCTGGAGGGAGACGATGGCGAATACAGCGAAGTCAATTTTTATGACCGCGAGTTGCCTGAAATCGCCAAATCGATTCAAAATCTCGAAGATCCAAATCGTCGACTTCATACCCAGTTGGAAATGGAATCGATGGACATTCCCGTGATTGAAGACCCTGCTGATCCTGGGGTCTGGGGAGTGGCCATTTGGGAAAATGTGAATCCCAACCTGGATTACATGACTGTGAAGATTCGTGGGATTACCAATGCCTACCGAATCGAATTTGACGCGAATGGCAGTCAAACGCTCAAACATAAAGAGCTGCAATTGAATTTCTGGCGGCCAGGCGATTCTGTCGAGCAAGTTCGTGACAACATTATTTTTGGAATCCCATATTCAGATTCCGCGCAAGATCAGATCGACATTTGCCGTCGTTTTCATTTGCCTGGCCCCCGGCTCAACGTCTATCTGAAAAACGATGGGTTCGGTGGTGAAGCCTTCATGATCGGTGCCGACGCAGAAATCGACATGGCCACACTGGATTCCCGGGCGGTTGAGATGTTGGCCAAGGGCGAGTTTCCAGAATCGCTTACCGGTGCCTTTAATTCGCTCGGATTTGACTTGGCGACCGCTTCGGCAATCAAGGAAAAGGTTCCCGGTCAAATCTGGGAGGTCGTCATGCAGTTTCAAGGATCCCAGCGGCAATTCGAAATCCGCATGGAACCGGAGTTTTGGGAAAAAGAAGGCGAAGGCATCCGATTTGTCGACTCACTTGATTATTTCTGGACCTATCGCTAAAATCAGAGCGTCGCCGGCAAAGTTCTCAACAAACTGGCAGGCGGCCACAACTTGTTAAAGCACCGATTCGGAAAGCTGTGGCAGCACAGCTTTCCGATTGTCTTTGATGAGGCGGTAGTTTCGCAGGTGATTTTTGTCCTGCACACCGATAGTAGTAAAACGTATTCTCATAGCACCTGTAATTGATTAGTGATTTGGAGCATCTTCGATGGCTCATAAGAAGGGACAAGGGTCCAGCCGCAACGGTCGTGATTCCAACGCGCAACGCCGTGGTGTCAAGCGATTTGGCGGTGAGCAAGTTCAATGCGGTAATATCCTCATCCGCCAATGTGGAACTAAATGGCGTGCTGGTCGCGGAGTTGGCCAAGGGAAAGATTACACGTTGTTCGCATTGATTGACGGCAAGGTCATGTTTGACCAGGAAGGCCGACGAATCAACGTCGTTGCCGAAAGCAATTAACAACGGCTCCAGCGATTGATGTTCTTTCGCTGCGACCACCGATTGTCAGATAACAAAGGATGTTCTCGAAACGAATCGAGCAACATCCTTTTTTTGTAGTGTAACCGGCCATTTCAGGTAAGCGCCATGTTTGTTGATCGTGTTGAAATCGAAGTAGCCGCCGGAGACGGCGGAGATGGATGCATGAGCTTTCGTCGTGAAAAATACGTTCCCAAAGGTGGGCCAGACGGTGGCGATGGAGGAAATGGCGGCAGCGTCATTTTTGTTGCTCGCGAAGGTGTAAACAGTCTGGTGGACCTAACGCATCGAAAAACGATTCGAGCGGAAGATGGAAAAAACGGACAGGGTTCGAATCGACATGGCCGCTCTGCGAAGGATCTCACAATCTATCTGCCACCGGGCACTTTGGTGATTGATTCGGAAACCGGCTTGGTCATGAAAGACCTGAATGAAGTAGGTTTGCAGGTCGTCGTGGCGCATGGCGGACATGGCGGTAAGGGAAACGCACACTTCAAGTCTTCAACCAACCAAGCGCCTCGAAAAATTTCCAAGGGCGGCGAAGGGGAACGTCGTCGATTGGTTCTCGAACTTAAGGTCATCGCCGATGTGGGACTCGTCGGAAAGCCAAACGCCGGCAAAAGTACCCTGTTAAGTCGCTTGTCCCGCGCCAAGCCAGAAATTGCTGATTACCCGTTCACGACCAAATACCCCAACTTGGGAATTGTGAATGTCGACATGGACAAACAATTTGTCCTGGCTGACATTCCAGGATTGATTGAAGGGGCTCACGAAGGAGTTGGCTTGGGGCATGATTTTCTAAAACATATCGAACGGTCCGGAATTATCGTTCACCTGGTCGAGCCCTGCCCAGTTGATGGCACCGATCCGATTCAAAACTATCAAGCGATTCGACATGAATTGGAGTGTTACCGAGAAGCCCTCGGCAAACGCAATGAAATTTTGGTTGTGAGCAAATCCGAGTTGCCAGGGGCGGACGAAGTATTACAGACTCTACGGGACCTAACCGGGAAAGACGTCATGTTGATTTCGGCTGCAACGGGACAAGGGCTCACGGAATTGACCCGTCGCATTTCCGAAGAGTTGGAAAAAGAAAGTCAGGCACCGTCCATCAGCCAATGATTGATGGACAACGCTCGGTGGCTTGCTAACGGAGGAGTCGATTAACGTGCAAAACACGATTGTCGTTGATGTTGGCAATCTGCGAACAAAAATCGCTCGCGTCAAACATTGCAGTCCATCGCCTGCACGATGTGTCGAACTGTCAGAGCCAAAGGCCTTTCAGGACGTCGATGATCTCAACGATTCTACGCGCCATTGGACTCGAAATTGTGAATGGATTGTCGGGAGTGTCAACCCTGATCGCTTCCAACAATTGAATTCTTGGGTACGAGACAAAAGACCTGGTGATGTGCTCCGCGTGATCACATCGACAATGGTTCCGTTGAAAACAGATGTGGAAAACCCGGAACGCACGGGTGTCGATCGCCTGCTTGCAGCTTTCGCCGCAACGAAACGATTTACAGATGTTAAACCAATCATCGTGATTGACGCGGGTACAGCCGTTACGGTTGATTTGATTGATGCTCAACTAGTATTCTGCGGCGGCAATATTTTCCCTGGGATGGACGCCGATTTCAGGCAGCTGAACTCTTCGACTGCGCTATTACCGTTGGCGCATCGTCCGGAATCCGTGCCAGATTATTTTGTGGGGCGCAATACGCACGAAGCGATTTTCAGTGGCGTCATCCACTCACAGATAGGCGGCATCCGATACCTGGTAGACAAAATCGAAAATCAAACGGGACCTTGCAACGTGGTCGCGACAGGAGGTTTCTTCAACCTTTGGACAAGTACTGTTCCGGATCATTGGCATTTGGCTCCGAACTTGGTTTTGGAGGGAATCGCGTACTGCGCGCAGAGCCAAGTTGCATCTTCGGAGTAGTAAGTTATGTCTGTGACCGAGACATTTTTCTGTTGCCTGACGCCGCCCAGTCGCGGAGCTGTTGCCGTAATTGAGGTGAAGGGAAATGAAGCGCTTCCCGTACTGGAACGATATTTTCGACCAGCTGTCATTAAACGAAAGCTTGGGCAATTGCGGAGCGGCGAAACGATTTATGGCACTTGGTCGTTCGCCTTGCAAGACACACACTCCCCAACGGAAGATGTGATCATTGTGCGACGTGATAGCGATTGCTGGGAGATTCACTCGCACGGAGGAAGCCTCAGTATTCAAATGATCTCGGAATGCCTGTCCCAGTCCAATGTTCATGGCATTTCACAAACCGATTATTTGAAAAAGAACGTACAAAATGAATGGCTCGCCGAATTGCACCTAGGCTTGAGCCATTGCGAGACCGAATCGACCGCCAGACTTTTTCTTCAACAGCTCCAAATCTGGAGCACCCTTTCAAGCATCGCCGACAATGAATCAGAAGAATTCGTCAACCTATTAAGCAACGCCATTGGGTATTGGCCGATCACACGGCACGCGTTGGATCCATGGCGAATCGTTTTGAGCGGCAAGCCGAATGTTGGCAAAAGTAGTTTGATTAATGCAATCATGGGCTTTGAACGAACCATTGTTGACCCAACTCCTGGAACAACACGAGATGTCGTGCGCCAGCGGACCGTCATCGATGGTTGGCCAGTCGAGTTGTCGGACACTGCTGGAATTCGTGAGCATACAGATGCCTTGGAATCGGCAGCAATTGAGAAAGGGATGTTTGAAGCATTGCATTCAGATCTTACTCTCCACGTGTTGGATTCAAACGAATTCAACTGCAATGCCAGGAACCGACCACCGATTCATTCAGAATCGAAAGGCAAACAACTGATCGTTTGGAACAAAGTCGATTGTTTGGCGGCCGTACCAAATCACGATGAATTGTTTTTGTCGGCGAGAGACGGTTTGAACATCGATCGACTTCTGGAAGCAATTGGCGCAACGCTTTGGGGGGAACCACTTCCAACAAACCAACCGCTTTTGTTGACGGCGAGTATGCACAAACGCGCACAACAAGTCCTTGACCAATAGCCAGCAGTGCCATTACCCACATTTGCTGCGTTTCAATGGACTCGCAAAACCGTCTCTGCCGATTGAATTTAAAGCTACAAGAGATGCCGTGCCTTGATTTCAAGGTAACGATTTACCAGCGTTGATGAGAGCTGTTCTGGAAACGTATCGATTACCAATACACCTTTGTGCTCAAGTGATCGCAACGCGGTGAAGCGCCATTTGGCAATCTCAGCTGCCGCTGCAGCATTCATCAGCATTCGATTGTCCGTCGCGCCGTCAGACGTCAGCTCATTGACATTTGCGTAGGCCTCAAGCGGATCGTACAAATCGTGATCCCTCAGAAGGACGCCCAGGGGCAAGTGCCGACCTGTCAAATTCGACAAATGGCGTTCGATATATCCTGCATTGATTTCATCGATCACGTTTGTGATCAAGACGACGAGTGATCGCTTGCGAGTACACGTCGACAACTGTGAAAACGCGCTGTCAAAATTTGATTCCGAATAGTCTGCATGTTGATCAAACACGGCATGCAAGAGCCGATTGACTTGGCGAGTACCAGATTTGGGAGGCGTATATCGATGTACCCGGTTTGAAAAGGTCATCAATCCAACGGAATCACCCTGTTTCAACGCGACGTAGCTCATCATCAACATGGCATTCAGTGCGTGATCCAGCATGGAGATCTCCCCAGAATGATTCGTCATCATTCGTCCCGTATCCACCATGAAAATGATCGATTGATTCTGATTCTGTTGGAAGTCCTTGACAATCAATTTGCGTTTTCTGGCCGTTGCTCGCCAATCGATAAATTTTGGATTGTCATCTCGACTGTAGTCGCGGAGACGCTCGAATTCGTTGTCCTGGCCAATTCTTCGACTCCGTCTGACGCCCATCAGATTCAGTCGATTGGTACGTGCCAACAGGCCATATTCGGAAATCTGTTTCAGATCAGGATAAACGTTGACCTCAGCAGGCAACTCGTAAAAATGGTAAACATTCCAAAGTTTCAACCGCGTCCCGACTCGCAAGTGTGTACCACGCAACCAAAACGCACCTCGCTGGTTTGAGGAGACGCGATAGGAAAATTGACGTCGACTCAGCGCTGGACTGTCCAATGAAATCGACGCCGGCTCGGCAATAAACTCGATTGGCAAGTCATCGGCAATTTCGACATCCCAATTTCGTTTGCTATGGTTGGTCATCTCCAGATCGACCACCTGCGACTTGGCTAAAGACATGACGCGTTGCAGTTGACGCTCAAATGAAAAACTGGACTTGCCTGGCCGGCCAAACACCAGATCCATGGCAACAACAATGAGCAGGAGCACGTTTGCAACCAGTGACAACCAATACAAACTACCGTCGTAGATGGTAAGCAATGAAAACAGCAGAGGAACAACCGCCAATCCTACCATTCGCAACGTCGGAAAGGCGCGTCTCCAAACGGCAACACCCACCAGCGGCAATCCCATGATTCCCAAAAGGATCATGGGCCGTGTGACCAGAAAGAAACCAATATTATCCAACCAGTTGGGTATCATGTTCAGTCGAGCCGCGGGACCTCGATGTTTCGAATCACCTCATCCAAAATCTGATCGGGTTTCTGGCCTTCCACTTCTGCTTCCGCGGTCAATATTACGCGATGACGCAATGCGGGCTTTGCGACCTGGACGACATCATCTGGAACTGCGAAGTCACGTCCCATGAATGCCGCCAACGCCCTTGCACCTTGCATCAATGCAATACCCGCACGCGGCGAGGCGCCCAAATGAAACTGCGGCATGTCCCGCGTTCGACGTACAATCTTGTTGATATACGTTACCAATTTGGGATCGATGCGCACCTTGCTGATTTCGTGGATCGTCTTCAAAATTTCTTCCGCGTTTGTGACGACTTGGATGTCGCTTGTCAAACGTTCATCCAGATCCTGCTGGGTGCTGTGCAACATCAGGATCTCGGCTTCTTGCTTTTCTGATGGATATTCGGCGATGATCTTGAACATGAAACGGTCGAGTTGCGCCTCAGGCAGATTGTAAGTTCCCTCCGATTCCACTGGGTTTTGCGTGGCAAACACCATGAATGGCGGATTCAGTTCGTGGGTGGTTCCATCGACGGTGACGTTTTTCTCCTGCATGATTTCCAACAAAGCAGCATGCGTTTTGGCCGTTGCGCGATTGATTTCATCCGCCAACAGCAGTTGCGTGAAAATCGGTCCGCGATGAAATTCAAACTCCTGGGTTTTCATGCTGAATATGGGGGCGCCTGTAATGTCAGACGGCATCAAGTCGGCGGTAAACTGAACGCGACCAAATTCCAGTCCCAACACTCTTCCCAACGTGCGAACAAACAGTGTCTTCCCCAAGCCTGGAACACTTTCAATCAACACATGTCCGCCAGAGAACAAGGCGACAACACTTGTCAGTACCAATTCGTCTTGCCCCACAAACAACTTGCCAACCTCGTTCGCAATTCGGTCGAACAACTGTTGTGTCGGTGTTTTCTCCTGAGAGGGAGTTGTGGAATGTCTCAGTTCGGCAGTAGTGGTCACTTCAGAAGTCTCAAACGGATCAAACTCCGGCCCGGAATGTCTCGGCGCAGTTGCAAACTGAACCGTTTGACATTTAGGGCACTTGAATTTTTTACCCAGGTCTCCTACAGGAATCTTCAATCCAGCATTGCATTGCGTGCAATGGATGGAAACCGAGGTCGGATTACTTTCACTCATTCAATTATCTCTGGTTTCAGGTTTTCTGTTATTTGAGTGCAAACAATTGAATATTGATAACACGTCATGGTTCTTGCAAATTGGAAGAATTCTTGTTTCTCCCAGTCAGTCGAAAATAGTCGCGAACGATTGATTGGGCCTTGCCAGAATCAGCACTTTTTTCCAGCAACAAACCAATAGCTTCAATATGATTTGCATAGCTTTTTCTCGAAGGCACAATACCTTGTCGGGGGTTTCCGAGGATCGGGAAAAACGCAAACAAGATCAAAACTCCGATGGCCATCACCTGTGGGGCGATGTAACAAATAGGCTGGATTGAAATCCATTTCCAGGTTCCTTCATATCCGCCATTCGAAATGGCTGGGCCAAACGGTCCACTTTCAACGAAAAGTACGGATCCGAAGTTAGTTCGCTCTACCAGTTCCTGCGCGAATTCTCGATTGACATCGTGAACCAATGGGTAGTTCAGCAACATGGATCCATTATTGATCACAATGCAGCGGGAATCATCTGAATAGCCGTAGCTGTATGTTGAGGAGTAAACGTTATAAACGTATTCAAACATAAAGGGTTGTCCGTCCAGCTCCAGAAGCGTCCGTGGCTTTTCAATGGTTGTTTCATTAGGCGCGAGAACGTTCTTTCCCCATTTCAATGTGGGAGATTGATCAAGTGGAGCAACAAAATCGGATGTGAAACTCTTGTTCCAAGTCAGCGTGGATCGATCGACAATATTAAACCATTCGCATTCGTTACTATACGCACTTGCCAACCAACTGAAATCTTCTTGCTGGTCCGGAAATCGTGCCAAACCCTTCAGTCGTAAGGCGTTTTTCTTTTGGGCTCCGTCACTGTTTTTAACCGCTTCATTCCAATAGTCAAACTGCGAATCGTAACCACGGCCAACATAAATCAGTGTTCTTCCGGATTTGCCTTTCAACCATTTCTTAAGATGCTGTGTAATCTCGGTTGACGGAGCCGTGTGCGAGTCTGGCATCCAAACAATTGTCGTGTAGCGATCCAGATTTTTCGGCAAATAGTTCTTTGCAGATGCCTGTTCCCAGTTGTAATCTTCGAACATGTCGAAAAACGTCAGTGTTCCATTAACGCTGTTTCGCGAGATGATGCCTCGGCTTTTTCCATAGTCACTCGGCACCTGTCCGAAGGTGCACAGACATACGGCGAGTGACATAACGCCAATGGCAACTCGAATTGCTGGAGTCAAAAACACGATCATGTTCCCACCGCCTCCCGCGTTCGGTTGGACACCGAAGATTCAAACGACGCCAAATCGCTCCAAAGTGATTCGACGATCTCACGATTCGCTTCGTGGCCTCCAAAAAACACCGATTCGAAAGGAAGCAACAGTCGTTCGAGATAGTTCCGAGCAACTTCATGTTGAACGAGCTCTCGCAAATATTGCCGGTTCGTTTTGCCTTTCCTCAAACGAACCAGGTCGTGTTCGTCGGCAAACAACAGCGCGTGGCTAAAGAGATAAACAATCGCTTTCGAGAAATCACCGTTTCGCATGGCCTCCGCACAAGCAACCCGACAGTCTTTTGGTCCAGATTCCAGTTGGAAAGGCAAGTCTTGGACACTGCTCTTAAACGGTTTCTTGTCCAGGCGAACGTTCACATTCCCGGATAGGGGTTGTGGCTGACGGAACCGGACGAACAGCCAGAAAACGATCGCTAAAAATACCATCGTGATTAAAGAATACATCAGGATGTTGAAAAAATTCCATGTCATCGGCCATAGATTCCATTGCGGCCCGCTCCCTGTGCGCATGTTGGACGCTCTACTCGGACGAATCTTGGCAACTGATTTTCGCTGTGCCGATGAATCGACATCGCTGACTTCGGAAAGAACAGGGACGACCGAATTCGTTTCCTGGTCATACCAGGGATAATCCTGGGCGTCAGTCGAGCGACAAGGAGCGATTGCTAACAGCAAAACCGCAACAAAAGTACACCGCACTAATCGAAACGTACGAGCGTTTAAGCATTCACTCACGCGGTCGCCTCCGTTTCCATTTTGGTGGCCTCGGCACGAATCAGTAGTTCGACCTCCCATCCCTCCTGACGTATCCGGTTGTCGATGTAGCTCAAAAATCGAATCACTGCAAACACGCCGCAAACCAGCCATAAGGCGACAGGCCACGCGACGTTAACCAGCACCCAAAATTCGTCGTCCACCAATCCCAGTAGTTGCAGTGTCATTGCAATGCCGGCGTATACAATCAAGACCAGCAGTACTCCGAAAATCACGGTAAGAGCCGCAAGTGAAATCGAATCTCCGGTGACTGCTGAATGCAACGATTTCGAACGTTTCCTAAGGCTGATGACATTCGATGCCTTTGAAAACATCGGCGTACGCTCCAGAATGATGATCTCTGGAGCGTAGGGCCGAAAAACTCGGACCAGCAAAAAGGGGATGGACACAAGCCAGGCAACAACAATGCTGCTGGTCAAATCGTTCGATGTTAAATTTGCAAAACCAATCATCAACAGCAGCAACAATACGCCACGCAGAAAACCTTGTGTCCACAACATGGGGAGCCAACTGCTAATGACAGCTTGAATCACGTTTTGCCATGTCGGCCTGGACTCAAACATGGCCTTGCCTAAAAACGACGTCACAAACATGGTGCCAACCTGAGCTTCTATCAGGATCAACACCAAATTCGTCCAGAATGAATAGGCCGAGGACTGCCAAGTTCCTCCATCTCGAATTCGATAGGTGATGGCGACATTAATGACCGTCATCATCAGGGCCCCCAGTGTCAAATATAAAATGAACTCGCCAGGGTATCGTCGAATTACCTTTAACGAGAGATCAAAAATCTCCAGCAGGCGGCGGCGTCTTATCCTGATGAAACTCTTGTCGAAATTCATGCACGAGCCCGTGGATATCCCAAGACAATGAAGTAAAACATCAATAATGCACTCGAACAAACGGCAACGAGTCCTTTGATAGGCCATGAAAAGACATCGTCGGTTGCCGGAGAAATGAATCCTTCGATGAACGCGGCGAAAATAAACAAAACCACCGCACACATGGCAATGGGCAGACTCTGGCGTGCGTTTAATAGTATCGAGTCCATGCGCCGCAAACCGTTCGTTTGTATCCAGCCCAACCCAATACGCAATCCCGCAGCTGCCGATAGTACGATGGCCGTCAATTCAAATGGCCCATGAGCGGTGACAAAGGTTTTAAAATTTACGCCGGCTTCACCCATTTCAGGGCGAAACATGTAACCAAATATTGTTCCCAATTGCATCGCATTGAAGCAAAGAGTCAAAATACCCGGAATGATCGCAATCATCGACGCGAAACATTGCAATCCAATGCCGGCATTGTGCGAGATATAAAAACCAGCCATCATCGAGTTTTGGCCAAAACTTCGATGTCCAAACTCAGAGTACATTTGCTCAACCTGTATCAGGCTTTCCTGCCCGACGACTTGTTCCGGAAAATTGGGCCACAGAGTTCCTTCGTATGCGAGATAGCCCGAAATCGCAAACAACCCCCAAAACAAAAAGGTGGCAACATGCACACAGGGTTCACCGAATATTCGCTGCGGCGTATCAATAAACGCAACATCGAACAGGGTCGAAAATTTGAATTTGCGAGATCGGTATAGTTGGTTATGTGCCTTGGCAACGAGGGCGTGCAAGTACTCGATCGTCGTAGCAGGCAGCTGGTTGGCCGTGGCCAGCGATAGGTCAGCACATGCATCTCGATACAACGAGGCAAACTCGTTGATGAACGAAACATTCAAGCGGTTTTTTCGCTTCTTGATGTCTTCGCATTGCTTTTCGAGACGCTGCCACTGGGGACTGCGTTTCTCAATCAGTTCAGAGGCCTTCATCGTCTTCTCCCAGAGGTTCCGCCTTCAGGCTTTCCTGCTCGTGCGCAGTTTCTGTTTCGATAGTTGGCGGAGTCTCCCATGAACTCGCTCCACCAGCCGCATTGTTTGTCAAAAAGGTCCGATGGTACAAGGCACAGAGTAATAAATCGTTGTTGGTGTCAGCCGGCAACCCAAGACGTTCCTTGAGCTTCGGCGCAATTCGACTTGCAATTTCATCGATTCGCATTCGCCCCAGGAAGTCGCGTCGCTCTACGTAGTTGCTGAGAGCAGTCGCCATACTACGGCCGACAACGAAGTCCGGTGCCAATTCGGATGCCAGCTGAGCGACACGTGGATCGGCAAATTGACTCATCGTGCTTCGTGTGTCGCTTCGCTCGACGACCACAATTGTTCCGGCGACCACGTCCCCAATACGCTGGAAATTGCGGGTGGAAACAAAAAATAAAAGTCCAAATAATCCGGTTGGAATAAACGTGTAATCGTTTGCGGCATCGTCCATCTGAATCAGCATTCCGACGGGAACCAAAGGGAAAAGGTCGATCGTTCGAAAGAAGTTTCGGACGATCGCTTGAATTCCGCTGATAGCATTGCCGTCAATATTGAGAACGCGTTGATGCGTCAGCATTTTGCCAAACGTCCGACCGTTGTAATACGTTTCCATGTAGGCGCCGTAGCCCCACGAAACGAAAAGACTGAGTCCCAGGGCAATCGCCCAGCAAACCATTGAGACCTCCCCTGCGATTTGGAAGCCAAAAGTTGCATTCGCGACAAACCCCACCCCAAGAATAATGAGGCCAGCAAGAAGCCAATAAGCGACGTAGGAGATCAAAACGTCGAGCAGGAATGCCAGAAAGCGTTGAAAGGGGCCAGCCAAGACATGGTTAAACGCAATATTCTCCGGAGTCATGACTTCGATCTGGTTGTCTAATGGACGACGTTCCGTCGTGTGACGGCCAATGTGAGGCAATTGGGCTGAGGTGGTTTCGGACAACGATGACATCAAGGATTCAGGGGTTACTAAAAGTGTGACGAATGGCAAGGCATCCAGAGAAACAGAACACGTCTTCGAAACAATGCGTTGCTTCCTGCGAGACCGAGATCACTTGTTGCCTCCCAGAATTTTCATGTTCGATTTATTTCTCTATTTTGACTCAGCGCAATCGCAGTGGCAAGCAGGATTGGCGAACACAGAAATCGCTGTCGGTTGGACTTTTAAAGGATGGGTCTTTTTGAATCCAGTTCACGGGAGGAAATGACTTAACGACATTCGCTGACCGGGCGATTCTCGTGAAAAAAGACCCGATTAAAAATTTGACTGCAATGACTTCTGAAATGCGGTTTCTGCATTGTTGGTTGCCCAAACCGAAAACAAAGGTGCGAGTTCACTCCAGTCGCGATTCCATGACAACAGTCGCAGCGTTTCCTCAACTGGCGTCATTCTAAATTCGAACAGGTCCAATTTGGTTGCCAGTTTCAACACCAACAGTGTTGCAACTAACTCCCGATGCTGACTGGAACGGCTCGGAAGAGCTCGAGTCGCATTTTCGTCGTCTATCAATCCCAGTGTCGCGACGATCGTTATCAACAGCCACTCGGGAATGGCGTCATTGCGATTGTGCAGATATCCCGGGAACACGGCCAGTCGACGTTCGACCAGTCTCGGACAAAATTGATCACGCGGAACGACTACTACAATCTTTGGAGCAAACCTTTTTGGGCCTCCCGCCAATCGCATGACTTCACCCCAAATGGCAGGTCCAAAGCCCTGCCATTGTTCACGCACGACTCGCAAACGAGTGTCCAATTCGGCGACCAATCCCGAACAAGCAGTGGATAATTCAAGAGCTGGTTCAATTTGAGTTGAAGAATCAACTTCGGTCGAAACAATCGGCTCGGTGGAATCGTTTTCCTTCACAACATCCAGTGTCGCGCCCAGCTTGGCAACCTGGCGAAACAAGTTCAGTGACAAGTGCTGCAAGGTTTTGGCTGCCGTGACGTTTGAGCGGGAGACTCCGCTTTTAGCTCGAATCTCTTCTGCCAACGACCATGCCAGACTACGTTCAAATTCGATGTTTTCCACAGCAACAACAAGTAGGGCTGAGTCTCTGTACCAACCAACCGCTTGATTTTAACAAATATCCACGAGCAATCATCTGACCTTAAACCCCAAATTTGTTGCCAAAATGGACGCACTAGGTCTAGTGGAAAGGAAGGGGATTTCGGTATTATTTGGACTGGGAACGTGACACGATTTATTCCGTGGCTGGAAACGAAATTTAAGGGCTGGCAGGAAGTTTTATACGTAGATGCTGAACACTTTCGAGAACGATTGGTCGTTGATTGACGCATGCGAGCTGTACAATCTGGAACGCTGGGGGCTTGGGTATTTTGACGTCGACGAGGAAGGTTTCCTTGTCGCCAATCCCTCGGACGACAAGTCGAAGTCGATTCGCATTTTTGACATCGTCGAACACTACCTGAAGCAGGAGGGAGCGGCACCGCCGGTTCTTGTTCGTTTCCCAGGAATCATTCATCGGCGCATGAATGAAATCAACAATGCGTTCCGAACTGCAATCAGTAACTTTGATTACAACAACACCTATTCGACGTTGTATCCGGTCAAGGTCAATCAGCATTTCGAAGTCATCGATGCGGCGATTCGCGCTGGCAAAGAGTTTGGCGGTGGCGTCGAGGCTGGCAGCAAAGCCGAACTCTATTCTGTCATTGCAATGGCCGACAATACGACCCCGATTCTCTGTAACGGGTTCAAGGATCTGGCCGTTGTCGAAATGGCGCTTCGTGCCAGCCAACTGGGACGCGATGTCACGATTGTAATCGAGAAGCCCAACGAGATCGACTTGGTTGTCCAAACGGCGAAGCGACTCGGTATTCGTCCCAAGCTCGGGGTTCGGGTCAAGCTCTCGGCGCGGGGGGCAGGGCACTGGCAAAGTTCGGGTGGATCGAGAAGCAAATTTGGTCTGTCTATTCCCGAACTCGTCAAATGTGTCGCCGACCTGAAAGAGGCAGGCTTCATCGATTGCGTGCATCTGCTGCATTTCCACCCAGGCAGCCAGATTACGAACGTTCGCAAAATCAAAGCGTCGATCATTGAAGCGACTCGTGTTTATGCGGACCTGGTTCAACAAGGTGTTCCGCTCAAAATCATTGATGTTGGTGGCGGACTCGCCGTTGACTACACCGGCAATCGAAACAAAGAGCCCAGCAGCATGAATTACACGCTGCAGGAATACGCAAACGACGTTGTTTACTACATTCAAATGGTGTGCGATCAGGAAGAAGTCGCTCACCCTCGCATCTACAGCGAAAGCGGCCGTGCACTGGTTGCCCATCACAGCATGCTGATCGTCCCGGTAGTTGGGACAAGTCAAACGCATGTTCAACAGTCACTGGTTCCAACCTCGGATCAGGTTGACGAGGAAGTCGCGCCTCTGGTGGAGCTCAGTGGTATCCTCGAAGACATCAACGTCAAAAATCTGCTGGAGTGTTATCACGACATGCAGACATCGATGGAAATTGCATTGCAGATGTTTTCCAATGGCAACCTGACAATGGAACAACGTGCCCAGGCCGAGTCGCTGACCAATGCGATCTGTCTCAAGATCAACGATTTGCTCGACGATCTGCCGTTTGTCCCTGCTGAATTAGATGAATTGCGTTACAACCTCGCAGACACCTATTTCGCAAACTTCTCAGTCTTTCAAGCCTTGCCAGATGCTTGGGCGCTTGACCAGTTGTTTCCGGTCATGCCGATCCATCGTATCAACGAACGGCCGACGAAAATCGGAATTCTCGGTGATATGACCTGTGATTCTGATGGGAAAATTGATTGCTTCATCGGTGGAACTGGCCAGCGAAGATGGCTTCCAATGCACGCGCTGAACGATCAGCCATACTGGATCGGACTGTTCCTCGTCGGTGCCTATCAGGAGAGTCTCAGTGACGACCACAACCTGATGGGTAAATTCCATATTCTGACCGTTGATGAATGCGATCCATACAACAAGTCACGATTGATCTATGGTTCAACCGTCCGAGAGGTACTGGAGCACGTCCATCATCAATTCGCAGACATGACTAAGCGTTTTCGAGAAACGGTTGATACGGCAATCAGCGAGTCGCGCGTTTCCGAAACCGACGGCAAAGCGGCGTTTCGGTTCTTCGAATCCATGGGTGAAAATTACACCTATTTGACCGACGAAATTCGTGAGATCGAGGCGATCCATCACGGTCAACGCCGCGATTGATCGCATATTGTTCATTGGCCTGATCGATTCATTAGGGGAATTCGTCCTACCGGTGCGCTACGCCCGGAATCCTTCAACTGTTGAAGTAGTCGTTGCAGTTCAATCCGCTTCGCTTCTTCTACAAAAAACAGGTTGTTGGATTCCTTCGGGTC
Source organism: Pirellulaceae bacterium (assembly GCA_041399045.1). GTDB lineage: Bacteria > Planctomycetota > Planctomycetia > Pirellulales > Pirellulaceae > BJ22. The sequence continues at coordinate 187,029 of JAWKTO010000004.1, read as the reverse complement.
TTGGGACAAGTTGTATAGTTGGCCTGTGGCGTCCGATGCCGAATCGGACTGGCCGTATTGGAGCAGAGGCTCACGACTGTAATCATTACCGCCCGATCCAGCATGATCCAGATACTTCCAGCTGCCCTTGCGTAATTGAAATTCACCACGAAAACTCTGCGTCAGCATGTGGGGACGCACTGCGATGGATTCGTCCTGCTGACCAAGCATGACGGGCAACATATCAAAACTGTCTCGAGCTGCCTCATCTGGCAACTCGTAGCCGACAGCTGACGCAACCGTTGCAAAAATATCTGTCGTGTTTGTCATTTGGGATGAAACCTGGTCTTGCGGAATCACTCCGGGCCAACGTGCGATGAACGGCACTCGGTGCCCGCCCTCCCAACCATCTCGTTTCATGCCTCGCCAACCGCCAGCCGCATCATGCTGATAGTCTTCACGCATCCAATGCACATGCAGCGTTTCAGGACCATTGTCGGAGTTGAAAAGTATCAACGTTTCTTCATCAATTCCCAGTTCTTCGACCATCTTCATAACCCTTCCGACAATCACATCCAATTCCCAAACAAAATCGCCTCGCGGACCTCCCTGCGTTGCACCGGAAAAATCGGCAGCAGGCAAGACAGGTGCATGCGCAATTTGGGTGGAAAGGACTGCGAAGAAGGGTTGCTCCGGATGCTGTCGGCGATGATCGGTGATGAACGCCTTGGTTTTGTCAAAGAACAGCAGATCGGCATTCAGAAAATCATAGCCAGGCGACATCTAGCCAGCATCGTTATCCCACCGCCATTTGCCGCCAGGATTGGGGAGCTTTTCTGGATCATGGCGTTCGCTCGCTGGTTCAACGACCCATCCGTTTTCAATGTAAACGTAAAGTGGGTCGGTGTTCGGGCAATTAGGCGTTACAAACGACTCATCAAATCCTCGTGCATTGGGCCCATCCACCAACGGGCAACTTTTTTCATAGTCGATCAACAATGAATTCTCAAATCCTCCCCCTAATCGTTGCCCCTGCCGATCGTACCAACTCAAACCAACATGCCACTTGCCAAAGACTCCCGTTCGATAACCCTTTTCCTTCAGCATTTGCCCAATCGTCAACGTACCGGGCTTGAGGTAACTCGGTCCGCCTGGCCCCTCAAACGCCCCACCGCCACGTCCCGTTGAACGAAAGATCTGCTGGCCGGAATACAATCCATAGCGAGACGGCGAGCAAATGGTCGACGGGCTGTGTGCATCAGTAAAGCGTATGCCTTCGCGAGCTAGCCGATCCAAATTGGGCGTCTGGTAGGCTGAACTCGAGTTGTAACACGAAACGTCGCCATACCCTAAATCATCGGCGTAGATGATGATGATGTTGGGCAAGCCGTCAGCCATCAAATGACTTCTTGATACCATTAACGCCGTAGCAAGCCCAATCAAGATCACTCGCGAAAGTTGAATGAAAGTCATTGCAACACCGGGTTGAGTTGGTTTATCGATAGAACTCTGGCGCGTGGGGACGAACTCCTAATTCTTCGTAGTTGAATCCCGATTTGTGTGGCTGGTATTCGCCAACAATCTCGAACGACCGATGTGCATCGATTTCGCCTTCCATTTTCAACCCCAGTAAACGCCGTTAATCGTCAAACGCCGTACGCCTTCATTTGCAAAATCTTCACCGGAACCCATCGTGAAATGAAATATCCGCGTTGTTCGGCCAAGGTTTCCGACCCAATCTTTCGTCCATGCAATCGGCAAAGGTTCCTTGTCGGCGTTTGACGGAGCACCAGGCTCCAGATTTACAAGTGGCTGCCCGTGAACCAGTACCGTGCAATCCTCGGGAACAGGAAATTGTTCATTGTGACAACGATAGACATCCGATGTGCCCCAAATTTCATTCACTCCCGTCAAAATTGGATGGCTTCGATTTGTCTTGTCGATTTCACCGCGTGTCGATTCCCGATGCCAACCTCCATGATGCTCCATGAACGTTCCACCCAGCATCTCTCGAAGACTGACATTGTGATTGTCCACAACGTATCGGTTATCGCGCCAGAATCCATGATTTGCGGTTCTCAAGGCGATGATCGGTTTTCCCGAGTCAAAATATTCATGGAAGTAGCGAATCTGGTCGTCAGGTAGTTGCATGAATCGTGATAACCAGATCAGGCAATCAGCATTGCGCAATTGTTCGAGCCCTGGAATAAAATGATGCCGATCAGGTTCCTCAAATGGGGCAGGAAGCGTAGGGTCGACCTCACCATCCGCGTTCATCGAAAACAAAACCGTACAGTCAAAGCCGTGATGCTCCGACAGAACCTTTGCCAACATCGGCATCGATTCCTCGCTCCGGTACTCCTGCTCGGCTGCGATCAACACGATGTGTTTCCCTCTACCAGGCCCCCGTTTGCCAACGTAGTGAAGCCACGGTTTGCCTTCATCAATTGGCGCACGCGACGCTTGTGGATTCTGGTTTTCTGTAGTTCGTATTTCGGGAATGGTCAGGTCGAGTGGCTGAATCCAAAGGTTTCGAAACGCGACCTGATTATGGTGCCCTTGCAGTTTGATCGGCATCGGTTCAGGGCCTTCTTTTTTTCCGGCACCTGTATGACGAGGTAACAGCACATCGTCGTGAATCAATTCGCCATTTTGATAAACCGTGATGCGAGCGTTTTGTGTTTTTGTGTCTTGTTCAAATCGAGCAGCTCGAAAAACAATATCAAACGTTTGCCATTCGCCGGCCGGCCGGCATACCAATCGATCGGGCTTTTTCATTTGATACAAACTGCCACAGTCAATCTTGCGATAGTCCTCCTCGGAAATCCCGAACGAGTTCAAAATCTGCAACTCGTAACGCTGCTGGATGTAAACGCCCGAGTTACCATCGCGTTCATGCTCTACTTCGCCCGCTTCGTTGACATTGAATTCGACATGCATGCGAAAGTCGCGATACGATTCCGGAGTAACAGCACTGTCCCATTTCGGCGACGCGGTCAAAACACCGTTTGCAAACGACCACAGGAATTCAATCTCAGGTTTCTCGGGAACCATGAGACTTGCATCGGGACCGATCAATTGAACCGCATCGGCCGGTCGCATGAAATCGATCAAGTCACGTGTCATGCCACTGGCCAATTCGTCATTTCGTTTCAGTAACTCGGCATCGACTTCGGCAGCGTTCTTGTCTTCTTCCAGCGGAATCTCATTAAGCGTGTAATACGCATCCGCATGCAAGAGACTCTCGCCTTCTGTCGACTTCATGCCTTGCAAGTGGAACTCGTGAACGTGCCCCTGCACCAATCCGGCTACTTCGATGTCGACACTCAATCTATCTTCGGCAACCGATGCCCCCGTTGCGATTGGCTTCGTCTGATCAACCTCGGGGCTACCATATCCCTGTTGATAAATGTGGGTAAACGTTGCGAGTTGATACGTTTCAACTTTGCCCGCAGCCGCTGCGTCCACTGGCTTGGTGAATTCGATATGAAACCCCTTGGGACGTGCGGTGATTTCGCGAATTTCAAACGGTACAAGTCCGGTCCAGTCCAGCCGTTCGACCGCATAGTCGCGAGACCCACGAACGGGCCAACCGCGATTCGTGCCACCGGCTATCAACTGCCCATTCGGCGTGAACTGAACAGCGAGCAGGCCGGTCCCGAACCCTTCGCGAAACGGGTAGCACGCCCCCTGCCAGACTCCGTTGACCTGTTCAGTCGTGGCACGCATGATGATGCCCAAGCTGAAATCGCCAATGAAGATCTGATTTTCAAAGGGACCAAATTTCCCGCCCGTTCGATCAACCATGAATCCTGAAATCGATCGCCCCATCCGTATGTAAGGAAACACCACTGCGTACGGAACCAACTCTTTGACGCGTTGGCGTTCGATCTCCAATCGCGAGGGAGTATTCGGTGCCACAGGTGCCGGGCCTAATTCGGGTGCAAGGTCATACCAATTGAAACTGATCGGATGCCCCATGAATCCGCCCGGTTGCAATACCTTCAAGCTGCATGAACCATTCCACGGCCCCTGGCTCTCCGCATAAAACATTACACCGTGTTCGTTAGGGCCGATTCCGCAGGGACTGCGAATACCACTGCAGATCGGAATCGTTTTTCCATCCGGAGTGACCTTCAGACACCAGCCACGAAACGGCACCTTGGAGTTGTAGGACTCCGACAAACACAACGCCACCCAGGTGTTTCCCTCGGGATCGGGTTTGGAGCCAAAGGCGAATTCATGGTAGTTCCGAAAGCCCCACTCGTCACTCAACGTTTCAAATCGATCGGCGCGACCGTCTCCATCGAGATCACGTATTCGTGAAACCTCCGTTTGTTGAGTTACGGTAAACGCACCTTCGTTCCATGCTATACCAAAAATCTCGTCGAGACCTTCCGCGTATTTGTGAAACGTTGGCTCGGGATATTGATCAAAGGCTCCATCGACCAGAAAGATATCGCCACGACGGGTCGCAATTGCCAATTGATTGGATTCGGGAACGACTTCAAAACTACCCGCCTCAATTGCTAATTCCTTGGGCAGCGGTACATCGACTAGTTTGTAGTACTTGGACTCCGCTTCCGCCGTTCCCCAGTATTCGCCCAACGGTTCCTGCTGAGGCATGCAGCCCCAAAGAGTCAATACAACGAGTTTGAGCAACATTGAAATCATGGCTGACGCTACTCCCAAATGTACTCGATAACCAGTTCGCAGTTTTCGCCCGGGTTCAAGGTCAAAGCCACGACTAATGATCCTTGATCGTCAACTGATCTAATCGTAGCTGTTTGTTCCGAAGCAATACGAATCGTTACCGCGCGGCCTTCAACTTCATAGTGGAATTGGCCGCTTTCCAGCGATTCCAACTTCCCGCTGGCGAGACGAAACTGTAAACCTTCAAGGGGCAACTCTGCGGTAAACGTAATTGACCTGCGAAGTTGTGGACGATTTGTATCCGGATCCAAGAACTCGCTGAAGTAGTCTTCGACGTTGACTCCATTGAATCGGTATAGAAATGTTGGCCGGCGCTGTGAATCCAATTCGTAACCTAGAAACTGATGGTTAGGCGGGCGACCTTCGTCAACAACCCACGGCGAATCGACAAAATCAAATTCCGGTCCAGATGGAAAATTGATGGTCGGCCCCATCGGGCGAACATTTCCGTGTCCCTGTCCGTACCAAACTCCAGCTGGATCAACGAACTTGCCTCGCCAGATCATTGCTAGCCGCATTTGTTCGGCATCGAAGGCGAGGTTCACGCCGCCTGGATACCCAACGCCAATTCCGCGTTTACCAATCCCACCATAACTTCGCCGCAACATCCGCGCTTCGTCGTCAACGACGATTTCCAGCGGTTCGCGTATGACGCCGCGCGGCGCATTCGCCTGTCGCCCATCCAATAGGTATTGCCAGATCGCTTCGACTTGTTCGGCAGGTGATCCTGCGATATCTTTGCGAATCGCTTTTCCCTGCGGCCAGAACGAAGGCATCACGGTGTTCGGGCTGAACGATTGCGGGGCAAGCATATATTGATGAAACCAATCCTTTTTCAATCGCTCGGCCATCTCCGTCAGGTCCACTGCAGGCATGGTGTCCGAAAGTTTGTACTGGTAGGTATGGCAGGCAACGCAATTGAGCCCCTGATTTCCAACGATCTCCAACCCATGTTTTCGCATCGCTTCCTGATCCTCAAACGCGGGGTACTCGACGACGGCAAGATGATCATTTTCCTGAAATAGCGAAGTCAGGTGCCCGATATTTTCTTCGCCAAACTGAGGCATTCGCGTGTTCATGTATGGCCGCACGGAACGCCCATTGACCAGCACATCACGCATCCATTTTTCATTCAGTTTCGCGCCCACCCCCGAAAGCGTTGGAGGAATTCGACCTTGATCGCCCAGATTCAAATTCGTGGTTTGAAAGAAATCATTACGATTGGCGGCGACGCCTCCCATCCCTTCGCGTCCATGACATGCCGTGCAGTTGAACGTCAACAGCGAGATATCAATCAAATGTTGCGCATCGAGCTGATCGCCCGAACCAACCAACGCCTTGCGAATGGCGTTTGCTCAACGTCGCTAAGATGAAATTCTGGAGTCGTGCTTGAATTCTCGCCTAGGCAACCCTTTTCAATCGTTTCCTCTGTAAATTCATCGAGCGCAGCCAATGAATCGGCGTAAAGGTCTTCCTGTTTCGCTTCAACGATTCCCGTGTGGCATTTCGCACAACCAAACTCGGAGAAAAGTTGCCCTCCCTTTTTCGCCAACGTTTCGTCGATCTTCCATTTGCCGTTGCTGTTTTCAGCTGAGCCATCACTCGGTTGTAACAGGAAGCTCGCAATATCGATCGCTTCACGATGCGTTAAGCGAAAGCTGGGCATGCGCCCCGAAGGCCTTGCAAGATGCGGGTTTTCCAAAAATTCAATCAACGTCGAAAGCTGGTATTTTCGTCTAAGTTCGCCCATTGCGACCGATTCGAAATTCGGCTTCTCCGCAGCCAGACTATCCCTCGGTGAATGACACGCTACGCAACCAACGGAATGAAAGAGCTCGTCGCCGGACTTGGTTGCTTCGGTCGAAATCGAATCCGAAACGATAGGCTCTCCGGAACCGACCTGTTCGACATCTTCTCGCGATTTCAAAAAATGAACGATCGCTTGAGCGGCATCCTTGCGCGAATCAATGGCCAAGTGGTTCAGCATGTCTGGCATTGTTGTTCCAGGCTTCGTTTGCTGCGGATTCGCGATGAAGTCGACCAGGTAGTCCGCGTAGATATTCTTTGCCGACCATTTGAGGTTAGGCGCGCCTTTGGTAGCCAGCCCCTGCGCTGATCGAGCCGCTTGATGACAGGCAGCGCAGTTCCGTTGGTTGATCAGCACATGACCCAATACAATTTCGTCGGGCTGGCGTTTTTCGGCCATCTCGCCATCGACGTTTGGTTGGCCAGGTCCACGTTCGCGAACATCAAAAACATATCGCACGAGATCCAGAAACTGCTGTCGTCCGCTCAGTTCATCCGCCAAACCAGCCGGCATACTCGAGATTTTTCCCGGCTTTGACTCTTCGATGTCAGACACTGCAACTTCTATCAGTTTGTCAGCATCTTGAATGTCTCGCACCACAACAACTTGTTCGTTGGATGAAACGACAAGGCCTGAGATGATCCGCCCGTCAATGGTCTGGATTACAAGTGGCTCAAAGCCTTGTTTGATATCCTTCGAAGGCTGCAAAATCGAGTCAATGATCTGCGCGTCTGTCGTTTCGATTGTCATCTGCCCCAGATTGGGACCAATCGCCTTCTCACTTGTGCTGGGACGATGGCATTTGGCACAGTTAATATTGCCTTGATGAAAGAGAATCGCACCCCGAACAATATCACCTCGATCTCGGGCTTGTTGAGCAATCGCCCGCGGGTCCTCGCTGATGAGTTGTTCGGTAAGGGTTTGCGCTTCGGCACGTTGCCAAACGGCAATCAAAGTCCAGACGACGCCACACCAGATCAAGACTCGCAAATTCATTACGAAACCTCCAGCAGGCGTTTGCCCAACACGTCCATTTTGGGCGTAATCCCCAAACCAGGTGCCGCGCTCGCGCGCATGGTGCCTTGTTCGCGTTGCGGAGCGCCGTCCGCAGTACTCACCGTCACGTAGCTGTTGAAATCGGTCGCGGTAAAACGGAACTCCTCCGGAGTGCTGTGAGCGAGATGAGCAATCGCGGCGGTCGTGATATCGCCTCCCCAACTATCTTCCAGCGTCATGGCAATGCCCATGGAGACGCACAAGTCGCGGGCTTGGCGAGTTTTCGTAAGGCCACCAAGTTTACTGATCTTCAAATTGACCACGTCCATCGCCAAATCGCTTTTTGCGCGTAGTAGCATGTCAATACAGTCGATGTTCTCGTCCAACACAAACGCATGATCGGTGTTGCGGCGAATCGAAAGGCATTCTTCGTAGGTCAAACACGGCTGTTCGATATAAACGTCTAGATTCTTGACAGCGCGAACAACTCGCATTGCTTCATGCTGGGTCCAGCCCGTGTTGGCATCGGCAACCAATCGATCCGTTGGCCTCAGCACACTGGCCACCGCGTGGATACGTTCAATATCGGTATCAGGATCACCACCGACCTTGAGTTGAAAGCGCGTGTACCCTTGATCCCGGTAGCTCGCGACATTGGCAGCCATCTCATCGGGCGGAACCTGAGAAATCGCTCGATACAGACGCACGCTTTCGCCATATCGGCCACCAAGTAATTGACAAACCGGCAACCCACTGGCCTTACCCAGAATGTCCCAGCAGGCGATATCAATGCCGGCCTTAACATACGCATGCCCCTTGAGCGCAGCATCCATTCGATGATTCAACACCCCCAACTCACGAGGATCGAAACCAATTAAATGCGGGCCCAGCTCACGAAGTCCCGCCCGAACACCTTCGGCATACGCCGGCAGGTAAAAAGGCCCCAACGGACAGACTTCGCCATAGCCGATCAGGCCACAATCCGTTTCCACCCCGACGATCGTACTGTCGAAAACGGATACTGATTTTCCGCCAGACCATTTGTAAGATCCTTCCACTAGTGGAAGCTCAACACGGTGCGCGAAGATTCGAGCAATTTGCATAAAAGTCCAAAAACGAAATGAAACGTCGAAAGAAAAACTTGGCCAACTCACTGTTTATCGGCAGCATCTGCAGCACATCCCATTGCCAGCCCAAGCACATGTTAAACTTCAAATCTGCGAGATGCTTGAATCATTGCATCAGCAACGCAGCGTTCTGCGCACATCGAACCTCTCGCGTTTGCGTAGCAGGGATCGGGTACAATACAGTCAACGGAATCGAAACTGCCCGTGACGCGTAATGGCCCGTTGGATCTGACAGTATCTCAGCTCAAACGTCGTGAAATCAACCAATTTACTTTGTTCCAACATGACCATTCGAAACATCGACGTTGAGGTATTGAGCAAACTGTTTGATGTCGCGCCGGATGTCGCGTTCTTTGTCAAGGATTCGGAGGGGCGATACGTTGCGGTCAACGATTCGTTGGTGCGGCGGCATGGATTCAAGGAACATGCGGATGTGCTGGGCAAGCGTCCCAGCGAAATTTGCCATGGTGACTTTGGTCAACTGCCGGCAAAGCAGGATGCCAACGTTTTGCGAACTGGCCGACCGCTTGTCGATCACCTGGAGTTGCAATGGCACCGGCCCAACGATCCGGTTTGGTGTTTGACCACGAAGCTACCCATTCACAACGACGCTGGCCATGTTGTTGGGCTTGTCGGGTTTTCGCGAGATGTTCGGGTGCCGTTGCAGCGAAAAGAAATTCCAGCGGAGTTTGCCAACGCGTTAGAGGAGTTTGAAAGCTCGTTGTCAGACGAAGTTACACCGGCTTGGTTGGCAAAGCGCTCGGGCCTGAGTTCCCAACAACTCGCGCGATTCGTTAAACGCGTCTTCGGCCTTACACCAACGCAGTTCATCACACGCATTCGAATCGCCGCTGCTTCTCGACTATTACGGGAAACGAGTGATTCTGTGGCGGAGATCGCTGTCGCCTGCGGGTTCTGCGACCACAGTGCCTTCACCCGAACCTTCCGTAGCGCCACCGGCGTGACCCCAACACAGTTCCGCGCGGCAAAAAACGCCAACTAGCTAACAATTGAACGCAAGTATCGGATTTACGAGATGAACAAAAACAATAACGCCCCCAATCTTCCGCAGTATTTGTCGTGCTTTGAATCCCAGGACTTGGCATTTCGGATTCGAGTTGAAGGTGAAGGCCTGTTGCGGAGGACATTAGAAGATCGGCGAGAATCCAATTCACGCTCGCAATTGATTGGGGCCGAAATGGTCTCAGCCTCAATTGGGCACCCGATAGAAACAAAGTATTGGAGCTTTTTTGCCGAGGACTGGCTGTCTACTTCTGGATTTATTGCGGACGAGCCGCTGGTGGCTTTGGCGATAGACGTTGCAAAGCAAAGCCAGGATCTTAACCCAAGTGATGCCGATGCAATTGCGAACCTGATCGTTAGGCTATCAAGTCCTGTTAAACGCCTAAAACGACGCACGCCAGAAATTTCAGCACAAGTGCTCCGAAAGATTGTACGCACTTTTGAAGACAATATTTTTGCTGACGGAGCGCTATATGGAAGGCTTCCAACTACTGAGCAAGCAATTGCAGTCGGTTATTTTCGGAATTTGCGTGAACTGGCCGTTGGATTTCCATTTAATGCGGATGACTCGGCTTTGGAATCCTTCAAGATCTTGTTGTTGTACGGACGGAGTTCGCTCAAAAGTATGACCGTCACTGCGCAAAACGATCCAAATCATCTTTTGTTGAATTGCACAGAAATGTTGGACAAGCTTTCCATATTGGGGTTTTTTGAGGCTCAAGACATGCGAGTTAATGATGACGTCGTACGAGCTGTTTGTTCTGGGCGAGCTTTGTGGGGATTTAGATCGATTTCCGAATGCGAATCGTATGTAACAAGTAAGGGTATTGATTGTTTGCTGCAATGCGACAATCTTGTAATGGTCGACATTAAGTCTCGGTTCCTCACAATCGATGACGGAAATCGCTTGCTCACTCGATTTCCCGAACTGAATTTGATGTCGGTTCCTCATGACAGCCAATTATCAGAATATAAAGAGATTGCGTTGGGGGGTGTTGAAAGGCAACCGAACAAATCTGATTCTGAATCTGAAATCACCGACGACGATCAGCGTTTAAGGCACGACTTTTTCGTGGACTTGCTTGAAGACGATTACTACCCACCTCATCTAGTAGAAAAGCTTAAGAATATTTTTCATGATTTGTGTCATGCTATTGAAAGCCAGAAGCCTGACTCACAATCGGAAATCAAGAAACTGTTCGACCAAAGCGTCGATAGGATAAATGATCTGGTTGCTGATTTTCAAAATTCGAACAGCGATATTGACACTGACGCTCGCGAAGCGATCGTGGATGAGTTTGTGGCTGTTTTGGACTCCTATTCACTTGAATACGACGATATCGAACAGCTTTTGTCAAATCGAAGTTGGTGATTAAATGATTGCGGGAACGGCGTTTCACTTGGACCGGCCTCCATGTTGCTGCTTTGAAAGGCCATGTATTCTATGCTGCCGATGGCATCGTCGCCTTTTCGTTTCGGCGCAGGTAGCGTGCAAACGCGGCACCATCCTAAACCTTGCTCCCTTCTCCCACTGGGAGAAGTGCCGGGATGAGGGAAAACTGGAGCAGCGCGCGAAGCCAAGGGGACTCGTTGCCTCGTCCACTACCCGATCAATTATGACGCCAACGCTGTGATACAAATTCGTCAATTAAACAGACTGGCGCTGACACGGATTCGGGCCTTCATGAGCGACGAGGCGATAGCAGTCGGTTGCTTTGCAAAAATTGGAGCCGCAGAAAACTCGGAAATCCGCAGAAAGCGTCAATGCAACGAACCTCTATCCAACGGCATGAACTCGGTAACAGAGCGTTCAGCGATATTCAGCGGCACTCCGCGGCAAAATTCAAAATTCCAACGCTCGCAAGCGTTCACCATTGGGACTCATAGCTTCGTCCACTACCAGATTGATCGTGGCGCCGACGCGGTGAACTACGAAATGTATCCGCATAGTTAAACGGCTCTTGGTCTTCGTGAGCGATAAGGCGCTAGCCGTCGGTTGCTTTGCAAAAGATTTGAGCCGCGGAAAACGCGGAAATCCGCAGAACGCATCAGTGCAACGAACCTCTATCCAACGGCATGAACTCGGGACCAGAGCGTTCAGCGATACTCTGCGTCACTCCGCGGCAAAATTCATAATTCCAACGCTCGCAAACGTTCACCATTGGGGCTGGACGAATGCAAATAAAGAAATTGAGTTTCCCTGTGCCGGTAATTTGGCTCGCTTGTTGGCGGGCCGGATTGAAAAAGCGGACTCACTTGCTGGCGCTGCGGGCTTGTCTTAATTCTCCTGTGTCAAAAACTTCAGAATCACATCCAAGCGATTTTGCCAACTTGGCCAGTCCGTTGAATCGTCGACCATCCCACCGCTCAGCTCAACATTTGGTTGGCCGTCGATACTCTCCCAGATGTTTTGCGAAATTACTCGGACGTCCCAATTTTCATGCGGGTTAAACAAATCGTATCGTCCCCATTCAAGTCGAATTTTGACGGGTTGCGCAACTTTTTGAAACGCTTGAGCAATTAGCGCTTGCGCCGCATCGAATAGCAAAGGTGACTGGACGCTTGCGGCCGAGAAGACATCGGAATGTTCAGCAACGCACATGAGGACCCCCATGCAGTTGAAGCTCGTGCCAAAACACGATCGTCCGCTGCGGTTTGCTTGTGTCCGATAGTTCGCATCGACATACGGTACGATTTCTTGCGTCAACAATTGATTGACCGCAGGGCCAGCCGCCATTCCATTGATGAAAACAAGGATCGCTGCTGAATCAGGATTACGTTCAAACAAAAACTGAGATATTTCATCGACCTTCCCTGCAGTGATGGCTGACATTCCATCAAAGACATAGATCACCGGGTATCGCTGGTCAGTGTTATTCGAATATCCCGAAGGCAAGAGAATATTGAAGTCGATTTCCGAATCCACTACTTCGCTTTTGATTTTGACCAGGGACGGTTGAGATTTCGCTGCGACCAATTGCCCGTTCCACTCAGGCGCCTGCCATTCGGGCATTGCAAACCAATTCATCTTCAATGGTTCCTCTTGTGTCAACCGAATCGCGAATTCCATTTCACCTGCGTAGATTGTGCTGGTAAACACACCTTCGTTTCGCGGATCCAATGTCGGCTTGTAATCGACCAGATAAACATAGTTGGCTCGTTGCGTCATGGGCAGTTTTGCAACGTGGTAGAACAAATTCGTTCCGGCCACTCGGGTCATACGATTTTTCTTGCCGCGTACCAAACAGGTCACTGGCCAAGGCGACGTCATCACCAGTGCCGCGATAAATAAAATGCACGCGATCACCCTCGATGAACGGAAACGATTCGTGTGCGCTCATAAACTCATCAATTCGGCTCATTTTTTCGGCGTCAGAATCCGCCGAAGCAATACTTTTGAGCAATTGCTGAAACGTCTCGCCGGGTTCAATTGTTGAGTCCGTACTCGTCGACGCTGTCGCGCTGTCGACAAATTCAATTTTTGCGACTTCGCCCAGGCTTCGTTGATAGACATATCCCTTGTGAAATGCTGGAACCGACCAAACCAAGTCGTCAAACAACTTCAAGGAGGCCAATTCCTGATATCCCTTTTGATCACAGCGTGCGAGATGTAGCGATCCTTGTTTGGTCGAAATCAACACGGCGTTGCCAATCGCGATGACAAACCCATCACCAGGCAGGCGTTCTTTCCAATACGCTTCGCCGGTTTGCGGATCAACGTTGGTCAGAAATCGAGTTGAGTATGCGACGACTCCGTTCGTAGTCTCGACCGGGATGTTGTAGGTGTTCTTGATGGATCGATCCATCCATTTTTCACTGGCTGTGATTTTCCCATCGACGTTGTTTAATTCGAAGCATCGCGAAAAGCTGTCGTCCAAAGTCAGCAGGATCTTGTTCCTATCAACCACCACTGGAACGACGGCATTCGCATGGCCACCACCGTGCTCAATTTCGAACTGCGATTCGCCCGAGTGAACGTCGACGCCGAAAAATTTCTTCCCTCCAACAGCCAGAACCAACTCGGACTCCCCAAACTTCATCGGCGTTGGTGATTGAGATGAAACCGTATCCGATCCGCAGTGCCAGAGCTTTTCCCCAGATTCAAGATCAAACGCGGCAACGGCGTGGTCCGGCGAACCAACTTGAACAATTAATTTCCCGCCGAAGGCGATAGGCGATGTCACGAAGCCATACAAGGGTTGGACGGCGTTGTCTTGTTCGATCAGATTTCGTTGCCAGACAAGCGTTCCGTCGTTCATGTTCCGGCAAAGGAGCATCCCTCGGGGAGACAGACCATAAACTTTGTCATTTTCAATCACAGGCGTCGAAAGCGGCCCGTCGAACGAGCCGTTCTGTCCAACGAAACGCTCTCCGATAGATTCCTGCCAGATGAGACTGCCGTCGGCGCAATTCAGACAGGCGATTACATCATCCGTCCCCTCCGAAAACAAAACGATCAAACGCTCGCCACTGGCAACGACACTGGAATAGCCGCTTCCGATCGTTTTCTTCCAGACAATGTTCATGGAAACGTCAGGCCGCGCAAGGTTAAGGTCAGGTGCAGCGATTCCATTTCCCGTTGGGCCGCGCAACGCTGTCCATTCCTGTGCCGATAGCACACCAGTCAAAACAATCATCTTCACTACCAGGCTGACAACAACTTTCGATGTCAACGGGATTAATCGCGGCATTACTTTGACTTTCAATGAATCCGATTGTTTCCTGGCCAGAGTGATTCTCGACCAATTCGGCCCGACAAGAGGAGATGATCGGATTCGCCAAATAGCGAATACTTTTCGATCACGACCTGAATTACGAGACAATCATAAATCAACACAATGAAGCCTGCACCAGTAGGGCGGTCCCATAAATTTCAAATGGAATCTACTACGTCTCCAATTGTCTGCCCTACCCGTTGCGTCCATCGGTTCAAGAATTCTCGCGACAAATCGTCCAATGATTCAGGAATCAATGGCTCGTAGCGATGGGTGCCATGATGCCAATCATTTAATTTTCAGGCCGGACGTGCATTTCAATGACGAGACCCGCAAAGCGGTCGTCGTTGCTGGTACGACTGGGTGCATGACAGCCAAGGCAGATGGGGCTAAGGCGAATTTTTCCGGCAAACTCGTATTTGCCGTCGGAAACTCTTTCAAACTCGTCTTGCCCACTGCGCAACGCCTTTACCGCGGCCTTTTCAAAATCAGTTTCTGCTTCGTTTTCGACACTCATGGCCTTGGTGTCGACAGCAATCCAGTGGGCATTGATTGCGTGTGATTCCGACAATTCTGAAAAAACATCCTTGAGGGATCGAGACGGAATCTTTCTGGTTTCATCCTTGTCAAAGAAATCGCGATGCATCACCTGTAAAACGCCGTGCAACGTCTCGTGCAAGATTCTGGCTCGTCCGCGCGCTTCCTCAACTGTTGAAGCCATCGAAGATGTAGTTGAGTCTAAATGGCTAGTGTCCGTTTCCTCTTGCATCTCCAGTGAAGTTTTCGGTGCCAATTGAACAGGCTCGCCGCTTGATTTCCCCCACATGCTGCACAATCCACAAACCATTGCGGAAGTCGCAATAATCAGCTCGGTTCGTTTCATCGTTTACCTTCGTTGAATCAATCGTCCTCGAATTGAGTCGCCTTACACATTCATTGTAGTCGTTCTTCTCACCTACCGGGATTTGCCGAATGCGATCGTGTTGATGACTTTGGGATTGCAACATTTTTTTGGTTTACTGTGGGTGGGTTCTTTGTGAAGAATGCCGCCATGTCTTGGGCTTTGCGTGGCTCTCCTTCAACAGGTCCATGATTCCCTGTTGACTGTCGTACGTGCAACGACAAAAAGTGAGCGCACTCGACGCACGAACGCGGGCGACAACGCTCACTATTCGCACGCGGAAAAGACAAAACACCACTCGGCCATTTCGGAAACAACTGCTTCAGGGGGCGGCATAGAAATTGCCGTTTGTTTTGCTGGCTGAACAAGCGAAATGAGATGAAATGACGAAACCATTTGAGCCATCCCACGCTTGCTGCGAGAAGCTTGTTATTCGTTGAATCACGAAAACCAACGCTGAATTGAAATTTTGGGGAGAACAGACATGATCTACAAACGCCTATTTGGTGTCCTTGCCGTATTGATTTTCTTTTGCGCGCCAACGGTTGTATTGGCCCAATTTTCAGAACTGACGAAATGGATCCCGGACGATGCGAATTGTCTGGTGCTGGTCCGTGTTGATGATGTGTGCCGAAGTGAGATGGCGGTTGAACAAGATTGGGCAGCAGAGTACTCCGCGGTTTGCGATGCAGGCATTGAATTTCTACCTTCTGGCACAAAAAACTTTGTCGTCGCCTCCAATATCGATTACCAATTCATGGAGCCGTTGTGGACTGCCGCGATCTATGAAAAATCGGATGGGAACATCGATGTCAGCGAAATCGCAAATATGACGGGAGGTTCCATTGACAATCTGGCGGGCTCGGAAGCAGTCTTTTTGCAACAGGACGTTTATCTCGTCAAACTGAACTCACAACTGGCTGCCTCGATGGCTCCTGCGAACCGGCAAAACACAATTCGTTGGCTGGCCAAACGTCGTTCCGCCTCACCTTCTCTCAGTCCCTATCTGCAAGAAGCTGAGAAATTTGCCGATGAAAATGCGGACATCATCGTGGCGTTTGACCTGGAACACGTTTTCACCCGCGACACGTTGAAGGAATGGCTTAAAGACTCTCCTCATATTGATCCTGCCAAGATGGATGATGCGGTGGATTTGCTGATGACACTCAAGGGTGCCACATTGGGTATCACCGTGAACGATTCGTTTAACGGCGCAATCAAGTTGGACTTTGCAAGTGATCCGACGGCGTTTGAAATGCAGGGCCGAAATGTTTTTCTCGATGTGTTGGCGCGAAGCGGATTGATGATCGACGATTTTCAGTCGTTCAAAGAAGAAGTCTCTGCGAACCAGTTCAAATTGTCTGGCAAAATGTCTCCCGAAGGTATTCGCAAAATTGGATTGTTGATCAATCACCCGGCCAAAGCGGCGTTGGGATTTGAAACGGAGGACAGTCGATACGCCAGCTCGATCGAACAACGTTCACGTCAGTATTTTCGTTCTGTGAATGCCGTGGTTCAAGAGTTTGAGAAGAAGAGTGGCAGCACTGAGGGGTTGAACAACTACGCGACATGGTTTGAGAAACATGCTCGCGAGATCGACGAGATGCCGGTCGTCAATGTCGACCCGGATTTGGTCGAGCTGGGCCATTTTACGGCGGTGCGATTCCGGGATATCGCCAGTGCCATCCGAGCCATCAAGTTGCAATACGATTCGGAATACAAAAACTATCCACGTTACAGTTACCGATGTGGTCGCTATGGTTGTTATTACGATACCTTGGAGGCCAAAGACCTGGCAAACGCGCATGGAAAGACAGTTGCTCATCAGCTGTTGACCGAGGTGTCAAATGAGGCCAGCCGCGTTCGAAAAGAACTAAGCCAGAAATACGGCATCGATTTCTAGATTTGCCTTTTTTGATTCGACTAATGCAACAACCGGGCTCGCCTTTTGCGAAATTGCAAAGGGCGAGCTTTTAATTAAAACTTTCATTGATTTTTTGGCCATTGTATTCTTGAGGCAAGGAACATTCGTAAGACACAGGAAAGTGTTCCGATTCCAAATGCGGCCAACAACCAAATCGTTTCGCCGCGAGTGTAGGCGAACAGAATGCCGACGTGAACGGTAAAGACAAAAAACATTGCCAACAACAGTAGCGATACGACTTTCTCGTTTGTTCGAGACGGAGTGCGAATGTTCACAATGCTGGCGTATAGAATCCAAGTCAAGGCAAGAAACAACACCAAAACCAGAAACGCCAAAACGCTCGCTCCATGTTCGGAAAGTGGGAAGGTGTTGTTTTCAACGGCAATATCAAAAAAAGACTGAACCATTAGGAAACACGTCAGCGCAGTTGCAGAAATGACAATTAGCAGATGTGCAATCGCGATAATCCGATTCCAAAACGAGAAAATGGGAACGGCTGGTTTTGAAAGATCGGATTTCATAAATCGCCTGAACCTGATGAAAACGAATCGTGCAATTTACAATACCTCAACACTGTCAGTTACAGGTTGCCGTATTATTCAGTTAGCAGGCCCCAGCCGTTCCAAACAATAGTCAAAAACGCCGCAACGGCTGCAGTCAATACGCAACAACTGAAAATCCAATACACTCGAAGCATTTTACGCGAGTGCCGCAAACAAACCATCGCGATCGCAAGCGAAACAAGTGCCATGACCCCAAACCACGCCATCGCCCAGAGATCAATTTGAATGGAAGTTCGAGAGAATGGATCCTTGGGATGAATCGACAGCTGCATCCGCTGCGATAAACGAAAAATAAAACGATAGCCGCCAAATAAGCGAGTGTCGTTAAAGCGCCCAGCACAGGAGCCAGGCCGTCAAGAAATCCCATCCAGAATTTGTTGTTAGACGAATTCGTTCGCTTCATTATTGATACGTCTTGTGAATCTGGGAGAAATGCCAATTACCATCAGATATGCTATCTGCAACAACTTGAATCTACGCGCAACAAAGTCAAAAATCTCTAACATCGGGTCATGAGCCCGCAACAAATTTACTCGTTCGGTTCAACGAAAGTGATTGTGCACCCAGTTTGCGCAAACTTCATCAAACGGAGACATCCCATTGTTTCGCCTCAACTTGATCTTAGTCTGCGCGATCATCGCCCCCTTGGTGACATTCGGCCCCAACCCCGAACGCGTGGCCACCGATTCGCCAGTTCGCATGTCGCTAGTGCAATATCCGATGGAAGGCGATTTAAGTGCCGAGGATATCGTGGCCAAGGTCGAGGAGTATGTGATTGAGGCTGTCGAGGCCAAATCGCAGTGTGTCGTCTTTCCCGAATTGATTGCACTCGATGCCTGGCGAATGGAACAGGTCGAGATGCACGCTGAACCAACGGACGAAGAAGTTCAGGAAGTTCGCCGGATTGCAAACGAAGTCACGCCCGAAATCTGGAAACGCTCCGCGGAACTTGCCGTCAAACACAAGATCGCAATTCTGGCAGGCTCGTTGCCCAGATGTTGGGCGACCAGGTTTACAACACGGCAGCATTGTTCTTCAGCGATGGTACGAGTGTGCTGCAAAATAAGCTGTACCCCACCCGCTGGGAAACTCAGGTAGGCATCTGTCGCGGCAAAGAACTGAAAACGTTCGAAACCGAATGGGAACTTATGATCTTGACGTGTTACGATATCGAGTTCCTGACATCTCGACGGCTTTGGCAAGGACCAGCCTCCAGAATTTATTTTTGTTCCGTCGATGACCGAATCAACAAACGGGTTGTCGCGAGGCTGGTGTGCACAGCGAGAGCCGTTGAGTTGCATAGTTTCGTTTTGATCAGGCACTGTAGGACAGGTCTCGAACGATTGGCAACACTACGGTCAGGTGCATGATCACGCCCTGCGAAAGTTCGTTCGAAGGCGATCCGATAACGGGTCCATTGAACGAGGCAGCCGTGTTGAACCTATCGATTGACCCAGAAGTACTCGCGCGTCTCGAGAACTCGGCATTCAACCCCGCGCTGACTTTTCAGAACGAGCACCAGACGATTCAATCTACGTCACACATCGTCGCGGAAGAGGCAGCCAGCACCGCGTCCCTTAGAAATCATGAGATTGAATTTTCCTAAATCGAACGGGTGTTTGCTAATTTCAACGTTTGAGATAGGGCGTACCGCCGCCGAGAATTGATTGCCGCGTTACGGAAAACGACTTGCTTGAAGTGTGTCACAGTTCATGGGTTTGAGAAAGCAACTGCAGTTTTTCCGAATTGCTGTGCGACCGTTTGGGGTCACAAACGACAGCGATTCATTCGTGGGAGGCTAAGTTTAACGATTATAAGCATCAATCCGAATGCTCGCGAAGCAATGGATTTGACGGAAATACGAGACGATAACTCGACTACACTGTTTCCGTTTGAATCGAAGGTTTTGAAGAAATGAGCGGAACCCAATTTACAAGAGGTCGATCAATATCCGCCGCTTCTTCGGTGCTATCGTTGGTTATCGTCGTTCTAAGTGGTGCCGCCTTCGCCCAGATCTATCGCGTTCATTGTCTCCGGGCAAGATGTCGTTTCCAGCGTAAGTGAACGAGAAGTAATTGCGACTTCGCCGCCATCGGAATGTTCGGTGAAAGTTGTTCCGGAAGAAATCGATCGAGGTGAAACGATTTCGCTCGATTCATCGATCGAGACCGCTATCAAATAACCGTGGCTTCCAGGCCGCCTTGTCACAATTGGGAATGGCACGTGGCGACTATGTTCAGTCAAGTCTTTTGACCAACCCGAATATTTGACGGTAACTCCGGCCGTCAACAATGGGAATGGACGCTTTACGTTCCGATCGAAACCTTGTTGCTTCGTCCCGAACGGATGCAATTGACTGAGAACGAGCTTGAGCGAGTAGCCAATCAGCTTGTTCAAAATGGAATTCAATTGGCACGCGATGAAGGTCGCCTATTACAACCTGTCGTTGGCGGAGCAACACGAGCTTGCCTTTGAAACGCAAACAATTCGTGAGGAAGTCGCGCGCTAACAGACAAACGATTCCAAGACGGTGATATTGCTGAATTGGAGACATTCAGGCAAGGGTTGAAGCGATCAACGCGTGCGAATGCCGAGTTTTGGCACAAGAAGTTGAGGTTGCCCAACAGCAACTGGCATTATTGATCGGGCTCCCCGAACGTTCTGCCGATTTACGCCCGCACCTTGGGGAGTTGTTTCGAGATGCTTCCGGACGGGGAAGTATCGACGACCAGACGTTAATTGAATTGGCGTCGAGCAGTCGTCCGAGTTCAGGCATCGAACTGGGCAATTGCTTCAGCAGAACGCCGTTTATCGCTGGCTCGCAAAAGCGTGGTGGCGGATCGATGGCGTCGCCGACTATAACGGCAGGGCAAAACGGACCCGGAAGGGCCCTGGATTACGGTTTGACATTCCCATTTTCAATAAAAATGAAGGTGGAGGATGCGAGCTTTGCAGAACTTGAAGCGGCGAATTACAATAGAGAGCTGATTTTGATCAAATCCAACAGCAGGTTCACGTCGCCAATGTTCGCCTTAAACAAGCGTCCACAAATCGCGACGTTGTCCCAAGATGTACTTCCGAAACTGTTAGACGCAATGTCCATCGCACGCAAGAGTTTTGAAGACGGCGGCATGACTATTTTGGTGCTGCAAACGACTGCTCAATATGTCGATTCGAAACGACGCATGTTAGAGCAATCGGCCTCAGCGTGTCGAGCGGAGCAGATTTGGAATTTGCATGCGGCCATCGACTTTCAGATCGCGAACACTGTATGTGGAGGCTGTTGATTCGGTGCCTTCAGTATCCGGAAATGCCATGAGATGGTTTGGGATTTTGATCTGACATTATTGTTCGCCGGGTTGCCAAAAGATCAAAGCAAAACGTGAAGCCGAGCCGCCTGCCAAGGTTGAAAAACAGCCGATTGAGTCGGAAATTAATCGAATCACGTGACGCCCGACGCCTATCGCCGCCTCGGTATCGAATTGCAAACGGCCACTGAAGCAGGTACAGGATTGAACGTTGGGCGGTGAAATTCTGATCGAATGCAAATCGATCGATTGAAGCTCCATTTCGGGAGTTTCCGCGACTTGAATACAGAAATTCTCAGCCTGGACAACGGCTGAATTTGCGCGGCCGTGATGACATTGACACCGCTCATCCCCAGAG
Source organism: Pirellulaceae bacterium (assembly GCA_041399045.1). Taxonomy (GTDB): domain Bacteria; phylum Planctomycetota; class Planctomycetia; order Pirellulales; family Pirellulaceae; genus BJ22. The sequence continues at coordinate 165,615 of JAWKTO010000004.1, read as the reverse complement.
CGTGAGGTTCACTCCCGCTGAGCAGGTTCAAATGGCAAACGCTCGATCGACAATTGTGCGGCGATTACTGTGGCCAAGCATCGCTCGACTCACCGAAGAGGTCGATGCGGGAACATACGTTGCAACGCGCTCAACAGTTGCTTGCCGACCGGCGGGGAGTCAACGCGTCGATGATGGCAATTGTCAACGTCGCGAAATCAAATTTGGAAGCGGCGAAGGATCGCGAGCAGCAGCTTTCGTTGCTCGAAAATGTCGACCGACCAGTGCAAGATCGCAGTGCACCGTTGGAACTGATTTCGCCGCAACCGGGAATTCTGCGATCACTGAATGTTACCGCCGGTCAGGCAGTCACGGCGGGTACCAGTTTGTTTGAAATTTGATATCAACACGATGTGGATTCGAGTTCCTGTTTACGTGATATGCTGAAGGAAGTTAATACCAATGAGTCGGCTGAATTGTTTCCGGTACGCTGGTGACGGAACTTCACATTCACCGTCAAGTCCACAGATTGAAGCCAAACCGGTAGTTGCTCCACCAACGCAGATCCGATCAGTTCGACAGTCGATCTTTACTATGAGTTTCAAAACGAATCAGACAGTACGCAGCGGCCAGGAGTGGGAGTTCAACTGCCTCTTTGCGCAGCAAGAAACTCTGGTCATTCCGCGAGTTCCATTATCTAGACATCTATGGCGGGACTTGGGTCTATTTAAAGTTGATGAACTTTCTTTCGCGCCGTCGGGTGTTGATTCGTTTTGTGGATGGAGAGTTGGTGGCATTGGAGTGGGGCTAAACGATGGTGATTCGATTGTGAGCGGGAGCTGCTGAGTTATTTGGCACGAGTTTGGAGCCGGCAAGTGAATTGGTTAATCCAAACGTCGTTGCGCCTTCGTATTCGTGATCGCAATTTCAATTGGCCTGGTCTATTTTGGATGGAGTTCGATCCAGGACCTACCGTTAGATGTTTTCCTGAATTTATGCCTCCGTCGTTGAAATTCAAACGGGAGGCTCCGGGGATCTCAACGGAAGAAGTTGGAAAATCTGTTGACCATTCCAATTGAAACTCACTGAACGGTATTCCATATCTCAAGACGGTTAGATCGAAGTCGGTGGGGCTGTTCGATTCGCTGATATTCAACGAAGGCACAGACCTATTGCGCGCGGCAGCTGGTGCAGGAACGGTTATCCACAGTCACGGGCGTCCTGCCGACAACCGCCAGAAATCCGCACATCCTGCCACCCTCTCGTCATTGAGTCGTTGTATGAAAATAGGTGTTTGGACTGAACGCCTGCGGATCTAAGACGACGCGGCGATTGCAGCATACGATAAACAATCTCAAATGGACATGTCGGTGCGCGCGTTGGACCATTCGACCACGTCTAATGTCAATCCCCGGTGTCGCCAATGTGCCATCTGGGGCGAAAAGCTTCCTCAACTGCAAGTGATCGTTGACCCCGAGTTGCTGAGATCCAGCAACTGAGGTTGAACAGGTTGCCAAGGCGATTCAGGATGCGACCACTCCTGCTTCTGGTGGTTTTATCGATACGCGAATCAACGAATCGCGGTACGTCAGATCGCTCCCGTTTACTTGCAGACGAACGAAGAACATTGTTGTCAGCTTTGAAACAATGTTCCTCTTCGGATCGGCGAGGTTGCGACGGTTGAGTTGATCATGTCCGCCAATTGGAGATGCAATCATCAATTCGCAACCGGGATTGTTATTGATCGTTGAAAGCAGCCATGGGCAAACACACTGAACGAACACGTGGCGTCGAAGCAGCAATGAAGGAGCTTGAGCCCGCCCTCAACGATGTCCGATAGATACAACGATTTTCCGACCGGCGACTTATATTGAACGCCGTCGAAATCTGACACATCTGATGATGTTCGCTGGGACTCGTTGTACTCGTTCTCTTCATCTTTTCGAATGGGCTCTCGCCATTATCATCGTGGTGGTACCCATTTCATTGCTGGCTGGATTGATGGTTGTATTGGCAAGGTGGTACGGTCAACACAATGGTATTGGCGGGCTTCGTCATTGCCTTGGGTGAAATTGTTGATGATGCCATCATTGATGTTGAAAATATCATTCGCGCTTAAGGCAAACGCAGTTAGAGAGTCCCAGCCTGCCTTTCCGTTGTTCTAAATGCCTCGCTGGAAGTTCGCAGCGTTGTCTACGGAACCATGATCGTGATTCTGGCTCGTACCGGTGTTTTTCCTTGACGGTTTAAGCGGTTCGTTTTTCAGACCGCTTGCCAAGGCCTATATCTTGGCGATTCTTTCGTCACTAATTGTCGCGTTAACGTTAACACCAGCGATGTCGTGATGCTGTTGCCAAGGCGTCGCGACAGTCGCGTGAGTCGCTGGTGGCACGTTGAAATCAATGTACGGTACAGTACCAGCATTCTGCTCAAAATTCCGCGAACGTCGTTTGTTTTGCGTGGCATTTGCGTCAACGCCCTGATTCCACACTGGACAGGAGTTGATGCCATTTCAAGGAAACCGATTTTCATGCACTGGGTCGAAAACCAGGAATTGGAATTGAAGCGATGAATCGGATCACCACGCGTGCCAGTCAGGAGTTGATGGAGATCGAAGAGTTCGCAATTTTGGATCCCACATTGGCCGAGCGAAGTCGCCGACGAAGTGTCGGTCCCACTTCACCGAACTTTGGATCAGCGTTGATGACAATGCAAACTACGATGAAACGTTGCCAAAGTTCAAACGGTCGTCGATGGTTATCCGATCACCGAGACTTATTGACCTATTTGAAGGAGCGATCGGAGGTCCTATGGCTCTAGCTCATCCATTGTCGTTCGTGTGTTTGGATCGGCCTGGCGGAATTGGTCTGTTGGCTGGAAGTCTCCAATGCAATGAAAGATGTTGAGGGAGTAAGTTCGCTCAAAGTCGAGCCGCAGGTTCTGGTTCCGCAAGTTGCCATCAAGATGAACCGAGGCAGCGGCCAATTTTGGTTTGACACCGGGTGTCTTGATGCGAAACGTCGGCACGTTGATCAATGGTATTCGAGTCGGGAAATTTATCGGAACCAGACCGTAATTGGCGTAACGTTCAAGGCGACGAGATTTTCAAGCGACATTTCACCGCTTTATGACGGATCGACACGCCTCGCGCTCAGGTTCGTGAAAGACGTTGCGGATATCATGGTTCCGCACCAAACGAAATCAAGCGTGACGGGCTTCACGGCGTATCGAAATCACCTGCAATGTATCTGGCCGAGATCTTGGTGGTTGCCAATGATGTCGAACGTGCGGTGTTACAAAACGTCCATTTCCCGACGGGTTATCATCCCGAGTTCTCGGAGAGAGCCGAAGCCAAGGTCGCAATCGCATGTTGCTCACTGTTTGCGATTGTTGGCATTATTGATTCTCTATCTCGATTTTCAATCGTGCCCCGTCACGATGATTGCAATTTCATTGCCCTTGGCGTTGTTGGGGGAATCATTGGTGTTTGGATGGGGGAGGCATCATTTCGTTGGCTCCCTTATTGGATTTGTAACCATCCTGGGGGTCGCAGCTCGCAACGGCGTAATGTTGTTGAGCCATTACCGACATATTCAACAGGAAGAAAATGTACCCTTTGGTTTACCATTGGTGTTGCAGGGTGCCCAAGAGCGTCTGGCGCCGATTCTTATGACCGCACTGACGACGGGACTCGCACTGGTTCCATTGTTGATATCTGGAAACAAGCCAGGACAGGAAATTGAATACCCTATGGCGTTCGTAATTTTGTCGGGGATCGCTTGTTCTTTGTTGATCAACCTGTTTGTCTTGCCAGTGATGTATTGGCTGTTTGGAGAGCCGAAGAGAATCTAAATTTTCTACACGATTGACTTCGGACGATGATTTTTGGTTCTCCAAAAATTCCCAAGTGCGATTGCGATCGCCAGCATGGCAAAAATTGAACCGATCGAAAAGGCTGCCGATGCGCCGAAACGATCCCAGGCCCAGCCGGCGATCAGGCTTGCGAGCAACGTCGTGACTCCCGTCGTGGCATGAAATATTCCTAATGCAAATCCGCGCCGTGCTCGCGGAGCACAATCAACAATCAGTGCCTTGCCAACGCCTTCGGTCAACGCCATATAGACACCGTAAATCGCCATCAACGGCCAAAGGCCCCAAGAACTCGTCGCAGGCAAAAGCGCAAAGCCTGCATAAACAAGTGCATAGATCACCCAACCGGAAACGATGATCCTCCAGCGGCCCCAGCGATCACTCAGGGAACCCGCTGGATAGGAGAAAACCGAATAGGTCAGATTGTACATGGCGTACAACAATACAACGCCCCAGCTCGTCACCCCCATTTCACTTGCCCGCAGCAATAGAAACGTGTCACTGCTATTGGCGAATGAAAACGTCACCAGAATGAGCAAGGCGATCCAATACGAATGCGACAACGCGGTTCCCGTCGTGTGTGCTGGTTCCGCAGTTAAATCATTGTCCTGACAATCGGCAGTAGGCGACTCGGTCGTTTTGGATGACTCTTGATTCGCAGATTCCGTCGGTTCCGGTTCGCGAACAAACCACGAAAGCGCAAACGACAGAAATCCCAGAATCGCACCAACACCCAAAACCACGCGCAGCGCCGAAACCGACGGACTTGTTGTTTCTGCTGCGGCGCTGCCGGCGTCAACAGTTGCACCGCTCATCAGCCACCACAGCAACAAGGCGCCAATCAATGAACCAACCAGTGCACCCGCTGTATCAAACGCGCGATGTAGTCCAAACGCTTGTCCACGTTGCTCCGGCGCAACGACATCAGCCAGCATGGCGTCGCGCGGTGCCCCGCGCATGCCTTTGCCAAAACGGTCGAGCAATCTTCCGGCGAGCACGACATACCAACTGCCCGCGATCGCAATCACGGCCTTGCCCAGCACCGGCAATCCGTAACCGAAACGAATCAACGGAAGTCGCCGTCCTGACCGATCACTGCGAAAACCGGCCCAGGCGTTCATGAATGCGACCAACAGAATGGCGACACCCTCGACCAGTCCCAGTTGCGATTTGGATGCCCCGAGCGCTCCCACCAGAAACAACGGCATCAACGGGTAGACCATCTCGCTGGAGACATCAGCAAAAAACGAAACGCCACTCAACAGCCAAACCGCAGGAGGTAGTCGTTTTTGTACCGTCTCAGCGGATTGCGGTGATGATGATCGAGGCTCGATACTCAATTTCAGAACCTCTTATGAAAGGGCATGGCCCTCGTTGCTTGATTCGGCTGTCACTGTCCTATCAGAAATATCTTACGGGAATGGGCAACGAATAAGATGAGGGGTAACCAACACACCTGAAAAGAGTTCACAAAATTGCCGAAAAAAAGTCAAGCAATTCGAATCACAGAACTAGCGTTTTGCGAGTCGTTTGGCCATAGCCGCTTCATAGTAATTTCCACTGAGTGCGAGCAACTTGCGCTGGTCCTGAAGCGAAAATTCAACTGGGGCCGTTTCCAGCATGGATAGGTAAAACTTCTTGACGGTTGTCGATCTGGGCTCGGCTTGAAGCACTGGCTTCAGCGGTTCAGCGTTCTGGATTTCATTCAGGTTGTGATACAGTTTGATTTTCCAAAGAATATACCGCTCGTCCTTAAGACGCTCGAGAGCCTCGCGTGCTTGCTGCTCGTCGAACGTATCGAGTTGGTTGTTGCCGCAAAAATCTGCGATCGCCATCCAATAGTCTTCGCCATCATGCGCTGTCTCGGGCCAGTCATCAATCAACTGCTTCCACTTTATCGTGACCTTTTTCAGTCGTTCGGTATCACCATGTTCCAGATAAAAGGCTGCCAAACATTTCAGACATTGATGGTAGTACCAACAGATGCCGTTGTAGTTGGGATAACGCACTTGGGCCGAGGCAAAGAAATTCACCGCAGTTTGTTCCCATTTTTCCACCGAATCTCTATCGTTGTGAAACGCAGCGATCGCAGTAGCCAATTCGAGAAATTTCAAATATTCAGCGGACTCGGAATCAACTCGCGATTCCAATGGCTGAACCGCGAGTTGATGCTCCAGGGCCGCATTCGCGAACTGATTGGCAAGTTCAAACTCACCCACAGCAAACTCACAGCGAGCGCGGTAAAAGTCCAGCTTGGCAACGCGACGAAAATACTGCTGCTCGTCCTCGTCAGCCGCCAGGCGAGGAATCAATGCAGACGCTTTCTCAAGCCATGAACGCGCATCGTCAAAACGTTCCTCATAAATGCTGTCGTTGGCCAACTGGTGCGTTGTTGTGAAAACGGCATTTCGATAGTCCGTATTTTCGGGAAATTCTCGGTAGAGTTCTGCGATCACGTTGTGGCCTTCATGCCATCGCCCCAGACTGATCAGACTGTGAAAAATACTGAACCGAACATCCTGATTCTCCGGATCGAGTTCGAACATCCTTTGAAAGATATTCAGCGCTTCCGCATATTCGGACAGTTCCTGGCCACGATTGCCAAGCAAATGTTCGAGGCGACCCAATTTGAATTTGGTGACGGCGGCTTCCATTAATAATTCATGATCCGATTCCAGATCAGAACCTAATTGCGAAAGATGATGACTCACCAATCTCAATTGTTCGCGACGGTTTTGAATGGTGTTCGGATCGTCCTCCTGTCGGCGAACCTGCGCGGAGAAATCAAGGATCGCGGATTTTAAATTGGCTCGAACAGTTTCCGACGCAAGTAACGACTGATTCGTCGACCGCCAGTTGAAAAACAAAATCGCCGCTGCACATGCAAGCACCGTGAGTGCAATTGGCAGCGCCGTCGCCATCCATGGATACCGGCGCAATAATGAGACAGACCAATTGGAGAGGGAAAGCCTCGGAACGTTGACCGGCAGTCCGTCGACAAAATTCTGCAACTGCTCGGCGATTTCGTTTGCGGAGGCGTAGCGATCGTCGGGGCTGGCAGACAGGCACTTCAGACAGATCTTGCCCAACGAATCGGAACCACTCCGACGGCATTCAACCCGACTGGGCAGCAACTGAAAGTATTGCTGCGCCGCCTGCACGACGCTGGTGAATGCAAACGGTGCTCGGCCACTCAGCAACTTGTACAGCACAGCGCCCATTCCAAACACATCGGTCCGGCGATCCAGTTGCCCCCTCAGACCAAACAGTTGTTCCGGCGCGATGTAATTGAGTGTTCCCAACACCGCGCCTGTTCTCGTTCGATCCACGCCCTGGTTTACGGCATCGGTTTCGTCTTCGACCGCACGCGCAAGGCCGAAGTCCGTCACAAACGGCTTTCCATCGGCGTTCACCAGAATATTCGCGGGCTTCAGATCGCGATGAATGATGCCCAGATCATTTGCATAGTGAATCGCTTCGCAGACAGGGATCAACAACTTCGCGATTTCAACCGGCGATAAATTTCGTTCAACGCAAAAACGGTCGATACGTTGGCCATCGATGTACTGCAGCACGAGGTACGGACTGACGTTTTGCGCGATACCAAAATCGATCAGCGAAACAATGTTTGGATGGTGCAGCTTCTTGAACGATTCAACTTCGCGCCAAAATCGCACCAACTGTTCACGATTGAAAACCGTCCCGTGAAAAACCTTGATGGCAACGCAATCCGTCGCACCCTCGGCGTGAGCCAGATAAATCGTACTGCTACCTCCGGAACCAATGGGTTGCTGCAAGCAAAAGCCCGGAATGTTGGGCAAAGGCAAATCGTTTGGGTCACGGTTTTCTGCCGAAGCAGTCTCGGCATTCGGAAGCATCAGAAAGCCCTGAGCGTCGGCAGCCTGTTCGACGGGACTTTTGTAAGTCGATTCGTCGTGGGAATCGCTCTGGGAACTCATGACAACGGGCCGTTCAAGATGATCAGTTCAACATTTCAAAGAGAGTGATCCTCGCTTTTTTCCATTCCTTTTCAACCGTGGATGGAGAAATCTCCAGAGCCCGCGCGGTTTCCGGTACGGTCATCCCCAGAAAAAATCGCATGTTCACGATCTGGGCTTGTCTGGGATCCATCTCCTCCAATCGATCGAGCGCTGTATTCAGGTCGTGATATTCAAACGGTTGTGTCGCAAGTTGATCAACAATCTCGTCCAGATAACAACGCGTTCGCGAGGTCGGGCGTTTCTCCGCTTGGCGACGTCGAAAATAGTCGGCAATCACATTTCGCATGGTTCGGCCGGCGAACGCAAACAGATGGGCCTGCGAATGCACCTTGCGAAACACCCCGGCCTTCAGGAGTCGTAAAAACGCTTCATTCACCAGTTGAGTTGCGTGCATCGAGTTTTCGAACAGGTGACCGCCGCAAAGGCGAACGGCAATTCGGTAAAAGTCGTCGTGGACCTGATCCGCCAGCGTAGCCTCGGCCACTTTACAGCCCCGCTGACAGCGCAGCACCAGTTCGTCAAACCAGCGCGCCGAGGCGTCGACCGGCAAAGGGTTGGTTGGAAGGCCCTCGATGGAGGAATTTTCCTGCATGCCGAATTTTCCGAGAAATTTCGTTACGGGGTTTTGGGACGGAATGCGTAATCAGTCCCGGCAAGGTTCCAGTTTACCTTGGCTGCCGGCTGCGTTCAACGAAGCCGAATCGCTGGTTCGTGTTTGCAGCAAAATTGGTGAATCGACGACAGAAATCTCAACATTGAAACTCTGAATCAACCAATGAAAATCATTTTCCCGACGATTTTGACGCTTATTTGCGCAATCTCGAGTCACGTATCGCGTGCTGATCTGGTGGTAACTGGGCACGAAGTTTTGTTTTCTATTGTTGAGATGGGTGCCGACTTGAACGCGGCCGCAACTTGGAACGAATCCTACCTCGATGGAGCCTACGGGCACTTCGATTTTTCGGGTGTAGACTCAAATAATCTTTCGGCGGGAGACTCGCTCCTTGCCTACGCTCGATTTGACCAATTCGCTCCTTCGTATTCTCAGTGGATCACATTTTCTGTCACCAATAATGGTGTGAATTCGCAGTCCATCTTCATTAATGGAGATGGCTATTTTCACTTCGGATTTGTTTTTGAAAATATGCCTCGTACGCTCACAGCAAATGGGCTGATTTTCTGGGAGACCGAGCACGGCGGAGTTGAGTACTTCGATAACTACAGCCGCACGGAGACTGGGTTAGGATTCGGCCAAAGCGTGGAATGGCCCCATAACTATCTCCAGGAAGCAGTCATACCTCCCGGTGAAAGCCTTGAGTGGAGTGTCTTTCTAAACGGAGATGGCGTCGGTGACTTCACATCCACTGCCGTGCCGGAACCGACGAGTTTGCTCACTGCAGGCCTCGCCATTGCCGGCATCCTGTCCCTCCGCCGCCCCCGCCGACTGAACCGTTAGAGCATTATACGAAGGTCTTATTCAAACAACTCGATCTCGATAAGGAAATTGCAACCTTGAACTCGCGAACAATCTCCAACGTGTTGTTGATGACCTTGCTATGTACCCTGTCGAAAGCGGCGACCTGTTTTGGCCAATTCGATCTTTATTGGCGCCAGACGGCATCAACGAGTTTCTTCAACCGCTTCAACTGGGCCTTGGAGCCCGGCGGCGGCACGGGCTACGGCCCACCGGGAAAATCTGACAACGTTTGGATTTCAGGTGGTGCAACGATCACCTCAATGAATGGGGGAATCGTCGATGGCATTTGGTGCATTGATAATGTTCCTAAACAGATCGTACTTTCTGCAAACGGGGGCACGTTCTCGGCATTTAAGTTTTTCAATGAAGGTGCCAATTCTAGTTTCACAATGCTGGGCGCTTTCCAATTCGATGATTTCTTAAATGTTGGATTTGCAAATTTTGACATTGGAAATGGGTCAAGCATGTTGGTTAATTCTCAGCTGACCAATGCTCAATTGAATCTCAGTGGCGGATTTGTCGAATCAGTTGGTTGGGTCGGTCATGGAATTTCCACAATTGAAAATGGAGCTATTGTTGATGTTGGTACGAATTCGGCGGCGTTTTTGAATTCGTTGGTATTCGTTGACGGGCAAAACTCTATTCTCAAGGGCGGAACTTTGATGATCCGCACCGATGGTAACGTATTTGTTGATAACGAAGCGGTTATCGATTTCGGCACGCTTGATCTATCGGATGGAAAAATTGCCATTTCCTCAGGAACATTGACAGTAGATGGTCTATCGTCCGTGACGAATAATGGCACTCTCCAAATTGATGGTGGTACAACCAATGTCTCACGTTTGACTTTCGATGCTTCTAGCGAATTGAGCTTGAACGGAGGAAGTTTGAACATAAGAAATGACTTTGCGACGCGAGGACGTCTCCAAAAATTGAGCGGTTTGAGCACCAGCGGAGGTTCGCTAAATCTGATCAGCTCTGACGGTTTCCTCGGCGACACAACGATCGGTGATGGGGGCGCAAGCAGTCTCTCGCTTCGTGCAAACTCAATCCTGAATACGGAGATTACGCAACTTGCCGTCAACGGCGGCAACTTTGTTGGGACTATTGATCCTTCTAATACTTGGAATGCCACCGAGATGTTCGTGGGGTATTCCGGAAACGCAGGATTGAATGTTCGTGGTACGCTGGAAACCACCTTTGGACGTGTTGGCGGTTACGATGGAGGCATTGGCTCGGTAACCGTCAGCGGGGGAATTTGGAATAGTTCATCGCAGATCGCTGTAGGTTTTGGGGGTGGCTCAAACGGTACATTGAGCATCTCCTCCGGGGGAACAGTAAATACATTTCGTGTAATTCTTGGACAAAGCGCAAGCCCAACTCCGTCGCACGGTATCGTTTCTGTATCTGGAGCAAGTTCCAGTTTGAATGTGAGTGCTGCGTTGATTGGCAACTACGGTGCTGCAGATCTGACGGTTCGAAACAGCGGTCAATTCAATTCCGACATCGTTGATATGGCTTACAATGCGGGATCGACCTCGTCGGTGACGATTGAGAACGCGGGTAGCCAGTGGACGAACACCGATTGGATGCACCTTGCCACTCAAGGTGTCGGAGATCTCAATATCCTCAACGGCGGACAAGTCTCGACCAAAACATTTCAAGCCGGAATCAATGTCGGTTCCAGCGGAAGCGTGTTGATTGACGGGGTCGGTTCGAACATGCAGGTGGCCGGCGCTGCAGAATTTGGATCGTTTGGTTCCGCTGATCTCACGATCTCCAATGGCGGTTCGCTGAGTACGACTCATGGATATGTCGGCGGTGATGTTGGGGGCAACGGTTCGGTCAATGTGGATGGCGGATCATGGAACAGCAGCACGATTCTGATCGTGGGCTATGGCGCCGGATCAATGGGCGATATGACGATCCAGGGCGGTGGGAACGTTTCGACGTATCAATTCGTTGCAGGGCACGGCTCAAGTCCCAGTCACGCCTATGGAACGACACTGATTACAGGTGCTGGGTCCAGCCTCAATATTCATAGTTCGGGAATTGGAAACTACGGTACGGGCTTGGTTGCAATTGAGTCCGGCGGGGCATTCCATTCCGATATTGTTGATGTCGGTTTTGCGAGTGGTTCTCACGGTACCGTGAACATTGATGGCAACGGTAGCCAGTGGCAGAACTCTGATTGGATCAGTGTGGGCACAAGTGGCACAGGCGTCCTCAACGTTTCCAACGGCGGGCAACTGATCACCGGAACATTGCGGGCCGGCATGAACAGTGCGGGCAATGGATTGATTACGATCAGTGGGCCGGACTCATGGGCGCAGATTTCTGGAAATCTGGACGTTGGCATTTTGGGTACAGGGCGGCTCGATGTGCTGGGCGGTACCGTTGAGGTTGGCGGCACGACTTCGATCGGGAGCAATGGGACCATTCATCTGGCCGGTGGCACCCTGAAGACTTCGGTGCTCGACTTGAGCAGCGGCACATTCGAGATGCTGGGTGGTCGCCTCAACGCTGACTCGATCACAGGAAATTTATCAATGACCGGTGGAACCCTGGCGGCGGGTGATTCACCCGGATTGACGTTGATCGACGGCAACCTGGATTTGCTCGGGGGTGAGATCGAGGTTGAGATTGCCGGACTGGTCCCCGAACTGGAATACGATGTCTATCACGTCACCGGCGACGTGACGTTGAGCGGAGGATTACAGACGACCTTGCTCAATGGTTACTCATTTCAGCTGGGGCAGCAGTTTCAATTTCTGCAGGTCGACGGAACGCTGAATGGTGCGTTCGTCGGATTGAGCGAAGGTGATCTGGTGCTGCAGAATGGGCAGCTCGGTTTGTTTATTACTTACCAAGGTGGCGATGGCAACGACGTTTCGTTTTATGTCAGTGCCGTACCGGAACCCAATGCGTTGATTTACGGAATTTGACCGCTGCCGTTTTGGTTTCGCGTCGACGGCGACGAAAATAAAGACGCCAGAATGGGTAGTAGACGAGGCGACGAGTCCTGGTTTAAAAGAAACGTTGTGAATCAAGATTGTTGCGATGCGCGGGTGAAGTGACTCATGGCTTCGTCCACTACGCGTTTCGTTTCGACGTTAACTTTGGCTTTCGTGAGCGACAAGGCACTAGCCGTCGGTTGCTTTGCGTCAGGACCGGCGGCTAGCGCGCCGTTGCCGCTCACGGAGGTTGCGGGTTGCCTTACTGCCTTGGAATGGAAATCGTTTTTCGTCAGGTGTTGCGTTTTTTAAAACATGCCGGAACTGCGCTGTGCTTGGTCCGGCCTACATGGCGCGGGCGATCGTAGTGGACGAGACGACGAGTCCTGGTTTGAGTAAACGTTGCGGTTCAAAATCGTTGTGATGCGCGGGTGAAAGGACTCATGGCTTCGTCCAATGCCTAACTGTTTTCGACGTCAACGTTGGCTTTCGTGAGCGACAAGGCGCTAGTGCTACAAACGGTATTTGATGTTCCACCAGAAAGGAAGTTTGCGCATTTTAAAAGAGGCGTCCTTTGACTGTTTTCTGCAGTTTCAATTGACGCTCTATGGTGTTTTTACTACCTGACCTGATTGCAGCACCGAAACCGATAGCACTACTGTAAGTTTAGGGCATTACATTGTGAGCCTAGGGGATATTCTGCTCTCATGGAACAGTATTTCCCGTTTGTAGCACTAGCCGTCGGTTGCTTTGCGTCAGGACCGGCGGCTGTCGCCGTTGCCGCTCACGGAGGTTGCGGGTTGCCTGACCGGCCTCGGAATGGAAATCGTTTTTCGTCAGGTGTTGCGTTTTTTGAAAACATGCCGGAACTGCGGGCTGTGCTTGGTCCGGCCTACATGGCGCGGGCGATCGTAGTGGACGAGACGACGAGTCCTGGTTTGAGTAAACGTTGCGGTTCAAAATCGTTGTGATGCACGTGGGTGAAAGGACTCATGGCTTCGTCCACTACCTCAATTATTGAATCGTAATGGCATTACTTTTCACCGTCGTTGCCCCAGATGATTTCGAAACGACCGGAGGAGTCGGCAGCGGCGCTGGCCATGCCGGCTGTGTTGTATCGCATCGAGATCTCACCAGTCTTCGACACGGCAATGATTCCGCCGTCACCTTGGTTCAATGTGTTGTCGAGGATATCTTTCACCGCCTCATCGACTGAAACACCGGTGTACTTCATCTTTGCTGAAACATCGTAGGCCACGGCGTGACGAATGTACTGTTCTCCGGTTCCGGTACAAGACACGGCGCACGTCGCATTGTCGGCATAGGTCCCAGCGCCCACGATGGGACTATCGCCCACGCGACCAAACTTTTTGTTGGTCATGCCGCCCGTGCTTGTTGCAGCGGCAAGGTTGCCGTTGGAGTCCAAGGCACAACACCCCACCGTACCTTGGTAGCTCCCCGTGGGTTCAGGATTCACCAAGCTCAACGGCTCCCGCGACTCTCGCTGCTTCAGGCGTTCCTGCAATCGTTCCCAAGCGGCCTTGGTTTTCGGCGTGTTGAAAAAATCAGGTTCGACAAAGTCAACACCCTGCTCGCGTCCGAATTCTTCCGCACCGTTTCCGGCTAGAAGCACATGTCGCGTTTCCGTCATGACCAGTCGAGCCAACTCGATTGGATGTTTGATATGTGAAACACCGGCCACTGCACCGCACGCAAGATTGCTGCCGTCCATGATCGACGCATCCAGTTCGTGACTACCCGCCGCGTTGAACACGGCCCCGACACCGGCGTTGAACTGTGGATCGGATTCCAAGAACAAGACGACTTGCTCAACGGCGTTCAGTGACGTGCCGCCTTCGTCCAGAATCTTGACACCAATGGCAAGAGCCTTTTCAAGTGACTCACGGCGTTTCGCATTTGATTCATCATCGAATTGATCGGGCGAACTGCCTGCGCCGCCGTGAATCACGATGGCATATCGCGGTGGCTCTGCCACGGGATCTTGATAGGCTGCCAAATGCGATTGCAAAGAACCGACTAACAATAACAGCGACAAGAAAACCCATTTTTTTGTCATCGATCGATTCCTGAATTCCATTGCCAGCTTGCGTGAATTGCTACTGGATTCCAATATAGACGAAACGGTCGGCGGGGTGTTCGGGTTGCGAGCTCGACAAGTCGGCCAAAGTCAATGTGGATCAACGAGCAAACGATGCCAGCTCCAAAGAATGTGCTCGGGACCGAACTTCGTCCCTGTTGTTTTGAGCCGATGACCGGCTATTACCGAGATGGTATGTGCCGGACAGGGCCCGGCGATTTTGGTGTTCACACAGTGTGCGCGGAGATGACCGAAGCGTTTCTGAAATTTTCGAAAGGCGTGGGCAACGATCTGTCGACCCCCAATGACGCGTATGGGTTTCCGGGACTGAAACCTGGCGATCGCTGGTGTGTTTGTGCCGCGCGTTGGCAAGAGGCGTTTGACGCGGGCTTCGCGCCGCCAGTAATCCTTGAATCCACTCACATGGCATCGGTTGAATTTGCATCACTGGAAGATATGAAAACCAAGGCCGTTGCATCGTGAACCGAGACGCGTAAGCGGCCGGGCGTTTTTACAGGGGAACATTCCCTTGTGGTTTGCGAGTTCGATTTGCCGGGGGGCCCAGCAAACGCCCGAGGGTTTACACCCCACGGCTCACAAGGGGCTGAAGCCTAAACGCTTAGCGCAATAAAAAATGAGCCGAAGAATTGTGTTCCACGGCTCATCAGTTGGAGATTTCAATGTGTCGAAATTGAACTAGTTGTTTCGTGATGAAATGCGTTCGTCACCGAGCCGTTGAATCATCGGAGATTGATCGTCCAATTTCAATGTTGTCCCGTGGTTGATTTGATGGGAAGAAAGAGGCAACGAATCATTCATGTAGAACGAAGTAGAAGAAGCGGGAAGTGGCGGAATTTCCGCGGCGGGCTTCGCTTCTGTTGGCTTTTTCTCTTCCTTGCCTTTTGCATCAGCATCTTCGACTGACGCTTCGCTTTCGATTGGATTGCCGTATTGGTCTACGATTTCGTCGCAGACTTTTTTGACTTCCCAAGTGTATTTGCAAACTGGGCACTCATAGGACTTAACCTTGAGAACCTTGATCTGTCGGATGCGACCACATGAGCGGCGGCAGCTCCAAGGCATTTGCACAGGTGGGATGCAAACGGACTTTTTTTCGATTTCAAAGCACGTTCGCTTTTCTTTTACTTCGTCAACTTTGAGTTCGCATGTTTCGTGGCAAACAGGTCCGCACGAACACGCCGGCTCGCAAGATTCCACAACGGCAGCACATTCGGGACAGCAAACATCGCAATGCTTTTTGTGGCAGCTCAGAATTTGAGCTTCAGCAACGCCCTGTGACATCGCAAAGAATGCCACCGTGAATAGAACTAAAACGCGTATCATCATAGTACCCTTATGTTTCAATCTTTTAATCGCAGCAGTTTGAGTCGCAAAGGAAACGACTAGAAGTCAACCATGAACCGCATCCCGATTGCTTTGAAGTCGCCAAATCCAGTCGGTGCCCGCTCGACGTCACCCAATTGGTAGTTGAACTGCCATCGGCAATAGGGGTTCCAGTACCAGTTGGCTCCCATGGTCCAAATGCGGCTGATTCCACCATTGATATCGGAGTCAGTCAGGTCGGCCGCAGAATAGCGCGCACACAACTGCCAAGCACCCCAGCCACGATCGATACAGCCATCACAGTTACGAACGGAGAAGAAGTTTTGAATGGGGTGAATCCTTCCGAGCGTACCCGTTTCTCGATCCCATGGCATGTGTTCGCCGGTAAGGAAGTAAGAAACGTAAACGTAACCGCCGTTGAAATTGACGTCGTCACCGAAACCAGGCCGGCGATCTACCGTTGTCATCTGGTATTCACCAACGACTTGCAACGAGCCAACGTTGACGACCGTTTCGAGACCACCTAGATACTGGTGCGTTGCACCGTCAATTCGTTGGGTATCGATCCAGCGACGTGATGTTCTGTTTTCTGGACGAGACTGATACCTCGCTTGGTTGTTTCCTGAAAGCCCGTCAGGGTCACCCAGAGAGCCAGAAACAGCAAAGTGAATGTAGCCGCGACCACCTGAGACTTCGTCATACCAGGGAGTTGCCGCGAAACGTCCTGCAAATTCACCTTGGTAATGATCGTCGCGATATCCGCCCGTACCTTGAATGATTTGCTGGTTCCAATATCCGTACCGCCAGTTGTATTTCAGGTCTTTCGTATTTCCGTTGCTGGAAATACCCAGACGTCGTGCGTCCTGGTTGAACGACTCAACAATCGCGGGACGTTCCATGAAAACGTTGTATCGACTGCTATTCAAGTGGTCGAGACCATACGGTCGCTTGTGGTTACCAATGAGTACGGTATTAAAGTACGGCAAGTCGTCGATTGAAACAAAGGCATCGCGAAACTGACTATCGGCTCCACCGGCGAATTCCATTTCAATCTTGTAACCAAGTTGTTCTGTGATATCGCCCGCGACACCAAATCGCATTCGACGAAAGAACCAGGTGTCTTGAGGGTCGCCACCCTCCAATGGAAACAATGTTGGATCGGTTTGAGGGAACGACCAGTAATCCAGATGGATCCGTCCCGAAAGCTTCATCGTGGCGTCGCTGTGTCCCGCGCGAACCAGATTACCGATCTTGTCTTCGATTTTTTTGACGCGTCCGTCGACTTTCTCAAGACTCTCGGAGTTTTTCTTCAGGTCTTTCTCAAAATCCGCGGAATCGGAGTCGTCGTCATCCTTATCCAGTGACTCGGTGAGTTTCTCAAGACCAGCATGGTTAGCATCGGTACGCTTAAGAAGCTCGGCAACGTCTTCTTGAAGTTTCTTCAACTCTTCATCGACGCCGGCGAGGTCTTGGCCAACCACCGAACCAATCGTGTTTGTGCCGTTTTCGAGTGGAATCGCGCTTTCCTGACCAAAAGCAGATTGTGTGACGAATCCGAGTGCGACCAAGATCGCCGTTAGTTTTGTACTGCGTTTCATGTGTGAACCGATGTTAACGACCAGGAAACAGAATCCTTGTATGGCTTTTGTTTCGTCATGAAGTGCAGGTGCAAATATCGGTGCGAATAGCATCAACGGAACATTCATCAAAATTAACAATTCACAATCTCGCATAACCCGCAGGGTTTAAGCAAAATGCTTGCAAACCTGGAGGATTCTCAAATGAATTGCCTTATGTTCTGATTGTGTGGAGAAATTAATAAAGTTTCCGGACGAACGCTCAAGAATGGAGAAAATCATTTCCAAACAAAGTCGAAATCGCGATTGGTGGTACGCCCGTTCGGTACTGTATCCAACACTTGGCTGGAACGCCCTGCTGGGACGAACGCTGAGGCTACGGCGATGGTGGGACCCGATCGATGAACACGTGATTCTGGGGGCCAGACCGTTTCGGAAAGACGTTGCGGCGCTCGCTGCATTGGGAGTTGGCGGAGTGGTTAACACCTGCGAAGAGTTTTGTGGGCCACTCGATCTGTACCGCCAACACGGTATTGAACAATTTCACATGCCGACGATCGACTTCACGCATCCCGTTTTGCAGGACATCGATCGTGCTCTGGAGTTCATGGATCGAATCATCGCGTCAGGACACAAGGTCTATGTGCATTGCAAAGCCGGCCGAGGTCGAAGTGCCACCGTCGTCATGGCCTATTTGCTCACGCGCAAAGGCATGACTGCCGCCGACGCCCAATCACTTTTGCTTTCAAAACGCCCGCACGTCAACAGACACCTAACCGAGCGTCCGGTGATTCAAGAAATCGTACAGCGTCAGAATGCCCTCGTTCAAAACGCCGGCTCGCTATCTCCAGATTCGTCAACGAAATAAGGTACCCAGGCAAAATAAAACTCATCGACTGAGAGATCTGACTTTCGAGGTGGGAGTAGGATTTCCTCAAACGTCAGGTTGTCCACATGCGTCTTGGTCGCAACCGCCGCCATTTCGCGATTGAATTCGACATCGAGATCTTTGTACTGGGCCACCAGGGCGTCTCGTTTTTCTTCCGCCTGCTTGACATCGAGATGTTGTTCCGAAGCTTCACCAAACTTCTTAACGGTTGTCGATGTTCGGCGACGCGACTTGCGACCAAGAAGTGCGCCCATTATGGAACCGCCGACATCAAGAATCGACTCCAGTCGTTTACTTTTGTATTGCGCTCGTTCGCGTTCCACTGCTGCTTCGGCACGGTCAATATCATCCCGAATGGACTCGAATTTTTTGGTGAACGCGGCTCTGAGTTTTTCCGTCTCGCGATCGCGATATTCGCTTACCTGTGTTTCAAGGCGTACGACAAAGTCGGCTTTCGATTCGTTTGGATTCGAAAAGGTTTTGGGCAACTCTGAGCATTCATAGATCAGCATGTTTTGCGTTTTGTACATGAAGTCTTTGAAGTCACGTTCCCAGCCCTTGTAACTTTTCTCGGTTTGCATCGAATTGGGAGGCGTGATGAATCCAGCATCTTCGTGGGGTTCATCGCACCATTCCAAATCGTCGGGGGTAAAGACACGTGCGTCTTCGGTCCACAATTCATTGGGTACATTTTCACTGACGATTGTCTGCAGGAACGCACGTTTCTCCCAGGCATCGATATTCATTGACGACTTGGCAAAATGCAGCGATCCATTGGCGTACAGCGCCGGACGGTATACCAGACGTTTTCCGTCTGGCAAACGAATCGTCGGCTCCAGGAATCGCTGTTTGATTTCGCTGGGAATCAACTGCGTTGGTTTGACCGTCATCATATTTTGAACCGCCGCATTCGTTATTGGTGGCGCGGCCGCAACCTTAGGCGCTGAACCAACGGTCGTCGGTGGTGCCGCGGCATTTGCTTCAGCTGAAGCCTCAGATTTTGATGCCTGGTCCGACTCCATCAATTGTTGGATTTGTTGTCGTGTCATGGGACCGCGTAGATACGACATGGCCCAGCGCGTTTCGAAAACGACAGGCTGATCGTCATGGACATTGTTCATGAGGAATTTTCTCGCGCCCAAGCCTGCGAGAATCTGTTCCATCCGATTGCGGTCAAACGAACTTCCGCTTTGAGCTGCCGCCCCTTCAAGGCCTTCGATCACACGCATCTTGTCTCGTTCGGTTTGTAGTCGCCCCAAGAACCAGGTGCCAGTATTACTAAGGCCTTTGTAGTCGAGATCGACAGGGTTTTGCGTTGCCAACACGACGCCCAGTCCGAATGCTCGCGCCTGTTTGAGCAGTGTGAGCATCGGTTGTTTGGATGGCGGGTTTTTGGTCGGAGGGAAATAACCAAAAACTTCGTCCATATAGAGCAACGCGCGCAAGCTGGAGGTGCCGGCTTGTGTTCGCATCCAGGCCAATACTTCGTTGAGCAGAATGGTGACGAAGAACATACGCTCCGCGTCATTCAAATGGGCAATCGACAGTACAGAGATACGAGGCTTGCCAGTTCCCGGGTCGTGCAGAAGATTCTTGATGTTAAGCGATTCTCCCGTCATCCAACTGGCAAACGAAGGGCTCGCGAGCAAATTATTGAGGGTCATGGCCAGCTCCATCCGATCCTTGGACGGAAAGAACGTATCGAGTTCCATGATCCCCACTCGCTCAAACGGTGGAGATTGGATTTGGCCAATCAACGTTCCCAGATCGAGATCTTTCCCCGCCGCCCAGGCTGCATTCAAAATCTGTGAAACAAGGATATGTTCACGCGATCGAATGGGATCAGCATCGATGCCCAGCAGTGCGAGCAAACCCGACGCCGCCGAGCTGATGCGCTCACGTAGCGCGTCCGAATCGGCCATCACTTCGGGACTGGGTGCGTTAAACGATTTCAGAATCGTGAGCGGTCTGCCGGCGGTACTGCCCGGGGTATAGACATGCATGTCGACTGTTTCGCGCAGTTTGCGAATGCGCTCGCCGTCTTGGCCCCATTTCGCAAGGCCTTTTTTCCATTTGTCCGCTTCGCTCGCAGCGAATTCGGAAATGTCTTTGCCTTCGCGCGTTGCCTGACCGGGATCGACCCACGGTTCGAAGTCTTTTGGGGACAAATCGGGAAACGTCAGCAACAGGTTCGAAATGTCGCCTTTGGGATCAATGACAATTGCTGGAATTCGATCCAGTCCCGCTTCCTCCAGCAGCCCCAAACAAAGGCCCGTTTTTCCACTGCCTGTCATCCCGACAACAACTGCATGCGTCGTCAGGTCTTTGGAATCGTACAACAACAGTGGCTTCTGCGCTTCGTCATTTTCCAGATCGATTTCCTTGCCAAGGTAAAAGACGCCCAGCTTTTCGAAGTCTTCGCTGTTGATTTCCATCGTCGTTGTCGTTCCCTAGTCGTTTTTTGCTGCAACGGCCGGTTGGCCGAAATTGGTCGAATCATGTTTGCGGCCAAAACACCGCTATTCGAGATGTGATTCCCTATTGGTAGAATAACAAATTCGTGCAAGAGATTAAATTCGACATTTGAACCTGGCTATTTAGAGTCGCGTGAACGCATTTGGCTTTCGCCACGGTTTAAGTTGAAAGTCCAGAATTACGATTAGATACGGAGACGGTGAGATTGGTGTTGTTCGGACCGCGATAATTTTCGATTCGCAGAACCACCAGCAAACGATACGAAATGAATTTCCAATTACCGCAGATGTTGAGCGAAGCGGTGCAAGTGAAAGGCGGCGTTCGTTCGAATCCGTTGTTCGAGCGGCATCGCGAAACCCGACCTGAGTCCCGTCCCGGAGACCTTTCAGGAACGGGACGCATCGCCGGTGTCATGATTCTGCTCTACCCGGAACAAGAATGCCCGCACTTGTTGTTGACTCGGCGGCAGGGAACGTTGCGAAACCATGCTGGACAAATGAGTTTTCCAGGTGGGAGCGCGCTGGCTCGCGAGTCGGTGCGTGAAGCGGCGCTACGCGAGACGCATGAAGAAATTGGCGTCGAGCGCGATCGCATACATTTGATGGGGTCACTCAACAAAATTTACATTCCTCCTTCGGACTTTACTGTCACTCCGTTTTTAGGGTGGTGCCAACGCAAACCGTCAATCGTGATGGACACGTCCGAAGTGGCCGAAGTTATCAGTGTACCGTTGAATCATTTTTTTGATGCGCGAAACATTCGCGAAGGAATCGTTGCCAATGGCCCCAGTAATTACAAAGTGCCCTATTATCGTGTTGGAGGAACCGAAATCTGGGGTGCAACCGCGTTGATGATCGATGACCTGGTATCTCGCTTGCAGGCGTTGCATGCAAACGCGCATCGGCTCTCGTCATCAAACACCCAGCGATGCAAAAACTGATTCTATTCATGCAGGACGAATAAAAGCATGCCGTTTGACTTTCAAAAAATTTATGACCAACAAGCGCTTTCGTATTCAGATTTTCTGGCGAAGAATGCAAGCGAACGTGATTTGCAAAAGTGGTCCTTGGTCTACGATCGAGTCCAGTTCTCGAATTCACAACGACAGATGGTTGAGGGGTTTGTTCGAGAAATGCATCTTTTGGTAATGGCCGGCACGTGGTGCGGAGATTGCGCCGTTCAATGTCCGATCATCCAAAAAATCGGTGAAGCCAATCCTCGATTGCATGTTCGATTCATCGATCGCGATGCAAATCTGGAATTGGCGGCTGAGCTCACGATTTGCGGAGCACCACGCATCCCACAAACGATGATGTTTGATGAGGATTTCAATCCCATCTCACGTGTTGGCGAAAAGACGCTTTCCCAGTATCGAGTTCTGGCAGCGCGTCTGGCGGGCGCCTCGTGTGGAACGGGATTGATCACGGATCAAGAACGGAACACGGTTACGCAGGAGTGGTGCGACCAATTTGAATACGCTCAGCACATTTTGCGACTGTCCCCCCGTTTGCGCGAACGCCACGGTGATTGAGGCCTTGAGCGAATGACAAATTCAGGATGTTGGGCTTGGTTGCAATGCTGAGCCTTCGCCCCAAATCAACATCTTTTGATCAAACATTGAATGAAAAGGACTCATGGATTCGTGGGGCATGGGTTGGTAGAATTCGGTGAGGGAATCACGTGAGTCTCTCAATGGTGAAATCACTGCTATATTGTTTGGATTTCGCTTTGGACGACCGTTGAATTCCGATCTTCACACAAACGCTCGTAGCTCAGTGGATAGAGCGACGGTTTCCTAAGCGAGTCCGGACCTGTGAATAGCGTGGTTTTTCTGTGGTTTTAAGGACCTAAACCAACTCTAAGACTCCTCGAAATCCTGCAAACTGGTTACGACGTAACCCGCTGTAATCCAGCGAAAAATGCCCCGCACCATTTGAGCGATGCGATGCTGTTGTTCTGCCGGCTGTCTTCCTAATCATCTATCGAGGCGCTCAAAACTCGATCGAGCGAATTACCTTTCCAAGTTTTCGCGAATCGAATCGTAACTGCTTCATACGTCGCATTGACCAGAGGGAGCCAAAGTACTGAGGTTAAATCGTCTTCGGTTGACTTCCCGCATTTTTGCAACAGGTAGCGAGCGTGAGCCCGTTCTTTGAGATGCATCTTTCCGGTTAGGTTTGATACATGCTCGTAGGTTCTTTCATCGAGATCGGCGCAAAGCCCGTCCATCTTTTCAATGAAAGTAGCGCCTCATGATAATTATGGCATCCTGTCACTCGATTTTTTCGACAGAATTGTCCTGTTTCGTTGGAACCATTCCTGCTTGTCATCATCGGTAAAATCGACTTCTTTGAGTGAAGTCAACTCGTTTCCATCTCGCGTCATCGTCTCACGGATTTTTGCTGGCCGATCATCGTCCATGCCTTCGCTCAGCGAAACGATTGCCCAATGATCAATGTCCTTTACACTCCCTACCGCAAACGTCAGTTTTGACGTGCTTAAGTATGCTGGTCGATCTGCTCTGAATCCACTCGTGTATTCCGTTTCACCATCTTGATCAAGCATTGAAATCGAGGTGATGTAGACTTTCTTTTTTGGGCCGTCATCAAATATCGCCTTGCGGATCAGAGTTGTTTGGTCTTCGATCATTTCTATATTGATATCAACAGGAATTCCAAACCATTTGTTGTCCTGGTAGTCCAAGTATTCAAGTTTTCCTGCCCACTGACCAACCAAGTTTTGCCTCGCACTTAAAAGGGAAACGGCCTCAGGTTTTGCCGCACTATCCTGAGCCAATAGACCGTGAGGGAGGAACAACAACACCATAAATGCCATGGTCGTTTTGGATTGCGACAACATACGATGCTTCTCTTTCGAAGGAATTAGAACTCACCAAAGAACCTTTATTCGCTTTCAGTAGGCTTGGACCGTACAATCAAATGCTCGTTAACCAATAAAAAGTAGGACTCGAAGGGCAAAAACCAATCTCTCCCAAAAATGCCTTCAGTATTTTGGCGGTTGCTGGAACTTGTGACTGCGGTTTGTGGATTCAGGTTTGGGCATCTCGTTAGCTAAACAGTTTGGCCGATGAGTCGTTTTGGCCAGATTCATGATTAGGCCTTTGCAGTATCTCGAATCGATGAAATGGGCAAGGGTTGAGCTCATTACAAAATTCGACATAGCCATCGGTCTCAGGAAATCTCTCAAAAACAACCTTTTCCTTTGACCAGCAGCGTCGGCATTGCCGCGTTGATCATCCAATCGATCCATTCAGATAGGGTGTTTTAGTGCGCAAAAGAGAGATGCGACATTTCACTTCGAGTCGCTCCGTCAGAAGCTCTTTACGGTGCAAGTTTGAGAGTCATTTATACTCGAACGTTATTACCACAGCCCGGTGGTCAGACGGCCAACGACCCGAGTACGCCAGATCGGCAACCGCTTTGGCCTCACCGACTACTTCGGCGGCAATGGGTCGCAAACAGTCCCCGGAATGGTACACGCGATCAATTCGGTCGAGCACCTGATCGCCATAGGGACGACGCCCAAGAGTATTATCCGGGTACTTTGGTGTCCAAGTGATACCTGGATGCAGCACCTCGTCTGGGTGTATTATTCGATAGCAATCCTTTAGACCTACGTCGGCAAGTTGAATTGACCCAGGCCACTCAACTGCGAATCGAAGTGGTTTACCGGTCGGGTTCTTTACCCAACGGTCACTTCCTTCCTTCGCATATCGCTCCGTCCAATCCAAATGGCTTGGTTCGTTGAAGTCACCCGTGAGAATAACTGTTTTGCCCGACTCGATTGCCGCTCTTAACGGTTGGAGGGTAGCATTGTATCCGCGAGCCCCATTCGGTACGGAACATTTTTCGATGATCCGTTTGGCCACTGCCTCTGAATGATCGACCATGGGGTTTGCCCTCAACTCCAACTGAGCAAGATCAGGACCGTAACCGCCTCGGGGTGGAAACCAATGACAGTTCACGAATGTCACGTCTTTTCGGTCAGGAAGTTCCACTTCGACCACCGTTAGATACGGATCGACGCTAATCTGCTTCAAGGGAAATCGCGAGTACACGGAACCAATGCGTTGCCATTCATCGCCAAGAGCTTGCAGCAGCTTGTCGGAGTCACAATCTTCCTGCACGCCAACTACGTCCGCTTGGGCCAGCTTGATTACATCGGCGATTTCATCGAGCCGTGAGCCGCCGAATGCCCTATTTTCGAAGCCGACATTCCCTGCATCCTCAGCACCTTGCAAGATATTAAAGGTCATCACGCGTAGGGTGGGGACCTCAGGTGTTGGGCTATCCGTCGGATTTAATTCAATTTTGAGAACGTGGTTTACCGTCCTCTTGCCGCCGGTGATGTTCCAACCTGACGGGGCGTAAAGCCAAGCAGGTCGGTTCTCAATACAGAGCACTTTGGGGCGCTCGAATTTCGCTTGTTTGCCGTAAACTTTCGTCACCCGCTGGGAATCGTATTCAGAATAGTAATGATCGATCGTTTGGTATCCGAGCTGAGTCCACTGCGACTTAAAATGAACTCCGTCATCTGACACCCACAGCGCACCGCCGCCAGTGATTCCTGTAGTGTCGCCATGATTGTCGGTCGTCAGTAGACAGATTTTCCCATCCCACTCAAAGATTGTTCCATCTTCAATGGTGACTCCGTTGGTTGTAATAGGTTTGTCCAGCATCCGATACGGCCCAGTCAATTGATCTGAAACTGCCAAACCGTAAACCGTAGTGCCACGAATCGCACCTCCGGTTTTAAAATAGAGATGATACTTTGTACCAATCTGAATCAGCGTTGGATTCACTACCTGTTTCCCGTGACTGAAGTGTTCGGGGTCTGCTGACGGAGAAAGTACCAGGCCATCCCCTCCGACCTTCTTCCAGGGACCGTTAACATCGTCCGCCACCATCATTCCGATCTGCTGATTCAGAGGGTGCGGAGGCTGGTGGAAGTCGCTATTGGCGATGTAACACAGCGCGAATTTGTTTCCGATCTTTTTGATTTCAGGATTGTGAGGAGCAATGGCATCCCAGTCTCCGTTCTTGCCAGTTCCTTGCAACACAACTCGGCGGAACACGAAAGGGCCCTCTGGTTTGTCAGCGGTATATTGGGCGATTTCGCTGGACTTTCGCCATGCGGGATCGACGTTGGTTTCTGGACAGCGAGCAGCGAACAAGTGATACTGGCCGTCAGCAAAAATCGGCGATGCGCCCCAAATGCAAAAATCTTCCTCCTCGATTGCGACACCCTTCCACTGAAGCGTCTTGCAGAGCGAAGACTCTGGTACTTTCAATTGTGTAACTGCTGGAACAGGCTGGTCGTCGTTCGCCGTTACACCGGACAGCACTTGCTTCATGGCAACTGCCATCGCTTCGCCAAGTTTGAGCTGACCGGCGGCATCGTAGTGAACCGTATCGGGCAGGAGCGAAAAACCGTCTGTTGAAACCATCTTTGTATTCTTCATGGCCTCTGGCTTGTTCGATGAAGAATCGCAAGCCGCCATTTGCTCGCGAATTTCCTGGCGATGCACGAAGCGTTCAAGCGACGGTTCGTGAGGCAGGACTTGTCCAAACACCAACGGTAAATCCGGTACCGTGTTCATGTCCTCGGAGAGTCGTTGACGCAAATGTTTTAGGCTGGTTGCGTAGGCCTTTGCCGAGACTTCATTTTTGGAGTCTTGTTCGCCCTGCATCCATACGAAGCCTCGAACCGTCGGAGTGAACCCCTGCTCGGAGAGATGTTTCACGCCGGATTGAAACTGATTCCTCATCGCGGCGTACAGTGTGCCGACGTTGGCATCGACCGATTTCTCTCCAGGATAAAAATTTCGACGACCGGGAGCCGGCTCCTCACCTTCCCATTTGTCACCATTCCAGCCATGGTGCAATGGCATTCCGCTGGCATGATACTTGATGAGATACACTGGCTTTTTTGCAGATGCCATATGAATAGCGAATCCAACCTCTGGGCCGAATTCGGCGATGCGACTTGAGATTTTTGTTTGTCCGAGCACCAGCGGTTCGAATTTCTCACCCGTCCAAAAATACGTGTAAGGGATTTCCTTCGGTATTTCGGTGGGGATCTCTGCGATTTTCCCCACACCCTGCATATTCGACTGCCCGCCGAGAAGGTACACATCCACTTGCTCGACCCGCGTGGGAGAACAAAAGGCTGAGGAGTAGGCTTGTATGAATTTAATTCCTTCAACGGCCATGCGTACCATGCGTGACGCATGGTACCGCCGGTTCAATTCGGAAACCTCGGTGTGAAATGGCACGGAGGTCTCCCGCCACCCCATATCATCAACGAGGAACGCAACCACGTTCGGTTTAGCAATTTCCTCTGCTTGGCAAAAATTCAATGACGTGACGAGTGTTAGCAGCAATTGCCAAAAGCAAAGTGACTTGCCGCGATTCGATTCTTTCATTAGTTGTTCCGTATTGAAACGTCGTCAAGTTATCGTACTGGTTTTGCGGGTTCTTCAGTGTTTCTACCCCCAAACGACCCGCGAATCAAATACATATGACTCGGACAAATTTATCCGGGACGAAAGTCAATCATAACTTATGCAAGACATCAGCGGATCACAGCCTTTCCTTCCGCTCGCCGAGGTCACCAAAGTGACTAAATTAGTAGGCGTTGAAACACACGGTTTTCAGACGTCATTGCGTTTGAACAAGGGCACAACGCAAATGGGGGAAGACGATGATCAGAGGCTCCGTTTTGATTCGCAGTGAAGTTTTTTGCAGGGCATCGCCGGAATCAAACGCAAGATCCATTACTTGCGATTAGCCGGGGCCTTTCCAAAAACATCGCCGATGCCAAACGTTGCGGCAGAACCGAACGCGGCCTTTCGCGCGGCTTCGTATTCCTCGCGGTTTTTGAACGTCATTACTTTACCATTGACGTTGATCGTACCGCTGAAACTCGAATTGCTTGAAGTGTTTCCGTCAATCTGCAGCTTCTCAAGCAGCCCGCCTTGCAATCGAATCACATCCTGAAGGTTGTTGAATTGCATCTCCTGTCCGTTCAACTCCATACTTCCTTGCATGTTGTGTTGCATTGAATCCACAAACTCGCTCCACTGCCGCAATGCGTTCGCCTGAGATCGTACAAGCTCTGATTCGGCACGGTGTCGAACATTTTCAAACGCTTCTACGGATGTGAATTCTGCTGTTTTCCCATCAAGTGAAACAAAACCATGAAACTGGCCGCCCTGCCCCTGCAGCGACGTCGAGACCGGACTTGGCCCCTGCGTCTGTGGCAACGCATAAAAGAATGCACGATTGAAATCGTCTGGCAACAATCGCCACTTTTGATCATTGCCTCCTGCCGCGGCAATCGGTGCAACCTCAACTTCCCCTTTAAGAACCTGGACATCCGACTCACCAGCATCATTGACAGCAACTTCGAATTCTGTGCCAAGGTCAACGATTCTTGACGTTGGGGTCGATACGGTAAAACCGATCGCCTCATGTGGGACACTGGCAAGGAGTCGGCCGCGTCTGAGTTCGAGTTGACCAGTTGACAAGGGACGAAATTCAATAGGACCTTGGACTTTGACAACCGCGCCTTCGTCAAAGGTTAACTCGACCGAGCCTGCAAACAATCGAACAATCTCGCCTCCCAATCGATCGCCGACCACACTTTTTCGTTCCCAGACAGGGTCATCGATCTTGGTTAGCGTCACAAACTGACTCGGAGGTTGTGAATCAATATTGGTCGCGATTTTTTCGTTCGGTTTGGTAGGGTCCGGCAGCGGATTATCAAGGTCTGGCTGCTCATTCGTCCTATCACTCGGCATGTTGTCTTGAACCGAATCGTTGTCGTCCGAAGCAAGCGAGCGTTCCCCATCCTCCATTCTGATCTCTGCAGAGTCGACCACTGAGGTATCGGGATTCTGGACGACTTTTCATCCTGATTGGGGCGGGCGGTTCGAATCGGCGTGTCTATTAGAGACCACACAGCAATACTCAGACACACGAATATAGCGGTGGTCAAAGTGAAGGCTATCCACCGTGATCGCTGACGACTCCTGCGAATTGCCCTCTCATGCGTTCTTTGTCGATTTGACGCGACCGTGATTCTCACACCGTTGACTCCCAACTTTTCAAATTCTCGATTGACGGCTTCGTTGGTGTTCGACGAGACTTCCGGTTGTTTTGCGATTTTTTTTCAGTAGCGTTCTCGTCGACTTTTGACATTGAGAGAGTTGGCACATCAATGCACTGCCCGAGTACCGTTTGGATGAATTGATCATCATTGCGTTGCACATCGGTCATGAATCGCAACAGGGCGTTTACCTTCGCGTCGACATCCAATTCTTTACGCAACGCGGAATCCTGTTGCAACAGATCGAGCAGTCGTTGTCGATCGACTTCATCGATCGACTCACCTGAGATCAGGCGGCTCCAAAGCGTGAGGGCCACAGTCCGAGACTCATTCATGGCTGTTCCCATTCTTAAGTTGAAGTTTTGTCCGGAATGCTTGCCTAATTGCTTTCTGATCCTCAATAACATCATTCGGACGGTCCCGGAATTTTTTCCCCACTCTTCGGCAATCGACTCAGCGGAAAGTCCCTGAAAGTAAAAGACTCAACCAATGCACGCGGATCTTTGCCAAGGCCGCGCAAACAATCTTGAAGTGCAAGTATTTCTGACTCTGCAGTTTCATGTTGGAAAGGATCAACATCGTTGGTCGTCGCATCGAGTTCAAGTATTTCCGGCGGAATGATTACGCCAGTCAAACGACGACGTCGGGTTTCGTTGCGGAAATACAACAGGAGCTGATTCCGAGCAATTGCCATCACCCAGGCACGAAGGCTCCCATCGCTTCGAAATTTCGCCATGCTCTGATAGATCTGCACAAAAACCTCCTGAGCAACCTCGTCGGCGTCAGCGGAATTGCCAAAATGCCGTCGCATCAGGATACGAACATCGGCTTGGTAATGGCGCAGAACTGCCTCAAAGGCCTCGCGAGGGTTTTCGCGAGCCTTTTCAGCGAATTCTTTTTCAATCGTATTGCTGTCCGCTGTCAATTCCCCGGCATTCCCAATCCTGCTTTCGACGTGATGGACATGACAGTGTACTCGTAACCTCGCACCAAAGAGTGTCACCGACTTTCACGGAAAAATCTCTAAGTATTTATTTTTTGAAAAATGCGTGACGTTTTCATCTGGGAGGAAACAACACACGTTGAAAGCAAATCTACTTTCGGAAGAAACCTTAAATTTCGAGAAAATGCCGATGAATAATTCTGCAATCTCTCTTGATGCTGGAATGCAGTGTATCGCTTGTGGGCGTGTGAAACGCGTTAGTCACGAACATCTCGGTCGTCGAGTGAAATGCAGTTGTGGCAATATTTGTATCATTCAAGAGCAGGATTTAATCCCTCTGCCGCCCAAGACTTCTCGCTCTTCCGCAACGAAAATGTCCGGACCTCGATTATCGGATGAGAATATTCCGTTCCCAGACGATCAACTGGCTGTTATCGAATCACTTCGTGATTCCTTCCGCAACATCACGACTCAGCTATCGACTGTCATCGTCGGTCAGCAAGCGATTATTGAAGAGGTGCTGATTTCGATCTTTTGTCGGGGCCACGTCTTGCTCACAGGAGTTCCCGGTCTTGCCAAAACGCTACTGATCGACAGCATCTCCAAAGTCCTGGATCTTAATTTTCGCCGAATTCAATTTACACCTGACTTGATGCCGGCTGACATCACGGGAACGGAAGTGCTGCAAGA
The DNA here is from genome assembly GCA_041399045.1 of Pirellulaceae bacterium. GTDB lineage: Bacteria > Planctomycetota > Planctomycetia > Pirellulales > Pirellulaceae > BJ22. The sequence continues at coordinate 135,188 of JAWKTO010000004.1, read as the reverse complement.
GGATCGAACGACGGGGACGCGGAATTTTCAGTTTGTCGAAGGCCCCGTCTTCAGCAATATGGTGCTGGCCGACGAGATCAACCGGGCTCCGCCAAAGACGCAGGCGGCACTTCTCGAGGCGATGCAGGAACGTCACGTGACCATCGCTGGACAAACGATGGAGTTGCCGTCACCGTTTTTTGTTATGGCCACGCAAAATCCGATCGAGCAGGAGGGAACCTACCCACTTCCCGAGGCACAACTTGACCGCTTTCTCTTCAACAGCGTCGTCGATTACCCAGAGTCCGCAGATGAATTTCGAATTATCAAACAAGCGACCTCTGGGTATCAACCTACGTTAAACAAGCTACTCAATGCCGAGCAAATTCAAAAGCTTCAAGAAGCAGTTCGGAGTATTCCTGCCGCCGATCACGTCATCGCATATGCCCGCGATCTCGTTCAAGCGACTCGGCCCAACGGTGGCGAGGCTCCTGGATTCGTCAAAGAAATGATCGGTTGGGGCGCTGGTCCACGCGCGGGAATCGCACTCATCATTGCTGCGAAGGCGCGAGCTGTCCTGCATGGTCGGTTACACGCGACGACTACGGATGTCGCCAGCGTGGCTCTTCCAGTGTTGAGACATCGGATCGTGACTACGTTTCATGCTGAAGCAGCCGGTGTTCAACGTGATGATGTGATTCGAAAGCTGATTGAAGTGATCCGTCCCAAACCACCAAAGGCATAACGAATGTCGTCCTTGCAGTTACCGGAATACATGAAATTGCTCCCCGCTGACGCGCAGACGCACCTTGCACGTTTCACCTTGTCTGCGCGCGGTCGAGTGGCGGGATTCAAAACAGGTAACCAGCGTAGCCCGTATCTCGGATCTTCGACGGAGTTTGCCGAACATCGTGAATACAGTCCGGGCGATGATCCGCGTGACCTGGACTGGCGCGTCTTTGCCAAGCAGGACCGTTACTGCGTGAAGCAGTATGTCGAAGAGACAAATCTTCGTGCCACGATTCTTCTTGATTCCTCTGCCTCGATGCGGTTTATCGGGAATGCGGCAAGCTCCGTCGACGGGGCGAGACTGTCGAAGTTCGATTATGCCAAGTACATCGCTGCCATGTTGTCGTTTATTTTTGTTCGGCAGGGTGACGCAATTGGTCTCGTTCAGTTCGATTCCCAAGTCCGGTCGCAATTGCCGGCTCGAGGTAGCAACAGTCATTTTCGACGGTTGTTGCAGTTGTTGGAGTCAGCGGTTCCGGAAAACGCTTCCGATGCACCATCAGCGTTGCATGAAGCTGCTGAGAGAATTCCGCTGAGCATTGTCATTTTGCTCAGCGACCTGCTCACTGATACACAAAAACTGATTCAAGCTGTGCACCACCTGCGCTTACCGAAAACACGAAGTAATCATTTTCCAAATATTGTCTGAAGAAGAACTGACGTTTCCCTATAAAGATGCCGTTCAGTTCCGCGATCTGGAAGCGACCGTTGATGACATCGACCTCGACCCTACCACGATTCGCGCGGAGTATCTGCGTCAATTCATGAACTTTCTGGATAACCTTGAAAGGTGCTGTCGGAGTATTCCGGTCGATTACATCCGGTTGAATACGAAGGACTCCTACGTCAGTGCTCTAAGCAATTATCTGGGACAGCGAATGGGTCGCAATGGAGGTCGCAGATGACACTTTTGAACGGTGTGGCGATGTTCGCTGTCATCACTGTGATCGTTCCAATCATTGTCCACCTGCGAAAACGACGCAAGTCGACGGTGGTTGACTGGCCAGCAATGCAATTTCTGACGAAGACGGTGACCATTCGACGAAGAGGGGTAACGCTTGAGAATTTGTTGCTGTTGCTGCTGCGCTGCTTGCTGGTTTTGTTGTTTGTGCTTGCCATGGCTCGACCAACCATTGAGTCGAGTCGATACCTTTCATGGCTGATATTTTTTTTGCTTGCCGGATCTGGACTACTATTGTTGACTTTCGCAATTGTCAGCAATTCGCAACGCAACAACCGAATCATCGGAATTGCGATTGCAACAGTTCTATTTTTGGTTGCAGGTGCAACGCTTACTCTCGGAACCGAGTCTCTGGCTGATACAGAAGTTGACCGCGACATTGTTTTGGTGATAGACAATTCGTTGACGATGACTTTAGGCGATGACACGACGACTCACTTTGACGAAGCAATAGCACAATCGCGTACGCTGGTCGAATCGCTGGCGGGAAATTCAACGGTCTCAATCGTGTTGGCCGGACCGATCGCGGAAACGATCGCTGGTTCACCGTTCCGCAATCTTAGACAGGCCGACGAGGTACTTGGATCACTCGCACCTGTCGCGGGCGGTTCAAATTTGGATGCGGCCATCAAACAGGCGAGATCAATACTCAAGAGGGCTCCGAATACTCGAAAACAAATTTTGCTGCTGACTGACAATCAGCTTTGCACGTGGGAGTCGGTCGACCCATATCAACTGACTGAAAAATCGCAAGACACAGACGTTGTTGCGGATGAGCCCAATTCTGGCTCTGGACGTCTCGACGCTTCTGAAGTTGATAACATCGTAGCGAGCGAAGCAGACTCAAGCGATGATATTGCTTACGCGGCGATCGTGGCCCGATTGCCGGAAAAGATAACAAACCTTTCTGTCAACCGTCTCCAAATCAAGACGCCGTTTGTGACCGCTAGCCAATCGGTTCCGATTGAAGTCGAGGTTCGCAATGGTGGCTCAACGACCGTTCGAAATGTAGTAGTAAAACTCCTGGTCGATGGGAAGGAAGCTGCTTCTGAAGCGTTGATCCAAATCGAGTCGGGCGCAACCTCAACGGCGAGATTCCTTTACGCGTTTCCCAAATCTGGACAACACGTCGTTTCCGGGACGATCGAGATCTCGGATCAATTGTCCGAAGACAACCGATTCGACTCGATCGTTGATGTAATTTCGCACATGAGGATATTGGTAGTTGATGGCAGCACCGATTCCGATCCTACGCAACATTCTGCAACATTCGCCCAGCTCGCACTTGATCCGACCAGTATTCGCGAGCCAACAAACAGTGATGACATTGACAATGTGGACAGAGACAATCTGGCGGATGGCAACTCGAATCGCGCCATCATCACAACCGAGATCTCAGCAGTTCATTTGAACGAGATCGAATCGCTTGCGGACTTTCAAATGGTCATGTTATGCGACGTTCCTCGCTTGCCTGTCGATTTGGCAGCGCGACTCGCACGATTCGTGGATGAAGGAGGCGGCTTGTGGATCATCCCCGACGCGCAAGCTGACACGACGTTCTACAACAATTGGCGAGTTCCATTGACGGACGAGCCGATCATGCCGGCTCAGTTTGGTGAACGAACCCAATGGTCGAGCACAACGCTGCAGGATGGTCGCGCTACCAAGCTAGGCGTGGCTCTCGACGTTGCAGGCAGACCCTTTATCAGCGAACTGTTTGAGCAAGGAAGCCACGATCTTGCAGACGTTTCTCTTTCTCAGTTCTGGACTATGAACCCATTCGAACAGGCAATCGTAGACATGCGACTGACCAACGGTGAGATTCTGTTTGTAGAACGAGCACTCGGGTTGGGACGAGTTCTAATGCAAGGCGTCTCGTTTTCTCGGCGAGACAGCACATTTCCATCAACCCTCGCCTTTCCCGTGTTAATGCATCTTTGGACCTGTCACCTCGCCAAATCAAATGCGGTGGCATCCAACATTGAGCCGTCCGTTGATCGCGTGACCCATTTTCCAGCGCTAAAGGAGCTCGATGCGAGCGTCGGAACACTTCAGCTAAGTGAACCGAGTGGTACAAAACGAGAGGTTCCGATTGCTTGGGAACACGACACTCCTTTCGCACGAATCGGCCGTGCTGTTATTCCTGGCGTTTATCACTTAAGTCGTACGGAAACGTCGGTACCGGTTGCCAGTTTTGCCGTTGAGCGAGCACCGAACGAGTCGGATCTTTCTCCTGTCTCGGAAGAACGCTTGAACGAAATCGGTCGCGAACTTAACGTCCAATTGATTAACGACGTGAGTCAATTGGCCGCGCCTGCGGCTTCGGAGTCGGTGGGGGCTGAAATTTGGGACCTGTTGCTCTATGTCGTGCTTTGGCTACTGGCTGGTGAGTGCCTGGTGACGAAGTGGATTCGAAGTCGTCGGATGGTAACGGAAATCGCGACTTCATTGCACAACGAATCGCACGACCTTCGATCATTTGTTTCGCCAATGAAATCGGCAAAAAGAAGTTCGCCCATTTGGAAACGGGTACAACGGGACGAATCCACGTCAGTTCCGGTTTCAGGAGGCGTGCGATGACAAACGTAAAACAAGCGATGGACATAATGCCGATGTTTTGGTGCAACCTGGCGCTCATCGGTTGGGTCAGCATGGCTTTTTGTCAAAGATTCGTTCTACTTGTTTCGATTCATCGCGTTGCCTACGTTCCACGATTGGCTTTGGCGTTTGCGTTTTGGTTTTTTGCGATTGAGACATTTAGCCAATTGATGGAGACAACCAATAATTGGCCGCATTGGCTTGTTGCGATTTCGACTGCAATTGCTTCGGAAGCAGCCTTGTTCTGCTACCAAGCTGAAGAGACATCCGGAACATCTTCGCGGCGAATAACGTGGATGTCATATCTGCTTCCAGTATTACGTGTATCCATGATTGGGTTGCTGGCTGGCCTGCTATTAGAGCCTGTTTTGTTACATGAAGAAGAGCATCAGGAAGTCCACTCCGTGGTCATTATGGTTGATGAGTCCGACTCGATGAACCTTCCGGTGAAGTCCAAGACAGATTCTGATGGTTCCCGGAAACAAGCTGCCCGAAAGTTGCTCGTTGGGGATTCAAAGGAAACTGGCGGACTAATGGAACGCCTGACTCGTGATTATGAAGTGAGGGTGTACGAACTAGGTGCTTCAGCCAGGGAAATTGATAAAGCTCAGTTGCAGACGCCCACTAACGCTGAGCAACTTCGCAAATCCGGTTTGTCTCGCTGGACGCAATCGACTGACTTCGCCAACGCATTACGGCAAGTGCGCGGTGACATTCCTGCAGCGACGCTCTCCGGGATCTTAATGATCAGCGACGGAAGGGACCGGTCTGGTACGGACCTTGAATCTCAATGTCGGCCGCTGGGCGACAATGGTATTCCCGTAAATTCAATCGTCATTGGAAGCCAAAAGCCGCCACGCGATGCCCAAATCACAAACGTCCAAGGCCCATCGCAGATCTTTCATGGCGACGGTGTTTCCTTGTCTGCATCGCTAAGGCTGGACCAATTGGAGGGAGAGACTGCCACAATTCGCTTGTTCGATGGCGAAGCAATGATCGAGGAAAAGTCCATCGCCATCGCGAGCGACCAGCATCGGGAAGCCGTGACATTTGAGCATCAGCCAGAGGAGCCAGGAATTCATGAGTATCGTTTCGAACTTGCCGAACTTCCAAATGAAGAATCCACAGAGAACAATCGTTCTCTGAAGCCGGTATGGGTCTCTCAAGATCGAATCCGTGTGCTGCTGATTGATGAGCGGCCGCGTTGGGAGTTTCGATACCTGCGAAATCTATTTGCGGGACGCGATCAGACCGTTTTTTTACAAGCCGTGCTGTTGCACCCCGATCGTCTTGCTGGAGTTCCCGCGCCGCCACTAATGCGGGCGTCGGCGCAACGTGCCTTTGATGATTGCGAAGCAAATGCACTCCCAATCGACGAAGCAGAGTGGTTCAAGTTTGACGTCATTGTTCTCGGCGATGTATCGCCTCAGGAACTAGGCGACAATGGTATCCAAACGTTGGAACGTTTCGTGAAAGAACGTGGAGGTGCATTGGTAGTCATCGCCGGGCCCAATCAAATGCCTCATGCCTATCGAACGACTCCATTTGCTGACTTGTTGCCGGTGATGATAAATCGTCCAGCCATTGCTACTGCTCGCAGTCCGGAAAAACGATTCCATTTTTCGCCTACTCAGGAAGGACTTTCCCATTCGTTGCTTCAGCGGTGGGCACCTATGTCCGATCCGTTGTTTCCGGAATTGAGTTGGAGACACCCATACTGCGAAGCAAAAGTTGGCGCAAGCGTCCTCGCCTACGCGTCACTTGATCGCGAAACCCCAAGTGAGTCGAAAACCGATGTGAATCAACAAAGGCGGCAAGCGCTAATGCTGTGGCATCGATTTGGGACAGGCAAAGTCTTGCAACTGAATTTTGACGAAACTTGGCGGCTTCGTTACGGCATAGGCGATCGCCTTCACCATGAATTCTGGGGACAAATTATACGGTGGGCCGTCACGGATCGGCTGTCGGCCGGAACCGATTTGGTACGTCTAGGCACCGATCAAACATTGTACAAAACTGGCGATGTAATTTCGATTAACGCTCGCCTGCTAAACGAAACTCGCAATCCGATTATCGACTCGCCAGTAAAGGCAAACGTATTTCTTGGTAACGAAGTCGTTCAGTCCATTGACCTTGCTCCGCATCCTGTGAATACGGGGATGTTGCATGGCGAAGTACGTGATCTCAAACAGTCTGGAAAATATCGCATTGAATTGTCCGGCGATGTTATCGAGAAACTACTTGCGATTGAGGCAACGGGTGTTCAATCGGTGGGGTTGGAAATTGGAGTTGAAGCTTCTACAGACAATCTCGAGCAACTTGACATCGTGGCTGATGACACCATCCCACGACAAATTGCAGGTTGGACAGGAGGTACGGTTGCAGACGTTTCGCATGCCGACTCAGTACTCGCAAACTTAGGCCCAAAGTCAACATTCGTGCGCCAGCGATGGACAGTGCCGCTTTGGAATCGGTGGCCAGTGATCGTTTTTTTTCTTGGCGGACTTTGTCTGGAGTGGTTGATTCGCAAGTGGACGGGGCGAATCTAGGCAAAGCAATACGGTTCTCAGGCGACCGACGAACGAAAATCAGGTGAACTAAATGACAGCGACAATGAACCCCTCAACAAACGCAAAGGCAGCTTCGCCTCCCAAAGTAACAGCGATTGCTCGGATTCACCTTGATCTCGATGCGATGGTCCGTCGCCTTCGACGCGAAATCTGGATTGGGGGGATTCTGGCCGTCGGTACCGCAACGATCACATCGATTCTGCTGATGCTTGTAGTCGACGCCACCTTTCAACCCGAGGCGATATGGTTACGAGTGGCGTTTTGGTTACCAATCATTGGAGTTGTTGGCGTTGTTACACGACATTTCTTCGTGTTACCACTCAGGCAGAAGTGTGACCGCCTTGCAATGGCATGGACATTGGAACAAAAGCAGCCGACCATAGAGGAACGACTCACATCGTCGCTGCAATTGACCGAATCTCAAAATGCAAAAACCAGCTCAATCATTGAGGCCGTCGCAGAGCAGGCTCACAGCAGTCTTGCCGGATGCGAAGGCGAGAATCAACATGGACATGAAGTCAAAACAAGAACCGCCATAGCAGGAGTTGCCCTTGCGGCTTTAGTGTTGTCGATGTGGATCTGGTCGCCTTGGTTGATTCCATCACTTCGAAATATGTTTAATCCGTGGAGTGCTCGAGTCCTCCCGCACTTGAACGCGACAATCACTCCTGGTGACACGCACATTGCAGAGGGTAACGATTTACAGATAACTGCAACGTCAAGTCATTTTTCGGATGCGGTGCTCGAAGTCATCGAGAACGGCGCTGTCATTGCCTCGCATCAAATGGCCACGGATGATAATGGAACGACTGCCGACTTCACTTTGACAGGATTAAAACAAAATCGTATATATCGCGTTCGCGACGGCGGACTTTACTCCTATTGCTTCCAGATCGTCGTTGACCCCAAACCTATCTATTTAGGTAGTCAAGTTAGACTTGCCTTTCCTGACTACTCGCACATACCCGCGCAATGTATTAACGACCCGGTTGAACCGATCGAAGTGCTTGATGGCACACGAATCCGAATCGATGTTGATTCCAATTTGCCTGCCAGCGACTCGACTCTTAGTCTAAACGGCGTTTTGAATCATTGCGGAGAAGCGGTCGCAATCGAAGAATCCGGGCGATGGAGGCACTCTTGGGAATTCACGGCAACAGCGGACGACTCAAAGATCGGAACAATCACTCTTGTCAGTGAAGCTGGCGTCCACGGTGACCCGGTTACATTTGATTTTCGAGTCCTTCCCGATCAACCGCCAACGATCACCATCGATCAACCCGCATTGCCTGATGTTACTGCAAAGCCTGAACAGCAAATTGACGTCGCTTTCCACGCCCTCGACGATTTTGGCATCAGCAACCTGTTCCTTACAACGCAAAAGAACAACGATGAACCTTTACAAATAGAAATTTCCAATGATTCTAATGCGGATCAACTTGGCGAAACGAACGTCGACCTGAACGAACTCGAACTCACCGTCGGAGACCAATTGACCTTCTGGATATCCGTCTCAGACAATCGCCCTGATGAATATGGCGGAATGCAATTGATCGACTCTCGAAAGATCCATGTTCAAATAGCTGACGCGTCGATTCCCGTTGGCCAACAGGTTGCTATTAACGAAGCGACAAACGTACTGGCCGAGTTAACAAATGCACTCGATCAACTCCATCAGGCCGCAGAGATCACCGAGGAGCTGCGGGCGGATAATGGAGTGGATCTAATTCAGAAGGACCCTGCGAACTTAGTAGACGCGGAGAAATCGAAACAACTGCAGGATCGGATCAATGACGCCGAGCAAGCGCTTCGTCGATTGTCTGATCACAGCGAAGCACCGCCGCAACGCCTCTTTCAACCTGAGATCGAACGAATTCAAGACATTGCCGAAAGCGACGTATCGGAAGCGAAGCAGCAGGCGAGACTTATTCCGCTCTCCAATGAACCGACTCAACAGCAAGGTGCGATCGAAGCGGCGGACGATTCACTCAACAGCGCGATCAACAAACTAGAGCAAGTTCGCTCGGATATTGAAGAACGAGGCAAGCAGTTGGAGTTAGCTGCAAAGCTGGACGAGATTGCCAGACAACAGGAACGGCTCGCACAACAACAGCAAGAGGGGCAGGCTAACGCCCCCGAAACGCAGGAGCAACAACAGCAGGTTGCCGATGCTTTGCAGAATGTTGTTGAGGAGAATCTTGACGCCAAGAGCAAGCAGTTTGAACAACGGGCAGAAGAGGCAGCCAGGCTGACCGACACAGCAAAAGCGTTGCAACAACAGCAGGAAGCACTCGCGAAGCTCGATCAGATTCAAAACAAAGAGGGCCTCGAAGACAAGTTGCTCGAAATGATTGCCAAGGAGCAGGAACAGATCGCGAACGAGACCCAAAAACTGGAAGAACAACTGCGTGCTGATCAATCGCCGGCAGTCGACAAAGTTGAACCGACGAAACAGGGGGAAAGCGAGCCCGCTAAAGCAGAACGTGTGAACAATGCAAACGAACTTGCTGAGGCAAGAAAGCAAATGGAGTCCGTTCCTGAAAAACTCAGAACAAATGACTTGGAGCAAGCGGAAGCCAAAGCACATCAAGCTGGTGAACGTTTGCAGGACCAAGTTAATTCCTTACCCAAGGACGCGGCAGAACAACCCGAAGACAATACGCAGGCAAATACCGACGCAAAAGAAAATTCTCAGCAGAACAAAAGTGACCTGGAGCGATTGACAAAACAACAGCCGCGAGTCCGTGATGCCATCAATGCTGTTCGCGAAGACCGACCTGAAGAAGCGGCCGCAAAGCTACAGGAACAAATTGCAGACCGAACCGAGCAGCTCCGAGAGAAAGCTGACGAGCTACTTCAACGCCCAACTGAGGATCCCGAGAATCAACAAGCTGTTCGCGAAGCTCAAGAGAAACTTGAACAAGCCGAGAGAGAAACCAAAGTGGCCGAACAATTGGCCAAGCAAACTAGTGATCCAAGCGAGACGGAAAAGACCGAGCAAACTGCTGATAAGAAGCAAGCAACCGAACCCCAACAAGGCGATAATACTCAACAAGCTGAGGAGCAAAACAAGATAGTGACCAAAAGCAAGCTGGTGTTTCAAAACAGACCTCCGATCAAAAGAAATCCGGAGAGCCCAAACATGCTGGTGACCAGAAGCAAGTAGGCGATCCCCAACAAGCCGGTGATCCCATGCAGGATGGTGATCTCAACACGTTGCGGAGCAACATAAAAACGAAGACCCAAATCCTGCCGGAGACGAAAAACAAACTGATTCCCAACAAGCTGGAGAAACAAAGCAAGCAGTTGATCAAAAATCAATCGTTGAGCCAAAACAAGCTGGTGATCAGAAACAAGCGGCTGATCACCCTAATGGTGGTGAGCATAAGAAAGCTGATGCCCCGAAACAAACTACCAAGCAGCAAAATGAAGCCGCGGAACAAAAAAAGCAGGCCGCGAAATCTTTGGAGGAGGCATCTCAATCACTCGACAAGGTCTGCCGGTCTTGCAAGAAATGTTCGAACTGCAACAAGCCGGGAGGTTCGAGCGGCAGTTCATCTGGCGGAGGAAACGGTTCATCAAAACAGGGTGATCCCAAACCCGGCGAAGCAAAGCCCGGAGAATCAAAACAGGACGGAAAGCCTACCAAGTCCAGCAATCCAACATCGAAACAGCAGCAACCAGATTCTGACAAGCTTGCTGCGACGACAGAAAAAGCGCATCAAGTAGCAAAAAGACCCTCGCCAAATCAAACGAAGGAACTTTCTCAAGAGCTCAATCAGCTTGCCGATGAGACAGCTCAGAAAGCAGGATATCCGAATCGAAAAGCAAAACCTCAAAACGGACAACCAGGCCAGCGTAATTCGTCAGATTCCTCGAAGCCGGCGAGCGCCCCGCAATCAGGTAGCCCTTCAAAGCCCCAAGGGGTACAGGGAAACGCGGGAGCTGGCCAAAGTGAGGTTGCGCCGACTGAGCTCCGTGGCCGTTCAACATCCAACTGGACGCAGTCCCGCCGCAAGCTGAGGAACAATGTACTCGACGATCAGGACGCCAAAGTTCCAGAAGAATTCCGAAATGTTGTGAAAGATTACTTCGAGGAGTTGTCTCGTCTGGAATCGCGTCAAAATAAACCGGAGAAACAAGAATGAACTCGCAAATCTGCGTTTGGATTTATGCGATTGCCTTGTCTTTTGTGTGTCAAATCCTCCGCGGCCAGGACGCCGACGCGCTCCGTATTCGTTATCAAACTCGCTTGGACTCAGCAGTCGATCGCGGACTCGACTACCTTGCCGCGAAGCAGATCAGTCGCGAAGCTGCCAATGCGATGGGACGCCCCGAGCTTGCCGGTTCGTTCGAAGAACCCGCCTGTGTGGGTAACACGGGAATCACTTCCCTTGCCGTTATGGCGTTTCTAGCCAAGGGGCATCTTCCGGGGCGAGGTCGCTTTGGTGAAGCCATCAATCTGGGGATCGACTACATTCTTTCTCAGCAGCTCGAAAATGGATTGTTGGTAAGTCACAACGTTCGGGGTCGTACTACTGGCTTGATGTACGAACACAGCATTTCCACTTTGCTGTTGGGTGAAGTATCGGGGATGGTCGACCCCGAACGTCAGCAGAAAATCGACGACGTCTTGTCACGCGCTTTGTTGGTTCTATTGCAAGCGCAAAAAGTTCCCAAATCAGATGCCAACACAGGCGGCTGGCGTTATACGCCAGGCACGACCGACAGCGATCTGTCGTTGACGGGCTGGTCAATCATGGCACTCCGGGCTGCGAAACTGAACGGCGCAGCAATTCCTGATGAACACATCGAAATGGCGGTCTCGTACATTCTCAATTGCCAGACGCGTGATGGGGCCTTTGCCTATATGCCCGGCGGAGGCCCGAGCAGCACATCGATGACCGGAATTGCAGTACTGTGTCTGGAACTTTGTGGTGAACATGGTAACGAAGATTTATTAGCCGCCGGCGACTTCATTCTGAACCAGCCACCGCAAATGACCGACCCAATTGGTAACCCGATCCGTTTCCGTTACTACGCATGGTATTACTGCGGACAGGCGATGTTTCAGTTGGGCGGCAAATACTGGAACGAGTTTGCACCAGTTATGTACGACAGCCTACTTGAGAACCAGAGTGCCGATGGCAGTTGGAAATACCCCGAGAACTTTTTTGTTTACAATACCACGTATCCAACATCGGTCGCAATTCTCACGTTGACCGTCTCAGCTCGTCAGTTGCCGATCTACCAGCGTGACGAATAGTTGAACTTGAATCAATAAACGACAAAACCAATTACATATTCCGAATTTAAGAAGGCAATCATCATGAAACTAACACAGCTCGCAATTCTCTTGGTTTTTGTATTCCCATTTTCAACTAGCCACATTGTTCGCGCTGGCGAAATGCAGCAAGAGGCAACTGACAATCAACAGGATGAGACGCAGTTGCAACGAATCGACAAGTGGGTTGAACAACTCGGCCATGAGCGACTCACCGAACGAATCGAAGCCGAAAAACAGCTCATCGCCGCGGGTGAAGAATCAATCCCGTCGCTGGCTAAAGCGGCGCTTGCTGGGAATCGTGTAACGATCGAGAAGTCAATTGATGTCCTAGGAAAGCTGGCGCAATCCAAAGACGAAAAAACTAAAGAAGCCGCAACAATCACCTTGCAAATGCTCAGCGAAAGCGATCAGCCGTCGACCGCTGATAGAGCGAAGATCGCGCTCAACACCAAGGAAACAGATGGAATCAAGCCATTCGAAGGTTGGGATAAACCAGGAAATCAGTTCGCTGGCGGCGGTCAAATGAACCGGAGTGTGTCGATGTCCAATATCAACGGATTGCGTTCAATCAGCGTCAAGGAAGGGTCACTTGAAACAACCATTCAGGAGCTCAAGGGAGGCAAGATCCTGGCACAAATTACCGGAAGAGAAAAGGATGTTGAACTGATTGCAAAAAACACCGAAGACCTCAAACAACAATTACCTGAAGTAGCGGCATTGTACGAACAGTATTCCAAAGGCGACAACATGCTAGGCATGCAGTTGCCTGGAATTGATTTTGGCAATATGGCGGGCGGTAAGGCGACGACGTCGTCGAATATGAGCACAGAGCTATTAAAAGAACAACTTAGTGAACTAAAGTCACGGATGGGAGGAAATCCGATGATGGAACAGATGTTGAATCAACAAATTCAGGCTCTGTCGGGAAAATGATCTCGCTTAAATGATCGTGGTCAATCGCTGCTGCCCATCGATGACCAGCAGCGGAGTCTGACTAGAGGCCTGGTACAGCCCCTTCTCGATGTAGACGATGGACCCTACAAAGTGCGAGCGTCATCGGCGCGTAGTTTTCGCAGACGGCGATCGTCCAGCACGGCCCCAAGGGGCGTGGAGTTGAGAACCTGCAGGAGTTGCCCAGGCTTGAGTTTGCGTGGATCGGAACGCGGATTATTCGTCACTGCCGTTATAGATGGCTGAATTGCTTGAGCAACGGCGGCTAATGGATCGCGTTGCATGCCTATGCGACGGCGCAGAGTGACAGCATGAGCTACGTATCGGTAGCCGTCGTGCCGCTAACTTCAGCGCGGTTGGTTAGGGGTTCGTTCGGGTTGCAGCCCGTTCGAATCCCGCCTGTTTACTTCACGTGGTAGGCAAGCCACGCACCGTAATGAATCAAATTGACTGTTCCATCGCCATTGGCTGGAGCTCCCTCGTCCATATCCTTGCGGATCATCTCCACAGTAATACTCTTGCACGACGCAGTGGACAATAATTTGTCAAGCTGTTCCAACTCAATTTAAATCATCTCACCTTACCGTGAACTTTGTTGACACAGCATTTCACCTTTATGATAATTCACAAATTACGCCGAGGAAAAAATGATTTCAATCAACCAAGTCCTTGAAAAAAAATTGTATTCCGCTGCATTGAGCGGTTCGTCTGCTGACTCCATTTTGTCGCAAATGATTGAATTAGGCTTAAAACGCTCTGGACAATTTAAATCAGCTGAGCAAGTCTCGAAGATCTTATGCGGCGTCATGGAACGCGAAAAACTTGGAAGTACAGGAATTGGACGTGGTATCGCGATCCCTCATTTTGTCGATTGCGAAGTCGACGCATCGATTTTCTTCATTGGACGTTCAGCATCAGAGATAGAATACAATTCGCTCGATGGCGATCCGGTTCAACTGTTCTTTTTGGTGATTAGTTCCGATGTTGAAACACGTATTCGGTCACTCGCGTTAATTGCGAAAGCCATACATGCTAATGGGCTGGTTGATTCGTTATTGGATTCAAACACAGACGATCAGATGCGTGAAGTGCTACTTAATTATTCTAATGCCTTTGAGCAAGAAAAGAATCTTGGTGTACCAGCTCAGATCGAGGTTAAACTCGTTTTTCCGCCTGATTCATCTGATGAAATGATTCAAAATGCAGTTGTTGATGCAGCAATTGAATTGAACAATGCATATCGTGAAGCAGGCGGTGCCGGATTGCGAATTGATGACGTTTCGCTTGAGGAGCCTGCAGTAGCTCCAATGGGAGCGCCGCAATAATGTCGCATTCAGCTGAAGGTGAGAATGGAAACTCGGACCGCGTAGTAGTGCTTAGTCTAAGTTCTTTAGACAAGCTTACTGATTTGCGATTGGCGAAACTGCAACGTGTCCTCAAAATCGCACAAGAAACTGATTCCGCAATTAACGTAGATCTAAGTGGAAGTTCAGCAAATTCGAGAAACGTGTCTTTGGAAACTAGCATTCTCCAGCAAGTCAACGAGGTATTAGTCCGCGAGAATTGCTCGACGGACTCGGAAGTTGTCCTTGAAGAATTTGAACGCATAACTGAGCTGCATCGGAATTCTAGGCGGGCCAACTACCGAAAAAAAATGGACAGAGAAAAACGATTTGAGAGTTGGTATTTCAAAATGACGAAAGCTGGAATCAAAATTGCGATGCGGCTAATCGGAGCGCCGGTTTAACCCCGTTCGATTGGAACCAAGTAATACGCCACCGGCCAATACGCCCCTCGCTTTTTGGCCACGGCAATCCACTCAGGCGTTTGCCTGGCGATTTCGCGAAGTTGTTTTTCGTGTCCGGCGCGGGCGGGGATCACGGTAAACTCGCGCATCCAAGTGGGATCAAAGAAGCAACGCATGCGGCCATTAGAGCCGCGGAATCGAAAACCGTTGCGGCTGCGGATTCCCCGGCGTCCCCAATCATACATCGTTTCCCGCCACAATTCACGCGGAAGTGACGTTAGGCGAATCTCGGGCTCTCGTCTCATAGGTTCAGGCTCCCTTGTATCTCAGTTTTCGGAAACGCCATCCAGCCAAACTGCCAGTTGCGGCAAGTTGCAAATTCAGGTTCCGCTTCAGGGGACTTCGACCCATCGATTGGTGTTCGTTTGAAATTCTGGATCTCGACGTCGATGCGATCGTCGGAGTACGTCACCATTGAACCAGCCTCGTACTGGCCGGCAATGTGGACGTTCCATTCCCAGCGCCCAGTAACGGCACATAGGTAAATCCACGGCGAGTTGTTTTCATCGAGTGCCCCCTCGATCGTTTGTCTCGGGACGTAGCCCGATGTGTAAGGGAATCGTTTACTGTATTTGCCAATCAGACACCTGGCACAATGCACTTTCGGGTTGAAGCCCGTAACGTACTTCAGCCACAGGAATCGAATGGCCCGCTCCTGTTTGACCTCGACGCGGATCAAAGGAAAGTTGTTTGTCATTGAATCTCCTAATTGATGGAAAGGTTATCGCATCTCGGTCATGGACTGGAATCGTTCGTCATCAGCAACGATCAGGGAGTCCAGGCATCGGATTCCCCAGCGTTTCGCCGGCAGACTTGAGGCGTTCGAAAACGGCCCAGTCTTCGCGGCTGGGTGTCAGGTCCCCCGAGGGATGATTGTGGGCGATGATGATGGCCGAAGCGTTGGCGATGATCGCAGGGCGAAACGTTTCGCGTGGATGGACAAGGCTGGCATAAGGACGCCCGATGGATCTCGGCAACTCCGATAACATCGAGCTTGGTATTGAGCAGGATGGTGATGAAGCGTTCGTTGGGGGAATCCCGCAGCAGCTCGGCGGGCGATGCGTCCGGCCTTGGCTGTCGAATCGGCCTTTTGTCCGAACTTGATCTCGCCGTCTTTAACCAGCTTGCAGCGGTAGATCGAAACGAACTTGGCGGATTCAGTTTGCGGTTCGTCGCTGCTGCATGCTGTACATTGCCAGCCGGATGACGGAGCCCACCAGGCGGGCGAGCTTTGGATTTCGCGTTGGCTTCGCGGCAAATGCCGAAAGCGCCGTACCGAGGGATAGAACTTTCTTTGCGATTGACGCGGAGTCGCTGTAGAATCTTGCTGTGACATTCGAAGTAACCTTCGATTGTTGCGGGGATCATTGAGGTACGAACTATTGATCCCGCCTTTTTCTTTCGGGCATCCCTTTGATGGCCTCTCGTGATTACTATAGGGATCAAGAGTAACGAAAGATCACTGCGAGTTTGCTGGAAGGGAAAGAATCAGCAAAAATCAGCATTTTGCTGAATTGGCAGTGCGAAACACGCGAAAGCAATTAGTGGTTTTGAATTTGACTTCTGGTAAGATGAGTCGCTCAAATTGGATTCAATTTAGGAATTGGCAGAACGTTTGGGTTAAAAAAATCGTGGCTTCACGTTAATTGAACTTTGGTTGTCATTGCCATCATTGGAATTCTGGTGGGAATACTGCTCCCGGCAGTTCAACAGGTTCGCGAGGCGGCCTGACGAACGGCGTGTAAGAATAATTTGAAACAGCTAATAACAGCGATTCATAATTACGAAGCACTTGGCCGGGTTTCTCCCCGGCTACAATTACATCAGCGGTTCAGACTACGCAGCCAAAACGGGCTATCCTGTCTCACCTGGTTACGATTCAGCCAACCATTTTGGGCATGGCTGGGGTTTGCACATTCTTCCGCACCTGGAACAAACCAACCTCTGAAACCGTACAACTTGATAAGCCGGTCTTGACGCTGTGGAATCTCGCGCGAGAGAGACACCGGTTACAGTATTCTGTGCCCAACTGACTCGTGGTCTGGAACGTAACTTCGTAGTACGTGATGACAGCGTAACTCCGATCGAAAAGTATGCTGCTGCAAGTTATTGTGCGAATTGGGGGTCCAGCATCTGGTGTTGCCGAAACCCCATCTGATGAGAGCGACGATATCACTTTGGATGCCACGCCGGACTCCAGTAGTGGTCCGTTCTTTCGTAATAGTCGAACGCGATTTCGAGACCTGCTAGACGGAGCGTCAAACACATTGGCGATTGGGGAAAGAACAAATGGTCCGATTCTGGATAACCAAGGAAATCCAGTTGGTGTGCCGCCTCACCCAAACTATGAAACATCTTGGTTTGGAGCTTGTCGCGACATTGATACACCAGACGATGATCATGGTCACATGGTTCTCTTCGACGCGGAATATGGTCCGAACCGACTGCATGGGTCTGGCCACGGAGCGGATCGTGGAGTTTCTTGCCCCACCAAACACTCTCACAATTCGCATTCATGGACGGTTCAGTTATACAATCTCTGGAGCAAATCGACCTGACACTTTACCGGGCACTGTCTTCCATTCGTGTGGTGAAGTGATTACTGACGAGTTTTAGAGTGAAAGTCTCTACTTTCAAATTTGTAGCATGGGCTGTTGTCTGCTCGCTTTCAGTATTGGTCATTGTCATCGCAACGACCTCTCGGATCGCGATCCGAATTCGAACCTGAATCATCTGGAAAAGGTAGAACATAAGCATGTTCATTCGCATACAAAATTCAATAGTCATGATCATTCGCATCAAGGACTGTCGATTACATCGCACAGTCATCAACATGTCCACTTGATCGAACATTCCCACATCTCGACTACACAAGTCGGTGATGATTGGCATGAAATTGGTCATTTACATTCGAGTGATTCCGACGCAATTGTGCGATATTGGCTAGTTGAGATTCCAGCTGAGAACGGTTTTGCATTCGAGTTTCGAAGGGACTTAGGTGGAAAGTCTCAAGTTTGTGATTCGGGAAACGACAAGATTCATGCAGTTTTGGAAACTGACAACAAGGAGATGTCGTCAATTGAGTTTGTGCGGCAATTCAACACTTATAGTGCTGAACTAAAGACGGATCCGAATTCGCTATTCAAACCGGTGCTGCATTTCAAGGACATTGAGCTTGATGGAACTTCGTTCAGTTTTGAGCTAGACGTCGATTGATTTCTGCATTGCGACCGAAATATCAGACGACCGATTGAATCTTTGCCCATCAGGCAACGGCAAATCAAACTCAAACCGAATCGCAGCTTCCTGTTCTTCACGTGACAGCTCCACCGATTTCGTTCCAATCACGGCCCATGAGCTGGCGCGGAATTCGTTTTTGATCGGGCCGTCGTAGTCGATGATCTCGTGTGCAGGGCCGATGAAACGATTTGCCAGGGCGCGGACTTGGGCCAAAGTGTGGAACTTTTGGTACAGCCAGACGCCGCGTTGATACATTGCTGTGATGCCATCGCCATCGAGGAACCAGACATCGCGAGTCTTTCCCGTGCTGACCTTGCGATGTTCCGTCAATCGATCTGAAAACGATCTCGATCGACCACTGAAGGCAATCGTTCCACCAGGTCGGCATAGCGTGTTGATCGTTCCAAGGACTGCGTTCTCGGCTTCCACCGAAGTCACCGAGTTCAAAACGCTGTCGCAGACAACCAGATCAAACGGACCGTTCTTGCGAAGTTCATCACACAGCCGATCGATATCGCGATGCACCTGGCTGACGTCAAGCGTATCGGAACCGGGCTTGCGCAGATAAAACTCCAGCCCCATGATGTTGTGGCCGATCGATCGCAGCTTCTTCACGTAGTCCATCTGCCCTGCGCCGAAGTCCAGAATCCGCATCCCTTTCTTGAGCCTCGGGATCACGACGCGAGAATACAGCCGTGACGTCCCGGGGCGTTCGATCGCCCCCTCACGCCGCAGTCGTTTCATCTGAGCGAAGGTCTGGCCCACATCTGTTCCGGCAAGTGCGAATAGCTGAACTCGCCGTATTGTCGTCCGAGGTAGCGGAGTACTGCGACGCCTTTGTCCTGGGGAACGACGCAAACTCGCAGCGGCTTGCGAAGGTTGTGACAGGCGAGTGCGTAAAGTGGTGAGGCAAGGATCCGGCCTGTGGTGTCGGCGACGGCGTTGCCCCATTCACCGAACTTGGTCAGTAGTTTGCAGATCTCGGCAAGCTGACTGGCCTTGGTGGTTTTCGTGATCACTTCGATGTCGCTAGAATCGACGATGTGCCAACCGGCCTTGAGTGGTTTCCGAATGCGGATCCGGCAGCCGCCAATCTCGATGTCGGCCGAGTTGTGGATCTGGTTGAAGCGGACTTCGTCGGCGTCACTGATTCCGTTGAGCATGTAGACGGGCGCGTGGGTGATTCCCACGGCCTGCATGTTCCGGCTCCTCTGGTGACCGGCAACGATGGTGCGATCGTCGCGAGCGATGACGGCTTTGATGGGACCAAGCGTTCGCAGACTGGCTTGCAGTTGCTCGATGGCTTTGGGGCCGATGCGTCGTGGGTTATACGGCGCTGGTTTCAGCTCCGAGAGCGGGTAGTTCGGATGGAACATCGGGATCGGTGTGTGGGGTGGTGGTTGGTAGGGTTTCACCGGCACGCTCAAGCAGTTGGGCGACGAAGCCGAACCGGGAGCCGGTGGATTGTTCGTGGCGGGTGAGTGTGGCGACAAGGCCATCGTATTCGGCTTGGTCCATGGGGACGGTGATCTTGCCGAACTTGAGTGCGAGTTGGCGGGTGCCGGTTTCGGCTTTCTTGGAGATCTCAGCTTCGATCTGTTCACCAAGGCCATCGAGGAACGATTGCTCGAATCCAAATGCGGTGAGATCGAGTTCAGTTTCAGTCAGCGCCATGATCTCGCGGGCGAGCAGGTCATCGTCCCAGCCAGCAAGCTCGGCGGTTTTGTTGTCGGCAAGGCGATAGGCGCGAACTTGCTCGGGTGTGAGATCGCGGGCGATGTGCACGGGAACTTTGTCGAGGCCAAGGCGAATGGCGGCGAAGTACCTGGCATGTCCGGCGATGATAACGTGCTGGGCGTCGACAACGATGGGCTGCCGAAAGCCAAATTCGCGAATGGACTCGGCTACGGCTTCCACGGCAGCATCTGCGTTCCGGGGATTACGATCATACGGCAGGATCTTTTCGATCGCTGTGAGGGTGGTTTTCATGGGAGGGTGGTAGGGGAAAAGGAAAAGGGAAAAGGTGGATGAGACATTGATATCGTACAGTTAAGATCAACGAAAATCAAACGTGGCGGACTTTCGAAACTAAAAGACAATCGACTAGTCAGCCAACGAGATCGTTTTCGCCAATCGACCTCCGAGCGCCAATTTACCTCCTTCACGCGACCAAATCTCGGCACCGGGACCAATCCACCATCCGCTTTCAATTTTTCGATAGCGATTCTTGATCCAACGCCCGATTGATTGATACCAGGAGCGATACAAAGTATTGCGTTTGACGGAGTCGAGCCAGCCAATTTTTGCAAAGATACGGCCGCTCGTGATGAGATCATTTGAAATCTGACACCGATGAAAATCAATGTGCGCATCGCGAAACATGCTAAATCGAAAAAGCCCATCGTCGTATGGTTGGTTACGGATTTTTTGGGAAAGAGATTTGTTCAATAAAGTGAAGTATTGAACATCCGTGGCGTTTGCTAAATCTATGCGATTGGCAGGCGTTGGGGATGGTGAATTAAACGCGTTGCCAACTAGCAATTCTGTGTCGCCTCGTTCAAGGAGCATTTGCAAAAACTGGCTTTCATCCTCCTTATTCATCAGAAAGTTCACTTGACTCATCGGATGAGCATCTCGCCAACGAGGAAAAACACGGACATCTTCGGATATCTTACGTCTATTGACGGTGACACGCAATTTTTTTCGCGCAGACAACCAACTGTGTCTGGTTTTGTGGCTCCATCGTCTGGCGTCACTTAAATGTTTCCCGGGAAGGACCCGTGGCGACCTCTACCAAGAATAAATCAACGACTACTTATTTGGGCTGGTTCCGTTAGAGCCACTCGTTACAGGCGTAATTTGATTTGGAGCAATTCCATCTATGGATAACACGCCGTTGCTTTCGAAAACAGGCATCGTTCCATATTGAATTTGCTGAGGTACAAAAGGCCCATTGAAAATAATCTGACCTTGAAAATACTGACTGCTGTTTGGGATCTGATTGAAAATAATTTGCGAGCTAATACAAGTTGTGCAGCCAGCATTTCCTGGTGTACTCCAAACCACGCCGCCTGCCGTCTGCCAACCGTATGTATGCGCCGCGGAAGGAGACCAAATAGACGGTTCCAGTTCAACGCGAATCGGACTTGAACAATTGCTCGGATCTACCTGAAATTCGATTGACCGATAACCTTCTTTATCGGCAGCCAAAACAAATTTGACGGTATTCTCGTCAAGTTGAAATGTGCCTTTTCCGTCATCTCCAACCTTGAATGACGCGAGTTCATTTCTCGAAGAATCAAGAATAGAAATAGTCGCATTGGGAACTGCCTGAAGAGACTCGACGCCGCCAAAAATCAATCGAGAACGAGCTCCACCAACCACCACCTCAACTTCATATTCTTCTTCCGCAATCAATGGTTGTGAAACAAAAATCAGAAGTAAGGCAACGGTGGCAAAAATCGGACTCATTTATCAATCACTTCCAGTAACTCGTACGTTTTCAAAAGCGCCGATATTCAAGTCTTTGCTGGCGCGCAGATCTTGAAGAAACTCTTCGTTAGACTTTTCAGTTTCTGTGGTCTTGAGCAAAAACACTTCCCCATAATAGATGTCAGACTGGCCGTCGTAAACAAAATAATACTTGAAGTTTGCAAGTTGTTCGCTCTCAACTTGTTCGGCCTGACTTGCTCCATCCGGTAATGTACCTTCTTTTGCGACGAATTCGCGAATACGGACATCTGCAAGTTGATCATTTTTCGTTCGCTGAAACTCAGCCGATGGCCGGTTAACAAAAAACTTCAATTCACGAATTCGATAATTACGATTGATTTCATCTGGCAAAGCGATCCTTACTCGAAATTTTTCCGGAAGCGATTTTTCTGGAAACGTCGTTCCATCAATACGGAAAGAGATACGAATACCGTCTTTCTTATCATCTGGAATTCGTGAGTCAGCCCAAACGTAGCGATGAGCCTCAACCTTATCGACATGCGATACTTTTCCTTGAAATCCTTCAAATAAGGCTGCCATTCCAAACAACAAGCAACCGAGGAATGTCAAAAATTGGGTGGTCACTCCAAACCTCCAACTCGAATATTTTAGTGTCAGACTTGTTCCGTCGAGTTTCCGTCCATTGAGAAGGTTTGCATTTAGAAAACAAACCAAAAGCGTTCCAATCGCAAATATCGTTATTCGGCTTACTCTGGCCGGTAGCCCTTCTTCGGTAAAAAGCAAAATCCCAGCTTGTGCAAATGCCAAACCGAACAATGTAACAAACTGGGCATTGTGGTCCTCTCCGTCCTCATTGACGAAGCTGTTCCAATACCCAATCCCGAAAAACCAAATTAAAAATCTAAAGGGAAGCAACACCAAGAAAAAAAGAGCCGAGCAAAGTTGGAAAATGCAGCCCAATGCCTCGTTACAAAGAAACCGAACTAAGTAACGAAAGTCATTCAAAGCATCAGCTCTATTAATCGGTATTCTCTGTAGACTAAGATGACACCGGTCATCCTTGTACCTTGAGTTTTTACAACACTCGATTTTACCTAAGCCATTCAGGCAGACCTTCTGAAATCGTTTTAAAGACAAAATTTCAGAATGATTTAAGTTGCAAACCACCCAAAAACAATCAAAAAAAACGTAGAAAGCCGCCGAAAAACGCCCCTTGTATTCGAGTCGCAGCGTCAACAATTTCAATTTCTCGATTCGAACCCCCGCTCTTAATACTGCACTTTTAGGGATTTTGAATTCGCCAAATCTCAAATGCAAGCCTAACATTCATTCGTCTGCCTTTCCAATCGCTCGATTAGCTCATCGACCTGCTCTGCAGTTTGGCCAAGCTTGCGTGCCTCTCGCACCTTGCGGCCGATGGACATGTTGCGCTGCAGCGTGGGATCGATACGGCGAGTGCCGGCGAAGTACGCCATGCGCAATTCGGCCACGCTCGGGAATCGTGATGATTCACGCACTAATTGCCGGCAACATTCGGCGAAACGAACGGGATCGAGTTCCCCCAACTGATCGAAATACACCGCGAGCATCGTATCGGTCAGTTCACGTTGATGAGCCTCGCAAACGTAACGCAGGCACTGCGCCATTTCCGATTCGGTCATGTGGTTTTGTCTCCCGTTCCAGATCTCGCAGCCGAGCACGCTCGACCACGTCCAAGTTGTTTTTCTCCCGCATTTGGCCAAACGTTTTCGGCTGCGATTTCCCGTTCCCGTACTCAGGTTTCAGCCCCTGCCACTGGTTCGCCTCGCAGATTTCGCAAACGTCGATCAGGTGCATTACCGACTCGAAACGCTTAAAAAGTTTGCTGGTGCTGGCCTTCGAGCGAATCGGTTTTTTTATCCGTTTGCGCATCGCGGCCCAGTCGTCGAGGGCTTTCCGAAGTTCGGGGCAATCCCAACCCTCCGGAAAAATCCAATCGTCGACATAAGTGACAGGGTTTTTCACTCCGCCCACTATGAAGAAATCGTTCTCGGATTCTGAACACACGTTATTATCAACGGGTAATTGGGTTATAGGGTTAATGGGTATGGAGGGCCTTGATACCGTTTCACTTCCGTTTGGTTTCCTCTGCGTATTGCGCAGTGGTTTTTGGCTTTCAATTGACTTACGTTTCACATTCGCTGCGTTTGGCGCAGTGGTATCAGGTTGGTCTCCTGCGTTTTGCGCAATGAAACCACAGACGAAATAGCGGCCTGGAGTGCGCTTTTGGCCCGCTGTGTAGTCAAGCAATCCTGCGTCAATTGCAACCTTCCTTGCGCGAATCAGTGCATGCTCAGATTTGATCCCGCACCGCCTCATCAATTGCTCGTTGTAGAAGTTGACGGCGCGGTTGTAGAAAAACTCGTCTTCCAGAGTAACGATCGCCGTTAAGACGGCAGTGGCTTCGGGGCCAATCTCATACGATGCCCCCGATGAAAATAACCACTTGAGATATTGAATCCCAAAGCCACAGTTCTGCCTCTCTGCAGATGGGTAGCTATTGACGCCCGCGCTCGCTACCGTAGAATCAATCACAGGATTAGCCTCCTATTGAAGCCGGTGTTTTCCTTGGACGGCGAGACATCGGCTTTTTTCGTATTTGTGGAGGATCTAGACCGCGCACGCCGCGACTACGGCCATTGATCCTGCCGTATCGTTAGACGTATTCGTGACGAGGTTTGACAGGTGGCGCTACGCGGCTTCGAGTCTGTTTTTCCCGAGCCTTAGCGAATTTGTTTGAGCGACGCTCAACAAATTCATCCAACCAAGAGCGCCGAACTCTCCAAGATTTCCTTTGCGTACCATTGGAAATATTGACTGCTTTCAATTCGCCGCTGCGAATGAACGCATTTGACGTATTGAGACTGACGGAAAGATACTCGGCTACTTGTTGCGGGTCGAAGAATGGATCGTTTTCTAACATTGGCGGTGATGAGGATTTGGGAAGAGTAGTTGGGGTGCTGTCCATGAGGGAACTCCCTGTTCAAAATTCCAACCTGGCGCGACTCTTACATGGCCAAGTTGAAGATATTTTTGGCAGTTCCTCTACCGAAACTTTTCATCGTATAGCTGCAACGATTCGCAATCAACACCCCCGAAGCGATTTTTTTAGAATTCCATCCAATTGCGAATTTCGTCAGTAACCTTTGTAAGTCGAGCATCGTTGATTTCTTGTCTGTAGTGGTCGCTGATCGAACCGTCGACGTGACCCATGATTGAACGAACAGCGATGATATCCCCGCAGCGTTCGCCAATTGTTTGAACAGTTTTCCGAAACCAAATAAAACTCCCTTTATCGATTCGGCAAATTGCTTTGAGTTTTTTCATTTCGTTGTTGATCGCAAACGGCGACCAATCGCGGCCCCAACGAGTGACGAAGAGCAACTTCGACAGTTTTTCCGAATCGAACCTTGGGCGAATTTCTAGATAATCCTTAATCGCTTGGATTGTCTCTGGCCAAAGCGGTACTCGCCGATCAACAAACGTCTTCGCCCTGGGGAAGTCCATCCAACCATTGTCCAAGTCGAAAGCCTTTATCGGCATCGATCGAATATCGGAATTGTTGCAGCCCGTGTTAATCGCAATCAACATCATTGCTCGCATCGTCGGATTGGCGACAGCCAACAGCGATTTGATTTGTTCGGCCGTCCACAGTTGCTTTCCCTTTTCGGCTCGATGCTTTCGAACGTGCATTTTGGAAGGCGGCTTAAAAGCAACTCCAAAGTTTACAGGGGTTCGAATTAGCCGTGAGTCCCAAAGGTACTTAAAAACCGATTTGATTCGTGCGATCCAGTTCCTAGAGATCGATGGTGAATGTTTGCGAACAATCTTTGAACGGATGTCGGCAAAGTCGTTTGGTGTCAACGATTCAACGGCGCGACGTCGATCGAGGTTTTCAACAATGAATTTGCCAATAACGCATAGATCCTGAAACCATCGATTGGTGATTATCCCGGCACGACGTTCCTCGTCCTTGTGCTGAAGAAACAGATTGACGCCGTCGCCGATCGTCAGCAAATTGAGCTCTACGGGGACAGGAACGCCAGCTTTCAGATAGGGGTATTCCTTGTTGTGTCGATCCAAAGAGCCGTTCGGATCTTCCCATAACCCGAAATAGTAGTTTTTACCGTTGATCTTACGACACCACTGGCCGTTGCGATGGGGATACATCGGGAATTCCGGATATGGCTTCGCCGGACGTGGATTGTTAGAATCACTCATCAAATTAGCCCTTTTTGCGGCAGGTACCTGCAGGAAGGTCTAATTTTAGGCATGAAAAAACCAGCCCGACAGGTGTCGAACTGGTGTCGTGATTTGCAAAAACATCACAAACGCTCGTAGCTCAGTGGATAGAGCAACGGTTTCCTAAACCGTAGGTCGGAGGTTCGAGTCCTCTCGGGCGTACTATTTGTTAAATTCAAGCTGATGTGGCGGTGATTTCAAGCATTTCCAGCATCTGCGTGAGAGATTCAAGCGACCAGATCTCGCGGAATTCCCTTGTCGCTTTTCGGCGTTTCATTTTTTCGTGACGAATCGCGCCTGCAGGAATCTTAATTCCGTTTCGTCGCATTTTTCGAAAACGCTTGATGGCTACGGAAAAGTCATTGATGTCTCCCAAGTGTTTCTGAAGCAGCTTGAGCGCATCAGTTGATGTTTTGAACGTACCGCTTGAAAAGGCCTCAGCCAAGATTTCCAAGCGGTAGCGTAAACGTTTCACGGCAATCCGCAATTGATGGAGTTCTTTCGGCGAAGTCGGTTGCCTGGAGACAATTTTCAAAAAATCGTGTACATGCCGAGGCAACTGTTGCTTGGCCCAGTCAGAAAACCGCAACTCGGAATCTACATGGATTCGAAAGCCCTTCCGGGACCATCTCATTAGTTTTTTTTGCAGGTACCGAGTGCTCAGGACATTTTTGATACCGTGCCGAATTTCCGTACGCTCCATTCGTAAATTCTTGAGAAGCTTCGGAGACTTCGATCGCGAATGCGTAATGCGAGTAATCAGAACATCCAAGTCGCGGAGTCCGCCGGTTGCTTGCCGAATTCGTTTTATAACTCGACGAACGCGTTTGAAGGTTTTCTTTTTTAGCAACGGTTGAAATACACTCAACGTGGCATCCGCCTCCCGAGTCGCAATCCGAAGATCATGAATGGTGTTCGGGGACAACAATGACGCGTTGTCAACCTCGCGAAGAAGTTTCCCTATTCGCGCAATACGAACTGCGATCATTTCCTTTGCCGCAGTTTCGAGCGATCGATGACCATCGAAACGGCAATGCCTCTTTGACGTGTTCGAAGTGGACTTGTTCATTTGACCATCTTAGTTGCATTCTTGAGCCTTTGCTCGTCAAACAAGATTTGACCAATCCGTAGTTTTTTCAGAAACTGCTTGACCAACCTTCTGATCCAATCAACGGAACGAAACGAACGTCAGCGATCACTTCGGATTGAAAAACCTGCTCGGCTTCGCGTTTGACGAGCAACAATTGCTGTTGATGATTTGTTTTGCCAACGGGAATTACCAAACGACCACCGACCTTCAATTGCGATTTCAAAGTATCTGGTATTTGCGGTCCACCAGCGGCGACAATGATCGCGTCGTAGGGTGCATGCTCTGGCCACCCAAGCGTGCCGTCGTCCCAGAGCACATGAATGTTGAAATATCGCTCCTCGAGAATCTCGTTGGCACGTTTTGAAAGTTCAAAAGACCGCTCGACGGTGTAGACCTCTTTCGCAATTTCTGCGAGGACAGCAGTCGAATACCCGGAGCCCGTTCCGATCTCCAGCACAACGTCACCCGCCGTGAGCGCCAAGGCCTCAGTCATCAACGCAACGATAAAAGGTTGCGAAATCGTTTGTCCCTCGATGAGAGGCAGTGGAAAGTCGTCGTACGCTTGGTTTCGGAATGATTCGTCAACGAACAACTCGCGAGGTACTGATCTCATTGCATTTAGAACTAATGGATCCCTTATTCCCCGCCCGGCAATTTGCGTGTCAACCATCCGATTGCGCTGAAAAACAAAATCCATTGATTCCATCATTTTGCCAAACCATCACTTGGAGCCGATTTATTGCCACCGTGCCCAAACGCTCAGACGCCGTGCGACGCACAGAATGAGAACAGGCGAAACAAATGCATCGCTAAACAAATCTTCGCCGATTAGGGCGAATCTCTCCACCGATCATTACGTTGCGACTTTCTGCAATATTCCAGTGCTCCTTTCTGCAAATATGAAACCAATACGCTCAAGGATGACAGATTCAAGCGTTTGGAAGGAGGCGAAAAATGCACGCATTTTTCGAGGCAGTACACCGGACTCAAGTTGCAGGTAACGTTTCGTGTTGGTTGCGGCCGATAGCGCCAAAATGTCTGATCAGTTCTTCACACAATTCGCAGTTGGTTTTTATTCCGATTTTCTCGAAACAAGTCGCACCATCAAATTAATGCCCACGAGAATGGTCAAAACTGCAGTATTCACGCCGAATAGGAACAGACCGATTTCAATGAACGGGGAACCAAACTCAAGCTGTTCCAATGGATGAAATCCAATCCAAAATGAAAGAATCGAGACGATAAGACACACGCAGAAAATTTTGAACGCCGTTTTCAACTGCTGACGTTTTGAGCCCGCGTTACCAAGTCGTCTCCGAATCATTGCCATCGTCACAAAAACAGGTACTGCGAAAAGCAGCCATGTTGCTACTGTTGATTCGGCTGTTGCAATCGAAAGATCTGAGGGGCTTTTTGGGAGTGTAAACGACAAAACGATCAACGAGATGTTAACGAGAATCGAACCGGTAAGTCCAACAATCAATATGGCTTTTGGGGAAAGCTGTTTCATGTCCTATACACCCGACAAAAGCGCTTATAGTCGCAGTCTTTTTTATGGCAGTCGAAAACGAGAATCACGCAACAGTCTCATCTAATCCACCATTTCCCAGCCGTCGTCATCAACCGCCAACCAATGATAGATATTCTCCTCGTTTCGTACGTCGTCGTAAGAAACCCACGGCAAGCCATGCTCGCATATTTCGATGACAGTCAGAATCTCGCGGCATTCAATCAGGTGTTCGTACAAACTCATTGTCTCCGGCGCGACGACACAGCCGTGAGTTAAAAAAGTACTTGGGAGTCTTGCAATACGAATCTGATCCCCGGGTTTGAGTTGTTGCCAATGCATGTTCATTTCAACTCAGATTTAGTAGTCATTATAGTTGCGCGGTCACACCTGCCTTCTGCCCCCACTGTCATTTTCACGTTATCGAAAGCTTGGGCAAGAGAGCCCAAGTTGCTCAGCCAATTGAGTCCAAAATAATTCCGGCAAGTAGCGGCGGGCACTTCTGCCCGCCGAAATTCAGTACAACAATTTCGCGTCGTCGCAAATTCGAGCAAGAGAGCCCATGCTACATCGCTGTCACTTCATACGGATCACGCCAAAACTTCTTTTGACATCTTCCTTTTTGTCAGCAAGATTCTTTAGAAACTGCTACTCCGGATAGCTACATCTGTGAACCAAGCGGAGTAATCGTGGTGTGTAAGCCTATCAATTTGAAGTTTGCCAATTGATCTCTCGCAGTACTCTACAAATTCCGAATATTGGGCCGTATCCAATGAGAAAGGGTTCCCATTCGATGGTGATTTCTGAGTCTGCATCATCGACACCGCATTCGAAAAACGAGTTTAAAACGTCGATAGGCGGAAACAGACCTGACTTCCGAACAATATCAAAACTCATTCCTTTTTCTGCAATCGTAATGGCTTTGGACAGACTCATGATTTTCCGTAATCTCCGCGAGATTCAGTTCGAGCTAGATGATGCCGAGCTACCAAAAATTATGCGTTCAAAATACTCGTTGTACGCGAATTCAGGTTCCCGTTGGCTTTTGTTTCGCGATTAGATTAATAATCACCGTTGCCGCCGTCATTGCCATCAATGAAAGCCAATCGAATACTGGATCTGGATTCTCATTTTTAAACGCCCCAGAGAGTTCAAGGAGGTGCTTGATTCGGGAGAAACGGTTTTTCGTGGATCGGTTGAACGATATCACGCCGAGCATTCGGCGTTTGGCATGTTAATTGTTTCTTTGAACCTTGGCAAATTTTCGACCATGTCGGCAAGTTGGATACCCATATTGCCCCCGGCATTCTACGCCATTTCGCCGCTCTATTCTTTCGCTCGCATAGAGAATTGGGGCATGAAGCATGTCGGCCTCGGACGCCAACTTACGCTTGCTGCTACACTACCCACTTGATGGCCGGATCTTCGTTGAACTTGAACCGGCCTGCTGAGAAATCGATCAATTAGGTACCAATGCAGTCCATTGCCGGAGCGCTCAGAAGCCTCTTCCGATCCATCCTACCCTTCTCCCCAATGAGGCCTCAAACGAAAAAGCGAGGCGGCGATTGGCTACCTGAAGAGACACGGGCGCGAAAATCAAAATTCGGATCTCTGTATTCCGCTTCCGTATTCGGTCTTGTTTAACATTGATCACACGACGGTACGTGAATTTGCAGGCGATCCTTTCCAACCTCGTGTCCTTCGTGGTAGATAAGCCGATCTGAGTTGCAGTTGGGCAAAAGCTCAATACTCTTCACCAACGTACTCCATGGCGGAAGAGAGCCACGGGGAAAGGTATCAGGAGACGCGCTCCACGATGAGGATTGGATACGAAAGTCAGAACTCTTGGGAGTTCGGCTGCCGGTGAAACGCAATTCTCGCCGGAGCGAAAGGATGTGCGTCGGCAGGTAAGAAAAACGTGGGTTTCGACTATAAAGTCGAGTGGAGACGACGACTTCGAACCGACAGCCTGCCTGCGTGCCAAGGCAGGCGGCTGCTCCCAATTGAGCTACGTCCCCGTTTTTTATTCAACAATGCTGGCCGCGAAAGTTTGCCCCCAATAGGCCAGCTTTGCGATATCTTATCAAGTTCCGCTGGGAATCAGGGTGGGCGTACCAAGATTCGAACTTGGGACATATGTCATTATCAACGACGTAATAACTGAGCTATACGCCCTTCGTTTCAATCTGGGGTGAATAGGCGGTTGATTTTCACCCGCACGGTCGTCATAAAAAGGCCGCTATTCTACGATTTGACACCGTAGTGTCAAACGGTATTCGCGCACGCGTTTCCAGATCGAATCAGGGTACCGTAGAGAATCGTCCCAACGTTCGGTATCGCTCTTGCCAGTCTACTGGTTGCATTTTTCCAATCAAACGATATGCCGAATTGACTTTACCATTTTTGACGGCTGAACTTCAGAATTCATATCAACACTCAATCACACGACCAATTTTTGTTGGAATTGTCCGCCGAACTCATTTGAACTTTGAGTCATGGCAAAAAAGGAAGTTATCTTGAACATTCGTTGGTCCCTGCCGCGGGACGAAACAAATTTTCTGCACGTTGAACCGGAACAGACAAGGCTGCCAGGTGCGCTTTGGAATCGAATTCTGGAGAATTGATTTCTGGCAAGTTGAGCTTGAACTCGATTGATTATTTGTGACCAATCGATTTCGGGCGGCGTTTGTGCTCGATCCGACCCTGAGCCAAGCAAATTATGTCGGCTGTTGCGAGAGTTTCAACGATGCGTTTTTTCAGACGGAAGTATTTGGTCAAGCCAGTGCATGCCTTCGCCGGCAAACCACTAAGCGATGACGGAATGCTATCCAAGTACTAGTGAACAGGATTACAGTCAATGATTGTCCGTTTCGTTGCGGTTGTCGCCTTCATCGGTTTTGTCGTTCCTCAAAAGTCGATTCCGGCCCAGGAACAGTTGGAACGGGCTCTGGGTATCAGCCCCGGTTATTCACTAACTGATTACGATCAGCCAACCAAGAGCGAACTCGCCAATTGCAAGCTTGA
Source organism: Pirellulaceae bacterium (assembly GCA_041399045.1). Taxonomy (GTDB): domain Bacteria; phylum Planctomycetota; class Planctomycetia; order Pirellulales; family Pirellulaceae; genus BJ22. The sequence continues at coordinate 103,651 of JAWKTO010000004.1, read as the reverse complement.
AAACGCCTGAATGGAGTTTTAGGAATTCCGGTTACGTAGTCTCCAATGGCGAAGGGCAACAGTACCCGAATCTACCTGGACACGAACGGTGATCGCAAATTGGACTCCTGGAGTTTTTCAAAGACTGAAGTCTATCGCGGTTTGGACACCGATGGCGATGAAAATCGTGATGAGATTCGCTGGCTGGGCACAGCAGGGACGCGATGGGGTTTAGACAAAGATCAAAATGGCAAAATCGACGACTGGAAACAAATTTCTGCAGAAGGATTGCAGCAGTTTTTTCATAGCGATTCAAAATCGAGACAACGATCGATTTCAAGCACTTCTGTTGCGAGACGAAGAGCTAAAGGACCTTGAGCTTTCTCCAGAATTGAATGACGCGGTTAAGCAACGAATCTCTGCAGCTCAAAAGGGGTTTGAGGCATTTGCCAAAACCAGAAACGTGGTGACAAGGCCCAGTTTGTGCATTTCGGTAGCTCGATGCCGTTCTCGCTGCCGGCAGACTACGGTACGTCAGGAAACCGCAAAGACATTGTGTTTCACGATCAGGCGTCTGGGGTATTCAGCAACGGCGATGCGTTTGAGCAGGTTTCACTTGGCACTTTGGTTCAGGTAGGGAAACGTTTGGCGTCGTCGAGCTTCCCGTGTTTCTCGCAGAAGGAACGGTGGTCGCCAATGGCGGTGTGTTCTTGAACTCCGGGCGAGGCGAATCCGCGGCTGTCGCAACAGAGCGTGTCCAGCGAGATGGCTGACCTGTTTGATAAATTCGAAGCTGTTGAGCAAAAGCTTGCCGATGCAAAACCTGGCGCTGAGGCGTTGGCTCTCGAGAAAGAACGTGCAAGCATTCTGTACCAGCTGATTTTGGCGAAGTTCCGGAACTGAAAACCAACGCAATTGGATCCGCCAACTAGCCGATACAATCGCCAGTTCCTATGAAATGGGGACGTTCGATGACGGATTAAAAGTCTTGGCCGAATTACAAGGAAGCTGGAAAAGGACGGCGTCAAATTTGGTTCGGACTATATCGAATACCGAACGATCATGGCAACGTTTACAGCCAGCATGGACGGCTCGTCGCGCGAACGAAACGAAGCGACAGAAAAATTCCAGGAAGACCTGAACGCGTTCGTCAAAGCCTATCCAAAAAGTGAGCATGCGGCAGACGCATTGATGCAACTGGCCCTTTATTCTGAGGTGAATGCAACCAGCGATCGGGACCGCGAAAAAGCGGTTGAATACTACGAAGAAGTGATCGCTCGATTCGGCGATACCAAGGCGGGAGCGAGAGCGCAGGGCGCTAAAGTGCGTTTGACTTGCATCGGCAAGGAACTGAACTTTACAGGCAGCACGCCTTCGAAGCAAAAATTTGACCTGTCGAACAAAGCGTTGCGCGGCCGCGTGGTCGTGATTCACTACTGGACTACATCCTGTGAAACCTGCGTTGCCGACTTTGACGAGCTCCTGCGTTTGAAGTCAAAATACAAGGGTGACCTGGTGATCGTTGGTGCCAATCTCGATGAAGAGCTTCCCAAAATGGAGGCATTTCTGAAGAAGAACGATAAATTTGATTGGCCGCAACTTTATGCTGAAGGCGGAACGTTTGGAAGCGAATTGGCAATTCAGCTTGGGATCACAACGCTTCCCTTGACGCTGTTGATTGATCAGGACGGCAAGGTTGTCGAAACGGGCGTAGTGGTCTCCGAACTGGATCGCGATATCCAAAACCTGTTGGACAAGTAATAATAAATTTCGACCTGGATTGAGAAACCCATTCGATGAATTCAATTCCACGGGAGAAGCTGGGGGGCTCTGAAGTAGTTGTTTCGAGAATCGCCCTTGGTCTATGGCCGATCGCCGGCATGACGACGCTCGGAGCCAATGAAAGCGACAGTTTGGCGACCATCGATCGCGCGATGGAATTGGGAATCAATTTTTTCGACACGGCGTTTTGCTACGGGACCGACGGAATTAGCGAACGACTGCTGGGTCGCGCCATCGCTGACGATCGTGACAAGGCTGTTGTGGCCACCAAAGGCGGTGTGCATTGGGCGTCGGATGGTTCTCGGGTTAATGACGCGAGCCCCAAGCGCTTGCTGTGGGAGTTTGAAGAAAGCTTGCGTCGACTTGAGACAGACTATGTCGACCTGTTGTACTTGCACAGCCCGGATCGCATCACGCCAATCGAAACGAGCGCCGAGTTTTATTGTGACCTTCGCACCTCGGGGAGAGTCAAGGCTATCGGTCTTTCAAACGCCACGCTCGCGGAAATCGAAGCCTTTCATTCGACCTGCGCCCTGGACGTGATTCAGCCGCGCTACAACATGTTGCAACGCGACATCGAGGAGCAGATTGTTCCATGGTGTATTTCACAGAACGTTTCGATCGCGAGTTACTGGCCACTGATGAAGGGGCTTTTGGCCGGCAAGATTCGGCGAGATTTCCAATTTGCAGCGGACGACAAACGCAAGACTTATGAAATTTTTCAATCGCCACGCTTTGATTGGACACAGGATTTGTTGGACGTTCTCGACGGAATCGCCAGGGAACTAGAAACAACGATCGCTGCGCTGGTTGTCGCATGGACGTTGAGGCAGCCAGGAATCACGTCCGTATTGTGTGGCGCAAAACGAGCGTGGCAGATCGATGAAACAGCCCAAGCATCGCTGATTCAAATCCCGGACTCGGTCATGCATTCCATTGACTCTGCCCTTTCTCAATGGCACGAGCTTGCTGCTGATTGATCGTGCCGTTGTGGAGGTAAACCATGTCGCGTTATTGCCATGTTTCAGCGGTAAAAATGATGGCGACCAGGATATTTTGGGCGCCCATTCCCTGTTTGATGATGAAGGCGAAAGCCTGAATCCGGTTTGTTCTGATCCGATAGGCCACACAATCGCCGTGGCGGCTTCTCTCATTGTGGGCACGAACAAAGCCGTCTGGCCTTTCGTTTAGTGTGAATTCAGCGTCGTTCCAGTCAAGCGAATTCGCGAATCAAATGAGGCCGGATCATGCTCAGTGTTTAAAAAGCGGCACGATTTTTCGGATTGCATCCCGTATTTGAATCGGAGTTGAACAAGCGAAACCAAATACCAAACCATTACAAAAATCGGATTGCTGATCGGATCCCATACAACTGGAAAGTGGTCGCAGCAAAACGCCTTGTGCAGCAGCCTCATCGGCCACGATAACGTCGCTCCAGTTCGCGTTCAGAATGGCGGTACAATGCAACCCGGCGTCTGCTCCGACAATTTTCAGAACATCACCAAGGTGTTTTTGTAAGCCACTAACCAGCGCGGAGCGACGCGCCTCGTGAACCGTTCGCATCCTGCGTAGATGGCGAGCAAAATGACCTTCTTCGATGAACTGGGTCAATACGATTTGATCGACCAGCGAGGGAGGTCGGCCAGCCAAGTATAGTGTTTTTTTGAATCCGTCGATCAGGCTCGGCGGCACAATCGCAAAGCCCACGCCCAGTGAAGGGTAAATAATTTTTGAAAAACTACCGACGTAAATCGTTCGATCGCCGGAATCGAGACCCTGCAATGCCGGTATCGGTCGATGGGCGTAGCGAAACTCGCTGTCGTAGTCGTCTTCTACAATCCAGATTTCATGCTGACTGGCCAATTCGATTAACTGCATTCGTCTCTCAATGGTCATCGTGACACCCAGTGGGAACTGATGGGAGGGCGTGACGTATGCCAGCCTGGCATCCATGGCATGTTCTCTGGCCCAATCGACACACAGGCCCTGTTGATCGACTGGGACATGAACGAGTTTCGCACCAGCGGATTGAAATGCCTGTTTGGCCCGCGGATAGCCAGGCGACTCCATCAGAACTTTATCTCCGGGTTCAACCACCAGTCTGGTGATCACGTCAAAGGCCTGTTGAGTTCCGCTTACAATCATGACTTGATCTTCAGTGCACCTCACCCCGCGAAATCCTCGTACGTAATTCGCTATCGCGCAGCGCAGCGGAAGGTACCCTTCGGCGTCGCCATAGGAAAGACTGTTAACATCAATGTCACGCCAGGTCTTGCGGACAATCTGTGACCAACGCGAAACAGGAAATGCATCCAGAGCAGGTACGCTGGCTCGAAACGGCTTGAGTTCATTCGAACCGAACAGTTTCGTGGGATCGATAATTGCCAACGATTTTCCAAGGGTAGAAAGTGGAGTGGGCGACCTTCTGGCCTGTTTGACCTCTTTCGCTTTCGCTGGCTGTTCGGTTTGGTAAAAACGGGCCATCAAGGATTCTTCTGGAAGCCGATCGCTGACGTGTGTCCCTCGACCCACCTCGCCAGTCAGGTAGCCTTCTGCCATCAGTTGTTCGAAAGCGTTAACAACCGTCGTGCGTGAGACGGATAACTGGACAGCAAAATCGCGAGTTGAGGGGAGCCGAAAACCTTTTGACAACATTCCCGATTCAATGGCACGGCGCAACGAATTGTAAAGCTGGGCAGTTAGCGGAGTGCTCTTTCTGCGATCCAGGCGGACAAGATTTAAACCGAGTGACGAGGTTGTTTTGGACATGCTGATTGGTATGACGTGTTTTCTGCAAAATGGATATTTTCGAGGGTCCATTCATTGACGATAGTTGACTCGTTGGAAACAAACAAGTCATCCCTTTGTAGTGATGTGAATATGGCAGCAGAGAAACGACAGACTTTCGAAAAAATGAAACGAAACACCATCCAGCGAGTGCCGAAACGCGCTACCTACGACCGAGAAACGGTGCAGCGGCTGTTTGATCAAGCGTGGTTCTGCCATGTCGGATTTGTTGGCGAGTATGGCCCCACAAACATCCCGATGTTTCACGCCAGAATGGATGGCCAAATCATCTTTCATGGTGCTACGACCAGTCGTCTGATGATCGCGCTGGCCTCGGGGACGCCGGTTTGCCTTTCGGTCGCCATGGTCGATGGGCTCGTTCTGGCTCGATCACTGTTCCATCATTCTCTCAACTATCGTTCGGCGGTTGCGTTTGGACATGGTCGGGCAATTACCGACGAATCGACTCGATGGAAAGCATTTCAGGCCATTGCCGACAAGGTGATGCCCGGACGCTGGGAAGATGCACGCCATCCCAACGAGATCGAGTCGAAAGCGACGTTGATCTGCGCCGTCGACATCGATTCCGCTTCCGCGAAAATCCGGATGGGTGGGCCAAAAGATGATGAGGATGATTACGAACTTGATGTGTGGGCCGGAGTCGTTCCGATTCAGGAGCAATTGTTGACACCCATCGTTGACCCGGCATCGAAACGCGAAATTCCTGTCCCCACATACGTCGAGAAATTTCGCAATCACATCAACGGGCTTGCAAAGCCATAACACTTCCATCGAGAAGGCCAACGGACGCATTGCGGAAAAACGATCAAGGTCAAGGATTCATGTGATGAATTTTCTGATTGAGGAACATGCGGAGCGTGTCACAGATTCTGAAATCAAAAAGCTGCTGACCGACGTATACGTGGGGGCGGATTCACGTCTCACGAACGGGCAGACATCAATTTCGTTCCCGCATCGGTGAGACGCCGTGGGAAGATGATCATTGCGCGCACAACCGATGGTGTTCTTGCCGGAATGGTGATGGTCGTCCGACCCGATTCACCCGCCCGACGAATGGCGGAAACGGATGAGGCGGAGATCCATCTGTTGGCAGTAGATTCGATTTATCGTGGCCAGGGGCTCGGACGGATGCTGATGGCCAGGGCCCTTGAGACTATTCGAGATATGGGCTTTGAGAAGGTGGTCCTTTGGACGCAACCAACCATGCTGCCAGCCCATCGCCTTTACGAGTCCCTGGGATTTGTCCGCGCTCACTGGCGTGATCCCGTGCTCGATGAGGTCGAATTTTTCGCTTACGAGAAAAAGTAGTGGCGGCGTCACGCGACAGCAACTGCGGTCGTGCGGCATTAAGCGAAAGGACCAGATTCCAGGCCATGTTACTACGGAATGCTACGAACGACGATGCAACTGGGATTGCTTGCGTAATTTGTTCCACTCCCGAGATTTCAGTGAGTGCAAGACTGTCACTTTCAACTACCGTCGATGTTGTTAAATCGAATCTCATTGCGGGATTATCGACAAAGTGCACAAGTGTTTACGTCGCAGAAATTACATCCGAGATTGTTGGATACGTTTCCTGTCATTGGATTCCATTCCTGCTGTTCAAAGGCGGTGAGGGGTACGTAACTGAACTTTTCGTCCGTCCGAATTTCGCGGGACGTGGAATCGGCACGATTCTGTTGCGACTCGTTGAGGAAGAAGCGAAAGACCGTGGCTGTTCACGATTGAGCCTACTAAATGGCCAAGACCGAAAGTCCTATGAGCTGGGATTCTATTTGAAGCGTGGCTGGACCGAGCGCGAAAAAATGCGAAATTTTATACTACCAATTGCGAACACCCGGCTTGATTCGGAAACCTCCAACTAATCGACGCTGCCGAAGACCTTTCGACAGGCTGGCAACCTGTACTATGTTTCCTCCAATCAGGGTTGTTTAGTCAATCGATACCGACGAAAAACTATGCGGCTTTGCCATCGCGGTATTCCAACAGGAATCTTGCGGTGATTCTGGGAGTTGTTCAAAAAGACCTTTAGCACGAGACGAAAATCCCCGACTCCCTTAGGTTTCTCAGGGTAAACAATTTGTACAACGAAAAAACGGCACCGAAATTTCTTTCGATGCCGTTTTGGGTTTTCCATCCGTTGCGAATCATTTTGTTGCGTGCGAGAGATTTCGCTGCAATGATCCCTACAAGCGAAACCTAGAAGTCCACTGCTGGTCCCATTCCGCCAAACTGTTGTGCAGCCAGGCCGATCAGTTCCAAAATGCCGTCTTCCACTTCAAATCGCATATCCAAACCGTTTGTCATTGCTTTCATCAGGAATCGAACACGGTCACGTCCATTGGCTTCCAATTTGTCTGCCATTTGTTGAACCATGTCTTCGCCTTCGATGGAAGCGATTTTTTGCATCAGCGGTGCGAGGTACAGGTTGTACTGCATCGGAACGGTTTCAGCACCGGTTGTGCGAGTCATCGAATCCTTCAGGTTTGGCATGGGGTCATTGCCAGCAGCAAAATAGATCGTATCGCTACCAAATCCGATGAACAAATGCCCCGTGTCACCGAAGAGGTTCGTCATTTCTTCTTCGTCTTCTGGAATTGGGAAAACGATTTCATGGAAGTTGGCACCTTCAAAGGTTTCAACGTTCATATTGACTTCAACGCCTTCTTCTTCCATTTCCGCTTTGGCAACTTCAACAAGTTCTTTGACTTTACCTTCAAATTCCTGTGGGTTTGCACACACCACACCCAAAGCCATGTTAGCGCCGTCGTCGGACAAAACGATATTGCCACCGACGTCCATGACGCCGTCTTTCAACGTCGAATCGAGGATGTCGAATGCGGAAGCAACCAGATCCTTGATCTGCTCAAACGATTCGTCAGACGCGTCGACTTCCTCTTCCAGCTTTTCCATCGCCGCAGAACGCACGTCGGTCAGCATGGTTGAGTATTGCTCGATGTCCTGAGCGGAAAGTTTACCTTTGCCATTTACTGTAAACGTTGCGGCTTCGTCGAGGAAACCAGCGAAACGGCTCGCGCCAGTGTCGCCGTAGTTTTCACTTTGCTTGGCCAGGTAAGAACCGTCCAAACCAACCATCTGTACATCAAAGTGAATGTTCTTTCCTTCTCGATCGAAGTCCAATCCGAGAACCAGTTCGTCCGTCTCGTTGACGAGGCTGCGGATCTGCTTCATCTGCATCTCGAAATTTTTCATCTGGAGTTCGGCAGCGATGTCGTCGTCCGCTGACATGTTTTCAAGTTGCTCAAGGTATTGAGACTCGATCATGTCGAGCCCTTGCTCTCGCATTCCTTCTGGAATTCGCTGAACAAAAACGCGTGCCCCGATGTTGTAGCGTCCGGGCAAGTCTGCAACGAATTCTTCGATATTGGCTGGAGCGTTTTCCAGCAACTCAGCTTTTGGAGCGACGACGGCATAGGCACCAGCGTCTTTGATGTAAAGCGATTCGCCCGACGGAGTTTGAATGACAGAGTAGTCGTCTTCGTCTTCGACAGGTGCAAATTGAGAGACCATGTCCAACAAGTCGTCGAGATTGCTGACGGGAACAAAGAACACAGGTTTTGGTTCTGGATTTCCTTCGTCAAAGTAAAACAATCCACCAATAGGCTTGGATTTGTCGATGCCGCGTAGGAAGCCTTCTGCCTGCATGCGAGCCATGTTGCCCATCTGGGCAAAGCCCGCGGCTTCGGTCAAGTAGGCCACGTCATCGAGCTGGTCGTTTAGCGTAGCCAACGACAGAACGATGGCCGGTTCAGGAACGCTTTGTGCCTGAACGGTTCGCTGTGGCATCAGCGAGGTTACAAACAAGCCGCTGCCGCCACGAGCGCTGTACTGAGAAAGCTTTTCACAACAATGATCTCCCAAGTTCGGAAAACGGTTTAGATATACGGTTACGGGAAAATCCGCTTTTCCCGAAATTCACATTGGTAATACGTCGTTGCATCCCCCTTGCGAAACGCGACGGACGCAATCCCGTGCAAAGCACGCCATACTGCAGCGAGCAAGACCGATTGAAATTCCCATCAGATTTCTGAGGGGCCGGGGCAATGCCCCGATTCAAGGCTTAATTGCAACAGAAAATACTCGCAGATTCTCCCCATAGTTTTTGGAAAAATGCAGCTTTCTGCAAGACGAGTTGCCGGGCGATTCAACTTTGGACACCTGTTTCGTCAGCAGGTGTCAGAATTGTCGATTGAGTAACCTTGCGGCGCAGCGTCAAACACCGCGGTTGCCAACGTTGAATTCAGGCCTGCGGTTCTTTCCCTGTTGGGCTTTTTAAGAGGGATGTTTCCAAGAAACATCCACCAGCCACGTCCGAAAACTCAAAAACCTGCGGCAAAAACCCATTTGCCCGAACGTGGGAACCCGGATTTCAGAATTTCTGGCGTCGTATTAACGCTCACGGAACACAATTCGTCCCTTAGTCAGGTCATAGGGCGATAGTTCGACTCGGACCTTGTCACCAGGAACGATACGAATGAAATTTTTTCGCATTCGTCCCGCAACATGAGCCATAACCTCTCCGCCGGTCTCCAATTGGACCTTGAAACGGGTGTTGGCAAGAGCTTGAGTGACCGTACCACTCACTTCAAAAGATTCGTCGCTGGGCATGAAGTCTCCATTGATGATCGAAACATAGTATTTACACGCACTATATTACTCGTTCGACCACCTAAAAGTCCAGTGACTTCAATCCTCGGGACAAGGCTTCAATGACAAATTGTGAACTTTCCAATCCTACGGAAAGCCGAATGGTGCCGCCATCGATACCAATTGCAGCCAGATCGTCAGCGTTTTGCCCCCGATGGCTGGTCGAAGTCGGGTGACTTTGGGTCGTCGTCATTTCCCCCAGAGATGGACAAAAAGGGATTTCTGGCATGGCGAGAATTACTTTGGCAGCGGCTTCCCGCCCCCCTTCAACTTGAAACATCAGCATATGTCCAAACATCGCTTGACCAGAGCCCCCAAACTGCTCTTGCGCGATCTTGTGGTCCGGGTGCTCCACAAGTCCCGGATAGCTGACCTGTTTAACCTGGGTTTGGTCCGCCAGCCAACGGGCAATCGCGAGCGCCGATTCTGACGCCATCTTCACACGCGCATACAACGTCCCCAAGCCGCGTTCGCACAGCCAACAATCAAATGGACTGGCTGTCATGCCCCAAGTGCTGAGGGTTTGCGAAAGCAATTGCCCATCCCCGCGCCCAGCCAGCATCCCCATCAGCACGTCCCCATGCCCGTTCATGATCTTCGTCAGGCTTTCCCAAACGAAGTCGGCACCGAATTCCAACGGTCGAAAAATGGCAGGGCTGGCAAATGTATTGTCAACGAGTAGTTTCGCGTTTTGTTGATGGGCCAATTCGCCGATCGCCTGAACATCGGCAACGCGCATTGTTGGATTGGAGATCGTTTCCACAATCACTAATTGTGTATTGTCGGTCATCGCCTTGGCGGTCGCCGTCAGGTCGGAAACGTCAACAGTTCGATGCGAGATGCCCCAACGATCCAGTTCTTTGACAAGCGAAACCGTTTTTCCGTAAAGGCGAGAACTGAGCAGTACCTCGTGACCAGGCTGAAGTAAATTCAAAACGACCAACGCCAGCGCTGACATTCCTGATGATGTGACAAACGCAAAATCTGCCTGGTGTAATTGGCGACAGTGTTCGCTCAGCCATGAGGCATTGGGGTGTCCGTCCCGTTGATAAGCGTAGCCGGCCTGGTCGCCCGAAAGAATCCGGTCGGCCGCGTCGGGAGAATCCATTTCATAAACGACAGCCGGAACGATCGGCGGCGTTGACGGTCGATTGTGATTGGGGGAACGATGAAACTTGCTAACACATTGGTCGCGGACGGTTTGGCTTGGATTCATCGTTTTCTCAACATGCTGGAATAGACTGTCGCCATTGAAAACGATTTATAACGATTTCCGAATGGGATAGCTATTAGCGTACGTAGGAAGAAGTAGGGAGTGATGAGGATTCGTTCGCCGGGGCGATCGGAGTTGGTGCAGACGCGCTCATCGATGTTGCCGAGGCCGGTTGCGACGCCAATTGTTTGCGTTCGAAAACACCGCCAGCCGTATCAATGAACAATTGGCGAACTTCGGGCGTAAGTCCGGAAAGACGATAGGCCATTCCCTGAACTCCCGGTCCGTTCTTTTCCGTTGTCTCATTGAGGCGCTGAACGAACTTGAGGGATTCAACGAAATTGTGATCGGCCGTTCGTCCAACAATCGGGCTCAACGTTCGTGCCACAAAACTGGCCGCAACATGATCGACTTTCAAGAACACGTCCAGTTGGTTGGTTGCTGTCTTGATACCTTGATCATTCACGGCATACTCGGTTCGCATCACGATCAGACATTTGCCATCGAGAGGTTTGCGATTGAGGGGACCATCGTAACTACCCGAACCGTAAAACAAGTGATAGTCCTCGGTTCCATAGAGCAATTCGATGTCGCTGATTGTCCCTGCTCCGTCATTCGAGTGTAGTTCGAATGGGCCAGTTCGCTCAGTTTCCATTTGGGTGACACCCATCAAACGCCAGGTTTCCACGACGATTTCGGGATAGCGCGTTAGGAGAACAAAATACTCCGGGTCGACCTCAATCGACGTAACAGGCAACCGTCGATAAAAACTGCAATTGTTGATGACGTCGTTGATTTTGACTTGAGCGTCGGCATTCAATTCCTGAACCGGAATGCTGGAGATCGCTTCATCGCGAAACGCTCGACCACCCGAACCCGAGGTGAGTTGTTGTGCCAAAGCTGTGCAGTTGCCCACTAACCAAATGGTCGCGATTGCGAACACGGTCAGTCGAAATGACCGCGACCGGGTCAGCGAGGTCAATTCCAGAATGTGGCATTGAGCCATGGGTCACCTTTCGAGTCACGAATCCAAAGCTACCTGAATTGTTGCGGGAATCAGGGCGCCGCTTGGGACTGGCGAATCCGTTAGCAAGGTGCAACGACATCTTGGATGTGATCCACAATCGTCGCGCAAAGTTTGCCTACGATCAGCACAGACTAGAACAGTGAATCGGATTTTGACGGTCGTAATGGTCAGTTATTTTTTGCTGTGGGATAAGCAAATACGCTGTTCCGCTAGCAAGTTTCGGCGGCCGGGTAAGATGCTTTAACTTTGCGGGCACGATGTCGATCGATTGAAACGAAAGCAGGTAAATGAATTTGGTAGTCGACGAGCCTACGAGTCCTAGGATTCGCAGTTGGGACGCGTAGCCTCGTCCACTACAGATTCGGAATTTCTACACTGAGCAACTATTCGCTTGGTTCCTTTACTTCCTCGGTCGGCGTTTCTTGAGTAGTGAACAGTTGCGAGAGTTTCTCAAGGTTTCGTTCGTACTGCTGTTTCAAGTTTTCTGAAACGTACATCCCAAACCAGCCATAAAACGGCCCGGGAGGCAAACGCCCGGCGCTTGTCCAGCGAACCGTAGTCTGTTCGTCGGAATCTGCAACCAGATCAAATTCGGCGTGCATTCGAGGGAAACGACCGAACTCAACAATGTATTTGAGCGATTCGTTTGGAATCGTTTCGGTTATCCAAAGTTTGCCTGAGCCGCGTTGATCCGTCCAAGTCAACGAAGCGTCCTTGCCCTCTGTCGTTGCGCCATAATTAAGCGACTGGATGCCTTTGTTGGTTTCAACGCTGAACTCCGACCAGTCCTGCCACTGACGAAGATCGTTAAGTTTGGCAAAAACTTTCTCTCGCGGAGCAGGGATCGTAACCGTTGCCTCCAAACTATAGTCACGAGAGATCATGGTACCAATCAACAAGATCACGCCGACAAGGACGAGAACCGCGAAGATCAATCGCAAAAAGAATTTTGTAAACCCCATTAGCTCTGAAACCTAGTGCGACTTGATCTTGATGTTGCGAAACTCGACGGGGTCGTTGTGGCCAGCAAATCCAAAATGCCCGCTCACTCGGTCCTTGCCTGGGTGAGGACGATCCGCCATGAACTCCGAAACCTCTGCCAGATTGCAATTGAGGATCAATGTTCCATTCAGTTCAACTGCAATCGTCGCGCCTTTAACCGTCACTCGCTGGAAATTCCAATCGCCCGTCTCTCTCAAATAGCCACGATGCGCTGGGACCATTCCATAAGCCGATCCGTGATACTGTCGTTGGTCCAGAGTTGCGTATTTTTCATGCTCGCTGTCCAAGACCTGCAACTCGCACATGCCAACGTAGGCCGTGTCACCTTCGCCGGGATATCGAATCGCCAAACCGTTATTTCCACCCGGGGGCAGTTTGAATTCAAAGCAAACGTCGAAGTCGCCATATTCGGTTTCGGTATAGATCGTGCCACCCTTGCCCGCCAGACAACGCAACGCTCCGTCAACAATCTCATAGTTGTCGGTTGGCCCCTGCCATCCTGCAAACGAAACACCATCGAACGCCGTTTTGAATCCATTTCCAGCATGGGATTCAAGCCAATTGTTAGCTTCGCTGGTAGACAGCTCACGAATATGAATGTTTCTCCAGCGAATTTCTCCGCCATGAGTTTGCAATTGAATTGGCCCGGAGCAAACAAGTGGAAGCTCGCGTCCCCAATAGTTTTCCATCAGAGCGTGATCCACGACCAGTTGATCGTTCAGCCAGACACTGGTCCGCTGTCCGACCTGAACCACGCGAACGCGGTTCCATTCGCCGAATGGCCGATCGGCCAGTACCAACGGGTCTTTGCCAGCAGCGCCGGGTGAATTGTTCCAAAGGCCACCTGATCCCTTGTCAGCACCAATATCCCACTTGCCACCTTCCTCGGTCGAGTCCCAGATTTGGATTTGCGGCGTGGCCTTGAGGTAGATTCCACTGTCCGCTTTGGCCACCGTTCGGTACTCAAGTTTGAGTTCAAAATCGCGATAGGATTCAAGCGTCGTCAGATAGGGACCTTCGCCTTCGTTGACCAACTCATTCCCATCCATCGTCCAGAACTTCTGCATTGCAGTCCGGCCGTCGTCGAGCAGTTTTTGACGTTCATCATCGCTCAAGGCCTCAAACTTTCTGGGATCGAGAGTCTCCAATGCTGTCCACTGGCTCAATTCATTTCCCGCCAGCAAGTCGACAAAACACGAGTCTTGCTGCCCTCGCACCGTCAATACAGAATTACAGATGATTGCCGTAATCAAAACACCCTGTACAAGCTTTAGCCGGTTCAAAATCATGTTTCGTCTCTCAAGGTCGATTCTGTCTAATTGGCTTCGATCTCGCATCATAGAACGCTTGGTCGAGGCAGAAACGATACTCTAGCCGGACAAAGAGGCTGTGGCTACCGCTCGAAAACAGGAAAATCCAAGTTCGACGGCGTCTTGGATTCACTCAACATCAAAATGCAAGGTATGATTGTCGGCACACATTTTGTGGAACAGGCTGCAAATTCGAAAAGTCAAGGAATTGTTGAAATGGTACAGGTAGCCGGCGTCGAGATTGTTCCAACGAAAGCCATTTCGGCCGACGTCACGCTAGGCAAAGCGATTGAGTTTTTACTCTCGGAAAATCTACCGATGCTCATGGTCGTTGACGCCGCGGAAAAGATAATTGGAGTCGTCAGTGAAACACGGCTGTTAGCGGCAGCCTTTGACACTCCATTACAAACCGACCCAGTCAGCCTTCATATCGAACGGAAATTCATCAGCATTTCACCGGACTCAGATCTTGAGCAGATCGTCGAGACTTTCTTGCTTCATCGCGTCAGGCATTTGCCCGTGATTGGTGCCGATCGTCGAGCGATTGGAATATTGTCGCGACGCGATGTATTGCGGCACCTGGCTGATGTTTCGGTGACTGGCTCGCGTTGAATGCCCCACCCGTTCTGCGATTCGTTTTTAGAAAATGCGAACTGACTGAATCGGTATTGTTTAGCCGGCAATACGAAACGATTCGATTTCTGAAGCATCGAGTGCAACGATCGAGATGCCCATATCGTTCGCCTGTTTGATGACTTGTTCTTCTTCCAGAATGACTGTCATGTTTGCTTCGATCGCCAAGACATTCGCGCCGGCAACACGCATACTTTCCAACGTTCCCACCCCAATCGTTGGCATATCAAAGCGTTTGTCTTGTTGGGGTTTCGCAACTTTGACGACCGTCATTTTTCCTGAGCGACACAACTCGCCCGCGCGGCGGATACAGGCATCCGTTCCTTCGATTGCTTCGACGGCAATACACGCTCGGCCTTTTACCACAACACTTTGTCCAACATCCAGTTCGCCCATCGATTTGGCCAACCGCCATCCGAATTGAATGTCTTTCATTTCAAGGTCGCTGATTCGGCGCCGTGTAAGGGTTCCTTTTTTCACAAGTAACTCCGGTGCAAAATCGGTTGCTGGGAGAAATTGAATTCCTCGATCAGAAAACAGTCGGGTAACGGTCAACAACATCGAATCGTCGTTCCGGTCTTCCGTGCCTGTGATGAATTGACGATAAAAGTATTTCCAAAATGTCAAATCAGGCGTGTGCCGAATCCAGGCAAAACGTCCGATGATTCGCGTCTTGAAAATCTTGCCCGCCATCGTGGCGTGCTCGCAACCGCAATGACGCAGATAGCGAGTCTGAGCACCGAGCCGTCCGATGCCAAACGTCTTGTAACCCGTACAGATTTTTTCCAGGACGGGATCGGCGTGGCCGGCAACTGCAACGCAGTAGACCTCGTATCCGGAAGCGATCAATCGCTCGGCAACGGTTATGGGGTACTGGCCCCAGCCAGCGACCAAACCGATACGTTTATTGCGAGTGACGGTAGGGAGATTAATCAATGCGTCCATCTTGTTCACGCTGCTTTACGCTGCGGCGTCGATTCACGTTCGTTTGCATCCAGTGCATCCAACTGTTTCTTCATGCGAGCGAGTTGCTTTCTCATTTCAGGCAGCTTTTGTGTTGATGCCATGATCAGCATTTGCTCGCGAATCGGTGTCGCGGGAATGCCCAGATAGTGTTGCTTGGACTCAATCGAATGCATGATTCCGGCCTTCGCACCCAATATCACTTGATCGCCGATGTCAATGTGATCGCCAATGCCGACCTGTCCGGCCATGATCACATAGTCGCCCGTATTACAACTGCCGGCGATGCCGACCTGTGAACACAACAGGTTGTGCCGGCCGATTTGGCAGTTGTGCCCAATCATCACTTGGTCATCAATTTTGGTCCCTGAGCCAATCGTGGTGGAATCGAAGGTACCGCGATCAATAGTGGTGTTCGCGCCAATTTCCACATCGTCACCTAACACAACATTACCTAGTTGCGCGGAAAGCGTGTGACTTCCGTTTTCGGTTTTGTATCCAAAGCCAAAGGCACCCAGAACCACTCCGGCGTGAATGATGCAGCGATCGCCAACGACGGTGTTTTCGTACAAGGTGGCATTCGGGTAAATGGTTACCCCGGATCCGATCTCGCAATTCTCCAATAGCGTCACGCCTGGCATGATGACGGTACCAGAACGGATCCGAACATGGTCGCCAACGAACGCATTGGGATAAATGGTTACATTGTCAGCGATGTTTGCGGAGGGGCTAATCGTTGCTCTTGCACTGATACCTTGGAAATGCCGATTGACGGCCTTGCGAAACTGCGCTGTAATCACTCCAAACGCAGCTTCTGCGTCGTTTACCATTATCACCGGCACCGGGACATCGCTTGGCTCAAAACCCGAAACAACAATTGCCGAAGCACGTGATTCGATTGAGCGTTTCCAATTGTTTTCGTTGGTCGCAAACGTAATATCACCGGCGCACGCGTTCCGAAACGTTGCTGCGCCATGGATTTGGATCGAATCGTCCTGATTCGAAGCCGTCTGATTGGATTCGGGCAGACGAATGCTGCCATTCACCAGTGACGACAGTTCATTGAGTGTAAAAGTCATTCAGGATTCCTTTCCTGATGGATTTCAATTGGCTTGCGAATTCTAATACCTCGCGTTGTGTTCACCAATATCAAAAATCCCGTCCTAAACACTTGCAAAGCAAGAGCATTACGCTCGTCATCGCGGCTTGCTAGCATACGATTTCCAGCATGGTAAAATTCAGCCATCAGGTCGCCGCATCCAGAAATTGCAGAATGCGAAATGATGCTGTGTTTCCAACTCGAACGTGAAAATTTTCCATTTGCCAAATGCCAAACGCCAATCGCTTCCACTCCATGTATGTCACGAAAATGATGCGACGGTTGTTGCGGAGAAATGTGCCGACGCATTTCACGAAGTCGGGATGACACCGAACTTGCTATTGATATTTGTGGGTCGCGTTTGGCAAACCTGAACAATTCGAATCGTTGATTGAAGCTTTCCGAAGAGAATATCCCGAAGTTCAATTGGCGGGATGCGGTGCTTCGGCGGTCCTGGCGAACTCGCAAGATTTTCAGAACGCGGATTCGGTTGTTATTTGGGCCGCCGAGATGCCTTCAGCAGTAATCGACGTTTTTCATCTACAATTTCAACGAACGAATGAAGGCGCGCCGCGTTTGGTGGCTTTCCCAACCGATTGGAACAAGCGTCGGAAATATCTGATCGCAATATTGTGATGTTGGGATTGGGAGACCCGTTTACGTTTCCGATGGACCTGTTTCTGGAACGCATCAACGACGAGCATCCCGGAATGGCCGTCGTCGGTGGAATGAGCAGCTCGGTCAGTGCGCCAGGCCAAGCTCAGTTGATTGTCAATTCGCAATGCGTTAACCACGGCGGTGTTTGTGTACATCGAGACAACGTCTACGGTTGCGACGGCCGTTTCACAAGGATGCCGACCGATTGGTAAACCGTTTGTGATTACGAAATGCGAACGCAACGAAATTATGGAGCTTGGCGGCAAGAACGCCTATCAACAGCTGGAGGCTATTTATCGCGAGCTGCCAACACATGAGCAACGCATTTTGCAAAACGGATTGCAAATTGGCGTGGCGATGAACGAGTACACCGACTCGTTCGAATACGGTGACTTCTTGATTCGAAACGTCACAGGGATTGATCACGAAACGGGAGTCATTCAGGTTGCGGATTTCTTGCGAGTCGGTCAGACAGTTCAATTTCATCTTCGCGACTCCACATCCGCAATATTGGATTTGAAACAAACGCTTCAAATCAGTATGGCCGAGAATCGCCCGTTTGCGCCAGCCAGCCTGTTGGCATTTACATGTAATGGTCGTGGAAGCGATTTTTTTGAGGCATCGTCTGGAGATGCCCAAACGATTTCCGAAACGATAGGCGACCTGCCCGTTGCAGGGTTTTTCGCGGCGGGTGAAATTGGCCCTGTGTCTGGTCGCAACTTCATGCATGGATTCACTTGTAGTTGCATTTGGTTTGGTGAGTAGCGAAAAATCGCTTTGGCTATTCGGTGAACTGTTTGTTGTGGACCGATCGCAATTGCTGGAGCCACTGTTGTCGGTTCAATCGAAATTTCAAGACCTTTTTGCGCCCATATGATCTCGAGAAATGCACCAAACGCTCCAGGAAAGTGAGCGAATCGGATGCAAACCCAAGCTTCTCAATAACACGCATACACCGCGCATTTGACGAGAAGCAGCACGCAACCATTTCAGCATCTGCGAGTCGTTCAAACCGATCTCGAAACAATTAATTGAGTGCTTGTGTCATAACACCCTGCCCCCATAGCTCTGGAGCGAGGTCCCACCCCAGTGAGATCAATGTCGTATCGTTGGATCGAGTAGAGAATTTTTCTGCGATGTAACCAGCAAATTGGTTGTTCACCAGTATTGTCGAGCATTTCTCTCCTTGTCGCGGAATGTCAGGTCCCCGCAGTGCTATCTCCTGCCAGTATGATGGCGTTTCAAGGATTGAGGGAGCATATTGCATCGAACTGAGGCGTGGATCACATCGCAATTCAAAAATCAAATCGCCTTCATCCGGTAGTGTTTCACGAACAATAACGCTGATGTGACCCGATTCGCGTCCGTCTACCAGTTCGCTTTTTGTAAAATCGGAAATTCCCATTGGCGTGCCGCCCCGTCCAAAAAAACGAACGATTGAACAAACCTATTAATGTTCAATACACTTTTGATTTTTGAAATGAAATGGTTGGTAAATCCGTTATAACACAAACACTGAAACCGATGGGATCGTACCGGTTTTTGTGAGTTTTCGTTTGTTGTCTTTTTGAGTTTCAAGGATAGGAAATGTTAGTGAACGTCAAATCATTTTCGCTATGTGTCGCATTTGTTTTTTCGTGCGGTTTTTGCTGCGGGGAAGATTGGTCACGATTTCGGGGGCCGAATGGTTCCGGAATTGTAGACGCCATTGTTCCGGCCAGTTGGAGTGATGAAAGCAACATTGCTTGGTCAATTGACCTCCCAGGAGCAGGAAGTTCCAGTCCGATTGTCATCGGCGACAATGTACTGGTTACTTGCTATTCAGGTTATGGAGTGCCAGGCGAAGAGGTAGGAGCCCCAGAATCTTTGACGCGAAAGCTCATGTGTTTCAATCGCAAGGACGGCTCATTGGTGTTTGAGACTAGCGAAGTTGCAGCGGAAGTCGAAGATGACTATCAGGGGTTTATCAAAGAGCATGGTTACGCGAGTAGCACGCCTGTAAGTGATGGTCAACATATTTATGTCGTGTATGGCAAATCAGGTCTCTACTGCTATGACATGAAAGGCGAAAAGGTCTGGCATCAACCGTTAGGAACATTTTCAGATCCAGCGAAATGGGGAGACGGGGCGAGTCCGATTCTTCACAATGATTTAGTTATCGTAAACGCCGGAATCGTCGGACATGCTATTGTCGCTTTGAACAAGGAGTCGGGCGAAGAGGTATGGAGAACCGAAAACGAGAAATTCACAAACTGTTGGTCGACTCCTGTTAAGGTTGAGGCGAATGGGCGCACGGAATTGGTTTTCAGCATGCCCGGCCAAATCGTTTCGTTGAATCCGGATGATGGTTCCGAGTACTGGACATGTGTTTCTCCGATTGCGCAAACGGTCACGGCCAGCTTGGCGAGCGAGGGAGATGTCGTCTACGCCATGGGTGGGCGCGGCGGAGTTGCCGTGGCAGTTCGATGCGGTGGCTCAGGTGACGTATCTGAAACACACAAGCTTTGGGAAACTCGATTACGAGCTGGAATTGGCACACCCATTGTCGTCAGCAATCGATTGTATTGGACTGTGGGCGGCGAAATTTATTGCGCAAATTGTGAGACGGGCGATCAAATCTATCAGGAAAAGGCAAATGCGGAAGAGCAAACGCCCGAGGCAGAAGGTGAAAATGCTGGCGGCGGACGTCGGCGCCGGGGGCCAGCTGGAGACTACGCTTCACCCGTCTGCTGTGGCGATCGAATCTACATGGTAATGCGAAATGGCACGACACACGTTGTCAAACCCAAAGAGTCATTTGAACTCGTCAGCTCCAATAAGTTGGGAGATGGCACGGTCTTGTTCAATGCCTCACCAGCGATCTCCGACAATCAAATGTACATTCGATCAGACAAAAAGCTGTATTGCATCAGCCAATAGTCGAATCGGAGAGTTGCGATTGCAATTACGATTCAAAGTGAATTATCGAAAAGAAAACCGGGGCGATTTCGTCCCGGTTTTTTCGTAAACGCATGGTGCTACTCGTCGTACGGCGGTGTCAATTCGACGCCGGCCAATCGCAAATAGATTGAAAGGATCGCACGATGATGAACAGCGTGGTTCAAAATCCACGTACGAATGCACTCTCCTTTGGAAATCGTAAACATGATTTGCCCTTGAGCCTTAAGCGACCAAGGTTCCGCCAATTTCTGATCGGAAACTTTGCCGATCGCATCGCGTGCATCTGCAACAGCTTGATCAAACGATTTCAAAATTTCGTCGGGATTCGAAAGATCGAGAACTTCCACTTTTGAGCCATCGATTGGGTCGATGTCGAATTCGGAATTGTCGATTACCGGTCGCGTCCAGCCAACCAAATCCGCAATGTGGTTTGCGTTCCAGCCAATGGTCCGCAGCCCATCGCCCGCAGTCCATCCCATTTTGTCCGCTGGCACCTTTGCCAACACTTTCCGAGTACGTGCCATTTCGCGGTCAAACTCGGGCAATAAAACCTCCGACATGGTTACCATCTTACAATCTCCTGGAGCAATCGCGTTTCGTCTTCGATTCGTTTGTAAATTTGAACTACGGTACCTGCAGATTGTCGCGTTCGTCAAACTCAACAAATGGATTGAACGCCAGCTCCCAAAGGTGACCGTCGGGGTCGGCAAAATAGCCCGAATAGCCTCCCCAAAAGACCTTTTGGGGTTCTTTGATGGGAGTTGCGCCGTTCGCGACCGCAAATTGAAATGCGTTATCGACTTCCGCTTCCGAACGGAAGTTTTGTGAAACCGTCACCCCAGCAAACGAACCTTTGTTGTCCTCGACTTGCACGTCCCTGGCTAATTCGGTCCGGTTGAAAAGTCCCAACACTGTTCCGTTGGAGCAAAAGACCGTCACATTTTCGTTGGAAACGCTTGAGCGTACCCATCCCAACGTTTCATAGAATTTGGTTGAGTCTTTAACGCTGGAAACGCCAAGTGTGATCAAGTTTATTCGAGACGGAATTGACATGGAAATCGCAGTTGGTTGTTAAGGTCCATGGTATTCACCCCAGCGAACATTACGTATGTGATAGCTGGAACTGGGGCTAACGCTTCGCGTTGGGCTTTTGTTTTTTAGGAAACATCATGCCCCAAAGAAAATTCCCGCCAACAGCGCCCGCAATGACGGCGCCAATCAGTACTTTTGCCAATAGCCTCGTACGTGCTCCTTCCTCAAATCCCAAATAGAGCAAAGATCCAGCTGCACCACCAAGGACAAGTGCGCCGATCAAACCACCGATATTCAGGTCAATGTTTTCCTTGTGAGACTCCAAAGAAGTGAGACGGAAAGACAAAAGGGTTGGAAGTCGATTGCAATCGCTGCCTGTTCGAGGCCTCGCGCAACCAACACCCCACCCTTCTGCCGAATAGCTAATGTGTTATTCGTTTACGTTGCTTTTGGGGCAACTGTGCAAGTCATGCGTTTCGCTTGTTGTGATGGCGGGCTTTCGATTTTACCGAATTCTTTCAGCTGCTCGATAATTCCTTCCATCACTTTCTGGCCTTCTTCGACGTGAGCTAATTCGCGACCGCGAAACATGACCGTGACCATTACTTTATCTTTGTGCTGTAAAAAAGTAATGGCTTGTTTGACTTTGAAATCAATATCGTGTTGGCCCGTTTTGGGACGCAAGCGAATTTCTTTCAACTTCGTCGTATGTGATTTGTTCTTGTGTGATCGTTTGTTGCGGTCATATTTGAATTTGCCAAAGTCCATGATTCGGCAAACGGGCGGTTTTGCATCTGGTGATACCTCTACCAGATCCAGCCCAGCATCGCGTGCTTTCGCGAGCGCGTCACGAGAAGACAGGATTCCTAGCTGATTACCTTCGTCGTCAATGACTCTCACTTGGGGGTGTCGAATCTGCTCATTCACGCGGTTTTGATCTTTACTGATGGGTCGTTCCTTTCAATTGAACAAAGAAAACATTGGGCCGATTTTCGGGGCTAGTATTTTGTTCCCCGGCCGGCGAATTTCTGCAAACAGACTACCATAAAACGCCAGTGTCGCCAAAGTGAACATTTTCGCTAACTTGCGGCGATTTTCAATCGGTGACAATGAACGCATTTGGAGCTGACGTCAATATTCGTTTGCTGCCGCTCCGCCTTCCATATTCAGGGAGTTCTGGAAGGTTTTTCGAACCGCTTTTTCCTCAACCTCTTTCAAGAGTCGTGCGATCAAGTCGTCCAGTGCCATCGCTCCCAAATCGCCCTCAATTCGATCGCGGACGGACACCGTGCCCGCTTCGGCGTCTCGTGGCCCGACGACGAGCATGTAAGGGATCAGCTCGAGCTGGGCATCGCGGATTTTGGCGCCAAGTTTTTCGCTGTGAAAATTCCCTTCTACCCGCAGTCCTGCGGCTCGTAACTTTTCGAGAACCTGACGGCCATACTCTTCGGATTTCTCACTGACGGTCAAAACGCGAGCTTGCTCTGGAGCCAGCCATAGCGGGAAAGCACCAGCAAAATGTTCGATCAATACGCCAATGAAACGCTCCATCGAACCAAATGGGGCTCGGTGGATCATGATGGGACGATGCGCCTTGTTGTCAGCTCCGATGTACTCCAACCCGAATCGTTCGGGCAAATTGTAGTCCACCTGGACTGTTCCCAGTTGCCATTGGCGACCAATGCAATCACGAACCACGAAGTCGATCTTGGGTCCGTAAAATGCGGCTTCGCCTTCTTCTTCCGAATACGGTTTGCCTAAACTCGCCGCTGCATCGCGGCATGCTTGTTCGGCCAATTTCCAGTTGTCTGGATTGCCGACATATTTGTCGCTGTTGGGATCGCGCAGTCCAACTCGTACGCGATAGTCTTCCATACCCATCGCAGCAAACACAATTTTGACCAACTCCAAACAGCCTGCCAGTTCGTCGGCCAACTGTTCCTGAGTAACGAACAGGTGAGCGTCGTCTTGAGTAAATCCGCGCACGCGAGTCAGTCCGCCAATCTCGCCCGACTGTTCCCAGCGATAAACGGTACCAAACTCAGCCAAACGAATCGGCAAGTCACGGTATGATCGATGCTGCGAACTGTAAATCTTGATGTGGTGCGGACAATTCATCGGCTTGAGCAAATAGCCGTCAACTTCGCCGGCCGACATTTTGTTGGACAGCTCGCCGCAAGAACAACCGGCCTCGGCCAATTGCGAAAGTTGTTCGCGCTGCACAAGCGGTGGGTATTGGCTCTCTTGATAGTATGGAAAGTGCCCACTGGTCTTATAAAGGTCCAACTTTCCAATGTGTGGAGTGAATACTTGCGAGTAGCCTTGGCGCCGCAAGTGCATGGATATGAAATCCTGCAGTTGTTGCCGAACGAATGCGCCTTTGGGCGACCACAGAATCAGGCCCTGCCCGACCATGTCGTCGATGTGGAACAGGTTCAGCCGTTTGCCTAACACGCGATGGTCTCGACGTTTGGCTTCTTCGATTCGCTCCAGGTGCTCTTCCAAATCTTGCTTCGAAAAGAAAGCAGTCGCATACAGTCGTTGAAGTTGCTGGTTGTTCTCGTCACCTTTCCAATACGCGCCGGCAATGCTCAACAGCTTGAACGCACCGATCTTGCCTGCCGATGGAACATGCGGCCCACGGCAAAGGTCAACGAACTCGCCTTGCTGATAAAACGAGACACTCGGATGTTCCTTGAGGCCGGTTTCGATATGTTCCACCTTGAGCGTTTGTTTCAGGTCGCTGCAGATTTTGATCGCTTCGTCTCGCGAACGTTCGACACGTTCAAACGGTTCGTCCAGGTCGACGATTTTCTGCATCTCGGCTTCGATCGCCGGGAAGTCCTCTTCGGTCAGCGGTTCGGGCATTTCAAAGTCGTAATAAAACCCGCCATCGATGGTCGGACCAAACGCCAACTGAACGCCCTTTTTGATTCGCATCACGGCACGAGCCATCACGTGAGCGGCAGCTGTGTCGCATGGTGGCGAGCGCGTCGGCGGACTTTAGCGTGATGATTTTAAGCGGGACCTCTTGGCCGGCCGGCAATTGATAGTCCAGCGCAACCGGCTGCCCGTCGATCTCGCCCCAAGCGGCGTCTTTGGCAAGGCGTGACCCAATGCTTTTTGCGACGTCCAATACGGTAGTCGCTGAGTCAAACTCTTTGGTGCTGCCATCGGGCAATCGGACGACAACGGCTGCTTGTTCGTTAGTTGCGGACATGAAAGTGGTTTCCCGACTAAAAAATCTGGCTATTTCCCAAGTATACGAATAATCTTTTGTTGCGAAAACGTGGGTTTTCCGGCGTATGAACCTGATTGAGTGGACACAAGGCGCACCTTGCGGTTCGGAGGACGCGATGACCACAAAAGTGAATCCCGTCCGACGATTTCTTGATTGATGCTGGACAAGATTTTTGTACGCTGGGATTTCGCTCGGGATAGTTGTGACGCCGTTGGTCGCGGCTTGGAATTTTGTTTCGCAACATGCAAAAAAAAAGGCTGGTCCCAATGGGCCAGCCTTTTGACAGTATTTGTTTTCAGCAACCTACGGGCGCGTGTTTCGTTGGTATGGACTTTCAAATGTCCGCAAGTTGCTGCTATTGGGATTGCTCAGTCGAAACGTTGCGCTTGAACTAAAGCGCATTAATTCTGTCGCACTTTGAGTTTGAGCAATGGCTTTGGAACTTCCAGCAATCGTAAACTACTTCGATTGCAATCGGCTTCGTTTATTACGTCGTTCGGCTCGCAGGCGAGCGCGTCGATTGACTTCACTGGGCTTTTCGTAATGCTCGCGGCGACGCATTTCTTTTTTGATTCCGCTACGTTCAACCAATTTGCGGAACCGTCGTACTGCTTCCTGAATAGATTCTTTGTCTCGAACGAGAAGTTTTACCATCTTTCCTCCAAAACCCTGATCTTAAACGCCATACCAAGACCTCCTTTTGCAAACGACAAAGGAAAACATGTCCCAAAAACGACGCAAACCGCCCCATCGCCTACGAACCCAGATTATTTCGTGGCAAAAGCAGGCGTTTTTTGAATGTTGAACGGACAATGTTAGCAAAAACTGAAGGTTTTTGTCCAGTAGAGCTTAATTTTTCCACGATATTCGCCCGGTTTTTGAATTTCCGCGTCATGAGGCCTACCCATCTTGCCTTGGCTACAAAATTTTACCGTTCACCCGAGCGTATTCTGCAAACGGATTTCTCCCTGTTAATAGCCCCAATTACCGAGCCGTCATCGCAGGAATGATCGGTCATTCCCTGAAAACTCATCCCCGAGCCTCCCGAAAATCTTTGTTAAAAGGCTAGTCCAGCGTCCGCCCCCGAATTAAGCGGGCGAATTTTTCCGTCTTTGACCCAGAAACGTTTTACCAATGTCCGATTTCAAATTGATTCGCAGTTTGCTCAAAGATCAAGAGCAAGTGATTGGTAAACTCGATGAACTCAACGAACGGATCGAACAGGTCCTTCAGGAATTGACCGCTAAACCCGAAAACGATGCGATTGACGAAGTGGTCGTCACCCACGAATTGAATTTGCAAGTACCTGGTGAAGCTGCAATTTCGTAGACGACGATCCTGCAAGCCCCCTAAGTCTGTTAGTGGACGAGGCTACGAGTCCTGGAGCATTCCCGAACCGTGTGACTCGTAGCCTCGTCCACTACCAGCTACTCAGACTGATCCAGGTTTCCAGACTTGCGAATCGCCCACAACAATCGAAAACCGATCATGATCGAAACAACGCAACCTGTTAGTCCAAACAGAGACAGGTCATGCAGTCCCAGTGGCCCCGACTCGGGAAACCAAAGTGGTGGAACTTTATAGCTCAGCATCAGTGAACTGCCCATGAATAGTGCGCTAGTGATCATCCCCAGCACCAGGCGGTTGACTGTTGGCCCCAATCGTCGGTGGTCCAAGTGAATATCGAATCGCCCCGATTGCACTTGTTCCATGATGTTGGAAATCCGGCGAGGCATTCGCTCCGCCAATTGCTCCAATTGCATGTAGAAGCGTCTTGCCTTGCGCATTTGGCGTACCGGTGACAATCGTCGCAACATCATCAAGCGTTGATGCGGCTTCATGACTTCCATCAAACTGAATTCCGGCGTCAACATTCGCCCCGTTCCCTCCAGCGTCACCAACACTTTGATGAGCATTGCTACTTCGCTAGGGAGTGTGATTCGATAGTTGCGAACGATGGTCATGAAGTCATTGAGGGCGTGACCAACGTCGAAATCGCTCGCCTTCTGTGTGGCGTATTGTCCCACGAAATCCGCAATGTCACTGGACAAGGCTCGTTCATCGAGATTGGCCGGGCATTTGCCGACGTGCTCGACCAACGCGACCAACATTTGGACATCGTGATTGACGATGGCCATCAACATGCCTTCGATCTCTTCGCGCAGGCCCTCGCTGATTCGCCCGACCATGCCGAAATCCAACAATCCGATCACATTGTCTTTCATCAACACAATGTTTCCGGGGTGCGGGTCTGCATGATAAAAGCCGTGGACAAAGATCATATCCAAATAGATTCGTGCACCCTGATGAGCAAGTGCTTCTCGACTAGCGACATTAACGTGCTCTTCGTCCAAGCGCGAAATCTTGAACCCGTCCAATCGGGTCATCGTCAACACGCGTTTCGAACAATGCGATGAAATGGGTCGGGGAATGCAAAGGTGTTGGTTGTTTTCGAACAGGGTTCGGAATTGAAGAAGGTTTCGGTGTTCGCGATCAAAATCCAACTCGCGTTTCATTGTCCGAGACATTTCACAAACGAGTTGCTTCGGCTGGTAATTGCGGAAGTCTTCGAGACGTTCCGCAAGTTGAGCCATGCCTGCCAAAATATCCAGATCGGTCTCTATTTTGGATTCGATCCCGACATGCTGCACTTTTACAACGACGGCATCACCATCACATGTAACCGCGCGATGTACTTGCCCAATCGATGCAGAGGCGATCGGCGTTTCGTCGAAGGCACGAAACCGCTCTTCCAACGGACCTCCCAGTTCGGCTTCAACGATTTTTCGAACGTCGTCGAATGAATCACAGGGCGCATTGGACTGCAGTTTGGAAAGTTCTTCGGCCAACTCAACGCCAATCAAGTCGGCACGCGTGCTCAGCAGTTGACCAATCTTGATGAACGTTGGCCCTAGTTCGGTCAACGCCATTCGAATTCGCGCATTGGTCGTGGCTCGTGCAATCGACTGACCTTCAACGGCCGCCAATTGGTCTTTGAAGAATTCAATATTGGTACGACTGAGCCAATCCGCCAATCCGTACTTGCTCAAAATCGAAACGATCTCCGTCCAACGCCGCAGGTTGCGATACAACTGCGGAATGGAGGTTATGGTTCGCTTCATGTTGAGTGTTCGCGTGTTCAAACGGAGGCACCGCCAGCTGGTTGAGATCGAAATCGAACGTATTGTTCATCATATCAAATCTGAGGGTATGGCCCCGATGAAAACAGAAACTTGCCAGTTGTTTGAATGCGAATCGTCGTTACAGTCCCTACGACCGAATTCCTGATCATTCAGGGTAGATCGGTATTGCTTTGTTGTTAGCACAGGTGAGGCATATTGAGCAATTGCAGCTGTGAGCCGTGGGCCGTAAGGCCCCGGGCCCGTCGCCAGTCGAAATACAAATCGCCCGGCAGTTTACGCGTTTCAGCTCACGCTGAACACAAACAAAAAAAACGCCCGACAAATGCCAGGCGTTCGTTACGGACTGATTTATCTTCAACTAGAGAGAACCGAGCGCGTGAGCCGAGGGTCGTAAGGCCCCGGGCAAGGGGCTAAACGATATTTAAATCGCCCGGCAACTAACACCTATCGGCTCATCCTCAATTGCAACTCACAGCAATCGTTTTGCATTACTTGCCCGAGTTGCCGTCTTTGTTCGACGTTTCCTTGGGCTCATCGCTGCCACCATCACCATTCTCATCCGCCTTGGCTTTTGCAAAGTCCCCGGCAGTGATGATAACGGTCTGAGACAAGTCAATGTACTTTTTAAGTGCGGCGTCAACTTGTTCTTTCGACAGCGTTTCGATTCTCGCGTCACTGGCGGCATGGAACTGCATGTCGCGTCCTGTTTCCAGGTTCTCCATGAGCAGCGCCGCTAAACCGGCATCGTTCGATCGGCTACCGGTTCGCGTTTCTAGATAGCTGGCCTTTGCTTTATCCAATTCTCCGGCCTCAACACCGCTTTCCATCAGTCGAGTGACTTCTTCGCGAATCGCATCAACGACTGAACTGGTATTTTCCGGTGCCGACATGGCGAACTCGATGAGCAAACTGTTCTGGTCCATTGAGTCCGAGCGGAACATCGACCCAACAGCGTAGCTCAACCCCTTTTCCTTGCGGACGGAGTCAGCCAAGCGAGATGACAACGGACCACCTCCCAAGATGTAGTTTCCGATCAGCATCGCTTCGTAGTCAGGATCATCATCCCGCATTCGGAAATTCTGTCCCGCCACATAAATCGCATTCGCCTTGTCGGGCGTTTCAATCGTGATATGTTCGCCCTTGATTGATTCAGGCGCCAACTCTTCGATTCGTTGGTAAACAACGGGCGAAGCCCAATCAGCAAAAATCCCATCCAACTGGCTCTCAATCGACTCGACATCGAAATCGCCAACGACGGCTAATTCACCGACGCTACCGCCGACCTGGCTGTAAACCTCTCGAATGTCATCGGCATTCAGCGCCTTGGTCCATTCGATCTGCTCTTCCAGTGTTGGAGAGTAGCGTGGATCACTCGTTTCGTAAGTGTTGAATGCTCTGGAGAACGCCGTCATCGCCAACCCTTGCGGATCCGAAAGCATGCTTTCTGCCGAAGTCACCATTTCATTGACGATGACCGAGAGTTCTTTTTCATCGAATGCTGGCTCACGCAAGACCTGTTTGAGGAGGTCCAACACATCCGGCAAGAACTCACGTTTCGTTTGAATCGAAAAGCTCAATGAACCGGCGGTAGACGAAACGGACATCGATGCTTTTAGTTCGTCCAGCCGATCGCGTATCTGTTGAAATGACATGGAAGTCGTACCGCGTGACATGAGTCGTCCCATGACGCTGGCCGCTACCTGCTTGTTCTGAAATGAATCCAGGTTTCCAAAGTGCAATTGTCCAGCCAATTGAACGCGTTCGCCTCGCGTCTTCTTGGGCAGGAACGCAAATTTGATTCCGGATTTCAACTCACCACTAATGGTTCGAGCACCAATATTTTCTGGCGTTGGCTCAAACGCTTCACCAGTCGCCAACGACTCGCGGCCTTTGTAATCCGACAGTGTCGACGCGATGTCAATTGTTTTCGGCTTGTTTGCTCGTTTGGGTTCGTCCGTTGGAATGAAAAGCCCCACCGTGCGATTGCTCGGCAACAAGTATTCGTTGGCCACACGCTGAACGTCAGCCGCCGAGACCTTTTCCAATTGGTCTCGATAGTAGAAAAACAGTTTCCAGCTGCCGTAAGCGTACCATTCGCTAAGGTTAATCGCGGTTTGCGATGAATTAGCAAATTGTTGCTCCCATTGCTTCATCATTCGCTGTACGGCGCGTTTGACTTCTTCTTCGTCAACACCGTCCCGAACCTTTTCAACTGCGGCGATCAGTGCCTCGCGCGCCTCGTCAAGGCTTTTGTCCTTGGGAACTTCGGCGAAAGCCAGCAAATACCCAGGGTCATGACCGGCAATCAACATCGTATTAACGCTGGAAGCAATTTCTGGCACTACCATTGCCTGATAAAGGCGTCCGGAAGGCTCGATGCCCAGAATCGTCGACAACACCTCGCATGCTGCGTAATCAGGATGTGATGCTGCGGGCATGTGGTAGCCCAATCCCGCCATTTGCACGTCACCAACCCGGCGCAACGACACAATTCGCTCGCCATCCTGAACAGGTTCCTCCGTATAAGTCTGAGGAAGTTTGCGATCGGGCAATTCCAAACTTCCAAAATACTTGTTCAGGTATTCGAGTGCTTTGTCCGTATCAAACTGCCCCGCAACGACGACCATGACATTGTCGGGTTGGTAATACTTGCGATAAAACTCTCGCAGGTTTTCGACGGGAACTCGTTCGATATCAGATCGGTTGCCAATCGTGCTCTTGCCGTAGTTATGCCATTCATAGGCCGTTGCCATGATCCGTTGCATCAAGATGGATCCCGGATCGTTCTCGCCGATTTCGAACTCGTTTCTAACAACGGTCATCTCTGACGACAGATCTTCGCTGCGAATCAAGCTGTTCAGCAAACGATCAGCTTCCATGCGAATTGCAAACTCCAGATTTTCATCCGTCGAAGGCAATTGCTCGTAGTAGTTTGTTCGGTCAAACCATGTCGTCCCGTTCATGTTGAGAACACCACGGTCCTTGAGCAACGTTGGGATGTCTTTGTGACGCTCCGTGCCTTTGAACAACATGTGTTCGAGCAAGTGAGCCATTCCCGTTTCGCCGTAACCTTCATGTCGCGATCCGACCATGATGGTCATGTTAACGGTGAAGTTAGGTTTGCTATTGTCCGGAAAAATCAGAACGGGAATTCCATTGTCCAGTTTGTATTCGGTGATCCCCTCAATCTCTGTGATTTGCTCGATCCCTTGTCCGTAAACTCCTGCCGGCAAGGCCAGAAGCATCGCAAGGGCGACGAAATGCATCATTCCTCTCAACGTCATATTTTGTTCCTCAATATCAAAATTCGGTTCGTTGCGCGATTTTTCGCGCGATGTGTGTTCTTGAATGACCTGAATTCTATCAGACAACTACCCGTTGACGAACACCCGCCCAATATCAACCATAAACGGCTAGGCATTTTCGCTGCCAAAATTCAATGTTGGGTTCACATTATGTCAGATCATCATTACCAGATTGTCGCCGAAACAATCCGCAGCAGGAGTACCACAAAAATTCTTTCCAGAGGAACAACTCCTTGTGGGGGCGAACAGGAAATTTCCGCTAATCAAATCCAGGAAATTCTTGCCACCGCCGGATGGGCTCCGTTTCATCACGACCGCAATTTGGATGGGATTGCCGAGCCATGGCGAGTCCATGTTTTCTCTAAAGAAACCTGCCAAACGATTGGCACCAATCTTTCCAGTTGGTTTACAGACCTGAAGCCGGGCATCAAAATTGGCTCCGTTCTACAAAACTGCTCCGCAATGATCTTGATCAACTGGCTTCCGGTTGGAGAGGCGGAGATTCACGACGCAGAAAAACGGCAAGCGATCAATTTGGAGCATCATGCGGCAAGTTCGTCATTTGTACAAAATGTTTTGTTGCTTTTAACGGCTGCAGGGCATCTAAACTATTGGGCTTCGGGGGGGCCACTCGCTTCCCAATTATTTTTTCAACGATATTCAATACCCATAAACGAACAACAATTAGCAGCCGTAATTGTCGCACCAACGCCACCAACAAACCACGATTGGACGCTTGTGAGCGGAAAACTACGCGAAAAAAGGGCCGACGTGGGTAAATGGGCAAGATCAGTTTAGTCGGCGACATGATGTTTGGACCGTGATTTCAGCGGCAACAGCCGGTTTACTATGCGGTGCCAAAGAAAATTGCCGTTCTATCAAATGTGCCCTTTTGCAAATGATTGGAAGTAATGCGATAATACGCACGATCGAGTCGTGTCATTCGGTTTGCTGCTGATTGTGGCGGTGACGTTGTTGACATGTGAATGAAAGGTAATACCATTTTACCTTTTGGTTTCAAGGCGATTGATCGTCAAACTTCGTTTGCTTTCGCCCTTTACGTTTCACCTTGGTAATTAAAAGGCGGTTCGCCCGAATCGTCTTTAGTTGTTTCGAGTTTCGGTTTTATTGATCGTCGAATCGACGGTCGCCAAAACTCATACTTCATAACGCTTAATTTTGGGAAAGCAAAAATGAAAAAGTTTTTCGCATTGTTCGTATGTGCTATTGCAGCAATTTCAATCGGTTGTGACGGTGCAAAAGATGCTGCAAAAGACGCAGCTGACAAAGCTAAAGATGCTGCTGGCGAAGTTAAAGACGCTGCAAAAGACGCAATGGATGACGTTAAAGATGCGGCTAAAGACGCAGTTGACGAAGTTAAAGACGCTGCTAAAGACGCAGTGGGCGGTGGCGAGTAATTTTGCTTGCCAGGCCGTTGCCTGATCGCAGTCGACATTCGGATTGCGACTGGTGGCGGAAACAAACAGTCAGAAAAGCCGGAAGAGTGAATTTGCTCTTCCGGCTTTTTTTCGTTAGCCTATTGGGCAACCGTCTAACCGCGGAATCCCGCGTACACTTCCATCAATTCTTCCGCTGCATCAAACAAGTGCACCAACAGTGCCGCGCGAATCCACATTCCGTTGCGAGCTTGGCGGAAGTACATGGCTCGGGGGTCAGAGTCTACTTCCACTGGAATTTCGTTGACGACACTGTCGCGTGGAAATGGATGCAGGATCGGTGCATAGGACTTTAACACTCCAGCACGCTTTACCGTCAATTGGAAGGGTGCCAGATCCAGTTGCGCCATTTGTTCTTCGATCTCGGGCGAATTGTGCTCACGTTGAATCCGGGTCATGTAAAGACAATCGGTCTGCTCCAAAATCGGCTTTCCCTCGTGCGTGGCATCTAGTGAGTCGAACTCGTGCGTTTCCACACCCAACTCTCGAAATCGGTCTAGCATTCCGGAGTCCATCCTCAATGCGGCATGGTCAGGTGAAACAAAGAAGAACCGAACGTCGGGATACTGTGTCAACACCGTCGCCAGCGAACGCACGGTTCGCCCTCGCCCCATGTCGCCACAAAACAGATACGTCTTGTTTCCGGCACCCGGTGTGAGTCCCGAATACTGCGATTGCAACTCCATGAAACGCGATTGCTTGGACTCGCGACTGTAGTCCTGGCTGAATGTTCGCAGGATCGTGTACATGTCGAGCAGCGCTTGTGTCGGATGCTCGTCGGCGCCAGCACCGGCATTGATCACGGGGACGGACCGTTTGTCCTGAGTCTCCAGCTGATTCATCAGATAGGCACAGCATTCCGAAAATATGGGAATGACTGTTCGCATGATAATCACATCAAAATACGAACTAAACATGCGAATCGAATCCATTTTCGACTCGCGTTTGGCTTCGGACGAAGTCGATGGATCACGAACTTCGTTGCAGGTAATTCCCAGAATCTGGCAGGCCGCCATGAAGGACAAGAACGTACGTGTCGATGGCTGCGTGAAGTAAAGCATCGCCCGGCGGTGTGCGAGCAGACCTTTCATTTTCAGATTACCTTCACGTGTTCGCGACATATGCCGGATCATGTCGGCAAGGCGACGAAGTTTTTCCAACATGGCCGGCGTCAACTGGGCCGCAAAGATCAGATGTTTGAGTCGTTCATTGCGTTGGAATTCAGAAAGCCGCACATCCAACGGGCGACTCAACCGATCTCGAAACGCCGCAAATTCCGTGTTTTCCATTTCCGTTGCCTTGACCCAAACCGCACGCCCCATTCACTTGTCGTCGGTTGATATCGTAAACCAGCGTTTGAGTTTCCAAAAGGCGGCGAGGATACGAAACTCAAGTTCCAAAACTGGCCAATGAACTTACATGAAACATCACTTCCAGTTGTCCTAGCACCAATGAAGATCGCCAGCGAATTGATCTTCGTCGAATTGCCGATGCGATCTTTTATCGTATGCGGACGGGTTGTCAGTCGAAAGCGATCCCCAAGTCCTTGGCTTCAGGCAGCACCGCCCAGCAGTATTTCCATGAATGGTCGAGATCTGATCCAGCTGAGACCACTACGAAGGGTGGACAACCCGCAGCGAGAAAACAAAAAGGGTTTGGTCTCACGCGAAACGTCAGCTCATTCACGAAATCATTACGAGCGAGAGTGCCCATCGTATTTTCATCGATCAAGGACAACATTTAAGTATTGCCGATCGATTCTCAAGGGTTGTCTGCGTTTTCGGCGCGCGGCAATTGTTATCGCAGAAACCATCGCGACCAGCGCAGAAACCATCGCGACCAGCACCGTGGCATTGGGTTCCGGAACTGACATCAATCCCGTTCGCGGATCATTCGAAACGACATCCCAAGTGACTTCCTTGACGATATTCGCCAGGTTCTCCGGCACCGCGTTGGTAACAAGGAGATTGTACGGGGTGTCCTGGTACATGACGGAATAATGTGTCAGTGCGTTCAGGTAAACCAACAAATAACTTGGGTGAATGTCGTCCAGCGAATCGCCGTCGACCCAATCAAACCCATCCTGCAAGTCGTCACATGAATGAGCCAGTGTAAGGTCGTCGGGAAAATTCACATACGGATTCGCAAACAAATCTTCGGTTCGGGATTGACCGTTGAGCGAAGCGCTATCAAAGGACCAATCATCTGTTGGACGTTGTTCTCGAATCGATCGATCAGGCCCACCAGAACTTGACCCGTCGGGATGAGCTTGACATCAAACGTTGCGCTGCTGACGCCCGGACCCGCGGTATCGTCTTTCGTCGTTCAATTTGTTTGCTCGACCTTCTTGACCACAGAAGTCAAGAAGACCGAATCATTCCGGCGACGAGTTATTCTCGAAGGCCAGCAAAAAAAAGGCCTTCGTCAATCACGCGTCAAGCGAGAAATAGATGGGGTCAACTATTGCAACGACGGCGTCGATTCAACAGTGCGGATACACTGAGAAGTACCAACAACGCTGCGCTGCCAGGCTCGGGTACGGCAGTGAACAAGGCAACGTCGTTTCCATCGCCAGCGGAGTAAGAAATAAACAGATCGAGTCCACCAAAATTGCCGACGAGATCACCTTCGTTCAACCCCGCAAAAATGCCACTTGTCGTCCCCGTAACATCCGCAATCAAAAACTGCTGATTCATATTCAGATTGAATCCGTTAAAGAGGCTGACAGTGAGGAACCCGTCGAGATTCAAATCACCAGAGATCAGCAACTGGTCGTATTCACCCGGTAACAAACCTCCCAGTTCGATGTCCAGCCACGCCGTTTCCCCCTGCGAGTAACTGCCGCTGATGGTAGTGATTCCGGGGCTGCTGCCCGGCGCGAAAATACCGCTTTCATTGACCAAATCTCCCAACACATTCTCGGCCATCAGGATGCCTCCATTCTGCATCTGAAAACTGCCGAGGGTCAGGTCCAGCGTGGTGGTGTCCAACATTCCTGATTGATCAATCATCAAGGATCCCTGATCCCAGATCTTTGTCATTCCGGCAACTTCCACGAATGCATCATTTTCCACCACGACCGAACCGGTGCCTCCCGCCGAAACGGTATTCCCGCCAATAAAGAGACTGTCGGACTGGTTCCAGTGAGAACCGGCTCCAGTGACTAAAACGCTTCCGGAGGAACCTGCAGATCGTCCGATCAGCCCCAATTGATTGCTGACCGAGCCTCCTGCCTCAATATTCAGTAGCCCGCTTGTACCCGAATTGAGCCCGACAAAGAGATTTCCGAAATGGTCCAGCTTTGACCCGGTTCCTGTCACTGTTACTTGGCCCGTCGATCCAGTATGTCCAATGACAACGTCCGTGTTGCTGGTAACCAAGCCGCCTTCTTCAATCATTAGGGAGCCATCACCCTGTAATCCGACGTACAGTGAATTCGAATTGATCCACTGGGACCCGATTCCTGACACCGTCGCAGTACCGGTTGAGCCGGAAAGATATCCAACGAATCCGTCGCTACTGGTCACCGAACCGCCCGCCTCGATATTCAGAGTTCCGGTTCCACTGACTCCGATCGCCACTCCATTTGGGTTGTTCCATTGCGACCCTGTCCCGTTCAACGTCACGGTTCCTGTTGAGCCTGCGAACCGTCCCACCAGGCCAGAAGTGTTGTTTACCACGCCGCCCGATTGAATATTCATTGCCCCACTGAACGTCGCTGCTCCGCCAATGATGGCATTTCCCGAATTGGTCAAGGTCGAGCCGCCTCGGACAGTCAGAATACCTTTCGTACCGCTGCCGCTAACAATGATTTCCGTGACGCCTTGAGTCAACGAATCGTCGCCTACCTGAACCCGCCCTTGGTCGGCGATTTCCAGCGTCCCGTTGTCCATAAACATCGCATCTGAATTTACCCATTGGGAACCCGCCCCAGTGACCGTCGCTATTCCGCTACCGCGTGTTGGAACACGTCCAATGTATCCATTCCTGTTGCTGACCAAGCCACCACTGACAATCTGCAACGTTCCATTGCCTTCGTATCCGACACTGAGTTCATCGGAGTTGATCCACTGAGAACCCGCCCCGGTGACCGTCACAGCGCCCGTTGAGTCATATAAATAACCAATCTGTCCGTTTAAGTTGGTGACCATGCCACCACTGTCAATTTGCAAAGTGCCGTTGCCGTTGAATCCGATATACAAATGGCGATCAACGTCCCACCGGGAGTTCACTCCGCTGACGGTTGCAGTCCCTGTTGAGCCCGCGACAGTTCCAATATTTCCGGCAAAGCTAGTGACCGAGCCACCATCCTCAATTCGAAGCGTTCCGTTGCTACCATTTCCATTTCCGACATAAAAATTACCGGTCTGAAGCCAGCGGGAGTTCGCTCCTGTGACAAGTGCGTCCCCCATCGAGCCTCCCCCGAATCCGATGTATCCAAAGTCGTTACTGACCGAGCCACCCGCCTCAATCCTCAATGAGCCGTCGCCAAGATATCCGACAAAGAGCGTTGACGAATTGAACCATTGTGAATTGGCACCAGACACTGTTGCCATCCCGGAGAAGTTCGCGTTCGCGCCCACATATGCTCTGCCAATATTGACTATGGACGAGCCGTTGTTGACTTCCAGCACTCCCGTCGATCCTGTGCCGCTCACCACAAACTCGGCATCCTGAAAACTCGGCGCGGTATATGAATCATTCCCTACCTGCACCCGGCCCGCCTCGATTACATCGAGTGTGCCAGTTCCTGTGTTACCTACCGTCAATGAAGTGGCGTTGATCCACTGCGATCCCGCTCCTGTTACCGCCACGACTCCCGTGGAACCGTTAAAATTACCCACCCGACCGCTGGCGCTTGATACCACTCCGCCTGCGTTAATGCTCAAGGAGCCGAAGCCCTCCCGTCCGACTAGAAGCGTGCTGGTATTGTTCCATTGCGACCCTACTCCCGTTACCGTCACAACTCCGGTTGACCCTGATAGGGTACCGACATAGCCAAATGTGTTGTTGACGACGCCGCCGGACTCGATGTTCAAGGTGCCATCGCCCCTCATTCCAACGTCCAGTGAGGCGGAATTGTTCCATTGCGACCCTGCTCCCGTTACGGTTACAACTCCTGACCCTGATTCAACACCCACATAGCCATATGAGTTGTTTACGATGCCACCGGACACAACATTCAAAGTTCCACTGCCATAATACCCCACCCATAGCGAACTATTGTTCCATTGGGAATTGGCACCCGTGACGGTCACAACTCCGGATGACCCTGTGTTTCTACCCACATAGCCACTTGAGTTGCTGACGAAGCCGCCGGACACAACATTCAAAGTTCCACTGCCATGATCCCCGACCGTTAGCGAACCACTATTGTTCCACTGTGAATTGGCACCCGTGACGATCGCCAGCCCGCTAAACGGTGCGTTCCCTCCCAGAACAGCAGATCCGGTATTGGAAACAGTCGAGCCATTGCTGACATTGAGAAACCCGTTGGTGCCAGTGCCACTGACGACGATCTCGGTTCCGCTCAGTGTGAAAGTGTCGTTGCCCATCTGCACCCGTCCTCCACCACTGACGTTGAGCGTCCCGTTCGTCACGAGTAATGAGTCTGAATTGATCCAAGCGGCATTCGGTCCGGTGACGGAAGCGGAACCGCTGGAGCCCGAGTTTTGACCGACAAAGCCAATTGTGTTGCTCACGTTTCCGCCCGCGAGCACGTTCAGCGTGCCGTTTCCATTGTGGCCTACACGCAGACTGCCGGCGTTGATCCATTGGCCGCTGACGTTGACTGTTCCTGTGGACAACGAATCGCGTCCGACATACCCTTGCGCGTTGGTAACCAGGGCTCCGCTGTTAATGGTCAGCAGCCCAGTTCCCGCATTGTTGCCAACCGTCAGGTCGAGCCCGTTGTTCCAGGTTCCGTTCACCGCCACTGTTCCGGAGGATCCGCTGTGGAAGCCGATCCAGCCCGCCCCGGAATTGGACAGTGTCATGCCGGATCCAATCAATCCATTCCCGACCCCGGTGAATCCAAAGAAGCTGTCGCCGGTCACATTGACTGCCGATGGATTGGAAGTGCTCTGGCTAAACAGGTTCACGGTTCCTCCGCTGGAGACGTTCAGATGGCCGTTGACCGACCAGATTTTGTCGGAAAAAAAACGGACATTGGCCGTTCCATTGCTGAAGTTCGCGTTGCCACTCTCTCCGTTGGGTTGATAGCCGTAAAAGAAAACGTCGTACGAACCGGGCAGAGAAAAATTGACGAACGTGCCGGGATTGGGAACTCCTGCACCTCCCCAGGATGATGCGTGATTGAAATCATTCGGATCACCAAACCCGTTGGCCCCTCCGGTGAAATTCAATTGAGCCTTCACCGGCCCAGCGATGCAACTACAAACCGCGACACAACAAAAGAGAACGCAGGTGAAGCGGGAACGCGGAATCATGGAGAAATCCTGTTAAAATCGGAACCAATTGGGCCATGGATCGCGATTCCGGGGCGTTCAGGTTTACAAAACCCCGTCCCATTTCAGGTCGGAAAATCCCGGACGATCATCATGCTTTACTGCCGCCAGCGTGAAAACCTGCCCTTGAATTCAGGATTTTCTTCAAAAAATTTCGAATCTTGCTTAAAGTAGTCGTTTGATAAAACTCCGGGATTGCAGCTTTTGAAGTTGCTTAGTGAGAGCGCCCGATGCCATTTTCCTGTCGGATTGTCCAGTCTCAATGTTGATACCGTCTATGGCAAGCTATACCAGCACAGATATGCCGGATTCCAACACCAGATTGAGTTTGTTGTTGGCGTTGAAGCAGGAGAAACAGCAGGAAGAGGCCTGGGAAGCATTCGTTCGACTCTATGGTTCGCGAATCTACGAATGGTGCCTGAATCGACAATTGAGCCCGGGGGATGCCGAAGACGTATCACAGAATGTCCTGATCAAAGTAGCTATCGGAATTCGAAATTTCCAGTATGACCCCAACGGATCGTTTCGGGGATGGCTGAGGCGGATTACCGAAAATGCGATTCATGACTTCATCGGTCAACAGCGACGACAACGCGCAAGTGATTTCAACGACGCCTACAACCTCCTTGATTTGGCCGAATCCCGCGAAGAACTGACTTCCAGGATGGAAGCGGCATTTGATTTTGAATTGTTGGAAAAGGCGGTGGAGTTGGTTCGGTGCCGGGTAAGTGAAAAACGGTTTCTCGCATGGGAAATGACGGCAAGACAGGGAGTGGGTGCTGCGGAAGTCGCTTGTACGCTGGATATGAACATCGCCACCGTGTACACCGCCAAGAAGCGTGTGCAACAGTTTTTGAAGGAAGAAATCCAGCAACTGGAAAACAACATGAATCTTGGGAATTTTGGAGATTATTGAAAAATGCGGGGCAGTTTTGGGGCAGTTCGCCAGTAAATACCTTTGAGGGAATCCAGGTTGGCCGAGTTTGATTGTCACCCACGAACCTACAACACAACGCGCTGTGCCTGCATGCGATCCCCTCGCCAGAGATTCACGCTTGCGACTTACGGTTTTGGGTTAAGCTCTGGGATAGGGTTCGGGCAAGTTCACTTTTTTGGAAAAAGAAAACTCATGGCTCAATGCTGCGAACCAGACCGGTTACTTGATCTGCTGGATGAAAAGCTGCCAGGCGATGAATTCGCATTGTTGTCTGAACATGTGTCTTCCTGCGTGGAATGCAGAGAGGTTCTCGAACGGCTCTCGTCAGCACAAGATTCGATGAATTTTCATTTGAGCAACGAACAGCCGAGCCCTCAGCACAAGCTTTCCGAAGCAGTAGTCGGCCGAATAGCACGAGTTATTCGCAGAGAGCTGGAAGGAACGGCAAATGGGCGAAACCGCAATCCTCTGCCACACTTGCCGCCTGGTAAGACGGTTGGTGATTACGAAATCATGGAGTGCATGGGCCGAGGAGGAATGGGAAATGTTTTTCGTGCACGGCATACCAAACTGGACCGAATGGTCGCGCTGAAACTGATTGAAGTTGATTCACAGAATACTCCTGCAGTTTTGGATGGGGACAATCGGGTTCTGCGATTTCAACGGGAGATGCGTGCAATCGGCAGACTTCGACATCCCAACATTGTGGCGGCGCTCGACGCAGGTGAGTCTGGACGATTTCACTACCTGGTGATGGATTTGTTGGAAGGGCCGAACCTTCAACAATTGGTTCAGTCGTATGGACCTTTGCAAACCGCAGACGCCTGCGAGATCATTCGTCAGACAGCGACAGGTCTTCAGCACAGCTATGAAGCAGGGATCGTGCATCGCGATCTCAAGCCGCCCAATCTGATGTTGTCCTCATCCGATTCTCCACCCATGGTCAAAATTCTTGATATGGGTTTAGCCCGCTTCTTTGAATCGAAGACCATTGCCGACGAACAGATGACCAGTGAGGGGATGGTGGTTGGAACACTCGGGTACCTGGCGCCGGAGCAATTTGGCAATAACAAGGCTGATATTCGCACAGACATTTTTTCTTTGGGGGTAACCATGTTTTTTCTGCTGACGGGCCGCTCGCCGATTCAATTGTCCGGCAGCACCCTGTTGGAGAAAATCAAAAGCCGGGCAACCACGCCAACGATGTCGTTGTCCGAACTGCGCCCCGACCTGCCGAAACCACTTTCTATGCTGGTCGATCGAATGTTGTCCAGTGATCCGGCGAATCGTCCGGCAGTTCCAAATGAAATTGCCGATGCATTGACTCCATTTTGTAAAGGCCACAACCTCGAGCAATTGCTGCATACTGAAAAACAGTCGTCGGATCGTGAGACTAGAAAACTTGCGAATCACCAGACATTGATTGCCCCGGAATCCGGCCTCGCGCCAGACTCCCGGATTGCTATTGCTGAGCCCAGGCTTGCTGAACGGGTCGGCAATCGTTCCTGGGTGAGGAATTGGATACTCATTGGGTTGGCAGTTTCATTTGTTGCTCTGGCAGGAATCGTCATCAGTTTGAAAACTGACGGAGGCGAAATCATCATCGAATGCGACGATCCAAACATCGAACTGGAAATTGTCCGAAACGACAGCGAAGTCAAGTCGTTTGAAGTGGGACAACTGAAGGACAAAACATGGTTTCGTTCTGGCGATTATGAAATTCGGGTTCCCCGTGAATTGGGCGACCAGATCGTTATCGACAATCAGCAGTTCACTTTGAAACGTGGCGAAAAAATTCTGGTGACCATCAAAGTTGCCGATTTGACAAAGCCCCCGGCAGTTGCGGAAGCGAAAATATTCGTGCCCGACACGCAGGCCTTTTACGCGATCGAGTCCATCCTGTTGGAAAATCAGGTAGTGGATGTTTACCGATCCCGCGTCAATTCGCCGACGAACGTTGCTCTTGGCGAGTTTTCGGGCAACGAAAATCAACTGTTTCGGTTTGTGCCTGTGGATTCGGAACTCTACTTTATTGAAAGCAAGCTTGCGCCGCGATACTCACTCGATATTCTGGATTGGGGAACAGCCGATCAAACCAATATTTCGGCCGTATCTCGGGGCGAGATTGAAACGACTGCCTCGAAATTCGAGCTAATTGACGCGGGTGATGGAACGGTTCGAATTGTCTCGGCGATTGCGCCCAATCTTCATGTGGGCGTGGCGGATGACGATAAAAATATTGTTTCCCGAGATCGGGAAATGGGCGATCGTACTTTATTCAGGCTAAAAAAGATTGAAGCGGTTCCGCCAAAGACAGATGACTCCGATGATTAGTCGGAGCTGCAGTTCCCTGACGCTGCCAATGGATGATTCGTGAAATCAATTCGTTGGGCCGAATCAAAGACCAACCCGACGGGTGTTTTGGTCAGTCGTGTTGTCCAAACCCGAGATTGATCTGAAAGTTCATCCGCTTCAATTCATCCATCAAAACGAAAATATTGACTTCCCACCGAACGACGTTGGCTGTTCCACACGACGGTTGAGATGGTTTTCGCTTCAACGCTTAGATGGGGCAACGTTTGCCACATAACAATTTTCAAAGCTGATTGCCATCGTTGGGTAGCTTGTTCCGCTAGGGTTCGCTGCCGTTTGACGAGGCTTGGGAGGCTGAGTTGTTGACTTCTTCCGGCTCCGACAGAATCAGTTCGAGGCAGGTGAAAGTGCGTTGGTCAACGGGATCGTGCAGAAGGTCGGGTGGTCCGACCGACATTTTTCTCTGGTAGCGGACACCGATCCGGAGTTTGAGTTCGTCACCGACCTTGGGTCGGTACTCCGCCGGCAGATCTTCAATCTCGGCAAGCTTCAATCGCTCCAGGATTTTCTCCTCGGTTTGGCCGTCATCGTGGGTGAAACGGATGGAAATGCGGGAATTGGCTGGACTGGCTGCTGGCTGAACCGCTAGGATTTCTCCCGATCCATTCACTTTTTGATCGTGCCAAACCGCCGGATCACCTCCATTGTTCGTCGAACAACCGCAGCAAAGGGAGAGCAGACAAACCATCAAAGCGAGACTTGGAATCGCTTTCCGTATCATATGCGAACCTTTAATTTTCAATCCTGCCCAGTCCGTAGTCAGAGTGTATCTACCTTGCTGAGTTTGGCGGAGCCTCTGACACTGGAACCCGTCCCTTGATCGTCATCTGGCTCCTGGCAAATTTCGATTCGAGTTCCTCTCGCCAAAGCTTCGGATTCAATCCTGGATCCAGCAAGCCTTTTTGATTGGACGACGCCAAGGTCAGTTCGTCACGCAACGTACTCTTAGGGCTCGTGCCCGTCTATTTTCGACGGCCCAACAAAATGCGAGTCCGCCTCAATTCAAACCTTCGCCCCAAGAGTCGCAGTTTGACTGTAGACATAAGCGACCGACTTTGAGTCTCCATCGCTACTTGTCAGAGATTTCCATTAGGGGAATTTCTTTCAGTTCAATTTTGACAATGACCGTGGTTTCCGTTTCTGTCTCTTTGAACTCAATCTCGTCGGTTAGGGTCGTAATTGCATGCAGGTCTGTGAACGTCCTGGAATTACCACCGGTATAGCCGGTCCCTACTTTGAAGTTGGAAGCCATTCGGTCGTCTGTTGACGTAGAGTCAACTTCTTCGGCAAACGGAAATGAAATTGTGAGTGTTGCCGTGTCAAGTTTGTCCTGGGGAATTTGGAACATGAAAGTATTTTCCAGAACGTTCGATTTCTTTTCTCACCCGGCTCGTCTGGATCGTCATATGGAACTTCAACGTAGCCATAATCCTTGTTGGAAGCAGTTTTCGGCTCAATTTGCTCTTCGTCGAACGAGTCGCCGAATTTCCAACGATAATCAAACTCATACGACTCATATTTAAGTTTCGCGTCCATCAAGAACGCCACTTCAACCTCCCATCCCGGTTCCGAGGAATTGATTTCCGTACATTTCATTTCTGAAATCTGATACGTGATTCCTGGATTATTGATGATGATCTGTTTTCTGCCGTTAGCGAGAATCCGATCGCCGATCTTCGCTTTGTCCGGGTCATTGATTGAAGCATCATAAAATTGAATGAGGCTGTTTTTTGGAACATTGATTCTCTGGTTGCTTCCAGTCGACAAGGTTCTGATTTCTGCGCCTCCCTTATCCAGATTTCCGATGCGAATCTGCATCATGCTTTTGTTATCGACGATGAATTCGACTTCGTCTTGCGCCCGCACTACACCGCCAATGGACAGGAATGTGAATGCCGCAATTCCCAAGACACGACAAAGATGGTTCATAAGCTTTTTCCCTTTCAAAAAAGTCTCTATGGGCAACGGAAGACAAATTCCGCCGCTGTAAACCTTCTCGCGTTCGTCTTACACAAAAATCAGAAATCCCAAGAAATGCAGCCAAACACACGCCGCCGATTTCAAATTTGAAGAAAAATGGTGGTCACCCATACACCGATACTCGATGTTTAATGTGCCGGCGGAGCGTCAAGTGCAGGCAATTCCAGATGCACGTGGTCGGTGCGGAATCGATGCGATGGAATCCGGACAGTTCGCCGCAGTAACAGCTTTTCTCGGACATCATCGGTTATCTGGACGAGCTCGCCAGCTTGGACGGTGAACCGAACAGCGACATCGTCGAACGGCCGGAGTCCGGGCATCTCCAATTAGATTATCTTTCGGTTGCTCACGCGGCATGGCAGATTCGCCAGGCCGACTGGACGCATGATGCCGCGAGGAAAGCACTGAACCGTTTGCAGCATTTACCCGCATCCAAAATGCTTCTTAGTTGAATTCGAATCGCTATGTCGTTTGGATTCACCGCTGTCGTGACACGCCGTTCTTGGGATTGGGTGTCTCCATCCGGCTCGACTGCTTGGGATTGAAAGTTCGTGACTGGGTCTTGGCCATTAATTGATGAGCCGAGAGTGTTTAAGCAGATAAGGGCCATGGCGATGCCTGCATGCGAGAGTTACAAAATTCGCATAAACGATGACTCCTAGTTGAGGTTTAGTATTGTCCAGAAGTCGTTTTGAGGTACTGCTGCCGACGAATCAGTTGTTTTAGCAACGCCTCGTTGCGAGGCGATTTAATCAGTTGTTCTTGAATTTTCTGTTCCAATCGTACGGCCTCCTCAGCAAGTTCGGTTGGATCATTCGCGCTAGTAGGCGCGGCCATCATGGCCCTCCCACTATCAATACTACTGTCACCACTTCCTTCGTGACTCGACTGGGCAAATTCACCGTTTTCCAGGAATTGTGGTG
Source organism: Pirellulaceae bacterium (assembly GCA_041399045.1). GTDB lineage: Bacteria > Planctomycetota > Planctomycetia > Pirellulales > Pirellulaceae > BJ22. Next base: position 58,712 of record JAWKTO010000004.1, on the reverse strand, counting down.
GCGGACCCTGAGGATTGATAATCTGCGACTGAAGGACCGAGGTTGTCAAATTGGCAAGGTCCAATTGCGCGACCGTCGCTTGTAGTTCCTTGGAGTATCCATATTTTTCCGCCTTTTCAAGAGCGGCAAAACCTAGCGAAATGATGGCGGCAATCAACCACACACCCGTCTTGATAAAACCGGCAACAGCACTCGAAAACGAAACGGACATTCGACACTGCGGACAGACTTTGGCTTTGCGTGAAATCAAAGTCATGCAGTGCGGGCAATTCCTCGCGTTCTTGTTTTGATCGGTCGTTGACAACTCTCAGTCTCCAAAGTTTCGCTTCAACAAGTGAAATGAAATTCGTTTCGATGAAATCAAGAAGATTTTGGCATTTCCATTATTTTCCCCAGGACATCCCCAATTGCTGCGTCTGTTGCGCCAGGGACTGGATCTGAGACTCAATCTGTTCGATGGAATTCGAAGGAGGCAATGTCGAATCAGGTTGTCCCACGGATGATGAGCTGGAATACTGCATCAAACCACCGAATGCTGATGTCTTGCCCAGGTTGGCTACTTGCGATTCAATGGCGGCTTTTTGCTGTTCCAGTGCCTGGACTTGTTCTGAAAATTGAGTTCCGGTCGTCGAATTGCTTGAAGCCTTTTCCTTCAAAAAAGCAATTCCTGCCGATATCTTGGCTAGCGCCTCGTCGTATTTGCCTTCTCCATATTTCGTCTGTTCAGACTTTAGCAACCCGAAAACATCGTTTCCCAAATCCTTGAATTTGGCGATGATCAGCCGAGATTGTTGTTGTTCCTCGGACGTTCCCCAAAAATAGTTGTAGCCCACCAAGAATGCGGCTATTAACAACACAAGGGGAATCACAAGTCGAAACAAAAGGCGAATCATGACTGGTCCATTTTAAAAAACGCTTCAATAGGCTGTAAAAAGAATTTGTGCTTGTTTCGGCCGTTGAGGTGTTTGCTAGATTTGACGGCCCAATTGATTTCTCGGAATCGTCTTACAGAAAAATTCGAAACCCAAACATGGCTCAAGCTTTGTTGCGAGAAACTACTGCGTCCGCAGCTGAACAGAGGGAATTTGCTGCTAGAAGTTGCCGCAAACGCGAGAATTCACTGGCTTATGATCCGAATCCGTGAACTGGCATTTTTGCCGCTGAAACGACAAGTTTAGTGTTCAAGAATTGTAAGTTCGCCATGCTTCGTCGTTTGACGACTTTCCTTTTGTGCCATCGTTCGATGTTCCCGAGCGCGGTTGGAGTCGCAGACTTGAATCATGCCATCTCTCGACATAAATGCCAAGCGAGTGCCATTATGGGAAAATGCGACAGCGCGAACTTCAGAATCAAACTGAAAATTCAATAGCGTGTCTCCGGTTCTTGGATCCCAAAGTCGAACGGTTTTGTCGTCGCTGCCCGAAGCCAGTCGCTGGCCAGTCTCGTCCCACGACAGGCAGCGAACGCTGTTCGCATGGCCTTTCAAAGTCGCTTCGACTTTCCACGTTCCTGTTTCGACGATACGAATGGTCTGATCGCGCAAGCCGACAGCCAGGAACTTGCCATCCCGACTCCAAGCCATAGCAAACGCCGCGTTGCTTGGGCCGAAATCGAGCTGATTCGTCAGTTGCTGTTTGTTCAGATCAAAAATTCGGACTCGACCATCGTTTGATCCAATGGCCACCAATCGCCCATCAAAGTTGAATTGTGATTCAAATCGCTCAACGTTTTCTCCGTCAACTTGTTTCGGTATCAGGCATTGGACCTGTTCCGTTTCAAGATCAACCGCCTCTAGCCACCATGTAACCGGTTGCAGTTTTTTGGGAGTTTCATTGCAGAAGACGAGCGACTCAAACTTGTGGGGAATCAACTTGACATGACGTCGCTCAACCGGATCGCCTGGTTTTGATAATTCGATTCTTCGTTTATTTGCGAAATCTTCGGCGTCGATTATGTCAACCGAATTGTTGTAAGTGGCCACCAAGAAATTTCCGGCATCGGTCCATTGTGAAGGTGCTGCGTTGATTGAGTATTGGTTGGCAGGTATTTGAGATCTCTCTCCTTGGATAGAGTGCCACGCAAAAATGTTTTGGCCGGCCGGCAACAATTGCTGCGTCTCCATGCTCCAAATAGATGTGGGATAAGTATTACTCGCAGCTAAAAGTCGATCATCTGGACTCCACGCTAACTCGCCAACCCCATCAACGTGATACCAATTGAAGTAATTTCGAAACTCTAATGTCGCATCGGATTGATCGATGTCGGTGAACCGTATTTGATATCCGTCAGAGACCGATGCAATCACATGCTGCTCCGCGTTCCAGTCAATGCTATTGACGTTTTTTTCGTGCGCTTGGAATCGTCTTATCGAACTGCTTGCGCAGTCCCAAATAAAGATTCCTCGATCCCAGCCGGAAAACGCCAATTGGTCACCATTTGGCGACCAATCGACAGAGCTGACGTACATCGACTCGTATATTGTTTTCAGTTCGTCGTTATCAAGGTCCCAAATTTTGGTTTTGCAATCGGCGCTCCCGATCGCAATCCAGTTCAAATTGGGATGCCAATCCAGGCAGGTCACCGGAAGAACTGACACATTTTTTTCGGCGACTGTCTTCCATGTGTCGGTTTCCAAAATTTGGACAAAACCTCGGTCCGATTTGTTGGTCACGATCACGAGACGCGTTTCGTGTGGATCGAAAGAAAACTTCCGCACATAATCGAATATGGAATTGTGAATTTCTGTGACCCGCTTCCAGGTGCTGGTATCAAAGACCACTAGCAATGCGTTGGAACCGTCGGTCGATTGTCCTACGGACTGACAAGCCAGCCACCGTCCCGAAGGGCTCCAGCAAAGTGCGTCGCATCGTGTTGCCCCGTCAAATTCTAATTCTTGGATTATTTGTGACGTCGCCGGATCCCAGATTCGGACTTTGTTTTCAAACGAGCTAACAGCTAATAAGTCTCCTTGCGGATTAAATTGAGCGTGGGTGACCCCATAAATCGACCCACTGAAGGAACGAATGTTCGAAAGGGTTGGCCAATCAGCGATAAAGCAAGCATTACTGGAGCCCCAACAGACCTTCTCACCATTTGGGCTCCACGAAACCGCCCAATTCGCTAGTTGAGATTCCGAAGGTCGTTCGTTATTGATGACGATGTCCGATTGCTCGGCAATCGATTGAAGCCAATACCATTCCCACCCTCGTCGATCGTTGGTGACACTCATGTGGCGATCGCCGGAAGTTGGAATCCATTGCCTTAGAATTTCGCGCAACCGTGCCACATTAGTCGTGGTTGCCGTTAGTCCCTGGGCTTCCTGCATATTGGCGGAATAAATATCTTGTTCACGACTTTCTAGCAGCTCATTCGCCTGATTGGTGAGTCTAACTTGGTCGAGAGCCATATTGCGAAACTTGATGGAAGCAACGATGGCGACGCCTAGTCCCAAGACAATCATCGCGGCCAAGAAGGCGACCAATGGATTCCGCTTCGACCAGATCCAGGTCTTCTCCAGGGCGGAAACGTTTCGCGCGGTGATCGGTCGACCCGCCAAAAATCGTTGCAAATCATCGGCGAACTCCCGCGCCGATTGATATCTGCGATGCGGGTCCTTGTGCACAGATTTCAGAATGATCGTCTCCAGGTCTGTGGGAATGCTACGGTTGATACTTCGTGGTTGAATTGGCTGTCGATTGACGATTTCATCCAACAATCGGTAATGATTGGTTTGGTTGAATCCAGGCTGTAGAACAACCATTTCATACAGAGTCATCCCCAGTGAATAAATATCGCTGAGGTGATCGCATTGACCTCGAAAACGTTCGGGTGCGATGTAGCGGAGTGTTCCAACAACATCACCCGAGTGCGTCAAATCGTGTTCTTCGGTTTTCGCCAAACCAAAATCAGTGATCCATGCATTGCATTCAAAATCTATTAGCAAGTTTCCTGGCTTGATATCTCGATGAAGAATGCCGTGAAAGTGTGCGTGACTCAGGGCGTCTGCAATTTGACGGCCAATTTCAGCGACCATGCGGTAGTACTTCGCAGTAGGCCGTGCCCTCCTCAGAGTGTCAAGCGATTTGCCCTCCAAATGGTTGATTGCCTTCGATTCGCGAGAGGTACCCGGCTTGGTCGAAGAAGCCATGTTTTGTTCAGCTTCGACGCCTAATTCTTGTTTGAGCCTCGCTCCCGTTGGGGATTGATTCACGACTGTTGTATTCGGATCAGGAGTTTCTAAAAATAGCGAGTTCGCGATCGACTGGGCACTTTGATCCCCTTGAGTCTCGAAATTGTCCGACAACTCACCATCCCGAATCCTCTTGATTTCGCGAATGATTTGATTGGCTGAAGAGCCTTCGATCAATTGCATCGCGTAATAGTGCACACCATCGCAACTGCCGAAATCGAAAATCGGGACAATATTGGTATGATGCAATTTAGCCGCGGCCCGCGCTTCAATATAGAAACGTTGAACGGATTTGGACTCCTTGGTCCATACTCCAGGAAGGAGCTTCAGCGCCACGCGACGATTTAGGTTTTCGTGTTTGGCGTCATAAACGATTCCCATTCCTCCCTTGCCCAATTCTCCTAGAATTTGGTATCCAGAAATCTTGGGAACTGAGGAAACGGACTCCAGATGCGTTGCAGAGGCAGCGGGCGAGCAAAGATCATTGTTTCGAATGCGACTCGCAGAAAATTGCTGACCAATTTTCAACACCCGCTTCAATACATTGGCGGCACTGGCCCCATTGGGGTCCCCAATCCGTTGGTTGTCACGAGTTTCGTGAACTCGTTGAAGCGACTCCACCAACGAATCCGACATCGCCGCTAAACGTGACAATCGTTCCAAGCAAGAGGTACAATACTCCAGATGTTGGCCGATTTGCCAAACAACTTGATCATTCCCCAAAGTTCCAAACGAGAACTGAACCATCGTCTCGTGGTTTGGGCATGACGTTGAATTATCAAATTCCGGTTTGATCACGGTCCCGTAACACTTCAAAATTGAGAATTCGTTCAACTGAAGCTATTGCATTGGGCAAGAATCGGTATTTTTGTGGATTCCGAATTCCCACTTATGGCTTGATGCTCCCCTACTTAATTTCTCGATTTAGTCTTACAGAATTTCGATTGGCAGCAGCAGACCATTCAAGTCAATCCAGCGAGTTCATTTCGTAAACGAGCCAAAACTCGTGATTTAGCGGTATATACGGAGCCAATCGAAATCCCGATTTCCGCTGAAACTTCCGCCGGTGACTTGTTCTCAACCGTTACCTGCCAAAATGCCTTCCAGGTTGTCTCGGTGAAATCAGTCTTCATTAACTCCAAGGCCCTGGCCGCAAGACTATCATGTTCGCTGGCGACCGAAGAGTCTGCGTTTGAGTCGGGTTCAAACTCTGCGAGTTCCAAGATGCGAATCTGGGCATCGGTCCCACCGACAGCATTAGCTTGATTCAATGTGCGGCGAAAGAAATCATTAATCTTGTTTCGAGTTATTCCCCATAACCAACCACGAAACGGTGGCAGCCCCGGACCTGACTCAAATTTAGAGATGCTTTTCGCTACCGCCTGGAAAACTTCTTGGACCACATCAGCGATTTCACTTTCTTTGATGTTGGCATTACGTGCCCAACGAATCACAAGCGGAGTATAAAGCTTAGCCAATCTTTCCCAAGCGGCATTATCAAAGGCCTTGGCCCGGGCCAGGAGACTAAGCGAGGTGGATGTTATTGAGTCTCGTGCCACGATTCGACCAATTGGTTTGCGGCGATTCGCAGTGGCTGCAAGGCTCGCCATTTTTCGTTATCGGGATTCAGTTCAATTGGCAAATGTAACTGCAAAAAACCTGCGAGTCCAGTTAGATTCCCAGCAGTTTGTCGAAGTGACCGATTCAACGATATTTACTGGGAATTGTGATTAGGGGCCAAAAGGGGATATTCAATTTTTCAGCTTGACAGCGGGCACCGATCCGCGCACAGTCGCTGACGATCCAATCGAATTTTTGACTTGGTTTTTCGGTGCATTTAGTTGCAATTCACGGATGCCACTCGGATGCGTGGATGGCATTTTGGCCGAAGGTACCGTTTTGTTTCGCCGTTGTTTCCATTTTGTCGTTTTGCCCCGTTTTGTTTTGCTCATTGGCCCGCTGTAAATAGTCACGTTGGTCGGGAAAAGATCAAATAAAGACTTCACCAACGGGCGAACGTCTTACTCATTTAATTGTTAACAGCAATAGGCTCTACTTACTACATAAGAATCGGCCTTTGGAACATCGACCATCCTGAATTGAACACCGGTGTTGTTCGAAAAGATAGTCGGGTGGCGGCGATACAATCGTACCTGGATAGCCAATGCGCCTCCGTCAGAACCACCAAATCGGCACCTTGGTCATCAATGTATGATCGAATCTCCGCAAGCCGCTTACCTTTCCTGTAAACACCTGAATTCAATTCAGGATGGTCGATATTCCAGAGGCCGAATCTCATATTTGACTCGTCTGAGGTGCTCGGGTTTTTTCGGACAGTTCAGTATCTTATTTTGGACGGTTCAGGAGAACCTTTTGCATGTCCAAAATTTCCTCAAGCGAGAGAGCGAGCCATTCTGGGAAGAAGCGTCGTCGTTTCACCCAAGAGTTCAAGGAAGAAGCCGTTCAGATGCTTCTCGATGGCCATACCGCCAAGTCAGTTGCCGAGCGACTTGGTCTGTCTGGTCCCAACCTGCTTTTTCGTTGGAAGCGGGAGTTGATTGGTCGGGCCGGAAGAACAGCTGAGACATTGGACAGCCGAGTCCGCGAGCTGGAAATGGAGTTGCGGCGTGTTGAACAGGAGCGTGACATCCTAAAAAAAGCGTTGGCCATTTTCGGCCGCGAAGGATAGCTGACGTGTTTACAGCCATCGACCAGATCGTGATCAACGACCACGTTTCAGCGTCGCGAGTTTGCGACCTGCTGAATGTCAGTCGGTCCGGATTCTATTCCTGGAGGAAGGACCAACGGAACTTTTTCGGGGTCAAAGACCGGGAACTTGTATCCTTGATCCATGAGATCTTCTGGTTCCACCGTCGTCGCTACGGCGCTCGTCGAATCGCAGCAGAGCTGAAGCGGCGGGATGTCCTTTGCGGCGTAGGAAGGGTCGCCAGATTGCTCAAATCTCAGGGATTGAGAGCCATTCAGCCCAGATCTTTCAAACCGAAAACAACCGAGAGTCGCCACCGACTCGGGTTCAACGACAACCTGCTGACCGGGCATCCAGGCCCAACCTTGATGGACGAGGTCTGGGTCGGCGACATCACTTACATTCCTCTGAGGAGCGGACGATTCAGTTATCTGTCGATGCTCATGGATCTGTATTCGCGGCGCATCGTTGGCTGGTCGTACCGTCGTACCATGACCGAAGAATTGGTGATTGAATCCCTCCAAAATGCAATCGGATTACGGCAGCCCGCCACGGGCGATGAATCAGTCGTTTGATGACATAAGTGGGCAATGGGACTACGAACTGGTTAAGTGGTTTCACGACAACGGAATTTCTCAGGTTAAATCGATTCCTGGCGATGTTTTTGCGCCTAAATCTTCAATCCCAAGGCCGTCTCCGCTTTCAAGCGAGTTTGCGGATTGGAGACACCTATTCGGCAAATCTGTATAGCTTCAACAATTCATATTGAAAACGCGAATTTTCACCGCCGAAACTACAAACATTCAAATTTATAGAAGTTCCGAGTGTCGTTGTCTATTTGACCTGTTTACTATTTTCGAATCTCAAATTCGTTTCCGGATTTTCAACGATTTCTAACCATCCTTCGCCCCGACCGAGTAGTTCAATTAGTAGGTAGTTGAACTTTTGATTTTGGATAATCTTTCATTGAGCTTGTGAGATTGCTAAAGCACCTCGGGATTGGCTATGGCAAAAGCTGAAAAACCCTCGAAACTCAGCCGAGATCAGCGGATCGGTGAGGTTGCACGAATTCTTGCTCGTGGGTTTTTGCGGCTGCGGCAACGGGAGAAAATGCTCCCGAGAAATTCTCGCCCAATCACCAAAACAAATTCGAAATCTTGCTCTTGAGCCCCTTGATCTTTCCCGCCAAACGAGGCTCACTGTGTCACCACGTTTGGGACCGTTGCCAAGCGTATTTGCCAGATTGAATTTAAAAGGGGATTAGGTGAGCAACATTGGAAAGAAGCCGGAGGACCGAAGCGTGGTGCGGCAGATCAATGACCTTCAACGGATGTCCATGCCTGAACTGCGAAAGAAGTGGAAAGACCTTTTCGGCACTGAGGCGGGAAGGCTCGGTCGAAATTATCTCATCCGTCGACTCGCCTATCGAATCCAGGAGATCATCTATGGCGGGCTTTCTCGTGAAGCCAAACGCCGACTGACCGAGATTCACCAAAACCCGGACTCCAAACGACGGCCAACGAAACGGGAAATCACTAACCTTCAAATCGGCACGCGTCTCATTCGTGAATGGCACGGGGAACGATACGAGGTCGTCGTTGATCGCGAGGGATTTGTTTTTGATGGCAAAACCTATCGAAGCCTGAGCGCAGTTGCTCGGGCGATCACAGGAACCCATCGTGGCGGCAGACGGTTCTTCGGCCTTGAACCTGCCGACAAACGTGGAGGCAGCTCAAGTGAATAAGCCGCAACCCAAAACCCGCTGCGCAATCTACACCCGCAAGAGTCACGAAGAAGGCCTGGATCAGGAATTCAATTCACTTGATGCCCAGCGACAAGCGGCAGAAGCGTACGTCAAGTCGCAAGTTCACGAGGGTTGGACGTTGCTTCGGCAACGCTACGATGACGGTGGCATCTCCGGAGGCACGCTTGATCGCCCGGCACTCAATGACCTGATGGAGGACATTCGCGACGGCAAAGTTGACTGCGTCATCGTTTATAAAGTTGACCGGTTGAGCCGTTCACTAATGGACTTCGCCCGCTTGATCGATCTATTCGACGAACACAACGTTACGTTCGTAAGTGTTACGCAGCAATTCAACACAACCACGTCGATGGGACGACTGACGCTCAACATCTTGTTGTCGTTCGCCCAATTCGAACGCGAAATCATTGGAGAACGCATCCGAGACAAGAAACTGCTTACCGCACGGCAGGGCAAATACATCGGTGGCCAACCGAAGCTTGGCCTCGACATCATCGATCGCAAGTACGTGATCAACACCGAGGAAGCGAAGCTCGTAAAGCGAATGTTCAAGATGCTGTTGCAGTTGCAATCATGTCGAAAGGTCGCCGAGGTTCTGAATGCGGAAGGCCATCGTATGAAACAATACGAAACCAAGACCGGCCGGACGATGGGTGGCGACCGCTGGAAGGGCCGGAATGTCTACGACGTTCTCACGGACAGGAAATACATCGGAAAAATCGAGCATAAAGGCATCGCCTACGATGGCGAACATCCTGCGGTGATTGACGAGTCGCTATTCAACGAAGTCGCGGAGGTGCTGAGTTCGAATCGAACGTATACGCACAAACATCAGGCTAAGCGTTTCGCATTGCTGAGACGCATGCTCCATTGCGGCGAATGCGGCAGCCTTGTCCAACCGGCCTGGACCCGAAATCACGGCCGCGAGTATCGCTACTACACTTGCTCCAAGCGAATCAAGTCCGGGTACGGCAAATGCTCGCTGCCGTCGCTGCCAGCAGGTGAGATTGAATCAGTTGTTGTTGATCAATTGCGTGAAACACTCCGGAATCCCGCGATCATTGCCCAGACGTTTCGCGAGGTCGCCGCTAGTGCCACGAAAGGTGTACTGACGAACCCAAATGGCGATCTTGAAAACTTGCGCACACGGCGGAAACAACAAATCGAAAATGCGATTCGCTCGCTTCTCGCATTAGACGACCAGCGTGGTGAGTTTCTGCAATCGGAGCTTGGACGATCATGGCGAACTGAACACCATAAACAGCACAATCGCCGCCTCGAAACATCGACGCCGCCAATTTACGGTGAAGACATTTGCCTTGACGACGTTTCCCAAGCCCTTCAGCAACTCGATCCGATTTGGGAGATGCTGGTGCCCGACGAACAACGCCGGATTCTTGAGCTGCTAGTTGAGCGAATTGTGGTTTCGAAAGACCAGGTTAGTGTCCACTTCCGTGCCGATGGCATCGAGCAAATCACTGACGAATTGACGCCTTTGACGAGCCAATCCAACAAGAGAAAGAGGAAATGAACAAGTCTTCCAACAACGCTTATCCGGGACGAACGGTTCGACGAGATGGCGATCAGATCGTTGTATCGGTACCGGTCAAGTTCTTCAGACGCAACGGACGACAAATGATTGGAGTTCCATCGGAATCTGGAGACGAACAAGCGATTAACAAACACGCCGGAATCAATTCGCCGTTGGTTGCGGCGATCGCCAAGGCCTACGCCTGGCAGGCACAACTTGATTCAGGAGAATACGCGACGCTTGAGGAACTTGCCAACGCCAACAAAGTCGACCGGACCTATGTGGGGCACATTCTGCGGCTCACTTCCCTTTCACCACAGATTGTGGAGCAGGTCCTGACCGGCAACGAGCCGTCCGGGATTAGCCTTCGCCAACTCCGACGAGGCGTTCCCCTGCTGTGGAGTGAACAGTCGGCGACTCCAGCGTAGTATTCCCATTCAAACTAAACCGCGCAAATCCCGTTTCTAACCGGACAGACCCGAGCGTAGTCGAAAAACCATGTCCCAAAGCAAATCGATTTCGCCACGCTCGATAACTTCGATTGGTTTCAACCCATTGAATGCATCGTTCGGAGATGCGAACCAAGCACCAAGGGACTCGGAATCAACGACTTCGGAGAGTGCGTCAACAAGTCTAAAGATTTCGTTGTAGGGGCGTTGCAGTTTGTCGACTAACATAGCGTCGGACTCGACTTTCGCAATGGTTCGCTCTGAAACGTTTACGACCCGCCCAAACATTGCACGTTTCATTTGCAAGCGATCACGCAACTCCAAACGAGAGGTTTCGCCAAGTTGGATCAAGCCCAGTCCCTGCAGTCCTTCAATCCGCTGATTCTTGACGGCAGTCGTTTTTGTTTTTTTGACGGCTTTCTTCGCCGCTTTGCGGGATTTGGATTTTGTGGTCATTGGTGGTTCCTCGCGGTTTCGCATGCGAGCCGTTGTAACGATTTCCCTATTCCAAATATATCGGCGCCACGAGTCCCCGGCAAGTTATTTTGCATGCAAAAATGCAGGTTATTTTTCTGGCCACGACCTGGGATGCGGCGGAAGTTCTGATTTAGCCAAGACCTTCAGCGAACTTGTTTCGCGTAATTTGCCCGGGAAAACCACCAGATTGGTGCCATTTCGATTTTGAGCTGAAGGAACTAGCAGGCCTTCAAATCCGGCTTGCATAGCTCCCCGACCAATAGCTTGAGTCCACGATTCCACGCCTGTTGACTGAATCGCCTGCCAGTCCTCTGTCAGCAATTCGTTTCGGTTGAAGCCAATTTTTCGACGATTCGTTGCTTTTGAAAGGTCCAGTACAAATTGAACGTGAACATGTATACCAGCCATGACTCTCGGTTTGATGGCCGACAATGAAAAGCCGAACGCAACGAATTGCTGATAGGCCTCCAATGTTGCAGTCAAAACATCGGTTGAACCATATATCGCAACGATTCCAGGCTTATTCCATCGACCACCATATTTCGCAGCGCCTTTTCCAGAAAGAAAATCACTTTCATTTGCATAGCGAGTGCTAACAGATCGCACGATAGGTCCTTTAAAAGGCACAGCGGTTTCGACCAACGAAGCTATTCGTTCGAACAGTTCCAAAACTGAATCGGGATCTTGGGTGGACATCGTAATCAAATGACTTCGGGGAAAACCATGCATTGCATTAGAACGAAATTTTGACTGTTGGGAATCATAATCCCTATGATCCCTCGACGAGACGCGGGTTGTGGGTGTTCAATCTCATGGCGGGGACATCAAAATAGTCGCGCGAAGGCGTATTACGAAATGCCTATTTTTGCAGGGTGAAACGTCATGTGACTCACTTGGGGTGAGTCACGTCGTTCCGAGCCTTTTGAGCACTTCGAGCCCATTTTCGGCGCTTTTTGCGCGAGGGTGAGTCCCGCGATTTTGTTTGGCCAGGAATTGGCAAGTGAGAAAACAACGCTATTTGTGGCGCAAAAAAGAGGCCCGGCAGATATGATCTACCGAGCCCATTTTTCAAAGAGCCGAGTTGAACTCGGGGTCTTTATGGAGGCGGCGGGGATTGAACCCGCGTCCCGCGATGTTTCCGTGCTGGCCTCTACGTGTGTAGTCAATGAATTATGTTTCGGATTTCAAAGCGCCAATTGACAAGGCTCTCCAAAACCCTAGACGAAAACATTGTTTAACTGCAGTCGTGTTCGACATGAACCGCAGCGATCCGAATTTGACGACGGACTTTTGGGTCTCTTCGGCTAAAACCCGCAGTCCGGGCTACCGTTTAATTAAGCAGCCAGAGCCAAGTTATTGTTGGCACATAAAGGTTTGATCAGCTTTTTACGTGGCCCGCTGACCAACCACGACACGCCACCAACATTTCCATCACCCGGTCGATTCCAATTCGCCCCCTAAGTGAACCAGTTCCTGCAGTTGATCCCGAAAATCAAAACCAACAGCAAAAACGATCGCAAAACAACCTTCGCCATTCCGCGTCAGTGAATGATAGCCGCTTTGATCCAAAAGTAAACGTCAAGCGGCCGTTGTATCGTGCAAGACAAGTGGCGCGATAAGGCGGTTCGCATCGCAAATCGGGAACAAATTGACCGAGGATCGTTGATTTTACTTTTTGCAGTATTCGCGGAGAAAAAAGTGCTCGACGAACGATTGCAAGTTCACCGTTCAAAAAATAGGCCGGGCAGGACTCGAACCCGCGACCAAGGGATTATGAGTCCCCTGCTCTAACCGACTGAGCTACCGGCCCAATTTTTGATTCGGATTACGTCGTTCATGCGATCGAAGCATCGCCACGCTCGCCAAAACGTCGTGCCGCATTTTAGCAAAAAGCTGTGAAACAATAAATGCAAGGCAATCGAAGTTTTCAGCCCTTGGCTCGAATGTCAACGTGCCGGTCCCAATCGATTTCGAAACGGAATTCTTCCGATTTTGAAATTTATTTGGCGGACAGATCACTCGTGTTCAGTTCAACGTGAAAGACGGTTTACGGTCGACTAAGTTCGTTTTCAATTCTCGGGATTCGTCTGCGTGCTAACCGTTGTTTTTCGATGCGTCACCAGTTTTTTACGTTCAAATTCGGCCGGCGAAAAACAAGGCGGCTCAGCGGAATGCAATGATTCAACTCCAGACTCGGCAAGGTTATACTTAATCGGATTGATTGCCAACAAATTCGACCACCCAACAGTACCCAATAACCAAGTGGCAAAAAAATGGTGAAACGATACATCGCGTTCTTGGCGGTACTTTGCTCCTCGGCGTTTCCTGCGTCGACCAATGCCGATCTGATCAGTTTCACCGACCAAGGAACCTATCAGTCAACATTGACGACGCTTGGTTACAGCAGCTTCAACGAGGGGTTTGAAAACGAAGCCGTATGGGGCAGTGTGCGCACGACGATCGCGGGTGGTTCTCATACCGCGCCCAGTATTACAAGCAAAGGGATTACTTGGGAATCGACTGTTTCCATTGGTGAGGTAACGACAAGTAACGGCGCCGCTCGCAGCGGCAACTGGGGATTCTATTCCAGTCCACATGTCAATCTACCGACCGAAGGGGACGGGTATCGCGGCACCAGCAGCCAAACACTTTTCGGAGTCGGCGGTTACATCCGCACGAACACTCCGCCTGCGGGCATAGCCATGTGGATCGACAAGGGTCTGGTAACTGAGCAGCAGATCGACTTTGGAGGAGCGAACGTCTTTTCAAGTGGCTACAATTTTTTCGGCGTCATCAACACTGACGGCTTCACGAACTTCCAAATTCAGGAAACGGAATTTGACATCGATGAGGCAAAATACCTTTTCTCTGATGATTTCCGATTCGCCGTAGTGTCAGTCCCCGAGCCAAACTCGGTTTGGTTGATTGGTATCTTTGGTGTCGTTGCGGTTGTGACCAACTTCAGACGCCGAACGAAAACAGGAAATCGCAACTAAGAGTTTTCACCGGAGGTTTCAAAATCGCGGCCGCGCTGGAGGGCAAAGAGGATGGCAATGAATCCTACGGCCATCAGGCCCGACGAGAAATAGTAGGGCAGGGCGGCTTGCATCTTGATCAAGGGGATTGCAAAGAGTGCGCCCAAGATGCGAGCCATCGAACTGGAGCTTTGTCCGACGCCCAATATGGCACCTTGGCGCGCCGGGTCCGCCCAGCGTGACAACATGCTGAACAACGATGGCTGCAGGAACCCATAGCCAGCACCAATCACCAGGATCGATGCCCAAAGCCAGGCAACCGAACCCAAATTTGTTGCCACTGCCATTAATCCGAAGCCAATCGCCTCGATCAATGAACCGGACAAAGCCAAGGTTCGATTCGATACACGCTTGGTCAACGGGCGCACAATGGCACCTTGGTAAAACGCAGCAAGAAATCCAATCGCAGCAAAGGTCATAACAACCTCCCGCGCCGAAAATTGAAATGGCGCTTTCATAGTCGTTCTTGGATCCCTTGAGCAACATGCTTAGACTTGTCTCGTACAAAGCAAATGCCAACACGCAAGTAAAAAATCCCGTAATCAAAAATGCCATCGCCTGCTGACCAAATGCCAGCTTCCAAGCAGACGCGCTCCACCACGGATGCCTTTCTCGCGCCACGTGGCGTTGTGGCTCGGGCAATTTGAAGATCGCCAACATCAATGCGACGAGTGAACACGCAGCTGCGAGAAAACCGGGGCCAGCCCCAGATCACTTGATCCATCAGACTTAATCGCAGCCAACGCAAACACCGGCCCAAATGCGAAACCCAAGCCAAACGCCATGCCGACCAGGGCCATTCCACGCGTGCGATTTTCCTTGAAGTCGTGTCAGCAATATACGCTTGGGCCGTCGGAATCGTCGCTCCAGCGATCCCAGCTCCAATGCGCGCAAGCATCAAGCTCAAGAAAACTCTTGTACATCGCCGCAAAGGCAAACAATGTGTAAAAGATAACGGAACCGGTGATACCTAAAATGATTATGGGGCGTCGGCCAACGTTGTCGGAGATGCCGCCCCAGATTGGCGCGAACAAAAATTGCATCAGAGAATAACTGGCCATCAATGCTCCGATTCGCCAGCCACCGGGGTCCTCCGAAAACTGATCGGCATAGAGCGGAAGTAATGGCAGGACGATTCCAAAGCCTAACAGGTCGATGAAGACGGTCAGGAAAATGACCAACAGTGCGCCTCTGTTTGGGCTTTACTGACTCCTCCGGAAGCCTTGAAATATTCGTCGACCATCATGTGCCTCGTTTCAGATTCCGTTCAACATAATCCATGATTCGTGCAGCAACGTCCGCCTTCGAACCTTCCGCCTTCATCACAATTTGCTCGTCGGCGTTGACGATTTCAATCGAGTTGTTGTCGGAGTCGATTGCCGAAGCACTATTGATCACAACGGCATCACAGAGCTTTCGTTGTAGTTTACCAATCGCCCGAAAATGTGCGTCTTCCGTCTCCAGTGCGAATCCCAGAGTCCATTGGTCGGCTCGTTTTTGTTTGCCCATGGTCGCGACGATGTCTTCGGTCTCGACCAGTGTAATAACGAGCGGCTCTCCCGTTTTACGAATCTTGTGACTGGCCACTTCCACGGGTCTGTAATCACAAGGTGCAGCAACACCAATCAAGCCATCGCAATCGGGAAACTGTTGCAAACATTCGGCCAACATCTGCTCGGTGGTTTCAACGTTGATAACTTCGGCGGCGTCGGGATAAGTAACTTTTACGGGTCCGCTGACAATGACCACCTGGTGACCGCGATCCAGTATTGCCTGGGCCAACTCCCGGCCCATCGTTCCACTAGAAGCGTTGCTGATAAAACGAACTGGGTCGAGGTACTGACGAGTGGGTCCAGAGGTCAACAGGATTCGCATGGGTCTACTCCGCTCGGCCCAGTTGTTTGAGAATTGCCGCTGCGATCGTTTCGGGCTGGGACATTCGCCCCATTCCTTGCGCACGACAACTCAGCCATCCGGATTCTGGGCCAATCATTTTCACGCCATCCGTTTGCAATTGATTGATGTTGCGCTGAACGGCGGCCTTGTCCCACATTTCGCAATTCATCGCCGGCGCCATGATGACGGGCCCAGTGAATGAAAGGTAAAGGGTGCTGACCGCGTCGTCGGCGATTCCATTCGCGGCCTTGCCGATGAAGTTTGCGGTTGCGGGGGCGATGCAATAGAGCTGTGCCGAACGGGCTAGTTCGATATGTGCCCCCAGTGGGAAGCGATCGTCGAATGTCGAGAAAACCGGCGGGCTGCCGGTCAGTGCCGTGAACGTGGCTGGGCCGATAAACTCGCGAGCCGTTTGGCTCATGACCACATGGATGCCGATTCCTTTTTGGACAAGTTGGCTGACGAGTGCGGCCGTTTTGTAGGCAGCGACTCCGCCAGTGACGCCGATTACGATTTGCGGGTTGGATTTGTCCATGGATTTTTGTTGTTGAACTGAATTGACGTTAACGAATGTTTCTGTTGGACAACACCGCCTGTTAATCGCAGTCGTTTTTCCGGCGGTTCGTGCCCTGCCGCCCATCATACCGGCGGCTAGCGCCTTGCCGCTCACGCTAGTTTAACCGGCGGCTGTTGTCGTGCCGCCCGCGCCAGTTAAACAGGCGGCTAGTGCCTTGCCGCTCATGTCAACTCAACAGGCGGTAAGCGAATTGCCGCTCACGTGATATTCGCGGTCTTTACAGTTTAATCCCGGAATGGTTTTGCCGCGATAACGGTTTTGCGTGGGAGTGGAGGAGGTAATTGATGGCGATGGCGGTGAAGGAGGCACACTTGCTTGCGCTGCGGGCTTGTATTGGGGCACACTTGCTTGTTTTGCGAAATTGTTGCGAACTCACTTGCTTGCGCCGCGGGCTTGTATTTGAGTGAATTGGGAGGACTCACTTGCTAGCGCTGCGGGCTTGTATTTGAGTGAATTGGGAGGACTCACTTGCTAGCGCTGCGGGCTTGTATTGGAGCGTATTAAGAAAAACACGGAGTTGACAATGACGTCAACTCCGTGAGAAATATTTTCGATTTGCAATTCGTCAATGATGCAATTGCGTATAAGCCTGCATTGATCCGAATTCGGTTTACAGGTCGTCCAAGTCGAGTTCTGGAGCGTCGATGAAGTCCGGAGAATCGTTCGTTTGAACTTCGTTCGATGTGTCGAGAAAAATCTTGTCTTGTTCGATTTCTTGCAACACAATTGCCATCTTGTCAGACAGATTGGTGTCGATCAAAGGGCGAGCGCCGCGGTTTAGCTGAACCAACCGCTTTTGAATCAACGTCGACAATTTGAAGCGACCGCCAACTTTGCGAACGATGGCTTCCTCTTTCAATTCTTCGTACATGCGTTACTTTTCTCGATACGATTCCAAAATGTGACAGATATCCGAAACGGTCTGTTCGATCTCAGCGTTGACCACAACGTGTTGGTACCAATCAGCCGCGGCCAATTCTTCCCGAGCAACTTCCAGGCGACGACGAATCGCCTCATCATTTTCCGATTTTCGCCCGCGCAGACGAGTTTCCAGTTCCTCTAAAGAGCCTGGGTGAACAAACAGTGTGATCGCGTCGGGGAAATGCTCAAAAGCGCTTCTTGCGCCTTGGACGTCAATCTCTAAGATTACCCATTTCCCGGCGTTTAGGCCAGTGGTAACTGGTTTTTTCAAGGTTCCGTACCAGATGCCGCGTCCAAATACCTCGAAACACTCAAGGAATTCGCCAGCCATCCGCCGGTTTTGAAAATCGTCGTCGTCGATAAACCAGTAGTTTACGCCATTTTCTTCGCCCGCTCGCGGCTTGCGGGTCGTTGCCGAGACACTCAACTCCAATGGAAGCGGACAATCACGTAACAGCCGCGAGACCACGGTCGATTTCCCCGCACCGGAAGGGCCAGAAAGTATGATCAATTTGCCAGGAACGTTCGGCACGTCGATTTCTCCGCTACTCGACGTTTTGAACCATTTCACGCATGCGCTCGATCGCGGTTTTCATGTCGACAACGACAGCTGCGATCGACGAGTCGCTGCATTTCGAACCGATCGTATTGGTTTCGCGAAGCATCTCCTGAACGACGAAATCCAGTTTGCGGCCGTTGCTGACCGACTCTTTCATTGTTTTTTGAAACAGTTCGAGATGGCTTTTCAGGCGAACGATTTCCTCGGCAATGTCGGCTCGTTCGGCAAAGATTCCTATCTCCCGTATCACATCGGAACTTTGAACGCGAATGTCGTATTTCTCAAGCAGCGAATTGATACGGTCAGTAAGACGCGTTGAAAAATTCTCAACAGTCTTTGGAGCCAACGTTTCGATCGCGGAAACGCAGCCGTCTAATATCGTCAGATTTTCCTGAAGACTACCAGCCATCGATGCACCTTCGCTGGCTCGCATTTCATTCAGGTTTTCGACGGCAGCCAAAACAGCTTGTTCAACGACTGGCCAGACTTCGTCCGAATTCCAGTCATCGTTGGTTTCGTCAATCACTCCTGGCAAGTTCAGCATGGCTTCAAGGCTGATATCTGCTGCAGGAAGCGACTGATTGCTAAGTTGACTTCGGTAAGAATCGATGGCAGCGAAGTTAATTCGATAAGCTTCGGCATCGCGAGTTTTGGACATGCGCACCCGAGCATTTACCGTTCCGCGCGTGATCCTTTTGCGCAGCAGATCTTCGACATTGGCCTGAATGTCGACGGGCAGGTCGGAATTCGTAATGACCTTGAAGAATCGGTTATTCACCGAGCGAACTTCGACGGCAACGGCGAGTTCCCCGCCTCCACGCTCGCTTGCCCGTGCCCCGTCATACTTGTCAACAACGTTCGCTACTCCCACTGGAAATTGACATCAGGTAGCGTTTACCAGCAGCACCGAACGACTAGCCGTTTCCGTCTGCGCCGGATTCGCTGTTGCCGCTGTTTTCTGCACCACTGTTTTCAGTGCCGCTGTTTTCAGCGCTACCACCATCGGTTGCCGAGCCATCGCCTGCGTTTTGTTCAGCTGCGGCACCTTCGGTCGTTGAACCTTCAGCAGCACCATCGCCTGCGCCTCCGTCCAATGGGGGCAAATCGGTTTTGCCTTCTCCCTCGGTCGCGGTGCCTTCTGTCGCTGCTCCATCGGTTGCTGCCCCATCGCCACTCAGAATGTCGTCATTGGAAAGGGGAGGGGTATCTGACTGTTCGGCGTTAGCACCATCGCTCGATTCACCGTTTGCAGTCTCGCCAGCGTCGTCGCCAGTCGCATCGCCACTGGTCATTCCACCGGCGTCACGTTGTTGTTCGTTAATAGCTTCATGCGATGGCGCATTAAAAAGCTTAATGGTCAACATGGACAACAAAATCCAGATGATTGCCGTGATGACGGTTACTCGCGTGAAAACGTCGCCGGCCTTGGACCCAAATGCACTTTGACCGCCTGCTCCGCCGAGAGCACCGGAAAGGCCACCGCCCCGTCCCTTTTGGATCAGGATCAAGAGCATCATGAATAATGACGTGGCAATCAGGAGCAACCACATCAACGTTAAACCAATAGCTTCCATTGTTTTGCTTCTAAAATCGTTTTTTGTGTCACGACAAGTTGATTTCGAAAAACCGAGTCGTCAGGAATGTCTTCCGACGGGAACAGTTGGAAACCAACGTAACGGGCCAATCGCATAATCGTTTATTTTGCAGCGGCGATAATCTGCAAAAATTCGTCGGCTTTGAGCGAAGCACCGCCCACCAACGCACCATCGATGTCGGGTTGGGACATCAACTCAGCAGCATTGCTGCCCTTGACGCTTCCCCCGTACAAAATCCGGATCGATTGCGAAAGCGTGGCATTGTAGCGTTTTTCAAGCCAATTGCGAAGGTCAAGATGGACCTTCTGGGCCTGGTCTGGAGTAGCCGTTTTTCCGGTACCAATTGCCCAAACGGGCTCATAGGCGACGATGACCAACGCCGCTTTGTCCTCTGAAACGCCCGAAAAAGCACCTTCCATCTGCCGTTGCACTACTTCGGACGTCTTCCCGGCCTCCCGTTCCTCGAGCGTTTCCCCCACGCATACGATCGGAACAATCGGTGTCGCCAGCGCCGAAACGAGCTTCTGATTGACTAACGAATCGGTTTCACCGAACAACTGACGACGTTCGCTGTGCCCCAGAATCACATATTTCGCACCACAATCGAGCAACATCGGGATGCTGACCTCGCCAGTGAACGCTCCATTCGCCTCGAAATAAGTGTTTTGACCACCGACTCCCACATCAGAGCCAGCAACCGCATCAATGACGTCGGTCAGATAAACAAAAGGCGGGCAAAGGACGACTTCCGAACTACCAGAAAGCTCTGCCGAGGCGATCGTCGTGGCAAGCGATTTTGCTTCCGCACGCGACGTATTCATTTTCCAGTTTCCAGCGACGACGGGTTTTCTCATCGAACGAGCCCTTTGGTTTGATCAAAATTCGTTTGGGAATCTGATGATAACGAAATTAGCAAACTTGGCTATCGTGAGACGCAAACAGTAAGCCAATTGCAAAGAGTTGTAAGTGCTGGATGGGGCTCAAGCAGTTGGCACAAAGGGGTCGGCAAAGATATTCCGTGAACTGACTCCGGCCAGAAACGCTTTTTTGCGTAACGAATTCACTAGCTCCGGAGCGCCACACAAAAATAGGCGACATTCTGAAAGCTCATTTGGTAGCTGAGCAAGCAGTAGTTGTTGCAAGTCGCCGACATGAACTCCAGGTTGCGTTGTCTCGTTGAGTGAACAAGGAAAATATTCCACGGTCTCGTTGCGGTCCGCCAATTGAAAGAGTTCATCATTGAGATAAAGGTCGACGGCATTGACGGCGCCGTGAAACAACTTAATGGAACCAGCGTGCCCATCTCGAATCGCGTGATGAACAATGGCCCAAAGTGGCGCAAGCCCCGTCCCGGTTCCTGCCAACACGATTGGTGCATCTCGGGGAATGGAGTCAGAATAAAAACAATCTCCAGCGGGTCCACGCACTGTCAGGGTACTTTTGCCGGGGGCGCAGTCCGCAATCCATTGACTCATTTTTCCATTCGGAATCAAACGGATTTGAAATTCCAATTGATTGGATATGGAAGTGGCGTTGGCCAACGAATAGCAGCGGGCAAGAGCGGAATCGGTTTGAAGCGTAACAAATTGTCCCGGCTGTGCTTCGAAATTGTCTTTGGTTTCCAAACGTAACAGGACAACGTCGTTGCCAATTTTTTGTTTATCAACAACGGTAGCCGTGACGTTTAGACCAGTGTCTTCGGGACTTGTCAGGTGCAAAACCGATTCGGGGTAGCATTGGCAGGCAAGTAACAGTTTGCGCTGAATCTGAGGCGCACGGAGACCTTTTTGCGCTGCTTCCGGCAGGTCACCATCGCTTGCCGCCATCAGACACGATTGGCAGACACCTGTTTTGCAGGAATAGGAGACGACCTCGCCATTGCGAATCAGGCAATCCAATACGGATTCCCTTTCGCCACAGCGAAAAGGTTTTTCCTTGTAAAAGAACTCACCGGCCACGTTGAGAATTCCTATCGATTCAAAACGTCATCGCGAACGCTATTGGCGATTTCAGCGACTTCGGCAATGTCCGTGTCCGGGACGCCAAGTTCTTTGAGGGTGCCGCCAAGGTGAGCGATGACGATATCAACATGCTCGTCATTCAGTCCTTTTTCAACCAAATGTTTGTGGCCGTCTCGCATGTTCTGGCCGGTGTAGTTATTGGGGCCGCCAAACACCATCGTCAAGAATGCCTTTTGTTTGGCAATTTGCCCATCCATATCTACGGTGTCAAAGAAATCGCTCACGCGATCGTCGCTCAGCATTTTTCGATAGAAGATATCGACCGCGGCATCAATCGCTCCTTCGCCACCCAGTCGCTCAAACAATGTCGACATAATTTTCTCCTTTGGGTTTCTCACCAAATTAAGTGGATCAGACACAAAACAAAGGAAAATGTATATTTTGAATACATATTTGCCAAGTGAAGGTAATCCGTATGTATCGAAAAAGTGAGGTCAGGTAACGATTTGGCGAAATATGTTCATTTTTCTCATAAAACCATTAGAATCGGGGCGAGCCAACATCATCTGATTGCCTGTTCGACGCCCTAGAAATTGGTATGCAACTGACGCGATTCACTGACTATTCCTTGCGATTGCTTATCTATTTGGCCGTCCAAAACCGGCTTTGCACGGTGAAAGAGGTCGCGGATTACTACGGCATTTCGCGTAACCATTTGGTGAAGGCCACGCATCAGCTCGCAAAGCTTGGTTTTATTGAGAGCGTAAAAGGAAAAGGTGGCGGGATTCGATTGAATCATTCTCCCGACCAACTCAACTTGCGTGATGTTGTCGAAAAAGTGGAACCTGGATTCGACTTGGTGGAGTGCTTGGGACCAAACACTTCATGTCAGATCGAAAAAACTTGCGGACTCAAATCGATCATTGACGGGTCTCTGTCAGCATTTCTACAACATCTTGGGCGCTACACGCTTGCTGATGCAATTCGAACGGTTCAACTCGTTGAATTGAAAAAGATCTAGTTGGTCACCGCGACGTATTTTTGTTCTGGACGGAAATGGTTTAATGCGACCCACTCCAAAATTCGTTTCTTGGAAATTTCTCATCTTGTTTGTGTTCGGATTGCAGACGTTTCTGCTACATGCGTATTCGCAAATTGATCTGAACGAAAAACTTCGGCAAGCAGTAGATTCCGTTCCGCGAACATCGATCCCCGCCGTTTTCGCCGCAGTTCAGATCGGCGATTTACCGCCCACGATTGTCGTAAAGGGCGTCCGGAAAAACGGTGATGACGTTTCGGTAACCGAGTTGGACCAGGTTCACATTGGTTCTTGTACCAAAGCGTTCACGGCACTGATGATCGCACAACTCGTGGAGCAAGGTACGCTGCGATGGGAACAGACGATTGCGGAGTCGTTTGCTAATGATCTAGACAAGATTGACCCGGGGTTTCACTCGGTAACGCTGGAATCGCTTTGCGACATCAATCGGGTGCACCGAAAGACCCGGCGAGTTGGTGGATGATGGCAGATCGACCGATTGTTGAATGCCGGCATGAAATCGTGCTGTTCGTCCTCAAGCAACCTCCGGTGGAAAGCGATGGAAAAACAAGCGGTTATTCGAATGTTGGCGTCATGGTTGCCGGCCATATGGCGGAAATGGCTACCGGTAAATCGTGGGAACAGCTGATGCAAGAACTCGTCTTCGATCCACTGCACTTGGACTCGGCTGGATTTGGTTCTCCCGCGCAAAACGATGATGATTTGAATCAACCGTGGGGGCACCGCGTTCAGGATGAGAAAATCCTTGCACCCAATCGCATCGACAATGCACCGGCGATGGGGCCTGCGGGCACGATCCATCTATCACTTGCAGATTGGTGCACGTTTCTCAAACAGTTTCACGCCGACTGCTCCAAACGTCTGATAACTGACGAGACGCTCGAAAGGATGCTGATTCCTGTGGGCGAAGAGAATTTTGCGATGGGGTGGGTTTCACTCAAACGAAGATGGGCAAAGGGGAAGGCACTGACGCATTCGGGATCGAATACGTTTTGGCATGCCACTGTCTGGGTCGCACCTCGAAAAAACTGGACCATCATCGCGGCGGCAAATTGCGAAGGTGACGGCGTTCATCAGTTGCTCGATCAGTTGATTGGCAAGCAAATCGATATCGCGACGGAAGCGGCAGGTTCTACGGATGACGAGTAACCCAAACCCCAACAACGATCGCGAACGAACGGTGCTGGTATTTGAGTGGGCCAGTGGAGGCGGATGTTGGTGGGACAACGATCACTGGGATCCGGGAAATGTATTTCTGACCCAAGGTCACCAGATGCTGGGTGCGGTAATCTCAGATATTTTGGACTGCGGTTTTAACGTCATAGCCTTTCGCGATTCGCGCTTCGCAGAAAGTGATTTTCGCTCTGGCCTTGATTCGCGTTGGCAAGATCACAACGAACGCTCCACACCTTCGCTTTCCATTCGCGTCATCGACGAACACGACTCGCTCGATCTGGAATTGGTGCGAGCGGGGACAGGCTGTTCACGTGGCCTGGTGATTGCCCCGGAAACAGGTCGTCGTCTGATGGCCTGCGCGCACTGGTTGCAATTGGCGACGTGCAAACCTCTTTTTCCGACAGGCGAATTTTCGTTAATCGCCTCCAGCAAACATGCAACGATGCATCGCTTGCGTCAATCAGGAATCAATTCTTCAAGCACGGTGCCAGACCTGCTGTTTAACGCCGATGACTCGGATGCACAATGGCCTCCATCGTTTTCATTGCCGGCAGTCATCAAACCGGATGACGGAGCGGGGAGTGAAGGTGTTCGATTCGTTACGGAGAGTTGGCATGAAGTCCCGAGGCCGAATGATGGGCTTTGGCATATTGAGCCCATGATCCCCGGCATTTCGATTTCGGTCGCGGCACTTGGTTCAGGAGAAACGTTTCAAATTTTGACGCCGCTTTACCAAGTCGTTGCGCCGACATTCCCTCATCACTATCGAGAGGCACGACACCCCGTCACGCCATTGGAAGCGCAGCGAACAATCGCACTTGTCAACAAAGTTTTGTCAGCGATGGGGCCGTTTCAAGGCTACATCGGTTTGGATTTGATTTTGGCGTCCAGCGGGCCCGAAGGTGACACCGTGGTCGATATTAACCCGCGTCTGACGACCAGCTATCTGATTCAACGTCGATTATTCGATGGAAATCTGGCCGCAGCGTTTTGCAACTGACTTGCCAAGTATTATGTCGAAACGGATTCAGTGCGCGTTCGCCGGGCGTTTACGCACAGTGCGTTTGTGAGTTTGAGCCTGAAACGAGGTGAAGTGTCGACAATCGACTGGACGCATCAATTTGCCCGGAAATGACGCGTTCGCTGGCAAATGCCGCATCGTTTATTGAACGAGCCAGCAACTGCATTTCGATCTCTCGATGTTAAGTCGTTCATTTTCCAGAAAATGACAACAGTGGCACGTCTCTTGCCTCGCTTGCGTGACAAGAAGCGTGAACGGGACGTTTGACGCAATTCTGGACAGGATTCGCAAGCCGGAAAACCTGACAGGCTTTTAGGTTTCGCATCCTTTCCAAAACTCAGATCATTTACTCAGGAGCGTGTCGGCATGTTAACCCGAATTGTCTTGATCGCATTGTTTGGCGGATTTGGTATCGCGTCATATTGGGGCCCGAAGACGATGAGAACGGACACTAGCCTGGCGGAGACAAGTGCTGTGAACGCGTCCCCTGTCGCGGCGCAGGATCAGGACAAACTTCAGGAGAACGCCGTACCATTCATGCATCGCAAGCTGGATCATGCGCGAGAAATCGTTGCCGGACTGGCAACGGAAAATTTTGAAAAGATTCGAATCAGCGCACAGGAACTGAACCTGTTGAGTCGCGAGGCGCAATGGAATGTGGTGCAAACTGCTGATTACGTTCAACTCAGTTCTGATTTTCGTTCGAGTGCCGAACGACTTCGCAAGGCTGCGGCGGAGGAAAACCTGGACGGTGCGACGCTGGCGTATTTTGAGGTTACCCTGAATTGCGTTCGTTGTCATCGATACATTCGCGACAAAGACGAGTAACCGACGAGATTCAAGATTGACGTACAACGCTCCTTCAAAAAAAGGAAAATTCTGATGCCAAGCTTTACAGATAAAAAGTCGTCGTCCCCTGGGACTATTCGGAGATGTCGCTCGATGCTTTGCGCCGGGCGAAGGAAATGGTGGCGACACCCGAACAGATTCATGTGATCCACGTAACGGCGTATCCTTCGGCCGTTGAGCCCAGTGTTGTTTGGGGAACGTATTCGACAGATGCCATTCGCAGCAATCTGGAAAAAGCTTTGAAGAGCAGATAGCTGATGCCGGCATTGGCAATGTGGAATTCACCGCGATGTTTGGCGATCCCGGTTCGGAGATCACACGTTTTGCAAAAGAAAATGACGCGGGGTTAATTGTGATTTCGTCGCACGGCCGAACCGGCGTCTCCCGTTTGCTGTTGGGATCCGTTGCCGAAAGAGTTGTTCGCCTCGCTCCATGTCCCGTTTTAGTGTTGCGAGATGACTCTGCGGAATAACTCCTGCACAATCGCGCATCGACATTTTGAATTTCCGGCGAAAGGAAACTCATGACAACCCTTTTTGAAAAAATTGGAAAGCGACCAGGAATCGAGAGATTGGTGGGCGCGTTTTATCACCGCGTTCTCGCCGATCCATTGCTTTCACCGTTTTTTGAAGAAACGTCGATTGAAAAACTCAAAGAGATGCAAATCGCGTTCTTTACGATTGCACTCGGAGGTCCGGAACCGCCGCTGGAGGTTTCTCTTTATGAATCGCATCGCGGAAAAGGAATTCGCCGCAAGCACTTGACGCGTTTCGTTGAGCATTTGGTCGCGACGTTGGCTGAGATTGGTGTCGAGCCTGAAGATGCCAAGCGAATCTACGAACGAATCGGGACTTATTCGGATGAGGTTCTGGGCGATGCATCGGTGGATGGATAAGGGACAATCAAATGACTGTAACGGTCGTCAATCTCGTGTGCAAATTGCCTTGCTGTCAATCGTGTCCCACAGGATCGATTGGCGGACAAGCCTGTTTGCGGTCGTTGTAAGGCGTCATTGTTGCCGGATCATCCTGTCGAACTCAACGACCAGAACTTCGACAAATTTCTGGCGCGAAGTGGCTTGCCTGTGGTTGTTGATTTTTGGGCTCCCTGGTGTGGGCCGTGTCGGATGATGGCACCGGAGTTTGCCGCGGCAAGTCAACAGTTAAGCGGCAACGTACTGTTCGCGAAATTGAATACAGAGGATCACGGACGACTTGCTAGTCGTTTCGGAATTCAAGGGATCCCCTGCATGATCCTATTCGATCGCGGTAGAGAAACAGCGCGACAGTCCGGCGCCATGAGATCCTCTCAGATTGTGCAATGGGTCACCAAATCAAAGAGTTATTAAACAACCAATGTTTGCCGTATTTAGTTCACATTTCAAAAAAAATGAAGCGAGTCATAGATGATAAGGGAGAAACGGTGATGGAGAAGTCAGAAGTTCTCGTTCGACTTCGTCAACTGCACGAAGAACTCTCAGCAATCAATGAAGACCTGCGTTCGTCTGAAGAAGTCGATGAAACAACCATCGACGCACTCGGGCAATTGGTCTCCGATGTCAGTGATATGCTGGACAATGCCAACACGACACTCGCTAACGATTCAGGGGCGGCCACTGACAAAAACTCGGAGATCATGGACCGGGTCCTGACATTTGAAACACAACATCCGCGAATCACCAAGTTTCTGTCTGAGGTCACGGACCTGCTCGGCATGATGGGAATTTGATCAAACAACGCCAGGTCTCGCGAATCGTCTTCTGCAATTTCGTGCAGATTGCGGTTAAAATAAATCCCGTGTTGTGACGCGGCTGCAGAAGCTACTATCGCCCAATCGGAACAATTGTCGGCATGAAAACCCCACTGCGGCGAATACGAAACGGTGCCGTGTCGCTGGCGATTGTGTTCTTCCTTTCTTTATTCGGATACCGATTTCTCGGTGACTACGACTGGATCGAATCGTTCTGGATGGTTGTGATCACGATTTCCACGGTTGGATTTGGTGAACACTCGCAAGAACCTGCCAGCGTCCAACTACTTACCATTTTTCTGATTCTGTTTGGCGTGTCCGCAGCCGCTTATACGTGTGGTGGCTTTCTGCAAATGATGTTGGAAGGCGAAGTTGAAAAGGCATTGGGAAAACGAAAGATGACACTGGAAATCAACAAACTCACTGATCATGTAATCATCTGCGGGTTCAGTCGATTGGGGCAAGATCTGGCGGCCCAACTCAAGCACCGAGTAATCCCGTTTGTAATCGTCGATATTACGCCAGACAAAATCATTCAAGCCAATGAGTTGGGGTATTTGACCGTCACCGGAGACGCGACGTCGGAAGCCGTGATGGCGGGGGCGGGCCTTGAGAAAGCTCGCTCGCTGGCCTCGGCGCTCCCGACCGATGCCGAGAATGTTTTCATTACGTTAACTGCGCGCAATTTACGTCCGGACATTCAGATCATCGCGAAATCCGAACATGAAAGCAGTTGCCGCAAACTGCGACAGGCCGGCGCCAACAAAATCGTGATGCCGCACCGCGTCGGTGCCCAACAAATGGAACGGATGATCTCCCGGCCGACAACAGCAGACCTGGTGGAGTTGTTCGCCGAAGCGTCGCATCTGGAAATGGAGCTGGATGAAATCAAGATTACGAACGCCAGTTCGTTGTGCGGCAATGATCTGGCAAAATCAAAAATCAAAGAAACCTACAATTTGCTCGTCGTGGGAATCAAAAACGCGAAAGGTGATTTTCGTTTCAATCCACCACCAGAGGAAGTCATTGGCTGCGGCGACACGCTCCTTGTCATCGGCCAAGTCCCCGACATCAACCGGCTCAAGTCGGAACACCGACGATAGTCGACTCGATTGCGGCATCATGGAGACGCTTTAACCAGTCGTCCATGATTTTGTTACCAGAGTCCAGAGAAAGAAAACGCAAGTCGAGATGTGCGGACAACGTCAGTTCGCCAGCGTATTGAATTGAGGCGAAGCTGATTGGCAGGTAACTGCGAATTGGTGGGGCAAGTACAATCTTGTCGACTCGCAATCCGCCGCAGACTAGTTTTCGATCCTGATGTTGCAATCCGGTTTTGAGAAACGCCTTACCAAGGTTCGTGAACAACGTCGTCGCGCGTGGCCGTTTGCTGGACGCCGTTCGACGCAGCCAACGTTCCGAAATCGATATGCCGCGTATCGTCAACAGAAACCAACGGTCTAGGAACCAGTTGCGGATCAGGCCCAACTCGAACGTAATCCCTTTGGCTAACCCAACTGCGTCATTCATCTCCCGTTCGAATCGATCGAGCTGAACCAACGTCGTGCGATTGGCGGCTGGCAATCGCGCATCATCGCGATCACGTATGCTGATCGGACTGATCATGCGAATGCACTGCTTCATCTGTTCCGGCGAAAGCTGCGCGGCGATCGACTGAAACAGTGATGCGCACAGGAAACTATTGAGAGGCACCTGATGCTTGACAGTGAACGCGCGAATTCGATTGAGCGTGTCACGGTTTAGCTGTCGATCCAAGATGCAAGGAAATCCGGAAAGGGCATCCGAAACCTGATTTTGGGATTGGCCTCCCAGTACCGCAAATCGTCGCCAGACAAATTTGGCTGCACCAAACAGAGCGAGAGGCTGTTTCCAAGCGTGTTTCCAATAACGCCATCCGCTTGCGCCAACAATTCCCCGGCGTTTGAGTGACTGCGGGTCTACTTCAGACAAGTTGAAATCGGCGGCTCGTTCGTTGACCAGATTGTCGTAGATCAGCATCCAGTCACGCAGGAATTGGATACCGCCTAGCCCATCGGACATCGCATGATGCGCTTGAACTGTCAATGTACTTTCATCGTTTCCGACGACAACAACAAACCGAGCCGGCGACTCTCTTTCTGGATTGATCGCCGTACAGGATTCAACGTCCATCTCGTGCTCCGCCTCGATGATACGCAGGTCCGGAGTTAAGCCATCTTGCTGTTTCCAATGCAACGCATTGTTATTTCTGGTGACCGTCACATTTCCCCAGACGTGCCGGCACGAAGCAATTTCAAAAGCCTGTCGAACAAGAACCGTATTTAAACGGCCTGCAAAATGGATGCGACCGAAGAAGTTGTTCGGAAACGCGGGATCGTCGTCGTAGAAGTGAAACCTCTCGATGCTATTTAGCGGCAAGGGAAAGAGAGGTTTCATGGCGGCGAAAAATTCACATTCGTTGGGAAAAAATCTTGGCGTGATGTTGAATGATGTTACTCACTGCCTTCCGCCGCTTCAACATTTTCACTTTCACCGCCCAACGATTTCAGTGGCTTCATTGACGGACCACCGCTTGCGCGAATTTCGTATTGGTAGATCTGCCCTTCCTGAGCCTTCATGTAATTCGACACGCCACCGCTCGCTCGAATCCCGAGCTCTTTTGTTTGGCGGGATCGTTTGAGACGCCCCAGAAATCTGTCCAGATTTTTCGCTCAAACTCATTGGCGGAATCGCCCGTACGATAGATCTCGGGAACGACGTCGTCACCTTCGGCCATGTCCAGTGGTTTGCCACCGGCAGGACCATCGAGATTTCCCCAAATGCTTTTGAAAACACAAAGTGAAGCCGAACGGAGCGGATCTCCGTCCTCAACATAATTGTCTTCGAATTGAACGACCCAACTGGAAACATAAATCTCATCACCGAGCAGATGAAATTCCCGCGTCTCGCCGACGGGAACTCCCGAACCACTGATTTCATAAAACGCAACATCCATGAAAGGCTGCCCTTGATCGTCCTTACCTAACTTGGTGATTTCAACATTCGCAAGGCGGCTGTCGATTTTCAAAAGTTTCAATTTCGATTCCGTCTTGGCCAGCTCAGCCGCCTGAGCTTGAAAATCGGTTTGCAGTTGCTCGTATTTGCCGGTGACTTCTTCCAACTGAGCCTTGACGACTTTCGCTTCATTGGCGGGAACAATGTATTGGTTGTAGCCAACGCAGCCGCCGTACCCTGCGCGCCGAAAGCAGTAGCACAACAATGCCTGTGCGAATCAAGCTGTTGACAGTTTTTATTTTTTCGATCGTGTCGGCCATGATTTCGTTTCCGAGCAGTTTCAAATTGAACTATTCCATATTATCGACAACGCGGCCTTAAGGCATAGGCGAATATTTGAACGTTTCGATGTCGAGCGTGCTGCGTGAAATAGACAAATTCGGATCGATGGCGAGTTCTGGCATGAAAACGGCAGCTTGGGGATCCGGATTGTGCCTGTTTAGATCAGAGTCGCACAAAAATGTTTGCTACGTTAGGCGTCAGTCGCCCGGATACGTCGACGTTGTTACGCGGTGACCAAGATTGCGAAACACAATGGCAAGTGTATCGATCAAATGGTTTCCCTGGTCCTGAGTGACGTTTCGTGCGATGCACAGCGAAGAGGGGTGATCTGAGGCATGGTAATGTTCGACAAAGGCAAAGTCTCCGATACAGGCCCAAATATTCATCAGCGCGACACTGTCGCCAGAAGCTGATGGGATGAACTCTCCATGTAGCTGTATTTGCTCGGCCATTTCTCATTACCGGTAAAACGAAGAATCGAATGTTGAAACTACGCTTTGCGGACGTGAACATTTGATTGGTGACAATTGAGTTTTCATTTTGGAAGCGTAGTGTGAAGGTTCCTCGACGTCAATTCTGAACTCGCAACCATTTTGACTGCGATTCGCTATGAAGTTGCTAGCAAACCGTGAGTTGCCAAAAGAGCCAGCTTCTGTAAAAGTCCACGTCAAATTCAGCTGTTCACCATCTCGAATCGGTTCGTCGCGGCCAAGATGTGTGAATGGTGCACGCGCAATTGATTTTGGATACATAATCGGTCGGCTAGATAACTTTAAATAAGGTTCTACTGGTTTCCATGGACGGAGCCAACAAGCCTCTCAAGATCAAGATACGCAGCGACTTGGTAATCGATCGGCACGTTTACCAAGGGCGGCATTCGTACGTCATCAAGGATCTGTTGGCACTCAAATACTACCGATTTGAGGAAGAAGAATATGCGATCCTGCAAATGCTTGATGGTCAACGTTCGTCTGCTCAAATCAAAAAAGCTTTTGATCGCAAATATGCCGCAACGACTGACACTTGCCGAGCTCAATCAATTTGTTGGAATGTTGCATCGAACGGGGCTTGTAATCTCGGACATACCGGGACAAGGTACGGAGCTCCTGAAGCGACACCGCAAAAGTGAGGCAAAAACGCGTCAACAAAACTGGACGAACGTCTTGGCGTTTCGGTTCAAGGGATTCGACCCGGACGGCGTTTTGACGTTTCTCAATCGTTGGATTGGCGGATTCTTTTCGCTGCCGGCATTTACCGTCGTTGCAATGATTCTATTTTCGTGCAGCGGCGTTACTGTTTACGAACTTTGAATTGTTCCTACACAAGTTACCCCACTTCCAGGACTTCTTCGCCGGTCGCAACTGGTTTTTGCTCGCGGTTGTATTAGCGGTCACCAAGGTCGGACACGAGTTTGGGCACGGACTGGCCTGCAAACGATTTGGCGGACAGTGTCACGAAATGGGATTGATGCTGTTGGTCTTCACACCGTGTCTCTATGCCAATGTTTCGGACGGCTGGATGCTGCCGAGTAAGTGGAAACGCATCCTCATTTCGGCCGCCGGAATGTACGTGGAATTGCTGATGGCATCGTTGGCGACGTTCGTCTGGTGGTTCAGCGAACCGGGGTTCGTCAACCAACTTGCCTTGAATGTCATGTTCGTATGCAGCGTGACCACATTGTTGTTCAACGCCAATCCCCTGATGCGTTACGACGGTTACTACATTCTCAGTGACTGGATTGAGATTCCGAATCTGCGGCAAAAAGCTTCATCGTTGATCAACCAAACGTTGACGAACTGGCTGTTTGAAATTGAAGGTAAGCCCGATCCGTTCCTGCCCAATCGCAAACGGTGGTTGTTCGTTTTGTATGGCGTCGCCTCGGTCGCCTATCGTTGGCTGATTACGTTTTCCATTTTCTGGTTCTTGTACAAAGTGCTGGAACCGTACGGATTGAAGGTGATTGGGCAAATGTTGGCGGTGACATCGTTGTTTGGATTGTTGTTTGGTCCCGTCATGGCGGCCAAACGTTTTTTCACTGTTCCTGGGAGATGGGCGGCCGTGAATCGGGTTCGAATGGCAACAGTTGGATTGGTTCTCGTCGTGTTGGTGATGACGGTATTGTCGTTTCCCATTCCGCACTACGTGAACTGCACTTGTTATCTGCAGCCAACGAAATCAGCGGCAGTCTACGTTCAGGAGCCGGGAACCATTGATCAAATTCACGTCAATCATGTGCAGACTGTATCGGTAGGTGATCCGCTATTAACATTGAGCAGCCGTGAACTCGATTACCGCGTTGCTCAGCTGGAAAGGAAGTGAAAATCGCGCAAGTCAGTTTCGAAGCTACGAAGCGTGCGGCGACTCTTGTGCGTGAGCCGGAGCAGCAACGACAATTCGAACACGAATTGGAGCCTGCCCGCGTTCTCCTGAAACGACCCAAGCGAATTTGTTGCAGCGGCGACGCGATGTTGAGCAACTGGTAATCACCGCTCCCGTTTCGGGCGAGTTCTGGCCAGCGGTTCCACGCAGTGATCGGCAGGATGACAGCGGCCAACTGCGCACTTGGGTCGGTTCGCCAACGGATCGCCAAAATGTTGGTGCGTTATTGGATCGCCAGACTCGTATTGGACAGATTGTTGACGAACAATCTCAGTTTCAGGCCATCTTGATGGTTGATCAAAAGGACATTGAATTTGTCGGCCCCGGTCAAAAGACTTCGGTCTGGATTCGACAGCTGCCGGGCAAGTCGTTTAAGGCCGATGTGCAACTGGTGTCAACGGCGAAGATCAGGAAGTCCCCAAATCTCTTGTCAATCGTTACGGCGGTGACATCGTAACGCGTCAAACCAGTGATGGCCGCGATGAACCCGTCAGTTCGATGTACGAGGTTTGTGTTCCCATTGATTTGGGAGCCACGCCCGTGCTCGATGGGGCGACGGGGATCGCCAAAGTTCATGTGGGTTCTCAATCGATCGGCGCCAGAATTTGGCGCATGCTGTGTCAAACGTTTCATTTCGAGATGTAGCTCCGTCAAATCACGCGCATGGTTGTGGTTATCGTTTGTGGTAGTGGACGAGGCCACGAGTCCCTTCACCCGCGCATCACAACGATTTTGAACCGCAACGTTTACTCAAACCGGGACTCGTAGCCTCGTCCACTACGATCGGCGAGCCCTGTAGGCCGGACCAATCGCAGCGCTGTTCCGGCATGTTTTCAAAAACGCAACACCTGACGAAAAACGATTTCCATTCCGAGGCAGTAAGCCAACCCGCAACCTCCGTGAGCGGCATGGCGCTAGCCGCCGGTCCTGACGCAAAGCAACCGACGGCTAGTGCCTTGTCGCTCACGAAAGCCAAAGTTGGGCGCAGGGATCATTCGCGTAGTGGACGAAGCCATGAGTCATCGCACCCGCGCATCGGAACGATCTTGATTCACAACGTTTTCTCAAACCGGGACTCGTCGCCTCGTCCACTACGATTGCTCGAGCCATGTAGGCGGGAAGAAGCGCAGAGACGCTCCAGCACGTTCTTAACAACTCAACGCCGGCCGAAAAATACTATCGCGCCAATAACCCTTAACCAGTCGGCCCGTTCATAAGCGGCACGGCCCTAGTCGCCGGTTTGGTAGAAAGGTCTGGAACAGGGCCTGTCTTCGTTCCGCTCAAGCTGCCGTATATCCGTCTACCCCAGAAAGTTCGTTGCCAATGCATAGCCCAAGCGTGCACGAAGTGACGATCTCGTTCAACGGCTTCCATTCCTATGATTGTTTCGCCAAAACCCGACTCGAATTGGTTTTCACCCGCCTGATCTCCAATCATAATGAACCCACCACCAGTTGAGGCGTGGGGCCGTTCAAACATTGGAAGAAAGGTTATTGGGTAATGAATCTCAAACGATGGCGTTTCGCTTGCATTGCAGGATTGATCGCAGTCTTAAATTTCAACGCAGCTGTAGTCGATGCCGATGACCAAACGCCTATTATTAAAATGGCAACGTCCCCGGCCGTTTCACCTGACGGAAAACAGATCGCGTTCGCATGGCGCGGCGATGTTTGGTTGGCCGATACGTCTGGCGGAAAAGCTGTTCGTGTAACCGACGCTCCTGGTTCCGAATCTCAACCAGCGTTTTCAGCCGACGGGAAACAACTCGCCTACGTTAGTGATCGCAATAACGGCAACCAGATCTTTGTGATCAACATCGAGGATGGGTTCGGGACTCCCGAGCAGATTACGTTTCATTCCGAAGGTGCCAAGATCGAAGAATGGACCTCCGAAGGTCAACTGTTGATCAATGCACAACGAGACCATTTTTGGCGTCATGCAGATCGTCTATTTGTGATCGACGCCCAGCCCCGTCCCTTCGAACATCTTCAGTTTGACGCTGCTGCGGATCATGGTCGATTGTCTCCCGATGGCAGCAAGATTCTTTACACACGCGAAGGAACTCAGTGGTGGCGCAAAGGGTATCAGGGGAGCCAGGCGAGTCAGATCTGGTTGTTCGATGTTGTATCGGGCGAACATGAAATGATCGTGTCGGACGGTACCGGAGCACGGTACCCGCTGTGGAACGCGGAGGGAAACGGCTTTTATTTTGTAAGCGGTCGTGACGGTACGTTCAACGTTTATTCCAGCGATCTCAAAGGCAAAGCGACGCAGATCACACACAGCAAGGATGACGCCGTCTTGTTCCCTGCCATTTCACGCGACGGCTCAACCCTGGTCTTTCAACAATTGTTTGATCTGTACTCTTTGGACCTGACGAAAAAGAACGCCAAACCTCAAGCCATTGAGCTCCAAGCTGCTGGCGACTACTTTGTCGAAACCGAGGTCCGAGAGACTTTGAGCGATGCGTCGGAGGCTGCGTTTACCAACGACGGTTTGGAAATTGTTTTCGTCGCCGGAGGAAATGTCTGGGTAATGGACACGGTTTTCCGCGAACCCAAGCAAATCACAAACACCCCGGAAATGGAATCGTTTCCCATTTGGGGACCTGATGGCAAATCAATTCTGTGTGTTAGCGACAGCAATGATCAATCCGATATCTGGATTGCGAAACGCGTTGATGAAGATAGATACTGGTGGCAGAACGATTCGTTTACCTTGACTCAATTGACTGACGATTCGGCAATCGAACGCGGATTATTGCTCGCTCCGACGAACGATCACGTTGCGTTCTCCAAGGGCGAAGGTGAATTGTGGATGATGGATCCCGATGGCCAAAATCCCGAACGATTGATTCAGTCGTGGAACATTGGAACCTACGACTGGGCTCCCGATGGCAAGTGGCTCACCTATTCCCAACAAGACAATGAGTTCAATTCTGACGTCTGGGTAATGCCAATCGATGGTTCGATCGAGCCCGCTAACATTTCAATGCATCCCGACAACGAGGGAAATCCTGTCTGGTCACCGGACGGAAAAGTCATCGCGTTCTCTGGCCGCCGCGTCGGCGAGGAATCGGATATCCACTTTGTCTACGTGACGAAGTCCGATGACGAAACGACTCGACGCGATCGCAAATTGGAAGAAGCGATCGAGAAAATGAAGAAGAACCGCAAAGAAAAAGAAGCGAAAAAGGAAAACGGCGACAAGCCCAAGGAGGACGACAAACCAAAATCGGACGAGCCCAAGTCGGATGATCCTAAATCAGATGATCCCAAATCTGACAAACCCAAGGCCGACGAACCAACTCAGGATGAACCGAAGGAAAAAGCTGCCGAGAAACCTGAAGACGGTGAAAAGAAAGCTGACGAGGAAAAGAAGGTGGAAGTCAAAATTGATTTCGACGGAATCGGCGATCGGATTCGAACCGTTTCGATTCCCGACTCGTCGGAGTTCAATTTGTTTTGGTCTCACGATTCCAAAAAACTGGCGTTCACCGCCAACATCGAAGGCAAACAGGGCTTGTACACGATTGAACCGCCTGACGAAATGCAACCAAAGTTTTTGACGGCATCGACCGGATCCAACCCGCGTTGGCTGGAGAAGGGCGACCAGATTGTTTGGCTGGCCAATGGTGTGCCGGCAAGTGTAACCAACAATGGTCAGAAGTCAGAAAGTTACGGCTTCTCGGCGCGGCATCAATTCGATATTGCCAAGAAGTACGAAGTTGCGTTTGACCTTTGCTGGCGCGAGATGCGCGATACGTTTTATGACGGGAATATGAACAACCTGAACTGGAGCGAAATTCGACGCAAATACAAATCGATGGCTGCTAACGCGCCAGACAATAGTGCGTTTGCGACAGTCGTAAATCTGATGCTAGGCGAATTGAACGCCTCGCACATGGGCTTCTTTGATCGTTCGGGCGGGGGACGAAATGGAAACGGCGGTTGGAGTGAAACCACGGCCCACTTTGGTCTCCGCTTCGATCGAGATTTTAACGGCCCAGGCTGGAAAGTTCGCGATGTTATCTATGGCAGTCCCGCCGATCAAGATCGCAGTCGCGTCGAAGCGGGCGAGGTGATCATCGCGATCGACGGAAAAGAAGTTGATCCAGCAATGGAGCCGACAAGCGTTTTAAACGGACCGTTGGATGTCGATCGCGTCTTGAAGGTGCAGAATGCCGACGGCGAAACTCGTGAAGTCGCCATCCGTCCCATCAGTTTTGGTGCTGCTCGCGGTCTGTTGTACGAGCATTGGATTCGGCAAAATCGCGCGAAGGTCGATGAGCTTTCGGATGGAAAACTCGGCTACATGCACATCCAAGGGATGAACATGCCCAGCTTCTATCGCTTCGAACGTGAGTTGTTCGCGGTTGGCAATGGCAAAGATGGAATTGTGATCGATGTCCGTGAAAATGGTGGCGGTTCGACAGCCGACCATTTGCTGACGATTTTGACACAGCCGGTTCACGCGTTGACCATTCCACGAGGTGGCGGCGTCGGTTATCCGCAGGACCGCAAGGTGTATGCATCCTGGCACAAGCCGATTGTTGTTTTGTGCAATCAGAACAGCTTCAGCAACGCGGAGATTTTCAGCCACGCCGTCAAGTCGCTTGAACGTGGACATCTCGTAGGGGTTCCAACAGCCGGTGGTGTGATCAGTACCGGGGGCACGGGCATTCTGGACCTTGGCTTCATCCGCAAGCCGTTCCGCGCATGGTACATCGCTGGTACCGGACAAGATATGGAGCTGAATGGTGCGGTACCTGATCACATCATTTGGCCCGAGCCAGAGGAGTGGCCTGCTGGAATTGACAAACAATTGGACAAAGCAGTCGAAGTCCTGCAGGACGACGTCAAAGAGGCCTTGGAAAATCCTGGCCCTGAACTTATTCCGGCGAGTCAGCGTCCGGAACGCAAAAAACGCCGCTAACAATTAACGACGTTGTTGCACCTAAAAACTAATTCTAATACGGACACGGAGTTTTTCGTGTCCGTTTTTTTGTACTTTGTTGAACGCAAATTCTCCTTCCGAAAATAAATTCAAATTCGTGTGAACAATTCATCTGCTGCGGCGTCTGATTAGGTGTTAGCACGGCAACGCTTGTTTGCCGGCATTTCGAAACATTCAGGATTGTAAACTTCTGTAGCCATGTTTTTCCAAATCCCCAATTCCGTTCGCCCTATTCCGATGGCACCAGCCAACGCGCCGAACGCGTTTGTCTCGATTTTTCGAGAGCGTATTGGCGGTGAGCATCGAGACGGATTGTGATATTGGGTCCATTTGCGAATTGAACGCGTTGCCCGGTGTCACTTTCAGTTTCACCGGGTTTTTTCGTGCCTATTTGTTTGATTTGAGGCCATTTTTAGGCCGAGAAAGGGCACGCGATTTATGGCTCGTTCGACTTCTGGTGAGGTCACTGGTCTTTCAATCCAGGCAGGTCGGGTTCAAATCCCACACGAGTCACTGACGTTTGATTCGCAAGTAATACGGTGTCGCGGCATCGCTCGATGACATCACCAAAACACACATGGGCTTGCCGATGGTTCGGCGCTTTGTTTTGCAAACAAGGTTTCAGGGTTCGATTCTCTGCTTGTCCACTTTTTAACAATTCGGGTAGAGGTGCAGATGGGAGCACGCCTGCTTTGGGAGCAGGAGGATTTCGGTTCGACTCCGAGGTACCCGACTTTTGGTAGTCGATGGCTGGTGGCCTGGGATCGGCTGATAACCGATTCGCGCCGAGTTCAATTCCCGGGGCTACCACTGATCAAAATTTTGAATGCGCCCATGGTGTAGAGGTAACCCATCTGCTTGCCATGCAGAAGTCGTGAGTTCAATTCTCACTGGGCGCTCTGCGGGGTGGAGCAGTTGGTTTCGCTCGCCAGGTTCATACCCTGGAGGTCGACGGTTCAAGTCCGTCTCCCGCTACTTTGTGTTTCAATAAAAAATTGTGTCATTGGCTGAGGGGCAAAAGCGCTGGACTTCCAATCCAGACACGTCGGTTCGATTCCGGCATGACACTTTGTAGACGTTTTTTAACGTGAGATGGTGGCTGTCCTGCACTGGTTCAGGAGCCTGGATGTGACCCAGGTCCATGTCGGTTCGATTCCGATCAGTCGCCCTGAAACTAGATGTTCCTGAGGTGTAAAGGAAAGCATGCGACCGTGCGAAGGTCGCGGATCAGGTTCGACTCCTGACAGGAACACTTCAAAAATAATTCTCTTTCTTCCCGACCGGCTTGCGAGTGTGATGGATCCGCACGACAGTCTTCGAAACTGTTAGACAAGGTTCGATTCCTTGGCAAGCCATTTTACGAAATCGTTTTTCCAGATTACGATTGGCGAGAATTTTCTCACTGCCATCATGGATTTCGCGCATTCATTTTTGGAGCAATTGCCTGGTGATCGGCCTTCTTTTCTGCGCTCGTAACCCAACCTGTCTGTTGGGAATGCCACAATTGCATCGTACACCCACGAGAACAAGACTAACCGCAAATGGTGCAAACCAGAGCCCAGCTCAAATCCCAAACAACGCCGCAAGGACCTTCACAGCCCCACTTCGAACAGCAAAAGTTACATTGCGAACAAATGTTGCCTTGTAAGTACCCACGGAACACGAAATTGCTTGCAGATCGATAACTCAGCGGGTCCAATAGACATGACTGAATGGAATGCGCTCAAGCATTCGATAGCACTCGCGACGCTCGTTGTTCCATTGGGAGAGCCGGTTTGCCACATTTGAAATTCTTTGTTCTCCGCAGCGTGATTGCGGCGATAGTCGCTTTCGTTGCCGAAGGTGCTTTTGCACAGGAACCGGTCGAAACGCAGCTAACGCTCCGAACAGGCACACCCGAACAAGTAGACGTTAATCCCGAAGGCCTTCGACGGGCCGTATCGGTCATCCAACATGCTGTGGAGGATCGTGAGATTCCCGGCGCAGTGGTCCTGGTCGCACGTAGAGGGCGAGTGATCCTGCATGAGGCCATCGGGTATCGCGACGTTGCAAATCAGGAAAGTCTGACAACGAACGCACTGTTTCGCATGGCGTCTAACAGCAAGGCCGTGACGGCAACCGGCATCATGCTGTTGGTTGATGATGGGACCGTTCAACTCGATGATCCGATTGGCAAACACCTTCCTGCGTTTGACAACGAATCGTGGCGTCAAGTAACCATTCGACATCTGCTGACACATACCAGTGGGTTTCGATATGGCTCGCTTTTCGTTCGTCCATTGCTTAAGGCTGAGTCAGAGAATTCGCAAGAATCGCAAATGGTCCGCGAAGTCAATCGGTTTGCGGAAATTTCCATTGAATTCGAACCAGGAACAACCTATTCGTACAACAACGCGGGATACAACATTCTGGCCGGTTTGATTGAACAGTTGACCGGATCGTATCGTTCGTTTCTGAGCACTCGAATTTATGAACCGCTAGGGATGAGGGACAGCAGCAATCACGAATCCAGCGCTGATCGTCGAAGGATGTCGCCAGTCTTGATTCGACAAGACGATGGTAATTGGAAAACAGGCTGGCGTCCCACAGACCCACCGGACTGGCCGTTTGCGCGCGGATCGGGGGGAATGGTTTCGACGGCTTGGGACTATGCGTTGTTCTGCCAACTGCTGTTGAATCACGGACATTCGGAAAATGGACAAATTTTGAAGAATGCATCAATTGACGAAATGACCACTCCCCAATTTTCGCACTGCCCTGCCGCGACGGATTACGGCCTGGGTTGGGTTGTCCATGAGTCAGGGGGAACTTTCTCCCATACCGGTTCGGACGGAACCTATGTCTGGGTCGATCCCAAGCGTGAGATCATCGGTATGGTCCTGACGCAAACCAATCGCACAACGATTCCCCGCACCATATTTCGGCAGCTGATCGAACAGGCATGCGTCGACGGCGCAGCTGATCGAGAACAACACAACGAAAATACAAATCTACGCCGTGATGGATTCTACAAAGACATCTTCATGAGTGGTGGAAAACATTTGACCAGCAGAAAAGTCCTTCCAGCGGCCGAATCACTGAATTTAGACTATGAATTCTATGCTGGTGCGGATGCAGCATGGCAAAACCAGATGATCATTGGCAGTGACACCGACGAAAACGGTGTTTTGCTTTATCCCGATGGTGCTCCCCGCTTCAAATTGATTTACGTGAATGGCGGCAGTGCCACGGCACACGGCAAATCGTTGACGCGCAGTGGGCGAGACCGAATTCGAACGTTTAGCCATGCGGGAGGTAGTTATTGCGGGTCGTGCGCAGGCGCGTTTCTATCCGGAAGAAACGTCGACCAAGGTGAGCCGCGACGCTTAGGCTATTTGCATTTGTTTCCGTACAACACACTCAATACGGGAATCAAAAAAACGAATGTCAATCACCAAATTCCATCATCTTCACCGTTGCACCATTATCGGGACTTTGGATCGGATAATATGGTCGAAAACGTTTACCACAATGGCGGAAATTGGTTGCGAAATGACGCGAGCCTGCCTGATGTCGAAGTCCTTGCAACCTATGAGCTTCCCCAACACAAAATCGACGGCGGTACCGCCATTTGGGCATTTCATCCCGATGAAAACAGGGGACGCATCGTCGATATTGGAAGCCATCCGGAAGGTGCCATAACAGGCGAAAAACTGGCGCTCATGGAGGCCTGTATTCTTTATGGACTGGATGGAACGGGCAAACCGAAACTAAAGCCCACCCTGGAAAATGGCGAGCGTCGAGCGATTACCGCAACATCGAAAGACAATAACCCGGATTTTGCGCGAATCGGAGACCTTCAATACCACCATTTCGCTTTCGACGTGGATGAATCACGCCCTTGGGTTGAAATCATCGCGACCGCCGATGAGCACGTGAAACTCCGTTTGTTTGTTGCCAAGGAATCTCTGGCATTTGCAGACAGCACCGAACTAGCGGATAGCGCCACCAATGAAACCAATCGATTTGTTCAGCATTGTTCACCGGGGCGGTGGTACGTCAGTGTCTTTTGTGATACCTCCGTTGAAACAATCGCTGATCCTGATTCCGGATTTCATCGATACATTGGCGACCGGAGCATTCTCAACGGTGCTGCGTACAGTATCGAGCTCCATCAATCTGAAAACAACCCGATGGATGGTCGAAACACTCGCAATGACAAGTGAAACATTTTGAAAGAGTATCGAACAAAGCCCCGGTCGCAACCCATTTCAAAGCGCGACGGATGGCACAAGGTACGCCCCCTAACGTGCGCATTTCGCTCAGTAGTATTCGTCAGTGACGGTCCGAACGCGAATAATCGGGATTGTTTCGAGGTCTGGCATTGGCTTTGCAGATTCGGTGTTGCAGCGACATCGAGGTCGTGAGTGTGGGGCTGACTGTGTTGCATTTCAGAATGACAGTGACTCGCGTTTTTGAGGCACTGTTCCTTGCCTGCATGATGCAGCGGGCTTTCTGCAAATAGGGTGTGCACACAGAACTCCGCGGGTTTCCTTGCGCGAGCTCGAATCATGTACCGACGACTTTGGTTCCTTGTGACTTTGGCCGCACTGTTCGGTTGCCTTGTTTCGCTCAAAGCGAATGAGACAAAAAGGGATGACTTTGATCCCAACGAAACAGTTGAGCTGATTGAGTTCAAAATTCTGGTTGATGCCAGTGGCTCGGCCCTCTCTGAGCCAATTGCGCTCGATTTGGGGATTGGCTTTCCACTTTGGTTGGATCCGTTGGGGCGACCCGATGGCACGCCGCTTCGTTTTGGTGCAATCCCCAATCAGACCACCGTAATCGGACAAGCCATCGAACCCGGCCACGAAGCCGTCTTTGTGTTTCAGAGACAACCAGCAGATGCCTCGGCGAATCTGGACCATCTGATGATGACTCCGCAGCTTTTGTCGGGTCTTCGCGTTTCCGATATCGGCCGCGTGGGCCTTTGCTCTCAAGGTCGCACGGATTGGGTCCTTCAACGTTATGAGTTGCGTATCAACGGCAAGGTCTTTGCGGGCTCAAGCGATTCGCCGGTACAGGTCCAAGATGCACTTGCCCTCGCTCAGATGCAGTTGAATCGATTGCGAACGGACTCTGAGCCGCTCCGTTCCGTAGCTGAAGAGTTGCGGGCGATCGCCAACGCTGGACTGGCAAGCGATGCGGAACGCGAACAGTTGAACGCCATCGAAG
Source organism: Pirellulaceae bacterium (assembly GCA_041399045.1). Classification (GTDB taxonomy): domain Bacteria; phylum Planctomycetota; class Planctomycetia; order Pirellulales; family Pirellulaceae; genus BJ22. The sequence continues at coordinate 15,310 of JAWKTO010000004.1, read as the reverse complement.
AATCGCTGCTGCCCATGTTGCGAGAACAAAATCTGTTGGAGCGCAAGCTGGCGGGATCGTATCCCTGGTTCGTTGATCCGAACTTTCACTCTCCATGGCGCGACGGACAAGCGGTTTCGGAATTGAAAGTCACCTTATCGACGGCTGCCCATGTTGGAAGCGGCACGTCGAACTACGTTTACTATCAAACGGGCGGGCATAAGTACCTGTTGAGTTCGCCGCTCAATCCGCTTTCCGTCGACTTGGGGCCCCAAACGTTTTACCTTGATCTACCGGCGGGACCGTTGGATACGGCTGATATACGCGGTCACTCGTTGGGAATGTTGGCGTTCGATGCAAACAATGGTAATGCACCCGACCGTTGGCACCCGGAACAGGTCGTGATTGAAGTCGATGGCCGCAAGATTTACGACAGCGACGAAAACCATGTCGATCGAATGTCACTTCAGGCCATTCGAGTGATTCCGCCGGTTCACGTTAATTCGGAAGGTCACTACGTTGCCAACGCGCCGAATGCTCGTGAGACGTTTGTCTGGACGGCCGGTCAAGCCATGGGGCTGGATCTCGTCAACGGCGGTGCATTGGAGTTGCCCGACTCGGACTCGTCGGAATTCCCCTTACCCGAATCGCTGGGGCACGCGCATCATGTTGATTCCGATGAAGATGTTTCGGGGCAAACGGTGATCCTCGTCGAAGGTGACTTGATTATCGAAGGCGATGCGATCTTTGCTGGCGATGATGTCTACGTCGACAGTGATCCAAGTTATCCGATGTTTCCAGGTGAAGCGCCGTTGCCCCCCGACTGGTTTCCCTCAGAGCCATTGTGGGACGGCAGTTGCGGTTGCACTTGGGATTCTGGTTGGGGGCCTGGTCCCATTTATCCTCCGCCTTGGGCCCCGCCTCCGGGGTGGGACGACGTGATGGATGGAACGGGCGGTGTGTTCTGGCCGCCGTGGGGATTCTTCCCTGCTCCGTATGGCGGTCCCATTCAAGTTCATCAGGTGAGCCTCAAACACGAAGCCACGTTTGGTGGGTTGGACAGTCCCTATCGTGTTAAGTGGGAACTGTCTGGGAACCCGATGGATGTCGAACAATTTTCAATTGCACTGTTTCCCGTTCGTCTCGATGTGGCGGGGCTGTATACAGGGCCGCCATTGTCGGTGACGGTTGTCAATGATCCCATGGCCCGCGAATGTCACATTACGAGCTTGGACTTACACCCCGCGGTCGAAGAACAACCATTTCTGTTTGTAGTTCCCATGGTCGTTGCGATTCCAAGACCAGGGAGTGGCCAACTGCAACACGCACAGATGGGGGCAGCACAAGTGTGGCATTCACCGTTCGCTGGTCCATTCCAACTAACCGACTTTACGCGAATCGAAAACGGAACGGACATCATTGATTCCAGCTCAATCTTTTTGTGGGATGGTTTACCAGATCCACCGCTCACCCACGCAGAAGTTTTTCGAATTGGCGCGGTGCCTGTGGGTGACGGTTTGATGGTGGCTGAGAGTACTCCCTTCAACAACTATGTCATCTGCCCGGGTCCCCACACGACGAACCTGGTCCTGTGGCTTGGCTACAGCGAACATCTGATGTTGGGCGATGGAAACTGTTTTTCACAGCTACATCTTGGGTTTTTTGATGGTGTCGGGCACGGCAACCGCATTCGTTATCGCAACCACTACATGGCCATTGAAGACAAAATCGTGGAAGTCCCCGGGGGTGAAGATGTCATTGTTCCTGAACTGGTGTCGCTGGGAACAAGTGAATGGCGAGAGATCGGTTCGTTGGCAGACATGGCCACGCGCCGCTCCAAAGCAATTCGCAAATGTTCCCATTGTCGTCAGGCGACTCAGCACTTGTAAACGTGGAGATTGAGTTTCTGGAAACCAATCCTCGTCACCCGATCGTTCTGATTGCGCCACGTTTGTTCCTGCCGATCGTTTTTCCGACGCCGTAAAAGCGATGCGATTGAAAGCCCGGATTGGATGCCGAAAACACGAATTGGAGTTGAAGAAATGTTTCAGTTGATTCGATCACTCACCATTGCGATTTTGACTTTCGTCTTGATGGGACTTGGTAGCTCGAATGCAACGGCGAAGATTCTCCAGGATGAGTCCGGAGTTGCGGGGCGTTATTGGATTGATGCCGACGGGAAATTCGTCGCTTTCGTAGCGGGTGCGACAATCGAAATTCGTTCAGGCGCTGGTTCCGTTGCAGCCAATGCGACGTCGCAAGCAGACGGTAGTTTCAAAATCCCACTCCCACCGGGACGTTACACTTATTCTGTCACGGCAGAAGGCTATCAGGACGAAGACGAAGGCCGAGGATTCGACGTGGCCAGATCCGGCGGTTATTCGATGTTCAACTTTTCATTGACGCAGGGCAAAACGGATCCCAACCAGCCTGCGTTTGAACATCCGCCTGCTACTGTCGGCCAATTCTTCGCCGACGTTGTCGATAAAGACTCACAACAATCGATCAACAACGCGACGATCCGTTTGCGACGCATCGACAGTCGAGATCTGCGAACCATCACACCCGTTCGAAATGATCAAGCCACCGAATATCGCCTTTCGGATCTGCCTGCTGGTGATTGGCAAGCGTCTGTTGTGGCTCCAGGTTACGAACGAGTCGTCGCGGAATCGCACCCAATTCAAATTCAGGAAAATGAGGAGACGAAGTACGTCTTCGAAATGTCGCCCGTCACTCGTGAGATGGCGAGTGAAATTCGCGGCTCGGTCGCGTTGATTCCTGAAACGCCCGCGCCTGCCGAAGGTTTCATGATCACCGTGGAAGTCTATTCTCTTTTGGATAGCGCCATGTTCCGTGGGGAGCAGACGCCCATCAATTCAACTCAAGTCCGATTGGGTGAAGAGTTTGCATTCGACTTGGCGCCCGGACAATATCGAGTCATGGCCAGGGCGGATGGATGCGTCAACACAATGACGGCACCTATTGGATTGGGAGTGGGTAGCCATCGCAACGTGAATCTGCGCTTGCGCCGCAAATTGGAACCGTCAGCCGACGCCATTGCGGGTCGCGAAGAATCTCAGCCCGCAGACACCTCCGAACAAACCATGTCATCGGGAATCATCGTGCGAGTTTCGACGGGCAAGGAACCGTTGGCAGGTGCGACCGTGGCAGCTCGAAGTCTCGCGGACTTGAGGTCGTCACCGATCGAAGCCCTTACCGACGATCAGGGAATGGCGAAACTCTCAACCGGCCCCGGCGACTTTGTCGTCGTCGTTTCGAAAGCTGGTTTTGAGATCGATTCCGCAAGTCCCGCAGAGTTCTACTCCCATGGTCGCTTGATTCTGACCGTGCCCGAGTCGGGAGCCGCACAGGCAGCGTTCAACATGCGCGAGTTGGCAATCATTGCTCAGCCTGGAGAGATCATTCTGGATGTATCCGACGCTCAGAAAAAATCGCCAGTTCCGAACGCCAATATCGAATTGGTTGACTCCACTGGCAAAACCTGGATGGAAACGACGTCGTCAACGGGAATCGTCACCTTGTCGGGAGTCGCGAGCGGGCCGATAACCGTTCGCGTATCGCACCCAGATTATGTCACGATCTATCGCGGCTCCCAATTCGATCCAACTGTTCCGCGTCACTCGTTTCCGTTGCAACGAATCGCTTCGCCCGCGAGTTGCAACGTGCACTTGTATGATGTCGTTGACGATTCAGGTATCAGCCAAGGGCAAGTGACTTTGATCGATTCAACAGGCTCAAGTCGTTCGGTCACGACCGACAATCGCGGCGGCGCAGTCTTTGTTGATGTTGCCGCAGGCCGGTATTCGTTGAAAGCCAGTCACCCCAAGTATCAATCCCAGTTGCGATCGATCGAATTCACTCCGAACGAACCCAATCATGCCATCGGTCTGACTCGCGCTGCCAATACAACTGTTTGTGCCGTTGAGCTGTTCGATGAAAAACTGGGGATTCCTGTTGCAAGTGGAAAGGTCCGTTTGATTAACACGCGAGGCGAGGCACGATACAACGTAACGAATGATAACGGAATCGCACGCTTTTCCGATGCACCGTTTGGGCAGTATGCGTTAACCGTTTCGCATCCCGCGTTTCTGTCCGTTTCGCGAACGATTGAGTTTGACGCGGAACACTCGTTGGTGCGAATCCCCATGTATCGCGCACCGCTGATCGAGACTGATTTGCTGACCGTCGTTCTGGTTGACGAGAAGTATGGATTGCCGGTAACCGATGCCACGGTCGAATTGCAGCAGGCTGGGGGTGGCTCGCGAACAACAACTTCCGACTCAAGTGGTCGGGCAACGTTTTCGAACATGCTTGATGGCGGGCACTATCACATCGGGATCACACACAACACTTACATGCCAGCGCAGCGGAAAATTGTATTTTCGCCGGAACAGTCGACGCAGCGTTTTGCGTTGTACCAAGGTGCGGTCTCTCGCGTTGATGCCCGCGTCGCTGGAATCGTTACGACCTATCCGGAGCAGGGAAATCGTCCTGTTGAGGGAGCCGTGGTTCGTTGGCGCTACAAGCAGCCGGTCTATTCGATTAACGTATCCGAAGCGGATTCCACGACCACCGAACAAGTGAGTTACGACGATTCAACGATTGCGGCCGAAGTGACAACGGGACCGTCGGGCGAATATAGCGTCACGTTACCTTTGGGCGAGTACGTTGTCGATGTGATCAAGACCTACGATGGCTACGCTGCGATATCGGTAAACAACGCCGTGTCGGTTACTGGCGATATGGCTCAGAACTTTCACGTCAGTGGCCCGATGGCCCCCGAACCAAATCGACGACAGATTGAGATTCTGGTTCTGGATAAACTGACTCGTGAGCCGATTGCCAACGCGCGAGTTTCGTTGTCCGATCGCAATGGCAACGTTTTATCGCGAGATCGAGCAGACTCAAATGGATTGGTTCGCTTCACGACAACCAGCACAGGCGGACACCTGGTTGCGGGCAATGCTCCAGGCTACTCTCCCAACGCAATCAAGCTCCTGGTGAGCGGCACAGGAACGACGGGTGCCAAGCTCGAATTGAGTCGTGAGGCACTACCTCCGCCGCGAGCGCAACTCGTTACCGGCGTTGTTCATTCTTCCCCACCCCGAAATCTCCAAACTACAAATTGATTGCTGATGCGCAACTGCATTGGACTGGCGTGGAAGGAACATCGGGACAATATGAAATTCGCACAGCCAACAACGGTCGTTACCAGATTGATCTTCCGCCTGGTCGCTACCAGGTTGTGGTTTCACCTCCCGCCAATAGCCCATACCGAAAAACTGTTGAGACTGTTACCGTCTTGCCGGGCATGGAACAGAAGAACTTCGAATTGCAGTCACGGACCGTCGACGCCTTCACGGACGTTTCCGGTTGGGTCGTTACTCCCAAGGGCAAACCGAATCGCGGCCGTGCTGTGATCGCGACGATTCCTGATTGGAACAATTTTTCGCCTGTAGCTGATGCGACGCTGCTCTGGAGATTCCCAGACGAAGCCGGTTTGCCTGGTGCGATTCGATCCGTAACCACTGATCGAAGTGGAAAATTCAAAATTGACCACTTGCCACAAAAACGATTCGGAGTGGTCGTCAAGGCGAAGGGGTTTGAGCAGTTGGAAACGTATATTGACGTTCGCGAGAAAATGGCAGACCTTTGGTTGGTGTTGACTCCTGCGGCAGAGCCACAACCCAAATCGGTCTGGGTCAAAGGAATCGTCGACTACCAACCACCGCGCGGCATGATGGGGTATACGCTTATCGCGGGGGCCAAACTGGAATGGTCCGGCAGGGTTGGCGAGATGACGATCAACCGAGAAGTCACTACCGACAGCAAAGGCAGTTATCAGCTAAACCTGCCACTGACGCGCTACCAGGTGACGATCACACCTCCCGCAGGATCAGGATTCCAAACGAAGACGGCAGTCGTCAATGTGTTTGATGGCATGGGCGATGCCAACTTCACGTTGGAGCGTGGAGCGGTCGTCGCAACGGACATCCCAGTGTCGGGTTGGGTGGTTACCGAAAAGTCGAATCGCCGTGGCATCGGTCGAGCGGTAAATCAAGTTCCCGACTGGACTCGGTACCAGCCGATTGCGAATGCTTCCGTCGTTTGGACGTTTCCAGACGAAGGTGGCCTGCCAGGCGCAATGCGTGTTTGCCGGACTGACAAAGGCGGTGCGTTCAAAATTGACCTTCCGCCACAAGATTACAATGTGCGCGTCAGCGCGAGCGGATTTGAATCGCGTGACGACCATATTCGGGTTCGCAACGGGATGCCCGAATTGTGGTTTACACTTGAGCCCTCGAGGGCGTCACAGTACCTGGTTGATTTGACGATCGTTCGTCAGGCCCGTCAGATGACGACGCTGCAGAATGCGCGAGTGACGATCAAGGGAAACCAAGATAGCGCTGAGGGGAATTCGGATGCCACAGGTCACTTCCGGGTTAAGTTGGCTCCGGGTTCGTACACCGTAAATGTAAGTCACGAGGGTTATCGAACAGCGTCATTCAGGATCAACGTGGGGCAGCAAGATTTGACTCAACAGATCGCTTTGCAACCGCTTGATTCTGGCATCGACAATGCAGGAACAGTCAAACAATTGTTGACGGTGCATGTTGTCGATCAACAGAGCAAAGGAGTCAGCGGAGCGTCGGTTCAGATTTTGCCCTCCCAGGCCCCAGGTCGGGCTCCCCCCAATCCGATCAGTTCCGGGACCACGAATGCCCAAGGTTATTACAGGACGAATATTCCCTCGGGGTCCTACAACATCAAGGCGTTTGGCAATGGTATCAGCACGGGTGGGGCGAGCCTGACCGTTGCCCAAAAAAACGTCAGTCAGACCATTCAGGTTGTTCGAAACAATCCGCCAGCAGGCAACAATGTTCAGTTGTTGTATGTAGCGCAATATCTGCCAGCCGGTTCAAAGACGTGGCAAACCTTGGGAACTTTTGGATCGCAAGACGAAGCAGAAACGGCACTGAAAAAATCAAATCTCGCTCGCAATGTGAGGAAACGAGTCGTGACACGAGTTCGCCAATAAGCTCGATGTTTTGCAATCCGCAGACCGTATTCAGAAGAAAATCAAATTGCACTTTGCGGCTCAATTTCCAGTATCAAACGATATTGCCCTCGCGGGCGAATTTTCGCCACTTCGCAACATTGACCTCGAGTTGGCTTTTCCCGGATTTTTTAAAAATTTGATGTTTGAACAAATGTCGACTGACAACAGCCAAAAACCCAAAACATATTGATTCTCCGGGAATTTGCAGGTAAATTGGGAATTCGGAACGGAAGGAATCGAAAGATTCAAGGCGAAATCGGATATGGATTTGATTCCTTTGTGAACAAATCGACCTCCGCCTGCGAAATCGAATTGGCGCTGGGAACTGCCCCAGCAGCTACACGCCAAAAAATTGAAACTTTGACGCCATAGATTATTAGCGAACAATAGACTGTCCGGTTGGTTTCCTTTGAAATTTAAGAAACCTGCCTTTCGGATGAGTTATTGACGCTCCATAAGACTTACTTGCCAGAACAGGATTAATAATGCCTATTAGCTTCCGTTGCCCGGGATGTGGCAAACAATTCGAAAATGTAAAGAAGAAATATCTGGGGAAACGAATCCAGTGCTTCTGCGGAAAGGTCTTGCGTCTTGGACAACGTGAGTCTGATAGTTCCGCGATGTCAATTGCCGGATTGGTTATTGATTCTGGCGACTCGTTGGAAATCGAGGAAAGTCTCCACGATTCGTTGCAGATTGTTGAGAAGCGGTCTGCAAGCCCTAGGGCTGTCCCGCAAACGAAACAGCCGGATAATGCAAATGATGCTTGGATGACGAAACAAATCGATCTTGATGAAGGAAAACGGCAGTCATCAAGATCAAAATCACATCATCAGGTGATCGATAGCAATGCTGAAACGGTGCACCAGGTTAACATCAGCGAACAGAAAACAGGGACGGGTTCCATCATACAAGCTGACGACTTGTCGGTGCAAATGCAAAATGTTCCCTCTGTTTCCTATCAGCAAATTCCAACAATTAGCCCGTCGATGAGCACAATGGCCGCGACCGCGGAGAGGGCGCCGATGGACTATGCTTTTGCGGCAAGCCACAATGCGGTTTCGAAACGCCAGTCAACCAATTCAATTCTGAATGTTATCCTTTGCTCTGGTGCGCTCTTGGAGTGTGCCATTTTGTTGATCATCTCTTTTGTAATGATGATTCGTTACGGTAGTACGGCTCTACATTGGATGTCTCAAGGAGTCGATACAAGCCTTTATGCTCACGCAGGCTTGCGAGTATTGATTGGCGGGCTATTGGGGTTTGGTTCTCTCGCATTTGCATTTTTCGCGTTGAAGGGAATTATGGCATTTGGCGAAGCGTCACGAGGTCGCGGGCAACCGAATAATGCGTTTTCAAACGCGGGAGTAGCTGGAGCGTTTTTTATCTTTGTCCTGATGATGTGTGGCGCGGTACTGCTCTACACGACATTGGCAACGGACCAATCCAAGGACCAATTTGTTGACGATTATTGGCCGAGTTCTGTTGTCGAAGTTTTTGCGATTACAATTCTGGCGGCATTCATTCCAGCACTCGTGTTCTTTGCAGGTTTTATAGGGATCTTTGATCCTGCGAAAAAGCAGAAACGCTACTAAGTTTGCAAGATAATTCGCCGGAAATCATTGAGGCGCCTAAAACGTTTTCAAATGTGATTCAAGGCGGTGGACAGCTTCGACGACCGCGTCGCAAAGCGTATCCAGTTCGGCTGCTTGGATCGTAAACGGAGGCGCGATGTAAAAAACGTCACGGGTGGGACGCAGCCAGACTCCGCGTTCGACGAAGAACGTCATCCAGTAGTCTTGATCCAGAACGCACTCAACCTCGACCACTGCAAATGCACCTAATACGCGAACGTCGCGAACATGTGGTGCTCCGCGCAGCGGCTCCAGCTTTCGTAAACATGTTGCAGCGATTTCAGCTACCTGATTCAGCCGAGGTTCATTTTCAAAAAGGTCTAATGACGCATTTGCTGCAGCACATGCCATGGGATTGCCCATGAATGTGGGACCGTGCATCAACGCATCTTCATCACGCTGACTTTGGAACGCATCAAAAACGTGTCGCCGCGCCACCGTCGCGGCGATGCCCAGCATTCCTCCCGACATCCCTTTACCGATACACATAATATCCGGAACCACGTCCGCAATTTCCGACGCAAACATTTTGCCTGTTCGGCCAAATCCTGTCGCAACTTCATCACAGATCAACAGCAGGTTGTGAGCCCTGGCAATAAACTCGATACGTTTTAATTGTTGAGGCGTATGGAACCGCAGGCCGCCGGCAGCTTGTACGAGTGGTTCAATCACAATGCCCGCCAAACATTCCGTGTTCTGCAGAACAAAGTGTTCGAATTCCGCGAATTCTTCCTCGCTAACCGGTATGGCACGAGGGTATTGCTCCAGCAGAAACCCCTTAAAGTGGGCATGCATTCCATCGTTCGGATCGCAGATGCTCATTGCGCCGGTCGTATCGCCGTGATAGGAATCGACAAACGACAAAAATCGATCGCGGCCGCGCACGCCTTGATTGATCCAGAACTGTACCGCCATTTTCATGGCGACTTCCACCGCAACGCTACCGGAATCGGAAAAGAAAACGTGGTCAAGATCTCCGGGGCAGATTTTGGCAATGCGTTCTGCAAGACGTTCAACCTGAGGATGTGTCAAACCACCTAGCATGACGTGCGGCATCACATGCAGTTGTTGCTCGACCGCCGAAATCATGTGCGGATGACGATGACCATGACAGGTTGTCCACCAGCAACTGATACCGTCGACCAAACGTGTGCCGTCTTCCAGAACCAAGCAGTTGCCTTCCGTTGAAACCACGGTACGCGGCAATTTTGCGGTTTGCATTTGGCAATAAGGTCTCCAGACGTTTGGCATCTGAACGGTTCCTCAGTATTTCGGAAAAACCTAACGGCGCCGAATGGCTTGAGCCATACGATCAAAAACCCAGAATTCAACGATGATCAATACAAGAGGCATCAAATATTGAACCGCCTGAGAATATCGCAGATCCGCATCGCCATCGGAACTCATGTTGGCGTTGACGAATGCACGGACCAACAATCCATTTATAAACAACAGCAAAATCACAATGATCCCAACTGCAGAGACATACCGAAAACCGATGCCCGATCGAGATTCTGATTTCTTTTTCCGGGAGAACATTTGTCTTATGTCAGGAATATTCTGTCATGTTGTCAAACTGGCGAATCTCAACGAATCGCAAATCCTCTTCGTGTTGAGATAGTACTTCCACTCCGCTTTGCCTCGCTCAGTTACGATCATTGAGTGTACTCGATTTTTCGCTTCGTTACCTCAGGTCACGTCGCATTCAAACACTCCCCCCTGCTTGGTTGCAAGTTTTGTATCTCGTAAAATTGACATCCTGCGGGGAGCAAGATTCCATTTGAGCTGCCCCGTCGTTTTGATGGGATTTGGGGATTTACATCACGTTACGGCGATCATCAAACTGGCTGAGCAACAGGCTCAACTCGAATGTTCCGCCTTCAACTAGTCGTGGCCTATGTTCGAAAACAAAATTTATCGCGAGACCGACGTTGATCCAAATTTTATCGCTGACAAAACGATCGCGGTCGTCGGCTATGGAGCACAAGGTCAGGCTCATGCTCTCAACTTGCGCGACAGCGGTTGTAACGTTGTAATCGGGCAAAAAATTGGCGGACGCGGATGGCAGGAATCGGAAGCCGATGGCTTTCAGCCGACGTTAGTAAGCAGTGCCGTACGAAAAGCTGATATTGTATGCCTGATGGTTCCTGACGAATTGCATCAATCGGTATTTCAAAACGAAATTCTGCCTAATCTGAAACCGGGCGCCATCATCCTGACGTGTCACGGGTTCAGTTTTCACTACGAACTCGTTGTACCACCGGCTGGTTGCCATCGACTGCTTGTTGCCCCCAAAGGCCAAGGGCACATGGTGCGCGGCGAGTTCGAAAATGGTGGAGGCGTTCCCTGCCTCGTCGCGGTTGATCCAGGTCCAGATTCCGACACCGTTTTTCGCGTGGGGCTGGCCTACGCTTGGGCCATCGGAGGAACACGGGCGGGAGTCATTCCCACAACCATTGCTGCGGAAACGGAAACGGACCTGTTCGGCGAACAAGCGGTGTTGTGTGGCGGGCTAACACAATTGATTCAAGCGGGATTTGAGACACTCGTTTCCGCAGGATACCAACCGGAGTTGGCCTATTTTGAGTGCCTGCACGAACTCAAAATCATTGTCGACTTGTTGCACTCAGGCGGGATTGCCTCGATGCGCGACCTGATTTCTACGACCGCCGAGTACGGCGATGTCACGCGTGGCCCGAAGATTATCGATGAGCATGTCCGTGAAAACATGCGGCGTTTGCTGGACGAAATTCGTTCGGGTGCGTTTGCCAAAGAGTTTTTAACCGAGTGCGAAAACAATCAGTCGACGATCAAGGAGCAACGTCAGGTCACAGAGGCTTTAGCGATTGAGAAGGTTGGTGCCGAGCTGCGAAATATGATGCCATGGCTGAAACAGGAGGCCTAATGTCTGAATCCCGCTCCAATCGCGAGGTTCAAGGTCGTCGTTTGCTTCCGGCGCTTATTGCTCTTTTGGGCATTTGGATTCTGGCAACAGTCGTTGGAAGCGTCCTGTTTGGTGGGGGCTTTCGGTGGACAAAAGTTCTACTGGCCGCGACTCCCGGTGCCGTTCTAATTGCTGTTTGGTTAATCTCAATTAACCGACGCTTCGGTTAATGCATTGTCAGGGGCCGAATTGGGGATCGTCGAAGAACGTCGGTAATATGCTCATTTTCTCTTCTTTTTGAGCGATAAATGGTTAAAATTCTCGTCCTTCGACGGACCCAATGAATACGATTGATGTCGTCGAAGTCAAACTAGATGAGAATCTTTGGAAACGAATGAGCAAGTGCACCCCAAGTTGGATGTCCACCACGTTGTACATGGCCGCGATGTACAATTTGCTGTGGGGTGCGTGGGTCGTTTTCATGCCGAACCTCTCGTGGACATGGTCCGGCGCCGAGCCTCTGAACTACCCGCCAGTTTGGCAAGGCATTGGAATGATCGTCGGCGTTTATGGGATTGGATATGCCATTGCGGCGTCTGCTCCCATGCGTCACTGGCCAATTGTGTTGGTGGGGCTGATCGGCAAAGTGCTGGGGCCGATAGGGTTTGCTTGGTCCTGGTATCAAGATCTTTTGCCAGGTTCCATGCTGCTGCAATTGGTTTTCAACGATCTGATTTGGTGGATCCCGTTTTCGCTGATACTCTACCGCGTCTGGGATTGGAATTCTGACCCTGCCCATTCACCGTCGTTTCGTTGTACAAACGAATTGGCAACGAACTCCGTGAAGTGCCAACGCGGTGATTCCTTGGATAAACTTTCGTTTCGAAAACCGACCGTCGTCGTGTTCTTGCGACATGCCGGATGCACCTTTTGCCGGCAAACGCTTACGGATTTGGCAAAGCTAAGATCATTACTTGCCGAAAGCAATGTTGCCGTGGCGATCGTCCATATGGGAACCCCGCTCGAGGGAACCATCATGTTGTCGAGATACGATCTCGATTACTTCCACCACTTCAGTGATCCCGAATGCGAATTGTATCGCGCGTTCGGACTGGAACGTGGCAATTGGAAACAACTATTTTCCTTTCGCGTCTTCCTACGAGGTATCAAGGCTGCGTTGCAAGGACATGGCATCGGCAAAATCCGTGGCGATGGGTTTCAACTCCCCGGTGTCTTTGTCATGGTCGACGGTCGAGTTGTTCACTCTCATCGTGCGGTCGATGCTTCCGAACGATTCGACTTCGAGTCATTCGTTCGAATTGCCAACACATCGCGCCAACAATCTACCGGAAAGCTCGAGCCTGCGGTGGCCGACTAACCAATTTGCTTCTCGCTAGAGTCGGATCAATACTCTTCTTCGGTCCGAATAACAACCTGTTCCCATTCCTGAAATTTTTTCAAGAATCGTTTGGCGACATCATCTCCAAATCGATCTTTCCAGATTGGCTCATACGGAAGAAATGTTCTCCGATTTGAGATTTGGTTGGCGGCGAAAGTAATGGTCGACAGGTTGGTATCGTCCGAGGGACTTAAAAGCCCCGGGTTGTGATGTAGGGTGACGGCCTCAATGGTTTCTTGTGCCAGGCCCCACATTTGCAAGAGCGCGCCCCCAACGGCCGCATGATTACAGCCAATGACTTTGGTTTCAGCATCAGCAATAGAAATGCCTTCGGCTTCGGAAAGTGCGATGGACTCTTCCAGTTTTTCAGGCAACCGGTCAAGCAAAATGACCTTGCCCAGGTCGTGAAGCAGCGAAGCGGTGAACGCCGCCTCTAGTTCCTTGGTTGAAACTCGCTCGTGCCTTCCAATAATGCGCGCAACCAAAGCGGTTCGAAAGGAATGTTCGAACAGCATTTGAGCTGAAAGTCCTTTGATTGGTTTCAGACCGTCGTTGATGATCTGAGCGGTCAAAACCAAGCTGCGTATAAGGCTAAAGCCAAGAATCGACACTGCATTTTCAATCGAGTTGATTCGGCGAGAAAATGCAAATAATGCCGAATTGACGACCTGCAGAATTTTTGCCGTGACTGTGGGGTCTTTTTGGATGATTTTTCCGACGTCGTCAGAGTTTCCATCAGGATCGTCGATCGCGGAACAGATTTCCTGATATAGCTGTGGGAGAGTCGGCAGCGTTGAAAGACTGCCCAAAGCCTTTTTTAGCGCCGGATCATGACAGAGGTTTTGCGTCGTCGTCGAACTTTCAATGGCATAGATCAATAGATCGGTATCACAAGGTTTGCTCAAGTACCGATGCATTGGCTGGATCGCGCGAAGGGCAACCTTGTTGTCCATTTGGCCGGAGAGAATAATTCGAACTAGTTCTGGGCGAGACCTTCGCACTTCGTCCAGCAATTCGACACCGTCCATTTGCGGCATCTGCACATCGGTTACCACGCAATCGAACTCGTGGGCGTTGATGAGCCCAAGGGCTTCGGCTGCTGACTCAGCCGTAATGATTTCCCAGTCAGGTTCGTTGGTTGAGATCGCGCGTGAGGTAGCGCGCAAGACGAGAGACTCGTCGTCGACTAGTAACAGTTTCATGATTGCGCTCAAGGTTATCTAAGGTGAATCGAAGAGAATTTTAGGCTCTACTTCAAAGGCAAAAGGATTTTCACGGTCAAGCCTTCCCCTTCGCGGTTCTCTAGATCAATACTTCCTTGGTGCTCATTCACGATAGTCGATTGAACAAATGGTAGACCCTGCCCGGTGCCGACACCTGGGTCTTTTGTCGTAAAAAAAGGTTCAAACACGAGCGACAACAGATCAGATGGAATCCCACCGCCATTGTCTGAAATTGAGACTTCTACAGAGTTGTCACAATTGCGTGTTTTGATTTCAATTAGTCCCTTTTGTTCTGTCCCTGCAAAACGCTCACCAATCGCATGGGAAGCATTTACAATCAGATTCAAAAAGGCCTGGCTTATTTTGGGACCTACGCAGTCGACGAGATTTAAATCTGGATCTCCGCTGACGACGACGTCCGCAATTCGCTTGTATTCATTTTTCGCCAATGTCACCGCCGTTGCAACGCATTGGTTCATATCTGTACCCATCCGTTTGTTGGCGCCGGGATGGGCAAATTGTTTCATGGCTTGGACGATCGTCGAAACGGCTTTGGTGCCGGTCAGCGCATCCTGAATCGCTTCGGGAATTTGAGTTGCGGCCGAGCGAATTTTTCTTAGCTGTAGGCTTTCGAGTACCGCATTTAATTCGGGGGAAAGGTCCGACTTGTGCTCGTTGAGCACTTGCAACAATTCTTCGACGTGCGAGAGCAGGGGGTGCAAATGGCCAAAACTGGTTTCCATGTACCGTAGGCTATCACCGACATACTGCAATGGTGTATTGATTTCGTGGGCAACGCCTGCTGCCAGTCGTCCCATGGTCTCCAGACGCGTCGAATGTTCGATGTCGGTCATTCGAGATACGGTTGTGGTAGAACTCATGAATCAACTCTTGTCGCAAATGGAAATCAGTTCAGGTGTATAAACCTGGTCGGTTTTTTCGAGCGTTAAACGCCGAACATCGAAATCAGGCGTTTGCTCAAACTGTTGCGACGTTCCATCATTTGGCGAATCTCGCCGACCAATCGCTCATCTTCACATGGCTTTTGCAGTACGCAGTCCAATTTATCTCGTTCCATTACCATCAGTGAATCGCCTGCGGCTAGTTCAC
>JAWKTO010000003.1:0-992176 GCA_041399045.1 Pirellulaceae bacterium | reverse complement strand
CAGTAGCCCAGGCTGCCAGCCTGCAACAAAGTAGCTCAGGCTGCCAGCCTGAAACACAGTAGTCCCGACTGCCAGCCTGAAATCTGATTCTTCCGACCAAAACCCCATCAATTCACTGTCACTATGCATCTTGGAAACCCCGCAAAGCCCTGTTGAATTCGCGTTTTTCTTCATTTTGATGAAATTTTTTCGTTTTCGATACAAAATACGGTTTGCATCGGCATAGTCTCTTTCGCGTCCTCAACAGACACCCAAACGGAAATCCACAAAATGAACGCGAAAACCTGCCCCAAAACCGACGCTATCGATCGCTACCTGGCTGGATCGTTGCCGCCGGGCGAAGCCACCGAGCTGGAACAACACCTGGATGCCTGCAATGTCTGCGAAGAAACCTTTCGGGGCGCTGTAAACGATAACGGCGACACCTTGCACGAAGCGATTCGTGAATTTGAACGCAACCAAGCGCCCGACGTTCCACCCGTGGAGATTGATACTGCCGACAGCCAGGAAAAAATGGCGGGCTTGATCCAACGGATTCAATCGGAGCGTTTCACGAACTTGCCTGACGATGAATCGACAACACTGGCCGAAGACCGCGCGGCCGAAGTGCTGCGGCTTCTTTCACCGAGCGAGGTCGACGGTTCACTTGGACGACTGGGGCACTATGACCTGCATGATTTGCTGGGGTCCGGCAGTACGGGCGTCGTCTTTGCTGCGATCGACCAGCGACTGAATCGGGAGGTCGCGATCAAGATCCTCAGGCCGTCGTTGGGTGCAGCCGCGCGCAAACGATTCTTGCGCGAGGCTCGTGCTGCGGCTCAGATGGATCATGAAAACGTGATCACGATCTTTGACGTCGGCGAAGTTTCCGGCCTTGCCTACCTGACCATGCAATCATTGCCCGGCCTGCCGCTTGAGGATCGATTGGCGGAGGTAACGTTTCTGGCGGAAGACGAAGTCCGTTCGATATCCCGGCAAATTTGCGAAGCACTTGAGCA
This sequence comes from Pirellulaceae bacterium, assembly GCA_041399045.1. Classification (GTDB taxonomy): domain Bacteria; phylum Planctomycetota; class Planctomycetia; order Pirellulales; family Pirellulaceae; genus BJ22. The sequence continues at coordinate 991,178 of JAWKTO010000003.1, read as the reverse complement.
GGCTCACCGCCAGAACATTGTTCATCGCGATATCAAACCCGCGAACATCTGGATCGATACAAGCCGCAACCAGATCAAGCTCCTTGATTTTGGTTTGGCGCGCGTGGCGGATATGAACTCGCAACTCACGGCAACGGGCGTTTTGGCCGGGACGCCCAATTACATGTCGCCCGAACAGACGCGAGGGCAAGAGCTCGATGGGCGCAGCGACTTGTTCAGCCTTGGTTGCCTGATGTATCGCTGCGTTACCGGTCGACTTCCGTTTGGAGCAGGCGGAGTTCTGGCGACGCTTCAAGCGATTCAGCACGATCAGCCGACGCCTCCCGAACAACTCAATCCCGCGATCAGCAGTGACCTGTCCGATTTGATTTTGACATTGTTGGAGAAACAACCGGACAACCGGCCAGAGTCGACCGGGATGTGATCCGCTGCATTGGAACTACCTCGCGAACGCTGGCCCTTCGCGTCTCAATCCCGTGCGCACGACCGCAGAAATCGGCAACTCAACCGAAACGTTCTCGGCGGTTCCCGATAGGACGCTATGTTGCCGTGGGACTCGTCGGCATGTTGACCCTTGCGGGGCTTTTGTTTGGAAACGACATCATTCGCATCGTGACTAACCACGGCGAACTGATCATCGAGTCCGACGATCCGAATATCAAAGTCGAGGTCTTGCAGAACGGCGACCTGGTCCAAGTGATCGACACGTCCACGCAGCAGCACGTCGACATCATTGCCGGAAACTATTCCATCACCGCTTCGGGGAGCGAGAGCCAATACTCGATCACACCCAACAAACTCACGTTGACTCGCGGCGACAAACGGGTGGTGACGATTACCAAGGTCCCGAGCGACTCGAACGACACTATTGCAAGCAACACGCCAACGAAGCCGCTTTCTGATTCAAGCACTGGCAGCGACCGCGTCTTTAACGGCCGAACCTTTGACGAGTGGCTGCACATTCTGGACACCGAGACCAACGCCGAACTACTTGGCGAGGCGATCCATGGCGGCCTGGTGCTCTGGTTGAGGGCGATGAAACGCGACTTGAGCCGGCACTCAAACGAATCCGTGAATTAGCACATTTTCGGGGTGATGCAAACCTGACGCAGGAAGGCATCTACGCCGATTTTGAAAATTCACTTCTCGCATTCTTTTCCTATCAGGACTTCAATGCAATAGAAACGTTTTACTTGGATGAACTGGCTGCAGGCAATGCAAGAAGCATGAAATTCTTAGCGAGTCTTTGTAACTCCGCCCATCTGTTCAACAGTCTCAACGGCACGCAAGGAGCCGTTTGAGAATTTTGTTGCCTCAATCATCGATCGATTCAGTATCGCTTGGATTGCACGCATTGAGAAAGAGCACGTCAATGCCGAATTGCGGACTGCTTTATTGGTTGGCGCAGCGAACTAGTTTTTGGACTGCTTACGGTATGGGTTCGCCGAAACTACAGCTCCGATTTTCGAAAGCAAGTATTTATCTGTTTCTGAGCCGGATCTAAAAATTTGTCTGGCACAATTTTGGCTTTGTACCTCGAGTAAACCACCTACTTCCCGGTTCTTCAAGCACAGATTGAAATCCTGAATTCCAGAACCGCTGGAGGGCGAGCAAATCGTCTGGGCACTAAGCCTGTTGGCAAATGCAGACACCGACAATCATTGCGATGCGTTACTCGCTTACTTGTTGTTGCCAAACGTCAACACGAATGGGCAGCAAATGTGAAGATCGCTATCAATATCACCGGGGTCCAAACAACCGTTTCGAGACATTTCATCCACTAAAATTGAGTGGCTTTGGAAATCAGAGAATCTGTTTCCAAGGCACCGAATTCTTGAATACATTAGACTCACCAGACTACAACAGCCGCGTGGTTCTGACTATGAACCAAAGCGAGTCACAACGTATTCGTTGTTAATAATGATTGAGCGGTATGCCAAGTCAGACACTTCGACTCAAAAGGCTGCCATTGATTGGCTTCAATCGGTGCGACCTCAAACCAATGACAAATCTTCTAGGCTTCGCGACGATCAAGTTGACTCCGATTCTTTGGCCGATCAAATCGACCGTACTGTTATTGCCGCGATCCAGGCAGCGATGCCGACGAACGACTACCCAAACAATACTACCTCATCCGCAGACCCGCTAAAAACCTACAACGGCCGGACGCTTGATGAGTGGATCGGATTACTCAAGACTGAAACGAACCCAGCGACGGTTTGCGAGGCTATCAAGGCAATGGGGCAACTGACATCCAACGATTCCGAGAAACAGACGCGAGCGATTGAACTGACTCGCCCCTTCGTCAGGCAATACGGGAGCATCACCGTCGGTGGCAACAAGGCCGACGATGAATTCCATTATGCGTTTAACGCATTTTTCTCGATACTCCCGTTTGAAACGCTGGGCCAATTTATTCAGTCTGAACTTGAGAATGGAAACCGCCGAAGTATCGAATACGTTCACTGGTTTGCTTTTGCCAGGCAGCTTGATGGAAGGCAGTGACGAACGAAAACAGACTGAGTATCAAGCATTTCTGGACGAGCACGGAGAGGCGTTTTATCAATCGCTCGTTCTCGGTTTACAGAGACTGGACCCGGCACAACCAGAATCAAACGAAACCTACCTGGCTCTACAACGGCTCGCCGAGACGGTGCGCCCCATTCACACAAGTTGACGCCGCGAAGACTTTCAAAACAAATCGACGCACTGAAAACAGCCCATATTTTGAGTTGGCAGAAGCTGGCGTTTTGAATCAAAGTCATCAGTTGAACGCCGAGTCGCTCGAAGCATTTTGGCCCATGCGAGCAGTTGGTGCGAGTCGTCGCCCGAACTTGCCGCAACTGACATTGTCTGAACTGGCTTCGCTTTCCCTGAACCAGAACGAAACTCTCAACCAATGGAGTTTGTGCTTGAACACTGGCAAATCATTACGAGCGAAAAATCGCAAGCGGCGCTGGGACTGCGATCGTCGACCAGAGATCAGTACTTTTCTGTCAAACTCACCGAGGACCAGAGCATCAACCTTCGCAGCCGTTTGCTATTCATTCCTCAAAATGCCACCGTTACACCCTTGGGCGGCGGTGGGAAATTTCGGCGGAACAACATTCACATTAACGCCGGAAGATGACCAGGACCTGTTGTTGGCGACATTGCTGTATCGATTCGTAACCGATGACCAAACGCTTAACACACGCCACAAGTTGCTTGAGCCTCGCATTCGCGCACGAATCCTTATAAAGAATCCCCGATTGCCAGCGAGAATGATTTGCGTAACGAAGTTGTTAACCATTTCCTCAACCTGGCGATTGAAAAACCTATCTGACAACTAAAATCATTTTGCAATGTTCATGCCCACGCAAGTCGAGGCATGGCCCCCCTAGGCATGGCAACCTCTAGCTGCTTCGGCCATTGCAAGTTGACGTAATGTACAATGACGTGTTGTAATCCAGCGTTCACCGCGAACGTTTACAGTTGTTTGCCCAAGAGAGTTCCACTGTGCCCAAGTCTCAACATCGTTTCGTGGCCCTGCTGCGGGGGATCAATGTCGGAGGAAATAACATCATTCCCATGACGCAGCTCAAGGCGACGTTTGAGGACGCGGGCTGTGACGACGTAACAACTTACATTCAATGCGGCAACGTGGTATTCAGTTCCAGTCAATCTTCCGCTGATCGCTTGGCCGAACAACTGGAGAGCATCTTGGGCGAAACGTTCAACTACCACGGACGCGTCGCCGTGCTCTCGCAAGCCCAATACACCAAGTCACTTTCGGCCGCATGCCGATTGGGGGCACGATGAGTCGCAAAAGCACAACGCCTTGTTTTGCTTGAACAAAGTATCGCCGAAAGCACTGATGAAATCGCTTCCCGAGCTGAAACCTGAATGGGAAACCGTTTCCCTTGGCCCACGCGTGATATTCTGGTCTGCCTCCCAAAAACACCACAAAACCACGATGATGAAGCTTGCTGCGAACAAACAACAATACCAGCAAGTCACCGTACGCAACTTCAACACGACGATGAAACTGAAATCGCTGCTGGACCGCGCGTAACTCGCCGTCGCCCAATCGATTACAATGACTGTTGGCCGTAACCACCGTTGCGGCGGTCGTTCTTGGTAATCCCATCGAACATATCAGGTTAGATGATGCGCAATTCGTTGATTTGGCTTTTGATGTTGTCCGTCCTCTTTGTCACTCGATCAACGACTGGCGACGAGCCCAATGCACCACGACCCAACGTCGTATTCATCATGGCCGATGACATGGGCTGGGGCGAACTCGGATGTTACGGACAGAAAAGATCCGCACACCCAACATCGATGCGATCGCCCAACAAGGAATGCGTTTCACGTCGCATTATTCGGGGCGCGGTATGCTCCCAGCCGCTGCGTGTTGATGACGGGGCAGCATACGGGCACTGCTTGATCCGCGGCAATCAGCAAGCCAAGGTGGCATTTCCCGAGTTTACCGAGGGGCAACACCCGATCCATGACGAAACCCTGACCATGGCCGAAGCTTTTCAGTCAGCCGGTTACGCAACGGGTGCCATGGGCAAATGGGGACTGGGGCCGGTCGGTAGCACCGGTGATCCGAACCGGCAGGGCTTTGACTTGTTTGTCGGCTACAACTGCCAGGCCATCGCCCATTCCTATTACGCTCAATTCATCTGGCGAAACGATGAGCATGTTGAAATCAACCCGCAACCCATCCCCGGCCACCAGAAACAACCGTCAGGGGACGTGACCATCGAACAATACACGGGTCAAACCTATGCACCGAAAATGATGATCGACGCGGCTGAAGAGTTCATCGACTCCAATCACGATAAGCCGTTTTTTCTCTACCTGCCCTTCATCGAACCGCATGTCGCGATGCATCCCCCTAGAGACTCCGTGCAGCAATACCCTGCGGAATGGGACGACACTGTCTATCGCGGTGAAGCCGGCTACCTGCCTCACCCGCGCCCGCGCGCCGCATACGCGGCAATGATTTCCGACGTGGATCGATACGTCGGACGCGTGATGGCGAAACTGGAAGAACACGGCATCGCAGACAACACCATCGTTGTCTTCACCAGCGACAACGGAACCACTCACGAAGGGCGGGAATCGCATTTCCATGTGGGAGGCTGCGACGCAGAGGTTCTTCAACAGCACCGCGGGCCTTCGCGGCTACAAGGGAGTGTTTACGAAGGCGGCATTCGCGTGCCGATGATCGTTCGTTATCCGGGACATGTTGCCGAAGGTGCCATCAACGACACCGTCAGCCATTTTGCCGACTGGTTCCCCACGCTGGCCTCCGCAACGGGCCTGGCCGCTCCCGCCGAGACCGATGGCGAAAACCTGTGGCCGGTGATGACTGGCGGAGCCGACCTCCAGGAACGCAAGCCGCTGGTCTGGGTCTTTCCCGAATACGGTGGACAAGTCGCTGTGCGGATTGGCGATTACAAAGTCCTGCGACGAAACCTGAAACGCCCCAAGCAGGAATCCGAATGGGAGGTTTACAACATTGCCGAAGATATCAGCGAATCCAACGATCTGAGCGAAGAACATCCCGAGATCGTCGCACAGGCGATTCAGATCCTGCGCGACCAAACGACGGAGAACGAAATCTTCCCGGTCCCGATCCCTGGTGTAAACGAGGCCGAATAAGGGCTTGGTAAAAACACGAGACCTTTTTAGTTTCCAGATCGGGCTTCCACCGGCACAAGGCCGGTGGGAATGCCTTTTTCACCTCAATTCCCGACGGCGACCGCGACCAATCACTCAGGAAATGCCAAACCTGTCATCAGCGTGTACTGAGCCTTTTGTTCGTTCGTCAGAATCTCACCGGCCGCCCTGTAGAGAAGTTGACTGGCAACGGCGCTTTCTTCGTCCATCTTGCGATAAATCGACTTCGCTCGCTCATCAAACTCTCGCCCAATTCGAATCAATTGAGTCACCTGATCTGGCGTGATCTCGAAAAACTCGACGACATCTGGATGCAACAATCCCATCGTCTCACGATGTTTCGAACGTGTATAAACCTGAACCTCCAGCTCTCGTGTTCGCTGCCACTGTTCAGACGAAAGTAACGGCACGACATCTTCCGGAAACTCTCCAGGAAAACCCGTCTCACCCTTGAAACGTTTCTTCATTCGGTCTACAAGGAATCGATTCGTGACCCATCGATGTGGCTTGATCTTTTCTTTGGCAATCTTTCTGATTTTTTCGAGTGTCGCATCTTCGACCTCAATCATCTGATAATAGTCCAAACGATCGAAAATCTCATATGACACCCAACTCAGATACACGATCTCGCGGCTGATCGCTTCGTCGGGTGTCAAATGCTTCAATTCTTCCTTTGACAATCCGGCAATTCCATCGCCGGAATCCCAAGCGGGTTGATCAGTGTAATTTCTTGTCCAGTAGCTGGGCAGGACTTTTGTGTGTGGGAAGGGCATTGGCTCACCAAAGGCCGCAACGATTCCTTGCCGCTGTTTGGAATCCAGACATTCCAGCAAAAGCCTCCCAGCGGCTGCGATCGAGTTCCTGAAGTGCCGCAATATGCTGACGCTGTACGTCTCGACTGGCTTCCCAGATTTTGTCGCACGCCCGTTTCAATCGATCACGCGTGTTGGAATCCAGATCGAGGATCTTGATGATATTCGAACTCGTCAACAATGTCGGGTCGTCTAAGCCCTTCGCCAAAACAGAGGACACACGTTCTGAGTTATATCTTGCAATGATATCGAGCTGCTTCAGGCCCGATTGCATTATACAACTGACCCGCAAATTCTCTTGACTCAACAAATCCGCCCATTCCTCGCGCATCTCAACTGAGAGCTCAGGCACCTGTGAATAGCTTGGCATTAAAGACTTGGCCAACCCCAGAGTTGCTCTCAATTCTTCAACATTAGCGCCCAATGCACGCTGACGTCCGAACTTAACATCCTCTAAAAACTTGGTGGCAAAATAGTGCCATTGATGGCATATCGCTTGATCATCCCATTGCGAAGCATCGTCTAGTCCCTCAAAGCGGAACAGTATGTATTTTGACATCACTTGCTGGATGGATTCAAAACTGTCCGCCTCCTGCATTGCATGCATACGACTGCAACATAATTGCGAATCCAAAACCAGCATGAGTCCAAACAGAAGGAACATTCGTTTTGAGGCGTGCATTGGAAGTAGTCCCGGAGAGAAAATTAAAGGCCGTATTGGAAAACGCGAATAACGAACACATGGTACCAAACACTAACAATCTACGTTGATTTTCTGCCACATCGAGTTTGTTCTCGACAACATGGTGTACTGAAATCCGGTTGCATTTTGTCAACATCCAGGGTCCTGCAGAAAAACGGAAAGCGGCCGGGCACGAAGAAAAACGCGGAAATATCAAGCATTTTCGCTTTGGCGGCATCCCCGAGCGAGCATTTGGCCCGCGCCTTGCCTTAACACCCTTTCGAACCAAACGCGTCATGCTGGCTCGCTCACCTCCGACGGGCGAGCCAGCCTGACAAAACCAAAATCCAACACGCTTGCGGGCGTGATTCGCTGTTTACCCAAGTTGATTTCTTTTTTGCTCTGGTCCAAATATGCACGCTCGCCAACTGATTGAATTCGCCGCCTGGGTCGCGGTTAACTCCGAAACGATCTTGAACTCATTCGAACCCGACATGACCACTTCCGAGTCATTCTGGCAATCAGCCAAGGCCCGAGCATCTCGATGGACAACGGCCTTGCGAACGTTCGAACATGACTTGAACTCCGACGGGCGCGGCCACAACCCTTGGCCGGCACTGGAAATCATCGTGGAGGAAATCGTTGCCTCGGAAATGCTCACACGAATCTGGAGCGCGATGCTCGTGTCGATCGACCATGCCAACGGCGAGAAAGAACTCACGCCGATGGCTCATAGCGTCTTCATCAGCCACCTGGAGGCTCGCAACCGTGTGATGCGAATCCTGCTCAATCACCAGTCGCAGAATACGCCTCTATTCAATCGCATCAATCAAGTGCGTCGCTCGGTAGAAAAGTGGACTGATCTGTTCCTGGCGATCCTGCCCGACGTGGAAGCTGCGGGGCAATTTGCGTTTGATGAAAAACGTTTCGAAGACTACTCGCGCGAACAAGGACACTACACCGAAGAACAGAACCGACAACGCTGCGAGGTGTTGCTGCGATCGGCATCGACGACGTTTCGTGCTCAATGCGGTCGGTGGAGTGCAAACCCCGAACTGAATCGCCGCATCCTGGACGGCATCGTTGCCGGGATCGGGTACCACGCATTCGAACGCGAGCAACTGCCTTCGCTGGTTGCCAGCCTGTGGACGGAAAAATCGCATTCGGACACTCAAGTTTTGGTGGAACGTCTCGCTCAGCTGGACGCTTAGTGGTGGTGCTGGGGAAAATGAACTCGTCGCTTCTGATCGAGCAAACACCCCGATCTCATTCCTATTGGCCGACCCCAATCGGGCTTGCCCAGATGGTGAGTCGGTTTAGGAACTAACCAAGGCGACTTCGCGAAAAATAATTATGGGCGAAAGGCAACTAACCTATCGCCCGTTGAATTGCGGCTTGGAAATCCCGCCTTCGATTTTTTCCACCTTGGTCTCGTCAGGCGTAACCCCCAGCACGATATCCCAATCGACATTGAGTTCGTTCAGTGGTGAATTGGGAACGGGACTGAACTCCGCCAACAGCGTGTCGCGAATCTTTTGATCTCGGATCGCACGAAACACTCCGTCGCGTTCGTTTTGCGGCTCACCTTTGATCAGCAGTTGCGTCGTCAGCAGACGGTGTCCGTTTTGACTGACGGCAAAATGAATATGGGGAGTCCGTCCTGGATAAGGCACCGGCTTGATGGTCCGGAAATAATACTGTCCCTTGGAATCGGTCAGAAAACGTCCATAGCCCTGAAAGTTGGTATCTCGTTTTTCAGCGTTTCCTGTCTGTGGAGTGCAGGTAGGCGCCATGGTTGTCGCATTGCCAGATCTCGACAAAGGCGTTGCGAATCGGCTCTCCTGCAGTCGACAGCACGCGCCCCGACACATGTGTGATTTGCCCGACAGCCGAGGTCAACGCATCGTTGAGGATCAAAAGGTCATTGTCGGTATCCAGCGGCAACTTGTCTGGATAAAACGGCCCTTCAGTCAAACTGGCGGTCTTCAACAACTCCTCGGCTAGCAAACCCGGCGTTGCCAGACACAAACCCGCAAACGATGAATATCCCAACCATTGTCGTCGCGACCACATGACGTTGACTCCCGAGTGATTTTTGAAAATCCGACTATTGCCTATGGGCTGACCGTCGATTGTAGCCGATCCAATCATTCAAACAAAATTTATTCGACGACAATATGTACGCTTCACTGCTACCGTGACGAAACGAACAAACCACTTTTAGACCGTTTAGACCTCGGTTCCTTTCGCTTGCCGCGCTTCGTCGAGCCATTGATCGGTGCTGGAAGCGTCGGCGGCGCGACAGGTTTGTTCCAGAGCATACGCGATGTCACCCAGTTCATCCTGCCAAACACCTTGCTCGATTTCGGGAGGACATAACATGGCAAATTCATCGATCAGCAGAACCATGCGCAGCAAGTGCCGAAAGACGATCCCCTCCTGCTTCTGCAACTTTTTTGTCGTAATGTACAGATTGAAGTCGCCTCCAAACTCCAGGATTTCTCCCGCGACCCAGCACGGGCGGACGTGAAGGTCATCGACACCGGGATAGTCAAACTGAAAAATCCGTTGCAATTTGTGGGCAAGTGTCAACACGCGAGGCGGCCCATCGACAAATCGATCGCGCCAGTCACGAGGATCTTCGTCCTCGCCGGGCCCGTTGAGTTCGTCGACTGTTGCCAACCCCAATTTCAACAACTGTGGATCCAGTCGCGACGTTGCAAGCGGACCCGATGGCATCTCATCCAAAGGGGGAACATCGATGGCGCGACCCAACGATGGGGAAATCTCAAGCAAACTTTCCATCGCTTGAATCTTTTCGTTTCGATCAGCGATCCCCAAATGATTCATCAAGAACATCGCGTATAGGGGATGAACGCCTTTGAGCTTGAGCAACATGGGCAAGCGGTCTGTAGGTTCGGCGGACATCGGACGATAGTCAGGTTCTTTGATCGGATTGCCCCCCGGTGACAACTGTTTTTTCTCCGGGCCTGCCTTTTTTTGCGGCGGCTCTGGGTCTGATTTTCGCTGCCCCAAGTCAAGTGTTAGTCCTCCGGCGTTTGCTTCTGTAGCGTCAACTACTTCATCGTTGTCAATTTCCGTTTCATCAGAATCGTCACCGACGTTTTTTGATTCATGTGCGTCAACTAGTGGCGGTGGCGGCGAGAGCTGAACGTATCCTGCCCGATGTAACGTCACCAGCATTCGCGTCAATTGTTTTTCGGCTTGCTCAACGGCTTTGCCTTGCAGCAGGCGGCGTCCGACAAGGTGACGAATTCGATCCACGTCTGGCGAAGCGTCCAACATGTAGGCCAACAACCGCCAGGTCAACGGCCCGCGACTTTCCAGATCTGCTGACTTGCTGTTCACCAACTGCTCGAACTGCTGCTCGTTCCAATACTGAACGCCTTCGCGACGCTTGGGCATCTTCTTTTTGAGTTCCTTGCGCTTTCGAATCAGGTTAGGATCCTTCGTATCCTCTGGGATCTGATTCATTCGCTCCTGAAATCGCAGGATTTTCACATCGTCCTCGTGCGCCAGTGCGAACACGAACCCGCGATCATCAAATTGTGGTCGCCCTGCCCTGCCGAACATCTGCTGTGCCGACGCTGCCTCGACGAGCGTTTGTTTTCGCGGCGGCCCCTTCATCAGCGTTGGCAAAACAACACTTCGCGCCGGCAGATTGATTCCCGCGGCCAATGTTTCTGTGCAAACGCAAACACTCAATAGCTTTTGCTGAAACAGGTCTTCAACAATGCGTCGATATTTGGGCATCACTCCCGCGTGGTGAACGCCCACACCGCGCATCAGAATCTGTTTGAGCTTTGGACCAACTCCCTGGCTCCAATCGTATTGTTCCAGTTCAGTGGCCAATCGTTTTTGCTGCTCGGGATCGACTACTTTTTTTCCTTTGAGCAATTCGGCCGTCGACCAGCACTGTTCGCGATTGAAACAAAAGATCAGTGCAGGTGTCATTCGCAAATCGCCTTCGGCAGCAAACATCTCTTCGATCTGTTCGTCCAGCAATTGATCGGCGACCCAGCGGTAGGACAACGGCACCTTGCGTTCGGTGCTTTCCACCAATTTGAGTTCGCGGTCATGCCTTGTTGCGAGCCATCGACCGAATGCATAAGCGTTGCCAACGGTTGCTGAAAGCAGAAGCGTTTTCACTTGTTTGGGCAACAACCCCAAACCAAACTCCCAGACAATCCCGCGTTCGCGGTCGTTGAAGCTATGGAACTCATCCATCACCACGGCCCAAACGTCAGTGAAGTCAAACGCTTCACCATGCAGTAACCTGTTCAGCAAAATTTCAGCAACGACGACCTGGATGGGTGCGTCGGGATTTACCTTGCGATTCCCCGTCGCAAGTCCCACGTCCGTCGCACGAAACCCCCACTTCACTGCAGACTCTTGTAGCTCGCGATATTTTTGATCGGTGAGCGCGATCAAAGGCGTCGTGTAGTAGGCCGTACGTCCCAATTGCAGTGCTTCGAAAATCGCTGCTTCGGCGATCAGCGTTTTCCCTGTTCCGGTCGGCGCACATACCATGACGCCCTGTTCTTCGGAAAACCAACTGAAAAGGGCCTCTTCCTGGACGGGATAAGGTTCGTATGACAGCTGCTCAAGATAGCGTTCAGCGATTTGGTCTCGTTCTTCTTGTGACGGTAAACTCAAGGAACAGCCTTGTTTGAATGGGAATGACGTGAACGTTTCAGGTTGAGCAACCAAACGCTCAAACGCGGAATTTTCGTAAAATCTTACCAAATTCGCCTCGCACTGACTCGCACTTGAACTGTATTCTCTCAGCGCCCGTAATCAGTGGGCATCGAACGCCTAAGGGAACGGGAACAAAGACGGCAGATCAAGGAGGACACGTCATGGCGAGCAGAAACACCGGAAACGCAAATCGACGATCGCGGCGACGCATGCGTCTCAAGAAAACTCGCGGGGCGTTTCTGGATTTAGTTGGTTTCGCGGCACTTACCGCCACCGCTGTAATTTTGCTGCGTCCCAACCTCGTCAACAACGCGTTCGCCAACCCCAATCACGAACAAAATCTCGATTCGTTTATAGGTCAGTTCCAACCAGAACGAATCGACGAGAGCATTCTATTGAACCAGATTGATTCCCAAACAGACTTGGAATCGAACAATCTGTATCGACCTCGCTTTTAGATTTTCACGATCTGAATCTCGGTGAAGAACAAAGGTTCAAACGGCAGCGAATCGCGAAACCGTCCCGAGCGAAAGCCACCCAGGACTTTCAAAAGCGCACACAAAAAAATAAACCCCCTTGCAGAACATGATCCGCAAGGGGGTTATTTTAATCTTGGTTAGTGGACTTTGGTTCCGCGAACGTTGCCGCGCGTCCCGACCGTCTGTTAAGCCGAAGGACTCGCTGCCTCGTCCACTACGCTAGTCAAGGAAACCAACCAACTCCTGACTTCGACTCGGCTGTTGCAATTTGCGAACAGCCTTGGCTTCAATCTGGCGAATCCGCTCACGCGTGACCTTAAAGATATGGCCAACTTCCTCAAGCGTGTAGCTGTAACCGTCGCCCAAACCGTAACGTAGTTTGATGATTTCGCGTTCGCGATAGCTCAGCGTTTTGAGCACGCGATCGATACGGCCACGCAACATTTCCTGAGCGGCACCCAGTGATGGATTTTCTGCTTCACCGTCTGGCAACAAGTCACCAAACTGACTGTCTTCGCTGTTACCAACCGGGCGGTCGAGACTGATCGGGTAGCGGCTCATCGCCAGGACGCGTCGAGCTTCTTCGATGGTGGTTTCAGCACGTCGAGCAATTTCCTCAAGGGACGGTTCACGACCAAGCTCTTGGAGCAATTGACGTGAGACCGAGCGAACGCGCGACATGGTCTCGACCATGTGAACCGGAATCCGAATCGTGCGGCTTTGGTCGGCCACTGCTCGTGTGATCGCTTGGCGAATCCACCAAGTGGCATACGTACAGAATTTGAAACCGCGTCGGTATTCAAATTTGTCGACGGCACGCATCAGACCTGCGTTGCCTTCCTGAATCAGATCGAGGAAGCTCAAACCGCGATTGCGGTATTTTTTGGCAATCGAAACAACCAGTCGCAAGTTACCTTCGGACAATTCCCGTTTGGCTTGTTGGTATTCCGAATAAACCTTCTTCAGAAACTCTACTCGGTTTCGCAAGCTGGATGGAGTTTCCTGGCAAGCGATCAAAATGGTTCGCAGTTCCTGAATCCAGGGCTTGCGTTCCTGAGCTGGACCTTTTGCGTCTTTGTGCTCCTGAATTTTTTGCTGCAATCCACCTACCGCGATGCTGAATTTTTCAATCGTTCCGATCAACGATTCGATTCGCTGGGTTCGCAAACCGAGTTCTTCGATCAATCGAACTGCGCGACGACGGCGACGAGCAAGCGATTTCCACGCAGCTTTGCGCTCGGTCTTCGATCGCGATTTGGAAAATGCGGTCAAGAAGTCGCGGCGGTTCCGCTTCAGCAAAACGGTCAACGTATTCAAGTTATGGGGAATACGACCAAGGATCTGCTCTTTTTCCAAGCGATCAGTTACCGACACCTGAACGGTACGATCAAAAGGAAGTTCGCCGGCATGAACGCGGCGCAGTGTTTTGAATGCCGTTTGAATAACGTAATCACACTCCAGCAATTTTGTGCGGAATTGGCGACGTGTGTCTTCGATACGACGAGCGAGTGTGATCTCCTGACTGCGGGTCAACAGAGGAATTTCACCCATCTGGGTTAAATACATGCGAACCGGGTCATCGGACCAGGTATCAGTATCGTCCAGGCTGGAAATCAAATCATCGGAATCGACATCATCATTCGCTTCGTTAGTGGCGTCCTCATTGACCGACGACGCATGACCACGATCATCGCTTTCATCGTCGACATCACCGACAACGGTCTCGTCAAATGGCGAGCCGGTGACGCGTGTACGGGTTGCTTCGTCTTCGAATTCATCAAGAACAATGTCGTACAAGGGTACACTCCTGAACAGTTGATCTGGGAATCATTATCACTGGTTCCGGCAGAGACTCGGCCACTCGCTCATTGGCGGCAGTCAGCGAATATCGATATGGAATTGGGGAGCAATTCACGGAACCAAAATGAAACAAGTTAGTCTACCACCAAAACTCGTCACTCGAGTCTGATGTCAAAATTTGGAAAAGGATTCCGATTGTCGGGCTGAAACCGGCACTTAGCCTCCCATTCAACCTTCACTCGAAACCTGATCTCGGGTGAGCATTCCCTGCCAACCGCTATGGAATGTCGGCGATTACAAGCCAACACACATGCAGCCCGCGAAACCCAGTTCATGTGGAACCAAAGTTAACGCAACAACCCATACGCAGCGCAAACTGAATTGGATCGATTTTTAAGGGACTACCTATTCAAGCCGCACACTAATCCGGCATCACGCCATTCGCGTTGACTACCGTTCAAGTCGTTGCGCCTTCACAACCCGACACTTCATCCGATGAATCGCCAACATGCCAAATGTTTGATTTGGTTTGTGGCTCAAACACCGTTTCACGTTTCAAACTCACTCCAACCCCTGTCAATCCATTCAAGTGTTGGGAACGCCCAAGTCACACTAAATCTGACGAATGTTTCAGACACTAGCCCACGAACCGAATTCGGGTGACATTGGTTTTCTGGAAACGAAAACGTCAGCCCATAAAAAAAGCCCAACCCTCTCCGGTTTCCAATGACAATTGCCAATTGGCCACACTCCGTGGTTGCGCTCAGGTTCGCCAAGCCGTATCTGTTCCAAACCATATCGTTTGGCGACAGAATGCCCGATTTGCTGCAGACCTTGCTCTTTAAAAAACCCAGCTCCCGGGTTTTGTCCGAATTCTCTACCGCCTTCAAAATTAATGGGCTGCTGTATCAGCAAGAGCGTTGAATATCGGTATGTAGATTTTACTCAACGGAATATGAAGGTCCAGTAACTTTTCCGGTATTTGCCGTTCTCAACTGATAGCATTTGGCCCATTCCTCAGCAAAATTCCGACTGGAGAAACTTTACGCCTTTGTCGACTTGTTTCGGCCTCATCCCATCCCTACGAGATATTGCAGAATCTCATTTTTGCCCTTGCGGCAAAACGGCCTACTGCGGTCTTCAATTGTTGATAAACTGGACATTTCAATTACGTACGCGATCGGTGAATATCCACCGACAAAGTCGCCAGAATCAGCATCGTTTCCTGCAAGATAAGTATTGTTCCTGATGGCCGCCCAATTTCGTTTCCATTGCAATCACTGCAACAAAGAGAATATTGTTCCCGGAAGAAGTGCCGGTCAGGAACGTGAATGCGAGCACTGCGGCAAAATGGACTTGGTCCCAAAACTGCGAGACCTCAAGCCCGTCGAAGGATCGGAACCGTCAAGTTCTCCCCGCCAGCAGCACGCCAAATCAAAAACGAAGTCCCTCTTGTTCGTTATCGGTTTTTCCATGCTGACAATCGGATTGGTTGCTGGCTGGTTAGTTTACAACTACGCCGCAGAGAAAGTCGCTTATGGCTCTGCAGCGACAGCGTCCTTCGATCAAGATGAAAACACGATCCGTCAGATGACGCCCGCTCAATTATGGAACTTGTGGAACGTCGAATTTCTTCCCAATGAAAAATTGCCCGAATGGACACAAGCCGAATGGAACGGATCTATGAAGTTGGCCTGATCATGCAAAACGTCGCTTACGGTCTGTTTGGACTTGCCGGACTGGGCATCCTCAGCATTGCCTCGGCATTCCTGTTGCCCAAGAGTTAGGCGATTGCTTCCGCGTGTTCAACAAAGTTTGAATAGCAGAACATGCTACCGATGCCAAAATTGGCGCGACGAGATCGTTCCCTACTCTGAAACGGAGCCTTGCTCTTGCTCCGCCTGTTCGAAAAGGTCCTTGAGTACCTTCCGAATCTCTTTCATCTTTTGTGGCAATTGCAAAACTACGCGATTCGGGGCGATGTCCGACAAATCATCCATCATCGCTGACCGCTTGGGATCCAGCAGCAACACAACAGGAATCTCATCCAGCCGACCTCCCCGAAACTTCCGGAACGTATCGACAGCGGATTGACCTAACCCCGCAGTACCCAAAACAACACAATCAGCCGGTACATTTTCAGCGGGATCAAGGCCAGTAAACCGTTCCATCGCCCGCAGTGCATTTCCCATGATCAGAACACGATACCCGACCGCCTTTAATTTTTCGCGAAACATGTCCTGCATTTTTGGTTCGGATTCCACCAAGAGAACCGTGCGATTTTTCCCTTCATCTTGCGCCGACAACATGGCAGCGTAGTCGTCCATTTGCTGCTGGGTTACTTCGGGGCTCAGCGCCTCCAAATCTCCACTGGTTACTGCGTCAAGAACCGTTTGGGCCTCTTTGAGTGCTTGCGTTGTGTTTTGAATTCGCGACTCAGGATTCAGATCCATCATGCGGTTGATAAAAATCACAACCCGATGTGGCAGCGATGGCAGGTGTGCGGCAATCGGTGCGATTTCGCGAAAACGCTGAGGCGACATCCGTTTCATTCGCTCTCGCGTTTCCTTCATCGCTGGTTCGCCGGCCAACATGTGATACAACATGCAGCCTAGGAAGAAGATGTCACTGCGAGGATCATTGCGGCGAACATTCGTCATCTTTTCCAAGCCCGCGTAGTCGATACTGCGGGGCCCTTGTTTCGAATCGTCGTCACCGTCAGCGTTGACGGTTGCCAATCCAAAGTCGACGAGTTTCGCCTGCCCCTTGCTGGAAAGCAAAACGTTGGAAAGCTTCATATCGCGATGGGTGATTCCTCGTTTCATCGCATAATCCAAACCACTGGCCAAATCACGCGTGATGGTAAGAGCCGTCACCAACTTCAACTTACCTTGTGCCCGTACGTAGTCACGTAAATTCTGCCCCTCGACAAAATCCATGACCATGAAAATTCGTCCGCGGTCCGTATCCACTTCATGGATTGGAACGATGTTCGGATGCCTCAACTCCATGACGGTTTTGGCTTCCTGCAGGAAACGTTCACGCGCAATCTCGTCATCGGAATAGCGATTCCGCAGCACCTTGACCGCTTTTACATCGCCGGTCTTCACATGCACGGCACGGTAAACACGGGCAAACGTTCCGTGCCCAACCATATACAGAATTCGCCAGTTGCCGTAAAAGTAACCGCGACGATGCCCCTCACGAAGGCGCTGAATTTGCCAATTCGTCAGCAATTCACGCTGCAACAACTCACGCTCGAAATCGGCGGCATCGGCACCTCGCCCACCGACAGCCATCAATGACTCTTCGATCTGCCTGCTTTCCAGCAAGCGAGATTCGAGAATCCGCTGGGCCAAGGTTTCTGATGTGATGTCAGCCATACTTATCGGTCGGTTGTTCCAGTTTATCGGAAAAGTTACTTCGCTACCCGAAGTCTTCGGTAGGGCATCAACCAGCAGGAACCAAGCGGGGCCATTGGCTCATGATTCGAGGTAAATCCGCCCTAAGCCATATTATTCCATCGCCCGGATTTGTTCAAATTATGAATGCAAAACGAAGTCATTTTGTCTCAAAATACCGTGATAATCGTCGGGTTTCCAAAACAAAATGGCTTTCCCGTCGCCCCAGGACGACGGGAAAGCTTCGGCAGGGAGAATTCGGCAATTGTCTTCTATTCGCCGTCCAAGTTCTGCTTGTAGGCGTCTCGTTCTCGTCGCGTGGCTTCCAAATCAAACATCAAATACTTCATATCCAGCCTTAGCTGCCCTAACGCCTCTTGGATCAAGTCCAGGATTCGACGGCGGCGGCGAGTGTAATCAATGACTCGGTTTAGTGGATTGGTAATTTGCTCCTGATACTCGGAAGGCAATCGGTCGATTGCTTGTATCAGGTCAATCATGTCGTTTGGCAATTGGTTTTTGGATTGTGGGGTCGTTTTTTCGCTCATCTCGGGTCTCCCTTGGCTCACTTGAAGGCAACTGCCGCCTCCTAAACGCAACGCCGATGCCAAAACTTTCCGCCCCCGACCAGATAACCACCTAACTCCATTATTTAAAAGGACTTACGTCATTTCCTCTTCGAATCGTGCGCTGGGGCACGTTGCGAAAATTCAACGCCTCATTTTGCACTGGCCGGGCCATGAAAATCCTGCTAAAAGCCCCGTTTTAACGTGGTTTCCAAGGCTGTAATGGCCTGAAAAACTGCCTATCACTTCAATGATGCGTTTTGGCAACCCATGCGTTTTTTCAACAACAAATTGGCCGCAAAAACGACCCCCGCCAGACCAAGCTGGTGCTGCGCAACTTTGCTCATCTTCCTTTGGCTCTCGACCGCGCCAATAACGCATGCGAAACAAGCGGAACAGTGGAAGTTTCATTCCAGCGACGCACGGCTCCTCCCAAACTCATGGTCGTCTCGAACAGACTCAATCGAGACTAGCGACGAATCCCTTCGTTCCATGATCCCTTGCGAACGAATTGACTTCATTTGCGGCGAGGGAACTGAGGTTCTTTTGAGTTGTCCGATCCCTTCCACAATCGCGCTCGATGAACTGATCATTTCGATTCCGCTCCGTTGCAACCACCCTAACGTCCAGGTTCTAGCTGAGGTGACGTTTCCGAAGACCCCGTCGCCTTCTGGCGATGGTCCGCTAAAGGCAACGATTCGTGGACCCACCGTTTCCCGAATCGACGAATGGACGGAAATTTCTCTTGGTGGCTCGCAATTGCCGTTTTCCGAACTGCTTAAGGACGCTGTCTGGAAACTTAGACCTACGTATGGCATTCCGATTGATTCACAACTGGCATATGTTGATCGCGTATTGGTCAATGTCTATGACCGCCCCGGCCGACACCGTATCTATCTCGGCGCTCCTACTCTTTCAGGAAACATCTCACCAAGCGAAACCACGCTCACAGCTCAACACGTCATTCGCGATCTGCAAATAGGGACCGTTTCGTTCGAGACAGATGACGAACGGCCACCGGCACGATCCCAACGAGAGGGGTCGGTAATTGAAATCGATCAGGCCCCGATTTTCGCGCGAATGATTCAACACAATGGCGAAACATTTGAGTACCTCCAAGGGCTTGGATTCAATGTCATTCAGCTTCCGGGGACCGCGACGTCCGAACAACTGCGCCGCGCACGCGAACTGGGAGTCTGGCTGGTATGCCCTCCGCCTCCGTCAACCGGCCTGCGGCCGATGGGTAGCTTCTTTGACCCTGTCATCGCCTGGTCGTTAGGCGAACAACTCGAAGCACCCAATTTGCTAACGGCACAAAATCTTGCACGTGAGGTCTTGGAAAACGATCCACGCAAAGGTCGCCCGTTGTTTGCGAACGTCCACGCAGAATGGAGAGCGTTTGGCCAAGTATCCGATATTCTGTCCTTGGGCGTAGAACCCATGGGTACCCAATTCCCGATTGCCAGTTACGACGACTGGATCAAGGCAGCAATCGAGTCCCTTTCCAACACGAATCCGGTCTGGGCCGATGTCCAAACCGAGCACACGCGATCGATGATGCAACAGGCCGGGTTTCTCGCTGGCAGACTCCCGCCTTTGCCGTTGGCTCGCGAAGAAATCGAAACCCTGGCGGTTCAAGCCATTGCGGGTGGCGCTCGTGGACTACGTTTTCGTTCACGAAACCGTCTGGATTCCAATGACCCCCAAACACGCCTTCGCGCTCAAACGTTGACGTGGCTCAACCATCGCCTTCAACTGATTGAACCTTGGGTGATGGGTGGCGTCGTGATGGGGCAACTGCCGCTGACAGATCAACCGCTTCAAGTAACTGCGCTAAAGACCAATCGCTCACAACTCTTGTTGATTCAACAGCAAACGGGCACCGAGCAACGGGTTGCTGGCGACGCTCCAATCCAAACCATCCAGTTTCAAGACGTATACTCGTCGATAGCCGACCAAGCCTACTTGATTTCAGACCATGGCGTGCTGCCGCTTTCGCAGAATCGGAACGCGACGGGGGCCGTGATTCAACTTGACAACTGCCCAGCCAATGCCGCAGTTCTGCTGACACAGGACCCCGCCGTGATCCAACGCTTCAACCAGTTGTACCAACAACAAGGCGAGAGCAGCGCTTATCTTGCTGCGGTCGAGATTGACGGGCCAGTGGGTTACATTTATGCAGCTCGTTGAAACCGAATGCAGTCAATTGGGGCGCAGCAGCCCCATAGCCAGCGGCAATTACAACGAAGCTCTGGCAGCATTCCAACAGGCGGATGCACTCATTCGTTCGGGCAGCCCGATTGCCGCACTCCCCTTTCTGGACTTGGCTGACCAAAAACTAGCGGCAACACGGCGTGAGCTGCTCAGTGTCGCAACCGATCAGTTCATGGCCCCGATCTCCAATCCGCTGTACTTTCATGTCAGCACTTTGCCCATGCACTGGCAGCTCGCCATGCGCATGAGCGAAGCGACCTGGAATCCGAATGCACTGCCAGGCGGTGACTTCGAAAACCTCGAACACATGGAAGCAAACGGCTGGCGATATTCAACCTCTCGAAACGATTCGATCGAAACCGAAGTCTCACTGGACGTTGACGCCAAGCTGGCGGGAAATTCTGGACTGCGGCTCATCGCGAAACGCCCGTCGCCAGAAAATCGACTTGTTCAGTCATCGCCACTGCTGGTGGAATCTGCACCGGTTCATGTCAATTCATCGCAAATGATCTTGATTCATGGCTGGGTACGGATCGACAGCCCCTTGGCCGATTCATTTGATGGCCTGCTGATCTACGATTCACTTGGAGGTCGCATACTTGCCTATCGATTCCTCGATACCGCTGGCGCCTGGCGAGAATTCAAGCTCTATCGAGCGGCAGGCGAAGCGACAGATTTTCGAGTGACATTTGAATTGAATGGACTTGGAACGGTCTCGCTCGACGAAGTGACCGTTCGAACTGTCGACCTAAAATTCGAGGATGCTGCAGCGGGCATCTCTGCCGCTCGCGAGGAGAACCTCAAGTAGTCGCGCACGTAGCACGGGCACTCTTGCCCGTGGATTTGTAGCACGCGCAGCCTGCCCGTCGGGGCAGCCTGCCCGTCTGGGTGTAACACGGGCACTCTGCCCGAGTATTACCAATCCCGCGTAGCCACTGGCACTCTGCCCGATACATACCTATTCGCGCACGAAAAAACGCAATGAGCTCTCCAGTTCAGGAAAACTCATCGCGTTTGTATCGGTGCCGATTCAAGCCATCGCAACTCATTGCGACGATCGCAAAACAGCCAAACTACTTTTTGGCGTAAGCGGCTTTTGCGGGCGAAACAACACCCAACGACGCACCACTGACTTTTGCAAAGCGCTCTTTGCTGCCATCATTCAGGAAGCGATAGCCGACTCGGGTTGCCTTGTTGGTCTTGGGGCAAATCACCATAACCTTGGACGCATCGATAGGCATCTCTTTATGCAGTCGACCGCCTTGAGGGTTCTTTTGGCTTGGGCGTACGTGCTTGTACACCTTGTTAACCCCTTCGATCAACACGCGGTTGCTGCCGTGGTAAACCGCAACAACTTTTCCCTGAACTCCTGCATCGCGACCTCGCAGGACCTTAACTGTGTCACCCTTGTGAATTTTCATGGCTAAATCGGATTCTTTTTTCTGTTGAAATTTCGAACCGCAAATCTTCGGAAAAGACCGCGTTTTTGTCAAGGCTCAATGTGAAAAACACTCGAAAACGCCTGCTTATTCGGCATTTGCCCTGAAAAGAAGGCTTTTGGCACGCATCGGGCAAATCTCACCGGCTCGCGCCAAGGTCCGTTGCAGTGTATTCTATTGTCGCAACTCCGCTAAACGCGGCGCGACAACCGTCCGGCCTATGTGGTTTTGGTAGATGGGGTACGATAGACCTTCGGCCTTAAAACCATCGACATTTTTGTGGCAAGATCAGAAACCAATCATGAACGCTTTGAATTTTCCGCCGTCGCTCCAGGAATTGACCTCGGAATTTGAGGACATGTTCGATTGGGACGAGCGATATGACTATCTCATTGACTTGGGCAAACAATTGCCAAGCCTCTCCGACACGGAACAGTCAGACGAAAACCTGGTTCGCGGCTGTATGAGTACCGTTTGGCTGGTCACCGATGTCGACGCTCAAGATCACATGAGGATTCGGGCCGATAGCGACTCACTGATCGTCAAAGGTCTGATCGTGGTGCTACTTGCTATTTTCGACAATCGCAAACCGGCGGAGATTGCGGTCACGGACGAAATGGAAGTCTTTCGCAAACTCGGCATGGACCAACACCTGAGTCCTCAACGCCGCAACGGTCTGTTTGCGATGGTCAAACGCGTCAAACAACTGGCTATCGAGCACAGCGCCAAGTAATGTTGCGCCCGGCCCCGCATACGCAATGTGAGGCCTCGCCCCGCAGACTGGAATTACCTTTCACCAAGGTATATTACGATGCCCATTCAATCGCTGGCCGACACTATTTGTCCGACTTAAAAGGTTCACACGAATCTCCTACCGACCGCGTCGCATGATGAGGACACCGGCAACGATTAAGATCCCACCGTAGAATTGAACTGCCGCAGGTTGTTCACCCAAAAAGAACCAGCTACCCAAAAGCGCGACCAGCGTAACGAAGTTCTGATAAACCGACGCGTGCGAACTGCCTAACTGGCGAACACCGATATGCCAGAGAGAATAAGCCAGTCCCGTTGAAAACAATCCGGAATAGACGGTTGCCAACACCACGTCGGTTCTCCACATCGTCGGCAACTCGGTCGGCATTCGTGGGGCAACGATCATCAAATGCAATGGCGTCGTCAACACACTGGCAAGAAACGCAAGCGTCATTGGACCCAATGACGTCAATAACTTCCTGCTGATAATCGTACCGGACGCCCAACACAACGCGGCCCCCATCATCATCAGGTTGCCAACCAGAAATCTCGGCTCACTCAAGTCAACTTTGCCACCATTCAAGACGACCGTGGACGTGCCAATCAGCGTCAACAATAAGCCAATCCAAGTCACTCGCCCCAGTCGTTCACCAATAAACAGATAGGACAACACCGCAGTGCACATTGGCATCGATGTTAACAGCAGGGCAACATTGCCAGCCGTCGTTCGTGTCACTCCAAACATGAACAGGATCATATAAAAGAACCCTGTTAACGACGCGAACACGACCAAGCGAGATTTGGAAAACGGCCCCTTGAACCCTCGCCCTGCCCTGTTTTCAAACCAGGCGAACACGCCCAGCACCAGCATCGCAATCGTGAGGCGAATCGCATTGAAAACGAAGGCATCAATCTCGCCAACGGCATATTTGACGACCGGGATGTTGATCCCCCAAAGCGTTGCAGTACACAGCAGCGCCAAATCAGCAAAGAGATGATGCTGATTGGTTGGTGAATGTGTTTGCTGATTCTGGTCAGGCGTCTGTGTCGATTTCGACTCAACGACGGTTGAGGAATTATTCAAAGATCAACAGCTGCCTTTCCAATCGAATACAACCAACACGACGTATGATTCCAACTAACCGACGATAAAGCGGGCCGACTAATTGCCGCTACCCGGAGCCGAAAGGCTATCGTCTTTTTGTGACAATTGTTTCTGTAAATCCAATGCACTTTGGCGATAAAGGAACAAGCCTCGATTCGACAGGGCTGTATTGATCAGCTCCAACGCCCGATCCTTGTCACCCTGACTCTCCAAAAATAATGCGATGTAGTAGGCGGTTTCCGCCGGAACATTTCCACCCTGCGATGCGCGGTTGAGCCATTCACCGGCAGCCGGCATGTTTCCAAGTTTTAACGCCACGTATCCCAACACCGCCATCACAACCGGATTTCGAGGTTGCAACTGCATGGTTTGTTGCACAATTTCACTGGCCTTTTTCAATTTCTCCTGATCACCCGACTCGGCCATGGACAACGCCAACATGGTCGCGACTTCCAGATTCGCAGGTTCACTATTCCGCAACGTTGAAAAGAGTTTTTCAGACTCGCCATACTGCTGACGCGCAAAGGCCATTTTGCCTTTCAGCATCAAAACCGCCGGCAACATCCCGATCTCAGTTTCTTTTTTGGTCAGCAACGCGTCGACACTGGCGAACTCTTCGTGGGCAATCATCCAGTCGATGTACTCCAACACCACTTTTTGGTCATTGGGATATTTGTCGAGAGCCTTTTGAACCCATTCGCCTGCGTCGCCTTCTTTTCCGTTTTGCACCAGCATGGTTGCCAGCATCAACTCAGGAACACGGGCTTCCGGTGTCAATTTTTTGAACGCCTCCAAGCGAGCCAGCGCAGCATCCATTTTCCCTTGGCGAAAGTCCAATTGTGCCAAACGCAAAATGGACTTGGCCATTTCAGGATCGCTGGCCAACAGATCTTCCAGATACTTTCGCGCCGCACCAAAGTCGCTTCGCAAAATCAACAGATCAGCCATCGCATCATCGTGCGACTTCTTGAAGAACGCCTTGTCCGATTCGCTCCAACGATCGTCGCCTGCCAGTTGAACGGATTTTTCCAACAACACTCGAGCGTCGGTCTTTCGACCTTGGTTGATGGCGACCCTGGCAAACGCGTTGTAAATCGTCGGGAGTTCCGGAGCGGTCGCAGCCGCTTCTTCCAGTCGCTGGTTCCCCTCTTGGGGATTTCCGGTGGTGTAATGCAACGCCGCCAGCACCAGAGACGCCGGCGGAAGCTGCGGAAACGCCGAACGCAACCGATCGATTTGTTCGTAGGTTCCACTGGGATCGCTTTCAACGAAGGCCCGAACCGCCGCAGCAACACCTTCGGAGAGCTTGGGGTCGGTGCCGGTTCCTCCCGGCGTCAAGTCACTGATTTCCTTGACCAGAGACTCGACCACGTTATTGGTGTCTTCGTCCTGAACTGGTTGCTCCACAGATTCCTGACGACCAATCGCGGGAGCAATCTGGCCAGCCAGCAGAAACAAACTGAAGAGTACAAGTTGGATGTGCCGTTTCATTTTCATTTTCCTCGGATGGAGTCCGCCTGAATGGCGTTGAGTATTCGCAACGTTGCTGGCGATTGATTCAATACGTAGAAGTGCAGTCCTGGGATCCCAGAAGCGACCAAGCCTTCGACTTGCGCGATAGCCCAATCCACTCCTGCTTCAAATTGATCCTCAGCCTGCTCACTCTGTTTTAACGATTCGGCCAAAGCCTGGGGGAGCTTTGACCCGCAAAGCCAAGTAATTTTTTCGATTTGGGTTAAACTCGTCACGGGTAAAACGCCCGGAACAATCGGCACTCGAATTCCACGTTGTTCGCACGCGTCACGGAACCGAAAGAAATCGTCGTTGTCGTAGAACAACTGCGTGACAATCGCGTCCGCTCCCGCATCGACCTTGCGTTTCAGATTGTCGAGATCATCGGAGGGACTTGTCGCTTCCCGGTGGGTCTCAGGGTACCCAGCCACCAAAACGCCAAAGTCATTGAACTCACTTCGAATCAAATCGACCAGTTCATTGGCGTAACTCAGCCCACCCTTGGCCCGCTCGAATGTCGTGCGACCTTGGGGAGGATCGCCACGCAACGCAACAATGTAATCGACTTGAGCATTCTGCGCAGCACCCAGGTAATGGCGCAGATCGTCTTGGCTGCTGCCAACCAGCGTCAAATGCGATGCCACCGGCAGATCATAGCGTCGCTTGAGTTCGGAAACGATTTCAAGCGTCTTATCGCGTGTCGAACCACCCGCACCATAAGTGCAAGTGATGAAGTCCGGCGAAAACTTGACCAACTCATCGACGTGTTCGTACATCATCGCTTCGCCCTTGGCAGTCTTGGGCGGAAACAGTTCGTACGAAAGGCCGAGTCGGCCCGGTGAGAAAACGGATTTAAGGCTCATTAATTACCAATCAGTCATGGTTGACGGAAATTCCATTCCGCGTAACAAATCAGCCCCGTGATACCACTGATTGCCAAACGCGTTACCAGTTCTTAGTTCAAAACACTCGAACCGCCGAATTTAAGCGAGTCGATTGCTTTCCATGAACCGTGAGCCCTCCATCATACACGGTATTTCCGTTTCCCTCATTGGGGGATTCTACATCTTGCCGAACCAATTGAATGGACTCGAGACACAACGCCGACCTGCAAGCGCTGAAACCGACCTTGCGAAACTACTTCAAACCGTAAACCGCGATAGCGTTGAGCTCGCGGACATAGACGTTGTCGTTCACGAGACCCAGATGAGCCCAAGTTGACGAGTCGGCAATCGATTTCTGCCCCAACAATTTAAATTCTTGAGGGTTTGCTTCGATCAACAGCAGCTCTCCGTCGGAATCCAAGGCCATGATCCGTTGCCCAGCTGCAACCATGCTCCAGTAGTCACCAAATGACTTGCTGACCCAACGTTCTTTGCCTGTTGCGGCATCCAGACAAGCAAACCGTTTGCTGCGCAGGTGAACGTAGATATTTCCATCGACAACAACGGGCGAAGACATGTAAGCCTCCAGCGGATTGGTCCACACCTCTTCGACGGTCCAGTCATTTCCACTATGTTTGATTTCCAGCATGAAACTTCCGCCCTGATAGGTGCTGGTAAAAACCCGATCGCCCAAGATCGTTGGCGTGAGGATATTCATGCCGCGAAACGATGGAATCGGTTTGCGCCATAAAACATTGCCCGTCTCCAAATCAACTCCCGCCAATTCCGTGCGCGCCTGAACAACGATCTGCTCGACACCTCCCAGTTTCGCCACCACGGGACTGCTGAAGGCACCCGCGGTCATCATGCCGGCATCCTGATCAAATCCCTTCCAGACGATCTCACCCGTTTGCTTGTTGATTTTGACAATGGCATTGCCACTTTGCGTGTACAGATAATCGCCATGGATCAACGGCGAAGGAACATTGCCAAACGGCGGCAAGCCAGATTTGAATTGGTCGACGAAATCGATACGCCATTCAATGTCGCCGGTTCCCGCGTTCAAGCAAACCAGAACATCGCACATGCCGGCAACATAGAGTTTTCCCGAATCGTAAATCGGCGTGGCTCGGATCCAGTCGCCGTTGGATTTTGCGAAAAACGGCACGCTCATCGCACCGTCCCATTGTTGTTCCCAGACGACTTCGCCACTGTTGACATCGAGTGCTTTGACGACTTCCGTTTTTTTGTCGCGAGTCTCTGTTACAAACACCTTTCCCTCTGCAACGATTGGCCCAGAATAACTTTCATTGAGCGGCACGCGCCATTTGGGCTCAAGCGAATCAAGTGTGTTCAATTCCGACAAGACCGGTGAGTCAAGGAGCGAATCGCGGTTGGGGCCACGCCATTGAACCCATTCCGCAGATACTTGCTCAGTTGATTCCAATGTCTCCTGAGCGTGGATTGTCGAAATCCCACCCAACACAACCAGCAAAACCCAAGAGAAATTGACTCGCATGCCTGAAACCTTTCCAAATTTGAGAAAATGGCTGTTTTGAATGTCTTCTGCCCACGGTTGAATCGCCTATCAACTGTCAAAAACGCGTGTTCGCAACAAACAATGGTTTGAAAATATCAAAATGAATTCGGTTAGTTGGAAATTCCGAGTCTTTTTCGATGGGGATTGCCCGTTGTGCAAACGGGAAATTCAGTGGCTGAAGCGGTTGGATGCGAAACAACAAATTGATTTCGTGGATATCGCGTCGAACGAATTTCGCACGGCACGTTGTGAGAAATCTCACGATGAATTGATGGCGCAAATCCATGGCCAACTGCCCGATGGAGAATGGGTCGTGGGTGCCGATGTCTTTCGTGAACTTTATTCGCTGGTTGGATTTCGTTGGCTCGTCGCCGTTACGCGATTGCCAGGAATTCACGCTGGAACAAATTTCCTTTACCGAATCTTCGCCCGTTACCGAGTCCCACTGACTGCCCGGTTTCGAAATTCACCCGTGGGCGAAGATGAATGCTCGACGGGAACGTGTCACCGGCCGCCCTTGGCACTTAATCGCGGAAAGGCTATCAAGTCATGAGAATTGCAATTGTCGGCTCTGGCATTTCCGGAATGACCGCCGCGTATTACTTGGGTCCGCGTCACCAAGTATCCGTTTTTGAAGCTGGAAATTACATCGGCGGTCACACCAACACGATTGAGTTTACGCTTGACGATCGGAACTATGCCGTCGACACAGGCTTCATCGTTTTCAACGATCGAACCTATCCAAACTTTATAAAGCTTCTGCAGCAAATCGGCGCGAAGTCAAAACCAACCGCGATGACGTTCAGTGTTCGTTGTGACAAGTCCGGTTTGGAATACCGTGGTGCCGACCTGAACGGATTTTTTGCACAGCGAATCAACGTGCTGAATCCGTTCTTCTACCACTTGCTCTACGAAATGTTGCGTTTCAATCGAAACGCCGAACGAGCCATCGACGAGTCGGAAAACCCGGACATCACAGTCGGTGAATTTTTTGCGAAGTTTCCTTATTCGAAACGCTTTCGTGAGCAGTTTTTCCTGCCGATGGCATCGGCAATTTGGAGTTGTCCTGGCTCAACGATTGAGCAGTTTCCGATGCGGTTCATTGTCGAGTTTTATCGAAACCACGGATTGCTTTCGGTCAATGATCGCCCCCAATGGCGAGTGATCGATGGTGGTTCGCAACAGTACATGCGACGACTCGTTTCCCAAACGCATGCAACCCTGCACACCAACTCGCCCGTGCGGCGAATGGAACGGCAGGACTCGGGCGTTACGGTATATGGAAGCGAGGGAATACTGGGCGATTTCGATCACGTCATCTTTGCCTGCCACAGCGACCAGGCACTTCGCATTCTCGGCGAGCAGGCAAGTTCGATCGAACGCGAAATCTTGACCGCGTTTCCCTATGAATCAAACACAGCCGTGTTGCACACGGACACCAGTGTGCTGCCCGATCAAAAACGCGCCTGGGCTTGCTGGAACTACCACATCCCTGCGTGTTGCAGTGACAAGGCGACGGTGACCTACAACATGAATATCTTGCAAGGCATCGAGAGCAAGCACACGTTTTGCGTGAGCCTCAACAGCGCCGCACCGATTAAACCAGCGAAAGTCATACGAACCATCGAGTATCATCACCCGATCTTCACGCCACAGCGACGTTCGATGCAGCAGCGACACAATGAATTGATTGATCATCACCACACGTCGTTTTGTGGAGCGTACTGGGGCAACGGTTTTCACGAAGACGGCGTGGTCAGTGCACTCAATGTTTGTAGAAAACTGGACAAGGATTCATGCACAGTGCTATCTACGAGGGATGGGTTCGACACCGGCGATTCACGCCGCGAGAACACCACTTTCGAACTTCAATCTGTCTGATGCTGCTTGACTTGGCAGAATTGGATTCGGTTTTCGCCGGGCGTTGGCTATGGTCGACGCGTGGCCGAGCGGTTGCTGCGTTTCGACGTTCGGATCATTTCGGCGACGAATCCATTCCTTTGGATGAAACGGTACGCCAAACAATCGAACAACGTGGCTATCGACGACCCAATGGCCCCATTCGCTTGCTGACTCACTTGCGATACTGGGGGTTCGTCTTCAACCCGGTCTCATTTTATTTCTGTTACGAATCGACCGAAGCAAACACCCCACAATACGTGGTTGCCGAGGTTACCAATACGCCTTGGGGCCAACGTCACACCTACGTACTGCCTCGCGAAACGTTTGCCCCAAAATCAGGCAAACTTGTTGAAAAGGCGTTTCATGTTTCACCCTTCATGAACATGGACATGCAGTATCGATTTCAGATCCCTGACCCTGGCGAGGAATTGACGGTCAACATGACCAACGTTCGAAAACAGGAAACACTGTTTGACGTCACCATGCAACTCAAACGCAGGCCAATTGATTCTGCCAACCTTGCGCGAGTGCTTTGGCGCTACCCCATGATGACTGGTCAGGTTTTTGCAAACATCTATTGGCAGGCCGCCCGATTGTGGTGGAAGAAAATCCCCTTCGTCCCTCATCCGTTTCCCAAACAACCGCATGGAAACCAGACGAAAATCAATCAATTTGCTGCCAGCTCAAAAAACGTCGTGAAATCGGAACCGGAACAACGGTTATCGCCCGACCAATTTCCCGAAGCAATGAAACGTTAAAACAATGAATTTCGATTCCAGCAGGAACCAAACATGATTGTAAACGCCCAACAGGAATGGAAATCGACGAGTGCATTTCAGCGTTGGTGCCGAGCGCAATTGGTGGCCAAAGCAAAGGTGCTTCCTCAAGGTTGTGTGCGACTGATTGATGCCAACGGCGTCTGGAATCTCGGCGAGGCCGCATCATGGCCTCAACAACATGAGTCTTCAATGTCCGCACCAGATCAGTTGTTGAAGCCGATCGAACTACACATTCGCGATCCCCGGTTTTACTCTCGGATGGTCATGGGCGGCAATTTGGGTGCAGCCGAATCCTGGATGGATGGTGACTGGACTTGTGATCGCCTGCCAGAACTGATTGAGCTGTTGGTGTCGCAACCAAAACTTCTGGATCGATACGAAAACGGCGCCGCCAAATTGCGACAGGTCGCCGAACGGATCGGGCATTGGTTGCGACGCAACACACGCTGCAATTCGCGAACCAACATCAGCCAGCACTACGATTTGGGTAACACGTTCTTCGAACTGTTTCTCGACCCGACGATGAACTATTCCAGCGCCGTGTTCGATGAACTGCCGCAATACCCGCCGCGCGAATCGCTGCATCGCGCCCAACTGCGAAAAATGAAGCGCCTTTGTGACACGCTGCAACTTGGCCCCAACGACCACTTGCTGGAGATCGGCACCGGCTGGGGATCACTCGCCTGTTTTGCCGCCAAACACTATGGCTGCCGGGTAACAACGACCACGATTTCGCGTGAGCAATTTGAGTGGGCGCGGCGGCGTGTGGAAAATGAAGGTTTGACGGATCGCGTCACCGTTCTGGAACAGGACTATCGCGATCTGGATGGCCAGTACGACAAGATCGTGTCGGTAGAAATGATTGAGGCCGTTGGCGACCAGTTCTACGATACGTTTTTCAAGAAATGCAATCGCCTTCTCCGACCTGAAGGCATCATGCTGCTCCAGGCGATCACCATTGTTGACGAACGATATCGGCATCATGTCAAAAACGTCGACTTCATTTGCAAACACATTTTCCCAGGCGGCAGCTTGCCCTGCATCTCGCGCCTGACGCAAGCAGCTGCCATGTCTTCATCGATGCGCGTCGTCAAACTCGACGACTATGCCGAACACTACACCGAGACGTTACGGCGTTGGCGAGAACGGTTCTGGGACAAGATCGAAAGCGTTCGCTCACAGGGATACGACGAACGTTTCATTCGCATGTGGGATTATTACCTTGCCTACTGCCAAGCAGGTTTTCAGGCTCGGCAAATCAATCTCGTACACATGTTGTTTGCAAAACACAGCTCGCGATATGACATCACACGCTCTACCACATCCGACTGGCCACAAGTCGATTCGCTACCTAATTCGGCAGGCGACAACAACGCTACCAACGCACACACGACAGCGACACGAGGTTCTCAACCATGCTAGACAAACTCAAGAACTGGTTGATCACCAGAGCAACTCAATCGATCGAAGCGGGACTGGTTCCCGACAGTCTCGTTCGAGTTGCCATCCGAAAACTGATCGCTAACCGACGTCGCTCGTTGTACGCAGGATCGGAACAAGAGCGGGCCGAACGCAGTCAGGCATTTATCCAGGCGGCATCCCGCGCCGATCGTGTTGCGATCGATACGGAGGCGGCAAACGAACAACATTACGAAGTCCCGTCAAAGTTTTATGACTTAGTGCTGGGTAAGCATCGCAAGTACAGCTCTTGTTTTTTTGCGTCTGCCGATGACGATCTCGACACGGCCGAAAGAACAGCCTTGGAAATGACCTGCGAGCACGCTGACCTGCGTGACAAGCAAACCATTCTGGAACTGGGTTGTGGATGGGGTTCACTCACGTTGTGGATGGCCGAACACTATCCAAACGCTTCGATCACGGCCGTTAGCAATTCCCGCTCGCAGAGAGAGTACATCCTCGAAGAAGCCGAACGTCGCGGCATCGACCGCAATCTGACGGTGCTGACCTGTGACATCAACAATCTGAAACTGGACAAGCAGTTCGATCGCATTGTCAGCGTGGAAATGTTTGAACACGTTCGCAACCATCGCAAGTTGTTTGAAAGAATGGCTCACTGGCTCAAGGACGATGGTGAACTATTCGTTCATATCTTCTGCCATCGACATTTTGCCTATCCGTTTGAAACGCAAGGCGCCGCGAATTGGATGGGCCGACATTTCTTTACGGGCGGAATGATGCCGTCGCAAGATCTGTTCGAAACCGCCCAAGACTCATTTGCATTGAGTAATCGGTGGGAATGGAATGGTCGGCACTACATGCACACGGCCAATGCCTGGGCAAGGAACATGGACGAACACCGCCAGGAACTGCTAACGATCCTTGGCGAGATCTATGGTCGCGGGAATGAGATCCGTTGGTTTCAGCGTTGGAAAATGTTCTTCTTCGCCTGCGCGGAGTTATTTGGCGCTGACAACGGCAACGAGTGGTTTGTGACGCACTATCGATTCACCAAAGCACCCCTCAAGCCCAACGAAGAAATGCTATTTCCAGACAATGACCTACGGAAACTGAATGCGCAGAACTGATGTGCTTAGTCCAGAATGGCAATTCCTGAGGTAAACCGCAAACGATAGAGCCTGCACCGTTACGATAAGGGTTGTTGAACGGTGAAAATTGGTGCGGACGGCCAAATTGGTGAGGCGACAGAAGCGTTTTTTCGCCCAAATTGAGGGCCGTTTTGTTTGCACGGGCGATTGAACGACCCAGAACGGCCTAGTGTTTGACGGCGATCGCATAATACCCCCGTCCTGATTATTTTCGGTCGCTCCCTCCAGGCCAACACCCCGCAGAATCATTCCAATCCCCCACAGCCCGCTTCAACGAATGCGGAACGATCAAGCTTCTATCGATTACAGGTTGCTGAATGGCAATGACCGACTCTCATTCCACAATGCAATCCTGAAATCAACGCGATGGTTTTCAATCAATGCAAACCGAATAGAATACCTCGATCCTGATTCGAGCGTCAAATCAACTATTTGGTATTTTGAATCAGTGCTTTCAAGTTGATGGTGTTTCAATCAGGTTCAAATATACCCTTGGAGAACACAAGTTTATTTATGGAAACTAAACGGAATCGCTGCCTGACGATCATTGAAAACGTATTTGAACTAGACTCGGGGTGCTTGATCGGTAACGAAGAATTGGAAGCATTGGGTTGGGATTCTGTTACGTTCATGAGTTTTATTGCAAGTGTTGATAGCCACTTTGGAGTTGTGCTCGCGCCAGCCGAAGTCGTTCGTTGTGAAACGGTAGATGACTTAATTTCTCTCTTGGAATCCACACATCAGGAATGAAACGATTCGAACGATGAATACAAATGTCATTGATCTAACCGGCAAACAAATACTGGTTACTGGTGCTTCCTCTGGAATCGGTCGTGAAACCGCCAAATTAGTTAGTCGACTGGGGGGAAGCGTAATTGTTTCAGGGCGCAATGAAGCAGAACTGGCGAAAACGATTTCAATGATGGAGCCCGGTCCACATTCAATCTCCATTTTTGATCTTAATCAAATCGACGAAATTGCTGACTGGCTTGCGGACTTGAACCAGAAAGTTGGCAAGCTCGATGGCCTTGCAAATCTAGCTGGGGTTTACGCTGCAAAACCGCTTCGAGTAGTAGACTCCAAATTGGCCCATGAGCTATTCAACCTGAACGTTTTGTCGACAATCGCACTCGTTCGTGGATTTCGCCATCGCAAGATTCGCAATGAGACCTCGAGTATCGTGCTAATTGCCTCCGTCGCAGCATTGATTGGAGAAGCAGGTATATCAACCTATTCTGCTACAAAAGGCGCAATCATTTCGCTGACGAAGTCACTGGCTGCCGAATTGGCAAACGAATCGATTCGAATCAACTGCATATCGCCGTCACTGGTAAAAACCGAGTTGTTTGATCGAATGAATTCGTTTTTTACGGATGAACAAATCAAACGAGTTGA
Organism: Pirellulaceae bacterium; assembly: GCA_041399045.1. Classification (GTDB taxonomy): domain Bacteria; phylum Planctomycetota; class Planctomycetia; order Pirellulales; family Pirellulaceae; genus BJ22. The sequence continues at coordinate 956,956 of JAWKTO010000003.1, read as the reverse complement.
AAAGTCTCACCCACTTGGTTTGGGCCAACCGGTCGATGTTGCAAACTTGATTGTGTTTTTGCTATCAAGTGCGAGCAAATGGATGACCGGATCCAACCTGACGATTGACGGAGGCTATTCACTACGATGACGATGGCTTTCATCAAATCGATTGACTTTTACTTGCCCGAGAAGGTCTTAACCAATGTTGACCTGCAATGCCTATTTCCAGAAAGCCCAATTGACGTCATCGGCAAAAAAACGGGTATCGAGTCACGACGAATCGCTTCTGAACATCAGTCTTGCTCGGACTTGGCAGTCATGGCCGGTAATCAACTTTTTTCCCAAGGATTGGAACGCAGTGACATTGATTTTTTGATAGTTTGCACGCAATCGCCTGACTACTTTCTTCCTAGTACAGCTTGCATTGTTCAGGATCGTTTACGCATCCCCGTGAGTGCTGGAGCTTTGGATGTAAACCTTGGATGTTCGGGTTTTGTTTATTGTCTAGGACTTGCCAAAGGCTTGATCGAGTCCGGGCAATCGAAAAACGTTCTGCTTATAACTTCCGACATCTATTCCCGTTACTTGGATCCAGCGGATGCTGGTTCAAGAGTGATTTTTGGCGATGCATCTGCGGCAGTTTGGATCAGTTCGGCCAAGGCAGAAAAACCTCAAATTGGCCCGTTTGTTTTTGGAACCGATGGAAGTGGCGCCGAGCACCTGATTGTTCGATCGGGACTTAAAAATTGCAACGATAACCATTCCACTCATCTTGAAATGAACGGTGCGGAAATGTTTTCGTTTGCTATTCAAAAGGTTCCTATCCTGGTCGAAAAACTATTGTCAAATGCCGCGATGTCACATTCAGACATTGACTATTATGTGTTTCACCAAGCCAATCAATTTATGTTGGAACACCTCAGAAAAAAGTTGGCCATCCCAAAAGAAAAATTTGCGGTTTGCCTTGAAAAAATTGGAAACACCGTTTCAAGCTCAATTCCGATCGCACTGAAAACTGCGGTTGATTTGAAAAAAGTAAAAAATGGGGCGACAGTCATGTTGGTGGGTTTCGGCGTTGGCCTGTCTTGGGGAGCATCGATTATTCGTTGGAGTCCATTGGAAAGTTGAACCGTGCTTAGGTAGGTATCGAATGGAAACCTCATGTACCCATTTGCGGATTGACTTCTAGCAGCTGGCCAAAGGACGTGAGAAGTACTTTCAGAATCTCCTGCGCATCGCTTCGCGCCAATACATCAGGATGAAAACGGATCGTAAACTTTAGTCTGCCTTCGAATTCGCTGACTGAAATTGTAGCACTGGTGCCGGGACGAAGAGGAGCCAACGAATCGAATGCGATGAGCTTTGCTGCACCTATTCGAAAATCTGAATGCTTGGCAAAAGGCTTGCCCAAATTTGTAAGCACAAGCGTGGGAGAACAGCCGCGAACCTTCAGCAAATATTTCAGAATTTGTCCATGACAAATGCATGCGATCTTTAGAAATGTGATCATCGCATGACCTAGATCTTTTGAATGAACATTTCTCATTTCCGAAGCCACACTCTGCAATAGATCATTTGATTTTATTTGTTTTGGTGTGCGGTCCAAAAAAACCATACTCACTAAATTACAAACACCACGATCCGACTGTGATCGCATTGCGACTGGCACAGCGACGCGAATCGTCCCTTTATTGATCCACAGCGCGAGCGATTGAAAAACACCTGCGAGCAAAACATCATTCAAGGTGTTTCCGCAAGATTTTGCACGGCTTTGCATTTGTTTTGTGTCTGCAACTGAAACTCGCCTGCTTTCAAAACAAATGTGATCCAGTCTTGAATCAACACGTGAAAGTCGGTTGTTGCTTTTTAACGCGACAGGGCGTCGCCAGAAGTAGTCAAAAATCCGCTTCGAATCCCATTTGAAGCGCGATAGGCGTTGTATCCAATTGATGCCGAAATCATGCCTCGCGGACAGCCCGCTTTCATATTTTGAATCGAATGCAACACCGTTCAGCGCATTCGAAATCTGGACGATCAGCTCAAAAACACCCTTTCCATCAGTTAGTGCATGCTGAAACTTGACAACCAGCAACGTCCGTTCGCCAACCTGCAAGTCCTCATCATCACCTGAGATTGATAAGTCGCCTGACGTCTGAACATAAAAACGCATCAAATAGTCATTCGGATCCAGATGGGTATAGTCTGGAGTCGCACCGTCATCCAACCAGATGATTTGTTTGTTGATGTCGAATTTGATCGGTTGCCAATTTCGAGACTTTAAACGGACGGCCAAAAATGGGTGTTTATTCGCTAATTCAACAATGGCATTTGTGAACTTGTCTTGATCAAAATGCCCATCAAACCAAAAACGCACAAAGCAAGTCATGGAGTGAGATGAACCTTGGTCGACCAACATATATCGTTCCCAAGCAGAAACTCTGAGTAGCTCGCGATTACTCATTAGACTTCCTCTTGACCAAGTTCGCTTGACGATGATTTTCGATTACTCAACTCAGGGCTTTGATGCTTGTTCCAAATCCAACTCCCCAAACGACTGGAGAGCATCGAAGGCAACAAAATCAAATCACCAATCAATGCCATAATCAACATCGAAATCATCAGAATTGCAAATCCTCGTGTGGGAACAAACTCATTTGGGATAAATGCAATCATCGCTGCGCAACAGACTAGCGTAGTATGGAACATCGCTTTCGCGCATTTAGAAAAAGCAAACTCAATTGCCAACCGATTTTGCCCGAACGCCCAGTTGGCCTTCCTAAACCAGGTAAGAAAATGCAATGTATCGTCGACGGCAATCCCCATCGCGACACTTGCAGTCAGAACGCTCGCAATATCCAATGGTACTCCAAACCAGCCCATGAATCCAAAAACAGAAATTACGGGCGCGACGTTTGGTATCATTGCCAATGTCCCACCCGTTACACTTCTCAACACAATCATCAGGACGGGCCAAATAAACAAAAAAGCTACCAGAAAACTCTTGGCTAGATCGCTCAATAAAAGTCGCTGAGCTTCGTTAAAGACTGGAGACAAGCCAGTTACTTCAATTTCGACACCTGCATCTGTTCCGATTTGATCTCGGACGAGTGCAAGTGCCGTTTGCACTTTGTCGGTTAGTTCGCCGTAATCCTGCGCATGCAATGCGGGGACTTTCGCTGTGATCCTCCAAAATTGCCAAGGCGGCTCATTGACGACGAGGCCGTCGGCTTTTAATTGTTTTTCCGCATCTGCAAGCTTTTGACGGTAAATGGTCCGACGAAACGTCTGCCTGAACCCTGGACTTGTTGGAACAACTGGCATCACTGTGTAAGCCGAGTACACTCCACCCACTTCCGGAACTGATCGAAGCAATTTATGGATTTCGGAAATCAACTGGACTCTCGATAGTGGATCAATATTGCTGTCCTGATCGAAACCGACGATGACTTCAACGGAAATCAGAGGTCCGACTTCCCCTTCAAACCACTCATAGTTCCTGATAATCTCGCTTTGCCGATCAAACATGTTTTCAATTTTGACCGTCGGAATCAAATAAATCATCCCAATGGACATCGCAACCAAAATGACAAGTTGAATCGCAACAAATTTTCCTGATGAATTCAGAACCTGTCAAAACTGCTGAGTGATGAATCGTTGAATTTTGCTTGCTGTCGTAACGGTCTGAGTGGTTTCTATTGGACGTGAAAACGTTTTCACAACCCAGGGAAATGAAACCAGAAGCACTCCTGTTGATAACATCAATCCAATCGACGAAAAGAACCCAAAATCGCGGATCGGCTTCAAATTGCTCACCATCAATGACGCAAAACCGATGGAGGTCGTAAATGAAGCCATCGCACAAGGCAACCAGCCGTTGTGAAATGCGTCTGATACCGCGTTTGGCTTTCCTGCACTTTCTGCTTCTCGATAATAGTTAACCAAGTGCAATAACGCAGATACGGTCAACATGAATAGCATGCTAGGAAAGACCGTCAAAACCGCATTCAATTGCTCTCCGAAATAGTAGATCAATGCGACACCGCACATCTGACAATAGCCCGCCAGAAACATGATTGCAAAACTCAATCGCAACTGCCCTACGCAAAAATACGCAACCAGCAAAGATGCACACGCAGACGGCAAAACGAAGTACTTTACGGAACGTTCACTGGATTCATCAATGAACACTGCTTCATAGGCACTGCCGCCAAGTCTTAATTCGTCGCGAGACAAACCGATAGACGCTTTTGCCGAATCCAAAACGGCTTCCAATACTCGCGTTTGTTGATCCGAGGTATTTCCAGATAACAAAATCAGCACAACACAAGTCTGTTTGGGACCTATAAATACTCCCTGAAGTCGTCTAACGGCATCTCGGAATGAGAGATTGCAGGGATCCGAAGTAAGTTGTTCAACCAAATCTGTTGTCGAAACAATCTTCCGAATCGCCAATTGGTGATCTTGAATCGCTTTGAGACGCAAATGTTCCGCGAACAGTCCAAGCCTTGGATCATTTAGATCACACCCATTCCAGGACACCGCCAAAAACAGATCTTCGCCGAAACGATTTACAAATTCTGAATATTGAATTCGTTGCTCACCATTGGCCGGTAGCCATTGTTCAACAGCTGCAGTATTCGTTTGAATCTTTGCAACGGCAAACACCAAGAATGGCAAAAAGGCACTCAAACAAATAACTGCTGTTCGAGACCACCAAAGCAAGCGAGAGGTAGATTGCAATATTTGCTGGCCGTCCATAACGTTGTATCCGCCGGTACAAATCGAACCCTATCGAACGGATTGTTCCAGGAAGCGTTTTCGACGTTTTCCAAACCGATCACGTACGGCAAAATCAATCAATCGAATCATGCACGGAACATCGATTTCCGGCTCCGGAAAATTCAATTCTGCAGAATCCGTATTGGTGCGGTCGAATATGGGCTCGTCATCAAAGTACTCTCGGTAGTCTTCCAGAAACTCATAGAATTTTCGTTCTTCTTCGGATTGATCAAGACGGGAAACGCCGCTTTTACCAACGAAACTCACTCCATCGTATCGGAAGTATTCTTGCAACGCTTGTTCAATTGCTTGGGAATTTGTCGGTCTCGCGGGGGTGAGGTGAAACGTTTTGCCGTGACACCGCGGGTCATTAATAATTGAGACCGCCGCCCTGCTAAGCCAATCGACCGTCACAAAATTTCTACGCTCACTTCCGTCCATCGCCAACCTGACTTGGTGCCGCCAGCGACCAAGTTCATTGCGGCATGCAGAGTCAGCCAAAATGGACGTGAATTGGACAAATCGATAAAAGCTCTGGTACGCTACCGTCCGACCAGTCGTATAGTCTCCAACCACGACTCCTGGTCGAAGCACAGTAACACAATCCGTGACCTTGGACTGTTTCACAACGTGTTCCGCGTCCAATTTCGATTGTTCGTATTCGTTTCGAAAACCCTGCCCGCAGTCCAGGTCATCCTCATACACAACGCCTTGCCGATTTCCACACACATATGCAGTCGAAACAAATACCAAGTGCGAAATCGCATGGTCGCGACATACGTCTAATGCCTGAAGAGCGCTTGTAAAATTATTATTCCAAGTTGTGCCAGTTCGCAATGAATTAAATTCGACACTAGCCGCATTATGAAACAACGTGTCACAGTGATCGCGCACCCAGTGCCTGTCCTCTAGCGACAGCCCGAATCCGGGAAGCGAAGTATCGCCCTCCAAACAAACAGGCATGGGTAGCTGTTGTTTTGTAATTTCCTGCCATTGATCAAGCAAAAACTGGATTCGCTCTGCTGAGGAAACTCCGTTTTTCTTTCTGACTAAAACGGCCAACGGCTTTTGATCCAACAACAGGTCTTTCAGCAGGTACTGGCCAACTTGTCCCGTTGATCCCGTCAGAAGACAAAACGTTTTTTCCGCCATACAGTTCCTTAATCAGAAGTAGCCGTACCAAAAAACTAATTTACGATTCGATTCGAACGTGAAAAAACGCAACTCGCCCGACTCAACACTTGAACATTTCGATTGAGTCAACAAAAATCCAATGAGTGAAACTGTTTGCATTAGTTTACGGATCGAAAACTTGCGGGGAATATCATAATCGAAAACTTTGGAGTGCGGCAGCAAATTGAACAGGCAAAATCGATGATACTCCGCTTTGCAATACCACCGAATGATAATCGACCCGTTTTACAATACTGAAAAGCCAACGGATTCAAGCGAATTGGCCATCGTCGAAGAGGTGCTCGGGCTTACATTGCCTCAACATTTGATCGACTTCTGGACGCAATGCAATGGTGGCTACACGCGACCCGGCGCACGTTATTTGCCTCAAAGCGATCATGAAATCATTCGTGTGTTGGGAACGAAATCGATTATGGCTGGCCTAGGAAATCCTTTCGCCCCCTGCCCGGTTTTCTTAACCAAGGCACCAACCACGCGAAACTGCCTCACGCCATGGTCGCACAATTGAATCTTTTGAAACAAGCACGGCCCTAGCGACCTAGTTCTGGAGTGCTTGTTTACTGTGGCAGTGCTTGTCACGCGGGTAACCATTCACAATCCGGCTGACGCCATCGACTACGCGTTCCTCATGAAAATTCATCAGTAAAGCAAACCGTAAGTTCAACAGCCTTCGGCTCCCAAGCAGCGACTGGGCGTGAAACGTAGTCATGTTCGGCGATCTCTCGACTCGGAAGGATTTGAAACACAGAGGCACAGAGTTCACAGAGGAAAGGTGCGAAGCGAAACTCCGTGGCCTCTGTGCCTCCGTGTTTTGAACCATTGGACTAATCATTCCCGTAACCATTCACAATCCGACTGACGCCATCAACCAACCGTTCCGCATGAAAATTGATCAGTAAACCAAACCGCAGGTTCAACACAAGGTGTGACAGAACCTGGGCTTTGTCTACCGGATGAATCGCTGACTTTGCCTTTAGCTCAACGACAATCTGACGGTTCACGACCAGATCGGCTCGGAATCCACATTCCAATTTCACATCATCGTAGATGACCGGGACTAGTTCTCTTCGAGGACCTCAAAACCGCGTTTCCGAAGTTCGTATGCCAAGCAGATGCGGTAGGCTGATTCCAACAACCCGGGGGCCGAGTCGTTTGTGGACTTCGATTGCTGCACCAATGATCGCTTCGGTTAGTTGGTTAAGTTCACTCATGTTCGGCGATCTCCAATGGTAGGATTTGAAACACAAAGGCACGGAGATCACAGAGGAAAGTTACGAAGCGAAACTCCGTGTCCTCTGGGCCTCTGTGTTTTCATTTCTGTTACATGTCATATCGCGCTCGCATTCGGCAGTTCAGATCCAAGTGCCTCCATGTCCTTAAGCATGGTATTTTCGAGTTTCGCGAATTGCCTGTGAGCGGCAATCTGACGGCACTAGCCGCCGGTTTGGTTACGCTTGTACCGACGACTAGAAGCCAGCCGATTTGACCCGCTAAAAAGCTAGGGGCGGATGGCTATTGCCTGGTTGAAGACACCGGCTTTGAAAAACTTTTCTGGTTGCTGGAACATCTGAACGGCTTGATGTTTGAATTCACGATCGAGTTTACGACGGTTCGCTTGACTGCTTGACGTTGCTTTTTGGCCATCTTGGCCCTCCTAAGTAGTGCCCTCAAGACCTACAATCTTAGAGTGTCGCGAATTGCCGTCAACTGTGGACCACCTCAATGAACGTTCGAAAAAGCCTGAACTCAATCCTGTTGGGCAAGGTCACAAGTCGAGTGACGGCTATGGTTCGCAAGGCTTTTCAATACACCTGGCATTTTCGAAAGCGGTGTATATTGTGCGCAATCAGCCCCCATACTTTATCTCACTTTTATTCGTGGTCATTTCTTGTTCGTCATGGAACGCGTCGCATGCACAACGAATGCCGTCACCGGAAAGCATTTTACCGGAAAACACTTTGTTGTTGCTTCAAATCGAAAATACTGGCGACACAATTCGCTCGTGTAAAGCAGGTTGGTATGACGTGGTCTATCGTGAAAAACTCAACTCTGGAAAGCTTAAGCCGCTCCAAACGCCGATTGCACAAAAAGCATTCAGTCAATCGGATCGCGATGGCGACGCACACTGGTTGAACAGTGCATTGAGCAATATCAAGTGCAATGAATCTCCGGTCTTTAATCGTCTGGAAATGCTAAGTAGGTCGCGAGAGTTATTGTCGTCTGGTGAGGGTGGTAACGAGTTGATCGAAGCGATTTCAAGTCTTTTTTCCGGTGGATCGTTTTTTGGGCTGTTGGATTCAGATCCGTATTTGGTTCCTGTATTTGGGTTTGAGTACGATCCGAGTGTCTTTGACTGGTTTGAAGAGGTGCGACGAACTTCGCACTTTCAATCAAAAAAAGGTGAATGCGATTTGAAGTCCGAGTCTGTGCTTGGAGTTGAGGTCGTGCATTTGCCGTTCGAAGGATTGTTTGTTTTTTCCATCGATGATGTATTGTATGGCGTCGGCGAGTCTGAAATCAATAAAACTCGAATGCACATTGACAGGATATTGTCATCTGGTGCGGGGGGGCTACAGGTCAATCGCACGAAGCAAGTTCGATGTTAACACTTAACGATCAGGAAAAGTTGGAGGGCATTTTTCGCGCGTCAGTTTTTCTCCAATCGGCATAAATTGACTCAGAATGACCTGAAAAGACCTTCGTGCGATTGACCTGGGGGGGGGCTAGAAGATACGTTATCGAATAATCGACGATTTCTTCGCGTGAAGTCAAACCTGCTTCGGGATAGTCTTGAGCATGACTTGTTCGTTTATTCGGATTTGGCAGCGCTTGTCAAGCGACTGAATTCGACATCATCAATCTTACTGGGGGAACAGCTTGAATCAGAGATGCCGTCAGTTCCCGCGAATGGACAGCTCGATTGGGCTAGTGGTATTGGTATTTTGTTGAACTTTGACGGTCAGCGTCGGTCGACCCAATACCGTGTGGTGTATCCCGTCATTAATCCGCCTTCTGAGCAACTGGAGTCTATTCATAAGAATCTCAAGGGACTGCAAATTCCGGGATACATAAGTGTTCCGAACAATGTGGTGCAAGTTGCAATGATACAACCTGCTAGCGAAAGCTCTGATGCGATTTTGAATGCCTCAGTCGCCCCGCAGTACAATTTCGCTATGGAAGGTTGGCGAAGCGAGCATCGGCTGACGAAGTCAAAAGCTGATCTCGTTAGCATTGTGTCTCGGATGGTGTCTGCGGAAGATGTTTTTTTGAACCGTGTTTTCCATGTTTTGATTTCTGTATCTGGTAGGGAAAACGAAGGTCTCGTTAATGACAATTTGGTGAATGGAATATTCCTCAGTTTTCCAGAAGGTACTTCGGATTCTGCGGAGGTGTTTTTGGACAAGCTGAACTCGGAGATTACCAAGAGTGGTGTTGACCTCCGAAGGATTATCAACAGGAGATCTCGGACGTCACGTGACCGAACGCCCGGCGAAATACAAGCAGGGGTGTTTGCTCGGGAAGCAAGTGATGTGCCCGATGATGGCAGCCTGCAGACTCATGTTGAAGTGCCGGACGATGTCACCGCTCTTCGAGTTATAAATAAAATGTCAGTAGAAGGAAAAAGTGTTTTGCTTGTTGGCCTCGACAAGCCGGTATTTGCGATTGCTGAAACCCAGGGTGGGTTATTGCTGGCCCCTTTCCTGAATGACACAGAGTCGAAGGAGTTAGCCTTGTCGTTTGTGGAGGGATTGAAAGGTACGCCTAAGCGAATCGACCTTAATCGCGATTTTCTTCGCAAATCCTCGCTGAGAGAGGATGTAAGACTGTTGCTTATCGATCAGGTAACCGAACTAACCAGTTTTGATAGCTCATGCATTCCCGAATTGCACCAATTTTTTAATCACCATCAATCCAACGGCAGCATCTACCTTGCGTCTGCCGAAGGATCTCCCAGCTCGCCTTATTTGGGACGGCTTTTTGTTGAACAGGATGGGTTTTCGTTAATATTCAAATTAGTACAGATTCCAATTTCATTGTTCTCCCGAGGTAACGAAATTGCGGTTGGGGAGATGTGGGAGTGCAAGCCGTCTGGAAATATACACATTCAAGTATTTCAGTTGTCGGAAGATTCTGTCACTTATATCGGCGAAATGATTTCTGCCGAAAATTAAATTTGAATCCGCAGCAAGGAGCTTTGCTGGCCTCAATAAAAAAACCAAAAGGCGGTTTTTCGATGAACTTCTATCAAACGCTCAGACATGACTCCATCACGACTCGCCCTTGATATAGTGATTTGAATTGGGTTCGTTGCACTTTATTTTTCTGACATTTCTGTTTCGGGGCGAGGTTTCCCCATCGCCCCACCCTAGCCCACGTTTCGAAGGCCGGCGGCGATGCCGTTGACGCTGAGTAGCAGAGCCAGCTCTAGTTGCTCCCAGCGCGGATCGTTCTCAGCAAGCGATGCTGACTGACGACTCAACTCGGCTTGCAACAGATTTAGTGGATCGACGTATGGATTGCGCTTGCGAATGCTGTCTCGCAACCAAGGTTCAGTACCCAGTACTTCGCTTTGACCGGAGATCTCCAAGATCCGTTTTTCGGTTCGGCGATACTCATCGGTCAGCAATGGCCAAATCGCTTGGCGAACGCTTTCGCTGGCCAACTTCGAATAAACTTCTCCCACCGACAAATCCGATCGGCCCAATCCCAAATGCACATTGTCGATCGCCGTGCGGAAGAACGCCCAGTCGCGATACATGGCTTTCAGTTGATTCAGCCGTTTATCATCTTTACCAATCCATTCATCGAACCCCGTGCCCACACCATACCAACTGGGAATGTAAAGCCGCGACTGTGTCCAAGCGAACACCCAGGGAATCGCCCTCAGATCCGAAATGGCTGCCGTTTTCTTGCGCCGCGCCGGTCGCGATCCCAGATTGAGCCGATCGATAAAACGAATCGGTGTTGCGCTTTCAAAAAAGCTGAGGAACTCGGGGCGTTCAACCAATGAACGATAGGCGTTGTACGACGACTGACTGATTGCTTCCATGACGTCGACCCATTCGCCCGTCGCTGCAGCCGGTTCTTGCCGCGAAGGCATCCCCGAACAAAGAACCGCGTGCGTCAATTGTTCCAGGTGACGTCGCGCGATGCGACGATTGCCATAACGGGCGCTGATCACTTCCCCTTGCTCGGTAATTTTGATCCGCCCTTGGACGCTTTCCGGCGGCTGCGCAAGAATCGCTCGGTTCGCAGGCCCACCGCCACGCCCCAACGATCCGCCACGACCATGAAACAGCACTTGTTCAATGTTCAATTCGTTCGCCACGGCCGATAGCGTTCGCTGCGCACGGTACAACATCCAGTTCGCGCGGAGGAACCCGCCGTCTTTGTTGCTATCGCTGTAGCCGATCATGATTTGCTGGCGGTTGCCACGCAGACGCAGGTGTTCCTGGTAAACCTCGTTTTGGTACAACCGCCGCATCACTTCGGGCGCATTCACCAGGTCATCGATCGTTTCGAACAACGGCACGAGATCGATCCGGCCAAGTAGCCCCGCATCGCGGCACAGCAACAACAACTCCAGCACGTTCAACTCGCTGGTCGTCATGCTGATGATATAGGTCGAAATCGAATTTGGCCCCACGGCATCATGAGCTCGTTTGATCAAACGCATGAGCCGAATCGATTCGTTCGTCGTATCGTTGTAGTCGAGCTGCGCGGTGAGCGGCCGGCGCGAGCGAATCTCCTGTTCGACCCATTGAATTTTTTCAGCATCGGAAAGCTCCAAATAATTCTTTGCTCCGAAACGTGAAAAGACATCGGCAATTGCTTCGCGGTGTCGGTTGGCGTGTTGCCGAATATCCAGCGACGCCAGATGAAATCCGAAAACATCGACCATGCGAATCAGTTTCTTGAGGGAACCGTCAGCAATTGTCGCACCTTGGTGATCTCGCAAACTGCGATCAACCAGCAGCAGCTCGTCACGAAATGCCTCGACCGACGCATAACCGCGAGATTGCTTTGAAGAATTCGTCCAAGCAGCCTGATTGTCGTCGCGAGTGGTTCGAAGCCTCCAAAACATCACCAACATCTTTTGACGATAGGGCTCGGACGAAAAACGGTCGAGCAACTCTAATTCCGAATCGGTGCACACCTCGCGATCGCGCTCAATGCTTTCAAGAAGCTGTTGGGAGATCCCCACGCGATGATTTGACGAACTGAGCTCGCTGTAAAGGCGATCGACCTCGATGTTGTACTGTTTGAGAATCTCTTCCTTGTGAGTCCGCAACGCTTCTTCGGTGATGTCGCAGGTGACAAACGGGTTGCCGTCGCGGTCGCCTCCAATCCAGGATCCGTAACGCAGAAACGGAGGGACTTGCCACTGTGTATCAGGAAAAACGTTGTTGAGTTCGCGTTCAAGTTGTTGATAGATATCGGGAATGACTTCAAACAGCGTGTTTTCGAAGTAGTAGATGCCGTTGTTGCGCACCTCGTCCATGACGGTTGGCTTGCGGGAACGCGTCTCGTCACTTTGCCAAAGCAATACGATCTGTCGCCTCAGCTCGGCAACGAATGCATTGCGTTCGGACAAGAGCAATTCGTCGCGATCGAGCTGTTTGAGGATCGCATCGATCTTCTGCAGGATCATCAGCACGGTTTTGCGTTGGGATTCGGTTGGGTGTGCGGTGAAAACTGGCGAAACAAACATCTGATTGAGCAATGCCTGAATCTCAGCAGGCTTCGCGCCGGCGGCATGAAGCGACGCGACGGCATCGGCGATCGATTCGCGGATCGGTGTTTCCGTTTTCTCCGCTTCGTGACCACGCGAGCGCAACACACGAATGCGCTGACGCACCTCGGCCAGATTGATCAGATAGAAATAAATCGTGAACGCCTTGAGAACCGTGGTGGTTGCCTCCAGGTCGTCAGTAACCTTGGCGATAATCGACTGCAGCGATTCAATGGCAGAGGCGTCGCCAGCACGAGCTGCTTTGGAACAGCGGCGGATACTTTCCTCCAGTTCCAAATGAGCTGGGCCTTCCTGATCGGCGATGACCTCGCCCAAAAGGCCAGCGAGCAAGCGAATATCGGCACTGATTTTTTCTTTCATGATTCCGTTTTTCGCTGCGAAAGAGCGATTTTTCTTTGATTTGAATGCAAAAATTAGGGAACACATTGAGAAACCACGGCGTCTCAGGTTCCTCATTCAATTGTGTGGAATTCCGCAGGGGCAGCAAGTGATGCGATCGACAGCAATCGTTTTGGCGGCGGGCTTGATAGCGATTTTGTTTACGGCGGCTGGTTGTTCTCGTTACGAAGCGCGAACGTCCGAAGCGAAATGGGCCGAGGTTTCGGACAGTGCCGGCGACAAGGTGGCTTCCAACGAATCATCAAGTCTGGCATTTGGCCGGGAAGCAGCCCAATCCGGCATTGAGGCGCAGAACAAGCCGCAAAGCGAATCGGAAGGGCGTTACGATTTGCAAATCATTTACACCGCATACCTGTCGGTGAGTACCGAAGACTTCGAACCGATCCCCGACGCCGTCAGCCAAATGGCAAAGCGGTTCGGCGGATACATCTCAAAATCTGATATCGGACAGATGCAGGGAAGTCGACGTCGCGGTCAATGGACCTTGCGTATTCCGGTTGAGAATTATCGTGCGTTCCTGGAATCGGCAAGCGGTTTGGGCGTTCCTCAGTCGCTAAATGAAAACGCCGATGACGTTACGGAAGAGTTCTATGATTTGACGGCGCGAATCACCAGTGCCAAAAAGCTGGAGGAACAAATCATGAAGTTGCTGGAACGCGAAACCGAAAAGATCGACGACCTGATCGCAGTGGAACGCGAGTTGTCGCGCGTTCGGTTGGAGATCGAACGAATGGAAGGGCGCGTTCGATTTCTCAAGAATCAGGTTTCACTTTCGACCGTGCATCTGACGGTTAGCGAGGTCGTGACCTATGTGCCCGAGGAAACACCTGATCTCGGGCATCGCGTCGGAACAGAGTGGAGCGAAGCCAAGTTGCGATTGCAGCGCTGGTGGGAGTACTGCGTGCTGTGGACTGTTGCCAACACGTTTGTGATCATCGCATGGATCATCGCGCTACCGATTGCCTGGTGGATTAGCCGCCGCGCATGGAAGGGCCTCACACAACGAACTTCAAATCCCGCCAATGACGAAACGAGTCCGAATCCACCGTAACACGGGCTATGAACTCAATGAAACTAGGCCCGGTGCGACATGTTCGGTGATCACGGTGCCGATCAAGGTGAATGGGCTGACCTCAAAAATCCCAATGGGAATTGTCTGACCAACCAGGCGCGGGTTTCCGTCGAACACGACAATCCGGTCGTCATGGGTACGGCCCGTTAATTGAATGGGCGTACCCTCAGCAACATTCAATTCGGCTTTTTTACTGGGGCCTTCGACGAGCACATTGACGGTTTGGCCGAGGAATCGTTGATTGTCTTCTTCGCTGATTGCACTTTGAACGGCGAGCAACTCGTTGTTGCGTCGTTTCTTGACATCTTCCGGAACATCATCCACGAGATTGTCAGCGGCCTTGGTCCCCGGGCGAACACTGTACTTGAAGATGAAGCTGTTTTTGAAGCGGCAACGTTTGACCATGTCGACCGTCATTTGAAATTCGTCATCGGTTTCGCCGCAGAAGCCCACAATGAAGTCACTGCTGATCGAGGCCCGCTCGCCAAGTGTTTCGTGGACGCGGTCCATCATCGCGTAGTAATCGGCAGTCGTGTAGCCACGTTTCATTCGCTTTAGCACATCATCGGAACCGCTTTGCGCTGGCACGTGCAGATACGGCGACACCTTGGGAAAGTCGCGAATCGTTTCCAGCAACTTGAACGACATGTCCTTGGGATAATTGGTCACGAATTTGATACGTTCGATCCCTTCGATGACATGCAATTGTTCGAGCAAGTCTGCCATGTCGGTGACCGTGCCGTCCACATCGCGAAACTTGTAGCTGTTGACGGTCTGCCCAAGTAACGTGATTTCTTTTGTTCCCTGATCGGCAAGGATGCGAGCTTCCTCAACAATTTGTTGCGGAGGTCGCCCTTGCTCAGGGCCGCGAGTCATGGGAACGATGCAGTACGTACAAAACTTGTCGCAACCGATCTGGATTCTCAGGTACGCCTGGAACGGAGTCGGTCGCATCGTTGGGTCACGAAGCGGATCGAACGTTTCGTGACTGCGGCGAATGTCCGTGGCCTTGCCGTCGGTGCGACCAAGGCTCAGTGCAGCCTGTTGTTTCGCCCCCTGCCTTGCGCGTTCGATGAGGTCGGGGATTTGTTGCAGTTGGCCCGGCCCGACAATCAAATCGACATAGGGCGCGCGCTCGAAGATCAACCCCTGATCTTTCTGTGCCATGCAACCCATAACACCGATGATCTTTTCGGGGTTGCGTTGCTTTTGCAGCCTGAGGCGACCAAGCGCCGAATAGACCTTGTCCTCCGCATGTTGGCGAACGCTGCAGGTGTTGAACAGGATGGTGTCGGCGTCTTTGGTGTTGTCCGTTAGTTCGTAGCCGCGTCGTCGCAAATCCGCAACGACCATCTCGCTGTCCAGAATATTCATTTGGCAGCCGACGGTTTCGATATACAGTTTGTGAACGGACGAATGAGTTTCGGACATGATTCCAGATCTGAATAGTTGCCATTGGACGCAAAATACCCGGCAATTTTAGTTCAGGCGACCATTTTGTTCGAGGGCTAAACTGCGACGCAATTTGGCGATGTTGCGATAGCATTGCGCGATAATGCATTTGTTTGTCGGTCCTCGATGCGTCATAATTGACCGCTCAGTTTGGCCTGCCATCCAGCAGCCGGATTCGAACCCTCACGTTAAAACACTGTAGACGACTGAATAACGGCGTTTGAAATACAGCGTTCGATGCGAAAGTAGTGATGCCATGAAAGATTTGTTTGCTGGAATTTTTACCTTGGTAACATTGTGCTGGAGCACGTCGTTTGGCCAGTCCTTGCCTCCTGCCGGAATAACCGACTTGCCGGGCGGACTGCG
Source organism: Pirellulaceae bacterium (assembly GCA_041399045.1). GTDB lineage: Bacteria > Planctomycetota > Planctomycetia > Pirellulales > Pirellulaceae > BJ22. Next base: position 940,958 of record JAWKTO010000003.1, on the reverse strand, counting down.
CAATAACGACGAAGCGATTCTGGTTGATGACGTGTTGAGAAAACGCGTTCAGGATGTTCTGGATGAAGAAGTCGAGCAAGTCGAGTTTCCGGATTGGCTGGACCTGAACGACATCGACCGACGGCGCCACATGTCAGTCAACATGCACTCTGTTGATGGAAATGCGAAATACGTCATGCTGGAAGGCGACCAATTTGGCTTTAACTATCGAAGACTCACCGTTTCGATGAGTTCACCGGATTCTCCGCTGGAGGTTAAGGTCGAACGATTTTTCGAGCGAAACGAAGCTGCTGAGTTTGCGGATATTCTGCCAGCATTCAGTGAATACATTGAGTCGTTTCCAGAGCGGCAAGGTGATATCGATATTGGCTTGACGTTTTCGGCAGGCAAGACATTCCAATTTGAATCGGTAGCCGACCTTGAAGCTCGTGCAAAATCCTTGTACGTACACCTTACGCCTATTTTCAAACAATCATCCATTCAAATGCGTCAACAACAGCTGATGGATGACATTCGCAGGGAAAAACGTGAAGACGCAAATATTCGAATCCAGGCGATGAGAGAAGCTCAACAACGGCAGCTTGAGGAACAACAGAAACGAGATCAGGAAAACGCCGAGAAGGACGACGATTGACAACTGTAGGAACGCTGGCCCGAAAAGGTTGATCGCGTTTTGGTTCGGAAACGAATCTTACGAAGTGGTTCGAAACCTTCTCAAGTCGGAACTCTTGGCGAGTCCCGCTACACGATGTGAGCTGCTGTCGGAACTCTTGGTGAGTCCCGCTACACGATGTTGCTGTCGGAGCTCTTTGCGAGTTCCGTTACACGATGTGAGCTGCTGTCGGAACTTTTTGTGAGTTCCGCTACACGATGCTGCTGTCGGAGCTCTTTGCGAGTTCCGCTACGCCATGCGAGCTCCGCTACACGATTGCTAAACAGATTCTTGGGAGCGACACAACTGTTCGCGTGCGGTCGTTGCCCGAGCCACGGCTTCTTCGGCATTTCTTGCGGTGGACGTAATGTGGCCCATTTTTCTGCCAATGCGAGGCTCTTGCTTGTCGTACAAATGCAAATGGGTCTCTGCCTGCAGAGCAATCGCCTGCCAATAGGGAGTGCCCGAACCCCAACAATCCCCAAGCAAGTTAGTCATCGCGGCAGGCCGAATCAGATTTGCATCGCCTACCGGAAGCCCACAAATGCAACGCAGTTGTTGTTCAAATTGGCTGGTCGCGAAGGCTTCGATAGTTAGGTGTCCGGAGTTGTGAGGACGCGGCGCGATTTCGTTTACGAGCACGTCGCCGTTAGTGGTCACAAAAAATTCAACACAAATCAAACCAATGAGTTCCAATCGATCCGCGATCTGTTTGGCAATCTCGATGGCCTGCTTAGAAACGGCCTCGCTCACTCGGCTGGGAACAAACGAAACGTCGAGAATATGATTGGCATGTCGATTCTCAATGGGGCCGTACAGTGCTGAGTTACCCATGACGTCTCGTCCGATGATCACGGAGACCTCACATAGCAAATCGACGAAACACTCGAGTGTTGCCGGCTGACCATCGATCGCCGCCCATGCCTCGTCAGCCTGCCCAGCGTCTTCGATTTTGAACTGCCCCTTGCCGTCATAGCCGCCATCGGAGGTTTTCAATACGGCAGGCAATGAAAACGTCGATAGCGATCGCTTCAGTTCGTCCAAACTGCCGATCAACGCAAACTCAGGGCAAGGAATCGAGTGCTCACGCAAAAACGCTTTTTCGCGCGAACGGTTTTGAGTGATGTACAAAACATTTTTACCGGGGCGCACAGGAACATGGGCCGGAACCTGGTCAAGTGCAGAGGACGACACGTTTTCGAACTCCAAAGTCAGAACATCGATGTTCGCAACAAATTCTCGAAACGCATTCTGATCGTCATAATCCCCCACGGTCACTTGATTCGCAAAGTGACTGGCAGGCGATTCCACCTCTGACGAATAAACATGCACCCGATATCCCGTTCGCCGAGCGACCATCGCCAACATCCTGCCCAGCTGGCCACCCCCAAAGATGCCAATCGTCTGACCAGGCAAAATCACTGAGTCCGAATTCATAGTTCCGAATCGTTAAGGACGGAGTCCCTTTGTTGGTCATGAAAGGCATGCAAACGTTGGCGAAGCGACCCGTTATCGTTTGCCAAAATGCGAACTGCCAGTAGCCCTGCGTTTTTTGCGCCTGCCGTGCCGATAGCCATCGTTCCAACGGGAACTCCGCCAGGCATCTGAACGATTGAAAGCAAAGAATCAAGTCCCGAAAGCGCCCGACTTTGCACGGGGACACCAATCACGGGCAAGATGGTTTGAGACGCAACCATTCCCGGCAGATGAGCCGCACCACCGGCACCAGCAATGATTACGCGAATGCCACGCTCTTCTGCTGAACTGGCATATTCACACATCCACTGGGGTGTTCGATGTGCCGACACCACCCGCCGCTCGTGCGCAACCTCAAACTGCTCCAAAATCTTTGTGGCTTCGACCATGGTTTCCCAATCGGACTTGCTGCCCATGATCACTCCGACCAGCGAAGAAGCGTTTTTCGAATTCATGTCGACTCGCGTAACCAACTGCTAAATGATGTTGCTCCATATTAACACGATTTGCGTGCTGCAGTGAGGGAGCCCATCAGCGATCGCCTTTTTGACCTATCGCAGCTGGTTTGTTTCGTGATGCAATTCAAAAAATCGTTTGCAGAGCTTGTTGAATTGGTCGAATGAAGCCGAATTTTCCTGCGCATCTTGCTCGAGGCAATGCCCCATTTCGATCAGATCACAACGAATGGCTTCGACCAGCGATTGGGTGCGACGGATGGCAGCCGAGTTGCGGCGCAGCAGTTCCTTTTGTTCCAGAATCCACTGCTGCTGTTGCCAGCCGTTAATCGCCAACTCCGTGTTTTCGGCCTCCAATTCGTCCCGTTTGCGACGCAGGTATTCGGCGATTTGCGAAACCTGCTCGGTGGTTACATCGTTTGCAAACGGAGCGACGTCTGTGTTGGGGGTGAATTCGCCGGTAGAAGCTTGCGAGGGCGGGGTTAGCTGAACGGATTCTTTTTCCTGCGGCGGCTGAGAAAGGATTTCGTCGCTCGCCTCGTGACTGCGGTCGATGCGCATCAAATGGCCGTTAACCATTCGGTAATCGCCTTCGCCTGGTAACGTTCGGTGCCTGGACGGGATGTGAGGAAAACGAATCGCTGACGATTCAGAATCGAGGGTGTAACTCTGGCTCCCGGAGGCACGGTTTCCGGTATCAGGCACAAGTGCCTTTCCGGACCATGAATAGGTTTTGCTCATCGTGGATCAACCTGCTTCCGTTTCGGATAATGCCTGTGACCTGCGGCACTGGCAACAATACATGACGTCGTATCCTGTTTCGGCAAGATAGGTGTTCAACGTGAAATCGAGCGGGGACTAACCGGATCACGACGGTTTTGCAGGTCATAACAGCGAATTTGCCGCGTCTTGAAGCCAATCCTTGGGCATGAGAAAATAAAACGTTTCCCGCCCAGCATTCGGAAGCGGATGCGGAGTCGTTTGAGAAACGACCACAGGGCTCGAACAGTCTATCAGGTGTAAAAAATGAGAATTGAACCTCTTGGTGACAAGGTTGTAATCAAGCGACTGGATACCGGGGAGCAAACGGCCGGTGGCATTTACTTACCGGAGTCTAGCAGAGAGCGGCCCCAACAAGGTCGCGTATTATCGGTTGGACCTGGCAAAATGACGGCCGATGGCAATATTGCCAAACCACAAATCAACGAAGGCGATCGAGTGATATTCGCCAGCTATGCTGGATCTGAAATCGAAGTCGACAACGATAAATTACTGATCATGAATGAGTCGGAAATTCTGGCTGTTATCGAATGATGCCCCACTGACCTGAGACGATGAACTTGACGATTTTGATCTAGCAAATTGATTGGCTGATTCCAGCCCATTCATGCCGTTCAATTCGACAACCATGTCGTTTTTTCTCACATCTCGCTGCAATCGCCTCGCATAGACGCAGCGGACACACGAGAAAAACGAAGGCCGTGTTGCGATGGTCGTTTAAAAGAATCGAGAATGGTGACTTTGGCGCAACAGTTGCGACAATGGAATGGATTCATAACCAATGGTTAAAGAGCCTTTTTGAGGAAGCTATGAAACTCCACCGTTTTGTCTTGGCAATTGGCATTGCAATCCAGCTTGCATTGGTGCCATTGTTTGCATCCGCTCAAGAATCCAAGTTGGACCGCGAAAAATTGAAAACGGTTGTTCAGCGAGGAATCTTGTTCCTACAGGAAAAAGGGCAAGACTCAGACGACGGTTCGTTCAGCAAACAGGTCAGCCCTGGCGTCACCTCGATTTGCGTGGCCGCGATGTTGAATAACGGCGTGAATCGACAACACCCATCGGTGGTCAAAGGTCTCAAATACATCGAATCGTTTGTTCGTGAAGATGGTGGGATCCACGCAGAGGAAAGCGGACTGAAGAATTACGAAACTTCGCTGGCGGTTTTGGCACTCACCGCTGCCAATAACGATGGGGCCTACGATGAAACAATCAACAAGGCGGTTGCGTTTCTGAAAAACCTCCAATGGGACCAGGCGGAAGGCCATGATGAATCAAGCAGTTTTTACGGCGGTCAAGGTTACGGTTCAGGCAAGCGACCCGACGCCAGCAACACGGGCTTCTTCATCGAGGCCATGAAGGCTGCAGGTGAAGACCCCGAAAGCGAAGCGATGCAACGCGCCTTGACATTCATGTCACGATGCCAAAATCTGCAATCCGATCACAATAACGCTGGCTTTGCGCTCAAGACCACGCCAGAGGATTCCGGTGGCTTTATTTATTCACCCGCGAACAATGGCGAAAGCAAAGCAGGCGAGTCACCCGATGGTGGATTGCGCAGTTATGGTTCGATGACCTACACAGGCTTGAAGAGCTTCCTCTACGCCGGCGTCAAAGGCGACGACATTCGCGTGCAAGCGGCAAAGGACTGGATCCGTCGCCATTACACGTTGAAAACGAATCCGGGGATGGGCGACCAAGGGCTTTATTACTACTACCATGTTTTTGCAAAAGCACTTGATGCAGCCGGCGATTCGATGATCGAAGATTCTGACGGAACTGCACATGACTGGCGTGTTGATTTTATTGAGGAAATCGCATCACGGCAGTTGCCCGATGGCTCTTGGGTCAACGCTGCCGATCGATGGTATGAAGGCGATCCGAACCTTGTCACCGCTTATGTCTTGATGGCTTTGAGTCACGTGACCCCGGACACCGAAGAAGGTGCCAAGTAGGCGAACCATGAACGAACGCCCGCGCGACGTGTTCGTCGAGGTTTGCATCGGCTCACTGGAAGACGCTCGCATCGTCGATGAAGCCGGATGGAGCCATGTGGAATTAAACGTCGGGTTACCACTTGGCGGTCTGACTCCATCGATGGGCTTGGTCAAACGTGTCTTGGACGAGACCAACTTGAATGTGGTTGCCATGTGCCGCCCACGCCCAGGAGGCTTCTGCTATTCGCAGCACGAGTGGCGAACGTTTTTGACCGATGCGGACTTGCTGGTTGCGGCAGGCGTCAACGGTTTGGCTTTTGGTGTGTTGAACGATCAAGGTGGAATTGAAACCGCTCGCGTCGCAGAGTTGCGAGAGAGATTCCCCGAGACCACGTTAGTGTTTCACCGTGCTTTTGATTTGCTCGATGACGCATCCGTTGCATTGGAACAGTTGATCGACTTGGGCATCGATCGCGTTTTAACCAGTGGAGGCGAAGCGACTGCCTGGGATGGACGACTGTCACTAAAACGATTGATTGAACAGTCACAGGGCCGCATGGAAATCTTGATGGGCTCAGGGGTCAGCGCCCAAAACGCCAGGGACCTCCTACGGGAAACGGGTGGCAACGCGATTCACGGAAGCTTTTCGATTGAAGCCACCGACCCGTGCTATCCGCGGCGGGGAATTCGCTTTGGGCCTAACGACAATCGCCGCCAATGCGATAAAATCCAACTGATCGAACTGCGCCGCAATCTCGAAAACTAGTTGGCGGTCAGTCGCGAATCAGTTCAGGATTATTCGCGGAGTCGCAATGCAGGACATTTTTGAGACGCTGATTGATCTGTTCACCGAACACTGGATCAAAGTACTTATCGGCGCGTTATTCCTGGTCTTCGGCTGGGTAATCGGTTGGTGGAGGGCTCGCAGGAAGTGGCTGAAGAAAGAGTTCTTTGACCGTGTCAACTTTTCGCTGAACTCCATCGTCGACGGTCGCCTGATGATTCGAACCATCATGGAAAAATCGGCCGATGATGTCTTTTTGAATTCGATCGCTGTGCAACAATTGCTTGCAGCCGCGACGACGACATCTAAAGACAATCCTCTGATACAGTTGCCCGCTGACGATTATTGGTATTTTCTGAACGCGGCGTTAAATGAAATCTCCGAAAAATTTGCGGTCGGATTTGTGATGCGGGATATTGGCGCGCCCGTTCGCATGCGGCGATTTCTGATTTGCCTCACAAACGAAAGTGACGGGGCAATCAGAACACGAAAAATTCGTGTCATGATGGTCCAACAATCCGTTCTGGAATCCCTTCCTGAAACGATGCCTCAACTCGAGTCGGAAAATCACGAAACTCGATGGAATACTTTGCAAATCATGGCGCAACGCTTGAAAACCAACCCCAGCCAGTTCATGGCCGTTGAATTATTGCTGTAGAATGGCATTCTGACAAAGTTCGTTTGCAGCCGTTATTTTCAAAACGGCCTTCCGGGTAGGTAGAAAATTTTCAAGGTTATTTTTGGTTCGTGCCCATGAGCGAAACACTTTCTCCCCGGCAGGTTGGCGAGGCGATTCAGATTAGCGAGTCCAGCATCAAACGCTGGTGTGACCGCGGGAAAATCAAGGCAAGCTATACCGCGGGCGGACATCGTCGCATTCATATCGCCGATCTCGTTGAATTCCTCAGGGATAGCAAATATCGATTGATTGAACCTGAGGCCATCGGACTGCCAGAAGGTGTGGGCGCGGGGAAACTAGACATCCAGTCTGGGCGAGATCAGTTTACGGATGCCATTCGAGCCGGTGACGAAACACGTGCTCGAAGTGTCGTCGTTGAACTTTTCCTGAACAACATGAGCATGGCCGAGATCTGCGATCAAGTGTTTGCTCCAGCATTTCATGTGATCGGCGAGTCGTGGCAAGACGGCAATTGCGAGGTTTACGAAGAGCGACGAGCCTGTGAAATCGGCAGACGCGTCCTGTCTGACCTTCGCGAATTGGTCCCTCCCCTTCCCACCGACGCCCCAGTTGCAATCGGTGGTTCGCCCTCGGGAGACTATTACGACTTGCCAACTCAAGCTGTCGAACTTGTTCTGCAAAGCACTGGCATCAAAGCCAAGTCGCTGGGAACGAATCTCCCGTTGGATACTTTGGCTAAGGCCATCGTTGCCTATCGCCCAAAACTGGTCTGGATCAGCGCGACGTTCATCGATGATGTCTCGCGATTCGTTAATGAGTATCGGGACTTTCACGACTCCATAGGAAACGAATGTCAAATCGTCCTTGGCGGACAAGCGATTGACCACGAGATTGAAAAACTGCTGCCAGCAAGCCATTTCTCAAAAGACCTTTCCGGCTTGGCTAAATTCGCGTCATCCGTTTTGGGCAAACATATCGCGACCAGTAAACAAGACTCAAACACTCCTGCACCAACCAACACTTAACGCAGATTTGGCATCGGAACGAGCAGCATTGAAACAACCGGGTCTCAAACGGCAAACAACGTGACTCAGGCTGAACAACAAAACTTCGGTAGAAATATCACTATTCACGCCAGCCAAGTTTTGAAACCTGGCTCGGAGGAAGCACTGCTGGAATCCCTACGTGACAAGTCATTCCGTTCGGTGCGGGTCAACGGACGAATGCATTCGTGGAGCCAAGCGATCGAAGCCGATGATGTGTTGATCGACCTGAGCCGAATGAATCACGTCGAAGTTATTGAATCAAACGGTACCCCAGTGGCCCGGGTTGGTGCCGGCACCCAAATCAAACAGGTCGTCTCCGAATTATTGCGAATTGGCAATTGTGCCCTTCCCTCAATGGGTTTGATCGACGAACAAACGATCGCAGGAGCCATTTCAACGGGGACTCACGGCAGCGGCAAAAACTCTCTGTCACACTACGTTCGCGCCGCGCGCGTTTTGCAGTTCGACCAGGACGGTAAACCGTTCATCAAGCGCATCGACTCCGGTCCAGCCTTGAATGCGATTCGCTGTAGCCTCGGTTGCCTCGGTGTGATTACCGAATTGGAACTGGAAATCCGGCAACAGTATTTAGTCGAAGAACATTTTCGCGATTACGCGACGCTGCAACCTGTCCTGAATGCCGAAACGGAATTTCCGCTACAGCAATTTTATTTGATCCCATGGCGTTGGACATTCATTGCGCAACATCGCCGAGAAGTGGAAGCTGTCAACAAACGTTTCGCAAGACCATTCAGCATTTACTTCCACTTGATTTTCGACATCGGGATGCATTGGATCATCCTCGCAATCCTCGGAACGTTTGGAGCCGGGCGATTGATGAAGGCAATGTTTCGCTGGGTCATCCCAGCGTTTGTCATCAGAAACTGGCGGGTGGTCGATCGCTCCGATCGGATTCTAACGATGGAACACGAAATGTTCCGACATGTTGAAATCGAACTGTTCGTACGACGCAGCCAACTCCCCTCGATGCTCGAATGGACCCGATATTGCCTTTCGATTGCAGCTGGAGAAACGCCGTCGAAACCCGCATGCTTGAACGCGGGAAACAACAAAGCGCTTCTCAAAATCGCGGAGCACATGCAATCCCTGGCCGGAAGCTACACCCACCATTATCCGATTTGCGTTCGAAAGGTTTTGTCCGATGACACATTGATCTCGATGACGGCTGGCTGGGACGAACCCGGTTATGCCGTGAGCCTGATTTGTTATGCCAAGGGCAATGCGCGCGACAAGTTCTTTGAGTTTGCCAGATGGCTGGCGCGTGGCGCGATCGCTCAGTGCGGGGCGCGTTTGCACTGGGGAAAGTTCAATGACGTCGACCGCGATTGGCTTCTAAAAAACGTCAACGACTGGGAGGAATTCAAAACTCAGGTTGCCGCTGCCGACCCCCAAGGCGTTTTTCAAAACAACTGGACCCGTGAATTACTGGCCGACCGGTAGAAGAAGTCGGAGAAGCTTTGCTAATTCTTTACACCACACGCTCACATAAGAATAACGTCTACAGCGCCAACGGTTCTTCTGACATCTGCCGTTCGCTGCGAGTGAGTTCGTACATGTCGTACAAGAGCTGAATATCGGCTTCCCGTTGAACGACATTGCGTCGTTCAAACATTCGTTGCTGTGTCGCCTCCATGACTGCCGCAGGGGATTCCGTGATCTGCCCAAAGGCCCGGGCGTAATTCACAAAACTTGGAACATTCGTTGTCACAAACCCATACAACATGCTGCAAACACCGATCACCTTGCCGGTAAAGATGCTGGTATTGATTGCCGTCTTGGAATAGTCGCCAATGAAACATCCGACAAACTGCATCCCTGTCGATACCTTTCGCCCACCGTATTCCATTTTGACTTCGCCATAGGTGTTTTTCAGGTCGCTGTTACACGTACCTGCACCTAAATTAATCCAATTCCCGAGGTAACTGTGCCCCAAGAATCCGTGATGCTGCTTATTGGAGTACGATTCGATAATGGAGCCTTCGACTTCCCCACCGACTTTGACAGTGTGTCCCACGCAAACCGCGTCCTTGATGGCGGCGTGTTCATTGATCCGCGAATTGGGCCCGAGATAGACCGGGCCTCGCAAATAGCAAAACGGTCCGATTACCGTGTCCTCTTCAATGAGAATCGGTCCGGATCGCGTGTTGGTCACCACAAAATCACTGATCTTGGCAGACTCCGCGACAAAAACACCATCGGAAATCTCACGATATTCTCCGCGAGCAATTCGATCGTTGAGATTTTCGTTAAAAATCTGCAAATTCTCTGCGACGACATCATGCGGAAATTTCAATGTCGTCATCGACAAACTGGATTCGGGCAGCGAGTCACATTTTTGGGCGATGGCATCGGAAAAAACTTTCGGCGAAGTTAATAAATCGATGCTCTGGAGCTGGTCCGTCGGTATCAAGGCACAAACTACGGCATTCCCATCCCGTTCAACGAATCCCGCCGTTGATCGAATCGCTTCATCGATTCGATGCAGATTGGTAATCGACGGAACAATGCGTGCATTGACGATCAACGTCATCGATTCGTCACCCAATCTTTGATTCCATGTTGGGTGATCCAACTCCATCAATCGACGAAGGTGAGGTCGCACAAAGGCAGTCCTGGTTCCTGCAAGTCGCTCCAAAAGCGTGCGCAGGCAATAGGTCGCAACGGTAATGGAACAAGCGCAGCGACCCGTGGTTATCGGAAAGAGTTGATCGACAAGTGCGTCTTCGTAAACAAGGATGTTCGGCATGGCTTCAATATGGAATGTCGATACACAGTAGCCTTGGCGTCAATTTCAAAATCATTTCCAGAAACGCGACGGCGGAACGCTTCCCAAAGTAACAAATTTAAATACGTTGGGAAATCGACTGGCGCTGCGGCCCAGCGAATGGCAAGCCTCCTGTTTTACCCAACCCCTACAGTCGCAGGCAGGATACCCGCCGAGTCGAATTCCAACTAACGGCGCGCACAAAAAACCATGTGGCGGAGGTCACCACATGGCAGATGGTCAGTTCAAAATTTGGACTGTCGACTATTTTAAATTTGTACCGTTGTCATTTTTGGCAACCACAGGCCCCATCGCCTCAATTACCAGCTTGGTCAAATCCAATTGGTAGTGGTAAACCACCGCACGGTTGACACCCATGATGACTTCTTGACGGTTGTCTTTGTCGATCGGTGTGCTGTCAAAACGCAAAACGAGTCCGATGCTGTTTGTCTCTGAAAGCTGGGCAACCACTTGTTGCATTTTCTGATACGTCTTGTAGTAAAGCTGTGCCTCTTTGGTCAACAAATCGGTCTCTGCCTGGCGAGCTTTTGTTCGTAAAGCCGCTTGTTTTTGTTCGAGCGTTGCTTCCAGCGAATTTCGTTCTGCTGAACCGACTGGCATGTCCTGAAGTCGCATCGCATCATTGCGAATGCCATCTTGTTCTTGTTGAATTGTGTTCTTCAGCTGGTCAGCTTCGTCACGGATGCGTTGCATCTGAGTATCGAATTCCAGGTTTTCGTTAAAAACCTTGGCGACATCGAGCACTGCGACAATGTCGCGTTGTTGAGCGTGAGTTGAAGAAAGGTTGGTGGCCAATGCGATGGCGCCAACAATGATTGCGAATATGCGTCGTTTCACGATAGTCCTCCTTGACTGACCAGTTTTCGACTGTTCGAAAATTCTTTTCTAAACGGTCAGGCGACCGTTTTGTGTTTTTTCCATCGCCGTGCAAATTGACGGCGGTCACCCGTAACCTGGATTCACTGAAACACGTTCCATGTGTTTCGCGATGGACCAACGTTACGCAGGGCCCGTTGTATCGGTTCCGAAAAATTTCAGCAATGCGAAAATTGTTATTCGTTGCAAGCACCCGATACTCCGCTAGCAAATCCATGCCAATCGATTGTGGTTCGCTGAAAATCAATTGCGTGCAGAGAAACGACATGGTCGGCAAACGGCCTGTTCTGATACGATCTGGGCGATCAAAACTGAAAGGCAGGAGGCCTGATTGAGAATGAAACCGATTGCGATTCGCCGTTGCCATCAAATCCTATTGTTGGCCGTAGTCTCTGTTAGCTGTGCAACATGGATTTCTACGGCATGGGCTCAGCGCCGAGTCGGCGAATCGGTTCCGCTTCAGTGGCAGAACGAAGCGGAGCTGACGGATGTCCATTTCGTAAACGCAACGCAAGGCTGGGCGGTTGGCGAACACGGGACAATCCTGCATACCAATGATGGTGGTGCGAATTGGTCCATTCAACCTACGCAGATATCTTTTTCAAACGACGAAACCCAAATCACGGGGAATCTCAAAAAAGTCCTGGGCAAAGTTCGGCAAGCAACGGGCGCACAAAACATGGCCGACCGCACCGTCATCAAACAAAGTCTCGACGTGCGATTGGAATCGATTGCGTTCCTGAATGAACGTCAAGGATTGGCCGTGGGCGGATACCACGAGCCCTACGCAAACATCTCGCGAGCCACGATCTTTCAGACCAGTGACGGCGGGGCAACGTGGGGGCAAGTCAGCAAACCACAGTTGCCGCGACTTAACCATCTCGGTCAAGGTGCTGGGGGTTTGTTCGCCGTCGGCGGATTCTCTCATTTTCATTCGTCGGGGATCTTTGAAGCCTTTGGCTCGCCGGATGAATGGCTCTCCGTCTCACAACCCGATGTCCAATCCTGGCAGTCTGCTATTCAGCTGGGAATGCGTTGGTTGTTGCTCGACGAGCGGGGGCATATCCAATTGTTTGAAAATGGCAAACTGTTCCCGGCAGTCGTTGTCGCCAGTCGCCAGGGTGCGATTCACGATCTGGAAGTGGACGAAACAGGTACAGGATGGGCCGTTGGCGAAAACGGCTTGGTCTTGCGCACGGATGACGCGGGTGAAACCTGGTACGAACCGCAATTTGTTAAACAACATTCCCAGTTGCACTATTTCGATTTTCAAACGGTGGAACGGCACAGAGACTCCATTTGGTTTTGCGGTGCACCCGGGTCGTTCGTGTTTCAACTGGATGAGACGAACGCGATTCACGCGCACACAACCGGACAGGTTTGCCAACTCAATGACATGCAGTTTGTCGACGACACCAACGGCTTCGCAGTCGGCACCCTTGGCGTCATCCTAAAAACGGTTGACGGCGGGAAGTCGTGGCAACGTCAACGCGGCGAGTTTCATCGGGTTGGATTGATGGCGGTAGGTCTGGATTCAGACAACATGGCATTCGAAGCGCTGTGCCGCAGCAGCGTTGCCGAAGATGTTTTAACGGCTGCCGTACGAATCAACCTTGATGGCAAAACCACGTCGCCGCAAATCCTGCAACAGGCAGCCGCGCGGCTGGGTGTTGTTGATGTTCGCCAAATACACGCTAGTGACGCAAAGGCCGAGCCGGCAAACGATCGCCGCGCGCAAGCTGTCGATCATTTGGTTCGACTGATTCGAGAATGGCAACCGAATGTGATCGTTGTCGACGCCCAGGCAACACGTTTGGACGACGGCCAGTATTTGGACGCGTTCCTGTTGGTTGACGAAGCAATCAAAAAAGCAGCTGATTCTTCACACGCCGGCGACCAGCTAACCGCCAATGCGTTGAGTGTTTGGCAAGTCGATCGCCTGGTGGTTCCAACGGCTCAAGCCAATAGCGATTGGCGACTGGATGAAGCGGCATTCTTGCCCGAACTGGGGACGTTTATCGCCGACGAAACGGCAATGTCGCGAGCGCTCGTTGGGCAACCCTTGGCGATGCCGCACACCATTGCTTGCCAAGTTAAGTCCTACGGCAACTCACAACCGTTTGCGGGAAACCGGTTGTTTCAAGGTCTCGATATTCACGGGAAACCTGTTCCGCGTCGCGAATCCATTGCGGGTCATCGCGGCAATCTTCAGGACGTCACTGAGGCATGGCAGAAACAAAATATGCTGACGCGACTAAGTCAATTGCCGCTTCGCTCAGCGGCAGACCAGGTCCGTTGGTCAGAAGCCGTCAATAGCTGGCTACAATTTGCGGATCATGAAACTGCGGGCATTTGGCTGGCGCAGTTGGCGGAGAGTTATTGCAATCGCGGTGATTTGGAATCCGCTTTTTTGACGCTCGATTTTCTTACCGCCAATTATTTTGACCATCCGCTAACGCCAACTGCTCTGGCGATCATGGCTCACTATGTCAGCAGTCGTGAATTGCAGATTCTGAAAATGCAAAAGGAGAACAGCTCAACCAGCAAACCGAAAACAGACATGGTCGCTGGCGCCGACCGAAAATGGCAATCTTTAGCTGCAAAGACAAACGACGAATCGACAATCGGTTTGGATGAACCAGCAGCGCCAATCGCTAAGGATGTTTTTCAAGACAACAATGTACGCCAAACATCTGCTGAAGTTGTTGACGATTCGCTAGCCACAGAAGGCCCCGAAGCGAACAAGCGACAGTTCTGGCAGCGATCGCTTGAGCAGTTGATGCGTTTGCGCCAACGAGATCCCGAACTGGCGGCCACACCTGAAATTCGTATCCTCGAAGCCAATGCCTTTCGCCATTCCGATTCTTGGAAAAGTGCGCAAAACGTTTTCAAAAACATGGCTTCACCCCGCAATCCAGAACCTCTTTCACGCAAATGGGCATTGAGCATCCTTGGTATCGAGAACGGCATGTCTGAGAACGACGAAACTAGGTCTTGGCGAGCGAGACAAACCAACACAAAACCGATGCTCGACGGTGCACTGGATGATGACGTTTGGCAATCGGCGTTAGCAAACGGAGCATTTCATTCGGAATCGATGACGCCGCCATTTGGTGATCGCTCACCGCGCACTGACTATGTGATTGTTTCTTTCGATGAGTCTTACCTCTACATCGCCCTGCGTTGTACCCGTTTGCCGGGCGTGCGATACCCTGCACCTGCCCGCGAGCGCGAACGCAATCCGGAAATGAAAGACTCTGATCGTGTTTTGATTTCATTGGATTTGGATGGCGACGCTGGATGGGCCTTTCAACTAGCCGTGGATTCACAGGGGAATGCGGGTGATGGTTGCGGTGGAAGCCTCGATTGGGATCCCGATTGGTTTGTGGCGACTGCAATGACACCGACCCACTGGACAGCCGAAATGGCGATTCCCTGGGAACAACTAGGCGGGATGCCAGAAAAAATGCCCGTCTGGAATATTGGGCTGGCTCGCGTTTTTGGAAAACGCTCCGATCAACTTTGGGGAAGTTCGTCGCCTGCTGTTCAGTATTCGCTTCCCAACTCGTTTTTCCGATTTCCGATTGTCGCCGACGACGGCTTTCGTCAATTGCAATTTGAGCGCGTCACGATTGGCGCAGACTCTGTTGAACCAAAATCGGCCGTTGCACCCGGCACAGCATTGATGCCGGTTCCGATCGACGAATGAGCTCGACGAACTTCCAATCAACCGTTGTCGATGACTATTTCGAAGCCATGTCAGTGAGCTTGGCCAACTGCTGATCGTATCGGGACGGAGATACGACTTGAGAAGCCATCAGGCCGATGAGTGCGACTCCAACAATCCACGGCAACAAATTATTTTCTACCAACGCCGCCACCAGACAGAACATTGCCGCTCCCTCCAGCAGGGCAAACTTGATAATGGTGGTTGTCTGCAGGACCCCCTCTGGCTCATTGGACTTAAGCAAAGATTTCTGCAGGATTGATGGTATTACAAATGCCAAAACCGAATTCATCACGGCGAAGGCAATTGAGACGATAGTTATCACCTCGGTCAAATTCACCGCCACATTGCCGTTTCCGATCATCAGACCCATAACGACCAATGCAAACAGGGTTGCTCCTAGGCACATCGCGATCGTGATGATCATCAGAACCGTCTTGCGATTTCCTTCGGATGGTTGCATCGATTTTTGTCAGCGCTAAGTAATTAACTTGCCAGCTTTTGAACCAACTGAGCCACCAACTGGGGATCGTCCTGTTTCACCAAATGCTCGATCGTCGCTGGCTTCACTCCCAACTTTTCCAGATGCCCCTTGAGCGACTCCCAGTGTTTTGCCCGTTTTTTCCCTTCGGACAAATACAACTCGGTCACCAGTTCCTGTGCTCGCTGCAAAGAAATCGCATCGCGGTTTTCGTAATAACGCTTGATGACGTTTTGTTGGTAGCGTGTTCGTTCTGTCATCGAGATTCTTGGATCCGTTTTGATTGTGTGCGTGTCAAAAATTCAACCGTGAAAAATTGAGGTTTCCGAATCGGCACCCTGTTAGTGTTAGGCCTGTTTCTTCGTATCGACCCTCTGATTGACAGGAATTCGCGGCCGATACGATCGAATCAATTGTTCGGTTTGTTCATCGTATTCGGTCAACAATTCGGGGGCAACGAAAAGAATCAAAATTGCTTCAAACTTCACGCTTTCAACGTTCGGAAACGCGGGAACAATGTTTTTGGGCGATCAGTAACAAAGCGACGCACGTGGGAGCATGGGTGATGTCGCCATCGGTGATCGCTTGCACGGCCTCATCAATCGACATGGTAATGGGAGTGATGATTTCCGTCCCCTCCAGATTGCGTTCGATTTGTGTCAGAGCTTTAGCAAGATACAATTGGGTTGGCGAACGAATGATCGTGGTGAAGGGGTTGGACTCGGCCAGAAACTCCCATTGGTCGGCCGCCAAGCCCAGCTCTTCTCCCAGTTCACGCTTGGCCGTCTCCATCGCGTCTTCACCCGGCTCAATTCCACCACTGACGCCTTCAATTGAAGTCATACCAATCGCATAGTGAAACTCGGATGTGAGCGTCACATTGCCCTGCTCATCCATCGGGATCACACAAACACCTGGCTTCATTTCAACGACCACGTGTTGCCCCGGACGCTGATCGGGACGCGTCACGTCGTCTCGCCAAACATGGATGTACGAATCGCGATAAATCGGTTTTGTATCGTGGATGACCCACGGACCATGCGGCCGCGCTGTCCTGCTGGATGAGTTCTCATTGTTTTCGGAATGATCGATCGATTGGTTGTTCATGTTTGCTCCCATTCGTTTCGATTCTAACATCTCAGGCGAAAAGGGACCTATCGATTGACCACGTCCGTTTTCGCTGAAACGAACCAAGTGAAACTTCATCCCGTCCATCACGATTGCCAGCGTTTACAGCTCGCAATGACCGTTCGAAATCCGTTCCAAAGCAATCATCAATTGCGAGTAAACCTGAACGAGTTTGTCCGTGTCGAAACAGCCTGCATCGTCGCGATCAAAGCCCTGTTCGCTGACCAGTGTCAACGAATCCCAATCCTGAAAAGCCCGCTCACTGTCGATGAGTGAATTACCACTTTCAGACGAATTGGCTTCCATTGCCTGATGCAATGCCCACAGTGCAGCGCCTTCGGCATCTTCAGCTTGAACAACGAGGCGAGAAATGTTGTTGGTGACGTAAAACTTGGCCATGAGTCGATTCCTTTCTGATTTCTTAAAGTGGCAAACCGAATGTTGCCCTGACAGAAATAAGAATCGCAGGTGGACGGACACGTTAGGTCGCAGCATTTTGAAATTTTTACACGCTGGCAAAAACGCCCGTTTTCACGTTCAAATTGAAGCCCATCTCGGTGACAAACTGACTTTCGCGGTCGCAAAATTTGCTAACAATCCATCCGCGAAAAATAAATGCATGCGACCACCAACATCACGGTCATGAAGGCGACGCCCGATGTAACCGGAGACCACGGGTTCGGAGAGTGCTCCTGTTCCGTCAAGTCCTTGCTGGGATCGTATTCGCTCGACGCGGCGGACGAAAGGTAGGTGACAACGCGATAAAACTCACTGGGTTTTGGGGAGATCAGATAAAACGGCCTGACAACCATTCGATAAGCAGTCAACATGAACCCACCGGCTGGATACAGTGTTTCATCGCTTGAGCCATTCCGAATTGTCGTCATCCGGTCAATATGGTGCGTCAGGTGCTTGTTTCCATCAGTGTCAATCGAAAGCCCCGTAATGCTTCCCTGATTTGGCAAATCTGACAAGACGATTTTCTCCGGCGATGAGGGAGCAACTGCCCATACATGCCCGCCGCGATAGACAATATGAAATCGACCTTGCTCATCGCATGCAATTTGATTGGGGGGATCCTTGGTTTCTGGCTGATACGAATTGACGACTTTCATCGATTCCAAATCCACCAGATAGACGCGCGCGTTGGCAAAGGCAACAACGGCGTATTGGCCGCGAGCGCCAACGATCGCAGGCAGGTTCGATGTGTTCCCGCCGTTCTCGATTTTCAAACGCTTTGTTGTGACAAATTTATCGACTTGCCATTCATTGACGGAAAGCTGCTGGCCGGCAAACGAAACGATTGAGTCCGTTTGGGGATCGTAAACAACACGGCCTGGGGCAATGACCGGGATTGGGCGATCAGGCCCAATTTCCTTCAGACCCTCGGCGATCTCATAAATCGATTTCGCAGTGCCGTCGTTGTTTTTGATTTTATCCAGATCCAACAAATCAAATCGACCTCCGGTTGTGACCAGAACAAGTCCGTGTTGGGTGGCCAATAGTTGAACATGGCGTGGCGCAGACATTCGGGTCGGCGATGATTGCCCTTCTCTCAGGATTCCAATCGTTGCACTGTCATATCCAACGGGTGGAAAGGCCCGGAACTCTAAATAACCCATCGCTCCCGTCACGGCATCTCGAACGGGTGCGGACCCACGAAACAATGGCATGTCGGCGGCAAAACGAATCGTCCCGATTTGAATCTGTTCCTCTTGGCCCAATTCACTGATGGGAATCACGTTAAACGAATTACTGCTCGGCGAATACTCTTCGAGCTGCCGAAATTTATTGACTGCATACGTCTTGTCACCATACTCGCCGAACCAAACGACTTGCGAATTCTGTGCATAAGTGTTCATGAAGTAATAAACGGTACCGATGACAAAACAGAACGCCCAAAATACGGCCGTCAAAATCACCGATACGATCGGACTGCGATACAACAAACCCACAAACGCGGAAACCGAAAAATAAATTGCAAATGACAGGACGTACAGCGGGATGCTCCACAATAAAGCCCGTTCCCAAACGCCCAATGCGATGCCCATCCACAGCCAAAGTCCAACAAACAAATACACGGCACACATCGCAATGAACGCCGTTCCGCCGAAGAACTTGGATAGGTACAAGCCCACTCGCGAAATCGGCTTGCTCAGTAACAGATTCAACGACCCGGGCTCAAACATGTCCGGAATGATACTGGCCGTGACAATAATGGCGATCAGGATCCCAATCGAAAGTACGAATTTGTCGAGGATCCACGACAGACTTGTTAAAACGAAGGAATGAATCTGGTTGCGACTCATATCCGATGGCAAGAACGAAAAGTGCCAGATCGCATAGTAGACTTTGTTGGACACGGACTCGGGTGCCGGCAGGGAACGAACCGCATCGCTCAACAATAATCGATTCAAACGCTTGCGGCGAATGTCTGACAATTGATCAACGCCCTCGTCGATCATCTCGGTCGCTTCGGTTCTCAGGATCGTCTTTTTCCAAAGTTCCGCATCGTAAAAACCAGGTTTGGAAATGATGGCATTCAGGTCCTCAACGAGCTTTCCTGCCAAACGTTCCTCTGGTGTGTCACCTGGGCCGCCCCGGCGCCGACGGCGCCCCTCGTTCGCATCGTCCGCAGGGGCTTCGTCGGTTTTGTTCGACACCAGTTCTTCAATGTCAGCTTGAGTTTCCCCAGGAAGCTGACTCCAGATATTTGCAATTACCGGATTTGACTCGCGATTGGTGAACAGCTCATTGGCGGCGGCGCTGATCGACTGCCGAAGTCCGATTGGACCAATTTCCCAGCTGACGGATTCGCGCAGGTGCAGCGGAGCTACCGCGAGCAACACCAAGGTGATCAAGCCAAACAGCACGAACAACACTTTGTTCGCCAGCGCTGCGCGAAACGAATCCTTGATGATGGCGTAATAAGGCAATAAAGACATGCGTCAATTCAATTCGTTTAGTTTTGTTCTTTGACAATCGACAAAAACGCCTCTTCCAACGAAGCTTTGCGGCGGCGTATGCCAACGATACTGACGCCGCGCTCTCGCAGTGAGTCGACGACTGCGTCCACGGCATTCTGATCAGGGACCAATGTTTGCACGTCAATGCAACCATCGGGCAACGATGTTGTACGTTCCACCTTGATTCGTTCTGGGAACAGTGTGCGTGGCTCGATTCCTTCGGGAGTCGCAATGACGAAATCGACCGACAACTCACGACTTTTTGCGGCCAGACTTTCACCGGCATCGTTGACCGAACCAATGAAACGAAGCTGACCTTGGTCCAGAATGGCGACGCGATCACAAACCATTTCCACTTCCTGCAGAATATGGCTGTTTACAAACACCGTAACGCCATCGTTTTTCAATTTCATGATCAACGACCGAACGTCAGCACGCGCCATCGGATCCAGTCCGTCGGTCGGCTCATCCAGAATGAGAACCTTGGGATCGTTGAGCAGAGCTTGCGCGAGCCCCAGGCGTTGCAACATGCCCTTGGAAAATCGTTTGACCCGCTCATTCGTGCGACCAGTCAGACCGACCAATTCAATCAATCGATCGCGCCTGGAGCGGATGGTTGATGACGGGATTTCGACCAGATTTCCATAAAACTCAAGCGCCGTATAGGCCGTCAAATGGGGCGGCACTCGTAGATGTTCGGGCAAGTAGCCCACCTGACTGCGAGAACTACGACTTCCTGCGGGCTGCCCCAACAACCGACATTGCCCCTTGGTTTTGGAAATAATCCCCAAAAGAATTTTTAAAAACGTCGTTTTTCCCGCACCATTGGGACCGAGAAGTCCAAATACCTCGCCTTGTTGAACATTGAACGACACACCTTTGAGCGCTTCGAATCGCCGATTGCCAAACAAGCCTTCGCGATAGGTCTTAAAAAGACCGTCGACTTCCACTGCAAAACTTTTTGACATTTGTTAACTTCTGTGATCGCTTGGACGTGTTTTCAGGAGATGGATGCAAACGGCCAATAGGTAATGCCGACTATTGATTCGCGTTTCGACGATGGATTATTGTAACCGTTTTGCGGGCCGTGTGATTTTTGTATTCCCTGGGTCCCAAAACTGGCATCTCGGTTGTCGCTCCGGAGCCTCAACGGGACCAATCAAGGGATACCTTGTAATCCTTTTTTGAGTTTCAATCCCAAGACTTTTAATTTCGTGACGAATTCAAATTCCGAATCCGACATCCTGCTTTTTCAAAAATCTCCATACGGAAATATCGACGCAGTCGTCGAATCCGATGGCAGGACCGTCTACCTGTATCTACAAGGTGACGAGGCATTCGGTATGCGTGCCTGCTGGGTACGGAACCTGATCCGCGGCCCGTTGGATTTCAATCGCGACGAACTGCAAGCGGGTCTGGCACCGATTCTACCCCGAATCCACACCGTGAATCCCGAACCTCAGAACAAGCCGACCCCGGAAGACCTGGAATTGGTATGGTTTGCCGAAGGCAACGGTGCGGCGCTGCTCGAGCGTGGCGAGATATTGGCAGTGATCCCTCCTTGGAGCGGCATGGATGGCTTTCATGGTTACGCGGCCGAATGCCAATCCGAAAATTCAGTGTGCTGGCCAATGCCATCGAATGCTGCGCTGGGAAAACGAATTGAACTCGCGCGCGAGTTTTGGAACAGCTGGTCGAATGGACAGATCTTTAAAGACCACCAGCCCAAAATCATTTGTGCATTGGAACAACGATTCGGGCTGCATCAAAAATATTTCTCAATTGACGGCGGGAGTTTCCCCTTGCGTGGCTTGGCAAGGTTTCATGTTGGTTCGCGAATCATTTTATCGACGGTCGGAATGAGTCTCTGCCCGCAACCGATCGTTGAGATGCATAGCGACGATCCGGTTACTAAACGAAGAGTTGAACTTGCGATCTCGCTCCCCGCTGAGACCGAATCGGTTTGGGAAAGTGCAGCGCAACAACTTTCCGGATTGGCCGCAATGCCCTGGCGACAATGGACGTTCCTCGATGCCGGACATACATGTGCCTGGAACGACCCAACCATGGGGGAAGTGAAAGCAGGCATCTGCATGGATGTTGAACAAGTGGATTGGGAGCTGCCAAGCATTTCTGACGAACCGGTGAGATTGCTTTGGATCGTGCCGCTAGGTCAGCCTGCCTGGAATTCGGTTCAAGCGGGGCAGCGACGTGTCGCCGATTATCTCGAGCTGAAATAAAAAGGCCACACGATAATCGCATGGCCTTTTGAACATTCGAATCGATACTGTAAGCGATCTTACTCGTCTTTGGGCAGTATCACGCTGTCGATGACGTGGATCACACCGTTTGAGCAGCCGATGTCTGTTTTGACAACTTTCGCGTTGTCAATCATTACGGTTTTATCTTCAACTTTGATGGTGACTTTTTGACCTTGAGCGGTTTCCGCTTCATGCAGTTTGACGACGTCGGCCGCCAATACTTTCCCTGGCACTACGTGATACTTCAAGATAGCGATCAATTTGTCTTTGTTTTCTGGTTTCAGCAGCGTGTCGATTGTTCCCTCTGGCAGTTTTGCAAATGCTTCGTCTGTGGGAGCGAAAACAGTGAACGGACCTTCGCTTTTAAGTACTTCGACCAAGTCGGCAGCTTTGACGGCAGCAACAAGGGTCGAAAATTTTTCGGCGCCAACCGCTGTGTCAACAATGTCTTTCACTTCTTGAGCCACGTGCTCGATGGGAGCCGATACATTGGTGGTTGCATGTTTCTGAGTCTGGCATTGCTGTGCATTGGCTGATGTAGCGACGAATGCGATTGATGCAACAAGGGTAAATACAATTGATTTCATGATCTGGTATTCCTGAGTGTTTCGTTGTTTCGTTAGATCCGAGAGGATCGTTTCTGTTCATTTAGCTTTCTTGCCATGCATGGTGGGAAAGCAACCGAACGAAACAACACCATGCAACAACAATTGCAGAAAAAATTGCGAAATCCGAAAGACATATCTAATGACGGCAAGCATGTTCAAATGAACGTTTTATTTGGAGCGAGCGCGAGATGACGAAGCCGTGTGCGCTGATTAAAGCTGAAACGCAAGAACTGCAGCGTAGTGGACGAAGCAATGTGTCCCCTATGAACGCCGTCGACGAGGCAATGAATCCTGCGCCTTCGAACGACAACCGATGTCAACCAACCGCCACGTCAGTAATTGGCAATCAGCTGTCGAACGACTCCAGGCCCAGATCCTCGATGTTCTTGTCGAGAAGCGTATCGTCATTGAAGTTGGTAGTGATGTCGTCTTCAGGATTGTAAGGCTGAATGTAGATACGATTGAATTTGACGGCGACGACTTTCACTGGATCTCCTGGCTCAATCGCGAATCCGTCACTGACGGCATCGTGTTGCCGATCGTCGATGATCACAATTCCACTGGGAAGCATTTTTGTTTTTGCGCGGCCAACTTTTCCCACCAGATGTTGAATATGCTCGGTGTACTCATCCCGAGGCATGATTTCATCACGTGTTGCGGGCTTGGCCAAAATGCGACGTCCCAGCGGCGTGTAAGGCCAGATCTTGACCAGCGCCAGAAACATAAGCGGTAGCGACACGAGCAAAATCAACAATACAATCGCGCCCGTTTGCATCGAGTCAACGAACCCGACGATCACACTGGAAATCAAAAACACACTTGCCAGTACACCCAGAATTCCCGCCGAGGGCACAAACAGCTCCACGACCACGATCAACAGGCCAACCCCCAGCAGAATGTACGCCCAATAGAAGGGATCCATCGTTGAACTATTCCTTGAATGTAAGTACTGGATTCCAGTTTGCTCGAACCGCGCACTCGCTGCGATTACTAACCTATTCGTACCGAATTGTGGGATTATAGAATAACAAATGGGTGTCAAAAGCGAGTTTGCCCATTATATCCACCAACTAGCACGATATTTGCGGGAATGTAAGCCACGATGAATTTGCAAGGAAACTCCCCGACCGACCAACATGATCTGGTGTTCCATGCGAATTTGGTCGCGTCATCGGCGTTTATCGCGGCCAATGCAACGGTATTGGGTCAAGTTGAAATCCAAGCCAAGGCGAGCGTCTGGTTCGGGGCAGTCATTCGCGGCGATATCGAGCGTGTTTTGATTGGAGCAGAAACCAATATTCAGGATCAATGCGTGATCCACGCCGACCCAGGCTTCCCCTGTGAGATTGGTGAACGTGTGGTTGTTGGGCACGCAGCTGTCGTTCATGGCGCGATCATCGAATCCGATTGCATGATCGGCATCGGTGCGATTGTTCTCAATGGCGCTCGAATTGGTGCCGGCTCCATCGTCGGCGCGGGTTGTGTAGTTCCCGAAGGCATGCAGGTGCCACCCTACTCTGTCGCAATGGGAGTCCCCGCAAAGCTGGTAAGGCAAACGACGGATACCGATCGAAATCGCATCCAACACGGCGTGCAAAATTACGTAAACGCCAGCCGGCAGTTGCTGAATCGTTCCTGAGAAATTTTCATTTTTTTTGCCTTGCCAACTGCCCTCACTGCCGATACTATGCATTACATAGCATGTTTAACGGAGCAATGCCATGAAATTGGAACGCGAGATGATGCGGGGCGCGGGGCCGACCGCTGTCATGCACTTACTGAATAGCGGTGAGATGTACGGTTATGAAATTGTCGAGCGATTAGCCAAGCAATCAAACGGCATCTTCCAGATGGGCCAGTCAACGCTTTATCCGATGCTTTACAACCTGGAAGCGAAAGGCCTGGTGGCGTCGACCAACAAAGTCGGCCCCAACGGTCGCGAGCGTCGCTACTACCGTTTGACCAGCGCGGGCAAAAAGCGACTGGACAAGGACCGCAAGCAATGGGCGGCACTGGTTCAAGGGATGAGTGCACTGGGAATGACGCGTGACGCCGTTCCCGGTTTGGCTATGAGTGAATCCTTCTGAAACGGGTGGCGCGCGACGTGACTTCCACAACTTTCCAACGCTTGTTTCCAACGTTTGCAAACGCATCCGCGTCCTGGCGCGATGTTTTGCAACACAGCGCATTGCCCGGCAATGTAAAAACGGTCATTCAAACGGTTGCCGTTCACTCACGATTGAGCGGCGCAGAAAAACGGGACGTGGTCACGGAGTTGATCGCGCATTTCGAAGACGGATATGAACAAGGCACAGACTACGAAACGTTGCTGAGTGAATTTGGCGACCCGCTTGCGGCTGCCAAACTGATTCGGCGAGGAAAAATAAGGAACCGATCGATGAGTTCAAAAATCTTGCGCGGCGGAGTCGTCGCCGGCATCGTCCTGGTACTCGGCTATGTCTTTCTGTACTGGTATTTTCATCGGGGGCAAGCTAGACCATCCGTCGATTACCTCGCGCAACTCAACGAAACTGCCGCAAGTACACCCGAATCGGAACGCGCCTGGCTGGTCTATCGCGATGTCATGGCTCGGGAAAAATACATCGAAGGCCCCGGTGGACGTTTTGACGAGATCTACTATCGAAACGAAGGTGCTCCCGATGACATGCGTCTGGTCCTGCCAACCGATGGCCCGCAATGGGAAAGCGCCGTTGAAAAATTGCAGGCGTCGCAAGAGCTACTGGAGACCATGCGCAAGGGCGGCGTGATGCCCCAGATGGGACTGGAACTGCAATATGACATGTTCGGTTATTCCGATGCCGATCGACTGGCGCTGTTTCCGCGTTCCGAGGATGCACCCAAGCCTGATTCCCCGCAGACTGGTTTCGAAACAAACCCGATGTTCGGAGTTCTTTTGCCCCACGCTCAATCGTTTCGCAACTCGGTGCGTATTCTGACCGTCGACACCCGCTGGGCAATCGAACAACGCGACGCAGAACGCGCGATTCGCAACATTGAGGCCATGTGTGGCATGGCCAATCAGGCCAGTCAACCCAAGTTTATGGTTGGAAGCCTGATTGGGTTTGCGTTAATCGGCATGGCGTGCGATTCGGTCGGTGAAGTCGTCCAGTCGACGGACCTCGATTTAACTCCTGAGCAGCTACAACGAATCCAACACGCCATCACTCAATTCAAGGCAACCGATTTGGTGAGTCTGAAGGGTGAAAAACTTTTCTTTCTGGATTTTGTCCAACGAACTTACACCGATGATGGAAACGGCAATGGCAGGATCACGCCAGCTGGAATGCAACTGATGCTCGGCAGCGAACAACTCCCAGGCGCTGAGTCACTTCAAAAGTCGTTTGCCGAAAAGACTATCGAAAACCTAGCTTCCCCCTTGTCGCTAATCGTAGTCGCCTCGCGCAAGGAACTGGTCGAAACGGCCGAGCGCGTTTATGACGAGTTGGAAGAATCGATGTTCACCCCCTATCACGAGGACGAATTCGTCGGCTTCGAGGAAATGGGAATCGACCAAAGAAAATTCGCAATTCTCGGCTTGGTTTTTCCAGCTGTACAGCAAGTTCGCGTGGCCATGTACCGAACGCTTGCCAATCAGGAAGGAACCGCCTTGGCGATTGCAGCTCATCGTTATCGTGTCGACCAAGGTCGTTGGCCAAGTTCAGCCAACGATTTGCTTGGGACCTATATTGATGAATTGCCCATCGATCCCTTGAGCGGCGATCCGCTAAAACTGACGTCGAGTGAACAGGGGGTTCGAATCTATGCCGATGGCAACGACAAAGACGACGATGGTGGCATTCCGATGGCCGTCAACTTGGACTCTACGCCGCATAAAAACCAGAACCTGGATTGGTCCGATCCCAACGTTCGCCCCCTCCCAGCTGGCGAATTCAATTTTGCTGCTCACGACCTCGACGGCGATTGGGTCATCTGGCCACGCGCAATCACCAACGAACAAGTGTTGGACTTGTTAAGCAAATAGCTGACTGCGGAAAACAGAGAGCCGACTACTCATTTCATTCTCTGCGAACACTGCGGCTCTGCGTTTTATAGTTGCCACTGTCAAAACTCGCTCGTTGCATCGCCGAGCATATTTAATTCGGCTCCCAGCATCGCCGTTGCCCACAGATTGAATACAGGCAGAATCAATTTGACGACGTTCATATACCGATGATCGCATGTCGAAAACCTTGGTTTTCACGTTAAATTGGGCCGTTTTCGATTTTTCTCGTGATTGGCACGCGTCGTGCAATTTCCTTTTGTCGAAAGTTGATCCTGAAACCTTCTCGAAAGGAAACTCATCATGAAAAAGATCATTAGCCGATTTCTGCTGGCCGCATCATTCGCACTGGGCATGGCTGCTGCCGCCCGAGCCAATCACACAAGCGAACTGCCGCTTGAGGTATTGGGCGAACAATTGACGTGTCAGGCTGACGATCTGCAGGACGCCTTTCGCGACCAATTTCGCAAGTCATCACTTTATAGCGAACTGCGATGCGCCGCCGTGGATCTGGAAAACGCCGGCCGTGTCATCCGACGCAAAGCGGATAATTCCAATGGCCTGTGCCGGATTACGGACGAGTTGAATGATGCCAACTGCCGAATTGCGGAACTGCAAAGGCTCGTTGCCGATGCTCGCTATCGTGCTTCCGTTGGAATCGATCCCGCTTTGTGCGGATGCACCATGCATATCGATCAAAAACTGGCGTCGATTCAAAACATCTTATTGCTGATGCGTGCCGAAGTGACTGCCATGACGGTTTATCGACCTCAGCTCCCAGTGGGCCGCGAAGTATTCCATTGTGGCGGCGGTCGGGTTTATTCCGATCAACGATCACACGACGACCGACATGCACCATCGTTCGCGCCACCTGGAGTAGGCTACCGAGGATATTCGTCGCCAAGACATTTCGATATCGGCAGGGACTCGGGAATCGCACTTTCCAGTCAAGGTCTATCGTTTCGGGTTGGTAACGCAACTTTTCAAGTGAACCGTTAACGATATTCAAAATCAAATCAACGTCTCCACCCCGGCCAACAACGTGTTGGTCGGGGTTTTTCGTTGGATAGCGTCCAACGGGTCGGGAGTCATTTTTTGTAACTTGGTTAAGAAATTTGTCGGCTACTGAGCGTGGTTTGTTTTGGTTTATTTCTCCGCA
This sequence comes from Pirellulaceae bacterium, assembly GCA_041399045.1. GTDB lineage: Bacteria > Planctomycetota > Planctomycetia > Pirellulales > Pirellulaceae > BJ22. The sequence goes on along the minus strand of JAWKTO010000003.1, from coordinate 913,155 downwards.
TTCCAAAAAAGACTCCCGCCCCCCCCACCACGCTGCACCCGTTCGTCGACGGAACGGAATAAAACACCCTGCGAACCACAATAGGCAAACCACCGTTACACTCCAGTGAATTGCGTGCCGGTTGGATTCGGCCAATTCTTTCAACGACCGAAGCGGATGATTGAACCAGGCAATGTTGATTTGGTCCGCGAGTTCAAATCCTGCGATTCGAACCACCAAAAGCGAAACTCCACTCAGAAGGTTAGCTATCAATACAAATTTCCATTTTATTGCCGTGTCAAATCTGGTTTGAGCGATTCGGGAAAGATACAGACCTTCGATCAAAATGGAGAACGGAATGGCCATAAAGAACATCGTTAAAAACACGTACTCAGTTGACCCAAAGAAGCTGATGTAAACAATCGCGATACCGATAAACCAGCTCAAGATGTTCGCGCGTAGTGAATAGGTTAAAGCCGAGTGTTTGATCCCTGCGGCTGTGTAAAACGGGCGTTCAATGAAGCCAGCCAAAATTGTCGACAACATCGAGTAGGGTATGCTCAATTCTGTGTCGCTACCGATTCCCCATGCGACATACGGGGCAATGACATTTGCGGTCAGAATTAAAGGAATCATTGGGCAAATCTCGAAGGGGCGAGAGTCTTTTTTGATGAAGTGAATTGAAAAACTGTCTGTTATCGAGCGTGGGACTTATTAGTTTGATTTCCGGCAATTTAAAAAAACTACAGCCCCCCTTACGCATCAATGCCTTATGACGCAAATTGACTGCGAACTTGTACGATTGAAACGCCAAACAAGGATCGGCAAAGTTGGTCGAGGCCGCCAGCGTCACCTTCGAAATGAAATGTCCGCTGCGCGTGCGTGTACGACTCACCGGGGAAGAGGGCCAGCGCTGGCGAAAGTGTCTCCAGTTCATAAAACGGTCCCAGCATCCCGCCCGAATCGTTTGGCCCATCGTTGTAGGCATTCACACAATCTCCGGCAAAGGGATCTGGCAACTCTCGCCAAAGATTTTTGGTGTAACCATTGGCGACACTATCGGGCCGATTGAATTGCACGACCGTTAACGCCTCGATTTCATCGTCCCAACTTGCCAACAACGAATGTGACGCCGCATGCGTCAAACCGATCTTGCTACGATGCCGCCCATCGCCGAGAAAAAAGATAACACTGTTATTTGGATCCACCTTCAGGCGTTGTTCGTCTAGCGGCAGGAAATAATCGGTCGTCAACACTTCGTCCAACAACTGCTTCTCAATATTGTTGAATGGCATCAATAGGGTTGCTGATGTCGATGGCTTGAACATGGACAACACCCACAGCGCAGGTAATCCAGTTTCCGCATCCCAGGCGATTGCTCCGTCGTTGAACAATTCATTGCGACTTTCATGTCCTACCCAATTCACGCCGGTTGGGACCGTGACGTTCAATAACGATTTCAGCGCATCGTCGTCGAGCACCGAAATCGTTCGTCGCAGTTTCATGTCAAACGAAGTACCGCAGTAGTTGACCTCCGTTCCCTTGCATTCCATGACGACGGCTGTTGACGATTGCTCAACCACGTCAAAGGCAGCAGTGTCGACGAGTGCGGGAGTTTTCCAGGAAGCAAAGTCCATCGGCTTGCCCTGCGGGAAATAAAACGAAAACTGACTCCCTTCGGGTGCGATCCAGATACGATCCTCGCCTCCATGCAGATTGGCTTGGGGATCGACACGACCGCTGGTAATAAATTCGTAGTTGATCCAGCCGTAGCTGTTTGCGGCTTCGCCCGCGACCGAAGAGGTCATGGTTTTGCCTTGCCATTCCGGCGCAACCAGCACGCGACCACCTGTGCGCGATCGTAGTTCGACGAGTTCGGTATGTTGCCGAAGAAACTGTGCGTCGTCAGTGATTGATTTTCGTTCCATCGAGTTGCTCAAAGTTTGTTTGTTGAAATTCCGCAGATGGATTGTAGTGGATGTGGCTACGAGTCCCTAAAGGTTGCGAAATGCGGGACTCGTGGCCTCGTCCACTACGCGATTGGATCAGCGAGAAAGCTCACTTGCAGGCGCAGTGGGCTTGTATTTTCTTGCGTTCCAAGAGAGCTCACTTGCTAGCGCGGCGGGCTTGTAGTGGGTTTCACTACGAGACCTATGCAGCGTCAAACGTTGATCAACTCCGGGATGACCTTGGCAGGAATCACGCCAGTCAGCCGCTGATCCAACCCCTGGTATTTGTAAGTGAATCGCTCGTGGTCGAAGCCCAACAGCTTCATCACGGTCGCGTGAAAATCTCGGATGTGAAGCGGGTCGCGAACGATGTTGTACGAAAACTCATCGGTCTCGCCGTAAATCGTTCCGCCCTTGGCACCACCTCCTGCCATCCACATCGTGAAGCACCGAGGATGATGGTCACGCCCATAATTTTCCTTGGTCAATCCACCCTGCGAATAAATCGTTCGCCCAAACTCACCGCCCCAGATCACAAGGGTATCGTCCAGCATGCCGCGTTGTTTTAGATCTTCAAGTAACGCATAGCAGGGCTGATCAATGTCTTTGCATTGCGATGGCATTCGGCCGCCGACATTGGAATGATGATCCCAATTGTTGTGATACACCTGAACAAAACGCACACCCCGCTCCGCCAATCGCCGCGCCATTAGCGCCGTGTTGGCGAACGAGCCGGGTTTCCTGGCTTCCTCGCCATACAGCTCAAACGTTGCTGCCGGTTCGCTGGCGAGATCCGTCAACTCCGGAACACTGGCCTGCATCTTGAACGCCATTTCATACTGCTGAATGCGTGTCAGCGTTTCGGGATCACCGAACACGTCGTGGTTAATCTTGTTCAGCCGATTGATGCCGTCGATTGAGCGGCGACGAATGTCACCGGGAACGCCAGCGGGATTATTGATGTACAAGATGGGATCGCCCGAACTGCGGAACGATACGCCAGCATGTTCGCCGGGGAGATAACCACTGCTCCATAGCCGCGCCGAAATTGCCTGCTCCTGCTCGCGATTGCTGGGAATCGCCACCAGCACGACGAACGTCGGCAGGTTTTCATTCATCGAGCCCAGGCCATACGACGCCCACGATCCCAGACAAGGTCTGCCGGTAACTTGATTGCCTGTCTGCATGGCAGTGATTGCCGGTTCGTGGTTGATGGCCTCGGTGTTCAGGCTGCGCATCCAGCAGATTTCGTCGGCCTTTTTGGAAAGCCAAGGTAACAATTCGGCATTCATCCACATACCGCATTCGCCAAATTGTTCAAACCGATACTTCGATGGCGCGATAGGAAACCGCGCCTGCCCACTCGTCATGGTGGTCAGGCGTTGGCCCATGCGAATCGACTCTGGCAGGTCCTTGTCGTACCATTCCTGCATTACGGGCTTGTAATCAAACAAATCCATCTGCGACGGCCCGCCGACCATATGCAGATAAATCACACGCTTTGCCGTCGGAGCAAAATGCGGACTCGATGCGCCGTCGTCATTCGCTGCATAGGCCAGGGAATTGCCCAGCAGTGTTGCCATCGCCGTCCCACCTAACAAATGACTGCCGCGAGCAAAAAAGTTTCGACGACTGAAGATTGAATTCATCGCGGGTAACTCCTATTTGTTGAGCGATTCGTCGAGATTTAAAACGCTGTTGCACACCATCGACCAAGCGGCCAGCTCCGCAGCTGTCTTTGCATCGGTCGAAGATTCCGTCTGCGCAACTCGCACAATTGCCAATGCGTCTTCGGGATTCTCGGAATAATGTTTTTGATAAGCTGCCAAGTCTTCAACGATAATCGCCTGCTCTGCATCGGTAAAATCACGTGACAGAACACGTTGTCCCAGCTCGCGAATGATGCGAGTCGAGTCGTTGCCCTGATCTGCCATTAGCGAACGTGCCAATTCCACCGCCGACTCAAAGAAAATAGGATCATTGAGCGTCACGAGCGCCTGCAGCGGCGTGTTCGTTCGCTCCCGTTTCACGACGCAGACCTCGCGGCTTGGTGCGTTAAGCGATTCCATGTTGGGCGGCGGTGCCATGCGTTTCCAGAAAGTGTAAAGACTGCGCCGATAAAGATCTTCCCCTTCACTTTGCTGGTAATTGCGTGTGTTCCCCTCGGGCAATCCCACGACATCCCAAATGTGTTCGGGTTGATAAGGCTTCACACTAGGGCCAAACATTTTCTTCGAAAGCAATCCGCTTTCCGCAAGCGCCGCGTCGCGGATCATCTCGGCATCCATACGAAAGCGAGGCCCGTGCGAGAGCCATTGATTCTGCGGGTCGATCTCCAATTTCTCGGGCGTCACCACTGCCGACTGGCGATAGGTTGCGCTCATCAACACTTGCTTGAAAAATCGCTTGACGTCCCAGCCATGTTCTCGAAAGTCGACGGCCAGCCAATCCAACAACTCCGGATTGCTCGGGGGCATCCCCATCACGCCGAAGTCTTCTGCTGTCGGGACAATCCCTGTTCCAAACAATTGTTGCCAGAATCGATTCACAGTCACTCGTGCCGTCAGCGGGTTCTCGTCGGCAACCAGCCATTCCGCCAACCCAAGTCGATTTTTTGGTGCACCGGATGGCAATGGCGGTAAGGCACCGGGCGCATTCGCCTCGACTTCATCTCCCTTGCGGTCGTACTCGCCGCGCATCAGTACGTTAGCCATCGCACTGGAATCCGCCTTTTCGCGCTGAACGTGCGTGAGTGGGCTACGATCCCGAATCGCGGTGTACTCACGTTGCAGGGAATCGCGATTGTTAACGAACTGAGGGTACTCCGTATCAACCGAGACAAGGAAATGTTCGTAAATGGACTTCTTTTGTTCTTCAGACCATTCAGCTCGAGGCTTGGACAACAAATCGATCAAGAACTGCCCCTTGGCAATTCGGCTGACTTCGTCTCCCGACAAACTTCGGTCAAACAATTGAAAATCTTGAACCGATCCGCCATTGAAATGCTGACCGACACTGCGCTGCCCGATGCGCAACGGAGTTTCCGATTTGATCGATGCACCCGTTTGCAGCGTGTTGGCATCGACATTCTTCGGTGCCTCAACACCGTTGATGAAGATTCGTATCCCGTCAGGTTTTGTTGAGCCATCGTAGGTCACGAATACGTGCTGCCACTCACCTGGCCGAACAACATCAGTCTTCGTACGAACCTTGAGTGCATTGCCTGGCCAGGCGTCGACGAAATGAACCGCAAACGTGCCTCCGTTTTGCCAAAGGTCCCATCCGCGAAACTCTTTGCCCTCGTCCATGCGGGCGATGATGCCACCAAACGTATTTTTGTCCGCCGTTTTGATCCACGCTCCGAAACTGAACGGTTCGTTGAGTTCGAAGTTGCCGATGTCTCCGATCTCGATGGTCTTGCCGGGACGAAGGATCGCGGCAGGACCACGTTTGCCTTCGTTCGTCCATTCGGCATCGCCGATGAACTGTGCCGAGTTGATGCTGCCAACTTTGGCCTTCGTTTCGTTGCCACGTCCCTCATCAATCGGGAAATGGGCGACCATACCATTGACGGGAAGCGATTGCAGAATCGATTCAACGTTTAGCGAATGAATCCAGGACTCGTAATCGGCTTTGGCTGTCTCTCGCCGGGTTGTCACCGCTTGTTCGGCCGCTGCGATTTCAGCTGGTAAAGCAACCCAGCGATCGCGATCTTCTTCGCGAGGCAAATAAACAACGGCCGAACGACCGTCTTTGGAATTTCCATCCAGACCCGTTTGTGTTGTGTTGCGAAAGAACGCAGCCATCGAGTAGTAGTCGCGCATCGTAAACGGATCGAATTTGTGATCGTGGCACTGACAACAATTCATCGTCACGCCCATGTATACCCAACTGATCGTTTGCACGCGGTCGGCGGCGTACAGAGCCAGGTTTTCTTCCTCAATCGTGCCGCCTTCGTTTGTGGTGATATTGCAACGCTGGAATCCGGTCGCGACGAGTTGATCTTCGGTTGGTTGATCGAACAGATCGCCAGCAATCTGTTCCTTGGTAAATTGATCAAAGGGCTGGTTTTGATTGAACGCGCGAATCACCCAGTCACGATAGGGCCACATCTCGCGATAGTTGTCGAAGTGCATGCCATGCGTATCGCCATACCGCGCCGCATCGAGCCAATATCGTCCGCGATGCTCTCCCCATTCGGGCCGCGCCATCAACTTGTCGATCCAAGCCGAAAGAGCCTCGTCATGATTGGCCTCGTAATCGGCAACGAACGAATCCACATCCACTGGTGTTGGAGGCAAGCCGGTGATGTCGAAGTGAATTCGTCGAAACAGTTGACGCGGCGTGGCTTCGGCGTTGGGCTCAAGTCCATGTTCGCGCATCGACTTGAGAACGAATCCATCGATTGCGCTTTTGGACCACGTGTCATTCTCCAGCTTCGGCGACTCCGGTTTTTCCGGCCCGCGAAATGCCCAATGCAATTCGTATTGGGCACCGTCCGCAATCCATTGTTTCAGCGTTTCGATTTGTTCAGGAGTCAGATGTTTCTTGGTCGACGGCGGCGGCATGACCGCATCGGGATCGTCGGTGATCAGGCGTGAGATCAGCTCACTAGAATCGGGATCGCCAGGCTCAATGGCTCCCATGTCGATCGCCGAATCGCGGTCATCCAAACGCAGATCCGCTTCGCGCGATGCAGCATCAGGCCCGTGACAGGCAAAACAATATTCGGCGAGGATTGGGCGAACATCTCGCTCAAAGTCCAACTCGTCGGCATTGGCGCGCTGTGAGACAACCAACGACGCCACTAATAAAGCTACTCGAAACAACAAGCCGTATCGCATGATACCTGCCAATTTCTGAGTGAATGAAAAGAAACGTTGCTGGCGAGCCTGTTTCAATGCTCGCTCCATGAACCATTGATTATAGCTAACGTTTTGCGTGTTGTTTTGCTTGGGGAAACGGAATGAATCATTCCACCCAAACGCTTTTCGCCCCGTTCATGCGCTGAATCGCATTCGGTCGAACGAGTCGTTTCCGATTTGATGATGCGAGCACAGCGATTGCCTGTAAAATCAATTGTCGGAATCGCCGGCCGGGGATTTGTGTTGCTTGAACAGCCATTCATGAAAGCTATCATCCGCGTAAGTGGCGGCCCAACTATTGTGGCCCACGCCATCCATTTCAACGAAGTGTGGTTCAGCGCCAGCTTTGCGCAATGCCTCCACCATTTCCGTAGAGCGTTCAAACGGAACGACACGATCGTCGTTGCCGTGCGCAATCCACATCGGGATCGCCTTGATTTTTTTGATCGTTTCTTCGCTAGGATCGCCACCGCCGCAAACAGGCGCCGCTGCTGCAAACAGGTCGGGCCAACGTCGAATTGCCTCAAAGGTTCCAAAGCCGCCCATCGACAACCCCGTTATGTAAATTCGATCGGGATCAACGGGATGTGATTTCATGATCTCTTCAACGAGCGAATGGCAAAGCGTCAAAGGATCGGGTTTGTCCGCAGTCGTTTCTTGATTGGCAACTCCGCGCGCCCCGCCCCACCAAACTTCCCGAGGACATTGGGGCGCCACAACGATGGCAGGAAATTTTTCCCGGCGTTGAACGAAATCTTTGGCACCATGAACTAGTTGCGCGCGGTTGTCATCGCCGCGTTCACCGGCACCATGCAAAAATAATACCAGCGGCAATCGCTCTCCGTCTGCGGTCGATTCGGGAACAAGCAGTCGGTAGTTCAATGTCTCGCCGGAAGCGTCCTCAAAGACATTGGCTTCAAATTGATCTTGCCATGCATTTTCCACTTCCTGCGCTTCCTTATCTTGACCTTGCCAGCCAAAAGCAGATTCACTGGTGGCCAAAATCCATAAACAGGTCAGGATCATTCCCCAGCGACGGAAATCACTTTTGTGCATCTTCGTTCCCTTTGTTGCGTTCCTTGATCGAATTTTTGTTCGACACCAATTGCCATCCGCCAAAAACAACTCCACAGATCAGCGTAATGGACAATGATTCCGGTAGATAGATCCCAACGCCCGTCAACCAGCTTCCGCCAAACCACTCGTCTTCACCGTAAAACATGTGAATCAACCAGAGCAGCGTCCCCAAAATCAATGTTGTCATCGCCGCACCACGTGAGGGTCGTTTGACAAAAAACGCAGCAATGAAAGGGACAAACAGTCCCACTAACGTCAGCGAGTAGGCACTTTCCAAAAGCGAATAGGCGTCCTCCCCCAGAAACGCCATCAATGTTGCACCGAAAGCAACGACGAGACAGCTCAACCGGTTCAACGTCAATTCGCCGACACGCTTGCGAACGCGCTCCGACGTCATATTTTGAGCAATGATCCCCGCGGGTGACAGAATCGCGCTATCAATCGTTGACAGGACCGCCGACACTACCGCGATAACAAATACGATTAGACCAGCAGGGTGCAGGAGTTTTCCAGCGAATCCCATGACAACTGATTGATCATCGACATTGCAAACGGCTGCTGCCAAACCCAGAAAAACAGGAACGCCACCCAAGATCCAATAGGCTCCTCCCGAAACAAAACAGGCTCGACGCGCATCCCGCGAAGATTTTGCCGACAGGATTCGCTGAATCAAATCCTGCCCCGACAGATTCCCCAGTGCACCAATGGCCAGCGATTCCGTGACCACTGCGATGGCAATCCAATTCGAAACATCAGGTTTGGCAGTGAGTGCAACTGCCTTTACCTCGGTACTGCTCATTGTCATGACAACGGCAACCCCGACAACAATAACACCAATCGCGACCAAGATGATCTGTATGGCGTCGGTTAATGCAACTGCCCACATTCCTCCCATCAACGTGTATCCGGTTCCGACAATCGCTACGACTGATCCTGCCCATTCCGGGTATTCCAAAAACAGATGCAATAGTTGCTGTCATCGCAACGAATTGCGCCGCGATCCAACCAAAATAGCTGGGCACTAAAACCATGGATGCGGCCAATTCCACTCCCCGGCCGTATCGATTTCTGAAAAAGTCGCTTACGGTCAGAATGTGCATTTCCCACAAAGGGCGGGCAATCGCCAGTCCGGCTATCATCAGACACAATCCTGCGCCCAGCGGATCAATCATCGCCGCGCCGATTCCTTCGTTGCGAACTTCATTCGACACGGTCAACAAAGTTCCAGCGCCATACCATGTTGCCAGCAACGTGAACGAAGTCAGCCACCAAGGCATACGGCGGCCGGCGACCAGAAAATCTTCCGGCGTCTTTGCCAGTTCGCCAGCGTAAAAACTGATCAGCAACATGATGGCCACGTAGGCGATCAGGCAGCCCCCCAAACAGACCGTCCAAAACTCGTTCAACACCAACTCACATGCTCCAGTAAACTATTCGTACGTACCGTGTGATAAGCTCGTTGCTTCGGCAAGAGTGTTCACTCACTGACGTCGCATCTTGTTTTTGGAAATCGGAACAATCATCTCATTGCGATGCGATGAAAACCATTGGACATTCGCCTAAATCGCAACGGCCGCCACAATGTTATCACGAAACAAAACCTTTCTTTAGAGACACAAGCGATATTGATTCACCATGAAAACTCCTTCAATCGTTTTTGAACTGACTGAGTTGTTGCTCCCCTACCCCGAACGCCGTATCGTGTTTGCGGAAAGCTGTACGGCCGGCCTGGTTTCCGCGCTCGTTGCATCCACTCCCGGGATCAGTCAAAACTTGTGCGGGTCGGCAGTAACCTACCGCTGGGACACCAAACAAAAATGGCTTGGCGTTACTCACGAAATTCTTGAGCAATGCACGGCAGAAAGTATTGAAGTCGCACAGGCGATGGCGTTGGGCGTCCTCGAACGAACCCCGGAAGCCAACTGGTCCGCGGCGATTACCGGCCATTTGGGGCCCGGTGCGCCGTCCGATATCGACGGAAAAATATTTATGGCCGTCGCTCGAAACCTGGCTGGTTCCATTGAGGTAACACACGATTGTTCCCAGCGGTTGGTCGCAACGGAACGAATCGCCCGACAACACGAAGCCGCGTCGTTGTTGATTTCGCTTTTGGCCGAAGCTATCCGATCGATTGACAACACTACGGAACCGACTCGGTAAGATAAGACGGTCAACGCAACCTTAAGGGTGGGAAAGCGGCTAATAGTTCTGGATTTTAAAGAGAAATTGCCAACATTCGCTTGGAATGCCCTAACGCTTGATGCACAATAGCTACACGTTTCCGTTCCAACAGGTGCCGCGGGTCGATCTTCATGCGAGTCAGCATCTTTACCGATAGCTTCCTGCCGTTCACCTCTGGGGTGACGTTTTCGGTATTGAACCAAGCAACCGAGCTTGCAAAACGTGGTCACGAAATTTCCATCTTCCGCCCAAGGCCAGGTCGACGCACTCAAAAATTCGAGTTGCCCGATCGCGTTCAGATTTTTGATGTGCCTTTTGCCATTCCCGTACCGCGCGTGCCGCAACTTAGAATCACACTACCATCGTTCGTGTCGTCGCTAATGCGTCTGAGAAAAATCAACCCCGACATCGTTCATTTGAATACGGAATGGGGTTGCGGTTGGGAAGGGCTCGTCGCATCACGCATGTTGCGGAAGCCTACCATCGGGACGTTCCATACGTTCTTTGCTGATCCGGGATATTTGAAGTCGTTTGGCCTGCCGTCCTTCCGGATGTTGCAGTCCGTGATGTGGGGCTATTCCGTTTTCTTTTTTAATGGTTGCCGCGCCGTAACCAGCCCATCGAATGCGGTCAAGCAGTCGCTGATGGAACACGGCATTCGCAATGAGCCGATTGTGATTCCCAACGGAATACGGATTCCGGAACCGATTGACTGGAAAGCCGTCAAACGCGACCGGACTCGAATGCAGATTCATGGTCCATCGTTTGTTTATGTTGGTCGTCTCTCACCCGAGAAGTCGATTGATGTGGTGATCGACGCGTTTGCCGTGATGCAGCGCCGCCGACGGCGTTCGAAGTTGATCATCATTGGAGATGGCCCGTCGCGCGATTCGCTTGAGCAACGAAGCCTTGAGCTGGGGCTCAGGTCCAGCGTGGAGTTTCTCGGGCATGTTGATCATGATCGCTTGATTGCGGAACGATTGCCTTTGCTGGGCGATACGTTCGTCACAGCCAGCAAATCGGAAAACCAACCGATGAGCATTCTGGAGGCGATGTCGATGGGCTTGCCGGTCATCGGGGCCGCGGCCAAAGGCCTTCCTGAAATGATTTCGCATTTCCACAATGGTATGCTGTTCGAACCCGACAACGTCAATGACTTGGCGCAATGCATGTTTCGCATGGCGGCCAAAACCAAACGCCGCCGGCGCATGGGCCGGCACGCGATGTTGACCGCAGCGGGCTACAACATGGAGGCCGTTGTCGATCGCCTCGAAGAACTTTACACCCGCACGATTGCGATGGCCAAGGCCAAAAACAAGTCGTAAGAGTACAACCCACTTTTCACTGCACGCCGCTTGAATCAGAATCCTGGCAAGCGTGTTCTTCTTTTTTTTGCTTTCAGTGGCGAGCGTGCACAAATGTCAAACGTTTGGTTCGGATTGGTCTCGATTTTGGTCGTTTCAGCATTTACTGGTTGCATCGTGAAAACGGAAACTCAAATGACACAAACGCAGTCATATGCCATTCGACTCAAGCCGGGCCAAGACCTCAAAAAGTCGATTCAGCGTTTTGTTGATAAACAACAAATCGAAGCGGGCTGGATCGCGTCCTGTGCTGGTTCACTTACCGAATACAACATACGGTTCGCCAACCAGCCCGAGGGGAGCAAAGCGTCTGGGCATTTCGAAATCGTGAGCCTCTCAGGAACCCTTTCAACCCATGGCAGCCATATCCACATCTCTGTTAGCGATGAAACGGGCAAGACGATCGGGGGGCATTTGCTGGACGAGTGCATCGTCTACACGACAGCTGAAATTGTGATTCAATCGTCACCGGAATTTCGGTTTACACGCGAGAAAGACGGAACGACTGAATGGGCGGAATTGCAGATTCAGGAACGCAACGACAATTGAATGCTGTTTGCAGGCTGGCAGCCTGTATTACAACAGCCGAAATTACGGCAGGCTGGCCTGCGAAACTACAAAAGCAGGATAGCAGCCTGCGCTACGCCTGCGGAGAACCGCGCATCTAAACCAACAAAAAACCCGCGAGTCAGAAAACTGAAACGCGGGCAATCGAGTTAACTTTCAACGTCAAACCAGTGTTTGATGTTTCACAGTGAGTTTCACACCGTTTATCACAATGCGATCGACTCGACTTCGGCAACAAATCGTTGGCCATCGTCCGACAGGAACGCGCTGATCACCTTGAACACCGCGTCACTAAAGCCGCCGATGTTCATGATGTCGGCTCGCTCGCAAGCTTGAACCGTTTGGTACGGCTGCAAATCGATGCAAATCAATTTTGGGTCGATTCGGCTTTCCGCCAACTTTCGCTGGTTGGAAACGAACGCTTCCCAAGCTGTCATCACACCAGTTGAACCATAACGACCGGTTCCCACCCAGCTCTCATTATCGCTAACCAGAATCGCACCTGCAAACTGTCGACGGTTGTGCAACACAGTTGCCGCCTCCAACGGAAGCGCGCAGTTGGTTCCACCACCACCGTACTTCGACAACCGCTGAGCGATGCTCAGGATCGAATCGTTGGGATCGATCTTGGCCTCGTATGCCGACGTGTCGAACGGAATCACTATACTATCCGGATTGCGTCGCAAGATGGCCGCAGCGAACAATGCCGCCACGTCAACACAACGCATTCTCGAAGTCGCACCGCGTCCCCGGTTTCCGGTTACAGCACCACTCATCGACCCCGACGTGTCCAGACCGATCACGACCGGTCCAGGCAGTTCTGGCACGTTTCCACAGGCAATTTCTGCCGCTCGGTGCAAAGCAGATTTGATCTTCTGTGGAACACTGTCATCAGCGTTCAAGTATGCCGCGAAGAACTGATAAGGAAACTGCTTCGAACGTCGAATTTCTGCTTCGTCGGCAAGCCGACACGCAATGAAATCAATCATGTTGTTCCTCGACTCTCCGATTTGAGAACTCTCGTCTCGGAGAGACGAGTTACGATCAAACACTCCATGTCGAAACAAGGTGTTCAGGTTCATACGCAACGCCTGCGGACCCATCTTGCGTGCCAATGCACTCCAGACCTTTGGGCCTTTTGCAGCATCAGACAACAAGTCCCAGCGCACGTTTTCCATTCCGCCCGCAATCAACGCTTGCGCGTCTTCGTTTTCTGCTTGGCGGAAGGCAATCAACGCCTGAACATCTGCAGGCAAATCGGCCTCGCTTGCAGGAGACCATTTTTCGATCGGCTTGTCAGTCAACCAACCAAACAGGGCGCGTCGCGCATTGTCTTTAGGAGTTGGACGTGCCAAACGCAAAATATCACGCAAGCTAGGATTGCTCCCAATCGACGCGCTCAATAATTTTCCAACGGATGCATTGTTCAACCAGCGTTGAAATGCACGTTGCAGCGAACTTGACAGACCGATTCGCACTTTGCCCTCACGGTTTTTGAATTGCCCCGATCGAATCATCTGAAACACGGTTCGCAAAACACGACCGTTATCGACAACGCGATCAAAAATCTGGTGCATCAATACCGAATCGCGAACGGACAACGCAACCAGCAATGCTGCTGGCAGGTCCTTCATAAACGCTTTTTCTCGCGCGTATAGCGCCAACTGGGCCAGAAAACGATTGTCGTCAACTGCTTCAATCAATTTCAGCACGTCTTCCAGCTGGGATTCCGCCGAGCTGTAAAACGTATTGCCAAATGTTCCCGTTGCAGCAACTTGCGCCAACGCATGCTTCGGATCCAATTGATACGCGCGACCTCCCGCTTCGTTGATCGCGTTCGCGCGTGGCAGTCGACTTTTTCGACTTGCAAATAGAGACTTGTTGGCCATCGGTATGACCTCCTCAATGAAAACGGTTCGACGAAGGGTTGTTGAGAACATGGCCAGTATCAGTGACACTGAGCCATCGTTTAACAGACGATGTAATCCCAACTGGCAGTCGAACGAATTTTGTTAAGCGGACTAACCCTCAATGCAAATCCGCTATTTTTAAGATCCAAAACTGGTGATGCGATTAAGGACTGATTGCATTGCGAAATGTTCGCATGACGTCTAGGGAAAGATTTAGTTTTTTGAATGCAATTAGTGATTCAATGCAAATAAAAAACTTGCTGCAATGAATGTCACTGCAGCAAGTTTTTGAATGCAACTGAACGAAGGAGTTTATTCAGATACTTGCTTTCAATGTGATGTAATCCGAACAGGCAGTTCTGTTGCAAATATTGTCAATCGAACCTTGGTTCGACGCGCTCATTACAAAAAACACTTGACGAAGTTGTGGCCAGAGATCGGCCCGCATCGTAAATCAATGGGCCGAGCGGGATTCGAACCTGCAAAACCATGTACTCCGGAACCGGCAGTCAAACGTTGTTTAAAAAACGATCAACGAAGAATTGTGTCAGAGAATTTACAGTGCTCTACCTGACTGAGCTACGGCGCTGTCGTAAAACCAATCGCGCCGGTGGGATTCGAACCCACGACCCCTGGCACCTGAAGCATGTACTCCAACTCGGCAGTTGATCGTTGTTTTTGGCAATACGGATTCAGACCATTTCCAACGTCGAAGGTTCACCCAAAATGCAAGTGCCCGCACGCCAATTCAAGCACTTGGGATGTTGATACGCATCAGCCGCTGCAACTCGGTGAAACGAATCCGACCGTTTGCACATTGCAAAATTGCAGTTATCGCCCCCAGACGTAGGCAAGCAAACGAATGTCACAAAATCCGTCCTCAATGGGTTTTCCAATTTTGGCCCTGATTTTCAATTCAACGTCTTTCGGCAGAAGCTCCAGAAACGAGTTGGTAAGTTCATCTCGGGACGCGTCTCGACTCAGTTTCAAGCAAATCGATTGCTTCCGAGATTGAAATTTGAAGCTGCGAAAGCTGTTTGGCGTCAAGCTTCAATATTTCAATTCTCCGTACTCGATATCCGCCAAGGCCCGTAGTAACGTATTTGACGTTGCTTTTGAACGATCGCCATCCATGCACGTTGAATTGGCAGCAGGCACTCGTCAATTTGATTGCGAATCGTCAAGGCGTAGTCGTCAAGGATTTTCTTCGTTCGATGGCAATCGATTGATAGTTTGAACATTCATCCCACCGAATGAGCATTCGCTCGACGGTATTGCCCTCAACATCAACGCATTTTTTCAGTTTCGACACGCACACCATATTTTTCAGCCAGCTCAAGATTCGTCTGCTCTTGAAACGATGGGATCTTGTCCCATATCGCGCTCATTGCCTGCAGTTGTTCAGCCTCAAGCTCCAACACGTTTTGTAAGGCCTGTTGAGATAGAGAATTCTTGAGTTCGATGAGATCATCGTAGGTTGATTTTTGACTGTTAAAGTTGAGCCTGGGTTTGCCTTGAATCTCTTCGACGACATACTCCATATTTCCGGCAGCCGAATACATGACCCTTGGCCGTCGCACGCGCTCGATTGTCTCGAGGCTTGTCGTCGATGAATCAAAGCGAAGGTACCATGCCAACTGGGAAAGGCCGCAGGAACCGGAAGTTAGTTGCGGCCACGCATTCAGAAATTGACGTTGCTGTTTTTCGTTCAGGTCCTGAACAAGGCACCGGACAACTCCTTCGGCGATTTCTTCTTTTTTTGTCCAATTGAAATTGCCTCACCAAATTTCGAATCGCGGATGTGTCTACTGATGCATCTGTTACGCCAAAATTCCCGAACATCAGGTCGATGTAGAAACGTGCAACCGCCGTTTCGATTCAAAATCATTGCAGGACAACTTGCTCCAGCCTTTGCTGTTGTCTTTTGGATAGGTGCTGATTGAAATCTTTCAGGAGGTCTTGATTGGCCTCCAAGAATTCTTCGCCAATGGGTTCCGCAGTCTTAAGTTCGTCACCGTAACGCGTGTCAAATGCTTCGCATTCGCGGTGGAGCGTTTGCATGTGTTCGTTTGAAAGAGCAAGTTCGTTTGACAACGTTTCATGAGTGAGAACTCAGTGAGCAAGATTCGTTCCGATGGCTCACGCAGTTCGTAAACAGAATATCCTATGTCACCGGATGGCATAAAGCCGAGCATCCGATATTCACTCACAGCTAAATCAGCTGCGGACGGGCTCAGTTTCTGCGCAAAAATATCTAGCCCAAGTAATTCGCTTGTGAGCGTTATGACAATCACCCACAAAACATGGCATCTAGAAGAAAGCATTGCACTCCCCACGGTCGGTCAATTGTTTGGCAGTCACAACCGATCTCGATATTTGATACGTCCAAGCAGTCGATGTCCAGCAAAATACCGGAACATCCTGTATTTAGGAACGAACGCAATTTGAAGTGCATTTTGGAAAACGCAAACGTCAGAATACTCAACAATAACCGAGTTGCTTTCGGAGCTCATTGATTCGCGGGTCGCTTTCGATAGTTGCGAGCAGTCTCTTGTTCGTCTTGGGGCGGTCTTTGGGGGATTGGACTTTGAGTGAGCGGATATTGGGGCTGTTGTCGTCCCGCCCCCAGCGCCATCGATTGCTATCGGGTTGCGAATAGGTATCGACTCCCTCTTGCTGTTCGCTGCCAATAAATTCAAACAGCCGCTGCGTTACGGACAGTGGATCCTGGACGAGGTCTTCGTACCGGGCCAACTGACTCGTTTTGGAATGCACTTCACAATAACTCAAAATCGATCGTGTGATGCCGACCCAGTATTGTATTGCGAGCCAACGGTCAACAAACGGCGACGCCCACTTTTGGATTCTGCCAAATGACATCTTGCGAAGTGATTCAACAGTGTCATAAACATCGCGGACCAACACGATCGCTCGCGGACGGTCGCCTGAGTCTCCAGTCGTTGATGGCACGCGGGGATAGCTTCCGATTTCGTTGTACCAGCCCGGTCGCTTGAGCAAGAGAATTCGCTCCGGCGCGAGGTTCCAAACAGATTCCCAATCGCGGAATCCAGGATTGGCAAACCGCTGAAAATTGATTTCGTTCAGATTGGATACATCAGGTGCCTCGCCCAACAACGCCTTGAGAAGTGTCGACCCGCTGCGCATCGTCGACAGGACAACGACGCATTGTCGATTGGCTGTCCTGTCCCAAGATCTGTCTGCTGCTGAAACGCTCATGCAAAGGCTGTCATCAAAGACGCGTACTTAAATATCCTCTTGAAGGTATGGTATTCGAGTTGAGCGTGAGCGTCGAGCGATCAAACGAAAAAGCCCGAAGCCAAAAATGCCCCCGGGCTTTCACGATTCGAAATGATCTAATTCAGAAAATCGAGTTCGAAAACCCGATTGAGTGGGAAATGAATCAGGTCAAATCGTTGTCGTTGTCTTTATCTTTGTTTTCCTGATGCTGTTTCAGCTCTTCACTCAATGCTCGTCGCATTTCCTGCATTGCCTTTTCCATTTCTTCACGAGCTTTGGCCATCTCGGCCCGAGCTTTTTCCATCTCAGCACGGAACTGCCCCAAGTCACCCATCTGCGCTGGCAGGTTCTTCATTTCATCTTGCACTGCCTTCATGGCTTCCTCGACTTGAGCTTGGATCTGCTGCGGATCGATTTTTTCGATATCCATCATCAATCCAGGCTGAACGCGCCACATCAACTGTTGCGGCAGGTTTCCATCGAGCCGCATCAATTCGTGAACGTCTTTTCGCTCAGCTGGCTTCACCGTCACCTGTAGCTCACCACCTTCGCGGATCACCGAGATGCTCAACTCCACGCCATCTTCGCCTGCCTGGTTTACGGCTTTGGAAAGTGCCTCGGTTGTCCCGACAGGAGAATCGCCGGCGTAGACGATGATATCGTGGTCGTGAAGTCCCGCCTCTTGCGCTGGAGACTCGGGGGTCACTTCTTTAACAACCAGTCCTGCGCCGGTTTCCAGTTTCAAATGGGATCGCAATGCTTCATCAACGGGCTCGCAATGAACGCCAATAAAGTATTTACCGCCGACCTGCTGGACGTCACCAGCAATTTGAAAATCAAAACCCTCTTGGTCGAATCGTGGAATGGCTAGATTGTTGAGGTCGAATCCGTTGTCGCCGTCCAAAATGATTTCAATTTTGTTTCCATCCGGACCCAAAACAACGGCTCGACCGGTTGCCGTCTTTTCCTCTTTTCCATCGACGACTTTCGATTCAACACTACGTGTGATCATTACACTTTTCGCGTTTGGAATATCGATTTCCTGCTTGTTTCCTTTTTCGTCGATAATGACGAGCTTTCCGCCATCAACTTGAATTTGCTGTTGGGCGGATGCTTTTTCATCTGACTTTTTTTCTTCGTCCTGTGCCCACCCGGTGATTGATGAACCGCCGACCATTGCGGAGATCATGAGTGCTGCGAGCCAATTCTTGATTTTCATTTCTGTCGTTCCTTGGTTTCTGACAATTGTTTGGTTTGCTTGTTCTCAGCGACGCCCCCTCAGCGTGTCGGGGTCATTGCGCTGAACGAAAGTAAATTGGTTACACACGACCATAGTCGCATCAACGTATTACATCCCGAAATTTTTTAATCTGACCGTTTCAATCGGAACAATAATTAGTCGCCCATCGGGCGTTTGGCCTCGCACGTAATGCAATTCTGGAGCTAGCTCAAATCCTTGCTTGCGTAATGGCTGTTGAATTTCGTTTGAAATCTTTCGCAGCGTCGGTTGATATTTCAAATCGCGCACCATCGCGGTGGTCAGAAGCGGCGCGTTGATGACTTGATCTCCATCCATCAACTGCAGCGAATAGGGAGCGTTAATCGTCGCGAAGCTCGCCTCAGGCACTTCGTTTTGCGTGAAAATGGGAGTGTTGACTGAAGCATTGGAAGATGCCACGGAATTCGATGGAAAATTTATGCTATCAGGCGTGTCACTGCTACCGTTACCTGACATCCATCCAATGAGGAACGCTGTGGGGACGACAATCAAAATCGCGGCCAGCGTCGACCACCGACTCATTTGACTTCCGTTCCACTGCCCTTTGGCATTGTTACTGGAAAACTCTCGCGAAGGTGCAATGCCTGGAATTGAATCTTCGGCCTGGCCGTTTGCCAATAAATCAGATTTGGCTATTGTTATCGCATCCTCTGAAGATTTTGTACGCAGTTCACGTTGCCACAGTTGTTCTTCTACAAATGCCGTCGCAATCGATTTCCACTGAGCCTCGTTGCCATCCACACGCCGCAGTACGTTTTGCAGCTCTGGCAATGTCAGGCGTCCATCAACCAGTCTTTGGAGTTGTAATTCGTTCATTTTCGCTGTTCACCAACACTCATTACTAACCAAACGTCGGAAACACATCCTCATGCTTTGCCGACTCGTTCATTGAGCTCTTCCACATCCATTCGCTGCAGTATGTTTCGTCGCAAATTTTTTCTCGCCCGCATCAATCGATATTCGATCGTCTTGATTTTGGCACCGGTATGACTGGCGATCTTTTCGTAGCTCCAGTTCTCGGCGTACTTCAACATCAAAATTTCACGGTCCTTTGGAGACAACGATTTCAATGCCTCGCGAACTTGCTCCAAACGTTCCACATTCATGATCCAGTCGACAGGCGTACCCATCGCGGAATTCTCCGAATCCAATTCGGCGGCCAACTGTACTCGTTTGTTCCGACCAGCGCGGCGATGAAAGTTGATTGCCTGTCGCACGGTCAAACGATAGAGCCAAGGTGCAACTTTTTCGGGGTCGGATGGTTTCGCCGATTGCTTCAAAACGGCCAACGCAATGTCTTGCAACAGATCGTCAACAGCGTGCGCATCACCGACGCGCGAACGCAAGACACGCAACATCCAGTCGCGGTTCCGGTTCAACTCCGTCGGCCAGTGAATGGTCGCAGTTGCTGATTCAGTCATGTTGTTATTTGTCGAGATCTCTGATGCTCGTGCTTGGTTCCCGCTTGTTTTTTGGGTCGAAGGAATCCGGTCGCTTGACGAAAATCGGCATACTGGATTGTTCGTCTCCTCATTTCAAGTGGCACGGAGCACCAGAGATAGTCGCATCGATTCGGTTTCACCCGAGAAATTTTCTGCAAGAAGCTTTTTGCCGGAGAAACAACCGATTTTCTGCGGTTTTTTTGCATACTTGCCCCCAGCGATTACCAGACCAATCTCAAGGCGGTCGGAGTCTTTTTGTGGATTCGTTTGATACACGCGAAAAGTCAGAACGACATTTCTTTTTACATTTTGAGCGAAAGTCCAAATTCAAAAAGTTTCCCGACCCCTAGATCCGTCCCCTAAATTCCTTGCCAATTGGGGAACAGAATCATCATCGTCGTGCCGATTCTTGCCCGAATGATCATCATGCGAATCGTGATCTGATCCATCGTGTTCGGTTTCAAGGTGTTCGTTTTCATTGTGATCGGATACTGCACCGTCCTCGGCCGCCGCGTTTGAGTCGTCGTCGGCCGGTGATTCGGAATTTTCGTCATCATCTGATGGTTTGGAACGAGGCGGGGCCAACGTTGCTTCGATGCTCATTTTTTCGGTATCGGTTAGCTCCCCAGCAGACTTGCCAAAGACAACCTGCGCCCACGTTTCAACGGCGTCCTTACCCGAAGGGATTTTGATTGATGCCGAAACAAGCGGAAATTCCTGCGCAATGCGAACTCAGCGGTAATCGTTTCCATCGACGTTGGCCGTTGCCTGAACTTTCTTTCCATTCATTTGAAGATCTGTGAAACGGGTTACTCCCAGTTCAAACGAACCGTCTGATTCCACTTGTTCGATAGCCTGAGGCGCTTGGCGTCCACAGAGACTTTCATCGTCACATGGTTCGGCGTGATCTGATTGATTTGATGCGGATAAACTCCTCGGGCTGGAAATCACAAAACTCAACAACCCCAACGCCCTCTTTTCCTTGGTTGTCCAACAACACTTGATTGTCGAACCATTTGGAACGAAAGTCGAACGTTCCCTTTTTTCGATATGAAAATCGAATTCAAAAGGAATTTCACGCAGAATATCGCTACTGTTCCCAGGTTTCATTATGCCGCCTTTGAGCAACCGGCCACAATTTTTGCCATCGAACGCTTCACTCGGGAACGTATCGAGGTCCAGGTTGTCGGTTTTGATCGTCAGTTCGCCAATGTCGACAATCTCCCCGTCGCGAATTGTGAGTCCAGAGTAGTCGATTTCTTCGATCTGAAATTCAAGGTCATTGTCTTCATCAATCCACGTCAAGTCTTGAGCGCGAATTCGTTTCACAGTCAGCTCGCCGCGACTTTGGCTGATGTCGACATCACGAAGGGCGTCGCGAATTTCGTTGTCAATTTGAAAACCGATGTCCAAGGGCATCAATTCAAATTCGCCGTCACCAAGCGAGGTATAGATCGTTCCGCCGCCGACACTGATCTCATCAATTTCAATATGGTCCTGGTTGAACACACGCCCCATGCCGCTGTACTTAAATTTCAGGTCCTTCAACTCGGACCATTGCTCGTCTGAAGTGTTTTCTCGGAATTGGTACGAATCGACTTCGAATCCCGACGCCAAGTTTCCTTTGAGTCCTTCGATGCGAACGTTTTTCGATTCCTGCATCGAACCCGCGATCCAGTTTAGGGGGACACTGGTATACATCATGGTGTAGTACAAGCCGCCACAGCCGAGAATCATCAACAGAAACAGGCTGCCGCAACCAATGGCAAAACAACCGCATGCTCGCCCCGTTCCCGATCCACTATGCGACGGGCTGGCAGCGTATTGGCCAGGAAAGGGTTTGTTGGGTTTCTCAAACGGTGATTGGGACATAAAACTTCCTCTACAGGTTACTGTTCCGGCTGAATCGTCATTTGGTCACTTCGGCTGGCCAACCGAATTCTTGGAACGTTATCATAGTTCTTTTTCAAATCGATCACTTGGAACTTTATGAAAACGGTATGAAACCGTAACTTACGTTCAAAAATCGGCTATTGGAATATCGGTTTGGTGTCGAAGGCGAGTTCGTTCCGTCTACCAGAAACACGGTCTTTCCGCATCAATCAAACGGGATGGGTAAATCATGGATGTCATTTCACTGCAATCGGGCAGCAACGGAAACGCTTTTTTCGTCAAGGCCGGTGGCGTGCAATTGCTTGTCGACGCCGGAATCAGCGGTCGCCAAGCCGAACTTCGACTTGCCGAACACGGCTTTGATATTCGCGATACGAACGCCCTGTTGATTTCGCACGACCATCGTGATCATGCCCAAAATCTGGGCATCTATCATCGCAAATTTGGCATGCCCGTTTATCTGACCGGACGCACCTTTGAAGCCGCTCGGCGCTGGTGCAATCTGGGACGAGTGGATCGAATTCGCTGGTTCGTTTCGGGTGAAACGTTACAAATCGAGGATGTCACCGTACATACGATTCCCACGCCACATGATGGTGCCGACGGTGTTGCCTTTGTCATTGAGCATGAAAACAAACGTGTCGGCATTCTTTCCGATTTAGGGCACGCATTCGATGGGCTGCGCGATGTCTTACGAGAGCTGGATGCAGTTGTTATCGAAAGCAATTACGACGAAGACATGTTGCACCACGGTCCTTACCCCGAGCATTTGAAACGAAGAATTCGGGGACCCGGTGGCCACCTGTCGAATGACGATTCGGCCGAGTTGGTTCAATGCGGAAACGGGCGGCTTCAATGGGCTTGCCTATGCCACCTTTCCGAGGAGAACAACACACCGGAATTAGCGAGGACCGCTCACACCAATATTCTGGGTCCGCACTTCAAAATTCATGTCGCACCGAGATATTCGTCATCGGAAAAATTGCGTATCGAATAGTTTTTTATCCTCACGATTCGGCATTGGTTCAGCCGGAATAATCGGCAACAGCGATTTAATCGGTTAGTATCACCGCAATTCTTCCGTTCGAATCAAATGAAGTTTGCAAGTCATGAGAAGTAGCCTACCTTTGGCAGTCCTTGGCATACTGCTCCAGGTTCACGTGCGTCTCATTCAAGTATCGAATCGCTTATGTTATCCGAATTCAAAAAGCTTCCATCGATTCGGATCGATTCGAACGAAACTCAGCGATACTACGCTGATCTTGAGACAACTCCCATCGTTGTTTTTCGAAAACATGGACGTCCGGTTTGCCCCAAGTACTCGGGAGATTGGTGCCGCACCTTGTCCGTCTTGAACTGTGGGCCGGTTGTGGAACTGGATCAGCCTCAATGGTCCTGGAGCAATTCCGACCCTGTGAACTTCAACTGCCACTCACTGGCCATTGGCGCAAACGCAGGTCTGCGTCCCACGGATTGGCTGGAGGGAACATCCAGCCCCTACACGCTCAACATCAACCCAGCAAAGTCGCTACTTGATCGTCTTTACGATGTGCAGGCTACCGTCGAAGCCGCGCAAACTGACGGTTATGCCACGATTCAGGACGCCAAAGAAAACGACACCTTCGTCCTCTTTAACTCAGCACACAACCACCTGATTCATTCGGGCGTTGTAAAATGGCTGGACAATATTCCGATGGTGATTTCGAAATTTGGCGAAGGCCCGATTTTGATCACCTCTCTGGAGTTAATTTGGCGATTCTATCAAAACCAGTTCGATTGCCTGCTGTGGTGCCGCTTTTCTCCAGGCGTTCCACGCCCTGCGTATAAAGCGGTTGCTCGTTCAGCATCCTTTGTAACTGCATTTCCAAACTGTCATCAATAGTTGCCCTCCCCACACTCCTCGGACGAGATGTCGTTCGTTTCCGCACGACCTCGATCATCGTATTTGACCGCGATGTCGCCTCTCCTCCTACGGCTTGAATAGCTTCTGTTAAACTAATTCATCGAATCAAAATTGAATGGCGGCGCAAAAGCGTGTTCGCCATTCCGGACGGTGACTCTAACTCAAGAGGTGTTTCGTGCGCGAATGTTTGTTGGCTGTACTGATCAGTTTCATTTTACTCACCCATGCTACCGTTGATGGACAACAAGCAGCGTCTGATGGCGACGTACTCGATGCCCGTTTGAAAACAGCTGGCGAACATCGCCCCGATCTCGAGCAAGCTTTGCAATCGGTTCCCACGGAACATCGCACGATGATGGAGTTCCTCGTGCAGTATTTGCCCGACCGTGACTTGGGAATCATCGATTCAGAACGCCTGCTGGAAACTGTTTCATTGGCATCAAAAGTTCGTGGTCAAACCGATTGGCAACGCAGCATTCCTGACGACGTGTTTTTAAACAACGTACTGCCTTACGCAAACATGGACGAGTCGCGAGATCCATGGCGGCGAGAATTCTACGAACGTTTCTGGCCGTTGGTGAAAGACTGCAGGTCAACGACCGAGGCAGCGCAAATCCTGAACTCCAAGATTTTTGGCGAACTCAATGTTCGCTATTCCACCCAACGTAAACGCGCCAATCAAAGCCCGCGAGAAAGTATCGATCAGGGCCTCGCTTCGTGCTCTGGCCTTTCCATCATTCTGGTTGATGCCTGTCGCGCCGTCGGAGTGCCCGCTCGTATCGCCGGTATTCCCAAATGGGCCAACAAGAATGGAAATCACACCTGGGTTGAAATCTGGGATGGCGATTGGCACTTCACTGGGGCCGCAGAATATGACCCCAACGGACTTGATCGCACCTGGTTCAATGCCGATGCCGCGCTCGCTGACGAGTCCAAGGTTCTCAACTCGATCTATGCGATCAGCTATCGACCGACCGGGCTGCATTTCCCTATGGTCTGGGCACCGCGCGATAAATCGTTGCATGCCGAAAATGTAACCGCGAGATACACTGGCAACGCTCAGAAACCGGACGACGGCACGACTCGCCTTTTGGTACGTGTTTGGCATCCCGAGAAAAAGGAACGCGTCGCCGCCGAATTGAACATTCAGGCTGTTGCCGATCCGAACATCCAGCAATCGGATCGTTCCCGGGACGAATCCTTTGACACAAACGACATCGCTTCGTTTGAGTTGCCGCGGGACGTCGATCATATTCTGCGAGTTCAATGGAACGGGCAAACCTGGCAGTACCCTTTTCACTCATCCAAAGACGCGCAACAAATGGTCGAACTGACACTTGAGTCGGCTTGGCCGGCAATCGACGAACCGGCAATGCCCGATGACACTTCAAAAGAATTCACCGCATTTGCGGATTCATTTTTTAGCGGCGAAGCGGATACGAATCAATCCTTGGAATCCGAACCACGTTTTGCCGAGGCGCTCAAAAAATACCCGCGTCAGGCTCGCGAGCTCGTTTGGAATCGGTTTCGAGAATCGTCGCGAGTTGCAACCTTGCGAGATGATTTTGAAAAAAATCAGGTTACGTTTCAGGAGCACCTGAGTCCCTACGTTATTCGCGATGTCGGTGAACGCCCTGCGGGTGGTTGGCCGCTGGTGATTGCCATGCACGGAGGCGGAAACGCGCCGCAGGAATTGAACGACAGTCAGTGGCGGGTCATGCAAAAATACTACAAAGATCACCCCGAGGTTACAGGCTATCGTTACCTGGCGTTGCGCGCACCCAACAACACGTGGAACGGTTTCTATGACGACTACGTCTACCCTTTGATTGAAAATTTGATCGCCCAACAGACTCTTTTCAACGACGTCGACCGCAACAAGGTCTTTTTGATTGGCTACTCGCACGGCGGCTACGGGCGCGTTTGCCATTGGTCCCAAGATCCCCTATCGTTTCGCGGCTGTACACGCCAGTGCTGCCGCGCCCACGGATGGTCAAACCTCAGCTCGAACGCTGATGTCAACGCGTTTCACATTCATGGTCGGCGAACGCGACACCGCCTATGGTCGCCGCGAACGCTGTGAAAAATTTGCAAGTCTGCTGGACGAATTGCGTAAAGACCGAATCGACGTTTATCCGGCGACGTTCTTGTTTCAGCCGGGACATGGACACGGTGGGTTACCCGATCGCGACATCCTCAAAGACATGCTTGGGTTTGAGCGCATCCCCTGCCCCACCCGATTAGACTGGGAACAAACCGATAGTGTCGTCGATGCTTTTTACTGGATCGGTGTTGACGAAGCTGTTCGCGGCAATGAATTGGCCGCAAATTGGAATGCGCCCAATCATGTCCGTTTCACTACCAGCGAAAACGTTAAAAGTGCGTCACTACTGGTTGACGCGAACATGGTTGATTTTGATCAGCCGCTAGTTGTTGAATGGAATGGCAACGAGAAAGAATACACTCTGGATGCACCATCCCTTCGCGTTTTGTGTGAATCCATTGCGAAACGCATGGACCCGGATCTTTCCTACACTCTCTCGCTCAAGATCGGAACCGACGAATGAAATCGGCCCAAATCGCAATAGGAGTTTTGCTGGCTGTTTTCTCGGGGCTTGCCTGTTCGGGTCCCCGAGAATCAACTATCGCTCCCGATTCCGAAACTCAGACGTCTTCGTCAGTGGCCGAATCCAATCATCGACCAGCGCGAACGTCAGAACCGAATCGGTTGAAGAACGCAACCAGCCCCTATTTGCTCTTGCACGCCGACAATCCCATCGATTGGTATCCGTGGGGCGAAGAAGCGTTCGCCCGAGCAATCAAGGAAGACAAGTTGATTTTTCTATCGATCGGCTACATGAGTTGTCATTGGTGCCATGTCATGGAACAAGAATCATTCATGGACCAGGAAATCGCCGACTTCCTCAATGAACATTTTGTTTGCATTAAAGTGGATCGCGAGGAGCGGCCTGATGTCGATCTCGTCTACATGCAGTCACACTTGGTGTATTCGCAATTGCAACGCCTGGGAAATTCTGGTGGCTGGCCGCTCACGTTATTTCTACTCCCCGATGGACGTCCCGTTTTTGCGGGCAGCTATTTCCCGGCAAGAAATGGTGATCGGGACAATTTGACTGGGCTATTATCATTGCTGAATCGCGTTCGTCAGGTCTGGGATGGAGATCGAGACAGTTTGCTCAAGGATGCGGAATTGATCACCTCGATCGTTGCCAAAGAACTAAATCAAGTTGCCGATGAAAGTATCGCCAAACTTGATCCAGTGGATATTGCCAAAAACACCCTAGCGGTGATGCGAGATCAGTTTGACTTGGAATATGGTGGAATCGGCTTCGACCCGCGTCCCGGCAAATCACCAAAATTCCCGCGCGCACCACAACTACAATTTGTGCTGCAGAACTCGGAGCAAACATCGAACAAAGACATCGATGACTTTTTGGCGCTGACCATGCAACGCATGATACGTGGCGGGCTGTTTGATCAAATTGGTGGCGGATGGCATCGCTATACGGTTGATCGACAATGGGAAGTGCCTCATTTCGAAAAAATGCTTCTCGAAAACGCTGAACTGCTGCTGCTATGTTGTCATTACTACAACCTGCACCCAAACACTGAAATCGAAGCGGCAATTCGAGATTCGATAACCTTTATCCAACGCGACATGAAGTCGCCGGTCGGCGGATTCTACACGGCAATCGATGCCGATTCCGAGGGAGGCGAAGGTGCTTTTTACGCGTGGACAGCTTCAGAAATTCGGGAAGCCTTGGGCGAAGCAGATTTCAAAAGAATGGAAGAACTTTTTGGGCTCGATCGCGAGCCCAATTTTGAGGACAACCATTTTGTGCTCAACCGAAGATTAAGCTTTGGCGAATTCGCGAAATCCCAGTCAATCGACGAAAGCCGCAAACAACCGAGTGGTGGACTGAAATCCGTGAAAAGTTGGTGAAGGCCCGATCAAACAAAATCCCCTGCGATCGACAACAAAATCCTGGTGGATGCCAATGCCCGATTGGTCCGAGCCGCTGGTTGCGGCTTCGGAAGCATTGGGCGAGCCATCTTACCTTTCTGACGCGCAATCACTTGCAACGTTTCTGGTCGACCATCGGTATCAAGACAATTTTCTTGCCCACGCATTGGCGGGTGAGGAAGCAACCGTGAAGGCATTTTTGAACGACTATGTCTATGTGATCGATGCGTTACTGGCGCTCCATCGCGTAACCCACGAAACAAACTGGTTGGAAATTGCTATCCGCCTACAGCGGGAACAAGACAAGTTGTTTTGGAACAACGACAACAACGCCTATTATTTCACGCGGTCGGGTGATCAAGAATTATTCACGCCGATCAAGGAAACTGCGGATGTGATTTCGCCCTCAGGGAATGGGGTCGCCCTTAGCAACTTGTTAAACCTTTTCGAAGTAACGGGTGAGGTTCGCTTCCACCAACAGGCCGTTTTGCTACGCCAATCCCTTGAGCCGCTTGTATTTAGATCTCCTGAGGGTTCGCCATTTTTATTGACCGTGATCGGCCGCATGGACAGCGAATCGGTCGAACAAGAGCCGAATTAGCGTGCAATTCATGTCGATTCGACTTATTTCGGTTTTCTTGTCACCTTTTGTTTCTCTCACGTCACTTGTCTACAGAAAGACGTTTTCAGTGGATTGACCGGCGAATCGTTCTCGTACACATGCTGGTCATTCGCCTCAAAACGGTTGACAGAATCGATACGACGAACATCAGAAAGTAAGCGAGGTGACCCATGAAGATGCACGATCAATCGCAATGCGAACGGGAACAGGATGCGATCTTGTGGGAACGTGTTCTCGCCGATGACCAGTCTGCATTCGAACAAGTCGTCGCGCGTTTTCAAAATGTCGTGTCCAGTGTCGCGTACAGCATTTCAGGCAGCTTCACCCTGAGTCAAGAAATCACTCAAGAAACATTCTGGCAGGCATGGCGATCGAGATTTGAACTCAAGGATCGCGCTCGATTGGCCCCTTGGCTGTGCGGCATTGCCCGGAATCTTGCGCATCAGGCGTTGCGCCACGAATCCATTCGCCGAACAGAGACGTTGTCCATCAATCTCGATTCCAAACTTGAGGATCCGGCAACGATTTCAATTTCCGAAGAAGACAGAAACCTGATCTGGAACACTCTCGAACAAATTCCAGAAACGTACCGCGAGACGCTTGTGTTGTTTTATCGCGAGGGGCATTCGATCAGTGACGTCGCTGAGGTGCTGGAGATTTCAGAAGACGCCGTAAAACAACGATTGAGTCGGGGAAGAAATTATCTTCGAGAAAGCTTGGCAGGCAAAGTAGAAGACGTGCTGGTTCGCAGCCGCCCTGGCCGTGCACTCACGTCGCGGATCATGGCTGGAATTGCCGCATTGTCGACGTCGCTCAAGGCAGCAGGAACGGCTTCCGCTGCAGGCGTTGGTAACGCGGTAACCAAAGGCGTTGTTTCAGGCACGGCAGCAACGGCTACCAAGGCCGCGTTGGCAACGGGCGCGGGGGCAGGCCTGCTGGGCGGTTTCATTGGAACGCTGGGAGGACTGGGCGGTGCATGGTTAGGATCCTGGCTCCCCGCTCAGCTCGCGCCGACTATGACTGAACGCAAATTGCTGGAGGCGGCTGGCAAGAAAACGTTTCGCGCCAGTCTCGTATTCACGTTGTTCATTCTGGCGGCAACGACTCTTGTATTTCTCCCGGTCCCTATCGGCTGGTACATTGCAACGATTGCTTTGGCATCCATTTCCTTTTCGATTTATGTCATTCGCGAAAGTTTGAAGACAAATCAAATCGTGCAACAAGTTCGGATGCAATTGAAACCGGAAGATGACCCGAACCCATCGGCTCCCAAGAAGTTCATCAACCCGGAACAATACGTTGGTCGAAGTTACACAAGCAACTGGAAACTTCTGGGCATTCCCCTGATTGATATTCAATTTGCGACGCCGATGCAAAGTCGTTCGGACAATCCGGCGCGCGGCAGAGCGTTTGGCTGGATCGCATTCGGCGACAATGCGACAGGAGTTTTGTTAGCGATTGGCGGAATTGCCAAAGGGCTCATCGCGTTTGGCGGTATTGCGTTTGGCGGAATCGCAGTCGGCGGTTTGGCGCTGGGCCTCACGGCGATCGGCGGCGGAGCACTGGGCCTATTGGCGATCGGTGGACTGGGGATTGGCTACGATGCTGCCGGCGGAGGTGCGATTGGTTGGCATTCAGCGGCGGGCGGTGGTGCGATTGCCTATCACGTTGCTTCAGGAGGTGGTGCACTGGCACATGACTTTGCGGTCGGTGGCGGTGTGATGGCCAATGAAGTGAATACGGATATGGCGAAACAAATCGCGAGCGATGAGTCGCTGATGTGGCTGCTGGAGTGGCAAGCTAAAAATCAAACGATCTTTTTTGTGGTCACGATCCTGCTTTCGGTCTTGCCGGCGTTCATGATGCGTTTCGTTTATACGAAACGGCCAAAGGAACAAGAAAATGATCGAAAGGCTGAATAGTCAGTGCTGTGCTGTAGCAAGGTCTGAGGTTTTGGAGCTCAATGTCGCTGCGTCTGAAGTCTATGCGACTTCAGCTACAAGATCTCGGCCATGAGTGGCCAAGCTACGATTGGGACGTAGGATGGGCACTCCTGCCCGTCGTGCAAATTTCTGAAGTCTATGCGACTTCAGCTACTCACAATGCGACTTCAGCTACGGCACGATGCGACTTCAGCTACGCGTTTTCCGAATGACGCTCAATCGAACCATTCATCGTCGGGATCGAACGCAGGAACCGGGATGTTCAAGATTTGCATCTGACCAACCGCTCGATGGCGACATCCCGGCTTGATCAAAATCGCCATGCCAGGTTCAACGGGATGCAGCTCACCATCCAGCTCCATATGCCCTCCACCGGCAAGGATGTAATAAATCTCTGTCAGTTTTTTATGGTAATGAGTCTTCGCGTCGACGCTGATATCGACGCGATGGAGTGAGGCGACCCCATCTGATGTTTCGACAAACGCTCGACGCGATTCGCCGCACGGGCAAGCAACCGAACTCAACTTCTCAAAATCAACGATCTCGAATTTCATTAGGTCATCCCGGCATCAATTGGCCTGAAAACGCGCACCGACGACACTCGGCCCCGCGTATTTTTTTCATTCGAAGCAGATAATAGCCAACATCCCGAATCACACACTACCAACGTCATTTTCGGGTATTTTTTATCCAGACAACTTTTTAACGTTTTTTCTGGATTCTGGGAATCAACCGGCTGGAAACGGGTACTTGGTTGGTATCCGAATCGATTGATTGAACACCATGCAGCATTCCGACTCGCGACGACAACGCTATGAAACGGCGGTTGAGCAGTTTTCTGACTCGACCTATCGCGTCGCGTATCGGCTGACCTCGGACCACGAACTGGCACGAGAGTTGGTGCAGGAAACATTCATGGCCGCCTGGAAAAATTTGGATCAACTGCAAAACCAGGAAGCGATGAAGGGCTGGTTGTTTTCAATCCTGCGAAATCAATACAGCAAACAGGTAGGACGCGAAAAGCGAAACCAACATGCCCGAATTGATAACGAATCTGAAACTGCTTCGAGGCCAACGACAACCAAAACACAACACGAGGTACAAGAGGCGATAGCGCGACTTGACGACGATCAGCGGCTGCCGCTGCTACTGGTTTCCATGGAGGGCTGGACCGTAGACGAAGCCTCAGAGTTGTTAGCCGTTCCGCGAGGCACGATCCTGTCCCGGCTTCATCGCGCTCGACAGCGGTTGAAGAAATGGCTGGCTCCCGACGTTGAAATGAAATCGAATGAATCATGAACGAAGAAACTTTTGAATCCGAATTCGATCAACAGCTACGTGATGTTGCCGTTCCTGGCGACTTGAAATCGCAGTTGTTAAAAATTCCTGAGGAATCGTCGCCGCCGATTCTCACCACAAACACCGATTCGCCGTTTGGGTCCTACCGTCAAGCAGCCTGGGCCGTGGCGATTGCAGCTTCCATGATCGGCGTTGCCATTCTGGGTTGGCGATTGGCAGGGCAACCGAACGATTCGAACGGCGTTGCCGCTGATGTGCGGTCCATGCCTGTCGATTCGCAATCAAACGAAACCGCCGAGCCTGACTGGAGCCGCGTGTTGGCTGAACTGGAATCGCTGAAAGCACAAATGGCAACGATCAAGGACCAAATGGACTCGCTTGAGATTGCCGAACTCGAAACTCACCTCGCGCGTAAGTCAAAATTGCGAGAAGCAGAGTCCACATTTTTTGCTACCGAATTCCCCGCTGCGGTCATTGTCTCGTCCGCGGAAACAAGTATTACAAGTGGTCAAATCGGGCCGTCGATTCGAAGTCAATTAGAACACGTGATTCGTTCGTATCCGAATTCTAAATCCGCCGAGGATGCAAAGGTCCTCATAGCTCAACTCTAAAAGCCAATAACAAATGAATGGAGAAATCATGTCCCAGAAACTACTACCTGTTTTGCTGGTCGTTTGCTGCTCATTCACGACTTTAGAAACGATCGGGTTCGCTCAGGACGTTGGTCGGACAGCCCCCAAGGCCGCCCAAATCACCCTACTGGAAAGTCAAATCCAAGATGCACAGGGACAATTGGATGCATTAGAAGCCAAATCAGAAGAGATGCAACTCATATGCAAAAAGACTGATCAAGAATTGCATCAAGTTCGAGATTCGATCGAAGCAGCAAACGCCAACCTGCTCGAATCCAATTTCTCGCAACACTCGTTTCCAGAAGTCCTCGCAATGCTACAAACGATGCGTGTTCAATTGCGAGTTGACCTTGCCGGGTTGCGTGCACGCAAGGAAGCCGATCGATCGAACGATGAAAGAATCAAGGAGGATCTTTTGGTTCAAGACAAAAAGCTGGAACTCGCATCCAGCCTTGTTGAGCTGGCAAAAAAACGCACAGAAAGTGCGTCGCAACTTTACGCCAAAGCAATGGTTTCTTCGGATGAAATCCTCAACGCAAAACACGAACTGATGAACGCCGAGATCCGATTACTGGAAATGGAAGCGGAAACGCGAAAGGCAAGAACTGGCGTTGTTGACATCAATCGCGAACTGATCCTTGACATGGCTGAAAAGGAAGCCCGTTTAGCCGAAGTTGAAACCATGCTTGGATCGGCAGCAAAAGCCAGCAGAATGGTTCGTGACATTGAATTGCAATTGAGGGATCAAGAGCGAATTCAATCGGATTTGACCGATTGCCAAACGCAATTGCGTGCCTGCGAAGACATGAAACTTTACACTCGCCGTCGACTGGATTCGTATGTTGAACAACTGGAGTCACTCAAGAACGACAACTGATTCAGAACAACTCGTGTTTATAGTTTGATTTTGGCAGGAGAGATACGATGCGATTATTGAATTCGTCCTTCATTTGTGCACTGCTGTTTGTGCTGTGTACAGAAAGCAAACTGCTTGCCCAAGAAGGCGTTTCGTCCCTTGCGATGGGAAGGTCTCGTGCCGGACTATTCCCGGCAGCGGATGAGTTTCGTATCGAAGAGGTCATCAATTACCATCGCCATCGCATTGACACGCCAAGTTGCGACGAACGTATCTCGCTGACTTTGGAATCGTGGCCTCGCAAGAACAAAACGGTTTACCAGGTTTCACTGGCAACGCCGAGTTCGGAGGAATTGAGCACTGCACCTCCACTCAATTTGACGTTGGTCATCGATTGCAGTGGTTCCATGTCCGGTGATCGAATACAAAATGTCAAACGGAGTCTCGTGACATTTTCGGAACAGCTTCGCGACGACGATACCCTGTCCCTGGTCACATACAATTCGGAAGCCCGCGTTGTGATTTCTCCTTGCCAAAAGGCTAACGTTGGCGATCTGGTAAACCGTGTTGAATCGCTCGTTGCCAGTCAACGTACGAATCTGCATGATGGATTGCGTCTCGGGTTGGAGCAAAATGCTGACGCCTACATCCCTTCGGGTTCCAACCGAGTCATCTTGCTGACGGACGGCATCGCCAATGAAGGCGTCACCACTCCAGAGCAGATCGCCGATATGGCCCAGCCCTATTTCGACCAAGGCATCAATCTGTCATGCATTGGCCTTGGCCACGACTTGAACCATCAATTGTTGAGAGAGCTGTCGGACGCAGGGCATGGCTTAATCCATTTTATTGACGACGCCCAGGACATTGAGAAAACCTTTGTGAAGGAAGCGAAAAGCCTGCTGACGCCGATCGCTCGCAATGTGGAACTGACAATTGAACTTCCCGTCTCTGCTCAATCGGCCAAAGTATTCGGCTATCAACCGTCACAAAAGGGAAAGAAGATTCGCCTTACGCTCGACGATTTGAATGCTGGGGCCACGCAAGTTGTTCTATTTGAGTTGCCCAACTCACCGGAACCATTAACTGAAGTTTGTGCACGGCTACGGTTTACTAATGCGATCTCAAGCGACAGGCAGGAAGTCGTCGCACAGCTTGTAGATCAAGAAAAATCGGTGGCTTCCGATATCAGAAAAAACTACGCCATCGCCACCCTGGCTACGGGAATCAAAGAAGCACTTGAACACCTTGGCAACGGAAATCCAAACGAAGACTCTACCTCAACGCTGGACATTTTGAACAAACACACGCGCCGAGCGCGACGAATTTTCAGCGACCAGGACGATGTGGATTTCCAACGGGTACTGAAAATCGTAAATGACATGTCAAAGGCTTGTAGCGTCGATGTTCACGTGCGACGTCGCCAGTAAGCCGGACGTTAGAAACCGACCGCACGCGATTCAAGATGCGACAGGGGAACTACTCGTATCTCCACTTTGAAATCCAAGGGTCATGTTGATCCTGTTGAGCCTGCTTCAATTTTGCCTGATAGCTTTTCAGTAAATCGGCAAACTGTGGATCCTCAGCGAGATTTCGGGTCTCGTTGGGATCCTGTTGCAGATCGAAAAGCTCAAACCGAGGACGATGGATATACGAATCGATTGTCCTGAATCCATACGCGGCACTCAATCCATGCTGCCATTGACCTTGCCAACTCGCCGCAGCCCATAAATCAGCAGCAAAAGGAAAATCCAGCGGACTCGCAACGTTCCAGATCAACTTGTAACGCTCGTCGCGATACGCGCGCATCGGATAGTACATCTGAATTTCGTGAAACGTATGCGATGCGAAATGAAACTCGTGGTGCGGCTGGCTGGGATCCTCTGTCAGCGAAAGCCACGAACGGCCGTGATATCGATCAAACTTGTTGGGCCCACGTCGATTTTCTGCGACCGCTTCGTCGCGTTCTTTCCAGAACTGATTCGCATTGATGGGATTCGATGGCCGATCTCCTGCCTTGTCGAGCTGTCCCGCGAAATCCAGAAGTGTCGGTGTAATATCGATATGACTGACAATTGAATCGCACGTTTTCCCGCGCGTCGATGCATAGGGATTGCGAACAATCAGTGGCACTTGCAATCCAGGCTCGTACACGGTGGTCTTCGCCCCGGCAAATGCGATGCCGTGATCGGACGTGAATACGATCAGCGTTTTGTCGTAGACCCCTGCTTCCTTGAGAATCTCAACCAAATGTTTTAACCCCTGATCGATTCGCGCAACCGATTGATAATATTGTGCAAGCTCGGCGCGCGTTTCCGGAGTGTCGGGGAGGAAATCGGGGACAACCACATCGGCCGGATCGAAAAAGACCTCTTCGATTCCGGGATACGCCGCGCGATCGGGCTTGTTGCCAAACAGGTCTGGCTTGAACTCCAATTCGGACGTCTCGTCGACGCCGCCACCGCGATGGGGATCCGACGTCGCAAAGTACAGAAAGAATGGCTTGCCCGACGAATGATCGGTGAGAAATTCGCGACAGTGATCCGCCATCTCGACAGGAGACCGAGAGTTGGCAGGAATGGTCTGTTCGAAGTGAAAGGCACCTTCCGGGGCGATATGAAATTTCCCGCAGCGAGCCGTTCGATAACCGGCGTTGGAAAGCAGTTGCGGCAAGGCCAAGCGAACCACGTCATGGTAGGCTGAGAACTTGTGAAAGTTGTGCGCGAGTCCGTACTGGCCGTGAGCGTGCGGTTGAAGCCCCGAAAGAATCGTCGCGCGGCTCGGACTGCAACTGGCGGTGTTGGCAAAGGCTCGCGTGAACCGCAGACCGTCGTTTGCCAAAGCATCCATTGCTGGAGTCGCTGCAACCGTGTCGCCGTAGCAACCGATTTGCGTGCCTTGGTCATCGGTTACAAATAGCACGATATTCCGTTCGGCAACATCTCGTTGTTCGTTACCCAATGCCATTCGGCCGGGCATGCCAAAAAAGGATGCCAGCCAAATAACAAAGGCGGCTTGAATCGATTTTTTCACCATGTTTTTCATTACACTCATTGGTTCCCCCCGCCACGTGATAGCAAGTCGCGTCTTGCGAATATTGTCGATCAAACGCAGCAGTCGTTCTACCCGGCGGCAGTGCATTCGATCAAAAAACACTTGTCCGGTGAACAACTCGCCGCAATCGCGGTACCATTGCTGTATCACGGTAGGAAAGCGCAATGGCTACTTCAACAGTTTTATTGATTCACGGGCTCGCTGCGTCGCCAGTCGTATTCTGGCGTCTGGCCAGAACGTTGCGCTCCGCTGGAAAAGAAGTGGTCTTTCACCGATACCCTAGTTGCTGGAAGTCGATTGATGAGCATGTTGATGATTTGCAGCGACATGTGAATTCCATTCTGCAAACTCAAAACGACAGCCTTTCGATCATCGGCCACAGTCTGGGAGGAATTCTGGCTGCTGAAATGCTGGCTCGGTCAGAGTTATCCGGCATTAGCCAGTTCATATCGATCGCGTCGCCCCATCGCGGATCTCACGTTGCGCGCTGGATGAGTCAACAGCGAGTGTTTCGCTGGTGTACGCCACTGGTGGAGTTGGCCGAGAACCAAGACGGATTGAATTTGTTGTCAAACAGGCAAACGCGTGTCCGATCGGTTGAAGAACTGAACTTGGCCGCGTCACAGATTTGCAACCTATCAGCAAACAAAGATCGTGTGATCCGTCCCGGCAACGCAATCATGAACGATGTGATCCATCACGCTGTCACACCAGGCGGACACATCGATACGCTTTTCTTTCATGAAACGCAGCAACAGGTTTTGCGTTTCCTCAACCATGGAACGCTACGTTCTGACGCATACCCAAATGCTGTAGTGTGATCTTTTTTCGGCTACAATCGAAGTCGAGTTGGTTTGGATTAGCGCACGTCAATTGAGGAGATCGCTCGTGAGGCGAATCATTTTGGGAATCGTTCTGGGAATCATCGCCGGTGGATTGACGGTGACCGGTATTGAGATGATTTCTCATTCGATTTACCCGCTGCCCGAAGGACTGCAGCCATTCAATCCCGATCATCATGAGCGCTTTGTCGAATTTGTTCGCGGACTGCCCACGACGGCCCTTGTATTGGTTCTCGTTGGCCATACTGTGGGAACATTGGTTGGAGTCTTCGTTGGATCGGCTATAACCCGAGGAAAATACTGGTGGGTGGCAGCGATCGTCGGAGGATTCTTTTTGCTTGGCGGAACCATTAACCTGATGCTTTTGCCCCACCCGCATTGGTTCGACTTTTCTGAACGAATCGCCTATCCCCTTGCAACCGTGATTGCCTGGGGAATCGCATCACTGATTTGGCCTCAGCGACCAATCGAAGGCGAACCTGCCGAGTAAAATGGTGTCCTAACGGCAACGAAAACGGCTCGTCAAACTTTTCATTCAGGAATCAATATGCTGGGAGCGCAGTGGCGGCGGTTTTGGGTGGGGCCTGCAGGCGGAAAAGAGGTCTTCACAATTGCGTTGCCAATGGTCATTTCCAGTCTGTCGTGGACCGTGATGACGTTTGTCGATCGCATGATGATGCGCTGGGTGAGCGGCGATGCGATGACGGCCGCGTTCCAGGCTAACATCGTCTGGTTTTCGACACTTTGCCTGCCACTCGGAATTGCTTCGTACGCGAACACTTTCGTATCTCAATACCATGGCGATCACCAATATTCCAAAATTGGTCCCGCCGTCTGGCAGGCGATCTGGTTTTCTGTCTTTTGCATTCCCTTCATGGCATTGGGCGTCCCGTTCGCGAATCATATCTTCGGAGCCGCTGGACATTCTGAGACGATTCGACCGATGGAAGTGATTTACTTCCAGACGTTGTGCTGGGGCAGCGGAGGCATGCTGATTTCGCAGGCCGCGGCGGCTTTCTTCAGCGGACGAGGTCAAACCAAAGTTGTGATGTGGATCGACGCTTTGTTTGCTGGCGTTAACCTGTTCCTCGATTACATCTGGATCTTTGGCTATCTGGGATTTCCCGAAATGGGAATTGCAGGTGCCGGCTATGCGACATCGGTCGCACTCTGGTTGAAGGCGCTAACGTATCTGGCACTGATGTTGCGGCAAACCTACCGAAAGCAATATGCCACGGGTCAAATGAGATTCGATGCAAGCCTCTTCGGGCGAATGATGAAGTTTGGCGGACCAAGCGGTGTGCAGATGTTTCTCGATGTCATGGGATTCATGTTGTTTGTCATGATGCTGGGGCGTCTGGGAGGCGTTGAAACCGAAGCGACCTCCATGGCTTTCAGCATCAGCAGTTTTGCGTTCATGCCGATTTGGGGAATCGCAATTACTGCAGGCATTCTGGTGGGACAACGTCTGGGAGAAAACCGCGAAGACCTGGCCGAACGCGCGGCTTGGTCGGGCATGATTCTCGGAATGAGTTACATGCTGTTTATTTCGTTGACTTATTGGTTTCTGCCCGACCTGTATTTGTCCGGCTTCTTTGCCGCCAATCGGGACATGCTGGGTGAAACGTCTGACCATTCACGCGAGTTGGCCCGCACGCTTTTGCAGTTCGTGGCTGCCTACAATTTGTTCGATGCCGTGTTCATGATTCTGGCATCGGTCGTCAAGGGCGCTGGTGATACTCGATTCGTGATGATGGTGAGTTTCGTGATGGCGCTGATACTGGGCCTGGGTGGCTACGTGTTGGTCGAGTTGTTTGGTGCCGGGGTTTACGGCTGCTGGACATTGGTCACCGCCTGGGTATGCGCGCTGGGCGCGATTTTCTTTTTAAGATTCCGTGGTGGGAAATGGAAGAAAATGCGAGTGATCGAGATGAGTGTTCCTGTTTGACGCCTCACCCGGCGGCCTGAAGTTTTGCTGGTCATGCACTTATCGAGGCAGGTACCAGTAAATCGTTTTAGGGATCGGTGTCCAAAGTCCAACACGGACTCCAGAGCCTTTCAGTGCGCGTCCTGCCCATGAATTACAGGTATTGAATAGATGATACGATCCAACGGATTCGAAAAATGCGTCGGTTGTGTAGTAATGTTCACCTGGGATTCTTTTTAGTTGTCCGTCTTCATCCAATCGGAAACTGGACTGAATGAACGCAACCAGTCGACGGTACTGCTCGACAGACAACGTTACACTTGGCGTCTCAGCCGGAATCATATTTTGATTCAAAAAGTCCACGTGCAAACACGT
Organism: Pirellulaceae bacterium; assembly: GCA_041399045.1. Lineage (GTDB taxonomy): Bacteria > Planctomycetota > Planctomycetia > Pirellulales > Pirellulaceae > BJ22. The sequence goes on along the minus strand of JAWKTO010000003.1, from coordinate 873,953 downwards.
CGTTGAGGGCAGAAATACGGCCTTCGCTGCTGTTGAAATCTTGAAATCACTCCACGTCGGTGTTTCGATGAAGAAACCACGGTCGCCCCAGCCAATCGCAATGTTCGTGTAGCCTTCGGTTTCGACGTCGCCAAGCGTTTGACCGAAGAATTCCAGCCAATCACTATCGGAAGTTGTAACGGGAAGAATCAGATCCGTATGAACGGCATTGGACAGGATGAATACTTCGATCCCATCCGGCGTTTCCACAAAGTCGTTGTTAATAGGTATCAAACCGATTGCAACAAAGATGACGTAGGCAAGCACCGAACGACAAAGCCAGCGGACGATAAATCGAACACACTTGGTGCATCGAGCGCGTAATCCGGTGATCGATTTGACTGGCTCAGTGCTTGATGTTTGATTCATTGGCGAGGTCTTTCACACGACCTATTTCGAAAGGTCTAGATGTAGTAATTGCAGGTTTCGGCCATGCGACATCGGTTGCACTCTGGTTAAAAGCGCTGACGCATCTGGCAGCACCGTTGCAAATATGATCGTTTTTCCGGTACCAAAAGGATATTTCCAAGAACACTCCGTCAGTACCGTCAGTACAAGACAAAAATTTTGCAACATTTGCAACTTTCGAATATAAAACGTAGCCAGAGAGATGCGTTTTTACTTTCCATTTGAACAGAGGGAACCTACCATGAATAATCGATTTTTGCGCGACCGATATGGATTCACTTTGATTGAATTGTTGGTTGTCATTGCCATCATCGGAATTTTGGTCGGACTATTGATGCCGGCAGTTCAACAAGTGCGTGAGGCGGCGCGCCGAACCCAATGCAGCAACAACCAACACAACATCGCAATCGCCATTGAAAACTATCATTCTGCGCTCAATAGGTTTCCCGCAATGGCCGAAGTTGCAGATGGGTTCGTTGACGTCCCGAGCCCGGGAAATGTCGCTGCACCCAGCTGGTCTTGGCAAGTATACATTTTGCCCTATATGGAACAACAAGCAGTTTATGAGTTAATGAACCCAACCACACAAGCCGCAGTAGACGCGTGTGGTCATGCGGTACAGCCTCAAGGTGCATCGTTGCTGGCCGCCTTTCAAACTCCACTCTTTGTTTGCCCATCGGATGATGGACCCGAACTCAATGCCGAACGTTGGCTGGGCCCGGATGTATCGATCATCGTTTCGCCCGAAAACATGACCGTGGCGAAGGGAAACTACGTGGGTTCAAATATTGACTATGAGGCCACGGCATTCAAGAACCAATACCCCAGCCCGGAAGATCGTGGCGGTGGTGTCTTTTCAGCAATTAATTATCACACGAAACACCGGGACTTGCTTGACGGGAGTTCTTCAACACTGTTAATTGGCGAGAGGGCCTGGCAATATCGCGCAGGAGGTGTTCAATACCATGCGTTTGCCGCTAACCAATTGATTAATCGCGATACGAGAGAGTACGGCTCTGGCCATCAACCGTGTGGATATTTCGGTATCGGAGACAGCGACACGTGCGCATCGGTTGTTGGTGGTCAAGGCATCAACTACCCTCATACCAATCCATTGGCAGCCAAATGTTCTTATTCATCTCGCCATCCGGCTGGCGCTGTTTTTGCATTCGCTGACGGTTCGATTCATTTTCTTTCATCAGCAACCGATGCATTGGTACTAAAAAACCTTGCTGACCGAGCAGATGGTCAAGTCATTCCGGAGTTTGAGTAAACTCTAGAGAAATGACATTTCTCGTTATTAATCATCATCGTCTTCGATGACGGTGATTGCCCATTCTGGATAAGGGATCGAGGTGCCTTTACGGCTGCGCCAGATGATTCGGTTGAGAGTATCCTCCGGCGCAGCATCGATCACTCTGAAGTTCAACGTCCCTGAAACGATAGCGTCCTCACGCAATTGAGGATCCTGAATTGAAGCCGGTTCTGGATTCATCTGATTGATCGGCACACTATTGGGCAACGAATCAAATGCCGTAAAATCAGGAGCCGCCGTAAAACAATCAAACATCGGTGTCGCACTGGCGTCGAATTGATTCATCGGTGGCAAGCCCAGAATTTGCTCCATCGTTCGCAGGACGCTCGTCGTGTTGTACAACGTGCTCACGACGACACCGTTTCGTTTGGCGTATGGACTTAAACAAAAAGCCGTTGTCCGATATCCGCTGACATGATCCCAGCCCGCTTGTGGATCATCCTCGATACAGAAGATTGCCATCTCATTCCAGAAACGGGAATGGCTCAACGCCTCGACAATCCGGCCAAATGCTAGATCGCTATCGGCCATGCAAGCGGCAGTCGTCGGGCAACCACGACTCGCGCCACTGGTGTGATCGTTTGGCAGGCAGATGATCGTGAGCTGTGGAAACGTACCTTGCTCCTCGAAGTCTTTCAATTCATCGATGAAAAAGTCAGCCCGATATTGATCCGGCACCGACATGTTCCACCCGACATAGCCTGTCGGCGAAAACGGCCGGATGGTTTCAATCGAAGGTTCGCTTTCAAATATCACATCATCGTTTTCGCCATTCCACGCCTGATAACAAGCGGTAAAGTCCGGACTGCCGCGGCGTTCGGGATCACGCCAACGAACATTCGGCATCATGAACTCACCGTAGTTGCGAATGGAGACATTGTGCGCGAGCGCGTTGTCCCAGATAAAGCCTGCGGGTGAATAGGCCATCGCATCGTTTTCATCGATCCCCATGCCATCGGGATAGCTGCGAGGAAAACCGGCAAAACTCTTTTCCATGTAGTCGGTACTCATCGCCGTCGTGCTCCAGTTGTGGCCATCAGCACTCAAAATGCCGGCGCAGTAAGTGTTGTCCAGCAAGTGAAACTCGCGCACCATTTTGTGCTGGTTGGGCGTGATGTCCTCACCAAAGACACACAGGCTTGCATCACCGTTGCCTTTGTCAAAAGCGCCAAACACCTGATCATAGGTCCGATTTTCTTTGATGATGTAGACAACATGCTTGATTTTACTGGGTTCGCCAATCCGCTCTGGAATCACGCGTGGTGGCTCATTCTCGCGAGGCGGCAGCAACGCCTGCTCTATTGAACCGCGCCGCAAATTCAATTCCACCTGGCTGCTGAATTTCTCCAATGCGTCTTCATCCGGAACGGGAACACAGGAAATCGTTCCGTGATAGTGATGGGTGTTGTATCCTTGAGTGCCATCACCTTGTTTACGAGGCGCATCCGACAACCCTTTGATGTTGGCAACAAACAATCTCTTGCGTTCGGGATGATAGACAATTGCACCCGGAAACCAGCCAACGGGAATCAAGCCCTTGACCCTAGATTCGCCGCGATCATCCAAGTCCAATTCAACGACAGCTACTGCGTTCTGCGAGCCGTTGGCAACAAACAAATGCTCACCTGATTCGTCGAAAACAATTGCGTTGGGAGTGGCACCCAAAAGTTCTGCTGGACTGCCTTTTGCCCATATCGTGTCAACGACCTCCGAGTCTCGAACGGAAATCACCGACAGGTTATCGCTTCCAGCATTCGCACAAATGATGAATTTGCCATCAGGCGAAAGCGCGAGGTCACTGGCATGCAGCCCAACTGCTATTTCTTTTTTCAGCTCACCGGTTTGTAAATCGACGACTGAAACACTTCCCTCACTGGCGATATGACGTTGCGAATCGACGCGAACCTCGGTTCCCCGTCCTGCGGGACCCGTTGCTTGATCCGCCAACTCAGCCGGTCCTGCCCAATTGCTCACAAACGCCATTCCGTCTGCAATGACCACATCATATGGCAGTGAACCGACTGGGTAGCGTTCTGACACTTCATTGGACTTCAGATCAACAACGAGCAACTGGTTGGAAAGATTGCCGCAAACATACAACTTCAGACCATCGCTGCTGATTGCGAGGCCTGCAGGAATTTCTGCTTTCCGACGAGGTGCATCCGCAGCCGGAAGCGGAATCGTGTGGCTGGGGCTCACGTTCCCGTCGACAACATCAAAGACTTTGATCGATCCGTTGACGTTACTCAAAAAAACACGCTTGCCGTCGGGAGCAAAAATCAACCCGGTGTAACTGACTTGTCCCTTGGTATCCGGATGCAGAATGTTATCCGACGCCGGATCGGGTGAAGGTGCTACCGTGTCTTCAGCTGGCAAGTCCACATGCTGTCGGATCTCGTATGATTCCGGGTCGATCACCAACAACTCGCTGGTCTTTCCCGATGCCAACAGGATTTTCCCATTCGGCGAAAGCGCCAAAACTTGCGGGCGCAGTCGAGATAATTCAATCTGCATTCCCGCCGGCGTAAGAATCTGATTTACGGGAGTCACCATCGCATCGTCGCGTGTCCTACCAACCAGATCCTGGTCGTTCGAAATCGATTGGGCGATGGCAAGGGAATTGATACTGATCGCCACTACCATCAACACAACGGCTTGCGTTAAACCACTTCGTTTCATTGCGCGCTCCGACAGTGAGTGAATCGTTCAACTGACAGGATACCTAAATCCAAACATGGTTTGGGAACCCAACGGGTCCGCTGAAGCAAATTTTGGCGGAAGAACTCGGGAATCAGAGACGCAGTTTAATACGCGTCACATTGTTTGCGAAACCAAAATGAACAGCAAACGATATCAGTGACGCAAAATATCAACTATTCGATTGTTTCTGGTTGTTGGAACCGGTAACCAACACCGCGAACGGTTTGAATGCAATCGGCAAGTTCACCCATTTTCTTACGAAGGCTGCGAATATGCACGTCGATGGTTCGTTCCAAAACCAAAGCATCCGAGCCCAGAGCTGAGTCAATCAACTCCGATCGATCGAACGCTCTGCCAGGTTGTCGAATCAACGTATCCAGCAATCGAAATTCACTAGGAGTTAATTCGAGGTTTTTGCCATCGATCGTCACGCGAAATTTGACACGATCGACGGTTATCCCCCCGCGAGTGATGGCATCGGTACTCCCGCCGGTTGGTCGATTCCGTCGAATCAGCGAATTGACTCGTTCCAACAGGACCTTGATGCTATAAGGTTTGGTCACGTAATCGTCAGCACCAACCTTGTAGCCGACAATCTGATCCACCTCTTCACTTTTGGCCGTCAACATCAGGATCGGCAGGCCTTCGGTTTCTGGCATGGAACGCAGTCGACGACAAACCTCCAGTCCATCCATTACAGGAATCATGACATCAAGAATGATGAGATCGGGCGATTTGCCTTTTGCCTGTTGGATGGCGTCCTGCCCATCACTGCTGCGAATCACTTCATAACCACGATCCTGAAGGTTGTACTCCAGGATATCAGCGAGCGACCGATCGTCTTCAACAACGAGTACTCGAGCTTTTGCCATTATCTTTTGTCAGGGTCATTAAACAATGAAAATTGGCCATGTTTGTGACGCACGATGTCACCGTCGACGAAATAGACAACATCCTCGGCGATGTTTTCCGCATGGTCTGCCAAACGTTCGATGTGCCGCGATGCGGAAAAACAATGCAACGCAGGTTCAACCAGAGACGAATCCGACTTCATCAGTTCTTTCAATTCGTTAATGATGAACTGATTGTCAGCATCAACGGATTCATCACATTGAATGACTTTTTTCGCAAGATGCGCATCGGAACCCACAAACGAATCGATTGCCATCCGAACCATCTCCGCGGAACGCCGGGCCATCCCGGGAAGGCGTTCCGGAACAGGAAAGTATGGATATTCGTTGAGATCTCTGGCGCGTTCGGCGATATTGCACGCCAGATCGGCCATGCGTTCCAGGTCCACGTTGATTTTGATAATGGTTGCCAAACGGCGAAGGTTCATGGCAACGGGTTGATGGAGAGCAAGGATTTTCAAACAATCCTCTTCGATGGCAACTTCCATGTCATTGATCATGGCGTCGGTATCGAGAACCGTTTCGATTTGATCCGACTTGCGCTCATAGATAGCTCGTGTCGCCAGATCAATCATTTGTTCGACATTGCCAAACAACGATTGCAGCTGCGAGTAAAGGTTTTCGATTTCACGTTCGAAATGTTTTGACATGACGATTATCCGAATTTGCCAGTGACGTAATCTTCCGTCTGCTTCTTCTTGGGCTTCGTAAACACCTGATCCGTAACACCGTCTTCCACAATATCACCTTGGAAGAAAAATGCTGTTCGATCACTGACGCGAGCCGCTTGATGCATGTTGTGTGTGACGATGACGATCGTAAACTGTTCGCGTAATTCAAAGATCAGGTCTTCGACGCGTGCGGTGGATGCAGGGTCCAGTGCCGAGCACGGTTCGTCCATCAACAGGATCTGTGGACCGACCGCGATTGCACGTGCGATACAAAGCCTTTGTTGCTGACCACCCGAAAGTCCCATCGCCGACTGATGCAAACGATTTTTGACTTCCTCCCACAATGCCGCCTTTTTGAGTGACCACTCCACCAAGTCGTCCAGTTCCGCAGCGGAGATTTTGAAGTGCAAGCGAGGTCCGTAAGCGATATTGTCGTAAATCGACTTGGGAAACGGAGTTGGCTTCTGAAAAACAATTCCAACATGACGCCGCAGATCAACAACGTTCGTTGACCGCCCCAGAACATCGATGTCGCCGATTCGAATCCGGCCTTCCGCACGAGCGGCCGCAACCACATCGTTCATGCGGTTGATCCATCGCAGCAACGTACTTTTGCCACAACCACTGGGACCAATGAACGCCGTAACTCGTTTTTCGGGAATCTGCAGGTTGATATTGTGCAGCGCTTGAAAATCACCGTAGTAAGCGTTGAAATTTTCGATTTCAATCGCTGACTTCAGGGACCCCGCCGACTCAACTGGCTGGTCAGCTGGACGCTGAACGGATTTGTCCGAAAGGGTGTTTTCTGTAGACATAATCTTTCTCGATCGAACGACACGATGACGCGTATTTTCGACAATGGTCATAGTTTTTAACCCTTGTTTTTCTCCGCGCGATAACGAATTAGTACTGCCACCGAATTCATTACCAGCAGCAATGCCAACAAGACAATAATTGCCGCAGCACTCAGTCCTTCGTAGTCGCGGTTGTCATCCTGAGCCCAACGGTAAATGATGACCGGAAGCGTCGGGCTCTGGTCCATCATGTTTGTCAGCCCCAAGGTTGTAGAAATGGTTGCACCCATCACGGCGATCAGCGGTGCGGCCTCACCAATAGCACGACTCATTGCCAGAATCGCACCGGTCATGATGCCCGGCGTTGCCGACGGGATCACCGTTCCTCGCACCACCTGCCATTGGGTGGCTCCCAGCCCAAACGCAGCTTCCCGCAGAGAATTCGGCACCGCCCGCAATGCTTCCTGGCTGGCGATGATGACGATCGGCAAAATAACCAGCGCGAGGGTCAAACCGGCCGCAAGTACGCTTTTGTGAAACGGCAAATGCATGTAGTAGAATTTTTTGCGGGAAGTAATCGAAGCCGACTTGCCTTCGAACACCGCTTGGTTCAACTCGGCTTTTTCTTTGGGACGCGGCGTTCCCTTTGCCAACACTTTCAGTTCAAACGGTTTTCCGTCTTTGTTTTCCGCTGTGATCGACTCGCGAATCTCGGTCGTTTGAACGGTCTTGTCATCACACGCAAACGTGACGTACTCGCCGCCCAACGTTTTTACCTGATAGCGATATTCAATACCGAACTCAAGATTGGGAGGACTATCTGTTTGGATCACGCCAAACCAACCAAACATGTAGACAAACGCTGTAACTCCCAAAATGCCATATACGATCGATGGCACACCGGCCAGGTTTGAGATGTTGATTTGGACAACGCCATGGAACCATTTCAACAACGAGTTCCTGGGTTTGAATTCCTCCAGGAAAACGGCCGTACCAATTCCGACGGGGATTGCAAACGCAGCACAAATGACGCAAATGACAAACGACCCAACGAGTGCCTGCCAGATCCCGCTTTGCTCAGGTACATTTTCGCGATGACCATGAGTCATGAACGTGGGACTGAGCCACCCGGCACCTTGATAGAAGATGCCTACAATCATCACAACCAAAATCACGGCTACCAAACTGGATAGCAGCAAACAGATCACGGCAAAGCTGCTGTCAAACAGCCGCCGGCTGGCATCGCGTTTCGGATTGGAGGTTTCGTGACCCACTGCTCTAAACCTGTCGATTTACCAAACTACCACTAGTGATACACTTCGCGATATCGCTTCCGCACCCACTGTCCCAGCAACGTCAACGAAAGGGTGATCAGAAACAGAACGACGGCAACCGCGTAAACGGAATAGTATTGCACCGTACCAGGCACCACATTGTCGCTGTTGAACACATTGACGATATAACCAGTCATGGTTTGTGATTGAGCACGTGGATCCAATGTAAACGTTGGAGTACTGCCAGCAGCCAAAACGACCACCATCGTTTCCCCGATGGCTCTTGCCAGCGCCAACAAAAATGCAGATACGATTCCCGAAAGGGCCGCGGGAACAACCACTTTCAGCGTCGTTTCAAATTTGGTCGAACCTAAACCAAGCGCTCCCTCACGCAAACTATTCGGTACTGCTTGCAGTGCATCCTCGGCAAGCGACGTAACCAGAGGCAGACACAAGATCCCTACTGCAATTCCGGCGGAGGCCGCATTGAACGCCTTGAAGTCTTCGTCGATCAGCCGCAGGAAATGCGGAGTGATAAAGACCACGGCAAAATACCCGAGAACCACCGTTGGAATCCCGGCAAGAATCTCCAACGCAGGATTGAGAATCGACCTCGTACGCCGCGTTGCGTATTCGCTCAGATAAACGGCAGAGATCAAACCGAGTGGCAACGCAATCAGCATTGCAATTCCCGTTATCCTCAGCGTTCCCGACAACAGTGGCAGGATTCCGTAGTCACCCAGCGAGCTTTGGGTTTGCCCCATGGTCCATTTGGTGTCGGTCAAAAACTTCCACAGCTCGATATCGCGATTTGCAAAAAAGCCCGTCGAGTTTCCAACCAACATTACGATGATGCCTACGGTCGTCGCGATCGTGATCAGCGAACACAACACCAAACAGGCAATTACAAAACGCTCCCACCGCTGACTCGCCACTGAGGACTTGAGCCGAAACTGTGGCAGAGTCTGCCCGTTCAAGTGTCGCTTGATTTCCGCTTGAGACATCTAGATTTACAGATAGACAAGATTGGAAACGGGAGCATCCATGAAGAACACTCCCGCCGTCATTATCACGCCCTGAGACACTACTTAACAGGAGGCGCTGCATATACCTCTGTCAGGCTACCTTCGCGGCTTTCGCCATTCTCCTGCAAAAAGTGAGTGCCTTCGATTCCTTCATCCAATGTTTTTTGTGCCTGCTCATAAATCGAGGCAGGCAGTGGAACGTAACTGGAGGCTTTTACAATCTCAACAACGTTGCTGAGGTAATAGCTGACAAACTCTTCGATTTCTGCTCGTTTGTAACTTTCCGAATTCACATAGATAAACAGCGGACGGCTAAATGGCTCATACGTTCCATTCTCAATCGTCGAGAGCGAAGGCGTGACAGCTTCACCAGCCGAATTTACGATTGCGACAGCGTTCAATTCGTCTTTGGATGACTCGTAATAGGAATAACCAAAAAACCCGATCGCATACTTGTCGCCTTTCACGCCCGTCACCAGGACTTTGTCGTCTTCACTAGTGGTGGTCGACTCGTCGGCTCGCAGTTTCTTCTCGGCCTTCTTGCCTAACACCTCGTGACAATAGTCGTGTGTACCTGATTGCGTGCCGGGAATGAACAAGCTGATTTTTTCGTCAGGCCATTCAGGATTAACTTCTTTCCAGGTTTTCGCTGCGGTATCTTCGCGGAAAATCTGAGTCAACTGCTCAACCGTGAGTTCTTTGCAGAAATCGTTTTCTTTGTTGACCACAAACGTCAAACCGTCATACGCAACTGGGATCTCATAAAAACCGATGCCCGCCTCTTTGCAGATATCCAGTTCTTTTTTCTTGATGGGGCGAGAAGCATCGGAAATATCGCATTCTTTTTTGCCAAAACTAGCGAAGCCATTAGACGTCCCCAGTTCTCCGACCGTGATCATGACCTTGGGAAACGAATCGTTGAATTCCTCTTTGGCTTTTGTCGAAATGGGGCCAACCGTGCTAGAACCTTCGATCTTGATCGATCCAGTCAACGAATCATTTACCTGTGCGGCCTCGCCGTCACCAGTTTTGGCGGATGATGATGTTGTGTCCCCTGATCCATCTTTCTTACCACTGCCTGCATCAGTGCCAGCACCATTGCAACCTGCCAAGAAAACCAGTGCCGCTGCAAGGCAAAGTGAAACATATTGAATTTGGGCTTTCATTCCTGTCCTTCTATCTCGGATTCCCTGATTAGTGATTCAGCCAAAATGCCGGTTGAAATTAACCGGGCAATGTTAAGATTCAGTTAAGAATTGATGGGGCTTCGTGGTAGATTGGCCGAAGTGCCGTTATCCCCGTAAAACGCGGCACAAATTGACGACAAAGGATGGGAAACCGCGGTTAGTATGGTGCGGCAAAATCGCTCGGTTCGCTCGACATTGAAATACCAGGAAGATCTCTGAGCGGATTCTCCGCTATTCGCTCGCCAATGGGAATTTGACTTTGAACTTACTTCCCTTGCCGGGACTACTGGTCAAGTGAACGCTCCCGCCCATGCTTTGAGTCAGGTGTTTGACGATTGAAAGTCCCAAGCCCGTACCTCCTAACTCGCGCGAGCGGGCGCTATCGACTCGATAAAAACGTTCGAAGATACGAGGCTGATGGTCGGAAGCGATTCCAATGCCGGTGTCCGTGACTTCAATCACCGCTGTTCTGGATTCCTGATACGACGTCACGGTTACCGTTCCCTGATTGGGCGTATACCGGACGGCGTTGCTAATCAGGTTATTGAGAATCGTTTGCAACTCGCTGCGATCAACGCGTGCTTTGACGTGAGCGGCAAGGGGTTCGTACTTAAGGTCAATTGACTTGGACGTTGCCACGTCCTGGAACGAATCGACACAACTCTGACAAACGGCATCGATTTCGACCGGCTGAATGTTAAAGATGGTCTGCCCCGACTCAACTTTGGCCAACGTCAACAAATCTTGCACTTGTTGATTGAGTAAATCAGCTTGAGTCTCAATCTGCTCAACGAATTGCAGCCCTTTTTCTGGATGCTTGATGGCGCCCATCTTGAGCGTTTCGGCGTAAGCTTTAATAGACGCCAACGGGGTCTTCAATTCGTGTGAAACATTGGCAACGAAATCTCGACGCACCGACTCCAGCAGCCGCAACTCGGAGACGTCGTGCAACACGATGGCGACACCCGGATGCGTACCGTCTGCCATAACCGAAACTCTGGCTGCGATTTGGCGGCGGGGCTCGGTCAGCGTTTGAAACTCGACACGACTGAACATTCGTCGCAGCTGCGTTTCTTCGACCGCGCGTTGCAACGCCGGGATTCGCACTACTTCCAAAAGTTTTCGATTTAGCAGTTGAGTCTGGTCAATGTTCAACATTTCACATGCTGCATCATTGGCCAGAATCACGACCCCCGTGGCGTCAATGGCCAAGACGCCTTCGATCATGCTCGTGAGAACCGCTTCGATCCGACTGGTGTTGGCTCTCAACGTTGCCTCGCGATGGGACAACTCACTCAACATATGGCGAAAGGCATCGGATAACGTTCGCCACTCGTCATTGCGATTCAATGACGAGGGCACTGACTCATATTGCCCCAACGCAATCCGACGTGCCGCTTGTGAAAACGACTGCAACGGTTCGGTTTCCCGCTGAATAAAACGCGACATAAAAAACGCGGACAAAACGGCCAACACGATTCCGGAGATCCACATGTAGCGAACCACACCTCGCCGCAGTCGCGACAGATCGTTTTGATTCTGAGAGACGCGAATAAAACCGACTTCTTCAGTAAAACTTGCCGCGGAAATCGGCTCCGAAAACCCAATCGCAAGATAATAGAGCGGTTCATCGATGGAACTGGAAACTCGCGAAGCTGTCCCGAGTCCACTTCGTTTCGCATCAACAATCTCTGGTCGCGTGCCATGGTTCTCAAAATCGGCTTCCGGTGAGTCCGAATCGGCCAAGACGTTGCCATCGGCGGCAATTAACGTGAGCCGAATGTCAAATCGCTTACCCAGTTCCAGAATCTGAGCCTTTGCTTCTGGCGAATCAATCGCCAGTTGAGATTGTTGGAAATGAAATCGCAGAAGCCGAGCTGTCGACTCAAGGCGTCGGAAGCTTTGACGCTGCATCTCGGATGAAATCCAAGTCGATGCAAAAATCAGGAACGTTACCGCAGCCCCTAAATGCAAGAGAAGATAAACCAAAACAAATTTTCGAAAAACTCGTGACGATTTCATTCTTCGAAAACCGTATCGGGAAAAATGGAAAGCGGTATCCAATCAACACAACCAAGTTGATGGCTTGTCTAACTTTCTCCTGCATTTCGGATCGTTGCCAGCGCACACGCAAGGCAATGCTCACGCTTTTATCGTTCACAACGATTTTCATAGTTTGACGCCTGACGCGTGGATTGCCAAGGGTAATGGATTCTAAACGCAGCCTGGCAAACGAAGTATCAACTTCAATGGTGAATTGGTACGAGTGATATTTCATTCATTTTGCCTGGCAGTCTGGTCGAACAAGCTCCGACAAACCTGACAAAATTAACTTGCTCATCCAAAATAACACCCCACTTCGTTTCCCCGCAACACAATTTTGCCAATAATAGGTATTGAAAACGAACCTCTTGTTGTCGTAACGCGGTATCCAAATTCGACGTGAACACCCAATCGAAAATAATCATGATCCGGCTTGGCAATGTTTCCAATTTTCGTTTGCGAAAACAACACTTTGCAAATCCTTTGCCAAGGCTCAGAAGTTTTGTGCTCGTTCGTACCATTTTGACTTTTCTGACCGTTTGCTGTGTTCTGTCGGGTTGGAAAGCGGCAACCGCGCAAACTTCGTCTCGAATCCATTTGGTGCGTATCCCTTTGCCAGTTGACGCACGCGCTGCCGAACAAGTATCGCAAGTGATTCGACGGATCACTTCTGATTCTTCATCGATTCTCAATAACTCAGAACGGCCTGTTTTGATTTTGAAATTTGATACAGACCGCGGAGCAACCGGTTCCGGCAGTCAATTAACTCGATGCCTGGACATCGCTCAATTGTTGACGAGTGAAGAAACTTTTGGATTCCGCATCGTTGCCTATATTCCCGGATTGCGGCAGACACAGCTCCAAACGTTCGATTCCAGTGAACCGCGTTTGGAGGGGCACGCGATGTTGGTCGCACTGGCCGCACAGGAAATCCTGATCGATTCCAGCATGAATTTTGGGAACACACAATCGTTCGCCCGAAAAGATTCTTTGGTCAATGACGTCTACCGCAACATCGCAGAACAACGTCTGGTGATTCCGTTGCCGATGGTTCGAACATTGGTCGATCCAAGCGAAGCCCTTTACTCAGTCAAAACGGCCGACGGTGAGTCGTTGGTAGATAATGAAAAATTTCGCGAACTGGAATCTGCAGGTAAAATCATCGAACGTACGACGTTGTCGCCAGAGGGAGAATCGGCCTCATACTCAGCCAGACAATTGCAATCGCTTTCACCGAACTGCCATGTAATTGATGGAAAAACGGAACTTGCCAACTATCTGCAGTCAGACCTCTCCTCGTTGGAATCAGAGTCCATGGCCAATCGAGAATGGAAGGCCCTGGTTTACGAGTTACCAACCTCGATTGACGACCGAACAGTCGATTGGGTAGTGCGGGCGCTTGCGCAAAAGGAAGACAAAAGTGACTACAACCTGTTGCTATTGAAAATGAATGGATCGGCTGGGGCACTTGACCCGTGCCTGAAGCTATCCCGATTCCTGGCCGGATTTGATCCCGATCAAATGCATACGGCGATTTATCTGCAGGGAGACATCGCCGGCCCCTCGGCACTGATCGCAGCGGCATGTGATCACATATTGATGGATTCGAAAGCAAAACTGGGGGGCGAATTCACCCCTCCGCTGACTCCCAACGAAATCACCTCGATCGCTTCGGATCTCAAGCTGATTGCGGATGAAAAGGAGCGAGACGTGGCCTGGATTGAATCACTGATGGACCCTCAACTCGATCCGATTCGGTTTCGCAACACAAAAACAGGTCAGGCGCGCTGGATGACGCGAAGCGAACAAGAATCCCGTGACGACGCGGAAAACTGGCAGTCGCTGGAAGTCATTGATGCGACCTCGGGCATGGACGCGATCACGGCCGAGAACGAAGGCTTCGTGCGCGCGATATTGAACTCACATGATGAAGTCATTGCTTTCTATCAGTTAGATTCGGAACTGGTATCGCTCACGCCGACCTCAACCGACCGTTACCTCTCAAGATTTGCGAGTGCTCTTGCGAGTCCGTTGTCTGCAATGCTGTTGATCATGGGAACGTTTTTTCTGTTCAGCATCGAAGCGAATTCGCCAGGCTTGGGAGTTCCCGCTTTTTTCGGCACGGTCTGCCTGTTTCTGTTCTTTTGGTCACAGTACTTTGACGGCAACGCAGAGTGGTTTGAAATTCTGCTGTTTTTTGTTGGGGTCGCATTCATACTGCTTGAGATTTTCGTCGTCCCGGGCGTGGGAATTTTCGGCATCGGTGGTTTGTTGATGATGGTCGTCTCAATCGTGCTGGCGACCCAGACCTTTGTGTTGCCTCAAAATGCAGAAGACTACAAACGCCTGCCAGTATCGCTGGGTATCGTATTGGCAGCTGCAACAAGTTTCCTGGGATCGATCGTTATCCTGCGTGCCTATGGAAAAAACATCCCAATTTTCCGCCGTATGATGTTGGAGCCACCTGTTGCCACCCCTGACTTTGCAGGCGATGCACTGCACCACGAATGGGTTGGTCGGCGCGGCGTCGCCATCACGCAATTGATCCCATCGGGCAAAGCCAAAATCAATGGGAAAATTGTCAACGTCATGACCGACGGAGCCATTGTCCCGGCGAAAGCAAAAATCGAAGTCGTTGAAGCCGCTGGCAATCGGATTTTGGTGAAAGCGGTCGAACCGTAACGATACTTCGTTTTGCATCGCCAACTATTTTGCTGATTTCGCGTCATCAACGATTTCTTCGATGGCTTGGATTGCGTCGACGATCGTTGAAGGCTCTTCGTCCTCAGGTAGTAGCGGCAGGAATGTCGCCTGCTCCAGAACCTCGATTGCCAGTGCACGATAGTCGTCAGCGCCATTGGAGGTCGGCGCGTACTGGAAGATCGACTGACCGTAGCTTGGCGCCTCTGCCAACCGTACGTTACGGCGAATTCGCGTTTCGAACGTTACCACGTCAGACCAGATGCCACCTTTTTTGCGTTCGTTGTCAAAGAACGTCTCAATGTCGTTGATCACTTCCTGAGCCAACCGGGTGCCCGATTCGTGCATGCAGAACAAAACACCCGTCAACGCGAGAACAGGATTCAATCGTTTGGCGACCAACTCGATCGTCGTTAGCAATTTGCTGAAACCATGCAGTGCCAGAAAATGCGGTTGCATAGGCAAGAAAACTTCGCCTGCAGTCGTCAATGCATTCAGGGTCAACACGCCCAATGATGGCGGGCAATCAATGATCAGATAGTCAAACTCTTCGTTGTCGCGTTCAACTTGCTCGCGCAAGATAATCTCGCGGCCGACTTCACCCGCTAACTCCATCTCTGCTGCGGCCAGATCGATGTGCGCCGGCACCACCCACAGGTGATCATCGATTCGATGACGAGCTTCCTCAAGCGTCGCTTGTCCCGTCAGACAGTGATAGATCGATTTGTCGTCGGGGCCCAGAACCAAACCGTAGTGCAATGAAGAGTGCGCCTGGGGATCGAGATCCATCAGGCAAACGCGCATGCCCGCTTCTGCCAAAGCTGCACTGAGATTGACGGCGGTCGTTGTTTTTCCAACGCCACCCTTCTGATTGATGATGGCAATCCTGCGCATGGTTTGATTCCTTCCAAACGTTCTGTCGCGTGCTTCGGCATTGAATACGGTTCAAAAGGATTGTAGTTCGTCTGCGCCGCCAAAGACCATAGCTGTTTGCGAGTTCAAATTCAGTGCTAGCATCGGATACCAGCGATACTTGAAGCCTTACCGCCTGTTGACTTCGTTGGATTCGAAGAATACAACGATCGACCGTGTGGCGTGAGCCCCAATTAAAAGTCGTGGGAACCGCCGCTAACGCGGTACGGCTATTTAACCGACGGGCTGCTAACTGATGATGTCCTGAACGACATTGCCATACACGTCGGTCAAACGGAAATCACGCCCAGCGTAGTTGAACGTCAGTCGTTCGTGGTCCAGTCCCAACATCGCGAGTATCGTCGCGTGTAAGTCATGGATGCCGACTGGATTCTCAACGGCTTCGTATCCGTATTCGTCGCTGGCCCCGTATGCGTATCCACCTTTTGCTCCACCGCCGGCCATCCACAGCGTAAAGCCTTTGTTGTTGTGGTCGCGGCCATCGTTGCCTTGCGCGTAGGGTGTACGACCAAACTCTCCGGTCCAAACAACCAGTGTATCCTCCAGCATGCCTCGCTGTTTGAGATCCGCGAGCAATCCAGCGATGGGCCGATCGATCTCGCCGCAACTTTGCTCCATCTTTTCTTCCAGATTGAAATGATGGTCCCAGTTTCCATGGGTAACTTCGATGAAGCGAACGCCACTTTCCGCCAGTCGACGAGCCAACAACAGCTTGCGCCCAAAGTTGTCGGTTGACGAGCCGTCGATACCATACAGGTTCTTCGTTGCTTCGCTTTCTTTGGCAATGTCAACGACACCCGGCATCTGAGTCTGCATCTTGAACGCCAACTCGCTGGCCTCGATCGCGCCTTCAACATCGGGGTTCACGCGATCCCGTTTGAGTTTTGTTTCGTTCAACGTGTTAAGCAAATCCAACTCGGCGCGCTGATCACGGCGATCAAGCTTCGGCTGAATATAAGGAATTTCAGCACCTGCGATCGAACGCCCGTCATTGCCCAAACGAGTTCCTTGATAAATGGCGGGCAGGAAACCACTTCCATAATTTTGCGAACCACCGAATCCACTTGGCGGTGCAATGCTGACGAAGCCCGGAAGGTTTTCATTCTCCGTGCCCAACCCGTATAGCGTCCACGCTCCCAGTGAAGGACGAATGAACTGCGAATTGCCCGTGTGCATTTTCACGAGCGCTTGCGGATGGGCTGGCAAATCGGTTTTCATCGAGTTGATCAAACACAGATTCCCCGCCTGCTTTTGAAGTGCGGGGAAAAAATCCGAAATCCACAGACCGCCTTCACCGCACTGCGAGAATTTCCATTTGGAACCCAGCAACTTGGAACCATTTCTTGGGCCTGGTTTCCCCGAATCCTTTGTCAGTTGCGGCTTGTAGTCAAAGGTATCGACATGCGATGGACCACCGCGCATGCACAAAAAGATCACCCGTTTTGCACGTGCGGGAAAATGTGGTTGCTTGGGCGCGAGTGGGCTATCGGGGATCAACGGAACCGCCCCCGGTGCAAGCGATTCGGACAACGCACCATGCGCGATCGAACCAAACAATCCAGAGAATGCCAGCCAACCGAATCCACAGGACGTCATCCGCAGGACATCGCGCCGAGTGGTGAGCGGAGTCACTGTTTTGCAAAGTCGATTTTGATTATTGCTCGTCATATCTGTTCCCGGATCGTATCTGTTAACTTAAGCTTTTGAATGCGAATGCTATAAGAACTGCTTTACTCAATACTGCGAAACTCAGCGCTGGCCATCAAAGCGCGGACGATGCTCGTCCATCCCAACCACGGGTCGTCACGGTGTGTGAGCAAAACTTTTTTGGCCGCTGCGGTTTCTTTGGCCGTCGCAGGTCGCGTCAAGAGTTTCCAGCAAACCGAGTCAAACTGATCGTCAAAATCCTTTGTGTTGACACTTGGCTTGACTTGTCGCATTCTGCGCTGACTAGGCTTCTTCCCCAAGATGTCTTCCGCAATGGATTCAGCATGTTTTTCAACAAAGTCGCTATTGAGTAAGAACAACGCTTGTCCGGGAACATTGGTTATTTGTCGAGCTCCTTGAACGGCCGATGAATCGGGACCATTGAAGACACTCAAGATCTCAGGCTCAACGTCCCTTGTCTGCGGGAGATAGACCGTTCGCACCGGGTCGTCAGCCGTCACAATCTGGCGTTCCGAAAGACCACCACGGCCTCGACCGATGACACCATCACCCGTTTGGCCGACCAGACTGGCACCCGGATGTTCGAGCTTCATGTCGCCCGATGCGTGAAGGATCGAGTCGCGAACAGCTTCGGCTTCCAAACGTTTTGGGTTGTGTCGCCAAATCAACTCGTTAGCGGGATCGACATGAAACGCATTGTCATCAAATGTTGTTGACAATCGATACGATCGGCTGGTGACCAACAGGCGAATCAAGTCCTTGGTGGAGTGACCATGTTGAACAAAGTGATTGGCCAGGTAGTCAAGCAATTCCGCGTGGCTCGGAGTGTCACCAGTCGTTCCAAAATTGTCGACACTGGTAACAATGCCTGTGCCATAGAGCCAATGCCAAACTCGATTGACAAATACGCGCGATGTTAGCGGGTTCTGATCGTCGACAATCCAATTGGCCAACTGTAGACGTCCGCTCGTATTGGTAGGGATTCGCGGTGTGCGGACACCTTCAAATAACTCTGGCAAGGAACGACGAACGGTTTCACCAGGCCGATCGACTTCGCCTCGAGTAAACAGTGGGCTGTCCGTAATCGAAACAAATCCGCCGTTGTTTCTGCCGCGCGCCCGTCGAAACTGTGCGCTCACCTGTTTGGGTTTGTCCGAGACGCCCATCGCCATCGAAACCGGATTTCCTTCGTCATCGAAACTGGCAAGTTCAGTTTCCAAAGCGTTCAATTGCGTCGTGACCCGCAACAGTTCGTTGCCTTGTTGCTGTACGCCTTTGCGGCGATCTTCGATTCGTTGTCGTTGCAATTCCGTTCGCCGTTCGCGTAGTTGAGCGATCTGTTTCTGTTTTTGCTCAAGCTCGCGTTTGCTCATTTTGGCAATCGCTTTGTCTTTTTGAACAGAGTCCGGCAGGGTAATCAATGAACTCTTGTTTCTACCGCCAACTCCGCCGATGGAACCGTAATGCGTTTCCGTTGATAGAAAAATCCCTAACATCGCGGTGTAGTCCACTTGCGACACCGGATCAAATTTGTGGTCATGGCAGCGAGCACAGGATATGGTGACCCCGAGAAGGCTTTGAGACATGGTGTCGATTTGCTCGTCAGCGATGTCCACCGCCAGCTGCCGTGGACTGCGCTCATTGACCGACTTGGGTCCAATTGCCAGAAAGCCCGTTGCGATCAAATTTCGCGCGCGCTCGGCCTCCGAATCAGCCGGCAACAAATCCCCCGCCAGTTGTTCTTTGATGAATTGATCAAAGGGTACGTCCTGGTTGAAGGAATCAATGATGTAGTCGCGATAGCGCCACGCTTGAGGATAAGTGACGTTCAGGTCTTTTCCAGATGATTCCGCGAATCGAACGACATCCATCCAATGTCGCCCCCAATGTTCGCCAAAACGAGGCGATGCCAACAACGAGTCGACAACCCGTTCATAGGCCGCTTCGCGCTGCGATGGACTTGCCGCGTTCTCCCACGCTTCCTGAAATGACTTCGCTTCCTCTGGCGAAGGAGGCAATCCCGTCAAATCAAAATACAGACGACGAATCAATGCGAGAGGCTCCGCATCGTCCACTGGCTTCAGGTTACTCGCCTCCAGTTTTGCGAGTAGGAACTGATCAACCGGATGGCTGCTCCAAGTTGAATCCGTAGGCTTTGGAAGTTGGGGATTGGTCAATGGTTGATAGGCCCACCACGATTTGGCTTCCTCTCCTGCACCGCCATCAGGAGCAATGGTTGTTTCGTTTCTGGGATCGGGTGCTCCGCGGTTGATCCATTTGCGAAAGTCGTCGATCACTTCGTCAGCGAGTTTTCCTCCGGCATTTGACGGCGGCATCGCATAATCATCGTCTTCGTATTCCAGTGCGGTCATCAACAGGCTGTCATCGGCCGACCCCGGTTCGATTGCCGATCCTGAGTTTCCACCGCGCAACAATCCTTCACGCGAATCGACGAGCAGTCCACCGGCAACTTTGTCACCTGACTCCGAATGGCATTGGTAGCACTTGTCGACCAAAACGGGTCGAATTTTTGACTCGAAGAAATTCAAATCCGCCTGACTGATCGTTGATTCGTCTTTGGACTCGGGTTCTTGGGCGTGAGTTGAAATCCCCATCGCCGCGAATAGAAAAATCGCAATGATCGGAGCGGTTCGTATTGGGGATGAGAATTTCATGTAATGTTCGTGGCTGCCTGCCATTCTCCCTAACCGATGAATTCGTTGGACATGACTCCCGCGATATGGAACCATCCCCCGTGGATTGAGGTTGTGCAAAAAAGACGTTTCGGGACAAATTTTATTTCAGCTCGAGAAGAAATTTGCCCTAAATCCGGCTTTTTTCCAAAAAGCGGACTGATTAGCTGGAACTTGTGCGCATGCGAGCCAGTCGAAAAACTCACTCTAAATCCCCGGTCCGAGGTATTTGATTTATGAAATGCGTCATTGCAAAACCGTTCGAATTCTTTCTGCTCGCCTTTGTCTCGTCCGTGCTGTTTGATCCTTCGGCACTATACGGATCTGGCTGTTTGGCTCCACAAACTCAGCGGCAAATGGCCGACGAACCGATAGATTCCGAGGCTTTGAGAATTGATGTGCTCACTGAATCGCTAATCCCTAATCCTGTCACCACCGCTGCGGAATATCTGAAGTGGTTCGATGGTCGCGTCGATCACCCAGAGCTGTTTTCCTACCGGCCTATTGAGCTGCCAGATGATGAGGCAAATAAACTTGCTCAAGAACTACGAAAGCGATTTCCGTTTGTGTCGCTCAATGAACGTCTGCAACCGATGAATCAACCGAAACGCGTTCAGCGGCTACGAGAATTCCAGCCGTTGAAAACAAACGATTCGGAGACGTCGACGGAAGAAGACGGCGGTGTGTTAAATGCATACGCATTTGGATCGTTGCGACGACGAGCTTTGGCCGAATTGCATTCTGAACAGGTCGTTCGTTTCGTCAACCAAGATGGATTTGGACTCGACCGAATGATTCCTATCTCGCCTATGGAGTTACCTTATGAAAAGCCTGGGCCTATTGCGCTCGACACCGAATCGGGTTTGTTGGATGTTGCCGACAGTGAATGGATTCCGCTTCCCGAGAGTGCATCAACGGAATCGTCAACTGCCGGCGTGGTTCCAACGGTCGAGCAGGCAGAGGGTTTAAACCACTCCGCCACAACGGCATTTACGACGGACGATCGTATCGGACATGTGGTTGATCGAGACCACGTCGCGGGATTCGTCGGACATGGAATTGACTATCTCGGAACCAATACATTGCCGCTGCAAATTGGCAGAAGCGTCACTCCCGAGGAACGCGATTTCTGGAAACTGAATCGACTGGAGCTGGTCAGCCTTTTGGCTCATGATGATTTCCGCGTCTACGTGTCGGAGTCATTGCCCCAAATGGAGCAACTTGAATCCACTAAAACGCGAAAATTGGATTCGTTTGAAATGCTTGCTCTTGGGAAGCTACTCAGGGGCGAAGATGTCATCGCTGCATCACAAAACGATCGCATTCGCATGTTGGGCGCGATCCGTGTGCAGGAGTCTTGCACCGAATGCCACTCGATGAAGCGTGGTGAATTGATCGGCGCGTTTTCCTATGAGTTGCTGAGAAAGTCAAAATAAACGATCGCAAACGACCTACTATTTCGAGTACTGCTCGACGATCGGAACGTTTTCGAAAACAAACTCTTCGCTTACGCCGTCGTATCCAACTTTGATTCTCAGAGTCTGGAAGTTGCCGGCAGGCAATCGCCCGCGAAGGGTACTCTTCTCCCGCCAATGGTTCTTCAAAGGTACTCCGTCTTTCTTGACGGACGAATGAATGGATTCGCCACCCGCGACGAGTTTCTCATACACATTCAGCTCATCAGCCGAATCGTTGTCCCCCGCAGCACCCCAGCGAACTAAATGATGTCCGTACCGCTCGACCTTGATATCATCGGACACACTCACGATCACTTCCACATCGACAATGGGAACCGCGAAGTAATCACCTGGCTCAGCACTGTTGACATGTTCGGTCGTAAACTGCATGCCCGAGCTGACTCGGACCAACTGAACCGTAATCTCACCGCGCTTTTGAATCGGATTAAATTTCTGAATTGGTGCCTCGGGACTCACAGCAGCCGTCTGCCCAAACGCAGCTGAGCCGATCAAGGCCGAAATTCCAACTACCAGCACCAACGTCGAAAACGAGCGGATCACTTTCATCAACCTCGCCTATGAAAAAACATGATGGTGAATTATTGAAATTGTAACGTATCAGATTCGGTTTTGTGGGACTTATCAAACCGGTTGAGCGTGTGGTTCTCAAAGCAGTAATAGAACTTTGCATTCGCCGACAAAAAAAGGCCGGGGTGTTGGCCCCGGCCCGAGTCGTTTGTAAATATCAGCGAGAACTATTTCTTCCAGTCCGGAATCTTTCGTCCAGGCGTCCAGGGTGCACCCATTTCGTCCAAACGTTTGAGCAGTGCCGGAACATCTTTCTCGACAACCTTTTTCAGATCGCCAATGACCGCTTCGTATTCCTCGGCTGCGATTTCAAACTGTCGGCGATGGGTGTCGGTTGGTCCGTCAGTACTACCCATCGCACCAAACATCGCATTACCAAGGCGCCCCTGCAGTCCAGGCATTGCGTCTTCGTTACGCCGTGTTCGTGTGGGGTCGCCACCAAACTTCTCTTGAATATCCATCAGTTTCACTTGCAGCTCGCGAATGTCTTTCCAAACCGTTGGATCAACTTCGGCTGCCGAGCGAGTCAATTGTTCAACCGCGTCCAATTGCTCTGATGCTTCGGCTGCCATCTGTGTTGCAGCCGATACCGCGTTGGCAAGTTTGTTAGCTTGTTTGACAAACTCGACGATTTCCTTGCGATCAATTTCAGCCGTGTCGCCGAACGTGATCGGTTCAATCTCAAACTCGGTTGCTGGGATCACTTCGGTGATTTCGCCATCCACCATTTCTGAAATTTCCATCGTGTACGTCCCTGGAACGGCAACAGGCCCAAAGCCTCCGCCGCGACGACGGCCTCCGCCGCCTCCACCCGCATGACGGAAATTCCAAGTCGACCGCATCATGCCTTTGCCGGTTGAAATCGGAAGTTTGTTGACGACGTTGCCATCCTCATCACGAATGGTGATCCATCGCGACGGCGCAACCTCGCGGTCTTCAGCCTTCAGATCCTCCCAGCTTGGGTACGGTGTATCTTTGCCGGCCGCACTGGATTTTCGGTCATTCGATTCGCGTTCAGATTTTTTGGTCTTCAGCGCGTCTTTGATGTAATACGTGAATGTAACCCCGTACTCAGGGTTGGGTGCGTTGTAAAAATTCGAACCCTGAAACCCTTTGCCGCCTACGCCCATAACCGAAACAACTTGATACATGCGACCTTTTTTGATTGGGAACACATGATTTTCCTCAAGCAGTTTTGGCGTCAACTCTCGCAGCGGCGAATAATCGTCCAGAACAAAGAAGCCTCGGCCAAACGATGCGATGGCAAGGTCACTTTCTCGGCGCTGAATTTCGATTTCACGAACACCAACGGTGGGCATTCCCGATCGCAATTGCACCCATTTTTCGCCACCGTCAATCGTGAAGTAACAACCAAACTCCGTTCCACAGAACAACAAGTCTGGATTGATATGATCCTGTTTGATTGTGTAAACACTGCCACGTTCCGGCAGGTTGCCAGTAATGTCGTGCCAGTTTGCACCACGGTCTACGGATTTGACAATGTACGGTTTGAAATCACCGCGTTTGAAGTTATTGACCACGACGTAAACTGTGTCCGCGTTTTGCGAATCCGTTTCGATGTCACTGACATAGCCAAACTCGGGAATGTCGAGTGAACCGAATTTTTCGATCTTGCGCCAATTCTCTCCACCGTCTTCGCTGACTTGCACCAAACCATCGTCAGTGCCAATGTATATCAGCCCTTCTTCAACGGGTGATTCATCAAGTGCAACGATCGAACCGTAAAGCGAAGTTGAAGCGTTCTTGGCAACCGTATCCACTCCCCAAACACGCCCCATGACTTTGAGCGTGTTTCGATCGATCTGTCGAGACAGGTCGGGTGAAACGGGCTCCCAGCTGTTGCCGCGGTCATCACTGCGGAACAGAATCTGCGAGGCGTAGTAGAGGCGATGATTGTTGTGAGGCGAAATCAACAGCGGCGAGTCCCAGTTCCAGCGTAACGGCGGGCCGTCTTTGGACTCTTGAGGTTTGATATCGACGGTTTCTCCTGTCTTGCGATTGAAGCGAACCAGCCCGCCATACTGCCATTGCGAGTAAACGGTATCGGGGTCTTCAGGATCAACCGCTGGGTCGAAACCATCGCCAAATACTGTTACAAACCAATCGCTACTGCGAATGCCGTGATTGTTGTTGGTTTGTACTGGGCCACCTTGCGTCGCATTATCTTGAGTTCCCCCATAGATGTAATAGAACGGCTCGTCGTTTGACACGGCCAGTTTGTAGAACTGTGTGATGGGAAGATTTTCCTTGAAGTCATACGTCTGACCGCGGTCCCATGTTTCGTACAAACCGCCATCGCATCCGAGGATCAAGTGGTTCTCGTCGTTGGGATCAATCACCAGTGCGTGGTTGTCAACGTGTTTATCGTTTTCACCCAGAGCCGAAAACGTTCGTCCGCCGTCTTCCGTGATCTGGTTGTAGGTATCGAGCAAATAAACGCGATCCACATTGTGCGGGCAGGCCACGATTTCGTTGTAGTATTGAGGACTACCCGAAAGCGTACCACTCATTCGCTCCCAGGTTTCGCCGCGATTCTGGCTTCGATAAAAACCACCTTGATCACCGACGGCTTCCACCACGGCGTAAACCACTTCCGGGTTGACGGGTGAGATATCCAGGCCAATCCGTCCAAGATCGCCGCCTGGCAAACCGCGACTGATTTTTTTCCAACTGTCGCCACCATCTGTTGATTTGTAAACCGTTGACTCGGGTCCGCCGTTGATCAACGTCCAGACATGACGTCGACGTTGATACGATGAAGCGTACATGATGTCGGGATTCGTAGGATCAATGTGAACTTCGTTGATTCCCGTGTCGGCGCTGACGTCCAGAATTTTCTTCCAGGTCGATCCGCCATCCGTCGTTTTATACAAACCACGGTCACCACCTGATTTCCATAGCGGCCCTTGTGCGGCAACGAACACCGTGTTTCCGTCATCCGGATGAACGGCGATCATTCCGATGTGTTCACTGTCCTCCAGGCCCACGCGTTCAAACGAACGCCCGCCGTCAGTCGATTTGTAAAGGCCGTCACCGTAGCCAACACTGCGCTGCGAATTGTTCTCACCGGTTCCGACCCAGACCGTGAAACGATCGTGAGGATCGACGGCCACACATCCGATCGAGTAGGAGCCATAGCTGTCAAAGATTGGCGAAAACGTCACGCCTGCATTAGTTGTTTTCCAAACGCCTCCTGAGCAAGCGGCCACGTACCAGATCGATCGGTCAACGGGATCTACAGCGACGTCCCCGATCCGCCCCGACATGAACGCTGGACCGAGATTGCGAAATTTCAGTGGCGAAACAAGACCCGAATTGATCCCTGGTGCCTCGTCCTTTGGTTCGTCGGAATCTTGCGCCCAGCCAAGTCCCGCGTTGGCAATCAGACCGGCACATACTGCCGCGATCCAAAATCGTTTTAACATCGAGTTAACCCTTGTTCATGATTCGTTTGACTATGCCCGACTTGCCGCGCACGGCTGAGACGAAAACAAACCTTTGCTCATTTTCTGAAGTCTGACGCAACTACCAATTTAGTTAAAACGAAGCGAAAGGGTGGGCGCTTCAAGCGTATTTTCATGGTTCGGTGTGAAAAGAAACCGAAATCAGAACGCAGAACCACGGCAAACGGAAAAACATCACCGGGCGCAGTAGAACAAACGGAAAAAACGCTGGTACGAAGTCACGAAGAAACTTGTCTACCGCTTGCCTTCGTGGGAACGATCCAACGAAATTTCAACCTGCAATTCGCCTTCGTTGTCGTTCATTTCAACAGGATTTTCATTGACACGCAGCAGCAGATATCCATCGTCTTCAACGTTAATCGTCCCGCCGAGGCCGACGGGAAAACCATTTGACACCGACCCATCGGACTTGAGCACGGCATACATCAGTTTGCCCAGCGGATGACCTTCGTAATACCGAACGCTGATGCCACCGGCTTCGCTGAAAACAGGTTCCGGATCAACAGCAATCTGGAATCGACCTGATGCAGACATAATGATCGAGCTGCCGCGCTGGACCTGAACGCCCGTCGATTGCCAACTTTTGTTTGCGGCAACACTTGCAATCCTTTGATTTTCCTTCGACGGTTGCATCTCGGCGACATCGATTCCCGAATGGGCTCCTGTCGAACCATAGGTCAACTCTTCCAGATACAGGCGCCAATCGCGCTCAATGTCCTCCCAATCACTTCGCAACGCGCGCTTGATCGCAAGGCTAAATCGTGGAGACGTATCAGCTGCATCATCAAACAGCTTGCCAAACGCCTTTTTTGCCACCGGGTGCGTGCTCAAGAAATTACATGCGGCCCAAGCCCACGAATACATCTCCACGTCGTGAAACTGAAAGCCAGTGTTTTCGAACAATTGATCGAGTCGCAACAACTTATTTTTCTCACGCGCGGTTCGAATCGCTTTGGGACGGCCCCAGTATTCCACTTCATTCGCCGATCGTGGTTGGTAACCCAAAGTCAGCTTGCCATCTCGCCATTGATGAAGCGCGAGCAGTTCCGCCATTCCTTCACTGTACCAAGGTGGACCAGAGCCTCCCAAAAACCATTGCATGAACGAGTGCGTGCCTTCATGCAACAACAGATGCCGCGTGTAGTAGTTTCCCGGTTGAGGAACGATCCAAAAATGAAAGCCCAGGTTGTAGCCTGTTTCAATTCGCGGCATTTGCGGCAACGTGCATCCGGCGCGACGAAAGCGATCCTGATCCACCATTACAAAACCCGATATTCGCCAGAACTCCAGCTTCTTGTCCTTCACACCAAAGTAGCTGGCCCATTGAGGAATCGCCTGCTCAAAGACGTCCATGAACTCCTGGATCGTCTCGGCATTCTCTATGTCGGAATACAAAACCAAATGTTCACTTTCATAACGGCGAATTCCGGCATCTTCGACCGCTTCCTGAGACAGCCGCATCGGTTGCGGCATATTTGGATTGATGTCGTGCATCTGCTCGGGGTGATCTTGCGCAGACACGGAAGCAAGCGCCACGCTCATCACCATGAACACGCAGGCCCATCTCGCAGCACGAGCGAATCGTTTTTCTATTCCGTCTACGAAGCCGGTAGCAAACATCGTTTCCATTGGTTGTGTTGTCGGCCCAATAATTTTGTTTCGTCAAAAATTGCAAACTCGATTGCGACTCGCATACAATGTTCATTCATGAATATCATGATTTTGATTCTAGGCGAAGGCTACTTTCATTGTATCCAGCCCGTGGCGAAACGTTTTAAAAACTTGCAAACGGCTAACTATTCATAACAGGTCATATTCGTGAAACCGCACCGTCGAATTGCTTGCCAACGTTTTTTTCGGCCGACGTTTTGGTTGTTTGGATTGGCTGCCATTGGCCTGTCGAGCCTTTGCTCGGGATGTTTGGACACCAGCGATCACGAGGTGATTGTCTACGTTGCCTTGGATCGAGAGTTTTCGGAACCGATCCTCAAGCAATTTGAGGAAGAGACCGGGATTTCTGTTCGCGCCAAATATGATGTCGAAAGCAGCAAGACCGTTGGCTTGGCTAACGAATTGTTAGTGGGCGATAGCGAACGCGCGCGAGCCGACGTCTTTTGGAACAACGAAATCATGCACACGTTGCGACTCAAACGCGCAGGTCGGTTGGCAACCGCGAATCCGATACATCAAGCTGATTTTCCGGTCGCGTTTGTGGACCCCGGCCAGACCTGGTTTGGGTTTGCGGCCCGTGCCAGAGTGATCATCGTGAATACCGATTTGCTGGACGATGAAGATGCTCGCCCTCGATCAGTGCACGAATTGGCTGACCCCAAATGGCAGGGACAATGTGGAATCGCCAAGCCATTGTTTGGAACGACGTCCACCCATGCAGCGGTTCTTTTTGAACAAATGGGGCATGAGGAAGCCACCCAATTTTTCGAACAGGTTGCATTGAACGCCGTAACGGAAGCCGGCAATAAACAGGTTGCACAACATGTGGCTGCCGGGCGATACGCATGGGGAATCACCGATACCGATGACGCCATCATTGAATTAGAGAAAGGGTATCCGGTTGCCATCGTTATCCCCGATCAAGGGGAAAATGAAAGTGGTTGCCTGTTAATTCCGAACACCCTATGCACACTCCAGGGCGCCCCCAATCCAGAAAACGCGAAACGGCTGATCGATTTTTTACTTTCTCACTCAATCGAAGATCAGTTGGCGGAATCCGACAGCGCACAAATTCCTGTTTCGAGCCAAGCCTCACTCCAGTCTAGAGCCATGCCACAGTCCTTTCGTCCCTGGCATGCTGATTTCGCCAAAGCTGCCAATGATTGGGAAAGTGTCGCCGAAACGCTTCAACGCCTTTTTCAAAAATGATCAAATCGTTCATTTAATGAACACGGAAC
Organism: Pirellulaceae bacterium; assembly: GCA_041399045.1. Classification (GTDB taxonomy): domain Bacteria; phylum Planctomycetota; class Planctomycetia; order Pirellulales; family Pirellulaceae; genus BJ22. Next base: position 845,153 of record JAWKTO010000003.1, on the reverse strand, counting down.
GGATGTCGTGGTGTTAAACAGTACCGATTATTCCTCAACTGCCGACTAACCCGCAAAATATCTCGGTTTCAATTCTGACCTTTTTTCATGTAACGACTGAAAACCAGGCAATCTGTAACGACAAACAAACGCCAATCCGAGTAAAGCTATAGCGGTTACAAAAAAAATTCTCACCCTGTCGGGTAATCTCATCGCCCCGAATGTCAAACCAGTACGAGTTTAACGGTTTCCAACGAGTCTCTCGGAATTGCCGTAGCTACGGACGAATACAGTTGCAGTGTTCGCAAGAAAGCGAACGGAATCTGTCTCTTTATTGGAGCTGCACTGTCCCAGGCCGACCAACGGATTGGTCGCCAGCCGTTCCGCCGCAAAAGGTGATTTCATGAAAAGTAATTTCATTCCCTCGCTGCTGATGTTTGCTGCGAGCCTGGTATCAACGGGCGTCGCAGCTGGCCAACAACAAACTGTTGGCAATTCGTTTCTCAAGGTCTCAACCGGCCCAACTGCTGCTACAACAGCGACCGCCCTGCCCTACGAAGATGCTGGTGCATCTGTTGTGTCAGGCTGCGATTCGTGTGGCACCAGCTACGCGTCAAGCTGTGGTTGTGGTAGCCGCTTCGGCGGTGGCCTGTTGTCATTCCCTTCGATTCAACGAAGCGAAGGCTGCTATGACTGCTTTATCAGCCCAATCTCGAATCCAGTCTATTTCGAAGATCCTCGCTTGACGACGGAAGCCAAAGCGATCTTCCTGCAACATCGTGTTCCCCAGGCTGCTGGCGGTGGTGCGATCCAACTCTACGCGTTTTTACTGCGTGCACGTTTGAGTGAAAACGTTGCCTTGATCGCAACCAAAGACGGTTACGCTGTTTCCAGCAACGCATTGATAGACGACGGCTGGGCCGACGTTGCTGCCGGTTTGAAGTTTGCATTGTTCCGCAACCCACAAAAACAAAGGTTGACCAGCGCTGGCTTCACCTTTGAACTGCCTTCTGGCGAAGCAAAAGCTTTCCAAGGCAACGGTTCTGGGAACTTGAACCTGTTCTACACCAGCGGTCGCAAAATATTCGACTCGATCTATTGGATCAGCGGTGGTGGTATCCGAGTTCCATTCGATACAGTTGACGAAAGCACTGTGATGTACTCGTCACAGCACTTCAGCAAAAACATTGGTCCTCGCACCTGGATCTTGACCGAGTTCAACATGCAGAACTGGGTTAGCTCAGGTGGTGGCGGTATCCCAGGTGTTGAAGGTGGTGACCTGTTCAACTTCGGTTCAACGGGAGTTTCTGGTAACACGATTGTGACTCAAGCCATTGGTTTGAAGTTCAAGCCACAACGCAACCAAGAAGTTGGTGCGGCATTTGAATTCCCATTGACTGACCGACGTGACGTGATCGACAACCGAATCAACGTCAACTGGATCTGGCGATACTAGTCGGAACCGGACACCGCATCCTCCCGTGACAGGATCGCAAAAGCCTCCTTCGCGGACTTAAGGTATTCAACTCAAAGGCCACTTCGAATCTCGAAGTGGCCTTTTTTTGTTTTCGGTTCGTCAGTCGAAAATCGCTGTGTTTTCGGGGCCCACGCTTGCCCGAATTGCTTGCGGGAGCGAGTTCTTGTATTGACTCAAAAGTCGGAACCTGCGAATTGATGCGGGCGTATTTCAACGTTTCTGCCTCACAGGCTTCTCAGGTTTCGCCATGAACACTCGTCGCCGCAAAAAAGATTCCCGTTTGGAATCAAACCGTTATCAACCGCTTGAAGCCAGGCACATGTTGACCATCATGGTCGAACTGATTGATGGCGATTTGATTCTCGATAGTTCCCAACGACAAACTACGGAAGTGGAAACCCTACGTGTTTCAGACACCGGCGAGAAGCTTGTTTTCAGTCTTGAAAGCACGTTGTTCAAAGGAATGGAGTCTGATGTTTGGCATTTCAACAACCCGCACGAGATCGTTGTTGCCAAGTCGTCAATCGCAGATGGTTCCGTTGCAAATATCCGAATGAACTTGGGCTCCCATGCCCACATGGATGTTTTGTTTGATAACAACGTTGATCTACATGATCTCACTGGGGCGTTAGAAATTGAATCTCCCGTCGCCGTCCGCCAAACGGGCTCGTTGCTGGTACCGGAACTCAGGGTTGCGGCCCCTATCATCCAGCTCGATTCCTTGCAAAACGATTTTGATACCTTCTCCTATTACACTTTCTCGCGAATCGACGCCGAGACGATCAGCTTGGGGGATATCGATGATCTGACGATCAATGCATTGAGCTTCGATGGTTCGCTCAACATCCGATCAGCGTCCGTTCACTTGAACGATTCAATCAAAGCCCAATCCATCGCGTTTCGAATCCAGAACGGCGTCACACAATCTTCGGAGACGCAACTCTCTGCAAATCAACTGTTAATTTCGGGTTCTGGAAATGTAAATTTGAACAATCCTGAAAACCGAATTTTTGCCGTGGGTGGGCGACTGACTGGCGATTTGATATTGAGTTCGACCAGGCCGTTGACGATTGACCGACTGGACGAGACGTTCGTCGGCTTTAACGGATTGGAGGTTAATGGCTCATTCACATTGAATTCGATGGCCTCTTCGTTTGATCTGACGCAACGCGACGACTCGCGACTGTTTGTGTCCGGCACTACTACTTTGAACTTGCCAGAAACCGGCAGCGCGATTCTGGTGACGGGGGATATGGATGGTGATGGCCTGACCGACAATAATCTCGGTACTTTGACGGTGAGTAATGGCCAACGTGTTGAAGTTGTAGATTCAAACAATTTGATTCTTGGCGCGATCGAGCTCGGCCTCAGCCTTTTTGTGCGAACGGGCGCGATGCAGCCGGGACGTCTAACGCTGTTGGGGGACATTCACGCCACCAACTCCATACTGCTGCAATCGAGCGCGGGTATCGTTCAATCCAGCGGCACACTGCAGACGAATCGCCTTTTTCTCGGCGGTTCGACAAGCGAGCAAGGACGCGGCAATTTCACCTTGCTTGGGCAAAACGTTGCCTCGGAAATCTCCGCAAATGTCCTTGCCGGTTCTCTCGATCTGTTTCTTGCTAACGATGTCGTCATCTCAAAAAGCCGATTCGAATTCCAGGACGGCAGTATTCTGGCATTCCCAGGCGTTAGAACCAGTCAGCGATTTGCAATCAGTGCCGGAAAAATCGCCGACGCTGACAATACGGAGATCATTGTCGGCGGTGACTTACTACTGACTTCAAAACAAGACATTGATCTGGCGGACGACAACAGCAATACGTTGATGGTTGTCAAAAAAACCCAAATCCAATCGCTTGCTGATGCCAATATCGGCACCGCCGGACTTGTTCATAGCGGATCCTTAAGCTATTCCTTAACGGGCAACTTGAACTTCCATCAGTTCTCTCAAGTTTTGATCAGCGGCAACAATCATTCTGCGCGACTCAACCTCGATTCAAACGGCAGCATTTTGATGCAGGCGGGGGCCAGCGTCGTGGCTACACAAACCGCTGCACTTAAAGCACTCGATCGCATTGAACTGGCCACATTACCCACCCAATCGATCAATTTCCAGGACCTGCATTTGCTCGCGACGAATGGAATTGACGTGGGTGGCTTTAACAATGCGACTATCTTTCGAACTCATTTTGTGTCTGAAGGAGAAGTTTCGATTTCCCAAGCTGGGTTCTTGAATCTGTTTGATGCCAGTCGGTCGGGGCCGCTGACATTGAATGCAACTCAAACGATCCGTGATTCAGCATCTGCGACTCTTGACGTTGATGGAAATGCCCTGTTTCATTCGGAAGTCGGTGTTTCGTTGGGAGATGACATTACCAATCGATACCTAATCTGCGGAACGGCGGACTTTGACGTGACATCGTTCGTATTGCTCGACCCGGCAGGCGACATTACCATTCGCGACCACCAGGTGAATGTTGGTGTCTTTCAAAACATTCACATCGACTCCACTGACTGCTAGGCTCATTTGGTTTAGAAATCGGAAAATTGTTCGTCCATTTCCGATAATCGTCAGCCAAACGGTTCAATCCGTCTCGAAATCGAGGCGGATTTCGCTTGGCATCAACTGCGACACGTTGCCGCAAAACCGAACATGTTTGACGAAAATCCGCCTGAGGTTGCGGCCGATACCTTAACAGTGTTAAACCTTTCGCCTTGACTTGTCGCTTAACGCTGTTAAGCTGAATCTCAAATTGCGGTCGTGAGTGTGACGAGCAATTTTTGATGGACGGATAAAAGCGGGCAATGTCAAGAAAAGCACAAAAATCGACTCGCCGAAGTACGGATGGCGACGGCTCTCGTACGCGGGACATCATCCTGCAGGAGGCGACCTCGCTGTTGATTGAGTCGGGCGTGGAAGCGTTTTCCATGCGGAAACTCGCCGAACGCGTCGGTTTCACGGCGACGGCGATCTATTTTCATTTTCCCGATAAGCAGCAGATGCTGGGCGAAGTCGTTGATCGGCAATTTGTGGCACTGTATGAAACCTTCCAGAAACTTGCTCGACGCCGCGACCCCGTCGAACGCCTGATCCGCATGGGAATGGTGTTAACCGATTTGGTTTGAAGTTCCCCGACCACTATCGATTGATGTTTCTCACGCCACTTGCAGCGATCCCCAAGGGCCAGATCATCGAAAAAGGAAATCCGACGCAGGACTGTTATGCCTATCTGCGGGAAACGCTTGCCGAAGGCATTCGCGATGGTCGCTTTCGCAAGGGCATGGGTGATGCCGATCAACTGGCACAGATTTTCTTTGCCGGCGTGCATGGAAACCTGGCGTTGCATTTGATCAAGGGCGAAGACGATTGGGTGAAGTGGCGACCGATCAAAAATCGCGCTCGCGTCATGATTCGCATGCTGGTCGACGGACTACTTCTTCCCTCGTCGCTAGATAACAAACAACGACGTTCCAAAGGGGCAACGAAATGAACTGGGTTGCACTGCGAATGCTGATGGGCGATACCGCCAAATACCTGGGGTTGGTTTTTGGAATTTCCTTCGCCACGCTCCTGATGACTCAACAGATTTCGATCTTCATCGGGATCATGAGCCGTACTGCCAGCCAGATTGTCGATGTCAACGACGCCAAAATCTGGGTGATGGATAACCAGACACGTTTTATCGATGAGGCACCGGGGATTCCCGACAACGATCTGTTGCGAGTGCGAGGGGACCGAAGGCGTTGAATGGGCCGCTCGATTGTACAAAGGTCAGGTCACGGCTCGCGCTGACGATGGCCGATTTCGAGCCGTCATTCTGTTCGGCCTTGATGATGACAGCTTGGTTGGTGCTCCACCCAAAATGCTCGTTGGAAAACTGGAGGACCTTCGGCAACCCGACGCGGTGATCGTCGACAAAGCGGGTTATGAATACATCTGGCCGGGCGAAGAATACAAGATCGGTCGCACCTTTGAACTCAACGATTCACGAGCCCGTCTGGTCGGAATCTGCGAGGCTTCTCCGCCGTTTACCACGCTGCCTATCATGTATTCGCGTTTCAGCACCGTTCGCGGATTTGTTCCCGGCCAACGGAATCTGATGAACTACGTGTTGGCCAAACCCAAAGCCGATTACGATGCCGAAACCGTTTGCCAATCGATTTCGAATGAAACGGGATTGATGGCAATGACCAAAGATCAGTTCTTTTGGAAAACCATTCGTTACTTCCTCGAAACAACCGGCATCCCGGTCAATTTTGGCATCACAATCACACTGGGCTTCATTGTCGGCGCGGCGATCACAGGCCAAACGTTTTATCTTTTTACACTTGAGAACCTGAAACAATTCGGTGCGCTGAAAGCGATGGGCGTCACCAATGTCCGAATCCTCGGAATGATTCTGCTGCAGGCGATGGTTATTGGGGCGTTAGGTTATGGCGTCGGCATCGGACTGACCGCTTTGTTTTTTGAGTCTACGAAACACATCACTCATCTGGCGGGGCTTTATCTATCACCTTACGCGGCGGTCGGCGTCGGCATTGCCGTGATGTTGATCATTTCGACGTCGGCACTGATTGCCTCGCTGAAAGTTCTATTTCTGGAACCCGCAGTCGTGTTTCGAGGTTAGTTCATGTCGACAAAACCAACGATGGCGGTTGAATGCACGGATATCACGAAGGACTTCGGTCGTGGCGACACGCGAGTCCGCGCCCTTCGCGGCATCAACATGCAAATTCCGTTTGGCCAAATGACGTTGCTGGTTGGCCCCTCGGGGTGCGGCAAGACCACGTTGATCTCCATTGTGGCAGGTTTGCTGAATCCGACTTCAGGTTCGGTTCGAGTGCTGGGGGAGCCTTTGGAGAAACTCCGAGGAAGCCGATTGGTTCAATTTCGCTCGCAGAACATTGGCTTTGTTTTCCAGCAGTACAACCTGCTTCCTGCGCTGAATGCGATGGAAAACGTTGCGATTCCATTGTTGATCAACGGAGTTTCACGTTCGAAAGCACTCAACGAAGCGCGCATGGTGCTGAAGCAAGTCGGCCTGGGCGATCGCTTTCATTCATTTCCCTCGCAGTTGTCCGGTGGTCAACAACAACGCGTTGCGATTGCTCGCGCGCTGATACATCGACCACGGATTCTGGTTTGTGACGAACCGACCGCGGCACTGGACGCCAAATCGGGACACAACGTCATGCAACTCCTGTCCGATGTCGCTGTCGAGAGTGACCGCGCTGTCATCATTGTGACGCATGACCCGCGAGTCTACGAATTTGGAAAGCTGATCATTCACATGAATGATGGCGAAATTGCCGAGGTCGAATCGGGACAGCCGATTACCACACCCGCAAATCAATAGCGAACGAGAACAGGTCTGGAAAAATGTTGAATCAATTCGTCAAAATTGCCGTGCCGTTGGTCGCACTCTCGCTGCTGGCGTTTGGACTGGTCCATATTACGAGCGCTCAGAAACCCGAGATCGAAGTTGAGCCGCCATCGTATCCACCGCAGAACCCATTCAAGAAAACGATTGCCGGTTCGGGGATCGTCGAGCCGCAAAGTGAGAACATTTCGATTGGTGCGACTTTGCCTGGTGTCGTCGTGGAAGTGTTTGTTTCTCCCGACGATGCAGGCGAACTTGTATCGCAAGGCGACCCACTATTTCGTGTCGACGACCGGCATTTGCAGGCGCAGTTGATCGCGCAGGAAGCGAGTCTCGCGGTTCCCAAAGCGGAAATGCAGAAGCAGAAATCGCTTCCGCGTCCCGAAGAAATCCCTCCGGCGCGTCATCGCGTCGAAGCGGCACAGGCCAACCTGAAACGAGCGACAGACGACTACGAACGACTCAATCGGCTTGCCTCCACCGCAGCGATCACGCAGAGCGAGTTGGTGGATGCGCGTGAGAATAAGGAATTCGCCGTTGCCGAGCTTTCGCGGGCGGAGTCGGAATTGCAGTTGTTGCTGGCAGGTGCGTGGGAACCAGACCTTGCCATTACGCAGGCCAACATCGCGCGAATCGAAGCTCAAATCGCCCAGACCAAAACAGAGATCGAACGTTCGTTGGTGCGTGCGCCGGTCGATGGAAAGTTGTTGCAAGTCAACGTCCGCCCCGGAGAGTTTGTTGCCACTCCTGCCGCCAAAGATTTACTGGTCATCGGCGACATGCGGAAACCACGCGTCCGGGTTGATATCGATGAAACCGATATCCCCCGTTTTCAAGAATCGGGTCGCGCCCAAGCCTTTTTGCGCGGTGGCAATGCCAAACCGATTTCGCTGAAGTTTTTGAGAGTGGAGCCGTACGTCATCCCCAAACGTTCGTTGACGGGCGCCAACACCGAACGCGTTGACACGCGAGTGATGCAGGTTTTGTATGAGATCGAAGAAGATGCAGGCCAGGTACTAGTCGGCCAACAATTGGACGTTTTTGTCGAGTGCGAGGAATCGGCAATCGCGAATCCACGTTAGCGGATTTGTTTGCGACTGCATCGAGGATCACCGGTTCGATGATTTCTCCTTTAGCACTTTTTATTACTTGGACTGTTTACGGTAGGTTCCTGCCGGGTGTGGATTATCCCGGGGGCAGTCACGCACACATCAGATGTGATCGCCTCGCCTTCAGGTTCGAATGGATCTATGAATGAAAAAGAAACCCTTGATGATCCGAATTACTTGCCGTTGTATAGCCAGATCTGCCACCGGTGCATTCATTTAGTGAATGACGAAGAACGGCGTTGTCGAGCATTTCCTGACGGTATCCCAAAGGAAATCTGGATCGGCGAAAACGACCATACGCAGCCGGTGCCTGGCGACGGGGGAATTCTGTTTGTTAACAGAATTAGTTAGTCGAAGAATTTGTCGACTTTAAAAATTAGTGCATTGTAAAAAGACCTGTTGGACGCTTCTGCGATAACTGGAGTTATAGACTCATACGTTTTTCTTGCGCCAGAATTGTCCAACAGATTTGAAATTTGATTCAAAACAACTTGTACTGGGTTTCGACTGGACAATGCAGCGCGATATTGATCTGTAAAGCGTAGTTTCATTATAAGAAGTGCCGCCAGTACTAATCCTTCTTTGTCGGTTCCAGCATCCGAAAATAAGAAATACTCAATAGCTTTTTCAATGTCTCGAGTTGACATCCGCGAATTTTGTTTAACGTCGACGAAAAACCTAGAAAACACGCTCGATGCTGAATTTTTGATACCAAAGGAATCGAATCGCTCTTGTATGAATCGCTTTAGGATGTCCGATCTTGGCTGAGGCATGGTAAAAAAGAGCCTTACAAATTTCTCAAGGTACTGGCCCGCATCAATTGCTCCATATGCACTTTCAATTGACTTTTCAAGCTGAACTCGATTCACCATAAGGATGAACACTACATTTTCGATATCAAAAAGGTGCTTGATACGCTCCAGAAAAGATACTGCGAAAGTTGGTCGGCATCGGTCAAGCTCATCGACAAAAAGCAAAAGCGGGCGAGGCTGGTTTCTCGTGAAATCTCTCAGATGGTTCTTGAAGTCATCAAAAACCTCTTCATCTTTCTCGAAATTATCTACGACCTTCTGAAAGTACGATTCCCCGGCACTGGTAGCCTCTTCAACGGTTTGTTGGATTTGTCCAGCTAGGTCCGAACCTCCGAGTGCAAATCGAGAAACAGCGTTTATGGATACCCGAGCTGCTATTGGAAGTAGGTGGGCAGCGACACCAGGTAATGAGCTGAGAAGTTTTTTCTCACTACCCGGTTCAATTCGTTTAATCTCTTTAGCAATTTCGGAGGAGATCACCAGGAATGGATCGTCCAAGTAGTCCTTTTTGAATGCGTCGATGTAACAGGTTTTAAACCCTCCACCTTCCTTGGATTCGAGATGTTCCCTCCATTTGGTTGCAAACCATGTCTTTCCACAGCCCCAATCCCCATCAATTGCAATCACGCCTCCTTGTTTCATCTGAGAAATGATCGACCCCATTTTGTTGGCGAAGGGTACGCGATCAAGCTTGTCGCCGTCCAAAGATTTAATAGGTTGTAGCGGTTGCGGCTCTTGAGACATGGCTTGACTTTTCTGCAAGGACATTTTTAAGAGAGTCAAAAATAATTTTGACATAACGTGGCATGTTTTTCCATATCGCCCGCTTTCGAACGCGGCCAATTCGATTTGCGGACAGATGTCAAAAGCGTGTGTCAAAAATGAAATGCTGTCCAGGTAGTCGAGGATCTTTCCTCGTCACCATCTTGCAAAGTGGATGCGGCCAAAGGCGTCATTGAGGGCGTCAAGGTTCTTGGGTTCATTTCCAAGAATGGTCGCTATTACTCTCCCACAGTCGCCAAAGAAGCTAATCTTGCGAATGATCCGTTTTCGAATCTCCGTCTGGACTGTCACAGATTTTTGTTTCGTCGGTATGGATATCGACGAACGAATCAAAAATAGTTGACACGGCAGCGGCCCGGGACCTTACGATCCTCGGCTCACATGCCAGCCACCGAGGAGACAAGACCATGCCTGACGGGAAACGCAAACGACGACACTCCAAAGACGTTACCAAACGGCAATGGTATGCAGCTCACCGGGCCAAACGATTCGCGGCACGTTTGTGGCTCATGCCCAAAGAACTATAAAAACAGCCCGTCAACTTCTTATTCGAAGTTGACGGGCTACTCAAACCGCTCCGTCAGAAGGCGATTCGTGATTTGGGGAATTCCCAAAATTGATTTACTGGGTAACACGTTTCCCGAATGGGAAGTCGCATCCAGGCAGGTGACTTGACCGGCAACCCGGATAACTGAGCTGCAAAAACGCGACACCAGCGGCAGCGATACTGAGCACGCTCCCATCTTCGCAGCACCTTGCAAACCGGGATCCATGTACGCTTGGTTGCTCACAAACAGCGCGACGGTCAAACCGAGGCCTGCGATGTTTCCTGTAACCAGCAGATGACGAACCCCCAACCCTTCGGGCAATGGGAAACCAAGCTTGGCACCGGCCAATGAGAATAGTGTGATGCCAACGGTCTTACCAATAATCAGTGACGCCAGAATGATCCACGTCAAGTTATTGATACCTGCGAACGTCACTCCGGCGTTTGCAAAAGCAAAGAAAAACAAGCCGAAGTCGACACTCAACTTGATGTCGTGTTCAAATTTCTCAAGTGGACTTAGTGCAAGTCCCTTAGCGGGCTCCGAGTACAAACCCGTGTCGCGTTTTGGACCAGGAATGAACGGCACCACAAACACGAGAGCCAACGCTGGGTGCAGGTGAGCACTGTACAATCCCCACCAGCAGAAACCGCCGCCGATTAAAACATACGGCAACCAGCTCGATACTTGTCGCCATCGCAAACACGCGGCAACCAACAGGCCAGGCACGATCCAAACTGTGTTGAACCACTGAACAGGATGTAGCGGATCGGGATAGGCAAACGCAATGATCCCCAGTCCAATCGCATCGTCAGCAATCGCTAGTAGCAGCAGGAAACTGATTGCTGGATGTCCCTTGCCAAACAACAAACGGGCAACCAACCATGCCAGCGCAATATCGGTTGCCGTGGGAATCCCCCAACCGCGCGCCCACTCCGGCTGACCTGCGATCCAGTTCAACGAAAGAAATACCGCGATAGGGCCTAACACTCCACCCAGCGTACCCAGAAGCGGATTGATCGCTTTGGACGGCGGGTTCAGGGAACCTCCGGGCAAGCACGCTTCGGTGATTTCCTTGGCAGCAATGCCAAAGAAAAACACCATGAACAGATCATTGATAATGAATGCCATTGAGAAAATATTGTGGCCTGCAGAGTGATTTTCATCGAGCGGATAGTGTGCCAACGATTCACTGTGTTGCGGATTGGTTGCCGCATGTGCCACGGTATGGTCTGCGCCCTCCGATTCCGCTGATGGACCGTGATGAGAATCCACTTCATGATGTGCTTGATTCGAAGTGGTTTGGGCAACCGATTTCGACTCGGGTTCGTGGTGGGATACATGATCGGTAGCGGATTCGGCTCCGGTCACAAACGACCATGCAACCTCGTGCAATGGCTCGTGGGTCAGTTTGTGATAAAGGGGCTCGTTGACGTTGACAACGACAAGAGCCACAACCACTCCGGCAAGCAATGGAATGGAAAACTCCTGCAAACGCGACAGGAATGTAGGCGACTGATGATGACTCATGGGCTACTCGGGATACGGGGTATCTGGGTCAAACAAACTCACGAAATCGAATGGACCGATGGTTGACACAACGGCGGATTGGCGACGGCCATCAGTGTCTTGAGGGGCATTCGAATCGGTGGAAGCAATCGGCGTCTTTCGCGTTGCAAAAAATCAACACGACAAATAACAGCCTTCTGTTGCTTCGCGCGGCAGGAGTAGTGAATCGTAGAAGTTGGGTCTTATTGGCCGCAGCCAATTTAATGGCCTAGAAACCATAGGTTGCCATTTCGGACGAGCAAATCAAAACTTCAAAAATGCTGAAAACGCCTTGTTTTCCGGGTTTTCAACGAAAGCGATGTAAAAAATTTGGAAAGATTACCTTAGAGTCTGTTTCGAGGTGCCTGGTCGAAAAATGACAATTCCTTCGGCCGTAGTGAGACCGAACGAAATTGCTATCTTTGAACGTCTGAGATTCGAAGCGATGTCTAAAACAACGGAGCGCGGCCTAGTTGGCGGCGAATCACTGCCCATTGGCCCGCGTGCATGATCCAGTGCGAACCAAGCATCGAAAACAGTGCACCGACGTTGGGCGCATAGGCTTGCATCGACTCCGGTGATGGCTTGTCCAGATCCTCATCGCTTAACGATTCCAGTTTTGCAAGGATCGCAGCGCGCTGTCCCTGATACAGCCCCAGCAAAGCATCCTTGCCGTCAAAATCGGTTGCGTTATCTGGAAGACCGATCCGGGCGCATAACGTTCATTGAATCCATCGGGCAACGCTGAAATGGTGCCGGGAAACACCTGATTGACCATTTGGTTGTCACTGGAAATCAAATGCCCAAGCTGCCAGGCGATGTGATTGCATTTGGGATCGGGACGATGCATTAGATCACTATCCGTCAGGTCACCGAGATATCCCTGAGTGATCATATCCGCCATATCGAGATTCAATTTGATTGCTTGTCGTGAGTTCATTTCTCTGTTTCCCAATGGAGTTTGTTCATGTTCGTTAATGGGTTTTCAATCGCGAAACAAGTCTAGCGATCTACTTGAATTCGAAGCCAATAAGATGACCTGCATCCTGACGAATCGAATCGTCAATTCGCAGCGAGCATTCCGTTGTTCGCCCTTCAGCTCGTAGTATAGATACAATTCCTGGAAGTCTTCAGTGACTTCCTAGCGGACGAATAAATTCAACGCCTCAATTTCGCCCACGCGCCTTGACGTTTTCAAAATCTTGCCCAGCCGACCATCAGTAATGTTTTCTGCAGGGCCGGATGACACATGTTCATCCCTTTTTCCAGCTCTCCATTCAAACACGCGTTGAGGAATTCTGAGCCAAACGCAACATGTACTGCTCAACATCGTCCACGCCATGAAACCAGCCTCTCTGCATCGGCTGGCCATCCGAGATTGAAGCCGACCATCTTGCCATTGTCGAACGTAAAACTGGGGTTGGTCACTCCGTTTTCAAACAGGACATCGGTAACGAGCGAATAAGCAGTTCCGCCGTCCGCATCGGAAACGAATTGGGGCTCACCAAACACATCCATTTTACCCATCACGTCGTTAAGTGAATTGGCATAGGTAAGCAACACACTTTTATCGACTTCCACTTTCAACTCGTCGCTAAACAACTTAAAAATTCCATCGACGTTCGTTTCATTGCAAAACGTCAAAAACGCCTTGGCGTTATCAATCGCGAGCTTTTTCTCACCGTCCGACAACTCGCGAGACTGAACCGCCGGCTGCGCTTGCTCCACGACATCTTGTGCTCGCAGCCAAACCGGCGATGCAAGTGCGATCCAACACCACACGAATGGAAACAACCACGATGAGTTTCGATTAGTCATGACTCGGCCTTTTTCTGAAACGTCTCGACGATTAATGGACCTGAAACATTGTATCGCGCTTGAATGTGGCGTGGGATGCGTTTGCGTCAAGAGGAAATCCTAGAGAACACGCTTGCTGATCGGGTAACTTCCCAGCACATTCAGTCGTTTGCAATGTGCCCGGGCTTCGCCGAGCACTTCGGCAAACTTCAAATCCCGCCGATGTCCCATCGCATCAACAAAAAACGTGTAGTCCCAATTTTCTTCCTTGCTGGGTCGTTTATCAATGTGGGTTAGATTGATGCCGGAACGCTTGAAGACATTGAGTACATCCACCAGCGCACCGGGGCGGTCTTCGGTCGTGAACATGATGGATGTCTTGTCGTTTCCGCTGGGTTCTGTTTCTGAACGCGAGAGAATCAGAAACCGTGTCACGTTCCCTTGATGGTCTTCGATATTCTCGAACAAGACATGCATGTCGTACAACTCGCCAGCAAGCGTGGAACCAATCGCCGCAACGCCACATTGTCGATCGCGGTCCAATTCTGCCCGTGCATGTTGCACCGCAGCAGCTGTACTCTCTGCGGGAATGCACTCAACGCGTGGATACTGTGTTGCAAGCCAGGCGCGACATTGACTGAAAGCTTCTTGTTTGGAGTAGATGCGCTTCACGTCATGCGGCTGACAGTTGGCGAGCAAGCTGAAGTGAACAGCCAATTGTGCCTCGCCGTAGATCACGACTTGTTTGTGGTACTGGAGAAAGGCGTCGAGCGTTTCGGAAATTCCTCCGCCAGTGCTGTTTTCGATGGGAACCAGGCCATAGTCGACGTGCCCTCGCGCGACTTCTTCGAATACGCCTTCGATCGCACGCAGGTTTTCATACTCGACACTGGCACCGAAGTGACGTTTGGCGGCAAGATGGCTGTAGGTTCCAACGGGGCCTAGGTATCCAATGCGTAACGGCTGCTCCAGTGCGAAACTACCACTCATCAACTCGCGATAAATGGCTTCAAGCGTTCGATTGGAAATGGGCCCCTGATTCCGCGCAGTGATCCGACCCAGCACCTCTGATTCGCGGTGGGGCGCGTAAATGGGAATTCCCTCGGCACGTTTCAGATTACCGACTTCGACGACATGCCTCGCTCGCTCATTGATCAGTTCAATTAACTGGGCATCGAGTTCGTCAATTTTCAATCGTAATTCGTTCAGTCGGTTTTGCGCTTCCGACATAGAGCATTTCCCTGATCATTCAAAACAAAAAATGGGCCATTGCAATGACAACGACCCAATAAACGTTAAATCAATAGCTTCAAAACCGTTACTTGTCGCTTGGCAGATCCGGCTTCATTTCCAGATGCTTCACCAAAAAGGCCCATTGATCGGCGACCTCTTCAATTTGTTTGGTCGTCGGTTTACCAGCCCCATGCCCAGCATCCGTTTCAATTCGGATCAAAATCGGATTTTCACCTGCCTGCGCCGATTGCATTCGGGCAGTGAATTTGAAACTATGACCTGGCACCACGCGATCGTCATGATCAGCAGTCGTCACCAGAGTTGGTGGATACTGAGTTCCATCCTGAATATTGTGATAGGGAGAATACGCGAACAACGCCTGAAATTCCTCGGCCGAGTTCTTGCTGGATCCGTAGTCGTCTACCCAAAATCGACCCGCCGTGAATTCCTGGAACCGCAGCATATCCATCACTCCTACCGCTGGCAGACACGCTCCGTACAAATCCGGCCGCTGTGTCATGCAAGCACCCACCAGCAACCCGCCGTTACTTCCGCCTTGAATTCCGAGGTGATCCGCACTGGTGTAATCATTTTCGATCAACCACTCCGCTGCAGCAATGAAATCGTCAAAAACATTTTGCTTTTGCGTTTTGGTGCCCGCCTTGTGCCATCGTTCGCCGTACTCACCGCCACCGCGAAGGTTGGCTACAGCATAAACGCCACCCATTTCCATCCATTGCAATCGTGAAACAGAAAACCCAGGTGTCAAAGGGATATTGAAACCGCCATATCCGTAGAGCAACGTCGGGTTGGTACCATCGAGCACGAGTCCTTTCTTGTGTGAGATAAACATCGGAACGCGCGTCCCGTCTTTGCTCTCGTAAAAAACCTGTTTCACTTCATAGTCATCGGGATTGAAGTCAACCTTCGCTTCACGCAACAACGTACTTTCGCCTGTCGCCAAATCGTAACGAAATGTGCTGGGTGGCCGGTTATAACTGCTGAACGAATAAAACGTTTCCGCATGGTCTCGGCGTCCACCGAAGCCTGATGCGGTTCCAATTCCTGGAAATGCGACTTCGCGAACCAGTTTGCCACTCAAGTCAAACAATTTAACTTGGGTGATTGCGTCTTTGAGATACTCTGCCACGATGAAATTGCCAACCATGCCGGCGCCGTCGAGTGTCTCTTCGGCTTCGGGCACGATTTGTTTCCATTCGCCATCGGCCTGAGCGACATCGCGCGCGATGATACGACGATTCGGCGCCGCCAAATCGCTCTTGAAATACAACACGCTGCCTTCGTTTCCAATGAACGTATATTCATTGTCAAAATTGTCGATTAATGTATTCAGCGTATCGTCGTCACTATCCAAATCGCGGTACATGACTCGGTACTTGTCGTCCGTTCCCTTCCAAACCGTCACGATCAGGAATCGTCCATCCTCAGTCACATCTGCATTGAAGCCCCAGCTCGGATTCTCGGGATCTTCATGTACCAACTCGTCATCACTCTGGCTTGTTCCCAATTTGTGAAAGTAAACCTTTTGATTCAGGTTCAGACTTTGAAAGGCCTCGCCTTCCTTGGGCTCTGCGTAACGACTGTAGTAAAATCCAGAGCCATCTGCATTCCACGAGGGCTGAGTGAATTTTGTCCAGCTGATTTCGTCGTCCAACAATTTTCCTGTCTCAGCATCCATCACGTGCCAAGTGCTCCAATCGGAACCACCCTCGGAAGTACTGTAGGCGATGTAGCGTCCGTCGTTTGTGAATGACATCCCGCCCAATGCGACGGTCCCCTGCTCTGACCATTGGTTGGGGTCGATCAACGCGCGAGGATCGCCATCGAGTGTGTCCAGTTGATAGAGAACACTTTGATTCTGCAAACCATTGTTTTTGAAATAGTAATAGCGGTCGCCTGCACGAAAGGGTGTTCCATATTTTTCGTAGTCCCAGAGTGTGGTAAGGCGAGCTTCGATTTCCTTGCGAAACGGCAATGTCTCGAGGTAGCCAAACGTTACCCGATTCTCCGCGTCTACCCAATCTTTGACGTCCTGAGATTCGCGAACGTCGTCCTCCAACCAACGATAAGGGTCCGCGACTTTGACGCCAAAATATTCATCGATTTGGGTCTGAGTTTTGGTTTTCGGATATTCCATGTCTTGTGCCATCACAGCTCCATTTGCCACTAATCCGGCAACGAGTAATGCTGTCAACTTGCGCATGCACGACGTCATATTGATCTCCCAGAAAGTGCGGTTGGGGTTCATTTTTCCTTGGTGAAAAAGCCAATTAGACCTTAACGACTCAACCGTTTCCAAGGGGGGCAAGTTGGATTGAAAATGATTGGAAACTGCTTGCAATCCCTACCGTTCTCAGTTGTTAATTTTTTCCGCATTTGAGGATTTTCCCGATAATTCCCCTGCTTTGCCGTCGATAAAGAAGAACAAAGTGAAATCTTGTTTTGGGGGTGAAGATGAAATCCAGTTTGTACAGTGTGCTATTTTCCGCACTTTTGATCGGTGCCCCATCGTTTTTGGCAGCGCAGGAGTCCGATCCTTCGCTTGACCCAACTTTGATCGAATTCGACACCATTGGAAGCGATGCGCCCAAGGCCGACACAAACACCTCGGTTTTGGAACCTATTTCCGTTCAAGAACATGTTGCTAGCAATTCATTGCCGCTTTCCCAGGAAGACCGGCAATTTTTGAATGAACTCCAAGATGAAAACCAAGGGTCGCGGTTGAGCCCACTCCGATTTGAGGTGAAATATCCTGAATCGATTGTGCTCAACGAAAGTGCCGAGGTTCACATCAACATCACAAATCCAACCTCGGTTGATGTTCGAGAAGCCAAATTGATGCTGACGTTGCCGAAGCATGTTCGTTTCGCGGGTGCATCTCCCGAGCCCGTCAAAGTTTCCGAGAAGATGATTGAGTTTTCGATTTTTGACCTGTTTGGAAACAGTTCGTCGGAAATCGTGCTGAAGGTCTTGCCAACCGACAAAAACCCGATTTCGTTTGATACGGAACTGGTTGTCGTCAATCGCGAGAAAGTGGAAATTGCGGTTCAGCAGCCGGTGTTGATGGTGAGCGCTGATGGCCCCGAACGATTGATCATGGGTGAGCCGGTAACTGTTCAAGTGGAAGTCACCAACATTGGCGACGGTCCTGCTCGTAATTTTCATTTGAAGCCAACCCTCGCCAACGGTCTTCGAATTGACGGCAATGCGGAACTGTCAACTGCTGAAATTAAACCGGGTGAATCTCGCACGTTCAAAATCTCAACCTCCGGTGTTGCTCCCGGACAAGCTAACATCAAATTTGATGCAATTGCCGACGCGGCCGACACGAAGTCGTCTGATATTGGCTTTCTGGTCATCAAACCCGAGCTTGAGGTTGAACTAAGCGGTCCACTCAATGGCTACATTCGCCAAACGGGCATGTATGGCATCAAGGTCAACAATCCTAGCGAAGCCGACATTCATGATGTTCAACTGACTTTGAACATTCCTGACGCGATCAAGATTCATACGGTTAGCCATGAATGTGCAACCAACGATACTGGAAAACAGTTGACTTGGACCCTGCCACATCTTTCTGCAGGATCAACAACCGAAATTCAGTGGATCAGCAGCTCCGAGAAAATGGGTGCGTTTGATTATCAGGTCACACTGAAAAGTCGCGAGACTCAGTTGAAAGCGATCAAGCTACCGACTGTGATTGATGCTCGTCCTGACGTCACGATGACGATTCGCAGTCTGATGGATCCGATTCCTGCGGGAGAAGCAGCCGACTATGTCGTCGTGATTGAGAATCACGGCGATAAAGCTGCCAGCGACGTTGCCATCAATGTTGAACTGCCAAACAACTGGGTTGCAATCTCACAAAACGACAAGGCACTGGAAACTCCTGCTCGAGCAGTGAAATTCACGGTCCCACAAATTGCCGCTAAACAAAAGCAAGAATTGCATTTCAAGGCGGGCAGCAACAAAGCGGGTGAATACGTGGTGCGAGCCAAGCTACAGTTTGGCAAAACCAACATTGTTCTGACCGCGGAAGACAGCACGCTGGTTTTCCAATCCGATACCAATCGTGTTTCGGAAACCGTTGGACCAACGATCCGCTAGTTTCCCCACAGACACCGTTTTGCAACGGTGTTCGTGAAAACCGCGTGATGAAATCAAATGACCCTTGCAGGAAAACGTTTCTTGCAAGGGTCTTTTTTGGATGTTCAATTGCTAACGAAGGTCGTCCGAATTAACGAGCAGTCATCTCGGTGTTGTCAGACGTAGAAGACTTTGACCTTGCGGGAATATGTGCCGAAGTCGCGCGAGGGTTACTGGTGTAGTAACCTTGAGACTTGCCGGCCCCTGGTGGAACCGTATTTAGCTACGAGCCAATTGCTGACACGTTTAAAGTGTTTCCTCAGAACATTGAATTGAACGACCAATCGAGTCAGATCCAAGCCAAGCTTTTGTGCGTTGGTTCTTAAAAAGGGATTTTCGGCGAACGCTTCCTAAACCAATTCTCGGCGAGATAATACCCGGAATTGTAGTCGTAGAACCATCCAACCCTTCCGTAAATCGGCAACTTGGCGGCATTGATTAGCGATCGCCTATTGCAACGACTTCAAATTGACGAGGTTGTTCGCTATTGGTCTTGTTGGCTCGGGAAATCTCAACTGAGAAATTCGATTTGAGAAGTCGGTTTGTTTCATCATACATAATCCCGCCAATAACGGCCTTGATTTGTTGCGACTGGGGCTTGAGCTTTTTCCAACCTTTGCCACCACTCGAAACAACGTTCCATTCGTCTTTGCCGCTGATATTCAGATTTTCCATCAGTCCCGAGACAAGGAGATCGTCGAAACGAATCCGTTTGCGGTCGCTTCGTTTGATTTCCGTTGTTTGGTGGAGTTGATTCAGGTTCACAGGGTTCACGTCGGTATAATAAATCTGAACGTAAATAGTTCCAGTGAATTGAAACTCTTCGTCTACTAGTTGGAAGGATGGTTTTCGAATCAGGAAACCATTCACATCGTGATAAGTGATTTCATTTCGAATCATGGTTCGTAACGATTCAGGATCCGCGTCGTTGTTGCCAATTGTGGAAAAAACCAAGTCTTCCAGAGCCGTGCGATCAATTTTAATTTCAATATCGCCTTGATCGTTAAATTTTTGTGGCAGGAACAATTTTGATTCGTTGATGTCCTGAAAATCAACAATTTCAAATCTCGAAATACTCCAACTGAACCTTTGAAACGTGCTGGTGTTTTTAAAGAATTCAGAAAGGTGCGGATTCAAAGAGACGGGGCCGGAAATAAAATCCTGAGCGGCGACCGTAGTTTCAGGCGACGCTGTACAAAGTGAAAAGTTTGCTGCTTCGCGAGGCACCAAATCGCTTGCCATCGTCAACCGTCCAGCCAAAATCTGGTCAATCATCCACGAAGGTGTTTCCGGATCAATCCATTTCCAGTTGGCCGAAATAGTCGAAGCGACGTCGCGAAACAGAAACTCGATCTCTGCAATTTTTGTCGGTTTTCCATCAATGTCATAGTTTAGGCTCCAAACGGATTCGGAATCGGTTTTCGTCAATTCGAATCGACGAGCGAAGGTATCAATCGACAGCTGCAACGTAGAGATTACTTCCTTTGGCCCGTTGATTTCAAAAACCGAAATGGATTTACCTGGCGCAAACGGACCAATGTCGATAGCCGTTCGATTTTGATTCACTTCCCTAATAAAACGAGAGATGGCAATCAAGTCAGGACCGGAAGTCGCTTCCGATTCATCAACGACATCAATCGCAGGCGTTTTACCTCCGTTTTCCCCTGAACCAGTTTCAGGATTTGGTTTGTTTGAAACGGTCGAGTTGTCTACTGGCTTCGAATTGGTTTCAGGACTTGCTTTTGCGATTTGGCTGCCGATTGCGGAATTATTGTCGATACTTTGCTGTACGGCACCAACAAATTCGCTGATGTAAGAAACACCAATCCATACACCGCCAATTACAAGTGAGGCAGCGAATATCCCCAGTCCGAACTTGATCCAGAATGCCGGAGTCTGGAATTTACTTTTGCTTGTTTTTGGTTTTGAGTCCTTGCGATTTGCATTCGGCCTAACCGACGACTTCTTTTTTGGTCTTTGTTGATTCGGCGATGTAAGTGATTGGGCACTGAGTTTGTGAGCTGATTCGGGCTCAGGTAATGGCTCGAGCATCGGATCTGGTGCACCAGCATGGACAAGCGCCTGTTTGATCACTTCTTTGGGGGCATGTTTGAACTGCTACCCGAGTTGAAGTTGATCCATGCACCTGCCCTCGCCTGCCCGCTGAATTTGCCGGACGCGGTGGGTAGTCGGCCAGTCAGATCGATCCTTTCAACTTGCTCGTCGGACATTGCATCAATCGCCTGTTGACTTGCCTTGTCTACCGCAATCCAGAATCCAGAAGTTGTTTTGAAGGGATGCCATGCGTTCACGCAAATGGGTATTTTCCATCGATCCTCGGCTGGTAGGAGTGACTGGGATTCCATTAACAATTTCGTGATGTCTCTGGTCGTCAGATTTTGATTGGTCAATAGCAGCGAAGTCTTGTTCTTCTCCCATGCCTCGATCGGTGCACTTGCCCATCCCGCATCGCCCGTTGCGTCTTGCCAAGCTTCACAAATCCTAGGAGAAAGAGGTGAGCTTTCGATATTTCGTGGTTTTAACAATTGTTTCTTTGCGTTCCATCGGGTGATCCAAAATCCATCGTTTGCCAACATCGATGCCGGACCGCCAGGTTTATTCGTTATTTGATTAACGAGAATCTGGTGCACCACGAAATGTCCGGGCTTGCTGTCTTTTCCCGGCACACGAAATCCACGAGTTAATAGATGCGTGTGCTTACCCTGAAGTTTGATGGGAAAGTGACAGCCAAATTCATGAATTGCCGTTTGCTGCAAATGTTCTATCTGACGGCGTGCGATCTCTCCCAAACGTTTGACGTCTTCAATGGCCATTCCCTGTGTGAATGCCACCGGACAATAGCCTGAGGATTCCTTGACAATTCCTTTGTCGGTATACGTCGTAACAATTTCTTGAATCATGGTTTCCTCAACGGATGCACCGAACAGTTAGCCCTTCAAGACTAAAAGCTGCTTGTGAAGAACTCGTGAAAATTCCGTGAATACGATGAGGCGTTGTTAATATTTTGGCGGTTTAGCGAATTTCGAACTAACGTGTCTTCATTTTTCGCGTTTGAACGGCATCATTGCTCTTGGAAAGAACGCGTGCGACGTACTGCAATGAAGGCCGTTCGTCAGGATTTGCGGAAAGACACTGGTCAATAACGTTAGCAACACGAGGTTCTAAATTGGGTAGTCGTTCGATCACAGGCACGGGGTCATGGGTATCGAATTGAATTGCGTGGGCGGCAGAGTTTTCCGTCAAACCCCATGGATGTTGATTGGTAAGCATCCAGTAAATCGAAATACCCAGGGAGAAGGTGTCGATTTGTGCCGATTGGGATTTCCGCCGAAGGATTTCGGGTGCCATAAACTGGGTGTTTCCCTCGCGCCCCATCTTGAGCAAAAATTCGGGCTTGTTCGGAACAGCATTCGCAAAATCGATCAAAACAACCTTGGTCATTTTGTAGTCCGAAACAAAATTATCAAGCGAAATACTTCGGTGCACGAATCCAGCGTCGCGAACAGCCAATGCGGCGCCGGCCATTGAATGCGCGAACGTAAGTCGCTGAGGTAATCCGATTCGGTTTTGCTGACAAAGAGATTCAAGCGTTCCTCCGTCGATGAATTCCATCAGGCAATATTCCTGATCGCTTGTCGTCAAGCCTTCTTCGTAGCATCGCACTACAAATGGAGAATCAATGCTTTGCAAAATTTGACCTTCGCGAGGCAGATCCATGCCAGTGAACCGGGAACGATATTTTTTTCTTTTCTCAGGATTGGTGAGCTTTAATGCATATCGTTTGGAGTCCGCGCGATCTTGGACATAGTGCACGATACTCTCAGATGTTTCCCATTTCCGGGGTAGAAACGAAAATCGCTTCTCGACATTTAGACGACGCTTGCTTTTTGAGAAAAGTAGAGAAAGCAATCCCATGGGCTGACCCTTTCTAAAGTTGTCTTCAAAAAAGAGTAGCGAAAGCAAATAAAAAAAGCGTTAAGAAAACGTGAATGTTTACAAAAGGTTTGATCCCAACATTTTTTGAATTACTGCCGCTAAAGTTTCGATTTCGATTGCAGCACGGACTTGGATGCCGAGCTTGTGCACTTGCTTTTCGATTTCAATTTCTACACTTCAATTCAATCTACAAAAAAAGCCGGCCACCTGACGGTGGCCGGCTACTCAGACTTTTTGGGAAAGCCGTTTGAGAATTCTAGTTTTCAAACTTTTTCTCTGTAATGTTTAGCGCTGTCCAGGAAGGTTCCGGTGTACCAGTCAAAGCCGTTAACTTCAACTTCTGTCGAGGTGTAACCAGTCAACTCTGGAGTCGCTGATCCGTTGTTCACAGCAAAACCTGGGTTGATGTATCCGTCGCCATTGTTGTCTTCAAACGTTCGAACGCTGCCGTCAGCAAACAATACGTTCAAAGTTTTGGCGTGCCATGCGTACATGTCACGAGTGTCTTGTCGGTACTCTGTGTCGAGACCTGACTGACCAACGGTCAACAAAGTATGTGTTTCCATTGCCCCACGGGTTGTTCCGGTAGGTGCAGTTACAACTTTGTCGGCCGTCAAGTCAGAGATACTAGGACCGTCATTGAACGACTCCGCACAAGGAGCACCAGCAGGAATGTTGTAAGGAGCAGGAATGCTCGCATTCAACGCACCGTCACCAGAACCTGCAGCGGTATCACCACGAGATCCACAACCGATGAAAGCGATAGCCGATGGAGGAATGGTTCCAGCGTCCAGAGTTGAAACTCGCATTGGACCAGCAGTATGCTGAATTACATTGGGAGCGTCCCCGCTAAACCACTCTTTCAAGCTTCCGACAGTTACTGCATCGCTAGTTGCAGTTGACGCACCGGTAACAAGCAATGGCTGAGATCGAACCAAGAACCAACCAGTCGCATAGTTTGTGTTGTAACCTTTGTTGAACAACAGACTCGCAACTTCTGAACCTTCGTCACAGTTCGTTGTGCCGTAAAGTCCAGCACCTCGACGAGCCTCAGGTCCTTTCGAGCTACTGCTAGACGCACCCAGGTAAGATGAAATTTTTCGCTTGTTTGGCAAACGCTTGACGGGCACAACAATTGAGCTGGCAAGATTTCCTGGTCAACGCAGTCAGAAACCCAACCGTACAATTCAACCGAACCGTCGCGGTCAGGGTCGAATGCTCCGGAGCAGAACGCACCGTCTGAGCTGTGAGAAGACTTGGTCAACAGGCCAAGTCCGAATTGACGCAAGTTACTTTTGCACTGCGTCGATCGTGCGGCATGCGCACTGAAATGAACGCTGGGAATACCAGCGCGATCAAGATGCCGATGATCGCGATGACCACCAACAATTCCACCAACGTAAAACCACGTCGCTTAGAAATAGACACTACAAACTCTCCGAAAATGAAACTGATACAAACAGTCCAGTCCGAGGCCACGCCCTCAAACAACGGAGCAAATAATAGTGCTGCTACGTAAAGATCATTTGAGCGTTTCGTTAATGATTGATGAATTGATCGTTAAGAATCCTTCTTTTTTGTTTCGGATTGGCTTGCGAGTTTGCCCAAATGGTTCAATTTCAATCGTTGTATTGGATCAATCTTGGATTCGACGTGTTGTTCACGCGTCGTACGCTTCAAAAATTTTGTTTGCAGTTCAGCAAAAACTCGAATCTTCAACATCGCTTTCGAAAGTCCTCATCTTTCTGGATTACCGTAACGAGGCCGTGGGCGGTTGATGCAGTCCAAAACCACGCCTTTTTTGTTTCAGCCGTCTACGGCATTTTCTCGTGAGAATGCGAGTGCTAACGTTCAAGAGCACCGGCGAGGCAATGCAATACACTGCCTAGGCAATGAATCCGCTGTGTTTCAGGCGTTTTCGTTCCGAATTTCGCTATTCGAAAGCCCGTAGGAGTTGCCGTAGTTCCGTGCGATTCTCTGGATTCGCAACAAGGCAACCATCGATCAACCGAGCGATTTTTTCACTCAGATCAGGCAAGTGGGTTTGAATAGGAATCGAGGGATAGGAGTCGAATTGCATCGCACTGACGCTGGAGTTGTCTTCCAGACCCCAGGGATGTTGTCCGGACATCAGCCAATACATCGAAACACCTAGGCTGAAGATATCGATACGATGGGAGCAGGTTTTGCGGCGCACGACTTCTGGAGCCATGAAAAGCGGTGTTCCCTCGCGGCTGATACGGGCTAAGAACTCGGGTTTGTTTGGTAACGAATAGCCAAAATCGACGAGTTGCAATTTTTTGGTGGTTCTGTCTGCGAGGAAATTCTTGAGGCAGATGTTTCGGTGGACGTATCCTGAGTTATGTACGTCATTGACCGCTCGGGCCATATCAATCGCAAACGAGCACCTGGTCGCCAAATTGAGCTTTTGTTTTTCAACCAATTGTTCCATCGTCCCGCCATCCAGCCATTTCATCAACAAATAGGGACTCCCATCGATCGTAAGCCCTGTTTCCACAGGTCGCACACAATACGGCGAATCAATCGATGAAAGAATCTCTAATTCATTGGGCGGTTTGAGGCCAGCAAATTTCTTTTTGGCTTTTTCGATCACTTCCGATTTCAGTACTTTCAGAGCAAATCGCTCCGAATCATTTTTTTCCGTAACCTGGTAAATAGTGCTGAAATAGCCTCGCCATTTCCACGGCAACAATTTGAACCGTTTTTCAATATTGAGCTTTTTCGATCCGGAAAAGAGGTTTGACAAGATGCCCATTGAATATTCCATTGCGACAAGAATTGCTTCGGCGATCCTAGTTGGGCTTTATTAACAACCTGTGAGTTGGTGGTTAAGATTTGGCGATGACGGGATGCGCCAACGTTCCGTCGGTTTACCGAACGAAACGAATCGTTTACCCTTCATTCGATCCTTGTTTTGAACGGTTCCGCAGATTTACACTGGTCGCCTGAACCCTGGTAGCGTTGCGTTGACCTACGTCATACTTTGAACTTGCAACCAATCAACAACGGTTCGGGATTCGATTTCTGTTTCTGTCCAATGAAAATGGATTTCATGGGAAATGAGCAATACAACCTCCGATGGCGATTGCCCTGCTGCACGATTGCTCGACGATGAACTAACCGACACTTTCTCGCTGTTCAACGAAGTTGAAGAGAAGTGGGAAACACTGCGAGCCAGACTACAGCAATCGGGATGTGCTACGGCTGAAAGGATTGCCGGCGTTTTGGTTGCGCGACATGGGATGTCTTCCGACACTATTGCTTCGAATGTTCAGACACTTTCGCAACTACTGCCTCAAGAGGGATTGGAAGAAGTTCTCAAACAAGATGAGAACACTCCCATTCGTCTGGTCGACGATTCAAGCAGGGAGTCAATGTATGTTGTCTCCAGACTGGGTGGAGGTGGTCAAGGTGATGTTTACTGTGCCCTTGCTGAAGACAAGGAACTGTACGTTATCAAAATTATCAATTTAAACCGTACTTCGAACAGCGCTGCCAAACCGGACGTTAAAGCTATGGTTGGAAGCCGCTTCGCCAGGGAAGTGAGGCTGGTCAAGGAAATACACGATCACGACCTTGGGCATATCACGCCAGAAGTGATCAAGTTGGGCACGATTGGTGGCAATCCGTATCACATGGCCAAATTCGAGCCTGGAGCTGACCTGGGCAAGGTCTTTGACCGTCTCGCACAACATGGCCATGGTGTCTCGACACAATTGGTGCTCGATGTCTTTGTCAAAACGGCATTCCATCTGTCGGAGCTGGAAAAAATAGGCATCACGCACCGTGACATCAAACCCTCGAATATCTACATCTCGTCCAGTGGAGAAGTCAAATTTCTGGATTTTGGAATTGCGAAACGCCCGCTTCATTGCGACGAAGGTGAGATGCTCACTTCCGATGGGTTAGGCGTGGGGACACTCGATTTCATGAGTCCAGAACAGTTGGAGGGTAATTCCGAAAACGTCTGCAGCAAATCGGACCTCTATTCGTTGGCAAAAAGTTTACTAGCGTATCTTCTTCGCTATCCCAAAATTATGCACCGTGGTAGCTATGTCATCAATGAAAATCTCAAGGACGATATCCGGCTTCAACTCGACCGAACACTTCCACCCTCTCGGCGCAAGAAAGACTGCATTGATCATTTGATACGCTGTTTATCGGACGTGATTTCTGATCGCCCAGAATACAAGGATCTCATTAATGCGGTCCTCCCCTTCACCTCGTTTTCTGGAACGCTCAACGACTATTCTGAGTTCCAGATTGCTGTGCATCAGGGGCAGGTACTCTTGCGGGTGAGGTGTCCCGAAAAGAATATGATTCCCTTGGGCTTTACTTCCTACGAAGATTGGATCGATCACCTCAACAACAAATATGCTCCCCCGATCACGCTATTCAAAAAGCATTCGAGAAGAAGACTGGCTTGGTTGGTTTCGGCGTTTCTCGGCGTTGCCGCCATCGGACTTGCTGTTGGCTATTTTGGCCCCATCCTTTTTCGCGGCAACATCGAATGGGAAAGGCCCATCTTTAAACGTCCAAAAAGCTCCGCGATAACTCAATCAATGCCTACCTCGAAATTTGCTCAGCCCATCATGTCGAGTCATATGATCGAGTCCATTCTGTTTTTCCCCAACTCGCCACTTGAATTCCAACTAGAAAATGCCGGCAAGCCTGGCTCTGAAAACGAACACGATTTTCTGGTTCGATCAAATTCTGGAAATGTCACCAGTGTGTCTTTCCTGATTCGATCCGAGCAATTCAGTATGCTCATCGACGGCAATGATGATCCTTTGGAATCGAAAAAGGACTGCCTTTGCACACTACAAATTGATCCCAATGGTACGCAAATAATCACGTTGCCTTCGGTTGGGTATTTCGTTGTGCTTCCCGACGATTCTGTCTACGTTTTTTCGGCATATGCTCAACAGATTTGTGACTCTGCGACGGGCAAGATCTGGCAGGCTCAACCTCGAACACTTGATCAGTTTTTCGAGCACCCTGCCCTTCAGGACGTTTTTGGTGAGTAGTTATTGATTGTTATTTTTGCCATGGCTGTGTTGCCATTTTTTCGGCAACGACTTTCTGAATTTCCATTCGGTTGGCATTGTCGCTGTTTTCAATTAACGACGTCATGGAAAAAACCTCTTCCGTTTCGTTCATCACCTCTTCGGCCCACGTGTTTAAGAGTTCAACCTCGGTAGCGTTCTCTCCGCCGTCCGACAGCGTTGGCAACCAAACCAATTGAGCGCCGCTTTGCCGCAACGTCTTAATCCAGTTTCTTAAATTATTCTGATAGTCTGCTTTCGTGGTGGACAGATCTTCCAAGCCAGCATTAAAGACAACGACATCCCAACGACTAATGTCTTGGCGATAGTCTCCCAACCACGCTCCAGCGCGAGTCCAATTCGCCGATGATCGGCAGTTCTCGGGTGGATGGAAAATATTGGCTCGATTACCAAGTTCATTCAACAACATTCGTTGCATTGAAAACGATGATTCGTCTCCCAATACCAGCCAGTTATATTTCCCCGAATCACGCATTCGTGAATAGTCGGTTACTGCTCGAAATCGAATGGACTGCGCCACCCACTCTCCACCGATACGATGCGCAACAACTTCGACCACCGTTTCCAACGGCCGCAAGTCGGCCAATGAAAAGCCATCCATCATCGCCTCGCGGTCGCCAAGCTGCAATTCGATTCGATCATCACCACAACGAACTGTTACCTGGTTATTTTCGCCGTCGACGATCTCGCCTCGCAAATGCTCGTCTCCATTCTTTGGAACGCTCGGAGAAACTTCGGCGCGCGTTAACAAATAACGGACGATTTGCTTGCGGCGATCAGTCCAGATGCGATTGAATTCGTTTTGATGCGCAAAATATCCGTCGACGAATATTCGGTCTGGAAGTGGTAATTCTACGAACAGATTATTGGCTGGATCGCCGTCCATTGATGATGCAACCAATTCCATTCGGATCATTCGGTTTGCAAATTGAAAATCTGGCCGTTCGATTGTCTGAAAAATCGGACACGTTGTTGGAATTTGAATGTCTTCGAACCCCTCCGCAGTACTGACCTCGACGCTATATTTCTTTTGCGCTGTAACAAGGCCAACCACGGTTCGCTCCTCGACATCCTGGCCTTGAGCCAAGATCGTCATGATCAGAACCAACCAACCTGCCAAAATGAAACTCACGCTTCGAAACATCTTGTTCCTGACGATTTTTTAAAGATGGGTAATAGATTGGGATCGCATTCCCGTTTCCAAAAACGATGTTAGTGTAATCGAGAATTTGCACTGAAATCGATGCCAATTCGTTTCCAATGGATAAGTGGTAAGTTAGGAAGAATAACAAATTTAAGACCAGATAAACCAAGACGACTCACCAGTCATGACTGGTGTGTCGCGTTCGGTGACTTTCAATATTGGGCGCCTTGGAGCGAGATGCTTTTCCCAAGCAATTTCTAGATATCCAGATTTTTGACTTCCAACGCGTGTTTTTCAATAAACTCGCGTCGCGGTTCCACTTTGTCGCCCATCAGGATCCGAAACATTTCATCGGCTTCGGCGGCATTTGTCATGCTGACTTTGATCAGCGTTCGGTTTGCGGGATCCAACGTGGTTTCTCGAAGTTCTTCGGCGTTCATCTCGCCCAACCCTTTAAAGCGAGTAACCTGCATTCCCTTCTCACCCGCTGCGCGAACTGCAGCCAGCAACCCTCGCAAATCATCGATACCGCTGGTGGAATCGCCGCGACGAATCGTGTAACGACTTTCTTCAACACCCGTCTTTTCTTCGGGCCAAAGCGAATCGATCGAGAATCCCATATCTTCGATTTCCTTCAAACCCGAGTTGATGGTTCGAACTTCATTGAATTCTGCAATCTGCAATCGATTGCCTTCTGTCAACTCTGTGTTTTGTTGTTCGGCACCGTCGACATCCAATTCGACACCTGTTTCGGTCTCTTGCTGTTTGATGAATTCGTCAAATTCCTTGCGGGCCGAGAACCAGTGTTCATTACTACCAACAAAGACGTGGTAAATCGGAAGTCTCCCTGTAACTGGGTCGATTCGCTCTGCATGGGTCTTCAGATTGATTCCACGTCGTTCCAAGGCGACGATAGCCTCTTCCATGCTCGCCAAGGTGCGACAAAGCTTTTCCATCTTTTCGCCGTCGATCACCAAACCTTCTTCGGTTTCCAGTGACGCGTCCTCCAGACCACGAGACAAGAGTTGTGTTTTCATCTCTTCCTCGGTCTGAACGTAGTATGTTTCTTTTCTCGTTTTAACCCGAAACAATGGCGGCTGAGCAACGTAGACGTGTCCACCATCAATGAGTTGATACATTTGCCTGTAGAAGAAACACAACAACAACGTTCGAATATGCGAACCATCAACATCGGCGTCGGTCATGATGATGATTTTGTTGTATCGTCGTCGAGTCAGATCCTGGTCTCCACCCACGCCAATTCGAATCGCACTGATGATGCTTTGAACCTCTTCGTTCGCCAGTACTTTGTCTTCACGGGCTTTGTAAGCGTTGATGATCTTACCTCGCAACGGCAGGATCGCCTGAAATTCCTTGAGCCGACCACCTTCGGCACTTCCACCGGCCGAGTCACCTTCCACCAGGTACAACTCGCATTTCTGCATGTCATTACTCAGGCAATCTCGGAGTTTTCCTGGTAAGCCTCCGCCTCCCAAAACGGATTTTCGCCGCACTTGTTCGCGAGCTTTTCGGGCCGCTTCTCGCGCTTCAGCAGCTTGAATCCCCTTGCGGAAAATCGTTTTGGCCGTAGCTGGATTCTCTTCCAGGTAGTTTTTCAGGAATTCCCCAAACCCAGAATTCACGTAACCTTCGACATCATTGTTTCCGAGTTTGGTTTTGGTTTGACCTTCGAACTGCGGTTCCGGCACGCGCATCGAGATCACCGCCGACAACCCTTCGCGGAAGTCCTCGCCCGTAAGGTTGAGATCTTTAGGAAACAAATTGTTTTTTTTGCCGTAGTTATTGAGTGATCGGGTTAGTGCCGTTCGGAAACCGGATACGTGCGTCCCACCTTCGTGCGTATTGATGTTATTAACGTATGAAAAAACCGTTTCCGTCAACTCGGTTGTGTACTGCAAGGCGATTTCAAAAGTATTGCCTTCCTGTTCACCGAGCATGTGAATCACTTCATTGTGAATCGCATCACTGCTACGATTGATGTGCTCTACAAACTCGATGATTCCTCGTTCGTAATAGAACTCCGATCCTTCACCGGTTCGAGCGTCCTTGTAAACGATCCGAACACCTGAATTTAAAAACGCCAATTCCTGGAGGCGCTTGTTCAGAATGCTGTATTCGTATTTTGTTGTCTGAAAGATCTGCGCGTCGGGTTTAAACGTGGTTTTGGTACCACGTTTATCGGTTTTGCCGACTCGCGTTACGGGACCAGTGGGTATCCCTCGTTCGTATTCCTGCTGAAAAACGTGTCCCTCGCGGCACACCTCGACGTTACACCATTCGGACAGAAAGTTAACGACCGTCACGCCCACACCATGCAAACCGCCGGATGTTTGATAGGCTCCTTTTTCAAACTTGCCACCAAACTTCAATACCGTCATCACACCTTCCAGCGTGGTGACTTCGCGATCCATTTCTTCGCTCAGCTGTTTATGGACGTCAGCCGGGATTCCTCGTCCGTCGTCTTGAACCGTTATCGATCCATCATTATTGATGGTGACATGGATCGTCGTTGCAAATCCGGCCATCGCCTCGTCAATCGAGTTATCGACGACTTCGTACACCAAGTGATGCAAGCCGCGCGAGGTGGTATCGCCGATGTACATACTGGGTCGCTCGCGCACGTGCTCCAAGTCGGACAGGTGCAACAAGTCCTCTGATGTGTATTCTGCTTTGGCTGTTTTCTTTTGATTCTCTGACATGCTCGTCACTTTTAATGGAAAACTAATATTTAGCGCCGGATCTCACCGACACGAAACACCAGATCTTTAATGTTGATATTTGGTAATTCTTTTTTCAGGCCGTCCAACAATTTCTGTTTTTCAAACCCTAGCTGTTGATTGATCAAGCTATTGGCTACGATCACTTCCAGTTTGCCACGTTTAACAACGCCAGCTTGAGTCACTCGTCCCCATTCGTTGCCTGCTATTTTCAGCCAGGCGTTTTGAATTTCGCTATTGGATTGTTCTGCCGCGACACCATGCCGCGACAAAATCTTTCCAACAATATTGTTGATTCCATTCGGCCTTCGTTTGTAGACCTGCCTGGACTGGATCAACCGATTAGCCAATTGAAATTCGCGTTCATCGTCGCTGTTCGGCTTCATTCCAATCATCCTGACCACCTATCGGCGATCTCGCTGTACGGGCATGATTACATAGCCATATTGGTCATCGGTTGAACAATAGGCAGCCTGCTCTCCGCCCTGTACGTCCAGGGTGAAGTTCGACTCCGGTGGCAATACCTTCAGGAAATCAGCTACGTATCGATGGTCCAAAGCGATGGTAAAAGACTCGCCTTCAAAGGCTATTGGCAACTCGACGCGTGACTGCCCTACTTCGGCTGTTTCATTAGAAAGCACCAGGTTTCCTGGCTCGAATGTAAAATCGACGCCGCGACTTTCTTCACTGGCTACAATCGCAGCCTGTCTCAATGCTGCGTACATCGGCCCCACCGCCAATTCAATTTTTGTACTTTCGGTCCGTTTGGGTACGACATCTCTCCATTTGGGAAAACGCCCCTCTACCAATCGGGTGTAAAAAATTCCTTTATCGTCTTGCAGCAACAAGTCATTGGCTCGGGGAACGACTTTGACTTTGGTTTCGTCGTCGGGCAGGATGCGTTCAATCAATTGCATGCTGCGAGTGGGGACAATCGTGGTCCCTTGGTTCCCTGCCGGCTTACCCACCTTGCTACATGGGCCTTCCATCTTCGCCAATCGTCGGCCATCGGTACCTACCGCCACCATGTTATCGTCGGCGATTTCCAGCAACACACCGCCAAGGGCATAACGGCTACTTTCGGTATCGGTGGCAAAAATGGTTCGTTTGATCAATTCTTTCAGCACTCGGCCTTCGATCTCGAAGTAATCTTTTTCATCGAAATCGGTTACGTCTGGGAATTCATCTGGATTCTGCCCCAGTAATTGAAATTTGCTGCTTGTGCCCTTCAACGTGATTTTTGTGTCTGCCACTTCCATTCGGAGTGTTTCGTCATTGGACTCTCTCAGAATCATGTTCAAGCGTGATACCGGCACGATCGCTGAACCGGCTTGTTCGACTTGAACTCCCGGTACCACGAGTTTGACTCCGACTTCCGTATCGGTTGCCATCATGACGACTTTCTGTTCGTCGGCGATCAACTTGATGTTCTGCAGAATCGCTTTGGGGCTGCGACTGGGGGCTACGACGGCAGCGATGTGAAACACCCTTTGGAATTCTTCGCGATCGAATTGAATCTTCATCGATTAATTTTCCTTCGAGGTCAGTGGTCAGATCCATACTGACTAAAAAGTTATTTTGTATTCAGTAACAATAGTGTGCGGCGGAAATTGTCGAAAACGATACGGAGTAGGTTAGAAAACCACTTCGAAACCCCAACATCATTACATTTTTCGACGCTATGAGGCGTGTGGAAAAAGCGTAGAAAGAATGTCTTGATTCCGTTCGCAAATCGTTGACAGAAATGTCGAAAACTGGACAAGCAAACGGACGTGTCGGTAGAGGTCGAATTCATTGACACGTGGTAACGAACACTCAACAGGTTTTCGACGATCGAACAAAGGTGAAATATCATGTTTGCGTGCCTCGCATTTCTCCCGAACAGGAAGCAAATGAAAACGAGTCAACATCGATATTCGGTAACGAAGCCAGATCGTGTAATTGAACGATCAATCCGTCGACCATCAGTTTGAGCGCAGGGTCATTGGCGATTCGATCGGCGGTGGTACGGTAGGCATGCATGGTAGTCGAGTGGTCTCTCCCACCAAAATACAAACCAATCGACGAGTAACTGGCTGACAATGCTTCTCGTGCCAGGTAAACACAAATACCTCGACCCATGACAACGGTTTGTTTGCGACTTGAACTTGTCAGTAGAGAACCATCCAGTTCAAACTGTTTAGCGACCATATCGACGATGATTTTGTAAATTCGCGACAGGTCGGACCGATTTACTCGAGAGTCGTCAACGGGAGCCGCTCCCACTGATATCCGGTTCTTGGTTTCCAAAACGATTTGGTTGAGTCGAGGAAGTGACAACGGATACTTTGCTGCCAACGATTCAATCTGTTCCCGCTCCAAGGGCACAGCATGTCGTTTGGTAAGCCACTCCAATAAATGTAGGCGAGCCTCTCGGCCTGGAAGCGAAACCGGCAGTGTCAAACCACCCGAAAGACGACTCGACAACTGAGAAATAATTTTGCCATCTTGGGAGGAATCCAACGATTGTTTGGAGGTAATCATTACCGGACGTTTCAATTCCAGAAACTGATCCAGCAACGTTACCAAGTCGGGCTGAAACTTCTTGTAATTTGCAATTTCATCGATATCGTCAAAAACCACGCCGGCATGGGAGAGGATTCGATCCAGATAACTGGAAACGGATTTTGT
This sequence comes from Pirellulaceae bacterium, assembly GCA_041399045.1. Classification (GTDB taxonomy): domain Bacteria; phylum Planctomycetota; class Planctomycetia; order Pirellulales; family Pirellulaceae; genus BJ22. Next base: position 810,723 of record JAWKTO010000003.1, on the reverse strand, counting down.
TTGGATAGCCTCCAGCATTCCTCGAACAAAATCATTGGCAGTCACTACCAAGGCTTTCGGAATGTAAGCCACATCATGACCACAAGATTCCTGAAGCCGAATCCAACGTTCGATCGTCGATCGAGCCAGTGTTGTTTTTCCACTGCCGCATGGACCTGTCAGGACGACTGGCCAAAAATGGTCGGGAAACTGGTTCAAGTCAGAAAAAATCTGTAATGACAGATTGCTTTGATCCCCCACAAATTGGTCAGGGAATCGCGGCCGTCCTCCGAAGCCATCATTCCCTGAATGGTCTGTTGACGCCGAGGAACTCAGCGGCAGAAAAAACAGATTGTCAGATGAGGCCAAAGACATGAATTTGAGCGAAAACAACAACAGCCAAGGAATTCAAAACAGTCCCGAATTTTAACAAAATTCCGAGAAATCCGCGAGGCTCCCAAGGCGGCAAGATAGCATCGAACGAGCCGAGTTTTCGACAGGAATATTGACTCAATTGAACGATCAAAATTGCTTTAATTCGGACGTGATTTCGGACAATACGCACGCAGCGGTTGACAGGTTTTCCACAGAAAGCGTTTTGCCAAAACTCAGGCGGATCGCAGACTCAACTCGTCTCTGGCCCAGACCCATAGCAACCAGAACCGGAGATGGTTCACTTGACCCACTCGAACATGCAGAACCCGTCGAAAATGCCAGCCCGGCCACATCACCGGCCAACAATAACGTTTGCCGTTCGATACCAGGAAAGGAAAGGTTCAGCGTATGTGGGGAGCAAAGATTTAAGTCACCATTTACAAAGACTTCGACGGTGCACTCGGCATACAGTCGCTCTAGAAAATGAGAGCGAAAATCAAGCAATTGATTCCAGTGGTCTTGCTGAGACGTGACCGCTTTCTCTAACGACAGTTCCATCCCGGAGATCAATGCAGCATCGAGCGTTCCGGGCCGAATATCGAGCTGTTGATGTCCGCCAAATATGAAGGGGGTCAACTGAATACCGGGCTTGGCGACGAGACCAGCGATGCCGCGAGGACCGTAGAATTTATGCGGTGTAATCGTTAGCAAATCAGCGCCGCATTGTCGGAAATGAACAGGGATCTTTCCAACAGCCTGAACGGCATCCAAATGCAACGGAACCTGGTGCATGCGACACAACTCGGCAATCTGATCGACCGGTTGAATCACGCCCGTTTCATTGTTGACCCAAATCACAGAAACAAGGGAGGTTTGAGCAGATTCAAGTAGTTCGCCTAGCTTTTCCAAACGGATGACCCCGTTGGAATCAACTGGAATACGGCGAACCAAAGCGCCACGTCTTGCTGCTTCATTTGCAGCTTCCGCGACACTTGGATGTTCAACATCAGAAATAATCAGTTGTTGTCCATGCCGGGTCATTCCCAGAACGGCCAGATTGTTTGACTCAGTACCACCCGACGTAAAATACATTTCGTCGGCTGGAAACGTGTCCCGTTTGGCACCGATGAGTCTCAAACAATTTTGTTTCGCGTCCTCAATGAAACGTCGAGCGGCTTGTCCCGTTTGGTGTTGACTGGATGGATTCATCCATTGCATCCGATGAACATCATGAATGCGTTGCGCAACCGACTCATCAATGGGAGTCGTGCTGTTGAAATCCAGGTAAATCTGTTGGTTCATTCAATTGACACTACGAAACGAATTAGATTGTTTCATGAAGGTCCAGCTCAAAATCGCGTACCAGGTCGGCCCAGATCAACTCCTGCTCGGAAGCAAATTTTTCATCGGACTCACCTTCATAGTCCAGGGCATGATCCAAGAGAAGCGGCGTGGCAAAATAGTTGCCGGATCGAGCCAGTTTTGCAATCTTCGGCCAAAGAATTTGTGCGCGGGACGGATGAGCTTTATTCCAGTCCTCCCAGTATTCAGAACCGCCATCGCTCTTCATCTCTAGATAATTGACCAGTATTGCCGCATCGTAAGCGGTCGAGAATCTGGGCATTTTGTTGTCTTCTACCAAGTCCCATTGCTGCGATTGACCGTTCACGCGCGGGATGATTCCGTCGGAAAACATTTTCGCCGCCCAAGATTTTTGAGTCGTCGAATGTTGTATCCCGCGAAACGTGATCGGAATCCATGTAGATCGATTGAAATTGAAAGAACGAATCGAAAAATCATCGGGGGAAAATTCTCGACCAATCGTTTCACCAGAGGCATATGCAAAAACCAGAAACATCCCGCCAGCGAGCAGCAACGCCAGAATGGAAAGCGTTATATTAGTGGAGTTGACGATTCGGATTCGGTGTTCGCTGGACATGAATTGGGCGAGAAATGGACTTTTTAAATTGCGGGAAACTCCCCTAAAATAATGCCGAAGCCACAGAGCCCAGCAAATTCAGTTTACGTTCAAATCGATGACAAATCCAATACGTCAGGTTGAAGCAGTGTTGTTTGTGTCACGAACACCATTGACCAGTCGCCGAATTGCTCAATTGGCGGAATTGGAGGATGGGACTCAGGCACGGACGCTCATTCGTGAACTGAATCAGTACTATGATCGAGAGGGTCGATCGTTCCATGTCAAACACATAGCAGGAGGCTACCAACTGAGGACTCGGCCGCAATTCGCCCGTTGGATTCGGACATTCAACAATCACGCTCCAACAGCGCGATTGACCTCACCAGCGCTGGAGACGCTGACCGTCGTGGCGTATCGCCAACCAATCATTAAGGCCGATATTGAGGCAATTCGAGGCGTCAGTTGTGGCGAAATGCTTCGACAATTGCTCGAAAAAGGGTTAGTTAAAATCGTCGGTCGCAGCGAACTTCTGGGACACCCTTTTTTGTATGGGACCACCAAAAAGTTCTTGATTGAATATGGCCTGAACAGCCTCGAAAGCTTGCCAAAGGCAGGAATTCTACGCGGACAAGGGTTGCCACAATGGGCAACTTCAGATCAAAATTCAAGCAATTCGATAACACAGCCGAAACAGGATAATCAGTCAAACGTTGTTGATACTCAGGAGAACCCCCAGTGAGTCTGACTACCATCATTCCTCGAAACCGATCCAAATTATTGACATCGGAGCTCCTCGAGGTCGATGCCAGTAATTCGTTGCTACATCATCCCATAGTCGAAATGAGTGATGACGACGACGAATTCTTTGACGACGAAGAAGACGAAGACCAGGACGAAGGCGACGAAGAAGACGTCGACGAAGAAGATTACGACGACGAATACGACGATGAAGAAGATTTCGAGGACGAAGAATCCTACGAGCAGGATGAAGAAGACTACGAAGATTCTGATGACATCGAAGACGGTGAGTGGGAAGAGGTCGACGACGAAGAATCGGACGACGAAGAAGAAGACGACGACGAATTCGAAGATGAAGACGAGGACTGGGGTGACGAGGACGAGGACGATTGGGGTGATGACGACGACGAAGATGAGGACGACGACGAAGAGTGGGACTAACAATGTCTGGTCGTCGATCAAAGACCAGAATTTTCAGTCCAATCTGTTAACTCAATGAATCCTTCTCCGACGATTGGAATTCTGGCTGGCATGGGATCGAGATCGACAGGTCCCTTTCTGGATCTCGGTGTGAGTGCCTGCCAAGAAATCTATGGCGCTCGAGACGATATCGACTTTCCGAGAATGTTAATATGCTCGCAACAGGCGCCGTTTTATGAAGATCGCGAAATTGACCACGAAGCACTCAAGTCCGCGCGTTGAGTGGTTTGACGTATTTGGAATCGGCGGGCGTCGACTTTATCGGAATTGCCTGCAACACCGTGCATATCTATTTCGATGCGGACAAATAGGTTGATTGGCGATTGCTAAATGGAATGAGTCAATTCTGATGGCCCGTCTAGCCCTTTTGCTGCGTTCAAGTCTCAAGCGCAGACACGGACGGCTGGATAGATTGGCAACAAGAACTGAAATACACTTTTCATTCCCCAGTCAACTGGAACGGGTGCCGATTCTGCAACAAGAAATTCCATTCGCCAGAGAATTTGTTGCCCTACATTTCCACAGCAAAGCTTGGGAGTTTTCGTTCGATTTCTGGATCCGTCGCCATCGCGTACCGAACACTCCATTGCCGACCATAGGGTGGAATGCCATCGATGCGTTGCATGCCGACCTCGATAGTCCATGGGGATTTATCAGGATCGTGCCAATTCACTCGATAGACAATCGGGTAAACCATGGCCTTCGGCCTGGGGGAAACAGGTTCTTTGAATTCAACAAACTCCAAATCATATTTTCCTCCTGCTCGCCGCATGCTGGCTTCAGGCTCAATATGCTTGTACGCATTGAACGTCAAGTCGTTCATGTCCTGGGTCAGAGGCAAACCCCTTAACGACATGAAATGATGCATCAGATCAGTTTCGATTGGCTCGCGTTCGCCCACCTCAAGTGTCAATTGATAGGTCGAATAGATATTCCCATCACGGACATCATCTAACCATTGTTCGGCAAACTTACGAGCGGTCGAAAAGACGAAGTCCCGTTCGATTTGCTGATGGTAAAAAATAGAAGTAAGGGTAGTGCCAGATATCAACAGGCCAATTTGGGCTGCAAGCGCACCGACAGGTTTTGTCTTGCTGAATTCCGTTTTAAGGCACGCAATCAGAGCAACCAGTGCTGCTAATGCCGCAATTCCAACAAATTGATTGTTGACCAAAGCGATAATCGAGGACAACCCAAGCAGGAAGGCGACGATGGCGATGACGCTGACGGGTCGGTTTTCATTGATGATCCTGGGATCATCAGGTGATTCCGTGATAACTTCCCCCACAAGACGCCTCCAAAACTACTGGTCGAAAACGGCAAATATAATCGTATCCCGTTTATTACGAAAGTTCAGGGGACCAGGATCGCTTCTCAAATAATTTTCGGACACCACAGCAAATGCCGGTTATTCAGGAGAAAACAACATCGTTGGATATCGTTGAATGTCATCCCTTCTGTTCACAGCAGGATCGTAAAGGCCTCGAGGGATGAAGGGACGCTTGTTTTGCGACGCATCTTGAAAATAGGTTCCCGAGGCACCATCGATCATATCTTTCGCGAAATATTCGGTACCGCGACTATTCGACAAAGCGTTGAGCGACCAAAGCCGTACACAGTTGGCCCAGACAATGTCGGGGCCAATTTCTGGGCGGTCGCGTCGGAACTCCGTGGGCGTAAGTGGCGCAAGATGCAAGCTGAAGGCAACGAGGCACATCATCAGTGCTCCATTTCCCAATGCCATCAAACTTCGCCCAGTCAGTTCCGTAGCTTTGTTGGCCTTGAACTGATATTTGAACAACATGTCCGTGGCGATACGCAACACCAACACCGTAGCGAAAAACAAACCCCAAAACGCCAAAAAATTTGCGAAGAACTTATATTCGGGTTTGAAAATGAGCAGTTGATATCCGGCGGTAGGGTAATACGAACTGGCAACGAGACCGCCCATCAACATATTGATGAACGTAATGAGTGTGCCCGAAAAGCCCATGAACCAGGTAATGGCTACGACGCCTATAAAAACCAGAATCAAAGTTGTCCAAACCATTCTTGGAACGCCCTTACTTGTTTAATACGCGTTGGATTTCTTCCAACGAAGTAATTCCCTTGGCCGCCATCAATACCGCTTCGTCGCGCATCGAAACATGCTTACCCATCGACACGATTTGCGACAGTTGTGCCAGGGATGCCCCTTGCGAGATCGCTTGCGCTACGGGCGCGTCAATTTCAAGAAACTCGAACAGACCGGTTCGACCCAGGAAACCTGTTCCCAAACAATCACGACACGGTTCAAGTGTTTCACCGTTTGCAGCGACCTGACCATCCTGATAGGGATTGGAACGATAGAGTTGCCGAATCCTGCCAGGGGGAATTCCAAGGGTATGCAATAGTTTGGGCGAAGGTTGAAACGGCAACCGGCAGGTAGTGCACAACTTGCGAACAACACGCATAGCAATAATGCCACTTAACACGCGTGAGAGTCGACCCAGGTCAGGCTTCAACTCAATCATACGCGCTAGCGCATCGATTGCATTCTTTCCATGGATTCGCGTGAACGTTTGGACCTCGTCTTTTTCAGACAATTCGCAGATTTGGTTTAGAACCTGGTTGCTTGGCAAGTCAGCGAACGCGATGGTGTTGGGTTCCCGCAACATCAACGCTCGCATCGGCGATGTCGAATTTTCACCTTTGCGGCTGTCAAATGTAACCTGAGTGACGTTAATGACCTCAGGTTCCTGTTTGACGACATCTTCGACGACATACGCATCACGAGTAAAACGATCGGACGCAGCGAGAATCGCGCGCCACAGGGACGTATATCCTTCGCCAGGCATCGCAGCGCAAACAACGAGTTTGTTAGAGGCGTTGAGCGTCTGCGTGACTTTCCCAATTAAACTCTCCCTCATGCCGAGTTCGTGCAGTGTTTCCATCGGCGGACGCTTGAAGTCGATATACAAGGCGATCCGTTCGCCGTTTTTCATGCCTTGGCTGATGATTCGAAATTTGAAGCGAGATTTTCCGTACAAGCATTGAAATCGAGATTCCTGTCGAGCCCGCATTTCGTCGGGGTTGGCACCGCCAATTTGTTTAACAACGCGCAGCATGGCGTCAGCATCTTCCGTTCCCATCGCCGGCATGGGATGCCAGATTCCGTCAATTTGATATTTGATCGCCGTGCCTACTGGAGAAAAATCGAACAGTGCGAGATCTGCGCGCCGTAGAATCACGTCAACCAGCATCATGCACATCGATGGAAAGCCGGGTTCATCCTGAACCACTTCCAGCAACATTTCTTTTTCTTCCCGACTTTCACCGAAGGCTTCCAGCTCGATGTCCGGCAGTTCGATCTGACGTTTTTTCTTGGCCATTTTGATTTCCTGTTATCGAGCGGCGACGGGCTTGGGAGGAGTAAAAATTCGTTTCACTTCTTCGACACTGGTCTTTCCCTCCAAAACAAGCTGATACGCTCGTTGCAGCAGATCAAGGTGCCCCGATTTTTTGGCGATGGCCAAAATCAAATTAGGATCGTTCGATTGAAGCAAAGCCTTTTGTAATGCTTCGTTCACTACCAACGTTTCCAAGACAACGGTTCGTCGAGTGTAACCAAGACCCTGGCATTTAGGGCAAATCTCAATCTCAATCGGATTGCCTTTTTCATCGACCTGTTGATCCGGTGGCGGTGGCACAAATGGGCGATAGACAACTTGTGTTATTTGTGGATTTCCACCGATCTTGGCGATAAAGTCAGGCTTCACGGGAAACGGTACACGGCATTCATCGCAAAGCTCGCGAACCAGTCGTTGACACGTTACCAGCCTGACGGCACTCACGGTTTTTGCTCGGTCTTTTGATCGCGAAACCAATCGGATCAAACCTTCCACAGCGGAGCCCGCATGATCCCGAGTTACGATCGTACGGTCTTCGTCGATCACCTCTTCTGCAAGTCGGTCCAGGATTTGCCCGTTCTGAATGACAGGCACGACAACCACGGAAGGTTGAGTTAACAAGGAATTGCGAATGATTGGCCAAGAATCTTCATTGAGCGCGAAATGCTTGGCAATCACGTTTTCAACTTCCGTTTCCCGGTCATCGTCGGGAACGATTGCCATGCAGTCCTTCGTAAAACGATCGAGCCCCAACATGAAGGCGCGCCAAGTCGTCGTTAGTCCGCCTTGAGGTGGTGCTGTCACCAAAACCAATCCTGGATCGTTCAAAATCTTGCGGACCTGGCCCTCCAGTTCAGGATTCAGCCCAATCTCTTTCAAGTTCATATCGGCGCCTGAAGCGCGTAAGATTTTGAGTTGAACCCGTTCGCCCGTAGGTACGCCTTGAGACGTCAGTTCGATCGAAGGTTTGGTCTTCATCGACGGGTAATTCAACTTGAACGTACCCTGTTGTCGGGCCTTGCGTTCAACAGCATTGAGGCCCGAAAGGAATTTGAGACTTTCTAATAACTGATCTCCGCGCACCCGATCGAGACCCGGGAGCACGTGCCAGGCTCCGTCCACCTGCATTCGGACTGCTACATCGTTGCGGGTGAAATCCATCATCAACAAGTCAGCTCGTTTTTCCAACAGGTTCGCCAACAGGTTTTTCATGGTTGCAAACTCAGGGGACTGCCGAGCCATGATTCCGGCACGTCGCTGTGCTTCCTCTGAATTACCGGCAGGATAAAAATCCATTTCGGCGCCTTCGTTTTGAGGCAACTCATTTGCGCTGGCCTGAAATTGTTCAGGATTGACTTTGGCCGCCACTACATCGCTATTGCGAATGATGCCTTTGTAGACTGTTCGATACAGCAACGGGGGCACCATGACAGCGATCAGGAATATTGGCATGCCGATCCAGAAAATGGGCACAAACAGCGCGGCAACAAGTCCAAGCAGGCAACTACCGACATTGATCAAATTCCAAAGAGCCCCGCTCATTCCGGTATGGACCGCCGATCGCAGCAACGACCTGTTCACAGCGGCAGCAAGTACGACCCAGATCAAATAAATGACCGCAATGATCGCCAATTTGTATCCGGCCAGATATCCGCCGATGTATAGCGGTTGCCCATCCTGAAATGGACCGGCAGCCATTAGCATCTGTGGCACCGAAAAGACTGTGAGGCCCCCGGCAAAACGATGGAGAAAACGATGATCAAACCGCATTACAAAATACCAGGCTGAGAGACTTGAATTCCCTTGAGGGCCATCTTGAGCGCTTCCTTGTTGGGAGCAACCTGAAACGCCGTTGGACGATCGATCAATTCGTCGTCGATCAATTGTTTAAGGCTCATGGTAAAGTCCTGCATGCCTTCCTCAGCACCAATGCGGATCGCGTCGGAGAGCTTTTCGTCTTTTCCGTCCAATACCAGTTTTCGAATTGTCGGGTTGAACGTCATGATTTCGCAGGTTGGTACACGGCCGACACCTTCCTTAATCGATGGCAGAAGTTTTTGTGCCACAATGGCCTTCATGTTAAACGCGATGGCACTGCGAATTGCCGCGTGCAAGTCCTCGGGAAACAAGTCCAGAATACGACCAATGGTTGATGGCGAGCTGGAGGCGTGAATGGTTCCAAACACAAGGTGCCCGGTTTCCGCAGCGTGAATCGCCGTCATAAACGTCTCTTCATCCCGCATCTCACCCACGAGAATGATGTCCGGGTCTTCACGAACGGCGTGCTTCATCCCGATGTTGAAGTCCTCGACATCGATTCCCACTTCACGCTGATTGATCAACGCTTTGTCTTCGGTAAATACAAACTCGATCGGGTCTTCCAATGTCAGAATGTGTACCGCTTCCCGGTGGTTGATGTAATCCAACATGGACGCAATCGTGGTACTTTTACCTGAACCCGTAACCCCGGCGAGAAGAATCATTCCCTGGTCGAAGTCACATAGTTCCGCCATGACTGGAGGCAAGTACAGTCCGCGGAAGTCTGGGATCTTGTTGTTGACTCGACGAGCAACCAATCCAATTCGTCCAAGCTGCTGCAACATGTTCACACGGAAACGCCACTCGATACCATCGACATCAATGGTATAGGCAAAGTCAGCGCCGCCTTCCTTGTCAAATATCGAACGCAAACGCGGGCTCATCATCGGAAACAGCAGTCGAGCCATTTCTTCGATTTCGATTGGCGGACGATTCAAAGTTTTCAATTCGCCATGCTGTCGAATAATGGGAGGTCGCCCGACTTTCATGTGCAAGTCGGACCCCTGCATTTTCACCAGTGCTCTGAAATAACGATCGACCTCACGTTCTTCACGCTTGGTGACAAATCGTTTCACCAAATCGTCATCACCGGATGCTGAAGGGTCTGAGTTTTTTCCGTTCTGATCTTCGGACATGCGCTCTCTCTGACAGCGAGATTTTAAAAATGAACAGCGAAATATTTGCTTGGCGGCACGGGGACAATCGACGTTTTACTCAGTCGACTACCAATCGGCCATGGTTCTGATGATCTATTATAACTCGACTCGCGAAAAAGCCTCGTGGTCAAACGTTCTCTGGTGCATTTGCCGCCTGGTCGCAACGGCTTTGGACAAAACGCTCGACTGACCGTTATTGGACAGCAACTATAGACGAAATGGAGTCGACGAATCGAACACCCATTCTCATGCGGGAATTGCGGTACCAGATGAGAATCGGTTCAGTCACCGATACGAAAAACCGGCCCGAAACCACGTGTTTTTCGCCAATCCTTACTTTAAATTCGCCCCGTTACTCGGTCAACGGTTTCGCGTGTACTCAAGTCACCAAAAAGAAATGTGTTGGCTGACTTGCCAGTCGATAGGATACCCAAACGCAATTTCAATCCGGATAAACGACACAACCCGGCCATTCCTAAGTCAGGTCTGGCCTTTGACGTGTCCATTTCGTACGTTATTTGTCGATAGGAACTCGACTAACCGCTGATTTCATTTTTTTAAACGAAGGCATTTCCCACATGGATTCCGAATTGTTTGATCGCGCCGAGCAGATCCAGAAACGAGTCACCGAACTCCGAGACAGTCTTTGACTACGACAAACGACTCGTTGAAATCAAACAAATCGAAGAAAAAATGTCAGCCGCCGATTTCTGGAGTAATCAGGAGTCGGCTCAAGAAACCGTGGCGCAACTCAAAGCGGTTCGGTTGATCGTCAATCCCTTGAAAGACCTGCTTGGCAGCGCCGAGGATCTGTCAGCGTTGCTGGAAATGGCCGAAGAGGATTCTTCAATCGAAGCCGACGTGGCCGCCGAAATCGAACGACTTGAATCGGTTGTTGATAATCTCGAACTCAAATCCCTGCTCAATGGCCCCAACGACATGGCCGGCGCCATCATGTCATTTCATGCACGTGACGGCGGAACCGACGCCAACGATTGGGCCGAGATGCTGATGCGGATGTACATCCAATGGGCCCAGAAAAACGAATACAGTGTCGAGCTGATTGATCGCCAGGACGATATCGTTGCCGGAATTCAAAGTGCGACGATCGCCGTGCGCGGACCCATGGCCTACGGATATCTCAAGGGCGAAACGGGTTTGCACCGCTTGGTACGAATTTCTCCGTTCAATGCCGAGGGCAAACGCCAAACCAGCTTCGCGGCCGTAGACGTCACCCCAGAGGTCCCCGATTCGGTCGAAATCGAAATCAACGAAGCGGATGTGCGCATTGATACCTATCGTGCCAGTGGTGCTGGGGGCCAGCACGTCAACAAAACCGACAGTGCCGTTCGTTTGACCCACATGCCCACCGGTGCCGTCGTTCAGTGCCAAAGTGAACGGAGCCAGATCAAAAATCGCGCGACCGCCTGGAAAATGTTGCGCGCTCAACTTGCACGGATCGAAGAAATCAAACGCGAGGAAGAGGAAGCAGCCAAGTACCAGAACAAAGCCCGCGTTGGCTTCGGCAGCCAGATTCGCAACTACTTCCAACACCCCGATCAACGTGTCAAAGATGTTCGAACCGGCTACAGCATGGGTGACTTCCACAAAGTGCTCGACGGTGAAATTCAAGGCTTTCTGGACGCCATGTTGCAATGGCGCGTCAAACAAAATCAACCAAACAAGTAGTCCGATACGAAAGCTTGGACGATGACTACGGGTGATCCAAACTCAAGATACGAATTGGCGATTTCGAACCGTGATGTCGGTTTGGCGTGGAATGTGCGATTTTCACGAAACGGCGATGCCTTTGAACATGCCGTCCACATTGGCGAGCAATCGGTAGGACATAACCCCAACAATCGACAGCTGGATTGGCTGACCAGTCTGGCAGCGATGCACGCCCCTGCCCTGCAGCAACTGCATGAACAGGAAATCTCGGGCCGGCCGGTCATTATGGGTGTCGGCATGTCGGGGACTTGTCACTGGTCGGCCTGTGTTGCCTGTGATCCGAAACAGACCAGCAAATTGGTTTTTGAGTGGGCCGTTCGTTCGAAAAATCTTTTCGACCGTAAACTGGCCAGCAGTTATCGTTTGGCCAAAGCCTTGGAAATCGACGTTATTGGGCGAGAATCGGTTCGAATTTGCGATTCGCTGGGATTGGTACTCGATTTGCAAGCAATGAATGCGGGATTTGAATGGATGCCAAACTGTCAACGCTTAGATGTTCAGCCCATTTGGCCGCAAAGACCAGGAATCCAGACCGTTACCTGGAGCTATTCGATACAGTTAAGCCGAATAGAAAACCAATAACCCAATATTTCAATTGGTTTTTCGAAACCACGGTTTTACGAGACCACTAAAATCCAAAACAGTTATCACGCCTTTTAACAGGAAACACTATGTTTTTCTTTGACCCCTGGTTTTTGATTCTGGTGACCCTTCCCGGCCTCGTCATGTCGGGAATCGCAAGCTGGATGGTCAAAACGCGGTTCAATCACTATTCGCGCGTTCCCTCGACAACCGGTTACACGGGTGCGATGGCCGCACAAAAAAGCTGCTGGATCGCGCGGGGATCCATGACGTTCAAATTGTGCGGAGCCAAGGATTCCTGTCGGATCATTACGATCCCGTGAACAAGCGGTTGGCCCTTTCGCCAGCGGTTCATGACAGTACTTCCGTCGCGGCTATCGGTGTGGCCACCCACGAAGCGGGGCACGCAATTCAACATGCCACTGGCTACTTCCCACTCAAGTGGCGGTCGCTGCTGGTTCCAGCCGTGCAGTTTGGCAGCCCCTTTAGCACATGGGGCATGATCATCGGCCTCTCACTTTGGGGTGGCGCCGGTGCGGCCGGTGGTCCAGGGTCGTCGCTGGGCTATGTAATATTTTTGGCAGGCGTGGCCTTGTTTGGGATACTCGTCCTGTTCCAGCTAGTGACACTGCCCGTTGAATTCAACGCCAGCAATCGAGCCAAGGCGTTGGTGGTGGACGCGGGAATCGTTGGACATCGTGAACGCGAGGGGATCGACAAGGTTCTGAATGCCGCAGCGTTGACTTATGTGGCAGCGTTTGTTCAGTCATTGCTAACGCTGCTGTATTTCCTGTGGCGAGCCGGGTTGCTGGGCGGAAGCGACGATTAGTCCGCATTTTTGCGGGTTTCTAATCGACAATCGGCAAAATTCACCGTCCTGGACAGGTAAAAGGCCGATGACTCCAAGGGATAGGTGGCCGGGGAAAAGCCGTTTTGCCCTAGACGATGGGTGTGAAAGCCGATAAAATCCGCGGTTCGCAATTTTTGAGAAGAATAACCCTTTAACATTCAAACTGCAATGTACGCAATTATTTCGGACGGCGGTCGTCAATATAAAGTCGAAGAAGGTCAAACATTGGATATCGATTTCCGCGAGGCAGCGGAAGGTTCCGAGTTGACTTTTGATCGCGTTCTGGCTGTTTCTAACGGCGAAACATTGAATGTCGGCCAACCAACAGTTAGCGGCGCGTCCGTCACAGCAAGTGTTGTCGGCGAAGTCAAAGGTGACAAGGTTTATCCTCAGTACTTTCGTCGTCGCAAAAACTCACGTCGCCGTACAGGCCATCGCCAAAAGTACATTCGCGTTAAAATTTCGAAAATTGCAGGTTAGATGACGCGGGTAAGGCAATAGCTGCTCCTCGCCAGACAGCTATTCAACAGGTTTTCCACCGAACGTTGAGATCCTGATACCGACCATTCAATATCCTGAACGCACAAAAGACGAACGCCGATGTTCGTCTTTTTTTGTGCGCCTGTAATTTCAGATTCATGTATTTTCCGTTACGTTTCATGGAGTCGATTTCATGACACGGTACGACCAATCGCACAACATTCCGATCCAAACGATAGGCAATGAACCGAACCCCTTTTGATCCGAGTGAATTTGGCTTGATTGGCAACAGCCCAGCCATGCTGGAGGTCTATCGTCTGACCGCCAAAGCTGCGAAGAGCAACGCCTCGGTCTTGTTGCTGGGGGAAACGGGGACAGGCAAAGAACTGATTGCTGCGGCGCTCCATCAACTTGGACCGCGCGACACCGGCCCGTTTATTCGCGTCAATTGCGGAGCACTCCCGAGACGTTGTTGGACAGCGAACTGTTTGGGCATGTCAAAGGCAGCTTTACCGATGCGATGCGCGATCGTACGGGGCGATTTGAAGCGGCAACTGGGGGCACGATCTTTCTGGATGAGATCAACTCCACCAGCACAACCTTGCAGGTGAAGCTGTTGCGCGTGTTACAGGAGCGAGAATTTGAACGAGTCGGTGACACTCGAACCATTGAAGTGGACGTGCGGGTGATCGCCGCCAGCAACTGTGACCTGGGTCGCGAAGTTACCGACGGTCGTTTTCGTGAAGACTTGTTTTGGCGTTTGAATGTTCTGCCGATTCAATTGCCTCCGTTGCGCCGTCGAGAAAATGATGTGGAGCATTTGGCCAAGCATTTTTTGAAAACGTATAGCGAAGCGAACCAACGTGAAGTTAACAAAATTGACCCCTTGGCAATGAAAAAACTGTTGGAATATTCCTGGCCCGGCAATGTTCGCGAACTGCAGAACTACATTGAGCGCGCGGTTGTTCTGGCCGATGGTGATATGCTGACGATCGATCTGTTGCCTCAATGCGTGACCGGTGATGCTCAATCCGCACAATCGGCTGTGTTCAGGCCGACCGATGATGAGTCGTTGATTCGAGAATTTGTTTTCAGTGGGATCTCCAAAGCTCCACGAGACGCAACGAACCTGCATGAATTGATTGTCAACAGCGTCGAACGCGAGCTGTTTGTACAAATTCTCGCAGCCACTCGAGGAATCCAAACCAAAGCCGCAACGCGATTAGGTATGAACCGCAACACGCTCTACAAAAAACTCAAGGACTACGGCCTCGAAAAGTCCCAAGACAAAGAGTCGCCCGACGATAAATAGACGCCCGCTCGTGTGAGCGGGCGATCACATCCTCAACATCGATCGTCAGTTCAGGCATGTTTCAATCCGCCCGCTCGTGTGAGCGGGCGATCATCGTCCAACGCTGCAATCGCTGCGGCTGTCGCGTTTCAATCCGCGCCCGCTCGTGTGAGCGGGCGATCGAATCGCAGGCCGGTTCGCGTTCGATTCCACAAGTTTCAATCCGCGCCCGCTCGTGTGAGCGGGCGATCGAAGGGTTGGTTGCCGATTGGTCGGAAAAAGAGTTTCAATCCGCGCCCGCTCGTGTGAGCGGGCGATACAAGTCACCCTTCGTTGTATGCTTCACTCGGGAAGTTTCAATCGCGCCCGCTCGTGTGAGCGGGCGATTCACCCAGCAGCAAACTTCTTCCCGATGATGACGTTTCAATCCGCGCCCGCTCGTGTGAGCGGGCGATATTCCAAGGTCGATAACGACCTCTTTTATCGTTGTTTCAATCCGCGCCCGCTCGTGTGAGCGGGCGATAGCCGAATCAGCAAAGACCGCAGACACGAAATCGGTTTCAATCCGCGCCCGCTCGTGTGAGCGGGCGATGATTAGCTAGTTCATGGTTCGAAACCGTCATAGGTTTCAATCAGCGCCCGCTCGTGTGAGCGGGCGATGCCGGATCCTCATTCACACAGCCGTTCAATATTGTTTCAATCCGCGCCCGCTCGTGTGAGCGGGCGATATCGCACGACTGATCGACATCGAGCCGTCAATCGTTTCAATCCGCGCCCGCTCGTGTGAGCGGGCGATGTTGCAAACTTTTTTTGAGCATCGTTCGTCAGTTTCAATCCGCGCGCCCGCTCGTGTGAGCGGGCGATGACGGCAGTGCGAACCGTTTCGGACGCTCCCGATAATCGACGGAACAGATGCGAACCGTTTCAATCAGCGCCCGCTCGTGTGAGCGGGCGACCGAACAGATGGGCGATTTCGTGTGAGCGGCTTTTCTGCTTGCGGGTCAACTAAACAGTTTCAATCCGCCCGCTCGTGTGAGCGGGCGATAAAATCCCAGTGCGTTGTTTCAGGTCGCATCTAGTGTTTCAATCCGCGCCCGCTCGTGTGAGCGGGCGATCGTCACATTTGCTGCCAGTCCCTCGATCGGATCGTTTCAATCCCGCGCCCGCTCGTGTGAGCGGGCGATTTGGAGAACCATCAATTGCAAAGTTGACTAGATTTGTTTCAATCCGCGCCCGCTCGTGTGAGCGGGCGATGATTTCCACCGTTCATTTGTCCGACCTCCAGGAGTTTCAATCCGCGCCCGCTCGTGTGAGCGGGCGATTCGATCAACACCAAATCACACTGACCATCGGAAGTTTCAATCCGCGCCCGCTCGTGTGAGCGGGCGATTTTCGGTTCCCGTGGTGCCTGGCTGCACTACGGTTTCAATCCGCACCCCGCTCGTGTGAGCGGGCGATGTTCCATCGCTGGACGCACTAGCCATGTCGTAGGTTTCAATCCGCGCCCGCTCGTGTGAGCGGGCGATCACATTCGCATCCGGTCGCCTTGCCGTCCTCGACGGTTTCAATCCGCGCCCGCTCGTGTGAGCGGGCGATCCGAAGACGCCAGATAGCCTTCTTGGCTTTACATGTTTCAATCCGCGCCCGCTCGTGTGAGCGGGCGATCGTGCGAACGACTGACCGACGCAATAGACGATTTACGTTTCAATCCGCGCCCGCTCGTGTGAGCGGGCGATAACGAGGCCAAGTTGATCCGACCGCGTTAGATCAGTTTCAATCCGCGCCCGCTCGTGTGAGCGGGCGATCAATCGACCCAGTTTCATTCACGCGACAAATTAGTTTCAATCCGCGCCCGCTCGTGTGAGCGGGCGATACGCCAGTTATATTTTCTCCAGTGTCAGATCCATGTTTCAATCCGCGCCCGCTCGTGTGAGCGGGCGATGCTTTGGATCGAGACTCACGCTGTTTTAAGTTTGTTTCAATCCGCGCGCTCGCTGTGAGCGGGCGATTGAAACACTCCGTTAAAAGAAAAACGCCATCCGCTCGTGTGAGCGGGCGATCAGAACCCCGAGTTGCTTTTTAAGCCGCTCCTCTTTGTTTCAATGCGCCCGCTCGTGTGAGCGGGCGATCCGAGATTCAATCCGGTTTCGGCGCGTCACTCCAAGTTTCAATCCGCGCCCGCTCGTGTGAGCGGGCGATATGCACCCTCTCCATCGAACGGAACGTCCCCAAGTGTTTCAATCCGCGCCCGCTCGTGTGAGCGGGCGATCCAGTCCTTGCCGTAATAGTAATCGCACCATCCATGTTTCAATCCGGCGCCCGCTCGTGTGAGCGGGCGATAAAGCAAACGTCGTCGATGCGCACGATCGCCGAGTTTCAATCCGCGCCCGCTCGTGTGAGCGGGCGATGGAGGCTCAAATTCATCCGATCATCGGTTTGGGTGTTTCAATCCGCGCCCGCTCGTGTGAGCGGGCGATCGTTGCTGCACTTCCAGACCCTGTATGGATCAAAGTTTCAATCCGCGCCCGCTCGTGTGAGCGGGCGATTGTATGAGGCTGTTTCGCAGTCGAAGTTTCGTGGTTTCAATCCGCGCCCGCTCGTGTGAGCGGGCGATGCAGATACCGATTGGCCCAAGTGATGTATGAACGGTTTCAATCCGCCCGCTCGTGTGAGCGGGCGATCTTGGTTCGTCGTCCCTTTTGGAGTGTTGAGTATGTTTCAATCCGCGCCCGCTCGTGTGAGCGGGCGATTTGCAACTCTTTCCTTGGTTTCAGCACGTTTTTTGTTTCAATCCGCGCCCGCTCGTGTGAGCGGGCGATATTCCGTCGCGGGGAACAGCGAATCGAACATTGGTTTCAATCCGCGCCCGCTCGTGTGAGCGGGCGATACAACATCTTCATTGCTCATGACAGTGTTCAACGAGTTTCAATCCGCGCCCGCTCGTGTGAGCGGGCGATGTTGCGATGTCTTCCGAAATATAACAACGATCAAAGTTTCAATCCGCGCCCGCTCGTGTGAGCGGGCGATCAAATATGCATCGAATCCGTTCTCTTCTTCCTTGTTTCAATCCGCGCCCGCTCGTGTGAGCGGGCGATCTGCAGTTGTCTTTGATCGATTGCAAAGACGACGAGTTTCAATCCGCCCGCTCGTGTGAGCGGGCGATCCATTTGTCTTTTGCCTTCAACATCATGAACCCGAGTTTCAATCCGCGCCCGCTCGTGTGAGCGGGCGATAAGGATCAAGGAAGACTGGCCACGATGCACGAAAGTTTCAATCCGCCGCTCGTGTGAGCGGGCGATCACCATGCCGTGTTACTTTCCATCACATACGGAGTTTCAATCCGCGCCCGCTCGTGTGAGCGGGCGATCATCCCGCTGAATGTCAAAACGAGTCAAAACAGAAGTTTCAATCCGCCCGCTCGTGTGAGCGGGCGATGATAATCTGATTGCTCAATGCAAAGAATGTAATGTTTCAATCCGCGCCCGCTCGTGTGAGCGGGCGATTCCATGAACATTCCAGTGAATGAATGCTTGCCAAGTTTCAATCCGCGCCCGCTCGTGTGAGCGGGCGATAAAGGTCACCCTGGCCTGGTCGACATGGTCGACGAGTTTCAATCCGCGCCCGCTCGTGTGAGCGGGCGATACCGAGCCGCAATACAACTACTTCGATTACCAGTTTCAATCCGCGCCCGCTCGTGTGAGCGGGCGATTTGCAATTCGACCAATCGATTGCCGTACAAAGGTTTCAATCCGCGCCCGCTCGTGTGAGCGGGCGATATTTCCAGATAACCATTTCAGGTGAACTATGAATGTTTCAATCCGCGCCCGCTCGTGTGAGCGGGCGATATTTAGCGGCCCCAACCCCGCGAGACTGCGGCAAGTTTCAATCCGCGCCCGCTCGTGTGAGCGGGCGATGGTCGCCTACACGGAACATTGATCGATTGCAAAGACGACGAGTTTCAATCCGCGCCCGCTCGTGTGAGCGGGCGATCCATTTGTCTTTTGCCTTCAACATCATGAACCCGAGTTTCAATCCGCGCCCGCTCGTGTGAGCGGGCGATAAGGATCCAGGAAGACTGGCCACGATGCACGACAGTTTCAATCCGCGCCCGCTCGTGTGAGCGGGCGATCACCATGCCGTGTTACTTTCCATCACATACGGAGTTTCAATCCGCGCCCGCTCGTGTGAGCGGGCGATCCCGTCATCTTAACCTGTTTGCCAGTAAGTGTTTATAAGGACTGATTCGCGAACGTCGGTTAGTGGATGGGTTCATTGTGATTCCGATGCACAGGCGGTTGACGTAAACGCTTGGGACGTTCGGGGTTACGGCAGTCGCGAAACTGCCGGGGTGTGCGTGATCGTTCGGGGTTCGCACTCAGATGTCACAGAATCAGCGGGTCGTCGATTGGGGCTATCGTCTTGGCGCCGTGGTGCTCAACCCGATGTTGCCAATTGTTGCCTAGAAAATAGAAACGCAAGCTATCTTCCTCCTGTTCGATCAATTCCAACAACTCTTTCTTCAAACGAACAAATTGCTCCATCGAAACCGAGCATTCGAAAACGGAATTCTGTACCCGCTGACCAAAATTCTGACAGGTCTTCGCTACTCGTTGCAACCGGCGCTGCCCCGCCTTGTCGCCCGTTGCAACGTCGTAGGTCACCAACACCAACATGATCAAGCTCTCTGTGTTTTAAAATACAAATTTGGATGAATCAACTCACTTCCAGGCAAACGGCGGATAGACTTCCGAGTCTCCTCGCAAATGCCTTGCCAGCAAGCGGGCCTGAATGTGCGGCACAAGACCCAGCGTCATTTTTTCGTTCAGAAACGGATGCGTTACGGTTTCCTGCTTTCGTTTCTGATACGAAGCCACCAGCAACTTGCGAGTCGCATCATCCATCCTCACACCTTTGCCGGGATCATGCTCAAACGAACCAGCTTTGACTTGACCGCGGTTGATCAGCGAAAGGACAAGGCGATCCACCATGACGGCACGAAACTCTTCCATCAGATCCAGAGCCAGTCCGGGGCGGCCCGGTCGATCACGATGCAAAAAGCCAACGGCTGCATCCAAACCCGTCGCTTCGCACGCGGAACGCAAATCGTTGGCCAACATGCTATACAGAAATGAAAGCATCGCGTTAACTGGGTCTTGCGGTGGTCGCCGTGTTCGACCAGAAAAAACGAAATCCGCAGCATTCGCGGTGATCAGGTCGTTGAAGACACTGAAATATTCCGCCGTCAATTCACCCTCGACTCCGCGCAGTTGATCGAGCGAAAGAGCTGGATTCAATGTACGGAGCGACATATCGATTCGATCAGCAACGCGAGTCAGACGCTCCTGTGATTCGACCTCGGAGCTTTCGCGCGCACCCCGTCTCAATACCGTGCGATAGTTGGATAACTTGCCAACGATGCAGCTACGCGCGATTTCGGCGGCAAGCCCCAGGTCATCGGCACGGCGATATTGTTCACGGCGCAGCAGAACGTTGCCCGGAGTGAAGCCGTTGACTGCGGCAAGGAACCGGCCATTTTCAGTCATGAAAGAAATGGCGATGCCCTTTTGACCGCAATGTCCCATCAGATAGGGGCTGATTCCTACGCGTCCGAAACAGGTGATCGAACCAATGTTCAGCAGTGGAAGCCGCACCTTTGGTTGTTGATCGAATCGGACGACGACGGTTTCCGATTCTTTGCGCAGGTAGGCTCCCTGGGTGAAGACGTAGAGCGTGTTGAGGTGATGTTTCATAGCGAGTCACCGTCCTTTGGTTCAGGTAGTGAATTGTCCAATAGGTCTTTCAGGTAGCGGGCAGCCGTTGCGCGAGGTCGAAGCGATTTGGGCATGCACCATTCGAGTAGTGAGCACCCCTCGCACTTGCGATGATATTGGGCTTTGGGCGTTTGTTGGTTTTCGACTAATTGCCGAAGCCGTATTGCTGCTTCGGTGGTCTTGCCGCGCAGGTCAACATTAAATTCAACTGGTTCGCGACGTTGACTTTTGATGTGAAAGATGGCACCGCGTGGGACGGAAACGTCCAGCATTTCTTCCAGGCACATGGCCTGGGCGCACAACTGGACTTCATTGTTGTCCCAGCGACGTTTTTTGCCGCGTTTGAAATCGACGGGATAGGGAACGACTTGCCCGCAGGGATCGGTGATAAACTCGATCAGGTCAGCTTTGCCGATCAATCCGAGGTGATGGGACACGAGCCACATTCCGGTTACGTTACGTTGGTCCTTGCGAACGACATTTTTGGGGAGATCGACTCGTTTGTGAGCGAACATGCCCTCGGTCGTGTACTGGTTGTCTTTCCAGATTCCCTCAATCAAATGCAATGCCGCCCTCCGCTTACAGAAGAGGAGGTCATTGAGGTAGGAGAGCGGCAGATATTCTTCTTCTTGCATTACCCAATCATTCGATGCAGCGTTACGTCTGTAGGTAAATCTGCATCATCGATCTTGATGCGATCTCGATAGTCATTGAAGCTGCGAGGTGCCTTGTCGGTCCCAAACGGTTCGATACGAATGCGATCAAACAGATCATGGGCTGGTGCGGAACCGAGCGGCGAATTGTGTTCAAACACGTACAACCCACGTGTCGCCATCAGGCCACGACTGGCCGATCGGTCGATGTCCCACATTGTGCCTTTGATTGCATCCCACAGCAGTTGGAGATCGTCATCGGAAAAGCCGGTATCGCGAGCCAAGTATGGGTTGATGAAGCCTTGGCAGCGGTACAGCCCGTAAGGAACCGTGTTCTTGCGGCCCATCGTGCCGGTGATCGTACCGTCTTTTGACGATTGCTTCTTGGCTTCGTCCTCGGTGGTTACTGATTTACGAGTAATCGAAAATTCAAGAGGCACAATCGGATCAATTGATCTAGCAAACGTCAACTGTACCGGGCCGCGCACTTGGCCACAATTCACGCCAGTGGTCATCACGGCACCGAACGCGCGAATGTCGTAGAACTGGCGGCACATCCACTCGCGTGCTTTCGCGGTGTTGTCTGCTTTCTTCTTGGCATCCTTTTCGTCGCCAAGTTTGTTCTCGTCGTACGCGCGCTGATGCTGGAGATTGAGAATTCGTTTTTCGAAAGCTGCGTCCTGAGTTTGAAAATACAATTCTGTTCCGGGTCGTCCCTCGCCCATAACTGAGATCGCGTTGCGAATCTTGCGTTTCAAGCAGCCATCAGTTACGAGGCCTTGCAGCGATTGCGGATCAATGCGAGGCAGATTGCCAGCGTCGGGATCGCCATTGGGATTGCCGTCTTGAACGTCAAACAGCAATACGAAATCGTAACGGTGGTTGATAACTTCGGGTTGTTCAGCGGTTGCGGTCATGGTGACAGCCTTTCGTTTTAATATTGGTTGTAGGTTGAGGTTGATGGTCGAGTAATGTTTGTTAGGCCGATGTTTCTGTTGTCGTTTTTGCTGCCTTTCGTTCAGCAATTTCCTCGAACTGCTTTGCTCGCTGATGGTAGTAGCCAAGGGCGAAGCGACCTTGATCCAGCATCGACAGTTGTCCTGATGGTGGTGCCGGCGGCAATGAAGCCACCAATTCCGTCAGTCGCTTGTCGAGCGAAACAAAACTCGCGGGCTTGTCACCCCGCAGTTTTCGCAAGTGGTTTTGAGCGTTATTGAACAAGCGGTTGAACACCAGCGCAGGGGCCGCGCTAAATACGCTGTAGAATTTGTCCACGACATTGGCGTTTACATCGCCAAGAGCGGCGTATTGAATTTGTTCGAACACCGCAAGCAATCTCCCGTAGAGATATGCCGGATGTTTGTCGTCGTCGTTAAGAGTTTCACTCATCGGTACTCCTTGTCGAATCAGGATTAGTTTGATCAACGCCATACGTGCCGCGCGAAATCCGCTGGCACCTTCGGCACGCAACCGGCGCAAGCAGCTTGACAATACAGATTCGGGAATCGGTCGGCCTTGCACCGCCGCAAACATCAAACGATTTGGCACATCGGGTGCGACCGCATCGCTGTCCAAGGCGGTAGACACGGCCAGCAGCCACAAAGGAAAGTTGCTTCGCGGTTTGCCTTGCCCATCATTCGATAGATCCGCGATTCGTAGATCGGTGAACCAACGCGCGAGGTTATCCCGGAGATTCGCAAGTGGTGTTTCCAGGTAGTCGCGAACAACAACACGAGCGGAGTTACCGGAAAGCACCAGCAAGTAAAATTCGTCATCGTCAACGGCATTAGAGGGACGCTTGCCTCGCGAAACGGCCGACAATAAGTTGGCAACATCGTCGGGCTCTGCTTCGAAGAGGTTTAAAATTCCCGATGTCGAATCCTGACGTGTCCAGAAGACGAACATCACGTTACCGATGCGATAACTGGTCGTCTTGCCGTCAAGGTCGTTACTAATCAGCGCGTTCGCGGCGCGGGTAAACGAATTGATTCCTTCTTCCGAGACCATCGCAGCTTGGGCGCCAGTCAAATTGTACGAATCGGCAACATCGAGCCCTGTCACGAGATACGCATCCGCGCGACAGCCAATCGACATGAGCCCTTTGACTCTCGATTTAACCGAATCGGCGATCGGTGCCCGCTTGCCCGTGACTTGACACAGACCCTCGAATTGCCCAGCCTGCAGCGTGTCGCAGTCGGACTTGTAGAAGTCACGCCAGAAATCACCGAGCGGCTGGTTGTCGAGCAACGTCTTGCCATGTTCGGTTTGCAATGCCAGCGTGCAGAGATTCGAGTCCTTTAGTCCGAGCTTTTCCATTTCGTCACAGATCCGCTCGCCGACCGATTCGTCGGATTCAATCAATTCGGCGAACTGCTTTAGTGCGTCGAGTCTGGACTGGCTGGCTGCTTCGATAGCGTGCATCAAGAACCGCCAGAATGTTGACCGCTGGGCATCGAACTTCGCTCGTTGATTCTCGGGGATCAGCCGTTGAATGGGCAGCACACGTCCCAGCGTATCTGCCAGGAATACAGCCGGCTTTTCCTTGCCGGATGCGGCCGGATCAGTCGCCTTCCACCGCCCCTGCTTGTCGTCCCAAACAATCGGTCGTACTGGCACTGCCTTTGGGATGCCGTTGTTCAAAACCGTTTTCGGCTTTCCCTTCTTCGACTTGGCCGGGATTTCGATTTGTTCGCGCAAGTCGTGAAGTCCCAGGAACTGGCCGTTGGCACCGATATCAATCCGGCACGCAATATCACGCGAAGTAAACGCCGGGTCTTCCAGCAATTGCTTTCTGACGGACAGTTCGTGAAGTCGTTGTAAGATCATGCGGTCACCTCGTTGTTGTCCCAGCCATAAACTTGAATTGGCGATTCGCCGTTTGGGCCACTCGCTTTCGTATCACAGTGCAATACACCGGCGCTAATGTTGGCGTCAAAGAACCCCGGGCGATTGACCCCATCGTCGCCGAACTGGATGTCGTACAGCATCAGACCTAACGATGCGGTCCAGTTGCTGAGCGGCTTCTCATCGCCTGTAACCGGACTGAAGCTGCACGCAAACTCACGACAGCCGAGATAGGGCCGGTGGAAACATTGCCCCTTGGCAACTCGGCGATTGAACATCGCGATGTACTTAATTTCCGTGTCTGGTCCCTGCGGTTCGTCAACGTCTTCCTGGCGTCGTCGCGGCTGATTGGCCGTGTCGGTCAAAATCGGAACGGCTTCGATGATGTAGGCGACATGGTGCAGAACCATCGAATTCCGCTGGGTGCGATTCGAACCTTGAGCGCTTTCGCGGCCTGCCGAATCAACCAGGTAAGGTTCGAATTTCGAAGGGTCTTTGGCGAACCCGTTCATCTTGGCAGGCGAGATCTTGTTTTGGATCTCGTTGCGCCGAATGGAAACCAGCCGGTACGGTTGCGACGCAACTTGCTCGGGAAACCCCGGCGGGAAATCGGGCTCGATGGCCGTGATCCGCTGGACATGCCAAAACATCTGCGGCTTGTAGAGAATGGCATCCAAGACGCCCCGAGCCGCCGATGGCGTCATGAACGGATACGACATCCGTTCGACCTTCAGTTCTGGGCGAGTAAACAGGGCGAACTCGCCCCAGACTTTTACTTGAACCGACATACGTGCCTCACTTTTTCAGAAGATGCGATTTGAAATCAACGGTGACGGTCATCCAATCGTTTGGTAGATTAGGGCGACTGGAGGACCAGACTGTGAATGAAAATACCTTGTTCGATGATTTAGTAGATTTTTTATTGGAGGGCCAGGAACCGAGTCGTATTCTGGCATTCCGGCTACCAGCATCCAAACAAGTTCGACTGGATGAATTGCTTGAATTGAATCGCGAAGGAACACTGAGCCCCGAACAACTCAACGAGTTGACAACTTTTGAGACTCTGGAACACGTTGTGCGATTAATGAAGGCTCGTGTCGCTGGCCGCGCGGCGTCATGACTGTGCCCGATGATATCCGCACCCAGGTTCGACAACGAGCGAAAGGACGTTGCGAATATTGCCAGATTCCGGAACAATTCACTTTGTCGGTGCATCAGGTTGATCATATCATCACTAGAAAGCATTGCGGTTCGTCCGAACTTGGCAATCTTGCCTGGTCTTGCATGATCTGTAATCTTCGCAAGGGCAGCGATATTGCTTCGATCGACCCAGAGACCGATCGACTGACTCCGCTTTTCAATCCACGATTGCAAGAATGGCGGTCTCACTTTCGTTTTGATAACGCGGAAATTGTCCCTGTATCCAATGTCGCCCGAGTAACTGTAAATCTGCTTGGAATCAACGATCCCGACCGATTGTCTGAGCGTGAGTTGCTGCTTCGAGCTGGCGTCTACGACGAATACTTGACTCGACCTCGCCCCCGATAAACGCATCGCAGTTGCTCCTTACACAATCATTAGTTGCTCAGTTGATTCCGAACTCATGCCGAGTCGTTCGTCATAGGGCCCGTACCAGACGAACAATTCCAAGTGTTGGAATGGCTGATCAATACATTTACCTAGCTCCCCGGCGATTTCGTTGCGCCGCAGGTTGACCTGAAACGGAGCGAGTCTGCTAAAGTTGATACGAGACGGATTTTTTTCGATTCTGCGAATCATATGATCGACGCGATCACGATGCTTTTCCCACGAACCGATCACTACGGGTACGGAGTCGTCATCGATCAATCGGTAGCTTGCAGTGACCTTTGGGAAATCGAGATTCTGGCGCGCTTGCTGTATGTTGCCATTGTCGAGCGTCCCTGAGTGATAGAGCCGGCTGAAGTATTCGTGAATATCCTCTGAGCGATCAATCGATGGCGGATTCCCCGCGGCAAGGAAGTTTGTTTCCAGCGTGCTGCGGCCCGCCTTGTACCACTTGTCGGGAGGAAAGTACTTGCGAGGTTCAGCTTGGGCAGCCTCGGAACGAAACACGATCGTTTCACCGGCATCGAGTCGGCCTTCGCGATTACAGCGACCGGCAGCCTGGATGATCGATTCCAGCGGAGCCATTTCACGCAAGACGAGCGGGAAATCGATATCGACTCCCGCTTCTATCAATTGTGTCGAAACCAGATAACATCGCCGTCCCGATTCCAATCGTCGCTTCACCTGCTTGATCGTAATCAAACGATGCGCCGGGCACATGGTAGTGGAAAGGTGAAAGACACTGTTATCACCAGTAGACTGCAACGACTGAAAAAGCTCACGTGCCGCGCGACGCGTGTTCACGATGCACAAGGCGGCTGAATGCTCTCGCATGTTCGTAGCAACGTCTTCCCAGGACATCGATTCATCGCGTTCCGCTGGCCATTGCAGATTCACTCGCTTCAGCCGCGAGAAGAGATTCCTCTCCGGCGAGACAATTTCCTTCGCATCGAGCCGATGTTCCGGCGGAATGTTCTCGTGATTCAGAACGGGCTGTGTCGCGGTGCAAAGAACGAACGTGCAATCGAGTTGCTCACTCATTTGCCGAAGCATCGCCGCCGTTGGCATCAGCAGCCCGGGCGGAAGCGACTGACATTCGTCAAGAATTACCACGCTGCGAGCGATATTGTGCAGCTTGCGGACTTTGGACGGCTTGTTCGAAAACAGGCTTTCGAAGAATTGCACGTTTGTCGTAACAACGAACGGAGCGTCCCAATTCTCTGCGCGACGATGTGCGGCTTGCGGATCAGGGTCCTCGTTTGTCGGATCGGGTGGTTCTGCCAAACCGTGGTGCTCGAAAAACCGAACGTCCTTGCTATCCAATCCCAGTGCATCGCGTAGCACTTGGCTGTTCTGTTCGATGATGCTCAAGTACGGAGCGACGTAAATGACTCGGCGCAAGTCGTTTAGAATCGCGTGCTGCAGCGCAAACGCAAACGAAGATAGCGTCTTACCGCCGCCCGTCGGCACGCTTAGAGAAAACACGCCCGTGGCCGAATCCGCCGCACGCAAGCAATCATCAAGCACGTCGGCGCGGATCTGTTTGATTTTTTCCTGATTACAGGTCACCGCCTTCGATTGAATGAACTGAAGTAACGACTGCAGGAATCCGGCCAGTTCCTGCTTCGTTAATTCTTCCGGTCTTGGTTCCGGCGGAAGTCCCACAATGGATCGATGGTAGTTGGCCGTGTCGCTCCAATCCGCATCGACCAGAGCGCTCAGAATCAGCCGGGATTTGAAATCGATCTCAATCTCGGTGGTTTCAGGATTCGGATTTGGTTCAAGCTTTATCAACTCCGGGTTTTCGGCGACAGCAACATCCCACACGGCATCGCAGACAGCTTTTCCTGACGGACCCAGGATTCCGTCTTTCAGATCCGATCGGTTCGGCATGCCACCGTGATGCCCCGAAATGCCGAACGCTACGCTGTGGTAGCCCAACAGGGCAGCCCGAGCCGCACCAGCCTGTTTGTGATACCGCATTTCTTTTTCTGTGGGTATGCCCGTCAAATAGTCCTGAAACTCCGGACGATACTTGCCCAAGTCATGCAGCCAACCTGCCATTTGGCACTCGAAATCAATTGAGGCTATTCGCGTTTTCGAGAAGCCTTCCTTGGCTCGTCGCAGCGCTCCATCGCCAACCGCAATCAAATGTGCAGACAACAACTGCCACAAGTGTCTGGATCGGTCGGCGTTAGAATGCGCGTAGTAAGTCATTTGAATTTACCAAGTTCATGTCAGATGACTTTTCCAACAATTGAAAGCGGTTGCCGTTTTTTTGTCGCAATCGATTCCAGAATTCCTTTGGCCGCCGAGTACGTCGGTGCGAGGAAGCTCACCGGCGCGTCACCGGTATCAGGGCGAGTCCACATCGCCGTAGGACCAGCGATCTCGAGTTCAATGCAGTAGCTTTTAGGCATGTCGGACCCCCGAAGGTTACTTGGGTGTTTCACGGGTTGAGCAATGGCTTGAGATTCACATTGTATCGAACCGCTGACACCTTTGGTCACAAGTGTTGAGATTTTCGAAAATACGTAGTTTCCGCAAATTTCGAGAATGATCATTCAAGAGTCTCCGGTTTCGTTGCTTAGTAAATAAACCGCGTTCGCCCTTTCTGCTATAGTGATCTGGAATCATGATCATCAATATTCTTCGAAAGGAAATTTATGAAGTGGCAGTTTTTGGCGACCGGTCTGCTCGCAGTGAGCGTGGCGTCCGGCGTTTCGGCGCAGGAAGCAGTTAAGGAAACCTTTTCGCCCAGTGGAATCGTTGCCAAGATGGGCGGCTATCGGCCGATTCGCGCAGAAATGGATCAGCAGGAAGATATCGTTTCGAAGGCGCCCGCAGATTTGGCCAATCCCAAGTATGGCTACATTGAGCAGGGCGACAAGAAATGGGCTTTCATCCTGGACGAACCCGAGGAAGGCGAAGCAAAGCTGTATGTCGACACCAACGGCGACGGCGACCTGACAAACGATCCCGAGTCGAGTTGGAAAAGCGAGGATCGCGACGGACTGACGTTCTATTCCGGTGAAACAAAAATTCAATTGGCAGAAGGAAAAGTCGGAGCGGTCAACGCATACCGTTTCGATCCAACGGACTCACGCCGCGAGCAATTGAAAAATACGTTGCTGTATTACTTTGATTTCGGAACGGAATACACAGTTCGACTGGATGAGCAGGAGTTCGATTTCGCAGCAGCAGGGATGTTGTCCAACGGCGATGCAGTATCTGTCGACAGAGATGGTAATGGAAAACTCAGTCGCAACTACGAACGAATTGAATTGGGAAAGCCGTTCAATTTTACGGGTACCACCTATCTGCTTTCCGCAGATGATGGAACCCTGACACTCGCAAAGGCCGACGAAGAACTCCCCCAGGCACCGATGCCACCGGATTTGAGTATTGGCAAACCCGCATTAAATTTCTCAGCCCAGACAATCGACGGTGAGACGGTCAACTTTCCTGGTGACTACAAAGGAAAGATCGTGATGGTTGACTTCTGGGCCACTTGGTGTGGGCCATGTGTGGGTGAGATTCCTAACATGAAAGAAGCCTATGCCGATTGGCATGATCAAGGCTTTGAGATACTTGGCATCAGCTTTGATCAGGAAGATATGACGGAAAAGCTTCAAGAGTATCGCAAGGACAAAGAACTGCCTTGGCCACAAATCTACGAAGGAAAGGGATGGAACACATCGCTGGGAAATCAGCATGACGTGAGCGCGATTCCCTTTGTGATGCTGGTCGATGGTGACAGCGGCGAAATCTTGGCTCTGTCTCGCCAGCTTCGCGGAAAGGGACTGACCAAGGCAATCAAAAAGCAATTGATCGTCAAAGGCTTGGTGGAAGCAAGCGACGATGACAAAGAAGACGAGGACGACGATTCCGAAGGTGAAGAAGGCGGCGGCAAGTAGTCGTAAAACGGCCTTTCGACATCTATGATTGAAACGTCGAATTTGAAGTTGCTAAAAATAGAAGGGCACCGAGTCATTTGACTGGGTGCCCTATTCTATTGAGATGATTTCGCTTAGGAAATCTGCACAGCGAAAGCAAGACTACCGATTGTCGTCGTCGCTTTCACCATCGCCTTTTTCGCTTTCGGCTTTTTCGCTTTCGGCTTTATCGTCGTCAGCTTTTCCACCAGCGCCCTCGTCGTCCTTGTCATCGTCCGCGCCTTCTTCTTTCTTGTCGCCGTTATCATTCTCTTTGGAGTCATCGTCGTTGTTTGCGCGGTTACCGCCTCCACCGCCACCACC
The DNA here is from genome assembly GCA_041399045.1 of Pirellulaceae bacterium. Taxonomy (GTDB): domain Bacteria; phylum Planctomycetota; class Planctomycetia; order Pirellulales; family Pirellulaceae; genus BJ22. Next base: position 780,818 of record JAWKTO010000003.1, on the reverse strand, counting down.
TCCGGCGCCAGTAGCAGGCAAGTTTGGTCTCATGCCAGGGCCTGTATAATCATTCAGGTTGACTTTCAATCCGCCGCCAGCGTACTTTTCAATCAATTTTTCTTCCGTTGGGCGATCACCTTGCATGATGCCTTTTAGCACGTCGTCCTTGTAAACGGCATAAAGCGAAGTGCTTGGCATAAATGGAAGGGTTCTTGAAAACTGGTAACGCTCGACGTCGAAGTCACCAGCCTTAAACTCTTCGGCAGGCGCTTGGCCCGTTTGCTCATGCACCAAGTCCTTGGGAAGACCGTGACCGTCCTCGGTTTCCAGGTTCGTCAAATTAAAAAACTTTTCAACGCTTGCCTCAATTTGCGGACCACGAACGTTTGAGTCGTAGATCCAGATTCCAATACAAGTCAAAAGGATGGCGATAAGAATCGTCAGCCGTACAATCATTCCGGAACCACCAGAAGCCGACATAAAATTAATCTCCCAAAAAAATTCCAAACAATCACATGGACGCCGAGTCGGCCCCAGCCGTTCCGGAAAATATCAGTCCAACCACACCATGATTATCAAGCCAAACCGGGCATGCAAGTCGTTTTACCGACTTGTCGGCCAAAGGGCCAATCGATGCCATAGCTCGGACCGTCACAACGGTTTCATTTTTACATGAATGGGCGATTCTGCGTGCCAAATGGAAACTGCACGGACGTTCGAGCGCCGTGCGGTCAATGTTCAATTCAGGCAGTTTCTGCAAAGCAATTAGCTTAGTTGCTGGACAAGGCGTCCAGGCGAACCCATGGCGTTGTAACCACCGTCGATGTGCAGTGTTTCGCCCGTGATTCCATCCGACAGGTCGGACAGTAGGAACGCACCCGATTTACCCACTTCTTCGTGAGTAATATTACGAGCGAGCGGGGCAACATGTTCGTACATTTTGAGCATTTCGTTCACGCCTGCAGCACTGCCGGCCAGCGTTTTCAGTGGACCGGCACTTAGTGCGTTGACCCGAATTCCTCGGGGACCAAGGTCGTAGGCAAGGTAACGCATTGACGCTTCCAATGCGGCCTTGCAAACCCCCATGACGTTGTATCCAGGCACGCATTTTTCCCCGCCAAAGTAGGTCATTGTCGCGATGGAAGCTCGGTCATTCAGAATCTCGCGGGCCTCGCGACAAACGGCCAATAGGCTGTAAACGCTAATGTCCATCGCCATTTTGAAACCTTCGCGACTGGTTTCTATGGTGTCCCGCTGCAAGTCCTCGCGATCGGCGTATGCGATCGAATGCAATAGAAAGTCGATCTTGCCAAAGTGCTCGCCCGCAGTCGACATGACACTGCGAATATTGTCGTCGTTTTGCACATCCATAGGTACCAGGAATTTAGCACCGGCCTTGCCTTCGATGCATTTTTCAACGCGTCGACGATTTTTCTTCTTTTCGTCATCCTCTCGGTCGGGCAGATGGGTAAAACCGCATTCGCCGCCTTCGTTCAAAATGTATTCCGCAATCGACCAAGCGATGGATCGATCGTTCGCGACGCCCAAGATCAGTCCTTTTTTGCCACTAAACAGGCCCATGATGGCTGGCTCCCTAGATAACTGGAATCAAAATGACTACGCTCAAGGCTGTCATCTTTCGGTCAGGTTTCGAATTCAACAGTTTAACGAAACGAACGCACCTGTTCATGGGGACCAATCGACGAAAATGCCAACTTCACTGGTCGAACGTATCGAAAATTCTCCGCGCGGGAAGCAACTCCTGACGTCTTGGATATCCAAAAATACCGAAATTGCGGACGCGAATTCCGCAATTGCCGAACTCCTTTCCCAGGCCCAGACGGCTTCTGGCGCCGAAGAACTGCGTTTGGTCCAAGGCACCAAGGGGCAATGGCGAACCTTGTTTCCGGACAATTCACCAACCAACGTTTCCACTGAGTGGTTGGCCGACGTTTTGGATCAAGACAAAGCCGGTCAAGAGGCAGATGCTATGGCAGCCCCTATCGACGCCAGTCAGCCCGGACTCCTGTTGGTTGGAAACTGGACGAACACCCAAACGAGGATTTCGCTTGCCGAATTTGACGGCATTGCGGCGGTCGTTGGTCGGATCGAGAAATGGATTCGCATTCAATCGCGATTAAAACATCGCTCCGAACGATTCCGTGAGCTGCTCGATGCAACGGTCAAATGGAGCAAGAGCAGAAACAAAGATGAGCTGTTGTTCAATGTCGCCGAATCGGCAACAAAATTTCTCAAAGCCGAGCGAGCGACCATTTTCCTGGTAGATGCCTCGCGACAGACATTGATTGGAAAACCAGCACTGGGAGTGGAAGAGGGGGAGTTGCGCATCCCCTTACACGCCGGTGTCGTCGGACGCGCGATTGAAACCGAGAGCCCGCAACGCGTCGATGCCGACGTCGCCAGCGAACAGGCAATGATTCACCGGGATGTCGATCGGGCGTTGCAGTTCAAAACACGCAACCTGATTTGCGTTCCGATATTCAATGCTGCCGGAAAAACGATCGGTGCCTTTGAAGTCTTGAACAAGCTGTTCGGCAATTTTGACAACGACGACGAAGCGACGTTGCAGGAATTGGCAGCGCATGCAGCGATCGCGATCGAAAACACGCAACAAGTTGAACAGCTCGTTGCATCGAAAAAGCAGGTCGCCGATCAAGCACAGAATCAGGTTTCTTGGATCGGCACGTCACCTGAGATTGAACAAGTAAAAAAGACGATCAGCCGGGTAGCCGATACCGATTTGGCGATTCTCATTACGGGCGAAAACGGGACGGGCAAAGAAGTCGCCGCTCAAATGGTTCACTATCTCAGCAGTCGTCGCGACCAGGTGCTCGTGGCCGTGAATTGTGCAGCGATCTCCGAGACACTATTGGAAAGCGAGTTATTTGGCCACGAAAAAGGTGCGTTTACCGATGCCCATCAGACGCGCGTGGGCAAATTCGAATTAGCCAACGGCGGAACGTTGTTTCTCGATGAAATCGGAGACATGAGTCTGAGCGGGCAAGCAAAATTGTTGCGAGTTCTCGAAGAAAAAGTTGTGGTTCGAGTGGGCGGCAGCACGCCCATTCCCACCAACGCCCGCGTCCTGGCGGCCACAAACCAGAATTTGGCAGAGTTGGTACGCGAGAAGAAATTTCGCGAGGACCTGTTTTTTCGTTTGAATGTTGTGTCCATTCACCTGCCGGCGCTGCGAGAACGGGGCGACGATGTGATCCAAATCGCCGAACATTTTCTCGAACAGTTTGCTGTCAAGGTACGCAGGAAAGCACCTCGTTTGACAGCGGCCGCTAAAAAGCGACTAATTGCGCACGATTGGCCCGGCAACGTTCGTGAGCTTCGCAATATGATGGAACGGATTGCGTATCTCTCCACCGAACCGGATGTCGATGCCGCAGATCTGCCCTTCATTGATTCGCTAAGGCCGGAGGATGAAAACGCATCCTTTCTGTCTGACGGCCTGACGTTAACCGAGGCGACCGATCGTTTTCAAGCGTCTTTCATCGAGCGGAACATTCAACGTGCGGGGGGCAATATGACCGAAGCCGCCAAAAACATGGGACTTCATCGCAGCAACCTTTATCGCAAGATGAAACAGTTAGGTATGGACGCTGGGGAATAACAGATCGCGCTCGCCTCGCGCCAACATACCTCACCCAAGGTCGTCGACTTTTTTCTTCAATGTTGTTCGGTGCAACCCAAGGATTTTGGCGGCTGCAACGAACTGGTTTTGGTTGAGTTCCATCACGGTGCTCAACACAGGCGGTTCGACAAGTTTCAAAAGACGTTCGTACAAATCGTCGATAGAGGTTTCCGTTGCAAGCGTTTGATGGGTCCATTCCTTCAAAAGGCCCTGTATCCGATTTTCCACGGTATCCGAGATTTCCGCGAGGTGTGGCTCCATTGGTGCAGGTAGGTGTTCCGACAAAATGGAACCGCCACGGGAAACGATCATTGCATGTTGCATCGCATTGCGCAACTCACGAACATTACCCCACCATTTGCGTTTCTTCATTTCTTGAACGGCGGGCAATGTCAGCAATCGAGCCTTCGATGGTTCGTGCGATAACGAGTTCAAGAAAAACCTGGCAAGCGGCTCGATGTCTGCCACGCGATTTCTCAGGGGAGGCAACTCGATTTGAAATCCAGCCAATCGGAAAAACAGGTCGTGGCGAAACGCTTCCTCGCGAATGAGCTCGTTGAGATTGCGATGCGTTGCCGCAATGACTCGGAATCGAGTGGTAACGGGTTGGTTGCTACCGACCGGCGTCACGGTTTGATTTTCAATGGCCCGCAAGAGTTTAATTTGGATGGGTAGCGGAATGTCAGCCACTTCGTCCAGAAAAAGGGTTCCGCCGTCGGCTTGAACCAGCAATCCCGTGCGGTCGTGTTCTGCACCCGTAAATGCACCACGCACATGTCCAAACAATTCACTTTCCGCAAGCGTTGGGCTCAGCGCCGCCAGATTGACCTCCACGAAGGGGCCATTGGATCGATCGCTGAATTTGTGAATGGCGCGCGACGCCAACTCCTTGCCGGTGCCGCTTTCACCTGTGATCAGGACGTGTGCTGGCGATGCCGCGGCTAAAGCAATGCGGTTGAAAACCTCCTGCATGATAGGTGTTTCTGCCACAAACCCTTCGACCGCGGACTCAGGCTCAACCTTGTCAACCGTCGTTGATTGCGAAGCAGGAACATCAAGCGCGCGTGTGATGGCCGCTCGCGCAGTCTCGACCGAGAACGGTTTGACCATGTATTCCAATGCACCAAGACGAACGGCTTCCACTGCGGTTTTCAAATCGCCATACGCCGTCATCACAACAATCGGAATGGTTGGCTGGAGTTCGCGAAATCGATGCATGGCTTCGAGTCCCGACATTCCCGGCAACCGGACGTCAGTAACAATCGCATCAAGAGATTCGCGTTCGGCAATCTCGATGCCTTCTTCGGCCGAAGATGCCACGAACACCTGGCAGCCCAGATCGATGCCGAGCTTCTTTAGCCCCCAGCAGATCGATTCTTCGTCATCAATAATTAACAACTGTTTTGGCACGCTCACATATCCGCTCTGTGAAAATGAAACACTCTTCAGTACTGGAAACTACGACAGATGCGATCCGCACCATTTGCAAAACCGTGCATCGGCATCGTGACCTTCGCGAAAACACGATTCGCAAACGCGGGTGGTGAGCGGCGCAGTTTTTTTATCAACCAATTCCGCAGAAACAAAACCTGTTGGAACGATGATCAAGCTGTAGCCAATCACAATCAAGACAGCGGAAAGGAATTTTCCAGCAATCGATTTGGGGACAATGTCACCGTAGCCAACGGTCGTCATGGTCACAACGGCCCAATACACAGCTTGTGGGATCGATTCAAATTGCGGATTATGATGCCGCTCCAGTTCGTACATCAGCGAGCCAGCTATGGTGACGGTAATCAGGACAATCGTCAGGAAAACAATAATCTTTGCCCGAGCCCTCCAGACAGCCCGCCCCAGATCGTCTGCCTCCGAAACGAACCACCCCAACTTGAACAGACGAAACACACGAATGATACGAAACAACCGCACGACGGACATCGACGTCGCATCGACCGAAAACAACATCAAGATTCCCGGCAGGCATGCCAGTAAATCGATGATGCCAAAAAAGCTGGTGATGTATCGCCACGGATTGCGAACGCAAACGATCCGCAATACATACTCAACAATAAACAAGCTGGTGAAGAACCACTCCAATGCTTCCAACTGCGCAATTCGCGGATGGTTTTTGGGATAGGTCGTTTCGATGCAAACGATCAGTACGCTACTGACAATCGCGATCAATAACAGTACATCAAACGCGATCCCCAAATACGTGTCAGCCTCGAAAATGACTTCGTATAGCTTGTTGCGCCATCCCGATTTGACAGGCTCCAGTTTGGTTTGTTGGGACTGTTTCGTCATGACACTTTTTCAACCATCGTTTAATGCCGCCGCACCACTTTGCGACTTTGAAATTCATTGCACTGCCATCGCACACTGTCCAACCAATTTAACGGAATACGGCAGGTTGCGGCTGCGCCGAATCAAACGGGTTTTTTCCGGTAGTGTCTGTAAAAAACGACAGGCAACCATGTTTGATTGCCCGTCGAGCCCAGGGAATAGGGCGTTTCGTTTGGCACGAAGCGTTGGGATATGAGTTTTGGCAACTACAAATCGAGTTTGCTGTGATCGATGACCTCGCCGCCTTGAATGGTCGAAAGTGCTCGCCAAACAGAAAGTTCAATGGCACCCGACAACGTATGGGTCGAGCCATCGAGGAAATTCACATTGACGAGATTCCCTGGGTGATAACTGCGAGCGGTCACCGCAGCATAAGATGGCTGGGTCAAGTGACTTCCTTCTTGCCGCGAGTTGAAATCAATGTCGTACAATTGGCCGCCAAAGTTGTAAGGCACTTTGGTGTTAGGCGTGTATACAGTTGTGAATCCGCTGTGATGAACACGACCATCTGGCCATTCCGTATGTCCGGTGCAACTGTTTGTGTCGGGTCCCAGCTTGGTTTGCCCGGTCATTCCATCAAAGGCATTGGGGTCCGTTGGAGCTACTGAACCAGGGTCGGCCGTGTTGCGAATGTAGGGCGTAAATGCCTTAACCTCTGCCGCACACAGTGTGTTGCTGGTGCCATCAAGGACGTTCTTGACTTTACTGTTTACATAAAACGGACCCCGTGGTCGTTGAGCACCGGTTGGGTCATACACCAGCCAGTCACCCATGTTAAAGCCATAATTCTGTGGATAGACATATGGCCCACTGCTGTTCGTGCGAACCATATCGTTGACTTCGCTGGGACACAGGAACAAGGGAATTCGCAGGGTAGGAATCCCGGTAGCGGATTGGGCATCCCACGCGACATTGAGATCAACCATGTCGTACGCATTCGCTTGTTCAACAAATGGAAGGAGACGCCCGTGAATCGACCAAGAGCCATTGTTTCCCGAAAACGTCGTTCCTGGCGGAACTTCAGCGCTTGGCGGAAAGTGATTGCGCGTCGAGTAATAGTTGTGGCAGGCCATCCCCATCTGACGCAGATTGTTCAGGCATCCCGTGCGTCTTGCCGCTTCGCGAATCTGCTGCACGGCTGGCAACAACATCCCCACCAGAATGCCAATAATCGCGATGACTACCAATAGTTCGATGAGCGTGAATCCATGACGGCGATTAGCGATCAACAAGGTTAAGTCTCCCCAAAGCTTTCAAAAACGGTTTGCCGTAGCGCTAAAGCCCGTCAAATTTGGCAAAACACATGCCAAATACATGTCTGATTGAAAAAGTTCCCGAATACCGTGCAAAGTTCCTGAAATACGTGTATACGGAAACGTGTTTCCCATTTTTTCAAGACGAAAAACAATCGCCCATTCGAACCGTATGCATTATTTCGACAGCGACGTTGGAAAAATCGACAGAGCTTTGATGCCAATAAAGGTGACTGGCATCGAGAGGTCGCAGTGCTTGTCGTTCGTTTTGGGGACCCTGATTGGAATCAAGCCGTGTATCCTTACTGGCGGCGTTTAAGGTATCGTTGTCGGCGAAAATGACGTTTTTACTGTTTGAAGCAGCACCATGCGGAACTCACTGCAGTCCCAAGTCCTGATACCGACCTTGATCATCGTTCTTTTGACGATCATGGTCATGTCGTGGATGTTCGCTCGCTCGATGGCTACCGAACGAAAGCGTCAAATCGAGGCCCGATGCCTGGCTGTAGCGGACTTGTTTTCCAGAGCTTCATTTCCGTTGACCGACTCAGTGGTGCAACAGCTCAAGGACCTCACCGGAGCCGAACTGGTTGTGACGGGACAGGACGGCGAGGTACGCGTCGCAACGTTACCCTCAGCAAATCTATCTGAGACGCTGAAGCCATTTTCTCAACCAGAAATGATTCCAAATCGCAACTTGTCCTCTCCTGAAGGCAACTTGGCTGCTGACGGTAACTTGGCCACTCTTGGCCGAGGCCATAATACGTTGGATCCAAACAGTCGTAACCTCGCTGCATCGTCACGCGAACTCCAGCCCATTGAGCTAGAAGATAAAAACTACTTTCACACTGTCGTAAAAGTTCGAGATGGAAGAACGGCGAGTATCAATTCGCTTCACATTCTCTATCCGCAAAACGAACTTCAGCGCGAACTGCGCAGCGCTGTGTGGCCGTCTGTAGTGATTGGCGGCATCGCCAGCCTCTTCCTTTCGCTCCTGTTAGTTGCCGTCGTCGCCCGAATGGTCCGGCCGCTCAAAACTTTGCGCGATCAAGTTGCCCATATCGCCGACGGAAGATTCGAACAGTTGCCGTTGCCCTCACGCAATGACGAGGTTCGCGATTTAGCCATGGCCGTCAATCAAATGGCACTTCGGTTGAACGAATACGAACAACGGATACGTCAGACCGAACAAGTTCACACGCTTGGATTGTTAGGCGGCGGCCTCGCCCATCAGCTTCGAAATGCAGCGACGGGAGCGAAGCTTGCGTTGGAGTTTCACCAGAACGAATGCCCCAACAACGCCGACGAAAGTCTGGAGGTGGCACTGCGGCAGCTGTCGCTTATGGAGCGCTACCTCAAAAAGTTTCTGGATGTTGCGAAACCAAATGCGTCGCCTCACTCTCCCGTGGAACTAAATCGTCTAATCACCGACTTGTTACCGTTGGTTGAACCGGCAGCACGTCACGCTCATGTTCAGCTGAAATGTCGAATGCCTGGAAGCGCCTGCTGCGTCACGGGAAATCGCGATGACTTGGAACAGTTGCTATTGAATTTGATCCTGAACGCCATTGAAGCAGTGCAGTCAAGTTCCCCCGCAAATCCAGAGGTCACCATCACATTGACGACGAATGAATTCGACAAACACGAATTGCAAGTGATCGACAATGGACCAGGACCGGCGCCCGAGATTGCAGACCGTCTGTTTGAACCACTGGCCTCGGGGAAAACGGATGGCATTGGCTTGGGACTTTCCATCGTTCGCAATGTGACCGAGGATCACGATGGAGAGGTTTCCTGGATGCATCTCGATGGAAAGACAACCTTTGTGGTTGAGTTGCCAGCACTCCCCTGCCCCGAAAGTGATGCATGACAAGAACATGCCAAAGCGTGCCATGCCTTGGGACAAGAATTGATTGGGTGCCCTGGCCTCTGCTTTGCGTGGCCATGCTCTGCAGTCACCCAGTTACAACAAACAAGTCGGGGGACTGCCTGACCAACAATCACGCTCTTGAACGTCCGCAACAACATTTTGCGACGATTTGGTTAGATTGAATAATCCTTCACTCGCGCGACAGAAGTTCAACCCATTCGCTAGCACCGTTTCGCCAGCAAAACCCATGAATCGCCCGTTAAAAACCGACTTGCCGTGGTCTTGCTAAGGCATTGTGAAAAGCCGGTCGATGCAGAATATCAAATGGCGTTGCTCAAACTTTGAACGACTCAACCCAATTTCTACTGCATGAATTCCATCGAACAACTTTTCTCGGCTTCCGTCGAAGCTCACCAATCCGGCGACTTGGCCACAGCAGCCAAAGGCTACGCAGCCGTCTTGAACGCCAGCCCCGAACATGCCGATGCTTGGCACCTGGCAGGGCTCGTTGCGCATCAATCGGGTCGGGATCAACAAGGGATTCAGTGCATCGAACGCGCGATCGATCTTCGAAACGACGCCGAGTACTTCACCAACCTAGCTGCTATATTTCATGGCCAAGGCAAATTTGAACAAGCAGAGTCTTTAGCGTCGCGGGCCATCGACATTGATCCGACCTTCATCGCCGCGCATTTTCGGCGCGGCGTTGCATTGGCAGCTTTGGGCAGAACCAATGAGTCGCTGGAGCACTTCCAGGTGGCACTCGATGCCGACTTTGCCGTCGACTCGACGTTGCAAGAAGTGGGCAACGTCTATTTGGCCGTTGGCGAAATGGAGTCCGCGATCAAGGCCTTTGAGGTCTCGCTATATGTCAATCCGAACCAGCCAAACATTTATTTTTCTCTGGGGCAACTCGCACTTGCCGGCAAGTATCATTTCTCGTCCGAACAGATTCAATCAATCGAACAATTGTTGCGCGATATGCGCGGCATTCCCAGCCTAAGCGCTCGTGTCGCTCGACTTGAATTTGCGCTGGGGCATCATTTCGAACAAAATCAAGCAAATCACATTGCCTTCGATCACTATCGCAAAGGCAACTCGCAGATGGCAGGTGACCTTAATCAGCAGTTTGCCGACCTGCAGCGTCAGCGGGACCTTCAGATTGAACGAATCCATTCGTTGTTTTCCTCACACACGGCCCAAGCAGCGCCATCGGCCATTGCGGGATCGAATCCATTATTTGTGGTTGGCTTGCCGCGGAGTGGAACATCGATTGCCACTCAAATCCTTGCGAGCCATCCCGAGATCGACAGTGTCGATGAACAGACTTGGCTCTTTGACGCGATCAACCGATTGGGAGTTTTGGATCCACCAGGCGATGTTTCGGAATGTTCGTTACAAAGCATCGCCGCTCAGATTCGCGACGACTATTTGGCCAACCTGCGCTCGCAAATTGGATTCGCCGTTTGTGATCGACAAGATGCCGGATAACTTCAATTTCCTGGGCTCGCGCGGATCGCATTCCCCGAGTCGCCGATCATTTATTGCCGTCGCGATCCACGCGATATTGCCATCTCGTGTTTCAGCGTCTTGTTCAACGACGAACGACTTCGCTGGGAAACGAGTTCACTGGAGAACATCGCGGGAATGGTGCGCCATCATGCTCGAATGCAACAACTCTGGCAAAACGTATTGCGCGGCCTTGGACGGAAGTGTTCTATGAGCATCTGGTTACCCAACCCGAGAATCAAATCCGTCGAATGGTTGCCGAAACGGGCTTGGCGTGGTCCGCAACCTGTTTGGAACCTCAGGACGCAAGCAGCCATGTCTTGACCGCCAGTGCCGCGCAGGTTCGTCGACCGTTGTACGAATCGTCTTTCGGCCGATGGAATCGATTTTCAACCGACTTGCAACCGTTGTTTGAGATGCTGGAACCAGAAATCAAACAATACGAGTTGGATCTGGCTGCCGCCGATTGACTTTGAACGCCGACCAACGAAAATCATGATTTCTTGTCCGCTGAAATGAACGAATATAGCGGCTTTTGAATCTTGTTTTCCAACTGACTGGCGAATCCGACATGTCCTTTCTTTCGAGTCACGACCCCGAAATCTTTGAACTGATCAATGCGGAAGCCCATCGTCAGACCGATGGTTTGGAACTGATCGCCAGCGAGAACTATACCAGCCCGTCCGTGATGGAAGCGGTTGGCTCGATCCTCACCAACAAATACGCCGAGGGTTATCCGGGGCGTCGCTATTACGGTGGCTGCGAAGTGGTCGACAAGATTGAGCAACTGGCAATCGACCGCGCCAAGGAACTGTTTGGCGCTGAGTTTGCCAACGTCCAACCTCACAGCGGCTCGCAAGCCAATCAAGCTGTTTACTTCAGTTGCGTCGAGCCCAACGATACGATTCTGGGGCTCGATCTGGCTCACGGCGGTCACCTGACTCACGGCATGAAGCTCAATATTTCTGGCAAACTGTATAACTTCTTTCATTATGGCGTCAAAGAAGACGATCATCGCCTTGATTTCGATCAAGTGGCACGTTTGGCACGAGAGCACAAACCAAAACTGATCGTTGCCGGCGCGAGTGCTTACCCACGCGAAATTCCTCACGAGCGATTTCGCGAAATTGCCGACGAGGTCGGCGCCAAATTGTTCGTCGACATGGCACACTATGCGGGATTGGTTGCTGCAGGCCTTTACAACAATCCGGTTCCCGTGGCCGACTACGTGACCACGACTACACACAAGACTCTTCGCGGTCCGCGCGGAGGATTGATTCTGTCGCGTGAAACCTATTCCAAAGACATCAATCGCACCGTGTTCCCTGGATGCCAAGGCGGTCCGCTGGTCCATGCGATTGCCGGCAAGGCCGTCTGTTTCGCCGAAGCGATGAAGCCTGAATTCAAGACCTATTGCCAGACTGTGATCGACAACGCTCGGACGTTGGCCGATGTCCTGATGGCCGGCGGCTTGCGAGTCATTTCCGGCGGCACCGACAATCACCTGTTGCTGGTGGACGTAACGCCATTCGGAATCGGCGGCAAAGAAGCCGAGGAAACATTGGACCAATGCGGAATCACCGTTAACAAAAACATGATTCCGTACGATCAGCGGAAGCCGATGGATCCGAGTGGCATTCGAATCGGCACACCTGCGTTGACCACGCGTGGAATGGGCCCGACGCAAATGAAACAGGTTGGCACGTGGATTCTCGACGTTTTGAAAAACATCACCGATGCAAACGTTCAATCGCGCGTACGCGGTGAGGTCTCAGAAACGTGCAATCATTACCCCGTTCCCGCGCAAGCGATTACCGTCTAGCCGATTGCCGCTCACGTAGTGGATGAGGCAACGAATCCCTCGTCGCACGTTCCTGAGAAATCGGATCAATTCACTATTCGTTGCTTTAGCGATACCCGCAAACGAAGTCGCAGGCCCAGCCTTCTGAATGTCATCGATTTACCCAGCCTTTAGCTTGGTAGAAACGCGCTGGGCAAGGAATCGCGCGAATACGATTTGGCGCGTCCCCGTTTGAGCAACGGCAAGAATATTCCTGACCCGGCGCCTGAAAAACCGACAACGGCCAGCGCACGAATCAGACTTCGTTGCGAGATACTTCCAGAATCAAAGAGCAATACGGCGGCAATCAACAATCCCCCCAGAACGATGCTGGCAATTCCGATCCATGCCATCAGGTACCAGACGTTGCTGCCTTGGCGAAGTGTAACCTGATTGCCCGGAGGGAGTCGCTTGTGCAATTGTTCTGTCATTTGAATGTACTGCGCGTCCATTTCAGGCGGGCTTTTTCCAAACAGTGCATTCGAAAATGTCAATGAACGATGACCCGCGCGAACCACGCAGCGACAAACCGTTTTGTGATGGGCCTGCGAATGACCCTCAAACAACAACTGAATCCCGGTGATGTCCGCAAAGGCGATGCGTTTAGTCTCACGCCCATCTTGTTGACGATAGATTCCGTTATCGTCGAGACAGACGTCGTCCGTTTTTGAAAACAATGTATGGCGTTGTTGAATCTGCATTGACGTGGTGCCTTTTCGATTTGGACAGTGTTAGTTACTGACCAATACCGACTGCATGCAGCCTTGTGACAACGGAACGTCAGGATTTGCTTGTTCGCGAAAAACAATGGGCTGGCACGTACCGTCGACCCAGCAAACGGCAGATTTCATCTTCTTCGCTGGACCAGACCACCACACCCGCAACCAGCAGGATCAGTCCAAACGAGACGACGACCGGGTGAACGAATTCACGAGTTGCATCTTCGTAGCTAATCGTCCATTCCCGGGCGTCCTGCCAGCCAAAATGTGTCAAGCGATAGGGGTTTTCCGAAGTGTCAACCTTGACCACAGATCCTGAGTCACCTGTTTGAAACGCACAACCCCAAACGGTGGCGAGTGAAAAAAGTCCGACGTGGAAGAGTTTTCCAAAAACGGTGAACATTACCGACCCCTGAAACGTCAAAGAGAAACGAAGTGACGATTTCGCAAGATGCAAAATCAGCGCCATTGCGGCAGTTACCAGAAAAGGCCTGTTTTTTGCGAAGCGGATGTTGCATGGAATCAACATGGTCCGGTTACCACGTTGACAAAAGTCAACGTTTGTTGACTATGAATGGCGGCGCATGTTGCCAAATCGTTAACAAGCGAAAGAGTCGCCAAGTGCTCGTCACACAACTGTTCGTGAACAATTAGGTCGGAGTTTTTTCCTGCAAACCGAATTTGCCGTCAATGATTTGGTCGCAATGTAGAATAGATACAGGAACACTCACCAAACACAGAGAAGAAAAATGTTGAATCAGGAACGTGTCAAACGAAAACAGCTGATCCGGGAGGCCGAAGGCTATCTCGATCTGATGAGCGTTTTTGATGACCGTTGGCAACTTGATCGACAGCACATCGAGACACTCGCCACGCGTGCCATCGAATGCCTGGATGCCGTTGAGAATCCGCACGGCTTTCTTCCGCACATTTTGTTCCTGAAGGGTCAGGCTCATCGCGCCGCTGGTCGATTTGAAGAGGCCGGTCGTCTCCTCGAGGAGTCCAAGGAGATGGAGCCCGAAAATCTGCACACCCTGCTTGCTCTGGCTTGGTGCTACAAACGCTTGAATCGGGTGAACGACGCGATCCGTGTGATGCGTGAAGCCATTCAGGTCGAAGAAGAAAGTGCCATCGCACATTATAATCTGGCTTGTTACCTTGCGATCCAGAAACAAACGGCGGAAGCCTGCCAACATCTGTCCAACGCTCTGGAAATCGATCCCAGCTACCGAAATCTGGTTGCCGACGAAACCGACTTTGATTCGATTCGCAACACCAGCGAATTTCAGGCTGCTCTATCTATCAACGTTTGATCGTAAGCGGAACGAGATTCGTGCGAAATCGTGATGCGGCTGACGACTCGAATTTGACACAGCTTCCGCCAGAATTCGTCGAACGAATGAAACTCGTCGTCGCTCCAGACCAGTTGGACGCGTTTCTCGTATCGTTCGAGCAATCACGTCGCCCCGCCGTCCGATTCAATCCTCTTGGTCAGCAACCATTACCGGACATCCCATCGCGAGTCCCCGTCTCCTGGTCCGATCATTCGTTTGCCATCTCCCAGGAGGATCGCGATCAACTGGTAGGCCTGCCGCAAGCGGAACAAGGGTCGTTCTATCTGCAAAGCCTCTCCAGTCAACTTGCCGCCATCATTCTCGACCCGCAACCCGGAGAGCAAGTGCTCGATTTGGCGGCGGCACCGGGTGGCAAAGCCGCGCATCTCGCCGCGCTGATGAACAACGACGGTTTGCTTTCTTGCGTTGAGCCGATTCGCAAACGGTTTTTTCGATTGCAGGCAAATCTGAAAGCCCAAGGCGTAACGATCGCGAAATACTACATGACCGATGGCCGGACGGTGGGCAAGAAAGTCGGGCCGCGTTTCGATCGCGTCATGCTGGACGCGCCGTGCAGTGGCGAAGCGCGTTTTTCGCTTGCCGATCCCGAATCGTTTACAACCTGGAGGCCGCGCAAGATTCGCGAGACAAGCCGTAAACAAATCGGCTTGATCCAAAGTGCGTTTGAGTCGCTGCGTCCTGGTGGTCGGATGTTGTATTCCACATGCAGCTTTGCACCAGAAGAAAACGAAGGCGTCGTGTCGCGTTTGCTTGAGGTCACAGAAGATGCCGCGACGATCTTGCCGATTCGCATCGATGGCAAATCGTTGGCCGAACATCAGGTACCGGCCGTCTCGGGGCTGACCCAATTTGATGATCGCGAATTCCATCCCACCGTCGCGCAAACCCAGCGCATCATGCCCAGCGATCTTTACGACGGCTTCTATCTCGCGCTGATTAAAAAACAAGCGTAATCGTTTGCATCGAGGTCCGTTGTTCCAGACGGACATGGTCGTCGCAATCGATAGTTCACACCGTTACGCAAAACGGAACTGGAATGCACATGGCTTGTAGTACCGGCTTTAGCCGGAATGTCCTGCACGAACGGCCGAACAATCCACTACTCAGCGATTCAACTAGTCGCTGGGCAGGATGGTGCGTTGGGGTTCGTCACGAATCTGACGAATGATGCTTTCCACATCAAACTGATCTTCGGCTTCCACGCACAGTCCATCAACATACGTCGCGATGAAGCTGCCGCGGACACTGACCCATCGATTGGTCGCGGGGATTTCCAAAAACGTTCCCGTGTGTTGCATGTTGACATGCCAGTTGCCAATCGCGGTGTTGCCCGTTTCAATGATTCGTTCAAACTGAAATTCGATCGGGTTGAAGCCATCAAGAAACGCGCGAGCGCGTTGTTCGATAATTTCGATCCCTTGTAAACTTGCGCCTTCAGCGCGGAATTGAATCGTTGGGCTGATGAATTCAGGTAGATGATCGATCCGTCGCTGGACAAAAACTGTTTCCACATACTCCTGCAGTCGCGACGCTGCGTCGCTCGATTCCGTGTTTTGCCCTTCGCCCGTTCCCATTGGCAAATCTCTGCAATATTCGGACAGGTCCCAACTAGCCAAGCCGAGACGCTCGTGAAGGCAATGGACAATATCGCCAAGCGTTGAGGGTCGGATCGGGAGTTGATTTTCCAGCTTGCGAATCAGGCGTTCGCTATATCCTGATTGGCAAGCCAAATCCTGTTGCGTCCAGCCCGCCTGTTGGCGCAGCAAAACGATCTTCGCGCCATCTGCAATAACAGAGGCGGTTTTCGTTGATCTTCGATTTTGCATAACTAAACTCGTATCGTGATGAAATTCACTTAGCTTAACAAAGGTGTCCTTTGGGGGGGTAGTTAAGCGCGCCCAAAAAGGTCATTTTTGAAGTTTGCCGCGAGCAATTATTGTAAAAAACGCGGTTCTTCGCGTCCCAAGAGAGGCCATTGCGTTATCGCGCTGAATCATCGGGGGGTGATCGGCAGCGATGTGATTCCGCACGAAGGCGGTACTACGAACGGGCCCTAAGGGCATGCGCGTTTCGAAATCACCCCAATTTTTTCCATCTTTTGCAAACGTGCCGGTAACGTTCCTGTGCAATGGGTTGCTTGACGATTACGGTTGAACGTCAGTCAATCTTGAGAGTGACTCTCTTCAAGGTTGTCGCGACCGTCGGATCGAACATTTCGAACACCAATTTTCAACATCCAGTAACCGGAGCAACTGTCTGATGTTTTGCCGCCGAGACCTTTTGATACTCAGTCTGTTCACTGGCGCCTTATTGACACAAACCGCTTCGGTATATGCTCAAAAGCTAACAGCATCCGATGCTGCCAATGGCGACCAGTTTGGCTTTTCCGTCAACCTGTCCGGAGATTCGGCGATAGTTGGGGCGGACCTTGACGATGACAATGACTTCGAATCAGGTAGTGCGTATTATTTCCGGTCATTGGCAGCCAACACCAGTGGTGCGACAAACGAAAATGTCAAGTTGACTGCTTCCGATGGCGCCGCTGGTGATAGGTTTGGCAGTTCTGTTAGCCTGTCAGGAGATTCGTCGTTGATAGGGGCGGTAGGGGACGATGACAATGGTAGCAGTTCTGGAAGCGCTTATTATTTTAGAGCTCTAGACACCAATACCAGCGGTTCGGCAAACGAAAATGTCAAGTTGACTGCTTCCGATAGCGCCGCTTTTGATGGGTTTGGCGTTTCTGTTAGCCTGTCTGAAGATTCGGCGCTGATTGGTGCGAACTTCGACGATGACCATGGAAGCAGTTCTGGCAGTGCGTATTACTTCCGAGCTTTGAACTCCAATACTAGTGGAGCCGTAACCGAAAACGTCAAGCTGACCGCATCCGATGGAGCGGCAGGCGACGAATTTGGAAGGGCCATCAGTCTGTCAGAAGATTCAGCGCTAATCGGAGCCTTTAGAGACGATGACGCCGGCAGCAATTCCGGCAGCGCGTATTACTTCCGGGCGCTAGACACCAATACCAGCGGTTCGGCAAACGAAAATGTCAAGTTGACTGCTTCCGATAGCGCCGCTTTTGATGGGTTTGGCAGTTCTGTTAGCCTGTCAGGAGATTCTGCACTAGTTGGTGCGTACTTGGACGATGACAATGGCAACAATTCCGGCAGTGCTTACTACTTCCGTGGGCTAAGCAGTAATGCCAGTGGAGCGGCAACCGAAAACGTCAAAATGACAGCATCCGATGCGGTAGGTGGAGAGGTTTTTGGCTGGTCCGTCAGCCTGTCGGGAGATTCTGCGCTGGTTGGGCGCGTACTTGGACGATGACAATGGCAGTGGTTCAGGCAGCGCGTATTACTTCCAGGGTCTTAATGCCAATATCAGCGGAGCGGCAACGGAAACGCTGAAGCTGACCGCATTTGATGGGACAGGAAATGATCTATTTGGCTATTCAGTGAGTATTTCAGGAGATTTAGCACTGGTCGGAGCGTTCAGAGACGGCAATAGCGGCAGTGCGTACCGGGCTCGAATCAGTAACATGACGACACTGGATGGAGGAGGCTTGATTCGCACGCATTCGGCAATTGATTTCGAAAGCCGAATTGACTGGATTATTGGAAGCACAACGGATGGCAACCAACTGACGTTACTTGCTGGGACAACGGCGGTTGTGGACGGAGTGGGTCATTCGATCCAGATCGGTGCCGGAGCCGGCGCGGATTTCAATCGCTTGATCGTCGGAGGCACGGTTGAGGGCACGGATCTGTTCATTGGCTCTCAGGATGGGAACCTTGGCAACGAACTGGTCATGCTGACCAGCGGAACGCTGAATGTCGACAACGTTTACCTTGCTGCAGGTAACTTCCTGGTCCTGGAAGGTGACTATACAGACTACAACTCGCTCCTCAGTTATCTATCGAGCACCACGCGTCCCACATCGCTGTTTGCCGATAACGGAATAAACGGCTGGGAGTTGATCGATTCGTCCAACGCATCAAGTTGGCTGGTTGCAAGTTATGACGCGGGCGGCAGCGGGCTCACTCGAATTGGACTATTTTCAGCCGTACCGGAACCCGGCAGCGCCGCCCTGCTCTCGCTGGCGCTCTTTGGTATCTCTTTCCGCCGGCGGCGTGAGATGCAGCTTTCGTAGCGTTGCCGAATTCAGGCAATCGTCTCTGGTAATCGACGACTACTTGAGATCGATGGTTCACACATGGCCACATTGACAGAGTGGTGCGCTCGGTTCGTAGTACCTGCTTTAGCCGGAATGACCTGCTGCGAGTTGTTTCCGCCTGAAGGCGGTACTACAAACGGGCCTTATGGGGCGTGCGCGTTTCGAATACACCCGATTTTTTCCACCTTTTTTGGAACGTGCCGGTAACGTTCCTGTGCAATGCGTTGCTGCATGTTTAGCATTGGTCCGTTTCGCAATAAAGTAGGCCGCTTTGTACAGGTAAACAGCAAATGCACCCAAACGACCCAATGAAAATTCGACACACCCTGCTGGTTTTTTCGCTGTTGATGTTCGCATCGACGGGTTTTCGCGCAGATACCCTTTGGACGAACGGTCAGTAGCGGCACCTGGCTCGATGGCAATTGGACCGTAGGGGGATCGAATTTGGGTAATCCGGGTTCAGCATTCACGGATCGAGTAGTGATTGGTGATGCTTCCGCTTCAGCAACATCCGTCGAGCCAGCTTCAGTTACATTGAACTCTTCATTAGAGCAAAACGTGCATTCGATTCGTTTGGGAGGAGCCACGGCGAACGCAACCGGCAACTTGGAAATCGGACCCGTTGGTAATCTTCGAGTTGCGCAAGCAGTAGATGTCAACAATGGTTTTTTGGATGTCAACGGCTCGTTGGAGGCACAGGAAATCAACATCTCTGGTGCCAACGCATCGGCTCGATTCAATGGCATACTGACTTCAACTGGTACTGGCGTATGGGTTGATGACGGTGGTGTATTGAATATCGAAGCGGCAACGATTTCCAACTTTGGTCTGAATGCAAGTAGCGGTGGGCAAATCAATGTTTTGCAAACACCATCTGGCCTTTCGTCTTTCAACGCCCGTGACGCACAAACGCAAATTTCCATTCTTGCCAACACTACGGTTCCCAACATCCTTGTCCGTGATCAGGCAAAACTCTTGGTGTCTGCCGAATTAAATGCAAGCGGGAGTGTCTTTGTCGGGTCAGGAAGCACGTTGCAGCAAAACGCAGGAATAATTCAGGCCGGTACGCTGTTGATAACGAACGAGGATGGCAGTGGCAACACGGGAGCTGCCTCCAGTTTCGCAAGAAACGGTGGGGTATTGAATGTCAACCAACTTCAAGTCCGCGGCAACACCGCTTTCAGTCTCGGGGTCAGCGACCAAGTGAACACACTTTCGCTGCGAGATGGTGCAAGTATCAGTACGACAACCGGAAGAACTTTTTCAGGTAGCGTTACAGTAGATGCGGCATCATTGCATGTTGGAGGCAACCTGACGGCTGATTCGCTAGCTCTTGCAAACAATGCGAATTTTTCTCAGAACTCGGGTGGGACGTTTAGTGTTCGACAACTGAATTTGAACAATCAGAGTTTTCATGTGACAAACGGCAATTCTGTTTCTGAAGATCTTACAATCGCCAATGCAACGTTGGTCATGGATACGGCAATCGTTGGAGTCGGCGATCTGACGACCTCGGGCAGTTCCAATTCGATTACATTTGAAGATAGCAGTCATTTTAATTTTGCTGGTCTTTTCGGCACCTCCGACTCGATTACCTTTCGTGCTGATGCGACAATCAACCAATTGCTGTCGTTCAATTTTGTATCTTCCCAAATTGTGGTTGAGCAATCTAACGGCAGTTTGGATGGTCTGACCGTAGGTAGCTGGAGTTTCAACGGGGTTTCACCAGACATCCTTTTGCAATTCGATTCTGCTTCCGGAGATGACGGAGAGCTGGATTGGGGGCTACGTTTGGCAGGCGATCAAGTCACTGAGCTTCAGCAAATGCTTGACAACGGTAGCATTTTGGGGCTAGGGCTGGGAAGCCATTCTCTCTCAGTCATTTATGACCAGGCCAACTTTGGCAATTGGACACACGTCGGCTACTTCCGCGCGAGCAGTGTTCCAGAACCGTCCACAATTGGTATCGCGGGGCTTGTTTGCGTCGGAATGTTCGTTCGGCGCCGTCGCAAACAAGGCCGAGCGTGCTAGTATCAAGCTTTTTGGACACGGTCGTTGCCGACATCCAAAAATGGGTTAAAGGCAAAAACACGAACGAACGGCCCAAGCGATCTGGCCAGTTTTGTTGAATTTGCTCAGAATTTCAGCCGAGCTTTCAATGGATTTGAAACGTATTGATTGAATACGAACTCGATTCAAGGAGCCAGGTATGAAATTGTTCTCGGTCCTAAGTGTTTTGCTAACGTTTTTATCTCTCGGGTCAATGCAAGCACGCGGTCAGGATTCCAGTATCCTGCTGCATGCCATAAAGGCTTTGGAGAAAGCCAACGTTAATGAATCGTTTGTTGGCGATGAAGTGGGCGCTGACGTTACACTTACAGAGATTCGGCATGTCGGCTGCGCAAAGACTGGTTCCGGCGAACGAAACATCTTTGTTCTGCGTTTCACCGGACAAGATGCTTATGACAGGTCCATCGAAATCGTTCGAGTTGCATACTTGGATGCGAATGATCACGTTGAACTGATACACGCGATTGGGTGTGGCTCCACCGAAGTCAGTTTGACTTCGAAAGATGATGGCAGCGTGAATATCAAGTTGGGAACGCGAGAATACAAACTCGATCGCAGTGATTGGAAGCAACCGCTGATCGATCAGCAGAATTTTTGTTAGTAACGCCAGCCGAGTTGTAGTCCCGATGCGCCATCGGCGGACCACGGTCGAATTTCGATGCCGTGAACTTGGTCCGATCGGCGCACGGCTTCGGTTGCGGCGTAGGCAAGGCACCAACCAATGACCACTTGCGAAAGATAATGGTCGTTGTCATTGATTCGCGACCAGGCAGTCCAAGTTGAAGCAAATGTCCAGCCGAATTTGGCGACGGGGCGTTCGCTCAGCTGCGCCGCAGTCAAAAACGGAACGGCGCCCACAAATGCGTGACCACTGACGCCGTTTTCATCAGCCCAAAAATCCCAATTGGACGATGGCGGGATGTCGCGCGGTCGGCTGCCACCCAAGGCACGTTGTCCCAGCCACAGAGCTGGAACGCCGACGAGCGTCGCTCGAAAACTTCGATCGCCCCACAACTGAACACGGGGATCAATATCAAACGTTCGCCCAACGACGGAAGCGGAAAGGTAAACGGCGGCCATTTGCCATTGTTCGCCAAACGTCTTCACGATCTTGGCAAAATCGTTTGAACCACTGCTTCGCACATTATCCTGATACCAGTCAGCAAACTCCTGGTCCATTTTGGTGTTCGCCGAGACCGCACCAAACACCATCGCGGGTGTCATGATTCGCAATGTATCGCGAGAGTAAAATTCAACTTGATCCTGCCACAACAAATCCCAAATGCTTGCGGGAGGAATTGCGTTTGTGTCCGTTGCAAATTCAAGGTCTCGATTCCCCTCCCATTCAGGGACAATCAAGTCCTGTTGTCCTGGAGAACTGGGGGCGTTTTCCAGCGTTGCGGGCTCGCGTAGAAACAATGGCAAGTCGTTGGGCGGTTCAAACTGTCCGTCGACAATGTCTTGCGCGCGGACGGTTGTGTTGCCGCAGATTGCAAACAGTACGCTTAACCAAATCGCGAACAAGCGACTAGAAACATTGCATAGCGTATTCATCGAAGTCGCCTTTCCGGATCAATCGTTTGTTGAGCAAAACGTCGATTCGCTTCGGGTGTCATGTGCAAGCGTTCCAACGTTCGTCCGTCTTGACCCACAGCAAAAAGAAAGACATCTGAGCGGCTGGTCAAGTCAACACATTCAACTTCTCCGCGAAACCACATCTGGTTTTCAGCGGAAACAGGTCGGGAGTGCGTCAGGTTCTGTTGCAGGTCAAATGCAAAGAATCGATTGTCAGCCAACACCGCCAGTGGTTCGGAAACAGGCTGTCCGTCAAAACGGCTGACCCAACCGGATAATTGCAGCTGTTCGGGTTGAAGTTGAATCGCAGTAATTCGACCATCGAACGCTCTGGGGAAATGGTTCACGCATACATCACCAGGAATTCCTTGAAGGGCGACCAATCTCCCGTCATGGCTCAGTGGTGCGAACCAGCCATTTTCGTTGACTGCCCAGATTTGTGGATTCCCCGGCCCAGTCAGTTTCGAGGCATCCACTTGCAAGCAGAATTCAAAGCACGACGAGCCGACAAAACCCGAAGCATTCGCATCCTCATAGTTGGACTTGTCAATGGATTTAGTGCTGAGCAGCTCGATTGGCAGCAATTCACCATTGGATTCGAGATAATACTCGGCAGCGCCACGTCATAGTTGGTATCCAGGGCCCAACCCGTCAGCGTTACGACTTGACCCTGCTGCTTCATTTCTTTGACACATCCCACAGTCGCCCGCGGCAGAAAATAGGGATTCAATTGCGGGTCGGGTACAGCCAAATGGATTTTTTCGGGTATCATCGCGACGCAGCTGGGGCCAACGCGCATGTTCAAGATGTACTCGCCACAAAGTCCAGCCGCAAAAACGGCGAGCAAGAAATGGGAGACGATTACGGGGACAAGTTGTCGGTTTTTCAAGAAACTGTACGTCCAAAATACCCCCGCAATCAGTGTCAACAACATCAAGATTGGGTTGGGCAAATGCATCATCGAAAAAATGGCGGCCGCCACCACAACGGCTTGCAGTCGATTGGCGAACAGCCGTAACAGAAACGGCAATAACAGGATTTGCATCATCCATTGTTGCAGCACTACTGTGGGCGTTTTGACGATCAGCCAGTGGACAGCTGACTTGTCAAAAATGCTGGAAACGCTGTTGCCTTGGCAGGTTCCCATCGCGAGACAAACACCGACCAACATCATTCCCATTACTGAAGTGATTTTCAGTGCATGTCGCCAACCACCAGTTGTTCGCCAACAGTTGAAAAATGCGGATGTGAAGAACTCGCGGTCGGGTCGAACGATCAAGCTCATGATGACTACAGTCAGCCCCAACCCAATTTTGGGGATCGCAGAGGTTTCAATCCAAATCGATCCCAACATTGAGATGATGAAACCCATCACGAGAACCACGTCGATCGTGCGCTGCCACGGGGCGTTTCGGTCAATGGGCTGAGCGGTCAGCGAACGTCGAATAGTAAGTAGTAAGTCGCCCAAGCAACAACATCCTTGTGTCGTGATAGTCCATGCAGCTCAAAAACGCTGCTGTCACGTGAGGACTTTTACTGCAAAAACAATTCTTCTCACAAGGCGGATTGGGTAAAAAAGCCCCAAAGCTCCTTCGATCGAAACCACCCGCTCCTGTGCTGCAGCAAATGAAAAAGTGAGTGTTGAAGACGTTGTTGTTTGACACCCACGGGGACGTAAAAACGAAAAACATCGTGTGAGCGCAGAAATTGTAACGTGGGCACTGTATGTGTAGCGTGTGCAGGTAGTTTGTAAGTTGGGCAGGTAGTATGTAACTTGGGCAGGTAGTATGTAAGTTGGGCACTCTTGCCCGAGTTCCGTTAGCATTTAGACGGGCTGAGAGCCCATCCTACACGTAACTTGGCCACTCCTGGCCGAGATCGCGAAACAATCACTGTCACGAATGTCCATGCTATGAAAGTTGAAAAACCATGACGGGCTGAGAGCCCTTCCTACGTTCCGCCATGTTGCTTACGACATCCAGTCGCCAAGCGTCGTCGCCGCGTATTCCAGATGGTCATCCAGCCAGACGATCGAATCATCCGCTTCATCCTCCTCCGAAAACGCCCACAAACGATTCAGTCCATGCCACGAAACGCGGTAGTCGTCACTGGACAACGTCACCGAATCACGACTCAATTCCAATCGATCCGCCTTCGCTCCATCGCGCAATTGAACCTGGTAGTTGGCATTGCCAATTACTTCTTGTTCTTCGAATTGCCGCAACTGAATTGTGCGTGACGTCTCCGTCCAGCGGGACAAGTCAGGCTGAAACGTGAATTCACCTGTAGAGGCACCTGCGTCAAGCGTCACGTGATCCCATCCGCCGCCACCGAGAAGTTTGACTTGCTGGAAGCCCAGTGCACTGGTCGAAAATGCTGAGCCACTCACCGAAACCGAAGTGGGTGTGATGGAAACGGACTCGTTCAGGCTCGTGCCTTTGATGGTCACAACATCATTCGCGTCTCCACCGGAATCCAATACGGTATCCTCAAACCCTCTGGCGATGATTTGACGATTGGGCCCTAGCCAACGCGTGAATAAGTACTGCGAATAAACCGTGTCGCGGACATCGCTTCCGAGAATGCTGAGCGAGTCATTGCCGCCGGCACCAATCGCATGAAGTTCTTCGCCGCCCAGCATACGAATGGTTCGTCCATTGGAATGAAACTCGGTCGCATTCGCTGCCACGCTAAGTGAGTCAGCAAGGTTGGTTCCCAAAAGGGAGACGCGGTCCGATCCCATGCCAAGAGAAACATCGATCGACTCAAACCCAATTACTTGAGCAGAACCGTCAGGCGAAACGAGTCGGCTCGTCGCTGGTCGCACAAAAAGTTGATCGTCCAAATCCGTGCCTGTGATCTCAACGTGGTCATAACCTCCTCCAGCGTTGACTGCGATGTTTTGGAAACCACTTGCCAACAATTCGACTTGATCAGCGAGCAGAAGGATCTCCGATCGATCCATTGTTACGCGGTCGTCGCCGGCAGTGCCCGTGAGAATGATTTGATCGTTCCCCCCTCCGCCGATCAGATGCGTGATTGCGAATCCGGTGGCAGATACCGAATGCTGTTCCGAGCGAAGCATGGCCCACTCGTTTTTAGATTGTGCAAACTCATTTTCACGCGTGCCAACGATGTTGAGCTGATCGTTTGCATCGCCGACGAATCGCACATTTCTTGTCGAGTCAGGCAGGTTGTAGGAAACGCCATTGATCAAAATATTCGGCGAACCGACTTGATAACGAATCGAATCGGCTGACGGGCCTGTCCAGACTCGGGTGGTTCCGCCGACCGAACGAATGATGGTTTCCGCCGAGTTCATAGCCGCTTCGACAAAGGCCGCTTGGTCCAATCGACCGCTCGAATCCGATCCACTGCCAACCGGCAGTGAGCTGGCCAACAACATCTGCCTGATTTGATTGGCCGTCAGATGTCGGTTGTGCGCCCAGCCTTGGGCCGCGACACCCGCCAGCCAGCCCGCCGCGACACTGGTACCTCGATAGGTGATGGTCATTCCGTCTGAACCTAGCGCCGAACTAACGCCCGGCGAGTCGATTTGAATCGCACCCGAATCGCCCACCCGATTGGATTCAAGCAAACGGCTTCCATCGGCTTGTGTCGCTCCGGCTGAAATCACATTGCCGAATTCCGCGCTGAGCTGGGCGAGGAATGATGGTTCGGCAGCACTTGCGTTACCCGCTGCAACAACGACCAATGTCCCCTGCTCTTCTGCAAACGAAATGGCATCGCGTACAGCCGAGCTTGGCGCCAAGACCAAAGGCAGCACGACAATCTGGGCACCGTGATCAACGGCATATCGAATTGCCGAAGCGATAGTCTGATTGCCGTTGAAACGGTTTGCCCCCAACACCTTGAGCGGCATGATGGAAGCCCCCGACGCAATTCCATTAACGGGGTCAACGATCAAATTGGCCACAAACGAGCCATGACCCGTTTCGTCGAACACGTCACCGGTGCGATTCAGGAAATCAAAGCCATGAACATCATCGATCAGACCGTTGTGATCATTGTCGATGCCATCGCCTAGGATTTCATTGACGTTTTGCCAAAGTTGATTCGTCAGGGCGTTGTTGAATCCGGAATCGATGATGGCAACCGTTATTCCATTGCCATCGTGTGAGGGATTCGGATTGATCCCAGGCGACACCGTTGGCAATGTCGTTCCCGCAGAGCTGGTTCCCATGTTCGATTCAACGAAAACCCAGCGTCCGATTTCACCATTGTCTAAGTCGACGTAGTAGATGTTTTGATCGGGGCCCAGCGTCATTTGCACAACGTATCGATGACCAGTCGCAAAAGTCTCGATCGCCTCGATCCTTCCGTCGGTCGCAAAGCGGATGTTGCGAACGATTCCCTGGCCCAGGTCGTTGAAAAATAAGTTGCCTTGGTATTTGCTGGGATAGGCGGTTCCGTCGTAAACATCGCCCAACACAATGGCATTGATTCCCGTTGAGTGATTGAGTGCGTAAATCGAAGGCGTTACCTCGGTGCCACTCGCGTAAAAGGCTTGAGCCGCAGCCAGGTTGCGATAGCCACCCGTTTGTTTGTTGACACCACTGCCGCCTTCGTACCACGGCCATCCAAAATTCGCGCCTGCCGCGCCAGCATTGATCTCTTCCCATTGGGTCCATCCGACCTCGCCGATGTAGAGTTGGTCGGTTACGGGGTCAACGGTTGTTCGAAACGGATTGCGCAGGCCGGATTGATAAACCTTGCTTCGATTGGAGTCCGGGTTACCGTCGTAAAACGGATTGTCGGCAAGCCCTTCGCCCGTGATCGGATCGATCCGCAAGATCTTGCCGGAGAGGTTGTCGATGTCCTGAACGCGTGCTGCACGTGGGTCGACCTGGTTGTACGAAACGCCATCGCCGATCGAAACAAACAACGAGCCGTCACTAGCAAAATTCAACGATCCGACGGTGTGCGATTCGCTGTCGGTTGCAATGAAGTCCTGTAAATTGGAACCATCCAGCAAGATCCCTGCAGGGGGCTCATTAAAATCAAATGTGCTATTGGCAAATGCGTTGAAATGGTTCCACGTTCCGTTTTTGCCAATCAACACCACCTCACTGTCCGGAATGATCGTCGTGAAATCCGTCGTTGCATCAGCCGTCACGCGTGTTAGGCGGCCCGTGCGATTGCCGTTGCCATCGGGACCGGCCAGTGTACCGGCGGGCTGGTCATGCACTTCCGTAGGATCGTAGGTATATAACAAATACACGTAGGGTGTGTTTGGAAAGTCGGGGTGTACGGCGATATCCAGAAGACCACGGTCGCGCGTGCCATTTACATGATACCGAAAATCCAGAAAGGGTTCCGTCTGCAAGACGCCGTTGTTAACAACACGTACAACGCCGCGCTGTTCAGCGATAAACATGTGTGTACCATCGGACGAAAATTTGACGGCCGTTGGTTGAACCAGTCCCGAAATCAATGTCTGGGATTGCAGTTCATCACCGGGTGTGATGGGAGGAGGTGATGCCGCATAAAGTTGACTTTTGGGGATTACCTCCAGAGACTGCTGAGCGCTTTGCCATGAAAGTTGGGCTACGGCGACATCCTGGTTTTCATAGTACTCCATGCGAATGTCGTAAAGCACACCCGCCAGCAAGTCGATGGTTCCCGTATACGTCGATGCAGCCTGGTCCTGCCACTCGTCAATGATTAGCGTGTTGTCAATCCAAAGGCGAACCCCATCATCGGTGAGCGTTTGAAACGAATAGGTCTCGGAGAAACGCGGCTCGATACGTCCGGTCCAGCGAATGGAATAGGTGTCCGTCTGCATGCCAATTGCCGGTGCGGCAAGTGTCCAATCAAAATCA
This sequence comes from Pirellulaceae bacterium, assembly GCA_041399045.1. GTDB lineage: Bacteria > Planctomycetota > Planctomycetia > Pirellulales > Pirellulaceae > BJ22. The sequence goes on along the minus strand of JAWKTO010000003.1, from coordinate 752,627 downwards.
ATTGTTGAATCTACGCGGTTCAAAAATCGATTGGCGAAATCAAGATCATCGAAGTACTCACCCAATAATCCGGGTCCCGCGGCGCGAATCACATCGTTGTCCTCGATCGTGATGGTTGCCGTGCGCGGTGCGGACAGCACGCCACCTCCCGTAACATTGTCGATGGAGAAGCCAAATGTTTCGTCCGCCTCAACTTCATCATCATCCAGGATGTTGATTGCAACCGTACGAGACGTCACGCCTTCGGGAAACGTCAGTGTGCCGCTGGTGGGTTCAAAGTCGACGCCTTCGACCGCAGAGATGGCAACGGTACGAAAATCGGTGGTGATGGTTCCTTCCGAGCCGTTGTCGCGCACAACAGTGACGACAACCGAACCCCCATTTTCCGCAGTATGAACGACGCTGGATTCAATTCTCAGATAACCGTGTTGCGGTGGACGCTCGTATTGAAAGTAACCGTTGTTGGTCAGGATCTGCGTTTGCAGATAGCCGGGGGCCACGCCAATCCCTGCGCGCCATGTGCCCGTTGAATACGTTGTTGGGGATTCGGTTTGATAAACGTTTGAATCGAGCGCCATGTAATCGATAATCAGATTCCAGTCCCGATTGTTAGCAGGTTCCCAGCGGTCGTTGACGAATCGAATGCGAACTTGTGAAGCATCAACAGGTGTAGGTGATTGCCAAGAGTAAACATCGAAAGACGTCGGGACCACATGGCTGCTGACGGTAACGCCATCGATTTGCAACTCGAAGCGTTCACCGCCTTCTTGCCCTCGTGCGCGAACCTCGACCAACGTTCCATCGCCGCCGCCCACTGGATCGGCAAACTCAAAATACCCCGAGGTGTGCATCCATTCGCTTTCCCGAAATCCCGGGACGATTCCATCTACGGGCGTCCAGGTGCCCGTTGAGAAAACATCGGGCGCCTCGGTCTCGAAAAGTTCGCCGTCGACCACGATAGCATCCAGCCGTACATTGCGGTCGTAATTGTCGATGGGGTCGTAAGCATCGTTGGGAAACAACACGCGAATTTGAGATGGTGTGACCGTGTTGGGAGTCGTGTAGTCCAAGGTTACAAACTGATTGCCAAGGGCGTCGCCACCGAGATTGTTCCAGGCCTGGACGGTCAGTCCATCGATTTGCAACTCCAGCGTTTCGTCGTTGGTTTGACCTGCCGCGATCAGCTGGATCGTTGCCAGTAGATTTCGCGGTTCAAGTTGCGAATATTCAGCGATAGAATTTGTAGAGCGTGTCCGCTTTTTAGCTGTTGGGTGTGCGCGCATTTTTTCCGTTGTTGTATCGAATTCGAGTTACACTGCGATCCGATGCACATGTCGGTGATCCATGCGCTCAAAGCGAATCAATCCAGATCTAATCGTATCAAATTAGTCGGATGAGAAGGGGTTGCAAGTCCGCTGGGGAATTGGCGTTGGAATCGAATCAAACAACGCCTGCAAACCCTCCAATGATGTGTGACAATTTGACTTATCGGAATACGAGTCCCTTTTTCGTTTTGCATGGCTTCGTCGCGTTACTAACAAGATCCTGAAATGCCCTTTCAATTCAAACAGTTCCACGTATCAGACGAAAATAGCGCCATGAAGGTCGGCACCGACGGGGTGTTGCTGGGTGCGTGGGCCAGGATTCCCACCTCCGCGCAAACAATTTTGGATGTGGGAACCGGCTGTGGCTTGATCGCGTTGATGTTGGCTCAACGAACAACACATGCCTCAATTTTTGGAGTCGATGTTTGCGAACGGGCGATTAGCGATGCACGGGTAAATGCACAAAAGTCACCGTTTTACCTACGCGTCTTCTCTGTCCGGAAATCGATTCAGCAAGGTACCTTGGAATTCGAAAAACGAGGCCTGAGGTTCGAAGCGATTGTCTGCAACCCACCGTTTTTCAGTGATTCACTATTGTCACCGAAACAGCAGCGAACCATCGCGCGGCACCAGGAGTCATTGAGCCTTCCTGAATTGTTCGATTACAGCAAACGATTGATTGCCAACGATGGGATTCTAAGTCTGATTCTTCCTGTCGAACAATTTGAACCGTGCATGCGAGCAGCGACATCGGCAGGATTTAACCTGTCCAGAAAAACCTTGGTTCGCCCCCTCCCGGATCGTCCTTGCCATCGCATGCTGCTGGAATTTTTGCATGACAAGCCATGTAAAACGATCGAAGAAGAATTGTTGCTGGAAACGGAACATCATTGCCGTTCGCCTGAGTTCCAGACGTTGACCAGCAATTTCTACTTGAACTGAATCTCGTGCCGGTAAATTGCAAGAACCGGCCTAATAAATTAGCAATAATCGTTGGATCTCTTCGAACAAAAGACATTCGCTCTGGGCTACAATGGGCGAACACACATGAGCTTTCCAAGCGACTCATATCGAGGAACTTCGAGATGAATATTTCATCACCAAAGCGATGGGCGCTGTCCGTGCTAGTCGGAAAATCGGCCTGTCAGACTGCAACATGTTTCGATTCAAATTCAGCTTAAAAGTGATGCTTGTGGTCACCGCTGGAATTGGCGTGTGGCTGGGAATGCATGTTCGAGTGGAAAGAGTTGTGGCTCATTTTAAGAATGGGTTTTCGAGCAAGTCGCTTCCCGCAGAACTCGAGAGCACATTGAGTCACGGCAAGAACAAAGACAAACAAATCGACGCCATTTCGAACGTTCAATTTGCGGATGAATCAGACAGGTTGGATTATCTGATCTGGCGGCGGAAGACTCGGATTGAATATCGCATTTCTTATCGAGACAGCACAAACGGCCTTTGGCATTTTAAATGCAGTACTCAGTTTTTGACCAATGGCAGTTCAATCGAGGTCGTTGAGCATACAGAAAAGTTTTCGGGGTTTATGACTTGAGTACTAAGGGAATTCTGTGGACTTGTCTCAAGCAAGTTGTTTAGAGTTTTTCCTTTGCGTGCATGCTGAAGGTGCGCTGGATGCAGCAAGACGAAGACGACGGAGTTGAACTAGTCGCCGAGACGGTCGCCTTGTTTGAGTGGGTAGCCTCGCAAGAATGCGTCGATGGGCATCGACTTCTTGCCGGCGGGTTGGACTTCGAGAATTCGCAAACAGCCCTGCCCTGTCCGTACCGTTAATTGCTGGCCATCACAGCGAACGACGGTCCCTGGTGGGTGAGAGTCATTGCAGTCTTCTACTTCCACTCGACTGATAATCAGCCGCAATGGTTCCTTTGCGTCATCACGTTGCCATGTTGTGTAGGAATTGGGCCAAGGTTGAAAAGCGCGGATTTGATTCGAGATTTGTTTTGCGGATCGATCCCAGCGGATGAGTGCGTCGTCCTTGCGCAATCGTCGAGCGCTCGTTGCCATGGCTGGGTCCTGCAGTTGGCCAATGACCGATGCACCATCCCAATTTTCTAAAATATTGATTGCGTCCAATACCGGTTGTACTCCGAGTTGCGACAGACGCGGTTCCAATGACTCGGTTGTGTCTTCAGCGCGAATGGGTAATGCAGCATTCGTCAGGACAGGCCCGCCGTCCAATTTGCTCGTCATGTGGATCACGGAAATTCCAGTTTCCGATTCGCCACGATAGATGGCCCAATTGATTGGCGCGGCTCCGCGATATTTGGGTAGCAGCGAACCGTGAAGGTTGATTCCGCCCAGGCGCGCGGAATCCAGACAGTCGTTTGAAAGGATTTGTCCGTAATCGCAAACGATGAACAAATCCGCCTGCAATTGCTTCAACTGTTCCACGAATTCTGAGGCATTGCAATCCGCTGGGGCCCGAACAGGCAATTCGCGTTGTTCCGCCAGATCCCGCATGGGATTCGCGGCTGACTTGCGGCGTTTGCCGGCATCATCGATCGGTCTGGTTACCAGTCCAATGATTTCGTGTGACGAGGATTCAAGTAACGCCTCGAAGGTGGGAACAGCGAATGGCCCCGTTCCAAACATCAGAATTTTCATCAGATGATCCGTGTCCAAACTTCCGCATGTGAGAATTAACAGTATTGGCGTTCCAACGCGGCGAGTCGCTGGGCAACCTCCTCATTGGAGGGGATGGCGCGAGATTCCTGCAGTCGTTTTAGTTCAATTTCAAATTCATCGATTTGTTCTTCGATTCGTTTGATTTCACTGGCATCGAGTCGATCGATGAATAGCGTGCCGTGCAAGTGATCAAATTCGTGTTGGATCACTCGCGCGAGGAGCCCCGTTGCGGAAAGATTGATTTCATTGCCACTCAGGTCATATCCGGTGACAACGATCTGTTCAGGCCGGGAAACCTGACCGTAAACACCTGGCAGGCTCAAGCAACCCTCTTCTGCAGAGGCCTGGCCTTTGGACGATTTGATGACAGGATTAATGAATACCTGCTCATTGCCTGTCTTTTGATCACCGTCCGGATTGATGACAAACATCTGAAAAGGCAAATCGACTTGATTTGCGGCGAGCCCAATGCCTTTGGCCGCATACATCAGTTCGAACATGGTCTCAATATGCGACTTGATTGCCTTGTCAACTTTGCGCAACGGCTTGGACTTGTGTCGCAGCGTTGGATGGGGGTAGTGGATGATTCGCAAATCAGCAACATCGACGGTCGAATTCATAACGCATTCTTATCAAAACCAGCTTTTCAATTCACACGTAGTCTATTGTCGCTGCAATCCAAAAAAAATTCTACTCGTGATAAGTAGTGATTGACAAAAACACGCAAGACACTTTCAGGAAAAACGAGCGATTTGCTGTTGGAAAACGTGAGGTGCCGGCGCGGAACGAAACAGGTTCCGAAATTCAAGTAGTGCAAGCATCAAAAAAACAAAAAGCAAAAAACCAAAATCGAATTCGTAGTTGCTTGACACAATTCATGAACAGCGCAAAATAGTCCCCCACCTGATACGAATGCCAAGAAGGTATTCGTCCAGCAGATTCAACCAGTGAATGCAGTACACTTGTCAAAATTCACAAGGGATCAATTTGCAAGTGAAGGTTTTGAGTTTTCAAAATCGCAGTTGCAAGCGATTCGTTCGAGGATCGTGTTCAATCGATTGATCCAGCCAAAAGGAAGTTCATGCCAATGACAACAATGGTGTTGTTTACCGGTAGTGAACCGGCATGAGTTGAAGTGTTGGTTCAGGCCAGCGACACAGGAAGTGGACGCTAACGATTACATGTGGAGCAGCAGGGCGAGGGCTGAGGGAACAGCGAGAAAATTTTGGGTGGCGGCAACGAAGGGATGGCAAGAGTCGGCGCGACCCTCGAGTGGTCGCGAGGATAGGATTCCTCACCCCCTTTTATTTTGTGTTTTGATTGACTGAAACAGGAGCAGGCAACGAACGGATCCGCTGACAGGCCTGGGTTAATCAGGAATCACGAGGAGTTCCTAACGTAAACACAAGAGATTTTTATTCATTCGGAAACGGTGTATTACCGCAACGGATCGCGCGACGCAGAACATGAGGTTCTGGGTCGCTTTTTTTGTTTTAGGGGTAAAGGCTTTTTGGGAGCGCTCCGACCTTTCTACCAGAGTCTATTCACCATGAATGAACGGCAGGCTTATTCGTGAATGATTGCCTAATCGCCTTTGGTGCCAATCAAGGCGACCCCTTGTCGATGCTCGAGCGTTCGGCGGGACTACTCGCAGAGTACGGTTTTCAGGATGTCGTCGTCAGCAGACCGATTCGCACGCCCGCAGTTGGCGGAGAAAATCAAGCTCCTTATTTAAACGCCGTCCTTCGCGCACAATCAACACACTCTGCCGAAGATGCAATTTTGAAATTGCAAGCGATTGAAGAATCAATGGGCCGTGTTCGTATGGAACGTTGGGGGCCACGTCCGATCGATCTGGATCTGTTGTTGTTTGGCAACCAAGTGGTTGAAACGGAAAATGTAGTAATTCCCCATCCGCGGATGTCGTTTCGGAGATTTGTTCTGGAGCCCGCAGTTGAAATCGCGCCGGAGGTGGTGCATGCGATCTGCGGCGTCACGTTGAGGGAACTTTATGAAAGCCTGGACAGTCGGCCGGCATTGATCACGATTTATCAAACGGAAGAGTCGTTTCGGACTTCAGGCGAAAATCCTTCACAGGCCGATACAGATGTGTTGGCGAAGCAAATTGGCAAAGAGGTCGACGCGCTGGGGAGCGGATATGAAATTCAAGTTGTTCGTGATATCGACCTTGCCCGCAAAAATGCAGCGTTGTCGCGGCTGATGGTCTATGCGCGTTCGTCTCGGATCGACCTGTTAGGCCATTTGAATGGACCTGTCTTGGAACTGGATTCCGATGAGCCGATGCGCGAGGTGCGGGCCGCAATTCAGGCGATGGAGCCGCTTGATAGCAGCGTTTGAACCACCGAAGCCGGGCCCGGAAGGTGTTTCCGCGGTTTGTTCAAAGCGGTAGAATCAGAGGTGAAGAAAATGATTTTTGGGGTGAACTGTTAACGCGGGACTCGTAGCCTTGTCCACTACGAACTGGCGACTTGTAGTGTCGTCGATTGCGATAAGACGCCCCGCTCAGTATTGATTGTTCGGTTACATTCAAGGTAAATCGATGAAGATTGTACTCGCCTCAAGTGAAGTCGAGCCGTTTGCCAAAACAGGTGGTCTGGCCGATGTCTGTGGCGTACTTCCTCGTGAATTGGCCGAAGCGGGACATGATGTAACCGTTTTCATGCCCGCCTATCGTTGCGTCTTGACTGGCGGACAGACCATCACGCCCACGGATATCGACATTGCCGTTCCCGTTGGCTCGAAACTGGTGACAGGGCGAGTCCTAGAAAGTCGATTGCCCGACAGCAATGTCGTGGTTTACCTCATCGAACAACAGGAGTTTTTCGATCGCCCTGAGTTGTATGGCGAAAACGGTGAAGAATACAACGACAATTGCGAGCGATTCGTATTCTTTTGTCGCGCGGTGCTTGAATCGATTCGACTGATGGAGATGAACGTCGATATCATTCACGCTAATGATTGGCAATCGGCACTCTTGCCAGTTTATTTGAAAACCGAATATGCCGGTACGCCACCGTTTGACCAGGTAGCCAGTTTGATGACGATTCATAACTTGGCATACCAAGGTCGTTTCTGGCACTGGGATATGTTGTTGACGGGGCTGGATTGGAAATACTTCAATTGGCGACAAATGGAGTTTTATGGTCAGCTCAATTTGTTGAAGTCAGGGATCGCGTTTGCTGACGCGATCAGTACGGTGAGTCCGACCTACGCCAAGGAAATCCAAGGGGCGGCACAAGGCTGCGGTCTTGAGGGAGCGTTGCAATCTCGCTCCAGCGATTTGACAGGCATTCTGAACGGAATCGATAACGACGTCTGGAATCCAAATATCGATCCACACCTGTCGCAAAAATACTCGGTAGCGAATTGGCGCGAGGGAAAACAGAAAAACAAGAAGACGTTGCAGATTCAACTGGGACTCGAAGAATCGCCCGAACGACCGCTCATCGGGATCGTAGGGCGATTGGCCAGTCAAAAGGGCTGGGACTTGATCATTCCCGTCATGCAGCAGTGGCTGGAGACGATCGATGTGCAATGGGCGATTTTGGGTACGGGGCAACCGGAATACGAATCGCAATTGCTCAAGTTGCATGGTTTGTACCCGAAGAAATTCTCAATGAACTTGCAATTCAACGAAGGCCTTGCGCACTTGATCGAGGCAGGCTCGGATATTTTCCTGATGCCGTCGCAGTATGAACCGTGCGGCTTGAATCAGATGTACAGCATGGCCTATGGGACCGTTCCGGTGGTCAGGCGAACGGGTGGATTGGCGGATACGGTTATTGATTGCGGCGACAAGTCGATGGCAGATGGAACCGCGACAGGTTTTTCGTTTGGCCCCTTTTTGGCGCAATCGCTGGAGCAAGCGCTGGCGCGAGCCGTTTGTTGCTATCGAGAGAATCCATTGACTTGGTCGAAGTTGGTAGAGTCCGGGATGAAGCACGATTGGTCCTGGGCCGCCAGCACAAGTCGATATGTCGAGTTGTACGAGCGAACCATCGCATTGCGTCGCAATGAAATCCTGAACTCAACGCAATAAATCGATTTCACGTTTGTTTCGCGAAAACGGAAACGCGATGAGCGATCGAACCGACCTGAACAACATCGATAAACGACTCTTATCAGGAACCACTCATGTCTGATCTGCGATACGACCCGGTGTTTGATCTGTGGGTTGCGGTAGCAGAAAGTCGCCGAGATCGTCCCATCGAGTTTGTTCCCGTTGAACAGACGTTCAAACAATTGATCTGCCCCTTCTGCTGCGGCAATGAAGAAGAAACCCCACCCGAGATATTTCGTTTGGATGAAAAAGGTTGTCGATTGACAGGTGGCGGACCGAGCGATTGGCAGGCTCGCGTTATTCCCAACAAGTATCCAACGTACTTTGAAAATGGTCAGGAGATCACCCAGAACGAAGGGCCCTATCGCCAAGCCAAGGTGTCGGGGACTCAGGAGTTGATCATTCCAACGCCCCGTCACGTGTTCAGTTTGACGGAACTGTCCGGGCGGGAATTCGAAATCGGTCTGCTGGCGTCACAAATGCGGATTGAGCACAACGAAGCTCAGGAGTCGCTGAAACACAACATGTTGTTCGCCAACTGCCGCTATGAAGCCGGCGCGTCGGTTGCGCACGTGCATTTTCAGCTGATTGCGTCTCCGATAGTCAGTCCTCAACTCCAGCGACGTCAATTGGCCGCGGAAAAGTACCGTAAGGAAAATAGCACCAGCCTATTGGCCTCGATTCTTGACCACGAGCTGCAATCGCAGGTGCGGGTCGTTGCGGAAACCAACAATCTCGTGATGTTTTGCCCGTTTGCAAGTCGTTACGCGTTCCAGGTTTGGATTGTGCCCAAGGCAAATGTCGGCGCTTGGGTGGAAACGCCAATGTCGGTGCTCAGCGAACTGTGTGACCTGAGCTCGCGATACCTGAAACGAATCGAGATGCTGCTAAGTGAACCGGCATACAATTGGATGTTGCATCAATTGCCAATGGGGGAACACAACGAACCTTGGTTTATTGAAATCGTTCCTCGAATAGCCAAAAACGCAGGCTACGAAATCGGGACCGATATCTGGATCAATCCGGTCGCACCCGAAGTAGCAGCCAGGCGGTTGAAAAGTTGACCTTGAAGCGACGCTGCCTTGACTGGGGTGTTAAGGCAGGTAAGCGACGTTGAGGTTGATGTCACTGGAGAGCAGGCGTTAGCCCGGTTAACGCTCGCGAGAACCTCAGCCAACGCGGTGCGGCTAATTAAATCAATAGGCTGTCAGGCATAAGGTCAGTTTTTCCCTTGACGATAGGTGACAGCATTCTTAATGATAAACGCCCCTTCACGCCGACGGCAAAGATTGCATCAATGTGTATTCGGGTCGGTTCGCGAAGCTGCCGAGAATCAGTAAAATGCCAGCGGTATTGTGGACGATGTATTCACAGTCCGTTGGCACGATGACAGGAAATAGAAATGACGAATCCACTGGTCCGCCTTTGTCTGGTTTTGCATAACCATCAGCCGATCGGGAATTTTGACAGCGTTTTTGAGCAGGCTTATCAGGATAGCTACCTGCCATTTCTGGAGGTGTTCGAGCCTTATGAGCATCTGCGGATTTCATTGCATACCAGTGGTTGTTTGCTGCAATGGCTCGATCAACATCACCCTGAATACCTGGATCGGTTGGCGGCACTCGTTGGATACGGGCGTGTCGAGATTGTCGGGGGGGCATTTTACGAACCGATCCTGACGATGATTCCGTCTCGAGATCGAATCGGTCAGGTTCGATCATATACTCGGTACCTTGAACGACGTCTGGCCGCCAACGTTCGGGGAATCTGGATTCCCGAGCGCGTGTGGGAGTCCTCGTTGACCAACGATTTGGCTGCAGCCAACATCCAATATACGGTGTTGGACGATTATCATTTTCGCAGCGCAGGACTCGACGAATCGCAGTTGACCGGATATTTCGTAACAGAAGACCAAGGGCGATGTCTGAGCGTTTTTCCGGGCAGTGAACGACTGCGCTATCTGATTCCGTTCCAGGAGCCAAGCGAAGCCATTCAGTATTGCCGCGAAATGGGCGAGAGCCATCCCGGATGCACGTTGGTGTTTGGGGACGACGGTGAAAAATTTGGAACCTGGCCCGAAACCAAACAACACGTTTATCAGAATGGTTGGCTCAAACGATTCTTTGACGCACTGACCGAGAACCGCGATTGGTTGAAAACCTCCACGCTCGCCGATGTCGTCGATCAGACCGATCCCGAGGGAAAGATTTACCTACCAGATGCCAGTTACCGCGAGATGACCGAGTGGGTGTTGCCGGTTGAGCAACAGCACGCGCATCATGATCTGGTTGAGGAGCTCAAGTCGCACGAACGCTACAACGAATTCCGCAACTTCATTCGTGGCGGGTTCTGGCGAAATTTCAAAATCAAATATCCGGAATCCAATGAGATGTATGCTCGGATGATATACGTCAGCCAACTCGCGGAGCGTGCAGAATCAGACGAATGTCCGGCGGAGCTTGTTCGCCAGGCCCGGCAATGGCTCTATCAAGGGCAATGCAATTGCAGCTATTGGCACGGTGCCTTTGGTGGTGTGTATCTGCCGCATCTCCGCAACGCCGTTTTTCAGAATTTGATTGCAGCAGAAAATGTACTCGAGTCCTGGATTCACGATCAAGAAACCTGGATCGATGCAACGGCAGCCGATTTCAACTTTGATGGTTTCCAGGAAGTTCGATTGGCAAACGATCAGTTGGTCATGTGGGTTTCACCGCAACAAGGCGGCTGGCTGTATGAGCTCGATGTTCGCAAGAATGGTCACAACCTGTTGGCAACCATCCAGCGGCGACCTGAAGCTTATCATTCAAAAATTCTGGACAACCTGCAGGCCAACACGGACAGCGCAGCCAGTATTCACGACCGTGTAGTCTTGAAGCGTGACGACCTGGCCGACTTCCTTCAGTATGACGAACGAATGCGAAAGTCACTGATTGATCATTTCTGGAGTTCAGAAACGACGATGGAGGATTTGCGATCGGGCAAGGCAACTGAATTGGGAGACTATTGTGAGGGCGCTTTCCAGTCGACCATTCGACGAAATCCTGATCGCATTCAGTTGTTAATGACTCGCGAAGGGAAAGTCGCTGGGCACACGCTGAAAATGACCAAGGGTATCACGTTCAATTCGGGGTCTCATGACATTGAAGTCGCCTACATGCTGGAGAATCTTCCAGCTGGCTTTGAATGCCAGTTTGGTTGTGAGTTTAATTTTTCAGGCATGCCGGACGGACAAGACGATCGTTATTTTTCTACCGGTGAACCCGGGCAACGATTGGGGCAATTGGGTGAATCACTTGAGCTACAAAACATCGACAATCTCTCGTTGCACGACGAATGGCTAGGTCTGGTTGTGTCGCTGCATACAAATCAACCGGAACATTTGTGGGCGTTTCCGGTGGGAGCGGTCAGCCAATCCGAAGCTGGTTTTGAACTTGTTCATCAATCGGTTGCAGTTTATCCCGTATTTCGAGTTGCTGGCGATGAACACGGTCGATGGTCCACAAAAATGAGACTTTCCGTGGCATGCGGTCGTGAAACCCGCCCTGCAACGGGTTTGCAGGAATTGACAACAACCTTCTGATTTCTCGAACCTCGAATTAAACTTGGAATGAACCTCCAAACATGATGTTCGATTGGGATCGTGAATAACATTTCAGAACGACTGATTTTCGCAGCACGACGTTTTTGCACGCTGGATATACGCGCGCTGGCTGCCGTCCGGATCGGTTTAGGTCTGATCATGATCTGGCAAATATTGGATTACCTGCCTCAAGCTCAAACGTTTTTCAGCGATCAAGGCGTCTTGCCGAGGGTGAACGACCGGGAAATCCTGGACTCGATGGGACTGCAAAGTGCCTGGACGCTATATGCCATCAACGGCTCTGTTGAGTTCGCCCGAGGGATGATGTTGGCACAGCTCATCACTGCGATTGCATTTACGGTGGGATTTGCCACCCGTTGGGCAAATGTCATCTGCTTGATTCTGGTTTGGTCGCTGCAGATGAGAAATCCATTGATCACGACTGGTGGCGATGTGTTGTTGCGAACCCTTTTGATCTGGTCGATGTTTTTGCCGATGGGTGCAGCGGCAAGTGTTGATATGATCATCCGGCCGAGCAAGCGTTGGCCAAAATCGCATGTCTTTAACGTTGCAACCGTTGGCATGGTCGTTCAGTTGATGTTTGTCTATTTCTGTGCGGGAGTCGCGAAATTAAATGCCGACTGGTTTGCGGGCAACGGACTGAGCATGGCGCTCAACTGGAAATGTATGTCACGCCATTTGGTGAATGGTTCTCGCGTTGGCCGTTGCTGTTGAAACTCATCAGCTGGGGCGTCGTGCTGATGGAGCTGGCAATTCCTGTCTTGCTTTTTAGCCCATGGCGTCCCCATTTCGTTCGTGGTGCCACATTGGCGGCCTATTGGATGATGCACATCGGAATCTGGTTGTGTATGTCAATTGGGATTTTTCAGCGACTTGCATGGTTGCCTGGTTGATGTTGGTCCCGCGAGATAGTTGGCCATCATGGACGCGACGATGGATGAGACTTGCTGCGACCAAGTCCAATGCGCGACGATTCGAACGATCACGTTTTGCAATCGTGGGTAGTTCCATCGTGCTGGGCTTCACCGTTCTGACCAACCTGTTGAACATGGGGCCCAAGGCATTGGATTCGTTGGGGCGAGACGGGATACGTTCGCTGGGAGCCGCGACCATGATGCTGCAGGAGTTTTCGATGTTTGGCGATCCGCCTCATTGGAGCCCGCACCTGATCTACGAAGCCAAGATCAACAGCGACACGTTCGATCTGTTTTCGGGATACAAAGTCGACGATTTGAGGAACCGATCGGTATACCGCCTCAGCAAGAATCAATCCTGGCGTCGGCTACATTTCAACGTCATGTATCTGGGGGACCAGTGGGCTCCGGAACCACCGGTGAGCCTGCATAACTTGAAACAGCGATTGTTGGACTATCAACTTGAGTTATGGGATCGACGAAGTGCGGGAGTTGACATCCCTTCAGCAGAACTGCGTTGCGAGCGGCGCCCCATTACGATTCCTCAAACGCGAGATTCGGTCGCCGACGTTCAAACGTGGGCGACCTATGTTGCGCCGAACTAGCAAATTGCAAGTTAACTCGAAACGTTTCTCGCTAACGTTTAATTCTTCAAGAATCGAATTTTCAATTGGCTTGAATGCTCGTCGTCGTGATAGACCCGATGCGTTGCCGGAACAAAATCTTCAGCCTTGGCTTTGAAGATGTTCTCGACATACGTTTGGGGGTTCAAGTCAATCAACGGAAACCAACTGCTTTGCACTTGCACCATGATGCGGTGCCCCGGCGTGAACGTGTGCAGCACGTCCTGCAGCGGAACGTTGACTTTCGTCACCTCGCCGGGAGTGAACGGTTCCGGCTTTTCAAAGCTGTTGCGGAATCGTCCGCGAATCACATCTCCGCGAACCATCTGCTGATAGCCGGCCAACGTGATGCCGTTGGGTGTTCCGGGGAGTTGCGGATGATTGTCGGGATAAACGTCGATCAATTTCACGATCCAGTCGGCGTCCGTCTTGTCGGTGCTGACAAATAGTTCGCCTGTAATGTCACCAGCGACCGTTACGGGTTCAGTCAAGACATCCGTTGTGAACGTGAGAACGTCATCGCGGAAGGTCGCAAATTTTTGATTGTCTGACATGTAAGGTCGCGGCGTGAATCGCATTTCAATCAACTCGCGATCGCGATAAGGAACGGGATTGGCCGGGTCACTTACGAATTCTTGAAACTCAGGGTCATCAGACTTGGCCTGGTCGATCCCCAATGACTTGTCGCCGTTCAGAGCCAGGATACCTGCCTGCGCCTCGCGTGGCGGCCAGGCATCGAATGTTTTCCATTCACGCAGACCAGTATCGAAGATCATCGCCTCAAAATTCGGTTCTTCGCCCTCGTCTTTCAAATAATATCGAAAGAACGGAGCTTCGATATCGCGCTCGTACGACGCGGCTATGTTCTCGCCGAAAGGCATGTTGCCGACCAATGCGTATTTGGACGGACGTGCCCAATCGCCATGGCTCCAAGGTCCCATGACAATGCAGTTGTGAATGTTGGGGTTGTTTTTTTCCAGTTCCTGATAAATGTGCAACGGACCATATAGATCTTCAGCGTCAAACAATCCACCCACGACCATCACGTTGGTTTTGACATCATGCAGGTGAGGCAAGATGCTGCGCTTCTGCCAGAATTCGTCGTAGCTCGAATGCTCCACCAATTCCTGCCAGAAGAAATTGTCTTCACCAAAATACTGTTTGGCTTTTTCTCCAAGGGGCGTCAGCGATTGATAGAAGTTCCAGGCGTCGTTGCTCATTGGCCGGGGTGTAGTGTACCAATTTTGATCGGTTGGTCCCGAGTGTTGATAGCCGAACGTCGCGGTAGCCAGGAAGTAACTCAACAGGTAGGCACCGTTATGGTGAAAGTCATCAAAGAAGAAATCCGATATCGGGCTTGGGGTGACGAAGCCACTAAGGCGGGGTGATGTTCGGGCAGTGCGGCAGCCGAGTAAAAGCCCGGATAGGAAATGCCCCAGATCCCGACGCGACCATTGTTGTTGGGGACATTTTTCAGCAACCACTCAATCGTATCGTAGGTGTCAGAACTTTCGTCGATTGGTTTTTCACCCGGCACATGCGGACGCATGTTGTCATAGTCGCCTTCGGACATCCAGCGACCACGCACATCGGTTTTGACAAAGATGTATCCTTCGTCTTCCATGAACTGCGATGGCCCGATGCGCCCCGGATAACGACCTTCGCCATAAGGTTGGCAGCTGTACGGAGTCCGATTCATCATGATCGGATACGTTTTGGATTTGTCGCGCGGCGAGTAGATCGAAACGTGGAGCTTGACTCCGTCTCGCATCGCAACCTTGGCTTCACGTTTTTCGTAGCGTTCGGCAAGTCCCGCCTGCTGGGCACGACACAAAGTGTTGCTGGATATCAACGCCAAAAAACTGCACGCTGCGATTAATTGCACGATTCGATTCATCAAAACCATTCCAACCGGGTTGAACGAGTAAAGCGTCAATTGTATTTGAAAAGAAATCGGGTGTAAGCAAGCGCGATTGAAAAACCGAACAGGTTGCGGTTTGGGCGTCTCAAAGTCACGAACAAAAAAATCCCCCGGAACGATTCCGAGGGATGGGTGCAACAGATTATTTGTCAGCACGTTTAACGAATTATTTCGCTGCGTTGGGTGGCCGAACGGGTGCTGTCAGGTTGGAGTTGCGATTATCTGGAACGGGACCGTTCGGAGCGATTGCGCGAGGCGGTTGCGGAAACGGATTCGCCGTGTTGATATTGGGACCACCAAACGCATCGTCGTAGCGGCCAAAGAATAGCGCATTGGCCTCGGGCCAGCCCAAACCCTCGGCCTGGCTCAGGACCATTTCCAGTTTAAGGTCGACCATACGTTCCTTGGCATCGCGCCGACGCGAAAGTTGCTCTCGCAATTCCTTGATGCGTTTTTCCAGATCATCAATTTGCGTGTTTTGCTGATCCAGAAACTCGTCGTAGCGTTCCTCGAGTGCCTCGCGGACACGATCGCGAATTTCGCGTTTTTGATCTTCTGATTCCGCTTTGGAGTATTCACCCAATGCCTGACGCAATTCGTCCTGAATGGGGTCATTCTGAAAAACCCGAGCGGGTTGGGTGTAATTTAGATTCAACATTTCAACCGTCTGGCCTGGTCGTTGAACAATGACTTGACCTTGATGGGAGGACCGATTGGTAGCTCGCGTTTCCTGAACACGGGCTTCCTCCTGCGTTGGGCAAGTGGCGTAAAACAGTCCTCCGGCAAGGGCCAGAAAGGTTGCTGCAAAAATCTTCATTTGGTTTTCTCCAAAATTTGAGGTCGTTTTCTGATGTATTACAAACCCAGGTTTATTGTGTATCCGAAAGGATGCGTTCCAGCTCTCGGATCTGTAGTTCAAGTCCTGACACGTTTGATTGAAACGTGTTTGAATTGGGCACATTTATCGGTGGCAATTCGAAAGGCTGCGATTCCAGCGCTCGAACGTCTGCCTCCAGCTGAGACATATCGCGTTCGAACGCCTGTTCGGCTTTCATGGATTCAATCCAGACGGGCAACGTCAGATTGGATTCGGCGACTCCGCCGGTTGGGTATGGCGATGGCGCTGCAAATTGCGATGCCCACCAGGAACCCAATGAAATGCTGCCCACGGCCAGAGCGGTACTAATGCTCCAGCGAGACACACGCTGACGCATCGAACGCGACATGCCGATCTTAGGCGATTTATGCGATTGGGTTTTTGCAGATGCGCCAGGTATTGTTCCAGCCATTGTTCGACATCATTCGCCGAATCGAAACGATCTCGCGGTTTCTTTTCCAAGCAACGATCGATCACCGCCGACAAGCCGCGCGGAATATCCGAATTGATGAGGTGCGCGGAAAGTGGTTTGGACTCTCCGATTCTTCTCAGGATGGCAAGAGGCGTTTCACCACGGAACGGTTCACGTCCTGTGGCCATAAAATACATCACACTTCCCAAGCTGAACAAATCGCTACGTGCGTCGATGTCTTCGCCTCGGGATTGCTCCGGCGACATATAATGTGGCGTTCCTGCCAACCATCCCGTTTGCGTCATTGCCGCGTCGTCCGCTGCACGAGCGAGTCCGAAGTCCGTGATCATCGCGCGATTGAGATCGTTTTCCAGCAGAATGTTTGCGGGTTTGATGTCACGATGCACAAGGCCTTGGCGATGGGCGGCAGACAACCCAGCGGCAATCTGTTTCGCAATGCGAACAATCGACTTGGCATCGAGCGGACCCGATTTATTGACAACCGTTTGCAACGAATGTCCCGGAACAAACGACATGACGAGGTAAGGGAATTCGGCGCTTGCATCAACGGCGTGAATCGGTACTACGTTGGGATGATTCACGGCGGCGGCAGCCTGTGCCTCGCGTTCAAATCGCCGACGGGCGACGCCACTGGAAGCCAAATGAGGCGAAAGGACTTTGATCGCGATCGCTCGATTGAGCTCGCTGTCGTAACCTTTGAATACGACCCCAAAACCGCCTTGCCCGACGACGCGTTCGACATCGAATCGACCGACGCGGCCCAGCATCTCGGGATGGGTCGGTGCGTCTAGCATCTGTAGTGCCAGACGCGAGTTGGTTTTCGGAACCGGTTGGCTCAAAAGGTCGCGGTCCAGTTCATCAACCGTTGACAGCTGGTTGCCGACCTCGGTCCACCAGTTTTTCCCAGCAGCAACTTGCTCCAGTGCCTGGCGACAGGAACTACAAGCCTCCAGGTGTTGTTCCATTTCCAACGCCAGCTCGGCGGCCTCGGAATGCAGCAAGTCATCGATTTGTTTGCGGTTTAGGCAATGTTTAGTTTGCATGACCAGTTCTCCATATTCCGGTTTCCGAGTCGAGCTGTTCGACGATCGTTCGGATTTTCTTGATGACACGGCTTCGCGCGATGTAGACGGCGCCGATGCTGATTCCGATTTGCTGCGCCGCGAATTGAGGACTCTGGTGTTCAACGCAGGTTTGCCAGAAAGCAAGCCATGTCTTGTCGGTAAACGAGTCGCGAGCAACCTCCGCCGCGCGAAAGAAAATTTGTTTGCGCTCCTCATGGTCAAACAATTGTTCTTCCGTCGAACCGTTCGTTGCGTCGGCGTTGTCCCGCACAAAACTGTCGCCAGGCATGATCGGACGACGGGAGGTCCGTCGAAAGTGATCAATGGCCAGATTGCGTACGACTTGGGATAACCAACCGCGAAACGTTCCGCGGTCTCGGTCGGGTGACCAGGTCTCCGCTGTCCTGGCGACACGAGTCAGCACCTCCTGGCACAAGTCCTGAGCATCGCTGAGCTGCAGGCCTTTCTTCATCGCCATCCGCAAAATAACGGGCTCATACAAGCGGACGAAATCCTTCCACGCGGATTGATTCGCCGGTTCCGCCAGTTGGAGCAGCAAGCTGTGTCGGGTGTCGGGCAGTTGATCCATGATATTGCCAGTTGAACGAGTTTCGCCTGTCTCCAAGTCTACACGTGTTCGGGCAGGGAATCTTTCAAGGCAAGTGGAAGATTTCTTTGGGGAGTGCAAGCATTCTGGGCGGGTATTGCCGAAGGGCCGCCAGTAAATCGGCGTTTTGCAAAGTGAGTGAAGAAAGATGAGCGCATAAAAAAAGCGGCAGGGCCCCTGTAGGCTTCCAGCCTAACCCTACCGCAAGCCAAATTCGTTGCTCCCCAGTAACGAACCTGACCGATCAAAGCTAGGTCGAGAATTCAGCCTAAGCCAGCGACCAGTCGAGCCCGATGTCAAAGTTTGTGGCGGAATGTGTGACGGCGCCGACGCTTATTCTTTCAACTCCGGTCTCCGCGATTGCGCGGATTGTATCGAGATTGACACCTCCCGAGGCCTCCAGCTCGATCGCTGAGTTGACTTGATCCCGACGCGCAACCGCTTCGGCGAGCAAGTCGGGTTTCATATTGTCCAGCAAGATCATATGCGGCGCATGCGGCAGCGCTCGATCAAGTTGCTCAAGTCGGTCGACCTCGATTTGAATTCGAGTTTCGGTTCCAAACGGCAGCTCATCGGCATGTTCGACGATCCAGGCCTTGGCTCGCGTCAGTGCCAGACCGACGATATCTTCGACGTTTGGATTTGCGTTTTGCAGCATTGCGAGGTGGTTGTCCTTGATCAGTATCGCATCGTGCAAGCCCATGCGATGGTTGTGCCCTCCCCCGCAAACGACCGCATATTTTTCCAGCCGCCGCCAACCGGGTGTGGTCTTGCGCGTGTCGTACAAACGCGCGTTAGTTCCCTGAATCAGACGAGCGAACCGGGATGTGAGCGTCGCGATCCACATAGTCTCCCGATGAAATTGAGGCAGGTGCGCTCAACGAGCAGGATATCCCGGGCGTCACCAGACAACGTTGCCAAGTGCTGTTTTTTCGCGAGCGGTTCGCCATCAGCAACCAGCGTTTTGAGTTGCAAATCGGGGGCTACCCGATCAATCACGCGGCGAATCACGGCGATGCCAGCCATCCGGCCTTCGTCACGCGAAACGAATCGTGCGGATCCCCTGACGGGTTCGGGAAACAGTGATTGAGTTGTGCAGTCCAATCGGCCAATGAGGTCTTCGTCGATTGCCAAGCGAATCAAGGTGTCGAGGTCGGCAGTGGTTTCCGCATCCATGTGTTTTTTTGAAATTCAGTTAAACGAAACAAAGTGTTGAGCCAGCTAATCAATTTGCCTTGGTCAAATGGCCCGGTTGCGAAACGATTTTACCATCCAGCAGTTAGCCGTCAGTATTTCGGATTCGGTTGCTTCGTAGTACCTGTTTGTAGTACCGCCTTCAGGCGGAATCGTCCCAGTACAAGCCCGCAGCGCAAGCGAGTGAGTTTAAAAGCGGCACACTTGCTTGCGCTGCGGGCTTGTAGCCGTTTTGCCCAGTCAAACCACCGGATTTGCCCTCCGTTTTCCACAAAAACGGCTAAAATTTGCCTGCCTCTTTATTTTTCACATAATTTACTGTAAAAAATGCGGATAAAGGAGCAAGGGCCCTAGAGAACCAACCATGTTCATCGAAAAATCAGATCGGCGATTGCTGGAAATCATTGCGGAAAGCGGAAGCGCTTCGGTCAATGAACTCGTTGAATCGTTGGGGGTCACGGCGACGGCAGTTCGGCAACGGCTCGATCGGCTGGTCGCCAGCGGAGCAGTAGAGCGTGTCGAGGTTCGCCCTGCGGCGTCTCGCGGTCGACCGTCGCACAAGTACTTGCTGAGCGAAGCGGCCAAGGAAACGTTGGGCCACAACATGGTCGACTTGGCCCGTGCCCTGTGGACCGAGATTCGCGAGTTTCCAGACGAACAGGTTCGGCAACGATTGGTCTCCGGCGCCATGCGACGACTGGCTGAGATCTTTCGGTTACAGGTGGATGGGAACGACAGTCGCGATCGCATTGAGTCGTTGGTCGAATGCCTGAGAGCCAAAGATGTTTTGGTGAGTGTTGAACAGACG
Source organism: Pirellulaceae bacterium (assembly GCA_041399045.1). Classification (GTDB taxonomy): domain Bacteria; phylum Planctomycetota; class Planctomycetia; order Pirellulales; family Pirellulaceae; genus BJ22. Next base: position 732,533 of record JAWKTO010000003.1, on the reverse strand, counting down.
GCGGGCAACGAGTTGCCTGTGCTAAAAGTCAACGGTTGTCCCTATCCGGGCCTGGCAGGAGAACATCATGACATCTGCGAAATGGAACAGGCGATGTTTTCGGAGTTGTTGGGGAAACCCGTTCGCTTGACCGAGTGCAAATGTCATTCAGCCGAAGGCAATTGCACGTTTGTTATTGAGGCAAGCGTTGCTGATACAGCGAAATCCGAATCCACGGCGGTCGGCTCACGATAGCGGCCATTACAAATCAAATTGAATTCAAACACATCAGTTCATTTTCAAGTCTTAGAGAAACCATGATTGACACACTTGAAATCAAAAACCTTCACGTTGAGATCGACGGCAAACCCATTTTGCGAGGCGTCAACCTGACCCTGAAGCGTGGTGAAACGCACGCCCTGATGGGGCCCAACGGATCGGGCAAAAGTACGCTGGGGCTCGTGATCATGGGGCATCCCAATTACGAAGTGACCGAAGGTGAAATCCTGTTCAATGGCGAGAACATTCTGGAGATGGAGGCCGATGAACGAGCTCGCCTGGGTTTGTTCATGGCTTTTCAACGGCCCGTTGCTGTCCCCGGTGTGAAACTTGCAGACTTCCTGCGTCACGCGACAACCAATGTTCGCAATCCTGATCGCAAGGAAGGCGAGGACCTGATTCCGATGCGGGAGTTTCGTTCGGAACTGAAGGAAAAGATGGGTCAGCTCAAGATGGATCTGGACTTCGCACGACGCTATGTCAACGACGGATTCAGCGGTGGCGAAATGAAACGCGCCGAGATCCTGCAGTTGGCAATGTTGCAACCCAAAATCGCGATTCTCGATGAGACAGACTCCGGACTTGATGCCGACGCGGTTCGGTTGGCGAGTCAAAGTATCGCCGAAATCGGTGGCGAAGGCATGGGGCTGTTGATCATCACGCACCACGACAAATTGCTCGAGCACAACCCACCGCAGTTCACGCATGTGATCCTTGGTGGGCGAATCGTCGAAACGGGCGGCCCTGAACTCGCGGCGGAATTGCATACCAGCGGTTACGAGCGAATTCGACGTGAGCATCCCGACGCAGCACGCGTGAACGATCAGTCAGAGGAAGAGGTGGCTGAGCCAGCACAGGCGTGATAATACAAATCGTTTGCGGTTTCGAGGTTCGCACGCGAATCTTCGGTTCCCAGCGATTATTGACAATTGCAATCTATTGCACTTAACGAACGAAACGGAATACCCATTATGGCAACCGATATTTCACAAGACGAAGCGATTGGCGAAATCAACAAATACAATTTTCGCACCGAATCCAAAGCTGTGTTCAAAGCACGCAAAGGACTCGATCGCGAAATCGTCGCGCAAATCTCCGAGATGAAAAACGAACCGGGATGGATGCGCGACTTCCGCATGCAGGCGTTGGATATCTTTGAGTCCAAGCCCATGCCCAACTGGGGCGGTGATCTGAGCCTGGATTTCCAGGATATCTACTACTACCTCAAGCCGACGAATCAGCAGGGCCGTACCTGGGACGATGTTCCCGCAGAAATCAAAGAAACGTTTGAAAAGCTGGGGATTCCCGAAGCCGAACGCAAGTACTTGGCCGGAGTAAAGGCGCAGTTTGAAAGCGAAGTGGTCTACGGTTCGTTGCAGGAAGACCTGGCAAAGAAGGGCGTGATCTTCACCGACACCGACACTGCGGTTCGCGAACACGCCGATCTATTGCGAGAGTACTTTGGCAAAGTCATTCCTCCAACCGACAACAAATTCGCCGCGCTGAACTCGGCGGTCTGGTCCGGCGGTTCGTTCATTTACATTCCGAAAGGCGTCAAGATCGACTTCCCTCTACAGGCTTACTTCCGCATCAACGAAGAAAGCATGGGGCAGTTCGAGCGGACGTTGATCATTGTCGACGAAGGTGCTCAGGTGCACTACGTCGAAGGTTGTACCGCACCGATGTACACCAGCGAAAGCCTGCACTCAGCCGTCGTTGAGGTCCTGGTCAAAAAGGGAGGTCGTTGTCGTTACACGACGATTCAGAACTGGGCGAACAACATTTACAACCTCGTGACCAAGCGAGCGTTTGCCTATCAAGACGCGGTCATGGAATGGGTCGACGGAAACCTGGGCAGCCAATTGACCATGAAGTACCCTGCCGTCTACATGATGGAGCCAGGTGCTCGCGGCGAGATCCTTTCGATCGCGTTTGCCAGCAAAGGTCAGCATCAGGATGCGGGAGCCAAGTTGGTTCATTGTGCTCCGAACACGACGGGCCAAATCATTTCCAAGTCGATTTCCAAGGGCGGCGGACGCAGCAGTTATCGCGGCTTGGCCAAGGTCGAAAAAGGTGCCGTCAATTCTCGATGCAATGTCGTATGCGATGCCTTGATCCTGGATCCCGAGAGTCGAAGCGATACCTATCCGTACATCGAAATTGCGGAGCAGGATGTTTCCATCGGGCACGAGGCCAGTGTATCGCGCATTGGCGAAGAGCAATTGTTTTACTTGATGAGCCGAGGGCTGAGCGAAGCGGAAGCCAGCACCATGATCGTCAACGGTTTCATCGAGCCACTTGTTAAAGAGTTGCCGATGGAATATGCCGTTGAGCTGAATCGACTGATTCAGTTGCAGATGGAAGGCTCGGTGGGCTAGACATCACGAACGATGCGTGCCAATGAAATCCTATTATCAAACCAATTAATGATCGAATTATGGACCAGGTGATTTCAAAAATTGAGTTCAATGAAGCGGGCTTTGCCAGTCTGCAGGATGGCGGCGATGCGCCGGCGTGGATCAATGAGTTGCGACAAACGGCGTGGCAAAAGTTTCAGTCACTTCCGTGGCCAAGTTCTCGCGATGAGGAATGGATGCGAACGGACATTCGCATGTTCCATATCGACAAGTTCAGTTTGATGCCTGACGCAACGACCGAGATTCCAACCGGCTTGTTGGATCAGGGCGTTGAACTTGCTGGTCGAACGGTGACCGTTGATTCGGTTTGTCGAGGCCATGAACTTGCCGACAAATGGGCGGCCAAGGGCGTTGTGTTTGGTCCGTTGATGAAAGTTGCCAGCGAACACGAGGCGTTGATTCGCCCACACTTGATGAAGCGAGCGTTCAACGTTGGCTTTGATCGATTCGCGGCGCTGCATGGAGCGTTTTTGAATTCGGGCATGGTTTTGTATGTGCCCCGCGGCGTTTGCATTGACGAGCCGTTGCATTGTTTGACGGCCATGTCAGACGGTGCCGCGGATCTGAGTCACACATTGGTGATCCTGGAAGATGGTGCTGAGGCTACCGTATTGGCGGAGTCGGCAAGTGTTTCCGGTCCCAATGGAACGGGATTTCATTGCGGCGGGATTGAACTGATCGTTGGCCAAGGTGCCTTTTTGCGTTACGTCAACTTGCAGGACTGGGGTCAGGGCGTTTGGCAGTTTGGGCATCAGAAAGCGATCGTTGGTCAAGACGCGTCCTTGCAGTGGACCGTTGGCGCATTGGGCTCACGCCTTTCCAAAGTCAATCAGCATGTTGAGTTGGCCGGTCGTGGCGCTAACTCGCAAGTCAACGGTGTGATGTTCACAGAGAACAAACAACATCTGTCGTATCACACGCTGCAGCGACACGCGGCTCCCGACTGTCGAAGCGATTTCCTTTACAAGGCTGCCTTGCAGGATCAGTCGCGGACGGTGTGGCGCGGAATGATCAAAGTCGATCCCGGCGCACAAAAAACAGACGGGTATCAACGGAACGACAATTTGTTGCTTTCCGAAAACGCTCGGGCCGATTCGATTCCGGGGTTGGAAATCGAGGCCGACGACGTGCGATGCACGCACGGCAGTACCAGCGGTCGGGTGGATGAAGAGCTGATTTTTTACGCCCGCAGCCGTGGTTTCACGCGGAAGGAAGCGATTCAGATGATCGTGACGGGCTTCTTCCAACAGGTCTTTGATCGGATTACGATTGAGTCGGTTCGCGAGGCGTTGGGTTTGGCAATCAGCCGCCGCGTCCGCGAATACGAATAAAACGAGCGTGCATTGTGCCTTGTTGAATCGTTGTGTGAAAAGACACGGGTTGCAGGCGGGCAAAATAGGTTTACATGAGCGGCACGGCTAGCCGCCGGTCCATTCGCCTAGTCTGCAAACCAATTTTTGAAAGGGTCTGAAATGAGCGAGCCAGATTGCGGAAATGATTTTCAGTTGCCAAAGCCCGGAGCTGAGCACGCATTACTCAAACCGTTCGAGGGAACGTTTCGCGCCGAAGTTCGCTTGTTCATGGGACCAGGCGAACCGCAGGTTACAACGGGGACGATGAAGAACGCGTTTCACGTCGATGGACTTTATCTGCAGCAGGACTATGTCGGCGATCCAGCACCACCCCCTTCCCCGCATTCGTAGGCCGGGGCTACTGGGGTTACAACTTTGGTTCACAAAAGTTCGAAGGATTCTGGATCGATAATGCATCGTCCGTGATGCAAACCGAGTCGGGAACAGTTGACGATGAGGGCAAGGTCTGGACGATGTTTGGCGAAATGCAGCACCCTCAAGCGGGAACGCTCAAGAAACGTGGCATCATCGAACTTGTCGATGAAAACCAGCACAAGATGACTTCGTACATGACCGGCTCGGACGGAAACGAAATGAAGACCATGGAGATTCTGTACACACGCGCCTGACAAACGAGAGCGGCCAGCATCTAGCCTCCGGGTATTCGTTAGCGGCACGGCTAGCCGCCGGTTGTGGTGTTGTTTGCATGAGCGGTACGGCGCTAGCCGCCGGTTATCGAAATAGAATTGCATGGGCGGAACGGCACTAGCCGCCGTTGCCCAAACAATACAGTTCATCCGTCGCACACCGTGACACCGAACACCGCCCCGTCATCCTGAATTACAAACGAACAGTACCATAAGGTATTACAGTCTATGTCGGAATTTGTCTTTGCAATCAAGGCCGCTGAGATCCCAGACGGCGGACGCCAGTTGGTCGAAGTCAATGACCAGTTGGTTTTGATTTTTCGAATCGGCCAACAGTATTTCTGCATTGACGATATCTGTACGCACGATGGTGGAACGCTGGCTGATGGCGAGCACGAGGGGTTTGAAATTGCTTGTCCACGGCACGGTGCCAAGTTTGATATTCGAACGGGCAAGGCCCTGACCATGCCCGCGACGCAACCGACCAAGGTCCATGAGTGCCGCGTTGAAGGCGAAGACGTTCTGGTTCGCGTTTGATTGTTACATAGTGAATTGAGGAGAGGTGCTGTGGCGCTACACGAAGATACCGTTCGCGAACAACTCAAAAAAGTGATCGATCCCGAATTGTTTGTGAACATTGTTGATCTCGGGTTGATCTATGTCGTAGACATTGTTCCCAAAGAAGGCGAAGAGAATCGCTACGACGTCAATATCGAAATGACGTTGACCAGCCCCATGTGCCCTGCGGGCCCGCAACTGGTTGGCCAAAGCAAGCAGTTCGTCGGGGAGTTGCCTGAGGTCGACGAAGTGGATGTCAAAGTCGTGATGGAGCCACCATGGACTCAAGACCGCATGACTGACGACGCACGAGACCAACTGGGCATTTTTAGAGTTGGTTTCTGTCTCTGTTGCCGAAGTGCAAGGCATAACGTGGGCACCGTTGCCCCATTGAGGTCATGACACACGTACTTGCGCTGAGGACTCATAGCTTCGTCCACTACGTGTGGGTCGTTTGGCTCACTTGCTTGCGCTGCGGGCTTGTAATTTGAGGGCTTTACTTGTTCCAGCCTATTGGATGCAACGAATGCAGTCAGCGTTGGCGCAATGATCTCTGGCTCCCTTCGCCCCCGGCTTTGCGGGGGAGAAGGGCTGGGGATGAGGGGGAATGCGCGTTCTAGTTCTCAAACCGTTGTTCCATCGGGACAAGCCCGATTGGAGGCAAATTACTCCGAAACCTTCCACGCCTTGGGCTTGATGACTTTAGTGGCTAATCCGACACGTTCCAGAAACCAGATCGTGATGTAAGTAACGTCGAATTCCCACCAGCGGTGGCCGTGAGCGGCACTTCGCTGATCAGCATGATGGTTGTTGTGCCAACCTTCCCCATTACTAACAAGTGCGACGAACCAATTATTGCGACTTGAATCACCTGTCTGATACGACTGGTAACCCCAGACGTGACTGGCTGAATTGACAGCCCAAGTGATATGCCAGGCAACCACGGTTCGAACAAAGACGCCCCAGACCGTCACGCTTAACGCGAATTGTAATGCACGCGGTGAGTCGCCAAAGGCCAACATGCCAATTCCAAATCCCGCAATCAGGTATACGGCCACCTGCACAACGTAGATCCACATCCAAATCAGATTCTTTTCGAGAAGAAAGTAGTAAGGGTCGCGCAGCAGGTCCCTTACGTATCGTTCGTAATGAATCACAACATCATGATTGCGGTTCCGAACGAACAGCCAGCCAAAGTGACTCCATAGAAAGCCCGCCAATGGGCTGTGTGGATCGTCTTCTTCATCGGAATGTTGATGATGCATGCGGTGGATTGCGACCCATCGCGCTGGCGAGTCCTGCAAGCAGCAAACGCCCAAAGTCACCAGAACATACTCTAACCATTTGGGCACAATCATCCCTTGGTGCGTCAGCAAACGGTGGTAGGCAAGGTTTATGCCGAGCGTATTAAAAAAATACAAACCCGCGACGAATGCGATCACACCCGTCCAGCTGAAAAAGTAGGATGCCATGGCCAGGCACGCGACGGCATGTACCAGCACAATGCTGAAGATGTAGTGCCAATAGTAATGAACCGGTCGGGCGGAACTAGGGATGTCGATTTGGGCCATAAAAGAATTTTTAGATCAAACGGTGAACACCGGCATTATTGGCTTATTACCCACCGGAGAATAACAACTTCCAGCACAGAAAGGATTTTGAACAGTTTCCATTGTATTTGCCGCAGTTGGATTTCGAACCGAGGATTTGCCAATCTCCAGCTTGGCATCAACGATTTTCCACCGTTCGAACTACGGATTTTGTTCCAAACGTTTGTCGGATTGGGATATCGGGACCGATTTCAAACAAATTTTTGATTTTTCATGGCGGAACCCGGAATCTTGTTTGGCTTTCTAGTCTGTCCGAAATTATCGATCAAAGTTTCAAGAAAGGCCCGAAATTTTATGCGCCATGTTTTCCACCTGAAATCCCTTTCCATGTTGCTTGCAATTCTTGCGCTGAGTCTCCCAAATCAGATGTCGGCACAGCAATATCAAATTTTGGAATTGCGACCTTTATCTGGTTATTCACAATCGTCAGCGGTATCGATCAACGAATTCGGTGACGTTGCCGGCGCCTCGTCCAACGGCGATTTGTTTAGTTCACAAGGCACAACCTGGGCCGATGGCACTTCAAGATCGTTAGGATTTATGGCCAAAGGCACGTATTGCAGTGCCGCCGACATCAATAACCTTGGGGTCGCCGTCGGCAGCGCCAACTCTGGAGATCCACGCCCTCTCGCTGCTGTGTTCGGCGGCAGACAAGCGGTTTCGGTATCCAAGGGGGCTTTCAATTCTCATGCGGTGCATATTAGCGATTCAGGAGTTATCACCGGGAACTACACCAAGGGGACAGCTCTCTGGCAGCCAGCAATTTGGACACCGGACGCACGAAAAGAGGGAAGGTATCAACAAGTCCTGTTGCCAGCCTATCCTGATTCTTTGGATAACTCGGTTTTTAATGCCAATGAATCGGGTGAAGCAGTTGGGTTTGTGGCTTCAGCGAGCTTGGGGCAACGCGCGTCAATCTGGTCTAACGACCGACGGCACTCCATTTCGATTTTGGACCAGATCGGCAACGAATATGGCTCCATCGCCAATGCAATCAACGAAGGCTCTCAAGTCGTTGGAACAATTTTTGTAGGCAACGGTCCACTCCCTGCCATGTGGGATTTGTCTTCGCAGCGGTCCTTCGAGCTACCACTCCCCGTGGGTGATCAAACTGGTCGAGCAACGGACATCAACGATCTAGGCGATGTCGTTGGTCAGGTTGGTTTGGAAGATCGACCGGTAGCCTGGATTGGAAACGAAATTGTCGATTTGAACATTGCAAGTGACTCAGAAAGCCAAGGCTGGATCTTGCTGAATGCAACTCGAATTAACAACAGCGGCTGGATCGTTGGAGACGGACTTTATCAGGGACAGGCACGAGGGTTTGTCTTGAAGCCATTGCAGTAACCAATCCGAATTTTCCTTCATACAACAACCATGCTGCCTTTCGCCAGGCAGCATGGTTTTTTAGTTTTCACAATTGGTATTAGAAGTGGGTAAGGTCCCGCTTGGAACGAATGGCTGACCTCACCTCAGCGTACGGACGCTCATCGGTTTTTGAATAAACCGCCAGGCCGCTCACGATCGATTCGAATTTACGAAACTTCAATCGCCCAATTCAATCTCACCGTCCTGGATGCGTTGTTTGGCGTGAGCAATCAACGTTCGAGCTAGTTCCCGTTGCTTGTTGGTTGTCAAACGGGTTGCGTATTGGTTGAGAGTTTTCAGGCAGCGGCGAGGCGCCGACTCCGCGACCAATTGCAGTTTGGCAAGGTTGAGGGCAATGGCAGCCCCATTCTCAGGATACATGTCCAAATACAAATGGCTGAAAGTGGCAACTTCAGACCAGTTTTTGTCTTTCTGATAAAGCGAAATCACGCGTTTGAGTTGCTCTTCACTCCATTCAAATCCGGGTTCACCCGTTTTGATTTGCCGGTACAGCACAATTGCAGTGCTGAGGTTGCCGGCCTGCAAGTGCATATCCAACGAACGTTTTTTGGTTTGTTGGGCCGCGAGGAATTCTTCGTGCGCTTGTGCGTCTGCCGCGACCTCCTGTCGGGTTTTTCGCCGAGGCTTTTCTTCGATGTCGAAACCGCGCGCCTGTTTGATCAATGAATGCAGGTCTCGATTTTCCGTATCTACCCAATCACACGAAAGCGCGAGCAATGCAAATGGAACTCCCGCTGCGGCTCCCATCACGTGCAACAACGGCGTGCCCATCTCAAAGCCGGAAAAGAACGCGGAGGTGAAGTCGAGCATCACGTAGAATACGCCAAACAACATGATGGGAACTTCAAAAACGCCCGACACTGGCCGCATGAAGATCAGACCGAAATAGGCAATGCGCAAATTATCTTGCGGGCACCAGAAAATCGCCATAACGACCAGCGAGTAAATCGCACCCGATGCACCGAGGCTCATTCCAAAGTCATTGGTACCCAACATTAAAAATTGTTCGACTGCATTGGCTAATATCCCCGCTGCGAGATAGAAGACAGCAAACAACCACTCGCTAACCCGCGTTTCGACGATCAAACCAAACGCACCCAAAAACACCATGTTGCCCAGCAAATGCAAGATGCCGCCATGCAAAAAATTCGCCGTCAACCATTGCCAAGGGTAGATTCCGGTTCCGTGATGCAAGGCTAACCAATCAGCCCATGTCAGCGTGTAATCATGGCCTTGGATCTCAACGACTGTTCCGGAGTCCATTGACAGAACACTTGTTTGCAAGACAAAGGCAATGATGTTGATGAAGATCAACACAATGGTGACCCAGGGGATTCTCGGGATCGCGGCATCAGAGCCGATCGGAATGGTAAAGAACATGGGCGCTGGCAACAGGATGGAAGTGACACACCGCTACAAACATTGTATTCGAAAACGCGGCATCAATATTGGGTTCTCGACTTTCGTCCACGGAGTGTATGGATTTTCCAAGAGTCTTCCCGGTTAGAGCATCACTACCGAAACGCTCGAGCCTATAGGAAAAGGGGTTTCTCGCGCGCCCAGGCACGCCAATGCGTTGGCACGAGAAAGGCAATTCAGATCCGACGAGCCTTTCCAGTTCAGCGGCTCCGCGACCAAGGTGCCTGTTTGATCGGTCTGAACATGGACAGGCCAGTAGGTGGTTCGCGGCCCGCGTACTGAGTGTTTATTTCCGAGGACGGCCATTTGATGTGTTCGCTGTGGTTTGCCCCCCGACAGACATTGCAAACACGCTTTAACAAAAATCTCAAAGCAGACGAGTGTGGAAACAGGATTTCCAGGCAAACCAAAAACATAGGTCGTGCGTTCAGCCGTTTCGCGAACGCCAAACCAAATCGGTTTACCCGGTTTGATTTCAACCTTGTGAAAAATCTCCGAAACGCCAGCGGCTTTCAATGTGTCCGGAACAAGGTCGGCGATCCCGGCCGAGACACCGCCCGTCAACAACAATAAATCATGGCTCAAACCACTGTCGATTTTCGCCTTCAAAGCCTGAACGTCGTCCGTGGCGATCCCAAGATTCGTGACCGACGTGGCGTGTGACTTCGCCAAGGCCTCAAGCATCGGGCCGTTGCTGTTGCGTATCTGTCCGGCGTCGGGGCGAGCGATTGCGTCCACCAGTTCATTTCCAGTTGCCAGAATCGCAATCGACGGCTGCCGAAAAACCTGCACGGTTGCATTGCCTGTTTCAGCAAGGACGCCGATATCGTGAGGACGCAGGCAATGTCCCACATCAAACAGACTGTCTCCGGTACGAATCGACTCGGCGCGACGCATCAGATGATGGCCAGGCTTCAATCCCCCGACATCGATCCGCACGACTTCGGGACCCTGCATGGTTGTGTGTTCTACCATGACGATGCTGTCGGCGCCTGGAGGCACCGGAGCTCCGGTCATGATCCGTGCAGCTTCACCTGAGTGAATGGTTTTTTGTGGGACGTTGCCGGCAGTTATGGTTTCAACAACTCGTAGGGTTGCAAATGGCTGTTCGATGTCTTGGCTACGAACAGCAAATCCGTCCATCATACTTTTGTCATGAGGCGGTGAATCGATGTCGCTCAGTGCAGCTTCGGCCAGAACTCTGCCGACTGCCTGCGCGCATGGAATCAACTCACACTGCATTGGTCGCACGTTTCCGCCAATTCGGTTCAGAGCTTCGTCAATTGAAATCATCAAGCGAGCTTTATCAGGGATTAAATATCAAGGAAATTGCGGAGCAGTTCGATGCCGAATTCGGTCAGGAAACTTTCCGGATGAAACTGCAAACCAAAGGTCGGAAACTCACGGTGTTCGATACCCATGATTTCACGGTGACCATCCGGATCAATCGCCCAAGCCGAAACCTCGAATTCAGGAGAAAGCGTGTCGGACTGGATGACCAGACTGTGGTAACGCGTGGCTGTCATCGGGTTGGGCAATCTGGAAAACAGGCCTCGTTCGTTGTGGTGAATGCGATCGGTTTTGCCATGCATCAGTCGGTTTGCACGAACGATCGTTCCACCGGTTGCCTGACCAATAGACTGATGTCCCAGACAGACACCGAGCAGTGGGATTCGACCGTGGAATCGCTTGACACATTGCACCGAGATGCCCGCTTCTGTCGGAGTGCAGGGACCGGGTGAAATGATCAAGTGAGACGGCGACAGTTCCGCGATCTGCTCACACGTCACCTCGTCATTTCGAACGACGCGAATATCGAGCGACGGGTCGAGTTCACCGAGTCGTTGGACAAGGTTGTAAGTGAACGAATCGTAATTGTCGACAATCAAAATCATATTGTTTGGCCTGCGATCAACGGACTATCACTTACAAATTAGCGATTGGCATCCGATCTTGCGAGAGCGTACTACTGCATGAACGTTTGTTTGGTACTTGAAACTACCAGAATCCTCACCGATATTCGTAGGGGCGATATCTTTTAGAAATGGCGGAACAAAAATGAAAATCAAGTTGGCCCTGCATTGGCAAATCCTGATCGGAATGGCGCTGGGAGTGTTGTTTGGCGTCATCGCCGTCAAATCAGGGCTGGAGGGGTTTACGGAGAATTTCGTTCAGCCGTTTGGAACCATTTTCATCAACCTGCTGAAGTTGATTGCCGTTCCCTTGATTGTCGCGTCGTTGATTAAGGGAGTGTCCGACTTGCAGGACATCTCAAAGCTTTCATCGATGGGCGGGCGAACCGTTGCCTTGTATTTGTTCACAACGGTCGTCGCCGTGACCTTGGGTTTGCTGATCGTCAACGTGATGCAGCCTGGAAAAAGTGTTTCTGAGGAAACTCGGCAGGCGTTGTTGGCCGATGAAGCGGGGCAAGCCAAGGCTGCGGGGATTATTGAAAGCGCCTCGGAGCAAAAGAAAAAAGGGCCATTGCAACCACTTGTCGATCTAGTGCCTGACAATATCGTTGGGGCAGCGACCTCCAACGGAAATATGCTGCAAGTGATCTTCTTTGCAATCTTTTTTGGCGTCGGTTTGATTCTGGTTCGACCCAATCAAGCCAAACCGGTGAAGGATTTCTTTGACGGCTTGAACGAAGTCATTTTGAAATTGATCGACTTGATCATGCTCGCGGCGCCGTTTGGAGTGTTCGCGCTGATGGCCGGTCTGATCGTCACTACCAAGGACTGGAACCTGCTGCTGGCGTTGCTGAAGTACGGCCTGTGTGTCATCGTTGGTCTCGCGATCTTGTTGTTCGTGTTTTACCCGACGTTGGTGCGGATGTTTACAGGTAAATCGTATCGCTTCTTTTTTTCCGGGATTGCACCGGCGCAGTTGTTGGCGTTTTCCACCAGTTCCAGTGCCGCGACGTTGCCGGTGACCATGGAACGCGTGGAGGAGCACCTGGGTGTCGACCGTGAGGTCAGCAGCTTCGTGTTGCCAATTGGTGCGACCGTAAATATGGATGGCACAAGTCTCTATCAGGCGGTGGCTGCAGTGTTCATTGCGCAGGCCATGGGGATCGGCTTGACGCTCAACGCGCAGTTGACGATTGTGCTCACGGCGACGCTTGCCTCCATCGGTTCGGCCGCTGTTCCCGGCGCGGGGATGGTGATGTTGGTAATTGTGTTGGGGGCTGCCGGGATTCCCGAGTCGGGTTTGGCGTTGATCTTTGCGGTGGATCGAATTCTGGATATGTGCCGCACCACGGTCAATGTCACTGGCGACGCCACGGTCTCGATGCTGGTTGCCCAAAGTGTCGGCAAACTAGGCGACCCACACGTCAAAGAATGGGACGACGAATACCTGCCCCACCATCCCGAAAAGCAGGCAAAACAGTAGTGCGAGGATACTTACGTAGAGCAGTCCTAATTTCTCCCGTGCAAGAAACGTGCTCCTAGCGATTTGGCCAAGTGTTACTACGAGAACAGGCGAATTGGTTTCGTCATTTTCGATTGTTTGCAATGGAGATGCGAATAGGTTCTCGGGCATGTCTTGTTTCGACTTGTTCAAAACATTATCGATTGATGGAGTATTTCATCATGATGACATCGATTCCTTCGATATTCCTTGATTCGCCTTCAGCACAAAAATACTTGGCGCGATCCAGTTGACCAAGTTCTGCGTTTGCAACAATCATTGATTTGACAAAGCCGACGAACAAACCATCGTTTTCGAACTCATTCCTGAAATTCCAGGCTTTTTCGCCCCAGTGCACAGTCTGCGCATGCTCGTGACGTTTGGCGGCATTTTCGCAAAGGAAAACGTAGGGGAGGTATTCGAGGGTTTGACAGTTCCATTTTTCGGCCACTGCAAGAAACTGTTTGGTTTTGGATTCATTCCGCAAAATTGCGTAACTGGTTGCCATTCTCGCGGGAAGCTCCAAGTAACTTGTCGAAGGTGTTACCGATTGATCGATGTTCTCCCAAGCCTTTTCGCCATATTCAACCGCTGCCGAAATATTTCGTGCCCTTGTTTCAACGCGCATGAGGTTGATGTTGCTGTCGATTTTCTCAACATCAAAGAATACGGCCGTCAAAAAGTACTGTCGAGCATTTTCAAGGTCGTCGCGTTGCAGATAGATATCGCCCAGCAAATTGTAAACCCATGCTTCGGCTGTATTGAGCTCGATGGCTTTCAAAAAACATTTCTCGGCTTCAGTTGAATTTTTCTCAATCAAATGGCCGTCGCCTTTGAGGTATTCCAGGCCAAGAAACTCCCATCCGTGCACTGCCGATGGATATTTCTCGACATAGACCTGGAAACCCGCCAAGGACTCCGCGTCGTTCTCTTTACTTTCACTCAGCTGAACAAGGAAATAAATTTCCTTAGCCTTGTCGCTGATACCATCCAGTCTCTGCTGCATCTTCTCGCGCATTGCATCGCTTTGATCTTCGTTTGGAGCTACCGATGAGCAACCGTTTGCAACAAGGGCAATCAATAGCAGGACGAGAATTTTTGATTGGGAGTTCATCAATATCGCCTTACGTGGAGGCTCAGTGCAATGTGATGGTGGATTGAAAACGGAATCGTATGGACTCTCAATTCACGGAACTGAAAATAATGGAAACGCCACGATAACTCATTCGGAAACACAAGTGAATGGCGGCCCGAAATGAGGCGAAGGCTGGTGGCAGTTTGGTAAGGAGAGGCCAAGTTTGGTCGATCTAAGAGTCTTGATCGAATCGGTGGGCGGCGACCACTTCACCCGAATTGGAAATGGCCGCCACCGAACCCGATCAAAGGTCTCAATGATTGCTCATCGAGAGATTTTTGACGCTGGAAGCGTTCAACTTGCAGCAGGAAAACGCAAGGTTGCAAATCAGGTTGAACAAGCGTCAAAAGTTTTCACTCAACTGCCAGACAAACAAGCAAGGTGTCGATTCTGGTTGGGGGCGTCAGTCTGCCCGTTGAGTTGGTAAACTGTACACCGCCCTTGCAATTCGGCCGGGCGTTTTTTGAAAAATCGACAATTTTGTTTTCGATTTCGTTGTTTCATCGATAAATCTTTAGTTTTCTGGTTCAGAAATTTCGCGACATGGCTGAGAGGAATAATCCGGTTGAAACGAATGCAGAAGCAACGCAGGGCTTGGCTCCAAACGAGCATGTGCAAAGCAATTGGATCTTTGATGAAATTGAACGTCTGAAAAGCGAGCAACGATTTCGAACGTTGCAGGTTCGGCAAAGCCCACATGTCGGCGGCCAAATTCACCTGGATCATCTAACGCTGATCAACTTTTCATCCAACGACTACCTGGGCCTTGCCGCAGACGCTCGATTGATCGCCGCAGCCAACGGCGTGGCCAACCAAGTGGGTTGGGGTTCAGCTGCCAGTCCACTTGTCAGCGGTTACGGAGTCTGGCACGCGGCACTGGAGCGGCGTGTTGCTGCTTTCGAACAAACCGAGGCGGCGCTGATTTGCTCAACAGGTTACGCTGCGAATCTGTCGGTGCTAACGGCGCTTGCCGGAAAAGGGGACGTGATTTTCAGCGATGCTTTGAACCACGCCAGCATTATCGATGGTTGTCGTTTATCGGGAGCAGCGATTCAAGTCTATCGGCATCGCGACATTCGGCATCTGGAGGAGCTGCTCAGCGAATGCGATTCGTTCCGAAGAAAACTGATCGTAACGGACACGTTGTTCAGCATGGACGGAGACATTGCACCGCTGCGCGAAATCTGTGATCTGGCCGAACGATTCCATGCGATGATTGTGATTGACGAAGCCCACGCTACGGGTGTTTTTGGTGAACGTGGGAAAGGCGTTGCCGAAGCGATGGGCGTGTCGACGCGTGTGACTGCAAAGGTCGGGACGTTCAGCAAAGCCTGTGGCAGTGCGGGCGGTTTTGTCGCCGGAGCACAGCATGTTATGGACTGGATTCGCAATCGCGGGCGCACTTATATTTTTTCTACGGCACAGCCTGAAGCAGTGGCGGCAGCAAGCCACAAAGCGATCGATATCATCGAAAGTGAATCGCAAACGCGCAAGCAGCTGATAGAGATGGCGGCCAACGTCAGGAATCGTTTGAAGTCAGGTGGCTTTTACATTGGCAACTCGGAAAGCCAAATCATTCCCATCGTTCTGGGTTCAGAAGCCAAAGCACTTGGCGCGGCCCAAGCACTACGAGAGTTGGGATTGTTGGTGCCTGCGATTCGTCCACCGACGGTGCCTGAGGGGAATGTCGATTGCGAGTCAGCTTGTGTGCACCATCGCGACGAGCATTTGGAGGCATTGATTGATGGACTGAAATCGGTTGTGCCTTGCAATGCGTGAGGTGAATGGCGTCCTGCAAATACAGGATGGCTGGTGGTAAGCGTTGCAATTGAGATGCATAGTTGTGCACGAAGCCCGTAGGCATGCCCACGCAAAGCCGAGGGCATGGCAACCTACGACATTCATCGGAAAGCAGCGCTTCATAAATCATAAAGGTGTTAAGGAAGTTGGCCAGAGCTGTAGGCCGGACCAAGCGCAGCGCCGTTCCGGCAGGATTGTTGGTGCAGTGGTTTGAAGTCAACGTGGTGATGTATTGGTCGATGCATGCCCACGCAATGCCGAGATCATGGCACCCTACGACCGAGCTACACGTTCAATTACATCTTGATGAAATAATAAAGCGTTGCGTCGCGATACAAAAATTTTCGTTCCTCAGGTTCTCGCATTTCAAACTTGCGGGCCTTGTCGCCTATCCCTGCGATCACCACCAACCATTGCGAACCGGTATTCATCACCACTCGATCGGGGTCGTTTGCGACTGCGAAGTATTTTTCACTGGAGTCGGTTGAGCGAAGGTAAGTCGTGTCGGATCCGATTAACGCTTGAAGTTCGACCTTTACCGTCAGAACCCCTGCTCCATTAGAACCGAGACCTTGTTGCCGACTCAGGTCGTTAAAGCGATCTCGGGCATCCGTATCCAACTGGTGGAAGGCGGCGATCAGTCGGTCGTCCCAGAATTGGGTCTGCGCGTCGAGGATATCGAGGGAACGAAAATCAAGTCCGCTGTCGTCCTCGATTGTGAGTTTGACCTGCGCGGCTTGCCGAAAATACTCAAGCAGCTTTTCGAACTGCTTGGCATCTTCATAAATCCAACCAAACGCATCGCATTCTGCTCCCACAAGGTTCAGTCGGTGACTCATTTGTCCGAATTCGTGGTCCGATGCAAGTTGAGGCGCATCATCTGGGACCGTTGTTAAGTTTGAAGTATGAGAGGTTGCGGTTGAACTGGTTGTTGGGGCCAATGACGCAAATGAAACGGTCGTGTCATTGGCGGTGCCCATCAGGTCTTTGATGGCCGCTGCAGGAACCACAACAACGCGCGGGCCTGCGCTGATACTACTGGCGATACCAGCGATTTTACCTTCGTCGTCAAACACGGGTGCGCCCGGTGTAAACGGCGTTGTGCAAAGGCTGGTGAACCAGCGAACCTCTGGATCCAGATTGTGTTCGCGAGCTGACTTCGAAAGGTTTGATTCAAATTTTTCGGGCGTATCACCTTGATCTGTTCGAGACTCAACCAACCATCCGAAGCGGTCGATCCCGCCGTCATCTCCAGGAAAGTGCGCCAGCATGGTGTAGAGTCCGTAGACGGGTGTCGTCAACTTCATTTCCAGTGCGTTGATAACATTGACCTGACGTCGATTGATTTGGATCAGCGCAATGTCTTTTGTTTCATCATGTGCCAGTACGCCTCGTGCCGAATCAATGAGCGACGAATCGGGTAACTCATACAACGTATCTGAGGGCACATCGCGCACAACGACTTTATCCGCACCTTGCACCGCCCGAAAACTTGTTGCGACCCAGCCACGGGAATCGACCAGGACTCCCAGCGCGCGAGTGACCGATTCACCTCGTGTTATCTCCAGTAGAAAAACAGAACCGTAAACCTTTCGCCATGCGGTATCGATATCGTCTCTTGTGAAATGATTCAGCGAAGTGTTTTGAATTGGTTTCAACGGGAGCTTGGGACGTTCCTGGCGTTTTGGTGGCGCTGCCGTTTGATTCGCGGTGGTGAATTCCGTTGATGTTGCAGTAATCAATTCCGGCGAATCGATCATGGATCGAAGTCGCTCTTCTTGTGCAACTGGATCGACGCGACGTTCCTCTTGTGGCTTGAATTTCAAATACAGGTAACCGCCGATCGTAATGGCCAATGTCAAAAGGCAGGTGAATCCAAAAAACACAGCCCGCCACACGGCAATACGTTTTTTCGTTTCAAGTAGTTTCGCCGTGATGGGGTCAATTGCCGGTTTGGCTGGCACATTCGGTGTCGGAATGATCTCCGCCGGTTCGGGCCGGGGCGCGGGAGATTTGGTTGTCGTCTCCAGTACGATTGCTGTCTGAGGATTGAACGACTGTCCGCAGTGCTGGCATGCGGCGGACTTGGCATTCGGTTCAATCTCGACAGCAAATTCACAAATGGGGCATTCGACCCGGTACGGCATGACCGCAGCTCCGCTTCTCTGTTCCGATGGATCATGTTACGAATCGATCGTCAAACGTTTGACAGTAATCGCACGTTTTGGCCGATCGGCGTCCGAGGCATGTCTATTGTACACCGTGATAGCATTGTCGGTATTTGGGTCGTATGGCGTTTAATGAACCTTCAAAGCTAGCGTTTTCTGGTGACACGCGATACGTGACTCGCCGCAATGGCTTTTTCAACTCATTCATATTGCCTCGATCTGCCGGTTTCTCTACAAGTTGACGAGTTTTGTTGCCAGTAGCCAAGACACGTGCGCGGAGATCCTCGTAAGTCGCGGCGGACTGGTTGATGGAGCAAGTAAAGTTTGTGATTCGAGAGACCAATCAATGCTAGTTGGTTGCCAAAAATCCAGAACGGAACGGGAATCGAGACGACGTCGGCACACATGGCTATGCGTGTTCGTTGCGAGTTTGATGATTCCAAGGCTCGTTGTTGCGCAAGATGCTCCCTATCAAGCGATGGTTGCCCAAGATGGAGCAACCGTTCACAGCGGACCGGGCGAGTCGTTTTATGGCACCAGTGAACTGGCACAAGGTGACTTGGTAAACGTCTACCGGCATGATCCCAACGATTGGGTTGCGATCCAGCCGACCGACGACAGTTTCAGCATGGTGCCCTCCGAAGCCATCGAGATGATTGATGACGAGACCGGCCGGTGTCGACACGATGAAACACAGGTTTGGGTGGGAACGCGCCTTGGGCCTGTTGAGAATCCAATGTGGCAAGTCAAATTGAAGGCGGGTGAAGAAGTCACGGTCCTTGGCGAAATCAACTATCCCACCGAAGCCGGTTTTTCGGTGACGTGGTATCAGATCGCTCCGCCGGCCGGCGAATATCGCTGGATCAAGGGGTCACAACTACTGCGCCCTGACAAACGAACCGAACGTCCCGAACAACAGGAAATTGCTGCCGAAGACAGTTCCGTAGACAAAGCCCTGCGATCGTTGAGTCAATCCGTTTCTGATTCAAACCTGTCAGACGATGCAAGCGATGTTCATTCGATTCCGGTTGGTGTCGAAGTCGCCGAACCCAGCACAACCAAACAAGTTAGCTATCTCCAAGAAAATTCGGTTCAGTCGAAACGCGAGATTGAGTTAGTCCAGGGCACGATGGTCATCGACGATCCATTTGCGACGGAGCGATCAGCAGTTCAATCAGGCAATCCCGAGAACCTTGGTTGGCGAAAGGCGCGGTCCGCGATCGCGTTGCCGGAGAATTCGAATCGAGATCTTGCGGAACCAATGACTTCGCCACGCCATTCTCCTGCTCGTTTGATGCAAGAACAAACATTTGGGACTGCAAGCAGCGTTTCCAACCAATTGCCGAGCACCATGGAGGACCTTGGTGGTGTCGAGCGTATCGCCGCACAGGACGCGGTTGTTGCACCGACGTTTGGCGCCGATACGTTGTCGGATCGCTTGCGAAGGCTCGAGGTTTCGATCGCTTCGGAGATCATCAAGCCCGCCGAGATGTGGAATCTGGAAGGGTTTGCTCAGCAATTAATTGAAATACAATCCACCGCGCAAACAGACGACGAACGCCGACAGGCACAGGTTTTGGTTGGGAAACTTGATCGGTTGCGAGAGACTCATCAGACGTTGTTGCGTTCGTCGGCGGTGGGAGGGAGTCGGGGCTTGCGGAACGGCAGCAATGCCGTGGGAACTGGCGTCGACTCGAGTGTCAAGAACGGTACTACCTATGATGCCTATGGTTGGCTAAATGTTTTGACTCGCGATAGTGGTAGAGTTTCGCCATCGTATGTCTTGCAGGATGACGACGGAAAAATCATCTTCCACATCGAGCCAATTCCAGGAATTGATCTGAGTCCTTACCTGCACAAGAAGATTGGTGTGATCGGCGAACGCGGCTTCAATCAGACGCTCAAGCTCAAGCATGTGAACGTTGAGCGCGTGGTCGTTTTGGATCGCGGCGATCGCACGATCCGCTAACGTCGACTATTGATTGGTTCCTCGCTGACTCATCGGGTTGCGACTGATAGGCAACCAAATTTTTACGCGACTAGGTGCCATACCCTGGCCTCGCGTAAGCATGCCTTCGCGGACGTAGGTTCAACAGAATCATTCGGGACGTTGCGCAAAAGTCCTCGATTCCAGAAATCTTGCCAAGAACATCCAGCGGTTGGCGAACTCGTTGTTTAATGTTGAGTCAAGTGTGTCGTTTTTTGCATTTGAGACTTTCTATTGGAGTCTTCACATCGATACAAATACTTTTCAGGCTGATTCGCGCTATTCGTACGTTAATGGCGGGCCGGGAAACATCGTTTCGGGACTAGTTTGGCTTGCGGCGGGAATCATGGCAGCCCAGACCGATTTGAAGGCCGGATTCGCCGTGCTGTTTTTTGGCGGAATGCTGATTTTCCCAATTTCGTACGTGATCGTACGCTTTGTTTTCAAACGACCGGAACCGAAGCCTGGGAATCCCAGTGGAAGAATTGTAATGGAGACAATCTTCCCGATGATTGGCGGCTTGCTGGGGGCATGGTTGATACTTCCCTATCGCCCTGAGTTTGTCTTTCCGTTGGCGGCGATTGCCGTGGGCGCCCATTTCTTCGGCTTCATGACGGCCTATGGCAACTGGATGTTCTGGGGTTTGGGTGCAGTTATTTGCATAGTCGGTGTAGCCTCGATCTTTTGGGGAGTGTTGAAGTCAGATGCCGTTCCGTTTGTGGTGGCTGGGATCGAGCTGGCTTTTGGAACGGCGTTGACGTTCACGGGATTGAAGCAGCGAAGGGAAGAAGAGATGAATTAAGTCAAAAGAACTTGGAAGAATGCCCCAGCAGGCTGGCAGCCTGCACTACGAACTACAGGCTGGCAGCCTGTGCTACAACCACGGGCATCAGTTTTTATTGTTTCCAGGTGGATCAAGACAATCACGAGCCGCAATAATCAACTTAAATTGTAAGTCGACATCCGCACTGCCCAATGCGCCCCAATCGTCAAAACTAATAATGCTAGTCAATGGAGTTTCGGAATCACTTCCGGAGTTTGGCATCAAGCTGTGGGTAGCAACGCGAGGAAGTTTATTTTCCCAACCGGCCCTTGAAAGAGCTTCGGCGAGCATTTGGACTGCTTCTTCCTCGGTTTTTCCCTCGCGGATTTGGTCATTCAAAATGAGACTTGCCGTCATCAAAAGTTCAGGACTATTTGAGTCGAAGTATGAAGACCTCACGGCAAAATCGCTCATCTGGAATTGTGTCTGAACATTTTCGTATCGTTTTCTATACTTGTTGGAAATCAGTTGTTCCCGAGACCAATCGACCCATTCCGAAAGCGACTCTTTAAACGTATCTCGATCGCAAAACTCGGAAACAAGGAAAAGTGTTGAGTGCAACCCATGCTGCCTCGCCGGGCTTCCTTCGGTCGATTCATATTCTTTTAGCTTTGTCCGGAACGCATTCTCAATTTTTGTAGCCGCCTCCTCTTTGGTCATTTGCTTTGCAAGTTCATAGAGTTTCACAACACGCGGATCACTAATAGTCCCTTTCAGTATCGACCGTGGTTGCATGAGACTGGAAGTCATGCTGCGCATCTGGACTACATCAAAGTTTCCACCGTCATGGTCGCTTATGGCGTCCATGAGTTCGTCGAAGTCCCGATTCTTTGTGCTTTCGTTCAAGATTGAGATTTGTTGTGACAGTGTCCGTTCATTTTGAGCGAAGCAATTTCGGCTGAAACACAAGAGCGAAAAAGTATAAAAAACGATCAGGCATAATCTCCCGTTCATGTTCTTGTGTCCTTGTTTTATAAGCGATTGGGTTTGTTTCGCCCGAATGCGGGAACCGAAAGTATTGGCGGTGCTTTTAGAGTGACGCATTCAAGACAGTCTGCGTTCCGTCGGCAGACTACTCTTTTCTGACTTACTGCAGGCTTTTAGTGACTCAAGCGAAATGTTTGCCCAATGGGCGTTCGTGACATCGCTGGCAGCAAGCGGTAGGGACATGCAGACTAGCAGTCTACGCTACGATTAACATTCTACGTCGCGGCTGGCAGGCTGGCAGCCTGCGCAACGAACTACAGGCTGGCAGCCTGCACTACGAACTGCGATCAGTAGGCGTTTTGGCGCGAGAGGACGACCTGGAATGTCGAGAAGATGATCTTCAGGTCCAGCCACAGCGACCACTCGCGAATGTACTTGTGGTCGAAATGGATTCGCTTTTCCATTTTTTCGATCTGTTCGGTCTCACCACGGCAGCCGTTGACTTGAGCCAGACCGGTGATTCCCGGTTTGACCTTGTGCCGTAGCATATAGCCGTCGATCTGTTTACGATAAAACTCGTTGTGCGCCGAGGCATGCGGTCGCGGTCCAACCATCGACATGGTTCCTTGCAGAACGTTGAATAGCTGGGGGAGTTCATCGAGGCTGGTACGGCGCAGGATCGCACCGATGCGCGTGATGCGTGGGTCGTCTTGTGTAGCCTGCTTGACCACCGGGCCGTTATCCAGAGTTCGCATCGAGCGGAATTTCCAAACCCAGATTTCTTTGCCGTCCAGCCCGTAGCGTTTTTGTTTAAACAGAACGGGCCCTTTGCTGGTCAGCTTGACAAGCAAGGCGATGATTGCCATGGGAATCGCAGCCGCAACGAGCGCGATGGACGCCAGAACCATATCGCAAATTCGCTTGAAGACACCGTCAACGCCATAAAATGGATTTTCGTAGACACTTACTGCAGGCAGGCCTTGAATGTCGGTCCAGCGTGAGTGCAACAGCTGGAAAACGAAAAAGTCTGGCACAAGGTAAACCGAGCATGTTGTGTCTGCCAGGCGTTGAATGATTTCGCGGATGCGATTTTCGGCACGCAGAGGCAGTGTGATGAAGACCACGGGAACTTTGCCGGAGCGAGCCTGTTCGATCAATGTGTTGATGTTCCCAAGTCGTTGGGAGACGTCTTCTGGTAATGGATTGGTTCGATCCTCGGGGCGGTCGTCAAAGAAGCCCATGAACCGCAGGCCCATGTCTGCTCGCGTTTGAACATTGCGTACAAGCTGAACGCCCAAGTCATTCGCGCCGACAACGGCAAAGCCACGTGAGGTCATCGCATTTTGCGCGTGCCAAACGAGGTAATGCCGGAACATGATTCGCTGGGCCATTCCTACAACAGGCGTTGAGATCAGCCACACCAAAATGGCGCCGCTGGAAATTTCCGTAGTGTATTCGGTGAATTGGCCAAGGAGAGCGAGTCCCGAGAGCGCGATCAACCAGGTCAGGGTTGCGGCGCCCAACTCGCGTTCGATCGCCAGCCCTTGCCAATCGCGGTACAGGCCAACCAATTCTGCAGCCAGAGAAAACAGACCAATCGCAACCAGACCCACCACGATTGTGGAGCGGCTATTCGCTTCCGGTGCCCAAGTGACCAAGATGTAAAGCCCGATGACGATCGCAAGGCAGTCGAGCAACTTGTGAACAGGTCGAGTCCAGGCAGTAATCGGACGGATTTGGGAACGGGCAGTTTCAGACATGTTTGGAGCGCGACGCAGAATGAAAAAACGGATTTCAGTCCGCAACCATAGGTTACACCCAAACCCGTTTTGGGTATTCACTGTGCGCGGCACAACAAAGCAGTTCCGTTGGTTACGGTTTTGAGGATCGGGGCGATTATTAACCGTTGTGCGAAAGCACAGGAACCACTTGCGGGAAAGAAAAAGAGAACCGGACACGTACACGCGCCGGTTGATTTGATAGTGGTTGACTTTTGATTTCGCCAGATCGTTGATTAGGCGGAAAGTCGTTGCATGACGACGGCGCTCGCCTGACCTTGAGGCGAAACGTTCAGGTTCAGGAAGCTGTTGCCATCGTGTTTTTTGATTTCGCGGACGCCGTTAATCGGACATGTCGAGGCTGGTGAATCGTAGTTCAGAATGGGGAACAGCGTCTGCTCGTTCAGTGACAGAATACTGGCAATTGCTTCCACCATTCCGGACCCTGCGCCCAGGTTCCCCATGTAGCTCTTGAGCGCGGTAACAGGAACGTCGCCAAGGGTTTTGCGAATTGCATTGGCTTCCGCAATGTCTACTTCGGGGTCGGACAGGCCGTGGGCATGCACGTGTCCCAAATCCGTCGGCTTCAGACCTGCCCTTTCCAAAGCCATCTCAATCACATTTTCAAAAACCTGTTGATAGTTCACGACACCTTCGGGCGAGCAAACGGTCGACGAGCCGTAACCAGTGACTTCTGCCAGGATTCGAGCTCCCCGCTTTTGAGCCGCTTCAAGTTCTTCGAGCACCAACACGCCTGCACCTTCGCCCATCACCATCCCTGCATGGTTAGCATCGAACGGTCGACAGGCTTTCTCTGGCGAGTCGGATGCGGGAGCCAGTCGTTCCTGCAATGCGACGTGCACGGTGCGCAACGGATGAATTCTTGTTCCCGTGGATCCGACAACGATCGCGTCGGCGATACCACGACGAATGGTCGTTACGCTTTCGGCGATCGAAAGATTTGACGAGGCCTCACGCAGTGTGACCGAATTACTGGGTCCGCGAAAGTCGTTGTAAATGGCCACGTGACTGGCGGGCATGTTGGGCAGGTATTTGAGAAGCCAAAGGGGCTCAACCTGTGGCAGTCCTTCTTTGCCCCATCGCGAAAATTCAAACGTTCCGTTGGTTGTGCATTTGTGGATACCCGCAGCGAATTCGCCGGGCTCGGAGATGATGTAGTCCGAGCCGTACATCGTGCCGACTTGTTCGGGACGATACGTGTCAGCGGCCCAGCCGGCATCTTGAATGGCCAGTTGCGCGGCGGCAACACCCATCTGGATTTCACGGCACATCAGTTTGAGACCTTTTTTGATACTGCGTTGCAGGGTCTTCTCCAACGTCCCGAATTGTTCGATCGAACCATTGAACTCGGCAGCTTCGCCGCCCAGGTTGGTTGGGATGAAACCCGTTGGCAATGACTGCAGATGTCGCACACCACTTCGCCCAGCAGAAATGGCGTCCCAGAGTGCTGCGGGGCTGTTGCCCAACGGGCTGATCATTCCCATACCGGTGACAACAACTCGGCGAGTCGTAGCAGACATCAATCGACCTTTGCAATTTCTGGCGGTAAAGCCTGGTTGATTCTTACGTCCCACAACGAGTGGGTGAAACCGACAATTTTATTTAATCGACCCGATGAGTCGAGTCGGCTATCGCCGTGTATCCATCGATTTCGGGGACCATTAATTCTGTTTCAATGGAGCGAGATTTTGCGGCGCTGCCGGGGTTCTGGCTGTACGGGGGTTTTCCGGGCCGCGAAAATCAATAAACAGCAGCGCGTCGGCTCGATTTGATTTTCGATCCAGCAGACCTCCGAGCGGTTTGGGGCTGCCGGGATTCGGATCGGCGACCACACCGCAACTCATCACCAAAACGTGGTCAACGGGCCAGCGGATTCGTTCCTGCAGGCGCCAGGATACGATTTGTGGAATCTGCAAATTGATCGTTTCGGTATTGTTGTTGCCGAGGCCAAAGCCCGATGGGGCAGCCGCCAAGCTGGGGACGGGCACTCGAATACCGGTCAACCGTTCGACCTGGTCGACCTCGCAAGTGATTGCCGCTTCGATTGCTTTGCCGTCGAGCGAGTCCAGAAAACTGAGCGAAAGCGAGTAGCCTTCCTGCATTTGAGTCATCAAGGGTTGGTAACCTGACCCCTGGCCGGGTGTCCATCGCAGGCTGCGAACAAATTGAACGGGGGCTCGTTTATCAAGTTTGAATTCTTGACCATTGGCCAAGGTAATTGCACCCGACGAATGGTTCTTGAAATCGGATCGCTGCGAAAGTTGACTATAGAGCAAGGCCGCGTTTTCTTTTGTCAAAAGCCAGGCTTCCACTCCCGGAGAATGAACGTCGACAGGTTGGAGGACGCTGTACACCGATTCTCGCCATGCGGGATTGGAAACAGTGACCAGGTTTAAAATTGCGGTATTCTTCTGGCCTCGCGTGTAAACAAAGCGATCGACCAGTTTCAAAATTTCCGTGTGGATCTCCGGTGTGTGATAAACGATCAGTTTCTCACGTGTCGCGCTGATGAAACCAAGTGGTTGAGAAAACCACATTTCCTTTCCTGTTTGTCGAAGGATCCAATCGATGATCGCTTGTTGGGGCTGTTCGTTGTTTTCGACCTGCGATGTGTAGGGCAAGATGTCGTATTCACGCCAGACCTGGCCGGCATCATTGGGCAGTGCCGAGGATGTCTTGGTGACTTTGGTGATGTTCTCAGGAATGGTGTCTTGAGGAGCAGCGTTGTTTGGTTGACCTTGGCGTTGCCACTGGCCCTCAGCGCCGGATGCGGCGATGGAGTCATTGAGTTGCGTCTGACGGGTACCGCTTTGGATCGGCGCTATCGATTGTGTTGCCTGAGTGTTTGGCGGGTTGTTTGATCCGTTGTTTTCTGCCGAGCCGGTTGTGTTCGCGTCGCGGCGTTCGGGCGGTGCTTGGTGACCGGGTTGCGCTTCCTGTTGTTCGTTTTGAGAAGCTGTGTTGCCCGACCCCAGGTTTGGGCGGTAGGCGGCGGGATTTGCACGTCCCTCAGTCTCTTGGGGGACTCCAGCGTCGGCGTATCGCGCCAAACCAACGAAGGCCATCGCAATCGCGCAAACAGAGATTTGTTTGGCCAAGTGTCGAATGCGTTCCACTGCTTTTTGCATACGTCAGTCCTTTGACGAGTCGCTCGATGTCATGGTCGATTGAGATAAAATCCATTTTGGCGGGGAGTATAGAGATTTCGGCGAAACGAGGGCAATACAATTTGAAGTCGAAATTGGCGGTTTTGACGGTGTTTTCCACGTTTCTTCCGGTTGCCGAAGCTTCTGGACGAACGGAAAAGGGGCTGTATTTCGAGGGAATGATGCGAAAACTCGCTACAGTCAACGCAAACAAGCCGTGAATGTTGATTGAATCAAGGGTTGGAGGAGATATTTTTGTTGCACGATTTGATGATAGCGCGATAATGTCTAGGAAGCGTCGTTGGGCGGGTTTCGGTCGTTGAGCTTTTCGCGAACTGAGGCCTTGAGTCTCGCAACTCTTGGAACAGAGTTTTTTAGGGGCGGCATGAACAAACATCGATTTGAACATGGCGAATTAGCTGCGGCGATCCCATTGCCTCGTGGGCATTCTGACGCTTCCACCAACAATATCGACGCAATGCCTGGTCACGCCCCCGTAAATCTGATCGCATCCGATCTGCCGGCGATCGAATCTGACGATGGCGAATTGAAGTTGGTTCCGCTTGATGAGCCAACCACTCCAACGGACTCTGGGGTGGCGACCATGCTGCCCGCGATTGAACTGGAAGATGTTGAGGATGGCTGGACGCGCGGACTGCGAGCAACTCAACGATTTGTGCCGGGCTGGGTGGTGAGTTTTGTATGCCATGTGATTTTGCTGGTTTCGCTCGCGCTGTACGGTCTTGCAGGCCAAGGGGCAGACGCCATTACATTGTCCAGTGCTGTGTCCGATACGCCGGAAGTTGATGTCCTCAAGGAAGTCGATTTGAGCTTGCCCAGTGTGTCGACAATGGAAGCATCCAGCCAACTGGACAAAATGTTCGAGGTCACGGAGCTGGATCTGTCGAGTGAAATCGAATCGACTTCGGTTGAAATGAATGAGGCGCAATTGTCAGCAAGTCAATTGTCGGCGATTGGACTGGCAATGGGAGGAGGCGCGGCAAAAGAGGGGGCAGCTCCGCCAAAGGTCGAAGCGAAAGACGGAGCCAAGGCGGATTTCTTTGGCGTCTCGGCACGTGGTTCGAATTTTGTATATGTCATCGACTGCTCGGGGAGTATGGCAGGGCCACGGTGGGAACGCACCAAATACGAATTGTATAATTCACTTGAAAAGCTGGGGCCTGAAAGGACATTCTTGGTTCTTTTGTATAACTCGGAAACTTGGGCGATGTTCAATACTCGGCCCGAAGATACGGTACTCGTCAAGGCGACTCCCGAAAATGTTGTCAAGTTGAAGCGTTGGATGGAGCAGCAAATGCCAGGTTTTAGTACCTATCCAAAGTTCGCATTGGCATCGGCACTGTCGGTCACTCCCGATTCCATCTTCTTGTTGTCTGACGGCGAGTTTTACGACGACACGGTCGAGTATCTGCGGCAAGCCAATGCCCCGCGGGATCGAGGCGATGGAAAAATGGTGCGGGTGCCGATTCATACCATTTCGTTGGACTTTACGGCGGGATTACTGACGCTGAAGATGATCGCTGACGAAAATGATGGTGCTTTCCGGATGGTCAATCCGTTCTAATCTCTCCTCCGCCCAAATGGCGGTTTCATGCTTGTTGATGCTGGGGATATAGCGGTTTGATTCCCAACCTTATAAGCCGTAGAAACGCCGGATTCAGGTTGACGTTTTGTCCCTAACCGGATATCCTTATCCACTTGGCGCAATTGGCATTATGAATTCGACCGGTGGCGTCCGGTGACTTTTTGGGCGCTCCTTTGGCAAGGCTGCAGATTCAATCTGGCAGCCTTTTGTTTCAATTGGGGCTGACCTGAGAGGTCGACGATCGCTCAAGTCGCTTTTTCGTGCGATACAACTTCGTTCGGATTGAGTGGCGTGAGGACTGGGCAACAGCCAGCGTTGTTCGCTGTCGACAATGTTGTTCGCTAATCCGTTGAATCAGTTTGCCCAAGTGGCGGCTGGTGCATCGGATTGGTGAGCAAGCATGGCAGAAGTGGTTCTCGAATCGGTATCGAAACGGTTTCCGGATGGAACGTTTGCGGTATCGGATTTGAGCCTGAACATTGCAGACCAGGAGTTTCTGGTTCTGGTGGGGCCCAGCGGGTGCGGGAAAAGCACCACGTTGAGAATGATTGCTGGATTGGAACAGCCAACTGGCGGAACGGTACGGATTGGGAGTCGTGTTGTGAACAACGTGGCCCCAAAGGATCGGGACATCGCAATGGTTTTTCAAAACTATGCGTTGTATCCCCACATGTCTGTTTACCGGAATCTGTCGTTTGGATTGGAATTGAGATACGGAGGCGGATTTGTTGCTCGTTGTTTAAGGCGAGTGCTTCGTCCGGCGCAAGCGGCTCAACTAAGTGAGTTGCGAGCGGGGATTGATGCACAGGTACGACAGGCGGCTCGGCGATTGGACATCGAAGCATTGCTCGATCGCAAGCCACATCAGTTGTCCGGCGGTGAACGTCAACGCGTGGCCTTGGGTCGCGCGATTGTACGGAATCCGGCGGCGTTTTTGTTTGATGAGCCATTATCGAACCTGGATGCCAAGCTGCGACAGCAAATGCGGGTGGGGTTGAAGCAACTGCATTCGACGTTGTCCGCGACGATGATTTATGTGACGCACGATCAAATCGAGGCGATGACACTCGGGGATCGGGTGGCGGTCATGAATCAAGGAAAATTACAACAGGTTGCGCCGCCACAAGAAATTTATCGCAAACCGGTAAATTTGTTTGTGGCCAGGTTTTTCGGTTCGACACCGATGAATCTGGTGACGGGGCGGTTGCTGAAACGTGAGAGTGGTTGGTGTTTTCAAAGTGGTGAGTGGGAGTGGTGCTTGGGCGCCGCTCCGCCAGATTGGGACATCGTGGCATGGCCTGAAGAGGTCGTGTTAGGGTTTCGTGCCGAAGATGTAGTGATTGGGTCTGTGAGTGATTCCCCGGACGTTAGGGTCCGGGTTCAGTCTGTCGATCATTGGGGTGAATCAGCAGTGTTGCTGGTAGAGCCACCTCAGGGGGTCGGTCCTCGCGGGCAGGAAATCGAAAATCGCAACCAGGGCGTTGCGAAGAAAATGGATGAAGCCGATTCGTTGATTTGGTGCGCCAGGGCGGCAGGTGATACCACGGTTGCGGACGGAGAGATGGTTGGTTTGACGTTGCGTGTTGAACGTTGTCACTGGTTCGACGCGAAAACGGGAATGAACATTACAGCGAAACAGTCGTAAATTTTGGAAGCAAAAATATGAACGCCAGTGAAGTACTGCGAATCGTTGACTCGCTTCATCGCGATAAGAATATCGACAAGGAAGTCGTGTTTCGTGCGATTGAGTCTGCGCTCGTTTCCGCCGCGCGCAAACATTTTGGCGAAGAAGCCGACATTGAGTTTTTGATTGATCGTGTGTCAGGACAGATCGCCGGCCGGTGCGGTCAGGAAGAGCTGGACTACGAAGAAGTGATTGGGCGGATTGGTGCTCAGACTGCCAAGCAGGTCATTATTCAAAAAGTCCGCGAGGCCGAGCGAGATTCGTTGATCACCGAGTTTAACGAATTGGTCGACGAGATGATTTCCGGTGTCGTTCATCGCAATGAAGGTCGCGTGACCACCGTAACCTTAGGTGGCGTGGAAGCGATTCTGCCTCGCTCAGAGCAGATTCCTGGTGAGAATCACCAGCCCAACGAACGAATGCGAGCGCTCGTTACAGAGGTCAAGCCACAGGGGAGTCGCGTTAAGGTCGTGTTGAGTCGGACTCGCCCTAAGTTTGTACAGCGATTGTTTGAGCAGGAGATTCCAGAAGTTTCCGAAGGCGTGATCAGCATTATGGCGATTTCGCGCGAACCTGGTCATCGCAGCAAGGTCGCAGTTAACAGTGTCGATACCAAAGTCGATTGCGTTGGTGCGTGTGTTGGGATTCGCGGGAACCGTATCAAAACGATCATCGATGAATTGGCTGGAGAGCGGATCGACATCGTGCGTTACGACGAGGATCCGCAGATCTTAATCAAGAATTCATTAATGCCCGCTGAGGTTGATGAGGTGATTCTTTGTCGCATGATGGGGCGAGCGATCGTCTTGGTGCGAGAGGATCAGCTGTCGCTGGCGATCGGGAAACGCGGGCAAAACGTGCGTCTGGCCAGCAAATTGTGCGGCTGGGATATCGAAATCATGACTCAAGAAGAGCTTGAAAAACAGATCGAACGAGCTGTTGCCGGCTTCAGTCAGATCCCGGGTGTTACCGAAGATTTGGCGAATCAACTGGTAGGAGAGGGTTATTTATCTTACGATGATTTGTCTGTTATTGAGCCGGATGATTTGATGGCGATGGCAGATTTGACATCCGAACAAGTCGATCAAATCGTCGAACGCGCAGAGGCCTTGGCGGAGGAAGCTGAGATTGCTGCGAAAGAAGCCCGAGAGGCTGCCGGCGGTTTCAGTCAGGATGGACCTGCCGACAATGAGCAGGACTCATGACGTCAATGAGTTTGCGCTTGGGTTTTAGCGAGGCGAATGCGGTTGCCGTTCTCGCGAATCCCCAAGCCAAGGAGAATTGTATGTAGCAATTGAAAGCAACCCGATTTGTCTGATACGATCGTCAGGCAAACACTGCAGAAAGGTAAGTGCACGTGGCGGTACGCATCTACGCGTTCGCGAAAGACCTCGGTCTCGATAATAAACAACTGCTTGAAATCCTCGACAAAGTGGGAATCAAGGGTAAAGGCTCTGCGCTAGCAAGTCTGGAAGACGATGAGGTTGCTCGTATCAAATCATTTCTGGCTGATCAGTCTGGTGGAGGTGCTGACGCATCAACCGCCGCAGCACCAGCCGTCGCGGAACCAACCCGCGACAGTATCCTGCCCAGTCGCACCGCGCCCCTGCGTGATTTGACCTCCAAGTCAAAGCCCAGACGTAAAGACGACGTGATGCCGGAGCCCGAGGTGGAGGTTGTTGCAACACCACCGCTGGAAGAAGAATCCGCATCGCGCAAGCCCGGTCCGTTGGCAGATCGAACGACTGTAGCAAAAACGGAAGAGCCTGCTACTGAGAAGCCTGTTGAGCCAGCAAAGCGAGACGCCTCCAGTGTTCCGCCAATGGAGCGGGAACGATTTATGCCCGAACGCACCGCACCGCTTCGCAATCTGCAGCCGCTGCAGAAAAATCGTGATCAAGCCAAACCCAAACGTGAAGCGAAGCCCAAACGCCCCGCGATTAGCATGGGCGCCTTGGCCGCCATGCCTAATGTCGAGCAGCCTAAGGCGCGGGCCAAGGAAAGCGGAGAGAAGGTCCAAAAGCCCGACATTGCTTTGCCCCAAGACGCTATCGCAAAAGTGCGTACGGGTGCTGCTCCGTTGGAGCAATTCACCAAGCAATCGCGCACCAAGGATCGAAAGAAAGGTGGCAAGGAAGAGGCGGGATTTGAAAGCGCCCCGGCTCGCGATGCCCGAGGAACCACTCGCGGCAAGCATGTTAAGGCGCCGGGGGCCGGCGAAGAGGATCGCCTTGGTAGCACACGTCAGCAACGCGCAAAACGTCGCGAACGTGTTGTGATTGGCCCCGATGGCTTGGAGGAACGGCAATACCGACGTTCGTCACGGCGACCCAAGTCCGGCAAAGTGGCGAATACCGCGGCGCCGCGAAAGGAGAAAGTTACCTTGCAACTACCGTGTACGGTCAGAACGTTCTCAGAAGCTGCCGGTGTCAGTGCCGTTCAAGTCTTGCTTACATTGCCGAAGTTGGGTGAAGGCGAAGTCAAAAATATCAATTCGAATCTCGACAACGATGTTGTGGAGCTGCTGCTTGATCACTTTGATGTGTCCCACATTGAGTTGAGACTTCCCGAGTCTGTGGAAGATCGGATGATGGCACAGGTTCACGGTGACGATGATGATGCCGATATGGTTACACGTCCGCCAATCGTAACGTTTCTGGGACACGTTGACCACGGAAAGACTTCGTTGCTCGACGCGATCATTGGCATCGATGTGGTATCCGGTGAGGCCGGTGGGATCACTCAGCACATCCGTGCCTATGAAGTTGAAAAAGACGGGAAGCGCATTTCGTTCGTTGACACTCCCGGTCACGAAGCGTTTACCGAGATGCGAGCTCGCGGTGCGAACGTAACGGATATTGCCGTGTTGGTTATCGCTGCTGATGACGGCGTGATGCCTCAGACTGAAGAGGCGATCAGCCATGCCAAAGCCGCGAAGGTCCCGATCATTGTCGCGATGAACAAAATCGATTTGCCCGGAGCCAATCCCGACAAAGTCTATCAGGACTTGGCTGCTCACGAATTGTTGCCGAGCGAGTGGGGGGGCGAGGTCGAAGTCATCAAGACAAGCGCCACGAACGGAACTGGTATTGATGATCTGCTTGAAACCATTCTGGTCACAGCGGAGTTGCACGAATACAAGGCAAACCCAGATCGCGCGGCATTTGGTACCTGTATCGAAGCAGAGCAGCAGCCAGGACTCGGTGTGGTCGCCAAAATGGTGGTTCAAGGCGGTACATTGCATGTCGGTGATGTCGTCGTTTGCGGTAGCTCGCACGGTCGCGTCAAAGCGATGTTTGACACTTTGCGAACCAGTGAACGTCTGGATGAGGCAGGCCCAAGTCGGCCGGTGAACATCACAGGTCTCGACATGGCGCCTGAAGCGGGCGATAAATTCTATGTATTGCCAGATATCGCGGAAGCACGCGAAATCGCGTTGCATCGCGAAAACCGATCACGCCAGAAGACACTGGGCGGAATCTCGACGCGCGTGTCGTTGGAGGATTTCCAAGCGCGACTTGAGTCGGGCATGATTGGCAAGACCGAAGATTTGATCACGTTGAATTTGATCATTCGCGCCGATGTCCGCGGTTCGATCGAAGCCATTCAGAAAGAACTTAGCAAGATCGAGCATCCGGAAATTCGGATCAACATCTTGCAGGCCTTGGTCGGTGGCGTCACCATTGCCGACGTTCGTTTGGCTCAGGCCTCTGAAGCCGTCATTATCGGCTTCAATGTGGTTCCCGATGAAGCCGCGCGAAGTCTGGCAGATGAGCTGGATGTCGAGATTCGACGTTACGACATCATTTACAAGGTTTGCGACGATATCAAAGCCACACTGGAAGGTCGCCTGAAGCCAGACGAACAAGTCGTCGAGCTGGGTATGGCGATGGTTCTCCGAACGTTCTCGATCAGCCGGACCGGAACTATTGCCGGTTGCCGGGTCATGCGTGGTTCGGTTCAGCGGGATGGACGCGTTCGAGTCATTCGCGACAGCCGTATTATCGGCGAGTACGCCATCGATTCGTTGAAACGCGAAAAAGAAGATGCCAAGGAAGTTGCACGCGGTATGGAATGCGGCATCAAGTTGGCTGGATTCAATGACATCAAGGAAGGCGATACGCTTGAGGTCTTCAAGATTGAGGAGGTCGCTCGAACCTTGTAGTCGTTTGTTTTGAGCATCACCGTTTCAAAGCAAATTACCTCTGGGAGTTCGAGGAAGGCGTATGAGTTCTCGTCGAGTATTAAAAGCTGCGGAAGCCATTCGAGAAGTTGTCGGGATGGCGATTTTGGTCGATCTCAAGGATCCACGGATCCGCGATGTGACCGTGACATTTGTCGAGGTGTCGGCTGACATGCGACAGGCCAAAGTCCATGTGTCAGTCATGGGCGATGAAACGAAACAGCGTTTGAGTCTGACGGGATTGCAGAATTCAGCTGGGTTTTTGCAGCAGAAAATTGGCAACCGCCTCGATACACGCTATACACCGCGATTGACATTTGTGCTCGACAAAGGGGTCAAAAACGCAATGGCGGTGACGCGAATCCTCAACGAGGTGTTGCCTCGCGAGCCGCAGTCTCCCGATGAGGAGCCGCCTCCCGATGAACAGGATTCGTCTCCATTGGAAGAGTGAGAATTGATTCGTCCAGTTTTTTCACTTTGTTTTTGCAATGATTTTTCCCGCTCCCCGCGTCGTATCTGTTATCAATTGATTCAATCTGAAAACCGTTGATTTAACCAGTCAGCATCAGGGTCCGAAAATGTCAACCGCCGCGCAACGTAACGAAAAAATCAACAAGTTATACAAAGTCGTCAAGAAGCATTACCAGCCAATCATGCCACCGTCCAATCGTACGGTCATTGAACACATGTTGTATAGCTGTTGTTTGGAAGATTCGACCTATGAATTAGCCGACGAAGTCTTTGCTCGACTCCAAGAAGAGTATTTCGACTGGAATGAAGTTCGCGTTACGACCATTAACGAATTGGCTGAGGTGATGAAACGGTTGCCCAAAGCCGATGAAGCTGCCAACCGAATTCGCCGCACGTTACACGGTTTATTCGAGGCGCATTACACGTTTGATTTGGAGTTTCTGAAAAAAGAAAATCTGGGGAAGGCCATTGAGCAGTTAGGCAAATACAAAGGGATGTCGCCCTTTTGCATTGCCTATACCACTCAAGTCGCGTTTGCAGGTCACTCGATTCCGATTGACCAATCGTTTATCGATGTGGCGTTGGTAATCGATATTGTGAGCGAGGCTGATGCTGCGAGCATGAAAGTAACAGGCCTTGAGCGAACCATCCCCAAAAATAAGGGTGTTGAGTTTGCTTCGTTGGTCCACCAAATGGCAGTCAGCTATTCCAGTAGCCCGTTTAACAAAGATATTCGAGCGATTATTCTGGAGATCGACAAAGAAGCCGCCGATCGATTCCCCAAACGGGGAGGCAAGAAAAAACCTGATGTGGTCGAACCATCAAAAAGCACTAAGAAGGCTTCCAAAAGCAAGACCGAAAAGGTAGCAGAGGAACCCAAGGCTGCCGCCAAGGCAGCGCCCAAAAAAGCTGCGACGAAGCCAGTCAAGAAAGTCGAAAAGAAGGTCGCCAAAAAGGTGCCCGCTAAACCGGCAAAAAAAGCGCCGGCAAAAAAAGCTGCGGTCAAAAAGGCAGTTCGTCGCAAACCTCGCTAGCGCAATTGTTCGGTATCGAAATTTTATCCACAACATCCCATTCGTCAGGAATCTTGAACCGTGGCCGGCCACTCGCAATATTCCAACATCAAACACCGCAAAGCAGCCGTCGATAAGAAACGGTCGAAGCTGTGGTCGAAATTGTCCAAGGCTATTCAAGTGGCAGCGAAACTGGGCGGCGGTGATCCAAACACTAACTCCCGCCTGAAGAATGCCATCATCGACGCCAAAGCCGTCAGTATGCCCAAGGACAATATTGAGCGGGCCATCAAAGCCGGAACAGGCGATCTTGGGGGCAACGATGTCGAAGAAATCCTTTACGAAGGCTATGGGCCTCACGGTGTCGCCGTCATGTGCGAAATCATGACCGACAACCGCAATCGAACCGCACCGGAATTGCGAAAGATCTTCGAAAAACACGGTGGGAATCTCGGTGCAACCGGTTGTGTTGGCTACTTGTTCGATCGCAAGGGCCTGTTTTTGATTGCCAAGGAAAAAGCTCCTGAGGACCGGCTGTTTGAAGTGGCGATGGAGGCCGGTGCCGAAGACATCAAAATGGAAGGCGACTATCACGAAGTGTTCTGCACACCGGACGCGTTCTCCGGCGTGAGCGAATCGCTTGAGTCGGCGCAGATTGAATGCGAGTCGCAACAGGTAACTCGCATTCCCCAAACCACCGTTGAGTTGGACATCGATCAGGCACGCGACGTGCTGGCTTTTATGGAAGCACTAGATGATCACGACGATGTCCAAAACGTCTCATCCAACTACGAAATCAGTGACGAGATCATGTCGCAGCTCGAATCGGCATCCTGATATTTCGCTGCGTGGATCCGTAGCTGGATTCGCAAGAATTTAGCGCATCAATTGATTTGAAGCTGGATTCTCAAGATGTCAGCGTTCTTGCGGTTAGATTGATTCGTGGACCAGGCCTGAACTCTTGCGAGTTCAGCTGCCTGCGAGTTCAGCTACCGAAGTCTAAACGCTGCTGGTTTTCTTCAGGCAAACAACTGAAAGGTCGTTCAGGTCGTCGTAATCGAGTTCGAAAAGCGCTTTGCAGCCTTCGAATTCGCCCGACTTCAGACCTTGCGTGAACCAATAGACGCGTTGTTGCGAGGTGCCGTGCGTATAACGAGATGGGATCGCATAACCCATCGATTCTTTCATCAGCGTGTCATCTCCGATCTGATTGGCCGCTTGCAGGGCCTCGCCAATGTCACCTTCCTCAAGAACCGCATAGTCTTTTTGTACGTGATGAGCCCAGACACCTGCCAGGTAGTCGGCTTGCAGCTCCAGGCGTACCGTTGCCTGCCGCCCCGCTTCCTTGTCGCGCATCCTGAGTTCGTTTACTTTTTGACTGTAACCAATCAGGACTTGGACATGATGGGCAACTTCATGCGCGATCACGTAGGCTTGCGCAAAATCCCCCGGGGCTCGATGTCGTCCTGCCAATTGGTCAAAAAACGAGGTGTCGATGTAGATCTGCTGGTCGGCCGGACAATAGAATGGACCAACCTCTTTGGACGCGGTTCCGCAACCGCCAGTAGAAACTGAATCGGAAAACCTCACCAATCGCGGTTCGGAGTAATCTCCAATACCTTCCTGTTTGAAGAGCTTGGTCCAAACGTTTTCCGTGTCCTTTAGCACGACCGAAATGAATTCATTCATCTCGTCGTCTTCGGGAGGAGCCTGTTGACGCGCGGCTGCCGGTTGTTGATCTTGTATCTGGTCAAGAAATTGTTGTGGGTTTTTGCCACCGAAGACCATGTACAAGATCGCCAGAATGATCAACCCCAAGCCGCCGCCGCCAGCCGCCATGCCTGGACTGACTCCTCGACGATCTTCTACGTTGCTACTGCGCTCGCGACCTTCCCACTTCATATTCAATTTCCTCTTCGGGGGCTTTCAAAACACCAGGCGCAATCTTGAGCGACGGCCCGGCCTCAGGCGTCTATTGTTAGGTGAAGTTTCGTGGCAGGCAAGTGCGCCAGCGTTTTCATCGATATTCACCCAAGTCAGGCGATGACCTTGTTCTGAACGTCGCCAAATACGTCCGTCAGGCGGAAATCGCGACCTTGGTATCGGTACGTCAAGCGCAGATGGTCAACGCCGAATAGATGCAGCATCGTCGCATGCAGATCGTGTACGGACATCGAATCTTCAACTGCCCGATATCCCAGTTCGTCGGTAGCGCCAACGGTTGTTCCGGCGTTGACACCGCCGCCAGCCATCCATGCAGACATGCTGAGAATGTGATGGTCGCGGCCAGTACCCTGCCCCATCGGTGTTCGCCCGAATTCGCCTCCCCATAGCACCAGCGTATCATCGAGCATGCCTCGCTGTTTGAGGTCGCGAATCAAGGCGGCGCTTGCCTGATCGACATCTTTGGCAGCGATCGTCATGTCTTTCACAATTTCGCGATGATGATCCCAGGCACGGTGGTAAATCTGGATCATTCGGACACCCCGTTCGGCCAGTCGCCGCGCCATCAGGCAATTGGATGCAAAGCTGCCGTCGCCGGGATTCTCGATACCGTACAAATCAAATGTCTCTTGGGTTTCCTGCGAAAAATCGGTGAGTTCCGGAACGGATGTTTGCATGCGAAAGGCCATTTCGTACTGGGCCATTCGGGTTTCGCACTCTGAGTCCAGGCGATTGGCCGCGTTGATTGCATTTAAATCATTGATCGAATTGATTAGCTCGCGCTGAGCACTTTGGCAAACACCGTCGGGGTTTCCGATGTAGTGAACCGCAGCGCCTTTTGAGTGGAACTTGACACCCTGGAAACGACTCGGCAAAAAACCAGCCGACCATTGCCGGGCTGAGATCGGTTGAGCACCGCCACAGTTGCTCGTCGAACTCAAAACAACGAAGCCCGGAAGGTCCTCGCACTCCGTGCCGAGTCCGTACAAGAGCCACGAGCCCATGCTGGGGCGGCCCTTGATAATTGATCCAGAGTTCATGAACGCATGCGCCGGATCGTGATTGATTTGTTCGGTGTGCAGCGAACGAACGATGCAAAGATCATCCGCGATTTTGGCAATATGCGGAAATAGCTCACTGACCTCCTGACCAGATTCACCATGTTTTTGAAAGCCTACGAATGGAGCACGAACCTTGAGTTCTGCGTTTTGAAGTTGGGCCAGTTGTTGTCCTGCGGTGAATGATTCGGGAAACGGTTGTTTGTCGAGTTCCGTCAATTTGGGTTTGTGGTCAAAACTTTCAAATTGCGATGGCCCACCGGCCATACAGAGATGGATGATTCTTTTTGCGCGAGGTGGATGGTGCAACGTCTTAAGGACACCCCCCTCCCCTGTTTGCTCGGTTGCCGCCGTCGATGCCGAGGGAAGAAGCATGGCCAAGGCTGATGCGCCCAATCCCAATCCGGTACGAGAAAGAAAGGCTCGTCGCTGCGCCGTTCGAATAACTTGTTGCAGATGATTCATGCGTTCACGTTTTAGTATCGAGTGATGGTTTCGTGCAAATTGAGAATGGCGCGTGCGACCATGGTCCACGCCGCCAGCTCTTCCGCAGTCTCAGAGTTTTCCAACGGTGTGTTGCCAACGGAGAGAAGTTGCTGAGCGGATTCCACGTCGTTGGCGAACTGTGTGCGTTGCAGCTCCAGCAGTTCCCTTAATCGTTTCAATTCAGAATTCGATGGCTGTCGAGCAAGGGCTTCGACAAACATTGCCTTTAAATTTGTTTCATCGTCTTCTGTTTTCGTACGCGCATTGATTGCCCAGACGCGAGCGGCTTCGACGAAGGTTGGATCGTTGAGCAACGTCAACGCTTGGAGTGGTGTGTTGGCCTCGATACGCATGCCAGTACATTCCTCCCGGGCAGGTGCATCGAAGTTCGCCATCATCGGATGCAGGAACGTACGCTGCCAATGCGAGTAAACACCGCGTCGGTATTGCCGGTCATCGGTACTGGTTGGGTAACCTCGGTTAGGAAACTGTAGGTGTTCGTAGTAGCCATCGGGTTGGTAAGGGAAAACCGGCGGGCCGCCCATTTCCGGATTGAGCAAACCGCTGATTGCCAGCGCATTGTCGCGAACAATTTCCGCCTCCAGGCGTCGCATGTTTTGTCGACTCAACAGTCGATTCTGCGGGTCGCGCTCAATCTGTTCGGGAGTCGGCTGCGATGTTCGCTGATAGGCATCAGACAATACGATCAGCTTCACCATGTGTTTGAAGTCCCACCCGCTCGCGACAAATTCGTTTGCAAGCCAGTCGAGTACGTCGGGGTGACTGGGGAATTCTCCTTGGATCCCCATGTCGTCGAGAATGGGATTCAGGCCGCGGCCAAAGAACTGATTCCAAAGCCGGTTCATCTGGACACGCGCCGTCAACGGATTGTCAGATGATACGAGCCAGTTCGCCAGATCCAGACGGGTCAGTCGTTCCTGATTGGCATTGAGAATTTGTGGCAAGAAACTCGGGACACACGGTTCAACGACATCTCCCGAATCGTTTTGCCAATCACCTCGTGGCAGCACACGTGTAATCGAAGGCTTTTGAGAAACCGAAACCTGAACAGGCCAGAATCCCTCGCGGCATTCACGAATGGCTTTTTCGAAGTGTATGAAGTCGTTGAATCGATCGGGTTGTGGTTGAGATGTAAGCATCCATTGCCGAATCAGCCAAGGCGTTGCATCGGAATCCTTATTAGCCAGGACCGCTTCTCGAATCTCGCCAGAAACCATTTCACGGTTCGCAATCGCATCACGCTCTGGAGAAAACGGTGAAGCCAACAATCGAATGTGTCGGGCGCGATTTCCAGCGACGGAAATCACCAATTTCTCATTCGCGCCCACATCAATGGGTGTGTTGAACAAGTAGACGCCCATGTCGCCCGTTGATTTTCCGTCAATCGACCAGACGTCACGAATGCCTTGGATTTCAAAGGTGTTGGAATACCGAGGGCGTTTGTGAGTCGCTTCACCATCGGCGATACGAATCTCAGACTCTTTACCGTTCGCATCAATTTTCTTGACCTTCAGCGATAGTGAAGCGTTGCCGTTAACGCATCTCCCGTCGAATTCGTCTACAGGTAGCAAGTCGATCGCGAGTGAAGAAATCGGAAATCCCGTTTCCGAAACTTGCAATGTTGCCGTGTCAAATTTTTCTGACGTAAACCGAATCGCCCCATCTTCAGCGACTTTAAAGTGATCGCTTTGTTCGCTTTGGACGGCAAGCGTTGTCCAGCCATTTGGATTTTCGTTCAAAAAATCAACTTGCCGTTGAAGCCATTGATTCCAGGCGTCGGAGTCGGCGGGATGGTCGGAAAGGTAATCAGCCATCGCCTGATCACGCGCGGCTTTCGTCGACTCAATCCGTTGTTTCAGATAGGGAACGTCAACAACAATTTCGGGCGGGAACGGATGGTCGTTGCTCCAGCCACGTAGGTCGGGGTTAGGAGTGTAACCGTAGTCTTGATAAACGCCCCATTGCCGCAAGTCGGCAAAAAAAGCGGCAAGACTATAAAAGTCACGCATGGTAAACGGATCGTACTTGTGATCATGACACTCGGCGCATCCCATCGTTGAGCCCAGCCACGCACCGGCTACTGTTCGAACGCGATCAGCAGAATACTTGGCAAGATACTCCTTGGGTTGCGCACCCCCTTCGCGCGTCATCATATTCAGTCGATTAAAACAACTGGCAACGAGCGCATCGTCTGTCGGGTTTTCGATCAAATCTCCCGCGAGCTGCAGTCGCGTGAATTCATCAAACGGCATGTTGTCGTTGATTGCATTGATGACCCAATCGCGATAGGGAAAGACATTTTGATTTTGATCGCCGTGGTAGCCGACGGTGTCGGCGTAGCGAACAACATCGAGCCACGGCACGGCCATTCGTTCGCCAAAATGGCGTGACGCGATGAGTTCGTCGACGAGGCGTTCATAGGCATCTGGTTTGGTGTCGTCTAAAAAAGAAGAAAGCTGTTCAGTCGTCGGGGGAAGTCCAATCAAATCGAGATACAGGCGGCGGACCAAGGTCGCTTGATCGGCCCGTTGAGTCGGTGGCAATCCCGCTTGGCGAAGTCGTTTGTTAATTAAGGTGTCAATCGCGTTGGCGGCGTCGTCAGGCACTGAAGGCGATGCGATGGGTTGATAGGCCCAATGTGATTCGTAGTTCGCGCCAGATAGCACCCATTGCTTGAGCAGATCCCTTTCGGCTGCTGTCGGCTGCTTCAATTCGTCGGGAGGCGGCATAATCAATTCGGGATCCACCGAAACAACGCGTTCCAGCAATGAGCTGGATTCCAGGTCGTCCGGATCGATTGCGCCATAGTCAACGGCGGCTTCGCGATCATCGAGCCTCAAATCCGCGTGTCGAGTTTTTGGGTCGGGGCCGTGGCACCGAAAACAATTCTCGGCCAGGATGGGGCGGACGTCGCGATTGTATTCGACGTCTTGCTGTGCTCCCTTGGCAAGCAATGTTTGGCTTGAGCAAGATGCGAGCATCAGCAACAGGACGCAACGAGGCAATTTGGTTCGTGTCATGTTCATGACAACATTATGTCACGACCGAAAGCGGTTGCCAATCTTGAGAGTTTCTTCGGTACTGCGGCGAGAGGTAACCACAGATAGACGCCGATGAACACAGATCACTGTAATCCGGGGTCAAAGCACAATGCATTGCCAATCGAGCTTGGAGCACATCCGATGATTCGATGCGTTTCTTCTTTGAACAGAAAGCTCATGCAGCTCGGCGCATGGGGATGGTGGCGACTTCGTCTTCGGACGATTCCTTTGCGCGGGATTGATCGCGACGATCACCGGAAGCTTGGTCACGCAAGGTGAGCAGTTCATCCACAATCGGCCCGCGTAGCACACGTCCCAGTTCTGCCAGAATATCAATCGCCGGCTTTCCATCCAGAACGCGATGATCGAACGTCAAAAGTGTTCGGCTCTTTCCGCCTCGCGTGATCACATCGACACCGAGTGTCGTGGTATTGGGAGCGATATGCGAGGTTCCAAATGCGTCCTTGAAACCAGAGATGCTCATGCCGAACGTTCCCATGTGGCTTGCAGCCTTGCGAACCCAGAGGTCACGCATCAACCACCATCCCAGTCGGCGAACGGGGCCAGGAAATTTGGCGAAGCGAATCTGATGACGAAATTGTTTGATGCTTTCCACAGGTGCTTCGCGATACTCATCGTACCGCTCCTGCAGTTCCAACAGCGAGCAATGTTCGGGCGAGTTGAACCGACCAAAAAACAGGCGTTCCTCTCCCTCATGTTCTCGGCTGAATGTCATCAGGCAGACGTTGCGTGGGTGTTCGTAAAGGTGTGCCCACGGCCATGGAGCGTAAAGCTGTCGGAGCTCGGGGCGATCAACCGCTACGATCGCATAGGCTTTCATCAACAAGACGTTCCAGGCGATTCTTGGTCGCACCTGTTTACGAATTTCCGATAGCTCTTCAACGTTTAGGTCAGCCAGGACACCTGCCAACGGAATTTTTTTGGCCATCCGAATCACATCGCAAACGAGACGCCGACCATTCGATAGTGGCTTCCAGCGCGACGAAGATTGTGATTGATGGGTGTGTGAACTGGAAGATGATTCCAGACTCTGGGCGTTGTCGGCCATCCTTGGCTCCTTGCCTGCAAAAACGTTAGACTTGCAATCAGGATTTTGCCACGACTGGGTGTTTGGAACAAGTTTGATTTGTGATGGGGGCGGTTGATTTGTTCGTAGAATCCGCGGATTGCTA
Organism: Pirellulaceae bacterium; assembly: GCA_041399045.1. GTDB lineage: Bacteria > Planctomycetota > Planctomycetia > Pirellulales > Pirellulaceae > BJ22. The sequence continues at coordinate 688,984 of JAWKTO010000003.1, read as the reverse complement.
GCATGAACAAGGTGTTACAGACATTGGTGCTCGACGGCGGGCTTGCGACCGAAATGGAGCGGCGCGGGCATTCGCTCGCAGATCATCTTTGGTCGGCTCGTTTGTTGCGAGATTCGCCGGAAACGATCGTTGAAATTCATCGCGAGTATTTGCATGCCGGCGCTGATGTGATCACCTCATGCAGTTATCAGGCTTCGATCGATGGTTATGTGCGGGCTGGAGTATCACATGGACAAGCGATTGAATTGCTGCGCGAGTCCATTCGCGCTGCTCGACGCGCCATTGCTGCCGAAGAAAGTCACGTGTCATGTTCGGCTCAGCAACCTTTGGTCGCGGCGAGCATTGGGCCGTATGGTGCCTGCCTCGGCGATGGAAGTGAGTACCGGGGACAGTACGGCGTCTCCAAGATCAGCCTGAACGCATTTCACGAAGAGCGTTGGGCGATTCTCGAAGAGGAAAAGCCGGACGTGATGTTGATTGAAACGTTGCCGTCATTTGACGAGCTTGTAGTCCTGTTGGATTTGATCGATTGCAACGCTCGCACGCCGGTCTGGATCAGTTTCCAATGTCGCGATGCATTTCATCTGGCGGATGGCACCTCGCTTTTCCAATGCCTGGATCTCGTCAACGGCAACAAGCAAGTCGAAGCCGTTGGCGTCAATTGCGTTGCACCTTCACAGGCGACATCGGTACTCGAACATTTGGTGACACTGACTGAACTGCCACTTTTGGCCTGCCCCAACTCAGGTGAGCGATGGGATGCGCATAACAAATGCTGGTGCGAATCGTCTCGCGAAGAGCGCGTGGCTGGACAACTAAGCCATTGGAACGAATTGCCAATGCGGGCGGTGGGTGGATGTTGTCGAACGCGTCCCAATGACATTGCCGAGATTGCTGCTTGGGTTCAAAGCAAAACGACGCTACGAAAAATCTGAGTTGAGAATACATACATAAGCGGAGAGCCATCGATGATTGAGTATCAAATTGAAACAGGGGTCACGGTCGACGAGTTTCGTCAGGTGCTGGTCAACTCAACGCTGGGTGAACGGCGTCCTGTGGACAACCGTGATTCGCTACAGAAAATGTTGGAACATGGAAACTTGGTTGTTACCGCGCGGGACAACGGCAAATTGGTGGGGATCGCTCGCTCGCTGACGGATTTTGCATTCTGCACCTACCTTTCTGATTTGGCTGTGGATCAATCGGTTCAGAAATTGGGAATTGGCAAGGAATTAATACGGCGAACCAAATCGGCGCGCCCAATGCAAAGTTGATTCTGTTGGCAGCGCCCAAAGCGGTTGAATACTATCCGCGGATTGGCATGAAACAGTGGGAGCAGTGTTACGTGCTCGATGATATCAACGAGTTGAAGTCGTAGTCACACAGATTGTTCAATCGATTGCAGACTGAGAGACGAGTTCGGACTGGCCCAGCAGTCCTTGGGATCGGCGAAGGCGTACGCGATCCAGCTGAATCGAAAACAGTTCGTTGACGATATCGGACGTCAATTGCAATTGCCGTTGTCGCTGCTTCAAATGCGTTTCAAAATCGAGAGGCGTTGCATCTTTGGCGCGCTCGGCCGCTTCGATTGAGCTGCGCAAGCTTTCGAGTTCACGCATGTTGATGTCGAGGAGCTGTTGATGTTGCTGCATCGATGAGATAACTTCGCGTACTTCCTGAACCACCAGTTTTTCCTTGGTCGCGACCAATTCCATGAGTTGTTGGCGTTGGTGATCCAGGTTTTGGTTCTTCAGGCATTCCAGTTCGTCCTTCAGGATGCACTGCCACCATTTGGGAATTTGCGGAAGTGGTAACGCGGCTCCAAGCAACGGCGATGCCTGGCTGGATGCCGCCTGAAGCGTCGAAAGTGAATCGTTGGAACATTCCTGCGCAAGGGACCGCAAGGCGTTGAGGTCACCGCGATGTGACAGGGCTACTGCAACATCCGATTCGTAGTCGGTGGTAACACTGTCATCCTGAGAATTGAAATGAGTCCAGATTGGCAACGTGTCGTGGATGTCGAGCGAAAGCAGAATCGTCATCGCGGCATGGAGTTGATTCTGGGAATGCAAAAGCTCAGCGGAACGACGATCTAAATACAAGGCTTCGCGCTCGATGGCTGCAACATCACCCGCGATTTCAATTCCGGCGTCTTGAAATTTTTTTGCTGCAGCTGCGGCCTCGACAAACAACGAACGCGACTGCTCCATCACCGGTTGCTGTGAGTAGATGTTTGCCAGATTCAGGTAGGCTTCAAGTGCTTTTCCTGCTTGCTCGTTGCGTTCGAACGCAGCCTGATGAGCGATCGCATTTTCAAGTGCAGACGATAGTTGGCCGTTGTTGCGCAACCAGATCGCTTGTTCATCCAGTGAGTTGGCGATAGGGGCACTTGCCGCCGCCATGGACTCGCATTCAGCGAAGGTCAGGTCGCGAATGACGTCATTGGTCAGGCTCTCGATCGGCCAACCATAAATCGGCTCTTCGATGGTTGCCAGCGTCACAGGTGAGCGCGATGGGAAATCGATGACTCGCAAGGAGTTGAGAACTGTTTCCGGTTGGATGGTCGAACAGCTCGGTTGGCAAACGTCGCGTCGGTGAGCGCAACCCGACATCCCGACCAACGTGATGGCCGCAAGGCAAAGGCCTATTGCAAATTGGGAGTGGTTTCGCCGTCGAGTCACAGGATCTGTCCGCTAGCAGTTCGAAAGTAACGGTTCATCGCGATTTATCGTCGGAATGAATCGTGCTGTTCAGCAAATCCATACCCGGCATTCCGGATTTGCGGCTGGTGGACTGGGGTGCGTGCGGGCTGGTGAAAGTGTAACGATTTTGCGTCCGCTGTTTTGAGTTATTCGTTCCCTTCATCCCCATGTTTGGGGAACGACTCGACCTGTTCGATCAACTGTTCCAGGTCCATGCCGAGCGCCTGGATCAAGGGTTTGGGATTGGCTGGGTCGTATTGAAAACGCTCCGGCATCGTCTGTTTGTCAATTTCTTCTTCGAGTGCCTGCAGCCAATCAGGTACGTCGATTCCCACGCCGGCGCTCATTCGCGACATGGTATCGCATTCGAATTTGAGCATGTCAAAGGTTTCTCGCGATTCGGCAGAATCGGGTTCTTGCATTGCTTCGGGAACCATCGCAACAAGGCGATCAATCAGCATGGGTTTGACGAACCGGCCCTCCAGGTGTTGGCCAATCGAAGCCATTTGGATCGAGTACTTCTTTCGCAGTCGCGTCATCTGGGCAAGATAGCGACCAGCTTCGGGCCCGACACGTTCTACGAGTGATCGCCGCCAATCTCTTGCAACGTCGGGCTCACCATTTCTTACCAGAATTTCATGCGCCCAAACTACAGGCTTGAGATGCCAGGAGATGCGATCGTACCTTCGTTCCAGTCGCAAAAAGTCCAGCAGGACGTACAGCATCTCGCCACGGTCGCTCAATGTTGTAGTACCGTTGTAGTCGCGATAGCGAGGGTAGTTTTCAATGATGGCTTCCAGAATCAGCGTCAAGTAGTCAACGGCCTGTCGCAGGGTGACAGTTTCGCCAATCGCCTTGATCAATTTCGGCAAATGAGGCAGGTGCGACTGTTGCATTTTGTAGAGCCATTCATCGACCCCCTGATGCAAGATCGCGCGCACGTTGGACAGTTGTAAAAATTCTTGCGAGAACAGATCGCCTCCGTAGCTGGAGATGAACTTTACAAGTGGTTGCCACTCATGGCGGCCCATCACTCGTTCCAGCACACTGAGTCGCAACGTCTGACTGTGCGCGAGCCAGATAATCAACATCGACTCGGTCAGATCTTCAATACAGCGAAACAAGCGGTCGCGATGACGTTGCAGTTCGTCTTGTTCGACATCGGTACGTTTTTTCTTTTTAGCGCGGGGTTTGTCGTTTTTTGCGGCCAACACAATCGCTTCGACCATGGCCGAGTAGGCAACGCCAAACAGTTCATCGAATTCGGTAACGGCACCTTGATCGATCGGCATGTTCCGTTCCAGGGTCATCGACATTTGCGTCAATTCGTAGGACTCGGTCATCAGCCCCAAAAAAGGCAATGTCGCCAACAATTCACGAATCGAAGACTGTACGGTGCGGAATTGAACGATTTCCCGCGGGGAACCGCCGCGCGAAAGTGGAACGTAGAGCAATCGGCTGTTTCGCAAAAAGTCATTGAGTGCGGGAAACTCATCAGCGATGCGAGTTCGATCCAGGGTCAACGCAGCCGCAAAGATCTCAACCATCGGTCGTTGATCCTTGGCATCGTCGAGATTCGACACGCTTGATTCCGAAGCAAAAACGCGATCGATTCCCAGAATCACCGAGGCCAACATTCGAATCGCGTTTTCAAACTGCGTGCAAACCGAGATGATTTCCTGGGTCAACGACTCTTTGTAAAGACGATGGCGGTCATAGGCCAACAAACTCTCGGAATCAACGCCGCTGGTAGGCAGTGCGTAACTGTGAACCGAATCGAGCAACTCGTAAAGTTGGTCTCGAAACCGTGAGGCTTGTGCAAGCCAAGCGAGATAGATTTGTTTTCGTTGGTTCAGATCTTTGCATTTTTCATCCAACACACGACTCGGATTGCCTAGTTGGTCGGGTTCAACGCCGAGCGGGAATCTCGCACTGATTCGCCAGAACTCTGCAATGGCTCCCAGGAAATCGAGCCGATCAACCACCCGGTCAACTTCCATTTCCAGTGCGGACTCAAGGTGGTCTTCTCCGTCAAACACGCTGCCTTCAAAACCGTCATCGGTTTCGTCGGCGTAGATCATGTCTTCATAGGCCGCTTTTAGAACATCGTCACTGGACGGGCCAAATTCTGACAACTCGTCTCCGCCGTCGTCATCAAATGGGTCTTCGTTTGTCGGCGACGGAGAAACACGGCCTCCAACTTGGAAATCGGGGACCTGCCAATACGGTCCTCCGTTGGCCTCCAGGTAGTCATAGAATTTCTGAATTCGAATCCATGTTTCTTCGGTTGTGGATGGTTCGTCATGAGTCGCCAGTTCACGCTGCGCCGAGATCCATCGCCACATCAAGTCATAAAACGAATTGTCACCTTGCTGCAATTCGATTTCACCGTTTTGACTCAACCAGTGGATCATCAAAGCGCGCGACGTTTTAAAATCGTTGCGATCCAGCAAGGCTTCGATCACCAAACGGTACGCGGCTGGGGAGTCAAACATCTGAGCATGTTGAGACCAGAATTCCAGATCACCTGCCGCCGCGCCGCCGCGATGCCAGAGATTCAAGGCGCGGGAAACGTGCTCCGCGCCGTGGTAAACGTCTTCGGGGTCAACCGCGTCCACCGACATGACTTCGTGCGCGCCGAATTGCCGCCACCAATCAACAAAAGCGCGAAAGCCGAATCGAATTCGATCGCAAAGGTCAATTCGATCAGCGGCGGCAGCAAATGTCCAAAGTTGTGAGTAGACCGACAGGATCTGGTTCATTAACTCCACCAAGTCGTCGACTCGATGATCGCGAATCGAATTTTCGCTTGCCGGAAACAAGCTGTAGTTCCCATCGAAGCCCAGAATGTTCCAGGGATCGACGATCGCACCGCAATCGATGCCAACGAGTAGTTGTTCGGAGATCTGCGGCAGAATATCGGTTGCTTCGACCAGTTTGCCGTTCGTGATGAGACGTCGCGCCAGATTGAGAAGGCAATCGATCTGCGCGTTGATTCGGGCAGAGGCAACGGGCACAATTTCCGATTCGGCAATCGCAGCGTCGCGATAGCCCATGCGTGCGTACGCCTGAGCCAAGCGACAGTGAATCAACTGTCGGTCTCGTTGTTGGCTGAGTCGGTTGTTGATGTCTTGTCGAGCGGCGCCGAAGGGCTGGTGGCGTTCGACCGCTTCATTCATCAGTCGATTCTGATGCGCTTCGGGCAGTTGCAGGATCAGGTCGTTATAGAAACGATCTCGATATTGCGCAATGAGTGGCACGAGTTTGCCAAGGGTCATGTTTGAGTCGTAGGCACCTGGACCTCGCCCGCTGATGCCTGAACCCATCAGCATTGTGCAGGCCAAGACGGCGCCGCCTTCGATGAGCAGTTCACTGCGGTCGATTCCATCGGTCTCCTCGATCCGAGCAAGCATCGCATCCAGCGTGACCTGATGAACGATGAAACGTCGGAAGTTACCACCATCATCAACCGTGCCTTCATCCCATTGACCAAAATGGTGATTCGGTCGGCGATTGACCGGATGATCGAAATCGAGCGAGCGTGGGTCAAGTGATAGTTCCGACAGCATGTCGAGTTCAAACTGTGCGGCTCTAAGTATTCCGGGATCGCAATTTTGAATTAATTCGATCGCATGGCGAATCAATTCTTGATAGGGACCGATTGCAGGTCCAACGTTTTGCAAATACAGCGGGATCGGGCGAATCCACTCATGGGCATACGGCTCCATCTTGTGAGTTTCCAGCGCCGCCAAAGGCCGATGGCCGACATAGTCGTTGAATTGGCGAATCAACTTGGGGATCAACAAGTCTGGTTGCGCGTCCAGAAAGTCGTTTTGCAGAATGGTTTCCAGAGCTCGTCCGACGAAAAACGAGTTGAACAGAAAGTCGTCGTTTTGGTGGAACAGTACGTTGGAGTGAAAATTCAGATATGCCGGCAGCAAATGTTGATGACACAATGACAACGCCTGCTCGACTTGCCGACAGTCCTTGAGTACCTGGCTTTGGTCACGGGAATTTGCCAAGCCGTCCTTTAGCAATTGAAAGACTCTGGCATAAACAGGACGTGATTCGGGGTCGGAGGTCGTTGTGGCGTAGTCGAACAGAATATTTAGATTCTGGTAAAACGTTGGGTTGAATGCTCCGGAACTAAGGTTGATGAAGCCCAAGAGGTTTTCGACAACAGGCTCGATAGATTGGGGCAGGGATTTCAATGAATCAACCTCGAGACGTTATTTCAAACGACAACTTCGTAAATGTCTGACATTGTCCGATTGCTCGTTCGGAACCCTGCGACGTGATTTGACGGAAATACGGTAAAAACCGGTATCTTCGGGTGCAGTCGACGTCTCATTGACCGGAAAAGCACGGAATTGAAGGTCGACCACTCGCCTATCGTAAAAATCGAGCCGATTTTGGTCTAGGTGGCTGGACTCTCGAGTCCAAAGTTGAGGCATTGAGAATCGCGGAAACCTCGCAGTTTTTCGGTTTTGTTTGCGATTTGGCTGATTAAACTGGGATTAGTGCAACAGACACCGATGGAATCCGTCTGAATCGACCGTTCCAATTGCAAATACCGTGTCTCATTGTGCCACATCACTAGTTGTAAAAACGTGATTCGTACCAACCCAAATTTTGGGCCTGAAAGATTGTAAAAAGTCCATGAGTATGCGTTTCAAATCACTTGCTGTCCTGTGCTTGGCTGGTTGGATTTCACTTCAAGGTTTTGTTGTGTCGGCAGACGATGGCAACATCGTGTCGGATGTCAAAGCACGCGCGGCGGGTTTGACGGTTCAGTGGTTTACCCAGCTCAGCAATTCGCATGGGGAAATTGTCAGTTCAGAAGTCGTCGTTGATGAAAATGATTCGACGACCTATTTCGAACTTTCGGGCGGCGGATTGAAACAGATCATCTCCGACCGGGATATCAGTCCCGCTGGACAAGTTTTCGGAGTTGAAGGTGCCGAGTCCTTCGCAAAATTGCGTCAAGAGATTATGCAAGCCGAACTCGATTTCCACGAAATTGGTGAGAAGATTGAGATCGAGAGATATTCGATCCCCAAGATCACCGTGTTTGCTATGACCTCCAACGGTATCGTTCACTGTATCGATGGCGAGTCGGGTGAAATGCGTTGGAAGACAGAAATTGGCAAACGATCATTTCCATCCGTGGGGATGGGCGCTAACAAAAACTATGTCGCTGCCGTCAATGGATCGCGTGTCTATTGCATGGAGGCGGATACCGGCAAGGTGATCTTTGAACACCAATGCCGTGAAGCGGTTCTCAGCGCACCCGCTGTTGGCGACGAATATGTATTTGTCCCACTTGCCAATGGTGCCCTTCAGGCACTGCCGATTAAGTCGAAGGCATTTGGCAACTCGCCTCTCAATGCTGTCGGGTCCGCGACGACTCCACCAATCGTTGCTGGAAACATCGTTGCCTGGACAACCGATGCGGGCTACATCGTTGTGTCTGATCGCAAGAACATGAAATCGATGAAGTATCGAATTCGGGGTGCTGGAGAATTTGCCGCGTCACCTGCCGCTTCAAACGATCGGTTGTTTGCTGCCACGCTGAATGGTTTTGTGTATGCCATCGACGATCTCAACGGCGCCGTGATGTGGAATTTTTCACTAGGCGAACGTGTTACCAACGCTCCCGTCCCGTTTGGGGACTACCTGTTTATTGTGACCGATGAACATCATTTGTATAAGTTTGATGGCAAGACAGGTGATGTTGCGGCCGGCTGGGAAATTCCCATTGAAGGTATCACTGGGATTGTTGGAGCCAGCGCGGAACGACTGTATCTAAAGGATTTGGTTGGAAACATTGTGGTTGTGGACCGTGTTTCGGGTCAGCGAATGGGGCAAGTTGATTCTGGATCAAACTTTGCATCGATGGTCAACGACAAAACGGACCGAATCTACATTTGCACCAAAAGTGGACTGGTGCAATGCATGAGAGAAGTTGATCGTGAGCGCCCCATGTTCCATGCTGACTTTGTCGAAGTGGTCGCGGCCGAGCAACCGGAAACAATAAAGAAAGCCGACGAGCCGGAAGCTTCCGACAATCCATTCGGCGGCAAGAAGGCAGAGCCAAAATCGGATTCCAGCAACCCATTCAAAACGAATAACGACAACAGTGATGGTGGGAATCCGTTCAAAACTGGTGGCGGTAACGACGATGGAAACCCGTTCAAGGGTGGTTGAGATAGCCGCGTAGGAAAATGGACTACCAATAACGTACTTGGGCAATTTGCATCCGACATTGAGTCAGGATGCTCGTAGGCTGATTGAGCCATGGATAAACAATCTGAATCGCTTTGGCTCAAGATCGTGCGATTCCCCATCCGGGCGGTGCAAGTATCGATAGCCGGATTGGGACGTGTCTCGCAGGCTTTTGAACTGTGGCTGCGTTCATTGAGAATTCGCTCCAGTACCCTTGAGGAAATGGCTAGTCGCGGTGACTCGCTTGCGACAAGGTGGGGCAGTTGGCTACTAGCGCCCTTTCGTTGGCTTATTTCTTCCGCAGGTTCCCTTGCTGATTTGACGCAGGCCCACCCACAGCAATCCACAGCGCGCAGATGGTTGCGCTGGTTGTTCTATCCGCTGGCCGCATTCATCGGATTTGCCAATGCCGTCGCTACTACCCGCCGGAGAGAATTGTTTTGGTGGACCCTACCGCTAGTTTTGATCGCATTGCCGATTCTTATTCTGGTTCTGCAGACTTCGCTTCGCAGCAATCGTGAAATCGCGTCTCGCTATCGAAGTGCTTTGATGAATGCGATACAGCAGCGAGATTTTACGCACGCAGAACTTTATCAGGAAAAATTAATTCAGCTCGGCTCCAAAACAAATCGATTGGTTGGCGAACGCGTTAATGCACTGTTGGCTGATGGAAAAACCGATGAAGCAGCTGCCGTGATCATGGACCTGGCTCCGCTGGACCAAGTTGGTGATCCCCAAGCTCATCTTTGGTTGGCCGAAAACTTGTTGAGTGGAAGCATCCAGGGGAACGGAGGTAGTCCACTTGAGCAGGCGCGGAAGCACATTGAGTTGGCTTCCAAAATTTTGCCACCCGAATTTTCGCAGTTGGAATATTTGCGTGGCTGGCTCGCCATCTTGGACGATGATTTGCCTGCCGCAACGAAACGGCTCGACAAACTGTCAAGCGAGTATCTTCCGGCCGCGATTTTGAAGTTGCGGGTCGATATGGAATTGGGAAATGAGATTGAAGCGAAATGGACGGCAAAAAACTTCCTTGAGTTGTTGGCGCAAGACCAGGAGGAAACCTTGGCACGGGCGACGCCAACCTTTTACGCACTTTGGTACAACGCCGAGCACTTGACGGGCAAAATTGAATCGGCGATCGAGGTGTTGTTGCAATGGCGGCAACGATTTCCCGAGGACAAGCAGGTGTCGCCGTTGTTGCAGGCATCGACCATCGCGGCGTTGCATCGATATAGCCTGGAATTAGAAACGATTGATCTGGACACAGTGTTACTGGGGATCAACGAGATGGGCGAAGTCATGGATAACGACGTACGTGTAGAAGTTCAGGATTCACTGGACCGTGTTCAGCGATTGTCTGGTGGACCCGAAATGGACGCTTGGATCGATCGATTGAAAAAGAGTGAACAGCTTCCGTCCTGCGTGCTTGAATATTTTGGGACAAGAGCTTTGTTGGCTGAAGATTACGGTACCGCGAGGCAATTCCTGCAGCGGGCTGTTTATCAAAACCCTAGTGATCAAATTGCATGGAACAATCTGGCGTTTTTATTGCACTCGTCTTTTCCAGGTGAGACTCAGGCTGCATTGCGGGCTGCGAATCAGGCGGTTGAACTGATGCCCGATGACGGCAACGCCAGAGAAACACGCGGAATGATTTTGCTGACGTTAGAACGCTATGATGATGCCATTGTTGACTTGGAATTAGCCCTGAATGTCCGACCGGATTCTCGTCAGGCGTTGAGAGGAATCGTCCGGGCTTTTCGAGAAACGGGCAACAAAAACCGTGCAGCGTTTTACGAAAGCCAGTTGAATTGACGGTAGCAGAGTACGTTACATTGACTGGCCGAAAATGCTGCAATGGAAGCGTTCCGCTGTGTTGTCGCGTATGATGGTGAATGGAATTTCGATACTCGTCAATTGACCGAATGAAAGAAAATTTCGAAGTAACGAAAGATGTCTGAAAAGCCTTCCATCTGGTATCGCATTTTGACCTTTCCTCTAACGCTTTGGGACGGGATCGTCGACGGGCTTTCTCGCATCTCCGCCGGCTTTGAGCGCATGTCCGGTGGAATTAGCGATCAGGCCGAGAAGATTGCTGATGTTGCTCACCGCGGAGAGTCTGTGGTTGACACGATAGGGCATGTATTGACCTGGCCGTTTCGGATGGTGTTCAACCTGCTCAGCATGCTGCAGACAGGCGAATCGCTTGATGGACCCATCGGCTGGATCGGCCGAATCCTCTATGTCCTTTTTTATCCGCTCATTGCCGTTGGGCATTTCGTTGCAACATTTGTTTCTACGAGGCGAGGAGCTTTGTACTGGTGGGCGATTCCGCTGGTGTTGATCATCACTCCGTTTTTGTTTCTCGGACTTCGCGCGTTGATGCAATCGAAATCGGAAATCTCACAACGATATCGACAGGCATTACAGACGGCCTTGGATGAACGGGATTTTGAACGCGTGTCACTTTATCAAGAAAAACTGGAGCAATTGGGAACCGCAACAGAGCGTATGGAGTTTCAAAAGGCGACGGCAATGATTGAGGATGGAGACCTGGCCGGTGCTGCAACGATCATTGAATCCATGGCGCCTGTTGATAAACCCGGGAGTCCTCAGTCTCACCTTTGGTTGGCTGAAAACTATCTGTCGGGATCCATCTCGCCTGATGGCAAGCCGGATATCACGAAAGCCCAACAACACATTACGCAGCTGAACGCCATTTTTCCTGAAAGCAATCCAAGAGTTCGTTTTTTGGAGATGCAGATTGCAATTGCTCACAAGAAATTTGGCAAGGCCGAGTCGATTCTGCGCGAGCTGTCGGAAACATTCATCCCTGCAACCATCACCCAACTACGAGTCGAGTTGGAAGGACAGGACACCGCTGCCGCGGAAATTACCGCTGGGCGCTTGTTGTCACTGATAAGCAAAACACCTGATTTTTTGGCAAAAGCGACTACGGTGTCCATCGAGTATTGGTTTCGCGCGGCAATGCTCGTCAAAGATCAGGGGGAAGCAGATCGAGCCATCAAGATTTGGGGTGAGCGATTTCCAGACGATCCTGTCTATCAAAAATTTGTACTTGCCTATTCGATCAATCGCATTGAGTCGCAGCTGGGAACAACTTGGGAGGCGGAAGATCTCGTTGAGCTTTTACAGTCGCTGGGGAAGATCAGTCAATCGGAATCGTCTGACCAGATCCGCGGAATGATGGAACGTTTGTCTGATTCCGCGGCGTTCGAATCGAACAAAGATGAACTTTTTGCCATGCTCGACAAACTGTCCAATACGCCTTCCGTAGTATTGGAATTTATGGGAACCGAAGCAGCGATTGACGATAACATTTCGAAAGCGATTTCACTGTTACGTCGCGCTGTGAGTGCAGACGCGAACAACTACATCGCCTGGAATAATCTGGCGTTTTTGCTGCATCAACATTTCCCGAATAAACTGGATGAAGCCATGGACGCAGCCAATCGCGCCGTGTCTCTTCGGCCAGAGAATGTTCAAGCAAGAGAGACTCGGGGAATGATTTTGCTGGAACGCCGGCAATGGCAAGAGGCGATCGACGATTTGGAATTCGCGACCAACGGACTCCCGAACGCGACACAGATTCATCAGGCGTTGGCAACGGCACATCGCGAGCTGGGCAATACCACCCAGGCCCAGATCCACGAACGAATGAGTCAGGCGAACTAATTTTTGATCAACGACATGAATTCGGCGCGAGTCGACTCGTTGTCCTTGAAAATTCCTCGCAGTGCACTTGTAACAGTTCGGCTGCCGGGTTTCTTGATTCCTCGAATCGACATGCAGGAATGTTCGGCACTCACAACGACGGCAACGCCTGTTGTCGAAAGATGATCGTTGACCAGGTCTGCGATCTCTTGAGTCATTCGTTCCTGGACCTGAGGGCGTTTGGAAATTTCATCGACCACTCTGGCGATTTTGCTCAAGCCCGTGACCTTGCCGTTCGGAATGTAAGCAACATGCGCGACTCCACTGAAGGGCAGCAGGTGGTGCTCGCACATGCTCGTAAACGGTATGTCACGAATCAGCACCATCTCGTCGTACTCCTCGGGAAATACGACTTCTAGATGTCGAGCAGGGACAGCGTGCAGTCCGGAAAACATCTCCGCATACATTCGAGCGACACGGCGAGGAGTTTCCAGCAGCCCAGCTCGATTGGGATCTTCACCCACCGCTTCCAGGATTTCGCGAACTGCATTCTCAATGCGTTCCAGGTCTACGGGACTTTCAACCAAGTGTTTGTCCACATCGCCCTCATCACAGGTCATTTTTTGATTTTCCAATATCGCCAAGAAATCGGTACCGCAACATCGAAAGTCGATTAACGACTAGGGAATCATTTTAATTGACCGCCGGACATCGCTGGGGTTTCAAGTAATTGTGAATCTGATTGGTGAGAAACTGGTTTTTACTCGGGGGTGTTGAGGGCTCGACTGTAACGAACCGTTTCCAGCACCAGTTGTTCAACTCGGGTTCGAACATCGTCGTTTTTGATCACACCATTCACAAAACACTCACCCGTTGCATACACAAATCGAGGCACGATGGTTGCACGGAAGTCCAGCATCAAACTGTTGGCAAGCCCCATTACGGACATGTAACTACCCGAACCTCCCGCAGCTGCCATGAACCCCACGACTTTGTTGGTCCAGGCCCGCCCTGTCAATTCAATCAGATTTTTGGCCGCTGCCGAAAGGTCGTAGTTGTAAACGGGCGCGGCAATCAAAATCCCGTCCGACTGCTCAATCGCCTCCCTGCATTGCACTGCCGAATCGTGCGAATAGCAGTCTCCTGCGTCACAAAAGGGCAATTGAATTTCCGCAAGATCGATGAGTTGCGCTTCGCAGCCCGATTGCGTAAAGATCTCGACCGCAGCCCGAGCCAGTAGCCTGCTGCAGCTGTCCGAGTTTAGGCTTGATGAAAAAACTGTGTACATCACAATGAAACGATTGATTTGTCTTGGCACTAATTGGTCGGGCTATTGCTCTGTTGCTTTTCTTGCCCGCAAAAATGGTAGATCACAACAGCTGGATTTGCTGCTTGCTGGAAAAGCCTAGCAAAAATTGGAACGCGGTTCGAGGTGTTGAGTTGCGGCCGAGGCCCGACGGAGGTGAAATGCCGTCAAAACCGCCTTTGTCATTTGTTTTTCAATCGTTTTAAAGGGTCCGATGGCTCGTGTTGTTTTGGCCATGTCCGGTGGAGTCGACTCCAGTGTCGCCGCGCATTTGCTGCAGGAGGCCGGGCATGAAGTGATTGGCGTGTTCATGCGTCACGGCGAGCAAAGCATCGCTGCGTGCGCAATCGATGGCAATCGCGAAAATTCTCCGTTGCTTCCTGTGTTGGACAATCGCGCCGATCACAAACAGGGATGCTGTAGTGCGTCGGACGCCGAGGACGCGCGGAGAGTCGCCGATCGTTTGCGAATCCCTTTCTATGCGTTGAATCTTCAGGCCGAGTTCAAAGGTATCATCGATTACTTTGTCGACGAATATTCCGTGGGGCGAACCCCCAACCCCTGTGTGATGTGCAACAACCGCATCAAATTTGGAAAGTTGTTTCACTACGCCGATTCGATGAACGCCGAGTTTGTTGCCACAGGTCACTATGCTCAACTGGAGCGTCGCGATGGCGAAGTGCGGCTGCTGCGTGGAATTGACAGCAGCAAAGATCAATCATACGTCCTGTTTGGGATTCGTCCGGACTTACTTGGTCGGATGTTGTTGCCAGTGGGTGGGTATGAGAAGAAGACGATTCGCGAACTGGCGTCGAAAGTCGGGATGAATGTCGCGACCAAAAAAGACAGCCAAGAAATCTGCTTCGTAAACTCGGGTCATCACGGCGATTTCGTTCGCGCTCGTTCGCACGGCGACAGCACGGCGGGTGAGATCGTTACGACCGAGGGCCAAATCGTTGGACAACATCCGGGGATTGAAAATTTTACCATTGGCCAACGAAAGAAATTGGGAGTCGCGATGGGCGAGCCCTACTTCGTCGTTCGCATTGAGCCGGATACGCATCGAGTGGTAATTGGTCGCAAAGAAGACCTGGGACGAAGCGAACTTTATGCGTCGGAAACTAATTGGTTGACCGAGGTGAGTTCATCGCCCTTTCGTTGTTTGGCGCAAATCCGTTACAACAGCGCACCAGTTCCGGCGAGGGCCTCTGTTCTGCCCGATTCGAGGCTGCACGTTGAGTTTGACCAGCCGCAAAACGGCGTTGCACCGGGGCAGGCGGTTGTCATTTTCGACGAGAACCGCGTTTTGGGCGGTGGTTGGATTGATTCGTAGCCGCAAATGCCTGAATTCGCAGTTGCCACTCAGCTACAAATCGCTTGCCGGTTCCATTAGAATAATACCGGTTTGAGACAGGCCGTCGTCGGTTTCTCCCGTGAACTCCCTAATTACCAAACGCGATCTCAGGCATCAAGTATGAACGCATTACAATCCGTTTTCGGCAGTCAAACGTTGTCGCTGTTGGCTCAGCAAGGCGCCAATCAAGACAACAATGGCGTCTGGTTTATCGTTACGTTGGCGGCGATTGTCATCGGCGGTGCGATTGCCTTTGGCCTGTTTATCGCATTCATCGCTTATGGCAAGCTCTGGTTTCAAGGATTCATGTCCAGTGCTGATGTCAGCTTGATTAGCTTGATTGGGATGCATTTTCGACAGGTCCGTCCGAGTACGATTGTCAACGCAAAAATCATGGCGGCTCAGGCCGGACTCGATATCAACCGTCGCTCCGGTATCAGCACCCAACGGTTGGAGGCGCACTTCCTGGCCGGTGGAGATGTGATGCGAGTCATCAACGCGATCATTGCTGCCCAACGGGCGAACATCGAACTGGATTTCGACCAAGCTTCAGCGATCGACCTGGCGGGCCGTGATGTTCTCGATGCGGTGAAGACTTCGGTCTACCCGAAAGTCATCGAATGTCCGGATACGCAAAAAAGTGGTAAACGCTTCTTGAGCGCGATTGCACGCGACGGTGTTGAACTGAAGATTCGCGCACGAGTCACCGTGCGAACAAACCTTGGCCAATTGATTGGCGGTGCGACGGAGGAAACCGTTATTGCCCGCGTTGGCGAAAGTATCATTTCATCCATTGGGTCATCGGATCACCATCAGGACGTCTTGGAAAATCCGGACCGGATTTCTAAAGCCGTTCTTGCTCGCGGTCTCGATGCACACACAGCCTTCGAAATTGTTTCGATCGATATTGCTGATATCGATGTTGGCGAAAACATTGGTGCTCGCTTGCAGGCCGACCAAGCCGAGGCAGACATGCGAGTCGCACGTGCCAAAGCCGAACGACGTCGTGCCGAGGCGATCGCCACCGAACAGGAAAACAAGGCGAATGTTGCTCAGAATCGAGCGCGTTTGGTCTTGGCTGAAGCAGAAGTTCCTCAAGCGATGGCCGACGCATTCCGTGGTGGCAATCTGCAGGCAACCAAGGTGTCAGGCGACAACTAGTGGAATCATAGGCCATTGATTGACGGCCCGTTTGAAGGGGCGACAGTTCAAACCGTTTGGTAGGATGCCTCTGTGAAACATTGGTTGCTCAAATCAGAGCCGGAAAACTATTCCATTGATGATCTGGCCAACGAAAAAAATAAAACCACGTTGTGGGATGGAGTTCGCAATTACCAAGCGCGGAACACAATTCGCGACGACATGAGCGTCGGCGATTTGGCGTTCTTCTACCACAGCAATGACGATCCACCTGGAATCGTCGGTGTCTGCAAAGTCGTCAAGGCTGCTTATCCGGACCCGACGGCATTGGACAAGAAAAGTAAGTACTTTGACGAGAAGTCCTCGGTCACCAATCCCCGTTGGTTTGTGGTGGACGTCAAGCTCGTCAAGAAATTCAAATCGAAAATTACACTCGATGACTTGAAGCCAATGGAAGCTCTGAAAAACATGGAGCTGCTTCGCAAGGGCTCGCGACTCTCCGTCCAGCCTGTTTCGGAAAACGAGTACGAGACGATTATGAAGTTGGCTCGTTAGGTCCTTTCCGGCTCCGGAAAAGTCCTCGCCAGAATCTCGCGCCCTCGAACAACGCAACACATAAAAATCCAAGTGCTCCAAAACGGTTCCAAACATACGGAAGGATAGCCTTGATCCAGGCAAATCGTCCATTTGCTGTCCCGCCATCCATTGCGTTTGGGTCAAGCACGATCCAAATAGCAATCGAGGTACAAACCATAGCAGTGACCAAGTGAATCGCTTGATTTTCCTCATGACTCTGGTCCCGAGTCGAGGTTGCCTCGTTCGCGCGCTCACCTTCTCGAGTCGATTGCATCGTCACGATTTGTTTCCCAGTTCTTCGTCGTTGGTATTACTGCAGTTTTTTGCCGAGTCGCAAACTGTCAAATCCAATTCCTTGCTCCTTGGCCGTTTAGTTAGGTCCCGAAAGCGGCTCGGAGCCCCTCACAATTTTCACGAAATTTTGACTGGTTCGGTTTTCTTTTCGATAAACCGCTCTGCCGTCAGCGATGGGAGAGATTTCAGATTTTTTTGAGGGGGATCTGGCATGCCTGTGGACTGAAAACTATTGGGCGAAATGAACGAGATGGAACGGGACAGGAAACACACGTGGCAAAACTTAACGTCTGCTTGACCCAGCTAGTGGTCATCGCGATATGCTCGTCGGCTTGGGGAGAACTCATTGTTGTTGACAATTTTTCGGAATCAGGGGGTGGAGGTTACGGGCTCCGCTTTTCCTTTTTTGGAACCACCTCTTCAACAGTCGCTCAGCA
Source organism: Pirellulaceae bacterium (assembly GCA_041399045.1). Taxonomy (GTDB): domain Bacteria; phylum Planctomycetota; class Planctomycetia; order Pirellulales; family Pirellulaceae; genus BJ22. The sequence goes on along the minus strand of JAWKTO010000003.1, from coordinate 671,272 downwards.
GTTCGATACCGGTGGCGATACGCTTAAGCTTGGCACGATCTCGACAAGCATCTGGCGCGATACTGCGAGCTTGAACTTTCAAGGGAAACTTTGGTCAACGGACGTAAATGATCGTCCAGGATCGTTGCTGACCACGATGAGTTTGGTAAACAATCCAATAGCGGGTGGATACGATCGATATCAATTCCGTCCCGATGTGGAAATCTATTTGAGCGGGCAGGCGAAATACTTTTTCTCGATTGAAGACTTGGCCAGCACAAACTCCGCCGTGGAAGGTTCGGTTTTTGGTTCGAATAATTACGTTGGACCGGGAAATCTCTATGAGAATATCTGGATCTCACCAGACAGCGGTCAGACGTGGACTTCCAACAATGTCAACGCCATCGTGATGCAGGTCACATCTGTTCCCGAGGGGAATGCCGTAGCCCTATCGCTGATGGGGATGTTCACCGTTGCGATGATACGACCGCGATCACGAAGACGGAGGTTGCCTTGAGGCCTTACTGCCTTGAAAAAATAGCTTTGCGCAGCTCCTCTTCAAACGTCGTGCTGCTGTCGATCACGGACTGAAACTCGTCCTTGTCTAGGATGAAGCAGGCGACGTCGTCCTTGGCGCGAACCGTGGCATTGCGCGGTTGTTGTTTGATCAATGAGACTTCACCGAAAAAAGCGCCTTCCTGCAGGCTGTTGACCCGTTTGCCATCGATTTCAATATCGACTTCACCACGTCCAATGACAAAAAACTCCTGGCCCATCTCGCCTTGGCGGATGATCTCTTGCCCCGGCGAATATTTCCGAAGGTCCATTTTGTCAGCCACCTGAGAGATGGCCTGCGGAGTGAGTTTTTGGAAGATTGGAAACTCGTTCAGTATCTGACACATCGTGGCATTACGCTTAACCACGACATTGGAACGAATGTTGCCGTCGACCATGCTCACGATGCGATCCGCGACATCCAGAATCCGATTGTCGTGGGTCACAATCAGGATCGTACAATTTTGCTCTTTGGCCAGTTCCTGGAAAATCGTCACCACTTCGCGGCCCGATTCGGCATCAAGTGCAGCCGTCGGCTCATCGGCCAGAATCAGTTGCGGTTCGTGGATAATGCCACGTGCGATCGCGACGCGTTGTTTTTGACCGCCCGAAAGCGATTTGGGTTTGTAGTGGATGCGGTGTCCAAGTCCCAAACGCTTTAACGTGGCTTCGATTCGTGGTTTTGCTGTCGCCGAATCGATGCCCAGCAGTTCGGTTGCCATTTTGACGTTTTGAAAGGCCGTCAACGATTCGAACAAATTGTGAGCCTGGAAAATGAAGCCAATTTTTTTGCGCAGTTCGTTGGTGTCAGCAGTCGTGATGCCATTCAATTCGCTTCCGAGGACTTCAAGGCTACCTTCCTGAACGCTTCGCAGCGTTCCGATCAAAGTGAGTAGCGTCGTTTTACCCGAACCCGAGGGGCCGGTCATGATGACGATTTCACCGCGCCGAACCTTGAGCTGGTTGTGAAACAGCACTTGTTTGCGCATTTCACCTTCGCCGTAGTAGTGATTCAAATCATCGACGTTGACACTGAGTAGATCGGGGGCTGGATCCCAGGAGTCAATCAGTGAATCCAGATCGATTTCCGCTTTGATCATCAGTTCGAATCCAGTTGAATGAAAAAGTGTGAATGGGGATCTATCAAAATAAACTTGCCGGATCAGCCGCGAGCAGTTTGCGCAACGCCAACAAGCCGGAAACAACACACATCAGAATGGTCGCAACCAAGATCGTGATTATTCTTGGCAGCGTCAGGTGCATCAGCAGTCCGGTCATACTTGAGTTGAACTGAAACAGCAGCCACGACAGGACCAGGCCCGGAATAAATCCCATGATCGCCAGATAAATCGCCTGGCGAATCACAAGCCCAAAGAAATATGGGTTGCGGTACCCCATCGCCTTGAGCGTTGCAAACTCGCCCATGTGCTCGCTGATATCATTGGCCAGAATCTGGTAACAGATAATGACTCCGACAACGAAACCCATTAGCGCACCGATGGTAAAGATGACTCCGATGGGAGTGTTCCTCGCCCAAAAATCAATTTCCTTGTCGATCAGCTGTTGACGCGTCATCACGCGGACGTTTCCGCCAATGGCGTTTTGCAGCGAAGCAACGACGGTGTCGGCATTGGAGTCGTCACGGAGCTTGATCACACCCAGGTCAACAACGTCACGCGGATCGAGAGCGCGATAACCGAAATACTGAACGAAGTTTTCAAGGGACATGATCAGGTTCCCCTCGTGGGCGAAGTCGCGTCCCGATTGGAAGAATCCAATGATGTTTAGCCGATGGCCGCTGAGTTCGCCCGATTGGGGCAGCGTAGCCGACGAACTCAGATCGAAACCGTAGCTGCGTTTGCTCAAGCGATCCATGATGGCGGTGTTTGGTTCTCGTAACGCCGGCAATTGGCTGGAAATGGAATCATCGGCATCGAGAAACAGGGTTTTGTCGAGATCAAACGCCAGCACACGAATCGGTCTGGCGCGCCGTCCCTCGCGCCGCAGTCTCGCCGCAACGTTTTCAATGTAAAGGGGTTCCGCGGCCAGCACCTCGGGATGAGAGGCTGCAATATCAATCGCACCGCGAGGAAAACGAATTTCATTGGACAGCGCGAAACGAGCGGGATTGATCAGAATGATATCGCCATCCAATTGCCTGACGATCTCAACCGTGCTGTCGAACAGTGCGTGATTAAAACCTCTCTGCTGAAACATCAGCATCACGGCAAACGCAATGCCCGCAAGCGCCACCATCAACTTGCGCCGATCGTGAATCAGGTTTTTCCAGGCTAAAGGTACTTCGACGCTCACCGATTCGTCCGAAAAAATTAAAACAACTCAGCCGGCTCTGCCTGCCACAGTTTCTTCAGCGCCAGTGTCCCGGCGCAACCACACATCATCAAAGTCAATAACAAAACAAATCCCACGCGAGCCATCGTCATTTCCATCGCCAGGTTTGCCAGCCAACTGGTAGACCAATAAAGCAGCAGCGCAACGACGAGTGCCGGAACAAAGGAAAACAGCGCCAAATAGCCAGCCTGCCGAATCACCACACCTGCCATGTATACATTTGAGTAACCCATGGCTTTCAAAGTCGCGTACTCATGCAATCGATTGGCGACATCGTTTCCCAAAACCATGTAGACGATCGCCGCCCCGACAATCAACGAAATCAGTACGCCCAATGTAAAAATGAACCCAATGGGCGTTTCACCAAGCCATCGATCCAGTTCTCGTTGCAAGACCTGGTCGCGAGTCAGAACTTCAACCAACGGGCCATGTTGCGGGTCGGTAAATCGGGCTTGAATGGCAGCCACAAATGAGTCGACGGGAACGTCCTCTTCGAGCTTGATCAGGCCAAAGGTCACTTCGCCATCGCGAAAAGTCGGCACCATCATCTGAAACGATTTGTCGGCAACGATTGCAGCCCCGTTCGCGGCAAGTCCAGCGCCCATATCGAAGAGACCCGTGATCTTCATCGCCTGACCGCCGACTTCAAACTCTCTGCCCACGTCCGCTTTCGCAAACGTTTTCTGATTGACCGGCCCAAACTCATGATGCGATTGCCGATCGATCAAAATGGAATCCAGCGACAATAGATGTTTGAAGTCGCGGTCCACATGCCGGTCGCGAAACGGCGATTGAGATGGAGAGACGCCTAACAGCAAGATGCCCTTCATTTGTCCCACTGGATTTCGCCAGTTGACGACCGAGACATCCAGAAAGTTCGCTTGTGTTACCCCTTCGGCACCGGCGATCTCATCCAGATAGCGGCTGGGCGTGGTTCCGGCATCCACAAAGTGCAAATAGTTCGGAGAACGAACGAGAACGTCAAAGTCCAGCTTGCCATAGATGTTCGTCGCCGTGTTTTCAACTGCACCTCGGAATCCCAGCTGCATGAAAACGAGCAGGATCGCGACGCCAATTCCAGAAATCGAAAGCGCCGTCTTTCGCGGGCTATTCAGAATGTTGAGCAAAGCCAGATTGATTCGCATGTTGCTCAAGCCCGTCTGATAGGGAGCGTGTCGTTCGTCTGGCGGATTGCCGAACTACTCCTCGTTTGCATTGTCGTCCGTGTGAATTTCAACATTCACTTGCAGATTCACCAGTCGACTGGCAATGTCATTATCTTCGTTAGAAATTTCGATTCGAATGTCGACTGTTTTTCGATCAATCAGGGCCAGCGGACTAGGGTCGACCAAGGTTCCGTTTCCAACCACACGTCCCACTTCTTTCACCGACCCGGTCAATTTTCGTGGCAGCGCAGGGCTACTGATGGTGACTTTCTGCCCAACCTGAACCTTGGGGGCCAGTCGGTCGACGACTTCGGCAACGCATTCCATTTGGGAAAGGTCACCGATCTGCATCAACGGTGAGTTTACTGCAGCTTCCCCTTCTTTCAGAAAGACCTTGAGAACGGTTCCATCAGCAGGTGCGATGATTCGTGCCGCGGAGTTCTGAACATCAGCGAGTTGTTGTGCCAGGTCCAAGGTGCGGTTTTCTGATTGAAGGCTCTCAAGTTGAGCCAAACCCTTGCGTGCTGCTTCGGCACTCGATTGGGCCAGGCTGAGTTCCAGTTGAGCAGCCTCGATCGCCGCAGCCTGTTGTAATCTGGCCGAATCCAATTGGCTTTTGGATTGTTCCAGATTCAATTGCTCGTCGTTCAGGCGGATTTGAGAGACATACAGTTGCGTTGTGGGGTCGGTGGCGAGCCGCGTGAGTTGTTCCAGTTTGGTTTTGGCGGCTGAAAGCTTTTTTTCGGCAACGGAAAGGTCGATTGTTTTCTGTGCCTGTTGCAGTTGAAGCTCAGCAGCCTTCACGGCACCTTCAGCGGCCTGGACATTGTTTCTGGCAACGAGCAGCTTTTGTTCCAACTCGCGTTTGGCGTCGTCCGTTTGAGATCGTGCCAAATCGGATTGAATGGCCAAGGCGTCTTGCCCCTTGAGCCGTGCCAATTCCGTTTGATTTGCTTTGACTTCGTCTCCAGCGGAAACGAGAAGTGTCTCAAGTCGTTGGCCAGGCGGGATGACAACATTGACAATGCCGCCGACCGGAACCATTCGACCTTGAGCAATCACCCGCACCACTTGGACGGTGTCTGTTCGAGAATCGGCTTCGGACGTCTGAAACCACTCGGAATTTTCAACACCGAAGTACCATCCACCAGCAAAGGCAAGGGCGATCGCAATGAATGGAACAATGATTCGTAAGGGCTTCATGCAACCGTTGAGTTCATGAGGTGATTCTGTGTTTCTAGGCCGTCGTCGTCAGATTCTATTTTAATCGGGATGATTGCCGCTACAAAAGAATTATTGATGATTAACTATGGCAATAGGGACCTTGACGATTTCGTCAGTTTTTTCGCCTTTGCCGATCCCAAAAAATTCGAGCCCTTATTTCGCTGGCAATTCAATGACTTGTCCCGCAGCTTTTGTTTTTTGGGAATAAATGGCCTAGTCAATTCCCGGAAGCGAACATCGTAGTTGGAATGATTGGCCAATTGCGGTGCCCGCACTTCGCTCCAGTGCCTACAAGGATCTGGCACCAACCCCCATTTTCACATTCGTCGTCGCATTACTGCCTCATTGATCTGCTGCTTCCTCCCAATCGTTGCCTCTCTCGGTTCTATCGACTTTGTGCTCAATTTGCGCAATGACATTGTTAAGCCACTGTTGACAGCCAGTGCGTTGGGCGGTCTCCTTCAAGTTCCTAAGCACGTCGGAATACTCTCGCTTTCCTTTCGCCGCATCTCCCATTTGCACCACGACGTTATGAAACAGGTTGGCAAGGTGAAACACGATCTTGTCATTCCGCTCGCGGCCTTGATTTCGGATGTCGAGCAGTGCGTAGTACAACGCAATATGTAGAAGGTCAGAGTCAATCATTTGCATACCAGTCCAAATTTCCCGCTGCAGCGAGCAGTTAATCATCTGTCAACACTTGAAGGTAAGGAAACGGCGTGGAATGAGCTGGTCCCTCAATCGGTTTGATGTCCCTGATTCGCTTTGATTCCCCATGCAGCGTAATCACTTCATCGCCAACTGACAACTTGCCAATCGGCACAAACGCCTGATCGCGAACGCTCCAGAACGGGTGCGTCTCCGTGACGCCAATCGGCTCGGCCCATCACATCCAAAAAAAAAAACAATGGACGTATCGAACCAATCGCCCAACATCCGAGCTTGTCTCGGTGGAGGCGTGACTGACAAGCGACAGACGCTCTCACCCAAAAAAATCATCAAGTGGCTCGTCCCTCCTTGTACTTGACCTGCGTTCTCCGTTCCTCTGTGTTTCCAATCCCTCCAGTCTAAATCAAAACACAGAGGCACAGATCACAGAGTACGGACAAGTATCAAAGGGGGCAGTTTTGTTTTCGGCGTCTTCCCGAACACGTTCTCGACGCTGACAACGAGATCACCCTTCACCCGCTTCGGCTGCAGGACACGGACCCAGCGACAAGCCACGGGCCTCATTTGCACGAATTCCATGCGCCAAAGTTGCGGAGCAACGACATGGAATTAGCCTTGGGTTTTAACCCAAGGGTTTGGAGGCCAACCCCCGAACCTCAGAGCCGCGGAGAGACGACATGGATTTCGTCAAATTCACGCTCCGCCCGAATTTTCAATCGATTCGGCAAACACTCGACAATACCGGCAGCGAGATAAATTCAAAAACATCCGAGCTGATGTCAGCTCCGCGACTCCAAGAAATGGGTGATGGGCGACGTGGACCTTGGGTTAAAACCCAAGGCTAAAATACTGTCGCTCCGCGACTCAAGTCAAAATCGCCTCGGCGACATACCACGTCGAACCAAGTACGGGAATTCCGCACGCAAGCACTCGCATCCCAACCCGGATTCTACAGATCGAGCGGTACTGGGACCTGAAGTGGCCGGAGAGTAACTGACCTTGGTCAACTCACGTGAGTCGACTGAAGAACCTTCAGAACTATTATTTACATTTTCCGGCGGTAGAACTCTAAAGCGCGGATCGAAATCACTTTTCAGTACGCGGTAATCCGCTTCAGGCTTTCGGACACACCGATTGAGCAATCGAACGCTCTGGCAACATCCGGGCAAGCGTGCCCAAATCGCGGCTTGCACCGTCGTTCGACGAAGCACTGAATTTAGAATTAAAAATTCATGACTACGATAATCTTCATAGTAACGCAACAAGAACTCTAAGTCTGAAAACTGTTCAAGAAAGGCATTCCGCGTTCGCACAACTCATGCAACAAAATATCACAATTTGGGGTTACATGCGCGTAACTGGAAAAGTCCATACTGTACAAAACCGGAGTCTTGTTATTTAGAATGTGCAGCGCGGTATTGGCAACTATCAACCGAGAATATTTCGGAGAATTAAGCTCCAGTGAATTGCGACTTTCCAGTACAGGAGGCCAGAATTCGTCAAGAGAAGTGCACCAAATATTTAGCCAGACACCAATGATTTTGAAGCTCGACTTAGGACGTTTTACACCTCCCTTAAGCTGAAATTCTATTGAATGCTTGAAATCATCGTGAAATGGCCGGCGAAAGATTAGAGATCGATTAAAGACTATGGAACTGGACGGCAAGAATTCGAAACTTTGAATTTGTTCAGCGAATTGAGCTCTAAACGTATCAAAGATGGAACGGTCAGAGTTCATTCTATTGTCCAACAACTTCCCAAAGAATTTTGTACGTTTCGTGACTACAACGCTTTCGTCCCCAATTACCGCACGTCCGCCGCTACTATTGAGTAACGAATCGGCATTCATCTGCTGCCAATTGTTTTTAGCGAACTCGGCAGGAGTGCTTTTGACTTCAAAAGCGATATGCCGACCTGTTTTTGGGTCGAAAAATACCGCATCATATCGCCTAATCCCGTTTTTCGCGAATGGACTATAGACCGAAACTTCTTTGCCCGCAAATTGAAGATCTGAATTTTCGCCCACATGTCTAATAAAATCATCACAGGATCTATGCCCCTTTGGGCCCGTTTGTAAACTTGCCAGTCACCGGGTCCCTCATGCCATGAGGCGTCTGAATAGGGCATGTGTTATGCACCAGCAATTGTTGCGTGCCGACGAAGTAGGTGTGTTCGCCGTTGACTTCTAGATTGTAAACTCTTTCAGGTGGACCGGGGCGAGGAGAATCGAGGTGATTCGCTTTGATTCCCCATGTAGGGTGATCACTTCGTCGCCAACTGACAACTTGCCAATCGGCACAAACGCCTGATCACGAACGCTCCAGAACGGATGCGTCTCCGTGACGCCAATCGGCTGAAGGCTAGAGGCAGAAGACTGAACGTTGAAGAACCCGCTCTCAAGCTCTCGGAAGTCGGTGCCGACGGGTCGGTCGCTTCGCCAAACGTCACGTCCAGAACCTGATGACTCGCCGGATGAGCAAACGTCGAAATGACGAGGTGGACTCTTTACGTTTCTCCGTTTGCGATGTGCCAGGGAATGCCAGTAGGTTTGTATAGCCATTTTACGGCACCTCGTTGATTCTGAATTCCCGCCTCACCTTCGAAAATCCAAACAGGTCGCACTGCAAACAAAAATTCGCTTCAGAAACCGAGTATTTAGATTTTCCGTCGGCAACGGGCCATGTTTCGAATACTAGGCGGTCAATCTCTAACGTAAGCGAAAACGGAAGCGGCCAACACCAGAAAAAAACAGCTCCCACATTGGGGAATCCGTTCTTTTTTAGCTGATATACGGCAATCTCATGACTTGCCTTGAAACCAACTAATTCTAACTTCCAACCAGAAAACGTATTGTTAACAACCTGCCCAGTGGTCAACGAAAGTGAAAATGCTAATTCTGTTTTCATTGTAACAGTTTCAAAAATTCGTCGATCGAACCATTGATAAATGTGACGTTTTGCTTTCCAGTTTTCAAAATATAGAGCAATTCTCCATTGGTCTTGTTTGCTGGCACATCGTCCAAAATATTGACTCCGCTACGCAAAAATTTCTGAAAGTGTTCTGGCGTCACTCCTTTCAAGTTGAACGTAACATGGTCTGCATTGTCAATCGCCTTTTTCATGTAAATCCATTGGTTTGCTGCCGCGTCTGTTGATAACGCCAAGGGGCCTTTACTTTCCGCGATATTGCAAAACTGGTTAATGTTGTTTTTCCAAGTTGTTGCGCCCACAGAGTCAAGATCGTCAATGTGTTCGCTCAGTCCGAGTCCAATATGTTTACACCTGTTGTTATGCACCAGCAGTTGCTGGGTGCCGACGAAGTAGGTGTGTTCGCTGCTGACTTCTAGATTGTAGACTCTTTCCGCGGGGCCGGGGCGAGGGAGAATTGAAGTGGATTCGCTTTGATTCCCCATGCAGCGTGATCACTTTGTCGCCAACTGACAACTTCACAATCGGCACAAACGCCTTGATCACGAACGCTCCAGAACGGATGCGTCTCCGTGACGCCAATCGGCTGAAGGCTAGAGGCAGAAGATCGAACGTTGGAAGAACCCGCTCAAGCTCTCGAAGTCGGTGCCGACGGGCCGGTCTCTTCGCCAAAGGTCACGTCCAGAATTTGATGACTTGCCGGATGAGCAAACGTCGATATGACGACTTCACCCTCACCCGCTTCGATTGCAGGACACGGGACCCATGACAAGACACGGGCTTCGCCCACCGCACCCAGCTCCGGTACAGATGCAATGTCCCGCCTACCTCAACCTGCTCCGATGTTATCCAGGCTTCCGACGGATCATTTCGATCTCCAGAACACCACCCGACGACTTGGGCAACTCCAGACGCAAGTGACGCCAAGTCGACTGGTCCGGGTCGACAACCCCATCCGATCCAGTTCGCTCACCTCGGGGTTATGAGCAAGCACTCGCATCCCAACTCGGATGTCACGGATCGAGCGGTACTGGGGACCTGAAGTGGCCGGAGAGTAACTGACCTTGGTCAACTCACGTGAGTCGACTGAAGAACGATCTCGCTCTGCGCCCGTGGGCCAGTACAAATAGCCCATCGCCAACAGACTACTGAACAATATCAATTGCCAAATCGTGCGCTGATCTAAGGTTCTCATGGTTAGCGGGTCCTGATAGTGAACTTATCGGCAAAACTAATCAGGCAACTAATCAAACCGACCTAAAAACGGCTCTGCCGATGATATTATCAAGATCGCCACTTAGCAGTTGTCCGCTGCCAAATAAACTTCTTGAATGACCCCATTTTGCGATTCTGACGATCCTGTTGCCAATAACAATGAGTTTGTTGAGTCCCGAAAAGCAAACACTTGCGTCGTGGACTCGAATTCAATTGCTTCAAGACTTCCATGCCCATTATTAAAATTTATTGCACGCCCTCCATTTGCCCCAGCAAGAATTATTTTTCGGTCGTTTTTCGTAAATAACGCGGAAGCATTGAATGGACGATTGCTAATCAGCACTGGAACCATACATTTCAAATCCGGTATTGAGAAAGCGTAGTAAGCGATCCCCTCTTCAACAATTGCCCATTTTCCGGATTCACTGAACCAAACCCTAAGTTCTCGCCCGGAATTTAATTCAATCGGCAAATCACGAGAGTAATGTTCTGATTCAGCTTGGAACGTAGAAACCAACACTCCATCTTCAATCGAAACCAACCACCCGCGCTGAGTAGAAACAAATGTATCGCTCCCAACTTGCCAAGTTTCTATATCCCCGTTGTTTATAACTTGTCGATGTCCGACTCCGTCTTCGCAACACCACCAAATTTCATCTCCGAAAACTTGGAAATGACTGCTGAGAATCGATGTCTTCCACTTGATCCCTCCATCTTCAGACAATGCAATTAGTTGTTTTTTGAAATCTTTTGTCGAACAGCACACAATGGCAGTTGCAGTTTTTTCGCAATCGACGACAAGCCACAACGGCTCCTTCCCAAAGACCGAGCTGCTTAAGACCCAGTCGCGTTGATATGATGTTAGATCAAAAAGTTCCACCGTATGCGAAGTTGCCACAACGATTTTTTTTTGATCTGGAGTCAACACGAAATCAATAATTGGGCGTTCAAATTCAATATAGAACTGACTGTTCACAGCGTCTCGATCAAGAATTTAGTTATCATTCCATTGAATTCTCCAAGTTTGGCCGCTGGAATTTCCCAAGTATCTGGATGGCCAAATGTTGTTTTGAGTTCTGAGCCGAAATTGGCATTTTGTTGCATCCAATTTCGCAAACCGCCGTCACCCTGAAAAGTCACCTTATAAATATATTTGTTTTTAGGGCTACTTAAGTTTTTGGGATTTGTCGCTCCAGGACCGGAATACATACCGTCGACAACTCTTTTGTAGCCCCCATGTCCTGGTCTCATTGCAAGCTTATTCCCATTCGCCAAAAAATCGTCCATTTCAGCTTGCGTCATGTATCGCACAAATTTTTCACACCCGTTGTTATGCACCAGCAGTTGCTGGGTGCCGACGAAGTAGGTGTGTTCGCCGTTGACTTCTAGATTGTAAACTCTTTCCGCGGGGCCGGGGCGCGGGAGAATCGAAGTGATTCGCTTTGACTCCCCATACAGCGTGATCACTTCGTCGCCAACTGACAACTTGCCAATCGGCACAAACGCCTGATCACGAACGCTCCAGAACGGGTGCGTCTCCGTGACGCCAATCGGCTGAAGGCTAGAGGCAGAAGACTGAACGTTGGAAGAACCCGCTCTCAAGCTCTCGGAAGTCGGTGCCGACGGGCCGGTCTCTTCGCCAAAGGTCACGTCCAGAATCTGATGACTTGCCGGATGAGCAAACGTCGAAATGACGACTTCACCCTCACCCGCTTCGATTGCAGGACACGGACCCAGCGACAAGACACGGGCTTCGCCTACCGCACCCAGCTCCGGCATGTCCAGATGCAACGTCCCGCCTACCTCAACCTGCTCCGATGTTATCCAGGCTTCCGGACGGATCATTTCGATCTCCAGAACACCACCCGACGACTTGGGCAACTCCAGACGCAAGTGACGCCAAGTCGACTGGTCCGGGTCGACAAACCCCATCCGATCCAGTTCGCTCACCTCGGGGTTATGAGCAAGCACTCGCATCCCAACCCGGATGTCACGGATCGTGCGGTACTGGGCCCCTGAAGTGGCCGGAGAGTAACTGACCTTGGTCAAATCACGTGAGTTGACTGAAGAACCTTCAGAACTATTACTTACATTTTCCGGCGGTAGAACTCTAAAGCGTGATCGAAAGCATCTTTCAGTACGCGGTAATCCGCTTCAGGCTTTTCGACACACTGATTGAGCAATCGAACGCTTTGGGCAACATCTCCGCGTTGCGCCCAAATCGCGGCTTGCACAGTCGTTCGACGAAGCACTGAATTTAGAATTAAAAATTCATGACTACGATATTCTTCATAGTAACGCAACAAGAACTCTAAATCTGAAAACTGTTCAAGGAAAGGCATTCCGCGTTCACACAATTCATGCAACAAAATATCACAATTTGGGGTTACATGCGCGTAACTGGAAAAGTCCATACTGTACAAAACAGGAGTCTTTTTATTTAGAATGTGCAGCGCGGTATTGGCAACTATCAGCCGAGAATATTTCCGAGAATTAAGCTCCAGTGAATTGCGACTTTCCAGAACAGGAGGCCAGAATTCGTCAAGAGAAGTGCACCAAATATTTAGCCAGACACCAATGATTTTGAAGCTTGACTTGGGGCGTTTTACACCTCCTTTGAGCTTAAATTCTAATGAATGTTTGAAATCATCGTGAAATGGCCGGCAAAAGATAAGCAGAGCGGTCAAAGACTTTGGAACTGGACGGCAAAACCCGACACTTTGAATTCGCTCAGCGAATTGAACTCTAAACGTATCAAAGATGGAACGGTCAGAGTCCATTCTATTGTCCAACAACTTCCCAAAGATTTTGTACGATTCGTAAATTACAACGTTTCCGTCCCCAATTACCGCACGTCCGCCGCTGCTATTCAGTAACAAGTCGGCATTCATTTGCTGCCAGTTGTTTTTCGCGAACTCGGCAGGAGTGCTTTTGACTTCAAACGCAATATGCCGGCCGGTTTTTGTCAACAAATACCGCATCATATCGCCTTATGCCGTTTTTCGCGAATGGACTATAGACCGAAACTTCTTTGTCCACAAATTGAAGATCTGAATTCTCGCACATGTCTAATAAAATCATCAACGGGATCTATCCCACCTTTTGGGCCGTTTACAAACTTGCCTGTCGCCGGATCCTCATGCCATGAGGCGTCTGAATAGGGCATGTGTTATGCACCAGCAGTTGCTGGTTGCCGACGAAGTAGGTGTGTTCGCCGTTGACTTCTAAATTGTAAACTCTTTCCGCTGGGCAGGGCGAGGGAGGATCAGAAGTGATTCGCTTTGATTCCCCATGCAGCGTGATCACTTCATCGCCAACCGACAAATTGCCAATCGGCACAAACGCCTGATCACGAACACTCCAGAACGGGTGTGTCTGTGACGCCAATCGGCTGAAGGCTAGAGGCAGAAGACTGAACGTTGGAAGAACCCGCTCTCAAGCTCTCGGAAGTCGGTGCCGTCGGGCCGGTCACTTCGCCAAAGGTCACGTCCAGAATCTGATGACTTGCCGGAAGAGCAAACGTCGATATGACGACTTCACCCGTGTCGGCTTCGATGAAGGCTCTTACCGCCGGAAGAGGATTTTATCGCTTCATCCCAAGGCATGATATCATTCGCCGCAAAATTCATTTGCCGTTTCGGTGTCCAAAAACAAAATCCGCGACATCAGATCATAACGTCATTGTTGCGGATGATAAGCTTGCCCCCTTCTTGAAAGGACAATTGTGTGACTGCAAAAGTCAGTTCTGGAAACAATGGCCAAGCTCCCGAAACTGTTAGACAGACGATGTCCGGTATTTCCTTTTTCCTTAGAGAATATACGGCCATTTCTCCGAAACGTTGAAACAACTCTAGCGACATCCTCCATCCAGAAAAATCACTATCGACAATCTGCGACGAAAGCAATTCGAAATTCATGGGTAACATCAATCCAATATTCCAAGAAAATCGTCAATATTTCCATTGTGAAAAGTCACTTTTCCCATCAAGTTCGAATCGATAATGGTTTTTAACTCCATGTTCGTCCAATATCCCTTCGCCGACTTACCTTTCATAAATTTTCCGAATTCTTCTGGCGACATGCCTTTCAAGTTAAAGTGAATATGCTCGCTATGTTTTATTGCTTCTTGAACGTATTTTTCTTGAACCGCAAGGCCATTTTGACCAGAAAATTTCGGACGACCATTTTCCGCAATCTGAAAAAACCGATTCTCGCCAAACCTAACAGATCCTATACCATTTTCTGCCAATTCCGCGCCAAAGTCGTCAATGTGTTCGCCAACGCCAAGCCTAATGGTGGTACACCCGTTGTTATGCACCAGCAGTTGCTGGTTGCCGACGAAGTAGGTGTGTTCGCCGTTGACCTCCAGATTGTAAACTCTTTCCGCTGGGCCGGGGCGAGGGAGGATCGAAGTGATTCGCTTTGCTTCCCCATGCAACGTGATCACTTCATCGCCGACCGACAACTTGCCAATCGGCACAAACGCCTGATCACGAACGCTCCAGAACGGGTGCGTCTCCGTGACGCCAATCGGCTCGGCCCATCACATCCAAAAAAAACAATGGACGTATCGAACCAATCGCCCAACATCCGAGCTTGTCTCGGTGGAGGCGTGACTGACAAGCGACAGACGCTCTCACCCAAAAAAATCATCAAGTGGCTCTCGGTTCTCCTCCTTGTACTTGACCTCTGTGCCCTCCGTTCCTCTGTGTTTCCAATCCCTCCAGTCGAAATCAAAACACAGAGGCACAGAGATCACAGAGTACGGAAAAGTATCAAAGGGGGCAGTTTTGGTTTTCGGTTTCATCCCCGAACAGTGTCGTTCAGCTTTCCAGGCTGACAACGAGATCACCCTCACCCGCTTCAATTGCCGGACACGGACCCAGCGACAAGACACGGGCCTCATTTGCACGAATTCCATGCGACAAAGTTGCGGAGCAACGACATGAATTAGCCTTGGGTTATAACCCAAGGATTTGAGGCCAAACCCCGAAACCTCAGAGTCGCGGAGCGACGACATGGATTTCGTCAAATCCACGATCGTCCGAATTCTCAATCGATTCGAAAACACTCGACAATACCGGCAGCGAGATAAATTCAAAAACATCCGAGCTAATGTCGTCGCTCCGCGACTCCCAGAAATGGGTGATGGGCGACGTGGACCTTGGGTTAAAACCCAAGGCTAAAAAATACCGTCGCTCCGCGACTCCAGACTAAACCGACTCGGCGACATTCCACGTCGTGCCAAGTACGGGATTCCGTACGCAAGCTCCGCGACTCAGGACAAACTCGACTCGGCAACGGAAAACAAAAAACAAACTCAACTTAGCACTTCAAATGCAATTGACACGAATCTGTGGTTGAAGCCCCCAAACAATTGACGAACTCTCACTTCGTGGGTAGCTCGATGACTTGTCCTGCAGCCTTTAGTTTTTGGGAATAAGTGTCATAGTCGATCTCCCGAAGCGAACATCGTTGTTGGATGGATTCGTCAATTGCTACGGCCGCACTTTGGCCCAGAATCATGAACACCGGCTCCATGCGAATCGAACCAAACGCGATATGGGAGGATGAAATGCAAACGGGCACGACAAGGTTTTCGCATTCGCCTTTTGCGGGCAAAATAGAACGGTAGCTGATCAGATAGGGTCCGCCTGGCGAAACCTGCACGTCACCTTCGTTCTGCACGAATCCTTCCTCGGTTACGAAACGCCGCACATTGTGTGAGTCCATGTTGTAACTCCCCATGCCGATGGGGTCATCACAAATTCGGTTGCGACGGCAATCGTGTTCAGTCATCACATAATCAGAGACCATTCGCCGTGATTCACGAACGTAAATCATAGGCGGCCAATGATTGGTTTCCCGAAACTCATCCTTGGCGAGCCCCCATTGGCCCATTTGATCTCGAATCGATTGTGGAACACGCGGATGGTTGGCCAAGGTCCACATCAAACCCTGTTGGTAGCTCAAGTGTTTGGCAATGATCTGGGCGCGCTCATCATAACTGGCTTCGGGGTAAGAATAGTTGAAGCCGATGAAATCGGTTGAGACGGCGCAGTTGTTGTTGGTGTCCGTCTTTCCATTAGGCATCATGTCAGGTTTCAGTGGCAGTCGCTCATCGCCGGCTTCAAAATTTCGAAGCAACAACTCGTAAAGGCCTTCGTCGTAGTCCGCGGGTTTTTCGAATGGAACCTGATTTTCAGCAACGCGACTCATGCACATTCGAAAACAAAACGCTTGAAGGCGATCGTCTCCCGTGCCGCGCGAACCCGGACCCGACTCGTCGATGCCCGGCAGCAAGCCGCTGATGGCATCGCCCGCGATCACGTAAGGCGATACCGGTTTTAGAAACCGATGCGATTTGATGTTTTCGCCAACTTGATTGCCGTTGAGCGTTTCGTTGTACGTCGCGTTGGGTTCGCGGCCGACTGTGTAGCTCACACCGGCCGCTGCCATCAGGTCCCCTTCGTAGGTGGCGTCGACAAAATAGCTTGCCGAAAGCGTCATGCCCGATTCCATGCGGATGGAATTGATCGTGCCGTTTTCGGCTACAGGAGACTTCGACCGGTCAAGTCGCTCGTTCGTCAGCAGTTCCACTTGGCTCTCGTCCAAAAACGAGCCCATCACCGATTGGGCAACACTCGGTTCAAACGTCCACATTGCGGATTCGTCCGGTCGATAACGCGAGTACTGCTTTGCTTCCTCAAATTTCCAGGCTTCCGGCTGGTCGTAGTGTTGTTTGATTCGTTCGTAGAAATCGCGCGCAAGGCCGCCGATCACGTCCTTGCGGCCGCTGTCGGTCCAGCCCAAGCCGCTGGTGGTCAGACCGCCGACATGCCCCGAGGGGGCAACGAGGATCACCGAGTGCCCATCGCGATCAAGTTGAACGGCCGTCATGACCCCTGCGCTTGTAGCTCCATAAACGACAACATCGGCCGAGCGGCTTTGAGGTTCCTGGAAGCCAAAGGCCACAGTTGACTGGGTTTGCACCACCAACACAAAAACAAAAACAAAGAAACGTCGCATCATGGTCTTCACTTCTCTGAAACAGCCAGAAACATGGGGTCGAACAATCATTTTAGGGGAAATTGCCAGCGATTTTTGCCTTGATGCAATATTGGGACCGAACGTGTCCGGCCCATCTCGATACTTGGAATATCAAACGAAATTCAAGAAACGGGAACAACGCTCATGTCCGCATTTACCGCAAACGCATCCGAAGCCGCGTCGAAAGTCACCCAAAGCCGTTTGGCGTTGCGGATGCGTCGTGACATGACGCGAGCCATGCAGGATTCAGATCACTGGGTCGTGCACTTCGACTATTGTGATTCCAAAGGCGAAAAGTCTCATCGCGTGGTGAGCCCGATTCGGTTTGTGGGTGCTGACCGAATGCTGGGTCTTTGTTTGTCTCGCGAGGAACCTCGACAGTTTTATTTGAGTCGTTGTGAAAACGTTGCCATCCTGCCGGCCGAGGATGTGCTGATGCCAGTGCCACTCATGAAGCAATCGTGATGGGTCAAGTTGGCTTTCCCGTGATCAGCGCCGACCAGTGGATCAATTTTTCGTGCGCGAGGTCCAATGCCTGCTCGCGACACGACGTGCCCGTCGCCACAAATACGGCTCCTTTTTTCTTACCCGCTTGAATGGCAGGAAGAAAACGCGTGTTGGCAATTTTAACGGAGACGTCGTAATGCATGTGGCCAAAGGAGCCAGCCATTCCACAGCAACCCAGATCGGGTAACTCTACAGCATAGCCGGCCGCTTCCAGAATTTGTTTCGGTGCCTCGGCTCCAAACAGTGCTTTCTGATGGCAATGCGTGTGCACGATGGCAAGCCGTGTGTCACTCGGGTCCTGTTTGCTCACCTGCACGTCGCCGTCAGCAATTGCTTTGGCCAAAAAGTTGTCGAGGAGTTGCACCTGTTGTTTGACTTGCCGTCCCAGTTCAATGTCATCAATCAAGTCGGGCAAGTCGTCAGTCAGCGCTGATGCTTCCGAGGGTTCGATGCAAACGATGGGAGTGTTTTTTTCAGCCAACTGCTTTAGTTGCTCGAACAGCTTTGCGCCGTTTCGTTTTGCTTCGGTGAGCAGGCCGACGGACAGGCGTGTCCGCTGCGCATCAAATGCGTTGATTAACTCGATCTTGTAACCACATGACCAAAGCAATTCGCAAACGGCGATGCCGATTTCTGGTTCCAGGTATCGGTTCCAAGTGTCAACAAACAACGCAATCGTGCGTCGGTTTCCTCGTCCACGTTCGTGGTTTGCTTTCCACCATTTTTCGAACTGATTGCCTTGAGGCGTCGGAATGGTACGCCTGCGGTCGATTCCAAAACGAGATTGCATGACGCTGCGAGCCATCGGGACCTTGAGCGCCAGTTTGGCCAACCAAGGAGCTTTGGCGCCAAGGGCAACTCGATCGGGAACGCTGCCAACAAAGCGAGCCTTGGGCGAAACGCCTTGTTCGTTCCAGCGCGTTTGTAGTGCCTCGCTTTTAAGTCGCGCCATGTCGACAGCGTTGGGACACTCGCTCTTGCAGGCCTTGCACGCCAAACACAAATCGAGTGCTTCATGCAGCTCCGGATTCGCCAGGCCCGGTGGGTTGAGCTGTCCAGAGATCGCCAGTCGCAACAGGTTGGCGCGGCCGCGCGTTGAATCTCTTTCCTCACGCGTGGCACGATAGGACGGACACATCGTGCCTTTCAGTGTTTTTCGGCAGGCGCCGACGCCATTGCATTGTTCAATGGCAACGACCAGGTTTTCCTGTTCGCCATAGCGAAACATCCCTTGCGTAGCGCCAGACGTGTTGTTGTAACGCACGCGTTCAGCATCGCTATCACCGTAACGCAGCAGCGAATCGAGTGGAGGCGCCTCGATCTTGCGATTCGGATTGAGTATTCCCAGCGGATCAAACAGTTTTTTGACTTCACAAAACGCCTGATAGACTTCGTCTCCAAACTGACGTTTCAGAAACTCTCCGCGCACGATGCCGTCGCCATGTTCGCCCGAGAACACTCCACCCAGTTCGAGGCACTTCTCAAAACAGGCTTCGGCCATCGTTCGCATTTTCTGGCGATCGATCGTTTCGTGCAGGTCAAACATGACTTTGTAGTGCAAGACCCCGACAGATGCGTGGGCGTAGGCAGATATCCCAAGGCCCAGTTCCTGTCCAACGGCATAAACGTGTTGGTTGTATTCAGGAAGGTTTTCGATCGGGATACATGCGTCTTCGATCAAGGCAATCGCCTTGGCCTTGCCAGGGATGTTTGACACGAGTCCCAGGCCCAGTCGCCGAAGTTCCCAGGCTTGTTTTTGTTTGGCGGAATCGGTGATCACATGATTGGTAGCGGATTTCAGCAACGCGTTGCGATCGTGGTGAGATCGTTCGCGTTGGCTGGCCTGTTCCAGTGTGTCCGCAAAAACTCGACCATCAGGACGGCGGCCGGGACGGTGGATGAGGTCACGACGACTTTGGAAAGGTCACGAGTTGAGGAGTTGCGAACCGCCTCTTTCAGCAACACATCGTCCAGCAATTCAATCGCACTGGGTTGATGGTTGAGGATCGCCGGCAAGGCCCGAAGTGATTGATCAATGGATGGAAACGACATGATGACGAGCGACGTGGCTGTCGGGAGTCGCTTGAGTCGCAGTGTTGCACCTGTTGCGATCGCCAACGTGCCTTCGCTGCCAACAAACAGGTCCGAAAAGGACTTGGGCCGATCTTCATTGACAAAATACTGCAGCGAATAGCCGGCCGCCATGCGTGGCAAGTCAGGAATTTGCCTCGCAATGGAATCGCGATGGCGATCGATGATCTCTTGAAACGTTCGAATCAACGGCTGCTCTGTTTTCGCATCGCGCCAGGTGCGCGGTTCGTTCCATTGTGTTTCCATCCACGAGCCGTCCGCCAAGAGGCATCGAAGTGACTCGATCGAATCGCACGTTCGGCCGAACACGATGGAACGGGTCCCGCAAGCGTTGTTACCGATCATGCCACCAATCGTTGCTCGACTGGCGGTGGCTGGATCGGGGGCAAACAGCAGTCCGTGCGGCGCTAGTTCTGCGTTCAATTCATCCAATACCACGCCGGGCTCAACCGTTGCCGTCATAGCCTGTCGGTCAATTTCCAGAATTCGGTTCATGTGTTGTGAGAAGTCGATGACGATTCCGGCGCCGATGGCTTGGCCGGAAAGGCTCGTGCCGCCGCCTCGACCGATGACAGGCATTCGATGTTCTCGGCAAAAGGCCAAGATAGCTTCGACATCGTTTTCGTTTTTGGGAATCGCAACGGCGTGAGGAAATTGTTGGTAGACACTGGCGTCCGTTGCGTAGACGCCCCGGGCACCTTCGTTCCAGCGCAATTCACCCGAGAGGGCTGCGGCAAGTTTTTCCCAATGGTTTTGTGAAATCGGGTTCACGTTTTGTAGCTGTTGCTTGATTGGATGATTGTCATGTCTCAGACGAAAAACGAGTGGCTCGTTAGCCAATGCCTCGACGCGATGGGGCGAATTACGGAGTTACCCATTGCATTAGATTGGCCGATAACCAGGCGCCATAGGTTCCCACGGCATAACCCAGTACCGCTAACAACACGCCAACAGGTGCCAATGAAGGATGAAACGCTCCGGCAACGACGGGTGCGCTCGCGGCGCCGCCAATGTTGGCTTTGCTTCCCACGGCCAGGAAAAAGTACGGGGCTCGAATCAAATAACCAACTAGGAACAGCAATCCGACGTGGACGATCATCCAGATCAGGCCGACGACAAACAGTCCAGGGTATTTGAAGAACGCCAACACATTCATGTTCATGCCGATAGTCGCAACCAGCACAAAAATAAATACCGTTCCGATTTTGGACGCCCCTGCCCCCTCCAGATTCCTGGCGCGAGTGAACGAAAGCGACAGGCCAAGCGTTGTGCTGATCATGATCACCCAAAAGAAACCACTATTGAGATTCAACAGGTTGGCCAGTTTGGGGATGTGCTCTTTGCACCAAGCAGCCAGATGTTCGCCCAGGAAATGGCTCAGCGACGTTCCGACAAATGCAATGCCCAGTAACACCATCAGGTCGATCGTTGTGGGGATGCGCGCTGAGGACAGCGAAAACGCTTCCATTTTCTCTTTCAAATGATTGACACTCGACGAGTCGGCTTTGAAAAATCGATCGATTGCGTCGGCGTTGCCAACACCCAGCAGCAAAAACAACATCCAGAATTCGGCAACCAACACGTCCACGGCAATCATTGCCGAATACAAATCCCCAGCTTTTTGATTGTATTTGTCTGGGATGTCTGTTGAATCCTCCGGCAGGTCCTCAGGAAGATAGATTTCTTTCATGGCAACTTGATTCGCCCCCGCCAATCCAGCTTCCTGCGACCGTGGTCAGGCCCCGCCACGTTTCCAGGTGAGGCTCGCCACCCACGGTTTGCGGACTGACCGTTCCCACCAGCAACAGCGCAATCGGGCCACCGATGATAACGCCAGCTGTCCCTGTAAAAACATGATCAACGCCTTGGGGCCCAATTTAATGACTTCTTTCAGGTCGATGCTCAACGTCAACAGAATCAAGCATCCGGGAAGCAGATAGTTTTTCGCCATGCTGTAGACTTGAGACTCTTCCGCATTTACCCAGCCAAACATGGTCAAAAGCGACGGTGCGAAATAGCAGATCAGCAGCATCGGAATGATCCGGTACATCGGCGCGATGCGACGAACAAGGTTAACCATCCGAGCGGGATGAGATAGAACCAGATTCGCGCCATCCATTCCGGCGAGCTGGATGTTGCCTCCCCAGGGACAACGAAGGCCAACGCTGCGGTTGCAATGACCCACACGACCAAGAACACCATCCAGCTCTTGCTGAGCTTTTCCTTTCGTTTCTGGTTGGAGAAAAAAGCCAGTCCCAGAATCCCCATCAGGATTCCAAAGATGACCGTGTCTTTTTCAATGGGGTGCGTTTCGAATGCGAATCGAGCAATGAATTGCCGAATATTTTCGAGATTGAACATGTGACAGTCGACCTGGCGGATTCAAGAGTTTTCGGGTTTCGAAATCACATTATAAACGAATAACGCTTCATCAACGACGTCAGCCCTTGCCGGTAAACGGACCTTTCGCGAAACTTGATCGTTTGATCGCAACACGAGCATTTGTCGGGAATCCAGGGAATGTCACTCGAGCAACTTTTTCAGCAGCTTCGATCGACCGGAAAAAAAGCGTTGATGCCATTTATCGCGGCAGGTGATCCCGATTGGTCGATGACCGAACGCCTTTTGGAAGAGTTTGCAGGCGTTGGCTGTTCGATGTGCGAACTGGGGTTTCCCTACAGCGATCCGATTGCAGACGGCCCCACGATTCAAGCCGCATTCACCCGTGCGTTGCAAAACGGAATCAAGGTGCAGTCGATTTTCTCGGCTCTCAAACAAAAACAGTCGCCGTTGCCGACGGTCGCCATGCTGAGCTACTCGATCGTGCATCGTTTGGGAGTTTCGTATTTTACCGACGAAGCGTCGAGTGCCGGATTCCAAGGGCTGATCGTTCCGGATCTGCCTTGGGAAGAAGCCGACGACTTGAAGGCTGCATGTGATCGAAACGGTTTGGCGCTGATTCCGCTGATCACACCGACGACCAGCGATGATCGAGCCAAAGATATCGTTCAGCGAGCAAGTGGCTTTATCTACTACGTCTCGGTAACTGGAGTTACGGGCCAACGTCAAGATTTGCCGCCTGCAATCATCGACAATCTGGGCCGACTGCGAGAATTGACTTCGTTGCCCATTTGTGTTGGATTTGGAATCAGTGAACCGGAGCATATTCGCGCTCTAGCGCCCTATTGCGATGGCATGATTGTAGGATCTGCGATCGTGCGGCGCATTGAGTCGGGATTGAACGAAGGGAAGAGTCAGGAAGTGATCGCCCAAGAGATTGGGGGTTTTTGCAAGACGCTGTTGAACGCATGATTCACCTGATTCAATTCGAATCACGGGGATGGAATTATTCCCGATGACATGACACTTCGTCAGCTTTCCCTCGTCTGCTTGCATTCGCTATCAACTCATTGTTTTGAGTTTTCAAGAATCTGGAAAGATTTCCTGGCGGATCGGAAATGAGATTGCTGCTCCTCTTTCACAGCAGAAATTGGGGCTGGCAGCTCACCCAACTTCTAAGGGTTTCGCAGCTGTTTCGACAGGAGAAATGTCATGTTGGGAAAATTAGGATTCATTGTTTTGTTGGTGGCGTTGGTTGCTGTTCCAGGTTTGAATGGCGAGAAGGTTGCATCGGCTCAAACGCGAACGCGACTGGTTGCAAATGGAAACAGTGGCGCTATGAAATTTCGGGCGCGTTATGAGGAGCGTGGCTCCAAACGCAAGTTCAATTTTCAATTGGAAAAGGGCCAGGCAGGCCAAGTCGTTACCGTCAAAGCAGGATCAGTTGTCGTTGGAACCGCAACGGTCAACAATCTGCGACGCGCAGCATTTGAACTGCAAACTGAACGAGGTCAAGCCGTACCTGCCATGAGCTCCGGAACAACTATTAGCGTCTGGATTGGCGGTGTCCAGGTCATGTCCGGCAATCTTAGATGACGCAAACGATCGGCCGTCGATGAGAAAAAATCGAAGCCGCTTGGGAGGCAACTCCAAAAGGCGGCTTTTTTCGTTCTGAACAAGGCTTTTCGCGGCCGCGTATTCGGAAAAATTGCGCCAGAAACAATTATGTCGGGAAAAAAATCGCTTGACCCAAACTGCAGGGTCAATCTAGAGTTGAAGTAGATCGTTAAAGATAACGTATCGTTCGTGAAGTGCTCGATTCTGGCGAGCATCGCGGACTAGAAGAAATGGCCTGCCACAGGTCATCGCCATGGAATGCAATTCTTTCACTGCTCAAGTGGTGACCGTGTGCCGGGCCAACGATAGTTTGGCCGAAGGAGGCAAGCATGTCTTCCAAACCACGTTCGGCGGTTCAGCGATATTTTGCTGGCTTGGCCGAAAACACCTTTCAATCCGAACTCGGTGTCGTCGATCCTCCTCTGATCGACTACCTCAGTGACTTGCTGGTTCGATTTGTACGTTCCGACGTCGTTCATCGCATTCGTAGTGTTACTGGCAAGCCGCTGATGTCCGTCGGCGAAATGGTCGGCGAAGCAACCGAGCGCATCGGCGAAGCGCGGAGCGAACTTTATCGCCATATCGGTGATTTCACTTTGTTTTGGGCGGGCGTCTACCCAGAAGCCCTGCGTGATGATCAAACGACGCAATTCGATGACTACTGTTGCCAAGGTAAACGTTCGTATCATCTGGCGAGTCAGCTTGAAATCGAAAACCAGGAAAAACAGGAAGAGGCACTCGTACTGGAGCGCCTGAGCTGCCAGTTTGACCTTTGCTGCTACGGTCTTCGCGAGGTTCGCAGGCAATGGGAGACAGGCGGCGGCGAGGATGGCGGTCGTGTGATTTTGATCGGCTGAACAAACGCATCAAATAGATTACTGTTCGAATAGTGCAAGTTCACTTTTGAGTGCGGCCTTTTCTTCCACGGTCAGGGAGGTCCAGTGACGTCCCTCCAGCCCTGTTGCCATCGCCCACAGTAAATTCAATGACGCCTTTGGTGAGTGGTCTTTCACCAGTCGAAATGCAGTAACCGCCCCCATCGCTCGAATTTGTTCAATGCTGCGTATCCCCGCCTTGGCCAACATGCCTTCA
Source organism: Pirellulaceae bacterium (assembly GCA_041399045.1). Taxonomy (GTDB): domain Bacteria; phylum Planctomycetota; class Planctomycetia; order Pirellulales; family Pirellulaceae; genus BJ22. Next base: position 646,488 of record JAWKTO010000003.1, on the reverse strand, counting down.
GAAACAGGCCCCAGATTCAACAAGTCTGAAATTCTTGACTGTTCAACATGATCGGAATGTTGTTTTTTTCGATTCATGGGAGTTTCCGCCGCTCTTTGTTTTTGAGAAACTGATTCTAACGGCTCATATTGAGCAAAGGGCGGATCTCAAACTGTATTGTCGCATTTGAACCCGCGCGAGATCGACTGATTCTGGATGCTGGAGATAAACATGTTGTGCCGATCGGTATTCTTAGGCTCATTGTTAATGTCGGTGCTGGCCAATTTGTTGCCGTCAACTGCACTTGGCCAGAAAGAGTCGGTTACGCAATACATTCCAGACGATTCGACGATGGTCGTTGTTGTTCGTCCCAATGAATTGACTCGACATCAATACGGTGAATGGATGCCGGTTGAAGTCATCACAGCGGCAGGAAAGCAGTACTTGGGATTTGACCCGATGACGCTGGATTCTGGCTTGTTGTTCTGTTCAAGAACTTACCCTGGAGCATCCGCCGGAAATTGGTGGCGTGTTTCGATTTAATGCTGACTCCCAAACGTTGAAATTCCGGGAGCCGAATTGACCAGCGTCGATGGAACAACGCGAATCACGGGGCTACCAGCGAATCTGATTGCGGAGTCCGTGACGCTTCAAAGCATTGTGTTTGGTTCGGAGGAACGACTTTCTACCATTAAATCTTCCCAACCTGCCTCCGCATTGGCCAAGGCAATTCAGGCTAACCCGCCTCAAGCCCAGATCGATGTTTATTGGGACGTAGCGGCGGACCGGAAGTTCATTACCGAACTGATCGAATCGGAAGTTCGAAACGATGTTCCACCCAACTTTCATTTCCTGTTTGAATTGCCTGAGTTGATCAATTTTGTTCGCCTGCATTTCAATCTGATGTCTGATGAAAATGGGCAGATTGTGGTGACGGCAAAAGACGAGGCGTCGGCAAAACGAATCGTCGAAATCTACGACGCGCTGTTGACCACAGGCCAGCTCGCGATGAAAGCTGAAATGGCAAACAACCTTGATCTCAACGATCCGACGCAGGCCGCGTTTGCCAGTTACTTGAATCGGATTTCGGGTCTTGCCCAATCGTCAATACAACCCAAGCAAAATGGCAGTGAATTGTCTTGGTCGTTTCCAGCAAACGCTCAGGTTGCTGGTGTCATGGTTGGATTGTTGCTGCCGGCAGTTCAGCAGGCAGGAAGCGCCCGCACGTCGAGTCGAGGTTGCAAACAATCTGAAACAAGTTGGGTTGGCTATTCACAATTACCACGATGCGAACGGCCATTTGCCCGTTGGTATTCGCGATGCACAGGGCCGTCAGCTATTGAGCTGGCGAGTTGAGATTCTGCCTTATTTGGATCAACAGGCGGACTCTATTTGGATCAATTTCATCTGGACGAACCCTGGAACAGTGAACATAACCTTTCGTTGATTGACCAGATTCCAGCAGTATTTGTTCCGCCAGAGCTGGAAGTCGAACTGGGAATGACCAATGTTCAAGGAGTTGCCGGAACGGCATAGATGTTTTGCGGCAAGCTGATTTCGTTTTCCGATATTGACGATGGACTATCGAATACCGCGATGGTGATCGAAACCAATGCAGCGGCCATCACTGCGTGGACGAGCCCGTACGATTCCCGAATCGCCTGAAGATCCCTTGGTGGAGGCATACGATGAACGCCCTGATGGATTCAATGTCTTGATGGGAGACGGGTCCGTTCGAACCGTCAGCGGAATCGATCCACAAAGCTGGTGGGGTATGACAACCATTGCGGGCGGAGAAATCATTGACGAATGAGTAACGCAACGAACCTTGCCATTGCCACTCATGATTTGTGTCGGTTTTTTGAGTCCCAATGCGCGGTTGATCACGTCAACCTTGAAGTCGTCGCTGGTACGTTCTATGGCTTCCTTGGTCCGAATGGAGCAGGGAAATCGACGACGATCAAGATGTTGACGGGGTTGCTTGAGCCAAGTGCTGGAGAGATTCGCGTTTTGGGATTTGACCCGCGAGACCGGCGTCAATCGCTGGAGATCAAACGACAGATTGGCGTCGTTCCGGAAAACCTGGCGTTGTTCGATAACTTGACCGCACGCGAATACCTCACGTTTGTGGGCAGGATGTTTCTGTTAGATCGGCAAACGATCACGCGTTCGATCGGACGAACTCCTTTCCTGTTCACGCTGGACCGTGAAGAAAAAATTGGCAATGGAGTATTCGCACGGGATGCAAAAAAAACTGGCGGCTGGCTGCGGCGTTGTTGCCCAATCCCAAATTATTGTTTTTAGACGAGCCTTTTGAGGGCGTCGATGCGGTCGCTTCAAAGTCATTCGTGAAATTCTGAAGGATTACGTGGAGCGTGGCGGAACCGTTTTTTTGACCTCGCACGTATTGGAGATTGTCGAGAAGCTCTGTTCCCATGTGGGGATTATTTCCGGCGGGAAATTGGTTGAACAAGCTCCTCTGGAGTCGATGAGCCAAGGCCGAACGCTTGAACAAACGTTCCTGGAAAAGGTCGGGTCGAAAGACGATTCGCCCAGAAAGTTGAGCTGGCTGAGCGAAGGGGCATCGGAGTGATTGGTCGTCAGTTCCTGTCCATTCTCTGGTTGCGCTGGCGATTGACCGTGAACCAATTGCGGCGCGGGCATTGGATAAACCAGATACTGGGGTGGGCCGTGTTTTTTGGCGGTTGCCTGATCGCCTCGTCTTCATTTTTTGGAGCCTACGGAGCTGCCAAAGTTCCTGTTGCCGAAAACCATGCCTGAATGGTTGGTTTTTCTGTGGTTGGGCTTGGTAGTGATCTTTTTGATTTCCTATCTGGGTGGCATTATCAGTGAGCTTCAACGAAGTGAATCGCTGACACTCGACAAATTCCTGCACCTACCCGTATCAACTCGCGGCATCTTTTTTCTGAACTACGTCAGTTCCAGCCTTTCGCTTTCACTGTGCACATTTTTCCCGACCATGTTGGGATTGGCTTTGGCGATGATCGAGAAATACGGCGGCGACATGATCGCAACGATCCCGCTGCTTCTGGCGTTTTTCTTTATGGTCACCGCTGTGACGTATCAGTTTCGTGGATGGCTGGCGGCTGCGATGGCCGACAAACGCCGAAAGCGAACTTTGATTGCCGTGGGCACGATATTGTTGGTCGGGTTGTCGTTGACTCCCATGTTTGTCAGTCGCGGAATCGAGCGATTTGCCAAGTCTGTTCAACAGTCGCCATCAGATGAATTGAAAGCTGAAGAAAAGGATTTGGCGGAGCAGTTTGAAAAAAGCCAGATTTCAGAAGAGGAGTTTGAGGACCGAATCGCTCAGATCGAATCTCAAAAGCTGTTCTACAAATCGATGAAACAGGAACAGTTGAAAAATATTGGGCGTTTGGTGGTTGCTGTTGCACCACCGGGTTGGTTGCCACATGGCATTGATAATGCTGCAAGTAAGAACTACGCCGTGGTGCTCTGTTGTCTTGGCGGTATGTTCGCAATTGGTTTATTCAGCATCGTACGCTCGTACCGCACGACCTTGATGATTTATCGCGGGGGAATGGATCACGGCGTAAGAAATGCCAAAACATCATCAGTTGTTTCCAGTACGAATCAGGTCGCTGACAGGAATTGGCTCAATGGAGAATTTCCTGGGTTGAATGAGCGGCAGTCCATTGTCGCCTTGGGGACCTTGCGAGCGTTGGCTCGCGCACCGGAGGCAAAGATCGCGATCGTTTTTCCCGCAATCATTCTCGCGGTTTTGACCGGCACCTCGGTTATCGGCAGCGGTTCCTTTTTAAGCCAGGATTTTCAAGCGATCAAGATTCTGGGCGTTGGGTTTTTTGTGATGATTGGGGCGACCCAAATGATTCAAAATCAGTTTGGGTTTGATCGCGATGGATTTCGCTATTATCTGCTTGCGCCGTTGGAGCCGCGAGATTTGTTGATTGGAAAAAACGCAGCGTTACTTCCACTTGCCGTGGGGCTTTCATTTTCAGCCGTGATCGTTAGTCAGTTGTTTGCGCCGCTCAAGGTGACACACTTCATCGCCACGTTTTTCCAAATGGGCACAGGATTCATGGTGGCCTCCCTTGTGGGTAATTTAATGTCGATCTACGTGCCGCTTGCAATGAAGTCCGGGTCGCTTAAGCCTGCGAACCTGAAGTTTGGAGCGGCGATGTTGCAAATCCTTATTTTTGCCCTTGCGCCCATCGGAATGGTGCCGGCGATCTTGCCGTTATTTCTGGAGTGGGGCGCTGAGAAATACATGGCCGTTTCGTTTCCGATTTATCTTTCTGGTGCAGCGATTTATTTTGCCGTCATGCTCTTTGCCTATCGCATTTTGATTCGTTGGCAAGCGGACCTGTTGTATTCCAAGCGGCACAAGATTCTGGACGCCGTCAGCAACACCAGTCTGTAGACATCCAGTTTCCTTTTCTCGGGTCGGTTACTTCCAAAATTCGACTTCAGCAGCAGCCGAACGTTGTTTCAATTCGACTATGATGGTGACAACAAAAAACGTCGTCTCAATTCTTTTCTCGATGGAAGGCAGTGACAGGAATGTTGAAACGTTTGATTATGATTTGTTGTTTGTTTGCGATGACAGCAGGATATTCCATGGCCACGTTCGCGCAAGAAGGAGATACCGATCAGCCGCTCAAAGTAGTCTTTCTGGGCGACTCGATCACCCAGGCAGGTGTGGGGCCCAACGGCTATGTCACCTTGATCGATAAAGCAATTCACGAACGTCATCCCGACAAAAATATTGAAATCATTGGTGCAGGAATCAGCGGGAACAAGGTACCGGACTTGCAGGCGCGACTCGACAATGACGTGCTCGCGCACAAGCCCAATCTGGTCATGATCTACATCGGTATCAACGACGTCTGGCACTGGAACAACAATCGCGGGACCACCAAAGAGGATTTCGAAATTGGACTCAACGATGTCATCGATCGCATTGAGGCGGTGGGCTCCAAAGTCGTTCTTTGCACGCCCAGCATGATCGGCGAGAAAACAGACGGCTCCAACAAGCTCGACGAAATGCTGGAGGAGTACTCGGCGATCAGTCGCAGCGTTGCCAAAAGCCAGTCGGTCAATCTCCTTGATCTACGCAAGAAATTTGTGCGTGAGCTAAAGATCCTCAACACCGATCAAGCCGAAAACAAAATTTTGACATCTGATGGCGTGCATCTCAACGAAGCGGGCAATGAATTTGTCAAAGATTGCATGTTGCCCATGATCGAATCAGTTCTGTTTGGGAAAAAACTGCAACACGTTGTGATGTTCAAATTCAAGGAAGACACCAAGGAAGCGGACATCAATCGCGTGTTTGACGCGTTCGCAAAACTACCCGAGCAGATCGACACGATCGTTGGCTATGAGGCGGGCGTCGACAACAGCCCGGAAAGCCTGAACCAGGGCTACACACATTGCTTCATCGTCTCGTTTTCTTCGTTGGCCGATCGTGACGCCTATCTGCCGCACCAGGCACATAAAGATTTCGTGCAGTTGTTGGCTCCGTTTGTCGATGGAGCGTTGGTTGTTGATTTCTGGTCAAACCAATAGTTGATCTTCAAATCGCTCTGTTGATCGGAAGCTAACATGTCGGATTCCAAATCGTCGGCGGGTGGCGTCGAATTTCAGCGAGTCTTGGGGTTGGGCAGCGCTACGGCGGTTGTGATCGGCGCCATCGTCGGGGTTGGAATCTTTCTAACTCCAGGCGGCATCGCTCAAACGACGGGCTCGGCTCAGTTGGCGCTGACGGCATGGATACTAGGTGGTGTGATCGCTCTTTTTGGTGCGCTCACGTTTGCCGAGTTGGGCGGCGTTTACTCGCGGGCGGGCGGTCAATACGAAGCGATCCGCGATGCCTACGGGCCGTTTATGGGCTTCCTGTTCGTCTTTTGTAATGCAACGGCAGTGCAAGCTGGCGCGTTGGCGGTGATTGCCAATTTCGCGGGCAAGTATCTGCTCATCACGTTGGGTGTTGTAGATCCCGCCCCCAACTACTGTGTCCTGTTGGGATCGCTCATTGTCGTTCTGCTGGGGATCGCAAACTGGTTGGGGGTGCGCTGGGGAGCGTTCGCGCAAAACGCCTGCGTGATTGCCAAGATGGCGACGCTGGTACTGGTTGTCTGGTTGGCGGTTCGTTTTACCGGAGCCGAAAACCTGTCATCGACCTCGGAGGTTGTCAATGAATCCGTGCGTGAAAACGGATTGTTGGCGGTACTGCTTGCTGGACTTGTTCCGGCGTTATTTGCCTACGGCGGTTGGCAGCACGCGCTGTGGGTTGGCGGTGAAGTGAAAAATCCCAGTCGCAATATTCCACTGGCGATCATGGTTGGCGTGTTGATTGTGATTGCTGTTTATGTTTCGCTAAACGTCGCCCTGTTTCATTTACTGGGTTTTGCCGAGGTTGTGAAATCGAAAACCGTAGTCGCCGATGCCGTGGCCGTGGTGTGGCCCAAAGGAGGCAGGCAACTCGTTTCGGCCACGTTGACCTTTTCAGCGATCGGCGTGCTCAACGCTCAGCTGTTTAGTGGGCCAAGGTTGATTTGCGGGATGGCGCGTGATGGCCGGTTCTTCAAGCCGTTTGGGATTCTCGACGCGCGGTTTGCAACGCCGCATCTGGCGATCGCGCTGTTGGCGGGAATGGGTTTGCTGTTGCTTTGGTTGGTAGGTGCTGATCGGACTGACAATTTGCTGAACGGCGTAGTGTTGATCGATTCCGTGTTCTTTTTGCTGACGGGGCTGGGGTTGATTCTGTTGCGACGGCGAACGAGCCCAAGTGAATGGCCATTTCGGGCCCCCCTGTTTCCCTTGTTTCCGGCGTTGTTCTGTGTGGGCGAGATCCTCGTGATCTGCGGTGCGTTTTCGATGGAGAAATATCGCAACAGTGCCTATATCAGTCTGATCTGGATCGCCGCCGCGGCCGTTTTATATTTCCTGTTCTTTTGGAAAAAAGCTGACCGCAGCAATTGATGTCGAACGGTTAAATCGTGCGTACGAGAATATCGAAACGACAAGCATCGTTTCGCCTGAATGCGGCGCTGAAATGTATGCGGCAAGGTTTTGTGAGCGACATGGCATTGTTGGCGGCCAGGCTTTGTGAGCGGCCAGGCGCTAGCCGCCGGTCCATGACGATTCAGTGAACGTGACTAATTTCGGCTCCACAGAATATGATTGTGACCGGGTTGGACAACTCAAATCACAATACCGCAAGAACGAAGTTTCAGTTTATGAATGCAACGTTCCATGTTTCAATTGAGTGAAACGGCATTGTGAGCGACATGGCATTGTGCGCGGCCAGGCTTTGTGAGCGGCTCGGCGCTAGCCGCCGGTCCGTCACGGTTGATTTGGTGCGGCGTATAACACGCATCAAAAAACAGTCGGTAACGAATCATTAATTCGAGAAGAAGCCTATACCATACCGGCGGCTAGCCGTTCACTATAAAATCCGGCGGCTAGCGCCTTGCCGCTCACGACGAAGACCGGCGCCTCGCCGCTCACGATGAAAACTGGAATCTAGCCGAACACGTTGTATACCGGCGGCTAGCGCCTTGCCGCTCACGAGGCCAACTGATTCCTTGCCGCTCTCTGTTGGTGATGGATCAAAATGACTTGCTTATTTTTCGCGATCCATTCGATCCTGTGCTTCTGATATGTAGAGCACGATTTGCGACAAATCTTCTTCAGAATCTACTATCTGAATATCGCCGCCCTTGGTCCAAATCTTTTCATCCGTAATCGGCTGTTCACACTGCCGAAGTGCACGCGTCGCATTTGCTTTAAACTGATCACGAACGCGTTTGATGCCATCTGCAACACGCAATTCTTTACTTACGATTTTTGGTTTTACTGTGACTGCAACGTGAACGTGATTCGATCGAACGGAAATCGCATGAAGTTCCCAGTTGCGATGTTCGGCATGTTCGCGGATAACCGATTCAACGGCCTCTCGTTGCGATGGGCAAAGAACGATCGCGTTGCCCTTCATGCGATCTTTGCACCAGCTTTCGAGTGCGGGTTGTGGTTGTCGTTCGCCCGATTTCCACTTCTTCCAGCCGCGGGAGTCTCCAGGCAACCATGAACCATAGGTAGTCCAAGTGATAAAAAGCGTGATGGGGTCGGTGAAGTCGTTCGGCATGGGTGTATTTTACAGGTGTCGCTCCGGGGTAGCTACCGACCGGCGGCTAACGCCTTGCCGCTCACTATGAATGCCAGCGGTAGTGCCGTACCTCGCACACCTTAAATCAGCGATTAAGGCCCTGCTGTTCAATATTTAACACCTGTGGCTCGCGCTGGGTCGATTACCTGAAAACCGCAGCCAGAGACCGGCGGCTAGCGCCGTGCCGCTCACGATGACGACTGGTGGCTAGATCATTATCGATCACATTTGAAACCGGCGGCTAAGTCCTGAAGCTTGTGCTGTTGTTCAGTGGATTCGCAGAGAGCATTTGGGCGTATGTTCCAAAAATTAATTCAACCCTATGATAGCCGGTTGCGGGCGCCATTACGGCCGGATCTTGCAGCAGGCACAATTGGTGGCCAAGCTTCTAAAGTTCTGTGTGCGAACCGAATGTCGCTGCAATTGTCTGAGCAGGCAAGCGGGTAAAGTCCCGTCGAACCGTTGGCGGAATTCTAAATGTCGCGACGCCCTGTTTTTTCGATCGTTAATATTGCGTCGTTGGTTTCGAATCAGTTCATAGTCGCTTAATGTCAATTTTTGGAACAAGGGAACGTAATCCATCGTGCTAGGCCGTGTGATTCAGAATTATCGTGCGGCGTTTTCGGGTCTGCCTCGTGAGATCTGGTTTCTTTCGTTGATCATGCTGATCAACCGTTCGGGCTCGATGGTGCTGCCATTCTTGAGCCTTTACGTCAGCAAGGAACTTAACCTGGGCTACGATTCTGCTGGCGCAATTGTGGCGTGTTTCGGTGCAGGTAGTTGCATCGGCTCGTTTGCGGGGGGATATCTGGCCGATCGCTTTGGGCCGTTTCGCACGCAGATATTTTCGTTGCTCGGTAATGCCGTTGGGTTCGCCGTCCTGTCGCAAATGACCACGTTTCGTTCGTTTGCCACCGTGATTTTCATCACCAGTATCGTTTCTGATGTGTTTCGCCCGGCTAATGGTGCCTCAATCACGTTTTTGAGTCCCGCACATTTGCATCGCAAAGCGTTTGCGCTGAATCGATTGGCCATCAATTTGGGATTCACGGTAGGTCCTTTGGTGGGTGGGATTCTCGCGTTTTACAGTTACCAGTGGTTGTTCTGGGTGAACGCTTGTACTTGCGTGATCACCGCCATCACATTCATCGCGCTGCTCGGGTTTCGTTTGAAGGAATACACCAGTCCACATGGCGAAGCAGTTGCGGAGGTGATGAATCCGAAATCACCGTTTCGGGACGGGCGATTTCTGATTTTCATTGTTTTGAACTTCGCGACTTTTTGCGTGTTCTTTCAGCTAATATCAACGTTTCCTTTGTTCCTGGAACAGAGGTTCCATCTCAATGAATTCCAAATAGGAACGTTGTTGGGGCTGAACACGGTCGTGATCGTGTTTTTTGAGATGGTGTTGATTGAAAGTATCAAGGGATACTCGTTGTTGAAAACCATCGCTTGGGGCGCGATGCTGATGTGCCTTGGATTTGGGATTTTGCCATTTGGGAACGGGTATTGGTTTGCAGCGTTAACTGTGTTGGTTTGGACCGTGGGCGAGATGTTGGGGATGCCGCAAATGTTGGCATTTGTTACACAGCTTTCAGACCGCACCAGTCGAAGTCGATACCTCGGGATGTACATGCTGAGTGTTTCGCTGGCGATGGTTCAGGGACCACTGATTGGTTCGCGACTGTTTGCGACCCAAGGAACAAGTTTCTGGCACTACGGCACGGCAGTCGGAGCGTTGGTGTTTGTAGGCTACTATTTGATGAGCCGGTTTGAGGTGACAGCGGCCAAGGCCAATGAGCAAGGAGCTCGCGACAGATCTCGTATCAATTCCCAGAGCGATCATTTGGTCGCGGAACCTGCGCAAAAAATCGCTTCCTCTCGTGGCCAGTTGTGATGGAAGGCGAGAATCGCGGACTAGTGCGAACGGTAAAGGCGATGGGATTCGATAAACGCCTCCACGCCCCGCGGCAACAGATACCGAATTGACTTGCCGCCTGCGACGCGATCGCGAATATCCGTGCTGCTAATATCGATCAAGCGAGATTGGATTTTCATCGCTTTGATGTGTTCCAATCGTTCGTCGTTCACATGGGGCTGAAGCAGACTTAGGTCCGCCTCCGCGCCAAGCCGCGAATAGACGAGCGGGACCGCCAACTCACAAATTCGTTCGGGATCCTTCCACGTAGCGAACCCCGCGAGCGAATCGCCGCCCATCAACAAAAACAACTCCGCATTTGGCTGATCGGCGCGGATCTGTTCCAGAGTGTCGACTGTAAAGCTAGTGCCGCCCCGTTTGAGTTCCAAATCAACGGGCTTCAAGTAATTGCTGCCAGCCAGTGCGATTTCAACCATTTGCAAACGTTGTTTTTCGTCGGCGTGTGAGCCGTCGGTTTTGTGCGGTGCAGTAGCAGATGGAATCAACCAGACTTCATCCAGCTCCGCCTGCTCGCGGCACTGTTCAGCAAGGATCAAATGCGCGTAGTGGATTGGATCAAACGAACCGCCAAAGATTCCGATACGCATGGGCTTCCTGTTTCAATTTTATTCGTCGTGAAAGTTGAACCTTGATTGTTGTCGAATCATTCAAGCTATTGTCTTGGACAGCCGTTCAACTCGCTCAAGCCAGTTTCGAGTGGTCATTGAATCGCAACTGAAGTCCATGGCGATTTCGAATGATTCCGATGCGCCAGGTTCCAGCGATACGGTTCGGCCAGCGGCTCGTTCAACTCGCTTGGAGTTGGGGAAATTAGTTGCTGGTTCCAGCCCCACTACATATCCGTCTTCGAATGCGACACAATTTTTCCAAACGGAAAAGCAAGGCAACGTATCAACGGCAAACTCAATCATCCCAGCCTTGTTTCGTTCGCCGTCAGTCGCAACGGCCAGCGATCGCCCGTCGTCGTCACCAATCGTTCGTCCAAAGAACACTTGCTCTGCGTAATTTGGTTCTGGAGGTGTCATCGTTTGCCAGTCGCCCAAAGCCGTCTGAGCCACTTCATCACGCGGCTCCAGATCTCGAAGTGGAACGTGGACACTGCCAGAACCATTGAGAAGCGGTTGTCCCAGGTTGAAGTGATACAGCAATTGACAGTCTCGCGTTGTTCCGGCCAGATTGGTCACGCGATCGGTTGTTTCAATTCGCATAGAGTCATCAGAAATCATCGTCGTTGTTTCCAGTCGCCATTTGCTGAAATGAAAACGCGTTTCTTCGACAACGCTGTGAATGAGAAGCTGGTTGTTTCCCGAACGTTCGATACTCAAGCTGCGAACAGGCAGATTCCCAATTCGACCGTGCAAGCCAAATTCGAGATTCCCGTTCTCGGCAAACTGCGGCGCGCCGTTGCTATCGAGTCCGCAGCGAACGAGCAGTTCATCAAATCCGTCGAGCCATCCCAGGCCGCTGGGCTCACCCAGGTTGACCCATTGAGGATGAACGGGGCCGCGAACTGGCGACCGCCATCCGAATCGTGTGTCACCAACATGCACGTCGTAGAGGCTCATGCCGCGCGTAGCCAACCATGTTGCGGACCCAATCTGATTTCGAATTTGCAACGCCCAAACCCCGTCGGAAACGCCGCCTTTGAAAGGAAACCAGTCGATGCGAAACGATTCCAGTTCCAGCGATTGGCTTTCGGTGAATATGTTTTGGTCAACGTCGACCAGTAAAAAAGACGGATGACTCATGGTTTACTTGCCTTTTTGGATGCAAACATCTCGATCGGTTGCCTGTTTGCTTAGGCTCCCTACCGTTGCGTGGTGTTTTTCAAGGTCGTAAAACTAAACATCGTAGAAGACGGATATTCACGTCGCAATCAGATACCCAATACAGGCTTCGCCTTAGAATCGCGAATTCAGAATTTATGAAAACGGTAAACGATCTGACAACTCTGGACAAAAACGTCAAATCGACTTTAGAAAACGCACTCGATGCGGGCAATGGCATGTTGCGATTGACGCCAACTTGGGTGCCTCGCAGTTTCCTGCATCCAGGGAAACGAATTCGTTTGCATCCTGACGACTACTACGCGTTGGGATCGGAGCGCGGCGGCATCGACGAACGCTGGTTTGCGAGCACCACCGAAGCGGCCAACGAAAATCGGCAATGGCACGAAGGTTTAAGTTTCTGTGTCTTCGAAAACAAACAATTTTTGTTGCGGGATGCGGTTGCCGAGTTAGGAGGCACGCTGATCGGTGAGGCGATGTTTTCCCAATACAAACGTTGGCCCGTTTACTCCAAGTTCTTCGACAACATGGGGCCGATTCCGCATCACATGCATCAGTCCGACGAAGATGCCGCATTGGTTGGTCACGAAGGCAAACCGGAAGCGTATTATTTCCCGCCCCAGTACAACAACTGTGACAACCATTTCCCTTACACATTCATGGGGCTGGAGCCAGGTACGAGCAAAGATGATTTGAAACAATGTTTGGCCAATTGGTCCAAGGGTGACAACAAGATATTGGATCTGTCCAAGGCGTATCGATTGCAACGAGGGACCGGTTGGTTGATTCCGCCGGGCGTTTTGCATGCTCCCGGTTCGCTGTGTACCTACGAGCCGCAATGGGGCAGCGACGTGTTTGGCATGTTCCAGAACATCGTTGAGGGGCGCTATGTTCCTTGGTCGCTGCTGGTCAAGGACATGCCGGCTGACAAACACCAGGACCTAGATTTCATCATTGGGCAACTCGACTGGGATAAGAACATCGATCCCGAGTTCAAGCGTAACAACTACCTGGAGCCAATGGTTTCCGAAGAGGGCGATGGTTGGTGTGATCGCTGGGTGGTTTACGGACGCGTGGGCGGCAAGCAGCTGTTTAGCGCCAAGGAACTGACGCTGATGCCGGGCGCCTCCTGCACAATTACCGATCCCGGCGCAAGTGGCTGGATAACTGTTTCGGGGACCGGTACGCTGGGTTCGATGCACATTCAGACGCCGACGTTGATTCGATTTGGCGAGTTGACCGAGGACGAGGTGTTTATCAGTCACCAGGCAGCACGGGCAGGTTATTCTGTTACCAATACTGGCAGTGAGCCTTTGGTTGGATTGAGATATTTCGGTCCAGACGTTTTCGATTCGTTTCCCAATGTCGGTGACCATCGAAAATAACGAAGCTTCCGTTTCAACTGACAACCAACGCAACTAAGCGAGGAATGATATGAGTTCAACAACATTGAAACTGCACAACGCCATGTGGCCAGGTCTGGTTGGCAAAGGTCCCGATGCCGAGGAGCCTGCAATCGATCTCGATACCATGTTGCGATTGACCGCCGAAGCAGAAGTTAATGGGCAACGATTCGACGGCGTCGATTTATTTCTGTACGACCCGCATATCAACATCGATATCTCGGACGACGATCTGAAGGCCGTGGCCGACAAGATCGCGGGCTATGGTTTTGCGGTTGGCAGTGTCGTTGCTCCGATCTGGTTTGAAGGCTGCGCGATGGGCGATGCCGGCAAGCAAGATAAATTCGTCGAGGCGGTCGACAAGGCTTGTCGCATTGCGTCAAAGCTCAAAGATTGGGGAATTCGCAAATATGGAATCGTTCGTGTCGATTCGGCATCCAGCCCTGAGGAGTGGTCCAAAGATCCATCGGCGAATCAGCAGCAAATCGCCGAAACGATGAAGCGAGCGGCGGCAGTGGCCAAAGGCTATGGCGAGCGGCTTGCGGCCGAAGGGGAAATCTGTTGGGGCGGGATGCATAGTTGGCGCGACATGCTCGACTTGTTGGAACGCGTCAACATGGGCGAAGTGTTTGGGTTCCAAGCCGACCTGGCCCACACCTATCTGTATTTGCTGGGCTACAACGCACCCGAGCATGCCTTGTTAAAGGAAGGTTATTCGGACGCCGAGTTCTGGGCCGCCTATCAGCAGATGACCGACGCACTGCGGCCTTGGACGATCGACTTCCATGTCGCGCAGAACGACGGTTCGGTGCACGGTTCGGGGTCGCACGACAAGACAGGGCGTCACTGTCCCGCTGACGATCCCAATGGGCGACTGGACGTTGTGAAGTGCTCGGAATACTGGCTTCGTGGTGCAAGTGAACGGGACATCCAGCACATTTGTTGGGACGGCTGCATGTTCTCAAACGAAACGCTGATGAAACCTGAAACTTGGAACACAATCCTTGAGTTAATGATCCGAGTGCGCGATGCCGTTTCGAAAACACCAAGTGCTAAGCCTTCGGCACAAACAGCGTTGGAATAGCTTTTGGCCGAATTTAGTCGAAGTGTTTTTCAACGTGCCTTGAGTGAATCGACCTGTTTAATCCCAGGTTTGATCTCGTAATTGCGAGGATTGAGATTCAGCAGGTGAGAAAAAAGTCAAATTAATGTGAATGTGTTCAAAAAACGTTGACATAGGTTTTGATTTGTTTTAGTTTGACCTGAAACAAGCAGGTATTCGCAATACTTCGCAATACTTCGCAATACTTCCGCAATACTTCGCAATACTTCGTTTCCGGAGGCCCAAGAAATGCTTCGCGGACAATTGAAACCACGATATCGTAAGCTGCTCAATCTCAATGGATTGAGTATTGTTGAGGTCATTGTGGTATTGGGCATCATCGGAATCCTGGTTTCACTGACGTTGGTAGCGGTCCAGTCGATGAGGCAGGCTGCTCGGTCAACGACTTGCAGATAATCTGAAACAGATAGGTTATGGCTGCGAATCAATTTCGCGCTTACCTCAGGAAGATTCCCTTCAGGCGTGAAGCTCATGAGATTTCTCCCTATCTGGAAAACGGGGATATTCGAAATCAGATTGAAAGTGGGGGAGCTTTTAACGATACACCTTCATTTTTAACTTGCCCGGCGAATATCTCAGTTTTCAACGCCTGCAATTTCAAACGCAGTTTACACGAGCTATTTGGGCAACAATGGGGTCTGGGCTCCCTTGGCTGACCTCGTTGGTCCCGTTGAGATCCACCTTACACCATATCAAGGAAGTACTCTGAGAGTCGAAGGAAAGTCGGACATGCAAGTGACCGATGGCGATTCAAATACTGCGTTGTTTGCCGAGTCGCTTATTGGTGGAAGTGAACGGCTTCAGGGTGTCTGGAATTTGCCAGGAGAAAAGTATGGCGTTGATGAGTTTGCCGCGATGGTTGAGGCTTGCAAGCAAATTCCGGAAGATCCAACCAGTCAAGGCTGGATCGGAAATATTGGTGGAAAGGGTGCTGTTTTTCAATCGAACAATGGGAGCAGCGCAATGGTAATCGGCCTTTCAAAAACGATGTATAACCACGCCATGACCCGCAAAATCCGTCCTGTTTCAACGGCAAAATTGTTGCAGAGGCATTTGTGACTGCAGCCAGCGCGCATCGCACGGTCAATGTACTTTTTGTGACGGCCATGTTCGCGGGTTTCCTCAGAGATTGCAGATGATGTTTGGCAAGCTTTGGGAAGCAAGCGGGGTGGCAGGTTGGCCTCAATTTCGATTGGTAGTTTACTGTTTGAAAAGCGGGTGGAGGGCAAATGATTAAACGCATATTTCTTTTGGCAGCTTTGGTGTTTGCATTGCAAGGTGCGCGAATGCATTCTTTAATGGAGTCACACGATGGTTTCCAAGTCGCTGTATCACGCAAGGATTTGGCATTTTTAGTTCAGGGGACCCGGAATTCTGGATGGTATGCCGAGCTCTACGCAGGATACGTGTATGGAACCTGGTTGTTTATCAGGAAGACGATGCGGGTGTAACGGACAGTACCGGTGCGGCAGCGGGGCAGTACAAGCGAACTGAAGTTCCGTGCATATTGGATTCATCCGTATCAGCGATATTTTTCGTCGTTAAATGGATGGGCTGACATTCAGGTATTTATCATTCAGTAAGTAAAAACGCGGGTGAGGTTTGCGTGATTAACGCTTGTCTCGCCCGTCTATTTTCCAAGTTGAAGTTTTCAAGCTCCAAGTAGTTCATTAAGCGAGGGATTCGTGGACGCTAAATTCTCGATAGTTCTGCTTGTGTTTCTTTTGATTGGATGTAGTAGGCCGCAGCGTGTTGATTATGCAGTTCGCGTCGGTGAAATTGACGACGTGTTGACAATTAATTTTCCAAAGTTGGGGCCATACCATGCAGACAACGAGATTGGAGTTCCCATTGATAAAACTTGGACCCTCGACGCCAAAGAAGACTTGGCAAAAGTTGAATGTGGTAAGTCATTTCGCGTGATCGTTACAGTTGAAGTGCTTTCGGGCGTAAAGCCAAAGTACTTGCTCGCAGAAATTACCGATTCAACCGATCCCGAAAATGGTGCTCAATTAAATTCAGATGGCGACGTCGACCACGATCCCATTTCAGAATCGACGACAAGAATAGTACTTTCGTTGACGGCTCCAAGGAAACCCGGAACATACTATGTTCATATCCGTGAATTCTCATCATATCGCCCGTTAGCAATGGGGCGAATCAACGTGGTAGAGCAATAAGCCAATGCTGTTTCAATGTTGCTTGTTGACAGATTCAACTGTCAGGATACGCAACTAGCAGGTCCAGCTTCATGATTGTTGGAGGGTCAGTAATCGAACACTTTTTACGCGGTGTATCGGTATGAACCAAACTGTTTTAGCGAACGGATGAGTCCATTTGGAACGCGGCGAGGCGGTCGAGGGCGGCGGCTTGTTCGGTGGTTCGGTTCGTCGATTCGAAATACCTTGCGAGGTTGGCAAGGCATTGGGCCGCGTGGTTATACATGCCTGATTCGGCAAACGCGGCAAAGGCTTTTTCCTGCATCTGCAGGCCTTCCTGCTCTTGGCCGGCGATCAATAGGGCAAGGGCATAGTCGGCCTCGACCTTGAGACGTTCATCGGCCGGCCAGTTCCGTGTATCCTGCATAGCCGATTGGATCAAGTTCATACCTTGATCCAGACTGCCGTGCTGAAGTTTCAGCGCGCCCAGTACAGCACGACTGCGATTGCCGAGATCGCCTTCCAACGAGCTCAATCTCAGCAGCACCGGTGATGCGGGGCCCGCCTGTCCGGCATCGACCATGGCAACCGCCTGCTGAAACAGAAGTTCATTTTTGAGCATCGGATTGGTTGCCAGCGCTTCGGCTTTCTTGAAGGCCAGTAATGCGTTCTGACTTTCGTGCCGGTGAAGGCATTGAATCCCGACAACGGCCCAGACGATTGCCTCACGCAGCGCATCGTCGCTGCGGATATCCGGAAACGTGATGCCTTGAGGTTCGAGGATCGATCGAAAGTTTTTAACCACATCCTCGGGCCAGTCGGTGCGGACAGGACGTTGGAAGGCGGCTTGTCGCCAGAAAACCGGATCGTGAAACGAAGTTTCGATCATCGTGTTGGCTTCGCGCACAACGGCTTGTACCCACGCGTCGTTCCACTTTTCAGCCTCGTTCAGATGTCGAAACGCTTCGGCCTGCAACAACAGAAGTCGAGATTTTTGAACGGGGAAAGCATCGCTGTTCCGAATGCCTTGTGAGAGTTCAACGGCGCACTCCGAGAACTGCTTGTCAAGCAGCTGCGCTGAAGCGGTCAGGCGGCAGGCCTCCAATTCGGCAAGTTGCGAGTTGGCGGCTGCGGCCGATTTCTTCAAATTCAGCGCAAGTGCCTCGCGCATCTGGTTGTTGGTCAGATGGTCGAGAAAGCGGCTGCGAACCCAGCCAAACGTATCGCCATTGCGATTGACCTCGACGGCGGCTGCCGATGTGTATTCCAGCCAAGGTGTTTCTGCGCTGTTCTGTTGACGTTGCCAGAGAATGTCCATCGATGAGGCGATCAGTCGCAACGACTCTTCTGAAAGGGACTCGCTGGGGCCGTACATCAACAGCGACATGGCGATATCAGGGTACGTTCGCAACAGGTGTTCGATCGTTCCCCAGTGTTCGTCGGCCAATTGTTCGTTCAGGAGATCGGCGAATTCGGCATCCGTGAAGGCCCGTTGTTCGACATCACCCAGCATCAACCCTCCGCCAACGACTTTGACTTTTTTGTCGGTCACTGCGCTGGAGGCTGCGTTGGGTTCGCTTTCGGCGAGAGGTAGTTTGGCGGAGTCAACGTTGAAATTTGAGCAGCCCGTAAGCAGCATCGCAATCAAGACGAACAGTGGTCCGATCTGAGCGATTCGGATTCGAATGGCGCTATGCCATGGCCGTTGTTGCGGCAATTCCGAATGGGTTTTGTTAGGGCAACGGGTCATCTTTGGCTTAATAGACTCGCGGAACAACGTTATGAAATTGAAACGCCTTGTGCAGGTTGCAATCGTCTGGAATGGTTTGAACCGCTTCGCCAGGCGAAAACGTGTTCATCGTCGGCTCGCAGTTGAACACGTTGGGATGAACGCTGAGTTGTTGTAGGAGTTCTTCGCTGACGGCGGCTGACTCCGATGGTGTGTTGAAGACGTAGGGGCGAACCATGACGACCAGTTCGCGGCGTTGTCGACCGGTTTCCTGTTTACGAAAGAAAATTCCCAGGATCGGCAACCGTCCGAGGCCAGGAACCTGTTCGCGACTATCGGAGGCTTCGTCTTCAATCAGTCCACCGAGGGCCACCGCCATGCCGTCCTTGGCGACAATCGTGCCACTGATTGTGCTGCGATTAACCGTGTCGACTTCCTGATTGGTGATGCCGCCGCTGGGATTAAGAACCGGGATTCGACCGCCATTGATCACGCGACGTGCGTTTTCCTGAACGACACGCAGAGTGACGGTACGGTCGGCGTTGATGCTGGGTGTGATCAACAGGGACTGTCCAACATCGCGCAACTCGGTGATCGGCGTGCCAGCGATGGTCGTGTTGTTGTTGCCGCCGGTGATCACTTGTGGTGAATTGAAACCGACAGTGAACGGAATCGTGTCGCCGATGAAAATGCGGCTGACTTCGTTGTTGGCGGTCAAGAGCAACGGCGTGTTCAAGACCGTGACGCGATTGTCGTCTTCCAGAATCTGCATCCGTGCGCGGAAGCTATTGTTGACGAATTGAAACGTCAGGTCACCTTGGTTGATCAAAGATCCGCCGGGCAGCATCGAAGCCATGCGTCGCGGTTCGCCAATCAGCGAATCCGAAGGCGTTGGCAAGATATCACCGGTGGTAAACCCGCCAGCCGACGAACCGCCATCCGAAATTGGTAATCGAATGCGCTTGCGAAAGTTGTCATCCAGCAGAATCGACATCACTTTGACTTCCAGCAGCACCAACGGAGTCGGAACATCCAGGCGCGTGATCAGTTGGCTGATCTGGTCCATCGTTTCTTTGTCACTGGTGCGGACGATCACCTGATTGTTTCGGCGAACGACGGTTACGAAAATGACCGCCTCTCGTTCCTCCAGCAAATCCGCGACGGGGTCGGAGCCGTCCGGTCGACGGACTTGTTCGTCACGTCGGTTCATGCTGTTGATCAGTTGCTGGATCTGTTCAGCGGTCAAATCGTTGAGTGGCTGGAGTTCGTTGTTCAGTGCATTGCTGGACTGGGGAAACTGTCGGCGCAGGTTGTTGGAGCTGAACCCGCCCAAGCCATTAAGGTTGCTGTTTGATCGTCCGCCAAGCGAATAGTTGCCTTGGAATGAACCCAGCCCCAGGCTGCGGCTATCGACCAAGTCAAAACGATTCATCCGATACAGCAGGTCGAGAATGGAATCTTCGTCACCCACGCCAAAGTTCAGTTCAACCCGTTGACCAAACAGATCGCGAATCGCAACGGCCACGTCGACGGGATTCGGGTACAGAAGTGTGAAGACTTGCGTTTCATCCTCGCGGAAACTTTTCAGATTGCTTTCGTATTCGTCGGTTGTGTAGATCCGAATGATTCCCGAGGGTTCGTCAATTCGGAAAAACAGATCGTGCGTCTTGGTAAGGTTTTCCAAGACAGCCATGGGACGTACGTTGCGCAGATAGAGGTTGATTTGCGTCTTGTTGGCTTCCACCGACGGAACAATGTTGAGCCCCGATTGTTCTGAGAAGATGCGCATGGCATCGCCCAACGAGACATCTCGAAAATCGATCATCTCCAGTTCCACCATGGGCGGAATGAAGCCTGGTGGGTATTGATTTGCACTGTTCGCGCTGAGGATTGGCAAATCGGCCGGCTCGATCATCTGCGATGTCTTGGGCTCTTCGTCGGTGATTTGCTCCGTTTCTTCAAAGGCAACGGGGGTCACCCATTCATCGAGGCGCGTAATTTCGATAGGCGAACGGGCCGCAGGCGCGTTTTTACGTTTGACGATTGCCTGTTGACCGAATGCGGAACATCCAAAGGACAAGTAAAGGGTGGCGATGACAAAGGCAGCCATTGAAAGTGCCGGCTTCACATCACGCGCACGACCGAACCCGTTCGAAAACGCGTTCGATAGACATGAAACAAGGTTGTCTTTCTCGAAAAACGACAACACAGTCATCCGTGACTTGTTGCGAGCAGAGTGCTCCAGCGCCACGGAATTGAGTTCCGCTGACTGGCACATCGCTCTGGGATCTTGAACCCGGATTTGGTCGCCGTAACAACCTGAATGCCAGCCGATTCCGTGGCCGATTATTCAAGTCGCAGTTCGCGCGACATCTCCGGAAACTTCAAATAGATCTCGTCTTTAGAGATTTCTGCGACTTCCATCAAGACCCAAACTCCGGGCTTGACCTCAAGTGATAGCTCACGTCCCTGATAAACCCGGATGGTTTTCTCATCCACCTGGAGCACTGCCGTCGCGACGCCCTCGCGTAAAATCTTGGATTTCACCTTGATTGACGGCATTTGCAGTAACTGCCGCTGCAGCATTTCCTTCTGATCTGCTAGCTGTTTTGTCAACTCGGTGACTTGTTTGTTCAAGGCTGCCAGTTGTTGTTGGAGGGTTTTGTTCAGTTCCTTGAGCGAAGTGTTTTCGCTGATGTAGCTATCCAGTTTTTCAACTTCACGGATTTTCGCCATCGTAGCTTTGATGACGTCCGATTCCTGAGTTGGATCCTTGACCTGATCCTGAGCAATAGCCGAAGTCGCTGACAAAATAACGAAAACAACGGCAACGATCATTGCCTGAAAGAGCTGGGCGCGTTTTGGAAATAGTCCTGTTCGCATGATTAACCTGCCGCGGCAAATAGAGCCATGAAAAAGGCAATGTAAACGTAGCCGACCACAGTACCCACAATGATTGTCAACGCCGGCGTGATCAAGGAATTGAGGCGACGCATGATGGAAAGAAACTGGTTTTCGTGAAAGTCTGCCGTCTCACGCAGGACTTCCTCCATGTTTCCCGATTGTTCCCCAATCGCGACCATCTGTTTTAGCATCGGCGTAAATGCCAAAGGTTCGTCGATGGCATTTGCCAGATTGCTGCCGTGAACAATCAGTTCTTTGGCGCTTCTGACGATTGTACCGGAAAAACGATTGTGAAGCAGGCTTTCGGTGATTCCCAGCCCCTCGGTAAGCGTGACGCCATTGCCGATCAACATGGAAAGACTTCGCGCAAAATTGGCGGTGTCTGCCATTCGGATCAGGCCACCCACAAAGGGAACCATCAACAATAATCGATCGATCCACACACGACCTTCACGTGTCGAGTAAACGGCGAGCGGGATACCTGTCAAAACAACCAATGCCCCGATTAGCAGCGGATAACTCTCTCGCAGCCACAGCGACCCACTGAGCAACGTCTGCGTCATGGGTGGAATCTCACGCCCCAGGCTTTGCAGATAGACCTCCAGTTTGGGTATCAGGTAAACCACCATGTACATCGTGACGCCGATCGACATTGCGATCACAAGCAGCGGATAAATCAAAGCGGAAACGATTTCTTCGGCGACGGATCGCCGGCTCTTCATGGAGTCGGCCGCTCGCTCGATCACCGGTGCCAAATTTCCTGTTTGTTCGCCGACCCTGACGAGTTGAACCGTGAATTCGGAAAACGATCGTTGTGTGCTCATCGCTTGAGACAGGCTTTCGCCGGACTGGATCTGATTGGCAATATCACCCCAAAGGTGTCGCGCTCGTGCACTGGCTGAGGAGTCGCGTAGCGCTCCCAACGCTGTGAGCAGGTTGGTGCCACTTCGCAGCATCAGTGCAAGTTGTTGTAATCCCAGTTCGACTTCGACCGATCTTGCGGAGCGGCGCCAATTCAGTTGAGAGAATGAAAATCGTGAAGCGGATGCTTTGGCGACCGGCTGAACATCCGTAACGACCAGCCCACGTCCCTGCAGTTGGGCGGCGACCGCCGAGCGCGTTGCGGCTTCGATTTGTCCCGTTTCCAATTGTCCATTGGAATGTCTCGCTCGAAATTCAAATGTCGGCATGGATCATTCCGTTAGACCTCAACGGGCACTCTTCACAAATACGAAACAGTTCAAGTTTCAATTGTGACCGTCGATTTGAGATAACTACAAAATAATACGTTAAACCGCAGGGACAACTTGGACCAATTCATCGAAGGTGATTAGCCCCGCAACCAGTTTTTCGATTCCATCATCGAGCATCGTGTTGACGTGTTGGGTTTTCAAATACGCCTCCAGTTCTTGTTCGGTGGCGCGGTTGGCCACCAGTCGACTGATTTCCGAATCAAAAAACAAGAACTCAAAGATTCCAATTCGTCCGGCGAATCCAGTGCCGGCGCAATAACGACAACCTGCAGCACGATAGACGGTCGTGTTTTTCAAATCGGGTCGCCTCAAAATCTGAATTTGTTCGTCAGTCAATGACGTTTGTTCACGGCAACGTTGACAGAGGCGACGAACCAGCCGCTGCGCAATGCTGGCCTGGGCGACGGCACCCACGAGAAACGGCCTCACTTTCATATCCGTTAGTCGCGAGATGCTGCTGACCGCAGAGTTCGCGTGCAGCGTTGTTAATACAAGATGTCCGGTCAACGCCGCTTTGATCGCAGTCTCCGCCGTTTCTTCGTCGCGAATTTCACCCAGCATCAGGACGTCGGGGTCGTGACGCAGAATGCTGCGCAGTGCGTTGTGGAAGCTGACGCGGTCGTTGGAGTCAACTTCCACCTGACTGATTCCATTGATTAGACTTTCAACGGGATCTTCGATGGTGACCACATTCAGCGATCGTTCAGAGATCAACTGGCGGAGCGTCGCGTAGAGCGTCGTGCTTTTGCCGCACCCCGTTGGCCCAGTGACCAGCACCAGCCCGTGAGGTCGTCGGATAGCGCGGAGAAACTGCTCGTGATCGCCCGCCGACATTCCCAATTCACTCAGTGAAAACGGATGGTCCTGCATCGCCAACAGCCGCAACGTCATTCGTTCGCCGTGTTTCGTTGGAATGGTAGCGGCGCGAAGGTCGATCTCGCGATTGCGGTCCAATTGAAGTGTGTATCGTCCATCTTGGGGCGCCCGTCGTTCGGCGATGTCCATACCGCATAGAACTTTCAGACGTGAGATCAACGACGGATGGATGTTCAGGGGAACGTCGCGGTAATGTTCCAGCAGTCCGTCAACACGCAATCGAATCCGAGTAGTGTTGGCGTTTGGTTCGATGTGTATGTCCGTAGCGCTGCGGATCAAGGCGGCGCGAAAAATCTCATCGCTCAATGCAACGGCGTTTTCGTTTTCGAGCTCAGCTCCTGATGCACTCGTCGAAACGCTGGTGCGAAATGGAACCGCGAGATTGCCGTTTCGTCCTGGAATGTCCTGGAATACACGCTGAATCGTGCGTTCCAGAGACTCTGGATTGGCAAGCAAGGTCACAATGGGATGAGTAATGTATCGCTCGAGCGCTTGCATGATTTGCTCATCCGCGGGATTGGCGCAAGCGACAAATACTTGATTGTCTTGTTCGACAAACGGGAGCACTTGTTTACGGATCGCCAAATTGCCTGGAATGGCGAGTGCCCATTCCGGGTCAATTTTGACCTCATCCATATTCAAGATTTCTTCGGCGGTACTCATCGCATTGATTTCCAGGACTTAAACTCTCGCCCCCTTGTTCTCAAGGACGTCGGCGCGAACGCTCCAATACCATTGTGGGATTTTTTGCCAGCGATCGCGCGGTTGCTTCAGATATTTTTCGCTGCCTCAACAAATTCGCCAGGCTGGCGTCCAGTGTGACCATGCCATCGCCAGCTCCTGACTCCATCATGGAGCCAATCTGACGCGTTTGCCCGCTGGCGATCAAGTTTGAAACTGCGGTTGTTCCCCACAGGATCTCGGGTACGAGAACACGTCCGGGGTGCTGTTCTGGACCCCGATCGTCTTCAGAGTCAACGGATTGATTGGTCGAGTGACCGGAGTCGGCGACCACCAGGTGTTGGGCAACAACACAACGCACAACCATGCTTAACAATTTTTGGATCATCATCTGCTCGTCGGCCGGGAATACGCTGACCAGACGTTCGATGGCCCCAATACAATCGCCCGCGTGGACACTGGCAAAAACGAGATGCCCAGTTTCGGCCGCAGTGATTGCGGTTCGGATCGTTTCCAGATCGCGAATTTCTCCGATCAGGATCACGTCGGGATCTTGTCGCAAAGAATCAACCAGAGCCTGGTGAAAGGTCGGCGCGTCAATTCCTACCTGGCGCTGACTTACCAATGAATGCTGACTGCGGTGAACGTATTCAATTGGTTCCTCGATGGTGATGATGTGCGCTGATCTGGTCTCATTGATGCGATTCAGAAGCGTGGCAAGCGTTGTGCTTTTGCCTGAACCGGTTGGTCCCGCGATCAAGATGAGGCCATGTTTCAGATCACAGATGCGATAAAGGTCGTTTGTCAAACCCAGACTCGCCAAATCGCGAAACTGGTCATCCAGTCGTCGCAGCGCAATTGCATACGCTCCGGATCGTCGAAATAGATTGAAACGCAATCGCACGTGCTCCGCTGCCGTAAACGCGCCATCGACCGAACCTCGTTCACTGAACTGCTCTTGCTGGTTCGTGTTCAGGAATGCATGAGTCCACTCGACGAGATCGGAATGTTCTAGTACGACTTCAGCGTCGTCAGTTTTTAGGATTTCCAATATCCCTTCGACACGCAGTCGAATGGGTTCTCCAGCGACGATATGAATATCCGACGCTCCTCGCTTCAAGCTTTCGGCAACGATAGTTTCAAATCGATCCTGAATCGTTGCAAATGACACGAGCAAATTCCTGTTAGTGTGGATTCTTGTTTTATGGGTTAACGCTTTGATGAACGAACCCTAGATCAAAAAAATGATTTTCCAGTTCTTGTTACCCGCGATAGAATCAGCGGGTGATTTCATGGAGATGGCAACCGGAACGATATGCATATTTTGCTTGCTGATTTCAAACAGAAACAGGGTCATGTCTGGATAGGTCCCTTCTACCTCAGCCTCCCAGTATTCGAGCGGTTGCGTGACAGCCTCGCGATTGATCATGGACGTCAGGTTTTTGAAATAGGTTGAGAGGTTTGGTTCGTCCACGAATCCTTGGTATACAACGGACAGGTTGAACTGGTCCATGGTTTCCGTTACTTGCTGCAGCGTTTCCAGACGGGCATCCGGATTTCTCCAGCCGTGTCCAAGTTCCCGTATTTTCAACAAACTGGATTGGTTGCGTTGTTTTTGGCGGGTCAGACTTTGTCGCGTCGCTTCGAGTTGATTTTTTGAGTCGGTCGCTTCTCGCTCGGTAATGGCTATTTGATTCGCTTGTTCAAAATCCCGGACCAGCGTACGTAGTTTTTGCTGGTTGGGATAAGCAAAAAAGACAGAGTAGATTGCCAGAACGAGCGCTGTAGGAAACAACATCAGCAACAGCTTTTCTCGCCGCGAAGAGTTCATGTGTTTCATCAGTACGTCTCCTAAAATTTGTTTCGGCTGGCATTGGGAGAAACCGTTGATGTCGATGGCGGCGAGTCAAATGGCCCCACATCTTCCAGCAAGATTTGAAACGTCCATGGGCCGCCACTGATAAGTTTCTGCTGACCCTCCTGAGTTGCACCGGAGACCTTCCAGCCCATCGGCAATGCCAAAAGTCGCAAGCGATTCGCCAAGTTGGGTGCTGCTTCACCATTCAGGGAAACACCGGCGATCAGGAGCCCCTTGGGATCCATCGAAATCGATTGCATGACTAATTCGTCCGCACGGAGTTCACTGATCATTCTCAACAACGTTGGAAGTCGCTGCATTTGCGACATGCTGAAAAACTGAACTCGTTTCAGTTCGTTAGCAATCGTTAGCGATTCGGCCTCCAATTCCTTGAGCTGCTCGATGAGTTTGAGGTTTTCCGAATCATCTCTTTTTTTACTGATGCCTGGTTCGGCAAGCTGTTCGGTTCGAGCAATCACATCGCTCGTTTGTTCCAGTGTCAGATTGCGATGCAAAACACATCCAATCACCGCCGCACACGCCATCAATGTGGCCAACACGGGGCGCCAGTCAATCGCGGATGTTCGTCGGGCCTTTTGCAGCACCGGAGCAAGTGAATCCCGTTGGCTGGAGGACTCCAACACCTGTCGGAACCAATGTCCGAGCGATAATTCGTCACTTAGATCCATGCCCAAGCGAATCCGCGAGTCCACTTGGTCGTCGTTGGGAAGGCCAAGTTGTATCGATAGCGGTGAGGCGCTGTCTGGAAGTTGAGCGATTCGTTGAAACGATTTGAGCAGCCCGCTTTTACTATCAAATTCAAATACACTGGAACCCCAAAGTTCCCGACGCGGCTCATCGGGTTGTGGCCAGGCGATTTGCCCAGACGGATGCTGAAAATCAAAATCCCGAACGGCGTGGTCCTGAAACAGTTTCGTTAGCGTTTGAAATTCCGATTTGCGGACGACGGTAACCCAGAACCGCTTTTCGTCATTTTGTAGTGACTCCGCCGGGACGCGGCCCGTGGCGATATCGTCAATTTCAATGCCTGACAATGTTTCGACTTCAAACCGAATGGCGTTGTCAATTTCATCGTCATCCATTTGAGCCAGACTGGCGCTGGAAAACGAAATCAAATGCTGGCCTGTCATCGAACAAAAAATGCGAACGCGACGACCGAGGGGGGCGATCACCGACAAACTGCGTACGGCCGTCAACCAGTCCGACGATGTTTCAGCGAAAAGCGAATTGATTTCGGGGACGCCAGTGTAGTTTGCAAAGTCCGCGCGCACCCAACGTTGGGGTGAAACGAGCATCATGGTGATTGCTGGACGTTTGCTCATGGGCTTTTCGAATCTGAGTCGGCTTCATCGTCTTGAGTCGATTGAATTTTCACCGTGATATTTGCGCGCCCTGCGGAACGTGAATGTAACGAACCACGCGATCTTGTCCTGCGTTTACCACTACGGCGCAGTCCGATCGGCACATTTTGAAAACGAAAAAACAATCTCCCATCGTCTTCATCGTCATAAACGACTAGTTCGTCTAACGAACTTTCCGGCTGAGGTGCCAGCAAAACCACGCGAACCTCGCCCTCGTATTTCCCTTCCAGCACGACCGTTCCGGTTACGTTGACTTTGCCGGCGTCGAAGGATGCCTCCAGTTCCTGAGGTTCATTGGCGAATAGCGTTGAGGCGCGAATACCCTTCATCGTTCCCGCGTCATCAAGCAGGACCTCGAACGGGTTGCCCCATCCGTCACGCAGCTCGTGGGCTCCAATCGGGAGCATGACATAGGGGCCTCTCCAGCCACACGCAATGCGCACATCGCTGAAATCCTCGGGTTCCCGGGGGCCAGCTCGAAATTGGAAAGGGAACTGAACTGCCAAATCACATTCGGGGTTCCAAAGTTCGTTCAAGCTAAAAATGGGAGCCTGCTCAGCGGGTTCCGGCGCGACCAACGGTTCCTGAGATACCGCAAACGGAATTCTGCCAATGTCCGCGACAAAACCATCGATCATCGGCGTGCCGTCCGACTGTGTTCGATCCCCATGACCGACAACCGATTCGACAATGTTTGCCATTGTGGATCGCGTCGCTTCAAAGCGAGCATTTTCGACGCGTGGTTGAATCGCTTGAACGGCAATCGTTGCCATGATCGCGAGAATGACGAGAACTACCAGCAACTCCAACAGAGTCAAACCATAGCACCTGCGAATGGTGCGCGAAGCAAATGGAGTTTTCACCAGAAAAAACGACCGCTTGCTCCCTGATCGATCGTTCGAATAAGAAATCATGTCACGGCCTGAGCAGTCGAATCAAGCATCGTTACTGCCGGATATCGGGAGTTCTCAAAAACAGGACAACATCGTCGCCACATTCTTCCATGGTCAATTCACGAACCGAATCACGCCCCGGTTTCATATTGCTTAAATCACCAGGGGTTTCGAACAGGCCGTTGGGGCCCGACGAAACAACGCGAGCGTATTGCGATTCGGTTTGATTGATTTCGCCATCCTCGTCGAAATCGATCTGCAGTTTGACTTCATTGCCCCAGCCGTCAACGACGGTGGGAAGTCCCAGTTCGTTACGTCCGGTCGGAATCAGATACGGGCCGCGCCAGCCAATTCCAATCATGGGGTCGTAATGTGCAAGTTCCGGTGTCGATTTTTGCACATGCTCGGGAGCCTCTGCATCGAGCAGTTCCGTGATCTGGTGTGGCAAGGCCTCTGGTTTATGAGCCAGATTTTCCATCACTCCATCTTCACCCACCATGGCGTCACGGAGGACGGTGAGCGTGTGCTGAGTAACCACTTCGTCCGGAGACGCTGCATTTTTGGTAGGCGTGTCGATGCGAACCGAAAGGGTTGGAATCACGATCAAAGCGGTTGCCGTAACGATCACCAGCACGACCAACAACTCCAACAGCGACAGGCCACGCAGTCGAGTCGCGTGTCGTGGTGCGAAGTTTCGGTTTCTGGTAATGGACGGGATCACGTGTTTACCTGTGATTTGGTTTCGGTTTTGCTTTTTGAAATTTGGAAATCTAATCGTCGGAACACCGACGCTTGGATCTCGATTAGTCTTACTTGGAAATTGAACGAGTTGGATGAAGTCAAACTCGTTGGATATTTTTATTGTTCAAAAATTCAAAGCGTGTTGTCGTAATGGCCTTTCAGGATTTCCGTGATTGAATCCAAACCGTTGGGTCCGGGAATACATGTTCCCAGGTAACGGGCCGTTGCCGTTGTTTCATTTGTCTGTTTCAATTCCACGACGATCAAGTAACGACAATACATCACTTTCGGGTTTGTCATTTGATTGTCTGAAAAATGTACGGGTGCTTCGGTGAATAGTGCATCGCGCTCGGAGCCGACCAGGCTGCATCGCGAACCAATACCCATCACAACGTATTTTGATTCCTTGACGGCATCGATGTTCCAAAGTCGTTGAACCATTTCGGGCACATATGACTGTGCAATCGCGCAAACGTTTGCATCGGGTGACAACTCAACGGGCATCAACGTGTGGGAACCAAACGTTGCGTTGTCAGTGTTCTGCTCAGCGGGAGTCAATTCCGTGATTCCAATTTGCGCCCAATGCGAACACCTCGGGCTGCGACAACGACACTGCCTCAAAGTACTCTTTGCCTCCGACAAAGTCGGCGACACCACCATCGAGTCCACTGCTTCCCACAATCAAACTATCGAAACGATTGCCGATACGCCCCTGCTTGAGGATTGAACTTTGCCGAATGCTGGAATCAATTTGGGGAACGTTCGCCGCAGCCGTAGCGACTTGAGTTCGTTCCAAAAGTCCCGGCAAAGTGGAAACGACAATTCCACCCAAAGCGATGAGGATGGTCAAAACAACCAACAACTCCAAAAGGGACAGCCCTAGGGGCACCCGAAACCGACTTGGCGACCGGTTCGACCCCAAAACTCCCCAAATTGATTGACTCAATTCGATTTTTCGAGTTGCAAACATGGTTCTCGCATTTGGGAGGCTTGGAACAACTCCAATTCACACCTCCCATCCTGAAAACGGGAATTCCAGACTCAGCCGAATCTAGCTCGGCCCTGCGGGCGAATGTTCGGCGTATTTGTAAATATCTGCAAGCTGTCGAACATGACGTAAGGCCATTCCCCGCAATCCCGTATTATAGTGGCCGCGCGATCCCGTCATGCGGCTTGCGCCGGATTTCTCGTCCAAACAACGCAAATAACCGAAATAAACGCGTGTTTTTTCCCAGTAAAGTTTTTGGCGAATCGTTGGCGAAATGCTAGCAAACCAACGATTTGTGGCGTTTGCCACTATTTGCCAATCACGGTCAAGATCGGACGATGGTCGCTGGTTTGGTCGTCGTCCGGGAAGTCGTCGGCGCGAACAATGACCTCACAGGCGATCGGCCATTCGCGTGCGCTGCCAGCAACGAACACGAAGTCAAGGATTGAGCCGGGGTAATCATCTGCACCATCGCCATCGCCGTCGTACCAGTTGGAGTCGATCATCTCCGAAGGTTGGATCCATTCCCAGATTCCGTCTCGCATGAATTCACGAAACGAATCGTTGCCATTGCTGGTCTCAAAAACGAAGTCGAAGTTGTAGTCGCCTACTGCGACGATTGGCAACGTTGACTCGCGGGCCCATTCAACCAACAAGCGGGCCTGTTCCTGGCGGTATTCGGCATTGCCTCGAGCGAGATGATTGTTGACTAAAAGGAATTCTTTGCCGGATTCTCGCTCGCGGAGATGCGCAACCAGCGGAGCGCGAACGCGTCCGTTGTTGATGTCGTCGAGATTGAGTTGACGCACCAGCTCAAATCGATCGTCGTTGTAGGCGATCATCAAACGATCCTTGTCGCCGGATTCGGAGTGAATCTCTGCCATGCCGTTGGCAAAGTTCTCGAACTGGCTGGGTAGCACCTCGCACAGCGCGAAAACATCAATGTTGTTCCATTCCTTGAGCTGTTTGGCGATGACCTCAGGGTTGCTGCCATCGCTTTCAACATTCCACGAGAGTATTTGAATGGACTTGGCGAACCCCGATGATTTGGAGGCGACAGTGGATTCCACTTCACTGGAATCTGGTGCTTTGGTTTCGGTTTCGATGGGCGGCATCGACGGGGCAATTGATTCAATGGGTTCGGAAGGTTGCTCGACGTCCGTTGCGATATTGCGTGAGGACTCGACGACAGGTGTAGCCGTTTCTTCCGTGGCTTGCCTTGCATTTGAGGGTTGCGACTTCGCAGATGGGGTTGTCGTCGGCTGGCAGCCGTTACTGCAAAACAACAACAGGCAAACGCCAAATGCAATCGTAGTTTTCACGCGATGATTCCCTTGAAAAGGTGTATACAACAATCGACTACTTCGTCCATTCCATTGAATTCGAGCAATCTCAGCGACGACGCGTCATTGCATGCGGATCAAATCCATTGGGACAAGGTCGATTCGTGTTCGAGGACGATTGGTCCCCGTCATGTCGAAAAGAAACGTTGAAAGCTGTTCCGAAGTTCAACGCGAAATACCCATATTCGTTGTGGCAAAAAAGATTTCAACCGGTGAGTCGATTCGGCGCGGCACTTCTGCGAGTCGGATACCGCAGAAAGGCGTACGTCAAAGAAAGGTCACTGGGGATTGTTTGCCGTTAGCGCTTGATACAACGGGCAATTCGCTGCGACGGGTTTTCCCTGTCGGTATCGTTCAAGGAGTTGCCGGGATGCTGAGGCGAGGATTCTGCGCGTCTCTCGACGTTTTCCTTTGACCCTGGCAATCGGTCGCGTGTCGTAGTCAGTCGTTTGATGGCGCATCCAGGCGATAACGGCGGCTTCGGCGCGGCGTTCAATCGGGATTCGTTTGGTGCGGGCAACGGTTCCACTTCCGATCGGTGTCGCATGGCTTGCGACCAGTCGCGCAAAGCGCCGGGCGTGGCCTGCATAGGTCGGATGGAAATCCAGGAATTGTACGATCGCGCCTTCAAAGTCCGCGACGTACTCGACTTGGTGTTTGTCGCGGCGCTCGGCGGCTTGCTTGCGCTGTTTGGCGTAAGTCTCCGTCGAGCGTTCGGCTTTGAGTTGTTTTTGAACATCGCGAATCGTTTGCTCTGGCGCCCATATGCCCTGAGAGAATACACGACGACCTTTGCGCGTTTGCACGAGCCAGTATTCCCCCGCCGCCTTGACTCGCCGCGTCAACGTTGCATCACCCGGAGGCAGCAACGACCAATTCGCTGGAGGTGTCAGGCAATTTCCGTTTTGATCGCGAACCTGTTTCGGTGTAGGGCCGGGAGCGACAATTGTCTCACCGGATTTCGTCTTCGCCATCGCGACTCCATTTTTCGCCGTTGTCAAAAAATGTCAGATGCTCTGGCAAGCGGTATGCTCCCAGGCGATAGAGTTCTTGAGGGAATTCTTTCGCGGTGCCAACCCAGCGTTTGGAGAGGCCGAAGTCGACGCAGATTGCATGCGTTGATCCACGAGGTCGATCTGAGGGTAGGCTGTAGTGCCCAAAGAAACAAAACGGTTCGTCGTCGTATTCCATCCACCATGGAAAACGCTCCAGTGTCTTCTTCTTGCCTGACATCATGAAGGGCGAAGTGCTTTGCACCTCCAGCCCTGACGTCAGGACTTTGACAGGGTTCAGATTCTGGTGCCGCATTTCTTTCTGCCACGGCTTCAGGTCGGAGCGTTTTGCCAGCCCAATGTCGATTGTAAAACGATGCTGTTGAAAGAGCGCGACGACATCCTGTGATTCCGATGCCATGTCGACCATTTCCGGTTGCCAACAGGCATGGACAACGCGTGCATCATCGCGGAACAACACAAGCGGAAGTGTGCGAAAGAACTCCAGAAGTTCTTCGCGAATTTCTTCGTCGGTTTCGTTGGCGAAGAACCATTCGTTGTCTGTTTTGCGTTTATCCAACAGGAGGTTGAGTTCGTGATTTCCCAAAACCGACTGAGCGCGGCCGTCTTGAATCAGACCGCGTACAAAGCGAACCACATCGACATTTTTAGGGCCTCGGTCGACGAAGTCACCCACAAAAACCATTCGTCGGCTTTCGGGATGTTCACCGCGGGAATCATATCCCAAGTGGGAAAGCAGCCGCTGCAGCGCATCCCAATCCCCGTGAATGTCACCAATGACATCAACGGGGCCATCAAACATCGGTTGGACAAGACCCATCATTCCGTTTTTCAATTTCCGGTGGTTTTTTGTTCAATTGCTTAATATAACGAAATCTACTGTCGCAAAGCACTCCAACGGTACCTTAAAAGAACTCGACTACCCGCAGGTTGAACATGAATGACAGTTTGGTTCGCGAGCATTATCGGAATTTTCTGGGAAAACATTATGAGTGGATGTGCGGGCCAGTTAAGGAACGGGTTGCCGCAGTCGCGGAGTGGTTCAAGAAAAACCTGATCGTTCCCAGCGGGCATGGGCAATGGGCATTGGATCTCGGTTGTGGACATGGAATTCAATCCCTTGCGCTTGTCGAATTGGGGTTCCATGTCGTTGCTGTCGATCAGGACGAATCGTTGTTGGAATCGTTGGCCCAGACTTCAAACCAGTCGATAACCATTGCGACAGGAAATCTCAATCAATGTACAACAATTGATGTTCCCAACGAGTCGTATGCCGTAGCGGTATGCATGGGAGACACGTTGACTCATTTGCAGGATCAAGAACATGTGAAAGGCATGCTTGGCTGGGTACACGGGATGTTGAGCGATGACGGATGGATTGTGTTGGAGTTTCGCGAATTAACGGTACCGTTAAAGGGTTCGGATCGAATCGTTCCCGTTCGAATGGAAGCGGACAAAGTAATGTTGGCGTTTCTCGAGTACTTGCCTTCAACTGTCCAGGTCCATGACGTTGTGCTTACGCGGAAAGGGGACAGTTGGGAAATGGAAAAGAGCAACTACCCGAAAATTCGCCTTTCTGCTGATATGATCCTTGGTTTTCTGCATGCACTCAACATGAAAACGCAAACAATGCGTAACGATCGCGGGATGGTTCAAATTCTCGCGCAGAAACAATCGTAAAATCTACTTGCCTTAATCTTCCCTTAAGGTTCCCAACTCTACGATTGCGACAACCAATGACAAATGCGTTGGTGAATCGATGACTGCCCATCGTCCGTACCCGTTCGTCGATGACCAACGGGCACTTCCAAGACTTGGTTTCGTAAACAGCCAAGTCGAAACACTGTTTCTGTTACAGATGAAGGAGTGCGAGGATGAAGAAACGAAACAAGTTCTTCGATCGGTTTGGTGCTTCACGTGGAATCCGGAACACAACAGCCGCGACATGCTGTTTGATTGCATGTGTCGCTTGTTGGGTGCCGACAAACGCGAAGGCTCAAAATCATCGAGACGACAGGATTCACGATCATTTCGAAACACGAATGATCTGGCGGCGGAATCGGCCGAAGCCAAATCGCGATCAGCCGTTGACGAATCACATGCAACGATTTCACAGTTTCGATGGATCGTTCAACAATCTGCAACGCACTTCGTGGGGTGTTGCCGGTTCACGGCTACTACGGCTTGCGCCACCAGCCTACAGCGACGGGATCAGCGAACCCGCGCGAATCGATGAGGTAAGCCCTCGTCTGATCAGCAATGAAATGTTTGACCAACGTCAATCGATTCCCGATGCACAGGGCTTGAGCAGTATGGTCTGGCAGTGGGGTCAGTTCATTGACCACGATCTGGATCTGACAGAAACCTCGGAAACGCTCGAGCCGTTTCCAATCCTTGTTCCAGCAGGCGATCCCTGGTTTGACCCAGCAGGGACCGGCAGCCAGTTTATCATGCTGTTGCGATCAGCCTATGCGTTCAACACCGGAGTGGATCAGCCTCGCGAGCAAGTCAACTTCATCACGTCATGGCTTGATGGTTCGATGGTCTACGGTTCCGACGAAGATACTGCAAATTCACTGCGGCATTTTCGAAAGGGCATGCTCAAAGTGTCAGCCAGCCCGTTTGGGCATCTGCTGCCTGCTGATGAAGACGGATTTTTTCTGGCCGGCGACATTCGCGTGAACGAACAGGTTTGCCTGACCGCAATGCATACGTTGTTCATGCGGGAGCACAATCGAATCTGCCGGGAACTGCTTCGGCAGAATCCAGACCTGACGGATGATCAGTTGTACTTCAACGCACGTGAACGAGTGATCGCCACCATCCAGTCGATCACATACAACGAGTTTCTGCCAGCGATCCTGGGATCTGGTGCGATACCACCCTACTCTGGTTATCAGCCAAACGTATTCCCAAATGTGTCCAACGAGTTTTCCACCGCGGCCTATCGATTTGGTCACAGCATGCTCAACTCGGAACTGTGGCGCATGGATTCAGCCGGTGAGTCGTTGCCCTCAGGGGCGATTCGACTGTCGGAGGCGTTTTTTAATCCTGATGAAGTTCGCGAGCATGGCATCGACCCATTGATGATGGGATTGTGTCTGCAGCGAGCGCAGGCGATCGACAACAAAGTCGTGGATGACGTTCGCAACTTTCTGTTTGGGCCACCGGGGGCGGGTGGTTTCGACCTTGTTTCGCTCAATGTTCAGCGTGGGCGGGATCATGGTTTGCCAGACATCAATCGCATTCGACAACAGTTTGGCTTGCCACCCCATCGCGATTTCATGGATTTAACGTCCGACGTCGCCACTCAAATTCAACTTCATGAATTGTACGGCGATGTCAAAAACGTTGATCCTTGGGTTGCAATGTTGTGTGAGGATCATTTTCCTGGCGCTGCAGTCGGTGAGACGGCCTGGTTCGTGATTCGCGATCAATTTTTGCGACTGCGCGATGGTGATCGATTCTGGTACGAGAACCGTTTTTCACCACAAGCGGTTCAGAATTTCAACAACACACGTTTAAGTAACGTTGTGAGACGAAACACAGGTTTGAAGGCGTTGCCAATCGACATGTTCCATGTAGGCAACTGAACGTAAAAAGTAATTTGCAATTGAAGTATCGAAAGGAAACGAGATGAAAATGTCTTGGTTAAAACGTACCCGCTTGTTCTCGGCGGGTGCATTTATGTTGTGCGTGGCTGTCGTTGTTCAAGCCATGGCCCAACCGCCGCAGGAACGTGGCGGCCCGCCGGGGCCGGGTGGGCCTGGTATGCCGCCACCTAACCCATTGATGGAAGCATTGGATACCGACGGCGATCATCAGTTGTCAGCGGAGGAAATTGCCGCGGCAGCGACCAGTTTGTTGGCGCTCGATCGAAACGGCAATGGAATTCTCGATGACGACGAAGTTCGCCCGGAGTCGCCAGCGTTCGCGCAAGGGCCTGATGGTCGACGTCGTGGAGGACCTCCAGCAGATCGAGGCCCTGATCGCGAAGGTCGTCCGCCTCAAGGCGATCGCGCGCCGGGCCAACGCGGAGGAGGACCGGGGCAAGGGAACCCTCCCCCACCGCCCAATGGACCGGAAGGTTTAGTCGATCATGCGTTCGAGTTTGACGCGGATGGTGACGGCTTGTTGAGTCGTGAGGAGTTGATGGAGTTCGCCAGGCAGATGCCCCCTCCCCCTCCTCCCCCCGAAGGCCCCGGTGAGAACTTGCGTGGTCGACCAGATAGAGGAGGACCGGGAGGTCCGCCGGCGGGCCCTGGCGGTTCGCGAGGTGGCGGTCGTCGCGGCGAGTAGTAGTGGACTTTGCCTAAAGAATTGTGACGACGGGTTGACGCGCACCTTTGCTCTTCATCATGTTGAACGTGTTGGCCCGTCGTTTGTTGTATTTGGTTGATGTCGATTGACCACGAATCGTTAACCCATTTTCAGAAAACGAGATGCGTATTCTGGTCGTTGAAGACGAAGTTGACCTGAGACAAGCCTTGGTGCAAGCTTTGCAGGAGGCGGGTTACGCAGTTGACTCGGCTGCTGACGGCAACGACGGTCTCACCAAGGCATCGACATGGCCCTATGACTTGATCGTGTTGGATATCATGTTGCCCCAACGCGATGGATGGTCGGTTTTAGAGGAATTGCGAAAGCAAAAAGCGACACCCGTATTGATCTTGTCTGCCAAAGGTCTGTTGGCCGATCGACTTCATGGCCTGGATGGCGGGGCCGACGATTATCTGGTTAAGCCGTTTGCGATGATGGAACTGCTCGCACGAGTCCGGGCGTTGATTCGCCGATCAATGGGACAGGCAAACGGAGTTGTCAACGTTGGTGACATTCAGGTGGATATGAATCGAAAAACGGTTTGTCAGGGGGAGTGCTCGATCGAGTTGACCGCACGAGAATTTTCGTTGGTTGAACTGCTTGTTCTCAACCTGGGGCGAGTGGTTTCACGAACTGAGATCTACGACCATTTGTTTGGCGACGATGATGATACGTTGTCGAACCTGGTCGATGTTCATGTTTCGAACATTCGAAAAAAACTGGGTACCCAGTTCATCCAGACACGTCGTGGACAGGGGTATCTCGTTGAAGATTAGGTCACTACGCAAACGTTGGCTGATTTGGCAGATTTCGTTGCTGTCGTTGGTCATCGCTGGATTTGCCTGCGTTGTCTACATGCAAATGCGACGGCTTGTGTTTGTTGAGATCGATTCTGATTTGTTGGGGGCGGCACGGGTTATCGAGGGAACGCTGCGAGCGTACGCGGAGCCGCCAGCACAAGTTGAGTCGCGCTCAATTCGCGGCGATCGAGATCGCCGAAGAGAACAGAATGAACTGAACGAGAAGCCATTGAGGATTCAGGATCTGAGCCCCGAGTCCATTAAACTTCCTCGTTCGTTGGTTGAAAGACCAGGCCCACCAGGGCATCAACCGTATTTCATCGTCTTGGATGTTGACCGCAACCCCATCGCCTTCACGCCAAATCATTCCTTTACAACATATCGAACTCCGCGACGCGAATTCGAGTTCCATACGATTGATCCATACCGCGAGGTGTCGATGCGAGGACCGGGGCGAACCATCATCGTTGTTGGGATCGATTCTCGGCCACAAATTGACAGCCTGTTTCGTTTGGCTGCGGTGTTGATGTTGGCCGGAGGTGTCGTGCTGGTTCTGGGTAGCGTCGGCGCTTGGTGGATGGTTGCGAAGTCCATGCAGTCGATTGACGATATCAGTCAAACGGCAAGTCAAATTACGGGCGACAATCTCGGGACACGAATCCAGATCGGGGAACAAGATGTGGAATTTGAACAATTATCGCATGCACTGAATGCGATGTTGGACCGACTTGAAAAATCGATTGAGCAACAACGGCAATTTACTTCCGATGCAGCGCATGAATTGAGAACGCCCGTTTCGATTCTGCTGTTGCAGACGGAGTTGGCGCTGTCCCGCGAGCGCCAGCCAGCAGAATATCGTGAAGCGCTTGAGCGGTGTCGGCGTGCGGCAGATCGCTTACGGGGCCTTTCCGAAGATCTGTTGTCCGTCGCGCAGTTGGAGGGTGAGGGATCTGTGCAGGCGATTGGCTTGGTCGATTTCAGTGCAGTCGTTGCGGAGTCCTCGCGTGATTTGGCAACGCTTGCCGAATCGCGACAAGTCGAATTTCAGTTTGCCAACAACGTGGCATCGACAACAGGCCGAGTCAGGGGTAATGAAGGGTTGCTGAGAAGGCTGGTTGATAATCTGATTGCCAATGCAATCGTTCATAACCGCGAGGGCGGATCCGTAAACGTTTCTTTGGAAGCCAAAGACAATCGGTTGGCATTGCAAGTTCAAGACGATGGGCCAGGGATTGCACCAGAGCACTTGTCCCGTATTTTCGATCGATTCTATCGGGCTGATACTTCGCGAACTCGTGATTCGGGTGGCAGCGGTCTCGGACTTTCAATTTGCAAACAGATCGCCGATCAGCACGATGGGTTGCTGGAGGTTGAAAGCAAACAGGGAGAAGGCACGACGTTCACCTTTTCCATACCCAGCGCTGACAACCCAGCTTGATTCATCGAGCGGCAAGCATTTGTGGTCCTCGCATGCGTTACAGGTTCCTGCCTTCCGAGTTCTGATAGATTAAAATACTTCCGCCGTGGGAACTGCGAGACGCATCGGACATTTGGTCGGGAGAAAACATGTTGCATCGATTGTGGTCTTTCGTGCTGGCTATTTCTTGGTTGGCGGCATTGGTAGGTGCCTCAATGGCACAGGAGAACAAGGAATCGACGGAAATGAAATTTGCACATCCGATATTTGAAAAGTTGGTAGGGAAATGGGAAGGCAATTGCAAAACCTGGTTCAAGCCCGATGAACTCGCAGATGAATCGGCAGTCGCTGGCGAGTTTACACCAGTCTATGGTGGAAGGTTTGTCAGGCACATCTATGAAGGGGCGATGCAGGGCAAGCCTCGGCATGGCGACGACCTACTGGCGTTTAATTCTGTCACCAAACGGTTTGAGTCCGCCTGGATCGATGACTTTCATATGAACTATGCCATTCTGGTTTCGACAGGTGACGAAGTCGAGAATGGTTTTTCAGTTCGAGGAGACTACGACGTCGGAGGTGGGCATCCACGATGGGGTTGGCGCACCGAGTTTGTACTTCACGGCGACGACG
Source organism: Pirellulaceae bacterium (assembly GCA_041399045.1). Taxonomy (GTDB): domain Bacteria; phylum Planctomycetota; class Planctomycetia; order Pirellulales; family Pirellulaceae; genus BJ22. The sequence goes on along the minus strand of JAWKTO010000003.1, from coordinate 607,097 downwards.
AGCTGATCATTACGGCATACAACATCACTCCGGACGGGGAAGAAGGCAAGGCGGTGGAAACGGTTTACAAGCGAATGAAGTAGTGAACGCAACAGGGACAGCGTTCGATCGGATGCATTGCCGATCGATATGTCTCGTCGAAATCGCAAACGTATCACACGTAGAAAGCAACATCAGAAAAAGCAGTTGTCGTTTGTTCAACTGGAGCAACGACAGATGCTGGCTGCCGATTTTCTGAACAACGAAGTGTTGGTTCAGTTTCAGCCGGGGATTGGAGCCGCGCAACGGATGGCTGCATTTGCGGCCATTGATGGAATGGAGGTCAAAGAAACGATTCATACCAATGTCATGCAGCGTGCGGGCATGGGGGTTATGGAACGTGTCACGCTTCCCCAGGGTATGGCAGTCGAAGACGCCATTCGTCTTTTCGGAAAAAACAAAAACGTTGTTTACGCAGAGCCTAACTATGTTTATCAGGCCGGGGCGATCAGCAACGATACGTATTACAGCAGTGGCCAGTTGTGGGGGATGTACAGTGATGACTCGCCGACCGCCGTCGGCCCATCCGGCACCACCAACCAGTATGGCAGTCAGGCCGAGAAGGCTTGGAACGATGGCTACACAGGTTCCAGTAATGTCTTTGTTGGAATCATTGACGAAGGGTTCCAGTACGACCATCCGGACCTAGCCGCCAATGCCTGGACGAATCCCTATGATCCCGTTGATGGGATCGACAATGATGGCAACGGTTACATCGACGACGTGCACGGTTGGGATTTCTACTTTGGAGACAACTCAACGTACGACGGAACTGCCGACGATCACGGTACTCACGTTGCCGGAACAATCGGTGGCGACGGCGGCAACGGTGCCGGCGTTGCTGGCGTGAACTGGGACGTGACCATGATTTCGACCAAGTTCCTTGGGCCGAACGGCGGTTACACGTCAGGTGCAATTCAGGCGTTGGATTATCTGACGGATCTCAAAACCCGACACGGAATCGACATTGTGGCGTCGAACAACTCGTGGGGCGGAGGTGGGTATTCGCAGGCGTTGCTCGACGCGATCACTCGATCCGCAAACGAGGATATTCTGTTCGTTGCGGCTGCTGGAAACAGCAATTCAAACAACGAAGCGGGGGCGTACTACCCTTCCAACTATTCGACGTTATCTGGCGCCGGATATGAGTCTGTGATATCGGTGGCGTCGATCACCAGCACGGGAGCTAAATCGTCGTTTTCCAGCTATGGAGCGAACAACGTTGACATTGGAGCTCCGGGGTCCTCGATCATTTCCACAGTTCCGACAAACAGCTATGCGTCTTACAGTGGAACCTCGATGGCGACACCTCACGTCACCGGTGCCGTCGCACTTTATGCGTCCAAGTACGCAAATGCGACTGCCGAAAACATTCGCAATGCGATCCTTGCAAGCGCCCGCCCAACGGCCTCGCTCAGCGGGATCACTGTAACGGGTGGACGATTGGACGTTGACGCGGCATTGAATCTTGCGCCTCCCGGCCAAGGCCAACCGACTGTTGCTATCGACGATGTCCAGGTCGTCGAAGGGGACAGTGGAACCGTGGCTGCAGTGTTCAGCGTGAGTTTGTCGGCGGCGCCTACTCAAACAGTCACCGTCGATTTCGCGACGGCCGATGGATCGGCTTCGGCAGGCGTTGACTATGCAGCAGCATCTGGAACCCTGACGTTCACACCAACAGGCCCGTTGACACAGACGATCACCATCCTCGTCAATGGCGACACGGACGTTGAGAACAACGAAACGTTCTTCGTAAATTTGTCGAACGCGACCAATGCGGTGGTTGGTGATTCACAAGGCCAAGGAACGATTTCGAACGACGACGTTCCGCCGCCATCGATCGCAATCAACAATTTGAGTATCGTCGAAGGCAACTCCGGGACGACTTTGGCTGTTTTCAGTGTGAGTCTTTCGTCATCATCAGCTCAGCCGATCACGGTCAATTTTGCAACCGCTGATGGCTCGGCCAGTGGCGGTAGCGATTACGTCGCGGCATCGGGGACGTTGACGTTTGCACCAGGCTCATTGACTCAGTTGATCTCGATTGTCGTCAACGGTGACACAACGGTTGAAAATGACGAAACGTTCTTCGTCAATCTGTCGAACGCAACCAATGCAACTATTTCCGATTCGCAGGGTGTTGCAACCATCGTTGATGACGATAATGTTTCATTGCCATCACTTTCGATTTCGAATGTCTCCAGCAAGGAAGGTAGTCGTGGAACGCGGCGGTTCCGTTTCAGCGTTAGTTTGTCTGCCGCGTCCAACCAAGCCGTCTCGGTCAATTACGCGACGGCCAATGGTACTGCCACAGCTGGTAGCGACTATCAGGCAACGAGTGGAACGTTGACGATTTCAGCTGGTTCCACAATCGGTTACATCGATGTCTATGTCTATGGCGACCGAACGGTTGAGGCGAATGAAACGTTCTTCGTCAATCTGTCCTCAGCAACGAATGCTACGATCGCTGACAATCAAGGCGTTGGTACGATTGTCAATGACGATCGAGGGCGGTTGCGTTCATCTTCTGTTACACTATCAATAGAAGCCGTTGCAATCGGAGATGAAACGGTCAAGGCGATGTTGACTGAGGCAACTGCACGCTGGATCGATTCTGGTGATGCGACCGCGGCTCAAATCAGTGACCTCAATCTGCAAGTTCGCGTAGCGGACCTCAAGGGTTCTACGTTGGGCATGGCAGGTACCGATGCGAACGGGCAAGCGACGATTTGGATCGACCGCGATGCAGCAGGAAACGGCTGGTTCGTCGACTCAACGCCGTGGGATGACTCCGAGTTCACTTCGTTCAGGTTGCCTTCTGGCGTTGACCTGTTGACTGTTGTTGCACACGAACTCGGACATTTCCTGGGGCACGAACACGAATTGGCGTCGTCTCATGACGTCATGAGTGAAACACTTGGAACGGGCGAACGGCATCTACCGGGAGAGACTGATGTCACTGTGGATGCTGCCATCGCATTGACTCAACGACCGACATCAAGCCAGCCTTTCGGTGAAAGCCAACGTGTCGTTGCAGTCAGCGTGGATTTGGCGAAAGGCAATCTGGAACTCGCGGGTGCGATCGACGATTTGGATGCAGAAGAAGGTTTTTGCCCGAACGTGAGCCATCAGCCAGTTGTCGATGCAATGATCAGTAGTCCGCTGGACGACCTCTTTGCGGATGATGAGAACTTACTTTCAATTGTCTAGTGACTGGCGAAGGTCGGGTAGTATTTCGTTAAAAACAAGGGCTACTGAAGTGAACTTCAGTAGCCCTTTTGCTTTGTGTTTGAATTCTTGCGAGAACACCTTGTTCAAAGAGGTTTGCTGTGGCGATCAACGTCGTAAGGGCTTGCGTTAGAAGTTGAGCGGGATTCGTGCCAGGAATCTCGAAATGTCGGCGTGTTGATTCTCGGTTGCTCGAACAAATATCCGGCTTTCGCTGAGTTGTGTGATCTCGATCCCTTCACCATCCGAAATGGCTGAACGAGTTTTCTCTGCGAGCGAGTCGAGCGTCAGTTCTGAGCTTAGTAGACCCCGTACGTCGTACGTCAATCCGTTGATGAGTTCTGGACTGCCAATTGGATAAATCTCGACACGGTTTTCGTGCAAAACAAAACCGTGGCCATGAACGCGAAGGATTGTTGTGATCGCGTCGAGAATTGGAATCTCGCGAAGGTTCGGAGTGCTTTTACCTTTGATTTCCGTATCAGCGGGCCAAACAACCGAGGCGCTCAAATCAGACGACATGAAATCAAGAGCCTCTTCCACCGTACCGTCCCCATCCACCCAAGCTTCGTATTGCAACGCAGCTCGGCTGCAGTCGTTCGAGAATGGATTCGAATGCAGTGACTCCAGCGAATGCCAGAACCCATCGGCGCTCTGGTAGCCGTTTTCCGTTGCGACGTCAGGCGCGACAGCTTGCAGCGTTTGAAAGGCTGCATTTCGAACGTTGCTGTCGGAGTACTGAAGCAAATCAAGCAAAGTGGATTGAAGTGCACGAGCGTGCTTGAGTTCACCACTGTAGGTTCCTTCAGCTGGAAGCATCAGGTTTATCATATGAATTGCATTGACGATCGCGTCCGGATTCGACGTTTTCATCAGTTCTTGCAACATGATTGAAATCGCTTCGGCCAAATCTTGGTTTTGTTTTTGCAGCTGCAAGAAGTTTCTGTCGAGATTGGACGCGAGCTCTCTTTGGTATTCAAGATCATTCATTGCTCCGTTCAAAGTCGCCATCAAAGCACTCAATTCCGTTTTAATTTCGTTTAGCTGGACTTCCTGTACCCTAATTTCATCACCGGAATTGCACAATCGTTTCAAGGATTCTTCATATTCAGATGCCAGTTTAAGAAACGCGTTTTGAATCGCTTCCAGATCGTTTTCTTCGAGCGCTTTTGAGAACCGAGCCGAACGTTCGGGCCAGCTTTCATTGAACTCCGTCAACTTGTCAACGTAAGGGTTGCTTCGTTCAATGATTGGGTCGGGCAAGTTGGGTGCTGATTCCTGAGTGTTGTCGCCGAACGGATCAATGAATGGATTGGCTTCTTGCGCGACGATGGCTGATGTGCCCAATGCCAGGCAAACAATAGCTGCGTGGAGAATGTTACGTTTCACGGCGGAATTCCTGGATTCAATTGAAAATGAGTTTCGTTTGTGCGATATCGTCCATACAAACGAAGACTGGCCCTGTGACATAAAAAAGCAGTCAAAGAAAACTGTGGATGTTCGCGGGCAATGTGTGGCGATTTGCGATATTGTTGATCGCGGTTGGTCGCCTTGCTGACGGAGTTCGATGTGGAGGTCGCCAACGCTAATTTAAACCCAGAAAAATTATCGCTAGTTAATTTCCTGCAGCCCGTTTAGTTTTGATGGTCGAATCGTTGGGTTGGGAGTACGAAGTGGGCGGGGCATCATCGGGATCACGTCAAGCGTTCAGGATGGTGTCAAAAATAGGCAAAACGTTTTTCTGGTTTCCGATGGTGGTTGCCGGTTGCCCGATCGAAAAGACATTAGCGCCGACCTAAAATATAGCTGACCCTCGACATCCTACAGATCCGAACCTTTGGAGTGTTCCAACATGGACATGGAAACAATTGCGTCCAATCCCACGAAAGTGAAAGTGGAATTGTTGCCATTTCTGCGCAGTGAAATGATCATATTCCTGGTCACTGCCGTGTTTTTACTTGTCGTCTTTGGGTCTTTGGGAATGTTCGTATGGAAATGGCTATGGGCCGGAATGTTGCTCTGGCCAATCTTCGTTGGACTTGTGTATTACGGCGACACACGAATCATGCGATTTGGAAATTGTTGCCCCGCAAAAGTGATTTCGCTAAAGCCGGATCGACTCGCAATCTGGACGGATATGAGTATGCGACCTGACGCGTCGCATCCAGCCGTGGTTGTTGAAGAAATATCGCTGAAACGCTTGACAGGCGCCCCAGTACGGATTGGTGAGCGATTGGCAGTATCAGCCTTTTATCAAGATGGCGACGAAAAATTGCCCGAGGAACGCTGGAGGAAACTGACCATCAATCCCGTGCGGGCAATGACGTCCAAGATGCAGGATATTGCGCGCACGCTAAAGAGTATCGACGATCAGGAATGGCGTCAGCTGGAAGAGGGACTGCAGTCCCTGGGTGAGGCTCCAGAGCCTGATGTTTATTATCTGAACGAAGGTCGAAAGCTGGGTGGTGCGGGTGTCAGCGAAGGCCGTGTGATGCTCGTGGACGGCGACGACGAAGCAATGAAAAAAGCGGCTTCCTTTGCACGAAAAACGTTTCGATTTTTTATTCGCGAATGGAGTTGGGAACAACGACGAATCGTGCCTGGTTTAGATATCGCGGCCGTCAAAATTGCATTTTCAGATCCCCCTGAAATTCGCAGCAAAAATCCTGCTGATCTGGAAGTCGAATACATGTGGGTGAATGATGTACAGTTTGATGGACAAACACTTTGCGGTACGTTACTCAACAAACCGGACTCTTTAAAATCGGTCACCGAAGGTGATTTGGTAACTGTACCCGGCAATCGAATAGTGGATTGGCTATACAGCGTCGCTGGCGAAGTCTGTGGTGGCTTTACGATTCAACTATTGCGATCGCAAATGTCCAAGACTGAATTGCGGAAACATGACAAAGCGTGGGGGCTAGATTTTGGACTGCCAGGCGCGGTCAAACTCGTTCCAGAAAATTATTTGCCAGATGACGTTCACGCAACGCGGACACGACTGCCTGGATTAGAAAAGGTGTTCATTCAAGGTGACTTCAAGCAGATTGAACAATTGGAGCATCCCATGTCGATTAACATGCGCGAGATGCTTGAGACCACGTTAACCGAAAACCGAGACATGCTAAATTTCGTCGATGATCAGGGGCTTCCCTTTCTCCACGGATTGGTAGTAGCCGGGTCTCTCGATGGTGTTGATGTCGCTCTGCGGAAAGGAGCAAACCCTCACCAAAAGGCTGCCAATGGTCTAACTCCATGGAAACTGGCCAGGGGTTTGGGCTGGAAAAAGTCCTGAAACGATTGGAAGATTCCGGTGCCAAAGACTAATGAAGAAATCGTGTGATCACGTTGCGTTTTGCCCGCTGAATAAGTAAGGCAACGTGTAGTGGCAACGTTAATTGGGCGGCGCTGGAATTGATGGCCATGCAAATAAGAGGTGCTAATTAAATGAGAAAATCGAAAGTGTCGATTCGACGAAGTTGCTGCTTGCTGTTGGTCGTGTTTGTACTGTTTCCCAAAATATTGCTTGCGGTTCAGGACGAAGCGACGCATTCAATCAATAACGAAGAACTAGTGCTTTGGCCTGCGGGCTTGCCAAGTGATGCGAAAACGATTTCACCAGATCAAATTGCAGCCCTGAAAGAACAGGAGTCAAAAGACCAAGGTCGGTATTTTCGTTATGTCGATTCGCCGACGTTGACCGTTTATGCGCCGCCGGCTGAAAAGGCAAACGGTTGTGCGGTCGTCATTTGTCCAGGCGGCGGATACAACGTTCTCGCTTGGCAGCATGAAGGCACGGAATTGGCCGAGTGGTTCAACTCAATCGGAGTGACCGCGTTTATCTTGAAGTATCGGGTGCCGCGACGCGATCCAGAACGCATTCACTGGGAACCGATGCAAGATGTGCAACGGGCGATTCGTGTGGTGCGATCAGGTGCTGATAAGTTTGCTATCGATCCAGCGCGTATTGGTGTCATGGGTTTTTCGGCGGGCGGGCATTTGACGGTCATGGCGGGTACACAATTTGACACCCCCTGCTATGAGCCGATCGATGACGCAGATGACGCCTCAGCTCGCCCTGATTTCATGTGCCCGATTTATGCAGCCTATCTGGGCGATGGTTATCAGGATGACGCAGCCAATCTCAGTGAATTGGTAACGGTGACTACCGAGACTCCGCCGACGTTCATGGCAGTGACCTGGGATGATCGTTTCCGCGGCGCACAGTCGGCATTGTTGTTGTCACGATTAAAAGAAAACAATGTCGAGGCAGAACTTCATGTTTTTGCCAAGGGCGGGCATGGCTACGGAATACGACCATCGGAAAATCCGGTTTCGCAATGGCACCACCTGCTGGAACAGTGGCTCGCGACGTCAGGATTCCTGAATGAAAATTCGGACCGTTAAAATTGTTCAGGTTTCCAGTTGAGTGCTTTGAACGTAGTTGAAATCGACAGTGGCATCGCGTTTCTTTGCTCCTTTCTTTTTTGATCCCATTTCGCAACAATTGAATCGAAATGTGCGAATTCAGAACGGAGAGGTGTCACATGGACTTCAAGTCAATATTTGATCAATTGCTGCAGTCAGGACAGCAGCTTGCCCGGCAAGGCAAGCAAATGGCGGAAAAAGGTCTTGGGGTTCCCGAAAGCGGTCCTGAACGAGACCAGATGTTGTCGAATTTGGGAAAAGGTGCTGCGGCTGGTGGAGCTTTGGCGTTGTTACTGGGCACTCGCTGGGGTCGACGAATCACCGGTCCGTTGTTGAAAATCGGTGGGTTGGCCGCTGTTGGTGCGCTGGGTTACACCGCCTACAAAAATTGGCAACAAAAAAACGGAGCCGAAGATCCCCAAACAAGACCGTTAGATCAGTTAGATTCCGATGCTCAGAATCAGCGCAGCGAGTTGTTACTCAAGGCCATGATTTCAGCAGCGAATGCCGATGGACATATTGACGACACTGAGCGTGCAGCAATTGAGAATCAATTTGGTCGCCTGGAATTGTCGAGCGAGCACCATGATTATTTAACTCGTGCATTGAACGCACCGGCGACTGCCGAACAAATCGCCGCTCAGGTCAGTTCATTGGCCGAAGCCAGCGAGGTGTATGTGACGTCTCTGCTTGTAATCGATGTCGACAATGAAGCGGAGCGTCAATATCTCAAGCGATTATCTCAAGCGATGAACATGCCAGACGATCTGGTGAAGCAAATCGAGGACGAAGCCAACGCCTGATCAAAAGGAGTGAATTCATGCAGGTATACCACCAGTTACTACGACATATCTTGGACCATGGTGTCGTCAAAGAAGATCGCACGGGTACAGGGACGCGAAGTGTTTTCGGCTATCAAATGCGCTTCGATTTGAGCGAGGGGTTTCCTTGTCTGACCACAAAGAAACTACATCTGCGTTCGATCATCCACGAACTGTTGTGGTTCTTGAAAGGTGATACAAACATCGAATATCTGCGACAGAACGGTGTGACGATCTGGGATGAATGGGCCGATGAGAACGGGAATCGGGGCCCGTTTACGGTTCGCAGTGGCGTAGTTGGGCGCGGAGCCAGTGGTGAAACCGTCGATCAAATCTCGAATGTGATCGAGGAGATTCGAAATAATCCCGATTCGCGACGTTTGATTGTTTCAGCTTGGAACGTTGCGGAAGTTCCCAAGATGAAATTGCCGCCTTGTCATCTGTTGTTTCAATTTTATGTTGCGGAGAATCGTCTTTCCTGTCAGCTCTACCAGCGAAGTGCGGATGTTTTCCTTGGTGTTCCGTTCAATATTGCTTCCTATGCACTGTTGACGATGATGGTCGCGCAGGTGACCGGTTTGGAGCCGGGTGATTTTGTGCACACGCTGGGTGATGCCCATTTGTACAACAATCATTTGGAACAAACCAACGAGCAGCTTTCTCGCACGCCTCGATCATTGCCGACAATGGCGATTGATCCTGAAGTGAAGTCTATTTTTGATTTTACATACGATAGTTTTGAACTGCGGGACTACAACCTTACCCCTCCATTAAGGCACCGGTTGCCGTTTGATTTTGTTGTTTGATAGTCGCTCGAATTGACATATTTTTGGGAATCGTTTTGGTGAGGCACGCAAATCTATCGCTAATTGTTGCGGTCAGTGACAACGGCGTGATTGGTCGCGAAGGTGATTTGCCTTGGAAGTTGTCGGCGGATTTGAGACACTTCAAACAGTTAACCATGGGCCATCACATCATCATGGGACGAAAGACCTTTGATAGTATCGGTCGGTTGCTGCCAGGGAGAACGACTGTCATTCTGACAACGAATGTTGACTATCGTGTGGAGGTGCGGCAATTGCAAACACTTGGGATGAAGTCTTGGAGCAAGTCGCAGCGGACGATCAACCCTTCATTGTCGGCGGAGCGAATATTTACGAGCAGTCATTGCCTTGGTGCCGCAAGGCATTTGTCACGCGTGTTCATACGTCGATCAAGGGTGACGCTTTTTTTGAGCTGGATGAGCGTCAATGGCGTTTTGTATCGGCGGACTCCCATCGGTGTGATGCCAAGAATGAGTTTGACTACACGTTTGAGTACTACGAACGGCGATAACATGTGTTTGGGTCGATACCGTGATGGCAGTACGAAAGCACACTTGCTTGCGGGCTTGTATTTGCGGACATGGAGGGAATCGACGGGGCTCACGCAAAGCCGCCAAGGTTTTCTTGCGGGTCAGAGAGCTCACTTGCTTGCGCTGCGGGCTTGTACGGGGATAGAGAGTACGCTCGCTTGCGCTGCGGGCTGGTAGTGGAAACACACTCGCTTGCGCTGCGGGCTTGGGCTATTGGTGGGACTTGCGATAATCGGCGGGTGTGCTGCCCATGGTTCGACGGAACTGTCGCGAGAAGGCACTTTGATCTGAGTACCCTGTCTCCAAAGCGACAGAAGCGATCGGTAGATCGGAATTTCTCAACAATTCGCTGGCGCGTTCCATGCGGAATTTGAGAATCATCTGTCCCGTGGTCAATTGAAATACGCGTCGAATGCGTTTGTCCAGGCGATAGGCTGACAAGCCCGCGATCTGGGCGAGCTGCTCGTTTGAGAGTTCCGATCCCAAGTTCGTTTGCGCGAAGTTTACCGCTTTAGCGACACTGGCAAAATCTTCATCCGGATCGTCAGCGAGAATACGCAAGTCGCGCGAAAGACCCACGAGTCCGATCGTTGCCGTATTCGAATCGTTGAGCAACGGGATCTTTGACGTCAGACACCAGCCGTTTTCGCCAGACGAATAAACATGCAATTCCAACTCGTCGTGAATTGCTTCTCCTGACTGCAGGATTCGCAGGTCTTGAGCCAGGTAGTTTTCACCCAAGGGTTTGGGGAAAACATCAATCGCCGTTTTGCCGATAAGTTCTGATTTGTTTTTGAGTCCACAGCGTGTTACCAAGGTCTGATTGACTTTGCAGTATCGCCCTTCCTGGTCTTTGACAAAAAAAACAATGTCATCCATGGAGTCGAACAGCACCTCGGCCCATGCGGCCTGTGCCAAGAGTAGTTTCAAGGGTGTGGTGTCAGCAAAGTTCTGCATTGAGATCCGAATGTTGTTGGGTCTGTGCGCCAATGTGCGTCGCAACTGCGAGTTGTGCCGACGCTCGCTTGCAATTTTGACATCACGGTATAGCACATGGGTGCATTGAGGGAATGATAACTAGCGGGAAGGCTTTTTAAAACTCCGTTTCGATATTCAATGGCGGCAGAAGATCGTTCGTCCGTGAACTGGCGGTCGACATAGTCGTTCGTTATGCTGGCGGAATCGTTACTCCGCTTTCGCGGGAGTTCGGTACTGAGGTTGTAAATATCAAGTAACGCGAGGTCAGTGTTCGAATGGTTTTTCCGGTTTTGATTAATGGTGAATGGGTCGAAGCAGATTCGACAGATACCTTTCACGCCTACAATCCAGCAACGGGCGAAGGGCTAACGGAGACATATCCGGTAAGCCGTTTCAGTGACTGTGAACGTATTCTATCGGCTGCGGCGTTGGCAGCCGACGAGCTTCAACGGATTGAGCCGTCACGTATCGCAGAGTTCCTGCGTGGATATGCCGATCGAATTGAATCGAACCGCGAAGTCTTGGCAAAAATCGCTGCCGAAGAAACAGGCTTGCCTGAATCGCCACGGCTTCGTGATGTTGAGTTGCCACGAACCATCAATCAGCTTCGTCAGGCTGCAACAGCTGCGGAAACTCATTCATGGTCGCTGCCGACCATTGATTCCGCAAACAATATCCGATCGGTTCATGCTGCGATTGGTCCCGTACTTGTGATTGGTCCGAACAATTTTCCGTTTGCGTTCAATGGAGTATCGGGCGGAGACTTCGCCGCGGCCATTGCCGCAGGCAATCCAGTAATCGCTAAAGCACATCCGGCGCATCCAGCGACTTGCCGAATGTTGGCAGAGTTGGCATTGGATGCCGTCATTGCAACCGGATTACCCAAGGCGACCGTGCAGATGCTTTATCGAACAACTCACGACGATGGGTTGAAGATGATTCGCGACCCGCGTTTGGCGGCCGTTGGATTTACGGGCAGTCGAAACGCAGGTTTGGCGATTAAGGCCGCTTGTGACGAGCTGGGCAAACCCGTTTACCTTGAGATGAGCAGTATCAATCCAGTAGTCATCCTGCCAGGAGCGATCGCCGAACGAAGCGATTCGATTGTCAGCGAATTCTGTACAAGTTGCACGATGGGAGCTGGGCAGTTTTGCACTAATCCAGGTTTCATGATTTTGATCGACGACGAAAAAAGTCGAACGTTTGTCTCGGAAGTAGCACGCTTGCTCGGTGAGTCCAAGCCCGGCACACTGTTGACCGAAGGCGTGCTGAAAAGTCTGGCTGTGTCTGTCCAGATGATGGTTGACGCGGGCTCCCAATTATTGACGGGCGGTAAACGAGCAGATCGAGCTGGATTTGCCTTTGAAAACACCGCGTTGCTAACGAGCGGCAACGATTTTCTCAATGATCCATTTGCCTTTCAAACAGAAATGTTCGGTGCGGCGACGTTGTTTGTGATGGCTGCCGATGTCGATCAGGCGGAGCGTATCATTGCGACGCTGGAGGGGAACTTGACTGGGACGTTTTACGTGGCGAACGATGGTATGGATCAATCGACGCTCGATCGATTGCAGCCGAGATTGAGGCAGCGCGTGGGTCGCTTGATCTTCAATCGCATGCCTACAGGTGTCGCTGTTTCTCCAGCAATGAATCACGGCGGGCCGTTTCCGAGTACCGGGCATCCCGGATTTACATCCGTGGGAATGCCTGCATCCATTCGGCGATTTTCGATGCTGCAATGTTTCGACGCCGTTTCGGAAGACGCACTGCCGCCGATATTACTGAACGCGAACGCGTTTAACGCTTGGCGGTTTGTCGATGGTGATTGGTCACAGCAGGATGTGATAGTTGGGGCAAAGGGATAAAGGCACAATAATTTTCTGGTTCGTTAATGACAAAAGCTAAATTTCCGGACTCCATTCGCGTCATCGATTCCCATACTGGTGGCGAGCCCACGCGGATCATCGTCGAAAACGGACCTGATCTGGGACGTGGTCCGCTGGCCGAACGTTTGATTCGTTTTCGAGAGCAGTTTGATTCCGTTCGTCGAGGCGTGATTCTGGAGCCGCGTGGATCGGATGTGATTGTTGGCGCCTTGCCAGTTGAGCCGCACGAACCTGACTGCGCCGCTGGAGTGATTTTTTTCAACAACACCGACTACCTTGGCATGTGCGGTCATGGAACGATTGGTTTGATGGTGACGTTGCATTACCTAGGGCGACTGCCACTGGGTGAACATTGGATTGATACGCCTGTGGGACGCGTTAAAACGATTCTGCATGATGCGAATCGAGTGACCGTTGAGAATGTCGCAAGCTATCGTTTTCGCCAGTCAGTCACTGTTCCCGTGGAGGGGTATGGTGACGTCAACGGCGATATTGCATGGGGAGGTAATTGGTTTTTTCTGGTCGAGAGATGCGAGATCGCGATTCAACCGGAAAACATTGAATTGCTGACCCATATGGCGAGAGCAGTGAGACGTTCGCTTGATCAAAATGGAATTACAGGCGCTGACGGCGGACTCATCGATCATATCGAGCTGTTTGGTGATGGTGCGTCGATCGGTTGTGATTCACGTAGTTATGTCTTTTGCCCTGGTGGTGAATACGACCGTTCGCCTTGTGGAACGGGCACCAGTGCCAAACTTGCGTGCCTGGCTGCGGACGGCAAGCTTGCCCCCGGGCAATCGTGGAAACAAGGTAGTGTGATCGGAAGTGTCTTTGAAGCGAGCTATGAATGGGATGGTGAGCAAATCAAACCGCGAATTACCGGTTCTGCCTATATCAGCGGCGATAATCGGTTGATGTTCGATCCAAATGATCCGTTTATTTCAGGAATTGAGGCATGAGCCAGTCTGAACCGGTGGTGGTCATTGGCGGAGGAATCGTTGGAGCCTGCTGCGCCTGGTACCTTCGTCAATCGGGGCACGAGGTAACAGTAATTGACGCCCAGAAATTTGGCGGTGCCTGTTCGCACGCGAATTGCGGATACATTTCTCCCAGTCACGTACTGCCATTGACGGTGCCCGGCACAATCTGGAAGTCGCTCAAGTCGATGGCATCCAGCAACTCGCCGTTTTACATTCGTCCGCGATTGAGTCCAGGTATGTGGTCCTGGTTCTTGAAATTTGCATCTCGTTGCAATGAAAAATCGATGTGGGAGGCGGCTGGCTCGCTGCATTCGTTGCTGCAATCCAGTCGAGCACTGTACGAACAATTGATCGTGGGCGAAGGCTTGCAGTGCGAATGGACCACCGACGGTATTCTGTTTGTCTATCAAAGCGAACACGAATTTCACGAATTCGAAAAGACCAACGGGGAAATCAATCAACGATTTGGCGTTGCGGCCAAGCCCTACGATCACAAATCGCTGGTTGCAATGGAACCCGCCTTGAAAGACAACCTTGGCGGCGCCTGGCATTATGAATGCGATGCTCACGTCCGACCGGACTTGCTGATGTCGGAATTGAAACGGCGATTGATCCAAACCGGTGTTACCGTTTTAGAGAATGCATCGTTTCAGTCGTTTCGAACTGAGAATGGTTCTGCCAAGGCAATTCAGACTTCGTCTGGCGAGATCGCAGGGAATCGATTCGTGATTGCCACTGGAGCGGTGACACCGCTTCTGAATCGCGAGTTGGGCGTCAAGGTCCCGATTCAGCCCGGTAAAGGCTACTCGATCACCATGCCGAGGCCATCGATTTGTCCGCGTTACCCGATGATCTTTGAGGAGCATCGTGTGGCCATCACGCCCATGAAGACCAAATACCGGATTGGTTCAACGATGGAGTTTGCCGGGTATGATCGGAGTATCAATCAGAAGCGCCTGAAGCTGTTGCGGAACAGCGCGGCGATTTATTTGCGAGAGCCGTACAGCGAACCCGTGGAAGAAGAATGGTACGGTTGGCGGCCGATGACATGGGATAGCAAGCCAATCATTGATCAGTTGCCCGATTTTAAAAATGTCTGGATGGCAACCGGTCATAACATGCTGGGGATATCGCTGGGCGCGGTTACGGGAAAACTGATCGCAGAAATGTTAAATGGCGAGCAGCCACATCTTGATCTATCACCCTTCCGAATCAATCGACGTTAAATGGCGACGCAGAAGACCCACCGTCGTTGACCTATTCAGGTTTTTTTTTGATGGGTTGGCAGTAAGCAGAGATGGACTCGGAGAGTTGGTTCAAGCGCTCCTTGAGCCGTTTCTGATTTTCCGAGGTGGAACTGTGAGTGTCCAGGGACTCACCTGGATGGGAACCTTTTTCTGGTTTCGATTCGACTTGGCTTGACGGGTGCGACTGTGAAATTTCGCTGCGGAGCTTTAAAAGCTCTTCGGAGTCCATCAACATGGTTCGGACTTGGGAATCATCCGCGCCACCTTCATTTCGAAACGCGGCGATGGGATCAGGTTCGGCTGGTTTCACATTGCCGTCGAGTTTTTTTGGGGGTTCCAATTCGGGTTTTTTATCAGCGTTCGGCTGAGAGGCCGCGAATTCCTGGATTGCATCCCGCAGCGATTTTGGAGCGTTTGATTCCCGAGTTTGGTGCACGGGTTTAATGACCGTTTCCGAATTGCTTTCGAAAGCACCGACTTGTTCCGGAGGCGTCTGTTTGGGTTTCGGGCGGAGCTGCTCCGATGGTTGATTTCCGTTCGCAGTTTCGTTTTTGGCGTATTCGATTACGGTGAGGCCTTCGGTCGTATCGATTTGGTTCTTGCGAATGTTGCCTAAAGCAGCTGCACCGACAAGAGTTTTTTCGGGCGGTGTGGAGTGTTGGGGGCGTTTCTGTTCAGGCCTTCGATCAGCATCGCGGATAACGTCGATAGGCCGACGTCGAGTTTCGGGTCGACCGCCAGCGCCGTAGCTCGCAGTCGTGTCGTTCGCAGACGTTTCAGGATTGGCAGTTGATGGTCGACTCGCCAATTGGCCCAATTGGTTAGCTGATCGACGAAGCCATTCGTTTACAGGCGATTCGGGACCATTTGCGATGATCGCAATTCCGAGGCCCATCAAGCCGCCAAATACGCAACCCAGAATCAGAAGCATCGCTCGCGAAATTCCTTTGCCGGGTCGGATTTCGGGCGCACCGATGCGAGTCAAAAGCGTATACGAACGATCGGTCGACGCCAGTGATTGGACTTCGGCTAAATTGCTTTGCAATTTCGCGAGCGATTCACCACGTTGGGAGACTTCCGCAGAAAGCGTCTGATAGTCGACGCGGTTGTCACTAATGGTAATGCTGCGATTTCTGTATTCGGCTTCCAGGTCTTTCAGGCGTAGAAGTTTATCAGCGGCAACTCGGTGTTGTAGCAACAGACCTTCTTCAATCGTTCCTAATTCGTCTTCAATTTGTGCCTTGGTCCGAGCAACGGCATTGCGGTCTTCCGTGATTGTTGGGTGGTTCTCAAGAAATCTCCCAAGGTCGGTTGCCAATTTCAATTTGGCGTCAACAAGACCGTTGTGAAGTCGCGACAATGCCGGTTGCATTTGCAGCAACTCCGCGTTGGTCGCCATTGGTGAATCGCGATTCAAGTCAAACTGTTTCAGGTATTCAAGTTGTTTTTCAATCAAGTCCAACTCGTTTTCGGCAACGCGTTTTTCATCACGGATTTTTTCCAGCGCCCGTTGGAGTTCGCCGCTTCCACCATTTTTTTCTACCATGGCGCGAAGCGATTCCAAATCTTCGCCAACGCTTTTCTCGATGCGGGTCAGGTTATCGGCTGATTCACGATACAACTCGGACGTGCGATCGACTTGAATCTGCAACTCATTCTCCATGCTCAAGAGCATGTCGGAGCGCGCAGCTTGAAGGTTGATCTCGAGCTCGTCACACAATGCTGTCGCGATGAGATTGCATTCGTCCTGATTTTCTGCGGCAATGTTCAGAATGATCAAATCGGTTTTTCCAAACTCGGCACCATTTGGTGCGGCGATGGAAATCTTGTCTCGGTACGAATCAACGGTTCCGGAATCAGGCGTCAAATCGGGATAACGTTCTGGAAACGCTTTTTTAAGAGCCTCGCAAACGACAGCGGGTTTACGAACGACATGCAATACCGTCTGTTGCGCGTTTTTAAGAGACTCTTCCGACTGAAAACGACCAGGTTTGTATGAATCACCGAGCAAATCGTCGCGAAGCATCAAGGTCTGAGCGGCGACATATGGGCGTGGCGAAACAAACGAATAGGCCAAAGACAAAATCGCGCAGATCGCGACCGGCACAAGGATCAGCCAGCGGTTTTGTTTCAGGAATTGTATCGCTACCTGTTTGAATTCGTCTGGTTTCATGAGCAGAGAATGATTGAAAGAACTCAATACGACTTCATCTCTTGAATCGGCGATTGCGCCCGTAGGGATCATTTGAATTCGTGGGTTGCCGATTGGGGGAGCGAAAGAAAAGTTTGTGGATTAAGAATAATCGGCAAGGTTTAACTGATTTGCTAGCGAGGCAAATCTAGCAGCAGATTTCCAATTTGGCTGTTGGTGGGTCATGAGATGGCCAGTAACTCAATGGCGGGTCAAACTCGACCATCAGGATGTTTTGGCCGTTGGCGTGTAGCAGATTGGACATGTCGGCGTTGGACCGATCGATTGTCGAATGATTTAGTTTGAAATATGCCGTTTGGGGCCAGTTATTCATTTCCAATCGGACTGAGCAAGATGAGGCCAGTCCTGTAGGCGTATTGAATTTGCGTGAGACAGAGTCGACTTGCGTATTCTGTTCTGGTACCCAGTCCATAGGCTTTCGCGCGGTTTGCGTTTCACCGCTGGCAAGTCGCAGTTTCCAATCCCATGGACCAGCCAAGCGAATGCGATGGACTGAACCACCCCGATTATCCGCTTGCGAGTTCAAACCTTGACTCCTGTGCCATCCGTATTGGATTTCGAGAAACGTCTAACGCGGCATAAAGCTATGAACCACCGACGTTTGACGCACTTGCTGCGTGTTCCGTTCGACGACACGAAGTCGCACCTCGATGCCTCGAATTCGAAACGGATAGGGAGGTAGCGTTTCGCGTTCGTTGTTGTCGTCAACGCCGTTTGTTCCATCGTTATCAATTCCGTCAATTCCTTGATCTATGCCAAGTCGACCATCATCATCAATTCCGTTGGATTCGTAGTGTTTGGAAAACGTGTCCAGGACATAGCCAGTGCCGTGTTGAAGGCGCATTCTTCGGTCGGGTCCGGCAAAGTTAAAATGCTCCGAGAATTCCGGTTCGGTTGGGTCAAATTGCGGAGAGCTTGTGTCATTGTAGCCCAGATCAACGAAGGCACCTTTATCATCGTCCGGTGCGCCGTTGATGAATCCTATATCTCCTGGCGAAACCGCAATGTTGTCAATTAATTGAATGGGGGCGTCGGGTGAAAAGACACGGACATCGAACGACAATGCCTCCGACAATCGGATATCACCACCGGCATACCGAAGATCTAGGCCTGTTAAGTTAGCCGTTGTCTGTTCGCAATTTTGAAGATGAACTGTTCGCAGTTCATGCGGAAAATCTCCAGTAGTTGTATTTGTTGGCGGAGAGGGAAATGATAGCGCCCAATGAGCAAAACGATTTTCTCGTTTCGACAGGTCTTCTAAACTGTTGGCATAAAGTTTCCAATTTCCAGCGTTCGCATCGTATGCCAGCCGAGCTGACACATCATTTATGCGAAAAAAATCATATACTTCGTCAATACTATTAACAACTTGAAGGTGCCCGAGTGGCGCATTCAAGTCCGGCCGAACTAACAAGACTCGCCTGTACACCTGAATGGGTTCGTCGTAGTCATGAAATGTATCGTTGTCACGATCATTGTAATCTGTCCACCAAATAACCTCAGCAATTTGCGATGTTTCAACTTGAGGATTATTGGGGACCAATTCTCGACGTCCACGAAATTCGCGTCCGTTGGCTCGCGTTGTCATTGCCAGGATATCGTCAAAATCACCAATGATTCCGTTAACTGAATCGTCCATGGGGCGAGCAGTTTTATCCTGGTCATAAATTGACCTGTCATCGTCTTCTCCCTCGATGTATTCAAAGTATCCATTGGGACTGGCGGTGATGGCCCAAGGTCGCATGTCAACCGTGACACCCTCCAGATCGGCTCGCAAGTCTTCTTGAACCATCCGCAGTTGATTGGAGAGCTCAATCATCGCCCTGCCCTTGGCAATTTCACTACTGGCATAGCGGAAGGCGTACATCATCGCGCCCAGAACAATGAGTGTCATCACCATCGCCACCAGAATCTCAAGCAACGTCAAACCTTGTCGGTTCAATCGACGGGACATCATATTCGTGGCAGTCCGGTTGGCATTGAATGTACGCATCGACTTCACTTCTCCAGCACCGAACGTTGACTTGGTAATGGCCTGGTTGGTCACAGGTTCGGTGGTTTGCTTTTTATTTTCAAAAGGAATCACGCAACAAAAAACTCGATTGCGTTGAATTTGGAAACGAATTGATTCTGCAGGGATCGTCCGAAGCGACAACTTGGCTTGCAGCCGCACAACGGCTGAATCCGAGGCTGCTGGTTCGTTAAGGCGTCTAGCCGCAAAGAAATTTGCTGGTTTCAGGAATGAGAATCATCCCAAGAGCATTTTCCGGGCCTGCGTGACCAAACGAAAAGCAACTTGTTGTCTTTGGCTCCCAAACAGATTCAATTAACTTCGACCAGTCCACGATTCGAGAACAAGCCAACCGCGCATGACGGACGAACTGCCATTTCGTGAAAACTGCCAAATGTAACGCAAGCCCATGATTCGGGTTACATTTTACCTGCGTGGCCCCAAAAAGTACACGCAGATTTATAAATCGGCGTCTATTTCACTGTCGATCCGGCGAAAAATCACACAAATCCTTGATTTAAAGGATACTCCAGAAAAACTTGTCCGTCTCAAACGTGGTTTAACAATAGAGTCCGGCTTTTGGCGAATCCCGTCCAAATCTGGACACGAAGTTTGTTTCTGTCGCGAATTAAGCAACGGGAGTCACGTTTTGAGCATTCTCGAAAGCCTTGATGACTTGGAGCGTTGGAGGTGGACTTAAATTTCCTGGTGAGATTTAGGTGGCAGACGACTATTCGCCGAGTCGTTTGAATCGCGTAACGAGGAAATCCCCGTTTGCTGCGAACCATTCACATGTGTCGTGCGTTTCAGTGCTGTTTGGAATGAAATCGTGGGGAGGCTGACTTTAGGTCATTCGCTTTCGTTGACGTGCGGTGCGGGCTAGACTGGAATTTGCCCAGTGATTTGCAAATTGACAGCGTTCGGTGCGGTCAACTATTGCAACAAAGTTTTCACAAACTCATTCATTTCAGAAAAATGAAACTACGAAACACAAAGCCAAGTCGGACCAATCCTTGGCTTGAGAAATTCGCTTTTTTGTCTGTTCTTGCTTGTTGCGGTTCGACATCAGTTCTGTCCGGCAACCCGGCTTCCCTATCTACGGCCAATTTCAACGGCGCGGTCGTTCAGGAGCAAGAGGATTCAGTCACTGCGGAAGAACGGCAGTTTGAGCTGTCTGCAGTGACGTCTCAAAATAGCGGCGAATTTCGTGAAGCTGAATCCATTTGGAAGAAGTTGATCGAGAAGTACCCCGATTCACTCCTCAAGGGGGACGCATTGTCCAATCTGGGGATCTGTCAGATTCAGCTTGGAAACTTCCAAGATGCCATTGAGAATTTGCGGGCTGGCATTCGGGCAACCGATCCCGCGAAAAAGACTTCGCTTGCCCGGGCTAACCTGTACTTGGGGTTTGGGCATTTTCAGTTGGGGAAACAGGCTCAAGATGCTGGCGACGAAACTGCGGCCAATCGGAATCTGACAACGGCGGCAGATTCGCTGCAGAGAGTTGTTGTCGATTTTCCCGAGTTTGAGAATGTTGATGAAGCTTCCTATTTTCAAGCGATGGCTCTGGAGCGAATGGGACATCAGGCGGAAGCAATCAGTGCGTACAAGTCCGTTCTGAAAGCCGAAGGCACGAAATTCAAATTTGAAACATTCTTTGCGCTCGGAGACCTGCTCTCAAAGCAGAACCAGCACGAGGAGGCGTTGGCTTACCTGAAACAATATATCGATGCAGGAACTACGAAGCCTGACATCGATAACGTAAGGCTCGCTGCGGCGGATTCGATGTGGGCTTTGGCACAGCAAGCGCGAACCGAGGGGGATGATGCGCGGTTTCAGCAGCTTTCAGCGCAGGCGGTTGATGAATTGGCTGCCGTAAACGATTCTGCAGATGCTCTGATTCGTGAGCAAGCATATTTCGAGCGAGGGCTGATCGAACATTCCCGCGGTAATCGGGAGCAGGCTATCAATGCGTTCAAGCTGGCGAAGGGGATTGATGGCGGAAAACAACACGCCCTTGCTGGATTAAACCTTGGCCAGCTTTACCTGGAGTCCAACCAGCGCGCAGAAGCTGTCGCAGAATTGGAGTCCGTTTTATCTGGAGGGACAACGCTCGCTGTGGAGGCGGCTCACCAACTGGCCTTGATACTCATCAAAGACGACCCGCAACGATCATTGGCTTTGGCAGCCGAATGGGTAGAGAAAACGGAAGACGACGAGATGAAGGCAAAGCTCCTGATGGACCAAGGGAACGCGTTGCTAGAGATTCCGGATCGCGTGGGTGAGGCCGTTAAATTTTTCGATGCTGCTGCGGCTAGAAGCACAACCCTCGCGCCAGTTGCAACCTACAATGCCGCGTTTGCGGCGCTAATGGCGAAGCAATGGGATTCGGCGATTCAATTGACGAATCGATTTATGCTGGAATTTGTTGCCCACGATTTGACGGATGATGTCATTGAGGTTCGGGCGGAAGCACTGATGGGGAAGAATGAGTTTGGTGCAGCGCTTCCACTGTTCAAGCAATTGGTTTCGGACTATAGCGACAACAAAAAAAATCCTCTTTGGCACGTGCGTTTGGCAACGGCCCAGTACTTGAGTGATGATTTCTCAGGTGTCGTCGCGACATTGGAAAGTCGTGCGGCAACATTGGATGATGTATCACTACGTTCGCAGGCTCTGCATTGGCTGGGGATGGCCGAGTGGAAACTGGATCAAGAAGCCAAAGCCATTGTCGATCTGACGGCAAGTCTAGAAGCAGGAAAATGGGATGGGCAAGCTGATACGTTGTTGGCGTTGACTCGACTTCACCTGAAGAACAATGATGTCGATAGTGCGGAAGCTTTGGTCAGCCGTTTGGAAAGCGAGTACGACGGCTCGACTGCGTGTCAGGCCGCACTGTATGCGATTGCCGATCGCTTAATCGATTCAGGCGAAACAGAGCGGGGACAAGCGTTTCTAGCCAAGGCAGCAGAGATGCCAGGCGCCGGTGCATTGACGGGACACGCACAATTGAAGCAAGCGTGGCTATCGTTCGATGCCGGCCGTTTTGACCAAGCGAAAAATGAATTTCAGTCAGCGCTCAATAATGCCCATGATGACGTTGGTTTGAAAAATAGAGCGAGATTAGGATTGGCGTCAATTGCCAAGGCAGATTCGGATTGGGACACTGCGATTCGCGAACTCGATACGATTATTGCTGAAGCGGGCGACGATGTCATTGGCGTCGATGCTCGATTTGAGAGCGCGTTAGTTGCGGCGGCTTCGGGTAATCGCGGCGACGCCGCAACACGACTCGAATCGCTGTTGGCAACATCAGAGGCCACCGGCATCGAGCGAGATCTGCGATACGAATTGGCCTGGGTTTACAACGACTTGCAGAAGACTTCCGAAGCAGCGGGGCAGTTTCAGTTACTGGCCGAAAAATTCCCGGAAACGGCGATGGGGGCTGATGCTAGTTTTCAGCTTGCCGAGATGAATTATTCGCGGGGCGAATATGAAGATGCGTTGCCCGGCTACGCGTCTGCGGCTCAGCACGGCCCGGAAACACTTCAGGAGAAGGCTCTTTACAAATCGGGCTGGGCATTGTTCCATTTGGGTCGTTTTGCTGAAAGTGAAAAGCAGTTTCAACAGCAGGCCGACACCTTTCCCAACGGCCCGCTGTTTGCCGACGGACTTTACATGGCTGGTGAAGCGGCATTCAACGAAGATCGGTACGACGTTGCGCTGAAGGCATATGAGCAGGCACTGCCATTGCTTGGGGCAGCAAATGGAGACGACAAGACCAACTGCTGGCTAAGTACGCTGCACGCTGCTCAATGTGCCAACAAACTCAAGGATCACGAGAAAGCAAAAACGCTTGCCCAATCGCTCGCTTCAGATGAAACGGCAAATGAACTGCTTAGGCTCGACGCAA
This sequence comes from Pirellulaceae bacterium, assembly GCA_041399045.1. Classification (GTDB taxonomy): domain Bacteria; phylum Planctomycetota; class Planctomycetia; order Pirellulales; family Pirellulaceae; genus BJ22. The sequence goes on along the minus strand of JAWKTO010000003.1, from coordinate 583,997 downwards.
ATCTGGAATTGGGGATCGCCGCGCAGAAATTGAATGAGGTTGAAACTGCGCTCCAGGCTTGGGCGGCGTCGGCTCAGGACGTCGGACTCACGGGCGTTCGCTCGCGTTACATGCTCGGAGCTGCGAAGTTTGCGAGTGGCGACTACGAAGACGCTATTAGCCAATTCACGTTGGCCAGAAATGGATACGGTTCCGCAAATTTGGAGCAAGTGAATCCGTGGCGTGCACTGTCGACCTACGAAATCGCGCGAGTCAAATATCTGATGGCTGTGGCCGCGAAGTCCGAATCTGAAAAACAGTCACTACTAAAAGATGCGATCTATTACTTTCAAAAGTTGATCGACGATTTTCCTGGCGACGCCAATGTGGCTGAGGCCAAGCGAGAGATTGAGAAGATTAATGCTTTTGTCAAATAGTGGTTTTTGAAACGCTCGCTCAAATCGACAATGATTCTGCACGCCGGAAAGTAAACGAAATATGATTTGTTCGAATTGCAATTCGATGTTTAACATGGGATGGACCGCGCGAGTGACGATTGGGATCGCAGCGGTTGGTGCCATTGTTTGCCTCGTTGCTCCTTCTGCGGTTCAAGCGTTTCCTGCAGTCACGATTGTGCAGGATGCCGGCAACGCACCTCTTGAAAACGAGGCGATCGCCCAATCGGATGGAGTTGCGTCACAACTGTCAGCGCCGGAAAGTATGAACATTCTAGCCTTACTGTTCAAAGGCGGTTGGTTCATGATTCCGCTTTTGTTAGTGAGTCTGGCGGTTGCGGCGTTGATCGTGGAACGAACGTTGATGTTGCGACGCAACCGATTGTTTCCGGATCGTTTGGTTCGACGACTGGGGCAGTTGAGTGATATGCCTGGCGGAATGGATCCACGCGAAGCATACAAGATTTGCCAAAACAATCCCTCGACGGCGTCTGACATCATGAAACGTGTGTTGGTCAAAGTTGGAAGGCCGCAATCCGAGTTGGAGGCCTCGCTTCACGAGACTTCACAACGACATGCTATTGAAACGCAACAAACATCCAGTTGGCTGACATTGGCAGCTGCCATTGCGCCCTTGATTGGTCTGCTCGGAACCGTATGGGGAATTACCCAGGCGTTTTACGACACGACGCAGCTGCCGGTCGGCCAAAACCGAGCTGAGGCACTTTCAGAAGGGATTTACACGGCACTGGTGACAACGATTTGTGGGCTGGTGATTGCGATTCCGGCGACCGTTGCGTCGCACTATTTTGATAGTCGAATCGTCAAGGTATTCAACCAGATTGAGGCCATGATCTTGGATTTGTTGCCCCAGTTTGAACGGTACGAGGGGCAAGTGCGATTTACAGACGGAGAGGAGTTTGCCGCCACGAAACATGCGGGCGCAAGTCGGAGGGATGGAGCTTCGTCTGGCGATGAGAGTTTGCCGCGCCCTCGCCACAACACGACGGAACCTGTGCGTTGATTTGTCTGGGATATTGATAACAGGGATCGGTTATGGCCGTTCAGCTTCAAAAGAATCGTGCAGCAGCTGCCGTCAATCTAACTCCATTGATTGACTGTGTTTTCCTGCTGTTGATTTTCTTTCTCGTCGCCAGTCGTATCGCAGACGAGGAACCTCAACTGGATTTGGAGTTGCCAAATGTCAGCGAGGCTTTGCCGGCAGTGTTTGAACCCCAGGAATTAGTAGTCAACGTGGATGGGGAAGGTCGGTTTTTTGTTGATGGGTCATTTCGGCCAGCTGAGCAAGTTGAACAGTTGTTGCGCGTCGCCTACGAAACCAACCCGCTTACCCAATCGGTAGTCATTCGTGGTGATCGCCGCTGTGCTTGGGAGCATATCGCGACTGTAATTTCGCTGTGCAAAAAAGTAGGTATACAACAATACGCGGCGACCATGGAAGACAATCAGTGACGGGTTGATTTGTTTCAATCGCGTTTTCTACATCGCAGTATTTCAGTCAAAGCCGGGAAGCATTGTGTCCACTAGTCGCCGCAGCATTCGCAAACTCAGTTCCCCGCAAGAGGTCGGGATCGATGCTGAGTTTTGGCCTGTTGCCATGGCGATTTGTATCGCGGGTTCGCTTGCCGCTGGTGCAGTACTATCGACGATGCACGGCGCGTGGCTGTGGACATCGTTGATTGGTTTGCCGGTTTTGGTCGCAGCTGCCATCATAGTTTTGCAACGATTACCCCAAGGCCGGGTTCGTCGCAGTTTGCAATTGGCGGTTCTTGCAAGCGTCTGCGTCCATCTGCTGGTCCTGATCTTCGCTGCTTCGACAAGTATCTTTCATTCACCTGATGTTTCGGAGATGGTTCAGAACACACCTCGGAAACCAGAGCGAGTGATGCTGATTCAGCGGCGTAATCAACCGAAATTGTGGGAGCAGGTTGAGAAGAAACAACCGGTTGAGACGGTCCAAGAGACCGAACGAAACGAGACAACGACCAGCGAAAACTCTGAATCTCGTGAACTGCCGATTGCCGAGCCGCAAACGTCCCAATCCGTTTCGGCCGATTTGCGGCGAACGGAACAAACGAGCAACCAAGCGCCCAAACTCAGCGAGTCTCGTTCAGAACAGCGACGTGCGGATGTCAATGAAATGCCGTTGTCTGGCGGGGCCGTTGCAACATCTGCTCGCTTTCGCGAGGCCGCCAATCAGACGCCGAAGCCGCTCCAACCGACCGAGAGTGCGACGACCAACGAACGTTCAGTCGCCGCCGCCAGCAATGCCAACCGAAACTCACAAAAGTTGTGGAGCCCGATGTTGCACCATCGACTTCCTCTGCCAGTCCCACACGAACCGCGACGCAATCGAACGCTTCTGAGTCGTTGGCCGATCACAGTAATGCGCGATTGCGAAATCGAACAGCCGAGATCAGTTCGAGCAGCAAGGCGGTGGCAACAGCAAATGATTCAGCTTCCCCTCGCGCGTCGGCATCACAGCCGATGGACGCGACCCGTTTGTCAAACCGCCGCAATGTCCCGACCCGACAACAGTCACGTGAGGCGACCGCTGCGAACGTTCCTTCTACCTCAAGTCCTTCGCCATCCGTTGCTGCTGAACGTCCACGCGAGCAATCGCAGAATGCAACGTTATCAGAACGGATTGCACAATCACCGCAAATTGCAAGAACAGAAGCATCGCTCTCATCCCCCAGCAATACGGCTCGCGAGATGAATCGTCCGCGACCGGAGGTTTCGCCGAGCCGTTTGCAGCCTCAGGTTGCAACCACCAGCCTGACGCGTGGAGAATCGGGTGCCGTTGGCGCCACCTCTCATCGAAATATGTCACCCAGTGATACTCCGGCTTCTGGTATGGCGGTTGCCCCATCGAGTGTTGCCACGCGCGAAATAGCATCGCAGCGACAATCTGCGGTTGAGTCTTTGACATCCCAATCGGCATCCCGTCAGCCCCGAGCTGTTGCTCAAGCTGATTTATCACAGTCTGCTATGCAAGTGAACTCCGAACTCACCTCTCGCATCAAGGGTCAACGAGAGGCGGCACCGACCTCGACAGAGGCTGCGGCAGCTCGCCAGGATTCGGCTTTGGTCTCGAATCCAACTCGAGACTATTCGGCTGACATCGGCGCCGAGTTAGTCGACACGGGATCGGAGAAACGGGTTAGCGAGGTAGAAGTCGTTCGCGATTCTAACAGCGGCGGCGGGCAGGTTGAGTTGGGTACGATGAGTCAGGAACATGACGCACGCAACCGTCGCAACGAGTCGGCGTCAGCTCCTTCACTTGCAACGAATGAATTTTCGCGAGAAGCTTCTTCACCGGAAACAAATGGAGTCGCCGCGCCTTCGGATCGTCCGACTTCCATCGAACAAACTGCGTCAACCGAGTCGTCCCGTTCGAGTCAGCCTGCTCGCCTTGATAGCCGCGAATTGTCGACATCGCTGGAGGAAGCCTTGAGTAATTCAGGTGATGCTACGACGGGGCAAGTGTCCAGGGCAGAGCACGACGACGAAGACGACGAAGACAGCCAGTTGGCAGTCGCACAAGGTGCTGAAACGACTCGAAACTCCCCCGACGTGACATCGCTTTCGCGGTCACCCGTTAGACGGTCCGACATTACTGCGGGTAGCGAGAATAATGAAAATGGAATGGTCAATTCAGGTTTGTCTGAACCCAGACTGGCGCAAGCAACCGGTGCCGGCAGCGGTCGAGCTGTGACGCAACGAAGCGCAAATCGAACATCGGATTCATCCGCTATAGCCTCCGTCACAGAATCGTCCGGAAAAATAGCTGCTTCTCGTGAAACGGATTTGAAAAATGGCAAAACGATGTTAGCCAAGAACGAAAGCGAAAATGTCGAACGCCGGAGAGACTCCGAGGCAAGTCTTGGTGTCGCAAGTTTACCGACGCCACAAGCTGCCAATGAATCCGCAGTTGCAATGGGAGAATCGCGCAAGCCGACCGAAGCTGAATCACAGGTTCAGTCGGATCGATTGGGCGGAAGTCAGCGGGTGGCCTCGCGATCGATCGAGGGACCATCGGGCTTTGGAGAAAACCCTGAAATAGACGCCGGACAATTGGAACGCCCAGCGAGTCGCGAGTCCAAAACGTTGCAAGCCACAACCCCTGATCGTTTTCAGCGATCATCGGCATCGGACACGCCTCAGTCACGTGCCGATGCTGTTGTTGCCAATGAGGCCTTTCGTCAGCGCGCACCAACACCAGGCTCGGGGGGGCCGACAACTGAACCGTCCATTGAATTGGGATTGCAGTTTCTATCTCGTTTCCAGAAAGCCGATGGTCGCTGGGCGCTGGAAGACTTTGACGTCGATCGCAAATTACATAAACATCAACTCAAAAGTGATTCGGCCGCGACGGGCTTGGCACTTCTGGCATTTCAGGGTGCCGGCTATCATCACCGCGAATACAAATACGCTGGAGCATTGAGTCAGGCGATTGATTGGCTGGTGCAACATCAGGATGAAGATGGTGGATTGTATGTTTCAACCGATTCGGAGTCGGACAGGTCTTGTCGAATGTACTCTCATGCCATTGCGACATTGGCGCTGACCGAGGCCTATGGGATGACGCATGACCCCGAATTGCGCGAACCTTGCCAGCGCGCGATTGATTACATCGTCAAAACGCAAGATCCCAAGCGTGGTGGTTGGCGGTACTATGCGGAGATGTCAGCGAGGCAAACGGATACATCGGTTACGGGATGGATGATGATGGCGCTGCAAAGCGGGCGCTTGTCCGGATTCCGGGTTCCTGCAACAACATGGGAACGCATTGACGACTGGATGGAAGGGGCAAGGATGCCAGAGGACAACGGGCAATATCGCTATCGACCGCAAGCGTCAGGCGATTTGGAGTTCCAAAAGAATCCAACTCATTCCATATCGGCGGTCGGAATCCTGATGAAGCTTTATACCGGTTGGAACCGAAACGATCCCCGTGTTGATTTGGGAGCCGATCACTTGTTGGAAAACATGCCAAGCCTCGACAAGGTTGAGGATCGTGATACCTACTATTGGTATTACGCCACACAAGTGTTACGGCATGTTGGAGGGGCCAAGTGGCGATCCTGGAATACCGTTTTGCACCCACTGTTGCTGGAAAGCCAGATCAAGACTGGCGAATTCGCGGGTAGCTGGGATCCTTATTCGCCAGTACCGGATCGCTGGGGACACATTGGTGGCCGGCTGTATGTGACGACGATGAATCTGTTGTCGTTGGAGGTGGACTATCGACTGTTGCCACTCTATGAAGAAACAACGCGGTAGTAGAAAACCAATGCGCAAAAAAATCGACGGGCCGGATGAGTGGCCCGTCGACTTTACGCGAAAAATCACGAAAGCAACATCGAGTTGCTGGGGATCCAAACTAACCCCTGATGGTCGAGACTATCGTCGATGACCACCAGGTTGATTCTGTGAAACCGGCACCGGTGCCTCGGTTGGAATGGAGGCGCGGAAATCGGTTGAGATGTTTCGAGTTGCGGGTGACAGCTGCTGCAACCAGGGTTGTGGCATCCGGTTCCGCCGCAGTCGTGGTGGAATCCATTGCCAACGAATGGTTGGTAACAGCCCGTTCCACCGCATGACGAACAACCACCATTCGGGAATGCCCCGTACGGATAGCTGCCGAAGTAGTTGCCGTATTGATAGCCCGAGTTAAAGCAGTTTCCGCCGTTGCACCCGGCACCATAGCCACCATAACCATAGCCACCATAACCGTAGCCACCATAACCGTAGCCAGAATTGCCGTAGCCAGAATTGCCGTAGCTGCCGCCGTAACCGCCTTGTGATCCGTAGGATGACGTTGTTTCACCGTAAACGGCCAAGTCGAAGTAGCAATTGATGGTGTTCCAGAACTGACGCAATCGACTGTTGCGAGTGCAGTAAAGACTTGAAATATCGCCAAAGCATTGTTGTTGATTATCAGCCTTGGGAGCGACTGGACGTCCAATTACACGTTGGTATGCGACTTCATGAGCCGTGTGATTTAACCAGCCAACGGTATCGGGACTGACCAAAGCCAGATCGACAACGTCACCTGCACCCACTCCGGCTCCAACGGCTTCGATGCCAATACAAGCCATACCGTCATTTCCAACAGCCGCGAGTGCGTACTGCCCTGGTGCGACGTCGTTGATTTCGAACACGCCGAAATTGTCGACAGAGACTGCCGAGTAAACGTCATCATTTTGCAATAAGATCACACGCATGCCGCGAACGTCGACCGGACGACCATTCAGTTCATCAATCTGGTGAAGGCGACCAACTAATGAGTTACCGTCGCCCAGTTTTGTTTTGTGAAAGCCGATTGAAGTCGATTCAGTCGCTTCGGGACCGTGAGTTGCCAATCCATCAATGCCGTAAAGTTCAGCAGGGTCTTCTGTACCTTCTTTGCTTTCAAAACGTCCGAAGACACGATAGTGAACGCTCGGCGCGAAATGGCGAATCCAGTCTAGATTGATGGTTGTTTTGTTGGGAACGGCCATGACATGGATTGCACTTGGCATGTGTGTGGCAGTGGACTCTCGATAGTCAAGTGCATTGAAGCCAAAGGCACAGAAAGCATTGTCGCCAAAAGCAATCAGCGAGTACGTATCTTCCTGAATATTTTCGAATACGAAATTTCCGTGTTCGTCGGTTTTTGTCTGACTGACAATCGCCCCATGATTCAAGAGGTAGATGGGGACCTTGCTAACATCGACTCCTTCTGCCGGCAGCAGGTGACCATCGAGGCGACCAGTGTTGGAGATCATGACCCAATTGGAACGCAGCGAATCGCTCAGGTTCGCTTGGCGATCACTCAAATTCGCGTTTTTCCACCCTGCGTACTTTTCGCGAACCAGTACCTTCTGATCGGGTTCGCGTGTTAGTTGGCGGGTGACATCCAACAGATCTGCAGCCGGATCAGTCGCTTGCTGATTCGATTGAAATTCATCAGCTCCAAACGTGATCGGCGCCCGCTCATTTTCTTGTTGTGTTTCTTCCTGTGCCGGAGGGGTTAACGTTCCGAACTGCCATGCCGAAGCAATTCCGGCCGCATTCGTCGTAAGTGTCGCGGCAGTCAGTGATGCGAATGTGAGTCGGACAATTCGATTGAGTCGAATGGACATGGAATCAACCTGGGAAAAAGTCAGTTGCGCTGTGGGAAGGCGATACACACCGATTGCCACAATTCTTCAACGGTCTTTTTCGGAAGGCGATTCGGTTGATGTCGACAACGTTTTTCGCCAAATCCAATGATTCAGAATCTTGGCGTCGGCCTGTGACTGTGGAATGTGAAAACGGGATTGATTTCAAGATGCCGCTTGTTCTGGCAAGCGATAGATTCAACGCTGATTCCGCACGTTCCGCGCCTGATGATTGGTCGGGCAATGAGGATTGTGGCCGGTCACTCCAGCAACGATTCGATCTTGGCCAATCGTACGTTTACGGTTTCCAGCTGTGCCTCTAGTTCCGCGACGCGTAGTTCCAGTCCGCTGGAATTCGTGGAATCTTGTGTGGCGGATTCGCCTTCGTCGTCCGCTACAAGGGATGGTGAGTCAGCGACCTGCCTTTCAACCTTTGCCAATTCTTCAGGTTGATAAAGATTGTGGGTTACAACTTGTCCGCGGCCTGGAGGGGTTAGTTCAATCATCAGTTTTTTAACCAGCAACGATTGAACGATTGGGCGCAGTTCATCTTGGGTTTTAAGTGGTTCCATTCGTGAGACACGCGCCCTGAGGTCACCGAGCGTCTGTTGCCCCCGCAGCAACAGTTCACACATGACTGCCAACTCGGGTTTGTCGACAGCCAACCAGTCGTACATCTGGTGGCGAAACCGTGCAACCCGACCGTCGCCGTGGACCTCGACGACCGCCCCTTTTTCCCGAAGTCGATCCAGTGTGTCTTGCACTTCGTCCTGAGTGAGATTCATGAGTGGAGAACGATTGGACTTTTGATTGCAGGCGTTTGTGATTGCATTCAGGGACATCGGATAGACGTCAGGTGTTGTTTTTGATTTTTCGATCAATACACCTGCGACGCGCCGCTCGAAACGGTTCAATGCCTCCCATTCTGGTTTCTGCGAGTCTTCGTTCACGTTCACTGCCTCCCCAATTGTCATCAGTCCTGATCACAGTAGATGCGACATCTCGCATCTCGCGAAAAAAAAGCAAATTGAGTATGGTGATGGCAATTCATTGTCACAAGTCCCCGTGTTTCATTTGTTGAACATCGAGCCGTGTTGAAATCAACTGAGCTATTGAAAATCATCAACGGTGACAACAAATCGCTGGTAGCTCAGATCACCCGGTGGGTACTTTGGTTGCTGACGCCGATTTACCGTTTGGCGATCGTGTGCCGCAGTCTGTTGTTTCGTCTGGGCGTACGAAAGTCAGTTCACGCTCAACTGCCTGTTATCTCAGTGGGTAATTTGACGACGGGAGGCACCGGGAAAACTCCGTTTGTTATCTGGCTTGCAGGGCATTTGCGTCAACAGGGGAAACGCGTCGCGATTTTGAGTCGTGGATATGGCAGTGACGAAGACGGATTGAACGACGAGGCGCGCGAACTGGCTCTGCGTTTGCCTGACGTTCCGAATCTGATCAATCGTGACCGCTGCCAATCGGCAACGATTGCACTTGAAGAATTAGAGATGGAGGCTGTGTTGCTCGACGATGGGTTTCAACATCGACAACTGAAGCGTGATCTGGATCTGGTATTGATTGATGCGACATGTCCGTTTGGATTCGGATTTGTTTTGCCGCGAGGTTTGATGCGTGAGCCACCCAAAGCACTTCGGCGAGCCGATGCGATCATCGTTTCGCGAGCCGATGGTGTGCCGCCGAATGAACTGAAAATGCTGGTTGAAAAAATTGGTCGATTGGCTCCCGAAGTCCCACTCGCATCGGTTCGTTTTGCGCCGCAACGATGGGTGCAAGCGGATGGCAAGTTCGTCATGGCCGAGGCGCTGGCAGGCAAGCGAATTTTGTCGGTGTGCGGTATAGGAAACCCTATGGGGTTCCGACAAACCTTGGCTCGCTTGGGATGTCAGGTTGTTTCATGCCAGGAATATAGCGACCACCATCTCTACACCGCCGAGGATGTTGCATCGATTATCAAGATGAGTGATGAGTGTCGCGCCGAAGTTGTTGTTTGCACGATGAAAGATCTGGTCAAATTCAACCGCAACCTGTTAGGTGACGTGCCGTTATATGCGTTGGAAATTGCAACTGTGTTTGATTCGGGACAAGAATTGATCGAATCAATGGTGGGTCGTGTTATTAGTCGATTTGAATTTCGGAATGACGGCTATCGCTGACGAATCCAATCCGGCACGTTGTTTCTTCGCAATCTCCGGAACATAAAGCCGTCTCGCGTGGTCGGTGCTGGTTGTAGAGAGTTCGCTTCGTACTCGGTGTTAGCTTCGTTTTGACCAGGGGTTCTCGCCAACTCAGACGTGGGGCGCTCGCGAAAATAAACGTCAATGAACGAAACCCAATAGCTTTCCAGAATGACTCGTGCCTCATCCACCATCGCTGGATCTGCGAGCAGCAAATTTGTCGATGCAATCAGTTGCGTCAGTGTTTTCAACTCATCATTGTCGAACCAGCGATCATACAGCTCAAATCGATTCAATTGAATCTCGCCGGGCCCCATCAAATCAATGCCTACGCGCAGACGAGTACGTTCCGTTAGAGGAAGGTCGTCAAAATTGACTACGAATTGTTTCCAGCCATTCTCGATTCGATTGGACTGTGGATCGTTTGCGAGACTGCCAACGGATCCAAAGCGATAGTAATCGTGATGTTCATCGTCCGATTCGATTGAGATCCGAACAGGTGGCTGCGGTGTCGAGGCGTCGTTGCGTAGCCAAACCGCGACAGATAGACGCCCCGTTTCAGGAACCACAGAACCAGTTGCCTCTCAACCATGCGATCTCGCCGTTTGAGATCACATGAAACCCCGTTTCGTCAGCTGATTCCTTGCTATTGAGTGGTTGCACTTTCACGCCAGTGGCCTTGGAGTAAAACCATTGGGAAAGGTTGTCGCAATCGGCGTCGGTCAAAACATCCAGTGGCGATGGTTTGGCAGCCAGAGAAAGGTGGTTTTGCAACGTCCGAAGATGTTGACGAACGCGATCACGCGCCTGATCGTCAAGCCGTCCTTCAAAATCCAAGACTTTAGACTGGTTTTCCGATTTCAGGACAGCCAACCCATAAGGCTCCAGATTGATTTCACGCGAGGAAGAGAAGGACGCCTGTGATGCCGGGACACGTGAGTCGGACTTGGCCAACGAACTATTCTCGGACGCGTTTCCATAAATTCGCAGGTTGCGAGGCGAATGTTCGAAGTGAATTGTTGTCGCCACGGGCCAGGGAGATCGATTGATGACGTAGCCAATCCAACCGGATTCCGTGTTTCGTTGTCGCACAACAATGGGATTGTCGCCTGGTTGACTGGACGATGTGACGTTGTCCATGGGCGAAGAAGGAAGGTGGCGATAGGCGTCGAAAAACGTTTCCAGTTCCGATTCATACCCGGCACCCAATGTCCAACCCCCTTCGGCCATCCAAAGACTGTCTCTGCTTCCGATCGCCTCAATAAAGGGCCGGCGACGCAACGCACCTTGACTGACCACACGGTCAAGTCGCATTGGATTCGCGAGACGTAATGTTTGAGGGAATTGATCTTCGGCTCCTTCCAATGTACTCCATTCATTTCGATGATAAAAAACCTCGCCTGTGGGCGATTGGTTTGCGATAGCCCGCAGCCATTCCGGGTTTTGTTCGACTGCATGCTCAACGCGTCGTTGCGAAAGTGATTGCGTCGGTGATAATCGGTGGCTCGGAGGCGCGATGTTGCCAAGTTCCGATTTCCATTGTTGAAGGTCCCAACCCATGCCCTTCAGATTCGCGATTGGGTTGGGTGCACCTTGCAACGTTGGGCTCAGCTCGGCTTTGTTGTCGCCCGCGCGAAACAGGTCAATCGGGAGCACCATAAAGGTTCCGCCAGTATTTTGCGAAACGATTTTTTTGCATTGCAAGAACAAATCAGTGATTTGCCGGCAGCGCCAGTCGAGCCAAGCGTCGCGATGTTCTCGCAAAAGTTGTTCCGGAGTTTCAACGACCGAAGGGTCAATGTTTTCGTTCGAAAGGGATGTGAGGAATCGAGATATCGAATCAGGATGATATCCCCACTTCTGCCCAGGGAGTATGACTGCTGAATCGCCGTAACATAACAATGCCACGGCTGGCAGGCGATGGTCGGCACCATAACGACTTGTCAGTTCGTCAATGATTTCCTTTACCGCTGCTTGGGCTGATGGAGACATCGCATTGTATCGCGGCAAGCCCAGTTGAGTACCGGATTCACGGCCACGATAGTCCAATAATGTTAATTCGCCGACGCTGCCCGTCTCCCGCTGCTCATGTTCAAGGCTTGGTATGGGATCGGACGTTGAGATCGCCGGCACGAATGAGAGGTTCTCACGCTCAAACATTCGAATCAACATCTCCAGCACATCCTTGCGAATAGGATCCCGACCCGTCGATGAGAATACTCCGGTATCAAAACGAGGCGAAGGTTCAAACGCTCGAGACGGGTAGATGGCACTACCCAATCCATTGACGGCAACGATTGCACCGGAGTAATTGCGAAGCTTTAAATCCTGAATCAGTCTATCGGCGGCAACGTGAAAGGTATTCCAGTCGTCCAGCATTTCGCCGGTTTTAGGGTCACGGTTTTTGGGACCGGAAAAATTTTCGGCAAACAACGGTAGCTCCAGGAAAGCCAAGCGACCTCGCGTGTCCGAGTTCATTGTTGAACGATCGTCCGGAACGCCGCTGTCGACTCGCTCGTCAAGGGTCACTCGAGAAACGGAAATTGGGTGAATACGATTTCCATTTCTAACAACCAGAAACGATTGTTCGTGTTCCGGCCAGAATAAAAGTTGATGAGCGCCAGACGGCTGGGCTTCACCTTGCCACCTCAATTCTGTCGGCAAAGTGATGCCCGAGTTGAATCCGAAATGGGAAACGTTCCCCACCGTATCAGGCTGCACGATGTTGAAGGACAATGTAGGACTGTCGCTACTTTCATATTCAATGGTCAACCGGTGCAAATGTTCGCGATGGTCAATCGGCAACGGGATGACGCGCGAGGCACCGGGCGCGATCTCAAGATTCTTGTCTGACGCACGCACGGTTCTGGGCTCGGCCGGTGAAAAACGAAATGGCAAGTCAAAGCTTAATCCCCATGTATCAAAACTTTTTCGAATTGACGTAAGGTCCACGTCCGCCAGTCGTTGCCAGTTCTGAACGTTTCGTTTGACTTGTTTTGCTAAAACGATGAATTGCAATTGTCGTGTTTCATGCCTAGCGGCCAGCCGCGACGAATACCAACTTGGCTCTAGAGAAAGCTCGATGTCATAGACACCTTCATCCATTGGCGCCGTTAGTCGCAAATCAATGCTAGGTGCACCGCCCCACTGATCGATCGTCACATCGTGCCAATCGTGCAGAATAGGGGAGCCTTCATTGCGAGAATGTTTCAGACGGACATGGAGCCGTGCACTTTGGCCCTCAGTAAACGATGTCAAATTCGGTTTGACTTTGAATTTTATTTCCTCGCCAGGTGACAGAATTGTATGTGGAGCTTGCCAATCGACTCGAAGCTGATCGCCCGGAGCACGAGCAATTGACACACGGTTTTGCCGACTGTCAATCAACTCGTTTATCCCACTGCGAATCAGATCGTCGAGTAGAAGTGTCGAGTGGAATCGAACGGAGGGGTCGTCCAAGTCGATGAGTTCAACTGAAATTCGCGAGTTGGAGTACCCAGAAATGGAAAGGTCCGCTCCACCAAATACGTTGGGGTTAGGCATCGATACGGCGATGCCATCTTCGACCTCGTACCAGCTGCCAGGCGTTTCGGCGTCGATTCCCAGTAGCCGGACTTCGTCGAATGTGATGTCGGGGCCCGTGACATTGACTTGCCAGCGTTGTTCGGTCATGCCACCCCAGGAAATTCGTAGCGTGGCAATGTGTGTTTGCGCTGGGCGCGACTCGTTTGCGTTTCGCGCATGGAGTAAATTTGGGATGCACGTCACAACAAACAACAATGCCATGACGAAACGGAACCTTCCGCTTGCCCGAACGACGGCTTTGATGATTGGACTTCCCTGCCCTGACATCATGTTGGATGCAAAAACAAATTGGCCGCATTGCAGAATGGTCTGCTGGTACTCTCACAGCAAATTACGCGTTTCCGTACGCGTTTTCTCAATGCAAAGGTCGCCGAGACTATCAAGCCAACTAGCACATCGCCAGATCAAAAAGCAGCTAGCGAACTTCGGGAGGTTTGACCAACTTAATCAAGTCCAATTGCTAGCAAATCCGAAAGCGTGGGTGTTTGCTCCGACTCGATTGAGGCTTTTAGTTCGTCAAACTCCAGAACAACATTCGAGCAACGATCGGATACGTCGTTCATTTCCATTCGATCGTCGGGTTTGAGAAACAGCTGGCCCGATTGGTCGGGCTTCTGAATCCATTTCCAGGCGTGAGTTCGAATGGCAAGCGATTGACCGGAGCCACGCACGCCAAGGTACGTTTGTCGATCAGGTAGAACAGGAACCGGTGGCTGCAGCTCTCCATCCAGATGACGCAAGCACCAATCGATCCACGCATCGGCATAGACCAGTTCCTGACAGCGAACCGGCTGCAAATGATCGGGTACCTGAATCAATAGCGGAACATGAATCGATTCGTCATACAGGCTGGACTCGGGGGCTCCGAATTGGCCATGTTCACCAAGCGGAAATGCCCGGGGAGCGGTGAGGATGACCATCGGTGTGTGCGGAAGTTGTTCAAGCGACGACATGATGACGTCCAGGCATTCGTCGATGAGCGCAAGCTGAGCGTTGTAAGCCGTTTGCCATTGCCACATCAGGTCGGGATCGGGCTGGTCATGAGTTGCGGTTTCGTCCGGAATCGAAGGTTCGAAATGGATGTCGCTGACAGGTTCGGGATCTTCGTCGCCGCACAGTTCCAATCGCAGTTCGTGGGGCGCGTCCCATTCGCGAAACAATGCCGACGTGTGCAGCATCACCAATCCACCATCTCGAAGCGATTCAATCGCTTCCAACGCTCCAGCAAAAAAGCGGCCCGTCAGCGTTTCTTCGACCGAACTGGCCTGTTCAGTTGATTGCGGCAATTCAATATGAACGACTTCTTCAAACCCGGCGTGTCCCCATTGAGCACAAACAGCACAATCGGTGACCAGTGTTGTTTGGTCTGTGCGATCACGCAATTGATCCAGCAGACGATCCCAGTTCCAATCGGCTGGTTGGTTACTCGGTCGGCGGCAAAGTGCCGTTTCGAACAGCAGCGAGCGCGCCGCAAGCCGATCGAATGCAGGTGTTTGCATTGAAGTGTTGCCGTACGCTCCCAGCCAACGCGCCCCAAGCCCATCAATGGAAATGATGAGGACACCAGGGGTCCCGAAAGTCGATGAACTCAAATCTTGCTCCCGATTTTGCGATTTCACAAAGCGTAAAGAGTCGACAAGCCCGTTCGAAGGGGGCATCGAAATTTTTCTTCAATTCCTGATAATACGTCTTAGAGCAAGGCCTAGAAGCCGTCGAACCCAAGAATTCATTCAACAGGAAGTGCAATGTCACTTGGCCAATATAACAAGACGCGACTAAAAGAGTTGATCACTGAAAAGGCGTTGAAGTTCGGGGAATTCAAATTGGCTTCTGGAAAAACAGCCAGTTATTATCTGGATTGCCGAAATTTGACGTTGGACGGCGAAGGCGCGAACCAGATCGCACTGGGAATGATCGAAGTAATGCAGTCCTTTGGTTTGCCGAAGTTTGTCGGAGGGATGGCGATTGGTGCGGATCCGATTACCGCAGCGATTATCACCTGCGGATTCCAACAAGGGCTCGATGTTTGTGGTTTCATGGTCCGCAAGGAACCTAAGGCCCATGGGATGGGGCAAACGGTTGAGGGGCCAATCGAAAAAGGCGCCGAGGCGGTCATTGTGGAAGATGTCGTGACGACCGGGGGAAGTTCAATACTGGCGATTGAACGCGCCCGCGAAGCTGGATTGATCGTCGAGCATTGCATCACGATCGTCGATCGCTTGGCTGGCGGTGCCGACAAGATGGCGGGGATCGGCGTGACGCTACATTCGCTGTTCACGACGGAAGATCTGGGTGTCACTCAGTAGTGCGGAAATCCGAACGGTCGAAAGCCTGATTGCGAAATCATCATTTGCTTTGCCAATTGATCGGCGTTGAAAGCTGAACCAAAACACCAGCCCGCAGCGCCAGCAAGTGTGTCGATCTATAGAGTACAAGCCCGCAGCGCCAGCGAGTGTGCCTGTCTTCAGCGTACAAGCCCGAAGCGCAAGCGAGTGTGTTGATTTTCGTCGCGGCCTTTTTGGACTTCTTCGCCCAGAACCGGTTCCTGTAAATGAACTTTTACCTTCATGCTGTTCCGCTCCAAAACTCGCTCTCAACCCATCCTTCATTTCGGGTATCACAGGACAACCTCCCCGACTAAAATAATCGGCTCACAAACAATGCCCCGGTAGCTCAATTGGATAGAGCAGCGGACTTCTAATCCGCAGGTTACAGGTTCGATCCCTGTCCGGGGTGCTAATTCGGTTTGGTAAGAGACATTTTTTAAACGTGTCGCACGGTGAATTTCATTGAGGTTCGAGATGATTGCTTTGCAGTCGTTGCCTGATGATCTTCATGTGATAAACGACGTGGCCTGCGATGATGAGCAAGTTGGCTCGGGCGGAAACACCTTTTTCGGAAGCAATTCCGCGACGCCTTAATTCGTGGTAGCCCATGCGTTTGGCCAGCAGTGTATTAGCCTGGCGCAATTGAGATAGCTCCTCCAACAACGCTTGCAAAGTCACGTGTTCGTAATCCAAGTTCGCGACGTAGATATTTTGATCGATTCCGGGAATGGGCGTCGTGTCTCCAACTGCAATTCGCAGCAGTCTTGTGCTGAAAATGCGCTCACAATCAATGAGATGCCCCACGACTTGTTTGATGGTCCAGGTGTAGGGCTCGTGGAGTTGGCTATCAACGCCGTCAGACAAGCCCTCAAGGAGCGTTTTTAATTCATCAATCTGAGCTGCAAAAGCATCCAGGAAATTGTCCGTCTGAAACAGGCTGATGTATTGGTGATAATAGTTGTCGTACTCGTCTTTGTCTGGAAAAAAACGCGAGCTTTCGGTGTTGGGAAACATTGTTAAACCTTTTCGGAACAAAACAAACTCGAAACCTATTAAACTTCTGGACTGGTGTCGCGAAATATGCGTGCCGAGCATTCACTCCGTGAACAACGGCCAGAATTTCGCGGTTATTCAATCGTTAGTGCGTCGGCCAGATAATCGTCATGTCGCGGGTTGTCGGGGAAAGCAAGAACGCATTGCACCCATGCGTTTCGCTCATGCTGAGCCACCTCCTGCTCCCATACACAAGAGTTAAAGCCATCCATTGGAATCGGCGAAAACCGCGTCGGTTCATTGATCGCTGCACAATAGGCAAATTGTCTCAAGATGTCATCGATCCAGAGATTCACCAGCAACCAAACTGCCTGTTGTCCGAAGTGAACAATCAAAAATCCGAATTGAGATTTCAATCCAGTTGGCCACGAAACATGCCGGTGAGCGAAAGCTATCGCGGCTTCGATCACTTCGTCCGATGGAATAGAATCAAATGAGATCAGGTAGATCTTTAACCGCCAATCGTTGCAAGTCCTTGTTCCGGTCATCCACGTGGCTCGTGATCGATACGGTTCGAGTGCGGCAGGTTGGATCACGATTTCCTTTGGTGAGCCATTTCGACGAGAGTTGGAATCCTGCAAGAGTCGGCGGGATTCGTCCGTTTGGATCGGAGGCCTATCGAAGCGCCAGACAAATCGTTGTTTGGACTTGGCTTCAGCACCCTGTCGGCGATAAAAACGAATGGCTTCGAAGTTGAAGTCCGGGGTTTGCCATTCGATATGTGGGCAATTCATGTCTTGAGCCAATTGAGCAATCCGCTTCATCAGTCGACTTCCGATTCCTTTGCCGCGTTCGGATTCGACTAGAAAAAGGCAGTCCAAATACAAATAGCGGGCGGCGTGCCAAGTCGAATATTGCGGTGTCAACGTTGCGTATCCAATCAGGACTTTACCGCGTTCCACGACCAGGCAAGTTGTCGGTGAATCATCTGTCAGCAGCATAGACTCAAGGCTTCTTGCGTACTCTACGGTTCCCATTAGTCCACCTAAGTCGGCATGTTCGAATGTAGCATGCAGTTCCATTAGCCGAATAATATCGTTCAGATCGGAACGCGTTGCTGTTCGAATTCGCTCGCCTGATATCGATTTCACAGTCCCACCCTTGATTCGACGAAACAAGTCATTTTGTTAGATAGGTCGAACGGTATTCTTTCTAAACAAGGTCCCGATTCCAATTGGCAGAAACGTCATTGTTAGTTACAATTATGCCATGAAGCGAAAAACGATTGCGGTGGCGATCTACGATGGATTGCTGGGCTTTGAATACGGAATTGTGGCGGAGTTGTTTGGTCTGGTTCGGCCTGGCCTCGAAAAGTCCTGGTACGAATTCAAACCATGCAGAGTCGAGCGAGGATCGATGTCAACAACACATGGTCTGACGTTTGAGCCTGTGTATGGGCTGAAAGAACTTGCCGCGGCAAACATAGTCATTGTGCCGGGTTGGCGACGACCTGCGGACGATTTCTTGCCCCATGAGCGTCCCAAGCCTGCATTTCTAGAGTCAATTCGAGCGGCATACAAAAACGGCGCTCGTGTGATTTCGGTTTGTTCGGGCGTCTTTGTTTTGGGGCATGCCGGGTTGCTGGATGGTAGAAAAGTAACCGCCCATTGGTTGCATACCGAAGAGCTCCAAAAAACGTTTCCGAGAGCCCATGTCATCGGGGATAGTCTTTACATTCACGATCAGAGGATTTCGACTTCGGCTGGGTCTTCTGCCGGATTGGATTTGTGCCTTTCAATCATTCGTCAAGATTTTGGAGTGGACGTTGCGTGTATGGTGGCGCGCAGGATGGTGGCGCCAGTCCATCGAGAGGGTGGACAATCTCAATACGTTGAACCGACAGTCCTGTCGGCTGAGGATGAAGAGATGGGGCCGGTCCTTGACTGGATGACCATGCATTTGAGCGAAACATTTTCGCTGAATGATGTAGCCGATCGTTTTTGTCTTTCGCTGCGAACGTTTCAGCGTCGATTTAAGGTCCTAACCGGTGTTGCGCCGCTGGTCTGGATCAATCAAAACCGGATCAACTGCGCTCGCAACCTGTTGGAGACAACGGATTTGTCTGTGGAGCAAGTCGCAAGTCGTTCGGGACTGGGCTCAGCGGCCAACTTGCGAAAACACTTTGAGCGATTTGTCGGCACGACACCAAGTGCCTATCGATCATCGTTTCGTTCCGTTGATCGTTGAGAATACATCGTTTCAGAAAAATGGATTTTACTGTTGGCACGACTGTGATCTAGATTGTCGTGTTTGCAACTAGGCGGTATATGCTCAACAAGTACATTGAGTAAGCGATTGTACGACGTTGAAAGGTTGTTCTACGCTCCAACGGAAGTCTATGATGAATCGGTTTGATTGTGCTGGAATTGCATCGCCTCTCCTTGTAATCCTCCTTGTGTTGTTTTGTATTATTGCAGGTTGCCAGTCACGTGCGACCATCGTAACCAATGCGGGAGTGCGCCTCACGGCATCCAGCGACACAGGAAACGTAACGATGACTCAGGATGCCTCAGGCAAAGCGACGGTCAGCACCGGAGGACATACGATCCAACTGAACGGCATAAGAATTGAATTAGACGGAAAAGCGATTTCTGACATTCCGGAAGGAACGAAACATCTGGATGTTTCGGTCGCGGCCGGCGAAATTTCGATCAAAGCCGACGGAAAGCACTTTTACTCCAGCTCGTCAAAATAGTAAGACTATTCAAGTCCCGCGATAATTTGAGCCGTTTGCTTGTTGACTGTTGTCAGACTCGGTCGGCTCAAGAAATCGATTGTCCTCAGAAAGCCGGGCTGTGAGTCCAATGGTTGATTTCGCTTTCAGCAAGCCCAGTGAAAATATCAGCACCGGTCGAATAGCCGCAGTCGATGCGCTGAGGGGTTTGGTGATTGTGTTGATGGCCCTCGATCATTCGCGCGACTTCTTTGGCGATATGCGAATCAATCCATTGACCATCGAGACGACCACGATGCCACTCTTCTTTACACGTTGGATCACTCATTTTTGTGCGCCGACGTTTGTGTTTCTGGCAGGAGTTTCAGCTTGGCTTTTTGGCTCCAAACAAAAAACGAAATTCGATGTGGCCCGTTTTCTGTTTACGCGGGGTCTTTGGCTGATCATTTTAGATTTTACTGTCGTCCATTTTGCACTTGGATTCTCAATGACCGCCTTGCCTTGGATGTTTTTGGTTCTCTCGGCAATTGGCGTTTCAATGATCATGCTGTCGTTGTTGTGCTTTTTGCCAGCGCGCCTAGTCGGAGCGATAGGTTGCCTGATAATCGTAACACATAACTTGTTGGACCCAATTTCAATTGAGGGTTTTGGGTTTTTGGGCGTTGCCTGGAAATTGATTCATGACCGACCAAGTTATCTGCCCCAATTAAACCTTGAAGTGGCCTATTCGGTGCTTCCATGGTTTGGTGTGGCTGCAGCGGGTTACGGTTTTGCCCCAGTGCTTAGATTGCCGCCAGAAAATCGTCGAAAGGTACTGTTCGCCACCGGCTTGACTTTGATCGTTGCATTCCTGATCGTGCGGGGAGCCAATCATTACGGCGATCCAAACTCCTGGAATTGGCAAGCTGTATCGGCAAGTTCTACTGCTGATGGAGCCGTTACGACGAGGCCAAATTTGTCGATCGCTATCGGCAAGACGACGATGTCGTTTTTGAATTGTATTAATACCCGCCTTCATTGGCTTTCCTGTTGATGACGTTGGGGCCCATGCTTGTCAGCTTCGGTTTACTCGATCGTCTGCCTTCAAAATCGGCAGTCATTCGCTGGCTCAGCGTGTTTGGAAGAGTTCCCCTGTTTTTTTATTGTGTTCATTTTTATTTGCTTCACGCTGCCTCCATTTTGACGTATTGGATCGTACGTGGGACACCTATTTTTGCGTTTCGAGCCGTCTACGCTGAGTCTATTCCAGAAAAATACGGCTTCCAGATCTTGCCATTGGTTTACGTTTCATGGTTTTGTTTGTTGGTGATCATGTTTCCGATTTGTGTTTGGTACAGTAATCATAAAGCCAATGGTCGAAGCCAAATATGGAGTTATCTGTGATGCTCGTTGCCTTGCGCTTGATGCGACGCAAACTGTCGATCGGTACCGTTTATTGTTGGTTCATCTTGCTGTGTTTGAGCCAGTGCCTTGAGTCCGTTGGCGTCGCGCAGCATTCGAATCGTGCCTACACCAAGACCGAACATCGACTCGCGATGCGCGATGGAGTGACGCTGTACACCGCCGTTTATTCACCTGCGGACAAAAGCGAGCAATATCCGATTTTGCTGACAAGAACACCTTACGGTTGTAATCCGTATGGCGAGGAACAGCTCGAAACGCTGATGTACAACCGAGACCTCGTCGAGGCGGGTTACATCTTTGTTTTTCAGGATCTGCGTGGTCGCGCGATGAGCGATGGCGATCCAGAATTCGAAAACTTGAAACCGGCATACAGTCTGGCGGATTCCAGCCGAATTGACGAAGTTACCGATACCTACGACACAATCGAGTGGTTGTTGACCAATGTCGACAATCACAATGATCGTGTCGGAATATGGGGTCATTCTTATTCGGGCTGGACAGCTTTGATGGGCGCAGTCTCCGCACATCCAAACCTGAAAGCGGTGTTGGCAGCAGCACCCTCGATCGACATTTTCTTTGAGGATTTCGGGCGCAACGGATTGTTCGCGCTGGCATACACACCAGTTTTGGATTGGTTTGGCACGCCAAAGACAGATCGTCAGGAAGGGCCATGGTGGGAGAATAAACTTGATTACTGGGCCGATGCAAAACGATTTGGTCTGGCCAAAGACAGTTACGAATTCTTTCTCAAGAAAGGATCGCTGAAGAACTTCGACGATTTGGTTGGGCCCGAAAACTACTTTTGGACGTTCCTCAAAACCCACCCCAATTACGACGAATTTCGCCAACAGCACAATTCATTGCAATACTTGCAAAATATCCAATGTCCGGTTTTGATCGTTGGTGGCTGGAATGACGAACAGAACTTGTATGGTTTCTTGAAGTCGTACCAAACTATCCAGTCTCAAAACCCTGAGTCGGATTGTCGTTTGGTTGTAGGCCCTTGGTCACACGGACAACATCGCGAGACGGCAACGCAATGTTATGTTGGAAACGTCTTCTTTGGCGATGATATCGCACAGACCTATCAGCGGGATTTCGAGTTTAGGTGGCTTGAAAGTCAGTTGCGCGACGAATCCGATTCGCAATTACCTGAGGCGTCCATTTTTGACACCGGAACAAAAAAGTGGCTGCAATACGGCGACTACCCACCTAAGAATACTCGCCGGCAGCGGCTCTATTTGAATGCGAACGAAACTCTGACTGCCAATGCTCCCGAGGACTCCGATCTTTGTTTTGAATTCATTAGCGACCCAGCCAAGCCGGTGCCGTACGTCGAAGGTGACGCGTTTAGTTTATTCCCGCAAGGCCATTACATGACTGACGATCAGCGTTTCGCCAGCAAGCGGCCAGACGTATTGACCTTTGTATCTGAACCGATTTCCGAAAACACACAATTGGTCGGACCACTGACTGCGCACCTGCAATTTGCGACGGATCAATCCGACGCTGATTTGATTGTGAAACTGATCGACGTCTACCCGATGGACCGCCAGCCACTCCCCTCCGACAAACCCATTTTGAAAATGAACGGCTATCAACAGTTGGTTCGCATCGGCTGTATTCGTGGACGGTTTCGCGAAAGCTACAGTCATCCTCAACCGCTTGTTGCTGGTGAACCGACCCCGATACAAGTCGAGTTGTTAGATGTTTGCCACACGTTCAAGCCCGGCCATCGGTTGATGATTCAAATCCAAAGCACGATGTTTCCATTGTTCGATCGCAATCCGCAAAAGTATGTCGAAAATATTTTTTGAAGCCGAAGATGCGGACTTTCACAAAAGCCACTCACTGCGTCTTCGGAGGCAGCAATATTGAATTCAATGTATTTCGCAATTGACACGTCAGAGTTTGATCAACAAGTTTCGTTGGCTTGCTGGAGCTATCGAATTGCCGTGCGGAAAAGAGGCAAGAGCAACTGTCCGAAAATCGGCTGCAACTGACTTCTAAAATGAAAAATCGAATTTTGGCAAGTCCGTGCAAATCATTCTGTCCCGCGAATTACGGGGAAGGCGAAAGTCGCCCAACTGGCAAATCCGGCCATGTCGGTGCCGAAAGGTGTAGAAAGGGTCGCCATTTTTGCTGCGGAGAAAGGAACCTTTGCCCTACTGGACACTCGGATTTCAGGCCCCACAACATCGTTGCCATCGCTTCAAATGTCGGTTCAGATTTTTCCAAATCGAACCCGTCGTTTTGCAGCTTCAGCGGACCGAGTAAAATTTGAAACACGCCGCTATAGGTCAACTGGATAGAGCAATTTCCTTCTAAGCAATAGGTTGCAGGTTCGAATCCTGCTGGGGGTGCTGAACAACGCGTTGTCGTAAACAGGACGTCTTACATGAGCTGTTGGACAAATCTTGATTCAAGAATTGCAATTAACGTGCGGGACGGCTGCTGAGCTGATTGAACGGTTCGATTCTGTTGCCAATGCAGTTTTTGTGAAGACTCAAAGATTCGAAACATGGTGTTTCGTCCGCAATTGATCGGCATCTTCGGTCTTGCCCTGTTCCTCCAGACATTTGATTAACAATTCAACCACTTGTTGATACAGGGTCTTGTCGTCTTTCGAGACGATCGATTTTGAATTTTTTAGAATAACCAACGCCTCGCGCAAATAGGCTTCGGCTTCGCTCGGTTGTTTTTCCTCCAATAACTGCATACCCAGTTGGAGTGATGTGGCCGCTACAAACGGATCGTTCGGGCCAAACTCTTTTCTCTGTTCGTCAAGTGTAATCTCCAGCAGTCGACGATGCGACAAACCGAATTCGACGGCGGCAACACTCGAAGAAATGAGGGTCCGTGATTCGCTCCCGATTGCTTTGTCTTCTGCTGGGTTCTTCGCAACCTTTGCCTGAAACGGCTCCCTTGGTATTCTCTCGATTTGAATGGCGCCCGATTTCGTGATTATGGGCGTGCTTGAGGCAAGCCGCATCGATTCGGGTGAATCCAATAATTGCTTCAGTGCTTCTCCCTGGATCGTCGACGGGGAGCGTTCGAGGACAAATCGGGCCATGGCACGTGACACCACAGCATCGTTTTGCCGTTGCCGTCCCAGCTCAATCGCTTCCGCTTCAGCAATCTCTGCCCGCTTCATCGCTGCTTCGGCTTGAATTCTTTGACGATCCGATTTTCTCTT
Source organism: Pirellulaceae bacterium (assembly GCA_041399045.1). Classification (GTDB taxonomy): domain Bacteria; phylum Planctomycetota; class Planctomycetia; order Pirellulales; family Pirellulaceae; genus BJ22. Next base: position 559,963 of record JAWKTO010000003.1, on the reverse strand, counting down.
TTCCGCAGTGAGTTCAAGCAGCCGAAGATCTGAAACTCTCTGGGCTATCGAAGCCTGAACGGCAAAATACACACTAACACCTGTGCCTACGAACAGGGCGACGACCAGACACAAAGTCAGCAGCGTTGCCCACTTATGTTTGGCGATGAATTTCTTTGCCCGATAACCCAAGGTTGGAGCCGCAGCTTCGGTTGGCTCGCCGGCCAGAAAACGAGCAACGTCATTTCGGAGCGCTGCCGCGCTTTCGTAACGATCATTCCGGTCCTTCGACAACGCCTTGGCAGTGATCCAGTCCAAGTCACCTTTGAGCAACTTCCCAAGGACATGTGGCGTTGATTGTCGATGGGACGCAATCGATAACGTCGATTCGTTGATGTGTGTAACCCGTTGCGATGCCGTTTCTGACTCGTGGTCGCGGATCGTTTCAAAGAGTTTCAGCAAACCCTTTTCTTTGATTTGCTCAGAACCCAATGGCGTTGTGCCTGTCAGCAGTTCATACAGCAAAACTCCAAGCGAATACACGTCCGACCTGACATCAATATCGACACCTCCCATCTCAGCCTGTTCCGGGCTCATGTACTGCGGCGTACCGATCAGTTCACCAAACTGAGTCTGCAGGATCGTTTCATCCAACGGTCGCTCAAGGGCTTTCGCAATGCCAAAATCAATCACCTTGGGAACGGGCACGCCCTCATGGCAAGTCACCATAACATTTGACGGTTTGATGTCACGGTGAATGATCCCTTTCTGATGGGCATGATGTATGGCGGCGCATACTTGTTGAAACAACTCCAAACGCTGTCTAACCGTGGCCTTATGCAAATCACAAAACTCGGTAATCGAAGTGCCATTGACAAGTTCCATGACAAAATAGGATTGCCCGTCGGATGTGGTCCCTGCATCCAGCACTCGAGTAATGTTGGGATGCTCCATCAATGCAAGCGTTTGACGCTCGGCCTCAAATCGTCCAAGAATGCTCCCTGAATCCACTCCTGGCCGGATGATCTTAATCGCGACTTCACGCTGGACAGGGGCAACTTGCTCGGCGCGATAGACAACGCCCATGCCTCCTTCACCAAGCCATTGCAAAAGCCGATAACCATCAACGACCGCACCTGGCTGAAAACCATTCAGCCTTGAACTTGATTCATCGGAATGGTTCCAAAGGTCATTGATCGCTGTTTGACGGTTAAGAATGAATGACTGCTTCTCATGGGAATCCAAGAGCGACATGATTCGCTTTTTCAACGCTTCGTTGCCTGAACAAGCTGCATTCAGAAAGCATTCTCGCTCCCGCCCTGCGTTGAAGTCCAGGGCCTGATTGAACAAGGACTCTTCATCAATTGAATTTGCCGCATCATCAATCATGACTAGACAAAACTCCGGACTAATTGGATCGATCGCCATCCGATGCTTGCAAGCTCTCGAGGTAGCTCAACGCTTTTTCCAGATTGATCTTGGTGGGATAATCTCTTCCGGATATTTCCTTCAAAATCGTTAGTATGTCATTCGAATTCAATTCTGAATTGTTCTTCATCCGCTGAACCAATTCTTTAATAGTTTTCTCGCCCGTTTCTTTTTTGATTTGCTCCCAAAACAGAAAACTGATCACATAGCCAGCAAGAATCTTTGAGTCAGGTTCTGCCATTTGGCGGGCGACTGGAAACTGTGACAGCAGATCGAATTCAGTTTCTCCCTCTTCAATGAGCGTTTGAAGACGGTCGCGGTATCGATTGAGATGTGAATCGAGGTCCAGTCCTTTCGCCAAACAATATTCATACGCTGCAAGTTCGGCGAGCCCATCTCCTACGAACCGAAGATTTGAATCGCGACCGTAATTCAAGTTGTAGTCGGTTGTTAAGGTTCCTTCGACCCATTCGTGTACCGTCACCCAGTTTGCCAAAACATCTTTATCAAGATTGGCTTTGAGTTGAATTGGAAAACGTGGGGAACCTTTGAACGCAACACTACCGGGTTGATCTTGATCAACAATGATTATTCCATAATCGCGTGATAGTGAAATGGAGAGCAACGATTCTGTTTTTGATTTAATGTCTGCCAACAACTCAAGGTATCGCCTAGAATCGGCACGGTGTTCCGGTGCGCACAAGACTTCATACGAATACGATGAGTCTGTCATCGAACTGAGGTTCGAGCCGTCTAGCAGCTTATTATTCCCTTTCTCATTTCCCTGCTTTACTCCACCGCCAACTGAAATCGCATCACCGTGGGGACGGATTACACGGACGCCGGCAGGAACCTCGATTTGAAGCGAGTCAGCGTTTGCTTTTGTGACAGGAACGGTCAATCGCCCCAGAAAATTGGTGGTCAGTTCTTTTCGCTGGCCATTTTCAGTGAGCCAGATGGATAACCCACGTGCGGGCTGCCCCTCAGAGTCTTCGAAACTCAGCAGGAGACCAATGGAGTCCATTTCCAGATTGGATACCTGGGATATTTGCTCAAGGATTCTGTCAATCCCCTGAGCCATCCTGGGGGGTAGCAGTTCACTGCTACTTAACTTGTACGGTTTGCTGACATCCGTTGGCGAAATGTCCTTAGGTTGCGGAGTCCCGGGCGACGCACCGTTCCTTGCGGGAAAGCTGTTCCACGGTTTCCCCGCCGCAAGGTCTCGCAAAGCATCTGCCGAAATGAGACTGGGGTTGGTTACCGCAGCGATGTTGCCGTCCTGTGTGATGACAACCGCCGTGGGTCGAGCCTTGACACCGTAATCCTGAAACGTTGATCCATCCGTATCGTAAGCAACCCAGGTTTCCAAGGGATGACTCTCCAACGTTTCGGCGACCTCTTCGGGACTCTCGTCAGTAATCGAGATAAACACGAAATCTTCGCCAAGTTCAGATTGCAATTCATTCAGATGTTCAAAGCCGGCAACACATGGCTTGCACCATGTCGCCCAAAAATCCAGAACCACAACCTTGCCCTTCAAGGATGACAATTTTGCTTCGGAGCCTTCCTTTGCTCCCGTCAGTTCCTCAATCGCGAGTTCCGGCGCCGGCTTGCCCACCAAGTTGGACTTGTAAATAGCGTTCAAGTCGATTGCAGGTTTGGGAGGGCCCTTACTGCTTTTGTCGGCAGCGGGCGTTCCGCTCATGATTTTAGCACCTGGAGGAATTTGCCCCCCCGATTGCATCATTTGAATGGGTGAGTGGATCAGTTTGCATTGCGTCCCCGAGGGTAGGTCAATTGAAAGCTGTTTGTAGTTCGTTGGCGAAAATGTAATGCTTACGATCCCCTGATCGTCAGTTTGGATCGTCTGCTTGCCCTCGTCCCAAGTAAGCGGTAACTCGGCATTTTTCAGCGGACTCCCGTCACCGTCCAGAATTTGGAACTCGAATTTCAGATTTCCACCAACCGAACCCAAAATCTGGGCAAAGTGGCTTGGTGGTAGTTCCGTGGCGCGAACCAAGTCAAATTTGCTTGTACTTTCCTGACCAGTCGCGACCCCAGAGTAGGCGACTAACATGAAAAGGGCAGCCAGTTGCATCGCGTGGAGCTTGAATTTGAAAAACCCATGCATTTTGAACCTCGAATTGCTAGTAGTTGGTTGTTCTCACGGAATGGTGTCTATTCACAGTGCGAAAACAACGGAACAAACCCTCGCTGATTTTGGAAATTGGGGCTTTTTGGAAAGGAGTCGTTCTTGTGGCTGAGAGTTCGCAAAACGAGAACAGCGACGGCGGGCAGCCGATTACGCTGATCCTTAGCAGAATCCAGGCGGGCGAGTCGGGTGCGACGCAGGAATTGTTCGAGTCGCTTTACGCACAATTGCGACGTTTGGCCCAAGTGAAGATGGCCCAGGAAAAGCCCGGACACACGCTCCAAGCGACAGCTTTGGTGAATGAAGCTTTTTGAGACTGGTCGGTCCCAGTGATACAACCTGGGAAACCGAAACCATTTCTTTGCCGCAGCAGCCGAAGCCATGAGAAGAATCCTCGTAGAAATGGCGAGACAAAAGAAATCGCTCAAACGCGGAGGTGGATGGCAGAAGTTGGAGCTGGCAGACGAAGAAGTGGTCGAGTCACCGATCGCCGAGGAATTACTTGACTTGGACGAAGCACTCAAGCGATTCGAGATGGTGGATCCCATCAAGGCCAAGTTGGTTAAGCTTCGTTTTTTCGCCGGAATGACGAACGCGGAGGCGGCAGGTGCGTTAGGCATTGGTTTAAGCACCGCAGAACGATACTGGACATTCGCCAAAGCCTGGCTTCATCAGGAAGTAAAACGATAAACGCATTTGTCGAAAGTCACCTTGGTTGCACCTGGATCGCCATCGGAAACCTGCCCATCGATTTTCCCTCAAGCCGATTGGAATTGTGGCCATGACATGAGAATCAGGACGCCATGGAAATACAACCATGTCTGCGTGACTTTATCTTTCGCTATTGTGACTCGGAGAATGGGTTTTCCCGACTGCTGAATTCGACGGTCACAAAACACAGCCGAGTACTGCCGGTGTTTTCAAGATCGTGAACGAAACCTGTTGCGATTGTTAAATCAAAAAACCTGGTATCCCCGGTCTTGTACTCGGATTCGACGACACGACCATCGGCATAGCGGGAGCGTGATTGTCCGGCCGTTGTAGCCGTCCAAAAATAAGGTCGAGCATGTCGATGTGCTGGCAACCGCTCGCCAGGCTCGAGCTGGGTTTGCCAGACCCGCAGGCGCTCGTTCTCGAAGACTTTGACGCCACCGATAGAATCGGTGGCGTTTGTGAATTCGTTTCCTTGCTCACTCATGCGACCCATTCTCCGTTCCTGTTGTCAATTCCGCGCCTCAAAAACCCAATCGATTATTGTTCGCGTTTTTCGTGAACCGTTGAGTCGCTGTTCATTGCGAACTCGGCAATCTCTTTCTTTCGCATGAATACAACACCCTTGTGCCCTTTGGCATAGGTCAGGAAATCGTCGAGTACCTTGATGATCGCTGGTGTGCCACCGATGCGGTCGTGAGTACTGATGGACATCATGCGACGGCGACTACCGGCTTCCGCATAAAGCTGATCAAATTCGTCTTTGATTTGAAGGCCGAATTGTTGCGATGAGAAGTTGCGACCTTCGATCAAGGCGATGTCATTGCAACGCAGCGTGTAAGGCACCACGCAGAATGGCTTGCCGTTGACGGGGACAGTAAACGGCTCGTCACGGGACAGGTCATCGATATGGTAGGTGAAGCCAAGTTCCTGCAGGACTTTCAGCGTGTTCACGCTACGACGAAGCCAATTGCAGTTGTAGCCGACCGGGGTCTCACCCGTTGCCGTTCGCACTGCTTCGACGCCATCGCGGACGAACTTCAATTCCTCTTCGTAGTTCATGTCCCATTGGTCATCCCAGGCCATTCCATGGGCGGCAGCTTCATGGCCCCGCTCAACCCACTCTTTTGCCAACTGCGGGTTTTTGACGACCGCGTCACCGACCATGTGCGAGGTGGCTTTCACATGGTGTTTGTCCCAAAGATCCATCAAACGCGGGAAGCCTTCGTTGTAGCCATAAGCAAACCACGTATTGGCTGGCAGGTCCGGCGTTCCCTCCGGCAGTGGGTTGCCGGAGAACGGACTTTCGGTACCAAACTCGGGTTGCCCGCCGGCTTCGAATTGGCTTGAAATCGAAATCACAAGACGGATTCCGTCTGGCCAAAAGGCGTCTTTTGTTTCTCTTTGCACGACGGCATCTGCTGACTTGGCCCGACCGCCGATGCCAAAGGCGGCGATGCCAGCGGCGGCTGTTGTTGTGGTCAAAAAGTTTCTTCGTGATGTCATCTTGGTTCTCCTGTTCAAGGTTTCTGAAGTGGATGGGGTAGCCTTCATGACTTTCTCCTTGCGAAACAGAGTCTTCAATCAATCATTGGCGATCAAGAATGGATAGTCCGTGTATCCACGCGCGCCACCGCCTCCAAACAACGTATGCGGATCTGAAATTTCATTCAGAGGTGCTCCCGTTGCCACCCGCTGAGGATAGTCCGGGTTGGAGAGGAATTTTCGCCCGAAACCCACGAGGTCAGCGTAGCCTTTCGAGAGTACATGGGCCGCGCGATCCGGCGTATAACTTCCAGTGACGATGATCGTATTGCGGAAAACTTGACGCAGTTGTTGCCGAAACGACTCCGGAACCACGGGAGCGTCGTCCCAATCCGCTTCACACAAATGGATGTAGGCCACTCCGAGTTGTTGCAGCCGCTCAGCGGCAATCATGATAGTGTCCAGAATTTCCGGATCAGCCATATCTTTGAACGTGATGAACGGTGAAAGCCTGACACCGGTGCGTTCCGAACCCACTTGTTCAACAACGGCCTGAGTGACTTCCTCCAGAAAGCGTATGCGGTTCCGTCCACTGCCACCGTATTGATCATCGCGATGGTTGGAGTTGCTCCGCAGGAACTGGTCAATCAAATAGCCATTGGCTCCGTGAATTTCGACGCCATCGAATCCAGCCTGAACTGCATTAATGGCACCTTGAGCGAACTGCTGCACCGCATCATTGATGTCCTCAGCCGTCATTTCTCGAGGCGCTTCGGTGGGGATCATCGTTGCATCCCCATTGGGAGCTCCGTCGAAAACATAGACCTTCGTGTCACGCGCCGGGATTGCTGATGGAGCGATCGGCTGCAGACCATTGACTCGACTGTTGCTGACACGCCCCACGTGCCAGAGTTGCAGAAACATCTTGCTACCTGCCTGGTGCACCGCATCGGTCACCTTCTTCCAGCCCTCAATTTGCGGTGGAGAATAAATCCCGGGAGTTCGAGCGTAGCCTTTGCCTTGTTGCGAGACTTGAGTCGCCTCGGAAATGATCAAACCGGCTGAAGCACGTTGTGAGTAGTACTCGGCCATCAAGTCGTTGGGGATATCACCAGGCTGGTCACTTCGCGAGCGAGTCATGGGTGCCATCACGAAACGATTTTCCAACTTGATTTCATTGATGTTGTAGGGATTAAAAAGAGGGTGTTGGGTCTGTTCAGATCGATGCATCACCGTATGCTCCAAAGTAAATGAATGGAAAATAAAGACTATTGCTCAATAGTTTATCGGTCAATTAATTGTCCAAAAAAAAGTTACTGGCTGAATGATGCACGCGCTTTTTCAAGCAACGCCAGCAAGTCTTTCATATCGTTCTTCGTCATGTGTCCCACCAGCGATCTGTGCATGGCGGAATTTGGCTCTCGCATGGATTCGACCAAATCGCTTCCTTTATTCGTGAGCTTTACGTACCAGATTCTTCGATCGTCACGACATCTCTCACGTTCGACCAATTCTTTGCGTTCCAGTTTGTCAATCAGACCTGTGATCGCGGGTACGACCGAGATCATGCGGCTGGCAATCTCCAGAGAAGGCAACTTGTCGCCCTCACCATGCAAAATCCTCAGGATGTTGTATTGAGCTTGATTGAGTTCAAATTCTCGGAAAAGCTGCGCAAAACGATGTTGGAACAGTTCATTCGTGCGCAAAACACTAATCACAACCTCGGCCTCAATTGATTCAAATTCATTTCGTTTTTTGAGTTGGCGACCTAGTTTTGACACGCGAAATCCTTCAGTTGCTTCTTTGATGCAATTAGTTTATCAATCAACCATTTATTTGTCAAGCTGGTTTGAGCCCCGCCCGGACTGACTTCCAAAAACAGGGTAAACAAGCGATTTGATTTGGGCTGCAGCGGACTTGCGAACCATTGGGCTCTCAGGTCCGAGTCCTGCCGGGATGTTGATTTCCATGCAGCCTGCGTCAAGAGCACCAGCGAGATTCTTGGGCACGCTTTGCCAAATTTCTATTGGCTGCGATCTTTCATTGACGTTAAAGGGAATTGCTTGTAAACATTTACGAAGTCTCGCTTGAGCTCAATATTTGCTGTAGTCAGTAAGGACTTGTTTTGATGACCAGGACATTCGATGACCAGGACAAAGGTGCACCGTCCCATGAAGTACTCGACGAGTCTCAAATTTCCGTTTCTGATGGCCGTTATGATATTGTTGTTCGGTATTGTCGTTCAAACTGATGCGGCAATCGCCGATGACTGGGTGTCTCGGCACGGAGTCGAACTTGGGCCCGATTTCGAGCTGTCTGATGCGGCAAAGGACCTAATTTCAAACGAAATGCGAGACGTAAAAGTCGTTGGCTTGGGCGAAACCAGTCATGGCATCTCCGAAATCTTTCAAATGAAATCCGCATTGATTCGGTTTCTTGTAACCGAGCGAGAGTTTTCACTGATCATGCTCGAAGCTACTTTCGGCGAAGTAGTGTACCTCAACGAATACATTTCTGGCGAGCGTGACGACATCGACGCAATTTTGAAAGGGATGCCGCTTTGGTATTTCAAGGTTGCGGAATTTCGAGACTTGCTTGACTGGTTGCGAGAATTCAATGCAACACACGACAATCGAGTTCAACTGTTTGGGATGGAGATGCAGTACGTTGATCGGTCGTTGCAACAGATCAAAGCGTACCTTGATACGGTTGATCCGGTATCAACTTCCGTTTGGGATGCGTTCGGAATGGATCGAATTGGTAGTGCAACGGCGTCTGCCAAAGAATTTTTTTATCTGTGGCAGCCGATGTCTGACGACGCCCTTCGCGAGCATGTGAACTTGCTGGTTGAGCTTCGGAATGCCTTTGATGAAAACAAAAGTGACTACGTTTCAAAATCCAGTGCCGCTGAATACGACTTGATGCGCCGGCATTTGGTTGTTCTGGAACAATTTGTTTCCGCTGCGATGCAATCGGATGAGCGGATCAAGCATCAGATGCGAGACTACTTCATGTTCCTGAACGTCCAGTGGACCAGGTCGTACTGTGAAAGCCCGAAGACAATTGTCTGGGCCCACAATGAACATGTTTGGAAACAGCATGGAAATGGCGGTTACGATGTTCTGGGACGTCAACTCGACAAGGCGTATGGTGAATCGTATTTTGCGTTGGGGTTTGATTTCGGTGAAGGCACCTATCGTGCGCCAGGCGAAGATGGTTGGTTGCATGATGTGCCGAAACCCGTAGACGGCTCGTTGACAAGTCACATGTCGCGATTGGGGAGCCCAAACTACCTGCTCAACATCCGATCAGGATTGAGAGCGAATGAGCCGATACCAGACACCGTAACGATGCGGGCAAGTTCAGGCGGCTACACCCCCATGAGAAATGGACAGATCTACTACGATCGCAATTACTCCCTCACCGACCGCTACGACGCGCTGATATTTCTAAACCGCGCATCACCACCAACAATGCTTGACTGAGTCAACCAAAGCGTCGCTCTGAACTGGTTCGGAGATGGAAGCGTTACTTCTCAATCTTAAAATCCAAGATAGCGAAGCCGCCGGATTGGGGTTGAGCGGTGAAGGAGAGGATGCCCTGGGTTTTCCAGCGAACGATATCGTGCTTCGTTGAATTGCGTTGGGGAGCTGTGAATTCGGAATGGGTTAGGGCGTAAGGGCCGTGGAAGGTCTTCCATTGGTCATCCGCAGCCGACCAATAGTATTTGATCCCCGCCGGAGTCGGATAGAAATAGATCAAGTTGTCATCGGCGTCAAAAACCAGATCGCCACGACACACGCCATCTTGATCGGGAGGGATCGCCGCACCGCCCCGAAACGTTCCATCGTCGTCACGCCAATAATGAACAAACACCAATTGATCCAGCACTTTTTGCGAAGGGTCATGCACGACAGGCTCTCGTGTTTGAACCTCTCGCGCTTTATACGTCACAAGATGCGGCCGATTTTGCGAATCGAAATTCATGGGGCCCGCGTTCATCAACCAGGAATAGACCGGAATGTCAACAACGACCAAGCCAGGATCTGACAACTCAATTGGGTCGCCGTTTGGCAAATCCGCAATCTGGTCACCTTGATTATTTTTCCAGGTTATCCCGCGGTCGTCGCTGAAGGCGTAATGCAAATCGTGGTTGCTTGCCCAGGTTCGAGACGTTTCTCGATACACCCAGATTGCGTGCAGGCGGTTGTTATCGTCAAATCGAATGTCTTGAAAATAGGCGTTTCGAGACGTGCTGGTCTCCCAGTCCGGATACGTTCCACGGCGGCTGGCAACCATGCCGATGCGTGTCCATGTGCCTGATGCTGGATCGTATCGGTGCAGAAAGTTGTCGCCATTTCCGCTGCCACCGTTGCGGTAATAAAAAAACAAAATTCCATCGCGGTCCATGATGAATCGTGGATAGGTCACCGATTCTTCCAGAGCTGGATCGTCTAGCATCGGCTGTGCGGCTTCAAAATCATCCGCTGTCATCACGGCCGGCGGATGGGTAAGAAAATCAGCCTTGGATTTCAGGTATCGCAGTGGATCGTTGTGATGGTCGAATGACACGTGAAGTCGCCCGTCGTCACGACTGACGCCCAGGCAGGTATTTCGATGTCGATCATTCTTCGAAAGCTTGTACTGCGATAGGTAAATGTGCTGCGTTTCGTTCGAATCAAGGTTGCGTCTGCCGATTGCCAGCGAACCATCTTTGGCCCAGTAGACCGTGTATTGAAACTGGCCGAAAGAAATGATTTTCTCTTGATCCCAGGCGCCCCAGTTCCATTCGAACGCTTGGTCGTCGATCGTAAACGCATTGATAATTGATACGTTGATGCCCTCAACGCGTTCCTTGTTTTTGCTCGCATCGGGGGGCTCTTGCGCACGAGCGAGAACGGTTGTCGAAAAGGCCAGAGCAAGGGCCAATATGATCGTTCGGCAAGTGTCTCGCATTAATCTGAGGCGATTGGATGGCATGTCTTGTCTCCGATGTATCGAAGGTGATTGAATGCGAGGTCGAGAGTCTTTTTTGTTGTCAGTCATTCATATTTCCTCTGGCTGGAGAAACGTGAATCGCCGTTCAGGAATCGACGATCCAAAAAAAGACTCCCGACCCCCTGTTCGTTTCAGTTGTATACAAACAACGCTGTTGCGGTGGTGTCGATGGAGCTGACGGTGCGAATCCAGGCTGCCGAAAATGATTCCGGGAACTGGTACGCAACGGTCTGTCTCGCCGGGACTGTGATGGTTTGATAATCGACCCAATGTCCATGACCATCGATGTCGATTTGCAATTGAATTGAAACCGGGACGTTCGATTGATGCGAAAGTGAAACGGATTTGCGATCGTATCCGCGCATCAGATAGGGATCGGATGGCACTTGTGCCTTGACATCGGTGTTAAGCCACGGACCGCCGCGGCCCACCGGTTTGCCAAGTTTCCAAAGGTCGTCCACGCCACCGAACCAAACGCCGATATCATGTTCGTCATCCGCAAAAACGTGGCCATCGGGCGTCGCGTCCGCGCGAACTCCACTGAGTACGAGAAGGCCATTCCACGAGCAGAAGTCGGCGATTTGCTTGGAGTGACTGGAAACGGGACGCACGAGATTCCAGAGTGGCGGTTCTCCATTTTCAATGAGCGGAAGTTCATAAAACGTGCCGTGGATGTTTGCGAGGTGCCGTTCGGATTCCACCTCGCGCATTGCACGCGGACTTCCCCACACAAACGGCTGATCAAATGCCGCGTCGCCTTTCGGCAATCGGTAGTTTGTGCCACGGCATGAAACAACGACCGAAGCAGCATCCACTGAAAATTCAGGCTCAACGGCAATGCGTTTCGCCAGTTCATCGTCAGGAGTATCAAGCAAAAATGAAAAGTCAGATTTGGAGAATTCAAAATACCGGTTGCCATCGTCGATCAATCGCAAGTTGCGATTTCGTTTGGCGGCATAAAGTTTTGCGGTGCGCATTCGTTTCACCAACATCGGCAAGGCCGGCGAAGAGGGCTTTGTTCTCTGGATGATTGCCATCAGCAAATCGAGACGTCGTGAGGTGCAGGAACGCAGTCGCAACTGCAGCCTTGTCAATTCGAAATCGAATCCACACAGCTTGGAGTTCTTGGGGCAAGGTGTACGGTCGGTAACTGTCGCTGGGAACTGAGACTGTGTCTAGTTCTTCCCATTGGCCATTGCCCTTTCGATCGACTTCGATAGTGAATGTCACGTCGCCACGCGACGGTTGGGGGCCGATGCTCAAGTGAACCATGCCGATCGAAACCGTCGATCAGAAACGGATCGGAGTTCGTATCAGCGTTGACGTTGTCCTCAACCCATGGGCCGCCATAAGCGCTTGCTGGCCCCCAGTGTTGCAATTCGTTGTACGAGCCAAACCACAGGTTGCTTTGCGGCTGACCGGCTAGCGGGTTACCCTGAATACTGGTTTCGTCGGACGCCAACACCAGTTTGCCGTTCCACGCACAAAAGTCGGGTACGTAGCGAAGGTGGCTGCCGATCGGTTTGATCCCGGCAGAGTTTGCACGCGAAAATGATTTGGGGAATTCAAAGAACATGCCGTGCATGTCCATCATCCAACGACCATCCGTGACCTCCCGGATGCGCGGCCACTCGGTGTACCACCCGTGGCTGGCATCATTGCAATAGGCCGCTTTGGGAAGCAGGTAGGTGTACCAGTTTCCGCTGTCGCAGAGTTTAAGCCGAACGCTGCGGTGGTCCCAGCCGACGGACCAGATCGGTTCGTTGCCATCGCTGCCCCCTGCAATTCCGTTTGGCCCGGTGACTTCCGTGAATTGACGCCGTTCGACGATGCGCCACTCGCGTCCGTCGTACTCGGCCAGCACACCACGTTCTTCCGGTATTTGCGATTTGCCTCCAACCAGCACGTCGCGATAGTCACCGACGCTGAGTTCACCGTTGTTCGAAACGACCAGTCGGCCTTGTGACGTATAACCGCCTTTGCCGTGCCAGCCAGGGACGGGTTTTTTGAACAATTGGGTGGCCTTCAGCGTGTTCACGTCGGCCTCCCAAATCGCGCCTTCCATGTCGATATAGTAGACCTTGTGTTGGGGATCCGTCAGATGCCTGGCGATGGCGGTGACGCGCATCGGCATCGCTTTGGGCGAAATGACTCGTACGTTGCCGTGATCATCGATCAGGTAATGCCCGATCAGGAGTTGATTGGATTCGGCGTGGATCATGCGGCCTGCCGGTGTTCCACCAACGCTTTCAGGATAGACCGTCATGGGTTGTGCCAAGTCATCGTCGATGGAATAAAGTTTGTGTTCGCTGCCATTGGGCATATGAGGCGCGTACGTGACCATCCACAGTTTGTTGGCCCAAGGAACAATGGCACCTATGCCGCATTCCTCGTGTCGGGGCAGGAAATGCCCGCCAGCTTGGGAGTAGATCCCGTAGGTCGTCAGGTGCGGATAGATGCCACTGATTTGCAGGTCCGTGCGACCATCAAATTGCCAAAGGTCTGGGGGCGAGTTCTCTTGGCCGAGCACGCGGGAGTCTTTGGATGCGATCACGAAAACACAGAACAAGATCGCGAACCACATGCTTGGTACTTGACTCATTTGTCGTTTGGCAAAAGGCATGATGAATAGTTTCCTCAAAAACCAGAGAGTTAAGCGGGAGCTTATGCCGGAATCGTCACCGCGGCAACGCACGTTCCATCCAATGTGTGCATTTGCAGTTTCAAGTCCGTTGCATTCGCGTGTCCCGTGATGATTGTCGCGTGTTGGGGCTTGGGTCCGCCGCCGACTAATTGGGAGATGGGCTGCGACTCATTGGCCGGCATCCAGAGAAAGTCATGCGTGTGACCGGAGATCACAAGTTTGACACCGGCGTCCACCAAGGTCTTCGTCCACAGCTCACGACAAATTTTGTGGCCGTCAAACGAATTGTTGGGAATGCGAGGTTGGTTGAACCACAACGGAATGTGGCAGAACAGGATTTTGTGCGGAGCGCTGCGAAACCACTCTTCCTGAACCACGGCCTGCAACCAACGTGCTTGTTCGGTTTGCATTTGGGTGAACGCTGCCAAGCCGCCGTAGTACGGACTGTCATCGGGCTTGTCTTCTCCGGTATCCAATACGATCGCTGCCAGCGGCCCGCTGCGAAACCCGTAGTAGAAACGGTCTAATGGGGAGCCTGTGAAGTCCTTCAATGACCAAGCCGCCGGGCCGCGACATTCGTGATTGCCGCGAACATAGGCGAGGGGCCAGCGATCCGCAATCGCCGAACGCGTTGGACAGATAAACTGCTCAGGCATGTCGCGTTCGAAATGACAGTCGTTGGACTGATCTCCGTTCCAAACAAGAAAGTCGGGTGTGCGCTCGGCTGTCAGTTTACGCAATGCGTCCAGGGTCTCATTATTTTCGTGCGTGTCGTTCCAGACCACAAACTGTGTCGAGACTGCGTTGGGGGCAAGCGTTTGAAACGTCTGAGGCTCAGTGGTTTGTGGTGGGCCTTGGACGAGAGTGCCGTGATAAAACTGTTTCGTCTTCACCCAACCAATAGTCGTCGCAGTGGTGCGGTAGCGAATTGCCTTGCAGGGTGGCAGCGGCGGCAATTGAAATTTCAAAACGTGTTCTGCGAACGGCCGCATGCCCGCTTGTAATGCGTCGACTCGTTGCCAAGGGCCATCGTCAATCGCGTATTCGAGAAAACCGGAAGCGGCTCGCTCGACGGGTTGCAGGATGGTGATCGAGTCATTTCCTGGGCCGGCGACCATCGCGGGGCGTTCAAAGATCGGGCCGTCGAGTGCGCCCGCCGTGCATGTCCCCTCCGGCACATCGGGACGCGGGTCCTGGGTGTAGTCGGAGTAATCCTGCAGGGCTGCGCATGCTGGGGCGATTCGTCCGCCTGCAACCAATGCCGAGGAAGCTAGAAACGTTCGTCGATCCATACGAACCCTCACATCGCTTTTTGTTGTGTTCGTGGTTTTGATTTCGATGATTGAAAGTCGAATTGTAGCTGAGTTTGCAACGCCCGTAAGCAAATCGAAAATGGTGAAGTGAATACCGCCTAGATGACGATTGGGGCTGAATCGGACGCTGCTGAGCAATTGGTTACTGTAAGCAAACTGAGAGCGAGAATATAACAAAGGAATGGCAAAAGGATTTGACAAAAATTGGAAAGTCGCTTGCCAATTGACTCACAAACTTAATAGTCCGTAGCTTAAACGTTTTGGCCCAGTGCATGCCCGAAATCAATGACTCACCTCGCGATTCGACCTTTCAGCCGTTTGGCGTCAACGAAAATACTGTGAAACTTGGCGAACAAACGGTCTACGAATATCGCTTTGTCGGTTTGGTTTGCTGTTGGTCGGGCTGGCGTTGGGAATTGTATTGCCCGTCGTCTTGATATTGGGAATTTGTTTTGGACTCCTGTCTCCCAAGCTGTCGACGGAAGCTGCTGTACATAATGGTGATCGCCGTGCTGACAACTGCAGCTGTTCTATTCCTCTGCCTTGTTGTGTCCGGAATACTATTTCAAAAGGCGCCACATGAAGCAGAGCGCTGGCAAGAAAATTCCTGTGGTGGTACCTCGCTTCGGTTGCTACGGGAGCAATAGGTTTGGTTTTCAAAATTCAAGATTTCACGAGAATTCCGGCAAGCTTCATGTCGGCCTTTTCAATTTTGGCTTTGACATTGTTCTTTTGCCATGTCGCGTCCAATATCGGCAGTCCAAAGCTAGTAAACCGCACCAGACATTTTGAGCGAACCTATCGAAAGAGTTTGGCTGCGTTATTTCTGGTTGGCATTGTATGGGCGTTACTCGGTGTAGATGTTTCGGTCTTGTTTGCAATCGTTGGGATCATTGGAGCGAACCTTCTTTTCGTTTTTGGACGCTCATGATTGATTTGTATTCTGCGCTTCGGTAAATCGTCTGCAAACAAAGGGTGGCTCGCCGATCACCGATTTTTGGTTCTTGGTGAACTGCAGACCTTGTTCAGTGAAGGTAAGCGAAATCGCACATCGGCGACCTCATTTTACGCTTCGGACTACTTTCTTTGGCGCGTGAGATGATGACGGTTGTGTCAGTCAGGCAAATACGATTTCGCCAGTAGCAGTGCGGGGGCCGCGGTTCAATCGATTCGAATTCGGCAACTGGGATTGGGGATAGGCGAGTTTAAGTTAAAATTCAAAGCGAACTTTGGGCTTGTTGGTTACGTAAAATGCCGACAGGCTATTGGACAGAGTCGGTGGGATCGCGATGAATACGCTCGAACAACTTTTCGGTAGTCAATTCACTTCTCTCGACCGCAGTCGCGGTGCAACGTACTTCAAGGAGAACCGTGTTTTTGATTTGATAAACGATAAAACTGGTTTCTATGCAATCGTTGAAGGGAATGCTGACGACTATTCGGTGGCTCTCGTATTCGCCAAAGACCAAAGCGGCGCACGAATCACTTGCGATTGTCCACGTTTTAACGACGGGTTTCCCTGTAAGCATATTTGGGCCACGATCCTGGCCGTCGACCAATCCGGTGCCTACCACCGGCTTCAAGGCGCTTCCAAGTCGAGTTCAAAATCAAAGTCAAACCGCCGCGACACCAAAGCCAATCGCAAATCCAAATCGAAGCCGGCAATTCCCGCATGGCAGGCAATGCTCAAGCAGGCTGATTTTGAGTCCGAACTGGATGATCTGGCTCCGATCAACAAGATCACTTCGCCAAGTGCGAGGATCGTCTATGTCATCGACGTCAGCGAGAACCACTTGTTGCATTTCGAACTAAAGGTATTGAGTCAGCCTTTGAAAAAAGATGGAAGGTGGGGCGTTCTTCGTCGCCATGAACTTTCAGAACATCAGATGGAGGAGTCGCCCGATCAGACCGATCGAGTTATCGCACGTCAATTGCTTGGTGCCCAAGGCCTTCATCAAAGTCAATATTGGGGATATGACTATCGAAAAGAAGGCTACAGTGAATTTGAAATCACACCGGAATGGGCCAGTAGTTGGTATCAAACCTTGATTGACTCCGGTCGTTTCTTTTGGACCCTGGATGGCTCGCTGCCGATCGAGGAGTTTCATTCAATTCAGCAATGCGATGTCGCGGACCCTTATCGATTCTCATTTCGAATTGAAGATTCCTCGGGAGAAGACTCGCAGATAATAATTTGTATTGAACGCGATGGTAACGAGCTCGAGCCGGAGCAGATTGTCCAAATCGCCAGTGACGGCATGTGTTTGACACGCAGCGGAATCTGCCGAATTGAAAACCCAAGTCTGTTACCGATGTGGCAACATGCTCAAGCCCAGTATCCAATCACGATTCGAAAATCCGAGCGAAAGGATTTTCTAACGCAGCTTGCGGGGATTCAGGGCGCGAATCAAGTTCAGTTGCCCGAGAGCTGGAATGTCGATCGGAAACAATCGGAACTTCAGCCGGTGTTGAGTTTGTCCGATCATCCGCATCAAAAATCGCTGCTTGGGGCAGAGGTTACATATGACTACGCGGGGAGTTTGTTTAAGTCTGACGACCATCGAACTCAAGCGTACGATCCAGACACAAACACCTGGATCGAACGGAACCAAGAGTTGGAGACTTCGCGTTTGAACGAGCTGGTGGAATTCCCATTTTCGTCCAGCCAATATCGATACGACGACTTGATCAGCATTCACAAGAAACATTTGGTGCCTCTGGTCGACAAGTTGAGTGAACTGGGGTGGAAGGTGCTGTTGCATTCCAAGCCGCTTCGCAACTCCGGCCATTTCGACATTTCGGTTGAGTCTGGTCAGGATTGGTTTGACTTGCAAATCGACGTCGCTTTCGGTGATCAACACGTCGAATTCCCCAAGCTGTTGCATGCACTGAGAAACAAACAGGAGTTTGTGGAGCTGGCGGACGGAAGTCGCGGTCGTTTACCGAATGAATTGATTGAGAAACATGCGAAACTTGTCGGCCTAGGCAAAGAAGCGGACGGAAAGATTCGTTTTCGTTCATCGCAGGCTTTGTTGTTGGACGCATTGCTATCGACTCTCGATCATGTTCGTGTTGACCGGGACTTCGAGAAAATTCGCAAACAACTTCAGTCGTTTTCCGGGATCAAACCATCCAATCCGCCACGCGGTTTCAATGGGGAATTGCGTCCCTATCAATCGGAGGGTTATTCCTGGTTGAACTTTCTGCGAATTTGGATTAGGTGGGTGTCTGGCCGACGACATGGGATTGGGGAAAACCGTTCAAGTTCTCACGCTATTGGAGTCGCGGCGAACTCGCCGAGTGTCGAAGCGATTGAATTCCACCGAAAGTGAAAAACAAACCAAGTCGCAGCCTGCAGTGGTTGCTGCGGCGCTGCGAAACCCTCGCAAACCATCGATTGTCGTTGTTCCCAAAAGTTTGATTTTCAACTGGATTGACGAAGCCGCAAAGTTTTCGCCGAAGTTGCGTTTTGAATTACACAGGAGTGGATCGAAAGCAGCAAGCCGAAGCGTGTGAAACATTTGATGTTTTGCTGACGACCTACGGCACATTGCGGTTGGATATTGTCGACCTGAAACAAATTGAGTTTGACTATGCCATTTTAGACGAGTCGCAAGCGATCAAAAACGAAAAGGCTCAATGTTCTAAAGCCGTGCGGCTGATCGAGGCGGACCATCGCTTGGCGATGACCGGAACACCCATCGAAAATCATTTAGGCGAACTGTGGTCGCTTTTTGAATTTCTGAACCCAGGGATGCTCGGTAGTTCAACGTATTTCACGACCTTGACCCAGGCTCGAAATCGGGACGGGGAAGAACGCGATCAAACACTGCAAGCTCTGTCGAAAGCACTGAAGCCCTACATCTTGCGGCGAACCAAGCAACAGGTGTTGACCGACCTGCCCGAAAAGACAGAGCAAACCTTGTTCTGTGAGATGGAGCCCGCGCAGCGGAAAAAATACAATGAACTCAAGGAATACTATCGAGCAAATTTAGCCAAAAAGATCGAATCCGATGGCATGGAGCGGTCCAAAATTCAGGTGTTGGAGGCATTGTTGCGATTGCGGCAGGTCGCTTGTGATCCTCGCCTGTTGGATGCCAAATCGAAACCCGGTGCCAAACTGGAATTGTTGTTTCAGCAAGTTGAAGAGGTGGTGGCTGAGGGTCACAAGGTGCTGGTGTTCTCACAGTTCACATCGCTACTCCAGTTGGTGCGAGAGAAATTCGACAAGGCCAAAATTAACTACGAGTATCTCGATGGCAAAACGAGAATGCGCAAGGCATGTGTCGAGCGATTTCAGAACAATCCGGATGTTTCCGCGTTCTTGATCAGCCTCAAGGCCGGTGGACACGGTTTGAATCTGACTGCGGCAGACTATGTCTTCCTGCTTGATCCCTGGTGGAATCCAGCGGTGGAAGCACAGGCGGTTGATCGCGCGCACCGAATCGGACAAAAGCGTTCGGTGATGGCCTATCGCATGATTTGCCGCGACACGGTTGAGGAGAAGATCGTTGCCCTGCAAGATTCCAAGCGAGAGTTGGCCGACAGTATCATCCGCGCCGACGAATCGATTATCCGCAGCCTGTCGGCCGAAGATCTGCAACTGCTACTGAATTAGTCAGTCGATCAATACCGCCTTCGTCATCTTTGGCATGTGAAACTGAAGTTCCCCTGTGTTGGTAGACAGTGGGTCTCGGTATGTCATGATTGTTAGACAAAAGAAAAATCAATGAAACGAATACGCATCCCGGCGGTAGCAAGTTGGTGGTTGTCAAACTATGTTTTGACGTGAAGGATGCGATACATTCGATGCCGGCACATTGCCGGTTGGAGTTTTGACCAAAACAGATTGTGACGGTGGAACTTGCCATGAAACATCAAATCAAGATACTTGCGGCGTGCTTGCTTTTTGTGGCACTTGGTCTGTTGGGGTTATGGCTATTTGCTCCAAGGGTTGTTGAGGATCAATCGCTGGTGAGGTGTTTTCGAGAGCCATTCGAGATTCGGGCTTACATGAAAATGCTCCTCTAACAGAGGCAGGCAGTCAAGATTGTGCGAGTCTATTGAAAGCAAGGATTAGTAATTACGTTGTCCAAAACCGTGGATTCAAAAAGGGCGATTTCTACTCGTTGTGGGATCGCACTGCCTCTGGGGACAATATTGAGAAAGCCGTGGTCCATTCGTACATCTTATCGTTATTGTATTTTCCTCAGGATGGGCAAGAGGAATTGCATTACGCGTGCGTTCAAGACTCATTCCGGTTTTTTAAAGACTACCCAGAAGGCTTCAGATCTTGGGTTGAGTGTCTTTTCTTTCAAGTATGTTTTCGTAACGTGGTAGTATTGAATCTTCAATACCTGCGTTCAAGTGCTGAAATATATATGGTGAATGAGTACGGCTCACTAATTAACGAGATAAATAGCGTTCAGCGATCGGGACAAGGCGATTTATATTGCCCAGCTGAGGTGCTGTCCATGCACACGTTTTTTTCCCTATGTGAATTCGATCGAAATGAGGAGTTGCGGAAAGCTGCTGACAAATAAAGATTTCTCAATACTGAATCGTTGCCTTGATGAATTTAAAGAAGAAGTGTTGCTTAATGAGTTTGAGATTGCGGTTTTTGATTTAGATCGCCTCAGAATTCTTCGTGTTTCCGATTGGACTTCGGCGATCAATGTATGCACCATTACGACTGCCAAAATGACTCCCGGCGTGCCCCTGATAAACGTGCGGATCCCAGTCATTGACTTTGCGGCGAATAAAACCTTGGTGCTCGATGTGCCTTCGGATGTGTATGCTGAGATTTCTTCATTTTACAGTGGGAAAATTGCTCCAGAGGATTTTGTGAGGTCACTCTCTGATGTTATTGATGCGCAAGAAATTAATGCGCAAATTCCGCCAGAGTTCTTTCGGATTCAATCACATTGAGAGCAACTTGGTACCGGCAAACATCTTTGTGTTGTGGCGATACCGGTCACATTGCCGATTGGAGTTTTGAGCATATTAGATTGTGACAATTGAACTTGCCATGAAACATGAAATCAGGATACTCGCTGCGTGCTTGCTTTTTGTGGCACTTGGTCTGTTGACGCTTTGGCTATTTGTTCCGAGGGTTGTCGAGGATCAATCGCTGGGTGAGGTGTTTTCGAGAGCCATTCGAGATTCGGGCTTACGCGAAAATGCGCCTCTTACAGAGGCAGGTAGTAGAGAATGTGCGCGCCGGTTGAAAACAAGGCTCAGTAATTACGTTGTCCAAAACCGTGGATTCAAAAAGGGCGATTTCTACTCGTTGTGGGAGAACGCTATTTCCGGAGACGATGTTGAACGAGTCGTAATTTTGTCGTACATCCTATCGTTAACGTATTTTCCGGAGGATGGGCAAGAGGAATTGCTTAAGGCATGTGTGCAAGAATCGATTCATTTTTTTGAAGATAATCCAGACGGTTTCAGGATTTGGGTTGAGTTTTTGTTCTTCAAAGATTCTTGTGACATGGGAGTAATAATTCTCTCATATCTGGTTCCGGGCGTACAATTGTTTATGTTGATGGAGTGAGGTGGTCCACGGTTGACGGGCGCGAGACTATAAGACTGTAGGTCTTGAGGGCACCATTTAGGAGGGCCAAGATGGCCAAAAAGCAACGTCAAGCAGTCAAGCGAACCCGTCGTAAATTCGATCGTGAATTCAAACATCAGGCCGTTCAGATGTTGCTCGATGGATATTCCGCAAAGTCCGTTTCTGAGAATCTTGGAATCGGAAACGCGAGTCTGGTTCATCGTTGGAAGGCAGAGCTTGTAGCCGAGGGAGGCGTTGTAGCTGAAACGCTTGATGGCGAAGTCAAAGAGCTTCGAGAAGAACTGCGACGGACTCAGCGGGAGCGAGATATCCTAAAAAAAGCGTTGGGCATTTTAAGCCAGCACGAGTGACAGAGATTTACGAAGTGATCTCTGTGTTGTCTCAAGAAGAATTTGATGTAACGCAACTCTGCGACGTTTTGGAAGTTTCACGGAGCGCGTTTTACGATTGGAAGAATGCTGGTCCAAACCATTATCAACAGCAAGACGAGGATCTCGGCCCGATGATTCAGGACATCTTTCTGCAGCATCGACGCGCTACGCGCACGACGAATCGCATGTGAACTTCAGGAGCAAGGAGTTTCCTGCAGTCGCAGCAAAGCCCGTAAAATCATGGGTCAAATGGGCCTTGTGGCGATTCAGCCAAAGTCATTCAAGCCGCGAACCACTGAAAGCAAACATACACTGGGGTACAACGAAAACTTGCTGCTCGAGGGATTCGAAGTCAACGATGTGAATCAAATTTGGGTTGGTGACATCACTTACATCGGATTGCAAAACCAGTTCGCATATCTGGCGATGTTAATGGATCTATTCTCAAGGAAAATCGTCGGATGGTCACTGGAAATACGGATGGACGCAGCGTTGGTGGTTCAGTCGCTCAAGAACGCAATCAAGCTTCGGCAGCCAAAGCCAGGACTGATCCACCACACGGATCGTGGCGGACAATACGCAGCCAAAGAGTATCGAAACATTCTGAGCCGCGCCGAGATGAAACAAAGCATGAGTCGCGCTGGTGAATGCTATGACAACGCGTTCATGGAATCCTGTTTCGGAACCATCAAAACGGAGCTAGAAATGAAAACTTACCAATCCTTGAAAGAAGCATTTCAAGAAATCCAGGAATACATCAACTACTTCAACTCAATTCGCCGACATTCATCAATAGACTACCTATCACCAAACCGCTTCGAAATGACCCGCAATCCTTAAGGAGACGCGCCCGTCAACCGTGGGCCACCTCAGAGTACGAGTCTCTAATCAGTGAAATAAAGAGGTTCCAGCGAGCAGGAAAAAGCGATTTGTATTGCCCAGATGTGGTTCTGCTCATGCATACGTTTTTTTCCCTTTGTGAATTCGATCGGAACAAAGAGTTGCGGGACGCGTTGGACAATCAGGATTACTCCATCTTGCAAAGTTGCCTTGACAAATTTTATGAAGAAGTTTTGTGCAATCAACTCGAGGTAGCGGTTCTTGATTTAGAACGTCTCAAAGTTCTTCGTGTTACCGATTGGGCCTTGGCAATCGCCTTATGCTCTATTGCGACTGCTCAAACGACTCCCGGCGTGCCCCTGATAAACGTGCGGATCCCAGTGATCGACTTTACGGCGAATGAGAACTTGCTGCTCGAAGTACCGTCAGATGTGTTTACTGAGATTCCGTCATTTCACAGTGGGGAAATTGCCTTGGATGATTTTTGGAGATTACTCTCTGATGCAATTAATGCCAAAGAAATAAATGAGCAAATTCCGCCAGAGTTTCTTCGGATTCAATCACATTGAGAAAAACTTGGTACCGGCAAACATCTTTGTGTTGTTGCGAAAGCAAAATCCAGAAGTGGCAGATCATTCGGACGGAATTGAACGCTTTCGATGAATGCAGTGCACCCGGAAGTACATGATTTGCCGTGAAGCCGATGAATTTGTTGCCCGCTCAGCACCTAAACCGTTTCGTTAATGGATTTCTCTGTCAGGCGTTTCAGTCGAATCGTCACGAGAAAATGCGGGTGGCGATATTGGGCCGTGACGGTGCCCTCGTGAGCGGTGATGATTTTTCGGACAAGTGACAAACCCAAACCGCAGTGAAACTCCGAATGACTACGAGACGCGTCGGCTCGCCAAAATCGCTCAAACACATTGTCGATTTGCTCGGCAGGGAAGTTAGAGGCACGGTTGCGGATGTGAATCTCGATGAAGTTGTTCGACTCGTTGCAAGAAACTTCAATTGCTGAGTTTTGATCGGCGTAGCTGACTGCATTGTCCAGCAAGTTTCGGAAGGCAATTTCTAACGAGTGTCGATCGCCCAGAGTTTTGATTCCGTCTGGAAGCGAATGTTTGACTTCAATCCCCATTTCTGTCATTCTCGCGTCAAACTGCAACAGGCATTCTTCGAGCAATTGAGTCACATTGATGGCTTGCCAGTTTGTGGAGTCGCATTGGTAGTTGGATGCCGTTGCCAGGAGCGTGTCGACTATCTTTGTCGTAGAGTCGTTGATTTGGCGACATTCTGCCAGTGTTTGGATCAGCTCTTCACCCGACCTCGGTTTTGAAAGTGCGGTTTCGATTTTCGCATTGAGTCCAGCCAAGGGCGTACGCAGTTCGTGAGCAATTTCACTTGAGAGTGCACGCTCTCGTTCCATGGCAATGTTCAGTCGCGCAAGCAGCGAATTGATCGTCGATAGAAGCGGCGCCAGCTCAGTTGGCTGGTGGTCAATTTTCAGAGTCGTTCGAGTGAGATTGTCGGGAGAAATCGATTCAATTTCGCGAGTCATTCCTTGAATCGGAACGAGCCCTCTTTTCACAACGACCCAGGTTCCGAGCAAAGTAAAGCTTACTGCAAACAAGGCGGCTGCAGCCAGCGACCAGCGAAGGATGCCAATGATCGCGTTGAGGTTAGTTGTCGGTCGAGCCAAGGCCAGCGTTACACTTGTAATTGTGCCATCACCGTTAGGTCCTTCCGAGCGCGGTTGAAACACGATGGCGACGCCGCGGCCCGGTCGTCCGTCACTTGTTGTCGAAAAGGGACGTTCCGATTGAAAATCGATGGGAGTTTGAATTGGGGGAGAGGGTTCGGGGAGGTTGCGAATCAGTTGACCGTCGATCCAACAGGCAACTTGTTCACCTTCAGCTCGAATCAGAGCTTTCTCCGTTTCATCCCACTCAAATTCGATAGTGCCATCTGCTTGTTCGATTAGCTGCGTCAAGTGAATCAAGCGATCATGAAGGCTCGTGTCGAATTGATGCCAAAGACTGGACTCAACTAAAATACAAACCACCAAACCAAAGACCAGAATTGAAATAGCGCTGAACACTCCCGTGAGAATGACGAGTCGCATGTGCAACGATCTGCTCATTGGTCTTTTTCCAACAAAACGTAACCGAGTCCTCGGCGCGTCTCGATCAATGCAGACACACCAGCGGCAGACATTTTTTTACGCAGATAACCTACAAAGACGTCGACGACATTGCTTGTCGATTCGCTGTTGAAGTCATAGAGGCTGTTCCAGATCTCCGTGCGCGTTACCACCTCACCTCGCCGACGCGCCAGAATTTCGAGCAATTTGTATTCTCCAGCAGTCAATGAAAGAACTTTGCCGTGGCCAGTAACGCTTCGAGCAACCGTGTCGATCTGAAGAGAGCCGACACAGATTGTCGAGTGGCTATCGCCAAAGCGCCGACGTACCAAGGCGCGGATTCTGGCCAACAGCTCGGCCATGGAAAACGGCTTGATCAAATAATCGTCAGCTCCAGCATCGAGTCCCGCGACGCGCTGTTCCACGGTGTCGAGCCGCCGTCAGCAGCAGGATCGGAACATCGTTTTCCTCGTCGCGCAGACGACGCACGATTTCGATTCCATTCATTCCCGGAAGCATGACATCCAGGATGATGGCGTCGTGTTCTGAGGTTCGAGCCAACCAAAGCCCGTCGTTTCCATTCGCTGCTTCGTCAACGGCGAAGCCTTCTTCGGTCAGCGTTTGGACGACGGAGCTTCGGACCGGCTCGTAATCTTCAACAATCAATACACGCATGCTTGCCACGATGGTTTACGAATGGTTATCATCTTTTCCATCATCATCATCGTCGTCGTCTTCTCCATCGTCGTCATCATCATCGTCGTCGTCATCTTCTTCGCTGTCGGAATCGTCATCGTCATCGTCGCCTTCCTGTTCGGCATGGTCATGTTCATCTTCGGCATCGAGTTCCATCAAGCGTCCGGCAGGATCAATCAGGATTTCAATTTCTTTGCCGTTTGCATCCGCTTCGGCAGAATACAGCATAATCATTTTCAATTCGAACTCTGGTTTACTGCCTGCGGGGAGATGTTTTGCTGCGGCGTTGCGAACAGCTTGGGGAACCTCTTCATTCGAAACCGAGCGTTCGGTTTCTATGATGTTTCCTGCAGAGTCAACGCTGGTTTCATGGGTGACACCGTCGACTTTCCAGCTGGCTTCATAGATCGTAACGCCGTCATCCATTTCCATTTTGACGCTGTCGATTGTGGAACTACCGGCAGCTTTTTTGATTGACGACTGAACGGATTCGGGTGCGTCGGAGAGTTTTACGGTTCGAGCGCCTTCTTCGTTTGTCTCGTGTTCCTGGTACTGATGGGCTGTCCATCCCGCAACGCCTGCCAAAAGTCCCAGCGTCAGGGAGTAAAGGGATCGAGTCAACATGTGTTTTTTCCTTTTAATAGGGAGTCAAATCTATCGTTCAAAGGCTACTGTTTGCCAGGTCCATTCAGCGCTTGGTGATGGAAAGGCCTGCGCGGACAAGTCAGCGAGTTTTCGTCGACACAATCAAGGATGGCGACTTTACTTGCCAGACTCGTTGCCTTGTCCACGACAAAAAGGCCGTTATTCGAGCGACCTTTCAGTAGCTTTGAACTCGCAACTGTCAGGGATTCTAGAGCGCGAAGATGAATCCTCGATGAGACTGAGAGAGTTTTTAGTTTTTTTGAGTCTCGGCCAGAGTGGCCAACCTACAGGATCTCGGCCAAGAGTGGCCAAGTTACAGTGCGGCCAAGTTACGGAGTGGCGTAGGATGGGCACTCTGCCCGTCGATTAGTTTTCGTCGATCCGTTTGCCCGTCGATTCGTTTTCGTCGAACGCCATTGGCATTAACGAATGCGGTCGACTGTTTCCTGATTGGCAATGTTGTTGTTTTGTTCAAAGATTGAGAACATTGCCCAAACGGGTAAATGGTCAGAAACGTATTTGGCTTCGTCCAGGCTCAATTGGTACGTGCGTGGGAAATTGAAAACGCCAGATTGGCCCGTGTACTCACGCGTTGCCCGGGAGTCAAAAATCACATTGTCGTAATTGCGGTCTTCGCGGATGTTGGTGACCCATCCCTCTTGGACGATGTAATGCGGATTGGTGTGAAACGCGAAGAGGCTATCGATGTATTCGGTCGGTGCGTTGAAATCGCCAAGCACCAGGAAGTCATCTTCCTCCGGCATCGCTGCCTTGACGTTGCTTACAACCTTTTTCAAGGCGCCTAGCTCTTGGCTGACTTCATCGGGGTCCGTGTGAATGTTGAGCAGACAAAACGTCGCGGCTTGATTCTCGTTGATCTCCGTCGATTGGAACCTTACGACCATCGGCGCACGGTGCAAGGTTCGGTCCTCCGCGATGAACGGCTCGCCGATGACTTTCAGTTTGTTGGCATCGTAAATGTAGGCGTATTGTTCCTTCGATATGGTGTAGCCTTGACGCGGACCAATCACGAATCGGTAGTTGGCTCCGTTGGCGTTCAGCATTTCGATATACCGAGGCACTACCTCTTGCTCTTTATCGCGAATTTCCTGGAGGGCCAACAAGTCAAATCGTCGTCCAATGTCCACAAGGATTTCCATCACGCTGGAGTTGCCGAGTTTCGCTTGACCGAAGACCTGAATGTTGAAGGTGCCAATGATCAACGCGCGATTGTCGATCGGAATGCGCGTGGTGCGAAGGTTGGAAATGGGTTCAGGCGTTGAGGGCGATCCAAGCAGCGGCCCCGAATTGGACAATGAGCTGTCGTTTGAGGTTGAACCCGCGAAAGAACTCGAGTTTTCGTTAGTTGATAATTGTATGTTGAATGTGGATTGATGGGTGGGAACTTCGCCTGTTGCATTGGGCAATGTTGATCGCGGTGTTGTGTTTGCAGGAGTCGTTTGGGCAATTGGCGGGTTGAATTGATTTGACGGGAACGCGTTGGGCGTTGTTTGCTGATTTGAGAATCCTGTGGGTGATGACGGGACCGGTGCGGTCGGAACAGGAACTTGGGGCGTTGTTCTGGAACCCAGTGGCGCGTAGGGATTCGAGGAGGAGCCGGGTGACGGAGTTGAATTTGGAACGTCTTCCTGACCGGCTTCGTCAGATGGGGCAATGTTGTCAGCGATTTCACCAGCTGTTCCCAGCAGGCGATCAATGCCAAGCCATTTGGTAACGGTCGATACCGGCACCAAGCCCAATGCGACCAAAAGAGCGAGTCCGGCACCGCCGACAATCCAGCGCTTTTTAAGTTTTTTTTAGCACAATTTCCGCCTCCATGCGGAATTTCTGCGAACGACAAGCTGTCAGATTAAAAGTTCAATTCCTTTGAACAGACTGACAGGTGTAGACTTGGAACCGATCCACGCAGTCATGCCAATCACCGAAAAACGAAATTGACTGAGCACGTTTGGACAGGTTCAAGGGAAAAGAGTACCGAAATGAATTTGGTTGCTCCATAGAAGTTTTGCTCGATTCGGTGATTCACCATCACTCGCAAATGATGCTAGCAGGAGAGATTGCAGTCATGATACATGATGAGAGTTTGAACAAGTCGCTAGAAGTGAGCCGTTCGTTCAACGTTCAATCCCAGCGCTTTCCGTTAGGGCCGCGCGCCGTACTGTTGGTTTTTTTGGTTTTTTCGGGTTGCTTGCGAAAATTCGCGAATGATTGCGTCGCCCCAATCTGCCGATCAGGAGCAGGAAATTGAAACGGCTCGCATGACCGGCGCGCCGGAAGCACTGGATTATGAGCAGCACATCGCGGGCCTTCGCAATAAATACGATTTAAGTGGCTTCCATGTTGTGGTCGAAGCACCGTTTGTCGTCGTGGGCGACGAGGACTCGGCGACCGTCGAACTCCGGGCCGAGAAAACGATTCGCTGGGCGGTGCAGCATCTGAAGAAAACGTATTTCACTCGCGATCCGGACCATGTCATTACCATCTGGTTGTTCCGCGACAAAGAAAGTTACGAGCAACATTGCCAAGAGTTTTTTGAAACGAAGCCGACGACACCTTTCGGGTTTTACACCTCGGTTCATCGATCATTGATCATGAATATCAGAACCGGTGGTGGTACGCTGGTTCACGAAATTGTTCATCCATTCATTGCTGCCAATTTCCCAGAGTGTCCGAGTTGGTTTAACGAAGGGCTTGCTTCATTGTATGAACAATGCGGTGAGGTCGACGGTCAGATTCATGGCTTTACGAACTGGCGACTACGCGGTTTGCAGCAAGCAATTGCCCACGATTCGGTTCCGGAATTTGAAGTGTTAATGAAAACCGGGAAACGCGAATTCTATGATGACGATCCAGGAACGAACTATTCGCAGGCTCGCTACTTGTGTTACTACCTGCAACAAAAGGGTCTTCTGAAAGAATTTTATGAAGAGTTCCGACAGAACGTTAAAGACGATCCGGCCGGCATCGCATCGCTTCAATCAGTCTTGAATCGAGAAACGATGGAGGGCTTCAAGGGCGAATGGGAGACGTTCGTCGAAACTCTGGAGTTCAATTGACCAAATACCACCCTGCCATCTCTCCGGCTATAATCAGCGGGTTCGATTCGAATCAACTTGTGCGCGTGTTGGCTGGTCATGTACCCGAGGAAATCAGAATGTGTTTGGCCAAGTAGGTTCCCTGCTGGTCCATTCTGCGAGCGTCTTTTTCGCTTAACGCTATTCGGACTAGTCAGGCCAGTCTTTTTTGTTTCGGTATGCATTGCGATTCTTGCTGTATACCATTGCCATGCACAGGACGTACCGCCCGCTAAGGGTACTCAGGATTCAGCCCTGGAAAACGAACACGTTGACGGTCAACGATTTTCTCCAGAGAGTGCCCAAGAGTTAATCGAGCAGCTCAGATCTCCCGACTGGACGGTCAGGCGCGATGCAGCGTTGTCGTTGAGTCGCATGGGACAGGAGGTTGTTCCTGTTTTGCAAGCGGCGTTGCCGACAGGAGATGCGGAAGTCGATTGGCAACTACGCCGATTGGTCGCGGTGTTGGGAGTCAAAAATTTTGAGAGGCTTTCGCCCGATTTCCTGGAAATTGTTTCTCGATTCGGACAAATGGAAATCGAACAGCAAGTCAACTTGGCATATCAACTGTTCTACAACGATCGTGTCGATTTGGTCATGGATCTTTTGGGGGCGCTTGAGGATTTCTCCCGCGCAAACGCCATCATGGAGGATTCGTTTACTGGCGACTATCTTATGAATGAAGTGGTGCGATGTGCTTCGCCTGGTGATGTATCGATCGCCAACCATCCCTTTGTCCGCAGGCATTATCCCAATTTCAAATTGTTTTTGGCGCAACAGGAAGGCACGTTTGAGATTGTTGCGAAACAATTGATCGATGAAGTTGTTTCGACGGCCGATTATCAAGCGGCGAGTAGATTGGCACAAGTTCTTTTGAAGTTAAAACGCCGGGATTTGGCCGAGGGATTGACAGCCATTGAAGGCTGGGCGCCTTTTGAGCCGAACAGTCCAGAAACCTTGATTGCCAACAATGACTGGGAAGGGCTATGGCAAGCGACGTGTTCAAGTTGGGCCGTGGATACCTTGCCCCAATCCTCACGTGAGTTCCTGACAGACGAAGCGGCAATGGATCAGCTGCGACAACGACTTGCCGTTGCCTATCTGACTGGCAGGCAAGACGACTATCAGGTAGCAGCGAGATTCGCAGAAGAGATGTTGAATGGAGTCGACTCCGCAGACACCTTTCAGATGTTGGCCGCTGATGGAGTTTGCGCGGCACTTGGCGCAACCGGTTCCCTCGATGTGGTGATCAACCATTATCGCAAACGTCAGCTGGTTTCAGCAGTAGGGTTGCTGACCTACTTGCATCGATTTGAGGACGCCGGCGACGCGGTTGGGCTAACCGGTGATCCCGCCGCGGATCTGGGCATTGTAGATACTGCGATCAGTCAGATGAACGCGGCTGATCGCAAAAGCGGGCGAGGCGGTGATGACACTGCGGGTGCCGAAGCACAGAAACATTCAAAATTTCTGCATCAGTTAACTGAGTTTTTGCAGGAAACAGGGCGTTGCGATTTCGCGTTGATTGTCGCCAAGCGATTGCTGAACGAACAAGGCGATGAGGCGTACGACGGTTACGAACGCCGCCGGGAGGCAATTCAGCTGTTGATGAAAGTCGCTGATGCTAAAACAGCCTGGACAACTATTGGTTCAACGTTGTCGCCGCAGAGTTACGAGTTCTGGTATTTGAGTGCAGCCTTTGGCAACTCCCAGGAGTCGGCCGTGTTTGACTATTGGTATGATCAATTTGAAAATGTTGTTCCAGAGTCTCTTGAACGTTGGCAGTTGGTTGCTGCGCTAATGAAACATCGACTGACCGCTCCGGGCAAGTATGACTCGCCAATGGAGTACCTTGCAACGCTGGAAACGGAAGTCAATCGAGTCAACGATCGAAATGAGGCGGGTGAATTCTATTGGAATGCTTCCCAGGTAGCGCTGCTTCATGGTGACGAAGCTAAGTACCGAGAGTGGTTGGCCAAATCTGCCGATGAGTATTCAAACCCGGCGGCGACCTTTTCAATGGCTCAGGCTGCACAGGAGGCGGGGGACGAGGAAGTTGCTTTGAAATACCTCAAGGCTGCCTATGAAAATGACATGTATCAATACAACGACGTGGCTTTGCGGGCGGCGTGTCAGTTAGCTTCCATCAGCATGCGTCACAATCGTGTTGACCAAACGCGGTTTTATGAGTTGGCGGCGTTGACCAAATTGACAAGCTGTGAGACGCCTGTATTCACAGAGTTGATTGACGATGGTTTCAGTGCGACATTGGTTTCGATGGAACCCTTTGTGGGCCTTGACGATGCGCCCAGCTCGGGTGCGTTTTCGCAATTCAGCAGAGGCTGGTTGATCGATGCGTTATTGAAGACCGACGTGGAGGCAGCCAAGGCAGAGTCCGAAAAAATGATATACGCACTTGCGACGCGGGCACCAAGTCACGCCGTGTTTGTCACCTATCATTATCAGCGTCATATCTTTGTTTTGGGGCGATCGCTGTTGGCGCGAGGCGAAATCAATCAGCTGAATGATCTGATCACTCGGAATCGCGATTTTCTGAAAGCAGATGCGACGTTTGCGGAAATGTTACTCGGCCCAATGTTGGAGTCCGACGAGTCTGGTGTCGCGGAGGCTCGATATGACGAATTTATTTCCGAGTTTCGAGATCTGTTGGCCCAGTATCCAACAGCCGATTTGCTTTTGAATAACTTCGCCTGGGCGTTGGCATGTTGCAGACGGGATGTCGATCTGGCAATTCGGTGTTCTCGGCTTTCTGTGGAAAGGGAACCAGGGAGTTCGGCGAGTTTAGACACATTGGCGGAGCTCTATTTTCAGAACGGTGACTACGAAAACGCGTTGGCGTTTGCGAACCAGGCATTAGCCCGTTCTCCGCTGGACGCGCACTATCGAAAACAACTTGAAAAAATCAAAGCCGCAATTTCTGCCGGCGAAGAATAAGGTCTTAATCTCCATGACACGAACGTTTGGTGTACTCGCGATTCTACTGATTGGGATCTTGGTTGAGTGGTTGCCGGCATCCGGCCTTGCACAGCAGGAGGCATTGACAGCGCTCCGTGATTGGAGGGTGTCGATCGATTCGGGAGAAACCTTTCATGCGATACAGGTTCCTGGAACGATCGAAAGACAGATCGATGCCGATTTTGATGGGATCTCGATCTATGAGACAACGATTCCGCTGGATTCCTTCGATGCGGAAAAACGTGTGTGGCTTCGGTTCGAGGGTGTGGCAACGCACGCTGAAGTGTATGTGAACGATCAACGCCTTGGCGAACATTTGGGCGCTTGGACACCGTTTGAATTCGACATCACAGATGGCTTGGCTCAACTGAAACAAGAACAAAACGCAACAATCAAGGTTATCGTCGATGAACGCGTTGGTCATAACACCCAAGGGTTTTTGCCGATCGTAACGAACCACTTTGGCGGAATCTGGAAACCCGTTTCGGTTGTGCAACGAGAGGCGACGTTTCTGAATCTCGATCAAGCGGTGATTCGATTTGATTCGAACTCAAAGCGAGTGCAATATTCATTGCCCTTTGTTGGCCTCAGCGATGAGGAAGATTTCAAACTGGCCCTTGCGGTTCGAAGCTTTACCGGCGATAGCGCAGGGAATTGGAGTGAATTGACGATTTCTGAAACAGAAGGCGGAAAATTCACAGGTTCGATCGACCCAGCAGACATCGCTGGGTTTCAATTGTGGTCACCAGATACGCCCAGTCGATATGAGTTTCGAGCGACGATCAAGCGTCTGAACGAAGGCACCAGCGAATCGATTTGTTCGGGAATCGTAACGGCGGCTTTTTGCGATTTCAAAACAAGTGGAAAGTCATTTCAGCTAAACGGGCAGCCCGTCAACATGCGTGGAGTTTTGAATTGGGGTTACGCGCCGCCCGAATATTCGCCCACGCTCGATCGTGATGCAATGCGACGCGAGATTGAGTTCGCTCAGGAACGCGGGTTCAATCTCATGAAGTTTTGCCTTTGGATTCCGCCAGTGGAGTACTTGGAATTGTGCGAAGAAAAAGGGATGTATGCTTGGATCGAATATCCCACCTGGCATCCGCAGTTGGATGAAAAACACCTTGCGGAGTTGAAACAGGAGTACGAAGAGTTTTTTAAATACGATCGAAGGTTTGCCTGTGTCGTTTTGAGAAGTTTAACTTGTGAGACCGGCTCGAGCGCAGATATTGATGTTATTCGGTCGCTGTACGATCAGTGCAAGGCCGCGATTCCAGGAGCGATTGTCGAGGACGACAGTAGTTGGATTTCGTGGAATCGAATTCATGATTTTTACGACGACCATCCCTATGGCAACAACCATACCTGGGTTGAAACATTGCATGGCTTGAATCGCTATGTCGATGAACACGAGGCCAAACCGTTAATCTTGGGGGAAGCAATTGCAGCTGACTCCTGGACGATTCCTGACTCGGCTTCGTTGGCAATCGAAGCGAATGCACCTGGTCACGGTCCACTTTCGATCGTGGCCGCACGGGATTGGGAAGGTCGCATGCATAAGCTCGCCGAGTCGAGGGGGACTGTTTTTCCGAGGGAACAGTTGAATGCAGCATCGATTCACTACGGAATGTTGATGCGGAAGTTTCAAACGGAAGTCTACCGCCGCGAAGTTCCCGAGGGTGGCTATGTGGTCAGCGTGTTACGTGATTTTCCAAAAGCTGCGATGGGGCTGATCGACTTTTTCGATCGCCCAAAGAATTCGAGTGATGATTGGGCATTCCAGGGAAACGAAATGTTGTTGTTGTCCGTTCCGGGCGACCAGCGAAGTTTTGATTCTGGGTCAAAGCATGACTTGCAAATGAGTTTGGCAAGTCCAGCGACGGAGTTGCCATTCGATTGGACATTGAAATTGACTTCGTCCGATGGCGTTGTATTGAACGAATTCAATGGTTCGCACAAATCGCTGGACTCTCGTTCGTGGCCCGTGGCGATCAGATTTCCGGATGTTGAGCAGCCGACACGTTTTGTTATTCATTGCAATGCTGTGAGCAACAAAATCAAAGTCCAGAACGCTTGGCCAGTTTGGGTGATGCCGAGTGTGGCCAAGGAATCTCAACAACCTGTCGTTGTTCACAATTCGGCAAATTCTCTTGTTCAGCGATTGGGCGTTCAGGCGGATGATGCTGCCGCGGTGATGTTGGCGTCGCGGTTTGATGCCGCAGTGCTTGCTCATCTTCGTTCCGGAAAAAATGTTTTGATGGTTCCAGACGGTCAAGAAGGAAGTTTTCCGTTGAGCCAGCATTGGTTCCTTCGCGGATCGCCAGTTGCATTTTCCGGTCGGATGAGTCGTGGAATCCAAAGTTCGCTGATGAAGGAGGAGTCGGCCTGAGCATGTTTTCTGAATTGCAGCATTTTGATTTGGCCGGGCCAGTCGTCCCGCAAATCGATTCGTATGTTGAGCAAGTCAATCCGCTTGTCGTTCTGTGGGACAATCATGACTTGAGCGAAGTGCGAACTCACAGTGCTGCATTTGAATTTCCGGTTGGTGCGGGCCGCGTCTTGGTTTCAACGTTGAACCACGACGTCAATAATTCGGCGGGTCAATGGTTGTTGAACAAGTGGCTCAAGCGACTTGCAACGAATGCAGAAATGAAATTTCAGGGCGCTGATGGTGAACAGTGGATGACTCGATTACAGGCGGAAATCAATCGACGTGGAGTCGATCTGTCAAAACGCATTTGGCGATTTCAGGCGGACGCCAATCACAAGGGTTTGGAGCTCGGTTGGAATGAAACGGAATTTGATGACTCCAAGTGGTCAGAGATTCGAACCGACTCTCACTGGGAGGGACAAGGGCATTCCGAGTTAGATGGCTGGGCATGGTACCGCATCAATGTTGAAGTACCGGACGATTGGCATTCGCCAACCATGTTCCTGAATTTCACAGGCGTCGATGACTACGCTGACATTTATGTCAATGGTGAACTGGTTCGCTCGGTTGGTGATATCGAAAATCGCGTTACTGCATTCGAAGAGCGCGTCAGCATCGACGTTAGTCGTTTTTTGGAGCAGAGCAATTCGTTGCAGTTGTCGATCGCGGTTTACGATTGGTTTGGAGCTGGCGGGATTTTTCGTCCAGTTACGCTGAGTACAGAGCCTTTGAATGAGGCTCGTCCCGTGCTCAAATAATATCCGTTCGTTGAATGGACCTTGATGAGTTGGCGTGAGCCGCGTTGGTTTCGATTTGATGATGGAATTTTTGTTAGATGTTGCGCTATATCGATTTTGTGCCGGATGAAAAAACGCCGCCCGGTTTGTTTCACCCCGGTGAGCACGAAACGTTCGACCATGCCGTGGAACGTGCCAATGCCTGGCTGGCGACACACAAGGTCAAATTGATCAATCTGGAAACCGTCGTGTTGCCGAATATCTGGAGTCGTTGGGAGGAAGGGTCGAAGGACGCGTCGCTAGGGACAAGTGGGGACATGCCCAGTCGATGGCACCAGTTTGTGCGTCTTTGGTACTTGGATGAAGACGTTTCCATTCGCGGTGACGAGCCCTGATCAACGGGAAATTGCCTCTTTTGCCGAGTGGAAATTCCGTTCGTCCATCGATGAAATCGCTGCCTTAGGGTATAACGGTTACTCGCTAAATTCTTTGATTTGCTTGTCCAGACAATTTCAACGCATGTCCAAAACGCTTTTCAAATGGATCTTCCGGATTGCCGGTGTTCGCAATTTGTATTCCGAAGTTGTGGAGTCTGATCGACTCACCAACGTGAAGCCGCAGATTCGAAAGGATCTGGAGCGATTGCTCACCAAGGCGAACGAAAACAACGCCTGGTTCCGCGGCAAGTTCACCGAGTTTCTCGCTGAAAACAAGGACGCCGACGATGCGACGTTCTTCGCCAACTATCGCCAGTTGCCATCGCTGACCAAACAGGACTATGCCGAGGCTGGCCAAACGGTCATGGCAAGTGAATGGGCCAATGTCGATCCCAAATCAAAAGAGTTGCAAGTCGAAGGACGGCCGCTGGATTCGATCCTGCGCCTGCGACGCGGCGATTACCTGATGCCCATGGCAACGGGAGGTTCCAGTTCGTTGCCGCTGGTCGTGTGGATGACCAAGCATCATATGTTTTCGATGTTGTTCACGTTTTTCAAATGTTGGTACCGCATGGGTTGGCGGCCGGGTGAGAAGATGATGATCTTTTACCCCAAGAACACTTACAATATTGACGACATGGTCAAATTCAACAAATACAGTTGGCTGACCGGCTTCCGTTATCACTTGTTCGACAAAATTGATGAGCAGGTAGTGCGTGGCTTGGTGGAGGATCTCAACAAGTTCAAGCCGAAGCTTTTGCTCGTGTTCCCGTCACCCATGAACATGATTTCGCACACGATCCGGCGTTTCCATTTGCCGTTGAAGCATCATCCCGAATTGATCAACGTCAGTGGTGAAACGTTTTTTGACTGCCAACGGCGAAACATTGAATCGGTTTTTACGCGCAGCAAAGTCGAGGATTCGTACGGTTCGGTTGAGCTTGGTGAAATCGCGCACGAAACCAAAGGCGGTTTGGAGGTGTTCGCCAATGTTGCCTACATT
Source organism: Pirellulaceae bacterium (assembly GCA_041399045.1). Lineage (GTDB taxonomy): Bacteria > Planctomycetota > Planctomycetia > Pirellulales > Pirellulaceae > BJ22. Next base: position 523,308 of record JAWKTO010000003.1, on the reverse strand, counting down.
GAGACCGAACCCAACGACGCTGGGCAACCGGAGATGGTCGTGACACGTCTGCATCTCGAAGATTTTCCATTCATCCGCTACAAGATGAAAGACATCGCAGACGTTGAGTTCAAGAAAGCGGCAGATGGCACAGAGCGATTCGTGATCACCAAAATCGAAGGCAAAGATTCGAACTTCATCATGTCAGACACGGGCGAGCGATTTTGCCCGTCGTTTTTTAATGCCTTCGTCAATGAACTGAATGACCAGATCGACAATGCGATCATGGAGATCAAGGTCTATGAACGCGATCAAACGGATCTTGAAATTCAGTTCATTGTCAGTGACGCAAATAAGCAAGAGACCATTGCAGCCGAGACCAAACGACTGCTATCGGAGTACATGAGCAGCAACATGAACTACGATGTCAAATTTGTTGACTTCATCGACCACGACTACCGACGCAAGTACCGGGTCATCGAGCGCATCGGCGACATTGAGTTTGCGGGCGGCATTGTTGGCGACGCCAAGAAAGCTTCGACTGTCAGTGAAGTCGAATCGCAGGCCGTTCGGTAACGGCTGATCTTTTGAGCTGCACGGCTCAGTTGTTTTTGCACAGAAGATTGCGCGAACCCCAACGCAGGCTTTTGCTCCTTTCAACTGGAAGGTAGCCGGATACGGTTTGCCGGGCCGATTTGCTAAGTCGTGCGATGCGTTGTGTCATGAGGGTTCAATTCCCTTGCCTTCCGCCTTCGTGTGCGATTGACTCGCATGCGATTTCGTGGCTGCACCCGGTCACCAGGTGTCGTGTCGACTCGTTTTGCGCGACATTCCCGTGTGAGTTCTAACGACGGTGCAGCTAAACGTGGTTAGCTCAGTGGGTAGAGCAACAGGCAGTTAACCTGTAGTCACGGGTTCGACTCCCGTACCAAACCGCAAGCAAACGCTTGCACCAAAACGGACGCGCCAAATGCGGCACGTCTCCATGTTGCCTGAAGGCATTCGAAACGAATGAGACCCGGCTGCATTGGTGAATTCGACGTTCGAACCGGTTCCAGCAATGGGCTGGCGACAATGAGCGAATCGCTATTGTGGCAACAGAAAAACGTCGGCCTTGTAGTCGAAATTTCATTCGAACGTTGGCAGAGGGAGGACGGTCTGAATCAACCTGTATCGACGATGGATAACTTGTCCATTGGGCGGCAGGCGAACTCAGATCGATAAACCCCGAAACCGTCGACTTGAGTTTGACTCCGCCGCCGAACTGTGGGTTGAATCGCATTCGGGTGTCCGAGGGCTTTTTTTTGAAATAGGACGTGCAATGAAAGTACATGTTAAAAAGCACGAAGTCGGTTTGCATTTCGTCGATGGCGAATTGAAAAGTGTGTTGAAACCAGGAAAGCACCGTTTCTGGAATTTGCTGAAAATTCGGCACGAGGTTCAGGTGTTTTCTACGTTCAAATCAAAATTCGAACACGGTGCACTTGAAACGCTGATTGACAACAGTGCATTGGCCGCGCGACTGCACGTATTGGAATTGTCCGACCGCGAGCGCGCCTTGGTTTGGGTCGATGATCGGTTTCATTCGGTTTTGGGACCGGGTTTGCACGCGTTCTGGAAGGAGCCAAAGACGGTGCGAATTGAAACCGTGACGATTGATGAGCCTCGGTTTCAACACAGCGAATTGCGAACGATTGTAAACTCAAGCAGTGGTTCAACCTGGTTGGACATCTGCTCGGTAGATCGAGAGCATGTGGGTGTTTTGTACATCGACGGACGATTCATCGATTCGTTGTCTCCAGGAACTTACGCGTTCTGGTTCGGCGCAGGTGACGCTCGCGTGATCGAGGTCGACACTCGCGAAATGAGCATGGACGTAGCGGGACAGGAGTTGATGACGCGCGACAAGGTATCGTTGCGATTGAATGCTCAGGTCGTCTACCGAGTGACGGATGCTGCGAAAGCGGTTTCGTTCACCAGCGACTCACGACAGTCGCTATACCGGGACGTTCAGCATGCACTGCGTGCAGTGACTGGTGCGCGAATTCTGGAAGACTTTCTGGTGCAAAAGGAAACGCTTGCGGCTGAATTGACCGATGCCATTCAGTTGCACGCGGAAGCGATGGGTATGGAAGTGGTTTCGTTGGGCATTCGCGACGTGATTTTGCCAGGTGAGATGAAAGACCTGATGAATCGTGTTATCGAAGCTCAAAAAGCCGCCGAAGCAAACCTGATTTCGCGTCGCGAGGAAACGGCTGCGATGCGGAGCCAGGCGAACACGGCCAAACTGTTGGCGGACAACCCAACGTTGATGCGTTTGCGGGAGCTGGAGGTTTTGGAAAAAATCGCTTCGGCCGGTACGTTGAACGTGGTCTTGGGCGAAAAAGGATTCGCGGACCGCGTGATCAATTTGTTGTAATCAACAATGAATTTGGTTTTCCCAAATTCCCAAACGACAGCCAGTATTCTCAAATCGGGAATGCTGGCTTTTTCATGCGCCCAATGGTCTCGTTTCTCGCTGCCGAGGTCTACCATTTTCCAACGATTTTGGGCCACTTTTGATCGCGTTTCGTATAAAACTACGGCTGAATTGTAAGAAACGTTTCTAAACATCTGTCGAAAAGATCGAGAGGCTTCGATGAAGTTGGCAAAGATTGTGTCGATGTGTTGTTCCATGTCATTACTTGTTGGTCAAGGTATCGTCGAGGGCCAGGAATTGAAATCCGCTGGGCCCATGGCCTTCAATTCGGATGGTGTTCTGTTTGTTGGTGACCCGATGGCGGCGACCGTCCATGCGATCGAAGTTAAATCCGATGGTGACGCTAACAAAGCCAAATACAACATCGATGCCATCGACCAGAAAATTGCTGCGGCATTGGGCATCGAAGCGTCTGAGTTGCTCATCAATGATATGGCCGTCAATCCTCGTTCGGGTGAAGTCTACTTTTCCGTGTCGCGTGGCAAAGGTCCCGATGCGATCGCAGCTGTAATGGTCTTGGGGCAAGACGGCGAACTCGACGCCGTTGACTTTGACGAATTGACAATGACTTCGGCCGAACTGCCAAATGCGCCGTCCTCAGACGATGTCGATCGTCGTGGCAATTCAAAACGAATGTATTCCATTACTGACCTGTCGTTCATCAACAATCAGGTTGTTGTCGCCGGCCTTTCCAACGAGCAGTTTGAGTCGAACCTTCGTGCTATCCCCTACCCTTTTACAACAACATCGAACGGAACAGCGGTCGAAGTTTATCACGGGGCACACGGACGCTACGAAACCAATGCACCGATCCGCACGTTCACATCGATCTTGATTGACAACGAACCCAACGTCATCGCAGCGTACACCTGCACGCCGCTCGTTCGGTTCTCGATGAGTGACCTTTCGGATGCCGCGAAAATTCAAGGCACCACTGTTGCCGAGCTTGGGAACCGCAATCAACCGCTGGACATGGTGGTGTATGAAAAAGACGGCATTGAGTACATCCTGATGGCCAACTCATCGCGGGGGATGATGAAGATCTCGACCGCCGATATTGGACGCGATGAAGGGATCACGCAACCGGTGAGCGGCGGCGGTGTTGCTGGTCAAACCTACGAAACCATCGACGCACTCAATCAGACAGTTCAACTTGATCGCCTGAATGCGAAATTTGGTGTTGCGCTAAGGCGCAACGAAGACGGTTCTCACGACCTGGTAACGTTTGAATTGCCATAAGTCGTGCGGCAACCTGTTTTCGTGCGACGTGTTTGTAGTACCGGCTTCAGCCAGATTTCGTCATCGGTGTTCGCTGGAGATTTTCTCTGGCGAACCCATGCACGAGATTTCTGAGCGGCTAGGCGGCTAGCCTCCGGTCGACAACTGAACGAACCGGCGGGTAGTTCCTTGCCTCTCACTCGTTTGAAACGTTTCCGTACAATTGGCTGCATCTACGAATCGTGAGACCGTTCTCTCAATGGCGCGAACAGAAAATCAGCAACGACACGTAACTTGGCCGCGTTACATTTTTGGGCGCGGTCAGTCTGCTGCTTCTGCTGGAATCACTTGTTCCCCTATGCGTTGCGCAGCAATCTGAAATCAACGCAAGCATCGACGCTTCGGGACAAGTTGTTGTTCGGGTTGGATGATATCGCCCTTCGAGAAATCAATGAGAAGCTGAACAATGCCAAGGAATCGCCAAACGGTTTCTCAGTGAAGTTGATGAAAGCCGGAAAGGACCTGCCTCCACTTTTGGGGAAGTGGAAACTGGAAGGCCAACGATTGCATTTTATGCATCTGTTTCCGTTGCGTCCGGCAAGTGACTATTCTGTGCTTCTAACACTTCCGCAAAAGGCAGTTGAGCTTACGTTTTCGACACCCGAAATGGCGGAGCCAGCTCCACCAGCAAAAGTCGAACAGGTTTACCCCACAGCGGATGAGTTGCCACAAAATTTACTGCGCATGTACATCCAGTTTTCGCAGCCGATGTCTCGCGGCGAAGCCTACCAGAACATCGTGCTTCTGGATCGGCACGGACAAGTTGTCGAGAATCCTTTTTTGCCATTGCCTCAAGAATTGTGGGATCCTGGTCAGCGGCGATTCGCGTTGTTGTTTGATCCAGGACGAATCAAACAAGGGCTCGTGCCGCACGATGAGATGGGACCTCCACTTTTGCCGAACGAAACATACACCCTGGTGATCAAAAAGTCGTGGCATGATTCGCATGGGCGTGAGTTGACCGAGGAATTTCGCAAGGAGTTCAGTGTCATTGAGCCTTGGACCGATCAACTGGATGAAACCAAGTGGACAATTGAGGCCCCGAGTTTGAATTCGCGTGACCCGCTGACGGTTCGGTTTGATCGATTGATGAATTTCGGGATGCTCTTTGGCTCGCTCCGAGTGCAGCAAGCAGGAGAACGTATCGAGGGCGAGATTCATATTGACAATGAAGAATCAGCCTGGAGCTTCACGCCTTCCGCGAATTGGAATTTGGGCGAATATGAACTGGTAATCGACTCCGATCTGGAAGACGTTGCTGGAAATCGCTTGTCGCGTCCCTTCGAAGTTGACCTGATATCAGGCGAGACACCTCAACAACGCGAAAAGGTCATTCGTTTGCCGTTCAAAGTCGAACAATAATGAGCTCGAAGTCGGCGAAGAAGTTCACCTGATTTGGAAACAAGAAAAGCCCTCGATCACAACATCCGCGATCGAGGACTGTTGAAAAAAAAACCGAAATGGTTTGACACTCATTTCGAATGTAGCAACGATTACCTTTGGCCGTTCATTTGCATTGAAATCTGATCGAGCAAGTCTTTTAGCTGTTCATGTCCACGAGTGTGCTGACTGACAATCATCACGTTGCCTAGGAATTCGATCGAACCCTCGCCACTCGTTTCCATCCAGTCGCCCGGCGCTACACACGACTGCAAGACCTTTTTGAGTTGTTCCTGTTTCAGTTCAAGCTCGGTTTTGGAAGCCGGCGGGCAGGCGAGTGCCGAAGTTGCGATTGCGGCATCCTGTTTTTCCATTTCGGCTCCAGAGTTTCCGCTTGATCGGTTGAATAATCCACCGCCACCACCTGCGGAACTTTGCCCCTGTGTCAGTTGTTGTTCCTGCGATCCTGAAGGAGTAGGAATTCCGGCTAGAATTTGTTTGCAGTCGTAGGTTCGCTGTATGTGATATACAGCGTCGCCTGCTACATCCATTGAAATGATTTTCAAGTATCCATCGTCGACGATGTACGTCGCATTGTGTGGAGCAAGCAACTCTTGCAACGCAGTTCCGAGTGTAAGGTCAGACGAACTAAAGCTGATCAACGTATCAATATCCAACTCGTCTTCCATCGCCGAATGATCCACGCGAATTTGAATCCCAAAGGTGTCCTTGACGTCAGCAATAACTTCGGCGAATTCAACCTCTTCATACGGTCCGAGTTTGTCCCATGTTGAATTCGCCAAAATGTATTCCAAACCGACACGTCGCTGGGCTCTGGTCAAATGTGGCTTCGCGATCTGCTGTAGCCCTGCCGAGTCAGCGTCAACTGCCGTTTCTTCAGCTTGCTGAGCTGTTCCGTCAAAGGGATTCTGCTCTTGTTGCGCCCAAGTGATTTGAGTGCATCCCGTTGCAAACATCGCGATCGCAACTGCCCATGAAAATTTTCGCATAGCCTAACCTCTAAAAAATGGGAAAGTCAGCATTCGCTCCCGACACGAATGCTTGAAATTACGTTACGAATGTGGTCATAGACGAAGCTCACTCATCATAACCGTGAATTAATGGTCAATGCAAACAAATTCATGCAAAGTTCAAAGGTAGATGAAACGGCAAGCAACGGCGATTGGCTGGAAATTCGTGCGTTAGTTAGTAGGGTGGGTCGAGGCACGATGACCCACCAGTTTGAAATGTTTGATAATCGTTCGTCGCGACGAGGGGCGGATGTGCCGTTGATTTGTTGGTGGGTCAGCGTCGTACCTCCTTGACGCCACCCTACGCTTGCTCGGCTATGTGACCGGCATTGTGAGTCCTGTCCCAAGTCTTAGGTACCTCTCAATCACTAGTGATTCAACAAACCGCGTGCGGTGCGGATCAGCTCGACGAACTCGGCGCGATAGCCGTGGGGGTCTTCGCCAACCGATGACGTTGCGATTTCCTCGATCCCCTGCAGATTGATTGAACCGGCGTGTTTCGAGTTGCGAAGGATCTGTCCGAACGCAGCCACCGCCGACGCAAATTGAAAATCGCGATCCGTCGTGGGAAACGCAACGGCGTCTTGAGCAAAGGGGAACTCAAGTTCTTTCGCCGTTTCGCCATCGGGTTCCTTGTACCGAACACGCAGCGTAAGTAGTTCATCCGAGTGCTGTGATGGACGAATTTCTTGAACCGACGAATCGACTTTCTCTTCTTCCTGTTGCACTTCAGCCTTGGGCTGGTATTTCAATTCTTGAGCTGCTTCTGCAGCAGCCACATCATTGGCAACCACTCCAGCGGGCACGATTTCATACAAGGCCGTGACGGTGTGCCCTGCCCCGATTTCTCCCGCGTCTTTGGCGTCGTTGCGAAAGTCTTTCGCTTCCATCACACGGTTTCGTAGCCCCTGCCAGGCGATAGGCGGCAACGCGTGCCGGGTTAAACTCAACGAATCTTGACGTCCTTGGCGATCGTCACGAGATTGCCCGACATTTGTTCCGATCAGCACCTTTTGAGCTTCACGAATGCCGTCAATGTACGCAAAGTTGCCATTGCCGTTGTCGGCCAGCGTTTCCAGTTTGGCGTCCTGGTAGTTACCGGTTCCGAACCCAAGGACCGTCAGGAAGATTCCCGTTGCCGCTTGTTCGGTAATCAGTTTCTTGAGCGCCGAGTCATCGACGACGCCTACGTTCAAGTCTCCGTCGGTAGCCAGAATGACGCGATTGACCCCTTCGGAAATGAAGTTCCGTCGCGCGAGTTCATAAGCCATTTCGATTCCAGCGCTGCCGTTGGTTGAGCCACCCGATTCCAAGTCCTCGATCGCTTGCAGGATTTCGGGTTGGTTGCTGCCGTTGGTTGGCAGGAGACGAACCCCCGCGTTGCCGGCGTAAGTGACCAGTGAAATGGAGTCGTTCTCACCCAATTCGCGAACCATCATTTGCAGTCCGCGTTTGAGTAACGGCAGCTTGTTCGTGTCGTTCATGGAGCCCGAGACGTCAACTAGAAAGACGATGTTGGATGCCGGGCGCTGGTCGCGTTGCATTTCTCGTCCATGCAGCGCTACTCGCAACAGTTGATGCTGAGGATTCCAGGGACATTCGCTGAGCTGCATTGCCGATGAAAACGGATCGTCACCGTCGACGTCGGGGTAGTTGTATTCAAAGTAGTTGATGAGTTCCTCGATACGAACAGAATCGGGAGGTGGAAGTTGTCCGTAGCTCAGGAACCGTCGCATGTTCGCATAGGATGCCGTGTCGACGTCGATGGCGAACGTGGAAAGGGCTGCTTGACCAGCGGGCTTGGTAAATTCATTTTCAATGTAGTGTGCGTACGTTTCACCAGCAGTTTCTTCGTACTTGCCGTCGCTGTTTCGGCCTCCGAAACCACCACCATACCATCGCCCATCTACTTCGCCGTTGCGATCGTTGTCAGGCGATACCCGTGAAGGGCTAACAAAGCTTGGCCGGCTGGGTTCAAGCGAGATATTCTCTTCTGCTTCGAGTCCCGGGGCTCCTCCTCCGACAACGCTCGCTGCCATTTGATCGCGAAATTGACGTTCATCACCCGAGTTGGAAAACAACTTGACATTAGGAATCACTGAACTTTCATCTGGAGCCAGACTTTGGCCATCTTGTTGAGCATCCCGTTTGACGCCGCCCAGCAGTACAGTGCCACCCTCGGGAACATTGGCACTACTTCCTGGCGTGCCTGTTGATAGTTTTGTCTCAAACTTTCCAGTGGCTTCGGCAGCCTGATCAGACGTATCGCCTGAAGCCTGCTCATGACGTTCGGCATTTTTTGTGAGGGCCTCGCTTTGGAGCGACTTACCGTTCATCGCAAGCGAATCATCGCGAAGCTGCTTCGTCTGGTTCCACCAAGCCAGGGAAATGCCGACGACTACCAATGCTGCGGTTGTCGCCAGCAGAAAACCAAATCGTCTGCGGGATGATGACGATCTTGTTGTGTGGTTGCTTTGATGAGCGAGCGTTACTTGAGGCGAGGCGATCGAGGCATCCTTGGTGGGACCAAGCAACACGCGATTGAGCTGTCGCAACTCGTTGACGCGCTGGGTTGCTTGTGGATGGTCCACCAAGTACTGGCGGATCGTTTCTGCCTCGTTCTCAGGCAACTGCCCCAAGGCAAAGGCGGTGAGATCGGCGTCAAGTTGTTCTTGTTTCGAAATGGGTTGTTCGTTTTGGTTGTTGGTCATGATTGGCGTCCAGAAATATGAGTTGTGCTTGACGAGAACCAGCTAGGTTTGGATGCTCAAGGGTCACTGGCGAGCCAGCGCGTGACCTCCGGGTGACGACGCAACTGTTCCAGACCGCGATGCACAAGGACCCGAATGTTGCCTTCGGTCCGCGACATGATCTGAGAGATCTCCGCGTAAGACATGCCTCCGGACCAAAGGTCGAGAGCCTCGCGCTGCGAACCGGGCAGCCCGTCAATCAGCGTTTGCAGAAATGATTGGCAGTCTTGATCTGTGACCAGTTTTTCGGCGGGGGCCGAGGTCGTACTCATCATCGCCTCACTTTCATTCGTCCATTGAGTGGTTCGCCCCAGACGACGCAATTCGTCAAAGGCCCGGTTGCGGCACACGGCGTAGAGCCAAGGGCCCAATTGCTGGATGTCGTCACGCTGCTCGACACTTGCCAGTTTCTGAAACGCATGTTGAACGGCGTCCGCAGCCAGATCGTCGTGTCCGGGTAACAATCGCAGCGCGTACCGCTGGAGCCGAGGCTGAAACTCAGCCAGAATCGGAAGCATCCAGTCGTTTGCTGTGGCAGGCGTTTTTTCCATGTTGTTTTCCGGGACGTGACGCTTGTCCGGTGACTTTATGACGTGGTTGTGATGGATGTGTTACACCCAATTCTAAAAAAGTTGGATGGAATCATGGCGGGCGATAGGGAGAATGTTCGGCGAGAATGCTCGTAGTACCGACTTCAGCCGGCCTTCCACAACACGAGGCGTCATTTGGTGCGCTGTCGTCTTGGTGAGCGGCACGGCACCAGTCGCCGGTTCTATTTACGTGAGCGGTTCGGCGCTAGCCGCCGGTTTCAAACCTTGGCGTCTTTGCGTGAGCCGATTTGCATTTCGATCGTTTACGAGCCGAAAGAAAAAATTCTCACGCCAAGGCGCGAAGGCGCAAAGGGAGATGGGAGTCTGGTTTTGTAGAAGCTGGTTGAAGAGAACCTCGGTTGTGAAGCATGCCCACGCAAAGCCGAGGGCATAGTGTCTAATGTCTTGTTAATCCACTTGGATTAAAAAGGAGCATCTGCTGGAGTTAACTCCAGCAGATGCGCGGACTCGGTAGATCGTCGAGGACTGACACCTTGATGTCGTGTGCCATGTAGATCGCCGGTCCCTTTTCGTTTTAACCCGAACAGCCCATGGAGCCGTTTCATACGAGCTCGAACCACTATGCAGGGAAACACGATGATTCATTCAAAGTACCAACGGATTATAGGCGTAGATGTTGCCAGCCGTAAGCTAGATGTTTTTGACACAAGCACCCAGAAACACCGTGAGATCAATAATACGCTTGAGGCAACCTCTCAGTTCGTCGAAAAAATTGCCGACAATCCCTTCCCAACATTGGTCGTCATGGAAGCGACCGGAGGGTATGAACGGGAACTCCTAGATATCCTTCATGAGTTCAATATTGACTGTACCGTCATCAATCCCCTACGCGCCAGGCAATTCGCCAAAGGTTGCGGCAAACTTGAAAAAAACGACAAGATCGATGCCCAAGTACTCGCAGAATTTGGAGCGGTTGTCCCGTGTAAGCTTCATCAAAAACTCTCTGCAGACCGGCGAAAACTGCAAAAGCTGGTCCAGCGGCGAACGCAGATTCTTTCTCATCTTCAGGCCGAAGAGAACCGCCTTAGCCGAGAAAAAGACAAAGAGATCCAGGCCATGATCAACTCGGCAATCAACTTTTACAAGCAACAACGGAAAGAGATCGATAAGGCGATCAACGTCGCAATCAGTGACTCGAAAGAACTCGCTCAACAAAGCGAGGTGCTCAGGTCTTGTCTTGGAATCGGCCCCGTTACCGCTGCAACACTCTTGGCGGAGCTACCCGAAATGGGATGTCTCAATCGTGGACAAATCGCCAAACTGGTCGGAGTTGCACCCATCGCCAACGACAGCGGAATGCGATCCGGAAAACGACAAACTCAGGCAGGAAGAAGCAAGATTCGAAAGGTCATGTACATGGCCGCGCTGGTCGCTACCCAAAGGAATCTAAGATTCAAAAACTTCTATCAAGACATGCTAAAAAGAGGAAAACCCAAAAAGGTTGCCCTCATCGCCGTCGCACGAAAGATGCTCGTTGCACTCAACTCAATGACAAAAAATCAAGAATTATGGCGCGAGACCAAACTCGCTATTGACAAAATTTAAGACAGCCCATGGCACCCAAGCTTTTGGAATTAACGATTCACAGATAGTTTTTTCTGAATAACATGACAGGCCTGCCCTTTCGGACGAACACGAGTGCACTAGCCGATAGTGAGCTTATTCTTATGGACGTGCTGTTTGATTGTCGATGTGAATTTCGATATTTACGTGACGAAGTATTCAAACCGCAATGGAATCTGCGGTACTCGCACAATTTAAACGATATGGAGCTTCGTCAAACCTTGTCATCGCTATGTCACCGCGGGTTTTTCACATCGGAGATCGATGGCGGCCGTGAGATTTTTGGATTGACGGCAGAGGGAGGCAAGATGTGGTCTTCGGAACGTTGCCCCGAATGGAGTCGGTACTGCACCGAACGATATCGTACAACGATTCGAAACCGAACAATGATGACGGTCGTTGCAGTGTCCGATGTCGTACGTGATGATTTCCTGCACTACTGGCCCATGTACCCCGCGCGGCGCCGGGCTACTATGGTGTCCGACTTTGGCCTCGTTCCGTGGCGGACATTTGGTCGATTGCACGTTGGTGTTGCGACATACATTGAAGTGAGTGAGTGGACAGCTGCCGAAATTCCTGTGTATTTAGAGCGATACAAAAAATACGAATCCAATCTTGACGAGAATCAGAGTTGGTGGCGAACGGTTAGCGAGCTACAACGTTTTGCGGGACAAGGTTCGAAACCCAGTTAATAGCTAGAACGTTGAGTCGAGTGCAGTCTCACGCAGCATGCCCACGCAGAGCCGAGGGCATGGAACCCAAGCTAGTCAATCGTTGGATCTTCGCAAATCGGAAAAGCTCGCTGATTCGAACAATGAAGCTCGCTGGCCTGGGCCAGGTGGAAGAGAGCATTTGGCCTTACTTCGTTGGTCTTGGAACATGATGAGTTGGTCTTGGAGGCATGATGAACACACCTGACAAATCCAGTTGGCTATGCAGAAATGCGAGTTCGGTCATCGGCGGGGGCGTCATTATTTTATTGACTGCTTTTTGTCCTAGCGCTCTAGACGAGGTCAATCAACGCTCTGATATCCTTGTCAAGTGGAATCAGTGGGAAAACGCGTCAGATGATGAAGGTTCCGTCCCTCGCGACCTTTGGGGGCGACGTTTTGACGTCAGGGGAGTGAGAGTCAATTTTCAATTTGCATTTCTCTGTATCGCAGCTTCACTGGTTGCTATTCCGTTCACCAAAACTTGCCGTCCAATTTTTATCACATCAATCGGAATCATCGGCATCTCGGCATTGCTTTGGATTTTACTGTTTGCTCGTATCACTTGGGAAAGTAGTCAACCGCTTGCCTTGACGCGTGTCGGCTGGCAACTGCAAATGAAGTCTCACGTGAATCAATAGAATGATTTCATGCTAACCATGATGCGATTCTCACTTAGACCGAATGTCCAGGTCAATCGCACGAAGGTCTTTTCAGGTCATTCTGAGTCAATTTATGCCGATTGGAGAAAAACTGACGCGCGAAAAGTGCCCTCCAACTTTTCCTGATCGTAAAGCTTTAACGTCAAACTTGCTTCGTGCGATTGACCTGCTGGTGGGTCTTCGTACCTCAACCCACCATACTTGTTGAATCACTCGCCGCGGGCGATGTTGTATTCGTCGATTTTGCGGTAGAGGGTCGCGCGGCTGATGCCGAGCAGTTTGGCAGCTTCGGGGACGGCGTTGCCGGTTCGCTTCAACGCTTCGATGATCAGCTTCTTTTCCCAATGCGCAATTTGCAGCGTCTCCAACTCGCCACCTTGAGAGCCAGGGTCGCGAATTCCGATGTCGTGAACGGCGATCTCATTACCATCAGCCATCACGACCGCCGAGTCGATCACGTTGCGCAGTTGTCGGACGTTTCCGGGCCACGTGTACGAAAGCAACAATCGGTTGGCGTCGGGACTCAACTCCAAATCGAATTTGCCATGTCGCTCGCGAAAATGTTTCAAAAAGCGATCGATCAACAACTGAATGTCGCCGCCACGATTTCGCAGCGGAGGAATATAAAGTTCGTAAACGCTTAAGCGATAATAAAGGTCTTCGCGGAATCGTTTGTCGTTGACGAACTCTCGCAAATCGCGATTCGTTGCGCAAATGACTCGCACATCCACCGTGATCTGCTCGGTACTGCCGACGGGCATGAAGGGATGTCCCTCCAGGATGCGAAGCAATTTCGCTTGGCCCTCCAAGGTCAACTCGCCAATCTCGTCGAGAAACAACGTCCCCAGATCCGCTTGCTGGAACCAACCCACATGATCGCGGTCGGCACTGGTAAACGCACCTTGTTTGTGACCGAACAGCTGACTTTCCATCAGCTCGCGCGGAATCGCCGCGCAGTTGACCGTCAACATTGGGCGATCAGCGCGCGGACTGTTGCGGTGAATGGCTCTGGCAACCAGTTCTTTGCCCGCTCCACTTTCCCCGCGAATCAAAACACAACCACTGGCTTTGGCGACACGCGTGATCTTGGACTTCAGCTCAGTCATCTCAGAGCTTTCGCCGACCAATTCGTCAAACGTTCCTGTCTTCAACATCAGGCTCGAATGTTCGGCAGCCAAGCTGGCTTTGGAATTCGCTTGGCGCAAGGCGCGGACCATGATGTTCGCGAGTGCCGAGGCCAGTTCAACGTGCGAGTCGTCAAACCGTTGACTTTGGCGATAAAGATGAATGGCACCTTGAACCACTGGCTTTTCGTTTTCGTCCAGGACGCTGCTGGAAATTAGCGGCACGCAAATGGCGTCGGCATATTGATCGTTTTTCCCGTGCCCTTCGTATTCGACACGGATCGCATGTTTCTCTAGCACAACGCGTTTGGTCAGATCTTTGCGAAGTTGTAGTTTCTCGGCTTCGCCTTCCGGATAGACCCATTTGGGCTTCAGCTGTCCGGATTCGCTCAACCACAGGAACCCTGCGATGTTGGCGCCCGTGCGATCGAGCAAGCGTTCCATGCAGATGGAAACGACTTCGTCCGGATTATTCGCACTTAGCAATTTAACGCTTAGTTGGAACAGGAAAAAGAAATCCTGCCCAATGTTGCTGCCTTTTAGAAAGCTGAGCGTGTACTGCCCCAACTCATTCGTATCGTGGGAGCGATCAAAGACGATGGTAGTTGAGGTGGGGGCTTCTTCCTCGGGAACCGCCTCGGTGGTTTTCACGGGCGAGGAAGTATTGAACGTGAAATGATTGGATCCAATTCGAACCTGGGTTCCATCCATCAGCCGGGCCGAGTCGATTCCTTGTCCGTTGACGAAGGTGCCGTTGCTGCTTCCCTTGTCCGAAATCCACCAGCCTTCGTCATTACGAAAAATGACAGCATGAATCCGCGAGCATTGGGGATCGTTCAAGGCAATTTGGCATTGCCAATCACGCCCCATCAAATTTTCTTCCTGGGGGTTCAACTCAAAACGGGCACCCGAGTTGACCCCTGTGTTCATCAACAAGTAGGCGATCACAGAATGTATCTACAAAAGGTGGAAATCAGGGAATAGTCCCGGCGAAACCTGACAATATACCGGTCCCAAGAATCGGCGTCGATCAAAGAGCCGGCAGGGAAATTGTCCAAATTGCATTGGATCGTGCAATTCCCTTACGAAATCAAATTCGATTGCGGACGTATCCCAAATCGACCTTGCCGCCGTTTCAGCCACTCCCTACCATTTTTCTGGAACAAATCGCTGCGGAAACGCCGTATATTGTAGGAATGTTCCGCCGTAAAGCTATTAGCTCTAATGGGGCGGACATTTCGCCGATCAAAAACTGAAAAGACCAAATCTGAATACCAGGAACCAAGCATGAGTCTTCGGAATCGATTCATTACTCAAAACCGTCGCCGTCTGCCTTCGTCTGCAAAACGAAGCGTTGCCGGCTTGGGAGTCGCGTTGATTTTCGCCGTTTCTGGATTCGCGCATTCTGGATTGGCGCAAACGGCAACGCAGGAAGGCGTTGGCGAACCAAGTGTCAGCGATGTTCGGGCGACCAAGATTGTCACGATGTTGATGGAACGCGAACACTTGCTGCATCGCAATATTGACGATCAGATCGCCAAGCGCGCGATGGGGCAGTTCTTCAAGTCCATCGATCCGATGAAGATGTATTTTCTCGAATCGGATTACAACGAATTCATGCAACAGGAAAGTCAAGTCGACGACCTGTTTCGATTGGGCGATTTTTCGATCCCAATCTCGATCTTCGACCGTTTTCTCGTTCGAGTTAATGAGAGTGTCGGTTTGGCCGAGCAATGGCTCGATGCCGAGCACGATTTCACGCTAGATGAAACCATGGTGACCGATCGCGACCTCGTGGAGTTTCCGGCAGACGAAAATGAAAAATCGGAACGATGGCGAAAGCGAATCAAATACGACCTGCTCGTCGAGGGTAGCGCCAAGGACGCGGATCCTGAAGAAGTTAAAACACGGCTCAAAAAACGCTATTCGATGTTTGAAAAGCGGATGCATCAGATGACTCCGGAAGACCTGGTTGAGATGTTTGTAACTGCGGTCACTACCAGCTTCGATCCGCACACAACCTACATGTCCAAACGCACTTTTGAAAATTTCATGATTCAAATGCGTCTCCAGCTTGAGGGAATTGGTGCGACGCTGCAATCAAACGACGATGGGTACACCGTCATCAAACGAATCGTGCCCAACGGCGCAGCAGACCGCCAAGGCGAACTAAAAGTGGAAGACCGCATCGTTGCGGTGGGGCAGGGCGGTGAAGACGAAATGGTCGACGTTGTCGGCATGAAACTGGATGATGTTGTCGCCATGATTCGCGGCAAGGCAGGAACGGTCGTCAAACTGAATGTGCTCAAGGAAAGTGGTAGCGAAATCGAGACCATCGAAATTGTTCGTGAAAAAGTCGAACTGGAAGACGAGGCCGCCAACGGTCAGGTTTTCGAAGTTGGCTTCAAGGAAGACGGTAAACCCTTCCGTGTCGGTGTCATTGACCTACCCAGTTTTTATTCCGATATGGGCGGCGGTGACTCGCGAAGCACGACGACCGATGTCGCCAAGTTGCTGAACGACTTTAACACGCAAGAAGTTGACGCTCTGGTACTGGACTTGCGACGCAATGGCGGCGGCAGCCTGCGTGAGGCAAGGGATTGTACGGGGTTGTTTATCGATTCGGGTCCCGTCGTTCAGGTGAAAGATCCTGACGGAACGGTACAGCAGTTGATCGACGAACGTCGAGGCATGAGCTGGGACAAACCGATGGTTGTTCTGACCAGCAAATTCAGTGCGAGTGCCAGTGAAATCCTTGCGGGAGCCGTCAAGGACTACAGTCGCGGGTTGATCGTTGGTGACACCACAACTCACGGCAAGGGAACGGTGCAAAGTTTGCTGGACCTCAATCAGTTGATCTATCGCAGCAGTAATCCCCCAAGCAATTTCGGTGCGCTGAAAATCACGATGCAACAGTTCTATCGACCGAATGGCGATAGTACGCAAAAGCGTGGGGTGTTTTCCGATCTGGTTTTGCCATCGGTAACGGATCACATGGACGTCGCTGAGTCTGATCTGGACTATGCCGTTGAGTTTGATCGCGTTCCAGAAGCAAGCCATACGAACATGAATTTGGTAACTCCAGAAATTGTTGAAAGCCTGAAAGAGGCTTCACTTGCACGTCGCGAGGCTTCAGACGATTTCAAAGATGATCTACGCAAAATCGAAAAATACATCCAATTCAAGGCCGACAAAACGGTTCCACTCAACAAGGAAAAATTCCTTGCTCGACGGAAAGAATTTGATGCCGAGGAAGAGGATCGTGAGCAAATCGAGCAACAAGTCAATGGCACAAGCAATTCAATTGAGCGTGACTATTATCTCGATGAAGTTCTCAAAATCACGGCCGATTACGCTCGCAAACTAGGTTCGGGATAGGCACTCATTAAAACCCAACTGAGAATCCATTAGGGCCGAATTCTTCGGCCCTTTTCTATTGCGATTGTCTTGTTAGACAACAAGTCTGCATTGTTCAGGTGAGCGGTATGCAAGCCGTCGTAGCCAACCTGAATCCCAGCAGGCAAAGTAGGGTTTACTCGTAGTAGTCAAGAGGCAGCGCAGTGCGTGAAGTACGTTTGTTTGGCCTAGCCTTTGAGCGGCTTCAATCGCTTGATCGATCGTCATGTGTGTCGGATGAGGCTGAGGACGAAGCGCGTCAATGACCAATGAATCAAGGTTTCTAAGTGATCCTTCACGATCGGAGGGGATAGAACTGACATCGGTACAATAGGCGACATTGCCTACCCGGATCCCCAGCACTTGGAACTTGGGTCCGTGGGGCAACGGGATCGGCTGGACGGTCGCACCCAAAACTTCAAGGGCAATCGTCAATGATATGAATATTGACCGACGGAACGGCACCTGCGTGTGTTTGTTCCGCCTCGCTGAATGCGTAATCGAAAGCCTGTCGTAGCCTGTCGGCAACCACCTGCGTGCAATAGATCGGAACAGGAGCTCCCAGGTAGAACTGAAACAGTCGTAAGTCGTCGAAACCCATCAGATGATCGGTATGCTCATGGGTGTAGACCACGGCGTGAACGATTCCCAGTCCCTCGCACAAAGCTGAAACCTGAGATCGGGCGACGTATCGATCAATAGATTTCCAGCCGGCAGCCCTAATACAGCACTACTTCGGGTGCGTTTATTGCGAGGACGATGATCGTTACAAACGGGGCAATGACAGCCGAGCGCCGGGACGCCAACGCTGGTCCCGGTTCCAAGCAGGATCATTTCACCCGTGATATCGATCGTTTTAGGGGATTTCTGCACGCTTTTCAGTCGTTTCAGGCGGTTCGTTGATATGCAAACAGTTTATCGGCAACCTTTTGATTAACAACGCTCGACCACGGATGCCCTCGGTTTCAGCTCGCGTTTCGGCGCGCTTTTTGCGTTAGGAAAGATTCTCAAATGGTACCAAGTACTTTTTGGCGGAAATTCCATGCCGGAATGCCAGCAGTTGATCTCCGTTGACCGTTGTCGCACGCAACTATAACTTGGTACAGAGAAATAACTTAGGAATTTCGAGACGACTTTGGCGGATATCTAACTGTCGGCGGTGATTTTCTGTCAATTTGACACGCCATCGATCAGCGAAATCAAAGAAAAATTCGACTATGGACAAGTTTTTAGAACGCGTTTGGGATTTCCTCACTTTTTTTGGTGGTGGAATCAGTCGCGGTTTAGGGCAGTTGCTAACCAGCCTGTTTGGTTCCTCCAACGCCCGCTATATCAAGAGCCTGCAAACGAAGATCGACGCCATCAATGCACTGGAGTCGAAATACGAGAAACACACGGAGGAAGAACTCCGCGCCGAGACAATACGGTTTCGTCAGCGACTGGCTGAAGGAGAAACGCTTGATGATTTGTTGATCGAAGCGTTTGCCGTTTGTCGCGAGGGCGGTAAACGATTCTTGGGCATGCGTCATTACGACGTCCAGCTCATCGGCGGCATGGTCCTGCACAGCGGTTCCGTTGCCGAAATGGTAACCGGTGAAGGAAAAACGTTGGTGGCAACCCTTCCCGCGTATCTGAACGCTCTCTCCGGCAAGGGGGTTCATGTTATTACGGTGAACGACTATCTAGCCCGACGTGACATGGAGTGGATGGCTCCGCTTTACATGGGACTTGGTCTGACGGTCGGCGCCATTCAAGGCGACATGCAGGGCTCCGAAGGCAACAAGAGACGACAACAGGCCTATGCTTGCGACATCACCTATGGAACCAACAACGAATTCGGCTTCGATTATCTGAGAGACAACATGCGTCCTGCTGCGCGCGGAGACGACAGATTTCCCAAAACCTATCAGCAAGCACAAGGTCCATTGAATTTTGCGATCATTGACGAAGTCGACAATATTCTGATCGACGAAGCCAGAACGCCGTTGATCATCTCCGGCCCTGCTCATCAGGATGCACATCGTTATGCCGACGCCAATCGCATCGCGTCATCTTTGACCAAGGAAGTGCATTTCACCGTCAACGAAAAAGATCACTCGGTGACGCTGACAGATGAAGGTGTTCGTGCCGCAGAGAAAATGGCTGGCGTTGAGAGCTTTTACACTGCCGGCAACATGGACTGGCCGCACTTGATCGACAACGCGCTCAAGGCCCATTACCTGTACAAACGCGACGTCAACTACGTCATCGAAGACGGCAAAATCGTCATCATTGACGAGTTTACTGGACGCAAGATGGAAGGGCGGCAGTGGAGCGATGGCTTGCACCAGTCGGTTGAAGCTAAAGAGAATGTTCAGATCAAAGAAGAAACTCAAACGCTCGCGACCATCACACTTCAAAATTATTTCAAGCTCTACAACCGTATTTGCGGGATGACCGGTACGGCCATGACCGAGGCCGACGAGTTCTGGAAAATCTACAAACTCAATGTTGTTGCGATTCCAACCAATCGAAAACTGCAACGAATCGAATACCCCGACATCATCTACAGCACTGAAAAATACAAGTGGAAAGCAGTTGCAGACGAGGTTGAAGCCTACCACAAATGGGACTTTGTTCGCCTTAAAAACGGCGACGTCTACACCGGAACCATCAAGGAAGAGAGCGACGACTCGGTCACCCTCGCTTTATCCGATGATGGCGCCATTGAAAAATTTGACAAATCAAAATGTGAGCGAGTTCAACGGCGCGGTCGTCCGGTTTTAGTGGGTACCGTTTCAATTGAGAAAAGTGAGCTTCTGTCCGGAATGCTGGAGCGTCGGGGAATCCCCCACGAAGTTCTCAATGCTAAGAATCACAAGCGTGAGGCGGAAATCGTCGCACAAGCCGGCCGACTGGGTGCAGTCACTATCGCCACCAACATGGCGGGTCGCGGTACCGACATCATCCTGGGCGGTAATGCTGAGACCATGGCTTGGGCCAAGCTCCAAGGTAAATACCCAACGCGTCTGGAGGTTCCTCTCGACGAATGGGACGGTTTGGTTGAAGAACTGGAAACCGAATACGACATGAAGGCTCAGGGTAAAAAAGTCCTTGAGCTGGGTGGCCTCCATGTGGTCGGAACCGAACGACATGAATCGCGCCGGATCGACTTACAGCTTCGTGGACGCTGCGGTCGCCAAGGTGACGCGGGTAGTAGTCGCTTCTATTTGAGCTTTGACGACGACCTCATTCGAATTTTCGCTGGACCGTTTGTACGACGGATGATGGAACTCGGCGGACTGAAAGAAGACATGCCGATCGAAAGCGCGATGGTCTCTCGACGAATCGATGGGGCCCAAAAGAAACGCGAAGAGTACAACTTTGAAATCCGTAAAAACTTGCTGGAATATGATGAGGTCATGGACGAACAGCGGAAACGCATTTATCGTTTCCGCCAACGGATTCTTGATGGTTCCAGCTGCCGCGAAATCGTTGTCGACATGATCGACGAACAGGCCGAAGAACACCTGCAAAGTATTTTGCAGCGTGACTTCGGTTGCGAGTCATTTGCATCGTTTGCATCGAAAAAACTATCGGTTGAACTGGATCCGCGATCGTTCCGAAATCTGGGCATTGACGAAGCAACCAAAGTCGCCCGTGACGAAGCGGAACGACTCGCTGAAACCGATGTGATGGGTTCCATTGATGAAAATCTGCCAGTTTCGGAAGACGAATCTGACTGGAACTGGAATGCCCTTTGTCGATTTGCGAATTCCCGGTGGCAACTGAATCTGCACGAGTCCGACTTAAAACGAGCTGGCCGTGACCGCGTAGACGAAATGGTACTTGAGCAGGCTCGCCAAGCCATTCGTCGAATCGAATTGGACGAAGGCGCGTCCATGCTTGAACCCGACTATTCCCTCAAAGTCGTCCAAGCTTGGGCACATCACAAATTTGGCTTGGAATTGGAACTCGACGAACTCAAAAAGTTTGATTCCAACGAAGCAGTTCGGGACTACATCGGGAAGCAGGCAATTGAACGATACGACCGCAAAGAGGCCGAATATCCGGTCATGGCCGGGTTGTATCGTTTCGATCAATCGACGCCAACCCAGGCGCAATTGGACCGTGAAGGTCTGGCGCAATGGGCGAACGAACGATTCCAGGCCGAGGTAAACACCGAAGATTTTGCTGGAAAACAACGTGGCGAAATTCGCGAGTTGTTGGTGGCGGAAAGCCTGAAACAACAGGAGCAATCCCGCGTTTTGGTTGCAGAGCTGTTTGATAAGGTCGAAAAGCTCGGCGAGTCGGGCAACATCCCGCTAAAGAACGCCAATGGTGAAGTTCAATCACTCGCCGACTGGTTTGAAAACAAAATTCAGGAAAAATTGCCTGTTGAGAAAATTGAAAAACTCGAGCAAGGCGATCTGAAACAAAAGCTCGAATCGATCGTTCAGGACCACTTCCACCCAGAGATCCGACGGATGGAACGAATGGTGCTTCTGGAGGTCGTTGACAACGCGTGGAAGGACCACTTGTTGGCCATGGATTACTTGCGTTCGGCCGTTGGGCAACGCGGCATGGCTCAACTCGATCCCAAGGTGGAGTACAAACGCGAAGGGATGCGGTTGTTTGAATCACTTTGGCTGTCGATCGGCGAGCGAGTGACAGATATCGTCTTCCGAATGGAACAACTCAGCGAAGCAACGGTCAGCAGAACATTCGTCGAAACCAAAGCTTCTCATCCCTCGGTGACACAGACAACTCAGGCGCCGCCTCCTGCTGCCAATACCGATATCGGCCGGCAACAGCAACAGGCGATTGATGCATCCGGAAATCGAAACGTTCAGGCAGAAACTATTCGAAATACTGCCGGTAAAGTTGGTAGGAATGATCCCTGTCCGTGTGGTAGTGGAAAGAAGTACAAAGCCTGCTGCATGCGTGCAGACGCAGCGGGTTGATTCAGGAGCAAACGTTCTGCCAATTTGAACGTTTGACCGCGAACAGAAAAGGAAGTCTGTGATTCGTTGGCTATTCAATACGATTTATTTACTGCTCCTCACGTTAGGATTGCCGTGGTTGCTTTATCGTATTGTTTTCCTGAATAAAAACCGACGTGGTTGGCCGCAGCGAGCACTGGGGAATGTGCCATCCCAGCAACACTCGGGCAAATCAATTTGGTTTCATGCGGTCAGCGTTGGCGAAATCCAGTTGCTTGGGCCACTCGTTGATCAATTTCGCAAACAGAATCCCGACGTTGCAATCTTTATCTCGACGACAACCGAATCGGGGTTCGACGTCGCACTCAAACGATTTGCTGAACATCAAGTATTCTTTTGCCCTTTTGATTTCTCTTGGGCAGTCACGCGAGCTTTTCGTCGAATTCAACCATCCGCGCTCGTGCTGGTCGAGCTCGAATTATGGCCCAACATGTTGTTGGCAGCTGAACAAATGCATGTTCCTGTCATGGTTGTTAACGGACGATTAAGCGATCGCAGCCTCCAACGTTATCAAATGTTTCTCCCCCTTATTCGCTCGATGTTGAAACGCGTTCGTCTGATTGCCGCTCAGTCCAGTGAATACGCAGAACGCTTTCGCAGATTAGGCGCCAACGTTCAAAGCGTTTTTAATTCTGGCAACATCAAATTCGATGGCGCATTCAACCCTGGTCACGAAGAAGTTGGAAAAAAACTGAAATCTGTGTTTCGAATTGCGGAGGAGGATTTCTGTTTCGTTGCGGGTAGTACGCAACCCGAAGAAGACACCATGTCGATTGCTGCGTACCAAGCACTTCAATCGGAATACCCTCAACTAAAATTGGTCGTTGTGCCACGACACATGTCCAACCTGGATTCGCTGTTTCAGAAATTGGACAAGGCAGGTCTCAGGTACGTTAAGCGCTCACAAGTCAAATCGCGCGAAGTCGAAACATTGCCAAATGCAATCGTTGTCGATGTGATGGGCGAATTGGGAGCGTGGTGGTCCTTGGCTAATTTTGCCTACGTCGGTGGAAGCCAGGGGAATCGTGGTGGGCAAAACATGATCGAACCTGCCGCAACTGCGATCCCAGTGTCGTTCGGCCCCCGAACTGAGAATTTTCGCGATGTCGTAAACATGCTCTTGCAGAACAAAGCTGCGTCGGTAGTCCACGATTCCAGCGAACTGACTCAGTTGTTGCAACTGGCTTTGGAAAACGACGCGGAGACCATCGCAATGGGAAAACGTGCTTATCAGGTCGTTTTCACCCAACAGGGTGCGACGATGCGTACGTGCAATGAAATCTCACGGCTGATTGGCAGTATTCCCGTATCGGCTGCGCGGACAGCGGCCTAGTTTTCCTGTTCTTGGTGTACTCGGGAATCAATGCGGCGCCGAATTAGCGGCCCGGCTTGGATTATGCCGTTGATTTCGCCCCAAAAGCTCGACAGTCGCTTGAGAGGAATGGCATCATTCGGCTATCATGCAGTGTGAAAATTCATTTGGATCTTGCCGACAAACGGTGCCACGGACCGTGTAAATCGGTCATCAAGTTTGACGTTTTTCCGATAGGAGAGTTTTAGTGTCCAGCGGCAATTTTTTGTTTACAAGTGAATCGGTCAGTATGGGTCATCCCGACAAACTGGCTGATCAAATTTCGGACGGTGTACTGGATGCCATGTTGGCGCAGGACCCCAACAGCCGCGTGGCATGTGAAACCATGGTCACAACCGGTCTGGCGGTACTGGCAGGTGAAATCACCTCAAAGGCTGTGGTTGATTTCCAGGAAGTCGTTCGAGGCGTCATCTCTGATGTCGGCTACACCGACGATGAAATGGGAATTTGTGCGAAGACGTGCGCTGTGATGGTTGCGTTGGATAAACAGAGCCCCGATATCGCACAAGGTGTTGATTCCAATGATTCCAGTGGCAAAGCGATCGGAGCCGGCGACCAAGGTCTGATGTTTGGATACGCTTGCGACGAGACACCTGAATTAATGCCTCTTCCAATCGCCCTTTCCAATCGAATCCTTGAGCGATTGACCGAGGCCCGTTTCAAGAAAGAAGTAAACTGGCTGCGTCCTGACAGTAAAAGTCAGGTAACGGTTGAGTACGAAGATGGCAAACCCAAACGAATTCATACGGTTGTCGTTTCGACTCAACACGCTCCCGATGTTTCTCAACAGGAGATTAAGGACTTTGTAATTAACAAAGTCATTCTCCCATCGTTGCCAGCGGAATTGGTTGACGAGCAGATCATTTATCACATTAACCCGACTGGCAATTTCGTCATCGGCGGCCCTCACGGTGATTGCGGATTGACCGGTCGTAAAATTATCGTCGACACATACGGCGGATGGGGCCGGCACGGTGGCGCGCATTTAGCGGCAAAGACTCCACCAAAGTTGACCGCAGCGCAGCCTACATGGCTCGACACGTCGCCAAGAACATCGTTGCGGCGAATTTGGCCAAACGTTGCGAAGTTCAGTTGGCTTACGCGATTGGCGTCAGCGAGCCGGTAAGTGTATACGTCGACACACAGGGCACTGGAGCAATCCCCGATTCGCAAATTGTCGAATTGGTTCGCGAAACATTCCCCTTGGCACCGGCTGGAATCATCGACTACCTGAAATTGCGTCGGCCGATTTTCCGCAAGACCGCGGCTGGTGGCCATTTCGGACGAAATGATCCAGATTTCACTTGGGAAGATACGACGCCAGCAAAAACGTTGGCTGAGAAGGCTAGTGCGACAGCTTCAGCCTAGCTCCAGCGTTTCGCTCGCTTTAACTTGAGGCGAGACTTTAGACTAGAAATAACATGAGCCAGTGGTTCCTAGCCGCTGGCTCTGTTCGTTTTAACCCATCTACGTTTGGCTGTTGTCGTCGTCGCGATTGCATGACGGCTAACTACTCGCTGGACTCCAATTCCAAAATCTCGTTAATCAACCGTTCATAGGTCTTCTTGAGTCGCACATAATCATCACCCGTCGCCGGACCTGAGAAGCCCGTATAGATCGCATGAACCGTTCCATCGCCCTTGATGAATATTGTCGTTGGGAACGAATGTACTCGATCGAGAGCCCCAAAGGCTGCGGTAGCCAACCGCTTGTCAGATGGGCCGACAATTAAAACGGGATATGTTGTTCCATGACGATCGACATACCGTTCTACCTGGGTCTTGTTTCGATCAAAGTCATCGGTCAACTCAAATGCCAGTCCGACCACGGAAAGCCCGTCCGATTTTCGCGTCTGATAGATTTCTGTCATCAGTTCCGCAGCGTCATGGCAATTGGGACACCATGAACCGAAGAGCTGTAAAACGACTCCTTTTCCAGCAAATTCAGCGTCACCAAGCGATCGCTCTTGCCCGTCCAATCCCTTGAATTTCAAATCGGTTAGTTTTACATGGCCGCGCCATTTGGTCAGTCCCAGTGGATCGCTCAGACGAACCACTTCATTTTTTTCAGCGACCCAACGATCGTGAAACGTTTTCCCCGACCAGAAATCTCCAACCCAACGTCCTGCAACGTCGTTTTTGGCACGAAACAAAAGGGCGTGAGCACCATCGAAACACGAAAGTGTCATTGAATCATCCACCACTAGACCTGCAAGGTAACGATAGTCGCCGGTTGTGGTCAGAAACGTACCCGTGACCACTCCATTGTCTTCCTGATCGAAAATGGCAACAGCCAATTCAGGCTCTGACGAAAATTTCACTTGGTAACGCCCGGAGATTTTTCGTTTGGATGGTTTCGTTGCCGGCTCAATGTTTTCGAAGTAATCGGCAACTGGAGTGATTCGTGCAGTCATTTCCTGCCACTCGTCGTCGCCGGCAACGCGTTTCCTCCATTTCCCCGCCGACATCTGTTCGCGATCGAAATTCTCGAACTCGATCGTCGAATCATAGTAATCGAATCTGAGCTCAAGTGCCTTGTGCTCGGAGTCCCAAGTGACCGCAGGAACCTCAATTCGTTCCGGGTAGTTGACGACCCAACCAACAACATTTTGGGGATCAGAAAAATTCAACTCCAATTGGAATGGCAACTCACCTCCCGGTGTGTCCAACACGACTCGAAAAACTTCGTTCTTCGTCGGTTCTGATTCGCGAGTCTGGTTGCAACCTGAAAATGCCAAAACGACAACAAGCACAAATAGCTGGTATACAGTCGAACGTCGATCCGATAAACGCACTGTGGTAAACCTTATTCCCATGATGTTCTGGTAAGACGCATTCCTATCCTACCATTTCTCAGCCTCGACGACTCCACATTGGAACTCACTCGTTCGTCAGCCGAACCAAGGCTTGCAATAGTTCGTTCGCGATGCCTTTCGCCAACACCTCTCGCGCAACCGAAATGCCTTCTTCAATGGAACCAACCCGACCGACGACCTCGCAAGCAACCGCGGCGTTCAAAACCACAATTTCCATTTCGGGGCCCGCATGGTTTGCCAGGACATTTCGAATTCTTGCGGCACTTTCTTCGGCCGAATTGACTTGTATCGCCTTTAAGGGCGCAGGCGTAATTCCGAAAGCAGTCGCATCAATTGTTTCATGATTCAGGTCACCGTTTTCAATTTGGATCACATCAGTCGACTCACAAATGGTAACCTCTCCCAATCCATCGCGACCATGAACAACCTTGGAACGTTGCGTGCCGAGTCGACAGAGTGCTTGAGCAATCAACAATTGTGTTTCGCCGCGTCCAACGCCCAACAATTGGAACGGTGTACTCGCTGGGTTACACAGCGGGCCCAGAAGATTGAAGATTGTCGGATGAGGTAGACTTCGTCGCACCGCCATGACGCGTTTTACCGAGGGATGAAACAATGGCGCAAAACAAAAACATAGGCCCAGCTCGTCAAGGCATTTCTCAACGACCTCGACCGAGGCGTTGATGTTGACGCCTAATTCCTGCAAGACATCCGATGAGCCACTTTTGCTCGTCGACCTTTTATTTCCGTGTTTGGCAACCGGGACGCCCGCTCCCGCACAAACAAGCGCAACTGCCGTGCTGATGTTAAATGTATTTGTGCCACCACCGCCAGTTCCGCAGGTATCAATAGCGCCGACACGACTGGAACGAATGGGCGTCATAAACTCCCGCATGGCCGTCGCAGCCCCGACTAGCTCATCAACCGATTCACCTTTGTGATGCAATCTAGATAACAATTCTGCAGATTGCTGTTCGTCGAGCCGCCCATTCATCATGCCGCAGACCAATTGCCGCATGCATTCCATCGTCAGGTCGGAACGCTCTCGGACCAGAGAGATTGCCTCAGAGTACAAATCGTTGTGATCGAATGGGTCGGTATTTTCGTTCATGTTTTCCTGTTGCTCACGAATTGCTCGCGACTGCAACACGCTGGTTCAAGTTGGGATATTTTTCTTGAGTCTCGAAAAATCGAGGCATACAATTGATGTTTTGAATGCTTCCAGGTCCTTGAAATCAAAGGCATTGCATCAACATGCCACGCAAAATCATTGTAGACAGCGATATGGGAACCGACGATGCCGCTGCGCTCGTCATGCTCTTGTTCCATTCGGACCTGGAAATCCTGGCCTTAACGGCTTGTGAAGGCTGCGTTTCGGCAACCCAGGCCAACAACAACCTTCAGTCGATTGTAACCCAGTTGGACCCGCCGCGACTGCCGCGACTTGGCATGGCATCACCGACTGCGAATGCCCCTGCTATTAACACCAGTTTTTTGTATGGCGCAGATGGGCTGGGAAATTCGAGTTTCCCCATTTCGGAAAAACAACATCTCTTGCCGGCGGAAAAAGTCATTATTGAATGCGTTCGCAAGAACCCCGGTGACGTCACGTTTCTCTGCCTTGGCCCGGCAACCAATCTGGCAAATGCGTTACGGAGAGATCCTGCAATCGCGGAATTGCTGGGACAAGTTGTGATGATTGGCGGCAGCGTCAACGGCGTCGGCAATATCTCACCGATGGCCGAGTTCAATTTCTTTTTCGACCCGTATAGCGCTCGACAGATCTTTCATTCGCGAATCACCAAAACACTTATTCCTCTCGACGTAACGCGACAGATTCAATTCGGGCTCGATTTCCTTGACAGCCTGCCGCCAGACTCGACAAGGGCAGGGCGGTTACTGCGCAAGATTTTGCCCAATGCCTACCGTGCGTACCGACAGCAGTTGGGGCAAGAAGCGATCACCTTGAACGATACCGTTGGTTCGCTCGCGGTTATTCACGACAAGCTGTTTGAGTTCGAAGGCATGGCCGGAGACGTCGAAACAGACGGCGAGCTGACGCGAGGAGTCACAGTCTTCGATCGCCGTACGGTTGCAGAATGGCGAGACAACCTTGAAGTCGCAACGGCGATTGATCTGGTCAGTGCAAAAAACGCGATGGCTGCGGCGTTTCGGTGTGCGGGTGAACTTTCCCGCATTCATTGATGCCGCACACGGTCAACAAATCACAACGCCATTGTTCAACCTCATGAATTTGGCTGAAGTCGAAAGTTTTGGTGCACGCAAGCTCGTCAACCTAGCGTTGCTCGATTTCCACGACCAGATTCATCACCTCACCGTTTCGGAAGACCTGAAACGACTCTGGCTTCCAATCGGCAATAGCGAAACCAGAGTTACTAGATGTGAATCATTGAGCACCTTGTTGTTTCCAACCTGCATGATCACGTCTCCAACTTGAATTTTCGCTTTGGCTGCTGGCGAATCTGCGTTGATCGCAGACACCTCAGCCCCGTAGGCTTTTTCCAATCCCAATTGCATCGCTCGCTGAGCATCGAAATCACTACTTAATGAAACTCCGAGGAATCCTCGTCTCACGTAACCGTGATCAATCAAATCGGTAACGATACGCATTGCCATGTTGATCGGAATTGAAAAGCCGATTCCATCGCTACCGCCAGAATTGCTGGCGATCGCAGTGTTGATACCGATAACGCGTCCCGAAAGATCAAAGAGCGGACCGCCACTATTTCCGGGATTGATCGACGCATCGGTTTGGAAGAAATCCTGATAACGAACGCCTTGTGGACCAAGCTCCAGGTCGTGACGGTGCATGGCGCTGATGATTCCGTAGCTGACGGAGTGCTCCAAGCCGAACGGACTTCCAATCGCAACAACAAACTCACCAACCTCTACCTCGGAACTATCACCAATCTCTGCAGCTGCTTCAAGTTTGTCCTTCAGCAAAATCACAGAGATATCGGACTCACGATCATGGCGAACATCGACGACATTATATAAGTGCTCTTCAATGGCAACGCTGATGTTGCCCGTATCAGCACCTTCGATGACGTGATAGTTGGTGATCACAAACGTACGATCCCGGTACTCGACGACGACTCCAGAACCCGCCTCTTCGATCATGGCCACTTTGGCCGCCGAGTCGTTCTTTGTGCTGGATTGCCGTGGCTTGCGAGCCTCGATATGTGCGACCGACGGAGCCGTGACTTTGACGAGCTTCTTCAGCAAGTTCAATGAGCTGCCGGCAGCGGCTCGTTCGGACGTCAAAATCGAATAGGAGGTTTGACGCGCAATCTCCTGCCCAGCGGCCTCTATTACAGTTGAGTTCGTGAATAGAGCTGCGGTCAGAAAGCAAATGGCCATTCGAAACGAATTCAAATGACGGAATGATCGGCGTGGGTCTGTCAGTTGCATACGAATAAATCCCCAAAATTGGCATTGCCATTTCATTTGATTCAAAACTAACAGAACGTCAATTGTCTGTGGAGAATCAAAACGGCGTTTTGCCCAACGGCGAGTTGGGACAGTGTCCGGTTTTAACGATTAGGAAAAATTTGTATCCAGATCGCTAAGGCGAAAATCGTCAACGGGAGAATCAATTACGGTGCCCCAGCTGGATTTTCGTTTTTGAGGATTTCCATTTCGCTCGTTTTCTCGCTGGCAATCAATGCAGCACGATGCGTAGGGCAGTGCCTGCAGGCGAGCCAGGGCGATACTGGAATTGCAGACTTCGCATTTTCCATATTTGCCTGCTGCCATCAGTTTCAAGGCGTGATCGACGCTGACCAATTCGCGTGACGCGACTTCGGCCAATTGCGTGCTCAATTCACCCCATGCACTATCCGATGCGAAATCGACTACGTCGCCACCGGATTGTTGGTTCATTTGGATCAGCATGCTATCGTCGCCATTGAGTGCGCTAACGAGCGCTTTGCGACGTTGTTTCAGAATTTCTTCCATTTTGGCGAGGGTCTCTTTTCGTGCCATGATGGTCCCCAAGGATCAGATTGACAGGGTTTCGCAATGGGTGACGGCGAGTCACTTGTTCCATGCGAGCATTAGTTGATGGCTTGTTGGCGGCAATTGCCATGCAATCGAACTTCGAAACTATAGAACATGAAAAAGAGCGCCTGGAAAAAATTTCCTGTCTGTTCGATTTTTGACGATTTCTTTCCAACAAGCATATGTCGATGAGTCACGCAGAGTTGCCTGCAATGAACGGTTGTCAGGGATTTACGGCGTTTGAAGGTTGTCACGGTCGAAACGCCGTTTCAATCCGCAACCTTTTGGTTTCCTTTCGCTTCCCCCTCGCAATTTACGACCTATACCTATAAGGCTAACACCCATTGTTTTTGACGATCCTGCAACCTGATGGCTTGACCATGGCTGATACCAAACAAACATTCTCCCCTTGGAACTGGACCTGGACTGCTGGCAACTTGACCGGTCAGTCGCACACCATCAACACTCCCAATTGCGTTATCCAACCACCAGTCGACGCCAGCTCGCGCGGCACGGACTTACCCATCCTTTCCTTGCGAAAGACGGACCAAGGTGTTTTTCTGCAATGCCAAAACGGTGAAGTGGACGTGAATGGATCTACCGTTTCAACCCAATTGCTCTCAAGCGGAGACGAAATCAAACACCCATCGTTTTCTGCCATAGTGACGTTTGAACCACCGACTCAGTCCAGCCTGGATATCGAATTGCCCAATCACTCCCAGGACATTGGTCCTTCCGACAATCTTTCTCCAGACCAATCCGAATCAGTCGTTTCCCGAATCCGCCAACAGGTTGACTCTGTAGAAATGGCTATCGATTCCTCGACGACCGACAATCCGGAAATCAATGAAAAACTCTTGAACACCTTTCAGAAGTTTCGAAAGTTGGCGAAACACTTTCCGAATCTGACTGGCCCCGAATCGCGCGAGGTCATTCGAAGCATTGAACTGATTGAATTGGATCTAACTCGTTTGGAATTGACACTGTCGTCATTGAACGACGAACTGGACTCTCCGACCCCAAAGTATGGTTCAAAACCAGTGTTTGAAAATGTTGCATCGATCCAAGACTCTCCGTCCAGTGCAGTAGAATTTGCTGCGCATACGGTTGAATTCGATTCCACCGAAGAAGCTTCTTCACCGGCTATCGAATCGACTGTAATAGTCTCCGAATCGGATGACGCCCGTTCAGTCATTGGCGATATTCAATCCGCTGACTCAATGGAATCGTCAGCGCAGGACGAACAGCAAGCAAACGAACAGACTTCGCTTTCTCTGGATTCGAATAGTCCCAGCATCGGCAGCGCTGCAGCCGTCGAGTCCGAATCGGCTGAAGAGACGCATACTAGCGATTCAGTTACCGAAGCCGATGGTGATGGTGAAGCGTCCAAATCTGGCCCATCGCTCAATGATATTTTGGCAAGACTTCACGATTCCACAACGGAATCCAGTGATTCGTTTCAAGTAGACGTTTCTCCGCGACATCGACATATTAGCAATACCGAACTATTGAATTTCGATTCGTATTCAGAAAATCGCGGCGTTGAGAAATCGCCCGAGTTTGAACACCCAGTCGAAAATCCGAAGTTTGCTGATACCCATTGTGAAACGAGCAATCAATTTGCGCAAGAATCATTTCTGGAAACACACGATTCTCTGGATGTGCCTGCGGTGGACGACAACGGCGCACAAACTGACGATCTGTACGAACAGGCCATCAAAGACTCAAACTCGACCAGCGATTCAGAAAGCTTGGCAGCAAAGCTTGAGAACCCAACAGAATATCCGTCGACAAATGACTCGCCTGACCTAACCTCGGCGACTGGCGAACAGCATGATTTCGCCTATGGATTTCCCATGACGAACTCAAGCGTCCCTGAGGTCAATGACCAGGGAGTCCATTTTAGTCCAGCAACCCTTCAGGAAATTGATTCCATCAGAAACAAGTTGGATTCCATTTTTAACCACGCTGAGCCTGTTTCTGATTTGCCATTTGGTAACGAAACGAGCGACGAAGAAAATGCTTTGGATCAGCAATTGATGGCTCATGACCAAGAGCCTCCACTGCAACACGCTTCGGAACCAGTAACTCCCGAACGCACTCATGAACATTTTCACCCCCATGAGGCTGAGACTTCCAATCTCCAAGACGACGACTCCGTCCCCGATTTACACCAGGATACTCCGGTGGGAGACGGAGTTGCTGCGGTTGCATACCAACCTGAAAATTTTGATGTCGTCGAACCTCAGCCAACGGCCCATGACAGCTCTGAAATATCCGAATTGAGAAATCGTCAATCGGCCCCCACTGAAATGGACTTTGCCAGCGCAATGTCACATATCCAGGACTCTCCAGACAACGATGCACCTCTTGAAGAAGTTAATCAGCATCACGTTGACGAACCTTCTTCTGATTCCATCAATCTTGATTCCCACGCTTCAGAAGAACCTGCGTCAACTACTACCCAAGATCAAAACTCTTTGCTGACAGCCCAGTTCTATAAACAATTTGCTGAAATCGAAGAGCAGCCGGGTGTCGATAATTTTGAATCACCTGATTCACCAACTCCACCTCAAGCTACAAGCGACTCGCCTGCAATTCCACCTCAGGAAAAGCATTTCAGCGCTCAAGACGTTGCGGCACTTGCTCAAAGTGGAAACGAAGACGAAGTTGAAGATTACATGAATCAGCTTTTCAATCGTTTACGCGGTGGCAGCCCCGAGGCACCGGAAAAGTCAGTGCCAAAACCATTGAAACCCGCTCCGACAGCTGCTGCAGTGCCAGTTCAAGAGAAAACGGAACCGCCAGCCGAATTGGAACCCTTGAAGGAAGAAGATTATAAGCCGAAACAAACGGCGCCTGAACGAATGGCCAATATGGATGCATTACGCAAATTGGCAAACGACTCGACCCGAAGTGCGATCAGCTCATTCGCTGAGCAACAAAAGAAGTCTATCCAAGCGGTTCGCATCGCCAGCATCGGTGGCGGCGTCGCATTGGCTGCGTTCTTCTTTGCGGTCAGCAAAACATTCGGTGATGCGATGAGCCTCGGCGGCTTACTGAGCATGGTGGGTGTGATGACGGCAATCGGTTTTCAAGTCTATGCGTCGAAAAAAGAGCGTGAAGCCGAAGAGTCGAGCAAATAGTCAAAGTAATTTTTGCGTTTGCTACTACGAAACAATCAGGTCAGGCGAAGCAATTTGCCTGGCCTTTTTTGTTGTCTACCACTCGCAGTTGCCGACTAGCGACTTGAGTCGTTTTGCATTCGCAGCCTTTCAACTCGAATAACAACATTGACCTTGATCACATTGATTCGAATTCGCGCAATCGATAGCTAATTCCAACGCGATCCAACATTTGGCACAAAGAACGCAAAGCGATTCCAAATCCATCTGGCCCGCTGAAACCGCCAAACTGACCGCCTTGTCGCAAATGGGGTTCTAAGTCGACAAATATTTGATCGACACCCCGTCGATTTAGGCGAGCCATCAGATCGCGATGATTGGCCTTTAAATCACTGAATACTCGTTCGTATCCGGAATCACCAAGTTCAACGGGTACAAATCGGTCCAACTTTTCTTCATCAACCCATCCCGCTGTTGCTCCATCACGCACTTTATCCATTCGATCTGCCGCATAGTCTTTGACGTGCAACCATCCGAGTCCATCCCGCATCACTTGCCATTGGGAAAAAATAGAATCGGTGTCAAATCCCTGCGTGACCAGATTCCCGCCATCAAAAATCAACACCAGTGCAGGATGAGCAGCTCGCCGACTCAATTCAGCCAATATTTCGCCGGTATGTCCGACCAGATTGGCTTCGACTTCCAATCCAAATGTTAGCCCCTCAGAATCAAACACCTCTGCGATTGCTTTCAGGCGATCGCTAACCAAATCTAGATATTCATCGGCCGCAGTTCCACGTGGATGGTAAAACGAAAAACCTCTTACCAATTTCGTATCGAGCGTTTTGGCCAGCGTCGCGGCGTGTTTGACTTCTGACTCGAGGTATTCGTCGAACGGCCGGAATGCATTAGCGGTTCCGTCGTCAAAGTCGAGCAACTTGACTTTACCTATTGGCGATCCAAGCGATGAAACCGAGATTCCATAGTAATCAAGCTTTCGGCGAACGAGATCCAATTCGTTTCCTGTCAACTGCATGACGTTCTTGATGCCATTCCCAACATCTAGAAACCGCAGCGTCACGTACGACATCCCCAGCGCAGAAAAAACACCGAACTGCTCGTCGATATTTTTGCTCTCGCAAACCTCGTCGCAAAATCCGCTCAGCGTGACTTCCATCAATTCACCACCCCAGCTGGCTATTCAACCTCATCGACTTCGTCATCGTCATAGTAGTCCTTTTCGTACTCGCAAACGATCGTTGACGAGATGCCACCGCGAGGAGTAAACGTCGCCGTCAAGCTCGCATAACGAGGCTCAATCTCGCGAACAAAATCGTCGAGAATTGAATTTGTCACGTGCTCGTAAAAGATCCCCTTGTTTCGAAAGCTTTGCAGGTACAACTTGAGGCTTTTCAACTCAACACATTTTTCATCGGGGATGTAACTAAAATTCAATTCACCAAAATCGGGCTGTCCAGTTTTTGGACAAACCGAAGTAAACTCGGGGCAATTGATGTCGATCAGGTAATTGCGGTCTGGGAACTGGTTTTCAAACGTTTCCAGGTTCGGACGATCTTCCATATTCAATTCTCAGTGTTCGATACGCGGACTATTGATTTTCAGAACTGACAACCTTGCCTTTTTCCGGCAGGGAATATCAAAATTTGGTTTTGTCGATCTATTGTTACAATTGAACGGCCTGCTTCCAAGGGCATGAATTCGAGAGTTGAACGGACGATTAAAGCAAATGTTGATTTCCGAAATTTATCTATCCAATCAGGGCGAAGGCCTGCTGACAGGAACCCCAAGCATCTTCATTCGAACGAGCGGTTGTAATCTCCGCTGCACGTTTTGCGACACGCCATTCACTTCCTGGACCCCTGAGGGAACCGAAAATAAGCCCGACGCAATTATTTCGCAGATTTCGCATTTCGCCGCTGATCATGTGGTGATCACAGGTGGCGAGCCCATGCTACAAAAATCATTGCCGGATTTGACAATGGATATCAAGCGGATGGGCAAGCACATCACGATCGAAACTGCGGGAACGCTGTTCCAACCGGTCGAATGTGATTTGATGTCAATCAGTCCCAAGCTCTCCAACTCAACTCCAACCATCGAACGCGCTGGACGATGGAGTCAACGGCATGATCAAGATCGCATCAACATTGACGTTTTGAAGTCATTGACCGACCAGTTTCCTTATCAACTGAAGTTTGTGGTTGCTTCCGACGATGACCTGATTGAAATCGAGGACTTGCTCGAACAGATTGGCAACATTCGACGCGAACGAGTATTGTTGATGCCAGAAGGCGTTGACATTCAGGTCCTAAACGCCCGAGAACATTGGTTGCGTCCGCTTTGCGAATCGCGAGGTTTTCAATATTGCCCGAGAATGCATATTTTGTGGTACGGGAACAAACGAGGCACCTAGTCAACAAATCAATGTTGGGGTTAAGCCCCAATGTCGATTGTTCGTTCAATGCTGAAAGTAGCCTTTGGTTGACCACTTATAGGTTTTTTAGATCGGCAAGTTCATATTGTTCGACTAAAGATGCAATTCGAATAACTGCCAAATTGAGCGACCGGCAGGCCATCTGAAAATTTGTGTGCGACGAAATCTCTGGCTGGACTTCCTGAAATAATGCGTTCGCTTCCAGAAGCTTTTTCAACTTCTTCTTTGCCAATCTCAAATACTTTATCCAGTCTTTGGATTCAAGAGCTGGCCCCAACGCGTGTGCATAATCATACAACTGACGATGGATCTCATTGACATCGTCGTCTTCCTCGGCCTCATCGGAGTGTTTCAGAAAGGTGCGTACCATCCACACATGACTCAACTCGTCATCAATTTCTTGAACAAGCGAATCCCATTTCACGGGCTAACCTTTCGACTCGGATTCACTTGCTGCAGGAGCCGGTGCATGCCCCTTGGGAGCACATGTCAGAACCGTTACGGCACCGACAATCACAACCGCCAGACTCAAATAAAACTTCCAATCCGTTTCGCCGATCGAGTCTCCCTTGAGTCGGTGAATCATGGTCTCCGTAAACGTATTCACAATCGGCGCGCCGCCAAAAACAAGCGGCATAACAAACAGTGGCTTTCCGCCATAATTGAATGCGTAGATGATCCCGAGTGCTCCGACGGCACCGGCAACGCCCCCCATCAGTGACCAGAATACACCCCAGTAGTTCGACCAGCTGCCAACCTCCGTAAATTGATACAGCAGCGCGATTGGAACAGCGACACCAATAACAAAATAGGCCAGGCCAACGCAAAGAAACGGACGAAGCCGGCTACCGCTCATCTTGGATTGCCCCGTGTGAAGCGTCGGACCATACGCTCCCCAGCAAATGGCGGTCCCAAGGACACACATCAGGTTGATGAAATTCA
This sequence comes from Pirellulaceae bacterium, assembly GCA_041399045.1. Lineage (GTDB taxonomy): Bacteria > Planctomycetota > Planctomycetia > Pirellulales > Pirellulaceae > BJ22. The sequence goes on along the minus strand of JAWKTO010000003.1, from coordinate 486,634 downwards.
CACCCTTCTTCGGCCGTGGCTTTTCTTCAGGTTCAGTCCCAGGTTTATCAGTTGTTTCTGCCGACTCGCCTGCGCTCTCTTCGGAAGTCTTGCCAACTTCTGATTCACCTTCGGTCGCCTCGTCAACTTTATCAGTCCCATCCTGTGAGAGTTCCTGATGCTCCCGCGTCGGCGATACATTTGCAACGTGTACCGATTTTGGCTTGAACGTCAACACTCCGACCGCCCCGACTGCAACGACTATGATGCCCACGTAAAACATCATTGATGCGTTTCGGACTGTTCGATTCATCGACATCGTGACGATCGTGTTCATCACCGGTGCGCATCCAAACACAAGAGGCATAACAAACACGGGATCCCCATTGAACTTGAAGGCCAGGATAATTCCTAGCGCCCCCAATGCTCCAATCGCGCCTGCAAAGAACGACCATAAGAAACCGCCAAGTGACCAATTTCCTTTCTCGCCCTTGCGCATCAGCACGACAAGCGGAAAGATCACCGCGATCAAAAAATATGCAACTCCGACACAGATCAATGAGCGCAGGGTACTGGGTTGTTGCCCACCACCAAGACCAAACTGCCCTTCATGCAAGACGGGTCCATACATCCCCCAACACAAGGCCGTTAATAGCACAAACCCCAGAAACCCAAAGCCCTTCATTGTCTTCCTTTGCGTTGGACCGCTTCATCCGCCTGCCAATAGCCGTTAGTCGAAGGGAATTCCACAATACCCGATCGCTGGCCAAACCAGTTTAACGGATTGCATTTCGCTTCGAAATGACGGATTGGGCAGCAACAACCTTCCGTTGCGTAGCCGGTAGCCTTTCCAAAGGCTTCCAAATCATTGTTGCTCGACAGATCGACATGGTGCACGTCATTTTCCGGTGGGAAGGGAGCCTGCCTCATCTCCCACGCCAAATAATCGCTTCAGGCCGGAAAGCGATTCTTTCAAAGTTTTGATAGATTGTCCGTTTGGGAACTGACAGGTGATTTGGTCATTGCGTATACCAATGATCGCGGGGCTTCCGTCAACGCGCAGCGAACACGAGGTTAACTTCAAATCGTAGTCCAATTTCAAGTTCGGAAAATCGCCATCTTCGATTCGATCGACGAGCTCCTCCAGATCGATTGGAATCGATGGGCGAACGGTGATTTCCCGGAAAACACCGTCGAACACACCGCCTAACTCGTCCGAGTCCAACATTGCGAGATCTTGCAAGCGAGACAATTCGTAAGTCCACTTCACAACGCCGGGCGATTCAGAATCCTGGTGCACTGTAATGCTCAAGGAAAATGCGTCGGCAGCCAACGCACCAACACCATCCGAGGGGCCAGTAATTTCAATTTGTGTCCGTTTAAGGCCCAGTCGATTTCTCAATTCACGATGATAGGACTGGAGCCGCGTCTCCAGTTCTTCATTAGCCAAACGTATGGCGAACTGCTGTGACCGACTATCAACTGCGGTAGGCACGCGATGTTGCGACGAAAAATTCTTAAGAGCCTTAAATGGCGTAAACTCAAATCCAGCAAGAATGACATCTGCGAATGACATCTCTATCGTTCGGCAGTTGTTACTCGCATTGCTGCATTCGAAAACGGTTGCATCTGGATGGCTGGAATGGCCTTCGACTGAATATGGCGACTGCCGATTCAATTGTTCACAAAATTCGCGCCACGATACCTGGACTTGAGATTTCGTTCTTTCAGATTCAATCGCGATACCTTGAAGCAAACTTAGCAGGGTATGCTCCTCATCCGATGTATCGCGATTCGACGCATCGCCTGCAATATCCTGTCCCCCTATGACGACGTGAGTCGCAACACTCCGTTTCGAAATCAGCCCCTGAAATTCATTTTCAAAATGTGTTTTTAATTTCCGCGGGCTGGGACAGAAAGCCCACACCGCCAATGAGCCATCACATTCAGACAACAATTCGATGATCTCGGATGCTTCGACTCCCGTCTCTGCAACTTCGCCTGGAATCGTATCACAACAAGTGAATACCGGGCCGCTATTCAGCTCTTGCAATGGGCTCCAGATGAAAAAATGCATTTCATCGCCTGCTTGGATCTGACGCAAACACTTTTTCAGCCCAAACCGCAATTGAGACCGCGAGGCACGCGACTCTTGAATCAAAACAATGTTGTCGCGCAAGAATCCCAAAGGCACTAATGCATTTGCAAGTAGTTCCATCGACTCGGGATCGCAGTGACATGCAACCGAAGGAATTTCAAACAATTCATTGACACAAAACAGGAAAGCAAATTTCATTTTGTGCACATACGCAAAAAAATCCGAACAATCGAAAACGCAAACGAGAGGTTGCCGAGTTATTTGTCAGTCAAATTGCTGATGGGCCCATTAATTGTGATAGTCAACGGGCGACTCGCAACGCGACCAGGCCCAATCTTACTCGCGCCACTTGCCTGAATCGAAATTGGCCCCCGACCGATTAAGGCTGCATCGACAGAGACAATTCTCGAGTCGCCTGCGACCTTGGCGATCGGTCGTCCATTGGCAGTCAGTGTATCAACATCAACTCCCTTCGTCTCGATCGTGAACACGATCGTTTCCGATTGATCAAACGAATCGCCTGCTGACGAGATCCTCAATGATTCCCCCTCGTTGTCCACCGTTATTGGGATCGTGGTTGTGTAACGGTTCTGAATCAGATCGTTGGCAATCACGACGAATCGTAACTCGTGAAATCCATCTGACATTTTTGATGAATCAAACACAACGCGTTGCTCCAAAGATTGTCGCTTGACCATTAATCCGTCGAGATAAACTTCAACGATCGAGAAATTCAATCCGTCCTCCGAAGCCGATACCGAGCAATCGACCTGTCCCGATACGGTTTGATTGGGCGTGATACCTTCAACGGCTACCATTGCTTTGGGCGCCCACGGTCGGCATAGGGCATCGCCCATTACCAACAAATGAAATGGCCCTGAGACAGACTGATAAAACGCTTCTGCCAACGTGCACCCGCGACGGTAGTGCACCTGAATCATCGGATGGGGGAACTTCTGTTGAATTGCGTATGGTTCACAAACGGTACCGCTCGTCCCAGCCACTCCGAATTTCAGTAGTTCCGAAAGTTTCGTTTGCCCCGCTGCCTCGAAGCGTGCACCGAAACTGGTCAAATTTTCAATGATCGCACCAGGTACAATTTCGCAACGCGATTCTTGCCATTGGAATTTTGAAGCACCTAAAACGGCTCCTGCGACAACACCATCCTTGGGTAACGGCGTGGTGACGACCTCACACGACTCGCCAAGCATCTCGAGTCGTTTGATCGCTGGCTGAAAATTAGGTTTACGAGTTCGGGCCCTGACATCTTTGGTATCGCAGAAATAAAAGGTGCCCTTGGGAAATGAATGATCGGCGTTTACTGACCGCATAAGGTAATCGAGTATCTCTTGTTCCGTATTCCCAAGATTGGTCGTCGTCCCTAACATCGCGCAAAGAACATAGTTGACACCTTGGTCACGACTGCTATTGACTCCGCCATTGGGTGCCCAAGAGTAACGACTACTGAAACCCATGGTTGGCGCGAACTCATATGGCTCATCTGGAAACCGATCCACCAATCCTTTGAACACCGGATCGTCTTTAACTTTTTCAAACGCAGCGTCGGATTTCGTCCGCTCTCGAAATATCCAGCCCGTCCTGACGGCAGCGATCAACGATTGGGCTGCCTTGCCAGCGTCACCTAATCGTCCATAGGCGCGTGCCATCTGAAAATGAACGGCCATTTGCAACGGATGAGTTTTGAAAATTTCTTGAAGCGTCACCAATGCTGACTCCGCTTCGCCACGATCGATCTGCAAAGTTGCTTCTTGATATTTATCCTGGGTTTCGCCGACAAATGGCGTCGTCAATAACTGGCTTGCCGAACCGCGATAGTAACGATTTGCATCGAGAGTCATGAATTCGGGACGTTCCGCCAAAGCTTGCAACAAAAAATATGTGATCGCTGTTGTCGAGACTTGCCCACGATAGATTTTCAAGATTTCTTTTGCTTGATCGCCTGCCTCTGATTCGACCTGTTTTTTAAGCAAATTGAAGTGCTTAGGAACTTTGACTGATGTTGGAAACCCTGTTGAATAGACGATGCAGTCAATTTGGTTTCCAAACGCCGAGTCACGCAGATGCTCGAATATCGGATTCAAAACAGAAGCACGAAAATCGCCGAATTCCGTTACCACATCAGACGGAACGTTTTTTAAATACAAAATATTGGATACCGGAATGTTTCGCCAATGAGCATAATGGTTGGCGATCATGACGGACGATGCGTCCTCGACGTTGACCACCAGCAAAACGTTTTCTGGACCAACCCCGGCCCAAGCAGCTCTCACCCCCGAAAACTGCAGTATTAGCGCAATGGCAATGATCAACAAATTCTTTGGCATGTCGATTTCAGCTTTCCTGGAAGCAATTTGGGAATCCAATGCGCACTTGGATATTACTTCAGTTTTACCCGGCGAGGTCATCGACGTCAAAATCGGTTCACAGAAAGACGCTTTGTTGTTGGCTTCCCTTGATTCAGAGACGCTTCAAAACGGAAGCCGATGTCACCGACGGAACGGAGGTTAGCAATTCGGTAGGGAATGGCATAGCCGCTGGTGACAGGGTACTCATCACCAATTGATGGGACGAATTTAAGACCTGACAACAGGCGTCAGCCAATGGTATCAGGCTGGAACCGATACATTATCTCACTTTGCATCGGAAACGAATCAGCCCGCCTTTGCCGACAGCAATCGGTTCCGTGACTTCCCAAGTCAATTTCAGGGATTCACCGTCGTTTTGCTCGGCCTTGAATGTTGCTTCCATCGAACATTCAGCCGAACCGTCCACGTATTACAGACGAGTCGTTAGATTGTCAATGATGGTGACGTTTCCAATACGCTCGGACCCGATGTTGTCAAAGCGAATTGAGAACTCGACTTCTTCACCTGGTTCGGCAGCAATTTTCGAAGCCACTTTGCACAACCGCAGTTGCGATTTTTTGTCTGAATCGACGGAGCGAATCTCTTGAACACGCAATGGATCGCGAGTCACGACCGGTTGAATTTCTTTCTCGGCAACTTGCAGGCCCAAGGCATCATCCCATACGTTTGCTGACTGCATTCCCAAACTTAAACGCGTGGATTCACTGCCCCGATGTTTTCCGATTCGCATGAGTTGCAGGTTTTCGTACGCTTCGAATCCTTGACGAAAGCCTGATGGACGCAATACACCGTCAGCCAGTACGCCGCGGGTTTGATCCATGAAACTGCTGGGTTGCAACGTGTTCTTATTGCCCTGCAAACGAACCTGTTGGAGCGTTGTCGATGAGAACTCCGAACCACGGGATTGATTGAGCTCTGTTCTTTCGCGGTAGGTGGCGAGACGTGCCGTATCGGTGGACGTAAAAATGTTCGATATTTTGACAACAGCGGCAAACCGCGGCGAATAGATGCAAACACGATTACTGCTGGTGATCTGTTTTTTCCCTCGAATCGTATCAAAGTGTCCAACAGTGTCTTCCAAATCAAGTCCAACGACCGTTCCGTCCCCGCGAATGGAAACAGGTTCCTTGCGGTCGTCGCCATCGCAAATGAATTCATCACGTTTTGGCAGTGCTGGATTGCAATCCGTTAATGGAACATCATTCGTCCAAAGCGGTGGCTCGCAACTGAATCCTTGCCATTCACTTGAATGGGCCCCACAATCACAACCGGATGTGGCACAACTTGCACAGTCCTGCTTGGCGATAGGAGTTTTTGCGACCGGAACTACAGGCAAAGGCTCAGCAAACGAAACGCTTGAAACATTGGAACTTGCCAACTCCAATTCGTCTGACATTTTCTCAGGAAACAGAGTCAGAGGAATACCGCTGAACTGATATGCAGCATTCATTTCGTCAGCATTCGGAACGCGCGAGCCCAAACGCACAACGGCCATTGGGCGCCCAAGGCGTTCTGCGGTTCGCAATGCGTCTTCCGTTTCGCTGATATAAATAAACGGTTGATCATCGGCAGTCTGTCGGTAGGGCATCGCCGTATCTGGATTTTCCAGGTAAACGACCTTTACAATCAATCGCCCCGAAGAGGCAGCACGCAAGTCCGCCTCAGTCAAAACAACTTTGATCGGAAACCGTGACTCCATTCCGGTGGGTGGATTCAACTGATTGATCAATTCGATGGTTGGGTAAATCGTAATCTGTTGTGCTTGATCAAGTGCACTGACTTGAAAACGATAGACCGGACCAATGGTCAAACCAACCGTAGGATTTTGGTAGGTAGAATCTTCAAACGCCCCATTGTTCCAGATCGAAACCATTGCTCGCTCGGGAACGACCAATTTCACCGGTTGGACCTTTTGCTGCCACTGAGGATTGGCCAATAACGCTTGAAACGCCAGTTCGCCTGGTGCAGCATTGCTACCGTGGAAGTAATGTCGATTCCCCGACGGCTGAGCGAATACGCTGGCCAATGGCAAGGCACACAACACCAGCAACAACAACATCGAACAGAATCGGGAACCTTGGATTGTCCGAATCGTGAATGTCAAAATGCTCATGTGATCGCCATTCTATTGTGAATCGACTTTGTCATTTTCAACGTCGAGATGAACTTCAATAGACATCTCGTTGTTGTGGTGGTTGAGCAAGTTGTGAATAACGAGTCGCGATGCTGGGGTGCGATTCGCGACTCGTTCTATTCACGGCTCAAACCATCATGCCCCTCGTCCTAGCGTCGCAATCGCCCCAAGACTCCGTTGGGTGGGCAATTCTCAGGAATCTGTCCCTGAACCATGTCAGCTGGAGGCTGAGTATTGGCATGTGGAGGACGAATGGTGTGCTCCTGAATCATGACTGTATCAGCAGGACGTGGATAAGACAGACCTGGTTTTTGTTTAACATGCACGTTGACTCGTGGCGTTGGGCCAGGAATCGACATCGCTGTGTGATTGTGCATGGTGTATTGTTGCAAACCAGCAGGACCACCCATCGGAATGTGTGCAGGACCTGGCAAACCAATTTGCGTTCCCGTCCAAGGCATTCCGTAGTTCGGGCCGGTCACACCGGAAATGTAGTCACCGCGACTACCCATTCCAGGCATTCCTGGCATACCAGCATTCATCATGCCGCCAAAGTTGTCACCGCCCAAACGCAGGTCTTTGTTACCCATGCGAATGACTGCCAGAATCGCACCGCGTCGATCGGCCTCAACAAGTGGGTCAACGCCTGGATCCAGTCGAGTACTGACGAGCGTGTCAACGCCGGCCAATGCCAACTCTTGGAAGTCGGGGTCTGGTACGTAAATGACTTTGGTTACGAAATTGCCAGAAGCAACCTGATCAAAGTCTTCTTGTGTGAATTGAATGGGTACAGCTGAATGAGCCAAGTAGGCTGCTGTACGATTCGATGCCGATCCAATCTCAAGAGTCGGGAACAGTTCGACGCCAGGACGGCCTTCGATTGCAGAAACCTTCAATCGATAAATGGCACCGTGTGCAAAATTTTGACGACCTGGAACTACAAGTGGCGCTGAGTCGTACTGACCAACTCCACTGATATCCCAGTTGACTTGCATGCCCTGAGGCTTGTCAAACAAAATTTGAACGGTTGGAGAAGCGGCTGGACCATAGCCAGGCATTTCTGATGGGCCGCAACCGGGCGCTACTGCTCCGGCACCCATGTACGATGCGGGTGCCAAAACGCCTGGTCCAGGACCACCGACGCCGGGGCCTGGTTCCATCAACATTTGTGCTGGTGGCAAATTGTGACTTACCGGTACGCCATTGCGAACAAGCGGTACTTGTGCCGATGCGACTGAAGCGATTGCCAAAACGGCAATGCTCGCCATGAAACGGACGTTCATTCGAATCCCCCCTAATGTGGTTTGAGCATGAGATCTGCTGCCAGGCAGCGTCTCAAAACAAATTGTTCGACCATCCCGTAGAAGCGGAAAAAGAAATGATTCTGGTTGTCACTCGCGTTCAAACTGACATGGACCCCGGTTTCAGGCATACCTAAAATGCCTTGGCTCGGAGACCGCGTGCCTTCGGGTCATACGAATGGCGCAGACTCATTTCCCCAAGACGCAGCAATTGCGTGTTTGGTCGTTTTATATGTTCGGCGCCTCATTACTCGAATCTTTGGAAAAATCGGTACATCCGTTTCATGAAGCTCGAATTACCTTTGGCGATCATTTTGCTAGCAGGTGGATTCATGCTTTGGACTTGGCGAAATGGAGAAGATCTGACGCCTTCCGAGTCAGTTGAAAGCACCAGGACTAGCAGCGACGCCATCCCGATGTTGTCGGTTAGCAGTGAACGCGTGGTGGCACCAACCCATTCCATAGATATTGAATCTGTTTTCTCAGAAACCCTGAGAGAATTGCGATATGCCCCACCATTCAAGGCCGACATCCAACTGAGCGTCCGACTGTTCGAAGAGTGGTTTCCGCTCGCCGGACAGTATTTCCAGGCAGGTGAAGGAACCCCCAAAGCACGTTTGGACTTGTTTCAAGCAGACGATCCCGCATCACTTCTGCTGACACAAAGTTTTGATGGTCGATTCTACTACCACGTGCAATACGCTAGCGAGGATCGCCGATTTGAATATGTCGACCTATATCAGATTGCTCAACTCGAAACACCAACCGTTGCGTGTGTGGCAGGGGTGAAGGGCTGGTTTGGCACTGGCGGAATCATTCCAATGCTTGAACAACTGGCGGCTTCATTTGATTTCGTTGAAAAAAGCAAGAGCGACTCCTTTGCTTTTCCGATCCAACAGGCTTGCTCAATTACTGTTCAAGGAACCTGGAAACGCGAAACACTGCACCAATTGCTGCGGGATCAAATCGACTCGCAATGGCTGGAGCCCCAAATTCAATGGCGACGGTTGCCCGGTCAACTTCCCCAGATGGTGGAAATCACTTTCGCGACCGACGGCTCCGGACCTTTGTATCCCACGCACATTCAGTTTTTTGTTCAAGACAAAGAGTCATCGGAACCAAACATGATGGTGGCGACTATGGCACTGGAAACTAGAAAATTGACGAGTGCCCCCGACCTAACGGACGACTGGTTTCGAATCTCACCCGAGGGTTTTGATCCCGTCGACGACACCAACGATTACCTGGCTCGAATCAAAATGTTCCTGTTTCAGCCGGTGAAATAGGCACTATTCGCTTTCGTCCTCTATTCCAAATTCACGAAGCCAAAAATCCCGCTCACTTTTGTCGATCGGACTTTCCCGCAACGCTTCAACCGGATCGGGAACGGTGGACGATTCCTGCTCAACGTGATTGGCCAATTCGGTCAATGCCTCAAACCACTCCAAGGGCTCAACATATTGGACGCCTCGGCGTTTTGCGGCAACTTGGATCCGTCTGTCACCAGTGACGACGACGAGTCGTTTTGGGAATTGAAATTTCTGAATCACATCAATTAAATAGTCGTCAGCTGATTCATGTTCACTGGCGTAAATCACATTGATATCGTGATTGACTCGTTCTGCATCGGGATCGACGTGTTCCAATTTCTGCTCGGCGTCAAACACAACGGTAACTTGCCGTTGTTGTTTGACGGTAAAGTGTTTTGCAATGGACTGCAACATTTGAAATCGAGCGCGAGATAGATTCCCCACGCCTCGATTCAGCTGTTTCCCTGCGCCAATCTGGTGAAGCAGGTTGTATCCGTCAACGAAGTAATTCGGGAAGTGTTTCATACGATTTGCTTGATAACCGTCCCATTTGTCCATCACGTCGTGGCTGTTGGAGCATCGACATCCTTCGGATCATATCCACATTCACGAATGATGTCGTTGATGGTATCGAGATCAGCCGAGCCAGCAACCGTCACCAGTTCTTTGGCCAGATCAACATCTGCACGCTGGATGCCGGGGGAACTCATCAACGCTTTCTCGATCGTCGAAGCCGCAACCTTGACAGTGCATTCCCTTGACCAACACTGATTTTGTATCACGAATTTCTGTCTTCGAAATCTTTACCGTTCGCTTTCGCAACCAATGTCGCGCGTCCCGAAAACCAAAATACAATAACAACGTCGCAAGTACGGCCGCGCTTTGCCAGTTGCCACCAAGCGCGATGATTGTGTTCGGCATGCACGGCATGTTCCACCGACAACCTGAACATCGAGTCGAAAACCCATCCGAGTAACATGCTACCGAAGATGATTGTTGATAGGTAAACGAACAATATCCGGCGTCCAAACTTGCCGCCGATCGCAGCCATGGTTGTTACGTTCGTTGCCGGGCCCGCGATCAGAAATACAAGTGCAGCTGACGATGGCATTCCGGCTGCAACCATCGCGGCGGCGATCGGTACCGAAGCCGTTGCACAAACATAAAGAGGGAGTCGAAATCAGCAAGACTGCCAACATCGCCCCAAACGGCCCCAGCGACTTCAACGCCTCGATCCAGCTGGCAGGTATCCACTCCGTGATCACAACGGAAATGAGAACCCCAAACACCAACCAGCCCCAAATCGAACTCACAATCTCCAGGGCATGATTCCATCCCGCCAATAATCCCTGTCCAAAGCTGAGCTTGGCTTTCGAATCCGAAACCACGGGTTCATTGTCGCCCGTCAAAACATTGAGTTGCCCCGATTCGTTTCGCTGCACTCCCTTTTTTGGCGACGTTGACCAGTCAGCAATCCAACCGCCGATCAAACCGGTGACGAGCGCGGCAACGACTTTGAAGAGGGCAAACGGCCAACCAAGGAACGAAGCCGCAACCAGAATCGAGTCGACGCCGGTTTGCGGAGTACTGATCAGGAATCCAACACTTGCACCATCGCTGGCACCGTCTTTCTTGAGTCCAATCCCGGTCGGAATGACGCCGCATGAACACAAGGGCAGGGGAATCCCCCAGAACACGGCATTAACAACGCCTCGACGCCCCTGCAAATTTCGTTTGATAAATCCTACCGGCAACAACACATGCATGGCGCCGGAAATCGCCATTCCCAGCAAAAGCCATGGCGCCAACTCACATAACGTGTCCCAAAAACCAACCAACGTTTCCCAAATGCCGTTCAGCATGGACGCCTTTCGAATATTCCCGCTGCGAACCCGCCACCAATCCGTGGTTCACCTTTGATCATAGGCCAAAAAGGCTAAAATGGTAACGAGAATCGCTGCATGAGTTGGCGTTTTCCCAATTCCTTGTCCCTATTTCGTGACAGCTGTCCATAACAGTCAACCATTAACAACCAAAGACCAAATGACCGTCGACGATTCGATTCCAGACACCTCTCGTTCCTTGGTTGAATTCCTTCGCTCGGACAAAAGCCGATTTCGCATGACGCGTTGCGGCACAACTCCGACTTCGGAACGCATCCACAAGCTCTTTGGCCTGTTCCGCGCCGTGACATTTCCCGAAATCCTGATGGAACACAACCAGTCAAATGACAGCGAGCAGGTGTTGATCAATCTCGTGGAACAGTTTCGAAACGAACTCGTCGATTTGGCTTGCTGGACACTTCAGCAGACGAATACAACATTACTCAGTACCAATAGCAACAACGGGCACCGTGAACATGCCCGATCCACCATCGACGATATTTTCAAACGACTGCCACAAATCATCGAGCTCCTTTATCAAGATGTTGAGGCAGCTTGTGACGGAGACCCAGCATGCACGGGCCCTCAGGAAGTCGTTTTGTGTTACCCCGGATTCCTGGCCATTACGATTCACCGACTCGCTCACGAGTTGTATCAAACCGACCTCAAACTGCTGGCTCGAGTCCTATCGGAATGGGCCCATAGCGAAACCGGAATCGACCTGCATCCAGGTGCAACGATCGGCCATCATTTTTTTATTGATCACGGCACCGGCGTCGTGATTGGAGAAACGTGTCACGTCGGAAACCATGTGAAAGTCTATCAAGGGGTAACGTTGGGTGCGTTGAGCTTCCCCAAAGACGAACTAGGACGAGTGATCCGCGAACCCAAACGCCACCCGACGATTGAGGATCATGTCGTGATCTACGCAAGTGCGACAATCCTAGGTGGCCGAACAGTCATTGGAAAACACAGTGTGATTGGTGGTAGCGTCTGGATCACCAATAGCATCGAACCCAACACAACAGTGGTGATGGAGCCACCTCGACTGAAGATTCGCAGCAAGTCTCCGGAAACAGCTCCCATCGAACCAGGAAAATGAGATTCGCTGCGAATCCGCGACAAATCATTGGTTTGGTTGGCTCATGTTTTTGCGAAAGCTCGTTTTTTCGGCATTTTTGCCGTTGCTTGAGGATTTCATTGTTGAAACAATTCGGCAGCAATCCGTTTGCTCCGTTAAACAGAACACGTTCCGAAAGACAATTCTTCAATGTCAGAAACTGAACAACGACGAAAAGTATGGTTGCATGTCCACGTGCCCAAGGCCGGTGGCTCAACGTTGCGCCAATTGATGAATCGCAATTTCGGAACGGGCTACTACAACTCGCAGTCACTGTTGGAAACGAAGCAGTACACGCGCGAAGATGTCAGTGAAATCGTTCGCTGCCATCCGCATGTCAGCTGCATGTCCGATCACAAACTTTCGTTGGACTTGCCCTATGACCATGAGCACGCCGATGTGTATGCGATCAGTTACGTTCGCGATCCCGTCGAGCGGTTTATCTCGCGTTACTTTTTCCATCGACACTTTGAGGAGGTTTCCTGCATCGCGCAAAATGTCGTTTCGCGATTTCATGAATGCGGAATTAGTTGAAGAATATGTCGATCCGCAAACGAACAGCCAAATCTATTTCCTTAATAACGGACGATCGTTCACGGACATGACGGTCATCGAACGGGCGATTGAAACGGGGCGGGCATTCCTGTTCCCGATCGAACGTTTCGACGAGTCGTGTGTTTTTCTGGAACGCATGTTTCCACAGGTGTTCCCCGACTTATCTTATGTTCGTGCAAACGTTTCCAAGAAAGACGCTGAGGTCATGCCCGAAGAAAAGGCCTTTGCGATGCAATATCTCAAACGAGACTATCCCGTTTTTGATCTGGCAAACGAACAACTCAATCTGGCCCTCGATCGAGCCTTTCGGAATCGCGATGACTTGAAAGCGTCGTTGGATGAATTCCAGGATCGCTGCGCGCGACGTTTCCACAACTTCCATCCTCCGCGCACGAAAGAAGAAATCGCAGCCGAACAAGAACGTAACACTCAGACAAATGGTGACTCCGAATCGTCGGAAGCATCTGAGTCCTGCGACAAACAGGCTGGTTGAACGTTATTCCGTTGTCGACGTAGTTTCGTGGCTTTCATCAACATCAATGTCGAAAGTAAACTCCACGAAATCAAACTTACCCAAACATAGTTACGCTTTAGAAGTGGTTTTTGATAGACACCAATCGTAAGTGGAACCGGGACCACCGGCAATTTAAGCGCACGAAGGTCAACGACGGTTAACCAATTCGCATACGGCCTAGTTGTTAGCACCTTCCCTTCGGCATTCGCGACGTAGTTGTCTCCCGAGTAGACGATGGGCAAAATCTGAAAGTCGCACGCACTGGAGATATCAAAAAACTGGGTACCAGACACGGCCTGCAATTCAATTCGATATGTCTTGTTCTTTGTTGTATTCCACAATAGCCCCAGTGCGTTTGTGTTGCTATTGTCGCCCCAGTCGCTCGAATTTAGGAAGCGATCATCGAGTTTTAACCATGCTGCCGAAATCCGACTCGTCCGTATGGATTCGCTGATCCAATCGTCGTTCGCCGAAACTATCTTTTGAGCTTTGTAAAATTTCGATCGATTCTGGATGTCATTGCGAACACAATTTTCGTACCACACCTCGCCAACACCTTCGATGGACGTAAATGATCGGTCGCTCCATCGGTCATTTAACAAATGCGTCTTCGGTTCACCCTTCAGAATAGCATCGGCAATTTGATGTTCAAGTTGAGTGGAAGTTGAAAACGATCCATTATTAATTTGCGGCATTAAATTGACAAAATCGTATTTGACCCAAGGTAAAAAACTTACATTCCAAACGATCACATCAATGCTCAACAATGCAAACAATGCCAAAACTCGTCCATTTGCGGCATTCGAACGACTTTGAGAAATCAGATAGGTTACGAATAAGACGACAGACAGCGAAAGGACTGCCAAGCCCAATTGAATACGAAACCCCGCATTATCGAACTCGCCTGCTACGGCAAAGCTCATCGACGGTGAATTGAACAAATTGAATTGCACCACTCCATTCGCTAATATCAAAAACGCAACCAAAATCAAAAATAGAAGAATCCTTCGATTTGCTTTCACAACATTACAAATTTCTGACGCGTAGACGCCAGCCAATGTTGCCCAGGCCAAACTGGCAACAATCGTCAGCTTCGCTGGGTAGCGGAAGCCGTCAAACGCCGGCAACAACGAAACCATCCACCAGTACAAACCGCCCATCGGATCGCTCAACTGCGAATCCGCAGAAACGACGTGCAGTTCTTTCAACAGCCAACCAATGCCAAACCATCCCCACGATGCAACGAGAAAGAACCCGCCCATTACCCACAGCATGCGAGTTGCTCTTGATCGAACCGTGCCCAAGCCCAATATCAGCAGCAACGGAATCAGACAGCCCTGGTACAGCGAGGGAATCCACATTCGATCTTGACCCGAAATGGCATCCACCCAGCGTGTATTCGTTGGAAACGGTGAACCGCTGATCATCGGCACAAACATTTCGCCAATCGACCACGGTGGCTGGCTGAATTGGTAGATATGATCATCATGCGTTCCCGGCGTCGGCCGTGTTACCATTCCCGAAAAATCAAACCGCGACTCGCCCGTGATCAACGTCTCACTGGCAACTTGCCAGACATTTCGCGGCGCAACATAGAAACTGCGATAGCTACGCTTCGACGCCTGCCAACTGGGCCAAAGTTGCATAAACGAACACAACAACATCACAACGGCAACGATCGCCGAATATTTCAGTTGCGCGACATTGCCCAGCGAGAAAAACGGTCGCGAAATGATTCCCGAAAACACGGTCATCGCGCCGACAATCAACATGGCGACATAGGCCATCTCAATGTCACCGCCTAGCACCATGAGCGCCGCAAACATCCCCGACCCAACACACCTCCATGGGTCTCGTTTCTCCAATCCCGACCAGGCCAACGCCAAACACGCCGGTAGCCATGCCGCCCCCGCCAAAAAAATGACGTTCGTCGTCTGAAACAGAACGGGCATTCCCAGCGCGTAACTCAACCCGGCGATGCATGCGCCCCAAGGACTGGCCTTCATTACGCGCGCCAACTCAAACGCCGCCAAAGCCGAAACCAAAATATGAAAACTCAAATACAGGCCAAAGCGAGTCGGCCAATCAATTCCGTCTCCATCGTATGCATAGGTGCCCATTGCGATTCGAGGTAAGTAAAACAATTGACTCGATGCGTCTTCGGCAAGCGAATAGCCAAAATTGTCATAGGGATTCCAGGTCGGCATGACACCATGACGCGCCATCCATGAGTACAACGGAATGTAAAGAGTTGCGGTATCGCGGTAGGCTGGCAACGACTGGCCACGAATCATCGGCTGGCAGGCAATCAATATGGCCAGCACCAAAAAAATGCGTGGAAATCGGTAGGATTCGCTTACCATGTCTCTTCCGGTTTATTCGAGGACCTAAACCATGTTACCATGGTCAAACGAAATTGTTACGAGAGACCAAACATGAGACTTCGATCCATTCTGTTTTTATTCGCCTGCATTTGGGTTTCAGGCATTGCTTCCAACGTTGCAGCCATTCAGCTCGCACCCGATCGTGCCGCGCCCAATGTCGTCTTAATCGTCGCGGACGATTTGGGGTGGACGGATTTAGGCTGCACGGGCTCAACATTTTACGAGACACCCAACCTTGATCGCCTTGCGAAGATGGGCACGGTATTTACGAACGCCTATTCCACTTGCCAGGTTTGCTCTCCCACCCGAGCCAGTTTGCAAACCGGCAAGTACCCACAACGTGTCGGCATCACCGATTACTGTGGCGCGCCACAGCCTGACAACTGGAAACGCAACACGCCAATGCTTCCCGCGCCTTACTCCGAGAAACTTGCTTTGGAAGAAATCACGTTGGCCGAAAAACTCAAGTCGGCAGGCTATGCAACCCTGTTCGCTGGCAAATGGCATTTGGGGCCCGAGGGTTTTTGGCCGGAAGACCAAGGGTTCGATTTTAATTTTGGAGGCATCGAGCGTGGTGGCCCCTACGGAGGCAACAAATATTTTTCGCCGTATGGCAACCCTCGAATAACGGACGGCCCTGATGGTGAGCATTTGCCCGACCGACTTGCCGAGGAAACATCAAAATTCATCGCCTCCCATCGCAATCAGCCATTTTTTGCGAACGTCTGCTTCTATTCTGTTCACACTCCACTCATGGCACGCGAGGACTTGAAAGCAAAATACGAAACCAAAGCCCAAGGACTTGATCCCGAACGTCAGGTTTGGGGCGAGGAAGGAGAACGCAAGGTTCGTTTGGTCCAGGACCACGCAGTCTATGCCGGCATGGTTGAAGCGATGGATCAGGCCGTTGGGAAGATTCTGAAGGCGATCGACGACAACGGTCTTCGCGAAAACACGGTTGTCATTTTCACGTCCGACAACGGCGGGCTATCAACATCCGAAGGTCACCCGACAAGCAATTTACCGTTGCGCGCCGGCAAGGGCTGGATCTACGAAGGCGGCATTCGAGTTCCCACCATCGTATCCGTTCCTCAACTCCAGACGTCGCTACCGAATTCATCTGATGCCGTGATCAATAGCGCCGACTTTTATCCAACGGTTCTTGAACTTTGCAATGTCGACTTGGATCACAAGATTGATGGAAAAAGTTTCGTTCCTGTGCTGCAAGGCCATGACTTCGATCGAGGCCCAATTTTCTGGCACTACCCTCACTATGGAAATCAAGGCGGAACGCCATCAGCAGCGGTTCGCGAAGGAAAATGGAAACTGGTCCAGTGGTTCGAAACGGGGGGATATGAATTGTTCAATTTACAAGAGGATGTATCCGAACTCGACAACCGAATTCAAAATCAACCAGCAATCGCAGAGAGATTAAAATCGAAATTGATGGCCTGGCAGTCAGAGGTCGGAGCTCAATTTCCGTCTCGTCGATAGGAACTCACTGAACCCGAAATATCAGTTGGCGAAGCCGCCAAAACTACAAAAACGATTAAAAGCTCAATGAAAATCGTAGGTCTGGAAATCAATTCATTGCACCGAGTTAACGTTGCCCCACACGAGCTACTTGCCAACATCCCAATCGTACGCTCCGACGCTTCACTGCCCCAACAATCCGAATAATTGGGCTATTTTGCAATTCCACACCAGATTTCACGCGTTTTACACGTTCCGATTCGTGAGTGACGGCAAAAAAAATCTCCGCAACTAGACTGGAGTTGTCTCCAAAAGAGGTTCCATTTCCGTTCAATTTGCTGCTTTGTTTTGCAATCGAATGTTGCCGCTGAATTCTGAGAACATTGTCACCAACAGCATTTCAGCCGCGACGGCAAGCGGGGCAGAGGATTCTCACGCCCAGCCCGTTGTTCGTTCACTGCCATTACCCAATGCAATTCATTTGGGATTTGCAAAAGCGGCATCAACATTTCTGCAATCGTACCTGAGTAGCCACCCCCAAGTTCAACTTTCATTCAAGTCCAACTTTTTTGCGCCATTCTTCGACTGCAACTATGCTTACGGGTCGGAACAACTCGCCAATCCGTTCCGGCATGACGCCATGAAACCTGTTCGAATCGAAAGCGACGAGCACATGATCATGCCGTTGCTTCATCCGCGATTGGGCGTGCGCGCCATCACGGAGCAAAGTACCGATCAGTTGTTGGATCGAATTGGAATGACGGTCCCTGAAAGCAAGCTCTTACTGATTCTCCGCAATCAAAAAGACATGCTCCTTTCGACCTACTCGCAATACCTGCTGGGCGGTGGCTCGTTGGATTGCGACCAGTTTGCTCATACTCTTTTGGAATCGGACCCTGACGGCAAGCATTATTTCTCAATGAACTTTTCCGAAATCATCGAAAAAATTCGCTCACGGCACCAGGGACCGTTGATGGTGCTTTTGCTGGAAGACATGAAGCGAGATTCGCAAGCCGCGTTAAACCAACTCTGCACATTTCTGGAAATCGATTCACTTCCCTACAAAGAGTCGTTCAAATCCAGGCGCCGCGGACTCTCAATCCGCAGTCAGCGTATTCTATTGCAATTGAATCGATTTGGTCGGCTTTCGCCAGACGGACTCTACAAACCACGCCTTGCGCAGAACCGAGGTATCTACCATCGCATGTGCAACGTACTACGGGTGATTGATCACGTGATGATTTCCCGCATCAAACGTCAACCGATCGCCTTACGCCCCGAAACAATCCAATTGATACACGATCGATTTTCGGCCGACAATCGAACACTGGGTGAGATCCTCGGCCGAGACCTTACCAGCCTTGGATATGCGTAAAGAAATAACGCTATCAGTCTCTTCCAATTGCGGGCTTCGTTTATTGCAATGACTAACCAATCGACGAGTTGGAGTCTTTGCTGATTCTATTCCGGCAGTGGAAACAGTGGGCGGATCTCGACAGTGCCGATTTTCGCTGGAGGAATTCTCGCGGCGATCGCAATCGCCTCGTCCAGGTTGTCGACATCCAGCAAATAGTACCCGCCTAATTGTTCCTTCGTTTCTGCAAACGGACCGTCGGTAATCTGGCGTTTGTCATCGCGAACGCGTACGCACGTGGCCGTCGTTACCGAATGCAGCGGCGCGGAATCCAGCAGTTTTCCAGCAGCACGAAGTTCATTCGAGATCTCCATCGACTCGCGCATGCAAACCATTCGTTCGTCTTCGGTCCAACTATCTTCACTGCCATAAACCAACAACATGTACTTCATGTCTCACCTTTGCCTTCGACTTTTTGCATCAACATCCCTCGGAAAGGTAGTGGATAAGGCTACGAGTCGGTCGCTCCGCCTCGTTTTGTTTTTTTACCTTGCCCACAACGGGTCAGAATCAATTGGCGATTGGCGAACTATCCCGACTGACAACCTCCACTGCCGTAGTCAGGCATATCGACTACGTTGGGATCGCGAATGTACCAGGCCTGATTGTTCATTGGGTTGAATGGAATTGAGCAGTGTTCGTGGACGACCTTCCATTCGCCATCCATTCGTTGAAAACCAAGCGTCACCCGCATCCAGGTCTGACCGCATGGATGGTCTGCTGGAGTCGGCACGAAATGATGCATGCCGTAGACGACGGCGACATCGCCAGCAACATGGACAGTTACATCCGCATGCTCCGAACGAAACTCGGCAGGAAAATAGGGCAGGCAACAATTCCATGCATTCTTGATCGTCTCAACACCGACTGCTTTGTAAGGCGGTACTGCGTCGTAGAGCACGGCGTTTTCACAGTAGTGGGCCATCATCGCGTCGACGTCTTTTGATTCTAATGCGTCAGACCAATCTCGCATCAGTTTGCGAATCGCGTTTTCGTCCGTACACGCAGTATCTGATTTTGTAGTATTCATTTTTATTTCTCGAATGTTCTCACTTAACCGCCTATTGCCCAGGAACCATCACCATCCAACCCACATTGAATTTGTCCGTGACCATTCCGTAGCGAGGTGAGAAAAATGTTTTTCCAATGGGCATGTCAATCGTGCCACCTTGGGCAAGTGCCTCAAATGCTCGATCGGCATCCTCCTCAGTTGGAACCTGCAACGCCAAACGAAATCCACCAAACTGCCCCTGGTCGTTGCAACCATCCGACGCCAATATCTTGGTCTTTCCAATCTCAAACTCGGCGTGCATCACTTTGTCTTCGAAGCCAGGTTGAAGCATGCCTTCCGGAACAGGATCTGGGCTTTGATTGAACTTCAACACCATGCCAATTCGTGCCCCCAACGCATCGCGATAGAACTCAAGGGCTTCTTCGCATTGCCCCGAGAAAAACAAATAGTTTTGCACGACGTGATTCTGCGTCCTGAGTCGATCACAAAGCTCTTCGCGTCGCGATTCGAATCCACCCGAGGGATCGATTTCGGCAAAATCCGCCATCTCGTACATGGGACGAATTTCGATATCCGAATCTTCGAGCATCGGATTGGGGCAACGCTTCACCCAATCGATCGCTTGGTCCAGATTTCCCACCGTCCAAATCCAGAATCCCGCGACCAGCTCGTTCGTCTCGGCAAAGGGGCCACGAGTCACCGTACGGTTGGAACCTGAAAATCGAACTCGCACACCTTCGGAAGTCGGCTTGAGGCCTTCGCCCATTTCAATCACTCGCGCGTCAAGCAATTGTTGGTTGAATTTCCCATCTCTTCCATCAACTCAAGGTCGGGCATTTTTCCCGCTTCAGAATCTTTCGTCGCCTTGACCAACACTAGAACTCGCATGGGACCCCTTTAGAAATGCTGCCAAAAATAGTCGTTTCAATGTAGTCGAACGGAAACTGGCTCGATCGACACTGTTTTCAAAAAAGTCAGAAGATTTTCGGACGTTAGGAATTGGCTGGAAATTATTGATTCGATACGCTCTCAATCTGCCGCATAAGAAAACGACGTTCCGGCTCCACGGTTGCCAAGTCCAACGCTCGTTGAAACGCCAACTTTGCCTCTTGGAATTGCCCCGATCGCTTGAGCAATTCGCCCCTTGCCGCATGTAGCAGGTGATAATCGGACAATTCTCCCTGGCTGAGAATTTCATCGATCAATTGAACCCCACGTGCCGGACCATCAACGATCGAAACGGCAACGGCGCGGTTCAAGGCAACGACGGGCGTTGGATTGATTCGCAGCAAGACGGAATATAAGCGCGCAACGATCTGCCGCCAGTCGGTATCGGCTGCCGCCTTGGCCTCGGCATGAACGGCGGCAATCGCGGCCTGCAGCAGGTATGGGCCGACTCGTCCGCTACGAAGGCCACGTTCAACCAAACGAAGGCCGTTGCCAATCATCGCTTGATCCCACTTGACTCGGTTTTGGTTTTCCAGCAATACAATCTCGCCCGCTTCGTCGACACGCGCTGTGCGACGAGATTCCGTCAACAGCATCAACGCCAGAAGCCCGATCGCTTCTGGTTCTGGTAACAGATCTACCAGAAGTTGCCCTAACCGAATGGCTTCACTCGACAGATCATTGCGTGTGAGTGCTTGTCCTTGCGTTGGCGAGTAACCTTCCGTAAACACCAGGTAGATAACACTCAGTACCGAGTCAAGTCGATCGGAGATTTCACTCGTATCGGGGATTCGAAACGGAATCATCGCGTCCCGTATTTTTGCTTTGCCTCGCACCAGACGTTGTGCCATGGCTTTAGAGGAAACCAGAAACGCGTTGGCGATCTCTTCCGTGGTCAAACCGCAGACCTCGCGCAAGGTTAGCGGCACCTGAACGGATGGATCGATCGCGGGGTGACAACATGTGAAGATCAATCGCAATTGGTCGTCGCGAATTTCCTGCTGGTTCAAAACGTCGTTGGCCGCAGAGATTTGTTTGGAGCGTTCCAGCAAATTCGCGGAAAGTTCGGCGAAGCGCGCGTTTCGCCGCATGACATCCACCGCCTTGTTTCTCGCAGTACTTACGATCCAGGCCAGTGGATTGTCGGGACCCCCCGCTGCCGGCCACTGCTCTGCGGCAATTTTGAAGGCCTCGGCAAGGGCATCCTCCGCAATATCAAAATCACCAATGACGCGCACAAGCGTCGCAAACGCCTTCGGATACACCTCGCGATAGATCCCATCCAGCTGCTGGTTCATATTGATCGCTTGATCTAATTTTGATTGCTTGGTTTCGCGTCGTTCGCTTCGGGTTGATCGCGTTGCGTCCCAGCCGCACTATTTCCCGTGGAGTTGTTGTAATTTTGATAATACCACTCGACCACTTCGTTTCGATGTTGATCAAAGTGTTCCCGTAAATCTCGATTGGTTGAAATTGGTTCCATTTTTATGTTGCTTGGCCTCGTTCGGATTAATTGAGCAATTGCAGGTTCCAGTTGCCAATCTTCATGGATTTCAACTGTGGTCAGAGTAGGCATGCCAAGGACAAGATTTAGAAATGCAACATCCGGACATCCATTTACTTGAATTTGCTTAAGCTTGGCCAAAGACTGTAAGCCTTTGTTCAAACTGGCAATCGAACGAACCGAGTTTCCGCCATTTGGGAAATGAAACGACAGCACTTTCGACATTTGAAAACGCACTCAGAAACGAGTAATCATCGAAGGTCATATCTTCGCCCAGAACCAAGACCTTGATTTCTTGCGACCACGTCGGATGCGTAAATGTCAAGTGCGAAGAGAAGCTTTTGGTCGTGGGAGCATGGAGCCAATACGGTTCAATGACCAGAGTGTCCAGATTGTCGACCGCTGTGTCACTGGTGAGCAATTCAGAAAAGTGAGGATGTGGAAGCCAAATGGCATTCGATTTTGTTGAGCTAGACTGAAAAATCCAGTGAAGGCGATTCAATTCATCCAACGACAGATCTTTCGATGGTCTCGTTTCATCCGAGACCATCGTGCCAAGCAAATCGGAATAAAACAGTTCGCCAACTTCGCTGTTCCCGTGAGTACACCAAACCAAATCATTGACTCCCCAAAACGCCGTTTTGGATTCACCGTAATGTGAGAGCGATTGCAGGTTCAGATTGGTTGACGTGCCGGAGACAACTCTGATTACAGAATCGAATTTCTCAGGATCCTCATCGGCTCCATTCGTAATGCTGAATGAAATGTTGGGAGAGCGTTCGACGTTCCTGAAGTTGGAAAGCTCATCGAATTTCGAAAGTGAACGGAACCATACCGTTGTCGCCCCATTTGATTCCGAGCCAACAGCCGCCTGAAGATCTTCATCGCAAATTCCATCGTAAAACGCAAACGAGGGCCGAGAATCGGATGCAAACCGAGACAGGATTTTGGCGACTTGCCCTTGGTTACCGGGATAAATCGTTACGGTTTTTCCACTGATGGTCGCAGAACGATCGGTTGCTTCCCATAACAGCTCGCAATCCTGGAGACGGATTTCAATTGCGCCTCGATTTACCAAATCGTCAAACTGATCGGATGTAATACGACTGTTGCTGAGGAAAACCCACCCATCGATATTTACCGGAATTGTTACCCCAGGAGAAAGGTCTTCCACGTAGAGGTCTTTAATAACAAATTTAGAAAAATCATCGGCGAGGTTCTCTAAATAGTCTGGTGGGCAGTTGTCTGGCAGGCGAAGTGCCAGGGACAGGCTCGTACTGTTGACTTCAACAACAGTCGCAATGCCCTTCAGGTGCTGCATGGATCGCGAGTCACGGATTGACTTCCATGAAACACCGTTCTGAAACGCTGTGGTCAGGTCAAAAAACAATACGCTGCACAGTAGAAAGGCCCCGGCCAACACAAATGCACCACCGACCGCTTTCGCTGTCAATTTGAGGAACAAGTTTCGAGTTTCTGAAATCGCCGTTTGGTTTCCAAGCAATTGAATCGAAAACACAAATGCCAACCAGAACAACATGGCGATTGAAGCGCTAATTACCGGGACGACATCCCAGCCCTGTCCATTGAAAAGAAGAAGGCCGAGAAAACCATTCACTATGCACGGCAAGATCAGAAATATCGAATACGACCTGATTACGACCCAAGTACTCAGGCTCAAGGCTGCAGCGCCAACGTATTCCCCGACGTAATGCGTCTGCTCGGGACTTTTCCCGAGTATTGCAGTTCGCAACATGAACACTGTAAATGAAATGACCAATATCGGGATGGCAAAGTTTCGAAACCAATTTCCCGACCTCTCAAGAATCAACAATAATCCAAAGAACGCAAAGAAGATCACTCCGACAATGGCGAAACCCCAAATGAACCCAGCACCTGAACGTCTTTCAAACACAGGTAATGTCGAAGTGTAAATCATCGAACCCCAGACGAGAACGAAAACAAGTCCGAACCATGACTTAAACTTAAGTGACAATCTAGAGAAAAGAATCGCCATTGTGTCGACAAACAAAACGAGAAGAGCCAGCGCCGGTACTTTACCTGTCCGCCATTCGTGATCAAACGGCAATCCAAAAAAGAAAAACGAATTGATGTCTTGATTCGCCCAGGTGACCATCAATGCACCATTTAATAAGACGAAAAATATTGACATACCAACCAGGACAGGATCGGTGGGATCAACTTCCGCAGCAACTGTCGAAACGTCCGCGCGAACCATCGAAACTCCGACCAAGATTGCCTTTTGGAACGAGCGATTTCGTCGATGAGCAAGAATTTCCCTCGTCAAACCAATCGTCAGTTTTCATATTGGCCTCAACCCGCAGGGCAAGAGCATTATTGAAAGTGCACCCGTTTGAATCATCAAATATACCGGTAACCCGATCAAACTGCGAGAAGTTGATTCAGTAGCATAGGCCGTCAGGTAGCACAGGCTGCCAGCCTGTTTGTTCCCGTAGTACAGGCTGCCAGCCTGCTATTTCCCGTGGTCCAGGCTGCCAGCCTGCTAACCCTCACCAAATAACGACTCCAAACGAGAATTCCATCAAAAGTACTTCCGCGATTTTTGACCCGGAACAATCCAACCGTCGGATTACTGTACAATCAATCCTGCAAACTTCGAATTACTACGTCGCCAGAACAATCTTCACACTAACCTTCCTGAGGTGGCCCACGGTTGACGGGCCGTCTCCTTAAGGATTGCGGGTCATTTCGAAGCGGTTTGGTGACAGGTAATCTATTGATGAATGTCGGCGAATTGAGTTGTAGTAGTTGATGTATTCCTGGATTTCTCGAAACGCTTCTTTCGAGGATTGGTAAGTTTTCATTTCTAGCTCCGTTTTGATGGTTCCGAAACAGGATTCCATGAACGCGTTGTCATAGCATTCACCAGCGCGACTCATGCTTTGTTTCATCTCGCGCATGGCTCAGAATGTTTCGATACTCTTTGGCTGCGTATTGTCCACCACGATCCGTGTGGTGGATCAGTCCTGGCTTTGGCTGCCGAAGCTTGATTGCGTTCTTGAGCGACTGAACCACCAACGCTGCGTCCATCCGTATTTCCAGTGACCATCCGACGATTTTCCTTGAGAATAGATCCATTAACATCGACAGATATGCGAACTGCTTTTGCAATCCGATGTAAGTGATGTCACCAACCCAAATTTGATTCACATCGTCGACTTGGAATCCCTCAAGCAACAAGTTTTCGTTGTACCCCAGTGTATGTTTGCTTTCAGTGGTGCGCGGTTTGAATGACTTTGGTTGAATCGCCACAAAGCCCATTTGACCCATGATTTTACGGGCTTTGCTGCGGCTGCAGGAAACTCCTTGCTCCTGAAGTTCGCATGCGATCTGTCGTGCACCTAAGTTGCCGTCGATGCTGCAGAAAGATGTCCTGAATCATCGGGCCGAGATCCTCGTCTTGCTGTTGATAACGGTTTAGACCAGCATTCTTCCAATCGTAAAACGGCATCGTGAAACTTCCAAAACGTCGTAGAGTTGCGTTACATCGAAGGCTTCTTGAGACGACACAGAAATCACTTCGTAAATCTCTGTCACTCGTGCTGGCTTAGAATGCCCAACGCCTTTTTTAGGATATCTCGTTCCTGCTGAGTCCGCCGCAGTTCTTCTCGAAGTTCTTTGATTTCGCCATCAAGCGTTTCAGCTACAACGCCTCCCTCGGCTACAAGCTCTGCCTTCCACCGATGAACCAGACTCGCGTTTCCGATTCCAAGATTCTCAGAAACGGACTTTGCGGAATATCCATCGAGCAACATCTGAACGGCTTGATGTTTGAATTCACGATCGAATTTACGACGGGTTCGCTTGGCTGCTTGACGATGCCTTTTGGCCATCTTGGCTCTCCTAAGTGGTGCCCTCAAGACCTACAATCTTAGAGTCTTATGCCCGTCAACCGTGGACCACCTCATCCTGCTAAGCCGATAATGCTAGGCAGGCTATCAACCTGCGTTACCAAAACATGGACCACTATTCCTGAAGATCACTTCCCCATTGGTACAAAGACGGAATGCCGCACTTTTGACCTACCGATTGGCAGGGACGTTGCCCGCCAACGTCGTTGCTGAACTGAAAGCCAAAAAGGAATTGATGTTGCGCCGCAATTCAACTGTCGATCACAAAGTCGACACTAAACACTTTAACAGAACTTTTTTTGCAGCCTATGAACACCATCTCGATGTGGTATCGAAAATCGATTGGTTACAAGATCCAAAAATTGCGTCTATGTTGCGAGAAAACCTGTACCATTTCGCAGGTCAAAAATATTCGCTTCACGCATACTGCATCATGCCGAATCATGTTCACGTGTTGTTGACACCACATCAACCACCAAACGAACACCATCCTGTGGATTTCAGTAAAGCCGATCAGATTTCCAATGTCGGTGAGGTAGCTGACAAATGCAGCCCCCTGTCAAACATCACGCACAGCTTGAAAAGTTACACTGCTAATCGGGCCAATCGAATGCTCAACCGGTCGGGGACGTTTTGGCAGCCCGAATCGTATGACCATTGGGTGCGTAATGACGACGAACTGGAACGCATCGTTAACTACATTCGGGCGAATCCTGTCAAAGCGGGCTTGGTCGAGCATCATCAAGATTGGTATTGGAGTTCATGCCATGACCGATTCCTGATTGACGGTGACACGTCGGGATGGCTGCCTCAGCCCACGTAGCACAGGCTGCCAGCCTGTTTGTTAACGTAGCACAGGCTGCAAGCCTGTTAATCTGCGGTTGCAGGCTGGCAGCCTGCACTACATTGCTCGCAGGCTGGCAGCCTGCACTACGTGAACAATTCTTTTCTAATGACGCCTTCGTCTGTCGGGCCGATCAACCGTGCATTGAGCCCTTGGAATGGATAGCTCAATTGAAAGGGATCGAGTCCGAGCAAATGGAGGACGGTCGCCTGCATATCGCGAACTGTCATCTTGTCTTCGGTTACAAAGTAACCCAATTCATCCGTTTGCCCGAAGTCAAAACCGGACTTCATGCCACCTCCCGCGAAAAACATCGTAAAGCAGTGCGGATGATGGTCACGGCCCAAAAACGTCGAACCATTACGAGCTTCGTTCATCGACGTTCGCCCAAACTCACCACCCCAGATCACAAGTGTTTCGTCGAGCATACCGCGCTGCTTTAAGTCACTGATCAAGGCGGCGACAGGCTGATCCATCTCTTTGCATTTTTTCACAAACTGCGTATTCAAATCGTCGTGAGCGCCAGTCCCGTGAACATCCCAACCCCAATCAAACAGCTCGACAAACCTCACGCCGCGTTCAACCAGTCGCCGGGCCAAAAGACAGTTATTTGCAAAGCCGCTCCCACCAATCGCAGCTCCATATGACTCCAACGTTTCTTGCGTTTCCGTGCTCAAATCCATCGCCTCCGGTGCAGCCATTTGCATTCGAAACGCCAACTCGTACTGCTCGATACGTGTTTGCGTCTCGGGGTCACCGAATTCCTGCGATTGCATTTGATTCAGTTGGTTTAAGGCATCCAGACTGGCTCGCCGCGAGTCGCGGCTCATGCCAGGCGGGTTGTTCAGAAACAAGATGGGATCACCCACCGAACGGCACTGCACTCCTTGGTAAACACCAGGTAGAAAACCGTTCCCCCAAACAGCTTTTCCTGCACTAGGATTGTTCCCGCCCGACACAAACACAACGTATCCTGGCAAATCTTGATTCTCAGTCCCCAATCCATACGTCGCCCAACTACCAAGGCTTGGATAGCCCGATCTGGCATTGCCCGTGTGCAAGTACAACTGTGCCGGAGCATGGTTGAATTGATCCGTCACCATCGAGTGGACGATTGTCAAGTCGTCGGCAATTCCGCCCAGGTTCGGGATCAAGTCTGAAAAATACTGCCCGTTCGAACCGGTTTGTTTGAATTTGGCTTGCGGCCCAAGGATCTTCGGATGGCCTTTGATAAACGCAAACTTCTGTTCCTTCAACAAACTGTCGGGACACGGTTCCATATGCAACCGTTCCAATTCAGGCTTGTAGTCAAACAACTCCAATTGAGATGGTGAGCCCGCCATATGTAGATAGATTACATTCTTCGCCTTGCCAAAGGTTGGCTCGAACGTGGGAACACCACCGGCTTGAGCGTGCTGCCCGGCGAGTAGCGACGTCGCAATCGCCCCCATGCCGACCTGGCAGTCACGGAGGAAGTGTCGACGCGTTTGATGACGAATCAACTCACCAGCCATCTGATTAAACATCTGATTCTTTGGCAACATCTCTCCAACTCAATTCCGGGTTAATGCTTCGTCTAAATTCAGCAACACATTACAAACAACAGCCCATGAGGCCAGATCGTTTGCGGTCGTACCATCAACTGAGTCAAAATCCACCGAAGCGGCTGACAAGAACTGACGCGTCGCTTCGGCATCAGCCTCAAACAATTCTCGTTCGCGGTTCAGCAAATCCCTCATCACTTGTCGCTCTGAATCTGATGGGTCACGAGACAATACTCGGTGAAAGGCAAGGTTCATTCGCTGAGAATCGATTTCTTCAACAGCGGTAGTCAAATTGCGATTCTGGCAAATTGAATGCGCCAGCTGGATAGCACATTCAACGAACACTGGATCGTTCAAAGTCACGAATGCGGCAACAGGTGAGTTAGTTCGAATTCGGCGAACGGTGCATGTGGTTCGATTGGTTCCATCGAAAGCCATGAACGAAGGATACATGTACGTTCGTCGCATTAACGTGTAAATCGCTCGGCGATAGCGATCTTCTCCGTCGCTCGCATCCCAATCAAGCGATCCACCGAACGCTGCCCGTAACCCTGACGTTGGCTGAGGCGGTCGAACAGGTGGTCCGTACATTTTTGCGGACAACAACCCTGAAACCGACAGTGCATAGTCACGGATCTGTTCCGCCGAAAGACGAAAGCGAGCACCCCGTGACAACAATTGATTTCTTGGATCGACCTTGAGTTTCTCAGGCGAAGTCGTCGAATCCTGTTGGTAGGTGGCTGACATGATTATCGTTTTGCAAAACTGCTTCATCGACCAGCCTTGTTCGCGAAATTCAACCGCCAACCAATTCAGCAGCTCGGGGTGTGTCGGCAAGCTACCTTGGCTACCAAAATCCTCGCTCGTTTCCACGAGGCCCATCCCAAAGATCTTCTCCCACTGACGATTGGCGGCGACGCGCGGCGTCAACGGATTTTCACTTGCAACCAGCCAGCGCGCAAAATCCAAGCGATTCGGCCGTTCAATGCTAGAACCGAATAATTCCGACAATTGTTGTGGCAACGCTTCCGTCACCACCTCGCCTGGATTAGAAAACGCACCACCAACCGCAATATGACTGGTCCGTCGTTGGTCCGTTGGCAAATCACGCATGATGGGAACAACATTCGGTCGAAGATCGTTGATTTGTTTTTTCAGATCATCGATCGTCGGCTTAAGCGAAACAGCTTCATCTGATTCTGTCTCAAGCTTCGACAACTTGTTTTCCAATTCCGTCAAGCGCGCCTGCATTTCATCCCGCCGCTTTTTTACTCCCGGTTCCCACAATTCCAGTAACGGAGCATTGTTTGGCTGGTCATTGTCAGCCGATTGATTGAAAACCGCAAACATCTGGTAATAGTCTTCAATCGAGATGGGATCGTATTTGTGCGTGTGACATTGGGCGCAGCCGACGGTCGTCCCCAACCAAACCGTTCCGGTCGTATTCACTCGATCGACAATCGCAGCGTGACGAAACTCTTCGTCGTCGGTCCCGCCCTCGGTATTGGTCATCGTATTGCGGTGGAACGCCGTAGCCGTCAGTTGGGAATCTGTTGGTTCGGGCAACAGGTCACCGGCCAGTTGTTCGATTGTGAATTGGTCGAACGGGAGGTCGCGATTGAAGGCGTCAATCACCCAGTCACGATACTTCCAGATTTCTCGAATCTCGTCCTGCGCGTAACCTTGCGAATCGGCGTAGCGTGCGAGGTCTAACCACATCCTTGCCCAATGCTCACCGTATCGGGGATCGTCAAGCAATTGGTCGACACGTTTTTCAAACGCAGCTTCGGTTTCATCGTTTTCAAAAGCAACAACTTCTTCATAACTGGGCGGAACACCGATCAGGTCAAGGTACACACGCCGCAAGAGTCGTGCTCGAGACGCGGGCTCGGCTGGCTTTAATCCCAAAGCCTCCAATCGAGACAAAACAAAATAGTCGATCGGAGAACGGCACCACGATTCGTTGATTACTGTGGGCAGAGCAGGGCGGACCAGTGGGCGATATGCCCAATGCGTGTTGTAACTGGCACCTTCATCGATCCAGCGTTTCAACAATTCGATTTCCGTTTCGGTCAAGCCTTGGCCATGGTCCGCCGGAGGCATCCGTTCGTATTCGTCGTCACTGATGATTCGTTGAATGAGCAGACTCTTTTCCGAATCTCCTGGAATCACGGCCGCTTCGCCGCTATCTGCCTCCATGCGGGAAAATACCTCAGTGTGCAGAGCAAGGCCCGATTCGCGAGCCTCTTCGTCAGGCCCATGACACGCAAAGCAGTTTTTTGAGAGAATGGGGCGAATATCTTTGGAGTAGTCGATCGTTTCGTCGCCGCGAACACTCATCGCTGTTACCAAGATCAACCAACAAGCGCAGTGCACTGCATTTCGTATCAACATGTTTTCGCTCGCTTCATCAATTCGATGCCCTGATTATAGACGAACTTATTGATTCATGCAGAAGCCGCGTATCTCAACACCAACTAATTTGTTCCGATAATCCCATGACTGATTTTGATGCCTACTTGAAAAACAGCCCCTTTGCCAAGGAGTTGAGCGCCGCCTTGAACTCTGCCAAAGAAGCTGGATCGATTCTGCGCAATCATTTCGGCAACGCGATAAAATCGGACAACAAGTTGGTTGACGGCCAGACCTTGGGGCTCGTTACGCAAGCTGATCTGGAGTCGGAACAGTCAATTGTGAAAACGCTGTCCGCAGCATTTCCAAGCGACACCATCCTGGGTGAAGAAAGTGGCCTGAATTGCGAAACGCAAACGGATCGCATTTGGGTCGTTGATCCTCTCGATGGCACGAACAACTTCGCTTGCGGTGTGCCTCATTTTGCAATTTCAATCGCCCTTTGGGAAAACGCCAGACCTAAATTGGGTGTGATTCATAACCCCATGACGGATGACCTGTTTGTATGCTCGGCCGGTGAAGGAGCATGGCACAACACGCAACGTGTTTCCGTCAACAAAAACAACGAGCTGAACCAATGCCTGGTGGGTACGGGGTTCTACTATGATCGGGGCGAGATGATGCAAGCAACACTTCGATCGATCGAGATGATTTTTCAACAAAATGTTTTAGGCATTCGTCGTTTTGGCGCAGCGGCACTCGATCTTGCCTGGGTCGGCACCGGACGGTACGGCGCATTTTTCGAATTCCAACTAGCTCCATGGGATTTCGCTGCCGGCATGTTATTGGTCCAAGAGGCAGGAGGGCAAGTAACGACTTGTTCCAATCTCCCCCTCGACCTCGTGAAATCCAGCGTGCTCGCGTCAAACGGCTATCTGCACCCGCAACTCCACGAGATCGTTTCGCGATTCTGGAATCGTTGATGGCTCGACATTCCCGGCTTGCGATTCCGTTACTCGTCATTTTTTTTTAGACTGTTGGAATAGTCATCGCGAATTCAATCCCTCATTCGAAACCGGAACAAATCAACCGTGTCCCGATACTTTAATTTCTTCGTATTGATTGGGGTGATCCTGTTACTGGTCGTATTGTTCTACAAGGTCATGGCCAGTTTCTTTGTTCCGTTGTTCCTGGCATTGCTGTTGGTCATCATCTTTCGGCCTGTGCACGTTTGGTACCTGGAACGATGTGGCAAGCGTCATGCAGTCGCCGCAATCCTGACAACGACATCAATCCTGCTGTTGGTGCTGGCTCCTTTGGCATTGCTCTTTGGGCTCGCCGCCACCGAAGGTCATACGATGGTTCGACGACTATCATCTGAATCGTTCGCAACGCAGGCTTTAAAAATGCGTGACTCTACTGGATTGACGATACCGGCCGTTGAAGAACTTCGCAGTGTCGAAAACCGACTCAATGAAATGTCGATCGCCGTCAGTCGAATTGAACGTGATCAATTGCTACGACAAATTCGATCCGCAAAAGCAACAAACGCACAAATGAGCGCTGCCGCGGGTTTATCAACGGAAGCCAAGGAACCACCGGCTCCTTCACTTTCGATTCCTATCTTTTCCGTAGCAACGACAGAAGACGCTTGGACTTACTACCTTTTCGAACTCGACAAACTTGCCACAACCGTCGAAAACGAACAAACCTTGGAAGCAGAAGCAAAAACGCCCAAGGAGCCGTTGCCCGATCAAGTAAATCCCACTCCAGATTCATCTGACCAGTCGTCTGATGCAGAGGCAGGCGTCGACGAAACTGCGACCAACACTGATGCTACGAATGAGGAACCCCAAACTGATTCGCTCACTCCGGCTCTCACTTCCGAGCAACAGTACCGTGTCATGATTCGGGCATTTGACAATTTCAAAACGGCTTACTGCGGAGGAAAGTCCTGGGCTTGGCTCAAACTGATGGCCAATCCAACGCCCAAGGAAGCCGAAGAATACACACGTGCTATTACCGAATTTCTGCGAGTGCAACTTCTGTCACTGGGCGGCGCGACAACAGCGTTTCTAGGCAAGCTCATGCTCGGTTTAACAATCATGATCTTGGCGCTCTACTTCTTTCTGCTCGATGGCGCGGGCATGATCAAAAACCTACGATATCTTTCGCCCTTGGATGACGAACATGAACGTGAGTTGATCGAAGAATTTGATCGCGTGAGTCGTGCGGTCGTGCTGGCCACGTTGTTGTCGGCGTTGGCTCAAGGCGCACTGGCAGGAATCGGGTTTTTCTTCGTTGGCATGGACAACGTTTTCCTATTGACCATGTTGACGATCTGTTTTGCGATGGTGCCGTTCTTTGGTGCGGCGTCTGTCTGGGTTCCAGTTTGCGTTTGGCTGTACTTTATTGAAAACCGCATGGGAGCCGCGATTGGATTGGCCATTTATGGATTCGCGGTTGTGTCGATGGTCGACAACGTCATCAAACCATTTGTATTACACGGGCAATCAAACATTCACCCCTTGGTTGCATTGTTGAGCGTCTTGGGAGGCGTAACCGCGCTGGGGCCTATTGGTATTCTGATCGGGCCGATGATTGTCGCGTTTCTACAAACCATGCTCAAAATCCTGCAACGTGAGCTGAGCCAACTGGATCAAGAGTCCGGTGATTCACCGAAAGTGGAATTTGCCGGAGCGGGACAGATCATCGCTGAAGACGATATGTCTGCATTACCAAAGGAGGCATCGGCCGCAACAAAGGCGGGAACGCAAAACCCAGCATCCAGTTCGACATTGCCACCAAAACCCAATCGATCCAAAAAGAAACGCAAATGACGCCTCGAATATCTTGTCGATCGTTCGGTATTGGGAAGGAAGAAAAAATTCGTCCTTGGCCCGTGACCTGTGGCGCGGTGAGCCGAGGAACGTAAGTTCCCGGGTACTGAAGTCAAAAAACGTTCGTCCTTGGCCCGTGAACTGTGGCTGTTCAGTCAATTCGAACTGCAAAATCGGTTGTCACTTAGCCCAAACGGGCATCCGATCGCCTTGCGTTCACGGTACATCCTGTTGCCAGGCCTTGTGGACGATGTATTGTTCGCCAATTCAAATCCGAAGGCTTCCCTCAAGGACGCTTTGAATGGCTCCCAAGTTCAATTTCGGTTGAGCCAATCAACAATCGATTGGTCGCAAATGATACGCGACGTATTGGCCAGTGGTTTTGGTGGCGCAGAAATTATTTCAAAAATCGTTCGAGATAAGATTTTTGCTTGAGAACGTAGGTGCCAACAGATTCCCACGCGCCGGTCATGCTCGCTGCGCCAAACCTTGCAGCACGCTGGTAATCACCGCATCAAACACGAGCTTTGTTTTGTCGAAGGTCCGATTCTCAGCCTGACAATAACTCGCCAGTTTTAAGTCCCCACATTCAAAAATACGAATTTGCGTGGTCACTAGAAAATCTAGGCAATAGAAATTTGCGTCAACGCCGGATCCTGGCACATTGTTCAAGGTAGTGACACCCGGTGATACCTCAGGCGTTTCATATTGTTCCTCGATCGAAACCAACATTTCTTTCAGAAAGTCGTCGTTATTGTGTGCGGCATCGAGAAAAAAAAGCGACAGCATTGCGCCGTCCGGACTCTCCAAATGTACTGCGTACGGAAGGTCCCAGTCTTCGTCTGCTGTCAAAGACCAGTTCTCAGGATAAAGAAACTGAATTCCGTGTTTGTTGAATTGTCCCGACAAGCGTCGCTCCCAAATCCGCTAGCGATTTTGACTGCTAGCGTTGCTGAATGAACATTTTGACGATTTCGCTCACTATTCAGTTTGCGCAAAAAATGTCGATATGGAAATGGGGCGGAGTGCTTGCTAGACTCCCGCTTTATAAATCTGGAACAATCGAGTCCATTGCTTGACCACAATGCAAAAGTCAACCAACGAAACAAATACAACGATCAACCAGCGTCGCTGGCGATGGATCGTTTGCGTCGTTGGTTTACTGCTTTGCACTGGCTGCACCAGTTTTCGCCAACGAACACTCAACGGCCAACTGGAGTCGGAGCGTCTGATTCAAAACGCATCGGAACTCACTCAACTTGGCCGCGAAGATTCGGCGGAACGCTTGCTGCTCAAGTCTCTTGAGTACACGCCAGAAAACACAGAAACCCATCAACGATTGGCGCGCCTGTATTGGGAAAAAGGTGAAGTCAAAAAAGCGGTCAACCAGCTAAACGATGCATTAGACGCCGGCTGTCAATGTCCATCCGTGCATACGCAACTTGGTCGCTACTATTTGGAGTCAGGCCAATTTCTGGCTGCGAAACGACAGTCGGAATTAGGAATTGAACTATCTCAACAATCTGCCGATGCATGGGAACTGGCTGGCGACGTTGCCAAAGCCCAATCGCGCTGGAGTGATGCCCTCAACGCTTACCACCGAGCAACCGGTTGCATCGAGTCTACCCCAGGCACACAGCTTAAAATCTGCGAAATATATCGCCTGACGAATCGTCCCCTTCGCGCACTTTCCACTATCGAGCAGGTGATTGCCGACTATCCGACCTACAGCGTTCCCCAAGAGGTTCTCGTCATGCATGGTATCCTGTTGACGGAGGTCGAGAATTACTCCATGGCCATTGAACAACTTGGCAAGGCCGCCGGCAGAGATGACGCGACACCAGAGGCATTTCTGAGACTCAGCCACGCACAACTCTTGAGCGGCAATGAATACAACGCCGAAGCAACCCTTGTCTTGGGACAAGAGCGATTTCCAAACGCCCCAGTTTTCGACGACCTGATCACTCAAGTACGGGCCGCCGGTCAACCACAACTCACTGACGTTCGATAGTACCAAGCCCGACAGTCGATAAAGGTGCTATAACCGGACTCCTACCGACGAGCCCACCTTCTTCGAACCCAGTTTCCAACATCTCCATTTCAAACGCATACTATTTTTTAATGAAACATATAGGCTGGAAATCCAGGTGAGCAATATGAACCAGAATTCGCAATCCACGACATCAAGCGCAAACGGCTTCCAATTTGTTGATCGCCGAGTCAGTGGCGCGCAGCGGCAGTCGACCGGTTTCGAACGTCGGCAATTCTCAAACAGCTACGGAGAGCTTACACCGGATGCGCGTGAACTGGCTGAAGCGATTGACGGATATAAACTTGAGCATCGACGACGTTTCATTAACTTTGAGGAAATGCTTTCGATCATCAAATCGCTGGGATACCACAAAGACTAGACACACTTCCCCTCAAGGCGACTGCCTCCGCGCCGACTGCCTCACGAAAAACTAAACGAAACCATCTCGTCTAGCTTTCGCACCTTGCGAATTTCTTGAGCTGAATAGAATCGCGGCAAAAGTATTTGCTGTTCACGCAATTGGTAGTTGAGCCGACCATCAATAAAAAAGATCTCTTCGACAATCGCGAGCGTCTTGTCGAAACGAGACAATCGATCGGCGGTGACCTCAACCAAATCCCCTAGTGAAATCCCTTCCCAACGAACCGCTTGCCAGATCACTGGCAGAATCCGAAACTCCAGGTTGCCATAGGCGCACAAGCTGTAACGGTCGTCACTTTGACAAATGGTTCGGTTCAGCAACCGATTTCCGGGAACAAAATAGTCGGAAATTCCAATATCAAATGGATGAGTCAGCTCGTCTAGTGGAGCAGGGCACTTGCGAATCACTCCCCACTCAATCGAATTCGCAACGACGTCCCAGCCAGACCTTGCAGGTGCAGATTTTTGTCGAGCATCGTGTTGCAAACGACTCGACCAATTGACGGCTGGATGTTTTTTCAGAAATCTCATGCCAGAATTCCAGGCTACGCAAGAACTCACTCATGATAAACCAGAACAAATCAAATATCCAATATTTCGCTTCGAATGCGAAATTCGATAGCAATCACACTTCCGCAACGAACTTTTTATCGTCGCAAAGATTCCAACGGTCCCCGCAATAATTGACTGGTAAGTTGATCGATGCTCAACAGCCCCAGTACTTGTCCATCCGAATCAACGACTTTTGCCAGATTCTCTCGTTGCGTCTGCATTCGCAACAACGCTTCGGCAAATGGTTCGGTTCCCAGAATCTCGATCATGGGGCGTGGCGATGGCAACTCCTTTTGACGTCCTTGTAAAACAAGCAGCTCCACCAGATGCACATATCCAACAATCTTTCGTTTGTCGCCCTTCGAAATCGGCAAGTCGGGCATGGTATATCTTTGGCCAAGTTTGATCGCGGTTGCCAAATCCGTTTCTTGATTTATCGTTGGTACGCGGTTGATAGGCGTGCAAACCTGCCGAACCTGTTTACTTGCAACAAGGAAAAAATTTTGACTCAACTGACGTTGCGATCCATGCAGAACTCCAGCCTCTTGCCCCTCGGCGATCACACCTTGGAGTTCCTGCCTGGCCAAAGCAAGCCGCAATCGTTCCGGCGATTGCCCAACTAACCGCTCCAACACACGCGAAAGCGCCCACAACACACCAGAGAAGGGCGCAAGGATAATCGAAAACAAAAGTAAGGGGATCGCTCCGGCACGCAACATCCGATTGGGTGCCTGATAACAAAGCGTCTTGGGCAACGACTCCCCAAATACAAACAGAAACGGCGTCATCAGCAATGTTGCAAAAATCTCGGTGTACGGCCCGCTATTCAAAAACCAGGTCGTTACGAACACGACAATTCCGAAAGATACCAGGTAATTTGCAATGTTGTTGCCAATCAACAATGTTCCAACCAGAAACGCAGGGTGATTGGTAAGCCATGCCAGAAATTTGCTTAAACGATCATGCTCAAGCGCCTTGATCACCAATTTAACGCGACTGGCGCGATAGAACGCAGTTTCCGTTCCGCTAAAGAAGGCGCTCCCGCACACTCCGATGCCGAACAACAGTAGCGCGAGCCAAATCATGAATCGCCCTCCCGATACGGCACCAAGGTCAATTCAACAACCACATTCCCCCGTTCGCCAACCTCAATCACCCGAAAATGAAACGGCCCCCAAACACATTCATCGTCAGCTTGTGCTAGACGTTGAGTCTCTTCCTGAATCACGCCTGCCACGGTAACACTGTGTGTTCGCGGAATGGCGACATCCAGTTTTCGTGCCAACTGCCTCAAGCTCATCATTCCACTGACGACCCAACGGCCTTCGGAAATTGGGTGCAACGGGTTGCGATCCAACAATCGGCGACTTCGACTCGGAGCGTAGGTAAATATCGTTTCCAAGATGTCTTCGATGGTGAGTACACCGATCGTTTCGCCATACTCGTTGACGACGACGGTAACCTCACGATCTCGCGACGACATCCCTTCCATTGCATCGGCGACCGTAGCGCACCAGGGCAGATATAGGACGTGTTCGGCAAGTCGCTCAAGGTGTTTCTTCGGCAGTGAAAAAAAGTTATCCAGCCGCAACGCAAGTTCGATTTCATCACTGTCCGGTTCAGTTACCAGCAAATAGCCGCCGGATGGAACGACCCCGTTGAGATCCTCCAAATGAACTGGAGAATCGAATTGTTCAAATTGGGTTCGTGGCCTCATCCATTCGTCAACACGAATACTGGACAACTGCACGATATTGTGAATGACCGCCTGCTCCTGGCGAATCACCGACTCATCGTCCCCTGAAATAGCAATTGCGCGCTCGATGTCGTTCGTATCCAAATAGGGTTCAGGCTGAAAACTGGGCCAAAGAACTCGTTGGGCAACACGATTGAGATTGTCGACAATCGGATGAACTCGCCCTAGCACACGAACAACGAGACTGAGAGGCGGACCTGACAATGCCGCAATGCGCCGTGGCACCAGCACCCCAATCGTTTTCGGAAGCATTTCTCCAACGAAGATAATGGTCAACAACGACCCTATTGCAAATGCGACAACCACAAACTGACTGGCGCCATCCAAACGAATGGCACACATCGAACTGAGCGCAAAAAACGCCATGTTGATGACAAGGTTGCAGAACAGGATCGTCGAAAGCAGTCGATCGGGGTCTGCCAACAGTTTTGCTGCGAAGCGTTCGCCGGTCGTTCCCCGCTCCATCTGACGTCGATCGTTGGCTCGCAATGAAAACAGCGCCGCCTCACTGGCGGAGAAAAACCCCGAACAGGCCAATAGGCCAATCATGGCAAGTAGAAACGGACTCAACTGATAAACGATTTCCATTGCCCGTCAAATTAAAAATGTCGAACGTTGGTTCGCATCACCTAGTCCTCTTCCGTGCCACGTGATTGGCCTGAAGAAATCAAGAATTCACTTAACCGTGGCACAATCATCGCTGTTGTCGCAAACCCATAGGCAAATGCGATGACGATGATTACTGAGGTATAATTGCGGACCAAAAGGCTCGTGATCGAATAAAACATCGCAAATGGCAGAACAGCTGACGCGACACCAATCGCGATTGAGCGAGTCTGATAGCCAAGAGCCAAATACAATCCAATTCCGCCACCTACAATACATGCCAGAAACGGAGCCAATTGTGCCTCCACATTTCCAGCAAACGAAACCAGCATCACCATACTCGCAATCACGCCCAGAAACAGAAAGAACACCGTTCCGAGGCTGACGATAATTGCCGTTCGCGTGCTCGCGTGCAACATCCCGCAGTGAAGTCCCAATGTGGCCACAAACACATTCAAGATCAGACTTCCTAAACCCACAAAAACGAAATTCTCAGTCGTCAAAACATGGTTCCACCATAGATATCCGCACAAGATCAGCGGAATCAAAATCAAATCTAAGCCAAGGTACAAAACCCCAAACAGCTTGCCAAACAAAAACTCCTTGGGCGAAATGTCTGTCACCTGAAGCAGATCGATGGCTTTCACATCTCGCTCCATGGTGATCGATGTTACGGACAAGGCCGACATCATCACAAGGCTAACGAGCATCAACGCACCCACTGCCTTGACAACAAGTGGAACCTCGATGGCTGCCGATGCCGTAGCGCGTGTTGCCAACCCAGAACTAACGGCCCAATACAGCACGCCAGCAATACACGCCGCCGTCAACCAGTAGGCAAGGCGAATAAACACAATCTTCTTGCCATAGGCCCACGTCATCATCTCGCGCCATAGCACGGGATTGTTCCAAACGCGACGACTGGTTCGTTTGATCGTATTGTCGACGCCCAGTATTTTTTCCTCGCCTCCGGCAGTGGGGTCGAAGATAT
Source organism: Pirellulaceae bacterium (assembly GCA_041399045.1). GTDB lineage: Bacteria > Planctomycetota > Planctomycetia > Pirellulales > Pirellulaceae > BJ22. Next base: position 446,788 of record JAWKTO010000003.1, on the reverse strand, counting down.
TTCCGCTACTGAACTCGTCAATTTGTTGGCCCGGCCGAACTTCGCGATTCGGATTCCAAACACGCACTCGCAATATCGCAACGCCCAGAATCGAAAGGCACAGCACAGCTGAACTGATCAAGAAAGGCAACACCTCATTGGGCCACGTCTGCACCACGGACGGCTGACTGGCAGCCATGATCGCTTGCCACGGACTCAGCGCATCGGCAATTACACTGGTCGTTATTCCGCCAACCGTTTGATTCAGTTGCCCGACACCTTCCCAAAATCCAATCCAAAAACCGATTGCCAACAACAAAAGTGCCAAAGTCTGAAACGTCTTTTCGCGCCAGTACCCGAGCATCACGCCCAAACTGCCAGTCACCAGACACGTTGCGAAGGTCACGGCCAACGACCAACCAACTTGCTGAAAACTCGTACCGCCAAACAATACGATCAACATGAAGATTGGCAAACTGGTCAGCAGGAGGCTGCCAATCGAAAGCAGTGCGGAGAATAGTTTCCCCAATACCAACTCGCTGTTCGAAAGGCGGGTCATCAATAGCAAGATCAACGTCTGTCGATCTTTTTCAAATGAAACGTTGCTGGCCGATTGAATTGCAGCCAAAAACATGAGCAGAGCCAACTGCAATGGCGCAAGGATCTGAAACAGAATCGCGCCAAACCGGGCCATGTCACTCAAATTCTTGACGTCTTGAGTGCCGATAATGATCATCCACGCGGTCGAGATCAGAACCAGCAATGCCGCCCCATAGACGGCGCGCATGATGAACAACCGTGGGCGACGTGGCGAAACAATAGCTTCGCGCGTAAAAATCGGACCTGCAAACACAGGATGCTCTTGGGAATAGGTCAATGAATCGAATCGTTCGAAGACCCTACCAAGATACCCGAATTTGGCAAAAAATCAGCCCGGCTAGGTTAGGGCGTGCGAATTGTACCAATCACTACCACAGCTTTGTTAAAGGCCGTTAAACTACTGAGCCTTATCACTGAGTTCCAGAAAAACATCGCCAACGTGAATCGTGTCGGAGATCTCTGGTCGCCCCCAAGTCAAATTAAACTTTTGCGTCGCGGAATTGGCCAAAGCGTCTTTCCAGTTCGTTCCGGCTCCATCCAGCTTCACGACCACTCGTGTGAACTCCAGCCCCACTTGGTTGTTCCCGTTCGTGTATTCAATCGTTGTCGATTCACTTTTGCCTGAAAGAAATTTGATCCCGGGACTTGCCCACGCCAACCAAGGCGACTCGGCTTTGGGACGTTCGATCAAGACCTGAAAAGCAAACCCGGTGGGAATGTTGGCAATCTCAAATTCACCACTCTCGCCTGTTCGAACCTGTGCGAGGACACTCGACGACGGCGGCAACTCGTCACCGGTCAGCGAAACTCGATAACCGACCGCTGGTTGCCCGTTGTCGCTTCTCACTTGACCTCGAAACGTTGTCGCATGGTCCAAAACGAAATCGATTTGCTTGGGCTGCCCCGGAAGAAAAATATCATCCGGTTTTTTCCCGCCCCAACCAATTTCGCCTTCGGGCATTTGATACGCTGCCAACTTATCACCCTGTCGCCCCAAGTTCTGTTCAAAGAAACCGTCCTTGCGAACCGAGATTGTCGCCGCTTGCAATGCCGTTTTTTCTTCAGTAAAAATCCCCGGCCCGAAATTCAAAACATAAACGCCGTCTTCATTTGTCGTTGCGGAACCCGTTTCAAACAGCGTTCCGAAACCACAATGGGCACAGACGACGGCACCCGCAATAGGCTTTCCGTCGATGTCGCGAACCGTACCAGTCGCTTGCCACATCAATAATTTGTCCGCTTCACTTTGGCCTGACGACTCAAATTGAAGCACTCGGCTTGCAGCGACTTTGAGTTCCGAAGCGTACTCGGGCCAAATTGCGCTGGCATCGACTGGAGCAGCAATGTTCATGTAACCCAGATCGCATCGTCCGAGACGAGCAATTCGCTGCTCGGTCGCTCCCTCCCCCAATCGAAAGTCATCGGAGAGCGGTTCTTCGGTAAACCAGATTTGAATTGCCAATGCGTCGTGTTTGAGATTCGAGGGTTTGTAATTCAAATACATCGCTTCGAGATCGTTTGCCAAACTCCACGCCTCTGGCAATACATCTACGATTCCAGAAATCAGTTGTTCACGCTCAGTCAATTCCCCGGGTTTCATACGAATTTTCAATCGATTCGAATCGCGCCACAGTGTTTGAGTCGCCCATTCCCCACCCTTGGCCACCACGAAGAAATCTCTGGCCTGAGACAGCAAGAATAATTCATTGACTGGAACACCTTTCCAAATCACTCTTGATTCTCCCGGTTTCAGTTTGACTCGTTCGTCGGAGGTCTGAGTCGTCATTCCAATAAACGGAGCAGCATTTGTAAAATCCTCGTTTTGTACTTGTAGTACACGAAAAGGAGCATAGCGTTGCAAATCCAATTCCCAAGCCTCGTTACCAAAGTTCTTGACCTCCAACTGCAACAACAGAGGCTTTCCGATCTCAGGTCTTTCCGTCTGTAATGTCAATCGGGATCGCAATTTGCTTTCCTGCGCAATTGGCCCCCAGCCTTCGCCTGAGGCTTGCCCGATTTGGTTTGTTGCTTTAGGAAGTGGATTCGGATTTGCTTGGTCGAGCACTCGTTTAACGTCATAACGCCATTTCATTTTGAGGCGATACCTTTGCTCGTCGACCTTTTCTTGCACTTCGTATCGCACGGAACCGTGTGGAGGCTGTTCTTCGTTCTTGGGCGCGCCAGTGTCTGGATTGACGACGCATTGAACCGGTGGATTCGGATAGTCAGCGTCCTCCTTTATCCGTTGGCTACGCAGTCGCATGACGTATTCGTTGTTTTCAAATCGACATTCGACCACCAATTGTTCGGCACCGCCGTCGGGTGAAGCCCACGCCCGTTCGACTCCGCCCGCATCCAGCAAACGTAATTTCCCATTGGTAATCGTGACCGTAGCATGATCTTCGAATTGAGTTATTTCGACCTTTTCGCCAAAGAACTCGGCCCTTGTGTTGGAGCCTTCCGGCAAGTTGAAAATAATCTCCTGAGCGTCAACGCCGTTGCCAATCCACCGTGCGTTCTCCGCTGAAACAAGCGTCTCCTGCTCGGTAATGCTATCGGAAGTTTCCAAATTGAAACCAGGAATTGCCCTCCACATTTTCACCAAATCTGCGGGAGTCCGACCTTCGGCGATGGCCTTCAACTCCACTCGCTTTACGACATCTCCCTCTGCCTCCACATACAGCGGAAATACCAATGCCTTGGCGGCAGACATTTTAGGTGCCTCAATGCGTTCACCTGTCTGCAAATTGTGATACTGGTAGATGGGCTCGTTGTTTTTATGATCAACGGCAAACAGCTCGACCGCAACTTCTACTGCGTTGCGTGCGCGATCAAGTTCAACGATCGAAACCGTTTCCCAGATTGGAGCTGTCTTGTGCCAATCCAACACCCACAACGGTTTCCTGGTTTCTGCATCGACCGCCACAACATCGAACATCATTGTCACAGCCACGAACACTTTGTTGTGAGTCACGCCATCATCGATCGGAACGTTTACGCCATTGAGCTCCAACCACGACTTCGACTCGCGGCGTCCCATGGAATAGGTGTGCGTTGCGATGGTATGAACTCCGGGTTGCTCCGTGCGTTTGATGGTGCTTTCGGGACCCGTCGACGTCACGGTCATGGAACCGGGATCTTGGATGGGCGGGCGAGGGGAGGGGACCGCTTCGCTTTTCTGTTTAGGCGGCGCCATGAAATGAAACGTTCCATTACTGGCGAAAAATAACTGCTCGCCTTGCTCGCCGGTCACTTGCTGAATCCAGTCCATGCCCAGCAGCCCAAAGTCCGAGTTGGCATCGTCCAGTACCAAAGCATTGACAGGGCCAATCGCGGGACCGACCCCAAGTGCAACTTTTTCAATGCGAACCACGCGAAATTTGCGTTGTTTCGATTGATTCATTCCATAGAAACCCAAATGGTCCGGTAGCCAAACGGGGTCGTCGCCGTAGGGAATAATCCGTTGGCCGTCATCCAGTGGACCTGCTAACTCATGCAGCAATAGGAATTGCCCATCTGATTGCTGTTCATTGTCGATTTGTTGAGGAGGTGCACTCTCGTCGTGAACTTGATGAATTTGCAGATCCAAAACTCCGCGCTGAGGCGCCGCTTCGCCAAAATCGATCTCGCCCAATTCCGTGGCGTTCAGTTCTTCTGCCAAACGTGCAGGAATCAACGTGTAACGAAATAGATTCGAGTACTTCATCTCCACATTGGCGACTCGGCGATTGCCTGCGGGTCCGCAACGCAAATGGATGTCGGGCAACACAAGTTGTTCGATGCCCGTTTTTGAGTCGGTGCGCTTGACTTCCGATTTCCGATCGTTGATTTCCTGATCTTCAAACCATCGTTCTGATTCCGTTTCGTCCGATGTTGTCGGCGAAGGGATCGCGTATGCGGAAGCAATCAACGTGCAGCAAATCAACAAACCGATCGTCACCAGTGTCATACCGCCAACCGGCATCCATGCACCTTGACGGCTTTCAACACCCACGATTCGGCGAATCCGACGAACCAAGGATCCATCGCTCGCGGCAATCGCAAGACCCGAATCTCCGTGACGCTGCGCCTCGACCTTCGACAGAGCCCGTGCAAGTGCCACGCGGTCTCCGCAAATCTCCACCGCGGCGTCGTCGCAACTGTTTTCGCGTTCGATTCGAATCTGCGCTGACACCCACCAAATCACGGGATGATAGAACAAGACCACTTCAACCATCGACTGAATCAAATTGAGGAAATAATCGTGGCGCCGAATGTGAGCCAGCTCGTGGGCAAGGACCGCCTCTAACTCAAACGCGGTCAATCCAGTTAACATGCTCGTTGGAATGAGAATCACGGGTCGCCACACACCAATCACCGCTGGCACGCTTGTTTCCAGCGACTCAAGTAACCGGACTGGAGTTTTCAAAGATAACTTTGAAATCAATCGTTCAAACACTTGGCGCAGCTCGGGTGAAGTCATTTCAACACCTCTTTTTTGCCAACGTCGAACACGCCAAACCCCCATCAACAAGCGCAACCCCAGTCCCGTCACTCCGGCCAACCAAACTGCAACCAGCCACGGCAACAACCATTTGACCATCGAATCCAATTGCAATTGCGATGTGGATGAAACGATATTGGTCGCTGCGCTTTGCGCATCCAATTGACCTTCGCTCATCAACACTTGCGGAATTGAAATGTCAGTACTTGGTTTCAGGTCGTCGCCCGTTCGACCATTTTGGTCGATCCTGTTCCACTTCGACAACGCCGCACCTGACCATTGGTTGTCCACCTTTGCAACTACGTTTCCCTTGGCGAAATCGAAATTCGTTTTGGAAAATTGATTGACGCCAGTTAGTCCGACGCATAGTGCCATCAACACCATACTGGCGTTGGCAACCCAGAAACGAACGCTGGACGAGCGGCGACTAATGCAGGCGAGAACCAGTGCGGCTATCAGCCCCAGCAGCGCGATCTGCCAGATGGAGTGCAGCAGCGTCCACCCCAACACTTCGACCAGCGGATGCTCAACGATTACGCTCCAGGAAATACGGTTCATGACTGTCCCCTTTCAATGGAATCCAACAAGGCTCGGATTTCGGCAAGTTCATCGGCCGATGCCTTTCGCGAGGAAAGGGCTTGCATTACCAACTGCTGCGCTGAGCCATCAAACACCTGGTCGATTAACTGCGAGACCAATTGTTTTTGCGTTCGCGTCTGCGGCACTGCCGAGGTGTAGACGTGAGATCGTTCGGATTCATCCCGTTTCAGCAAACCTTTTTCAAACATGATCTGCATCAACTTGAGAGTCGTAGTGTAACCCGTCCCGCGGTCAGCCAGGCAGTCCTGAACCTGCCGCACGGTGGAAGGTCCTTGTTTCCAAAGAACCTGCAAGATCGCCAACTCGGCTTCAGTCGGCTTGGGAAGCTTTTTTGCAACCATGTTTCGTCCTTTCTGTAGGCAACCTCCAGATCATATACGAATCTCTTCGTAGATGTCAACGAAAACTTTCGTAGAAACAGGCATTTTCATTGTGACTTTTATCCCAAAGAAATCGGTATACTTTTGAATTGCAACAACCACGAGAAACCATGAAAAAGCCACAGCCTCAATTCGTTTTCCCAACCGGAACGCAAATCGTCACGCGGAAGCCTGTCCGAGGAACCAACGGGGCGATCGTGCATACCGCGGGGGCGGTTGGGATAGTCGTTTCGGCACCGACGGATGGCGAACACTCCTATCGTGTCCGTTTCGCAGACGGTTTTGAGGCTCCATTGAAACGCCACCAGTTCATGACGCTCTCGGAATTCAAACAAATCAATTTGTCACCAGACGGCAATACGAACGAGTTGAACACGGCGCTCGCGTCTGAAAATCTCTTCGATCGCGTAATCTTGAAATGCGTCATCGGCTCGCGAGCCTATGGTTTGGAAACGGAAGAGTCCGATTGCGATTTGCGTGGCGTTTACCTTCCGCCGGCAGAACGTCACTGGTCGCTGTACGGAGTTCCCGAACAACTCGAAAACGATCCGACTCAAGAGGCCTATTGGGAGCTTCAGAAGTTCCTGGTGCTCGCGCTCAAGGCCAATCCAAATGTACTGGAGTGTCTTTATTCCCCGCTGGTGGTTCAATCAACCGACCTTGGCCGGGAACTCATTTCCATGAGAAAGTGTTTTCTCTCAAAGATCGTTTTTCAAACCTTCAGTGGATACGTCGCGTCTCAGTTCAAGAAAATGCAAACCGATTTGAAAAACCAAGGTGCCGTGAAGTGGAAACATGTCATGCACCTTCTACGATTGCTCAAGTCCGGAATCCACGTTTTGCAAAACGGTGAGTTGCAAATCGACGTCGGGCCGCTGCGAGATCGTTTGCTGGAAATCAAATCGGGACAGGTATCATGGCGTGAGTGTGACGATTGGCGTCTGAAATTACAAAGTGAGTTTGAAGTCGCATTCAACAATACGAAACTACCAGATCGGCCTGATTACGCGGCGGCAAATGAATTCCTGATTCGCGCTCGACGCCTGGCCTGCAACGAACAACTTCCTTGAAAATCCAAAGCAATAATCATGTCACAAGAACTGAACTACGATCGGTTACAACAACAGGTCGATGAACATCCCTATCCGCTGTTGTTTGCGACGATCAGCGGCGCTCACCTTTATGGCTTTCCGTCGCCGGATTCCGACTACGATCTGCGCGGTGTCCATCTTTTGCCGTTGAGCAAGCTGTTGAGTTTGAATGTTGCTGACGAAACGGTGGAACGTTCTGGGTTACGAAATGGCATTGAGATGGACCTGGTGACGCACGACGCCAGGAAGTTCTTCAGCCTGATGCTCAAGAAAAACGGTTACGTCCTGGAACAACTGTTGTCTCCGCTTGTCGTCTATCGAACTCCCGAATTCGAAGAACTTCGCGACATCGCCGCACGCTGCATCACGCGATTTCACGGCTATCACTATCTGGGTTTTGCAGCGACGCAGTGGAAGCTGTTTCAAAAGGAATCGCCGCCGCGTGTCAAACCACTGCTGTACGTGTTTCGTGTCCTGCTGACAGGTATTCATTTGGTGAACACGGGCATCGTGGAAGCGAATTTGATTAATCTGAACGCGGAAGCCAAACTCTCGTTCCTTGACGAGATGATTGAGATTAAGCGATCTGGGCCTGAAAAGGGTTCAATCGGTCAGTCGGAAATGCCGTTTTATCAAGAGCAATACGAGGCTCTAACCCAGGAACTGGAAAGGGCGATGGAGAAGTCCAAACTTCCCGAAGTTCCCTCGGCAGGCGAAGACCTGAACCAGTTGTTGATTCGCCTCAGGCAAAAGTCAGTGTGGTAAGGCTTGATCGAAACAAGCCGAGCGGTTTGAGTTAAAATCAACGCACGGGATTTCGAATAATGGGTAGTGGACGAGGCTACGAGTCCCTGATTCGTCGGTATTCCTGGCTGACCAAGGACTCGTGGCCTCGTCCACTACGAAAACGATTTGCTGCGGCTGAATTCTTGGGAATCCAGCTACGCGCGAATCCGGATACACAAGAATTCGGCAACTGAATTGTTGGCAATTCAGCTACACATGAATATTAAGACGTCAAAGGCCAAGGAAACATGATTCAGACAGGTATCAGATCAACTTGCGTTTTTGTTGCATTGATGTGGTTGGCGATTTCAATGGACAGTGTTCGCGCGCAAACGGTCGACCTATTGGAGAACGGACTTTCGAATTGGGTTAATGCCAAAGGCGAAACGATCAACAACGACAAATGGCAGATTGAAGACGGAATCCTGAGTCTCACAAGCGGTGGAGGAGGGGACCTGTTCCTGAATGAACAAATCGGCGACTTTGAACTCACATTCGAATGGCGTGGAGCCACAAACGGCAACAGCGGTATCAAGTATCGCGTGCAACAATATGGCAATAGCTGGCTAGGTCTCGAATATCAATTGCAAGACGATGCATCGAATCCGGTCGACAAGCATACAACCGCTTCTATTTACGACATCTACCCGCCTTCGGCTTCTGCTCGTCCCGTTGCGGTTGGAGAATGGAACACTTCGCGAATCGTTCTCCGTGCCAACCACACCGAACATTGGCTCAACGGTCAGATGGTTGCTTCGGCCACGATCGGAAGTCCGGACTGGCTGAATCATGTCGCAAAAAGCAAGTTTCAAGGTCACCCATATTGGGGGCAAAATCGTTTCGGTCGATTAATGTTACAGGATCACGGGACCGAGATCTCATTCCGCAATATGAAATTGACGAAATTGCCGCAAACCGAATTGATGGAGATCGCCGGCGATTCATTAGCTCCTGACTATGTATCCAATTCGTCGTTTCCAGTTCACGATCAGCCAGAACCTTGGCAGGTTGCGCCACCTATCGCATCAACCACCGCGCCTTGTCAATCTGCGAACACTTGCGAAACTTTGCGGCCGGCTCGTTACCAGAGACGCTGCATTTTCGGTAGAAGGCGGTAACGCGTCGCGACATCGTTTATCGACGCCCGAGAGTCCTCGCCATAAACCAGCAAATCAACCCGATCCTTGGTATGCTGTAATACTCACACATTGCTGTTACACACCGAGGATTGCATGGGCGAACACGCGATTGAGTACGGTACGAGTCCGAGTCAACGACGAGCGTTTGCAGCAAATTTGCTTGGCGACGTCAGAGCTCTCGAAATCATGCAGCGCGAAGGCATGTTTGAATCGGGGATTCGCCGAATCGGCGCTGAACAAGAATTCTGTGTGGTCGACCAAGGCTTTCGACCGTCCATGTTAGGCCCCGAGATTCTCAAAGCGATCGACGAACCGCATTTTACGACTGAGATCGCGCGCTACACGCTTGAAATTAACCTCGATCCTTTCGAACTTCGAAACGCTGCGTTCACGGACCTTCACTCCCAACTGGATCATCTCCTGCGCCATGCGGAAGCGGTCGCGGCGCAGTTTGACAACCGGATTGTCATCACTGGCATCCTGCCCACGATCAGTATGCGGGAACTGGACTCTCGTTTCATGACTCCCTCGCCAAGGTATCACCTGCTGGAAGAACGCATCCGCGAGTTGCGAGGCGGCGGCGATGTCGAGCTGATGATCCAAGGGATCGACGACTTGATGATGCGGCACGACAACATATTATTCGAGGCCTGCAACACGAGCTTTCAGGTTCATTTGCAAATTGATCCTGACGATTTCGTTGACAAGTACAATTGGTCCCAAGCGATTTCGGGAATTGTGTTAGCGGTTGCAGCAAACTCACCGTTGTTGTTTGGACGCGACCTGTGGGCTGAGACGCGGATTGCATTGTTTCAGCAAAGTGTCGACACGCGATCCAAGGACATGGGACTTCGACAACGTCAGGCTCGGGTCTATTTTGGAAATCGCTGGGTTCGCAACAATATCGTCGAGATTTTTCAGGAAGACATTGCGCGCTACCCACTGTTGTTTGGAACGGAGACCGAAGACAGCCTGGCCGTCCTTGCCGCAGGTGACGTTCCACGGCTTCGTGCTCTTGCGTTGCACAACGGAACGATTTGGAAATGGAATCGCCCCTGTTTTGGAACAAAGGGTCAGGTTGCTCATTTGCGAATCGAAAATCGATACCTTCCCTCTGGCCCCACGACCCAAGACGAAATTGCCAACGCAGCGTTTTGGATTGGTCTGATGTGTGGAATGCCAGAGGAGTTTCGTGACATTTGGAAACGAATGGAATTTCTGGAAGCCAAGGACAATTTTCTCAAGGCCGCACAGCACGGATTGGATGTTGAAATGAGTTGGCTGGGCGAATCGAAAAATGCACGCAGTCTGATTCTCGATCGCTTTCTGCCGATGGCCGCGAATGGGCTGAAGAAATGTGAGGTTTCAGAAAACGATATTTCGCATTATCTGGGGATCATTGAACATCGTGCCGTTACCCGTATGACTGGCTCCAAATGGTTGAAACAGTCGTTGCGAGTCGCCTCTCCCCAACTGGAACCACTGCAGCGTTTGACTTCGCTAACCGAAACTTATTGGGAGAAAAGTCGTAGCGGCCAGCCAGTAGGTGATTGGAAAATCGAATCCATCGGGCCCTCCAAAACCTGCGACATACTAAATGAACGCGTTGATTTATTGATGTCTACCGATTTGATCACGGTTTCCGAAGAAGACCTGCTGAGTCTTGCGCAGCAAATCTTGCAATGGAAGGGGATACGACACATACCCGTTGAAAACATCGGCGGTGAAATATCGGGAATAATCACTGCCAACGACCTGGCGGCATTCTGCGAACAACAGCAATGCGACGATTTGACCACGATCAAAGCGGCCGATGATGGTTATGTTACATGTAGCGAAATCATGGTTCGAAATCCCAAATGCGCTCCTCCTGACACAACCTTGCGTCAGGCCAAGGCCATCATGATTGAAGCGGGAATTGGCTGCCTGCCGATTACGATGAACGGCAAACTCATGGGAATTTTGACGAAGCAGGACATTTTGCGATTCGAACAGTGCGATTAAGCACTATCGACAAACTATCGGGAACATTCAACGTTTCCATGGAACAATCACGTTACGAGATTACATACCACGGATGATGCAGCCAATTGAAGTGAAAGGAATTGAACGAACGACGACGATCACTCGAATCATCGGTGAATACGGATCTGACAATGGACCGCTGGTAATCGTCATTGCCGGCATCCATGGAAATGAGCCCGCGGGAGTCTTCGCCCTTCAGGATTTGTTCGCTCAACTGAAAACGCTGGCGATTCCGATCAATGGACGCATCGTTGGCTTGGCTGGAAATCTGCAAGCCTTGGAACAGAACCAACGTTTTGTCGATGAAGACATGAACCGAGTCTGGAATCTGAAACGAATCGCCGACTTGGAAACTTCAGCGGGAACCAGTCAGGAAGCGTTCGAACAGGCTCAATTGCTCAATGCCATCAGGGACGAACTGAAACGCCCTCACACCCATCGCTACTTTATCGACCTTCACACCACATCCAGTGATTCGCGTCCCTTTATTCCGTTCGATGACACATTGAAGAATCGCGCATTTGTTCGCAAGTTCCCCATAGCCGGCATCTTGGGTATCGAAGAGTTTTTACCGGGGACCTTGCTCAGTTACCTGAATGAAATGGATGGAGTCGCCATAGGCTATGAAGCAGGACAACATGATTCCCCCAAGTCCATAGAATTTCATGAATCGTTTCTATGGCTTGCGTTGGCGTCGGCTGACTGCATGAATGACGAAGCGAAGCTTCTGGAGCCACACCGAAGACGTTTAACGCAAGCACGAGAATCATTGTCTGGTTTTTTGAAATTCGACACCGGCACGAGATCGAGGCGGGTGATTCGTTTCGCATGAACGGAATCATTCCGGGGTTTGCGGCCGTTCAATCGGGACAGGTATTAGCATTCAATGGCAACGAAGAAATACGAGCACCATTGAGTGGTTTGATTTTCATGCCGCTATATCAACCAATGGGCAATGATGGCTTTTTCATTGTACGTCCGGTTGCCGGATTTTGGCTGGTGATATCCAAATGGTTTCGGCGGTTTCGCCTTGATTCAGCGTTGACTTGGCTGCCTGGGGTTTCCTTCGACAAAACAGATCGACGAGTGCTCAATGTCGATCGAAGAATCGCCAGATTTCTGGCAACGCAACTTTTTCACCTATTGGGCTATCGAAAACAGCCGGCGACCGAAAATGACGTAACGCTGCGATTCAGGCGGCGTGAAAACTAAGTCAAGACGCCGAGTTGCGACGCTCCGATGAACATGCCTGTTCGTAGGCCCGCAAGATTTCGGTTTCGAGTTCAGAACGGAAATCTGCCAGGATCGGGTGGGCTACGTCAGTGAACAAGTCACGGCCCGTCGCCTCCGCTTCGACGTTTTGATCGCTAAACCGTTTGCCACAATGGTTACAGAATTTGGCACTGAAGTTGTTCCAGCAACCGCACGTCGGACAAGCAAACGTTTTCTTCCTATTCGGCATGGCCACGAGGAGCCCACCGTCACGTTCGATGACTTTAATATCGTGAACAACAAATTCGTTGTCCAACACAACGCTTGCAAAAGCTTTTAGACGCGGGTTCTTGTAAACCAGCTTGATACTGACGTCAGTAATTTTCATTAATCAAAGAGAAAATGTTTCGCTTTCCCTAGCGAACAAGACGAGACGCGGCCCAGAGAATACTGTTTCCTAAATGCCGCCGTCTACATGGCTGAACAGCAACAGGAAAATAGCATGCAATCGCAAGAATTACAAACCGAAATCCACTCCGTTTCGGTTCGGATTTCCGACATTCCCGAACTAGTATCAGGAATTTAAATGAAATTCGGTCGAATCGATCAGTTCGTTGAATAGTCGTAGCTCAGTTCCCTTAACAACCAGTTGAGCAGAAGATTCAACTTCAAACTTGGCCATCAACCGCGAACGAATGCGTTCGACCCCACGTTCTGATATCGTCAATTGGCGGGCGATGGCTTTATTGAGTCGGCCATTGATCACCTGATCAAATACGTTTCGCTCACGTTCGGTTAGTGTTGCCTCAACCGCCTTCAATTGGTTCATACGGGCGAAGACTCCGCCAGCGCCCTTAAACGTTCCCGTTATGTCCTGTGCCAAACCATGGTTTAAAACGACATCGCCATCACGATTTGTCGCGCCATAGGTTTGAACTCTCAGGAATTTAATGTCGCCATCCCTGGTCGTGATTTCGCAAAGATGTTCCTGCGGCCGGGGATTTTGAAATCTCAAAGACCGAAATAGGGCCAACTCGCGGTTGGTGGTCGAATCGATTTTTAGAAAATCCGTATATTTTTGGCCTAACAAATCACCAGGGGCATATCCGGCAACATCGCGAACGGATGCGGCTCACATAGTGAAGCACCGAGTTATCGTCATTTGAAAAGAAGAAAAATGGTGCTGAAAAAAAATCGACCTGCGGGCATCGTTCAAAACGGGCGACTTCAGGGAGTTGGGGGAGCTGGACGTTCATTGAAAAATTTGTGTCAATTGAAGTGAAATAAACTCGGTTCCGGGACGGAAGATTTTCGCAATATCGATGGGAAAGTTAAGTGACAAATCACCGCAGGTTTTGGGGAATTTTTTGTCTGGCAACCTTTGAAGAATGGGCGTCTAAGGGCGAGCCAGATCGGCAATTACGAACAAATGGCGTCGTTCTTCGAACGGACACATTGAATCCACCAAACGTTGACAAAACTCAAGCGTACAGCATCTACCCGATCGGGAAAAACGAAGCCGATAGATGCTCATTCGTGATATTTGAACGAAACAAGCCAGTTTGTTCGGTCTTTTCGCCAATTTGCGATGTTTAAGCAAATAAGACGTGGCCAACCTCCGTCTATTTTCCAGTTAACAACGACTCTGACTGGAACTCGAATCACAAAACTCGGTGCCAGGAAATTCGTTGATTTGAAACAGCATCTGGACAAGACGTTAGGAAATGAGGTCGCCCAATCGTTGTTTGAAACGTATTCGGGTGATTTGTTTCATTTCGTGTTGGGAATATTGAGAGACGAGGCTTTGTCTCACGATGTCCTACAGACAACATTTTTCAAGCTGCTGGAAAATGGACACTCGGTTTCGAGGAAAGCGATCCGAAGCTGGCTTTTCCGTGTTGCCCACAATGAGGCGATCGAACGGCGGCGACGGCAGTCGATGGAACTTCGGCATCGTGAAAATGTTGCGTTCTGGCGAGTCCGACGTAATGAACACGACGGCCAGGATCAACTGGTTGCGGCCGAGTCAAAAGAGTCGGTGCGTAAGGCGTTGGCGACGCTTCCTGCCGAACAACAGACTGTTGTCCGCATGCGAATGTATGAAGACAAAAAATTCGCAGTGATTGCAGAAGAGTTGGGGATTCCGTTAGGAACCGTTTTGACTCGAATGCGCGCTGCATTGGCCAAATTGAGAAACGCATTAGCCGATCAGGAAAGGTAAATCGTCAACCACATCCGGTATGAGCGCAAACAGTAAAAAACCTGAATCGTCGGACCTAGAGAATCACTCAACAAAAGAGAGTTTGATTTGGCTGGCATTTTGCTATTTGGCAGACGAACAGTCGCCAGTAGAACGAGCCGATTTTGAACAACGTCTGGAGACGGACGCTGCCGCACAGGAAGCGTTGGTTGAAGCCGCTCGACTTTCTTATGTGGTCGCTGCTGTTTCCCGCGAATCGCAATCGCAGCCTGTTGTGATTTCAGCTGAAGACTCAAACGCCTCACCACGTATCGCGGCTCGCGGCAATACCCCATTCCTGATCGCACTTGCCATGACCGTGTTGGCTCTAGTGATTGCTGGATTTTACCTGACACGATACATGCCTACAAACGAGTCCTTGGTCGCACAAAACAAAGACGAACGTCATATCATGAATGAAAGTTTCGCAACGAACGTCGACGGCCCCAACGATATTGAACTGGAGCAAAATATTGCTTCGGCGTGGGCAGACCAGTTTGGAGAGTTGCTTCAACCATTGGATGAGTGGTTTTCGAGTGACTCCCTGACTTCGTCGTTGGTGAGCGTTCCCTTTTTTGATGATGAACCGACCACAGAGATTTCAACACTATCGAATGATGAATCCGATGAGGACTGGTTGATCGCCGCAGTCCTTTCGCTGGAAAACACCGATGATGTGAGCGATCCGCAATTATTTCTTACTAACTAGACATAAATCCAAATGTTCAAGCGTCGCCCCAAATTGATTTACTTCCGAAGTCAACTGTACATCGTGCATGTTGGGCTGATCATGGCATTTGCATGTTCGCTCTCGAATTCCTCAATCGCCCAGGAAACGTCTCGTTTGCGTCCTGGAAATCGCAACAACCCGAAAGCAGAATCAAAGCCTCAACAAGATGAAGCCGTTCGCACAGCGGCTTTGGAATTTGTTCGTGAACATCAACCCCAGGTCGGTCGCCTCTTGAATCGTCTCGAACAGAACCGACCGGCACAATACGAACGATCGGTACGGTCGCTGGTCAGAGAGGTCGAGCGTTTGCAGGCGATCAAAAGTCGAGTGCCGGAGAAATTTGATGTTGCGTTGGCTCTTTGGAAAAACCAAAAAGCGATTGACCTGATCACTGCCCAACTGGCCGTTACGAAAGACCGAGATGCAGCGACCGAAAAGCTGACTTCGCTTTTGCGTGAGCGCAACCAACTTCAAATCGAATCCCTGACACTGGACATGACGCGGGTCCAGGAACGCCTCGTTCAACTCAAACAACAAAAGTCAGAATTGGAATCAGTCACAGATGAAACGATTGCCGAAATGGCTGGCCAACAAATCAAGCGTGCTCAGCGTTTTCGTCAACCGCCACAACCGTCAAATCCTGAACCACCCGTCACTGATCAACCGGCCAAATCAGGTGCCAACTGAGCCCCCAATTTATAAGCAAGTGATTGAGAGCACTGCCTCCTCTCTCTGGAAACGACTCGTGGCTAATGTCACGAGTCGTTTTTTTTGTCCATGTATCTGGCGTTCGGCATCTTGATCCTTTGGAGACGTTTAAATCCCAGGAGATTTTGGATCATGCCAATGCGCAGAGCACTATCATTTTTTGCGGCCGTTATTTTGATTTTCACGATCGGACTGACGAACTCTTCGCTCGCCCAGCAACCCGGTCGCGGACAAAACCGCAAACAACTCAATCAGAAAAAGACGGAACAAGATGAAGATCAAAAACGGTTGGGACGAGACAACAATCGGTTTGATTTATTGAATCAAAAATCTCTTCCTGAAGACAAATTGCCTGGCAAAAATTTATTGATTAACAGTTCACCCATGATCGTTGTGAAAAGCGGCGCTGCGACAAATTCCGAGTTGGCATTGATTCGCAAATCGATGTCACCTGACCAGCGTTCTCAACTTCGTCGAGTCACCCAAGGCAACACCAAAGAAAACAATGCCTGCGTGATCTCCACCGAGAAAGCGGAAAACATTGAGCCGGTGGAAAAAGAAGGTGAACCGGTCAAAGAAGGCGACTTCATTTGCACGCCCATCACCGTCGAGGAAACCGTCAACAATCAACAACACTACATTCTCGGAGTCATGAATCGCTTGTATCCCGGAATGATTATGGACGGCCAGCGACTGTCAGACGGTCAATTCGTTGAAATTCCCGACGCTCGAAATCCATTTACGCTGGTGTACGCGAACGGACCGTTTCTCAAGGGACGAGAAACGTTCGAGGTCAAAGACCCCAGTTTTGACACCGTGCACAATGCAACAACCAAAATGCTCCAACAGGGAGTCAAAGGAAAAACGACTGCCAATCTCTCCTACTCGATTGAGAGCATCCACTCGCAAGAGCACTTCAATCTCAAACTGGGGGCCAACATTCATTACGGCGCCGCAAGCGTTGCGACCGACTTCGGGATCGACTGGTCGACGAAGAAGTCAAAAATCCTCGTCACCTTCAAACAACCATTCTACGAATTCCATGCCGATCGGATTGACGCAGAGAATGCGTTTGTTGATCGAAAGGTGTTGCCGACTGACTTGTTTGTTTCGCGAATTGCTTACGGTCGACTGCTTTTGTTCAGTATCGAATCCGATGAATCGTTAACGGATTTGGAAGCGGCCGTTTCCGCGACATTCAATGCCGTTGCTGCAAGTGGAAATGTTGACCTCGAGGGTCAATACGAAACGACTTTGAAAAGTTCGACGATCAAAGCCTACGTTCAAGGTGGTTCTGCCAAGCAAGCTGTCGATATCATCACCAACGGATTTGATGGCATCAAAAACTACATCAATAACGGCTCACAATTCGACCCGTTTCGAAATCCAGGCAGCCCGATGGTCTACGAACTCACGTACCTTTCGAGTGGCCTGACAGCAAACATCATTACCAGTACCAGCTACACCTATTCGGTTTGCCGTTTGAATACAGGGCGTTTTCTAATCACCGTTAAAGATTTTGAATGCCTCGACACAACAACACTCAACCCAACCGCGAAAATGTATGGCGAGATTAATGTCAAAGCTTATCGATACCACCCTGGGTTTGCCACACAGGTGATTGGCGAAGGAACTCCCATTGAACGAACGATAACGATTGACCACCAATTGGTTGACAGCAAGGAAGTTTGGAATGCACCAGCGTCCAATTACGTGCCGCTGAAAAAAGGGGACGTTGAAAAAATCAACTCGACGTTTGAAGTCGCATTTGACGACTTTGAGACCTTGGACCTGGGTAAGTCCTACATTGAAATCAAGTTTGACTTGTATGAAAAAGACACCGCCCAAAAGGACAAATTGGACATCTCGTCAAAGAAAATTTATCTCAACGAAATTATGGTTGACCCAGGTGCAGTCCAGGATATGACTAAATTTGCAGAACAATCCTATAAGTTCAACGACAAGAAGAACTTTGATTTCATTCTGCACTACACAGCATCTCCAAAATAGATTTCGGAAACATCTGAAATTGGGCCAAATTGGGCACCTTTTTCGATCCGAACACCTTTCAGGCCAGACGTGGCGGCGCGTCTGGTTTTTTCGTGCCTATGGCATCCAAGCGTCAATATCAGGTTCGCATCGACGAATGTGTTAATTGCGTTTACGATGGGATAATGCCGGGAGGTTGTTCTATCCCGGTGCGTCCGCTTTCTAGTCAATTGCCATGCAGCTCGGTAAAACATTCTCAGGCTTGTTGTTACTTGTCGCCGCCGCCATCGTCGGCTTGGCGCTCCTCTATCTGCCTGGCTGGATCATCGACAAATACGAAGTCGTTTCTCAATTCGGATCGTTCTGGGGCTGGGCCTATCTGATTGCCGTCGGTGCCGGTGGATTGCTGTTTGCAGGTAGCCTTCTAACAATCACCTGGCGTCTATGGCGAGCCGGACGGGTTAAACAAAAGACGCGAGAGCGCCATAGTAAAAACCCAAGCGAGCTTTCGATCGGTGCTCAAAATGCGGAAATCAATGAAAACATCAATCAACTTCGCAAGCTGAGAGACCGCGGACTCAGCGACCCAAAACTTCAGGCTCAGCTCGATCCGATGTTGGAGGAAGTCGAGCACAAACGCGAACAACAAACACTGGAGATTGTTGCTTTTGGTACCATCTCGAGCGGCAAGTCATCCGTTTTAAACCTGCTTGCTGGAAAAAACATCTTCGCAACCGATGCGCGGGGCGGGACGACTATTACTCGAAACGAAATTCCCTGGGACGGAATCGATCGTGTCGTGCTGGTTGATACACCAGGACTGGGAGAAGTTGATGGCGAAAAACATGTTTGGATCGCGGCCGACTCGGCCAAAGACGCAGACATTGTTTTGATGGTGGTCGATGGCCCACTCCGTGACAGCGAATTCAAACTCCTCGAAAAACTTGGGAAGATGGAAAAACGTGTCATCATCTGCTTGAACAAATCGGACTGGTATCATGTTGAAGACCGCGACAAACTATTGGGGCAGTTGCAACGTCAAACCAAGCATTGGGTCGCCGAAAGTGAAGTGATCGCGATTCAATCGCAGGCATCAAAACGCGTACGAAAACGCGTCTCACCCGATGGCACAACGACGGATGAGGAAGTTGAAATCAAGCCAGACATCTCGTCCCTTGCCGACTGCATGATGCGTGTCGTCAAAAATGAGGGCAAAGAACTGTTAATGGCGAACGTCTTGATGCAATCTCGCGGGATGGTAGAAAAAGCCAAATTGCGAGTCAAGGAATCAATCGATCGCAAGGTGTGGGATCTGGTTGATCGGTATATGTGGGGTGCAGGCGCCGCGGCAGCGACACCATTACCTATCGTGGATCTGGTTGCCGGATTTGGCATCTCAACCAAAATGATTCTTGATTTGGCGGATGTCTATGAACAAAAAGTCGACTTGCAGACAGCCAGAAAATGGCTTGGTGAAATGGCCAAGATTCTCGTGGGCGTGCTCGGCTCGCAAGCGACCACTGCGACGGTTGGCGTTGCTGCAGGGACGTTGATCTCCACGATGCTGAAGACCACTGTTCCCATCGCAGGCACACTCGTCGGAAACGCATTGCAAGGTGCCATTCAGGCTTTGATCACCCGTTGGATCGGTTCGGTGTTCATCGAATATTTTGGAAATGAAATGAAATACGTTGACGGTGGGCTCGCCAACATTGCACGTCGCCAATGGGAGACCGTCACAACTCAGGATGAGCTGAAAAAACTCGTTGTCCAAGCACGCCAAAAACTGATGGGGAGCAAGTCGAAGTGAATGCCCCTCTAAACAACTCCGACTCACAATACCAGGACGCGATTCGTTCGGTTCAGGCGACACTCGCAAAACTCCAAGGGTGTTCTGAGCGCGAGCGAGAAGAGTTGCAAAGCGATCTGACGCAACTCAACGACATGTACGACAAACTCACCAAAGGACGCGTCGAAATTGTAATCTTTGGTGAGATCA
This sequence comes from Pirellulaceae bacterium, assembly GCA_041399045.1. Lineage (GTDB taxonomy): Bacteria > Planctomycetota > Planctomycetia > Pirellulales > Pirellulaceae > BJ22. Next base: position 426,828 of record JAWKTO010000003.1, on the reverse strand, counting down.
GTACCGGCAAGTCAGCTTTGATCAATGCGTTGATTGGCGACGATGTAGCTTCGGTCGATGTTCAGGGTGGCTGGACGCGTGAAGTTTGGGGAACAAAATGGAACGGGGCAGGGCACCGCATCGGAGGCCTTGAGGACTCCGAAATCGTTCTCGTCGATACGCCGGGAATCAATGAAGTTGGTGGACAAGGCCGGGCAGAGTTGGCTGAAGTCACGGCGCGACGGGCGGACTTGATCCTCTTCGTCACCGACTCTGACATCAACGACATTGAATATAGTTCGCTGGTCGAGTTGGCTGCGGTCAACAAACCGATGATTCTGGTTTTTAACAAACAGGATCTCTATTCGGAAACCGACATGAACCTGCTACTCGATCGCATGGAAGAACGCCTTGCCGGGATCGTCCCACGAGCGGCGTTTGTGACGACCTCAGCCCATCCAAGAAAAATCGAATACGTTATTGAAGACGCATCTGGCCAAAACCATTCGGAATGGAAACGCCCTGAGCCTGACGTCTCGAAGCTTAAGGCCATGATTCTAAGCGTTTTAGATCGCGAAGGGCTGGGACTGATCGCCTTGAATGCTGCCATGTATGCCGCCGATAAAAGCGATCGAATTTCGACCATCCGCGTCCAAATGCGCCGCAAACAGGCCGACATGACGGTCTGGGGAATGGCAGCAACCAAAGCGACTGTTGTTGCGGTCAATCCGGTTCCCATCTTTGACATCCTGGGGGGCGTTGCCGTCGATGCTTTGATGATAGTTACGTTGTCCCGCATTTACGGAATGGATTTCTCGATGGCACAAGCTAGAAATCTATCCAAATCAATCGTCAAAGCCGCCGGGATTTTTGCGTTGGGTGAATTGCCTAGCTGGGGTGCCGCACTATTCAAGGGCGGCACACTTGGGCTGGGAACTCCACTCACCATGATTCCCCAAGGGGCGGCAGCCGGATTCAGCAGTTACATCATTGGCCGCGTCGCTCAACATTACTTTGAGCATGGTGGCTCGTGGGGGCAAAACTCCGCAAAACAAGTCGTGAAGCGTATTCTTTCAGAAACAGACAAAGACTCCGTGTTGAACCACATCAAGGACGAAATCCGTAGGAAACTGACCTTCAATCGCCACGCGACAAAATAGTGTCGAGATCGACAACGCCTCCCGATCCCCCCTGACAATACCCGCATTGCCGTTACAACCGTGACTAGCGGCGCAATCGTTACGGATTCAAACACAGCAAACCATTTTGGCGCGATTTGCGATCCGGTGTGCGAATCAGAATCTAATCTTCGATAGAGGCATTCGCTATTCGAACTAATTTTGACGCTTGCTCGTGACGGTGGGCAAATCAAATGATCTCATCTTTTAAGACCAAAATAATCAGATTCCTTCGCAATGAAGACGGGCCAACAGCTGTGGAATATGCCATCATGCTGGCCGCAGTTTTTCTCGTTGCCGTTGCCTCGATCGGCAACATGGGAACGTCGTTGAATGCCAAGTTTCAGGACATTGAAGCGCAAATGCCGAAGTAATCATCCGGCCAGAATTCGCGACATCTTTTTGGATGCTTAACTGCCTGGCCGATTTCACGAATCCTAGATCGGCACTCCGTTCCAACGTACAAAGGCTTCCATCGCATAATATTCTGGAAGCCCAATCAAATTGTACTGATTCGCCGTATTCACATTGCGATCGACCGCGCGTTGCCAAAACTCTCGTGGATCGGATCCCGGGAACAGAGCTTCATCTTTTTGACTTTCGTGCATGAATATCGCCTTCTTTTTCAATGCAACATCGGCAACACTCAATGGAACAGCGATGTCGATTTCATGCAGGTCATATTCTTGCCAAGCACCTCGATACAGTAATGTTTCGGGAATCGACTCCCTCGACTCCTCTAATTCAAACAGGCTTTGAAAAATCGCTTCCGCACAAACGCGATGCGTTCCATGCGGATCGGATAAATCACCAGCAACATAGATCTGATCCGGTTGAATGTCTCGAATCAAATCTGAAATGATCCGAACATCTTCGGGCCCCCAGGGGTTCTTGTCGATCGTCCCCGTTCGATAAAACGGTAAATCCAGAAAATGACAATGTTGTTCATCGCAGCCGACCTTGATCGCTCCCGCCTTTGCTTCGCTCCAGCGAATTAAGGCTTTGATCTTGCGAACGGCATCAATGTCAGGCGAGCCGGGGCGTTTGTTTTTTAACGCCTGGTTAACCGACGTTTCGACCGAAATGCTCTGTTCCTGTTCGATTCCAAAAAGACGGTTGTACTCCGAAACCAGGTCGGCCACACGTTGCGCATCGTGATCGAAAACGGCAATGTTGCCGCTTGTCATGTATGCAATGTGCACCTCATGGCCATCCTGATTCAACCGGATCAAGGTGCCGCCCATACTGATCACATCGTCATCGGGATGGGGGCTGAAGCAAATAACTTTCTTTCGTTTTTCAGTTCCTGCAGGGTGAACGACAATCGTGTCCATTAACCGATTGAAGACTCGATTGCAAATCGGCAATGCTGGTCCTTGAGCCTCTAGCAGTTGGTGCATTCCGTGTTGTCGAAAATCGTCTTCTTCGATTTTTGATAATGGCTTTTGAGTTTTGCGGCACAACCAAATCATTGCACGTCGTGTGGTTGGCTCGTCCCAATCAATTTTTCCAATTTTCCATGGTGACTTTTGGGCCGTGAGTTCTCCAGCTGCTGCTTCGTCAACCAGAAACAGAGTGTCAGAATGATTCTTCAAGAAGGTTGCGGGTATTTTTTCTGTCACCGGACCTTCGAGTGTTTGCTGAATAATCTGTGCCTTGTGCTCTCCCAACGCCATCAACAAAATTTTTCGTGACTCCAGAATATTTCCCAGCCCCAAAGTCAGTGCCTGTTTGGGAACATTGTCCATGCCAAAAAAATCGCTCGCTGCGGCACGCCTTGAGGCAGGATCCAGATGCACCAGTCGCATGCGACTGTCGGCCGAACTGTAGGGTTCGTTGAACCCAATGTGACCGTTGCTGCCGATGCCCAGCAGCGCCAGATCAAGGCCACCAGCTTGCTGAATTTGAAACTCAAACTCCCGGCAATATCCCTCAACATTTTCTGCCCTCACGGTTCCGTCAGGAATGTGAGTGTTTTGAGGTTGAATATTGATATGATTCAGAAAGTGCTCTTGGATCCACCGTTGATAGCTCTGAAGCGTGTCCGAACCAATCCCGTAGTATTCATCAAGGTTAAACGTAATAACTCGCGAAAAATCGAGTCCGTCCTCTCGATGCATCCGGATCAATTCACGATAAACACTCAACGGCGTTGAGCCAGCGGGGAGTGCCAATACTGCATTCTGACCAAGGGAATTGCGTTCACGAATCACGGTTGCAACCGTCAACGCCACGTGCCTGGCCATTGAATGGACATTCTTGAAAAGCGCACACTTTGGGCGAGTTCCGGGAATAATACTCGCACTTGGCGACGACGGACGATTCATTTCTGACTCAACTCCAAGGAATACTTTGGGCCTGATCCTATTCTAGATACCGCCACCGTTTCTAACTACCAGCTTTGTTCCGTTGAAACCAAGTCACTTCCCCCTTACGATGACTTTACAGCGCGAACACCAAACGTTGTCTGGTTTGCGCGAAAAATTGCAATCCTCCGGGCGAAGGGAATTCATGCCAGAACGCCGACCAGAACTGTCCGTTTTGTTTGTCTGTGCCGGAAATATCTGCCGCTCTCCTGCTGCAGAAGGGATCTTCTGGGATCTTGTCCAGGCGTCTGGGCTGTCCGAACGAATCTTCGTTGACTCGGCGGGCACGCACGGATATCACACAGGTGAGATGGCTGATCGACGCATGATCGACGCTGCCAAACGGCGTCACTTGATCCTGAAGTCGAGAGCGCGAAAGGTATTGCGGAACGACTTGGAAGATTTCGAGTTTGTAATCGCCATGGACGAAGAAAACCTACAACATTTAAACGCACTGCATGGTGCCCCAAAGGCACCAGCGCGGTTGATAAGTTCCTTCGACAAAAACAATCAATGGCCTGTCTCCGTCCCAGATCCGTACTACGGCCATTCGGATGGCTTCGAATATGTTTTGGATATGCTGGCGGCTCTGTGTCCGATTTTGCTTGATGAGGTCGTCGGAAGATTGCATGGCAAATCAAACGATTCTTGAATCGATTTTCACTGAGCACTTTGACATTGCGCGTGAACAACTGGCGTTCAAGCGTGTTTCGGGTGGCTGCATTGCTGAAACGTGGCAAGTCAGCCGACAAGGCACGCCTTGGGCGTTTTGCAAACTGATTCCATCGGCCCAACACAATTCACTGGAAACGGAGGCTCTGTCCCTCGAATCGTTGCGAGAAACAAATACGATTCGAATCCCTGAGGTTCTGGCGACGGGTGCCTTTGAAGGCTTTGATTATCTGGTTCTCGAATGGATCGAGAATGCTCCAGAACCTGCTAGCTTTATGAAACACTTCGGGCGCAAACTGGCTCAACTCCATCTCGCTCGAACCGATGTGCACCGTTTTGGATTTCCTTTCTCGACTAGCCTTGGGTCCTACGTTCAAGACAATCAATGGAATCGTTCATGGATCGAGTTTTTTCGAGTCCAACGCTTGCAACCACAAATTGACTGGGCAATCCAAAACAAGTATTTCGACGTCAACGATCAACGGCTGGCATACGGGGTATTGGATCGAATGGAAAACTTGTTAGTCGAGCCCGATCATCCGGCACTGATTCACGGAGATCTCTGGTCCGGAAATTACCTTTGCGACGGGAATGGCGAGGCCGTACTCATTGATTCCGCGGCGTACTGGGGGCATGCGGAGGCCGAATGGGGAATGCTCACGTTGTTTGGCAATGTCACATCCGAATTCGTAAATGCATACACAGCGGTGTTGCCTTTTACAAAAGGCTACCAGTCTCGCATCAAAATCTATCGCTGGTATCATTTGTTGAATCACTTGAATCTGTTTGGAGTGTCATATCTGCAGCAGTGCAAAGAGACACTGGTGCAAATCGTCGATTGAACTGGCAACATACAGAATCCTTTTCCTCCGCATTGCGCACGAGAACAACGAATGAACTACAAATCTAATTCCTCGCTGTTTTCGCTCAGGCTACTAATTGTCCTTTACGCCATTTTGTTCGTTGAACTCGCCCACAACGCGGCCGTTGCTCAAACGCCAACATCCGTTCGCTTCGCAACGTTCAATTGTTCACTTAGCCGAGATGGCGCTGGGGAATTGGTAACGGAACTTGCGAATGAAAGCGCACAAGCCAATCAGATTGCACAGGTAGTTCAAACGGTGCGGCCCGATGTATTGCTTCTAAATGAATTCGATTACGACAGCGACCAAATTGCGATCAAACAATTCCTGACAAACTACCTTGGCGTTTCGCAGAATGGCGGGACTCCGATTGAATACCCATTTTTCTACTCGGGACCGGTAAACACAGGAGTTGACTCGGGCCTTGATTTGAACAATGACGCAAGAAAGGGTACCCCAGACGATGCCTATGGATTTGGAAAGCACCCGGGGCATTATGGAATGGTAGTTCTCTCTCGATTTCCAATCGATAATCAGGCGGTCCGAACCTTTCAAAAATTCAAATGGTCGGACATGCCACGCGCGCAAGCGCCAATCCTGCCTGACTCTGGAAAGCCCTACTTTGGAGATAACGTCTGGAAGGAACTCAGGCTCTCTTCCAAAAGTCATTGGGATGTTCCAATTCAAATTAACGAGATGACCATCCACTTTCTGGTCGGTCACCCCACACCGCCTGTTTTTGATGGAGACGAAGATCGCAATGGCTGCCGGAACCATGATGAAATCCGTTTCTGGGCGGACTATGTTTCCGATACTGGCAATGACTATATCTACGACGACTCAGGGACCGTGGGTGGCATTCCAATCGACAGCCTATTCGTGATTGCAGGCGACATGAATGCCGACCCAAATGACGGTGACAATCGAGAACATGCGATTCGCCAACTTTTGCAACACCCTAGAATACAGGACATTGCGCCAACCAGCGAAGGAGCAGTGGAGGCGGGAAAAACACAAGCAGAGAAAAACCTCACGCATTCCGGTGATGCAGCAAACGATACAGGGGATTTTAATGATCGAGCTGTTGGAAACCTTCGGATTGATTACGTTTTGCCATCGAACGAACTTGTGGTCGGCAAATGCGGTGTCTTCTGGCCCAAGGCTGACGACGATGCATTTGGCTTGAACAGCGCATCGGACCATCATTGTGTCTGGATCGACATCCAAGTTGAGTCCAAAAAATAACCGCAGCCGTTTCACAAACGACTGCGGATTTTCGATTTAAAGATTGAATGGCTTGAACCGCTAAGTTCAAATCCCTGCATCAACTACATTGGGATCACAAACATAGAGTCCATTTTTATCTTAGCAGTGGGCATACAGAGATTTACAAGTGCGTTCACCTGCAAATACTGCCGAAAACTGAACGGAAACTTTATTAACGATCAATAGTGAGGCGGCTTTTCGTCCAATGCCGAACGATTCGGATCGATTCTCATTCGTTCAACTTGATCGAGCAATCTGGAAACGGCAAGCTCCAATTGATCGATCCGCCGTTTGTCATTCAAGAGCATTTGGTTTTGAATTTCGTAGTCGCGCTGAAGAAGACCCAAATTGGATTCTAACTCAATGATTCTTGCCGTGACGTCTTTGGGATTTCTCATTTTCAACTCACTTATTTGTCGAACTCGCAATACGGCATACTAGAACGCCTTGATCGACTAATTTAATTCAATCACAAAAAAGAAAAGGCAGGAGATATCCCCTGCCTTTTGATGGTCGAATTGTTTGCAGCGGTTTAGGATTTCTCAGCGACTCGCAACTGAGCCCTTGCCTGAGCAATCGTCTTGTTTTTCAGATCAACTAATTCCGCTTTGTCAGCAGCAGTAATTTGTGTTTCTGCCAACGTTTTTTTCGCCGATTCCACATCAATGGTGCTTGGCTCAAGAGAACGTCCAGTAATCACCGAAACTTGATTGTTATTTACCTGAACAAAACCACCATCGACATAAAAACGATGTGTATTGCCTTCGGAAACAACCCGCAACTCCCCCGGTGCCATTCGACCGATCATCGGAGCATGGTCGGCCTGGATCCCTGCTTCACCATCAAACAACGGTACGACCAGAGACTCAGCGTCCTGATCGAAGGTCGTTGTTTCTGGTGTCACAATTGAAACGTGAAGTTTACTCATTTTGAATTCGACTTTGTGTTGTCAAAATTTGTCGGAAACAGATCCGCTACACTATGACTTCGCCGCCATTCGTTTGGCTTGCTCTTCCGCTTGTTCAATGACACCGACGTACATAAACGCTTCCTCTGGCAAATGATCCCATTTACCGTCGCAAATTTCTTCGAAACTGCGAATGGTGTCTGCCAACGGTGTAATTTCGCCAGCTTTACCAGTGAAGACCTCGGCGACAAGGAACGGCTGCGACAGGAAGCGCTCGATACGGCGAGCGCGATGCACAACCAGTTTGTCTTGTTCGCTCAATTCGTCGACACCCAAAATCGCAATGATATCCTGCAGTTCGCGATATCGTTGAAGCGTCGTTTGTACGCGCCGAGCAATCGTGTAGTGACGCTCGCCAACGTATTGTGGGTCCAGAATCCGCGATGACGACGCCAATGGATCCACCGCAGGGTAAATTCCCTTTTCCGAAATCGAACGTTCCAGGTAAAGGAACGCGTCCAACTGACCGAACGCCGTAGCAGGTGCTGGGTCAGTGGGGTCGTCAGCAGGAACATAAACAGCTTGTACCGAAGTGATCGCACCATTCTGAGTTGAAGCGATCCGCTCTTGCAAAGCCCCCATTTCGGTCGCTAATGTTGGCTGATAACCTACCGCCGAAGGCATCCGTCCCAACAGAGCGGACACTTCAGATCCCGCTTGCGAGAATCGGAAGATATTGTCAACGAACATCAATGTATCTTTACCGGTTTTGTCACGGAAATACTCGGCCATCGTCAACGCCGTCAACGCAACACGAAGACGAGATCCAGGTGGCTCGTTCATCTGACCGAACACCATGCACGTCTGCTCGATAACCTTACGGCCCGTTTGGCCGATTTCAGTTTCCTGCATTTCCAACCAAAGGTCAGTTCCTTCGCGGGTTCGTTCACCCACTCCAGCAAAAACAGAGTAACCACCGTGCGAACTGGCAACACGCGCGATGAGCTCTTGGAGAATAACGGTTTTGCCCAGACCAGCACCACCGAACAATCCAGCTTTACCACCACGAACAAACGGTGTCAGCAGGTCGATAACCTTAATACCTGTTTCAAACAATTCGGTGTTTGTCGACAACTGGTCAACCGATGGGGCAGGGCGGTGAATCGAGCGTGTTTCGGTTGCGTTCACAGGTCCGCGACCATCAACAGGCTCGCCAACCATATTGAAAACGCGGCCCAACGTTGCATCACCAACGGGAACACTCGCCGGCGCTCCTGTATCGACACAATCCTGTCCACGACGCATACCGTCGGTGCTACCCAATGCGACACAGCGAACGCGTCCGCCCCCCAAGTGCTTGGAGATTTCACCCGTCAACAAGGCAACGGAACCATCCGGTTGTTTGACTTCGACTTTGACGGCATTGTAAATCGCCGGCATGTTTGTTTCGTCAAACTCGGCATCAAAGGTCGAGCCAATGACTTGCGTGATCTTGCCTACGTTGGTTTGAGTAGCTGTCGACATCGCGTTTTTCCGTTAGTTTTCGTTTTGCGTTATTGGTTTTTAGTTTTTTGTTATGTGTTTTGGCGAAGGTCTTTGTCTCTGACTGCGAGATCAGGACTTCAACGCTTCGACACCGCTGATCACTTCCATAATCTCGCCCGTAATCTGCGATTGGCGAGCGCGGTTGTAGGTTCGGCTTAGACTGTGGATCATATCCGAAGCACTCTTGGTCGCGTTTTTCATAGCCACCATTCTTGAGATCTGTTCACTCACCGCAGCATCAAGGAAGCACTTAAACAGTTTGACCTTGAAGCTTGTCGGAACAATTTCTTCAAGAATACTTGCCGCAGATGGAACAAATTCGTACAGCGACTCTCGCTGTGAATCGCCTTTAGTTTCATCTGATGTGCCCGAAGCGTTGTCGGCCCCTTCGAGTTTCCCAAGTGGCAACAAGGTTTCGACAATTGCTTCCTGTTTTGAAACGGAAACGAAGCGTGTGTAGAGTACATCGAGGCGATCGATTTCACCTGCGACATACATCTCCAGGTACCGATTCGCAATCACTTCAACTTCTTCGTATTTGGGCTGATCGTCGAATTGAGTGTAGGCCTCTGCGGTAGGAACCATACGGAATTTCATTCCCGAAATCCCGCGCTTACCTGACACATCAACGGTGACTCCGCCCGTCGCCAATTCGCCCAACTCGCGGTACCGACCGACAGCCATCCGCAAGACGTTTCCGTTGTATCCACCACAGAGACCGCGATTAGCAGTCAAAACAAGCATCGCAGCTTTATTGGTCTCGGCTCGAGGTTCCAGGAGCGGGTGCGAAACCTCTAATCCGGCGGATGCCAAGTCACTGACGACTTGCGAAATCCGTCGAGTGTAGTCGGTTGCGGCTGCAGCACGGTCCATCGCCTTTTTGAATCGCGCGGTCGCGATCAATTCCATCGTCCGCGTAATCTTGCGAATATTGCGGATCGACTTACGGCGTTTATCCAGTGCTCTTGCGTTGGCCATGTCCGTTTACTTTGTGTTAGTCAAATGTTCACGTTGGATCAGGTAACAGTGACGTCGAACGAACTACGCTCGGAAACCAGCGTTGAATTCATTCAAGGCGTCAACCACTGCTTTGGTCGCAGGATTGTCTGGCTTTTTCATTGCATCGCCATCATTCTTGTGGGCATCTACCAGATCCCAAACATCTTTTTTCTTGTTGTGGATAAACGATAGAAATTCTTCTTCCCACTTTTGAATGGCCGATACAGGCACTTTGTCCAAATGGCCTTTGGTACCAGCAAAGATCATCATGATCTGGTCAACCACGTTCAGCGGCTTGTATTGATTCTGCTTCAGAAGTTCAACCATTCGATATCCACGATCCAGTCGAGCCTGAGTCGCCGCATCAAGGTCCGTACCCAACTGAGCAAACGCCTCCAATTCGCGGAAGGCCGCCAAGTCCAGTCGCAAACCGCCGGCGACGTTTTTCATCGCTTTCACTTGAGCAGCACCACCGACGCGAGATACCGAGATACCGGCATTCATCGCAGGTCGAACTCCGGCAAAGAACAAGTCCGGTTGCAGGTAGATCTGACCGTCGGTAATCGAAATCACGTTGGTTGGAATGTAAGCGGAAACCTCACCTTCGAGCGTTTCAATGATCGGCAACGAAGTAATCGAACCCGCTCCCAATGCATCACTCAATTTGGCGGAACGCTCAAGCAAACGGCTGTGACAGTAGAAAACGTCACCGGGATACGCCTCACGTCCGGGAGGACGACGCATCAAAAGTGACAGTTCGCGGTACGCTTGAGCTTGTTTTGAAAGGTCATCATAGACAACCAAGCAATGCTGGCCGGCCCACATGAATTGCTCCGCCATCGCGGTACCCGCATAAGGTGCAATGTATTGCAAAGGAGCAGGAGCACTGGCACCGGCGACAATTACCGTGGTGTACCCCATCGCGCCGCGTTCGGTCAACTCGCGAACAACGCCGGCGACTGAACTGTCTTTTTGACCAACAGCAACGTAGAAGCACTTAACGCCCGAACCTTTTTGGTTAATGATCGCGTCAATCGCAATCGCGGTTTTGCCTGTCTTGCGGTCACCGATGATCAGCTCACGCTGGCCACGTCCGATCGGGGTCATCGCATCAACAGCCTTCAAACCTGTTTGCATCGGCTCGTGAACAGGTTTGCGTTCGGCAACACCTGGAGCAATGACTTCGACAGGGCGAGTTTCTGAAGAATTGATTGGACCCTTGCCGTCGAGTGGATTGCCAAGGGGATCGATCACGCGACCGACGACGGCATCTCCAACGGGTACCGAAAGCAGTGTACCAAGGGCTTTGACTTCGTCGCCCTCGTTGATCTTCAGGTAGTCACCGAGAATGATCACACCGACGGAACTTTCTTCGAGGTTAAACGCCAAGCCGATCACACCGCCGGGAAACTCAACCATCTCACCCGCCGCGACGTTCGTCAGTCCGTGGACGCGAGCGATGCCGTCTCCGACCTCCAGAACCGTGCCAACCTCTCGCACGTCGATCTGGCTTTCAAAGTTTGCGATTTCCTGTTGAATCACCGAAGCGATTTCGTCAGCACTAATCTTCATTCCAAACCTCAGGTTTTATTTCGGTTCGCCGTTGCAAAACCGTGTTACTGCTATTGTTTGTTTCCAAATTCAATTACATGGACTGAACAAGCCGCTTTGAGCGACTGCGAATCCTAGGCGTCTACCGAAAATCTCGCGAACGACTCGCGAATCGCGGCAGTTACACCTTTAATGGCCTTGGCTTTCACCTGATTCAATCGATTGGCAACGCTTGAATCGTAGACCGTATCACCTACTCGGACGACGACGCCGCCGATAATCGAGGGATCGATCTTTACCGAAACCAGCACTTGTTTGCCAAGCATATCGGACAATTTCTGCTCTAGCTTTTGACGTGAGTCATCACTCAACTCAGCAGCCGAAGTCACCACCGCACGAACGCGTCCCGCAACTTCATCCTGAATTGCAACTGCCGCCGAATAGATCGCCGAATAGCAATCGAACCGCCCCTTGCGTGCCAACAACTTAACAAAGTTCAAAACGACCTTTTCAACTTTGCCATTCAGGCATTTGTCAAGGACTGATTCCTTGCTGGAAATGTCAACCTTTGGAGACTCAAGCATTCCTTGAAGCTTGGGAAGCTGCTTCAGCACAGAGCCGAACTCTCCCAAACTTTCGACCAATTGATCAGAGTTCGCGCCAGGCTGAGCCAACAAAGCTCGAGCGTACGCTTCACCAATCTTTTGTGAAGTCGAATCCAAAACCGTTGGAATTTCAGCGGCTTCTGACATTCGTCCCATTCCCAGCTACTAAAGTTTCAGCGTTCAAAACACTACGGCGATTTATCAACCGTCCAAAACAAGGAATCAAACTCGTTTGACAAATCCGTTGATTGACTCTTCGATCAACGCTTTGTGGTCATCCTTGTTGAGCGATCGACCGACGATCGAGCCTGCGAGCCCCACTGCCGTTTCTGCACTCTTTTCAGCCAATTGACGCACTGCAGCATCTTTGGCAGCATCGATTTCTGCAATTACTCGATCGCGTTGGGCTTGAGCAGCCTGGTTGGCTTCCGCCAAAATCTGCTCTTTCACCGTCATCGCGTCTTTTTTGGCTTCGGCGACGATGGCAGTGGCCTGATCCGTCACCTCCGACAACTTTTGCTCGTAACGACGAAGGTTTTCCTGCGCCTCATCGTTGGCTCGTTTCGCTGCATCAATGTTGTCAGCAATGGACTTTTCTCGATTTTCAAGGCCCTCAAGAATCGGCTTCCACGCCAACTTCGTCAACACAGCCAGCAATGCCAGGAACAACAAGATGGTGACCAGCATCAGGTCGGCATTAAACCTCCCGCCTTCACCATGTTCGTCTGCGGCGTGCCCCGCTGCATCATGCGAATCAATCGACTCGGATTGCTGTGCATGATTTGCAGTGTCCGCTGACTGATCCTCCATCCGAGCCAGCAACAACTCGAATTTTTGGGTACCCAACATGCCGTCACTCCCCATCAGAGAAAACTTGCCAAAACGCAAACCAACAACTACTTCGCAATCAAGGCAACAACAATTGCAAACATCGCGGCACCTTCAATCAGAGCGGCAGCGATAATCATTGCAGTCTGAACTTTACCAGCCATCTCAGGTTGACGAGCCATGCTTTCGCATGCAGAACCACCGATTCGGCCAATACCAAGACCTGCACCCAAAACAGCAAGACCAGCACCGACGGCGGCGATCCCCTTGGTAATGGTTGCACCATCCTGAGCCATTGCAGGAACGGCCAACAAAGTCACTGCTACGAACATGCAAAACGTAAGCCACTTCGACATCAAAAAACTCCTCAAGTCAAAAAGGTCTTTTTAAAGTGTATTCAAATCAAAACTAGTGTGCGTGTTGAGCTGAACCGATGAACAGCGCGGACAAAAAGGTGAACAGATAGGCCTGCAAGAATGCCACAAACAACTCAAGTAAACTCAAGCCCAATGCAGCCAAAAACGAAGCCGGGGCAATTGCATAAAACAACGCGCCCGACGCCCAAACAACCCCCACAAACCCGATAAACACCGCAAGCACAAGGTGCCCAGCGAACATGTTTGCAAACAATCGAATCGCCAAGACACAATGCTTGACCAACAAACCAAAAATCTCAATCACCCAAATCATGGGAATCAAAACAACTGCGAGCAGTGGCGGCAGATCCATGTGAGGTACCTGAGCTTTCAGGAAACCGACTACTCCCATCTTTTTCATTCCTGACCCAACTACTACCAGGAACGTCAACAAAGCAAATGAAATCGTTACCTCAATCGCACCCGTCGCACTACCGAGCATGGGTATCATCCCCAGCAAATTCAGCGACAGAATGAAAAAGAAAATCGTCAACAGAAACGGCAGAAATCGATTCGCATCCTTGCCGCCGATCGCTGGCTTGGCAATCTCATCGCGAATGAAAACGACAAACGTCTCAAGCAGATTCCAAGCCTTGCCGGTTGGACGCTCACCGGTTCGCACCTTCCGAGCCAACCAGGCAAACGCAAGAATCAAACCGATGACGGCAACAATCTCAAGCACCATGAATTTGGTCAAGCGTCCCGTCACCAACGGATAGCCGGCAACCTGAATCAATGGCGCTGAATCAGGCCCAATGATATTCGGGATCTCGAAATGCCAACCGAACGGCAATTCAAATTTGGTCGTATCCTGCACGTGCTCCATCAGGTGCTCAGGAGACAGATAGTGCGCCATCCCCTCTTCGGCGGTCCACCCCGATGCACTCGATTCGATCGCCGTTTCGGAAACTGGATTTTCAAACAAGAACACTTGTTCACCTTACGTTGAGTGTATTTCTGAAAACCAGGCCGCTTGGCCCTCGCACTCTTATACTTTCTCGATTAACTAATCGGCTCGTTACGAAGCATCACCCAGCCGAATTGCCGAGATGACTGTCAGCACAATTGATCCGAAATAAGCGGTCAGAATGGCCGGAACGTGCTCCCTAAGGTCGCTTTTGAGGACGCCAGTGTATCCCAAGCAAACAAGGATCACGAGGGGCAGAATTGTGCGACAAATTGCCGCCAAACCTAATCGAACAAACACAAAATCGTCGCCAAACGGGATCACCCCAAACACAATCCCAACGACTGCTCCAAATCCGACAACAACAACACACACCGCAGCGTCCGTGGACTTTTCCACGCCACCACCATCAACCGCACGGACTTTTGCCAGAAAATAAAACGAAACCGCCAACAGCGCGAAAAACAAAATGGAGGCAACAATCTGCAAAAATATCTCTCGCGAAATTGAAACACTTCCGGATCTTGATTGCTCTACCGTCATCTACTGAGACATCAAAATAGTTCTGTTACGAAATCGCGAACATCATCTTCGATCAGTTGTTTGAACAAATCGGTACAACTGCCATCCTCCGGCGGCAAAGCCAAAGGCAACCCCAACCAATGTCCAAATCGGCGCCGAGGACAAATATTGGTCCAAAAAATATCCGCCGACAATGGGCAAAGTTAGGACTAGGCACCCGGATATCACTCGTGACACGACGTCCAAGCCCTTCGCCGTTTCCGATCGATCGTCCACATCTTTTGCCACCGTTCACCCCCGAAAAACCGAACAAGCTCCGCTTTAGCGAGAATCTATTCCATGCCTTTCCCGCTGACAACTCGCGATCCCCGGTTTTCCTACAACCGAAACACATGGCAAAAACAGACCAGTACTTTACGGGGGGTGAAAAATAAAGTTAAGTGCATTTTGAAACCATTAAAACAACATATAACGATCATAACTGCATTTCATCTTCCATTAGCACTTTGCGTGAATTTGGGGATGAAACCCCAGAACGCTATAATCCGTACTTATCAAAAACATGGTTTCCGATCGACATGTAGAACTTGTGGTCAATTCGGTGCAGGGGCGGGACATCGAATTCCAAGTTTCAAATCGATCGACGATCGAGGCCTGTGTCAGCCAAGTCGCAGACACAGACTACCTCGAACGGACTGCAAACATTCATCACCTGTGCAAACGCATCCCTTGATGCTCCATGCAGGGCTGGGAGAAATTCAAAACATGGTTACCCTCGCGAACCTACGATCTCAAACCTCAAAAGACTTGATTCAACTCGCCAAGTCGAACGGTGTTGCCGGCTATAGCTCGATGAAAAAGGAGCAGCTCGTTCAGGCAATCTTGAAAATTGCGAGAAAACGCGATCGACAGATGAAAAACGGAAAAGCCTCGATCGATTCCACGAACGGGAAAAAAAGGCCTACAAGCAAACAATCGGATACCGTGAATCGCGTCTCGTCACATTCTCGACGTACGAAATCCAATAACAACGGGCAACAAAAGTCACTGGATGTTGAAC
This sequence comes from Pirellulaceae bacterium, assembly GCA_041399045.1. Lineage (GTDB taxonomy): Bacteria > Planctomycetota > Planctomycetia > Pirellulales > Pirellulaceae > BJ22. The sequence continues at coordinate 411,164 of JAWKTO010000003.1, read as the reverse complement.
GTTCAGCGATCGCAAACAAGCTTGAGCGAGAATCATTGAGACGCGAGAACATGAAGAACCTCGCTTTAACAGCAGCCATCCAAAAAGATTCTCGTGCTGCCGAAAAAGATCGTATTGTTTTGATTGTTCGCGACTCATATTGGCTGCAGGCGTACTGGGAGATCACAGCAGAAACCGTTTCTCGCGCGAAATCGTCTTTGGAAAAACATTGGCGGTCAGCCAAACCCGTCTTGCGAGTCTACGAGGTGGTCGAGGAAAACGATACCTTCGTCGAAAACATGATTCGAGAGATTCCGGTCCATAGTGGAACGGATAATTGGTACGTCGACGTTTCGAATCCACCAAATACGTATCGAGTTGCGATCGGTTACATCACCGAAAACGAAAAATTCTTCTGCTTGGCGAAAAGTAATCGTGTTGCAACTCCGTCACCGAACGCCAAAGGACATTCGACACATTGGGCTGATATTGCAAGTGATTGCGAAAACATCTTTGCGATGAGTGGTGGGTACAACCCGAACGAAGAAACTTCGGAGTTGCGGCAGGTTTTCGAAGAAAAACTGAGGCGTCCAATGCTGACAATGGGCCCCAACCATGCAGCGTTGCTGGACAACAACCTTGAATTCCCATTCGAAGTCGACGCGCAAATGGTGATCTACGGCGCTGCCATCCCAGGCTCCAGTGTCACGATCGCCGGCGAACCGTTGCAAGTCGACCCCAATGGCAATTTCTCAGTTCGGATGGAATTGCCCGACAACCGTCAGGTTCTGCCGGTGGTTGCCAGCAGCCGAGATGGGTCACAACAGCGAACAACGGTCCTAGCGATCGAACGAAACACTAAAGTCATGGAAGCAATCAACATCGAAAACGACGACATGTAGAGAGGCTGCAACAGAAACACCTCCGTTGGCTCGGTGATGATTCACCGGGCCTTTTTTTTGAATTCATCCATTTTCCAATACGTGTATTCGGCACTTGAACCAAGACAAAAAACGCGGCGAGCCTTGCGAAACCTCGACATCCTTGGAAAATCATGAACTTACCGTTCGTCGCCGGCCAGCGTTTTCCGCTTGGCCCACACTCATGATTAACAGGCATTCGTTTTTTTGTCATGTCGCTGATACTGTCCGTTCAAAACCTTGAAAAATATTACAGCGATGAACCTGTTCTGGTCGACGTGAGCTTCGAAATCCGCCAAGGGCAACGGGTTTCTATTGTCGGACCAAACGGTGCCGGAAAGACAACACTCTTGCGCATCCTGATGGGGCAGTTGGAACCAGACAACGGCACGATTGAGTTTGCCAAGAATGCAAAATTCGGATTCCTGGAACAGCGACCGGAAATCAAACCCGGAGAAACCGTTTGGCAAGTTGCTGAGAAAGCCATTGCCGATATCAAACAACTGGAAAGCCGCGCAAACGAAGTCGCCTCAAGAATGGCAGAGGCCTCGCCCAACGAACTGGATGCGTTGACCAAGAGCTTCGATCAGTTGCACGCTGCAATTGAGCTAAGGGGCGGATTCAATCTGGATCACAAGATCGAACGCGTACTACACGGCTTGGGTTTTCGGAACGAAGACTTCGAGCGTCCTGCAAGTTTGCTCAGCGGCGGCGAAACCAATCGCCTGATGCTGGGGCTACTGTTGCTTGAGGAACCCGACTTGATGCTGCTGGACGAACCGTCCAATCACCTGGATATCGCAGCGACCGAATGGCTTGAGGATTTTTTGAGACAATCCCAACAGGCATTCATTCTGGTCAGTCACGACCGATATTTTTTGGATCGTGTCGTGAACCGAACATTGGAATTGGTTAATGGTTCGATTGATGACTACCCAGGAAATTTCACGAAGTACCTCACTTTGAAAGAACAACGACTTGAGGTCCAACAACGCACTTTCGACAAACAACAAGAAGAAATTGCGAAAATCGAGGACTTTATTCGACGCAACCACGTCGGACAAAAAGCGACACAAGCCGAAGACCGACGCAAGAAACTCGAGCGCATTGAGCGAGTGGAACTTCCGCGCTCGATCTCGTTGCCCAATATGAGGTTTCCCGAACCGTCACGGTGTGGCGACATCGTTTTGCGGGTGAACCAACTGGAGAAATCATTTGACGACAAGTTGCTGTTTTCAAATGTCAGTTTTCAGATTGAGCGAGGACAGCGGTGGGGTATCCTGGGTCCAAATGGCTGCGGAAAATCGACGTTCCTCAAATGCTTGATGCAACAACAATCCCCTTCCGCCGGCGAGATGATATTTGGGACGGGTGTGCGAATCGGTTACTTCGACCAGAAATTGCAAAGTGTCAGCGGCGATCACGAAGCGTTTGAAGCGGTTCGCCCCACGCACAAACAGATGATCGATCGAGAACGTCGCGACCTACTCGCTTTGTTTGGCGTAACGGGTGATCTCGCGCTCCAACGCGTTTCCAGCTTGAGTGGCGGCGAACGTAACCGCGTAGCTTTGGCACGGCTTGCCGCAGAAGACGCAAACTTCCTGATCATGGACGAACCGACCAACCACTTGGATATCTGGTCCCGCGAAGCGCTCGAACGCGCTTTGAAACAGTTCGACGGAACACTGTTGCTGGTCAGCCACGATCGATACTTTTTGAACCAGCTTTGCTCGCATTTGCTGGTCTTTGAACCCGGAAAAGTCACTGTGTTCGAAGGAAACTATGACACGTTCCGAATGATGGAGCAAGTGCGAGAGCAAGAAGAAAAACAAGTCGAAGCGGCGTCCGAAAAACATGCCTCATCACGTCGCGCGAACGAAAACAAAGAACGGCGCAAACGAAAATTCCCCTATCGAAAAACAAACGAGATTGAACAGGAGATCGCCGAACGAGAAGCTTCAATCGAACAAATCCATAACGACTTGATCAACCCGGAAATCCTTCGCGATGGCAATCGAGTCGTCGAGTTGAAACAACAATTGGACAAACACCAATCAACATTGGAGCAACTGTACGAACACTGGCAGGAAGCTCTGGAACTCAACGGTTAGCAACGGAAAAGCACTTTCGTTCGTTGGCGGTACTTACGGAAACAACAAAGCAAACAAATCAAAGTCGCTCGCTCCTCAACAAACAAACGCGGCAGTGACTGCCGCGTTTGTCGTTCCATTTTAATTCTGTAATCGCCTGACAAGTGTCAAGCAAGTTACCAGCCAATCACGATTCGGCTGCCACCGCCACCACAACTTGGGCGAGAATAGCCGCCGTAGTAACCGCCGTAAGTTGGTCGGTAAACAGGCTGCGAGTAATAATTTCCGTAGTATGGGGTTCCGTAGCGGTAGCCATACGACGGCACACCGTAGTTAATTCCGCGGTATCCTGATCCGTAACTAAATCCGCCGCCGTTTCCAAAGCCCACGCTAATGACAGTGCCGCCACCACCTCGATAAAAGGAGCCGCCGCCACCGTGGATATGGCCGCCACCGCCATGGTGATGGTGTTGAGCCGATGCAACACCGGTTAGCAAAGCCATCGCGCCGACGGCTACAAATAATGACATGATTCGAATCATAGTTCCAGCTCCTGAGCGTGGGGGGTGTTCAATCGTGACAGTGAGTTTTCACCGGCACGCAATCTAATATCGGTCTTACGGATGCAGCTTGCGTGCCAATTTCAAGAGCGCTAAACTAACCCCTTCAAATGGACCTATGAAAAATCTGGTATTGTTAGCCTCGCTGTCACATTTGGGTGGCACAGACAGGCAACAGTCGAGAAATGTCTTAAATACGACGCAATTTGCCGAACATTGCAGGCCATGGAAATCTTCAAAAGCAAAATGGCTTGTTCAAAATCTATCAACTTCGTACAGGAAACCGCTCCTTTACCGAATCAATTTGAGTACAGACACGACATCAAAACGACGTCAAATCCATGAACGACAAAAACGAAATCGATCGCCTGCCTCCTGGACAACAATTGGTCAGCCCCGGCAAATGGCCCATCATTGGTGAGCGCTTTCCGCGCAGCACTAACGCGCCCTGGAACCTGACCGTCACAGGTTTGGTTGAGCAGGAAATCCATTTGTCGCTTGAGGATTTACTCGCAAAACCTGCGACGAATCGCTGCCTGGATATCCACTGTGTGACACGCTGGTCAATGTACGATGTAGCGTTTTCCGGAATTATGCTCGCCGAACTTCTGGATGAAGCACGTTGCATGGAAACGGCCAGGTTTGTTTCGTTCGTTGCACGTTCGGAACGAAATCACAGCACGTCACTTACACTCGAAACGGCGTTGGCGAACGAAACGCTGATCGCCACCCATGCAAACGGCCAGCCAATTCCGGTGGAACATGGCGGCCCGATTCGCAACATCGTCCCAGGTAAGTACTTTTACAAAAGTGTCAAATGGCTGGAACGCATTGAACTGTTAGCTGAAGATCGACTTGGATTCTGGGAAGCGGAGTCTGGTTACCACAATCAAGCAGATCCCTGGCTGGAACAACGCTACATGGCTCCGAACATCGACAAACGAACCGCGGCCCGACTAATCGAGTCAAGGGATTTTTCTCGGCAGGATCTGAGAAGTATAGATTGTCACAACCGTAACCTTACGGGACTCAAAGCCGAAGCGGCGTTGCTGCGAGACGCGGACTTTCGAAACACGGATCTCACAAACGCCAACTTTGCCAACGCCAATCTTTCCAACGCACATTTTGAAAATGCGAATCTTCGCGGTGCCAATTTTGAAAACGCTGACGTGGAAGGCGCAAACTTTTGCGGAGCGGATTTGCGAGGCGTAAACCTGAAGGGGGCTTCGCTGATCGGCGCATCATTCTTTTTGCCTTCCGACGAATCCATGTGGTCGAAAATCGACTCCTCGACGCGAATCGAATCGCAGCAACTCAAATCCCTTACGCCTGACCAACACGATTGGGTCGCGGAACAATTGAACTCGTCGCCTCGCTAACCTCGTCATTACATTGTTTTTAAACTTGCGCTGGTCCCAGACAACAGAGATCCGTCAAATCACTGAAATTCTCAACGAAAACTGAATCGCTAGCAAGCTTCTATTTAACTTCGCGCAATTCCGGCATTGCAGCAGGAACACCAAACTGCTAATGCCTTAATTCGATAATTGCGTCGAGAAAAAACGCTATGGTTTTGGGCGATTGTTGGCGAAAGCAATGCTTTTGGCGGTGTTCCTGGATTTCCGCAGAACATTGCCAATAGCTTTTATGGTATCTTGCCGACAGCATCGACCAATCGCCGGTCAAATTGACCCTTTCGTCCAAACCTGTCGGTGCGTGTTCTCGCTCTTTTTCCAACACGACCCGATGGAATGAGCTTCGATGGAGCAATCCAACAAACCTATTCAGCTGGACGCCTTAACCGGCTTGCGGTTCTTTGCTGCTTTCCTGGTTTTCGTCCACCATGTTGCTGGAAAATTCAACATCCCTGAATTGCACATTCCACTTGGTGCATATCCCGTTTCTTTTTTCTTTGTACTTTCAGGCTTCATCCTGACATATAGCTACCGCGATCGCCTTAACAACTGGAACGACATCAAGGGGTTTTGGGGAAATCGAATTGCACGCATCTGGCCATTGCATTTTGTGTGCTTGGCAATCTTTCTCGTCGTTTGGTGCCCCATCCAGTATTTGCCGCAGCGTCTTTCGACGAACTCGATGGGCGTGCAGTTAATCGCCAATATATTTCTGCTGCAGGCCTGGGTTCCCTCGAATCAATGGGCCTTGTCGTTCAACGGAGTCAGCTGGAGCATTTCCGTCGAGTCGTTTTTCTATTTCATGTTTCCCGTGCTGATCATGGGCGGTCCACGTCGATTCTTCAAAATCTATCTGGCCTTGATAGGTGGTTCGTTGCTGCTCATGACAGGCCTTTCGATTTTGTCAAATCGATCTGGCACTTTGGCGAACGTGGATTTATGGGCGCTGTATCACTTTAATCCGGCACTGCGTCTATTGGAATTTGCGACGGGCATCGCCGCTTGCACATTCATGTTTCGCGCCAAAACAACCGCGAAACGTTGGTCCATTTGGCGTTCGACCGTTTTGGAACTGGCGACCGTGACACTTCTATTCCTGTTTTTGTATTTCGCACGCCCCGTATTTCTGTATCCGTGGCTGCACCGATCGATGTGGAGCCCGGCAACGGCGGCTTGGCTTGTGTACTGTGCCCCGATGTTTGTGTTTGCAGGTCTGGTTTGCGTTTTTGCGCAGACACGTGGGCCGCTAGGTTGGGTTTGCTCGCGAAAACCACTGGTTTACCTCGGCGAAATCAGTTTTGCGTTTTATATGGTCCACCATATCGTGCTTCTGTTTCTACGAACCCGATTGAATGAATTTCAATTGCCGCCGGCAACCGCTTTCGTCGGTGCTTTGGTCGTGTCGCTGGTGATGTCGCATATGTTGTTTCAGTTCGTAGAGACGCCAATTCGAAAATTTCTCCGAGAGTTTTTTGCCGGAAGGAAGTGGGAGGCAGTTGCCAATCTTTCACGGCAATGGTCACAACAATTGGCGATTCCCAGTTCATTGATCGCAGCCTTGGTGTGCGTGGTCGCGTTTCAGTCCATGGCCCTTTACTCGGGCTTCAATGTTGACGGGCGAGTGGCCAAGCGTCCGGATCTTGCAGTGAATCAAACACTAACATCTCCGCCTCCCCCAGCGACGGTGCTCGAATCGCTGCCATATCCCATTCAGTTTGGCGAACAGCTGGAGCTCCAGAGATTTTCCCAGGTTTGGAGCGATTCGGGTCTGACAATTCAGACGAAATGGAATCGTGAGCTCGATGAAGGGCAACACGTCTTTGTACATCTACTGGACGAGGACAAGCGATTCATTTGTGCTGCCCCCACGCCAACGAATTTCGTGGAGGCGAATGGAGGCTGGGAATGCTCACAAACTGTGACCTGGTCACATCTACCGGAAACCCGTTTCGTGGGTATCGGAATTCGCAGCCAGAATTCAGAACAGCCTTACCTGAAAGTCGCTTCCGGACCGCGAACATTTGATGACCAAAGACTGACAATCACATTGAACCAAGCCGAACAACAGCGATTCGCTGCCTCTGGAAACGTCGTGCGTTAATTTGCGATGCTCACGCACTTAAGCCAATTGGCTTCTCCCCAAAATCCTTACAGTTCGGTACCGCACACATTTCAACCGGAAGCCAACCGTTCAACTGTACTCTCCGAATCGACAAATGATTTCAAGCAGCTTATACCGAATGTGAACCGAGCAGCTTAAACTGCCGGGCCAAAACACCCATCAATTGACCGCACAAACTAGGCTTCGACACTGTCCACGTTCGTTTCAAGTGACAAACGTTTTTCCATCTCGAAACGTTTGAGCGGTTGGCCGCGTATTTCGACAACTTCTTCTCGCGTGACCGTGAAGCCCATCGCGGCAAAAGGATCTCGCGCCATCAAACTAGCGTGAACCCAAAGACGAGGTTCGTTGTTGCACGCAGCAAGGCGTTCAATCGCCTCGTATAGCCTTCGAAAAACTCCTTGGCCTTGCGATGAGGGCCGTACGTAAGCGAAATCGATATAACCATTAGCACCAAGGCTCATGAAGCCGACGGACCGTGATGCATCCGCTGCTACAAATATCACCTGAGCTCCCAAGCGTTCATCCCATTCCGGACCACCCCGTTTTTCCGGAACCCAAGCCTGACGCTGCTGTTCCGAATAGGCACTCCGTCCGCAGCGAACTGCAGCAAACATGATGTCCGCCAAGATGCCGTAATCCGCGGCCGTTGCAAGGCGAATGTCAATGGTTTCAGCCATAGAAATGCACACAGAAATCCGCAGGGCAACGTGCCGAAATCAATGAAACGCACAAATTGGTGCAGATCGTTTTCGGAGAAACATCAACCGTCAAATTTTTTGACGATGATTGAAGCGTTGTGGCCGCCAAAGCCGAAGCTATTGCTCATCGCGTAGTTGATTTCTCGATTGCGTGGTTGGTTTGAGGTGTAATCCAAGTCGCAATCGGGATCGGGATTGTCAAGATTGATGGTTGGGGGAACGATTGACTTCTGCATCGCCTGGATGCAAAGAATCAACTCCAAACCGCCGCTGGCTCCCAGCGAATGCCCCAACTGGCTTTTGGTGCTGCTCAGCGAAACCTTGTAGGCGTGATCACCAAAGATACTTTTGACCGCGATCGTTTCAGCCTTGTCGCCCAGCGGCGTACTGGTACCGTGGGCGTTGATGTAATCGATTTGTTCGGGCTTGAGTTTTGCGTCTTCTAACGCCAACTTCATCGCTCCAGCAGCGCCTAAACCTTGCTCATCGGGCTGAGTAATATGCCCGGCGTCACACGTTGTCCCGAAGCCAACTACTTCGGCCAGAATTCGAGCCCCACGCTTTTGAGCGTATTCCAATTCCTCAAAAACCAACAGCCCAGCGCCTTCTGCAAAAACGAAACCGTCCCGACCGGAGTCAAACGGGCGACTTGCTTGAGCTGGGTCGCCATCATGCGTTGAAAGAGCCCGCATGTTCTGGAAAGCACTGACGCCGATTCGCGTCATCGCGGCTTCGCTTCCGCCAGTAATCAAAACATCACACAAACCGTCCCGGATATGTGCAAGCGCATTCCCCATCGCATTAGCGGCACTGGCACAGGCGGTTGCAACCGAATAGTTGGGGCCACGCCATCCAAGATGAATCGCGAGATTCCCACCACCTGCATTCAACATGAGTTTGGGGATCGTCATGGGCGAAACACGCCCGGGACCTTTTTCTATCAGTTTCCCGACTTGCTCCTCGATCGTTGGCAATCCGCCGATACCCGAACCAAGTACGACGCCCATTCGCGCCGTGTCGCCTTGGTAATCGGCCAACCCCGCATCGCGAACCGCATCGACGCCTGCAACAATAGCAAATTGTGCAAATCGATCGATTCGCTTCAACTCATGCGTTTCGAGGTAACCTTCGCAACTAAAGTCGGGAATGTCGCCACCGATTTTGACCTTCATGTCCGAGACATCAATGATCGTAACGGGGTGAATTCCCGATTCCCCTGCGACGACGCGTTGCCAGCACTCATCAACAGTGCATCCAAGCGGACTAACAATGCCCAATCCGGTTACGACAACACGTCGCTTCATCACATCACATTCAAGATTCGAGTGACTGGGAAAAAGCCAAAAGGAATAAGGCCTTGAGACTACTGAAAGAGACTACTTATCTGCCGATTGCGTCTCGATGTGTTCGATCGCTTGGCCAACCGTCTGAATTTTTTCTGCAGACTCGTCGGGGATGTTAATGTCGAACTCTTCTTCCAGTTCCATGACCAATTCAACGGTATCGAGCGAGTCAGCGCCCAAGTCGTTTACAAAATGCGACTCACGGGTGATTTTGCTTTTCTCAACACCCAACTGTTCCGCCACGATATCAATTACGCGTTCTTCGACCGATGCCATGAAAATCGGCCTCCTCTATTATCAAAATGTTCTAGTGAATTTAAAAACGATTGTTCGATATGTTGGTTCAGGCCACATCGGGCCCCTAACAATCTGATGAACGATAGCGAATAAAGATAGACAATATCCACAAACAGGGTCAAGGTATCTACCCTCGAAACCCGGGCAATTAGCGAGAAAATATCGACCTTTAGCAGGTCATTCCTCCGTCAACCGTCAAAACTTGCCCAGTCACGTAGCTGGCTGCCGGACTTGCCAAAAACAAAACACAAGCGGCTACGTCATCTCCCGTACCGATTCGAGCGGCTGGGATCCGTTTTTTGACTTCGGATAGCATGGAATCACCGAGAGCTGCAGTCATATCGCTTTCGATGAATCCAGGTGCAACCGCATTGACGGTCACCTTTCTCTTGGCTAATTCTTTGGCCAAACTTCGAGTCATTCCGATCACTCCGGCTTTGGAAGCCGAGTAATTCGTTTGCCCGGCATTGCCGATCAACCCGGAAACTGACGAAATATTGATAATTCGGCCGTATCGAGAACGCATCATTCGCTGGCTGGCCGCGCGGCTAAACAAAAACGTGCCTTTCAGATTGGTTGCGATAACGTCATCCCATTGCTCGTCACTCATCACGGGCATCAATGTATCGCGAGTAATCCCTGCATTGTTCACAACAATGTCCAAACGGCCCCAGCCGTCAGCAACTGCATCAATGACCTTCTCAACACTTTCTCGGTCACTCACACTACAGCTGAAGGCCTCAGCCTCGCCCCCGGCGTCCTTAATCGCTGCTACCGTATCGGCAAGTTTCTCAGCATTTCTTGCAACGCATGCGACCTTGGCTCCTGCTTGTCCAAGTGCGATCGCAATGGCACGCCCAAGGCCTTGGGATGCTCCCGTCACGATTGCTGTTTGGCCGGATAGGTCTACTTTCATTGATTCAATTGTCATCTTCTGTTTCCAATTTTGATTTTTTGTTTTAGTCGCAATTTTTGCGCGCCTAAACGCCGTCTACGCCATCGCAGGGAATCTTGCGTGAAATCCGCTTCATCAGTCCACGAAGGACTCGCCCTGGACCCACTTCGTAAAAGTGATCGAATCCGTCTCCCAGCATGGCCAACATGCTATCTTCCCACAACACAGGAGAGCATACCTGTCGAACGAGTAACGACTTGATTTCACCGGGATCGTTGTGAAATGTCGCATCGACATTTGAGTAAACAGGGATCTTTGGTTGCGAAACATTGACGGAAGACAAGGCGGATTCCAGTTTCGTAACTGCCGATTCCATCAACGACGTGTGAAAGGCTCCAGCAACCGACAACTTGATTGTTCGCATTGCGCCTGACGATTCGGCAACCGGAACCAGCCGTTCACAAGCGGCACTATGACCAGACACGACAATATTTCCTGGGCACAGCAAATTCGCGATTTGCAACACTTCGTCAGGTCCACGCACTTGATCGCAAAGCTCTGAAACTTTCTCGCGGTCCATACCTAGCACGCTCAACATTCCACTGGGTACTTTGTCAGCGGCGGCCTGCATCGCTTCGCCGCGCTGTTGAACCAGTCGCAGTCCGTCCTCGAATTCCAAGGCCCCGGCAAAGGCCAGAGCCGTGTATTCCCCAAGACTCAACCCGGCCGCGCCCGCACATTGGTTAACCGTATCTGGCGAATCCGTTCTAAGCTTTTCAAGCGCTGCCAGACTGGCCACATATAACGCGGGCTGGCTGAAAACCGTACTGTCCAGCTTCTCTGCGGGACCACTAAAGCAGACCTCGGCCAAATCATAGCCCAAAACATCAGCAGCGCGATCAAACAGATTTTTGGCGGCAGGCAAGGACTCAACCAATTGTTGAGCCATCCCAACGGTTTGAGCCCCTTGTCCCGGAAAAACAAATGCAATCTTGCTCAACATCCACCTCTATCGCTACGTATTTTCGTGCATCGGTAATTTTTTGCTGTGTCGATCGTAAAACTCTGTGTTTTTTCTGTCAACGACTCGCTCGAGCCGAGCATTATTGGCATCCCACCGCTTTGGCCGCCGCGTAGAGTGAAAATACGGCGCATTTCATTCCCGGGAGACATGAGTTCAACGCAATTTTGAACTTGCCTAAGTAGTCTGGCGCGTGGCAAGGTTTGGGCATAGCCGGTGGACGACGACCGTACTCATCAAATTGCGGCAATGCACTTCACATACTTATTCAAATAGACTTTCCGCCTGGTTACTGCCATTCTTGGGCGTGGAAACTTTCAAATGTTCAAACCCCAACGGTGTTGCGATTCGACCGCGAGACGTCCTGAGTATCAACTCCGTTCGCAGTAAGTACGGTTCGACTTCGTCTTCAAGCGTGTCACTCGCGGTGTTCATCGTCGCGGCGATCGTTTCAATTCCCGTTGGCCCACCGCCACAAACACGAATCAACGTTTCCAGGTAGCGTCGATCTTGGCGATCCAATCCCAAGTCATCGATGGCAACCATCTGTAAAGCGGCGGTGGCAATTTCCAGATTGATTTCGCCGTTGGCTCGACTTTGGGCATAGTCACGCACCCAACGCAGCCGATTGTTCGCGACACGAGGAGTACCACGGCTTCGTCTTGCAATATTCTCGGCAGCATCGTCGGTAATCGAGACCTTCAATTTTGCTGCATTGCGTTTGACGATTTGCGTCAACTCCGCAAGCGAATAAAAGTCTAAATGCTCTCGAATCTGAAACCGATCGCGCAATGGCCCCGACAACATCCCCGCTCGGGTTGTCGCCCCAATCAACGTAAATGGCTTCAAGTGAAAATTATGCGTTCGGGCGTTCAAGCCCTCGCCCAAAATCAAGTCAATTCGAAAGTCTTCCATCGCGGTATACAAATACTCTTCAACCGCTTTGGGAATTCGATGAATCTCGTCGATGAACAGAACTTGTTTGGCAACCAGATTCGTCAAATTGGGCACCAAGTCTTTGGGAGCTTTCAACGACGGTCCACTTAGAAAGCTGATTTGCACTCCTAACTCATTGGGAATGCAATGTGCAAATGTCGTCTTGCCCAATCCCGGTGGCCCGTCAAACAAAATGTGCCCAAGTGTTTCATCGCGTTGGCGCGCCGCATCAATGGCAATCCGAAGTCGTTCAATAACATCCCGTTGGCCGATCATGTGATCGATCTCAGTAGGACGCAGATTCGGATCGTCGTCACCGGGGTCCGGATTTTTGGAGATTAAGGTTTCTCGGGTCATCACGCAGAGTACAATGAAAACAATTGGGTCTTACACCCAAAATATACCAGTTTCCGACACGGTTCAGAACGGCAAGTGACCGCTGCGTGTCTGTTTTCTCATGAATTCCAACGACATCGATTCGCATGCCTCGAAAACGCACTGCCAAGAATAATCTGATTGCGTTGATCGAAGAGACTGCGAATCCCGCGTATGTCATTAACGCCGAAAACCAAATCGTGTATGCGAACCCGGCCCTTGGCGAGTGGGTCGGTGTCAATCACGAATCGCTAACCGATGTGCAGATCGTTTCCTCCGCTTCGCGACTCTCCAAGCCTATCGAAAACGCTATTCGCGGGCTCTCAATTAACAATTCAGATTCTAGTGCCCGCGTGTTTGTTGATCGTGGTGAAGCAAATATTGAGTTCCGTAGTGCGATCGTATCGTCGTTTGGATTTCCCAATAGCAAAAGTTCGATGCGCTTGATTAGCGTCTCGATGAATGCGATGGACCTCAATCACCCAATGGACAGCTCCCCAACCGCAAATGAATGGATGCAGGAATTAGCAAAAGTCCTCAGCGAAATGGATTTTTCAAATTCGCCTGCCTGCCTTTCAGGGTCCAGCCTCGTGGCACGACAGCTTCGAATGAAAACAAGGATCGCGCGTAGAGCCCAAGCCAACACTTTGATCATTGGTCCAAACGGTAGCGGCTGCGAAGACCTGGCTCGCCATATCATTGCTGGTTTTTTGAAAGCAACTAGCGCTGAAACGGTCATGCCAATCAATTGCAGCATTGCCGACCAACAATCGATTCAGGAAGCGGTTCGTCGGGTTGCTCGCAACCAGTCTGCCGATTCAGCGCACGACACTGGTTTCTGTTGATCAATGCGGATCAGCTTTCGCCACCCGCCCAAGTGGAACTCGCTGGTTTCATGAAACTCCCCGGCAGTCGAATTCGAACTATTTCAACCGCGAGTTGTTGGACAAGTAATGAATCCGGCAATCGCATTGAATATCTTCCGGAACTCGCCATGTTGCTGAATGAGTTTGAAATCGTCATACCACCGCTTCAATCACGGTCTGAAGACCTTCCTATGATCATTCGCCAGTTGCTCGAAGAATTGGCATTGGAATTGAACAAATCGATTCCGCGAATCTCCGATAGTACGATTGAGTGGCTTTTAGAACATGATTGGCGCGGCAACCTAAACGAACTTTCCGATACGCTTCGAGAAATGTTGCAATGTGTCCAAATCGGAGACTCTCCCAACGGTGAGTTCAAACCCGAGCATTTGCCCGAACGTATTCAACTGGCAGTACGACATGGGCGTCTCGATCGACAACGAGCGACTCCAATTGACCTGGAAGCAACCCTGCAGGATCTGGAGCGAGACTATATTCTTCGCGCGATGCAGCAAACGGGAAACAACAAGACACAAGCTGCAAAATTGTTGGGGCTGAATCGAGCACGCTTCCTTCGTCGTTGCGAACAACTCAACGTGGAAGAAACGGAATTACCGATCGACTTTGTTCAGGACGATGATATTGAGTTCATGGACGAAGGAACGTGACCATGAGTATGACTCGAACCATTCCCACTCCACCCGATTCGCAAATTCTGGTACTTGAACAGAGCGGACGCTGGATTCGGACCCTGCGTCGGTGCTGGAACCATCCAACTCAATCGCGAAGGACAAGGTTTTGTCGTTTACTGGATGCTGACGATCTGTTGGTTGAAATTAATTTCCCGGGATCCAATCTTGTTCAAATTCGGTTGCCGACCTGTGTTTTGATTGAGTTCGATGACAGTCCCAACAAAATGATGCTTCCGGTAATCGCAAAACTAATCCGTCGTATGCCCCACGTCGCGTTTTGGGCATGCCTTGAAAAGAAACAATACGACGCCGAATTGGCACTCAATCACTGCGGTTTCATCGAGACATATTCCTCCCTTCGCCAAATCGAACGACTTCAAATTCAAATGTCGCGACACATTGCCTCGTTCCCCCCTGTTGAATGGCCATTGGATTTGCGGATAAAACACAGTTACCCGTGGGACAACCGAATCCGATTGCCCGACGGTAGATGATCGATGAGCGCGGGGGACGACCACCTATTTGGGGCCTTCTCAATTCTCCTCCGACCTCTCGGAGCAAACGCATACTCCTTGTCGTGGATCAGTTTTATTAGGTATGGAATCAATGAGCCTGGAATCATTACAGCAAACCCTGAATTCAATGCGCGATCCCGAAAACGGAGAAATGCTTAGCGTTTCGCGACAAGTCAAAGATGTCGCTTTCGACGATTCGTCTGGCAAAGTTTCGATCACAATCGCCCTTCCGACATCAACCTACCCACTGCTCCCTGAAATTCGGGAACAGGTCAAAGAACTTGCTCGCCGAGAACTTCCGGAAGCGAAAGAAATTGTCGTTCAGTTTGTCGCGCATGAGCGGCCGGCAAGTCCACTGGGGCAAGTCGGCCTGACGGCAAAACATGTTATTGCTGTTGGATCGGGGAAAGGGGGCGTTGGCAAAAGCACGGTATCTCTGAGCATTGCACTCGCTTTGAAAAAAGCGGGTTGCAAAGTTGGACTACTGGATGCCGACGTTTACGGCCCAAGCGTGCCGCAATTGACTGGCGTTCGTGGACAGGTTTCCAAAGCCGATAACAAGATCGGCCCATTGGTCTACAACGGGATGCCGATCATGTCGATCGGGTTCATGGTTCCTCCTGATCAAGCGGTGATCTGGAGAGGTCCCATGCTTCATTCGGCCATCACAACCTTTCTGCGAGACGTCGCTTGGGGTGAATTGGACTTCTTGATCATCGATATGCCGCCGGGTACTGGTGACATCGCATTGTCCCTCTCGCAACAGCTACCAATCTCTGGCGCTGTCGTGGTTTGCACGCCTCAGGAAGTCGCTTTGATTGATGCAATCAAAGCCGTTGCGATGTTTCGCCAAGTTAAAATTCCAGTTGCCGGCGTTGTTGAAAACATGAGCGGCTTCCTTTGCCCTGATTGCAACAAGCGGTATGACATTTTTGGAAAGGGCGGGGCACGACAATACGCCGAAGAAGCTCAACTTCCATTTCTGGGTGAAATCCCGATCCACATTGGCATGCGAGAACGTGGTGATGCCGGAAAATCGATAGAGAATTTTGACGATCCGCAAATCGCACCCTATCTGGACAGGATTGCGTTTCAACTCGTGAAACATCTTTCCGCAAAGGCAACCTCGTCGCCAATCAAGAAACAACTGCCTGTCCTTGGATAGTTGAATTTGCGGTCATTGGAGATCGACTTCGGCTACCATAGAATCACAAAACGAGCCCATCAAATGCCAAAAGCCTCGATCGCACATCGCGTTCGAGGCTTTTGTTGAATCCAAAAAAATAGGACTGCTAGGCAGTCCTGTCTCGTTGTTTCGTTCGCAAAGAAGTTACTTCTTCTTTTTAACTGCTTTTTTAGCAGGTGCTTTTTTAGCTGCTTTTTTTGCTGCTTTTTTAGCAGGTGCTTTCTTAGCAGGTGCTTTCTTAGCTGCTTTTTTAGCTGCTTTCTTCTTAGCCACAGTACGTCCTCCGAAAAATTTTCAGTGAGGATGATGGGCGAAAACAAGTTGTCGCCATCATAGCTCACCAACCTGAGATTCCGACTTGAACAATCAAGTCGGGTGGTAATTCGCTTCGTCAATCGACCTGCTCCGGTTCATGTTGTCACCTAAGTAACAAAATAGCTCGAAGTCAAATCTGGTTTCCGCCATGGGCGTCCCTGATTGGCATGTCAGTGCTTTCTTCAATCGTCGTTTGGCCACAACAATCAAATTCAGATCTGACGCGAAGCAAACCTCCTTCGTTGATTAAAGTTTTAGGCAAATTTTTTTGCCAATTCAATATAGTTTTTGTTTTTTTTCTTTCTTCGGACGTTTGAAGCGATTCCTTTAAAGGTGAATCGTCCCTTTGTTGCAACTGATAAATCGTTTCCATCGGACATCAAACGCAAGACGAGTTCTTCGGACATCGCTGACAGTACTACGTCAATCCACGTCGCCGGGTCTGATTCAAATTAACATCCAATTGCACCTAAACCAATACCTCGACTACGGATCGTTGACCAAGGCTGTGAACGACGACACACTAGTCCGCTAAGCAAAACTGCAATTTTCGCCTTGAAATACGCCGCTTTTTCAAAACATCGACCGCCAGAGCATAATTCGCAATCGGTCCCAAACGAATTCAATTGCAAGGATCAATCGCTTCTCAATTCAATTGACTGAAACAATTTTTCAGGTATTCCATCAAACAAATATCGCTCATCAAGCGAAAACAAATCCAAGGATCGCGCTTTGAATCATCGTTACCGGGTTGTTGAATGCTCACTCCAAAACGTATTTGGTTGAGCAAAAAAAAAATCTGGAATTTTCATTTTTTTTCTTCGAAAGGCGTCACTTAGGCTTCGTTTTTGATTCGAACGATCATGAAATTCGAATCTGCAACGTTTCATCAATTTGAGAATTGAATGATTGAAAACGAAAACACTTTTGAAACTACGGAACGTTTCGTAACGACTCTTGGTTACCGCGCGATTAGATATTCGTTTGGATTTCAGAATGAATTCGGCCTTGGAAACACTTTGGTCAGGGCGAACCTCAAACTTGCGGCGTCTCAATTTGAGATGCGAGAGAGGTCCAGAAGCAGCGTCGAACAAAAAAAGCCCAGGCAATTAACGCCCGGGCTTTTCATTGGACAAAAGCGAATCCCGAATACTATTCGGCTTCACCTCCGCCATCACCTTTACTCGCGTCGGCAGTTGCCGCAACTGGCTCGGAGGGAACCTCTTCGACAACTCCTTCGAATTTCAGGTGTTTGAATTTACCTTCGTCGTCTCGAACAACATCCACAACGATCTTGTTCTTGCCAACGAATGAGTTCTGCAACAGCTCTTCAGAAAGCGGATCCTCAACAAAGTTCTCCAACGCACGACGCAATGGACGGGCACCGTAGTCCAGATTCGTACCTTGTTTGATCAAGAACTCTTTGGCATCGTTGGTCAAATCCAAATCGTAACCACGTTCTTTCAAACGCGTACGAATCTTCTTGAGCTCCAAATCGATAACCAGTTTCAAGTCTTTCTTTTCCAAATGGCGGAAGATGATTGGCTCTTCCGACAAGCGGTTGAGAAATTCTGGTCGAAACGCTCGTTGAATCTCGTCATAAACGCGAGTCTTCATGCTTTCAAACGAAGCGTCTTCTCCTGCGCCTGGCAGGCCAAACCCAGCCTCGTTTTTGATCGCATGTGCACCGACGTTGGTCGTCATGATCAAAATCACGTTGCGGAAGTCGACGTTGCGGCCAAAACTATCCGTCAAACGACCTTCTTCCATCACCTGCAACAACATGTTGAAGATATCAGGATGCGCTTTCTCGATCTCGTCAAGCAACACAACGGCGTAGGGACGGCGACGAATTTTTTCCGTCAACTGTCCGCCTTCTTCATAGCCGACGTATCCTGGAGGCGCCCCAATCAAACGACTGAGGTTGTGCTTCTCCATGTATTCGCTCATGTCGATCGTGACCATCGCATCGGCATCGCCAAACATGAATTCGGCGAGAGCTTTCGCCAACAATGTTTTTCCAACGCCGGTAGGTCCAGCAAACATGAAACAGCCGATAGGACGTTTGGGATCCTTTAGACCACTTCGGCTACGGCGGACGGATTTCGAAATCGACTTGACCGCAGCGTCCTGACTGATGACGGCCTTGTGCAGTTCGTCTTCCATCTTCATCAACCGCATCGTGTCTTCGATCGACAGACGGGTCAAGGGAATGCCGGTCATCTTGGAAATCACTTCCGCAATGACTTCTTCATCCACGACCCCATCAGTCTGTTGAGACTTCTCACGCCATTCCTTCTTGATCTGCTCTTTCTTCTTGCGAAGTTTGTCAGATTGATCGCGAAGGGCAGCAGCTTTTTCAAAGTCCTGGTTGGCGACCGCGTCTTCTTTTTCTTTGTTCAGACGCTCGATGTCGTCATCAATTTCTTTCAAATCAGGTGGCTTGCTCATCGTACGCAGACGCACTCGGGCACCCGCTTCGTCAATCACGTCGATCGCTTTGTCAGGTAGACATCGAGCGGTGATGTATCGACTGGAAAGGTCAACTGCGGCACGAATCGCATCATCGGTGATTTGCACACGGTGATGTTCTTCGTATCGCGAACGGAGACCGCCCAGGATCGAGATTGTTTCTTCCACGGAAGTCGGGTCGACCAGGATTTCCTGGAATCGACGGGCCAACGCGTTGTCTTTCTCGATGTACTTGCGATATTCGTCGAGGGTCGTGGCGCCAATACATTGGATTTCACCACGCGACAGGGCCGGCTTCAGGACGTTGGCCGCATCGATGGCGCCTTCCGCACCACCAGCGCCCACCAAGGTATGAAGTTCGTCGATGAACAAGATCGTGTTCTTATTGCGTTTGACTTCGTTCATCACCGCTTTGATGCGTTCCTCGAACTGGCCTCGGTATTTTGTACCGGCGACCATCATCGCGAGGTCAAGAACGACGATTCGCTTGTCAGCCAGAATCTCAGGCACTTCGCCGTCAATCACTCGCTGCGCAAAGCCTTCGACAATCGCTGTTTTTCCAACGCCGGCTTCGCCAAGCAGGACGGGATTGTTTTTCGTACGTCGGCAAAGAACCTGAATCGCTCGTTCAATTTCAACTTGACGACCAATCACCGGATCAAGTTTGCCTTGACGCGCTAATTCGGTGAGATCGCGTCCAAAACTGTCGAGGGCAGGGGTCTTTGACGAACGTCCCTTGCCAGACGCGGCTTCGCCGCCGCTCCCGACACCTTCACGCCCGCCGCGTTCGCCACCTTCGCCACCTTCCAGACCATTACCGAGAAGGTTCAGAACTTCTTCGCGAACGTCTTCAAGCTTGAGCCCCAGGTTCATCAACACTTGAGCGGCAACGCCCTCATGCTCACGCAGTAAGCCCAGCAACAAGTGCTCGGTACCCACGAAGTTATGATTGAGATTTCGCGCTTCTTCCATCGAGTACTCGATGACCTTTTTCGCGCGGGGCGTTTGAGGCAGCTTACCCATTGTGATCATTTCCGGACCACTTTGAACGAGCTTTTCTACCTCCAGTCGAATCTTGCGGAGATCGACATCCAGGTTTTTCAGAACATTGGCTGCAACACCTGTTCCTTCTTTGACCAGCCCCAGCAGCATGTGCTCGGTACCGATGTATTCATGGTTGAATCGTTGAGCTTCCTGATTGGCCAGTTGCATGACCTTTCGAGCTCGATCTGTAAAGCGTTCGTACATTATTGGTTTCCCCTCCCGGCACTCCATTTAATGAAGTGCATTGTTTTCGGCGAAAAATGGTGGCGAGTCGATCAAATGATTTCTTTAACTATCAAGCTGCTCGACGCCGCACAGTCTCATCGCGGGAATGATCTTCCTGCGACTCGGCCGGACGAAACTCGATGTCATTACTGTCCCCATCCAATTCAGATGGTTCGCTCGACTTCATCGTGCTTGATTCGGCGTTTGTATCCTCCGTTGAATTGCTTGTCTGAAGTTCATCCAAAAAGCTCAACTCTCGGTCGATCTCAAATTGCCAAGGTTGACATTCGTCGAATCGTTTCAGCGTTTGTAACTCATGCAACGATTCTCCCAGTCGCCCTCGTCTTCGATACAACGTCGCCAGCAACAATCTGGCTTCGACATCTCGAATTCGAAATTGCAATCGACGTTTGAGCAGGATTTCGGCCTCGCTCCAGTTACCTTTTAAGTATTCCCGTTGTGCCTGATTAAACAAGGTGTCTGGAATTGGCGATGAATCGACCGCAATTCCACGCACCTGACTCTCAAGCCAATTCAAATGTTGATGTGAAACAAATGCGGAAACGATCCAAACGAATCCCAAGACTGGCCAGACCACGGTCGGGAATGATTTGCCCAACAATTCGGGCCAAATGAAACTCGAAACCATTGCCACGTTCAGCAACAATGCGAATCCCATTGCCAGTCCCATCGAGGCCCAATCTCCCTTGGTCCACAATCGAGCTAAACCTGGCCAAAGGCACAGCACTCGTGAACTAAATTGCATGGGTCGTCTCCGGCTTCCTTGCCACCGTCCTGCCGTTCCGAAACCGAAGTCGAGTTGACAACAGGTTCCGAATGGCTCTACTTCAAAAATACACGCCGTTTGCCTGTTGCTACGGCTGTTTTTTTGAAACTATATTTCTTCATTGTTCGAAAGTATCAGCGTCACTCGAATTTACGTCAATCTCAATCATTTACCCGGTTTGTTCAATCTATCTGCACGATCCGTGCCATTCCTAGCTTTTGACCTGACACTGCCCCAATCCGGCCTTCAATCTACGCCAAATCAGCGTAAAATCCTGAAAATTGAACGTTTCGGTGCAACCGCCAAACATTGACGCGCACTCGGATCCACCCAAAGTGACAGATTGACAGTGACAGCATGACGACTCCATCAAACGATTTTTCACCTGCAACCATGCGGGTCATCGACGCCGCAATAAACCGAGCCAACGAAGGTCTCCGTGTGATCGAAGACTACGCTCGGATGATTCTGGATGACCGCCATCTGACCGAACGTCTCAAACGTTTGCGTCATCGGTTCACCGAGGTGATCGCGCCGTTCAACCACGAAGATCGCTTTCTGAATCGCGATACCGAGAACGACGTGGGAACCGATGTTAAAACGGAATCGGAATTCCAACGCGAATCCACTCACGGCGTCGTCCAAGCGAACATGGCTCGCGTCCAGCAGTCGCTTCGCACGATCGAAGAATACGCAAAAACTCTGAACGTCGATGTGGCCAAAGCCCTTGAGCCACTGCGTTACGAGTCGTATTCACTGGAAAAGGCCCTGCTGACAACCGTCCTTAGCCTCAACAACCTGAACAACGCTCATCTCTATGTGCTGGTTGACGGTCGCAAAGATGAAACCGAATTCCGCCAGTTGATTCAATCGCTCGTGGCTGGCGGAGTCGACATCATTCAATTGCGTGACAAGAATTTGTCTGTGCGTGAGATCGCAACTCGCGCTCGCGTGCTCAATGAGATTTGTCGTCCGCAAAGTGTTCGTTGGATCATGAACGACCGTGCGGACTTGTGCGTCGCTCTGGGGGCGGATGGCGTGCACCTGGGCCAAGAGGATTTGACCGTCGCCGCAGCGCGGCGGATCGTTGGTCCGGCGAAACTAATCGGTGTCTCCACGCATTCGATCGAACAGGCTCGTCAGGCCGTTGTCGACGGTGCAAACTACATCGGCGTGGGCCCAATCTTCCACAGCCGCACCAAGTCATTCAAACAATTCGTCGGGACAGAACTCGCGAAGCAAGTGGCGACTGAAATCAAACTACCGGCCTTTGCGATCGGCGGCATCAATCAGGAGAACTTGAACGCCGTTTTGAAAACGGGCATCGGTCGCGTAGCGATCAAAGGCGCCATTGCCGACTCCCCCAACCCCACGGAAATCGCTCAGTCTTTCGCTCAGCAACTCAAACGTTGATGGGGTAGGGGGTAAGGCGCAATGAATTTGTTCGTGATTTAATTCCGTGAAAGCGAGCCAGCCATTCATTCGATACACTTCCCATCATGGGTAAACGTGATTCCTTTCAGTGCAAAAATTCTCATGCATAAAATTGAGGGGTACAAATCAACTACGGAACCTGATTCAATTTCGTACACTGCCTTGGGAAAAGCATTCGGTGGGCCTTCATTTGAAAAGTTGAATACTAAAGAACTTGAAGGTGGATCGGACAATGTCAATGTGAAGGTACCTTTTTCTCGTTTCGGTTGACCTATATTTCTCACACTCCGAAAACTTTGAGCTTTCAAATGTTGCTTATAAAGTTCTTGGATTGAAATTTGGGCCTTTGACAGTACAGCGCCAACACCAGAAACAGGAAACTTGGCAGCCAATTTAGGCTTTGATCTTGCCAAACAGGCGTACGCATCCAACAGATTAACGACAGCCGATTTCGTCTTGTGGACACAACCACCAATCACAACTTGAATGTCTTGATTTCGGCCCCAAAAAACCCGTAGATAAAATCGCTGCGGCTCACGATCGTCGTCAGCCTCCTTTATGGAATTTGATTGCCATTGATCATTCCACTCGTTTCGGATTTTGGTCAACAACGGTTCGTTTGCAGCAATCGTTTGGAGTCGAGTATCAATCCCTTCCAAAATCTCAATCAGCCCCTGATCATCAAGCTCTAACGCCAGCGCATCAATCTGCTCCTTTCCAAATCCCACTTCGATCCAAGACGTACCATCCAGTATTTTTGGCGCAAGCTCTTCAACGATTAGATTTTTCCCCTTCTGATTTCGGTTGTTGCCTGGCATGTGGCAAGCAACGCAGCTGGCTTCTTTCATCACAAAGGCATGGTCGAAATCGATAAAGTCGTGCTTTTCTAAATCCAGACCATTCTCCTTGGACGGCTCGTGACATGCTATGCAACTGACGCCGTTTTTGATGGATTCCGTGTGATCGAAATTACTGAGATCAAGCGAGTGATAAAATCGGTCCAAGACGTTGTATTTGCCGATACTCTTGTCCACGCTTGAATCAGAATCTTCTCCGGTCGCTTCACGTAGTTCGTTGTAGTCAATGTTTAGTTCGGAAACTTTAGCTGATGGCTCCGCGATTGCTTTCAACGTGTCGGCAACGCGGTGATGGACCAACTCGGTTCCGTAGACAATCAACTTGTTTGTGTTCGGGTCAACCTCCACGCGAACGTCGTCCTCGCTGGAAAGCATGGTTTGCACAATTCGATTGGCCAAATTCACGTCGCCTTCCACCACATACGCTTCCAGCGTTCGGCTAGTTGAGTTTGTTGGAATCCATTCGCTTTCAGCACTTTGTTGTAGTTCCAACTGGGCCTTTTTCGCTTCGCTATCTACCGAAACCTGCGCGACAACCCGTTCTCCGCGACGCAACGTGAATTTGCCATTTTCAATCGTGTACCGATCACTCCCGTCACCAATACGAATCTCATATTCTCCGGCGTAGACGCGTGTTGAGTTCTCGCCCGGCACCAGTTCAATTTCCTGGCGAACATCGTCTCCCGACACCAACTGAATGTGCACATCCGCCGAATCGCTTTCGATCACGACGGTTCCCTTTTGTGTTTCCAGAACAATGACAACGCCCAGCCAAAGAGCACCGAACAGTGCCGCGAATCCAATCAACCACGGCCAACGGCGCGCTGGCGGCTGGCGAGATTCGTTTGTCGTGGCCTTTGCCGCCGACACGATTTCAACGTTTTTCAATTCTCGATACGGCTGACGTGCTGAATTGCAATCCGAATCCACTTCCAGCGCCGATTCCACCAGTCGTTTCAAATCGGCACCTTCGCAGAACGGCGCCAACGCCTCGGCAAACAAAGCGGCGCTGGCTGGACGCCGCTGCGGATCGCGTTCAATTGCCGCATCAACGAGACTTGCCAATTCCTCGGGCAAATCCGGACGCAGCGTACGCAAGCGCGGGGGCTGTGTATTGGCGAGCAAGCGAAGTTTTTCCAGCGCCGACTGATGTGGCGACGAAGCGTACGGCGCCCTTCCACTCAACAACCGAAACAACGTCGCGCCCAACGAATAAACGTCCGAACGATTGTCGGCGAGATCTGCACGTTCTGCTTGTTCTGGCGACATGTAATCGAGTGTCCCAAGTAATTGCCCGACGGTCGTTACCTCCGCCGAAATTCCCGTCCAGCCATTGGTTTGAGCCAGCCCGAAATCAAGAATCTTGACCTCGCCGTTTCGATCAAGCATCAGGTTGGAGGGTTTGACATCGCGATGCACGATCCCCGCTTCATGGGCGTGCTCCATCCCCAGGGCCGCGAACCGTACGATCGCACACGCTTCGGCGGACGGCATGATCTCGACGCTTCTCGCAATTTTCGAAACGTCGAGCCCATCGATAAACTCGGTGACAAGAAACTGGACGCCTTCGTGCTCTCCCGCGTCCAGCGCATTGACGATCGCACGATGACGCAAATGACCGATGACGCGCATTTCCCGCTCGATCCGTTGAAGTGATTCCTCCAGATGGCATTCGGGAACGCGCGTCAACTTCAGTGCGACGTCACGATTGAGACGTTTGTGTCGTGCGCGATAAACTTCCGCCATCCCGCCGCGACCGATCCGCTCCAGAATCTCGTAGTTGCCAAAATCACCCTGCAGCAGTGGTTCGTTCGCGTGGTTGCTGACGGCGTTGGGAAACGTCTTGATCGCTTGAATTGTTTCGTCCAACCACTGGGCTGGCTGGGACGCACTTTCCGCTTTGCCCGAAACACCAATCCCGTTTCGAATTTCCGCTTCTACGGAAACAACCGATTTTTCGCAATCAGAACATTGGCTCAGGTGCGACTCGATTTCTTCACTTTGCGTTTCGTCGGCCCAACCCTCAAGGTACTGGCGCAGTTGCTCCCGCGTGCAACAGGTTTGCATCGGCATGAATTCACCTGACTTTTTCTGACATCTCTGATTTCAAATTTGGCAGGAAACGGCGTTTCCATTATTCTAAAACGAAACCCATGTGACACCTGATTGCAGTTGAACCTGTTTTGAGGCCCAAACAAGCAATTTTTTCGCCGACATGAGCGGCGAGGCGATAGCCGCTAGCTCGTATCGACTGAATACCGGCGGCGAGCACCGTACCGCTCACGAGTTGATCATTCCACAAATATTGAAACAAACATTTCGGTTCAAACCATTTTCGATTCGACTTAAGCTGACCCTGACACGCCAACATCAGGCATCACAATATGACCAGTTCCAGCACCCGTGAAAAAACATCGATGAGCCTGTTGCGTCGTGCGGCCGATTCAGATTCGAACGCCTGGCATGCACTCGTCGATCTTTACGGCCCCCTTGTCGGCAACTGGTGCCTGACACGCGGACTCAAACCCGAAGACGCATCCGACGTGGTTCAAACAGTGTTCATCGCCGTTTCAAAAAACCTCAGTCGCTTTCAACCGCGAAATGAAAACGGGGCATTTCGCGCATGGCTTTGGACAATCACACGCAACAAGATTCGCGACTGGGCACGCAGCCAGCGACCGGATTCAGCAGTCGGCGGCAGCTCCGCCAATCAACGGATCATTCAGCTTGAAGCCCCAGACGAATTCGAACCCGAACCAACATCGGCGTTTGACATTAACGAGTTGACGCAGCGCGCGATGTCACAGATTCGAGATTCGATCGCACCACAGACCTGGAACGCGTTCTGGCGAACGGTGGTCGAAGGGCAAACGACTGACAACGTTTCGCAGGAACTGGGACTCAGCCCAGCATCGGTGCGTCAGGCGCGCAGCCGTGTCTTGCGAAAATTGCGCGAGCAATTGGGCGATGCCTGATATTGTCGTTCGCCTCAGCTATTCGTCCACTCGGAACAGATCCAATTCGTAGAACCAGAAATCATCGTTCGGTTGGTCGATGATCAATTGCTTTGGTTTTCCCGAATCGTCAATCGTGAACGTGACGAAGCCTCTCGGGAAGTTGTACATCACGCTCTCGCGCCATTTGATTTCAAACGTGTTGTAGTGCCAGTGCTCAAGGTCAGCAACGAATTCCGCAGCGGGAACCATTCGCAATACCAGGTGGTTACCTTCCAGTGCAACCGTCACGTCGCCGTACAATTCACTGCGAAATCGCGAGGCGTAATCTTCAAGGGGCAGGGTAGGGGAAGTGTCGGCAACTCGCTCGGCGTTTTTCTTTTCGCGAGCTTCTGCGGAACGTTGATCGGCCGCCGCCTGCCGCGCGACTCCTTCACCACTCGCGTCCTTGCGGTCTTCGACTCCCAGAAAACAATCCAACACCCGGTCACGAACATATCGACTGGCCGATGACTCACTATTGGTCAACACAACGACGCCCAGATTTTCTTCGGGAACAATTGCCAACTGCGAAATCATGCCGTCCATGCCGCCGCCGTGATGAACGACCTTTCGATCGTGGTAGTCGTACAGAAAAAAGCCCAAGCCGTAAGCCTGGAAGTGCCGATGCGGATTCGCTGCAACGGCTCCGCGACTCAACTGCATTACCGTATTGGGCTGCATCATGTTCCATACCTGATCAGCACTGATCAGTTGTTCTTCTCCATTTTTGCCATCGGCCAGAAGTACGTTCATCCATTTTGCTAGGTCGTTTACCGATGAGTTCAGGCCGCAAGCGCCCCAGCAGTTGTCAAGGTTTCGGAGTTTCAGAACGCGCATTCCGTTTCCGCCTGATTCGTTGTGCGGCATGGCGATGTTTTCCTGCATGTCGCTGATCGATGTCGTCGTTCGTGTCATTCCGATGGGCGTAAGGAATTCTTCCTCAATAAAATCGCCCCAGTTCTTTCCGGAAATCCGCTCGATGACTTTCCCAGCCGCAATGAACATCAGATTCTGGTATCCGTATTGGCTGCGGAAACTACTTTCGGGCTTCAGGTATCGAATCCGCGACATCACATCGTCCGACGTGTAGTTCGTACCAAACCATAACAGATCACCCGAAAACGTATCAAAGCCACTGCGATGGCAAACGAGATCACGGACCGTCATTTCGCGTGTCACGAACGCATCGGGCATTTCAAATTCGGGAACGTATTTCGTTACGGGATCATCCCAAGCCAATGCGCCGCGGTCGACCAGGATCGCCAGACCGGCAGCCGTAAAGGCCTTGGAGTTGGAAGCGATGCAGAACAACGAGTCGCCATCGATGGCATCGTCCTTGCCGAGTTCGCGGACGCCGTAGCCCTTAGAAAAAATCACTTCGCCGTCTTTGACTATGGCCACCGCCATTCCAGGCACGTTCCAGTCACTTTGGACTTTGGTCGCGTAAGCGTCAATTTCTTCGAGTAAAACATTGACGTCTTGAGAGCTGGTTTCAACCTCAACAACAACGTCCTGCGCGGAAACTGACATCGCCATCACGTGTAACAAGAAAACAAATTGGAACATTCTGAAACCGCGGCGGATTAAAAGCGTGTTGATCATGGTTATTTTGCAAAGCTTCGTGAATTGGCGTTTCGGGTTTGTGTGATTGGCGAATATTTTGGTTGTGCGGAATTCTTGCGAATCCAGGTACGTTCGGTTGTTGTGCGGAATTCTTGCGAATTCAGCTACAAGCGAATCCAGCTACAGGCAAATCAAGCTACAAGTGAATCCGGGTTTGGTGAATCATTCATTGGCCACGGAACGCTATTATAGAAGAAATTAATTCATTGCGGGTCAACGAGCTTGGTATGGCAGATTCTGACAAACTCATCGAAGTTGAACTGAAGTACGCGTGTATCGAACCGGAGCAATTCGTGACGCAGATAGAGAAACTTGGATTTCGGCGGGTGGGCGCAGTCGAACAAATCGATGAGTACTGGAATCACCCAACCAAGGATTATGCGGAGACCGATGAAGCGTTTCGGATTCGGCGTGAGGATGGGCTTGTTGCGTTGACCTACAAAGGCCCCAAGGCGAATACGTTTGCCAAATCTCGTGAAGAAATCGAATTGGCGTTTGAAGCGAACACTTCTCTCGATCAGGTTCGCAGGCTGTTGAGTGCCCTTGGGTTTCGCGCGGTTGCCTCAGTCACCAAACATCGAAAGGAGTATGAATCGCCAGAGCATGACGGAACGAAAATCGTTTTAGATCACGTCGAGCAACTTGGTTGGTTCGTCGAGGTGGAACGGGTTTGTATGCCGAGCGAATCAGCCGCAGTGGAAGAGTCGTTGATTGCATTGTGTCGGCAAATAAATCTTAACAATCCGGTTCGCGAAAGTTATTTGGAACTGATCTTGCGAAGCGACCCGTGAACAGCAAGGCCCTAGCCGCCGATGCGAGTGAACGGCGAGGCGCTAACTGCGGATGCAAGTGAGCGGCGAGGCGCTAGCCGCCGGCACATGCGATTTTCAGACCGGCGGCTAGCGCCGTACCGCTCACATTCGGCGCTCACATTAGCTACTGACATCGGCACTGGCCCTGTTTCAAACGGTGCGATTCGAATAGATTGCATGAACACTGTTGGCAATCGCGACGTTTAGTAAACCGGGATCTTTGTGACCTCTAATTCGAATCCGAAACAATCGCGGCTGACATCGGCTGAATGGAAACTGGTCCTGATTCTCGCAGCCATCAACGTCACACATATCCTTGACTTCGTGATCGTGATGCCCCTGGGGGATCGGCTGCGTGAGGAACTTTTGATCACGCCCCAGCAATTCGGATTCATCGTTTCGGCCTATGGCGTTGCGGCGATGGTTTCGGGAATTATCGCATCGACGCTGGTGGATCGATTCGACCGCAAATGGACAATGTTGTTTTCATTGACTGGTTTCATCGGTGCGACTTTCTACTGCGGGTTTGCTCCGAACTATTTTCATTTGCTCGCGGGTCGAATTTTTGCGGGCGGGTTTGGAGGGATTGTTGCGTCGACCGTGATGGCCTTTGTGGTCGACTTGATCCCCAATGAACGACGCGGCAAGGCGATCGGTGTCGTCTCGTCGTCGTTTGCGTTTGCTTCCACGGTTGGTTTGCCACTCGGGTTATTGATTGCCGACGGCTATGACGATTTCCATGTTGCGTTCCAGGCGATTGGCTGGCTGGGAGTGCTGGTGTTGTTAGTCAGTGCGTTCAGTTTGCCGAGTGTTGCTGGGCATTCGGACGCAACTCAAGGCAACCCGTTTCGCCAATTCCTGTATGTTGCAAAAAACTCCAATCACCTTTGGTCATTCGCATTCACGATCACGATGGTTTGGGGCACGTTCATGATCGTCCCGTTCATCGCGCCCTATTTGATTGCTAATTGTGAACTTCCTCGTGCTCACCTGCCAATCCTGTATCTGGTCGGAGGCCTCTGCACGCTGGTCACCGTCAACTTCGTCGGATGGCTGACGGACCGCGTCGGCCCATTGATCATGTTTCTGTTTACTGCGGGCGGATCGATCGTGTTTGCGGTGCTCATCACAAACCTTCCCCCTGTCAATTCGTTTGTCAGTATCGGCGTGTCGGTAGGTTTCATGATGGTTGCGTCGTCGCGTATTGTGCCGGGCCAGGCGATGATGTTGAAAATTGCCGATCCCAAAGCCCGGGGAGCTTTCACCAGTCTTAATTCTGCGTTCATGCATTTGGCAACAGGGACGGCGCCTCTCTTGTCCGGATTGTTGATTGGCGAGGAATATCCCAAAGGCCCCCTGACTGGCTATCCATTTGTTGGTCTCATCGCTGCGATTTTTGGTGTGGTTGCGATTGGATTTGCGTTTCTCCTGAACACGAGAACACCAACCCAAAATTTTTAACGGCCATCTCCATCAGATAATTTCGTAGTGGACGAGGCAACGAGTCCCTGCAGCGTTGTCTAAGTTCAGGGACTCGTAGCCTCGTCCACTACGCGTGAGTTTTTCTTCGAAAGACTCGGATTCGGTCCCTATTCCTTCGATTGCTCAAATTATTTTTCCGGCAATCGTCATCATTTTGTGGCAAACCCGAATTGAAACGTCCATAATCAGGGCATCGCTGCCGGGATTGAAAATCAAGATTGACGGCTTGAGTCCACATATCCACGGCAACTGATCGACGCGAACTTTCCAGCGACGTCTCGTTGGTGAGGATTTTAAGACCCAAATCCTAAATGGAGATATCCATGCGCTATCGTTCAAGGCTCAAACAATCTAAACGTCTCAAAGGCAGAACACATCGTTCCCAAAACGAATCGCTCAAGTACGATTCATGTGAACCACGTATCGTGTTGACGACAACTTTGTTTGTTGATTTTGGCGCAAGGTTCGCTGGTGGCGTACTTTCAGACACGGTCGGCAATCTGGACAGCACGACATCCGGAGCCAACCCCGACATGGATGGACCGCGGCTGAGCGATGGCACCGGTGCAAACTATGCAAACGGCGACACGGTGGCGTTCACTGCATTTGATACGTTTTATGGTGCCGGCAGCGCTGCGCGGCGTGCGAACATCATGAGCCTCGTCAGTCGAATGTTCGAACCGCTCGACATTACAGTCGTTGAATTGACTGCCGCTTTTCAAAATGTAAACGGGACCATGGCCCGTGCGGCAAGTTCGTTTGCCGATATTTCGGTCACCATGGGATTAAACGAAGGCGCTGCCGAAAACAACGACGCTTACATGATCGTCGGTCAGTTGTTCGTCAACGGTACGGACGATCCTACGACGTTTGCAGCCAATGGTTACGGAGGATTGGCAACGGGAACGGACATTGGTGGCGCCAACAACAATGATGGCACGGCACTGACACTGCTCCGTGCCGACTACGGCGACAACTTCCTTGCGTCACAAATTGCGCATGAGGCGGGGCATTTGCTTGGTCTTCGTCATTCATTTGGCAACAATCCTTCAAGCCCACCTCCAGGCAGCCTAATCAACGGTCTGATTCACAACTCGGATTTGATGTCCTACCGCGCATACACGGGAACAGATTTCTACACGCGTTATCCGATGGTGCGCGGCGATGGGAACTTGAACGAGAACACGCTATCCGCTGGGCCACCCGCACCAGCCGGCATGTTCACCCCCTACGATCAACTCGCAAGTGATCCGAATATCGGCCCCAGTGTTTTTGAGTACGTCACGGGCACTGGCGCCAATGATATCATCACGATTTCGCGCGCTGGATTACTGGGTGTTGTTTCCGTTCAGGCCTTCAACGATACGGCCTATACATCACCCATCACCGTTCCGGGAACCGCCGTTTCGACCTTCACGTACTTCATCGATTTGACGAAGCCCTTGCTCGTCGAGGGTGGGCAGGGGAATGACCGATTTGTCATCGACGGAAATCTTAATACGGGTCTCATCATTCGAGGGATGCAAGGGACCGATGATATCTGGATTGATGGACAAGGG
This sequence comes from Pirellulaceae bacterium, assembly GCA_041399045.1. Classification (GTDB taxonomy): domain Bacteria; phylum Planctomycetota; class Planctomycetia; order Pirellulales; family Pirellulaceae; genus BJ22. Next base: position 379,645 of record JAWKTO010000003.1, on the reverse strand, counting down.
CTGAGTGAAGCGATCTATTCTCCTTCGGCGGCGAACGACTTTGAAGGCATCGTTTCTGTTTCCGGCCCTGGTGTTACAACAAACATTCAGTTCTCGGAATTCGAATTTGATAGTCGAATCCAGGTTGAAGATGTCGACATGGCGTTGTACTCGACTTCATTGGGTGCAGCCGATGGTCTGAACGTGATCAACGAATCGACGTCGGGCTTGGTTACTCCTCAGAACTTTTCCAATAACGCCTATGTACCGTTTCGATTCAAGAACGTTGAGCGATTGGAGGTCGACACCAGTCTGGGCGATACCGCGACGAGTAACGACACACTATTGATTGGATTGACAACCGTGCCAGTCGGCATGTCGTTCGTGGATGTTGTGACCGGAAACGGTGATGACTCATTGATTGCAACGGGACTGACTCCACTGATTCACTTGACCGTGTCCACCGGGAACGGAATGGACGTTGTCACGGCGAGCGAAGGCGATGATGAAATCGACACAGGCAACGACGACGATATTGTCAGTGGTCGCGGAGGCAATGACATGATCACGACCGGTGCCGGAGAAGACTGGGTTTCCGGAGGAAGTGGTGATGACACGATCGATTCTGGGCCTGATGACGACGAAGTGTACGGTGGGGCCGGTAATGACACCATCAACTCAGGCTCTGGGGATGACAACGTTCGTGGAGACGCAGGCAACGACACAATTGACACCGGCTCAGGCAACGATTTTGCAGGTGGCGATGACGACACAGACATCATCTACACGGGGTCGGGGAACGATATCGCACGTGGAGGTCGTGGAGACGACACCATCCACACGGGCGATGGAAACGACCGGGCCTTTGGCGACCAAGGCGACGATTTCATCTACACGGAAAACAACAATGACTACGCTCGCGGCGGCGCCGGCCAGGATGAAATTTACACCGGCAGTGGTGATGACCGCGCTTATGGTGACAACGGAGACGATTTGATCGTCACCGATTCGGGCAATGACATTGCTGTGGGTGGAAACGGCGACGACACACTTGATACCGGCGATGGTAATGATTCGTTGTTTGGATCACTTGGGAACGACCTCCTCATCGGTGGCGAAGACGGTGACGTCTATCGATTCCAAATTGGTGGACCTCAATCCGACACGATTGAGGAAACGGGAACTGTCGGAATCGATCGTGCGAACTTTGCCCCGCAACCTTGGGGAACGGTCTACTCAACCGATCACTCGGGCACTTCGTTGACGACTTCCGACTCGGGACAGATTGTCAACGTTGCCGCACCGGGCATGCAAAAGAATCTGGAAATCGGATACAACGTCGTCCCCTTTGTGACGTTTACCATCGCGCCCACGATCGGAGTACCGTTCCAGACGTTGGCATTTGAAGCCATGTTTGTTGATGTCGGAACGCTTTCGACTCATACGGCTGAGTTCGATTGGGGTGACGGCATGATCACTCCGGCCATGATCATGGAAGCGCTCGGCATGGGCACCGCTTCCGCCGACCATCAATTCTGCGACATCGGATTGTTTGATGTAACAGTCAACGTGACAGACAACGAAGGCCTGGTTGGAACGGATACGACCGCCACGGAAATCAAACGATTCTACGTCGGGCCAGACATGAAACAGCCTGGCAAGATGGCGTTGTACGTCGGCGGCACCAAGCAGGATGACGTGATGACATTCGATGAAGTCGGTAGCCTGGTGCGAGCCAAGTTCAATGGCGAAGTCCTTGGGGATTTCAACATCGACGGTGGCGTTTACGGATATTCAGGGGATGGCGATGACATCATTTCGATGATTGAGCCAAGTACCCGTGTCGCGACGTTTGAGGGCGGCAAGGGCGACGACTGGATGAAAGGTGGTGACGGCGACGACTGGTTGTTTGGCCAGGAAGGAAACGACCGAATCCTTGGACGCGATGGCAATGACCGAATCGACGGCGGCGATGGCGATGACTCGCTCGATGGTGGCCTTGGCAACGATCAAATGTGGGGCGGATTCGGAAACGATAAACTTGTTGGTTTCAAAGGCGACGACCAATTGTGGGGCGATGACGGCGACGACCAACTGTACGGTCACAACGGTATGGACATGTTGTGGGGAGGAAACGGCAATGACTTCCTGTACGGCGATGCCGATGAAGACTTTTTGTGGGGCGAACTCGGTGACGACACGCTCTATGGTGGAACTGGAGACGATTTCCTTCGGGCGGCGGTCAACTTGGCGACGTCCTTTATGGCGGCGATGGTGACGATGACGAGATGTAGTGTCCACATCACATCCACTGCTTTCTAGAAATTCTCGAACGGGATCAGCATTCGTTTGCCGATCCCGTTTTTATTTCGAATCAAATGAGTGTTTCGCATTGCGGCGCAAAAGGCCTTTGTTCGTAGACTGGAAATCAAGCCGCAAACGAGTACGTGAATTTTCATTGACCGATTGAAACTCAGTCCAAATTCTGACAGCGTTTATTGCTTAAGCGGCGAATTATGTCCGCCCGTTAGCATTGAACCAGTTAATGGAATCTTTTCGCAAACATCAAACGAAACGGAAAACACGTCCACTCTGGACGCGAGTGACGCTGCTACAGCAAATTCATCTCGCAGCAAACCGATCGCGCATTCGAATCCCGCCATTGAAGCCGAAATATCGCCGACAAAACTGGATCGAAATTTTTTCGTCATGAATTGGCATCAAATTCTGATGCGAACCGGCTGGATCTTCAAAACCGAAAGTCTGATCATGCCTGCCGTCCTGGACATGATTGGAGGCTCCGCGTTTTTGCGAAGTTGTCTGCCGATGTTGAATCGGTTTGGTCAAAGTGTCCCTCCATTACTGGTGGCTCAGACGATTCGTCGATCGCGCTATAAAAAAGCGGGCTTGATCGCGGCGGCGATGACTATGGGAGTCATTTTTTGTTTGCTTTCGCTCCTTTGGACCTTTCGTGAAAGCTTGAGCCAAACGGGTTTGATCGTTGCCATCCTGGTTTTGTACGCGATCTTTTTCTCAAGCATGGGCATTCATCAGCTCTCACTGTCCGCGCTGACCGGCAAGCTCATTCCGGTCACCATCCGTGGACGCCTGATGCAATTTTCCAGTGTGCTTGGCTCGACGGTGGCCGTGACATGTGCCTGGATTCTTCTCAATCGCTGGCTCACACCGGGCAGCGCTAATTTCACTGCCATCTTTTTGTTTGCCGGAGTGTTGTTTACGGCCAGTGCCTCGATTGCATTTCTGTTTCGAGAAGATGCCGGATGCAAAATCGGGAACGGCGGAATCGTTGGGACGGCAGTTAAAGGAATCATTTGCCGTCCTCAAACGCGACCGAAATTTCTTGTTGCTAACGGTAACGGCCTGTTTGTTTGGAATGATGATGACGCTGTTTCCGCACTATCAATCGGTTGGCAGAAGTCGATTGAATCTGGGCTTTGACAGTCTGGTGCCGTGGATCGTCGCGCAAAATCTGGGTGTGGCTGTCTTTAGTTTGCCCGCAGGCTGGCTCGCGGATCGTTACGGCAATCGAATCGTATTGAAAGTGTTGATGGGGGGACTGTGTTTGGTCCCAGGGTTGGCGTTGTACTTGTCAGGACAAGGCGCATGGGGAGCGGCAGCCTATTTCATCGTCTTTGGATTGCTGGGGCTGACTCCGGTAACCATACGAACGTTCAGCAATTACACACTGGAGTTGGTCGAGCGCGAACACCATCCCCGATACCTGAGCTTACTCAGTTTGTTCATGGCGGGACCGGCAGTTTTGGGATCGTTGTTGGTCGGTTCGTTGATCGATCGATGGGGATTTGAGCCAGCGTTTTATACGATTACTGCAACCCAGGTCCTGGGATTTCTGATCTGTTTCGCGTTGGTGGAGCCGCGAGCGGCCAAATAAACTTCCATTTTGCGCTGCCGGTTTTGGGACAATCCTGTTTCAAATCGGTTGGTCGGAATGCTGGCAATCCGTGCTTTCCTGTTGAAATTTTGGTTAATTCAATTGAATCGTAGGCCAGAAAGCCGGTTGATTCGTATCAATTTCTTGACGGGGTGGGGGTGAAGTCAGATAATCTTGCCTCATAGTGATTGAGAAACACGTTCTGTGAAGGGCGTATCAAAATCTCAAATACCCCGAAACACTTGAACGATGTAGCGAACAAGATGTGTGTTGGCATATGATGCCGAACCAACACAGCTTTGTTTTCAGAAGTTATGAAACCATTTTTGCAGAGAATCAGGAGAGTTATATGATTTTCAAAACGTTTGGAATGCTCGTAGTTGCAACAGGATTGCTGTTCGCTGCGGGTAGCAACAATTTCAACGACGGCGAAACAAGAAGAAGCCCCGAAAGTCGAACTGAAAGACGTCAAGTGCTTCCTGATGCCCGCGAAAAACGCCAAGGAAAACAACGCAGTTGAATACTTGAAAGGTAAAGTCTATTTCTGTTGCGGCATGTGCGCGAAAAATTCAGCGGCGACAAAGAAAAATTCGCCACCAAAGCCAATCACCAACTCGCTTTGACCGGTCAGTACAAGCAAACAGCTTGCCCGATTTCCGGCGGTGACGTTGACGCAGAGCAAACCTCAGAGGTCGGCGGCGTCAAAGTCGCTTTCTGCTGCGAAAACTGCAAAGCCAAAGTTGATGGCGCTGGAGGACGACGCTTCAAAAGCAGAAATGGTTTTTGGCAAAGACGCATTTGAGAAATCGTTTGCGGCTCCTAAATCAGAAGACGATGGCGTGAACGTTTCCGCTGCGACCTGCCCGTTCAGTGGCGGCGAAGTCGATGCCAACGTTTTTGTTGAGTACAACGATTCCAAGGTTTACTTTTGCTGCGAAGGTTGCAAAGGCAAATTTTCTGATGACGACGCAGCCATGGTTGCAAAAGCCAATCAACAACTTGTTGCTACAGGTCAGTTTGTTCAAAAAGGTTGCCCGATGTCAGGCGGCAAGTTGAATGCAGAGCAGACCGTTTCGGTAGGCAATGCTGAAGTTGCGTTCTGCTGCGGCGGCTGCAAAGCAAAAGCAGAAGGTGCTGAATCGGACGACGCTCGCGTCACCATGTTGTTCAGCAAAGAAGCGTTTGAAAAGGGCTTCGAGAAAAAGAACTAGTCAAACAGCAAAACTGAAAATTCTCAATCGAGCTCCGGCAGGTCAATTCCTCCGGAGCTTTTTTTGTTGATCGGCCAATCGAGGCAATCAGAAATCAAATTGTACGCGTCCAGCAACAGTATTGGAAATTGAGTTGCCGGCTGTCGCCGGGTCGTTCAGATTTCCATTGACCCACTCAACCTGGCATTTGGCGTGTTCGTAGAGATACCAATTGAGTCCCAGTGAAGCTGTATTCAATCTGCGTCCCGGTCCTGTCACACCCGGTGCGCCGAATAACGGATTGAGATCGATGGTGCTCAACTGACCGACGATTTCAACCGCTCCGAATCCCCCACAGTTCCAATCAAATGGGTTGGCTGGTTTGATGCGACCAAACACACCGGCCTTGCGATTGTAGGGAATGGTCTCTCCCGTCAACATGTAACGCGGGTAATGTAACCCGCATTGATTGTTCGGTCCCCACCTCCTGGCAATGACAGATTCGTCCATCGGCACTCGGACTGAATCAAACCGCGTCCCCAAGAATAGGCGGCTTCCACGTTAAAAAGATTTGCCGTGTTAACGTTGAAAACTCCACTGTTCACATATGGTGGAACGTTCACGATCGGCAAAACGCTCAGCCCTGTTGGTCCGAAATTTGGATTTTGCCCAACGAAGATTTCATCCTGGCTGGCGATTTGCATTTGATTGCGAGCGGGGTCCAAATAGCTATGATCCAGTCCGACGTGAAACAACTGGCAATCTCCGCCGTCTCTCAACAAACGTGTAAAGCGTTCCGCAGTACCGTAACCGCCATCGTCGCCATACACATTTCCAAAGTTGTCGGAAATAGTTCGGAAGCCCGACACGGCCCACGTTGTTCGTTCGTCGGATGTATTATTGAACAGCATTGCTCCCGTTTGGCGAAACGGGCAAGTGCAAACGTGACGGGGCGTTCCATCATCGGTAGTTCGCGAACCGAAGTCAGCTCGCTCATCCCAAACGGCTGCCGAAATCGCCCGACTCGAATATTCCCCCAAGGTGTCTGTGAGAATTGTCCCCACACGTCGACAAAGCGTGCTTGGCCTTGGGCAAGGTCGTATTCCATCATGTACGAAACGTTTTCAGCAACATTTCCGGTTGCGGCCAGTCGTGCGCGGCGAAACCCCATGCCGTCCTGAATATCGCCCAAAGTTGCAATGCTCTCCCCGATTGCCCAAACCTGACAGAATCCAATTGAAAGAACCCCGTTACCTTGAAATCAGGATATTTTTTCTCAGGGGCTGGGTCCGCAGGTTTGGCGTCGGTTTTGGCAGGTGTCGACGCGGACTTTGCGTTGGGATCGGGTTGCGTTGGTTTCGAATCCGGGACTTTTGGCAATTCAACCTGCGGATACGGATTCCCAGTTTTGTTCCAGTCGATTGTATTGGCCGAGCTTGAGTACGATGAATTCGACGGGATTCCGTTGCCAACAGTCGATTGCGCACGAAGCGGCACCGAACCCATAAACACGAGAATGGCGAATGCCAGCCCCAACGATTTAAAAACCGGATTTTGAATCGACATTGGTTCGATACACTCGCAGATCAAAGAAATAAATCTTGATGGTTGTGAGTATTTATCGAATTCTGAAACAAAGTTCAAAATGTCAAAAATTTTGGCGTGCCAACTTTCCCTCTTTAATATTCATTCGCTAGCGAAAAAACGAAAGCGTGCCTGTCAACTCGGGAAGTTTCGGCAGTTTGGCGTTGTTGAAAATTGATTCCCAGTCAAAATATTGCTTGCACCTAAATTCAATTTTAAACCTGAGTTCCACGCCGCAAATGAGTATTCATGAGTTGAGGATTTCAACAGACCAATCGGAAATGGACGTGGAATCAATCCACGCATACCTTTCACGATCCTACTGGGCTGAATCGATTCCTATTGAACTTGTCAAAAAATCGATGCAGCATTCACTGTGCTTTGCGGCGTTTCTGGGAGCGGAACAAGTTGGCTTTGCACGAGTCGTCACCGACCGCGCGACGTTTGGATACTTGTGTGACGTCTACATTTTGGAATCGGCACAAGGGCAGGGGATTGGGAAAAAGTTAATGGCGGCCGTGATGGAGCACTCCGATCTCCAAGGCTTGCGACGATTTTCGCTGGCGACTCGCGACGCGCACGGTCTGTATCGCCAGTATGGTTTTACGGCCTTGGACAATCCTGATTCCATGATGGAAATCCTGGTCAAAAATATCTACGTCAAGCAAAAATCCAGCTGATTCCCATTGTGGCGCTTTGGTTTCGAACGATTTGCCTCGAAACTGCTCTAGGGAAAAGACGCGCCAATCCGCCATACTGAACATTCGATAAAACTGCCAACCGCAACTCGTCGTGAGCGGCGGGGCGCTTGCCGGCACTTGCCGCCGGTCGTGTTAGCTTTGGCTTTCCCGAGTTATTTTGGCAGTCACAGACATGGGAAATAGCGGGTCCCATCGTTTTCAGAAGTTGCATGATGCGAATCTTTTTCTCAGTTGGCGAACCCAGTGGTGACGTTCACGGTGCAAATCTGGTGCGTGAACTTCAACAACAAAATCCGGACGTCGAATGCGTTGGGTTCGGCGGGCCCAAAATGCGTGATGCTGGTTGCCAGTTGCTTTTGGATCTGACGCAGTTCGCGGTCATGTTCTTTTGGACGGCGATCAAAAACTATCCAAAGTTCAAAGGATTTGTTCGAGACGCCGAGAAGTATTTCGATTCACACCACATCGACGCGGTGGTCCTGATTGATTACCCCGGATTCAATTGGCACATTGCGAAGGCCGCTAAAAAACGAGGCATTCCCGTTTTCTATTATGGCGTTCCCCAAATGTGGGCCTGGGCTCCGTGGCGTGTTCACAAACTGAAACGTCGCGTTGACCACGTGTTGTGCAAATTGCCTTTTGAGCCGGAATGGTTTTCCAGGCGCGGGGTGACGGCACACTTCGTCGGGCATCCCTTCTTTGACGAAGCTGTAAACCGCAAGCCGAATCGTGAATTCATGGAGTCATTTGCAAACCCAATATCCGGCGATCAATCGACGCTGCTACTTCTTCCCGGATCGCGCGACTCCGAGATCGAACGAAACTGGCCGACGATTCGCGATGCCGCGGCAAAAGCTCAGAAGGAATTCCCGCAATTGCGGGTTGTCGTTGGCTGTTTCAAGAAATCTCAACATCAGTTGATTCGTCACGACATTGTCGATCGAGGCCTCAGCTTCGAAACATTTTTGAATAAAACGCCCGAACTGATGCGATTGGCTACGGCGTGTATCGCATGCGGTGGCTCCGTGTCGTTAAGATTGCTCCACAACCTGCTGCCAACGATTATTGTTTATCGAATTTCAAGGCTCCAATTTTTCCTGCAACGTTTTTTTATACGCGTCAAATACATCACCTTGGTCAACCTAATCACGCAACGGAATCCATTTCCAGAACACGTTCACGCCCTATGATCCGGACCGCCCTGATGCTGAGGCGACACCGATGCCGGAATATTTAACATGTCACGGTGTGCTGGAAACGTTTGCCGAGCGAATCGTGAATCTGCTGCCAACCCTCACCTTCGCGATGAAAACCGTAACTGGCTCCGGAATCTACGCGACCAGCATGGTACGCCGGGTGCAACAACGAGAGCGGCAAGTTATATTTTACAAGTCCTGCTTACGGAGGGTCGTCTCGCAAAGGGCCATGCACACGCTGCTTGATATTTGCTCGAGAAATCGACTCAATCTGCTAACGCAAGAAATGAGAGCTTTTTATCCACGACTAATTCGATCAATACAGGGAGCTGACTTTTGTTAGGCGAGCCAGGCTTCACGCCCTACGACTTGAAATTCAATGCGTTCGGATTCCCGGTTCGCATTCACCCTGCATTCTTCATCATGCCGCTAGTATTGTTTGGCTCGATCATGAGAGCCAGTGATTCGAATGCATTGGTTGGAATCCTGATTATTGAAGCCGTTGTCTTCCTTTCCATTCTGGTTCATGAACTTGGACACGCACTGGCATTTCGTTTTTATGGCATCGACAGTCATATCGCACTGTACTGGATGGGTGGTCTTGCAATTCCTGGTGGAACAGGGGTGTGGGAAATCGTCTCGCTCGCGACCGATGACTCCATTTTCGCAAATCGTAATTTCATTGGCGGGTCCCATTGCAGGGCTGTTGCTTGCTGGGTGTTCAGTCTTGCAGTTTACGGACTCGGTGGAAAACTGATTGTCGAATTGGAAGGTTTGTTTCCGATGGTTGATCCCGGACTTCAGGGGATCAACCTATCAAGCCAACACAGACCTTTGGGTATTCATGACCGTCGGTCTGTTTGCGTATTTTGGAATGTGCTTAACCTTATTCCACATTTTTTCCGTTGGACGGAGGACAAGTTGCGAGGCAACTGTTTGTCATCTGCCGATCCCTGGAATGGAATCGAAACTCTTTGATTCTTTTTCAATCGCAACAGCCGTTATTGTGGGCATTTGGGCATTGAAGTCTGGGCAAACGTTTATGCCACTGTTTTTGGCATGATGGCTTTCCCGAAAATTACCAGGCAATGAACTCATCTTGGGTGTGGCGGCCGGCGACCTTGGTAATTGTTAGTTTGCTAGCGTTTCGACCTGCATTGCGCCTCAAATTTTTACTAATCGGAAAAGATTCTCAAGAAGCCGTGGGCGATTTTCGATGTTAGTGATGTGTATCAAAGTGTCCAGGGGGCATCCCCTGATCGTCATTGGCAATGAATGCGTGCAGATAAAAATGTCATCCAGCGTTGCCACCAGAATCAATCGAACCCAATCCCGACTCATTCGGTCGGCGATTTGGAGACTTCCTTGCTGGCTGGGGCGATTTGGTCATCAGTACCTTTGTGGCCATTGGCGACTTCACGCTGTTCTTTCTACGAACACTTGTTTGGCTGTTCACACGGTTCCCCCGTTAGGACACCATCCTGGCCCAACTTCCATCAGGTGGGTGTTTCCAGTCTGCCCGTGGTTGCGTAACCGGGACATTCATCGGCATGGTCCTTGCTGTCCTACCAAAGTTATTTTCAGTTCCGCCAATTAGGTTTGGAAACTCGATTGGGAGGCGTCATCAATCTGACGCTGGTCCGCGAACTGGGTCCGGTTCTGGCTGCAACGATGTTGGCTGGGCGTGTTGGAAGCGCCATGGCGGCAGAATTGGGCACGATGCGAGTCACCGAACAAATCGATGCGCTTTCGGCGATGGGAGCCAACCCCATACGCTATCTGGTCGTTCCACGATTTCTAGCTTGCCTGCTGCTGATTCCAACACTTACCATCATGGCCGACTACATGGGAGTCGCGGGTGGATATTTTTATAGCGTGATTGTTTTGGGAATTGACTCGCATCACTATTGGCACAACAGTGCTCAATTCGTTACAAACTTCGACCTGTTCGTTGGGCTGTTTAAGAGCTTCTTTTTTCGGATCTGCGATTTCCATGGTGAGTTGTTATCAGGGATTTCATTGCACCGCAGGTACGAAGGGGTTGGTCGCGCCCACCGCGTCGTTTGTTTATTCCGTTTGTATTGATTCTGGTCATGGACCTTTTCCTGGGCATCGCATTGGATTCGGTCTACTACACGTTATACCCTGAGGGAGTTCGCCTGCTGTGATGATCGAAGAATTGCTCGATCAGCAGGAGCCGCTGATTGAAGTTGTAATCTACACGTAACGTTTGGCTCAAATCCGTGTTGCGTAATATCAATCTATCGATACCTCGGGACAAACGCTCGTACTTTTGGGTGAAAGCGGTTGTGGGAAAACGGTCCTGATGAAAACTCTCATCAGGCTGATTCAACCTGACCAGGGTCACGTGAAGTTCGACGGACTCGACATCAACCATTTAAACGATCGTGAACTCAGTCGATTGCGACAACGCTATGGATTCGTTTTTCAAAATGCGGCACTATTCGATTCCATGACGATTGCTCAAAACATGGCATTCCCGTTGCGGCAACATGGCCGATTCAGCGCTGCCCAAATTCAAGAACTGGTTACCGCAAAGCTCCATGAGGTTGGCCTTCCGACAAACGTCATCTACAAGAAACCTGCCGAGCTGTCTGGCGGCATGAGGAAACGAGTCGGACTGGCAAGAGCATTGATCATGAATCCCGAGTTGATTCTGTACGACGAACCAACCACGGGATTGGATCCAATCATGACGGACGTGATCAACCAATTGATCATGCGTACGCGACGCAAAAACCCAGTCACTAGCGTCATCGTCACACACAACATGGAAACAGCGAGAAAGGTTCCCGATCGAGTGGTGATGCTCTATCCCCTTTCACGATTGGACGAGCACGAACCGCAAATCGTTTATGACGGCCCGCCAGGCGAACTGGAAAAGTCCAGGGATCGTCGGGTAAGGCAGTTTGTAAATGGCGAGGCAGGGCAACGGTTGATGGAACTAGTTTCCGAATCGTAAACGAATTGAAAGATCATGGAAGAACGTCAATTGCAGATGCGAGTTGGGCTATTCGTCGTTATGGCGATGGTCGTCCTCGGCATTCTGATTTTCATCAACAGCGAAGGCTGGCGCTCAAAATACGAGTTGATGCTGAAAACCGACACTGCTCCCGGTGTAACTCAAAACACTCCCATCCGGAAAAACGGAATTCTGATCGGACGAGTGGGCTCGGTGCGGACCCAGGATGATCAAGTCGAAGTGACTCTTCAAATCAATGATGATGAGCACGTTTACGAAAATGAAATTGTCTCGATCGGCACGGACTCGATCTTGGGCGACTCGGTACTTGAAGTTGTTCCCGTTGGAATTGAAAAACGTGGTGAACCACTCCAGGACGGTGGAAAAATCAATTACGTCAGCGTGAAACGAAACCCCATGGAGATCATCGACGTCGCGATCAACCTGGAGTCGAAAATTGCCGACGCTCTCGATACCGTCAAGAAGGCCGGAGCAAGCATCGAACGTGCTGGTGATGGTGTCAATGACCTGACCACCAAGGTCTCTGAAGCGTTAGGCAATCAAGACAGCGATTTCAAGCAGCTCCTTGACAACTTCAAAGAAACGAACCGCAAGGCTCAGGTCGCGCTCGACAATTTCAATCAGATATTCGAAGGCATCAATGAGGTTGTAGGCGATGAAGAAATGAAACAACGCTTTCAGGAAACCGTGCGAAAGTTGCCTGAAATTTTGAAGAGATTCGAACCACAGTGGTCGAAACTCGTGACACGATCAATTCATTCCGAGATGTTTCCGGCAAGGTCACCAGCAATCTGGACAACCTCGATTCGTTTACTGCCGAACTGAAGGTATCTGGCCCCGAGATTGTCAAAAAGGTCAACTCGAGTCTGGACAATGTCAAACGCTTGACCGAACAAATCGAAACGTTCGCCGATTCAATTGCCAAGGCGCAAAACGGTGAGGGAACCCTCGGGAAACTACTCACCGACCCAAGCCTTTACAACAATGCAAACGATACCGTTGCTCACGTCAAAGAGCTCGTGACCAAACTCGAGCCGATGCTCAACGATTTGCGAATGTTCTCCGATGCGATGGCTCGGAATCCATTTGAATTTGGGGTGCCAGGCATTCTCAATCGGCAGCGTTGGCAAGGCGGATACAAAGGGAATACCGTCGGACGCGAAAACGCTGCGAACTAGTGCGAACGACAAGTCGTAACAAGTCGCACTTTGCCACTTCGTTACCTGCAAACGTGTCCAAAACCGGGCGGCAAACCTTCTTGCGTCGTTCTGACGCAGAATCGTTTATTGCCCTACGCAAATTCAAACGTTTCTGGAAAAATCTGAGGATAGTTGGACTATTGGAGGTTGCCCCGTTGGTCCGATGTTTTACTATGGAGTAATTAGAACGTTCCCTAATGAACGAATTACCGAAGCCCGGTAGTTTTGAACTGAAAAACAACTAATTGCTTAGTTGCTGAATCAACATTTGTTCGCTGCAAAAAGCTGATGAATGTTGTTTACGGCGGCAAAAACCAAAGCAACGAATCGCACGTAACAAAACAATATTCCTTTTGGCTTTATTTTTACAAGGGTAAATTGAAATGAACAAACTTCTGTTCACCATGATTGCCTGGCCGCATTCGGTGCTGTCGGAACGTTGGTATACAAAGCTTCCAACGAACCAAAATCAAATGTTGAGAATGCTTCGGCGAAATCAGTATCTGCCGAAAACATGTCTTGCTGTTCTGCAGAAGAATCACCTGTTGCAGCCAAATCAGGTTGCTGTGGTGGATGTAGTGGCGAAACTGAAATGGTTGCCGCTAAGTCTTCGTGCTGTTCAGAAGGCACATCAGCAGTTGCAGCTGAATCAGGTTGCTGCGGCGGTTGTTCCGAAGGAAAGACCGAAACGGGTTGCCACGAAGCCAGAAGGTTGCTGTGGTGGTTGCTCGGCCGACAAGACCGAAACCGTTTCAACTGAGAAATCAGAAGGTTGTTGTGGCGGTTGTTCAGAAGAGAAAACTGAAACCGTTTCAACAAAAACAGCTGAAGGTTGTCCTCACTGTGCCGAAGCTGGTGCTGACTGCGAAGGCACTTGCGACAGTTGCGAAGGCACTGAAACCGTTTCCAAAGAAGACGCTGGAAACTAGTTTCCAGATTTGAATTTGAATTTGCAAAAAGGCATCTGCTGATTTAGCGGATGCCTTTTTTTGTCTCTGAACTGATCGACTGATCGCGATTCCACCTTCCCATATTGGCGTTTCGCTTCGACAATCACTAAATTTACTCAGTCGGTTTGCGATGACTGAAAACCCATTCATTTTTGGATACCATACGAAAACATGGCTGAGATTGATCTGTCCGATTACGAGTGGCCGGTAGTTGAACGTCCGTTAACGATCGACGACTATGAAGAGTTAGTTGCGTTACAGGAAGCGTGCTTCCCGGGAATGAAAACCTGGACCCGAGAACAGATCGAGAGTCAGCTCCGCATTTTTCCTGAGGGACAGTTATGTATCGTCGTTGACGGAAAACTTGCCGCATCCGCCAGTTCGCTAATTTTGAACTACGACCCTCAATTGGATTGGCACAACTGGGGAGCCATTGCTGACAACGGAATGATTCGAAACCATGCACCGAAAGGCGATACACTTTATGGCATTGAGATAATGGTCTCGCCAGAATTTCGGGGTATGAAGCTTTCGCGGCGTCTGTATGACATGCGGAAGCAGTTGTGTCGGGAGAAAAACCTCAAGCGATCATTATCGGCGGTCGAATTCCAGGATTTCATAAACATGCCGATGAAATGACCGCATCAGAATATGTCGAGTCGGTGATTGAAAAAGCCATCTATGACCCAGTACTAACGGCTCAACTTTCTAATGGCTTTAACCTGCAAAACCTGATTCCAGACTACCTGCCTAGCGACAAGGAATCGCGGGGATATGCAACCTGTCTCGAATGGATCAATTTGGAATACGTTCCGAACGCCAAACGTCGATTCCATCACTGGATCGAACCCATTCGAGTTTGTGTTGTTCAGTACGAAATGCGAAAGATTTCGAGCTTCGACGAATTTGCGCAACAGTGTGAATTCTTCCTCGACACAGCATCGGACTACAAATCAGATTTCGTTTTGTTTCCAGAGTTGTTCACCGCACAATTGCTTTCGTGCGTTAAATCGACTCGCCCTGGCCTAGCGGCAAGGCAACTCGCTGAGTTTACCCCTCAATACCTTGAGTTCTTTGGCGAGATGGCCGTCAAATACAACGTGAATGTGATCGCCGGATCACATTTCGTGATCGAAGATGAAACCTTGTACAACGTGAGTTATCTGTTCGGTCGAAATGGGTCGATCGGCAAACAGTACAAGATTCATATCACGCCCAGTGAACGCAAATGGTGGGGCGTTTCACCAGGAGACGAGGTTAAAGTATTCGAAACGGATTGTGGACCGATCAACATTCAGATTTGTTACGACATCGAATTTCCAGAACTGTCTCAATCGCTTCTGAAAAGGGAGCTGCAGATGATTTTCGTGCCTTTCAACACTGATAACCGGCACGGCTACATGCGTCAGAACTTGTGCGATGGCCCGCTGTGTGAAAACCACGCCTATGTTGCCATTTCAGGTTGTACTGGCAATCTCCCATTTGTCGAAAATGCTGACATTCACTACGCAATCTGGAATTTTCACACCAGCTGATTTCGAATTTGCCAGAGACTGCATCGCGGCAGAGTGCAACCCAAACGTCGAAACATTGATCATTCACGACGACCTGGAGTTATTGCGAAGACACCGCGAATCGGGGGCAACGCAGAATTGGAATGATCGCCGAAGAGATGTGTATCGTGTCGCCTACGAAGATCTCGATGGCAAGTTTTCGATTTAGCCTCCTAGCGAATGGCTAACGATTGAATGGAACCACAATCGTGTTTTGCTGCACGTTGTTGCGCAGCTCATCGGCGCGTTCCTGTAGGCGAGACTCTGACACGTGAACTTTTGGGTCCAACTCAAAATCCAGGACCCGTTCGTCTCGAATCTCGCGTGGCCAGAAATTGTCGGCAACAAAACTGAATGGGACTCGCTCATACCATCGTGGTGGAATGCACTCCTCGACTTGAATGGTTTTGTAGCCGTCTTTTTCCAATTGAATTTGACGCGTCCCATGGTAGACGAAGGGAGTCGAGACAGGGGTTTGCCCCACATATTGACGGTCAATCATAACGTTCGCGCCTGGAGGGTTACTGCGAACCACGATTCGCTTCTGGACGCTGTTACAACCGATTGATGCCAGCAACACCATCGCAGTAACGCAGATCGACTGTAAATATGATGGATTTCGACTCATTCAACCCGGTTTTGCAGTTGGTTCACTTCCCGAAATGGCAGATTTCGCGAGAGTATAGGGATGGGGTTTAGGGCAATCCATAGCGATTTTGACTTATTGTGTTGTTCTTAAAACGCCGAAAACTAGTTAAACTGTATCCCTTACGAAAACCCGTCAACCTTGGAAAAGAATTGCTCGCCGTTGCATGACCAATAGCCTTGTCAAATGGGATGCACTCCTGCAAGTCGCTACCATCAGCGACATTGGCATGCGCCGAACTAACAATCAAGACAATTTCTTTGTCTCGTTAGCCAGCACCATGGATCAATGGCAGCGACGCGGGCATTTGTTTATCGTTGCCGACGGAATGGGGGCACATGCTGCTGGCGAACTTGCTAGCAAAATCGCCGTCGACCATATCCCGCATTTGTACGCGAAATTTGGCGGAAGTCCGGCAGCGGAAGCATTGCGTAAGGCAATTGGCGATGCGAACGCGGAAATTCATAAGCGAGGCCAGGTCAACGAAGAATTCCACAACATGGGGACAACGTGTAGTTCCATGTTGCTGATGCCCGATGGCGCCTACTGCGGCCATGTTGGCGATAGCCGTGTCTATCGGTTGCGCGGATCGCGTATCGACCAATTGACTTTTGATCATAGCCTCGTCTGGGAAATGAAAGCAGCCGGGCAAGTTACTGGAAAAGATGAGCTCGACAAGATTCCCAAAAACGTCATCACTCGGTCACTGGGTCCCTATCCGGAGATCAAAGTGGATATTGAGGGGCCGTTTCCTGTCGAACTCGGCGATACTTTTTTGTTGTGTAGCGACGGTTTGACGGGTCAGGTATCGGATGAAGAAATTGGTGTGATACTTGCCACCCTTGAGCCAGTCGCGGCGGCACAACTTTTAGTCGACATCGCGAATTTGCGTGGCGGCCCCGACAATATCACAATCATCATTGTCAAAGTAATCGCACCTCAGCTTGTAACTTCTCAGGCAACTGGGGTCAGGAAAATGACCAGCCACAAAGGCAACAAGCCGGGTGTTCATCTTTTGTCGTGGATGGCGTTATTGATCTCTGTCGTGTTGACGGTGCTTTTCTACATGACTCAATCGCTTCAAGGAGCCATTATTCCTGGTGCGATTGCTTTGGTTTCGTTTGTTTGGGTGCTCGTTCAACTCATTCAATCGCTGAATGCGTCCTCGTCAACAACCAGTCCCGTCATGCGTTACGGCAAAGGGCCGTATACGACTCACGATTGTAAACCAGACGGTTGGCAACTGGTCGGAAATCTGAAAGAAATGATTTCCCAAATGCAACTCGCCGGCCAATCGGGTGGTTGGAAAATCGACGTCGACTCACTCACCAATTTGCTGAACGACGCTGAGGAAAGTGATAGCAAAAAAGACCTCAAAGGCGCGATTCGCGGGTTTGGCGCCGTCGTCAGCTTCATCATGGAACAGCTCCGAAACAACGGCAGTTCGAATGGCATTGAGCCAACTGAGTAGTTTCTTTAGGCTGTTCGTCTGACTTTTGCTGCCCAAGGTATAACCGAATTGCTTGGGTAAAGCACTCATTTTCGTTAATGAAACGGAGTTCGTTTAACGAATCTCGATGAACCGGATTACGCGTTACGTTGTCACCGAAATCTTGAAAACGTTTGGCATGTCGCTGACGGCCATGACGTCGTTTATCGTCCTGATTTTTCTGGTTCAGGAAGCCCTTCGAGAAAAAATGACACTGACCGCGGTCCTGCGGTTGATCCCATATCTGCTGCCGACGGCACTTTGTTTCGCCATCCCGGCAACCATGCTGTTTGCGGTCTGTGTCATTTACGGCCGAATGAGTGCCAACAACGAAATCGTTACCATCAAGTCTTCAGGTATCTCCCCCAGCGTGGTCATGGTTCCTGGCTTGGTCGTCGCATTCCTTCTCAGTCTGGTGACCGTTTTCCTGAATGACGTATCGGTCAGCTGGGGTCGTCGTGGGATTTACAAGGTTGTCCTCGAATCCTCGTCACAAACTATTTACACGATGTTGCGCGCGCAAGGACAGTTTGCGAAGGGGCAAATTTTTATTAATGTCGATGATGTCGATGGCGATGTTTTGGTGCACCCGTTCATTGTTCGCACCAATGAAAAAGGTGAGGACACGTTCTCGATTCGAGCATTGTCGGCCAGAATTTTGGTCGATGTCCCAAATGAACAACTGATCCTTTCGCTCAAAAACGCCCAAATCTCTCAAGGCAAATCATTTGAAAGCCATTTGGACCAGAAAGACATCCCGATTGAACTGAGCGATGTCACCAAACGAAACGATACGAGTTCCCGTCCGTGGAATCTCCCTCTCCGCGAAATGCAGCCAGCCACATTGTTGCACTCTCAGCATCTCAAGTCATTGAGGCAAGCGATGGCGACTCGGTTGGTTTCGCAACAGATTGGTGGCGACATGGTTGGCCTCACACATCCCGAATGGGGTGCCGAGCTTTACGAATTGCGCGAAGCAAAGTTTGATGGATATCGTTTAGCCGCAGAGCCATGGCGACGCTGGGCAAACGGCTTCAGTTGTTTGAGTTTTGTGGTTTTGGGGATACCACTTTCAGTACTGTTCAAACGGTTTGACTTTTGGACGAACTTCGCATTTTGTTTCATTCCAATTTTGGTTTTGTACTATCCGTTACTCATGTACGGCATCGGACAGGCAAAAGCGGGTGGCCTTCCTCCATATTCCGTTTGGCTTGGGAATATCGTCCTGTTAATCATCGGCGGCACTTTGGTTCACCGGGTAAATCGCAATTGATTTATGCCAACTGCCTTTGGGATGTCGTATTTTCTATTGCCCACCTATCTCCAATGACTCAACATCCGGTTGCGGTTCAGAAATTTGTTGCGAAAGAAACTCAACCAAATCTCGCAGTTCAAATGGAGTCAATTTGTTGATCAGGTCCTTGGGCATCGCCGACTCGCCTGTTCTGCGATCTAGAATCGCTTCCTGTTCGATCGTCACGAATTCGCCGTCAGCGGTGATTAATCGAAGCACATCGGCGTTTTCTAAATGAACAATGCCGGAATAGGTTTTGCCGCTTTCATCCGCAACAACCACCGTTCCAAATTTCTCTGTAATTTCCGAATTGGGTTCAACAATAGAACGCAACAAGTATTCTCGGTCACGTTTCTTTCCAACGTCCGACAGATTCGGCCCCACGTTTCCTCCGGTCAAGCCAATTCGGTGGCAACGTACACATGACAGCTCGGTTCGCTCAAAAAAAAGCGTTCTTCCACGTTCGGCATCTCCGCCGAACAGGCAATCGCGAAATGCCTGACTCGGTTTTCCGGTGCTTAATTCCGCTTCGTATTGAAGCAAAAGGCTGGAGATACGCTCATTCTCGTTGCTGACAATTTTTGCAGCTTTCCGTAGTTCAAGTCGCAGCTCCGGCGAAAGACTACCATTTGCTAATGTTTGCAATTGACGATTGATAAATTCATCGATCGCAGGATCTCGCTTTCCACTTTCAAGAATTCGCGTCAGGTCAACATAAGCCTCCTGGCTCTCTTGTATGCCACCCCCTTCGATCACATTGATCAAGACCTTGATAACCATTTCCGGATTACGTTCGGCAACGACACGACGCGCGGCAATTCTTACTCCTTGTTGTGAATCGACGAGCAACTTTGGAGCCAACTCATCAAACACTATCGGTTCGAGGCTGGCGAGGGCGCGAAGTGCAGCTGATCGTACAACCTCATCGTTGGCTGAGGATTCCAAAATTGCAATCAAGCCCGATTTAAATTGAGAATTCTCAGTTGCCAGCGATTGAGCCGTTTCAATAGCCATCGCTCGAATCTTCGCCGGCGATTTTTCAGCAAAGGCAAGTTCTGCGCAGACGACATCAAAACACATCCGTGCATCATCAAGTGAATTTCCAGCATGCGGACGCCACATTCCAATGGCAGGATCACGATCAACCGGCTTCTCCCAATCTCGAACTAATTGTAAAGCGAGTTCCCGAAATTCAGCCGAAATGGTGTCGTGGGCAGCAACCGCGCACAGTCGTTCGCAGTCTTGCTTTGTTCCCATTCGATAACATGCGTAAAGGCTTCGCCTCAGCGCTTCCTCGTTGTCGACCAGATTTACTGCTCGATTCGCCAACGATGACATGGCATCGTCAATGGGTAAATCGTAAATCGCTGACGCAGCTTCGCGAACGACCAGTGGCTCAGAATCGTCAAGGAACTCAGCAACCGTGGCTGATTGTTGGTGTCTCAGCGCAACGACGGCGGCTCGCCTGACTTCAGCATTCGAATGCGACAGCGTTAGTTCCAGAATTGTTGATTCAGAAACCGTGCTGAGCGCCTCGATCAACGCATGTCTCAATGCCGGGTCCTGATTATTATTCTGTTCAAGTACATCCCCAACCGTTTGTTCGTTCCCTTGAATTTTGTTCAATTCAGCAAGCGCTAAGGCTGCGAAACAGGCAACGCGAGGGGATGGATCATGCAATCGTTCGATCAGGTTTGGAACGCAACGATCAGAACCACATTCGCCCAGAATTTTTGACGCATTGGTACGAATTTCGATTTCGTCACTATCCAGGCAATCGACAAATTGCTGAAGTACGATTTCCGTCGGCCCTTGCTCGCGAGCGATTTGCTGAAGTCCCCATAGCCCATGCAATTGTTCAAGCAACGTTTCTCCTGAACGAATCGCTTCGATCAATACATCTGACTGGTTGCGACTGGCCAACTCCCATTGTGCCTTTAAACGCACCCTTTGATCTGAACTCGCCAGCCAATGTGCAAGATCATTTGTGTCGACTCCTTCGATATCTTGCGCTAATCGACTTGCTGTTTTAGCAGTTTCGTCGCCTTGTATCGTTTTGGGATCAGCGAACCGATAAAGCCACCCCTTTCCCTCCCCAACCCAACCGTTAACCCAGTCACTCACATACAGATAACCATCTGGCCCCATCGCCAGATCGGTCGCCAACACTTGCCAAAATGGCTGTTCCAAATCGACGAGTTTCCAAAACGCGCCGTTTGCTTCCACGCGAAATGAACGAATACCGCTTTGCGCGGTCCCGCCACGAAAATCACACATCAGAAACGCATTGTCGAAACCCGTGCCTAACCCCGTCCCGGGATAGTAGATCAATCCACTGGGGCCGTCACCTAAATTTTCCACGGGAGGAAAAACATACGCCGGTTGCTCTTGGTGAAATGGGTGCCAGATCTTTTCCCGATTGAACGGGCCGCGATCAGAAAGGTATTGATAGCTCATTCGCCAACCCGCATCCATTCCAGGAAGAACGTAAACCCAACGGGCTCGATCGCCGCTATCCGAGTTGTTATCTCCCGTAAACAGATTTCCCCACTGATCAAAAGCCAACTCTTGGGGATTGCGCAAACCAGTTGCCACGACTTCCAAATGTGATCCATCGGGCCAACAACGGAACACGGCACCGGTCTCTGGGTTGGCGAAACGCTTTCCTTCTTTCGTCTCGAAATGGTATCCACGATCGCCGATACTGAAATAGATCCGACCATCCGGACCGCGAATCAAACCGTGCATGTCGTGACCGCGAAACGCCACACGAACGCCAAATCCCGATTGGATTGAATAGCGTTCATCTGAAACTCCGTCTCCATCCCGATCCGAAAGTCGCCACAAATGTGGAATGCAGGTAAACAAAACATCATCGCCAACGACGAGGACTCCCGCACCTGTTCCGTCTTCCAATTGATTGAAGTGATCCGCGAACACAATCGATTGATCAATGCGACCATCGCCATCGACATCCTGCAACAGACGAATTCGATCGTCTTGTCGCGTGTACTCGGCACCTTTCTCGGGCAGCAACTTTTGATAGTAAGCGATTCGATCTTCCACCGTTTGAGCAGCGAGATCATGGTCGGTCCATGTGAGATCATGACTTCGATTGTCCGTGACACCTTGTTCCTGTCGAAACGTCTCACAGACGAAAATGCGACCTTGATCGTCGATCGTAAAAGCCACGGGATTGGCCAGGTCAGGTTCGGCCGCCACCAGTTCTTTGACAAAACCACTGGGAACCCGAATTGTTTCCAAACTTTTTGTTGCCTCATTCGAAGCCTTGGCAACGACGGGTGCTACCGGCTCTTGGGTGAATCCACAGTTGCCGACAGTCCAAAAAGAAAACAGGCAAAGGCTTGAAAGCCAATTCGAAAAACGTAGTCGTTTCAACGTTACCAACTCCAAAACGCAGACCGATTGTCAATCAACCAACTTACCATAACCGGTTGATTGTACGTTCAGCGAAATGTCTGGCCTACCGTGTTACAAATTCCGGCGAATCTTGAACAACGTCTAATTCCGTGTGCGAATGAATTCCATCTTCTGGCGATTCTTTGACAGCCTTGGTCGTTTCGGATCGCTCTGCATCGGAAACCTTGAAAGCAGCTTCGAATTTGACCATCAAGCTCAAAAGCGTTGGAATCAAAAACAAGGTGAGAACGGTGGAAACAAGCAAACCGCCCAAAACGACGCTTCCCAAACCACGATACAACTCGCTGCCAGCGCCCGGGAAAAATACCAGCGGTGCAAGGCCGAAAACGGTCGTGAGTGTTGTCATAAAAATCGGTCGAATACGCGTCTTAAGGCTTTCTCCAATCGCCTGTTGTGCCGGAATACCCTCCTGTCGAACCACAATCGATTGATGAACAATCAGAATCGCATTGTTGACTACCGTCCCAACCAGGATAACGAATCCCAACATGGTCAGAACATCCAATGATTGCGGCGGCTCACCTTTTGACACCAGATAATAGCTCAACAGCTGAAGTGCAACGATTCCTCCGACGGCCCCCAGCGGAACACTGAGGATAATTACAAATGGGTACACCCATGATTCGAACAGTGCGGCCATCAACAAATAGGTAATAAAAATCGCAAGGGCAAAATTCCATTTCAATGCCCCCCAGGTCTGAGCCAATTTATCTGCCGTTCCACTCAGGTTCACGACATAGTTTGTTCCAATTTTCCCTTCCTCCTCCATCGGCTTGAGGACTTCATTTTCGATTTTTTGGATCGCTGCCTCTAGAGAAAGCTCGTCGGGTGGCGAAACCTCCAACGTAATCGCGCGTTGACGTTCACGGTGATTGATTTGTTCGGGACCACTCGCAAGTTCGGCATCAGCGATTGCATCTAAACGAACCGGCTCAAGGAAATTCCTGGTTGCGATGTACTGAGAAAGCACGTTTGCGTTGGGACGATCACTTTCTCGGTTTTTGATCACCAGATCAATTTTCTCGCCACCTTCGAAATAATCCGATGCAAACGCACCATCGACCATGACATTCACGGCATATCCCAACTCGTCGCTGGTAATTCCTGCAGCGGCAGCCTGCTCAGGTTTGAGCATCACATGAAGTTCAGGAGACGACAAATCAAGACTTGGCGTGGCGCGTACCTGAGGACTTGGCTGCATGGCGTCGCGAATTCGGCCCATCATTTCTCCCCCCAGTTCGACCAGACGATTCAGATCAGGGCCGTTGATTTCAACATCAATGTTCCGGCCGCCCCCCATGCCACGTCCAAACAGACTGGTTTGATTCGCGACGACATTAGCGCCTGGAAATTTGTCCGACAATTTCGCTCGAAGCAAATCAATCAATTTTCTTGCCTGTAGATCATCGTGGGCACGAACTCCCAGAAATACGCTTTTGTCTCGCGCCATGCAAAACATGTCGGCTATGGTTGGATACTCCAGATGCGACGTGTCCTCAAACTCAGGCTCAATATCCCAATACGGTTTCAGGATCTCTTCGACTTCCGCTCCCATTTCCGATAGTTGGTCGACGTTGTATCCGGATGGCGTCAACACGTTGCAAATGATCAGGTTGCGATTACCCGCAGGAAGGTATTCGACCTTGGGAAACAACCACCATCCAACAGCAGCTGTTACCGCAAGGATCCCCGCCACAAGCAAAACGCTAAACGCCACACTTCGCTGAACTCGTTCATTGATTCCAGCGATGAAATTTCCAATGAACGTCCCTGCTGACTCCAAACTGCGCGCTACCCGCGAATGATCAGAGTGCTCATGTTCACTCAGATTTCTCAAAAGTCGCGCTGATGCCGTTGGAATCACCACCACGCTGATGATCAAACTCAAGCCTACAGCGAGACAGATTGCCAAGGCGATGTCGCCAAACAATTGGCCCACTTCACCTTCCAGAAAAATAACCGGCAAAAATACAGCCAACGTCGTTAGTGTCGAAGCAAGTACCGCACCCCAAACCTCTTGAACGGCGAGTTTGGCAGCAACTCCGGCGGGCAGTCCCTTCAGGCGGAACCGATCGATGTTCTCCAGTACGACAATTGCGTTGTCGACGAGCATGCCCACTGCAAACGCAAGACCCGCCAAACTGATCACGTTCAACGTTCGACCGAAATAACGCAGAAACAAAAATGTCCCAATCACACTAATCGGAATCGCAATGGCGATGACAATCGTTCCACGGGCAAACCAGATTCCGGCGATCGCAATGATAAGCAGGGTAATCAAGAACAATGAAGAGTCGATGTATACAGCACCAATTGCAGACAGCAAAATCAGTGGTGCAACCAGCAACGCCCTCGATCCAAGATGCAGAAACATTAGCAGAATGACAATCGTCAACGAACCGCCGATGACGATATTTTGCTGCACCAACCCAACTGCCGATTTGATGTAAACGGTTTCATCATAGACCTTGGTCAACGTCAGACCACGCTGTGCCAAGACGCCGCGATTCAATCGATCAACCTCAGCATCCAGGCCGTTGATCACGTCGACCACGTTTGCTCCGGAATCTCGCTGAATGCTAATGGAAATGGTTGTGGAGCCATAGCGTCTCACGGAACCGCTGCTTTTCTCTAACCCCATTTTCACGTCCGCCACATCGCGAACATAGACGCTCGTCCCACCTTCTGAGCTGATAATCTGATCTTCCACTTGATCGAGTGAACGGTATTGACCAACGGTGCGCACTCCAACCTGTCGTTTTCCATCGATGTAATCGCCAGCTGAAATATCAGAGTTGTTTTGGAGCAACGCCGAACGCAAGTCCGAAATCGTCAGCCCACGGGCCGAGAGCTTTGCGGAGTCAACAACTACATGCACCTGAGGAGCCTGACCGCCTCGTACCGACGCATCTCCCACGCCAGAAACTCGCTCGAGCTGAGGCTCAAGGTAGTCTTCGGCGAATTTTTTGAACGACTGCAGATCCTGTTCTGGCGGAAGGAGTTCTTCGATCGCTGGAAATTCTTTCGCGGCTTCACGAAGGCGGTAAGATCTTAATGCAACATTTGTTGCAAGCCGAACTCTTGCAAGGGGCTCGCGCAATTCTGGATGTCGCTCGGTAAACGCGTCGATCTCTTCAATTGTCGGAGGACGACTGCTGAGTATGTACCAGGCAATGGAACGATCGGATTGGCTGGACGTTCGAATCACTGGCTTATCAGCGTCTACGGGATAGTCGCGTACTTGCTGCAGCTGACTGTTGACCTTGAGCATCGCTTCGGTCATGTTCGTGCCAACTCGAAACTCAAGATCAAGGCGTCCTTCCGAGTTTTGGCTTTCGGACGTCATCTTGATGACGCCCTCGACACTTTTCAGCTTCTCTTCCTGTTCGTTGACGATCTCTTTTTCAATCTCGTGGGGGCTGGCACCTGGCCAGCTGGTCGAAATCGAAATTTGCGGGCGTGTGACGTCAGGCGACAATTGCATCGGCATGTTGAACAAGGCTATCGTGCCAAACAACACCAAAAGAATCACGCCGACGCTGACTTTAACCGGGTTCTCAATTAGCCAACTGATTGGATTCACTGATGATCAATTCCTTTAAGACCCATTGTTCGAATTTCGTCCTCATGTCAGAGGGAAAACGGAAAACTATTTTTTCGCAGCAAACGGAGGTTGCTCGGTACGTTGACTGTCGATTTTGACTTTGTCGTTTGCCTTCAATCGTTCATTTCCTTCAACGACGACTTGGTCTCCATCTTCAATTTGCCCTTTGACCTCAATCCAGTTTCCCGAACTGACTCCCAGTTGCACCAGAATGGGGACAACCGTTCGCTCATTATTCCGGTCCAGCACTTTGTAAACGACCGTTTGTCCGCCGCCGAGCACCAAGGCGTCGCGAGGAACAACGAGCATATGCCGTAATTCGCCGACGGCCAGATTCGCGCGACCAAGCATTCCAGGCTTCAGAATGGGAACACCGCCAACGACGGGGTTGGTCAGACGCGCTCGGACCTTGACAAGCCGCGACCTGACATCGACTTGCGGAGAAATAACGGTCAGTCGCGCAACGACAGGCTCTTCGAAACCATCAAAGGTGATTAATACTTCAGATTCCTTGTCCGAGTCGAGCGTCCGTTGAACTTTACCCACAAGTTCCTGAGGCACGTTGAAAGTAAAATCGACTTCGTCAAGGGCAACAATCTCTGCTACCGCTGCTCCACGATTGACCCACGCGCCAACGTCAGTCAATTTGTTGACGACGAAGCCACTGAAGGGAGCGCGAATCGTATGCTTGGTTCGTTGATCCTCCAAGCGAACCATTACCTGCTTCATCGCTGCGACCCTGCGTTCTGCCTGTTCGAGTCGAATCTCGCGCGTCGAGGTCAATCGTTGGAGCTCTACTTCGGCTTGAGTCGCCAATTGTTGGTCAGCCTGATACTGACTTCTTGCTTGCTCTAACTCCGCCGTCGATACAGCGTTTGCCTGCGTGGCCAAACGATTGAGCCGAGTAAACTCGTCATTTGAAAACCGGGCTCGCGCTTCCGATTCAGCTAATTTGGCTTTGGCAAGTTCAATCTCATTGGGCAACGTGATTTTCAATTCGTCGAACGCTTTCTCCGCCAGCACGAATTGAATTTTGGCGGATTCAATTTCGATATCCAACGTATCCGTTTCAATCTGAAGCAAAACGTCGCCGGGCGTTTGGCTTTTTGGAGAGGGTCCTACTACCGCCATTCCTTGCTCAATTCCCACGGACTGAACGCGCCCTTCAACGGCTGATCCAATGGTGACCTGCCGAACGGCCTCCACGCTTCCCACAAACGACTGCAAGTCAGCGAAGTCACCTTCGTATACCCGCGAGGTAACGACTAACCCGGGACCTGCCGGTTTTCCCGGCTGAGCCAAAACGTTCTCTGCTGGCAAGAGAAAAACCATTGCGAAAATCGCAAACCAAATATTGAACCCCGTTTGAATGGACGCCGTATTCCCCCGTAAACAAAAACGATTCATTTCACTCCTGTGGTTCAACAAAAGACAATCGCTGGATTTCAATTGCGTCATTTTCCTAAAGTTACCAATATTAACTGGCGTTAATTCCCGAGGGGGCTGAATTGCCTATCGACAGTGACAAGTCGCCAAGCGCCTACTGAATTCCGTGCTTTTCTAGCATTGAAAAATCGGATTCGTATCTCAATCGGGATCGTTAAGTCGAGTTCGTCACGCCCGATCTAGCCAATTCGATTTCCGATGCTCCCGAATGTTTGAAACGACGAACACTTCGGAAGCGATGGAGGCGATTTGCCAAGTGCTCTAACAATTGCCTCGTCTGCGAAAAGCGATAGTCTCTCCTACGCACGAAAACTTGTTTTCGCCCAAGCAAACAACGGCCCGCCACCTCCAAACCCTCCATTTTATCCACCATCATCAAATTTCATCCTGACGATTACTAAAAGATGCTGGAATTCCCTTGAATCGTCAAATTTTTGGACAAGTTTCGACCGAATATTGCCGTTGCCGCTTGCCCCGCCCGACTGCTAAAGTCCCTCGCCGAACAAAACGTAATTTCCAATGATAACTCGACGGTTCGCACCGTGATCAATCGATTGTTCTCAAGCGTCCTTGCACGACACAAGATTCGAAGCCAGATGTATGCTGGTTTCTTGATCCTGTTCTGCATTGTACTGGCACTTTCGTGGAGTTCATTTCAGGGCAATGTCAAGTTCCGAAAGTTAACCAAGAACATCCGCGAGCGCTCCGCTGAATTGCCCTTGGCGGCCGACCTCAGTCATGAAGTCAACAAACTTAGGGCAACGCTTTCACAATGCAATCGCGCTCCGGCTGACAAGTACGTGATCAAGGCGCCAATTGGTGACGTCTTTCCCCGTTTTCAGTTTCGAACAAACTTGGCCAGTGTCCATCAAGCGCTCGCAAACTACGTTCTCCAATTGGAAAGCGGAAAAACAACGGACCCGCGAATCGCCGACATCACACTTGAACGCGATCTCGTCGACCAAGTCGAACAGTCATTGATCGAAATTGATGGCCTCGTTTCCCACAACGACTGGGATCTGGGTAGCAGTCGTTATCATGCTGCTCTGGAAAAAGAGCTGGAAAACCTACAAGGTCTGGCAAACAAATTACCTGCTGTCCTCAAGCAACGCATGGATGAATTTGCCGAACAGATTCGCGGCGAATATCAAGCAGCAGTTTTGGTCTCTGCCGTGATGACGTTCATTGGGATGACGGCTGTTTGTGTGCTGGCGTGGGGATTTTTGAAACTCATTTTTCTGCCGTTGGAATGCCTGCTGAAAGGCACACGCGAGGTTGCGGCGGGAAACTACGACTATCGTGTCGAACTCAAGGCAAACGGCGAAATCCTGGAACTCGCCGAAGGCTTCAATGCCATGACTCACAACTTTCAGGAAATCAAACGCGAATTAAATCATCAGGTCCAACAACGAACCAAACAGGTGGTTCGCAGCGAGCAAATGGCAAGCGTTGGATTCTTGGCAGCTGGCGTTGCACATGAAATCAACAACCCCCTGGCGACGATCGCGTGGAGCGCCGAATCACTTGAGTCGCGATTGCTTGATATCCTGAGCCCACAAGTCGAACGATCTCCAGAAGAGCATGATGCCGAAATCGCGTCCATGAAGAAATACTTGAGACGGATTCAAGACGAAGCGTTTCGCTGCAAAGGCATCACATCCAGCCTGCTGGATTTTTCGCGATTGGGTGACGCCAAAAAATCGCCCAATACATTAGGTCCGATCATTGAAAGCGTGATCGAGATGGTGAAACCACTTGGCCGTTATCGTCGTCGCAATATTGACTTCATATGCGATGCCAGAATTCAGGTTGTGGTCAATCCACAGGAGGTCAAGCAGGTAATATTGAACCTGGTGACGAATGCTCTCGACAGTATTGACGAAGGCGGCGTGGTTTCCGTAAATCTCAAGCAGGAAAATCAACGTGCCGTTTTGACGGTTCGCGACAATGGATGTGGCATGACTGAAGAAGTTCGCCAACACTTATTTGAACCGTTCTTTACTCGTCGTCGCGACGGCCAAGGAACCGGTCTGGGGCTATCAATCAGTTATCGCATCATCGAGGAACACGACGGACAAATCGAGGTTCACAGCGAAGGTCCAGGGCAGGGCAGTACATTTACGATTTCTTTACCGATTTATCAAAACCAACAACATGAGCAAGCCAAACGAATTGCAGCATAGGCCACTCAAGGTACTGTTTGCGGATGATGAAGTTCCACTACAGGAACTGATTGCTGACGAACTGCCGCGCATGGGCTGTCGCGTCACAGTTTGCCCTGATGGATCGACTGCCGTTGCTGCAATCGAAAAGGAAGCGTTTGATTGCTTGATCGTGGACCTCGATATGCCAGGCCTCAACGGCATTCAGGTAATCGAACGCGCCAAAGAGCTTTCTCCAGGTACCGAAGCGATCGTTTTGACAGGCAAAAGTTCTAAAGACACAGCAATTGCCGCCTTGCGATTAGGAGCCTTTGATTATTTGCAAAAGCCATGCACTTTGATTGAATTGCAAACCCGACTGCAACGTGTGGCTGAAAAACGGGAACTGACGCGAAAGGTCGTCGCTCTTGAGACACGACTTAAAAAAGTCGAAGGGTCGCGAGAGATGGTCGGAAATCACCCACTTATGAATCAGGTGCGCCGACTAATTCAAAAGGTTGCGCCGTCGGACTAGAATTTGCTGATCACGGGCGAAACCGGAACGGGAAAAGAACTGGTTGCTCGCGCCGTTCACGATTGTAGTCTTCGCAGCCCAAAACCGTTTCTGGCTGTCAACTGTGGAGCCTTGCCCGAATCACTGATCGAAAGTGAGTTGTTTGGGCATCGCAAGGGTGCGTTCACAGGTGCTGATGAAAACCGAAACGGTCTGTTTGAAGTCGCCGATGGCGGAACCTTGTTTCTCGATGAGATTGGAGAGTTACCAAAATCCGTTCAAGCGAAATTGCTTCGGGTTCTCGAAACGGGTGAGGTGCGCAAAGTTGGTGACAATATCCCCTTCAAAGTTGATGTTCGAATCGTTGCAGCGACCCATCGAAATCTTGACGAAATGGTTGCCAAAGGTCAGTTTCGAGAAGACCTGATGTACCGAATCAACACCTTTGCCATTGAGGTGCCTCCTTTGCGCGAACGGGCAGAGGACATCCCGTTGCTGGCTGTGCATTTGCTAGCGCGACACCGCGCCTTGGTCGACTTGGACAATCCTGGTATCACTGACGCAGCGCTGGCTGCCTTGAAAAATCACTTGTGGCCAGGAAACATTCGAGAACTTGCCAATGTCATCGAACACGCATCGATCTTGTGCGAAGAATTGCCCATCGATGAACAGGATCTGCCATCGTCACTTAGCCGTCCGCGAATTCGTACGATTTCAGGTGGCATGATGACGCTGCGAGAGCTTGAGGCACATGCTATCCAAGCCTCGCTAGATCGCCACGGAGGGAACAAGGCGGCAGCTTCGGAAGAACTGGGAATCAGCGTCAAAACACTCTATAACAAGCTGAATCAAGACATTCTCAATCGAGCCGCATGATAAAAAAACCCGAAAAAACCACTACATTTTAATGTTTCTCCAAAAAACCTCATTCGTCAAGGTTTACCCAGATTGACGAAATCGGTTTTGACAATTACGCTAAGACCAAAATTCCTGAAGTTCCCGTTTGGAGACCCAAATGTCTGAAACCGCAAAGAAATCTTTGACGAATCGTCTAATGAAATACACTGCGGCTGCAGCTTCCGTGACTGCCGCAACTATGGCTGCCGACTCGGCTGAAGCTGATTTGGTTTTCCTTGATTTGTCGGCAAGCCCGATAACCTCTGCCGGCAGTATTGAAAATTTTGTTGACATTCTGCCATTTGCTAAGGGTGCAACTGCGATTTCGGT
Source organism: Pirellulaceae bacterium (assembly GCA_041399045.1). Lineage (GTDB taxonomy): Bacteria > Planctomycetota > Planctomycetia > Pirellulales > Pirellulaceae > BJ22. Next base: position 348,574 of record JAWKTO010000003.1, on the reverse strand, counting down.
AACATTTTCAACAAATTCATTTAGCGGTGCAAATCCGCTGGCTCCCAACTCAGAGTTCATGATTCGTGGCGCTGGGGGCGGTACTCAAGTTCGTGGAAATAACGGCGCACAATTTGGATACTACACAATTGGCGCTTACTATTACGTGCAAAACGTTGGCGCGGTCGGAAACTTTGCGACTGCGTTTGATGGTGCCAACAATTTGACCATGTACTACGATGGATACGGTGGTCCTATCGGATTCACCCCCGGAATCGCTCATTTCACGTTCACGAACACTGGCGACGGTCAAACATACAACGGTTGGTTGGAATTGGTAACCGAAGGTACGGCTGGAGCTCGTCAAGCTACATTGAATGGAATTTGGGTTGATACACAAACCGTACCTGAGCCCACAAGTGGCATGGCATTATTGTGCTTGGGCGCAGCAGGTATCGCAGGGTACCGACGTCGACGCGAATCAGACAATTAGTCGATTTGCCCTATCGGCAAAATATCAAATTGAAATTTGGGGTTCTTCGATGTTCGAGGAACCCTTTTTTTGTTGACGAAGCGGAATTCGTCAATTGACAGGCAAATCACCCATACCTTAGAGATGCCAATTTAAGGCTGGAAAAACAGGTAATGCGAAAAAAAGTACTTCTAATTGGTTGGGATGCAGCGGACTGGAAAATTATGAAACCTCTGATGGAGGCAGGCCAGATGCCTTGCACATCACGTTTCGTTGAAAACGGAGTCATGGGCAACCTTGCGACGCTTAAGCCCGTCCTTTCACCTATGCTTTGGAATTCCATTGCGACAGGGAAACGTCCCGACAAGCATGGAATACTTGGCTTCACGGAATTCAATCCGCATACCGGACAAGTCAGCCCGTCGTTGAGTACTTCTCGAAAAGTAAAAGCGCTGTGGAACATGGCATCCCAGGAAGGCCTCAAGTCCCATGTTGTGAATTGGTTTGCATCCCATCCCGCGGAACCAATCAATGGTGTTTGCGTAACAGAAACGTATTCAACACCACCCAAGAAATTTGACTCATCCTGGACCCTTACCTCGGAGTCGATTCACCCGGCAAAACATTTTGATGCGTTAAAAGAGATACGACTGCATCCCAAAGAACTGGATGAAAACATCCTGAAGATGTTTTGTCCGTTGGCCGGTCGCGTTGATCAGACTAAAGACCGACGACTCGAATCGTTGGCAACACAAATCGCTGAAGCAATCAACGTACATTCCGCCGCAACGTACATTCTCGAAAACGAGGAATGGGACTTCTTAGCAGTTTATTATGGAGCCATCGATCACTTCTGCCATCTGTTCATGAACTTCCATCCACCGAAACGGTCTGATGTTACCGATGCGGACTATGAAATTTACCACGACGTCATCAATAACTGCTACCGATTTCACGACGTCATGCTGACGCGACTACTTGAACTCGCGGGACCCGATGCAACGGTAATTGTCTGCTCGGATCATGGTTTTCGATCCGATCACCTTCGACCACCCTATACTCCCCGGGTCCCCGCTGGGCCTGCGTATTGGCATCGGGACCAAGGAATTCTAATGATGCAGGGTCCTGGGATTAAAAAGGACGAACTGGTGCACGGGGCGACGTTATTAGACATTGCACCGACGACACTATCCCTTCTTGGACTTCCCGTTGCGCGCGATTTCGAGGGAAGAGTGTTAAGCGACGTTTTCGATGGCTCGGTAAAGATATCGTGGATTGATAGCTGGGAGCAACGGAGTGGTACAAGTCCAGACGGAATGCATCCCGAAAACGTCCGAATGTCGCCCGAAGCGTCTAAGGCCATTATCGATCAGTTCGTGGCGTTGGGCTATATCGATGAACTCGACGAAAACGCTGATCGTGCTGCGTTAGCGGTTCAACGCGAGGCCAAATGGAACCTTGCCATTTCGCAGTTAGATGCGGGGAATTTTCCTCAGGCGATTGAATTGCTTTTGGAACTCGTCGAGGAAAATCCGGATCGCAAAGACATCATCATCACTTTAGCCAATTGCCTTCAGGGAACGGGCATGAATCTGCAAGCTCGAAAATTGACGGAGCTGACGCTTAAGCACGACGTTGATGCAGCAGCAGCCAATCACACCCTGGCGGAAGTTGCGTTGGCCGAGGGCGACGCGGAACAAGCGTATGAATACCTTCAACGTTCGATGGAATCGAGCCACCAAAACAACCACGAATTTCCTGAATTTTACGAACTGGGTCGCTCACTGACGTTGGGCTCGACGTTTCTTAAACTGGGACGTTGGCAAGAAGCACTTCATTGTTTTGCGCGTGTGTTAGAACTTGATCCTGATCATGTGCGGGCATTACACGGCAGCGCTCGCGCGCTAATCAAATTGAAGCAAAATGACGAAGCCCTTGATCTTGCCCTTCGCTCCGTCGAACTGGAATACCGCAGCTACCTCGGCCATTACTTACTTGGAATGGCATTTGCGAGAATTAAAAATTGGGAACGAGCTGTTCAAGCTTTTACGGTTGCAATTCGTTTCAATCCAAATCATGCCGCTTCATGGCGTTTGCTTTCAATTGCCTACACTCATATTCCTGGCCAAAATGCAGCGAGTAAGGACTGTCAGGATACCTTTCTAAAATTAACTGCCGCCAGATCGTTCGCAAAAAAAAATCGTGCGACAGATCTTTCGGGCATTGTTGATCGCCTGGAGTCCATCATGCCCAGGATTGAACAGAAGCTCCAGGAGTTGGCAGATCAAGCGGAGAAGGAAAAAGAACAGGAAGCGAATAAATCTGTCGAAGCGACAGCTACGAAGCGGGCAATACCGAAAGTCAGCGACAAAGAATTTCTTGTGGTAAGTGGATTACCCAGGTCTGGCACCTCATTAATGATGCAAATGCTGTATGCCGGAGGAATTCCAGCGATGACCGATGAACTGCGGAAGGCAGACGTCGACAATCCAAAAGGCTATTTCGAATGGGAAGAGATAAAAAAACTAAAAACCAATCCGGAAATCATCGAACGTGCGGAAGGCAAGGCAACCAAGGTCATCTCGATGCTTCTGCCGTTCTTGCCACACACACACCGTTACAAAATTATTTTCATGCTTCGGCCAATTGACGAAGTTGTTGCATCGCAGAGGAAAATGATTGAGCGACTTCAAACGGAAGGCGCGAAGCTGGACGAAGCAGATCTCGTAAGGAACCTTACGCTGCATCGAGATACCATCTTGAAAACAATGCAAACGATGCCAGCGAATGTGTACATCTTGAAATACGAAAACCTTGTTACGAAAACCAAGAACGTTGTTGAAAGTCTCGTCAATTTCCTCGGTGATAATTATCAACTTGATACACTAAAGATGATCGACCAAGTCAAACCTGAGCTTTGGCGAAACAGGACCTCGACTCATTAAGCCAATTGTCATTTGTTTCTGACATTGCGGCCACTCCCGTTCCGGGAATTTTTCTCGATAGGAGAAACAACACTGGCTCTTCGTAAGCACTGGGTATCAGCGTCAAAACACTCTACAACAAACTGAATCAGGACATTTTGAATCGCGCCGCGTGATGGCTTGAAATCCAGAGATTTTGAACGCAAATTCATTGTGTGTTGATTGCGAGCTGCGCGAATCGAGAATAGACTTCACATCAGCGTCATGAGTGAAACATACTCGATACGGTGAGTGGATTTATGGTGAACCGAATCCTGATTGCTTCGTTGCTCGTTTTTTGTTTTTCTCCTGCGGCTGTAGCTCAGACGTGGTCCATGGTTCAGGTCAATACAGGCGCCTTAGGAAACGACGTCCTGGGTGATGCTGCCAATGAACCGTCCATCGCAGTTGATCCGACCAATCCAAATCGAATGGCCATCGGCTGGCGACAGTTTGATACCGTCAGCAGCAACTTCAGACAAGCTGGCGTCGCCTATACGACTGATGGTGGAGCGACGTGGACGTCGAGCGTTCTATCACCCGGTCTGTTTCGTAGCGATCCTGTACTGGAGTCTGATGCTGATGGAAATTTTTATTATTCAAGTTTAAGTTCCACAACTTCCGCAGAGATCTTTAAATCGACTGACGGCGGGGCGACCTGGGGAGCACCCATCAATTCGTTTGGTGGAGATAAGCAATGGATAGCCGTGGACCGAACCCATGGTGCTGGTCGAGGAAACGTCTATCAACACTGGAACGTTCAGTTCAGCTCGGTTCCGGATACCAGTTTCACACGTTCCACAAACGGTGGTGCTTCCTATGAAACGCCAATTGCCGGACCAACACCCTATTCCAAATGGGGAACGATGACTGTTGGACGAAATGGTACTGTCTATGTAGCTGGCTCTGCCTTGAACACCGGTGATGGCCATTTGTTTTTCAAATCATCTGATGCTCAATTTGCGAGCCAGACTCCCACATTCACATCTCAATCGATTTCGTTGGGCGGAACCACTTCAACGGGTGGCGTGAATCCAGTGGGCCTGCTGGGACAAGTCAATATTGCCACCGACCATTCCAACGGCAATATCTATGTTCTTGGTTCGGTAGATCCTGGCGGTTCCGATCCGTTGGATGTCATGCTGATACGCAGCGAAGATGACGGTGAGACATGGAGTTCCCCCATTCGCGTCAATAATAATCCGATCGGTGACAATGCTTATCAATGGATGGGAACGATGGATGTTGCGCCCAATGGCCGTATCGATGTTGTGTGGAATGACACGAGCATCGACTCTTCAAATGATTTCTCGGTTCTTAAATATGCCTATTCATTTGACTCAGGGGATACCTGGCACGGTTACTTGGACCTCACGCCCTCATTCAATCATACGTTGGGATATCCTTCGCAAGACAAAATGGGGGACTACTATGATATGTATTCCGACAATCACGGGGCATATCTAGCGTTTTCGGCGACGTTTACAGGCGGCCAGGATGTTTATTTCTTGCATATCAACGCGGTACCTGAGCCGTCCACATGGTCGCTGCTCATGATTGCGATTGGAGCTGTAAGCATGGTGCGCCGACGTTCGATCACGCATAACTGGACTTGATAATCACATCGCCGATTGTGACGTCATCAATCGTCCGACGGGCATCTGAGCCATGCCGCGATAAATGGCTTTGATCAATTGATTTCGTGTGATCAATCCGATGATCCTGCCGTGGTCGACAACCGCGCAGACTTCGCGATGCTGGTTAGCTAACCAAACAGCGACCGAACCGACTGATAAACTTGCAGGAACTGCGTCGTCCGTTGCTGCGGTCGCCTCCGATTCGTCAAGCTGAAAATTTGGCGTTTCAAAATTCGGAGTTGCTCGTGACGAAGCTCCAAAGCGCGAGTGAATTTGTTCCGCTTCTACCTGGTACCGTTCGGCTCTGGCAGCCATATAAACAAAGATCGCAACGAATACTAACATCAGGTTTCCCGTCGCAATCCCCAACAGTCCCAAACCAATTGACACAAACTGTCCGACCGTCGCCGCGAGATTGGTTGCCCGTACGTAGTCGACAAACATGGCAAGGATAGCTCTCAAGACACGTCCGCCATCCATCGGGAACGCTGGCAACATGTTAAACGCAACCAGAACGACATTTGCGATTGCCAGCTGCAACAAAAACGTCAACGCAATCGGTAGCGTTGCGATTGGAAGCAGATAAAGTCCCGTAAACAGAAGAATCGCTATCGCGACGTTGACCAGCGGACCAGCGACTGCAATCCAAAACTCTTGTATTGGATTTCGAGGGATCCGTTCGAGTGCCGCAACACCGCCAATTGGCAACAATGTGATGTCGCGGGTCCCAATTCCGAACCTGCGCGCGGTCAACGCATGGCCCAATTCGTGCAACAAAACACATCCAAAAATGGCTACAACAAACAGCAGCGAAAACAGCGCCGAAGCAAAACCATTCCCCGAAGTAATTGATGAAAACCAGATCCACGCTAACAAAATCAAAAACGTCCAGTGAACGCGTATTTTGATTCCGCTTACAGTTCCCAGATTCCAAGACTTTCCAAACATGACTCTTCTCTCAATAACTATCGACGTCCCGTTGGCTGTGGCCTGTTTCGGATTCCAATTTGTCAGTCCTCAGCACAACCACGGCACATAATCGCAAAAGCTGTGCCGAACCGGAGCCTCGTGCGTCAAAGCACCCAAGAGATTCCCGATCAGGAAATAAACAGAACAAAACTCCTCAGGCGAACGATTTTTTACCGATCGGTACAAAACCGTAAGCTATATTTAAGAAGTGACCCATTTCCACCCGATCGGGAAAAAACATGATTCATCCCATAAAAACGCCAGAAGACTTGGGAAGCGTGATCCGCAAGCGTCGCAAGGACAATGGTATGACTCTGAAAGAAGCTGCCGCCTTGGCTGGGGTCGGCGTGCGGTTTCTATCTGAGCTGGAACGCGGCAAGGCAACGAGTCAACTCGGTTTGGCTCTGAAAATCCTGCAACTGTTTGGACTCGATCTGCAGGTGCAGGAACGTTAGCGCGAAATCCTCTCGGACACGATCAACACCATCGATTATTCTCATTCACTAAACACAGCGCGAACTGATGTTGAACACCTCAACACCCTTGTTTGTCCATTACCAATCCGAAACCGTCGGGCGTTTGGAACAATCGCCAGACGAACAATTGAGGTTTCAATACACCGAGTCCTGGCGAGTAAACAACCATGCCTTTCCCATCAGTTTGTCATTGCCATTAAACGGTGATTTTTCGGACAAGGCCGCCCATCATTTCTTTGTCAACTTACTCCCGGAAGAGTCCGTTCGGCAGCGAATTTGCCAGGCACTAAAAATCTCTCCCGGCAATGACTTCGAACTGTTGCGAGCCATTGGTGGCGACTGCGCTGGCGCCTTGGCGATCACTGAGGCCGAACAAGGCCTCGATTACGACGACCAGTACGAACCGATCGACGAGAAACAACTCGCCAACTGGTCGGCCGGAACTCCCGATGCCTTTTCTGCGATCACCGGCCAAAATCAGGTTCGCCTTTCGCTGGCCGGGGCTCAAGACAAATTGCCGGTACACATCCATGACAACCAGTTTCTGATACCACACGGCAACTCACCCAGCACTTACCTTCTCAAATTCGCTTCGCCGTTCTATTCGCACCTACCAGAAAACGAAACCTTCGTGACACTGATTGGCTCGGAATTGGGATTGCCGGTCGTCGATATTGGATTGCACACGACTTCACGCAAGCGTATCGCGGTCATCAAACGTTATGACCGATTGGCGACAGAGCAGGGCAGGTACCAACGAATTCATCAGGAAGACTTTTGCCAGGCGCTCGGCATTAATCCGCGAAACAAGTATGAGAAGGAAGGTGGCCCCAGCATTTCAGCTTGTGCCAAAATCGTTCGTGATCATTGTTCGCTACCGATTGTAGAACTTAAAAAGCTCGTCAACTGGGTCCTGTTCAACTTGTTGATTGGCAACTCCGACGCGCATGGAAAAAACCTATCGTTGCTGTATCTACCAAATGGTCAACGAACCCTCGCGCCGTTTTACGATTTGGTTTGCACGCGAAACTATCCTCGGATCGATCGCCATCTGGCAATGAAAATCGGTGACCGCTCCGATCCAGACCTTGTCGGCAAGGTGCAGTTAAAGCAAATGGCATCCGAATTGGGTGTCGGCGAGTTGGCTGCTAAAACGATGATCCAAAATATGCCAATTGGCATAAAAAACGCAAGTCAATTGTTCCATCGATGACCAATTTTGGAACGCGTCACAAGCATCGTCATCTACACATGAAACGTTCACTCGCGAAGCGAATCCATAACGATGACGGTGAACATCAAACACCGCGGCGTCACGCCAATATCCACTGGAATTGCCGCTTGGACCGTAGTGATCATAGGCGGTTACGGCTACCTTAAACATCGTTCACCTCTGGGCGGAGTGGGGGCTACCATTGGGGATCGAGCAATTGAGCAATGAGTAAGGATTTTCAATGGCTATTTGCGTTCTGGATCGCGATTGTCACTAACATAGGCAATTGTGAAAGATAACACGGAGATGCTGGTAACAATCACATTTCGCGTATGCAGCTAGTTGAAATAGCGATACCGCTTCGAGGCGGATGCAAGTTGCATCAGCAGAAAATGTCGAATCGCTTCATCACCAGTAAGTTTCTTCGTAATGCGCTCGCGGGTTCCGCTCGGACGTTCCACCGAGGAACAAGAATTGGAAGCCCATCGCCCAAAGAACGAACCAGAAAAATGCAATGCCAAGTGCGAATTTCGTCCAACGGAAACTCAATTGAAACGCTCGCCGCTGACCTGGTCTGGTTTGTGGTTGGAACTCCAATACACCAATCAAAAACAAGAAGTATTGCCCCATGACTTTAGCGAAATGTACGATATCGTCCGCCAGTTTGTCGGACCAACTGTAATTAACTGTTTGCGAAGTGGTTGAATGTTCGCCTGCAACCATGGCCTTAAGGTCGGCATTCACAGCAAACTCGGCAACTGCTTCTTCAACGGCCGCAAAACTCCGAGGACGGCGTTTCGGGTCCTTCTCAATCATTCGCTGAATCAAGTCATCGATTGCGCGTGGAACATCACTTCGGAAACTCGCAATCGACTTGCAGGTCGCTTCCATGTGCGCCATCAGTTTGGCGGCAAGGGTATCGTGCTCATCACTGCTATAAGGCACTTGTCCCGTCAACAGAAAATAGAATGTACAGCCCAGACTGTACATGTCCGCTTGAAATGATACTCCTCGAGGATCGAGCGCCTGTTCGGGAGCCATAAAATCGATCGTCCCCATCACCTGCCCGGTTTCCGTCATGGTCTCCGAGTGGTTGTTGATTCGTGCCAGTCCCATGTCAAGGACTTTTACATTGCCATTGCGATCCACCATGATGTTGGATGGTTTGATGTCGCGATGGATGGCATCGTTCGAAGCGACAAACTGCAGAGCCTTGGACGCCTCCAGAATGACCTTACAAGCATCAGGTACGCTCAGTCGCCCATGTTGTCGAGTCAGGTCCGACAGGTCACTTCCGTCAACTCGTTCCGTCACCAGAAACAATTGGCTGCCGACACGGCCTCCGTCTGTCGCGCGAACGAGATTCGGATGTATCAGTTTGGCGTTGGTTGTTGCTTCGCGACGAAATCGTTGCGCCGTTACCTCATCATCAGGATGAACACCCATCAGAAACTTTATGGCAACGGGCATTTCGAGCCACTTGTGAATGGCGGAATAGACCTGGCCATTCCCTCCGGCTCCCAGCAAGGGTCCGATTTCGTATTCGCCCAGCGAACGGCCAGTCCAATTGGAATCCGAACTCCCTGTCGTCGCAGGCGTTTGAACTATATTGATCTGCTCGGCTTTGGTTCGTGTGGGTTGCGAAACGGGCGCCAAGGGAACGGTTGAACCGTTTGAGGTTGGGGCCAGGTTAATTGTTTGCTGGTCGGACATAGGGCGTTTTCCTGAGAGGTCTGCGTACGTGTCGCCCGCTCGGCGAGACGTCAGTCAAATGAAGACAAAGGCCGCGTGAACTATCCCTGCACCTGATTTCGACCGTTGCGTTTTGCATCGTACAGACGCGCATCGGCAAGTGACAAAATCGTATCGCGATCCGGGACTTGGCAAGGCTCGGGTGAGGCGACGCCAACACTAATCGTTACGTCGATTGGCCCAACTTCCGTTACAAATGGTTCAGCGGCGATCACGCTTCGGCAACGTTCGCCAATCTCCAAAGCCGCATCAATGGACGACTCGGGAACAACAACTGCGAACTCTTCACCACCGAAACGGGCCAGCACTTCGTCGCCTCGCAACGTCGAGTTCAAACGACTGGCCAATTCTCGGAGCACACAGTCTCCGACAAGGTGACCGTGGGTGTCATTGATTGATTTGAAATGATCGATATCCAGCAGAATCACTCCCAGCGGTCGTTGGTATCTCTGGCAGCGGGCCACCTCACGATCCAGGCACTCCAGCAAATAACGTTTGTTGAATACGCTGGTGAGCCCGTCGCGCGTCATCATTGAATAAACGGTTTCATGGTACTGGTTTTCCGCATCACAGTCCGACAGAAAACGAAAGATCCGCTGCCCCATCCGGATGCGATCGCCGCTGCGAAGAGGGTGTTGACGAACGGGTTGGTCGTTGACCTGAATGCCATTTGTGCTGCCCAAATCGATGATCTCGTATCCCATTTCCGTCGGGCGAATCTCGGCATGCCGCCGAGACACCGAGTCGTCATCCAAATGGATGTCACAATCAACAGAACGTCCCAACACAGTGGAATGGTTGGGTAACTCTATGCGGCTTTGCTCCAAATCCAAAGGATACAACTGAACCAGCCAGCGTGGTCCCTGGTCAGCCCCTGATTCCTTGTTCGAGATCATTACTGTTTGATGGATATTCGCCGCCATGGTCGCCTCAAGAAGATTCGGTTTGCGCCTGTTATTTTCGGTATTCGCGTGGAAGTCACCCCAAAAATGTTGGTCACAACAACGACAAACACGAATCCATCACTCAAAAAATCTGGAGGTTGATCGGAGAGCTTTAACGATCATGCGGAGAGGAGCGATTACACCATTTGTGGCGGTCAAAGATTGTCCAGAAGAAAGCCGGCCGACGTTCTGATTGCATCCAATTGATCACGACGCCAATGGCTGGCAAGCACATCGACGAATGAATGTCGGCTAGAGATATAAAGGAAGCCTTGAGAACAACCGCACTAACGAGCGCCCGATTGCAACTGGTCCAATTCGCGTTTTAACCGCAAGCGACGAAGCTCGATCCCTTTGAGTTGAGCCTTCAGTTTAGTAATTTCTTTCTCCTTCGTGCCATGAGCGGACTCCAACGCTTCGAGCCGTTCCTGGATGGACTTGATCGTGTCCCTTAGTTCGGCAATTCGAGCATGATCACCGACGATTCCGTTTTCCTGGGACTCGATCTCGTTGGGCAGTGGCTCCGATTCAACCTCCAGACATCGAAGTTCCTCTTCAATCTGATCAATGCGAGTTGCGTTCACGATCTCTGGAGCCAACTGACCGGTCTTTAGCCGCTCGATGGCTGGAATTACGACATGTATCGGCAACGCCAGACTCGACACGCGACCGGAACGAGAAATATTGATACCAGCCAAACGACCTTCGATATCGACCACGGGGCTTCCGCAATCGTTGGCCTGAAGGAACGAATCGTGCTGAAACGCCATCGCAAATCCTTGACGACGTTTGCTGAGCGTACTGCCCATTTTCTCCTGTTGATTTCGGATTTCCTCAAAACTGTTTCGCGCCGCCAATTCGATGGTTACGGATTGCTCCTCGCCGCGTCTCGTGAACGTCATCGAGATTTGATCGCCGGGCGAATAGTTCTGCATTTGCTCACGCAGTGCCTCTTGGTCTTGGATCTGAATGGAATCAATGGCCACGATCACATCGTTGACCCTCAAATCGGCTTTGTCAGCAGGTGCACCGCGGACAATCGTATTGATCCGGACGCCTCCTCCATCCATGTCCTGCATGGTGATACCAATAAATGCACCACCTGAAGAAATTTTGCGTTCCAAAACGCTCACGACGCCGATTGAAACTGGATTCTGGTCAGGCGAGGCACTTGCCAACCAGTCACCAACCTCTGGATTCGAAGTGCTACTCCAGTTAATTGGGTTCAGGTTCGCGGAATTGACTTTCAGCATGGCGAGGCCCGTTTCGCGATCGATTCCGTAGACCTTCGCCGTTTGGGTTGATCCATCAGGCAATCGGCATTCAATCGGATTCTTCAATTCATCCGCCACGGTCAAAATCAATCCGTTCGAATCAACCACGGTCCCAATCGCCAATTGGTGTTTGCCGGAGTAAACACGAACTGTCGACGACGAAACACTGGAGATCACTGGCTTCATCAACTCAACAATTTCGGGACTGATCCGCGAGAATTTTCGGTCGCCGCGCATGCGTTGAGCGTAACTGGTAATGGAGTCCAAATCGACACCCAAAATCGTATGCCCCTGGTTCTCATCGTCAGTCTCGCCATCAGCTTTGGAGGTACTCGCTGAAGAATTTGTCTTGGCACGATTGCCGGAGTCCTGATAGGCCAACAGAGAATTCATCGTGAGCGATGAAACCGCAATGGCTACAGTAAACGACAATGTTGAAATGCGGAATTGCAGCATGGTATTCATTCAAAAAGTTTATCGTTCCAACTATTGAAAGCGAAATTGCTCTGGCGAGTCGGTCCACTTCCGCCCAATTTTCAGCTTTAAGGTGAGTTCGTTTCCATCGCGTGTCACCACGACATCAACCTCTTCATCAATTTTCAGTTGTTGGAAAAGCGTGCCAATGTCCTGTTTCGACTTCACCTCTGAGCCGTTGAATCGAATAATCCGGTCACCTTTTTTCAAGTTTGCCTCGGCGGCAGGACTAAGCGCTTCGACTGATGCAATCTCGGTAGTGTCGTCGACGAGATTGATACCGATGTATGGTACTTTTTTCTTGCCGATGACATCGCCGGCAGCAAGTTGGTCCCATTCCTCAGAGAACTGGTCGACAGGAACGTGCATATTGTCCCAGAGATTGGTTCCAATCCTGCTGTGAATTCCGATGAGATCTCCGTTCATATCAACCAACGGTCCACCTGAGTCTCCACCGACCAAGACGCAATCGGTTTGCAAGACACGCGATGTCGATGTCAACAATCGACCGGCCCGTAAAACCATTCCTCGATTCGGATCTAAACCTCCGGGGTGACCAATGGCCAAAACCCATTGGCCTTTTTTGAGATCTGTTGAAACTCCGAGATCAATGTAGGGAAAGGTTTCTTGAGGATTCAAGATCTTCAACATGCCAGAATCGACCGCCTGATTAACGCCCAATGTACGAGCTTTCAGTCGTCGCGAGTCGGAAAGTGTGATTTCAACTTCTTTCCCGGGTTCACCGATCACGTGGGCGGCGGTCAAGATAAAGCCATCCCGCGAAACGATAACGCCACTCCCTTGGGAGCCGTCTTCGCGGTTTTGGATGTTGACGGTACACGTTTGGACTTTCTCATACACTTCGCGAACCGATTGTTGCATCGCACGAAGCTGATCTAGCGACTGGGGGTTCTCGCCGGTAAACAAGAATTTTAAATCGTTTTCGCTGGGATCGTTTTCCGCAACTACTTCCACTGTTGCAACTGATTCAGCATTAGCCTCGATTGCAGCCTCTTCCGTCTCTTCGACGATTGCCTGACCATAAGCCGATGGTTGAAAAATTCCGCTCGTGGACAAAAACTCAGGGGCAAGCAAGGCCAAAAGGGAGAACAAACTGGACAAGACAAAGTGCCGACTCCGCCTAGCCACAATACGAACGTGTGGACGATCGGTTGCCGAGAATAACGACGATTTTTGCGACATACTTTCCTGCGATTCTCACGATGGGCTACGGGAATACAGATTCCGAGTTTTCAAAAACAAGTTTAACACTCGATTTGAGACGGAAGACCGTTTGCCCTTGTATTATTTGCGTTTTCATTGGGGAATCCAGCATTTTTATCCGCCATCTTCCGTTTCTACGGGCTTAAACCGCCGATAGTTCCGCCGCGAGAGCCCCTTTAAACCGCCATTCCTACGCTCCTGTGAACCGCCGGAATATCGCTACAAACGGACCGGTGCCAACAGCTAGAACCTGGAAATCCGCTTTGTTGCCGACGTCGGTTTGGTTGATACGCCAGTCGTAAAAAATTAAAATCGTCGCCGTATTCCCGAGCCAAATTTCGAATCTGAAACTCATGATCACACGTCGCCCCGTTTTTCCCAACGTAATCGAAATCAACCACCAGTTGGGACATGTGCTCGGATGCAATGTTTACCTCGTCTTTGATGGCGAAGAATGGGTCTTGATCGACATTGGATATCAAGATGCCGTCGACGAAATTGTCGAGTTGATTCGTCAGCTCGATTTTCCATTTCGCAGTGCAAGACATTGATCGCGACGCACGCTGACGTCGACCACATCCAAGGCCTGTCGCGCGCGAAACAGATCCTGCGGACAACGGTTTCAGCGCATCCGTTGGCTGCGGAGCCGTTGAAAACGGGAGATCCGATCAAGACGTTTGCCAAAATCGAATCGCAAAAAATCGACATGGAAATGCCCGTCGTCGACGTGGAAACGTTGATCGATGAAGGTGACGTGATTCGCGTTGGCAATCTGGCATTGGAGGTTTGGCTGACTCCCGGACACACGGACAGTCAACTCTCATTCCGGATGGGCAATCTACTGTTTAGTGGCGACAACATTTATCGAGATGGTTGCGTCGGTGCAATCGATGCCCATCACGGAAGCGATATCGTAGCGTTTATTCGTTCCCTTGAACGGATCCAAAAGAGCGATGTCGAATGGTTGCTCCCAAGTCACGGCCCGATCTTTCGCAAAAACGATGCACTCCTTGGCCGAACGATTGCGCGCCTGAAGACCTATCTCAGCATGGCCGATTTCGGAACATGTGCTGTCGAATGGCCGCTGATGGATCAATATGAGGAAGATATTGCGGCTGGAATCATGCCGGAATAACGCTATTGGGCGAACGATCAACGCCGATTAACTCACCCATACGCCGGCAAAGTTTACCTATCTTCTACGACCGGAACTTGGAACAAAAACCGTTCCATGAAATCGGTTTGTGCCGATTGTTACAGATATTCCGCAAATTACGGTGCGTCTCCAGATGGTCTGGACAGCACCCACGGCGGGAATCGAACAAAGTCGTCCCATTCAATTTCCGCAGGAGGAAATCTCCCATGATTCGTCGAACCGTACTATCAGCGGCATTGGCATTGGCCGCGTTTGCCTGGTTTGGCAGTGCTACCGGCACAGCGCAAAGCGCAGGAAAACGCTTACGGTGCTGTCTGGGGCTCGTCCAACGCGACACAAAACTACGATCGTTTTTATCACTATCCGTATGTAACGTATCCTCAAAACTACTGGGGAAACAATTACTACCGAAGTGCAGATAGCAATTACTACCGTTATCCGCCAGAAATGCGGATTCCGATTTACAACCGCAGCTGGCACAACTACTATCCGACACCACGCCGGTACCATTTCGGTCATCACTTTGTGACCGACATTTTCTAAACCGTTGTGATCAGCCTGAGAACAGGATTTTCATCGGTTCAAAAAATCAGATTGCTCTCTGATGATTATGGAAACAGAAAGTCGCCGACCAAACCAGGTCGCGCGACTTTTTGAGTTTTTGGGGCTGGCGCAATTCGTCACCTTGCGCTCCGAAACTAGAAAAAATTACGCGATAGGGTCGAACGCCACCTTTAGGACTGACTTGAGTTGTCGTACACCGCCTGTAATAGCTCGTCGACGTCCTTGAACTTTTTTTTCGTTCCCATAGCGGTTTCGAGAAGTTGACGTGCGTCCATTTCGCTATGCCCGAGCGCACACAGAATCTGAAACGTATCATCAACAACGGAGCGTTCGATGGAGGCAGATTCGCCCGCGGTTTCCGTGACGACCCACAAAGCGAACTTGCCCATTTTCCTTCGTAACTTGGCGACGATTCTCTCCGACATCGCGGCCCCGATTCCGGGGAGTGTTGAAACACTTTTGAAATCCTGTTGCTCAATGGCCTTGGCGATATCCTGCACGGGTCGAACAAGCGCTCGCAGCGCTTTTTTTGCGCCCACTCCATCAACAGAGCAAAACTGTTCAAAAAATTCGCGTTCAATGTCACTATTGAAGCCAACTAGGCGTGGCACCATCCGGCCGCCTTTCTGCGGGTTCCCTTCGAAATAGTGAATCGTATGCAGCGTCACCGTTTTGTCGACTTGGGCCTGGAGATGGCGACGCGTGAAATCTGTTACCAACACCTGATATTCAAACGGTGGCACGGACAACGTTGCAGTATCATCACCGAGACTGAGTAACTGCCCCGTAATTTTTGTAATCATTTTGAATGCAATGGATTTCGATTGAGAAAGTGATGACATAGAGCAATGGCAAGTGCATCCGCGACGTCTGGAGGATCAGGGATCGCGTCCAGATTCAACAGATTCGTCACTGCCATTTGAATTTGCGATTTGGGCGCCCGGCCGTTTCCGGTCATGACACTTTTGATTTGTGTTGCCCGGTAGTGCATTACGGGCACCTCTGCTTTTCCAGCGGCCAAACACAACACTCCACGGGCATGCCCCATCAGGATGGCAGTTTGGGGCCGCTCGTAGTGCGAGTAGAGTTCCTCCAAAGCCATCACGTCCGGAGCAAACGTTTCAATGATATCGTTCACCCCTTCGTAAAGCTGCAACAGACGTTGTTCTAACGAATCGTTGCGCCGGGAGCGAACCACCCCCGCCTCAAGCAATGAAACCTGATTGCCCGAGGCGCGCAATAGTCCATATCCCGTGATGTTCAGGCCAGGGTCGATTCCTAAAATGACTGTTGCCGCAGTCTCACTCATGATACGCCCAGACCGCGGGTCGTTTCGCGATGAATCAACGCGACACATTGTGCCTTGATCGCCGAACCTTCGCCAACCGAATCAACGCCCTCACCGGTTTTCGCCTTAACATTGACCTGAGAATCTTCGATACCCAGCAACTGCGCGATTTTTCCAGAGATTTTTGTTTGTATTCTGCCAACTTGGGACGTTCCGCAAAGATGATGCAGTCCAAATTGTTCAGGCGAAAGCCAAGTTGATTCACCCGGTCCAGTGCTAGTTGCATCATTTCTCCCGAATCTCTGTTTCGATTGGTTTCATCGGTATCAGGGAACATATCGCCAATATCCCCAAGTGCTGCTGCACCCAAAATCGCGTCGGTAATGGCATGCATGACAACGTCGGCGTCACTGTGTCCAACCGCATGAAATTCGTAGGGGATATCGATTCCACCCAATCGCAATGGTCCACCGGGTTCCAACCGATGGGTGTCATGACCGATTCCGACTCGATAATATGCCTGATTCACGACGAATTCTCTTCTTGAAACGAGGGACGAATTTGCTTCCACACGCTGGGAGTCTATCAACTCTGCAAAAGTATTCACGAACATCACCGTCGCATGAATCCTCTTACGATGAACAAATTGTAGGGACTTTCGAATTGTGCCGGAATGTGACTGGTTTGGGCTCCCCCTCGCCTGTAAGGGTCGCGTCCGAAAAACTATAATCCCTGCATGGCCATTATTGAAATTGAAAATTTGCGCAAGTCGTATCGTGTCTACCAGAAACAGGAAGGCATCTGGGCTAGCATTCGGGGGCTGTTTCATCGCGAGTATCGCGAGGTCGAAGCGGTTCGCGGTGTCAATCTAACCGTTGAACAAGGTGAATTCGTTGCGTTCCTTGGTCCAAACGGCGCCGGGAAAACCACGACCTTGAAATTACTTTCAGGAGTCATCAACCCGACCTCGGGATCGGCCAAGGTCATGGGGTATGTTCCATGGAATCGCGAAGACGCCTATCGACGTCGGTTCGCGTTGGTCATGGGGCAAAAGAATCAACTTTGGTGGGACTTGCCCGCCATCGACTCGTTTCGATTGCATCAACACATTTACAACATTCCTGTTCAGGAATTTGAGCGACGACGCGATGAACTGTCGGAAATGCTCGACGTCAAACGCCTTCTTGGCCAACCTGTTCGCGAACTTTCGCTCGGCGAACGAATGAAGATGGAACTCATCGCCGCATTGCTTCACAACCCCGAGGTACTGTTTCTCGACGAACCCACGATCGGCCTGGATGTCGTCGCGCAGCACCGCATCCAACAGTTCCTCAAGCATTATCAACAAGAGCGCAAGATCACAATCCTCCTAACAAGCCACTACATGAAAGACATCATGGCCCTATGCAAACGGGTTGTCGTGATCGCCGGCGGTTTGATCCATTACGACGGTTCGCTGTCAGGCATTATTGATCAGTTCAGTGGGGATAAGGTCGTCACTTTGCAATTAGCTGAAGATGCTGACTTCGACTCGTTTCGGAACATGGAGGGGGTTATCGAAGTGGTGCCTCCCAAAATCAAATTCCGTGTACCGCGTGATGAAGTCGCCCGTGTTCTCAGTGAAATGCTTCGAGACAACCAAGTCGCTGACGTGGTCGTTGAAGACCCTCCATTGGAGGAAGTGATCGCCTCGATGTTTTCACTTGCTGCATCGCAACAAAATGAACCGGCAGGGGCAGGGGTATGAGCGATGTGAACACAACGTTCATTGATGCTGAGCCATTGAGTATTGGCGCACGAGCGATAAAGTGGTGGACGTTTTTCAAAATCGCGGCTGAACGAACGCCTTGTCTATCGCGGCGATTTCATGCTTGGAACGTTGATGCGTTTCTTGCCGACATTGACCCAGATTTTTCTATGGTGGGCCATCTTTGAATCCATCTCGTTCACTCAGCCCGAAAAAAACGAAATCGCAGGTTACCGCTATGGCGACATGGTGGCCTACTACCTCATGGTGACCATCGGACGTGCCTTTTCAAGCATGCCGGGATTGACAGGCGGGATTACTCGCCTGGTTCGAACGGGTGAAGTCAAAAAGTTCCTCATCCAACCCATCGATTTGCTGGGCAGCCTGTTGATGCAACGCATCGCACATAAACTCGTCTACTACATGATCGCGACGCTGCCGTTTGCACTGGTGTTTTTCCTGTGCCGAGGATATTTCCTGAATGGTTGGCCCGATGTCGAAGTGCTCGTCATTTTTATCTTGTCCTTGTTGTTTTCATTTTTGTTGGGATTCTTTTTAGAAGCCTCCCTTGGCTTGGTTTCGTTTTGGCTACTGGAAGTGACGTCGTTGGCGTTCATTTACATGCTGCTGAATTTTCTTTTATCGGGTCATATGTTTCCCCTGGAATTGTTGCCGGGCTGGATGCAACCCGCAGTCGACTTTTTGCCACTCAAGTACCTGGCTTATTTCCCTGCAGCCGTTTTTCTTGGCAAGCTCGATCGGCAACAAATGTATTACGGACTTGGAATCGAAATCGCATGGGTTTTATTCTTTATCGTTTTATCGCGTTGGCTTTGGAGTCGTGGTGTGAAACGATATAGCGGATTCGGGGGTGAGGCCATGGATTCGAAGCAAGCCGCAGTGGCGAACCCAACCGAAAGCAAATTCTCAGCCAGTCGCTATTTCCGGGTCTGGGCGACGTTTTGCCGAAACTCATTGATCCGTGACATGTCGTTTCGAACGGACTTTATTTTGCAATGCATTACGTCATTGTCATGGGCGGCAATGAATTTTGTGTTGTTCAAAATCATTTACCAGTTCACGCCATCGATCGGACCCGACACAGGCTGGCAAGAAAACGAGTTCTTTGTTTTCCTCGGCACGGTTTGGATCATCAACGGGATGATTCAAATGATGTTCATGGGAAATTTTGACGAGTTCAGCGAAATGATCCGAACTGGCGGTTTGGACTTTGCTCTTCTCAAACCAATCGACACGCAGTTTTTGATTTCGTTTCCAAAAATGAATTGGGCTCAGCTCCCCAATATCCTGTTGGGGGTGATACTCGTCATCACATCGCTAATTACGATTGCCCGACAGCCAGACAGTGATCTGAATTTTGCGTGGTGGACTGTTCCTGCATACTTGTTCTTTCTGCTGTGCGGGTTTTCGATAATGTACAGCGTGATGATTTCGTTGGCATCAACGAGTATCTGGTTGGGGCGAAATCAAAACCTGTATGACTTCTGGTTCTACATCACGAATTTCTATCGATACCCAATGGAAATTTATCAGCGGGGCGGTATTGGCTGGGCGTTATGGGGAACGTTTACCTTCATCGTTCCGATCCTGGTTGTCTCCAACGTACCGGCTCGGGTGTTGGCCAATCCGCTGGGAGGCGACTGGGAACCTTGGGAATGGTGGTACGCCGGGTTGGCAATTTTCGTTTCTATAACGAGCCTGGTCGGCAGTCGAATGATTTTCAACCTGGCACTTGGCAGTTACCGAAGTGCCAGTAGTTGAAATCCTGCCTGAAACTTTCAAAGTGAGCCGTCGATCCTAAAACTCAAACCGCTTCGTTTTCTCGTCGCAGTAGCTCTAACGTGTACTTTGTTTCGAGGGGTTCACTCAGGACCGAATGCCCCATGTAACAGGAATATTGAGAGTCCGGGTTCGACTCAAAAGAAATCCGTCGCGTTTCGGCTGCGAACAGGCTAATCTTCTTGTTCTTGGGGGAAGAAGTCCCCACTGGCTCACGGGGATTGATGCCGATCGTGTGGCTATTTTGATCGCTCGAAATGCGAAATTTCAAATCGTTGCAATGCTCGCGAATCGACGCCGCCATCTCGTCGAACTTGGGAATCAGCCAGAGGAATACATAACTACTCATCCATTGACTATCCAAGATCGGAACCCAGCGAAGCACGAGGATCATGCCAGTCCCCATGTCCCAGGCTTGCTCTCGACTTTCCGCCTCGTCGTCAACTTTGCGATTCGCCGAAGCGTAAGAAACGGATATGGGAGATTCAAAAATCAAATTCAATGCCGCCAGGACTGAGGTTTCGATTTCTGAATGATCGGTGCTTAAATTGGAATTCATGTCTTGTCCGTTCACATTCGCGTTTTCTATTGATGTTTGCGGTTCGCCTTCAGTCAGTCCCCATTCGCCAGCCATGGAGTTTAAGTCGACTTCAAGCTTGGTCATCAGCCTCGAAACGTTGCTCACGTTACGCCTGACCTGCGAGTGCTCTTCACGCATTTTTTTCAACGCATTCCCGGCCATGCCGATCGTATTACGTTCGCGGCCTTGCGCCTGTTGCTCCCACGCTTGGGCCCGCTGTTGTAGCGTCGAATTTACACGCTGGACGTCACCAATTGCCTTGAACGGGTCTGCGTAATGTTGAAACTCTCGCCGCGTGATTTCCAATTGCGAGGCAAGGTCGGAGACTTGCTGTACCATTCGCCCATCGATTGTCATCCTCAATCCATTCACGGTCACTTGCGCTTGATTGAAGATGCTAAAGACCATTTCAGAACCGGTCAGTTTTGGCTTGCCATTTTCGGCAACGCCTAACGTCTCGTTATTTGCTGATTTCCCTGATTCCATTGCCACTCCCAATGATCGACACGCTGCTACGTAACGGAGAACAAATTTTGCGCGATGAGACAACCGCTTCGGACGAGACGACAAGCAAGCTTGCTATCACAATCGCTTATTCAAAAAGGTTAACTAAAAGGCACATCGACAAACTAGTGATTCATAAAAACTTAACACCCTTTTAACAAAAGTTCGCAAACCAACGACACATCTGTTCATTCTCGGGAGGTATCAATTGGCGCCTTGTTTTCGCTCTGGATTTTTTCAACCGAAAACATCACGGTTGAAACTCCAACGGCTATCCCAACGCCCAGCAAAACGCCAATCAATACCCATAGCATTTTCAAGCGTTCACGACGCAGGAAACGCTGATAGGCCTCTTCCTCGGTTTCATTGCCACTTCTCGATCTCGTCGGAATCGATTTAGCTCGTTTGCCGCCTGCAACCTGCTTTGTATTCGTGCCTTGCTTTCCTCCAAGTCGAACACCGGATTTTGATCGACTCGACAACTGGACTGACGAACGAGCGGGCGATCTCCCCCCTTTGGCATTGGGCTCGGGTTGACTCCAAACGTTAGTTGCCAATGGAGACCCCATTGTTTCACCAGCAAATGGATCGTCTACAAATAACGGATCGGCAACAGTCACTGCCGCGACTTCGACGTCTGCGATGGGAGTGGTGAGAATCGCCGTAGTGCTGGAGGATTCACTCGACAACGACTCCCAATTTTTTAAAGCCGTGATCAGGGTAGGGTAGTCCTGATAACGTTTTTCTGGTTTTTTCTGAATCATCTTCCAGACAATCCGTTCCAAACCAAGCGGACAGTCGCGACGGAATTTGGCCACGCGTTCTGGCATCCGAGTTTGATGCAGTACGATTCTCTGAACGGCAGTACCTTCGGGAAAAGGTTGCCGGCCGGTCAGAAGAAAATAGAAGGTGCAGCCAAGCGAATAAATATCTGATCGGACATCGGTCTTATGCGAATCGACCGCCTGCTCCGGTGCGATGTAATCGGGAGTGCCGAGACTATCATCGTGCATCATGGTCAACGAAGCATCCTTGTTCGGCTGATCCATGAGCATCAAACCAAAGTCGAGAATTTTCACCACGCCTTCGCTTGTCAGAAAAACATTGCGAGGTTTGACATCGCGATGAATAAAACCGTTTTCATTCGCGTAGTGCAGTCCCGTCGCAATTTGTTCGACCAATCCAACTGCTTCGGCGAATGGAAGAGGGCCTCGATTCTTTACGAGGTCCTCCAGATCACTTCCATCCAGGTATTCCATTACCAGATAGTTCATGTCTTTTTGATTGACGATATCAAGGCATTGAACGATGTTTGGATGCGTAAGTTTCGCGAGAGCGCGTGCTTCCAGGATAAACCTTGAAAGCATCGATGACTTTCCGTTGTTCATTCCGTCCAGCAACACTTTGATCACACGTCGCTGCTGGAGTGTCTCGTGAACGACTTCGTAGACTTTGCTGTGACCTCCCCGGCCAATCAGTCGATTGACTCGGTAACTGCCCAGAAAAAAACCTTTGATTTTGCCCGCGACCAATTTCTCAAGTTGCCATTCGGTCAGGTGGCCGCCGGCGATCAATTGTTCACCGAATTCATGAACCGAATCGGTTGCAATGTTATCTGAAATCTGACCGAGCTCGTTTGCAGACATCAGTCCGCTTTTTTCAATTCGCTCGATCAATTTCTGCGTTTCACTATTCATCAATGCTGTAGACAAATCCTTTGACATCTCTGCTCGAATGGATAGTTTTTGACAAATTAATTCGGTGCGAGAAAACGTTGAAAAATCTTCAATGGCAGGCGAGGTCAGACGTTGCCCCCAGTCAGCGCCAAAAACGCCAATATGGTAGGTGAACGTTAAGATTTCATGATGTCGACGCCAAGAACCACGATAATTCCAGCCAATCCCGCATATCCCGACCAAGCGTTACAGCCCGAAATTGACGAAGAAACACGCCATTTTGCTTGAAACCTGAAACCCGGCTTTTAGAATAAAACGAAGAGTCGACAATCCGGTCGAGGTTTTCGTGGTTTCGTTGGTCGGTCAGGCAAAGTCCCTAAGTGTTCGGGACGATCATTTTCGATATCTGCCGAATCCGAAGGTCCATTCGCCTATTTTCATGAGGCCAGGACCAACGAGGCAAAATTTGTAAAACGATGGAGTATCGCTGTTTATGTCCAATCTGATTCCACTCGATCAAGCCGCCAAAATGCTAGGCATTTCACCCGAACGTGTGAAAGAGCTGGTCTCGGCCAATGAACTGTTTGGCTATCGCGATGGCTCTAGCTGGAAATTCAAACAACAGGAATTGGAGCGATACGCCGACTCCATGGGTCTTGATCTTGTCATGGGCGGAAATGATGACGATGAGGACAGCTTTGTTCTCAGTGAATCATCCATCGAAGATGATTTGCTATTGGACGACAGTTCGTCCAGTTTGAACGAAAGCGACGAGATGGATGACTTGTTGGCCGACGATTTTGCAGCAAGTCCATTGTTGCAGGATGACAGCGAGGAAGATCTCGACCTAAATCTCGACGACGATGAACTGGACCTTTCGTCCGTTTCCAAAAGCAAGTTGCCCACCGGCGGCACTACCGGCGGCTCCAAAGTCACGCCGGCAGATGATGACGATGATTTGCTTTTCGGCGACAGCGGACTGGACCTGGCTCTTGAAGACTCAGGCTCGGACCTAAAAGCGTCCGATTCAAAGAGTAGCGTTTTCGACGATGATGACGAATTGCTACTCGAAGACCCAGCAGGCTCAACCGGCAAACTTCTCAAAGCAATGGGCGAGAAAGTTAGCGACTCCAAGGCCGATCTTTCGCTTGACGAAAACGACCTTTTCGACGACGACCTGAAACTGGGTGACAGCGACTCGCTTGAGGAAGACCTCGATTTGAGTAGCGACTACGAGGACAGCGACATTGTTCTGGAAGATAGCGACTCAAGTTCCGAGTTGGTTCTTGAGGCCAGTGGTTCGGGTATTGACTTGGCCGCCTCCGATTCCGGTATTGAATTGTCCGCTTCAGACTCGGGAATCGACGTCTCTGATTCCCTGGAACTCGGTGGCTCCGACATCGATGACTTGGAGTTGCCCGATGATGACATGGTTTCTCTCACCGAAGCTGCCGATGCCGACGCAGCGACGTTGATGCAGGAAGACGATTTCAACCTGACGCCATTCGAAGACAATGACGGCGAGGAAGCCAGCGGATCCCAAGTCATTGCCTTGGAAGACTCGGACCTGTTTGCTTCCGATTCGGAACAAACGTTGCTGGGTGACCAGGAGTTGGAAGCTCAACCCCAGATGCTGGACGACGACGCCGTGATGGGCGGTGCCGCAGCAGCTTCGGCTGGAGCGGTGTCGACTGGAATGGAATTTCCTTACACGCGACTTCAAGTAGCTTCGTTGCTCGCTACTGC
This sequence comes from Pirellulaceae bacterium, assembly GCA_041399045.1. Classification (GTDB taxonomy): domain Bacteria; phylum Planctomycetota; class Planctomycetia; order Pirellulales; family Pirellulaceae; genus BJ22. The sequence continues at coordinate 324,136 of JAWKTO010000003.1, read as the reverse complement.
ATTATTGGTTGCGGTTGGAGGAATTGTGCTGTATGACGTTGCTCGCAACCTTTGGATGCCTTCCGATCGAATTGCGAGCGATGGTTTGCTGAGCATCTTTACTTCGATCATGGGCAACTAAATAGCGATCGCAATTAGTTCGGATAATTCACGCCCGAGTGTCGTGAATTGTATTCGAAACAATACACAAAGGCTGTGGATTCATTCCACAGCCTTTTTTTGTCGCTCTATCGCTTTTCGTTCCACCCGGAGCCATTACTCTCGCTTGCGGCCACCGTGATAAAACCAATGAAAACTGGTAAATTAACAGAGGTGATCTCTCAGGATCGAAAATGAATCCCAATTACCGAAAACACACTCAATTAATTACATACAAATGCAACCGTTGCTTAAAGGTATCGTCGACTACGCCGGCTTGTTTCCGCCTGCGCAGCTCGATATGCAAACTGCTACACAAAATTTTGCACAGTATCGCGCGTCCGATGACGATTGGATCCTTGGGCGATTCGTCGTTCCATTGGCTCGACTAAGTGAGTTTGAGTCCGCAGCGACGGCAATTGCAGGGCAGGAGGTGTGGCCGTTAAGTGTGCTCGTCTCCGGACCGACAGGAAATGGCGAAACGTTTCACGAAGCGTTGAAACAAATCACGGAGTTCAATTCACGGCAAAACATCTTTTTGATCGATTCTGTTGAAACCAAACTCGATGACGTCAATGCGACGCAAAACGTTGCCAATTCGGAATTGCCAACCTCGATTCGTTTTTTCTGGGAGGTTGCAAATGTTCCGAATATTCAGGAATCGGTAAAGGTCATCGCAGCATTTCGAGGAAATCATGCCGCGAAAATTCGTACAGGAAGTGTCAATGCCGATCAGATCCCTTCGGCGAAAATCGTTGCGGAATTCATTTTCGCATGCGTTCAAAATGGAACACCGTTCAAGGCAACGGCAGGTCTCCATCATCCATTGCGAGGTGATTATCGTTTGACCTACGAGGAAGATTCGAAATGCGGAACCATGTTCGGATTCCTCAACGTTTTTGTTGCCGCTCTGTGCGCCCACAATCATCGGCTCCAGGTCGAACAAATTGCTGACATTCTACAATCGAATGAACCGCAGAAATTCGTTGTCTCAGCAGATGAAACCGGATGGGGCGAATGGACCGTCGACACGTCGACCGTAGCGAAACTTCGCGACTCATTTTGCATCTCATTCGGCTCTTGTTCGTTCCGTGAACCGGTTGATGAATTTAACGAACTGCAATTCTCAGGCATCGCCTGATTGAAAAATCACTTGTACACGATAGGCAAAAATCATGACATATGCTTTGAACGAAACTCATTCTCCTGATCTAGATTGCTGGGTGGAGTCGGCAAACGCTGACAACATTGACTTCCCAGTGCAGAACCTTCCATTTGGCGTGTTTGCAACGGCCGAAAACAAGAACCCTCGAATTGGCGTGGCGATTGGCGACATGATCGTCGACTTGCGTGCTTGCGCTGAAAACAGTGTTTTCCCTGGAGAGTTCACTGCGGCGCTCATGCAACCAAACCTAAATGGCGTAATGGCATGGACCTTGGCTCAACGAGACGAGTTTCGAAGATTGCTTTCTCGTGAACTGTGCGATTCCAATTCCAAAATCGCTGACGCGCAATGGGAATCACCGGCATTGGTTCCGCAATCGACGGCGCGAATGCTATTGCCCGTTTCCATCGGCGACTACACGGACTTTTACGCCAGTGTGTTTCACGCGACCAACGTGGGCAGTATGTTTCGACCGGACAATCCACTTCTGCCAAACTACAAACATATCCCCATTGGCTACCACGGCCGCGCGTCCAGTATTGTCGTTAGCGGTACTAAGGTCCGGCGCCCAAATGGTCAATTGCCACCAGCTGCGGACGAGACGTCACCAAGTTTTGGACCCTGCAAAAATTTAGACTATGAACTTGAGGTCGGAGCATTGGTCTCACAAGGCAATGAACTGGGCACTTCAATTTCGATTGTCAGCGCCGAAGAACATTTGTTCGGCTTGTGTTTGTTGAATGACTGGTCGGCACGCGACATTCAACGCTGGGAGTACCAGCCGTTAGGACCATTCCTTGCCAAATCATTTGCCAGTACCATTTCGCCTTGGGTGGTAACCATGGAAGCGCTTGCTCCGTTTCGAACGAAAGCGATGAGGCGCCCAGACGGTGATCCAACTCCGTTGCCGTATCTGCAGTCGGAACAAAACAATCATTCCGGAGGAGTCGCGTTGACCTTGGAGGTTTATTTGCAATCAAGTCAAATGGCTCAAGGCAATATGGAACCGATGCGATTGAGCAGTGGTTCCTTTGAAAGCATGTATTGGACGATTGCCCAAATGCTCACTCACCATTCGAGCAATGGCTGCAACATGCGAACCGGAGATTTGCTTGGGAGCGGAACGGTCAGCGGCCCCAGTCGCTCGGAACGCGGTTGCTTACTGGAACTGACATGGGATGGAGAGCTGGGCAGCCCAGTTCCAGGCACACAACGAACGCCGATTGAATTGCCATCGGGTGAAAAACGCACGTTCTTGGCAGATGGAGATGATCTCATCATTCGCGGATTTTGCGATGCGGACGGCTATCGCCGAATTGGGTTTGGCGAGTGCCGTGGGCAAATCGAAGCGGCAGCAAGTTAATCCAGATAATTTAACGCATGCAAATTTCAGCCTTTCCTGACAAACAGCCGTTTTGTCGCAGGAAAACCGTGGCGTATTGTGTGGGAAACTTGGGCTTTAGGGCAATAATGGAATAAGGCGAAACGTCTTCGATTCATGTGCCGTCGCACAAATCAACCACGCCAACGTATTGATCAGTTATTGGCGAGGAATTCGCCGTGAATTTCAGAACTAACGATTGATGGAGTGAGAATGCAAAGGCTCGGTTGTCTCATTGTTCTGCTATTGGGATCAACTCTCGTCGGCTGTGGCGATTCCCCGGAAATTAAAACGGTAACCATTCCTTTGTCAAAATCGGGACTTCCAGTCGAAAGCCGTCAATTGACGCGAATGGTTGTTGCCGTTGCCCAGCGCGATGAGGCGACGTGGTTTTTTAAACTGACCGGCAAGACGGCTTTGATGAAGAAGATGGAGCCTACTTGGATTGCGTTTCTCGAATCCATTTCATTTGATGAAACGCTCAATCCCGTTTGGCAGTTGCCCGAAGGCTGGCAATCGGGTGGAGAACGAATGGGGCGTTACGCGACGTTAACCTACTTCGACGAACAATCAAATGAACTCGAAGTTGCAATCTCTAGTCTAGGGCCGCAGTTTGATGTGTTGTCCAATTTCAATCGATGGCGAGGACAGCTGGGACTGGAGCACATTGGCGAAACAGAATTGGAAGATGAAGTTGGCGAGCTTCCGTATTCGGCGGGAAAATTCATGATGTTCGATCGTGTCGGCACACTGCAAGGCTCGATGCCTCCCTTCGCGCAGCAACAGCCGCCTCCTGAAACGCGGCAACAGCCGCCATCGCAATCGCCCTCCACTCCTGACGACAGCGCAAAACGAATACCTCAATACTCGGTTCCCGATGGCTGGCAGGTCGATGAAGATGCTCCCGTAGTTACTGCCCGAATCGTCAAAGATTCTCCCAAGGGCCAGGTCGCGATATCACTAACGGAATTGCCTGCCGAACTATCAACCTGGACAAGTTCGGTTGCGTCCTGGATTGCGGAAGCAGGCGGTGATCCCGATTCCGTCACCGATGTCGAAAAGCAAACAGAATCTATTGTGATTGATGGGCGAACAGGGCAGTTCATTTCGTTATTGAACATTCCCGACGCAACCAAAGGAATCCTTGCCGCGCGGGTCGAAGTCGAATCAATGGCGTGGTACATCAAACTATCGGGTGATGCCGGCGAAGTTGCCGAGTACAAATCAGACTTGATGGCATTTATCCAAAGCTTGGAATTTTAAGTCGGTGGATTGATCCAACGAAGCAAGAGCGAAAACAAACATGGCTACACAACTGCATGACAATGTGATTCCAGGATCCAACATTCGAGTGGGCACTCATTCCCGGCCGCGCATGCGTGACCTGGCGATTGCCATCGTTGAACCACTGGCTTCACTGAAATTGACAGTGATTCTTTTGACCTTGGGCGTTTTTGTAACCTGGGTTGTCAGTATGCAACAAACCCAGGCTGATATCGGCACCATTAAGGCCGAACACATGCGATCACCCATCGTGACGGTACCGTTTTCCATCTTCTTCCCGCGCGCGCTGTTTGGAGAGCGATTTCAAGATGTTCGTGGAACGTTGTTTCTACCAAGCGGCGCGACTGTTCTGTTTGCAATGCTCGTCAATCTGGTTGCGGCACATTGCATTCGCATGCGAATTCAGGCAAAAGGAAAACGCTTGTTATTGGGACTCGTCGTTGGATTGATTGCCGCGGGAATCACCACGCTCGTGATTTTTGGAGGGCAAAATGCCAATGGCTTTCAAGGTGTTCAGGATCCCGCTTTTTTCAGAAAGCTTTGGTATTCAATGAAAGCCGCGATTGGACTGGTCGGCGTTGCCAGTGCGATTGCAGCGTTTCGAGCAGATCGCCTTTTCCTGAGAATCGGATTTGCCGGCCTGGGCATTGGATGTTTGGGCCTACTTTTCGCACTGGTGACTTGGGGAGAATCTGCGTTCATTGGCGATTCAGCGATGCGGATTTTGTGGCAGTTGATTCAGGCGACGATGGCAGCAGCAGTTGGGTTGGTAGCTTGCAACCTGATTTTCAAACGCAAAGGTGCCATGGTTTTGATCCACGTAGGCATCATGATGTTGATGTTGAACGAGATTTACGTCTCCTACACAAACGAAGAACAACGGATGCGAATTCCCGAAGGTGAAACCGTTCAGCATACGATCGACATCCGAGCAACTGAGTTCTTTGTTGCAGCGATTGACGAATCTGACAACGCAACGGTGACCACCATTGATTCACCCATGCTGTTAAACACGGACGTGATTCAGCATGATGATCTACCCTTCAACATTCGTTGCGAGAGTTTTTACACAAACGCTTCGTTATCGAACCGCACCAGCCCGTTGGCCGATTCTAAATATAAAGGTTGGTATCGATTCATCGATGTCACGCCGCAGACAGCTGCCGTGGGAACGGGAGCGGGAGCCGTTGATGAGCCAGCGGCTCTCGTAGAGTTGATTGACAAAAAAGACGGCAAGTCACTGGGATTTTTCGCTTCGGCTATCCGGGCGTACGACAGTAGTATTGTCGATACCGTTTCTGTTGACGGGCAAACGTTTTATCTCGGTATGCGATTCAAGCATGCGTACAAAGACTATTCGATTCACCTTGTCGATTTTGAAAACGAAGTTTATCCGGGAACCGAAATTGCTCGTTCGTTTAAGTCTGACATTCTGTTAAACGATCCCCGACACAACGTCGTCAATGAACCTCAAAAAGTGTGGATGAATAACCCACTTCGGTATGGCGACGAGACGATTTATCAGTCGAGCCATGGCGTTGCAAACGGCAGCCAATTCACTGAATTTCAAATTGTCAAAAACAAAGGTTGGATGATTCCCTACGTGGCGTGTATGTTCGTGATGCTTGGACTCGTCGGCCAATTCAGCGGCAAGTTCTCAGAGTTTCTCACGAAACTGGCGTCGATTAACGTAACCGGAAAACCGTCCGTCGTCGCGATGTTGGTGGTCGGAGCAATGGTAATGTGGGCCGTTTCATACGCGATGCGGAACTCCAAGCCTATTGAGCTCGCCCAGTTGCGAATCGACAAGCTGGGGCAGATTCCCATACTCAACGAAGGGCGAGTGCAACCTCTCGAGTCATTGGCTCGAAACACCGCTCGCCAATTGCAACAATTGGAGACGGTGACAAAGGAAGACAAGGTCAAATATCCTGCCTTGCGCTGGTTTGCTGACACGGTGTTCATGTCGCCGGGCTGGGAGGATTATCGAATTATTCGGATTACAGACCAGAAAGTTCTCAATCAGTTGAATCTGGAACCACGCAGCGGTTTCCGATACTCCATGGCCGAGGTCGACAAATCATCCGAGCAGCTCAAAACGGCGGTAAGTCAGATTCGTAACGATAGCGACTCAATGGACAAGTTGACCAATGAGCAAAAACGAATCCTGCAACTCGACAACAGCATCAGCATGATTCGAAATCTGCAAATGGCTTTCGGCGATCCAAAATTGATGGCCGAACGCGATCCTAATATCGGCGATGATCCATTGGGTAGGTTAATTGTGGGCGCAAAAATGGCGGAAGCAAATGAATTGCCCCTTGTCGCGCCGGCGAAGAGTACGGACATGTCCCATTGGGTGACCTTATCGACCGCATTCAATCAGGATTGGCTGCGAAAAACTGCTGAACAGTTTGGATTGAAATCGGACAAGCAGCTTGCTGAGTATTTTATTGGTGAATACTACATGAAGCCGGTCATGAACAAAAGAATCCAAGAAGACATGGTAATGGCTTTGCTCGCTGATCCCGAGGTGATCAAAATTCTAAACGAAATCAGCGACGACACGGAAAATGCACAAGCAGCCCGTATGGAAGCACTGTCGACAAAGATTACCGCTGAAAAGCGTCAAGAGATTCAAGACAAGGTTCGCAAGTCGGTGGAAGCGGACTTGGAATCTGAACGTGAGCAATTGGTTGCTCGAGCGCTAGCGATGGTCCAACAAATTGGTTCGATCAATTCTGATACCCCATCGGAACTGGCGGAATCACAATCGCTGCTGCTTCGTTTACCCGCCGCCTATCTGGATCGAGACCATGAACAATTCAATGAAACTCTCGATGACTATCTAGCAAGTAGTCCTATTGCGACCCAACGGCCTACGCAACGGAAATACGAGCATTTTTACAATCAGTTTGCACCGTTATTTGTTTCGCAAGTGTTTTATTTGATTGGCTTCCTGCTTGCGATGGCCAGCTTCATCATTTTCCCACGTGTCCTGTCACAATCGGCATTGGGGATCATTGGTGTCGGCCTCCTAATCCACTTAATGGCCATCTACATGCGAATCGTGATTTCTGGACGGCCACCAATTACGACTCTTTATTCATCGTTTGTTTTTGTCGGTGCCGGCGTTGTCCTGGGACTGCTGATCATTGAAATGCTTACTCGTCGCCGGATCGGCACCGCTTTTGCTGGCCTGGCTGGCTGGGGACTGGTGCTGGCGTCCTGGTATTTGATCAGCGACAGTGGCGATACGTTTACCGTGTTGGTTGCGGTTCTCGACACACAGTTCTGGCTGACGACCCATGTGATCTGTATTGCAATTGGTTACGTGATGACCATTCTGGCAGGCTTGGTTGGCGTGATTGCGATCGCTTTGAGATTTACGAACATCAGCCGCGATGATTTGCGTGTCATTACGAACATCGTATATGGCGTGACATGTTTTGCACTTGTCTTCAGTTTCTTTGGTACTGTGCTGGGTGGCCTGTGGGCCGATGACTCCTGGGGGCGATTCTGGGGCTGGGACACCAAGGAGACCGGCGCACTGATGATTGTTTTCTGGAACGCGGTGCTGCTGCATGCTCGATGGGCCGGCTTGATTCGCGAACGTGGGATTGCCGTGATCGCCACGCTGGGAATCGCAGTAACGACTTGGTCGTGGCAAGGCGTCAATCTCTTGCAGGTTGGCCTCCACAACTACGGATTCAGCGAAACCGGATTCATCTTGATGATCGGTGCTTTTGGACTATGTGTGGGAATTAGCCTCCTGGCATTAATTCCCGTAAAGGGGAATGGTGGTCCCCAGCTCGCGACCAAAGGGTAATTGGTTTAAGACCGAAACAGTGACTTAGTGCAGATCCCGGTCACTTTGAGTGGCGTATCGATCGGAGCCGTCCAATTGGAAATGCGATAGCGCGTCGACGCCGAGGTTACTCAGTTGATCTGTGCTGAAGGTTGCCAGCGATTCACTGGAACCGTCCGACGTCAATTGATGGATCATATTCGGTAGAGGCAATTCGATCGCGGATTCCACATTGAATACGAGTTCATTGTTTGACCAAAGCCATTGTCCACTTTGCCCTTGATTTGGCTGAAAGACAATTCGGTTGTTGACGACATTGAAATTCGTATGCAATTCCTGGAATTGTTGTAGCTCAACGACAGGTTGATTGTCCTGAGTGATTGCCCGAAACCACTGTCCTGGTATTTCACCGTTCGACGCATGCAACTCACAATTCATTTCGGAAACGCGCCCGTTCGCAAATTGGCATCGCAAACGCGCATTTGCGGCTCCCCGCGCCCGAAGTGGCAATGATTTTGACGCCTCGGCCAGATCCAATTGCAATAGATCCCCTTGAACGGTTCCAGCCCATCCAGCACCAACGTCTCTCAATTCGACCAAGGTCATGACATGAGAACGTTGTCCCAAAAACGCGAATTCCGGTTCGACTTCACCAAAAATCCAGGACGGTAGGCTACCTTCATCCGTCGAAATGTACAAACGTTTACCCGTTTTGCCATTTCCCAACGCCATTTGCTCACACGAGAACTGATAAACAGAACCTGTTTGGTCGCCAATGATGTTGAACTTCAAATTCGCAATCGCACCATTTTGCTCTACCGGTGAAATCGCGATCGTCACATCGCTGGCCATCAAACTGTCGGCATGTTGGTTTAGACTTTGCAACAGCACCTTGTCGGCATGCACCTGCCAAATGCGGCGAAGGCCAGATGTCTCACCCAATCCGGTTGTTACCAATTCGATCAAGCGTCTTACAGCTACGGTGTCTCCTTGCAATCCGTTTGGCAAGTAGACGTGGCCAACGTCACCGGTCGCGACAATCAATTCTGGGATCGTCCCCAGCGACGCGAGTTCTGGATCGCCAAACGTCACGTTGTGGAAAACGTATTTTCCCGGAACAGGCGTCTCCACGCGTTGACAATGCAAGTCGAGTCCCAGCCTCGCCTGAATTTCACGTTGCCAGTCGGCGGCGGTGAAAGGATGCAATAGCCAGTAGCCGATCGCCAAAGTTGGCAATATACAAAAGCCAACAAACAGCCAGCGGCAAACGAGCCTTCGTCCTGAATCACTGAGTTCAACCATCCCTGTATATCTCAGTTCGAGTACGTCTACTTCTACCGTTCACGAGCCATCATTTGAAACAGATCGTAACGCGCCTTCATTTCAACGAGACTGTCGCTGCCAAATTTCTCAACGAGTGCCGCCGCAACTTCAAAGGCCACGACGTTTTGCACAATGACACTTGCCGCCGAAATCGCGCATAAACGTCACTTCGTTCGTAACTGGCACTGCTCGCCTGTTTGGTCTCCATGTCGATCGACTCAAGCGGCGATTGCAGTGTGCTGATTGGCTTTTTGGCGGCGCGGATAACGAGCGGTTGACCGTTGGTAATTCCCGCTTCCAAGCCTCCGGCGTTGTTACTGGTACGAGTGTATCCCAAACTCGCTTCACCTCGCTTCGCTTCATCAAAACGAATGGGATCATGAACTTTGGAACCGCGACGGCGCGCAGCTTCGAACCCAAGGCCAATCTCAACACCTTTGATTGCCTGCACTGCCATTACCGCTTGCGCAATTCGACCATCCAGCTTTCGATCCCATTGAGCATGGGTCCCCAGCCCGATTGGCAAACCTTCAACAGTGACTTCGACAACACCACCGAGCGTATCGCCATCGTCGCGAGCCGAGTCGATCAACTGTTTAATGGACTCATCGCTTGATTGATCAAGGGAGTAAATCTCACTTCGGTCGCGTTCGTTTACCCTCTCGTCAAACGACAAGTCATCGCGAGGAGGGATGGCGACTCCGCCAACCTCGACAACATAGCCGATCGTTCGAATTCCAAATTCGTTCAACAGCTGAGATGCCAAGGCCCCGGCAGCAACCCGCGCTGCCGTTTCTCGCGCACTGGCCCGTTCGAGAATCCCACGAATGCTCCCCAAATGCTTGATGGCTCCTGGCAAATCGCCATGACCTGGTCGGGGACGAGGTAGTTCTTTCAGACGCGGCAACTTGTGGTCATTGTTGGGAATGTGAAGGTGAATGGGGCTGCCGAGCGTTACGTTGTTCCAAACTCCCGACATGATTTCGACCGCATCGGACTCCAAGGTTTGGCGTTTCCCTCTCCCGTAACCGCCTTGGCGACGACGAAGTTCGGCGTTGATACGATCTTCATCAATCGTTAGCCCGGCAGGAAAACCATCCACCAATGCCATCAGGCATTTGCCATGAGATTCGCCGGATGTCCAGTAACGCAACATAATAATTTCTTTGACGACCAAAACGGGGCTTCGAGCGCTGCGGGATTCTAACGACGGTCATCAAGCAGGAAAAGGCATTTATTGCTATTATTGAAGTTGCTAGCAGGCAATGTCTTAGCGAAATCATTACAGTACTTGATCAATGACCAGCAACGTCTATCTGAATCCTTCAGGAGAAACCGAATGCCAAACAACCTCAATCCTTTCTCCGTCGTCGAAGCTTTTTCGGAGATCACAGAATTCTGGTCGCCTCAAGTCATTGCCGAAGTCAACGATTCGTACGTCAAGGTTGCCAAGCTAAAGGGCACGTTCGTTTGGCACAAACACGATGACGAGGACGAGTTGTTCTGGATTATTAAAGGTCGCCTTCGAATCCAGTTCCAAGACAGGGAAGTGGAACTGCAACCCGGAGACATCTTTGTGGTCCCGCGGGGTGAGATGCACAATCCAATCGCTGACGACGAGTGCCATGTTGTTCTCTTCGAACGAAAGTCGACACAACACACTGGCGACAATGTCGTCCAGAGCACCAAAAGTGTTGCCGACCAGCTCAAATCGTTTCGCGGCGAGTAGCCATCTGATATCCCTGTCACCTCAAAAGGGCTTTCACGAAACTCAACGACGACGCCCTCCTGCAAACGAATAATGAGTGCGTTGCATTTCCCGTTCGAGATTGTGATCAAAGCTCGTGTAGGGATCGTCCGTTACATTTAACTGGAATGCTGCTGGCCTCAAGTCGTCTTGTCCTTGCAGCGAATCACGGATCGATGCGCTGACGGATGTGGGGTCGCCGAGCAGTTCTGAGCGTCTGATGCGATAGAATTCGCCTGTTCGCTCCCGCATGTCGTCATACGCTTCTCTCCAATCGGCGGGATCTGCCAACATTGCGTTGGCAAACTGTTCGGTAAACCAGCCACCAACCGGAATACTGAACCAGCTGAACTCTCCAGGAGAACTCGCGCTAATATTGACGTTGCCTTTCGCTTCCAAAAGTAATTTTTCGAATCCCGTTAGTCCTTTGATTCGCTGAACGCTCAGTTCAGGCCTCGTTTCGCCAAACCTCGGTGGTTGGTCCGACTCGACGTTGCAAGTATCCGATAGCAAAACGGTTAACCGAACGCCGTGGGCGGCGAGTGCGTCAAATAACTGCTTGCGAGATAGATCGCGATTGGGGATTTGAAAGAAATGTCCACCGGAAACATCATTCATCGGGAAGAACGTACTGTGCGCGCCATGTCCGACGTAAAAACAAAAAACCGCATCCTGAGGTTTCATACTCAATTGACGGACCTGCTCCAGAATATTCTGCGCGTTGCAATCGGCACCGGTGATGACTTTGTAGGTTCCAATAAAATTCTCACCGATGCGCTCCGAGATGACTCGCTGCAAGCGTTCGATTGAAATCCCAACCATTTTTCCGATGGATGGATCGTTGGTCAGGCCGCACAATACAATGTGGATTTTTCGTTCTGCCCCAGCAATGTCTTCAGGTTGTGGCTGCGGCCGAACAGGGTCTGGTTGGACAGGCATGATGGGAGGAAACGGCTGTGGAACGAGATCTTCACGTTTGGTCAACGCGGCTTTTACAATCCATGGCTCCAAGACTCCGTTTCGAACATTGATCATTTCCAAATTGGTCTGGCCGCATTTGGTGGCGACGCGTTCCATTGCAGCCCGATAATCCTGTTCAGAATTGACATTCACTCCGTCAATCGAAACCACAATGTCACCGGGTTCGGCGCTGGCCTGCAGTGAGCGATTGTCTGGGAACGTCAATCGGGACATGGGTCCCAGTTCGTCAACCCAAGTCAACTTCAAACCCCTTGGGCTCGCCGGTTCCGCGCGAAACCGTAGGCGATAGGCATAGGCGGGATCGAGTGGCTGATCGGTTGCCAAGCATTGCAACGTCGCTTGCCCGACAAAGTCAACAACATTCCCAGTGCGCACGTCCTGAACCTTGAGTTCGACTCGCCCGCCCGTCTCTTTGCAGACCTCCATTGCCTTGAAGTAATCAGGAAATGTCCGAGTCGCTTGACCATTGACTTCGGTGATGATGTCACCGGCCTCCAACGTGATCAACGCGCCATCGGAAACGCGTTTCAATCCGGTAGCAGGTCCGCCAAGCGTGACGGAAACGATCTGGATACCGGACGACACTTCTGTCCCCTGAAAATCCATGCGGTAGATTTCCTGCATCGATTGCTGGAACGGTGTACGACCGGGTTGAAGATCTTGATCGCCTGACCTCATGACCGGTGGCCATTCCAGTACGAGTTCCGCTTTTTTGTCAGTTGATTGTTCCTGTTGTTGTGCAGCGACGCCCCCGATTTGCAGCAACAGTAAACCTGCAAATAGGCCGAGCCAATAAAATCTTGTACGAAGCCCAATAGAACCAGACACGACAACTCCTCTCTCGCCCACAACGATTCGCGAGTCCGTTTGGAACACGTTTAAACCCTATCCGCCAACGTGCATTTTTCAGGCCGTATTCGAAGCTGTAGCGCATTGCATTGCGCCGTCTCGAGATTTCATGACCAGTACGCGCTGTCTAGCACAAAGTCTATGTGCATAAGTGCACAATCAATGACTTGAATGGAAAACTTGGCACACTCGTATCAGGAATAATGTTCGAGCGACTCCGCTTTCCTTGGTCGGCACATGAATTGCAAATACAGTTCTAATTGTTAGGGATTTGCATCAGATTATCATGAGGCTTCCATGTGGAATTTAAATTCAAGCTCAATTCTGTTGGTGCTGATTGGGATTCTATTGGGCAATGTTCCAAGCGCAAATGCGCAAAACAGTTCGTTGACGCCGCATTCCCCAATCACCGGAAAATTTTCGGTGCAATGGTTTATCGGCGGTACAAAAAACTGCATGGTATCGGTCTATCCACCGTTGAACTTTACCGATGGTTCGCCGATCCCCAAAGACGCTGAGGTCAAGATTCGTTTCTTTCGATCGTATGACCAAGGACGCACGTACGACGAGAAAGGTGTTAAGGTTATCAAGCAAGAGTTAGTTGACTTCACGAATCCGGTAACGGGGCAAAACCGATTTGATCCTGCGCGGCTATCTTGGTTCAATTGCGTTTTGGAAACGCCTGTCGATCCTCCTTCCGGCAATGCGATCGAACTTCTTGGGCAACGCACTGACGGTACACGCAGCAAACCCGAGACAACGGTTTACCTTGCCTGCTCCATCGTGGTCAACGGTGTCGAAAGCGAAAAGACCAACCGATTTCTAACGTTTTCCTACGCAACAGATGGCATTCCTAGATTAACGCGATACGAAACGCCCGATAGCAACAGTCCGCCGATCGCTTCTCAATTGGCGCAAGTGCCATCACAAGTCCTTGCTGATCGCCAAGGGCTTTGGGAAGGGACCTACATACTGACAGGCTACAGCATTCCCGATGAAGTTCGCCGAAGCCCTGAATTCAAAGAGGAAGGTTGCCAGAATGCCATCAAGCAGATTGACGCTGCGTTGGGGCATGATGTTCCGCTCAAGGTTACCATTAAAACGATGGTTCCAGACGACGGATATGGCGAGCAAGGTGACGTGTCGTTCCCCGGCACCGGCAAAATTGAATTGGCTTCGCTAAACGATCCGAATCAGTTCAAGAAATGAAGTGTGACGTCGTCTATTACCGTATGAGGAAAGTGTTGTCATTCTCGATTCAAAAACGGATAGCGGGAGCATGCAAATGGTTGGGCACGTTTTTGAAAACGCGGATTATTACGAAATCCACGGTCCATTGAGATTTCGATTTTCAAAAGACGGCAAAGACCTGATGACCCTCAACGGAATGTGGACGGTCCGCCGCAACAAGTAGCAAATGACTTTCGCGTTTGCGCGTTCGAATCCATTTGGCCATTGCATTGATGTATGAAAAATTCTTGATGGTCGCTGCTGCGTGGACCTTTGGAACCGCAATATTATTATCGAATCGGTTCGCTATTCCACGATGGCGAGCAATTGCAATTCTGACATGTTCAGCATTGATGGGAATTTTTGGCGCCCGAATCCTTTATTGGCTGACCCACCAGAGACAGGTCGACAATATTGCGTTGATGAGTTTTTCCGCGTCTGGGTTTTCATTGTATGGCGGCTTAGCTCTTGGCGTTGCCACAGGTGGAATTCTGTCGCGTTGGCTTCAAATCAGTGCATTGCGAATGGCAGATCTTGTTACGGTACCCATAGCGATGGGAATTGCCATTGTCAGACTGGGTTGCTGGAATCGTGGGTGCTGCTATGGAATTGAAACAAACCTGCCATGGGGAATCACTCCGACCGCAAACTCGCCTGCATGGATTCGGCAACTAGGCAACAACCCCTTGGCACTGATCGACTCAGCGCACGCTGTCCATCCGACTCAGTTATACGAACTTTTTGCCGCGTTGCTCGCTGGGCTCCTGGCTGTCATGCTGCTTGCGAAACGAGTCCGGCATGGCTTGGCAGCCTGTGCCGCCGGAATTCTGTTCACCTGCCTTCGGCTACTAATTGCCCCACTTCGGGACTATAGTGGCCCCGGAATCCATGAACAACGAACAATGCTGGCACTTTACGGTCCTATTATTGCGCTACTGATCGCCGTTTCCATTTGGATCTGGAGAAAAAAAACAGTGCGATCGAATCAGATAGCAACCGACGCACTGGCCAAGGACTCGCGATTTTGAAATAATCGCTGGATCGGCACGTTTGCAAATTCGTTGATTGCCCATTTTTTATGAACGCTCCGTATTTTCAGTTCAAAATTATTGACGACGTTGTTCGTTCGCCTCTGGCAGGTCGTTTTTCTGCCAGCCACTTGTAGCTGCGCCCACCCGTTTTCTTACCACCCAACACATGTCGCACGGTTCACCAAGCAGTACTGACCGGCGGCTCAGCTCAACCAATCCATTTACAGGTGAATGAACATGAAAGATATGCTTGAACAAAAACTGGCACGTTTCCAGGAACTTGAAAAACAAATGTCCGACCCAGAAATTCTGGCGGATTCACAAAAGATGGCGGCTGCTGCTCGTGAACATGGTTCGCTGGCAAAGATGGCCGGTAAATACAAACGCTTCAAAGACATCATTGGCCAGGTTCAGGACGTTCGTGAAATGGCGGATAGTGATGATCCCGACGAACGCGAAATGGCGGAAGAAGAATTAGAAACGTTGATTAAACAACGTGAGTCACTCTGGGATGAACTTCTCCTAATGACTATCGGTGGCGAAGATGCAAATCGCAGCCGATGTGTAATTGAAATTCGCGCTGGAACAGGTGGCGAAGAAGCGGCGCTCTTCGCAAGTGACCTGTTTGAGATGTACCAGAGACATTGCGACCGAAAAGGCTGGAAGATGTCGATGCTGGAGGCCAGCCCTTCGGACATGGGCGGCTATAAAGAGGTCACCGCAACAATCGAAGGCGAAGGTTGTTACCGGGAATTGCAGTACGAAAGCGGCGGCCATCGCGTCCAGCGAGTCCCCGATACGGAAGCTAAGGGAAGAATTCATACGTCGGCTGCAACCGTCGCTGTTTTGCCAGAACCGGAAGATGTCGAGGTTGAACTCAATCCGGCCGATTACGAAGTTGAACGATATTGCGCCAGTAGCGGGGCAGGGGGGCAACACGTCAACAAGACATCGTCAGCTATTCGAATCACTCACTTCCCAACGGGAGTCGTCGTTAAGTGTATCGACGAACGCAGCCAACACAAAAACCTGGCGAAAGCGATGCGGATTCTGAAGTCTCGTGTTTACGATTACTATCTACAAAAGGAAGCACAGGAACGCGCGTCGGAACGCAAAAGTCTGGTGGGTTCGGGAGACCGAAGCCAACGGATTCGCACCTACAATTTCCCAGACAACCGTGTTTCAGATCACCGAATCAACCTGACGATCTACAAATTAGATCAAGTGATGCTAGGAAACTTGGACTTGGTCACCAAGGAACTGATCGACCATGACCGCCAAACGCTCCGCGACGCAATGGGCACTTTGGACTAATGGGTGTTGAGTTGATTCAAGAACACCCCGTGCCCGCCCTCGGCCATTTTGCGAAAGAACAATGCGATGACTGAAACGGCGAAAGAACCTTGGACCATTCAGCGACTGCTGAATTGGACTTCCGAGTTTTTTACCCAACGCGGCTTGGACGCACCTCGGTTGGCAGCCGAGGTGTTATTGGCTGAAGCGTTGGAATGCCCACGTATTCAACTTTACGCGCGATTCAATGAAATCCCTGTCGAGCCGCAACTAGGCAAGTTCCGTGACTGGCTTAAACGCCATGCGACCGGTGAGCCGGTTGCTTATTTGGTTGGTCATCGCGAATTCTATTCCTTGCGTTTTGAAGTCAACGAACACGTTTTGATTCCACGACCAGAAACTGAGAATCTGGTCATGTTGGCTGTGGACCACCTGAAAGCACTCCCAGAGCAGGAGCAACGATTTATTGACATCGGAACGGGCAGCGGTTGCATTGCGGTAACGTTGCTCAAACAATGTTCGAATGCTACAGGGATTGCCGTTGACGTTTCCAAAGATGCAATTGAAGTTGCGACGCGAAACGCTAAATTCCATAATGTAAGCGACCGACTGGAGACTATTGAGTCAAACCTGTTTGAACAACTTCCTGCTGATTTGAAAGTGCCCGTGATCGTTAGCAATCCACCGTACATCGGCACGTCAGAGGACGGCACGGTTGAAGAATCGGTTCGCAAGCACGAGCCCAATATCGCATTGTTTGGTGGCGAAGTCGGTGACGAATTGACAAGACAATTGATTGCAAGCGCGATCAATCATTTGTTGCCCGACGGACGTTTACTTATCGAAACCAGTCCACTCGTTGCCCAGCGCCTGCAAGAATTCGCCAACTCCCTTCCCCAAATCAAATCGTGTGAAACTCGCAAGGACCTTTCGAAACTCGACCGCATTCTGGATATTCGAACTCAGTAACTTGCGGGTTTGTCGCGAATCGTTTGTCGAGTCTCGATTTAAGCCACAGAGGTCACTGACACAGAGAGTGGGTTGGTGGAAAGCTCTGTGGTCTGATTATATAGAAATTCGCTTGATTCCGTCGACGAGCTTGATTAAATTGATGAGCAGTGCACGCTTAAGACCGGTAGATTTAAGGTAGGAAAGTGTCTGCGCCGTTGCGACATCGGGTAGTTTCACGACTGCTTTTAGCTCAAGTACGACTTCGCCTTGCACAAGAATATCAAGTTTTTGCCCCTTGATGGAATGCCCCTTGTAAACAACATCTACTTGCTTCTGTCGCTCGAATTCAAGACCACGCAGTTTCAACTCATGACATAACGCTTCTTCGTAGATCGTTTCGAGCAATCCAGGTCCCAAAATACGATGAACTTCAATCGCTGCTCCAATTATTTTCTCAGTCAATCTATCGCTCATCACTCTCTGTGTCCTCTGTGATCTCTGTGGCAATTGATTTTCGAAACGCTGTTCTTCTTGACCAAGTTTCAAGCTTCACAAAATCTGGCAAACTTTACCGTTTCTCGCAATTGTAGTGCGAGAGCAGCGAACTGCAGATCGCGATTTGAACAAGAATCGTTGCATCACTGGCAAAACCGTCGAAGAATATGATGTTCAGGAATTCCTAACATGTATTCGGACAGATCCTTCGATGACGGGCAAACGCCAAACTAAATTGCAGCGATTGATCCAAAAACCGGAAATCGTTCGTCCTCAAAACACGGAATGGTTCGAGACGTTCCCCGAATACCTACGCAGTGAATGCCATCTGTCAGAAAATACAGTCGCGGCCTACACGCGAGACATGAAACGATTCTCGGACTGGCTTGCTGGTAGAAACATCAAGCATCTTTCCGTTTCTAATCTGGCCGATTTTGTTGCCAGCCTGCGCCAATTCGATCTGGCGCCCGCATCCATCGCGCGGCACATTGTGACACTCAAGATGTTTTTGCGATACCTGCAGCTGGAGGGTGTCCTCGTTGAAAATCAGGCTGAGTTGCTGGGAAGTCAAAAGCTCTGGCAACGCGTCCCCGAAGTTCTATCACCCAAATCGATTGATGCTTTTCTCAACGCGCCCAAACGTTTCGATGCATTGTACCTTCGCGATCGAGCGCTGTTGGAAATGCTTTACGCAACGGGATGCCGCGCCAGTGAAATATCAAACATGCGCGTTTGCGACTTGCATTTGAAGGAACGATTCTGCAAAGCGCATGGCAAGGGAAATAAGCAACGAATGGCACCATTGGGTGATGCTGCGATCATTGCCGTGACACGTTATCTGCAGGAACAGCGTCCGAAACTCTCCCGCTTACGTCCCGAGGAAACCGACTGGCTTTTTCTTTCGCGAGGAGGGCGCAGATTACGTCGGGAAGCTATCTGGGAACTGGTAAAAAAGTATGCCCTCGCTGCGGACGTCTCCGTTACGATTAGCCCGCACACCATGCGTCACAGCTTTGCCACGCATTTACTGGCTGGAGGAGCTGACCTGAGACAGGTTCAAGAGATGCTGGGACATAGCAGCATCGCAACCACTCAAATTTACACCCACGTCGATCAATCACGACTGAAAAAGGTGCATGACCAATTCCATCCTCGGGCTTAAGCCGACGTCCGTGGACTGCCTGACGGTTGGCTATTCGAAACCACCGGGGTTGCGGAATTTGATTTGTTCGATCAACGTTTTCACGGAACCGTCTGCGAGCTTACGTCCCGAAACGGCTTCAATGGCCATCACGGAAAACTTGTAACGCAATTTCGAATCGATTACAAACTCGACCTCTGTTTCGGAAGCACTTGACGGATCCCCTTCGGTGGAAATTGCTCGTTCGACATAGTCTGTCAAACTTCTGAAAATCTCACCTTCATTGAATTGTTGGAATGAGATCCCGTCACTCACCTCAATGGCCGCGATGTCCCGGTCTGCATTCGCACGTAATGTTACCTCAATCAACTTAGGGATAACGTCGGTGACACTTGAACTACTGTTTTGCAACGGCATGCTGATATCGAAGTCGGTTTCCATCGCCGTGACTTTGAAGGTCAAAATAAAAAACACGAGCAACTGGAAAACAATATCGATCATCGCCGTCATATTGAGGCGTAGATCTTCTGCCTTTTTTCCAGTTCCTCGAAACTTCATCTATCCGACGCTCCGTAAATCACTTGTTTTCCTGCACCCGCAGGCGAAAGGTTTCCAGCTCGTTTTCTTGACACTTGTTGATTAACTTCTGCACCTCGCCAGTTTCGGCGTCCTCATGGGCACGAATAATCGCAACGATCTCGTCCATGGTCTTAGCGCCAAGCCGCTGTTTGGCATGAATCTCGCGCTGCAATAGCGAACCAATTGCAGCGATATCATTTATCCGCTGGCCCTGATGGATTACCGAACCATCTTGGTCCAGGTTCAAGGTGATGGTGTACAGATCCATTTCCTTGATCGGCTTTGCGATATCGCTTTTTGGTAATTGAATCTCTTCGGCCTGATCAACTTTGGAAAAATTGATAACCAGCATAAAAAACGCGATGAGCTGAAAGGTCATGTCGATCATGGGCGTCATATCCGCCTCAAGGATCTCATGTTTTTCCCGCGTGAATCGCATGACCTGGCCCACCTGAAAGAAAATCTCATCGCGTCCTAGCGATAACCCCGGAGCATCAATGCCCACACCAGACTAGTCTTTTTTCGATGGAACCTTTTCAAATCGCCCCATCAAATTTCCGCTGGTGATGCCAACCTCTAACTCCAGAAGTTCGTAACGATTCCTGAGAATGTTGTAAGCGAGAATCGCTGGAATGGCGATCGCAAGTCCAATCAATGTTGTCACAAGCGCCTTGGAAATACCGTCAGCCAATTGCGTCGCATCTGGAGAACCCCCGCCAGCAGCGGCAATGGCAAAAAACGAACTGATCATCCCGTGGACCGTACCAAACAGTCCCACCATCGGACTGATGGTTCCAATCAGGCCAAGGTAGCTCAAGCGGTGCTGGAGCTTCATGCTTTCTTCTTGGCCAACTTCCTGCATGGCTTCAACCGAGTGATCATAGCCACTCGACAAACGTGCCAAACCGCTTGAAAGTACATTCCCTAGAAACGATTCATCGGCTTTGGCCAACTCGTAGGCATCTTGATATTTTTTTTCATCCAGCAATGCCTCGAACCCTTCCACCAACCCTTGCGGGCAAACCGTATCCCTTCGCGCGGCCAGAATATTCATGACACAAAGCGCCACTAAAATAAACGACAGTCCAAAAAAGACGATAATGTAGAGCGGCCCCAAAGCATTGGTTAGCCAACCGAGAATTGAAACGTCGTTTCCTTTCGCGGCGTCGGCTGCCTGATCCTGAAACGCCTGAGCCAACGAGGGCCCCCAGCCTGCTGGCAGGATCAAGTATTGCACGAACACTAACGCGATGATGGCGAATAGCAACCTGGACCGTTTCAATTGCCACAAACGATGCATACACTCTCTCCAATTGTTCCGCATTGGTGAATCGTTCGTTGACCGCTTAAGCGTCAACCCACCACTGCCCCTATTGATTCATTAGTCTCATTTTAGCTGCAACCGTCACATCCAGCCAGTAACGGCGTGGACTTTCCCAACTGGTCGAATCGCCGATTCCATAGCTACTGGTTGAGTTTTTTCGCCCACAACGAGTTGCGATATCGCTGATTAAGTTTTTCCCGAGACTCAAACGCCAGGTCATTTTGTTGAACTTGAGGACCGATCGTTGTCAAATAGAAAAGCGCCTCGGCATGACTTTCCGGATTCGAATTGAACAACAAATCCGTTTTCAGGAAATCCAAAAGGGCAGATTCCATTTCCCCCTTTTTCAAGTGGCAAAGGCCCAGGACGTTGTAACAATTTGCAAAGAGCTCTGCGTTTTCAAGGTTTTCAGTGTTTTCCCGAGAGATCACTGCATTGACCATCTCCCGAGCTTTTTCAACGTTGCCGTTTTCCACCAAAGCCTTGGCGAGCATCGGTTCCGCCAATGACTTCAAGCGAAGGAACTCTTGCGACGTCTCGGGCGATTCGATCAACTCCTGAAACGATTTCTGAGCGCCCGTTGCGTCTCCCAACCGCAATTGACTTTGTCCAAGCAAAAGTTTGCCACGTCCTCGGATCGTTGGCACATTGGCGCTCGCAAGTTTTTCAAATTCAGCTCGCGCAAGGTCATCACTGCCAATATCCACCAATTGTCGACCGAGAATTTCCACAATCTCATAGGTGTGAATGCTGTCTGGATAATTTCGGGTAAATTCGTATGTGGCTGACCCCGCATCCTTGGGAGACATTGCGCCCCCCGTCGACGCAGACATGGCAGACCCAAACGCTTTCAGATACGCCGCCTCTTCAGCGGCGATACCGGTGACGCCGGTCAGGCCACTGAGTTCGGCAAGTCCCTCATCAAATCGATTGTTGTCAAAATTCCTGCGAGCCTTGTCGATTTCAGGTGGCGCTTCGTCGACAGAAAGGTTTCGGAAATCGGCAACACTGATTTCGACTTCGCTATTTCGTGACTTCACGACAATTTTTTCTGGCGACGACGAAACAAACTCTCCGCGAACCGATCCGGCGTTGATTCGATAGACCGTTATTTCCTCCGCCGTTACTGGTTTGATCGCGCCTAAAAACTGCAGAGCCAGCACGAGAACGCCTACGTTCCAAAACAAACGAAACTCTGATATTCCCCAACGGTTTGATAGATTCTTCATAATGTGCAACATGATTTTGAATGTTGTTTGTGTGATCTCAAATGGATTCAATCGCCGATAAACGCGAACAACTACAGGGCATCAATTTTCTTTTTCAGTTCCTCGTAACGCGATTTATATTTGGCCCCGCCGAAATCCGGAAATTTTGCCTCGGTTCGCTCGTACTGGGACACCAAAGCGGCTTTGGCGTCCACTCCCTTTAGTTGAGCGTACTCGTATTGGCTGTTCATGAACCCCAAATTCGACTCATGGAATGAATCGGCATTGTCAGTTTTGGAAACAGTCGCCGTCACTAACTTCCTCCATCCCCAAATGGAATTGGATTTGCGACGTGTTTTCGAATCGACCACTTCGGGGCCTCCCCCCGCAACAGCACTTTCAAACGCCTTCAAACCGCCGCCATTATGTCCCCATTCCTGGAAGATTCTGGCGCCGTCGATTTGCAAGTCCAATGCGTTTCGCTCTCCAATTAATTCGGCAATCACGTCGATGGCTTCCTGGTAGCTGCCCTTACCAGCCAACGCGTTCGCCTTGGCCCTTCGCACCAGCAGAGACAACAACGCACCGTTTTCCACTTGGCTCAAGTCAAACGTTTCACCTCGAGACAGCACCTCGACCGCCTTCCCAAAAATCTCACGTGCAGCGGCTTTGGTCTGTTCGTTGGTACGCATCGTCTGCGCTACGTCATTCAATGTCACGCCGACCCAACGCACCACGTTGATGTCATTGGATTCGCTTGCCATGGAAACCAGAAACTCGGAAAGATTGCTGGCGAGCTTTGATTTTTCATTGGGATCATCGATCGATGCGAACTGTTCCGTCAGCTCCGATGAGACCTTGGCGTATGTGGCCAACATTTCTCGCGATGCGGTGTCGGGGTTATGCTCCTTCAACAGGACTTGCAAAGCGTCCAGGACACCTCGCGTCTTTGTGATCCATGGTGCGGGATCGTCACTTGTTCTGAGCGAACTCAAATAAGCGTTGATCGCCGTGCGAAACGTTTCGATCATGAAGGGAACCGCGTTGGACGATTGCATTACCGCAGGATGTTTCTGTTTAACCAAATCCAACGGCGCGATGATGGCGCTTTCCAATTGTTCAACGGCCTTGGCCGTTTCCCCCACTTCCAATCGTGCATTTGCAAGCAAGAGTGCCGAATATGCGGCCTCAAAATTGACATTCTCAGGACTAAACCCCTTCAGCCCCGACTCCAATTCGGCAATGATTTTGTTGGCTTCCTCTCGCAACGCTTCGGACTGAGCGTCCATTTGTTCGGAGCTCATCTCGCGCTTGCGGGCCTTGAAGTCCAACCATTTCTGACGGGCCAAGGTCAGGCTTGCTCCACCTCCGGCAGACATTCCCCCTTTGTATTTTTCAGCCAAATCAGTGTTCCCATCGGCTAATGCGATTTGAACAAGAATTGCTGCGGATTGTTGTGCCTCAGGAGTACCTGGCCAGCGATCATAGATTCGTTCGCAGAAATCGATCAAGGTAGTCTTTTCAAAATCACGATTGCCGTCTGGATTGTTTTCATACATTACGGCTAGAGACTTCGTTGCAAGACCAGCCGTTTGTCGCGACCACTCCAATCCAGAAATTCGATCCAGTGCGAATTGCCCGAGAGCAACGGTGTGGAAATAGCGGCCTGTCGTAAAATAAACGTATGCTCGCAAATATTTTAGATGATTCAAATCGTTCGGCTGAACGTCATCCAGGGGCAGTTTCAAGGCATCATCGATCATCAAAATGATCTCGTTACCGCGTTTGGAAATTTCACTCGCCATTTCTGATACCGACTGCTCCAGGTCGGTTTTCGAATCCCCCGTCGCATTGGCAAGTTGAGATTTTGCGTCGAGCAGTCCTCGATAGGTTTCATCGAGTTGTACGATCTGATCGTCGATACGCAATTTGGCATCGGGAAACGAAACGACCTCAGCATCAGCGTCAGCATCATCCATTTCGATCGTGGAAACGCCCCACTGTTCAATCAGCTGCCGCGCTATCTCTTGCGAGTTACCTCGCGAACGGGATGCACGTTTGATTAATCGGGCTGCCGTTTTTTTTGCACGCCCCATCAACGCGGCATCGCCATCAGCCTTGGCTTTTTCAAACTTTGCCCAATAGGCTTTTGCCAATCCAATCTGAATCGTTCCCCATTTATCCTCGCGCATTTGAGAGTTGGTCAGATTTGCGGCCAGCGGCTCTAAGAAGAAAATAACTTCATCGAACGGATAGGGATCGAAACCTTCCCAAGCGTCGATGGCTTGAATCGCTGCCAGCGCACGAGTGTTTTCACTACCGGCTCGTTCGTAAAGGTCTTTCATCAGGTCCAAAGCTTCCTGATGGCGTCCCAACTTGTTTAGAGCGCGCGCACCTTGCAGACACGCGTTTACTCCCGATGAATACCCAGAATACGCTTTCCATAACTGTTGATACTCGTCTGCGGCAGCCGTTAGAAGTTGTGCACGACGCGGGTCACCTTCGGGATAAGTGTCGGCTTCGTTCTCTTGAGCGAAAGGAAACCTTAAACGAACCTCTTGAAACAATTGATATTTTCGTTTGATGTCTGGCGTCAAATCCTTTCCCGCACTTTCCAACTCCTTCTTCAGGCTTTCGCGAACCTCAGCATAGGCCGCTACACTTTGCCCTAGCGAATCACGTGCTAGGTCGAGCAACTCGTTTCTTTCCTCTTCGGTTGCTCGATCTGATTGCGATTGAATGATGTGAGTCAGCCCTTGTTGCAATCTCAGGTTTCCCAAAGTCGACAATGCAGCTTGGCGCATGTCGCCGCTGGCACCCGAAGCCATGAATTTTTCAAGAACCTGTTCGGCTTCTACAAGTCGTTCCGTCTTTTGAATAAATGTTCGAGTTGATTCCGCAAATTGAATCATGTTTTCGGCGTGTTCAAGCGGTACTCGTTCACGGAATGCAGAATCTACGAGCGGGTCGTTCGCAGCCTCCAACAGGTAGTCATTTGCCAGCTCGAATAGGCCTCTCTCGCGCAAGGCACGCAGGAAGGCCTCGGCAGGCTCCTGAGCATTGGAATCACGCGCAACGAAAGTCCCCAACACAATTAGGAAAATGACCGCGGAGAAACGAAAGTGCATTTGGCGCATGGCACAAGCCATCGGGTTGTCCTCTGTTTCGGTGAATACAATTCGGTGCCAGGCCAAGGCACCTCTCGCATTATTGCAAAAAACATGCATTCGGGGAGACACCCGATTGACTTGAGCACCGGGGAATCGTTTTTTTGCTGGACAAAATTGATTTTTCAAATGATGGAATGCGTTACAATGATGACTATGGACGAGTTTAAGATTTTTTCAAGCAATTCTGATTCACTACCCCCGGCAAACCGAAACCTTTTGGATTTGTCATCTGGGGCCGTGCGGATTCGCCTTTTCATGCTGGTCTTTGGCCTCATGCTGGTATTGGTCTGCATGAATGAAGCCCGGAAGCCAGAAAATTGGCGTTGGATGGGTTTCGATGCAAATGGAAACATCTCCACCGAAAAACAAAATCAAGAGGAGAAACCCAAATCCACTCCTCCTGCAACCGTTTTACCAAACGCTTCACAGCCAGACTCGGACGACTCGGTAGATCGCCTCGATGATGCATTGCCTGCCGAAGGGCAGGGGGAAGGCCAACAGGAAAAGTCAGGCAACAACTCTTTGCGAATGTCCCAGGATTTTTGGAACTCGGTTTTCCTCGAATTGGATTCCGATCAGCAAAAACAACTGTTCTTGCTGATGCGAGCTCAATCCAAGGGTGCCGAGTATTCCCCTGATGAAAAAGTTTCCATGCTCTCGCTTCTAGATACGTTAGACGGATTCATCACGAAACACGCAATCGAATTCTCTAAACGAATCGCGCAAACCGATTCTTCCGCCGAGGCCACACAACGTATCCTCGAGATTTCCAGCGAGTGGAAAGACGGACTGTTACCGTACTTGCGAAGTACCGTTAATAAAGACTTGGAAATGCTGGAATTTAATCCCGCAAAAATTGGGATTTGGAAAGCACAATTTGAAAAAACCGTTCTAGGTGTCGTTGAAGACCATACACGAATGCTGAACCCAAGTGACGGTCCAGCCTGGCTTGCATTGTGGGATCAGATTCTGGAAGGCTCAGCCGGTTCCTACCGCACGGTCACGAACTATGAATTAATGACACAGCCCAAGGCCTATCGCGGCCAACCGGTGGAATTCGAAGGCAATCTACTCATCATCGAGCGGGTCAATATGGTTCGCAATGATTTGGGCATCGATCGCTACTACGCACTTTGGATTCGAACCGATGAACTTCAGGCAAGTCCCATGTGTGTGTACACGTTGAGGTTGCCGCCCGGCTCCGAAGAACCCGTCGACCAATACACCCCAGTTGATTGGATGGTCAAAGTCCAAGGTTACTTCTTCAAGGTCCGCGATTACGTCAAACGCGATGGCCAAATTGGCGAATGCCCCCTGATTCTTTCGCCAGTCGCCTCGGTCCTGCCACTTCCTCCCAAGCCTGAGAACGAATTTGCCTGGCCTGTCCCTGTCTGGTTCCTTCCGGTAATACTCGCTTTGATGGCCGGCGGAGCGATCATGATGGCGCGATCGGTATTCATCGCATCGAGAATGAAAACCTACCGTCCGTCCAAGGTCGAAGTCAGCAACGTCAAACGTAGTTTGAAAGATTTCGAAAACGACACGAGAATTCGCAGCCCACGAGAAGACATTGCCGAACTGGAAAACCGCGAGCAAACTTGAACGCCACTCGCCAAATCGGTTTCGCTTGTCCAGCGGTGTCTTGAATTGGCAACGATGGTACGTGTTCGGAATTCGGTGTCTAACATGTTTGTATTCCTGTTTAGTTGCAACGTTGGTTGCAACGGCCCAAACCCAACTGGACCTGCCGAATGACCACGGTCTCGTCCCATTTGAACCGAGCGAAATCGCGATGGTGCGGGACGAAGACATCGAGTCGCTGGATTCGCCCTTTGTCCGGCGTTTGATTTACCAAGCAGCAACCGTGCCTATTGCGTTGTTTGACAAATCAGTTACTGACGCGCCGGCAATTAATTGGAGTGAACTGGAGGCCGCGCCCGCCAAGTATCGTTTCTGCGTGATTCATGTTTCAGGTTACGTTCGCGCTGCAACACCAATTCGACCAGATGCGGCATTGCGAACCGAGGTGCCGATTTACTATCAGTGCATTGTCGAAGACGAACTCGGGAAACGCTGCAGTTTGATCTCAACACGTATTCCGAAACGCTGGCTCGACAGTGACACGCTGAATGAAAAAATCCAATGTCGTGCTTTCTTTGTTGGCGCGCTAACCAAAGCACTCGGCACGGAGACCCCAGAGTGCCTTTTCATCACGCCGGACCTGCTATGGCGACCTGACCAACGCTCGGCGTTCGAGGTTTCGCCCGCGCATCGACTGCTCGCTCAAAATGGTTTCAACCTCAGTCTATTCGATGAGACTCGTAGACTTGACCGAAAACGAATGAGCAAGTCAGACGATGCTGCATTCCACGCGTTGTTGAGAACTTCGCAATCGCTATCCGATTGTTATACCGAATGGTCAAACTCCGACAACGACCTTCCAGTCAATCCTGTTGGACTCATCGATTTGATTCGTTCGCCAACGGAATCGATCGGAACTCGTGTACGACTGACAGGCCGAGTGACTCGCGTCACCGATGTATTCGAAGGTGATGATGCCGAAACACTTACGCCATCCTGGTTTCAGGTGCAATTGTCGGTTCCACTTGGCAAACGACAGATTTCTATCAAGTCACCGGAGAACGAAGAGTTGCTCTTCAAACATCAATTCCCGGTAACCTTAATCGTGCCTAAATCGGACAGCGTAATTAAACAATTGGAAAAAAAATCGATTGATGTCGATGGGTTCATGTATCGATTCTGGAACTATGAATCCAAATTTTCCGAATCTGGGGGAATGACAGGAGGACAATACAGTCCGCTGATATTTGTGACGCACTTCGAGGAATTGAAACCTGATACCGCCGACAACTGGTTTCTTCCCGCGATTTTATTAGGGGCTGTCTCGATCCTATTTGTCGCAGGCATTTGGCTGGCTCGAGACAGTGCCAGAATACGGACGAAGCGCCAACAAGCTCATATGCCCGATTCTATCGACTTGGATTTACCATTCCCAACTGAAACGCCAGAAATTGACCACAAATCAATCGGACCACCACTAGATTCATGATCCCTTCGGGCCTTGATGAATCTCGTTGAGTCAGCGATATTCAATTTTTCACCTAGGGCCAAACATATTTGAAGCCATTCACGACAGAAATTTTGCAGGAGTCTCCCCCATGAAACGGGCAAAAATCACAATTGTTGGTGCAGGAAATGTTGGTGCAACGACCGCTCATTGGTGTGCTTCGATGGAACTGGGCGACATCGTTCTTCTGGATATTCCGGCCGCTGGCGACATGCCAAAGGGCAAAGCACTCGACCTGATGGAAGCCTCACCGATCATGGGGTTTGACTCAAACGTTGTGGGCACCAACGATTACGCTGACACCGAAGGCAGCGATGTTGTCGTCATTACCGCCGGCATTCCTCGTAAACCGGGAATGAGTCGTGACGACCTGTTGGCAACCAACGCGGGAATCGTTGCATCCGTTTGCGAACAAGTTAAAAAATACAGTCCGAATAGTATCGTGATCGTAGTGAGCAATCCACTCGATGCGATGGTTCAGCAGGCTCAGATGACGACAGGCTTCCCTGCAAGTCGGGTTATCGGTCAAGCAGGGGTTTTGGATACAGCACGCTATCGCACATTCATTGCCATGGAACTGGGTGTTAGTGTTGAAGACGTTTCGGCAATGCTACTCGGTGGTCATGGTGACACGATGGTTCCAATGCCCAGCTGCACAAGTGTTGGCGGAATTCCTTTAACACAACTGCTTCCAGCAGAAACGATCGACAAACTCGTCGACCGAGCTCGCCACGGTGGTGCGGAGATCGTCGGCCTGTTGAAAACCGGTAGTGCTTACTATGCACCAGCTGCCGCTACCGCACAAATGGTGGAAGCAATCGTCAAAGACAAGAAACGGCTCGTTCCCTGCGCTGCATACTGCGACTCTGAGTATGGAGTCGGCGGCTACTACGTCGGTGTCCCCGTTGTCCTTGGCAAGGGCGGCGTGGAAAAAATCATTGAGATCGATCTCACCAATAGTGAAAAGGCCGCTTTCCAAAAGAGCGTTGACGCTGTCAAGGAGCTTGTTTCCATCATGAGCGGTCTAATGGCCAAAGCATAGTCGATTGAAATACGAATCCCATTGTTAATGTTCTCGTTCAGGCCAGGCGAATCATCGTCTGGCCTTTTTAGGTTTTATTGGAATGGGTTTCGGTAGCAATTCGTTGGGCCACCTCGAAATACCAAACGGAGAAAACATTCGATGCATATCGTTGCCGACGATCTGAGTGGAATAGACATTCGGGCACTGTTAGAAACCCATTTTCGGGAGATGAGCGAGCGATCACCCGCCGGAAGCTGTCATTTCCTTGACTTTCAAGGGCTTTCAGCGCCCAACGTTTCCTTTTGGTCAATTTGGACGAATGGCAAACCTGATGGTGAGTTGATGGGTTGCGGCGCGATCAGCGAAATCGACCCGCAGCATGGTGAAATAAAATCCATGCGAACGCATCACTTGCATCTCCGAAAAGGTGTCGCAACCGCCATGCTAAAACACTTGATCGCAATCGCAATTTCAAGGCAGTACGAACGGCTGAGCCTGGAAACTGGCTCGGGAACGCACTTCAACGCGGCACACAGACTTTATCTCACGCACGGGTTTGAATACTGTCCTCCCTTTGGTAACTACTGCGAGGATCCATTCAGCCGTTTTATGACATTGAAGTTATGAACGGTTACTGACGTTGAGACCTTTGTGTCTACAATCGTGATTGATCTTGGCACTTTCTTTCGCCGTGATTGTCGTTTTGGCTTTGGGGAATTCAATGCTAGCGAATTCCTCCCGGGTGTTGACGTTTAAACCCTGAATCAATTACAACAATCGATCGCGCGTCAACCACTTCCCCGCATAGAGTTGAGTTCGCTATGTCAAATCGGATTCAGTTGGGGCCTTTGGCCACGATTACTAATCGGTCGGAAAAACAAAACGTCGTTCGTGATGCCACATCAACATACGCACTGTCACGGCAGCATCAGATCCTGCTTCCGATGCATTATGAGCGGCACTACGCATACCCCTTGATTGTGTGGTTTCATTCGGCAGGAGACGACGCGTCTCAGTTGAATCGCATCATGCCGGAAATCAGTCTGCGCAACTATGTTGCCGTTGCACCATTGGGCACGACAGGCAATCTGTGCAATGGGTTTACATGGGAACATGCTCCTCACGATGTCGACGAGGCTGCCAACGTAACAATCGATGCGATCGATTTTGCACTTGCTCGAACAAACATTGCATCAAACAAAATCTTTTTTGCTGGATACGCCGAGGGCGGCACTATGGCATTGCGCCTTGGCCTCAAAATGGCCAACAGAGTTGCTGGGGTAATTTCAATTAATGGCGGACTACCCAATGGTCTGAATCCACTTGGAAACTGGAAGGGCTGCCGCCAAGTACCTGTATTGCTATCGCATTGCAAAAAGTCCACTGAGTTTTCCGAAGTGGATTTGTGCGAACAACTCAAACTCCTGCATGTCGGTGGTTTTAATGTCACCGTTCGCCAATACCCATTTGGTGACGAATTGCCTGCGATTGCATTGACTGATGTTAACCGCTGGATCATGGAATCCATCAATTCGGCAATTCATTAGGCCATTCGGCAACAATTTTGCCGACTTGAAATAAACAACGCATTCAATTTTGGCTTGCCATTCTTTTGCCAATTTTCAGTTCGTTGCCGTCCATTTCTCAGCGAAACTTTCCATTGACATTGCTTCGGAGATTCCTGTACAAGTCTCCAGTCGCATTAGTTCGAGAATTGGACCAGTGACGGCTGAACTCAGCTGAGCGACGAAGCAAACGGTTTTCCTCGATTCAAATCGATTGTTGATTCAATCGTTTGTTTTCCAACACCGAAACGATACGCGAACAACACTGAATCTGAATTGAGTGTTGATTTGCCACAACAACCAGATACAAGCGGAGTTCGAATTCGTGACGCTCCTGGAAAAATTTAATACACCTTCGCTCGCTGTCGATACATTGGTGCTTCGGACAATTGACCAACTCATGCCCGAAGTGCGATCGCGGGACGTGCGAATCGATTTGGACCTGGACCACGTCATCTTGGATCACATGCCAACTGACGTTGAACTAGCCGTACGAAATTTGATTGTCAATTCGCTCCAACGCGCTGGATACCGTTCGGAAATATCGATCACTTTGATTGATTCGCCTGGAATGGAATCCCCAGGGCAATGGGAATTGGAAGTTTGCGATTTTTCTCGAACAACGACCGAGGAAGCTTGGCCCAACACGAATCAGGTGGTGCATGGTGAAAAAATTCAACGCACTGGGAACTATTCCAACTCAATTGCTGCCGCACTGGCAGCCGCCAACCGTTGCTCGGGAACCATCGAGGCATGGCACTGCCCCCAAGGTGGCATCGCCATGATATTAATCATGCCAAAAATTCGCCACCGCGCCGTTGCTTGATAATCTCTCAATGAAATTCGGTTGAACAATATGACCAAAACAAATCCTTTGCGGAATTCGCTTGTTCAAGGCTGGCAGAAAACGCCCGCCTGGCAACAACGTTTGTTGGCGGTCGTCTTGATCGGACTTACCGCAACATCTATCTGGGTGTCGATAAATCGTTCGCGGGAAATGTGCCCCCTGATCGATGGTCGCGACTTGCTTCCGGAGGAGATCCAGCGAATTCAGCTCGCTTTAGCCCAGGCAAACATCACTGATTTCGAATTGGATGGCTCGCGAATTCTTGTCAAACGCAATTCGTTGGCTCGCGCGATCAAAGCGACGATTGAGCATGACGCAATGCCCGAAGAACTTCAGAATCGCGACAACGAAGGTCCCGCGGTCAATTTCCTGATGCCGCGGCAACAACAGGATTGGGCATTCAAAAACGACAAACAAAAACAAATCAGGGAAATGGTATCCAAGTTGCAATTTGTGCGTCAGGTCGACGTGCAATTGGACATGACGCAAGCAGCTGGGCCTTTCGCAAATCGCCAATATTCATGCGTCGTGTCAGTTCTTCCGCATCAGCAACAGCCGCTTACCAAGCAACAATTGGTTTCCGTCGGCGAGGTGGCCCTTGGTTGCGTCGCCGGAATGAATGCAAACAATTTGGTGATCGTTGACCGCGAATCAACGGTTGCTTTCTCGTATGGCTTGGTGGCCGAAGGTGCCCAGATGGAGGTCGCCTACCAAACCCAACGCGAGGTTCAAGAAACCATTCGACTGAAATCAGACATTGAGGAGATGTTAGCCGATTTCCCAGGTTCTCGCGTTGAAATCACAAACACAAAATTGGCACCGCCAATTCAACAAAACGAGCCTGAATTGAAAACCGAGGCAGCGCCGCCCACACAATTGATGGTCGGGACAAATAGCAGCGCATCCGTACCTGCACACGTTACCAGCTCCAGAAACACCCCGCCTCTGTTGCCACTACCTTCCAGTTCACCATCGCCAGAAGTTTCTCGCAAGGTTCGGGTTGCGATTCCTGAAATGGCAATTCGAGAACGCCTACAAAGTCAGTTTCCGGATGAAGTTCCCGACGAAGCTATCGCGATCAAATTTGATGAAGTAAAAATCTCGCTTGAAAAACAATTGCGTCGCCTCGCGGATGCAGATTCTGAATCGATCCAATACGATTTCAACATTGCCCTCGACGCAAGCGGTAGTGAAAACGGTTCGTCGCCTCTTTCGATCAAACAAATCGCGATTGGACCACGCAATGGTGCAATGATTGCTATCGCCAGCGGACTAGGGCTCTGCTTGTTCTTTTTCGTCTCAATGTCTCGCCGCAAGCCACGATCATCCGACAAAGCCTTTGAGAATGTTGACTCTCCCGAAATTCGCTCACTTCGCGAAAAGATTGACAGCCTGATCGAAAACGATCCCGAAACGGTCGCAAATGTTCTAAAAGACTGGATTCGCAAAAACGACTGATTCCTCGGTAAGCCTTTCGAGAAATCATTTTGAGGCATTTTGGCTAATACGCCAATAAATTGACCTTGCCCGTGATTCAAAATTCCGCGAAAAGATACTTCGGCGATCTGCATGGATGTTTCGAACGCCCGACGCAAGCCGCGTCTATTGCTGCATAATCAATATCGGCAGGAAGTCGATGAAAATGAAGCTAAAATCCAATCTTCAATTTCGGGGGCGAGCTTTTCTAGCGTTCGCGATTCTACTGATTGCCAGCAAGCCCGAAACATTGTTCGGCTGGCAACAACAGTTTGTAGATCCCAACAACTCGCAACTTGAATTTGCTGCGCCAGCTATTGTAGACCATCAAGTCGCTCCAGCATCTCTTTCGGTTCCAACACCCTCTGGCAATCCAACCTCCGAAACATTGGACACCAGTAAAAGACAATTGTCCGAGATGTTCCAAGGCCAACTGGGACAAATCGACTGGGGAAAGATGGTTGCCAGTTTAGCGATCGTCATCGGTGGTTATCTGATTCTGGTTTGGCTTTCCCGACTTATTCACCCTCAATCAAATCGTGCGTTACCGAGACAGGTTGTTGAGGTGATTGGTCAAACGAGATTTAACGCTACGCAGAATTTACAGTTAGTTCGTTTGGGAAACCGGCTTTTGCTGTTGCTTGTCGGCCGCGAAGGTACTCAGGCGATTGGCGAAGTTACCGACCCGGTCGAAGTTGAACAGTTGATCGCCGCGTGTGGTGGTAAAGGCGGAACAAGGCGATCCCTAACCATTGATCGTCGTCCAATCACCAGCGCACAACCGGCAAGTATTTCGCCATCGGCACTCGAACACGCGTTACAAACTCTTCAAAATGCATTTGGCTCACGAGGCAAAACGGAGTATGAAGCGTAGACGAGCGCGATCCATGTATGCCTTTTTCAGAATCGTCATCATGGCGATTCTTGCGGTCGTTTTATGTACGCCTTGTGTCAACGCACAGTCGCTGGGTGCGGCTACCAATCAACCCATTAAACTCTCCGTTGACTCAAACGACCAATCCAACACACGTACTTCGAATGGAGTTGAAGACCCTCGGCCCTTGGCCGATGTCGATGCTCAATTAGGGGAGTCGCTTCTTTCCGGACTTGCTGAACAGGCCGAAGGGATCTCGAGTCAAGCGGGAAGTTCAGGTTCACCCGTACAGACTGTCCTTACGTTTGCGGCAATCGGATTGATTCCGATGGCGCTGATGACCACCACGTGTTACGTCAGGCTCTTTGTTGTTTTGGGACTTCTTCGACAGGCGATTGGCGCTCAACAACTTCCTTCGAATCAAATCATCATGGCCCTGAGCTTCTTTGTCACGATTCTGGTCATGACGCCCATTTGGCAACAAGTCAAAACCGAAGCGATCGATCCTGCATACCGTTCCGACGGCTCGTTGGACTGGAGATTCGCTCTGGAACACGCGGTTCCTCCCGTAAAGAACTTTATGACGCGTCAAATCTCAATGGCGGGGAATGAAGAAGCTGTCTATGTGTTTTATCGCCATGCGAATCCGAGTGAAAATTCAGAGGTGCCAAATGACATCTCTGAGGCACCGCTCAACGTCATTTTGCCTGCGTTTCTGATGAGCGAACTGAAGGTCGCGTTTCTCTTGGGCTTTCAGATTTTTCTGCCCTTTCTGATTCTTGACCTGGTTGTCTCCACGATGACCGTCTCAATGGGCATGGTGATGCTGCCGCCATCGATGGTCAGCCTACCGTTGAAACTGATTTTGTTTGTAATGGTTGATGGTTGGAATCTTGTGATTGGAATGCTCTTGCAGAGCTTCGGCAGCGTCGCTTGATATTGGCATTGCCGCGAACAAATTGTTTTGTTTTCAGAGACGATCAAATGGATGCTCAATACGCAATCGACATGGCCCGCGAGGCATTGATCTCAGGTTTGGTCAGCATCGGCCCGATCCTTCTCGCCGGTTTGGTAGTTGCAGCCGGTATCTCATTTGTCCAATCGACGTTTCAGATTCAAGAACAATCATTGTCGACGATCCCGAAACTGCTGATCATGTTTACGTTGGTAATATTAGCGCTGCCATGGCTATCGCAGCGTTTCGTCGAAACCAGCAAGTCCTATCTGGAAACGCCTTGGCTGGTCACGCAACCGATTTACTCGGATCTGGAAAGGGAATAGGTGGATGGCGTCGTGGGCCGTTCTATTTCTGTGTGTCACTTGTCGCGTTGCTTCGGCAATTATGGTGGCGCCGCTATTCTCGAGTCGGCAGATTCCGTATCGGTATCGAATTGCGTTTGCGATCACTTGTAGTTTCGCCCTTTTCTCACTGGTCGATCAAGAAGTCGTTGTTCCCACGACGATTGGCGGTCTTTGCGAACTGCTTACCGGCGAATTGCTGCTGGGAACATTGTTGGGCGCCGGAGTCGCCATTTTATTTTCTTCGATCTTGCTGGTCGGCGAAGTGCTTTCGGAAATAACGGGGATGCGTTGGATATTTGATGGAACTGGAATTCAGAGCTCTGCCCGACAACGCGACTGTTGTGGATTGTTTCGCTGAGCGTTTACATTCTGATGAAAGGCCCGGAGACGTTTCTCGTATCCGTTTTGAATTCGTATGAAGTGCTACCCATTGGTCAGGCAATCTCAGGAGACACGCACCTGCAATGTTTTGCGACGCTGCTCGATCACTGCATCTGGCTTTCGCTGCGAACCCTTGGACCTGCAATGGCGGCTTACTTTAGCGGAGTGCTGCTATTGGGAATCATTCAGCGCATGGTTCCGTATTTCAACTCGGTTTTTTCGGGAATGAGCGTCAACTCAATTTTGTTTTGGGGCGCAATGTTCCTAACGATCAGCGGCGGCGTTTACGTGATGCACGATGACATGAGCCTGGTAACGCAAAAACTCACCGAACACCTGCAGGGCCCATGAGCGAAGATCGAGAACAAGCGGAATTTGATCCAACCGTCCATCGCCTGCTGCGTGCTCGCCAACATGGTTTTGTGCCGTATAGCCGGCAACTTGCGATCGGATTTCAATTTGTCGTAGCCATTGGTGCCGTTTGGACACTGACCGTTTTTGGCCAAGGGCTTCTTTCCGATATGACGTCTTCCTATTGGCAGGCGAGCACAGTTCGCGCCGAGGATGTCAGTAAACTGCCGTTGACCAACGGTTTGCCATTTCTGGGACTGCTATTTGCAACCTTGTCTGGAGTCATGTTGTTGGCCATGGCCAGCCATTTGGCTCAAAAGGGGTTCATCATTCCCCAACGACAACTATTCGACATCAGCCACATGAATCCGTTTGGCCGCCCACAACGCCTGACTCTGGCTCAGCGAATCGGGGATATGGGAATTCGAATGTTACAGATTTCAATTTTGATCGTCGTGACGTTTGCGGTTTTCCAACGACTTGGCCCCGAATTCCTCGATTTATGGTTTGTCGAACGTGAAACATGGTTTGTAAAAATGCCTCAATTAGTCTTCAGCTCGGCAATGTATGTAGCCGTGTCGTATTTTGTACTTACGTCGATCGATTACGGTATTGCACGTCTTCGATATTGGAATCGTTTGAAAATGACACCGCAGGAATTTCGCGAGGAGTTAAAGGAATCCGAGCTTCCGCAACATGTTAAAAACGCACAACGAAAACGAAGAGACGAGATCGCGTTCAAGAGCCGAATGATGTCCGCCGTCCCACTTGTTCAAACGACGAGTTCACTGACGACGCAAAACTCAAGTGCAGAAAAATAATTTTTGAATGCGGTGGTGCTACAACCTACTGTCGGCAGATGGGCCATCTACTGCTCATTGAGCAAGCACTGCAAATCCCGCACGGCTGGTCGATCCAGCCTTAATCAACTTCATATCCAAAGCGTCTCAGATAATCGGAGCATCGATCGGCAATCGTTTCGCGCAACCGTTCGTCTTGAGTATTTTTACTCGGCTTCACCGATCGGTTTTCAGCAAAGTAGCTCTCGATTGTCGGGGCCGATTTCGCGAAATCGCCAAACCCAAACTGGTCGTAGATATTCCCCAAAGTCTGCAGTGGTTCGTTGATCAACTCTTCGAATCGAATGTCCACAAACTGCTCAGGTTTGAGTTGTGTTAACTGCGCGTCAAAGTCGTGATACATGTGTTCGAATTCACGCAACACATATTCCAACAACTCTTCATCGGAATATCGAGGCAGATGAAAGCCTTGCGTCCAATCGAGCGCTCGCCAAAGTTTCATCGTTGACGGAACGATCTGCAAAGGATTCCTGGCGACATGAACAAATTTTGCACCCGGAAACCATTTCGCCAGTTGCTGAATTCGAAATGTGTGCGGCGGGGATTTGAGCACAAGCTGCTTACGATAATGAACGTTCAATACGTTGAAGAAAAATCGAAGCGATTCCTCCAATGAAGGCCCAGTCTCTGTTTCCAGATCCCCCGCCGGCAATTCAAATCGATGATTCGGAAACGCGATCTTTCGATACAATGTCGGTGCACCTAACGAGATCAACGCAAAATCATCTTCCTGTGGACTCGATGCACCCAACGACATTCCGTCCATCGGCCGCTTGCCCGGCAGTAACAGATTGAGCAATGGCTGCATGAACCATTTCGAAATCAACAAGTGATGCGGGCAGAATGCATCAAAGTTGCTGGGAAAAGCGAACCGAGAATCCAAGGTCAACAATTCATGAACCAATGTCGTTCCACTTCTCCAGTGACCGACGATAAAAACGGGCGGCTGCTCAAGCGTTGCCGATGCGATACGTCGACCATAAACAAGACTTTGCAGCGACCCCAATACCGAATTGATGCAGCTGACTCCCGTTGCCAAACCCGTCATGGGAATACGGGTCGGAGAAATGCGAAAGCGATTTTCGGCCAATAGACGGTACAACGCACCAATTCGCATCCCGTTCCAAAACCTTGGCGACCACGGCGGATATGAGTTGTGTTGTGGCTTTGACATCTAAGATAGCTTGGCTGATCCTGCAATTCGAAATTTCAATTGTCGATAATCAGATTCACAATGCAATTGCCAATGCTTCCAAGGTCGTGGCAACATAAGAAAACGTACTTAGCCGGCTTTTTTCAAGATCTGCCCTTTTGGGGTTCGCAGATCAAACAATCCAAAAATCTCGTCTTGTGTTAACGAAAGATTCGGAGGCTCTTCATTGTCTGACAATATTTCGCGAAACAACGCCCGCTTGGCCTCCAACACGTCGTGGATTCGCTGCTCGATCGTTTCCGCCATGATCATTCGGTTGACGGTCACACTTCCTGCTGCACCGATTCGATGCGCTCGATTGATTGCCTGATCTTCAATGGCCGGATTCCACCATCGATCGAACAAGAATACGTAGCGACAAAACTGCAAGTTCAATCCCACACTACCCGCGCCGTAACTCATCAGAATCACATGGCGTTCGGGATTCTCTTTGAACTCTTTCAGGATAGGATCACGTTTCGCCGACGGAATCCGACCATGAAACGCCAAGGGATTGAAGCGCGTAAGCCGTTCACTGATCTTGTCGAGCGCCCCAACCCATTGGCTGAAAACAATCGCCTTCTGTCCACTCGCTGCGACTTCTTCCAGATCCGCAACCAAACGATCAACTTTGCTGCTGGATTCAGTTGCTGGATCAAAATTGCAGATCTGTTTGAGACGCAGCACCAACTCAAAAACATGCTTGACTTGTGCGTGATCTCCTAAATCGTTCAAACGAATCACGCCATCTTTTTCGGCTTTGGAATACGTTTCCCATTGCTCCGGAGACAAATCCAGAAATTCGTCATGGATCATCTTCGGAGGCATGTCGGTCATCACGACGTCTTTGGTTCGACGAATGATTTGATCCTGGACTTGATCTCGAATCTGCTTGATGCTCATGTGTGGCGCGACCAAGCCCGGTGAAACAAATTCAAAAATCCCAATCAAGTCTTCGATGGAGTTTTCGATCGGCGTACCGGTCATAGCCCAACTGCGGTCGCGACTGATTCGTCGAACGACTTTGCTGGTCGCGTTGTCTTGATTCTTGATCCGTTGGGCTTCGTCCAATACAACGAGATCAAAGTGCTGAAGTGACTCGTCATCGAGAAAGTACTCTTGGTCGCGCGTCAGCAATTCATAGTTGGCGATCTTCACGGGAGTGTGATCGTTTTGCCAAAGCCATTTCCGTTGTGCCTGCGAACCAGCAATGGGAACAACCGTAATCTCGGGTGCCCAGAGTTTGAACTCGCGAAGCCAGTTCGTCACAAGTGGCTTGGGGCAAATCAGCAGAATCTTTCGAGCCTGGCCGCTCCGCAACAACATCCGCATACTGGAAATCGCCTGCATGGTTTTCCCCAATCCCATTTCATCAGCAAGCACAGCGGAATGCCGAGGAAACAAAAACGAGATCCCGGCGAATTGGTAGTTGAATGGCTCAAAGGGAAATTCCAACGTGCAGCCTTGCAATAAATATTCCAGCGGGGGCTGCAAAAGGTAGAACAGCCGATCGGCCAGTTTGACAACGTCTTTGGGAGGCTTAACGCGGGTATGTTGCGCAGGTCGTTTTACTTTCGGCAAATTCGCTTGATCATCCGCTGACGCTGTGCGCGATTCGCCCTTGCCTTCACGCGTCCCCAGCAACGTTGCGTTTTCACCAAAAATAAAGCTCTGGACCTTCGGCCGTTTTGATCGCAAAGGCATCGAATAGATACGCGGACCATTCGTACTCGAATCCACTAATGTCGTCGTTATTTCGACAAACAGTGGCTGCCCCAATTGCCGGTTCCAGTCGTGATTTGTGTCGATCCCTGACATCCAAATTCAATCCGTTGCTCAACCGGCAAACAATTCCATTGACAAAATCCTATCGAGCGACCGCGTGGGCCTCGTCCAAAGCCTGCGACACACGCTCAAATGGCTCATCGATCGGCAGTTGTCGATGAAACGCATCAAGCAAATCCTTGAACGGCGAATAGTCAGCCAGGCTGGTCAAAAACGTCACCTCGTTGTCGCCAATTGAGTAGCGATAGTGACCTGCCGTTACTTCGGTCAACTCGTTCTTGGAAAGGTCATTTGACAACAGAACAACGGGAATGGATGTAAAACCTGGCAGCTCCGCCAATTGAACTTGATTAACGACGATCAAATCCGGCTGGGTTTTCATTTCCGATAACAGGGCCTGCCCAACTTGTTCACAATACAGGA
The DNA here is from genome assembly GCA_041399045.1 of Pirellulaceae bacterium. GTDB lineage: Bacteria > Planctomycetota > Planctomycetia > Pirellulales > Pirellulaceae > BJ22. The sequence continues at coordinate 283,870 of JAWKTO010000003.1, read as the reverse complement.
ATGCATCGAGTGTCGCCCCAAACAGGATTTCCTGTGTACGGTTTGCCGCGACGGGTGTACTACAGTGAAACTCAATAGGACGCCCAACGCCGTTGACGATCAAAGCTCCGCCACTTATCCCCAGCCCCTCAAAAGCGGTTGCCGAGAGGAACGCGATATGTCGTTGGGTTGATGCAGGATCACTCATAAAATAATCTGACGATAACGGCTGTAGGGATTGTAACGATCACACCTGTCGCAAAACTGACAGCATTAAAAGTCCATCCGGGCTCCTATGAAAATCGCAAACGTTCATCCATGAAAAACACTCCAAAAACAACGATTGCTCGCGTCAGATAGTTGGTCTTTTCCATTTGTCAACGGTCAACCTACATGCCATCGGATGACGGCCCGTTTGACTTTAAAATTGCAGGCTACGATCGCATGTGAAAAACGAGTGATTGAGCAAAGCGGAAGGAAAATTCCGTTTTGAACGAAGTTAAAATAAAACGGTCATGTCTTTTGGCCAACCTTCACAAAAAACACTTCAGAAATTCGCATTCACTTTTTTTCAATAACTCGACACGCGCACGCACCGTGTTTATACTTGGTTTAGTGAACCCGAAATTATCCCAAATGGAGTATCGGAATGTCGCGTGAACCGCACGATGTCTCTCCCGTTTTTCGAATCGATGTTAGTCCTTCCAACACGGAAGCTCCAGTTTCGAAACGTGGAAAATCCAACGACAATGAACTCGCAGATCTTCTGCGTCAATTAATAGTCGGACAGGAACGCCAAAACGAATTGCTTGAAGATATGGTCGAGCAGATGAATGCTGCTCAACGACAACGAGCCAACGAACTGGGACAATGGCGAGATGCCAACCCGGTTCTTGCCCGACGCTGCCGTATGGCTGCCGAAGCGTTGAGCCAGGTTCAAACAGAGTTCCTGGAAAACCTCACCATCGATGTCAAAGACAACTTTGATAATCTGATCGATGGCGAATTTGCACTGAACGAGTTTGTCGATCGCTATGGACCGCGACTCGCACACCTCAATGGTGTATTACAGGTTCTGTCGCAATTGAGCGCTCCGGCTGGACAACAGCAATAAAGGAAAACTGGCAGATTCCGTTCGCAATGAACATCATGAATGGGGATGAACATGGCGAACGAAGTCAAAAGGGAATTGGTTTGAAGACGAGTTTGACGTGACGCTTGGTGCCTCGGCCCAACTGTCCGTGTAAAATCACAAACGCATGTCGGCTCTGTCGTCATGCGTTTTTTTTGTTTCTACGAGTGAATAGGAAGGCAGCGTGAAAGGCGAAATTGTCTGGACGACAACGGAGGACCGAGTTCGGCTACATGGTTTCTTTGCCGACTCACACGGCGCTCCTCAGGTTCCCATCGACGGAGCCGTGATTGTTCATGGGCTGGGCGGAAACTTCTATTCCTCAGGTTTGCTGACCTTTCTCGCGAAAATGTTTGTCGATCTGGGTGTCCCCGTTGTGATCGCCAACACGCGAGGCCACGATTTTCTGAACCTGACGACGCGATCTGGGCGAAGTGTGATTGATGGATCAGCCATGGAGGATGTCGACGAGTGTCGATTCGATCTCCCGGCCTGGACTCGCTATCTGAAACTCAATCGCGGTTGCAATCGCGTCGCCTTGGTTGGGCATAGCCTGGGAGCGATCAAGTCCATCTACAGCGAAGCCTTTGCGGCAGATGAAACAGTAACGGCGATTGCGGCGCTCAGTGCAACGCGATTGAACCACGAACTGTTTCAACATTGCGCAGCGTCAGAGCGTTTCATGGAATCGTATCGCCGCGCGCAGACACTTGTTGAGGCAGGGCAGGGGAGTGACCTCGCTCAGTTTGAATTTCCGTTTCCGACCTGGATGCAAGCAAAATCCTATCTCAAAAAATATGGCCCCGAAAATCTCTTTGACTGGAATCGTTTCATCGCACAGGTCGAAAAGCCACTCTTGATGACGTTTGGACAACTGGAAACTGGACGAGCATCCCGCCTTCGAAGGCGTTGAGGAATTAGCGTCATCAGTTGCACAGAATAGGGACAACGTTACGTTTGCCAAGGTCGCGAATGCAGACCATTTCTACGTAGCGACTTTCGAAACGCTTCGGTTAGAAATCGAAAGTTGGCTCAATCAACTGCCGACCCACTAGAACGATGAAGCAAACAAACGGGAATCTGTTTTCAGGCTTGAATTCATCAGCGACAGAGGAACTGACTTCTGTCTTGACGCAAAGCGCAAACGTGCGCATCGAGCGAATCGTCTCGACCGGGCAAGCCAGTGCGGAAGGATTCTGGTACGACCAGTCGGAGCATGAATGGGTCGCTGTTCTTGAGGGGGAAGCGATTATCGAATTTGAAAACGGTGATTCAAAAACCATGAAGCCCGGTGACTTCATCCAGATCCCCAAACACTGCCGCCATCGCGTTGCCTGGACCACACCCAACAAACCCACGGTCTGGCTTGCTGTTTTCTTTTCCTGATTTGGACCGCAGACTTTGCTGAACGGCGATAAATTTCGATTCGGAGGATTTTGATTGAACGACGACCCAAAAAAAAGTGAGTTTTACCGCCTCGGTCGTGAGCAACGTGTGGATGAAGCCCTGAGGTTTCTAGATAAAAATCCCGAACTCGCGAAACGACAGGACATGTTCTATTCTTGTGCGGACACATTTGCATGTCCATTGCTTGCCAAGTGTATTGATCTCGGTGCAGAAGTTAACCAAGTCGACCAGCTGGGGCTGTCGGCACTCTGGTATGCGATTGGGGCCATGGATATCGAGAAGGTTCGATTGCTTCTGGATTCGGGGGTCCACCCGAATCTCGGTTGGTCGATCTCGAGGCTAGTGAATTCCTGCCCGGAAGAACGGTTGCCGGTGCGATTGGAAATTTTCCGTTTGATGATGGAATACGGAGCGGACGTGAATCAATCGAGCCGTTCAAACCCTGGTTACAATTTGTTGTTAAAAGCGCAGGAATATTGCGACGACGAATTGTTTGCATTGATTACCGAATATGGCGGCAAGCCAACGAAAATCTACCTCGATGCACTCGATCGCGAGCCTGTTGAATTGGATTGGGGTACGTTTGAGGCACGGTTGATTGCGGCGCTGCGCACTGCTTGGACCGAAGTGATCGAATCCCACTCCAATGAAAGGTTCTTTTTGTTTGGTATTGAAACCAACGACGATGTGTCTCTGCTGACCCCCTTTTGTAACACCGAGGAACGAGCCGCCACCGAGAACAAGATTTTTGGCGAAGAGCCGGTTGTTAAATGGGCAATGTCACCCGATTTGTCGCTTTACGGCGCGGGAAAGGAACATACAGAATCGCTGGCTCAGGAATTGAATTTTGGCTCGCTTGAGAAATGGAGTGTCACCAAACAAAAGCGTATGAAGAAGGTTTTTGAAAGCGCTCTCAAGCACCTTGACGATGAGGGGCTCTTCGGCACCGGGGCTCAGCGAGAAAAAGTGATCCTTGGCATTGAAATCATCGATGCCGATTCGGATGGGGAACGCGAGATGCTGCGTATCCAAAAACGGTTGAATCCGCCCGCAAGTATGAAACCATTGCTTCAGGCGTTAAAAAACTTGAAATAACAAATGGCACCCCGAGTAACGATTTCGTCATAATGTGCATGGCGCTCAATCGGCACGCACGGCATGCCCTACGAACGAAGGCAAGTCAATTCTTTATCGGCTGCCTTGGGTTCTTCAAACGCCAGATCGTGAACACCCAGGAGGCCAACAAGGTAAACGGGACCGACATCAGAAAAACAACACTGAACGCAAACGCGAAATCCTGGTGTGAGTCGGCAAGGGCATTTTTACACCCGGGACACCCCAAAAGCGGCTCGGGAAACACCAACCCAACACACAACACTACCAACAACGCTGACACACGACGACAGAAGTTCGATGTGCTCAATCGGCAAGGAATCAAATCACACCTCCGTCGGCAGATACATCCAACGAATCATCGCATAGACGATGACGCCAGAAATCGAAACGTACAACCAAATCGGAAACGTCCAGCGCGCGATCACGCGGTGTGCCGCATCACGGCGTTTAAGGCCAAGGTAAATGGTACGCAACGCCAAAAAGGGAACCAACGCCGCCAAAATTACGTGGGCCGCCAAAAACGGATAGTAGATTTTCGCAGCAAACGGATATTCTTCTTTCGGAAACTCGGTATTTCCACCTTGGACAGCATAGTTGGTCAAATAACTGATCAGAAAAACACATGACACTCCAAAGCAACTGATCATGACATTGCGGTGCGCCTCAATCCGCTTGGCACGAATCAAGCCGTATCCCACCAACAACAACACCGTTGCCAAGGCATTCAGCGCGGCGTTCACATGAGGCAATACGTCAGTTAGTTGCATGGTGCTTTCACGTCCAATCTATTCGGGGGAAACCAATTCAAAATCGGTCTTCGGTTCTCGTTCAGCCTGGAGTTCGGCAATCAATTTCATCATTTGAGCTTCGTGCTCCGGCTTTTGCCAATCGAAGCGGCCTCGCAGTTGATGCCACCGATCAACAACAAAAAGTTCGGTCGAGTGATGGGCCTCGCCACTGGAGGCCTTGAAAAACTCAGCAGAAATCCTCGGGATCAACTTTTGCGGCCCCGTCAGAAACCTCCAACTTGGCGATTCTCCCCGATACTTCTGCGCATATTCACTTAGCCGCAACGGCGTATCGGTGACTGGGTCCGTCGAGATACTTATGAATTCAACTTCGCTGTCGACTCGCGAGCGCAGTCCACTTAAATACGCCATTTGCTTGGGGCAAATCGTCGGGCAACTTGTAAAAAAGAAATTGGCGATCCAGACCTTTCCCGTTATGTCGCGCGAGTAAAACGGTTTCTCATGGCTGTCGGTCAAACGAAATTCTCGAACCCAGGACTCCGTTTCCCAACTTACGCCCGCCGTACTGGCCATGGCACAGCGAGTGTTCACGACCGTGTCGAGCGGTGGTTCGGTTTCGGACATCAACTCACGAGCTACCTCAACGAATCGTTTCATCTCAAGCGGGTCGTCCCATTTGAAGCGATCGCGAAATCGGCCCCACTTGTCAATCAATAGAATGTTGTCGGTATGGACGGCTTTGTCGATCACGACACGAAAGACATCTTCGCCCAGTCGCTTGATGCGATACATCTGGCCCGTCAAAAAATCCCATCGGCCTGCCGTGGCACCAAACTCCGGCGCATAGGTTTTTAAAACATCCGGCGTGTCGACATCGGGATCGACACTGATCGTCACGAATCGAATCTCATCGTTTTTCATCTGTTCATTCAACCGCGACACGGTGCGATTCAAATCGCGACATATTGTCGGACACGTTGAAAAGAAAAAACTGACGGCATAAACCTGCCCGTCCAAAGACGCTGAATCAAACGTTTTGTTATCTTGATTGGTCAATTGGAATCGCTCGACGTTGGCAAGGTGTTTCCAAGGAACATCCTCAAAATATCGACCGTCAACAATGACTGGCTCACTTGGGCGCATGCGGTACATAACAAACGTTGCCGCGCCAAACACGAGCACCATGATCCACAACATGACATTCAACCAACGAATGTTCACACACCATCTCCCTGTTCATCGCCAGCGATCTTTTCCGCTTTGTATCCTGAGAATCCGGATCGATGATTGGAAAAGCTCTCAAAGCGACGCATGATGTCGGGGATGAGTGCCAGTGTCAGCAATACGGCAGCGATCACGGCGGGAACCGTCACCACATACTTCCACGCACCTTCCCACCACAAATGCATAAAAAACATCACAACAATCAAGGCCTTGAGGCCAGATATCGCCATGATCAATAGTGTTCCCGTGTTTCCGTTCGACATCAGAGAGGAATTGGCGATCGAAAAAGAAGCAATCGTCAAAACGACCAGCACAACGAACAACGACAACCATCGTCTTCCAATGGGTTCATTTGATTCGACCGATTCCATGGTTTCCTCACAACAAATAGAGAAGTGGGAACAAGAAAATCCAGACGATGTCGACAAAGTGCCAGTATAGCGCTACGTTTTCAATCAACCCGGCTCGCGCCGAATTCAACGTAAACGTCAACAGCACCATCAATGCAATGACGCCGCCCAAAACGTGGATCGCATGAAACCCCGTCAGCATAAAATACGAGTTGATCCACAACGTTCCGTTTTTGATGACTGCAGGGACAGGACGCCCCAAATGTTCGGACAATCCATGAGAATCATCTTTGAGTGCGAGTTGTTCGATCGCCTCAATTCGATCGCCGAGTTCTCGTTTTTCTTTTTCAAGTTCTGTGATCGTCGCCGTTACCTCAGCCGCTTCCTGCTCTCGCGACGAATCCCCTGACGACAATTCCTGTTGTATTTCTGACAAAGATTTTCCAGCGACTACCAACAATGCATCGACTTCGGTCAATCGTTTCTTTGCATGCTCGACATAGCGGTTCCAAGTCTCGTGGTATTTTCCGGTCGGTCCTGCGATTCTGGTCAGATCCTCAATCGCAGCAACCAACTCAGTTGCGTCAATTGGATTTTCCTGGCTGGCAAGTTCACGATTTGCCCAATCAATTACGCCAAAACGAAATTTTCGGGCAAGTGAATTTGATTCAATGGAAACGGTCGCATCTCCTTCGTTGTCCAATGCCACCTCGTCAGGGGTTCGCATTGCATCAGCCAGACCGGACAGAAAGTTGGCATCCGCAACGGAATAGTGCCGCTGACCGAGACTTCCAGGCATCATGCCATGTTCGTATTTTTGCCAGTACTCCCAAAACTTGATTCCCAGAAATCCAAACCCCAACAGGATCGTTACGCACAACCAACGTCGAGCCGAAACCCCTCGATTTCGTTTCGCATTTTCCAGACACATGATGATCGTGGCGCTGGAACCGAGCAGAAGTGTTGTATTCAATCCGCCCAACCACTCGATCATCAACATCTCAGACGGCTTGGGCCAATCTTGAGGATTCACGCCAAAACGGTACACAATGTACGAACCGATCAATGCCGAGAAAAACATGATCTCGGTGCTCAAGAAAACCCAAACAGCGAATTTACCGTTGGAAACCGGTACGGCTGACTGATGTTCCAGATTCTGATGGGTCGCGGTGCTCAATCTGATCCAACGCAAATCAAGTGACAGAAATCTAGTGTTCGCTCAAACTACAAACGATTGAACACCAGCAACAAAACCATATAGAGCGGCAAATATAGAATTGAGTATCGCAACAAACGACGAGCAGTCTGATCATTTCGACTACGAAAGAATCGAATCGAGAACATCAGGTAATAGGCTGCAAGCACGACATTGATCATTGAAAACACAATGACGGCCCAAGTATTGGTAATCGCAAAAACCGGAATCAGTCCCGCCAATCCGGTGAGTACCGCCGTCACAATAGCCTTACCACCTGCCGCATAACCCGTCGGCTCCGTTACGGTTAACATTTTCAGCCCGCCGTCTCGGTATTGCTCGCGGTACAACCAGGCGATCGCCATGAAGTGTGGAAACTGCCAAAACAACAACATGGTGAATAGCCCCATGCCAAACGGCTCAACTCCACCTGTCGCCGCGAGCGAACCACAGACAATCGGCAGCGCCCCCGCGACCGCGCCAACCTCAGTATTCAAGTGCGTCATTCGCTTCAACGGCGTGTACGCGAACACGTACAAAACCCATGTCGTGACCGCACAAGCAAGAGTCTGCCAATTAAGCGTCAACGCCATGTAACCAACGCCAACTCCAAACGTCGCCGCGGCAAAATACGTGACGTCCTGCGCCGATAGGCGACGATCAGGCAATGGCCGTTTCGCCGTTCGCGACATTAAAAAATCAGAATAGCGCTCAAGGTACATGTTCATCGCATTTCCGCTGGCGGCGATGAGAAACATGCCAAGTGCAACGTGGAACAGCACACCAAATCCTGCAGTTGCTCCGCTGGACACAACCGCCGCAACCACAATCGACACCAATACCATGGTGGAAATACGTGGCTTAGTCAGTTCAAAATACGCGACCCATCGTGGTGGGATAGAGATGGCAGAAAAGCGGTTGGTCGCCATGCCCGATTGATCATTTTGAGTTGCATCTTGCGGCAAATCAGTACTCATCGGGATCTCCTAAGCCAAACGATTCATTCCGAGAATTCATTCTCAGACAATTCATGAGCAAACTGCGATTTTAGCCAATTTCTGCCGTTTTCGCGCGGGCCAAAATGTCGCGTCTCGCTTCCCGACTCCAGTCGAAGAAATGCCAGATCCGCGTCACGTGTACGGTCCAAAACGCCAGAATTAGCGAGCCGGTCGCCATATGCGCCGTTACAAGTATGGTTTGATAAAACGACTTCTCGCGAATCACAAACTGGGCAGTCCATTCCCATCGATCCGCCCACCCCGGTACGCCATATTTCAAAACCCAAGTCGTGAGCCCCAAAGAAAACTGAACAAGGACCAGCAACGCCAGAATGTTGACCGGCGTTTTCAGCTTCTGGTACTCCGCACCAGCTTTCCGCGTCTTCAGCCAATAGGGCAGGGTTCCCAAAACAATCAACACAGCCAAACCAACGTGCATGTAAACGAGATGCAGGAACCCTTTCATGCTGGCCTCAGCGCCGACGTGACGAATGAAGGCACCGATCACAAGTTGCAAATACGAAACCCCCAGCATCCCCGCTGCATGCCCGCGACTGAAGTAACGTGTTGCCTCGATCGCCGACGTCCGTCCCCGCACCTCGCGGTAAAACCACCGTGACGCCAACACACAAAAGGCAACGGAAGCCACAAAGAAAATCGGCCCTACGCAACCATGAATCTTCGCCAGCGCACGGTCGTCAAACAAAACACGCACACCACCCAAAACGCCTTGGAACACTACCAGCGCCAACAAAAACCAAGCAAAGCGGCGCATCACCGGACGAGAGTCTCGCTTCCAGGTAACAACTAACAAAACGATCGAGAAAAAACCAGCCGCAGTGGCAAGCAACCGATGGCCATGTTCCAGAAACAAATCCCACGGTCCAAAAAACCAATCGTAAATCGGATAGGCAAACATGTTGTAGCCGTACGTATTCGGCCAATCGGGAACCGCCATCCCCGCATCCGTCGTTGTCACCAAACCGCCAAACCAAATCAACACAAACGAAACAGCAACAACGAGTCGCCCCCAAAACGCCGGCCAACGGGAATAGTCTGGTAATGAATTGGAGGAACTACTCATGAATCTTGCTTCTTCAATGTCGCCATTTCATATTGCGGAGAATAATCCAGCTCATTGGCCGGATTCCCATAATCGTAGGGCCCGCGAATGATTCTCGGCTGAAATTCAAAATTGCCATGCGGCGGTGGAGACGCCGTTGCCCATTCCAAACTATTCGCGCGCCACGGATTGGTTTCCGCACGACGTCCAAAACGTATGCTCCACAAAAAATTCAGAATAAAAAACACCTGTCCAATCGCCATCGCAATTGCGGCGTAGGTGATGAGTTGATTGATTGGCAACAGATCGCGGAATATTTCAATCTGGTACGGATCCGCATAACGTCTTGGGAATCCACGAGCACCCAAAAAGTGCATTGGGAAAAACGTGAGATTGACTGCCACAAACGAAATCAGAAAATGAATTTTGCCGAGCGATTCATTCATCATTCGGCCAAACATCTTGGGAAACCAGAAATAGATCGCCGCGAAGACTCCAAAGATGCTACTGCCAAACAACACATAGTGAAAATGAGCGACAATGTAGTACGTATCGTGGACCATGATGTCGACCGCGGGTGTCGCCATCACAACACCCGACAATCCCCCGATCACAAACATCGACACAAAACCCAGCGCAAATAACATCGATGCCGTCAGCTGCAGCCGACCAGCCCATATTGTTGCCAGCCAATTGAAGACCTTAACGCCACTCGGCAACGCAATCAGAATCGTCGAGATCAAAAACGTCACTGAGAGATAATAGTTCATCCCGGACACAAACATGTGGTGCCCCCAAACGATGAACCCCATGCCGGCGATCGACATCATCGAAAAAACCATTGGCCGATAACCGAACAGCGGCTTGCGAGAAAAGCAACTTAAAATATCCGAAATCATTCCCATTGCCGGCAGGATCATGATGTACACAGCAGGGTGCGAATAGAACCAGAACAAGTGCTGCCAAAGCAACGCTTCACCGCCTCCTTCGATCCGCACAGATTCACCCAAATCAAGTCCTTCGGCCAAATAGAACGACGTTCCCGCAACGCGGTCAGACAAAAGCAAAAACAACGCCGCCGTCAAAACAGGCAAAGCAAACGCTTGCAGGATAGAAGTGATGAACAATCCCCAGATCGTCATCGGCATTCGCATGAACGTCATGCCAGGCGCGCGCATCTGAATGATGGTCGTGATGTAGTTGATCGCGCCTAACATCGACGCAACACCGGAAAAAATCAGACCCAGCACCCACCATCCGATGCCTTCCCCAAACAGTACGCTTAGCGGCGGATAGGCTGTCCAACCTGCACTTGGTCCAACTCCAACCGTCCAAAGGCTGGCAAACATGCAAAAGAAACTTGGCCATAGCAACCAATAGCTCAACATGTTCAACGTCGGAAACGCCATATCTCGGGCGCCGATCATCAACGGGATCAAATAGTTTCCGAACCCGCCTGCCAATATCGGAATCACCACAAAGAAAATCATGATCGTGGCGTGCATTGTGAACAGAACGTTGTAGAACTCAGGCGTGATCTGTCCGCCCTCTGCAGCAAAAAACCAATCACCAAAGATCGGCATGTTCGACCAGGGCCATGCAAGTTGCCAACGAATGCCAAGAGCGAGCAACCCACCCACGGACATCCAAATCAGCGTTGAAAATATGAATTGAAGCCCGATGATCTTGTGATCCCGAGCAAAGACATAACGTCCCAAAAACGTCTTGGGCTCGTGCGATTCGACGTGTTCTTCTGCCAAAGTGGTTTCCATCTCAGTTTGCGTCTCCCGTGAGCTGGTCACTCATCCAGGAATCAAACGCTGCACGTTCCTTGATCGAGACTCGGGCATGCATGGTGTAGTGACCCCAACCACATAACTCAGCACAGACCAACGATGTCTCTTGCGCCTCCGTTGCGTGAAACCAGATGTTGTGAACGTGCCCCGGAACGATGTCCTGTTTCACACGCAATGACGGAATGAAAAAGCTATGAATGACGTCTCGTGATTCCAACTGCAGAACAACTTCTTCGCCAAACGGCACGTGGAGTTCATTTTCGAAATACAAATCGTCAGCCGTTTCCAACACTCCATCCGGGCCAGGGTAGTAAACTTCCCAGCCAAATCGCCTTGCGACGACTCTTGCTAAGGGTGATTTGAAAACCTCCTGACCGTTTACAGTCACCATCGGGTGCGATTGCTTGTTCTCAAACCAAGCCGGCATCTGTGCAAAAGCAAGGGACACAAGAACGATTGCGGGAATGATCGACCAGAGCACCTCAAGTCGATTGTTGTGTGAAAAGTAGCGAAAACGATCGTGCGATCGCGCTCCAAAGCTCCAAACGCCGATCGCTAACGCAAAACCAGTACCAATCAGAATCACGGCGCCGATAATATGCGTCAAATTCCAAAGCGAATCGATGGACTCACCGTGCGTGTTAATATTTTTGGGCAGCCACAGGCCTTTCATGGGGCCAACGTCCAGCGCAGCCAAAATGAATGTGCCAACCGCCAGCACCGGAACCATGAAAAACAGTATCGCCCAGAATCGATTCATTTACTTTCTACATCAGATGCTATGGCTTAATAGCAAACGGAAGCGACTTGATGTACGCGACCACCGCCCAAACTTCGTCTTCACTCAGTGCTTTGGATGAAGGCATTGGCGTTCCTTCGATCCCTTCATAGACGCGACGATAAAGATCTGTCAGACTCCCGCCGCCGCGATACACGCCATACTGCAAATTGCGAGGGTTCACTTCGCGCGGTGGCAAAGCGCCCGCATCGAGATAAACCTCATAGGTTGTTTTGTCATGGACATCGACTCCTGGCGTTTTCAACCACTCGTTGGTCCAATCGTCGTAGTTGCCAGCAAGTCCGTCACCCAAACCCGTTGGCCCATGGCACTGAACACAATTCGCTTTCCCCGCGAACAACACTTGTCCTTGTTTTGCCAGCTCGTCAAATTCCTTACCGCTCAATTGCGACAACGCCTCGGGCGGTTCGCCGACATCTGTAATCGAATCGTCTCGATCAAGCCAACGCGCAAGAACTTCGTCCGTCAAAATGTCGCCAAACAATTCAAAGAATCGATCTTGAATTTCATCGGTTAACGTTTCATCGCCGTCATTCGCGGCGTCATCGGCAGCCTTGGCTGCTTCTGGCAATTGAAACAGCGGCTCTCCATCCAGACTGGCCAACTCAGAAATCATTCGGCCGCTCAAACTCGCCTCGAATCGAAAGATATTTGACGTAGTCAATCAGTGCAGCGACATCATCATCCGGCAAACCCTTGAATGCGGGCATCGCTGTTCCGGGAATTCCGTTGCGTAAGATCGACTGCAAATCATGATCTGTCGGCGGAGTCCGCAGCGGTGTGGATTTGAATTTGAATTTCCCAAGGCGAAAATCACGCGGGTAAGGTGTCAACGTAAGTGCTGTGGGCCCAGCACCATCGCCCGTCACACCATGGCAATGAACACAGTGTTCCCGATAAAGGCCCAAGTGCTGGTCTCGCCGATTGCTGTTGGTCTGTCCGGCGGCTCGCTTCAGGTTTTCGACGGATAGGATCTGATGAGCCTCGTCATCTTCGCCCATCAAAAACGGAAATTCCGGTTCGTCGGGCGTTCCAAACAACGCGGTGGTCAATGTGTTGATTTGATCGCGGTACTCAGGTGCAAACGATTGGCCATCGCTGAGCTGAAGTTTTTCCTGTTTGATCAACTCGACCTGGTTGAATCGGAATTGAACCTCCGATTCGCAACCCGTTGTCGCGAGCAACAACAGTCCGACACTCAAATAGATTCGATTCACATTCATGGAATAGCTGTTATTGATGGCTGATCATTGCCGAATTAGCCAATGGCTTCAGGCGCGAACTAACGGTCGACATTATACCCGCGACAACAACAGATCTTCCACCAACTCACGTCCAGATGGCCCGATTGCGACAAAACGATCCAAGCCACCGATATCAATCAGGCAATTTCGATTGGTTGTTACCAATCCAGCGAACGCGCAATTTCTTTGACTTGCTCAACCTTTGCCGAATCGGAGTCGACAACCGGTGCCAATTTGCGCTCGTCGTGGCAACCTGAAAAAAACACGATCACAACAGTCAATCCACACCAACCCACTCGCCATCGGGGTCGACGAAATCGGTTGAATTGCTGTTCGACGTGTTGACGGTCTGGCGATGGATATCTCGGGACACGAAATTCTTGGCGCATTACTTCCAGTCACTAACGTCAATCGAGATGCTGCCCAAATCGAGATCTTTGCCGTCAGTAATTTCGACCTCAAATTCACCGCGACGCCCCGTTTCCTGATCGCCAACCTTAACACCTCGCAAGAAGCCTTTTTTCTTGTGCCAAAGTTGAAACTGCCATTTGCCAGCGGGAATGTTTTCAATTCGAAACGTACCATCGGCAGCCGAGATCGCCGCATATGGATCGTCTCGCACCAGAATCACAGCATCCATCCATTTGTGGATATCACAAACGACGTTGCCGGGCAGTTTGTCAGCATTGTTCAATTTGACTTCCACACTGTCATTGGCGGGTAAGTTGACATTTTCTTCATTCTTAAGCGTGATAATATGACAATTATGCCCAACGTCATCGCTGTTTTTCAACTCGATCGGCTGTCCAGTTCTCACGACGATCGCATGTGGCTCAAACCGGCAGCGAGCGTTGTCCAAAACGACTTTTTCTTTTGCCAGTTCTTCATAACTCGGATGAATCGCCGGTGCGTCGTCTCCGCGCCCCAAGTACAACAACACGTAAACATCGCGCAACCCGCCGTCGTCGCCCACGACCAGGTTGTCGTCGAGCGGCGCATTTCCGTCGACCATGCATGTCGCCTGGTCCTTGTCGACCGCCTCAGCGCTGGCCTCGGGAACATCGCCGGTCGCAACCAGCTTGCCGGCCAGATGCCCCCACGCGTCTTGAGCGAGGCTCATTCCAGCGTTTAAACAAAGGACACCCGCCACGATCAGCATCAAACCCGTTTTTCGAACCATATTTTCCCAGTCGCCTTCATTCAGATTGTCGCAAAATGTGGAACCGTTTCACCTGTGGGCCGTTGACCATGTCGTTTTGGCCGCTTGTCCATTATAACGAAAGCGTCGCACCTTGAAATGTTAAGGCGATCGTTGTCTGATTGTGGCCTGTCAACGGCGAGCAAAAGACGTCGTGCGATCAAAAGAAAATCAGGTTAAACCATGGACCTGAATCATAGGGAATGGAACAAAAATGAACGTATTGGTGGTCGGTGGCGGCGGGCGCGAACACGCACTCGCATGGAAAATCAAACAAAGCCCGCGGGTTAAACGCGTGTTTGTAGCCCCCGGAAATGCGGGAACCGCGATTGATGCCGAGAATGTCGAAATCGCTGCTGATGACATCGAACAACTGGTAGCGTTTGCCAAAAAGAATGACGTCGGCCTGACTGTCGTTGGCCCAGAGCAGCCTCTTTGCCTGGGCATCGTGGATCGTTTCATGAAAGAAGGCCTTCGGATCTTTGGCCCCAACCGAGCTGCCGCCCAACTGGAGGGGAGCAAGGTCTATTGCAAACAGACATTGAAGGCAGCAAATGTTCCAACGGCGGACTTTTGGGTGTTCCGCAATGCAGCAAGCGCTCACGAGTTTCTCGACGAACGCTTTGGCAATTCTCCTAACGACGTACCGCTCGTCGTCAAAGCTGATGGTCTCGCAGCCGGCAAGGGCGCGATTGTTTGCACCACACGCGACGAGGTCAACGCTGCGATCGATCGCGTTGCAGTACAACGTGAGTTCGGCGATGCCGGCAATCAGTTCATTCTCGAAAGCCGGCTCAGCGGTCCCGAAGTCAGCATTCTGGCAATCACCGATGGTAAAACCATTTTGACGTTGCCTCCCGCTCAAGACCACAAACGTGCACTTGACGGTGACCTTGGTCCCAACACGGGTGGCATGGGTGCCTATTGCCCCGCTCCCGTGATCGACGAGGACACGCTGGCTTGGGTTGAAGAAAATGTTTTCGTGCAAACGATTCACTACATGAAGCGTTCGCGCACGCCGTTTCGCGGAATCTTGTATGCCGGTTTGATGATGACGCCCGGTGGACCGAAGGTCCTGGAATACAACGTTCGCTTCGGTGACCCGGAATGTCAGCCGCTGCTGATGCGACTCCAGACAGATCTCGTTGAGATCATGGAACTGGTGGTGGACGGACGCCTGGCCGAACTCGAACAAGTGGAGTGGGACGCGCGCCCTGCCGTTTGCGTGGTGATGGCTTCGGAGGGTTACCCCGACGCCTATGCCAAAGGCAAAGTCATTCGCGGGCTCGATGCGGCCGATGCGATTGAAAACGTCAAAGTCTTCCATGCGGGAACAAAACGAGACGGTGATCGCGTTGTCACAACGGGAGGACGCGTGCTGGGTGTGACCGCAATGGGCGACACCATCAGTCAGGCAAAACTGAACGCCTATCGCGCGGTCAAGGAAATCCGCTGGGATGGCGCTTGGTGCCGCAAGGATATCTCGGACGGCGCGTTGAGAACCAGTAGCGTATCGTAGATAGGCCATTGTCAAATCAATCGCGTCCGGTCAATCCTTCGATTGGCCAGTCAATCATTCGTTTGGCGAAAGAAATGAGGATGGTTTGACATGACAAAAATCGTTTCAGACATCGTGCAACGGGGCGATCGATACTTTCGCTGGCGCGGTGAAAACGTTTCTCGACTGGAAGCGATCTTTGACGCGCTGGTTGCGCTTTCGATGACGTTGATCATTGTTTCGATCGAGGTCCCAAAATCATTCGATGATCTGTGGGGCTCGTTTGCCAAGCTACCCGCGTTCGCCATCTGCTTTACGATTCTGATGATGTGCTGGTACTACAACTATTTGTTCCATCGTCGCTACGGACTGGAGGACTTCCCCGTTGTGATCATGAACGGCGTGCAGATGTTCCTGATTGTTCTGTACGTGTACCCGCTCAAATTCCTTTACACGTTGATGTTCAACCGCGGACAGATTCAGATCAATCAAGGGCAAATTGGGACGTTGATGATCATGTACAGCTGCGGGTTTCTGGCGATTTTCCTGACGTACGCGCTGATGTATTTCTATGCGTACACCAAACGCGCGACGCTCAATTTGAATCGAAACGAAATCACGCTGACCCGGCTGAAGATCTCGGAGCATTTGACTTATGTCCTGGTTTCGATTGTATCCATCGTATTGGCCTGCTTTCCGAAATTGATCCCGTGGTCGGGGATCGTCTACGCGGCCTTGGGGCCACTGCAATTCGCAAACGGCTTCATCTGGGGCCGCCAGATCGAAGAGTAGCGGTTTTATCTGAACTTTGGCACCTCTTTTACACGAACGCGATCGTTCACATTTGCCGAAACTATTTGGCGCCGTGAGAACTGACGCTTATGATCAGATTCGGCTTCACCCCAACATTGCCGAATGACTCTGCGATTGTTAGTTGCGAAGTGCACCTTCCGTTTATTCCAGTCCCTTTGACTCAGAAATTCTGCAATGCCCATTTCATCAAAGGCGAATGACGAAGAGTACTTTGCCGAAGAACAATCCAACGCTCAACCCGATACGCGGCAGCAGCAGCACCTTCGATTGATCAGGCTCTTGATTTGTGCCGCAATATTGATGTTGATTGTATTTGGATTCAACCAATTCTTTAACATGGACGCGCCTGACAATCTGGTTGAATCAAACTCGATCCTTGAGGCTGCCGCTGTAGAACAAGCTGATGGTCAACGATTCCTGACGCTCACCATCAGACAAGTTACAGAATATACACATTCATACAGTGGAGGACGCTGGATTATTGCGTTCGCCAACGCAGATGGGAATTTCGAGCGATTGAAGCTCACGACAAATCCTAATTATGCATACATTGGTCCAAGGGTAGACTCAAACCCAGGAAGCCGCTTCGTTACCTCGGCAGGTGAGTGGACGAATTTTTCAGTTGGCCAAGAAGTAGACATCGGAGGCGTCAACGAGGAACTGCGCCACATGAGCGACGACGAAATCCTGTCATTGTTTCTGATGCATTATCGACTCGAAAACGATTACCTGACTCCCATTGATTCCACTTCCCCAAATCCTCACTTGAGTTTTGAGCCAGTCGATGGGCTGCTGACGATCGACGAAGATTGATTCCCCAAATGGTTATTCAATCCTGTTACCTGTCCTACAGTACCTTTTCGACTTCGCAACCTGAATAGTCCCGAAACCGAGGTAGCAGCCAGTTGAAACGCAGAGGCGCGGAGAGCGCAGAGATCGCCCATCAACGTTTCTATGTGCACTCGGTGACCTCTGTGGCGCTAAGTCTAAATCATTCGATTGCGGCCGATTGATTTCGCCAAGTCAGATACATCGACAGGAATGCTTTTCCCACTTTTGGACGTTTGGCCAACCGTCAAATAAAAACAAAGGCCGGGATGGTTCCCGGCCTTGTTGTGTTGGCGATGCAAAATTGGTTCTCAAAAACTGGCAACGCGAATTTAATCGAATTACCAAGTTCGCAAGAACGCAAACTTAAACCATGTACTCGAATCCCTCGCGGGGTTTGCGGCCGAAGAATGTTGCGGCCTGTTCGTCATCCACGATTTTCTCGTTTTCCGGATCCCATTTCAGGGCGCGGCCAAGACGTGCGGAGAGGGCCGCTAAGTGGCACGTGTTCATGATTTGAACGTGTGAGTAGACGTCGCTCACCGGCAGACCTCCCTCCGCGATACATCGATAAAAGTTCTGTTTGTGGCCTTCGAATGGTTTGCCTTTGTACAAATCCTCGACATCGGAATCACCAAACTGGCCAGCGTCCCAGTTTTCTTCGATCGGTGTCCCCGTGATCTTTCCGCGATTGACAAACATCTTGCCTTTTTCACCTTCGAACAAAATGCCGTTGTCGGGACGACTGGTAATCGTCATCTCCACGCCGCTGGCAAATTTACAGATCACATCAAAGTCATGAGACGTGTTGTAAGAATCATCGACGGTCGCGTATCCATCTTTGTAAGGCACGGGGTGTAACGCTGCCGAACCATCGATTTCAACGGGACCTTTACCTGGTCCGTTTTCATCGAGTGCCCATTGAGCGATGTCGACATGGTGCGCTCCCCAGTCCGTAAATTTGCCGCCCGAGTACTCATACCACCAGCGAAACTCATAATGACAACGTCGTTCGCGATAATCCACTTTCGGCGCCGGTCCCAACCACATGTTCCAGTCCAAGTGTTCGGGAACGGCTGCGACAGGGAAGGGGCCGCCGGTAGGGCTGCCATCAATTCCAACGGTGACCTTGTTAATTCGGCCCAACAGCCCTTTGCGAACCATATTAACGGCTCGCAAAAAACGATCGCGATCACTTCTTTGTTGAGTTCCGACTAAGAAGACCTGGTCAGGATGGGCCAAACATGCGTTGCGGATCAGTTGATTTTCTTCAAGCGTCAGCGTCAACGGTTTCTGACAGAACACATGCTTGCCTGCGGCCAAAGCCTCCAGTGCAATCTTCCACATGCCAATGGTCGGGAGTCACGATACTGACGACTTCGATATCGTCTCGCTCGAGAACCTTGCGGTAGTCGCCATAGGCATCCGCTTTGCCTTTGCCAATATTCTCATCCGTGCGAGCAGCCTCAGCACGTTGTGCGTCGACATCACATACTGCCACGATATCCCTGCCAAATTGATTATGGCCGCGGGCGTCTCCTGATCCCATGCTGCCCACACCAATACACCCGATGACAGGTCGATCGTTCTTCATTCGGTTCGCAAAGGCTGATTTGCTCCATGGCACATACGGAACCATGCCTGCAGCGGCACCAGCTGCAGCCGAAGTTTTGACAAACGAACGTCGATCAAGCTGACCTTTGTTTTTCATTGCGCGTACCTTTGGAAATCAGTTACGAGGAGATTGCTACCCTGACAGCATACTCCATTCGAAAACCAATTTCAGCTAGACTCCCCAATCGGGTTGTTTGAGAAGCGAATTTTAAAACCCAACTGGACCACTCCTTGGCAACGAATCTCTAAGTGTGTCGAGGTACGGGTCGCCGCCCAAGTATTTATCGAGTCTATCGATCGCGGCCCTGCATTCGTCGAATTTTCCGGTCGTTGCCAAATAATTAATCGAGGTCAAATCCAAAACCGGGTCATTGGGGAAAAGCGTTTTGAATTCTCTTGCAGTCTTTTCATAAATGATGGGATCGGTGCGAGATGTCAGAAGCAATTTCAGAATCATGTGTGTTCGCGACTTTTGCAATTCTGGCGAAAGGGTTTCCATCATTGTCAACGCGCCCTTGGGATTGATCAGAGCCAGTTCGTTGATTTTCTCCATATTGTTTTTCAGTTCGATCATTTTTCGATCCTGGCCTTTTAGTTTTCCAAGTATCGACGTATCCCGCTGAGACAAAATCATCAAGGCACCGTGCTTGACGGTTTCCGATAAAAGTTCACTCGTTGAAAGCACAAACAAGTCAATGCAAACGACATCGCCCAAAGCATTTCGCCCAAAGATCAGTTCGTGATAGTTTATTCCGCCCGGATCCGAAGACATGCGAAGGATGGCACGACGTTCGTTCTGACGTTCGATGACCCTTAAAAACTCATACTCAAATCCGTTCACTCTTGACAACATTGCCATCGGTGCCGGCGGTTCACTCATCGCGGTGTCTCGAAAGTTTTTTTCATCCGCTTTCGAAAGGGGAAGGCCTTCCGTCACTCGTTCATGGAAAACACGATTGTCAAAATACCTCGCAACCTCGTTCGGATTCCGACTTGTCATGGCAACCGCAAACTGCTTGGCAACCTTTTCCATCTCTTCATCAGTTATTTCTGCCGCAATAGAACGGGACGGAGAATTATTTACCGATGCCTCGCCAACATTTTCTTTAATCGTGAGTGATTCTGGGTTTTTCGTGTCAGCAGATTGACCTCCTGTATCTCCTTGGCCTCCTGACATCAACAGATAGATGAGTACGCCTGCGGCCGCTAAGACCATGACGGAAACCACCGCAATTCCACCGATCAACAAAGGCAATAACCACGGCTTATTGGCTTTCGGTTTTGATCGAGTCTGTCGAACCGGAATGGGCTCACTGAGTGGATCCTTGGCTCCATAGGACTCGGGCAAGTCTGGGAAAGGCATCTGCATTGGGTCTGGCATTGCCGTTGGGCGTTGAGGGGTTGGAGCGGTTGACGGCGATGGAACCGTAACTATTTGATTGCATTTTTGACATGTAAAACGGCGCCCGACATTTGTTTCATTTACCTGGTATCGTTTCCCGCACTGGCAACGGAATTGAATTGGCATGTCTTGGTGACCTGGCTTGATATCAATGGGAATGACAAAGAAGTTGGAAACGCATTGTAAACACGATTTGTTTGCTGCGGGAGTCAACTCAACGGGTACAGAACAAGCGAATTCGCAATCGGCACGCTAAAGCTGGTATGGTGTAATCCCTCACCCCAGAGTTACAATCGCGGATTCAAACACCGTTGAAAATCAAACATTTGAGCTATCCTTGCGCTCGAGCTGTTCCTCGAACGCAAACTGAAACGTTTTTTTTCAACTTGGTGCCGCTATCGATACCGGCAATATAGAAAGGACTTGCAATATGTCACCATCCAAACCTTCGATTGCCGATGCTCCACGCACCAAGCTTGTTGCCACGCTTGGGCCGGCCAGTAGCGATCCTGCAATCCTGAGAAAACTGATTGCCAATGGCGTTGACGTGTTTCGCCTCAACATGGCGCACGCCAATATCGAGCTCCACCAACAAGCTGTTGATTCCATTCGAGCCGCTGCAAAGGACGAGAATAAGCCCGTTGGAATTCTGGTCGACCTTGCAGGCCCCAAGATCCGTCTGGGCAAACTGCTCAACGAACCGTTGCCGTTGGAACTGGACCAAACGGTTACGTTTATTCGTGGCGATGAATCGAAGGATCCTTTCGAATTTACTTGTGGCTACGCACGCCTGTTGGATGAAATTCAGGTTGGCCACGACATCGTATTGGCTGATGGTATCGCCCGTCTGACTGTCACCGAGAAGACCGATGATCGCGCCGTGTGCCGTGTTGTTGATGCCGGTACGATTCGCTCCAGGCAGGGAGTAAACCTGCCCGGCACACACTTGAGCATCTCGGCTTTTGGCGATATCGACAAAACCAATGCACGATGGGCCGCAAAGGCCGGCGTGGACTTCGTGAGCCTTAGCTTTGTGAGAAACGCGGCCGAAGTCGAGGAGCTTAAATCGTTACTGGCTGAAGAGGGCAGTTCGGCGCAGGTGATTGCGAAGATCGAAAAGCGTGAAGCGCTTGACAACCTGGAAGAAATTGTTGCGGCCGCTGATGGCGTAATGGTCGCACGCGGCGACCTTGGCGTTGAAATCGATATTGAAAAAACACCTTTGGCACAAAAACGAATCATTCGCACCTGCTTGCAGCACGGCAAACCCGTGATTGTTGCGACCCAAATGCTGGAAAGCATGCATCATTCGAAACAGCCGACTCGCGCCGAAGTAAGCGACGTAGCTAATGCGATTTTAGACGGCGCAGACGCTTGTATGTTGTCTGGAGAAACGGCGATCGGCGACTATCCACTCGAAGCGGTTCGCATGATGAAAAAAATCATGAAAGAAACGGAGCAAATGCTTCGCTACCGCCCAAGCAGATTGGGTGCCCACGAGAACAGCGCTGGGTGGGAGATTATGGAATCCGTATTGCTCGGTGCCGCTCAAATTGCCAGACGTCTGGACGCGAAACTCGTCGCTATGGTCACCGGTGAATCTCGCTCGGCACTCGTCAAATCCAAACAACGAGACTTTATCACGACAGTATGTCTGACCAGTGACCCAACCGCGGCGCAACGAATGTGCCTTTATTGGGGAATTGCGCCTTTCGTCTTTGATTCATTTCCTGAGTTCAGCAAGCTCACCGAATTCGTGGCCAAGTGGTCCAAGACCAATGTCGGTTTGGATTCCGGTGAACGGATCGTGATGATTCTGGATGACGCCGTACTGCCCGGGGTTCATGACACGGTGGTTGTTTCACAAACACCGTAGCTGGATTTTGTTCGGCCTTTTAGCCTAACCCTGCAATCGGGCTCTGAGATCAGGAATAATGGATTTCGGAATAAAGCGACTTAGTTGCTCATCATCTGCCAGCGGCGTGATCTGCTTGATCAAACTACTGGAAACGTGAGCGTAGTCGCCGTCCGCCATCAGAAAAACAGTTTCAAGCTCCGGGTCCAACCGACGATTGGCCATGGTCATCGTGAATTCCGCAGCAATATCGGTCAACGGCCTGACACCGCGAATCATGACGCTTGCCCCGCAGTCTTTGACAAACTTTACGGCTAGACCTTCGAAAACACGAACCTCGACATTGCCGAACTCTCTCGTGACTCGCTCAACCAACTCCACACGTTCCTCGGGTGCAAACAACGGAGACTTTTCTTTGTTCTCCCCAATCCCAACGATCAAGCGATCAACCAAACGGCTGCTTCGTTCAATAACATTGAGGTGGCCCAGTGTTATGGGATCAAACGACCCGGTGTAGACTGCCTTTTTCATGGTTTCCTGAAATGCTCCTTGGGAAACATTGGAAGGTTGATCGACTCGTGCATTGTGCCACCTGAACTCCAGGTCGGAATAAAAACGCTAGGCATGTCGAATTTTCTTGAGCGCGCTGGCAAGGCGTTCGATATCTTGTTCGTCATTGTAGGCGTGTGGCGCAGCCCGTAATTTACCCGCTCGATTGCTGACAATGATCCTTTCGTCGAAAAGCTGTTTTTTAACGGCCGCACAATCGTGCCCCGGCAGCTCAAACAGAACAATCCCCGACTTGACGGAATCCTTATCTCGATCACTCAGCACGTTACAACCGCATTCACCCAAACTTTCGCACAGATGGTCAGTTAAATCCAATATGCGTTCACCAACGTCAGAGCGATCATTTGCTAACCCAAACTCCTGTAGCGTTTGCAGTGAACCAAGGAGTCCGATAAAGCCTGCTAGATTCTGAGTGCCGCTTTCGTAGCGGCTGGCCGCATCACGAATATTGAGTTCTACTCGCGAGAAGTCGTTTCCCTGAGCAACACTGTTCCAGCCAACGTTCAGCGGGCGAATCGTTTTCAATAATTCCTGTTTGATAAACAGAATCCCGGCACCTTCGGGCCCGCACATCCATTTGTGACCATCGGCTGCCAGAAAATCAATGTCAGCGTCGCGAACGTCGAGAGGAAACACGCCCAGTCCCTGAATGGCGTCCAGAAAAAACAAAGCCCCAGCGTCATGTGCCACGGTTGCCATTTCTTTGGGATCCAGCCGATAGCCTGACGCATAACCGACCCAGCTGACGGAAACGATTCGCGTTCTTGAGTCACAAGCGTCGGCCATTCGATTGGGACAAACGCGATTTCCATCCAATGGAACGGTTCGAACCTCGACGCCGCGATCTGCCAGGTGCAGCCAAGGATAAACGTTTGATGGAAACTCATGAGCCGGCAATACAACGTTGTCACCCGATTGCCACGGAAATCCTTCCGAGATCATGTTGATTCCGAAACTTGTATTGGGAACCAAACCAATTTCGGTTCGTTGGGCATTGATCAAACTTGCAGCTAAATCACGCGTGGCCTCGTATTGCTTGGACCAGTCGGGCCAAACGGCGTCACCCTCATGAAGTGCCTGCGCAGCATATTTCATCATCAAATCGTGTGCCTTCTGGGGAATAGGCGCAACCGCAGCATGGTCGAAATAGGCCCACTTTTTTGCCACAGGAAACGCGGCACGCATCTGATTCCACCTGGAATCTTCTGAGGTTTTGAGCTGGATTGACGAATTGGCCGACATGATTTTCTGCCCACGTTTGGTGTATTTTGCTGCAATCGAGAAATAACAACTGCCATCCGATCAGAGTAGTTTTTCGAAAAACACGTTGAACCAGCCTATTCGGTCGGTCCAAAACGGAAAATCTGACAGAATCCGTTTTTTGCGAGAAACGCCCCGTGGTCTATGGGTGACACGTTAAAAACGCCAATTATACTACTTAAGAAGTTTCACTTTCGTAAGTTGATTGGTCACGCCTCAACCGGGAACAGGTAGCGGCTAAATCGTTTTTTCAATACGGGAAACCTGCGTAATGCAGAAAGGTTTTTGCATCTTTGCACTTGCGGTTGCAGGTCTAGTTTTCCTGCTATTCCTAGCTGATTTGATCTTGGGAATGGCGGGCATGGCGACCTTGGCTCCGTTTCGTTACGCAAACATGATCATGGATATCGTGTTTTTGGTTTGCGCCGGTACTGGTGCCGTTTTGAGCTTACTCACCTACCGACAAATTGCTTGACGCAGTCGGCGCAATTGCACCGCAATCACTTTGGTAACCAAATTCGCCTTTGACAAAAGGCAAACTCCATTCCTTCGTCCCCCAAGCCTATGCGCCGTATTTGGCTAGACGTCCTGCATTGGCCATCGCTAGTGACATCAAGTATTTGGCTTGGAACTGCCCCAAACCGCCGCAAACTGATTCGGCTTCATTAAACGCCTGACAACGGTCAGTCCGGCAGCAGTCCGAAACGAGCAACGTCGGCACGGGATGCCAACTATGCGACTTCAGGAAACTAGGCGTGCTGTGATCACCTGTGACAATCAGCACTTCGGGATTCAATTTTTCCAACTGTGGAATGAGTCCATCAAGAATTTCAATCTGGCGCACTTTTTCTTCGAAGTTTCCATCTTCGCCCGTGCTGTCCGTGTACTTGAAATGAATAAAGAAGAAGTCGTAGTCGGACCAGGCGTTCGAAACCACTTGGAACTGTTCCTCAAGGGTCTTCGCGTCGCCGATGACATCCATACCCACTAGTCGAGCGAGGCCTTTGTACATGGGATAGACGGCGACTGCCGCGGCGCGCAAACCATAGACTTCGTCGTACGATGGCAGTGCTGGCTTGGCAGCAAATCCGCGCATCGTCAATCCATTGGCCTTCGTTTGGCCTTTCAGGATTGCCTGTGCCTGGCGAACGAATTCCGCCGCAATCTCAGCAGTCTTTTGACTTTCGGGATTCCGGGCAACGGGCTGCAAAGGTAGCACGCCTGTTGCTTGTGGATCAGTATCTTCAACATCGCCACCAAGGCCATCGCCTCGAAACACTACGACAAACCGATGCTCCTTTACCGGACGCACAAACACTTCAACACCATCAATTTTGACGGCGTTAAGACTTTCGGCGATTGGAGCACTTTCCTCAGAAACAATCCGGCCAGCTCGGCGATCAGAGATTTTTCCTTGAGCATCCAGAGTGCAAAAGTTGCATCGCACAGCGACATCGCCATCAGCCAATTCAAACTCGATTCCAGTGGCCTCGAGCGCACCGCGACCAATGACATATTTAAGAGGGTCGTAACCGAACAAGGCCAAATGCCCCGGTCCACTTCCCGGACTGATTCCTGGCACCACGGGAATACTGCCTCCCTGAACGCCACGTCGCGCGAGGCGATCAAGGTTCGGTGTTTCGGCCGCTTCTAATTCTGTGGGACCACCTGGCTCCATTGGCAAACCTCCCAATCCATCAGCGACCAGCATAATGATTTTGGAACTACTGGCTTGTTTCAATGCACGCGTCAGGTCGTGAAGGTCGTGGTCCACAGTCGTCTCCGTTCAGATATCAAATTTCGAAACCGCATTGACCTGCGGCAATGGAGCATATCTTTGGATGAGGAGGAATCCTTCGCAAGGACGGGTCGAAATCGATCGTCAAAATCCCGCCCATGTTCTCGGGAGGATTGAGCATTATTAAAGCTCTTCGCGAACGGTCACCACCCCTACCAATGTGTGGTTTCGGGATCAAAAAATGACCTTTTTAATCGGTTGGTATGGCACTAAAGATTGCGAGCCCTCAGATTTTTGAGCCAGAACTAAGGCAAAATCTAATACCGCAAAAACTTCCCAGTTTATTGCTAACCAGAAAATTCGTGTTATTCTACCTATTCGGCTCTTTTTTCCTGTTTTGCCGTGTGTCAGCTATCTAACAGGAATTGCAACGAGGAATCAATGAGAAAGATCAGACTATTGGCAGGAGTGCTAGCCCTGTCACTTGCCGCAATCACCAGTTCAGCCAGCGTTTGACTCGTTTGGTTCTTGGGGTGGATCGAGCGGCGGTTCAAGCGGTGGGTCCTCTGGTGGATCGTGGGGAAGTTCCGGTGGTTCGAGCGGTGGTGGTTTTCATTTATTTGGTGGTCGCACTCCGGTTCGCAATCTCCTGGGAAGAATCGGTAACGGACTTCACAACGTCCTGCACCGTGGAAGTTCTGGAGGTTCACACGGATCCAGTGGTGGGTCAAGCGGTGGATCATCTGGCTATTCAAGCCGATTTCAATATGGTGGATCAAGTGGCGGAATGGTCTCACAAGGCTTTTCGTACCACGGCAGCTCAGGCGGCTCCATCGTTGCCAATGGCTCCAGCGGTTATTCATCAGGTGGAATCAATACGGGTGTGGGCTCAGGCTACTACGGGTCGGCAGGCACTGTTTCGACTCCAGCGTACAGTTCGTATTACACTCCAGATTACTCGGTAATGCCCCAGTATCCGTCGTCGAATCTTTCGGCGCCAGCCTACGAGTCGTATCCAACAGGTGGCGATACGATTTATGGCGGTGGAATCATCAGCCCTAGCACTCAACAGTTTGAATCGACACCTGTAACCCCAACCGAGGCTCAACCAGCGGCTGATTCATCCGATGCTTCTACAGGCATTGAATCGGCGCGAAGTGCTGAAACGGTTCTTAAGGTTCGTTTGCCAGCAGAATCTCGGTTTTATGTCAACGGTCGTGAAACATCGAGCAAAGGTGACACTCGAGAATTTGTTGCTCGAAAATTGGTTCCCGGAAAACGTTATACGTTCCCGGTCAAAGCGGTTGTCGAGCAAGATGGCGAGCTGATTGAACGCGAACAAATCGTCACAGTCTACGGTGGTGAAGATCGTGAACTGGCATTTGATTTCGATAAACCTGAAGAAGTTTGGACTTCGGTTGCTGTCAGTGTTCCCGAAGACGCAAAAGTCACATTGGCAGGTACGCCTTCCAATCGTACAGGTGACATGCGAATCTTTACAACCAATCAATTGCCGAAAGGTGACAGTTGGAGCAACTACAAAATTGTTGCCACGATGGAAAAAGATGGCATAGTCCTAACTCAAGAGAAATCGCTTGATATCAAAGCTGGCGGCAGCTATCAAGTAATTTTTGACTTTGATGAAACGGGAACGCGAGTCGCATCACGCTAACACTAAACGATTACGATCGTAACGACCGTACCGGTTGTTCATGATTTGGATTCAATATTCGGCCTTCCTCATTGATTTGAGGAAGGCCGTTTTTGTTTTCCTAACTCGTAAGCAACTAGAATGAGTTCTGGGGTGTTTTTTGCGGCTTCGCAACGACAACACCATTGAAGATCCATTCAACATTTCGACCATGTCAATCAACCATTCCAACGTCACTGACAA
Organism: Pirellulaceae bacterium; assembly: GCA_041399045.1. Lineage (GTDB taxonomy): Bacteria > Planctomycetota > Planctomycetia > Pirellulales > Pirellulaceae > BJ22. The sequence goes on along the minus strand of JAWKTO010000003.1, from coordinate 256,148 downwards.
CACATGGTCACGTGGCAAAAAATTAATCTTCGGCTTGCTGCTTGTCGCTTGGTGCAGCATTGTCCTGATGGGGCCGGCGACTAATCCCATTGCTACCGAAGAGTTGACTGCACCTGTGGGGCGTGCGATTCGTCCCATACACGACTGTTTTTTCATAGGGCATGGCTACCGATTCTTTGCGCCCGACCCTGGCCCCAGCCACATGATTGTCTATCGAGTTCAACGAGATGGCGAGACGGTGCGCGAGGGTCGATTTCCGGATCGGAACAAGTATTGGCCACGTGTTATTTACCATCGCTGGTTCATGCTCAGTGAGACGATCTACAACGAACACGCGAGCACGCCTGACGCGGAATCGTTCAGCCGTATCCAAGTTGAATACGAATTGCAGATTGAACAATTCAAAAGGGCAGGGCAGGGCAGCAACGCAGCGCATGTTCAAAAAATTCTGGACAGGCAAAACAAGTTGTATGAAAAAACACCTCGCCGAATTGAGGAACTAGTCAACGCTTTAGGTCGTGAACTACTGCAACAATTCGATGGAGACTCTGTCGAACTTTCAATTCAGGAACGTGCGTTGCAAGCGCCCGTTGATGCGATGTTGGGATATGACTTGGACGACAAACGTTATTTGAGTAACACCATTCCGATCGGCACCGTGGTGAGGGAGGCAACGGATGAGTAACACAGTCTCCTCGCCACTATCGGGATATCTGGGCCAATGGACGTCCCTATTCGATCGCTTTTGGTTTCGCCCGGCCGATCCGGCAGTACTTTCGCTTTTGCGGCTAATGGCCGGAATTGTGATTTTCTATACACATCTGGCCTGGACACTGGAACTCGATACTTTTTTCGGATCTCACGGCGTTCTTCCAGCGACCTATCGTTCCGACTTGTCAGTAGACTTTCGATTTGCCTGGAGTCATTTTGATTGGCTCCCAAACGACCATTGGCTCATGCCGGTCCATTTGTTGACGTTGGCAGTCATGCTCCTGTTTACACTGGGGCTCTGGACTCGAAGCACCGGAATCCTGACGGCGTTTTTCGTAATTTCTTATGCGAATCGAGCGACCGGAGCACTTTTTGGCTTGGATCAAGTCAACGCGTTTCTCGCGATCTATCTGGCAATCGGCCCCAGCGGGGCGCGTTTTTCAATTGACAATTGGTTGCGCAAACGACAGGGCAGGGGTGCGATTCCACCATCCATCATGGCCAACATTGCGATTCGACTGATTCAAATTCATTTGTGCATCGTCTACTTCTTTGCGGGAGTGGGAAAACTGCAAGGCGATACCTGGTGGAATGGAATGGCGATTTGGTACGCGTTCGCCAGCCACGAATATCAGACGCTGGATATGACTTGGACCGCACAACATTTGTGGTTGGTGAATTTGCTCACCTACGTCTCTCTGTTTTGGGAGGTCAGCTACCCCTTCCTGATTTGGCCAAGGTTGACGCGGCCGATTTGGATCATGTTGGCGATCGCCGTTCACCTTGGCATCGGATTGGCCATGGGAATGATGACATTTGGCTATGTCATGATCGTTGCCAACATGAGCTTCTTGCGTCCCGAGTGGTTCCCGACTTTTTGGCCATCCTGTTGAGAGGGTTTCTACAGCCTCGCATTGAGAGACATCACAAGATTGGCGTATAATGCTCCGTTTTCGTCGCTGACGAATTGCAAAAGAAACTTTTGTTTGTCGGAGCAAAACATGTCGCTTAACTGGGCTGTCGTTGGCGCGACGGGTGCGGTTGGAAAAATTGTTGTTTCCCTTCTGGAACAACGCGATGTCGAAGTCGGAAACATCAAGTTTCTTGCGTCAAAACGCTCTGCAGGAACCACCATTTCGTTTCGTGGCAAAGACCACACTGTCGAGCTGTTGTGTCCCGAAGCATTTGATGGCATCGACATTGCAATTGGCAGTACGCCAGACGAAGTCGCAGCGGAGTTTGTTCCCTGGGCTGTCGAACGAGGCTGCGTCGTTGTCGACGAAAGTGCGTTTCACAGAATGCAACCCGATGTTCCCCTGGTAATCCCGGAAGTAAATCCCGAGTCCGTTGCCAATCACCGCGGCATCATCGCCAGCCCCAATTGCTCAACAACACAAATGGTTGTCGCATTAAAGCCTTTGCATGATGCAGCCCGCGTAAAACGAGTCGTGGTATCGACCTATCAAGCAACAAGCGGGGCAGGGGTGTCCGGCCAGCATGAACTCATTGAGTGCAGTCGAGCGCAGCTCGCCGGAGAAACTCCTGTTGCCAAGACGTTTCAACACTCGATCGCCTTTAATTTGATACCTCAAATCGGCTCAGTGAAATTTGAAGGTTACACTTCCGAAGAAATAAAAATGGTCCGGGAAACACAGAAGATATTGAACGACGATTCAATTGTCGTTTGTCCCACGTGTGTTCGAGTCCCGGTTTCCAATTGTCACAGCGAGTCGATTTTGGTTGAAACCGAACGCCCCCTCAGCGCTGAGGAAGCCAAGGAACTATTCCGCAACGCTCCCGGCATCACGTTGCTGGATGATCTGGCCAACAAGCAGTACCCCATGCCGAGCAATTGCGACAATCATGATGACGTCTTTATTGGACGCGTGAGAAAGGATTTGAGTTCTCCCAACGGCATTGCGTTCTGGTGCGTCAGCGATAATCTCAGAAAAGGTGCCGCGACAAACGCTGTGCAAATCGCCGAGTTGGTCGCGAGTGGAAAATACGCTTCATGCGGTTCCTGAAACTGACTTTGGCTTACGATGGAACACGGTACGTCGGCTGGCAAGTTCAGCCGAATGGCATTAGCGTACAGCAACGGCTTGAAGAGGCATGGAAGGCGGTAACTGGCGAGGCCAGAAGAATCACCGCAAGCGGCCGAACAGATTCCGGCGTGCACGCAGAAGGTCAAATCTGCAGCGTTCGAACCGTGTCGAAATTGGACGTTCATGTTCTTGCTCGTGCGTTGAACGCCAACTTGCCCGACGATATTGCGGTCGTCTATTGCCATGAAATGTCAGAGGACTTTCACGCCATACGAGACGCGATCGAAAAGACCTATCGTTATCAAATTCAATCTGGACCGATTCGTGACGTTCATGGGAGACATTTTTGGTGGTATGTGCCACCAAGTATCGACGTGGGCGCTATGGCAACCGCGGCCGATTATCTCATAGGCGAGCACGATTTCGCATCGTTCCAAACGACTGGATCGGAACGCAAATCAACGGTTCGCACCATCACTAACCTGAGCGTCGATTCGCATGACGATCAGGGATACCAACGCGTCTGCATCGAGGTTACCGCCAACGGCTTTCTTTACAATATGGTTCGATGTATTGCAGGAACACTGGCCGTAGTTGGGAAGGGGAGGGAGGCCCCGGATTGGGTTCGAAACGTACTCAATGCGAGGTGTCGATCGAATGCTGGGCCTACCGCGCCGCCTCAAGGCCTCTTTTTGCAACACGTGAAATACGCTGCCAAATTTATGCCTGAATCAACCTGATTTCGCTCTCAGAACGAAATACCTCGGAGAACATTGAGCTCCGTGTCTGATTTTTTTGGCGAGGATGACGAGTCGGCTGACTGGTATCCTTCCTTTAATCGTTACCTTTTCTCAGGTAAAATGCCTGATGGCAACTTGGTTTGGTCGAGGCAACCAATGCATTACATGTCGACCATCAAATTCGGCCTTCATTCGGTGAAGTGAACGCCAATAGCGTCAGGGCAGAAACATGAAATTCATGGGGCCCTTTCAGGAACTACGATTTAATGTGAGCAGAGATTTCCTGTGGGAACTGGCAGAGATTTTATTGGACCGTTTCAACTGATTCGGCTCATTCGATCGGGCAACACCACCCAGGTTTGGGAGGCCATTCGTGAAGGCGAAAAGGAACGAGTTGCGCTCAAGGTTTTGCTGCAGAGCCAAAAAGATAACAAAGTTGAAATCGAACAACTGAAACATGAGACCGCCGTTGCCAAAGACTTTGATCATCCCAATGTGATCAAAATCTTCGATTATCACGGAAACTACGGAATTCCGTTTATCTCGATGCAGTTGTTTAATGCGAAAAACCTTAAACTCGAGATGCGTGAGCGTCAGGAATTTTTCGACCAGAACCTTCAGGACATCGTTCGACTTTGTGCGGAAGGCCTTAAGCACATTCATGAAAAAGGATGGCTGCACTGCGATATTAAACCTGACAACTATTTGGCCGATGAACAAGGCACCGTCAAACTGATTGACTTTTCGATCGCGCAAAAACTGAAAACGGGGTTCTCACTTTTTGGTGGAAGCAAATCCAAAGTCATCAAGGGCACGCGCAGTTACATCTCTCCCGAACAAATTCGGCGTGAGAAACTTGACATTCGCTCCGATGTTTATTCCTTCGGTTGCATGTTGTATGAATTGACGTCAGGCCGATTACCGTTCACCGCAGTCAACCCCGACGACTTGTTAAACAAACACTTGCGTTCGCCCGTCCCCTCTTTGCTATCCGCGGCTCGGGGAGTCAATCCCGACTTCAACGATCTTGTGATGCAGATGCTTGCAAAGAAACCTGGCGATCGACCTGCTGACATGGGTGAGTTCCTGCTCAGGTACAATCGAATGCGAATCTTCCGAGGCGGAGTTCGCGTTCGTCAATCGAAGGATTCGTTCGATTAAACTCAATCGCAGAAATTCGGATTGTCATCGAACACAAACATTTTAACGAAAAATCAAATTGAACAGCGCCGGCGGAATTCGCCAACTGCTGAACGAGAATAAACATGGACTATCTGGCATTTGAACAACCGATCGCGGATCTCCAGACGGAGATCGATGAACTGGAATCCAACAATGATGAATCATCTGCAAAGGTGGAACGAATTCGTGAATTGAAAAATCAAATCACGAAGACGACTCGCGAGATTTACGAGGGACTTTCACCTTGGCAGATCGTACAGGTTTCACGACACAAGGATCGCCCACATACGGTGGATTACTTGTCTCTGGTGTTTAGTGAGTTCGTTGAACTGCACGGCGATCGAAAATTTGGCGATGATCGCGCCATGCGAGTTGGCTTTGCGCGGTTGGATGACCAGAAGGTTCTCGTGGTTGGACATCAGAAAGGCCGTAACTTCAAAGAACGGACCGAAAACTACTTTGGATGTGCTCATCCTGAAGGTTATCGAAAAGCGATGAGCAAAATGCGGATGGCAGCGAAGTTTCATATCCCGATCATCTGCTTCATTGATACGCCAGGTGCGTACCCTGGGATTGGGGCCGAAGAACGCGGCCAGGCCCAGGTGATTGCCGAGAACATGTTTGAAATGGCTCGACTGCCGACGCCAATCATATGCGTTGTAATCGGTGAAGGCGGCAGTGGCGGCGCATTGGGAATCGGTGTTGGTGACCGAGTGGCGATGTTGCAATATTCCTATTATTCGGTAATCAGCCCAGAAGGCTGCGCGGGGATTCTGTGGAAAAGCCATGAGCACGCACCCAAGGCTGCAGACTGCCTGAGGTTCACGTCTAAATACCTCAAGGAGTTTGGGGTCGTCGATGACGTCATCGAGGAACCCGTGGGTGGTGCCCATCGTGATCACCATCACATGGCCGCGACACTTCGCTCGTATTTCAAACGAAACCTGCGTGATCTGGCAAACAAAAAGCTGGATGATTTGCTGACGTCACGGTACGAAAAATTCCGCCACATGGGACGGTATCTGGAACAGGCTCAATCGGCTGCAACGACCTGACGCATCGACGCCCGTTGGTGTGCAATCGTTGCTTAGCCAACGACATTGGTGGTAGCTCAAACCAAGAAAGCAGGGCTGAATTTCACCCTATCCCCAACGTCCGATAATGTTTCTTATGTTCGGTTGTGGGTGCTTGTTTTACCGAGTGGTATGCGTTTTCGCTGTCGCTTGACCGAAAACGTGACTTTTACTCCCCCGCTGATGTCGTGCGTATCAACTCCCCGGTGATTGTTATCTAGAATCGCAATTTAATTCTGCTGCCCACCCTTTGAATTCAGGAAGTCATTTGCCTCCTGCTTGAGCCGATTACCGACCTCATCAATCACCCGGTTCGCATCAAATTCGATGTTCAGTCCGGGAGCGATTTCCTGTTGAAAACCCGATTCCGAACTCTGCCGAAACGTTGGTAAAAATCCGCCTTCGTATCCTTGATTGGAATCATCGGTCGGCTGCACTTTGGAACTGGTAAACGTGCCGAACCATCCATCGGCGGAACTGGTTGAAGACGCCGGCAACGGTTGAGCTAACTGGCTGTTGAAATCTTCAACGAACGGGTTGAGAATCGTGTGCAACTCATCGGGAACAACGGCATTGAGTTTGTTAATGGATTTGGCGATAAATCCGCCACTGCGGCTTTCGACAACCGCGCGTCGAACATTGTCCCCCAACAGTGTCACGGCAAACATGGTGACCACCATGCAAAGCAAAGCGCCTTTGAAGGCACCCAATAGGCCGCCAGTCTGAGCGTCGAACGTTTTAAGATGCATCCGTTTGATGGTTTCACGGATGTAGCCGTAGGCAACCCAGATCACGAGGCTTGTACCGACATACAAAATAAGCATGGACAGGAATGGAGCCCAAGGTTTGTCGATGCCCAAACGCGCCGTCAACGGCGCTGAAATTTCAGCGCAACAAAATAACTGGCGACAAGCGCAGCTAACGACGCTACTTGCCAAGCAAGTCCTTTCCATAGACCAAACAATACGGCGGCCGCGAATACAACCACCATCAAAATGTCATACATAGCCATCGCAATTTGCCTTCAAACAAAACCGCGTCCTTGAGATTTCGTTACGAAATTAGAAACCATCCGGACATGTCACTCAATATTGATGAAAAACAAGGCAGGGGGGTGCTAGCACTCGAACTGATGTTGGTCCTGATACGTTCATAGGCGAAGATTTGTTCCGGTCGAACGTGTGAAAAATGGGGACTCCCTCCCCTGCCCTATGAAAAATATTTTCCGTCACGATGGATCGTGAACAAACGATAGACGCACTAGACCAACGATCAGAAAACGAAATGGAGTCGCGTTTCTGTGGCTGACTTCAAAACGCACATCACGACCAGCACCGTCCTGGGAATTGCCTACGGATCAGCAGGGCACTTTCTCTATGATGTTTCCATACCACATTCGTTGGTGGCTGGCGCGCTGTGCAGCGTTGCAGGAATGTTGCCTGATCTCGACAGCGACTCAGGAGTTCCACTTCGCGAAATGTTGAGTTTCGTTTCGGTCGTTGTCCCGATGATGATGATCAGACGGTTTTATCAATTCGGATGGACGCCGGAGACGATGGTGTTCGTCGCCGGTGTCATGTATGTCGGAATTCGATTTGGACTTGGTTCGTTGTTCAGGCGTTTCACGAAACACCGTGGAATGTGGCACAGCGTTCCCGCTGCGCTAATTGCGGGGCTGGTGACTTATCTAGTCTGCCTTTCACCCGAATTGGGGATTCGCGTTTTTAAGTCATGGGCCGTTGTCCTGGGTTTCCTCTCGCATCTGCTTTTGGACGAAATCTACTCGGTGGATTTGAGTGGGCGTCGGATTCGAATCAAGAGTTCATCGGGCACTGCACTGAAATTTTTTGGCGATAGCAAGGTCGCAAATGTCACCGCCTATTCCGGCTTGTTCTTTCTCGGCTATTTGGTTTTCAAGGATCGATGGGGAGACAACTTCGTTGACTTGCCTATCGGAATTGACCTTTCGCAAATTCGTGAGCAAATCGAACGCACGGCATCGAATTCCAACATCTTTCGATAGCTGCGTTAGAACAACTTCGTTGTATCAAGCAAAATAGTAACGGGCCCATCATTGACGAGGGCGACCTGCATATCGGCGCCAAACTCCCCTGTAGAAACTCCCCTCCCCTGCCCTTTTGCGACGGCTACAAAGTGTTCATAGAGTTGTTTGCCGTGTTCCGGCCCAGCTGCCTGAACAAAACTCGGACGTCGGCCCTTCCGAGCGTCCCCAAACAATGTGAATTGACTTACGACCAACAACTCACCACCCACGTCATCAAGCGAGAGGTTCATCTTGCCGTCGGCATCATCAAAAATCCTCAGGCTCACTATTTTTTCCAGGAGCGCGTCCGCATCCTTAGTTGTATCCTCGTGTGCAACTCCCAAAAGAACGACAAGTCCCTTCTCAATTTCTCCGACCAAATTACCGGAAACCGTGACTGTCGCACGACCACTTCGTTGAACCACCGCTCTCATACGTCTCCAGCCTTCGTTCCCAAGGTACTGCCGCGTCGATTTGTACCTTTACAATTTTGTCCGATGACTCAGAATGCGAAAAGAACCTGTTTAATATTTCGCATGAGCTAACTGATAGAAACTTGAACAATCAAACCAAACCTTTGATCGCGATCACCATGGGAGACGCTGCCGGAGTCGGTCCGGAAGTGATTGTTGCTGCATGGAATCGTATGAACTTGTTGGCGAACTGTTTTGTGACGGGCTGCCGACAGGCAATCGACGAGGCAATCGAGTTACTTGACTTGGATCTTTCAACCTGTTTGATATCGGATATCGCTGAGGTCCAAGGCATTGCGTCAAACACGATTCCGGTCATGTCAGTCGACGTGCGGATGGACGAAGTGTCACGTTGCCAAGTTTCCGCAATCTCGGGACTTGTGTCGATTCAGGCAATTGAGCTCGCAACTCAGCTCGCATTGCAAAACCGTGTTGCTGCCATTGTCACTGCGCCGATCAACAAGGAAGCGATTCGCTTGGCAGGAAGTGACTATCCAGGCCACACCGAGATGCTTGCAGGTTTGTGTGGCGTACAGAATGTTGCCATGATGCTGTACCTTCCTCATTTGACTCACCGCACTATTGATACCGGGCACGATATTGGACTTGGGGTCGTGCATTGCACGCTTCACACAGCACTTCGAAGTGTCTTTGACGAACTCTCGAATGAGCGCATCATCGAGCGTTGTCATTTAGCGCATGAATTTGGAACGCGCCTTTTGCGGGCAAGTGGCCAGAAAAGGTTACCGCGAATTGGAGTGGCAGCTCTAAACCCGCATGCGGGAGAAAACGGCCTGTTTGGTGACGAAGAAATAAAGTTGATTGCGCCAGCCGTTGAATTTGTGCAACGACAGGGAATCAACGCTTTCGGCCCCCTGCCCTGCGATACGTTGATGCACCGCGCCGCAGGTGGGGAATTTGACCTGGTAGTCGCCATGTATCACGACCAAGGCCATATCGCACTAAAATTGCTTGGATTGCATCAAGCCGTCAATATCACGCTTGGGTTGCCAATCATTCGAACCAGCGTGGCCCACGGCACCGCGTTCGATATTGCCTGGACCGGGAAGGCACAATGCGAAAGCATGGTCGCGGCCGTTGAATCTGCGGTTCGACTTGCCCAAGGTGCGTCCTGACAATAGGAAGCGTTGATCGTGAACAACAATACGCATGGTTGCCCAACCGGAACCTCGTGCTATTATCGATGCTTGAAATGCACATACCAGGCAACGCCAATTTCATGCCGTTGTTGATTTCAAATTTGTATTTTGCACACGCCCTTAGTCGGAAAGACCTATTGATGGATATTGACTGGAATCGGTTCTGTAACATGATCAAGTCGCACGAGAATTTCGTGCTTGTCAGTCACATTCGCCCCGACTGCGATGCGCTGGGAAGCGAACTGGGGATGGCTGGTGTCCTTAGGGCACTGGGGAAAAAAGTCCGAATCGTCAACGGTCAGGAAACACCACCCAATCTTTCATTCATCGACCCGCAAAATGAGATCTTGGCGATCAACCATTCTGTCAAACCGGAAGATCTGGCCGACGCCGATTGCATTTTGATCCTGGACACGAGCGCCAAGGCACAGTTGGGCGACATGTTTCCAGTGATTCAGTCATCCAGCGCTCACAAAGCCATTCTCGATCATCACGTATCTGATGACGAAATTGGCGCAGAAGTATTCAAGCGCACAACTGCCGAAGCTACCGGAACTCTGGTCGTTGAGGCAGCGGAAAAACTTGGCGTCACCATCACTAAAGAAATCGCCGTTCCGTTGTTTGCAGCTATCGCTACTGACACCGGTTGGTTTCGATTCGGCAGTGTGACTGACTACACGTACGAAACGATTGCAAAACTACTGCGTGCGGGCGTCGTCCCAGCGGACGTTTATGGCAAGTTGTACGAACGTGAAACGCTGGGGCGAGTGCGTTTACGTGGTGTCGTTTTGGAGCGCATTGAAACGGAACTCGATGGTCGCCTGGCGCACACCTACATCCTCAAGGAAGACTACGAACGAACGGGGGCTTTGCCCAGTGACACGGAAGACCTGATCAACAACGCGTTGGCAATCAAAGGAACTGAGTTTGCCGTAATCATGGTGGGCCAGCTCGGTGGCGGTTTCAAGATCAGCTTCCGAAGTCGATGCCATGTTGCGTGCAATGAAGTCGCAGGAAATTTCGGCGGCGGTGGGCACAAGGCAGCTGCGGGTGCGTTCATTGACGGCGAATTTGAAGCGGTACGCGATCAATTACTTTCGTATGTGCGGGACGCGTTGAGCTAACTACCTATTGGCATCAATCACCAATTCCGTGTGAAGCAGAGTTGCCGCCGCCCCGCGATGCCTTTGATTCCAGGTAATTGCTCAAGAGGATCTGCGCTGCGAGTTTATCAAGCAACTGCTTTCGTTTCTTGCGCGTTAGCCCAGCCTCGCGAACGACCTCGTCTGCAAACGCTGAAGTGAAACGTTCATCAAACAACAAAACAGGGAGACCCGTTAGTTCCCGCAACCACTTGGCGAACTCTTCGGCCTGAATACTGATCTGACTGTCTTGCCCACTCAAATGAACGGGTAGCCCGACGACGAATCCAACAAGTCGTTCATTCCGGGCAAATTCTCGGAAGTACTTTTCGTCCAGCCGAGGATTTTTCACTTGATAGATTTCGTACGGACTGGCAAGAGACTGCGCAGGATCGGTGATCGCGATTCCAATGCGAACCGTTCCAAAATCAATTCCTGCGATTCGCCCCGTTTCCGGAAGACTCATTTTTGCTCCGAACGCTCCGTTTCAATCGATTGCGTTGCTTCGAGTACCGACAACCGTCCGTGCTCAAGAAACGAAAGTATTGCCTGGTGCACATCTGGCGAATTCATCATTGTTCCATGCAACAACGGAAGCGTGATGGTATCGGCAGCGCCATTCAGATGAGTCTCGGCAACACTTACCGTAAAGTCGTTGGGGCCGGCCAAGGCCCAGTTATCAATCATCGGCTTCTCTTCTTTGCCACCCGCAATGATTGCAAACTCAAATTGAGGAGTTGCCAATTCTGCCACCAACTCCTTCCAACCCTTTCCTAACGCCTTCCCAGCCGCGCCTGTTACGGCATTGAAAATCATGCTGTTGTTCATGAGCGATGCCATGCGAGACCCTTGATTCGGTGGCCCTAACATGACCATTCGTCCAAATGGGGGCCGTTGATCAACTGGCAACTGATAAACATCGTTTAAATATCGGCGGACAACAATATTGCCCAGACTATGGCCGATAAAATGAATGGCTTTTACATCGTTGTTCAATCCATCGATGACACTTTTCAACGCCTTCGCCGACTCCTCAATCGTCTGACGACAACTTGCATATTCAAAATTGATGACCGTCGCATCAGTATGCTCCTGCAACAATCGCTCAATTGAATTCATCGAGTTGTGTGTTCGAATCATCCCGTGAAGCAAAATGACAACCTCGCCGTTCGTATTCGTTCGTGGTTCGCCTGCCAACTGTTGCTCGAGCACATTCTGACAATGCTGACGATCGCCCCAAGCGTGCCGGAAGTGTTGCGAATCGATCAGGCGATGATGTCCTGTATTGATGTTCTGCTGAATCTTCCAGCCGTCGCGAAACAAAACATCATTCCAGAATTGCTGACCACCCATCGTTGGTGTTTTCCAATTCCAATACCCAACCGGTTCTTGATCTCCCATTTCCAAATCCTCAATCAAAAATGGTTGTTGTGCGGCTATTGTCGATGGAGATTGTAGCGTCACCACCAGCCAGACAAGCAAGATGAGCTTGACGTGCAACCGTTTGCAATAAACCGAGGAAGGACACATGGCCAAGAAACCTTCTAGGCATTCAACAGACTACAAAAACGAATCCAGGTTCTGTGCCTCAATTTGCTCAACGATCATCTTGACGGCGGCCTCGTCGGATTTACGTGCCACCAACGTTGCATCGCGAGTTTGCACAATTACCAGATCCTCAACGCCGATCGTCGCTACCAGATGACCGGGTTCCGCAACGACAATGGAATTACTGGTTTCGATCGCCAGATGTTTCCCTAAAACGGTGTTCCCTTGATCGTTTTGCGGATTCAATCGCTCCAACGAAGTCCAGTTGCCGACATCATTCCACTCAAACGGCGCCTCCATCACGAGGACGTTGGGGTAACGTTCCATTACCGCAAAATCGATCGACTTGCCTTGGATTGCGCTGAACTCCTTGCGAAACACATTTGCGAAATCGCTTGTTCCAATCGAGCGTGCGATCACATCGATATGCGATGCAATATCCGGTTCGTATTCCCAAAGTGCTTCGGCAATCGTCCTCGCTTTCCATACAAAGATGCCCGCGTTCCAGTAGAAGTTACCGTCATCCAAAAACTGTTGAGCTGTTTTCGCATCGGGCTTCTCGCGAAACTGCTTTACGCGATAGGTCGCAGGATCAGAAAGAACCTGAGACGCAGCATCGCGTTCGATGTATCCGAAGACTTCTGCTGGATAATTCGGTCGAATGCCAAACGTCACTATCCGTTTGGGATCGTCGTCAACCAGTTGGACTGCTTTTTGAATCGCACCTTGAAATTGATCGACGGGCTGAATCACATGATCCGCAGGCATGACAACCATCGTCGCTTCCGGATCCTTGGCCATCACCATGGCCGCAGCCAAACCCACGCAGGGAGCTGTGTCTCGTTTTGCCGGTTCTCCGACGATCGAATCCGTGGGCAATTCGGGAAGTTGTTTGCGAATCTGTTCGGTCAAGATTTCATTCGACACCACCATTGTTTGCTCGGGACCGCAAAGGCTGGTCAACCGATCGACCGTTGATTGCAGCATTGTCCGCTGCCCGACCAGATTCAGTAATTGTTTGGGCAATTGTTTCCGACTGGCGGGCCAGAATCGAGTTCCCGATCCGCCGGCCATGATGATTGCATAGAGATTGGCCATCTCCACTTACCTACTTCAAAAAAGTGTTCTGATCAATCGTTTGTTTCGGTGGATTACGTTCAAGCAGTTGTTGACGATCGACCGCGAACGAAGGGCAGATTTCGACATGGACATCCTCTGCCACCTCCCAGCCCGCCTCTTCCAACCATGCACGGTGAAGATCGGAAATGCTATTTCTAACCCATTCAGCTGTTTCCTTGGGGGCAGGCGGAGCATTTTTCAGTGCCGCGAAACCTTCAGTCGCCTCGACTTCACAAACCAGTGCTTTGTTTGCCAGGGGAAGAAGGTCAAAAATAAACCGTTCGAACTTGATCGCGTTGTTGGTCTCAGGTGTTTTCAATTCACCGCCCTGATCAACAAACGGCACTTTCTTGTTCGCGCGGTGGAATGGCAATTGATTGCCGCCATGGATCGCTCGCTCCAAGAATGATCGGTTCATCACATGTACGGCAATGCTACCCGCCCAGAATTTCAATGAGCCATCATCTTCACGAATTTCAGCTGCGGAATCGGGTAAGTCACTGTATTCGATGATTTGCATCCGCCCGTCGACCTCAACAACGTTGCCAACTTTTTGCAGCGGCTCCGATTTGCGCACGACCTGTGTTGTGATTTCTGATTCCTGTTGCAAATGGAAACCTAAAAGAGCCGGATGACAGACTTGGAGCAACGGGTTGTCAATTTGCCCATAAAACAGCAACTCAATCCCAGCTTGTTTCATCTGTGAAAGACAACGGTCACGCTCCAGCGCCTGCAACATCCCACCATGACCATCTGGGCTTGTTGACAGCTCCGACGGGCTGGCCATCAGCACCCTCCCCGTTATTTCGTCGACAGCCGGCATGGTTCCTTGGCAAAAGATCGTAACCTGATCTGCAGGATAACCAAACCAGGAATTCTCCCTGAGGAACTCGCGTGTGTCAGCATCCGTTTGCGGGCTAGTCATGACAAAGATCGGAATGACTGTATCAAACTGTCTGCCTCGGGCAGCAGCCTGATCAAACATCATCTGAAACAGCGTGCGATTACTTACGGGGCCAATGGGATACATCCCCTTGGGTTTGTCGAAACCGAGTCGACTCCCCTGCCCTCCTGCGGTCAACACAAACGCAACCTTGCCGGCGCGCAACGCTTCCGCGCCCCGTTGCCAAGCCGAATCAAAACGCTGTCGATCGTTGAACTCGGCAGCGTTAATCGCTTGCGGCGATTGAGCGCGAGCCGCGAGCGCCTGCCAATCGACATCGCAATCATTGTGGGAGATTAGCCGACCCAATTGCTCCCAGTCGATGCATTCGATTTGTGCCTGAAGTGATTTTTGTTGTTCATCTGTCAGTTGTTCCCAAAAAGTCAACAAATGCTGCTGACCATATTGCGAGAGCAACGATTGCAAAGTTTCCATTTCAATGGACTTGGTTTCCGACATGGCAGTATCTGGGCTAAAGATTTCAACTCAACCGAAGCGAGACGGTCCCTTGATAACACACGCCTCACGGGGCTCACGCAATGTGACGTATGCCATGTTTCACTTCAGCGGCAAATCGCAATTGCTATCCCGTCTAGAATACCGAATCGCGCAGGGTTTCCCCAATGCCAATCGAGTCGAATGGGGCGTTACGAGGGAACAGGAGTTCAATTCCAGCGGCAATTAGCGGGAAAAATATGTTTCCACGCATTCCGTTTCGAATGGATTGACAGGAAGCTCTGTTCCAATCGACGAAACGGTTCAAGGATTTGCCCAAATGAAACGCCAAACCGGAACCACGATTTTTTCGATCGTTGATCGAACCAGCGCGTTCCCAATTGTCGGACCGGACGCAAGGCGAGTTTGAGTAATCGACTACAGTCCAATGAGGCCCAAAGCGCCAGTTAGCTTCAATACGATCGCCACGACCGCGATGGCGACGCCGATGTAGATCACTTTGTGCCCATCCCAGCTCAGGTCCTCAGGACGTGGTGGAACAAATTCAGGCTTCTGGTTTTCGCGGTTGATATCCTGAGCCATCGTCGGCTACTCCCAAAATGCAATATTCAAGTTGACCTGATCCTATTCGGCCACTCGCCGTCACCATGTGAAATCATTAATCCAGACAGGTACAAACAAAAAAATCGATCCAACGAGAACGCTGGATCGACTGAAAATTACGAATATGAGAGTTGGACTCTCCAAACGAAAGATATCAGGCTTTTTCAAAAGCCGAATCAAACGCTCGCCCACTCGGTGCGAAATCCAAACCACGAGTGAACGCGCACGCTTCACGAGCGCCAAACTCACGTTCCATGCCACAGTCCTCCCATTCGATTGAGAGAGGGCCGGCATATTTGACGTCGTTGAGTGCTCGAATGATCTCCTCAAAATTTACGCCGCCGCGTCCGGGGGAACGGAAATCCCAACCGCGTCTTGGGTCACCAAAATTCAAATGGCTGGATAGTATCCCGCTTCGGCCATCCAATGTCTGAATCGCGTCCTTGATGTGAACGTGAAAGATTCGATCTGGGAACATTCGAAGGAATTGAACTGGGTCGATACCTTGCCACAACAAATGGCTGGGGTCAAAGTTAAATCCAAATTCTGGCCGATTGTTGACCGCCTCCAACGCTCGCTGCGCCGAATAAATATCGAATGCGATTTCCGTCGGGTGAACTTCCAGCGCAAAGCGAACGCCTACATCGCGAAACACATCGAGAATTGGATTCCAGCGATCGGCAAATTGTTTGAAGCCATCGGCGATCATCGACTCGGGCACTGGTGGAAACGAATAGTTCAAGTGCCAGATACCGGACCCTGTGAAACCGTTGACAACATTCACACCGAATCGTTCTGCGGCACGTGCCGTGTCCATCATCTCCTGGGCGGCTCGTTGATTCACGCCTGCAGGGCTTCCGTCACCCCAAACGTAATCTGGCAAGATCGCTTTGTGACGACCATCAATGGGATCGCAAACCGCTTGGCCCACGAGGTGCGACGAGATCGCTTCGCATTTAAGGCCAACGCTATTCAGAAAGCTGCGATGTTCCTGGGCGTAGGACTCTTCTTTCAGCGCGCGTTGAACTTCGAAATGGTCACCCCAGCAGGCAAGTTCAATTCCGTCGTAGCCAAACGATTTGGTCTTGGCTGCCATGTCTGCAATCGGCAGATCAGCCCACTGCCCGGTAAACAACGTAATCATTCGTCCCATCAAATGTTCTCCTGACAGATTCGTTTCTTATATACGCAATTCAATTCGTTTGATGTAATCTCGCAATCGGCCACCACCCGTTGCGCGGGCTGGCTAACCAGGATTTTAACAAAATACAGCGTGCCCCACCAATCACCACGACCCCAAAGATCTTCCAAAACAACTGGTCGTGGAGGAGCCAACGAGTCCCATTCCCATTAACAATTCTCGAAAAGCCTTTGAACAAGACATTGAGTCCAATCCACGTTCGTTTCATTTGTCGTTCGGGCAAGCTAAACTAGAGATGTCCATAAAGAGGTAATTTTCAACACTTACGAACGTATTTTTGTCGAGTGATCGCAAACAAGGTCGAACATTCACACCATCGCGTTTCATGTCATTTTTCAATCCGGAGATCAAACGTGGAAACAGGGTCGGATACCAGCCTCAGTTTACTTCTCCAAATTCGGCATGCTGTACAACCGGACGATGCGTGGTCGGCTTTTGTAAATCGATATGGTTCGCGAATCTATCAATGGTGCCTCAACCGCAATCTGCAACCCACGGATGCGGAAGACGTTTCGCAAACGGTTCTGCTGAAATTGGCAAAAGCACTGCGCAATTTTGAATACGACAATGCGGGATCGTTTCGGGGTTGGCTCCGCCGCGTCACCGAAAACGCTTTGATCGATTTCTTCCGTGAGCAGCAACGCTCAATGTCTGTTGCCGCGAACTCGATTGAGCCGCTTTCGCATGTCGAAGCCCGCAACGATTTGATTCAACGACTGGAGTCAGCGTTTGATTTGGAACTATTGGAAAAAGCGATTGCGCGAGTTCGCGAACGCGTCAATGCAAATCGATTCAAGGCCTGGGAGCTGGCGGCAGTACATCGCCTGCCGGCTACGGAGATTGCTACAAAACTGCAAATGAAGATTGCCTCGGTATACACGGCCAGAAATCAAGTGCAGCGTCTCATTCAACAGGAAACGCAGGCTCTGGAAAAAGAACTCGATCAACAATAGACCTTTTTTTCGTTTTTTGCTCGTAGGATCATACGCCACTGTTCGTAAATACCTTTGGGGCCAATGATCGACGGGATTCTATTGTCTGGTGCTTCGTCTTCGGCTTTGAATGAAGTAAAAAAACACCATCATGGAACGTTGTGCCAAGTCAAAAAAACTGGGGTTGTTGTTAGCGGGAGACCTTTCGCCGGCAGAACAACAGCAAATGGAGCAACACGTTGAGTCTTGCGAGGATTGTCAGCGTGAGCTGGACGAACGTTCTGGAGTCGACAGCCAGGATTTCATCGTAGCCGCCAACATTGGCTCTTCTTCAAATCAAAATATCCCCCGCGAGGTTGCCGATCGACTCGCGAAACATTTGCATGAGCAGATGGCTGTGGAAACCGTAGCTCCTCAACCAACAACCCATCATCTCGCGTTGCCGAATGATTTTACAATTGGCGACTATCAAATCATCAACGAAGTGGGGCGTGGCGGAATGGGAACCGTCTTCCGCGCACGCCATTCCAAGTTGGATCGAATTGTCGCGATCAAAATACTTGAGGCCGACCTGTATAATCTGACACTGGGCGATGCAAGTCGTGTTAGTCGTTTCAAGCGAGAACTACGCGCCATTGGTCGACTGCGGCATCCCAACATTGTGGCCGCATATGATGCCGGGGAAGTTGGGAAGTATCATTACTTGGCGATGGAATTCATCGACGGCGCGAATCTGCATCAAGTGGTCCAAGCACGCGGGCCTTTGACCGTTTCCGACGCATGCGAAATCACGCGACAAGTTGCGTTGGGACTTGCGCACAGCCACGAAATGGGGTTGGTTCATCGCGATATCAAACCATCAAACATCATGCTGGCGACAAACGATGATTCAGCACTGCCAAAAATTCTTGACCTGGGCCTTTCTCGATTTCATGAAAGGGCTGACTCTCCCAACGATCCCTTAACCCAGGCCGGTCAAGTGATGGGGACGGTCGACTACATGGCCCCTGAACAATTTGGAACCAGCAACGTTGATTTTCACGCGGACATCTATTCACTTGGCGCAACGCTCTACTACCTGCTGACGGGCCGCACTCAATTCACCCATTTGGGTGACAACCTGCTGGAAAGGATTCGACATCGCGCCACACAAGAATCGGTTCCAATCTCCGAAATGCGAACCGACCTTCCGGAACCGCTATGCAATTTGATTGACAGCATGCTGGCGGAGAATCCGCAGGATCGCCCATCATCATGCCTCGACATCGCCAACCGTTTGGCACCGTTTTGCGATGGTCATCAATTGACATTGCTGCTTCCCACAGAACCGATCGAACACGATGCTGAAACGCGTAATGTCGCCGCAGTACAAACAAGGATTGATCCGGCCGAGCTGAATCTAGCCGTAACTGACAAGCCCATAACGCAACGAGCGCAGGCGCGGCCGCAAACCGAGTCGCATCGCGATCCGTGGAAGCGTTTTCGAGTTTGGCTGTTTGTTGGTTTGGCGATGATTTTCATGGCGATTGCCGGAATTGTCATCCGCCTAAAAACGGATGGCGGGGAAATCGTCATCGAATGCAACGATCCCGATTTGAAACTCGAAATTGTTCGAAACGAAAGCAATGTGCAGTCGTTTGCCGTGGGACAACTGGCCAACCACACATGGTTTCGTTCCGGTGACTATGAGATTCGAATTCCATCGAGTCCCAATACAAGCGTTACGATTCAAAACGAACGATTCGCGCTCCTGCGTGGCGAAAAAAAACTCGTGACGATCCATGTTGAGCGTTCCGAGATGCTCAGCGACGCGGAAAAAGCAGACCAAGCTCGGCGCAACCAACCGGCGAAAGAGATCATCGAGGTCTTCGGATCAATTGAAGCGGTTGAACCATCGGAGTGGATTCCCAACGAGGATCAAGCTCTGTTTCTACAAAGCATGGAGTCACTGCCCGAAGCAGAACGCGTCCAAGCAACGATTCTGAAGGTCCTCGAATTGAATCCCAAGGCCAAGGCCCCGACGACGTCCTTTCGAAATAGCGAGTTGGTTGGGTTGGAATGGAATGGCGGCGGAGTCGGATTGATCTGGCCGTTGGCCGCACTGAAGCACCTCGAATCGCTGACCTTTGAACAGGACTGCATCACGGACTACCGACCGTTGCAACCATTACCGCTGCACAACCTGCAAACGCACCTCGTCGTCGCCAATACGGAAGCCATCGCAACAATTGAACAATTCACAAAACTAAAAACAATCAGCGACCTTCCAAAACAGGAATTTCTGGATTCGATTCGCGCATTGCGCACGGAGATAAACGAATTCCAAAGCACGATGCATCGTCTCACACTGCGTGAACAGGCCGCCTGGGCAGCTGACATGATAATGCGTTTGAATCCCCAAATCCCGTCGGAGATGTATGAGCATATCAAAAGTGCTTTTCGACTCGTTTACATGGACGAACAGCATTGGGAAGAATTCTATTTTGATGGCATCGCGGAAATGCGAGACATGTCGCCACTCGCGGTATTTAACCCACCCAAAATTCGAATCGAAAATTGTAAGACGCTTTACGACGTAACGCCGTTTCGAAGCATGTCCAACCTGCGGCGGCTGTGGTTGGATGGTTGTTATGTGTTTGATGTATCGCCGATCACGGCCTTGCGGCTGGACAGCTTGGGGCTGAGCGATTGTCAGATTGATTCGCTGGAGTTTGCCCGGGATATGCCGTTGCGAGAAACATTAAAAATTAGTCATACGGGAATCACCAGCCTTGAACCGATTCGGGGCAAGTACTTGAAACAGGTCCAATTGGATCACACCGATATCACCGATCTCGAACCGTTGCGAGGAATGCCGATTGTTGATTTCAACGCCAGAGAGATTCTCTGTCACGACTTTAGTCCATTGGCCGGCATGCAACTCACCGAACCACTTTGGATTGACCGGAGATGGCAATCGCGTTTGATCGACGATTACTCGTGGCTGAAGGGAATGCCGGCTTCGTCGATCATTGTCGATCCGCCGAGACGGTTCTATCAACCAGATCTCGACATATTGCGAAATCTGAAATGCATTGACTTCAACTGGAAGCCAAAAGGTCTCTTTTGGGAGGAATTCGAATCGGAATTAGCCAAAATCCAGTCGTTCGTTGACGAGATAAAGTCCCTTCCAGCGTCCGAACAGCGGACACAAGTATTTGATCAACTGATGAACTCGGGTTATTCCGAAGGAACTCGGCTGGATATCGTAGACGATCAAATCGTTTCCATTCGTTTGGCACTCAAGGAATCCAATGATGGCCTTTGGCCATTGCGTGCGCTGCAACAGCTTCGTTCCGTCCAGATCACCGGAGACTATCCGCAAAAACTGGACCTATCGGCCTTGATCGACATGCAAATCGAGGAACTGGTCGCACCCGAGGCGGTACTGGTCCAAAACGATTGCGTTTTGCGAGTCATGCAATCGCTTCGGACCATCAACGGGAGCCCCGTTAGCGAATATTGGAATCGCTGACGGATCGCGTTCGGAATAGCTGCCGACATGCCCCTCGCCCAGAACACCGTGCCTACCGAATTACGGAATTTTCAATTCAATAATTCGAATTCTTCATTCCCCTTTTACCGCCAGTTAACTTTTCCCACCCGATAAACCCGCATTTTCCGGCATTTTCGAGAAAATTGGCAGACATTCCCAAGTTCGCTCGTAGGACGCAGAGGCTCACTCGTAAAGCCCTTCGTTGCCGCATCGTCTCAGATTCACGCAGCATTGTTTCAAGGGTCAGATTCTCGGTACGTACCATGCTGGAAACTCAATTCATGCGATTCGTGTTCAACTTGTTCCATCGTCAAGAAATCCAAGTGCAACTCAAATCGCTCCGTCAAAAGCGCTTGCCGCTATCCCTGACCTTGGCGATGACATTTCTCGGCGGGGTTGGCTATGACGTGCTGCAGGCGCAGGAAACTCAACGAGATTGGACTGCGACGTCTGGTATTTTTACAAGTTCATCGTCATGGGCCAACGGTGTTCCAGACACCGATGATCTCGCCAACTTTAGTCTCGGCGGAAACGTCACAGTTCAGTTTACGATCAGCGACTCTCTTGGGCGTTTGCAGGTTTTCAATGGCACAACCAACTTCAAATATGGTTCAAATCCATTTAATTCAGGCAATCGTATCATCACCACCAACACTAATTCCACGAACGCGTTCCTGGTTGGCAATGCCTCTGCAACTGCCAACATCGATGAAGTTGAATTCGTCCTTGCAAATGGCGGAGGTGCGAGAGTAACAGGGGGAACACTATCAATCGCCACCTCGTCCGGAACCTCGACGCGCAACTCAAAATTGACGACTACCGGCGCGATGCGCAACAACGGCACGGTCAACGTGGGGAATCGCGGTACGCTGACGGTCGGAGCAGATAACTTCGTGGGCCTTGATAATGGCTATGTGGGCACTTTCAACATCGCCAACGGCGCGAATGCCAGTAATCAGGCTGGGTGGATTGGAATGAACTCAGGCAGTCAAGGTGCTGCGGTTGTAGAAGGCGTTTGGGCTAATACCTTGGACCTCACGATCGCCAACAGCACCGGCACTACCGGAAGTTTAACAGTCCAAAATGGAGGAATTGTAAATAATACGATTGGATATATTGGACGCGATGCGGGGTGCGAACGGAAACGCAACAGTTTCAGGCGCAGGTTCAACATGGAGCAATTCGAGCAATCTTTATGTTGGGAATTCCGGAGGTGGCCTACTCAATGTTGCAGCAGGAGGCGTGGTCTACGACGCCACCGGATACATCGGGAACAACTCAGGTTCATCGGGAACCGTAACGGTCTCGGGAACGGGTTCGCAATGGAACAACTCGAACGACCTGTTTGTCGGATTTTCCGGTAACGGCATGCTTGAGGTCACGTCGGGTGGGGTTGTAAACAATACGATTGGCCAAATTGGACGTAACTCAGGTTCATCTGGAACCGTTTCGGTTTCTGGCAGGAGCACAGTGGAACAACTCAGGCGCTCTAAGTGTTGGATTTATCGGTGAGGGGGTGCTCAATGTCACGTCGGGTGGAGTTGTTAACAATGCCACTGGCTATATTGGCGCAAATTCCGGCTCATCGGGAACGGCATCGGTTTCTGGAACAAACTCACAATGGAACAATACGGGCAATCTGTATGTCGGAAACGCCGGTTTTGGCATTCTCAACATAACGTCGGGTGGAATGGTCAACAATTCCTATGGCCAAGTCGGGAGTAGCTCTGTTACATCGGGAACCGTATCGGTCTCGGGAGCAGGTTCGCAATGGAACAACTCGGCCGACCTGTTTGTTGGATTTAACGGTAACGGAGTGCTCGATGTCACTTCGTTTGGAGTTGTAAACAACACGATTGGCCAAATTGGGCGTAACTCAAGTTCATCGGGAACCGTTTCGGTCTCGGGAGCAGGATCACAATGGAACAACTCGAACAATCTGTATGTCGGACTTTATGGTAGCGGCATACTCGATGTCACGTCCGGTGGACTTGTAAGCAATTCCGTTGGCTATGTTGGGAACAACTCAGGTTCATCGGGAACCGTGTCGGTCTCGGGAGCAGGTTCACAATGGAACAACTCGTCCGATCTCGTTATTGGAAACTCGGGAACGGGCAGCCTTGATGTCATGTCCGGTGGACTTGTAAATAATACCGTTGGCTATATTGGGTATAACTCCATTTCATCGGGAACTGTTTCAGTCTCGGGAACAGGGGCAACGTGGACCAACTCGAGCACACTGTCTGTTGGATATGACGGTACAGGCGTACTTGATGTCACGTCGGGCGGGATAGTAAATAATTCCTCTGGCTTTGTCGGAACTAACTCCGGCTCATCTGGAAGCGTATCGGTCTCGGGAGCAGGTTCTCAATGGAACAACTCGTTCAGTCTTTATGTAGGCTACAACGGTACGGGCGAACTCAATGTTGCGACGGGTGGCATTGTAAACAACTCCTTGGGCTTTATCGGGAATAGCTCCGGTTCATTGGGAACCGTAACGGTATCGGGAACAGGGGCAACGTGGACCAACTCGTCCGAACTTTATGTAGGAAACTCAGGTACGGGCAGCCTCGATGTCACGACGGGTGGGGTTGTAAGCAATACCGTTGGCTTCATTGGAGGTAACTCAGGATCATCGGGAGCCGTGTCGGTCTCGGGAGCAGGCTCACAGTGGATCAACTCGGGCAATATGTTTGTTGGATATGACGGTACAGGCGTACTCGATGTCACTTCGGATGGGATCGTGTCCAATTACCGTGGCTTTGTCGGCTATGGTCTAGGTTCATCGGGAACCGTAACGGTTTCGGGAGCAGGATCACAGTGGAACAATTCGGACTATCTTTCTGTGGGACGCTCAGGAACGGGCGTACTCCATATCAATTCGGGTGGGATTGTAAACAACACAATTGGTTATGTTGGTGATGGCTCAAATTCATCAGGAAGCGTAACGATCTCGGGAACTGGATCACAGTGGACCAATTCGAGCACACTGTTGGTTGGATATGACGGTACAGGCGTACTTGATGTCACGTCTGGCGGGATAGTAAATAATTCCTCTGGCTTTGTCGGAACTAACTCCGGCACGTCTGGAACCGTATCGGTTACAGGAACAGGATCACAATGGAACAACTCGGGCAATCTGGCTATTGGAAATCTCGGAACGGGCGTACTCGATATTGCTTCGGGTGGGGTTGTAAATAATACCAATGGCTTTGTTGGGAATGGTCTAGGTTCATCGGGAACCGTATCGGTCTCGGGAGCAGGATCACAGTGGAACAACTCGGATCTCGTCATTGGAAACTCGGGAACGGGCAGCCTCGATGTCATGTCGGGTGGAGTTGTAAACAATACAGTTGGCTATGTTGGTAATGACTCAAATTCATCGGGAAGCGTAACGATCTCGGGAACCGGCTCACAGTGGAACAATTCAGCCAGTCTGTCTGTTGGAGCTTTGGGTACGGGCGTACTCGATGTCGCTTCGGGTGGGGTTGTAAATAATACCAATGGATTTGTTGGGCATAACTCGGGTTCATTTGGGACCGTTTCGGTCTCGGGAACGGGCTCACAGTGGAACAATTCAGGCCAACTATTGGTTGGAAGCTTAGGTACCGCGCGCTCGATGTCACTTCGGGCGGGTTTGTAAACGATGCCAACGGCTATGTTGGGTATAACTCCGGTTCTTCGGGAACCGTATCGGTCTCGGGAGCAGGCTCACATTGGAATAATTCGAACATTCTGACTATCGGATACCTCAGTACGGGTGTACTCGATGTCACCTCGGGCGGGGTTGTGAGTTCTGCCGATGGCTACGTTGGTAACCGCCCTGGATCATCAGGAACCGTTACGGTCTCGGGAACCGGATCCCAGTGGAACAATTCAGATGACCTTTTTGTCGGATATCAAGGCGCTGGTAACTTGACAATCGAGAATCAGGGACTGGTGACGGTCGGTGGAAATACGACGATCGGAACCAATGGCGCGATCACGCTTGATGGTGGCAGGTTTGAATTTGGGACCATGAGCTTGACCGATTACCACCGAATCTCGTCTTTGTCTGGTTCTTTGAAAGGATACGTATCCGCGACGGGAATCAATCATGTCGACTCCTTTTCGAACCCGACTGTAGATACTTCCGAAGTAATCGCTCAGAACGGCGGTATCCTTTACGGTAGTGCATTGCTGGATGGAGGCCTGCATAACCTTGGTTCAGGTGAACTGCGAACACTTTCCTCGGATTGGGTGCGGTTTGGTGGCAACGGTTCCATCAACGAGGGCCGGATCAATAACTTTGGTGGCGTTGTGGAGTTTGGTGGCGATCTGACCAACGCGTCGACGGGACAGATCTCAGGGCGCGGAGTTTTTGTTGCCTCCGGTGGCCTGACCAACCAGGGCGCGATGCACTTCAGCGGGACGACTGATATCCTTGGCGATGTCACCAATGACACTGGTGGCCTGATCGTAACCAGCGGCAATGCCACCACTTCTTTCTACGACAATGTGGTCAACCAAGGTGAAATTCGTACGAGTGGAACGGGATCGACGGTGTTCTTTGGCGATGTTTCGGGCTCGGGGACGTTCACCGGCACAGGCACGACGTTTTTCGAAGGTGGATTGAATCCCGGCAACAGCCCGGGAGTGCTCGAATTCTCCGGCGATGTTGTGCTGGGTTCCGAATCGCTGACAACGTTTGAACTCGGCGGCTTGAACTACGGCGAGTTCGACAAACTGATCATCGGTGGAGACCTGACGATGCTGGGATCGATGTCGGTGGAAATGTGGAATGGCTTTGGCCTGGCCCACAACATGGAGTTTCTGATCATTGAGGTCGGCGGAAACCAGTTCGGAAATTTCTCGGGTTTTGGCGAAGGCGATCTGGTGGGCAACTTTGGTGGTTTCGATCTGTTCATTTCTTACGCCGCTGGCGATGGCAACGACGTGGCCTTGTTCACGGCCGTGCCCGAACCCGGTGCTATCAGCCTTGTCGGCATGGCCGCCGCTGCTGCCTTTTACCGACGTCGCCGAAAAGCAATCCCTGCCTGATGCATCAATATGCGATTTCGAAAATCATTGGTGGAAAGAATAGAAACGGAATCGACAGCGACGCAAGGCCCAGGCCCCAACGAAACCAGCCGATCGACACCGAGTCATCACGGGTCGGTGGATGCTGTGTCCCGATGATTAACAGCAGCGACACCATGACGATCAACACAAAGTGTTGGTAGTAGACCATCCAGGCAATGGCAAACACGATCACGGCCTCGGCAACAAAATGGGCCTTGTTGCGAAACAACGTATACATCACGTGCCCGCCATCGAGCTGACCGACCGGCATCATATTGAGTCCGGTTACCAAAAAACCAACCCATGCCGCGGCGAGATAAGGGTTCAATTGATTAATCCAAATCGTCTGGTTGGCGTAACCTTCCACCCCAAAACTCTGAATCAGCCAGTCGAGGAACAACGGCATCTTGAAGCCAAGCCCCCCCTGCCCTGCGGCTGAAAGATCCAACTGCCCAACACCAAAAATCGCAATCGGCACCGCTACGACCAAACCGGCTAACGGCCCCGCTATCCCGATATCAAAAATCTGCTTTCTGTCGGCGTCCGCGCCCTGCATGCCAATCACAGCGCCTAACGTTCCGATGGGATTGAACGGAAACGGAATAAAGATCGGTGCAGTCGCGGGAATGCGGTACAGGATAGTAGCAATGAAGTGACCAAGTTCGTGGAGAACCAGAATCGCTAACACACAGGCCATGTAGATCAAACCTTGTTGCCAATTTTCCAGAATGGAAACCCGGACTGGTAGCAAACTGCCTTGATTGGCCGCAATTGTCAGTGTGTCGATTGGACGCCAGCCAGTCACGCCAACCCAAAACGTCGAGGCACAGGTCAGGACAAACAAAATAATCGGCAAACGGTACTTGCGACGTATCGGCCTTGCCTTTGCTTGACGCCCAGCTTCGGAGGGCGAGGCCACAGTGACGTCTACATGTGCGGCGTCTCGATGATGGTGAGGATCCGCGGGGATCGGTTGATCCTCAGGCAATGTTTCTCGCTGATTTTCTGCTTCGTTTTTCATCGGCACCAAGATACCATATTTTGCCTGAACTATCCCAGCGAACGTCCGTAACTCCGTGAGACGAATTTCATTTAACGTATCCGCCCTATCTCTACTGGACACTTCGCGTGATCTTTCCGGTATTAACGATTGTAGGATCGAACCATGCGACATTCACAACGTATCGGTTGCGTAGATTTGGCGTTTAGCTATGCTGGAATTTCACGCTTGTCTAATCGCATCTGCAGCCTCTGCTGATCGTCAAACATTTCAGTGAAACGCTCATTGTTTTTTCTTCCAGTCAATTGGAGTTACAGGGTAGATGAACGCTCGTAACAACAGCCGCACCGTTGACCATTTTCGACATCGTTTATTCGATCTTCCATTTCA
The DNA here is from genome assembly GCA_041399045.1 of Pirellulaceae bacterium. Lineage (GTDB taxonomy): Bacteria > Planctomycetota > Planctomycetia > Pirellulales > Pirellulaceae > BJ22. The sequence continues at coordinate 228,790 of JAWKTO010000003.1, read as the reverse complement.
AGTGGCGAGTGATGCTTGTCACCCTTGTCATGCTGGCAGCAGCGATTGCAATCATCATGTTGCTTCCCAGGAAGTACGAATCGGAAGCGAAGATGTTCGTCCGCCTGGGCCGGAGCAGTGCAAGCGTCGATCCGGCTACCGTTGGTTCCATGATCTCGATTCAGGAATCTCGCGAGACGGAAATGAACTCCATCATCGACATGATCAAGAGCCGGGGACTGGCAGACGACGTCGTCGACGAAATCGGCATCGACACGATTCTGGAAAAGTTCGCTTGGTCCGAGGTAAAATTGGAACAACTTTCCGATCAGATCTCCTCAATGATTTCCAGCAAAATCGATGACGATCGCGTTGAGGAAATTGAAGGTATTGGTGTTTCCGAGCAGAAGGAACTGGCGGTCGCCGAACTCATGGACAACTTGAAAGTCAGTTCGCCTAAAAAGTCAACGACGATTTCCGTCGTTTATCGCGCTCGGTCTCCAGAATTGGCCTACCGGGTCGTGCAAAGTGTAATTGCGAAATACCAACAGATGCACATCCTTTCGACCAAGTCCAGTGGCTCTGTCAGTTTCTTCGAGGAAGAGTTTCAGAAACAAAAGTCTCAACTGGAGTCTTCCGAACTGGAGTTGCAAAAGCTGAAAGACCAAGCGGCGATGCTTTCCCTCGACGGCAAACAACAGTCGCTTCAAGAGGAACAAAACACCGTGATGCAATTGCAACTGCAAACCAAGGCGGAACTGAAAGCCGCTCAATCACGTGTCGCAAGCCTGCAGGCGAGTCTGGATTTGTTGCCCGAACGAATTGACTCCGAAACCACTAAAGGCATCGAGGCTGGTGCCAGCGATGCGATGCGCGAGCGATTGTACGAACTGGAAATCAAAGAGAAGGAACTCGCAAACCGCTTCTTTGACGACCATCCTGAGCTGAAAAAAGTGCGGCAGCAACTAACCGAAGCGCGCGAGATCTTCAACAAACAGGCCCCCGAACGTGAACATACGGTAACGACCGTTAATCCGATTTGGCAACAGAAGCGGTCTGAACTGATGTCGGCCGAAGCGGATGTAGCGGGACTGGAAACGAAACTCAGTGAACTGGAACGACTCGAACAGGAATTGGTTGCTCGAATCGAAACGTTGAACCAATTGAAGTTGAAGTCGGATTCTCTTTCACGCGATATTGAAATCGCGCGAGAAAATTACTCTAACTACGCCCGCAAACTGGAAGAAGCACGCATCAACGCAGAACTCGATCGCGAGGAACTGTCGAACGTATCTGTCGTGTCTCCTCCGGTGATGCGAATGAAGCCCGTTAGCCCCAAACGAACGTTGCTTGCATTGGTTGGCGGTGTTTTTGCAGTGTTGACAGGTATCTTTACGGCCTTAACCAGTGACGCGTTGTTGAGAAATCGCAATTCCCGATTGGCGGCAAACGCCGCAACCGTGAATCCTGTGGAGACCGTACAGCAGCCGACGCGTGAAACACGTGTCGCAAGCACGGTAGCGGATGACGATGAAGCGGTGTCCAATCAACCGATTCGACAACCGCTTCCTCGGTAGCAAGTAATGGCACAGGCATTCAGTAGATGAGTGGAAACGTTTCCATGGCGAGTGCGATCGGCATTCCGAATGTGGCACACCAGCCTATCTCCAAATCCGAACAAGCGATCTGGTTGCGGCTGCTTATGCAGCTCTTTGTGGTAGCTGTTGTCTTCCTCAACGGGGCTGACTTTTTGGGCAAGACCGGCGAAGATGAATTCGTCGTTCATTGGCAAGTTCTATTGCGACTTGCTGTTTGTGGATGTTGCGGTGTCATTGGGCTGTTTCGACTCTTCCCCCATACTTACCAGGATTTTTTGACCTGGCCCGGAATTCTCATTTCGCTTTACGTTATTTGGAATGGCGTTTCGGTCGTCTTCAGCCAGGAACAAATGTATTCGCTCGCAGCGTGGGTCAGCATGTTCTGCGTTGTTTTGTTCATACCTGCTGCGATGCGCGTTCTGGGTGGCTACCGCTTGTTACTAACGGTCGGATTCGCGACAACGTTGTTTTTGGTTGGTTCCTGGTTCGCCTTCAAGTACTATCCTGAGGTAGGCATTTGGAAAGAAAAAATTACTCAATCCGATGTGGTTGAACGGATGGGAGGCCTTGGCCACCCGAATGAGTTGGGTGTATACAGCATGTATACGGTGCTGGTAGTTTCAGCATTACTGCAAAGTGGCCGGCTGAACTGGAAAATTGCCGTGCCGATTATCGTACTGGGTTTTGTGACGTTGGTTGGTTGTTTTAGCCGAACGTCGATGATTGCAACAATGGTTGGCCTTCCGTTCGTCTTTCGGAAATCACTGTTAAAGCCAGGTAATGTCTTTGGCGTTATCTTTGCAATCGCAGCATTCGCATTAATCGCTTTCTTTGTGATTGGATCCGGCCGCATCGACTGGATGATCGAAGACGCATTGTTGAAGATTACCAAGTCGGGCTCAACCGAAGAACTTACATCTGCAACCGGCCGTACCGAAATCTGGGCGTTTGGCATTTCAAAAATTATCGAATCGCCGATTGTTGGATACGGATACTGCACGTCCCGATTTGTGATGGTCGACTACAGCTATCACTGTCATAACATGATTTTAAATTCAGCTATCTATTCAGGCATATTCACAGGAGTTGTTGTTTTAATCCACACGGGATATCTCGGCATTTGCGCATTCCTGCGATCGGATTATGCCATTGATGGAATGGCAATGGCGATGCTTGCCGCAGGGCTTGTGGAATCACTAATTGCCGCTCCTGCACCTGCGATCAATATCTTCATGTACATGATGTTGATTTTCTGGCGGCAAATGCACCTCACACTTGACCGACCAAATGCCCGCGCTACATTACAGATTCAGTCTCCTTAATTATTGAATGCGTCCGACAGTAACTCGGGATTGACTTGGAACACCGATTCCCAAGTCGGTAAATCCCAATTGGACTGAACCTGATCAAATCGAACGTCCTGCCATTGGCTCGTCTCTATTTTTTCGGAACGATCACCTTCGCGCTGCGAATCGGCGACACGTTGCTCCAATCGCAATATTCGCAACTCTCGCGCAAAAACTTCATCCGGGTTGTCGGGAACCGTTAACAACTCGCTCCAACCAACAACACCTTTCCATCGCTGGTGCAGGCTTTTGAACTTTGAAATCTGTGCAGGGCTCAAACGATCAAGTGAAACGTCGCCCCGTCGTACCTGCCGCAACCAATTTTGGAATTCCCAAACATCTTCCTGGTCTTGCTCGAGTGATACTTTCGCAATCTGTTCTGTATTGGGCACCGGTTCCAGCCCAATCGATTGTCGCAATCGTACAATCTCGTTTTTACTTGCGGCATGCACCGGCTGGATTGCAAGCAATTTCAATGCTCGATCGGCCAGGCGTCCTTGATCACGCTTTCCAGCCGCGACCGCCAGTGCCGTCATCCACTGTGTCGCCAATCCATCATTTGGAAATCGAGATAGCTCTTCCGCATACTCGAGCAGTGACTCGGCACGACCATCTCCAAGTCGATTCAAGCGTTCCCGATCCAGCACCTTGGCCCAGTGTGTGACATCGCTTCGCAAAACCACGGTCGGTTGTTTCTCGTTCCATTCAATCAACTCAATCGCTTTTTCGTTTACCGTCAAGATTTCACAGACAACAGTTGTCCCATCCTGCATTTCGACAATGTCGCCACAAACCAACTCCGTCAGCAAGAACGCGAATGCGATTACGTATAAGCCAATTGCGCGCAACATCTCAGTAGCCCCCTGTCTTCATCAGCTCATCAAACGCTTTTGAACGCGCCTTGTGCAATGATCGCAACAACCGTTGCTCCGCCAACAGAAACCGCACTCCTAACGGAATAGCTTTCAAGTTTTCCTGTGTAGGCGCCCCCTGCCCCGCTTTCTCCGCGACGGCTTGCGCAAACGACTCAACACAATAAAGTTCAAATTCCATTTCCGACGAAAATTGTTGGGCAACGAACCGAGTTCGATTGCTCAATTGTTCATCAGTAAAAGACCGATTGTTGACTTGTTCAACAGCAGACAACAACATTGTTTCAGGGTCCAAAGGGATACTGTCCAATTTCAGAATCTGCTGCCGAATCCGGAATGAGTCATACAAGTACCGACGTGCAAATTGCCAGCGACGATTGGACATCTCAATGGTATCTTGAAAACGATCGGCAACGGAATCAACCGCGCGACGCATCATCCAATCCGCAAACTCAATTCGCCACTCGTTCTTGTTTTGAAACTGCACGTCGCGCGCAAAGACGATTTGCAGCATCGTGAGTGCATCATCTGCAGTAATTTCTCCATTGCCAATATTATCCGCCAGACTGATTAACAAACGATTCCAGATTCGAACATCCAACAAACATTTGTTGATGGCGTTTCGCTCGGCTAGAGGATGAGCGCGAAGGAAATAGGTGGCGATGACATCAGCAGAATTCCAGTCCAACTCGTCAAGCGAATCGACCATTTCGCTGAGTCTCTGCAACTCAAGGATACGGTATTCGCTCATTTCCGGTTCCGCGTCCGCAAGCTGCAACTCAATCCGCTTCAAATCGCGACGCTGACTTTCGGTCATTGCCGAAACAATGGACGAAGACGTTCCGCCGCCCATTTGCTGGCGCAATGCCTCCCATTTCGTCCACTCGATTGATTCGAATGAAGTCGAAAGACGCCCACCACCTTGAGCGAGTTGCCAAGCGGCAAGCGACTGATTGACCGCCCACATGGTCTTAACCCATTCCTCAGCCAACAGTCGGTCTGGAATGAGCTCAGGAGATTCCAGCAATGCAATGTCCTCTCCGCGAGCAGCCACATCGTTTGCCGTGACGATTTGTTGAAATCGTTGGCGCCGCAATTTCTGTTTTGTTGAAGTCAAAGATTCAACTGCGGAATTTGCGTCGGCACCTTCCAACAAATTCAATCGTGTTGCCAATAGACGTTTGAGCCTTTCTCCTTTCCTGCCCAATCGATCTGCGATTTCCAACCATATTTCTGCGCCGTCTAATTCGAGATCCTTCAGCAAAAACTCAACGTCCGGTTCGAGGACGTCCCAACGCCCCAAATCGCGAATCAATAACTCGCCCGCGGACTCAACAATTGGCTTCAGTTCTTTTGAATCCAAATTGAAAAACTCGGCAACCCTTACCCACGAGCGCAATTCCAGCTCTTGAGTATCGGGCGCAATACGCACGCGCTCATGAAAGGCCATCGTCTGACGTCGAAACCATTCAGCGCGAAGCTGCACTTTCAAATTAGCCGTGTTTCGATCGACTCCTACCAACGAAAATCGCCAGTTCTTCAACGATTCCGACGGCTCGACTTGGTCATCATTCCACTGGCTCAGATCGCTGAACAAAAACACATATTTTGCTTCGTCAACATTCTTTTCCTGCACCGTATTGAATTTCTTGGGTGGCCAAGTCCGGTTCGCAAGAAAACTTTTTACGACGTTGATATCTGACTCACACTTGAGAATATCAACGAGCAGGCCATCAGCTGGTTTCAGTTTTGGCAGGTCCAATTCGAGTAAGCCATTAAATATCGATTCCAGAGCCTCTTGATGTCCATCGTTTAAGATCCCCATCGTGCGAATCGCGTCGGCAATGGTTGGATTCAACTCCAAGAATCGTTGATACCTACCCGACAAAACGGAGTCCGAATGGAACGAAGACTTTTCGACTGAATCCGGAATCACTGGATCTGGCAACACGAATTCTCCGCCGGAATTGAAGCCGCGCCCCCAATACCACCAGACCCAAAATCCGATCACGCCCACGACCATCAACCCGCAAAGCGTCCAAACAATCTTCCACGCCCAAGCTTCGCGACGCACCTTCTGCAGCAAGCGCCAATTGGCCTCAATAGTTCGTTCAATCAGATGACGCGTGCGATCCTCTGGCACTCCCCAGGAACTTGCCAATTGCGAAAGGCGATCTGATTGCTCGTCCTCAAGAAAAGTGGCACCTGCCAACTCTTCGACAACCACTTCCTCAACAAACGCTTCCGCATCGGATGCCGACACACGCTTCACTCCGAGTTTTTCAGCCTGTTGTTCCAACAACAATCGTGCGCGCGCCGCTTCGATCTGATACTTTGACTGTGCAATATCAATGGCGAGGTTTTCGACGGGCAACGTCAGAACACTCTCGCGAAGCTTTGCCAATTCCTCATGCAAAAACTCCACGTAGAACACTTCGTAGCGAGTCAACTCTTCGGCGTTCGCGTTTGACGATTTCAGCGATTCGATGGCCGACTGTGTTTCAGACTCCGTTAGTCGCAAATGTTGACCGAGACTGGATAGCTTTGCGATACTGGCCGAATTCCATCCGCCCTCCGATGCCAATATCGCGGCACCTTGGCGTGCAAAGGCTTTGAGTCGGGTATCTTTGTCAGGCCCCACTTCCATCTCCCTCGCCTTCGCCAGCGTCGTTTTTGATGAACGCTTCGAATGGAATACGCCACCTGTCAGCAATATCAGGCACGAGCTCAAGGACTTGTTTTGCCACGAGCTGCGCTTTGTGGCTGTCATCCCTACTGAGGCATCGCACTTGCCCCAGCTTTGCCTCTAGCCATAATTCCGAACCAATCGGAGATCCGGCTGCAATTGTGGAATACTCTTCCAACGCAAGTTCTCGCTTCGTGTCCACCTCCAGCAATCTGGCGTTAAGCAACATGACGCGTGGATCATCCGGCAAATTTCCCAACAACGCGTCAATGTTCTCGCGAGCTGTTTGCAGTTGGCTCAGCGCAAGCGAATGTTCTGCGATGCGAATATGGGCAACGATCGCATTCGAATTCGTCGGATCGTTGGCGTTACCTCTTTCGAGAATAACCTTGTACCAACCAATCAACCGGCCTCGCAACAAGGACGATTCCTGTTCGTCCACCGCATCCATTTCACGCAACAACGCTTCGCCACGGTCCGCCAAATAGATTGCCGCCTCGATTCGCTGGTCAATTTCCTGAGCCTCATCAATCAACGTCTCGGCAAGTTGTTCAGCCGCGGCGAAGGTCGCATTTTCGAACCGCGTAACGAAACTCCTGTCGCAAACTCTCCGAAACAACTGGAGACTCCTTGGGCAAACTCATCCGCACGGCCCTCAATTCGCGATACCTTAACACTTCATTACTTTGTGAACTGTTTGGCGGAATTGAATTGATCATTGACTGCCAATAGACCCATCCATTCATTCGAGCCAACGAAGGAACGGAACGATCCGACAAGAGTCGCGCCAATGTGGATTCGAAATCGTTTAGCGCATTTCCGCTTTCCTGCGGATCGTTCGCCGAAGAAATCGTTTGCATCAATGTCCGCAATATCGCCAAATCGATTTGCCAATGTTGGCCGTACACCAATCGAAGCTGATTGATGCGCGACAATTGATCGTTCAGTGAAAGTTCGTCATCCAACAACCGCAAACGCGACAACTCCAAATCCAAACGAGCCTCCGGGTCAGTGCTGATTGCCAGACCTTCATCGACTGCTGCTGCCGCTTGCGATTTGATGGCTGGATCGGTCGCGGCCAGCCCAACCAAACACCTTGAACGCAATAATCTCGCCTCGTTCAAAACCGCCTCGTCCAAAATCGCATCGTCCAAAATCGCATCGACTTCAACCGCATCGCCAACGGCTTTGATGATTGAGTCGGCAAATCGGAGCGCCGACTCCAAATCTCTCATGTCCCAATAAATGTTGGCGGCTAGCAAGTCCAGAGACACCTGTTCGTTAACAGAATACGCGTTTCGCCAATTCATTTGTTCCAGTTCTTTCAGCGACGCAATCGCCGGAAGCAAATCCGCACGATCTCGTGACGTGCGGTGCAAATGGTTAGCTTGTGCGACTTGATACCATTGCTCGACACCGATAAGGTATTCATTTAGTCCCTCCACGTCCTCTGGCTCAAGACCACGGATTCGCGCACCCTCAACAATCATTCGTTTGATCGCTGCCGACATGAGCCACTGTTGCCCCAAACGATTCGCTATCCCACCGTTTAGGGTTTCGACGACTGCATCGCAATATTCGATTCGCTCCGCGCTCGGCCATTGCAGCATCGCATCCGGCAAAACAAGTTCCTTTTGGGTTTGCGCGCGAATGCTTGCCAGCCGGACGGCCCACTGCCATCGGCGAATTTCACGGCGGTCAAACTCACTTGGCAATTGGTTGTGAAACTCATTGAGCGATCGCACGACCACCGAATCGCCACGCATGGTACTTTCGGCGAGACACCACGCCAAAACAACTTGCCGCACCCAGCCAGACGACGTGGCCTGCCCTATGACGTCATCCAGGGTCGCCAATTCACGAGAGCCAAATAACTGCCTTGCCGCCCGCTCTGCCTCCGCAGCCCATTCGCGACTGGTTTCAGTATTCAAAAGACAAAGCCGAGAAGCAATCAGGCAACGCAGCAAAGCTTCCTCAAACAACATTTGTTCAAGCTCGGACCGACTCCATTCCGAAGTGTTTTCCTCAACGGCTTGTCGTTCAAGTTGCTCGCGCAATAACGTCAGCTCATCAAACAGGCCTTCCGCTTCGGTAACGATTTTTCCTGATCGTTCGGAAGAGTTCGCATTCCTCCAAACAATAATCGGATCGAAGAATTCCGAACGATAGGCACCGTGAATCAACGCCAATCGCAAACGGATGCTCTCAGCTTGTGCTGCGGAAGCAGTGATTGCACGTACACGCTCCAGATCTGGCCAGGCATCTTCTGCCTGCATGCTGGACGCGTGCTCAATAACCAACTGGACCAGATAGTCCGAAATCTGTTGCTTCTGTTCCGCCGATGAAGATTGTTCCCAAAGTTCGATAGCGCGTTCGACTTGAAGTCCTCGTAGCCCTATTTCGTCAAGTCGCTGCAGCATTGGGTCGGGCCATTCATGCTGTTGTTGCGCGGCAAACGATGACAACGGGAGAAACACTGCAAACAATACGCAAATGAACCGTTGCCAAATTGCGAACGACTCGGCGTTCCCGCGAACCCTATGCTGGCTATTCATTTTCGGGCACATACGTCACTTGTTGAAAACCAACACGTTTGGCATACGAAATCATCTGGGCCGTCGTTTCAAACGGCACACCATCTCCAATTCTCAAAAACACACCTTCGGACTTGTGCTGAAAGTCCTTGAGAAACGTCTGAACGGGATCGATGGAAGACGTCACCACTGATCCAAATCGATACTCGATACCTTCAGACGTGCCGTTGATTTGAATCACGGCCGGCTCCAACTCGCTGGTCACCGCTTTTTCGCTTTGGCTATCGTATTGGATCGCGGAAGTAATCTCCTTCTCGGATCGTACGAATGTGGTCGTTGTCAGAAAGAAAATCAGCAGCAGAAACACCACATCGATCATGCTCGACATGGGCAATTCCATGACTCGGGATTCTCGTCGTCGATGATTGAGTTTCATTTTACTCTGCTGCTACTGCTCGATGACCATAGTTCGAATTGCCGATACTCCGGAACCGCGAAGTCCCACTAGTAACCGATTGACGAACTGACTGTCGGCGCGTTTATCGATTTTGACAAACAACTGAATCTGGTGTTGATCTGCGCCGGCGTTTCTCCGCACCGCGCTGACTTCTTTCGCCAATTCGGGCAACGTCACAGGATCACCTCGTAGAAACAAGTCACCCTCGGCATCGACGGTTACGGTTAGTGTGACGAAGTCTGACAGATTTTCAGCGTGTTCAACGGTCGGCAATTGCACGCGATTCTTGGTCGTTCGTGTGATTTGCGAAACAGTCATGAAGAAGATGATCAACAGGAAAACAATGTCAATCATCGGTGTCATGTTCATTCCGATGGAGGTCGCCGAACGTGCCTTGGACAAACGCATTGCGGTACTAGCCCTCCGCTCGCTTCATGGGCTTCTTGCGTCCCAACGGCATCATGATTTGCTCGATCCTTTTTCCAGCCTCGGAAACCAGCGAATCAATTCGAGCGCGAAAATAACTGAGGGCCACCATCGTTGGAATCGCGACAAACAATCCCAGCAACGTCGTGATCAACGCTTCGCCAATTCCCCCGGCCAGTTCCTGTGGTTGAGCCATACCTTCCTTGGCCGCAATCGTATTGAATGCCTCAATCATCCCCAATACGGTACCCGTCAATCCCAGCATCGGCGCGATCGCGCCAATCACACTTAACACTTCCGTTCGCCGATAGAGCCGACTGGTTTGATCTTCGCCCGCTTCCTCACAAGCACTTCGATACTCCGCGAATCCAAATTCGTTGTTGTGAAATCGCTCAAGGCCGGCAAGAACAACTTCGGTCGACACCGAGTAATTCTTGGGATCACGACAGTACTCCACAGCCCTCTTGGTTTCGCCGTGGATGATCAATCGTTCGAGTTCATCCAACACACATTTGGGCATGATTCGACGACGGGTGATCGCGACGAAATGGTCGATGATAAAATAGGCACTGACCAATGACAAAATCAAAATCGTCGTGACGACCAGATCCCCGAGCCAACTGCCACCATACAACATTCCCAGTATCGAAGACTGTGAGGCCTCGCCGATACTCGGTGCTCCCACTTCGCCGCTAGGGCCCAACGCCACGTCGTTCTGGGCGAAGCAATCGCTCATTGTTGGCAGCACCCAAACGAGTGCCAACATGGTCAAGCCAATCAATATTCGTTGCCTGAACAATTCGTTCGCTTCCCTTCTAAAATTTTGAATTCGGCGGGCGATCCTGTGAATCCGCTCGTTAACTGTTTGCGTGTACCAGTTTATTCATCGGTTTGTCCGTGAATCATCTGGTTTCCATGATAGGTTTTGGGAAAGCGTTCATAAAGCTCATTTGCAATTCGCTCAGCGTCATTCGTCCATCCGCGTTGTTTCGCCAAATCTGCTGCCTGCCACAGCGCCCCCGACGCTAATTCGCCATCGCCGTCAGTAACGGAATCGGAGAATGCTATCCATTCGATCATCATGCGCCGAGCCTCCTGATCCGATTGCAAACGCAGTTCTCTCAACCGCAGCAGCCAGTATGTCGCCAACGCCTTCGTCTCGGAGTCGAATTTGTCCAAGTCATTTTCAATCTCGACCGCAAACTGTGGATTGCCGTCCTTGCTCGGCATCGATCGCCAGCTGAAAGATCTTGGCCCAGTTCGCCATTGAGGCATCACCCAGTTCCCCCAGGATTCGATTCGGGAGACTGCGGAATCATATTTCGTCAAGCGAATTTCTAATGCGCAACGATAAATCTCGGCAGGCAGAAAAATTGCTCCTGCGTCAATGCTTCAATCTCACCAAGTAATGATTCAGCACTTCTCTCGTAAAAGAAAATAGGCAGTGCCTTGGGGGCAACGTAAGTGCGGTTGTCCAACAGCCAACTTGGAAGTAACTGGATCAATGACGATTCTTGAAAGACTTCATTTTTTACAAACGATTTGACGCGCAGAAAATCCAGCACGGCATCGTTTCGATTTCCCAGTTCGATATTGGCAACGCAACTTGCACCCGTGACAAACCTTTGCGCCGAATCACTGATCGTTAACATTTCGTCTTGAGTGAAGCCTAAGCAGGACTCAACAACACCGTCCCAATCGTTGGCTTTAAAACGACTCCGCAAGCGAAACAGGCACGAGTGCCATTTCGAATGAAGTTCATCAAACCGAGCTTGGTCCGTGCCGACTTCACCAGAAACAATCCGATCCCAACTCACGAATTTGCCCGAAGCATCCAGCACGCCATCGTTCGACAATTCAACAGGCGATGAAATCTCCACCCATCGCGGACCTTCCAACACGATGATTGGCTGTTTTGACAAGGGACTCTACCTGCTGTGCGACCGCCGGCACTCCACTCGTCGCTTCCGACAGAATTAAAGCGACGGCAAGAGACAACATCTTGGCCAGAACTAAAATTCGATTCTCTGCGCTTCATTCCTGTTCATCCGCTATCGTTTCAGCGTCCAATTCAATTTCGTATTCGAAACCGGCGTGAGTCAGAGAAAATTCCTTTTGTAACTGGTGCATAACCAGCCCGTTTTGACACAATTGGCGAAAGCCCTCGAGATAGGCAACCGTTTTCCGCGGATTGGATTTTTGTTTGAACAGCAACCAGTTACCGTCTGACGTTTCCACGCAAATGGCCAACAAGCGTTCCGTCCGAATCAAACGCGTCAGGGGAACCCTTGATCTCAAAGACGCCACGTTCCTTGGCAGTCGCCAATAACACCTTGGCTTCCGTCCCCAGTTCCACCGGTTCGCGGATCACGCCAGACACCGCGCGCCCCGCCAAAGCAGCCAAACCCGCAATTGTAGGAATTCCGCCGGCAAGATCCTGCCAGCTCCCCGCTGCCCCTCCGCCGGGGCCATCAGTGTTCATTGGTAACATCGATTTGCCTTACATCTAAAACATCGGCGTGCCATCAATATATCGCAAAGTTGGCGGGTTTTCATGACTGACAAAATTCTGTCCGGATTCGTGAACGAGTTTTCAATCGCGGAGTGAGGTCACAGTTAAGTTCGTTTTAAGAACCAAGTCGCGGAGCCGCAGAATATTCAAGCCATTACCTTCACCCACGGACAGGAACGACTCAAATTTTTGTCGGCAAAAACTAAAATTCGCAATCGATACTGATTTTCGTAGTTGCCTGTAACAGTCCCCTCACTTTCGCGTCCAAATTTTATTGGAACTCTATTTTTAGGTTTCGCGTCCAAGACGGCCTTGGGCTAACGACAAACGTCTTTTGTCGCCCCCATTTCGTTTCTTTTTTGAGACAAACTCCAAGGGTTAACCTATGATGGAATTTGCGATTCGCCTTGGCAACGACCTCATTTCCGTCAGAAAGTATGGTATCGAAACATGAATTATCGCCGTAAGACTCAGTTGGCGCGTCCAATTCTCGTTTCCGTTGTTTTCTTGTTTGGATTCCTGCTGGGGCACCGATCATTGATGAGCCAACAAATTGGATTTGTCGAAACGTTTGTACTTTCCAAAGACCGCGAGGCCGAACTGGCAAAACTGGTTCCCGGCACGGAAGATTACTACTACTTCCACGCGCTTCATCAGCAGTTGGCGGAAAACTACCCAGCCGTCGACGAAATCCTCGATGCCTGGAGCAAACAACGGCCAATCGCCGTTGTTCAACGAAATCAAAATCCGGCAGATTCTGCTAACGTACGATCAAGATCAAGATCGTTCGCTCAAACAAATCATTCAGCACCTCAACCTGCAATTCAATCACGAACGCGAAATTCCTCCTACTGAGCGCAATCTACCGTCATCACTTGATCCGTCGCGGCTGGATGTCAATTCGTTAATCAGCCAAGCGTTGAAATCTCACACGTTGACGGATCACATCACCGATGCGGGACTGGTTGATCTGATCGGTCGTTTTGAAGAACTCCGCGAACAACAACGCTCACATTTGCTTGGCCGCTGGCAGTATCCGGACGAGCCCAAATTGGTGAAATGGATCGCCGACGACATGACCGGCCGATTCAAAACGTCGTTTGGATCGATGGCCATCCACAGCCAGTTGACGCTGAAACAAATGGATGAGCTGGCGGGACTCGTTCCCGAATTGCTAGGCAATGGTACGTTCATCGAGCTGTATTGTCGCAAACTTCGACCTAGCGACGACGTGAATATCCTGAGCAATGATGCCGAGGCGTTGGGCTACCTGAATCGGATCTGGAAGTTCGTTCAACCGCTGGACCCGGCGCACAACTCCTTGAAAGCGTGTGTGTTGTTCAATATTTTGCGGCTGGAACACCAACAAGGCGATCACAACCTGGAGCGATTCAAAAGCTACCTTTCCCTGCCCCGAAATGTTTATTACCTCAATGCGAACGTTGCCAGAGTACCTGACTCTCGATTTACGGCGAACACGCAGGCTGATTTCAGTCAAACCATTTTGCTTCCATCGATTGGCGACGAATCCGAGTTGGTCTTGTCGTTGCTCGACCATTTTCTGGCCGATGCTAAAACACCCCAGGAGTTCGCACCGTACTTTGAAGAGAACTTTCTCGCCAAGCAATTCGCGATTTCCAAAATTGTTCGCGGCGACAAAAATGTCGAACAGTGGATCTCGCGACTTGGCCCTGCTGAATATTCAGAACTCATTAATCGCGTTGAAATTCGATTCGCTTCGACAAACCAAAAACAGTTCAGTGTTGATGAATCCGTCAAGCTCGAGGTCGAAGTAAAAAATGTAAACGAACTGCTTGTAAACATTTTTGAGATCAACACCGACAATGTTTATCGTCTGACCGGGCAAGAAGTGAACACGGACATCGAACTCGATGGCCTTGTTCCGAATTGGCAACAACGGAAAAAACTCAAAAACGATCCCGCGATTCGCCAAAGCCTTTCGTTTGAGTTTCCCGAACTCGATCACCGTGGCGTCTACATTGTCGACTTCATTGGCAACGGAAGAAGTAGCCGGGCCCTGATTCGCAAGGGCCGGCTGGATTGCTTCACTCAAGTTACTGCATCCGGCATGGCCGTCACCGTTTTTGATGAATTGGGTGATGCCGTCGACAACGCCAGTCTCTGGCTCAATGGGCGTGTGTTCGAAGCAAACGACAAAGGGAAAATCCTGATTCCGTTTTCCACGGCTCCCGGGCAACACGTTGCCATCGTGCGACACAACGGATTCGCAGAACGCGCCCCGCTGACCTTGGTCGGCGAAGACTACCAATTCAGTGCCGGGTTCTTTTTCGACCGAGAGGCTCTTTTGCGAAATCGATCGGCCAAACTGGTGGTGCGACCTGCATTGACCGTTGCCGGTGTGACAGTTCCCATTACAGGTATTCTGGAGAAATCCAGCCTGACGGTGAATTTCGTAAACAAAGATGGCAATCGAACGACAAAGACCGTTTCCGATCTAAAACTGGACGAGCGGGAAGAGTTTGCACTAGACCTTCAGGTTCCGGCTGAGGTCGAGCACATCGAAATGAACTTGCAGGGTGAGATATTCAACGAAAGTAGAAACGAACGCCAAACGGTTGCTTCGTCGGATAGCTTCCATATCAATGCGATCGATCGTACGAATGAAGTCGCTGATTTGCATTTGTTGCTCAACAACAACGAGTTCAATCTCGAGGTCTTGGGCCGAAATGGCGAACGCCTTCCGGCACAGGTCGTCGAGCTGCAGCTCCAACACGAACTGGTCACACAACCGATTGTGGCGGTGTTGCAATCGGATCCCGATGGTCGAATCTACCTTGGCGATCTCCCCTTCATCAGTTCGGTCTCGGCACGGATCGTAAACCGCGGTTCGCAACGCCAATGGGCGATCGACAATATGGATCATCGCAATCGTTATTCGACGTACACAGGACAGTCTGGCGAACCAATTTTTATTCCGGTACCATTCGGTTATGAAGAGACGGACCGAAGCTGGCTCGGCTTGTATGCGTTGCGCAGTGGTGTGATATGTGAAGACATGTTTGACGCGGCACAGGTACACGACGGTCTGGTTTTTATTAAATCTCTTCCTGCAGGCGACTACCGAATGGTTTTTAAGGCCACGGGCGAGAACCTGTTGATTCGCGTAACCGATGGCAAAAACTCGGGTACATTGGTACACGGCGAGGCGAGACGCTGGAAGTTCGAGAATCGGTTCCGCTGGCGATTAAAGATTTCCAAGTCGAAGATGACTTCATCGAAATCGAGCTCGGCAACGCACGCTCCGATACGCGAGTCCACGTTTTTGCAAGTCGATTCGTGCCGCGATTTGATGCGTTTGCAAAACTCAATGTTCGCCATGACTTGGAGCCAACCACGTTCGTGCATGGACAAAAACGAAATGCGTTTGCGGCCGGCCGAGTGATCGGTGATGAATTTCGTTACGTACTGGATCGGCAAACATCCGTTCGTTTCCCTGGCAACATGCTGCAACGACCGACACTACTTTTGAACCCCTGGTCATTGGGGCCAACGGAAAATCGCGACCAAAACCTCGAAGACTCTTCCTTGTTCGCGCAGTCCCCGCAACCGCCTGCAATGAACGCTGATCGACGTTCGGGTGCTCACGGTGCGTCATCACTCAATCAGGATTTTGCAAACCTCGACTTCCTGGCAGACGGAACCGTATCGTTGCTGAACCTGAAGCCCGACGAGAACGGCCGGATTCGCATCAACAAAGCCGACCTCAACGGCAAACAACACTTGACCATTGTGATCGCAGATCTGTTTTCGGTCGTGAAGCGCACCGCTTCGCTCCCCGAGTCTGCTGTTCGGGTGCGAGATCTTCGACTGAAGTCCGCTCTTTCAAATGACACGCCCGTTTCAAAACAGAAAAAAATCGAAATCCTCGATGCTGGCAAACCGTTTCGAATCAAGGATGTACTGACGGCGAAGTTTCAAGTCTACGACGACTTGGGGGATGTGTTCCGTTATTACGAAGCGTTGGGCAACAGCCAACTTGCGGAATGGCGGTTTCTTCTGAATTGGGGCAACGCGACTCAGGAGCAGAAAGAAAAATGGTATTCCGAGTACGCCTGTCACGAGTTGAACTTCTTCATTTATCAGAAAGATCGCGAGTTTTTTGACAAATCGATCAAGCCGTTCCTGGAAAACAAATATCAGAAGACATTGGTTGATCGCTGGTTGTTGGAGGAAGATTTGACAAGGTATCTTCGCCCCGAAGAATTCTCGCGACTCAATGCATTCGAACTTGGACTTTTGGCTGCGCGCCTGCCCGCCGATGACCGAGACGCCATCATACGCTTCATGCGTGACCAGTTCGCAATGGTCCCGACGGATAGGGACTTGCTCGACAACTTGTTTGACGCGGGCATTGCCAACAGTTCGATGGATGAAGTCGCGGTGGCACTAGGAGCCGTTTTCTCCCAATCGGAGGAGTTGAATCGGCAAGATGCCTTAGCTCCTCGCCCCGCAGCGCCTGGTGCTGGCACTGCTGGGCTTGAAGCGCCACAGGCGTTTGGTGGCGGCGGCGGTGGTCGCGGGGCCGGCGGCATGCGGAAACAAGCGGAAATTGCGGGGAAACGTTTGGCTCGCTCGGGCGAACTTTCCGAAATGGATGCCGCATCCGTTCCAATGGAAAGCGAAAGCCTTAAAGACAAAGCGGTATATTTAGCAGAATCAAAAAGGAAATGGAACAAAGCGCGCCTTGGCTGCAATGGAATTTCAACGTGACAACGCTGAAGTCTTTTTCGAACGAGGTAGATTCGGAGGAGAAAACAAACCCGGTCGATTTTATCAGGCCATTAAACCTACCGAAGAATACATCGAAAACAATTACTACCACGTCGAGTCTGACGGCGACCATTCCTATCTCGTTGCACTCAACGCATTCTGGATTGATTGGGCTACTCGACAAACAGACGCGCCATTCGTGAGCGAGCATTTCGCTTTGGCTAACGGTGAATTGAATGAGATACTTCTGGCGCTCGCCGTTTTGGATTTGCCGCTGGAAAGTCAAAGTTCCGATTTCAAATTTGACGAACGAACGCTGGATATCACGCCTCAACACGTGGCCATTGTATTTCACCAGCAAATCGATGATGCCAAGCCCCAGGATCAAAACGCGACCGTGATGATCAGCGAAAACTTCTTTCGCGAGGATGATCGATTCCGCATGCAGGACAATGTTCAATACGACAAATTTGTTGAAGGGCAATTCCGCACCCATGTGGTTTATGGCGGGCGGGTTGTTGCAACCAATCCAACTTCGACGCCGCAATTGATCGAGTTGCTTTTGCAGATCCCAGAAGGGGCCTTTGCCGTTAACGGCTCTCCCGAAACAACCTCAACTCAGTTTACGCTAGCCGCCTATGAGTCGCGCAGTTACGAGTATTTCTTCTACTTTGCCAAGCCTGGCGAGTTTTCTCATTTCGCAGCTCATGCTGCCACGGGCGACCAGATTCTCGCCGCAGCACAGATTCGAAAATTCAGCGTGACCGATGAACCTACTCCGGAAGACAAATCCTCCTGGAAGCACATTTCACAAAACGGAACAGACGATGAAGTCATCCAGTTCTTGAATGACAACAATCTCAATGAAATTGAATTGAGCCAAATCGCGTTCCGTGTCAAGAATAAAGCGTTCTACGATCGCGCGATTGCACTATTGAGAAGTCGACAATCGTTTGATCCGACGCTTTGGTCGTACTCGCTCGAACACCGCGATGTCCCAGCGATCAATGAGTTTCTGCAAATGACCTCAAACATCGTTTCGAACGTTGGGGGACACCTCGAATCGACGCTTTTGACCGTGGATGCCGTGGACCGACAGTGGCAGGAACATCACGAGTTCTGGCCGCTGATCAACCATCGCGCGCATCAGGTCAAGAAACAACGAGAGATTCTCAACAATCGAATCCACGAGGTCTATCACGAATTGCTAGGACGATTGAGCCATCAAAAATCACTTGATACCGACGACCAAATGGCTGTTGTTTACTACTTGTTGCTCCAGGATCGCATCGCCGAAGCGATCGAACGCTTTGACCTTGTCAAACGCGATCAGACATCCAGCAAATTGCAATTCGATTATCTCGATGCGTATTTGCATATGTATCGTGAACAACCCGACGCGGCCAATGAAATCGCCAGTCGCTACATCGCTCACCCAGTTCCTCGATGGCGCAATCGTTTTGCGGAAATCACAGAACAGGTCAAGGAAATCAACGGTGAATCGGCAAGTCTTGTGGATCGCGAAAACGATTCGGCTCGCCAAGCGGAAATGGCTGCCCAAGCTCCGAATTTTGAAATGGAAATCAAGGACGGCAAGATCGAATTGACCTATCGAAATCTGAAATCGGTTGACATGAATATTTTCCTGATGGACGCAGAATTATTGTTCAGCAGCAATCCGTTTGACGCCGTCAACCAGAATGCATTTTCGATGATTCGGCCAAACAGTTCACAACAGATCGAACTGCCTGCCAATCAGACACGCATGCAAATCGAGCTGCCGAAGGACTTCCACAACAAGAACTTGATCGTTGAGATACGAGGTGGTGAGCAGGCCAAGTCGGCACCAGTCTACGCGAACTCACTCGACGTTCAGATCGTGGAGAGTTTTGGGCAGATTCGTGTAACGCAACGAGAGGGAAGTAAGCCGCTATCCAAGACGTATGTCAAGGTCTACGCGCGGAACAACGATGGCTCAACCATGTTTTACAAAGACGGCTACACGGATTTGCGTGGAATATTCGACTACGTCACGCAAAGCAATGTATCGATGGATCGTGTCGTTGAGTTTTCATTGTTCATCCAGCACGACGAACATGGAACGCTGATTCGCCAGGCAATGCCACCGCAGCGATAACATTTCGATTGGCAAGCTGGAACCTGGTAGTGGACGAGGTTACGAGTCCCGACGCCCATTTTCTCAATTGGGACTCGTAGCCTCATCCACTACCATTCATTCACAACGAATCATACGCAACTAATCAGTAACCGCCGTTGCGAATGCGGTCGTATTGGTTTTGTTCGGCCTCTGGGTAAGGGCGATCGAAATCGCGTGGTCGCCCTCCAACGATAGGTGGTGCAACGTCGTTATTAGGAAACGGATCGTGAAGCACTGCCCTGCTCTGCTGAAACGCAGCAGTGCCAGGCGGGTCAAATCGCGGCGCCCAATAGCATCCTGACGCAAAAAGCATCGACAACAAAACACAGGATGGCTTCCAGAAAAAACCGAAACGAGCTTTGTTCATCTGTTTCATTGCAATTCCAACACTTCTCCAAACGACGATTGACCGAGGGGAGACAATAGCGAATTGTCGTTTGCAACGGTAGAGTTTCCTGAACCGAGCTAGCACCTAAAAAATTCGAAAATTCAAGCGAATCGTGTAGCTGAAATATTCTTACGGTATTCGTAGCGGTTGATGTTCAGTTCCTCTGGAATTGAGCAAAACGCCATTCATGTAACAATCCGCAGGAATTTCGTTCCATTTTCAAGCGCATTCGTTTTGTAATGGCCCGGTGGCAACAAAATCGTTTGTCCCAACTTCAGCGACGAGTCTTCAATTTTCAGTTCACCTTGAATCACGCAAATTATCTCAAAGCGATCCATCTCGCCCAATTCAAATTCGCATTCATCCAGTTCGAATTTCTTAATCGAAAAATACTCGCATTGGGCAAGCTGAAGACTGCCGTTGTCGAGCACAACGGGTTCTATCGGATGGATTGGCCCACGTTCGAAGTTCGTCACGCGCATGGCTTGATCAACATGCAATTCGCGTGAGTTCCCATTTGCATCGACGCGATTCCAATCGAAAACACGGTAGGTCGTGTCGCTCGCCTGCTGAACTTCCAGAATCAAACAACCCGCCCCGATGGCGTGCTGAGTTCCAGCCGGAACCAAAACACAGCCTCCTGCTTGAGCTTCAAATGAATGTAAGCAACTGTCTGTTGTTCCGGCATCAATCGCCGCTGCAAAGTCCCGCTTCGTCACCCCCATTTTAAGGCCAGCGAAAATCCGAGAACCAGACTTCGCATCGACAACGTACCAGGCCTCAGTTTTCCCAAGGTCGGGAACATCCTGCTGTGCCGCCTGTCGGTCGTTGGGGTGAACCTGAACGGACAAATCACTGTTGGCGTCTAAAAATTTGATCAACAACGGGAACCGTCGTTTCAAGTTATCTGGCAAGTCATCGCGGATGACGTGGGACCAACATTGGTCGCCAACCAGATCTGCTCCGTATTCCTGCATAAGATCGTGCAGCTCGCGACCGGCTAATTCCCCGTTCAAAACGATGCTTTGGGCGTTGGCGTGATCGACAATCTCCCAACTTTCGGCTGCCGTTGGCTCGTGGAAAGACTTACCCAAATGCGAACGCAGCCGTTCGCCGCCCCATAAATAATGCCGAAAGACGGGCAGAAATCTCAAAGGGTATAGTTCGGGATGGCGTGCCGGCATTATCGGTTACCTCAGTTTGATCGCGATCGACGATTCTCATTATTTGGCTATCGCGTTCTGGAAACAATCGGCGGGAATTCCATGGCACATTGGTGCAAATTCCCATCGTCGATTAAATTGGAGGGAAATGGATTATCGAGAAATGCGAAAAAGCTTCTGAAGGGTACACGTTCATTGTCTAGAAACCAGCCGAATTCAGGAGCTAGTGCACGCCCTCAGGAGCGTGATTTGTTCGAAGACACCCGAATGTCGTTTGGGGAGCATCTAGAGGAGCTGCGTAAAGTCCTCATCAAATCGTTGATCGCGATTGCGGTGGGGACTGGACTCGGCCTTCTATTTTCAAATCAAGTGTTGCTTTTGCTGCAACGGCCGTTGAATCAGGCTATTCTCAAATTTGAGCAACAACAGGCAAAAGATGGACTCGTCAAACAGTTTGGCTACCTTCCGCCCGAAGCTGATGCCTGGCTGAATGAAGGTCAAATCCCACAAAAAGTTCTGGTCGATCCGGCAGAGTTGGTGTTGGGACTCCGAGCGGTCAATCCAGATTTCTTTGACGGGATCAACGTCCAACCGTATGAGTTTCGCGAAAACCATTTTTCTCAAAGCTCAATGAAACAAATCGCGTCAAAGTTCTTCAATAAAGTTGAAAAGCCAACCGTCAACGACAAACAAGTCCAGGCATTGCTTGCGGAAATGCCCGAAGCCCGACGGCGGGATCTGGAATTGCTTTCCAAAAAATCCGAATGGCAAGCGAACGACATCGCATCGTTTCTTGCAATTCTGAATTCATTACTTGATTCGAAATCACTGGTCAACTCTTCAGAACTCGAATCGTTATTCGGAACGGAGCAAAGTCTCTACGATACGGCGATGGGGGTCAAAGCTCTTCCCGGCCTTGGTGGAATGCGAGAGGAGCTCGCTAAAAAAGATGATCCGATATTGCGCCGCCGACTAAATCGTTTACTGATTCGTCGAATTTTTCGATACGAGATCCCACAAATGAGAATGGACCTGGTTCCAATTGTGACATGGCACGAAATTGACATGCGTCCTCAGTCACTGGGAATCACCGAACCATTTATGATCTGGTTCAAAGCGGGCTTGATCACCGGCCTGTTTCTCGCCAGCCCATACGTTTTCTATCAACTCTGGAGTTTTGTTGCGGCGGGTCTTTACCGACATGAAAAACGATACGTCCACATTTATTTGCCGATCAGCCTGTTGTTATTTTTAAGTGGGTTGCTGTTGGCGTATTTCTTCGTGTTCGATCCCGTTTTGCAGTTCTTATTCCAGTTCAACGCTCAAGCGGGGATTGCACCACAGCCGCGTATCAATGATTGGCTTGGCTTCGTGCTTTTCTTGCCGCTTGGATTTGGTGTAGCGTTTCAACTGCCATTGGTCATGCTGTTTATGAACCGAATTGGCATCTTTGAGACCAAGGATTATTTGTCCAAATGGCGCATTGCCGTCATGATTATTTTCGTCATATCCATGGTGCTGACTCCGGCGGACCCGATCAGCATGTTGCTCATGGCCATTCCGCTAACGATTCTGTATTTCTTGGGAGTTGGCCTTTGCAAATGGATGCCTGCAAATCGCAATCCGTTTGCCGACGAACCAGCGCCATTGGTTTAACTAGTTGGCCTTGGCTGTTGCCGGAACTTTGTCAAGCCAATTGTATTTGTCGGTTGTCGTACCGTCGAAGAGCCCAAAAAACGTCTTCTGAATATGTTGCGTGATTTCGCCTGGCTTCCCTGAACCGATTGCCAATCGATCGACACTTCGAATCGGCGTGACTTCTGCGGCCGTTCCTGTCATGAATAGTTCGTCGCACGTGTAAAGCAACTCACGAGGGATCTGTTCTTCAAGGACCTCATATCCCAAGTCTCGCGCCAAGCGAATTACAGAGTCACGAGTGATCCCGCCCAGAATCGATGCCGCCAGTGGCGGAGTGTAGATCTTGCCATCACGAACGAAGAACAAGTTCTCTGCAGAACCTTCTGCGACCAAGCCAGTTGCGCTGACTGAGATCCCCTCAACGTAACCGTTCATTCGCGCTTCCGAGCCGATGAGATACGCATTGAGGTAGTGGCCACCCGCTTTGGCCAAAACGGGATTGGAAGCACTGGTCGTACGATGCCAACTACTGACACATGCGTCGATTCCGTTTTTCAATCCATCGGCACCTAGATAGGCGCCCATTTCAAAAGCGCCGACAACGACCTCTATCGGGCATTTATCTTGCGGGTCAACAGCGATCGAGCCGATGCCGCGATAGATCAACGGGCGCATGTAGGCGCTTCCCAATTCATTTTCGGCAATGACATCCAAGCATGCCTTTTCGATTTGCATTTGATCAAAGGGTGAGTTCAACCGATAGACTTTCGCCGAATCCATCAAACGCTTGATGTGTGCGCCCAATCGAAAAATGGCTGGCCCTTCAGGAGTCGCATAGGACCGGATGCCCTCAAACACACTGGTTCCGTAGTGCAAGGCATGGGCCATGACGTGAACGGTCGCATTCTGCCAGGGTATCAACTTGCCATTCATCCAGATCAAATTGCTCGGTTTCATTTTGCTCTCAAACGGTTCCAACAAAAACAAAATTATCTGACTTGTTCGTTGACAATATTGTACGAAATGTCATGGGGTCCGATACGTGGGACCGCTGTCGGTGATTGATTCCAAGCGAGGCATCCTTCAAAATCAATGCCGTTCGCGATGTAATTCGAATTTTGAGCGTCTATACCATGTTTTCCGATCATTGCATTGAATCGCTTCGACGATTTCCAAACGTGCTTTCATCGTTGGTCGCCAATCTCGATGAAGGCTCTTGGCGCAGAAAGCCCGCATCGGGCAATTGGTCGATCTTGGAAATTGTTTGTCATTTGAGAGACGAAGAACGCGAAGATTTCGGCGCACGATTGCGTTCCGTGCTGGACGATCCTGCGAAGCCCTGGCCAAAAATTGACCCGGTCGCTGTCGTTACAGAGCGAAAGTACAACGAGCAGTCGCCCGAAATCGCTCTGAAGGAATTTTTGTCCGAGCGGAAGGCGACGATCGTTTGGCTTGATTCGTTAACTGATGTTAATTGGGATCAGGCATATCAGCATCCAACCGTTGGACCTGTTCCAGCAGGGTTGTTACTGGCTTCATGGGCAGCACATGACTTATTGCATTTGCGGCAAATCACAAAGCGACTGTTCGAATCCATTGAAAGTGTCAGCCTACCCTACCCCATTGATTACGCGGGGAGTTGGCAGGAAAGCTAGTCGGGAATCCATCACAACTTTTGCGCGAAGGTGACAGAAATGTCTGATGCAATCAGCCGCTTGGTTGATCAATTCAAACGAAGAGGATCGGTTGAGTGGATCGGAATACGCCCAGACCGAAAAACGCCCATGGAATCTCTTCAACAAGTTGAAGTCGTCAAAGACCGTGGGTTAACTGGTGATCGCTATCGTGGCAAGCCCGGAGGAAAACGACAGGTTACGCTCATTCAGTATGAGCACCTTGAAGCCGTTGGTCGCATACTTGGGCGTGAGCCAATCGATCCGTGGTTGACACGCCGAAACATCGTCGTCCGCGGCATCAACCTACAGTCGCTTCGTCGACGTCAGTTTCGAATCGGAAGTGCCGTCCTTTATGGTACTGGGCTTGCCCATCCGTGCAGCAAAATGGAAGAGATGCTCGGCCCCGGAGGTTATGCAGCCATGATTGGGCACGGCGGACTGACCACATCAATCTTGCAATCTGGCCAAATTTCGTTGGGTAACTCGGTGTGTATGCTTTCCGACGATGAGTTGTTTGATGTGGAAAATGCATGACGCGTGAATCAACGTTCCTCAAATCGTTTTTTTATTGCTGCCATTCGCCGACGGTTCGCACCCAGATCTGAATGCCCAACTCGAGACGCTGACCGAAAATGAATCACGTGTTCGCTCGGTGAGATCAGGAACTCGACGTCGTCGACAAACCGAAAGATAAGACTGGTTGCTTCGGCATGGACGTAATTTCCCTCATCCGTTTTGATTCGCATTCGCGGATATTCGTTTAGAACGTCGAGTAAACGCTGATGTACCTCTTCGACTGACGTTGAAAATCCTATGGGGTCCATTGTCCGGTTGTCGTCGGGAGGCGACTGTGATGAAACACAGTTGGGGGTCAACGGCAACGGACGTAACTGGCCTTGGAATAGCCCCGTTTTTACTGGCTTTTGCGACATCCACCCCATACCGATAAAAAAGGCGATGCATAACAACGGCAACGCCATCAAACGAATGCGAAATCGCCTCCAATTCAGACGACGAATCCGCGTATCCGATGTTTTGGTTTCCAGTTTCGATGAGTTCATCATGTATCCAAAAGCTGGAAGGATTGTAACGACTTGGAAAATTATACCGCCCAAGACGCCAATGATACGACGGTTTGTGCGGGCGCTCGCTTTTGCCCTTCAATTGCCAACGATAATTTGTCGAACCAACGATAGTATCGTTGCCTTCCAAACGCAAACCTTGCAGGTAAGCGAATGTGGTGTCCCAATTGTCGTAGCAAATCGCCTCTCGTTTCCGTTCAACATAACGGACTGGTATGTGCGCTGCGATTGTGAAATCCAAATTTCGGACGAACTTGATAATATCGAGACGACCGAAATAAATGCGCCCCATTCTGGCGAATCGGAACCACCCGCAACAATCCCGCTGTTTCCCGAATGGGGAAACTCGATTGACGGGAGTCCTGCCTCTGATTCCAGCGAAAATCAACCGCTTTACCGATTTGATGCGGCGCACGCTCAAACAAAACCAGCTCGCCGAAACGCCAATCGCTTCCTCCGCAAAAAGTGACCGCTGCCCAGCCCAAAGCTTCACCGGTTGCGCAAGCAGATTCGCCGCGAACGACGATGTCGATCGGATTGTTTTTCGCCGGACAGTCGTTGGTTGTATGGTCCTTTTTCATGTCCAATGTGCTTGGGCTGGCGTCCGGCATGGTCATTGCCATTGCGGCAGTGGGAGTCGGATACATGCATTTGTCGCCACAGTCGGTCGGTACCAAGGTCACCTCTCGGACCATTCCAACCCGAACGCCGCCAACAAATCCGCCAAGTGGTCACAAAGGCGAAAAGTATCTTCCTGCCCCCAGGCGCCTCAAATCTGAGGCTCGAAAACGTTCGGCACGCGTGGCCAAATCTGGCCGATAACACGAAACCCCCGTTGAAAACGCTCAAAAACACCGTTTTTGACGCTTCCGGGTAAATTAGCTCTAGACAAAGTCCGTTCGAATTCCGATATTATTTGGCTCGCTGTCGCGGGTTGGTTTGTTTTGATCGGCCCGGATTTTTGTTCCATTTGACCGAATTTTGCTATGCCTAATATCAAGAGTGCCAAGAAACGAATGAAACAATCGAAGGTTCGCCAAGTGCAACCGTTCGATCAAAGGTGAACTGCGAACCCTATCGAAGAAAGTTGCCGATGCAATTGCACAAGGCAACGTGGAAGAAGCAGAATCTCAATTCCGCGTGGTCAGCAAACGATTGGATCAAGCTGGATCGAAAGGCACGATTCACAAGAATACCGCAGCACGCCGAAAGGCTCGACTAGCTCACGCGGTTAAGATTGCCAAAGGTAAGTAACTGCTGGTTGCTTGACCGATCATTGCTAAGGCGCGAACAACCTCGTAGCTGGCAATAGAAATTTCAAAACAATTCAAACACGCAATCAAATTTTGGTTGCGTGTTTTTTTGTTTTCGGATTACCCAAACAGGATTCCGATTGCGGGCGGCGATTTCAAAACTTTGAACATGAATATGATCGCTCTATTTCCGACGCGGCGATTTTGAATTCCTGGCATTGCTACGTTGCTCACCTCGTTTGCCTCGAGGTGAATCTTTGGCCCTCCCCTTTGGCTCGCCGTGTCGTTTGCTCTCCGAAGGTTTCGAACGGCTATCGGACGGCGATTTTGGCTTTCGATCACTCGAGTGCTTTCGTTCGCCGGCACTGTGTCTCGGCTTCGATTTTGACTTTGAACCAACGGGGCGCCATTTCTTCAACGCTTCAACTTCCTCGCGCGTCAAATCGCGATATTGCCCTAGCGGCAAACCATCCAGTAATACAGGACCTATTGCGACGCGTTGAAGTCGCGTGACCTTGTGCCCAATCCTTGCGAGTAGACGCCGGATTTCTCGGTTACGCCCTTCTTCGAGAACGATTTCCAGAATCGCGCCGACCCGATTCTTTTTCAAGATGCGAACGCTTTTCGCTTTCGCTTTGCCCTCGGCCAAGTAAACACCCTTTTCCAATTGTTCCAACTGATCGGGGTGCGGCACGCCAACCGTTTGAACTTGGTAGGTTTTTTCGATGCCGTATTTGGGATGGGTCAGGTGGTTAGCCAAGTCGCCGTCGTTAGTGACCAGGATCAACCCTTCGCTCGACATGTCCAGCCGACCGACGTTGTACACTCGAAACTCAGAACGGATCAGATCGATCACGCGAGTTCGGCCCGAAGGGTCCTTATTCGTTGACACTACTCCGGGTGGCTTGTTGACTGCGAAATACTCGAATCGTTGCACCTTGACCTTCTCGCCGTCGACGAGAATTTTCTGCGTCGCCGGGTCAACCTTCGACCCCAACTCCGTAACCACTTCGTCATCAACTTCGACGCGTCCTTCTGTGATCAGCTCTTCGCATTCGCGACGACTGCCAAATCCGGCAGCGGCCAAAACTCGCTGTAACCGCTGGAGCGAGCTGGGCGATCCTGACTCTGCTTCAGCCTGTTTGGAAGCGTTTCGAGGTCGTTTTCTGCCGGTCATAATCGATGCTTTCTGGGTCGAAAAATTAAAAACGACCATGGGTAGTCAAGAGCCGTTTGATCGTACGAGTCTAGACGCTAATGTCAAAAAGGCAAATCCAGAGAGCGCACCGCGACAAGAATGCGTTTCCCTTTGCCTTTCAAGCTGCTAATTTGAGACCAGACCAATGGAATCTGGGTTGTAGGTAGCACAGGCAGCCTTGCCTGTGTAGTTCAGGCAGCCTTGCCTGAATATCAATTAGCCCTGGCAGCCTTGCCTGAAATTCGTAAATTCCATCCGAAAAACATAACATCGACTACAGGTTTATCAAATTAGGAGCTGCCCAATGAAGAAAGCCAGCGGACCACAAAACGCAACGCATTTCGAGCAAATCCCAAACGTTGGCCCAGCGACAGCAGGCGATTTCCGCGAACTCGGAATCACCAAACCACAACAGCTGGTCGGACAGGATGCGTTTAAGTTATACGAGCGGCTGTGTAAGAAAACCAAGACTACCCACGACCCCTGTGTCATTGATGTGTTTCTCGCGGCGATCGCCTTCATGGAAACAGGCGATTCGAGGCCTTGGTGGGAGCACACAGCAGACCGCAAAAATCGATTACGAAACAAGGACGTTTAGTGAAAGCCCTGTTTACTGACAACCTTGATCGAATCGGGCCTTGAGATGCGTCAGAATCTGTTGCTCCAGCGAGAAGTCTCGGCCCATGGGAATCCAGCCTCGATTCGGCTGCAATAACAACAATTCGTCTCGGTCGTAGTCAAGCGAATTATCATGTCGAAATGCTCGACTGCTAATCGTTGAATGCTCTGGGTCGGGCTTGTCCTCCAACTCCTTGTAGACTTTGACGTCGATCAAGTAACGGTTTTGGTTGGGAATCAACCGGACCTTTGCGAATCGCCTGACCGTTTGTAAGGTTGCATGAGCGCGCTCGAAACCAAAGGTCGAGTCTTTCCGCCACGGTTCCAGATAGGTAGCTCCAATCTGTTTGTGCGTTTCCACCCACCCTTCGGTAATGATGCCGTCGATGATTCGAATCCGTTGTTCTCGGTGGATTCGAAAGTAGTCGTCTAATTCATCGGAAACCGCATTCATCGCCAGTTCGGGATCAACGAGTGGCACCGGCAATGGATTGGCTTGATTCAATTCACTGAGTTGACTGGAGGCGCTGGACTCAGGTGGGAAAAATACACGACAGCCGCACTGGCAATGTACCAGAACACAGAGGAGGACCATCGCAAATTTTGGAAAACTATCGTTCACGTTTGCTTCATCTACATCCGACGATTGCACAAATCGACCAGATAGTGGCAAATCAGACAGGTTGGGACAAGGTCAAAAAAGGGCGGCTTCTTACGTAGAAAGCTCCCAATTCTGCAAGAGAAAAAAAACGGCGGCACCCGTTTGGATACAACGGGACCGCCGATCGAGTTGGAGTCAGGAAATCAAATCATTCAGGCAGTCGTATTTTTACTGGCCTGATTTGGTTTCCGTTTTCTCTTCCGTCGGTGACTTGCGTTTGATCACATCCTGATGGACCAGAATCGCAACCGTTTTCAGACGTACAAACGCCTCCGACATGTACAGATACCCTTGATGCTCACCGACGTTACCCCAAGAGTTTTTGATGATGTAGTACTTATTACCAAGTTGATCTCGTGCCGAACCCACCAAATGCATCAGATGATCGTCAGTTGTTGAATAGGTCTCGAATGTTTCCTGACGCATCTCTTGCGAAACCTGAAGCTCTTCGCCAGGGGCCCTTGCAAAGTTTCGATTTGAATCTGCGGGCAAAACAGCCAATCCCTGTTGGCGCAGAAAACCGCGTTCGCTCACATCGCCGTCCCATGCAACGGTATAGCCAGCCGCAAGAGCTTCATCGATCGTCGTTACCAGATCATCAATGGGAACATTTAAAAACGATCCATTGGAATAGTTGTCTGGTATCTCCAGAACAAACGATTCACCGAAGGGGTGATGTGTGTACGAAGTCAAACTGACGTAATCGTTTGCGTCAAAACCAACAGCCTTTGCAAACGACTCGGGGGTGAAATCCTGTCCCTGATACGAAAACGTTTTGGGAGCGGCGCCCAGATACACGTCGAGAATTCCATCGACAACTTCTTTCCATTGCTTGCTCGGCGCACGTTGTTTAACCAGCGACTCCAGAACTCCAGTCAAAACCGCTTCCATTTCTGTATGGTTGTGCTGAGACTCGCCAGCCAAAAGACCCGAATAGGCCTCGTCAGGAACCAAACCGTTTCGTTTGGCCGCGCCAATAAAATCATGAGCCAAGGCACCTTGGCTGAAGTTGGCTTTTCCTTGGCGCAGCAGATAGTTCTCGGCTTTGTTCTTGTAGATGTTTCGAACAACAAACATCTCAGACAGATTGTGGGAGCCCTTTCCCTGACGCATCAACTCCGATTCGATAAACGACGCGGTCGCAAAACTCCAACACGTTCCCGTGTTATCCTGCGACTTGACCGCTGTGTGATCCAAGCGGACCTCATCCGAAAACTCATACGACTTGGGAGCCTCAACCTTGGGCGACTCCTCTTGAACGACCGTTTCCTGAGCGTGAACAAAACTGCTCGAAACCAACATCCCCAACGCGGCAAACCAGATCATTTTGAACAATAGCGTTTGTCTCATTACCTTTCCCTTCGCCCAGAAACTACGAATCGCAGACACGCCTGCTATCCCAACATCTTACCACAAATTCTGGTCCATACGGTTCAATAACCCGCTACCTTCACAAGCCGCCAGCCATTTTCACCAGTCCTTTCAATCTGACAGTTGACTTCTTCTCCCAACTGCTGAAGTATGAGGTGCTCGGGTTTTTCGGACAGTTCAGTATCTTATTTTGGACGGTTCAGGAGAACCTTTTGCATGTCCAAAATTTCCTCAAGCGAGAGAGCGAGCCATTCTGGGAAGAAGCGTCGTCGTTTCACCCAAGAGTTCAAGGAAGAAGCCGTTCAGATGCTTCTCGATGGCCATACCGCCAAGTCAGTTGCCGAGCGACTTGGTCTGTCTGGTCCCAACCTGCTTTTTCGTTGGAAGCGGGAGTTGATTGGTCGGGCCGGAAGAACAGCTGAGACATTGGACAGCCGAGTCCGCGAGCTGGAAATGGAGTTGCGGCGTGTTGAACAGGAGCGTGACATCCTAAAAAAGCGTTGGCCATTTTCGGCCGCGAAGGATAGCTGACGTGTTTACAGCCATCGACCAGATCGTGATCAACGACCACGTTTCAGCGTCGCGAGTTTGCGACCTGCTGAATGTCAGTCGGTCCGGATTCTATTCCTGGAGGAAGGACCAAAGGAACTTTTTCGAGGTCAAAGACCGGGAACTTGTATCCTTGATCCATGAGATCTTCTGGTTCCACCGTCGTCGCTACGGCGCTCGTCGAATCGCAGCAGAGCTGAAGCGGCGGGATGTCCTTTGCGGCGTAGGAAGGGTCGCCAGATTGCTCAAATCTCAGGGATTGAGAGCCATTCAGCCCAGATCTTTCAAACCGAAAACAACCGAGAGTCGCCACCGACTCGGGTTCAACGACAACCTGCTGACCGGGCATCCAGGCCCAACCTTGATGGACGAGGTCTGGGTCGGCGACATCACTTACATTCCTCTGAGGAGCGGACGATTCAGTTATCTGTCGATGCTCATGGATCTGTATTCGCGGCGCATCGTTGGCTGGTCGTACCGTCGTACCATGACCGAAGAATTGGTGATTGAATCCCTCCAAAATGCAATCGGATTACGGCAGCCCGCCACGGGATTGATTCACCACAGCGATCGAGGCGGCCAGTACGCGTCAAAGCGGTACCGGGCAATGTTGCGCCGCGCTTCGATGAGGCAAAGTATGTCGGCCGCGGATAATTGTTACGACAATGCGTTCATGGAATCGTGCTTTGGCACGATAAAGACGGAACTTCAACTGGAGGACTACGCGACAGATGCCGAAGCCATCAGAGAGCTCGGCTCGTACATCAACTACTACAATGTCGAGCGACTTCATTCTTCGCTGGGATATGTGACGCCCTGCGAATTCGAAACCCAATCATTCAACCAAACAAACCCGTCGAAATAAGAGACTGGCGCGCCCGCGAACCCGATACACCTCAGTACAGACTCGACATCTGCCCATCCTCCGTCCGACAAGCATCACCACAATCTCTCAACAGTATACAATCGATACGAAACCGTTACGATGGATTTCTATCGCCATGGCCAAGCGGGTAGAAAATGATGCGAATCAATAATTAGCAATTTCCAATTACGTCAAAACCTTTTTCAATGCCCGACACTCATTTTCAAATTCGTTCTGCCGTCGCCGGCGACGTGCCACTGATTGTTCAGTTTGTTCGCGAATTAGCCGAATACGAGAAGTTAAGTCACGAAATGGTGGCGACAGAGGACGACTTCATGCGACATGTGTTCGGCAAACAGCCTCGACCTTCAAGTCCTCATCGCAACGGAGAACGAAACGTCCGTTGGATTCGCGTTGTTCTTTCACAATTTTTCCACATTTGTTGGAAAGCCTGGGATCTATCTGGAAGATCTGTTTGTTCGACCGGAGTTTCGCGGCAAGGGCTATGGCAAACGGCCAACTGTTGGGACACCTTGGCAAGCTGGCATTGGAGCGAGATTGTGGCCGAGTCGAATGGACGGTGCTGGACTGGAACCAGCCAGCGATCGATTTTTACGAGTCGATTGGCGCGAAACAGATGAAGGAATGGATCATCAACCGAATCGATGGCGCGGGCCTTGAACACCTAGCCGGTCTTTAGCCTGACAATGCAATTACGAATCAAATGAGTCGTGTAACGCCAAGACAATTTCTGGCAATTGACTCTCACTTGCTTTTCAGCAACAGTATCGAAATCAAAAATAAACCTTGAAGGGAAACGAACAAACATGGCCACTCCAATTATCGATGGTTTGCTGCATAGCTGGGACAAGAATCTGGACTACGCTCAGCGTTTGTTGAGCGATCTGTCTGATGATCAAATGGTCTCCCAGCCGAATTTGGCAAATGGAGTTGTGATGAATCATCCGGCATGGATTTTTTCGCATTTGAATGTTTATTTGCCAATCATTGCATCCATTATCAAGGGCAAGAATTCGACGATCCCAAGGATCACCCGTTTGGGATGCAGTCAAAACCAGAAGCAGAGTCTTCGATCTATCCGACAAAGCAACAGTTGATCGCTGACTTTGAGGCGGGGCATCGATTGGTATCCGAACTTTTTTCGCAAGCCGACAATTCTGTTTTTGAAAATCCAGTCGCACTTCCTCGATGGAAGGATCGCATGCCGACGGCAGCTATTGCCCTGCCCTATCTGATGCTGTTGCACGAAAACCAACATCTTGGCCAAGTGAGTGCCTGGCGACGTGCAATGGGATTGCCATCGGTATAAGCGATTCGAGCTAAATGCCAACTTATTGAAACGGCGGATAGTGCAGCGCAACGAGCGTTGTTTTTCCATCGTCACCGATAATCAGCATGAACAATTGATCGTAATCCGATTCGTCAATCGTCACTTGTTCTTCACACCCTAGTTCGGTGATGATCGCCGGGACGGTGTTCGAATGCCCGGCGACCAGTACCGCTTGATCGGCAAATTCGTTTTTGATTTTGTTAACGAGCCGCATCGTGTCGGACGCCTCAATCGTCGTCACGAGCAGCTCTTTCTGCCTGGCCAGCGGCTCAACAGTCTGCTGTGTCCGTTTGTATTCGGTTGCAAATAACGCAGCTAGATTTGTTGACGAGAGCATGGCCGTTAACGCTTCGACGCGTTCCCTGCCTACATCGCTTAATTCAGGATCACGCGAATCCCCCGCTTCTTTCTCTGCATGTCGCACCAGAAACACAACGGTATCGGCAAAAAGTGGTGGCGTAACCAGATGCACCACCATGAGCATAACACTTAGCAAAATGGACCGCGTCATTTTCAATTTCTCGAACGTTGAACTGGCATGTACACTTCTTCAAGTTTAATGTTAATTTAGTTTTCAGACGTACGCCTCAGGCCGAACAAATGAATCCAAGATGCCCTCTCGCAAACTAATCGGAAAAAAGTGGTCAGGAATAAGCGTCCATGTTGCCTAGTATTTTACTCAATCGACGGCAATGCATCATCGAAGCATTGGCGACTACTGGTTGGATTGCAAACGGTCGCTGGTTGCTTGCGGCACCTACAGGCATATCAAACCTCGACGTCGGTGATTCTGTGGCGGGAGGATTGAGCTGGTTGGCATCTCAACAATCTCAATTGGGCCACTGGAATCACGAATATTATCCCACAGCGATTACCGCACTCGCAGGAATGGCGTTTGTCTGCTCGGGCAGCACAACCGTTCAAGGCGAATATGCAAAAAACATTCGTAACTGCGTCGACTTTCTCATGACGTGCTGTCGTCCCAACGGCCTAATCGGCAATCCCGAGAGAGACGATCGTTACACGTACGGCCACGGCTTTGCCATGCTCTTTTTATCTCAAGTTCTGGGCGAAGAAGAAGACGCCGATCGGCGACAGGAACTTTCCGAAGTCCTTGATCGAGCCGTTGCATTCAGTGTCAGCGCACAAACGAAGTCAGGGGGATGGGGCTATGTCAGCGGCGAAGTCGACGATTTTGACGAAGGTTCAACGACGGTCACACAGGTACAGGGGTTACGTGGGTGCCGCAACGCTGGGATTGTTGTCCCTAAGGAATCGATTGAGAAGGCAATTCAATACATTTACGACTGCAAGAACCCGGACGGCGGAATTTCCTATAGTTCAGGAACAAAAGGCGGTAGCCGGGCCCCTATAACTGCGGCCGCACTTGCAGCACTCTATAACGCCGGCGACTACGAAAGCGAACACATACCGGATATGTGGAATTACTGCCGGCGCAATCTCAACGACCTTAACGGAGACCAATACGGCCATTGGCATTACACCTATTTGTATTATTCGCAGGTGGTGTATCGGCAAGGACCGAAAGAGTGGAATCCGTTTCGAGACAAACTTTACCCATACATTATCGAGCAACAACAGCACAACGGTTCGTGGAGCGACTCGGACATCGGCGATGTCTACGCAACTGCGTGCAACCTGATCATTTTGCAGCTGGAGTTGGGGCTATTACCAATTTTCCAACGATAGAAACGACAGTAGACATTTGAAACGGTGTTGGCCAAAGGCCGAAAAAAAACGCAACCTAGCTCAGGTTGCGTTTTGTTGATTAACGAGTTGATTTCGCGAATACTAACGCGAAGAACCAACAGAACGTTTCTCAAACCCCATGCCTCGGTCGAGTCGCTCGATTTGAGGCTGGCTATGCTGCCCCATCCAGTTCAATAGTTTGCGGGTATCGATTTCCTGAATCTGATATTTTTCAGCTTCGTCTCGCAGTTTTCGGATGGATCGCACGACTTCAGGATTGGAATCGACATCGACAACTGGAGGTGCACCCAACACGAACCATCGCGTCGCGGAATCAACTTTACCTTGAATATTTCCATCATCATCGTTCCAGGCAACGACGGTTCCGCCATTTTGCTCAATCAGGCGAATGAGTCGCTCGCGGTCATCAAATCCGTCATGATCAAGGTCGAAAACGCCAGCGATTGCAATCGGCACGCTATAGCCGGGATCCCAAACCGGATTGATAATCAAATCGTTTTCCAGAATCGGGTCCAACGGATCTTCGTTTGTAATACGGGCTTCGGCGCGATCGTCCCAAACACGCGTAACTTCAATGGCTGCTTTGGGCGAACCCTTTTCAAAGTTATTGGTCGACGAATCGTAAACCGAGAATGTCCGAGTTGTCTTCAGGCCATCAATTTTCCCAATGTCCAGGAAAACGAGGTTCTCCTTTGAACGTGCTACACGCACGATCTTGCCATCAGCTAAATCCCAGTTTTCTTTTTCGTAAATATCCAAACGAGCTTTTGCGTCAGCGTATCGAGTTTCCGCCTCAGTTAATTGGCCACTGAGTACGTCAATGTCGTTTGACAATTTTTTGCGAATATCGTCC
This sequence comes from Pirellulaceae bacterium, assembly GCA_041399045.1. GTDB lineage: Bacteria > Planctomycetota > Planctomycetia > Pirellulales > Pirellulaceae > BJ22. The sequence continues at coordinate 193,073 of JAWKTO010000003.1, read as the reverse complement.
TTTTCTTTCTCAACATCGTTGTACCTCTTCTGGATATCTTCGAGCGTCTGTGACATGGTCACTTTGTAACTCTCGAATTCATCTGTTTTTTCTGTAAGGTCTGACTGGGCAGCTTCCAACTGAATTTTGGTGTTGTCGACCTCCTCTTGTTTTTTGACAAGTTCGGCTTCCTTCTCAATTTTGTCTTTCAACATCTCACTTTGGGTTACAACGCTGTCATTTACGGAACGTCCCAATGCAGATGAGAAATTCCGAACCAATCCGACATACGTAATCGCTTCACCCTCAGGTGGCGTGCCAATATACACTTCCTTGTTCTTGTCATATGCAGAAAGCATATTTTCGATTTTGGCTTTGATCTGATTCAGCTCGACTCGATTAGTCTCAGATGCTTGATTGATCAACGATTCGAACTGGTCGCGAAGCGTTTCGATCTCTCCAGCACCAACATCCAGCTCGCCAATCGCAGCGGATTGGATTTGCGACAGAATCTCATATCCGTCCATCAGCCGTTTGGTATTTGCCAATTCGGCATTGGCTTGCTCCGCCTCATCGTTGTTTGTGAAAGCGCTATACACTCCCAGAAACGCTACCAAAGCCAATACAAGGCTCAGCAATACGAGACTGATTACGGCGATCAAGTAACCTTGATTTTCACGCGCGGCCATTAACTATCCTCCGGACGAGCTTATTTTTGGTCGATGCTGGATTAGCTGGGTCAATGTTCTTGCAAATTCAGTGGTTCGAATCGGGAGCCATCGTATGCCTCAAGCAATATCGGGTGCCTCAAGCCAACCTTGCCGAACCGTCATCCCGGCCATTTGCCGTAGATTTTGGAAATTCACCTGTACCAGTATGATTCTAGATACGGCAAAAAACACTGTCAAACTTTGAGTTTTCGGCATTTTGGAGAAACCACAGAAAACAAGCAAAGTCCATCATTGTCGTTATCGACCTGGCTCGCTCACGACGCCAATCTGCGGTTTCCCTGTGTGATAACCGTTAGAAGTCGTCGGAAAAAGTCCTGTTTTGTCGGTCCTAAGGGGTTTACCGCCAGTGATCGACAGGCAGTTGGGAGACCATGTCATTCCTGATAAATTCTTCGTTCGCGAACCCAATTGATGTTACGACCAGTTCGAGGATGGAAGCGTGGCCAGAAAAGCGGCGAACAAAGATCACCAATCAACATTTGACTTCGGCTCCGAACCCGTTGTCACCGAGATGCCGGCTTCGGAATCAAGTGACCTGCCGTCTGAACCCAGAATTTCGGAAGACATTCAGAATGAATCTGATTTCGATCCGGCAAACCTGAAAGGTAAACGGGTTTTCGTCCTCGATTCCCACTCTTTGGTTTATCAGGTTTTTCACGCGATCGGAGGGATGACGGGACCTGACGGCCAAGCGGTAAACGCGATCTACGGATTTACCCGCGACATGCTCGACATTTTTGAAAAATGGAAACCCGACCTGCTATTTGCCGTTTTCGACTACAGCGACACAACATTCCGAAACCACATCTTTTCCGACTACAAGGCTCATCGAGATCCAATGCCCGATGATTTGCGGGGCCAGATTCCTGAAATCCAAAAAATCCTAAACGCTTTGGCGGTTCCGGTTCTCGTAAAAGAAGGCTATGAGGCCGACGACATTCTGGCGACCTTGGCTCGGGAAGTCGAACAACGTGGTGGCGATTGTATCCTGGTGACCAGCGACAAAGACTGTCGGCAATTAATTACCGACCACGTTTCTCTGCTCAATTTGCGGAAAGGCCAATACTACAAAGCGGATGAGTTGCAAAAAGACTGGGGGATTCGCCCCGACCAAGTTGTCGATTTTCAGGCAATGGTGGGCGACTCGGTTGACAATGTTCCGGGCATCCCTTCAATAGGACCGAAAACCGCGACTCAACTAATCCAACAATTCGAAACGTTGGAACAGCTGCTCGAACGCTGGAGTGAGGTCAAGGGAAAGAAAGGAGAAAAGATTCGGGATTCGCGTGAGCAGGCGTTGATGAGTAAACAACTCGTAAAACTCGATGCCGACGTTCCCATCGATATCCCTTGGCTCGACGGAAAAATTGGCAAGATGGATGTCGCTGAAGCGGTGCGGCTCTGTGAAGAAAAGGGATTTCGCTCACTCACCGATCGCGTTGCCAAACTGGCACCGCAACAAAAAATCGCCAAATGGACGGCCACATACCGAACGTTAACGGACGCTGCTGAACTCGAGAAGATTCTGAAAGAGGCCAGCAACAACAAACTCTTGTCATTCGATACCGAAACAACGTCACCGTTGCCCCGCTGGGCCGACATTGTTGGCGCCTCCCTCGCGTGGAAAACCGGTCAAGCTGCTTACATTCCCGTGCGAGCGCCGATCGGTGAAAAAACCATGGACGTTGACACCCTGGTGGAAATCTTGAAACCCATTCTCGAAGACCCCGAATGGAAGTTGATTGGTCAAAATCTGAAATACGACATGGTGGTGATGAGAGCTCTCGGAGTTTCCATCCGGTGCCAACAATTCGACACCATGGTGGCGGACTATCTGATCAATCCTGGTCGGCCTGTACACAACATGGATGATATGGCGATTCGCTACCTTCGGCACAAAACAATCAAAATCTCCGAGTTGATCGGGAAAGGCAAAGATCAGATACGCATGGACGAGGTGCCGGTTGCGAAGGTAACTGACTATGCCGCTGAAGACAGCTGACGTGCCCTTTCGCTTGATGCCGCTTCAGCAAAAGCAGCTGGAGAGCGAGAACTTGAACCCATTGTTTGTCGACATTGAGATGCCTCTTGTGCGCGTTCTCGCGGAGATGGAGTATCAAGGCATCAAAGTTGATCTGGAAACACTGGAACAGCTAAGTAAAGAATTTGGTGAGCGTTTACAAATTCTTCAACAACAAATTCATGAACTTGCTGAGTCGAATTCAATCTGGATTCCCCGAAACAGCTTTCAGAAATCTTGTTCGAACGACTCAAACTACCCGTTGTCAAACGAAAACGCTCTGCCGCAAGCACTGATAGCGAAGTCCTCGAAGAATTGGCCGACAAACACCCGCTTCCTAAGGCCATGATTGAGTATCGACAGTTGGCGAAACTGAAAAGCACTTACGCCGATGCTCTCATCCAACAAATCAACCCGAAGACTGGTCGCGTTCACACGTCATTCATGCAGGACGTCGCCCGCACAGGTCGACTGAGCTCAAAAGATCCTAACTTGCAAAACATTCCCATTCGTCGCGAGGAAGGCCGACGCATTCGCGCCGCGTTTATTGCAGACGGTCCAGACAAACGATTGTTGTCGGCGGACTATTCTCAAATTGAGTTGCGCATGCTGGCACATTTTTGCGAGGACGCAAACCTGATTGAAGCGTTTGAAAACGACGAAGACATTCATTCAGTCGTTGCCGCTCAAGTCAACAGTGTGGATCTCGACGACGTAACCTCTGAGATGCGCCGACAGGCCAAAGCGATCAACTTTGGAATCATTTATGGACAAAGTCCGTTCGGACTAGCAAAAGAATTGGGGATTTCTAAAAACGAAGCTGCCGAATTCATCGAAGCCTATTTCATGCGATATCCGGCTGTCGACGAGTTCATGAAATCCGTGCTGGAAACCGCTGCTGAGAATCGACATGTGCGGACGATTTCGGGTCGAAGACGCGATGTTGAAGGTGTTCGCCACCCATCCAAAACGGGGCGCAATCGAAGTCGGACCATGCCCGAGCGAATTGCTATCAATACGGTGATCCAAGGCTCAGCGGCTGACCTGATCAAAATGGCCATGATTCGTGTATTGGATCGACTGGAATCAGAAAAAGTCGAATCAAAACTACTTTTACAAATTCATGACGAATTAGTCCTAGAATGCCCCGAGCGGGAAATCAAAAGGGTTTCGAATCTTGTGCGGGAGGAAATGACTAACGCTTTTCCGCTCAAGGTACCCATCAAAGTAGCTGTCGAATTCGGCCGAAACTGGAACGATACGGAAGAAATTTCCCCCTAACAACTTCATTGCGGTAGACCGCAATTTTTTGTCCGGTTTTTTGGACTACTCGTAGCCCATTTGGCAACATTCAGTTTAGTCGCTTAAAGTTCGAAAATTTCGATCGACTAACGACTAAAGACGTTTGTCGTTTTCGAGATTCTAACAGCGCTTTTGAGAGGCAAAAGTCCTGAACGGGTGTTCGCCAAACCACTCGACTCTTTAAATGCCATTCTGTTTGTGCTACTATCCTTCTTGCTATTCATGCGAGCATCGTTATTTGTGACGGTGACAACGACACACCATGGCTCGCAGTAATTTGATTTCTAAGGCAATTGGACCTTCCGAGGACTGCCAGAACCCATGCTCATCGTAGGTTTGGTCGGCGGCATTGCATCGGGTAAGAGTTACGTTGCCAAATGTTTTGAAGATCTAGGTAGTGCCACGGTTCATGCGGACCAGTTGGGACATTTGGTTCTTCGAGACCCAAATGTGATCCAACAATTGGTTCAACAATTTGGAAGGGAAATTCTTGACCCAGACGGTTCGGTTTCACGTCGACGTTTGGGACATCGAGTATTTTCCAACCAGAAATCAGGCGCTGCGAAGGAGTTGGAATCGCTTGAGGCAATTACCCACCCGGAAATCGAACGATTGATGAGGCAGCAATTAGTCGAGTTTCGGCAGGCAGGTTACGACATCGTGATGTTGGATGCGGCGGTCTTGTTTCGAGCCCACTGGGAATCCATTTGTAACCGAATCCTGTTTGTGGAATGCCAACAATCAACGCGTGTTCAACGTGCTATAGAGCGAGGTTGGACCCAACAGGAGTTTTTTGATCGAGAGGCAAATCAGCTTCCAATCGTCGAAAAACGTCAACACGCAACAGATTTCGTGTTCAACGATGCTGATGCGAGGGATCCTGTGAACGTTCAAGCGGCGCGGTTGTGGGGATTTTGGCAAAAGAATGTTCTGGGCTTTGCGCAATCGATGAAGGCATCTGTCGGCTTCCCGACAGACCCTTGACTTGCGTTCTGGCGTTTCGAAAATCGTTGTGACCTATCGAAATAACCTTTCGGTAAAAGCAACTTCCGAACCGCTCGGGCAAAATCAACGTTTACGTAATGCATTTTTAACCGTGGCGTAGGCCAGCATTCAGCTGCTTGTGCCTTGTAAATTTTTTGGATTTCAACTGTTTCGGATAATCAGCTACTGTCGAGCAAGCAGGCTATTTTTGGTCTGAAAACTTGAATTCGCAGGGTGACTTTGACTACAATTGGTCGAAGTGATTTTTCACGCCTGTGATTTCGCAATTGATCGACATCTGTTGAAAGTCCCCACCGGCAATTCACTCCTTTTTTCTTTTCTAGGAGTCCTAATTAATGACGAACTCATCACGTTCCGACGCTCGACCTGGTCGAGGTCGACGACCGGCATCTGGTACACCGCGCTCGCCTCGAAGCAGAAGAGCGCGGATTTATCCCCGGAGGCCATGGAAGAATTGGAGGCCATTGAAAACTCTGGCGACCCATTATCCATTTCAGAACGCTCAACGATCGACGAAATGCGGCCAGAGCCCCACGAAGACGTTCGGCGTGAAGTAAAAGAAGACGAAATTCCCGTACACCAACTTTTGAAAATGTCGGACGAAGACCTTTTCAAACAAGCCGAGGCAGAAGGTGTGGAGCGAGGTGACCTCACCGACCGTCGACAGATTCTGCTGAAAATCATCAAGCAGCGAATCAAAGATCAAGGTTTGATGTATGGCGAAGGCACGCTTCAGATCCTACCGGACGGCTTCGGATTTTTGCGTAGCTCCAAGTCATCGTATTTGAGCTGTCCTGATGACATCTATGTTTCGCCAAGTCAAATCCGAAAATTCAATTTGCGAAACGGCTCAAATGTTTGTGGACAAATTCGTCCTCCCAAGCAGAACGAAAAATACTTCGCGCTGCTGCGAGTCGAGATGGTCAACGGACTGGATCCTGATGAGAATTCCAACGTCAAGCACTTTGATGATTTGACTCCGCTCCATCCAGATGAGCGAATCATCATGGAACATGATCCCAATGACCTTTCAACGCGTGTCGTCGACATGATGACCCCGATTGGTTTTGGCCAGCGGGCACTCATCGTCAGTCCACCTCGCGCCGGTAAAACCATGTTGATGCAAAACATGGCTCGAGCAGTTCTCAAAAATTACCCGCATGCGTATGTCATGATGCTTCTGGTCGACGAACGACCAGAGGAAGTAACGGACATGGAACGTGAGGTTCGCGGTGATCGATGCGAAGTAATCAGTTCGACGTTTGACGAGTCGCCCGGCCGACATATCCAGGTTTCCGAAATGGTCTTGGACAAAGCGAAACGATTGGTCGAAGCAGGAGTCGATGTCGTACTCTTCCTGGACTCGATCACACGACTTGGACGAGCTTGGAACTCTGAGGTTCCTCAGTCCGGCAAGACGCTTTCCGGTGGTCTCGACGCGAACGCGATGCAACGTCCCAAAGCGTTTTTTGGTGCCGCGCGCAAGATCGAGGAAGGTGGTTCGCTGACAATTATCGCCACGGCACTGATTGACACCGGCAGCCGAATGGACGAAGTGATCTTCGAGGAATTCAAAGGTACCGGCAACCTGGAAATTGTTTTGGATCGTGCGCTGGTCGATCGACGGATCTGGCCGGCAATCGATATCAATCGCAGTGGAACACGCCGCGAGGAAAAACTGCTTGATCCCGATGAATACGATCGTATTCGTCAGGTTCGACGTGCTCTCAGCAGCATGAACCCTGTCGATGCAATGGAAATGCTAACCAATCGACTGCGAAAATCGAAAACGAATGCAGAGTTTCTGATGAGCCTGAAAGTCGGAGGAATGTAGACCGAAGCGTCTACGGTCAGCATGACAGAAACTGAATCGTCTCATACGGAACCGAAGTCCAATTCTGGGCTTCGGTTCAGCATTATCGTTTCGAAATACAACGCATCGATTACGGATCGACTTGCGGAAGGCGCTACCGATTTTCTCATCAAAAATGGAATTGAAAGAGCGTCAATCGAAATACATCGTGTCCCAGGGGCGTGGGAGCTGCCGCTGGCAGCAAAATGGAGTATTGAATCGGGACGCTTTGACGGCGTGATTGTTCTGGGTGCCGTGATCAAAGGCGAAACAACTCACGACGAACATATCAACCGATTTGTCAGTATGAGTTCCGGACAACTGTCCCTCGACTCAGGAATTCCGATCGCCTTTGGACTGTTGACCTGCAACACGTTACAACAAGCCGTTGAGCGAGCGGGAGGTCGAGTCGGCAACAAAGGCGAGGAGGCGGCCGAAGCCGCTCTCGAAATGGTGTTACTTAAAGACAAATTTCAATTGGATACCTGACCATTCAGGGAAAAAGTCGACTGCATCGACAGAAAATCGGCTCACACCGTCGTGATTCCTTTTGGGCTCTTGGAACACTACGGCGGAAGTGATAATCTTCAAAGAAACAACTGTCCTTTTCAACCAAAAATAGCATGTCGCGTCGCAGCCGGGTTCGCCAAGTCGTTCTTCAATTACTCTATCAGGATGATTTGAACCCTGGTGACGCGGGGCAATGGCGCCAGTTCCTAAACCAACGCCTTCTCGGCAAACAGGATTTGATACATTTGGGGGAGCGTTGGTTCCTCGGCGTTCGCCAACACCGCGGAGCGATTGACGAAAAAATCGTTGCCACCGCGCGAAATTGGAAACTCAACCGAATGCCTCCACTCGATCGAAATATCGTTCGTCTGGCGGCCTACGAGTTTTTGTTTGGCGACACACCTTACCAAGTTGCGATAAACGAAGCTGTTGAACTTGCGAAACGGTTTGGCACCAAAGACTCCCCGCGTTTCGTCAACGGTGTACTTGATCGCATCCGAGAGGACAATTCGAATCCGAATGCCCGCCCCCATTTAAGCGAATCGACAAACACAGATGTCGCAGCAAAACAACCATAACACCTCGCAAGGCCACGGGCCGCAACCTGTTGAGAACAAATAATGGCAATCTGGAATCCATTTCGCAAAAAAGACAAACCGGAATCAACACCCACTCAGAAAGTGGATGAAGTAAAGACCGTTCCGGTTGAGCCAGTGGTTCCAGAACAACCTGTGAAGCCTGTGGAACCAGTAGTTGCTGAACAACCTCGGGTTCCTGAAATCCCCGACGAGCCACGAACACCTGAAGTTGCTGTAGAGCCCGTCGCAAGGGAGATTGCTGCGCAATCCGAAGAAAAACCTGTGGCGAAAACGACAGAAGCCAAGGTCGGGATATTCGGTCGATTCCGACAAGCCCTCAAAAAAACCGTCCAGGTTTTGAACACAGACATTCGCGACCTTGTCGGCAAAGAAGGTCGATTGGTTGACGATGACTTTCTGGATGAACTGTTTACGTATTTAGTCAAAACCGATATGGGCAACCGCCCAGCATCCAAAATCCGCGACGAAATCAAACAAAAATTCCGGGGTCGCAAGGTCCACATGGCTGATCTGGTCGAGTCAGCCAAGACCACGATTCGCGAAATCATGAGCCAGGATAATGCTGGCCTCGCTCATTCAACCTCGGGGCCAACTGTAATTATGGTTGTGGGTGTCAACGGTTCAGGCAAAACGACCAGCATTGCCAAGTTGACGCATCGATTTGTAAACGAAGGTAAAAAAGTTGTGTTGGGAGCTGGAGATACGTTTCGCGCAGCTGCCGTTGAACAACTGACCATCTGGGCGGAACGACTCGGAGCTGAAATTGTCACGGGACGTCAAGGTAGCGACCCGGCAAGCGTTGCGTACAAAGCTGCTGACGCTGCGAAAAAAAGTGAGGCCGATATCTGTATTGTCGACACAGCTGGTCGACTACAAACTCAAGTCAATTTGATGGACGAATTGACTCGAATTAAAAACGTAATTGGCAAGGTACTTCCGGACGCTCCCCACGAAGTCCTATTGGTTTTGGACGCTACCGCAGGTCAAAATGCTATCAGCCAAGCCAAAGGGTTTTCGGCCGCGGCCGGCTGTACCGGAATTATCCTCGCGAAACTGGATGGCACTGCGAAAGGCGGCGTTGCGATTCCTATACGCCAGGAATTTGGCCTGCCCGTCAAATTTATTGGCTTGGGTGAAACCCCCGATGCCTTCGCGGAATTCTCTGTCGACAACTATGTCGACGCGCTATTTGCAGGAACCGAGGACGAATCAGACAGTTGACTATGACGCGCCCTATCATTGCGGCTCAATAATCGCTTGCTGGCAATTTGCACAGATCATCCTTGGAGTCTTCTACCTGTAGCTGATTCTGCCAATCGTCAAATTTTGCCCAGCCTCCCTACCCTGAAAAACGGCGAGAATTCTCACCCTCCGTCGTTTCGGATCCCGATTTTGACTGTTAGCCGGTCGTACCGATTTTGCCAGACAAACGTCTATTCGTACGTCAAAAGAGTTAACAACTCCCACAAACAAAGGCCCAGAGATGAGCATTTTGCGTGTTGTCACCCTAACTTCGTTCGTCGTTGTAATTTCGGTTACATCGGCCATGGGACAATCTGTCGGCTCGAATCTGATTCGCCGCAACTCAAACGGCACAAAGACCTTTCCATGGCGTTCCGTTACGTTGACTGACGAACAAACACCACAAATCCCGTTGCCCCCCAGAACGCGGGCCACGGCTGTCTCCACACGAATCTTTGGGCGTCAGGAACAGGAAAAAACGAGTCCACTTGGAAATCCTCAAGACTACACGGACCAGGTGCCTGTTGCTCCCAACACGGATGGAATGACCAATCCGACCGAGCAAAAACCTGCACTCTACGTTCAAAGCAATGCAACAGACCCAGACCTATTGAACCAACAACGTCCGAGTAGCTGGTGTAATCTGGGTCCTGTTCAACGCCTCATCGGAACAACTCGAAACGGAACGCAAATCGGCGGCTTCGCTCAGTTTGGTTACCACGAAAGTGACATACCGTATTTTAATGATCGCGAGGATCGACTGAACCTGCATCAGATGTGGACCTACTTTGATCGCCCAGCGGCACGATGCTCGAATTGGTCGCTCGGTTATCGTCTGGATCTCGTTTACGGTGTCGACGGACCAAACATCCAATCGCTTGGAAACAGCCCGACAGGTGCTCCCAGCGGTTGGGACAACGGCTGGGACTTTGGTTCATACGGCTGGGCAATGCCTCAAGCCTACCTTGAAATGGCGAACTGCCAATATCGAATTCGTGCCGGTCGATTCCTGTCACCTTTTGGCTACGAACAAGTACCAAGTGTCGAGAATTTTTTCTATAGCCGAACCTACACTCGCAACTACACAGAACCGTTCGGACATACTGGTATCCTGGCACTGAACGACGTGTCTTCAAACGGCTATTCTGAGTGGACTGACCGCTGGCTGGGACACTGGGTTTGAAAACACCGACAACGGCTTCAACTACATCGGCGGGCTGATATCGTCAAAGCAACAACCTGTCGCTTTCGCGCTTACGAATTCGATCGGTGACACAGAATCAGTAGCGGAATGTAAATCCGCGATTGCCGAAGTTCGTGTCAACGACAATTTGACCTATGTGCTTCAAGGCGATTACTTGAACCTGCAATCAAATGAGTTGGAATCACAAACTACTTGTTCTATTGCGTCAATCGTTGCCTTTCGTTTGTACACGTGTCAGTGGTGGAAATCTGACCAATTGTTCACTTCCACTCGCTCCACTTGGAGTTTCACATCGGGAATCAACTATCGACCACATGCGAATGTTCTCATTCGACCAGAGTTGCGAATGGACTACGGTGCCGCAGCCCGGCTCCGGTCGCTTGATTCCAGCAATCGACGCAATTTTCATGTTCTAATGTCGTGATTGATCACTCCACCGGAACAATTCGTCTCCCGTGATGGATACGGTTGCTGTTCGCGATTTACTGGGATAAAGTAACTCCAAACAAATCTGAATTGGAGTATCGCTTAGCAACAGGTCCGGCACGACACTATGAAGTTGATCATTGCAATCATTCAGCCTCACAATTTGGAATCCGTGAAACAAGCACTGACGGATGTTGAGGTTTTTCGTTTGACGATCATGGATTGCCAAGGGTTTGGGCGACAAGGAGGAAAGTCGGAAGGCCAGACGGCAGGAGAGTTTGTCACCAACCTTCGCCGTAAAGTTCAATTGCAAATTGCAGTCAACGACGAGTTTGTCGAACCAACAATTGCAGCGATCATCAAAGGTGGCCGCAGTGGTGACCAAGGCGAGATCGGCGATAGCAAAATTTTCATCCTCCCGCTTGATGACGTTGTTCGAATTCGAACCGGTGAACGCGGCAGGCGATTTATTCCCACAATGTCAAATCGCGAAAGGCGTCATCGCTTTTTATCATCGCGGTCAGGCAATGAATCACCTGAACGGCGCTTAAATTTTCGCGCCCAACGCCTTTTGTCAATGCCATAAACGCCGACTCCAAATTGATGTCCTCCTCGCGCAGCATCGTCAATTGCAACCCACCTTCAATTAACTTGGTGGCAAGGTGCGAATAGTCATCAACGTTTTCTTTGAGCGTTACGAGAATCTTTCCGTCCCCTACGACTGCGGTTTCAACAGATTCATCGGCAGTTAAAAGCGTCTCGGCTTTGGCAAGTTGCTCTTTCACCCCAACGTGCAAAACCGTTCGACCTCTAACCTGTCGCAACACATCGTTGACTTCCGCCGACACGACCAATTCGCCGCGACTGATAATGCCTACTTTGTTGCAAATGTCAGCCAACTCAGGAAGGATATGGCTCGAAACGATAATCGTCTTTCCCGTTTGGCCGAGTCGTCGCAACAAGTTTCTCATTTCAATTCGCGCTCTTGGATCCAAACCACTGAGTGGTTCGTCGAGCAACAAAACTTGTGGATCATGTAGCAAAACTCTCGCAAGTCCAAGACGTTGCGTTTGTCCGCGGGACAACGTATTTGCCATCGCGTAACGTTTGAATTCCAAATCGACGACTTCCAACAATTCGTCGCAACGTTTCTTTCGCTCTGGACCGTTGATTCGATAGGCCGCTGCGAAGAATTCGAGATACTCGATGACCTTCATGTCGTCATAAACGCCGAAAAAGTCAGGCATGAAACCGACCAGTCGCCGAATCTCACGAGGGTCGCTGTAAATCGAATGGCCACAGACATAAGCTTCACCGTGCGAGGGCTCCAACAGCGTCGCAATGATCCGCATGGTCGTGGTTTTGCCCGCACCGTTTGGACCGATAAAGCCAAATAGGTCCCCAGCGTCCAGATTGAGGTTGATTCCGCGAATCGCGTAAAAATCACCGTACTTTTTTGTGAGGTTGTCAGTTCGAATCACCGTGACGCCCGATCTTTTTCAATAACTTGTCTTCGAATACAAACGATTTATCTAACTAGTCGAAAGGGATTTCAACAGGCAACAGAATTCGAATCAACGTCGCACTCTGCGAATACTCGTCACTTACCCGGTTCCCGTCGACAACCACTTCACTGAAACGTTCGGGAATGCCAGCAACCAATATAGCTTGATTGGGAAACAAGGTATCGCTGAACTCAACTTGATTCAAATAGCGATGAGAAAGTCCAGTGTACGATGGCCCGCCCGACAAATCGTAAAACATCATGACTTCGCCAATACGAAACATATTCGTGTCCGACTGATTCCACGGAGCCATCTGGACTCCATCGTTCCGTGGCGAATTACTGCCGCGCGTCATGAATGTTTTTGCAGTCAATTCACTGGCTTCCGAAAACAAGTCGAGTGACTCACCAGGGCCTAGATCTCGGTCGATATAATAAACAGAGTTCTGGTAATAGATGCGCGGACGAATTAGTGGAAATTCAAACCCGTTTACGATACTGCCGTCGATGCGATCGATCCCCCTCTGAACTTTCAGACGCGAAACCATCGAGAGATCAATGCTCCCTTCCCAGCGCCCATACATCGTTCGCGCAGACGCCACTGCCGAGGGAAACGCCTTTAACGAAACGTCATCAGCGTCAATCAATTGCTCATAGCCATTGACGATTGTTAACACTGGCGTCGTCGTTTGCATCCCACCAAGTCCGGCACCCGGCTGCCCCATCCAGCTCAACTCGCGTTGTTCACCGGCCCCAACCATCGGTTGCACAGGCAGAATCCCAAAATCACTTTGGGCCGATTGCGGACTGTAAAAACTAGCCCAACTGTGTGATTGAATTCGTTTGCTTGCAAGGTCGATATCGACGATTTCCAATTGATTGAACTGTCGAACGGACGGCTTTGCCAAATGATATAACCAATAGGCCAATCCGCTGAATGCAATCGCAAGAAGCGGAAATGTTAGCCAAGTCCAGTGCATTCGCCGCCCCATCGATTTCAACATGAAATAATCACCGGGACCAACTAACAACAAGAACAACACAATTATCAACGCTATCGCAGTAAACGGGATGAAGCCAACCGAGGAAAACTGCTCCAAGGGAACCCGCAACTGTCCTGTTAGATCTCGATAGCCAATTCTAGTTGACTGCGCAGTCAGTGAGTCAAGGCTTTGTTCGACACCCGATTTCGCTCCGTACAGTAACTTCTTTAGTAGCGCTGGTGTCGATTGCCAATCAACTGCTGGTGCAACATCTAATGGAAATGCTACAACTGTCAATTTGCCAAACCCAACTGGAACCGTCTGGACTAAAGGCAAGCCATCCTGGGAAATCACAGGTGTCGATTTTCCAATCGTTGCGTCAACTACCGACATTGTCTGGTCGGCCCCGACTAACAGCGGTGTCGACGCGTTGACAAAGCTCTCAACTCGTGCTGTTGACTGCAATTCCTTTGCAACGACTGATTCAAACTCGCACCAATCCTTCAATACGCCCGCCTCGATCGCAGGAATCGCGCCAGGAGAAAGCAAGGTAACTGCATGTCCTCCGCATTGTGTCCAGTCGCGAAGTGCGTTCAAACATTGACCACGGATTTCGTTAAAACGCTCAGGATCGCGTCCGTTGATTACAATAACGTCTACGCACCCAAGGGCTTTGGTTGACAATGGATATTCGTTCGCGGTCAAAGCTCCAATCAGGTAATCAGGAAACGCACTGTAACGATCCGAGTTGACGATGGCCTCGGGCAACGACTCTCCCGCTTCGCCTGCGTAATAAACAACTCTCGACGTTGCCGGCACCACCTGTAGTCGGGAACCAGCCGAAATCACCTCTTCAAAAGCAAGCGTTCCGTCAGTTCGATGCCCCTGTACCCTCAACTCTCCACGGGTTCGACCAATCCGAAAATATCCCTGAATAACTCGAGGATCATTTTCTGAACGGACTGGCTTCATTTCGTAAGTACAAGGTATGTCGTCGCCGTCAGGACAAGTAATTCGCAGCGTTGCAATTTCCTCAGCATTGGTTGCACTGGAAAAAGCGATGGTTACGGGAGCCCATCGTCCCAAACGAGCATAGCCACCCAATCCCCAGAAAATGGATCGCGAGCCGGCATCATTGCTTGGCTGTGTAGCCCCTGAATCCTGAATCCTACCAGCATTTGCAGATGCTACGTTAGTGAATCGTAACAAGACAGTTGCAAACAAAATAAATGCAACGAGCAACGAACGGATTGGATTGACTGCGTGAATTTTACGTTGCCGCATCTGACATTGGATTTTCGTATTGAGATCAGTAACTGGTCACGCCAGCATACTCAAAATCGTGTGATTCATCGACTGGCAATGCGCAATTTGGACAGCCAATGGGTTCGCACCTCTGGCCCATTAGTTACGCACGAACTGACCAGCGAGGTCGCTCGCCTTCAAGGTTTTTCGTGACCGGGACAGCTGCAGACCATTTTTTGACATCCGGGACAACCGGTTCCATATTTTCGGCGAATTGCCGCAGTGAGATCAACGTCGCAGACATTGGCAATCGTACATAGCCACGCCAAGACATCGGCAAACTCTTCCTCAAGGTTTTTTCGATCTCCCTCCCGCAAGGCCGATGACAGCTCGCCAACCTCCTCCATCAACCACATGAAGGTTCCTTCAACTCCACGCTCCATATCTTTTTCAAAATACATTTTGCGGATCAAGCTTTGAAAATCATCCAGGCTCAATGCCTGCCTCGCGGAGGGTTCATTCATCGCCAATGTCCTTTTTATTTGAAGAAACCCAAACACGACCAGCCTCGACCTTC
Source organism: Pirellulaceae bacterium (assembly GCA_041399045.1). Taxonomy (GTDB): domain Bacteria; phylum Planctomycetota; class Planctomycetia; order Pirellulales; family Pirellulaceae; genus BJ22. The sequence goes on along the minus strand of JAWKTO010000003.1, from coordinate 177,894 downwards.
ACGTCAAACGCATCAATTTTCAGACGACGGTTTTCCACCCAGGCACCGTCGCGAACATCAAAACGCCAAGCGTGCCACGGGCAAGCGACGACACAATTTTCAACGGCACCTGGTGCAAGAGATGCCCCCATGTGTGGGCAAGCATCCTCGATAGCATAACAGCCCTCTTTAAGCCGAAAGACGGCAACAATTCGACCATCGACTTCGAATGCCCTTCCCTGCCCTTCGGGGATTTCGTCGACGGCAGCAACATCGATAAATTTGGATGCCGACATCACTATTTCTTTTTTACAGACAACTTGGATTCAGAATTGACTTCCGTGTTGAAGATCAGATCACGGTATTTCTGCTGGGTCGTCACCTTCGTTCGGGAATTGCCCTCGACAAAAAAGCCGTTCGCATCATCAAACCAAAACTCGCCGTCGCCATGGACAGTCAACAATTCCGGCGGGGTATTCGTTTCGTCAAAATCTCCATTCATGGGCAAGGATCGTGGTAGCGAATCATCGCGGGAGGTAACCAGTCCAAATTTGGCCAACTCTCTCCCTTGATAATTTTCCGCACCAACAAACTCATAGCCATTCACGTAAATCTGTTTCCCGAACGCACCAAAATCCTCTGTTCGCGATTCCCAAGTATGCCCTGATTCAATCTCGCCATCGGGCAGTTCAAACATAGTTGTTCGAAACGCGTCCTGAAGGCCGTCAGCGGTCATGAATGAACGAAGCGGCATCGAGCTGTCAGCGTTCTTGATCGCCTCAAAAAGCGCATCGTCGAGCTCGACATCAACAACCTTTCCCTTTTTTGAAATTGTCAACAAAGCTCCTTGGCCAACCAACGCCTTCAACTCCTTGGCCAGCGCATATTCCAGAGCCCGCGAACGCGGTGGCAACTCGTTTTCGGTATCGAGATCGATTCGCTCGGGACTATCGGCAGTCGGTGTTGTCACTGTCATTTTGATTGACTGAATAACTTGACGAACCTGTGACGATTCGGCCGTTGTCGCCATCACTTGCCAGTCCAGATTCAACGCAATGGACATTTGCGTTGTTGACGATTGGGAGTCACATTCAGTAATCGCCGTCGACGATTGTTCGAGCAGGACTTCTAGTTCATCCCCTTCGTCCAATCGCCACTGAAAGTCCTGAGCAATAAGTGATCGCAAATTCAATGAAAGGACGAGAATCACAGCCATTCCAAAAGCAAATCGGCAAATCGGCGTGACAAGCATCCGGCATTGGTTTCGGCAACAATTTCTTTCCATCAAACGACTCCGATCAAATCTCGATCGATTCCCCTGGTTTTAAAACAACGGGCGATGCTGCAGTGCGTTCCCGAATCATTTGTGCCCATACACTTGCGTCTTGCTCAATGGGTGGCCATGTATTGTAGTGGGCAGGCAGTACCGTATTGGGTTTCAACCAGTTTGTCGCCTGCACACTATCATCAGGCCCCATCGTAAACAAATCGCCGATTGGGAGTATGGCTAAGTCAAGTCCGCCCTCACCAATCAACTGCATGTCGGAAAAAAGTGCCGTGTCACATGCGGCGTAGATCCGCTTACCACCGATGTTCAATACAAACCCAGCAGGTGATCCGCCGTACGTTCCATCAGGAAGCACCGAGCTGTGCAGCGCAGGCGTCATTTTGAACTGCCCCAATGCGTTGCGAAAGGCTCCGCCCAAATTCATGCCGACCGTGTTTTCAACCCCCTGCCCTGACAGCCATTGGGCTATCTCATAAATCGCCAGTACGGGTGCCTTGGTTCGCTTGGCGATCGAAACGGCGTCGGCAATATGATCATAGTGACCATGAGAGATCAAAATTAAATCGCATACTACCTTATCGGCGGATACCTGCGTCGCCGGGTTGTCATTGAAAAATGGATCCAGCAGAATCCGTTTTCCCGCAACTTCAAACAGCCACGTTGCATGGCCGATCCAGGTAATACTGACACTCATTTTGTCGGGTCCACTTATTTCTTTAACAAAACCATCATGAAACCGATTGCTTTAGAAACCGCTGCATGTGTTTCTTGTAACCTTCCACTCCCGGTTGCCCGTAGGGGTTAATGCCCAACAGTCGTCCTTCCAACACGGTAGCCAACATCATCATTTGAAAAAACTGTCCCAACGACGCCTCGTTCGCGGCCGGCATAATGATATCCGTCGTTGGCCTTCCCGCTTCCTGGTAGGACTGATTGGTCCCTCGAATCGCTGCTGTCATCGTTTCGGGAAGCCCCAACTCCGCGAACGCATCGAGGCCGTCGTCATTCCATCCCGTTTTTCCAATCCGCAAGACGTCGCTTCGGTATTGCTCAACTATCAGATTATTCATCACCTTGTCGCGACGACCTTCTTGATGTTGTTGTGCACGAGAATGCAAGTCTCGCGTATTCACCACGGTCAGCGGCAATGCCCCGAGTTCATTCTTGCCCAAACTCTCGGCAAGCAATTGATCGTACCACAGTCCCGTTGTCTCCAAACAGTTTGCCCAACACGACAATACTCGTGTGTTGATTCCGCGATCGGCTTCGAGCGCATGGTTAACAGCGACATAGTCGACCACTGGATTCTCACCTGGCCCGTTCCTGCGAAAGATATCGTTCATCAAACTTGCCCCTTCAAGAAGTTTGATAATGTCGACACCCATGATTGCCGCAGGCAATAATCCAACCGCCGATAACACCGAAAAACGTCCTCCGACTCCATCGGGAACTGGGAATCGAGTCGTACAACCGATCGAGGAAGCCAAGTCCGCAAGTTTGCCCGTTGTTCCAGTTACGGGAATCATCAACTGCGGCAACGACTCAGCCCCAAACGAATCGACAAACGCATTGATAAATTGCCGAAGAGCAGCCGCCGTTTCGAGCGTTCCCCCGCTTTTGCTGATCACGACGATTGCCCATCGGCTACGGGGATTGTTGGGTTGATTGGTGGACCGCAACAAATGCAATAGCCCTTGGGTATAGTCATTGTCGACGTTATTCCCCGCAAAATAAATTTTGGGGCGTCCCCCTCGTTCACCGTCTGGTAATTCGTTGTAGAACGGATCGCAACAGGCATCCATGATCGCCCGCGCGCCCATGTACGACCCACCAATTCCCAACACGACAACTCGATCCACCTGCTCGTGAAGTCGTTTGGCAGTCTCCAGAATCTGGTTCAATTCGCTGCTGGAACGGGTGTTCGTCGAGTACTCATCCAGCAATCGCTCTGGCATTTCGTGAAAGCCCGAATCAAGCGGCACCTTATCTGTCGGAACTTCACCACCAGCCTGAAACAATGCCAAGTCCTCCGAGATCATCTCATCCCGTCGCTTCAGCAATTGATCGGCGATTTCCGCGACGCGATTTTGCGTAACACCGAATTGTTCATTGATGGCTCCAGCTGGATCGAAACGTAACTGTTGCAACTTGGTCATATTCAGAAAAATTATTGGAATGCGATCACGAATTCAGTCGACCAGAGATTGCAACCTAGCTTCATGGCCGTCGCGATTCGATGGCCAATTAAGTTTGCAGGTCGATTACAGACCATATTTTGAGGGTTAACGCAGGTGAGCAAAAGGTGTCGTTTTCAAAAAATCAAACACGCATAAGTGCATTCGAACTTTTGGAAGGATGAAAATCAGGGCGTTTGCGTTGGTTGCGACATCGAACGACGTTGTCCCCGAATGCTCACTCAAGCGACATAACAGAGAATTGTCAAAACAAATCCTGAATTTGCTCAAGTAAACATCGGGGCTACATCATTTCTTCAAATACCTACGGAGCTATTTTCTCCCGAAAATCTTGCCCATTGCCAGTTTGGCGACATCACTCAGGTCAAAATCCCCGTCGCCATCTTGGTCCAGCAAACGCCCGATCAACCCGCCAGTTTTCTTTTCAACGGAAACTTTTTCTTTCCCCAAAAAGTCTTTCAGTCCTGTCGAATCGAGCCCCTGCGATTGTTTGGATTTCGAAAGAGCACCCAGGACCATCGGCGCCAACATGCTGAGCAGATTCTTGGTCGCATCTCCGCTCAGGCCGCTCGCCTTCTGAACGCCGTTCTCAACTCGCGATTGATTCCCTCCGAGCAGACTTCCCAATAGATCTCCGGCTCCAATTCCATGCGATTGTGTCGCACCATTATTGCCGCTCAGAAATCCGGGTAAATCGTCCAGAATGTTTCCGTCGCCATCACGGTCGAGCATGCCCAACAAACTGCCCATTCCCTGGTCGTCGCTCCCCTTGCGTCCCAAGGCTCCGACCAATGCCGGCAACGCAGCGCCAATAGCGTCATTGGTTTGCGATTCGCTTGCGCCGATGCGTTGGCTTAATTGCGATACGCCTTCCTGACCTAATTTTTCCTGAATCATTTCCAGAATTGAAGACATGTTTCTATTCCTGTTGCTTGTCGAGAAGGCCGCTGGCGGCAAAATACAAAGCGATGGATCAGCGATTCGATGCCGCGCATCAAACCCCATATCAACGCACTGCATAAATCTTCTCGAATAACGGGCTGGGAATCAAGCGTCAGAGATAGCAATTTGAAAATCACGAATCGACGGCAATTTTTACAACGGCCTTTCGGACCTTTGTTTCACAACTGGCAGCGAGTGGAGCATGACAGTCCGTCGGGAAAAAAATGGTGAACTTCCCCTCGGGCACCGGAAGCCACAGATCCGGCGCGTCGCAAAAAAATCCAATATCTCGCTCCGAGTCAAACGGCAGCTTTTGTTTCTGACACATCGCCATCGGCTTCCACCCCATTTCGTCAACTCCCTCAACAACGTACTGGATGTCGATATAGCGACGATGGTACTCAAGCGGTGAATCATCTCTCCCGCGACCGTGATCCGTTGCAACCAGCGCAAACAACCGATCACCGTCAATCTCCTGCCTTCCATCTTTCAGGCAACTCCAATCCGTTTTCTGGAGGAAACGGAAGGCTGCGGCAAAGCTCGGATGGAGACTCTCATAACACGCATGCTGGCAAAGGTGATCTAATATCATGCCAAGAATTTCCCCAAATAGTTAAACGGGCATTTTCCCGAACAACGGCTGTCGATTTCGTGCTTCACCACCAACATCTTTGCAATTTTCACAAAAATCATTGGCGGTCAACGCTCTCGTTTTTAGTTATAGACTAGATCAGGAAAAAATTCAGGAATCAAGACATTCTGGTGGCATCTCCAACCGGGGCATAAACATGAAGTCATTCTGGTGGAATTCCCTCGTCAACTACAAACGCAAATCTTTTCGATTGAAAAGCCAGCGAAATCGAAACTTTGTCTATGAGTCTCTGGAAAACAGGCAACTGCTGGCGGGAATCGTCTGGTCCACCGGGCCCTCACTTGCCTCGCCCGTAGCTGATGGCTTGGCCGTACTTGGGACCGACGACTCTGTCTATTTAATGGATGGCGAAAATAGTTCCGTGCAAGGAATTGATGTCCTTGATACGGAATGGTGGACGGCTCCGAATATCGACAAACAACGAACAGGCTTAGGTGGCGGAGTTCAATCCGACGGACATGTTTTCATTTTCGGCGGTGCGAATGGCGGTGAGCCAATTGAAGAATCGTATCGTTACGATCCGCTGGACATCGATCCCCAAGATGGCCCAAGTATGTCAACCACACGGGCTTATGCCGCGTTCGCCACCGACCCGGGATCTGGTTTGATTTTTGCAATTGGCGGCGTTAATGCTGATGGAAGCGTCATTAATTCAGTGGAATCGTATGATCCGCTTACGCAATCATGGGCAACTCGAACAGCACTCCCCACCGCGCTCGCGGACGCTTCGGCTGTTGCCGATGGCACGGGAAATTTATTCGTGTTTGGAGGTCGCCGCGCCGGCTTTGGATCCAATGATGCGACGAATTCTGTCTACCGGTATTCCATTGCAACGAATTCATGGCAACTCATAAATACAACCCCCATTCCGCTCAGAAACGCAACGGCAGTCGCGGGCCCCAACAATGGCATTGCCTATCTGATAGGCGGGCAAAACAACACAAACGCAGCTCTGGACACGGTGTTTGCTTTCGAATTTGCAACCGGAACCTGGGTGCAAGAAACCACATTGCCTGTTGCTGTGCGCGACGCCTCCGCATCACTGGATGCCGAAGGTCATCTGATGCTCATCGGTGGTCGTAACAATCTTGGACAAACCGTTGACTCGGTGTTTATCACTCAGGATCTGGATGCTCAAGATTCCGCACCGACGATCGTTTCCAGTCCGTCGTTGACCGCGACCGCGTCTCTGCAGTACACGTATCAACTGTTTGCAAACGGCAATCCGCAACCGACGTTTGCGCTGACCTCGGCCCCTGAAGGCATGACAATCGATTCTCACGGCTTGGTTCATTGGACTCCCACTGAAACTCAAGTTGGCGAACAAAATGTATCAGTCCGCGCCATCAATCGCGCTGGTGAAGATATTCAGTCATTTTCGATTCAGGTTGCGTCCGCCATTCCTCATGTTGTGACACAGCCGATTACAACCGGCGCAACGGGAGTTGCTTATACCTATGACGTTGATGCCACGGGGAACCCTGCTCCGCAATACAATCTCCTCGAATATCCGGTTGGCATGCAGATCAATTCGCAAACGGGCGTCATATCCTGGCTCCCGTCAGCATCACAATTCGGTGATCACAATGTTGTCGTTGTAGCAAACAATGCAAATGGACAGGACCAACAATCGTTCACAGTCACTGTCGCGGACAGTATTGCCCCGACATCACCAGTCAATTTCCAAGTTACCGATCTGACCACGACGGTGGCATCGTTCTCGTGGACAGCGGCGACTGACAATGCGGCAATCGCAAAATACCAATTGTATTCGCAATACAAATACGGCTGGCGTTACAGCAAAACGGGATATCGCCTGATCAAGGACAACATTCTGGAAACCTCGACCTCAATGGAAGGTTTGACTCCGGGAGCAAATTACAAGTATGTGGTGCGCAGCGTGGATACGTCGGGCAACATGTCGACGAATTCCAATCTGGTGACCTTCAAAATGAAATTGCCGCCAGCCGTCTTTGGTCCAGCCACGACAACGGCGATTGCGACGCATCCGATGTCAGTTCTAACGTTTCGTGCAATCGGTAACCCGATTCCAACATTATCGCTGGTTTCTGCTCCAGGCGGTTTTTCATTTGACCCTTCAAACGGTACTGGCAATTGGACTCCCAGCGATTCTCAAGTTGGAACACACGAGATAATTGTCCGAGCCGAGAATTCAGAAGGATTTTCTGATTACACGACAACAGTCACCGTCAATGCAAATCGCCCCACCGTTACCACCGTTTTCAGCTATTCCGGCGTTTCGTTTAGCACACCATTTGCAATCGAAGGTGAGAGTTTCGACTTGATGCTGGTGGACAAATTCAGTAATAGCAAGGTCACATGGTCAATCGTTTCCGGGCCAAGCAACATGTCGATCGATTCGACGATGGGCGGCATCAAGTGGACACCTCTCGCTGAGCACGTAGGAACTTTGCCGCTTGTTTTTCGTGCAACCAACTATGCTGGTTCGACGGATTTCAGCTTGAACATTGAAGTGCTCCCTTGGGCACGGACAAATTACCGCCAGAACCCGTAACTGGAATCAATGTCTCCATTATTGATAGTGACCGAGCGTCTGTCAGCTGGACACCATCAACAGACAATTATGAGATTGCAAGTTATCAGATTACCGCATATTACATCTACAACAGTCGCGGAGCCGCATCGAGTCTACTACCGGTTTAATGTGCCTGCCGACACGAGCAATTTTGAAATGACCGGATTGCCCTCTCGAGATTTAAAACTGTATGTCCAAGCTATCGATTCCGCTGGACTCTATTCTCGCATCGGTGACCTCGTCAATTTCAAACCGGTAGCCAATCCCCTTTTCCCATCGATCCACCTGGCTCAACCGACTCCGACCGGAGCAATTGCCGGTGAATCTCATGATTTTCAACTTGTCGATTCGAACATTGAACCACGGACATTCCAGTTAATGTCCGGCCCTGCAAATGCCACGATCGACACGATGACTGGAATGATTCATTGGGATACCGATCAATCGCATGTTGGTTCAAATCTCTTCAAGATTCGCGCAACGAATCAATATGGCTACCGCGATTTTTCGTTCTCCATGAACGTGTATTTCTCGGGCCCCATTCAATCGCTGTCCTACGTCAGAACGGGTTTTCTGACCGCCTCAGTATCTTGGACCCCTCCAACGGATGAAACAAATGTGCGAGGGTACAAGATCTTCCAGGAGTGGTCGATCAATGGACACACTTATCACAAGACATATGATGTTCCGTCGCCGACTCAAACCAATTTGGAAAACATCTTTGTAGTGGGAGGCCCTGTGCTACATCGAGTGTCGGTTGCGGCCTACGATCAATTCGGAAATCTGTCGGTCATCAGTCCGAAGGTAACTTTAGTTGGCTAGAATTTGACATGGGAGTTGCTTTCAAAGGCATCAGCTTTGATGGGCAATGCGATTGGAAGCCATCCAGCTTCTCACTCTCAGCGCTAACAAGCGTATGGAAACCAACCGACCGCGTTGAACCTAAAATCAAAAATCCGCCTTAATCGAGAGGCAGGATGTGTTCGCGGTTGGGGATGATCACATTTGAAATGCCAACCTCAGAAAGTTTTTCCTTGAGCACCGTTGCCGAGTCCATCTCGCAATGAACCAGAGCAATCTTTTGAACGTTTCCGGTGTCGCAAACCGATTTAGCCCAGGAAACCAACTCTCGTTGATCGGCATGGCCACTACTGCCTTCCAGTTTTTCGATGTGCGCCCGAATGGGATATTCTTCGCGAAAGAATCTCACGGTTTTATTACCGTCGAGTATGTGCCGTCCGGTGGTGCTGGGAGCCTGATAACCGGTAAACAAAACTGTGTTTCGCGGATCGGAGATGTTGTTTCGTAAATGATGGACGACCCGTCCCGACTCACACATTCCTGATGCCGAAATGATCATGCATGGTTCATTGAAATTGTTCAGCTTCTTTGAGTACTGGCTGCTGCGAACGTAAAACAGATTTTTAAAGTTCAGTGGATCCTGATCTTCTTCTTCCAGAATACGCTCAATCATTTCCTCATCAAAACACTCCACATTGGCGCGGAACACATCGGTCGCATCGACGGCCATTGGGCTATCAACAAACACCTTGATCGATGGAACTTGGCCGCTCTCCACCAGATTGTTCATGCGATAGACAATTTCCTGCGTACGCCCAACCGAAAACGCAGGAACAATAATTTTCCCACGTTGCTCAATGGCGCGATTGATCAACCGAATCAAGACCGGATCGGCATCGTCTTCCTCGGGATGTAAGCGATCGCCGTAGGTCGATTCCATTATCAGGAAGTCGGCGTGACTCACGGATTCTGGATCTCGCAAAATCGGCCGGCTGGGACGCCCCAAATCGCCACTAAACAGCAGATTCACGGTTCGGCCATCTTCCGTCAGCCGCAGTTCAACAATGGCCGCACCCAACATGTGTCCGGCCACATGAAATCGACATTTGACGCCAGGCATTACGTCGAACCATTTGTGAAAGCCTACGGATCGAAATAGCTTTAATGCATTGACTGCATCTTGGGTGACATACAGCGGCTCCCAAGGTTCCTTGCCGTCGTGTCTCCGTTTCTTATTGACGTATTTGGTGTCCGACTCCTGAATTTTTGCGCTATCGAGCAACATGATCGAAGCCAGCTCGCGCGTGGCCGACGTTGAAAAGATATTCCCGTCGAACCCGCTGCGAACCAGCGAGGGAATATTGCCGCAATGATCGACATGAGCATGCGAGAGAATGATCGCGTCGATTTCGTGGCCGTCAAAGGGAATATCGCGGTTGCGAAGATACGCTTCTTTGCGATTCCCTTGGAAAAGCCCCGCGTCTAAAAGCAATTTTTTGCCACCAACTGAGACGAGATGCATGGATCCCGTTACCGTTCGTGCGGCTCCCCAAAACTGAACGTGCATGTTGATCCGTCTCCGTCTGGGATTCTATTATGTCGTGGCAACAACGGTTAAGCGGCTGGCTTTGAAGAACCAAGGCCAACGATTATCGCTCTCTGCCAAACGCCCTTCGTTCCAAAACTCCAACAACTGCTAGTCGTAAATTCGACCCACGCGATTTGAAAGTAGTGGACGAGGCCACGAGTCCTGATTTCCCACGATGCCCGGGACTCTTCGCCTCGTCCACAACCCAAGTTCTTCATTGACCAAAAAATCAACCCGCAACGCAACTAGCTGCGGACGCGTTCAAGGTACTCGCCGGTTCTCGTATCGATCCTCAGGATATCGCCAATATTGATAAAGCTGGGGCAAATAAACTCGGCGCCTGTCTCGACTTTACAAGGTTTCGTCACGTTAGTAGCCGTGTCACCTTTGACTCCAGGTTCGCAATACTCAACCTTGAGTTCCACATGGTTGGGTGGAGTCAGCGTGATCGGTTGGCCATTGAAGAGAACCATCGAGCAGTCCATGCCGTCCTTCAAGTATTTCCAGTTATCGTCAACTTGTTCCGCTGTTAACTCATACTGGTCATAGGTCTTGGAATTCATGAACACAAACGTGTCAACTTGTTTGTAAAGGAACTGAACGCCAATGTCCTCGACATCTGCCGCTTCCAGTTCGTCGCCACCTTTGTAGGTTCGCGACAGGGTTGTTCCGCGCATCAAATTCTTCATTTTGCATTCGTAAAGCGCGTTGCCTTTTCCCGGTTTACGAAAGTTCATTTCCACCATCAGGTATGGTTCGCCGTCGATTTGAACCTTGAGGCCTTTTCGAAAGTCGCTCGTTTTGTAAGTCGCCACTGAATGATCCCTTAACTTTTCACGTCTAAAACTGTATTTTGGCAAAGATGAAAATTTTAGCGAATCAACCCGATTTTGTCCGCGCCACCTCGGCAACTTGGCAAGAGTGCCTAAAGGCCGCCATTCGTGACGTTGATTCGCTCCTGACAGCATTGTCTCTGGACATGGCGACCGCTCCGGACGAACTCCGCCCCAGTGTTGTGGCTGCAAAGCACTTTGAGACGTTCGTGCCGCTACCTTTCCTTGATCGCATGCATCCTGGTGACTGGCATGACCCCCTGCTACTGCAGGTCCTGCCGGTGGAACAAGAAGTCAAACCGGGAACTTTGGGTTCAGCCGACCCGAATCAAGAACAAGAGCACCTGATCGCCCCAGGAATTCTCAAGAAATATCAGAGTCGAGCGCTGATAATTGCGGCGCGGTCCTGTGCCGTGAATTGCCGATACTGTTTTCGCCGCGAGTTCCCCTATGACACCAGCCCGCCCAAACTGCTTTGGGGCGACAGCCTGAATGCCATCGAAGACGATCCAACGATCGAAGAAGTCATCCTCAGTGGCGGCGATCCCCTGATGAACGTTGACAGCTCGCTGTTGTGGCTTATTCGTGAACTGGAAACAATCCCTCACGTTCGACAGTTGCGAATCCACACGCGAATGCCGATTGTGATTCCTCAGCGAATCGACGAAGAGTTCACGAACATGCTTTCTTCGACTCGACTCGCCAAGACGATCGTTTTTCACTCCAACCACGCGAACGAATGGGACGATTCTGTTGCTCATGCAGTTGCACGATTGAAATCGATTCCCGGTTTGAATTTGCTGAATCAAAGCGTTTTGCTACGAGGCATCAACGACAATGTGGATACGCTAAAGAATCTTTCGTGGCGATTACTGGAGGTTGGTGTGTTGCCCTACTACCTGCATCAATTCGACCAGGTGAAAGGCGGGATGCATTTCGAGGTTCCCGTTGAAACGGGCAAACGATTGATCGCCAACCTAGCCCGTCAAATGCCGGGCTACGCCGTCCCGCGATACGTAAAAGAGATCCCCGGCGAACCCGGCAAGTCGCGATTGGCCTGATTCCATTTGTTCAATCGCAAACCGAAACAGTCAATGTGCGTGAGTTGTAGCCTCCAACATTGAAAGCACAGAAATCGATTTCGATACCGAACTCAGAAAAAAGCACGTCAGAAAAATTTGTCCCAATACCATCACACCATTGCCCGAGCACTTCGTCTTTTAACAACGCAAGTTGCTTTTTGTTAGGCTTGGAAAAACATTGAACGAGGATTCTACGAAGAGCTTCTTTACATCACGATCGAATAAAAGAATCATGTAACCGTCTTCCGTTCGGTCAACAAAATCAAACGACTCGTCATCCAAATACGTATTGATTGATTCCGGCGAAGTTTCACCATGAAGCTCTTTCAATTTCTGCACTGCGATGCTCTTGTCCGTTTCGGTGTCGCTAAACATGCATTTCGCGCGAAATACTACCTTCACACGGATTCTCCTAAAGCTTTTGCAGATAGGGAAAGGTTTTCACTTTTTGCTTATTAAGAAATTCCCCATCAAAAAAATAATGCCCCTTTTCGAATCCAGCTGCCAATTTGGACAAAAATCTTGAAATGAAGCCGCTAGGAAATGACGGTCCGGGCTCAAATAGTCCACATAAATCACCTGCCCAACTTTGCCCATTTTTGACGGATTCATGTCTAAGGCAATTGCTGATTCCCAGTCGGTTCCAATCCGAATCCACGAGGGGTCGTAGTAGCATCCGTTGAGTTCCTTGCTGCACTTATGCTTTAATTTTTGGGCTGCCATATCGAAATTAAGAGACAAATCGTTCAGCAACATTCGGTGCGAATAGAAAAAATATTGTCCACCTGACTTGATGTTTGTACGAGGAATCAGGCCAATTACTCGATCATCGTTCATGTCATTTGTTTGACCGTCCATTGCGGAAAGCCATTCAAGATAGTCTTCAGGAAAACAAAGCCGCCTCGACTCCAAGTGAGGCTCCTGTTTTCGTGACGGCTTTTTGGAGCTTTTTCAAATCTGCCGGCGTAATGGGTTTTCCAAACTCTTTTGTGAGTTTTGGGGCGTGCTCTCGACACCAGTTGGATATTTTCTCGATCGATTCTTTAATTTTCATCAAAGGGTTTCGCTGCTAAATTCATTTCCAAAATCGCACGCGGCAACCAATCAAGGATCAACTTAGCAACCATTGCCGCTAAATAAAAACATCAGTAAAACTTGCCAAACAACATTTTAGGGAAACCGAAATTCAACGGACGCCTGCAATGTTGGAGCCGACTTGTTGGTACCTGACCCGAAAACCTTTGTAAACAAATGCTTGTATCCGGGCTGCGCCAAAGTGTCCGAAAGCGTCGGTTTTTTAGGCTTCAATGCCCTTTGGACGTGCGTTTTGTTGTTGAGGCAAAATGGGGCAGTTGGTATATTTTACGCTTCAAATTGCCCCGGCAATCCGGGGTTAAATGCGAAACCATCCATTTTTGGTTCCGCAAAATCGGCAACGAATTGCTTGGGCGTTTCGTTCAAAACAAATGGAAAACGACGAAACGTTTCGTCGCAAATGAATTTATTCGGGAATCTGAATGCGACTCGCTCAAATCGACCGAATTTTGAGTCTTGAAAAAGGGGAAGCAATCACGGCTGTCAAAGGCCTCGCGCTTTCCGAAGAATATCTCAAAGACCATTTTCCGCGATTTCCGGTAATGCCCGGGGTGTTGATGCTGGAATCGATGTTCCAGGCAGCCATGTACCTGTTGCGTGCCTCTGACGATTTCGCCCACTCGATGGTGGTTTTGAAAGAGGCCAGAAATTTCAAATTCAACGGCTTCGTTCAACCCGGCGACCAGCTCGTCGTGACAGCAAAAATTCAGTCCGTTAAGGACGGCGTTTACAAAATCAAAACCGAAGGTCAGATCGCGGGCAAACCAGCTGTGTCGGGAATCATGTTTCTTGAGCAGTTTAATTTGGCGGATCGTGGAACGGGTGCTGCCGCAACCGACGACCATATGATCAGCGAATTCAAAAAGAACTATCAACGGCTTTTTGATCAAATCAACAACCCGGTTTCGACTGCGGTTGATGGATAGGGCCATCGCGTAAATCGGGTTTTCAAAGAACAATCAAATTTCATTTCGAAACAAAGCTATTTCAAATCGCTCACAGGAGAAAATTGACGATGCCATCAAACGAAGAAGTTTTTGGAAAGGTTCAAGAGGCACTGGTGGACGCACTCGGCGTCGAGGATGACGAAGTGACCCCAGAGGCTACCCTTGTGGGCGACTTGGGTGCCGAGTCAATTGACTTTCTGGACATCGTTTTCAAACTTGAAAAAGCATTCAACATCACGATTCCACGTGAAGAGTTGTTCCCAGACGATATTCTGGCAACGACAACCTACATTCAAGACGGCAAGTTGAACGCGGAAGGTTTGGCAAAATTGAAAGAGCGGATGCCGTTTGCAGACCTCACCAAATTCGAATCTGATCCTCGCGTTCAGGACTTCGGCAATTTGCTGACCGTTCAGGATTTGGTCAACTATGTCTGCACCAAAGTCGCTTAGGCAGCCTTGGTATCAAACTTATCTTCGCTGGCCGTCAAAATGTCGCGCCAGCGATTTTGTTTCGTTTCGAAAATTCCAACAGGAAATGACGCTGAATGCGCTGGTTCTGGATTGATCGTTTCACCGAGTTCGTGAGTGGAAAACACGCCAAAGCCGTTAAAGCGGTTAGTCTGGCGGAAGAAGCGGTCGATGAGTACGCGCCCGGAGCAACCTATTTGCCTGCCAGCCTGCTGATCGAAGGCACTGCGCAATGTGGCGGTCTGCTGGTTGCTCAACTGAGCGACTTCCGAAATCGAACCGTTCTGGCCAAAGTCGGAAACGTGACATTTCATCAACAGGCATATCCAGGATCCGTGGTCGCGTTCGACGTGCAAATTACAAGTGTTCAGCCCAATGGGGCGTTTGTTTCTGCACAATTGACATGCAACGATAAACCTCTCGCGGAACTGGATTTGATGTTTGCGTTTTTGACCGACGATCGGTTTGACGACGTAACGCTATTCGAACCCGCAGCACTTCTTCGCATGTGCCGACTGATGCGGATGTTTGAGGTGGGTAAGTATGAAGACGGAACGCCTCTCAAGATCCCCCAATACATGCTCGATGCGGAAAAAGCTGAACTGTCTGTTTAGTGGATTTGGCTGGGCTTATTCTGAATGACACCGGTACCGGATTTTGCAAAAAAATCCCCTTTGAGGTCGCTCCCGGAACTGGCTGTAGCGAAACTGGCTGCTGTAGCGGAACTCGCCAAGAGTTCCGAGGTTGATTCCTCAATACGCTCCCAATTTGATTTTCCGAAAGGCAACACGCATTTGTAGTGGACGAGGCTACGAGTCCCAAAATCTAGAAATGCCTCAGAAAATAATATTCAAACGTACGCCTTCGTTGACATTAACCCCACCTTACCTTTCCGACCTGCGATCCCGCTTATTGTTTCCGTCGATTTGGGGTAAAATATTGGCCGCAGTTTTTACCCACGATTGATTAGGGATTTTCAACTATGAGACGTCGCGTTGTCGTCACCGGTGCCGGAATGATTAACCCACTCGGACATGAGGTTGAGGTTGTCTGGGAAGCACTCAAAAACGGCCGCTCCGGTGTCGGTCCGACAACCATTTTTGATGCCAGTGAATTCCCCACGAAGATCTCCGCCGAAATCAAGGACTGGGATATCGCCTCGACCGGCCTCGATATGAAATTGTGGGCCAACCGCGGCCGACATACCAAGTTTGCAGCCGGTGCGGCACTCAAGGCCATCAACAGCTCAGGAGTATTGGACTCGATTAAAGATCCAAGGCGATTTGGCGTTTACCTTGGTAGTGGCGAAGGTAACCAGGATTTCAATTGCTTCGCACAAATGATGGTTGATTCCATGGACGACCAAGGCAACCTCGATATCGCCACGTTTACGAAGCGCGGACTCGAGATGCTCAAGCCCGAGATCGAACTGGAACAGGAGCCCAACATGCCAGTCGGACACTTGGCTGCCATGTTCAACGCACAAGGGCCAAACGCGAATTGCTTGACCGCATGTGCCGCCAGCAGCCAGGCCGTTGGCGAAGCGACCGAGATCATTCGTCGCGGTGAAGCCGATGTGATGCTCTCTGGCGGAACGCATAGCATGATTCACCCGTTCGGCGTGACGGGCTTCAATCTGTTGACGGCACTTTGCCAGGACAGCAATGACGAACCGACCAAAGCCTCGCGGCCCTTTGACAAACGCCGCAGCGGTTTTGTCTTGGGCGAAGGTTCTGGCATGGTCGTCCTCGAAGAATACGAACACGCTCGAAAACGTGGCGCACACATTTGGGGGGAAATCGTCGGTTATGGGTCAACGGCCGATGCCTATCGAATCACTGACATCCACCCCGAGGGACGCGGTGCGATTGGCTGTATGACGATGGCGCTACGAGACGCAAACTTGAGACCTGAGCAAATCGGTTACGTCAACGCGCACGGCACCAGTACCCAGGTCAATGACCGAGTCGAATCCAGAGCTTGCCGCGAAGTTTTCGGCGAGCATGCGATGAATGTCCCCGTTAGCAGTACGAAAAGCATGATGGGGCACTTGATCGCCGCGGCCGGTGCCACAGAGTTGATTGTTTGCATGCTCGCGATGCGCGACCAGATCCTGCCACCGACAATCAATTACGAGGTACCGGATCCCGACTGCAGTCTCGACTATGTCCCCAATCAGGCACGCGAGGGAAAAATCGATTACGCATTGAACAACAGCTTTGGATTCGGTGGGCAAAACATCACCGTCATCGCCTCGCGCGTTTGATCCAACCATCGTGATTTGGCGTACACAGCAGCAATCAGATCGAAAGCATGCGATTGCGCGCCGCGATTTGCCACCGATCGACAATTTCGCCGCCATCAACCACGTTGACATAATCGTGTAGGGCCATCGTGGGACAAATGTGTCGCGAAATCGCAATCGTCCCCTGCCCTATTTCAAAGTTACCGGCTCGATCGGTTTCGACAACCAAATGCTCTTCCGTGTGCTGAATTTCTCTCGCATCGGGAATTGCCGGAAAGTAGAGACGTCGGCCGGCGGGTTGATCCGCAGCGCACGATTTGTGCCCGACATCAAACGTCAATCGATTGAAATCCGGTCGACTGACCACTCGCGTGAAAATCGCAACAGCGGGACGAAGGTCCAGTTCTGAAAAACACGAATCGCAATCGGCATCAAACAACGTCGTCGTTCCGGGACTCAACTCCAACCCTGGCTCTTCGGTTTGAGCAAGTATCGCAAACGAACCCGAACCGGAAGCGACCACCGTTGGCACCTCGAATCCGCTTATCAGTAACTGGTCGCGAAACCGAACGAACTGTTCCCAGCCAGCCAACACCGCAGCCTTGCGTTCCGCCAACTCTGGTTGACGATGCTGCCCGTCGTACCAGTGCAAACCTCTTGGTGCTAACCCGGGTGTGCTGCAAATGAGTTCGTACAGTTCGATCGCTTCACGATTGAGATAAACTCCCGTTCGGCTCATACCCGGATTCAAATCCAACAGGACTTCGATGGTTCGCCCCGCGGCATCAAACGCTTCGCCAAGTTGAACCGCCAAGGCCTCAGAATCAACAGTGGTCGCGAACCGTGTTTGCGGGAATTGGTCCGTTAATTTGACCAGGCGTTGAATGTTTGGCCCAACCATGGGATAGGCGACAAAAACATCGAGAGCACCAACATCTGCCAGCATCTCCGCTTCGGCTATCGTGGCGCATTTGTGTTTAGTGACGCCCCGCTCCAATTGTATCCGAACGATCTCACGTGTCTTGTGCGTTTTGACATGGGGACGCCATCGGTCGGGGCCGCCACACAGGCGAATGGTCTCGTCAAGATTTTTCTTGAGCAGCGGGAGAAACAGACAAAGGCTTGGTGAAAGCAATTCGTTCGTATCGTTGATGACATAGTCAGCCAGTTCGATCATTCCCAGTGCCCTTCGGTCAATTGAGGAATCCGTTTACAATTTGTTTTGGCCGTCAGGCCCTGAATTTCAAGAGTGGAATCTAATTATGACAAGCAGAAAGATCCTCGTCACCGCGGCCTTGCCCTATGCGAACGGCCCGATCCACATCGGCCATCTGGTCGAGTATATCCAAACCGACATTTGGGTCCGATTCCAGCGACTGCGCGGGCACCAGTGTATTTTCGTTTGTGCGGATGACACACACGGAACGGCGATCACCATTCGGGCCAGAAAGGAAAGTCGTCCCGAAACCGAATTGATTGCCGAAGTCCAAGCCGAACACGAACGGGATTTTGCCGGATTCCAAATCAGTTTTGACAATTACGGCAGCACCAATAGCGAAGAAAACCGCGAAATCTGCAATGAGATCTGGACGGCGATTGAAAAGGCCGGTTTGGTCAAGTCACGCGACGTTGAGCAATTGTTTGATCCAGTTGCCGAAACGTTCCTTGCCGATCGTTTTGTCCGGGGAACTTGTCCTAAATGCCGCGCCCCCAATCAGCCCGGCGACAACTGCAGTGCGTGCGGGGAAACGTACGCTCCCACTGAGTTGATTGATCCGGTCAGCACGCTATCGGATGCAACTCCCGTGATTCGCTCGGCCCCTCACTTGTTCATCCAGTTAGAAAAGCTCCATGAATTCCTGGTTGAATACACCCAATCGGGCGACCATCTGCAACGCGAAATCGCGAACTACCTCAAGGGGCACTTTCTCGGCGATTCCAATTCAGCAGAAGGGGCCAAAACGCTCAAGGACTGGGATATCTCCCGCCCTGCTCCCTATTTTGGGTTCGAGATTCCGGGTCATCCCGGAAACTATTGGTACGTTTGGTTCGATGCACCGATTGGTTACATCGCGTCAACCAAACAATGGTGCGATCGCAACGGCCAATCGCTCGCTGACTGGTGGAAAAACGACGAAACAGAAATCCACCATTTCCTTGGCAAAGACATCACCTACTTCCATACATTGTTCTGGCCGGGCATGCTGAAAACAGCAGGCTTCACATTGCCAAAGAAAATTCACATCCACGGCTTTCTGACCGTCAACGGCGCGAAGATGTCGAAGAGCACGGGGACGTTCGTCAAAGCGTCGACCTATTTGCAGCATCTCGATCCCGAGGCCTTGCGTTACTTCTATGCATCAAAGCTGACTCCTCGTGTCGATGACATTGACCTGAGCGTCGAAGAGTTCGTCAACAAAGTCAACGCGGATCTTGTTAACAAAGTCGTCAATCTGGCTTCGCGAACCGCGAAATTTGTTCAGGATACAGGCCTGTCCGCAACCTATCCCGACGACGGTGGACTATTCGCCTACGGGGCAGCGGCTGGAGAAGAAATCGCCAAAGCGTACGAGGATTGCGACTTCGCCAGGGCGACTCGGTTGATTTGCGAAATCGCGGATAGGGCGAATCCGTTTGTCGACGAAGCCCAGCCGTGGGTACTTCGCAAGGATCCAGACAAGGCTCAAGAGCTTCAAGATGTCTGCGCGATTGCTCTGAACGTCTTCCGACAATTGGCAATTTACCTTGCTCCCATCGTACCCACGCTCGCGGCAAAAGCCGGTGAGTTGTTGAATGATCCGATTACATCCTGGGAACAAGCGCAAACGCCTTTGACAGGATCGGGCGTCGCAAAATTTTCACACATGATGAAACGTATTGAAACGAAGGACATTGAAAAAATGATCGAAGAAAGTGCTCAGCCAGAAGAAACGGTTTCCACGGCTCCGCAAAACAACTTCAGTGACACCGATGACGCATTGAAGGCCGAACCACTTGCTGACGAATGCACGATTGATGATTTCGTCAAAGTCGATTTGCGGGTCGCAAGAATCGTCAACGCAGAGCATGTCGAAGAAGCACGTAAGCTTTTGAAACTGACAGTGAGCCTGGGTGGCGACAACACACGTACCGTGTTTGCGGGAATCAAGGCAGCCTACGATCCCGAGAAACTCATCGGTCGACTCGTCGTCATCGTGGCAAACCTCAAGCCGCGACAGATGAAGTTCGGTTTGAGCGAAGGGATGGTTTGTGCTGCTGGTGGCGGAGGCGCGGAAGTGTTTCTCTTAAGCCCTGATTCCGGTGCCGTCCCCGGCCAACGCGTCCACTAATCTGCCCGGTAGTGGACGAGGCTACGAAGTCCCTGAATTGAGGTTTGAGCTCAGGGACTCGTAGCCTCGTCCACTACCTGTTTACTGTTCGCAAAATGTTGAAGTCCCATGTTGCGTTGGATTGCAAACCGAACCATTCTGGCCCGTCGGTTGATCCGATCGACACTGATGGTAAAACGCGACATGTCGTTTCGATGCCAAACAATCGTGGTGCGTTTGAACTCTGGTCTCAGGCTCACCGCAACGAACAGCCTCCCGCATGGATTGTCTTGAAATTTCCCGGAATGGCAGGTCGAGCCGAACGCGCGACGATTAGTCCTCTCGACGACTTGGACCTGCCAGGAATCGTTTTTGCGGTCAATTCACCAGGCTATGGAACAAGTCCAGGAGTTGCCGATGTGCAACTGTTGCCCCACGTTGCAGAAGCGGCATTCGATTTTGTTTTCGACCAATATCCAACTACACCAATCATCGTCAGTGGCAACAGTCTGGGAACGGCATTGGCACTTTGGGTGACCGCAAACCGCAAACCAAACGGAGTTATCCTGCGGAACCCTCCACCAATTCACGAGCTCATCCGGGAACGTCGCAAGTACAACTGGTGGAATCTCGGCATGGGGCGGATCATGGCGCATCTATTATCCATCGGAGCTCAATTCCATTGGCAATGCCGCACTATCCCAGACTCCTGCTGTATTCATTCAATCGGAGCATGACACGCTTGTTCCCCGAGTGTTCCAAGATCGCATTTTTGACGCCTACGCAGGCCCCAAATCACGATTTGAAATTCCTGGTGGCGACCACGACGCCATCATCGATGAGGATTCAAATGCCGGTTATGTTTCGACATTGAGCGGGTTGTTAGAAGATCGAAAAATCAAATAGCTCCATCTCGACAAATAATTCGATCTCGAAACGAGCCAATATGCCATTAAGTTTCATGTCGTTTTTTGCACACGCGAGTGAAAAACAAACCCGCCTCGATTGCTCGAAGCGGGTTTGTAATGCTTAGCCAAATTGCTTGTGAGATGAACTTGTTCAGAAACAGTTGACTGATTCGTTCACTTGCTCGCCCATTCACTCACTTGCTTGCGCTCGCGTGCTGTTAACCTTGCGGCTCCGTGTTGGTATTGTTGCGCAACGGGCACACTTGCTTGCGCTTGCGGGCTTGTATTCCCGGGCAAGCGTGAGATCACTATTTGAAATCACCCGCGCGGATGATGATTAACTTCGACGGATCAATATGCGACTTAAACGCCTTCTTGATCTGCTCAGGAGTCAACGCAGCGATCGCTTGTTCACGTTGAATTGAGTAATCGATCGAGCGTCCCAAGTGTGCATTGCTGTTGAGTAGACCTGCAATCGATCCGTCGCGACTACGACCGACTTTGCGACTCAAGCCATGCACTCTGAGCATCCGCAACTTCTTCCGCAGTCGGCCCATCATTGATGAAGCGTGTCAGCTCTTCCATCGCAGCCGTTTCCACCGCATCAATATTGAGCGGGTTCGTAATGGCATTGATGGTAAATCGAGCATCGTTACCTTCATCTGGAATCGAAATGGAGGAAGTGACTCCATAAGAAAGTCCCTCTTGTTGTCGAATACGATTTCCCAAGCGGGACGACAGCGTTCCGCCACCCAGGATAAAGTTCCCCAATTCCAAAGCAGCGGTATCCGCATCATCGTCATTCATTGCAAATGACAATCCGGCAGTGAACACTGCATTCGCCTTGTCGGGCGTGACAATGTTCATCTTGTCGCCTTTCGCATCTGGGTTAACTTCGCGAGACGTGTCGCCGTATTCGACATCCGTTTGCCAATTATCGAGGGCCTGACTCAAGGCAGAAATTGCTTCATTCATTTCAAATTCACCAACAATCGCGACCTCTGCATTGGCTGCGGACAATTGGTTCTGATACACGGACTTGATGTCGTCGAGTTTCAGGGCCTCTAGCCTCTGGAGCGACTCTTCCACGGTTGGCGTGTAGCGCAGAATCTGCGGAATCATATTGAGACAATCGGCGAGAAAGCTCATTCGACGCCAACATCTGAGGTTCGGTTTTCATTTGCGAAATGCCCGCGATCATACGGCTTTTCATCTGGTCGAATTCGTCTTCGGGGAATCCCGGCTCGCGTAGGATCTCACCCAATAGCTGAACCGCCTGCCCAAGCGAACTGCGTTTTGCTTCGATCGAGAAAGTCAGTCGCCCTGGGGATCCTCCCCCGCCACCGCCTCGACGACCACGCCCTCCAAATCCCGATGAAATTCGAACACCAAGTTCTGCCATCTCAGCCTCCAGCTGTTGACGGTTTTTGGTTTTCGTTCCGGCCATCAACATCGACGGCAGCATTCCTGCAGCGGTCGAGCTTCCGGCAAGTGAATCGAGGTTGCCATAGTTCATGGTCACCGTCATGGAGACGGTTTCACCACGATTCTTCTTGGGCAACATCGAGATTTTGACGCCATCCGCATTCATCGTGCGCGTACGTGAGTCGATGTTTTCGAGGCTCGGGTCGAACGCCTCACCAGCGCGGACGGCCTCACCGCCCTTGTAGTCTTTGACCAAGTCCGTGATCGAAGCGACCTGAGGAACGCTCAATCGCATCGGTTGATCCGAAGGAATGTAGACACCTACCGTTCGATTGTAAGGTGTGAAATAAGTTGTCGCGACTCGATTCACGTCATCTGCAGTCACTTTGGCGATTCGATCACGTTGCAGGAAAAACAACCGCCAATCTCCGACCGAAGCTGCTGAACTCAACGCCTGACTCATCGCCTGAGCACTGCTGACGGTGTTCTCAAATCCGCGAAAGGAACGTGTCTTGGCGCGCTCAACGGCCGCTTCGGAAACGGGATTGTTCGCCAGGCTAGTCATCGTATCGTTTAGCAACGATTTGACTTCGTCGAGTTTCCCTTCGGCTGGCTGTGCGCTGACGTAAAAGAGTCCGGGGTCATAGCTTCGGTCTGATCGAGCGGATGCACTCGTTGCCAGGCCCGGTTCAACAAGTGTTTTATCCAATAATCCAACTTTGCTTTCTGAAAGACAACTCGACAGAATCGTCAGCGGCGCCCAGTCATCGTGTGATGCGGCGGGCATATGATAGGCGGTTGTCACATAGCCGACATTTCCAACGCGGCGCAATTCGACATAGCGTTCGCCGTCCTGCGCTGGCTCTTCGGTATAAGTTGGGTCGAGCACGCGTTCTGGTTTGGGGATTGATCCAAGATATTTGCCCACCAATTCCAGCGCTCGATCTTCTTCAAATTTTCCAGTAATGATCATCACAACATTGTCGGGCTGATAATATTTGCGATAGAAATTTTGCAAATTGTCGATGGGTACGCGTTCAATATCCGAACGATTGCCAATGGTGGATTTTCCGTAGTTGTGCCATTCAAATGCTGCCGAGGTCACTCGCTGAAACAGCACACTCGTCGGGCTGTTTTCGCCGCGTTCGAATTCGCTTCGCACAACGGAAAACTCTGAAATCAAATCGGAATGTCGAACGAAGCTGTTGACGAGTCGATCGGACTCTAAATGGATCGCAAACTCCAGATTCTCGTCGTTGGCCGGCAAGGTCTCAAAGTAATTGGTGCGATCACTATTCGTAGTTCCGTTATAGCTTGCCCCATGATCACGAAGCGCTTTGGGAACGTCGCCGAAGGTTGGCGTTCCCTTAAAAACCATATGCTCCAACAAGTGCGCCATACCTGCTTCGCCATACCCCTCGTGCCTAGAACCCACCAACACCGTCATGTTCACGGTGATTGTGGGAGTTGAAGCGTCAGGAAATAGCAAAACCCGAGCACCATTGGAGAAACGGTATTCAGTAACGCCTTCAACGGTCGCAACCTTTTCAGGTGTATCTGCCATCAAATTCATCGGCACAATCGCCAGGAAAAAAAGTAATAGAGTTTTCGTCATAAACGTCTGTCTCCAGCCAGTATTCGTTTCATCACCCCAACCGCCGCCACTCTCGGGGCACGACTGAAGCGGTAACCTCAAGGATCCCCTTGGCTAGTCAAATCGCCCGTTAGCGATCGTTTCAATTCGTGCCAAAGGACAAATCTATTGGATCAAACAGCGCCCCGCAATCAGCGACCCACAACAATTCTTGGGCGCAACGTCCACTATCAAAATGGTCCTCGGTTTCTCAGGACAATTGGCCAGACATTCCCGATCCTGGATGACGCACCAACACTGTGTATTTTCCGAAATGAGGGTATCCAGCCTGACGGGTTGCGATGACGTCGACCAATTTGAATGGTGGGACAGATCTAACAGACGGACTTGGCAAGCGTCGAGAGTTCGTCGAGCAGCTTTGGTTGGAAACAGGCAATGCTGACCTCGCGGCTGCCAAGAACACGTGATTGGGCAAGTTCGCGTTCCAGGTTACAAATCGATTTCTCTTGAGAAACGATGCCCAGGTCCAGCGCGTTCACAAGTACGGCGTTTGCCGCTGCAATTTTTTGATGCCGTTCGAGGCTTGTTCCTTGCTGATGAATATCTTCGACGATTGCTTCCTTGCGAATCACCGCCTCCGCCAACACGGAATCCGTTCGATCAACAAACTGCTCAGGATGATATCGCATCGCCCGCAGCATGGCTCTTGCATCACGCAAATCGTTACTCAAACCAGACGGCGAGACGTCATGCAATCGAATAGTCGCGGTCGCTGTCCCAAACCGCGGCGCTGAAATACCAAAGAATCGCTCCAATATCACGTCCGTCAATTCATCATATTTGGCGCCACCGATTCCATGAATGAAATAATCGCTCAGTAGCATTCGCGCAAAGGCCGTTGTCATGAGCGCCTTAGGGCGAATCGCAATCCCTTGAGCTCGAAAAGTTTCAAATTGTTCGTGAAACTGCTGGAGATTCACGTCCAAGTTTATCGTCGAGAGGTTCCCGATCGTTGCGGTTTCGCCTTGAATCCGTACGAACAAACGACTTCGACTCGGATGCGACTTGGACCAGATCCAAAATGGCAACTCAAACCAACCATTCTCAGACACCAAATCGGGAACTGGATGTGAAATGCTGCGAATGCCATTCAGTTGCCGAAACTGATCGAGTGACTCGTTGTAAATGCTGCTGAATTCTCCTGCGCGTTCGATCAGGCATTTCACGAAAGCGCTGAAAGCAGGAAGGCGACAAACATGACTTAACGGCAACTCCAACGTGCGCAAACCGAAATCGCATTCCAACCGGTGCCGCATTCGAGCAACAACATTTCCAAGCGGCTCGCTCGACTGGACGTTTCCGGCATACTTCCATAAGTCGTCGACAAGCAGTCGGCTTCCGCTTGGAAAAACACTTTTGAGGCGTTCGGGAAAAGTACGAAAAAAATTCACATCGACGACGGGCCGTTCCTCAAACGAAACTGCGGGGCCGGGTCGGTCAAAGGCGATGGACTGAAACCAAGCTTGATCATTATCAATCTTGGGCACCAAGACAGCAGACGCTGGGGCAAGGTCGTTGTCAACGATCAGGTTGATCGCCAATCCAGCAGCCTTTTGGCTCACTTCACTCAAATAGAAATTCTTGAACCACACACCCGGGTGGAATAGAGTTGGCTGATGTCCAGCCATGACCAATGGTGCAGACTCGAAGTCTAAACCTGCTTCGATGGCCTCAATTTGGCATGATGCCAAATATTGTGAAGAATATGCCTGTGCCATCTCGATCAACGAAGTGCGTGACCGTTTCCGCCATTCGGACAAGGGCTCAGAATCCAGAAACGTCTCGGCGCCATCCAAGGTTGCTCGATTGCATGCAATCGTTTCGACAACCGAATGGCAAGATGTCGGCAGGACCAGACACTCGCCACTACGAATGGGTGCACGCAATTCTGGTTGCTGTTCTTTGCAACTTTTGACGAACAGATTTTGTCCGTTAATAGCTGGCCCCTTTGATCTGGCTATTTTCGGCAACCGTCTGGCAGAGCTGCCAAACTGTTTTCAATCACTTCCAGGTAATAATTGAGACGAACGTCTCCATCATCCAAGTTACCACCGAAAGAGCGTTTTTCGTCCAGATAAATCAGGGGAACGGCCCGTTCAACGATTGTTAAACCCTCACAAGCAGCTTGAACCCACAATTCGAGAGGCATTGCATAACCGGGTTCGGTAAGCTTCATTCGTGAAACCGCATCTACCCGGTAGGCCTTGAAACCGCAAAACGCATCGGTGATCGCCAACCCCAGACGCGCATTCAGCAATTCTGTGATCTGAAAATTGATTCGACGCCGCTCCATGGGAGCAACGCTAGTACGATCAGACTGCCTGAGATACCGGCTACCCGATACAATGTCGGCACCTTTTTCGACCAGATCATCCGCGAATGCTTGAATCAATGCAGGGGTGTGCTGACCGTCACAATCAATGGTGACGATGGCGTCATAATCATTTTGTTGAGCAAACTCGAACGCAGAAATCAATGCCGCGCCATAACCGCGATTAACATCGTGATGCAGCACCTGGACGTCTTTGCGATGTTGCAATAACCATTCCGTGCCATCATTCGAACCGTCGTTCACGACCAAGACATCACCACCGACAGCGACAACCTCATCGAGAACAGAGTTCAACGTTTTCTTTTCATTGAAGACCGGCAATGCAGTCAGCACACGATTCATAACGATCTCACGAATTGCAGATTGATTTCGAACCGCAATTTTAGTTGACGAACTGCGGGCAACCAAATTTTCAGTGGCAAGCCCCGAACTTTTGAAGCTGGACACGTGAATGCAACGCCCCAATCAAGGACCTTAGCATTGCCAACATCAATTCTCGCCGCCAAATCAACGGAAATCTACCGCAACCCTAGGCCCAGCGTAACGGAGATTCTTCTTTGGTGCTGGCCCAAACCTCACAATCGGCAAACTCTGACGAAAGCCTCTCTGCCAATTGTTCCAAAGCAAAACGTTCGCTTGCAAAATGGCCGACCAAAACCATTGCGAGGCCAAGTGCACGAGCCTCCAATATGGCATGAAACGTTGCCTCGCCCGTGACAAAACAATCGCATCCACGAAATGCTGCGGTCGAAAGAAAACTACCCCCGCTACCGCAAGCAACCGCTACTTTGCTGACGACTTGATCGCGTGAACTGGAAATCTGCACTTGTGGAACGTTCAATTGTTCCTTGAGCAAATCGACAATCTGCCCAACCGATTTACCACTTCCCAATTCCCCGTATCTGCCCGAGCCTATTTCAGTCTGTTCGTCAGCTGGACGTAGTGGTTGGATACGGTTCAATTCCAGCATCGTCGCAAGTCGAGCGTTGATCCCATCCGCGGCGGAATCAAAAGCTGTATGTGGACTGTAGATCGCGACTCCAGCTCGCGCAAGGTTCCAGATCAGTTTCGTGCTGACCGTGTCCGTCGTTATTTTTTGGATCGATCGAAAAGGGATCGGGTGATGCGACACAATCAAATCTGCCTTTCGCTCGATTGCTTCCGCGGCCGACTCCGGAGTCACCGTTAAACAGGTCATGATCCGTTCAATCGACTGTGAACGATCACCCATGAGCAAGCCGACGTTGTCCCAGTCCTCCGCTAATCGCAATGGTGCAAACGAATCGAGAAACTGGCAAATGGACTGAAGTTTCGGCATGATGGATTGGTTAACGACAAAGGAAAATCAGTTGCATCGAACGGCGTTCATTTTATCTCAACATGCACTAAACTAAAGGTGTTGGATTCGTTACAGGAGTACTGGAATTGCTGCAACTCAGAAAATCGATTTCATTGGAATCGCTTCAACTTCCGTTTAAAAACGCATTGGAACGCGCCGCTTCGATTGGTGCGGAAGGCATTGAGCTGAATGCTCGTACAACCTTGAAACCACAAGATCTGTCTCGTACAGGCGTTCGACAAATCCGCAAATGGCTCGGCGATTACAATCTCGTTGTGTCCTGCATTTCATACCCGACACGACGAGGTCTCCATGACGAGAATCAACTGGAACGCCGACTAGAGGGTATTAAAAGCGCCATGAAAATGGCTGGTGAACTTGGCTGTTCCGTTGTTTCCAACAACCTGGTATCTCGCAGTCTCTCCGAAGGCGATCCGGAATGGTCAACTCTTCTAACCACAGTCCAAGACCTGGCAAATTTCAGTTTCAAGGCGGGAGTTTGGCTTGCGGCGCGAACGGGCAAGCTCAATAGTGAACCGTTACAGCAGTTACTGTGTTCGCTGCCCAACGGAAGCATTCAAATTGATTTTGATCCCGCCGAATTATTGATCTATCAACAGTCCCCGGTTGAGACGATGAAGAATGCGGCAAGTCATGTTTCACATTTTCGAGCCAGAGATGCCGTCCGCGATTTGTCGGGCGGCCCAACACTGCCGGTTCAAATAGGACGAGGAACCGTCGATTTCCACGAACTTTTCGGCTTGCTTGAAGAACACCACTATCGTGGTTTCGTAACAGTGGAGCAATCGTCAAGGGAACGATACACTTCCGAGTGCGAACAAGCGTTTTCGTATCTTGACGAACTTTTTCGATAACATGCTTCAAAAAAACACGCGGCAGTCCGAAACCACCGCGTGTTATTTGAAGGCAAATTGTCGTGACGGCGTCAGACAACGCAAACACTTTCGTCATGCACTACTTATGCTTGTCAAGCAGTCCCTGAAGCGTCGCTTTTGGTTGCACGCCCAAAACATTTTCCACGACTTCGCCACCCTTGAATACAAGGATTGTTGGGATGCTGCCCACATTGTATTTCATGGCAGTCGCTTGATTAGCATCAACATCGAGCTTCCCAACTTTGACATCGCCGTTCTCGCCAGCCAATTCCTCAATGATGGGTCCAATTTGTCGGCAGGGTCCACACCAAGTCGCCCAAAAGTCGACAAGTACAGGGCTGTCCGATTGTAGAACTTCCGATTCAAAGTTGTCGTCTGTAAATTCCAACGCCATGTTTACCTACTCCCATCGTTGAAACAAATGATCTCAAGTGCTTTGTGCAACCTAAATGTTCGGATCGAATGCCTCGTATTCACCGATTATTGGCCGACGCATTCATTCCCTCGACCCTAAAAATTAAACGGAACGAAGCATTAATGTCCAATATCCGTTATTTTCAAACTTCGACAACAACCCGTCACCGAAGATCCCGATTGTATCGAAATATAGCGATACGTCAAATCCGATTTACAACACAAGGGCTAGGCCAACGATTCACCACCGGACAGTTGAAAGGCTTAAATGGCGAAGGAATCGGCAACTTCTTTGGGAGCCGGTTCGTACCCGAGCGGTTCCATGGAACTACCTGCCCTGCCCTGGCTCATACTCCGCATGGCATTGGAATATCCAAACAACTCGGCCAGTGGTGCGTGTGCATGGATAATCGTAATTCCGCCATGGTTGTCGGTATCGACGACCCGTCCTCGGCGCTGGGCGAGGTCACCAACAAAATCGCCATAGAATTCGTCGGGGGTCGTGATGGACAGTTTCATGATCGGTTCCAATAACACCGGGCCAGCCTGTTCAATGGCCTTTTCGAACGCATCGGCGGCAGCAATCGTAAACGCAATGTCGTTACTTTGCTCGTTCTGCTCAGCTCCAGTAACTGTCAACTTCATTTTTGTCAAAGGAAAACTGCCAATCACTCCACCACCTTCGCAGCGTCCTCGCAATTCATCAATAATGGGTTGCAAGTAATCACCCGATATCGCGTCCTCGGGGATTGCCGGGATAACGGGTATTTTTGCTTCCGCCGCTTCGAATGGCTCGATCTTCAATTCGACCTTGGCAAACAATTGTTGTCCACCAACGATACGGTGACACTCTCCTGTCGCCGTCACCGTATTGGCAACGGTCTCTCGATAGCTGACGCGTGGCTTGTGAACCTTTACATTCAATTTGAAGTCCCGCAGCAGTCGATTGCGGATCACCTCCAGATGCAACTCGCCCATTCCGGCGATCAACGTTTGTCCAGTTTCTTCGTTTTCCTTGGCCTTAAACGTCGGGTCCTGTCGCTTGAGCATCTCCAGAGTCTCACTCAATTTTTTGCGATCCGCAGTCGTTTCCGGTTCAATCGCCATTTCAATGACGGTTTCCGGGAACGTAATGTGCTCCAGTTCGATAGGCGCTTTGGGATCGCAGAGGGTATCGCCAGTTACCGCGTAACGCGGACCGATCACACCGACAATTTCCCCGGGACCAATGGATTCAATTTGCCCCTCGCGATTTTTCTTGGTGGCATGAATCTGCCAAAGTTGCGAGACGTTTTCCTTTTTATCCTGGCTTGGACAGATCACTCGAGAATTCGCGGTGAGCGTCCCTGAATAAACTCGCACCCAATAAAAGTCGCCCGTTTTTGCTGGAAGGATTTTAAAGACCAGCCCGCAGAACGGCTCACTCGGATCCGTTTTACGTACCTCTTTTTTGTCGGTCTTCTTCGGATTGAAACCTTCCACAGGTGGTCGATCCAAAGGCGATGGTAAGTAATATTTTACTGAATCAAGCACGGTCTGCACGCCGATCCCGTGAAGAGCAGAACCGCAAACCAACGGCTGAATGTCGCCGGATATCGTCGCCTTGCGCAACGTTTCTCGAATCAGTTCATTACTGATGGGCTCTTCACCCATCGCCAACTCCATCATTTCATCGCTGTATTCATACAACGCTTCAAGCATTTGGCTGCGGTGAAACTCGGCTTCATCCTGCATCTCCTCAGGAATCGAGGATTCCTTGATCGTTACCCCTTCGTCTGAAAACGTCAGGAGCTTCATTTTGATCAAGTCGATCACGCCGCGAAACGGATCATTAACGTGCGAAGGCCCCTGCCCGACCGGAATCTGAATGACAATTGGATTTGCCTTGAGTCGCGTACGAATTTCATCAACAACACGATCAAATTCTGCACCTTCTCGATCCAGTTTGTTGATGAATGCCACGCGGGGAACACGATACTTGTCCGCCTGTCGCCATACCGTTTCGGATTGAGCCTCAACTCCCTCTCGTGCGCTGAAGACGACAACAGCTCCATCCAGCACTCGCAATGATCGCTCAACTTCGGCAGTGAAGTCCACGTGGCCGGGCGTATCGAGCAAGTTCACATGGACATCTTTCCAGTCAAAGGTAACGCACGCCGAGTAAATCGTGATGCCACGATTTTGCTCTTCTTCATCGTCGTCCGTTGTCGTCGTTCCCTTGTCGACCATCCCAACACGGTGTTTCGTGCCACTTAAAAAGAGCATTCGTTCGGTAACCGTAGTTTTCCCGGCATCGATATGAGCGATGATTCCGATATTTCGAATGTTCTCTAACTTCCTGGCCATGACACTTTTTTCATGAGTTTTGAGTTAACGTTTTTGACAACAATAACGGTTGCGCTCGAAATCAACTACTGGTCAAATCAAGACTTTTAATTAGCTTTCCTGGCTCATCACAAAATTGTCCGGGGATGTTGGTTTAATGAAACGAACCCAAACTCAGCGCATAAAAAAACCGTCTTGCAAGATCGGCAAAACGGTTTTTCAGTTGGCTTATGTTACCACGCAAAATGAGCGAACGCTCGGTTGGCATCTGCCATTTTGTGTGTATTCTCGCGTTTGGTAACTGCAGCGCCTTCCTTGTTGTAGGCAGCAAACAGTTCGTCAGCTAGTTTCAAATGCGTTGGGCGACCTTTCTTGTCACGAACGGCATTTAAAATCCAGCGAATTGCCAGTGATTGTTGACGCTGTCGATTGACTTGCATTGGCACCTGATACGATGCACCACCAACGCGCTTTGAACGAACCTCAATATGAGGCTTCACGTTTTCAACTGCTTGCTCAAATACTTCAATCGGTGACACATCGGGAAGACGTTTTTTAAGATCGTCCAAGGCATCGTAGAAGACCTTTTGGGCAACGGTCTTTTTGCCATCCCACATCAAACAGTTGATGAATTTGCTGGCCAACATTGAACCGAATTTTGGATCCGGCTTCATTTGCGAACGACTGGCTGTAATACGACCCATAACCTTGAACTTCTTCTAATATTTCAAAACCAACGTTATCTCAAAACCAACATTGCCGAATTCACAACATTCGGCCAAGCAACGTCAAATTCCAACCTACGGCTTTTTCGCGCCGTATTTGCTTCGCGCCTGACGACGTTTGTCGACACCCAGTGTATCTTGAGTACCGCGAACCACGTGATATCGAACACCGGGAAGGTCTCGAACACGACCACCGCGTACCAACACGATGGAGTGTTCCTGCAAATTGTGACCTTCGCCAGGAATGTATACCGTGACTTCTTTGCCATTTGACAGACGAACACGAGTGATCTTACGCAAAGCCGAGTTCGGCTTTTTCGGAGTCATCGTCTTTACCTGCAAGCAGACTCCCTGCTTGAAAGGTGAACGTTCCAAAACCGGCGACTTGGAAAATCGCTTTTGGGGACGACGTTTCTTGCGAATGAGCTGATTAATTGTGGGCATTTGCGTTGTTCTGTGAAATTTCCTGACTTTTCAGTCTATCGGTAGAAACATGATAAAATAACGATTTTCTTTACCCCGTCAACCGTTAATTTTCGGATTGACGAGGGCTTCATCACGGCCGAAACATCAGATTTCGGCCCAAATTCTCTAATTCAAGGCAACTGAAGGCTACCTTCCATTACGACGGCATCACACCGCCGTCGAGCAAATCAGTCAATTCCTTGAATTCTTTCCATTTGCCATCGACCAACAATGCCGCTTGGCGTGGCCAAGTGCCGGGATCATGAACCTGATATTGAGGTCCAGCGGCATCCAAGACCGTTTTCAATGACTCAGGAGCAGCGCCAGCAACGGACTCCCAAGAATCATACCCGCCAGCCACTAGATGCTCAGCGATTTTTGGTCCAATACCTTCGATCAACGTCAGATCATTCATGGAAACTGGTTTGCCGATTACCTCGGCAGCTTCCGCGAGGTTCAATCCCGGATTCGAAGCCGCAGCATTTCCGCTCCAAACTCCTCCATCGAGACGATCCGTTAAATCCTTGAATTCTTCCCACCGACCAGTCGCAAGCAACATCGCCTGCTCGGGCCATGTGCCGGGGTCATGAACCTGGAATTGGGGCCCAGCCTCGTCCAGAATCTGACGCAATGTTCCAACCTCGGCGATCGAAAGATCGTTCCAAGTCTGGATACCATTGGCTTCGAGCAGTTCAGCAATCTTGGGGCCAACTCCTTCAACCAATGTCAAGTCATCGGCTTTGACCGTTTTTCCCAAAACGGCAGTACCAGTCGAAACATCCAAGGCAGAATCTGTGGCTGAACCGGTGTCACCCAACAATCCTAACAGTGCCGAGTCGTTGCCGGATCCGCTGGAGTCGTTGCCAAAACTCATCGCGCCGCCACCGAAATCTTTGCTTGCTTCGACTTCTGATGGTGTTGCCGATTCCAGTAACGGGAAACTTGCCTCAAGCGACTGACTGGGCGACGACGCCATTTCCCGCATGGCTTCGAGGTTGTATTGAACCTCGGAGTCTTGGAACGTCCGGAAACCTGTACCTGCAGGTATCAAATGTCCAAGGATCACGTTTTCCTTCAAACCGACCAAGTTGTCGACTTTGCCCGCCAATGCAGCCTCCGTCAAAACTTTTGTCGTTTCCTGGAAACTAGCTGCGGAAATGAAACTGGAACTTTGAACCGATGCCTTGGTAATACCCAGCAACTGCGGTTTGCTTGTCGCCGCTTTTGGCTTGGTTCCCTTTGCGGGCTGTCCACCCAAAGCCTCGATTTTGGCATTCTCTTCTTCGATATGTTCTCGCAGAACAACAACGCCTTTCTCAAAGCTACTGTCGCCTGGATCGGAAATCTTGAGACATTTCTCAAGTTCCTGATTGATGCGTCGCAAGTCAAATCGATCGAGAACCATGCCGCTCAACAAACTTGTGTCGCCAGACGATTCAACTTTTACCTTACGCAACATTCGGGCAACGATGACCTCAATATGCTTGTCGTTGATCTCCACACGCTGGCTTCGATAAACACTCTGGATTTCGTGCAACAGATATTGCTGAACAGCCTCTTCGCCCGAAACATCGAGAATGTCGTGAGGAACCAGCGGACCGTCGATCAATTGAGCCCCGGCCTTGATATGGTCGCCCGAGTGAACTCGGAATCGCTTTCCTGGTGGAACCAGGTGTTCGCGTTCGATTCCCGACTCGGAATTACGAACAATGATGGTTCGCTTGTTACGTTTCTTTTCGTTCAAGATTTCGACAACGCCATCGATTTCCGAAAGTACCGCGGGGTCTTTCGGCTTTCTGGCTTCGAAAATCTCGGTAACACGTGGCAGACCACCGGTAATGTCCGAAACTCCGGACGCCTCACGCGGTGTTTCAGCAATTGTCGAACCAGCCGAAATTTTGGCGCCTTCTGCCGCAAGAATGTGGGCACGCTCCGGCAGGTAGTAAACATCGAGTGTTTTGCCGTCGTCGTCTTCGATCACAATTTGCGGATGCAGGTCACCGCGGAAGTCCATGATGTGTCGTCGAGTCGTTCCACTCGCATCGCGTTCGATACGCATCGTTTCGCCTTCGACGATATCTTCAAATCGGACCTTACCAGCGACTTCTGACAAAACGGGAATCGCATGCGGGTTCCATTGACAGAGAACGGCATTCGCCTGAATCTCTTGATCGTCTTTGACTAGTAGCACCGCACCCGCGGGAACCTTGTGAACCTCCAATTCACGTCCACGCGGATCGAGAATGGTGATTTCGCCTGTTCGGTTCAGGACAACCGTACTTCCCTTGTCATTCGTCACGTACTTCATACGTGTCAGACGAATGATACCAGCCTTCTTGGAGCGTTTTTCGCTTTCCTCAGCTGTCGTACCTGCGACACCACCAAAGTGGAATGTACGCATCGTCAGCTGAGTACCCGGCTCACCGATACTTTGCGCGGCGATGATTCCGACTGCCATGCCCTCTTCGACCATGTCGCCGGTGGACATATCCATTCCGTAACAGCACTGGCAGACTCCAAGTGATGCATCGCACGTCAATGGACTGCGAACTTGAATCTTCTCAAGGCCCATTTCTTCGATCTTGCGAGCGATTTCAGGCGTGATCATTTCATTTTCGCGAACCACAACCTCGTCAGTAACAGGGTTTACAATGTTCTGCCGCGAAACACGACCATTGATCGCCGTTGCCAGTCGAACTTCGACTTGCTCACCTCGATAAATCACGCCCTTTGTAACCGAGCGTGTTGTGCCGCAATCCTGCATTGTGATCACAACGTTTTGTGCGACGTCGGCCAGTTTTCGAGTCAAATAACCCGAGTCAGCCGTCTTGAGCGCGGTATCCGCCAAGCCCTTTCGTGCACCGTGAGTCGAACTGAAATATTCCAGAACCGTCAAACCTTCACGAAAGTTCGCCTTGATCGGTGTTTCAATAATTTCACCTGTTGGCTTGGCCATCAGCCCCCGCATACCAGCCAACTGACGAATCTGTTCGACACCACCCCGAGCCGCCGAATGCGCCATGAGGTAAACCGGGTTCACGTAGCCCGTTCCACCACGGTCATCGTGCTCCATCGCCGTCATCATGTTCTTGGTGATTTCCTCACGGGCGTGAGTCCAAGTCTCCAGAACTTTGTTGTATCGCTCTTGCTCCGTGATCACACCACGGTCGTAGTGCTTACGGAACTTCAATACTTCTTTTTCCGCTTGAGCAACAATCGACTCTTTGGTGTCCGGAGTTACCAAATCGTCCGTCGCAAACGACAGACCACTGCGGAAACTCTCTCGAAGCCCAGGCGATTCATGTCATCGAGCAATCCAATTGTGGCGCGACGTCCAAGCGTTTGATAACAGTCCGAAATAACGGTTGACAAATCGCCACTTCGCATCGAGTAGTTATAATAGTCCATTCCGACAGGCAGCATGGAATTGAACAGGATCCGTCCAAAACTCGTTGTAACGTTCGCGACCGTCACACGTTCTTCCTCGTTGCGCCGTTCCAACCGCCCTTCAGGCAATCGAACTTTGATTTTCGAGTGCATCGTGATAACGCCTTGTGAGAAAGCCATTTCAGCTTCCTCAAAAGACGAGAAGACCATTCCTTCCCCTGGCTGCCCCGGGAGCACCAGAGAAATGTAGTAACAACCCATCACAGTGTCCTGCGACGGGCTCATGATGGGTTTACCATTGGATGGTGCGAAGATGTTGTTAGTCGACATCATCAACGTATGAGCTTCAACCTGTGCTTCAATCGAAAGCGGCAGGTGTACAGCCATCTGGTCACCGTCAAAGTCGGCGTTGAACCCCTTACATACCAGCGGATGCAAATGGATCGCATTGCCTTCGACCAGCACAGGCTCAAACGCCTGAATCCCCATTCGGTGCAACGTCGGAGCACGATTGAGCATGACCGGATGGTTCTGAATGACTTGTTCCAGAATATCCCAGACCTCTTCGTCTTTTCGTTCCAACATTTTCTTGGCGCTTTTGATGGTATCAGCGTGCCCAAGGTCTTTGAGCTTACGAATAATGAACGGCTGATATAGCTCCAAAGCGATTTTCTTCGGCAAACCACACTGATGAAGACGCAATCGCGGACCGACAACAATGACGCTTCGCGCTGAGTAGTCAACTCGTTTACCAAGCAAGTTCTCGCGGAAACGCCCCTGTTTACCTTTGATCATGTCCGTGAGCGATTTCAACGGACGATTACTGCTGCCCAAAACAGGGCGTTTGCAACGGTTATTGTCGAACAAAGCGTCCACGGATTGCTGCAACATCCGCTTCTCGTTTCGAATGATCACCTCAGGAGCATTCAAATCAACAAGCTTGCGAAGTCGATTGTTCCGGTTGATGATACGCCGATACAGGTCGTTCAAATCGCTGGTTGCAAAATTGCCCGATTCCAACAAAACCAACGGGCGCAAATCGGGAGGAATGACCGGAATCACGTCCAAGACCATCCATTCCGGCTTGTTTTCGCTGTCGCGAATGGACTCAACGATTTTCAAACGATTGGTCAGATCCTTGCGTTTTTGCTTCGAATTGGTCGACGCCATTTCGACGCGCAACTCTTCACTCAACTTGACCAAGTCAAGGTTTGCAAGCAAATCACGAACGGCTTCCGCCCCCATACCAGCCTTGAAACTGCCGTCTCCAAACTCCGCTTTCTTGGCGCGATACTCGTCCTCAGTCAGCAACTGCTGTTTCTCGAGATCCGTGGTACCTGGATCAACAACAACGTAATCCTGGAAGTAAATAACTTTCTCCAGGCTCGTTGTCTTCATGTCCAACAAGTTACCCAGGCGGCTTGGCATGGCCTTGAAGAACCAGATATGAACCACGGGAGCTGCCAGTTCGATATGCCCCATGCGTTTACGACGAACGCGTGAGTGAGTGACTTTCACACCGCAGCGATCGCAAATCATCCCTTTGTATTTCATTCCGCGGTATTTACCGCAGGCGCATTCCCAGTCCCTGTCTGGACCAAAAATCCGTTCACAGAACAGGCCGTCTTTTTCAGGGCGGTATGTACGATAGTTAATAGTTTCGGGCTTTTTGACTTCGCCCATTGACCAGCTGCGGATGTCCTGGGGGCGAGCCAAGCTGATCTTTACCGATGCGTAGTCGTTAATTCGATCGTATGAGGTGTCGGCAATTGCCATATTCACCTACTCCTTGAAAAAAGTGTTTTCAAAAATCGTATTGGACCTGACCGCCAACCATCCCCACGATGACTGACGGACTCGCCGAATCAAAAACGCAACCGGGCTAACCGTTAGGTGCGTCGTTTTTCTAATTGCATGTTGAGAGCAAGCCCACGAATCTCGTTGGTGAGAACGTCGAAACTGGCTGGTGTACCGGCTTCTAAGGTGTTCTCTCCTTTAACCATCGATTCGTAAATCTTGGTTCGCCCTTCGACATCATCACTCTTGACTGTCAGCAACTCTTGCAGGATGTATGCAGCGCCATAAGCCTCTAGCGCCCAAACTTCCATTTCACCAAATCGCTGTCCACCAAATCGGGCCTTGCCTCCCAACGGCTGTTGGGTGATGAGCGAGTATGGCCCGGTGCTACGTGCGTGAACTTTGTCATCCACCAAGTGATGTAATTTCAGCATGTAGATGTAACCCACGGTTGTTTCCTGGCCGAGCGACTCGCCGGTTCGCCCGTCGAACAATCGAGCTTTTCCGTGCCGCGGCAATCCAGCTTCTGCTAGACATTCGTTAATGTCTTCCTCGCTTGCACCGTCAAAGACGGGCGTGATCGCCTGAAACCCGAGTTTTGCTCCGGCCCACCCGAGGTGAGTTTCCAGAATCTGACCGACGTTCATCCGGCTTGGAACCCCCAGAGGATTGAGCATGATCTCAATCGGAGTTCCATCCTCTAGAAATGGCATGTCTTCGACAGGCAGGATCTTTGCAATCACACCCTTGTTTCCGTGGCGCCCGGCCATCTTGTCACCAACGGAGATCACCCGTTTGGTTGCAATATAGACTTTCACCATTTGCATGACACCACTGCGAAGCTCATCGCCGCGTTTCATGCTGTTGACCTTGCGGTCCCGCTGGTCCATTGCCGTTTCCACAGCAGGCCACAATTCGGTGTACAACTGTTGAACCTGGGCAATTCGATCGTCACTTCGCAATGACGAGATAACATTCGCCAATCGGAAACCCTGAGCCTTCTCAGCAATAAAGCGAGCGTTTTGATCTCGAACCAATGGCGTGCCGTCTTCATCGGTAAGCGTTTTGCCAATCGCTTTCTCGAGCCCTTCGACCAATTCGGTAAAGGCATGTGAAACCGCTTCATTCCCCTCGGTCTCAGCGGCCTTCAAATCCTTTTCGAAAACCTTGCGCTCTTCGTCGGACAAACTCATCCGACGCGAGAATCGTTGCGTGTCAATGACGATCCCTTCGACTCCAGACGGAACCTCAAGCGAATCGTTCTTGACGTCTTCCCCGGCACGGCCAAAAATCGCGTGCAACAGTTTTTCTTCGGGAGTCAACTCGGTTTTCGATTTCGGTGAAACCTTGCCGACCAGAATGTCACCGGGCCGAACATAGGTACCGACCTGAACAATCCCGGATTCATCCAGGTTTCTCAGTTGTTTGTCGCTGACGTTGGGAATGTCACGAGTGAACTCTTCAGGTCCAAGTTTGGTATCGCGGATTTCAACATCGAATTCTTCGATGTGGATCGATGTGTAGACATCCCGTTTCACCAACTCTTCACTGATGATGATCGCGTCCTCAAAGTTGTAACCGTCAAAGGACATAAAGCCGACAAGAACATTTCGTCCCAATGCCAACTCTCCCAGATGGGTAGCAGCGCCATCAGCGATCACTTCTCCCTTGGACACCTTTTGCCCCAACTCAACAATTGGCCGTTGGTTCAGGCAGGTTCGCTCGTTGAGGCCGACGTACTTTTTCAAATCGTAAACGTCTGCACCAATCTCAATCCGTGTTGCGTCAACAAAAGTTACTTTGCCAGCGCGACGGGCTCGGATCACCATACTGCTGTTGTGTGCGACTTCCTTCTCAACCCCCGTACCGACAATGGGCGGCTCCGTGACCAAAAGGGGAACCGCCTGCCGCTGCATATTCGATCCCATCAACGCGCGGTTAGCGTCATCATGCTCAAGAAATGGAATCAAACCGGCAGAGACACCGACCATTTGGCTCGGAGCGATATCGATGTACTGAACCTGTTCAGGCGTTACCAATTCAAAGTCTTCTTCGTGGCGAGCAAGGACATTGCCCCCCATCGTCTTGCTACCTTCGATTGAACCACCAGCCACCGGTGTATCTGCAGGGCAGATAAAGGCATTGGTTTCTTCATCCGCACGAAGCCAGCAAATGTTATCAGTAACTTTTCCTTTGGCGACTTCGTAATAAGGACTAACCAGAAAACCGTAGGGATCGACGCTGGCATAAATCGCCAAGCTGGAAATCAAACCAATATTCGTTCCCTCAGGCGTCTCAATCGGACAAATACGTCCGTAGTGAGAAATATGAACGTCACGAACCTCAAAGCCAGCTCGCTTTCGGTTCAAACCGCCCGGACCCAATGCCGACAAACGGCGTTCGTGAGTCAGCTGACTCAACGGATTGGTCTGGTCAACAACTTGCGACAACTCGCCACGACCAAAGAAATATTCAATCGCTGCTGAAATGCTCTTCGGATTCACGAGACTGCGAGGAGTCATATCATCGACTTCCTTCAGACTCATTCGTTCCTGAACCGTTCTGCGCAACTTCAGGAATCCCTTCCGTAACTCATCACTTGCCAACTCGTCGATCGTACGAAGACGACGGTTGCCAAGGTGGTCGATATCGTCAATCTGCGCTTCCGAATTCGGATTCAGCAAATCCAATAGATATTTGATTGATTCCAAAATATCTTCTGGACGTAATGTCAATTCACTTTCCGATACATTCAACCCAAGCTTACGATTGATTCGAAACC
Source organism: Pirellulaceae bacterium (assembly GCA_041399045.1). Lineage (GTDB taxonomy): Bacteria > Planctomycetota > Planctomycetia > Pirellulales > Pirellulaceae > BJ22. The sequence continues at coordinate 137,463 of JAWKTO010000003.1, read as the reverse complement.
GTCCAACTTTTCCAAGGCGATAACGGTTTGAATCGTAGAACTTCTCCTCAAACAACAACTTCGCTTTCTCCAATGCCGGAGGATTGCCAGGTCGCAAGCGCTGATAGATTCTCAACAGCGCTTCTTCGTGGCTACCCGAATTGTCTTCCTCCAACGAATTGAAAAGCAAATTATTGCGCGGTGCATTCATGATCTCCAGCGCCTTGACACCGCCGACCAGAATTGCATCAACCGCTTCTTTGGTGATTTTGTGTCCCGCCTGAACAATAATCTCGCCTGCACGGTCGGAAGTCGACGGATAGACGACATCATCTACAGCAATCTTGCCCTCAAATTTCGACGCACTTCGTCCATCGACGACTTTCACTTTGCTCGTTTCGTAAAACGCCCGCAAGATATCAGCATTGTCGCTGAACTTTGGGGACATGGCACGCAAGAGTGTCATGGCACTAAACTTGCCGCTCTGGTCGATACGAACCGACAGTGTGTCTTTTTTCGTAATATTGACTTCAATCCAGCTGCCACGCTCGGGAATTACACGGCAACTTGGCATTTCACGATCCGAAGTCGTGTCCTGCTCCATTACAAAGTCAATGCCCGGGCTTCGGTGCAACTGATTGACAACAACGCGCTCCGCGCCATTGATAATAAATTCACCACCACCCAACATGATGGGAATATCACCCAGATACACTTCCTCTTCGACTGGCTGCTCTTTTAGTAGCCGTAGCCAAACTCGAAACGGACGCCCGTAGGTCAGTCGTAACTGACGACACTCTTCGGGCGTATAGCGAGGTTTGCCCAATTCATAGCGGACAAACTCTAGTTTGATTTGCTTGTCATAACTCTCGATCGGGAAGATCTCGCGCAACACGCTTTCGATTCCCTGATCTTTGCGTTTCTCAGGCTCCATATCTGCCTGCAGAAACACCTCATAACTCTCAGTTTGAATCTTGGTCAGGTCGGGCGGCATCGGGTATTCACGTCCCGATCCAAATCGTCGAACTGTTGTCGGCTCCAAACGTCGCTTTGCAGTCGTTGCCATTAGCGGATCAACTCCCAAAAATTTGCTGGACCAATCGGCCCGAGACAAATGCAGCTAAACTCTTAATGTCATCCCGAAACACCTGGCAGAGTTCAAACGGATTCCAGCAAGCGGCAAGAACAAAGGCAATGATTCAACCGCACCAATTGGTTTCATCAGAATTGGAACTTCTCAAAACCCAAATGGATCAAACAACCTTTGGTCGAATGATTCCGATTGTCATATCACTTGAATTTTGAAGTTTCAAAACGAGATGAAACAATTTCTGTGCAGGCATCGACGCCCACGATTGTGTGACTTGCTGGACCCTAATGACCTCTACCTGTCTGGCGTGGCATTTCACCGTGAAAACTTGCCTGGCCAGACAATCGCACTCTCGGTCTCAAAATCAACCATTCGATCGAAGTGAAACCTGATGCCAACATCTCAGCATCAACTGACGAACCTCAAACTCGCCCATTTTCGTCCGGATCCATCCAGCAACATGAGAGAACGCCAACAAACTGCAATCGATTGCGACTTCCTGGGCAAGACCGATTGAATTCGATTTCGTGATTCACACGCAAACGTGATCACGAAATTCAACGCCATCAGCGCGCACCTTTTCCCCGACCCAATCGCGCGAGAAAAAAATGAAAACACTTCCGGCACGAGGCGTTCTACATAAATGAGGGTTTGAAAAAACAGAAAGCGACTGTCATGAGCCAACCCTGTACTCATGACAGCGCCTGTTTACGGTGCGTCAGTCAGAATTCTAAGCAATTTGAGCAAAAAACCCAAGCTTACTTCAGGTCAACAGTACCGCCAGCAGCTTCGATTTCGCCTTTGATTTTCTCGGCGTCTTCTTTCGAAGCACCCTCTTTCAAGGTCGCAGGGCAGCTTTCAACCATCTTCTTGGCGTCCATCAATGATGCGCCAGTGATGTTTTTCACGACTTTAACAACATCCAGCTTCTTGTCGCCATGGCCGGTCAAAACCACGTCAAACTCAGTTTTCTCTACAGCACCACCGCCTGCGTCGCCACCAGCACCTGGAGCTACTGCAACAGCAACACCACCTGCAGCAGGCTCAATGCCGTGCACGTCTTTCAGGTAATCACTGAGTTCTTTTGCTTGCTTCAGTGTCAAGCCGGCGATTTTATCGCCCATTTCTTTAGTTTCTGCGGAAAATTCAATCGTAGCTTCTGACATTGACGTCACACCCTTTCTGAATACAACTACCGCCCTGCGTTTCCCGCATTGGCGGTTTCAACCCATTGTAAAAAAATATATTTGAAACCGGACTAGTGGCCTCGACCGTCAGCTCGGGCACTCACTCATGAGCAACCCCAATGCATCATTCCAACGCCAATACCGAATCTATTCTTCGCCTTTACCAATCTTTTCAATCTGACTGGCAAGTTGGCCACCAACTCCAATCAACTGACCACCCAGAGTGCTTCCCGGACCCAGGATTTGCCCCATCAGCAGGCTCAGCTGCTCCGATCGACTCGGCCATTTGCTAATCGCCTTCACCGACTCTGGAGTCAATGCTTCACCGTCCATCACACCGCCGCGGGCTGTGAACGACTCAAATGCACTGTCCTTATCCAACTCGGTTACTTCTTTGACAAGTGAAACAAAATCTTCACCGCCGTACAAAACCGCTGCCGGACCGGTCAACCCTGAAAACGCAGGAGCCAAAGGCGTCCCTTCAGTCGCACGTCGAGCGAGACTGTTTTTAACGACCATCAAGCCGATATTTTTTTCACGAAGTCGCCGTCGCAGCACTACTGTTTTCTCAGAGTCCAAACCGATCACGTTTGCAACAACGCAATCCTGAACTCCCTCAAGACGACGCGCGATGTCGCTGGTCAAAATGTCTTTTACAACTTTGCTCATGTTATTAACCTGTATTCACAAGCCGAAATGGCTATCTAACACACCGTGCCAAGGCTTCAACTACGCTGCCACCTGAACACCAGGACTCATCGTTGCCGACAACGTCACATTGCGAACATAAGTCCCTTTCACAGCCGCCGGCTTGATGGACTGAATGTATTCCATGAATGCTTTGATGTTCTCTTCCAGCTTGCTGGCGTCAAAACTCAAACGTCCGACAACCGCGTGTACATTTCCACCCGCGTCGTTTCGGAACTCAACCTTTCCAGCTTTGTAATCCTTCACTGCGGTCGCAACATCTGGAGTCACAGTTCCAGCGCGAGGTGAAGGCATCAAACCACGCGGCCCCAGGACACGCCCCAACGGACCGACCAAACCCATCATGTCCGGCGATGCGATACACACATCAAAGTCTGTCCATCCACCTTGAATTTTCTTGGACAAATCTTCTTGCCCAACCTCATCTGCACCCGCTTCTTTAGCCGCATCTGCTGCTGGCCCTTTAGCAAACACAACCACGCGTTGCATCTTGCCGATCCCATGCGGCAACACAAGGGATCCACGCACCAATTGATCCGCCTGCTTGGCGTCAACGCCCAGTCGCATATGTATTTCGACTGCCTGATCGAATTTGGTACCACCAAATCCTTTCAGGACTTCCACTGCTTTGCTCAAGTCTACAGCCGACTCGGGCACCTTTTTACTCAGCTCACGTAAACGCTTTGACTGCTTGGGCATTCCAACACCTGATATTCAAAAATTCACAACCTGTCGCCAGTATTAACTCAGCGACTAGTCAACAACCTCAATCCCCATACTTCGAGCCGTTCCCTCGATCATCCGGCGGGCATGCTCCACGTCACGGGCGTTCAAGTCATCTTTTTTCTTTTCAACGATTTCTTCTAACTGCTTACGTGTTACCTTGGCAACCTTATCTCGATTGGGCACACCTGATCCCTTGGCAATTCCGGCCGAGATCTTCAACAACGCTGCAGCTGGTGGACTTTTCGTGACAAAATCAAAACTACGGTCGTTATAAACCGTGACAACCACAGGAATCGGAGTCCCGTTATACTCTTTCGTCCGGTCGTTAAACTGCTGAACAAACTGCCCCAAGTTAATACCGAATTTACCGAGCGAGGTACCAACAGGCGGCGCTGGAGTCGCTGCACCACCCGGAACCTGAAATTTCGCTTGACCAACAACTTGCTTTGCCATGAATTCACAAACCTTAAAATCAAATCTCTAAACGCAAACCGAACGGACAAGCCAGCCCAACCACCGACCAACAATTACATGTCCTCGACTTGCCAATGATGCAACTCAACTGGATTCGCACGACCAAAAATATTGATCATGACAGTAATCCGACCGTTTCGCTCATCAATCGCGTGAACCTCGCCTTCGTAGTTCTGGAAATAACCCTCCTTCACTCGAACGCGATCACCAACCTTGAATCGAATTGCAGTTTTGACATTTTCCTCACCACCCTCTTCTTCCACAGGCGGTTGAGAAGTCTCCAAAATCCGCTGAATTTCCTGCTCACCAAGAGGAACTGGCTTACCAGCTGCCCCTGTGAAATCTCCAATACCTGGTGTGTCCCTGACCAAAAACCAAGTGTCATCGTTTACAGCCATCCGCACAACGATATAACCCGGATAAAGCTTTCGCTTAACAATCCGCGGCTTCCCAGCTTTATTAAATTCCTTGACATCTTCCGTCGGCACTAACACCTGCTCGAAAAATCGCTCAGCGCCAGCCCGCTTGATATTCCGCTGCAACGCATCGCAGATAGACTTCTCACGGTTCACCTGAACCTTGAGGATATACCAGTCCATCTCAAGATCTTCGCCTTCGTCCTCAACCTCCTCAACCAACTCCTCGATTGGAGACGCTCCGTCCGAGTCATCCTCCATCTCAATTTCGTCGACCAACTCGTCGTCACTGAACTCGGCTTCTACTGCATTCGTCTTAGAAGAACTGACGCCAGCATCACCGTCATCTCCGCCCGCGACAGAGACCTGCTCCGCCAACTCTTCCGGCTTCAACTCATCACGTTCCGCTGACACCACGAACCCCTAAACTAACCCAACGCAAAAAGCCAACAGCACCGCCGACGACTAACTGATCCCCAACACCCAAAAATCGCTCGCCAGAATGCATCGAAAACAAACAGCATTCCCGCCAAAGCAAAAATCACAAAGACCACAACCACCGACGCCCGCCACAAAACCGGCTTCGCAGGCCATGAAACCTTGTTCATCTCTGCTTCAACCGAAATCAGAAAGTCAGCAAAGCGAGAATAATTAACCAACCGAAATGCAACCCAAAGCCCCAAGAGCCCCAAGGCGACAATTACTACCATCCGGTAGGAACCGACCCAGCGAGTCACAAAATCAAACGTCCCGACCTCATACGCCAACAACACCAGCAACAATGCAACCAATGCAAATGTCAATTGACGCACCAGGCGACCCTGGCTTGGCTTATAAAAACCAAAGCTGAACAAACTTGACAGAAACCCGACTTGACCGGCCGCATCCTGCTTGGCAATGGTACTCATTTGTCGTCAAGCCCTTAATGAACAAAACCAACACAACAAAACAGGGGCGGCGGGAATCGAACTCGCAACCGCTGGTTTTGGAAACCAGTGCTCTGCCAATTGAGCTACACCCCTAACTTCGAGCCCACCCAATCAACATTAGCCGACCCGGCAAACCCAAAAGCACCGCATTTATTAGCGTCAAAAGCGCCCAAACGCACATCGTACGCTTGACGCTCACCTTGACTCCAATAAACAGGCAGCCAAAGCCACCCAACCGCCAGCTCAGGCACACGCCACCGCTGACAGATAAAAACTACTCAACAATCTTGGTCACAACGCCCGAACCAACCGTCCGGCCACCTTCACGAATCGCAAAACGAACACCGTCGTCCATCGCGATCGCCTTATGCAACTCAACCGACAACTTTACGTTATCACCAGGCATACACATCTCTGCACCAACCAAGTTGGCAGTACCTGTCACGTCAGTCGTACGGAAATAGAACTGAGGACGATATCCCGAGAAAAATGGCGTGTGTCGACCACCCTCATCTTTACTCAAGCAGTAAATCTCTGCCTCAAATTTCGTATGAGGAGTAATCGATCCTGGCTTTGCCAAAACCTGACCACGCTGAATGTCTTCACGCTTAACACCGCGAAGAAGCAATCCAACGTTATCTCCCGCACGACCCGAATCAAGAATCTTGCGGAACATCTCGACACCAGTACAAGTCGTTTTGCGAGGCTCGGCTGAAAGACCGATGATCTCGATCTCCTCACCAGTCTTAATCACACCACGCTCAATACGACCGGTCGCAACGGTTCCACGACCTTCAATCGAGAAAACATCCTCGACAGCCATCAAAAACGGCTTATCCTCTTCGCGAGTAGGCTCTGGAATGTAGGCATCCACAGCATCCAACAACTGCTCGATACACTTACGAGCCTCAGGATCACTTGGATTCTGATACGCCGGCAACGCACTACCGTGAACGATAGGCACATTATCGCCGTCAAAGTCATACTTACTGAGCAACTCACGAACTTCCATCTCAACCAACTCGAGCAACTCAGGGTCGTCAACCAAGTCCACTTTGTTCAAGAAGACAACCAACGCCGGAACGTCTACCTGACGAGCCAACAACACGTGCTCTTTCGTTTGAGGCATTGGACCGTCCGCCGCTGACACAACCAGAATCGCTCCGTCCATCTGAGCGGCGCCCGTGATCATGTTTTTGATAAAGTCAGCGTGACCAGGACAGTCAATGTGAGCGTAGTGACGCTTCTCTGTCTCATACTCAACGTGAGCAACGGCAATCGTCACCGTCTTCGTTTCGTCACGAACAGTACCACCCTTAGCAATATCAGCGTAAGTAATCGGTGTCGCCAAACCCTTTGCGGCTTGAACGGCAACCAAGGCACCTGTTGTTGTTGTTTTACCATGGTCAATATGCCCGATGGTGCCCACATTCACGTGAGGCTTTGTCCTCTTAAATTCCTCCTTGGCCATGCTTTCTACACCTACTTATTTAATTGTTACAACCAAGCGAAAAAAACCTTTCGACCCCAAGAGGCCGAGAACGTCACAGAGCTGCTGATGGGACTTGAACCCATGACCTCTTCCTTACCAAGGAAGTGCTCTACCAACTGAGCTACAGCAGCCAAAGATTTAACCAAACCCCAACAACACCGCCGCCACCGAAAGCCCCGCGACAAACGCCAGGACCTCGGCAACAACAGAGCGGGTGAAGGGAATCGAACCCTCACAACCAGCTTGGAAGGCTGGGGCTCTGCCATTGAGCTACACCCGCATCAATCACCGCAATCAACCACACAACCAGCAATGACGCCGCAATCACCAGAAATCCCCAGCGAATAAACGCAACGACACCGCAGGCCGCCGATTTTTCGCAGCCAACGACTGAATATGCTACTTAACATGCATCAGGAGCAGAAACGACAGTTTTACCGCCTTCCCCTCTGACACACAAGTCAAACGAAGAACAATTCCGCAAATTCGCGATCCTTGAGCACTACGAATACCACCCCAAACCCTCTTGGGAGCTTTGGGCAATTGAAAACGGAGCACTCACAATTCCACGAGACCCCCGATTGGGGCCGGAAACCGCTCCACCAATCGAATGATTGGCGCGTTTGTGTTCTGAGTGGGGGGAGCAGGATTCGAACCTGCGAAGGAATAATCCAACAGATTTACAGTCTGTCCCGTTTGGCCGCTTCGGTATCCCCCCGACTTGTGATCTCCTAACATCAAGATCAAGAGCCGGCAGAGGGATTCGAACCCCCGACCAGCTGTTTACAAAACAGCTGCTCTACCACTGAGCTATGCCGGCATTTTTTTATGGAAAACGGGAAAGTATAGCGAAATCGATTTGACCCGCAATACGAAATGACAGTTTTCCAAGCACCATGTTCGCCAAACCGTCACTCCATTGTGAGATCGGATTCTCGCGAGGTTAACCTCGCGTACTCTGTTGGATCATTGACGGAAAAAAGCGAATCCGACCCCATTTCCATTCGGCACAATTCGGAATACTCGACCAGCACAATCCCCAACTGCGTCAAAACGTCCCTCAAACGGCGGCCACCGTTCTTTACATGCTGGCAAATAAACTCAGCCGAACCGACTGGCATCAGAAATGGATACCAAAACGGGGACTCAACTCCATTAAACATGACAACCGCCTCACGCTTGCCATACCGTTCAAGCAGACACTCCCCGTGTTGACGACGAACACCGGGCATATCAACAGGCAGCACGAACACCGCTCCCTGGGAAAACTGCTCCTCAAAATAACTCATCCCTACCGCCAATCCCTCAAGCGGCCCAACATCGCTTTCTCTATCGGCCAGCCAAACAACGCTGGCATCCGACACCAACTGCTTCAACCTGGCCTGCTGCTCGCACCTGGTGACAACTGCAACTTCGCCCCAGACCTCCTGAAACTCTGCTACCAATCGCTCAAGAAACGTTATCCCACCAAATCTCAATTCCGCCTTGTCCATCCCCATTCGGGAACTTGCACCACCTGCCAGTATTAACACACCGACAATTCTTGCCATGGCCACACCTGATTCATCAAATTGTCCAAGCATATGTCGCCTGCACTGAAAACATTATGATCTAGCCCATGGTACCACCGTCAACGAAGCCGATTGAACCCGAAGAACTCATCGAGCAGATCGAGCGAATTCCGATTATCGACGTTCGCTCACCCGGAGAGTTTGCCCAAGGCCACATTCCGGGCGCGATCAATTTGCCGTTATTTGACGATGAAGAGCGTTCTAGCATTGGTAAATCCTACAAACAAAACGGCCGAAGGCTTGCGGTCTTAAAAGGACTCGATATCGCCGGTCCGAAAATGCGACAACTTGCCGAACAGGCCCACAAGATCGCCAAGTCTCGATCAAACGACCAGAAATCCCTTCGCCTAAACGTTCACTGCTGGAGAGGGGGGATGCGCAGTGCCGCGATGTCATGGCTATTCAATCAAATTGATATTGAAACCAAGACACTACGAGGAGGCTACAAAGCCTACCGCAAGTGGGTGCATTGCGTTTTTGACAAAACGTGGAACTTACGAGTCATTAGCGGCCTGACAGGGTCAGGTAAGACCTTTCAACTCAACGAGCTTGGCGTTCGTGGCGAACAAGTACTCGATCTCGAGGCACTCGCGTCGCACCGCGGTTCGGCATTTGGAAACCTTGGTATGTCGCCGCAACCAACGGTCGAACAGTTCGAGAATGATTTAGCGAAAACACTGATGGCATTGAACTCGGAGCGAGTCATCTGGGTCGAGGATGAAGGGCGGAAGATCGGGACGGTCGTTGTCCCGCCATCGTTTTTTCAACAACTTCGCCACGCCCCTGCCGTGTTTATGGATGTCCCCCGATCGACGCGGGCAAGCCGGCTGGCAAATGACTATGGCTCGAGCATGCCAACACAATTGGAAACATGTATTCGGAACATTGCGAAGCGACTGGGCGGACAAAACGTCAAACGCGCCCTTGAGTTGCTTCAAAACCACCAATACATCGCTTGCGCTAATGTCCTTCTTGAATATTACGATCGAGCCTACCTGAACAGCAAATCCAAAATCCCGCGGTGCACTACGATTGACCTAAAAACAGAAAATCCAGAATCGCGTCAAACGACAGACGCAATTCTGGATATTTTCAAACAGTCAATTTGACGGTCGTAAATCGTTGCGATTCTTCAGCGCATCGCACTAACGACCACCCTGGCCACCGGCACCTCCGCGTCCGCCACGACCTCCGCGTCCTCCGGCTCCGCCTTGACCACCAGCTCCACCTGCTCCGGATTGATTGCCAAAACTATCCCCGACACTTCCGCGCCGCTGCCCGCCGCCGGCACCACCCTGCATCGCCAATGCGGCGGCTTCCAATTCCGCACGCGAGAGCTCGCCGTTGCCATCGGAATCGAACGTAAACAAATGATCGATCATCGAACCAGGACCTCCGGGCTGACCAGGCCGCCCCGGACCACCGTTTACTCCCCCTGCCCCACCGGCTCCACCACCGGGACCGCCAGCACCACCAGGAGCCCCGTTACGCATCCGCTGACCATTGCCTTGGCCGGCTCTTGGCATCACTTCGTTTGCAGTCAGCTGACCATCGCCGTCCGCATCCAGCTGAAGCAACGCGTTGGGCGCATTGGCAATTTCTGCAGCTGACATCACGCCATCACGATCCGCATCCAATACAACCAACACCGGCACGACTCCTGCAGACGCGCCCTGTGATACACCACCACCACGTCCGGGCACCTGCACCGCCACCTTGTTGAGCAAATGTTTGTGACTGACCGAAACCAGCGCAAGTCGCTAATGCTACCCAAACAAATGTTGTCGAAATTTTCATGATCACTCCTCTTCACATACCCGCAGTAAATGTAACACCGAAAAGCACGGCTGGCCCGAAACGGCCCCAAATGGATATTGCCCCTAACGCGAATTTTCTCAAAGGCGGTCGGAAGTGTCAAATTTTCCCGGGCAGTTAAGGGCAATTTTGAAAGCAAAAGAGGGAAGAATTGTAAGATTTTCATGCATTGAATGAAAAAACACGGCAAGTCTCTTTGCCGTGCTCTCGAAGATTCGAATTGCCCCGATATCGCCTATTTGAATTTGTCGTGGCAAGCCTTGCAGTCAATCGACGCCTTGAAAGATTCTTCAGCACCGTCTCGACCAAGGACAACTTTGGCTGCATTCATCATTGCCGTCCCCGCCATCATCTTCCATTCCATTTCGTCGCCTTTCGGCGCATCGTTTTCCACCAAGTCAACCAGCAGACTCAACATTTGCAATTTTTCTTCATCGGTGGCCTCGCCTGAAGCAACCTTCTTCGACAGCCCGCCTTTCATCCCTTCTTTCATGATGTCTTCGATCGATTTCGGATCTTCTTTTTTGGCGACATCGTTATTAACGACCGCGAAACCACTCCCGACTACCACCGCTACAAGTGCAACCAACATTCCCAAAAAACGCATCGCAATACTCCGTAATTCGTGATGAAAAAATGCCCGCACACCAACAACTCGGCTGGCGGAACCACTGCGATTCTAGCACAGCGAAAATTACAGTGGTGATCGACGAAATTATATCAATCAAATCAGCAAGCCAGAAACATAACAACTATCGAACCTTTTTATCGATGGCAAACCGGTCGGCTATACGCGGCTCAGTGGTTTCGGGTTCGCGTTCGTCACACAAAAACAATCGCCTGGCACCTTCCACCTCAGAAATACACAGCGGCCATTTCAGCGTCCGCTGCACCAATCCCATCTCGTCACCCCGTGAGACAATCAACACGCGTCGATTTCGCTCCAAAAACTCTGACATTCGATGGCGCTCAGCGTCGGTAAACGAAAACGTCTTCCGCCCCTGCAGCCAAAAGGATGCACCATAGTCCTCGTGTTCATAAAACACGATTGGCACGTCCTGGTATTCGAGCTGTTTTTTGATTTCTTCTGCAGCGACATAGGTCGATCGATATTCGGACACGACGGGCACAACCTGCTGAAAAATGGTCGCCAATGCCAATGCACTTAACGCAGTGACACTTGCCCAACGTACCTGACGCCTTTGGAATGGATTATGAGCAAACAAAAACAATACGCTTCCCAAAACGCCAACAGCGACCGCACCGACGGCTCTCAACCACTCCCATCCCGGCATCGAAATCAAGTTGAAGATAACGGCCGCGATCAACATAATCCCCATCATCCGAGCGGCATGTGTTGGAATCTGCTCCAGCCACCACCTACGGTCCGAGGTAATTCGCTCGCGCACCAATCGTTGTTCAAGCATGACTCCCATCAACAAAGCCAACGCCGGAAACGCCGGCAAGATGTACGTGGGCAACTTCGCTTCGGCACAACTAAAGAACAACAACACCCAACCCGCGGACAACACCAGGAAACCAACGTCAAGCGATCGTGTTCTACTCCATTCCGGCTGGTTGGACCAAATCCACCTTCCGACCGAAGGCAACAGATAACTCGCTGGAAACATCACCAAGAACAACACGGGCACGTAATACCACCACGGCTCATTGTGATTGAAAGCCTCAGAGAATCGCATAACGTGATGCTTCCAGAAAAAATACTCCAGAAAATCGGGATGCACCAACGCAGTTGCCAGATACCACGGCCCCGCTACAACCAAGACGATCGCGGAGTACGTTAGCCAGCGTTGCCAATACAACAACATTCGGTTGCCAGTTAACAAATGCTGTGCGACTAAGACTGGCAATGTTACAACAACAACCACAGGGCCCTTGGCCAATAGCCCAAGTGCCCCCGCGATTGCCGAGGCCATCCACATTTGCCCTTGAAACCGCTTTCCCCGAGTTGCCAGATAGGCGAAACCAAGAGTAGCCGTTGCCAGGCACGTCAAAATCGAGTCCATTGTCACGTATCGCCCGCAGGCGACAAAGCCAACACTTAACGCCAAACAGCCAGCTCCCATGGCGGCTGCGCGATTGCCAACCAGTCGCCGCCCGATGCCGAAGACCATCATGATCGTTGCCATCGCGGCCAAATTGCCGGGCAAGCGGGTCGAAAATTCGCTCACGCCAAATATCTGGTAGCTCGCTGCCATTAACCAGGCTGTCAGCGGAGGCTTGTCCCAATAAGGTTCCCCCGCCAACTTGAGCGACATCCACTCACCGGTTTGAGTAATGTTGAGCGCGATCTGCGCGTTGCGTGATTCGTCAGGCTCAAACAGCGGATAATCAAGGCCCCGAGCAACGATAAACCACCCGAACAAGAACACGCCTCCCCACAACATCATCTGTTGCAAGCCTGTCAATTTAGCTTGCGTTTCCGGCTCACCAGGAAATTTGATGTGTGTCCACCAGAAACGGATGCGTTTTAAGAGCTCGGTCCCAATGGCTCGATACGATGGCGGCGTCGACGCATACTTCATTGACAGGACGTTTTGCCGAACTTTGGATTTCGAATTAGCGAGTACAGCAACGAATTCTTCGATGTTGCTCGGCCGTGCTTGTTCCACGAGTGATTTTGGCAACTCGTTCAAATTCAGCAACAAAGCGTTGTTCGAAGCGGGCGCAACTGCCTCCCCCAACGCAATTCGCTTGCCAAATTGTGCTGCCGTGCACACAGCACTTTTAACTCGTCCGAGTTCACTTGCAGCCGTTTCGCTAAATAACTCGGCACCTTGCCCGCTCGCAGCGGAAATCATTCGCATCATTGTTTCGCGAAATGAAAACTCCGTATCGGCAACCAGCACGTTGCCAGTAGGAACGACTTTTAATGCCTCGTTTAGATCAAAATATGTACTCAGGCCCGGTTGGGAATTACCGTCATACGCTTGTGCCCCTATCAACCCGACAATGCGAAATTGAACGGCCGTACATTGCGAAATAAGCTGCAACGCATTTCGAATTTGGTCGAGCCGATGTGAAGTAACTGGCCTACCATTTTCGGATACCAGAAGAACCGCGATGGTTCGCTGCGATCGTTCGTTAGACATGTGCCGCATCCTTGCGTCATGGCAGCAGACAACACTCGACTGAGCATTACTTGCTGCTCACCAAGTTTCTGCGGCCTGAAAATTTCAAATGGGCGTTCCCGCCAATGCATCAAGGTATTCGAGCACCGTCCATATGGTCAATTTCAATCCTTGGCAGGGCTTAACTTAAGCTATCCCAGGCAACAACCGTCCGAAAATTGATAGCACAGCGTGCAAGCACAAAAAAACGGCTGAACGTCGATGGGCGCTCAGCCGTTTTGACTCAAGAAAATCTACTGGAACTGGAACTAGTTATCCAGGAATTCTGGCAGATCAATATTTTCCTCTTCCGCCGCCATCCGCAACTTGCTCAAAGCACGCGCTTCGATCTGGCGAATTCGCTCCTTGGTGACTCCCATTTCCTCACCCACTTCCTTGAGCGTCAACGGCTCCGTTTCGTGGTTGAGGCCAAAGCGGCGGCGAATAATGTGCTGCTCACGGCTATCCAGGCGTTGCAAGATTCGGCCGATCTGCTGCTCACGCTGTTGTTGCTCGGCTTCCAAGGCGTAGTGGTTGCTACGCTCGTCCGCCTGTGCCAGGAAAACCTCTTCACTGGTTGGACGGAATCGATCTCGCTGTCGAAATTCGTCCGGAATCGTGCGGGCAAAGTTCTTCATGATGGCCCAACTGGCGTACGTGCTGAACTTGTTGCCGCGGCTGTAATCGAATTTCTCTACCGCTCGAATCAATGACATGTTGCCGTCACTGACCAACTGGAAGAAATCATCTGTCGAGTTCACATGTCGCTTCGCAATGGAAACAACGAGTCGCAGGTTTGACTGAACGATTCGATTTTTGACTTTGACCGCTTCCTGGTAAAGTCGTTCGACTTCGTCCATTTCCGACGATCGTGCATTTGCTGGATCAATGGTTTCCCGCAATTTGGCGGCTCGAAATTTCAAGAAGTTGTACTTGCGAAACAAATACTGTTCCTGCTCGCGGGTCAACAGCGAGACTTCGTACAAGCTTGCCAAATACCGTGGCAAACCCGCGGGTGGCTTGGTGCGGCGAGTTGCCGTTTCAGCCACAGGCATGTCTGCTTCCACGATGCGCTTGTCCGCCCCACGTCGATGAAACTCGGCGTTGTCCATGAAATCCAATGGCAACTCGAGAATCGTTTTGGCCCGCATTTCATTGACAACCCGATAAATGGTCGTCTTGTTGCGGCAATAACGTTGAGCGATCGATTCCGCGGAACGCCCTTGCTGGAACTCGTTGTAAATTCGCTCTTTGATTTCCAGATTCAGCGGGCCCGTTTGGTCAGGGAAAATTGCCAGTTCAGGATATTTCTCGTCGAACTGCTTGATGGTGTAGCGAACCGTCTCGACGCTTCGCTCCATGTGTTTCGCAATTCGCCGAGCGACCTCGGCTGGGCAACCACCGGCGTTCGCCAACCGACGAGCGCGCTCGATGATCTCTTCTTTGTCCTGATTGGTCAGCTGGCTGAAGCGCTCTCCGCGCTTGACCTTTTCCGAGTTGCTTTTCACGAATTGGTCGACGCTGCTATGCAGGAAACCCACCCGCTTTCGGCCACCTTCGAAAATAAAGCGTCGACTCACTAGCCCTTGCTGACGCCATCGAGAAATCGTCTTCGTCGAGACGTTGAACATTTTGCTCAACTCGTCGACGGTGTGGACGGGCTGTCCAACTTTGTCGGCGTCGATGTCGGCGGCGTCCGTCAGGTCTTCGATGAATTGGTGCAAATCCTGGATGAGCTCGGCACCTTTGATCGAGACCACTTCGAAATTATCCGGCCGATATCCCGTGACTCGGTAACAAACGAACTCGAAATTGTAGTTCTTGTTTTCATCAATTTCGCGAACGAGACGTTCCGCTCGGTCAGCCTGCTCCAGTTTCTTCTCGCGAGGAGCGAAACGAACCTGCTGATCACGAAGATCGCGGATTTGTTCACAATGAAATCGAGTATGCATGTTACTTGCCTCTCTCCGCCGCCTGCAAAATCCTGTTTGCGTTGGCAGAAATCAATCTCCTTAATATCGGTGACATTCCATCTACACCGATCTTCGACAAATGTCGATTCCCTGAGGCCCAGGTCATTTATCCTGAGTCTTATTACGGGGCGTGCAATTCAGCTGTTCTCATTGACTGATTCGGGAAACGGAAAGTTCGTCGCAAAACAAACAAACCTGAAATCCCTCAAAGCCATTTTGTCACATCTTGACCTTGCGCGACTTGGTAACGTTGCAAGGACCGTGCCAACTGTCCACCTACCCCGGATAACCGCCACAAAACGGCTCAAACAACGTTTGAAACATCTATTTTGGCTTGTGCCAGTCTTCCAGTTTAGACTCAATTTGAGACAAAGTGCATCAATCTGAGACACAATTTTGCCGATAGTGCATCTTATGCGGGTTTTCTGAACGCCAATATGGCTGTTGCCAAGTGTCCCGGAAAACCGCCGTAAAAATATACCCAAACTTCCGTCTCAAGGTTTGCTAGCAATGAACATTGCGTCTCTAAATCGAATGGCACTCGCTGCTTGGCTGTTCGGCATTATTGGTTCATCCAACGTGTTTGCCGGTAATCAGAATCAAATCCCCAAGGCCCCCGAGTCGGGTACCACGGTCAGCTGCCGTAGCCAAATTGAATTCCAAGGACAAGTAACGCTTTACTCAGTCGAAAACAATTCGACGTCTGGATTACCTCTTTCCGTGAGGTCCGTTCAAGCGTTCGATCAAATCACCATCGACGACACCAATGCCCTTCGCAAATACGCTACGGCTACCGCAAAGATCTCAATTGACGGAAAAGAATCTGATAATGAATTGTCAGAAACCAATCGGCAAATCGCGCTCCGTGTAAACGACGCGGAATTCAATCGCCCGGTTCAGTATTTCTCCACCGGCGGCATGCTGAAACAAGCCGAAAGGGACTTGCTCCTGACTCCTGCTGACTTGATTTCGGTTCAGTACGTTGTTGAGCACTCGACCTTCAAAGAAGGCGAAGAGTGGAAGCCCGAAGACCGCGCCGTCCAAGCGTTCCTGTCCCTCGACAACGTGATTGAGAACAAACTGAAAGTCTCCGTCAAAGAAATTACCGACAATGTCGCGAAACTGTACATCACCGGTGACGCCACAGGTGAAGTCGACGGGAGTCAAACCGCTCTCCGTGTCGTAGCGGTTTGCCTTGTCGATCTGGAAAATCAATTCGTCTCCGCTTTTCGCGGAACGCTCAACGAAAATCGTTCACCCAGCCAATTAGCTCCTGGATTCGTCGGAGCGATCAAAATCGACGCCAAATCGCAAGTTAAAAACGCGAAATCCTTGACTGATGATGTGATCAAAAAAGTTTCGACTCAAATAGCCAACAAACAAAACACTCGCATGTTGTGGAACTCCGACAGTGAATTTGAGCTGTTGTACGATCCCAAATGGAAGGTCATCCTGTCGGACACCGACGTCGTCATCATGCGGTATTCCGAACGTGGAAGTCTGCTGGCTCAATGCAATGTTCTGCGATTGCCCAAACGCCCCGAAGGCAAACCGCTCAAGCTAAAGGAGTTCCGAACACAGCTGGAAAAAACAGTTCTAGGCGAAGCCGAAGCGACAATCAAATCCACTCAGGAACTTCGCACCGCTACCGGTATGCGAGCCTTGCAAGTGGTCGTCTCGGGTGTTCAGGAAGAAGTCCCCATCCATTGGATCTATTACCATTTGAGCAACGATGAAGGACGCTGTGCGGCGGTCGTTTTGACGATCGAAGATGAGCTGTTGAATTCGTTCGGAAATGCTGACCAAAAGTTGCTGGAGTCCATTCGCTTTACCGAACGAAAGCGTCAGGCTCAGGTAACCGACGAAACAGCGCCGCTTCCCGTAATCAAGCGTTGACGTTGTCAAATCACGAATCTTTGGCATTAACGTATTGAATCAAGCGGCCGACGAAGCCATTTCGTCGGTCGCTTTTTCGTTGAGAAACGCAATCGACGCCAAGCCAATCAAACACGCCAAAACCGATACGAGAAACCAATTGCTAAACGTAAAAATCCCACAAAGAATCAATATCGCCATGGCGGATGCGACTCGCGGCGGCAGTAGCCACAACATCCCACCTGCACTTTCGACAACGATAATGAATCGAGAATACCAAGCCGCAACTTGCCGCAAATCATCGCCAGAAAAGACACTCCTCAGCATCTCAAAGACCCAATAATCTCGCCCCTTGAAATAGATTTCATACATCACCTCTCCCGACCAATATCCGGGTGTGTATTTACCAACCGCCCCGCCCAGCAAAATCATCGATAGCACGACATGGGACAGGAAGACGGCGCGCGGCAACAGTTCTTTGGCACTTTCACAGTTGATGCGACTCAAGAACCAAGTCAACCAAAGCGACACCCAGAACACGGTAAAAAACGTCATGTCGTTGTACGAGTGCTGGTGAACGACCATGCCAAACGCAAACAGTGTCATCATCACAGTGATCAAAACACTGTGACGACGACGCGGCTTGAAGGCCAATGCAACGAGCAATAACAGGTAGCCAAAATACATCCCCGCAAAAGTGACGGAACTTTGCAACCACCGGGGAAAGAACGGATCAACAACCGGGTAGTGAAACGTTATTGCGATTCCACCGACAAAATAACGAATCTTCCAAATCAACGACGTCAACAAACCTAGCATGACGATCCGAGCAGCCGTTACTAGAGTGTCGGAATCGGTTTTTACCTCTCCAACCAAACGAACATCTTGCTGGTCGCCTAGAAATGGAATCGAGACGACTTCCGACGCAGCTGTCATTGCGGTGCCTCTCGAACCAGATTGAAAACCCCTTTTGCGCGGTCGTGATGAATCGACCAACACGAACTGAATACCTCATCTTGATATCGAGATTCGACAACGATCCGCGAATCGTCAAACTGGCTTAACAGTCGTTCACGATTGTCGAAAAACGTAATTATCCGCATCGGAAAATGGTTGATGTATCCCGCTTCCAAAAGTGGTTGCTCCACAGGTACGCCGTTTGAGAATTTTTGGGGCTCAAACCAATACCGATTTTCCAGCCCGTACATGGGAGGAACAATTTGCAGGGTCGACCAATTGGCAAAACTCGGCGAGTCGAATTGAACGCGTCTCAACGTCACCCGTTGAACTTCGGAAGAAAATGGCAAAACGATCAACCAACACCCGATCGCGGCGCATAACCCCAAAAGTGTCGCGCCCCAAACATCGCGTTTGGCAATCAGTTCTCGAATAAACGTCACGATCCGCATTGCGTCCCTTGTCGCGGGATGTCGCCCCGACAACAACTGACCTTGCTGTCGTTCAACAACTCTCGCCGATGAGAAGTTCTTTTCTCTAGATCGAACACAAACGACATGACAAACAAATGCGACCAGGGCAAGTTCGAATTTTTGCGGTAATCGGGGTCGGCCTGAAACAGATAGTGCGTATGGCTTGAGCCACCAGGCACGGAACATCCTGCACAACCCTCACACCTACTACCATTCCTAGACGGCAAAATGGTCGCTGGCATTGATTCATGCCCGCCTTCCAACGATGATTGAAGCAGACGTCTCAACTCAACCTAATTCAACAATGCCCAAGATTTCTGTTGTGATGGCATGCTACAACGGCATGCCATATTTGCCTGACTCAATTGACTCGATTGTCAATCAATCGTTCACCGATTGGGAATTGATTGTCGTCAATGACGGTTCGACAGATTCTTCTGCGGACTACCTTCAAAAAAGGGCCGAGGCAGATTCCAGGATTCGGGTTGAACATCAAACAAATCAGGGGCAACAGGCCGCTGCCAACCGTGGCATTGAACTTGCCGAAGCGGAATTAATCGCCCGCATGGATGCCGATGACATTTCGGCCCTCGATCGACTGGAAAAACAAATTGCTTTCATGGATGCAAATCCGGAAGTCGGAATCCTTGGCGGACAAATCACCCGCATGGGGCGGAGCAAAAGCGGACTCCCTTCCAACCTGCCTGTCGCGCACAACGAAATCGTAACGGGACTGCTTCACAATCATCACACGTTTTGCAACGGAACGTGTGTGTTTCGAAAGCACCTGTTCGAAGAGATTGGAGGTTACTGGAAACATGACATCGCCGAAGACTGGGATATGTTCCTGAGAATGGCAGAAGTGTCACGCATTTCAAATCTGCCCGACGTACTGCTCTCCTGTCGCCTGCATACGTCGAGCATCAATGGACGCCGAATTGTCGAAGCCCAGTTGTTCAATGAATTCGCAGCGCACCTGGCAAGGCTTCGAGCCCGCGGCGCAAAAGAAATCACCTTTGAAGAATTTCATTCCCAACATCGTTGCCAGCGTTGGCCAGCCTCTTGGAGCTTTTACCTGGATAGTTTATCGATTGGACAGTATCGCGAGGCAGTCGCCGAAATCTACAACGGCAGTCCAATGAAGGGATATTCGCGCCTGGCGTTGGCCATGAGCATGTCTCCCGCCCGCACCCTACGCCGCGCGCTCAACATGTTCTCGCGTAAGTAGTTCATTCTACGTGAAACTGGGCGCAGCGTCTTCATGATGCAGCTGAACTCACAATGGCTGGTATCACAAATAACAGCACCAACACCACTTTGTATCCGACAAATGCTGCGCCAATCAGCATGCTTTTTTTGAACTCGACGTTTATCAACGCGAACGTGGCAAGCGAAACAATTAACCCAACAACTCCGATCGAGGAAAGCAAAATCAATAGAGCATATTCTGGTTGACTGATGGCCCAATAGGCCATCGTGTTAAGTCCAACAGAAGCAAACAAGGCGATGAACAATGGCCAACCCCAACCTTTTTCATCATCTCCAGAAATCAAGCGGGATAAGACAAGAATTACGAGGGTATCCATAAACAAAGACAAACAAGCCATTGAGGTTACTCACTATCAAGTGTTGAGGCTAATCGGTCACACCGTGACCTATGGATTTCAGCAAGGCAAAGTATCGAAAGCCCTTTCGGGCATCGATAGAATAACTCGACAAGCAATCGTTTGCAAACCAGCACCTTCCATGTGAATTCTGAATATCAAACAAATTCACGTTTTTGCCTCACAGGTTGCCACACCCCAGCATCGAGTACATCGGCGGTTTATTCCGTGGCCACTTGAGCCGTGCAATGTTCGCGTCATAATCGACTTTGTTTAGCGTGGCTTTTTCTAAAACAAAGACCCTTAATTATTGCGCACTCATGCTCGATCTATTTGACAAAATTCAGGAGTCCGTCGCTTTCATTCGTAGTAAATGGACGGAACAACCAAAGGCTGGAATCATTCTGGGAACCGGACTTGGGCCGTTGGTTGAGAAAATTGATATCGATGTTGCGATCGAGTATTCCGAAATCCCGCACTTTCTGAAATCAACCGCGACCAGCCACCGAGGACGCCTCGTCTGCGGTCGACTGAATGGCTTGCCCATCGTCGCAATGGAAGGTCGCCATCATCTTTATGAAGGCTACAGCCTTAAAGACATCACCCTGCCCGTTCGTGTCTTCAAGGCCCTGGGCGCCGACCTGCTGGTCGTTTCAAACGCCTGTGGTGGCATGAACCCATACTACGAATGCGGCGACATCATGCTCATCGAAGATCACATTAATTTGCTGGGCGACAACCCGCTGATTGGCATTAATGACGATCGCCTGGGCCCGCGTTTTCCTGACATGTGCGAACCTTACACACGTACGCTGATTGATCGCGCCCTTACCGTGGCCAGAAAAAATGACATCGTCGCGCACAAAGGCGTTTTCGTTGCGGTTGCCGGGCCCAACTTGGAAACGCGAGCCGAATACCGATTCTTGAGGACCATCGGCGCAGACGTCGTGGGAATGTCCACCGTTCCCGAGGTTATCGTTGCGGTTCACAGCGGAATGCGTGTTGTCGGGTTCTCGGTGATCACCGACATGTGCCTGGCCGATTCTTTAAAACCGGCCGTGGTCGAAGAAATCATCGCGCATGCAAACAAGGCCGAGCCAAAGCTGACGGCTTTGGTAATGGGCGTCCTCGACGGTGAGCGTTGACAATTCATTGGACTGCAACAAACACCCTAATATCTGGGCGATTGAGAAAATGTCTGGCAACGATCAAATCTCGTCCCCCAAAACGGCAGCCGAGTGGATCAGCGCACGTTGGCCACATCGGCCACGCTTCGGCGTGGTGCTTGGAACCGGCGCGGGCGAGGTTGCCAACGCCATTCAAGTCGAACAAGAGTTCGCCTATCAGGAAATTCCAACGTTTCCAACAAGTACAGCAGTGGGGCACGCTGGCAAATTGATATGCGGTGAACTTTGCGGCCAGAAAATCATCGCCATGAAGGGCCGATTTCATTTGTATGAAGGCTATTCGGTCGAAACCACGACTATTGGCATTCGCGTCATGCACCAACTGGGCGTGAAAAAACTCTTTATCAGCAACGCCGCAGGAGGAATTAATCCAAACTTCGAATCGGGCGACATCATGATTATCGACAGCCATGTGGATTTGATGTTTCGCGCCGATCAGAGCAAAGGGATCTGGCAACTCGGCAGAACGTTTGCCAATCAAACGGATTCCGCCTACGATCAGGAAATGGCCCATCAGGCAATGGCGTGTGCCCGCAAAAACGACTTTGCGATCTTTCGTGGCGTCTATGTTTCAATGCTCGGCCCGAATTATGAAACGCGCTCCGAATATCGCTTCCTCAAAAAAATTGGCGGCGATACGGTTGGAATGTCCACAGTCCCCGAGGTCGCAATTGCCTCGCAAATGGGAATGCGTGTACTGGCACTGTCGGTCGTAACCAACGTTGCCAAACCCGATGCATTGGAGGCAACCTCGGGCGATGAAGTCGTGGCCTTTGCGGACGTCGCAGCGCCCAAGCTGCGTTTGATCATTGAGAATGCCATTCGTGAGGACGTTCGTCGGTAGTCACCTATCCACAAATGCTAGCATTCAGCGCCATTGCTCCAATCAAAATCAATCTGGAAGCAATCGCCGGTTTGTAGTTTAATTTCTCCGATCGTATCGCAAATCGTTTCCGGGACATTGTTTTGGTCTGTTCAACCGCACGTTGAAATGGTGCGGTGGCATTCGAAAATTCCCGCAACCTGCGAATCGCGAATCCTGCTCGATCCCGTTTGATTCGTGATTCAATTTTGTCAAGGATGACAAATGAACCAGATAGTGAAAGCCGGACTGTTTTCAGTTGCCGCATTTGGACTTTCCACTACCATATTGCTTGCTCAGTCGACCCTTGAGCAACAACGTCAACAAGCAATGGCGAACTCGCAGGTCCAACCTCAATTCAGCGAACAACAATCGCCTCCGGGATTTCCTTTGGCTGCCGACCATCAGCAACACGTCGATTCCGTTCTCGATTACTGGGAAAAAAGCAGCGAACAAATCAAGCGATGCACGTGTGACTTCCGTCGTTTTGACTACGAGCAAACACGTTGCGACTGGCGAGAGCCCGGCTCACAACGACTAGCTGCAGCGTCCGTCGTGATGGGGCAAATCAAGTACGAAGCTCCCGACAAAGCCCTTTATGAAGCGACCGAGTCATGGGATTTTTCTGGCACCAAGAACGACGGCAAGGAAGCAAATTACGTCCAACGAGAAGACGCTGACCTGGCACACGAGAAATGGATTTGTGACGGCGAATCAACTTATGAATTTGATTTCATTAATCATCGCATCTATGAATCACAAATTGATCCGCAGTACCGAGGCCAAGGCTTGATTGATAGCCCAATGCCATTTTTGTTCGGTGCAAGCAGAACGCAGTTGCTTGAGCGCTATTGGATCAAATCCGCAACACCAAGCAATGTAACCGATGCGATCTGGCTAGAGGCGTTTCCCAAACGACAATCCGATGCGCAAAACTATAGCAAAGTTCTGATTGTCCTGTCGCGAAGCGACTTTTTACCGAGCACCATTCAGGTCTTTTCGCCGAACTATAATCCGACTGAAAATCAACTTGACAACCGGGTCTTTGAGTTTGGCGACCGAAAGCTCAATACGCAACTTGGGGCTATTCAGTCATGGGGAGGACTTTTCATTCGACCACGCACTCCCGTCGGCTGGACGCTCGTCGATTCCGATGCGGCTGCAAAAAGTGCAAGTTCAATGAACGGATCTGGTCCGCAAAACAACAACGAGCAGATCAAGTAAGCCGTCGCATCAACTCTCTGGAGATTGTCGCCTCGAATTTGATTGCAAATCAACTTTTCAAACTTTTGCGATCAAAGCGAAATGTCATCTTTATCCAAGCTGCAAACACACCGCAAATCAATCCAACACCATGCGCCCAGTTGGCTACGTTTCGCGTCTCGATGAATTTGTCCGCAGCTGGAGTCATGCAGTAGAACAACCACCCCAACATTAAAATGACAGTAAACGTCGGCACGAAATATCGGCTATTGGGATCAATGAGCGATTTGATCCACACGTATCAAACAACGCGTAAACAACCCCGGACATACCGCCGAGGCCAGCAATGATTTGTTGGTTCCCATTGATCCCGAGACTCAACCCATCCCACGGCGCAATGACCTGGACGAGATTGCTGATTGCCGCAGAGACAAAAACTAATACCGCCATCCATGTTGTTCCTTCGCGGCGTTCAATGAACCTGCCCAATTGAAACAACCAGATCATGTTGAAAATCAGGTGGGTCGTTCCGTAATGTATGAAAATCGGAGTAACTAATCGCCAGATCTGCCCATGCGTGACCGACCATAGCTTTAGCCAATTCTCGTCCAACGAATCTGTTAATGGCCGATTGGGATCGAAAACCTCATCAATGCCAACAGAAGTGAATGCCAACGATTCAATCCAAGTTGACTCATAGTCCTCACCAAACCGAGTCAACAATGCGACTGCACAACAAATGACAAGCAATGTTATCGTCAGTGGTGTACCGGCGCCTCGAATATTTGATCCCGCCTTGACGACGTTTCGCTGGTAGGCCTTTCGTTTTTCTACTTCCTGTCGTTGTATCTTGGCAACTCGCGCAAAGGCTTCGGAATATTTGGAGTCTCCGGGAGTTGCGACAAATTCCTCAAGGAGTTTTGCGGCCTGCTTTACCTGATCCTCGTTTTTGATCCAAACCTGATATTGTTTTGAGTCCTTTTCTACGTGATTCTCGATGCCTTCGGCCAAAAGCCAAGCGGAAAATCTTTCGGCATATTGCGCATCATCTAATGTCCCGATCAAACGCATCTGCTTATGCCTGCCTTCCCGGTTTCAAATCCAATTCACTTTGCATTTGCGATTGTTCCAACTCTCGTTGAACCATCTCTACCTGGTCATAGTAATCGCGTCGTCTTAACAACCCCGCAGCATCTTCGTCCAAAATAACAATGACGTCTCGATGCATTTGCAATGCCGACGCAGTCACCTGTGAGGTCACCGGCCCCTCAATGGTGGCTGCAACCGCTTCCGCTTTGTGCTTGCCAAACGCCAGCAAGAGGCACTGACGGCTGTCGAGAATCGTACCGACTCCCATCGTGATGGCCATCTTGGGGACATCTTCTTTGCGGTCAAAAAACCGGGCGTTGTCATCGATGGTTTCACGAGTCAATGTTTTAATTCGTGTGCGGCTTCCCAGCGACGAACCAGGTTCGTTGAACGCAATATGTCCATCCGCACCGAGTCCCAACAATTGCAAGTCGATCCCGCCACTCAGAACGATTTGCTGTTCATAGGCCTCACAATGTTTCCGAAAATTAAGTGAACGCCCGTCCGGAATATTGGTGTTTTGGGGAGGAATATTGATATGCCGAAACAGATTTTCCTGCATAAAATGGCGATAACTTTGAGGATGCGTCGGCGGTAATCCGACATATTCGTCTAGATTGAAAGTCGTCACGCAGGAAAAATCAATCTCGCCAGAATCGTAACGCCTGATCAATTCCTGGTAGGTTGCTAATGGTGACGAACCCGTTGCCAATCCCAAAACACATTGAGACTTCTGGCGAATTAAGGACTGAATATGATCTGCGGCTCGACTGCTAGCAGACGCAATGTCCGATGTAATGACAACTCGCATACGCGGGTACGGCCGAAAGTTTGATCTAGTTTTACGCTGACTGGTTGAAACGCAAACTCCCATGCTATCGCATCCTTCGGTTTGAACCAACCTGCCCACAATCGATGTTGCCAAAAGCGTGATTTTCAGCGAAAGTCCCCGCGTTTTCACCCGGAGTTTACTGGCTAAGGTTTCCGAAAAGATCTTGGCCATTCGCATATCCAAATTATGGATTGTTTGACCCCATGAGCGTCGACCCAACATCGGACACTACCAGGTTTCGAACGGACGAAGTCCCCCTTCACCAATCGACCAAAAAACCTTCCAACGAAGGCTCGTTTGATTCCGATCTTGTCAACCAAACCAAAAATCAAATCCGTGCCTTGGTGCAGGAAATCAGTGACCTTGCGAAATCCGATTGCAGTGAGGAAGAATTTTACCAAGGGTTTCTGACGCGAACGACAAGTGCCCTGGCCAGCGTGGGCGGTGTTATCTGGACTCGACCATCCACCGATAGCCCACTGAAACTGCTATACCACATCAATCTGAAACGAACGGTTCTGGTTGACAATCCTGCGGCGCAAATCCAACACAGTCTTCTGCTCGAACAAATTCTCGAATCATCGACGCCAACTATCATCGCGCCCCATTCCGGTGAAGACGAAGCCGACAAAGCGGGCAACCCGACGGATTTCCTGTTGCTCTTCGCGCCTTTGGAACTGGATAACGAAACCATTGGCCTTGTCGAGATTCTTCAGCGGCCGGGAGGTGGCCCTGCTACACAACGAGGATACTTGCGGTTCCTCGTTCAAATGGCTGAAATCGCTTCCGATTTTTTAAAGACGCGTCGCCTTCGATCATTCCAAACACAACAACTTCTATGGCAAGATTTGGATCAGTTCACTCGCTCCGTTCACGGTAGCCTGGACACTGATGAAACGGCATTTGTAATCGCGAACGACGGCCGTCGGATCGTCGGTTGTGATCGAATCAGTGTGGCCATCAAAACCGGTCCACGGATGCAAGTAGCCGCGATCAGCGGCTTGGATACGATTGAACGCCGAGCGGACCAAGTTAAAAGACTTGCCCAACTGGCAGGTACTGTTGTCCGTACTCGGGAATCTCTCTGGTACTCGGGTGACGACTCCAAACTGGCTCCACAAATCGAGACACAATTGCACGCTTACGTCGATCAGTCTCACTCCAGGCAACTTGGCATCATTCCCCTTTTCCGTCTCAATGGCACAAACGGCGACGCCCAGAATTCAGAACCACTGGGCGCATTGATCATCGAACAACTTTCCGAAGCCAACCTGGGTTCGACTATCGTGCAACGAAGTGAAGTCGTTGCCGAACATGCGGAACGAGCGCTGGGGAATTGCCTGGACCACAACAACATTTTCTTGATGCCGCTATGGAAACGTTTGAACTGGTTGAGCGCACCCTTTCGCGGTACACGTTTCCCAAAAACGGCGACCATTCTGGCAAGTATCGCCTTGGGTATCTTTGCCCTCTGCGTTGTGCCCTACTCATTTGAATTGGGCGGCTCCGGCGAATTGATCGCCGAATTCCAGCGCGATGTTTTCGCGCAAGTCGATGGAAAACCAGTCGAGGTGTTCGAACCAGCAAGTCCTGAGGAAATCATTCCTGCCGGTTTCGTGCTTGTCGAAATGGAGAGCTACGACCTGGCTGTCGAAATCGAAAGCATCACGGGAGAACTGAAACAGGCCCAAGAACAACTGACCAAATTGAACCGACTTCAATTCCAAGACCAAATGGAGGATTTCGAAAAAATCTCTATCGTCGGTGACATCCTGAAGGCCGAAAAAACAATCGAAAGCCTCAAACACGAATTGCAAATCAAAAAGCAGCAAGCTGAACAATTGACGGTTCGCAACCCTATCGAGGGCCGACTAGCGAACTGGCAGTTGCGCAGAAACCTATTGGGGCGTCCCGTTCGCCAAGGGCAAAATCTGGTGACCGTGATCTCCCCGACACGAATTGGCAACTCGAGGTCTTGGTACCCGAACGCCGCATGGGACACCTGATCGATGCGCAGCAATCTCAATCGGAACCATTGAAAGTAACGTTTACACTTGCATCCAATCCCAGCCAACAATTCACAGGGAAAGTCATTCGAGTCGATCCCTGCATGGATGTTCGGGACGACAATGGAAACACGGGACGAGTCCTTGTTTCGTTTGACAATCAACAAATTCCTTCCGAACTGCTGAGATCAGGAACCCGAGTTACCGCCAAGGTCGATTGTGGAACACGCTCCGTAGGCTTCGTGCTGTTTCACGAACTCTATGAAACTGCCAAATCCAGTGTTTTGTTCTGGTTCTAAGCGGCTGGAAGGTGTACTAATCCGCTTCGATGTCCATATGCTGCGCTTGAGGAATCTGAGCGCGAATTTTTTGTTCGATGGCGTCGATCTCATCCGCTAACAAATCGACGATCTCGTCGCCAAATTCCTGAGTGAAGCGCTCGAAATCTTCGTACGTTTCGATTTTCTCGTAGTCTTCGCGCAATCCAGGTTTCAGTTTGTTGGCCAAGGCCTCGCCATTGAATCGAACGTCAGCTTTGATACGAAACGTTTCCGTATCCAACACGCGAGTCTTCAAATCCACAACCTCTTCAACAGCAGGGTTCTGTTGCAGAATCGTTCTTACCTGACCCACGAGATGTGCCGGAATACTTGCGCCAACCAATAGTTGTCCATTCCGACGAATCAACCAAACGGCAATCAATCCCAACAACACACCAATGGCGATCGAGCCATATGCATCCCAACGCGGATCTCCTGTCCATTGGCTCAGCATGATTGCTGCGAGCGCCAACAAGATCCCGAAACATGCCGCACTATCTTCCAACACAACCGCAACGGCAGCGGGATCGGCATCGTTTTTGAGATACTGGAAGAATGGAGCGCCCTTCGCGTCTTTGTAGACGCCCATAACGGCAATGTACAAAACGATCCCCTCAACCACGAAACTCACGATCAAAACGCCAACCGCCCAGCCCAAACTCTCCAGATGATGCGGATCCATCAGCGAATGAATGCCGTGATAAACCGTTACGCCACAACCAAGGAAAAAAATCCCGACTGCCGAAATCAATGCCCAAACATACCGTTCAGCCTTGAAACCGTATTGATACACCTCGTTCGGGATTCGATCACTGCGCACAATCCCTACCATCAACAGGATCTGGTTTAGCAAATCTGCAAGCGTATGAATTGCCTCGGACAACATAGCGCCTGAACCAGTCACAAAGAAAACAGCGAATTTTGCAACCATCACCAGTCCGTTGCCCACGATCGCCGCGATTACTGACTTTTTTGATCCCGTAGCCATTCAAAACCCTACAAAAACCATTTTCGAACCGACCTTCATCCAAAGCTAGCTATTTAGAAAGCCAGACTCAACCCGTCGAAGATTCGACTCAATTTCATGCTAGCATTAACGGTTACATAATTCCCTAATCGTTACCAGACCTAGAATCGTAAACACCCCAACTGGGCTTGGTCGATAAGCCACCTAAACGTTGAGTCGATAAAAAATGTATTCGCACGAAGTAACAGCCCCGTTTCGCTTTCACATCAAACGACTGATCATGAAATCCCATATCGCTGCATTGCTCGTTGCCGGTTGCTGTATCGCGTTTGCTCGTCCCAGTATGGGCCAAGGCGACTTTGACAACCGTCTGAATCAGTTCGGTTCAACGAGCCAGAGCACCCAAAGCAGCTCCGACTCGATCGTCATCGACAAAGCCTACATTGAGTTGGCGGGCGACATCGATGTCCCGGCACTTGAATCCGGGCCGCTGGAAATCATGAACGTTAAAATGGGACAAGCCGTCGAAGCAGACATGGTTCTTGCCAAGATCAATCACGACCGCGCACAGCGCGCATTGGAGGAAAGTCAACTCGGCTACGAACTCGCCTACGAACGCGCCAACGAAACCGCCGGCATCAATGCGGCGGCTGCCCGCGTTGATTACGCCAATGAAGAATATCAGACAACATTAAACCTTTATCGCAAAGGCAGCGAGTCTGCATCCAAATTTCGCTCGGCGACAGCCTCCAAACTCATCGCCGAAAACGACTTGAAGAAAGCACAAAACGAAAAAGCGTTTGCGGCCATCGAGGCTAAAGTGGAACTCGTCAAAGTCAACGCCACCAAAGACGCTATCGATCGTCACTTGCTCACCTCGCCGATTGCTGGAAACGTCGTCGACATCAAACGACAGGCGGGAGAATGGGTAAACGCTGGAGAGCCCGTCTTTCGCGTCATTCAAATGGACAAGCTTCGAATTAAGGCAACGGTCGAAATCGGAAACTACAACCCTTCCGCCCTCACGGGCCGACCCGTTTCGGTGAGTGCGATTGTCCCTGGCGAATCACAGCCCCAATCGTTTTCTGGAACGGTAGTCTACACAGGCCTGGAAGCAATCAGCGCCCGAAATGTAGAAGTCTGGGCTGAAGTCGAAAATCGCCAGGACGCAAACGGCCATTGGATGTTGATCAAAGGTATGGAAGTCGGCATGACAATCCATCTCAATTAGTCATGTACTCGGTTCGCGACGAATACAACAGAATTCAATTCAATAAACCCAAAGAAATGGTTTCCCCGATTCGTCCAGTCGCAATTCCGGACGTAATCTAGGTTTTGACTGAGAGCAAAGTTTTTCCAGAATCGAAAGATACATTTGGTTCTTCTTGACGAGCGAAACCACAACATCGTCCAATACGACTTCTTTTTCTGCCAATGAATTGTGATCGACAAACATTGGCAATTCCAATCGACCTTTGATGGCGTTCAACGCGTCGGATAGTCGAAAGTCACGAATTTCAACATCAATCCGCTCCAACATTTTAGAGCAGCCTGATATCGAAGGTCTTCGTTGGGCCAACCAACCGGCCAGAACTCATCGGCTTCACCACTCTCGGCGATAATCAGCTCGATCTTCTGTCCTTGCAGTCGTCGTGGGGACATCACCAAACCGTATGGCCGCAGTGCCAGTGCAAGTGCCGTCCCCATCGATACGCCCTTCAGTTCATCAAACAGCTTCCCTGATTCGGCGATTTTTCCTCGAACCACCGGCGAAACGACAAACGGCAGCGGCAACGCCTCCTCCGCTTGATTAACAAAATCCTGCAACGACAATTCGGTAGTGGACTCGGCAACCTCTGCTGCAAGCACCGCATACAAGGCCACCAACTGGTCGTTGGTCAGTCCAAATGCTTGCTTATCAGCTAACGCAACCGTCGCGCCATCATCCTTGAGCTTCTTGAAATACGCAGTCATTCCGGCGATATCATTCATTTGAAACTTTGCGCCCGGAAACAGATACGTTCGACTTTCAAACGCACCCTTTACGCGTATGAGCGAACCGTTTCCCGCCTGCGACTCTTCGACACCAATCGCTACCGAGCCGCCACCCCTCGATACACGAACATTGTCTGCCCCCGATTTCTCCAAGGCCGACATGATGTCCTGTTCAACTCCCAATCGCTCCAAATCGCCAACGACGATTTCGACACTGACCGTTCGCGTTTGTCCCCAAAGCGTCTCGACACCTGAAAGCGTCAGGATCAGGAACAACGACAAACAACTGATTGCTCTTGCCATTTGAAATCTCATTTCATTCACTTCACGCTGCAAAATAAACTTTCGCTTTCTAGAAGTGGAACTCTTACTGAATTTTCTTTTTTTAATCGGCAACTGGCCAGCTGGAACACAAATCGCCGGTTATCCGGCAAACAACAAGATCGGAGTCTGTCATCTCCAAAACACGACCGTTTGAACGTAACAGTTAGCGACGCGAACTCCCGAACGTTATCGAACTCGTAGCCTCGTCCAATACGTGCTAACCAACAATTGACAAGGAATGGCCAACTAATCAGCAATACCGTACCGAACGATACAGTATACGGCCTGGAAGAGATCTTTGACGCCGATCTTTTTGCCCTCGTCATACCCGCGGGCCTGGTAAGAGATCGGAACTTCCTGGATTCGGTAACCGCGACGGGCAATTTTCGCGGTCATTTCCGGCTCGACGCCAAAGCGATTTTGGCGAATCACCAGATCTTTCAGAACTTCACTGCGGAAGGCCTTGTAGCAGGTTTCCATGTCAGTCAGACGAATTCCCGTAAACAGATTCGAGGCCTCTGTCAGAAGCCAGTTGCCGAATCGATGTATTAACGAACCATCCTGTTTTGTTTCACCGATGTATCGACTTCCAAACACGACATCCGTTTCATCAAGCACAATTGGGCGAACCACCGCGGGGATGTCTCTCGGATCGTACTCAAGGTCAGCGTCCTGAACGACAATGATATCGCCAGTCGCCAGCGCAAAGCCGTCGCGAAGTGCTGCCCCCTTGCCTTCGTTTTTTTCCTTCAGCAAGAGCCGTACGCCCTCGACCCCTTCGAGTCGGGAAAGGATTTCGCGTGTTCCGTCGTTACTTGCGTCGTCAACCAATACCAACTCGGTCGCAAGTGGCAACGCGGCAACGCGTCGAATCACCTGAGCAACCGTTGCCTGTTCGTTGAAAACCGGAATGACGATCGAGACTTTGGTTGCGGAGACGAAACTTGAATCGATACTTAGTTCATCCTCACGCAATTCTGCATGAAGTGTATCTTCGACGCTATTGAGACGTGCCAGAATATCATTCAATTGCATATTGGCCAACTCAATTGCGATGGAACCTGGGCCGACGTTTCCGAGATCCACATTCATTTTCCCGCTTTCAGCAATACGAAGATATCTTTGATCCCTGAATCTTTGCTTTGGTTTCCAGCGATTTTTGACAACCGCTCACTGATTCCAGACAAGAACCGCAATCCAACGGGAAAGTTTTCGGATAAAAACGATTGTAACGAAAAATCCCGAACGACCTTGCAGCCGTCCGGGACCCATTAAAATTCAAATTTGTCAAGCCGACTAAAACTAATCCCAACTCAAAGTGCCGCCTGTTTGGTATTCCGTTACACGGGTCTCAAAGAAGTTCTTTTCTTTCGGAATGTCCATGGTCTCGCTCATCCAAGTGAACGGATTTGGGCTTCCGTATTGCACCGGCAAACCAATTCGTTCCAAGCGGCGATCGGCAATATGCTGAACGTAATCACGGAACAAATCGGCATTCAAACCTAAAACGCCATTGGGCAGACAGTCCGAAGCGTAAGCCAACTCCAACTCGACCGCCTCGCGAACACGCGCAACCATTTGTTGCTGGAACTCTGGCGTCCAGATTTCTGGATTCTCGGATTTGATACCGTTGATCAAATCGACTCCAAAATTCAAGTGAATCGATTCGTCTCGTAGAATGTACTGAAACTGCTCGCCAATCCCCTTCATCAGGTTGCGGCGGTGGAACGACAGAATCATCACGAAACCGGTATAGAAGAAGATTCCTTCCATGATGATGTAGTAACCAATCAGGTTCTTCAAAAATGCCTGACGACCTTCCGAGGTATCTGTGGTGAAATCAGGGTCCAGAACCTCGCGAGTCAGCTCCATCTCAAACGCGTCTTTGCGCGCGATCGCTGGAACCTCGCGATACATGTTGAAGATTTCGCCTTCGTTCAACCCAAGGCTTTCCACGACATACAAAAACGTATGTGTGTGAACCGCCTCTTCAAATGCCTGACGCAACAAATATTGGCGACACTCGGCGTTGGTTACATGCTTGAAAATCGCCAGTACCAAATTGTTGCCGACCAAACTTTCCGCAGTCGAAAAGAAACCCAGATTTCGCAGGATCACCTTGCGCTCATCATCCGTCAACTGACTGGAACGCCAGATCTCAATATCCTTGTTCATAGGCACTTCGGTGGGCATCCAGTGGTTGGCACAACCATTGATGTAATGCTCCCAAGCCCACTTGTACTTGAGTGGCATCAATTGATTGACATCCACCTTGTGGCAATTGATCAACCGCTTTTCCTGCGCATCAATCCTCGAAGACTTGCCTTTGATTTCTACTTTTTCTTCAAAGTCGATTGACATATCCGGGCACTCCATACCTGGGTAAATGAATGAAATTATTTATCAAATAGGAAAGACGATGGAGCAACCGATCATTGCTCCCCGTCTTTCGAAAAAATCTACTGACAAGCCTCGCAGTCGGGATCATCCAGCTTACAGGCTTTCACCTCGGGCTGCTGCTCGGGCATTTTGAAATCCTGAGGCTCTGAGGAATTCGTTGCCGACTCACCACTGCGTGCAACTTTCAAATCCGCCGACGCGCTCTTGTTCTTCATCCAACGAGGTTGAACGCCAAACTTGTTGATATCGACTGTCGATTTCTCAACCTGCGTGGCTCCCAACGTTCGCAAGTAGTAGGTCGTTTTCAAACCCATGCTCCATGCCAGGCGGTACATTTCATCGAGTCGCTTTCCGCTAGGCCGATCCATGTACAAGTTCAAGGACTGCCCCATGTCGATCCATTTTTGTCGACGGCTGGCACAGGCTATCAACCATTTGGCATCAATTTCAAACGCGGTTTCAAATCGAGCCTTGATATCGTCAGGCAATCCGGGGATCTCCCCGAGCGAGCCGTCGTAATACTTGATGGCTTCCAACAAGTCATCGCACCACAGATCACGCTCTTTGAGTTCATTCACCAAGTTGATGTTAACCTGAATGAACTCGCCCGAGAGGTTGCTTTTTGCGAACAGGTGCTTGTAGGTCGGCTCAATCGACTGCGTTACACCAATGATCGTTGAGATGGTGGCCGTCGGAGCAATCGCCATCACGTTGCTATTTCGCATGCCGTGTTCAGCGACTTGATCTCGAACCAGCTGCCAATCCATCGAAGTCGATCGATCCATGTCGACCGGCATTCCACGCTCTTGCTCAAGCAGTTCAATCGTGTCGATCGGCAACAAACCGCGATCCCATTTGGAACCCTCGTACGAACTATAGGTTCCGCGTTCGGCCGCCAGTTGGCTTGAGGCCATGATCGCAAAATACGAAATGGCTTCCATGCTTCGATCCGCAAACTCAACCGCTGCATCGCTGGAATAACTGATTCCACAACGCGCCAACGCGTCCTGAAAACCCATCAAACCAAGACCCACGGGACGATGTCGCGAATTGGCATTCTTGGCTTCTGGAGTCGGGTAATAATTGATGTCAATCACATTGTCGAGCATGCGAACGGCAGTGGTCACCGTCTCTTGTAGCATTTCCAGATCCAACGCGCCCTCGCGAATATGCTCAAGCATGTTGACGGAACCCAAGTTACAGACCGCTATTTCATCAGCGGATGTATTGAGCAGAATCTCAGTACAAAGATTACTGCTGTGAACAACGCCTGCATGATCCTGTGGTGAACGAATATTCGACGGATCCTTGAACGTGATCCACGGATGCCCTGTTTCAAATACTCGCGTGAGCATTTTTCGCCACAGATCAAAGGCTGGCAGCGTTCGCGTCAATTTGATCTTGCCATCACGAGCCATTTGCTCGTAGTGCTCATAGCGAGCTTCGAATTCCTTGCCGACCAAATCGTGCAAATCCGGCACTTCGTCAGGGCTAAACAACGTCCAATCCTGATTGTTGACCACGCGTTTCATGAACAAATCGGGAATCCAATTCGCCGTGTGCATGTCATGCGTTCGGCGGCGATCGTCGCCGGTGTTCTTGCGCAGATCGAGGAATTCCTCGATGTCGAGATGCCATGACTCCAAGTACGAACAAACAGCTCCCTTTCGTTTGCCGCCTTGGTTCACTGCGACTGCGGTATCACTGACCACTTTCAGGAATGGAATCACCCCTTGGCTTTGACCATTCGTTCCCTTGATGTGCGAATTGGTCGCGCGAATGTTGGTCCAGTCATTGCCAAGTCCGCCTGCCCATTTCGACAAACGAGCGTTGTCGGCGATCGCCTTGAAGATGCTGTCCAAATCGTCAGAAACAGTACTTAGATAGCACGAACTGAGTTGCGGATGTAGCGTTCCGGAATTGAACAAAGTCGGTGTTGCCGATGTAAATCGGAATGTCGACAACAGGTTATAAAACTCGATCACGCGATCGTTCTTCGTTTCACCTTCTTTTAGCGCCAACCCCATCGCGACCCGCATCCAAAAATACTGCGGCGCTTCGAATCGTCGACCATCAATGTGCAACAAATATCGGTCATAGATGGTCTGTAAGCCCAAATAGGGAAACTTTTCATCGCGTTCAGGCACAATTGCATCAGCAAGGCGTTCCAAATCATATTCTGCCAACGCGGGCGCCAGGCGACCGTGCTCAATGCCTTCTTGTACATAGCTGCCGAAACGCGCTCGATAGCGTTCGTTCAAATCGTCGTCTTTTGATGATTTGCCCAACGACTCGCGGTAAATAATGTTTAGAACCAATCGACCAGCGACTTTGTCAAACGAAGGGTCCTTCTCGATTCGCGACCTCGCCGCCAAAACCATGGCGCGTGCGATCTCGGTATTGGTGATGCCGCTATAGACCTGTTTGCTGATGTCGTCACAAAGTGCTTCGGCACTTTCCGAAATCGCCAGCCCTTCGCAAGCCTGATCAACCTGGGTTCGCAAACGATCGAAGTCCAGGACCTCTTGTTCGCCCTCGCCGTTGATCATGGTTGGCGCAGGCTTTTCGCTGACCTCCATGGCGTCAGGCGAACGCAGCTGCCGCATCTTCGCGTGTTCAGCGCGATAAAGAATGTACCGGCGGGCAACCGAGAAGAACTCGGCACGCATCAATTCAGCCTCGACCAAGTCCTGAATCGATTCGACAGTGGTTGTTTCGCCCTTTTGCTCGGCGTCTCGAACATCGTCGCAAACCTGATCGGTAATCTGATCAATTTTGGCAACGAGCTCGTCGTTCAACGCGTCAACATTTACCAACCCGCGTTCTGCACAAAACGCCTTCGAGATTGCCCGCAAAATCAATTCACGGTCAAACTGGACAATCCGCCCATCCCGTTTGCGTACTTGCAATGCGACTTCAACTTCTTTTCCCATTCCATCGTCCTCCTGTGAAATATTCGATTGGTCCATATCAAATCCACGTCGCGTTAAGGGGCTTGCTCCTCGCTTGGAAGCAGACCAAGCAATATCCACGCAATGCGTGACACGTTTGGTCCACCAGGGACGGCTTCCTCAATTGCTTTTGCAACTATTGCCGAAGCCAGATCTTCAACATCCATGCCTTCATGAGGGCAAAGAACGATATTCCTTCCAATTTTCGCGCAACTCCTAATCCGAGACGTCCTGCCTATCGCGAACCCTTTGTTTGAAGCCATTGACCGGTTTGAGAATTGCGAGGTCGAAAAATCGGGCCCCGAAAGCACGCAAAACGCCTACTTTCACCCAAAATCAACCGTTTTCCTTCACCAATTCTTAACCAGCCTTTAATGGCGGGAGCCCAATATATCGACGCTCAGTTAGATGTCAACACAAAATATTGTGCTTTCACTCTGATCGTCTAATTGGCCACGAAATCCTAGCAAAAACAGAAATCAAAAAAACCAAGTGCTGTCATTTTTCCATAAGTCGAACTAATACCGTGCAGCGTATCAGTGCAGACAAAAGCTCATTTTTCGGCTGAATTAGCCTGATTATCGCCTTAAAGCCGCTAACTCGACATTGCCTGAAATCGATTCGAAATGACATAATCAACGATGTGCAAAAGTTGTCAGATAGGTAACCCCGGCACAATTTTCGACGAGACATGAGCCACCAGAACGGGAACGAGCAACGCCTAAGGAATGTGCTGCAAAATCGTTCAATCGATTCGGCAGAGGTTGAACTATTGCGCGCTCAAATTGAGAGGCGATTTCTGGACCAAGCCAACCATTTTCAAGCAAATGGGTTCTTTTCACGCCTTACCAATGATGACCTTAGATCTTCTTTTGAATTGCTCGATTCAACATTTTTTAACGGCATGTGCTCCCGAGCTCTGGATGAAGGAGAACATTCCCTCGGCTTTCGACTCGGAAAACGAATGACTAGCTGTGGAGGCAGGACCACCACCCATTTCGTGAACGGAAAACGTGGCCGCAAACGCTTCGAAATCGCGATATCACCTCGGCTCATCAGCGAAACATTCGAACACCGAGAGTCAGTTCTCGTCACCGGGGTAGCCTGCGTCTCGCCGCTTCAGGCAATGCTTCGAATCATGGAACATGAAATGGTTCACATGCTTGAAATGCTGATGTGGCACGATTCCAGTTGTGCAAAAAAACGTTTTCGCTCAATCGCACAACGAATTTTTGGGCATATGCAATCGACTCACCAATTATTGACACCGAAAGAAGTTGCTTCCGCATGCCACCAAATCACGGTGGGCAATCATGTGGTATTTCAAGCGAACGCGCATTCGTACACGGGCGTCGTGAACCACATTGAGTGTCGGGCAACCGTCTTGGTTCTTGACCCCAAGGGCATTCGATACAACGACGGCAATCGTTATCGCAAATTTTATGTGCCGCTCTCACGGCTTCGAAAAGCGAACTAGCCGCTCTCACCCCAAATCGACTAGCGCCACAAATTCAAAAGGCGCCGTTCATACATAAAAAAAGCCCGGCCAAATGACCGGGCTTTAATTATTCAATTTTCAACATCGATTTAAGTCGTAAATGGCGATGCGGGAGGAACCGTGTCATTGTTTGTGAAATCAATGTTGTCAAACAACTCGGTCAAAATCCAACCCAACACAGCAAATCGACCAAGGCTGGCCAAGCCGCCAAGTCCTCCGCCGAATCCGCCGCCACCGAGACTACCGCCGCAACCGCCCCAGTTGCCAGCTGATCCACAACAACCGCCAGCTGCGATACCACAACCAATTTCAGTTCCGGCATATCCATAGTCGACGGTGTTTGAAACGCCATAACCACAAGAGTCACAAGCATAATCGAACTGCTCGCCAACAATCACATTGTCTGCACCGCAAGTTGTACATACGTCCAACTCTGGTGATACATAGTCGGCAACTTCGGTTTCAATGATTTCTGTCGATTCAACAACCGATCCAACGCCTGCTTCCTGAACTGCTTCAAAGCTCAATGCCGCGATGCCTTCGCTGCCCTTCGCAACGAATTCATAGATGCCTGGCTCAAGGTTTGGAACAGAAAACATTCCGCTCTCATCAACACGCAACTCAGCAACTGACTGCGAGTCCTTGGCTAATCGAACAACTGCGTCTGCACCAACATTACCAACCAAGCTGACCAAACGACCTTTCAATTCGCCGTTGATAATTTGAACACGGTTAGAACCGGTCACAGGCTCGGCCGAAGCGTCTGCAGCGACAACCGCATCAACAACCTCTTGTGGAAGCTCATCAGCTATCAACTCTGACAATTGCTTGAAGCTTGGACTGATTGTTGCGACTTCCATCAGGTTGTTGGTTGTCGACTGATAACCTTGCTCCAACGAAACACCAAACGCAGCAAAACCCTTAGCACCGGTCGCTACGAATGAATAATTTCCGTCATTCAACCCGGCTGCCTCAAAGCTACCGTCAGCTGACGTGTAAGACTGATGAGCAATCTTTCCATCTTTCAGGAAAAACACTTTCATGTCGCCGAGTCCGGCAAGCCCGTTAGCGTCGACGGCACCAATTCGACCTCGAACAACACCGTCAGTGTCAATCGAAATGGTGTGATTGCGGAACGTGCCAGCGAGCATTGATTTTGCAGTCGCTGGAGCAACATTCACGGGTGCCAATGCACGACTCTCACTCATATATTGATGAGCAGAAACCGCCGCTGTTGCCGCAAGCGGCAAAGCAAAAATGGCAAACGCGAGACGAAGGATGGAAGTCAGGTCTTTCATAAATACACCCAGCAAATTGCATTCGGAGTGATAATAGCTTATTTGAATGCGAAGCCTTGGCCCCGCAATTTGAATTTCATTAAACTCAAATTAACCGGCAAAGTCAACAAACAAACCCCGGCTAAAACGGTAAAACAGGAAAAACAGGAAAAAGAAACAGCAATCCAACGAAACTGTTGGATACGGATATACAAATTGGTCTTTTCGGCCGACAATTTGCCCCTGAAACGACGTATTTTCATCCCAAAACAACTGATTTTTTGGCGAATCGCGTCCACTAGCCCGATTTCCCGCCAATCAGACCAAACTCTGGACTGCTAGCGGAAGCAAATCGACTTGCAGTCATCCTACCGGCCGCAAACGCATCCCTACCCGCAATAACGGCATTTTTCATCGCCTTGGCCATCAAAACAGGCGATTTTGCCTTGGCTACTGCCGAATTGAGCAAGACGGCATCTACGCCTAACTCCATCGCGCGAACAGCATCGCTCGCGGTTCCAATTCCTGCATCGACAATTATTGGAAATTCGGAATTGCGACCTTTGAGATCATCGACGATCGCCCGAATATGAATCGGATTCACGACTCCCATCCCACTTCCAATCGGGCTGCCAGCTGGCATGACCGCCGCGACTCCGGCTTGAAAAAGTCGCCTGGATAAAATGGGGTCATCGGTTACGTAACAGAGAACCTGAAATCCCTCGGACACGAGCTGCTCGGCCGCTTGAACTGTTGAAATGGGATCCGGCAGCAATGTTTTGCTGTCACCCAGTACTTCGAGTTTAACAAAATCTTGAGTTCCACTTCCAAGGCTTCGAAGGATCTCTCGGCCCATGCGAGCACAACGAACTGCCGACTCAGCATCAAAACATCCAGACGTATTGGGCAACAATTGATAGCGTTCCAGTTCAAGGAAATCGATTAGATTTCTGCCGCCGGCATCATGAAGTCGCTCGCGTCGAATCGCAAACGTGACAAGTCCTGTCCCGCTTGCAGACAATGCGTCCCGCATGATCTCAAGAGAATCAAATCGTCCCGAACCCATCAACAAACGACTTGGAAAGGTGACACCCCCAATCTTCAACTCATCGTGGTGATTCACCTCTTGATTTGACCTCAGCGCTGGAATGGTCGTTGACATGATGCGATTACCCTCCCCCCATCAATGTCACGATTTCAATTCGATCGTTGTTTTGCAAGGGATGTTTTGCAAATGTGTTGGCCGAGACGATACAGCCATTTACTTCAATGGCGATTGGCTTGCCCGTCAAATTCAATGTCTCGACTAACGCCCCAAGCGTTGAGCCTGACGGCATTGCTCGCGTTTCATCATTGACCGTGATTTCTATTTCCTGCACAGCGACCGCCTCCGACCTAAAATGAAATGAGGCAATGTCAAAAGCTCTCAGCCATATCGCGGGCGTGGTAGCTACTTCGAACGAAGGGCCCGCTGGCGACTTTTTTAAAGCCCATTTCACGAGCTTTGTTACCCAGAAAGTCAAACTCTTCCGGCGTGATATAACGCTCGACTTTCAATACCGCTTTTCGTCCGGCTGGAGGTACTGTCCCAACGTCAGGAAGTCACAATGGACGGCCAACAAGTCTGCCAGGACGTCGAGCACTTCGTCGAACGTTTCCCCCAGTCCGAGCATCAAGCCACTTTTCGTTTTGATCGTCGGGTCAAGTTCCTTCATTCGCCGCAACAACTCAAGAGTCCAGGAATAATCGCTCTTCACGCCGCGCACTCGTTTGTACAAACGTGGAACGGTTTCCGTGTTGTGATTGAAAACATCGGGACGTGCTTCCGCGACTCGACGAATTGCATCTTTGTTGCTGATAAAATCGGGGGTCAAAACCTCAACGGTTGCACCCGTTTTTTCGCGGACCGCCAGAATACACTGATAAAAATGCTCGGCACCGGCGTCAGGCAAGTCGTCACGAGTCACTGACGTGATTACAACGTGCTTCAACCCCAATCGTCGCGCGGCCTCGGCAACACGCTCGGGTTCATCGAGCTCCAGAGCCTCGGGAGTCCCACGACCAACGGCACAAAAACCACACGGACGCGTGCAAACATTCCCCATGATCATGAATGTTGCGGTTTGCTGAGAATAGCATTCCATTCGATTGGGGCACCGGGCATTGTCGCTATCCGTTTCCAACCCCAACTCTGACATGAGATTGGCTGTTAAATGATTGACATTTCCCTTCGGCACCTGTCGCTTCAACCAACGGGGAAGTCGACGCATCGTCGACACATCATCACTGGAACAACTGGCTTGGGACGCGCAGCCGGCACCACCCGGCTTGCTGGATTGACTGTCGATAATGGGTAGTTGTGACAACGAAAAATGACTCCTGATTTGACGATTCGACTTTCGGAGCGGGTCCCAATCGGTATTTTGGCCGCCCTGAACCATTATTAACCCATGGACGTCTTTTGCAAAACGGTCTCTTGACACACCCGCAACCATTTCAAAAGATCAACGTCTCAAATCAAATGCGAGTCCAACCGTCCCGTTTGCTCGTAATTCGTCAATTTCCCATTGAATGTCGAAAATTAAGCGCATGTGTGCCGCCAAGAAAAAAAATGCAAAACCGCAATCGAAACCTGCGGAACCGAATCGGCGCCACATCGCTGAAAACCGCAAGGCCCGTTTCAAATACGAAGTCCTCGAGCAAATCGAGTGCGGGATTGTTCTTATGGGAAGCGAGGTGAAAAGCCTTCGCGACAATCAAATCTCACTCGATGAGGCCTATGTTCGCGTTACCAATGGCGAACTCTACTTGATTGGCGCCGATATCGCCGAGTACAAGCAAGCCACCCTTTGGAATCACCCTCGACGCCGGCCACGCAAACTGCTGGTTCACTCTGGCCAACTGAAGAAACTATCACAAAAAGCTTTCGAAAAAGGCTTCACGCTAATCCCGCTTCAGGTCTACTTCAACGACCGCGGTATCGTCAAGTTACTCGTCGGCGTTGGCCGCGGCAAGAAAATTTACGACAAACGCCAAAGTCTCAAAGAAGCCGATTCGCGACGCACAATCGATCGAGCAATGAAAAACCGAAGTCGATAAACGCAGACACCTAATCAAATTTCAAAGCGGCTATATTACGCGACTACTTGATCGCAAACGTTCCAGCTCGCTCGATGACTTTGCCCGTCTCCTTGCACGTTCGTTTCTCAACGGGACCATTCCAGAAATCGTCCATGACCTTGTGCAGATCTTCGTCGATATGCTTCAAGCGAAATGAAGCTTCGTGAACAAGGTGAATGTCATCGGGACAATACCATCGCAATTTGTCTTGTGTCCCTTCCGGCCGAGGAAACTCCACAATCAAACCGATCGTTCCGTCGGGGCGTTGTGGTCGATGGGGCACATTTCGAGGACAGAGCCACATTTCACCTTCCCGAATGACGACATCGTGGGCCGGCGAACCATCGAGCGGTCGGACGCGGACTGCGATGTCTCCTTTTAACTGATAAAACAATTCTTCAGTTGGATTGACGTGATAGTCGTTTCGGGTGTTGGGGCCTACCGACACAAACACAATGACATCGCTTGCTTCGTTGTAGAATTGCTTGTTCATCACCGGCACTTTGAACTCGTCCCGGTGATCCTCAATCCACTGCATCAAGTTAAATGGCTTGGTGATTTCCACGATTCCCCCTAGTGGTTTCCAAAATTGTCAAGTTGTCGCGCGATCTTCCATTCGCTGAATGTATTGTCGAAGGCGTTCGTTTTCGTCGGTCACACCTTTGAGCGCAAGCAGGTTCTCGACGCGTTTCAACAGCTCGACCTTTTGCACTGGCTTGGACAGAAAGTCATTGGTACCAGCATCAACCGCTCGTTGAATATCGCCAAGTTCGTTCAAGGCTGTAACCATCAACACCATCACCTGCTTGGTCTCCGGATTTGATTTGATTTTCTCACAGACCTCGAATCCGCTCAACTTGGGCATCATCACGTCTAGCAACAGCAGGTCTGGCTGGAAGCTCGAAACCTTCTCTAAAGCCTGTGCTCCGTCGCTGGCGATTTCAATATCACTAATCAAACTCACCGAGATAAGCCTCCAGTAATTCGCAATTTGCCTGATTGTCGTCAGCGATCAGAATTCGGTTTGTTGTATCGCTCATCTCTATTTCTCAAAACCATACGGCAATTCGATCGCATTTCGTTTTGCGACAACCATTGCC
Organism: Pirellulaceae bacterium; assembly: GCA_041399045.1. Taxonomy (GTDB): domain Bacteria; phylum Planctomycetota; class Planctomycetia; order Pirellulales; family Pirellulaceae; genus BJ22. The sequence goes on along the minus strand of JAWKTO010000003.1, from coordinate 93,932 downwards.
TTGGGCCAGTTTTTTAGTAATTCGATTGACTTTTTAGGAGGTCAAAATTCTCGAAATGAGTATAAGGTGCATGTCGTTTGGCGACTACGCCCTCCCCTGCCCCAGCATTTGTCATCCATCGCAATCAGCTTGTTCCGATGGATTTGATCAACGTGCCGATTCGCACAATTCAAGTTGGAATTGCACTCGTTTTGGCCAACACAACACTTCGTCAACATCGTTTCGACAGGAGCAAATCTGTCCCGATTTCCGAATCGATCAATGCATTGAAAACACAAACCACGATCAACGCGTTTGTCGATTTCTTGGGAACGCCACCTTGTAATGAAACAATTCCGAATGGAATTCGCGTTGCAACCACAATCACGCCCTCGTATAAAAACATCAAAAAACCACTAGTTTTTAGGCATTTTTCGCAAACTGGAGCTTGGCAAAACGGGGGGAATGCGTAACCTATTAGGTCATCTGAATTCGGTTGTGACTCTTCAATGTTGTGAATCGAATTCATCGCACTTGAGTTCCATCGTCGCGAATCATTGCCACTCCCACTTGGACGGGAAGCCAGTGACCTCGCGCCGAGTTATTTTTCGATTCAATTTTTGGCTAATGCTTTCGGTTCAAAGGGAATCGAAAGACGAGCTCACAGAAGGAAGGATTTGAAATGGCAAAGAAAGCTGCAGCGTCAAAAAAAGCGATGACCAAATCAGAAATCATGGCATCACTTTCTGATTCGACTGGACTACCCAAAAAAGACGTGGCCGCCGTCGTTGATGGATTGTCCGAACTGATTCACAAAAGCTTGAAGAAAAATGGTCCAGGCGTTTTCACGATCCCTGGACTGTCGAAATTCAAAGTCGTTCGCAAGCCTGCTCAAAAAGCTAAAAAGGGTGTTCCTAACCCGTTCAAGCCAGGCGAGTTGATGGACGTTGCTGCAAAACCAGCTCGCAACGTTGTCAAAATCCTGCCACTCAAGGCCCTTAAAGACTCTGTCTAGAATTGACAGCGTCATTCGCCAGGCGAACGATACCGCTTGCCTGGTTGCCAACGTAATAAAATAAAAGGCGATGCAATTCAAGTTCATGCATCGCCTTTTTTGTTGTTGGATGATTACTGGATTCTTGAAAGACAATTACCCGCTAAAACTCGATTCGTGCCAGCCACTCAGTTGATCGCTATTTACTTCGCTATTCTGATTCTGCATTGAACGCACTTAACAAACGCCTGCCCCGATAAACCAGATAGGCAAATTCGGCATTTGACTCCGCAGCATTGTCGATAAACCAATGCACCTGTTGGTCGTCTGCGATAACTGTTCCGCGGTTTCCATTCAATCTGGCATTCGCAATCATCACCCAGTCGCCAAAAAAATTCGCCAGAAACTGTGGAGCGAGGTCCGTAAAGTCCTGTTCCTCCAGCAGCGACAACGTGGCCTGAACCTCGCGTTCACGAATGCGATACGCATCATCCATCGACACCTCGTACAGGTCGTCATGCTGAGCTTGCCAGCCTGCAAATGCTGCGTACAGGTCGTCCAGGCTCAACGTCGTGACATTGAAATCAAACGCAAATGTCATCGGCCCGACAATGCCGATGTTTGTGTACTGCTGTAGTGCCTCGCCGTAAGCAAATCGAATGAGAAAGCAATCGACGGGATCGTCGTACCCAGGCCAAAACCAGCGTCGCTCGTCTACGACCTCTAGGCGACTGGGAGCAACTCCCATGTGTTGCGGCTCAGCGAGCCACATCGCCATCTGACTTTCGGCAAGAGCGCGACTGCTTCGAAACTCTGGTGAAATCTCGTCTTCAAATCCCAGCTCTTTTGCGTAGCGAATCGCTCGAACCCGCGCAGCAGGATCTTGTGCCAAAGCGACCAACTGCTTCTTGCCGTCTTCGATTCCCAACGTCGCAAGCGCCGCATTAGCTTCCGTTTGCAGACGCCGATGACGCAGGCCCGCTACCTGCCGCAATCGCCCCTCCCCATCTTGATATTTGCAAAGCCCAATAAAATCGCACAGCGAAATCAGAATGGCGACTGAATCATTGACGACCTCGCTGATTCGTTCCGGTTCCATTCCTTCTGGAGCCACACCATCCTCGATTTGAGAAAGTTGCCCAGTCACAACCGCCATCATTTGCATCAATTGCGGTAAGCGGCTTTCAGCAGAATGGGAATCACGAATTCCCTCGCGTACCTGAAAGTTTGCGAGATCCAAAGCCACGCCTGCAAGTTGCGGCTGACAGATGGATGAGTCGAGCATTTGATTCAAAAAGGCTTCCGTTAAATTCTCGTTTTTCAAAAGCGGCGCGTATGCCCAAACGACGCCACGCCTCACGGACGGCGGTTCATTTGCAAGCAGTTCATTCCATAATTCCAATGCCCCCTCAGAACCCATGACAGCAAGCCAATAAAGCCAGCCATTCCGAAGGTTTTCGAGTTCGGGAGTTTGGCCATACACGTTTCGGATGTTGTTTCGAAAATCGTCTGAATCTGGTGAAGAATGCCGACTCGCTTCGGCCAAATACGGAATCGCCCTTTCAATCCGTACGCAGAAATCATGGTCGTTTAATTGCGAGGAGGTCGCCTCGAGCCTGGCCAATAGAGCTGCCGAGACATCTCCAGAAACCGTTTGAAATAGATCTGACATCTGCCGATTCGAATAAACCCGATCGTCGGAGTCATAGAAATATGCCTCGATGTCAATTGGGATCGCAGTCATCAATGATTGTCCTGTTGATTGGAATATTAGGCTGAGATCGCAGTTTAAAATTTCATCGCGCCAGTGGCAAGGAAACGAAAAACACTGTTCCGCTGGTAGAAAAACGGCCTATTGGATATAACTGACATAGGTCGAAAGTGTCGATCGTTAGAATTTTTTTGGGCGTTCCCAATGTTGACGGCCCCGTCGAGCTCGTCGCAATTGAAACAAGCAGCCAAATATCATCAACGCCCAAATGACGCGTCGTCTGCTGCTGGCATGCAACTGTGAGTTCTGGGAACAACGATTGACAAAGCCTCGCATGTGTAAGCGAACGCAATTGTTGATTGACAGCAATGGGACGTTCGATTGCGTTTGCAATTCTGACCTGGAATTATCTAAATCGAAAAACGGAAAAATTTCTTATCTCGTGACCACCACATCAACAAAAACTCGACGTCAGAAACTAAGTTTTGACCACCTAGGTCTTTCCGATGCAATGCTTGAGTCACTTGCAAATGCAGGATACGAACGCCCCACACCGATTCAAGCTGCGATCATCCCGTTGGCACTTGAAGAAATCGACTTGATTGGTCAGGCCCAAACAGGAACTGGAAAAACGGCGGCGTTCGGAATTCCACTATTGGAAATGATTGAAGGCAAATCCGATCGCCCTAAAGCGTTGATCTTGGCCCCGACGCGAGAATTAGCGGTTCAAGTTTCCAAGGAACTTCAACGACTTTCGACGGACGAGTCGATTTCAATCGTTTGCCTATACGGCGGCAAACCGATGAAGGGACAAATTAACCAATTGAAAGGTGGTGCTTCGATTGTCGTTGGAACGCCTGGACGCGTCATTGATCATGCCAAGCGTGGGACACTTTCATTGGCAGCTATCGAATTCGTCGTTCTGGATGAAGCGGACCGCATGCTGGATATCGGATTTCGGGATGACATCGAGTGGTTGGTGCGGCGATGTCCAACAGACCGGCAAACGCTTTTACTCTCAGCGACGTTGCCACCGGCGATTCTCGAGCTGGCAAAGCGTTACATGTACGCGCCCAAAATGATTAACTTTTCGGCTAACAAAGTATCTGCAGAAACCATTGAACAACATTACTTCATGGTTCACGACGAAACCAAATTTGATGTACTTTTGAAACTATTGGAACGAGAGAATCCGGAACAAGCAATTGTCTTTTGCCGCACTAAACTTGGTACGGAGCGGCTGTACCGGAAATTGCTCAAGTCGGGCGCGGTCAGTCGACTGGGTACCATTCACGGTGATTTGAATCAATCAGCCCGCGACCGCATGATGGAACAATTTCGGGCCGGAAACATCCAATGCCTTGTTGCAACCGATGTTGTCGGTCGCGGAATCGACGTAACTGGAGTCTCCCATATCATCAATTTTGATATTCCCGAGTTGAGTGACGATTATGTTCACCGAGTCGGCCGAACAGGACGGATGGGGAAAACCGGCGTTGCCTTTACGTTTGTGGAACCCAGTCAGCGCAGCGAATTGGCAAAAATCGAACGCAAGATCAATCGCAAACTCGAATCAGACCCGCTCCAGGAATGGATTGACGTGCATACCGAATCGACAATCGGCGTTTCACTCAATGCCCCCCCAAAATCCAAATATCGCCGGGCCCTTTGACGCCTGAAGAGCTTAGTCCGTGTTTCGGTCAAAATGGCTGCAAAATACGCTACGATGCATAACGTTTATTTTTGCATAATAGAATTTGCCGTAACGCCAAACGAGACACGTAGCACCGACTATGCCGACTAACGGTTTCGAAAATCTTGAGCAATGCCGCGACGTGCCTGAAATCTGGCTGGCAACGGCGGCGATTCGCGACATTCCCAAGGGGCTCAACAATCTCACTCGCCTTTTGAAATGCCAGATGACCGACGACCTGTTGGAATCGGTCCTGGATCAGCTTGCCAAAACCTTACCGGTTGTCAGTGACCCCGACATGGCATTCAACAACTTTGAGCGATTCGTTTCCGCTGCGCGTAGCCGCCTTGCACTCGGAGCCCTTTTTGACCGGGAACCCACCGCCATCCTGGTTTTGTTGAGGATTTTTTCAAACAGCCAGTATCTGGCTGATCTGCTGATCCGGGACACCGAAGCATACGACGCGTTGCAAATGTCAGAGGGGCAACCCATTGCCTACAGTGATTTGTACGATGACTTGAGTCAGGAAATGCGCAGCGCGACGGAGAGCCGGCAAGCAATGGCAATTCTCCGCCGATTCAAGCAACGCGAGACGTTGAGAATTGCATTTGGAGATGTCATTGCTCAACAGCGTTTGAATGTTGTTACAGAACAGATTTCGGTCGTCGCGCAAACCATTTGCCAATGCGCTTATGAGTTTGTTCGAAAACAATTGGTCGAAAAATGGGGAGACGCCGTCGACAGCAAGGGTAACCCGATTCCGTTTGTCATTTTTGCGTTGGGCAAATTTGGTGGTATTGAACTGAATTATTCCAGTGACATTGACCTGATTTTAGTCTTTGGCGAAACCGGAAAATGCGATGGCCCGCGCTACCGTAGTGCCCAAGAGTTTTTTGAAGATCTGGCAAGAGATTTCACAAAACTTTTAAATGAAACGACGGGACATGGGATTTGCTATCGAGTCGATCATCGACTTCGACCGGATGGCTCCAAAGGACGACTCGTCAATTCGCGCCGGAGCCTGACTCAATATCTCGAAAACAGCGGCCGGACGTGGGAACGTCAGGCATGGATCAAAGCAAGACCCGTCGCTGGCAGCCTGGAATTCGGACGATCCATTCTTCGAGAATTGAATGGATGGATTTATCGTTCACACTTGAATCGCTTCGATATCACAGGCGTCAAAGCACTTAAGCGGCAGATCGAGAAACGAACCGAAGCAGAAGGCCGCGAGCACGTCGATATTAAAACCGGACATGGCGGTATCCGTGACATCGAGTTCGTTACGCAATTCTTGCAGCTGTTATACGGTGGTCGTCTGCCTGAATTGCAAACCGTCAATACACTACAGGCCGTTGAACATCTGCAGCAAACCGGCTGCCTTTCGCTGAATGAGGAAACCCTGCTGGCTCAGAATTACATCTGGCTGCGGCGATTGGAGCACCGACTTCAAATCATGTTTGATTTGCAAACGCATTCTCTACCAGAATCGGAGTCGGAATTGCGAAAGATAGCGATTCGCATGGGATATGGAGAATTGTTTGACGTTTCTCCATTGCAGCAGTTCCAAAATGACTTGCGCGACATCACTGATGTCAATCGCAGAATCCTGGAGCATCTGATGCACTCGGCATTTACTGAAGCGGACTTGGAGACGGTACCTCCCATCGTCGACCTGGCTTTTAAACAAGAGCCAACGGACGACGAAAAACGTGCCGCGTTGTCAGATTTGCCGTTTTCCAACCCGCTCGCGGCAGCAAATAATTTCATTTCTTGTGCTACAGAAACGATTCCTTTTCTTTCACATCAACGATGTCGACATTTTTTTGCGGCGATCGCGCCTAAACTGGTTCGCGAAATATCCAACACACCAGATCCCGACGGGACGTTGATTTCCTTGCGTTCGGTTGCGGACAATTTAGGGGCCAAAGGAGTTTTGTGGGAACTTTTTTCAGTTTCACCTCCGTCCATGGAATTGTTCGTCAGGCTTTGCGCATCGGCTGATTACCTGACATCCATCCTGCGCACCAACCCAGGGATGATTGACGAATTGGTGGATGCTTTGCTCGTCGAAAGTATTGCGCCTAAGGCCTGGCTGCGTACCAATCTGAATTCGCTTCTAAAAGGCGCAACCGACATCGATCCGATTGTCCACAGTTTCAAACAATCGCAACATCTCAGAGTGGGAGTTCAGGAATTGATGGGTGCGGTCGATCAAAGAACCGTCAGTCGTGCTCTGTCCGATATTGCAGATATTTGCCTTGAAACGGTCGCCAAATATTGTTTCAAGAATACGGCAAGGCGATTGGGGGTTCCCCAAGTAGAGAATGATAGTGGCGGTAGCGAGTGTCGGTATGCAATTGTTGCCTGCGGGAAACTGGGAGGCGCAGAATTAAACTACCAAAGCGACCTCGATTTGATTTTTTTGTATGAAGCAGATGGTCATACCCGGAGTATCGATCCCAATAAGAAAACGACAAACCAGCATTTTTTCAGCGAATGGGCGGCGGAAATTACGAAGGTCGTCACGACATCGGGACGTTTTGGAAAACTATACGAAATCGACAGTCGCCTGCGCCCATCTGGCAAAAGCGGAACGTTGGCGACCTCCCTCGACGCATTGAAACGGTATTTCCATTCTGGCTCGGGAGCCACCTGGGAACGACTTGTTCTGTGCAAGTCTCGAATCGTTGTTGCCGAAAGCGACTTCATTCCGATCGCGGACGCTGCAATTCGCTCATGCATCCTCGAGGGCGGATTTGATTCCAATGTGGTTTTACAGATCCGGGAGATGCGAAGTCGCATGGCCAAGGATGTCCCTGACGACAACCTGAAACGGTCCGAGGGCGGTACCGTAGACATTGAGTTTTTAACTCAACTTTTGCAGATGAAGTATCTGTCCGAATTCCCAGAACTCCGAATTGCACAAACGGTTGACTCTTTGAGGCAGCAAACCCAATTGAAACTCATCTCCAACAGTGACCAACAGCATTTGGTGGAAGGATATCGTTTTCTACGCGCTGTCGAAAACGCGATCCGACTCACCAGTTCGTCTCCCCGCAGTGAACTCGGATCTGATTCCGCGTTCATTCGGAAAATTGCTTATGCAATGAAGCTACAAGACTCCGAGGATCTTCAAAATCGAATTAAATCCAATAAATCGATGATTCACAGAATTTACGAACGAGTCACGTTGGACTTGATAGAGGGATTGTCAAATTGAATAACACGAATCAGCACATTGGAATAAGTGCATTCTACTGATATGATAACGGCACAACTAATGATTGGGTTGAAATCAAAACCCGACCGTTCCGTTTTGGAATACCACTGCCCAACTTTCAAATGGCGATTCCCAACCGAATTACAGAATGCCGTGTTCGTTAGGAAAAGTAGCTGAATGTGCTGCAGGTACTCCAAACACCATCATTGATTCACATCATCAGACTTGTTCACTTTGCAACTACTTGTCGGCAATGCGTTGTCAGAAGATTTTTTCTGCAGCAATTTTGCCCTGTTTGAAGTCCGCTATCTGTGAATATCAGTGGGCTCGCACCTGGAAGCCAACCAATATGCGAATCGCGATTATTGATGACAATGTCGAGCTACGCGAATCATACGAAGCACTATTTGAATTGTCAGGCCATCAACCTGAAAGCTTTTGTAGCGCCGAGGAGTTCTTGGAAACTCCAAGCTGTTCGTTTGGCGCTGTGATTATCGATTTAAACCTTTCAGGCATGAGTGGTATGGATTTGATTGGGCAACTAGTCCAATCCCCCCCACATCCACTCCTGATCCTGATGACCGGATCCGAGGTGAACCTTCCGGTTGCCTTCGAAGGTCAAGTTCATTTGATAATCAAACCTTGTAATCCCCAAATGCTTTTGAACCTTTTGAACAGCGCATAGGTTTTGTGAACGTTTAAAACCATTCCGCCATTCAATTTTCAATCACTTCAAATGATTTAGGGCGACTTCAAGTAGTTTCTTCATCTGGATAAAGGTTCGTCGAAAGATAGCGTTCTCCCAGATCGGGTAACATGACGACGATTCGCTTGCCGCGGTTTTCCTCGCGACGAGCGACCTGAATCGCAGCCCATGCCGCAGCACCGCAACTGATACCACAAAACAGCCCTTCTAGCTTCGCCAATTGACGTGCCGTTTCAAAGGCATCGTCATCGGAAACCGTGACCACTTCGTCGATAATATCAATGTTCAGGATTTCCGGAATGAAACCGGCACCAATCCCCTGAATCTTGTGTTTCCCAGGTTGAATCGCCTGTCCCAATTTCCGCTGCGTGATGACGGGGCTAGTTACCGGCTCCACGGCAATCGATTTCATCTCTGGATTGCGCGATTTCAATACTTCTGAACAGCCCGTAATGGTCCCGCCCGTTCCAACCCCGGCGACCAGAATATCAATTTGCCCACCAGTATCGCGCCAAATTTCTTCTGCTGTTGTTTGCCGGTGGATTTCGGGATTCGCAGGATTCTTGAACTGCTGAGGCATGAAATAGTTATCGTTTTGGTCGGCAAGTTCGGTCGCAGCCCGAATGGCACCACCCATTCCCTCTGCCGCTGGTGTCAAAATCAACTCCGCCCCAAGTGCCTTGAGCAAACGCCGACGCTCCATTGACATGCTTTCCGGCATGCAGACTTTCAAACGATAGCCGCGTGCCGCACAGACATACGCCAGTGCAATTCCCGTGTTTCCGCTGGTCGGTTCAACAATAACGGTATCACTTTGAATCAATCCGTCACGCTCAGCCGCATCAATCATGGCGCGACCAATCCGATCCTTGACACTCCACATCGGATTCATATTCTCGATTTTTGCAACCACTTCCGCGGCACAACCTTCCGTGAGCCGACGCAGGCGAACCAAAGGCGTATTTCCAATGCAGTGTGTGATTTCTTCGGCAATTCCAGTTTGCGGCATGGTTTCCGACATTGATATTTCCGTTTCTGGTCGATGTTGGATAAAAAGAATACCGATGGGTCGATCGGTTGTTGCAGTCTAGCAACAATCAAAGCATTCGAAAAAGAGCGTTTTTCGAGCAGCGAAATGGAAACGAGTCTTCACAAACAACTTAAACAAGCGTTTGCCGAGGACGGAGCGGAAACCGAAGTGCGTCTCGGGCGTTTTCGCATCGACGTTGTCAATGGTGAACGCCTTGTCGAGATCCAACACAGTAGCCTTGCAGCCATTCGAGACAAAACCGCAACGCTCCTGAAGAAACATCAGGTCGATATCGTCAAGCCGATTGTCGCCCGCAAACGGATCGTGCGATTGGATTCTCCCGAAGGCAGGCCAGTTTCTGAGCGTTGGAGTCCACGGCGAAGAACACTGTTTAATATCTTCGATGAACTGCTTCATTTCACTCGTGTTTTCCCGCATACAAACCTTCGGTTAATCGTGCCGCTGGTTGAAATCGTGGAAACTCGCTACCCCGGCCACGGGCGGCGACGCCGCTGGCGTGAATCCGATTTTGTTGTGGCCGACCAAAATTTGCTGAGTATTCTGGAGACATCTTATTTTCAGTCCACGGACGATTTGAATTCTCTTTTGCCTGCAGCTTTGCCGCGTGTTTTCGACACCGCGGACTTGGCTCGTGAAACCGGCCTCAATCGCGGAGAAAGTCAACGGATCGCTTATGTATTGCGTAAAACTGGAGCAGCTATTCAAGTTGGTAAAGCCGGAAATCGCCTGCTTTACGAGCTGAACGTGAGCGACAAACGACTGCCTAAAAAGACATCACCTCGCAAAAAAACGTCTTCCACTCTGCGAAAGAAGAAGTCGGCGTAGCCATCAGCGGTCCAAAACGCCAAAACAAAAAAACGACACCCAAATCAGGTGCCGTTTTTGTTATTTTCAATTCAGAGTGTCGATCAAGACACACTTGCTTTTGTTCGAGACTCGCGAATCCCCCGACTCAGAATATCACGCAACATTGGCGAATAATCCTCAAACTTCGCTTCGTCAGGTGCACCAGCCGCAAATTGATAGATTGCGTCCCGGGGCTTTTTGCCTAACGCGATCAACGTAGAGCTGACCGTTTCGTAATCAGGTCGACGGATCACCATGCTCGGGCGTCCCGGAATGCTTGGCCCACGGGCAAACACTTTGCTGGCCACTGCCAAGAACTTGATTGGCGAGTCCAAGTTCTGCAACGTCAGAAGTCGATGGGCCATCGAAACTCGTTCGTCATTTGGATCTTCGGCGTCGTAAGAACTGAGAATGGTCAAACCATCGACTAACTCAGTGCATTCAACGTCATCTCCACCGTGAACAACCCAGCCATTTTCCGCATCGGCTATGATGAAGTCGACGCCAAAATATTCACCACTTGCCAACCCATCCATCGCCAATGTCATTGCTCGGCGAGCCGACGAGCATTTCAACAGTTGCCGACAAAGTGCGTTGCGTGACTGCGGATTGACTGGCTCAAACGCCTTGCGTCGAGAAACCCAACCAACCACCAGCCCGTTTTGGTTGATACCAAGGTTAGTTCCATTGCCTCCAGCGTCTGAGGACGCCAAAACACGGGGTTTTCCTGAATGAATTGAAGGAACGTTGATCCCAGTTCCCAATTTGGCATCATGGTTATATGCCACTAAAACCGGTGACTCAGGGACCAAATGATATAGGATTGCCATTAGGCTCATAGCGTTTTTTTCTACCTTCCTGTTGTGATTCCTGGAACTGTCAGCCTTCTGCAAACTGCGGTTGGTACAGCTCTCCGAAACCTGCTCCAACAACTTGTGGTTCCACTATTGACAGATAGCGACCGGTTTTTTCACCTCGCTAACCTCAATCGCTAGCTACTCCCCCAAATCCAGCGTTTCGGAAAACAACAATTTATCCGATTCCCAACCCCACAACACCCTCTTTCGAGGGGGCTGTTATCCCGATAGGACTTTTGAACACGTTTTCGACGGGTTTTCCGCGGTTTTTGTCTTCAAATTGATTTACGCGGCAAACGGATTCTTGGCCCGTCGAAATTACCCAACTCTCGCCGTTTTAACATTTGGCGATTTGGATTTTGATTATCGAGTCGAGTCGTCTATATTCCGAGTTCGAAAAGTACTTTGATCCGCATTCCGTGAACAATGGTAGTTCCATGAGCATGGCAGTTCCCAACCAATCGACCTCATCTCAAACTCGTCGATCGCCCGTTTTGGGCGTTTTTGTAGCTGGAACAGGATTGGGAATCCCAGACCAGGCGGTTTCCAATACGGCCCTTGGAGCTTTAGGCTACGATTCCGATTGGATTATCCAGCGAACTGGAATCGAATCGCGTTTTCACGCACCGCCTGGTGTAGCAACCAGCGATCTGGCGACGGAGGCCTGCAAAAACGCCATTGCCTCGTCAGGACTCGATGTTTCCGATATTGATCTTATTCTTGTTGCCACGATGACGCCGGATCACTTCACGCCATCGACAGCTTGCATGGTCCAATCCAACCTCGGAGCCAAATGTGGTGCGATTGACATGAACGCGGCATGTTCCGGGTTCATGTATGCCCTTGTCACAGCGGCTCAATTCCTCGCTTCGGGCAACCATCGAAATATTTTGGTTGTTGGGGCAGACAAGATGACGTTTGTTGTTGACCCCAAAGATGTCAAAACCTATCCGTTGTTCGGCGATGGCGCCGCAGCCGTAGTACTTTCAAAGGAGAATGTCGACGAATCCAATACTGGAGAAAATCCACGAGGATTGCTGGCCTACCGATTGGGTTCCGAGGGAGAGTTAGGCCATACCTTGATTGTTCCAGGCGGATGCTCGCGTTATCCATTAACCGCTGAAAACATTGTTCAACGCGACAATTTTTTGAAGATGGAAGGGCGAACGGTGTTCAAATGGGCCGTGCGTTTGATTCCCGAAATCATCGACACCCTCCTTGGCGATGCCGGATTGCGACACGACGACATCGACTTGTTTGTGTTTCACCAGGCGAATCGCAGGATCATCGATGCGGCGGCGGAAGCGGCTTCCATCCCTGCCGAAAAAGTATTCGTCAATGTCGATCGCTACGGCAATACCTCGGGCGCGAGCATCCCCATCTGTTTGCATGAAGCCGTCGTGTCGGGGCAAATCCAACCTGGTTACAAAGTTCTAACCGCTGGTTTCGGATCAGGTCTCACTTGGGGCGGCTGCATTCTGCAGTTCTAAGTCAAGCCCGTGCCTGGCTTTCAACGTAAACGTTAGCCGATCGTTTGCGACATTTTGAGCTGTCGGAACTCTTGCGAGTTCCGCTACGTCATGTTCAGCTACGTCATGTTCCGTTACAGCACGTTTTCCAAGCGCAAAACGTTGACGCATTTCCGGTGCATCGAATTGCAAACAAATCTGAAAACAACTGACTCAATCCAGGATCAGTTTTTCGGGCGAAACTTCTTCGCGATAGATCGGCAGGTAGCGGTAATAAACCTCTAGCGTTAAAGCCGCCATGGTTGTGCAGTAGATGCGTCCTCCAGCTTCGGAGCCTAGATCACCACTTGGAAAATACCAGCTACCGCGTTCCGCACCGTCTTTGTCCTGAGACTCAACAAGGTAATCTCGCATTTTCTCGTTCCATTTCTTCCAGTCGTCGCCGCCCCATTGCCGCAAGACTTGCGTGGCATAGTAGTTGTAGTACATGTCGGCGCCACGAGGATTATCGCGGCTTCCCAGATAAGGGCCACGGTTCGCCAACCATTCAACACCTTCACCAAGAGCGGGATTTTCTCTAGGCCATCCCATATACATCCGACACAGCAAACCGATCGCAGTACGCCCTTTGTGGTGTCCAATGTTGTTGTACTCGGGCGGTTCCATGTATCCATAAAAGGCACCCGATCGAATGGAAACTTGATCGAGAAATTTTTTGGAATTGTTTAGTACCTTCGTATCGACCTCCAAGCCACTCAAAAGTCCACTTTTCATCGCCATGATCTGCCAACCAGCGACCGACGTATCTCCTGGCTCAACCCGGGGAAGATAACGCCAACCGCCACCCGGATGCTGAGCATAGCCAATGAAGTCCAACGTCCCTTGCGCCGGCCCTTTAAGCCAACTGTCATGCGTCATTGCATAGGCTTCGCAAATCGCGATGGCGCAAATTCCGTGTGAGTACATATTGTCGCCGTAGTCCGCAACAAAAAAGGAAAAACCGTTGGTCGTTTTTTGTCCTCGCGTTTCAACCAGATAATGCAAGCCCTTTTGAACGGTATCTCGGTATCGACCTTCTTTATGCGTTTCGCCGCACCCCAGAAACGCCATGAGTGCCAGTCCTGTCGCTGCTGCGCGAGCCGAAGTCAATTGACCAGGATTGCGACGCGAACGATTGCCACTGCCGACGGTATGATCAAAATTCCAGCTTCCGTCTTCCAGTTGGTGGCGAGCGAGAAATTCTAAAGCCAGGTCAACGCATTCCTCACTCTCGGCCGAAGCGCCGTTGCTCATCGCGTTTTTTCGGCCTTCGCCACTTCGAGCAGCCAGTTCCCCGCCTCCCGATTCAGCGCCCGCAGGAACTGCCCCTAACGGCGAAGCGTCTAGCATTGATAAATCGGTAGCCATTGACGCTGGCTCGGAAAACTCAAGTTCGGTGGGAGTGATTTCGGACAACGTCTGTGTTTCGGTTATCGCAGACTCCTCCAACGAATCCAAAGTCGGCAAATCCAAATCAACGTCACCGATATCCAACGAGTCCGCATCACTGTCATTTGTTGCTGTAGAGGCTTCAAACGTCACCTTGGGCTCTGGCGGAGTATGCAGGACCCAAAGCGCAAATATGACGAGGATGATCACGTGCGTGAGAAAGCTCACCGTCCAGCTGGGGACCAGATTGAAGAACAGAAATCGTTGGGAACCGACCTCTTCTTCCATTTCGACATCGCTCGACATTTCGGCATCGACATTCATCGTTTTGCCTCCCAGGTTTTCATTCGAATTCAGACGGGGGTGTCTTTGGGTAAATGGTAACGCATCCGAAAACAAATCGGCAGGTTAAACCAGCCGGCAATTGGAATCGAATAAGCAGAACCTTGAAAAGTGGGACGCGGCAACTGCTATTTTAATCTGACCATGTTTCCGGGAAAATGCGACAATTGAAGTTTTCTGCCAAATCACCGTTTTCTGTATTCGATTTTCAATCCGATTCGCCAAAGGCGCGAAATTCGGGCAAAAGCGGGAATGTGGCAGCCAACCTGACACCTTTTTCAATTGCACTTAAAATGGAAATCGTCGAATCCATCGCTGGACTGAAACAAATCGTTCGGCCTTGGCGGAATCAGGGGGAACGCATTGCGATCGTACCCACAATGGGTGCTCTGCATGACGGGCACCTCAGTTTGGTCGACACGGCAAAACGTTGCTCCGATCGCGTCATTGCGACGATTTTTGTCAATCCAACTCAATTCGCACCACACGAGGATTTGGCCAAATATCCACGTACATTGGATGCGGACTGCGCGTTGCTGGCCGACCGAGGAGTGGACGCTGTCTTCTGCCCAACCAATGAATTGATGTACCCGGCAGGCTTTTCAACTCATGTTTCGCCCCCGCATGTAGCCAGAAAACTGGAGGGCGAATTTCGACCGACCCATTTCCAAGGCGTTTGCACGGTTGTGCTGAAATTATTGAACCTTAGCGAGGCGGCTTTGGCAGTATTCGGACAAAAGGATTTTCAACAGGTTGCCGTCATCAAGGCGATGGTTCGCGACCTGAATCACAATTGCGAAATCATGGTCGCTCCGATTTGCCGAGATCCCGACGGACTGGCAATGAGTTCTCGTAACCGTTTCCTTTCACCACCAGAAAGACAAACAGCACTTGCGATTCGCCGAAGTCTGCTACTCGCTGCCGAGCAACTTCGAACGCGAACCAAGCCCTTGGAAGCGATCCAGTTGGAGATGCAAGAAAACCTGCGTCACGGTGGAATTCATGATATCGACTATGCCACCATTGCAAATCCCGATACGCTGGAACCAGCCACGGACACCGAATCGACACTTGTTATTTTGATTGCGTGTCGGGTTGGAAACACACGACTCATCGATAATGAATTGATAACCCTTTGAGCGACCGCAACAATTAACCGGTTGCAAACCAACAATATCCAGGTCACATGCAACAAACACTGTTCATCGTTCCGCAAGATTGGTTTCCCACTTGGATATTGGGATTCTGGCTTGTGTTTGGAGCCATTTACCTTGCGATCAGTTATCGCACCGAGCGCTTCGCCGCCGTCGCACGCGAGTTTATTCCGGTTTACATGATCGTGGCCGCCGTTCTGTACTTCGTTATGCCGCGTCTGTCAGTTCCGATCGTGAACCCAGACGATCCGGCAGGGCCCTTTATCAACGGCGGTTTGGCGATCCGCGGTTACGGTGTCTTTCTGATGTTCGCGATTTTGGGGGGGATCAGCTTGGTCGCGCTAAGAGCTCCGCAGGCCGGGATCAGCCTCGAAAAAACACTGACACTTTGTTTCGTGATGATTGTCTCGGGATTGGTTGGAGCGCGAGTGTTTTTCGTCATCCAATATTGGAACGAATTCGCAAGTGGCTCACTGTGGGGCATTCTGGATATGACTAAAGGTGGCCTGGTCGTCTATGGCAGCCTGATCGGCGGACTGATCGGCGCCATGATTTATTTCTTTCGCTCTGGACTGCCAATTGCAAGAACGATGGATGTCCTGGCGCCGGCAATGATCCTGGGGCTGGCAATCGGGCGCATCGGATGCCTGATGAACGGCTGTTGTTTTGGAGGTGTTTGTGGAACGGAGTTTCCTCTGGGGCTGACCTTCCCTGCCGGCTCGCCCCCATATTTTCAACAATTGGAAAACGGCGAACTGCTCGGTCTGGAGCTGATTCCCACAACGGATTCAGAGGCAAAAAAACGATTTCCCTTTACGGTTAAAAGTATTGGTAAAAGTTCGCCGCTTTTCAGCTACGGAATTCAGGCGGGAGATCTCATCATGATCGCTCCACCCGAACCCCAACGTTTACAGGTCCTGAAGAATCAACAACTCGATTTTCCGCTGGACTTCACGGTGGTTGTACAGCGATTGGGAGCAACAAGCGTCTCGGCAAAGTTGCTCCCGGAACGGTCGCTGGCGATTCATCCGACGCAGATTTACGCGGCTGTGAATGCGTTCCTGTTGTGCGGTGCTCTATTTTTCTTGTATCCCATCCGACAATTCGATGGTCAGGTTTTTTCAGTACTCATGATCGCCTATCCCATCAGTCGCTTCGTACTTGAAATCATTCGCACCGACGAAGGTGGCCAGTTCGGAACGACACTTTCGATCAGTCAGTGGGTAAGTGCCTTTACGGTACTAGCAGGCTTCATTGTGTACGCAATTTTCATGTCCCGGCGGCAACGATCCGTTCAACCCTCTGTCGCGAAACCCGAGGCTTGATTAACGAACCAAGCAACAATTGTTCAGCAAAACCGGTACAATGTGAGCGTTGTAACCATTTCATTGTTCCGCGGAACTTTTCCGTTACCAGCACGTCCAAGCCATGAATCGACTGGGAAATGACCACGATGACTCCTTCTTGATCCAGGCAACCCTGGACGGGAAACATGAGGCATTTGGGCATCTGGTCGAACGCTATCAAGATCGTTTGTATGGCAGTTTGATTCACGTTCTGGGATGCGAAGCGGAAGCGCTGGATATAGCACAAGACGCTTTTGTCCAAGCGTTTCGTCGACTCGATTCGTTTCGGGGCCAAAGTGCCTTTTATACCTGGCTGTTCCGCATCGGGCGAAATCTGGCAATCAGCCGTTTACGCCGACGCAAACCAACAGCCTCGCTGCACAACCATGACGGTGAGGCAATTGATATTGCCGACCAGTCGACGGCCCCTGCAGGCGGAATTGAATCGGAAGAAACGATCGGACAGTTGCACATCGCGTTGCAGCGATTGAGCGAAGAACACCGAACCATCATTGTCTTGCGTGAGTTGAACGAAATGGACTACGACGCGATTGCCGACGTGCTGGAAATCCCGGTGGGGACGGTACGCAGCCGGTTACACCGCGCTCGACAACAACTGAAACAGGAACTTGAGGCCATCGGGGCCACACCAAATTAGTCGAAATTACAATGGAATATTACGGGACTTGAGCCGAAAGATGAATCGTCGTTTCTCAGAAGATTTAGTAAGTGGTTATGTTGACGGTCAATTGACCGACGATGAACGCGCGCTTGCTGATCGTCTGATGAACGAAGACGCTCAGTTCCAAGCCGCAGTTCTGGAAGCCGAATCGCTTTCGAGACAATTTCGATTGCTCCCCAAGCCCTCGGCCCCTGGCAACCTCAAGGCAAACGTTATGTCGGCCATTGCTGCGACCACCGTTACGGTAGCTGCCGCGTCCACAGCCGCTTCAACTCCAACCGTCAAAACGAAAACAGGAACTGGCGGCACTTCGCCCAAACGCGTTGAACATCGCTGGTCGAGAACTTCGATTCTGGTTTTGGCAGCCAGCCTTGTCGGCATTGTTGGCTTGGGTAGCACGCTTTATATGATGAATCGCGGAACGTCAGAGGTCGCGATGGAAACATCAATGGATTCGGCCAAGGAAGTCGATGCCTTGGCCGTCACCGAAGACCTACCCGAGGAAGCCGGCTCGCCGTCGAAAATGGCGAGCGACGAGAAGATGAAAAAAAGCGCCGTCGCCGGCGGCGCTGAATCGACTAATTTTGGCAACGCCAAAGGTGGCAATGAGATTGCACAAAGTGAAATGTCCAAGAGCGGAATCGCTCCAGGTGGACTGGCTGGTGATGAAGGCCGAAGTATCGAGCGGCCCAAATCCGCTTTGCCCATAACGAGAAGTCCTGCTGACCTCAAAAGCGACGACGAAAGTCATTTCCAGCAAACGGAACCTGAATTGCCAATGCAAGCTCAGATCGCATCAGGCGATGCAGAAGGTTCCAGGCCAAGCGCCAATATTTTCGATGCGAACAAAATGGAAACCGCTTTTGCTGACAGTGCCTGGAACGAAGTTTTTGAAATTGACAACAAAAATGTGGAATTGCCGATCGAGGAAGGCTGGTTGGTTGAGATCGCACCCGATCAGGCCGCTAACCCGGCGTTGCATCAGACCCTTCACGCATTCAACATGGATTCATCGGTCGATGCCTTGAATAAACAGAATTCCACAACGTTGCAGTTCTATCTGGCAACGATTCCCATCGATGATCTGGATTCAACGCTCAAAGAACTTTCGAATTATTCAATCGTCAAACCCATTGCTCCACAGACGTCACGCAACTTCGACGCTGATGATTTAGAATCCAAGGCCGTTCAACAAACACGGTCAGAACCGCCGGTCAGCAATTTCTCGGCACCAATGTTGAATCAACAACGAGGCATTAATAGTGACCTTGCCGAGATGTCGAAGAGTATGGATTCAGACAACACGAAACGCTCAAATGAAAAGCGCAACAACATCTCTGAATTTCAAAACATTGTGGCTGGCAATCAAATCCTGATTGCTGACAATGTGTTTGACTTGGGGCAACAAAATGCACAGTTGTCGATCGAGGGTGACCGCATCGAACTGAACAATCTCAATCGGATAGAAAACCAAAAACCCCCTACCCTTTCCGAAGAAAACAAGGCAATGGTTCTAGCCGAAACGCAAAACGAAACCGCGATCGCAGCCGCACAAGAAAATCTGTTTCGCGAACTGACATCACGACGTTCACGTCAATCAACGGCGAACGAGTCAAAAGACAAGGCCGAAACCAGTCTCCGAAACATCTTGATCGTTGTGCAGAATCCAGTTCAAACCGCCAAACCCGCAGAACCCAAACAAGGCAAATAAACGATTGTCGCTGACAGGTTTTCCACGACGCTTCGAGCAATTCAAAATTGCGCCGACCTGCAAAGCTTTCCATTTTCCTGAAAATTGAACGCTTGCTCTTTCCATTGGCCAATTGGCGGTTAAGTTAGTCGCTCGGTGTCCAGCAAATCAGATGTCGGCACCTCCAGGCAAAGCGATGCCATGGAACATCAATCCAGGATGAATCAGCGAAAGTCTATTCTGAAATGAATTCACCCAATCAAGAAACGGCCATGGATTCCTCGGCCGATATTGAAATCGAAGAAACCATCAAGCAGTCGACCATTTTCATCGGACAATGGCAAAACCTGATCTCAACGACGAATTGGGAAAAGGGACAAATCATCGTCCAGTGGCGAGACGAGTTGATGTCGCAAGAACTGGCGGCATCGCACTACTCGGATGAATCCTGGGCGCGAATGGTCGGTGGCGTTTCCCCGCAACACGTCGGCCGATTGCGACGCACTTACGAACGATTCGGTGAATCGTTTACGGAATACACTGGCGTCTACTGGAGCCATTTCTATGCCGCCTTGGATTGGGACGACGCCGAGATGTGGTTGGAAGGTGCCGTTCAGAATAAATGGTCCGTTTCGCAAATGAGAAACCAGCGATGGGAAGCCATGGGCGGTGATCCCAATGCGAAGCCAAACGCCAAAGACATCGTTGATTCCGAAGTCGAAGAAGAATTGCAGTCGCTTTCGATTTCAGATGATCCAACGTCAGAGAAAAAGCCAAAAGAATACACCGACGAGTACGTTCCCGGCCCTCGCGACGAAGGTCCCGATTTCGGTGACGAATCGAATGGCGGAAAATCTGGAGGTTCCGATTCCGCAGAGGATCGAATCGAACTGACCAGCGAAGCAACTTCGCCGGCCATCCAATTGTTTGCCAGTTTTCATGATCTCCCAGAAGATCTCGACTCAGCGAGCGAGGCATTCAAACTTTGCATCATTCGACACAAAGCCGATGATTGGTCCGAGATTCCGCGAGATCGAGTACTCGCTCTTCTGGATGCCCTGAAACAATTGGCAACGACCAACTTTGGAGACTAGTTGACCAAACTTCAAACAGATCCGTAAATAGTCGACGCCTGTTTCGCATTTCGCTGACAGGCGTTTCTTTTTTTGCACTCCCCACTTCTCAGTCGTCTGACAATCCGCAGTCAAACTCTGGGGCTACCTTGGGCTGGTACACGAGTTAAACTGGTGGTTAAAGCAAATATCAATCACAGAAAACTTGCAGGCAAACCGAACATGGGAATCAATCCACCAATCAATCGAAAATTGAAAATGGGCCTGATCGGCGGCGGCCAAGGATCGTTTATTGGACGAGTTCATTCCATCGCTGCTTGTTTGGATAACCGCGCTGAATTGGTTGCCGGGGCGCTTTCATCGGACCCAGAACGCGCAAAATCATCGGCACCCGATTACGACATTCCGCAAGACAGAGCGTACACTTCCTATCAGGATTTACTTGCCGAAGAAAGCAAACGCCCCTCGGCGGAACGCGTGGACTTCGTCAGCATCGCGACGCCGAACCACATGCATTTTGAAATTGCTTTGGCGGCCGTCAACGCAGGTTTCCATGTGATGTGTGACAAGCCGTTGACGCTGGATTTGGAACAAGCGGAAGTTTTGGCCAAAGCCGTTGAAGACTCAAACGTCGTGTTTGGAGTGACACACAACTACACGGGCTACCCTCTGGTTCGACAGGCTCGTGAAATGATTCAACACGGCGAGTTGGGAGAAATTCAGGCAACTCGCGTGCTATATCCAAGGCTGGCTTCGCACTCGCCTGGAGTCATCCGATCAAAAACAGGCGGCATGGCGTACCGATCCGAAGCGAAGCGGTGCTGCTGGATGTTTCGGTGACATCGCAACACACGCGTATAACTTGACTCGTTACATGACCGGCCTGTTGCCAGACCAAATTAGCTGCCTGCTGCGAACATTCGAATCGGGCCGGCAACTGGACGACTACGGCACGGCGATGATCAAATTTCAGAACGGTGGACTGGGAACGGTCACGGCTTCGCAAATCAGCCATGGCCGCGAAAACGATTTGTTCATTGAAATCGACGGAACGAAAGGTTCACTTATTTGGCGGCAGGAAAACCCCAATGAGATGATTGTTCGTTGCAACGGCGAACCGCACAAGATTTACACGCGAGATCCGAATGCGCCGTATATGAACAGCGCTGGCGCCGGAGCATGCCGATTACCAAGCGGACATCCGGAGGCATTCTTTGAAGCATTTGCCAACGTCTACCGCTCTGCATTTGACGCGATGTCGGAAGTCATCGCTGGCGGCAAACCTGAAAACCGCAACACCATTTATCCAAACGTTAATGATGGTGTGGATGGCATGAACTTTATCCAACAAGCCGTCGCCAGCAGTTCAAGCGACGGCGCCTGGTTGCCCCTGAATCATCAAAGTCAACGCGCATAACATCGTTGATTGTGAGCCGTGACGCGTAAGCGTCCGGGCTAGGTGCCGGCATGACAATGTAGTTGCCACGAAGCGACTGGAATACCGTAAATCCCCTGCAGCCCGCCCGGGGACTTTCGTCCTTCGGCTCAATGAAATTTTTGGATCAGGCAGTTTCAGTGGTTCCGAGTATTTGCATTGTGAGTATTTGCATTGTGAGCCGTGACGCGTAAGCGTCCGGGTATTCGCATTGGCAACTCTCGAGCAAACACAATGTCAACTTGCCCGGGGACTTACGTCCCTCGGCTCACACTTCCCCCTGCCCGGACAACTCATCAATCGTCTAGTGTTCAATTGATCGGATTAACAGATTGGATCGGCGACGCTAACTCCGCATACTCCGGTTTGAGGCCAATCAACAACTCGTGCGTGGCCTGTGCGATCTCAGGCGTGAAAACAGAAAAATGCTCACGCAAATCGGCGTCGCACTCGTCGTTCTGCAATTGGCACAACATGTTATTAATTTTCTTGAGCGTCAACGTTCTGACCTGGTCGGGCAGTTCGTCAAACGACTTGGAGCAAATCAAAAAACTACACGGATATCGAAACAATCGGTTCTGCAAATCCAACTGGCGAATCGAACGCCCTTTGTCATCCAACTTGGTCGCCTGCTCAAACTCAGTTTGAAAATTCGATGTACCTTTCACGGGTGATTCGAATTGTTCCGCGTCACGAAACAACATGTAATCCGCCAATCGACTTGCCGCCTTGTCGATGCGCCGCAGCGTACTGTCGCTGCGATATTCATTGGGGCGATCCAATGCCTCGTTCATCACACTTTGATAATTCAGTGCCCGGCGCACTTCATAATTCGCAGCCGTAATCAGATTGTGCGCCTGAGTCTGATGCTCCAAAATCATCAGCGCAACGATGTCACTCCCACCTCCCGGATAATCCGAGGTGTTTACATTTCTCGGAAGTTCGAGTTGATTCGCCCCGTGCTCGAATTCAATTGGCTGATTGATATCGGCCTTCGCAATCGCGTTGCCGCGATGGCGCATTTCACCGTGGTCGCCTGTAACATACCAACCACCAAAACGTTCTGAAAACGAAGTGGTATGATCCGTTGTAACCGTTCCCAAGCTGTAAATGGGTTGTCCATCGACATCTGGATAAACGCTGCGAACTAAATATCCTGGAACATTTTGGTTTTGGATGTGCCGTGACAGGAAAGGCAAGCGGAATCCTCCCGCTTGACCAAAGGCATGTCTCGCTTCAGCTGTGGCAATGAGTAAAACATGGCACCTTGCTGGCTGTCGACTGCCGACAGCTCGATCAGCTTCCCTCCGGGGACATACCCGACGTAAACATCATCGTTAAAAAATACAGCCCGAGGGTTGTCTGGTTCAATGTTGCGAATCTGCAAGCTGGTCTTGGAAAACACCATGACTTGGCTAGAGGTCGGCACCTTGAGCTCATCGAGAATGGATGGAAGCCACCCCATATCGTCGTGCCATTTCAATTGCACTTCGCCCGATTCCATCCGTCGGATCAACTCGGCAACTGTATCGTTAGATTCTGTTTTGCCGTAGTTGATTGGGGAACGACTCGAATTCGTCCTGCGCCATGACCGACAAGGACAATCCCAGCCACAAAACCGCAATTACGCCAAAGCACTTCATTCGCAACACCAAAAACAACTTGTTGCAACTGTTCATTCAAACTTCATTCCAAGACTCCTTATTATTTTTATCGAAATCCAATCGGATGCATCGCCCAATGCGGACAAATAAACGAACTGTGGCAAGGACAAATCACCACACCCATTTCGACTAGTCCCGCGGAAACAGCGAAAACCGCGAAATTCGTGGCAAACTTTTGCCGATCCGAAAAATCACGCCAAACTACCCAGCCCAAAAAGTCCGATGATGACGATAACCCAACCCTTGGTCGTAATTCGCTCACGCAGTTCAGTTCGGTACAATACAATGCGCAAGCTCCGCAACCTGACGATCTTAGCCTTGTCCGTTTGGTTTCTGGGAACGCCACTAGTGCTGTTGCTCAACAAAACCAATACGATTGGTCAGGACGACCTTGGCAACAGGAAAGCGCTTCACCAACCTCCTATTCAGGAAACGAATCCATTTGGCCGACACCGGCGACGTCGGGCGCGACCATGCCATCCAACGAAATGCACCAAGTTGCCACTCCTGCGCCGAGTTGGGAACAAACGCTTGATTCATTTGATTTTCAATCCGTGACAGATCCACAAACTTCTGCTGCAACTGGCTTGTTTTGGATTCCAGTTTGACAGGCGAACTGTTGGATTTTCAAAATCGCCAAACGGACAAAGAAATTCTCATCTTGGAATATCAGGCGAATCAAGATTTTATTAGTCCCCAAATTATCACGGGTGGCCAGGCGAGGGTTCGGTTCTTGCCGGCTCAACCAATAGGACAGACCACTTCCCTTACCTTGGTCGCTTCCCCACCGATTTCTCGGGGGACACCGTTACCGACGCTCGAATCCTGCAAGCAAACGCGCACGCCACAGCGCGCGTGAATTCATTTTCAAGTGTTTACACCGAAATCCTATTCTCAGACGTGTTCTCATTTGGCGACTTCAAACAAGGGAGCTTGCAGATGCGTCAGGCTTACGCCTTGTTCGGCAACCTGAACGCATCGCCATGGTACGCTTACATCGGCAA
Organism: Pirellulaceae bacterium; assembly: GCA_041399045.1. Classification (GTDB taxonomy): domain Bacteria; phylum Planctomycetota; class Planctomycetia; order Pirellulales; family Pirellulaceae; genus BJ22. The sequence goes on along the minus strand of JAWKTO010000003.1, from coordinate 69,585 downwards.
GAAAAATAGTGGCTTCGGTGACTTCATTACCTCAGTCCATTCACTCAAGCGGTGAACTGGCATTATTTTGCAGGGCTCGCCGAAGGCATTGGTGTCGGTTACCACGATTACAACTGGGAGTTCTCATTGGCTGCCATCAATGGTGGGCGCGGTATTCGCCTGGTTGATTCAAAATCACGCGGCGAACTCAATAATATGGCCGCCAACCTTTCCTACCGTACGGGAGGCAACGGCCCAGTACATTTGCGACTCGGCGGCGGTTTCATACAATTCGATTTACGTGGCTTGGTTGCGGAGCATCTTGATGCCAATCAATTTGGCGCAACTACAACAGTGCATGGTCGGTTTGTAACCGCCTGGACTACTATCGCCTGATCTTGGGCTGAATACACTTCGACAACTGATCCATGGCCAGTAACGAACCACGTAGTGAGTGCCTACCCCGGAAGCGGCCTGGATGTTGAACAACAGTGACTTGCCTTCGTATCTGAGCGCAGTTGGAGTTCACGATTACCCAGGCCGCCAAAGGCTCAGAATTTGAATTCAACAACCAGTTGGTTCTGGGATATTCAAAATACGTCACCAGCAACTGCAAATTTTCTGCTGAGTATGTCCGCAGCCTGGGATTTGCGCACTCATCAACATCACCACGGTCAGCGACCGCGACGTCATCCAAAACAGTGCCGTTCTGGGAATGACACTGGTTTATTAATCCCGCCCACCCGCAACTCACCTGCGAAACTGTTTCGAGGATTCGTTTTGCAGTGATTTCGATTACGTTTTGATACAATCTACACCAGACTTTTTGGGTGATGGCGTATCGCCAAAGATGCTGAGGGTTCCTTGAACAAGGTATTGACGCCTTTTTCTTGTGGGCATGTAGCCGAATTGTTGTAGACGATATTCGCGAAATCAGAGGCATTGGGTATAGCCTTGGCGTGAAAGACTATCGAGCAACATCTGAACGGTCTGATGTTTGAATTCACGATCAAGTACGACGGGTTCGCTTGACTGCTTGACGTTGCTTTTTGGCCATCTGGCCCTCTAAGTTGTGCTCTCAAGTCCTACAATCTTAGAGTCTCCGCGCCGTCAACCGTGGACCACCTCAGTACGTTCTTGTTTGGGGTTAACGATAACGAGCATTTTCAAAATGAATGGATTCAATTGATTTACGAAATTGAGAATACGTTTGGCGACGAAAATCTGCAATTGATTTTGGATATCATTCGTTCGGAGAACAGTATTTGACGTAACAGGCGTGTCAGGGAACTGTTTGGCAGTCAAACGCCACTCATGGATTTGTTACCAGTCCGTTTCGTTTTTAGGGACTGTCGATGGCAACCGCAAGGTTTAGGGTGGTGTCAAGGCGTAGGGTGGTGTCGGGGCACGACGCAGACCCACAACACATCATCGACGGAATCGCCTCACGTCGTTGAAAAGGCGACTAACAATCCCACGTCTCAAATCATCGCACCTCGACCCTTCTATAAACTAATGGGGAATGTTGCGTCAGTTCGCTAAACATCAGATGTGCTGAGGACTATTTGAATGAGTGGTGAGAACTCTTTCGCTCACAACGAAATAACCATCGAGCGATTGCTGGTGAATGAACTCTCGACCAAGGAAGTCCAATATTCCCAAGTAGTCGACTTGGCAGACCGGTAGAAGCCTCCATTGATCTACCGTCGGGACAATGATGGTAACAGCATATCCATTTCCACCATGTATCCAAGCCACCTTTTGAGCATTCAAGAAGTCCTATGTCCTTCATCTACAATCCGGACTCCGAGAATATCCCACTGTGGAATGGCAGAGATCGTCTTCGGCTCGAAACCTTTCCACGCGATTCACAACCTCACGAATTCGTTCAACGAACTGTGATCAACTCCCAGCCATTTCATGATCTCGTTGGTTGTCCTACCTCCTCAAGATGCAACCTCACCAAATCTCTCAACAATGTGATCTGAATTGTCTCGGTATACTCGTGTTGATGCTTTGAAAATGCTTCGCTGGCTAACTTCTCACCTTCACGATCGGCCTTGGCATGAGCGCGAACTGCTTCGAGCTCACTTTGCAATCGTTGACATTCGGCTTCCAGTTCGGTGCGGCTCGTTTCGATCCCAGCTAGAGCCAGGCTAACTGCTGTGCATCGAAGCAGCAAAGTCGTTTGCTGCTCGGCCAGAATGGAATCAATCGCTGCTGTACTTTTGCTTCGATCGCAGATTCTTCATCGTGCATTCTTAGGCTCGCAAAGGTCGAAATCGCTGTTCAATGAGGACTAGGATCAGTTGGCAGTGGCTCGATATCCGCCCATTGATGGAGATAGTAGCTGGCCACGCGATTCACGTCAAAGCGCATCGCGTTGCTCTCGGGCCGAACGCGCGAAAGCTCGAGAATTGTTTTCAGTTCAGAAATGAAGTCCCCTAGATTGTGATTGCCGCTGGAGGCGGCATCAATCCAGCGATGGAATCGAAGGCAAGGATCAACAGCCATCTGAAAGCTGGGGTCAGTTCGATGGGCGTATTGTTGAACGCGGTGATTCGTTCGGCGATTTCGCGTCCGCGGATTCTACAACTGGAATAAACTCGTCGGTTGGTCGCGGGTGATCGCAATCACTTTGAGGGCCGTTGCGGCCTTGCCAGCATCGTCACAACAACGAGATCGGCAAGCTCCGTCGTAAGATTTTGACGAGCGATGATCCGCTCCAGTGCGCGTGTGTTTGTGGTTGAGGATAGTCCAAATACGGAAACCAGACATCAACCGGTGAGTTCACATCCAGCGACAAGAACCTTGCTTCTTTCATGGCAGCTTGTTCATCGTGGCCCTGACGACTTTGAGGAACTGGTGGAGGGCGGTTTGCTGGAGTCGAAAGCGACAAGTTCTGACCGTTGGCAATGGCAGGCCATCCGCTCGTCGATAGGAAGCCAGCACTCCACGTAAGATACTTACTGCCTGGACGACGGGGCAACGGAAGTAAGCTAATCGACTCGACCGAATCCCTCGGTGCAATGGTCACCAAGCGTCCGCTACGCTCGGTAAACAACTCGACCGATGCTGGCAAGACCCAGTGTCCGCTTCAAACCGAGCAAGATCGCTTTGGACCTGACCGTACCTACGTCTCGAGCCACCGTGCCGGATAGGGACGACAGAACAAACACCCATTCTCCAACTGACGTTGGGCTCATCGACATTCTTAAAGTTTGGAATCAGACTCAACTTCCAAAATCAGATCTCGACCGCCTATCGTCGGGGTACATCGCTAAAGCCGAGCCGTCAATGCCGGCAATACCTGCGACAAGAAATATCACTGACAATGAACCACCAAGCTCTGTGACGAAACTCGGTCCAATATGTGATGCAATGACTCTTGCCACAATCAACCCCAAGATCGTCCCAGCTAGTCCACCAAGTAATGCGTTGAAGATCACAAAATAACCAGCCGCACCTTCGCGGCTTGGAATGCGACACCAAGTGACGCAGGCATTAGCGACAGTACCCGTCAGAAAAAGCGATACGAGACCTGAGACAATTGCAACGAGTAGCGATACGATCCAACTCATATTGGCCTAAGAAAGAGGTGGTTCGGTAGCAACCATTTGCGTCGTATCGAGCAATCAAGCACGCCATTCGTCATTGCGAGATTCTCGCGAAATTTATTAGTGCGAAGAATCAATGTGCTGCTTGGGTACGCGCGTTGCAATTTCATTTTACAGCGTCGTCTCCAAAATTTGATCAAAAATGGATGTAGGTCGGACTCAAACGATGATACCGGACTTTCGAGTCAAATGAAATTCTTCGTTGAAAGTAACAGTCGAACGGTTGAACAAAAATTGAGAACCCCTTGATTTTTGTGATGCCTCAAAGAACCAAGCAAGAAAACTTGAAGATTGCGCCAAGTTTGACGTTTTCAAGTCCGTTTCGTTTTCCCGGATTGCGAATGATAACCATGCCAGGGCCATTGGGTTAAGAGACGACGCAGACCGCCAACTCTCGACGGAAAATAGCCTCACCTTGATTTGGCGACAGACAAACGCACGTACGGTGAACATCCTGCCTCGCCCCACAAGCAACTCTTTCGATTGGTGGGTCATCGTGCCTCGACCCACCCTACTACAGAACCTCAGCAAAGTTGTGGGTAAAGTCGGTGTAGTTTGGGCGGGCGTCCTGAACTGTAAATTTCCATTTTACGCGAGAGCGTTCTGAATTCCGTTGGTGTTCGGCCTTCAATTCACGAGCCAGTTCTTCTGCCGTTCCAATACGTCGTGACAGGCACTGACGACTGAGAAGCACTCAATTCAATTTCAGCAACGTTTAGCCAACTGCCGTTTCGCGGGTATGAATGATTTCAAGGCGTCGTGCCAAGCGGTATGCTTCTGCAGCCGGAGAAAGCTTCATAAGTGATGCCTTGCTGTGTGTATTCAGGTTGTCGCACACCAGCCTTCACTTTCCGTGCATGTGTACTTAGTCCTCGTCAAGAACAAGCGTCTGCATTCTAGGCGTGATCACGCTCGCTTCGTGTGGCCAGATGGAAGAAGTTCTTGATGTCTACGCTGAAGAGCACACCACAGAAGAACCACTGATCTGTATGGACGAAGCCAGCAAGCAATTGCTTTGTGACGACAAACCTTCAATACCCATGGAACCCGGCAAGCCAGTCCGCGAGGACTATCACTATGAACGCCGGGAACTCAAGCAATCTTCATGTTCTTCAATGCGGAGTCAGGCCATCGACAGGTAAGCTGCCGAGATAGCCGAACGCGAGTGGATTGAGCCGAGAAGTCACCAGCACTGTTTACGCCAAGGCTGGGTTCGTTTTTAAAGCTGTCGAACTGTCTCGGCTGGAATCTGGTACAATCTTTCGTTTGGTCAGTTCTCCGGCAAGCAACTCCATCGTCCAGCACGTGCGACCCTCAAATTGGATCGCTACAGCAGATATATCAGGTGGGCTTCGGCATCCCCGACGAGAATCGCTGCACGCGGGGGAGTTTCGCGAGGCTTGCGATCCAATGCTGGTTGCTCGCCTTCAATACAAAACGCTTGCGAATTCGATCGACTGTATTGATATGCATGCCAAGCATGGCAGCGTCTCTGTACGAGACCGTTTCCTGATCACTGTTTCTGTCGCTAAGGAGAAGAACTTGAGCATGACGAATCTTTTTCGCCGCTGAATGACCATTGCGACAAATCTCATCAAGCCGCGAACGTTGATCCCGGTTAGTGATACGGATATTGATTCGGAGTTGAAACAGCCATCATTGAGCCTCCATGCCCTTGAAAATTGCAATCAACTCAGTATCGCAAAACCCAACAAATAAAGCGAGGTCGATTACTACCCGCGACTCCTCCCAGCTCGCTATCTTTTGCATCTGCGCACCCGATAACGATTACATTGCGGGCCGACACGCACGCTGAACCGAATTTTCCATCCGTTGCCCACGAAAAACGCGTTTCAACAAATTTGGCTGGCATGATTGCTTCCCCAAAGCAAATCGAACAAAATATGGGCAACAAGTGCGGCTGAGTTAGCGAAATCCACTTGATCGTGTCGACTCAACCCGAATCTCTGCTTCGATTTGAATGCCCATTAACATGAACGCAATGGATCTGTTCGTCCAAAACACCCTAAACGCCGGCCAAACCATCGTGATCGCGTTGGTCGTCATCGCGTTGATCGTCGTCCTGGTGTTGCTTTCAATCTTCATGTCGTATTTCCGTTGGTGGATCCAGTCGTTTCTGACGGGCGCGGGGATTTCGATTTTTGACTTGATCGGTATGACGTTTCGAAAGGTCAAACCGAGTGTGATCGTTCAACAAGATCATGGCCGTTCAAGCGGGATTGAATGAACCCGAGATGACCTCAAGGCACTGGAAGCACACTACATGGCAGGCGGAAACGTCCCTCTAGTCGTGCGATCATTGATTGCCGCGAACAAAGCGAAGACCATTAAACTCAGCTACCGTGGCGACCGCCATTGACCTGGCCGGACGAAACGTGCTCGAAGCGGTCCAGACAAGTGTTTACCCACGCGTCATTGACTGTCCGCCACGGAATCTGGGCGACCAACTTTGGATGCGGTTGCCAAAGACGGGATTCAGTTGAAAGTTTCGGCACGCGTTACCGTGCGATCCAACCTGCAACAGCTGATCGGTGGTGCCACCGAAGAAACGATCATCGCACGGGTCGGCGAAGGTATCGTGAGCGCGATCGGTTCGGCCGCAACTCACAAAAGCGTTTTGGAAAATCCTGACATGATTTCCAAGGCCGTACTTGCTCGACGTCTTGATTCCCAAACGGCATTTGAAATCGTTTCGATTGACATTGCCGACATCGACGTTGGAGACAACATCGGCGATTGCGAGCGGACCAAGCTGAAGCCGACACGCCGTTGCAAGAGCAGGGCGGAAGGTCGCCGCGCGTTGGCAGTCGCCAGGAACGAAAACGAAGCGGCAATCCAAGGAAAGCAAATCGAAATTGGTTGAAGCACAAGCGGATGTTCCGAAAGCGATGGCCGAAGGTTTCCGATCTGGAAAGTTGGGAATCATGGACTACTACCGTTTGAAAAACGTCGAAGCCGACACCGAAATGCGGCGTATGATTGCTGGCTCTTCGGAACCAAGTAAACCAGAAGGGACCATTTGCCGAACTAACAAGACGTAAGGCACGGTTTCCATTTCAGTTCCATTCTTAAAAGAAAACGCCATGGCTCAGGAATTGAAGATTTTCTTCGCAAAGCAGCAGAACGCAGGAATCGGCAACGACAAGGGCAGGATCAAGCTCCGCCGCCAGTGTCGCCGCCACCTCGTCCCGTCAAGCCAGCAGCGCGACAGCCGATCGCTCCGCGTCCCATTTCGTCGAATGATCTGATTGATGATTCGGAAATCGAGGTCGTCAACGAACCGCGTCGTTCGATCGGTCGCGAGTCAGTCAAAGAGCATGTTAAGCGACACATCAATACCGGTGAAATTGCCGAACAAGTTTCGCATTTGGGTGAACAAGTTGGTTTGGCTGACGACAAACTGGAGGCTCGCCTTCACGACAAATTCGACCACGAGGTCGGTGCGTTAGATCACGGCCCCGACCCATACGAAAATGTTTACGGTGATGTGAAAAAAAAGGTATCACCGATTGTGGAATTGTTGCGAAATCCAAAAACATTCCGGCAAGCTCTAATCGTCTCTGAAATCCTGAAGCGACCGAATCTCGACTAAGAACTCATGGACTTTTCAGATACGAATTCTCGAATCGGCTGGGTCGGCGCTGGGGTCATGGGCCGTAGTATGGTCGGACACCTGCTTAAGGCAGGCTACACGATCAACCTCTTTTCCCGAACAAAAGCCAAAGTTGAAGACTTGATCGCCGACTCGGCAATTCAATGGTGCGACTCTCCTGCGTCTGTCGCCGCGCAATCGGATGTTGTGTTTTCGATCGTTGGGTATCCGGCAGACGTCAACGAAACGCATCTCGGACCGCGCGGGACGATTGCCGGCGGGCACCCGGGACTTATCCTGGTTGATATGACCACGAGCAGTCCGGCACTTGCGCAAGAGATCTATTCGACTGCGGTTAAACGAAAGATGCACTCGGTAGACGCTCCGGTTTCAGGTGGCGACATCGGTGCGAAAAATGCAACGTTGTCCATCATGATTGGCGGCGACGAACCAATCGTCACCGCGATTTCGCCATTACTGAAACATTTGGGAAAAACCATTGTGCACCAAGGCCCCGCCGGGTCGGGGCAACACACGAAAATGGTAAATCAAACCTTGATCGCCACGAACATGATCGGCGTTTGCGAGGCACTGCTCTACGCGCACAAGGCTGAGCTGAATCTGGAAACGGTGATGGAATCGGTTGCCAGTGGCGCCGCCGGCAGTTGGTCACTTTCAAACCTGGGACCACGCATCATCAAGGGCAATTTCGATCCTGGCTTCTACGTCGAACATTTCGTGAAAGATATGGGAATCGCACTCGACGAAGCGAATCGTATGGGGCTTGCATTGCCGGGACTCGCACTCGCCAAACAGCTTTACGTTGCACTGCAGGCACAAGGTGGAAGCAAGTTAGGCACCCAGGCACTTCACCTTGCTTTGGCCCGCCTATCTGGAATCGATTGGCAAGCAACCGAATAACCCAGCACGATACTCCCGCGCGAAAGCTGGACCGCAATTAGAGCCTTTAGCGAGCGTTGCAATCTTTTTTTGAGTTTTATTGCGAAACTTCACTCGCAACGATTGGTTTAGGTCTTTGTAACTTGCTCGTTGCATGAACGCTGCAGGTGAGAATCGCTTAAAAATTTTGTGAGCAACTTGATCGGTGCGCAATTAGGACGCCGGTACGTTGTTTCGACCCAGAATCGTTCTCCCTTCATCCGTCTTTCATTCCATAGCGAGGATTCTATGCGGGCCTTCAAATATTTCATTCCGTTTATCGTGCTGATCGCAATTTGTTCCAACGCAAATTCGCAACAAACCGATAGCTTGAGATATCTCAAGTTTGCTCAAGAGGTTGTCGAAAGATACGACTTAGACAAAGACGGCTCGCTCAACGCCGATGAATTTAGCAGGTTTCGACGCCCTCCTGCCAATGCCGACGCCGACCGCGATGGATTCGTTACCGCTGAAGAGTTGGCCAAGGCCTATGAGGTAGCCGCAACCGGCCGCTCAATTCGCTCAGAATCATTAGGCGGAGTTTTAACCAACATTCCTGCAGGTGACCTCGCAACGCTGCTTGGCAATCGAGCCGCTTTGCCAGGCGTGCCGTTGGAATTGCAAGTGCTCGTTGTTCGGATTGAAGACGAAGTCCCCAGTGCAGAAACCCTTGAGAGCCTCACCTTTGAATCGGCTGGCAAACTCGCGGCTACATCACCGGGCACATCAATTGATCGCTTCAAGCTCACCATCCCATCAGGCACCCAATCGGAACTGCGCTCTCATCGCACGGTCGGCATCCCGACCGCAGTCACTGTTCGAAACGAAAAGGCCACCAGTTATCGCAATTCTCAAGCGGGCGTCGAGATTCAGCTAAAGCCGGTTTGGAAAGAAGGGACCATTGAGGTTGTGTTGGAAGTTGGCAAAACGGAATTGATGCAACCGCTCTCTGAAGTACTCGATAGCAAACCTGATTTTTTCGGTCTCGGAGATACAGTTAGTGTCTCGCTGTCAACAACGGTTACGTTTTCAAATGGGAAGGCCGCGACGATCGTAATGGAAAATGACGAAAAATGGTTGATTGTCGTCTCGGGGCGCAAGAAATAATCACGAAACAGCTTGAGCCATCAGCTCAGCCCCCAGCTGCAGCTTGCGATCGCAATTGACGATTTGAGTGCGTGGCCGTTAGGCGAATCGGGGAATCCACGGTAAAGTAATCTTTGTCCGATTTTCCCGATTTGCCGAATTTCCATGAATAGCAGCACTCATCAAACGCCACTGGACGTCGCGCGACTACGCGAGGATTTTCCGATCCTACAGCAACTGATCCATGGTCGTTTTCCGCTCATTTACTTTGACAACGCGGCGTCAACTCAGCGCCCAAGTGCAGTGATTGACGCGATGACGCATTGTTATCAGCATTGCTATGCGAATGTTCACCGTGGAATTCATTACCTCAGCGAAACCGCTTCAGCTGAATTCGAAAGTGCTCGGCAAACGATTGCACGATTTATTAACGCGAATGAAACGGCCGAAGTCATTTTCACCAGCGGTACTACCGCCAGCATTAATTTGCTTGCTCGCTCGTTGCAAGAATCCATCCTGACTTCGAAAAACGAAATTCTGTTGACCATTGTTGATCATCATTCCAATATCATCCCTTGGCAACAGGCGGCACAACGATCCGGTGCAACCGTTCGTTTTTGCCCACTCAACGATCAAGGAGTATTCGATTTTGAGTTATGGAAATCCTTGATCAGCGACCAGACCAAGATCGTAGCTTTCCCCGCGATCAGCAACGTCTTGGGTGACCACTTGCCCGTCGTCGAGATGGTCGAGTTTGCAAGGGCTCGAGGAATCACAACCGTTGTCGATGCAGCACAGTCAGTTCCGCACGAGGCGATCGATGTTCAAGCTTGGGGGGCGGACTTCGTTGCCTTTAGCGGCCACAAAATGCTGGGGCCCACTGGCATTGGGATACTGTATGGTAGTCGACCGCGACTGGAGCAACTGCCCTGTTTTCTGGGTGGCGGCAGTATGATTAGCGAGGTGACCACCGAGGGCTTTACGCCAGGTGAACTCCCCGCCAAATTTGAAGCGGGCACTCCCCCGATTGTCGAAGCCATTGGATTAGGCGCAGCCGTTCGTTATCTGGAAACGATCGGAATGTCTGGGATTCTGAAGCACGAACAACAACTTGCGTTGATGGCAAGAAAAGAACTGTCAGAAATCAACGGAATTCAGTTCCTGTCGGCGAAAGAGCAACCCGACACCGGAATCGTCGCGTTTGCGATTGAAGGCGTATCCGCTCAAGATGCCGCGGTGCTTTTAGACAGAAAAGGTATCGCTGTCCGCGCCGGCCATCATTGCGCCATGCCGCTACACGATGCGAAGGAAATACCGGCTAGTTTGAGAGCAAGTTTTTATTTGTATAACACGACTGACGAAGTTGCTCAATTTTCGGAAACCTTGAAAAACGTGATTACGCGTCTGCGGTAGTCGTTCACCCATTTTGAGAGAAGAATATCTACTTTGCTTGAATCAAGTGGCGTTGATTCAGTTAAGCTATTGCTGAAAATGCTGGAGCAAACATGAGACGTGTCATTCGAATGGTTTGTTTTTTGGCTTGCACGTTCGTTAGCTTTGCGACTGCATTCGCTCAAGACGGCCAGCCACCAAACATTGTTTTGATTCTCTCGGACGATCAGGCATGGACCGATTACGGTTTCATGGGGCATCCCCAAATCCAAACGCCAAACCTGGATGCACTGGCAAATCGAAGTGTTGTCTTTCGTCGCGGTTATGTCCCAACGGCACTTTGTCGGCCCTCGTTAGCCTCGATCATCACGGGGCGTTATGCTCACGAACACGGGATTACAGGCAACGACCCCTCGCCCAAAAAATGGAAAACGAATACTCCCGAATATCGCCAACAGCAACAAAAATTGATCGACCAAATCCATCGGCATCCGACCCTTCCTGAGATATTGGCAAGCAATGGGTATCGAAGTTTTCAGTCCGGCAAATGGTGGGAAGGCAGTTTTTCAAATGGCGGATTCACCGAGGGGATGACTCGCGGTTTCCCCGAACCGGGAGGTCGGCATGGAGATGCCGGGCTAACGATCGGTCGCAAAGGCATGGAGCCCATTTTCGAATTCATGCAACAATCGGTAGCGGATCAAAAGCCGTTCTTTTGCTGGTACGCCCCTTTCCTGCCTCATGCTCCGCACGATCCTCCACAGGAAATCCTGGACAAGTATTTACGTGATGATCTCCCGGAAGCCGTTGCCAGGTATTACGCCATGTGCGAATGGTTTGATGAAACTTGCGGCCAATTGATTGCAAAAATCGATGACCTTGGCATTACCGATAACACCATCATCGTATACGTCACCGACAATGGCTGGATTCAATCGGAAACACCCAATCGATACGCGCCACGCTCCAAACAATCACCGTACGATGCCGGAGTGCGAACCCCCATCATGTATTGTTGGCCTGGGCACTGGCCCCCTGCCCTACGCGATGACTTGGCAACGAGCCTCGACATTTTCCCGACAGTTGTTGCAGCAACCGGCGACAAACCAATCGATAATCTTCCCGGATTAGATTTGAGTGAAACACTGACGGACGGTTCAACGCTTGAACGCGATATGATTTTCGGTGAAGGGTTTGCGCACGATATTGCCGACATCGATAATCCCGAAACCAGCTTGCTGTACCGCTGGGTCATTCGCGACGATTGGAAATTGATCGTCAGTTACGACGGTGAAATAGGCAGATACGCTTCGTCACATCCCCGTGACATACCGGGTGTGCAACTCTTCAATTTGAGAGATGACCCTCAGGAAAAAGTGAACGTCGCGAATTCGAACACAGAATTAACTTCGCAGTTGCTTGACCAATTGACTGATTGGTACCTGGTTGCTGGTGTGGCTATGCTTCCATCGAAAAACGAGAAATAGGAACAAAGTACGATGGCTTTTGGATATCGGCCTTTTTGGATCGCGATCGTATTCGTTTGCCTGACTGTATTAGACGTCCAAGCGAACGACAGTTCCAACACTTCGATTGAGCAAATCGTCAAACGATACGAAAACTTCGATTTCGATTCAGACTCCATTCCAGAAATCAACGATTTGAAATTGGTTGAATCATTTCTTCCCGGATCAAAACCAGAATACGCTCGAACTAATCGTGAAAACAACGACCTCGTTTTGGTGCTGATTGAAAGTCGCCTTTTGCAGCACATCGAAAACGAAGGCGAATCGCTGGAGCAAATGCATCATTTGCTCGATCAGTACGGGAACGACCTGGTGCGAGAGGGATTTGACGTAAGGTTTGTCGTTTGCGATCTCTATTCAGGAGAGCATCATCAGGATGGGCTTACCCTGCTTGCGCTGCGTCGATTCCTCAAAGACGTTGCCGACGTTTCTCAACTAAAAGGCGCCGTATTAGTAGGCTCGTTTCCAGAGGCCTCGATCGTGCGTCGTTGGATCTGGCGACGTGAAGGCTGGGACGTTTCAATCGCGGGAACAAAATACAGCGGGCAGAACCGACGCCCGTTCTTGCGGATTGTCCCCGAGTCAGTAGCGCCGCGAGCCGACATTGTGTTAGCGGATTTGGATGGCAATTGGGAGAGCATCTATCAGAAAGGGCCCGTTGAACTGGAATCAATCGAAGCGTTGCCTTCAGAAGAATTGACTACTTGGCCTGTTGATGGAATGGTCTTTGAATCCGCCAAATACAATGATGGACGGCATACGTTCGTCGATTTTTTCGGTGTCCTGGACGACGATTTCGTTCGAATGGAATCGGAGGCCGACCATCTCAAATTGGAACTCTATACCGAAGAGAAACACACCGAAATTTCCGATAGTGATCGCCAACTGCCAAACCCGATGGCACTTCCGGACATTTTGGTCTCGCGAATCAACCCGAGACATGTTGCCGTTTCGCCAGATTCCAACTTTCGCGACCGCAGTGGGAATGGGATGCTGAATAAGGAAGGCAAACCTCAAGCGTTCGAGACGACAGGTCGAATAAATCCAGCGTCATTGTTCCGACGCGATCCGGCGTTTGAACGTCAGCTCCTGATCGACTATTTCAAACGCAATCACACGTTTCGCACTCAAGCTTCATCCGACAGTCTCCACACCGCATCGGCATGTCATGGTGCTGGTCTGATCAGTGCCGAGAATCTGAACCGATACCTTGCTTCGGCATCTCGCACGTTCGCCGAGCCTGTTGCGTTTCCGGACGCGACGTTATTGGATTTTTCGAAACTCGTTTTGACGCCCGCACGACTAAAAGGCGTCTCGGCGCATTCCAGTCCCTGGAACAGTGCATTTGGTGCGAAGTACTCAACGGAGGAATTGGAGTCGCTCATTGGTGGTTCGCCATGGCGCTGGAAGGAAGAAAAAACGGACGACGGCTATCGGTACGTTCCGTCCCTTGCTGACCAAAAGGGCACGGCGGATGCCTACGTGTTTCGCACGATCTACGAAAATGGTTTGCTCGATGAACGTTCGGGCTGCCTGATCATCCACAACGGTTGTGAAGTGAATACACCGGAAGGCGCAGCAATTGCCCTACAATCATCCGGGTTACGGTTCGGCGGCTGGAGTTTCAAAATGCGGAGAGCGTGTTGTTTTTCCTTGGCGGCGTTGCCCTGGCATCCCGCTCGAAAGTATTCTACGACACGCCGCGAGGGTTCACAGAAAAGCTGGGCGAGGGTGAGTGCTTTGGCGAAGGTTGGCGAGCTTATTTCGCGGTCGAATCGCAGGACGCAAATCTGGCGAAGTCTATCGCGAGCAACAAACGAGCCTATCCGTGGAGTGTGATTGGTGACTGGACGTTGCGGGTTCAACCGTTGGGTGAATGAACAAACGTCGTTGAATTTCCTAAACCCGTACAGGACAAATAGCTCGTTGCTGTGTAGTGGACGAGACTACGAGTCACAGACCCACCGGCCTTTTCCAAGCGTAGTGGACGAGGCTACGAGTCCTAGCGTCACCGGCCTTTCAATGGCCGAAGAAATCCCGCCCCATACAAGCCCGCCCCATACAAGCCCGCTGCAGCAGCAAGTGTGTTTGCATTTTTTCGTCAATGACTTTCCGAATGAAAATGGTTTAGCGGATTAGCGACAAATGCACGGGGACTCGTAGCCTCGTCCACTACGCCGATTACATGCTTTGCAGTTTTGAAACGTCATCTGCTATTCAGCGGGCGTGTGCACATACGCCACGATATATCCATCATGATCTTTCTTGCCGACCGTTTGTACGGCGGTGGCCGTGACGCCGGGTGTTTGGCCAATCATTTCAACAACTCGCTGAACACCTTGCACATCGGGATCGTCCGTTTTCGCGTTCAGTATTTTCCCATCGCGAACGACGTTATCAATCACGATCACGGCACCCGCTCGCACAAGTTTCATGGACCACTCAAAGTAGGCTGGATTACTACGTTTGTCCGCATCGATAAAAACGAAGTCAAATCGTTCTTCGGATTGCGCTTTGATTTTCTCGTACAACTTGGAAAGCAGCTGATTGGCATCCCCTACCAGAATTTCAACCTTGTCGTTGCACCCTGCCCTCTCAAGATTATCCCGCGCAACCGCGGCATGCTTGGGCTCCAACTCCAACGTCACTATCTGACCATCGTCTGGCAACGCTCGCGCCATCCAAGCGGTACTGAACCCTCCCAAGGTGCCGATCTCAAGCACTCGTTTGGCACCTTGGATTTGCAACATCAGGCTTAACCACTTGGCCTGCAGAGGACTGACATCAATTGCCGGAAGCTCTGCCGCCCAGTTTGCCGAAAAAATCGAATCTGCAAGCTCACGATCGCAGTCGAGATGTCCTTCAAAATACTCATCGATTTGCAGCCAAAGGGCCGAGTCGCTCATGTCAACAATATCCCGGTTTCAGAATTTCTACTTTGCGTTTCATCTTACCGTGTTGCGACTTCTGTGTCGTGCCAGCTAAGAGTTGGAATGGCTCAGCCACCTCGCTAGAATCATTTCGAAGCACCATTCTCAACCAATAATGAAGCCATGTCGTTTGGAAACTATTCAAGCAAACTCGTCAACTGTCAGGAACGTGGCGACGGCACCGAGCTATTTGTTGTGGAAGGCGACTCGGCGGCCAGGTCTGTAGCGAGAGTCCGCAACGAAAGCTACCAAGCTGTCTTGCCGATGCAAGGCAAACCGCTCAACGCCTGGAAGGCATCGCAACAACGCGTTGCGCGGTTCGATCTGTTCAACGTTTTTTCACAATCCATAGGCACAGGTTTGGGCGATGCGTTCAAACTATCGGATGTGAAATTTGGACGTGTTGTGCTGCTGTTTGATCCCGACGCCGATGGCATTCACTGCGGCGCGTTACTGTCCATGTTCCTTTATCGATGGATGAACGAGCTCGTCACTGCGAATCGAGTATTGATTTCTCACGCTCCACTGTACGAGTTTCAATCGGCTCGTCTGGCAAACCGCGCCTATGCCTATACCGATGAGGACCATGATCGCGTCGTTGACTTTATGCGAGAAAAAGAAATATCGAACTACAAAACAATTTGTTTTCGTGGACTGGGGAACCTGCCTCCGGAAGTACTTCGTGAAAAATGCGTCGATCCGACGACACGGCGTACAAGCCAATTGACGGAATCGGATTGCTTGGCGGCGATTAATGTGTTTGGGGGACAAGTTACAACTTGAATTCCGGTCAATCATGGGCGATGTTTCGGAAGTTTTCACGCGGCGAAACCCATCTGCCGCCAATATCGACTAAAATCGGCTCAAGGATTTTTGGGACCGATCAATTCGTTTAGCACAAGCAATCTTGCAGGAAACAACCATGATTCGAAAGTCGATCGTCGCGATCACATTGGTCGCCACGTGTTTTCTTGGAGCAATTGGAGATCGGGTCTGCGGACAGGAAGCGAAATCACCTGTCTTGGACTCTAAAACGCGTTTGGAGTTACATTCGCAGTTTTTGTCGATGCGAGACGCGTCACCCCATAAATCCAAACGTTGGCGTTCGATTGGCCCAAGTGTGATGAGTGGTCGCGTAACGGATATCGCGCATCCCCTCGACAAGCCTTACACGTTCTATGTAACAACTGCCTCCGGCGGATTGTGGAAGACAGAAAACGAAGGCACAACCTGGATCGATTGTTTTCCTGACGCGCCTTCAGCGTCGAGTGGCGCCGTTGCGGTAGACCCACAAAACTCCGAAACTGTTTGGTTGGGAACGGGCGAGTCCAATATCTTCCGCAGTTCGATGGCAGGTACTGGCGTTTATCGTTCTCAGGACGGCGGCAAAACCTGGGAACACATGGGCTTGGAGGAAACGCACCACATTGCACGCATCATCGTGCATCCTAAAAACTCTGACGTCGTGTTTGTTGCGGCCTGCGGTCACGAGTACACGCCCAATTCCGAACGCGGCGTATACATGACGAACAACGGCGGCAAGTCGTGGCTCAAAGTATTATACGAAGACGACATGACCGGGGCCTATGACTTGCGCATGGATCCATCGAACCCAGACACATTGTACGCATCGATGTGGCATCGAATTCGTCACGCCTGGTCGGATCCCGTTCCTGGCGATGGTGGCGGCATTTACCGATCTGACGACGGGGGACGCAACTGGAAACGCCTAACGGAGGGTTTACCCGAGCGCGGAAAAGCTGGCCGGATGGGTATCGACATTGCCCAGAGCCAACCCAACACCTTGTACGTGATTGTTGACAATCATGACGTTGCCAGGAAAGCTGAAGAAGGCGAACGAGACTCATACGGTCGAGCTCGACAAGACATCATCAAGGGCGCAGAAGTATTCCGCTCAGATGATCGTGGCGAAACATGGAAGAAAACACACGAGGATGGCGATCGACTACTGTCACGTATGTTTGCGACCTACGGCTGGGTATTTGGTCAAATCCGCGTTGATCCAAACAATCCCGACACGATCTTTGTCATGGGTGTGCCGATGGGCAAGTCAACAGACGGTGGTAAAACATTCCAAATGGTGAATTTTGCCGATCTCCACGGTGACCACCATGCGATGTGGATTGATCCCAACAATTCAAACTACATCATCAACGGGAACGATGGCGGCGTGAACATCTCGTATGACGGCGGTGCCAGTTGGAAGAACATTGAAAATCTGCCTGTCGTTCAGTTTTACAATGTTGCCGTCGACAATGAATCGCCGTTCAATGTCTACGGTTCGATTCAGGACAACAACAGTTGGATGGGTCCGTCGCGGGCACCACGTTTTGGTGGATTTGCTGACTGGATCATGATTCCTGGCGGTGAAGCCAGCCATATGGCAGTTGATCCAAATGACCCAACCGTTTTCTACTCGGAATCGTTTTACGGCACGCTGATGCGGTCCAAACGAGCAGAAGGCCCTGCACTTAAAACAGGTCGACGCGACTGGGAAACAAAAGTCATCAAGCCTGAAATCGAAGGCGAGACGTTACGCGGCCAGTGGCTTGCTCCCTTTGTCGTTTCGTCGCATGACTCCAAAACGATTTATCATGGAATGAATCGCGTCTTCCGTAGTCGCGATCAGGGTGACACGTGGGATACCATTTCTGACGACTTGACCAACGTCAATCCGGAGCAACAAGGTAACATTTCGTTTGCCACGATCTCAACGTTGTCTGAGTCACCACTTAAGGCCGGCGTAATCTACGTCGGCACTGACGATGGCCGGGTGCATGTCACGCAGGACGACGGAGCGACATGGACGGAAATTGTTGCAGGCTTGCCGAAGTCCAAATGGGTTTCACGCGTCGTCGCTTCACAGTACTCGGAGGGAACCGTTTTCCTGACACAAAATGGCAAACGCGACAACGACTTTCAGGCTTATGTTTATCGTTCCGATGATTTTGGCAAAACCTGGGTCGACATCTCTTCAAATCTGCCTGGCGGACCGGTAAACGTTATCCGCGAAGACCCAAACAAGGAAGGTATTCTGTACCTGGGTAATGACCAAGGTGCATTTGTTTCGACCAACAATGGAGAATCTTGGGATGTGCTGGGCAGCCAATTACCGATCACGTTTGTTCATGATTTGGTGATCCATCCACGTGATCGAATCATGGTAGCCGCTACACACGGACGTGGAATGTTTACGCTCGATGTCGCTTCCTTTAGCGGCGGCAAGTCTGTCGAGGAAAATGACGAAGAAAACACTGGTCGTAGAGGACGTCCACGCCGAAATTCCGACGATGAGGATGATGGCGGCGAATGATCTTCGATCGAATAAGATTTTTTTAAGGAGAATTTCCAAATGAAGCATCGATGGATAGGAGTGCTCGCACTTGGCCTCGTGGTCGCGTGCAACTCTCCGACAACCGAACAAAAGTCGGCGGAAACGAAATCCGCCGACAACTCAACGAGCGTAACTGCGCCCGCTGACGAAAAACCTGGTGCGGAAGAAAAATCCGAATCAGCTGAGGCAACCGAACAGGACGACGACAAAGGTCCTGCAAATGCGGCCAGCAATGACAAGGCTGAGGACGAGTCCAAAGCTTTGGTAAAGCGAGTCGAAAACGCCGTCGATGAATTCATGACTGCTCGTCGAGAATTTTCAACCGCCATGCGTGCGGCCAAAACAGACGAAGAACGTCAGGCAGCACAGCAGAAGTACAACGTGAATCCTAATGATGTCGCACAGTTGGTTGTTGACTCCATCGACAAACTGCCCGATGCCGATTTAAAACGTTACCTGGTTTGGGTCGTCCAAAACACTGGCGATTCGGCTCATTCCCAAAAAGCGAAAGAAGTCATGCTGAATCGTTTTGTCGATTCACAAGAAATGACGACGATTCTTTCGCTGCTTTCGCGTATGGCATCGAAGGAGAACGAGGAATACCTTTCGGCCGTTAAGGACAAGGCAGAATCGGATTCGACCAAAGCTTCTGTCGTGTTCACCTTGGTCAATATGTTGAAGTCCAAGGCCGACATGAAGGAGACGCTGGACAACAACCCGCAGTTTATCGACTCGATTGTGAAATCTCGCGGTCAGGAATATCTGGACTACGTCAATGATGTTCCTGGTGAAGAAACCATCGTCGCCTTGCTCGATGAAGTGATCAACGACTACCCCGATGCAACTGATGCTGGTGGCAATTCGCTGAAGTCGCAAGCCGAACTGATTCGCTTCGAAATGCTGAATCTGGCTATTGGCAAAACCGCCCCTGAAATCGAAGGCAGCGATTTTGAAGAAGTCGCGTTTAAGCTAAGTGATTATCGCGGCAAAGTTGTCGTCCTGGACTTCTGGGGCGATTGGTGACCACCGTGCCGGGCTATGTACCCACACGAGCGGTCGCTCGTAAAACAATTGGCTGACCAACCTTTCGCATTGGTTGGTGTTAACAGTGATGGCGATTTAGACAAGATTCGAGAAACGGCGAAAGAAAAAAACATTTCGTGGCGTAGCTTTTGGAACGGGCCCGATGGAACCCGGGGCCCCATTTCCAAAGCCTGGAACGTTCGCGGCTGGCCCACGATTTATGTCCTCGATCACGAAGGCGTGATTCGCTACAAGAATGTACGTGGCGAAAAAATGGATGAAGCGATCCAAACCCTTCTCGGTGAAATGGGACATGAAGTAACCATCAAACACGATGAAGAAGAGGACGCCGCCGAAGCGCCTAAGCCCAAAGACGATTCAGAAGCCAAAAAAGAGGCTGAAAAGAAACCTGACGATTCTGCGGGAGAAAAAAAGGCCGACGCTGACGATTCGAAAGACGACAGCAATGCCGATGAAGGCGGAGGCGAAGATGACAAGTCCGAGGAAAAATCCGAAAAGGACGGCGACTGATCATTTGCCATGCCTGTCAATTCCAAGCCCGGTCAGTTCTGGCCGGGCTTTTTCATGGCCAATTCGCACGAAATCGTGGACGAAAACAGCCCATTTTCGTGTTTGCCATTGATTTACGAGGGGCGAGAGCGGTATCATACTCCGCCTGAAAACAACTAATAATTAATCCGTACCGGGAGCATCATTCATGGCTAAGCCACATCGAAAACTCAAGAAAGCGAATCATGGCGCTCGCCCTGCAAACGCAAAAGCCAAAAAATCAAAACGCAAGAAAATCAAAACCTAGGGTTTGAATATTCGGTTTGCGCCGTAGATCAAAAAACAAATCGTTTCGCTGCTTCGAGAGATTTCGTAGCAGCGATTTTTTTCCATTACACCTTTTTTCCAAGACGCATCGGAGACGACCATCCATGGGACGCCGAATCCTCCCAAAAATGGATCGTTCCATCGATTTCTCCGGGCACTTCCGCGAAATCGCAGACCTGGATGACGCGTTTCAACCCGATTCTTATTTCCCGTCGTCACAACCACTGGAAATTGAAATCGGAAGCGGCAAAGGTCTTTTCCTGCTTTCCCAATCGGGTCTCAATCCCAACATCAATTATCTGGGAATCGAGATCGCGAAAAAATATGCTCGCTATGCAGCCTATCGCTTGGCCAAATTTGAACGGGCGAATGCGCGGATGTTACGCGGCGACGCCATCGGCTTCATCGACAAGCACTGTTCGGCTGATTCGGTTGCGGCAATTCATGTCTACTTTCCGGACCCTTGGTGGAAGGCCAAACATCGGAAGCGACGTGTGGTGTCCGAAGAGTTGGCAAAGATTGCCGAACGCATTTTGATTCCTGGCGGAGAATTGCATTTCTGGACAGACGTTCAGGAGTATTTTGAAACAGGGTGCGAAGCGATTCAAAACGCCTCATCGCTTGCTGGCCCAACCCCCGAACCTCCGCTTGGCAATGGCGACAAAACCCCCTACAGAACACACTTCGAGCGCCGAATGTTCATCAACGATCACGATGTTTTCCGTTGCAAATTCGAGAAAACCGCAAATTCGCCGACGCTTGACTAACGCTGCATTCAGAATTCTACGACTTCGTTTCGAGAGCGAACCGGGGCCTATGATTGTTGTCCTACAGTCTTAATGCTTCAGATGCAGGCAAGGAACGTTTTCTAATGTAAGTCTTTGGTTTGGTGCTTTTCAATTTCTGAATTTGTATCTGGACTGGGTAACCGAACGCGCCGTTTGGCAAGTAGAATCTGGACTTCCAGCGGTGTTGCTTGGGCAACCATTTAACTTCAACTCTCTTTGGAGAACTCCATGTCAATCGAATTGATTCCTACCGGTGAAGCAACCGCCATTCTGCCGTCTGGGCAAAAACGAACGCCGGTAACCGTGATCGGAACCGAGGCGATTCGCAAAACATTCGATGATCTATGCCTGCAACAAGCGATCAATTCCCGTAATGCGCCAGGCGTGACTCAGATGGTTTTGAACCCGGATGGTCACTGCGGTTACGGAGCTCCGATCGGTTGCGTTTTGGCTTCGCCGACTCACATCTATCCTGGACCAGTCGGTGTCGATATCAAATGTTCGATGAGTCTACTCCAGCTCGACCTACCAGAGGCGGAAATCCAGGACCGACGTACGCGCCGAGCGATCATCGACGCGATTTGTGAGCGGACTCCGACGGGTGCCGGACGTGGACAACGGCATTGTCCCAAAAGTCGCCGCGTGGATAGCGAACTGGGGCGCAATGTGATGATTCAAGGTGCATCGGCCGAAAATTGCAATGCTCTGGGGATCCCACCTGAATGGGCCTCACGGTGCGAAGATGCTTTTCATTTGGGGCACGATGAAACGCCGGACAGTTTGGGAAACCGGCTGGATTGGCATTTGAATGCAAAAACGTTTCGCGATTTCGCTGAGAAGGTCTCTCAGTTGGGATCGTACGGTGGCGGAAACCACTTTGGTGAATGCGAAGTCGTTCATGTGCAGGACAACGAACGTGCTCGTTCGGTTGCCGATACGTTTCAACTGCGCGATGGACACGTTGCGTTCCTGTCGCATTGCGGTTCACGTGGCATCGGTCACAACCTGGCGACTAGTCAGTTCAAGAAGTTACAACAAAAGTTTTCGCATTGGGATATTCCCTTTCCAGGTGACGATCGTGAACTGGTCTACGCACCACTCGGTACTATGGAAGCTGATCATTACCTGGACGACATGGCACTGGGCGCGAACTTCGCGACGGTAAACCATTTGCTGATTAACGCCTTGGTGCTGGAGGCGTTTCAGGAAGTGTTCCCCGGAATCAATGGGCACCTCGTGTACTTCATCAGCCACAACATCGCGCGAAAGGAAATTATTGATAGCCGGCCGACGTGGGTGCATCGTAAAGGAGCGACGCGGGCCTACCCAGGTCGACATCACGCGTTGAACAATACGCCGTTTGCCGAGACGGGACATCCGATCTTGTTGCCAGGGAACCCGCAAGCAGGTTCGAGTGTCATGGTTGCAGACGCCAACGCAGAAATCAGTTGTTACAGCGTGAACCATGGTGCGGGCCGGATGCTGGGGCGCAAGCGAGCGATTCGCGAACTGGATCAGGCTGAGATCGACCGATCGTTTGACGAAGCAGACATCCTGACGAACTGCCGGAAATATCCTCGCGATGAGGCACCAGCGGCGTACAAGGACTTCGACGAAGTCCTCAATTCAGTGACGACTGCAGGTCTGGCCAGTGAAGTCGCTCGGCTGAAGGCGAAATTCGTGATCAAAGATGCAAGTGACGCGGATGATTAAGTTCGCTGACACATCATATGTCGATCGCAAATGTAAAACCAACGGCTCAAGGTCAATTAAGATCTTGAGTCGTTGATGTTTTGGTTATTTAGAATCGCCGCTTTAACGTTGCGTCATGGATGTAGCGAATTCCAATCATGAATTCTCAAAACGACCTAATTGAAATCGACGGTTCAGAGGGAGAAGGCGGCGGGCAGATCGTTCGTTCGTCGTTGGCCCTTTCGCTTGTGACTCAAACGCCAGTGCGACTCTTCAATATTCGTGCACGCCGTAATAATCCCGGTCTGTTGAATCAACATTTGACGGCGGTCAACGCAGCAACGCGAATTGGAAATGCGTGTGTTCATGGAAACGAATTGCACTCAAAAGAGCTCACGTTCGAACCTAATGAAGTGAACGGCGGACACTACCAATTTCAAATCGGCACGGCAGGCAGCACGACTCTCGTTCTGCAAACAGTGTTACCGGCACTCATCTCAGCCCATGCACCGTCAACGGTCACAATTGAGGGTGGTACTCACAATCCTCTCGCTCCTCCATTTGAATTCCTAGAGAAAGCCTTTGTCCCATTAGTCAATCGATTGGGACCTCATGTTGAGATCAATTTGGAGCAACACGGATTCTATCCAGCCGGCGGGGGGCGCATTGTCGCGAAAGTCAGCCCGGCTCCGATCCAGGGTTTTGACATCCTCGATCGAGGGGACCTTGTTTCCAAACATGTGACGATCCTGACAAGCAAATTGCCACCGCATGTTGCGAACCGGGAAGCCAATGTTCTCAAATCAAAATTGGAGTTGCGTAACGAAGACTTGGAGATTCGCGAGGTTAAAAGCTTCAGCCCAGGGAATGCTGTTGTTTTGGAATATTGTTTCGAACATCTGACATCGGTCGTGACTGCATTGGGACAAATCGGAGTTCGCGCTGAACGGCTTGCCAGTTCGGCTGCCCGTGACATTCGTCGATATATGAGACAATCCGGCGCTCTAGACGAATTCCTCACCGATCAATGGTTGCTGCCGATTTCACTCGCGGCATCCAAGACTGGTATGCCTTATCAATTTTCATGCGTACCACTCAGTTCGCATTCAACGACGCAGATGGACATCATTCAGCGATTTTTGCACATCAAGTTTGAAACAGTCGTTTGCGATGATGCAAGCATTGTTGTCGGTGTATTGCCGATGATCGCACAATGAACTATTCGTATTTCCGGATATGTGCTAGGTTGTATTCGAAGTTGAACCTAAGACCGTCTCAGCTTGACTCACTTTCGTCGAATCAACATTGACCTCACCAACCTTGATTGCAAATTCCGACGGTCGTCAGCTTCGTTCGATTTTTTCGAATTTGCACGCAGCCAATCAAGGAGTAAGTAATGCAGACAGCAGTCTCGGAAGAAACCATCAACCTTGTCAAAATCAGTTTTGGAAGTGCTCTCTCTACAGGCGATTTGATGGAGCAGTTCTATAAGAACTTCCTTCATTCCGATCCGGCGATTGCCCCGATGTTTGTCAAAACGGACATGGACAAGCAGAAGAATTTGCTGAGACAAAGTATCAATCTGGCAATCATGTTTGCAGCAGGACATGAAATTGGCCATAAGGCAATTGATCAGATAGGCTTCACGCACAGCAAGAAAAACTTGAATATTTCGCCAAAGCTCTACCCAAATTGGAAAGCCAGCTTTATTAAAACGGTATCAAATGCAGATCGAAAATTCTCCAGCGAAGTAGAACGCGCTTGGAGCGAAGTTCTGCAAATGGCCATCGATCGCATCGTCTCAGTTTATGAGGATTGACGTTTGATGGGTTGTTGTGGATGAGGCTACGAGTCCTCAGCAAACGTGAAATGCTGTCGGACTCGTTGCATCGTCCACTACAAAAAATTTAGTGCTTCAGAATGACATCGCAGCTTTCGATCTGCCGTGGTCGTAATGCCTGCATGGCACCTTCGTTATTACTTCCCAAACCCATCAAAACCTTTCGTGACGTGACGTTCAATAACCAACATGCCGCGAAATACGGCATTCGCCGAGCCATCTTTCGGTTTTGTACCTTCATCCAAAGTCAGTTCAGTTAGAATGCACCAACATCGAGCAGCGACTGATTTTTTTATTGTCACGGCTGCCGATACTCAATTCGCTTTCAAAATCGATGTTGAACGTCTGTCCTATTCACATCATTGCGGGGACAAAACAATGGATGACTTCTCCAACGACACTTCAACGACAGGCCTTTATGTCCTAGGCAATACTGCAATCACTGGATTCAACGAAACGGCTACTGACGACGACTGGATTCGCATTTCCGGCATGCGACGCTATTACACTTACAACCTCAAGGTCGGAAAGACTGCGGTTGAGTCAAAGGTCAGCGGAACATTCCGTGTCTTCAACCAGCTCGGAAACCCAATCGGTC
The DNA here is from genome assembly GCA_041399045.1 of Pirellulaceae bacterium. GTDB lineage: Bacteria > Planctomycetota > Planctomycetia > Pirellulales > Pirellulaceae > BJ22. The sequence continues at coordinate 44,370 of JAWKTO010000003.1, read as the reverse complement.
AATCGATTCGACGCGGCTTGCCCTGGGAGCATTTTTTTCAGCCACAAAATGACGATAGCCAAGACTTCTTCTATTCGATCGGCGGTGGTTATGGACGCTATACGTTCTATGTGGTCCCCGTGGACAACGCTGGTGACACGGCATCCGCAGCAGTCAACGCGTCGTTTTTGTACGGTCCGAGGCTTGCGGGGGCGATCGAAACTTCAAGCGACATCGATTTCTTTAAAATCCTTTTGCACAAGAATGTTGATTATCAATTTGATCTGTTCGGTGTCTCATCGTTTGCAGAATTGGGAACAACATTACGAAATCCGACGTTTGCAGTTTTTTCCTATGACGGAACGTTACTTGGGAATGACGTCAGTTCGGGTACGGGAACTAATTCACTGATAAATCTTAACGTAAATACAACGGCTTACTATTTCTTTCGGATTTACAGCTACGATGGATTTACGGGCTCCTACATTTTGAAATCTAATCAATTTGATGATTTCGCAAGTGACAGCTCGACAACAGGTGTACTTCCCACCGATGGTACGCCAGTATCAGGCCAAGCAAATTTTTCGGGTGACCTGGACTGGTTTAACGTACATTTCCAAGAAGGATTCACGTTCCGAGTCAACAGCCTTGTCGGTTTGACCCTCCACGACCAAAACGAGAGTCCGGTTCAGGTTCAATACACTACGTCCGGGAGCACGCGGGAATTTCTATTTCGTCCTGGAATCGGTCAAAGCGAAGACTATTTTGTCCAAGCAATCGCAGTTTCCGATTACTCGTTGTCTGCGGTATTGGTGGATGACTTTGGCTCGACACTTACAACGCTGGGGCAATGGTCTCAGACTCCAACTCTCGTGGGTGCGATTGAACAGGATGGCGATCGTGACTGGTTTCGGGGCGATTTTCAGGTTTGGGGAAAATACTCGTTCACCATCGAAGGCGTTGGCAAATACCCTGTCGCCCGCCCTGCCCTTGCATTGCGAAACGCGGAGACCGCAACTGATCGAGGACTATGGAGTGTCCAAAGGTTTCCTGCCCCAACGGTGACTCCCGTCTAAGGTCAGCTATATCATCGATGCACGCTCGAACCAAACGGGAAGCGTCGGCAACTACCGCATCAATATCGAGTTGGGAGATTACGCTGCCGGTGACTCAAGCACCACATGGAATGTCGCATTCACGCCAACTGGCCACGGTCGAATTCGCAACGCGCTGGAATCGGCTGGTGATGTTGACTGGCATCGAATCCACATGCGTGCCAACACGCTTTATCAACTCGACGTAAGCCAAAAAGACTTTTCCATAGTCCGACCTAACGGTGCCGTAGCAAATTATTCGAGCCTGATCGCCAATACCAAGTACTTCTATGCGGCAGAGGAAGGTGACTATTATCTGGTCGTTGGCAAAAGCGATTCGGAGGCAGCGAGTTTTTACGCCAATCTGGTTGAAGGCGCCCTTCGCCCTGTGAAAAGCAACGGATCGGTGTGGCCATCGGAATACGGTAGCCTTTCTTCATTCACTTTGATGTCATCGTATTCAGAAATTGACGTTTTTAGTCGAACGACGCTCGTCTACGAGGACGGAGACTCGACGATCGAAGTTCCCGCCAATACACCGACAACATTGAATTACACAAACTTTCAAACGTTAAAACCAGCCGCCGACTTCGTTGGGCCCAGCGAAATGTATTTTCGCGGACGGCTGTTTTCAAATCGAGATCTGTATACACCGTGGGGGAACATCGAATTGTATGGAGCTCCCTATCAAACGTCGCTGTTTGATGACACGGCAAGACCGCCGCTCTTTTTGAGTTATTCCTTCGCGACTGCCACACCAGATTACTTCCTGATGGATCCAGAAGTCGGCAACTTCCATTCGATGTCGGAAGATGCAAAAGCTCAGTTCCGCACGGCATTCAAGCGATGGGACGACGCGCTCAACAACATCATCTATAGCGAAGCCGATCCCGGCGCAACCAATGGCGACGCCGATACCATGGTGTTCTTTGCCGAACTCAATACCGAGACGTTGGTTTATCGATACGGGTCTGATGCCGGTGGCGACATCGTCTTGAATGTGAACTCTCCGGTGTTTGCTGACTTGAGCGAAGGCTCGCAGGGATTCTTTGAGGTGCTTCGCGCCATCGGAACAACCCTTGGAATGAACGAAACAACAGAATTCAATCGTTCGGAAACCGTCATGGGACGACGAACCGGTAGCGACGTCGACGGACTACCGTTCACGTCATTTCCCACACCACTCGACATCCATACCGGCAGGTACCCGAATTCGACGTTCCCTCACTATGGAATCGTACCCGGCTCCACTACGTTTTATCTGAACAGCGATGTTCCCTTCCAGAAGACGGTTGTCGACGCCGGAAATGTAGAAACCATTTCGGCCGAGGGAGTCAACTTCAGTGTGTCGATTGACCTTCGACCTGGTCAGTCGAGTCGAATTGGAAACAGCGATCAATTTGTCTGGATGAATTCATACTTGTCGCTGCTAACAGATGGAATCGGATCGTTATACTCCGACGGCTTGGTTGGAAATCATCTCAGCAATCGATTGTACGGAAATGCGGGGCGCGACGTGCTCATCGGTGGTGTCGGCAATGATTTTCTGGATGGCGGACTACACGGGGACTATTACATTTTCCGCCCGGGATTTGGAAACGATACGATTTCAGAGATCGGAGGGAGTGGCTTGGATGTTGTGCGTGTCGAAGGGCTATTCAACCTGAACAGCTTGAGCGACGACGTCACCTTTCAACGTGACAGTGACGACTTGATCATCCGATTTGAACTGGACAATCTTGCGAATTACAACGCTGATTCGATTCGCATTCAAAACATGTCACAGATGGACTCCCGAATTGAGTCGCTTTCGCTGCTAAATGAAACGGGAATCATCAGCAAAATCAGCTTGCCTGCTCTGTTCGCCCAAACTGACGAATCGCGCCGCCGCTTCCAAATTGCTCCAGGCAACGACAGCTTCGGGCAATTGGTGGCTCCAGTTTAAGGCGTTTCCAGCAGACAAATTTCGATTTATTTGGAATTTGCGATCTGACTGACTCAACATGGCAATTCCGAATCGGCGAAAATGTAATTATCATGAAGATGAAACTGTTTCCACCCAGTCCGCTGGTAGCAAACGTGAGTTGATGTTGACTCGCTTTTGGCCGCTCGTTCAACCAGTGTTGCAACGTTGAAGCGCACAGGCGGGCAGCGTTTGAAATTCAATTCGCCCTTGGCGAAGTCTGTTCTCAATAGAAAATTATGATTTGTGTAAGCATTGGTCGCGGTCGACATCGAATGATGTTGGCCGAATTGGAGCACGTCGTCGAAAACGGAGTCGAAATGGTCGAGTTGCGACTCGATTACATTCGACGTCCTGTCGACATGACACGACTTCTGCACAACCAGAAGGCGCAAATCATTGCAACCTGCCGTCGACCTGCCGAAGGTGGACGCTGGATGAGGAGCGAAGACGACCGCTTGGTCGTTTTGCGCACGGCGATTGCCAATGGTGTCGATTGGGTTGATCTGGAACCTGACACCGCTGAGAAAATTCCTCGATACGGAAAAACAAAGAGGATAATCAGTTATCACAATTTCACGGAAACTCCCAAAGACCTGGAAAAGATTCATCGGAAGCTGGCCAAACTCGATGCGGATGTCGTCAAGATCGCGACGTTGGCAAACAATCCGATGGACAACTTTCGCATTCTACGACTCCTGCGTGACGCGGATGTTCCGACCGTTGCGTTTTGCATGGGCGAAATGGGCCTAATGTCGCGCGTGTTGTGCGGCAAGTTTGGATCGCGATGGACTTATGCCTCCATTGACGCGGATCGCCAAATCGCTCCAGGGCAACTCAGCTGGAAGGAATTGCGTGACAATTATGCCTTCGACAACATCAAACCTTCGACTGGCGTCTTGGGGGTCATTGCCGACCCTGTCGCGCACAGTCATAGTCCGCGTGTTCACAACGCAATGATTCGCAAGTTGGGGTTGGATTTAATTTATTTGCCGTTCCGAGTGCCGGCGGAATTTCTGGACGACTTCGTTCGCTGCAGTCCGGAAATGGATATTCGCGGCTTGAGTGTTACCATTCCACACAAGGAAAAGATCCTCAAGAACCTGAACGTACTCGATGACAGCGCCGTTGGACTGCGATCCGTGAACACCGCAGTCTTTAAGGGTGAGAACGGATTCGGATACAACACTGACATCGACGCGGCCATGTCGGTGATTGCCGAACATTTCGAACGAGAACTTGATTCGCCAACTTGTTTTTCGGACAAACGCGTTTTGATAATTGGAGCCGGGGGAGTCGCGAGAACGATTGCCTATGGACTGAAGAAAAAAGGCGCCGCTGTCACGATCACGGCCAGAGATTTTCGCAAATCGGATCAACTGGCCAACGAACTTAAGTGTCAAACCATTGACTGGTCTGGGCGAAAGAACTTTGACTGCAATCTGATCATCAACTGCACTCCTGTTGGGATGTATCCGGAGATGGACGAATCCCCCTTCGAAGCCGATTGGTTTGATTCGCGAACGGTTGTATTCGACACGATCTACAACCCCGAGCAGACACTGTTCATCAAGCAGGCAAGAAAGGCTGGCTGTGAGACAATCACCGGTGTCGACATGTTCGTTCGGCAGGCAGCGAAACAATTTGAATTGTTTACCGGTCAGCCGGCTGACATCGATTTGATGCGCAACGAAATCAAACGGGCAACGAGTGCCGCTATCTACTAGTCGTTGAACGCAAACGTCATCGCTTAATGCACCCCAATTTGTTCACTTCCATGAATCTGTATTTCATTGGTCTCAGAGGTGCTGGAAAATCGACTGTAGGGTTCGCCGTCTCCCGTTTACTGAAACGCCCCTACTTCGATTCTGATCAGCAGATCATTGAACAATCTCATCAATCGATTGCCGAGATATTCGCGAACGATGGCGAAGCTGAATTCCGCCGTTGGGAACAACTCATGTGTGAGGTACTGACGCAGCAAAGGAATGTCGTGGTTTCCTGGGGTGGCGGGATCGTCACGAATTCTGAAAATCGAAAAAACCTGCAACGAACTGGCAAATCGATATGGTTGACTGCGTCCCCTGAATTTCTCGCTCAACGGATTGGGGCCGATCAAAGTTCCGCGGCCATGCGTCCTCGTCTGACGAATGAAAATGATTTGGTGGCCGAACTGCGATCAACCCTTGAAAAACGCCGTGACCTTTATGCGGCTTGTGCTGATTACACACTTGACGTAGAAAATCGTTCACTCGAAGACCTTGTTACCAATGCTGTCAGCTGGTGGCAGGAATCCGATAACCATTGATGAAGAGCGACTGAATCGCTTGAACGTTCACTAGATTTAAAGGTTCCGGGTTACGTGATCTCGTTAATCCTTTTCTGCTTTGGCGCCCTGATCGGAACGGTTGTTAACTGGGCCATCTACCAGCTTTGCTACTTTCGCGTCCGTTCGATCAGCCCTTTCTCGACTCCCGATGAGCAGGCATCGCGTCGGCAGTTTGTCGACTACCTGCCCATTGTTGGTTGGCTGAGGATGAAATCCGATTCCGCAATCCATGGGAGGGGTTTCTGGATCCGGCCGATGCTCATCGAGGTGACGCTGGGGTGTTTTGCCGTTTGGTTTTATCAATGGCAAATCCATGGTGGATTGATCGGTGGTGGAACTTTGGCGGCAGGACAAGGTGAGTTGTGGTATGCCGCTCACATGTTGCTGGTTGTTCTGCTGACGATTGCGACGTTTATTGACTTCGATGAACAAACGATTCCGGATGCCATCACGATTCCAGGAACGATAGCTGGCTTACTCTTTGCGGTATTCTTCCCGGCGTTTCATTTGCCGCAAACGGTGAATTCGCTGCAGGGAGGCGCGTTCGAGCCCATGACGTTTGTTTCGCCCGCCTCGCTCGATCGCGAAACGGTAATGTGGATTGACGACTGGAGAGGGTTGGCTCTGGGAGTAGGTGTCCTGATGTTGTGGGCGTTCGCATTGATGCCAAAGATCTGCACGATGCGCTACGGTTTGCTCAAGGGCATCCAGTACATGGTTGCAAGCATGTCACGTCCTCGCCGCAAATCAGAGGCTCAAGTTGGCTCGGCGCCGCGCCGACCGTTTGGGTACGTCTGGATGCTTCTCGGGTTGGGCATATTATTGTCCATTGGCTACACCTTCGTCTGGTTTCGCAATGGTCCCATTTACATCAGCCTGCTGCATTCCGTGCTGGGGTTGGCTATGGGGGGCGGGATCGTGTGGGCCGTCAGGATTCTGGCTGGAGCGGCTTATGGGCAGGAAGCGATGGGCTTCGGAGACGTCACCTTGATGGCCATGATCGGGACGTTTGTGGGTTGGCAACCGTCGTTGCTGATTTTCGGTATCGCCCCCTGTGCGGCGGTCGGCATCGCATTGGTGCAATTCATCGTTTCGAAAAATCGTGCACTGGCATTCGGCCCCTACCTGGCCGCTGGCACGATCATCCTGATATTGTTTTGGGACCAACTCTGGAACGACTGGGCCAGAAAACGTCTTTTTGCGGACACGCAATTGATCCTGGGCGTCGTAGGTGTTTCGTTAGTCGTATTCGCGATCACCATGTTTGGGATGCGATTGCTCCGAGGCCCCGCAGACTTCGATGACGCATCGACCGAATAAAAAAACGTCAGGTCCTGATTGCTACCCACGGACGCGTTCACTTCCATACTTCGCAAAATCGTCTGTTCACCCAATGCTCATTCTGCTACGCTCCGGCCGTTAATCGATGTCGAAAGTAAAGCATGATGGACTGGTTCAAGCCATTTGACAGTATTGAAGAGAACGCCGACAAAATTCGTCGGCATCGTTACGGCGTTCTGACCGTAAGTAACTGCAAGCTCGTCGACATTCGCTTTCGCCCGTGGCCCAAACTGATCTCATCGATGGAAGTCGCCTGGTTTGGCAAATGGAATCACACGTCGTCGAAGCAAGCGGCATGCCGGATTTACTACAATCAACCCTTGTCCCATTCAAACTATCTGTCGCTTAGCTACATTGAAGCAGCTGCAAATTCAGGGTACGGCAATCTCTATCGTGCCATGAGTTATCTCGACTTGATAGCCTATTACAAGCGTTCCGATGCGATCCTATGTGAGATTTCGAACATCAGAATCTCTGACCGACTCATGCGGCGAGGTGGCTGGGAAAGGCATTTGGAGAATTCAAGAAGGCGTCACTGGATCAAGCGTTTCTACGGGGATTATTCGGCAGTGGAAATGCTTCCCAAGGCGCCTTTGAAAAACGCCGCGTAAAACGCAAGCCGAAGGTGTCGAATTTCATCAAGTAAATGCACACCAAATTGGCCTTTACGCATCAAGGAGGCCTCGCTACGATCCGCCCGAATTAACACTGGGGTATCGTTCTATCGTTCGAATAAGATGCAGAAAACATCGCTGATCGCTGTTTTTCTTGTACTGTTGCTGGCGGGCTGTCAGCAAACAGGCGGAGTCCAGCGCAAGCCTTTGTTCGACTTCTCGCGCGCCCCACGGCTCTTCAATTTCGCAAACAATTCCAACTCTACGAATAGCCCTTGGTCCATCAACAAGAACTCACCGATGAGTTCCTGGTTTCGCCCCAATCAACAATTGGCGCAAAACAATCAACAAACTGAGATGTTCCAGAATTTTTCGAGCGAAGCCCAACAACTCAGTCAACAATTGTCACAGTTCAATAGTGATAACCAACAACTGCTTACGGAAATTGGTGGCTTGAAACAACGCCTTCAAGCTGCCAACGATTACAACTATCAGCTGAAACAACAGCTCACCGACTCCGTCGCCATGTTGCAGCAATTGCAGAATGAAAAACTGAGTCTTGAGCAACAGGTTGCATCGTTGCGGATGCAGTCAACGAATCCCAACACATTGCCTGCCGGCTCGACGGGAGGGATTCCTTCTCAATTGCCAGGTAACGCAACCCTTCGCGCTAACAACAGCTTGCTCCAGAAGATCTCGTTGGTTCAGCTGCCAGGCGTTCAAACTCGAATGGACGGAGACGTAATTCGGGTAGAACTTCCATCGGACCAGCTGTTCAATCCAGGGACCTATCAGATCAACGCCAACTATGGACAAGTTCTACAACAGCTGGGCACGGCGATCCGAACTCATTTCCCTGACCAGATCATTGGCATTGAGGCTCACTGGGATAACACGCAAGTGCAAACACAGGGCCCTACTCCTCAGACAATCAGCTCTCATCAGCTGACTGCCTCCCAAGCACTTGCCGTCTTCGATTTCATGAATCGGATGGGAATGCCAGACAAGCAGCTGTTTACCATGTCGATGGGATACAATCGCCCTCGCGTTGCCAGCGTTGCATCGGCAAACGGAATTTCACCGAACCGACGGGTCGAAGTCGTGATCTACCCAGAAACGTGGAGCCGTTAACGATCGGCAAGTGCCGAGTCTGAAATATTCATGGCACTGCTATTTGACTGGTTCAACACCCGTGATACGAGCTTTGGGGACTAACCCAGACAAGTCGACCAAATCATTGGTCTGATTCCTTGAGATGTTTCCTGCCGCATCAGCGACTTCCAACTGTAAGAACACTTGCTCTGGAACTTCTTTGCCGACTTGCCAAGCATATCGTCCGGAGTTCTCCAGCCCGGTTTCGATGATCGTCCACGGCCCATTGGCAAATGAACTATAGGAAAGCGTAACGCAGCGTCTTGAAAGCAATTCATCGCTTGCCTGCCAGTGAATTACGAGACTCCCCGTCTCGCTACCTTCACCATACGGAGCCGCGGTCAAACGCGCCTGAGGATGCTCAAGGTCAACTCGCACCCAATAGTCCGGAGTCTCTCCTCTCGTCGGAGCCCTCCCCTGCAATCCGTCCGTAGTATGAAACACAACCTTGAATCCATACGTTCCGGGACCGGGAAGTTCAACTGGAAACGGACTCTGGTTATCGGGATCTTCACCATAGGCCGACCACGTCCTTCCATCATCGTTGGTGATCCACAGCACGACCTTGGCGACATCACCAGGCGTCAACCGATCTAGACTGTATCCCATTCGAAAACGACGTGTGTTGATCGAGTCGATGCGCTCGAGCGGTGTCCGTGTCGATGTTTCGACCACGGATTTCTCGTTCTGTTCGCCGGTGTCGGGAATCTGATCACTCGCATGTTGATACGCCGTTTGTTTGGCGGGCAGTTCATCGGCGGCCTGATTGTTTGGTTTTAGAATTGGCGCTAACGGACTGAGTTCGCTCGACGGAGTCGCACTGCGTTTGATCGCCTCCAACGAAGACGAGGAAGGAGCTTGTGGTTGATCCGGTTTCGCGGAAGCCGGGGCGACAGGAATCACGGGACGTTCATCAGGCCGCATGGCCTGTGCTGTTGAACTGTTCTCGGCAATTCCCGAATTGCTGGACCGATTGCCTCCCCAAACAATCCGCTTATTCGCACTTTTATCCGCCTGATTGGGCTGGGACTGGTTTGTGTCTGGGATTTTCGGTCGATAGGCGTCGACCAATTTGCCATAGGTTTCCGCTTGGGAGTCCTCTTGAGCTTGTGAATTTGATCCTGACGGTGCTTCGGACTGCGATGGGGCAGATGCCTTTGGAACTGGGTTGCTGCCCGTGGTTACCATGGAACGGTTGGTGGAAAGGTTCGCCATTCTGGGCACGATCAATTGACGTTCTTCGATCGCGCGATTACCAGCCGTATCAACGATCGTTAGTTGAACCAAGACCTCTCGTGCCGATGTTTCGGGCCACCAAGCATACTGATCGGTGAATCCCCCGTTAATGGCCTCGGTAACCGGTTTGTAAGGTACTGGGATCCAAACATTGTCGCGGTCGTCGATTGCCAACAATGGCCGAAACGCCAATTGAGTATTCGCGACACTCAGATTGGGATCCTGTGCGTCCCACCGGCAAACGATGCGGCCGGCGTTGTCGGTTCGAACTTGTAGATTGACTTCGGGGTCAACACTATCAACGACAACCTCCAACTCCGGTTTCATCTCCGTATCGGGATGTAAACGCCGGTCTCGATCGAGCGTGCGCAAGGCAAACCAATATTTTCCATCGCTATTTGCACTGAACGTGAAACTTTTTGACACCGTGCTTTCACGTCCATAGAACTGCCAAGATTGACCTTGATTGCGCGAGACATACAGCTGTACTTCGATGAAGTTGTCGGCGGGATCCGAAATGCTAAACGGAATATCAAATCGTTTGAGGTTGGTGGAAGTCTTGCGCAGCGTTGATTCCTGCGCCATCGAAACGAATAATCCAGAGCACAGCATTGTCAGCCAAACACTGGAAAAAACGCAAAGTCTCCGCCCCCTATTGATATGATGCACGTTGGGGACAGCTCGGAAATGTTGAGTTGAGTTCATGATCCTGTACCGATTCTGAGTCAGTTCACTCGAACCTCAGTTTCTGTCAATTACTGATTCGTTCCGAAATCGAATCGAAACCTGGTAATTCGCCGTTGCCGACGGGCGCGCGAACGCACACAGAAAGCTCCGTGTCATTCATTGGATACTTTCGGCGTGAATGTCGCGGACACGACATTGGCCTGTGCGATATACCGGGTATGAGCTTTGGTCCAATCGCCACGTCTCTACCGAAAATTTGGAGACTTCGCTGCTTGGGATTTCAACTAGGCATTTATCGCAGTAGTTGGCGGATATTGGTCGAGATTCCGAATTGACGAAATTTCCACGCCGATGAACCAAAGCGTGTTACCGGCCGTAAAAGGTGCCAGTTTGGGTCGTTAACCGGCCCAAACGCGGTGGAAAACGTTGTTTTCAACCTGTTTTTACAGTGGGTGCTGACAAAGGAAATAACTGAGCTAAACGATTTTTCGGGTTGGGCCTATAATCAATTTGAATCGAAAGATTGGTTGAGATTTCACTCTACCACATCGAAAACAACTTTGATGAATGGTACGAGATTCCCGAGCACCTGCAGGAACTGATGTCCGATTTTTGGAATGACATTTATTCAATCAAGGAAGCCAGAGTCGTCATTTGGATCATGATTCTGGCGACGATATTGGCTGTTTCGGTTTATGTCATCAAGTGGATTCGTGACATGGCAATCGGAGGTGGACGCGGCGACTTTAGATCGAGCGATAGTTTGTCGACATTTCGCGAACTACGAGACGCCGGCAAGATCAACGACGAAGAGTTTCGACGAGTCCGAGCATCGGTTGGAACAAAACAGGGAACTCAAGCCGAATCTGATTCTGAGGGAATTCCCACGAATCAATTAGATCAACAGCAAAAGAAAATATTACAAGACAACGAATCGAACACTGCCGATGAATCGGATAGTTCCGTTCGGTTTGAAAGTATCGATGAATCTCAAGAATCCTGACTGTGTTATTTCAACTGACGGAAGACGTTGAGGTTCGTTCGGAGTTTGCACGATCTTCGGAATATTGCAAATCGTGCGATCAGAAGGCGATAAGAATTCAACTTCAGAATTTGCTACGGCAAATCAGATAACGTATTTTGCTCGAAGACTGCGGGCAGGGAAGCACCATCGATCCCGGCACGTCGTCGTGCCAGGTCGTTTCGAGCCACAACTGACATGACAACCATCGGTTGGACTGCGAAAAAGGAGCTTACATGCCCGCTGGAAACGATTCGTCTGGCAATCGCCGTACTGGCGCTGCCAAGAAAAACGCCCATTGTTCATTTTGCCGAAAGAGCTATCGAGAGGTAGGTCCTCTGGTTGAAGGACCAGGTGACGTTTACATCTGCGGCGAATGCATCGAACTGTGCCAGTCCATACTGGATCAGGAACAGCGTCGACGCGGACCGTCCAAAAAACTCTTCTCGAAAATTCCAACGCCTCGGGAAATTGTCACCAAACTGGACGAGTACGTCATCGGTCAACCCGATGTCAAGAAAGTCCTGGCGGTTGCTGTCCACAACCATTACAAGCGTCTGACGCTTGGGTGGGAAGGCAGTGACGTTGAGGTCGACAAATCCAACATCCTTCTGGTTGGGCCTACTGGTAGCGGTAAAACGTTGCTGGCCAGAACGTTGGCTCGTATCCTCAATGTTCCGTTCGCCATTGGTGACGCGACGACATTGACCGAGGCAGGATACGTCGGTGAGGACGTGGAGAATCTGCTCCTGAAACTGCTGCATGCAGCAGACTTCGACATCGAAGCTGCACAACGCGGTGTCATTTACATTGACGAGATCGACAAGATTGGGAAAACCAGCAATAACGTGTCGATCACCCGTGACGTGTCTGGCGAAGGCGTTCAACAAGCCTTGCTCAAGATGCTGGAAGGAACGGTTGCAAACGTTCCACCTCAGGGCGGTCGCAAACACCCCGAACAACAGTACATTCAGATTGACACGAGTAATATCCTGTTCATCTGCGGTGGAACGTTTGTCGGAGTCGATGAGATCGTTCGCAAACGCTTGGGCAAACGCACGATCGGCTTTGGCCAGCAATCGGGCTTCAAGTCAGAAAGTAGCACTGCTGAGATTCTCACGCAGGTTACCAGTGACGACATTTTGGAATTTGGTCTGATTCCTGAGTTGATCGGCCGTCTGCCGGTTGTGACCAGCCTCGCTCCTCTGGACGAAGCAGGTCTCATCCAAGTTTTGACGGAACCGAAAAATGCTCTGGTTCGCCAATTCCAAAGCCTCTTCAAAATGGAGGATTCGGAGCTGAACTTTACCGAAGGTGCCTTGCATTCGATTGCTCGTCAGGCACTGGAAAAAGGGACGGGAGCCCGCGGTCTTCGTTCAATCGTCGAACGAATCATGCTGGATGTCATGTATGAACTACCTGACCAGCCCAAGGGTTCGAAGTTCTTGATTGACGAGGATATGGTGAACGGTCGTAAATCGTCGTTCAACATGCCCGAAACGAAGAGCGCCTGATCCATACCTTTTCACCTGTTGTCTGATTCCTTCGCGGGGCGGCATCCACTGCCAGCACCTGAGACAGAAACGAAATCCCTCTTGGACGGAACCTCAGTCCGAGAGGGATTTTTTTGTTCTCTTCCCCTTAATGGCCAGCCCCCCAGACTGACTGCGACAATGTATTCTTCTTGTTTTGGTCGCCCAACCGACAAAACGTCCTACAATGGCATCTTTGATTCGTAATTTTTGTGCCGTCGTTGATGGCCAGCACGAGAGCAACCATGAAACTCGGAACCATCTCCCTCGCGGCCTTCGGGCTTTTGACTTTGGGACTTTCCTACTGGGCAGCTTCTGCAAACCGGACTGACAACGTCAAAACGCTTTCCAACGCCTCGGCTGATAATGTTTCGCCTGCCAACGACTCAACGCCAACGGTAACTCCGGTCGTCAATGAAACGGATCAACTTCGATTCCTGGAGTCCGAGCGCTGCGCTCTTTGCCACTCCAATTCGCGGAATGCCAACGCCATGCGAGACTCGCAACAACGCCCCATCGCCCCCTATGACCTGTGGCAAAGTTCGATGATGGCGAACTCCGCGCGCGATCCATTCTGGCGAGCTGTCCTTTCAGCCGAAGTCCAAGCGACCCCAAGTCAAAAGGCACATATCGAGGAGGTCTGCACGCGATGCCACGCACCCATGGCAGCTCCTGCACCCGAAAGTCCTGACGGAACAATCCTTGCTCACATCAGCAAAAAAGACGAACGTTCTAAATTGGGTCTGGACGGCGTCTCGTGCACGGTTTGTCACCAGATGACTGACGAAGGTCTGGGGGAAGACTCGTCCTTTACGGGAAATTTCAAAATCAACACGGAAGGAAAAATTTTCGGCCCCCACGCCAATCCCACCACAATGCCCATGCAACGCCACGTTGGTTACACGCCAACCCAAGGGATGCACGTGATGAAATCGGCTCTGTGCGCCACTTGCCATACTGTGATTACCGAAAGTGTCGATGCCGATGGCAAACCATCCGCAGGAATGTTTCATGAACAATCGCCGTATCTGGAATGGCGCAATTCAGATTTCAACGACGAGCGCACACCCGCTCCCGACTCAGCTCGTAGCTGCCAAGCATGCCACATGCCTCAAAACGATGTTGATGGAAACATCATCATGACGAACCTCGCACACAATCCCGGCGGTCGCGATTTTCCTTTTCTTCGTCCCCGGCTGCCGTTTGGACGCCATACACTGGTTGGCGGCAACGCTTTCATGACACGGCTACTCCGCGACAATGCAAAAAAGCTCGGCGCTGTCGCCTCAAAGGACGCATTCGAACAATCGATCGAGCGAATTGTTTCGATGCTTCAAACGCAAACGGCGACTGTCGCCATTGGCGAACCGCAAATCGACGGCAAATCCGTTCACTTGCCGGTCTCGCTCGTGAATGAATGTGGCCACAAATTTCCAACTGCCTATCCCAGCCGCCGCGCCTGGCTGCATTTTTCGATTCAAGATAAAAATAGGAATGTTGTATTTGAATCGGGTGCCTATGATGCCGAAGGGAGACTCCTCGACGGCAAGGGCGAGCTATTGGAAAGTGAAACTGCGGGCGGCCCCGTTCACCCACACTACCAGTCAATTTCAGCGGCAAACGAAGTGCAAATTTACGAGACCGTAATGGCTGACGCTGACGGCAACGCGACGTTCACGTTACTTCGCGGCGCCAGTTACGTTAAAGACAACCGCTTGTTGCCCAAGGGCTGGAGTCACGATCATGCCGACGGCGAAGCGACACAACCTTACGGTGTCGCCGACGATTCCGATTTTGGGCCAGGTTCGGATTTGGTCAACTATGAACTGGAGCTTGCCTCTGGGGAATACACGGCCCACATTGAACTGCTGTTTCAACCGCTTTCGGTCCGGCACGTCCATGAACTCTTTACCGCCGATACACCCGAAATCACTACGTTCCGAAAGATGTACGACAAAGCCGAACGAAAGCCTGACGTTATTGCGTCACATGAGCTGTCGTTCACGGTTCCCAATTGATTAAACCGCTCGATTCCTCGCGAGCGTTTTCAACACTTCGATCCCTTGATCCAGTTTGGCGTCGGAAACAGCGTAGGACAAACGGAAATGGGTATCGTGTCGACTGAAGACATTCCCAGGGATTAGCAGTACGTTCCGTTCAAACGCAGCCATCTGAAATTCATCTCCCGCACCCCATGGGAGTTTTGGGAACGCAAAAAACGCGCCACCCGGACTGGCAATCTCGTAATAGGATTGCAACGACTCGACTATATGATCCCTGCGGCGGCGGTATGAATTGACTTCGTCCTCCATCGAAAGATCCAATGCTTTGATCGCGCCCCATTGCGCTGGCTGAGGCGAACAGACAAAAGTGAACTGTTGAAGCTTGGCCATAACTTCGATCAGTTCACCGGGACCATGGACAAACCCGACGCGCAAACCAGTCATCGCCGCCGCCTTGGAAAATCCATCCACGACCAAACAATCGGGATTGAACATTGCAGGCGAGACATGATCGTCATCGAATCGAAATCGACTATAGATTTCATCCGAGACCAAGCAGATCCCTTTATCACGTGCCAATTCAGCAACAGCTTGAATTACTTCAGGCCTATAGCAAACACCGGTCGGGTTCGACGGCGAGTTGACGATGATCATCTTTGTTTTCGGTGTGATCTTCGCTTCCAGTTTCGCAATGTCGATTTGAAAATCAGGATAGGTATTCACCGGCACTGGTACGGCCCCGACCATTTCAACGATCGCGGGATACATGACGAAGTAAGGATCAAAGAAAATCACTTCATCGCCCGGATTCACAAAAGACAACATCGCCAACGTGATGCCACCACTCGTTCCGGAACAAACCAGGTTCTTGCGGTCGTTGGGGCCGAGTTGGCCATCGATCCATTGCTTGAGTTTTTCGCGAAGCGCTGGGATCCCTTCGGTCGGTGTATAACCGTTTTGATTTTCGTTGACCGCTCGGCAGATTTCATGTTTAACTTCACCCGGCACATCGAAATCAGGCTGACCAATGGACAGATCGATTGGATCCTTCATTTTCGCTTTTAGTGCAAACGCGCGTCGTATTCCACTGCTCTCGAAGCGAAGTGTCCGATTCGCAATCCATTTGTCAAATCGCTGGCTGGATGTTGTCGACATGAATCAAGTTTTGTTGTCAGTTTGTCTACATAATCAAATTCGTTTTTTTCCCTAACGGTCATTCTGGTTGGGAATGAGTCGATTGAAAAGCACGCTTGAAAGGTGCTCAAATTGACGCAGTCCGATCGCTCACAAGGAACGCCAGCGTCCAGAATCAGCAACAAGTGAAAATGCTGGCGGTTGAGCAAGTTGAATCCGGTTTCTAGAATACCGGTTTCAAGCCACATTGCACGGTCAATAATCGGGTTTCAATCTCAAGATGAGCGAACTATTCCACGAATGTGGTGTTGCGGCGATTTACCATCTGCCAACGGGCGAAATCAGCCGATTATTGCCCGCCGAAAACATTAACACGGCCTCTGGATTGATCGTGCGCATGCTGCAGGACATGCAAAATCGCGGGCAACTCTCCGCAGGACTGACGCGTTTTCATGCGACGCCAGAAAACGGGCAATTACTGGACACCTATCGCGAATTGGGGACGGTTCAAGAGGTTTTTCGGCTTTCTCATGAAGCGAAAGCCGCCAGTCTGATGACTCGGTACCTTGGCCCGGCGGCCATTGGCCACGTCCGCTATGCAACTTGCGGCAAGACGGACCGAAGCTACGCGCAACCATTCGAAAACCACGACTTTCACAAACGACGCTGGTTCAGTTTTGCGTTCAACGGCCAATTGGCAAACTATCCGCATCTCGAACGAGAATTATTGCAGGAAGACAACCACCATTTAGTTCGTTCGACAGACACGGAAATTCTGTTGAATGAAATTACCAAGGTCATGAATCGCGACCCGTTGATTCCACTTAACAGCATGATGCAAATGATTTCGCAACGACTCGATGGAGCTTACTCCATAGCGTTGCTAAATGCAGCGGGCGAAATGTTGGTGGCCCGCGACCCATTGGGAATCAAGCCGATGTGCTATGCCCAGCAAGGCAACCTGTTCGCCGCGGCCAGCGAAAGTGTGGCACTACTGAATCTCGGTTTCAAGCGAGATGAAATCCATTCACTGCCACCAGGCCATTCGATCACGATATCTGGTGGTGAAGTAAAATTACAACCGTTCGCACTCAACCAATCCTCGGCTCATTGCTTTTTCGAATGGATTTACTTTGCAAACGTTGCCAGCACGCTGGATGGTCGCAGTGTGTATTTAACGCGTAAAGCGTTAGGAGTTGAGCTTGCTCGGCTCGAACGGGAAAATCCACTGATGAACATCGATGAAGATACAATCGTGGTTCCTGTCCCAGATACGAGCAAGGCGGCGGCCGATTCCATGGCGTTTGAGTTGGGGATTCCTTCAATGGAAGGCCTGATGCGGAACCGTTACAGCGGCCGAACCTTTATCGAAAACACTCAGGAATCGCGCCGGGCACGGGCCAAAACCAAATACACGCCCCTTCACGAAATTCTCCACAACAAAAAAGTGATCTTGGTTGAGGATTCGATTGTCCGCTCGACCACAATGCACGCACTCTTGCAGCGATTGCGAGAGGAAGGCGGCGTTCGCGAGATTCACGTGCGAGTTGCGTGCCCGCCAATCGTTGCGCCATGCTTCTACGGTATCGACATGTCGACCGTGCGACAGCTGTTCGCGCCAAAGTTCATGAAAGACCCCAATGATCTGACCGCTGAAGTTCAGGCGGAAATGGCAGAAAAACTAGGTGCCGATTCGCTGAGATATCTCCCGGTGAGTTCGATTGCTTCCGCGCTGGAAATGAAGGGCTCCCAGCTGTGTCAGGCCTGCATAACTGGAGAATATCCGACACCGGCCGGTCAAGAGCTGTACCAACTCGATTTGGCCTGTGGCTCTGAAGAATGTGACTCCAACGAAGATCGAAGGGCGTTTGACTCCTTGGGCGCACCGACGACCTGAACGCCGTGATGTTAGGCGAATCTAATTCGCGCGTTTCAGGACAACGCGGTCGAATGCAACGGAACCGTTGCGCCAAACATTCCGATGCGGAAGATCGCTTCGCGTGTCGTGCGTGGGACGCTGATTTCTTTCTCATACGAACGCCAACCTGCCTGCGTGCCGACAAAAGGCCCAAAATACTCAGTGCCAATTTCACGACGATCTTTGTCGTAAAACGTTACCGCCATCCGTGCCATGTCGTATTCCCCAGGTCCGTTAACGACACCGCTGTATTTTACCATTGCGCCAAAATCGAGTTTGCTGACCATCCGGCCATCCAAATCAAACCCCTGCATCAAATGTGCGTACTGCCCTGGCACATCGTTCTTGAATTCAATGAAGTGTTCTCCGCTGGGTGCGTCATCTGCGGCTTTCCACTCCAGCAATCGTTCGTAGTACCAACCGGAAACAAATCCAGCATCGTCCAAACCATCTTCGAAATCAGCATTGTGGAGTTCCGGATTGGCAGGATCGGGTTTGATCTGCCGTTCGTCTTCCGCTTGCCCCGTCATCGGCACGAACAATGTTGGCCTCAAGGCCTTCTCGACCAGCTCTCCATTTTCTTTCGTAAACAAATACAAAACTTGCTGGTGCCGCTCACCAACTGGAACCACCATCATTCCGCCTTCCGCCAACTGATCGACCAACGGTTGCGGTACATTTTCAGGCGAACACGTCACAATGATCTTGTCAAACGGAGCGTGCTCCTCCCAGCCTTTATATCCATCGCCGATCTTGGTGAAAACATTTTTGTATTCAAGGCGCTCCAGTGTCTTTGCGGCGGTCTTGCCCAACTCCTCAACGATTTCGATTGAATAAACCTCTTTGACCAATGGGCTCAAAATAGCGGCTTGGTAACCACTTCCCGTGCCGATTTCCAGCACGCGGTCCTCAGGTTGCGGGTCGACCGATTCGGTCATGTATGCCACGATAAACGGCGACGAAATGGTTTGTTTTTTTCCGATCGCGACACCTGCGTCCAGATACGCCTGATCCCACATTTTTTTGGGCATGAACTCGTGTCGACGTGTGTCACGCATTGCCTGCAAGATACGTTCATTCTTTACTCCGGCCCCAGCCACCGCTTTGTCGACCATCTCATTGCGGCGTTTGGCAAATTCTTCTTCCGTTTGAATTGCAAACACTGGGCTTGCGACGGCAGCCGACAAGACAAACAGACCAATGAGAATTCTCAGCATGATGACAACCGAAAGTCAAAACAAACCAATCGTAAAGCGACGCCGCTAGTGCCATAACGGAACAATCACATTAATATGGACTCTATCGGAAAATGCCAATATTGCCACGGTTCATGGCCGACGAGGTAAAAGCATCCGACATTGCGTTCCTGAATTCATCCCGCAACCATTTCCATTGTAACTATTCGCTCGTATTGTGTCCGAGACTGAACTGAAAAGAAAACATCCGTTGCAATGACTAAATCACTTAAAACTCCGGACATCGGCTCGCCTGCCACGAACCTTCCGTTGCCTATTTTTTTCATCCTGCCATTCGTTGTCATGGGAATCGTCAGCATGTTTGGGCCAGAAGCCCCCGGTGACGAATTCGCCGCACAACTGTCTTTCCGCGAGGAATATGGCAAAAAGATGGTTTTGTATGTGGGCATCCTGTTTACTTCCATGACTATTGCGATAGCGTTCTGCTGGCGAACGGTCATGAACTCGCTCGCTGGAAAACTAAGTGTCTGGGGGCCAGCGTGTGGCATCTTGGGCGCAGCGTTATGGATCGCGATTTGCCAACTGCAGTGGGAAGGAGCCCTCATTCGCCAAACGTTTCTTGCAACACTTTTGCCTGAAAGACTTGCATTCAATCCCTTGTTTTACCTTGAGTCCACGCCTGTCCTACTCGTTCTTTTTCTGATCCTGCGATTTGGTGTACTGGCCATTGCAGTGCCTATTGCGGAAGAATGGTTGTTGCGGGGTTGGCTGGTGCGCTGGATCGATTCCCCCGATCATTGGTACAAGAATTCATTGACCACGGCTTCCACTACCGCCATGTTGGGCGTCATCGTTTATTCGGTACTCACTCATCCGTTCGAAGCGATCGCCGCCATTGCCTGGTTCTCCCTGATCAACTGGCTGATGAAACGAACCGGTAGCATCACGGATTGCATCGTCGCTCACGGTACCACGAATTTTATCCTTGGCGTTTTCGTTTTGATGACTGGCCAGTGGCGACTTTGGTGATTGCGATAGTCGCGATAATCGAATTGCTGATATGAAACCACATCAATCCAAGGGTGCCGACATCTTGCGCGACACCTACACCGTTACACCTAGTTCACTATGCCCCAACTGAGCCTTTGCCGAGTGGAAGGAGTCCGCTCCAATCCAAGCTTGTGCTGGATATGCCTTGGCAACTTGAGCCATCACTGCAAACAACAGGAAATTGGCCATCGGGATAATGGAAACATCGTGAAACATCCCGTTCACGACATACACAACGGTAACACTGATGGCCAGAAGTCCCGCAACGTTCGCCTCCCAGCTCGAACGATCACTTACCGCGCGAACGCCACGAACACCAACCGCTATGAACAGTCCCAGGAACGAGAACAAACCCAATAATCCCGTTTCGGCAGCATAGGCCAAGAACACATTGTGCTGCGTGTAGTCGAGGCCAATTTGAAGTGGTAGGCCCGATCGATCGTTGTAGTGGAACGGTCGTTTGTATTTGTGATACAAGCCGAATCCAAATCCTGTTATCGGTTTTTCCTGCAACATATCGATGGCTACCGTCGCCAATATCGGACGCAATTTTACCGACTCGGCCATCTCAGCTTCAGACACATAGGCATCTCGCTTGAATCGGCTAAGGGATTCGTTGGCAACCGGAAAGGCAACTATCGAGAACGCAATCCCCATCACTGCATACGCGATTCGCGCACGCCAATATAGTGGATAAAGGAATAGAATCACTCCGGCAAGGATTGCTGCCAACCAGATGCTGCGAGTCATGGTGGCCAACAAACCAATGGCAATCAACACACCGCAACCGGCCAACATCAATTTCGTTCGTCGGCCGCTCGTTACAAAAACGAGCAATCCTGCGACACCGCCAATCGTCATTAACATGCCATTGATCACAGGATTAAGTAACGGTCCCCTCCCCGTCCTAAAAACTCTACGAAATCCGACTCGACGATATAGCGGGGATAAATCAGGTCGTGCCAACCTCGCCACTCGGCAATGGCCAACATGGCCAACGAAGTGGAAAGTACGAGCCAGAACAGATTCATCCGCGACGACACCTGAGCCGAAAGCGACGAATGTTTTAGGAACACATAAAACACAACGGGAAGGAAATTGAAAAACAACAGTCGCGACAAAGGCATGTTGTCACGAAAAGTGTAATCGTTGGTCAACGTACTAAAGGTAATGACCAGCAGCCAGAACACGACAGCCAAATCCATCCCATCAAATCGTATCCATTGACCACGCGTCGCCCATACATCGCAACACCAGAGCAGCGCTGCCACCCCCAGGAAAACCCGATCCAACGTGATCGGAATCGGGCCGACATCCCAATGCCAGAAGTCGTGCCCCAACCAGATTTGCGTGAAGATGGTTGCAAACAGACTGCCGACAAACAGTTCTTGCCTTTTCGGCGCTGAGAACGAAATCGGAGGCCCCCACCGTGACCAAATCGCGATGGTCCAAACAACCAACGTCGCGACAACAAACAATACGATGAGGCCCATGGATTCAACGCCACTGTGAACACGAGAATGGCACTTGTTCCACGTCGCAATTATCGCAGTGCCCTTCATTTCAAGAATCGGCATTCTTCGGTGCCGGTATCCAAACTGCCCAGAGAAACTGACAATAGCGAGAGGGTCGCTTTAACCGGTGCAATCGTTTCCTTCGTAGCTTTAATCGCTTTGCTAAAAAATCAGTCGTTGCCTGGTAAAGAGCGTGTCCTTATCCATTTCACTTCCAGCGTGTGCAAGAACTAGTTCGGCTAGAGAACCTGAATGAGCGAAATCGGTCCACTAGATTGAATGAAGCCGTTTCGAAACGACACATCCATTGCGATGCTCTGCCTCCCATCACACGCTAACGAACTGTGAACGCGACCGGCGGGTCAGCCATTGTCGATTTATTGCTGTTCACATCCGTGACCTTCAGGTAGGCCCGGTAGTCCCCTGCTGGCAGCTGGGCAATCGTCAACGGAACATACAAATAGAAATCCCTTCTCTTGGACCGAACGAGATCCTCTACAATCGGAAAATCCGAATGTTGAACTACTTTCCCATTCGCGTCACAGATGACCACTTCGTTTTTCAAGCGAGTGGAAAACCAAGTTGAGCCGTCACGTGTCACTTCGATCGAATCGTAATTATCGATTTCACCATACAACAACACTTGTTGTTCAGGAGCAAATTCGTTCTCTTGCCATCCGCGAAACTGACCAAAGCCAATGACTTCGTAGCAAAACACAGTGTTGCGCAAGATCAATTTCGACGGTGTTTGTTCTAGCGAAATTTCGGAAGCGTCTTCACTCCGCGCCTTTGAATTGACGCCTTGCAAAACCTCGGAATCCTTGAAATATTTCTTTTGCAATAACGATTCAATCGCTTCCATTCTTTGCTCGATCGAATCTTTGGAGATGTGGTTTGTCGCGTCGTCGCTAGTCGCGATTAGCAACTCACGACTGAGTTCCAATGCTCGCCGGCGATTGGACTCAATCGATTCGTTTTCCAACTCTCGATTCACCAATTCCAGCAATGTTGGTGACGTAATCGAGGCATTCGATGTTTCATTGGGTTGTTGAGACTCAATTCGTTCGACATAGCTTGCTTGATCGACATGGCGGTCTAACACTTTCATCTCTTGCGGCAATGTAAACATGCCGTCGTGGGCCTCCCGATTGGGAAGCCATTGTCGTGGCAGTCGCAACAGTTGCGCCAACGCTGCGGGGTCAACAACGTGGGGCTTTGGTGTTTGGGCTTTCGACATAGCAACCGCATCGCTGTCCGGTGTCTCCGCTGAGTCTCCTGAACTCGCGCCGTTCTGAATCAGCGAGAATTCGTTTCTGTCGCTTGCGGGTAATTCGTTGTCTGGTGAAATCTGGTCCGCATTTTCAACTGCCTGATCCGAGGCCAAGTCGATTGCATTTTCAACTGCCACGTTCTCCATTGGCAACGAGTCAATTTGGACGTCCCCGTCAACAATCGTATCGATCGCGGCTGATGAATCTTGAGCTTCGACCGCCGGTGCTTCCTTGCTGTCGACCTCCGAAATTGAAACGGATTCGTCAGCGAGTTCGACATCGGACGGCTGTAGTGCCTTGGGATTAAACTCAACTTGGTTGAATTTTTCCAGATACTCCGTCCAAGGATCTTCCGGTCGTACGGGCACTGGCTTTTTGATTGGAATCAGAGGATTCTTGCGTGTCACACCACTGACGTTACTAAAGTCGGGAACACGTTCGTCTGCTTCGTTGATACGATCGTAAACTTGTTGCCAATAGGCCGTGTCAGGCCACTCGGACATTTCAAACTGAGGATCCTCGACCTTTCTAACATCGAAGTCCTTTTGCACAACGCTATCAACGTTCCGCATGTTTCTGGTCGAGCCCTTAACGCCTGCACTGCTGGGTGCGGGTTCAACCGGAAGTGGTTTGGTTAACATCCCCGGTTGCCACATACTGCATCCCGAAAACAACAAAGTTGTGACGGTGAACGCAAGGAATGTTTGAAGGTCTCGTCGCATGGTTCAGGACCAGATTTGGCTTGATTTCAAAATTCTCGACTCGCATCGAAACGAGTCGATATTGCCGGCGGACTTTAGAAAATCCGTGAATTTGCAACAAGATGGTTAATCGGGCCAATTAGGTCGCTAGCATCCGTCGTAATTGTGTGGAACCGTCGGCATTCGCAACAAGGTTGGCGGGGTTACGACCTCGTATATTGCGAGGTGTCGGGACTCATTGCTTCGTCCACTACGACAGAACCGGACTCACTAAGCCTCGGTATTGAGCCAGAACACTAATTTTTCAAGGGCAACTCGTGCACGTTCTTCACGTGAATGGGATCGCTTGAGGGCAAGGTCGGTTTGAAGGATCCAATTGCCAAGGTTTTCGATTTTGCGTTTTCCCAATCGACGCATGTTAGCTTCGGCTCGTGACGTCTCGTCGCCCCAAGCGCGAAATCCTGCCTGCAACAATGCGTCTCGAACGGGAGGTTTTCCACCCGATTTGGCTTTCATACGATCGTAAATTGCAATCGCCTTGGGATAGCGTCTCAACGCCCAAGCCATTTGCCCATAGAGCGCCAGCGGGTGCTCTCCTGCCTTCAGCAAGCGATCAATCAAAAGCAGCGCCTCGCTGGTCCGCCCTGAGATGATGGCTTCATTGGCTTCCCACATCGTTTGCGTCCGCCATCCACCAACGTGTTTCTTGATATGGTCTTGAGTTACTACCTCACCCTGTTTGACGTACAAGGAAATTTTGCCCAGCTCCGTGTCGATGCGTCCCAAATCGTTTTCGGTCAAATCGCACAGCAAATGAATCGCATTGGCTTCCACATCGATCTTGTGCGCCGATTTCGCATGTTGGGCCAGCCACGCGGTTAGCTTGGCCGTATCGACCGAGACACCTTTCCCTCGTTTGACTTGGGGCAGATCACATTGAATCTGCATGGAAGACTTGTCCAGAATCTTGTAAAGCCTGGTATTTGCAGGCCAAGCATCAACCACGAGGATCAACGTCCCAACAACGTTTTTTTCCTCAGCAACTCCTTCAATTTTCTCACGGTACTTTTTTACGAAGTCGTCGGCGTTGTCGACGATGACTCGTTTGTCTTGACCGCCGCCGAAAAGTGATTGACTTCGCAACTCGTCCATGATTTGCGCCCACTCGGCACTGGCGTCAAATCTCGACTCGGAAAAATCATCGCCAGGCTCGGCAACGGAAAGTGATTTCAATACCTGCAACTTCAAAAAACGCTGTCCACCAAACAGCGCACAGACACCGCGAGGAAGTTGGCGAGAACTACCTTTCAAAAAGTCAAAAGCGTGAACGGTGTTCGACGCCTTGGGCTGCGATGTGGATTTTTTAGCCATGGGCTCAAGAAATTGATTTCACTGAATGAGTGTATCGCAACATAAAGACTAAACTAGACGGGCAACGTAGTACAGGCTGCCAGCCTGTTTGCCTTGCGATTGGCGTTTTTCACATCAACCAATGAGATCCCAGAGGTCCGTCGAAAGCGATGATTGGTCAGGCACCATTTTTCGATTTGCTTTATCTGTTCCGTACACAACACACGTTTTAGACCTTGGGGTGACCGATTGATTCCCGACCAAGTCAAGTCGTTTCTGGAACAATGTGGCCTCGACATGCGTTCGACAAAAATCACGCCGTGGGACAAAGACGGCTTCAGCATCTCAACGATATACCAAATCTCGGACTCAAACCGTGGCTCGTTGTTTTGCCTTCGCAACTGGGGAGACAATGCAATCGCTGCTACTCGGCTCAATTGGATCCACGAACGGTTGAAAGATCTTGAGCAATTTTCATTCATTCCCAACGTTCAAAAAACGTCTCATGGTGAATCGTATGTTCAGAAAAACGAACAACTCTGGGAACTGACAACTTGGGTTCCTGGAACGGCAAGTTTTAACCTGGCACCAAACAGTTTCAGGCTGAAAAACATTATTGAGGCCATCAATGCGCTCCACGAGACCTGGGCAAAAGTAGAATCTGATCACGGTCGTTCACCAGCGATCGCGGAACGAGTTGAAATCCTCGAGCAACTGCAACCGCGTCTCAAAGCGGCCATACCATCAACGGAGACGCTTCAACGAGTATTTCGAAATATCGATTTTGGTGTGACTCAACATTTGGCTTCGAAACTCAGTTTCCAGTTGTTGGCTGAATCCCAAACGCTCCATTGGAATGACATGTCGCGTCGCCTTCAGCCTGTCGTCAAGGATCTTCGGCACGAGCACATTTTGTTTACCGGCGACTATGTGACTGGCATTGTTGACTTTGGTGCAATGGCCATCGATTGTGTCGAGTGTGATTGGGCCAGGTTGCTGGGCAGCCTTCGCTTTGGCAACATTTCCGTCTGGCAATTGGCACGAGAATTGATCCAGAAAAATTCCTTACCAATCCCAATCGACTGGAATCTTGTCAAATGGTTGCATCGTTCAAGTACATTGATCGCTTGGACAAATTGGCTGGAATGGATGAGCGATTCATCCAGTGGCTATGCTCAACTTCCCCATGCCTGGGAACGATTCTCTTGGACAACGGCCCAATTACTTGGCTGTGAGAACGGTGACGACAACTCGGAACCGGGGCAGATTATTTTACCTTGAGCAAATCTCGCAAACTTCGACGCATAACTTTGTTGCTCGCCGTTCGAGGCAGCGAGTCGACGACATGAATCTCGGAAACACGAAACAGTGGATTCAATTCGGTTCGCAATCGTTGATTGAAGTCGGCGACTAATTCCGCGGCGTCTCGTTTGTCGGCCATGACCACAAAGACATGGAGACGCTCTGGACCACCGCCTTCCGCCAAGGCAATCGCGGCCGTTTCTCGCACTCCATGCGATCCGTTCATTACACGCTCCAGTTCTGCCGAACTAACCTTGATCCCTCCAAGGTTCATTGTGTCATCAACGCGTCCACCTGCGGTATAGAAATGGCATCCTAGCGTACTTTCAAATCGCTGAATAAAGTCGCCGTGTCGCCTTAACGGAGTACGATTGGCAACGTCAGGCGTACCCGCATAGTAGGTCTCATGATGGTCTCGGTTTAAAAGGCTGGTAGAAAGTCCAATCGATGGTGGAATCAGGAACACTTCCCCCTCGCCTTCCTCCAATCCTTGTTCGTTCAACAGCACGAAATCGAGTCCCACGGCTGCAGTCGAAAACATGCTCGGAACATTCGGGGTTAAAACAGTCGATGTGATATACCCGCCTCCAATTTCAGTTCCGCCACAATATTCGATCACCGGCCGCATCCCCGCCAATGCCGAAAGATAAAACATGTCTGCCGGTTGCGAGCTTTCCCCAGTACTACTGAAAACGTGGATATTTGACCAATCAAACGCCTCCAAGTCACCTGCGCCACGCCAGGAACGAACCAGCGTTGGAATCACGCCTAACATGTTGACTTTGGCGTCTTGAACAAACCGCCCAAAGCCAGGCCCGACCGGCACGTCTTCATACAATGCGATCGTCCCACGATTAATGAGTGACGCGAATATCAGATACGGCCCCATCATCCAGCCCAGATTCGTCGGCCAACAACAGACATGCCCCGGCCGAATATCTTGATGACAATATCCGTCGATCGCACATTTGATCGGCGTCGTATGCGTCCAGGGAATCGCTTTGGGATCACCCGTAGTCCCCGAGGAAAAAAGAATATTGATGCAATCATTCGGTGCAGCCACATGCATTCTGGTGTCTGCATTGTTGCTGCTTTCCAAAAACGAATCCCAGGCAAAGTCTTGAGAACGCAGCGTCACCTCGATTGCATCCCCGCACGACAAAACAATAGCAGGCAACTCCGTCGCCTCAGCAACTCGCGAAAACAACTCCAGCTTCTTGCCACCGCGAACCATATGATCGTACGTAAATACGGCCTTGGCATTGGCGATGCGCAGGCGGTTGGCGATCTCGCGCGCCGCAAAACTATCGGCAATCGAAACTACGGAACATCCAGCCCAGACAATTCCCAAATAAATTGCTACGGCATCGGCTGTCATCGGCAGAACCACGGCAAGTGCGTCCCCTGGTTCGAATCCGGCTGCGCGAATCGCACCTGCGACGGCCAAGGTTCGCTGCTTCAACTCCGCATAGCTCCAACGAGTCAACGCACCCGTCGAATCACCGCTAACAATGGCAACGGCGTCGTCGGCACTGGAAAAACAACTTGCCGCGATATTCATCCGTGCATCGACCAACCATTCGGGGTTTTCGACGTTGTTCCAGTCACCCGCAATTTCAGTGAATGGCGTTTCAAATTTGATTCCCAAACGCTCGATCGCTTGCGACCAAAACGCGTTACGGTCGTCGACCGACCATCGATGAAAGGCTTCGTAATTCTCACACCGATTCGCGCGCATCCATTGAGATAGATTCGCATTTTTTTGTTCGGGTAAGCCGGGGAACCACATTGGACGTGGGCCGATTGACGATTCATCCCACTTGGAAAAACAGCGTTCCCAGACCTCGCGATAGACTACCGGGCATTGACCTGAGAGTTGAGGAACGAGCTTCATCCACGCGCCGTTGGAGCCGTTCTCGTTCTCAACAACCAGTGATTCGACGAACTGTCGTTGCTCCGTCGTTAGATTTGATGCTTGTGCCATTATTTTTCAACTTGTTTTAGTTTTGAGTGTACGACCGTGAACTCAATTCAACACGGCTATTTCAACTCGAACCGATCGGTCGTCCGGCAATAACCCATTCCACCCATTCGCCCAATCAAGTCCGCAGTTGCTGGATCGATTTTTTGTTCGTCATCGAGGACCGAATCGTCAACACTTGCCCACTGAATGATGCCAAACACAGTCGCCGAAGATCCAACGCGAACGATTTGATGAAGTTTGCATTCCAGTTGAATCGGCGACTCAACGATACGTGGTGGCGCGATCGTTTTCGATGCAACACATTTCAATCCTGCCTGTTCAACTTCCGACACATCGAAGTCGAATTCCTTGGAGGTGAGATACATCGCATCGCGAACGCCATACGGCACCATATTGACAACAAATTCGCCACTGGACTCGATGTTTCGCAACGTGTCCTTGGGCGAACCATCGGGCTTGTCCGCGATCGACACAACAATAGCAGGTGGGTTAGAGCCTACACCTGCAAAGAAACTGAACGGGGCAAGATTGACGATTCCGCTAGGACTCACCGTTGATATCCAAGCGATCGGCCGCGGAGTAATGGCGCGAATCATCAACGCATAACGTTTGGACGGTGACAATTCGTTCAAGTCAATTTCCATGGAAAAACACCGATTCGTGTTGAATCAAAACACAAAAAGCGATCGGGGCGTTCTATTCGAGCCCCCAATCGCTTCGTTCAAACAAGGCCAACCACACCGCTTACAACCAACTGAATGGGTACTCTGGATCGTCCATTTCCATCGCTTGGACGGTCGTATGCAGCGGTCGATCGGTATCGAACATGACCGCCATCTCGCCGGTTCGATCCATCTTCATACTTTTCATGATCGTTCCAGGATGAGGACCGTGTGGAATGCCACCGGGATGCAGCGTCATCGAGCCAACCTCGACTCCTTTGCGCGACCCGAACTCACCGTCGACGTAGAATAGCACCTCATCAGCTTCCACGTTGCTATGAACATACGGAACCTTGACCGCTTCCGGATGCGTATCGAGCATCCTCGGTGCAAACGTACAAATGACGAACCCACGACATTCAAACGTTTGATGCACGGGCGGTGGCAAATGCAACGTGCCGGTCAATGCCTCGAAATCCCAGGCATTAAATGTGTACGGATATAGGAAGCCATCCCAGCCAACAACATCCAGCGGATGGTGGGGCATCGTGACGCGGGTCAACTCTTGATGCACCTTGATCAATGTCGATGTCGGCTCTTCTTTATCGTGATAAGTCAATTCCTGTGGCGGGTGGAAATCGCGTTCTGAAAACGGTGTACCCAGATACAATTGACCGTCCGGGTTGTGATATCGATCGGGAACGCGAACCGGTGCGAAACATTCCAGAATCAGGTGATCTTCTTTAGCAATGTCATCCGATACGATGCGATACGTCGTCGTTCGCGGCATGACGATATAGTCACCGCGTCGATACGGCACTTTGCCATAATACGACTCGACATAACCAGACCCTTGGTTAACAAAAATCACTTCGTCCGCAGCGCCATTGCGATAATACTCCGACTGCTGTGCTGCCGGTTTGACACGATACGAAACGAGATCGTCGTTGAAGAGAATCGGAACGCGACCAGTAATCGGCTCACCGCCTCGCGGCATGTTTTGTGTCTTGAAGTGATGATGACGTAACTGGCGTTCTTCGGTCTTTTGCAGAGGCACCGTTCCGGCATGTTCGGTTTTTGAAACGCGTGTTGGCGGACGACGATGGTACAGAATGCTGTAGGCACGATCGAACCCAACGGTGGTGACCACGTGTTCGTAAAACAGCCCTTCGTTCAAATAACTTTCGCCCGTGTTGGGCATTTTCATATGGCGTTTGCGAGGCAATTGCCCCAAGCTTCGATAACCTGGCATTGAATATTGCTCCTCGGCAGGTACCGGTTCAGAACCAGGCACTCCGATAGTAGAATAATGTCTCGAAAAGGCACCTGTTTGGACGTTAAAGGGTGCCCATTTGGCATGTCATCAAGTTTAACGAATTCGTCACTTGCCTGGTAATAGGGCGAAAACGCCGCAAGTGACGATTTCGGCGAAATAAAACCGGTTCGACATCGCATCATTTAACGCACAACGGTCAAGAAGTGAAACCAACAGCCATCATCTCGGGGGCGAGCAGCGGTATCGGACTGGCTTGTGCCAAACGCCTGGCTCGTGCCGGCTATCGCATTGCCATGATCGGTCGTGACGAAGGCCGCATGGCTGAGGCGTTTGAACAAGTCTGCGAGGCGGGAAACGACAATACGGCTTGCCTTCCCATCGTCGCCGACCTGGGTGGCTTGCCGCCGTTCGACCATCTTGTTGAGCAAACGACTGCGACGCTTGGGCCGGTCGATGTTTTGGTCAACGCCGCAGGGTACGCTTCGGCGATTCCTTTTGAAGACCTTTCTCCCGACGAGTTTGCCACCACCAGCAACGTCAACATGCGCGGATTGTTTTTTCTGACCCAGGCCTGTTATCGGGTGATGAAGGAACGCGGTCGAGGGATCGTAGTTAACATTTCGTCGCTGGCGGCACTCAGTCCGTTCCCCGGTTTCAGCGCCTATGGAGCGAGCAAGGCGTGGGTGGATCTGTTTACGATCGCGATTGCCAACGAAGGTCGTGAGCACGGCATCCGGGCGTTTTCTGTTCGCCCCGGTACCGTTGAAACGCCGATGCTGCGTGGGTTATTTCCGGATTTTCCAGCCGAACAAACCGTTGCACCGGAGGATATTGCCGAAGTCGTGTGGCAACTGACGACCGAGTCATTTCGATTTTCCAGCGGACAGGCGATCAACGTCACCAAGCAGTCATAAATACAAATTAAACATCCATGATCGAACTGACTCGCGAATACCGATTCTTCCTCCGGCCGGGCGGACGCTATGAACGAGCGGAAAATTCGTGGGGAGGCAATGAGGCTGGGCTCGCTGTCGCTCCTTTCTGTTGTTGCGAGCTACGGTAACCGGCGCGGTTGATCCTGAGACTGGCTACCTCATCAACATCCAGATCGTTGACCGAGCGATTGCTCAATTCGTTGCGGAACAGATCGCAACGTTGGAATCGTTGGGGCTTTCGTATCTCGATATCGCAATTCGGTCTCCGGTGTTGAGCAAGTACCTGCCGTCGCCAGTGCGTTTGGTGAAAATGGAGTTGGTTACCAGTCCTTTTCTGTCATTCCTTGTTGAGGAGTCGATGCCGATGAGCGTTCAGGTTACTCAGGAGTTTGAATTTTCGGCCGCGCATCGCTTGCATTGCGACTCGATGTCAGAGGAAGAGAATCGCGATTGCTTTGGCAAGTGCAATAACCCCGCCGGCCACGGTCACAACTATCGTGTCGCCGTCACGCTGGAACACGCGAACAAAGCCGAAGCAGAGTTTTCGATGCGGACGTTTGAGCAAACGGTTAAGGAGTATGTGATCGAACCACTTGATCACAAACATTTGAATGTCGATGTCATCGAGTTCGCAACATTGAATCCATCGGTCGAGAACATTGCAATGGTGATTTGGAAATGGGTAAAGACCTCGCCGCTGGGCACACAACTCAAAAACATCCGCGTCTACGAAACCCCCAAAACCTGGGCCGACTACCGGGAATAAAGTCACCAAGTCTTACCCATAAGCTGCGCCCTCTCAGGCACTTAGTAGGTCAATCCGAGTCACAAACAGGCAAGATTGACAACCGATCCCAATTGGCGGGTTCAGGCACAAGGCACGAAAAAACCCCGCGAAACGTTGAGTTTCACGGGGTTTATGGGAGCGAGGCGGACGGGGCTCGAACCCGCAACCTCCGGCGTGACAGGCCGGTGCTCTAACCAATTGAGCTACCGCCCCTCGCTCTTTTCAGAGTGTTAAAATTTAATCACCAACCCTTGGGATGACAAGGCCACAAGTAACGTTTTCGATCGACTTTTTCGGCCTTTAAGGCCCATCTGATCGTCGGATTTTCATCGATATCGGCCTTGGTGGCGATTCACAACATGAATATCCGACAAAACCGGCATCGTCACCCATCGCTTAGACAATTCCGGTCATTTCACGTTCACATGTTTTGGAATTGCCGCTCGAAATGACCTAGCCTTTCGGTAAGGTTGATTCATCCGCTGTTCTCGAGGAGTTACATGGAACGTGTCGTTTCGGACCTTTTCCGCACCTTTGATCGTTTCGCTCGCGCCGCCGGAGATTGTTCCTCAGAAACCTGGGGCGTCATCGCGGTTTGCTTACTGGTACTCGGTTACTTCGTTATGAAGGGCTCGCCTGTTCGCGGTGGCTAAATGAATCGATGATATTTTCAATCGGCCAATGGCTCCTGTTCGTGTCAGCACGCTACAAGAGTAACGGCGAATCGAGATCAAAGCCCAATTCTTGAATGCGCTTGCGATCTTGCTCTGCAGCTGCTGGTCGTTTGAGCGCATCCAGAATTTCCACACGGTGCTTTAGCAGCGCCCCATGACTTTGGCGCGAAAACTTCAAATACTGTTCCCAATCCATTGCCTTCCTGGATTGCTTAAACGTATTGGCTTCGTCAATTCGCTGAATCAACATCGACGAAGCAACCGCCATGTTCAGATATTCAAAGGCTTCATTGACAATCCCTTGGCGAAAACGAATCCAACCATAGGTATCGCCGAAAAACCGGACTCGATTGCATTCCGCAAGTAGCGCCTCCCCATCAGGTAAACCAGCCAGCCATTCGTCCTCGTGAATCCCCAAATCAAAAACCCTACGCCGCAATTCCGCCACCTCTGCATCTCGCCCGATGCTTTCCAGCCAATACGCATTAACCAGGCATAGTAAACCAATTTCCTGCTTCACCTTCTCAACATTTTGCTCGCTTCTGACGCTGCTCATATCGTTGAGCAATTTCGATGTCTCTGGAAACTGTTTGCTGAGATCGTTCAACAAACTCTCCCAAGGGCTTGAATCGCGAGATTCCACCTTCAGCTGCAAATACTCAATTTCTTCGTCGAGCATTTGACTGACGTCTCGCTGAAGTTCACCATCGATATCCGTTTGCGCCGCCAAAAGACCGATACTCGCAATCGCTCGCGTTCGAAAAGAAAGCCCACCAGTCAAGTTGCCAAATGGTTCGTTGCCCAAACCTTGCAGCAGCGTTCTCATGTCCCGCTGCTGTTCGATCAAATCAGTTGTAACTAGCGAAGTCATGAAAGCTCGTTGGTTGACGAATTCCATTGAGTTCCTATCTTCCGGATCGAACGTATTCAAGTGTTTCCTCAGTTCACTAAGTGCGTCGTCAAAGCGACCCAGCGATTGCAAAACCTGAAACCGCATCAGATACAACTCGCGTATCCTTGCTCTGGATACCGAACTTGTTTTCGGCAGGGGCACACCGTCCTTTGGCGATACACGATCAAGTACTTCGAGTGCTTCTGTCGGTCGTTTCTGCTCCCACAGCCACTGTGATAACAACAACGAGGTCGATATATGTGATTTGGGGTTCGCTGCCACCTTTTGCAAAGCGTCTATTGCCGCAGCTTGATCGCCGTGTTGATATCGTGAATAAGCGCTGGCGACTTTCCAATTTTCCGGAATTCGTGCACCATTCAGGACAGCCATGGGTACAATCACCAGCGCCAGCAATGAAACAACAATCCAAAACGTTGATTTCTTTTTTATGTTTGCCATTTGCCGCCGTTATTCGCCTGTTGGCTCACCCAGGAATTCACGCACCGTCACATTGAGTTGGGTTTGAATTTTTCGCAACGTTGCGCCGTTTCGAATTTTTCGGCCATTGCTGTCCGTAACGTAAAACACATCGAGTACCTGATGTCCGTAGGTTGCGACGCGAGCAAACTGAATGTCCAAGCCCAGTTCGAAGATTTTCCGCGTGATCGTATACAAAATGCCAAGTTTGTTGTGTGCGAAAATATCGATGATTGTTGCATTGTCGACGGTATGATTGTCGATCTCAACCTTGATTTCCGGTACCGACATCTTCGCGGCAAGTCCCCCATCACCTTTCCAGTTTTTCCGAAAGCGTGGCGGTTCGTCAATCAGGCCCTTGGCAATCTCTTCGGCCTTGGCGCGCAACCGTTCCAACCGCTCGGGTGGCGTAACCGCGTACTCCGTGTCTTCGAATTGAAACCAATACCACAGTGACGAATGCCCGAGTGGCTTGATGTCGGCCATCATCGTGCGAAATCCCCTACTCGCAAGCAAGCCGGTGACTTTGTAAAGAATTCCTGATCGAATTCGCTCACGTTTTGCGATACACAACTCAAAAAGACCTTGTTCGGCTGTCGAAGGCGCATCATTTGATTTCTGAGGCACCGAAACCGGCTTCATTGGCGACGGCTGCACCCAGCACAATACGTCGCTGGGATCTAGCGATTTCAGGGCAACAAGTTGACTCGCAATCTCCTCAGGACTATGAACGCGACAATAGTTCCACGGTAAACCGCGGGCCGCTTCTGCCAACCACGCTCCCTCCACCTCGTCGCGTCCAAACTCACCAATACGCCGAAAGATCTCCCGGTTTCGGGCGTCATATCCCTCGCGATTCAAATGCCCCGTCAACTGGCCATGTGCGTTGTGGTAGAGCGAGGTCAGCAACTCCATTTT
Source organism: Pirellulaceae bacterium (assembly GCA_041399045.1). Lineage (GTDB taxonomy): Bacteria > Planctomycetota > Planctomycetia > Pirellulales > Pirellulaceae > BJ22. The sequence goes on along the minus strand of JAWKTO010000003.1, from coordinate 9,378 downwards.
CCAGTGAGTCAACATGTCCGGCCCTACGGCGGAAATATCCGCAACCGTTAACAAGAACAGCAAGTTCAGCATGGTGACACTGCCAACGTTCGACGCGAACTCGGCAACCATCGTGTCATCATTGATGTCTCGATGGAACGCTACGTGCGACATCATCAAATGATTGTGGACCAGAAACGTAACGATGTCTGACTCATCGTTCGACAACAGCAACTGCCGACAAACCTCGATTGATATCCGGCGTCCTACCTCGCAGTGTTCCTCGACAAACCCCTTACCCAAGTCGTGCAACAGCAGCGCCAGATGTAGCAGATGCTTGTTGCGTAAATTTCGATAAAGTCGCCCAAGCAGCCCGAGGTCGTTTTCAAACTCGGTGCAAATCCTTACTGCCTGCAGTGAGTGTTCATCGACGGTAAATTTGTGGTATTCATTGAACTGTAGTAATCCACGAGCATGTCGAAACGCTGGAATGATTTTCTCCAACGCCCGCATTTCGTGGAGCATTTGCAAGACTTGACTCAGGCGTTTGGGGTTTTCGAGCAAGGCCATGAATTGTTGTGCCGTATCTTCGCTGATCGTGAGATTCTTTTGCATCATCTCTTCACGAACTGCCATCCATGTTTCGTGCTCAATATCTTTTTCGTGAATCACGGCCAACTGCATCAGTCGCAGGATTTGATTCAAGTCTCCCTTCACGCGACTCAGTTCGCTGGGGATGACTCCAATGAACTGCAAGCCAATTTGAAATGTTCCGTCGATATGCCTTGTCGTCAGCGGCGCCAACATCTGCCCAGCCAGCGTTACCGTGGACCTTGAAAGCGTCGAAAACTGATCGCAAACGTGCCGCACCTGACTGGTGTACCGAAAATAATCCTGCATCATCGCTTCGACAGGCAACACGCCATCTTTGGCCTTCTCGACGTATCCAAATTTTTCAGCAATGCGAACCTGTTCATTTCGACCAAGGCCATCTTGAGCACGATTGGCCGTGAAATGCAATTCGCATCGCAAACGCAGCAGGAAGTCCGTCGCATCGAACAACTGCGTGGCATCGGTCGGCGTCAGCGCTCGACAACGACACAGCTGGTCAATATCGGTTTCCCCAAACCGCACAAAACCAAGCCAGCGAATCAAGTGCGTATCGCGCAATGCGCCGCGCGATCGTTTAACGTTAGGGCGCAATAGATAAACCGTTTCACCAAACTGCTTGCGTTCCTTTTCTCTGGCCGCAATGATTCCCGCGACCAGATTATTTTGGTTGCGCTGGCTCTGGCGTTGCATTCGCGCAAAATAGTTTTCGTACAAGTCGGAATTGCCTGCCAGCCATCGGGACTCAGTAAGGGACGAGAAAATCATCGGATCGCGCAACGCCATCGAACAAGCCTCGCGCGGCGAACGAACACTGAAGCCCAGTGTCATTCCAGTATCATTGATGGCCTGTGACAGATGCCTCGCATAGGCTTCGACCTCCGGGTTGTTGGCTCCCGGATAAAGCATCATCAAGTCAACGTCGGAAAACGGAGCAAATTCACGCCGCCCACACCCACCGTGCAACACCAGAGAAACCTGCGAATTGATGTCATGGCCAACCCTTTCGCAGACCCTGCCATGCAGAAATCGAAGTACTTCATCCAACAAATCGGAAAGCGCATGAACGGTGCGTTTGCCTAGCGATCCTTCGTCGTGCGACTGGCGAACAACAGCCTTGCCGTCCTGCCATTTTTTGCGAGCCAGCAATACATAGTCAGGCAAACCGCCGCCAGTGACTTTCGCACCAGAACTCCCATTTGCTTGGCTCATCACGATCCCGTTTCTATCAGCGGAAGATATGCCAATGGCGGTTACGCACCGACGATCGAACATCCCAGCGACGAATACTACACCATTGAAGCAACGCTAGGAGCGGGCGAGAAGTGCATCCCTGGATCCTCATTGACAGCAACATCAGATCGCGTCTGGACCGGTTTCACCTGTTCGGATGCGAATCACTTCATCGAGGTCGGTAACGAAAATTTTTCCGTCGCCCATCTGCCCGGTCTGAGCTTTTTCAATGATCCGATCGATAACCGGACGCAAAATTTCGTCGGGCACCACGACCTCTACTTTTACTTTCGGGATGAAGTCGATGGCGTATTCATTGCCACGGTACATCTCAGTGTGGCCCTTTTGCCGCCCGAACCCCTTGACCTCGGTGATCGTCATTCCTTCAACACCAACCTCGATCAACGCCGTTTTGATATCTTCCAATTTGAAATGGCGGATGATGGCTTCAATTTTTTTCATATTGTTTCTACCTGTGTGTTCGGTAACTGGTGCCGCCAAGGACCCTATTCGGTTTGACTCACCGATCCCGTCGGAATCGATTTCGTTTGTTACCTGCTTCCTCGAATATTGTAGCGAAATTCCAGAATTTTACAGCGGCACATTCCTTCCCCTTAATATCCATTCCAGCCAATCTACGCACACAATTCTGCCGCAGCCATTGTCGTTCAGCCTTTAGCCTCAGGGTACCACCGCAGCTCTTCACCGCTCAATCGAAGATTTTCAAACCGCGCCATGACAAATAACAAATCACTGAGCCGATTGAGATAGACCAGTTGCGTTTCAAAGAGATTTTGAGCCAGGCGATTCTGATCCATCAACTCCACAAGACGACGTTCGGTACGGCGACAAACGGCGCGCGACCAATGCAGTTCCGCTCCAATTACGGATCCTCCTGGCATGATAAACGCGTCCAGCTCCGGCAATTGCGCATCCATTTCGTCGATTCGATTTTCAAACAATGAAATTCTCGATTCAAACTCATTGACGTTTTCTCCTCGACCGGAATCCAATGCAGCGACCGACGCCCCCATTGAAAAAAGGTCGTGTTGAACGACCTGCAACACCTGCTGGTTGCCTGGAGCGATACCAATTGCCAGGACTCGCCCAAGAGCGCAGTTCAACTCGTCCAAACTCCCCAACACCTCAATTGTGAGTGATGATTTGGAAACTCGGATCCCGCCTCGCAATCCTGTTTCACCTTGATCACCCGTCTTCGTATAAATTTTCATAATTGTCTTCCGACTTGCTGCTGTTTGTTGCCATTGATTTTAGCAGAGTCGCCATTTACAACGATGGTTTGCCCTCGATTCCCAAGCGATTTTAGAAGATGCCAGAGCCCGAAATAGTTTCCTGTGGATTCCTGCTCTTTCGCAAGGAACCGAGCTGTTACTTTCTTTTGATGCAACACCGAGATCGCTGGGACCTCCCCAAGGGACACGTTGACCCCGGCGAATCGAATCGGACATGCGCGTTGCGCGAGCTGTTTGAGGAAACAGGCATTCGCGCCGAGCAAATTCAAATCGATGAGGCATTTGAATTTCAACATGACTATTTGGTCACGCTACCGCGATATGGCAAAGATCCGAAACGAAAACGACTGATCGTCTACCTTGCGTATCTATTGGACGAGGTCGAAATTGTCGCCACCGAACATTTAGGGTTTCGCTGGTTTGACTGGGCACCACCGCATCAGATTCAACCGCAAACAATCGATCCGTTGCTGGCGGCCGTTGCGAGTCACTGGCAAACAAACAACTAAATGGCTTCGCGAATTTGCTGAAGGATTCGAGGCGACGGGAACTCAAAGCCGAAGGGAACGAGTTTCATTACAGGCAAACATCGCGCAGCGACCGTTGTATTCCCAACACTCACGACAATGCAGTGTTTTACAAGAAACACAGCGAACGACGTCCTTGCCCAAGCGCCCACTACACACGGGACAGACAATATCGTCGACATCAGTTGTCTGATTGCCTTCGGAAAACGAGATGCCTTCGACTTCAAGCATATGAACACGATCCATGATGCCTAACGACAAACGCAAGAAATCATAAAGGTCCAGTTCTGACCTTAAATGCCGACCAATCGACAGTTCCCATCGTCCCCGCGACACGCGCAACCAGATCGGATTCCCAGAAAATCGATTGGCCATTTCGAGTATTAGCCAGCGGAATTCGTCTGTGGCGATTCGATCAATCATTTCCTGACTTTCCGCACGCACCAAAAACCGTTTATCGAAATTCGCATCGTCCGTTTTTAGATCCAACAACTTTCGATTTCGACGAACGTGCTCATTCAACTCAATGGCAACGATTTCCAAATCGATAGGGGCTGCGATTCGATCAACCGTCAGAACCGTCACGCCACGACTACCTGATCGATACCAAAGATTTTGCAAAAAGCAACGAAGGTCGCGATATTCAAACTGCAGGCGTGGCCCCCAAAATCCGCCTTCCACTCGCCCCTTGTAACGGGCGCCCAACCTGTCGATAGGCGTGGACCCAACTCCCCAACCTGACGTTGTAGGCAATCGTTGAAATCAAGATCGTGATGATCAGCAACGGAAGGCCGATAAACACGAATTTGATAAGTGAAAATACGATCGACACCGCGTTTACTCCCTGGCATCCGGCGACATTTTTTCGTGTGTTTCATCCAGATCGGCCAATTCTCGACGACTGCCACTTTTTCCAAGCCACCAAATCAATCCGCCAACCAGTCCCAGCGTGCCGACGACGCCACCCATCAACAACATTGGGTTCTCGAGATACCATGCCGTTGTACTGCCCCTTCGCCTGGGCAACTGGCTGCAATCGGGAAACCGTTTCTTGCAAACGTTGGTTCGTCAACTCCTCAACTTCCGTGCCTGCAACTCAACTTCCGCCTCCAAGGACTTGATTTGTTTGACCAATGTTGAATTCGTGTCTCGCAACAGAATATTTTCATTTGCCTTGTCGGCAGAATCCGTAAAACGTTGCAAATCGAAATTAGGATTGCCCGCAAAGGCCTTCAAAGCATCTCCCATGACGCGATTTCTGCTTCCAGCAAGCAATCGCGGTGCAGATGTTTCGGCGGTGGAATTGTTTTTGAACCGATGAAAAAGCCATCCACGCGATCAACAACAGTGCGATAATGTTTGAAAGACAACATCGCCAATGGAACCCAACCGGACTGAGTTTCCCGCTCACAACATGCACGGTCGAAACACCGTCTGAGCGTCGTGAACCCTTGATGTCCAATGCCATGGTGTGTTCCTCGGATAAAAATTCCAAAAACTCATCGACGTCATTTGCCCGATGTCGGTGCTATGACGTAAACCGCACTTGAGAGCTCTGTCGTTTTATTCTTCCACTGAAACCACCCGCGATCATTTTTGCAGGGATCGATGACTAAAGCTAAATCGAGAGGGTTCGCAAAAAAATTCTCGCAGATGAAGTCGTCCATTCCAGAGAGAAAAACACCCCAACCGGGATGCGTGTGGTACCACCCCACCATTTGAGTTCCCTCTGGCATCTGTTCGCGGTCTCTTGCGATTTGTTGCCAGGTTTCGTGTGTGAACTTGAAACTACCACGAGTTGCCTCGTAATGTTTCGCGCGTATGCTGTCCCGGACGACAACGAATGGCTTGCCGCTCCGATCATGGGCCTGATGCCCCAGAAAAACGCCTCCCAACTCGACGTTTGTATTCTCTCGGGCATGTTTTTCCATCTCGATCCAAACATCCAGATCGACGTATATCGGCAGGTCTTCGGCGGCGACCTCGTCGAAAACCGGCTCCACCAGGAAGTAGTGATTCTCATCGGGACGAAGAGCGACGTCAGGCCCTCGAGATTTCACATCGCCGAATTGAATTTCGTCGGTCATACTACCTGCCGCATTGGGGCTTGCCCCGTACACCCCAGGAAAGTCTATTTCGTTGAGTCCAATGACATTTCAGATCCATTGTTGATCGCCATCCAATCGAACCCAGATCGTCTCGCCGTCTCCCCGGATTTTAACGATATCGAATTCGGGAACTCCCAACTGCTCGAATGTAAGATTCGCCTGAGGAGAGTCCAACTCGACCAAACAGGCCGCATCATTGGTACGCATTTCAGAACACGTCGGGCATGTCGCGTCGGACAACTGAAGCAAATGCAATGGTCGATCAACCGTCATTGTTGTATTGCATTTCCCACAGACCATTGATTTTACGAAATCGCGATCCAACTCAATCGCTGTTGGTTGCCAATCGATTGAACCAGCGATCGCAGTCACGATTGCGCTGGAGTGCATTTCTCGCGCGACAGTTCGAGCGGAAAAACGTCGTCGTACGACTCATGGGAAAGGCAATCCTCTCGGACGGGAAACCGCGTCTGATACGACTGATTCGTTGCACCGTTGAAAACAATAGCACTCCCTGATTCGACGGGAAGCTCATGCAGCAGCTTCAAGGCGTCTTGTGCTTGGATCGCACCGATCAACGAGGCGATGGTCGGGGCAGTTGGCGTTCGCCCTTGTAGGATTTCCTCCCGAGGCAATAGCGGGCAACTGTATCTCAATTGCAACAACCGGTAGTCATTCTCCGTCATCGCACATTCGTAACATCCTCCCTGTTCGGGCACAAAGACTTTCGCGACGCCATTGATCTCCTGGATTCCGCCATCGATCCATGGCACGCCGACTTTCCAGCACATGCGGTTGATCCAAAGTCGCGCTTCGCGATTATCGACACACCCAATCACCAGATCCATGGATTGCACCAGCCCAAGTCCAACGTCGCGGGTCACATCGACTGTTTTCCCAACGATATTGCAGTCTGGGTTTAATTCACTGGCCATCTCCGCGGCCACTTCGGCCTTGGGCTGCCCTAAATGTCGCTCGCGAAACAACACTGAACGGGTGAGATTTGACATTTCGATTTCATCGAAATCCAGAATCAGAATCTGGCCAATTCCAACCAACGCCAGATTCTTGATCACTTCGTTGCCCAGAGCACCGGCTCCAACCACCATCACCCTTGCACGCTTCAATCGCTCTTGATCCCACCAACCGATCATACGCAGACGATCGTAACGATCATCATCGCCTATTCGAAACGTTTCATCGCGGTCGCTGGCGGACGAAGCGTTCGATCCCGAAGAATAAGGTGCTGGGGGTTGATCATTGTTCATCGCAACATCAATCGATAAACAAGATGTCAGCTTGAGGCGGTGGAGATTGTTGCTCTGCACCAGGTTGATCAGCAACCGATGAGTGAACGATCTCAATTCCGTCGATGATCACTTCGGCCTCATTGGCGTCCGGTTTTTCAGACGAACCATTTTGCGAGCTAACAACCGCTGAAGCGTTTTGAACACGGTTTCGTATTGGTCGAGCATCCAGCGGAAACGTCAGCACTTTTTGATCGCGAATCCAAGCGGCCGCTTCACGGTTGTAGGGGCTGTCGACGTCATAATTCTTCATGCGAATCATGTCCCACAGCATGGAACACATTTCTGCCAATGTAAGGCTCGGCACCCAATGCGTCCCATAACCACCCAGACATACGACACCGTTGTTGGAAATATTAGGGTGAAAAATTGGAGTCTTCCAACTCAATGTCGGCATCATGCGAGGATAGGCAGCGCCCAACTCGACTACAACTTCGTGAAAGTCCTGTGAAATGACATTCCCGTGAGAATCCAGCGCCAGCCCTCGCCCGTGAAAACGGAACCGATACTGCGTCGGTGGGTTTCCCCGACCGTCCGCTTCGAGAATCGAACTATCTCGAACAAGGCAACTGATCGCGTCTGCATCAGCCTGCAAGCGTCGATCTCGGGGAGACCGAGGCCCTGGAGAGCGTTTGAAAAAATTCGGTTTGAATATCATCTTGGTGTTTGCGTTTATCCAGCAACGATTTCAGGATAGATGATTAAATGATGGCCGTCCTGAACGCCTGCCGCGACGAGCGTTTCGTCCTCCAATAGCCTTCGGCCACCTTCCTTGTAGTCCAAGCTGTAGCTCATCGGCTGACCATCGGGACCAATTACCGGCAGATTCATTTTCGTAATGATACTTGGCAAAATCTTGCGAACCGTCACGGTGTGAGAAACAACGGCCTCGACACTTTTCGCGCCCGTCTGATCCAAAAAAGTAACCTTCGTGCCCTGTCGTTCTGAAACTTGGGAATCAGAAGCCATTTTTTGCCGTCTCCCTGCGAGAAAGTGGAAGTCTTCGTACTTAGTTTATACCTAACCACTCGCAATTCGAAACTCCCAGGGAAATCTTGGCGAGATTTTTGCGATTCTTTGACACCGAAAATGTCGTCAATTGGTTTGATTTCTGGCAGGCTTTACTTGTTTGCAAAACAAATAGCGTCTTGCGGTTCAAACCGTTCCTTGCCCATTCCGCCACTCTTCGGCCAAAACGCCATAGAAAACGATATCGTGGAACTCACCCCATTTCCTCACATGTTTCCGCAAATACCCCTCTTGGGTCATACCAGACTTCTCGAGCACTTTTCCCGAAGCTGGATTTACGGCCATATGATGCGCATGAATTCGCTCAAGCCCCAACTCCTCAAATCCATAACGAATGGCTCGACTGCAGGCTTCAGTCGCAATGCCTTTCCCCCATAATTCCTTGCCAATCCAATAGCCAACCTCGGCGTGATGGTCGACTTGAGAAACATGCAATCCCACCGCCCCTCGCAATGCCCCTGTTGCGATTTCGCAAATCGCGAACACGATCGCCTTGCCGTCATTCCACAATTGTTCATGGGATGCAATCCACGCCTTCGCATTTTCCAATGGGTAGGGATAGTCGATCGAACGAGTGAATCGGGCGATGTCTCGATCGTTGACCAGACGCTGCATGTCTTCGGCGTCTTCCGGAAAAAACGGCCGCAATAAAAACCGCTGGCTTTGGATCGTTGGCCGCGGTAGCGGAGGTTGATTTGGCTCTTCTTTCTCGTTGTTTTGTTCGCTCATGGGATTTCCTTGACCATCAAATGCGGCGATGGCAGCCGCTAAAAGACTGTTCGTTTTGATTGTATCGATTGACTCGGTTGTGTGGCTGAACAAGACTCCGAAAACACACCGCAATCCGATTTTCTTCGCCCTTGCCCGCCCAGTTCATGACCTAGCCTTCACTATGGAGCCCGAACAACTGGGCACAAACGCCAAAGACAATAAACCGCATGACTAGCCATGGATTTTTTGAATCAATTCTTTGAAAACGTTTTCCAGCAATCGGAGACCTTCAAACCTGAAGCGTCGGCCAAGGCTAGAGACAAGGCCGCACAGGATTTGGCTCGCCATCTGGAACAAGCGTTCTACGGAGAATTCGAACTCACTGATGCAGTGCGTCCCGGTATGGGGCTGGAAGTCCGGCCGATGCAGGGCTACCGGCACGATGTTTATGTCGATGAAGAATCGGGCGCGAAAGTTCCCGTGATCATGGCCGCAGCCTCACGCGAAATCCTGTTCTCGACGTTCATGCAGTTGGTAGGTCGTCTCGGCCAAGCGGTCGATGTTGTTCTGGAAACCAGCCACAATCACGATACCAATGGCCACGTCGATCTTTATCGTGAAC
>JAWKTO010000002.1:0-1017973 GCA_041399045.1 Pirellulaceae bacterium | reverse complement strand
AACCACACGGATCGAGTGTCAAGTTCTATGTCGGCGCTGATTGGTTTTGAGTTTATTTTTAAGCAGCGAATCACCCGCTATTCAAACGTATAAATTTGTGTTTTCCGTCTCGACTCCACTTGCGAAGATTGCCCAAAATGCACTGCGTCCCAAATCTTGATTCAATTTTTTTCTCGTCAGTTTACCGATCCGCTGAAGACAGCTCGCAGGATGAATTAGATGGTGCACAAGACGATTCATTTGGCGGTTTCGATGTCGGCCAATATCCCATGTTCGATGAACGAGCAGGTCGTTTTACACGGTTTGCCGCTTCAATCGTAGACGGTATTTTGATGGCAGGCTTTATTTATGCAATCCAAGTTGCAACGGGGAATTGGGATCGTTTTACAACGCAAGAAGTGGAGAGCTCCAATCAGTTTGCCATTTATTTGATTGGGATATTTGTTTTCCTTGCGCTAAACGGATACTTACTTGCCAAACGCGGGCAAACGATTGGAAAACTGGTTACAAAAATTCAGATTGTTGACGCAAGGTATGGCAACCTACTTCCATTTCTCCGAGTGTACGTACTGCGGTATCTCTGGCCTTTTCCGTTTCAGGTTCTTGCGTATCTGATTCCTGGGAAAACGGATGACCTCATTTTCTATTGGATTGTATTGATAGACGTGTTGGTGATTTTTGACTCCAATCGACGATGTCTGCATGATTACATCGCAGGGTCTCAAGTAGTGCTTTATCGTGCTGACCGCAATTGAAAATGTGAAATGATGCGATTGCTCATGCAATGCTTGTTCCGCCGAATGGCCACAATCGAAAATTGTACCGAGATTTGGTGAAAGCCTTTTGTTCTAGAATGAAGATTCTGAACTGAAACTGGAATCCGTGTTCGTTCCGGAACTGTGCTTCGCTTGGTCCGGCTTTGTTGGCTAAGCGACCGTGACGCGGGTTTAACGATTCGTATGGGCAGGCGACCAATGCCTGCACGCAGCACATTTAAAATTGGAGACATCAACTTTCGAACTTTTTATTCCGTATTTATTTGTAAAAGGCGAGGGCTCGATGTTTGCTTCATACGCCAATTTGGGACTGGGAATTGCATTTTCCTTGTTAATACTTGCGTTGTGCTTCGTGAGTCTGATTTGGATTGTGCTCTGGATTCCGAGAGGATTTCGTTATCGCGGTTCACAGGCTCAGCATGCTCAAAATTTTTCAACCGTTGTCTTTGTGGGTGTAGCGTTATCCGGCGATCGTCGTTACGCCTTTTTCGCCGATCCGGAAAATGGGTTGAAACATCGACGGAAATACCAATTTCGCATCACCTTGGAAATTCCTACGATCGATATTGGTTTGGCTATATTCCCTCGTATTCATGGGTCGGCCACAGCTCGCAAGCACAACCGCCAACTGCGGCTACTACGGTAAGTTTACGCGAAGGCGAAAGCTATCGGTTAGTTGACGTGAGTTGGCGCATCGATTGGTTATTCTTGATCATAGAACTGGGTTTAGCAGTACTTTTCGCATATCCGTTTTTGTTCGCGCAGGCTGGACAAGGAAATAAAGAACCTTGCGAATTGCAAAGATCGAGCAGCAGCAATGCGTAAAGCACGTTTTGGAATACGAACCTTGTTGATTGCAACAACTGTTGTGGCAATTGCCACATCAGCGATGCAGCTCTTGATCTCACAATTTCCCAGCTGGTTCCCGTTCGCGTTTCTGGTGACGTTCGCAGGCTCGCACTCATGGGCCTCGTATTTATAGGCGCCTTTACGGCAATGGCAATTGTTATTGCCGCGTCGGAAGACGATGGGAACCGTCGTTTCAACCTCGTGCAATGTCGCAACTGGATTGGAATTGGAGTGGTTGCACTCGTTCCATTTGTTCTATTGCTCTTCGTGGCTTCAAGAATTTTTCCTTGAAAGCAAAGTCCATGTAGGCAAGGTAGATCAATTCAGATGTTTCGAACGTCAACACAACAGAAACAGTGGGCGTGGAATGAACCAGAATGAATGCTCGTCCGACAGGATGGTTATTGGCGGAATGATGACAAATTCGAGAGGTATTTGTTCAGGAAACAATTTGACTCAAACGCGATGATCTGGGACCCGCAGATTGAGTCATTATTCATCAACTGGTCCATTGACGGTCAGCTTGGTAAATCCCATAGGAATTCCGCGACTTGACAAAGCGACAATTCGGTTTCCAAACTGGATGTTAAATGTCAATTCGGACGGCTGGCACATTCGGTCCATTACCGTTCGAGCATTTTCACCCACGCTTCCGACAAGCACTGGTCCGGGCCGATTTACGTGGCTGCTTTCCCAAACCACCTTTCCGTCTTGGATCCATTGGATGTGCGATCGGGTTGGTGTGAAGCCCATGGCCGAAACGTTTCCCCCATTTGCTTGGTTCGAAGAGCTACTGTTTCTGACGTTTACTTCTTGTCGTGGCAGTTGCTCAACAAAGATTTTTATCGTTGCAGCGCCACCATCACCGACTTTAATACCGGATTCGGAGAGTTGTTTGGTCAACCGTTTCTGGATTTTGACGACGACATCTCGCGGTATTAGATCGGGAACGATCTCGATTGACACGGTATCACCTGGCTTGAGCAGGGTTCTTTGGTCTACCACGCCGTCTGTGATTGCATTTTCGATATTCGTATGCGGAAGCTCCATGACCTTGCCTTCATTTTGAAACATCACCATGAATCGATTGCCGCCCAAATGAAACAGGCCAGAGCGACTGCCCGGTTCAAGCGAGTAGGTCCAGGCACGCACTTCCTGTTCAACATCCAAGACTTCGTCAGAGCCGACAAGTATTAATCGGTCATTAAGCCAGGCAACGTCATGCGTCCGGCCGTCGTGTGTTCCTTGCAGAGAGAAGTTGCGAAGAGTCTTGAGTTGTTCGCCAGTAGTTAGGTCGTAGATCGAAATGGGCTCAAGGATTCCAGAATAGACGGCCAATCGATTGCCATCAGGAGAAAAGTCGCAGGCATCCGCATCGCCCAATGGGATCACACCAGCCAATTTACCTTTTACGACATTGAAAATCAGAATTCCTTCGGAAGCACAGATTGCTACGTGTTCTCGATCAGCGCAACCGCAATATCCTGGACCATAGAAATTTTTTTGTCGGAGGTTTGGTAGGCAACGCCATCCTTCAGTTGGAAGGCTGTAATTTGACTGCCAACAGCCAATGCGATTTCATCGTTCACGAACACTGCATGGCTAATTTCCTTGTCACCCAATTCGGCGGTCGGGATATAGAAGTATTTTCCTGTTGATTCGCTAATGATCTCCAAAGCAGAAAAGTCGCTACCGGATCGAGATTTCTTGACGCCTTTTGTATTTGCCAGTCGAATCACTGATCGGGTGTCAGGAGAAAGTGCCAGAATCCTGACATTTGTTGCAAACGCACGTCGAGGGCTATCGTCCCCTTCTGAAAATTGAACGCAACTGCCAGTGCCGGAAGTATCGTGCCACGCAGCGGCGAATCCCTGGCCATCGGACGAAAGGGTTACCAGGTCCAACGATACGGTATTGAATTCAACGCCATCGTTTCCCGAACGTGTGAGCGGAGACTCTCTTGAACCTCCAAACTCCATTTGCTTTCGCCCAGTGACCTCTTCGCGAAACTCAATCATTGATTCGCGTAGATCGTCAAGTGGCGAGCGTTCCTCTGGCGGTGCCAGAAGGATATTTCGGGAAATGAGTGGTGGCAGCGGCACCGGTTGTCCGGGCGAATAACTCCAAGAACTGTAGTTCAATGGAACGGTCGCAGCAGCGATTTCAAACGGCTGCGGCGCCTCAAATTTCACTCCTCCCGATACAACTGAACCTTCCAATTCTGCCTGTGTATACCCCTTCTGACTTTCGATGTATTCCTTCTGGTCTTTGGGGAGAGTCTCATAGAGGATGCCCTTGGCTTGCATGCGGTGGCCATTGGCACGAAAAGTCTCGCTCCGAAGAAAAATTTGATTTCCGTGTCGGGAAACGAGTTTCCCATGGAATTCTTCTCGTTTTCCGCGAAGAGTAAAATTCCAATCGCGATCGGGTTGGTCCTGGAAATAGATCTGATCAGGAAAAACATCTTCGGTGTGTGATTTTGATTCATCGATATCACTTGTCGAAAAGTATCCGTAGCCATACGTGCCGTTAGGTCTTCGGTAGTGAGCGTCCCATTTTCCAGCGAAATTTTTGCTTTTGAGTTCTCCCGCACACCATTGTCCGTCGACCTGAACGTCAACTTTCTTGCCCTCAAAGTAGTTGGCTTGTTGAAAAGCTTCGCCGAATTTTGGATTCGAAAACAGGGAAAGGAAAATAAGCGAAAACACACAGCGAGTTAAGTAGTTATTTCGATTTCTCATTGAAGACTCGATGGGATTGTGGGATTCGAAATCCCGAATTTCGTCAGTAATTTGTGAAAGTAAAATAGGATCGTAATGATCTGGTAGCGATCATAGATCTAATGTGAAACGGTTTCAACCAATTGTCCCATAACAAACCGCTGGTCAGAAAGTCAGAACAATGAATCCAGGATTGAAATGCGGCATTATTTTTTGGTTGTTGAGGTCGCGAAGTCAACAACGTGATCAAAGACTTAAACGAGGCTTGAGCGTTTGGAACTTTTTACTTTGGAAGCGGGCAAGGATAAACCCAGGTTCTTTGCGCTTCAGCCTCCCAAGACTGAATCATTTTGTTTAGCTGTTCTGGGTACTGTTCACTTAAGTCGTGATTTTCATTGCGATCGTTGGCGATGTTATACAGCTCCCACTTTACCTCACGCGTGCGATCCGACGCTGGGCCTTTGGCAACGAGTTTCCAGTCTCCCTCACGCAGCGCGCGATTCCCCTCGTGTTCCCAGAAAATGGTTCGCGAAGGCAGTGGCTGATCGAGAAACGCCGGACGCAAACTGGTGCCGCACATTGGATGGATTTTGGTATCACTGACGTTGGATGGATAATTTGCGTTTCCGACGTCAACGCAAGTTGCCATGATATCAATGAGGTGGGAAACCTGATGCCGCAGCTCATTGGTTCCTGCGAAACCGCGGGGCCAGTGAACAATCAATGGTGTTGAGATTCCACCTTCATGCACGAAATGCTTGTACTCGCGCAACGGCGTGTTGGAGACGTTAGCCCAGTTCTGGCCGTAGCCGATGTATGTATCGGCAGGGCCAGGCGTCACATGCCCTTGGCGAACTGGCCAGCCATCGCGAGTTTGCTCAGGCTTACTTGTAAAATAATGTACCTGATCGTCGGCGATTGGCTTAAGCGTAGGACTTTCGGCACGTGGATTGACCTTGGCGGGATCCGGTTGCCGGCCGCAGCCTTCCTGGCAACCGCCGTTGTCCTGCATGAACATGATTAACGTGTTATCGAGTTGTCCCTTTTGCTCCAGAGAAGCGATGACGCGTCCGATGCCTTGGTCCATCTGATCGATCATCGCAGCATAGACCTCCATGCAATCGGCTTCCCATTCTGGATCCGGAACGTCTTCCCACTTGCCCGAGCGATTCGTGATCTGCGTATCGGGTGCGATGACGCCCAAGTCGATCATGCGTTTCAATCTCGTTTGCCGAATCGCTTCGTAGCCCGCATCATATTGCCCTTGATATTTGGCGATGTCGCGCTCGCGCGCATGCAATGGCCAGTGAGCGCTGGTGTAGGCAAGGTACATGAACATCGGCTTGGCATCAAAGTCATGACGTTCGATGAACTGCACGGCGTTGTCGCTGAAGGCGTCAGTGATATGGTATGGCTCAACTGGTTGGTATTGCGGATCGTTCTTGCAGGTGACGAAGTCATCTGTTCGAACCAGCGTGTTTGGGTCCCACATACTACTGGCCCCGTTGATCAGGCTGTAGCAGTCGTCGAAGCCACGGTGAGTTGGCCAATTCGCCTTCTCCGAATCGTTTTGTGGGTTCACGAATCGCGTCACGTGCCACTTGCCAACCTGGTAGGTTCCATAGCCCGCGGGCCGAAGGACTTCGGCAATCGTCACGCATGAATCATTGAGATTCCCGCGATATCCTTGTTCGCCTTGGTCATCCATCATCCAGCCGACGCCCGTCATGTGGGGATAAAGGCCCGTGAGCAGGCAGGCGCGAGTCGGGCAGCACCGACCGGTGTTGTAGAACATCGTAAACCGCAATCCATTTGCCGCTAAGCGATCGAGATTGGGGGTTTCAATCTCGCCTCCGTAACAGCCGACATCGGAATAGCCCATGTCGTCGGCAAGTATCAAAACGATGTTTGGAGGATCGCTTGACTGAGCGTTAAGTGCCGGTATATAAAGGGATTGTGCGATAACTACCACAGAGACGGAAAGTGCGAGTGTAGTTATTCTGTGTAGTAAATGACGTGGGAATGTTGGGCGGCAACCTAACTCTCCCTGGATGTTGTCCAACGTCTTGGCAAGGAGCTTGAACATGTTGAATCCCTATCTTTATTTGGCCACCGCTTGGCCTTGCAAACCGCTTCGGATCTTTCCGAATCGAGTGGACTTCCGCGCAGAAAAAAACCAAGGGATCACGGTCGGCAAACCGTATATCGACCCCTTGGCGGCAAGGAACCGAATCGGCTCCCACTAACAGTTTCTTCTCTTACATCAAACAAGTCAATTCCGGCGGCAACCGGGAACATCCGAAAGGTCAATAAAAATGGCAAGGAAACGAAAATCGCGGCGTCAGCAGCATGGGTCTGCGTGGCACTGGAAGCAAACAGACTGCTGGTATTACACTCCATCAGGAACTAAGAAACGGCAGGCTTTGTTTGATGAAGATGGCAATCGAATTCGTGGCAAAGACAACAAAGAGGCGGCTCAACTGTCGCTGGCACGCATCAAATTGTCGGACGAATTGACGCCGGTGGCGTCGGCCCCGTCAAAAGACTGGACGGTAGCACAGGTCTGTGAAATCTACCTCGCCGATCTGACGAATTCCGCATCACCTGAGTGGGTGACACTCAGCAAATCCTGGCTCAATGAATTTTGTGGGTACTG
The DNA here is from genome assembly GCA_041399045.1 of Pirellulaceae bacterium. GTDB lineage: Bacteria > Planctomycetota > Planctomycetia > Pirellulales > Pirellulaceae > BJ22. The sequence goes on along the minus strand of JAWKTO010000002.1, from coordinate 1,010,972 downwards.
TGGTGCATTGACCGTGCATGAACTGAAGAAAAAGCACCTGCGCACCTGGCTTCAGCAACACAAAACCTGGAACAACAACACGCAGCGTAATGTAATTGCATGCATCAAGGCTGCGTTCAATTTTTGTTGCAAGTACGACGAATTGGATGTGAACCCGATTGCGAGTTATCAGAAGCCGGCGGCGACAGCGAGAGTCACATCGTTCAGTCCCGAGGAGGAAAAGCAGATCTACGCGGCAACCAACGAAGCGCATGCTCAATTCTTGAAGTGTTGCATTCTAACTGGTGGTCGCCCCTATTCGGAGCTGGCAATCGTTACGGCGGATCACGTTGTTGAGACTCCTCATGGAATGTTCTATCTCTTGAAGGCTCGCAAAGCCGACGGTAGTCATGGGCATAAGGCAGCAAAGAAGACTGGCAAAGATCGGCGAATCATGCTCTGTGACGAAATGGAGACGATAACCCGAAAACTAATGTTGACCGCACCGAAAGGATCGGGCATTCCACTACTTCGCACGAAGCATGGTAAGCAATGGAAACGCTGCAACGGCGTTCAACAATTCTGTGTTCTCAAAAAGAAGTTGAATTTGCCCGCCGACCGCGTGACCTATACGTGTCGGCACACGTTTGCCAAGCGAACCTTGTCGGGATACTACACAGGAACCCCCGTAACGATCGAAGTCCTCGCTGGCCTGATGGGAAACACGCCAAAGGTCTGCTGGGATCATTACGCTCAATGGGCCGACGACTACAACGATCCACTTTGGGCAGCACTTGGGAAGAAAAAATCGAAGCGCAAGGCCGGATGACTTGCAGCTCGCAATTCGTTTTTGGAACCTAAATAGATATCGCCGGCACCGGCTCCGTGGCTAAATTGAGAATGTTTTTGCGTCATATTACTTGAGTGGTTCACCTTACCATTCCAGGGTCACCTATTTGCAGTGACAAAGAAAAAACCCGGTTCAACAAAATTGTCGAACCGGGCTTTGGTTGGCTGTTGGATTGCCGTCCGTCAGCCTGCCGCCAAGGTGTTTTAAACCGGCCGTCGATCAATCATCGGGGCGACCGAGAGAAACGGTGATGTGTTGTGGTTTTTGCTTTGGTCGTGGAGTTCGTCGAGTTCTATTTTGTCTCGGCATTACCTTCATCAACTTCAACAGCCGATCAATTTCACCTGCTGAAATCTTGATTCTTCCCTGCCCGCGACGCCCGCCCTGGTAGTACTCGATGGTGACTTGTTGACCGCGGATTTGAAACTGTCCCGAATCAGATTGGCTGAGCCAGTCGTACAGCGTCAACACACTGATCCCAAGGCGTTGGGCCGCGTCGGCGGATGACAATAGTGATTTGGAAACAGTCACTGAACCAGGAATCAATCTTCGTGTGGATTGGAATTACCTGGTTCACTGTCTCAAACGGTTTTCCATTGGCGTTCCACTGAATGGAAAACGGGATCAGCCTTCACTTTTTTGCAAAAACTTTCGTATAATTGGTCCATTGGACATTGGTATTTAATGAAATGCGAAGGAATCGGGAATTCTGCTAAGGCTCCCGTTGGAATCGAGGGAAAGGTGACTTCAACAACTCAAGACACGACAGATCCGGCATTCAAGAAACTGCAGGAGGTAGCCTTGCGGATTCTAAATGCAAACACGGCCTACGACTTGTGGGAGAAAGTTTTCACGCCTGAGCAACAAACGCGATTAGGAGGCGAATTAGAGGCTGCGTACCGAAACGGCGGTCCGGTTCGGATGTGGGCAACGGTTTACGGTTGTACCGATGAGCGAGCGGTCATTGATATCGCGTTTAAGTTTAACCACCTGAGTCCCAGCGATCGGGAGTGGTTGTTGAAAGAGACGGGCGAACATCTTAATGCAGAGGAAGCATTTGAACACGCAATCACCAACAACGAGTTGGTACTGAATTCACTGACTCGCGAGGTCTTTTGGAACGGCGACCGGATTGAATTCGACTGGTTCAAATATAATGCCAATTGGGCATACATTTGGGAGGTTGCAAAACATGCGAAAGTTGGACTAACGGTTGACTCGTGGACTTTCGGTGAAAATCGAGATCGTAACTACGTTTCCAGGATGAAGTCGCAAATGACTGAGAGGGGTTTTCCAATTGAGCTTGCCGATCTGATTGAGTCAGCCGGTACTGGTACTCAAAGACTTGGCATCAACCCAGAACAAATCCGACTTTTTGAGCATCTCCTGGGCACCGAGATTAGGGAATGGACGCCTTAAGCTAAATTGAAGCCGTTTTTGCGGCACTTAAATTGGAGGCCGACTTAGCTGTCGGGTATTCCAGCTCAAATTTCTCTTACGCGCTCAGTCCAATGGCTTGAGCGTTTTCTTTTGCGCTTCCGCAAATCGAATCGTGCAAGCAACCAGTTTCACGAATTCCATTGAATGGAACGATAACGGAATCCTCGTTCTTATTTTTGAACCCATTGCTTGATCGCGCTGCGCGCTGAGCTCGTTGCTCTGCCGCTTTGGCGTGATCCTACTATGAGGAGGTTCAACTATGAACTTTAACATTCCTGGCGTGGGTGCAGCTAATAAAGACCTATGCCAGCGTGCGACGAAATGGTGGTCGGAAACGGCGGCCCAGCACAACATTAAATTGACCGGTTTCGATCCCAAGGCGACCCTCAAAGAGAGAATCGACTGGGCAATCGCATTGGGGCTTGTGATTGGAATGATTTACTCGCGGTTCAGCACCAAGATGCAGAAATCAACTGATGACCAGGTTCGCGAGAACATCCAATGGGCTGCAAGAAACGGAATCTACGTACCGCCCGAGTTCATTTCGGTCGACGAAGGCGTCAAGGGAAAACGGACAAGACGCGTCGGATTCGAACGAATGAAAGCTATTCTTCGGAAACGGCTAGCGACAGTTCTTCTGGTTTTCAAAGTAAGTCGTCTGTTTCGCCAAGCTGGAAAGGGCTACCAATTTGTAAACGATGAAGTAGTCGAAGAAGGTATGCGAGCCGTCGGTGTTTCCCAGGGTATTGACACCAACGACCGAAAAACATGGAAGCTGCAGTTGCGGATTCATGGCATCATGGATGACATGTTGCTTGACGCAATCGCTGACCATGTGCGATCTGGTCTGACAGGATTGTTTTTGAACAATTGGACGACGGGTGCAATTGGTGTCGGTTATCGTCGCAAGGAAATTCCTGGTGCGCCGCTCACGAATCGTGAACGTGTTCGCACCATGCCAGAGGTTGATCCCGATGTCGCCGACTTGATCCGGGAACATGCCAAGCTTTTGCTGGATGGCATGCCGATCCGCGAAGGAGTTCGTCGCTGGATTGCGGCTGGAGGACCATACGACCCACGATCGACAACCGAGAAGATGAATTACAACTGTTATCGTCGCCTGTTCACCAACCCACGATTGACGGGGCGCTGGGAGTTTGGGCGAAAGCGAAACCAGTTCTCCACCAAACTTGACTATGTCCAACAAATCGACCAACCGGACGATGAAGTAGTGACGCTGGAATGCGAAGAACTGCGGATTCTGGATGATGCGACTTTCGAAGCTCTCGTTGCCAAGTTTGACGCATTAAAGTCTGGTCCGCGTGGTCCTCGCAAAGCGAAGAAGTTGCAGTTGTGGGATCTAACCACCGAGTTCTTCTTTTGCGAGAGTTGCAGCACGCCGGATAAACCTGTCCGTTTCTACCAGACAGGTGCAAACGGTGTAGGAATGCAGTGCAAGAACGGAGACCAGTGCGATTGCAAATCGACTGTGCGGCGGCAGGAAGCTGTCGAGGCCGTTTGCTCGCAGTTATCCAAGTTGATCTCTCAGGACGCCGAACTGGTCGAGTCCGTCATCCTGAAAAGCCAAGAGCTAGATGCCAATGCGGATCAAGGTCTGGACAAGCAGCTTGCTGCTGCGAAAAAGCAGTTGGCCATTCTGGGTAACCGCGTCAACGATCTCTTCGATTTATCCGGCGAAGGAACCAAGGATGATCGTAAAGAAACGAAGGCGCGACTCCGAGCTGCCCAGTCGCAGCGCAATGCCGCCCAGAGCGAGGTCAACCGCTTGCAGCGTCGAATCGACGGCACCACGAGTACTTTGACCGTCGAGCAGATTCGCGAGCGACTCTCGGACATGTCGAGCATTCTAACGGATGCTGCGTCGGGCGAGCTGGGCGAAGATGCTGTTTACAAGGCACTCTCCGTGTTCCGTTTATTAACCGGAGGAAAAATCATGGTTCGCGTCGAGCAACGGATAAACCGGAAGAGCAAGAACGTTCGTGGGATTTTTCAGCCTCAACTGGTACGTGGCGTTACCGGAATGTCAAACGATATCAGTAGTGTTGAATCCGACGTTGAGGTTCCGACCATCACTGTGTGGCTCCGCAAGCCGCCACGGCTGGATCTGATTGCCGAGCGGGTTCACGAACTTATTGATTTGGAAGGACTGAGTCATCGCGAGACAGCCAAACAGTTACGCCTCGAAGGCCACAACGTAAACTCTGGCAACGTCTGGTACAGCTACTATCGTTGGTACGAGATGCAGGGTCTTGAACCACCAAAGGTTCCTTACAACAACGGCAAGAAACGCCGCTCGGCGTAGTCCGTACTTCTCAAATTTAACTTTACTTCGCCTCGTTGATTCCGGCGGGGCGTTTTTCATGCGCCCACGGGTGCATGGTTGCTTCACTAACACCACTACAAGGAGATTGGATGGAGAAAAAACGCATACCTAGCGAACCGAAAAACGTGACAGAACAACAGCAGCGAGAAAACCTTGCGGCCAACCTGGCTTTCCTGATTGTTCAGGCCCATCGCCACGGCCAATACAGTGCACAGACCACTGCTGACGTAAATGAACCCGCCCAAACTAAAACGAAAGGAAAAACGAGGCATATTCCATGATGGTCATCAGTTAGCTCTTGGCCATAACAATTGTTCTTATTCCCCGAATAAGGAGACACATTTGGCCATCTCGAAATTGGTCGAACAACTACAAGACTTGATCGTCCGGCTTCGGAGTCAACTCGAACAATCCGAAGCACACATCCCAATCGTCAATTCTGCCATCCGACGACTGGCAGAGTTGGATTTGGTTACATCGCAAACTCTCTTGGGCAACGTTGTCCATACTCAAAGCTATTCGCCAGAGTCCGGAATAACCGACTCAGGTCTGGTGATTCAAGCAGCGCTCAAAATTCCCGAAGGACTTGGAGTCGTCACGTGGGATTCTGAAAGATACATGACCTTACGGCAATCACCTGAGGGTCTGGAAAGCGAAGCAATTCTTCGCTTTACGCCATACGATGAACTGGAACCGGCGCTAAAGGCTTTACTACTTGCTGAGACACCCGTATTGACCGAGCGATTCTTGCGACTCTCAAAGCCTATTGGATGACATGTCTGTTATCTGTCCTAAGCGGCTTGGCCAGAAAGGAGCAAACTTGATTACCGTGTTTGTCGTCGCAAACTCGATTTTGAATTTGACGCTGACGGTTTTGTTCGTCCGTGAAACGAGACGTCGGAGAGGACTGGAGCAGGTGCTTCGGCAATCAATTGAACTTTGGAGGAATGCTTATGAAGCAAATTTGGATGGCCGGAATTCTGATTTTGGCCTGTCTGATCGTCGGCGGGTGTCGGAATGAGTCGCAGCGGTTGGCCGACATGGCCGATCGAACCGTTGAAATGCAATCTGATACGAACTCGACGGTCGCTGGTGCCAACGAAGAGTTGGCAAAACTTAATCGTGACGTTCAAGCGGAACGAAAGGAGCTAAACCAAGGGTTTGAACAACTTGAGAATGGTCGCCGCGAACTGAACAAGCAGCGGCGATCGGAACTGGCTTGGGCTGAGTCATTTCAGTTTCTGGCCATCATAATGGCGGCAGCGTTGCCGCTTTTCCTATGCGCCTATCTGATCTGGGCAGCAACCAGAAACACCAACGACGCGGAACTTGTAAACGAAGTCCTAATGCAAGAACTTGTTTCCAATCGACCCAAGCTAATCGCGGGCCCGAATCGCCCAGCGATCACGGATCAGATCGAACGTTCAGCTGACTACACATCCCAAGTCGATACTTCGAGCCTAATACAAGAAGGAGGAACCTATAACGATGAGTCACATAGTTGAAATCGAAACGGAGGTTCGTAACGAAGCCGCCGTCCTATCAGCGTGCAAACGACTTCACTTACCACCAGCGAAACGTGGGACGTTTGAGCTTTACAACTCTACTGAAACAGGGCTGGGAATTGAGCTGCCAAAATGGCGATATCCCGTGGTCGCTAACACAGAAACTGGCCAGCTTCGTTTCGACAACTACGGCGGTCGTTGGGGGGATCAAGAGTATCTTGACCAATTCCTACAGCGTTACGCGGTTGAAGCAGCCACAATTGAAGCCCGAAAACGTGGCCATTCCATTGTTGAACAACGACTCAATGACGGATCTATCAAGCTGACGGTCAGCGTTGGAGGTGGAAATTGAAAACGATCAAGATCACCGTTTCACCCTCTGGCGAAAGCCGCATTGAGACCGTTGGCTTCGTTGGCGATAGCTGTCGCGAAGCGAGCAAGTTTATCGAAGTTGCGCTGGGCAAAACAGCTTCAGAAAAACTGAAGCCAGAGTTCCACCAGCGTTCTACCACTCAAAACACCATTGACAACTCAAACGAACAGGTTTGAGTCTGGCTTTACAAGATTGCTAATGGGCTGCGGTTTCGATATGGCGTTGCCAATTCGTTGCCGCAGCCATTTTTTTAAAGGAGCATTATGTTAAGAGAAAAACTTCACGAATTGATCTCTGCCTGTTTCACTGGCGTGTGGATCGAGTCGCAGGAACAACATGAAGCCATTTCCGAAATCGGACAACTTTGTCGCGAACAAGAATGGCAACTGGCAACATGGGACATTGATCGCGGCCTGAGCGTCGGCGGCGGTGAAAACCTGTTGGAAGCATGCGATCCTCTGGCGGCAATTCGCGCTTTAAGTGCGATGGGTTCTCCCGAAGGCACCACAGTTCTGGCAATGAACAATCTACACAAGTTCATTTCATCAACCGAGGTCATGCAGGCGTTGCAACATCAGTTGCTGGTCGGGAAACAGAACCGGACAATTGTCATCGGATTCTCACCCGTCGCGGCGATCCCGGCTGAATTGGAAAAGCTGTTTGTTGTGGTTGAACATGAATTGCCAGCTCGCGAACAGCTGAACGAAATCGTGCGTTCAATTGCAACCGAAGAAGGCGAGTTGCCTGACGAGGCTGGCATTCAAAACGTGCTTGATGCAGCGGTCGGATTGACTCGGATGGAGGCAGAGAATGCCTTCAGCCTCAGCCTTGTTCGCAACGGTAAAATTGAACCGGATGCAATCTGGGAATTGAAGTCGGGCACGCTGAAGAAATCAGGGCTGATGAAACTACACCAAAGCACCGATGGGTTTGATTCCCTGGGTGGTTTGGAAAACTTAAAGGCGTTTACAAAACGAAGCCTGCTTCAACAAAGCCGCGACAATCCGCTTAAGCGTCCGCGCGGGGTGTTATTGCTTGGTGTTCCCGGTACCGGCAAGTCAGCGTTTGCGAAATGTCTCGGCAATGAAACTGGTCGTCCAACATTGGTGCTGGATATCGGAGCATTACTTGGAAGTCTGGTTGGACAGACGGAGTCCAATATTCGCAGAGCATTGCAAATCGCAGACGCTATGGAACCTTGCATTCTGTTCATTGATGAATTGGAAAAGGCACTTAGTGGGGCGACTGGTTCCGGGCAATCTGACTCCGGAGTCTCCTCGCGGCTCTTCGGTACGCTACTCTCATGGATGAACGATCACACTTCCAACGTTTACTTAATCGCAACTTGCAATGACATTTCAAAAATGCCGCCTGAGCTAAGCCGAGCTGAGCGCTTCGACGGAATCGTCTTCCTTGATCTGCCAAGCCGTCAACAGAAGGATAAGATCTGGCAGCAGTACATCGCGACATTTGAACTCGATCAAAAGCAATCATTTCCAAATGATCAGGAATGGACTGGAGCCGAAATTCGCAGCTGTTGTCGACTTGCCGCATTGCTTGACCTACCACTCAAACAAGCAGCTCAAAACGTGATCCCCGTAGCAACGACAGCTTCTGAATCCGTCGACAACTTGCGGAACTGGGCCAGCGGTCGTTGCCTTGACGCAGAAAAAGGAGGAATCTATCAACACAAACCAACTCGTGCCAAATCGCGACGCAAGGTCAATCGCGATCCGTCACTTAATTGAACGAAATATATTCAAAACAACAAAGAAAGAAGGAATCGTAATTACAGAAAAGCATCTTGCGATCGTGCGCGCTGCTTTAACGTTCTGGGACGAAGAGATGGGGGCGGTCGATCAATCGGTTTACAAGCACTATCTGCATTCGACTGACCTGAGCACAAAATTGACCGCGCAAGACGTTGCCGAAACTCGGGATTACTTCAACAACGTTGATTTGAAGGTCGCCTTGCTCGACAAGCAGTCAGGAAAATTCGATTCGGAATCGCCAATAGATCCAACGCATGAACTTTCATACCAATCCGGTCATCACTTACCGGTTGCAGTGCTTGTGTCCAGACCACGATAAACGTGTTCTCAAAAATCTTCCATCAACTCCGATAGGCTCACGCCTAAAGCGTCGGCAATTTTCTCAATTTTTCGTACAGCGACGTTTCGCTGGCCCCTTTGCACTCCCCGAGATGTGTTCAGTCGAGTCCGAACTCTGCGGCAAACGTTTCTTGCGAAAGGTCAAGCTTGCTCATTCTGACGCGGTGAAAAACAATGAAGCCCAGATGAATGAAGCAGCTTCAAGATCGAGCGATTCGTTGAAGCGACAGCAAACAACAGCCCGAATCGAACTTAGCAAACGGTTTGGAATTTCTTTTCCGCCTTTGGATCCACCGAGATGAACTAAACGAAACTAATAACTTGCCTTGTTCGGCCGTGAGTTCATTGTTGAACCTGCGGCCATTTTTTTTTGGAGCATTACATGAGTACAACACTTGAGCCTGAGTCCGCAACGGAGTCAATTTCAGCAAACGTCGGCAATGCAGTAAGTCACGTAAGGCAAAATTTCATTGCCTGTCGAATTAAGTTCAAATGGTTCGGTACGAGCAAGACTCTTACCACCAGTCAGAAAAGTCAAGCTGCCGAGTCCTTCGGTGCGGACGGGCGAGCAATTAGCGCCGCAAAACGCCTGATTGACACCAAGCACGAATGTTATCGGGCTTTGACCAGCATCAAGAGTCAGGTCAATAAATATTGGCGTGAGTCAAGTCTGCCTTATCCTGAACCGGGAATTCGCCTCATTCGCAACGACGCGGTCGATGAATTTAACTCATCGTTGATTTCATACAGATGCGAACTGGGAAACGCTGTGCTGACTTTGAACGATCACTACGCTGAACTCAAAGAAGCCGCCCGCCAACGGTTGGGCTCACTGTTCGACGCGGCAGACTACCCATCGAGCCTGACCGATGAGTTTGAAGTCAACTGGGATTTTCCGAGTGTGGAAGCACCGGACTACCTGCGTCGGCTGAGCCCCGAAATCTATCAGCAAGAGTGTGAACGAGTGCAATCGCAGTTCACACAAGCAGTTTCACTGGCCGAGCAGATGTTTCAGGAACAACTAACTGAGTTGGTCGAACGTCTCGTCGAGCGGCTGTCAGCAGATAAATCCGGAAAACCTAAGACGTTCCGCGATTCGACGATTACAAATCTCGACGACTTCTTTGCTCGCTTCCGGCAACTAAATATCGGAAGCAACGAAGAACTTGAGCAACTCGTTGAACGAGCGCAATCCATTGTTCATGGTGTCGAGCCACAACAAATCCGTGACAATGACAGTTTGCGTCAGCAAATTGCCACACAGATGTCGGTGGTTCAATCCAGTCTGGACGGACTCGTTGTCGACCGCCCACGGCGAAATATCATCCGTGCCAACCGCAACAACAATGCGGAGGATTGAATGGAGCTAATAATTCATCATTGCGGCTCGGCGAAGTGCATCTATGACGAAGTCTTCCCGCTTTCTCACCTGGGAAAAATTTCAATCACGCGGGCCTCACATGTAGAGCCCGATACTGTCGGCAATTGGATTGCTGACCTTTCTCCAGTTGGTGGCCCAAGGCTTGGCCCGTTCGAGTATCGAACAACTGCTTTAGCGGCTGAAGTCGACTGGCTGCGAAAAAACTGGCTGCTTTACCAAGACTAATGGAATAGTCGAGTTTCTCTTTACTTGCTTCGCGACGTTCCGGAGCGGTTCGTTTTTTTACAAAGCGACCGCTCCAGGGTGGTCGTACTCTTTAGGAGAATCCGATGACCCAAACCGAAATCAACCAAGCAGTTGCGGAAACGCTTGGCGAAGACATCTACGAAATTAACAGGCTTGGTTTCACTCTGCTCGATCCCCGTATCCCTTTCTTCGATCCGGAATGCGACACGCAAGACGCCCAAGTTATTGACTGGGATGCCTCTGCTGGCGAATCAGCCGTCAAGCCGTTTCGTAGCATCGCAGCTTAGAAAATATTCGGCTGGCAAAACAACAACAACAACCTTTTATTACCAAACAATCCCAAGGAATCAAAAATGAAAGTGCTCTTTGTAAACAACGATGGCGGCGGGTTTGCCGACTACGTGGAAATCGAAACGGGTACCACCGTCAAAACATTCTTTGACAGACGGTGCAGCGGAGATCCGTCCAGTTATTTAATCCGTGTCAACAGACAGCCTGTGGCATCCGACTATGTGTTGCAACCCAACGATCGCATCACGATCACGCCGACCAAAATCGAGGGTGCAGGTAGCGTGGATCGCCAATTTTCGATGCGTTGCAAATAGTTTCGATTTGTCGTCGAACGTAGGAATATCAATTCAATGGCGTGAAGCATCCAAGCCGACGCTTCACGCCTTTTTTGTAGGAGATTCCATGAAACGAAAGGAAAAACCACACCAAAAATGGTTGCGGTGTGCAAGATTCGTAGTCAGCCAATACGAAAAAGCCAACTCGGAAAATCCGGATCGCGAGCCAAAGAGTTATCAAGAGAATGGAAGCCGGCTCGATCAACAGGCGCTTCGAATGTCGCTTGCAAAGTCACGCCGATGGAAGGTCGCTGAGGCAAAAGCCCGCGAGGACTATTACCGCGAACTCCGCAAGCTCCGGGATTGTTTAGAGGCTGAACTGTCAAAGGATGTTGAGCCTGCCGGATTAGTTGCAAATGAGACTGACTTGTTTCGTGACATACTGGCGCTGGCGGAGGAATTTGCTGAGGTCAACTTTGACATCAAGGCAAAGCGACTTTCCGTCTATACCAAAGACATCATGCTCGAGGACATCATGCTCGGTGCATTTGAGATTGAAATTCATCTCGACACGCTGTCAGCCGATCGACCGTACTATCAAGTCATTGCTGCTGCGGCAAACCGTGCCTCATCCAATGATTCCGTAACCCACCCACACGTTCAAGATGATCGACTCTGTGAGGGCGAAGCTCAACCGGCAATCAAGCTCGCGCTCCAACATGGTCGCTTGCTTGACTTCTTCCAACTCGTTGAGCACGTGCTTGGAACGTACAACCCGTCAAGCGCCTACGTCACGATCCGAGACTGGGAAGGAATGACTTGTGGCCACTGCGGCCATTCAGCCGACTCCGATGAGTGCCGTGAATGTGCTGGCTGCGAAGCCGTTATCTGCGACGAGTGCGTTTACCGTTGCAACGATTGCGAAGACAGTTTCTGCGGAAACTGCGACGAACCTTGCAGCGGCTGCCTTGAAAGCGTTTGCAAATCCTGCATTCGTACTTGCGATGAATGCGACGAACGAAATTGCTCTGATTGTTTATCTGAAAACGAAAGGTGTACCACCTGTGAAGAAAAAGCGAATGAAGAATCAAAAACCCGAGACACCGAAACTGAGGTTCACGCCGAGCGCGTGGGCGAAACTACTGTACCTGCGTGACTACGGTGACACGGAGGTTGGCGGTTTTGGCATTTGTCCCAACCACCCCTTGCTGGTCGAAGAAATCAAGCTTGTGAAGCAAAATTGCACGCAGACATTTGTCTCGTTTGATGATGAATCTGTTGCGGATTTCTTCGAAGATCAAGTCGCCGATGGTTTGACTCCGGAACAGTTCGCCCGGGTTTGGATTCACACGCATCCCGGTGCAAGTGCCGAGCCCAGCCTGACCGACGAAGAAACCTTCGAACGAGTCTTTGGAAAATCGAACTGGGCCGTAATGGCGATTCTGGCATGTGGCGGCGAATCCTACGCGCGGATTCGATTCAAAAGCGGACTTGAACAGGGGCTGTTGCTTAAAACCGAAGTCGATTTCACCTACCCCTTCTCCGCCTCACAGTTCGAGGAATGGGAAAGTGAATACTTCGACAACGTTGTTGCGGAGGAGCCATTCATTGGCGATCCGTGGGACTGGACGTCAGACGATTTGCTAAACCCTTCCGGATTGAATCCGGAGTCAATCTACAATCATGATTTCTATTTGGAGGACGACTATCTCAATGAACAATTCGAAAGATTCGACGCTGAGCAATTCGACGCCGCCACCAACCACTGATCGGTTTCTTCGACAGCGCGATCTAATTTCAACCGACTCTCTTGCCAAAACGCCTGCGACCATCATCGGTGTGGGCGCGATCGGGCGGCAAGTTGCGTTACAACTCGCAGCGCTCGGTGTAATGGAGATTCAGCTGATCGACTTCGACGAAGTTGAATCGCACAACGTGACCAATCAAGGCTACCGGGCCAACAACATTGGCCACGCTAAAGTCGCGGCCACTGCTACGGCGATTTCCGAAGTCGATCCTGCAATCGTGGTCGTTTCAGTCGCAGATCGTTTCCGAATCCGACAAACCGTCAACAGTGTTGTGTTTTGTTGCGTCGATTCGATTACGGCCAGAACGGCAATCTGGAACCACTTGCAGAACCGAGTCGAATTCTGGGCCGATGGCCGAATGATGGGCGAGGTCATGAGAATCTTGACCGCTGACGATCACGAATCGCGCCAGAAATACAGTCAGTCTTTGTTTGGCCAAGACGAAGCACAATCCGGTACATGCACATCACGCAGCACCATCTACACCGCCAATATCGCAGCCGCGTTGATGGTTCACCAGTTCACGAGATGGATTCGAGGAATTCCGCACGATAGTGATTTGAGCCTTAACTTGCTCGCGAGCGAGTTAATGGTCGTGTGATTCTCTGAATCCGGGCTTCCTTAGTTGCAGAATACGCGGATTCACGCACGTGCACCAAAGAGATGAGATCGGTATTGATAGCCGTCGAACCGCGGAATTTCGCTGGCGCAATTCCGGAATACAACGAGCAGCATTAACAACAATTGCGAATAATTTGGAGAAGCTTATGGAGCTTATTTTGATTGTGACCGGAATTGCCGTGGCCGGTTACTGCGCGTTCAAGCACGGCAAACGAATCGGATCGCGGAAAGGCTTCAACGCCGGACGGCGAAATCGTCGACGGCGACAATGAGTTTTAACCCAACGAAGCTCTTCGGCATCTGATTCCGACTTGAACAGGTTACAAATAGCGACACCCGGTTGTGTTGGAGGGGTTCCTTTTCAAGTCGTCATTTATAAAAACGCCTGCAAGAACAACCGGGCGTTATGTCTGAATTCAGTGGAAGATCGAAAACTTCCAATCCCGCCCGGTCGCCCGCGCAGGCGACCGGGCATTTTGGTTTTTTTAGCTATCAGCCCCTTGGGAAAGGACTAAGGTTTGATTGGGTCTGACACGTGTCTGCAGAGTAGTGCCGCAAGTGCCGGAAAACAAAGGGTTTACGCAATTTCATCTGAAAGTTGAAATAATGAACGTTGTGTCCTCAACTATTTTTTATTCCACTTTGCGATAATCTTCACCAACTCCGGTGGACATCTGAATTCCCCCTCCAAGTCAGCCTGCCAGCTGGGTGTGATTTGAGCCTATGATTCGAGATTGCATTTTCAGCCTCTCAATCAGACGTGTGGTAAAAGGTTGTCAAAGGTCTCTTTTAACCGATTCCGTCAATTTCACGAGCCAATTGTTGAGCGTAGTTGTCGGTTAAGCCGGAAACGAAATCGAGGATTTGGTGGAGCCACCAGTCGTAGCCGGCTGTATGGTTTCGCTTGGCGTATTGGCCGCCGAACGTCAGCTCAAAACATCGTTTGGCAAGAAAATCAAACTCCTTCTCGTAGAATTTGTCGGAATCTTCGGGCGATAGACCTGGATCAATCTCAAACTGACTCAGTTTCCTCGCAGCATCACACATTGTCGACGTAATCTTGCCCAAGCAATTGTAGGCCCCAAGTTCGGTTGCAACCTTGAAGCGATGGGAGAATATCTCGGCGTAACAATTGTCGATCTCGTTGATCGCACTCTTTGCTTTTTCGCAAACATCTTTTTTTAAGTCGTTTTCACGTTTGCCAGTCACAATCGCTTCAAAATCCTGCTCGAACACCTGCCAAAACATATCGACAAAACAGCCAATCGCATTCGCTCGAAGCTTGCCTAGCGGTTGCCACTTGTCATCGCACTCACAGATGCTCTTGAATAAATCGGTAACACGGTCTTCCGAAATGATTTTCATACCAACCGAATCTTCCAGGTCGGCGATTCGGTATCCGATATCATCGGCAGCTTCAGATAGAAACGACATCGGATGACGATGATATGATTCACCATTCTTAAGTCCCAATGTGTCAAATACCCGGTCGAAGATTGTCGCTTCAGACGAAAAGAAATTATGTTTGCCTTTTGATTTGGCCTTCTCGTCATAGGAGCCCCACGGATACTTCACCATCGTCGCCATCGTTGTCAGCGTCAGGTTCATGTAACCCGCACGAGAATTGTCGGGCCGGCTGGCAAGCCGAAATCCTTGGGCATTCCCTTCAAAAACCTCCCAGTCTGTTCGCGTCCTTTCGCTCACTCCCAGTTTCTTGTCATCACCAAAAACGGATTCTGGATTCTCGTTCGCCCAGTTTCGAATCGCGTACTCGCCTGCGTGCCCAAATGGCGGGTTACCAATGTCGTGCGCAAGACAAGCCGACTGAATGATTTGGCGAAAGTCATCTTCGGTTGTGTTTGCAGGCTTCAAATCCTTCTCACCGAGAAACTTCCATAACCTCGTAGCAAACGATCGCCCAACGGAAGCCACTTCCAGTGAGTGAGTCAAGCGATTGCGCACATGATCGTTGGGCACCAAAGGGTGCACTTGGGCCTTTCGAGCTAGTCGACGAAACGGCTCGGAGTAGATCACACGATCATAGTCTGCCTGAAAGGGTGTTCGATCCGGCAAGTTTTCAGACGGACGCAATGCGCCTTCCGTATTCGCGATCCGGTGGTCGTTGATAAGTAGATTCCAGTCGAACAATTCTTTCTCCTCACAATTTATTCTTTGGGTGCCGTCAATATATCCGATCCTTGGGCATTCCCCCGTGACTGAGGCCCTTTTTGACCAATGGTGTCACTTGCCTCAGCCATAAACTCGTCAGAATCCATATCCCTTTTAGAAATCTGAATCATCTTCGGCGAAAACGCAACATGAAGAAATCCGGTTCATTACAAAACAACAATCGGCTGTGCTAAAATGCGACTGACATTTACTGTTCTGGAGACCACCTGAGAATGAAAGAAGACTTGTCGCGCATTAAACCGTTTGCCTATCTCGACTCCGAGAAGACTGCGTCGTACCGCGCGATCATGTCGATCTTTTTGGATGCCAAGTCGCAATTCGAAATCCACTTGCGGCTTGAGGAGGTTGGCAGCCGCATGCGAGAGTTCGCCTCTTTTGAAAACAGCGAGCCAAGAGATTTCGAATCAGATCTGATGCAGCTTTGCGACTGGGGAAACATAAAACGTACGCGTGACACAAGTGAGTTTCGTACCGTAGAGGAATTCAAAAATCCGCCCAGCCTCTACCAATTGACGCGCGAAGGTGAAGCAGCAGAAAGGGCTGTTCGATTCTACCACGAGAATGTTATCGAACCGGGCGAGTTGCAAACCGCAGCGCTCGACATGATCCGCGAACAACTCCAGTGTCTTCTAAATTACTCGCAGCAGACTGAACTCGATTCCAAGAAGGTTCATATTGCATTGTCGATGCTGGAAAGCTACTTCGATCAGTTGACCACCAAAGCTCAAATCTTCATCGGCAGTATCCAGCGCGCGATTGACTTGCACGATTACGAACTGGACGTTTTTCTGGTGTACAAGGAACGGCTGATCGAATACCTTGATCGCTTCATCAAGGAACTTGTTTTCGCTACCGACGATATCAAAGACATCATCAACCGAATTGAATCCAGCGACGTTTCGCGTTTGTTGTTTGCTGCAGCAACTCATGATGTCGTTGACGCGATTGATACGGGTGACGAGGCGATCGAAAGTGCCCGAGACAGCTGGCGTCTGCGCTGGGGAGGATTGAAAAAGTGGTTTTTTGGTACGTCTGACTCTCAATCGCAGGCCGAGACTCTTCGAACCTGTGCGCGATCTGCCATTCCTGCTTTTCTGATTGCGGTTAGCGGAATCAACAACCGACGAGTCGCAAGCAGCGATCGACCGACCGACTATCGGGCGCTCGCCCGATGGTTTGCGCAATTGGACGATGATGGGGAAGCTCATCGACTTTGGCGAACCGCGTTTTCAATGGCTCCGTCGCGGCATTTGCGAGTCGACGATGATACATTGTATGCGCGCGATCAAGATCCGATCGGCAGCAACACCAGTTGGATGGACTCGCCGCCTGTTTTGATCTCTCCTCGGTTGCGAACTTCGGGACAACAACATCGGCGAGGCCGCGCGGTTAAAGTGATTGATCGCAGTGCAGACAAGGCGAGGTTGGCCGAACTGGCTGCCCAAGAGGCTGAGCAAATTGAGAAGGCGCGGCTCACACTGGCGACAGGACAGCAAACGCGGCTTTCGAATTTGCAGACGCTAAACAAGAACGAGTTCCTGTTGTTTCTCGATCTGCTGGGAAAAGCACTCACCAATCAGAAAAGCACAAGCGAATCGGTCGTGGCGACTTCGAGTGATGGGACTTTGCAAATCAAGTTGTGGCCGACGCACGATGACGCAATCGCACGCATTGAAACTGAGGATGGCGAGTTCATTGGGCTTGACCATTTTCTTGAGATCGTCGACTTAACGGTCGAACAACCTAGTTCGCCGGGCGCGAATTCCGAAATTGCGATCAAAGCTGGCCAACATGACAGACAGGAGGTCGGTTCATGAGTTTGGCTAATACTTTTAAGAAAAGAAAACCACCAGCGAACGAACGATTGGATGCGGTCGGGCGCGAAGAACGGCAGTTGGCTCTACGGGCGCTAATCTATCAGCCAATGCTTGCAGCTCGCGGCCAATCGTCTGAGCGATTTGCACTGGTACGACGTCACGTCGACTGGCTCCAGGAATGGTTCGCCGACAACTGTGGTTGGAAACTGGTACTCGAAAGTGACTTCGCGCGACTGATGAAGACACCGCCTGACGTCGACGATGCAACTCGATATGCCGTCGAGCCCAAATCGGGGAACCCATTCAACAAACGTCGATATGTCTTGTTTTGTCTCGCGCTGGCCAGCCTTGAATCGGGCGACCGCCAAACGACATTGAGCGACTTGGCCAACGAAATCATCTCGCACTTGGCGGCTGATCCGGAGATTCGAGAGGCCGGCGTTCGGTTTGATCTCAATAGTCGCGACCAACGGAGCGATTTGGTGCAAGTTGTACGGTACCTTCTTGATCGACGCGTTCTGGTGCGGATTGACGGTGACGAGCAAGATTTTCTCAAGAGCGGTCGCCATGATGTCCTTTACAACATCAATCGTCCGGTACTGTCGCTATTGATGAACGTGCGGCAAGGGCCATCCTCAATTGATTCCGAGTTGCCTATCGAAATGCGGTTGAACCAATTGAACGCGGAAAGGCAACCAGAGTCGGATGAAGCTCGCAATCGCATGTTGCGTCAAAAGTTGACTCGCCGGTTGATTGACGATCCCGTTGTCTACTTCGATCATCTTAACGAAGAAGAGCTTGACTACCTGACGAAGCAACGTGGTCGGATATTACGACGTGTCGAGGAGGCAACGGGATTGGTTCCAGAGGTTCGGGCCGAAGGCATCGCGATGCTTGATGATCGCGGAGACATAACTGATCTGGAAATGCCCAAAGATGGTACGGACGGCCATGCCACACTTTTGATTGCAGATTTTCTGTCCGATCGAATCCGACAAGATCGACAGTCGGTCATAAGTATCGCTGAGCTGCAACGGCATATGACGGAATTGATCGACGCTCATAAGAAACACTGGCGCAAAGCCGTGCAGGAGCCGGGAGCTGAAGTGCACCTGCTCAACGATGTGCTGCAACGACTAAGTGGTTTGCAGTTGATTGAGTGGCCAAGTGAAGATTCCGTGAAGCCACTTCCGGCGATTGCTCGTTACGGGGTTGGTGACCAGCAGATGCAGAACAGCAAATCGACTGCCTCGTATTCAGAATCACAGAAAAGCTTTTTGGACAATTAACGTGACTCGACTTTTTGACGACCAACGGATTGAGGAATTTCAGGCAGTTGCCCTGCCAAGCCCGCACAAAACGCGCTGGCAGCCGATCCGAGGTGGGTTGCTGAATCTGTACTTGTACGACTCGGAAGAGTTTCGATATGAGAACGGACATTTGCTACTGCGCGGTAATAACGGAACGGGCAAAAGTCGCATCATGGCTTTGCAGTTGCCGTTTCTACTAGATGGCCAACTACACTCATCACGAGTTGAACCGGACGCCGATCAATCCAAGAAGATGGCTTGGAATCTCTTGATGGGAAAACACAACGAACGAACGGGTTACACATGGCTGGAATTTGGCAAGTTGTCCGAACCATCAAACAACGGACGCGCAGCGGTCTCTCCTGAAAAAACAAATAATTCGAATGGTGACGGGTTTGACATCAACTCATTTCAAGACCAGCACGAGGAATTCATTACCATCGGCTGCGGCTTAAGCGCAACCAAGGGAAGCGGCATGCGAGATCCGTGGTTCTTCGTCACCAACCAACGCATCGGCCGGGATTTATTTCTTCAGTCGGAGTCGGGACATCCAATCAGCAAGTCGGCTTTGGGAGATGCGATTGGCGATCATGGTGAGGTGTTTAAAACTGCCAAGGAATATCGAGCTGAAATTGACGACAGACTTTTTGGATTGGGTCAACGCCGTTACGAAGCGATGGTCGAGCTGTTGATTCAGCTTCGCAAACCACAATTGTCGCGAGAGCTCGACGACAAAATGCTTGCGCGAGTGTTGGGCGAAGCTTTACCGCCACCATCGGAGAGCATGATTAAGGACGTAGCGGAGTCGTTCAAAGGGCTTGAGTCCGAACGTATCCAGCTCGATCGCTTTCGGCAGACTCGTGAGGGTGTCGATGAGTTTTTGAAAGTCTATCGCCGATATGCCCAAGTTGCATCTCGGCGTCGGGGCCAAGAGGTTCGCAGTCGCAACTCGCAGTATGAATTGGCTCAAAAGAAGCTAAAGGAGGCTCAGCAGGAATTCAATGACGCCGAAGAGGCATTTCAACTGGCAAGCACACGCGTCGATTCATTGGAAATCGAGCGAGGCAAGTTGTCGGCCAAGCTCAAGGCGCTTCAGTCCGATCCTGCAATGAAGGGCGCTCAAGCCATCACCGATGCTCAATCGAGTTTGGATCAAGCAAAAACCAATTTGAGTTCGACGCAAGGCGATCTTGACGCGGCTGAAAAGAGGGTCGCCGAATGCAGACAGCAGCTGGAATCGACGAAAGAGCAATTTGAATCCCAGGCCAACAAGACAAAAAACATTGCGGGCAGCGCACGAAAAACATCTAAAGAATGCGATCTGGCGAATGCACACCAAACTGCATTTCAATATTTTGACTGGACGGTCTCTTCGAAAATTGAAACCCGTGAACTTGCCAACCTAAAATCGACTTTCGAAAAGCAAGTCCAGTCGAAAAATCGAGCGGCTGACAAAGTCGAATTGCGAAATGAAGAACTCAAATCGGCAAACGCCGAGCTGGCCGGAAAACAGGAGCAACTTGATCGAGCTGACGTAGCAGTTGATGAAGCCATCCATCTCGAGAAAACAGCTGAGTCGGAACGAACTCAATCCGTCGTCGACTATCTGGATTCCGTTTTGATGTGGAGCAAGGAATCGGAATTGCTGGTGTTGCCAGAGCTTGATTCGCTTCACGATGCTGCCCAGCAGTGGAGCCAGTCCAGTGATGAAACAAGCAACCCAATCGTTGACCTGGTGGAAAACGCAAAATCGGTTTGCCAAAAACACCTGATTAGCGAAGCCGGAAAGCTGGATCTGCAACGCAGTTCGTTGCGTACCAATTTGAACGAGCTTGTCGAGCGAAAACATCAGCTCGAAATCGGAGAGCAAATCGAACCGACGTTGCCCGAATCCGTGAGCGAATCAAGTCGCCAACAAAGGCTGGGAGCCCCTTTCTGGCAACTGGTTGATTTTCGTTCAAACTGTGCTGCGGAAGATCGCGCGAATCTGGAGGCCGCGCTCCAAGCCGCAGGGATATTGACGGCTTGGGTAACAGCAGACGGAGACTTGCTCAATTCTGATACTCACGAAGTAATCTTGGTTTCCAGTGAACGAGGTACCTTGCCGACAAACAAACAACTGAGTCAAGTGATGTCGCCAATATCCGATGACCAAATGTTGAGCCGACTCAACCTGAAACGCGAAATAATAGAAACGATCCTCGGCACGATCGGGCTTGGCAAGGAATCTGGAGACACATGGGTTTGCTCCACCGGTCATTGGAAGAACGGAATTGTCGAAGGTCGATGGACAAAACAGCACGCTGAGTTTATCGGTTCCGAAGCACGCGACGCGAACCGACTTCGAGTGGTCAACCAACTTGAATCTGACATTGAACAGGTCAATCGGCAACTTTCGGAAATTGATGCTGCGTATTCAACAATCCAACGACAACAATCGGATCTTGAATCACATCTCCAGAAGCTTCCGTCCGATTCGTACGTCCGACAATCTGTTGCCAAATTGCATCTTGCCGCCAGCGAAACGGTAGCTCGTCGCAACGAACATCTTGAAATTGGCAAAAGCGTTGTGCTACTTCGACAAGCGGCCGATGCGGTACGGGAACAGCGCGACACCGATGCCCGCGATTTAGGTATGTTACTGTGGGTCGATCGGCTTGGTGACCTTAAAGAATCATTGGCTAAGTACGAGCGAGAGCTGTCTGAATTCTGGCCGACCTGTGAACACTTCCTGCATCTTCTTAAGGCCTTGGGCGAGGCTGAATTGCGCCACAAAAGTGAAGAGTTGCAACTTGAACTTTTGAATGACCGACTCCATCGTCGAAAGACCGAATGGGAGTCCGCGCAACAACGACTCAAAACACTCCGACAATCCGTTGGCAAAGATGCGGACAAAATTCTGGCGGAAATTGATGCGACAAGTCACGATTTGCAAACCGTTTCAGAAAAACTGGAAACGGCGGAATCTGAACGTCAAGAATCAGACAAACAAAAAGTGCGACTAGATGAGCGAATCAACGCAGAGAAGAAATCGGTCGACGAGGAAACGGCCGAACGATTGGTTGCTTGCGAGTCGTTTCAGCGTCTTGTTTCATTGGGGATTTTGAAAACAGCTTCGCGAAAATTCGATGACACCGACGCCGTTGCATGGTCGATCAGCCGAACCGTTGAAGTCGCTCGAAAAACAGAAGCCAAATTCTCGAAAAGAAAGAGTGATCCGTCAGCTTGGGATCGGGCCAGACAAAACGTCACCGAAAGTAACCAGGAACTGGCAACTGCTCTTAGCCAACATTCGTTCGTTCCCACGCTATCAACTCAAGACGGACTTTACGTTGTGACCGTGCCTTACGAAGGGCGCGATCATTCGGTTTCTGAGCTGTACGAATTTCTTGACAACGAAGTCAGCCAGCGGCAGCTGATTCTCGATGAGAACGAACGCAAGATCATTGAGAACCATTTGATTGGCGAAGTCGCGTCGAAGCTGAACGAACAAATTCAGGATGCCCACCAACTGGTTGACCAGATGAATGTTGAAATTCAGCGACGCCCAATGAGTACTGGAATGACGCTCAAGTTTGACTGGAAGCCGGATGATGAGCTTTCCGGAGGCATCGTCGAAATGTGTGAGCGGTTACTTGGCAAGTCAACGGGTTGGTCAGCGGCGGAACGGGAGTCCATTGGTCGGTTTCTGCAAAGTCACATTCAGGAAGTACGAACAGCCAGAGAAAAGGGAACCTGGCTTGAGCATCTTCGCGAAGCACTCGACTATCGGCGTTGGCATCGTTTCTGGGTGATGCGAAAACAGGATGGCGGAGCGTGGAAGCGACTGACGAAGAAGACTCACGGGACGGGATCGGGCGGGGAAAAGGCAGTTGCCTTGACGATTCCTCAGTTTGCTGCCGCTTCTGCTCACTATCAATCTGCTCGGTCGGATGCGCCGCGGCTGATTTTGCTGGATGAGGCATTTGTTGGAATTGATCCCGACATGCGTGGCAAGTGCATGGAATTGATCGACGTGTTTGATCTCGATTTCCTGATGACCAGCGAAAGCGAATGGGGCTGCTATGCGACGTTGCCTGGAGTCGGGATCTATCAGCTTTCGACGCGCCGAGGTTTTGATGCCGTGTTTCTGACGCGTTGGATTTGGAACGGCAAGGGAAAAGTTCGAGATGATCGAGTGATTCCGTCTGCTGCGCCAAGAAATCCCCGATAGGATTCGAAATGGATTCTACACAGCAACGAATCAAGTCCTTGTTCAGTGATCCGGCTTTGAATCGCTTGTTGGATCGTTTGCGCAAACGGATGTCGCAGGGAAAAAGTTTAACAGGTAAGGTCTCGTTGAAATCCGCAACTGCCGAGGAGCGTTTGGCACTGGCGACGTTGTTCGGATCGAAGCCAAAAACGCGCGGTGACTCGGTAACCGTTGACCTGGATTTAATTGCTGAGATGCTCAGGCATGCCGAACTCGACGATTCGTTGGAATCAGCGCTGTCAGTCGTCTTTGGGCCGGTTAAGAATCAAGCTGCCGCTGCGGTGGAAAAAGAACGACGATGGCAAAGTCTTTGGAACGGTGCAGAAGAACGACTTGCTGACAACGCCTTGGCACTGAATTGGCTGGCCGGTCTCAAGAATAGCGGCCTCCTTAAACGACGAAGTAAACGCAGCATTGACGTGGCAAACAGGCTGCTCGATTCAGCAATGTCGATATTGGAGAAAGTCCCTGTACAGGCATTGCGTTTATCGGAACTTGCCGCCCTCGAAACGGGAAACAGCCATGCACTGGACAAGGGCCAGCCATTATCCTCCTTGGTGATTCGTTATGCTCGAGAGCTTGACGAACTTGCCAAATGGAAATCGGCAGCTGATCGCCGCGATGCCTGGGAGTTATTGGGGGTCGTTCCAAACGAACTGAGCGCTCCATTGCTCGTCCTCAATCTTCGCGCCGACAACGAGTCGTTTACCGGAAGAGTCTTGAATCTGCATGCAGACAACGGAGAGCCTTATCGACTGAGCGTTCGTCAACTCAAACACATGACGCCTCGATTT
Source organism: Pirellulaceae bacterium (assembly GCA_041399045.1). Classification (GTDB taxonomy): domain Bacteria; phylum Planctomycetota; class Planctomycetia; order Pirellulales; family Pirellulaceae; genus BJ22. The sequence continues at coordinate 987,385 of JAWKTO010000002.1, read as the reverse complement.
GATGCCAACGTCATCGGCCCGGATGTTTATGTTTGTGAAAACCCAACCGTTGTCGATGTGGCCGTGCATCGACTCGGAAACAAAAGTAAACCACTCATTTGCATCGACGGACAACCCAAGACGGCATCCCGTCTACTGCTGAATCTGCTTTCAGAAACAGGAACGACAATTCACTATCACGGCGACTTTGATTGGGAAGGATTGCGAATTGCAAACTTGGTAATGACTCGCCACGACGCGAAAAGTTGGCGGTTCGGTACTGAACATTACAACGCGTCCGTTTCAGACAAGTACAAGCTAAAAGGCAAACGCGTCAATGCGATTTGGGATCATGCACTGGCAACCGCGATGCAGGCGAGCGGTTACATCATCCACGAAGAGCAAGTCCTGGACGAACTGATCTCCGATTTGGCCCTCGACAAGTCGATTCCGTTAGAATGAGCGTTGAAATTGGGAAACGAATTAGCTTGGCATTGATCCGACTGGATAGAAAGTCGAAGTAAGTTCACCTTCCACTATTCCGTTTTGAGACCAATAGAAACCGATTGCTTCAACTTCCCCGACATAATCTTCGTGTCGAAATCCCAGCTGTTTTCGCTCCGAAGAAACCACCCAAAGCATGCTGAGATTTTGTGTTTCCAAATATTCTCTCAGGAGCTTTCGGTTCGGTGCACTAAGTAGATTCAAAAGGGTTGCACACCTCTCAATCGCGCAAACGAAATCATCATGCCAGCAAATGTCACCAACCATGCCGCGATTGAAAGGTAAGTAAACGTGATTGGAATCCAAGCCAGGTACGGCGTTTCCAATGTGACTGCCAGTCGATAGGTGCAGGCCGCATACATTCCTAACGGAAACACCAGCCCCCAGTATTGCGGATCATAGGTGAATCCGAATCGCTTCACGACGTGACGCCAGAATCCCAAAATCACCAGCATCGGAATCCACCAGGTTGCGGTGGCCCAAAAGAACAAGGTGAAGCCTTTCAGGAACGGCTTCACCTGATTAAGAATTGCAGACTCGTCAGCCGCAGCAATTAGTGTGACACCGGCCAACGTTGAAATCGCCATCGCGCCCATGTTGATCCAGTAGGCAGGCGCGAGATCGGTGGGGCTCATTTTGAAAAAAGTATACCGATAGAAGATCAAAGAAATGATCCAAATGTAGAGCATGCCCCCGCCCAACCACATCACAAGCGAGAAAAACAAAGCGGGTTCCGAGTACGTACCAAAGTCAGGAGCCAGCATTCCACCAAGCATCGCGACGCCTTGCGCACCGACGACGGAAATAAGCCAACCGCCGTGGATTCCTTCAGCTAGAGATGGTTTACTCGCTTTGATGGCATAGCTGGTGAAGATCGTATAAGTAAACACAAACCACAGGCCGATCCCCAAATACCAAAACCCGATCGCGATAACTGGCAAACCCGCAATTAACAAAAACTGGCTTCCTAAGACACAACTCGCGGCGACACTCGTGAAGAATCCGACTCCGCGATTGTGGTCTGCCAAATCACTCAAAAAACTCCGGTGAAATCTGGCCAGGCGAATTGTGTTGAGGCCCGCCAATACTGCGAATGCCACCACATTCAACCAAAACATGGCTTTGGCGATAAAGGTGAAGCCTTGGAAATGGCAGGCGATTGAAACGATCCCGGTTGCCATGACGAGCGCAAAGTACGAAGGATGCAAAGATGCAATGCCTCGCATGCGCGGACTTGGTATTGGCCCAGGTTCCCGCCCAAGCTTCTGTTTGTCGGGCGATCTGATTTCGGCAATTCCTGAGTTCACGTTGCTCAATCACTTGTGGCATGGAAAACCTGCACATCGAGGTATATGATAGAGTCTCGTGCGTTGTTGCAACAAGGCGTCTTTAGTGTTGCAGACGCTGGACGACTGGATCAATTTGATTGGAAGTTTGAAATGAAGCTTGTTCTCATCCAACTTGCGATTTTGCGAATCGGGACAGCGCTGGCTGTATCAGTGATTTGTGTTTTCATTGCAAGCGGAGCAGGATTGTCTACACAAGACCGGTCTTTGAAACAGACAGACGCTCAGAGCGAGCAGGAGGTGAATGGAAATCCCACATCCGGCAAAGTGCAAGGAAAGGCAGATCACGAAGACTCTGCGAAAGCCGGTGGAGTTTCAGATAGTGTTGTCAACAATGCGCCGCAGTCTGTCGAGGAAGCACGCATCCGAGCCAAAATCCTTCACGAAGCCTTCGGCGGTGCTTTGCAAGTCATGCATCGTGACTTCTTTCGTGAAGATCAAAAACTCAAACTACCATCCCAATCGCTGGAAGACGTATTTGCAGAAATGGCTCGCAGCCAAAAAGTTGAACTGCGCTGGCTGGCCGTCAACGCCAATGCAATGAGCGTCAATCACGAACCGCAAAACGAGTTTGAAAAGAAGGCCGTTGCGGCTCTTTCATCTGGGAGGCAGGAATTCGAATCGGTCAACGAAGACTCATTTCAATTCGTTGGTTCCATTCGTTTGTCAGCATCATGTGTCAAATGTCACGTCCGTAATCGAACCAGTAACGACGAAAGAAAAGCCGGTTTGGTGATCACCATGCCGCTCAAGACAGCGGCCAAAGACGAAGGCAAGAATCCACTGCCGAATAAGAACTAAAAAATTTTGCCGATCGCCCAATAACACGTGAATCCGATTGCTGCCCCTAAAGGAAGTGTCAAAACCCAGGCTCCCAGAATCTTTGCCATCGTCCTCCAATTGCCTTGCCGGGTCACGGTTCCGATTCCAAACAGAGACCCGCAGCTGACGTGGGTCGTCGAAACTGGCATCCCAAGTCGACTGGCTCCGATAACGATCAGTCCCGTGATGATGTTTGCGGTGAATCCCTGGCCGTGATTCATAGTCGTGATTTTTTCACTCATCGTGCCGGCAACTCTTTTGGCACTCACCACACCTCCGATCGCCATCGCCACACCGACCATTGCTGTACTGCTGAAACCGCCAAAGGCTGGTGCTAACAGCAGTAGTGCGGCGATCTTGGGTGTGTCGTTGAGTCCGCGGGCGAAACTAACCAACCCGGCTGACAGGTAGTGCAATGCATCGAGCGTCGACGCAGCGTCGATCCCGAACATTCTCTGTTGGTAATGGCGTTGGCATTTCACTTTATCGCCCAGTTCAATCGAGAGTTCGTCAGCACGCTCCACGGCCAAAGCAACCGAATTACATGAGGCGGGAATCGTTTCAACCACTTTGTTGCCAACGCATAAACAGGTTTGGGAAGTAACTCCCAATCGGCGTCGAACCAACGTCAACATCGGATACAGAATTAATGCGGCGGCTACCGCAACGAAAGGGCTGATGAGCAAAGGAGCAAAAAAACCACTTCCAAGTTTATGCAAGTCGATTGCAGAACCCGCCGCAAGTCCCGCACCAATCAACGATCCCACCAAACCATGAGTTGTCGAAACCGGCATGCCGATTCGTGTCGCCAGCAAGACAGTCAGGCCTGCGCCCAAAGCCACGGCTGAACCATAATCGACGGTTGATGCAAGGGTCGGGTCAACGAGCCCTTTGCCGCTGAACGTTTTCAGGAGTGTGTTCGCCAGAAAAACCGCGGTCAAGGAACCGAGCAGAGTAGTAGCAGTCGCCCACGCCAACGCACCGCGATAGTTCGTCGTTCCGCTTCCGAAAAGAGTCGCCACTCCCTTGAAATTGTCGTTCGCACCATTCGCAAAGGCGAGGCACACGACCGCCACCAAAATTATTGCCAACATCATTGCGACTGCGGTTCCTGACGATTGCTTGGGTTCTTTACGTTTGCTATATACTAGCTGGGCAGTTGATCGCTCGAAAGTTCTGCTGCACACAGCTCCGCGACTTGAGAGACCCCAGTTCCAGTTATTACCCGTTGGGTTGATTCAATTCTTAAGTTTCGTTTGCCAAAGTACTGAAGCAAGTTTGTCTGCTAAGTCTGATCTTATTGACAACGAGTTAATGGTAGAAAATAGCCGGTAGAAGATTTCAGTCTTTTTTAAGAACCGGCGTTCCAATGAAACTTTTGCTTGAGTCGATACAAATTGGCAAGCCGCAAACGATTGCTCTCGGCAATTTTGGTGGCTCATCGAAATCGTGGACGACCGGATTCCTCAAACAATCGGTGAACAAACCAATTTGGCTGGGGCGCGTTAACCTGGCAGGCGATGGGCAAGCCGACCTTGAACATCATGGTGGCCCGCACAAAGCGGTCTGCGTCTACCCAAAAGATCATTTCCCCGCCTGGCGTAGCGATCTAGATCTGCCTGAGTTAGACAATGGAGCCTTCGGCGAGAACTTTACGGTATCGGGCCTGGCGGAAGCCGACGTCTGCGTGGGAGACACATGGAAAATCGGGACTGTCACGTTGCAAGTTTCTCAGCCACGACAGCCATGTTGGAAATTGGCCCGACGTTGGAACATCAAAGATTTGGCCGATCGTGTGCAGCAGACCGGAAAAACCGGCTGGTATTTTCGTGTGCTGGTGGAAGGTCAAATCTCTGCGCACTTGCCGATGGAGTTAGTCGAACGCCCCCACCTTCAATGGACGATCGCCGCCGTCAATCAGGTCATGCATCACGACAAAAACAATCTTGATGCGGCAACCGAACTGGCATCGTTGGACGAACTTTCGCCCAGCTGGAAAAGGACGCTGCTGAACCGAGCCCAGCAACGTCTTCATCCGAACGAAAAAAAGCGACTCGACGGTGAATCGTAAGTCTGCTCGAATTTGCTGGCGAAACAAACTCTACTTCAATGCCGACAAATCGGCACCGTGGTTGATATGAAAAACATCGTTCTCAATGACCAAAGCTGGAACAGATTTGACGCCAGATGTTTCGGCTTCGGCAACCCGCGGTTTCTGTTCGCCTAAATGAATGACTTCGACATCAAACCGGTTTGGGTCAAGTGATTTGGCGATCGTTTCTTCGGCGCTGACACACACGGGGCAACCGGCATGATAAAATTGAGCTTTCGTTTTCATCGACTCTTTCCTTGGTAAAAATAAGAATCCAGCGAAGTGTTCGCTGTCACTAGTCCAAGTCTAGAAAGAATCCCGAATTGGAAAAGCAAGTACTTTTTGGTGCCTACCTTTCAACGGAACCACTCCATGACCGAGCAAACCGAAAACAAAACGTCAACTCCTGATGTCACCTTCATTTTGCAAAACGTGTTGGGCTGCAAGTGGACGCTGCACATTCTGGAAGAAATTCGAAACGGCAACTGCCGCCCCGGTAAATTGTCTCGATCAGCAGATGGTTTGACGACTAAAGTGATGAACGAACGGTTGGTTAAACTCGTTCGGTTTGACATCTTGAAAAAGGTCAGCTATCCCGAAGTTCCCCCGCGGGTGGAATATGAGTTAACAGTGTTCGGTGAGAAGTTCACACGACTGCTCGACGAAGTTCAGCGCCTACAAGATGAGCTTGACTAGCGGCCAATGTTTTGTGAATCCGGTCAATCAGTGCGCGGCTTTCACGCTAAGTAGCAGAAAGTCAAGATTGGCCAAGCGGTTTAGTGGAATCTTTGACTTGCTGAAGCACGTTGGTTGGGTCAAGCCCCTTTTCTCGACAAGCTGTTTCAAGCGACTTGCCGCCGCAACAATAGTCGATGCCCAGCTTTTGAAACAAAGCCAACAACGGCGGATACTCGATCAACCAATCGGGCACGCTGGTTGCCAAGTCGCAGCTCAAATCACCATCAATATCAGCGGATTCAGAAAGCGGTTCCCATAGCTCAATTCGATGGCCTTCCGGGTCGCGGAAGTAAAAAACGTGCGCGTTCCACTTGGGTTTGATCTCGGTTGTTAGGACATCTCGCGTTTGAAGCTTGCTTCTGATTTGCGGCAGATCCTCAACTTGCCAACTGAGCGTAACGCCTTGCCCGCACACGGGTTCAATGGTCGCTCTGGCGGCGTTGGCGATACTCAAAAACGACGAATCGGAAATCTTGAATTCGACAAACCAGTCGTTTTTGAAACTAACCGGAAATCCAATCGCTTCACGATAAAATTGCACCGTTTCCAACCAACGCTCACAGTACAGGATCGTATTGGTACGACTGGGTTCAAGCATTTGCCGGACTCTTTTCAACTTTCTGCATCAGGCTGTTTTCATTTTTATAGATTGTATCGAAAACATCCAAAGCGCGGTGGTCGTATTAAAAGATTATTCCCCGTCCATTTTGGATTAGATCAATAGTCGTAGCGCATTGATGACGACAACAAGCGTTGAAACTTTGCGCAATAGAACCGATGCGCGCGATTTGGATGGGCTAACTGGAAATAACCAGCTCTTGCCTTGGTAGGTGCCCGTGATCCGATCAAGGTCGACCCTGTCGCACTCGCCAGTCCGCCTAATACAATAAACCACAACCTGACCTCGTCCGATCAATCCATCGCAACCCCAGAACGTTTCAGGGATCACTACATCGGCGACTGGCAGTTACCGTCAAACGCGCAATTCACAACCGACGAGCACCCCAGCGTCGAATTTCTGACACCTGTGTCCGACCGCGCTGGAAAGATGATCAAAGGCAAAGTGTTGAAATTTTTCACCGACGTGTTTTCAACTTACCAATGAACTCAGCAAGACTTGATGGAAACAAACGCACGACGCCCTACGTCGTCGGTCGGCCCAAAAACTAATTTTATTTCGGGCGATAGAAAACGGTTGCTCTTCGTTCGCGAGTCTATCGAGATTTCCAAAGAGGATGCGTATGGATCGTTGACACAAATTATTGAGTTATGAAATCTCTGATGACGGTTGAAGTTTCATCCCAGTCCTCTCCAGACTGTAGCCAGCTTCTGCGGGCTTTTCGCACCCAGTCCTTTAACTGTTCGTCGCTTAGTCCGTCTGGAGCGGGAAAACGATTTGCCAAATGATGGGAAGGACGGCGTAGTCGAACACCGAAGCGAAACCAAGCCAATGATCCGGGCGAATTACAGCCGTACTTGATACACATTGGAAGCGATGCCAACGCCAAAGGAACCTCGTCATTAAAAACCTGTTCTGCGACTGCCAGAAATCCTCCTGCGACTAGCGCAAGCGAAGACCAAGCGCCGTGTGAAACAGCCAGAGCTTTTGGAATTGGCTTTCCTCCTGTTCGCTCGACTCCGATTTCATCAAGAGATGCCTCAGAAACGACGCTCGCGATCTGCTTGATAGTGTCTCCATTCATCCAAAGCTCCAGCGGCTTTTTTGCCGTCGCCCATGCTGTTTGCCAGTCTTTTGTTGGCTGCCAGTCTAAGTCACGGTTCGTGAAGAATTCAAATTGTTTTTCATATGCTTTGAACTCTCTAGAAATGAACTTCAACTTCGATGCAGGCATATGCTGACCGAGAAGTCCGGGTGGAATTCGGAAAACAATTTCAAGTAATTCGTTGAGCCAATCAGCAACTGTCCAGTTTCCCATTTCACTGGACAAGTTCGGTCGCACTGCGGCCCAGCTTCGCGAGATCGCGAGCGTTAGAAAAAAATCAAGTCCAGCCCGCTGGGCAGCAATGGTCAGCCACGCCGGTGCGCCAGTTGATTCGATGAACTCTGTGCCAATCTTCGAAACTCTTTCGGCCTGCTTTTTCGTAATATTTGCTTCTCCGTTTTTTCGCCTCAAATAAGCCGCGAATGTTGAGTTGAGTATCGGCTGAAGCTCTAGCTGCTCCTCGCCACCACCGCCCAGGACGGAAATGATTTGCAATTCAGTGTCGCTTGCTTGATCCGATCGAAGAGACTGTTCGGCGACATCGTCAAGAAACGATTCGAGTCCGCTACGAACTGGGACTGCGTTATCACTTTGTTGAAGATAGTCAACTTGATTTCTCGCCTGCTCGATCGAATCAAATTGATCGAATGCAACAGGGTGGTCCGGCACTGCGATAACGAAACCTTGGTTGGCGAATCCAGCACGCCCCGCTCGTCCCGCAGCGTTCAGAAGCTGTGAAAACTTTCTTCGCTTAACGTCGGCTGACGCTTCGCCCCGAGTGTCCCCAATTTTTGATCCGGCAATGATTACAGCAACTGCTGGCAAATTCAGTCCTTGCGCAAGTGTACCAGTCGCAAACATAATCGGAGACGAACGCCCCCGAAACGCGGATTCAACAGCAATCTTTTCGGTTTCAAGCATCAAAGACGTGTGTACCGCAATGCCCTTGTCAAGCAAATCAAAGACTTGTGATTCGTCCCCCAGTTCAAACTTAGCGAGGAAGCGACAAGTGGCAACGATACTCTGTTGCTCTGGTAGATCCTTCAATAGCTCTTCTGGTAAATCAATTTTCGGCCCATTGTTAAATGGGTAGTGCTTATTGGCAGGTGTGAAAACGAGCGTCTGAACTCCTGAGATAGCGAGCAGTCTGCTAACCGCAATTGCACTTTGGTTTACCCAACTGTCTCCGTCCCAAGTATATTTCCATTTGCCTGTAACGGGATTGCGCGCCCGAATCAGAGTCAGTGAGGCAAGACAATTGATACGAGTTAGGGCATAGTTTTCCCGTTGATCAGACTGCCACGCACCTTGAAGGTTTGACGCCATAGAATAGTCGGATTTAAATTTTTTCTTTTTGTATCTCTTATTCTTTCCTTTAAGTGATTTAATCGCGTCACTAGCCTTGGCTTGAACCGACTCATTGTCCACTCCCAGTACGGCACGCAGCGTCCTTGTCGGTCGCCATTTGATTGAAAGTGCAGTGCTGTCCTCCCCTGTTGCCTCGTTTAACCACTCAGCAAGATCGTCAGGGTTTTGAACAATCGCGGACATCAGCAAGAAACGGCATTCCTCAGCTCGCATCATGAGCTGCGTCAAAACGATTTCAGCAACCGGGCCACGGGAACTTGATTCGCCAATCAGGTGACACTCGTCAAACACTACCAAGCTGCAATTGCTAAAGACCTCTGGCGACAGCCGAAGCGCTAGCGAACACTTTTCCGGAGTCATTACGGCAACAGAGTTTGTATTCATTTGCGCGACTCGATCGGTCGAGAAAATTGAATACTCGTGATCGCCGATGAATGGTACGATTTCAGTATCTAGTGACGCCAGACCGGTACTGAGATCAGTTCGAATCTGTTCGGTCAAAGCATTTGTCGGGGCAAGGTAAAGCACCCATCCATCCTGTACCGCTTGCGACACGGCAAGTTCTGCAACGAATGACTTTCCGCTACCTGTCGGCATGGACGCGATGCAATGCCGATTGTCCCCTGCGAGGCACTCTCGAACAAACTCCATCGCAGATGGCCAAAGCACTGGCCGACCTGCCGAGCTTTTACTTCCAACGGCACGCGTTAATAGATAGCTTCGATAGGCTTCATCGTCACCGTTTGGCGGAGTCGGCACAACATGAACAAGTGACCTTTTGCCGATTGAGGGAAAGCAAATTCGTGCAAGAACGGCCAGATGATAGATTCGCGAGTATTCGTACCCAAACAGGCTGTCCGCGGAGGGCTTTTCGATTGCCAAGACGTCTATCAATGAATCAAGTCGTGAAATCGTAGATTCCAATTGTTTTTGAGAACCAGACAGCCAAGAACAAAACTCATTTGTGGCAGTGCCTAGCTCAACAAACAACCTCGAAACGGTATCTTCTTCTAACTCGCGTGGTCCCAAATCGTCCGCGTCAGAGAACATGTAGGGGAATTCCTTTGGTGGCAAGTCAAAAAGCTGGAGACTACCAAGCCGATTCATTTGCTCAAAGCACCACTCGGCAGCCAGATCGACCAATGATTGGTCGTCGGTTTCAGAACTTGACAGCCCTCGAATGACACCGCCAGAACAGGCGTCGTACCTTGCGAACATGTAGAGCAAAGACGACTCAACTCTTGCGAATCTTTCAGCGGCGCGAATCGCTTTGTCGCGTTCAGTGTCTGATTGCTCCGTCGCGATAGTTAAATACTCGGCCATCAAAGCGATCGCTTCTGCCGCCACAAACGCAGCGGCTTGCCTTTCAACAGAATCGCGTTCGTCATCCAAGACAACGTGAAAGATGAGCGTATTGGCAATGCGTCGCAGTTGTGGTTGTGCGTAATCGAGGTCTTCACTCACTTCAGCTACGCCGTTGATTCTGGCACTGGTTATCGCAAGATAGGCTGCCGACAACGCACGAGCAGTATCATCCTGAACAAGTCCATCGAATTCAGGGACGTCCGAGAAAAGCGACTTTGAGTAATCATCAAACATTCCTATTCGCTTTCTTTCGCAACGTAGATACGCATCAAAGCACAGAGCCGATCAAACTTTTTTCTCGCTTTCGGTATTGCCAAGGGGACAAGAACTTTTTGCTCGACAGGAATTTCTAACGCTTCCATTAGTTTGCGATTGGTCGTCCACTTGGTTGAATATTCGTCATCACAGCAAACGAAAGGAAAATAGCTTCTCTCGTTATTCCAAAAACTACCGGCAATCATTTTTTGCTTGGCTTCCGGAATTGATGACCGAAGCTGGTTTACGGCGGCTCGAATTTCAATGTCTCGCGCGTTCGATTCGACTTCGCCCAGTTTATTCGCAGCATCAGTGATGCCTCGGCTTGGATCGGTCAAGTAAGCCTTGCATTCGCCAGCGGACAACCCGAATTCAGCGCCTTCGTAAATCCCAATCAAGTCGAGGCCGTGATCCCGCACGTCGAACTTGATGCTCGTCTTGGCCAAAACTTCACCCATTGCATGAAACTCGGAATTCAATCTCGACAAATGAACAAACAAATGACTGATTGCCTCCCATAGCCAAGGGTCGCGTTCCTTTGTCTTAACCTCGTCGTCCACTTTGGAGCCACCAACAACTCGCTTGACATCGGTTGCCAAATCGCGGGCAAAGTGATCCTCATCAAACAGTGCCTCTCTGAGCCTTAAATTGGCTTCGATATTCTGAGCGATTGCCGACACGAGATAGACAGCAGCGGCTTCGAGACTGGACCGAGCGCCGAAGTTTTCGATAAGCAATACCGTATGGGTTTTACAAGACTCTTGGCGCAAAACGAGTTTGTCACTCAGCGTTTGAAGCGCAAGCTCAACATCGGAAACAAGTTTCGTTGGTCCGCCGTATTTGCGGAACGGCTTAGGAGGCTTCGGCAAAATTGTCCTTTAAGGTTAATACTTGTCGATGTAGCTGACCAAGGTTGTCTGTCTAACGAGCGACCACGACCATTGCTCGCGAAAGCGTCGTTCTCGCCGCTTTCCCGGACTCTGGCTCAGACGCTCAATTCACTTTCTTGCCCAATGACTGAACTACGATTGGCGACTGGGCTTGCTTGACCAGTTTCACCAGTTCAGCTTTCTTGTAGAGTCGATAGTTGTTTGCTGGGTGCCGGTATTCAGTAATCGTGCCATTCGCTCCCCACGAGCGAACCGTGTTCGGTGCAACGTCGAGTATTTCCGAAGCCTCTTTTACGCTGACGAACCCCGCTTTTTTCATCATGAGTTGTTCTCCGTCTATGCCCATTCGGGTAAGATTCAAACCTTACCAAAGAGTTCAGTAGGCTTCAATTCTCAAGATGCGTGTGGTGAGCGAATGTCAAAGATAGTTGGTTCCGAAACAACGCTTGAATTCATGGTCAATTGCAAGACCTACCCGGCGGTCAGTAAAAAGTACATCGAGACAGTCTGCACAGGCGGAGTCCAGGCTTCAGGTGAGTTTGTCAGGCTGTATCCGGTTCCGTTCCGCTTGCTCGATGAAAACGAAAAATATGATCGCTGGGACCTCGTCCGCGTGCAGGCTTACAAAGACACGAAAGACACTCGCCCCGAGAGCTGGCATTTGATGCAAGGCACGCCGATTGAGTTCGTGGAAAATATTTCAACAGAGAAGAGACGCTGGGATTGGATGCAGCACACAGTTCATTCCAGTACTGGTGCCATGTCGTCAAAAGGCATTACGAACGGCTGTGTCGAAATTGAGCCAATCGAGTTCTACTGGAAGGCGGATGATCAGGAACTCAGCAAGTCGCAAATGCAGGTGGTGCAGCAACAGAATCTATTTGTATCAAGCGATGTTCTGCAGCTGTTGGCAGACCGACCAAAGTGGCAGTACAGGCTGAAGTATCGGGAAGTTGGAACAGGCAAGGAAGTAGATTCCAAAGTGCTGGCATGGAGCTACTACCAAGGCATTCGTCAAAACCTAAAAAAGATGAGCGAAAAAGAGGCTTTGGAGGCGACGGCGGATCGAGTACGCCAGAGCATCTTCAACTCAAAGAAAACGATCTTTGGGATTTTTGGTACACACAGTAGATTCAATCATTGGATGATTTCGGCGATCTACCATGTGCCAACTAAAATCGCTAAGCAAGAAAGCTTGTTTTGAGACGCAAACTCTTCACCCTTGGGTACTCAGGTTTTGACATCGACACCTTCGTCGAAAAGCTCATGATCAACAAAATTGAGTGTCTCATCGACGTTCGTGAAATTCCGATCAGCCGCAAGAAAGGTTTTGCCAAAACGGCCCTAAGTATGCGGCTGTGTAGCGAAGGGATCGAGTACCAGCATTTCAAAGCCTTGGGGTCGCCAAAAGACCTTCGTCACAAAGTGAGAGAGGATCGAGACTATAATACGTTCTTCTCTGGCGTTCGCCGACATCTACGCAAGCCTGCTGGTATAGACTCAATTCAAGAAGCAATCCAAACGGCTCGTCAAATGCGATCATGCCTGATGTGCTTTTGTCCAGACTGGGAATGCTGCCATCGAAGTTGCGTCGTTGATGCGATACTGGCTTCTACGGCTTTTAGCTTCGAGCATCTTGGAGCCGACGCTCAACAAAGCAAGCTTTGGGGCACAAAGGCTGCATAGCTCAAGTCTGAAGGTTGGTTTCGATTCTCTTATTAGGCTATCGGTTGTTCTTCGTCATCGCACCTGATGGTTTGCGTTATTGCATTGGTGAAGCGCAACCATGTTCGCGGCATCAAACGTTCAAGGTTTCAAACCGAAAAGCAAAACGCCGATAAATTCTTAGAGTCGCTATTTGAACAAACCTCGTGACATATTCTGCTTTGCCGCCTGCAGCCCAACGAGTCTTGGCTTATAAACTAAAGATGTAACCGATCGCAAAATCCATGACCGCAAAATTCTTTCGAGCCGCGCCTTACGCCGACGATGCCATGAACCTTCCGGTTCGAGATATCGACGCGGCGATTCCGTTTTATGAGTCGAAGATGGGCTTTCGCGTGGCGTCGCGATCGGATGCAGGTTGTCGCCGAGCGGTGCTTGAACGAGACTCGATTCAAATTGGACTGGCCGAAAACGGCGGTGATCCTTCTCAAGAAGGCTGCTTCTTTGAAGTTGACGATGTCGAGGCAGCTGTGGCAGAACTTCGATCGTACGACTCAAGTTTCAAAGCGGATCTTAAAACTCAGAAACATGGCGACACAATCTATCAGTTGTTCTTCGTCGTCGCACCCGATGGTTTGTGTTATTGCATTGGGGAAGCACAGAAGTGAATTTGGTAGCGATTGGTACGACTTGGGCTCAAGCGTTGGCCGGGCTCTTTTCGACTTTGTGCATCAGGCCGTCTTCCATTTCATAGATGGTATCGAAAACATCCAGGGCACGGTGGTCGTGTGTCACCACGATCACACCCGTTCCATGTTCTCGAGCAACGCCAGCGAACAGCTCCATGACTTGACGCCCGCGCTGACTGTCGAGCGCCGCAGTCGGTTCGTCCGCCAGTATGACACTCGGTTGGTTTGCCAGTGCGCGTGCGACGGCGACGCGTTGTTGTTGACCGCCGGATAACATGGATGGTCGGTTACCCGCGCGATCGCTAACCCCCAGTTCGTCCAGCAACTGCATGGCTCGGCGACGCGCGGCGGACGGTGAAGCGCCATTCAATTCGATGGCAATCTGCACATTTTCTACAGCGGTCAAAAACGGAATCAGATTGGATTTTTGAAAGACAAAACCGATATGCTTCCGCCGAAACGAACGTAAGTTGGCCAGTGCGGTTTCGCCGTCAAGGACTTGTTGGTTGCGAATGAAAACCTGTCCCGATGTGGGTGGATTAATCAGCCCAACTGCAGTCAGAAATGTCGATTTTCCTGAACCGCTCGGGCCCAGCAAGGCAACGACTTCGCCGCGATGGACTTGCATTGAGGCATCTCGCATGGCGACTACTTCCGTATTGCCGCTGCCATAAATCTTGGTCAAGTTGTGCGTCTCAATCGCCAGATCGGCCTCGGTTGCATCGAAAGAGGGTTCGTTAGGAGTGTTCATGAAAGCGCCTCGTTGGGTGAGACTTTCATCGCCTTCCAGATACCCAGCAAGCTCGATCCGATCGAGATCGCCAGTACGATTCCGCCAAGCTGCCACAGATCCGGTTGGGTGAGAATGACGCGTCGAGGAAACATCGGGAACAGTTGTTGTCCGATCAACCAAGCAATTCCAAATCCACCGATTCCCAGCACCAACGCCTGTTGCAGAATCAAACCGAGAATCGTCGTGTTCGGTGCACCGATCAGTTTGAGTAAAGCAATCGAGTGAATTTTGTCGAGAGTCAGTGTATACAAAATCAACGCCATGATGATCGCCGCGATCACGGTTAACAAAACACGAAACAATCCGATTTGACGACGGACTTTCTCCACCGAACCTTTGAGCAGCAACTCCCGTTGACCGGTTTTGGTGTAAACGGAAACGTCACCCCAGCCCTCAATTGTTTGAACGACTTGCTGGAGGTCGTAGCCGGGGTCAACCGAAACCATCACCGCGCTGACTTGCGGTCGCGCGATCGGCGGCAATTCAGCAGCCGGTTTTTGAGCGTTGTCCAGCACCGACGGTTGCTGCGTCCCGATACTGCTCCGTTGGCCGCGTGATAACCTCGCTGCCCGTTCCAGCCGTACTGCTTCGCCAGGCGTATCCAACTGAATCGCCAGTGCATCGGAAGCCGTAAAGAAACCAATCCCGTCGCCACTGGAGCTGATCAAACTGCTGGTTGTGCCGACGACTATGTAGACGTCTTTGCCGATTTCAATTTGTTCGCCGATCGCCAGCCCCAACGATTCGTCGGCGATCATCTCAAAATGGTTTTGTCCCAGGTGCCTGCCTGCGGTCAAAGGAATCCACTCGCCTTTGTCAGTCGGCCAGCTCAACCCCATCACGGCGATTCGCAGCGGCTTTCCATTTCGCTCACGCTGGATGGTGTGGTAGACAAATTCGCGAGCCGCTTTGACTCCTGGAACGGCGTACGCGCGATGGACAAGGTTTTGCGGAACGCGTGAGACTTCAGCGAACGGCCCCCGCGTGTCACGTTGGACGATCCACAAATCAGCTCCGACGCGATCGACCAACAGCGTTGCGTCTTCGATGATGCCCCTGTAAATTCCGCCCATTCCCATAACGACCATCAGCAACATTCCAACGCCAACAGTTGTCAACGCGAACCGACCAAGGTTGTGACGAATGTCTTTGGAAGCAAGGTTCATTGAATCGTGACCTTTCGTCCGTCACGAAGCGATTGGTTTTCCTTGACAGGAGTCACCACCACATCGCCTGACGCCAGACCGCTGGCAACTTCGACAAGGCTCCGATTGCGAAGTCCAATTCCGATCGGTTGCCATTTCGCGACTCCGTTGTGGTCAATGAAAACGCCAATTTCTCCATCGCGAGTGACGATCAAGTTCGCGGGCAAAAGAACGGCGTCTGTTTTGCGAGCGACTTCGATGAAGGCTTCCGCTCGTTGACCGACCGCCCAGTTTTCCGGCAGCTTTTTTACATCAACATCGACGACAAATTCGCGCGTTTCGCGATCCGCTTCTTTTCCAAGTCGGAAAACGGCGCCTTCAAAATCTTGTTCGGGCTCCGATCGAAAGATAATTCGGGCTGGTTGTCCGACTGCGAGCCGAGACATTTCCGTTTCGTCGACCCACGCACTGATCCAGAGTTGTTCCATTGAGATCAACTGAAGGATTGCACTTCCTGGAACGACGACATCACCCGGCTCGCGAGTGCGAGTGACAATCAGCCCATCGAATGGCGCCACAACACGGCTGTCAGCAAGTCTTG
This sequence comes from Pirellulaceae bacterium, assembly GCA_041399045.1. Lineage (GTDB taxonomy): Bacteria > Planctomycetota > Planctomycetia > Pirellulales > Pirellulaceae > BJ22. Next base: position 971,409 of record JAWKTO010000002.1, on the reverse strand, counting down.
AGTTGTGATAATCGAGCGTCTTCTGAGCGGCGATCAGTTGCTTGTTGGCTTCGGCGATCGCAGCGTCAGCGCGAGAGATGCCAGTGGTGGCAACCGACAATGCCTCCGCAGCTTTGTCCAGCTCGTCTTGGCTGACGGCTCTTTCCCGAACCAGTTTTTCCAGTCGGACGTGACTCTTCTTGGCTTGGGTGTAGGTTGCAACTGCCGTCTCCTTGTCCGTTTCGATCCGGTTGATGGCAGCCTGCGCTGCTGCCAGATTCGCTTCCGCAATGGCAACTTGCTGCGCCAACTCTTCGTCGTCAAGAGTGACGAGTATGTCACCCTTCGAAACCTGTTGGCCCTGGTCGACCTCGATCGTTTCAATTCTTCCCGATATCTTGGGACTGATACTGGATTGGAATCGTGCCTCCAAAGTTCCGGTTCCCATCACTTCGGCGACGATCAAACCACGGGCGACTTCATGTTGCGTCACTGAAACAGGAGAAAACCGGATGAAGTAGATGACTCCGCCAACGATCGCGGCGACGACTGCCAGTTGCAGAATCCGCCAGAGAATACGCCGCGAGGATTGCCAGAATTTCTTCATTATTGGGTCGACTCGTTTCCGAAGCTCGGTTGTTATTTGCGATCTACCAGCGCAGAAGCACGCGGTAGCAGGATGTTGTTCTCAAGATGCACGTGTTGCAACATGTCTTTTTCTAGCGACTCCAGACCGGTTAACATCTCGCGGTATTTCGCACAGGCGTCTTCCGGAACAGTGAATCCTTTAGTTAGTTCACGCAAGCGATGCAACTGCTCGCCTAATTCATCGTGATCGGATCGCAAGGCAACCAATTGCGATTCGATTCCATCGGGAGGGTTTCCGCCAGCGAGTTTGCGAAGCGCCGGGAACACCTTCGTTTCTTCTTCATCCAGATGCGGCAAGACAGCGTCATTGATATTCGTCAGCGTTTTTGCAACTTCTGCAAGTTCCGGATGCGAATCGCCATGTACTCGAAGTACGGTTTGCGTCGTCGCCAGCAATGGCGGCAGTTCACGACGCAGCCATGCGTGATGCGTGGTGACGATATGTTCCATCAATTCGTCAAGCGTCGCTTTTTGCCAGTTGCGCTCGGTTGTTGAAGTGGGATTTGCGCCGACAACGAGCAAGGCGTTCAACAATTGGTTGGCATCAATCGCCTTTTCAGCTGCCGCTGCCTTGAGCTGAGTTCCACCACCACAGCAGTAGTCGATTCCAACCAGCTCGAAGATCCTTCCTGTCGCGGGCCGAGCGGCGACGATTTCGCCAACGGTTGAATCGAGCGTCCACGTTTCCAATCCAGTGTCGTCAGTCGTCTCATTCGTGGCGATGTCTTGTCGCGCGTCCGTCGGGCTGTTGTTCGACTGCAGGTTTGACTCGGAAACCGTTTGGGTGGTGCAACCGACAAGCCCCAGAAGCAGTCCGGTTGCCAACACGAGATTCATGATATTTGCTTTCAAAATTCTCATTCAATTCACCTGTCAGATGTAGGTCAAAAAATCGTGTTTTCTGTCGCACGTACGACGCCATTTAAGTGCAATCCGTGCGCCAAATGCACGAGATTGAAGGCATGTTCAGGCTTTATCTGGTGGTGCACCTTCATCGCATTTCACGCAATTGAGTTCAAAGCCCAGCATGGATTGGCGACCTTGTTTCGTTTGAGTCCACTCGCGAGTCGAAAGTGGTGGGTCGTGCCGAACGTGTTGGAAATGGCCACAGGTAAGCTCGGCAACCCAATGGTCTTCGTCGTCTTTGTGGTATCCGGTAATTGGCTGTTTCATGGGGCACAGGAAAATAAACCAGTCATTGTTGTCACAAGCAATATCAACCAGATTCATGAGCCTTCAGCTGCTTTCGTTGTTTATTAGCATCCTCAAGCACGGCCGCCATCAGTGCTTCGAATGCGTGTCCTTGGGGTGCGTCCGCATTCTTTTTGATCCCTAGATCGTGCAATCGGATATGAACATCGACCTGTTCGCGAACCTGCCCGAAAACGCCCAGGCTGCATTGAATTGGGCAACCGTCAATGATCCAGACCTCGCGTTCGACCAACTTCTTTAAGAAAAGTGGTTTGGCCGCCCCGACTCCCGCCAGGCACGACATCTCCGCAATGCCGCGTCGATTCAATTCGCAAGCGACTTCGTTGGCCAGTTGACCCGCATTAGAACATCCACTGCAGGCAAAAAGTATCGGTATCGTTTTGTCCATTGTTGCTTGTTCAAATCTAATAGATGCGTTACCTATTTGCCGCGGACACAATACAAGTGCTGGCCGGTACGAATTAGCAGGTTGCCGTCAACAATCGTTGCGGCGTAAGCAATCGGGTCGCCATACGAAAACATTTTGTGCAACGATTTCTCCGGCATTCCGGCCAGCATTTTTTCCGGCCCTGTTTTTGGTTTAGCTTGATCGGCGGGAACCGTATTCTTCTTGCGTTGCTCAGCTGCAGCCTTTTCGGCGGCCAGCATTTGTTCCACGTCCCACAGCTGGTTGCGAGCGACCTGGTCGAATTCATCGCCGGGTCGTAACACAATGGTGAACCCATTCTTCTGCACAAAGTAAACCAACGGCTCGCCTTCGTTGGTGGTCACGCCAATGGCGGAAGCCCAACATGGATTGCCAATTCGATGTGCGAAAACACGCTTGCCCGTTACCTGATTGACGCAGAACAGGATGCCCGACTTGTTGACGTAGTAAACATATCCGGCAAACGCGAGTGGTGTTGAGTAATAAGAGTTGGCTCGCTCGGCTCCCCATTGTGGCTTGAAAACAAGTTTGCCTTCGCCTGCTACCAAATCAATTCGGCAATTCGATCCGGCGACCTTATCCGGATCAGCATTGCTACCATACATTTGCGTTGAACCAACGTAGATTGAATCGCCAACGACACTTGCCGACGGAATATGGTTGCCTTGCAAGTCGTCGAGCTTCCAAAGCTCTTTCCCTGTTTTTGCATCGTAGACATTCACCGAATCGGCCGAACTGGCGACCACTAACTGCCGATCCTCGTGTTTCATGATGACCGGTGATGCCCATGACTCAACCCGTTTGCCTCGATCAGTCTTCCAAGCGATTTTGCCGTCAGATTTATTGATCGCGATGATGTACGATGGGCCGACGTGGTCGACGAGCACAATTACGAAATCCTCGGTTTGGGCGAGCGAACTGGCTGTTCCGCGTTCGTTCTCGACTTCTCCGTAGTTCTTGAACAAGGGAACCGACCATTGTGTTTCGCCCTGGTGATTCATCGCGGTCACGTCACCGCCTGCAAAAAACGAATAGACTCCGCTGGCGTCGACGACACAAGTTGGTGCGGCTCGGCTATTGCGGAAGTAGTTTTCGACTTTCGTGGTGGCATCCACTTTGGATGTCCAGAGCTTCTTGCCGTTCGCCAGATCAAATGCGTGTACGTAGCATTGTTCCTGAAACGGGCCTTCGCTGGAGGTGAGAAAGATAGTGCCATCCCAAACGACTGGAGCCGATTGGCCATAACCGGGTACGTCCGATCGCCAGGCTATCCCGTCATCCGGCGACCATTTTGTCGGCACGTCGGCTTCGCCAACGATTCCACTACCGTCGTTGCGAAACCCCGGCCAGTTTTGTTGTGCCGTGCCTGTTGATGATAGACTTGCCGCAACAATCAACACCGTAATGGCAGATACCAGCGAAGTTCGATTAACGATCATAGTTGGTTCTCCAGTGTCGAATTGCCGTTTCTTTTGAACGAACGCCCCGTCTTCAAGCCGAATACGAAAATCACGAGGGCGACCGCACCAGCGAAGAAAATCGTGTCGCCCGGAACTCGCATCCAGCGCAACGTTTGCATCAAATCCGTTTGCATGAATTCGGAGCTGCGTGCGTACCAATAACCCGTTTCAACCGACGCGTAGGTTTGTAGCAGTCCGACCGGCAGCAGACTTAACAAGCACATGGCCATCAATCCGCCGTTGAGTCCCCAAAATGCGAACCGTAACAGCCCGTCTTTCCATTCGCGACCGGGAATCAGGACTCGCAAGCACATCAGCATCAACCCGATTCCGAGCATTCCATAGACGCCGAACAACGCTGCATGACCGTGCAGCGGGGTCGTGTTCAGACCTTGCATGTAATAGAGCGCGATCGGCGGATTGATCATGAAGCCAAACAATCCCGCACCGATCATGTTCCAGAATGCAACCGAAATAAAGAAGTAAATTGGCCATTTGTAGCGCTGCACCCACGGCGACTTTCGCGAGTGTCGCAGGTCTTCGACTGCATCGAACCCGATCAGCACCAACGGCACAACTTCCAAGGCACTGAATACCGAACCCCAAACCAGCGCAATCGTTGGCGTTCCGGAGAAGTACAAATGGTGACAGGTTCCAATGATGCCACCCGACAAAAAGATCGTTGCCGAAAGCAAGGCCGCCGCAGCAGCCAGCCCCGGCCGAATCAGGTTCAATCGCATAAAGATGAATGCGATAACCGTAGTCGCAAAGACTTCGAAGAAACCCTCGACCCACAAGTGCACCACCCACCAACGCCAATACTCGACCATCGACAAGTGTCCGTGATGCCCCCAAGTCAAACCGGCTCCGTAAAACAGCGCGATCGCGCCGGAAGCGACGGCCAGCAAAATGACAAGCTGTTTTGATTGGCCCGGCTTCTTCATCGCCGGCCACAACACACGAAGCATCAACACCAACCACAACAGCAATCCGATCATTAATGCGATCTGCCAAACCCGCCCAAGTTCGACGTACTCGTAGCCTTGATGTCCAAAGTAAAATGAAACCGTGTCCGTCATTTGGTTGTGCACGCTCATCCATTCGCCTGTGAATGAACCCGCAACGACCAGCAACAACGCGCCAAATAATACGTTGACACCCAGTCGTTGGAATTTCGGTTCGTAGTCGCTGACAAGCGGCCCGATGAAAAGCCCCGCTGCCAGCCACGCGGTCGCGATCCAGAACAAACCAGCTTGCACGTGCCAGGTCCGCGTGACAACATAGGGCAACCAGTCGGATAGCGGGAACCCATAAAACCCATCGCCTTCCACGCCGTAGTGTGCCGTCAAAATTCCCAGCGTCATTTGCAGCAAAATCAAGGCTGCGACAACCCAAAAGTACTTGATCGTGGCTCGCTGTGACGGAGTTGCCTCCCATCGTGAAAGCGGATCTTCAGCCAGAGCCTCGCGGTCATGTTCCTCCTCTTCGCGGCGCGATGCGTACCACCACGCCATCGCCGAGATACCGGCGAGCAGCACGATGATACTGACTCCAGTCCAAACGATATTGTCACCCGTCGGTCGATTGCCAACGAGTTTTTCATGCGGCCAGTTGCTGGTGTAACTGATCGTGTCATCAGGTCGATTCGTCGACGCGGCCCAAGAGCTCCAGAAGAAGAATGCAGAGAGCTTTCGCAGTCTTTCAGGGTCGGTAACCGCTCCGGCTTGAATGGCGTAGTCGGAGTGTCCTTCGCTAAAGATTCTGGAATAGTGAGCAAGGTTGTCTTCAAACGCATGGGCGCGAATCGGATCAATGGTCACGGTGTTCGTTGCTGCGTCGAACGTATTGGTGCGCATCATCTTGGTGAGCCGCGCGGTGAGTTGAGCCGTTTGTTCTTCGTCGAGTTCCTCGAACGGCTTGCTAAAGTTGTCCATTGACCAATGTTCGAGAATAAAGACCGCCTCGCGATGAAGCCAATCGGCTGTCCAGTCAGGCGCGACGTAGCTACCGTGCCCCCAAACGGAACCCACTTGCATTCCGCCCATCGCCTGCCAAACATTTTGCCCAGCGGTGATTTCGCCGGAGTCGATCAAGACGTTTCCCTCAGTCGTGACGACCCGGTCAGGAATGGGTGGCATTTCCTGGTAAATACGAACGCCGATCCATGAAAGGATCGCAAACGAAACGACCATCACCGCGATGAAGGCAAGCCAAAGACGACGCATTATTTTCTTTCTCAGTTGGTTGGTAGTTTGTGATGATTGTGGCCGTGACGCTCCGCGCTATGGAAATGGAACTGGCTGCGGAACGTGCAGCTCGCATAGGCCCGCCTCCGCTTTCATTTAGATCGCAGCTGCTTGAAGCAATTCTTCCCGGGGCCCGAAGAACTCAAAATTGATTCGAGAGTCGTCAACATCCAGTTCCTTCAGGCTTGCGTAAACCGTTTGCATGAAAGGCTTGGGGCCGCAGAAATAGAATTCGGCTTCCTGATAAGGTGTCCACTCTCTGAGTAGCTGGGTGTCGACCGTTCCTGTTTGGTCGCACTTTCCGTTCTCGACGTCGCCGGGAAGCGGATCGTCGTAGAGAAATCGTGTTTGCACAAAATCTTTGTCGGAGATCATTTTCAAGACTTCATCCGAAAACGCATGTACGGCACTGTTCTTTACTGCGTGCAAAAAGTGAATCGGCGCAAGCACTTGTTGGTCGATCAACGATTTCGCCATCGACAGCAATGGCGTGACTCCAATCCCGCCAGCCAAGAAGACGATGGGGCGATCACCAACAGCGGCAGGATCAATCGCAAACTCGCCGCAAGGTGGCCCGACTTCGATCACGTCACCGGGCTGGACTTCGTTGTGAAGATGTGACGAAATCAATCCATCTGGGGTCGCCGCGGTCGCACCCGTTTCTTTCTTGACACTAATCCGAAAGTGACCGTTGCCTGGCATGTCGGACAGGCTGTAGTTGCGTGGTGATGTCGGCGTGGTCGGGTGGTCAATGCGAACGGTGATATATTGCCCCGGCAAGAATCCTGGGACTGGACCGTTGTCTTGCGGACGCAGGTAAAAGGATGTGATGATGTCGCTTTCGGGTACTTTCTTGTCGACAACGAATTTGCGAAAGCCGTTCCAGCCGCCATCGGCAGAACATTGTGACGCGTAGATCTCTTTTTCGCGGTTGATGCAAACGTCAGCCAACAGGCCGTACGCTTCCGCAACCGCTCCGATGATTTCGTCAGTCGCAGCGTCACCCATCACATCCTTGATCGCCGCCAGCAAATGTTTACCAACGATGGGATAGTGTTCCGGCTGGATATGCAGCGAGCAGTGTTTTTGGGCGATGATCTCAACGGCTGGGCCAAGTGCTTCCAGGTTGTCGATGTTTACGAAGTACGCACAAATCGCACCGGCCAAAGCTTTCTGTTGTCCACCCGAGTGTTGATGGGCTTGATTGAAAAAGACTTTGACTTCCGGGTTTCCTTCAAACATCAATTCGTAGAATCGTCGCGTAATGGTCTCGGCATTGGCTGCGACCAGAGGGGTGATTTCTTTGACGATACTGATCGTTTTCTCGCTGAGCATTTAGTGAATTCCAATGGGTTTGCGTTGTTGTGGCCCGTGAAATGGGCTAGGATTTATTTCTGCACCTGAACGTATAGAATCGAATGATACACGTCAAGGTGTAGGTTTGTGGCCGGACCTGTGGCATCTTGCCGCAACTAAAATAAAGCCACTTCATGTCGACCTGCGAAACACAAAGTAAACGACCATCAAAGGGAATACTCCATGCTATCCAAAACAGCTGAGTACGCATTGAGAGCGGGTGTATGTCTGGGCGGAAAACCTGGCCGGCCCGCTTCGGCAGATGTGCTTTCTGAGAAGACAAAAGTTCCGCGCCGATATTTGCATCGGGTGCTTCAAGATCTGGTGGCCGCAGACTTGGTAAACTCCCGCTCCGGCCCGGGCGGCGGATACGAACTGGCGTTACCACCCGCCAAGATAACCATCCTCGACGTCATCAATGCCGTTGCTCCCATCGAACGAATCAACGCTTGCCCGCTGGGTCTCAAGTCACACACCAAACTCTGCCCGCTGCATAAAGAACTCGACAAGGCCTACGCCGCCACGGAAGCCGCTTTTAAGAAGGTAACCATCAAGAAACTTCTGGACTCCACAAGTCCTATCGTTCCGCTTTGCGAGATTGGTTAACGTGTGCGATTCGAACGAGCTTATACACGCCATCACTTTGGGCTGAGAGTGTGTCGATCCAAAGAGACTCCTCCCAGCGATATCGAATCTGCATTCGTGGAATTGAGCCCGTCAACATTGCTGCTTTGGCGACGTTTAGTTGCTCGGCACTGTTTGCGTGTTTCGCGGTTGCTCGATTTGCATTGCGGGTCCGCTGCATAAGTTGAATATCCGTGGCCAAATCAGATATGTCGCTAAATAGAGATTCGACCTGTTCAATCGACAACACCGCTTCGCGCATCGGCGGCAACGCTGCGAGATCGAGCCCATCATGATTCGGCGGATGCTCGATTGGTGTTAGAACATCTCGCTCGATTGTCGTTTCTTCATTGCCAAGTGACTTGTTCGTTCGTGGGACACGGAGCCGAAACCAGTCCCGGCGCGAAAGCTTTTTAGGCTGATTCATTGATTGATCTTCAACGGCTGGAGAAACGCGGGTTCGGAATTGATTCGAACTTGATTTAACGTTGACGAGGGTGCGTGGCATTGCTGACAGTTTTGCCGCCACGGGTGTGTGGTTCGAATTCCATGTTGGCCTGAGTATCCATGGCAACTCATGCAATCGACTCGCATCCACGTTGAGTGCGGAATCATCGGCGGCGCACCTTCATAAGCGCGCGGTCCACCGGTGGGTGCTGGCAATCCAACAAACGAGTTCTCGCGGAATAAAGAAGCCTGCATATGCTGTGGATTGTTTTCGACGTGACACTGTGTGCAGTTGGCAAGAAACTGATGAGACATCTTCGATATCCGCAACGTTTCGGTCGTTGCGCCTTCGCCGTGACAGGCAAGGCAAGATTGTGCTGACATCTGTTCCGCGGGATGTGGAATCGTTGGAGGAGCCCCGTTAAATGCACGATTTTGTTCACGAAGTGCCAAGGCAAACGATTTTTGCTCTGGCGAAATAATGACTTCAGCCAAAGGATCAAAATCCCGTTTCAGATCCTTCAAACTGGTTCGCCAGATTTTTTTGGCTTCACGATTTTTCTCGCCAATCTCATCGTAATGAGGTGCGGGGATGACACCGGAGTCGAGTATTCGGTTTTCAGTTCTTAGTTTTTGATGTTCTGATTCGAGCTTTCGGTATTCCGCGGTAGTTGGATTCATCGGTGATTGCAGACCAACGAAATAGCCAACGACTGCGATTGAGATCACAACGAAGCAAATCAGGTACGCGATTTTTTGTCCATTTTCCGTTTGCATGTTACGCCTTGCCGATCCTGACCGCGCTCTTCTTGTAGTCTGGTTGTTTGGAAAATGGATCAATCGCGTCAAGAGTTAAATCATTTGCCATTAAAGTTTCGTCAAAGAATGGAATGAAGACAGTCCCCTCCGGTGGCTTGCCTCGACCATTGATCCACGCCTGAATGACCAATGATCCGCGGCGCGATTCGACCTTGACTTTGTCCCCATTCTTGATCTTGAGCTTGGAAGCATCCTCAGGATGAATCTCAATATAGGCCGACGGCATGGCTCGACTGAGTTCAGGAATACGCCGAGTCATCGTGCCAGTGTGCCAATGCTCCAACACCCTTCCAGTGCAGAGCATAAACGGGTATTCGTCGTCGGGAACTTCGGCAGGTGGAATCCAGGGGTGAAACCAGATTTGCGCACGATCATCTTTCGTAGACGAATGATAAAACTGAATCTGCTTGCCCTCTTCGACGTAGGTGTCGTAGTCTGCTGCGAAACGGAACTTTGTTTCCTGCCAACGTCCGTCTTTCTCGACAACGGGCCACCGCATACCGCGGGCTTTTACATACTCCGTATAAGGGGCGAGGTCTTTGTGTTTAAGCCTTGAAAACTGGCGGTACTCTTCGAATAAGTGCTGGTCAACGTTGGTGTCGTAATAGTTTGCCCAGTTCCAGATCGGAACCGGCAGCCGGTTCTCGTCCTGGAATTCAAAGATAAAACGACCGTCGCGATCTTTCATCCCCTCGTAGCCCCGATCAAACAGTTCACGAGCGACTGCGATCGTTTGCCAACAGTCGTCACGTGCTTCGCCAGGTGGTTCAACCATCTTGAACCACTGTTGAGTTCGACGTTCTGAATTTCCTACCACGCCGTTCTTTTCCACCCACATAGCTGATGGCAATATCAAATCGGCAAGCCTTGTTGTCGCTGTCGGATAGACATCACTGACGATCAAAAACTTGTCTTCCAATCCGGCTTTCGCATCGCCCTTTGGATTGAACAGCTTGTTGAGATTTGGCAATGTCTGACCTGGATTTGTAACCTGCACCCAGATCGTGCCAATGTCGCCTCCTTGATCCGTCGGAGTGCAGAACGATTCCCACATCTTCACCGTGTGGTAGCCCGGTGTTTCATTGATTCGCCCTTCGGGCAGATTCCAAAACTGTTCTGCGTGTTCGCGATGCTCGGGATTCGCAACGACCCGGCCTCCTGGCAGAGCATGAGCAAGTGTGCCAACTTCGCGAACCGTTCCGCAAGCAGATGGTTGACCGGTCAGGCTGGTTGGTGAATCACCGGGTGTCCCAAAATGACCGCTGAGAAAGTGAATCCCGTGCACCATCGAATTGATTGCGGTGCCACGCGTGTGCTGGTTCATTCCCATGCACCACAGCGAAGTGATTTTCAGATTCGTGTTTCCAAACAGATCGCCTAGCATTCGAATATCGTCGGCCTTGACGCCGGACAACTCTGCTACTTTTTCCGGGGTGTATTCTTCAAGGTGCTTTTTGTATTCATCAAACGAAATCTGCTTGCCGTGAAGATTCGGGTTCTCATCGTCTGGAGCTTTGAAATTGCAAAATGACTCAACAAATTGTTTGTTGTAGGTGCCATTCTTGATCAGCAAGTGCGCGATCCCGTTGGCGATTGCCAGGTCGCCATGGCCCTTCATTTCCAGGTAATGTTGGCACGCTTCGGTCGTCCGTGTTCGACGAGTTCCAATGTCGATCAGAATGACCTTTTCACCTTTGCTTCGCCGGTCGATAACTCGCGAAAACAAAACCGGGTGCATCTCTGCTGGATTGTTGCCCCACATAATAAGAACATCGCAAGCATCGAGATCGTCATAGCATCCTGCTGGTTCATCAACACCGTAGGTTGCCAGGAATCCCGTGACGGCAGAGGCCATGCAAAGCCGCGCGTTGGGGTCAATGTGGTTGTTGGACAAGCCGCCCTTCATGAATTTTTGGGCCGCATAGCCTTCTGGGATCGTCCATTGCCCGGAACCGTAAAACGCAAATCGCTCGGGCGCCGCTTCGATCTTGTCTGCAACAATCTCGATTGCCTCTTCCCAACTGATTTCCTTGAACGAATCCCCATCACGCAAGAGCGGTTTTGTTAAGCGGTCTTTGCCATACAGGGCCGAACCGACGTGATAGCCCTTAACGCACAGCAAGCCCTTGTTGACTTCCGCGTTCTTGTCACCGGCGACCGCAACGACTTTGCCGTCCTGGACTCCGACCTGAACATGGCAGCCAGTGCCACAAAAACGACAGGGAGCCTTATCCCAACTCAGTTCGGTGCCGTTAGCATTCAATACCGGCAGCGCAAAACTGTTTGTACCCGTGGCCACCGCCGTAGCCGCAGCCATTGCTGAGGCTTTCATGAATTGCCGACGTTCCAGCTTGTTTGCGTCGGGATGAATTGGATTGGACATGTTAGCCAGTTTTCGGTTTTTAATTTTCAGTTCAGTAAGCGCGATCAGTTTTTTTCTAGACTGACAAAAACAACGTCAACGAATTCAATGCCATCGAGAGACTGCAGCCAGCGAGTCGTTGTTTCCATCTCTTGATTGTCGATTGCCTCGACGACAATTGGCAGCTTTCGATTTTCGATCAATTCGCCGGATTCGCAAGAATCGTTTCGGTCGATTTGATGCTTCGTCCGTTCAAGTGTTTCCAAATCACAGTCAAATGTTGCTATCACGCTTGAAATCATGGTTTTTCGTTTTTGCCTCGCATTTTAAGGTCTCTCGACCTTCAAGTTTAACGCTTCGGAAGAATGCGGAAATCACAGAAGCAAGAAAAACGACGGCAGTTTGGGCGAAGCCGCATTTCAAATTGCAGGCCGCCAATTATTCGGACGACGAGAGTATAAAAGATGACAACGATATCTACAATTACATTTGAGAAATCCGATGAAGCGAGCTATCAGGAGCTTGATAACTCTAAAGCGGCGTCTTTCAAAGCGCGTTGCGATAGTATTGTTGCTCGGCATTGGTTCAATCTCAATTTTGGCTTCCGATACGTGCGGTCAGGAAAGCTACATTGAACCGACTGGATCGAGACAGTATCAGGCTGAAAGCACTGGTGCCGATTCGACAGCAATTGGAGCCGTCCAACATTCGACTACCTCACAAGTCGGAGGTGTTCATGTTTCTGATGTCGGAACGAAAAACGAATCAGAGAATAAGGAAGCCGAAAAGAGGCAGGCTGGACTCAAGAAAAAGGCGGCTTCCGCGCACAAACCACTCTTCTTCAACAACGACTTCTCGTACCTTTGCGACGATGCCTATCATGGGTGTCTAATGGGCGACGGCTTGAAGAAACGTTGTCTCCCGCGTGGGGGTTGGTACGACATTGGCGGTCAGTACCGAACTCGGTATCACGCCGAGCAAAACTTGCGTGGGCTTGGACTCACGGGCGTCGACGACAAGTTCCTTTTACACCGGACTCGCATCTATGGCGATTTTCATTTGAGTCAAGACATTCGCGTCTATGCCGAAATGCTTGATGCGGAAAGCAATTACGAAAACTTTGGCCCAAGACCGATCGAAGTGAATCGTACCGAGATGCAGAATCTGTTTGTCGATGCTCGCTTGCTCTCAAACGGTAATAATTCGTTGACGGCTCGTGTTGGTCGACAAGAGCTCTTGTTCGGTGCTCAACGTGCGGTATCGCCACTCGACTGGGCAAATACGCGCCGCACATTTGAAGGTGCCCGGTTGATGTACGAAACGAAAGACCGAAAGGTTGACGCATTTTGGACGAATCCGGTTCGAATTGACGATCACTCTTTCGATTCGCCTGATCGAGATCAAGAATTTATGGGGTTGTATTCGTCATACACTGGACGCAAAAATCAAACTGTGGACACCTATTTCTTGCGATTGTTGAATGGCCGTGGCGCGAACGATTTTCAATACAATACGATTGGATCGCGCTGGCAAGGAAGCCAGGGTGATTTCCTCTGGGATTTTGAAGGAGCTTATCAATTTGGCGACAACACAGATGGTTCGTCACATGTCGCTGGAATGGCGACGTTTGGGATTGGCCGAAAGCTGAGCAATCGTTGTTGGAAGCCTGTTTTGTGGGCCTACTATGACTGGGCTTCGGGCGATGACGCAACCGGCGCTGGCAACGGATTCCATCACAACTTTCCGTTGGCCCACAAATACAACGGGTTTATGGATCTTTTTGGGCGACGCAATATCGAAGATGTGAATCTTCAGTTGTCAATGCAACCATCCGAGAAACTGAAATTACTCGTATGGTATCACTATTTCTTCTTAGAGACGCAAACCGACACGCCTTACTCGGTCGTCATGACGCCTTTTAATGGCGGCAATTTGCCGGGCAGCGCCGACCTTGGTCATGAAATCGACTTTGTCGCCAGTTACAAAATCAACCAGCGGCAGGACATTGTACTGGGCTATTCGCATTTCTTCTCGGGTGATTACTACGACACCACTCCCGGAGTCCCGTTCAACGGCGATGCTGATTTCTTTTACACTCAATGGACGGTGAATTTTTAGTTTGCATGTATCAAAAGCTGGATAGGCATTTTGTCCTGCACCCAAAATAGCTTTGGGTACTGCACATCGTTTTCAAGACGTTCTTCATCGACTGCTGAACGTTTCAGTTGCACTTTTCGCTTTGGCGGTTTCTTCGCATTCAATCCAATTGCAAAAAGTAGGCAGGTTTCGCTCGTTCCTCTGTAAACTTACAAGCAGGGATTTGGCTATACTCGATCACGTTCCGTCCGTGAATGTAGATGGCAACATCTACAATGTTTGTTATGATTTCCACCACAGCCAAGTATGCAATGCGTGCGGTTGTCTTTTTAGCGACAAACGACACCGGTTTCCTGAACCGGGCCGAGATCGCCAAAAAGACGACGGTGCCTCACGATTATCTACTGAAAGTCCTCAACGAATTGGATACAGCGGAGATTGTTGAGTCACGGCGCGGGCCGGGAGGTGGGTATCGACTGACACGCAAGTCGGATCAAATCACGGCACTAGACGTTATATTGGCAGTAGATGACATTCCGAGAATTCGGAAGTGTCCGCTGGGTCATTCCGATCACGTCAACCTTTGTCCGCTCCACAAGTTGTTGGACGACGCAGGAAGAATGGTGGAGGAGGCCTTTGCGGGAGTTACTGTTGCGGATTTAGTTCCTGGACGAAGGCGATCAGAGTCGTGCGATTTTCCAAAACAAGAATCAACTTGAATAGGCAACCAAGGTGCGGAACCGCTAGCACGCTGATTGTTGCAGCCCTTGCACTCGTGTGTTTGTTGGCAGGCTTGTTATTCGCCGGTTGGACGAGTCAGCACACGCAAGACGATAGTGAATCTCTAAACGTATCGGAAATCAATTCGGTCGAAATAAAGCCGGATTCGAATCCAACGTTGTTTCCCATGACCATTCGAAAGCCAGCTGGCCCACCGCGAGTCCATACCGGAATTTCCGATGTTCATGGAAACTCGGTAACCGTTTCGTGCTCGACGTGCCATGCGACCCGCGAGCCTAACTTTGAGAACAAGTCTGTCGAAGATTTAAACGAATTTCATGGCACGCTGAAGTTTGCCCACGGAACTGTCAGCTGCTTGTCTTGCCACAACTCTAAAGATTACGACGCGCTCAAGTTGGCTGACGGCAGTCGGGTTGAATTCACCGAAGTAATGACTTTGTGTGCCCAATGTCATGGGCCTCAGATGAAAGAGTACGAACATGGAGCCCACGGAGGAATGAATGGGTATTGGGATCGTACTCGTGGCCCCCGCACGAAGAACAACTGTGTCGATTGCCACAACCCTCATTTGCCACAGTTCCCAAAGATGCAGCCAACATTCAAGCCTCGCGATCGCTTCCTGGAAAAGATAGAAGAGCATTGATGACAAATAATCAGGAGCCAAATGAGAAGGGCGCATCACTGCCAATTCTTGGTCAGCCTTCGTCTCGGCGAACGGCTTTGAAGGTCGCTGGTGCTGCGCTTGGCTTGGCGGCATTTGGCAAAGCCGTTTCGCCCTTAATGGTCATCCCCGAAAACGTCTCCCTCGATGAGTTTTTGCAACAACACTACAAGGAACTCTCCGACGACGACAAGGAAAAGATTTTTGCGCGCTTGCAATCTGAAACAAAAGAGGATTACGGAGCGGACGTTACAATTTCCGATCCCAAACCCATTCCAGGTGTCAAGTTTGGCTACGCAATCAACTTGAGCAAGTGCAATGGTAACGGCAAGTGCATGGAGGCCTGCAACAAGGAAAACAACCATCACCGCGGTATTGACCAGTCCTACATTCGCGTATTGGAGATGTCCAAAGGTTCTTTGGACATGGAGAACGGCAATACAACTTACGATCACACCGTGCCACAAGACGACAAGTTTTACATGCCGGTTCAATGCCAGCAATGCGACAACCCGCCATGCGTCACGGTTTGCCCGGTTGAGGCGACGTGGAAAGAAGACGACGGAATTGTGGTTGTCGATTACAACTGGTGCATCGGTTGCAGATACTGCGAAGCAGCCTGCCCCTATCACGCCCGACGGTTCAATTGGGAGCAGCCGGAAATACCTGCAGACGAAGTAAATCCAAATCAAGGCTATCTTTCAAATCGTGTTCGACCTCAGGGCACCATGGAAAAGTGTCACTACTGTCTGCATCGAACTCGCGAAGGCCGCGCTCCGGCTTGCCTGGAAGCTTGTCCTACGGGAGCCCGCGTTTTTGGTGACTTGAACGATCCAGATTCAGATATCAATTGGGTTCTCAAGAACAAACGCGTCTTCGTTTTGAAGGAAGAGTTGGGCACCAAGCCCAGTTTCTTTTACTTCTTTGATTGATCTCAAATCCCTAGATAAACCTTAATGTCGTCAACCACAAGAAACCTTCTGCTCACCGATTCTGAGCAACCCATACGCAGCTACCCGAAATTTATCTGGTGGGCACTGGGGGAGGCTACCAATGGAAGCCTGCTTTTCTATTTGTGGATGTTCGTATTGACCGCCATCGCTCTCGTCGGAGCAAATGCGTGGGCAGTGCAAGTTGCAGATGGGATGATCGTCACCAACATGACCGACCATGTCAGTTGGGGTTTGTATATTGCCAATTTCACGTTTATGGTTGGCGTTGCAGCGGGCGGCGTAATGATGGTGATACCCGCGTATCTGTACAAAGACAAGAAGATGCACGATGTTGTGATCGTCGGTGAACTGTTGGCAATCGCCGCAATCATCATGTGTTTGCTTTTCGTGGTCGCTGACCTTGGTCGACCAGATCGTTTTTGGCATATGATTCCGGGAATCGGACGCTTCAACTGGCCCATGTCGATGCTGACTTGGGACGTCATTGTGCTCAATGGTTACCTGTTATTGAACCTGCACGTTTGTGGCTACCTGATGTACATGCGGTTTCTGGGGCGCAAACCAAATCCGACTTGGTACGTGCCGTTCGTGATGATTTCGATTTTCTGGGCGATCTCGATTCACACCGTGACTGCATTTCTTTACTGTGGTCTCGGGGGGCGACCGTTCTGGAATACTGCCCTCCTTGCCCCGAGATTTCTGGTCAGTGCTTTCGTCGCGGGACCCGCCTTTATTCTGATTCTGCTGGTGGTCTTGAAGAATATTGTTGGCCGTCCTATCGACGAAGGACCGGGCCACACACTCATCAAGATTGTTAGAGTAACAATCATTATCAACCTCGTAATGTTGGCGTCTGAAGTCTTCACCGAGTTTTATACCGGCGGCGCACACACTGCTTCTGCGCAGTATTTGTTCCTTGGTCTTCACGGCCACAACGGACTTGTGCCCTGGATCTGGACGGCGATCGTATTCAATATCGTTGCGACCATTCTCTTCTTGTCGCCTTGGGTTTTTAAACGCACATCCGTTTTAATCGCAGCATGCGTGTTGGCGTTCGCAGGGTCATGGATTGAAAAAGGGATGGGCTTGATCGTTCCCGGTTTTATTCCAAGCACGCTTCACGAAATCGTCGAGTACTCGCCAAGTTGGACGGAGTGGAAAGTCACCGTCGGGATTTGGGCATTCGGCCTGATGGTCATTACGGTTCTGTTAAAAATGGCAATCGCCTCATTTGGACGACGGCTTCCAACTGAAGCCTGAATACTCGGGGCAAACCAATTCCGGTTTGAAAAGGCGAGTTAAGTCAAATGCAAACAGTATTCGAGTTAATGACGTTGTGAATCACCGGTAGAAATGGTCCTTTACTAATTGAATCCTTAAAGCGAATCCTGTGCCATAAACCACAGCAACGTTGAATGGGTTAACCAAACTATTCCAATCGCAGAGATTGCTCCCTCTTTTGAACAACCGTTCCAACTATTTGCGCCGTTTCTGAACTGCAGTTGCCAAGCACGTTCGTCAGGTCTTCGGCATGTTTTTGGGGTACGCTTATCAACAACCCGCCCGAGGTCTGGGGATCGAAGACAATTTCCAAAAGCGATTTATCAGCTGCAGAATCGACGGATACCATGTGCTGACTGAATTCACGATTGGTTTTGTTGGCACGTGTGATGAATCCGCGTTTTGCCAAATCGAGAGCACCGGGCAGGATTGGAAGTTTATCCAGTTCAATGTGAAGCGTTACGTTGCTGGCCTGTGCCATTTCACAAGCGTGTACTGCCAGGCCAAATCCCGTGATGTCAGTCGCGGCATTGGCATGGCATTGTTTCGCCGATTCGATGGCCGCTTTGTTCAGGCGAGCCATTCCGTCGAGTGCTTCCTGAGCGACTTCGTCAGAACATTTTTGCTTCTTCATTGCCGTTGTCACAAAGCCGGTTCCGAGCTTCTTCGTCAACACCAACACATCACCCGGTTGAGCATTGCGGTTAGTAATCAATTGATCGCGAGTAACGATTCCAGTCACCGACAAGCCGTATTTGATTTCGTTGTCACGAATTGAATGGCCGCCCACGATTGTCGCGCCAGCTTCGTGAACTTTGTCAGTCCCGCCTCGCAGAATCTCTGACAAAATATCCAACCCAAGTTTGTCGTCTGGAAAGCAAACGATGTTCAACGCCGTTACGGGAGCACCTCCCATTGCGAACACATCACTCAACGAATTGGCGGCTGCGATTTGTCCAAAAACGTAAGGATCGTCGACTAGCGGCGCGAAGAAATCGAGCGATTGAACGAGCAGCAAATCTGGCGCAACGGCGAATACTCCTGCGTCGCTGAATCCTTCGGTTCCAACAACCAGTCGTTCGTCATTTGATTTGGGTAAGTCTCGCACAACCTGCGCGATCGCCTCAGGCGGAATCTTACCCGCTCAGCCAGCGCACGATGCGTAGTCCGTAAGGCGTTTTTGTTTTCCAAATCTCATGTTGTTTCCACGATAACTCTGCTTTGCAACGTCCGCTTTCTTTCAAAACCGAACGATCCAGTCTACGGTGATTCGGTTGTCGAGAATATCCCTTCGTTCGGTCAAGGGAAACTCAAAAGCGAATCCAAGTTCCGAGTTGTTATCTGTTTTGTACTTGGTACCGACCGCTGCCGTCACAATGTCATTCCCGGCAACTCCTGGCGTCCCCAAATTGAACAAATCAAGCCCTTCATAGCACAAACATCCGTCCTGTCCGGCCTTCAGCCAGTGAAACCAATTGAGTTCAGCAAGCAGATAAATCCGCTGGTTGACGCGGTAGTCCCAATGATTCGACCAATAAAGGCTTTGGCTCTCGTCGGTAGAGTTCATCGGAATCCGTGCACCAAAGCCACTCATCCAGTGTGCGCAGTTACCCAATCGCTGCGCGCCCGACAAAAAAACATGCAGTTCACCGTCGCCGTTGCCTTGAAGAGCGGATGATGCACCCGTTGGAGTCTCAAATGTAAAACCGGTACTGAGCAGTTTCCCTAGCCCGGCATATTGTAAAAGATTTAGTTTCAGCCCTGCGGAAAAATCGAGCCACCCATCGTCAACGAATGAGTTGCGAGAGCTCACATAGCCCGCTTTGTTGACGATGAAAGACAGATTCTGCGATAGGGAAGCTCGCAATTGGCCAGCATAAACCTGGAAATCACCGCACCCGGCCGGCAAAGGAACTTTCTGTTGTATAAAGATCGCGCGAAACTCCGTCAGGTTTCGCGGATCTTCAAAGTAGACGGGATTCGTGATGGGGCTGATGAAGTCACCAAACGGATCAATATTCGTTGTTACGAATACCGGTTCATAAAACCCCTGATCGGCAATCACGTACGCATTGTTTCCGAACGGCGACAGGCAACTCACGCATGAACCATCGACACACGAGGCAGGAGTCGTTGTTAACGTTGACATTGCGTCGAACGACGAACTTGCCGAAAGTGGTTGCGAGCGTCCAGGCGGTTGATAGAAATGCCATGGATTACTGGCTGGTAATTGTGCATTGGCTGAACCTTGGCACCAAGCCAATACAACAATTGCGATCCACATTGAGTTGTAACGGACAACGTTCATCGAGATTCCTTTCTCAAGACCGCTCGCAATTAAGCAAATATCTGAGCGTATTCATTGTTTCGGATTTGCAATTCGCGACGGTTAATTCGGCGAGGCGCAAACGCATGAACTGCAAAATTGAAACGCTTGATGAAAATTGCCAAGTCTCTGACATTGTTAGTTCTTAACGTGCCATTCCGCACAGTGCTTTCTGTTTTCAGCGTTGTGAAATCGGGCTGGGAAAAATATGTAGACGTTGACGTCTACAATCAAATACCAGTAACCTGAGGCTGTCTTACTCATGGAGAAGTTGGAATGGTCTTGCAAAACGGCATGCATCCGAAAGGCAAGGATGCCAGGATTCTGTTGACCAGCGTTTTCGGCCCGTATGCCCAGGACGATGAGTTCGGTAGCCAGAAAATCAATCCCATGGAACTGTGGCACAACCAGGTCACGCGAGTCCAGGGGCCGTTCTCGTTGCGGATGTTCAACCGCTCGTTCGGGATGCTATTTATCCAGGCCAACATCTCTGCCCCGTGCATCATGCTCGACTTCCCAACACTCGATCGGTTCATCGACGAGATCAAAAATAATCAATACGACATCATTGGCATCGGCAGCATTACCATCAATGTGCTTAAAGTCAAAAGGATGTGCGAACTGATTCGGCAATACCAGCCGAGCGCGACCGTTGTAGTCGGCGGGCACGTCGCGAATCTTCCTGATTTGGATCAGCGAATTGACGCCGACGAAATTGTGAAGGGCGAAGGCGTCCGCTGGTTCCGCGAATATCTCGGCGAAGATCCCAGCCAGCCGCTGTTGCATCCGGAGATTCCGACTTATGTGGATTACCGCAACATGGGCACGACGGTAAAGATCAAACCTCGAGATCGAACGGCAACACTGATTCCCTCGGTGGGCTGTCCATTGGGTTGCAATTTCTGCGTGACTTCGGCCATGTTTGGCGGCAAGGGCAAGTTCGTCAACTTCTATAATAGTGGTCAGGAACTGTTCGACATCATTTGCAAACTCGAATCGTCAATGAATGTGCAATCCTTCTTTGTCATGGACGAGAATTTCTTATTGCACCGGCAGCGTGCTCTGGGTTTGCTGAAACTGATGGAAGAGCACAACAAATCATGGTCGTTTAATGTCTTCAGCTCAGCCAACGTGCTAAGCAAGTACACGATGGATCAGTTGATCGGCTTGGGTATCTCATGGGTCTGGATGGGACTGGAAGGCGAATCCAGCCAGTATGCGAAACTGAAAGGCATCGACTCGCGTGCTTTGGTTAAGAAACTGCAAAGCCACGGGATACGCGTACTCGGATCGTCGATCATCGGCATGGAAGATCATTGTGTCGACAACATCGACCGCGTGATCGACTACGCAGTGAGTCACGATACGGACTTTCATCAGTTCATGTTGTACACGGCACTAGCCGGAACGCCCCTGTATGAAGAATTGAAAATCGCGGGGAAGATTAAATCGGAAACCGAGGTCCCGACCAGCGACCACCACGGGCAGTTCCGTTTCAATTTCCATCATCCGCTGATTCGCAATGGGGAAGAAACCGAGTTCCTGTTGCGGGCTTTCAATCGTGACTTCGCCGTCAACGGCCCCAGCGTCGTCCGCGCAATCGCCACGACGCTGAAAGGTTGGCGGCAACATAAACAACATCCCGATCCGCGCATCCGTCGACGGTATGAATTCGAATCAAAAGATCTGGTGAAGCATGGGGTGCCGATGGTTGCCGCCGCCATCGAATACTATTCCGATCAACCGGAATTGAGAATGCGTTTTGAGAATTTGATGACCGAACTGGAATCCGAATACGGCGACCAAGCCAAACATTTCGCCGCTGCCGCCGGCCCCTTCGTGCTGGAAAAAATTCGCGCCGAAGAACAGCGATTGAAAGAGGGTTGGACCTACGAACCATCCACCTTCTATGAAAAAAATGAGGCATGGCTGAAGATGGAATCCTCCCTGCTTGCCAAGGCGGTCTAATTCTCAAACGATTGCGCAACAAAGAGATCCCGGTGTTGGCAAACGGCGAATTCGAATGGATTCCGAACCTCAATTTCATTGTTGAAATGGGTTATCGCTTCTTCGGTTTGCAAAGTACTTTTTTGGCACAAGCGAGGCGTTTGCATTTTTTGCATCGGTGGGTTGCCAACGATTCCAACTTGGCGGAATCGTGTTTCGTGGTTTTCTTTTTACGACTTTGCTTGCAAAGTGTGGACATCTGATCCAGCCCAAAACAGTAAAAACACGCAAATGGGTATTTTGAAATGAAGAACCCTTGGTGCTTGTTGATTCCGTCTTACTACAGTTTGTCAACGACTTGTTTCATGTCGTCCGAATCGAAAGCCAGCAGCGTTTCTGTGGTTACGTTTCCTTCCTTGCCAAGTTGCAGCATCGCAGCCGCAGCGGTCTCTGCATCTGGCGCGTCAAATACCATCAAGCCGTCAAAGCGACCATTGAGCCATAGCAACTCGGAAATTTTCAAACCGGCCGTCTTGGCTTGTTTGGAAAATGTCGCCGCCCGCGCGGGCGATTGGGCAATGTTCTGGAGGCCTTCCTCGGTAAAGTTGATTAATGTTGCAAATTTCATGGGTAGTTCTTTCGAGTTGGATCAGATGATCATTTTTGGCAGTTAAAGGGTGGTTTGAGACGTCTATCAAGCCAGTCGTTTGACGTTGTACCGTTCATCAAAGCAGTTTGTAGTACCGCATTCATGCGGAAGACCTTCCGATTCCGGTTAAACCCGGTACTACTACCTTCCCAAGCTTTGTACGTCGACTGCTTTTCTAAACGGCACTCGCGGATCGTTCCAATTCTTGGGCACGAGGAAACAGAATGTTGTTTTCTTTGTGGATATGCAGGTGTAAATCCTGTTCCAGGTTTTCTAGCGACTCCAACATGACGCGATAGGTCGGACAAGCGTCGGCTGGAGGCGTGTAGTCTTCCGTCAATTCGCGAAGTCGCCGTAGTGCGTTGCCCGCGTCGTCGTGTTCATGCTCCATCATTCCGATCGGGTTTGTCACGCTGCCGAATGGAAACGATTGCGGACCGCCGTTGGCTTCCAGGGTTTTGATCGCTGGAAAAAGAATGTTTTCTTCTTTGGCCATGTGTGATTCGAGCTCTTCACGCATCAGCTTGAAAGTCTCCTTGACCTTGGCCAGTTCAGGACGCTTGTCGCCATGAGCATTGAAGACTTTCTCGGTAAGCCCGGAAATGCGAGGCAACTCCGTCGTTAAAAACGCGTGATGGGTTGCGACAATGTGGTTTGCCAATTCGGTCAGCGGTGCTTCGTTCCAGTTGGTTTCATCCGATGGTTCGGAGCTGTTTTGAACTTGCTCAATTTCAGCCGCGACCAATTCCACATCAACCTCCTGAAGTTTGCACGCTTCGACAAGCGTTGTTCCGCCACGACAGCAATAGTCGATCTGATGCTTTTCAAAGACACGAGCGACTTTGGGGTGTTTTGCAACGATCTTTCCGACGACGGTTTCAGCGAGTTGTAAAGTATTCATATTCGTTTCTCTATTTGAAGATTTAGGTTTTAGTTAAAACAAATTGTTGTTTCCTGTGTGTGGTCAACCTCGGCAGGCCGAAGGCTGCTGGCCGCAGAGCTCCAGCCACAATTCTTAATGGGTTGCCTCCGGACTGAGTTGCACCAGATCAGGCGCGCCGCATTCGTAAGGGCTTTCCGGTTCTGCACTGATTCCAACGGTACTCGGCGGAGCGGGATCGACCGTCCAGTCGTGCCACTTCACCAAAGCCGGCCACACCACTGACAGCAGATTGGCCGACTCGACAAGCAGCGGATAGGTTGTGGAAAGTTTGAGTTGGTCTGCGAATACCAACAGCCAATCGCTTAGATGATGTCGCGTAAATTCGGCGAGTGCATTTTCGGTCAGCCCT
The DNA here is from genome assembly GCA_041399045.1 of Pirellulaceae bacterium. Lineage (GTDB taxonomy): Bacteria > Planctomycetota > Planctomycetia > Pirellulales > Pirellulaceae > BJ22. Next base: position 947,882 of record JAWKTO010000002.1, on the reverse strand, counting down.
GCCTGTTCCCGCGTTTCAGCTCGCGCTGTCATCACCAGCAACATCGCCGCAAATTCCAATTCAACCAAAAGGTGGTCGGGGCGTTCTCCCGTATTCGCAGCTGCCGTCCAGCCGAACGCGTTGTAGAATCCACAAACGTCGCCGATGATCGAGCCCTTGTCGCGGCGAATGTATCCGGCCTCGTTCACAGGACAAGCCATCGAACTGTCAAAAAGCAGCCGGTAACAACCGGCCCATTCGTCCTTGTTTGCACGTCGGGCAAGTTTGACTGCCGCGTGAAGCTGGTCGGTTAATTTCGTCTTGCCCTTGAGCCCCGTAGCTTCGATCAGCATTTTCAAATTTGGCTTTTTCAGCGTATCCAACGAATGCCTGATGTTTTCGGGCGAGCGAAACAAGTCGGCAATCAACAACAGAAGATCCGCCTGCGCCAACAATCGAATTTGTCGTTTCATCACTCTCACCTCATCCGAACAAAAAACTGAACACCGAAAACTACTTCTCGACCTTCATTGGAATCCAATTGGTAATGTGTTTTCTTCCACCGCGGTTTTGAGCCAGTCCATCCCAAACAGCCAATGCCAGCATTTGCTGTTCTGGGTTCTCAAAGAATCGCTTAATGAGCGGGTCAACATCGCTGTTCGGCCGTTCGAATACGACGTACCAGCGACCCTCTTTCCAGGCACCGCGAGCCGTGACTGGCGAATCAGGGACGTCCGTTGAACTTCCGAACCCGTGGGCCTGAAGTTCCTGAACTGGTTGTTTGCGATTGACCGTCGACATCGGATTGCCGACTGCCGAGCCCGCCATATAGGGACACGCAGCTTCGTTTTCAAATCCCGTTGAAACCGAAACCGGACCGGTGTCGTTGGCAAACCAGTACAGGTCGTACCAAGAGTTGGGATACACATCGGTCACGTCTTGAAATCCTTCGTCAATGTCCTTTTGCCACAGGGCCTTCCAGTACATCATTGACACCGGCATATCCGGTCCGCCCATCGTGTAGGGGGCGCCGTCTTTCAAAGGAAACTGAATCGCAACCGCATCCGAGAACTCAGCGACATTGCTTCTGTAGGACGGTTCGGCTTGCTCCCACGACAATCGCCAGACAAACCTGTCGCTGTTATAGGCGGTTTGCAATTGAACCATTGGCACCGTGTTCTCAGTTAACATCGGCGCGGCCGTTTGTTGCATTTCCAACGGAATGTCGAGTACCGCAATCTGATCCCAGGCGGCATCGAGCGGATTCTCAATGGAAGGAATGGATTCCACACGATTTAGCGAGATCGTTGGCAAAGGAGCTGCCGCCGCAACGGCAGTTCCATCTCCAGGTGCAGCGTTGGCAATTGGTGGACCACTGGTTCCACCGTCCACGCCCGGCACAACGACAACAACAGGGCGCCGCGTCACGACATAGATCACGGCGATCATCATTAAAGCAATTGCGAACAGTCCGCCGATGAATAACGGCACCAGCCGGGAGTTATTGTTTTGAGTCATGGGAAACTCCAGTTTTCGGTTTTCAGATTTCGGTTTTCGGTCGAAAGGGTCTCCGAAGCTGTGCTGGAAATCTGATAAATTGTGAAGTAAACGAAGTTGGTCAAAGCCGGCAAGGGACAATTAAAATGACTTTTCGCTCTTTTGAAGATCTCGAAGTTTGGAAATAATCCTGCCAGTTGGCTGTCGAAACTTATCGTGTAGTGGGCGAATTTCGCGACTACGGATTGAAAGACCAAATGCAACGCGCTGCGGTGTCTATCGCTTCCAACATCGCGGAAGGCAGCGAGCGTGGTGGACTCGATTTTGTCCGTTTTCTGCGCATAGCCAGCGGATCTTGTGCGGAACTCCGCACTCAGTTGTATATTGCCAAAAAGCTTGAGCTTCTCGAATCTCATGATTTCAACGAATTGGTAGGTTCAACAAAACAAATTTCAAAAATGATTTGGGGTCTTCAAAAGTCGCTAAAAAATACTGAAAACTGAACACCGAAAACTGAAAACCAATTAAGCCGTATTGTGTCGGTACGCGTTGGTTTTCTCATCAAGATGTTTGCGGTAATAAGTTGGCTCGGTAAACGGCACGCGAACGACTTCCTTGTCATCGACATCCCAACCGACTGCCTCGTCGCCTTGCACTTCGAAACGAGTCAGAATTCTTTCGCTCGCCCCAAACAGCATCATCGCGCCGAGCAGTTGTTTGTCGTCTTTGAGAGCCTTGTACAGTTTCTTGACTCGTTCGACATCAGGCCCAAAGATCTGTTCCAGGAACTCGTTTGGTACGTGAACCGGTGGGATGTAGAAAACATTGGGGCCGGTGCCAAATTGCGGATAGCTCGGCAAAGCCAACTTGCGGATCTTGACGATATAGTCGAGCGGGTTGTCTTCGCGAGGTGGGCCATCAGTCGTCAGAAAACCGTGCAGCCGAATTTTTCCGATGCACGATTCAACACAAAGGGCAACGTTGCCTTGTTCCACTCTCGGGTAACAGCCAATGCACTTTTCGCTGGCTCGATTGATGACGTTGTAAAAGACTTTTTTGTACGGACAGGCTTTGATGCATTCCTGATAGCCGCGGCAACGCTTTTGATCGACCAGGACGATTCCATCTTCCTGGCGTTTGTAGATCGCTTTTCGTGGACAGGCGGCAAGGCAAGCGGGATTGTCGCAGTGGTTGCAGATACGGGCGAGGTAAAACATCCACACCGGATGGAGCCCTTCGATGTGGTGGCCCTGGTCAATCATGCCGGAAATATCGTCTTCGCCATGGTTTGGTGAAGCGTAATCTCGCTCGGTGGGAAGATGGCCTTCCGGAGGTTTGTCCGGCCCGTTTTTGTCAAAAATGGTCGGACTGTTCAGTTGATAGAGTTTCTGATCGCCTTGACCTGAACTTTTCCATTCACAACTTCCACATTTGTCCATCAGCTTGGAGTCCCAACCCTGTGGATAACTGCCGTAAGGTTTGGTCTCGACATTGTTCCAGAACGTGGTCTCCTGCCCCTTGCCGCTGGTCCAGGCAGTTTTGCAAGCAACCGTGCAGGTTTGACACTCAATGCATTTGTTGGTGTCGAATACGTAAGCGACCTGTCGCTTGGGTGGCGCCGCCTCGTACGGGTACTCTTGTTCGCGACCGATTTGCCAATTGAATCGTTTGACCATGGGACTGTTCCAGTCAGTTTTCGGTTTTTAGTTTTCGGTTTTCGGCATCAACTTGTTTTGGAGTATTGACCAGCAAGGAACTTTTTCATCATCGCGTTTTCGTATGTGGGTCGAATTCCAGTGGCGGCTGGACGCCAAAGTCCTTTTCCGTTCATGCCACCGGCTTCGGCGCGAGTGATCTTCACCATCGCCTCACGCGGTGCGCCTGTTGGACAATGCACATCGGGGACAAATCCCTTTGTCATGTCTTGCGTCAACATTTCCTTGACATTTAAAGAATCCGTCATATGTGTCGGCTTGATAAAGCCGCGTGTGCAGCTTTGATGACTGCCAGAGCGGAACATCGCCATAAACTTTGTCGTAGACGAACGAGCCAGCCCAGTCGGGTTCTCGGTGATTCCCTTGACGGTTCCGATTGTGGCGCCGTGCGCGTTGTGCCACATGCGGGTTACTCCCCGCGGCGTGCCTGGATAGTACCGAGCCCGAGCCATCAGTCGAGCGACCTTGTACCACTTTGGGTTTTTCTCCCAACCGTGAAACGGTCGATCCTTCGGGTCGGCGTCAATCCAAACATAGTCGCCGTCTTCAATGCCCAACTCTTTGCAATCGAGCGGGTGCATGTCGACGTACATTTCCGAGACGGTTGGCATCCGCCGATCCGTTCGCGTCATATCGCCGAAAGGCCCAAACCAGACGGCGATGATATCCACATCAGTCGGCGTCGTATGAGCACCATGCCGGTACTTCGGCGTATGAAAGATCAAGTTATAGCCGTACTTCTTGAGCGGATGTTGAGTCTTAAGCAGTTCGTCAACTGACTTGATAACGTGACGAGCTTGTCGAGCTTCCCCGGAAATGTCATTGCGATCAGCGCCATAGTCTTCTGGTGTTCTTGGCTGTAACAACGGATGAGGTTCGGCGACAATTACATTCGGCTCATAGAAAGTCGAGTCGATCGGCTCGCGATGAACGATCATGTTTTCGCCGCTGTCGATAAACTCGGGCTCGTCGCGATAAAACTCCAGTCGTCCGGTTCGCGTGTACCAAGGCCGATCTTCATTGGACTGTTCCCAACCACCAATTTTTGGATACGTTCGCGTTTGAACGATGGCCGGAATTCCTTCAGCAGCTTTGGCCTCCAGGTCTTCGACTTTGTACCCCCGCATCGCATTGGAATGGTCAAGAATTCGCTGCAGGTAGGGACGACTGGTTCCTTGATTTACAAACTGCCAATAATCGCGCATTCGCGGATCACCAATCACGTCACCAATCGCACCGCACAATCCGGCGGCAACTTCAATGTCGCCCTTGGTGTCATGGATTCGTGGCAGCGGTGTGGCCGGGAAGACGTACAGAAACGGGTTGGTCACACTGATTGTCATGTCGGGGAACTTCATTTCCGCCCAACTGTCGACCGGGAACACGACGTCTGCGTATTCACAACTGGCCGTCCACCACCATTCGTTGACTGCCAGGAATTCGACTCGACGAAGCGTGTTGACGACCGTTTCGTAATGGCCCTTGGCGTTTCCAATCAGCGAATTGGAATTGGATACATGGATGGACTTGGTAGGCGTCGGCATATGAGTTTGGCCCGTTAACACTGCGTCACCGTAACGGAGGATGTTGTCGCCGTGATTGAAGTAGTGAACCGATTCGCCACGGAAATACTTTTTCTGTCGCGAAGGTTTGGCTGGATCGGGTTCGATATCGAAAGGGTTTTCAGCAACATACTGCCCAAGCCCACTGAAGAACGATGCTCGATAATTGCCTGCATACGATCCGACGTTTCCGCCTATGTGACCAATGTTTTTGGTCAAGGCCGCCAGCAGGAAAACAGCCCGGTCTTTCAGGTCATTATTGAAATATTGATTTGGCCCCATCCCGAGAATGAAAGAAACTTTCATCGGGTTGGCCGCAATTTGCCGGGCTAACGAAACAATCGCCGTCTTTGGAGCCCAGGTAATCTTCTCGACTTTGTCTTCGGGATAGGAATCGTTGAGCAACTGCTTCGTGGCCGCAAAAACCGTTTGACAATTGACGCGAGTTCCATCGACTAGTGCGACTTCGACGTTTGCGTCGAGTTGTGGTTTGACATTAGCGGCTTCAAAAAATTTGCCGATCTGATCGCGGCTGATTGCAACCGGCTGATTGTTACTGGAGTTCAAGACAACAAAATCACCCCACTCATTTCTTCTGTCTTCGGGTAACATCGCACCGGGCTGCTCAAAAGGCCTGACCGGGTTGTCGCCCTGTTTCTTGATGGTCACTCCGTTTACCAGTTCAGCAGGTTGGTAATCTGGAAACACCTCGTCGGCACGCAAAAGTTTTCCTGTGTCCATCCGGATCAGGAAAGGCAAGTCCGTGTTGGCCGCGACATAGGCTTCGTCAAAGAGTTTCTCTTTGACGATGACATGAGCCAGTCCCATGGCCAAGGCGGGCGTCGTTCCGGGCCGAACAATAATCCCTTCGTCCGCTTTGTTCATGGTCGCGGAATACTCGGCTGCGATCACGACGACTTTGGTGCCTTTCATTCGGGCTTCGGTCAGCCAGTGCGCGTCCGGCATTTTCGTGCAGATCCAGTTCATGCCCCAGACGAGAACAAGATTCGAATGCTCGACGTTGCACAAATCGAAGTCATTGGTTTGCTGTCCCGTCACCATCGGATGTCCCGGCGGTAAATCGGTGTGCCAGGAGTAGTTGTCCCAGCCGCGTGCTCCAACGGCTTCCTCCGGACCGACTTTGCGAATCGCTGCATCGAGCAACGCCATCGCATTGGCGCTACGGTATTGGGCAAAAATTCGAGTCGCACCCAGCGCTGCCATGCCGCCACGAAACTTAAGCGTTTGTGTTCCGCTGCCTTGTGTTGCTTCAACGGTTAACGGATCGTAACCCTGAGCCAATAGTCGCTGCTTACCATCTTCGCCACTGTAGGTATCGGCAATGTTCGTCATTGCGGCGGCCGAGTATTTGAACGCGTCGTCCCAACTGACGGCGACCCAATCGTCTTCACCTCGACGCAAATACTTGTCGGGATCGACGGCGCCAGTTTGTTCGTCACGCGGATAACCATCATCGACCCATTGCTTGAATCCTTTTCGGATCAATGGTCGTTTGCAACGTCGATCACCATAGAAACGACGAACGAGCGCGAGTCCTTTTTGACAACATCGTGGTTCCCAACGCTGACTGGCTCGGTTGCCTTCTTGATCTGTGGCTTTGGAGAAACCGAACGTCGGACTGATGCGAGTTACAACTCCGTTTTTTACATGGGCGTTCAACAAGCAGTTGTGAGTGTCATTCGGAGCGCACAGAAACGTGAACGATGAATCCGATTTGTAGAGATCGCGATAGACTTGCTCCCATTCCCGGTCGGGGTAATTTCCAAACGGGTTTTCAACAACCAGTGGCTTGATGTCTTGAGCGAATGAGGCGGCCGCCGCATTGAACGTTGCGGCACCAACGCCAGCTGCAGCCATTTGAAACAAGAAACGGCGTCGATCTGGTTCGCGAACTGTCTCGGGCTCCTGCCGAACATTGGAAGAACTCAGTTTTCCAGAGTTTGAATTGCGACGATCCATAACAACCACCCTTTCCCTCAACCAAAATACCGAATTCAAGAGCTGCAATTCCGGTTTTAAGGCTTTTCAGGTTGGCCGTCAAGCCGTCCGCCCGCTATAATCATCAAGTTGCAGCGATACCGAAGTCATCAATACCGAAAAAACGAGAGATTTATCGGTGATTTGGCGACAAGATTGCGGCAAGTTGTCGCGGTACTTGGAATTCCGCGGGAGGCACCTTTAGCAAGCTATTGTTCGGCTACGCAACGAAAATCAAACTAACATGCTTCATCAGAAGACAACCCAAAACGCAATTGCCGCAATGAGTCGACTGGCAGAGTTGCATGCCGACGGCCAACTGGCATCTTCTGCAGACATAGCGAAGGCCCGCAATCTTGCTCAGCCATTGGTGGCAAAAGTTTTGACAACGCTGGCACGTGCCGGTCTGATTACCGGCTCGCCCGGGCCAGGCGGCGGATATCGTTTCACGAGCGATCCTAAGGAGGTTTCGCTGCTCGACGTGGTCAATTTATTTGAGCGCGAAAGCGATACAGCATGCCCGTTTGGCCCTGGCTGGTGTGGTGATGGAGAGCCCTGCCCATTGCATCAGTCCTTACTGGCGATGAAACAGATCGAAACCGACTACCTGACAAACACGACATTTGACGTGTTTGGAGCCTATCCGAAGGAAAAGCGAAGAACGTCGCAAAAGAAGTAGAATTGCCTAAGCGGTACGATTGCGCAAATTGTTGCTTTCTATCGTGTCTTTTCCGCTGCTTGCTCGATCACGAATTGGTTGACCTGCTCGGCCTCGTAGTGCCTGCCGGAATTCCAATACGCATAGCCCGCCGCGACTAATAGCAGGGCAAAAATGCCGACGACACCGATGACCATCATCGTCGTGTCTTTTGAATTGTTATTGGACATCGGCTGTTCTTCTTGCGATTGGTGAAGCTTAAGTCGAAGCGACCTTCATGGATTTCTCTGGCCGAAACCCTCGTGTGCGCTACTGCCCATGTTTTAGCAATACTGGCTTGCATATTCAAGAATAAAAGAGTAGTTTATCGTTAATTGAACATAAGCGTGATGATTTGCATTGTTTACCTGGTTTCATTGCCGCCCAAAGTCACGGGGTTTGAAACCAATAACCGATTCATTCCAAGTCAGGTTGAACATGAGCAGTTCCGTTCAACAAACCGGGATCAGCAACACCCGTCGTTCCTCGAATGCCGGTTACGGTCGTGGTTCCATCTCCGGCAGCCTCTTTTTGTTGTTTGCGATTGAACTGTTTCTTATCGGGATGGTCACCTGGTCGTTTCTAGTCAATCGAAGTAGTTTTCCAGACAGCTTTGGCAATTCGACAGATTTGATCTGGGGCTTGATGTCCCTTGCCACCGCCGCTTGGGGAACCTGGTATTTGGTTCTCAGTCGCCAGGCAGCGAAGCAATGGAACGTCTCGCAATCCCGAAACCTGTTGGCAATCATGGTGGCCAGTGGTGCGTTGTTGCTGGGAATGCTCTTGCTGAATATCGCAAGCGTTTTTGTCGGCGAGCCAATCTATATGGACATCCGCGACCAGTTCACTCCAGTGGCAAGCGCCGCCGAATCCGAAACAGCAACCTTCGCTCCAGGGAGTGCCGAGAGCGGAAAAAAATGGTTTGGAATGTCTTGTGTGACATGTCATGGGCCGACCGGAGACGGCGTAGCCAACGCGGCACCTTCTTTGCGAGCAAGTGATTTTCTAAAAACGTCCGATGCTACGGCGATTGCATCCTTGATTCGCAATGGTCGTGCGGCTAACGACCCCGCCAATAAGACTGGCAAGGTCATGCCAGCCAAAGGCGGGAACCCGTTTCTTGATGAATCGAAGATCGCAGACCTGGTTGCCTTCCTGCAGAATCTTGAATCCCAAGTCGATGGTTCCTCCACGACGTCGAGCGCATCGACCGACTTTTCATCCCTGCAAACTCAATTGACAAATGAACCGGCAGCAATCGTTCGCAAGTGGAAACTTAACGATTTTGCGAATTTCGAAGTCAACGAAAACGAAGAAACCGTTGCGACTGGTATGCAGGCATTTGTCAAAGCAACTTGCAACAAATGTCACATGGCAGCCGTTGCCGGCCAGGAGTTAGGCCCAACGCTTGACCAGATCATCAAGAAGTATCCGCAGGAAAAACTGCTGCAACACATGCTTGAGCCATCAGCGGAGATCAACGAAAAATTTCAGGCTCACACATTTCTGTTGATGGATGGACGCACTCTTTCGGGTGTCATTGTCTCCGAAACGGACGAACAAATCGAATTGGTTACAGATTTACTCAAGCCGAATGAACTAATAACTATTCCGGTCGATGAGATTGACGATCAGGTGAAATCAAAAGTGTCCGCGATGCCCGAAGGATTGATGGATGTCCTGACACGAGAGGAGATCGAAGGTCTGGTCGCTTATGTCAGCGCGACCGGGAATCAACTGGCGGCGTCATCAGCGCCGCAGCTTGGCAAGTGGGTCGTTCCTGCAGCGGAAGGCCAGTTGGCTCCAACCGATTGGGCGGCAACTGTATCAACTCCGTTTCGTTCCTTTGGCGAAACAACGATCGCCAGTCAATCCGAACGATATGCATCAACTTTCTCGTTGTTGTTTGTCATCGCAACGGCCGTGTTGGCTTTGCATTTTTTGTGGGTCATAGGTTCCGGCGCAGCAATCGTGATGCACAGCGAGTTGCAATTGTCGACTACGGCACAAATGCAACTGGCCAGGCAAACGGTTTTGTTTTGGTCGATCGGCCTCGTCTGGCTGGTTTTGTGGTTCTTCCTTTTCTTCATCATCAAGTAACAGGGAGCCCCAAATGTCAGCGGACACAACCAATCAAGTCGCCTCGGACAGACACCTGTTTCCCCGTTGGGCAAACTATCTGGTGCCGGGTTTGGTCATCCTCGCGATTGGAGTTTTGACGTACGTGCCGCTTGTGACTTGGCTGTTTATCTCTCCTGAAACGACGGACATTGGATATCGTCCGGTACAGCCTGTACCTTTTTCACATGCGATGCACGCTGGCCAGTTGAAGATGGATTGTCGGTACTGTCATTCAACCGTCGAGTCGACTTCGTTTGCGGCGATCCCTGATACAAAAATCTGCATGAATTGCCATGCGAGCATCAAGTCAGATGCGGAAACATTGGAGTTGGTCAGCGAAAGCTATGCGACCGGCAAACCCATCTCATGGTTGAAGATCCACGACCAGCCAGATTTCGTGTTCTTCAACCATTCGGCCCATGTTAATCACGGTGTCGGCTGCGTCAGTTGCCATGGTCGCATCGACCAGATGGAAGTCGTGCATCAGGATAAGGCCCTTTCGATGGCATGGTGCCTTGAATGTCACCGTAACCCGGAACCAATTCTAAGACCGCGCGCGGAAGTCACCAATATGGAATGGGATCCATCGATCATCGGGAAGACTCAAGAGGAACTTGGGAAGGAACTGTTGGAGAAGTACGAGATACATACATCACAATTTTTGACGAATTGCACCGCATGTCATCGCTAGAAAAAAAACAAGAAGTCCAAAGTAGCTGGATTCGCAATAATTCAGAAACCGTTGACACGGCGAACCCAATAAAAGATTCGTCGGAAGTCTTGGCAACTTCGACTAACAATCACGATCGGTACTGGCGTAGCATCGACGAGTTGTCGCAGACTCCCGAAGTGCTCGATCAGTTGCAACGCGAATTTCCCAACGCAACCAAAATGGATTTAACGGGACTGAGTCGTCGACAATTCACGCGATTGATGGCGGCGTCACTGGCCTTGGCCGGCGCGAGTATTACCGGGTGTCGACGCTGGCCCGAGCAAGTTGTGCGGCCTCAGTCCGAGCGAACCGAAGGATTTTTGCCCGGGGTTGCCGAACATTTTGCCACCCAGTTTGAACTGGGCGGAGTGGCAACAGGCATTCTGGCAAAGAGTGTTGATGGTCGACCGATCAAAATCGAAGGCAACGAACTTCATCCATTCTCGAACGGAGCGGCAGGAGTATTCGCACAAGCCAGCATTCTTGAGCTTTATGATCCCGATCGAACGCGCGGCTACGTTTATCGACCAGCCAACGCTCCTGAAGTTGATTCACGTTCAAACGACAACTCAAAAACTCCATCGGCAACCGAGAATTCGCGGGAGACATTTGAGAACTACATGAAGCCTTTGTTCGCGGCGATGCAAAAACAAAACGGCCGCGGACTTCATGTCTTAGCCCAGTCATCCGATAGCCCGACGTTCACGCGGATGCGCAAGACGTTTGAGTCGAAATTTCCGTCGGCGCGATGGCACGTCTATCAACCTTTAGATCGGGACAACGAATTCGAAGGGTCGAAAGTCGCATTCGGTCAAGCCGTGCGTCCACAGTTCCAGCTGAAAAATGCCAGAACGATTGTTTGTCTTGATGCGGATATCCTCGGCACCCACCCCGGTCACCAGCGTTGGTGTCGCGACTGGGCATCGGGTCGCGATCCGGAAGCGCAAGAATATAGTCGCTTGTGGTCGTTTGAAACGGGCTACTCAATCACCGGTGCGGCTGCAGATATCCGGCAGACGATTCTCCCCTCGCAGATGCTCGGTTTGGTTCAAGCAATTGCAACTGGTCTGGGTTTTAGCAGTAAGACAGATTCCCAGCCTGTCAGTGATTCAAATGGACTTGCCCATCGCGTCGACCAACTGATCGCCGAGCTTCGCCATTCCGGTTCGTCAAGTCTTTTAATCGCTGGCCCCACACAGCCTCCAGAAGTTCACGCTTTAGTTCACGCCCTCAACCAGTCATTGGGCTGCGTCGGAACCACGGTGACTTATACCGCCGAACCGCAGGCAGAAAACAAATCCAACGTGCAGGCGATCGAGGATCTTGCCGGCGCTTTGCAAGGTAAATCGGTTGAACTCTTATTGATTCTCGGTGGCAATCCGGTTTACGACTGTCCGGCGGACGTGAAACTTGCACTTCAAGGCAATTCTAAACTAACTTCCATCCATCTCGGCCTGTTCGACAATGAAACCGCAAAGCAATGTACCTGGCATGCGCCCGCAGCCCATTTTCTGGAATCGTGGCAGGACGGTCGAGCCTGGGACGGAACGTACAGTATCGGTCAACCGTTGATCTATCCTTTGTTCGATGGAATGTCCGAAGTTGAATTGTTGTCGTTGGCAATCGGGCAGCCGGTTGAGAACGGAATGAGTCTGGTTCGCGAAACGGCCCGTGAAAAATTCAAAATCGAAACCAACAAACAATGGAATCGGTTGTTGCACGATGGAGTGTTGGCGGATTCGCAGTATGAGGTCGTTGAGTTGCCGCAGGCCAACTTGCCGAACATGACCAACACGGAGATCAAAGATGGGTTTGAAATCTGTTTTGTTCCTGATTCGTCAACCTACGACGGTCGATTCTCCAACAACGGGTGGTTGCAAGAACTGCCTGATCCGCTGACCAAATTGACTTGGGACAATGCGGCACTAATTTCCAAGCAGGATGCCGATCAGCACGGTCTATCAAACGGCGATGTGATCTCTATTGAGCTAGGTTCAGAGATCAAGCTGGATGAAATTCCGGTTCTGATCCAACCCGGTCAAACTCCGGGCGCAATCTCGCTGCCACTAGGCTATGGAAGACAAACCGGGATGATTGCCGAGGGTGTCGGCACTAACGTTTACAATATTCGGACGGCGGCGAACCGCTACACAACAACCGGTGCAAAGATCTCTCGCACTGGAAAACACCACAAGCTGGCATGTACCCAGGAACACCATCTAGTCGATGCGATCGGGATGTGGGGACATGAGAAAAGAGTTGGCAAGCCAGCCAAACCGGGGATGCTGGTTCGCGAAACAACTCTTCACAAGCACCAGCAAGGCGCACGCGCCGTTCACTCTGAGTTTCATGTTCCCAAAGCTGCGCCGATGTTCAACCAGCCCGAACCGTTCGACTCGCCAAGTGCATGGGGCATGTCGATTGACCTGAACGCCTGCGTGGGTTGCAACGCTTGCGTCGTTGCTTGCCAGGCCGAGAACAATATTCCAATCGTTGGCAAAGTCAACGTGCTGCAAAATCGCGAAATGCACTGGCTTCGCATCGACCGCTATTTCAAAGGCGAAGTCGATTCGCCTGATGTGGTTCATGTTCCCATGGCTTGTGCACATTGCGAAGACGCGCCTTGCGAACAGGTTTGTCCCGTCGCAGCTACCGTGCACGATACCGAGGGGCTGAACGCGATGGTTTACAACCGCTGCGTCGGGACTCGCTACTGTGCCAACAACTGTCCCTACAAAGTCAGGCGGTTTAACTACTTCGACTATCACGCGTCGAATCCGAAAGCGCCCGCTCAACCCTGGATGGCGGTTCCCGATCAGCAACAGAATCAGGAAGTCACCGAGTTGGAACAGATGGCTTTCAATCCAGAAGTCTCCGTTCGCATGCGTGGCGTGATGGAGAAATGCACTTACTGCGTACAGCGAATCAGTGCCGCCAGGATCAATGCCAGAAACGAACATGCGAAAGGGAATCGAGCTCATGCGGGACTGGACGATGGCGAAGTCGTCACGGCTTGCCAGCAAGCTTGTCCAACGCAAGCGATTCGATTTGGCGATCTGAACGATAAAGATTCGGCGGTTTCGCAAGCTCATCAGGATGATCGGGCCTATTCGATGTTAGAAGAAACCAATATCAAACCGCGAACCCGATTCCTCACCAAAATTCGCAACGTTGAAGCAAACGATTCTGCAGCCGAGGAGGCGAACCATGGCCACGGTTGATACAAGCATTGTCGTCGGTGACGAATCGACTCAAAACGCAGAACAAATCAATGACCCACGAGCCCGAGTGCCGTTGGTTTTGGGTGACAACAACTTCACAACCGTCACCGACAAAGTCACCGAGTTGGCGCTGCGAAAAACGCCGACCGCATGGTACATCGCGTTTTCGATTTCGCTGACACTGTTGTCGCTGTTGCTGGTGACGCTGGTTTACTTGTTGACGACCGGCGTTGGGGTTTGGGGGAACAACAACACAGTTAGTTGGGGCTTTCCCATCATTAACTTCGTGTTCTGGGTTGGTATCGGTCACGCAGGAACTTTGATATCTGCGATTCTGTTTTTGCTGAGACAAAACTGGCGTACCGGCATCAATCGTTTTGCCGAAGCGATGACAATCTTTGCGGTGATCTGCGCCGGACTGTTCCCCGCCGTTCACGTGGGTCGAATCTGGTTGGTGATGTGGTTGGCTCCCATCCCGACGACGCAGGCGATGTGGCCCCAGGCTCGCAGTCCGCTGCTGTGGGATTTATTCGCGATCAGCACTTATGCGACCGTCTCTTTATTGTTTTGGTACATGGGAATGATTCCCGATTTGGCAACGTTGCGGGATCGGGCCAAGGGAAAGATGGCTCAAAAGCTGTATGGGTTTTTCGCACTTGGCTGGACGGGCTCTAACCGACACTGGTTGCGATTCGAACGCGCCTATTTGCTGTTGGCCGCGCTTGCGACTCCTTTGGTTCTGAGTGTTCACAGCGTCGTGTCATTTGACTTTGCGACATCGCTGATTCCCGGTTGGCACACGACCATCTTTCCGCCGTACTTTGTTGCCGGAGCCGTGTTTGGCGGGTTTGCGATGGTATTGACCTTGGCGATTCCTTGTCGGCAATGGTTTGGATTGCAGGATCTAATAACGCCGCGACACATTGAAAACATGGCCAAAGTCATGCTGGGCACCGGGTTGATCGTGGCCTACGCATATTCCGTGGAGTTCTTTACTGCCTGGTACAGCGGGCAACACTACGAGCAATTCGTGTTCATGAATCGACCGCTTGGGCCGTACTGGTGGGCTTTCTTCATCATGGCGTTTTGCAACGTCATCGCTCCGCAGTTTCTGTGGGTCCGATCCGTGAGACAAAACGTCTGGCTGGTTTTCGTAGTGGCAATTTTCGTCAACATCGGGATGTGGTTCGAACGATTCGTAATCGTTGTGACATCACTCAGTCGCGACTACTTGCCAAGTAGTTGGGCGTCGTTCGCTCCGACCTGGACAGACCTCGGCATGCTGCTCGGCAGTTTCGGTTTGTTCTTTACTTTGTTCCTGCTGTTCTGTCGGTTTCTGCCGATGGTTGCAATGGCCGAAGTCAAAACCGTGATGCCTCAGGCCCATGGTGAGTCCGCGCCGAAACGTGCCGACTATCAACCCGATCCGGATGTTCCAAAAGAATTAAGGAAGGGACATTGGTGGACTTAACGAGTTTTCAGTTTTCAGTGTTCAGTTTTCAGCTAGTCGTGATGTTTGATGCAACGAGAATGACAAAGGTATAAACATGTCAGTCCCCTATGCGATTATTGCCGAGTTTGAAGATGTCGCCTCAGTGACTCGCGCTGCCGAGCGAACTCGCGACGAAGGGTATTTGCATTGGGATGTTCACAGCCCAATGCCAATTCATGGAATCAATGTTCCAATGGGATTGCGACCCACGATCCTGCCATGGATCACGTTGGTGCATGGAGTTGTCGGTCTGCTGCTGGGGCTGTTGTTGGTTTGGTGGATCAACGCCAAAACAGTTCCCGGTGTCCCGACGCCATTTCAGGGCTACGAATACCTGGTAAGCGGCAAGCCCCTGTTTAGCCTGCCTGCCAACATTCCCATCTTGTTTGAGATGACCGTGTTGTTTGCTGCGATTGGGACGCTGCTTGGCTTGCTGGGGCTTTGCAAGTTGCCGATGTTGCACAATCCACTATTCAAAAGCGATCGGTTCCGCCGCGCGACGGATGATCGCTTCTTTGTAGTGATTGAGGCGGACGATCCAAAATTTGAATCAGAGGGAACGTTGGAGTTTCTTGATTCACTGGGTGCAACCGCCGTGGAGGTCATCAACGATGACTGAATACCAACAAGAGCAATTTCCTATTCCAACGCCCGGTCGTTTGCGGCGCGAGTTGCGACTCCGTCGTCCGCCGTGGTGGATGGTCGTTGGTTTGATCTTTGTCATCATCGCGACTTGGATACCGTTGTATTTGATTTATCAGAAACGCAGCAGCTATTCGACGCTCCCCAAGATTCACTACGTACAAGACATGGATCTCCAACCCGGATTTCGTGCTCAACAAGCTTCAACTTTGTTCGCCGATGGACGGGCAACTCGCAAACCAGTTACCGGAACGGTTGCCCGTGGACATCTTCGGGAAGACGACCACTTTTTTCGCGGATATCACGAAGTGCAATTGGGATCGACTCAAGCCATTGAGTTCTTCGATTCGTTCCCAAATGGCATCGCCGAAGATGAGTCATTGGTGAGCCGCGGTCAGGAACGATACGCGATTTTCTGTGCCGTTTGTCACGACGAAAACGGAAGTGGTAACGGGCTTGTTCATCAACATGCGATTGCGCTCAAGGAAACCAAATGGGTTCCGCCCACGAACTTGCTGACTCAGGAAATTCACGATCGACCGGAAGGTCAGATCTTCCAAGCGATTGGAGATGGAATTCGCAACATGCCTGGATACAAAACTCAGATCAGTGTCAAAGACCGATGGGCAATCGTTGCCTACGTGCGACATCTGCAAACGACTCAGCCCGTTGCGATTGTCGAAACACCGCTAACTGAAGAACCAAAAACCAATGAGTGACTTCGAGACTGGATCGAATCGTGACTGAACACACAAATCAAGTCAATTTGACGGAACTGGCCAACTGCCGTTTGAGTTCGATAGGGAAGCCTGTTGTCATTCTACTTGCGCTGGCGGTCGGTGGTATCGCAGTTGCGTGGATTAACTGCCAGTTCGTGGATGATGCAGGGCACAAGTTCTTTCAAGCTTATCTGGTTGCGTTTGCATTTGTGCTAAGTATTTCACTAGGCTCGCTGTTTTTTGTACTGATTCAACATTTGATGCGTGCGGGCTGGGCCGTTGTTGTGCGGCGGCTGGCCGAAATATTTTGCCTGAATCTGCTGGTGGTTGGGATCCTGTTTTTGCCGATCGCATGGTCAGTCTGGCAAGGCGATGGAATGGTCTATTCGTGGTCGAAGAAGCACGATGCACAGTCAGAGTCGCACGGCCATGCATTCGACTCTGACGATTCAAACGTCATCTTGGTTTCACATTTGATTGCGCAGGAACCGACCGTCGAACACGGGCATGCTGACCATTCGGAAGGCCACTTGCCTACCAAGCCATACCTCAACAATACAAGATTCCTGGTAACGTGGCTCGTATTGTTTGCGATCTGGATTGCGCTGGCTGTTTTCTATTTTCGAACGTCAACCGCACAAGACAAAACGAGCGACTACAGGTCGACGCTAAGAATGGAATGGTGGTCGGGGATCGCGACGATTTTATTCGGGTTTTCATTGACCTTCGGAGCATTTGACTTGCTGATGAGTCTGGATCCAGCCTGGTTCAGCACGATCTTTGGTGTCTACTATTTCGCCGGATGTGTCGTATCCGGACTGGCTACGTTATTGCTGGTCGTCTTGACGTTCAACAAGCTCAAACTCGTTCCGAATGTTTTTTCGGAGGAACTCCAACGTGACCTGGGGCGGCTGCTGTTTGCCTTTGTTTTTTTCTGGGCCTATATCGGATTCAGCCAATACATGTTGTTGTGGTACGCAAATATGCCGGAGACAACAGGTTGGCTGGTCAAACGAGGCATGTCAACGGCGACCGGTTACACCAACAGTTGGGGGTGGTTAGCCATTTTTCTTTTGATTGCCCACTTTATTCTGCCGTTTTGCGGGTTCATGTCACGGCACGTTAAATCGAATTCAAAAGCGATGGCATTCTGGGCGGTCTGGTTGTTAGTCGTGCATTACCTGGACCTATACTGGATCGTGATTCCACAATCGAACGACGGATTGACAATCAGTTTCATTGAAATCGGAACCGTCGTTTCCGTCGTTGCGGTCTACGGAATGGCAGCACTTTGGATCGCGTCCAGAACGAACCTCTTTGCCGTTGGCGATCCGCGGATGAGTGAATCGTTGACTCGCCAAGCGATGTATTGAACCACAAAATGAACTTACAAAAGAATTACGCCTTGTTAGCTGGTGAATTACCTTCGAACCATCAACTTCAGACCGTCATCGGTGTACGATTGGTCGAGCGGCAATTCGTAATTGAGATCTGATTAACCCTGGTGTTTCGATGAAGACAGATCAATATCCAAAGATCATTCAAGGCGGAATGGGCGTCGCAGTCTCTGATTGGCGACTGGCCCGGGCGGTTTCAATGGAAGGCCAACTTGGCGTGGTCTCAGGAACCGCGCTAGACGTGGTTCTCGCCCGACGGCTGCAACTGGGTGATCGTGACGGGCATTTGCGCCAGGCTTTGTCAATGTTCCCATTTGAAGAAATGGCGAAACGTGTATTGGATCGGTATTTCATCGAAGGTGGCAAGGCGGCCGACGCACCTTTCAAATCAATTTCGTTGCTGAGCAACGAACCGACGCAAGCTCAACTGGAACTATTGGTCGTCGCAAATTTTGTCGAAGTCTACCTTGCCAAGGAGGATCACGACGGCCTGGTCGGCGTGAACCTATTGGAGAAAATTCAACTTCCTACACTGCCATCACTATTTGGCGCGATGCTGGCAGGTGTGGACTATGTCCTGATGGGCGCCGGTATCCCGCGTCATATTCCGGAGGTACTTGATCTTTTGGCTGCTGGTGAACCGGTCGAAATGGCACTGAATGTGGACGGCGCAGATTCCAACGACGTTTTCGTTACTCGTTTTAATCCAAATCAGTTTACGGGCGGTCGACTCCCGTGGCTAACACGCCCAAAATTTCTGGCGATTGTCGCTTCGGCGACATTGGCCGCCATGCTGGCAAAGAAATCTAAAGGAAAAGTCGATGGGTTTGTCGTCGAAGGTCACACTGCCGGTGGCCACAACGCTTCCCCTCGCGGTGCGCTTCAAACCAATTCTCGTGGCGAACCAATCTACGGCAAGCGTGATGAAGTCGATCTGGAAGCGTTTCGGCAACTCGCACTTCCGTTTTGGTTAGCTGGATCCTATGGAACTCCCAAGAAGATCGCCGAGGCGATTGCCAATGGGGCGAGCGGCGTGCAGATCGGAACGGCGTTCGCATTTTGTGAAGAGTCAGGAATGAGCGCGGCGATAAAACGAAAAGCGATTCAGATGAGTCGCATGGGCACCACCGATGTATTCACCGACCCGTTGGCGTCACCGACCGGATTTCCTTTCAAGGTATTGCAATTGGAAGGTTCGCTTTCCGTGCCGTCGGTTTATGAACAAAGAAAGCGTGTTTGTGATCTGGGGTATCTCCGTCACGGTTACAAAAAAGAGGATGGCGGGCTAGGCTGGCGTTGTCCAGGCGAACCGGTCGATCGCTATACGAACAAAGGCGGTCAGATCGAGGAGTCCACAGGGCGTAAATGTGTTTGCAACGGATTGATGGCGAATATTGACTTGGCTCAGGTTCGTAAACAGTCGGGCGAAGAGGATATGATCATAACGTGCGGCGAGGAGGCCGCTGAAATTCACAAGTTTCTGAACGACCCAGCGGCGACCAGCTATTCAGCACATCAGGTGCTCGAATATCTACTGAGTGAACCGACCATCTCGCAACTACCCATGGCGGTTATGGACCATGACTGAGCCAACGCCGAAACGCCTGCACATCATTGGTCGCAAGAACAGTGGCAAAACGACATTGATTGTCGAACTGGTGACTGAGTTGACTCGGCAAGGCTATCGTGTTGGCACGATTAAACACACTCATCACAATCATGAGTTGGACACGCCGGGAAAAGACTCTCATCGCCATCGCGAAGCCGGTTCGGCAGCAGTTGGAATTCTCACGAATGGCATGAACGCGATTTTCTGGCCAAAGCCCGGCATTCAATCCGAAAACGGTCAGCCGAATTCTCAAAAATATCAGCAGTTTGATTCCATGATGGGCGATTGCGACATTGTTCTCGTAGAAGGCGATTCGAAAACGAGTTCCACAAAGATTGAAGTTTACCGGGCTGAAAACGGCACTGAGGCGATCGCGGCATCCGATGAAACTATCCACGCAGTTGTTACGGACGACCATTTGGAGATCGACGCGATAATTTGGAAACGAAACGACCTGACCGCGATTGTTCGGAACATAGAAGAACTTATGCAACTGACAAAGGCGTAAATACCTGATGGACTTGAATCAACTCAGACAGGAATATGCCGAACGTTCGATGGACGTTGAATCCGTCGATCCTAATCCGATGAGGCAGTTTGAAACTTGGTTTCAGGAGGCAAGTTCTGCAGAAATCCTTGAACCCAATGCGATGGCCTTGTCGACTGTGGACACTGACGGACACCCAACGCAGCGTACGGTGTTACTCAAATACTTTGACGATGACGGCTTCGTTTTCTTCACCAACTACAACAGCCGAAAAGCAAACCACATCGCCAACCATCCTAATGTCGCACTGCTGTTTCCCTGGTATGAGTTGCAACGTCAAGTCGAGGTTCATGGAGTCGCCGAGAAAGTCGGCGCTGCCGAATCATTGAAATATTTTGCGCTCCGTCCCAGAGGCAGTCAGTTGGGAGCGTGGGTCTCAGAGCAAAGCACCGTTGTCTCCAACCGCAGTCTGCTGCAAAACAAGTTTGCGGAACTCAAACAAAAATTCTCCAACGGCGAAATCCCTATGCCGCCATCATGGGGAGGCTATCGTGTCAGACCAACTCGCATCGAGTTTTGGCAAGGTGGCAAAAACCGGTTGCACGATCGAATTGAGTACCGCTGGATACCTGACGACCAAACCTGGAAAATCCAAAGACTGGCTCCTTAACGGAATTAACATGAAATACTTGTCACCATCGCAAAACAAATCCGCCGGTACAACAAACGGCAAATCGAAGTCGAACAACGACCGGCTACAACCAACGAATACTATGAATTCATCCGTAGAGAATATTGCTGCACTGGTTGGCACGACGCCGCTGCTGCGAATCGAATACGAAATCGACGGCCGAACCCAGTCGGTATTCGCCAAATACGAATCCGAAAACATGACCGGTAGCGTCAAGGATCGGATGGCGCTGCATATCATCCGTTCCGCCTACGCCGATGGTTCGCTGAAACCGGGCGACACGATTGTCGAGGCATCGAGCGGCAATACAGGGATTTCATTTGCCGCGATTGGTCGAGCACTTGGGCATGACGTCCGAGTCTATATGCCGAACTGGATGAGCAGTGAGCGTGTGCAACTGATTCATTCATTCGGAGCGGAAGTTGTACCAGTTTCCCATGAGCAAGGTGGATTCGTCGGTTCGGTTGAACTTGCGAAAAGTTTTGCTGCTTCGCATTCGAATTGTTTCCTTCCGCTTCAATTTGAAAACAATGCAAACCTGGAAGCCCATGAAACTGGCACCGGCCCGGAAGTCGAAAGGCAACTTGAGCAATTTGGTGTCACGGCGGATGCGTTTGTGGCAGGTGTAGGAACCGGCGGAACAGTGATGGGCGTCGGCCGATATTTACGT
Organism: Pirellulaceae bacterium; assembly: GCA_041399045.1. GTDB lineage: Bacteria > Planctomycetota > Planctomycetia > Pirellulales > Pirellulaceae > BJ22. Next base: position 926,673 of record JAWKTO010000002.1, on the reverse strand, counting down.
CGCAATGATTCGAATGTTTTCGTTCATCCGCTGGAGCCAGCCAACTCGCCGACGTTACGAACAGGGAAACGAGTTGGAACGCATCGGATTCAAGGAATTTCTGACGAGTTCATTCCAGCCTTGATTCAGCTTGACGAGCTAGATGAAATCGTTGACGTCTGGGATGGCGATGCCATCCTGATGGCTCAGCAAATGTGTCAGCGGCTCGGCTTGGCCGTTGGGATTTCGTCGGGATCGAATATATTGGGTGCAATCAAACTCAAGAATGAACTGGGCGACAAGGCAACGGTCGTTACATTACTTCCGGACTCCAACAAGAAATACCTATCGACCGACCTCTGTCGAACAGAGCCGATTAAAGATGAGTACTTGACACCTTATGTTGAACTTAAGGGATTCGTTGCAAAACGATGAGTGTTGGCGGATGATGCGTCCAATATGGATGTTCCAGGCTGAGCGATCGAATTTGATTCCAACCAGTAAAGCAGATCAAATTATTGTCGAACAGTTGTATCCATACCGAGTCAATTGTCCTTCAATACGAATGACATGCGATTTTCGTACTTCGAAATAGTGATGGACTCGAACTCAATCGGAATTTCTCCTTCATGAAACGTCCGTCGGTTTTAACAAACAGCCAGTCGAAGTCGAACAACGACCGGTTGAAATCTACGAATACTGTGAAGTCATCAATAGGGATGGTTCAATTAGGTTTCCGTTCTGACAACGACTGAAGTTCCTTATTCCATTTCGCCAAACCCTCTTTGTCTTTTGTTTTTTCACAAACCAAGATTAGACTCTCCAGGCACTTTCTCAATCGAATCCGAGACTGAAATGGGATCTTCGACCGTTGTCGCTTCATGCCCTCGAAAGCAGCAATCAACAACGATTCGCCTTCACCTGGATTGTCATCGCTGGCAATGATTCGACCGAGAATAGATTGCGTTTGAAAGTATGTCCAATGATCCGGTCTTTCTTGTTTGCGTAGCTCGAGACATTCTCTGGCCATAGCCTCAGCCTCCTTAAATTTTTCCTCCGCAAGCAACGTCACCGCCAATTCGTCCATCGTATCAAGAGTTTCTTTATGCGATGGGCCGGGTTTTGATTTTTGTTTTTCCAAGGCCCCCTCAAGCATTTGCCGTGCTCTTTGAAGTTGACCAGAATCTCGAAACACACACGCCAATCTCTGTTCAGCAACCAGCGTTCTGGGGTGTCGTGGACCGAGTGCTTTTTTGGATAACTCGACCGACTCGGTTAAGGCCTTGACCGCCTCATCAAAATCGCCGTTAAGCCAATAAATTGTGCCGAGGTTGATGATGGAAGAAAATCTATCTGGATGATCCGGTCCCTCGATTTCTATTCTTAGCGCATACGCCTCGAGGGCCAGTGGAAGAGCTTCATCCAGATTGCCGGCCATCCTGTGAGCCCAAGAAAGATTGTGAATGCCCAGCGTAGTTTCAGGATGACGATCACCAAACTTCGCCTTTCTTCGTCTCAGGTTGTCTTGAAAATGCTCAAGTGCCAATTCGAATTCTCCGGACCTGACTAACATGACCGCTAGAGTGTTCAGGGCTCTGAGTGTCTGAGGATGGTTTTCATCAAAATCACGTTGCCGAATTTCCAGTAGACGTTTCGCTATTTGCAATGCCTTTTCCGTATCACCGGTCGCCTCGTAGGCAATCGCCAGATAATTCATCACGACGAGCGTTCCCGGATGACCGTCACCGTGTTTCTTTGTCAGGAGATTTGCAGTCGTTTCGAGAATCGTTAGAGCCTTTTTCGCATTGCCAGCATCATTATACGCTTGGGCAAGGTTACTCATGACATTCAATGTGCGATCGTGGGTTGGGCCGTGTTTCGTTGAGTAGATTTTGGCGACCTGTTCAAGCAATTGGATTGCTTTATCAAGCTGGCCGTTGTTCGACAGGAGAACGGCAAGGTTATTCGTCAATACGAGCGTCCCACGGTAATCTGCTCCAAACCTGGCGAGGCTGAGCTCGTAGGCTTCTGAAAGCAGTTCAATCGCCAGCTCGAAGTTTCCGTTACCATTGTAAGCTCCCGCGAGAAGACTCATCGTTTTGAGCGTCGCTGGATGGTCTTTGCCGCGTTGCTTGCGTTGCAGATTCAATAATTCCTTAAGGATTGGAATCTGTTTTTCGCTGTCGCCGGATTCTACATGGGCGCGTGCAAGAACATTTGTACAGGTAAGGGTCTTCGGATGGTCGTCTCCATGCACACGTTTGCTTATTTCCAGATTTTGCTCAAGGAGAGCAATCCCCTTTGCCACCTCACCGGATTCCACGTATTCACGGGCAAGTGAGCCCCTCGCGGTTAGTACATGCGGATCGTCTTCGCCATAAGCAGCAACACCTAGCTGGATTGCTTCTTTAAAAAGGATCTTCGCTTTCTCAATTTCGCCGTTCCGAGAATGGATTCCGCCCAGGTTGCTAAGTAAAGAATGTGTGCCAATGTGCTCGTTTCCCAGGTGAGCTCGGGCCAGGCTGAGTGCCTCCTCGAATAGTGGAAAAGCTTTTTCCCAATCTCCAATATCCCGATAGAGGCAGCCAAGACTGCTCATGGCTTGAATCGTATTGATGTCTTCTTCTCCAAAAAGTTTCTGAAGCGTTGCCAGACCTTTCTGCTGAAGTGGAATTGCTTCTTTGACAAAACCGAGGTTTTTCAATGAGGTCGCCAGAATGACTTGCAGTTTGGCCACTTCAAAAGGATCGCCGATTGACTCTCCTTCCAATTCGTCACCAGCTTTGATCAAACGGGTGGCCAGCACGGCCTCCAGCGGCTCGTCACCTTCGCGAACTCGATTAATATCAAGGTCTTCGAAAATCCCAGCGATGATTTCGTTGCCTTTGGCTAGTTGCGCTGCTCGCTGCTCGGCTCGCAGGGTTGCTTTTTGTTCGTCAATTCGGGCAAGTCGTTCGCCTTCGGCATTCTTCTCGGCTCGCTGCTTCGCTTTTTCTTCTTCGATTCGGGCAAGTCGTTCGCCTTCCGCGTTTTCATTGGCGATGACGGTTTGTCGTTGGGCTTCAAAAAGACCGTAAGTCGTGCCGATGATGCCGGCGATCAACGCGGCGGCAACAAGACTCGCGGCGATGACTGGAACTTTGTTGCGCCGTATCAATTTCCCGATACGGTACGTGACGCTGGGGGGGCGGGCTTCAACAGGTTCGTCGTCCAGGTAGCGCTGGATTTCCCGAGCCAAACCGTTTGCTGTTTCGTAACGGCGTTCACGGCTCTTTTCAAGGCACTTGAGGACGATCCAATCCAGTTCTCCCCGCAGATTCGAAAGAAGCTTCTTCGGATCGGTGTGGCGCATGACCGCCAGCGACGGCAATGAGTCATCGGTGGACAATCGAGTCGAAGGTTTTGATGGTTCTTCTTCTTTGATCATCCGAACCATTTCGGCAAAGGCAGCCTTGCGCAACCGCTTGCTGTCGATCGGCCGTAGTCCGGTCAACAATTCATACAGAATGACACCCAGCGAATAAATGTCCGCCCGCGTATCCACATCCTCGCCCGAGAACCCCGCTTGTTCAGGTGACATATACTCCATAGTCCCAACGACGGCCCCGAACTGAGTTTCGACAGTGTTCTCGGTCAACTTTCCCCCGACTGCCTTTGACACGCCAAAATCAATGACCTTGGGAACTGGTTTGCCATCAATCATCGTTACCAGGATGTTGGCGGGCTTTAGATCACGATGAACAATTCCTTTGTGGTGGGCATGTTGTACGGCTTGGCAAACAGGAGCAAATATCTCAAGCCGTTCGCGAAGCGTGAGCTTGGCTTCGTCGCAAAATCTTGTGATTGGGAGTCCGTTGACCAATTCCATCACAAAAAATGGCTGGCCAGTAGCCGTCATGCCGCCATCGAGGATCTTGGCGATGCTTGGGTGGTCCATCATCGCGAGCGCTTGCCGCTCTTGTTCAAAACGATTTAGCACCGCCTTTGAATCCATCCCGGTTTTTATCAGCTTGATCGCGACTTTACGTTTAACGGGTTGAGACTGCTTGGCTGTCCATACTTCTCCCATGCCTCCTTCGCCGATCTTCTGCTGTAACGTGTAACGGTCGTTAATGACCGAGCCAGCATTAAAACTGACTGGGTGTTGATCAAAGGGCTTTTTGGATCCTCTGGAACCCGAGTCCAAGGATTGCGTTATCATCGGTTTGTTGGCTATCGCATCTGCGATGTTCTCCATCGCAAGCAGTGCTGTGAAAAGGTGCCTGATCTGTGCGTCGAATTCCGGGTAGCGTTGAACGTATTCGTCAATCGTGGCATCTTCACCGTTCTTGAGTCGACTTCCAAACTCTTCGGCAAGCCGAACGACCTCTGGGTCAAAGTTTTGCGAATCGCCATCATCGGATTCCAGGTCGCGGTCGTCAGTGTTCATGCTTGATCTTTGTCCTTTGGCATTTCTGAAAACCCGGGAAACTTGTCCAGTGCGCGGCGCAGTTTAGACAGCGCCCTTACATATCGAGTGCTGGCGTTGGACGGTTCGATCTTGAGGGCGATCGCAATTTCCTGATTGGTCATGTTCTCGAAATGCCGCATGGAGAGAATTTCTCGATCCGTCGGTTTCAGTTGGTCAAGCACACGAATTGCGATCGCCACCATCTCTTTTTTTGACGCGATCTTACTGGGTGTCGACAAAGCAAACTGAGTCGCCAGGATTGCGGATAGGGGACTATTTGCGTTGCCAATATCTTCGCGTTTTCTTGCATCGCGTTTCTGCGCATCAAGATGAAACCGGTGGCATTGGTTGATTTGTTGCGACGTCAACCATCGCAACCAGATGAAAAACGGCATCGGCGGTTTTTCGATATAGTCCTGGATATGGTTGTTCGCTTGAAGTAGCGTTTCCTGCAAGATATCTGATTCGTCGACGCGCGATCGCACATGGGGACTCAGTCGGACCGACACCATCCGCCGAAGACGTTCTCGATGCAACTGAAACAACTCGCCAACGACCGATGCATCGCCATTTCGATATCTGTCCAGCAGAACTTGAGTCGTATCGTCATTCATCGGATCATGGTTACCCTTCGCAATACGCTTCAATTCTAAGATGCGGCTGTCCATGCTGCCAGCTAAACGAAAATCATCCAATTTGAATATTGGTAGGGTCGCAAACGACAAACACGCAGATTCTAAGTTCATATTGATTTTTTAGAGAAGCGGAAGCGAATTACTGTGAGCGATACTGCTTTCCATGGGGTTGCGGTCTTCGCTCAAGTCACACTTCTGCTTGACTATCTCGACTGTTTTTTTCCTCGACGAACTGCAACAGCGACTCCGAATAACAATAGGACCGCAGCCGATCCCGGCTCGGGTACGGTTGCGAACAATGCAATGTCATTGCCATCTCCGGCTTGATAGGTGATTCGCATGTTTCGCCCGCCGAGCATTCCCACAAACGCGTCCTCAGCCAAACCGTCAAACGTCCCGTTCAACGTTCCTTGCACGTTGACAAATATCAGCTCGAATCCGTAATCCGGAACGAAACCCGAACTGAACGTTTCGTCAATGAGCAACATTTCACCTCCCAGCAGATCCAGGTTACCCGCAATGGTTAACAAATCATGGCTGATCCCAGCCTCATCTTCCTGGAACTCAAACTCCATTAACCCGCCATGATGCTCGTAGTTTCCAGCGACAAAGCTTGTTCCCGGCGAATCGCCAAAAGTCATCAAGCCATCCATCTGACCAAACGTTGGCGTCAGTCCAGTTGTCGCCGCGACGTATTCATCGACGTTCATCTCACCGTCTAACATGAAAAACGAATCGGCAATCAATTGATTGGCATTCAAGCGTCCGCCATCGAGCGTCAGAGCCGTCGCGGTTCCTTCCGAAAGGTCAATGATTCCGGCATTGAGTAGCCCTTCGGAGTTCAGTACCACCGATCCCAGACTGCTAACGTTCACAGTGTTCTCAGCATTGACGACTCCAAAGTCACTAATGGTCAACGACCCGCTGCCACCGGCCCCAACATTTAAATCGCCCCTCACGGTCCAGGTGGATCTTGTTGTATCAAACCCGGACACATTCACAATTCCTGTCGAACCGGTCCCGTCGCCAATGAACGAGTGATAATATAAGGAACTGCCAGGATCGGTAGCCGTCCCCGAATTTACGACTCCGCCGTTTAAAACGTTAAGCGTTCCGATTCCGCCGTTTCTCCCGACCTGCAAAACGGCTCCCACATTCCAGCTTGAAGAGGCATCTCCGCTGGCGTCCGCCCCCTGAACTGTCACGGTCCCGTTCGAGCCAATACCTTCGCTGATTCTCCCGCTTCCCAATGTCTCAACCAGGCCACCATCGTTGACATTGAGCGTTCCGGTACCACCATCCTCGCCGATAAATAAAGAGTTTCCAAATCTCAACGTTGAAGCGACGTCTCCGCTAGTACTAAACCCTTGCACCGTCACTGTGCCGGTCGAGCCGGAATTTATACCAATTAAACCAACCGAACCGGCATCAACCAGCCCACCATCGTTGACGGTAAGTGTTCCCGAACCGCCGTCAATACCAACAGACAAAGCGTTTCGCACATTCCACGTGGAGCTTTCGGTACTAAACCCGGACACATTCACGATTCCGGAAGAACTGGAACCCGTACCTATAGACGATTCTCCTGTATCCGTGCCAGATTCCACGATTCCGCCGTCATTGACATTCAGTGTTCCGTTGCCGCCATTTCTACCAATTACAACTTCGCCTCCCACTGTCCAAGTGGAAGCGATATTTCCACTGGTGTTAAATCCTCGCACCGTCACGGTTCCGCTTGAGCCGGAACCTAAGCCGATTATGGCTCCGTCCGTTGTATCAACCAGTCCACCGTCGTTGACATTGAGTGTTCCGTATCCGTTTTGGAAGGCACCGACCTGCAAATCGCGTCCCATTCTCCAAGTTGAAGCGGCATTTCCGTTGGTATTAAACCCTCGCACCGTCACGGTGCCGATTGAGCCCGTCCCTGAGCCCACATCTCCATCGTATCCGATGTCAACCAACCCACCGTTTTCGATCGTTAGTGTTCCGGTACCGTTGCCACCGACAGACAATCCCTCTTCTATCTTCCATTTCGAAGAGGCATTTCCGTTTGTATTGAAACCTTTGACCGTAACGTTGCCGTTGCCAGAACGTGAGCCGATGATTCCGAAACCGAAAGTATCAATCTTCCCACCGTCCTCAATGTTCAGGATTCCGGTGCCTGCGACCCCTACCCGCAAAATGCCGTTCATGCTCCAGGTCGAAGCGACGTTTCCGGTGGAATTGAACCCTTTCACCGTCACATTTCCATTCGAATTAGAATTGACACCGATGAATCCTGACCAAGGTGAGTCAACCAGCCCACCGTCTTCAATCGTCAGCGTTCCGGTGCCACCTTCGTGGCCGACCCACAAGCTGTATCCCGTCATCCACCTGGAGCGTTCTTCAACAACACCATTGAATCCGGACACATTCACAACTCCGGTCGAACCAGGTTCGTACCCAATGTACGTATCAAAAAGAATTAGTTGGCCTGGATCTGTCGCTGTACCCGTATTAAGAACTCCGCCGTCTTGAACATTGACGGTTCCAGTTGCACCTGTCGCTGTGCCGACTCGAAAATCTTCGCCGACATCCCAACTCGCCAAGTTTCCAATCGTCAGCATTGAGTTTCCGGCCTGGAAGCCAACCTGGACATCTTCGGTTGCGATGAGATTGATCCGTTCAAGCGTCAAGTCGCTTCCGTCACCCAAGAGGGCGTCGGTCATGCTGTAATTGAAGACGGACGAGCCCGGCTGAGATTCAAAGCGATGTTTTCCATACACCGATAACAGTGCTACCGCGTAATCGTTGTCCCATTGCACCGTTTCTGGGCCGCCGGCAAAAATGGCTTGGATAGTGGGTACGCCGCTTGGGCCCCAATTCGATGCATTGCCGTAATTGGAGTCGGACGCTCCCGTCCAAGTCCGTTGGCCCCAACATGCCGAATTGAATGAGACGGTAAACAACAGCGCGAGAACAACAGCCCCAAAAGATCGCGGTAAGTAATTGGAACGGAACAAAACCAGGTGAGTCATCGCTCTTCCTCTGGATCAAATGTCTTGGCAGAAATCACACCATATTGGGAGAGCTGAATCTGCTCACCCTCCTATCCGTAGTGATGCAAGCTCCGGTTTGCGAGCACAGAAAAAAAGGACATTTTGTATGAAATCGCTCAAGTACCCGAATTCAACTCGGGCAGAGCGTGTTATGTCGCGATCGCCCCGAATTTGTGTGCGAGTGCCAGTTCGGCCATTTTTAGGCCACTCAACCGAGGCGGACCCCAAAGTGGACTTCTGGAGTAATTCGTACCTCGATCGGGGAAGGACCAATAAAGCAAAAATGTCGGGGGTTTTGCGTCAAAGCCCAATAACTTCATCAAATGATTCGGTTGAGCACAAACTTTCCGCCCATCTTCGCCAAAATCAAGGCGATTTTCCCGTTCAAGATTTCGAATTCGACGTCTTCTTTTGAAAGAGAAAACAGCGACCTGATATTTTTCGTGATTTCTTGTGCTTGCCTGGCAGTTAAAGCATCACCACATATGAGGAGAGCTTTTCTCCCAAGGCATCGCATCAAACAACAAGGAAAACAAACGATGTGTGGTGATCGCAGAAGTTGCTCGATGTCATTATTTCACTTTTTCAAGGTATTTATCTTGTGTGCGCTTTTGGCGTTACCTTCGGTCGCACGGGCGGATTTGGTCTACACTTTTTCCGGGGTGATCCCGGTCGGAGCTTCTGATGGTCACTCCATCATTGGAATCGGTGACACTTGGACCGCCAGCTTTGTGGTAGACGAAAATACGCCATCTTCCGGAAGCAGTTTCTTTGCAACAAACGACTATGCCGGAGCAGCGAAAAGTGGAACAATTTCGTTCTCCAGCGGTGTCTCCCGGACGATTATTGATGCGTCGAACCGTGCGGACTACACGCTCTACGTGATGAATGACGGAAGTCCGGCGGCCACCGACTCTGTGTTCATCTACTATACAACGCCGACCACGAATCCTTTCAGCATGCGTGCATTGGATTTCAACAACCCCCTTTCGACTAGAAATCTACCCGGTCTCGGCGTAACTCTAACGCCGTCGCCAAGCACTAGTTCGACCCTTCATCAGCTGTCATATACGGACGCGAATGGCGTTGTCGTCTACGATGTCGGCGACGAAAACAACATTACGTTCAGCGTCTCAGCGGTTCCTGAACCATCATCGTTTGGGCTTTTTCTTATCGCCGGACTGCTGGGACTTTCTCGTCGCCGACCTTGAATTTCTGGTCCAGCTCATTACGGCAGAGACATTTCATCTACCTCGGCGTATTCTTCCAACTGTTCAATAGTCGACATCAAATCTTCGATCGTTGTCCGTGGATTAATTAAGCACATGCGCAAGACCGTTTGATGGTTGACGATCGTTGTCGCCAACATCGCTTTGCCATCGGCGATGATTCGATCAGAAAGGTGCTGGTTGAGTTGATCTAACGCCCGATCCATTGAAACGGCATTCGGTTGCGGTTTATCATCAAGATATGGGTTGTAGCGAAAATTGATAACGGCGAGGCTGGCAGTTGTGATGACTTCCCAGTTAGGCCGTGATTCCAGGTGCTGTTGAAGGTGTTCAGCCAATTCAATCGACGATTCCACAGACTTGCGAAACGCACCGATGCCATAAGTCTTCATTGACATGTAAAACTTGAATGCGCGAAATCGTCGAGTCAGCTGAATGCCAAGATCATAGAAGTTGACCTCTTCTGCGGCACCAGCAAGGTCGCGTAGGTAGACAGGCTGGGTGCGAAACGTGCCAGACAGTTTTTTGTTGTCACGTACCAGCAGGCAGCCGATCTCGTACGGTTGATGAAACCATTTGTGAGGATCAATGGTTACGGAATCCGCAAGCTCGATACCCGACAAACGAGCCTTGCCTTTTGCACTCAATATTGCCGCTCCTCCGTAAGCCGCATCAACATGGAACCACATGTTGTGATGCCGGCACAAAGTGCTGAGCGTGTACAGCGGATCCACGGCTGCGGTATTCGTAGTGCCTCCGTTGGCGACGATCATGAACGGACGTTTGCCATCGGCGGCATCGGCCTCAACAGCTGCCTTCAATGAGTCAACTCGAATTTGAAAGTCGTCATCGGTTTCAATGATACGTATTTGTTCTTTGCGAAGCCCGATAACGCGCGCCGCTCGCTCTACTGAGGAATGTGTTTGATCCGACCAATACACGATGCCCTTCGAAAAGTCATCGCCAAGAATGTTTTGCCTCGCGGTTACCATGGCTGTTAGATTCGCCATCGAGCCGCCGCTGACAAACAAACCTCCACCTTCAACGACTGGGAAGCCGAATAACCGTAGTAGCCAGTTTGTCGTCAGCATCTCCAGCTCAGCCGCCCCTGGCGACGAAACCCACGCGCCCGAGAATAAATTGAAACCTGTTGCCAGAGCATCCGTCAATGTGCTGACAATATTGTTCGGTGAGGGAACAAACGAATAGAACTTTGCATGATCGAGATGGGCACTATTCTCAAAAATATTTTTCTCAACATGATCCAGCACTTCCATAGCAGGCGTTGGTAATTCTGGAATCGGCTCTTGCAACAACCAGTCCATTTCCTGTCGCGTGGCGCGAGTAACCGGTCGTTTTTCATCAACGGTCTCAAAATGGTCAACGATCATGTCGACGACGCGATAGCCAAGTGCTCTCATTTCATCGCGAGGCAAATCAAACGGGTTATCAGTCATTGTTCAGGAATGCTTTCTGAGAAAAAACACGATATTGTGTATCTGTTGGCTGGGATTACTGTGTCGCAGGCAGAGTAAGTAAGAAAATGTTTGCCGTGCTCCACAATTGACCGTGACACGTAACTATATCGTTCCACGTTTGCCGCGCGTATATGAAACAGTGCAGGCGTTAGCAGTTGGGAACATAACGAAAAAAATCGAGATGGCTATTTTTGAGAATGACTTGAGTAGCCAACACGAACCGAAACCGATGGAATCGTGTCATACGTATTTGGAATCAGCATGACTTATCCATAACGGGCCACAGAAGTGGTTACTATTAGGAGCGGCACTTCTACAATAGAGCTTCAAAGTTATCTCATCAGGAAGCTCCGATGCACCCAGCATTTACAGTCAACGCCGAAGAAATCGTGGCACTAAATGATACACAGGCCAGAGAACTTGTTGCGCGGCTGTGCAAGGCTGAGGTCAAGCTTGCTGGGCAAAGCGAAAGCTGCGTTGAATGGGGTGGAGACCAGCGTGCGGCAGATGGAGGCATCGACGTTGCCGTTGAACTACCGACCACCATTCCAAACGATGGCTTTTTACCTTGCGCGACGAACGGGTTTCAAGTCAAGGCGGAGTCGTTTCCTGCGTCAAAAATCCGTGACGAGATGATGCCTAAAGGAGTCTTGCGAGATTCGATTCGCCGTCTCGCGAAGGCGCATGGTTCATATTTAATCGTTTCGACTAAAGATAGTTGTGCCAAAGAGACGGCCCTCAAAAATCGCCTGAATGCGATGTCGAGTGTTGTGGGCGAGAACGAAACTGATGCCGAATTTTTGACATGCCGATTCTATCACAATCGCAAACTTGCAGACTGGGCAGAACGACATCCTATGGTGGTCGTTTGGTTGAAACATGCAATTGGAAAACCTCTCACCGGTTGGCAACCCTACTCTGGGCGGGCGTATCGCGAAGATCGGGAGGACGCCGAGTATTTGATGGATGAACTGGCGCGAGTCGTTTCGACGAGAACTGGCAAACGAGAGTCTATTCTCGAAGCTATTTCCGAACTTCGCAAACTGTTACTGTCGAATTCATCATCCATCAGAATCGTCGGCCTATCCGGCGTAGGCAAAACACGATTCGTTCAAGCTCTCTTTGATGAAAGACTAGAGACAGATTCTGCTATACCAAGTAAAAACTCTGTGATCTATGCGGATCTCGCCGACAACCCATCGCCGCAACCAAACGTACTGGTCGAGCAACTGATCGATAAGGATGGAATCATCATAGTCGACAACTGTGGTTCCAAGTCCCACAACAGGCTCGCCGAGATTCTCAAGAAAGCAAACTCTAATTTGCGTTTGGTTACGGTTGAATACGACATTCGTGATGATCTCTCCGAGGGAACCCAGGCGTATCGAATTGATCCATCGTCAAATCACATCATCACGCGAATTGTTTCAAGTAAGTATGGAACTCTTTCAAATTCCGATATTGAAAAGACCGTCAAGTTCGCAGGTGGAAACGCACGAATAGCGATGGCCATGGCAAGTACGGTCGAGTCGCAGGGCGAGATTTCTCAACTACGCGACGAAGAGTTGTTTGAACGTTTGTTTTACCAGCGTCATGAGAAAAGCCAGAGACTTCTTAGATCGGCAGAAGCGTGCAGCCTCGTATACTCATTTGATGTTGATGCAACTGGTGCAGACTCTGAACTCGCGATTTTGGCTGACTTTGCGGGAATCAGCACAGTCGATCTTTACCGAGACATAACAGAGCTGTTCAGACGCGGGTTAGTTCAAGCACGTGGTCAATGGAGGGCAGTGCTTCCGCATGCAATTGCGAATCGTTTGGGAGCGCGTGCGCTGAGTTCAATTCCGCAAGCAACCCTTATTGAGACATTTCTGCATGCCAACGTTCAGCGAATTGGAAAGTCGTTAGCGCGTCGCTTGAGCTACTTATACGATTGTCAGCACGTTCAAAAACTTGTTACTCATTTGTTATCACCCGAAGGTCAATTTGGAGACCTCTCAAACCTACACGGTACAAACCGTGAAATCTTTGACCTACTTGCTTGTGTCAATGAAAAAGTCGCGTTGGATGTGCTGACCAAAGGATTCAAAGCAATCGCGGACGATCAGATTGCGAACTACAAATATTCGTTTTCCAATTTGATTCGATCGTTAGCTTATGACACAAGCAACTTCGACAATGCGATTAAGCTGTTGGTTCGATTTGAAACGGTAACTCATGACGATGACAACTCGCGGTCTTCAGACGATACTGTAAGCTCTTTATTCTATTGCATGTATTCAGGGACGAATTCGACTCCTGAACAGCGATTTAAAATTGTAGAAAGTTTGGTTTTCAGCGAGTCGTTGGAAGAACAGAGGGTCGGAAGGGACTTTTTGGAAGCTGCATTAAAGACCGAGGAGTTTCAGAATTTTCATGGAAATGAATTCGGTGGCAAAATTCGAGACTACGGATGGATGCCTGAATCCGCCAAGGACACAAAGAACTGGTTTCGACTGTTTCTTGAACTCGCATCGAAGGCGGGCTCCCAGAAGACTGTGCATGGAAGGTTGATTCGCGAGGTTGTTGCAGATGCCCTCTTTGGCATTTGGAAAAAGGTCGGGTTGACGTCGGAGATTACAGAAGTTGCCCGGTTGTTCAAAGGGGTCGATGGTTGGGCCAGCGGTTGGTTGGCCACTCGCAGGTTGCTGGCCTATTCGGAGGATCTAGACGCCAATTCTCGCGAGAAACTGGAAACCGTTTGTAAAAGCCTTGAACCTGATTGTCTGGCAACCTCAATTCGAGCCCGTGTACTTTCCAACTGGTGGTATCATTTGGCCGACGAAGCTGTACACGAAAAGAAAGCAAGTTGGGAAGACTATCACGACGAAATCAGATCGGTGGGAAATCAATCCGCAAACGACTTGCCTTTATTGACTGACTTGATGCCGGATTTGCTTACATACAATCATTCCAACTTCGTATGGACGTTTGGCGAAGGTGTTGGCCAGTCAGTGGCGGATATCATGCCGATTTTTGTCACCGCTAAAAAAACACTAGGTGAGGACGCAGTCCAAATGCCGGACTTGAAATTCCTCCATGCCCTATTTTCTGAGTGGGCGAAACGGAATTCGAGAATTGCTGTGGGCGACTTTCTTGACTGGATGCTAAACGATACATGCTTCGGCAATCACTTTCCCACATTTCAATGCTATACAGATTTTGACGATAGCGCTTTCGATCGAATGGAGAAGTCGTTGGAACTCGGTTTGGCTAACGCCAATCAATTTTGTGTACTGCCCTCAAAAAGACCTCGGACATCGTTTTCTAAAGATCAAATGGCAACCTTGCTCGCTCGAATCGCCAATATGAAGGATGGGCAACTGGCCGTTGCTGAAATCCTGTCGTCACTTGTGATTCACACGGGTGAGCTATCCGAAAATTTCAAAAAAGATTTAACTGGTCACTGTTTCTGGTTTTTGCAACAAGTCGACAACACGGTTTTCGATTCGTATCGCGTGGGGCAAACGCCGAAGATTGTATGGATCGCGGGATTCGTCGTACCCAGAATTGAGGAACGTGAAGCATTGGCCTTGCTCGACCGATACCTCACTGCGTGTACATCGGGAAGACATAGCGGACGATATTGCCGAGGACGATATCTCGAGCCATTTTTTGAACATTACACGAACGCCACCCTCAATGCGATCTACCTAATCGACGATGACGGCGAGAACAGGTTGGCGCGTCGAATCGCACTTGGTGAAGATCGCGAACGTGGTCAAGAACCAATTTTTAAAGCACCGGTTGAATCCGTTATAAAATGGTGTGGTTCGAATCACGAGAGGATTTTGTTTGCAATTGCAATTTGTCCGATATTCGTAAACTGCCGAGACGAATCTGGGCAACAGAATCCAGCAATTTCCAATTTCGCTCAAAAGATCTTTTCTTTTGCTACTGAAAAGCAAGCCGTTTTAGAAAAGATTGTTGATCGTATTTCGCCGCGGTCGTGGAGTGGGTCTCGGGCCACAATTATTCGCAATCGAACAAACGCACTCAATTGCCTTCGATCACTAAAGAATCAATGCATCAATTCTTTAATTGACAAGACGCAATCTGACCTGCGAGAGCTAGCTGACGAATATGAGCAATGGGAAGAAGAAAGAGACCGCGACCACAATGAGAGATTCGAGTGAGTTAAATCAAACTAAAAGTCAGAACAATTGAATGGCAGCAGAACCATTCTAAACGCCTACCGTCGATTGAGCTGGGCTTTTCTCAGTCTCGTTGATCTCCGCGTCGCCATTAAGACTTCCACTTCAACTAAATTGGTAGTGGGTATGAATAGCTGGAATGCTGATCTGCGTTGCTAAATTCAGGCCGAAAACGCGGCATTATATATAGAGGCATCAGTTAGCTATTTGACTGGTGTTTTTTTGCGCATGTCAAAACAAAAGGAGGAATGTTCGATGGCGGTTTTTGTTGTTGCAAATTCCATTCTGAATTTGACGCTGACGGTATTGTTCGTTCGCGAAGCAAGACGTCGGCCAGATTGCGAACCGGCAAGAATCTTAGAAGTTAAGTCAATCCTGTAAAAAACGTGTTGAATTTGCTGCAAGCTGTTGTGTAGTCAAATGTAGTTAATCACCCTGAATGGAACCAAATTGAACTCAATTTGAAAGCGAAGCAGCGTGAAACAAACCTTCAAAAACTATGCTTTTCTGCGTGTATCGCGTGGCTCGTGAACAAAGCGTAACCCATGTCGTCGGCAAGGATCACCAAGATGTTAGGCCGTTTGTTGGATTGCTCACTTTCCTGAATTGCATGCGTCTTCCCCGAATTCAACAAATGGGAAAATACTAAAGTGGCAATCAGCAAATGGATTGATTTCACAAAGACCTCTCAATCGTCAACTCTTGTGTTGCGTCACTCAGGACTGAGTTGCCCGATTGTAAGGGCTTTTGGAACGAGAAGCAAAAAACATTGAGAATGGCCGCCCTCAGACGTTGGGAGTTGGTCCGCTAAACACCTTCGATACTTTCGAGCGTCTGTTTCGCATTTTCGCGGATTTCTTCGTTTTCATCGTTCAGCTTGGCCTTAAGGAGCGGAATCGCTTTTTTCGCATCCTTACCAAGCCAACCGAGTGCCATGATGGCGTCCTTTTGAATTTCAAGATTCTCATGGTTCAGTAGTTCAATCAAGTCCGACACAAATTCCTCTTTCGGTAGGTTGGAAAAGTGAAGCAGCATAAATGATTCGAGACGTTGCTCTCGGTCAGAAGACTTAAGGGTTGGTCTAAGGTAATTCACGGCGGCCGGGCCGATCCTCTCAAGTGTCTTGCTACTGTAAACGCGTACGCGTTCGCTGTTTTCGCTGCTCATGCCCGCAATTAACGTTTCGATAATGTCCTTTTGTAGTGACTCGTCTTTGGCGGCGTCGACCATTCGTTGGATGTAGTCGTATAACTTGAATTCGCGGACTTTGGAAAAGAACAGTCGAAGATGTTGAACCGTCAAGCGTTCGTTAGAAAAATCAAACTCGTCCAAAATTTGTCCCAAACGTGGCTTAAGATTTTCGGTTTTGGAGATTAATGTCGAATTGGCCTCAACTACATCCCCCGGATAACAATCCATCCATTGCACAAACCAAGTATTTTCGTATTTTTGGAGGTTCACGATTATGTACCGATTGGACTCTGGATGGTAATACTCATCGATTTTCACCGACAAAGTATCCCTGTCGCCATTTTCTGAACGCATCTCTTCAATTTGCCCTGTCCATTGCTCGGCAAATTCACGTTGATAGGCGTCTGGTTCAAAATAAGTCTTATGGTAGTAGCCTCCGGGTTGATAGGACTCTGGAAGTGGATCGAGTTGAGATTCGCCAGTCAGTTCCGCCATTCCGCGAATATCATTTTCCAGAATGCATCGAATAAATTCTCTAACCACAGATTCTGGGTCGGTTCGATCAACTTCGGTCTTTTCGGTGGCAATGGACAGCGAATCCAACGAACCTTTGTTTTCGATCTGATCATTGATTTCATTCGTTTGATTAACTCTTGTTTCTTCCGTCACGCGGATTGATTCCTGAGGCTGTCGAGCAAAGCCGCAATTGCAAGTCGCAATCTGAAACGCAAATAATAGAGCCAGGCTACCGCAGATTTTAGGTTTCAAAGTTCGTTCAAACATGATTTTTTTCGCCTTTTGCACTGCAAATTTCTGTTGCTGAATCTTCTGAAGGTTACTGATACAAGCCGTACAGCGAGGTTCAAATCGTGTGACACCGGAATGGACGTTTTTGCGAAAAGAATCAACCAATTTTTCAGCTGGGCATTTCCTGTAGGTTTAGCGATCGGTGTCCCACACGCTTCAGTGGGCATGCCAATGGCGACATTGCGTCATCGATCGGTGATAAGATACAGGTCCTGTTCAACAGGTTACCGTCTTTTTTACAGGTTCGTGGCCAAGGATCGCCGGTTCAAATGTTTACTTTAGATCGCTCAATGTGGTGTCAGTGGATTGTGGTGTTTGCCGCTACCATATTGGTTCCGTCTTGTGCGGCGCAAACTGTTGACGGCGCGTCGGGTTCGTTTCAAGTTTTTGCGGCGGGGTGCTATGTCGTTCCCGATGGATATTTTGACGAGTGTCATCAGGCATTGCGGAAAGAATGGCCCAACAATCGTCGCTTTCATGTCGTGTTTCATGGACATTCTGTGCCGGCAGGGTATTTCAAAACGCCGACTGTGCAAACGTTTGATGCTTACCCCCATTTGTTTCATGCGAAGCTGGCGAAACGATTTCCAACCGCTACCATCGATGTTTCCGTGACGGCAATTGGTGGTGAGAACTCTCGATCCGGCGCCGAGCGATTGGACGATGACGTGCTCGCATTGAATCCAGACGTAGTCTGCATTGACTATGGATTAAATGATCGACGACTCGGACTGGAGGAAACCGAGAAGGCATGGCGGTCAATGATCGAACGCTTGGTGGCAAACAATATCCATGTCGTGTTGTTGACTCCAACTCCGGATACTCACGAAGATATCCTGTCGGCTGATGCGCCGTTGGCAAAATACGCGGAGCTGATCCGACGGCTGGCAACTGAATACAAACTACCGTTGGTCGATTGCTATATTCAGTTTCAACAGCTTGCTAAAAATGGCGCCAAGTTAGCTGATTTGATGTCGATTCCCAACCATCCGAATCGCGCGGGGCATGAAGTCGTCGCAAACCTATTGTTCAACGCTTTTGAAGTCGGGAAAAAGCTTCCAGATCGCGTCGACCTAAGTGAAAAAATCAAAACGATGGGGCTCGAGCAGCGTCGTCAAGGTGCCCGGGGAACCTGTTCGGTCTTTGCGTCCATGGAAGCGGTTGAGTTTGCTATTGCCACCGCATCGGGACACAGTGACCCACTGAGCATCGAGTACGCCAACTGGGCGGCAAACCACGCGACCGGTCGTTCCGACGATGGCGATTTCTTCATGAATATCTTGAAGGGAATCGAGGTGTATGGTTTTTGCAGCGAAACCGATATGCCATATCAGGCCGAATATTCTGGCCCGCAACCGACTGTCGAATTGCAAGCCGAAGCCAGTGACGGCATCAGGAAGTTCGACCTGTCCGTATACTGGTTAAGCGAATGGAAGCAAACACCTGGCTTGACACTCCAAGAAGTCAATCGAATCAAACAGGCTTTAGCTTGTGGATATCCCGTCGCAGCCGGTTCGTACCATAGTGTTTTGTTTGTTGGTTATGAAAACGATGAGTCGCTGCCGGGTGGTGGAAAGTTCTTGATTTCCGATTCAAACCTGGTTGAAACCGAGATCCATTTTTCAGACGCCATGCAACGGTTCAGCGATTGTTTTTGGGTGAAGGCCGAAACACAAAAATAAGTTCAAGGAAAAATGATCATGCTTCGTTTGTTGATATTGGGAGTCGCTCTATGGTCAGCGAATGGGATAGTCTGTGGTCAAGGTAGTAACGAATCGCAAGAGGCGTCTCTTCCAATAATCAAGTCGGAACAAACCATCGAGCCGCTGGTCGAGCCACCTTGCTCCTATTGCATCGAGCAAAATGACAAGGGCTTTATTCAGCCCGATGATCGGGTTTTGGCGTGGATTCGCGGCGCTCAGAACGGAGGCGCCTTTCCTCTCGATCGGTTCATTACCACCAGTCGCGTCATCAACGATACGTACGGTTTGTTTTTTTATGATCCGGCAGGCGGTTACGTTTCGGCCTTCGAAAAGGATTACGGTTTTGAGTTCTATGGATGGCGAAATGGCGTCATGGTGGTGAAGGGACCGGATGGTTCACTTTGGTCGGCGTTGTCTGGCAGAGCGTTGGCAGGTCCATCGGCAGGTAAAACAATGAACAGGGTTCCCAGCATGCTCACCTCGTGGCAGCACTGGATGTACCTCCACCCGGAATCGACCGCTTACAACTTGTTTGACGACCGGCGGTATCCGCAAAAGAAACTTTCGTGGGACATGGAGGCTGAGGCAAGCGATACCATTACCGTGCAGGATCCAAGGTTGGAACGATTGCAACGAGTCATTGGCTTGGAAGGCAACGAATCGCAAATCGCGTTTTCGCTCGAAGGCCTTGCAGATCGGGAAGTATTGAGCAGCACACTGGATGACAAATCTGTCGTCGTGTTTTGGTACAAGCCCACGGATTCCGTCGCCGCTTTTCTCGCGGAAGTTGACGGCAAGACGTTAACGTTTTATCCCGACACGATTTCGCCTGGGACTGCTCCGTTCAAGGACCGTGAGACCGGGACACGATGGTCGTTGGCTGGTCGAGGAATTGATGGTCCTTTGCGCGGCAAGGAGTTGCAATGGGTTCCCAGCATCCAGTGTCGTTGGTACGCTTGGTCCACCGAATATCCTGAAACCAAATTGGTCGGTCACGAAGACTCTGATGCGAAAGCGGACCAATGATGCGTTCGATTGTTTTATTTTCTTGGCAACATTGTTGATCTCACAGAATGTGTTTGCGTTTCGAGCTGAGGCGATTCAGGAAGTTTCCCCATTGTCGATTCAAGGCCAAGTGGTCGATTGCAAACAAGTCGACGATGCATTTCTTGAAACGTTAGCAACTACAGAGAATCTGGTTCTTGTGCTCGACGGCGAAAATGACGCGCTGCAAACACAGGTTGCGGCGGAAATGTTCGAATCCCGGGGAAGGATTGACTACTTTATCGAAGTCGGACGCAATGAGAAACTAGCCGACGAGCATCCCGAATGGATTTGCAGTTTGCAAGGGCATCCTGAATGGCGACACAAATTCCCTGAGGTCGGTGGAGCCGGCGACGATGAACTCGTGAAATGTTATCCATGGGTTTCTGTTTTTTACGAGTCGGCATTTCAGGCGCACCTTGAGCGGATAAAAAAACTGCTCGCCAATAAACCAAAGCCAACGCGAATCTGGTTGAATGATTTGCAAGCGGGACCGTCGGCCTGTGGCTGCGGACACATATTGTGTCGTTGGACAACGGATTACGGTCCCGTAGCAACGGCAGACAAATTGGGCGATGACGCCATCGCGTTATTTGTGGCGGAGGTGAAAACGCGTTGCACCAGATTGCGAAGTCATTCCAATTCTGACCACGGAATGCGAAGAGGCAGACAAGAATGTGAGTGTGGCGGAGTCGATTGTTTTTTCAAGGAATCTGCTGGCGGGCGTTTTCGAAACAATTGGATTTCGTGGCACAGGACTCGATCTGTAATTTGATCGCGATTTGGCTATGGCGTGGAATTATTTTTAAAAACCTGCAATCTTACCGTTGCAATGCAAGGATGATGTCGATGAATCCATTGATTTTATTCTGGTGCCAGGGTGGTTTGATCATGAACACAAAGTGAGGTTGCGTTGCTGAATGAGAACTTTGTTTCCCTCCAGCAATCTGTCCGCCAGCTAAATTCAACAGCGGAGCATGTGAACGCGAACCATCAAGTCGATCTGAGAAAATACTTAGCGAAGGCCATCGTTGAAATCCAAAAACTACGACAGCTCGCCGAGCAACAGAGTGCCTCGACCAAATCTGAAACGGAATTGGATAATTTGAGCCAATTTAAATCTGAAAACGGTGCTATATCGCAAAGCAGCCAAACTAGTGGCCCAATGCACAATGGCAACAAACGACAGCCACTATGGAAGAGAATCCTTTTTGCAAACCAATAGGAAGAAAGATGCCTCAATTCGACTCCAAATATTCTGAACGAATCATTTGAAAACAACATGAAAAAACAACGTCACAAAATGCTGATGAAATTCAGGAACGACTCCAGCGTCTCATTGTTTCCATTCTTGGACGCGCTTTCTGGTGTCATTGGTGTTCTAACCTTGATCATTGCCGTCATGGCTATTATCGGACTTCAGACATCACGCGTGATTACATCGCAATGGACTTCTCAAGACGGATTGAAGCCAGTTTTTGTCGAGTGTTTTAGTGATGGTATCAGAATTCATCCGGAAGAGTTGACAATTGATGCAGGGGACGTCTCCGGCTCAAACAAATGGAAAACTCTGGTTGATCGGATCAAAGATTCAAATTCTGAATATGTAGTGTTCCTGATTCGACCGAGCGGTATCGACACATTTTGGGAGGCGAAAAACGCATTTCCTGCCAGCCTCAGGCATGGATATGACATCGTGAATGCCGATGACAAACTAGATTTTTGAAAAGGAGTGAACCATGTCGCGATACCTGGAAAGTTCGCTTGAATCGGATGAGTCACTTGATTCATTCCTCGATATAATTACAAACGTGATCGGCGTCTTGGTGCTGATTGCATGCTCGATTGCATTGCAATTGAGGAACTACGAGCCTCCCAAGGCCGCGCCATCGTTGGAAAAAAAACCCGATGGATTTACTAATGCGTATTTTGATTGCTCGAAAGGACAATGTGCTGCAATCGAGTACCCCAAGGACACCTATCAACGAATCATTGCTGAAGCGTATGACCACAACAATGGTTCAATATCATGGGATTTCCTTGTCGAATTCTGCAATGATCGAAGCGACTCATGGCATCCGACACACGCGATGACGATGACTCGTAGCGAACGCCAAGTCGTACAGCTTCAAGTCGAAATGAAGGTGCGAAGTAGCCAAACAGGTACTATTGATCTCCAAAAACTTATTAAAGCCGCGGGTGATCCTTCAGATACAACGATTTACTTTTTCGTTCATGCCGATAGTTTTGATGAATTCCGGAATGCTCGAGAAATTGCACGTTCCTTGGGGTTTCGAGTTGGATGGCGGCCGGTAGCGACAAATTACATTCCTTACATCATGGAAGACCCGCTGCACGTTGTGGACTTCTGGGATGAAAGTGAAATTGAAGCTCAGTAGAAATTCCTTAGAACCTATTTGAAAATCCCTTCCAGCCTTTTTCTTGTAAGGATCGGCTGGACAGGTTCTAAATCCCAAACCAGCGGAGTGTCATATTCCTCGGGGCCAGACTACCGACCGAGTAATACGAAGCAGGAGAATTTCGTCCCATCATACGTGACCATTTCAGTTAATAGTCATCGTGTGGTTTTCGTCATCACTGAACTGGGGGCAGGGGATTTAAACTTGACTCGAATCGTTATTGCGCTGCTGACCAAGTAACAAAGAAAAACTGAATCGTCGTCAATTCAACAGTGTTGCGGGTGAATCCATGTCGTACAAACCTCCAGATTATTCAAAGCAGTGGAGCCTTGATCCTATCGATGCAAAATTTGGAACGCCTCCATCAAGTGGCAACTGGACATCCCAGGCCTATATTGGCGGCAATCAAGGCTCGAATAACTCCGGAAATGGCGGCAACTACGGTCAAGGCGGCAATGGCGGCGGTAATGGAGGAGGCGGTGGCGGCTATTACCGTAACGGTGCTGGCGACTCCGGCAGCGGTTGTTACGGTTGCCTGCTATTTCTCGCAATCACTGTAGCGATTGTGTTTCACTATCTGTGGTTGACTTCGGTCTATCAAAGGTCATTTGAGGTCGGAAAACAACAAGACGAGATGATGCAGATGCAATTGTGTTACGAACCGAACAAGAATTCTGGTTCCATTTGGGACATATTTCATAAGGTCGCGATCCAAGGATCGCAAAGAACGATTGTCGAAAATGAAGCCTGGATCTATCCCGAACAATACTATCGATATATTTTTGGCCCATTAACGTGCACAAGCAAGTTTTTCCTGCAACGAGAGTTCCTCGACGATCGACACCGTAATTCAACATTGCCGATCTTGATGGGCATACTTTTCGTTTCTCTGCTTCCGATTGGAAAACGGCTGGGAACGCTAAAACTGCCAATCTTATTTCTCTGGCCGATCGCCTTCGTCAGTGTTGCAACATTAAAGTGGGATTTCGCAACCTTTCCAGAAACTTGGGCCTTGATGATAATTTGGTATTACCTGGTTGCAGCTTGTCTCCTGCTTGCATGCGTTAGGCTTTTTTTTCAGATAATCAATCCAACATGTACAAAACGCTGACAACCAATTAGTCGAAAGTTCTTTGATCGCCCGCCCTTCGCAAGTGAAACTCTTCCCCAAACTTGTCGCCGAACGTATTTGCATCAAGTGCCATTTTCATGTGCCAGTCTTTGCTGCCGAATGCTTTGGCTTTTCTAAAGCTCAATTCTTTCGAGTTGTTTTTTGAAAATGTGCGATCGATCAAAAAAATGTCATTGAACATAAACGTAGCCAACCACTTTCTGTTTTTTGAAAATATCGGCCCGTATCTGTTTGGCTCAGGCTCGATATCGAGTTCCTTCCCCGTCTTTAAGTCAAATGCTGACTCCTGACCACTTACTCCAAGGGCAAAGAGCGTTGTGCCGTCAAGACTAATTGCTAAGTGGATAATTGCTTCGTCCATTCCTTCAATGCGACCAATTTCTTTTCCCGAGTCCACATCCCAGATTCTCAACGTCTTGAGGTGGCCCACGGTTGACGGGCGCGCGAGACTCTAAGATTGTAGGTCTTGAGGGCACAACTTAGGAGGGCCAAGATGGCCAAAAAGCAACGTCAAGCAGTCAAGCGAACCCGTCGTAAATTCGATCGTGAATTCAAACATCAGGCCGTTCAGATGTTGCTCGATGGATATTCCGCAAAGTCCGTTTCTGAGAATCTTGGAATCGGAAACGCGAGTCTGGTTCATCGTTGGAAGGCAGAGCTTGTAGCCGAGGGAGGCGTTGTAGCTGAAACGCTTGATGGCGAAGTCAAAGAGCTTCGAGAAGAACTGCGACGGACTCAGCGGGAGCGAGATATCCTAAAAAAAGCGTTGGGCATTTTAAGCCAGCACGAGTGACAGAGATTTACGAAGTGATCTCTGTGTTGTCTCAAGAAGAATTTGATGTAACGCAACTCTGCGACGTTTTGGAAGTTTCACGGAGCGCGTTTTACGATTGGAAGAATGCTGGTCCAAACCATTATCAACAGCAAGACGAGGATCTCGGCCCGATGATTCAGGACATCTTTCTGCAGCATCGACGGCGCTACGGCGCACGACGAATCGCATGTGAACTTCAGGAGCAAGGAGTTTCCTGCAGTCGCAGCAAAGCCCGTAAAATCATGGGTCAAATGGGCCTTGTGGCGATTCAGCCAAAGTCATTCAAGCCGCGAACCACTGAAAGCAAACATACACTGGGGTACAACGAAAACTTGCTGCTCGAGGGATTCGAAGTCAACGATGTGAATCAAATTTGGGTTGGTGACATCACTTACATCGGATTGCAAAACCAGTTCGCATATCTGGCGATGTTAATGGATCTATTCTCAAGGAAAATCGTCGGATGGTCACTGGAAATACGGATGGACGCAGCGTTGGTGGTTCAGTCGCTCAAGAACGCA
Organism: Pirellulaceae bacterium; assembly: GCA_041399045.1. Taxonomy (GTDB): domain Bacteria; phylum Planctomycetota; class Planctomycetia; order Pirellulales; family Pirellulaceae; genus BJ22. The sequence goes on along the minus strand of JAWKTO010000002.1, from coordinate 902,039 downwards.
ATCAAGCTTCGGCAGCCAAAGCCAGGACTGATCCACCACTCGGATCGTGGCGGACAATACGCAGCCAAAGAATATCGAAACATTTTGAGCCGCGCTGAGATGAAACAAAGCATGAGTCGCGCTGGTGAATGCTATGACAACGCGTTCATGGAATCCTGTTTCGGAACCATCAAAACGGAGCTAGAGATGAAAACTTACCAATCCTCGAAAGAAGCGTTTCGAGAAATCCAGGAATACATCAACTACTACAACTCAATTCGCCGACATTCATCAATAGATTACCTGTCACCAAACCGCTTCGAAATGACCCGCAATCCTTAAGGAGACGCGCGCCCGTCAACCGTGGGCCACCTCATCTCTTCTAACTGCGCGCGGGTGAAAAGCACAAACTTTTCGAGCTCGGTATTTGTATTATCTTCACTGGAGTGATTTGTCATTGGGCACATCACCAAAATAGGAAGTTGCTAGTCGCATAGTTTAATTGCGCCGATATCTGTTAGGAATCTGGGGCGTTGGAGATTTGATACCAAAAATTCGTTGACATCTGAATTTAGCGGTTCAATAGTTCCAAAAACCAAATTGGAAGGAATCAACATCGGACCATTCATAGGCGGTACCTTTCTATTGTTTCAACCGACCCCGATGTTGGCCAGTTAAGAGAAACGCTTCTCGAGCCGGAACGTTTAGTGGGTTGGATAAAAATGTGGCATTGTTGTTAAGAGATGCAGTCAATCTATTTCCTTGCAATGGGCATGCACTGAAAATGGTTATTCACCGACCAACCAAAGTTTCCCGGCCTTCCAACAGGAAATTCGCTCCTCCGCGACGTTTCCTCCCCACGAATAAGAATTAGCCCGCCAAATCTCATCTTTCATGGCCTTTTCTTCCCACTCTATTGCCGCTTCGAATTCACCTTTCAATGCATGGGCGCAGGCTTTGGCATTCATCGCATCTGCATTGTTCTGGTCAAGATTGACCAATTCATCCGCGAGTTTCATTGCCGTTTCCAGATCACGCATTTCAGGATTCGGGCAAACGGACAACAGAAACGACATTTGAACCTTGGCACGGAAGGAATTTGGATGTAGCTTGAGTGCTGCCTCCAAATCTGAAAATGCTGCGCCAAAATCATTTGCACGTACATGAGTTTCGGCTCGTGCGCAAAAATTAAAAGCATTTTGGGGTTCAAGTCGAATGGATTCGTCATGATCTTGTAATGCTGCATCAAGCTTGCCACGTTGTCCTTTTGCCAATCCTCGATAGGCATAGTCGGATGGAATGCCAGGATCCAAGGCGATGCACTCATCATAGTTCAACTCGGCGAAAACGAAATTACCCAGCATCATGTTCACGAGGCCACAATTTCGGTGGTAGTCGGAATCTTGGGGTTCTAGCAGCGATGCGTTTTCGAAGTCGTCTAGCGCTTCGTTCAACCGATTCAAAGCAGCCAAAACGTTACCTCGTTTATTGTAAATTCTTGCCTCACTTGGTAACGCTTCCACTGCCGCATTACTGAACTCAATCGCACCGGGTAGATCATTGAGATTTCGTTTGGCATCGATGCGCCGCAAATGACAATCCACACTCTGTGGCTTCAATTTTATTGCCCTGTTGTAATCATCGATCGCATTAGAAAAATTGCCTAATTCGAAATTCGCATCCGCTCGAACTTGATAAAAGTCGGCATTGGATGAATCAAGCGAAATGGCATCGTTTGTATCTGCAATGGCTTCTTCGAATGCGCCTCGCTGCAACTTTGAGTTAGCACGAAAAAAGTACAAGAACGCATTGTTGGAGTTGAGCGAAATTGCTTTTGTCAAATCTTCTTCACATCCCGGAAAGTCCCGCACCATTAGCTTGGAAATCCCCCGAATTCGAAAAGGTGTAGCGTTGTCATCGTCCAACGCAATTGCATGATCGCAATCGACAATCGCACCAGAGAAATCCGCTTGGGCAGATTTGGCAAACGCCCGATTGATAAAGGGAAACGGGTCTTTGGGATCCAGGTAAATTGCTTCCGATGCATCGGCAATTGCACCCGTCAGGTCGCCAAGCAGCCGTTTTTGAATGCTGCGGTTATTCCAATACGAACTATTCTGTGGTTCGAGTTTGATTGCTTGATCGTAGTTTGAAATGGCTCCTGCGTGATCGTTAAGTCCGCTTTTGATTAAAGCAATCCTGGCATACGCTGCGCCATTTTTGGGGTCCAACGTGAGTCCGCGACTGATATCCTTGATTGCAAATTCAGGCTCTCCCTTTTCGTTCCAGCAGATACCGCGGTGGTACCAAGCGTTTGCCGAATTGGGATTTCGCTTGACTTCGTCGTTGTAAAAGTCAAATGCCTCATCGAGAGTCCATACTTCAGTGCTCCTGACCCAACCGTCGCCAAGAAACAGCCAGTCAGCTTGCACTGCACTTACGGTAGCCGGCCAGTCGATTTCACCTTTTTTGATTCGACGGGCACCCATTCGAGCATCGGCGTTGGGTTTGACGAAAACCTTGCTCGCAAGCAGCGGATGGTCGACGTCAATTCGACTTGGATCGGGCGATTCCGGAGCTGCTTCGTTCAATCCCTGAACTTGCGTAAGGCTAATTTTGAAACACCATCCCGTCGATTTTCCATCCGTGATTTTGACGAATGGATCACGTTCTTCGAGCACTTGATACGTAGTGGTGGCGTCGGTGAACTGGCCCTCCGTGACAATTGAGTTTCCCGAGATCTGGCCATAGTTGACTGTATTATTTTTTAGTTTTGCAAACTTCCAATCTTGTGCATTGACGGACGATTGAAACGATAAAACGAGTATGGCAAGAACTACTATTTGACGCATCGGTCATGCTCCAGAATTGAAATCGCGAGAGAAATGGCCTGACAAAAACAAAGGATTTTCAGCATTGAGCAACGAATCCCAACCGCCAGGTGAATGACGTCATTCTAAAGTGATCGGGATAGTCTAATTGGGCCAATATCTGTGGGGAATCTGGGGCGTAGGATATTGGGTAAAAAAATCGTTGGCGCCTGTATGTCGCGGTTCTCAAGCTCTGAACTCCAAAAAAGCCGCCGCTTGGGGCAATCTATATTGGCTTGATCGCTTTTACACACAAAAACCCTGGTCGATGCATGAGGCGTTGATAGCGAATGGGGTCGGCGCGGCGAAAGTCGTCAGTCGGTCTGGGTTCGACAATCTGATCAAGGTGAAATCCAGCTTCGATAACAGGCATCAGGATTTCGGACAGCGAGCGACGGAAGGACGGCATCTCAACGTTTTTGCCAAATCCCTTCCAAACGCAGGAAACTTGCTCAACGGCAAAATATTGACTGGTGCGATAGTACTCTGCGTCGAACGCAGGATGGCCGCAGGAAAACTGCACAGCACCGCCCGGCTTCAGGATTCGCCAGAATTCGCGGAACAACTCACGCCAATCTGCAATGTAATCGAGAAACAGCGGTGCATTGATGAAGTCAAATTGTTCGTCTTCAAAACTCAAAGGGAATTGCGTTAGATCCATAATGCGTAGATCCGCGCCTTCGCCGACACGTTCGCGCGCCAATTCAATCATCCGGTCACTGACGTCGACAGAAATGACTTGCGCACCGCGAGCGAGCAAGCGTTCCGCGTACACTCCTGGACCACAGCCAGCATCCAACACGAACTTGCCATTCAGCTCTGGCCACAGTGCCTCCATCGCGGGCCATTCGTAAAAGGCATTATGGGGTTTGCGATCGATCCCGGCCGCATAGTGATCGGCTAACTCCTGGTAGGCGTCATAAGCCAATGACTTCGACTTCATATTTTGTCTCTTCGATTCTGCCGTTCCAAAAACGATGGAGTCTATTGAGAATTTGGAATTTGAGATAGTGGTTCAGCGGACAAGTAGTCGCGGGAGGTGCCGAAGTTCATGACTCTTTTCCGGAAACAGCACGCTACGGAACCTTCCTCAACTCGACCATTTGATCGACGACAGCACCAAACCTGACGTATTCTGATTTGGTGAAAAAGCCGATCGCCCGCAGGTTTTGTTGATCGATATAAGTCACGATGGGAAGCTTTTCGCGCTTGAACAAAATTGTTTCAACGGCTTTTAAAGCCTGCTGAGCTGTACCCGTGCGCTGCCATGAGGGATGAACGGCAAAATCGGTAATGACGTGAATACGATTTGTTTCCGATGCGAAAATCACACCGATTACCGCTTGGGTCACACCGTTACATTCACCGACGAACTGGGCGCCCTCGGTATCATTCAGTACATGATTGAGCCATTCGGCATCCGGTGCGGGACCGAGCCAGCGCAAGATCTCGGGATCCGAAAACCAGGACTGATATTCTTCAAAATCGCTGGCGATGAAACGACGAAAATGCATTGTCAGCCCGCGGGATTCAATTAGCGAGCGATTTCAAACGTTGACTCGATTCGCGTGCAAAACGCACAGTCCGTGGGTTCAACGTTTTCGTCGTCGCTTCAACGATACGAGGCCAATCCCCAGTCCCAACAGCAAAGTCGATGTCGGCTCGGGAACCGCATAGGTGATATTCCAACTGATATCCTGCTGCAGAGCCGTTCCATCCAAACGCCACCAGTCCAGTGAGTCTCCGGAGAAGGCGTGATCTAGAATTCCATCGTACGCATGTGCGGTCAAAACATAATCGCCATTCGCAAGACCCAGGCTGGAAATGTCGAGCGTTTCACCAAACAATCCAGTCGAGACGCCGTCGATAAACCACTCCACGTTGATCACCATGGGATCAACGGTATCGACCCAAAGTTCGTCGGGGTTGAGCAGAATGTTACCGTTGTCGAGCCAGCCGTCGAGAGGATCAACTTCCTCATAAATGTCGTTGATGAATTTTTCGCGGCTGATGGCATCAAACGGTCGGTTGAGCGCCCGCATCTTTGAATTGTCGGACGGGCGATAGATCCCAGTTGCATTGTATTGGGCACCTTCGTAATAGCCGATAGCGCCGATATCGGTGTCAGGGTCAACGTAGCCTAACCAACGATCCCATTTACCCAGATTCGGATCGGTCGTAACATTCCAAGTGCTTGGTTCATTTCCAGAATAATGGTCGTTCGTGTAAAAATACTCGTCCGCAAGGTTTGCAAACGAATGACCAATTTCGTGAATGGCTATTTCGCGAGCAAGGCTATTGGCGCCGGCGTAAACACCCCAGCTACCACCGCAGCCACCATATTTTGAGTCGTTTACAACTCCCAGTAGCATCCCGTCGTTCGTATCGATTCCACTTCCCGCCAACGCGGTGTTGACAGCAATACTTGCCTTGCTGGTATTGAAATACAGGCATCGTTCGACTCCACCGCCCCACGAGTAACTCGCGTCGAGAGCGGTATCGACATAGATGTTGTCAAGTGGTTTGTCCGCTCCTTCCTGATTACTCGCGATGTTCACGCGATGCACATTGAAGAACGAACTGTAACGATTCAGGGGATTCGAAATCGGGTTGCTGAAGAAGTGGTCAAGTGTTCCCTGGATGTGCGAAACATATGTTGTTTCCAATTGGCCAGCCAAGTAACCGTCGCCAATAAAAATCATGTCAACGCGATTGCTGGATGCGCCGTTGTTGACCATGGTTGTGTACGTCTGGGCCGAAGCTAATGAAAGATTCAAACAGACAATGGCCAATGTCAACAAGCATGCGGCTGCGCGAGCCAACGGATTCTTCATTTCCCACTCCGAAAATCGTTTGGCAATTCGTTGGTCCCCGAACGGGCACCGACCGGCCCCCTACATCGCGATTGCATCGGGGCCAAAGTAATTCGTTCCATCATCCCATAGATTCTGCCGTTGTAAAGCAATGCGCCCCTCGCACCCATGTGAAACACGGGGTATTCGCTTGAGGGGCGCATGTCTGACTGGTAAAATTGTTCGGGTGTTGGAAACGGTATTTGTCTTGACGCAGCGGATTCCTCAATCGAACGGAAAAATTATGCGATCAACGTCGCTTCTCCAGAAATACTGGCCATCGGTAGCTCGCCAATTGCTGCTGCTTTTTCTGATTGCCTATACCTGGGACGCTGCATGTCTTCCTTTACGAGCCGACGTTCCCGGCGACGACAATGGATTTACCGAGGACGTGGCCGCCGCCCTTGTTGACGCTAAAGAAAACAACAAAGACCTGTTGGTTCTGTTTACGGGATCCGATTGGTGCCCACCCTGTAAAAAATGGGAGGCGGAAGTCTTTTCGCAAGCTGAATTTCTCGATACGGCGTCGACCAGTTTCGCCTTGATCAAATTGGATTTTCCAAACGAGATCAAGCAGAAAGACGAATTGAAGGAGCGAAATCGCGAATGGCAGGAACGCTTTGGAATCACCGGCTATCCGACGGTTGTCGTCATGGACGTCGAGCAACGCCCCATCGGATTTGTGGCGTACCTCGAAGGTGGCCCGCAACCGTTTCTGGACGTGATCAACGAGCTACAACAAAAGCGAGTTCGACGCGACTTGGCTTTGGCAAAACTTCCGCAAGCACAAAACGATGACGAGAAAGCAATGATCCTTGATGAGGCTCTAGGTTCATTGGAATTGGAATTGGTCAAAGTTTATTACGCCGACGAACTTGCGGAGATCGACCGGATCGATGAAGACAATCACTTGGGACTGCGCAACAAATATTTCGAAGAACGCGATGCCGAAGCTCGTAAAATCATCATGACGGATATTGAAATCATGGCTGAGTACGAGGAACCGGCGAAGACCATCGCGTTTATTGATGAAGTGCTAGGCGCTATTCCGTTTCCAAACGACGAACAATTCGCAATCAATGAGATCAAGTTGGGATTGCTGCAGGAAATGGGTGACGTCGAAGCGTTCAGCCAGCAGATCGATCACATGGCGTCGATCGAAGGAATGATCGAGGAGACACGCGAACGTTTGATTGTTCGAAAGCTGCTGTTTTTGGAATCGATCGGTAGGACCGACGAGGTTACGCGTTCCATTGAAACCGAACTTGCGAAGCCGGGCGATCATTTCCTTTTGAAACTGGCTAAGGCCCAATTGATGATCAAGTCCGAACAAAAGGAAGAAGCGTTGGGGCTGTTGAGCGATGTCTTGCCAAAAACTCGCATCAATCCGGATGTAATGATTGAATTTGTGGGCGCGGTTGCAGATTTGCAATATGGACTGAACCGTGCAGAAGATGCAATGAAGACACTGGATAATTTTGCCGATGACGCTCAGATGCCTGTCGACTTGCGCTGCGAAGCGTTGTTGCATCAGGCGATGATTATGCGTGACATGGGCCGACTTCGACCGGCGATGCTGGTTGAAAACCGTGCGGTTGAGCTGGCGGACACCACATCATTAAAGCGTGAGATTCAGTTAGTAGTCGAACGAATTCGTAGCGGGGAGTAAAACGAACTGCCGTCGTGAATTGGCTGGAGTAACCACAACAGCGGAATTTCGTCCTTAGCTCTTGGTTGTACGGATCGGTTTAGCAAATTGCTTGTGCAAACATCGGTTTCGAGACGAGCATTTGTTTTGGCTTGCGTTGATTGAGTTGCGATTGTGGTTGATTTAAAATTGGGCGAACACTTTTCATCCTAGGAGTTTATTGAATATGTCAAAACGTGATTCACGTCGTAATTTCATCAAGACGACGGCAGCGGTTGGTGCCGGATTCTGGGTGGCTGGAGGTGTTAGGGCGAAAGCCAGCCTTTCCGCCAATGAAGAAATTCGATTCGCCTGTATTGGTATCGGTGGTAAAGGTTCCAGTGACTCCGCCGATGCTGCCGCCAACGGCAAAGTCGTTGCGATATGCGACATCGACGATCAACGTTTTGAAGGGGCCGATCAAAAATTTCCTGGCGCCAAAAAATACAACGACTTCCGGAAGATGCTGGAAGAAATGGGCGACTCGATCGACGCCGTTACCGTCAGTACCCCGGACCATACGCATGCTGTAGCAGCACTGATGGCGATGCGAATGGGAAAACATTGCTTTTGCCAAAAACCGCTGACGCATTCGATTGAAGAAGCTCGCATCATGGGCGAGGTCGCTCGCTCCAATGGGCTGGTCACGCAAATGGGTAACCAAGGTACCGCGTTGACCAACCTGCGACTTTCAGCGGCGCTCATCAAGAACGGCGCTGTCGGAACTGTAAAAGAAGTTCATATCTGGACAAACCGCCCCGTGTGGCCACAGAGCTTCAACTTGAAAGTTGAAGAGATGGAAACACCTCCTGCAAACGTTCATTGGGACCTGTGGCTTGGCCCAGCTAAGAAACGAAATTACAGCCCTGAGATTCATCCATTCAAATGGCGTGGATTCTGGGATTACGGAACGGGCGCTTTGGGCGATATGGCTTGCCACACGGTGAACATGTCTTACATGGCGTTGAACCTTCGCAACCCAACCTCGGTTGAGTCTGTAAATGACGAGCACGATGGCGTCATGTATCCCAAGTCATCGAAAATCAAATTTGAATTCCCAGAGCTTGACGGTCGTCCGGCGTTGACCATGTACTGGTATGACGGTGGTCGCATGCCTGAGGAAGAGTTGATCAATGACTTGCCAAAACGCAAAGACGAAAATGGCAACGAATCGATCTACGACTCAGCAGCCTTGATCGTTGGCGAGAATGGCAAATTCTTCTCACCTGGTGATTATGGTGGGGAAGTACGTGATACCGGCGTCGTCGTTGACGGTGAATTCACCAACCAACGCGAACTGCGCGAACAGGCGGAAGGCAAATACGAGCGGTCTCCCGGACACTTCATCGAGTTTGCGAATGCAATTCGCGGTGAAGGTACTCCGATGTCGAATTTCCCAGATTACGCAGGGCCATTGTCTGAGACGATCCTGCTCGGCAACCTGGCCGTATGGTCAGGCAAGAAAGTCGATTGGAACGCCGCAGACATGCTCGCTGCAGACGCATCCGAGGAAGTGAACCGAATGATTCGTCACGAATACCACAATGGTTATTCTATCAAATAGTTCCGGATTATTAACAGAAACCAGTTTCACGCCAGACTTTCTCGTAAAGTCTGGCGTTTTTTTGTGCGCTGCCCATTTGCTACACAGCGTCTGGTAATTAGAAGGAACAATCCTTTCGATTGTGTCGTAACAAATTGCACGTTAAGCTGGCGTGTATTCGAACGGTCTAAGGCAATGGGAATTCTAAGGCAATGGGATATCCCGCAGCAGAGGCTCGCTCGAAGCTGACAGATTTAGGAGTACGAAAATGAAGCTGTTGATGATTCTAGTGACGAGCTGCTTGTTGAGCGTTTGCTCGAGTTGCGAAGTAGATTCAATTGATGCAGACCCCTTGGCGGCGAATGCTCGCCAAGAGGAAGCGGAGTCAAACAAGACAGTGAAAGAAGACATGGAAACAGCGACGTTTGCGACAGGGTGCTTCTGGTGCACGGAAGCGGTTTTTGAGAGCCTGAAAGGCGTCGAATCGGTAGAGTCAGGGTACACAGGCGGGAAAATTGATAAGCCGACCTACCGAGAGGTTTGTTCCGGGCGAACAGGCCATGCTGAATGCGTGCAAATCAAATATGATCCGACTGTTATTACGTTTGACAAACTGTTGGAAATCTTTTTCATTTCACACGATCCAACCACGCTGAATCGACAAGGATATGACGTCGGCACGCAATATCGGTCAGGCATTTTCTACCACACCGAAAGTCAAAAAACGAAAGCGGAAGAGTACATTAAAAAGTTGAATGATGCGAATGCTTTTGATTCCCCAATCGTGACCGAAGTGACGGCTTTCAGTAAGTTCTTTCCGGCTGAAGACTATCACCAAGAGTACTACGCCCAAAACCCAAATGACCGGTATTGTCGCATGAACGCGCAGCCAAAAGTCGACAAGGTCAAAAAACTATTTGCTGAGTGGGTCAAGGAAAAAGACAACCAATAATGCCCCGTGTCGAATGGTTACATCCAGGAACACTAGTTGGAATAAGCCGTCGCGAAGATTCGGGGGAATCCGAAAACGCCAAGGATTCGTGCCGCCGTCATGACCCCGCCCATCATGGCGCCGTTGACACCCGGCATTCCCACATCTGATCCCGTCAAATAAAGCCCCTTAACAGATGTGTTGGTGCGCCAGGAATTTTCGAATAGTCGGTCTGGAGTGCACGGTTGTCCGTATACCATTCCACCACGATGTTTTGTAAATGATTCCACAGAGAGTGGAGTTGAGAGTTCCTGAAAGGCAATGAGGTCCTTCAGCTGCGGAAATTGTCGACAGGTGAAGTCGAGCATCGCTTCCGAAACCTGGTCTTTGATTGATTCATAGCGGTCTCCTCGCTTCTTCCAAGGAGAGGCTGAGAATTCGTTCCACAAATCGTAATCGCTAAATGAAATGATTTGAGCTGTGTGAGGCGATTGGCCTGGATTTCGAAGACTTCCAAACGAAAGAAATGCTCCTTCAACATTCGTGAAGGGGTCAGCGTCCGAATTGACTACTTCTTTGGCGTTCAGACTGTTGTAAATCCAATAATTTGAGTCGTCAAAGCCGTGGTTTCGAGGGTCATCATTGAGTCCAAGAAAAAGAATGATCGTCGATGCACCATTTCGGCAACGCGTCAATTGATCCTGTTCGCGCGAAGCATCCCCGGAATCAAGCATGCGTGAAAACGTGTTGAAGGCGCCCGCATTGGAAATCACTAACGGTGCAGTAAACGTGACAGGTTGCCCCTTGTGCTCTGCGACGACTCCTGTTGCGCGACCATTCTCGATGATGATTTTCTTTACGGTGTGATTGACTCGGCAACTTCCCCGGCGTTCTCAATGACTTTTTGCGCTCCTTCGGCTATTCCTTTGGATCCGCCCACAGGGTAAAAGGCCCCGTGCAGAAAATCGGCCATTACCGTCGCATGCAATGCAAATGCACTTTCGTCAGGCGGTGTACCGTAGTCGGGCCATTGCCCGGCCAAGATTGCCTTCAGACTAGGGTCTTTGAAGATTGAATCGAGCAATACCTGAGTCGGCGTGCCCGCTTTATTTCGCCCCATCCAAGTCAACGCATTGGCGAAAGGACGCGGTAATGTTTTTCCAATGAACCAGCGAATTGACCATCCTTGCATGGATTTCAGTAGCTTGAAATATTTCCGAATCCCAACCGCTTCGGCAGGGAACCGTTCAATCAAGTCATCCATGAATTTTTGGGGATCGCTCGCGACGTCAAACGAAACATCAGGAAAAAAGTAGCGTTCCATGATCGGGCCCATCCGAGACCATTCGACGTTTTTCCCGGTTACCAGATCCATAATCTTTCGTGAAAGTGCTTTAGGGTACATTTCGCCGACATAATGAACGCCCGCATCCCACTCATACTGTTTCCGCTTGAACGAATGTGTGAAGCCTCCCAGTTTGAAATGCGATTCCAGAACGAGAACTTTTCGCTTGCCAATTCGGGAAAGCAGACTGGCAGTCGTCAAACCGCCGATGCCAGAACCGATGACAATCGCATCGAATTGATTGGTTTTATTTTCCATTTTTATCATGAATTGACTCAAATCCAGAACGGATACGGACTTTTAGATTTCAACTTTGATTCGACGAGACTGCAGGCAATCTGTACAGCATTCGATAGCCACAGGGAACGAGTACGATTGCAAAAAACGTTGCTGCAGCAACACCGGACGCAACACAAATTGCAACAGGCGGCCAGAATTCGCCGCCGCCAACAATTAGTGGTGTGAAGCCGACCAGTGTCGTGATCGTTGTCAGGGCCACGTGGCGGATATTTTCAACGACCACATCAACGAGTCGGTGCAGGTCGCCCTGCCTTGCAAGTTCATCGTCTTGAATGGATGCGAGGACGACGATTGAGTCGTTGATCACGACACCGATCATGCCCATAAGGCCGACAATAGCCATGAACCCAAATGGAAACGCCAGCAGCCAAAGTACAGCGATGCTCACGCCGACCGACAATCCGGCAACGACTCCGACAAGTGCAGCCAATCGAAATGATCGTAGTGCCAGAACGAGTGTCGCAATCAAAATCGCTATCAGGATGGCGACGTAAACCATTAGATTGCCGACTGCTTCATTTCGTTCTCCGGCGGCGCCTCCGAAGCTCATCGTGTAACCTTTTGGCAATTCAAACCCAGAGGCGTCGAGCCGCGATTGGAAATCCAATAACGCGTCGGCTGGTAGGACACCGGCAGAAAGAAATGCCTGGATCTCATTCATTTGCATTCCGTTCAAGCCGACCGTTCCACTTGTTTCGCCCGATAATTTCAGTTCGGCAAGGGAACCAATGGGGGTGCCAAGATTTGGAGAATTGGAATGGCTTCCGATGATCATCGTTTGGCGCGTGGGCAGAAGTAACGACGCCACTTCGTTTAAATCACGACGCTTTTGAGAGTTGATGCGTACACGAACAGGCAGTTCCTCGGTTCCTTCCAGAACCGATCCCCCCGTAACGCCATCCAGGGAATGGCTCAACACCGCAGCAATCTCCGTTTCATCGTAACCGGCCATTTGAGCTTCATCGCCGTCGATTGAAAGTACGACTTTCGGCGTTGTTTCAGCCAGTTCAGATCGGGTGTGCGTTACACGAGGAGTTTGAGTGAGAATAAGTCGTACTTGTTCGCCGAGTTGTCGAAGTGTGTCAGAGTTGGATCCAAAAATTCGAACTTCGATTGGCGCAGAAAACGGGGGGCCCTGTTCCAGCTGTCGAACGACGCAGTGGACCTGAGGATGTCGCGTGAGTAATTCATCCTGAAGCTCAAGCATAATGCGTCTGGCCACTCGTTGATCCGTACACTTCACCAATGCCTGTGCGTAATTTGGGACGTTTTGTTTCTCAGGAACGATGTTGTAGTAAAATGCCGGGGCACTTTCACCGATAAACCAGGTGACTTCTTCGATCTCGGGATGTTGCAGGGCTTCCTCGCGAATCAACAACGCCATGGATTCTGTTTCACGCATCGACGCACTTGATGAAAGCTCCAATTCAATCTGAAACTGATCGCGCTCTGCAGGTGGGAAAAATTGTTCTCGCAATTGAGGGAAAATGGCAAAACCGACAATCGCTGGCGTGACGCAAACCAAAACGCCAAAGAACGGTGCGCGGTAGAGTGTGGCAAGTGTCCATCGAAGAATCCGCTCAGGTATCTGCAATGGATTGAACAGAAACATGAAACCTTCATTGCGTTCCGCCAACATCAAACGAGACATCCCGGGAACAATCGTTAGTGCCAAGACAAACGAACTAACCACTGCAACAATGGTTGAAATCGCGATGGAACCTACGAACTCGCCTGACGGTCCCGGCATCAATGCGATAGGCGCAAACGAAACAACTGTCGTGACCGTTGAGCCGATCAAGGGGGCTATTAAGAATCGAACACTTTTGACAATGGCATCCATTCGCGAGTGGCCTTGTTTTGTTCGTCGAGAAATTTCATCGACGACGACGATCGCGTTGTCGATCAACAAGCCCATCGCAATGACGAGTCCAGTTATCGACATTTGGTGCAGCGGAATGCCCATTAGCAGTAGCACCGCCAGAACCATGAGACACGCCAGCGGCAACGTCGTTCCGATAACAATTGCCGCCCGCCACCCCATGACCAAAAGAACGGTGACCAGTACACACGCACCACCGAGGAGGAAATTGTTCCAAAGTTCGGAGAATCGTTGTTCGACATACGGCGATTGCTCGAAGACTCTTACCAATTGTGTGCCGTTTGGTAGTTCGTTGATAAACGCATCGATTGTTTGATTGGCTTCGATGCTCCAATGATCGAGGCGTTGGGAGTCCTTCACCAATACACCTAAAACGACTGCAGGTTTTCCGTTGACAATCGCTTTCGCTGGCGGCGGGTCAGGAATCGTTTTTCGGATCATGGCCATGTCTCCCAATTCAACAATGCGGCCACCGTTTTCGCTTTTGATTGGTATTTGGGAAATGCGTGTAAGCGTGTCGAGTTCTCCCGACACTTCCAATAGCAAGTCGAGTGAGCCGCCACGAAGTTGACCAGCCGGAACTTTGGCATCGCCCGCGAAAATTTGATGAGCGATTTGACCCGGAGTCAATCCTATCGAGTTTGCCGCCTCCGGTGGAATCTCGACAACGATTTCTTCTTTTGAATCACCAAAGATGGTTGTCTTTTCAGTTCCAGGAATGGCGTCGATTCGATCCTGAAAACGTTTGGCGAGACGCCGAAGTATTGAGTAACTCGCTGGCGACTCCTGATTCCAGACGATGCCCAGTAATTGAGCGTGGGCCTTGACGTCTAACTGTTTGAATTCCGGCTTTTGAACATCACCTGGCATCTCCCGAAACGAATCGTCTACCTTGTCTCTGATTTTCGACCATGCGGTTTGGACGTCGCTCTTTTGGATTTCGTCATTCAGTTCGATGACCAGAAACGAAACGTTTGTTCGATTCACCGAATGGATTTCTTTGATCTCGGTAACCTCGTCGAGTGTCGACTCAATTTTTTTGGTGACGAGTGACTCAACGCGTTCGGCCGATGCACCAGGATAAACCGTCGTAATGGATGCAAACCGAGGTGTTAGAACGGGGTCTTCCATGCGAGGCAATGCCGCAAGTGACGCAAGCCCAGCAACAACAATCATTCCGATTGTCAGAATCAGTAGTCTGGAGTTGGTGCAAAAGAGTCGTGTCAACATTTTCCGTGCAATTCTGATGTGTAGCATAGAGGTGACGAGATACTAATCAGACATTCTTGTTATTGAGATTCTGTTTCGGTGATCTCACAAACGCGTTGTCCGGCGGTCAGGCGTTGCACACCATCGCGAACGATTAACTCGCCGGCCTTGATGGTTCCTTGAACGAATACGTGATCCGAATCAACATGTAGAATTTCGACGTCTCGCTTCTCAAGCGTTTTTTCATTTTCGTTACCGACGATGGCAAACACGCTCCAAAGTCCATGGTCTCCTTTGGTGAGCGAGGATGTCGGCAACCAGAAACCGTCCTGTTCGATGGGGAGAAGCAATTGAAGGTCCGCCAGTTCGCCGAAGGCAATTGGCAGTGACTCGTCATGTTCCAGTTCGAAAATCGCCGTCTGCGTTCGCGTCGCTTCATCAAGTTCAGGCAATAGTGTCTTGAACGTCGCAGGTCGCTTGATGCCACGAACGCTCAGGTCCATGGCTTGCCCTTGCTGTAACGACTTCCCGTTTTCAATTGGGAGGCCAAACCACACCTCGGCTTTTCCAGTTTCAACAAGTCGCAAAACGTTGACGCCGGGGGACACGATTGTACCTTCGTCGTGGTACCGATCGGAGACAATCGCATCAAACGGTGCAACGATTTTCGATTCATTAATTTGAACATCGATTTGTTCAATGGCTGCGACCAATTCATCTAACATCGCTTGCTGTGCGTCCAGCTGTTCTGTACGCGTTCCTGCCAATAGCTCGTCCAAGGCTTGCTCAGCAGCACGCAAGCTCTCCTCGGCCGACGTCAGTTGCGCCTGTGTCTGGTCGAAGTCCTGACGTGAAGTTGCTCCGCTTTCGATCAAGCGTTTCATTCGTTCAAACGAGGTTTCGGCCAACTCGCGATCCGCTTCCGCGGCAGCAACGTTTGCGCGAGCAGCTTCAATGGTTTGGCTACGTGCGCCAGCAAGGAGCTCTTGCAATTTTGCTTTAGCGGCACGATGTTGAGCCTCAAGCGCTCGACGATTGGCCTTCAGAAGTTGAACATCGAGTTGGGCTAGTACCGCTCCGCGGCTTACCAAGTCACCGCGTTCAACCAGCACTTTTTCGAGAGCGCCGATGCGATTAAAGCCAACGTCGCTGACACGTTTGGGTTTAATCACCCCTGGGAATCTGCGTGGAATGCTTGCGTTATTCGAGATCTTCAGTTGAAACGATTCGACTGGTGTAATGCTGACGGTTGCCGATGTTGATTCATCTTCTCGTTTGAAGTTGTTGCCCAAAACCTGGAGCTTGTCCTCGATAAACGTGTTGACTTCACGCCAATTGGGAACGATTGCAAACAGTATGCCGCCAATAACAGCCGCTGCAAGCGCGAATTTAACCATCGTTCGCAATCGCGCGTGCGGCGACGGAGTGGAAGAAAGTGAGTTATTGGTTTCTGAAATTGTCATTGGTAACACCAGCTAGGTTTTCTTTTTCCAAAGTAGCGATCCATCCGGCTGCGATAGTTTTTCGACGAGATTCAATTCGAAGAGATGGTTCATGTGTCCCATCAGTTCGGTGATGAATATCCGACGCTCGTGAAACTCGAATCGACGGCGGTAGATGTCATCGACACATTGCCGAGCTGTCGCTGGAATGGCAAGTCGATCAAGAATGCGGATGAGAATCGTCTGAGTATTTTCAATTAACTGACCACAACGGTATTGAGCCCCATAGAATGGAGCCTGGTGACCGGGAAGGCAAAGGATATTGTCATCCGATTCGGACAGGAAACGCTGACAGGATTCTTGGAATTCGCGGACTGGATCAGAGCTTGGCTCGGAAAATGGCAATAGGAGACTTGCTGATGCCGAAGGGAGAATTTGATCCGAGACGATTGCAATATCTTCACTCCACAGCGTCACTAACTCGGGAGCGTGACCGAAGCCCAACTTTACAGTCCAAACACGATCACCGACTTGAATGTTTTGGCCTTCGACAAGTGGTGTGAATTGCCGTGGGATTTTGTTGACGGAATGTGAATAGCGTTTTGCCGGCCGGTTCTTGATGGCAGCCAACTCGACATCATCCATTCCCGCTTGCTTGAGAAAACGAATTTCTTCAAGGCAGGGTTTTTCAGTCGCGGTTTCTTTGAGCAAACGGCTTAAGGCCCAAGTGGAGCGTGACGCCCACAGTTCAACGCCTTGGTCGTGGAAGTGGCCCGCCAACCCGATGTGGTCTGGGTGATAATGTGTCGCAATCAAACGCGTTAGTTTGAATTGCCGAACAGGCAGACACTCAAGACTCTTGGTCAAAGCCACGACGCTTTCAGAGTTTATGTAGCCGGTATCAACAAGGGTGAGCTTATCACCATCTTGCAGTAGGTAAACGTTGACATGACCCAATTGGGTCGGTGCTGGAAGTTGAATCCACCAAATGCCTTCGGCGACCTCAAGTAAACTTCCGAGTGGTGGCGACTTTGACAATAGAAAGCGAATGCCAGGATTTTGCGATTCCAAAACGCGCATGTCCAGTTTCGAGTTGGCAGTTTTTATACTCATGATCCTGTCTTCAATTCACCGTTGGGCAATACGATGACTTTTCCATTTCTTCCACGTTGTTCCGATCGCCTGATTGCCGAGCCAATCTGCTCGATTGAAAACGTGCTGTCGATTTCGCCGTGGATCTTCCCTTCGGCTGCCCAATTTGCCAGTTGCGTGATCGCTTCGGTCCGAGCAGTCGAAGAGAGTTTGTTCAAGACCTTTGTCAACCAGAATCCGGTCAGTTGAATGTTTCGAAAAATGGTGTGCTCTGGCGATAACAGACAGGGTTCGTTGGACAACATTCCAAAATTTACAATGCTGCCACCCTCGACAAGGCATTTTGCTATGCGATTCGTTGCGTGCCCGGCAACACCATCAAGTGCGAGGCGAACGGGAATTCCTCCCGTGAGCTCAGTGATGGAAGCGACGACCTCGTCGTTGTCCAAAACGGCAACGTCGCCGCCCAATTGCTGCACTGTTTCCAATTGGCTTTCGTCTCGAACCAGGTTGAGCGTTTTAAGTCCAAGTTGCTTCGCGATCTGGAGCACATACCGTCCGACGTTCGATAGCGGGGCGTTTTGAACGACGAATTCACCGGGTGAAAGTTGATCTGACTGCTGCAATAGCTTGAGAGCTGTCAGCGGATTGACCTTGAGCATCGCAGCCTGAAGTGGGTCAACCGATTCAGGAATCTTGACGGCCAGCGTCGCGGGGACCTTCCTTCGTTGCGCCCAATTGTTGTTGGCAAGGATGACGACGCGATCGCCGGTCTTAAAATTGTTGACCGATTTACCTTGCTCCACGATTCGCCCGACAGCCTCCATACCAATGCTTGATGGCGGTTTGGCCAACCAACCATAGTTTCCATGGAGCATGGCTAGGTCAGCAGGATTGATCGGAAACGCTTCGATTTCGACAACCAGCTCCCAAGACGATGGCGAACCGACCTCGGGCGCGTCGACGCATTTTGCCACGACTGACGGGGGCCAAATTGTTCGAAGAAAACGTGCTTCATCGCAAATGCCAGTGTTCTAGAAGATGCCTTTGGACTTGGGAGCCCGTTTCCAGTTCGTCGCAATCAAGTCGATCGTGCGGTCGATCTGCTCCCGCGTGTGTTTCGTATTGATAAAGAAACGCAATCGACTTTTGTCACGGGGAACAATCGGAAACAACATTGGGTAGGTGCAAACGCCTTCTTCAAACAAACGTATGGACATCCACAGCGCGAGCTCTGAGTCTCGCATCATCACCGGAACGACCCCAGAGTCTCGGCTGTGGAAAGTGTCCAAACCGGCAGCCTTTGCCTGTTGGATGAAATAGGCTGCATTGTCCTGCAGTTGCAACGCACGCTCCGGTTCCGTACGCATGATTCGTAGTGATTCAAGGGATGCCGCTGTGTTGGCTGGAGTCGGTGAGGCGCCGTAAAGAAGCACACCAGGCGCGTAATGTTTCAACATGGTGACCATTGGCTTCGGGCCAGCAACAAAACCTCCACAAGTTCCAAACGATTTGCTCAGCGACCCAAACAGAATGTCGATTTGATCACCGGAGATATCGAAGTAGTCGGTGACTCCCATTCCGCGCTTCCCGATAACACCCAGGGAATGTGCTTCATCAACCATCAGTAACGCACGGTGACGATTTTTGATCTCAATAAGTCGCTTGATGTCCGGAATATCACCATCCATGCTGTACACGCCTTCAACCAAGACCACGACTCGCTCGTGTCTGGATCGATGCGTCGCAAGAAGTTGTTCGAGTGCGTTGTAGTCGTTGTGAGGAAAGGCGAAACGGCGTGCGCCAGAAACTTTACAGCCGATCAGCGCCGAGTTGTGAACGAGTTCGTCATAGATGATCAAGTCCTGACTTCGACACAGATACCCGATGGCAAATGCGTTCGTACTGTAACCGCCGACCGAGAGCACGGCGTCTTCGGTCCCCAATGCATCGCAGACTTCTCGTTCAAACTGCTGATGCAAATCGATTTCACCCGTAATCGAACGCCCCGAGCCTGTACCAACACCAAACGTTTGTACGGCATCGATGGCAGCTTGTTTGACACGCGGATCGCTACCAAGGGCCAGGTAGTTGTACGTGGAAAAGTTGATGAACTCGCGACCATTCATTTCGACCGTCGCGTCGGAGTGCCCGGCATGAGATTGAAACAGATTCTGCGGGTACTTTTGTTTGTCGTAGTACCACTGCATCGTTGTGTATTCTTTGTATTCGGGGAATTGTGCGAAGTCGTAAAACGCTGGTGATAACGGGACGTCACCTTTGCGTTCAGCTTCAACCGAAATTGGTTTCGCAGTTTCGCTTAACAGGTTACCGCGAAGGCGTTCAAGACTTGATTTTAGATTCATGACGATTCAACTTGTCTATTGACTTACGAACTGTTTTGTCTGTTTGTTACTTGGGTTAGGCGTTGACCGTAGCGACTCCAACATTCAACGTGGCGAGAGAGTTTTTGGCCAACGAAAATATGGTGGAGTCGCCGATGAGCTCTAGAACTGCGATGTTCAAACCCAATTTGGATTCCAGCAGCATTTGAATCTCCGTCGCCATAAGTGAATCCACTCCCAACTCGGAAATCGGACGCGATCGTGCAATCTGCTCAGAGTCAATCTTCAGAACTCCCGCGATCAATTCGGTCATCAGTACGATCAGCAATTCCAGCTGGTCGTCGGGCGACAATTGCTGGAGTTCAGCGATCAGCGTTTGACGAGCATTGGATTCCGATTGCTGTGAATCCGACGCGATCAAACGTTGATAGCGTGGGGATTTTCCTGCTCGAACCTCGAAGCGTCCCCATTCAGCCCAGGATTTGATAATCGTTGCGCCAAACTGAGTCAGATTGCGAGCCAGGCCTTTTTTCAGCAGGCTCAATGCTTCTCGCGATGTCATTCCGCGAAGGCCGACGTATCGAAGAAACTGTTCAAGTTTCTCGTCTCTTGCCACGATGCCAACATCAGCGATCGCTCCCCAGTTGATGGAGGTGGCCGGAAGTCCTGTCTGCCGACGGAAGTGAGCGAGGCCGTTCAGGAATCCATTCGCTGCGCTGTAGATTGACTGGCGACTGTTGCCGACGAGGTTGGCGGCGGACGAGTAGAGCACAAACAAGGCCAGCGGCAGATCGCGAGTTTCTTCGTGCAGTATCCACGCTCCCATCGCCTTGTTTTGCATGACCATCGACAGGGTCTTCAGGTCGATCTCAGGAATCGGTTGGTCCAAAATGGCCGCAGCTGAGTGGACAACCCCTTTCAACGGATGCGGCGTTTTCGAAATCGAATCGAGTAGAGCTCGGACCTGTTCACGATTTGAAGCATCGCAAGCAGCACTGACTACGGAAACACCGAGCTGTTCCAATTCTGCGACGAACGCTTGCTTCTCAGTCGTGTCAGCGCCGCTGCGTCCTGTCAGGACAAGATGCCTTGCGCCATTTTCGACGAGCCAGCGCGCTGTCTGTTGTCCAAAGCCACCAAATCCTCCGGTGATCAAGAACGTTCCATTGCTGTCCAGTTGCAAGTCGTCGCGTTGAATGATCGGGAGGTCAAGGTTTTCCGTTTCAAACGAAATCACGATACTGCCAAGGTCATCGTTGATCGGCAGCTTTTGCCATGCGATATCTGCTAGTGCGATTTCAAATGTTGCGTTGTTGGTGTATCGCCCTGATTCGATCTGATTGATGGCTTGCGACAAGGCCGATTGCAAGACAGCTGGGCGGCTTGCCAACAATTTGAGTGAGGTGCGACGTACTTCTCCGACCTTTGCCGGCAAAGGAATATTCACGACATCGTCGTTTGTATCGATCAGGACACCGCCTGACGAGAGAATTCCAAAGCCCATTTGGGATGACCAGAACTCAAGGCTTGCAGCGAGCGTCGAGTAACATTTTGTTCCAAATTGCTCAAAAAGTGCTCGCTCCAATTCGCTTGCAGTCGCAGGCACACACTCAAATCCGGCGTCGCGAACCAACCGCTCTTCGTCTTCATTGCTGGCTACATAGAGGATTTTGGCTCCAGTCGCTTGTATCCGTTGGGCGATCAGCAAGCCCAAAGCGTTGCCTTGAACGACCGCAATCGAATTCGTTTCGATTTCAAGTCCGGATACTGCGGCCGACGAACGAGCGGCGAGACCAATGGAGGCAACGATCGATGATGCATCGTGCTGATCGTTCAGAGATGCCAAAGTTACATTTGATCGCTGGCAAACGAGTTGGTTGGTCGCTTCAGCGGGAGCAATTCCACAGACGCGATCCCCGGAGTTGATGTCAGTTACCTCGTCGCCTACTTCCAGGATGCGGCCAACAAATTCCATCGGTGGTCGTTCGAGGATATTCTCAGGATCACCGCTGATGAATTCCATAGGCACAACACATTTTTCGATTGCTATTCGAACTTCATCGGAGTTCAAATTCTGATACGGTGCAGCTAAAACTCTGACCGTTCCGACATCGGCGTCTGATGTTACCGGTCGCAGCATGATGGGATGGTTTTCGTCGGCAAATCCCACCGTGGTCCGATCGACATCGAGCGAGTCATTCAACATCAGTTCGCTGACGAAGCGCGCGGAATCTCGAATCGCAACTTCGTCCTCCGACGCATCGCAGATCAGCTCTTGTACAGTCGCTTCGCAAACCGCGTTATTGATGTTGGACTGCAAATCGATGGTCGTAAAATTGATGTCCTCTAGTTCATTGAATGCGACGCGAGCAAATCCATTGAACGTCGATTGGGCAGGATTCAACTGGGTGTCGGTTGGTATGACTTGAAACGCATTCTGCGTGAGGCAGTAGACCCTTGGTTTTCGCGTCAGCGTTTCGCCTGCCAGGGCCTGGGTCGCAGTGACCAACGCCCGCAAGGCATGCTCGCCGGTTGGGTCATTGGAAGTTTGAGTTGCTGCCAGTGTATGAGCGAACACAACGCCATCCAGCTCTTCCACTGATTCAAGAATCTGTTTCCAATCGTTGATGGACTCGGGCGGAACGACCATGTTTTCACTATCGATTGACAGTGCATTGCCCAACGAAACATTGGCTACGATCCGGGCGCCGAAATTCATGAGCTGCGTAGCAATTTCGTCGGCAACCGGAGTTTGATTACCCACGATCATCCAGTTACCAAGGCGGCGGGGTTCGGCAAGTTGTTCTCCAGCGTTCCAGAAGTAATTGACGATTTGCAACTTGACCGGATCGCCCCACTGATCAACGCGTTCTCGTTTTGCGGCGGCCATCGCTCGCAAACGTTGGACAGTTGCGACGACTTTGCCGTCTTCGTCCATCAACATCAAATCGCATTCAACGAAGCGAGAATTTTTCTCGGTCAATGTACCGAGGCACCAAATCCGAGAGGGAACCCGTTCGGCAAACAGCCGAATTTCGTTAATCGTTGTGGGCAAGTACGTGGACTCATTCAAATCGAGCATTCCCATCAATGTTTGGAAACAACCGTCGAGGAGGCTGGGGTGAATTTTGTACTTTTCAAATTGACCGTCGAGTCCCTTGGGTAGTTCAAGTTGCGAAAGGATGCGATCGCCTGTTTCAGACAATGCAACGGATGTTACAGCTTGAAACCGTGGCCCATATTGCAATCCGATTCGATGAAGTTGTTCGTAAAACGATTTCACATCTTGAGCATTACCAAACTCAGTGGCGAGTTGTTGAAGATCTATCGTTTGATCCTCCGACGCAATGGCACCGATTTCAGCAGTGACGTTGATTTGCCCGGTTCCGAGTTTGCCATTTTCCTGGCTTCGTATCGTCAGACGATTGTTGGTCGGTTCAAAGCTCGTCACGAAATCGATTCCACGATCGTCTTTCAGGATCAACGGCGCGTGAATTTCAAAATCGCGAACGGCCAAGCCTTTGGAGTGGGGAAACTGAATCGAAGCGAGTTCCATTGCGGTTTCGACGTACGCGGCACCGGGCAGAATAGGTAAGTCCATGACGACGTGGTCGCGCAGATACGCAACGGGTTCGTGATCGAAATCGTTGCGCCAGGCTGGCGTTCCTGGAGCTTCCTGCGTACCCAGGATTGGATGAATCACTGGATTGATACGATCCTGTTCGGCACGCGGATTCTCAAGCCAATGCATTTCGCGCTGCCAAGGGTAGTTGGGCAATGCAACGACTTTTCCGCGTGGAATCAGGCGATTCCAATCAAGCGTCGCGCCGTTGGCGAACAATTCCATGACCGCATTTTCAATCGCAGGAGTTTCAGCAGTGTTTCGGCGAAGTGTAAACGCAGTTCGACAATCCTGCCCAGAGGACTTGATGCATTCCTTGAGTGATGTCGCAAGGACTGGGTGCGGGCCGACTTCCAAAAAAATCGAATATCCGTCATCGATGATTTGCTGTATCGCACGTAGGAACTCAACGGGTTGCCGGATGTTCTTGGGCCAGTAGTCGGATCCAAATGCGATGTCGTCGACAGCCTTTCCCGTCACGGTCGAGTAGAGCGGAACGCTCGGCAACGACGGTGAGACGTCCTTGAGTGCCTCCGCGAGTTCGCCCATCAACGGATCCATTGCAGGGCTGTGGTAGGGGACCTCGACATCGAGGATTCGGTTGAATATTCCTTGTTCGGTTAGGTCGGCAGCGATTTTTTGAACGTCCTCATGGTCACCGGCGAGGGTGATGTTGGTCGCCCCGTTGATTGCCGCGATGGAAACGCGTCCATTCGTTTCAGCAAGACGAGTCAAAGCTTGCTCTTCCGTGAGTGCAACGGCGATCATCGATCCCGCGCCGCGAGCGCGAGCTTGCAATTGGCTGCGATGGAAACAAACCGTGACGGCATCTCGAAGGGAAAGGACGCCGGCAGCGTAAGCCGAGCCCAATTCGCCAACCGAATGTCCCACACAGGCGCCCGGTTGGATTCCCAAATCTCGCAATACGGCCAGGATTCCAATTTGAATCAGGAAATTTGCTGGTTGCGCATACTCGGTTTTGGTGATCTGCGAGTCTTCCTCGGACTTCAGCATTTGTTCCAGTGCCGAGAAGCCAGCGATCTCGCGAAACAGGTTGTCGGCTTCATCAACGGCCGCACGATAGATCGGGTTCTCACGGTAGAGTTGTTGCCCCATTCCCCACCATTGCGGTCCCATTCCTGTGAACACAAAAACGGGTTCGGGGTTGAATTGAAACGGAGTTTGGCCAAGGACCGTGCCTTCGGCTGCTTCGCCATTCGCCAGTTTTGTCAATCGCTCGACAACTTGCTCCGTTGATTGTCCAACGACCATCCCTCGATGGTTCAGCATTGCCCGTCGCTGAGTGATACTAAACGCCACATCGTCTGGGGCTGAACCGTTGCCTATTAATTGACTGTAGCTTTGGGCAAGGCTACGAACTGCCTCATCACTTCGTCCCGAAATCGGAATGAACAGCGATTCTGGCAGTGATTTGTTTTGCGAGGTATCGTTCGCGGAGTCAGTTGTATCGGATGAAATCGGGGCGGACTGCAAGATTGCATGCGCGTTGGATCCGCCGTATCCAAACGAGTTGACTGCAACGCGTAATGAGTCGTCGGTCGAGTGACCTAAAGAAATGTTTTCGTCGGAGAGGCGAATATTCAATTCGTCGAATTTGATTTCGGGATTGGGTGTGATGAGATTTTGAAGGGGCGTCGTTTGACGATTGACCAGAGTCAAAACGGCTTTGATGACGCCCGCTACTCCAGCGCCGGCTTCCATATGGCCGATGTTGCTTTTGATCGAACCGATGATAACTGGCTTGCCCGCCTCTCGAGATTTACCATATGTTGCACCGATTGCTTTGGCTTCGGTCGGATCTCCGATCGCCGTGCCCGTTCCATGGCATTCGACATAGTCAATCGTTGAAGGATCGATTGCATATTTACTGCAAACCGATTCAATCAGCTTTTGTTGAGCCTCGCCACTTGGCATCGAAATACCAGGCGTATGTCCATCTTGATTGGTGCCGGTACCAATGACTGTTGCCAAAATGTCGTCGCCATTGGCAATGGCCTTGGAAAGTGGTTTCAATAGGACCGCCCCGGCCCCTTCGGCTCGACCGTATCCATCGCCTCTCGAATCAAACGATTTGCATTCGCCATCGCGTGACAGGAATTGGCCTTTGCACATACCCATGGGATATTCGGGGCGCATCATGACGTTTACACCACCTACAACCGCCATCTCGCATGCACCATTCCAGATGTCCTGGCATCCGTAATGAAAGGCTACGAGTGAAGATGAACAAGCGGTGTCGATCGAGAGACTGGGGCCACGGAAATCGAAGACATGCGAGATTCGGTTGGACAGCATCGTCATCATCATGCCGGCGGCACTGTGTTGATTGATCTGCGATCGATTCGTCGCAGCCATTTGTGTGATCATGTGGTCGAGCATGAAGCCGCCAACGTACACGCCAACCGATTTCTTTGCATGCGACGGAAGATCCAGGCCAGCATTTTCAAACGCCTCCCAGACGATTTCCAAGATCAATCGCTGCTGCGGATCCATATTTTCCGCGTCGCGGGGCGAAATGCCAAAAAACGATGCGTCAAACGTTCGTGGATCTTGGTGGAGATAACCGCCACGGCGAACGTACGTTTTGCCCTTGGAAACTTCGTTCGTTGAATAGTAGCGATCAGCTGACCAGCGGTTGGATGGAGTTCCAGAGATTCCGCTGATTTTGTTTTTCAAGCCGTTCCATAGCTTTTGAAGATCGTCAAATCCGCCTGGAAAACGGCATGCCATGCCAACAATTGCGATTGGTTCAATTGACTTCGAACATTCCATGATGAGAAAACCTTTTGAGTAAAACTCGGGCAAACACATGGTGATTGCCTGTACATGCTGAGATATCTGGTTTCAGAAACATCTCAGACGGGTGATGATTGCGAGCCCTGAGATCGGCTCACAGTACGTTTCGCTACCGACGGGCAAGGTGGGGACGCACAAAATCGTGTGGGAGAGTGAAAACTTCTGAGCAGCGCGAAATGGAGGTGTTGTAATCGCTATGGGCGTTGTAATCGTTACGGGTAACGGAACGTTTGATTGCGGTAGACTGGTTTTTGGGGTCAGGCGTTTGCGCGCAGTTGCGAGCGTCATGCCCGCCTAATAATGAGCGGGTAGCGTAAAGCTGTTTTGATGAGTTGGTGGTTGTTTCATTGCGGCGAAGGCGAGGATGTACCGGCGGCTAATGCCGAGCCGCTCACAAATACCGGGTGGATAGCGCCGAGGCGTTCACAAATACCGGTGGCTAATGGCTTGGCACTAACCTAGAACAACCGAGACATGTCCAAGTCGTGGTACTTCCAATCGGAGAAATTAGATTCTGGCGGACGTCCAATTTCATGAAGTTGACTCGTGTAGGGAATCCCTTTTGGAAGGTGCTGTGCTTGCGGAATTAGTTTTGGTTTTGCCGCTTGCTGTTCCGGTCGCGAACCTGCCGAGTGTGGTATCCGTAGCGATACATTTGGATCAGGTTTAAAATCATTATTCGGTTCAACATAGGGCGGGAGCTCAAGTGTATCGGTAGGAACTTCGAGCGGAGGATTGCTGGGCGCGGCCGACGGGTATTCCGGCATCGCTTGCGGTCCATTGTCATATTCATGAATAAACGTGCTGTGGCTGACTGCGGTTGGTTGTTGGATCGATGGCTGGCATGCTTGAATGGTTGGTCCGTGGTCCCAACCACCGCCCATGGACACGAACAATGCCACGAGACTTTTGGCGATCTCCCCTTTGGAAACGGCAAGGGAATCTTGTTGTCGCACCAGATCACTTTGGAGCAAGTAGACGCGATTGAAATCCGTTGCACCTTCATCAAAGGCCGTTTGAGCAATGTCGACGGCAGCAGAAGAATGTTCGACTGCTTGGACCAGAGCGTCGACGCGATCAAATCCCTGGCAGTAGGCGACCTGCGCATCTTCGGCTTCCTGATGGGCCTTGATGATTGCGTTATGATAAGCGTATTGAAGGCGTTCAAACGCTGCCTGTTCCGCAGCTACTTTGTTGGTTAGTCGGCCGTAGTTCAGGATCTTCCATGAGAACTGGGGACCAACTGATCCGACGATACTTGCTGACTCGAATAAACGGGAAAGGTCTTCTGCTTCAACACCGACACTACCGTTCAAACTGATGTGGGGATAAAAATCTGCTTTTGCGATTCCGATGCGAGAACATTGAGCCGCCAACTCGCGTTCGGCAATGCGAATGTCGGGGCGACGACGAAGCAAGTCCAACGGCACGCCGGCGGCAATCGATTCTGCCGGTGCCGGTATCTGGGCTGTCCACCCCAGCTCTTGTTGCAGGTCAAATGATGTTCTGCCGAGAAGCACGCAAATGCGATGCCCAGCCTGACGCCGTAGAATTTCCAGTGCCGGAACGGTCGATTGAGTTTGAGCCAGATTGGCTTTTGCCTGATGAACATCCAGCTCGCTAATCGTGCCTGCTTCAAATTTCTTTTCCGTTAACTCCAACGTTTTACGTTGGATGTTGACGTTCTCATTGGCAAGGTTGATTCGTGTCTCGATGGTGCGCATTTCGATATAGTTTGATGCCAATTCGCCTAATAGCAGGACGCGAGCAAGGTCCGCGGAGGCGATTGCCGAATCGACTTGGGCGTCAGCGGATTCAATCGAACGTCGATACTGGCCCCAAAAATCAAGTTCCCAACTCGCAGCAAAACCAGCGTTCCAGCTGTCGGGGAAAAGGTCCGGTTGGAAGACGCCCGGGAACGAGAAAAAGTTTGCGGAGTTTTGACTGAGACGCGAATTGGCAAAGCCGCCATTCGCCGTTTGGTGTTGTGGGTAAAGGTTGCCGGCGACGACATTTCGCAGCGCGCGAGCTTCCTGGATTCGTTGCCCCGCCTGCTTCAAATCCAGATTGTGCGTCAAAGCCAAATCAACCAGCTGGTTGAGGCCGGGATCATTGAACGAGTACCACCAAGCTGCCAGATCGACCGGCTCGCCATTCAATCGTGGTTGGGGATTTTGCGACCAATCCTGTTGCATGTAATTGGCTTGCGGGGGGCAATATTCCGGGCCAACTCGGCAACCGCAAATCAAAAACGCCAATAGAACCAACGTGGCGATTCGACTTTGAGTTGGCGGAAACGATTGAAAACGCGTCATTGCCGTGCAATTGATTTCAACTGGACTGATCGGAGTTTTAACCACTATCCGATGAATCGTCGTTCGCGGTGCAATTGCGCCAGTCGGCAGCTGACAACCGCCACAAACCGAACAGGCCGCATAGACGGACCATTTTCGCTAGCACGCGAGAGGGCGAGCGTTCACGGACCGGCAAATGCATTGAGCTTTGACGACGAAATGCAAGTGAAGCCGCTGGCGCAGCAAAAAACCCAAAGTGAAGACGTTGGCGCAGCAAAAAACCCTGCCAGTGATTGCATATGACAGGGTTTGGATATTTTTGAAACGGAGAAGACAGGATTCGAACCTGCGGTACCCTTTGACAGGTACGCGTCTTTAGCAAAGACGTGCTTTCGACCACTCAGCCACTTCTCCTGAAGTAGACGTATTCTTGCTGAAACGACCAAGAAATTCAAGCCGGGTTCGCGGGGAAGCGTCCCAAAAATGCGACGGGACGCTGAGGATTGGGTGGGCGATTCAACGGGTTGATGGTTGGCGAAATCGGGACCCTTTCTTCCCGTCAATTATCAAAGCAGCGGGACGCGTTGCATTGTCCACTATCAAACTAGAGGGACTCGTAGCCTCGTCCACTACCAAACTAGCGGGACGCGTCCACTACCCCCGACTGCATTCCCCAATCTATTCCAGATTTTCATTGGCGGTTCCATTTTTCTTTGCATTCTTGGACGTCTGCGAAAGGATCGGCTCCACCTCGTCAAACAGGTCGTGGATGTCATCAAACTTGCGGTAGACACTGGCAAAGCGAATGTAAGCGACGTGATCGATGTCTATCAGTTTTTCGATGAGGATTTCCCCAATTTCTGAACTTCTGATTTCCGTTTCACCAACCTCGTAAATCTCGTGAAGGATTTCGCGGATCACATTCTCTACCGTCTCCGTCGGAATGGGCCGTTTCCAAAGCGCACGCTCAAGACCTTGGCGAATTTTGTCCGGGCTAAATGGCTCGCGAGCTCCATCTTTCTTGACCACCCGCAATTCGACTTCCGCGACGCGTTCATACGTGGTGAACCGCTTCTGGCACCCTTGGCACTCTCGTCGACGCCGAATCACGAAGCCGCTTTCCACCGAGCGTGAGTCGATGACCTTGTCGTTGTCAATTTGGCAAAAAGGGCACTTCATAATGCGTCAGTACAAGTTTTTATTTCGCCGTCGAATCCAGACTGCAGACAGGAAAATGGAGCAGCCATTTGCTATTCATCGTACCGGGAAATTCGCTTTTTCGCTATTCATTCCCAAGAAATGCCCCAAAACAACGAATGCCTATCGTCTGGCCAATTGATTGGCGTCCCGGTACCATTTGTAGGAAAGAACCATTGATGTCCGACTCCAACACGGAAACCCCATTCATGAGTGAAGAAAAAGCTCCTGAGAACGCCACAGAAAAATTCGAAAACGCAGTCAAGTCCGTCCAAGAGGGCAAGGGAGTTAGCGACGACCCCGAAAAGGATCTTTGGGAAGGCAACTATTCCGCCAAGGGGATGTTTGGTTCCCTCTTTGCAGCTGGTTTGGTGACGATCGGTATTTTCGTCGCCATGATTTTTGTCCGGTTTCTGTGGACCGAAGCGGTCGTTTTCTGGATCATTTTGGGCGGAATCTTGACAGGCTGGGCATACCTACTTGGCCTTGTGTCCTATCGGAAACTTGCCAACCACTACGAATTGACGTCCCAGCGTTTCAAACATCGTGATGGGATTTTGATTCGCACGATGAACCGAATTGAATTGCTCGACATTGATGACGTGACATACACCCAAGGTCCCGTGGAACTGATGTTAAACGTGGGTAACATTCGAATCACGTCAAGTGATGCGAGTCATCCGGATTTGACGCTGTATGGTATCGATGATGTGAAGACCGTCGCGGACTTGATCGATAACGCACGCCGAACAGAACGCCGTCGACGCGGTTTGCATATCGAGTCGATTTAGTTTCCGGGTTGATCAACCCAGGCTTTGTTTTCTGGTGCATGTGGCTGTCATGGGTGGGTGCCTTCTGATGATAAGTTGCCTTTGGACTTGGGTGCCATCGGCTCGGCTCTGCATGGGAATGCAGTTTGCACGGGGACTTCTGAACAAGCCAGTAGTTTGCTGGCTCCTTACGTATTGGTATTCAAGGTTCGCGCGAGTGAACGCACGCTACCTTCGCAAGAGCGAAACGTGACTATCTTTGGCGACTACGGCTGAAATTCGTTTGGCGACGGTTCAGATTCCGGCGGCGGACTTTTCCTAATCCATGACAAAATCATGTAGACGATCCCGCCGGTCACGACCGTGGCCAGCACTCCGTATAATTTTTGGGGCGAGTGGTAAGTCGCTATCGCGGCGAGCCCCAGCGTCGCGACCACATAGATCGCTCCACAAACACTTGCGAGTAGTCCCAGAGCGTCATCCGTTTTCTTTCGCGCTGCAAAAATCAACATTGCCAAAACGGTTAGTGCCGCTGAGATTGAAAGCGTCAACGACAGATAATCGAGTAATGACCTCAGCGTCGTGATCGCGACCACAATGCAAGCCAGAACCGCCTGAATCCACACGGCGACGTGGGGTGTGGTGTTGTCTCGATTTCGCTTCTGGGCGATCTGAGGAAACAATCCGTGCTCGGCCATGCGCTCATAAACGCGCGGCCCAGCGAGAATCATTGACGACACAGAACTTAACATCGCCGTGACGACAATGAATCGCAGCATCCATTCCAATTTTGGCCCACCAATTGCGAACGCCGCGATAGCGCCCACTTGTTCTTCGCCACGAATCAAATCGGGGTGAGGACCGTAGAGGAATACCAGATTCAACAGAAGGTAGAGCACCGTGACGATGATCGTTCCCAACAACATGCTGCGAGGGACCGTTCGTTTCGCGTCACGAACCTCGCTGGCAACGTAAACCGCTGAATTAAATCCGCTGTATCCAAGTGATATCCAAACCAACGCTGAGGCAAACTCTAATAGGCTTGGCGTCTCAACGACTCCTCTCACACCAAAACCATTCCAGTATTGACCAAGGAGTACTGCGGATATCAAAAGAAACAGTACGATCAACAGCAACTTGAACGCTATGATCCAGTTGTGATTTCTAATTCCAAAATGCGCAATGGTGCTGTGAAAAAACGCAAACAACAGAATTGCGCCGATCGCAACCAGGCCATGTCCATTGACTCCATTCGGAAGTGCGTACACTTCAAATGTCGTTGCGGCCAAAGCAATCGCTCCGGTGAACCCAGCCAGTAACGAGACCCAGCCAGCCATGAAACCGATGCTGGGATGCAGCATCTTGGTCAAGAAGATGAACTCGCCACCCGATTCGGTCACCATCCGTGCCGCTGCACCATAACCTACTGCGCCGCATATTGCGATCACACCACCTACGATCCAGGCAAGCAAAACCCAATTCTGATGATGCAAGTCGGCGAGGGAATATCCGCTGATCGTAAAGATTCCCGCGCCGATCATGTTGGCGACCACCATACAGACGAGTGTGGTCAGGCCAAGGTGTTTGTGGTGTGATGAAATCGGATTACTCCTTGGTGAATTTCAGAAAGTAGTTTTCCTGAAACTGCGGGATTTTGAGTTCTTCCGCGAACGTAAATCCAGCCGATTCGATTTCAGATCGAAACGTGGTTTTGTCTGCACGAACGTGGCCAAGCAACCACTCGCGACTTTTTCCGGGGATGCGTTCGAAATCGATAACAACGAGATGACCACCTTTTTTCAACGCACGATTCATCGACGCCAACGTCGTTTGCGGGAATTCAAAATGGTGGTATGTGTCGCAAACAAAGATCAAGTCGACGCTGTTTGGTGGCAATCCAATGTCGTCTTGAGGGCAAAGAACAGTCGTCACATTGTCGATTCCCAATCGATCGAGATCGCTATTGATGTGTTCAAGGAAGCGGGTGGAAATGTCGATTGCATAAACCCAACCTTGCTCGCCCGTCTCGTCGGAAAAAAGTCGCGTGAACAGACCAGTCCCTGCGCCTACGTCGGCGATTTGCTGGCCAGGTTTGACGTTGCAGCCAGCGATGATTCGTTCGCGGGCCGCATAGATCTCCCGACTTTCCATTTCGAATCGATCAACGAAATCTTTGACGTTCAATTCTGAGGAAAGGAAGTTCTCGTTAATGCCAGGCTTGGCGCTTTGCTCCTTGGCCGGCATCACGTCCTTCTGTTTAGCGGACTCAATATATTCGCGAGCGCGTTCGGCAAGGTCTGGTTTGGAAAGGCCGACCTCCATTGCTTCCGTAGTTGCCGTATCCAAATCGATATTTTCGTCCAGGACGCGATACGTCAACCAAACTGCGCCAACACGATTCGCCGAAGCGCAATGCAGCAGCATCGGGGCGTTTCGGTTTTTCAGGCGGTCGCGTACCGAATCGATCAGGTCTGTGGTCAGGGAATCGACGGAGCGAAAGGGAAAGTTTTCGTATTTGATGCCAGCATCGTCAAGTTTTTGGGCTTCGTCCCAATCCAACTCGCCGTCAGTACGCAGTGAAATCACCGTTTTGATTCCCAGCGCTTTCAATTGAGCGATGTCTTCGGGTTGAAACTGCCCCGACAGAAACAGGTCGCCGACGCGATGAACATTTTTGATTTGGCCAACTTCCACGGCTTCGACATCGGAGACCGCCGGAGCCTCCATTGGTGAAGCGGTTTGACACCGGGCAACATCCGGTAGCAAAAACAGCAGGATCAGCGGCACAATCAGTTTGCGGAAACTCATGATTTCTCCCCATATCTTCATAAAAGTGACGTGGCACTTATCGCAATAGTGTACGAAGAAGGCCTATTGATTGAAAATCCCTCGAATTCGAAAAATGCCTGTATTGACATATCGGTATTATCCGATATATTTCATCAGTGAGGTGATGAGATGATCAAAAAAGAAGAGTCCGGCATGGACATGGCGGCATTGAATTTGGCCGCGGATTGTCTGAAAACATTGGCAAATCCCAGCCGCTTGCACATTGTACAGGTCCTCCTGTCCGGCAAGCGATATTCCGTCAACGAGTTGGCTGAATTGTGCGGATTGAGCCAACCAGTGACCTCGGATCATTTGCGGTTGATGCAACGCTGTGGGTATTTGGATCACGAACGTGAGGGACGCACGGTCTATTACTACATTGTTGAGCCCCATTTGCAGGGGATCATGCGATGCATTCAGGCACGGTTTGGCAAAACGGATTCAACGTGTTAGTTCGCCGCCACGATCGCGGCAACAATTACAAATCATTGATGACAACCATTTGTGGAAAAGGATAACGAATCGATGTTGATGAAATATTTTTACGATAAAGCATTGGCCCACGCGTCGTACATGGTTGGTTGCCAGAAAACGGGTGAAGCAGTGATCGTCGATCCAGGTCGTGACATCGATGCGTATTTGGAGGCAGCCAAAAAGGAAGGCATGAAGATCTCCGCCGTTGCCGAAACGCACATTCATGCAGACTATGTTTCCGGTGCTCGGGAGCTGGCTGATCGATTGGGGGCAAAACTATACGTGTCGGATGAAGGCCCCGCCGAGTGGAAGTACCTTTTCGCTGACGAGTATGCCCATCAAATGCTGAAAGATGGCGATACCTTTTCAATTGGAAACATCGAATTCCAGGTAATGCATACCCCGGGACACACACCGGAGAGCATCTCGTTTGTGTTGACCGATCGTGGCGGCGGCGCCGACAAGCCGATGGGAATCTTCACGGGCGATTTTGTGTTCGTTGGTTCGATTGGACGTCCGGACTTGCTCGAACAAGCGGCTGGCATCATGGGCACTGCGGAATCGGGAGCTCGCGACCTTTTCAAGTCGATTCAACGCTTCCGCGAGCTGCCTGACTATCTACAGGTTTGGCCAGCACACGGTGCAGGAAGTGCATGTGGCAAAGGCCTTGGGGCGATTCCCTCAAGTACCGTTGGATACGAAAAGATGTTTAACCCCGCGTTGCAGTTCGACGACGAGCAACAGTTTGTGGACTACATCCTCGCCGAACAACCTGAGCCGCCCAAGTATTTTGCCCTGATGAAACGAGTGAACAAGGAAGGTCCACGTGTTCTGGGCGATTACAAGTTGCCGCAGAAATTGGATGTCGCGCAATTCGGTTCCATTGTTGCGAAGCATACCGTTGTTGATACGGCACCGACCAAGGTCTACTTGAACGGGCATGTGCCGGGAACGTTGAATATTGAGCCCAAGTATATGGCGTCTTGGGGCGGTGCCATTCTTGACTACTCAGACTCAATTTATCTGATTGCGAATTCAGCTGATGTTGCAGAACTTGATCGCGTGATGCGAAAAATTGGCGTCGAAGACATCGGTGGGTTATTTCGATTCGGAAGAAGTTGCCAATGCGGGGTTGAACACCGAATCCACTCCCAGCATGGACGTCCAGGAGGCAGCGGCGAAACTCAAGGCGGGCGAAATCGAACTGGTCGATGTGCGAAATCGAACAGAACGTGATGGTGCAATGATCGAAGGCAGCGAATACGACTTTTTAGGCAAGATGCCGCAAAGCGGACATTCCTATGATCCTAACAAAACTTATGTCTTTCAGTGCAAAACCGGTGGGCGTTCAGCAATTGCGACCAGCGTCGCGCAACGGTTAGGCGCAAAACATGTCGTCAACATGACAGGTGGGATCGATGCGTGGATCGCCGCAGGGTTGCCCGTTGTGTCGGGACGCACGGCCGACACTGCGAGATAAGCATTGTTTGAGTATTGATTGGTTGTCTTGCCAACGAGTTCGGCGTTTGATTTTTTTGTTTGCAATTCACTCTTGTAATCGAAATAGGGTAAGCAGATGGAGTTCATATTCAGCCGTGGCCGTGGTGGCTTTCTGGAATATTGGTTGATTGACGGTGCCGCTTTTGTATTTCCTGTCTGGGCAGGGGTTTGGAATATCAACCAGCCTGCAACAGATCGGAGCGATGTGCACGCCAGGTAGCCGTCTGACTCATTTCCGGGACTACGATTGGAAAAAGGAATCTGGCTTTGGCTATTCATCGTCGGAATTGGGATTGGTGGGTTCATTGCCACGCATTTTCTATCGAGCGAAACGATTGAATTTCTTCCCCAAGAATTTTTAGTGTGACCGAGCAATCAAATTGTTTGTAGGCGGGATCCTGGTGGGATTCGGCGCGATATGCAGGTGGTTGCACTTCAGGGCATGCCATTACGGGAATCGCCAATTTGAACTGGCCGAGTCTGGTGGCAACGATTTTCTTTTTCGTCGGAGGTTTGGGAGTTACATGGGGGCTTGGTCAATGGCTGTTTTAGAAACCAAAGAACGACCCGCAGGCACGCAACGAAAAATGACTTCCAATGAAGAGCATCCGATGAACGAACAAAACAAAAACATTGAGACGAAAAAGAACGCTTCCAGCAAAGGCGTGTCGGTTGTTGGATTGATCGGCTCGCTACTGGTGGGAACCTACTTTGGAATTGTGTTGACCAAGTCCGAGGTCGTGCGATGGGAACGAGTACATAAAATGTTCCTGTTCGAAGAACCACACATGTACTTGATCATTGGCGTCGGCGTTGCGGTTGCAATGGTGAGCATGTTGTTGATCAAGCGATCGAATGCCAAGACCATCGAAGGTGAACCGATCGTTTATCAGCCCAAGCCCTTTCATATGGGAGTGATCTTTGGCGGTATCAGCTTTGGAGCTGGGTGGGCGATAACGGGGGCGTGTCCGGGCCCCATCTATGCTCAAGTTGGAGCGGGAGCGTGGATGGCATTGTTCACACTCGGTGGAGCAATTGCCGGAATGTTCTTGTATGCGATGTTGAAATCACGATTGCCACATTAGGCAGTTTGCGTAAATCCAATTCACGTAGTGGACGCGGCTACGAGTCCTGCAATGAGAGTCCATAGGCGAAGCCACCACGCAATTAATGCATCACGATTTTTTTTGGCAGTATTATCTTGGAAGGTGAGTAGCAGTGAGTAATGAACGAGGAATCAAGGTGCGATTTGTGCCGCTCGTCAACACGCTGCGAAACTATCGGCGCGAGAACATTGCTGGAGACGTGATCGCTGGATTGATCGTGACCATCATGTTGGTACCGCAGGCGATGGCCTATGCCATGTTGGCGGGGTTGCCGCCCCAAGTTGGCCTTTATGCCAGTATCTTGCCGTTGATTCTGTATGCGTTGTTCGGCACCAGCAACACGCTTGCCGTGGGGCCAGTGGCAATGGTTTCGCTATTGGTTGTTACTGGCGTCGGAGCGATCGCTCCGACGGGTAGTAGCGAGTTCATTGCATTGTGCCTGGTGCTGGCGCTACTGGCAGGTTTGATCAAGGTGTTGATGGCGCTTTTTCGACTAGGCTTTCTTGTCAATTTTATTAGTCATCCGGTTCTTGGCGGTTTCACGACAGCAGCGGCATTGGTCATCGGCTTCAGTCAACTCAAACACGTATTGGGTGTGTCTGCGAAGGGGAGCGAATATCCGTTGATCACCATTTGGAATCTGATCCAAAAAGTACCCGAGTCGAATTGGATGCCGATTGTGATCGGTGTCGTTGGTTGTGCGTTTCTGGTTCTGTTCCCCAGATTGATTCGGCAGGTTGGTTCAATGCTCAAGGTTGAATTCAGTGCATTTACTGTGTTGGGAAAAACAGCACCGTTACTGCTTGTCGTAATTACCGCAGTCGTTGTTTCGATTCTGGGATTAAATGAAACCTATTCACTTGCGATTGTCGGTGAAATACCCAAGGGGCTGCCGCAACTGACTGTTCCGAATCTGGACTGGAACTCGCTGACTCGCCTTTTTCCATTGGCTCTCGTGATCACGGTTGTCGGGTATTTGGAGAGTATTTCGGTGGCCAAGGCGTTGGCAACTCGGCGTCGTGAGACAGTGGATGCCAATCAGGAGTTGTTCGCGTTGGGGGCAGCCGACATTGGCGCCGCGTTCACGGGAGGTTATCCGGTAACGGGCGGTTTCAGTCGGTCGCTGGTGAATTTTGCTGCCGGAGCACAGACTCCGGTGGCATCGATCATCACGGCATTCTTGGTAGCCGTCAGCGTTGCTTTGTTGACGCCTTATTTCAATTACATTCCACAGGCGACGTTGGCGGCGATTATCCTAGTCGCTGTCGCTGGGTTGGTAGATTTCAAAACCCCGTTTGTGCTTTGGCGGTACAGCCGACACGACGCCTGGGCCTTCACGGTTACTTTTTTTGCCGTCCTTGGAATCGGAATCGAAAATGGCATCCTTGTTGGGATTGTGACCACTATGGCACTGATGATGTGGCGAATCAGTCGTCCGCATATTGCTGAGATTGCCAAAGTCAAAGGGTTGGATATTTATCGCAATGTTTTGCGCCACGAAACGGAAACCAATGACGAATTATTTGCGTTTCGCGTGGATGCGAGTTTAACGTTTGCCAATTCGCATTTCGTAGAACAATTCGTTCGCGACGCCGTCGCACGAAAGAAAAATCTCAAGGTTGTTGTGTTGAGTTGTTCGGGCATGAACGACATCGACTCGACGGGATTGGAGACGTTGGAGTCTATTGAACGGGATTTGCATTTGTTGGGGATTGAGTTTCGGCTGTCAGATGTCAAAGGCCCGGTGCTTGATCGGCTTCAACGGGCGGGAGTCAAAGGTGCGATTGCGCCCGAGAACGTTTATCGCACAACGGACCAAGCGATGCCAAACGACGACGAATTGGCCAACGTGGATGAATCACCGTCAGCTGAGTCCGTGTTGGTGAAATAAATAATTAGGTAGCTCTGATGCAACCAACTGCAAAAAACACAAACGGTTTGACCGAGGCGACAAAGGCTTCGGAAGGAGGACAGAAGATGACAGACGTTTTAATATTCTTGGGGATCATGGCTGCATGGTTCGCCCTTCAAGCGTGGGTGTTGCCCAAGTTTGGAGTTTCAACGTGAATGAGTGGCAGTTGCGGGCCGAGTTCGGCTCCTAAAAAACAGCTTTACAAAAATGCCGATTCAGACGACGACGAGAGTGACTCGCCCATTGCCGATCACTCCAACGAGTCTGACGAGCTGATCGACCACTAGATTGAATGCAATTTGCGATTGTAGTGTTTCGCGCGATGATGTTTGCAAAGTTCCAGGCGACATTTTGGCGTTTAAAAATTAGCGATCCATCGTCTCCTTTCATAAACTACTTTCACGCCGCAACTTAAACACCGGATTCAAAAGAATGAAAACCAACTCGTTTCAGAAATTTGTTGGAGTCTTGAAAGGGATTTTAAAATTGCTCCCAGTGGTTGTCGGCCTCGGCGTTTTAGGGTTCGTCGTTGCCTGGATGTCCGGGATGTTTGAAGAAAAGATCCCGCCGGGAGAGCAACACGCTGCTTCACGAGTGAGGGCAGATGAGCCGACCGAACTGGTAATGGAAGTCGACAAGGAATACATCGAAGAAGCAGTCGGGACGCTAAAGGCTGCTAGTCGAAGTGCGATTTCCGCAAAAGTGCTCGCTACCATTCAGGATATCCACGTTACGGCCGGCGACTTCGTGAACGAAAATGACTTGCTCGTCACCTTGAATACCGAAGAACTCGATGCGCGCCTTCGGCAATCTAGAGAGGCACATGCAGCTGCAGTCGCAGCCTTGGACGAGGCGCAGCGTGATTTCACTCGCATCGAGAATTTATTGGCTTCGAATGCCGTGTCGCGTAGAGAGTTTGATGAAGCCGAACGCAAATTGCGAGTGGCAACCGCAGACGAACGGCGAGCGGAGCAATCCGTCAAAGAAGCCGAAGTGTTTCTTTCTTACTCGAAAATCTTTGCCCCGAAACCTGGCCGAATCGTCGATCGCCTTGCGGAGCCGGGTGACACCGTTCAACCCGGCAGCCCTATCCTTTCATTGTATGATTCTGGTTCATTGCGATTGGAGACTCCGGTGTTGGAGGATCTCGCGGTCAAGTTGCAGGTGGGTCAGAGACTGACCGTTCGGGTTGACTCTGTCAATCAAAATTTCGAAGCCGTGATCGATGAAATTGTTCCGCAGGCCGATGTTTCGAGCCGTTCCTTTCTGGTTAAGGCAAGCCTACCGCATAGCGACAACTTGTACGAAGGAATGTATGGGCGTTTGCTAATCCCCGCGGGAACTCGGAAGCATCTTTGTTTGCCCACGGACGCGATTCGGCGGATCGGGCAACTTGAGTTTGTTGATGTGGTCAACGCTGATGACTCCGTAAGTAGACGAATGATTAAGACCGGTCGGCTGGGTTCGCCGGGGCATGTTGAAGTGCTAAGCGGTTTGAAAGCTGGCGACGAAGTGTTATTGCTTCAAGGCGAGGCGGCTTCCAAGCAATCCGAGTCGACTGAAAACGATGAAACGGGGGCAGCACAATGAGCAACGATGGAATGTTGAAAGCTGCCGATGATGAAACCAACTTGCCGTTCTTAACTCGTGTTGTGGCAATGTTTCTGCGCGGTGACATTGCGTTGCTGTTTACGTTGCTGTCGTTGGTAATTGGTGGCATAGCACTTTACTTGACGCCGCGTGAGGAAGAGCCACAAATCATTGTACCAATGGCCGATTTGATGGTCTCAGCGCCAGGGCTTTCCGCTCAAGAGGTTGAGCGCCAAGTGACGCAACCGCTGGAAAAATTGCTCTATCAGATTGACGGCGTTGAATACGTCTATTCGATGTCGCAACAAGGTCGTTCGGTAGCAACTGTACGCTTCTATGTGGGTGAGGACAGGGAAGATTCCCTTGTCAAACTTTACAACAAAGTCGACTCCAACGTCGATCAGATACCGCGAAGTGTTGCGAACTGGGTTGTCAAACCAATTGAGATTGATGATGTCCCGATCGTTATTGTGTCGTTGTGGAGCAGCGTTGTCGAACAATATTCCGACCACGAACTGCATCGTATTGCTCAGGAAATCCAAAATGAGTTGCAGGCGATCCCGGATACCAATCGGGTTTGGGTAACTGGCGGGCGTCCGAGGGAGATACGCATCGAGTTGGATCCTCGTCGGATGGCTTCTCGCCAAACATCACCATTACAGATTGAGCGTGCACTCTCCGTAAGCAAT
Source organism: Pirellulaceae bacterium (assembly GCA_041399045.1). GTDB lineage: Bacteria > Planctomycetota > Planctomycetia > Pirellulales > Pirellulaceae > BJ22. The sequence goes on along the minus strand of JAWKTO010000002.1, from coordinate 861,762 downwards.
GTGCATTTGGAGTCGGGGGCGTTTGACCAGCAAAACCAATCGTTTGTCGTAGAAGCAGGGACTTTTTTTCAAGACACGCGTGAGTTGGGTGAACTTGTGGTCAGGACGGTCAATGATCGCCCCGTTTACTTGAAAGATGTCGCCAACATTGTCGACGGGCCGGCGGAGCCGATAGGTTACAGCTGGATGGGGTTCGGTCCTGCTGACAATCAGGGTGAGGACGGTGTCAATGCTCCGGGGCAAATGTATCCAGCCGTGCATATTGCGATTGCAAAGCGCAAGGGAAGCAATGCCGTTCATGTTGCCGAGCAAGTGCATTCCAGACTGGAAAGTCTGCAGCGTGAGATGTTGCCCGAAGGCGTTCACTATCGAGTCACGCGTGACTACGGTGAAACGGCAAACGACAAAGTAAACGAGTTAGTCGAAGGACTTGTGATCGCGGTTATCACCGTCGTTGGCTTGATTGGTTTGACGATTGGCTGGCGCGCAGCACTGGTAGTCGCGATGGCGATTCCAGTTTGCTATGGACTGACACTCGCGGTCAATCTGTTGCTTGGTTACACCATTAACCGTGTGACGTTGTTTGCGTTGATTCTGTCGTTGGGGTTGCTCGTCGATGATCCCATCACCGACGTTGAGAATATCGCCCGCTATTTTTCGATGAAGGTGGCTAATGCGCGTAAAAGCGTCTTGAACGCCATTCAGGAAGTACGTCCTGCATTGATCATGTCTGCGCTCGCCATTATCGTAACTTCCTACCCGCTCTTTTTTATCACCGGAATGATGGGGCCATACATGGGGCCGATGGCATTGAATGTCCCGTTGACGGTTATTCTTTCGACGGTCGTAGCATTTCTCGTTACGCCTTGGATGGCCATGGTCGCTTTGGACGGCAAAAAATCGGGCAGCGAGCGACGAAGGGTTCGAAGTGATAAGGGAGTGGCTGTACAAGATAACCGACACGTTTCTTCATCCAATATTGGCCAAGCAGACACTATGATTGTATCATTGGTTGTCGTCGTTTTTCTTTTGTTTGGCGCGATGTTTCTACCCGCACTGCCGTCGTACCGTTGAAGATGTTGCCTTATGATGTAAAAATGAATTCCAGATCGTGATCGATATGTGAAGGACTCATGCGTCGATTTAACCGACAACGTTGCGGGAGATCGGCATGTTTGGAAAGGTGTTGCTGAGGTTCGCGACTACCAAGTATTTTCAGGGCAGCCATCTCCTATGGATTTCAACGGGATGGTTCGGCATTATTTTTGCGGGAACGACCATTTCAATCTGACATTCGCGTCAACCTTGCACCCAAAGAGAAAAGAAAACAGCAGTCACATGAAATTGTGCTCCAGGATCAGAAACTCTTTGGAAAAAATTGGGGGAGCGTTGGAATGCCAATGTCAAAGTCGTTGAGGAGTCCCGCCAGGGTCCGTACTTTCAACGATTACCGCTGAGATTTACGGCAAGCGAGACAGCCAATATTCCGATTTGATTCAAGCAGCCGAAGTGGTCGCAGAGCGAATGAAGTTGGAGCCTGGTGTTGTCGATGTGGACGTGAGTACGGAATCCGATCAAACGCGTTGGGTTTTTGAGACAGACAAGCCCAAAGCTGCTTTGTCAGGGATTTCGACCCAGGATATTGTTCAGACGCTGGCAATGACCCTTGGCGGGAAACAGGTTTCCATCATGCGGAATCCAAACGAAGTCGAACCGCTTCCGATTGTCGTGCGAATGCCGCGAGTCGAACGGTCCGCCATTGATGATTTGATGGAGATATATGTTCAGGGGCAAACGGGAAATCTTGTTCAGTTGGGAGGACTTGGGCGTTTGTCGAAACCAAAGTTGACAAAAACGATTTATCAGAAGAACCTTCAACCTGTCGTCTACGTCTATGGCGAAGTTGCCGGACGCCCGCCAGCAGACGCCATCATGGATATGGAACTGGATCGAAAGGCTGGCATGAACTCCGTCAAGCATTCCGTGCCACGTAAGACCAGTGAGCGAACGTGGCTTTCACCCGGCGGTGGCGTTGAGTGGAACGTAAAAGATGAATTCGATGTGAAATGGAATGGCGAAGGTGAATGGAAGATTACGTTAGACGTCTTTCGTGACTTGGGCATCGCGTTTGCGGCGGCACTGTTTGCGATTTTCATCTTGTTGATGTTCCAAACAGGATCTCGACTGTTGCCTATCGTCATCATGCTGGCAATTCCGTTGACCATGATTGGGATCATGCCTGGTTTCTGGATTCTCAATGTGGCCAGGTCAGAGCTGATTGGTGGCTATGCCAACCCCGTTTTCTTTACGGCAACGGCCATGATCGGCATGATTGCATTGGCGGGGATTGTGGTGCGTAATTCCGTCGTATTGGTTGACTTTATTCACTATGGAGTTGCGGACGGATTGACTTTGGAGGAGGCAATCGTGCGAAGTGTGGCAGTCCGGACTCGGCCGATTCTACTTACAGCCGGAACAACGCTTCTAGGGAACTGGGTGATCACGCTTGACCCGGTATTCTCAGGGCTCGCTTGGGCGATTATTTTCGGAATCTTGACTTCGACATTGTTCACCCTAATCGTGATTCCCGTTGTGTACTACATGCTCTACCGGGGAACCGAAAAAGCAAAGTCGGTGTAAACGTTTTAGGGGGTCGGGAGTCTTTTTTTCTTTTAGGTTGGAGATTTTTGGTACTTGCAATCATTTATTACAACCACAACCAACCACTTCAAATTAAAAAGGTCTCCCGACCCCTCTTTTGCTTCAGCCCTTCAGCGGGACCAGGTTTTTGGGGACGAATAGGCTGCCTTCGCTGAGTCCCGAAGGCGTTTGGCGGGTCCAACGACTGTGAAGGTCCTGCGACGAGATCTTTCCCGTTAGAAATTCTTTCATTGCCCGTGACGTTTCAATAACTTGGGCTTTTGACTGGTGAACAAACTCCAAACGAAAATGCTGAATCTTTGAGTTTAGGAACGATGGCAGCCATGGCGTCGCGCTTTGCATTTCAGCATTAAAGACTGTGTTTCTGCAGCCGACATCGGCCATAACTGGATGTTTGCGTCCCGATGAATCGCGTAACACGATGCTATGTTTTTCGCATGGATGTCCGCAGTTTGTATTGTCAGTTCCCTCAGACATGAATCGGCAAAAAACACAATGCTCCGTGTGAAAGACTGGCAGGTGGTGTAGTACGACCAATTCCAGCCGGTTTGGTGCAACTGTTTGACATAAATCGTTAATTTGCGATGCATTCAGGTCATAGGACGGCGTCAGTCGCCTTAATCCCAGTTTCTCATATGTTTGTGCCGTGAACTGATTGGCAATGTTCAGGCTGAAGTCGCCATCGGTTGCTGGCAAGGTCCGTTCGTCGGTTTGGAACAGCTCATGCAACAAACCACTGCTTCTCGCCAAAATGCTACATTCCAAGGAAAGCAAAAAGCGAATAACCTTTTGTTCCGAGGGTTTCAAAATTCTTGGGCTCGCAACTCGCGCCTCAATTCCGGCAGACTTGATTCGCTCAACCGAATCTCGCAGGCCGTACAACTCGAGATAATCTAGCGTGATTGAGTCGGGACGAACTTCGATCGCTCCCGCCAGCTGTTCGGGAGTTCTCACCAGCAAATGAAGGCGTGAATCCGGAGTTTGTGAATCTAAATTTGATTGTTTTCGGGTTGCGAGAGAAACGAACTCTGCCTTTTGTTGCTCCGTGAGCGTTCTCGGCGTAAGCTGTTGCAAACGATGCATCAGTTTTTCGGTTAACTCTCGCCGAGCCTGGTTGAGCATGCTGGCCGGAACAAACACATTCTCATCAATCGCGACGTCACACTCAATCAGTTGAAACGACGTATCGCCAAGCCGCCCTAGCTGTTGAACGATCAAATCACGATCAGTTGCCTTCTTTTTGGCAGCTTCAAGTGGTTGTTGGCCAATGGTTTTTTCCTGAACGCCATCGGCCACAGCCTCGATCTCCAACGGCTTACCCACTCGTGCCTTAACCCGCAAAGTGACTTCAATCCCTCGTGATTGGTCGAGCGATCGAAGTGACTGCCGTGCCTTCTTTTCGATTTGGGGATCCAGAGAACGCCAGACCCAATCGCCAGGTTCGATCTGCCCGACATCCAAAGCCTCGCGTTGGAACCAAAGCCGATAACGATTCTCGCCGTCGACGAGCGCGTCGTAAACAAATCCTCCGGGCTCATCACCGTCGGGACTTCGTCGATCCGCCGCATCAAAAACAATTCCGTCTCCGCGTTTAGGCGCGATTTGGCATTCGACAATGACCGAATCACGTAGGACTTTTACGACAGTCCCCAGTCGCACTCCACGATGTCGTGGCGCGCGTCCCAAAACAACACGTTGGTGATTGGTTCCGGATAGAAAGTAATCACCGAGTCCTCGGGAGTAGATCTGTTCCAACTCCAGAATTTCGGAGTCGTTCGCTTCGTACTCTGTTTCCGCAAGTGCCGCATCAAGTGCCTTTCGATATGCCATGGTGGTCATGGCAACATACTCCGCGTCCTTGTAGCGACCTTCGATCTTGAGACACGAAACACCGCAATCCACCAGAGCGCGAACGTGGTCGAGCGTCATTAAATCGCCTGGTGAAAGGAGATATCGGGCCGCACCTAAATCCGTCGGCTTGCCGTCGACTTCCAACGAGTAACTGAGACGACACGCTTGGGCACACTGACCACGATTTGCACTGCGACCACCCCATGCCTCACTGGAAAAGCACTGTCCTGAATAGGAAACGCAGAGCGCGCCATGAACAAATGCCTCCAGTTCCACCTCGGTTTCGCTACGAATCTTTCGAATATCGTCGAGGCTCAGCTCTCGGGCCAAAACAACTCGCGAACATCCCAGCTGTTTTGCGAACTCGGCACCTTGGGCGCTTGTGATCGTCATCTGAGTGCTGCCATGAAGAGGCATTTCGGGGCAAACACGATGAATCAATTCGGCGATGCCAACATCCTGAACAATCAACGCGTCCACGCCGGACTCGATGATTGCCTGGATCCGTTCAATTGCCGACGGTAATTCCGAATCAAAGACGACCGTGTTAAAGGTGACATAGCCTTTGGCGCCATGTTCGTGCAGAAACGCCATGACTTCGGGCAATTCGTTCGGGCGAAAGCCTACTTTGGCCCGCGCCGAAAAGTCCGTCAATCCGAAATAAACGGCATCCGCGCCCGCCTGCACCGCGGCCTTCAACTCTGGCCAATAACCGGCCGGGCTCATCAACTCCGTTTTTGGATTTTGCTGGCGATTCACTTCGTTGTTTCTCAATTCGCTTACTTGCCCTCAGGCAACGGTTCTCCGTTTTTCAGTGCATCCAGCTGTTCTTGGTTGACCTTACGGTAGTTGCCGTCTCCATCATGGCCCAGAAACTTTCGGGGCCAAGGGTTGAGTCGTATTTGGAGCAAATGCGATCAGGGTGTGCCGAGTTCCGAAGCATCCGTTGGCTTTTCAATATTCCAGATTGGTGTAATTTTTGATTTCTGCAATTCAACAGACAGGTTCGAGGCTTGATTGGATGCGGAGGTAATCGCATCCCAACCAGAAACCGGGCCATTGTTCCAGGCGGCAAGGTAGCCTTCTTTGGTCGCTGCAAACAATGGCTGCAAGTTGAAATCCATTTCGCCACGAATTTGGATTTCAGTCAGATTCTTGTTGACGTTTTTGCGAATTTCCTTAACCTGCGTCGACATGTTACATCCCAAGGGGACGGTCATTACGAGCGAAATGACAAGGAACGATTTGACTGCAGAATTCACAATTAGCTCCAGTTGGTTCTAAGCAAACAATGAACGGCTTCGATTCTTGTAGGTAATGATACCGCAACATCAATAAAAAAACGCCCGTTTCCAAATCTGTGAAAACGGGCGCAACAAGTATGCAGTAGTGCAAATCGAATCTGGCCTGTGAGCCCACGGCACCAATTCGAAAGCTACTTTTTCTTTTTCTTCTTGTCGGTCGACTGGTATTTTTCGCCGAATTTCTTGCGGAATTTCTCGACGCGTCCCAGCGAGTCAACGAATTGTTGTCGGCCAGTGTAGAACGGGTGCGATGCACTTGAGATGTCCACGTAGAATACTGGGTACTCGTTGCCGTCTTCCCATTTCAGTGTTTCATTGGTGCGAATAGTCGATTTTGTCAGCACCGCAAAGTCCGCCTGCTTATCCATAAAGATGACAGGTCGGTAGTCGGGATGAATTTTGTCTTTCATTGTCCTATTGGCCTTATTCCTCGAATTTAAGCCGAAAATTTTAGCGATTTTCAGAACTTGGTCAACGCTCAAACGGCCATTGCCGGGTTTTTTGGAGTCGGAATTCGAACAGATTTTGCTTTTTTAGAGATTTTGGCAATCCAACGAACATTTGAGCGATCGAAAAAGTGAGATTCCTACTGGAAATCGGAATTTGGGCGTTTGAAATTGACCTCGATTTTGTGGCGTTTTGCGACGGGCGACAAAAAAACGCCTCGTAGAAACGAGGCGTTCGGTTACTAGTGTCTTTCACCAGTCTTTCACCAATCGGGATGTTAGTTGTCGTTTTGATCAGAACCAGTTCGGCGAATTCGGCGAATGCCCGGGAACTCGGCTTGGTAATCGAATTTTTCGCCCATCATGTCCTTGATCTTCTCCTGTTGATCTTTGGTCAGCGTGCCAAGGAGTTCGTTACGCATCTCGGACTGTAGCTTTTCAATCTTCTCTTGCATTTGTTTGCGAAGTTCCTGGGCCTTTTCACGAAGCTTTTTCAAGTCTTCATCATTCAAGCCGAGTTCTTCCATCAGCTCTTTGCTTTGCAAGGCATTCTCGGCGCCCATCGATTTAACGTTTTGCTGAAACGAAATCTGCTTGAGGCGGTCGAGTTGTTGGGGAAGAAGTAGTCCCTTGATGTCGTCGCGTTTCCTTTCTTCCAAATCCTTCATTTTTTGGCGGAATTCTTCGCTTTTCAGGCTGTCGAAGTTGCCGGAACGGATGTCTTTCATGACGTCGTTCATTTGTTGGCGATATGAGTCCTGAAGTTGGTTGTACTGGTCCAATTGATCGCCAACCAAGTTGAGCTCTTCTTGAATTCCAGCGTTTCCGAGCATCGAAAACTGATCACCAACCATCATGCCAGGGCCCGATCCGACGAAAGCCATGTTCGCGCCGCCGGTTGTGGAAAAGCTCATGACTTCGCATGTTTTGAACGCCGCCCTCATCCGACGCTTCGACCACGATGGCAGCTTGTTCCTGGATTTGAACTTGATCTTCTTCCTGGCCCCAGGTTGCATTGATGGGCAGGGCAAGCATCGCTCCGGCCAGAAACGATTTGACAATTGACGATTTCATACGTGAGTCACTCCCAATGTGATTTTCGAGAAACGGCAGAACCAAGAAAACGCCAATCCAGCATCCATCACATGTTCAGGGCACGGCAACGGCGTTAGAAAACCCGCACTTGATTTTCCTATTTATTACGAAAGTCGCAATGCGGGAACTTTGCCCGAAACAGAAGTGCAAGGAAACACGGAAATTGCAAAATTTTTGAGTGAAAATGCTCACAAGCATGGCTTTGGAAGCACATTTCAATAACTACTTGAGGCACCCTGATTTAAACAAGAATCGAAAGGACTCGCGTCACTTCCCGTTTGGAATTTCCCAATTTGACATTGGTTTCAGGGCATGTAAATTCGAAAGAAGTGGGTTTCGTGGCGCTTTGAGGTAATTAGTTCCAGTTTTAAAACCGTCATTCCATGGACGATTTGATTGGATTGAAAAGTCGGGAGAGGGATTGATGAAATTACGGATCAGTTTAGCGGTTTGGGCGACGGGAATTTTTATTTTCTTCGCTGCTGCTACGAATCCAAATCTGGCGTCGGCTCAAATTGTGGGTGAGCCGAATTGGGTGCCGTACATTGTCGGATCTCAGACATTTCGAAGCGAAATTCATCAGGTGCCAATCGTTGAGCGCCCTAATCGCCCGTTTCATTTCTATGGCAATACCGTCAGGCGAGACTATTATCGCGGTTCGCCCATTCCGATGCCTCGCGATTGGGTTAACACGGCAGTTCAACCTTGGATTGGTCGATCAATTCCTTCCGTTTCGCGCCGCGAGTCCAGGTTGATTCGTCGGTAGGCGGTAAGCATGCTGTGCAGGACATTCGATCGTGATGCACAGCCTGACTCACTGGAACAGATCGTCACCTTTCGCTCCAGCGGCAGAAGCGTGCTTTACCGCGCCGTCATCGTATTGAATTTTGCCGGAGCTTCACTGAGCTCGATCCGGCTTGTGTGGGTCAACCTCAATTCATGCAAAACGTTGGCTGCATCGTCCCTTGTTGGTGGTGTCAAGGAGGAACGACGCAGACCCACCACGGAAACCGGAATTAATCAATCATTTGATTAGGTGCTCGGCGATTGCGGGTCTGCGTGCCTTGCCCCACCCTGCGAACATGTCAATTGAATCTCGAGACTGATTGAATTCACGATCAATTAAGAAAAGCCAGCCCGCAGCTTTTGACTAAAAATTTACTATGTATTTTGATGCTAAAAAGATTGACGTACTTCAAGGGCAAACAAGTGCGAGTTAACCTAATTGTTTCAGCCTTGTGACTTAAAATGCGGAATTGGAAGATAAAATTCTTGGTTTCGTGACGTTGTCGTTCACAATGTCTGAATCAATTGCATTTTATTAAAATTTCGAAATTGATTGCTTCTCACATTACCGATATTCCCAAACTCAATTTATTTTTTCCTCCGAACAAATGTCAACTATCAAGATTCTTTCCGCTATTGCCGTTTTGATTATTTCATTTGGCACCAAGCCTGATCGTGTGTATTGCCAAGAAATGATTTTAGTGAGAGGCACTTTGTTTGAACGAGGTGCCGATGTTTCAGGGAACGTTTATCAATCCGGAAGCAATTCATGGAGCGGTCCTGATTGGGATGAAGGCCCACGACATGACGTGACGGTCAGCGCGTTTAAAATCGGAAAACATCAAGTCACACAATCTCAATTTTCGAAATTCATGAAGGATTATCGTCAGCGTTTAAACAAGCAGGGCATCGAATTTGAAGGCGATTCTCCAGCTGTTTTTGTCAGCTGGGATGAAGCCAATGAGTATTGCAAATGGCTTGCCACACAAACGAAAAATCCCGTTCGACTTCCGTCAGAAGCGGAATGGGAATTGGCAGCCTCGAACGCTAACATTCTTGGCCTTTCTGGATTTAATGATGGAGTACAAGAATGGTGTATCGATTGGTTTGCATGCTATCCAAAGAACGGTTTTCCTTTGGTCGATCCCGGCGGACCTGAAAAAGGGTATGTTCATTCGATTCGGGACGGCGGTGGTGGCAGCGTAGAAGAAATTGGAGCCACTGGAGACATCGTTATTGATTACAGAATTACTGACCGTTCTGCCTCCGTCTCGGGAGATCGAAGGGCGAACCTGGGATTTCGAATCGCCATGGGTGGTTCACTAAATTTTGAAAAGGAAAAAGCCGCTAGGATTGTTGATTCACCTAGTGATAAGTGTGAGTGGATTGAACAAATTGTTGATCAACCATATTTTTGGAGTGGTGGAAATGTAATTGATGAATCGGACATTTCTCCTGAAACTCCTTATTGGAATCGACACCACGCGCCAAGTCTTACTTGGTGTGATAACGGTGACTTGCTGCGACTTTTTTACGGCTCCATTCGACAATAGTGACCAGATGGCGACCTTGATTGCCCGACTTCGAATGGCAAGGAGGACTGGAATCCGCCCGAATTGTTTTTTGTTGCATCAGATCACAACGTAACCAGCTCAGGCCTTTTAACAACGGAAACGGCGAGATACATCACTATAATGGTATTGGAAATAATCATTGCAGCGATTTTTCAATGATTCGGCGAGTTAGCACGGACAACGGATTCAATTGAAGCCCGCCCAAATAGTTCATCGTTTTCCAAATGGCGATGCAAAGCTGTAGCCTCCTTCTGCATAGCACGGCTTTGGCCACACATGGACATAAATCCTTTGATGTTAATGGCGCCTCATACTTACTGATGTCTACTGATGTCGAAAGCAGCAATTCTTTTGGATCCGCTATTTTCGCAAGTCAAGATAACGGCGACTCTTGGGAAGAGATCACACGAACCGGATGGCACGCAGAAAGTTTTGGCAAAGAAAATGAGACGGCTGGCTGGATTGCAGGAATTCATGCCAGTTGAAAGATTGACAGATGGTTCGTTTATCTCAATTGGTCGTTCAAATGACATTCAAGCTTTGTCGCCACAAAGTAGGTCTTTGATTTCCGGAAAATCTTGGACATATTCGGCGAGTTCTTCCTCCGATTCAATCGGGACAAAAAGCTGCACTTATGACTAAAGGAAGGCTCTTTACTGTATATCAGCTTTACCGATTCGACAGAGAACGTCAAAGCAGATCAATTGAAGGGTCTCGATTTTGTAGATTCAAGCGGAGATTATGCAAAAGGCGTTGGAATCTTTGCGTCAATTTCGTCGGACGAAGGCCAAAAATGGCGACACCTTAGCTAATCCCAAATTCGGATAGGCGTCCCTGGAAGTCTCGGAGAATCGGATATGTTTCTTGCGTTCAAACACCGGACCGAATGATTCATTTGTTGTGCAATGGATTTTACTATCGATTTAACCTTGCTTGGTTAAAGAAGTCGATGCCGCAACAGGACCTATAGCCACTGGAGTATGGGCACTGCGCGAACATAAGAGGTTCAATAACGTGTATTTTTCATGTCACCAGATTTCGCAGGCGTTCAAGATTGATCGCGTCCCAACGCGGCCGTTGTCGTCAGTGCCTTTTTCGGTCTCTAGATACATGGGGATCTTTTTTAACTTCGCGTGATTGACGACGAAGCGAAAGCCATCAAGGCCAATGGCGCCGTCGCCAATATGTTCGTGCCTATCGACGCGTGAGCCAAGCGGCTTCTTGGAATCATTCAAGTGAATCGCATGGATTCGTTCGATGCCAAACGTTGCATTCATGGATTTGATCATCGCCTTGAATCCGGCTTCGTTTGAGATGTCATATCCCGCAGCAAACGCGTGGCACGTATCGATGCAAACGCCGACTCGTTCGGAGTACTTGGCAACGCCATCAAGCATCTGCGCGAGTTGTTCAAAAGTTCTACCAAGCGTTGAACCTTGGCCTGCCGTGTTTTCCAGCAGAATGCGCGTTTCGATCTTGCGTGTTGATTCGATCACCGATTTGAGCGATGCGATGATGGCTGCAATGCCTTCTTCTTCTGACGATGTCGTAAATGCCCCCGGGTGAACCACCACATTGGGGATGCCCAACAGATGAGCACGTTCCAGTTCGTGCGCGAACGCGTCAATACTCTTTTGACGTAGTGCGTCGTCGGGCGATCCCAAGTTGATCAGGTACGACGCATGCGACAACGGATCGGTGATGCCATGTTTGTCGAGCGCCTCGCGGAAGAGTCGACAGTCTTCGTCAGTAATGGGTTTCGCACGCCACTGGTTATTGTTTTTCGTAAATAGCTGGACGACGTCACAGTGGCAGGCAGCCGCTGCTTCAACCGCTTTGTAGTAGCCACCCGCGATGGACATGTGTGAACCGAATTTTGGCATGAAGACGCGATTCCTTGATTATTTGCGCACAGTTGAAACAACAACGGAAAATCTCCCCAGTCGAAAAAGTCTACCAAAACAGGTAACAGGCGAAAGGGAATTGCATTTTTCTTGATTCGGGATAGTTAATCCACGATTGTCGCTTGGTTATACTCTTACGACCTCGCTTCTCTGTTTCCGAAATTCTGGGAGTATTCTGAATGTCACCGAGTTCGAATCGCAGTCGGTTGATGTGGGCCAGTTTCCTGACGCTGGTTGCCAGCGGTGTTGGGTTTGCAACACGAGCTGCTATGGGCGGCGTGTGGGAAGTTCAATTCAACATTGGTGCCACGGAATTCGGCGAGATCATGGGAGCAGGCTTCCTGGGCTTTGGCATCATGATTTTTTTCGGCGGCATCCTGACCGAAAAATTTGGTTACAAGAATCTGTTGCTGTTGGCCTTTATCCTGCACCTGATCAGTGCGGTGATGTTGTTTGCTGCCCGACCGGCGTTTGAACGAGCAGATGCGGCAAGTGCGACGCAGACCGCCTATTGGATTCTGTTCGTCAGTACGTTTATCTTCTCGATTGCCCAGGGGCTCTACGAAGCGGTTATCAATCCGATGATTGCCCAATTATATCCAGAGAACCAAACTCACTATTTGAATATCTTGCACGCTGGCTGGCCTGCCGGAATGATTATCGGCGGTTTGATCGCTGCCAGTTTCATTGGGAATGACGCGTGGATTAGCACGATCAATTTTTGGGAGATCCCACTAGCGTGCTTCTCGGTGTTTGTGATCATGTACGGGGTGTTGGCATTTCCGATCAAATTTCCACAAACGGTTTCGGAAAAATCCAAGGTTAATTTTGCGACTTTGTTTTCATGTTTTGCGTCGCCGATCTTTCTCGCCTTGATTGTATTGCACGCGTGCATTGGCTATGTCGAGCTGGGAGTTGACTCGTGGGTTTCCAAGCTCATGACGAACTTGCTGCCAAACGCCATTGTAATTCTGGTCTATACGTCGTTCCTGATGTTCATCCTGCGATTCTTTGCCGGCCCAATTGTCCACCGATTGAACCCCGTTGGATTGCTGTTGATGAGTTCGGTCATCGCTTGTATCGGATTGTTCTGGTTGGGCTCAAACATCGAAAGCGTGGCGACGATTTTTATTGCCGCCACGGTTTACAGCATGGGTAAAGCGTTTTTCTGGCCAACGATGTTGGGAATTGCTGGTGAACGGTTTCCGCAAAGTGGTGCGATCGCGATGGGGGCATTGGGTGCCGCTGGGATGTTGACCGTCGGTTTACTGGCCGGCAAGGCCATTGGCTACAAGCAAGAGGTCAACATGGCTTCGCATCTCAAGGAAAAGTCATCGGAGACGTACGAACGCTTCGTTGATGCCGATCAGAAAAAATTCTTGTGGTTCCCCGAGTACCAGCGAGTCACGCCTGCATTGGCGGGAGCGGCAACCGGCTCCTTCGACAAAGATGGCAAAGTGGACACGAAGAAATTTGACGATGCGATTGCCAAGCAGGAAGACGAAACCGTCAAAGCACGAATGAATGGTTTGAAGGCAACCGCGGAGACGGATTTTCCGCTTGTGAAAGAAGCTGACATTTATGGCGGTCGGCGTGCCTTGACGCTAACAGCGTATGTCCCCGGCGCCATGGCCGTTGGATTTCTACTGCTGCTTGTGTATTTCTCTTCGATTGGCGGTTACAAACGGTTGAAGGTGAATGAAAACGGAGAAGTTGTCCCTGACGAGAACCAACACGGTCATTGATGGGGTAAGGATTCGTGTTGGGAGTTGGTGGTTAAAAGCAGGGAGTGGGAGCACACTTGCTTGCGATCTTGCGTTGCAGGTTTGTAGTGCGTTGAAGAAGAAATGGCACGCAAACCCATACCCACCCACACTTGCTTGCGCTGCGGGCTTTGTGTTGTGCTTAAGCAGGAATGATGCACACTTGCTGGCGCTGCGGGCCGGTAGTGCGCGGGCTTGTAGTGGAGAGGGCTATTTTCGTTGGTGTAAGGTGCTGATGACGGGGTAATGGTCTGACGGATATCTGCCATCGTTGTTGTCTTGGATGATTTCCGCGGCTGTTGTCTGGAAATGGTGCGAGTGCAGAATCCAGTCGATTCGACTTCCGGTTTGATTTCCATTCCAACCATTGAACGTCGCCTCTTTCTCGCTACGCGTCGGGTGTTTTTCACGATAGGAATCGATCAAAACTAGCGTCCCAGGGTCCTTGCCAGCAAAAACCATCGATTGGTACGGTACGTCATCTTCCGTGGTATTGAAGTCGCCGCAGACGATCACCGCCGTATTTTCTTGTGCCAACATCGTAAGTTTTTCGTGAATCAACTTGGCCGCCTGTTCGCGTGCCAGAACCCCGCGATGATCGAAATGGGTGTTCAAAAACAAGATCTCTTGGTCGGCATGGTTCAAGTCCTTCAGACAAACCCATGAAGCCATGCGAGGCAACGCCGCGTCCCAACTTTTGCTGCCAGGTACATCGGGTGATTCGCTCAACCAGAAATGCCCCGACTCAATCAATTGAAACCGTTCACTACGAAACATGACCGGCGCAAATTCACCTTTCGTTTTTCCATCGTCCCGCCCGGCCCCGTGGAATTCATAACCTGTCAGTTGTTCTTGCAAATACGTTGCCTGAAAATCCAGCACTTCCTGAAGGCCAAGTAAATCAGGTGCGGCATCGCGAATGGTTTCGGCGACCAACTGGCAGCGATTGTCCCAATGATTGTCACCGTCGTTTGCAGTTCCATAAAGGATGTTGAAACTCATCACCGATATCGAGGAGTCAGCATTTGTCAAAACTTGCTGCGAGGGCTGAGCAATGGCGTCCGCCCCGAACAGGATTGTGATCAACAACGGCCAAACAAATATCGCTCGAGTACGAAAGCAGGACGTGTCAGGCATCACGCAGGGACCTTTTGTAAAAAGATGTTGAGTACCAGCCAAGGTTCGTTACGCCTTGGCACTCAGCGTTCGAATATACTCGAGCGCGTCGTCCAAATCAGTCGTCTGAATCCCTTGAACGCGACCGCCTCGATCACATTCGCCGAGTAAGACAAGGTCGTCAAAGTTCTCGTTGGCCTCAAGGCGACGTCGCGCTCTCGCGCCAATCGTCCGATCGTGAAGTTGATGGGCGAACATGTGATGTTCGACGAGCCATAGCGTTCGTTCCGTAACAAACTCTTCCAACGCCTCGATTCCTGCCGCAACATGGTCGGTAGGATCGATGGCTTTGCCGACATCGTGTAACAACGCGGCCAACAGAAACTCTTCGTCATAGCCGCGCGCATTACATGCTAAATCGTAAACTTGAAGGCTGTGGTAGAGTGCGTCGCCTTCTGGATGATAGACGGGATTCTGAATGACGTTTTCAAGCGGCAGCATCAGCGAACGAAACTCCGCAAACACATCGACCGCATTTGCGGAATCCATTATCGCGTCTTCGAGATTCAGATGAGGATATTCCTGGTTCATGAAGATTTCGAGTTCAGGGAGTGTGGCTCGTTGAATCGCTTTTCCTGTTATCGAACTTTTCATCACATCCTTGCGTTGATATTCCGGGTACACCGTCAATTCAAAATCAAATGTGTCAACGACATGAACATGCTTGAATATTCGGGACTCATTGGCCTTGTGAATTTGTTTACACTCGACATCGTACCGAAGGCCTTCGTATTCGAGCAGTCCCGTGATCGCTCCCAGGTTGTCGGCGAACAGATGAATATCGATGTCAGATCCCGAGCGAATGCGACCTGTCAGCACGCTGCCGATCAGCCGTGGATGATAGTGCTGAAACAGCCGCATCATTCTGCAAGCGGAAACACGCATGTCCTGGAGTTGGCAGCCGCGAGATTCGCCCTCATACATTCGCGCAAACGATTGAACCTCGTCCCGAATCTCTCGGTTGCTGGGAAGATCGGACGCCTTCACCCAGCCCTTGGCGATGGTCCGCGCCGCCTTCATTTTCGCTTGATAGTATTCTGTTTCCTGCCGCTGATACATCAACATTGCGGCGTGCCAAGTGATTTGGCGTCGAAGTTTCGAGGATTTCATTAACGATTGTGGTTTCGATACCCACAATATTTTCGAGTTAAAAAAGACGAGCCCGAGGCAACGGATTCGTGAATTGCCAAAAGTGTTGCCCAAAGAATCCAACTTGTGAATCCAACTTGTTCTGTTTGATTATTTCAAGACCGTCGCGATTGTCAACGTGAATCTCGGACTTATTTACGCTATCGATTCATGGACACAACATTGGCGAAATGGCGTGTGGTATATTGGCAGTTTAGAGCATGAACATTTGAGTTTACGTTTGAGGGCCATATGAAATCAACTCGTCGACAATTCATTAAACGGGGTGCACAGGCTGCAGCGGTTGTTGGTGGTGCGGGCGTACTGGGTGCCAATAGCGCAATGGCTGCTACTGCGAGCTCCTATGCTCGAATTAGTGGTTCCAATCGCAAACTCCGAATGGCCGTTATTGGTTTCGGCGGCCGCGGCAAAAGTTTGATTGGCGCGATTCGGAATTCTCCGGATGCCGATTTGGTTGCGTTAAGTGATTGTGATTCCAAGATTCTGAATGAGTTCGACGCAAACAACTCCAATTTGGTTCGCCATCAGGATTTCCGAAACATTCTGGACGACCAGGAAATTGATGCGATTGCCTCCGCGACACCGAACCATTGGCATACGTTGGTTGCGATGCTGGGCTGTCAGGCCGGCAAACATGTTTACATCGAGAAGCCGATTTCTCACAACATGTATGAGAGCCAGCAAGTTGTTGCTGCAAGCGCGAAAATACAAACGAATTGTTCAGTGCGGATTTCAAAATCGGTCAGACTCGAGTTGTTCGCCGTTCTTCAAAAAGCTGAATGAAGGTGGTTACGGGCAAGTGCAATTCGTCCATGGAACGTGCCATCGGCAAGCGCGATTCAATTGGGAAATTGGAGAAGCCTTTGGAGGTGCCCGATCACATAGATTTCAATCTGTGGTTAGGCCCTGCCGCAGAACAACCCATCATGCGACCTCGTCTGCACTACGATTGGCATTGGGATTTCAACACGGGCAATGGAGATGTTGGAAATCAAGGGCCTCATGAATGGGATCTAACCAATTGGGCTTTGGGCGACCAAGGCCAATTGCCGAGTAGCATGGTTGCGGCTGGAAACCGATTTGGTTGGAATGACGCGGGCAACACGCCAAATGTAATGGCTTGTCTCGGTGTACTCAACAATATTCCGTTTTTGTTTGAAGTCATGGATTTGAAGACGAAATGCCCGCCGCCCAAGGGGTTGGTGTTGGCGTGGTCGTTTGGACGGACAAAGGGTTCTATGCTGGTGGTCGTGGTGGCGGTTCATTTACGTTTGATGATGGAACGAAAGAGGAGTTTCGTCGAGCAGACTGGCAGGCCAACGTTGATCCAACTTACACGCATATGCAAAACTTCATCGATGCGGTAGCGGTTGAAGACCATTCACTTCTGGCTGCAGACTGTGCGGTGGCGGCCAATTCGTCGGCAATGGCACACATGGCGAATATTTCGTATCGCCTTGGTGAAACGGCCGATGCCGACGCCATCGTCAATGCGTTTTCCGGATCGGAAAGAGCGAAAGCGATGATCGAACGCCTACTTGACGCTCCGAAATCGTTCGACAGTATTAGCACTGAAACGTGGAACCTTGGGCCTACTTTGAGTTTCGATAACGAACAGCATGCGTTTGTTGGTGAATCAAGCGAACAAGCCAACCAAATGATGAAGGCGATTATCGAGCTGGTTTCGAATTGCCAGAAGTTTAGTGATTCGGGGTTTGGTGTTTCAAAGTTCCTGGTAGCAGGGTTTTCAAAAACCCCATCCGGTTTATGGCGTTTGGAGCTTCAGCTACTGGGCCTTTGGCGTTATCAGCCTGTTGATTTGGTTGGATTCGAAAATACGACGATCAGCCGTGAGGTATATGCCCCGGTAAACGGTCGTGGGAACCGCCACAGACGCGGTACGGCTAAATAAATCAACAGGCTGTCATGGATTGCTGTATCGCAAGTCAGTCTTTTGCAGGCTTTTGCATTGCAAACCGAGCTACAGCTTCGTCGGCGACTTCTTCTTCAACCAGCAAGATGACGACGTCGCCGGTCTGCAAACGGTCTTTGCCAGATGGAACGCGGACATAGTCATGCTGGATTAGCGCAACGATCAAACAGCCATCGGGCAGTTTCAATTCTGCCAAAGTGGTTTCTGCTGCACCACTGTTGTCTGGAACCTCCAATTCAATGACTTTGATTCGGCCACCGGGAAGCTTTGTATTTGAAATTTCAATACCGCGAGTCAGGTATGACAGAATTTGTTTCGCCATAACTTCGCGTTCGGAAACAGCAAGGTCGATTCCTAATTTGCCCATGACGCTTGCATAGTCGGGACGTGAAATGAGGGCCATGATCTGTTTCGCGCCCAGATCGCGGGCTTCCACGCACAACATGATGTTGTCTTCGTCGTCGCCAGTGCACGCGACGAACACGTCAGCGCGTCCTACGCGTTCCTCTTCCAGGTGGACCCGACGCGTCGCATCACAATGAACGACTGATGTCGATTCGAGCATGGTAGCTAAACGTTGACAACGCTCTTCATTACTTTCAAGCAACATGACATTGTTGCCTTCTTTCTCAAGCGTACGCGCAAGGTGCAGGCCGGTTTCGCCCCCACCTGCAATGACGACACGTTTGTGCTGCGAAGATTGCGCGTGAAACAATGCTCGTGTTTGCTTGACCATTTCAGGTGTGCTGAACACTGTGACGCGATCGCCGATTTGAATCTGATCATTGGCCGAGGCGATGGTCATTTTATTGTTGCGAGTGATCGTTCCAAATCGAACATTTGGTGGCAACTCAAGTTCTTTAATTTTTGCTTTGGTTGGCGGACAATCCTCCGTTACGATGACGTCGTGCGCATTCAATCCACCACGCGCAAATTGCTCGACAAGGACACTGTTCGGATCGCGAATTGCCCGAGCAATTTCCATCGCGGTCAAATGCTCCAGGCTGAGCATGCGGTCAACCTGGAAATGGCGTTGATAGTCAAACGTGCTGAGGTCACGAAACACAGGGGCGTAGACGCGGGCGATCGTACGACGTGCACCCATTGCGCGCGCCATGCTTGCCGCAACGATGTTGACTTCGTCATTCCCGGTCACCGCAAGGCATATATCCGCTGAGCTGATACCAGCCTGAAACAAAATGCTGGATTGGCTGGCAGAGCCCGTGATTGCTCGAACGTCCAAGTCGTTGTTGATGCGTTTGGTTTGTTCGGCACAGTCATCGACGACAGTAACACTGTGGTCGCGTTGACAAAGCAATTCGGCGATAGAGGTGCCAACCGTTCCCGCCCCTAGGACAACAATGTTCATAAAACTAATTTAGCTCCCATCGGGAATGCAATTGATCGAAGTCGACAACGGTTTCGAAACGAATAATATTGATGTATTGATTCTCAGCGACAGTCAAGAATTTGGATTTGAGTAGCTCAACTCATTTTGAAAATGGCCGGTCACGCTGAACCCTTCGACAGAAATAATCTGAAGGATCGAGCACAAGCCAATTAGCCTTCGATTCGATTCAGGACGACCAAACAAATATCGTCGATTTGGTCGGAATCGCCAACGTGACGTTTTACCGCCTGTGTCACAATTTTTCCGATTCCATCAGCAGTTTTCGCTTGAGATTGCTGCAATTCATCTAGAATTGCTTTGATTCCCAACTGCTCACCATTTCCATCCATGCATTCGTTAACGCCATCGGTATAGAAGACCACGGAGTCTCCAGCGGCAAGTTCGATCTTGTGCGAACCGTATTTTGCGTCCTCCAATACGCCAAGCGGCAAGCCACCGCCCTTGAACCGTATTTCGTCGATTTGACCAGCGGAATGAACGTGAATCGGCAACATGTGACCTGCGTTGACAATGGTTAACGAGTGGTCACGTACATCAAGAAGCCCCATTGCAAGGGTTACAAACTTGTCAAGATTCAGCGTCGAAAGACTACGATTGACTTGGGAAATAGCGACGGTCGGTTCTGGATTCAAGGCGATTGCAAAACGAGTTTCCGCAGAAATTTTTGCCATCAACATGGCCGCTGCAATTCCGTGCCCGACGACATCCGCAACTACGATTGCCAAACGGTTTTCATCGAGTGGAATGAAATCGTAGTAATCGCCTCCCACCTGGGCCATCGGCCGGTAATAGGTAAAAAATCGATAGGCTGGATTTTCGGGGTGACGTTGCGGCAGAAAGCGTTGTTGGACTTCGTGTGCTAGTTTCAGATCTTCTTCGAGACGCCTTGTTTCCGCTACACGTGAATACAATTCGACGTTTTGTAATGCCAAACTTGCCTGCATGGTTGCTGTGACCAGAACCTCCAGATCGCCTTCGTCAAACGCAATGGCGGAGCGAAGCGTATCGATCTGAATGACGCCTATCGCCACACCTTCAGAGTTCACCAATGGTGCGCACATCAGCGAACGAATTCGAAAGTCGGCGATACTTTGACTGAGATCAAATCGTTGGTCAGCAGCTGCATCGCTGCTGAGTATCGCTTGTTGAGAATCGAGTACTTGGTTGACGATTGTGCGACTGATTCGAACACGCTCCTCATCTTGCTCGCTTCGCGTTTTCATCGCGAACGGCGCGATGGACCCATCGTCTTGGCGAAGTGCCACGAACCCACGGTCGGCGTCGACAAACAAATCGAACAGGCTGTCCAGTACGCGTTTCATGATCGTATTCGGCTCATGGGCGTCTCGTAGCGCTTGCGTGACCGTAATCAACGCATTCAATTTGCGTTCCGTCGCAGAACGGCTGATCGTCCCCGTGCCGGATTTGGGTTCATTTGTTTTGCGCGCAGAATAATGCGACGAAACATCCAGCTTCTGCAGAATCGAACTTCCTGCAATTGGGACGTCGTCAATCAGAAAACTTTTTTCCGAACCACCTTTAGAGCTTTCCGAAACCGTTGGTCGCGGTCGGACATACGAAAAATCGTCATCGGTGTGGAATACAAATGCGATGTCGCAGATTTCGATTTCGCTATTGTCAAATAGCAACGTTTCCTGGTGAATTAATTCTTTGTTGACATAGGTGCCGTTTCGACTGTTCAAATCGGAGACAAAGTACTGTCCGTTGAAAAATGAAATCTGGGCGTGCCGACGACTCACAGAATTATCGTCAATGACAATGTCGCAATCGGGGTGGCGGCCGATCGTGGTCAGCCCCTGCTTCAAGTTGTATTTGCGTCTAACCGATGGGTGATCGCAACAAGTCAAAATGGCCATGATTCAAGAATATTGCCGTAAACTCAGTTGATTAATTGCGTGTCAACGCTTCCAATCGATTCCAATTAATTTGTCACTTGGTCGATGACTCTATTTTTGAATCGAAACCGCTTGGGCTAAATACCTTACGAGCTGAGACACAGTTTCATTTAACGAAAATCTGCAAGCTTCATTTGGTTTGAGATTAAATGAAAATGCCTTGCAAAAATCGGTGCTTTACAGAATTTGAAGTCTGTTTTCCGCCACGCAATATTGTAAACAGCTTTTGGCAAAAATGGGTTAGGTGAGAGTGCAATTACTCCGTTTCGTATTCGCCGACTGACGCGCATTAAACGTGAAATGTCAGACAAGATCGGCGAATTCGCGAAACTAATTATTCCAGTTCTCGAAATATTTTTTCAAACTTCAAAATGGCTCGATACCACAATTGAGATGCTGCCTGCTCGCTGCGCCCCATGATTCGACCGATTTCCTAGATGGCATGGATTCGAAATTGCGAAAACGGATCACTTGATCGTCTTCGTCAGAAAGTCGTGACAGAGCTTCTTCAATTCGCTCCATTTGTTCAGAACGAATTGCGCCGGTCGAGGGAGTCAAATGCGGGTCAATAGGGTCCCAGGCGGTTTCGCCATTTTGTATCAACTGTTCACGCTTCACATTCCGCTTTTGCAATCGAAAGGTAACGCGAAGACCTTGGATTTCATTTTTGACGATGGTGCGTATCCGGGCGCGAAGTTCTCCGCTGGTATGCCCTCGAAACGGGTCGAATTTTTCGACGATTCGAACGAACGATGTTTGGACAATAGCTGAGACACCCATTTGGGGTTGTAGGTCGGCAATCAATTGCCGATTTGCAACTGATTCGAGGTACGATTTCAATTCATGAAACAATTGCTCGCGAGCCTTTGCTTCCCCGATGCGCGTCGGCGGAATCAGTTGAGTGATTGAATTGAGATCAACATTTGACTGATCTACTTCTTCTTCGCTTCCCACTTTTCGAGAGGAACTGGGGCGATCGGGCTGAGATTCGTTCATGGGAACGCTGTCAATTCAAACAATTGCAAATCGCGGTCGCTCGTGCGAGTCAATTTTCCCATTATAGGGCCGCAGCGATTCCGTATCGACTTGAACGCGAAAAAACATCGAAAAGTTGCTCAGTGTGCCAATCAAGTGGTTTCTGAGTTCGAGTTGTGGCTATTTCCAAACGATTTCGAATGGAATTTCGTCTCTCAGTTTCGCAAGATGAGCTTCGAATGCCTTGGCGCGATTTTCTTCAACTAGTTTTTCTTTAATCTTGCTTTGCGCGTCACGAAACGAAACTCTTCCAGCGTTTTGACGCTCGATCACACGGACAATGTGAACGCCTTGTTGCGTCTCGATGATGTCACTCAATTCGTTGAGAGGAAGTTCGAATAGCAGATCTTCCAGATTCTTCGCGACCAGGCTACCTCGAGTTGTCCATTCGTATTGTCCACCCGACATTGCAGTCAGGCCGTCAGATGCTCGTTTGGCAACGGCGTCGAGTCTCGCACCGTAAACAACTTCATTGCCAATCTCCACCAGTTCTTGATATGCCTCTTCTTTGGTTGAATGGGATGAAAATGAAATCATTAGCTCCTCCCACCGCACTTTTTCCTCGAGTTCATATTCTGCGAGATGAGCGTTGTAGTAGGTCAAAAGCTCATCGTGTGTCACATCTTTGTCGTATTTCAGTTTCTGATTAACAAAATAGCCGATGAATTGTTCGATTGACCAACTGGTTCGCATCTTTCGCAAAGAGCTTCCCATGGTTCGCAACTGTGCATCATATTCGATGGGTGAATGAAGTCCCGACTTCTCCAGAATCTTGTCCAGAGCCTTCTCATCGAAATCTTTGCCTGCCTGATCGAGAATCGAGTCAACGGTAACGCCATCGGGTAATGAGCTGACCGAATCGAGATACAGTAGTTTGGAATCAATGTATTTGGGGATAAACCGAGGAATGATCATAGGCAATGCGGCTTCTTTTTCGCGAGCCTTGATTTCGGGCGGTGCTCCTTCCATGACTTGCTCAAACCATTGATTGATTTCAAGCATCATGTCGCCGAGAAAAATAGGTTCACCTCCAACGATCGCAATGACTTGTGTTGGGGCAAATTTCTCTCCCAAGGCAGACCGCGTTTCTGTCATCGTTGAGACTTTCGACTCAACGTCCCCTGCGGGCTTTGGAGGCGTCGTCGTTGCAAACATGTTTTCCTGAGGGCGGAAATACGCGTCTGCCGTTGCCTCAGTACTCGGGTCTTGTGCTAATGCTTCAACTGGCGATGAAAATAAGTAGAACGCCAGTGCTGTCGGCAATCCCAAAACTAGCAATAGACGAAGGGCATTTGTCATCATTTACAACGATCCCTGATGAATTCAATTTGGCTCGTCATCCCTGACCGGTCGTTTCGTTTGCATCAAACGAAATCGTGCGAGCACTTCGTACGAATTGACGCGGAGAAAGTTTTGAAAATGCATAGCCTTCCCGCGGATTTTCGCATTTAATCCGCAGGAAATTAGAAAATCAGCCAGCCGCTCGCAAGATAGATTTGACGAGTGATAGCAGTTTTGAAGGCTCGACCTTGGCAGATTTCAATGTGACGTACGCTTTGTGATCATCAACAATTCTTACGATCCCCTTGTGCTTTTCAGCTAGCGTTTTGAAGCGTTCCAGGTCTCGGAATCGAAAGCCCAAATATTTCTCTTCGACAAACACGGATTCGATTTGCCAGATGGCGGCCTCCAGTTTGACTTCGGCCAGATGCAACAAGCGTTTAACGGGTTCCGGTGGTTCGCCAAAACGGTCTTCTATTTCTTCTCGAAGGCTTTTTGAGGTGCAAAGTCCTCGCAGCGTGTCAGGCGGCGATAAAGGTCGATTTTCTCTCGACCTGAGCCGACATATTCCGCCGGCAAGTGTGCTTCGATGGGGAGATCGATATCGACATGCATCGACAACTTTGCTGGCATCTTTTTGAGTTTGCGAACAGCTGTTTCCAGGAGTTGGCAATACAGTTCATAGCCCACCGCTGAGATGTGACCACTTTGTTCCGTGCCGAGCAGGTTGCCAGCACCGCGAATCTCAAGGTCTCGCATGGAGATTGAAAAACCGGCACCCATTTCACTAAACGTCTCAATGGCTTGCAGACGTTTTGCGGCGTTAGGGGTAATCGGCTTGTCGGGATTCAACAACAAATAGCAATATGCCTGGTGTTTGTATCGCCCAACGCGTCCACGCAATTGATGGAGGTCGGAAAGGCCGTACCGATTGGCTTCATCGATAAAGATCGTGTTTGCATTGGGGATGTCGAGCCCGCTTTCGATGATAGTGGTTGCAAGCAGAACATCGTATTTGCCCAACACGAAGTCAGTCATGACCCCTTCCAGTTCCTCGTCTTCCATTTGTCCATGACCGACGACAACGCTGGCCTCAGGGACGATCGACTCGATTTTCTGTTTTACGATATGGATGTCGTTGACACGATTGTGAACAAAATAAATCTGCCCGCCACGATTGAGCTCGCGAATGATGGCGGTTCGAATCAATTCGTTGTTGAACCGTGTGACACGAGTTTCGACCGCCGACCGCTCTTCAGGTGGTGTCTCCAGATTTGAGATGTCACGTACGCCAACCAGCGAGAGATGCAGCGTGCGAGGAATTGGCGTCGCGGACATGGTCAGCACATCGACTTCGTTGCGCAGCGTTTTCAAACGTTCCTTGTGAGCCACGCCAAATCGTTGCTCTTCGTCGATAATCACCAACCCAAGGTTATTGAACTTCACGTCTTTGGAAACGATGCGATGCGTACCGATGCATATATCGACCCGGCCTTGTTTCAGTCCTGCAAGTGTTTTCTTCTGCTCCTCTTTGGACGAGAATCGGCTGAGTTTACCAATTTCAATCGGAAACTCCGACATTCGTTCCTTGAACGTGCGGTAATGCTGTTCCGCCAATACGGTCGTTGGGACCAGAACGCCAACCTGGTAACCATTTTCCACGGCCTTAAACGCTGCACGCATGGCAACTTCGGTTTTGCCGAATCCAACGTCGCCGCACAACAGGCGGTCCATCGGGCGAGGCGTCTCCATGTCCTTTTTGATAGCCTTGATTGCAGAAATCTGGTCGGGAGTCTCACGGTACGGGAACGCATGTTCGAATTCCATTTGCCATGCGGTATCGTCATTCATTGCAATGCCGGGTCGTGAACTTCGCTCAGCTTGTAGCTCCAACATTTCTGCGGCTAGGTCGGTGACTGCTTCTTCGGCGGCTTGTTTTTGTTTCAGCCAACTCTTGCCACCGATTTTTGAAAGAACCGGACGATGTTTCGATGCACCGACGTACTTTTGTACGAGGTCAATTTTGGCGGCCGGGACAAATATTCTGGTCCCACCATAAAATTCCAGTTCCAGGTGTTCTGTAAACTGCCCATCTTTTTGGAGCATTTGCAGGCCACGGAATCGCCCAATGCCGTGCGATAGATGAACGATCAAATCGCCATCGCGCAAGGAAAGGAAACTGTCGATGACCTTGCCTTGCGTTCGCCGGCGATTGGCACTTCGCCTCAGTTCTCCGCGATGGAACAACTGATCGCAGCCGATGATCACGTGATTCGAGCCGCGCAGACGAAACGATTCGTGGATGCAACCGACGGAATATCGCATTCGGCCATCGCGAGCTGATTGGGTTGACGAAAGGATTTCGGTGACGCGTTCGATTTCGCCTTCGACCCGCGCGACAACATGACAAATCGAATTCGCGGCCGCGCGATCAACGGCTGCGCGGAGTTCCGAAAAGTCATTTCCAAATTCGCCCAAGGTTTCCGCCTGTAGCGAAAAATGATTGTCGAGTCGGCCGGCCGAAAGTCGTTCGACGGAGACTAATGGATGTTTTGCAGCAAGTCGTTGAACCTCTGCCCATTCAAAAAACTCGTTGTGCTTGCCGGAGCGTTCCAGATAGGCTTCTGCTTCCGTGCGGATCGTCTGCGGTTCGTGGAGCACGACCTGAGTGCGTGGCGAAATAAAATCGAAGACGGAACTTTTGTCCTTATAATCCGGAGACAGTACGGTAATTTCGATTTGAGCAACATTGGCGATACTTCGTTGCGTCGCGATTTCAAACTGCCGCAACGATTCGATCTCGTCGTCAAACAACTCGATACGAACTGGCTTCAGCCAATCGGGGGCATAAATATCGACGATGCCACCGCGAACCGAAAACTCACCAGGTAACTCGACGGCTGTCGTTTTGTGGAATCCATGTGTGGTCAACCAATCAGCAAACGATTCGACATCCAACTGTTCGTTTACTCGCAATATTCGAGAGTGTGTTTCGATAGATTTTGCCGACGGCACCGGCTGCAAAACAGACTGGACGCTGCACACCAGGATTCGTGGCTGCTTTTGTTCGAGGATGTTCTTCAGCAGACGGAGTCGATCGCCATATTCCTGATCCACAATGACAGAGCTTTCAACACCTACGGAACAAGCAGGAAGTTTCTGTCGTGATTCTGGTCGGAACGATTCCAAATCGTCAAATAGATCGTCTTGGACTTTTAGATTACTGGTGATAACCAGCACAGGATCGTCTTCACTGGCAAGGGCTGCGATGGTAAGCGCGCAGCTACTCCCCCACGCTTCATCGATCGAGGTCGCCTCACCCATGCGAAGGCGGCGGGTCAATTCGAGAAAGTCGTCGTTTTGTTTCAGTTGTTGCGCGAGGTCACGCAATTCTTCGGCAGCTCGCGCATGCGGCGTCACCGTTGCCATAGCTCGACAATATAACGCTCGGAATTCAGAATCGAAAGGCGAGGCGGGTGGTGCACAGGCCAGGTTTTTGTCAAACGTCTAGCAACGGTACGAGCTCCTGGTTGAGTCGATCCGTCGAGGTCGCGGCCAAGCGGCAATCTAAAAATGAAAATGGCGTACCATCCAAGCCGCGTAGCACGGCGCCTGCCTCCAGAACGATCAACGCTCCCGCGGCAACGTCCCAGATGTTTAATGTGGAAGCCCAATAGCCGTCCAAGCGACCACTCGCGACGTAGCAAAGGTTTAATGCGGCCGACCCTAGTCGTCTCAGTGATGCCTTTTGAACCACATTCACAAAGCGAGCCAATTCGGGAGTTTCACTGGTAACGACCGAAGGAAAGCTGCACACCAAAAGTGAGCGCCGGAGTTCCACGCATTCACTTGGGCCGATGGGGCGTCCGTTTTTTCGTGCGCCATTGCCAAGTTCAGCGGTGAATAATTCATCCAGCATCGGGTCGTACACGACCCCCACGACGGGCTCACCGTCGAGGAACAAGGCGATTGAAACTGAAAATGACGGCAAGCCATGGACAAAGTTCTTTGTCCCATCGATTGGATCAACAATCCAACAATAGCCCTTCCGCCAATCCGTCTGATTTTCGCCGGATTCCTCTCCCAACAACGAATGTTCAGGGAAATGTCCGCTGAGCAAGGAAAAAATTATCTTTTGCGATTCAATATCTGCTTCGGTAACGACATCTCCAGGGTTTTTCTCGCGAATCGTGATTTTGCCAAGTTGTTCAAGTTGGTATTTTCCCGCTTTTCGTGCTGCTTCGGTTGCAATCTGTAAAAACAGGGGATCTATGGTGGTTTTCACGGCAATTTCTGTGGACTGATCCAATTTTGACTCTTGGTTATCGAACTTTTCGCGGCCCGGACATGGGAATTTTATAGCAATTCCCTTGGGATCTTGTTACCATTAAATCTGAGCAAACGATTGTTTGTTCAAATGGCCTCTTCTCTGTTCCGGCCCCGTCGTTGTGCTTCGGCAGAATGACGGGGTTTTTTTGTTAAGAAATCTGAATCCAGGGATAGGCTTCCAGCCCCATTGTCGCGGAGCCGCGGTCGCTTCCAAGGCTCATCTCACTTTCCAATATCTGGCAAATTGACCCGCGTGTTGTATTGCGACCATTCGATGGACAAGTGGCGATGTTCCCAATAAAACCTGATCAAATCTCCTGCAGTAGCCACAGCGTTTTCAGCTTCTGGTATTAATAGCTAAAATCGGATCGATTCACTTGTTGAGGATTCTGATCCGTTGAAGCGTTGCAGAGTGTTGTCGATGGAACTTTTAGCCTCGTGGATATGAAGTACTCAACGTAAAGTCGAAATTTGATTGGTAAAAATTGAGCGGAGAATCAATTGAGCGATTGGATTGAAAAAAACGGAAACTGGTCCATCGTTTGTGGCGAGAAAGGGACGTTGAATTGTTGGCGCAATTCGATTGGCCAAGGATTGGAATTCCAAAGTGCCGAGTTTTCCAAATCGATTCGTTTATTCGGCCTACCGCAAATCGTTCAAGGGAACGTTTCGGAAGCTTATTCTCGAAATGGTTGTTTGTACTACCAAAGTGTTGGGTCGCCGGGTCAACCGTACTCCGTTGAGTGCCGTTGTGACCTCCAGCCCGACTGGCTACAGGAGAGCAAGCTCACGTGTGCCGTTGATTGGGAACTGTCTGTTTCAACTTCTTGTTTGGGTATCGAGCCAATTGATCTCGTCTCGGTCATTTTGCCCAATGGGCATTCGATCAAGCCATTGGTAACTCTGGGAACGGACAAAAATTCTCCAATCGTCTCCGCAAGTCAATGCGACAACGGACAAATCGTCGACTTCGAAAATCAATTGGCAATGCTTGCGGTTGACGCCAATGATTTTTCAACGCGAGATATCGAACGTGGTGATGATTGTTTGACCTTCCATTTTCATTTGCAATCTTCGCGTATGGAGAAAGGGGTGATTCGACGTTATCGGATGTGTTTTGCGATTGCACATCGCGATGATGAATCGGAATTGCGAAATGTGTTTCGCGCGTTTGATCGTTCCATGATTCCATTGGGTAGCTGACGGTGGACAAGCAAAGGTCAATTGAGATTGCAAGCCGATTTCGCTTTCGGGGAGAAGTGCAAGGAGTCGGATTTCGTTTCGCAACCTTACAGCTCGCCGAAACACTGGGCCTGCGAGGTTGGGTTCGCAATGAGCCCGATGGTTCCGTGACGGCATTGTTCCAAGGTTCGGTTTCTGACATCCAGCGAATTGTCGCCAGCCTGAATGAACGATTTGAAATCCTAGAGACCGAGCGGATCTCGGCCGAGATTGACACCACCCTTTCTGGTTTTCAAATTGCCCGCTGAATGCCCGAAACGCTAGCGTTTTAATTGAAGGCGAATGGCTGTGCTGATTGTGCGCCTTTTCAATCCCCGACTTCGCGATTTTGCTCACAAGGTTCGGCATTTTCCTCATAAGGTATGCGGGTTCATCAAAAATTTTTTCGGTCAAGCTCCATTCGATTCCGACGAATAGGAAATGACGGAAATAACCTGTTTTACCCAGTTTGTTGCAGTGGGCTGGTTTGTCCACCAGAATTAGTGGATGAGTCGCAGTCGATTCAAGCATAGTCCGATCGACTATTGCCAATCCCGCAACGTATTAATGGCCGGGGTTGATAATGGGTGGGTTGTCCTAATTCGGAGCGAGCCAGTGAAAATATCGAATTCCCATGCCATCCGTTTGGTCGAATTTGGGGTGCTGCTTTTCGCCCTCGTGACATTCTCCACGGTTTCCAATGCCAACGAAAATGAACTCGCGCGCAATTCGCTTTTAGAGGTTCAACGTCGGGTCCAGGCTGTTGTGACGCAGGTCATGCCATCAGTCGTGTCCATTTCTGACGGCGTGGGATTTGGAAGTGGCGTTGTAATTGACGAGGACGGATTAATCTTGACTGCCGGACATGTGGTTAGCGGCGGAGCAAGTGAGTTTGACATCTTTTTTCCAAGTGGTCAGACGACAACCGCCAAACTCGTTGGCTACAACCTCGATGTTGATGCAGCGATGTTGAAAATTACAGAAGGTTCCAAATGGCCTGCAGCCGAACTAGCAGCAAGTGGCGGACGTCGCTTGGGCGACTGGGTTGTCGGGTTGGGCCATTCGGGTGGGTACGAATTGGGGCGTATTCCACCGGTTCGCACTGGGCGATTATTGGAGGTGCGAAAACACCTTTTAGTTACCGACGCTGTTTTGATTGGCGGCGACTCCGGCGGGCCTTTGTTTGATCTGGAGGGTAAGGTAATTGGCATCCATAGTTCGATTGGTGATTCGATAGCGGAAAATCGGCACGTATCGATTGAAACATTTCGTAATGATTGGCAACGACTCTTCCGCGGCGAACGTTGGGGAGATTTACCAAACTTCACCACTGACAAAGAACTGGAAGAAGAAGTTTCACCGAACAAGGTTCCCAAAAGATCGTCACGTGCAAAGCTGGGAATCAAACTGGACGACAATCAGTCGACCGCCATCATCATCGGAGTTGATTCGGGTTCTGTTGCGGAGCGTGTTGGAATTAAGGCGGGCGATGTTGTTGTGTCGTTCGACGGTGTAAAGGTCAAGGGCAAGGCACATATGTTTGACCTGGTCTCTCAGAAAGCTGTCGGCGATTCTGTGGCGATCGAAATCAGCCGTCGCGGACAATTGTTGAAATTACAAGTGATTCTCGATTCTTTCCGTGACTAATGGTTAATGTGTCAGGTATTCAATTGAAGAGGATGGCTTATGAAAACCAAGCGTAACCTTGTTCCCTGGCATACGTTCGTCTGCATCGCAAGTTGTGTCGCGATTTGTGCCTTCGCATGCCCAGCATCAGCGCAGGCTCAATTGAGTGATGAGATGCGCGAGTTGTTCCAAGATATCAAAAATGAGTTTGAAGACGATATCCGTATCAAATTGGAAGAAGCGATCAAAAACGACACAGACAAGGTCACGTTTTCTACTGATCAGTTTTTACGATTCCGCTCCAATCCAATCAATCCATTTGAAGGGTTGGAGAACATCAACGCAGACGAGTTGGACGGCAGCATTCAACTGAAATTCGAAGTGCCAACGGCGCGAAATCGAATGATCGGTGTGCTGGAACGGCAGAATCCTGGCTTCCTGTCCGGCTTGCAGCAGGTGGTCGCTTCCCAAAACGAATCGATCGTTGAAATCATGGGCGACAGCGGTCGCGTTTGCCTGGGAACCGTGGTCGACAGCCGTGGAACCGTGTTGACCAAAGCGAGTGAATTGAAAGAGCTTGAGGAAATTCGGATTCGCGATTTTCAAAACGTACGATACTCGGCGAGCATCCTGAAGGTTGACGAAGCCAATGACCTGGCAATTCTAAAAACGAATGCGCGGCACCTTCCGGCGATCATTTGGTCCCAGAGTGAACCGGAACTGGGTAGCTTTTTGTTGACTGCGTCACCGTCCGGGAAAGTCGTGGCAATGGGTTCATACAGCCACCGACCTCGGTCATTGGCCACTGCCGACAAAGGATTTTTGGGAGTGACCCCGCGAACAGTCGGGCAAGGTGTCGAGTTGACCGACATCACTCCGGGAAGTGCGGCGGATCTTGCCGGATTGCAGGTAGGGGATATCGTTGTCGGTATCAATCAAGCTGTAACGAATGACGTTGCCGCATTGGTGGCGCGGATTCAAAGTTGCAAGGCTGGCGATTCGGTAAAGATCGAGTATCTCCGTGGCGCGACGCGACAAACAGCAACCGCCGTTCTGGCTGGCCGCAATCTATCTCCCGATCGAGCCGCCCGATTCAAAATGATGAATCGACTTGGTGCAATCCCCAGCGAGCGATCACAAGATTTCCCTTGGGTGTTTCAGCATGATTCACCACTCTTTCCTGAAGATTGTGGCGGCCCAGTGTTCGACCTTGATGGCAACGTTGTTGGCGTGAATATTGCACGCCAAGGTCGCGTGTCGACGCTGGCGATCCCAACGCGACACGTCAAAACCCTACTTGCCGAGTTGCAACGCGAAAATCTGGCAGCGGTTCCTGATTCGAAATAGTGAACTGTTTCTTGCAGAAATACAGCGTCTAATTGAACCACCTGGACGACTAAAAATCGCCCGGATGTTAGTTCAAATTTGCCTTGCTCGACACCATCGAGTCTCGCTTGATGAGTTGCTCGACGATGACTTCCATTTGCGAATAGTCGAGGTAGCCAGAGGTCGCGAATCTAACTTTGCCCTCACGGTCAATGAACAGCATAGTTGGGTAGCTTGTAAAATTCGGCAGTTGCTTCGTCAACCCTTCGTTCCCAACCAGACACTGATAGTCGACTTTGTTGTCATTTAAAAACTGGTCTAGCGTCGCACGGTTGGCTTCCTCGCTCTCCCCATGTTCAATCGCGATACCTACAACTTGAACTTTCTTTGATCGAAACGCCTTCTGCAGCGAATTCAAATGCGGGATCTCAGCGCGACATGGCGCACACCACGTACCCCAAAGATCGACAACAAGATATTTGCCGTCGAAGTGTGATTTCGTTATTCGATTGTTGTTGATATCAATTAATGAAAAATCAAAATCAAATGATTGGAACGCATCCATTGCGCTGTTGATACCTGGCCGAATTTTCGTCAAATACTGCTGTTTTGCTGCTTTGACTTTTGCGTGAACGTTTTGGGCTATGGCCGACGAATTGATCCTCTCATCGTCAAGGATTTGCTCAAATTCGACCAAGCCCCAGTTCAAGGAGTCTTGTATCGTTTGCTCAGCAGTTGCGGTGTTGCCTGCGATCAAATGCCCATTCGCTTCTTTCAACAACAATGGAGCCAAGCCACCGCGGGCCTGCACAGGATAGCTTTGGTTCTGATGCAGGTTTCTGGTGACCGCACCACAATGCAAAAACATCTCCGATGCTACAGTTGGATTGTATTTTTCGACTCGCTCGGCGAGCACAGAAGTCACCAATGCGGTTCGGTATCCAATTTCAATGTTCGAACGACCATTGACTTGCTCACTCGAAATCAACTTTTTAGAAATCCTCTGAGCCAAAATTGACAATTCTTTTCCGGATCCTATGTCGAATTGATCCTGAAAATTGAACATGGCATCGGTTAACGCTTCCATGATTTGCAACTGCGCCATGCTGTTGTTTGTGTGACGGTCAGCCAACGATGAAATCTCCATCATGAACGCATCGACGTCGTTGGTGGATTCCAGATTTTGTTTGAGGGATTGAAGTTGATTCAAGAAATCATTCGAAGTCGATTGAGAAAGGGTGGTTTCTTGCGGACTCGAAGCAACGGCACTGATTGGACTGAGAAGAGAAGTTACAACGAAAAGAAAATTGAAGACAACCAAGTTGGTTCCGTTAAGCAAATTCATCCATAGCCCCTGTTTTTGACAATGAAACATCCAATGCAAACGTCTGTTCCAGGTTCACATATTGAACTGTGTCCGAAAAATCCAAGCGATTGATGGTAACGCGTTCGACTTCAATGACAATAGGTGCCGCTAGCGAGTTCCATTAAGTCTGTTTCATGATTCGCGATTTTCCATTGGATTTTCAACTCATTCCGTACTTGCCTGCCATTCTGACGCGACGCTATGTCAGAAAATTACAATGAAGATTTATCAGTCCAATCGATTCCATAAAAAACACTTATCGATTTAATCGGGTTGACAGACAGACATATGCCATAGTCCCTATATTTTTGAACTAGTGTTTTTGACGGTGGCCAAATCACAATTGCGAGCTGCGCCCGAGCAGCAAAGGTGAATGACTTAAGGAGTTGAATTGATCGCATGAATAACGTGCCGTTTGCCAACCAATGAACTACTCATTTCACCTGTTTTTTGACCTCTCCATACGAGCCGTCGCAAAGAATGCATCGATTGATCCGAAACAATGTTTGGCGAATTTGGTAGCATGAATGGACTTGCCCATTGCCGTTAAGTAACTGTTGTTTTGGCGTCTTAATACATGCGAACTCAGGGAACTCTATGATCGAATCTCGGCTAGTGACTTTTTGCTTCGTCATGGTATGCCTACTTGCCCCTGAAATTGGGCTGTCGCAGTCTAACTACATCCGCTTCAACGAGATCGATGAAGTCATTCAGAAATGGGATACTGATCAAACTCTTTTTCTGCAGGGTTCAATTGGAGTTTCCGATGAGCAGCTTTCAAACCTGTCGAAATGGTTGAACACCAACGGTCCCCATTGGACGATCGTTTTGATGGAGACAGCTGCAGGTCAATCGTATCGAACAAATGCAGGCTCGAACTTCATTGGAATGGACGCCGTTGAGCACGCACTTGGCCATGGCCTTTCCAACCAAACGGACTTTGGGTTACTTCAAAATGAAACCACCGGGGAAAGTGACGGAGCTATCTTCGTTTTGTTTTTGAGAGAACGAAAGTTTTCTTACTTCGCAAGCGATGCTCAAGATCGGCGACGCTTGGGCGAGTCTCACTGGATCGGCGACCTGGATCAGCAGGCAATCGAAGCCATGCGCAATGGAGGACGGATCGTTGATGCCGTCAAAAACACTGTCACATCTGTTGACCGCCGACTCAAAAGTACAATCGAACATGAACTTGCGCAGGAACGCCAGCGGCAGAAGGACATCGAGTTGGCAAAAGAAGCTGCTGAGCGCAATGTCTTGTATCTCAAAGAACGCTTTCGCGAGTTGCGTGACATTCGTTTACCGGAAATTGAAACCGAGGCAGCTGCGTTTCTGAAGGCGTTTCCCAACGCTGTAACCTCCGTTATCAATCCGTCTCCGGTATCCGCGTTGACTGAGCAACTTCAAAAGTTGGAGAACATTTTGACCACCGAGAACGTGGCGACTGTTCAACAAGATTTCTCTGCGCTCGTCGAAGACATCAATTCAGTTTTCAATGCATACCATTCGTTTCTGGGATTTGAGATTCAATTTGCGGCGCTGGATCGACGCTGCGATACCCTTGCGTTCCGGACGGGAACGAAAGAAGGTGAACAAGCGAGTGTTGAGATTCGCGAAATGCTAGACAACGCCCAAGTTGCCTATCGTGCCGGGAATCCAGAGTTCGTCAATTTGTTGGCTCGCTCAGAGGAGAAACTAAAATCTGTTGAGGCCGCAGTGCAGGGGATTCTAGAAAAACGCGCTACAGAGCTAGCCTCAGTGCAGGAACGCCGCAGCTGGATCTGGAAGACACTTGTTGTTGTCGGAGCAGCGATTGGCTCCGTCTCGTTCTTCATCGGCTTGATCTTGAATTGGAGACGACGCAAAACCATGCAGGTCGCGGTTGCGGAATTCGAAAAACGTGATCGGTTGTCGTTTGAGCTGGAAAAAAGTGTCTCAGAGTTGGTTGGGCGTCGCGATATGTTGCTCACGGGAGGGCTCGACGCGTTCCAAAATCGATATGAGGGAGAAACAACTCGACTCGCTGAACGCATCAATAGTTTGACCAGCCGTGCAGAACGCGGAACTCAGGAAATCCAGCGTGTCACCGACCAGGTTCACTCAACCCTATTTCCGCGTTCGCCCCTCGCTCAGTTTGTGAACCTGATTAGCAGCGCACGGTATCACGCTGCCATCGCCCTGCTTTCAAAGGCGACAATGAACGCCTCGATTCTGGAGTCGGACGAGTCTGCATCAGCTGCATTGCAATGGACGAGCTTTGACCAGTTTTCGCAAACGCTTACAAACAACAATACTCACCTCGAACGGATGATGGATCGCTTGAAGGCGGCTGTGGATACTGCCGATGATGATCTAAAAAATCTGCGTGTGCAAATCAATCGATTGAATCAAGAGCAACAGCGTCTAGAGAATGAATCTGATCGGGACTCATGGTTGCGAGTAGACTCGTTTGAGGATCATTTTTTGCCGGAGCTCACTTCGCAGCATTTACTTGCGCTCAGCAAGCTCAGTCGCGACCCATTGTTCGTAAAAGAGCAGTTGGTTCCGAATATGACCAAAATGGCTGACGATGCGTTTTCACTGATTGCGCGAATCGATGACGTTCGAGGACGAGTTTTGCCTGCTGCATTGAAAATGCGAGAAGAGTTCGAACGGCGAGCGAATCGATCCGAGTGGATACGCGAAAGATTGGTCGCGATGGGATCGCAATTAAATAACCTGTTTGAAGTCGCCACCAAGGAACGTATCGAGAAGCCCTTGCAGTATCTGTCCGAAGAGATTGCGTTATTTGAAACGGACTCTTCGGAGTTGTTGCGAATTGCCGACCTGATCGATGAAGATCTAAAAGATGCATATGACCGATCGATTTCGGATGTTGCTGAAACCAGGAGTCGTATTGCAACGCACTTGGGCATTAACTCCAACGAGGTGATGCGTGATGCGTGCGATCCAGATCTACAGTTGAATATTGCCAAGAAACAGGCTGTTGCGACATCGTCCGCAATCGATCGTGGTGCACTGAGTGCTGCCCAAGAGTCGATGCAGGAGATCGAAATCGCCTTGAAGTTGGCCAATGAATGGAATCAAGCTGCGGAAAAGGCTGTTTCAGAGTTTCCAAAATTGGAATCCGACGGCGAAGGGTTGCATAAACAGGTCTCGGAATTGTTGCCGGTCGTTCGGCAAAAAATTGATGAGGCGATTCGGCGTTATTTGCCATCGGCGGTTATTCTCAGACCTGCTGAGTTAGATGAAAACTCCATCGACTCCGTGTCATCTCCTGTCGATCAATTGCTGTCCGGGAAATCGATTGATCGTGTTTGGCAAAATGCGTCGAGCCAATTCCACGTTGCCTTAGAGGACATGCAGCGGACGAAGGCCCGTTTTAAAGCGGGCAATGTGCTGACTGCGGCCAATGACCTTGGACTCATTGTTGATGAACTAAGAATCGCTTTGGAATCCTTGGGGCAGTGTCGATTCCATTGTGAGAATCTTGAATTGCAACGCGACGAAAATATCGAAGTCGCCTCCGGGCTGTTGCGGGACTTCAGCGTTTTGATTGGTGAGATGCAAGATTCGAGAATTCAACAATCAACACTTGATGAGGCGATGACGGCGCAGAAAGAGCTTGAGTCATTCGCGGCAGTTTTGAAGCGCGAACTCAAGGATTCGATCCGTTTTTGGATGAGTCGAAGTTGATACAGGAGAAAGCAGCACATGCTGCCTTTTGTCAGAAACGGGACGTGGATTTGCGATTGTTTGCGGAGACGGAGAAGGCGGTAGCAGGAGCCGAGCAGGAGCTGGCCGCATGTCAAAGGCTTGTTGAACGTTCGCTCAATGATCGCATTCCCGACAGTCGAATCACTGTTGTTTGCCGCGAAGAAATTGAACAGCGTCGAAACAACGTCACGTCGTTGCGACAGGGATTAAATGTTGCTCACAGTCTATGGCTCCCGATTTATCGCGCTGCAGAGCAAGCGACTGCATCGCTGGGAATTGTGGCGGGCAAGCTGGTTCGGGAGCTACAAATGGCGGAACAAGCGGTCTTCGATTTTCAAACGGCATCCAATCAAGTTATCGCGGCGGCGCAGTTTCGTGGGTCTTATGGAGTGACCGTTTCTGGAAATCCTGGCTCGGAACAATTGGAGTCCGCTCGCCGTTCGCTTGCCGAAGGAGACTATCAGGCAACGATTCAAATCTGTCGAGTTGCGGCACAATCGGCGACAGAGGCTATTCGCGAAGCTGAAAACCTCGTCGAGTCCATTCGTCGTCGGCGCGTTGCCGAGGCGGCTCGTCGACGGAGCGAAAGGCGCCGATCATCGATATCGTTCGGTGGAGGAGGTTGGTCGTCTGGCAACAGTTCGTCAGGCGGGTGGTCTTCCGGTTCTTCATCGGGAGGCTGGTCATCCGGCAGTTCTTCATCGGGAGGGTCGTCTCACTCATCCGGCAGCTCAGGATTTTCACGATCCGGCTGGTAAATTTTATTTTTTTACCTGTACGAAAGTTTTGACTCATTGCACTATTCCTTTGTTGTAACAAATCACGGATTTCACCCGGAAGTCGAACGCAAAAAGGAACCAATCGATGATTCAACATTTCAGCTTCGTAGCAGCAGTGTTCTGTTTGGCCTTATCTCCAATGAATTCGCTATCGGCGGAGCAAACGCCGGAGCAGATTTTTCGAGAATGCAAGGAAACGGTTGCCGAACGCACGACTCGGACCATCAACGCATTAGAAACAAAAGCCAGTCGATGCGCGCATCAGGTTCAGGATCTTTTAGCCGCTGGAAATCAGGAAGCGGCGCGGCAACTTGTTCGTCAATGCATCGAGGATCTCTCCGAAACGGCAACGAAGGGTAAACGTACGATTTCTGCCTTGTGCAGACGTTGTACTCAGGCATTGCGTGAACTGGAGGCTGAAGAGCTGGCGAATCGTCTCGAGGAGTTGTGCGACCACTCAAAACAACTTATCAACCAACGATTGCGAATGCTAACCGAACGTTTACAAAACATGGTGCGTTAGGCAGCTGAAAAACGACAATATTGTTGTCTCAACGAAAACGACCAAATAAAGTTGTGGGCCAATGCGTCGTCAGTTAAAGCTGTTCGACGCTATTTTCGTTTTCCCCGAAATTCTCGCACCGTGCAACAGACCAGTGACAATGATCGCAAGCTGATTGGCGATATACTCAGCGGCCACGCTGCGGGGTGGGAGCGTTTCGTACTGGCATTTCAAGACTTGATTCTCGCTCGCGTCTACCAAACGTTGAGAATCCACTTTGGGAGCGCTAACCGAACGGATCAAGAAGACATCGCTGCCGAAATCTTTGCGGCATTGTTGGAACATGACTTGCGCCGTTTGAGAAGTTTTCGATTTGAATCGACTTTGGCAACCTGGTTGTCAGTCGTGGCCCACCGGACGACGTTGCGTTGGGTCAGTCGGAGTTTGCGGGAACAACGATGGAAATCTGAGTTCGATGAACGGGCTGTTGATGCAACGGAAGGTAAAACATTCGAGTCAAAGGAAGATATTGCGTTATTAAAATCCGGCCTGGCTGAACTGAATCCCAAAGACCGTCAGTTGTTGCAAATGTTCTTTTTTGAAAAGCGTAGTTATCAGGAGATCGGAAGTGTGCTCGCGATATCCGTCAATTCAGTTGGACCGAAACTACAGCGTGCAAAACGGCGGCTCCGAGAAATCATAGAACAAAAATGACTCAAGACCATTTGTATCTAAAACGATTGATCCTTGAATTGTTGGGGCCCGTACAGCCAGAGCCCCAGTCCAACGAGTTTGCGCCGAATGACCGAACCATGCAAATTCGCAAACGCGTGTTAAGCGCAATTGATGACATCAATTCGTTACGCTTGAACACGGACGCGATTCGAATCGATGACGGGTTTGATCAACGTTTGGCCAATTGGCTCGATGGAAAAATGACCCGGGATGACACTGATGCGTTCGAGTTCGGTTTGATTCGATCCCGAGCAAAACTTTTTCTTGCCGTATCCGCCCTAATTTGTCAGCGAACAAAAATTCGGTCCGTGACTGCTTCGTCAAAGTTTACCGATCGATTGTTGGCGATGCACCAGGTGAAGGATTCGTTCAAGCCTGAGGAAGTAATTTCGGAATCGAAGCTTCACGATGCAGCTCGATGTCCAATGACGTCGACGGAGCAGGCTCCCGCGATTGTCACTACGGAGAAACAACGGCCAGCGAAGTCCGGTTGGTACGCATTGAGATCAAAGCCTTTGTTACTTACATCGGCCGCAACTATCTTACTAGCATTATCGCTGGCATTGTATTTTTCGAATGGTTCAACGGATGGCCTCACAGAATCTTCCGTCGCACGCAAAAATCCAGTGAATTCGGACTTTGATTCAGCGGAGTATCAAACGTCAGTAGTTACTGGGCAAGTTGACCGTCCGTCTGCAGCGATCGACGACATCTCTAACGATTCTCAATCGGTAGTTACCGACCGGCCACAGGTTGGCCAAGAGAAGCATTCGGAAATGGAGCGAGTGCCATCCCCTATCAGAACTAATGATGATCCGCAAAATGCAATCGTAGAAGTCCCATCGCATGAAAGCGACAATAGTGTTCCCAGCCCCGCCTCAAATGATGAAACGATTGCATTGAAGCTTGGCCCCCTATTCGAAGTCTCGGAGATTGTGGGTCTCGTCGCCACAACGAATCAGAACACGTCGACGATACAAGGAATCCTGGCAACTCCGATTTCCAATTCGCGTATGCCGATTCAGACACTGCCTGGGAGTTGGCTCAAAGCAACCTTTAATCAGACCTCGACGCTGATCGTTGATTCAGAGAGTTCGTTGAATGTGGTTCGCCAGGCAAAATTTCCCGGTTTGGAGTTTCAGCTTCAGCGTGGGCGTTTTGCGATACGCGATGCCCCGGAGGGGTCAAGGTTCATGGTGCGTTCCGGAACCAGTTCGTTTCTTCTGGAAGCACTGGAACCGGAAACCGAATGGGGAATTGAATCCATCGCTGATTCGCAACGCTTGTTTGTAAAATCTGGACAGCTATCCATTGATAACGCTCTCGTCATTACGGAACACAAATCCGTTGAGCTGATTTCACTTGAACTAGAGGCGAAACGCTACAACGAGAATTTGCGCTGGTTCGTTGAACCGGCTGACCGCATGCGAATCGAGAATCAAGATGAACTTTTAAAGGCAGCTGATTTGAGCGAGGCAGTTGCAAGCATCAAAATTCCTGGAGCCAACGAAGTGGAAACGCATTTCTTGGCGATGAATATTCAGATGTCGCTCGACCCAGTCGTTGCCTGGGATTTTCTACAATCTGACAACGCAGCCGCGAGTGAAAATGCCTTTGCTTGGCTGTATCAAAACTGGAAAACTGGCCGTCGCCGGGAGATTGAGCGGATATTGGTAGGAAAATTAGACCCTGCAGTGGACCCTGGTCGAATATTTCGACTGCTCTACCAATATGAGACGAATTCGCAACTTTCCCAACGAGCATGGGAAGCCCTTTTCAACCAACTACAGTCACAGCATTTGTTCCAACGAGTCGGCGCAAAAATCCTGTTGACGAATGCATTTGGGCCGAATGATGTGGGTTACTCACCTCACGACGATATGCAGACGCTAATTCGAAAAAGCAGTGCGTGGCGTCGAAAGGTCATCGCTCAACGCCAACGACAGCGCTAATTTTTCAGCGGAAGTCTGACCTTTAAGATCGTCAAAAGATTGCATTTGGTGCTATACAAAAAAAGCGGCAGAGTTCGACTCGGCCGCTTGAGTATTTCATTTCAGGAATCGTCTCAACTCACTCACTCGTTGAGCAATCGTCATTGTGTCTAGCGTTGAATATTGTCGTTTTGTTTTTGAACGACGTTATTCGTCACTTTTTTTTTGATGACACATCCCGACAATAGCCATCCGTCTGGTTGTGTCTCCAGCGCCCAGCCCGAAAGGCCAAGCATTGGAGCGACAATCCCGGCATAGTCACTCGGAAGCTGGCTGCCGTCGATTTCCTGCTCGCGAACGTCTTCGTCGGTTGATTCTTCAGTTCGGAAGACCTCATTGAGGACACGAGCCAAAGCGGTTTGCGACGTACCCATATGGCCCATTCGCATCATTTCGTAGTTGGTTTCCAATTGATTTGCAATCCGACCGAATTGGCGGGCGCCGACCTGGCTCCAATTGACAAACTTGCCTAAAGCAGATTCTACCGAAAGATAGTCGGCTGCCGCACCAAGTTTTCCATCTTCTTGAGCTTCGACAATCTCCCGAAGCAAACCTACGTTATTGGCTACGATCAAATTGTTACCACGAATCGCGAAGTATCGTTTCTCAAATAGGTGAAATTCGTGTGGTTCTTCTTCAAATTCGTCTTCGTCCTGAGGAACCTCAATATCACCGAAGCGAATATCAATTTCAATGTCGTCCCCTGCGGAGATTTCTTCTTTCTGGACCAGCAGGTAATCGCCGAAACCGTCATTCAAGACATCGGCGCGAGACCAGCGAGCAAGCGAATTCAAGAACTCAGGCGTTGCTGGTTTATCAGACTTCAGTTCCACAATGACGGCAATTTGCTCTGAGCGTTCGTCAATTGGACGTTTGGTACTGCTTACGATCGTGAAACG
Source organism: Pirellulaceae bacterium (assembly GCA_041399045.1). Lineage (GTDB taxonomy): Bacteria > Planctomycetota > Planctomycetia > Pirellulales > Pirellulaceae > BJ22. Next base: position 819,986 of record JAWKTO010000002.1, on the reverse strand, counting down.
TCCTGCAAGTGCGTCGGCCATGTCAGGCAGGTTGACTTTGATATCGGTCTTCAAGCTTTCAAGCGTTGCGTCGAAGACACCTTCGCCCGCGTAAGAATCAACAACCGGGCCGATGTTGTCAAACGCACTTTTGGCGTCCCACACAAATGTCAAATAGCTGTTCGCATTGCCGCTGACGAAGGGTTGAGGCGAAAGCTCGTGATTGTTTTCGTTTCGGAAATTGAGAATCTTTGATGCGTTTTTCGTTCCTCTTTTTTAATTTCGTTTGCCGCCGTGTAGGCGAAGGTACGATGGATGACTTCGTAGTCGTCGTTGTTTATTGAAACGATGCCGCCTACTGCACGCAACATGTCGAAGCCGAGCGCTCTCAATTTGCGAACATGATCTTCGCGACGAACCTTGAGCACGCTTTCCTGATCAGCAATCGCTTGAGACAGTTCGACATACCCGAACGGTTCGATATACCAACGCAAGTCGGCATCGAATTCTTCGATGGCAATGCGGTCTTGGATTTTCTGGAAGACTTCGTCTTTGGCCAAACGGCCTAATTCGTTTTCCGTGTCGGGATTTTTGATTCGCATGATGACGTCACGCAAAACAGTCTGGTTGTCGGTGGCGATTAACCAACCGTCGCAAATCGCCTGGTAGGTGTCGAATTTTGTATTTGGATTCTTGACACGTGGAACACGCCAGTTGGTAACGGCAACATCCAGGATTGGTTGAAAGTCAGCTTTTTGACCACCAAGCTCTTGCATTTCTTTCCCAACTTGGACCAGCAATTCATTTGCCTTGTCCACGTTACCGTTGACGTCGACCAACACCACGATGCCGTGCGAGTCTTGGGTCATGCTGTTTGCGATAATGCCAGCAAAGCAGATTTCGCCAGTGCGAACATTGCGAATGTCATCGAGGGTTAACCCGAGGCGAACATTCTTTTCGTCCATAAAGCCACGGAAACGCGTGGTGACCATGTCGACGAATGGTTTCATCTCCGGTTTTTCAGACAATTCGCCGAAGCTAGTGGTCTTAAAATCATCAACCAGCTCACGCGCGTTCGGAATGCTCAGCCACGCTCGTGTGGTCAACGGCAATAGTGCTTCGGAAGATATGCGCGCATTTACCGGAACTTCTAACGCAGCATCAGCGGCTGGTTCCTTTTCGTCTTGTACAGCGACGACTTCGTCCTGTTGGGAAGAAGCGTCCGCCGATTCGACGGCTTGCGCAGTTTCGTTAGCTTGATCAGTGTCCTGAGCAAAGATGAATGTGTGGTTCAAAAGGAGAAAGGAAAAACCGACAAGAAGCTTCGTTATTCCAGGTTTCTTCACGTGAAATCCTTTTGGTATTTAGGCCATTCCTGCGATCAGCGCAAGCGATGGCATTATCAAACGACAATGAGATATCAAAAAATATCGGCTTTTTTGTACCGTCCAAATCGAAATCAGAGCCGTCATTCTTTCAGAAATCGCTAGATCAGGCAACAACTTTTCAAGTCACGAAGAGCCTTCGAGTCAGGTAAATTTTGACGATCAGGTTGGGGTTGAACGGCAAGTCCGCACCTTACCGTTCCATAAATAGTCTTTAAAATCTCAGTTTGAGAATCGCGTAACGCATTGAAGCAAGGGATTGTGTCTCATTTTGGGAAATTCGAGGCCGATTCAGTTTCGATGTGAAACCGCGTCACTCCCGTTAGTTTCGTTTTTTGGAAAGCAATGATTTATGTTGAGCCCTGAGAATCTGGAGTACCAGAATCCATTGATTGGCCGTTATTCGTCTCGCGAAATGACCCAGCTTTGGGGACCCCAACGAAAGTTTTCAACGTGGCGTCGCCTGTGGGTGGCGTTGGCTCGCGCGGAGAAGAATTTGGGGCTAGAGATTTCAGACGAACAAATCGGGGAGATGGAAACTCACCTTGATGACATTGATTTCGAGCTTGCCGCACGGTACGAACGGGAATTACGACACGATGTGATGGCCCATGTCCACACGTTTGGCGATTGTTGTCCAAAGGCTCGTGCGATCATTCATTTGGGGGCGACAAGTTGTTTTGTTACGGACAACACGGACCTGATTTTATTGCGAGAAGGTTTGCGTTTGGTTGCTAGTCGCCTGGCTTCGGTGGTTTCGAAACTGGCGGACTTTTCGCTGGAACATCGCGATCTCGCCTGTCTTGCGTTTACGCATCTCCAGCCAGCTCAGCCAACGACAGTCGGGAAGCGGGCGTGCCTTTGGAATTACGATTTCGTGATGGACCTCGAACAACTGGAATTTGTATTGCGAGGGCTCAAGGCCCGTGGGGTGAAAGGCACTACGGGAACACAAGCTAGTTTTCTAAAACTGTTTGATGGCAATCATGATAAAGTCAAGTCTTTGGATCACGCTGTGACGGAGGCCATCGGATTCAGTCAGTCGTACGCCGTCACTGGTCAAACGTACTCTCGAAAGGTCGATGTTCAAGTGCTCGATGTCCTCTCCAGCATCGCGCAATCCGCTCACAAAATGGCAACTGACTTGCGAATTCTGGCCCACCGCAAAGAAATCGAAGAGCCGTTTGAAAAGAAGCAGATTGGTTCCTCGGCCATGGCATACAAACGGAACCCAATGCGAAGCGAACGTGTTTGCGGCCTTGCTCGTTTTGTCATGAGTCTGCAATCAAGTGCAGCGAATACACTGGCTACTCAGTGGATGGAGCGAACACTTGATGACAGTGCCAACCGACGTTTGACATTGCCTCAAGCGTTTCTGGCTATCGACGCCGTTTTGATTTTACTGGAGAATATCGTTTCCGGAATGGTGGTTTATCAAAACGTCATTGCTCGGAACCTCCAACAGGAATTGCCCTTCATGGCCACCGAAAACATCATGATGGCGGCGGTCGAACAAGGCGGCGATCGTCAGGAACTACATGAGTTGATTCGAACTCATAGCCAGGCAGCCGCTAATGAAGTCAAATTGCATGGCCATGCCAACGACTTAATTGAGCGACTGAAGAACGATCCAGCGTTTTCAAAAATCGATGTGGATGGATTGCTTGATCCATCACAATTCGTCGGTCGCGCCTCAGAGCAGGTTGGCGAATTTGTCGAACAGTGTATCGAGCCGATTCGAAAGAAATACTCGGCCACGCAACTCGCAAGTGAAGAGCTGAAGGTTTAGCAGATCCTTGATGCGTTTCACCCCGCAGCGGCGCTTGCGTTGTTCGAGGCATGCTCACGCAAAGCCGAGAGGTCGCACCCAATGTTTTGCATCCCAATATCGCACACTAGAAAACGGCACTCGTTGGCTACAAACTCATTTGCGATGCCGTCAAGAACTCATGATTTCAGATGGCAAAAAAATAGGGCCGGTATCCCTACCGGCCCTGAGTGTTAATCACAGATGCTCATCAATGTTATTTAACTCCATGCATCATTTTGGTAATCAACCAAGTCAGCAGGAAGCACACCGCCGATGCACCCAGCAAAGCGATGGTGACGTACATGAAGTAGTTTTGTGGCTCCAGCATTTCCCAGTTCTCGCCCGCCAGGCCAGCCAGGAAGTTGCCGAAGAAGCTGGTCAACAACCACATCCCCATCAACATCGTTGCAAATCGACGTGGAGCAAGCTTGCTTACCATCGATAGCCCAACCGGTGAAAGGCAAAGCTCACCCAGCGTACAAAGGACGTAGAAGAAAAACAGCCAAGACGAACCAACTTTGAACTTGGCGGAATCGACAAACAGGTTGTTCAGTGCCGTTCGCACCTCCGGGTTCGCACCCGTTAACAAAATTTGTTTGAAGTCCTTGTCCGCAATTTCCATGGATGACTTGAACGTGTTGCTCGATTCGTCAAATGAAAGTTTGGCCGAGTCATACCCTCGCAAGTATTGTGGATCGAACCCTTCGGGAAGGGATGTCATTGGATAGGACACTTCAAAACTGCCGTCGCCTGAATCTTTTTCTTGGCAATCGTTTCCTCTGCGAACTTCTAATATCCATCAAGAAGTCCTTGGAAACGGTTCCTCGCAAAATACGATCCCGATGGTTGGCGCCCATGACCCCACCGATTTCGAGCTGACCATCCTTGAAACGCATTCGGCCGCCTTGGGCAATCATCGTTTCATGCTTGCCAACTTCAAAGCTGCCGAACTCTTCGAATTCCTTGGCGTCGGCAGTCAGATCCGGAGCGTCAAAGAAATGAATCAAGCCGTCGTCTTTGGTGATCATCGACGATGGCAATTGCGAAAGCGCGGTCGTCGACGATTGCGACTCGTACATCGCTGCCCAAATCATTAAGGCAAACGCAAGACCCTGAAGGAATACGCCCATCGCCATTTTCATCGGGATGGAGACATTGATATTTTTCCTCGCCAGGAACAACCATAGCCAGGCAAAAATCGGCGCGAAGACAACAATCGCAAACGCGTTGATTGATTGGAACGACGTGGTCAAAACCGGATTCATCTTGAAGATGTTGCCAAACGCCTTGCCGAGCGTTGCCATGAAGCCCTGTTCGGAAATACTCGTGTACTCGTCAGGGTAAATTTCGGGCGACGGCGCGGCCTCAGTCAAGTAACGATTGGTTGTTTGGTCTGCCCAAACATTCATGGCGTTTCCAGCTTGCTCAAATGCTGCCCAGAAAAAGACCACGAACACGAACAACGCATAAATCGCTAATACCCGGTCGCGAATCGCCATATCCAAATTGGAGATGATCCACCCAGCAAAGAACATCGAGCCGCCAGCAATGATGGAGGCGATCATGTTGTCAAAACTGACCGAGCCCATGGAATAGCCAATCGGCGCCCCGACAATGAATAGAACACCGAGAGCATAAACCAACATCGGTGAAATCTTGCCGAGGGCTCCGAGAACCGACGGGTGTTTGGCCGCTTCAGCCTCGCTGAGTGCACTTGACTTTGAAGTCGCCTTGGCGTCGTCGCCTTCGTAAACCGCATCTTCCGGGAGTTCCTTGACGAAAGGCAAACCAAACATGTAGGTCAACAAGCCCAGGACCATGCCCACGCCCGCTGCGCCGAAACCCCAGTGGTAGCCCATTCCAGGAGCGTCTTTCAAAGCACCGCAAACCAGCGGCGACAGAAACGCGCCGATGTTGATCCCCATGTAAAAGATCGTGTAAGCACCGTCGCGGCGAGGGTCATTTTGCGGATAAAGCCGTCCGACCTGGACAGACATGTTCGGTTTGAAAAAACCGTTACCGATAATCAGGAAACCAAGTGCGGCGTAAAAAATTCCGATCTGCTCAAACGCCATCAGGAAGTGCCCGATGGCCATGAGTATCGCACCGATAATGATCGCCATCCGGTTGCCCAGATATCGGTCAGCCAGAAATCCCCCCAGCAACGGTGTTAGATAAACGAGCGACGTGTACCATTTGTAGATTTTGGAAGCATCTTCCTGGGCCCATTTGAAAAAATTGACCATGTACAGGACGAGCAAAGCCCGCATACCGTAGTAGCTGAATCGTTCCCACATTTCGGTGAAGAACAAAACGTACAATCCAATGGGATGCCCCAAAAACGTCTTTTGCTTTGGAGCCGAACCTGTATCGCTTGTTTCTGACATCGGTTGTGTTCGGGGTTAAAGGGAATTGTGACCATCATGACAACTAAGATCGCGGATCTGTCCGCAACTCTCGCCTTTTGTTTGGCGTAAACGTCACTATCTTAAACAAAAATTCACACAGCGGTACACTCCGCAACGCGCGATTTCCCTGCCAAAATTCGTTGTCACCGTGCCTGGGTTAAGCGTGATTGGGCAAAGAGCGGGGAAATGGCAAGGATTCACGCGGGGGAAGACGCAACAGGGTTTCCTCGCTCCATTGCTGCCGGTCTTCGGAACTGGCGTAATATCGCAGCCAACTTTCTTCATCCGCAATCGGATCCAGACATTGCCATCGCAAATACGAATCTTGCAGGTTCACGCGTTTCTCATGGGCCGTAAGGATGTCGCGTGAGATCAAGCAGTAAAGCTGCCGGTCCGACAAATGGTCGGTCATCTCCAATATGATGTTTTTCTCATACAGTCGACCGATCACTTGGTGAAGGCTTTGATGCAGCGCTTCATCATCCAGTTCGTGATGCGGCGGCAACACCATGCGTGGCTCAAACCAATCACAAATTGGCAAAACGGGTGCCCGCTCCCAAGCCAAAAGGGACGTCAAATACTCGTTTTCATGCTCGGTCGGCAATTTGTCGAGGTCGATCACCAGCATGGACTCGTCCATGTAGGGTTCGAGCTGGTCTCGCAAAATCGCGTTCTGCATTAAAAGGTCAACTTCGTTCATAGCGGCTGCGTCCATCGTGTTTCCGTTGTCAAGCTAAGTCGATACGAGGGTTGCTCAATAAAGTTCGTTGTCGCAATCTCTCGCACGGGTCTTTCAAACGCACAAAAGTCTATCCCGACTTCCCTCGATGAGTAGCCGAAACCTTGAACGACTCTTTGAATTCAACTCAAGTTTTTTTGCGGCCCAAAGTACGATCGGCGCATCAGACAAATTTTGACACAGCAAGCTTTCAATAATCGGAATAGCTTCACAGGACTGTTACAATGGCGATCGTCAATTCCCTGAAACAACGAGGATATATCATGGCTGTTCGATTCGATCTTATGAAACCTCAAGTCAGTTGGATGCTGATCGTGTTCATTGTGACTCTCAGTTCCTCTGTGACCTTCGCACAAGAATCGGCGAACGTTCAAATTCAGGAAACAGAAAGCGGTGTTGACGTCACGGTAGACGAGACGCATTTCATTAGCCTGGACACGAAAACCTATCGCAAGCCCATCTGGTTTCCGGTTCATGCCGCCGGTCAAATCCCGATGACACGCAGTCGGCCGATGCTGGAGACAGCGGGCGAGGCGAATGATCACCCGCACCACAAATCGATCTGGTTTGCACACGGTGACGTCGATGGGATTGATTTCTGGACGGAAAAAGGGCTGATCGAAAACCAAAGTGTTGTGGTCAATGACGACACAAGTCTGACGATGGTCAATCATTGGATGGGCGAGGACGGGCCGGTCGTCAATGAAGAAACGACGGTCCGATTCGGAGCCAACGAGTCAACTCGCTGGATGGATTGGCAGATCACGCTTTCGACCGAGCGCGAATCGGTGAAGTTTGGCGATACCAAGGAAGGGATGATTGCGGTCCGCGTTCATCCGGGGCTGCGAATCAGTCCAGACGAGAAGCAGGGTGTGGTTGACGTTCATGGACATGTCGTCAACAGCGAAGGCGATGTCGATAACGCGGCTTGGGGCAAGCGCGCGAAATGGGTTCGTTATGACGGAGTTGTTGAAAACCAATCGGTTGCGATCTTGATCATGGACCATCCCGACAATTTTCGTTACCCGACACCGTGGCATGCGAGAGGATACGGTTTGTTTGCGGCGAATCCCTTTGGCTTGCATGACTTTGGCTTGGGCGAGAAAGGTGCAGGAGATTTTCAATTGAAACGCGGCGAAGAACTGACGTTTCGCTACCGCATGCTGTTCATCAGTCGCGACCTGGGCGATGTCGATTCGGAGAAGGCGTACGAGACGTTCGCAGCCGGAAAGCACGAGGGCGCCGAATCGGTATCACATTCAGATGTTTTTAGTCGCTTGTGCTCAGACAGCATTCGGGTTAGCCATTGGGCTCGGGCAGAGCTTTCAGAGATTTTTGCAACCAAATGGGAAGCATTCGAAAACGTTGAACTCAGCGAAGAACTCCGATCTGACGCTCTACGCAATGTCGAACGGATTCGAGAGTTGTCCGAGTCGTCAGACCATGAAACGGCAATTGTTTGTTTAGAAACAATGGCGCGTTTGCAGTTGCTCGATCGAGAGCGGGATTTGGAAAGTGCAACTCGACTGTTAAACGACACAATGTCGACATCAATGCTTCTGCGACAACAGGCATTTCGAAATGCCTGTTTGCTAACCGACTCAAGCGAAAGCGTACTTGAGAGAATTGACGACCTTGGCATGACCTTTGATTTGTATCGATATCACATGATCATTGATGAGAACAAAGCTGATGAAACCATCCGCTGGAGATACGCCGGTTTTGTCATGGAAGTAGAGAACTGGTTTGAATTCTATTTGGCTCGGAAAGGTAAAGATGCTTGCGAAGTGAAGTTTCTTGCTTCGCAAACGAAACGTGATCGGCCAAAAATCGTCAGGATGTTCAGTTATCTGCTTTTGGCTTGCCTTGGCGAGAACGCTGCAGGCGAAATCGAGTCGATTAAGGAAGGGATGAATGACGATGATGAGGACATTCGTTTTGCCTCTGTTGTCGCGAAATATAATGTCGTTGGCGGATCTGAGGATGTTGACGAGATTATTGCCTCCGCAAAGCTTTCTCCCATAAACTCTCAGGATTTGAAAAAGTCATTTGATGCAGTGAAACGTTAACGCCCCTTCGTCTCGTAGGTTCGTAGTTCGTGGGGTGGGGCAAGACACGCAGACCCACCAAACGTTCGGCCCTTGATTCAATGGCGGCTCATTTCCGGTATCCTTGGTGGGTCAGCGTCGTACCTCATTGACCCACCCTACACAGCTACACAGCTGGAATGCTTAACTTGCGATATGTCATTGACGACTCAGAATGTCTGCTCTTCTGGCTGGATGATTGCCGGAGCTGCGTCGCAGGGCCTCCTTGATCCGGCCTACTTGCTCCGGCCGAATTCGAAGGTTGGATTGCGTGCCATTGAACGCTACTTTCGCAGGAACGAAAGGCGACTTTGAGTGGGTCATGCTGTGTATGACGATCGATTGGCATGCAGAGCATGACCTACTCTGTGGCGGCATGTTGTGGTGAACGCACAAAAAAAGAGCCGGACGCATTCGCCCGGCTCTTTGGATTTTGTTTGAAGCGATTCGCAACGGATTGCAAATGTCGGATCGGCATCAGGCGTTGGGATACTCGGCCTTTTGCCGTATTTCTTGACTACGCCTTGTATTCGGCGGAGAAGAATTCTTTGCTGTCGGTGACGGTGGGCTTGATTGTCCGGGCACCTTCTTGCCAGTTTGCAGGACAAACCTCGCCGTGCTTCTCGACAAACTGAAGTGCTTTGACCATCCGCAACGCTTCGTCAATACTTCGGCCCAGCGGCAGATCATTTACTACCTGATGGCGAACCGTTCCCTTCTGGTCGATCAAAAACAGACCGCGAAGTGAAACCGAATCGTCGGTCAAAACATCGTAGTCGCGAGAAATCGTTTTCTTGATGTCGGCAACCAGCGGGTAGGCAACATTGCCAATGCCGCCTTGGTCGCGCGAGGTATTGCGCCAGGCAAGGTGCGAGAAGTGGCTATCGACACTGACGCCAATCACTTGAACGCCCAACGCCTGGAATTCCTTGACGCGATCGGAAAACGCGATGATCTCCGTCGGGCAAACGAACGTGAAATCCAATGGATAGAAAAAAAGAACGACGTATTTGCCTTTGTAATCGCTCAACTTGATTTCTTTGAAGGAACCATCTTCCATCACTGCCTGGGCGCAAAAATCAGGAGCAGCCTTGGTTACCAATACACTCATCAACGTCTCTCCAAATGATTCGTTAACATCGTTCAAAAATTGCTGGGCGGCGAAAGATCATTGCAAATTGCGATTCCTGCCCCCGCATAAAGGCTACCAAGTCTTGCCGGGTCTGGGGAAGTGTGCAGAATGTCGCAGTATTCGATCGACAGGGGAGGTGAGAGTTGAAGTTTCGCAAGGCAACGAACGCCGATTGGCGTCAAATCGCGGATTTGATCGAACGTGTCTATCACGAATACGGCGAAACACTTTGCCTGGATGACGCCGACCGGGATCTGCTGGACATCGAAAGCTACTATTTCAAACGTGGTGGGTATTTCTGGGTGCTTGAATCGGAATCGGGTATCGTCGGCAGCCACGCCGCTCATCCCAGCGTTGACGCTCCAACGGTTTGTACTTTCCGGCGATTGTACTTGGACCAGGAACTACGTGGGCAGGATTGGGGCCGCCAGCTCATGCAAATCACCATCGATTGGGCGATTGAAAATGCATTTCGCAAGATCGCTTTCTGGTCCGACACACGATTCGCGCGAGCCCATCGGTTTTTCGAACGGTTTGGGTTCGTCAAAACGGGCGAAGAGCGCGAGATGTTTGACGCGATCGAACCGTATCGGGAATTTTATTTTTATCTCGACATCAACCCATCAGCTGCCAAACAATGATTCCAATTCCAAACGGGATCAACCAATAGGCAAACCAATGAAGTTTGCCCGAATCGAGCATGCGGACCAACAGCTTGAGTGCCAACAAACCCACGACAAACGAAACGGCTATCCCGGCGAACGCATACGAGATCGGCATTTCGAGGCCCCGATGGTCGACGATTTCCTTGAGCATCGCGCCGCCGATCACGGGGATTGCCAACAGAAATGAAAACGTCGCCGCCGCGTCCCGTTTAAGTCCCAGAAAGACGCCCGCAATAATTGTTGAGCCGCTGCGACTGATACCCGGCAAGATTGCGATCGCCTGTGCTATGCCGATGAGTAGCGTCTTCCACAGCGGGAGTTCCTGGTAGCGATCTTCGCCTGGTTTGGCGCGTTGCAGTGCCAACAGCATGACGCCGGTGACAGGAAACATCAGACCAGCGACCAGCGGACTTTCGATGACACCTTCAAATTGTTTTGATGACAAAGCCTGCGACTGCCGCTGGAATGGAGCCAAAAAATAGCAGCCAGATCACGCGGCGATCCTCGATGAGCAACGAGAGAATTCGTTTCCAGTAAAACAGGAGGATCGATAGTAAGGTGCCGAAGTGCAAGACGATATTCAGCTCCGTCGTATCCGTCGTTCCCTCGAGATATTTGCCGAAGACGACCAGGTGTCCCGACGAGCTGATCGGCAGAAATTCGGCGACGCCTTGGATCGCGGCAAGGACGATGATTTTGGCCAGCTCTGGCAAATCTTGCATGTTGGCATTCGAATACGATGAAACAACCGGTAAACTTCGATCATACATCACGAGAAATAATCGTGGACGGCGTCGCCCAGCAAATTGCTTCCACCCGTTGTTGCCAAGTCGCTACAACCGTTGCAAGCCGACGAACGCGTGATTCCGCCTCCTGTGCGGCACGTGCCAAACGCTTTAAAATGGGCCAAAACGTACAGTATTCCAATTCCTTTCACATTCGTCGCCTATTCACGGATTTTTGACATCAGGAGAACTTCGTTGACTGCTAACGCTCCCAAAACCATGTTCGAAAAAATATGGGACATGCATACAGTTCATCGACCGTCGGACCAGCAGACGCTGTTGTACATCGATTTGCATTTGGTTCATGAAGTCACGAGCCCTCAGGCGTTTGAAGGGCTGCGAATCGCCGGCCGCAAGTTGCGACGTCCCGAGTTGACCGTTGCAACGCCGGACCACAATGTGCCGACGACGGATCGAAGTCTGCCGATCGTCGATCCGATCTCGCGGCAACAAGTCGAAACGTTGCGGACGAATTGCAAGGAGTTCGGCGTTCGCCTTTACGATCTCGACAGCATTCATCAGGGGATCGTGCATGTCATCGGGCCGGAGTTGGGATTGACTCAACCCGGGCACACAATTGTTTGTGGTGACTCGCACACAGCGACGCATGGTGCTTTCGGCGCATTGGCGTTCGGAATTGGAACGTCAGAAGTCGAACATGTGATGGCGACACAGACGTTGTTGCAATCACGGCCCAAGACGTTTGAGTTACGCGTGGACGGCGTGCTTTCGCGTGGCGTGACGGCGAAAGATATCATTCTGTATTTGATCGGGCAGATTGGCACATCGGGTGGCACCGGTTACGTGCTGGAGTACACCGGCTCGGCAATTCGCGTTGTCGATGGAACAACGCATGACGATTTGCAACATGTCGATCGAGGCGGGTGCGAGCGGGCATGATCGCTCCCGACGAGAAAACATTTGAGTACTTACGCGGCCGAGAGTTTGCTCCTGCGGATTTTGATGCGGCAGTCGAACGTTGGAAACAATTGCCGTCCGATGAAGATGCAACCTATGACAAGAGTCTGACGTTTGATGCAGCTCAAATCGCTCCGCAAGTCACTTGGGGCACGAACCCTGGCCAAGTGATCGCGATTGATCAACCGGTTCCTGGCCCCGACGACTTTTCCGATCCCGTTGATCGCCAGTCTGCAGTGGGAGCCTTGAAGTACATGGACCTGAAACCCGGAACGTTGTTGACGGATGTCGCAGTCGATCGAGTATTCATTGGTAGCTGCACGAACTCGCGGATCGAAGACTTGCGCGAAGCTGCCGCTGCGGTCAAAGGTAAAAAAGTGAATCCAAAGGTCAACGCGATGGTCGTTCCCGGTAGTGGCGTCGTGAAGAAGCAGGCGGAAGACGAAGGACTGGATAAAGTCTTTCTCGACTCTGGTTTTGAATGGCGTGAGGCGGGATGCAGTATGTGTCTCGGTATGAACCCCGATCAGATTTCGGCGGGACAACGTTGTGCATCAACCAGCAACCGGAATTTCGAAGGCCGGCAGGGTAGGGGAGGGCGGACCCATCTGGTTTCGCCAACCATGGCCGCCGCGGCGGCAATCGAAGGTCGCTTTGTCGATATTCGAAACTGGAAATTTGCAGACTAGTTTGAACTCACTTGCTCGTTTGTAGCGAATCAATCATTCAAGAAATTAAAAGTTGAGCTAACATCATGCAGCCGTTTACAAAACACACGGGCTTGGTCGCCGCTATGGATCGATCGAATGTCGATACGGACCAAATCATACCCAAACAGTTTCTGAAACGAATTGAGCGAACCGGTTTCGGGCAATATGTATTTTACGATTGGCGATTCGATACCGACGGAAATCCTGTTCCGACATTTGAACTGAATCGGCCTGAGTTCAAGGGAGCATCGTTGCTGGTTGCCCGACAGAATTTTGGCAACGGCTCCAGCCGCGAACACGCAGTATGGGCGTTGTACGATTATGGATTCCGAGCAGTTTTGGCGGAATCATTCGCTGACATTTTCTTCAACAACAGTTTCAAGAACGGACTGCTGCCCGTAATTCTCTCGGGTGATGAAATTGAGCATATCCATCAGCAGGTTGCCAAACATCCCGGCTATCAATTGACGGTTGATTTGGAGAAACAGATCGTTACTGACGAGTCCGGATTCGAAGCTTCGTTCACAGTTGATGCCTTCCGGCGAAAGTGTTTACTGGAAGGACTCGATGATATTGGCCTGACATTGCAGAACGAAGAGAAAATCACGGCGTACGAACAGGCACACGGAATTGCGTAGCCGCTATGTGGGTGGTCGAGCGCACAGATGATCGTTTCAACCGGTTGTCATCGTTGCAAAAATCGCTCGGTTTGAAATGCGGAATAAACATTTCGTGTTCGATTTCGGTTACGCTAATGGGTAACTTGGGTCGGGAAGTGCTTCCAGAGCTGGTGCTCGGCGCGGCCTTCAAAGCCGTTGGGCTGCACGAAAAACGTGTGGTTGGTGGGTTCGATTCCCATGCGCTTCCGCCATTATTCCTTTGTTCGCAAGCATTCGTCAAATTTTGGATGGATCTCGTCGGCGAGGCGCTTGAACTTTTAATTGAGACGATCCTCTCGAAACGGGACTTCTCTAACCGGCAGAATCTATTGAAGGCATTTTTTACGCTTGCGTTACAGGTTTAATCAAAGCAGGAATTTTGATTCCATGTCGTGTTCAATATTCTCGCGTTTCACGCAAAGTTTAAAACCAAAAAAAACAATAACGCTAGCGTGCCAGCACAAGATCATGGGGTGACATGTCTTCTGAAAAAAGCGCTGCAATTGTCCTGCGGGTCACTGAATTTAGTGAGACAAGTTGCGTGGTTACCTTGTTTACACGCGATTTTGGCAAGATTACAGGGTTGGCAAAAGGTGCGAGGCGCCGCAAGAGTCCATTTGAGTCTGCCCTTGACGTACTATCACAAATTCGCGTAGTGTTCCTTCACAAAAATACGGAAGCAATGGATTTGCTGACGGAGGCCAAGCTGGAAAGGCGATTTCGTTCCGCGGCTCGGAATTTGGATTGCCTGAATTGCGGATACTATGTCGCGGAATTGCTGAACAGCCTGACCAACAATGCGGACCCGATGCCGGATGTTTTTGATTTGGCTCAACGAACACTTGTCGAATTGGATGAGAATCCCGCAAGGCCGTTCGTTACGCTGACGCGGTTTGAGATGGAGTTGCTCCATGAACTAGGGCACTCACCGATGCTCAATCAATGCGTCGCCTGTGGAGATGACGTCGAGTCGATGTCGCGACAATATTTTTCGGCGTTGATGGGTGGGCTGATTTGTTCGACATGTCGGTCCGGCAAGACCGGAGTGATAACGTTGAGCGCGGAAGCCTGGGAATTGCTGGATGAGCTGGCATGTCCAGCCGCCAAGCCGGAGATGTCAGTTGCTGAAACAGCTGAACCGTTTGGCGTCGAAACTCGTAACCCTGCGGGGTTAGCCGAAGTTCGAGAAACGTTGAATTTATTTGTCTCGCATTTGCTGGGCAAACGGCCGAGACTACAGGCCTTTTTGAAGTTAGATGGAAACCGTGGCAACTGACTCTGAAAAGCGTCGCTGAGAAGCGGTTTTTTCGAGAATTCAAAAACACACTTAAACGACATGGATGTCGCTTGTGAAACGAAACATTGAATTGCGATATAGCCTCACTGGACACCTTCTCATTGCAGGTTTGTTGGCAACATTGGCGATACCCAGTCTGGGGTGCCAAGGTGGTCCGTTTTCAAGCTCGAGTGGTGAAAAGACGGGACTTTTAGGGCTTTCGCGGCGCGACAAATTGATGCCTTCCTCCGAAGATGCGATGGATCCGCTGGGAAGTCGCAATGTAAATCGCCTTCTCATACAAGACCTTTCCCCAGATCAAATTGGAACAACGATCAGCTCTCGCTTTTCCCGTGGAAACAACTCAGAAAAGGCCACAAAAGCATTCAACGAAGGGCAGATTCTTTACGAAAAGGCCTTGGCATTGCGTGAAAGCGATCCCGATTCCAAGGAAGCAATCGAGACTTTTGAAGAAGCTGCAAAGCAATTTCGTATTGCATCCAGTCAATGGAAGGACTCTGCGATCGAACAGGACGCTTTGTTTTACGAAGGCGAATCGCTGTTCTTTGCAAACCGTTACGTTCAATCCAATCGCACGTTCGAGAAACTTATAGCGCTTTACAATGGAACTCGCTACCTCGACAAGGCCGAGGCTCGTCGCTTCGCCATCGCCCAATTTTGGCTGGGCGTTGCGCGCGAAGAAAAGAAAAACGTTGTCAAGGCTCCACGCCCATCTGCTGAACGCCCAATGATGGGGCTGGCTTCAGAATCTCGACGAATTTTGAATCGAATTCGAATTGACGATCCGACCGGTAAGTTGGCCGATGATGCTACGATGGCACTTGGAAACGCCTTTTTTGAAGCGGAAATGTATCAGGAAGCCGCGGACACCTACGAAGACTTGCGAAATGCCTATCCAGGCTATCCAAATTTGTTTCAGGCGCATGTGTTTGAGTTGAAAGCCCGTATGAACTCCTATTATGGAAACAGTTACGACATCGAGCCACTTGAGAAATCTGACGAGTTGCTCAAGTTGATTGTGCGGCGTTTTCCTAACGAAGCACGAAAAGAGGAGGCGTATCTGGGGCAGGAAGCGGTTGCGATTCGGTCGATGCTCGCCGAGCGAGATTTTACGCTTGGCGAATATTACGAGAAACGTGGAGAGAATCGCGCGGCGATGATCATGTTTGAACAGGTTGCTCAGCGTTTTGGCGGAACTGATTTCAGCAACGAAGCGGTTGAGCGAGTCGCAGAACTGGACGGCAAACCGGCGATTCCGACGCAACACGGACAATGGTTGGTCGATATGATGTCCAAGGACCAAGAAGCGAAGCCACTCATTGCATCGGGCGACCGAGAATCGTTGTTCCGATAGGCCCAGCCGAATGAAGGTTGAACGCAACATGATGAAACGTGTTTATCTCCGTTTGATCCCAATGGTCGTCCTTGTGATGGTCACGATCTCAGTCGGGTGCCGCGGTTATCACTTGGGGAACCAATACTCGTTTCGGAATGATATCCGTTCGGTTCACGTTGGTATCGTTGAATCCGATTCCTACCGTTACTTTTTGGGGCAACAACTCACGGAGGCAGTCACCAAGGAAATTGAGCTGCACACGCCTTATGTGATTACCGAGCCTGCACTGGCGGACAGTTTTTTGCAGGCGAGGATTTTGAAGGATTCAAAACGAGTCATTGGTGAAAATCGCTTTGACGAGCCTCGGTCTCTGGAATACGGTTGGCAAATCGAAGTGACATGGGTTGATCGAGCTGGGGTCCCATTGATGGAACGCCAAGTTGTCCGAATCGACGAAGATGTGACGTTCATTCCCGAGGCGGGCCAGTCGCTTAGTACCGCCCAATTGCAATTGATCACACGTTTGGCCCGTCAGATTGTCGGGCAGATGGAAAGCCCTTGGTAAGAGTCGCCTTTCGCTCCTGCGAAAGTAGCATTGTTTCATTTTTCAATGAAGAACACCGATATAGCTGCCCCGATTCGGTTTTTGGGAACGCCACTGAGCTTTTTCAGGCTGCTTTTGCACCGCCCTTTACGGGGCCCCTTTGATTCACCGGAGTCTTCATACAACTTGCTCGTCATGCCGGGTGCATTTGAGGATTTCTTGTTCTATAATCAACGTCCAAATGCCCGCCGATTCATGCGAGCGAACTTTGTTTTCAAAAGTTGCGCCCAAGTGTTATCGGGGGCATAATTTGCTTGAGTCCGATCCTTGTACTTCGCCCAAAAAGGTAGCCGTTGTGACGCACGAATTGCTTACACGCATCAACGATGATGTTTTGGTTGTCTATTTTCAGGATGTCCGCATTGTCGACGAGTCGCGAATTGAAAGCCTTGGGCGCGAGTTGATGAATCAGATTGGCGAAGCGACCAATGACAAAATGATCGTGAATTTTCAAAACGTCGCATTCATGTCCTCGGCCATGATTGGGAAATTAATTCTGTTTGGAAAGAAATGTAGTTCCAGCAACGTAAAACTTCGCGTCTGTGGCGTCAATGAGAACATCCGTCAGGTGTTCGCACTGATGCATCTGGACAAAATTTTCGAAATTGACCCGGACGAAAAGACTGCGATCGAAAAACTCTCCAAGAAGAGTTGGTTCAAGAAATAGTGCTCGAACAGGCATCCTGCGATCAGGCAAAATGACTCAATTCCCTTACCTTCACGGTTTTTCCGACGTCGAGCAAGACCGCCTTTACCGACAATCTCGCTTTTCGGAACAATCGATTTTTTCCACGATCGAGTTCTCGCGTGAAAAGCGATTGTTAGAGGTCGGAGTTGGCGTTGGGGCGCAAACGGAGATAATGCTTCGCCGGTTTCCCGGCATTGAGATCGTAGGAATTGATCTCAGTGAACGGCAACTTGATGCAGCTCGGTTGCGTCTCAACAGCGTCCCCGGATCTAGCGGGCGATTTGAGTTGAAACGGATGGACGCTGGAGAAATGGAATTCGAAACGGACGAATTCGATTGTGCATTTGTCTGTTGGATTCTGGAACATGCACCGCAACCAGCCAGAATTCTTTCGGAGATTCGACGGGTCCTCAAACCTGGGTCACCAGTGGTTCTCAACGAGGTCATGAATTCGTCGTTTTTTCTGGAGCCATACTCACCCAACACGTGGAAGTACTGGATGGCTTACAACGACTACCAACTGGAACAAGAGGGCGACCCTTTTATCGGTGCGAAGCTTGGTAACATGTTGCTGCAACAAGGTTACGAGAAGATTGAAACCGAGGTGAAGATCTGGCACCTCGACAATCGTCGACCAGCAGAGAGACGTGAAGTGATTCGATTTTGGACCGAGTTGCTTTTGAGTGCGTCAGACCAGTTGATTGAGAACAATAAAATTGACGTCGAAACCGTTGATGGAATGAAGGCTGAATTGAAAACGGTTGCGCACGACCCCAACGCGGTGTTCTTTTTCGCGTTCATGCAAGCGAGGGCGGTTGTTTAGCCGAATCAAGGGTTACGATTTTTGACTCGCTCTTGCTCTCGGCGAAATGCAATCACGGAATTTGAAATTGAATTGGCCGCAAGTTTGGCGACTTCATTCGATTTATCTTAGTTCAAATCTCCAACCATCGAACAGAGAACGCGAAAGCGATCCCAGCGGATTGATTTCCAACTCGCGATTTGCTCTGCCCCCAATCGGGCTTGTCCCGATGGAGCAAAGGTTTGAAAAACTAAAACGGGGCGGGCCCCTCAGTCCCAGTCGATCGTCTTGGCAACGCCGACCCCAGTAGGTGCATTGGATTCGTTAGTCGCGACTAGCGTTTTCCAATCGAGTTGTCGCCCACGCGGTCCAATTTGGTTGACGCAGGCTCTGGTTTGTTGATCTGCTTCGTTGGTTGCGAATGGGAATGGGGGAATCGATATTCCTCGCCTTGTTCAACCAATTGATCGACCATATCCGGCGCATGCAAGGGATGCACATGTTGGACGTTGGCTTCTCGGTCAGCGTTCGGGTTGCGTTGCCGATATAGCTCATGAATCGCCTTTTCCGATTCCTGTGGTTGGTATCGCAAGTAGGACCATTCGTGGAAGTCTGCTTTTTCCTTGTCACCCAAGTTGCGATAGCTCAAGAAACAATAGTTGTGAGCTTCGACATTTTCAGGATCGACTTCCAACGAATGCTTCAGCACCTCAATCGCTTCGTTGTAGCGGTGACTCTTGTAATGCGCAATTCCCTTGGCATTGTTGACAACCCGATCGTCCGGAAACATGGCCAACGTCGAATCGTAGGCCTTGATCGCATCATCAAATCGACCTTGGGCTGCAAAGTAACGCCCCAGGAAAAAGCCGATCTTATAAAACCCCGGTCTCGCTTCATCGGCCTTACGAAGTACTTCCTCCAATTCCTCCGAGTAATTGCCTTCCTGGAGAAATGCCCTTGCGATGTCGATATAGGCGTCAGGGTCTTCTGGCGCCAAGCGTGCGAAATTCTTGAACGCCCACAAGGCTGTCAGCGAATCACGTTGTCGCAGGCTGGCAACACCCAGGTTTCTAAACCGCAGAGCAGACTCGGCATTGGTTTCTACCGGCAACGAATTGAATTTGCCAACAGGGACCATGACTTCATCGTTACAAATGTCGATTGTCGGGAACACTGGCGCGTCTTTGCCTAAAACGGTCTCGGTGTACTGACGATTGAATTTGCGATAACGAACGCGTGCTGAAAGTTTTAGCGTCGAACCGTTCAATTCATCCGGCACAACGAACTCGTACCGAACAACATCCGATTGCCCGAGGGGAATGGCGTTGTTGTATAGTTCCGAATGGAAGTGCTCAACATTGTGGATATCGATTAGCTGGCTTTGTTTGCTCAGTAACAGGCTGTCAAAACGATGCGTTGTCGGATCCAGTTTGTGCTGCGATCCGATCAAACCACTCGCCAGGATCGGCGTGCCGCTGGAATCGGATACAACGAACTCCAGCCAAGCTTCATTAAGATCCAACGTTCCACTAGGGAACAAATGCCCGGTCTTTGTGTTCGTCACAACAACTTCGACACGCACTCGACTACCTGCCTGAAACACAGCATCCGAACGATCCAGTGGAGCGATACGGTTCTCAAGGCTCAAGTCATCGGCATCGATCGCAGAGAAAATATCAACCGAAACACAGTCCTTGAGGATCTCTTCGGTCTTTCTGAGCCACTCAGGCTTGTTGTGAAATGTTGCCAAAGCCGAGTTTGCCCAGGGAACGTATGGTCGCGAATCAAGCCATCTTTTGCTGCAGGGTCGCTGCTTGGCACGTCCGGCATGTGACATTCTTGACATGATTTGACTTCGGTTCCGTTGTAAAACGTCAACGCAGAGTTGAGCCCAACCGTACTATCGAACCATGCATCGTAATCATTGGGGCCGCGTTTCCAACGATAATGATTGACGAGCTCTTGAAGGCTTGTTTTGTGACAAGCCAGACAAAATTCACTTGTGCGATGAAAGTCCTTTAAAATGACTTCTTGTGTTTCTCCGGTTTGGCTCGAATCATTTCAGATTCAATTTTTGTTCGTTTGGATCGTCACTGCCGAAATACGGGTAATGATCGGGCGCGGCTACGACATAGCCGGCGTTTCCCAATCGGTCTTTAATTTCGACCACACTATGGCACATCAAGCACGTAATGCCTTCTTGTGCGTTGGTCGTCGATCGCGTGACTTCCTGGTTCATGTTTCCTGTTAACAAAACCAGTGGATCATGACATCCTCCACAAAACTGTTGAGAGACCGGTTCGCGATTTTGTTGTAGAATCGTTGCGGTCTTCTCATAAAACGGATCGTTGAATGACGAAAATCGATGTGCTGAACCGGCCCATTGTTGTGCCACCTCGAAGTGACACTGTGCGCAATAGTCGGAATTCGCCAAATCGCTTTTGTTTAAAGTATGCCCCGTAATGGTCGTCGCAGGCGTTGCTCTGAATTCGGTCGAAGTCAGGTTCGCGACGGGGAGATTGTTTTCGTTCTTCACTCCGCCAATGATCTGGCTGTTGACGATCCAAAATCCCAGAAACAACCCCGCTCCGGCAATTACGCCTGTCAATTCATAACGCCACATTGGCGTTGCAACAGCGGAAAGGCGATGGGTCAAAAAGGCAACTAGTGAAACGCCAAACAATAGTTCGTGGCCACGCACGATCCAAAGAGGAGTCGAATTCCGGCCAACGATCAGGATGTCGAGCCCCATGCTACACGCAAGGAACAACGCAGCCAACAAGAAATAGCCGAGCCATTTGGCTTTTTGATTTCGGTGTCTGCGGCGTTGTAAGTAGTGCGGAATAGAAAACGCCAGCATGGCGATCGTCATCGCCAGTCCTAGCCATCCATGCAGGTTCAGCATGAAGCCGAACATTTCGCCCGGTGTGGACGTCGCGTAAATAAACAGAGTGTCCGCGAGAAGCAAGATTGCCAGCAACGCAAATGTGATTCCGAAAACGCTTTTGAAGCGGTTTCGTAAACGCATTTTTTTTATTCTTGCAGCCGAATCATTGGTTTCCGGAGGTTGAGGCAAATGACTCATAGTCGATTGTATTTTTACCTGGTTGATATTCTTGAAGCACACCACCCCGCCTTAGATACAGGAACTGGTTGGCTTTAACATTTTTAAAAATCTGTGCTGTCTCTTCACCTGGCCAAAAGATTTCCAATCGATCGATTGATTCTGCAGTGCCCAAGCCAATATGCAACCGCCAGTCGTTGACCGCCAAAAAACTGGATGCCCCGAAGACATGGCGATTCAATGTCTTGTCGCCAATGTGCAACACAACTTGCGTGCCAATGGCATTGGTATTGCCGCGATCCGACTCCAGCCAAAGCGAAACAAAATTCCCCGTGTCGGGAGTGTCATTATGAGCGAATTGAAACGTTCCCCCATTGTTCGCCACCAGGTAGTCGACGCGGCCGTCACTATCGATATCGCCAACTGCAAGTCCGCGACTGACTTGAGCATCTTCCAACGCATCGCCTGCAACCGCTGAAACATCCTGGAATTTGCCATCTCCCATCGACTCAAAAAGACTGTTCGCCTGTTTGAAATCAATGCCACTGGCGAACAGTTCGACGTTGTCAAAAATATGGCCGTTGGCGGTAATCAGATCCTCATCACCGTCATTGTCTGCATCGAGAAAGCAGACACCAAAACTCAATTTGGCTCGAGACGTTTGTCCGATGCCATATTCATCCGTGCGATCAACAAACGAAAGGCTATCGTCCTGGCTGTATAGGTTGGTCGTCTCGCTTTGGAAATTGGTACACGCAACATCGAGGCGTCCGTTATTGTTCACATCACTCAACGCCGCGCCCATGCCCGACTGTTCCATGCCGTTTTCGCCGTAAGCGACTCCCGATTTGCGGCCAATTTCATCGAACGTTCCATCTTGTTGATTGATGAACAGGAAATTTCGAGACGCGTCGTTTGCAACATAGATGTCCGTCCATCCATCGTTGTTCAGGTCACCGATTCCAACGGCTAGTCCTTTGCACGCATTGATGTCCTGGATCTCGCCAAGTCCGGCATTTAAAAGAGTCTCTGCTGGAAACGCTGAACTGGTGATGTCTTCAAACGTCCCGTCACCGTTGTTTCGAAATAGACGATCGGCCACACCGCGATAGAGTAACGGCGCGCAATAGGTGTGATAGGTATTAAAAAAGCACTTGATTGCATTCTCACGCGTGTAATCAATGTAGCGAGCAACGTACAGATCCAGATCACCATCTCGATCCATGTCGAGAAATCCGCAACTTGTGCTCCACTGACCGTCCGAGACGATTCCAGACTCTGCCGTTACGTCTTCAAACTTGGTGCCATTCACGTTTCGATATAATCGTTCGCCACCACCCCAGCTGGTTAAAAACAAATCGGTCCATCCGTCGTTGTCATAGTCGGCTGCCGCGCCTCCCATGCCAAATCCGAAGCCTTGTACATTCCATTCCGCAGAAACATCTGTAAAGTTACCGACTCCATCGTTCAGAAATAGACGATTTGGAATATCGTCGGGACGATTGGGGCAAGTCATCACATCGCCACCATTGATCGCAAAAATGTCGGGCGCACCATCGCGATTAAAGTCTGCGAGGATGACACCAGCACCCATTACTTCCGGAAGGTATTTCTCAGAGGTTCGTGAAGCGACATGACTGAACGCAAACCCCGACCGTTCGGTCCAATCCACGAAATTTAATTTAGTTGCAACCTTGGTTTCAGTCGATTTTTTGTAGACATCGAAAAATGAGTTGCCAGATTCTGAGGCCAGGTCGGCTACGAAATCTGTTTTGCGTCCCAGGTTGTCCTTCTGTTCAACAGCAGCGCGTTTCACAGGTTCACTCGTGTGCGTCGCAAACCGCCAGGTGAGAAAACCGATCGCCGCAAGCAGCAGTACGACGCCAATTATTCGCGACATGTATTCACCTTTAAGAACAATTTATTTCACTTCCGTGTTGATGGGTTTTCGTGTTGTTGACGCGAGACTTCCTGTCTCCATTTTTCGGTTGCTGCTTGAATCCGTTCATCAGGTTCATTCCTCATTTGCTCAAGGATGACTTCGCATTGTTGGAAGTTTTTCGATTTTAAATTTTGTTGAAGATCGATCAATAAAATATTGAACCGAGCATTCTTTGACTCCGTTTGACTCGTATCGTTTCTGACCATCGTGAGCTTTTCGCGATACGCTTGTGCCAATCGATTGTTGTCTTGTTCTTCGTAGATTCGCGTCAAGCCTTCCAACGCATGAATATCATTTGGGTCTGCTTCCATACATTTTTTGAAGTATTCTTCAGCGCGGTCAAATTCATTTTTGTTGGAATAGAACTGACCCAATATGTCATAGGCAGCAATTAAGTCGGAGCCTGACAGATCATGAATAATTTGCTCAATCTTCGGTATTGCTTGTTCATCATCGCCTGAATTCGCAAGCGCAAACGCCAGGCGCCAATTTCGAAGCGAGTTGTCTGGATCAGCTTCCAACAACTTTTCAAGTAGTTCGATCGCTTCTTCATATCGATTGGCTCGGATCAAAAAATACGACAGTCGATCGGCTCGTTCTTCATTTGGGGGCAAGTCGCGCAACAAGTCGACCAAGGTCACGAAATCAAACCATTTTTGGTAGGACTCAATAACAGCGTACTCCGCATCTTTATATGTCGGATTTTCGAGCAAGATATCCTTGCCTTTAGCCATCAAATCGTGTGGTGGCGACATTCCCAGATCCAGGATGCGCAGAAGATCATCGATAACAGCCCGTGATTGAAAGCTCACGCGCGTTGGTTCATTTGCCGTGGCTGACGAAGCCATCTGTTCAGGCTGGATTTGACTCTGACGGCAACCGATTAGCGGCAATAAAATTAAAATGACCAGCACTCGCGTGCGGAACATTTTTGCATCCCTAAAAAATTGTTGAGCTTTGCCCGACAACTCTGTTTCCGCCTACATTGTCCCAAATTCACGGTAGAAATCAAGGAAAAGCGAAATGGGGACGAGTTCGATTGACCAAAAGTCTGGCACGTTAAGCCGGATTTAAGGTTTAACTTGCCGTCGGAATCTCACCGTGGAAATCAATTCGTTCAACTTCGAAGCAAGCCCCAAAAGTTATTCCGAATCGTGCTCGGGAGGCTCGGGACGAAAAACGGCAACGATGTCTTCGGCAGGAACCACAAACAACTGATTGTCGGATTCGAAATCGACGGGGATGGCATTTTTGGGATGAAACAACACCTTGTCATATTGTCGCAGAGGGAAATCTTCGTCGTGGTGTACGGCTGCTGAAATGGTGACAATTCGACCGGTGATTGTTGGGATTTCCGCGGCATCGGGCAATGCGATTCCGCCTTTTGTTTCCTTTTTGGGTTCGTCTTTGCGCACGAGAATCCGGTACCCAATGGGCTCAACATATTCAAATTTCTGAGATTTTCCTTTGCTTTTTCCAGCCATAAATGCCCGTTAATTCCTTTGATTCGAAACCCAAAAACGAGTTGCACCACCTAAGTTGAATCGAAGTCCATACCTCGAGAAACGCGACTTTGCATCTTAAGAAATTAGATCCGAACTCGTCCAGTCACCCCGCGTCGCGAAACTCAACCTCGGTTTAAAACAGTCCCAATCAGGCATCAGAAGGTAACCGACAAAACAAAAATCGGGGCAAGGCAATGTTTGGGCTTGAAAAAACAGCCTTTTTCAGGATAATTCGCGGTTTAAGTTTTTGGGGACAGTCGTATCAACGTGATGTTCCTGACGACAATATTTGCAGTTTCTGCCACTGTAGGTGCTTCTTCGGGGGGTGCTACTTCGGAAATGTACATTCCAACGAGTTTGTACCAAAGACGACGTGGCTAGGAAATGTAATTTGCACGAGCGATATTCAAATCGTTTTTTCAGATCTTAATGCCGGCCTTTGTCGAAAAATAAATGGTCGGTTGAGTGGCAATGGTGGCCATTCTCGCTGGATGTAACGAATAAACGGCACTGGGCAAATCTTGGGCGACTTGATTTAAGGGTCAATGACGTGACGGATGTATTAAACGTAATCGAACGAAATGAAACAGGGTCTGCACGGATGCGACGACTGCGGTCGTCTGGCAAGGTTCCCGCAGTGCTTTACGGGCATGGACAACAAAGCATGCCTTTAACTCTTGAACTTAAGGAATTAGAAGCGGTCATGCGACACAGCGGGCACTTCGTGACCCTCAAAGGTGCGGCGAATGAAAGCGCATTGATTAAAGATGTACAATTTGACCACTTCGAGCAATGTGTTTTGCATGTTGACTTGTTCCGAGTCGATTTGAACGAAAAGGTTGAGGTCAGCGTTTCGGTGGTTCTCAAAGGCACGGCTAAAGGTCAAGGCCAAGGTGGCGTGGTTTCAGCTCCGACTCATGAGGTGACACTGAACTGCCCAGCATTTGCAATCCCAGATCAATTGATCCTCAAGATTAGCGAGTTGGAGCTCGGTGGGTCTTTGCGAGCATCGGATTTGGAATTGCCAAGTGGTGCCGAACTGGCGATGGATGCCAGTACCGTGTTGGCTCATTGTGAACTGCCTGCAGCTCAGTCCGAAGGTGACGAGAGTGGAGCAGGTGCAGCTGAGCCGGAATTGATTGGCAAGAAAGCGGAAGCTGACGAATAGTAGTTGGCGTTGAAAAGCCATTGACATGAAGGCGATTGTGGGGCTGGGGAATCCCGGAAAGAAATACGAGGGTACTCGGCACAATATCGGCTTTGAATGCATCCGGCGACTGGCGGACCGATGGGGAGTCTCGCGATTTCAGTCGAAATTCAATGCGGAATTTGCCGATGCCAATGTCAATGGACAACGTGTACTGTTGGTTTTCCCGTTGACGTACATGAATTTGAGTGGCGATGCCGTTAAGCCGTTAATGGATTTTTTCCGTTTGCCGCTTTCGGAATTGCTTGTAATATGCGATGATTTGGCGTTGCCGCCGGGCAAGATTCGACTGCGCGCCAAAGGGTCATCTGGCGGTCAAAAAGGGCTGAAGAATATTTGTGAGCGTTTGAAATCGGAAGAGATTTCACGGTTGCGAATTGGGATTGGGGAAACCCCCGAGAACTGGCAAACACCTGACTATGTTCTGTCAAAATTCTCCCCCATTGAACGAGAAACAATTGACAACGCGTTGGATCGAAGCGTACAGGCAGTTGAATCATGGATGACCACTGGAATTGTGGCGACGATGAATCGTTTCAATTCTGAACCGACTCAAAAAAACGAGTCAGAAAAAAAGAAGAACAACCGCCGCAACCCTTCGGATGGATCTCAGCAGTAGCGAGATGATCTTAGGAACGCGGAATTTGGCAGATGGAATATCCAATTTGCCACGTAACATTTGATGTTAGTTGGCAAGACAATACAGGTTTGCATTCGAGACGGAGATTTAAACTTGGCCGAGAACGTTTATGAGACGATGTTCATCCTGAACCCCAACGCTTATGCCAAAAATCCAAATGGGGCAGCGAACACCGTTGACGAATTGGTATCAAATGCCGGTGGCAAAATGCTGGCCAGTCGTTTGTGGAACGAACAAAAATTGGCGTACCCGATCAATGGACATCGAAAAGGCGTCTATTGGTTGACCTACTTCTCACTAGAGGGGGAAAGTATTCCAAAATTCAATCGTGCGTGTCAGCTGCAAGACATTGTTTTGCGGCATTTGTCGATCAAAATTGATCCACGAATTGCCGAGACACTTGTTGCGGTTGCAAAGGGTGAGAAAGTACTCGCGCCGGCTGGCGATGTCGCTGAGTCGAATGATGAAAGCGACGAAACCGAAGAATAGTTTGCTAACGATTTTCCACGGTTGCGCTATGAAATTGTGAACGTGGAAATTGTGAACGTGGAGTTGGTGTTACGTTTTATTGCCGGTAGGCGAGGGATCTCAGCCGGCTCATTTTATCAGGAACGATTCGTAAAATTGAACTTTGATAAAGGAGCTCATCGATGGCCAGCTTTAATCGTGTAATCCTGTTGGGTAACTTGACTCGCGATGTTGAGTTGAAATACACTCCCAGCCAGGTTGCTATTGCAAAAATCGGCCTTGCCGTAAACGACCGAGTCAAAAAACAAAACGAATGGGTCGACGAAACGACCTTCGTCGACATTACTTTCTTTGGCCGGACAGCCGAAGTCGCTAGTGAATACCTTTCCAAGGGTTCGTCGATTTTGGTTGAGGGGCGATTGCGTTACGAAAGCTGGGAGTCCGACGGTCAAAAGCGTTCGAAGTTGGTTGTGATTGGCGATCGGATGCAAATGCTTGGCGGTAAAGGCGGCGGTGGAGGTGGCTCTAGTTCACGATCTACCGGGGCGAACGCGGATGCCAATGAATACGAAACAAGTTCCATGTCAGGCTCGTCGTCGGATGACAATCCTGACGTGCCGTTTTAATTGACGACAATTCACAGGATAGAAATTACGAGTAAAGGTCGAAGATGGCGAAACTAGCGCGACAAAAAAAGTTCAAACGATTGCCGACTGGGCCAAATGGTGGAATTCAGTTACTGCTCATCCAATCTGTTGATGGGTTGGGACGACAAGGCGATGTCGTCGAAGTTCGACCTGGTTACGCCAACAACTATCTTTTGCCCCAAGGCTTGGCGACTGTCGCTTCCGACCATCACAAGCGAATGGTTGAAAAACACAAAGCCAAGCTCATGGAAATTGAGCAAAGTCGCTTGAAGGACTTGCGTGTACTGGCTGACCTGATCGGTAAGCAAAGTATCACGATCGAAGCGAACGCAAACGATGAAGGTCATTTGTACGGTAGCGTTACTGCAGTCGACATCGTAGCGGCGCTGAAACAAAATGACATTCACTTGCACAATGATCAGATCCGATTGGAAGGTCTGCTGAAAGAACTTGGGCTTTACACCGTCAAAGTCCATCTGCACAACGATATTGAAGCCGAATTGAAAGTCTGGGTTGTTCCAACGGTTCAGGACACCAAATAGGGCGATTCCGAAATCGGCTGTTTGCCATATCGCCATTGCGGTTTGAAATTAATCGACGGGTTTTGCCCGTCGATTTTTTTTGTCTGAGCCGGTCAAAATTTGTATCAGTAGGCCGATAACGATTCAGTTTCCTTTCGATCTCGGATTGAAACAGCAAAATTTAATTGTCGACTTGAATCAACGATCGGAAGGCATAGGATGACACTTAACAGGCTGCGTTCCCAAAAGATGATCAATGGCAACTGCTGGTCTGGTTGCAGAAATAGTTTCAAGCCCTTGAACTTGATTGCTCGCGCGGCGTGATCTGCGCTGGCAGCAGCCGATTTAGAAATCCAGCAGGTTCAATGCGTTCTCATTTGTTGATTGTCGCAATGAATACGCTTGCTTCATATAGTTCGATCCCAATCCGGAGGGGAGATGACGAAGGCCGAAAATAGTCGTCGGATGAAGGCAAAACCCAAAAAGAAGGAATCGCTTTCAGACGCGCTTGAGCGAGACCTGCCTTTTAATCTGGAGGCAGAAGAAGGGGTGCTTGGTAGTATCCTCTTGATGCCGGACGTCTTTGACGAAATTGTTGCGATTGTCGGAGAAGAGGACTTTTTTGACGAAGGGCACGGCAAGCTTTTTGCTCACCTCAAGGAAATGCAGTCAACTGGTCAGCGAATCGACATCACGCTCCTGCGAGAGCGACTCGTTGCTCATAGTGATTTCGAGCTCGTTGGTGGAGCCGCCAGGCTGGCGAGAATTTTTACGTCGGTTCCCACGCCGGCACACGCGAAATACTATGCAAAAATTGTTCAAGAGAAAGCGACACTGCGTTCGCTAATTGCTACTTGTTCCGATGTCATGACGTCGGCCTATCTTCCGAATGAAGAGCCGATGAATTTGTTGAGTACTGCAGAGGAACGTGTCTTCGCCATCCGTGAGGCCCGTCACCCCAGCAACCTGACGACTTTGGAGCATGCTCTGGATCAAGCGATTACTCGACTGGAGGCACGCGCAGCAGGTGAAGCGGTGACAGGGTCGGTAGAATCGGGATTCACAGACCTGGATAATTTGCTTGGCGGACTTCATTCGTCCGAATTGTTGATCATTGCTGCGCGACCCAGTATGGGAAAGACAGCGTTCGCCCTAAACATTGCTGAGCATGTGGCGATCAATATCAATCGGCCAGTGTTGTTCATCAGTCTCGAGATGGCAGCCATTGAATTGACCGAGAGGATGTTATGTTCTCTCGCTCAAGTCAACGGACACCGTTTGAGAAACGGGACCATTAGCAAGGATGACCGGCGTCGCCTGATTCAAAAGGCCGGGCAAATCAGCAAGGCCCGTATGTTCATCGATGACTCGCATAGTCAGAAGATGTCTGAGATTGCTGCGTCAGCTCGACGAATTAAACGGCGCGAAGGTGACCTTGCGCTGATTGTCATCGACTACTTGCAGCTGATCGAGCCCGAAAATTCCAATGAACCGCGTCAGGAGCAGGTCGCAAAAATCGCCCGCCGCCTAAAGGGGCTGGCAAAAGAGCTTCAGGTTCCGGTCCTGTGCCTGGCTCAGCTCAATCGTCAGGCAGATGACGGAGGCGGTCGTCCCAAGTTGAGTCACTTGCGAGAATCGGGAGCGATCGAACAGGATGCCGATGTAGTCATGTTTGTTCACCGGAGAGACTATTACAAAGGTGGGAATGACGAACCCGATCCTGAAAACGAGGGCAAAGCGATGATTATCGTGGCCAAACAGCGTAACGGGCCGATCGGAGATATTGATCTAGCATGGCTCAAGGACTTCACTCGTTTCGCGAATTTGGCAGAGGAACGATACAGCGAATTCGACGAGGTCATGCCAGCCCATGATGAGTTTTAGGTGAATTCAATCGATTGACCTGTCGGACCGGAACAATCTTGGAGCCTCTCAACAATTTTGGGAATGATCGTGTACGGCTTGCGACGCTTGAACGTCAAAATTCGTTGGATCCAAAGGCAACGTTGGTATATTGGCCGGACTATGTACAACGAAGTGCCGGCAGTTTAGGGCGTCGGACTGAAAAAAACGTTTCTAACCTGAAACACATTTGCCAGGCTCAACGCGGCCCTAACGAGTTTGAAACTTGACAAGATTTGCCGATACCCAAGAAATCGGAATAGGTAGGTTGGCCTTTGTCTTTGGATGATGAACATCTTCCGGCGCACGCTGTCGAGTCTTCCAGGGAATTTGATTGCCTGATCGCTTGAGTAGGTCTAAAATTTCACCTGAAGAATCGCGGGAACGGATCGTCGCTTCAGGCATTTCCCGACCTGATTTTCATCGGAACAACTTTCGACCTTTCGGTTGCTGTTATGGGTTTGCAGAACAAGCTGGACATCGTGATTATCGATGAATGCGAACCATGCCCTTATCTTGAGGGCGAAGTCGCGCGAATGCCGCTTCGCATGCCGCTGCAGCCATTGACGCCTGAGTCAATGGATCATTTGCTCGAAACGGGCAATCGTCGAACAGGGGAGTTCGTATACAGGACTCAGTGCCCGGATTGCCGAGAATGCGTTCCCGTTCGGATTGACTGTAATTGTTTCCCATTCAATTCGAATTGGCGTCGCGTATTGAATCGTGGTAACCGTTTGTTCCGGCAAGAAATTGGCCCGATGCATTGCACAAAAGACAGAGTCGATTTGTTTAATAAACATCGATCGATGCGTCGACTTGCGAAACATGATGCAGCGATCGATGCGGACGAGTACCAATGGGGGTTCATTAAAAGTTGCTTCCAGAGCTTTGAGATTGCCTATTATGACGAGAGCAATCAGCTGTCATGCCTTGCGGTTTGCGATCAAGGAAAATCGAGCCTTTCCGCCGTCTATACGTTTTATGACCCAGAGCTGAAATCTGCCAGCTTGGGAACGTATTCAATTTTGAAACAGATTGAATTCTGCCGCACGCACAATCTCCGCTATCTGTACCTTGGTTTTCTAGTCTCCGGTTCCGTTCATATGAGGTACAAGAAACGATTCCTTCCTCAGCAAGTCCTGCGTGGCGGGGAATGGATTCAAGTCAACGACGAAACCGACTTTTGATCGGTTCTTCGATTGAATCGTTGCCAACTAACGCCTGCCGAACAACATCAAACTACTGATGGATAGTGAAACATTCGCCTCATACCTGTTTAATAGATCGAACAACTGTTTCGAACTCCAGTAGACGGAAAACGGCGGGATAGTTGAACGTCGCTCGTGATGGTATTGACGATTGCACAATGTGTATGACCCATTTTTCGTCGTGTCGAAACGTGTTGACGAAAAAACGTCAGGGCTAATCGTTAGTTAATCCTAAATTTGAGAATTCTTGGTCTCTAATTTTGACTTGCGATCGCATGCACCCGCTTCAGAACGTCAGTTTTTCTCAGATTTCCGAATTTTTCCTGAAAGAGATCAGGGCCGGTCGTGCTGTGTCAATCGAAGACTTAGCAGACGAATTGCCCCAATTTGCAGACCGAATCAGAGCGGAATTTCCCACAATTGAAATGCTGGAGAACGCGATTGGCACGAGCAATTTAGTTGACTTCGAAATGCCAGAAGATGGCCGATTGGGCCAATTGGAATTGCTGGAAGAAGTCGGTCGCGGCTCAATGGGCATTGTATTTCGCGCTCGACAGATCGAAATGGATCGAATTGTTGCCGTGAAAGTCATTCCGGTCGCAGAATCGGACGCCAAAAAACTGTCTGCTCGAATCAAGCTTGAGCGAACTGCAATGGCTCGGCTGGATCATGCCAATGTTGTTCCTATTTATAGCTTTGGCCACATTAACGACAGTGCTTACCTGGTCATGAAATGGGTTGACGGCATCAGCCTGGATCAACTATTAGGCGAAAACGCATCATTGGAGCAGGCGAAAATCCAATCGCAAATGCAATCGGAAATGCGAATCATTGCACGAATAGGTGCTGACGCCGCATCGGGGTTAGAGCATGCGCACAAACAAGGGCTGATACACCGGGACATCAAGCCGGCAAATTTGTTGCTTGACGTTTCAGGAAAAACTTGGATCACTGACTTTGGGCTTGCAAAAATTTATGACTTTGCAGCATCGTTAACAGGCACTGGTGAGGTCGTGGGCACTCCACGCTACATGGCTCCAGAACAGATGCGTGGTATCGCAGATGAACGAAGCGATATTTATTCGTTGGGAGTTACGCTGTATGAACTAGCAACCGGAGTCAAAGCCTGGGATAAGGCTTCGGGAGTCGATAAACTTCCGCCGGTGCAAGAGATCAATCCTTCCGTCCCTGAAGATTTTGCCCAAATCATCGACAAATGCTGTGAGCCGAATCCAATCAACCGGTTTCAGAGCGCAACCGAACTGCGAGTCGTCCTATTTCGTTTCATTGATGGCTTAAAACCGGTAGACCGACGCCGTCAAGCGAAACGTCCAGATAACGAGCGATACAAAGAAATTTGTAGGCGAAACTCGAAACTTGCATGGATCATTGGTGGAATCAGTGTACCGGTAATCTGCCTCGTCCTGTTGGGTTACTGGCCGTTTTCGTTGGCCGAATCGGGCCCCATGCCTGTTAACGTGGAACAAACACAAACAAAAAAAGCCTATCAAAAACTGGTGGAAGAATTCGGCGAAGGCGACGGTGAAGATTTTGTCGGTGTCATCGGCGAGTTTGTGAAAGGCTCAGTGGCAGACATGAGCGAACAGTATCAGCTCAAGGAAGAGACTACTAACCAGATCGAAAGCAAGATTGATCAGGTTATCGATAAAATTGAGAAGGAAGGTATCGACGAGCAACGGCTCGACGTCATCGTCGACGGATACCGGAGTTCTTCATTGCCAACAGCTACCAAAATCCTTGAACTGACTTACCCGCTTGGACGCTCGGGATTGTCGAGTCGCGAGAAGAAAGCGGCTTTTTACACGTTGCAAATGTTTGCGCGGTTGGTTGTCAACAAAAAAATCGCTCGAGATGAAGCGGAACGTGTACTTGCAGGCCTTTTCCAAGGGCGCGTTCCCAAAGTCGATTCGATTCGCTCAGCAACGCTCTCAGATCAGTTACTTCGCTCTTGGTTGAACTTCGTCAATTCCTCGTTGGAACCGATGTTGGCAGAAGTGCAAAACGAAGACACCAGTATCAACTCCGAGTTAGAAGCAATTATCGATTCCTACCTTCACGGAAACGGAGGGTAGGGCATGGATTCTAGCGTCATACGCTCATTACAGTCCAATGGCGTCGAAGAGCTCGCACGTATCTTCTCCCAGTTTCGCAGCCAAATTCGTGAACTGGTCCAATTGCGATTAGACAAACGAATTAAGTCTCGAGTCGATCCGTCGGACATTGTTCAAGAGACCTACATCCGTGCATGTCGAGGACTCGACAATTATCTCGAAGACCCGCAGGTGCCACCTGTCGTATGGCTTCGTAAAATCGGCAAGCAGATTGTTGCCGAGACTCATCGCAAACAGTTTCGTTCCGTACGGACTCCCCGCAAAGAACTTAACTGGGACTTGCAGGACGACAATCAACTTATTCGCTTCATTGCTGAGTCTGCTGAATCCATTCGATCGAAAATCGCGAAGGCGGAATTAGCCCAGCGTGTCAAAGGGCATCTGTCCGACTTGAGCGTTATCGACCGCGAAATTATTGAAATGCGGCACATTGACGGAATGACTATTCAGGAAACGGCAGAAGCAATCGGTATTTCTTCCGAAGCCGCCAAAAAGAGATATCAGCGAGCAATTCAACGATTCAAACGTCTGGTTGAATTGGCCGTTGATTGACCCGCGGACATCGTATCCTAAACCATCTGTCAAATACTGCCGTACAAACGTCAGCACTTGTTTGTAGCCGACTTCGCAAGCGTTCAGCGTCGAACAACCAATGGAGGCTGGGATTCGAATAATTTCGGGTAACGGCGGTATCGTGTAGCTTGATTCGCAAGGTAGCTGGATTCGCAAGGTAGCTGGATTCGCAAGGTAGCTGGATTCGCAAGAATTCAGCAATGGAACCTCGATGCAGCTAGTTTCTCAAAAATTCCAGTCTCGTCCGTTAACCGCAGCGCTATACGAAAATTTTCTGCAGCTATCGGCCTGCGAATCATGAGGCGTACTGTCGATTCAGCCCATTTCGGTCTCCAGAAAATTCGTTCTTTTCTGTTCGATCAAGGCAAAAGCCGAATTGAATCCACGTAGGACGAACTGTGCCGATTCGGTATAATTTTCACTTTTGACGGTCCATTTTCGCTAGGGACAACGATGTCCCATTCCTCTCGGTGGAACGTTGTCAAAGGCCAGAATCGGAAATTTAATGGCAGAGAAAAAGAACAAACGACGAAAAATGTTCGGCGAAACGGATGCTGCCGTTGCGACAAAGCCCACTCCCGTTAGCGCAAGACCCGTTGGCCATATCGGTTCGATTTTTGATTTCTTCAATCGACACAGCACTCGTGAAACTGTCGAGTCCATTGTGTTGGCAGTTGCGTTGGCCATGCTTTTCCGAACATTTGGGGCAGAGAATTACATCATTCCCACCGGTTCGATGGCGCCGACATTGCAGGGGCAACATATGGACGTCGTCTGTGACCATTGCGACTATCGCTATCGAACTGGATCCAGCGAAGACAATTCGACAGTACCGGAGAATATGCGCCTCAAGGTGTTAACGACGTACTGTCCGTTTTGCCGTTCACCACTTGAAATGAATCCTCATCGAGAGGCAGATCACAGTTCATATGCAGGTGATCGTATCGCCGTCAATAAATTCATTTACGATTTCAAGAATCCAGAACGGTTTGATGTCATCGTTTTTAAAAATCCTAATGATGGAAAACAGAATTTTATCAAACGTTGCGTTGGATTAGAAAACGAAAACATCCTGATTGAAAACGGCGACATCTTCCTGATGAAGGAGAACCAGTCGGGGACTTGGACTCGCGAAATTGTTCGTAAGCCCCCCAAGAAACTCATGGCCATGAAACAGGTGGTTGACGACACGAATCACATTGCTCGGAAACTGACACTCGCTGGCTGGCCCTCACGATGGCAGGAATGGACGAAGGGAG
The DNA here is from genome assembly GCA_041399045.1 of Pirellulaceae bacterium. Taxonomy (GTDB): domain Bacteria; phylum Planctomycetota; class Planctomycetia; order Pirellulales; family Pirellulaceae; genus BJ22. The sequence goes on along the minus strand of JAWKTO010000002.1, from coordinate 784,914 downwards.
AAAAGTCGGCTTGGACGCTATCCGACGATCCAAAGTCACCTCCCGTTTTTTCTACTACGGAGGACAACGATGGTCAGTTTCTGCGCTATCGACATTTGACTCCCGATCCAGCAATCTGGAATGAAATCGAAAATGGAAAGACGTTTACTGTCGATGCAGGAAAAGCGCCGGGTAGGCTGATCACGGATTTCTACTGCTACAATTTCAGAATCGTTGAGGCACACTTGCCAAATCCAAGTGGAAGGTTGTCCATCGTACCCCGTCCAAATTTTAATCAAGGCAATCATTGGGTCGGTGATATCGGCGTCGAAGCAAATGTTGACATTAAGTCGACCGCCGGTGAGTTGATTCTCGATATTGTCGAAGGTGGTGTGCATTTCTCGTTGACGATTGATTTGGCTTCTGGAGTCGGAACGTTGACAAATAGCCAAGGGATGCCTTTTCTGGACGACAATAATCAAATTGTCGATTCCGCAACTGTTCAAACACCTTGTGTTGGAACTGGAACCCATGACATTTTGATGTTCAATGCTGACGATCAGATTTTCCTATGGGTTGACGGCAGATCATTGCCATTTACGGGGAGTCGTTACGAGCCACTGCGCAAGGTTAACCCAAAATATTCGCCGACGGATCCTGGGGACGCCGAGCCCATTGGAATTGCGACCAACAAAGCAGCGATCGATATTACTCGATTGCAAGTATGGCGGGACATCTATTACACCTCAGTATTCGGTGGGGGGGCTGGAGACGTTCGAAATGAAACGGATCTGGACGAAACGCTGATCCAACAAACATTTAAATCACCGGAGGTTTGGGAAGATGAGCAGGGGCTCAAGGTGTTCGATGCGCGCTTTCGTGAGGACAAACCCATGTTCGTCTTGGGTGAGAATCAGTTTTTTCCAATGGGTGACAACAGTCCGGAAAGTAGCGATGCGCGAATCTGGAATGGGCCACATTTTTTAGACGGTAAATTCTTGATCGGCCGGGCAATGTTTATTTATTGGCCACATGCCAAACGAAAACCCGTTCCATTTACTCCCAATTTTGAACGCATGGGACCGATTCGGTAACCGTCTGTTCTTGACGTAGAACTTGCACACGGAGGTGTGATCGTGATCCTGAAATCTGAAGGGTTGGTCAAACGATTTTCGCGACGAACGGTCGTTGACGGTGTTTCCCTAAACGTTGATCGCGGCGAAATCGTTGGGCTCCTTGGTCCAAACGGCGCCGGAAAAACGACAACGTTTCGGATGATGTGCGGGATGACCCGTCCCGACGGAGGACGCGTCTTCTTGCACGGTGAGGATGTGACCCGATGGCCAATGTATTTGCGCGCGGCCAAAGGTGGCATGGGATATCTACCGCAACAGTCCAGTGTGTTTGGAAAATTGACGACAGAGGATAATTTACGCGGCATCATGCAGCTGTTGGGGATGAGCCGCAAGGAACAATTTGCGAGAACTGAGGAGCTCCTTCAGAAATTCAAAATCACCAAGGTTCGGAAGACCGCTGCTGGACGTCTTTCAGGTGGCGAACGACGACGTTTGGAAATTGCACGTTGTCTGATTTCCAATCCTAAAATCATCATGTTGGACGAGCCGTTTGCCGGCATTGACCCTGTGACGGTTCAAAATATCCAAGGAATCATTCGCGAATTAGCTGATGATGGAATTTCGATTTTGATCACCGATCACGCCGCTCGAGAAATTTTGCAAATTACCGACAGAACCTATGTGGTGAGTGAAGGCAAAATTTTGGTCAGCGGCACCGCAACGGAAATCGTGCAGCATGAAGAAGTGAAACGAAAATACCTCGGCGAAATTGAGGTTGAGCGATTGGGAAAACTGCCTCGTAATCGTACAGGCAAGAATACCGAGGCAACGCCCCATTTTGAAATCCGTTCACTCGACAAAGCTGCTGAGGAATCGGTTCTCAACGCCGAACCGACCAAAGAAAGCCAGCCCGACAAAATTCAAGCCGTTCGCTCGCTCTTGAGATCACATCAAACAGCTGCTGCCCCGTTCCACGCCGATGATTTTGATTCGTAGCGCGAAAAGTCGTCGTTCAGATTGTATTTAAGAGTCGAGAGTGTCCGCGTGAACAACGTCGGATTTCACTGCACAAAAAGTCAATCGCATTCGGCGGCTTTGCCGATTCGCTTCAATCTGAAATTGGAATTCGCATAGAGCGTCAATCGCGTCAGCCATTCCCGTAGAACCTCCAGACCAAATTGGGAGTGCGGTTTCGACCGTTTCTCGCAACACGCGATCGCCTTGTACCTCACCGCCTGCAACACGATTCATTAGCTGCTGCCAGGAATTCGATTCCACGATCTGCTAGAAAATAATACCTCTCTCGTTTTGACGCAGAGTCTTTCAATCCTTCTTCGGCAAATTTTACCATCGACGATGCAAAATCATCGCTGCCGGGGTCGCCACTCGCTAATTGCTCCAGCCATTCACCGCGAAAACGAAAATAAAGGGGATCCATCAAGAGTCGAGCCGTTGAAATACTGCCAGCAGCGGCCATTGCCAACTCATGACGATCCACTTCGGATTCCCATTCTGGATGACGATCAAGGATCTGTTCCACCTGAATCACCGACAATGCGTCGAACCGCACAATCTGACAGCGCGATAAAATTGTGCGCAATTGGCGATGCGAACTGGTTCCAATCAAGATAATGATGGAGCGGTCAGGCGGCTCTTCCAGCGTTTTCAAAAGTGCGTTGCCACTTTTCCTGATTTAAATAGTCGGCGTCATCAATGATCGCGATTTTCCGAGAACCGGCTCTGCTCGGCTTCATTCGAATATCTCGACAAAGTCCTTCGTCAGATCGATGTTCACGGTCACCGACAAATAGCTCAATCGGCAAAACATTCTTTTCCGCTGGCCGCTGCACTTGTAATAAATCTGGGTGATTTCCTGTTTGCACTTGAACGCACCCAGGGCATTTTCCGCAAGCCGCTAATACTTTGGGATTTGAATTGTGACACAATAGGGCCTCTGCTAACCCCTCGGCAAACATTCGTTTGCCGATTCCCTCCAAGCCAACGAATAAAAACGTTGAAGCAAGGTTTCCGCGAGCCACGCGTTTTTGAAAGCTTTCTTTTTGAGAATCGTGACCGACGAGCTTTTCCCAAATCATGGTGTTGCGACTCCGGGAGTTGGCAATCGCTTTGAAATACAAATTTTGACTGAGTTTTGAATCATCTCAGGCACGAGCGTCGCGTCAATGGTCTCTACCCCTTGAGGCCAGCGCCTCGCCTCCGAAAGAAAACCGTTTCGAACTCTTTCAAAAACTCTTCGCCTCGAGACTCCATTTTGTCAAAGCCACCCGCCCGGCCTTTGGCAATCCGTGAAAAGGCTTCGTCGGCTGGCAAGTCAAACAACAATGTCAAATCCGGAACCAATCCACCCGTTGCAATTTGATTGGCATTCCAAATGGACTCGACATCCAATCCACCAGCATAGCCTTGATACACGGCTGTCGAAAATGAAAATCGGTCGCACAACACGATTTTGCCATGAGCGATTGCTGGACGAATTTTCTCGTCTACAAGTTGAGCACGAGCCGCCATAAACAAGAGCATTTCCGCGCACGCTCACAGCCACATCCGTTTGTTCAAGCAAACCTCACGCAAGCCGCTGCCCCAAGCTCGTACTACCCGGATCGACCAGGCATTCAACGGTGTATCCGTTGCTCCGTAACCATTCAGCGGTCAAGGCAATTTGCGTCGACTTGCCAGCACCATCAATTCCGTCAAAAACAATAAACATGCAATCGATACAATCAGAATTCAGGAAATGGTCGACGAGTTCCCCCTTTGCGAAAATCCAATTCGCGTCGTTTACCTCGATTGGACAATACCAACAGCAACGACCGTCAACCGACGACTGAATTTTAACAAAAAAGTGGCGACGCGACGCCCCGGCGAGACAGCCGTCAGTTGAGTGTTTCTCGGAATGAATCGGAGATGATTCAAGTAACAAGTCGAAATTAAATGCCGGTATGAACCATAATCCGCAACGCCACGTACTATTTCCGCATCGTGGTTTTAGAGCGTGAATTGCCTAATCGGAATAAACGGAATGTGGATTGCCGAAATTCGCTACTGTAGGTGAAAATTCCTCGATTCAACTCGATTCCAGCTCTAAAACTTAAGCATTCGCTGCGCCCCCTTTGTCGGCGCATCGAGCTGTTCACTTTAGTTTTTCGCGGATGAACTTTGATCAACATGAATCAAAGGGCATTCGGATATGATCCAGATCACTGGAGTTTATGCTTCCATGAATCGATTCGTTCGTTACAGCCTGATTGGAATTTTTGCATTCGCTCAATTCGCGTTTGTTGCTGATACTGCTCAAGCTGGCCCGCTTTTGGACTGGCTTCGCGGGCTGCGTAATCGATGCTCGTTGAATCGCCAGCCGACATATCCTATTGCTGGTCAAACGGCAGCTTGCGGACTTCAACCAGATCAGTGTCGTGTTGATTGCCAGCAAACCTGTTCACGGACTGTTGTAAACTACGTGCCATACACGGCTTACCGAACGTCGTGGGAGAAAGTACCCGTGACACAATATCGACCGGTTACGTCTTCGGACCCATGCACTGGTTGCACAGTCACTTGCATGAAGCCATGTACGACTTACACCTGGTCACAAAAGCAAGTTCCCTACACAACGTATCGTCCTGTGTACCGTCAGGAAACCTACAAGGTTCCGGTTTCCTATGTGACGAACAATTGCAATTCGTGCAACACCTGCAGCACATGCAATGTTCCAGCAGTCAGTAGCACGATTCCAACGTCAACCGTTCCTGGTTGTTCCACTTGCGGAGTGCCGAATACAACCATTCCAGCCTATGGATCGTCAGTTGCGCCGGTACCTGGGTCCACGACGATGATCGCACCTAACGGTACGTTGACGACTTCTGGTGGTTATATTTCAGCTCCAACGCCAGCCGCTGCAGACATTCCGCCCTCCATTGACGTCAATCCGTCATCGATGCAACGCCCGATCATCGAAGGCCTGAACTCATCGTCCTACAATCCAGCGCCCGTATACTCCTCAGCGTCGCGAGAAGTTGTAAGAAATCAATGGGACTACAGTCCTGTTCGCCTTGCAAGCTACACTTCCGAAGAAAGTGCTCGCAGCGATCGTAGCCGAAACGAACCCAGCTATGAAGGCACGTTCTTACCGCAAAAACGGGAACGTGTTGAATCGCCAGTTTGGCAAAATAAGACTTGGTAAATCCTCAAGTCATCTGAAACTAACTAGACTGCGAGTCAGACTTTGATTCGCAGTTTTTTTATTGTTCCGCAGACATTGTCGCGCGAAAAACAACGTACAGAACGGCAACGCATGCTGCCATCAATGCAAGATTGAATGCGAGTCTCACGCCCAAACGAATTCGACGACTCACCTCTGGAACTAAGACCCGCTCCCCGTCAATTGTTACATACCGTTGGTGATCTTCTTCAATCGCCCCGACGGCACTTTGGGGCGCATCGACGAGTGCCGGTTTTGACATTGGAAGCCCAGCAGTATTGAATCGAGGCGGCAAGAGTCGATCGAGGAGTGATTCCAGATGAAATACGGGAGGTTTCAAACGGGCCAACGCGTTTTCGTCGCGCGGCAAGGCAACAACATTCGACGCGGTTTTTCTTTCCTCCGCCGGTTCCATTTCGTTTGGACTGCCCTCCTGAGCGAATTCCGAATCGATAACTTCCTTGGGCTCGATCTCTGATTCATCGACGTGATGGTTCTGGCGGCGTTTCTTTGGCTTGGGTAGTAGATCCGACGAACGATTGCCTTCGGGTGGCTTTTCGATTCCCGATGACTTTTCCTCTTTAGCTGCGGGGCCTTTACGCAGTGCCGTCTCGATTGTTGCACCACATTTTGGGCAGACAAATCGGACTCGCCATCATCAAAGCGATTTGGTTTCCCGCAATCCTGGCACGTCAAAATTGGCAAAACACGCCTCCGCTATCGACCCGTCGTATTGAAGATGCGATCACCTGCATCGCCCAACCCAGGCACAATGTACTTGTGTTCGTTCAGGCATTTGTCGATTGCACAGGTATGAATTTCGACGTCAGGCAATTTGTTTTGCAGACGTTCAATGCCTTCTGGAGCGGCGATGATTGACAGCATCTTGATTTTCGGAACGCCCCAATCTCGAAGTGCCTCACACGCCAGAATCGCAGAACCACCCGTAGCCAACATCGGGTCAAGTACAAATGCAACTTCGACAGGCTCACCTGGCGGCAGTTTGTCGTAATACCTCACCGGTTGGGCTGTCTCTTCATCACGATACAAACCCAAATGCCAAATTTCTGCCGTCGGAATCATATCCAACATCGCGTCGACCATCCCGATCCCGGCTCGTAAAATCGGAACCATTCCGATTCGATTCAAAAGTGTTTTACCAATCATTTTCTGGATTGGCGTTTCAATTGGCCGATCGGTCATCAGCAAGTCACGAGTCGCCGCAAACGCCAATAGCATCGACAACCGATTTACGGCTGCTCGGAATTCACCTGATCCAGTCTGTTTGTCACGCAACGTCGTCAAATGACAGGAGACGAGCGGATGATTCAATACTTGGGGACTATTCATTTCTTCGTTGCTCTTGGCGTTTTCAATTCCATCATAATGTAAAGATCCATTCAGGGAACCGATTTCCCCAGCTTCTCATCAATCGATTTCATTGCCGCCGAAGGTACCGACGCCATCCTGCCCAGACAAGTAGAGGCAGGACTGGGAGCGCGAGTGCGAAGGCCAACGATTCGGCCACCATCTGGTTGGTGGATGCCCAATACCCGAGCGCAGCATAGCCAAACGCCAATAGCAGGTTTGCCGTCGCGATTGGAAACCAAAGCTGTTGCCATCTCCAATGCCGCAGTCCGGCAAACAACAAAGTTCCCTCGGCAACTACTGGCAGTCCACGACAAAACGCAACTGCCCATGCTGTCGAAGCAGCAACTGGGCGATTTTCGCCGTCGCGTCCCAGAACTTTTTGAGACCAATTTGCTGACCAATATCCGATTGCCGCGGCCAGATTAAGACCCAACCAATTGACGAGCGTTCCCGCAGGCAACCCAATTGCAACACCCGAAAATGTTGCAACGACACTGCTTGGAACAGGTAGGAAAACGTCAATAGCAAGTAGCCCAACGATCCACGCCGCCATCTCGAACGAACGATGGTCCCCATTCGACTCAATGTAATTTTGTACGTACAAATTAATCGAAGATTCAAATAGAAAAAATGGAATTAGAATCAAGAGCAGCAGCGTGACCAACGTTCCTATCGGCAAATCTTGCGATGCCTTGCGTGCACCGTTAGCATGTTGGGATTCATTCATGTTCTAAATCAAATTCCATTTGCCTTGTATGAGTTGTCGACCAATTTCATTAGCCGCAGAACTCCGGAATCTTTGGATCCCCTTACTATCTAAGTGTGGTTGATTCAATGAGATCGTTCAATTGGGGAATCCGCTGTCTTTGGGCCTTTGTCAGCTGCCTGTTGTTGACGGGATGCGATTCGCGAGCGCCGATTGACGCCATCGTTGTTGGTGACTCCATGATCCCAAGCCTGTGGGGAGATCACTGTGACGGTTGCTGCAAGGAGTGTTCGGCTCAGCTCCGAGTGGGGTCAATCGTTTTGCATCGTAAAATGGTCAAGTGTCCTCACTGTGGCAGTCCGCTAGACTTTGAATCTTTCGGGATCGTTGTCAATAGTCCGTTAGTGATCATGGCTGGCAACGCAGACTTGTCACGCTTTGAAGTGATCGCTTTCCAGGAGCAAGATGAGCCAGAGATTAGGAAGGTGAAACGAATTGTCGGCCTGCCCGGTGAATTCGTGTTTATCGACGGTGGAAACCTGTTCATCAATGGAAAACTTCACCGGAAGTCACAAAAAGAGTTCCGCGAGATGTCGCAGTTGTCATTCGATTCGAATTACGCACCTGCCAGTTCATTTGCCTCTGATCGCACACCAAACAGGAGCAATTGGCAAAAACGGGGTTCTGTGTGGCATTTCAAAGGAAACGAAAATCAAACCCAACCTTCCGTATTGACGCTCGAATATTCTCGCTTTGGTGAAACGACTCCGGCGTGTATCCGCGATGATTTTGGCGTGAATGAATCCACAACCCGAAAACTCAACCCAATGGATGAGGCGTCGTATCAAATCTTAGTCGCAGCGTCGCCTCAAGCACATTTTTCATTTGAGATCAAATCAAATAACGAATGGATTATTGTTCAAATCGATTTGAAGTCCCACTCCATTTCAATTAGTGGAAACGAATTTAACGAAACCGTTTTGTTTGAAAACAATTCACAAACTGACACGAACGGCCTTCATGAAATGAAACTGGAATGCGTCATTTTCGACGGCGCGATCGAACTTGTAATGGATGATCAATCGCTCTACCAAGGAGTAATCGATTTTGACGCGAGAGCGATTCCTGAAAGCCCATTTTTTCGCGCTGTAGGACTCGAGGGCGAGGTTCGGATAGATCGCATTCAGATTTTCCGGGACGTCTTTTGGTTTCAAGACGGCAAATCAAACAATGAGTTCGCCACGGCAAAATTTCCAGGAGTGCAGGTTCCGGAAGACTGCTTTATTTTACTGGGCGACAATCAGCCAATATCAAGCGATAGTCGCCATTGGGCGACGCCATTTGTCCATCGGTCAAACATTATCGGTAGGGTCCATTTGGCCGATTAACGGTTATTCGACGTCGCCAGTTTCATCACCGTCGCCGGATTCTTTGTCAGCCGTTGGTTTTGCGGCTTCGTCAGTGTGTTCGTCGCCTTCCGCAGTCTTTTCGCCGGCCTTGAAGTACAACAAAACAAGCGTGTCTTCAACGGGAATTTTTTCAGGGTTTGCCTTAAACAACAACGAAGCGTTCGCGCCATCACTACGAAACGGCACGTCCAACATGGCCGACGAGAAGTTCGAAACGCATACCAAGTCTCCAGAGTCCGCAAGGTAGATTGTTTTGCCGGACTCTTCATCCTTGAACGTTTGGCTACCTGTGAAGACCCAATCCTCGGCCATCGGCTCTCCGGTCTTCGCGTTGAAAAATAACTCTTGAGCAGTTCTTGTGATTTGAGTTTCACCGTCCATCCAGGAAATATCGACCTTCACAACGGGACCGACAGGAGGATTGAATCCATCTTCCAGCCATTCAATAGGCTTTCCAGGTTCCAGACCGATGGCCAACTAGACCTGCGTGAATGGTTTGACCGGAGGCATTTGTCGCGACAATTGATTCGTGCTCTTTGGTGTGAGCTGGGCAGGCAAACATTTCCAATGGGCCCTCCGTGAGGCAGATGCGACCGCCTACGATAACCTGTTTCCCTTTGACATCGATCCAGACTTCTTGATCCGGAGATACACGAACCCATTTCTCATCGACCGGTGGCAATTTTGTGTCCAACACTGGCTGATCAGCTAATAAGTCGAAGTGAATTCGGTCGGGTTTGCCGGAATGGTCGGCGTCAGTTGATTCCTGATTAACTTTCGCTGGATTGACCGCCAAGTCAGCAGGATCGTCGGGAGCAACGGTATTTGTGGTCGTGCCAGCAGATCCAGAGGTGCTTTCGTCTCGCGAAACGACATCATTTCCCCCAGTTGTCGTTTGATTCTTGCTCGTGCTCTTCTCATCGTTATTCGATGGTTTGTCGCCAGATGGATTTTGACATCCAACGACTATCCCAATGCAGCACGCGATTACGAAAACAGGTTTCAATATTTTAACTTCTTTTCCAGCCATCTTGCTTCCTGTCGTCCAAGGGGATTCGATTCACATGCGAATTATAGCGGACAATGTTCGCTTCAACGAACACATTCTCGCGGTGAATTTTTAGGCGCGAGTGTCGATGACTTCGACAGGCAAGCAGAAAAATAAACTGCCGACAAAGTGGTCACTTGAAATTCTTTGTTCGAAACACTGGGAGTGGCAAGTCGAATGAGTTGACGAATAGCCTGGATTGGTAAGTCTTGGGAATCGAATCGTCTCCCGCATCTATGACTTTTTTGCGTCCCAGAACGCGCCCCATCCCGAGGGCGGTTCGTTCGGGATGTTCAACGGCACGTCACTTCCGCGGGCATCGAGACAACGAATTTCTTCGTCCAGCGTTTTCATCAACAAACGAAATTCTTCCGTGTTCGCTACTTCCGGTTTGGCTCGAGACTCCGCTGAAAACATTTGTTTGATTTGCGTCAATTGACGTCTGGCCAACGCTGCCAACTCCACAATTTCGTCGTTGGATATCCGAACGGGCCATAGCCCTTCTCGGCAAAGCAAAATGACCAGTGATGCAGCGCAGCGAATCTGATGCGGAAATTTTTTGGGGTCATTGCGCAGCGTCTGTTCGATCATGGATGTGAAAGATCGCCAACATGTACTTTGGCTAAGCAATTCCGTGGCGTTTTCTGTTCCCCATGGCGAAAATGTTCGATCCACAATCGACCTTTCTAATTCCAGAAGCGATACCAGGATTTGGGCAGCGTTAGTTTGTTCGTTCGTTTGGAGATATTCGCCCTTCGGCGCAACAATTCTGCTTCAACGTCCAAATCCTGCTGGACCTGTTGGCGAAATTGATGCTCCGCAACAGATTGCGCTGACCGTTTTTCTTCACGATAATTCCGAACCAACGAATGCGCTCGCATTGCCAACTTGCTCAGACGAGCCTGTTCTTCCTCAGGCCAAATCGACGGATGCCCGAGAATAACCAACAAAGATGTCAACAGACGTAATTGGTACTCCGAAAGATGTTCTGTGTCGCGGCTCGCCCATCGCTCAAACTCATCGATCAACTCGGATCGGGAGAATATCATGCCGAGCCATTTGTTTGCGCTTGCATGAGACCAAGGCGAAAAGTCGCTTTCTGATTCGCTCATAGTTTACCGCCATTCGGAATGACAATCGTTGCAGGATTGTTCAATCTTGTTTACCGAGCTGGCAACCAAGTCGAAATTCGATAAGCGAATGGATTCATTCGCTGAAACCGCTGCGTCCATCATCTGGATGGCAAACGATTTGTAGTCGTCGTCATCTGCGTCATCCATCGACTCATCACCAGTGATTCTGGCAATCGCGGCAATTAAATTGGCATCATGCAAAACTTCTTCGATCTCATTTTCAAACGCCGATTTGCTTCCGGTGTTTTGCTTAAGACGATCAAGTGAAACCTGTAGCTGTCGCATCAACGGATTGCGATCCACTGCCTGATTCCACGCGAAATCTTCCGACGGCAATTCCGTTTCGGGAAAGCTTCCACCGCGAACCATCTCGCGGAGTGCATCCTGGGACTGGCGCGCGTTGTTGAACGCTAATTCGCTTCCCGTTCGACAATTGGCTGCCGTGCGGGCAAAGGCGGTTTGAGCTGCAGCCGCATCGTTTTTCCAACGAACGTCACCGTTGTAATCACGAACAATCGCCATCCAAGCTGACAACATTGAAAAGGCGTCGCGTATTTTCAAGTAATCCGTTTGGAATTGGAGCGGCGTCGTGATCAAGGCTTCGAGGTTGATCTGTTGCCGCTTGATTTCATTCTCCAGCGATTCTGGATCAATCAAACTGTTCCACCCCAAGACGTCATTAGCGCCATCTGAGTCATTGCTGGTTGATTGAACAGCCGGGCTGGCGGCCTGGGCAACATGAGATTCTCCCTCCGGAGGCGGATTGCCGACTAGCCCCTCCAGAAACAGATTGTCGAAAAAGACGCCCCGCCAATCAGATTCCTTGTAGTCCGGGCGTCGTGCTCGTTTCACGGGTTTGGGCCTGGAGTCCTCTTGTGCAACCAGCCCCGCCATTGGCCAAACAAGGACAATCAAGACGGGAACAAGGGGAATTCGGCTATTCAGGTTTTGAATATGTTGCAACAAATGAATAACCTGTATCGTAGCTTGGTAAACTTTGCCGTTCGGCTGAACGCCTGTTATTTATTGTACCTCAATTCGAAGTGATGTCAGATCCCCAAAACAACAGTCGTCGCGATTTCATCACGGGCGAATCGTTGCGTTCCAAGATCGAGGACCGTTTGAACGGCAGAGCAGGGGCTGAAAGCGCTCAGGAAGCTGAAACGCGAAAACCAGAGAATTTATTTCTTCAACATTTTTCCCGGAACGCCATGGCCTGTGAGTTTCAGGTGTTCTGGAACCTGTTGCGATCTGACAATTTTGGAGCGGCAGCGATCAAAGCGCTCGGCGAAGTCGACCGGATTGAGACGTTGTTTTCAATTTTCCGAGCCGACAGTGAACTCTCTCGCGTCAACGAACAGGCTGCTGTTGACGCCCAACTCGTATCAAGCGAGACGTTTGACGTTTTCACGCTTGCGCTTCAAATATGGCGAGACACGCAAGGGGCTTTTGATATCGCTTCAACCCCTTTGACGAGAGCATGGGGCTTCTTTGATCGCAAGCCGCGGGTGCCGGACGAGGCCGCGATCGCCAAAGCACTAGAATCGTCATCATCTCGAGGGATCGTTTTGGATCCAGTGAATCAGACGGTTCATTTCAAGCAACCCAATCTGGAGGTTAACTTTCACAGCATCGGCAAAGGATTTGCGCTGGACCAGATGGCGTCACGAATTGTTGGTTTGGGCTTCGATGAGTTTATTGTTCATGGTGGCCAAAGTAGCGTGGTGGCTCGCGTATCGGATCCTGCATATGGAACGGTTTGCGAATGGCCCGTCGCGTTGACTCATCCTCTTTTTCCTTCCACTACGCTCGGCACTGTTTTTCTAACAAACGAGTCGCTTGCAACCAGCGGTTCTGCACGGCAGGCAATCATTCACCGAGGGGAACGCCTGAGCCATGTCATCGATCCGCGTACTGGATGGCCCACTAACAATTTTCTCTCCGTCACCGTCATTCATCCGCGAGCTGCGGTCAGTGATGCATTGGCTACTGCTTTCAACGTCATGAAATGGGAAGAGATCCTCTCGACCTGTCGTCTTTTTCCTGAGGCGAAAGTGATTGCGATTACCGAAAACAAAAGTTCCCTCTCTGGTGTCGAATTGAAACAGCACAACGTCGAACCTGACCAGATTCTATTGAGTCACGAGGAGTCATAGGATGCCACAAACTAATTGGCGAAACAACATTCCCGATTGGCCGGGCTTTCAACGTGACGTTTATGATTCAGTCGTCGACGTTTTAAAGAGCGGCAACTGGGGCAAATACCATGGCGACTCTACTGACAGACTGAATGCTGAACTGGCAAGGACCTTCCAACAATCTCACGTCACACTATGTTCAAGCGGACCGATTGCGGTTGAGTTTGCCCTTCGCGCTGCCGGAATCGGACCTGGTGATGAGGTTATCGTTGCTGGCTACGATTACCCCGGCAATTTTCGATGCGTGGAAGCGGTAGGCGCGAGGCCGGTTGTGGTCGACACCATCAAAAGCCACTGGGTTATGGGGCTCGAACACATCGAAGCAGCCATGAGTGGGGACGTGCGCGCTTGCATCGTGTCGCACTTGCATGGCGAAATTGTCGACATGCCGTCCTTGCTCCAATTCTGCAATGATCGCGGCATCATTTTGATTGAAGATGCTTGCCAAGTGCATGGCGCCTCGAGTTCCGGACGGCCGCTGGGCGCGTGGGGCCATGTTAGTGTTATCAGTTTTGGCGGAAGCAAGCTCCTTACTGCTGGACGAGCTGGGGCAGTGCTGACGAGTGATGAGCGAATGCACCAACGTTTGAAGGTCTTTTGTGATCGCGGAAACGATCTTGCTCCTCTATCCGAGTTGCAAGCCGCCGCGTTGATTCCGCAGCTGCAAAAGCTTTCTGATCGGACGGCAACTCGCCTTCGAAACGCATACCGTCTCGCGAAATCGCTTGAACGTCTCGATGAGTGGCTACTGGTTCCGGATTTGAGCTGTTTCGAGAATGAGACTAATGAAAATTTGGAAACAAATTCCGCTGGCGAGCCAACGGCGAACATCACAGCGTTTTATAAATTTCCGTTTCGACTCACCGACAAAGCCTTGTCCGTTTTTGCTCAGGCGGAATGGCTGAGTTTGTTCCAGGAACACGCGTTTCCTATCTTCGAGCCATTTCACGTATTTCGACGACGAGATGGCAAACGCTGCCGAGTGCCCGGCTCACTGGAAAACTCGAATGATATCGGAATGCGAACAATTCTCTTACACCACCCGATACTGCTATCCGAAGGAGGCTCGATAGACGCATTTGCAACCGAACTGCTAGATTTCATCAAAGTCCATGTGGATTCAGCTGGAAAATAAGGTATTGTCCCTTTGACGTTGAGTTTTGAGTTCTTTTCCAGCTTTGTAAACGCTTTCATTTTTCGACACCATCAACGGTTTGACCCCAGATTGAGCCCTCAAGCGTCGGATTGGACTCGTGCACACGTGTGAGAGTTTCAATGTTCGTTTTGCAATCGCCATTCTTTGATTTCGTTGGGCCAATTTTGAATTTCTTCTTCAGTGAACAAGTTTGACCAAATGTCAGCACCAGGCTCGCTATTTTGATGAATTGTGTTTAATGCTTCCAATGTGGCATCCATTGCCGCTGCTCGAAGATCAGTTGCCACTTGCGAACTCAGCGAGTCATTCAACGCAAGGAACTCTTCGTCCATCGCGACCAATGCATTGATGAGTTGTTTCACTTCGGCAGACATCTGAACCTCATCGTATTCGTCGAAATCTGCTTTGAATTCCAATAGCTGTACCAGATTTTCGTTTGCCGCATTCCATTCATGAAGCCGTGTGTTCAAAACGAGCCCCATTGCGGCGGCCTTCGCCGGGTTTGTCGACGGAGCCACGCGAACCCATTCATTGAGTGTCGCTTTAGCACTTGGCCAATCCTCACGATTTACGTGTGCTTCGCACAACACTTCAAGGTTTCCGGCGAGAAATCGCCGAGACTCACCGTTTTGTGGATCATCCTCCAGAAGCTGTTGCAACTCTTGATTGGACTTTGTCAGTAGCTCAATCGCACGCAAATCGTTGCCCTGGTTCACTTCGAGCGCCGCAATGCTCCCAATCACACCATGTAATTGGACTTTGTTCAGCAGGCTACCACCGGACAAAGAAACCAACAATTCGTTAACCGACTTCGCCTGTTCCAAGTTCTCCCGAGCCAGGTCAAACCGCTTGAGTTGTTGATTGCAGATTCCAGCCAAGGCGAGTGTGTCCGCCAAAACGCGATTGAGCCCTGCTGCTTCGTACGGATATTGACTTAAAAACCCACGTACGTCATCTGCATTGGATGTCAAACGCTGAGCTGCATCCTCGTTGTCGCCAGTAAGGAAATGAGCCAATGCACGCGAATAACCAAGCCGACAGATTTGTTTGGGATAATCGGCAACCATCGGATGTTGAGCATGAAGACCTTCGAGCAACAACTCAGCGGCTTGAAAATGCCGTTCACTTTCCAGTTTGTTCTGGTGCAACATGATTCCAACATTGCGATGAGTATTCGCAACCCGGAACGCGAAATCGGGTGGGATATTTGCTTCGGAATCGATCAGATCGTGCGAACGAGCGAGTGCAGACAGCAATGCCTCTTGCGCTTCAGCCCAATTTTCTGATGCAGCCAATGCGTTTCCCGCTGTGAATTCCGAGATAAGGCATTTGATCAACACGTTCGGAGAAAGCGTGGTCGGATCAATCAAATCCCAAAACTGGATCGCCTGCTCTGAAAATCGATTGGCGGAAGTGCGATCACCAAAAGACATGGCGGCGTCGGATAATTCGGAACATGCTAATGCCGCTTCGATCACTGCCGCATCGTCCGTTAATTCCGCAAGGGAATTTGAAAGACTGACGACTTCATCCGCCGTACGCAAAAAATTGTCACGTTGTCCCTCTGCAGCAAGAATTCTGGATTGAATCACAAAATGGTGTAACTCTGCTACTCGGACATTCTGCTGTTTGGAACTCAATCGATTCAAGAAACTGCCTGCCTTCTCCAGGCTCGCCAAGGCTCCTTCTGAATCACCTAAATAAAGTCGTAGTGTAGCGATGCGATGGATCGTATCCACGAGCGAAATATTGGCTTCAATATCCGTCGAGTTTTCCAACAGTACCGAGCGATTGTATCGATCGATTGATTGCAGAAGGCGTTCGAGAAGTGATTCGGCGCCAGGGATTTTAACTTCCGGCGCCATTTCAATTGACGAAAACAAATCGTCAAACGCCAATTTCAAATCGTGCGAGCGCTGTTCCGATCGTTCATTGGCTCGCTCCATACGGCTAAGTGCGGAACTGGTGACCAACCATCCGACCGTCGACGCAACCAGCGACGAAACCAGAAATATCATGGCCGCGGCGCTCGCAGTCGCCAGCATGGGATTGCGAACACACCAACGTTTAGCCTTCTCGAAATGAGAAACAGGTCTGGCAGAAACAGGCCTTCCGTCCAGCCAATTCCTCACATCGATTTTTAGTTCCGACGCACTGGCATAACGATTTTCGGGCTTTCGCTCCAGGCACTTCAAGCAAATCGCTTCAAGGTCTCGGGGGGTATCAGGATTCAGGCTGCGAATCGAAATCGGATCACGCTGATCCATCGCGCGAATAATCGCAATCAAACTTTCACCGGAATAGGGCGGTTCGCCGGCTAAAAGGCGATACATCAATGCGCCCAACCCGTAGACATCGGTTGCCTCACTAATCGAATTTTGTTTAGCTTGCGCTTGCTCAGGGGCCATGTAGGCAGGAGTCCCGACGATCGCTCCTGTTCGAGTTAACTCTTCATTGCGGTCGCCGACGTCAGCCAGACCGAAGTCCGTAAGTTTGGCCGCCGAAAATGCGTAAAATTCGGCATCAGCTGTCGATTTTGGTATCAGGACATTCGACGGTTTCAGGTCTCGGTGCAAGATTCCATGCTCATGGGCGTGCTGCAAGGCATCGGCTAAATCGGCAACAAGCATTGCGACTTCTTTAAAGGAAAGCGAAACTCCTCGGGCCAACAACGTCGCTAAATTCTCTCCATCAACAAATTGGGAAACAATAAAGTGAATACCGCTATCGGTACCCGTTTCAAATACCTTCGCGACGTGCGGATGATCGAGTGTTGCCGCGGCCGCAGCCTCCCGTTGGAAACGTCGCTTCGCTTCCACGGATAGCGAAGTCTCGAGTCGAGGAATCTTCAACGCAACGTTGCGTCCCAATGCGGGATCTGTGGCACGAAAAACAATACCGAATCCGCCAACACCAATTCGCTCATGCAGTTGAAATCGACCGACCTTACTCGGCAATCGTTCCGAAAAACTAGAGGTTTCACTGAGATTTTGATACGCGTCGTTGATGGTTGATTGCTGCGCCGCACGATTCGTAACTTTGGTTTCACCAGGCGAGGTGTCTCTTTCGCCGGAGGCTTCAGAATGCAGCGAAAGGCCAACAGTTTCATTTCGCTGCTGGCGAAGTTCCTCCAACAGGATCAACACGTCGCGTGCGTTATTGGCCCGGTCGCTCGAGTCACTGGAATCGTTGTTAGGAACATCTGAGGGTGAGCCTAGTATCTGCTGATGCAGTAACTCCCACTCGTTTGCGAATTGATTCTCGGCATCGTTTTCGTTGTTTTTATTCATCAGGCTTCGGTGGCGGATAAATTCCTGACATCAATTCTGGGGTATCTGATTTAAGTACGTTTTGCAAATGATCGATTGCTCGGGCCCAGAGTTTTCGCACAGCATCTGCCGAACGCTCCATTTGTTTACCAATTTCGTTGAATCCCAACTGTTCCAGATTTCGCAACTCAATCACTTGCCGGTAGTCCGGTGGAAGCCGTCGCATTGCGGCATCCAAAGCGTCGATGCGTTCCTTTTTCAACGCTTCACTGGCCGGCGTCATTTGCTCGCCAGCCAAGTTGCGACGCAGCACGGAATGCTCATCCAAATTTATTTCACGATTCGCGTCGCGTTTGCCTGCACGAAAATCTCGTCGAGTCTTTAGCAAATCGTTCTGCACAATTTTTCGCAACCAGGCGCGGAGCTCCGACTCGTTGTCACCGCGGAATTGCTCGAAATTGCGCTGAGCATTCATGATGCTCTGTTGAACAACGTCCGACGGGCCCAACTTCGCTTGCAACCCGGAATCCAAATCTTGATTCGCGATCAACAGCAAGTAATGCCGATAGTTTTCAACCAGTTTGCTTGCTGCATCGGAGTCCCCCGACCGCGCACGATTGAGCAGAAACGCGAAATCAGAGAGTTCGTTCTGTTCTCTGTTTTCATTTGGTTCCATACGCTCACGCCTCCAGATGCGAACTGCCCAAAAACCGGACACGAAAAATACATTATGCCGAATTTTGAATCTTGTTACCCAAAAAACCGTGGATTTTAATCTAACGCCTCCGACTCATGCGATCGCATTTCAGTGCGCGTAAACCGAAAACGCAAAGTGTCGGGATCTTGAGCGGAAACGATTATGAGGCTTTTTTTTAATTTCCCCGTCCGATCGGCGAACTTATCGAATCCGGTGACTTTGTGGGCCAAGTTGCCAGTGATTGCAATCGTCGCGAAACGCCTTCAGGAACAGAATGATGAGCTTCAAAAAATCAATCGATCGCAGAACGAAGTACTCGAAACAACGCCGAAATCGTCGAACGTTCCGTAACAACCTCGCCTTTTCGCGTCTCGAAGATCGAAACCTTCTCGCTGCAATCGCGCAACTGAATTCGATCACCGACACGCTGACGATTACCCAGACAGCCGACAACGGCCCAATCACCATCGTGAAAAATGGCCTGACTGGAAATTACCAGATCACCGACGGCGCAGGCACGATCAACGGCGCGAACGCAGACAATTTGATCATTGATGTCTCCAGTTTTGAAACCAATGTAACGTTTGACAATTCACACGCTGTTTCAGGCGACATGTACGTCGATCTCGGTGGCCCAAAACGTTTTGTTTATACCGGCAAAGGGAGCGTTGGTGGGAATGTTTTGATCGACGGTGGAACAGGAGAACAGGATGTTCGGTTCACGCCAACAGTTCCCGTTGCCCTGGGCCAGCTCGTTATTCGGCTCGGGTCCGAGATTGACCAGGTCACGCTCAATGACCTGACGGTCGCAGGTGAAGTCTTGACGCTTGATAGCAACCAGATTACGGTTCGGAACCTCGATGTAGGTCTCGACTTGCGATACAACACGGAGTCGACAACCGAACCAGGAATCATGACGGTCGATGACACGATCGTTGGTGGCGAATTGCGATACAACGGTGCCAATGCGTTTGACGCGATCTCGATTACCAATACAACAGTAGCCGGCGACATGGTCGCCATTCTTAACCAAAACAATACATCGACTTTCTTTAACGAATCCGGAATTGTCTGGGCATTGGATTCATTGATCAGTGGAAATCTATTGGTAACATCACAAGATGGCGTGAAGCCTGATCTGGTGCATATTGAAAACACCAACATCACGGGTAACATCTCACTGGACTTGGGCGAGACGGAAAACACTTTCGAAATGTTTGGCGGCTCCGTTCAGGGAACAACGGTCTCCTATGTCGGCGGATCGGATATCGACACGATTGATTACAATCCGCAGACAACATCGGCTTTGGCGTTTACCGCAAGCATGGGCGACGGTGATGATCTGTTAACGCTTTCTTCCGGTGACTTCTTGACATTCGCGGTTGACTTCGCAGATTCAACGACCCTTCAAAACGACTCTTTTGTCAACGAATGGGGTGTGTCGCCTGGTTTCACAATCGACTTAAACGACTTGCAAGGTTTCGACCATCACTTTGAGCCGGGCAACTATTTAGCGACACAGAAGATTCCGCTTACCACCGCCAAATTTTCACATGCGACGCCGTTGCTGTTTCCGGGGGAGACAACGGCCGCATTCAAATCGAACACGAACAGCCAATTGGAATTGTTCTCCATCTCCGGGGACGTTTCCATCAACCTGCTGGATCAATCAACTGGTGATTTTCGTTTCTCTTACGGGGATTTGATGCCGGGGAATGTCACGGTTGAAATGAACGGCGGTGACAAGGTCTTCACGTTTGATTCGGAGTCACCAATCAACATTGCCGGAGATTTAAACGTCTTGGGGCTCGATGGAGATCAGACGATTCAGTTTTTCGACGGAAACTTTCAGAGCAATGTAACATTTGATTTGGGGACCGGAGATGACTCGATTAATGAAACTCAGAATCCAACGATCGCTGGGACGATGCGATTTGCCGGAATCAACTCGATGCACACAAACATTCTCAATGACGTCGCAACTCACCTGAGCGTCGGAGGAAACCTAACGGTCGACAATCGAGTCGATGGAACAGCGGCAGCCAGGATCACTCTGTCTCAAGTGAACGTGACGAGTGGCCTGACCTATTTGGGCTCGGATGGTGACGACAATCTTGCGTTAGACTTTGTCAATTTTGGTGGGAACAGCTATATCAACGTGAATGGCGGCACCGACGAAACGGTGACCACATCTCAACAAAGAATCTTTGGGGTGGACCATGTGGTATTTTCCGGAAACCTTTCCGTCTTGTCGAGCAGTTCGATCAACGCCGCTGATTCGTTGATGCTGGGTGGCGGTTTCCGGAAAATCACCGTTGGGGGAACGTTCTACGTTAACCTTGGCATTGGCAATGATCAGTCTGAAATCGCAGCACTTGCCTCAGGCAATACTACAATTCGCGGAAATTATTCGGGTGCGGTAAATACCATCGTTGTCGGTATCGAAAGTCCTGACCACAATGTCAACATTGTACTGGGAAGTGGCGACGATCATGCAACGATTCGAAACACAATGAATGTCAACAACCTGCGTGTTGACCTTGGCCCAGGCCACGACACACTGGAAAATCAGTTGATCGCCAACGAATTGAAGCTGACGTTTCCGACCCGTTTTTTAAATCTTGACGGCTACAACGTCTTCACCAACCCCCAGACAGATTCGATTTCATTTCAACAGCGATCTGATTTCTCATCAGCAGGACTATCTTCGTTTGGTGTTGAATCGGGCGACGCGATTTACGACATCAGTGCGTATGAAAACGTGTGGACGATGATTACGTACAATGAAAGCTACCTCAGCACTTACCAGTTTAACCCGACAGCAAGCGTATCCATTGCAATGTTGGATTACTCGGAGACCCCCGTTACGACTGCCCTTTCTAATCCGATCGAAGGTGGCTTGCGAGTCAATTTGGGAGACGGCAATCGTGATTTCGAAGCGTTGATTGGCGATCACGGTGGTCAAAAATCCGTTGGCCTATCGACTCGAATCATCGCGGGCGAAGGAACACAGAGTGTCAACTTGAACGTACCGAATATCAATGGGCAGCCTCAGAACACTTACTCGTCCCAATTTCGGACAGTCGTCAGTCTCGGTGACGGAGAGGATTTTTTTCAAACGGACGGCAACATTGATGTCGGCGGAGCGTTTCTGTTGAATGGCGTCAATCACTTTGTCAACGATCAGGTCGTCAATGTTGGTTACAACATGACTTTCTCCAGCGACACCGAGTTCCAAGCGACGTATTTGGAAAATCTAGGTCTGTTTTCGATTGCGAACAACTTTAACTACTTCGGTGGAAATGCAATCGACACCGTGCTGCTAAAAAACTCGTTTAACGTAAACGGCAACGCTTACATATCACTTGCCGATGGCGGAACGGGAAACAATCAAAGTCAACAGGCGAGAATTTTCGACTCGCGTATGGGAAGTCTGACAGTCGTCGGCGGTAACGCGACCAATGGGAATGATGTTTTCCTCGGTGCTCAAATGACGATCGACAACAGCATGTCGCTGATTTTCAATAACACTTCTGACAATCGGCTGCAAGTGTTTGGAAACGTTCTGGCTGGTTCGATCTTTATTCGCACGGGTGAAGCAAACGACACAGTCGAGTTTGGTTTGAACGCTGATTTGCTGGATGCCTATATCGCGATGTTTGGCGGCGAAGACATTTTTCGGCTTGCAACAAGTGCCGACGTAGCGGAACTCACCGTCAATTTCGGTGCCGACGCGGACTTGTACTTCAATGACTTTGATGGCTTGGAGCCGTTTGATGTGAATCTGATCAACTTGCCCTAGGCATGACATTTTGATTGATTGAAAAAGTCCTGAAACCAATGGCTCTATTCAACAATCCAATCGCGTCATTGGGAGACTGACGCCGAGAGTGCTTGGGCCGTGGCGTTGTGCGCCCATGCCGCAACAAAACGACCGGCTCAATCCAACAGCCCCTCAAACGCGTCACGTTTTCGCTCCTCACGAGTTGCCTTCAGAATTGACTCTTGGTCCTGAATCATTCGCCTGACAATGTCCAGCAATTCGTTTTGAGTTTCCAACTTGATCAAGGTTTCGATGATCGTGTCCAGTTGGCGAAGGTTTCGATCAAAAGTACTCGTGACCGATTCGGCGTTTGAATTCCATCGGTTACGATCGCTTTCAATCGCGGGCTTTACGCCAGTTCTCGCGGACACCTCCTCGTGGATTTCAACGGCCAATTTACGTACATTCGATTTGAGTGAGTCATGAATAGTTCGCAACGGGCGTACGACCAGGTGCTCCAAACGATCGATTCGCTCCGGGGCATTGATTCGATTGTTGATGAGCTGCTGCTTAAGATTCTCAAAACTGTTCGAAACACCGAAAAGTTCTGATGTTGATTTGTCGAGTTGCGAACGAAATCGATTGGAAAAAATGACGCGATCGTCCCAGCTCAAATCGTTGCGACGCTCAACGACTTTTTGCAGGTAAAATCGTGCATCGGACAGTTCGCTTCGGATTTGTTCAAGGCGACGGCGCTCGGCCGACTCTCGATGTTCCAAAATACGCAGCAATTCGTTTGCCGAAACAAGCTCAAGGCGAATCAATTCTCCAATAGCAATATGCGGACTTTCGTCCAAAGCGTAATGGTCGGTCGCATGTACGGCAAGCGAAAGGTACTCCCCTGAGTCTTCGGTTAGTTTCCAGTCGCTATTCGAATCTCTCAACGATTGTAAATCGATTGATGAGTCAAGTTTTGCTCCCTGTTTGAGTTCCAGCGCCACATCAATTGGTGTCGATTCCGGTTGCGATGTGCCAAGGTGCAACCATGTTTGCTCAACACCATAGTCATCTTCGACAACGCCATTGATCGGCAAAACAGCATTGGGGGTAATCGCTGTTCCAATGCCATTCAGATCGGTTCGAATCGTCGGAGGCCGGTCTTCGATGGATTCGATTCCCAACACCACAGGTGATGTAGAAACAATTGAATCCTCGTCAACAAGGTAAACGCGATAATCGCGGGATTGTTCGGCGTCGACACAATCGAAAGAAACTTCGTCTGAATGGTCGCCGGTCACATGTTTGGACTCACCCGTGTCGACATCAAACAGAAAGATGTCCGCAATTGATTTTTGTGACCTGATGGATGCTTTGATTTCGGTTCCTGCTGGCAACGACGTTTTCGCTCCCCATTCCAATATTCGAGGCGTCCAACGCAGCGATTCCAGGTCAACCATGTAGGTGGGGAACACACAGTGCAGGTTCGACTCGACAATCGTGGGTTGCTCTTCCGCTGCAATGGAGATAGGGCCGATGCAATGATCCCCGCCTCGAACATACAGCTCAATCTTGCCTCGCACATCATCAAAGGGTGGCCCGTTCAGTACGTATGCGGTTTGTTCTTCATTCGTTGAAAACTGCTGCATCCGCAATCGGCCGCGTTCACCCGTGTCGCTGCGGTAAATGACCTCGACGAAGGGCGGCAGGCTCTGTATCGCTTGGCCAGCGTCCGTTGATTTCGTCTGAGCGTCAGCAGTTACATGTAACGAAATGGATTGTCCTTGCCCAACATGAATCACGCCATCGGCGTCTGGGTGCCGGATGTCAGTAACCCCCGGAATCGGATCCAGGAACTGTTCTGCAGAAAGTCGTACGCCATGGAAGACTACGTGATTACGACGCGGCCAAAGTCGACCATCCAGCAACAGCGTACGTCGAAAGGCAACTTCACTCCAGGTTGGCAGAAGAAGCGCAATCGCCAGCATCGCGGCGACAGAAGCAGACGCAGCAATCGTACCATTTCGCAGCCAGCGATAATCGACGACCGAAACACTTTTTGCGGCTGTCAAACATTGTGTGGCGTTGTCGATACATTGGCGAACAAACTGTTCGTGGCAAATCGTTGTCGTGTCGTTTGATTTCGATTTATCGGAAGCCAATTCTGCAACGGTCAAGAGACTGTTGCGAAGGATTGAAGCTGGCGTTCAAGGAGGGCAGCAGCGTCCGTTTCGCTAACAGGTCGTGTGAAAGTGGCCACGTCTTTCGTCGAAACCAAACACCGATTCCGGCTGCTGCGAAAAGTAAAATTGCAGCACGAAATATTCGACTCGATTCATTGAAACCAAGGCGAATAGGCAGGTGTCCGCGAGCGATATTAACAGAGATACCGCAACCACAATGACAACCAGATGCAATAGGCCAACGGCAATCGCATACCCGCGAACTTGCCAACAGACACGCCGCAACCTACGGCGTATCAGTTACAGCCCAGGTCGATCAACTTCTTGTATTGAGTTGCCTCCCGCCCTGTTTATTTCGTCGGATTGCGCGTTTGCAGTACTGACATGGCGAGACGTTAGCCTTATCAATTCTCGTTCGAAGCGACGAGGTTCGTGGTGCGTCGCAGCTACTCAGGGATCTTCATCACGACCTTGATCGCTTCACCCGATTGCATCATCGCGAAGCCTTTTTCAAAATCCGCCATGTCAATCACGTGAGTGATGATCGGATCCAGATTTAAGCGACCGGACAAAACAAACCGTTCCATTTGGTACCAGGTTTGGAACATTCTTCTACCGTTGATCCCGTAGACCGTTGCGCCTTTGAAAATGACGGCGTTAGTCAAATCCAGCGTGATGTCGTCGGGCGGAATCCCCAGCATTGCGACAGTACCGCCTGGCTGCAATGCGTTGAACCCATCGCGAATTGCATGTGGGTTGCCGCTCATTTCAAGCAAGACTTGAGGGCCGCGGCCCCACGTTTCTGCTTTGGCTCCAGCGACCCAGGAATCCCTGGCGTTGAAGGTCACGTCGGCACCGAGTTCTCGGGCGAGTTTCAAGCGTTCTTCGTCAACATCCGTCGCGATGATGCGCGACGCTCCGGCTGCTTTGGCCACCGTGACAGCCATCAAGCCAATGATTCCAACACCGGTAATCAACACACTTTTGCCGCTGACTCCGGCGGTCATCACAGTGTGAACGGCGTTCCCAAGCGGATCAAATATCGCGGCGACTTCGTCTCGAATTTGCTCGTTCACCGGCCAGACGTTTTCTTCTGGTACCTTGTGGTACGTCGCAAAACAGCCATCGCAGTCGATGCCAAAGATTTGTACTCGATCGCAAATATGGGCATTGCCGGTTCGGCAAGATTCACAAACGCCACAACCAATGTGTCCCTCGGCACTCACGCGTTCGCCGATTTGCACCCGCGTAACTGCAGGTCCCACTTGCACAACACGACCGCAGAACTCGTGGCCGGTCGTAATCCCGACTTTAACCCGATTCTGACTCCAATGATCCCATTCGAAGATATGACGGTCCGTTCCGCATATTCCCGCATGGGTTACACGGATCAGGACGTCACGTGGTCCGACGACCGGCAATTCTACGGAGTCGACAAACGTCAGACCCGGCGCAGCCTTCAGTTTTTTCAGTGCTGGCATTGACCCTGGCAACCCCGATTCCTTGGCAGAAGAAGTCAATGATGTGATGCTCGACATTTTGGTACCGTTGTTTAAGCTGTGATCAACCACCCACCCCAACCGGCAGGCAGTTTGTTATAATGGACAATATTCCAATATAATAGATTCCTCATTCTGAACGATCAAGGTGCTGGGCATGCCATCGAAGACACAAAAAAACGATGAGAGTCCTCAACAGTTTAACGCTTCCGTGGAGCCATTGCACCAGCACGTCAGTTCGAAAATCAAGGAACTGAGGCAACGTCGCAAATGGACGCTCGAGCATTTGGCCAGAGTAAGTGGCGTTAGCCGCTCGATGCTGAGCCAAGTCGAACGCGGGGCGGCGAATCCGACTTTGGCCGTCGCGTTCCGTATCGCCCAGGCCTTTGACTTGAGTCTGGGGGACTTGGTGAAAGGAGCGTTCGATCAGCCACGGATCGAGGTGATTCGCCATGATGATCAGGAATCGATCTTCCGCGAAGATGAAATCGGGCGAATCCGCACGCTTAGTCCGCTGAACCTTGAAAAGGACGTTGAGTTTTACGAAGTCGTATTGCGACCGGGCCAATGCCTTTCCAGCGCGCCGCACTTCGAGGGAACACGCGAGTTCCTGACCGTAGTCAAAGGGGCGGTCGTGGTCATCAGTGGCGAGGAAACAACGACGCTTAAGAAAGGTGACTCGGCACAATACCCTGCTGATGTTGAACATTCCATCGAGAACCAATCAAAGGTCGACGCAACGCTGTTTCTGGTCGACATCTACGCTCGACAGCTTTGACCCAATCCGATGGTTGCGTCAGGACTTCTGTTCCTTACCTGAACATCGCCCCGCGTGGCCCCCTAAACCAGCACCACCTCACAGAACGCTTCTCTCGTAGCGGAACTCGCATTCTCTTTAACAGAACTCGCAAGAGTTCTGATCTCTCGTAGTGAATGAGGCAATCCCAATCCGCTTTCCCCGTGGTTCCCTTCTTCGCGATGGAGTACGGTTGGAAGGTAGGCCGGATCAAGGAGGCTTTGCGACGCCGCTCCGGCAACGAATCTCTGCCTTGTAGCGGAACTCCCAAGAGTTCCCACAAACGGTGCGCGAGATTTTTCTGAATGGCGTCACAGCGCATTGCAAATAATAATGGGCGACGAAAACGATTAGTCATCCTACAAACTGGGAAAAAGATTCCCGACCGCTTCCGCTTCACACGTAGCAGAACTCCCAAGAGTTCTGGTCATTCTCATCAAACCTCTTGTAGAGGATGAGGCAACGAATTCCAATCCGCTTTCCCCGTGGTTCCCTTCTTCGCGATGGAGTACGGCTAGACGGTAGGCCGGATCAAGGAGGCTTTGCGACGCCGCTCCGGCAATCGGAACTCTGCCTTGTAGCGGAACTCCCAAGAGTTCCGACAAACGCAACCCAACCACCTACATCCGATCCAACGGACTTTTCACGCCACTTGCGCCCACATTACTCACATGCGTGTAGATCATCGTCGTGCTCACATCCGCATGCCCCAGCAGCTCCTGAATCGTGCGGATATCCTTCCCATCCTCCAGCAAATGCGTCGCAAACGAATGCCTCAACGAATGAGGTGTCGCCGCCTTCTCAATCTCACAACGTTTCAACGCCGCTTTGAACGCATCACAAAAGATACTATCGCTCAAATGATGTCTTCGCAGTTTGCCGGATCGAGGATCCCGCGACTTCTGTCGCGACGGGAATAAATATTGCCAGTCAAATTTAGTCGCCGCATCCTTGTACTTTCGCGCCAAAGCGTTCGGCAAGTACACCTCACCAAAACCTTCATTCAAATCGATATTGTGCAAGGCACGAACGCGTTCCACCTGATCCCTCATCGACTCCGCAATGGACTTGGGCAAGATTGCGACACGGTCCTTCGCTCCCTTGCCGTCGCGAATCACAATCGAGAATCGATCGAAACAAACGTCCTTGATTCTGAGCCGCAACACTTCCTTGTGCCGCATCCCCGCGCCATACATCAAACCAAAGATCAGTGCATCGCGTCGCTCGAAACACGGTTCGAGTTTGCGGATTTCTTCACGACTCAGCACCACCGGGACACGCGGATTCTTGTCGGCAGCATGAAAGTCCAGATAGGCAAGTTCTTGCCCCAGAACCTTTTCGCCATAAAACACCAACGCTGACAGCGCCTGGCGTTGCGTGCTGACCGCTACATCACCCTCAGTAACCAGACGCGTTAAAAACGTTCGAACGTCAGGTTCGGAAATTGTCGCCAAGTCCGATTGTGGAAACTGAGCCATGAACGCCTCAAGCCATTTCACGTACGCTTTCTCAGTCGAATAAGCGTAGCGCATCACGCGAATCTTTTCACGCAGACGTTGGATTGGCACGGGCTCGTTGGGATCGATTGGCCCGCGAACATCGATAGAGCCAGCGCGATCATTCTCAGTCACCGCCAGTTCGGCAAGTTTCAATTTGAAGCGGGCAAGTGAAGGGTGTGAAGTGTTCAGGATTACGTTTCGATAATTTTCAATCGCTTTGACTGCCTGAAGGCGCTGCCAGGCTTTGGTACGAGAACGGAGCAAGCTTTGGCAAAAATTTAGAACAGCAGTATCCTCGATTGTTAGTGGTTGGTCGGGCCCCAGGCCTTGGAACTCAGCGTATTTGCGGATCCATTTCGGGAACCATTCACGTTCAATATTACCGAGTGGATTTTGACGCTGATTGCAGTAGGAGCAAAAATCGTTGACAGACATGTCAAGCTACTTTTCCAAAAAACTGGCAAACGTTGACTTAATGTAAGATAGAAAAAATGTAGATCGACCTGTCATGCCACTCTTAGCCGAGCTTACTCCCGTAGCAGAACTCTCAATAGTTCTGATCACGGTAGCCGAACTCCCAAGAGTTCTGTTCCCCTTCGTTGCTGCGCGAATCCTATACCTCGATCGTCGGAACGTCTCTTCGCTCATTCTTGCCGGCAAGTAATTCACATCACCAATCCTGGCTCTCTTCTCTACGCAAAGAATTTCGCACCACCCATCCTGGCTCCCTTCTCCCCGAGGGAGAAGGGCTGGGGATGAGGGTTTCAAAATTTGTCTTGCGCACGTCGCTTTCCACGCAACGCCATCCTTCCCAATCTCCGTATCTTGTATTTCCGAACAGGATTCCGATGCATTAAAATATTTCTTGACAATATAGCGAGTCGGAGATAAAACTGGAACGAGTCGGAGATAATCCGCCAATAAAATTTTATCTCCGGCTAAGCCGGAGATAGCTAATACTGTTATTTGGCTGGTGAGCGTTCATGACAATGAAAGACTGGTTCCGCCGCAAGCCCTCGCCAAAAGAAGTTGGAAAGTCCCCAGGTGGTTCCAGGCTTATCAAGTATGGCGATGGTGACGCCCTAAGCCCGAGATCGGCTTCCTCGAAGAATCTACTCTCGCGAAATACCGAAGACCGCGAACGAATCTATTCAGAACTGTTTGGCGAATCCGATGCGAGTTCTTCACGAACTCTTGCCGTTGATCCCACACATCGACGTTTATCGATTCCCGCCCAGTGGTAAACGAGATTTCTTCACGTTACCGGTGGGATGAGCGACCTACCGATGCGCTTTCCCGAACTCGGCGGCATTATCGCCGTGCTGAACTGATTTTCTATTCAGCAGAGAATCGAAGACTGCCCGGAACTACTTCGGCGACTAACATTTTTGTTCATGACAATAATACTTGGCTGCATTGGACACTCGATGCCAAACGGCACACCGCCAGACCGCTTTTCGACGAAAGTCTAGACACAATGTTCTTCATGCCATCAATCGTCAATCCAGATTCGACGCTTGGTGACAGGCTCTCGTAATTCTGAACCGGTGCAACTGATCCGGTACGTTCCAATCACAACTGCCGAATGCCAACTGAAGCTCGACAATGGACAGATGCGTTGCGCGATTTGTTCGATGCAAACGAACATCCATTTGCATTCCTGGTGATCGCCGTAATATGCCTGACCGGACGACGCAATCGCCAATTAACCAAGCGGTGAACCGAAGCCGCCGATGGCGCGTTTTTTGACGTCATAGTTTTTTGGCGGCGGCTCTGATTTACCGCCGTCGTTCGTCCTCGAAACACATTGACATTAACCGCAAAGCGTGAAAAAGACGATTGCGGCGAGGGACCGGCTTGGAAACCCTTGTTGACATGGTCGCGAGTGCATTCCTGATTCTCGGAGCGATTGTTGCGATTGGACTCCTGCTGACGTTTACGATGTGGGGCCTGGCTGCTTCTTTCTCTGCGATAATTAGCGCGTTCATAAATTGGCTCTTGTTGCGTTGCCTCATAGAGCATATCCGGCTGCAAAAGATCGTGGACTTGACTATGAGGGTTCTATCACCGGACCGCACGAAGAAGCGATGGTCGTGTAGCAACTGCGGACAAATGCTGCATTCGGAAAACCGTTGTGACTCTTGTGGCGCGCAGATAGAAGGCAACTTAATTTGCTCAACTGGCTACTTGAACTCTAGGAACTGGACGAACCCGGCGGATGCACCAAAGCCGGACTTGCGGTGCTTTCTTCAGTGGAACGATTACCTCTTCCGGCTTGGTGATCCTGTTCGTTCGTCGATGAAAGATGTCGCTCGCAATTGAAACCTTTGTCGACAACGTCAACCGATTTTGCGAGTGGGCGGAATCGGACTCGCACGGAGTCGAAACTGTGCGCCAAATTCTGCTCGCCCTGATGCAAGTGTTCCTGCGCTTGCAAACGCAGGGCTCGATGTCTCAGGTGTGACAGAATACGAACGCCGCAGGCACGAACGATGGAAGCGTGATCACCAGCGACTTGCTGATTTTCCGATTCAATACTATCGAATCGTGTTCGCTCCGCTTGTTGTCGACAACGAAGAGTCAGTTGTCGGGGATGTACCAAAACCAGTCACATGACTTGTTTACGGTGACCTTTGGCATGGACTTCAGGCGTACTCTGGCGACATCGGATATGCTATTCACTAAAAGCGTCGTACGATCAACACTGGGGCAATCATGCTGCAGGCGCGATCTACGCGATTGACGCCTATTTCCGATCCTAAATCACGACGAACCAGCGGATGCACCAAAGCCGGACTTGCGGTGCTTTTTTTTCAGTGGAACGATTACCTCTTCAGCTTGGTGATCCTGTTCGTTCTGTTTCTTAATGGTACGTGATCACGATTGGCCACGAACTCGAACAGTGTCTTGCTGCCATACGGTGCTGCCGATTTCGCAATCGGTGGGATGTTTTTGACCACATCGTACGTGACGCATGAAAATCAGGTCGATTCGAAACACTACGTTTTGCACGATTCCCGCCGCGTGTATTTAACGGCAGCGGTGAGGAATACAGGTCGAAACCGTTGTGCTTAAACTTGAACGCGGGCGGCGCGATTTCCCAATTCGATACTATCGTTTCGGCGGCGTCTGAATTGGGCTTTGACGTTCATGCGTATTTCCTTGACCGTCTCAAACACCACCCGATTCCTCCATAACGCAATTCACTTGTTCACAGCAAATCCGACCCACATCACCCAGCATTGCGAATAGACTTGATCGCAATACGCCGTTCAGACGCGATTGCTCGCTGCTTTGTGAATGGGACAGGGATACGTCCGACACCCTATGATCACTCCACAGATAGCGTGGTAGAAACGAGCAACTAAGCTACAACCGAACCGGGAAAACTCCCCTTATACAATCAAGGGTTCGGTAGCGCAAAAGTCGAAACAGAACAAAGCGTTGCACAGCCGGACTTGAGGCGTTTTTTGGAAATGGATAGTTCACTGGTTCCGGCTCGGTGAACGCCGAAGCCGTTATCCGGCGCTTAGAACTTTGATGTCTGTTTTTCTCCGAAACAAGTGACCGGCCAGTTAACGCCAAGGATGAAGTCGCGTGGATTTAAGAAGATTGGGGCTTTTGATCGGTCGCCGACGCATG
Organism: Pirellulaceae bacterium; assembly: GCA_041399045.1. Classification (GTDB taxonomy): domain Bacteria; phylum Planctomycetota; class Planctomycetia; order Pirellulales; family Pirellulaceae; genus BJ22. The sequence continues at coordinate 753,274 of JAWKTO010000002.1, read as the reverse complement.
ACTCGGCAACTTACGTGCGCGGAATCTCAAGCGTTGAAGTAATTCTGCAGTTGCACCCTTACGACTATCCTGACCTCGGTATACAGATCCAGGTATCATCTAACTCAGACAGCGTGTGGAACCAGCTATATTCGATTGAAGAGGGCGATATCGAAGACTTGATCAAAATGATCTGTAGTGATATCGATTCTGATAGAATTCCACTCGATTGATGTGGGTTTTAAAAAGGAAGTTGCAGAAGTTATTCGAGCCGAGCAGGACTGGACTGTGTAATCTGGCCCGGATAACAAAGCGGTCAACCGAAGCCGCCGATGGCGCGTTTACTTACATCAAAATCAAGTCCGGCGGCTCGGTTACCGCCGTCGACTATGAAGTCCGTGGTTGGGAATGGGTGTTTTGGGGGTTGCTAGTTCATTTGGTTTTTTCTTGTTGGTATTGAGTTCGATCGATTCTTGGACTTGAAAGAGGACTAACCGACTATTCGAGGGTCGACGCGGATGGCTGCTGAAGCGTCGTCTCGATAATTCTTGCAATCATTTTAAAGTGGATTGCCTTCGTTTCCTCGCTCTATTCTTTAGCACGCCCGGCCAGGCCAACGGCACCTGGAAGCAGTCGACGTCGGAAGGTCAAGGAACCGGAAGTAAACGTCTCAAGTCACTGGATCGATCACGGTCTACATGGTTTATCTCAAAGAACTGTTCTTTGTGGTTTCATAATCGTTGTTGCGTTCTCACGTTTTCTGTTTCAAAGAACTCGCCGCCTCGCATTCGTTATGTCGGCGAGGTTAAGCCTCCGTCAAGGATTCACGATGACGACGAGTTGGATTGGTTTGTTTAACATTTCACTGGTCTCTTTCGGCGCGAAGTCGTTTGCTGCGGCCACTGGAGAACGCGGGAGCCTCGGCATGCACCGGTCCGGGTGGCCGATTGGGGCAGCTGATGAACTTTGATCGCTCCCGTTCCTATTTGACCACAGCCGTCGCGTCCCAGTTCAGTTCGTCACGCATCATGGCCCAGGCGAGGACGGCGATCTTGCGCCCAGGTAATGCCGGCCTTCTTGCGCGCGTCTTCTGCCCGCCGTGAATTCGCTGATACGTTTCCTTGGCCCAGTGGTTGTAGCGCGTGCTGCACCACGCGTTCGACGAGCAACGTTCGAAGCGACGGTTTCCACGCTTGGTGATGTGGCCGTTGCGATCGGTCTGGCCCGATTGATATTGTTTGGGCACCAGTCCAAGGTAACTCGAAAGCTGCCGGTCATTTTTGAAACGATGGGGCTCATCGATCGTGACTACGAGTGCTTCGGCGGTCTTGCGTCCGACGCCGGGATGGTCATCAGTCGCTGGGTGTGAGTGCGGAGTCTTGGCCCAGTTTCTTCCAGGCGAGCTTCGACCGTTTTCAGGTGCGTCGCCAAGTCATCAAGTTGAGTGAGTTCGAGATCGAGTGAGCCTTTCCAAAGTTCATCGACGGAGCACTCGGCCAGTGGCTTGCGGAAGTTGTCGATGTGATTGCGGCCGCTGCACCAGGCGTTTGCGGTGTCGATCGGGATACCGCGATTGGCGTGGCTGCGGATGGAGTTCTTGAGCCGGTTGATGCGGTGGTCGGGTCTTGCGGTATTTGATCAAGGCGTTCTCGCGAACGATGGCTGTGGGAACGTGAACGGGGAGAGTTCATTGAGGCTGGCGAGTCATGCAAGTTTGTAGGCGTCCGTCGCGATCGGTCTTGCGTTTGACGTTGCACCACTGCCAGGCTTCGCCGTTGGTGCTGCAGACGAGTGTGCGAAGGCCAAGTTCTGACACAGATGCTGATCCAGCCACTGGGCCCGCAGGCTTCCATGACAACGAGGTCGGGATGGTGCTGCCTGAAGAAGGCTTTCAAGTAGTGCCGGTCGGTGGCAACGGCGACAAGATTCAGGAGTTCGGTCTATTTGTATCAGATTACAGGCCATTGATGAAAATTTGCCAAGGTCTAAAGAAACGATTAACATAATTGGCTCCGTGTGTTTGGGGTTAAAAACGATTCAACCGGTCATTGTATGACCGCTTCTCCCAAACCACGGACTTTCATGGATTCTTTATTTGCTACAAACAGACGCGTGACCTATGGGCTATCTGATCTCTGCACACATTGCACGCGACAAACCGGACGCCAGCCGACTTGCAGAACTTCCTGCGTCGATCGGACATCGTGTCTATCATCTTCGCTCCGCCAACGTCTACGTTGTGGATGCGTTCGAGCAAACGTCCGCGAGACTATCCGTTCCAAACGCCCGTCCCAGCAACAGACATTCCGCTGGATCTTCCGGCCGAACTAGACGATCTCGAATTTGTTTACGGCTATCTCAACAAGCTCAATTGGCGAACTCATTCAATCTTACATCAACTTCGGCTTGCTCCTAAATCGCCTGCTTGGAACACAAATTCTGTCCATCATATCTGACGATGACGAATGTGATTTCGCTTGCACGGTGGGCGACGGCGCTCTTTCACGGCTCAACTGTCGATGCGGCGATTTGCTTATCACCTACGACGACCGCACCACGCAAATACAACCACTGGCCCCGGAATTCGAGGACGATGACGACTTCCTAACGAATCTCGATGATCTGCGCTCCGCGATTCCGAACATCGCCATTGCTGATCGAGATCTACCGCGGGACTCTCAACTCCATGCGATTGCAATTCAGGAATGGCGACGATTTGGTAAATCTGAATCATTGATTCTCGGCTTGGGCTCTTTCGATCCGCCGGACGATGAATTTGATTGGCAACTCATTGACGGTTCATAAAACGCAAATAACAATGCCGTGCACACGAAGCCGCCGGTCGCGCTGTTTGCCAATGGAGAGCGTTTCTCCGGCGGCTCGGTGACGGCTGGCGTTATCTGAACTATCTCAGGAATCCAACGACTCGTGGACTTTGACGTTCAGCTTGAAAATGAAGTTCGGTCACAACTTAACGATGACATTTTGTCGTTTGGTTGGATGTGTCAGATTGCGAGACTGCAGAATCCGCTGTTGAGCGAGCAGGACAGCACCGACGCGGTCATTGATTGCCTTATGGGGCTGCACAAAGATGGACTTCTCGTGATCGGAACCGCTTTTCAGAAGAATGGAATGGTTCTGATCGACGCCTGGATGCAAGCTGGCGAGGAGTTACGGAAACGAATGACGTCCGAAATAGCTAAACACATTGATTCGACTGATCGAGACTTCTGTTTTTGGGCGCAACTGTCAGACGACCATGCTAGATAACCAGTGGATGCACCAAAGCCGGACTTGCGGTGCTTTCTTCAGTGAAGCGATTACCTCTTCCGGCTTGGTGATCCTGTTCGTTAGCCGCATAGAACTGATGGGTACAACGTATCGATTCCTGACGACTGTTGACGAAGCGTCGGCCGTTCTCGAATGGTTTCGGGAGCTTCCCGAGCAGCCAGCCGAAAGTGTACGTGAAGACGGCGTGCTGTTTTACTTCCGCAACTTCGGTCCGCTCGATTCCGATGCCAAGAAGTCGCCCGTTGTGAATGTGTTTCTGCCTGTTGTAAAGCGTGGTGTCCTCACCACTATCGGAGAAGTTCATTTCTTGGCGACGCCTCTGTCTGCATTTCCGAAGCTGAATCGGATCAACAAGCGATTCCGAGAGTGGCTATCAGCAAACCCGTGCGTGTACTCACACAAGCCCGACTTTGTGCACGAATGGGACTATTATTTGGAAGGAAGTGCCAAGAATTGGGATCCAGACATCTTTGCACTTCCGGCTGGAATTCGGGCGCTGCACAATGGTCAATATTTTGTCTCAGGGGACGATAATGATTTCGTCCTTGATCGTGGCTGCCAGTCACTTGAATTGAGCGGCATAGTGGGATTGAGCGGCTAACCAGCGGATGCACCAAAGCCGGACTTGCGGTGCTTGCTTCAGTGGAACGATTACCTCTTCCGGCTTGGTGATCCTGAACGTTCGTCCCTTCGGTGATCTATGGCAGACTGGGTCGATGCTCTCGGCGAAGCATTCTTCCGTGTAACAGAACTCTTTATTGATACGGAACGACCTCGACGATCTGCCGGAATCGTCTTTGCGATGTTGACTGCCTTTGGCATACTGGGCACGCTCGTTGCTGTTTACCTAGGGCCCAAACTTGATCCAGTAGGATACTACATTCTGATTCCAATGCTCCTGGCTTCAGCCGCAATCGCAGTATATTGTTTTGTTACGGATGGTCCCGACTAATGCGCATACTAGTTGCACTCAGGATTTCCAACATCTACACGTTGGATTTGCCGACCGAACAGCGTAAAATTGGACGAACAAAGCGATGCAGACGAAGGCCTCGATCGGGTGTTTTTGACTTGCGTTGAGTCTACTCATCGGCCTAGCTGATCGCCAACGTTATCCTTTATTTTCCAGAGAAACACCCATGAATCGTATGGTTGCTTGCCTCTTTGTTTGCTTACTGTTCGTTTCAATCGCGAGGGGCCAAGAATCCGACGCAAAGAGCGTAGAACCCGCAAACAAAACGTCACTTCCGTTTTTGGGTACCTGGAAAGTCGTTTCACAAACCTCTGGAACCTCGATTTTGGCCCTGCCAGACAATGAACTTTTTTTGCTCGATGACTTGTGGGCCGAGTACGATCGCGCAGCCAGTTCGAGTCGAACGAACTTAATGCTCTACAATACAAAGTGGGAGGAGGGAATACCAAATTCGAATCCCGCCTCATGGGGTCGCCATCAGCTCTCTTAATATTGTCCAGAGTCTGAAAAAACATCGCTGGCTATGCATACCTTCAGGTACGCAAAGATTCAGCCGTCTTGGTTGTGTCCGAAAGAAACTGAAACGGACTACTTGCATGTGTTTACAAACCGGAATTTCCACACAGCCACTGCTGGGGTTTCGCCGGGCATACCATTCCATGTTCGTTTCTCCTCAGCCGATGGTGAGGAAGTATTTGTCCATGGCACTGTCGAACGTGAAGGAAGTCAATTCCGATGCACACTGAATATGTTCGTCGAAAACCTTGGCTATCCAGATAATTTTTCCAGGGCGGAGACAATCTCCTTGGACACGTTAGTGCAGTTCAGTGGCTTTTACTCAGTCTTAATTTCTGAAACGTCGGACCCTAGCGAAATCAAATTACCTACGGAAAACCCATCTTGAATCGAAAGACGTGGGATAACAATGCGATGCACGCGAAGTCCGGCTTGCGTGCGGTTTTTTCTGCTTGCAAGATTATCGTCCGGACTCGGTGATCGCTGGCGTTCGCCCATTAGAGACGACCCGCAAATGGCAACGCTGGCATTCATTCGAGGCTGGATCAATGCATCGTCCGATCTATCGGATAAGATTCGAGCGTTGATCTCAAAGTCAATAGATGACGAGGGCGATGATCTCGGCGACGAGAGTTTTCGCAATTCATTGAAGCAGTGCTGGCATTTTCCATCGGAGACCGGGCCTGGCTCTCACTTTGTTCTGCTGGGTGCGAGCGTAAAGGCGTTCTTGCTTCCTTTGTTCAAGGCTCAACTCACCGCAATTGCACGAGATATCGTTGATGACGACAATGGTGTCGAATACACTCTTTCGGGTCGCTTTGAAATATCCGTTGAAGGGCAGTCTGAGGATCAGCAATGGACCATCTCCGATGGGATACTAGATACGTCCCGGCGGTTGCCATACCTCCTGTCGCCATAGTCAGAACACGACGAATTGGGCGAACCAAGCGATGCACCTAAGTCGCGGAGTCGTCGATTTTGACAATGGAAAATCGTTTGCCGCGACTAGGTGATCGCGGACGACTATGAAGTCCGTGGTTTGGGAATGGGTGTTTTTGGGGGTTGCTAGTTCATTTTGGTTTTTCCTTGTTGGGTTTGAGTTCGCGATCGATGCATGGACTTGAAAGAGGACTAACCGACTATTCGAGGGGTCGACGCGGGTCGGCTGCTAAAGCGTCGTCTCATTAATTCTTGCAATCATTTCAAAGTGGATTGCCTTCGTTTCCTCGCTCTATTCTTTAGCACGCCCGGCCAGGCCAACGGTACCTGGAAGCAGTCGACGTCGGAGAGGTCAAGGAACCGGAAGTAAACGTCTCAAGTCACTGGATCGATCACGGTCTCCTATTGGTTTATCTCAAAGAACTGTTCTTTGTGGTTTCATAATCGTTGTTGCGTTCTCACGTTTTCTGTTTCAAAGAACTCGCCGCCTCGCATTCGTTATGTCGAGGGTTAAGCCTCCGTCAAGGATTCACGATGACGACGAGTTGGATTGGTTTGTTTAACATTTCACTGGTCTCTTTCGGCGCGAAAGTCGTTTGCTGCGGCCACTGGAGAACGCGGGAGCCTCGGCATGCACCGGTCCGGGTGGCCGATTGGGGCGCTGATGAACTTTGATCGCTCCCGTTCCCATCTGGCCACAGCGCGTCGCGTCCCAGTTCAGTTCGTCACGCATCATGGCCCAGGCGAGCACCGCGATCTTGCGCGCCAAGGCAATGCCGGCCTTCTTGCGCCGTGTCTTCTGTCCGCCGTGAATTCGCTGATACGTTTCCTTGGCCCAGTGGTTGTAACGCGTGCTGCACCACGCGCATTCGACGAGCAACGTTCGAAGCAGACGGTTTCCACGCTTGGTGATGTGGCCGTTGCGATCGGTCTGGCCCGATTGATATTGTTTGGGAACCAGTCCAAGGTAACTCGAAAGCTGGCGGTCATTTTTAAAACGATGAGGGTCATCGATTGTGACCACGAGTGCTTCGGCCGTCTTGCGTCCGACGCCGGGGATGGTCATCAGTCGCTGGGTGTGAGTGCAGGTCTTGGCAATTTCTTCCAGGCGAGCTTCGACCGTTTTCAGGTGCGTCGCCAAGTCATCAAGTTGAGTGAGTTCGAGATCGAGTGAGCCTTTCCAAAGTTCATCGACGGAGCACTCGGCCAGTGGCTTGCGGAAGTTGTCGATGTGATTGCGGCCGCTGCACCAGGCACGTTTGCCGGTGTCGATCGGGATGCCGCGATTGGCGAAGTGGCTGCGGATGGAGTTCTTGAGCCGGTTGATGCGGTGGTCGAGGGTCTTGCGGTATTTGATCAAGGCGCGGCGTTCGCGAACGATGGCTGTGGGAACGTGAACGGGGGAGAGTTCATTGAGGCTGGCGAGTCGTGCAAGTTTGTAGGCGTCGTCGCGATCGGTCTTGCGTTTGACGTTGCACCACTGCCAGGCTTCGCCGTTGGTGCTGCAGACGAGTGTGCGAAGGCCAAGTTCCTGACACAGATCACTGATCCAGCCACTGGGCCCGCAGGCTTCCATGACAACGAGGTCGGGATGGTGCTGCCTGAAGAAGGCTTTCAAGTAGTGCCGGTCGGTGGCAACGGCGTTGAATTCAGGAGTTCGGTCTGTTGTATCCAGATTGCAGGCCATTGATGAAAATTTGCCAAGGTCTAAAGAAACGATTAACATAATTGGCTCCGTGTGTTTGGGGTTAAAAACGATTCAACCGGTCATTGTATGACCGCTTCTCCCAAACCACGGACTTTCATGAATTCTTTCTGTCACTAAACACATGCGGAGACATCGACATCGAACTGCTTGACGAGTTTCATCGATACCTCGCTGGCCATGGCGTCACGCTCACGGAACTTCCACGAAAGGAGTCGTTTGCCGTCATGAAGCGCTGGACGTCCGTTTTCGCAAAGCAGTCTGGCGGTCGGTGCGAAACTCGCGGACTGAAAGCCGTCGATAAATGGCTCGCGACGATGGGAGATCAATTGATCTTGCTCTTCTTGTCCGAACGAATCACCGCATTTCCAATTTCGCAAAATCATCGACCATGTACAGCCCACCAGTATGCAGGTCCCGTAATTGATCTTTCCGCCTACAACGAACTAGAATTCGCCGTGTTCCCTGAGACATACAAATGGACATTAATTCATTCGCATGAAGATGGCGCACTCGGTGGTCCGTATTTTATCCGAAACGAGAACGCCCAAGTGACACGTGACAGAACCATGCCGTGAACCGAAGCGGCGGCGGAAGGAATTCGTCAGCGATGGGTTCGAAGTCATGGCTTGTCAACGGTTGACAGGCTAATATCAAGATTAATTGGCGAAACGAATTTCGCCCGCACACAAATTCTGGCTGTTGGCCTTCGTTCCGAGCTCGTCACCGGCTCCCACTCGACCAACCTGACTGGTGTGCGTTTACGATAAGCGGAGGATCGGCCGCGTCCTGATGGAAAATTACTTGCCCCCGCTCGGTCATTGGGGGCGTTATCTGGTCTCATGATGGAACAGCCACAATCAGCTCAAGAACTGCTCGAACAACTAGCAGAAGCGTTGCGCTCAATGAACGACGAAAAGGTTGGAGAGTTGTTCGCTGAAGGTCGCCTGAACGACTTGCTAACATCAATCGTCGATCCTTCGCAGGTGCACGAACACAAGACGATTGCTGATTTCTTTGTTGCCAACAAACAAAGGCTGGCGACCGTTGCGGCGATTTGGGCAGGCATTCACAAGGCTTGCAGTTTCAAATCCAAAACCGGACGGGGCTGTCGGGGCAAGCCCGACTGGGGGCAGTGCAGGCGGTCGATACGGATTCAGTTCTGACGGCAATGGTTTGAAGTTAAGGTGTCGGACTTAAAGGTTGGTCCATGGCGTGTGAAATGGCGGACGCACTTGCTGACGCTGCGGGCTTGTACGGCAAGGGGTGTCAGAACGGCGATGTGCCTGGTGCGGTCTGCTCGTCTCTTGTGAATTGGCCAGCGGAATGCAAAAGTACTATGCACTCGAATTCATCAATGTATAGTTTCGAACGAAAAGTTTGACTTAAACACACGCAATCAAGTAGACTAGGCCCTTCCCAACCGTTGCGTTGCGGCGTACTTGAACCATCGGATGCACCGATGTTCACCATGAGGCGTTTACAGATTGAAGGCTAAATCGAGTCATCTGTTATAGCGGCGATTTGCTGGTTAGGAGGTCAAGTAATTGCGCAGTTTGATCGCACAAGCATGGTCATTCTCAAAAGGAATCGTCGCTCTATTCGTTTTCATTCTGTTTGTATTACTTTTGTTTTTCATGTTCTGCGTTGGACCAATTGCCATTGTTGCGGAGACATACGATCTTCTCCGTTTTGACAAGCAGGCGATGGGCGTGTTAACGGACATGGAAACTCGACTCGGAAACAAGGGCACCTCGGGGATCCGAATCACTTATCACTTTGACGCTAACGGAAATAGATTCGTTTCCAATCAGTTGTACCCTGGTTTTGTTTCAAATTACGGAACCTATTCGGGCGGCGACAGTTTGTCGAGAAAATACACCATTGGCAATCAGTATCGAGTCTTTTTCGATGCGTCTGACCCATCTTTCTCATGTCTTGAGCATGGATGGCACAAGTGGTCGATTGGATGGACTGCTGTAGTATGGGGCATGATTGCAATCTGCCGCGTTAAGAAGACGCCCCTATGGATAGCGTCAATGACTACAATGCTATATGGCTTCGGGTTGATCGGCTTTGGGCCAAACACTTTACTCGTGGACGAATTGCACTGGCACTTGCTAGCGATTGTGGCGATTGGTACTTCAGTCTTTCTGTATTCTGTCTTCAATCGAGACTCTCACGAACAAAACCACGAACGGGAGCCGCCGATGGCGCTGAGCCCGAAATGATAGTTTTTTGACGGCCCCGATACCGCCCGAGGTGGTCCACGGTTGAACCGAAGTTGCCGTGAAGATGGATGCTGTCGTAAGAAAGGCCCATTCGCGTGTGTGGTGCACTGAAAGTTCTTGGTGTGTTCATTTAATCATCTGGGATGTCAAAGGCTAAATCGTGGGCGCCTTTTTTGTTAATTTTCATGTGAACGATCGTTCGGTGGCAAGCGTTGATAACGTTTTGGCGCGAGCTTCATCAGGCGACGCGTGGATTGCTGAATCGAAAAATGGATTGGTAACGTTTTGGGACAAGCATGCCGCGAATCAGGACGCTGCACGCATTTGTTTCCTCGCAGAGTCCGTATCCAGCGCCTTGGAAGCCGTGGTCGTCGCGTTCCTGGTTCATGACAGCGACGTGCTTTGCTACTGGCTGTACGATCGTGGAACGCAAATGGACGAATACAACTCGTGTCCACAGTACTGGGGTGACGAGACAGCGGACGTTGAGTCATTGCTCGCAAGCACCGATGTTTTGGTGAGGTACTGTCAGGCGGGTACGACTGCGATGCAATTGGAATCGATTATGGGAAGGTCGACTCTGCCTGCTTCGTCAAAAGCAAACGTTTCCGAGGCGATCGACGCTGAAAAGCGCTTGGCCCAGTTGGCATTGCTCCTTGGTTTGGAAACTGAATATGTGACAATTGACTATTCGGATATTGGTCGCGATTTCCAGCTTGAGCAATTGGGGGAAGCGTGTATTGGAAGCCACGAATCAGTCTCAAAAAATCAAGCACCAGACTCTAATTTGGCATGGGGGCATGATTTGCCTCCGGCTCCGCTGCACAGAGCTTCGGCCAAGGGCGACGTTGCTGCAATCGACGATTTGATTGCGAGCGGTGTGGACGTGAACGAGATTCCTCAAGGTTTCACGGTTACGGCACTTGCTGTCGCTGCAGGCGAAGGGTCGGTAGTGACGATACGCAAGCTCGTCGCTCTTGGTGCTTTGTTGGACAAAAAAGGTCAAGAAGGAACGACGCCGTTACGGTGCGCCGTAGCGGCCGGGAAACTCGACAATATCCGCGCTCTCGTTGAACTTGGTGCGGATATCAATGAATACTGTACTGAGACGGGAACGCTTTTGCATGTGGCGATAATTGCCAATGCATCGCTGGACGTTGTTCAATTGCTCCTTGGCTTGGGTTTAGATGATTCGCGAGAAAACGCTTCGGGGCTTACTGCTTTGCAACTTGCGCGATCAGAGCTAATTCGCTTGCGGCAAGTTCAAACAGTACTTCAGGACCTTGGTGGTGCGCCCGCTGCAAAGGCGATCGATGTTCAAATTCGCTCGTTAGAATCTATCGAGGTCATTCTGCGTGACAATTCCAAGTGACTTGGGAAAAGGATGGAAGACGAAACATCAAAAATGCCTTGCGTCGTTAACCATCCAGTTTCGAAGTGCCAACACGCAGATCGAATAGACGATGTAGGTTTTCGGAAATCTTACCGTTGAGATTATGACTAACCTTGGTTGAGGACGCACGCAGTTCGTTGTCGGCCTGAGAGGCCAACTTACGTTCAATGCGGGGACGGTGCACGCTCTTACTACAAAACGACTTAATTCGTATATATTGAGCAATAGGCAGTTATCCCGATCGTTGTGTTCATGCCAATGAGTCTTTAACCTTCTCTCCCGTTAAAAAATTGAAATGAAAAATCGCATTCAATTCGTCGGCAATCCTTGGCCCAATGGACATCTGATCAAAGAACTCGTGTGGACGGCACGCATTAATCTTGAAACCGGGCTTTGGTTCGATCTTCACCTGGTATCAGACGACTATTACGCCGAGGACGACAACCCTGAAGAAGACGAGGAAGAGGATCCCGAAAGTGACTGGTGCGCAAAAATTGTTTGGAACAATTATCACAATTGTACTCTGTCTTCAACGTATTGGGGCAGTGCTGGTTTTCTTGTCGCGACAGAAAAAGAACCACTCGATTTCGACAAGCTGGCAGATCGAATCTTCAATCCAGATCCAGCACCTCCCCCCACCGATTGCTGCGAACGAGCCTTTGGTATTTACCTACTTGGCCACGATGGAGTCGCCGATCATGAAATTCTTTTTTCGCCAAATGGCAAAAACACTTTTGAACTGAATTGGCGAGGCAAAATCGCTATGGAATACGTTGGGGACGAGTCATTTGACTACTCCTTTGTTGCACACTACGACCAATTAACTTTTTCTGGAATTCAAATGCCCAAGGGAGTATCTGAGTCACAAGCCAAGAAATTGGCAAAACGATACTTGGCCGACGTAAATGGAATGACACTGAAGAAAAAAAACGAACTGTGGCTTGTTCCAGATAGTTCAATATAACACAAACGACAAAACGTTTGTCTCGAAGATCGCCACTTCAAACGCCAAGACGTATTCGACCTTGACTTGAACATTCTTCACGCTGGATGGCAATCAACTGATGGTGCAAGTACAGCACGAGAATTGACAGCTATTGAACAACAGTAGGAACGCGACTTGACTGAAATAGCAATGCCGGAACTTCGCTACGCTTGATCCGGCCTACAGAGGAACGACGTTTTTGAATGAAAGGCGCACCATCAAAAAAACGCCACCTGCATTTGCAAGTGGCGTGATATAGCTCTTCAGCATTCGACGCAACTATTTGTTAACGGAAAATCGTCTCGGCGTTTTCAACGTTACCAATCATTCGCTGAATCGGTCCAACGTTTGCCGCCCGCGCTGGCCAAGTGGCGTTGATCGGACTTCCTGTCTCGCTGTCTTGCTGTTTGATTGTAACCCCACCGTCCCACCAGAACCAACCGCCAGAAATAATTCCAACGACTTCGTTCTTTTGGTTGAACACTGGCCCACCCGAATCGCCAGGTAGCAACGGTACATCGGAGAAGATTTTCTGCTCTGAAGACGGCATCGACGCCTTGGCGGAGAAATGTCGGAGGCAACAGCTCAACTCAGAACTGCCACCCAGTCCAACGAATTCCAAATCATCGCCCTTTTCGACAGGCAACGTCGCAAGCTTGGCGGCACAAACACCTTTGGGTACCCAAATGTAAACCAGTGCCACGTCAGCTGCCTCGTCGTGCTCAATCACGCGGCAATGTTTGGCCTTCTTCCCATTGCGATATTCGATCCCAATGTTGCCTTCACCTTTGTCTTCTTCGACAACGTGCCAAGCGGTCAAGCAATAGCCTTTGAACCCACCTGATTTTTCGCTGGACTCATCGATTGCAATGACGACGCCGGTACCGGTTCCACCAGCACACTCAATTTTGACGATCGACTCATGATGTTTGGCATCCGATGTCCACGTCCAAAGATCTGTGTCTTTCCCAGTTTGGGCTTCAATGTTCTGACAACAGCAACAACAAACAAACAGTAGAGTAACAAGGAGTAAGGAATACCGCTTCGAACCATCCATGGTCGTTCCTCCTGTCCCGGCCCACGTCAGATGAGCCAAACAAAAATGGCACTTTTGCGCGTGCTTCCGCTAACGGTTTCGTGCAGTTCACGCCATCGTTTGTTAAGACGATTGGCCTACAAAAGCACATTATTTTTGCACGCCGCAGTGCAAGGCCTCTCCAAAAAATGCTTTACCAACCTACTGCAATTCGGCGCGATGCCGAGATGACTAATGCAAGTCCGCATTTACGTAATATCTAATTTCGGATCAGCCGAACGTCCTTCATGCGAAAAATTGTCATTGGCTCAAGATTTTGCTAATGTTTTCGGAATTGTTCGGGATTCCAATGACAAAGGCCGGGTCAAACCGGCCTTTGCTAGCGTTCTGAATAATGTAGATGGCGTTACACCATCTCGACTTTCAACTCAACGTCGCATCCGTCGTTTCGCCCTGACTCCAGAAGCGCATCGAGAATCAACTGAGTCTTCATCGAGATATCGGGCCAGAACATATCTGGCTTGCCTTCCAAAACGATATTGCCAAAGTTTCGGAACAGGCGAGTCTCTTGCGCGTTGACGCCCATGTTGCTTTCTTCTTCCGTCGCCATTGATTGGCGATCGCAAACCATGTCAAAGTCCCATCCGGATTTGTTGAAGTCAGAAACACGCGTTTCAAAATGCAGTTGTTTGCCAACGTTGGGCAAGACGAAATCGCTGACTTGCATCAGTCCCTTGGTGCCGCTGACAACGCCCCACTGCTGATGTCCGGTGATGAAGCTGACATACATCGATGCACTGACGCCGTTTTCAAAAATCATTTCTCCGCTGAATTCCGTTGGCACATCTGGTCCACCGGATGTCGAAGGAACACTTGAGAGGATCCTGCCGCGAACCGATGTGGGTAAATCGCCATTCAATGCCCAAAGCGTAAATCGAATCGTGTACCACCCCAGATCACCCAAGCAGCCTTGGGGCTCCAGGCTTGCGTCCGAACGAATGTTCTCACGGAAGAACTCGTCTGGTGCATGACAGAAGCTGAATTGGGTGGCAACACGTTTCAGCTTGCCGACTATCTCTGGGTTATCGACAACCTTGCGCATCTCATTCAATCGTTCCGTGTGCATGTACATCACGCCGTCCATGAATTGCACACCGTTCTCATTGCAAGCTGCAATCATCTCGTCCAAATCAGCCGCGGAAATGGCACAAGGTTTCTCACACAAAACATGTTTCCCCTTTTGCGCGGCTGCGATCACAATGTCCTTGCGCAGGCCCGTTGGTAAGGGAACGTAGATGGCATCAATGTCGGGATCGTTAAGCAATTCTTCATGCGAACCGTATGCCTTGGGGCGTGTGGGCAGCGCGTAGTGCTCCATGTTTTCGTCAATGAATCGATTGGCAGACTCGACGGAGCGACTACTCACGGCATGAACAACGCCATTACCAGAGCGCCCGATTGCCTGCCAATTTTTGCGACCGATCGAAGCCGAACTGACGATTCCCCAACGACAAACTTGAACCGACATTTTGCTCTTCCTGTTTAGAAAAATGAGTTAACTACAATTCGTCCAGTTCTTGCTGCAATCGGGCAACAAAAACTTCCGGAACGGCCCGAAGATGCTCGAACGACGACGAATCGATTCCGAGGTATTCTGCCAATTTATAGGCCAGATCGTCGTCGCGACAGCCCCCGAATTGATTGGTTAACCGGCCATCGATGTACAACGTATTGCGATCGTGATCAAACCCTGACTCGAAGGCATCCTGTAATTCGTCAATCCATGCTTGCGGGATGCCGGCGGATTGGCATGTCTCAATCGACCAGACTTCATCTCCACGACATTCGAGCAAAAGTTTCTCTGCCAATAGTCGATTCATTTCGATTGGTCTAATGAGAAAGTGATTCAAACAATTCCATTTCCGCTCGGCTTCCAACAACCAGGCAGGTACGGTCATGAACGGTTTCCGGCTGAATGTCCATGATCCGCGAGGTTCCGTTGGTGGCGATACCGCCCGCCTGCTCTGCGATGAATGCAATGGGATTGGCTTCGTACATCAATCGCAGCTTGCCTTGAGGATGCGAAAGTGTCGGCGGATACATGAACACACCGCCTTTCAACAGCGTGCGGTGAAAGTCCGAGACCATCGAACCGATATAACGTGAGGCATAGGTTCGCCCCAAACCACCCGTTCGCATGCGTTCCAGAAACTCGTTGTATTTGGCGGGAAAAGTATCTCGATACGCCTCGTTAACCGAATAGTATTTGCCTTGCTCCGGCATTTTGATGTTGGGGTGACTCAGAACGTAGGCACCAATCGCAGGATCCAAAGTGAACCCGTGAACGCCGTTACCAACGGTGTAGACCATGATCGTCGATGAACCATACACAACGTAACCGGCCGCGATTTGATTTCTTCCCGGCTGCAACAGCCAGTTTTCGACAGACTCCGAGCCTGAGCCTTCGGGCCGACGAAAAATTGCAAACGTTGTCCCAACGCTCACGTTGACATCAATGTTTGAACTTCCGTCCAGCGGATCAAACACGACCGCGTATTTTGCTGTCGCCGATGGGTGCGACGTTGTGATAGGATGTTCGTTTTCCTCGGAAGCCAAGACACCGATGCTGTCCCGCGACATCAAACTCTGGATCAACATGTCGTTGGCGTAGATATCGAGTTTTTGCTGCACCTCACCTTGGACATTTTCATTGCCATCAATCCCCAAAATATCACTGAGTCCAGCCGCGACGCACCTTGGACTGTATGCGTTTCGTCGCCAGAGTGATCGCAGACAATAGAAACGAAAACTCGCCACTCGCGCCAGGGAATTTCTTTTGTTCTTGCAGGATATGTTGTTGAATGGTGATCAGGGAGTTGGGCATCCGATGAATCCAAAAATGTGATTTTCGGTCGAAAATTCACGTTCGACCGGCTCCTATCAATTTAGTTCAGGTTAGGATTCAACGTCAACTCGCTGCCGCGATCGGAAACCCATTGCTCGCCTATTCCATCGTCACTTGTGGCAACAATGCGCACCCGTGGGATTTGATCGATCAGGCGTGAGAAGTGGTCATCAACTATTTCACTGTTCGACAATCGCTGCTGCAATTCAGCTTGGTTTGCCAGACGGCTTTTAAACAACACCAACTCGGGTGCGCATAACTCGATCGCCAATTGTGCAGCAATCGAGTCGCTTGTGACCGTCCAATTTCGGGGCAAAGATCGATTGGCCTTCGCCCAGTTCATCGGTTGAAATGCGGCGATACCAGCAGCCATCGGCGGACTTTTGCCGGGCTCCCAAATCGCACAACCAATTTCGGTGGCGACTGAGTACATGTTGAGCATCATTGCTTCGATCGCGCGAAAATGCATGGCTTCTTCATTCTGCCCTTTGTCGAACCTGAATTGTTGCCAATGTCGAACACTGTCGGCCAACCAGCCACCGCCAACGGTCAGCAGCGTCAATCGTTCCGGTTGTTGTCGATACCAATTAATGAATTGGGCCACAGAACCCGTCCGCGACAACGTGCTCCCACCTAATTTGACAACTCGCTCAAACATTTTCAGATCAACCGGTTCGTTTGCTAGGCGTGACACAAGCTCAAGACATCGCTGACGAGAGCCCAATTCGCAACACTGCTTGGGCTGCGGCAGTTCTTCCACGAAGTAAATCCATTTCCTGAAACGTAATTTTCGTTCCGTTTCCCGATCTCTGTTCAAGCGACTGCAGACCTCGACGGATCGTGTCTGGAGATTCACCGGCAATCACAACCAGTGGATCTAGCTCGTGATGCTGAAGTTGATCGGAAATCGATTTTGTGATTTCCTGCAACTGAACATCAACTGCGAGTCTCGCAATTTCAATCAACAACTCCTCTGGCAGACTCTCGGGCTCACTACACAACAGCCTGGCAAGTCGACGTTTTGAAAACTCAACCTCGAGTGGTCGACCGTCTGCAGTTTTCAAGCTGAGACTGCTCGTGGTCAACAACCCCGCAAGAAGGTACGCGTCACACATCGAGGCAAAAAACTCGAATGCCAATCTTCGCGTCACTCCGTCTAATCCAACAGTCGAAACAACACTTGAAATGGGTGTGCGCGACAGCCCACTGTAGATCAACTCGCCGTTTCGAATTCGTGAAAGGTCATCATGGCCCCTCGCCACGACGCTTCCAAAACGAAAGGGAATAATGTCGCTCGTTGTTGATCCCACATCCACAATCACACCGGATTGGTCTGCATTACACATACAAAAATCCATGGCGGTTGCGTGCCAATTGGCTGACGCAACTTCTGACCAACGATCTTGAGCCGTGTTCGCCTTCAAAAACAATCCGCGCGTCGAATAAAAATGATGGTCTGAGTTCGGAAACGCCCCAGCGACCTGATCAACAATGTGGCATACACCTTGTCGGCGCGACTCAAAGCAGTCGCAAAGCTCTCCCGTCATGGTCACGAAGACGTTTTTGGGCTGGCCAGGCAATTCTCGCCCAAGAACTGCCGAAAGAGACTCAGGAGCTTGCCATAATGCGAACGGGATATGGTACGCGTTCGATCCATCGAATGCTTTGATGTTCGCGCCGCCAATATCGAGTCCAATGTTCATGTGACTCAGATTACCGATTCCCGACCAAGTCAACTAGAGCCGACTCGAGGTCAGGAAAATCAAAATCAAATCCAGCCGACTTGGCAACTTCTGGACTGACACGCTGCGATGCCAACAGAGCGTTTGCAAATTCACCTAACGCTATTTTTAGCGCGAACTCGGGAACGCCAAAGAACGCCGGACGCCGCAGGACCTTGGCAAGTGTTTGTGTAAACTCCTTGTTCGTCACCGGGTAAGGGCTGGACGCGTTAACGGCACCAGAGATTGATTCACTGTCGATAGCCCATTCGACCAGACGGACCATGTCGTGAAGATGAATCCAGGGAAACCACTGCTTGCCAGTTGCGAGTTTTCCGCCAACGCCAAATCGGAACGGCGTCAACATTTTTTCAAGAGCCCCGCCCTTTTCACTGAGAACAATTCCTGTTCGTAACAGCACGACTCGTGCACCGAGGCCAGATGCTTTGTTTGCCTCTTGTTCCCATTCAGTGCAAACGTCTGCCAGGAATCCAGTTCCCGGTCTTGTGGTTTCATCAATCCATTCATCTCCACAATCAGGGTAAATGCCGACAGCCGAACTATTGATCAATACTTTGGGCGGCCTTGCCCATGACGAAAAGGAATCGACGAGGTTTCTTGTTCCTAGTACTCGACTATCACGAATTCGTTTCTTCTTTTCCACGTTCCATCGGCCTTCACCAATCGACTCCCCCATCAAATTCACAACAACATCAATCTCAGATGCCGGTTGAGGCATGGGCCCTGAACGAGGTGACCATTCGATAATGCTTTGTCGGCCGATTTTTCCGTCAAAATGATCGATGGCGCGCTGCGCGGAACGAGAGACAATTGTGAAATCGTTATCAAGGCGGCGGACCAATTCTGTTCCCACCAACCCAGTGGCGCCGGTTATCAGAATTCTCATCTCGCTGCCTCCAAATTG
The DNA here is from genome assembly GCA_041399045.1 of Pirellulaceae bacterium. GTDB lineage: Bacteria > Planctomycetota > Planctomycetia > Pirellulales > Pirellulaceae > BJ22. The sequence continues at coordinate 734,675 of JAWKTO010000002.1, read as the reverse complement.
AAATCGAATTGTGGTCGTTCAATGTTACCGAAGTCTTTCGGGAGAGTTCACAATTTCAATTTTTAGCCAACGAATCCAAATGCCAAACACGATTTGTCGGCTGGCAGCAATCGAAGCAAAACCTGCATTTTCGGCATCAAGCATAAATTCCTCAATTTCACTTGGTTGCCCTCCCTGTCTGCTTCATTTGGGGCATCGGGGCAACTAAACTGTTGAACTTGGGGAGTGCGGGGATTCATGCGTGATTCAGATATTTTTTGAAAGAGTCATCCAAAAATGTCGTTGAAAAAACTTGCTCATTACTTATTGGCGATTCCATTCGCGTTGTCGTTTGTTGCAAATGCAGCATTTGGACAAGCCGTTCCCCAGGATTGGCTGGATGAAATCAAGTTCCGTTCGATCGGTCCCGCGAATATGGGGGGACGAATCGTTTCCATCGCTGCTTATGAGAAAGATCCATCAATCTGGTGGGCAGCGAGCGCATCGGGAGGTTTGGTTAAAACCACCAACAACGGTATCGACTTCGAACACCAGTTTGATGATCAAGCGACTGTTTCGATTGGTGACGTTCAGGTTTGCCAAAGCAACCCGGAAATCGTCTGGGTTGGAACCGGTGAAGCGAATCCGCGAAACAGCGTTTCTTACGGTGACGGCGTTTACAAATCTACCGACGGCGGAAAAACGTGGAAGAACATGGGACTTAAAAAGTCCTTTCAGATCGGCCGCATTGCCATCAATCCACAGAACCCAGATGAAGTCTATGTCGGAGCATTAGGACGCCTTTGGGGCCCGAGCGAAGAACGCGGGCTTTTCAAGACAACTGATGGCGGCAAGAAATGGGAAAAGATCCTGTTCATCGATGACAAGACCGGTGTGATCGACGTGCAGATGAATCCGCGTGATCCCCAAGAATTGATCGTTGCGACCTACGAACGCCTTCGCGACAACACGGACGACAACGACCCAATCAAAAAATACGGTCCTGGCGCAGGCATCTACCGTACTCGCGACGGTGGCAAGACATTTGAAAAACTTTCAAACGGCCTTCCAAGCTGCAATTTGGGCCGTATCGGCCTGAACTACTACCGCAAGAACCCAAAATTCATCTACGCAATCATTGAGTCCGAAAAAATCGCGTCAGCCCCTGAAAATCAAGGTTACGCCGGGATTCGAACTGAAAATGCAGACGTCGGAGCTCGTGTCACTCGCATCAATCGAAACAGTCCCGCGGAGGAAAGCGGCCTGAAAGAGGGTGACATTGTTATCCAGGCTGATGGAAAGCTGATCCAAAACTACGAAGTTTTTGACAACGCGTTGCGCCGAAAATATGCGGACGAAGTGATCAAGCTTGTTGTTTCTCGCGATGGAAAATTCGAAAACCTGGATTTGAAACTCGGCAAAGTCCCTGAGACTCGCGGACGACGCACAACGGGTTTCGAAGGGACTCTGGGCGGCCAAATTGAAAATCGCCAAGAGCATCAGGGGGACGACGGCTTCGAGTTTGGAGGCATTTACTTGTCCAAGGACGGTGGCGACAGTTGGACACGCATCAACTCGCTGAATCCTCGACCGATGTACTACAGTCAGATCCGTGTTGATCCAGTCGACAACAAAAATTTGTATGTTTTAGGAACAGAACTTTATAAATCAAATGACGGTGGCGCAACGTTTACCAACGATGGTGGAAGCGATGGCATTCACGTTGACCACCATGCAATGTGGATCGATCCCTCCAACCCGAAACGAATGATTTTGGGCAACGATGGTGGCATTCACATGACTTACGACCGAATGGAAAACTGGGCACACTTGAATCATGTTGCATTGTGCCAGTTCTATCACGTCAGTGTCGACAGTTCGCGTGATTACAAGGTCTATGGTGGTCTTCAGGACAATGGCAGCTGGGGCGGGCCGAATCGTACCAGCGGCAATGGTCCAGTGAACGCTGACTGGTTCCGAGTGGGTTCAGGGGACGGCTTTGTAACTTGGTCTGATCCAAACGATATCGATCAGATCTATGCAGAAAGCCAAGGCGGAAATATTACCCGCATGAACCTTCGCACTGGAGAACGGGGCTTCATTCGACCTCAACCACCGCGTGGCGTGAGCTATCGATTCAACTGGAAGACACCGTACATCCTGTCACCGCATAACTCGCAAATGATGTTCTCTGCGGGCAACTACGTTTTCCGTTCGTATTCCAAAGGAGACCGAATGGAAGCCATCTCCGAAGAGATCACCAACTCCAACAACGGTTCCGGAAGTGCAATTGCAGAATCGCCTATGAAAGCAGGCGTTTTGTATGTTGGCACAACCGACGGTGCACTTTGGGTGACCCAAAACGGAGGCAATGAATGGACTCCCATCCTGTACAACAAAATTGACGATGGCCCCACGAAACAAGAGGAGTCAGAGTCAGGCGGAGGCAGTGGCGACTCCCGTGGTGCTCCTTCCGAAGGCGAGTCGGCTGAAGCTGCTGAGCCTGCAGTACAAGGTGCTGCGGAAGCAGCTGGCGAAGGTGATGCGGCACGTCCAGCTCGCCGTCGCGACCGTACACGGCGTGGCCCAGAGCGTGCGGCTGAAGCAGCCGGAGAAGAAAAGGCTGCCGAACAAGCTGCTGAACCCAAAGCCAAAGAGGAGTCTGCTGATCCTGAAAAGCCAAAGACCGAAGCAGAGATGCCAGAATTGAAAGGCCCAAGTGAAGCGAAAGCTCAGCTTGCTGGAAAATGGAAACTGGTTTTTGCCGAGAATGCTCCACAATTTCTTCAGGATTTGAAACTCGATTTGTCACTTGCCGACGACAATACCGTTTCTGGGTTTGTTGTGACGTCACGTGGCGAACGAGAAATCAAAGATGGGAAATTTGATCCCGGTTCAAATCAACTGACTTTTTCCGTCAGTAACCAACGCGGCTCCGTCGAGTATGACGCCAAACTGGAAGACGGAAAACTCGTCGGTAAATTCATCGCCAACGAAGGTCAATTCTCAATGGCCTTTACTGGCGAGAAAATTGACGAAGCAGTTGAGATGAGTTCACTGTCAGCGAGCCTGTCCGCAGCGCTTTCGGGAATCGTCATGTACGTCCCAGATGATTCAATCGATGGGACTTGGAAAGGCTTGATTGAAAGCGATCAACTGCCAGAGGGACGATTGGAATTCGAACTCGACTTGAAAGTCGGGGCCGAAGGTGAAGTGACCGGAAAAACCCGCTCTCAAATGGGCGAATTGGAATTGATCGAAGGTTTCTTCAACAAAGAAACCAAGGCCCTGACGTTTTCAGCCGAATCGACGGAGAACGACATGGTGGTTGACTTTGAAGCAACCGTCGATGGCAATCGAATGAAGGGCAACATTGAAATTGTCGGCAACGAAATGAATTTCCAATTCGTCGCCGAAAAGAAAGCTGAACAGGCCCAACAACAGGAAGAGAAAAAATCGGAAGAGAAATCGACTGAACCGAAACAAGAAGCCAAATCGACAGAAAAGGCTGCTGAGAAATCGGCCGACACTTCGAAAGCTTCAGAGCAAGCTGAAGAGCCAAAAGCAAAGGCTGAGCCCAAGGCTGACGATGGTGTTACTGGTACGTGGAAAGGTGAAATGCAAGGCGATCGCATGCCCCGCGGAATGGGCGAGTTTACGATCGAATTGAAAATGGACGACAAAGGAAATCTGTCGGGCCAGTACACCAATGCACGCGGCGAATCAGAGATTTCGGAAGGCTCGTACAATGCCGAGTCGAAAGCTTTCAATTTTGTCGCCAGTAATGGCCGTTTCGAAATGGAATTCAATGGAACGATTGACGGCGAAATGGAAGGCGAGATCACGTTTGGCGGTCGAAACTTCTCAACCGACTTCACCGCAAAACGAGAGGGCAACGGCAAAATCAGAAGAAAAAGCTTCTGGAAAATCAGCAACCAAGGCCGGCGACTTGAGCGAGATGTTGCCTGGCCCACGCTGGGTCAGTTCGTTGGAGGCTAGCCGATATGCCTCCGGTCGTTGTTACGTGACGTTTGATGGACATCGCTACGACGACGATGAACCATACGTTTTTGTTACAGACGACTTCGGCAAAACGTGGAAGTCGATTCGAGGAAACCTGCCAACGACTGCCGGCGTCACTCGCGTCATTCGCGAAGACATCGTCAACGAAAACGTTTTGTATTTGGGTTGCGAGTTCTCTGCCTGGGTTTCGGTTGACAAAGGTGCAAACTGGACTCAATTCAAGAGCAACATGCCAACCGTTGCTGTTCACGATTTTGCTCAGCATCCATCATCGGGTGAGATTGTGCTCGGAACACATGGTCGCGGTGCTTGGATTGCGGACGTTACAGCCCTTCGCCAATGGACTCCTGACAACCAAAAGAGTGCCGCGATGTTGTATCGACCGAATCAGGTTGTCCTGTGGGAACGTGGTATCGAACGGGGTAACAACGGTCCACAAGAATTTGTCGGTGAGAACCCATCGCGGTCCGCTCACCTTTATTATTCGTTGGGGCAAAATGCCAACAGCGTCGAGTTAACGATGACGGATTTGAACGGCGAAGTCGTTCATATCTTCCCCGAGGTATCGGCTGAAAAAGGGTTACACCATATCGAATGGGATTTGCGTCCAAACCGTGGTAACACCGACAATCAAGGCGGAGGTGGCCCAGGTCGCGGTGGCTTCCGTGGCTTCGGTGGCGGAAATGGTCCTGCGACCTATCTGCTGACACTCAAAGTCGATGGGGCCGTCCAAACCAAAACCTTGGAGCTTGTCGCAGATCCCAATCGCCCAAGCGATGCCGTAGGTTCGGAATTGACTGACGAGGAATTCAACGAGCTAATCGGTATTGATGACTAAGTCGGTCGATGCATTTGCCAATTGAGAATTTGTTTGCGCCTTGGTGGGCATTATCGAACCACCAAGGCGTTTTTTTATTGGCAAAGGCAGCTGTGATCGCGCTGAAGACGAAAAAGCCTCATTTCCCTTTCGCAAGATTCTGAAGCACGCGTGACATCAAAGTCATAAGCAAAATTGGCTGAGAAATTCCGTCGCACCCCTTCGAGCCGCTAAACCGAATTCTCTAGATTTACGTAAGATTCCCGTTATTCCAATATAGAAACCGCCTCACATGGGAATTTATTTTTTGCAACTGGTTGGGGTATAGTCGGTTGACGTCGGCAAGCCGCCAGTTAAGATATTCAACTTAGGCAACTTTGCTCGCTGCGATAAGCGTGCGCGAATTGCCTGATTACGTAGGTTTTAATGGGGTTTTTGATTCAAAATCCATTAAGATAGAAATGTTTCTGTCAGTTTCGTTCAGTTGTGTCTCTTTCCAGGAGGACGTTATGAAAAGTTTTGTGAAGGCGGCGTTCGCTGCTGTGTTTGCATTTGCAGGCACGGTTGCTATGGCCGACTCTCCATGTGGATGTGGCCAGGTGGCCAGCCCATGTGGTGATTGTTACGGCAGCGCAGTCCAATCGCCTTGTGGCGGTGGTTGCGGTGGCGCAGTGGTTGGTGGTGGATATGTTGACGGTGGCTGCGGTTGTGGCTCAAGCATCCAATACCAAACACAAACTGTTTACGAGAACCAGCAAGTTACTGAGATGCGAACCGTTACTCGCACTCGCATGCGCGCTGAAACTCGTACTCGTGAAGTTACCGTGAACGTTCAAGTTCCTGTTCAGCAAGAACAGTCTTACACGGTAATGGTTCCTCAGCAGCAAACTCGTACGGAAACATACAACGTATGCGTTCCTTACACTGAGGAAGTTCAGCAGAACTACACAGTGATGGTTCCTGTGACAACAACACAGACCCAAACCTACACTGTCAATGTTCCTTACACTGAGCAAGTTGAGCAGTCGTACACTGTCAATGTTCCTTACACAGAGAACGTAACACAGACTTACAATGTTTGCGTTCCTTACACAGAGAACATCACACAGACTTACACTGTCAACGTTCCTTACACTGAGACTGTTTCTCAGCAGTACACTGTTTCGGTTCCTGTAACTCGTCAGGTTGAGCAAACCTACACAGTTATGGTTCCATCGACTGAAACTCGCACTGCAACCCGTATGGTTTGCGAGCAGTATCAGGAAACCATGTACCGCACTGTTTGCCGTGACGCAGGTCACTGGGAAGACCGTGTTGAGTCTGTTCCAGTTTCAACTGGTTGCAGCAGCTGTGGTGGCGCTGTTTCTGGTGGCGTTGTTTACGGTGGTGGTTCAGCTTGTGGTTGCAGCAACGGTGGCCGAGTATTCGGTGGTCGTATCCTGCATCGCGGCGGTTGCGGAAGCAGCTGTGGCGGTTGCGGCGGATGTGCAAGCAGCTGTGGTGGTTGTGGCGTTAGCACTTGTGGCGGTGGCTGTGGTGCAGTTGCAACTGGCTGCGGAAGCTGTGGTGGTGGCTGCGGTTCAGCTGTTGTAGCTGACGCTGGCTGCGGTTGTGCTCCTTCGGTTCAAACTGTTACTCGTCGCGTTTGGGTTTCTAACCAAGTTCAAGAGCAAGTTCCTTACACAGTAACTCGCACTCGTCAGGTTCCTCAGGAATACACATACAACGTTACCGTTATGCAGCCTTCGCAGCAAACACGTACCGTTAATGTAACTGAGTACCAAACTCAAACTCAGACTCGCGAAGTTCCTGTAACTCGTTGCCGTCAAGAGACTCGTACTCGTGAAGTTCCTGTAACTCGTATGCGTCAAGAAACTCGCACTCGCGAAGTTCCTGTAACTCGTATGCGTTCGGAAACTCAAACTCGTATGGTTACTGTTAACCGATGCCGTCAAGAGACTCAAACTCGTGAAGTTCCTGTAACCACGATGCAAGCTCAGACGCAAACTCGCACTGTGACTGTTAACCGAACACGTCAAGAAACTCGCACTCGCGAAGTTCCTTACACTGTTATGGTTCCACAAACACAGACTCGCACTGTAACCGTTATGCAGTGCCAGCCACAAACACAAACTCAGACTTACACAGTTCAAGTTCCTGAAACTTACACTGAGCAAGTTCCTGTAACTGTTTGTCACCGAGTTGCAAAAACCATTCAGGTTCCTGTATCGGTTCCTAGCTGTGGTGGTTGCGGTTCAGTTGGTGGCTGTGGCTCAGTCGGCGGTTGCGGTGCAGCTGCTGGTTGTGGTTGCGGTTCAGCTCACGTTGACAGTGGTTGCGGTTGCGGCAGTGCAGTAAGCACTGGCTGTGGTTGCGGCGCTGTTAGCAGCGACTGCGGTTGCGGTGGATCACGTGGCGGTTGCCGCTTGTTCAACGGTTGCAAATTGTTCGGCCGCCGTGGCGGTGGATGCTGCAATTAGTTTGAGTCGGGAACTGATTTGAGTTCCTGAATCCAAACAAACGATTCAAAGGGGCGTTGTCGGTTTTCGGCAACGCCTCTTTTCGTTTAGGAGCGAATTGTTGATGATTGGAGTTTCCAGATTTTGAATCGAAAAACATTTCACTTAACTGAGCCAACCTGCCGATCAACCCCTTTGTCGCTAATTGGAGAACCAGCGACAACGCACCCGCCACGCCTTGAATCATTCCATAAAAAAGGCTAAACTCCAGCGTCTCAAACACGAGCACCCGTAGCTCAACTGGATAGAGCACCGGTCTACGGAACCGGAGGTTACAGGTTCGAACCCTGTCGGGTGTATTTTTGGGGGTGTTTTCGATCTTACCACCGGTCGCACTCTCGCGTCGAACCCTGCATGCGTACGGGTTGACGAACAGGAAATCCAAATGGAATAAGGACCGTAGAGCAACCAGGGTTTTGCTTTAGGGACCCACTGTTGCGAAAACGACTCCGAAGCGTAGGCCGGCTGTCTACCGGCTTGGCCTTTTTTGTGCGATTTCCACATGCTCCAAAACGACTTACGCCAGCGAACGGACGCGCCACTCTTCGCGATCTTTATTCAGTCGGTGATCTAGCTTTCAGTTGTGACGTTTTCTTTCGATTCCGCGCACCCGTTTGGCCAACCTTGAACGATAAAAAAACACGGTCACTGTTGCGCACGGCGTGAAGCAAACTGGCCAAAACAGTTCCGGAACATTCAGCGGTAACGCTCAATTGTGGATTTAAAAAAACTAGGCCATCGAGGAAACCGAATTCCGGCATTGGCAGAACCGCTCGCCTGGCTGGAATGTTGATGTTGCTGCAGGTGCTCAAACCGGTTCCGGTACCGATCCATAAACACCAGCCAATATTGGTAACGGATCATTCATCCTCAAACCGCCAACACCCGATGCGAGTGGATCCGTTACTGGATCTGAATACGACGTCGGCGGCCCGATCTAGGAAAGACTATGACAATTGCATTCGCCACCGCTGCTACCGACATCGCCAATTATGCATACCTAGCTGCCCTGGGCACGTTGCTCAACAGTGGTTCGCTGGAGCTCCGCACCGGAACTCCACCTGCATCAACGGACGATGCCGACTCGGGCACGTTGCTTGCGACACTTTATTCTGCGACCACGGCGTTTGGCGCTCCGTCTGGAGGATCGATCGCTGCCACTGGAATTGCCGGTAAGTTAGCCGTCGCAGCTGGTGACATCGGCCACTTCCGCGCAAAAGATGCCCTGGGCAACGTCATCCTCCAGGGCACGGCCGGTGAATCCGGCGACACACCAGATTTGACGCTAAACGAGAAAACCACAACGGTCAACGAAGTTGTCGCGATTGCATCGTTCGAATTCTCAATATGAATTCGTCTTAATATTCGAAACCGCTCGCTGAGATTACGGTTAAAATTACTTTCATCCCATATTCGTCGAAAACAGGAAGTTGAATGAGACGCTATCTTTGGTTGTTATTGGCAATTGTTCCGCTGGTGACGAAGTTCGAGTCGCCCACATTGATCAATACTAACGACTCGGTCAATGCGATTGCATTTGACACCAAAAACGGAGTCGAAGTCCGCATCAATCAACTTCAAATGCAACGAATTGGCGCAACGGCAACAACTCCAGCGCCATTGCTACCGTTTGTAAAAGACAAAGAAAACCTTCAACGCACAATCGCCTTCTCCCTTGTACAGTCTGGTCAAGGCAAAATATCCGGCACTACGACAATCGAGCTTATCGACGGAACTGTAATTGAGCCATTCCTTTTTGGAAATCAACGACTAATGAGCGTCGTCGCCAACTCTGAAATTCCAAACGGATTTGAGTACTCAGAATATTGGTACTGTATTCCCGATGACACCGATTTCCGTAATATCTTCCCAATTAATATCACGCACAAAACGACTGACAAAGACGACAAGCAAATTGTGTTCAAGTTCGAGGGACTAGAACCGTAGAAAAAAAATGGTGTTCGAGCTTCACCTGATTTTCTCTATTGTGCCGCCGAGTCAACATGCTGTGTTTGCTCAAGGCGGCTTTTGGAGTGGCGGTGTCTTACTACCACCAGCCTCAATTCGGCCTCAGAGGCATTCCGCCCTTCCAAAACCGTCTAATTGCCAATTGCCTTTTTAAAGTGAGTAAGGCTCGATATTCGCCGACAGAAACTTGAGCTGGGAACGTATGCCTGGCTTTTTTTATGCGAGGACTGGGAAGGTAGGAAAAAAGCCGGCCGACGCAAAGTCAGGTCAAAGTTGATTGTGCAAAGAAGAATCACGATGATCGACCGGCTATTAAGACTACTGTAGTCTCAACTCTACCTATCGTTTGCGGCTTACCGCAAAATTTCGAAAATATTTGACTTACAACGAGATGCATCGGTAGAATCTCCGGAATGAACCTCACCGACATCCGAATCAAACTTGCTGGCAATCAATCCAATAGGCTATTGGCATTTTGCTCAATTGTCCTCGATAACGAATTTGCGATCAGGGACATACGCGTTTTGCAAGGTGACCATGGCATCGTCGTGGCAATGCCCTGCCGAAAACGTACTATCAAATGTGATCGCTGCGGAACCAACAACGCGTTCAATGCAACCTACTGCAACCACTGCGGACATGAGCAGAAGAAACTGGACCTGTCGAGAGAGGAACAGTACCAAGACGTCGCGCATCCGATATGTTCCGAATCTCGCACTGAGTTAAATGCCGCGATCATCGCCAAGTATCTGGAAGTATTGAACGACGAGCAGTGCGATAGTGAGCCAAACGAAAAATCTGCTTAGGAGTTTTGATTCCTGCACGGTTACCAATTGCCCCCAACATAACCGGCCGCCTTTCCTCCTGCCATTACCGTTTCCCAGGAAACATCATCAACGCAAACGCCCCCTTCGTGCTCATCTTCATCGCCGCGGGCCTTTACGCCATCATCAAGGCCGTCCAGTTCTTCCGCGCGATCTTCAACCTCGAAACGTAACTCACCCGCAGCGAGGCCCGGAGCGGTAGGGAAACGTCCGGAGCGCGCGCAGGAGCTTTCCATTCCGCGGAGGGCCGGGAAATCAAGACCGCGTGGAGGCGACGGGTTCACGAAAGCAGAGGCTTTGCGCGCGTCGTGTACCCTCGCCGGAACATGATTACTACTGAAAATGGAAAAGATGCGTCACAAAGAGACTAATCGAGACAACTCTGCCGATCATCACCGCAAGAAGCTTGGGCGGGTTTCGGACGGGAATTAAGTAATGTTAAATATTCGCTTCAATTCTGCTTCCGCAAAAGTTGAACGAACTGTAGGAAGATAATTCCAGACCATGGTGTGAATAGCCATATCCTCCAAGGTCTTTCGATCACGATACCAAATTGTCTCGATATCCTCTAAGAGTTTTTCACTTTCGCTTCTTGAAACAGCAAATTTGAGTTTTTCAAGTAGTCCCTGAATCTCATTCGTGTCTGCGAATCGTCTCGAACGGGGACGTTTTAAGACACTCGGAGAGAAAACCGCTTCAGTTTTGTGCGATTGCGAAGTTACTATTCCAAGTATTTCACTCACCATTCGCTCAAGCCGCATTTCACCTGATTCTTCCACGCTCTCAATCGACTTTGCCTCATATTTCTTAAAGTACTTTAGAAACGGAGAATAGCTTTTCTCTTTGGAAGCATCAAACGTGCTCGTTGCAATTCTCAGCAGATCTTTCTTGAAAATCTCAATTGAACCATGTCTCAAATCCTGTGGATACTCGAGTTGAAATATTGGCGAAATATCGAAATGAAAATCAGTCTTTTGGTCTTTAACAATAACAACTGGCTTGTCTGCCGCCAGCCGCATTCCCAATTCAAACATTACATTCGGGTTGGATCCACTAACATCACAAACTACAAGTGGATTATCAAAAATGTTGACGACAATCGACTCGTGGATGAAACCAACTTTATCGCTTTCGCTAACCATCGCAACATCGAACTTTGTTCGCAGAGCAGATTCAAAAATGAATCTAACCTCAGCCCAGTGACTTGCCGGCAATCCCGCACATTCCGAAATCGGCATGATCAAGCCACACTTTGGCTTAACCTTCGCCGACTTCGCTCTCGAATTTCGTGTTCCCTTTTTTGCCATGGCATACTTCCACGAAGCAGAATTGATGGATGTTTCAAGTCGCAAATAATGAATTAAAAATGAATGCCCACCAGACCCGAAGCGATGGGACTGAATCCGTTGCAAGGGGTTTGCGCATGCGTTGTAAGGCTGCGACGGAATTCCATGTTTGAGTTTCAATTATGATTGAGAACCATTTGAAACTCTACTGCGTAACAATGAAAAACCTCGGCTAATAATGCATGCGAACGACTCGCTACGTTCACCAGTAACTTGGCGGTTTACTTCAATCGATTCTTCAAATTTTGGGAGTATTAAAATGCGAATATCTTGCGGATCTGTTAACGCGAATGGCGTTGTTATTGAACCTGGTACAAACAGGTCAATCGCATGAAGCGAACGGAATGAATTTTATGTTCGTAGATGGTTCGGATCAAATTTTTTTGGTCTTCAGGAAGAACCATCACGGAGGTAATCATGATGTCAGGCGCGGAGATAGCAGCAGTTGCTACCAAACAAAATGCCGATGAGATACGTACAGTCTTTGCGAGCGTAGAAGACCCTCGAAGTCGCAAGTCAACTCACAACTTGATTGACATGCTTTTCATCGCTCTTTGCGCCGCGATCTGCGGCTGTGATTCATGGACTGATGTCGAGGCGTTTGCAAAAGAGAAACTCCAATGGTTCCGTAAATTTCTTGCCCTGGAGAACGGCGTTCCTTCTCATGACACGTTCTCACGCATCTTCAATATGCTCAACGAAGATCAGCTTTGCAGTGCGTTGACTCGGTGGCTATGTCTATTAGGCAAAGATTCCAATGGGCAACACATTGCGATCGACGGAAAGTCACTAAGGCGATCTTTTGATTCTGCCAGCGGAACATCAATGTTGCACTTGGTTAACGCATGGGCGACCGAACAAGGCATCTGTTTTGGTCAACAGTCTGTCGACGACGAATCCAATGAAATTTCGGCAGTGCCCAAACTACTGGAGATGATTCGCGTCAACGGCGCAGTCATTTCCCTCGATGCATTGCATTGTCAGCAAAAAACGGCTCAATCGATCATTGATAAAGGCGGCGACTATGTGATTGCCGTGAAGCGAAATCAACCGAACCTGGCCGAGTCAGTTCTGGATGCTTTCATTGCGGCTGAAGAATCCGAGAAAGCAGCTAAATCAACGGGCTTACGAACCAAGGTCGACAAGTCTTGCATTAAGTCGGGCAGAAAAAACCGGATCACAAGAACTTACAAGGTAATGCCGGTTCCGGATTCGTTGAAAACGGCATTCCCTGGTATTCGCAGCATTGCGAGTGTGTACCGCGAGCAAGAGCGACCTCAAAAGGACGGGTCGGTGAAAGAAACCGAATCCATCTCTTTCTTTGTCAGCAGCATGCGACCGGTGGTGCGCGATCATGTACGTGTTATTCGAGGGCACTGGAAAGTTGAAAATCAACTGCACTGGAGTCTTGATGTCACCTTCAGCGAAGACCAAAAACGAAATCGAAAAAATAATGGCGCTGCTATCGCCGGCTTTATCAATCGATTAGCGCTTTCTATCCTGCAACAGGACACTTCGATCAAAAAGACGAGCTTGAGATGTAAACGAAAGGTCTGCGGATGGAGTTCTCAAGCTCTCGAAGCCGTTATCGCCAATTTTTCCAAGTGATTTAGACTATCCTTCATGCGATTGACCTGCTGGTACAAATGACTGGCAACTGGAGTCGCACGAACCTGGACGTTATACAATTCGATTTTTTAATTCTCATTCATCGCCACCGACCTTGGTCGCCACTGCTAATGGAGACTCGCAGAGCTTTCCTTCTGCCCACGAGATCGGCGAGGATGGATTTTTAGTAAAAACTTGGGACGTGGTGGAAGGAAAACAATCCGAGGCTCCATTCTCGTTCATCGCAATTTCTGTTCCGCACTAGTAGATGCGTAATTGCAACGGCCACACTGTCAGGCGAGATTGTGTGGCTTTTCTGAATTTCTTTGCCAGTCGCACAAACACGTTATTGTCCCTTTTCTGGAAACACCAACGACTTTCCTTCAACCGATTTCGCAGCACCATCGAAGCCAGCAAAAACTCTGCTAGGTGTAAATCCTAACCGAAATATCAGTTTCAACAAATCACCAGCAAGCCGTGTTGGCAAGGCAGCAAATGTAAATCTACTGAGCCTTAGTTTGTACCGACAAGTGCTTTTCGCAAAATTGCTCTCTCCGAATTCCGAGAAAAGTTCTACTAGGGAACGACGGTCAACAAGTGGAAAATCATGTTCCGAACCGCTATTTGTGTGGATGAAACCGTGGTTGACAGTAAACACACCTTGTTGGTTGCTCAAATTTGGATTCTGAAATCGAGGTGTTTCCACAAGTCGAATACTGTGAGTAAACGGAACGTTCGCGGCAGCGCCTTCCCAGTATCCCAAAATGTCATGTCTGGCAGCGCAGTTGGCATAAGCCATACCCCGAACTGAGCAGAATTGAACCTCAACGCATTTTCCGCCGCGAAGTAAATCGCTGTATTCAGATCTAAGGACCAATCTAGAAAACGCGTGGGAAGGCCGTGATGTTGTGCAATGGCAAAAATGCTAAATAAGTTTTTGGGTGGCCAGACGTTACTTGCCTTTGGATTTCGGTCTAAAAATACGCCTAATTCCGTCCTGAAATTCACTTTTGAATCCTCAAACCTGAGCAACTTCTCATGCAATTCATGATCCAATTGAGGGAGTCGCAAGCCGGCGAGGTTTGCCTCCGAATAGAATCTCTGAACAACTCGCCACTCACGAAATCTTTGAGTAACTTCGTCGTTTTCAACTTCTGTTTGACCTGTTTGTCCACTGATTCGCATCAGCTTGTCGAAACTGTTTTTATCATCCTCTCTGGTTCTAAGCGCTGTTGGAATCAATTTGAACCTTGAGTCGCCGACTCCACGAAATACAAAACGACTTTTCGATATTCCAATAAAATTCACTAGGCGATCATAGAAACTTGATGCACTCGAAAACTCCTTGAAGTCCTCTGGCTTCGTTCTAAAACTGTTGAGTAACTCGCTCACCGTTTAATTCTCCATTTGACACCTTGCAACGTAAAGAATTCTACCGTACTCGAATATGCAAAGGGGCACCGGTCTACGGAACCGGAGGTTACAGGTTCGAACCCTGTCGCGTGTACACAGAAAACACCGTGTCTTCTCGGCTGGAACGCAAAGCAGCGTTACCATCGCAAAGATGAGCAGTCCCAATCGCCAATTGACTGTTCTGCAAATTGATCGATCGACTCACTCGGAATTCGCTTGCACTCGCATCTCGCAAGGTCGACAATATGCACTTAATTACTTTGGAGTCAAAACAATGATTTTCAGATACCTAATTGTATTTTCGATGATTTGCCTTCCGTCCGCGTGTTTGACCGCGCAGCAAGATCGAGCGGTTTACGAATATGAAATCGATGCAAACGTGGATTCAGTCTGGAAGGCATTCTCGACGGCGGAGGGATTGAAGACTTGGATGGCTCCGCTGGCCGATATCGATTTGAAAATTGGTGGGAAAATGCGTTCGAATTACAACGCCGAAGGCCGGCTTGGGGATGAAACTACTATTGAAAGCACAATACTTTCGTTTGATCCGCGAAAAATGATCTCGCTCAAAGCTACCAAATATCCCAAGGGATTTCCCTTTGAAAATGCTGCCAAGTCGACTTGGTCCGTTTTTTATTTCACCGAAATAACGCCAGCACGCACCAAGATCACAGTCGTAGGCTTGGGATACACTGATGATGAAGACTCACAGAAGATGCGGTCGTTTTTTGAAGCAGCTAACAAGCAGGTGCTCGACGAATTGTCGGCCGCTTTGACTAAGGGAAAAACCGACGGCAACTAGCATTAATTGAACAAAGACGCAAACCTCCCGACAATTGCAAAGGCGCTCGATTACAATGCACATTCCCAGTTACCTTGAACTATTCGATGCGTCGCCGGTATTGCATCAAGAGCAGATTTCCTTGAGAGGGTTTGACGCCGAGAAAAATGTTGTTCAGGTCGCAGTCAATCAATGGCGAAGGTCTGGGATTCCCAATCCAGGCCGCCTCACTCTCAATGGGCAATGTATTGAAGTTGGCTCGGACACGGAAGCGGCCCTAATCCGCATTGTTCGAGAGGCCCCTGTCAAACCTCTTTTTGACAACGATTGCCTCGTCACCGATAAAGAGATCATTCCCCAAGCAATCGTAACCGCACAAGGGATCAACGAAACTAGAGACGCGTTGTTGTCGTTTGTAGCTTCTGCCGAATATCGACGAATTGCGTCGAATGGATTAGATCCCGTTTGCGAACCATGGAACCTCCATCGTCGACCGGTGCTTTAGAGGCTGCACGGGCACCTTCGCAAGACAGCGAGTTCCGGACTCCGACACAAATCGATTCCACCCTTCAACTGCTTGGCATGGGCCAATACGGGGAATAGACTTGTGCTTGATTGGCTGAATCCCCGAAACTTTCAATTACTGGTTGTAACCATGTCGAATCCCTACCAAGCTCCTTTGAGCGAAGCCGAGGCTCCCAAGGATTGGGTTCTGCAATCGTCAGAACCTGAGGCGCAAGCGGCGGCCCGCGTTGGCGAGTTTTTTAGTGCCCAAGGTTACCGCCTTGAGTCCGGCACTCAGCAGTTTGGCTGCTACGGCAAGGGGAGCAATTTGCTACGTCTCCTGTTCGGCGCATTCGTAAATCGATTTCGATTTCAGGTAACGGTGAGGGGCAACGAAAATGGGGCCATGATCAGTGTTGAAAAGGGAATGTCGGGCGCTATGGGCGGTGTGATTGGCTACGCCAAAATGAAACGTGAATTGAAACGGATTCGTGAACAACTGACTGTTTTCATCAATAGTTGACAGGCAGCAAGACAGCGACCTTAAATATTTACTGTTTCACCATTTCGTTTTCCTACGACATACAACCTCTCGCTCAAATCTCAAATGAATAACGACTCAAACCCATTCACGCCTCCGTCGCTGGCGCCACGACCTTCGGGCTCATTCGCACCTCGATACCGCATCGACAACTCCAAGGCGACTCTCAAAGAATTCATCAACATATCACGCAAGCCGATTCTTGGAACCGCCGTGTGGCTCGCACTAAAGATCGGCCTGCTCAAGATGAATCAGGGTTTCGTCGATAGTCCACGTCCGTTTGCCGAAGATCAATGCGCATTGGAGGATATTCCCGAACCAGCCAAAGCCAAATTGCTTGAGTGTATTGAGCAAGCAAGGCGACTGGGGTTTCACTCGGCAACCTTCAGCGTTAAAACTATGTCGGGTGTCGAAGCGACAGCCGCACAACTGAGAATGCTACATCGAAACGAACAGTGTTTTTATCGAGCGATCTTTGCTTTTACCGCCAACGGTACCGAATACCGAGAGAACGTTGCCTCAGCGACAATCGACCCGTTGTCTTACATTGTGTCGTCAAATGGTCGTCCGGATTATCACCCGCCGAGTATGGTTCGTGAGATTTATTTCCGTGGCTTACCGCTGAATGATTTGTTCCGTCGACACATGGAGGCGATCGCAACAGAGAAGAACCTTGTACGCATTCAATCGTTTGAAGACACGGGCGAAATCATTGACCGACACACAAAGCTTAGTTTCGTCGACTTGATTGATCGTGGAATTTTTGTCGCCATAGATTACGAAATTGTATCTGGTGAGCTAGACACAAGTCGAAATCAAGAATACGTCAACGATTAGGTGATGAAATCAACGCACTTGCTTGCGCTGCGGGCTGGTAATACCGAACCACAATCACAAGTCTCACGCCAAGGCGCAAAGCCGCAAAGAGATCATTCGTATCATTTCAAGGAACGAACAATCGTCAATAGAATGAAGTTTTGAATGGTTGAGGGATTTTGGATACGCCAGACTTGTCGCATCGATTGGCCTCCTCGTGAGCGGAACGGCGCTTTAGCCGCCGGTGCGTATGATTAGCGTTTTCGACACACTCGCTGGCTGGTATTGGGGACTGCGGGCTGGTATTGGGGACAAGCCGTTAACTTGTGCCGGACGCCTGGGTGTCTTCCAGGTCGACGACCATCGAAACCTTCACGACGTTCCCTTGAATCGAAACGACTTTCACTTTCTGGCCTCGTTCAACGAACTCACCATCGCTGACAACATCCAGACTCCGGCTCGCGAAACGTACCATCCCAGCTGGCCGCAGTGGCGAAACTGCTTCGCCCCAATCTCCAATCGACACGTCGGGATGAGTCACCGATGCGGGTTTCGCGCCATCTGGTTCTTTGCCTCCCATCGTTATCGTTCCGTTCGGCTGCGGCGCCAAAATCATTTGATTGAGCACCGGGATTCGCCCCAGTTTCTTGGTGATAAACGCGGCTCCCAACAACACGAAACATCCCGCACATGCCATCACCATCAGCGAAGTCAAAAATTGATTCCATTGCACGGCGTTCTGTGGCAGCACAAAATTTTGCCCGGCCATGACCACGCTTGCGAGCATCAGGACCAGCCCCATGACGCCGGAAATTCCCCACCCGGGAATTACAAATAATTCCATCGCCAAGAACGCAATGCCACCAGCAAACAGAATCAACTCCAACGCACCGACGGTCCCGCCCATAAATCGACTCCAGAAAAACAGAATCGTACACAGGGCTGCAACAACGGCACCCACGCCAATTCCCGGAGCGGTTAATTCCAAATACAGCGCCAACAACCCAACAATCACGATGACAAACGTGATGAATGGATGGCATAGGAAATTGGCGATCGAATCACTTGTTGAGTGTTGATACACGATGACCGTATCTGCGTTACCGTTGATCTTGCCAACTAACTGGTCAACGTCCGCAACGTTTTCAGTTGCAAGTCCCAGTTCCGCAGCTCTTGCACCGGACAACGTGAGAAAGCGTTCCTCGCCACTTTCCATGACCAGTTCCCATGGTGCTGCGGGAGGGTTCTCGGCACCCAGGCGATGAGTTTTGAACTCCTGTCCCTGGTCTTCATTGACGCGTGTATACAACAACACGTCCTTGTCCATCATGGCCTCGATCACGTCGGGACTTCGCCCCTTGGACTCGGCGAGGTTGCGTCCGAAATTGACTACCTCCGAAAGGATCTTGGCAGGGACGAGGCGAAAGGCAAACAAGTTGGGGTCTTGTTCAATCACTCCGATATCGCCAAGGCGGGCGTCGGGGGCCATCCAGATTTCGTCGCAACCAAATGATAAGAGCGCTGCGCCACTCAACGCCATATTGTCGGTGTAGGCAACGGTATAGGCCCAATCAATATCACGCATCATCTCCGCAATCTCATAACTTTCCAGCAAGTAACCGCCTGGGCTGTCGATCGCCAAGACAATCAAATCCGCGTTCTGTCTCTGGGCCTTGCCGATTCGATGACGCAAGTAGCGAAGCATTCCGGGAGAAACCATTCCCTCCAGGCGAATCACAACTGGCTGAGCGTACGAATCAGCTCGCTGTTGTTTACGATTGGGAATCTCCTGTGCAAATGCCGTTTGGGCGGCCAACGCCACCAACGCGAACACCACGATGCAGAAGCGCCGTTGGAAAACGATGCATTGAGCCATGTTTCCCGTCAATTTTCGTTGTTTTTCGATTGGGTTCATGGATAGTCGCTAGCGGTTGCAGGATTGGTTTGGACAAAAAAACGGTATGGGATTAGATTGAATCCCGCTCGATACAAATTATGCCAGAAAAGGGACCTGTGCTGCAAATACCCGCACGATTCCAAACGGTGAAATGGGCTATTTGATGACACGATGTCAACAATACCTGAACTACCGTTGGGAATTCGAACCACAGGCTCAAATATTGAAAATTTGTAGGTGGCAATTGACCTGTAGCCGAGGCTGATACCTGCTGACCAAACGACACGTGTCTGGCCGCAAGTCAAAATAGCGTTGAAATGGATTTCACGGGAAACCTTGAGGCGAAGGATTCGCCAGGAGTAGTCAAGGATGACGCGCCAAACCCGCATTGTTTCGTTGTGTTTGCTCAGTTTTCTGTTTCTGATCGCCCAAGCAAACGCGCAAACGAACATCTATTTCTTCACAATGGATGGCTGTGGCCCATGCAAACAAATGGAACCACAAATCGATCTGTTGATCTCAAAGGGATATCCGGTCAAGAAAATTGATGCGCGATTGCAAAACGCGTGGGCTCAGCAATTTCAGGTTTCCACAACTCCCACCACTATCGTTGTCGACGGAAATCGTATCATCAAACGGCAATCGGGAATCCTGGACGCTGCAACGATTGCCTCTTGGGTCAATTCAATCGAGCAATCCAAACGCTCAGTTGCAGTCGCAGAAACTCGCACCAAAGCCCAGCCAACGGCCGTTGCAAACCGATCCGCCAACACAAATTTGCCAAACATTAACCGAAAGCGATTCCCGCCGGCCAATGCCGACTATCGTTCGGAGACGATGCACGAGGGAACGCGCACTCCTCGAACCGAAGCGGAACGCATCGCAATGCAGGCGACGGTTCGAATTCGCATCGAGGACGCCGAAGGGTTTTCCTTTGCGACCGGCACAGTCATTCATTCTCACGGTGACGAAGCCCTGGTGTTGACCTGCGGTCACGCGTTTCGCGATTCGAAAGGCCAAGGCGAGATCACCGCAGAATTGAACTGGCTGGATGAAGAAACCATTCGCGTTCCGGGGCAACTGATTTCTTACGACGCCGATGCCAACGACGTTGGCTTGATCGTTATCAAAGCCGGTCGTGAAATCCCTGCTGTCAAACTTGCATCCAATGGATTCCGAGTAACCCCAGGAGATGACATTTTCAGCATTGGTTGTGACCTTGGCAAACCGCCGACCATTCGCCATTCCAAAATCAAAAATTTGGCTGTTTACGACGGCGCGAACAAATACGATATTTTCGGTCGGCCCGTTGTGGGGCGAAGCGGCGGTGGGCTGTTTACCAGTTCCGGCTATCTGATTGGCGTTTGCAACGCGGCTGCAGTTGAAGTTGACGAAGGAGTCTTCTCGGCGATTGACAATATCCAACATGAGATCGCCAAATCGAATTTGAATCATTTGTTCGGTGAAGCGGATGCGATCGCATCGTCGTCGCCCCCTCCGAGCGCTGAACTGTTGGCCTTTGCGGAAAGTGTAAAAGCCGGTGCGTCGGACCTTCAGGCACCGGTCAATCGGGCGTTGCCAACTACGGAATTGTTGGCAGGTGTCGATCGCGCAAATCAACTGCAGTCGGAGATTCCTTTCGCGAACAACGTAGGCTATGACCAGCCGTTGGCGCCAATTCATCGAAACAATGTCCAGCCAAATAATTCCGTGGCGAACTCTTGGGGCGAATATGAAGCGGTCGTGGTGGTAAAGTCCAAAACGAATCCCAACGATTCGCGCACGATCGTCGTTTCGGATTTGACGCCTGAATTGTTGGAAGCGATCAATGCCCAATCGCAAACTTCCGGCTCAAACCCAAAGCCGAATCCGAGAGATTTCGCTCAATTGCGAAACGAGATGCCAGACCTGAGAAATTACGAAGCCCGGGACAACTCCCAAACGCTTCGAGGCCAAAGCCGACGTTAGCCGCTATGAGTCAAACTCACGGCGAGTTCGCCAAACGTTTTGAAACCGTTCTTTAGGGCAACAGTGAGCAAGGTTTGTACCTGCCCGGCTACCAGTCGGTCCAGTGTCCAGCAACAATGGCGGTGTGACATCGTGTCGCGTTTTAGTGGCGTATCGATTGGGCATTCAGTACGAAATCCTAAAGAACAAGCCTAATCGAGGGGCAAGTCCGGTATGTTTGCGGATGAAATTACCCCTGAAACGAAGCTGCAAAGGCAAAATCTGGCCAAGAAGATTTGCCCCGTTCTCGTGCGGACATTTACTGCCAATTCGTCTATTTTACCTGACCGGTGTCCTGAGAAATTGCCCACCACCATCCATGTAAATTTGGAGCAAAAAAAGATTGACTTTGGTTATCAACCGTTAATAATGACTCGACGAACGAGAAAAAGCTGGTTTCTTAATGACTTTCTCATGGACGCGGATGGTTCACTACCGGCTTGGTTTCATTGCGAATTGAAAAAATCGAATCGCCAAATAAACAAACTCGTCGTTATCAGGATGCTTTGATTGCCATGAAATTCTGAATGTTCGCAATCCAGCTGATTGCCGGCATTTCGAATGCAAAGGTGCGATTCCCCGAATCAAACAACGGGGGCGAAACTTGAATGCGTTTGAATGACAGATTTCGGGCTGCCAATATTGGTCGCCATTCCCGGGAACGGTTTCGTTCCATTTGGCCGAGGGAACAAAACCAATTTGGTCCAAATGTTGATTGAACCATTCGACTCGTCGAAACGAATTCAATGTTTTGTTGTCGCGAGCGAAGAAAACACCGTAACCATGTCGTCGAAGCTGGAGTACGACTTTCTGTCGCCCACCGCCGAGACCTAACAGTATTTTGGGAAATCGTTTAATGAATTCGAATACGAACAAGAAAAAAGTCAGCAACGTTTTTGAAGCCATTTTGAAATATGGACATGACGAGGACTTTTTCCCAGAGCCCAATGACGACTTTTGCGCGACAGACGCTCCGGCTGGCTCGGACGCAAAAATCGAGATCCTTCGTCAACGCGTTGAACTGGGCCAACCATTGTGGCATGACTCGGATCGTGCAGATTACTCTGGCTTGACAGGTGCTGTTCGCCCTCGCGAGTAGTCTTTCAGGCGCTCTAGCCCGAAAACTCAAAGAATCAATGAAACGCTTCGGCCACTTTGCCGAAGCGTTTTTTTTTGACCTGCCCATCAGCTACCACCTCGCATCGATTCGCTTAACTCACAGATTGTCGTTGGACGTGAGGCCAAACACGTATAGAATCAATGTCGGAATCAGCGCCTTTTAAAGTTGATCTTTGGATCGCTATGTTACCAAGACGCGATAGTTCAGGGGCAAAGGCATTGGAGGCAACGATGCAATGCAATCAGAATTCCTGGGGAGTTGTGTTCTTCTTGATTTTGATTTTCGGAAGTGCTCCGGTGGAAATATTGGCGCAGCAAATCGATGTTGGCCTCCCATTCAATTCGACCGGCGATTCTTATTTTGAAAATCACGGAGTCAATTTTGGGTTTAATATCCCTGGGCGTCTGAATGGAGCCGGGCAGGGAATCGTTGGATTCGGTTTCGGGAATGCGATTTCGTTTGGACAAAATTCAGCGGGAGGCGCGATCCCAAGTTTCGGCGGCTACGATCCAAACTCTGCAGCAAACTTTGGTTTTGCGTCTCGCGGAAGAGGGGGAGGTGGTTTCTCTCTGGGGTTCAATTTCGCCAAGGGTAGTTCTCGAACGGCGACTTCAACTGTGCCCTCCATGGTGGTTCAGAATGGAATGGGCGGCTCGATGTTCGACGGACAACTCACTCCATTTGTGACAGGCGTGGTTCCGGTAGTTGGTGCAGCTGAAAACCAGACTCCCGTCAACGGTGTGACTCTGGCGATGGCAAGCGGACAACTTGATTTTTCCAATTTGGGCGATCCGAATCGTTCACGTTCCCTTGCAACGGAATCGTACGACACATCCGGGACAAGTACCGCGAATACCGCGATGGCGGGTGTTGACGCCATTCGACAGCGAAAGGAAATGGAGCACGCGAGTCGTGAGGCCCAGGTATCCACGGCGATTTCGGAAGCAGAACAATTGATTGATGAACAAAAGTGGAGTGAGGCACGAAGGAAGTTACAGAAGCCATTCGCATCACTGACAATGAATCAGTACGAACGTTTCTGAAAAAACGCATCAAGAACATGAAAGACGACCAATAGCCTGGAGTGGTGTTTTGTTGAAGCAAATTTCTATTGTTGGCAGTTTGATCGCTTTAGTCGCGATTAGCTGGGTAAGTATCGGATGCGATTCCGACTCTGGCTCCATCGTACGTGGCCCGTTGCTATCGGCTCCGGCTGTTTCCGGAGTCGACTTGGAAGGCGAGCATTTTAGCCTGAGCGATTACCAAGGAAAAATCGTAATGCTCAGCTTCTGGGCGGATTGGTGACCACCTTGCATGCGGATGGTTCCGGACGAGCGGTCGCTCGTCAATGAAATGTCTGGCCGCCCTTTTGCACTGGTTGGTGTCAATTTGAGCCGATCGGTGGACGCCGCCAAATCGACCGTGCAGCGTCAAGAAATTAACTGGCGGAGCTTTTTCGATTCCGATGGAAAAATTTCTTCGATGTTTAACGTGAATGGAATACCGGCCGTTTTCCTGTTCGACGCCGATGGCCAATTGGTCGCCAATGCTCATTCAGTAGAAGAATTGAAGCCAAAGATGATGGAGTTGGTGAAGGAATTGGAGACAAACTGACCCGTCGCTTAATCTGAAGCAACTGAGCCGCAAAAACAAAAGGGCGTTGCGATCCGTTAGATCACAACGCCCTTTTCTCGTATTTCCGGCTTTAGGAATTTCTATGCTCGTTTTAAAACAAGTGCATTCGCAGCGGGCAAGGTGTAGTGAACTCGGTGCATCTCAATAGCCCGACATGCGAATGACAAGCTTGTTTCATGGGTAGCGGCTATCACTCGCTCTGGTCAGCTTCCTTTGCTGCGTCGATATTGTCTTCAAGAATCAAGTCCTGAAGATCTTCGTCTGTTTTCTGCACCTCAAGCATTGGTGCTTCCGAAATGGCTGGGACTTCCATAACGGGAGCGAAATGTGGATTTTCAATCAGCAGGGTTTTGAAACTGGAACGTCCATTTCAACAGGACGAATGCCCGCAGGTGCAGCGTAGGGGCTGATACCGTACGGCCGGCGAACGATATGGCTGTAGTAAACGGGTGGATATTTTGCGAAGAACGGTGGCTCTTCACGATTCAAGACTCCACAAGCATTCATTCCGGGAAACGGAAACGCATGATTGACGCCCGCGCCAATTCCGTAACCATATTGGTAACCACCAGACTGTGCTTGTGCCGTTTGAGTCAAACCGGCAAGGGCAGTGATTGCGACAACTGCAGCAAACGATAAGCGGATCATACTCGAAGCCTTTCATCAAATACGAGTGCGGCGAAATCTGGGTCAGAAATCGCTCTTTTATTCGAGACTATTTGCCAACAAAATAACGTCAATAGCCCAATAAACAATCGTAAACAAATCACACGGATTGCCATGGAAGAAACGGCGTCACAACTGGCAAATTCGTTAAAACACGAAGCTCAGCGGTTGGGATTTGCCTTTGCGGGGGTCTGCCCAGCTGTCGATGCGACCGGATTTTCACCGCTTGTGAATTGGCTGGAAGCTGGTTTTGCCGGCGAAATGTCTTACATCGGCAATCGACGAGATGCTTACCAGAACCCTCGCGGAGTTCTCCCTGAAGCCCAAAGTATCCTCATGTTGGGGGCCCGCTACCAAGGTCTACCGAAACGGAGAACGTCGCTGAAAGGTCATGGTCGTGTTGCCAGCTACGCTATGTCCAACGTTGACTATCACGATGTGATTCGCGAGAAGCTGAATTCGCTTGGCGAGTTCGTGAGTTCGTTGACCCCTGGAGTTGTTTGGCGTGGAGTCGTCGACACCGCGCCGCTGCTGGAGCGAGAGTTCGCATCACTCGCCGGAATCGGTTGGCAAGGTAAAAATACGATGCTGATCCGCAAGGGAGCGGGGAGTTACTTCTTTATTGCTGCGATGCTACTTTCCATTGATTTGCCTGCCGACCAGCCAGTCGAAACGAACCATTGCGGCACGTGTACACGCTGTATCGATGCCTGTCCGACGAACGCTATTGTCGAACCGTACCAACTCGATGCGCGAAAATGCATCAGCTATTTGACCATTGAGCTGAAAGGCGCGGTTCCTGAAAACTTGCGGGACGGTATCGGCGATTGGGTCTTTGGATGTGATGTTTGCCAAGATGTGTGCCCTTGGAATCGGTTTTCGAGCCCGCCTGAGTTTGTCGAGTTCCAAATAGATCACCAAATGGAAAATATCGAACTCAACGAGATGCTTGAGATTGACGATTCAGCATTTCGGAATCGCTATCGAAAAACACCCTTTTGGCGTTCGCGCCGACGAGGCTTGATCCGCAATGCAATCATTGCAGCAGCCAACGAAGGTGCTGAGAACTATCGAAAACAACTGAGTGTCTTGTTAAACGATAACGAAGAAGTGATTCGCGCCACTGCCGCATGGGCTTTGGGGACGATTGCGAACGAAAGCATAATCAAACTACTTGAGGAACGAAAAAGCATCGAATACGTACCTATGGTTTTGGACGAAATACAGCAAGCGCTGCATCCATGAGAAGATTGAAATGATTAAATTTCGTTCGGGGATTTTGCCACGAGATGGGATATACTGAAAAATAGTCAACGCAAACCGTTTCTCGAATTACGCTAGTCTCAACACCAAAGCCTCCATGCCAGACAACCCATTTGAAACGCCTCAGGCTCCAGAGACACCGACGACGAAACCTGAAAAGAATTTATCCAGTGGGCGTGCGACGTACAACGTTGTTACCGATACGGTTACAGGAGTGAATGTTCGTTGGAGCGACAACAAGTTCCAAGCAATTTTCATTTTCCTTTCGGTGTTGATTTGCGCCGCAATCGGTAGTGTCGTCGCACTGATATTCGGCAGCTGGCGATTGCCTTGGTACGGCGGTGCTGCATTTGGCGTTTTCGCGGGTTTGATCATTGGAGTTATTGCGAGTGGAACCGTATTGATGATTTATCGGGCCAAACGGCATATCAAAGGCAAACACGACTGAGCTTGAAACGGCTCACAAGTTTTTTCGCGATCGACAGGAAGATGGCCATGAACGAAAACGCATTCGAACCGACGATTCACGGCGTTGAAAATACGAAACGTCGAGCCCCCTACATCAAAAATTTCTTTTGGAAGCTACTGGGCTTATCGGTAATCGTTGTTTTGTTGGTGGGGATGATGTTGCCTTCCGTTCGCCGTGTTTCTGAAGGAGCGCACCGAACGGAATGTTTCAATGACATCCGCCAATTGACACTTGCAGCACACGACTATTACGACAACTCAGGCGACGAAGTTACTGTCGATCAGCTTGATTCCCAAGCGAATGATGAATCCTCAAGTTCGCGCAGTCTTCAACAGTGGAAGATACTCGCAGGACTTCTGGCTGGCGGTGCAGGCCTCGCATTGCTGATTTCCGCTTCTCGAACGAACAGAAAGTTGGAAAAGAAGCCTTCCTGCGACGAAACAATGAATTGACGTTCGATTTGATACGTAACTCGACATGAAACGTCTGATCACATTGATATGGTGGCTACTTGCACTACTCGTGCTGCGAATAACGATTGCCATCGTGCTCCAGTATCGCGACTACTTCCCACCAGACTTTTCCAACTATTTTTTGCTTGGCCGCCGACCGTATTTTTGGGGCAGTTACTCGGTTGCCTTTTACGTTCATTTGTTTGCCGGACCGCTCACGATGCTCCTTTCTTTGGTGCTGGCGAATGATTACATTCGTCGTCGTTTACCTGAATGGCATCGCCGATTGGGCAAGCTGCAGATCGCGACCATCCTGCTGTTTCTTGTTCCAAGCAGTTTTCGAATGGCGATGGCGCCCATGGCCGGTGTGAGTGCTGGCGTGTCGTTTGTTTTTTTGACGTTGGCGATTACGGCAACAACACTGCAGGGTTGGCGGTCAGCTGTTGCTATGAAGTTCGATGTACATCGGCGATGGATGTGGAGGACTCTTGCATTACTCAGTTCGGCGATATTGCTTCGGCTCTTTGGCGGGACGGCCGATGTCATGCAGTGGGAGATGGGCTGGTACTACGATTTCAGTTCATGGCTTTCATGGCTGATTCCGTTGACTGCTGTGGAAACCATGTTCTATCTGGAACAACGGCGCATGGATTCGCCCCCAAACGCCGCCAAACATTCGCCGGCTTCCAATTGAGTTCTTCACTCGAACGTATCATTGTCATCGTCCCAGGTATTCCCGAATCCAGTCCCAAGGCCGTGAATTGGCAACGTCCTGCCTTGTCAGCCCACCGCGACGCGCCTGAACGATCCCGTATCGCATTGTTTTCAGTCCATCGGGATGGTGCGCGTCCGTACTGATGACAATGGGGATGTTCAGCTTCTTGGCCATCGACAAATGGATTTCGTTGAGGTCCAAACGGCGAGGGCTTGCGTTCAGCTCCAACAACTTTCGATTTTCTTTAGCTGCGTGCATCACGGCTTCCATATCGACTTCATATGGTTCGCGGCGATTGATCAATCGTCCAGTCGGATGCGCAACGATGGAAACGTTGGGATTTTCAATCGCACCAATGATTCGACCCGTGATTTGCTTCCTGGGTTGATTTTGTCCGTAATGCACACTGGCAATCACCCAATCGGCTTCTTCCAGGACGTCGTCGGGCAAATCCATTCCACCAGCTTCCAGAATATCGCACTCGATTCCCTTGAGGATCACGAAGTCGTCTGGCATCCACTCATTCAACGCGTCGATTTCATCCCACTGCCGTCGCAAACGATCGGCATCGAGTCCTCGCGCCATCGTTACCCGTTTGGAATGGTCTGTGATTGCGATGTATTTGAGACCAAGAGCTTGAGCGGCCTCGGCCATTTCCTCAATGGTTGCGGTTCCGTCGGTTTCGTTGGTGTGCATGTGCAGGTCACCCACAATGTCGGAAAGCTCAATCAACGGTTCGAAGTCGGCGCTTGTTGCCTGTTCGATTTCGCCATGATTTTCACGCAACTCGGGTGGCACCCAATGGAGACCAAGTGACCTGTATACTTCTGGCTCATCTTTCCCAGCAACGCTAACCTCGGGATCGCTGTCAGCAAAGACGCCCCATTCGTTGACCTTTAGTCCTTTTTCCTTGGCCAAACGTCGAACGGCAACATTGTGTTCCTTTGATCCCGTGAAATATTGCAAAGCAGCGCCGAACGACGCCGTGGGCACGACTCGCAAATCGACATTCAGTCCTGAACGGAGCGTCACCGTCATCTTTGTGTCACCCCTGGCAACGACATCGTTGACTTCGGGAAATTTTCCAAAGTGATCCATGACGATATCGAATTCATCGGCGTCCACCAGCAGATCCAAATCGCCCACCGTTTCTTTGCCACGACGGTAGCTGCCGGCAAACTCCATCTGCCGGATGGCATCACATATTTTCATGTGTTCTCGAATCGCCCAGACGATTTCATCGGCTTCGGCCCACAGGATGCGTTCGTTGGCCTGAGAAGCAATCGCAATTCCCGCCAGGATGGACTCCTCGGTCTTTGCACCAAACCCACTGAGTTCGCGGACTTGTTTGTTTTCACAAGCAGTCTTGAGCTCTTCCAGATTCGTAACGCCAAGCTGCTGGAACAACGCCGCTACTTTCTTGGGACCAAGTTTGGGAACATTCAACAGATCGAGCACCGAGCGTGGCACGTCCTGAAAGATCTCCTCCATTTGCGAAATCGTTCCCGATTCGATTAACTCCTCGACTTTCTCCGCGACCCCTTTGCCAATCCCATCGAGCTGCGTCAAATCCTGACCGCTTGCGACGAGATCGGCCACCGCATTCGGCATTTGATGGATGGTTCTGGCCCCATTGCGATAGGCGCGGGTGCGAAACGAGTTCGCGCCGGTGAATTCCAGCAGGTCCGCCAAGGTTTCCAGTTGTTTAGCAATTTGAGTGTTGTTCATAATTCGTAAGCCGATCACAAGGTGCCAAGTCGGTGAATCATATCTTTGGACTGTCATCCGTTTCGAAAGTTCAAAACAGTACTTCCTTTAATTAACACTGGTAATTCTGCAATGGCAGCTTTATGATTTGAAGTGGTAATGCGACCGATTTGGTCCGAGGTTGCCTTGGTTGGCAGCCCTCTTAGGGAAGGCTTGTTTCAGGAGTTGAATCATGACTCGAAAAGGATCTGAGTTTGCTGGATTGTCCGTTGCGATCGTGACGCCGTTCAAGAATGGCGAGATTGACTTCGAGCAACTCAAGAAACAAGTTGACTTTCAGGTGGAAGCTGGCACGCATTGCATCGTTCCTGTTGGAACCACTGGTGAGTCGCCAACGTTGACTCATGACGAACACGAACATGTGATTTCGACCGTGATCAAGCACGTCGCCGGGCGTTGCAAAGTCATGGCGGGAACGGGTTCCAACAGCACTGCCGAAGCGGTCAGATTGACTCGCCGAGCAGCAAAGGACGGCGCAGACGCCGCACTGGTTGTAGCTCCGTACTACAACAAACCGACACAGGAAGGGATGTACCAACATTTCAAAGCGGTGGCAGAGTCGGTTGACATTCCCATTTGCGTTTACAACATTCCAGGGCGCACAGCTCAGAACATTGCTCCCGAGACAATGGTTCGTCTAGCCGAGATCGAGAACATCACGATGGTCAAAGAAGCTACGGGGTCAATCGACCAGGCTTCGCAAATTCTGTCGACGACCAATTTGACGGTTCTCAGTGGCGACGACACGATGACATTGCCGCTGCTCTCGATTGGCGGCGAAGGTGTCGTTTCGGTTGTGGGAAATTTGGTGCCACAAGACATGTTATCACTGCTGGTTGCTGTGGATCGCGGTGAATGGACCACTGCTCGCAAATTGCACCATAAATTGTTCCCCTTGTGCCGCGATCTATTGGGCTTGGCAACGAATCCAATTCCTATCAAAGCCGCGATGGCTGAGTTGGGTCGGGACTCCGGAGAACTTCGGTTACCGATGGTCGCCCTTAACGATTCGCAAGTGAAATCGCTTCGCACAACCTTGGCCGCTTACGGCCTGGCATCCGCAGCGGTCAGCTAGATTGCAACAGTTTAAAAAACAAAACACCGAATTTGCGATGTTTCGATCGGACAGGTTCGGTGTTTTTTTGTGCGCCGAATAGATTTGTCTATCACTTGCAATCCGATTGCTCACAACGGCCAATGGCCAATCAACGCCTGATTGTTTTTCGATTATATTAACGTCGTTCCAAACGTCCGACAGGTATTGCTGCGTCACCCAAACGAATTGAACCGAATCATGCTCAATACACGTTTTGTCTATTCGTTGATACTCGTCTCGCTTTTGTCCGTTCTTGTAAATGCTCAGGAAGAGACAGGTTCAGACGTCGACAAGCAACAACAACAACGCCTTCGCGGTTCCATCACGCCCGAACGCGCGTGGTGGGATTTGCTCCATTACGATTTGCAGGTTCAATTTTCACCGGAAGACAAGACGATTCAGGGCAGCAATGCCATCCGTTTCAAGGTGGTCGGGCAACCCTTGCCCATGCAAATCGACCTGCAACCGCCACTCGAAATCGATTCAATAGATTGGCAAGGTCAAGCATTGAACTTCACTCGCGATGGCAATGTATTTTTGATTGAGTTTCCCGAACCACTCAAAGCCGGGAGTCAGCACGAGATTGAAATCAGGTATTCGGGCACGCCAACAGAAAGCAAAAACCCACCTTGGAGCGGAGGCGTCAGTTGGAAAACGGATGACAACGGCAAGCCATTTATCGCGACGTCCTGTCAAGGTATCGGGGCCAGTATCTGGTGGCCTTGCAAAGATCACGGTTATGACGAACCCGATGACGGCGTTGATATCACATTAACCGTTCCTGATGGCTTGACGGCTGTTTCGAATGGACGGTTGATTACAAAATGGGAAAATTCAAAAACGGACACCGCTTCCTTTCACTGGCGCGTCACCAATCCTATCAACAACTATGCAATCAATGCCAATATCGGCGACTACGTGAATTTCAGTGAAAAATACGATGGAGAACGAGGAAGTCTCGATATGGACTATTGGGTCCTGCGCGATCACCGTGACGTTGCCGAGACTCAATTCAAAGAGGCACCGCGAACTCTAGCCGCCTTCGAACATTGGTTTGGACCGTATCCATTCTACGAAGACAGTTACAAGCTGGTGGAAGTCCCGTATTTGGGCATGGAACACCAAAGCTCAGTGACGTATGGCAACGGTTATAAAAACGGTTATCGCGGCTCTGACTTGAGCGCAACGGGTGTCGGCATGAAATTCGACTTCATCATTGTTCATGAATCGGGGCACGAGTGGTTCGGCAACAACATCTCAATGCGCGATGCAGCCGACATGTGGATTCATGAAAGCTTCACCAACTATTCAGAAAATTTATTTGTTGAATATCATTTCACCAAGCAGGAAGCCCAAGATTACGTGATCGGTTGCCGGCGACGAATTCGCAATGACGAACCGATTGTGGGAACGTATGGCCTGAACCGTTCTGGTTCCGGCGACATGTACTACAAAGGTGGCAATATGCTGCACACATTGCGGCACATGGTCAACGACGATGACAAATGGCGAACGATCTTGCGCGGCTTGAACGAAACGTTTTGGCATCAAACGGTTTCAAGCGAGCAGGTTGAGCGATATCTTTCTCAGCAAACAGACATGAACCTCACACCGTTCTTCGATCAGTATTTGCGCACGACACAAATTCCTGTTTTCGAGTATGAATTGGGCGAGAACGGGTTGCGTTACCGCTTTGACGATGTCGTTGATGGATTTTCAATGCCGCTACGCGTTTATCTCGGTGAAGACAAAGTCGAAGCTTGGATCGAACCCAACTCGGAATGGCAATCGATATCCCTCGACTCGCAACCAGCGACGATTGAGGTTGATCGGAACTTCTACGTCGAAACACGCAAGCCGTCGGATAAATAGCCAAACAATTGGGCACAAGTTCGCAAGATTGCACTTGGGCGTGCAGTCGGACTCTGACCACATCAATTGTCTATCGTAATCGCTCACACAGCATCAGACGTTTGGGCGAAAGGAACATGCCGTCGGGCCCCACGTGCCTTTGGTAGGCTTCTTCAACGGCTTTTGCTCGGACATCTGACTCGGAGTAAAGTGTATTGAAAGACCGCGACGAAAAATGCTGAACGAAATCTTCAAACGTTGGATAGTTCGTAATACTGTGGTATTCGACGGTTGATGATTTCTCAAACATCGTTTTTCCGGCAACGGTCAAGCTGTCCCAGGCAGCGGCACGCTCCCGGTCTTCATCGTGGAACAACTTCATCACCTGATTCAACGGGCAATCGACAGGTTCAATCACCAACAGAAAACCGCCAGGCTTGAGCACACGGCGAACTTCCTGCCAAAGGTCCGGATAGGATTCTTCGGGAACATGGTGAAGCGAATAGGCAAACACGACTCCATCAACCGATGAATCAGTAACTGGAAGATGTTCTCCCGACGCCTCGTGAAATGACAGCCCGTCTTCGAGTGGCCGCGACAGGTTTTTAACGGCTTGGATTGGATCAGGATCAATAGCCAGGACACTGGCGCCCAATGCAACCAGTTGCCTCGAAAACCCCATGTCGCCGCAGCCGACATCGACTACCGTTTTGGAATCCAAGTCAACAAGTCGCCCGATGACTTCAGCATTGGTCTGAAGTCCCAGGTCCGCAATCGAATCCTTGCCAATAGTTTGGCCATCCACCGTAATCACTCCTTATAAATCTGTTTTTGGTCTGTCGGTCAACGCAGTAATTTACCATGAATCAGCTCGTGACTCGAATGCAGTGTCTGTTTTTCGCATTGGATTGGTGTCCGCTTGCGTCCGCTTAGTGCACGACGCAATGATTGTCACTAAAATAAAGCCAGAAAATTCATCGTTAGTTCGCGAGACAGGAAATTTCCAATGGCAATTGATCGAAGGCAATTCATTGCTGCATCCGCAGTTGCGGGAACCATGGGAGCAACGGCAATGGCAAACAAACAACCGACGATGTCAAAGCGCGATCGCAAGCCCGATGGCCCTGTGTTTGTGGCGACATGGCCCTTCGGATTGGTTGCGTGTGAACAAGCGATCAAAACGCTTGATGTAACGAGCGACGGTCTCGACGCAATCGTTGCAGGGATTGGTTTGGTCGAAGCAGATGTTTCCAACGCTTCGGTTGGTATCGGCGGGATCCCAAATGCGGCGGGCGACGTTGAACTTGATGCCTGTATCATGTCAGGCCCCGGCCATCGCGCCGGCAGCGTGGCTGGGCTTCAAGATATTCTGCATCCAATCGCTGTTGCCCGACATGTCATGGAAAACACACCCCACGTGATGCTCGTTGGCGATGGCGCGGGCCTACGCACTGGACAACGGTTTCGAGAAAACAGAATTGCTAACTCCAGACCAGAGCGAGCGCTGGAAAAAATGGCTGGAACAAAAAGAGCAATCGTCGATTGACGAAGACAATCATGACACGATCGCGATGGTCGGCGTCGACGCGGATGGCAATGTTTTTGGAGGATGCTCAACTAGCGGGTGGGGGTACAAGTTGCCGGGGCGTGTCGGCGATTCACCAATCATAGGAGCGGGATTGTACGTTGACAATTCGGTGGGTGCGGCCGGAGCAACGGGTCTGGGAGAGAATGATGCGATTCTGTGGATCATTCCAGGTTGTAGAGTTCATGCGAGCCGGAAATTCTCCGGAAATGGCCTGCCGCATGGCGATTGAACGAATTGCTAAGACCGCGCAAATGCCTATCGAAAAAATCGATATCAATTTTGTGGCCGTCAACAAATCTGGTGAATATGGAGCGGCGGGAACCAGCAAAGGATTTCGTTATAGCTATGCAACAAGTGATCAAGCAAACGTTTTGGACGCGTTTGCCATGACCAATCAAGAAATTGGCCCGGAGGGCGGGAACATTCGCTGACGGTTGATTGACGTGGTATTTTCCAATACCAGCCCGCAGCGCCAGCAAGTGTGTCAACAACACAAATATCAGCCCGAGGAGACCAAGCGCAAGCGAGTGTGTAGAAAACGCTGTGCTTTTCCTTGACGAACTCTGCGGCTTTGCGCGCCGTACCGCTCACGAGGAGGCCAAGCGATGCGACTAGTCAGGTCTGGCATATCAGAGATCCCTCAACAATTCAAAATTTCAACCTGTTAACGATTCTTCGTTAATGCAAATGATACGAATGATTTCTCTGCGGCTTTGCGCCTTCGCGTGAGACTTGTGTTTGTGGTTCGGTATTACTAACCCGCAGCGCCAGCAATCGCTCATTTTCCCAATACCAGCCCGCAGCGCAAGCGAGTGTGTCAACATTGCCAATCATACGAACCGGCGGCTAGCGCCGTGCCGCTCAAGAGGAGACCAAGTGATGCGACAAGGCAGGTTCGCCACTTCTCTGCCTTGCCAAGAATCAAGACCAAAAAACGATTCATTGCAGGTCCAGATACGCCCGTGGATCAACTGGGATCCTGTGATACCCAATTGGTCCATCAGGTTTTGAGCCTCACGTTCTCCCGCAGCACGTTCGTCTCCATCCGCCATCACGACTTCCAGTTCGAGAAACTCTCCTAGCCCCTCGACGCGATCCAGATGTATCCGGGTTTTCCCAACGAGATACAGAATCCTGGTTTTTACAACTCGGCCGATGATTCCATTTGATCGTTCCAGAGAGGCACGCAGGGTCGCCGGATCATTCGTTGGGGTTCGCAAATAGAAAGACAGTTTTGGGCCAGCCTGATCCGCGCGTTCGTAGTAAATCAATTCGGCTTGGGTTGGCGAGAATTGCCGTAGCTTCAACCGTCCCATCGCGCTTTGAAAAAACGTATCATCCTGCTTGATTACTTCGGGCCCGTAGTCGGAAATCGCTTCGACCGTTGGAATCAAATCATTGACCCTGTCGACCCTTGCTTTGATTTCAACGTTTCTTGCCAAGGCATCCGACTCCTTTAGAATTTTCAATTTGTGGATTCCCATTCCGTTTAGCGATTATTACCGAATTGGAAAATTTTCGTAGACGTGGGTTGGATTGGGCGAATCGGCAATCTGCTAAGATAACGTTTGCAACAGAGTATGCTTGGCATTGGCTCGTGAACGGGAAGTATCGACTGACATGAACGTTCCATTGGACTCGTCCAGGAAATTTTTGTTCTCGCAACCCAATTCGCAAACGGAATGGTGGTACTACAGCGGACATTTGTCCGGTGAGAGAGGACAGCGATTTGGCTTTGAGGTCGTCTTTTTTTCGCGACGTCCAAAAGTTGAGAAAATTCTGGGAGTCGTCCCTCTTCGTTGGATTTCAAAGCGATTTGCATTTGCCCATTTTGCCATCTCGAACACTAGTGACGGCAGCTTTGCATATTCACATCGACGTACCGTCTGGTGGGGAAGCCATGCGAATGCTTCAAAGTTTTCCGTTGGATTGGGCAAGTGGTCGGTAGAACACAATGGTGATTCCCATCAATTGAATGTCGCCATGCCTGATTGCTCCCTCGAATTACAACTTTCTCCATCGAAAGCGGCTGTTTTACATGGTCAGGCAGGACATTACCTTCGGAATATGAATCAACAGGCTTTCCACCTTTCCTATTCACGAATGAAGGCCAGCGGAACGTTGACGCAAAACGGCATCCAGCAAACGGTCTCGGGCAATGCTTGGATGGACCGGGAATTTGGTGTTTGCAATTTCGACCGAGATCTGTTGGGCTGGGATTGGTTCGCGATTCAACTGGATGACAATCGCGAATTGATGCTCTACAGAGTGTTTGACGAGAATGGCAACTTCAACGGCCATCAAATTCTGGAATTGATCGACACAAATGGAAAGGTAAAAGAGTTCAAGGCCGCCGATTTCAAATTGCAGGTTTTGGATTCATGGACAAGCAATAAAACCAAGACGCAGTATCCAAATCGTTGGCGACTGACGATTCCAGAACTCGACATCAGCCTATCCGTTAAACCGATGCTTCCCCATCAGGAACTCGACACTCGCGGTTCAACCAGCATCATTTACTGGGAGGGAGATTGTGAAGTGACGGGCAGTGAATCGGGCAAAGCGATATCCGGTAACGCGTTTGTGGAGTTAGTCGGCTACAATCGATCACATCAATTATTGGCAAGGCCTCGAATTGGAATTCGGTCGATCATCAGGGCGACATTAAATGAAGGACGGTTTTGGCTGAACTACCGTCGCAAAACGATTCGCGAATAACTGTTTCTGGATTTTGAACTGCGCCAATTATTTGTGAGAAATACGTGAAGCAAGGATTCGTAAACAAGCTCGTCGTTTCGGCTGAGCAACATCGCTTCGTTTGCTTTGCCACAATAGGACTGATCTGCATTGTTGCAGCCTATTTCACGTCAAAAGTAGTCATCGATGATCAACCACGTGAACTATTCCAGCGAAACGGACAGGAAATCCAAACGCTGGAAGAAATGTTCCGGGACTTCGGCCCAGACGATAATCATGTTTTGTTAGTCATCGATGGCGATGAATTGTTTACGCCTGAACGGATTTCGGGGTTTCGTGACCTATCAACGACGCTGAACAAATTGCCGTCAGTTTTACATGTGCAAAGCATTGTTGATGTTCGTCGAAAAAACAGTCGAATCCTGCCGCTAATCCCTACGGATCCTGCGACGACGGAGCTCTTGGAAACGGTCAAACAAGAGGCACTTCGAAATCCCCTGGTGGCAGGGCAATTCCTTTCTCGCGATGGAACCATGATGTTGGTGGTTGTCGAATTGGCCGAACAATCCGAAGCCTTGTCTCAAATCGAACGCGCAGTTTACGAAATTCATGCGGCAGCAAAAGCCGTACTCGAACCAATTGGTTTGAGAGTCCGCATGGCCGGTCACCCAGCAATCAGAATTGACTTGATCAACAAAACGCGAGTTGAACGCACCCGGTTTCTGATCATGGGTGGATCCGTGTCTGCGATCTTGGCGCTTCTGATTTTTCGAAATTTGGCGTCGATGATTGTTTGTGTTGCCGGGCCGGCAATTGGTGTCCTTTGGACGATGGGCAGCCTCGGCGATGGGGGAACGAGTCAACGTTTTGGGAACGATTGTCCCAGCCTTGGTTTACATTATTGGTTTCTCCGATTCCGTTCACCTTGTCCATGGTTTTCAAAGTGCATGCAACGAAGGCCTGAGTCGGAGAGATGCCATCGTTTCAATGATTAAAACGGTGGGGCCTGCTTGTGCTCTGACGTCGCTCACAACTGGTGTGGCTTTTCTCTCGTTCTTTCTTGCGGAACTGGTTCCGATCAAACGATTTGGGATGACTTGTGCATTGGGAACGCTGTTAACCTACGTCTCGGTGATGGTCATCGTCCCAATGTTGCTTCTGACACCACTGTCGACCAGAATCGTGCCGAATCGGCAACAGTCGATGTGTATTGATAGCAATAAGCCGTCGATTGTTGAACGACTCGTTGAAACGCTCCTCAATTACTCCTCATGGGTTTTTGGATTGGCTGTAATTTTCTCAGCGTTGCTGATTTGGCAGTCTGCAAAACTGCATGCTGATATTCGCTGGACTGAGTCGTTACCTATCAACAGCGAGACACGAGAAGTGGTCGACGCCTGCGACAACACTTTTGGAGGTTCCTTGCCAATTCATGTTGTTATGACGTGGCCTATTGAAAAAACAATTCGATCACAGGAGCCCTATCGCGTACTTGCGGAAGTCCATGATTTACTCAATCGCGAGGAAAAAATTCACGAACCGTTCTCGATCGGTAATATTGCGAATGGGATCTACAAAGGAAACTCTTGGCTTGATGAGTTTCTTCGATTGCCCCAGTACATACAGTCTCGGGTAATCAGACCGGATTTGCGAAAGATGTTGATAACCGCCAAGGTCCCCGATGCAGGTGCAGCAGCGATGGAACCGACATTTTTGTCGATCGAGCACGAGCTCAAAAACTTTGAAAGGCGTTATCCAGGATACAAATTCGAATTAACTGGAACTGCTGTTGTTGCCGCGAGAAACGTGCGGCTCATGATTCATGATCTGGCCAAAAGCCTTGCAGCCACAGCGATCGTGGTTTTTATCATCATGACGCTTGCCTTTCGTTCGTTTCGTTTGGGTATGATCAGTGTCATTCCAAACGCTTTCCCTCTGCTGTTTGCAGCAGGAATGATTTCGCTATCAGGAAAACCCTTGCAAATCGTTGCCGTTTTAACGTTCAGCATCTCATTAGGGATAGCAGTTGATGACACGATTCATTTCATGTCCCGATACCAACAATTGAAAAAAACAGGCCTTACACGTCGACAATCAGTGACGCAGACGACCTGTCAAATCGGCTCAATCTTGATCGTCACAAGTCTGGTACTTGTGGGTGGGTTCGTTGTGATGACGATCAGCAATTTACCGCCCTTACGAACCTTTGGCGGCCTTTCAAGTGTCGCTCTGCTAGCCGCTTTGCTGGCTGATTTGACTGTTTTGCCGGCCGCTTTGGTTCTATTTGATCGCGGCACTCGGAATGAAATGGCGCCTCATAGTAGTCGCAAAAAGCCAAGTCACGAAACAGATGTTTCAGGGTGAATAGCAAGCTAGCTCTTCGAATCCCTATTTTAGGTGAAGGTAATTGTTAAACAGTTGCTTTGTGAAATTCCGAACAAACACGATAGTCAAAGTCTGTCGGAACACCGCCAAAATGAAATGCGAGCCTAGTTTACCGATTCATTTACCGTTGTTTTGGCGATAGAGTATAGAAGGCGACACTTCATTGAAAATTTCATCTGTTTGGGTTCGACAGTTGCGCAACATGCGATTCATCGAGACGTTTCCCAATGGAAATTACATCTATACAAGTTGAACTGGCAAATGTGAAATCTGAGCGATTGCGAGGTTTTTGCCGCATTGTATTTGACAATGCATTCTTGGTTTCGGACATCCGGATTCTTGAGTCAGACCGTGGTTTTTTTGTAGCCATGCCAAGCCGCAAGGTTGCTCGCCCTTGCAACAGTTGCGGCGAAAAAAACCATTTGGCAGCACGGTTCTGCAACCAGTGCGGGAAAAACCTTCCACGCGCCACTCCGGACAAAGACTCAAGCCAAAAGGCATTTGTCGATGTGGCCCATCCTATCAACTCCGATTGCCGTGAGAAAATTCACTCAGCGATTGTGGAAGCATTCAAATCCGAACTTGCCCGCTCAGAAGGGCTATCCGATGATGATAGTCAAGTCGGAAAGTCTGCATAGCGATTTTGTTCGGGTGAACATTACCGCACATCCGCCAACCGAATTCCAACGAACGGCTTTCAAATCATTTGTTGGAGGGTTGGACTAACGTCATCCTGGAAAATCTCATTGACATTAAGTCGAATCGTTTCTGCGATGGCGTCAGTTGGTAAATCGTTTGCATCAGTCCCAAACGGATCCTCGATTTCCTCAGCAATGATCTCCATGCTGACCAATACGTAAAACACAAATACAGAAATCGGAACTGCCCAATATCCAAAATACGCTACAAAGCCGAGTGGAAGCGTCAGAATGTAGAAGAAGATAAACTTCTTCAAAAAGATGTTGTAGGTGAATGGAATGGGAGTCTTCAAGATTCGCTCGCACCCACCTTGAATATCGGCAAACGATTGAAGTTGTTGATCCAGGATAATGAATTCTTCGTTGGTAATTCGATTTGATGTCAAAAGTTCCTTAACCCGGCGATACATGAAGAGTATGTATCCATTCGGTGTGTGTTCCCAGCCCTCAATTTTCTCTCGAACACTTCCGTCAAGTGTCAATTCATTGAAGTCAATGCTCCCGCGCAAGTGTCCCTTCAATGCAAAGCAGTAATCAGGAATTGCATTTTGAAAAAATACGCGATCCGCGTCACACTCGGCAGGTAACAACGCATGAATTTTGATCGACAGATTTCGAGAGGTGTTAACGAGTGCTCCCCAAAGCTTCCGCCCCTCCCACCATCGGTCGTAGGCCGTATTTGTTCGAAACACGACTAGAAGCGAAAGGACAAAGCCCAAGAGCGAATGCATCACGGTTGTATTGCGAAACGCTTGATAAATTCCAGCGTTTCCGTCCTGATCGGTAGGGCCGAACCAGTAGTCTTCTGCGGCCGCGATTGCCGCTGTGTACAATGCGACAATCACCATTTCTGGAAGCAGAATCCGAAGCGTATCGGCTTTTCTGAATTCGATGACGTGCCGAAACCAGTTTTTTGTGTTGTATTCGATCATGGAGTTCAAACAGTTTCAACTTGATTGGTTGCTCGTTTACCGTTTTCACCAACCTTGCAGTTGATCAGTGTTTCAAGTGCTGCAAGAACGGTCTCTTGGAATGAGCCATCCCGCCACCACCGCA
Source organism: Pirellulaceae bacterium (assembly GCA_041399045.1). Lineage (GTDB taxonomy): Bacteria > Planctomycetota > Planctomycetia > Pirellulales > Pirellulaceae > BJ22. The sequence goes on along the minus strand of JAWKTO010000002.1, from coordinate 694,174 downwards.
GTTTCGTCGTGAAATCTATCGGCGAAACAGCGTTGCTTGGAATTCATCCCATTCGTAGACGGGATGGCATATCGTAATGGAGCCTTGCCGGGGAATAAAAATCGAGTGTTTTGATTTAAAGAAATTCTCAGCACTCTCAAGTGGAAAATCTCCTTTTCTTGAATCAACAAAAAACTCGCCTTGGGCCGCACCCAGCACCTCTCCTGTCAACGGTTCGACGATCAAACAGCCGAGCCCTTCCAATTCATTCGTCGAAAATTGGTAGCGCAGAATCTGATTGAGAGCCGCCAGCATTTGATCAGGAGTAAGAGAAAGATGGATTAGGTGTTCAAACGCTGAGACAAGTTGTCGACGTTGCTCGTACGCTTGATTGCCTCGAAAGTCATAGGCCAGAACAGCTAACTGGTCTTCATGATTGACGCGCCAAAGGGCTCCTGGACCTTCGGAACAACCTGCTCCAAAATGTGAGTTTTGAATTTCGCAACTCCAATCTGGAAACGGAGGTTGAATCAGCTGGTCTGGTTCACCGAGGAACTCGTCGGAATTCAGCTCCCCACGGTTTGCGTCATTCTTGATTTTGGTTACTAAACTGACTCGCTCGAGCTCAGACGCAATTCTACCTGCGATGATTTCCAAAAGGTTGCACTGAGAATCACTTACGTTTTTTCGTCGCTCTGAGGTCAACCACAATGTGCCAATCAAATTGTCCAGAGAGGAGATTGGAATACAGACCGCTGTTTGACAATTGGCAGGCGCATTCCAAACGGCCATCTCGGATTTTTTCGTAAGAACAACGACACTACCAGCTAAAGCCTCCAAGTCCACTTTGGAGTCTTTTAATGCCCTTTTTACACCCAGGTGTTCATCAAAATGCTGACCGTTGACGACGCGAAAAGCCATATCTCCAGCATTTGGGTTCCATACACTGATGGCCGCAGAATCGAATCCCGTCAACTCACAGGCTGAGACTAATAATTGATGAAACAGCGTATCCAGTTTTTGGGCATCAGTTAATGCGACACGTTGCACAGCATTGGCTGACAACTCGACGTTGGCAAAACGTAAACTGTCCTGAAGGCTACTCAAAGTATGGTGAAGCGTCGTCAGGTCTTTCGCCACTCGATCGCATGATGCCCGAGACAATGCCCGTTTTTCGTTATTGACTGCTTCTGAAAGGTCATCAACAACAAAAACACCCTTTGAGCCTGAGGTACCCTTCCCCGAAGCGTCGAAGGTGAATTTCCAACCTGAGAGCTCTTCCAATTGCAGTGCGATGGAAACAAAGTCAGCAGGTCGGGATTCGCTTCCTACGACGCGAGCTCCATCTTCCTGAGAAAAAATCCGAAGATCAAATGTTGGCGAATCAAACATCGCAAGGTTCCAGAATGAATCCATCGTATGAATACGCTGTATCCACAGCGCCGTGACACAGCGCAACCACGCCACGCACCTTCGACATCGACGGACTGACATTGCAGAGTTTGCCAAATCCCTACTTCTTAACAGGAATCTTTCTGAGCTGGGTAAATCGAATCAATTTTGTCGAATTTGTCAGCGAAAGCGGTCGAAACAACTTGAATTCACGGCTTGGGGCAATCAAAACCAAGCTCCGAACGGCAGGGCGGCACTCAAAGTACCAAAAAATAATGAAAAAACGGGTAAATTGACCGGTTGCCGCCACCTGTCCCTTGCTGGAAACGGGGGATTTCGGTATTTTTATCCGTTTGTTTTGTTGAAGAAATTCTGAGTTTGGGTCTTGGTCGAATCGACCAAACGATATTTTGCAGGAGTTTGATAGTGGCTGGCACCAAGTCATTTGTGGCGAAACCTGGTTCGGTGGAAACACAATGGTGGCATATCGATGGACAGGATGTCATCGTTGGTCGAATGGCAACCAAGATTGCCATGATGTTGATGGGTAAACACCGCCCAACCTATACACCGCATATTGATACGGGTGATTTTGTTGTGGTGACAAACGTCGACAAGATCCAGTTTTCCGGAAAGAAAATGGATCAGAAAACCTATGCTCGTTATTCGGGATACCCTGGGCTGAAGGTCCAAACTGCGGAAGAAGTGAAACAGCGTTCGCCAGAGACGATTTTGCGTGAAGCCGTACGTCGTATGCTTCCCAAAAACAAGTTGGGACGCCATATGTTGACTAAACTCAAGTGCTACGTGGGTGGTGAACATCCACATCAGGCCCAAAACCCACAGCCTTTGAATTTCGAGTTCAAGAAAATCTAATTGCCTTGTTGGGTTACTCGGTTTAACACAATAGACGGATTGATTGATTCAGGATTAAAAGTAAACAGATATGTTGATTGCCAAAAAAGACGCAAATACTGGTAAAAGTTTGGGAACCGGACGCCGCAAGAGTGCAGTTGCTCGAGCACGTGTAGGAACTGGATCAGGAAAAATCACTGTCAATGGTCGCGAGTTGGCGGTCTATTTCCCAAACATCCAGGACCAGTTTGCGATTACATCAACTCTAGATGCCGTTGGTGTTCGTGAGGCCGTCGATGTTGACATCACGTGTAACGGCGGTGGCTCGACTGGCCAAAGCGGAGCCGCGAAAATGGCTGTGGCTCGTGCATTGGTTGGCTTCAACGACGAGAACTTCCAAAAGCTTCGTGACGAAGGGTTTTTGACACGCGATTCGCGAATGAAAGAACGCAAAAAGTACGGACTGCGTGGTGCACGCCGGGGCATCCAGTTCTCGAAACGTTAGTCGACGTTTTATTCATACATCACAAAAGACGCCGGGTATTTACCCCGGTGTTTTTTTTTGTGTTGCCGCAAGTCGGTCGCACTCTACCATTCCAATACCGCTGTGAATTGAGCCCCAGGAGACAAACATGAACGCATTGGCTGAAAACCCACTTTATGTGGTTTTGTTTGGTATGCCCGTCGTTGTCCTGCTCTTTATTTTCGGGTCAATAGTACGCGACAAGCGTTTAACCTTTGGTGGCGTAGGCGCTTTGCTTTTGATGCTGCTCCTGATCGCGTACGCCCAAGTCACAGTTACCGACCGCGAAGCGATTGTTAATTCCGTTTACAAACTTGCCGATGACGTGCGTAGAAACGACGTTCAGGGGGTTGTTGATTATGTCAGTACCAAACGCCCGCATACGATTCAACGCGTTAAATCTGAGATGCCTGATTACATTTTCAAGACCTGTTACGTTAACGGAATTCGTGACGTGCGTGTTCAGCAACAGACATCGCCCCCAACCGCGGAAGTCGACTTTGTTGTGTTTGTTGATGTCGATGCAACGAAACGTTACGACTACGCTGGTAGAGCGTTGCGTGGAATCACGCTGAAATTTGAGAAGGAAGCAGAATCCGACTGGAAGATTGTCGACTACAGCCACTATGATCCGCGAAGTGGAGCCGAGCTAGGTGAATAGAATCGCCTTCAGCACCACCAAGCAATCAATGTTGGATAACGAACGGTTATTTGGCAAATCGGGTTAACACGTTGTCCATCACGCCCGGCATGAGTCTGTCAAACCAGACCAGAAATTTCCCGCCCCAGGAAATGATGACTTCGCGCTTACCAAGGCGCATGGCACGAGCGATGATCGTGGCGACCCGCGAGGGAGGCATCGCGTTTTTACCCTTCCAGTCCTTTTTGACTTGATCTTCGAGAGCCGCGTCAAAAAACTCGCTGTCGGTAGTGCTCGGACTCACGAGCAACACATCAATCCCCAAGTCTTTAAACTCGCCTCGAATTGCATCGCTAAAACCATGTATCGCAAACTTGCTCGCACAATATTCGCTTTTTAAAGGCACGGCACAGTGCCCGAGAACACTTCCCACGTTGACAACAACTGGCGTTTGGCCTTTTTTCAACAATGGAAGCGATTCCCGAGTCAGTTCGGCCGCCGAGAAAAAGTTCACTTCGAAAATCTGGCGCAGGCGTTGCGAATCTGCGTCAGCAAACGCCCCCATCGCCCCCACTCCAGCGCAGTTGACCAACGCATCGAGAGCGTCCCATTTGGTCCGAACGAATTCGAGCAGTTCAGTTCTGGCTTTTCCATCGGTAACATCAGACGCAAACCAGTCGCATTTCCCTCCACCACTTCGTATTTCATCGCAAAGAGACTCCAGTAGCGTTTCTCTTCGGGCCGTCAGAATGAGAATAGCTCCACGATTCGCCAGTTCCAGTGCGAGTGCACGACCAATTCCAGAAGAAGCTCCGGTGATTAGGACCCGCAGGCCCGACAACGTTCGTCTCGTCACTGCATACCCCAACGCATCACTCAGGCAACATCCTCAGTATTTTGCGAATCCGTGTCCCGGCTTGAGATGCGTTCGGTGGAATCGTCTTCGTTGCCCACGATAGTCTGAACATCCCGAACGGTCGCGTCGGAGGCCTCGAGTGATCCCACGTATTTCTGCGGCAAACGTACGTGAACCACAACAGTATCATCGTTGAATTGTTTTGATATCACATCGCCATGTGCTGAAAGAAACGCTAATAACTTTCCATTCCCAACTGCCGTTTCCACCAATACCTCGCGAAAGTTTTTTGTCAGGGCCTCGCTGACTTTTTTGGCCAACAAATCAAAGCCTTGTTTTGTTTTGGCACTCAATGCAACTGCATTCGGGTAACGAATCTGCAGCGCATCCAGATCCGATTGATTTTCGACTGCATCGACCTTATTGAGAACCATCAACGTATCTTTCTCGTCGATTCCCAACTCCTGGAGCACGCCGTAAACAGCGGAAATCTGCTGATATGCCATGGGACTACTGGCATCCGCAACGTGCAACAGCAAGTCGGCCTGGTTGGCCTCTTCAAGCGTCGCTTTGAAACTGGCAACCAAGCGGTGGGGCAAGTCGCGAATGAAACCGACGGTATCGCTTAACAGAACAGGTCCCCAGTTTGGCAGATTCCACCGACGGGTTCGCGTGTCGAGCGTTGCAAACAATTTGTCCTCCGCCAAAACGTTGGCGCCGGTCAACGAGTTCATCAACGTACTTTTACCGGCATTTGTATAGCCGACCAGCGAGACCGTCATTCGGCCAGAACGAGAACGCACCAAGCGTTCCTTGCGTTTCTCGATGGCCGTGAGTTCCGTCTTGAGTTCATGAATCCGTTTTTCAACCAATCGGCGGTCAACCTCCAGCTGTTTTTCACCAGGCCCACGCATCCCTACACCCATTTTGATACGGGATAGGTGAGTCCACATTCGCTTCAACCGCGGCAGCGAATACTCGAGCTGAGCTAGTTCAACTGCCAGACGAGATTCGTAAGTCTGAGCGTGCGTCGCGAAGATATCGAGGATGAGCTCTGTGCGATCAATGACTTTGACCTTTAGGGACTTCTCAAGGTTTCGAGTCTGCCCAGGCGATAAATCGTTGTCGAAGATCACGACGTCCGCCGCGTGAAACTCAACCAGATTTGCAAGCTCTTCGACTTTCCCCGTTCCAATGTAAAAAGCAATGTCCGGTTTGTCGCGCCGCTGGACCATGGTGCCGTAGACTCGGGCGCCCGCTGTTTCCACCAAACCTCGCAACTCATCGAGGGGGTCGGCACCCGTCGTATCATGGCCGTCAAGTATGACGCGTACGAGAATCGCAGCTTCTTCCTTAACCGCTTGTGAGCGTTGTCGATCGTGCACGCGTTAATTCGTTCCCTTCTGAGAAAGCAGGAATATTTAGGCTTCACACGTATTCTACGATTGCGAAGTCCACGGTAGTAGTCGCAACGTCAGATTCGTAGCCGAAAATCCATCTCCACACTAATATTATGGCCAATGGCTCAATACGTGGACCAAAATTTTATTGATTTGGTTCGCCGCCACTTCACGCCTTACTCGGCATCTTCGGCAATCCTGGGAAGAACGCGTTAACCCGCCGTTGGTACTCCCGATACTCGGGTCGTCGCTCCCCAATATCCTTTTCCAAAAGTGCGACACCAGAAACTCTTAGCAACAGAAATGACATCAATAGCGAACTGAATATGGTCCAGAACTGACCAGTCGAACTAGCAATCAAATAGTAACCCCACCAGATACAAAACTCGCCAAAATAATTGGGGTGCCGGCTCAACGCCCAAAGGCCATGATCCATCACGCGTCCTTTGTTATCCGGATTCGACTTAAACCAGGAAAGTTGAATATCAGCAATTGTCTCAAAAATAAAGCCGAATGCCCAAAGGCCAATGCCGACACCCAAGACAAAAATCGAAATCGAGTCCTTCTTCCCATGAATGAATGCTTGAAGGGGCCAACTTACGATCCAAAGCAAAAAGGCCTGCAATAGAAAAACACTGAACAAGCTGAAGATCCAAAACGTTTTGGGCCGTTTCGCGCGCATCGCCGCGTACCGATGATCTTCAGCATGCCCCCAATTTCGGATCAACAAATAAACTGATAGTCGCGAGCCCCAGACTGCCACCAACGAAACAAGGATGACCTCATAGGTTGACCACATATCTCGAAGATACATGGCGATGAGAGCCACCAGCACAAATCCGCTTCCCCAACAAGGATCTACTATGGCAACATTGTTTTTAACAATACTGATTCCCCACACCCCAATGCTTAGGATGACCAAAATCAGTAAAATAATCAGCGAATGCCAAATCATGCGGATGCGAACTCCCGTGAACGTGATTTCGCATTTTTAACCGCAACACAATTTAAAAGACAACCAACCGGTTCGGCGACGCTGATCGATCGGACTAGTCAAGAAAACGACAGGAGATTTTGCAATGTCCGCCTTCCGAACAATTTCGTTGAAGTTTCTGGTGTTCGCCCTGTTTATGAGCGCAACGTTTGCGCGTGCTGAAGTCCAGACCAAGGTCATTGAGTACTCGGACGGCCAGAATACTTTTGAAGGATATTTGGCTTGGGACGATTCGGTTGAAACCGCGCCAGGGATTCTGATCGTCCATCAATGGACCGGCATGACCGATTACGAAAAGGGCCGTGCGCGACAACTGGCCGCCATGGGCTACGTTGCGTTTGCATTGGACATTTATGGAAAAGGGGTTCGCCCACAGCCACCTGAAGCTGGCGCAGAAGCTGGGAAATACAAAAACGACCGTGAACTGTTTCGCAAACGCTTGAATCTTGGACTTGAGCAACTCAAAAATGTCAAAGGTGTCGATCATGATCGATTGGCCGCAATTGGCTATTGTTTTGGTGGAACAGGGGTGCTTGAGTTGGCGAGAAGTGGTGCAAACATCAATGGTGTCGTCAGTTTCCACGGCGGACTCGATTCTACGAATCCCGAAGATGGCAAATCGATCAAATGCAAAGTACTCGTTTGTCACGGAGCCGATGACCCATTCGTTCCGGCCGCAGATATTGAGAAATTCAAAGAGGAACTCAACGGAGCCAACGTCGACTGGCAGATGATCTACTATTCTGGTGCTGTCCACTCCTTCACACAGCCGATGGCCGGTGACGACAACTCACGTGGCGCTGCCTACAACGAACGGGCCGATCATCGATCGTGGGCAGCGATGAGGCAATTTTTCAAGGAGCTCTTTACGCCAGAGTGAAATACTAGTTTTGCGAAAGGCGCGCAGGACTTCAAATAGGCAAAATGCGATATGCACGTCACCTGCGTCTAATTCACATTGAATACCGCCTTTAGACAGCCGTCGCGCCGATTGGAAAACACGTCGTATGCTCGAACGCAGTCATCCAATTGAAATCGATGCGTAATGAATCGGGAAAGGTCAAATTCGCCAATGGCGACTCGGTTCGACAACAGATCCATGTAATGCCTCGCTGGGCAACGCCCAGTTCGGTAGGTCAGGTTCTTGTCATAGGCATCGACGGGCGAGAATGAAAAATGCTCGGAACAATGGCAGCCGATCACGGACAAAATTCCGCCAGGCCGCAAAAGTCGGTAAGCCAGTCGTTGGGCCTCGGGCATTCCGACCAACTCCATTACCGCATCGGCTCCTCGTCCATTCGTCAATTTGCCGAGATATTCAAAGGCTTCGTTTTCGTTGTCAAAAATGCTTGCTCCCAATTCTTTCGCAATTGCCAACCGCGAGGGAACTCGATCGATGGCAACAACATTGGTTGCGCCCATGGCGATTGCCGACATCACGCAAAGTAAACCGACTGTTCCACACCCAATTACGGCATACGTTCCGCCCGGCTTAACTTCCGCCAACTCAGCACAAAAATATCCCGTACTGAAATTGTCGCCAAGCAAAAGAGCTGCATCATTCGTCAGTCCATCGGGTACACGCATCAAAGAACCATTGGCCAAAGGAACCCGAACGAACTGCCCTTGACCTCCGTGAAGCCCCATTCCGTTGCTACGCCAGCCAAACAACTGCCCCTTCGGACAGCGACTATTGAGCCCTGACTCACAGTAAAAACACTCACCGCATGATGTTGAAAAGGGTGCGAACACGCGATCGCCAACGCTTACCTTGGACACGGCCTTGCCCGTTTCAACTACGGTCCCAACAAACTCGTGCCCCATCACGGTTCCCAGATCAAGCCCAGCCTCTCGTCCCCAAAACGGATGAAGGTCAGAGCCACACAAACCTGCCGTTTCAATCGATACGATGGCATCGTTCTCCTCGAGTATCGCTGGATCTTCAATGTTCTGACTGATAACTTGACCAATTCCGTTGAAACAAACTGCTTTCATGAAACGCCTGATTGAAATTGTCTTTTGTGATCGTCTCGCTCCGGGATATTGTTCCCGACATGGACATGCGATAGCAAGCGGAATACGATAGAGTCATTGAATTTTGTTTAAATGCTCCGATTTGATGGGGAAAGAATATGCGCGTTGTCGAACGCTTTGCAGAATTACTTTGCTTGCTGGTAACTATTACACTCATCAACTTCATTTCTATTGCCAGTATTCAAGGCCAGGAATCAAACGACGTCGATGGTGAGCGACTCGGGATCGCATCAGAAAAGCCTGATTCGGGACCGTTCGTTGAAATCGACGGTGGGCGTTTCATGATTCCGTACACCGTTACGATTCCTGGTAGTAAGGTGTCGTTTGAAATGATCCCCATCCCTGGTGGGTCGTTCCTGATGGGCAGCTCAGAAGACGTCGACGATGCGCATCGTGTTGACGAAGGTCCTCAGGTTTTGGTCACGATGAAGCCCTATTGGATCGGCAAACACGAGGTGACTTGGGGAGAATACTACCTGTACATGAAGCTTGATCGTGTTTTCAAAGAATTCAACGACAAGGCTATTCGTCCCGTAGACGATTCAAACAAAGCCGATGCGGTGACTGCGCCCAGTTCACTTTATGACCCGAGCTTTACGTTTATGGCCGGAGATGATCCGGAGCAACCTTGTGCAACGATCACTCAATTCGCGGCGAAACAGTACACCAAATATTTGAGTTTACTGCTGGGGAACGCCTTTTATCGATTGCCAACCGAAGCGGAATGGGAGTACGCATGCCGCGCCGGAACAACAACGAAATACTATTTTGGCGATGACGATGATGAATTGGAAAATCACGCTTGGTATTACGACAATTCTGACGATGAACGGCATCCGGTCGGTGAATTGGAACCGAACCCTTGGGGACTATACGACATGTATGGCAATGCAGCCGAGTGGGTACTCGATGGGTATTCGGAAAACGGTTATGCGCATTTAGCGGAAGCCGAAACAGTCGAAGGTAACTCGATTTTGACAAAACCAAAAGGCGTTGAAGGTCGTGTGCTGCGAGGCGGCTCGTTTGAATTGGAGATGGAAGACTGCCGCAGTGCCGCGCGACAGAAGTCACGCGACGCCGACTGGAAAATCGAAGATCCGAATTTTCCCAAAAGCCCTTGGTGGTTTACCAACGAAGGCGCCTTGGGCGCTGGATTTCGGTTGGTCCGCCCCTTGGATGTTCCGGCCCGTGAAGAATTCACAAAATTTTGGGACGCTGACGATGAAAACATCGTGCTCGATTACGAAAACCGGATTCGAGACAACGGCCGCGGCGCGATTGGCATCGTCGATCCTGCATTGCCCGATACGATCAAAAACAAGAAGTAGACTGCGGGGATATTCGCATAGTTTTCGACGTAGTTACTCGCACGGCTCCTTTGGGCTCGTTCCCGGCAAGACGCTAGCCGCCTCGTGAGCGAAACAACGCGAGTGGACTCGTGAGCGGCACGGCGCTATTGGACTCGTGAGCGGAACGGCGCTAGCCGCCGGTTTGCTTGAATAGCTTTCCCGAATCGTTTGCTTACGCTGTCGCATTGTTTGAATAGAGGATACACTCGCTCATTCGCGTTGCGGCTGAACTGGGTCGCACTTGTTTGCGCTCTTGCGCTTCGAGCTTGTATTGGGGACACACTTGCTTGCGCCGCGGGCTTGTATTTGCGGATCCGTTACGAAAGCTCTCGCCGGAAAGAGCCCTTAGATTCATCGTATGAATTGCGAGTTGCCGCAATGATCTCGGGCTCTCTTCTCCCCCGGCTTAGCCGGGAAAAGGGCTGGGGTTGAGGGGTCGCGTTCCGTTTTAGTTTTCAGGCCTGTGCTTCATCGTGACAAGCCTGAATGGGTGCAATGCAAGCCGCTGGTTGCCAATCAAACCCCGATCGTGGCAATGCAAACCGGAGGCTTCACCTCAATCGGCTCGTAGAAGAGACGGCTGCACGTCGAGAAACGATCCACACGCTTGCATTTTCTAGATACGAGCTTGTATCGCGTTGCAATCAACGCTGAATATTGGCGGCATCACAGCTTGGGTGGCGGACGCGTCGGTTTGGGCATCGCATTTTGCATAGGTTGCGGCACGCGAGCAATACCGTTGTTGTTATTGTTGTTGGGGCGTTGTTCTGGCGGGCGCGGTGGCTCGGTAAAATCTTCCTGCCAACGCCATCCGATGGGTCGATTCAATTCTCGTTGTGCCAACATTGCCCATGGCGTACCCGGGTGCTCTGTGACAACACGTTTAAGATAAAATTTTGCTTGCTCGGCCATCGACTCTGCCTGGCTACCGGTGTTGATTACATCAGCAGGCTGCAACACCCAAGTGTTCTTTTCCGGATCCTCAAATGCAAGCTTGGTTTTGATCATGGCCAGCATTGCGTTGTAGCTTTCCACTCGAACTTTGCTGGCCAGTACTCGCCCATAATTCAAATCAAATCCTGCCTTCCAACGAGGCGAAAATTCCATATCGCGATCTTTTTCACCGACTCTGAGCACTTCGTACAGCTGGTTCATTTTCGGCTCAAGGATCGCCGCTGATCGCTGTGCCAAACTAACTTGATTTGTGAACTGCGCTTCATCTAATTTTGGGAACCGTCGCATGGGTGGATTAAAGGCGCCAACCTGCGACATTTGAGCTGCTTGAACCAGCGACATTCGCGCCTTGTTAGCGCCCAAACGTTGCAAATACGTTTGCTGGGTCACGTAATCGGGTTTGTAACGTGACATGATGTCGGGATCAAAAAAGTATTGCAGAAACGCTGTATAATTCTCCGTCTGGTCGCGACGAACCGCCGCCCCAACGTCCCGGTTTGGATGAACTGCGAAATAGATCCCGCCTGTTTCGTAAGCAAGACGCGTTAATCCAAAGGGACCGAATCCGGAATCAATGGACTGCATGTCCAGAAAATCGTTCTCCTCAAAATCAAGTTTCACCATTTCCATCATCAATGACTCAGGCCCTTGGGACACAATTGCCCATTGGGGATCCTGGTTATAGTTTGGATCCGGATCCACCCAGCGCACTTGCGTTTCCAACCTTCCAAATGGAGCAGGGATGCCGACAACGTAGACTGGGACCTGCAAACCTGAACAAACCTTGACCGCTTCATCTAAACGTACGGTGTCATCACCAGCTTCGTCGGATACGACGATGATCATGACGTTACGTTCGCGTTCGCGCGTCAAATGATTCAGTTTGCGCATTTTTTTAAAGTCGGTCGCAGCCTGTATCACGGACGAAAACACGTACTCCAAACCCGATTCATCGCGTTGAATCTGATCAATCGCTTTGAGAATTTCATCTGTTCGTTCCGTCGGATCAGGGAGCATCTTGTGAAGGTTTCCGCCGAACCCGTATACCATGCTCAATAGCGGCTGATCACCGTGTTTGGTGAACTCAGGTGAGCCGTTGCCAGCCATCCGCTCCAACTCTCGATAAATTTTATCGATGCGTGAACGAATCTCTGCGCGTTGAGTAATCAAACTCGCCGATTCATCAAACAACCAAACCACCATGGTTTTTCGTTCGTCGAGCGAGAGCAGAATCTCTTGCGTGATACGATCGATCGCCCCCGACGCCCCTTTCAGCGAAACGCCGGCGGTTCCCTTCGTCTGCACCGAAATGATGCTATCCGACGACGTATTTTCGAATTCGGCGATAAGCGAGTCGCCAATGGTTAGGTCCGGTACGTCAAGCTCCACGGGTTGCGACTCGATATCATCGAACAACGTATCGGGAATGGCCTCCATCGATTCCAGTTGGTCGACCTGATCACTCATTTCCTCGAATTCAGATTCATCGAATTCGACCAACGATGGAAGTTCAACGATTTCTGCGGTGCTGTTGGATTCGGAAAGGAAGCGAAAAATAGACGTTTCGGAACGCGACAGAAACATTCGGGCCAGCAGCACCAGCAACACCGTGTGGAAGGCCAGACTGACCAGCCAGAACAGACTGTCCCGCTTCCAAGGCAATTCGATTTGGGCCAGTTTGACCAACCACCACTTGCGAACTTGGGTCCACATATTGCACTCCGAGTCAATTCGCTGGTACGCAACACAGAATCATCGGTCGCAAATTGCAATCAGACGCCGTTGGCAACAACAAATGGTTCAAGGTGACGAGTTCCTAAATCACGGTATGTCTAGCACCCGGGACGAGTCGCACTCGATGAACGTCTGGCCTTGATAATTTGAGACGAACCGATTGCTCCATTATAAAAGCAAAGACAACATAAAAGAACTCGGATCAACGCGTTATCGGGCGCTTTCGCCTCAAAATTGCCTACAATCCAAGCTTCGAAGCGTCAAAAACACTGCGATTCCCAAGGGGGAAGTCGTATGTCAGGACCAAACCTGTCACAAAAAATCGTTGTTAATCTTCGACTCGTGTGCCATTGCCAACAACGGAATCCAAAGTCCATATGAGTTGAAGCATCCTATCATTTCGCTCGAATGACTTGGATTCACTCCCTTGGGCCCCAATTACTTTTCGGCACAAAACACTAACGAGAAGTATCGACTCGCATGTCCGGGATTTTGATCGAGGTGCCCGCCGGCAGATTCAAAGGGCTGTCCAAATCGTTTTGATTTGCTAGATAAATCTCAAGATAGTAATCGGGAGTGTGATAGTAGCGCTCGGAAATCGTTTGCAACGACTCTCCAGTGCGAACAACGTGCACTCGAAACGAGGCGTTTGGCAAATCATCAATACTGATACGCTGAGTCGAAATCGAAGTCAAACGTGGTGTATTCGTAGTTTTCGAATTCGCCGACGAGCCGCTTGGACTTGAAGCGACCCCGGACTCGTTTGTCCAGGTTCTATTGAGAACTGCCTGGCCTTCGGGCGCCAGCTCCGTCGAATTATCGAGCGGCAACAACGGCTGAAACCCTTGAGCATTATTTGGCGCCATCTCCCGGGGTGGCGGAGAACTAAATCCTCGCAAGCCAGGCGTCCGCGTCCCTTCCTCAATCAATAAGCTGGGAACGTTGATGTCGGAACGATCACGAAGGCCTTGATCGGATTGTGCAACGTCCAACGCTCCGGGGACGTTGGTTGCCGCGGCTCCACGATTCCTCAATGCCGAGAAATCGGGTTTTCGAACCGCTTGCCTGCTTGAGTCGCCATTGCTGTCGTGGTTGGGCAATTCCGGGGCTTGGACATTTTGCAAATTTGGGAGCTGATGACTCGGAATACTTTCTGCCGCCTCGCCACTGTCGCGTGGCAACAGTGGTGTGCGCAACGTTAAATCGTCGTTTGCCAACTCAACTTCATCTCCACCTTTGTTTTCCAACAAAGGAGTTTGGTCCATCTGCATGCCGATGTAAAAAACGGCCGTCAGCAAGCCAGCTCCAACGATTAGTTGCGTCAAATGATTCTTGTTCATCCAACAGACTCCATGTCCTCGACAAAATGCATTTCCCAAACGCCGCTCGTCGACGTGATGGAATCGTGCAAACTACTGTCATCGAAAGGGTGATTTCGCAATCTTCCGACAGCACGACTCTGCGTTATCTTCCAAAGTAAATCAGCAAAATCGTAAGAAATTATGCGGCATCGTTCGGGAAAACGCGGTTTGAAATACGAACCAAGTACCAAATTTGATCGCCCAAATGGCAATTTTTTACGTTTGAATCGCTTCTGCATCAGAACCAAACGCGAATGGACCTTATGATCGTTAAAAATTAACGAAACGAATGCAACTCGATTTTCTGTTAGGGTAGTGTTGTTTGGCTTGTAAACGACGACTAAAGATTCCGATCGAGCAAAACTCCTTGAACCCATAGACCTGCCATGAAAACACGAACCAGAAATCGCGAAAGCAGTAAGGCTTTATTAGATTACCGGCAACTTGAGGGACGCAATTTGCTGGCGGCCTTCAGTGGTACGAACGACGCGGATTCGATAACGATCACTTTTGATGGCGGACTTCCAGTCTCAATCAATATCAACGGCATCGAGCAATCCAATTCAGATGCAACGCTGACCTTGAACACGCTCAACGGAAACGACACGATTGAGTTCGTTGGCCAGGACTTCAATGTCCACGCGGAGGTGGTTGAAATTCCAGGAGGAGGTGGCGAGCCGCTGGGTACATTCTCGACTGTGAATGAAGGCGCCGTAACGACCTCATCGACTGGCACGGTGACTTTCGTGACGGGGGATGGCGATGATTCCTTCATCCTCATTGGTGGCACCTACAACTACGACCAAATCATTACCGTCCATGCCGGAGCGGGGAACGATTTCGTCGATTATTTGAGCGGCGCGGTTGTCGCGTATCTGGAGGATGGCGACGATCAGATCTTGGTACACAACTCGTATTTAGGGTTGTTGCATCGTGTCGATGGCGGAGCCGGCTATGATCAAATGCAATGGGCAGAATCGACTCGTGCAATCCTCGACTACTTCGGCGTCAACGAGCAAGGTGAAGTACTTTGGGGATACCAACCTAATGCCGGTGATCCAATCAGTCGCTATCGGCTCCAGGGACTGGAGCATTTCGTTGCGTCGAATCCCGACTCGCAAACCAATTCGGTGGTCCCCACCAGTGGTGATACTTCGGATGAGTCAACGGGCTTGAACTATGTCTTTGATGGAACCAAGGCGACAGGGACACTGGATAGCCTGACGCAACCCGTCGTCTTGGAAAATTTCAACTACTTTCGCCAAGGGGACCCGTTGGGAACTCGCGTCCGAACCGCAACATTTTCAGTGCTTTCGAATGATTACAAACTGAATCTTTTGCGCTACGATCGTGTTGAGATTGGCTTTCACGTTGACGCAAAGACTGGGAATAGTCAGTCCATATTGCACGACATTTTTACGAATGCGGCGACCGTTGTTGTTTCGGATTTTCTGAACCCTTCCTTCCTCTCAAAAACCATGTCGGTCGATTTGGACACGGAACTCGATACTCCGAGTTATTACGTGACGACTTCGACGAATTCAAAGATCTATTTAACATCCACCAATCGATATCCGACGCAACTGACATTGTGGGGAGCATCGGTTGGTGGAACGCGATTTTTGATTGAGCAGACCGACTTCAAGGTCGTTTTGTTTGGCGGAATCGGAACCGATTACTATCGAGTCGGCGGGTCGACAAATCTCGACCTTGATTTAATTCAAAATGGAACAATTAACATCGTTGGCAACGGCGGGACCGACTACCTTTACGTCAACGATCAAAACTCGAACGGCAATTTTGGCTACCGTGTCCGTGACAAATGGGTGCACCAGACTCCCGACGAGTTGGGCAGTTCGAGTCGACCGTTTAGCGGAGTCTGGCATACCGGTGTCGACCGTGTCATTGTGAATGGTAACAGTCAACCCAATCGATTTCTGGTGACGCCGTCCAACGCATTTGAAATATCGCTGAATGTCAACGGCGTTTTGAGTGGTGACCGTTTAGAGTTCACTGCCGACACACCAGACTATCAATTGCTTGAATCCGTAAACACGGCTTGGTTTGGAAGTTCTGATGGATCAACTCCAAAGTCAGTTCGCTTTTACAACATCTCGTACGTGCCGTTCACGGGGCGCACTGCTTTGGGATCGCGATTGGGCGCTGAACCGTTTGTCTCCGTGTATCGAGCAGATGCGACGACACCCGCCTTCGGCTTCGATCCATTCCCAGGTGCTCCAAATTTCCGAGGTGGCGTTGTCGTCGCTACCGGTAATATTGACGATGACTTCATCCCCGATATCGTCGTTGGAATGCAACACAACGGACAAAGCCATGTCGTGGTTTACAACGGACGGAATGGTACGCGAATCGGTGGCTTCAAGGCGTTCGACGGATTTGTCGGCGGCATTGAAGTTGCTGTTGGTAATGTCGATGGAGATTGGCGAAACGAAGTTGTAGTTTCTCAGCGAGACGGTGGAAATCAAGTGCGCGTCTTCTCGACCTCGATGGCGGGGTCTAACCTTTTGACTCAACAAACGGCTGAGTTCAATCCGTTCCCCAACGCGCCCGCAATTGGCGTTCGCATCGCGACCGGCGATATCAACAACGATGGATACGACGATGTTATTGCGGCTGCCGGGCCGGGATGGTTACCACAGGTAGCGAGCTATCGCGTTTCAAGCGGAACTCCATCGCAACTCAGCCGGTTTCTGGTCGCGCCCGTTGGTGCAACGAACTGGCAATTGTCGGTTGCCGGAGGGAATCTCTTGGGCTCACGCCATGCGGAGATCGTTGTTTCGGCTGTACGGATCGGTAGCCCTGACCGAGTCTTTGCCTTTGACGGTGGTTCGCTACCAACTAATGCCGGTGCCACACAGCTTCAGCCGACACGCGTTTCCGTTTGGGCAAACCGTGATCGGGTGATATCAATCGTGACGCGTGACCACGACTTGGATAGCGTTGCTGATCAAGTGCTGGCTTCACCTTCGCTCGATGGCATCGATGCTGAAGTGACTATTTTGAATAACAACCTTGCGGGTGCCGGTGCGTTCACAGCCACCGACGCCGCCTTCGCTGGCGGGATTAATATAGGGTAATGTCGGAACCAAGGTCCGCCGCCTCGATGGAATGCATGGCTATGACTGGGTAAGAAGGACAATGTTTTCACCGGAACGATGCGGTCCGAATCTTTCCAATAGATGGTATACTTTGCTTTTACGTCTTTAATTCAATTAACGACAGGCCTGATGCTCGATTCCAACAATAGCGTATCTAAAACCGCCCACAACGACGCGACGGTGAAAATTAAACACTCAAAGAAGTTTTGGCAATGTTTTTGGCTGTCATTTCTCGTACTGTCACTTGCCTACGCCTGGTATTGTTTTTATGTTCCTGGCAACAAAATCAACTGGGCAAACAGCTTCGTCGCGGCTCAGCAACAGTCCGTCGAGACCGGCAAACCCATTGTTCTGTACTTTACCGCCAGCTGGTGTGTTCCTTGCCGTATCATGAAACGTCAGGTGTGGGCCGATGTTGAAGTAACTGACATCATCAATGAAGATTTTATCCCATTATCGATCGACATTGACAACTTGGACCATGCTGAACTAATGAACCGTTATCAGATCAAAGGGTGATGTAACGATCGTCGTTGACTCCGGGAGGGAAATGCATTACGTTGGAGGGCAGGGGAATTAGCAAGGCTGATTTCCTTGAGTTGATCCTGGGAGCCGGCTCGAGCGAGCAAAATAGCCGATAGTTCCTACGAGTTTTTGCAAACTCCCTTATCGAAACAATCTCTCAGGAAGTGAAGCACGAATTGGATTTTCGAACCCATTTGCATTCGTTTTTCAATCCCCTCATGTACGCCAATTAAAGTGGAGCAAATCGCAAGAGGTGATCACTGTACTTGCCTGATCTTTCGGCGGTCCCTAATAAGAAATCTGAGTTGATTTCTCCGTGCCTCGATTCAAACGTCGATTTCGATGTCAATCGTTGCTCATCAGCTTGCGTTGAGAACCTGCCGGTGAATTGGGAGAACCGACGTCGCTTGGTTGCGCTGAAGCGAAAGCTGGCGTCATTCGATGCTCGATCTGGGTGCTGGAAGTAACGAAAGGAGTTGCCAAACCGCTCCGCTCGATTCCCATACCACGGCAGCGCTGGCCCAAGGCACCTACAACGCAACGATCACCGTCATCGACTCCAACGTATCGAATTCCCCCAAACCATCGCCGTCACCCTAACAATTACTGACGGCATGATCGGCGGGCCAAGTTAGAGTTTCACGTCTTTTGGCGGATTGGCTTTGCGTGCCGCTATTTCAAACCTCCTGTTCTTCCTAGATTCGGTGTTGAAAACCGTGTGGCATATAGTCGATAATAGAGAACGTCAAATGTTGACGCTCCGCTGAGCTGGAGATAAAACGATGACGCCTCGAGATAATCCGCTAATAAAATTTTATCTCCGAACAAAGCCGGAGATAACAATGCCGTGGCGTCGACGTGTTGATGGCCCATGCGCTCAACCGGGAACCTGGTTTATAGGTCTGTTTTTTAGAATCCGTTCAGGCGGAATTTCACCCAGGAGAACGGAGGCGCCACGGAGGCGTTCGAAACTCGCTACTCGCTGTTTGGTTACGCCGGATTGCGAGCGGATCTTGCGTTTCCTCAGTGGAGATTGCTTGGTTGGTCCAGTCTCAAAAACCTTTCCTCCAATCGACATCTACTACTTGCATGTGTTTACAAACCGGAATTTCCACACAGCCACTGCTGGGGTTTCGCCGGGCATACCATTCCATGTTCGTTTCTCCTCAGCCGATGGTGAGGAAGTATTTGTCCATGGCACTGTCGAACGTGAAGGAAGTCAATTCCGATGCACACTGAATATGTTCGTCGAAAACCTTGGCTATCCAGATAATTTTTCCAGGGCGGAGACAATCTCCTTGGACACGTTAGTGCAGTTCAGTGGCTTTTACTCAGTCTTAATTTCTGAAACGTCGGACCCTAGCGAAATCAAATTACCTACGGAAAACCCATCTTGAATCGAAAGACGTGGGATAACAATGCGATGCACGCGAAGTCCGGCTTGCGTGCGGTTTTTTCTGCTTGCAAGATTATCGTCCGGACTCGGTGATCGCTGGCGTTCGCCCATTAGAGACGACCCGCAAATGGCAACGCTGGCATTCATTCGAGGCTGGATCAATGCATCGTCCGATCTATCGGATAAGATTCGAGCGTTGATCTCAAAGTCAATAGATGACGAGGGCGATGATCTCGGCGACGAGAGTTTTCGCAATTCATTGAAGCAGTGCTGGCATTTTCCATCGGAGACCGGGCCTGGCTCTCACTTTGTTCTGCTGGGTGCGAGCGTAAAGGCGTTCTTGCTTCCTTTGTTCAAGGCTCAACTCACCGCAATTGCACGAGATATCGTTGATGACGACAATGGTGTCGAATACACTCTTTCGGGTCGCTTTGAAATATCCGTTGAAGGGCAGTCTGAGGATCAGCAATGGACCATCTCCGATGGGATACTAGATACGTCCCGGCGATTGCTCCATACCTCCTGTCGCCATAGTCAGAACACGACGAATTGGGCGAACCAAACGATGCACCTAAGTCGCGGAGTCGTCGATTTTGACAATGGAAAATCGTTTGCCGCGACTAGGTGATCGCGGACGACTATGAAGTCCGTGGTTTGGGAATGGGTGTTTTTGGGGTTGCTAGTTCATTTTGGTTTTTCCTTGTTGGGTTTGAGTTCGCGATCGATGCATGGACTTGAAAGAGGACTAACCGACTATTCGAGGGGTCGACGCGGGTCGGCTGCTAAAGCGTCGTCTCATTAATTCTTGCAATCATTTCAAAGTGGATTGCCTTCGTTTCCTCGCTCTATTCTTTAGCACGCCCGGCCAGGCCAACGGCACCTGGAAGCAGTCGACGTCGGAGAGGTCAAGGAACCGGAAGTAAACGTCTCAAGTCACTGGATCGATCACGGTCTCCTATTGGTTTATCTCAAAGAACTGTTCTTTGTGGTTTCATAATCGTTGTTGCGTTCTCACGTTTTCTGTTTCAAAGAACTCGTCGCCTCGCATTCGTTATGTCGAGGGTTAAGCCTCCGCCAGCGATTCACGATGACGACGAGTTGGATTGGTTTGTTTAACATTTCACCGGTCTCTTTCGGCGTGAAGGTCGTTTGCTGCGGCCACTGGAGAACGCGGGAGCCTCGGCATGCACCGGTCCGGGTGGCCGATTGGGGCGCTGATGAACTTTGATCGCTCCCGTTCCCATCTGGCCACAGCGCGTCGCGTCCCAGTTCAGTTCGTCACGCATCATGGCCCAGGCGAGCACCGCGATCTTGCGCGCCAAGGCAATGCCGGCCTTCTTGCGCCGCGTCTTCTGTCCGCCGTGGATTCGCTGATACGTTTTCTTGGCCCAGTGGTTGTAGCGAGTGCTGCACCAGCGCATTCGACGAGCAACGTTCGAAGCAGACGGTTTCCACGCTTGGTGATGTGGCCGTTGCGATCGGTCTGGCCCGATTGATATTGTTTGGGAACCAGTCCAAGGTAACTCGAAAGCTGCCGGTCATTTTTAAAACGATGAGGGTCATCGATTGTGACCACGAGTGCTTCGGCCGTCTTGCGTCCGACGCCGGGGATGGTCATCAGTCGCTGAGTGTGAGAACAGGTCTTGGCAATTTCCTCCAAGCGAGCTTCGACCGTTTTGAGATGCGTCGTCAAGTCATCAAGTTGAGTGAGCTCGAGATCGAGTGAGCCTTTCCAAAGTTCATCGACGGAGCATTCGGCCAGTGGCTTGCGGAAGTTGTCGATGTGATTGCGGCCGCTGCACCAGGCACGTTTGCCGGTGTCGATCGGGATGCCGCGATTGGCGAAGTGGCTGCGGATGGAGTTCTTGAGCCGGTTGATGCGGTGGTCAAGGGTCTTGCGGTATTTGATCAGGCGCGGCGTTCGCGAACGATGGCTGTGGGAACGTGAACGGGGGAGAGTTCATTGAGGCTGGCGAGTCGTGCAAGTTTGTAGGCGTCGTCGCGATCGGTCTTGCGTTTGACGTTGCACCACTGCCAGGCTTCGTCGTTGGTGCTGCAGACGAGTGTGCGAAGGCCGAGTTCCTGACACAGATCACTGATCCAGCCACTGGGGCCGCAGGCTTCCATGACGACGAGGTCGGGATGATGCTGCTTGAAGAAGGCTTTCAAATAGTGCCGGTCGGTGGCAACGGCGTTGAATTCAGGAGTTCGGTCCGTAGTATCCAGATTGCAGGCCATTGATGAAAATTTGCCAAGGTCTAAAGAAACGATTAACATAATTGGCTCCGTAATTTGGGGTTAAAAACGATTCAACCGGTCATTGTATGACCGTTGCTCCCAAACCACGGAATTCATGAATTCTTTATGTCGCTAAATCGAGATTGGCAATGAGCGACAAGATGTTTCGCAAATGTCCGAATTGCGGTGCTGGCATCACTATCTTAGGGTTTCGGAATTTCACAACATCAGTGGATTCAATGGTTACTCATACTCTATAAGCTGCCCATGTGGAACGCGCTAGAGGTTGATGGATGTGACCCAGACGAGATTCCAGAATCAATGAAAATTGATGCTGCCAGACGTCGAAACAATCACCAGATTCATCGGGCAGTTGATCTGCACAGACGCGAATTACCACAATCCGACGTAAAACTAATGCTTCGCCAATCAAAACTGGCAACACCGATGCTCGACAACGATGGTTCATGGGTCGTGTACCGCATGCCCAACGGTGCAGAAATTCTTTTAGCACGGAAACTGCAAATTACACATTCCGTTACAATGAAAATATTGTCGTGTACGAGGACTTCAAATCGTTGGTTGACGAAAACGGAGCCCAGATCGCGACATAACAAACGCATGAACCGAAGTGGCGAAGCATGCGGTTTTTTGATGGTAAGCTAACCGTCGCCACTCGGTTATGCTGGACGTTACTCGGGATGGCGTGGCGTGGACGTGATTGTTGGCGGCTTGATGCGCTTGCAGAATTGATACTTTCCATATTTGGTTATGCAAAACCTGCAGGTGATGGATTGGTTTCGTTCTTTCGAATAGAACACCCGATACATCGACTTGCAATCCTTTCCAGCAGAATTGATAATGTCGCCGAGGAGAACGGAGTGCGCTGACGGAGGTGGAAACTTGCAGCCGCAGAGACTTGGGTCAGTCATCGGGCACTTCCAGAATCCCCGAGTAACCAGCGGATGCACCAAAGCCGACTTGCGGTGCTTTCTTCAGCGGAATGATTACCTTTTCCGGCTTGGTGATCCTGTTCGTTATGCGTGTGAATGAATGCCAACTCAACGACTTCGATCGACTACGAAACTGCAAAGGAAATGGCAGAATCCGTAGCACGACACCAGAGCGATGGGTTGCGAGGTGACGACCATTTCCTCATTGTCGATTCCAATTCGTGAAGAACCTTGGGGTTGGGCGTTCTCACCTGTTGTCGAACCGTATTGGTCTAACAAGATTGCCAGTCCGTACGACAACGAATGGGGAATCACGATTGACAGATTTAGTGGCAAGGTAACGATTATTGGTAGCTCGGATATTGAAAATGACGATTTCCCAATTCTCGATTTGACGCTGCATGCCGTTGGACAGAATTCGGCTGACGTATTCATGTACCTACGCCAGCTCAAGGGCTGGACCGCAATGGAAACCAAAACGAAGATGACCGAATTGCCGCTCGTTGTCCTGTCGGGCCCGATGATTTCACTCCGTTCGATCCACGAGACGTTCTTGAAACGCGGGGCAACAACAACTCTGACGCTGAATCACGCATAACCAAGCGATCAACCGAAGTCGCGGAGCCGGGCGATTTTGAATTGGACAATCAACTCCCGCGACTCGGTTATCGCGGTCGTTCTGTTGCTAAAACATGGACCTAACTTCAATTGAGATCCAACACGGAGTGCTAAAAGATGTTGTTGGCCCAGCGGTCGCATACAATGGCTACACCTTCGTTCCTGCAGACGTCGACTTCAACGGATACGAAAACGGTCCAAAGTTAATAGACGCAATGTCGAACGTTGACCCCTCCGTTCGTGCGATCGTTCGTCCCGGTGAAGACGCACCTTGGGCGTCGGGCCGGATACAGAAACTATTTCGACAACGCCAGTTGCCTGAGAGTGAACGCGGTGAGAAGTGCTGCATGAACTTTGTTTTTTTGGCCGTGGTGGTCAGCGACAATCAGGCTGTCGGCATTCCTTTTCTCTGTACTGACAATTATGGTGAATCGAAACTCTATTTCGGCGACGACCCTCCGCATAATTCAGACACAATGACATCAATTGGCCATGCATTCTGGTCACTTCTGCTTCAAGATGCCAATGATCTTGTAGAATACGTCGACCGAATGGAACATGTTGGTGCTGGTGTTACGATAGAATTTGGTGTGGAATACGGTGAACCGTTTATGCGTGAATTGCCAAACTGAATTTGCTCGAACGCACAAAAACGCAACAGAACCAACGGATGCACCAAAGTCGCCGAACGGTGCGTTTTGAAAATGGATAGATCACTCCGGCGACTTGGTGATCCTGGGCGTTACCCGACAGAGGATTTGCTGTTCGAACCCATATGGACATCGCTCGTGCCCTAACAACCGACGCTGGCGTCTGCATACCTTGGCTGATACCCCAGGAAGAACTAACCTCGAGCGTCGGTTCCGATTGCTTGGAGAGCATCAGCAATGATTACCTTGTAACGCGGTGTTCGCTGCTTGGTGGACTGGATCTGTCGCTAGGCTTTCACTTCAAGGGCAATAAGCTGCTTGAATTTGAACTATTCCGCCATATTGCGTGGCCACTTCCCGATTCGTATGCCGAATTTCAACGCCATCTAACCCTGACATTCGGTGACCCAACTCAGTCAATTGCTAGCGACCGAGACGCGGGGTACGATTGTGGTTACGATCACCATGAATGGCGTTTTGGGCGCATCCGCGTTCGGCACTACGTGATTGATCGGTTCGGGTGCGAAGAACACGTCCGTATCGCAAAATGACGGGTAACCATCCGATCCACCGAAGGACCGGTGGTGCGTTTACACGAATGGATACTCAACCGCCGGTCCTCGGTGATCGGTACCGTTATGCGTAATACGTTATCGACTATTCAGCTATGATTCACTGCGAGAGCGAATGGCGTTTTTACTAATTGGGCCTTCGGTTTGGGCGTGAGCGTTGCAGGGTTTATCTCGGCGTCTCTCGCGACTCTGCGTTTAAAATCCTTGGCTTTGACTTCTCGTGTGCTTGAACCATTTTTCGTCGACGGTTGTCAGGTGGACGGATGGTTGGAATGCTGCAGTAGAGCTTTCCGGGTTGAATTGCGAGTTTGAGCAGTGGAGAATGTCACCCAGGAGAACGGAGTGCGCGCGGACCTTGGGCGATGCGAAGCGTTGTCGGCTTGTGTTGCAGTTTTTCGTTCCGTTGGCATAACACGGCGCTGCACCGAAGCGGAGTTGTAGCGGCGGTTTGTTTCCATATCGTTTTTGTTAGTCCCACCTTCACTGGCCGCTCGGTGAGCTTGGGCGTTCTGCTCTCAACCGACTCTTGTGACAAACCACTGAAGTTCCAGAGCTGCAAACTCCAGGAGGTATCATTGCCGAAAGAAACCTATTTACATGTCGGCGGCGTTGTCGCGATGGGCTTTAGTCGCAATGGGGATTATTTGCTTGTCATTAGCCACTCAGGACGCGGAGTATACACGATGTTTGACTGGCAGCGTTGCCAGGGATGCTGAACTTGCGTATCCCGAAGACGGTATTGGGATCGGAATCGGCCCCATTGATGGTGAACGCATTGAGATCACAGAAATGAACTACGACACTGGGGAACTGAACCTCAACACTCCCGATGGTTCGATGACTTTGCGCTATGAATCTGGTACAATTGAAATTACTCATTCCGCCCCGGAGCAGAACCACCACTGATTGCGGTCTCGAACAGAAAACAAGCAGAACAAAGGGTTGCAGACGAAGCCCTCGATCAGCCGTTTTGACTTGCGTTGAGTCAATCGCTCGGGCTCGCTGAACCCTGTCGTTATGCGGCTTTGAAAATTCACGCGGCAGAAAATGAAACTCCCATTGCCAACACTCCGAAACTTTAACGCCACGGCAATGTATTGATAAATTGAGAAACTCTCCTGACGAAGAAATCTATTTGGCCGTTTCGCATGATTTCTATGACGCCGATGATCAACTCCAACTTGAAACGATTTACGCTGACTACGAAAAACGATACCGCCAATGGATCGATAACTTGACTGTCTTCCTTGGACAGCCAAAACACTCGGCTAACTGGCAATCAAACGACTATCCGGATTGGGCCATCGGAGAACACGTCACATGGTGGGAACATGAAGGCACAACATTATGGCTGAGAATCCATCACGAGGATCGGGAATGCCCAATTCTCATCGCAATTGCAATTCACAACGATGCCGCATAACAATGCGTTGGACCGAAGCCGGTTAAGGCGTACAATTTGTCTTCGCGGGGTTGATGCTTCGCACCATTGTATCCCCGCTCGACCAGATTCAAACCTTTCTGGCGGCTCGGTCAACTTGTGCGTTAGCTGACTGAACGATGAGTCAACCGCCGATCAATCGCGAACTCTACGCTGACATCATGGATGCTGGTGGCCTCGTCGCAGCCGTTCAACAATCGCTCGCAAGAAACGAATCGCCGCTCTCGGCTACCGGCATTCCTGAATCGCGATTTCCTGTATACGCACGCGTTGAACTCGGGGATCGCTTCTCGCAAATCTATGTTGCCGCCGAGGAACGGCTATTCCTGTTCGACATTTGGCGAGATGGTGTCATGTACGGAAACGGGCGGACAGCAGACATCGACGAAATGACCAGAGCCATAACGAATTGGGTCGGTGACAATTCAGAAGTTTCCGAAATCGGACAATTGCCCTGCATTCAACTCGTTGATAATGCCCACGTATACGACAGCGGCAACGAGGTCGAACACCGGTGGAACAGGTATTTATCGGACACCGATCCCTACCTTCGTGACCTGATGCCGTTCATCAAGTTGGCGGCTCAACACCCCGTGCTTCGTTCGCTATTCCCATACACAAGCCACTTGACATTCTGCTTCAGCCGTTGCACAGGCTACCCATTTTCGTATGATTGCCCTCATGTGACGCCCAATGGAACTGGTCAGTTTTCCGTAGGCCAACACGGTGGTCAGGTCTTGGGCACTGGCGACGCTGATCTGACCCTGTCACTTGTAGTCAACAACCTCCCGGCAAACTGTGGTGCCGCGATCCGTGGCACCGCTGCCAAATTGGACGTCAGCTAACCACGCGTTGAACGCGAGTGGGCGATCACGCGGGTCCTGAACCCATAGTCCAACGCGCCCACCGCGTTAACGCAAACGTTATCACGCTTAATCTATGAATAAATCTGACATCAACGCCTGGCTCGTGCGAGACGATTCCGACTTGGTCAATACGATAGTCACGGATGTTGAGCGACATGTGGCATCGCTGCGTTCAAACGGCGATGTATTTTACGGTTACGCAGTCCTTCCAGGAGACTATTGCACGCAACCAGACCCCGCATCTATCGTCGTTGCATTCAATCGAGAATCTGACATCCGACGCGAAAACGCTCAGGATGTCTACTACAGATACTCGGTCGACGAATGGCAAAACTACATTCATGACGGATTCGACGCGACCAATTCGCTGCTAAAGACGTTGTTCGACGAGTTCAAACAACTCCATGTTGATGATCCGAACAACTTTCAATTGGATGACACCGAGGTTGCTTACGTCGCAAAAATCAACAATGCGATTCTTAACGCAATGAAAACATTGAAATCAAACGGGACTTTCGAAACCGATACCTTCGTGACCATTTGGTTCTCAGACGCAGATTACGACATCATCATTGATTCGGCCAGAATGTTAAACACACCAGAAATCTTTGAGCAATTCTCGTCGGAGTTTGCTTGAGAGTCCATGCAAAATCAAAACGCGTGATAACAATGCGTTGGACCGAAGCCGCTATAATCAACCGAAACTCGCGGGATAGGCTTCGCCCATTTTATCCCGCTCATACACTTGAGAGCTGAATGTCGGCTCGGTCAACTTGTGCGTTATGCGTAATTCGTTGTCGACTATTCAGCTATGATTCGCTGCGAGAGCGAATGACGTATTTGCTGATTGGGCCTTCGGTTTGGGCGTGAGCATTGCAGGGTATTTCTCTGTGTACTTTGTGCCTCTGTGTTTAAAATTCCGGCCATTGTCTTTTCGAGTGCTCGAACCATTTCCCGTCGACGGTTGTCAGGTGGACCGATGTTTGGTCAGCGGGAGCAGAGACTTTCCGGGTTGAAATGCGAGTTTGATCTGAGGAGAATGTCACCCAGGAGAACTGAGTGCGGATGTTGGGCGATGCGAAGTGTTGTCGGCTTGTGCTGTGGTTTTTCGTTCCCTTGGCATAACCAGTAGGTCTTTGACTTCGCGGAGCGGCTTCCGCGAAGCCGAAGGTCAAGGACCTTGCTCAAGAAGGCCGGGGTCACGCAGGCCGGATGGGTGCAATGAATGATGCAGGCTCTCTGTTTAGACCGAGAGCTTTTGTTATGCACCGGTCATCGATGGGTTTTCAAATCGATGGCATCTGTTTTACAGATGACGATGCTGTGTATGTTTCTTGCTGGAATACGGCATCATTTCAGGCTTTTCTTGTCAGTTGTTTTTTCCAAATCCGCGGTCCGAACATTTCCGGCAATAAACCACTGCCTGACAACATCACACACGCTTTCCAAGCGGTTACTTGAAACGCCCTCTCGATATTGTCCTGATATCGAAGCATCGATGTGCCCCATGATCGCGCGAACTGCTTCGAAGTCTTTTGTCTCCTCGCCAACCGTCAGCAATGTATGGCGCAACCAGTAAAAGCCAATTGTCTCGCCTGAGCTCCTGAGTTTCGCAAACTCATGACAGATTGCCCCTTAATCCCAAGGATTGCCATAACACGTTCGAAATATCAGGTCGTCACCGTCACGAAGAATCGCCTCAATCGCGTTGCCTGTTTCCGGCCACAACTTGGCTCGCCGCGTCTTCCCGGTCTTTCCACGACTCATCACCGCCCAACCATCCACCAGATGTCGTCGTTCCATCCTGCAACAATCGGCTGGGCCATAGCCGGCGTTGATCCTCAAGAGAATCATTGCCGTTAATTGGTCCGAAGCATCATTGATGAGCTGATGGATTCGATTTGCGGAAATCAACCGCGGCCCGTTCTTCTCTTTTTCCAGCCGCAGAATGCGTTGAGACGGTTGGGCGAACTCTGTACCCCAAAGCAATTCGACAGAGGGAATATAGCCGTTCTTCGAGCACCAGTTGAACAACACCTTCACTCTACGGATCAGGTTGCGAAGCGTCACCGGCGATCGCCCCGCTGCCAGGTGATCACGAAGCTTTTGAAAGTCATGAGGTCGAAGGTGCTTGGCCGGTCGAGCCCGATCAATCACGTCAGTCACCATTTTGGCAACCTGATGGTAGTCATCAAAACTTCGTTCGGTCAGCTCACCGGAAGTGACCTTTCGCTCCTTCACCGCAAGAGCAAGATTCAAACACTCAGCCACCGTCAGCACGTCCGGATCCCAGACAACCGGCGTTCGCCCCGCCAGCAATTCGTCCTTAACTGATAGCCATTGCCTTAGTGCTGCCTGATGGTCTTCCCATACACCGAAGTAGTAGAACCGGCCTCGAACTTTTTTAGCCCATTGGCCGCAAGCATGAGGAAAAAGTGGGAAGTCTTTAGAGGGCTTTTTCGGTTTCGATTTAGTTGATTTTTGTGTGCTCATGATGCAGACGATTGTCCACATTCAGCGACACGTAAGGTCTAAGGACGGGTTTCAGGTGTGCTAACGGGTGTGCTAAAGAAAATCTCCCAACCAAACTCTTTACGTCACTTCACGAAAAAACCCGCGTTTCCGCGGGTTTTTGGGAGTGAAGGCGCAGGGGCTCGAACCCTGGACCTACGGATTAAAAGTCCGTTGCTCTACCGACTGAGCTACGCCTTCCCATTAGTTGAGGACAAGTTTCGCGATTTCGCGACTTGTGTCAAGTGCCTGACGAAATTGGGAGTTTTTTTCAAGTTTTTTGATTTGGCTGACTCTGCACAATCGCGTCAGTCGATCGAATGAACGGTTTCACCATTCGCTCGAGTGCCTTGGGCACTCCAGATTGTTGAGTCAATTGACTCAATGACAAAATCGATGTGTCCGTCTGCGTAACCGATCACAGCACCCACCGGATGGCGACTGCTGTATCCTAGTTCTTTATGATCGATATGTTCGTCCGGATCCTTGAATGCATTTATTCGACAGGCAGTTGTTCCTAAAGCTTCAGAAACGTCCCAAGAATTGTCCGGGCTGCGATACCCCAATCCTTCGGACCCAATGTACCAATGATCGACGACTTCAAAATCGCCAGTATTGTCCGGGCCCCACAGGTTGAAATCAAACAACGATTCGCCGACCATGACGGTATTGGAAGCCCCGTCGATAATGTCTCTCATTTTCAATTGTTTGTTGGCGATAAAAATGCCGTCCGAATACTCTTCGTCGCCCAGATAGGGGCCTGGGCCACTCTCAAACTCCAGCAATCCGCTAGAGCATGCCAAGTAACTGCAAGGCACTCGTCCGTCGACACCTTGTGCATCGTCAACATGTTCTGGAATCGAAGCACTAGGGCATTGAAATACAGCAATGTAGGTCGCACACGCTTCGACGTTGGCATTCGTCACATATCCCCAGTCTGCCGAAAAATCGAGCGATTGGTAAAGGTTGTTTTGCTCAATGAACGGTAGCAAATGAGAGGACCAGATGTCCCCTTCAGGTGAGCGAATTCCAACTGGCAGCTTCTTCTGAGCTTCTTCGAAGTGAGCGATTGCCGTGATTTGCTGTTTGAGGTTATTCATGCATTGGGTTCGACGAGCCGATTCACGAACTGCTTGAACAGCAGGAAATAAAAGTCCAACCAGGATTCCGATGATCGCTATCACGACCAGAAGCTCAATCAATGTGAAACCCATGCCATTGTGGCGACGAATTCCGCGACTCCAACGTTTGTTCATAACGCACCCCTACCTACTCTATAACAGAACTCCCAGGAGAGTTTCGACGCGAGTCGTCCAATACAAGACTGGAAAACACGGCAATGCTGCTCCGGCCAAGGTGGAAGTGGTGGACGCATTTGGTGCAATTATGTGCTTCTCAACGGCGATTGGAAAGCCATTGTTTGGCTTTTACGGCAAAAGGGTGAGACGCAAACGTAAGTTGCGCGGTCGTAATTTGCCGTTGACCTGCCCTTTCGATGCAGCTTGACGTGTCGCTGCATTGCGAACCGTGGGGAGATGAAAAGGTCCATTTTCTAACGGATTTACAGAGCGGCTGACCGACCCCAGATCTGCCACCAATGTTTTTTGGGCTTCGGTTTCGTTGTCGAGCCCCATGATTGGCCGTTCGTGCCAATGCTTTCCGTCATTTTGGCGTAGCTGAAGTCGGCTTTAAAAATTTTCGCATCCGTCATGTCGGAACCACGCATGTCGGCCTTAGAAAAATCGGAACCGCTCAACTCCGCACCATATAAGTTGGCTTTCTGAAGACGTGCACCGTGGAAATTCGAATCCCGCATCTCTGCAAATGAAAAATCCGCGTGCGGAAAATTACACCCTTCCAAGTTGGCGCATTCATCTTGCAGTGGCGAAACTGAGTCTTCTCACCCAAGGCCTCGGCGAAATTCGCCATGTCCAAAACATTGTCTGAGAAGTTGGTGCGATTAAGTGAAGCATGTCGAAACTCAACACGTCGCATGACACAATTCTGGAACCTTGCGTCGTTCAACTCAGACTCGTTGAACACCGCCTCTGATAGATTGCAACTGTGTAGTCGCGTTTTCGAAAGATCGACCGACGTAAAATCGGCTCCGGCAAAATTGACGGCGGTAAGGTTCAGCCCAACCATGCTTTCGCCATCATGCTTAAATAGAACTTTTCCAGTATTCTTGTGTTTAATCTCGACCATTTTGGTTCTCCCGACCAAAGCCCACTTGCCAAGCCAAATTCGCCTCGCCCATCCCGTCGACTTCAATCATGTTTGTCCGCAACCTGACGCTTTGAATTTCAACGGCACGCCGAATACCGTTGACGCCTCTTCTAAGCCCCGAAGCTGACACGACTCTTCCTTATGATCGTGTTTCAAACTCCTCCATAATATTGACAACCGAAAAGCTCAAAAGGTTTCGGTGTCGAAAGAAAATTTCTACGCTTTTATTTTAAGCCGCATTGGCATTCAGTCGCAACAAAAAAACAATCTCGATGCTTTGAATTTGCCGCGGGCGAAAATCAAACCATTGACAATGCGAAAACACGGCAAATACGCAATGTTTAAGGTGCCGAATCGGCCGAAGCCAGTCATTACGTGAGCGAAACCTCTATTGTCGAATTGGCTATCGAATCGATTGCTCGCTCGAAATGGAATCTGTGCTGGCAGTTCGTTCAATGTTTCGATATTTGGCCAACGTTACTTTTTCGTATTCCACCCAGGCTTTTTTTAAATGTTGTATGCGCGATCTATCTTGGTCCGAGAGAGACATGATCAACGTGTGTTTTGATTGAAGTGAAATATCACCGTCGTAAAAATCTCCCCCTGAAACTTTCAATGAAATTTCCTGAGGCAGTAGGCTGTATTGCTTCAACGTTTGATTGAGTTCCAATCGGGCAAACGGAGGAAGGCGACGCGGGTCGGATGCAGACAAACGAGTGCACTGATCCAAAAATTCGTAGTACGTGGTCAGGATCGAAGAATCATCAGGCTTAAAACACTTGGCAGTGTAACGAATAATGGCGTTGTGAAGCGAAACTTCGTTCGATGCAAGGTCTACGTCTTTGACCATTTGTGGGTCGACCAATTCCTTGAGGTGTGGCTCTTTCATCCCCGATTGCCTAAGGTTTTCGACCATGCGAACCAATTCGAATTGCTCGATTCGAACTCGTCGTTTCTGAGCCATGTCAATCAAGTCAAACGATTTCGCGTGGCTGTCATAAACAACGGCTTCGACAATCATTGTCGAATCGTTAGGATCCAACGAAATATCGTAAACAAAGCCGTCATCGAATAAAGTCAGTGAATTTGCGATCGGCTCGGGTTGACCTTCAACATAGACCTGTGAATCCAACTTGAACTGTTGCCCCACAGCAATGGAGAGCCATCCGGAAAAAAGACAAGTAAATGCGATGGTTCGGACATTCAACGGTTGAAGCGTCATCCCGTTTCCCTTTCTGACATCCTGTTCAGAATCGTCGAATAGCAAATTGATGACGCGTTTTTACCACTAATCAAATGCAAGCGTCTAGGTTGAAATACGCTAGCAGGGCAGGGGGTAGAAATGCCAGGCGAGTGCCGGCGGGTATTTCTTAAAACGATTCGCTTGGCAACACTATGCGGAGTTGAACTTGTCACCAGCCAGCAAGAGCGCCAATCCGTTTCAACAGGCTGGCAGCCTGTGCTACGTACTCCAGCTTTGCACCTCGTCGGGCAGGAGTGCCCATTCTACAAAACTTTGCATTTAACGTGCTGATGACTGCGAATCAGTTAACACGTGGTGCATTTTGCGACATAAACGGCCAAGCTATGCGACTCGAGCGTTCGAATGCTGTTGTTGTCCAACTTCGGGCCATTGATATCGGGAAAAACATCGTTGGGAGTCGGAGCGGATGTGTCACAAAACAGATTCCACTCGCACGTCTTCCATATCGTTGGGATCATGAAGTCGCACGGTTCCGTTGATGCATTGAACAAGATTAAGATGTCGCGGCCCAGATACAGTGGATCCGCTTGCTGCGCCGGTGCGCTAAGCACGCAAATCATGGGCAAAATTTGCGAGTGCCAGTTCACAGCAGTTCCCGCAGGGCTGTACCAGCCTACATCAGGTTTCTGAGATCCATTTGTTGATTTCCCCGTGAGGTATTGCCTTCGGCGAAGAGTGGGTTGATTGCGACGAAACTCAATCATTGCCCTTGAGAATCGCAGCATTTCTTGATTCGCGTCGACTTCATCCCAATCGATCCAGGATAGTTCATTGTCCTGGCAATAGGCGTTGTTGTTACCATTTTGGGAGCGTCGTATCTCATCGCCGGCAACCAACATCGGTACACCTTGGCTCAACATCAGTGTGGCTATGAAATTTTTGATTTGCCGTGTCCGGATTGCTTGAATCCCCGGGTCATTCGTTGGACCTTCGATGCCGTAATTGAAGCTATGGTTTTGATTGTCACCGTCTCGGTTCTCTTCACCGTTGGCCAAATTGTGTTTCTGGTTATAGCTAACCAGGTCGTTCATTGTGAATCCGTCGTGAGACGTGATGAAATTGATACTTGCCCAAGGCTTCCTGCCGGCTATTTGGTACAGGTCCGCCGAACCAGCCAAACGTGTGGCGAACGGTCCACGCATTCCTGCGTCACCTTTCCAAAAACGACGAACGTCATCGCGATAGCGCCCGTTCCACTCCGCCCACCGTTCCGAGCCAAACGAGCCAACTTGATAGGCTCCCGCGGCGTCCCATGCCTCGGCAATGATCTTTGTGTCGGCAAGCATGGGGTCTTCACTGATCGTTTCCAGAACGGGTGGATTGGGAACCAGGTTGCCTGAACGATCGCGACTCAAGATCGATGCAAGGTCAAATCGGAAACCATCGATGTGGTAGTTGTGAACCCAATGCCGCAAGCAATGAAAAATCATTTCACGAACAACGGGGTGGTTTCCATTAATCGTATTCCCGCAACCTGAATAGTTGCGATAGTATTGCGAATCGTTTTCCAACATGTAGTAGACGGAATTTTCAAGTCCCTTGAAGCTCAAGACAGGTCCTTTCTCGTTTCCTTCACATGTGTGATTGAAAACGACATCGAGGATGACTTCGATTCCAGCTCGATGCAGCTCCTTGACCATTTGCTTGAATTCGTTGACTGCCGCACCAGGCGTTGCCGATGATGCGTACCCTTGATGGGGCGCGAAGAAAGCCAGTGGGTCATATCCCCAATAATTCTTTTTGCCGGTGAGCGACCCATCGAATTGATTGGTCGGGTACTCATGCACGGGCATCAATTCCACAGCTGTAACGCCAAGGGATTTGAGATACGGGATTTTTTCTATGACTCCCTGGTAAGTTCCAGGATATTGCGAACCACTATTTGGATTTTGCGTGAAGCCGCGGACATGCATTTCATAGATGACTGAGTCTGCAAGCTCATACTTGAGATGTCGATCACCCTCCCAATCGAATTGATAGTCGTTGACAACGACGCATTTGGGAGGCCGAACAATTCCATCGGTATTTGGTTGGAATTTGCCGGCTAGACATTTCGCGTAGGGATCGATCAGCCTGGCATTCGGATCGAACCTCAGCCCGCGGATTGGATCGTGAGGTCCTGTTGCTTGAAAATGATAAAGCTGTCCGTGCGAAACTCCCGGGACAAACACGCTCCAAATGTTGCCCCAACGATCGGTGTCAGGGTCAAAGGAAATGATCTCGGCGGGTTCTGACTGCTCAATGTCATCGTACAGCAACAACCGCATTTCCGTCGCGTTTCGGCTAAATACGACGAACTGCACGCCGCGATCATGAACGATCGCGCCGTAAGGCAACGCATGGGTCAGTTGCAATGTTGGATGTAGATGGCGCATTTCAATTAACAATGGCGAATCTCCCGGTCCATTACAAGGCTGCTGCGGAAATCGATGCCACGATTTGTTCGATTCCACGCACGCCGGTGTTCTTCCATGGATCGGCAGTCCCATAAATTTTAAAGCCTAAAAGCAAAACTTTACCGAATTTGCGGTTTGTACGATGAGGGGTGGCATGAGGCGGTGTTTCCGTTTCCGAACGATAGGGACTTGGGGAGCAGTCGAACGCCAGCCAACTGGGCAAAACGCCCGTTTTCAATTAAATTCTTAGTTCGCTTTTCGCTCTCAATCGAAGGGTGCGGCGTTTCCAATTTTGCGGTCGTGAAACTCGATTCACGTTCTTCAGACCGAACGGCAATTTGATCATATGTCACAGTTGAGTTACAAGGATTCCGGGGTCAACCTGGAGGTTTACAATCAAGCGATGGGGCGTTTGCCTCGATTGATGCACCGCACGTTCACGCCGCGAGTGCAGCCGCTGGACGGTGGTTTCGCGGGCCTATTCAAGCTTGATTTTGACAATCCATTGTTTCGCAGAAACTACCAGGACCCAGTATTGGTTTCTTGCACCGATGGAGTCGGTACAAAGCTGAAGGTCGCTATTCGAGCCAACCGACACCATACCGTTGGGATCGACCTGGTCGCCATGTGTGTCAATGATGCGATCTGCTGTGGTGCAGAACCACTATTTTTCCTCGACTATGTCGCCATGTCGCACGACGATCCCGATCGACTCGAGCAAATTGTCGAGGGGATCAGCAACGCTTGCGTCGAGACCGATTGTGCTTTATTGGGCGGCGAAACGGCGATCATGCCTGATGTCTATGCACGCGGCGACTATGACTTGGCAGGTTTTTGCGTGGGCGTGGTCGAACGCAAAAACTTGATCGATGGGAAATCGATTGCGGCAGACGATGTTGTGATTGGTATCGAGTCGAGCGGCGTTCATAGCAACGGATTCAGTCTGGTCCGAAAGATTGTTTTTGAAAAACATCAGTTCGAGTTGGATCAACACGTCGATGCATTGGGAGAGACGGTTGGGGAGGCGTTGCTACGTCCAACTTTATTGTATCCCGCAGTCACACGGAAAGTTCTCCGGCATTACACGGTTAAAAACGTTGTTCATGGAATTGCGCATATTACCGGTGGAGGCCTCGCGGAAAATATCGAACGTATTTTGCCAGGAAACGTTGACGTGTCGATTGACTGTAGTCGCTGGGATCGACCACCTGTATTTGACTGGATGCAAGGATTGGGCAATGTCGCTGTCGACGAAATGTATCGCGTCTTCAATATGGGTATTGGCTTGGCGCTGATCGTCAGCCCCTATTATGCCGATTCGATTTTGCGCTCAATTCTGGATTCTGGGCGTAAGGCGTGGGTGATTGGCAATGTCACTTCCGGCAACGGCGCGGTTTCGCTGAGCAATCAATAGACGTTACCTGGTTCCAAATCGTTGGGAGTTTGCCGTGAGCCCTGACTGGGACGTCATTATCGTCGGTGGTGGTGCCGCAGGTCTTATGGCGGCTTCTTTTGCTGCCGAACGTGGGCGCCGGACGCTTGTGTTGGAAAAAAACCGCAAGCTGGGCGTAAAAATTTTGATGTCTGGCGGCACGCGCTGCAACATTACTCACGACTGCTCGCCCAAAGAAATTGCCGAGGCCTTTCGAATTGGTGGCAAGTTTCTTTACAAAGCTCTGGGGCAATTTCCACCGGAAAGTGTCATTGCCTGGTTTGAGGCAGAAGGCGTGTTGACCAAAGTCGAAGCGACTGGAAAAGTCTTTCCAGTTAGCGATAAAGCAATCGACGTGCGGGACGCGTTGGTTCGACATGCCGAAGCGGCAGGCGCCACCATTCGCGCCCAAGCCGCGGTAAAAGACATCAAAAAAAACGAGAGCACGTTTCAAGTCGAAACAGACCATTCTTGTGAGCGTTGTTCGGCGCTGATCCTGACAACTGGCGGCAAGTCCTACCCCGGATGCGGGACCGTCGGTGACGGCTATGGTTGGGCAAAGCAGTTTGGGCATGCAATTGAAAACACACACGCAGCGTTAACACCATTGACGACGAATGAGGCATGGGTTCATGAGCTATCGGGACTGACGCTACCCGACGTCGACTGTTGGATTCGAGTTCGAGGAAATAATCCGCCAATTGAGCATCGGCGCGGTGCTGTGTTGTTTACGCATACAGGTCTTTCTGGGCCGGAACCGATGAATCTAAGCCGGTATGTGACGGCTCCAGATCGTAACGATGAAATGGAATTCGTCTTGAATCTTTCCGGCGAAAAAAATGTGGAGTCACTGTTGGAGAAATGGAAACCAGAATTAGCCAATCCTGAGAAACGAACCGCCACTACGCTGATCCCGGCCTTTGTTCCAAAACGTTTAGTCGATGCGATTTGCACGCAGATTGAAATTACGCCTCAGAAACGCCTTGCGGAAATCAGTCGTGCCGAATTGCGTCGTCTGGCAATGGCACTTTCGCAACTTGTCATTCCAATTTCCGGAACGCGGGGATTTGACAAAGCCGAGGTGACAGCTGGCGGAGTTCGATTGAATGAAGTCGACAAGGCTACCATGCAAAGCAAATTAGTGAGCCGGCTATACTTTGCCGGCGAGATCCTGAACCTGGACGGTCCCATCGGTGGTTTTAATTTTCAGGCTGCATTTGCAACCGGAGCGATGGCTGGGCGTAATGCTTAGTCCTGGTCGGACTAAATTGTCCTTGCATGGCACTACTACTTGGCCCAGCTAAAGCGAAGTATCCGTGGGCGTGAGTCATATCGTCCGTCCAGCGTAACCGTTCGCGCATAGCAGATTACATTTCCACTCGTCGTTTCCGGCGTGAATGAGATTCGCCACGTCACGTCGGGAGCACCCCAAAGATTCAACGAAGAATTGAGCATTACATAATCCGATTGCCATTCGGAGCCATTCCAGAACAACAGGCGATCTGGATCGAAAATCGCAACACGCACTGCCCGTACCCCCAATCCATCTTTTGCCCAACCGCTGAGCTCGATATCGGTGTTGAGTCGAGTTGTTGTCCTGCTTGCGGGTGAGACAAATTGAGTCATCGGCAGGTCAACGTCGATGACAAAGTCTTTGAACGTTACCTTTTGTTCGACGACACCGGTGTTTGACACGCTGCGAACAGCAACGCGAAACTTGCGTTCCTGGTTTGATTGGGGATCAAAATGATACGACCAATTCGTGATCGCATTCTCTGGCTCCTCAACGTTTGCCAAAACAAATTCTGGGGTTTCAACCACTCCGAGCCATTCCAAAACCGAATTTGACCTGGTTCGGTGATATCAGAAATGAAAAGGCGAACCTCGCCGACGCCCCCACGACACTCCGCCACTCCCGATAACTTCACATTTTGAAAAAAGACATCTTGGCTAGTGAATGGGCGTTCGATAAACGACTCGGGGCGCACCTGCTCCCGCATTAATCGTTGCAGTCGGTGGTTCAAGACACCTCGAAACGAATCCGAAAGCAAATCGTATTTGTTGCGTAATTGCAACGGATCATTCGACAGCTTGTAGTACTCGCGATCACCATTGGCCCATTCCGTGTATGAGACATCATGTAAACGCAACGTTTTAAATGTCGCCTCGATCTGTTGACCATGTCGTTCCTCAATCCGTTGCCAATGTTCAACCAATACACCTTCGGGGCGCCACGCCGCTGGCGGGCCGCTTTCCGATCCATCCAAGATCGGTAGGAATGATTTTCCTTGAACAGCTTCTGGAATCGGCGCTCCAGCCATTTCCAATATGGTGGGCGCGATGTCGACTTGTGAGATTAAGTGTTTATGAAATTCTGCCCCTGAAAAATATCCAGGCCCCCACACCAACATCGGAATATTGGTGATTCGATCATACGGCAGCGCCTTGGCGTAATGCCGCTGTTGCCCCAAGGAATGCCCATTGTCAGACGTGAAGATGATGATCGTGTCGTTGGCCAGACCGGTTTCGACAAGTTTCTCACGAATCGCACCGACCATGTCGTCCACGCTCTTGAGTGAAAGTAGCCGCCGTCGGTATTCCAGATTCATTGCCCAGAAGTCGTTTTCGTAGTAGCCTTCGCCAGTGTCCGTGAGCGGCAAAAGGTTCGCAATCTCCCGCGGCTTATCGGACACGTCCTCTTCGTTGAAGTCTGGGCCAGTCTCCTGAACTAGATCCGGCCAGTCAAATTTATAGGAGTTGTCTACGATTCCCATGTTGGGAAGTAACTCTTCTGGATCTCGTTGATCGGACGACTCAATGTGCGGACTGATCGGCGCGAGGTATAGAAAGAATGGGCGACCATCTTGCTCAGAGACGTGAGCATCGATCAAATTCAATGCCTGGTTCGTTTCAATTGCCGTTCGATACGGATTGGGGAATTGTTCCTGATCAAAGGTCGATGACGAGATTACCTTGCCATTCTGATATTGATAGAAGTCGTAGTAGCGATTACCCAGCGAGTAGTAAAAATTCTCCCACCCGATGGGCCAAATATCACTCCAATGTTCGCCAACCTCCGGCGTGAAATCATCGTGCAAGTATTTTCCGATCAACATTGTGTTGTAGCCAGCGGCGCGCATCCAAACGCCCAAATCGTCGTTAACGTAGGAAAGGCCGGAGTCGCGAAAGGGTCCGTGTTTCCGGTAAAAATCAAACCCGCCATCAACGCCACGGCAATTCACGACGTCGCTGGAATTTGCTCGAATTCCTGTCTTGTGTGGGTATTGTCCGGTCAACAACGACGCTCGACTTGGGCCGCACAATGGCGAAGGACAGTGGACGTTGTCGAATCGGAAGCCGCCATTTGCCAAACTGACCAAATTGGGAAACATTGTTTCTGGCAGGTCGCGTCGAAAATCAATTTCGACAGAATCTCGATCAGCATCGTCGACGTTAATCAAAATGATATTTGGTTGGGATTGGCCACCGGAAATTTGACTTTGATGGAGAAGCGGCGAACGGTAGGCAGTAACGGCAATTGGCAATTGTCGCGACGTCGTTGACGCAATTGGCGTGTAGCTGAAGCTTTCCGGTTCATT
This sequence comes from Pirellulaceae bacterium, assembly GCA_041399045.1. Taxonomy (GTDB): domain Bacteria; phylum Planctomycetota; class Planctomycetia; order Pirellulales; family Pirellulaceae; genus BJ22. The sequence continues at coordinate 654,297 of JAWKTO010000002.1, read as the reverse complement.
GGCACAGCCGCTGAATGGAAACACAGCCAAAATCAGCAAAGAGATGCCGTATCCAACCAATTTGTTGTTCATGCGGGCTATTTCCAAAGGATTCAATCCGAGTCCACAAATTGTAGTCGGTGATTGTTACGACAACGTTACATTTCTATTATCGAAAATAAATTTCAACTATCGGTTTGCAGGAGTTTTGGACATCCTTCTTCAACGCAAGGACTCCCTGCCATCGTACCTACAAAATAAAGCGGCTCAAATCTTCTTTGGGGCCAGCGCTATCAAGTTTTTCATGGACGTAGTCAGGGGTGATGTCAACTGTCGCACCAGGCATTGTCGGAGCCTCAAAGCTCAGTTCTTCCAGTAAATGCTCGAGGATACTGTAAAGTCGGCGGGCGCCGATATTTTGAGTCGTCTGGTTGAAGTGAAACGCAGTTTTAGCGAGTTCCTCAATTGCATCATTTGTAAAACGTAGCGTTACATTTTCGGTTTTCAGCAGTGCCTGGTATTGCGATATTAATGAATTTTCGGGCTCACGCAAAATCCTGACAAAATCCTCGACGCTCAAATCCTGCAACTCGACACGGATTGGGAATCGCCCTTGCAGCTCCGGCATCAGATCCGACGGCTGATTTTTGTGAAACGCTCCCGCCGCTATAAACAAAATGTGGTCAGTTCGGACGGACCCGTTTTTGGTCTGGACTGTTGTGCCTTCGACGATTGGCAACAAGTCCCGCTGGACGCCTTGCCGTGAAACGTCTGCACTTTTCGATTCAGACGCAATTACCTTGTCAATTTCATCGATGAGGATGATCCCCATATTCTCGGCAAGTTCAATCGCTTGTCGATTGACTTTTTCATCATCGAGTAAAGCATCGATTTCTTGTTCGAGAATCACTTGGCGAGCGGTTTGCACTTCCAAAGAACGCGTGACTCGATTTTTGGGCATGATTTTTTCCAACATTCCCTGGAAATCCATGTCCATATTCTCAACACCCATGCCGCCAATCATGACCGGCGATTGTTTTTGCTCGATAGCGAGCTCGATTTTCCGTGTCTCGAGCTTCCCGTCTCGTAACATCCTGGCCATTTTCTCTCGAGTTCGCTCGTAAGATTCTTCTTGTGATTCCTCCGGTTGCGATGAATCGTCTGGCTTAACCGTTCGGTAGTTTGACACTGGTTTCGGACAAAGCAGGTCTAGTAAACGTTTTTCGGCTCTCTCCTCCGCTTCGTTACGAACCTCGTCCCTCAACTGCGATTTTACGAGCGCAATCGAATTATCTAAAAGCTCGCGAACCATGCTTTCAACATCGCGCCCATAATAGCCGACTTCGGTGTACTTGGTCGCTTCGACCTTGATAAACGGCGCACCCGTCAGTTTGGCCAGTCGGCGTGCAATTTCAGTTTTGCCAACACCTGTCGGACCAACCATCAAGATGTTTTTTGGGGAGACGTCCGTTTGCATCGCATCAGGAAGCTGCCGCCGACGCCATCGATTGCGAACGGCAATGGCAACCGCCCGCTTCGCGGCATCTTGTCCGACGATATGCCGATCCAGCGCGTTGACAACCTCATGTGGAGTGATGGACAACCCATCCAATTTGGCGAGTGGCGATTTCATGCGTTACTTGATTCCAGTTTCTCGACAACAATATTCGTGTTCGTATAGATGTCAATTTCGCCGGCAATGGTCAGTGATTGCCTGACGATTGACTCGGCATCGAGGTCGGTGGCACGGAGCAAGGCACGCGCTGCGGCGATGGCGTAGTTTCCCCCGGAACCGATTGCGAGTATTCCATCAGTGGGTTGAATGATGTCTCCATTCCCACTAACCAGCAGCAAGGTTGTTCCATCGGTGGCAATCAACATGGCTTCCAATTGCCGGAGGGCCTTGTCGAGACGCCATAGTTTGGCAAGTTCAATGGCGGCACGAGCAAGGTTATTGGGTGAGTCTTTGAGTTTGGCCTCAAATTTTTCCAACAATGAAAACGCGTCTGCACTGCTGCCTGCAAATCCACAAAGTACACGTCCGTCCAAAAGTTTGCGAATCTTCATCGCATCCGCTTTCATCACCGCGTTGCCGAGCGTTACCTGACCATCGCCACCGACGACAACATGGCCATTGCGCTGGACAGCAAGAATGGTAGTGGCGTGAAACTGTTGCATGGCGGTCCAATTCTTGGGGTGAAATCTCGACGTTTCTGATGCGATTATTGATTGCCAAAGCAGTGCAACTCGCATCGCCGTTAGCAATCAACGGCTGAACTTATTTTACAGACACAGCGGATGTTGCCGGAAATGTCGAGTTTTGAAAATACCGAACAGCATTTTCAAAAATCAAGCGACCATCCGGATGCTCACTCAAACCTTCGCGGGTCCAATGAGGATGTTGAGTGGCTTGAATGTGGCGTTCTGGATGAGGCATCAGTCCAAAAACATGGCCTGTCGGATCGGATAATCCCGCGATGTTCGCAATGGACCCGTTCGGGTTTTCGGAATCGTCGGCATATTGAAGTGCAACTTGGCCGCCATTTACGATCGAGTCGAGAGTCGCTTCATCTCGAACAACAAATCGCCCCTCGCCGTGGGCAATCGGCAAGTACAGGCTTTTGACTCCTTGCAAAAACACGCACCGACTTTCACCGGGCACTAGGTGCACCCAGCGATCTGTGTAACGTCCGTTAGTATTCCACGTCAATGACGCTGGAAAGCCTCGATCATCGGGCGATACCAACAGGCCGGTTTTCATTAATACCTGGAAACCATTGCAAATTCCCAGAATAAGTTTTCCTTCCTGCGGGAAGCGTCGCAAACGATCGAACAATCGGTTCGCAACCTCGAAGGCCAGGATTTGCCCAGCCGACAAATCGTCTCCGTAACTAAATCCACCAGGAAAGCAAACAATCTGAAATCGATCAACTTGCTCCGGATTCTCGACCAGTGAATTGATGTGTATGCACTCAGTTTCCGCACCTGCCATTTGAAATGCGATCGATGTTTCCAAATCGCAGTTCGTTCCAGGTGAGCGGACAATCAGTGCAAGTGGTTGCGAATCCATTTTATTTCCAGTCAAAGGTTTTTTGCCAAGATTGTTTCAAACCGTCAATTGATTCTGTCAGCAGTGTCTCTCCACCACTTAGAACGGTAAGCGTTCGAGATTCGCATACAGTTCCAATTTGGGACAACAAGGCTGGGGGCAACAATGCTTCAAAATCCGCCTTGTTTTCCGGTTGTACTTCAACGAGGAACCTGCTGTTTGATTCGGAGAATAATCGTATTACATTGATCAGGTTTTCTTCAGACAAAACTGGGATGCTGGCGACATCGATCGTTGCTCCCAAGCCACCCGCAAAACACATTTCCGCGATAGCTGTAGCCAAACCACCTTCGCTTAAATCGTGGCAGCTTCGAACCAACCGTTGGCTAATCCCCGAATAAATGGCGTTGAAGATCTGTACTGAACGTTGTGTGTCTACTTGAGGCACATTGCCTTTGCCATGCAATTGATTGACGAGCAACGCATGCGAACCACCCATTTCGCAACGAGTCACGCCCACGAGATAGATCAGGTTCCCGGCTTTTTTCATGTCCATTGTCACGCATTGGGTGACATCAGGCGTTTGGCCCAAAGCACTAATCAATAAAGTGCTTGGAATGCTGATCGTTTTCCGTTCCCCATTTTCGTTAAAACTGAATTCATTATTTAGGCTATCTTTGCCGCTAATAAAGGGCGTTTTGAACTCTTTGGCAACTTCCTGGCAGGCAATCGCAGCGCGAACAAGGCTACCAAGCGTTTCTGGTCGATCGGTATATCCCCAACAGAAGTTGTCCAAGATGCCAATACGAGTTGGATCGGCACCAACAGCGACACAGTTCCGAACAGCTTCATCGATACTGCTTGCTGCCATGTGATACGTGTCAAAGTCACCGTACAGTGGGTTCATGCCACACGAGATCGTAATGCCACGTGCGCAATCGAGTAACGGTTGGACAACTGCGGCGTCGCTCGGGCCATCATTTTTCACGCCAACAAGAGGTTTAATCACGCTACCTGCCAATACCTCGTGGTCGTATTGTCGAATGATCCATTGTTTACTGGCGACGTTAGGAGCGGACAAAATCGCATGAAGCGTTTCGTGTGGATCAATTCGCTTTAAATCACTTTCAGTCAACTCAACAGGTTGTGCTGGCCGGTATTTAGCATTGCGAATAACTGGCGGCCTTCCACCGTGAAGAAACTCCATCGGGAGACAGCCAACTTCGGTTCCGTCGAATTTCAAAGTCAGATTTCCAGTGGGTGTAAACCGCCCAATAACGGTCGCTTCGACAGATTCGCTATCGGCCAGGTGTTTCAGCTCTGGCCATTTTTCTTCGGGAACCGCAAAAACCATTCGCTCCTGCGCTTCAGAAATCCAGATCTCGGTGTAGCTCAACCCCGAGTATTTCAACGGTGCTTGTTCCAGCCAAACCTCGGCGCCGATGTCTTCTCCCATTTCCCCAACGGCACTTGAAAATCCACCCGCACCACAGTCGGTAACCGCATTGTAAAGACCTTGATCGCGCGCTTGAAGCATCACGTCCAAGACCATTTTTTCGACAATCGCGTTGCCAATTTGTACCGCACCACTGCTGACCTTTTCACTCTTGTCGGTCAATTCCACGGAACTGAACGTCGCGCCGTGAATTCCGTCTCGGCCGGTACGACCGCCCAGGACGACGATCAAGTCATTGGGCTGAGGCTCCTTGAAGCTTTTGTCGGTTGGGATCAGACCAACGTTTCCGCAAAACACCATCGGGTTTCCAATGTATCGATCGTCGAAATATACGGCCCCGTTAACGGTCGGAATTCCCATTCGGTTACCGTAGTCTCGAACTCCTGCAACAACGCCTTTAATAATTCGCTGAGGATGCAGCACACCGGGAGGAAGCGACTCATAGCTGCGATCTGGCGATGCAAAACAAAACACGTCAGTACTGCAAACCGGTTTAGCACCCATGCCGGTTCCCATCGTATCGCGAATCACGCCGCCAAGACCCGTGTTTGCGCCGCCGTAAGGCTCGATCGCTGACGGGCGGTTATGAGTTTCGACCTTGAAAGTAATGTTGTGGTCGTCGTTGAATTTTACAATTCCCGCATTGTCCTTAAACACGCTAACACACCAATCGTCATCCGATAGTTCCCTTCGGATGGACTGGGTAGCTGCGAAAATCGTTTCCTTGAGCATGTTGTCGTATTGACGCGCTTCCATTCTCGTCTTCGTATGCGACCTTGCCCGCCAAGGTTTTATGACTGCAATGTTCGCTCCAGGTTTGAGCAATTGTTTCCAATTCGATATCAGTGGGATCACGATCAAGTGATTGAAAGAATCGCTGTATCGTTTGCATTTCGACCAAAGTTAAGCTGAGTTGTCCGTCGCGACTCAGTTTCTCCAGCTCTTCGTTGCTAAGGTTTCGAATGGGCAACGATTGAACTTGGAAATCGGCCGATACTTTAGTTTCAAGTGTCGTGAGAGAAATTCGCTGCCAATCCAACTGCTCGATGGAGGCGTTGTGAAAAAGGCGGTTCGCGAGTTCATGGACTGCGTCTCGCTCTAAAGTCCTGAACATCATATTTTCGGAATGTCCGAATCGCCGAGACTTCGAGATTCATCGCCTTGGCAGCACGCAACGCGCTTTCTGCTTCGGCATCAGTGACCCCTGCCTTGGGCAAAACGAACACCACTGTCCCAATCCGTCGCGACTCCAATTCGCTTGATCCAACAGGTGCAATGATCCCGCTGCACGACGGGCTCAACCAACAGGCGAATCGCCAATCTCTCCAGATCATCTTCGTCCAGAATGCCTTCAACCAAAAACCCCTTGGAGGTACTCAAGGCAATACTTCCATTCATGCCAAGTTCATTTGCAAGATTTCGTATGGAATCGGCCTCGCGATCCGGGAAGCCCGGCGCAGGTTCGACTTCAATTTGCTACAGGGTAGGCTTTCCAAAACATTGACTTGAACTTGGCAGAAAATTTACCGCCGCGGAGCTACCCGCAGACTTTGAATCTGCGTTTACGGATGTTCCTTCGGTCGCGTTAGACACATCCCTACTCCTTGAAATGTCTTCAATACATAGAAGGCGTCGCATAAATTGAATCAAAGCAATTCAGGAAACACAGGGCACATTTGATTCAACTCACGTTTGGCGGTGCGTGATCAGATGCTGGACGCCAGAAAAACGTATTTTAGGGAAAAACCGGTTTTGGGACAGGGTGTCGAAACGGCGCTCAAAACCTGATTTGGAAGGCAATTTTTGAGTCCATCGAAACTGGCCAACGGTTGCCTAAGTCTTGATCGATGAAATTCAACGACTACTTTCCTTGCGGTGGTTCAGGCAGGTTTGGCCGCTCGGTGACACGAACCATCATGTCCTCAAGTTGACCCTCTCTAAACACTTCTACTTTGACGATGGAGTTGGGCGGGGTGATACCGATCAAATTGAAAACTTGATGATAATTTTCAACTGGCTTTCCATTCCAAGTTCGAATGATGTCTTGAGGACGAAGTCCAGCCTTTTGAGCAGGCGTGTCGGGTTCTACATGGTTCACCAGAGCGCCTTTCATATCTGGCAATGCCAAATGTTGAAAATCGGACTTTTTCACTGCCCTCGGTTGAAATCCAAAATACCCCCGATGCACCGAACCATCTTGAATTAATTGTTGGACTACATACTTTGCAACAACGCTAGGCACGGCAAAGCTGATGCCTCGATACGTCTCGCCAATAATTGATGTGTTGATTCCAACGACGTTTCCTTGCGTGTCCACTAGCGGGCCACCGCTATTCCCAGGATTGACGGCCGCATCGGTTTGGAGAAGGTCACGGTTCAGCGATTGGGTCCGGCCCTCGACCGTCTCGGTCACACGATTTTTTCCACTGACTATTCCTTGGGTAACGGTTTGATCGAATCCAAACGGACTGCCTACCGCCCAAACCATCGACCCTACCGATAGGCTGTCGCTATCACCCCAATTTGCAGGAATCAAATTTGGAGCGTCTATCTTCAGAACAGCCAAATCGGACTCTTCGTCACTGCCGATTAACTGAGCAGGGTATTCAAAATTGTCTGCCAAACGTACGGTGATCGCATTGGGAACTCCGGCAACCAATGCGTTGTTTACAACGTGATGGTTAGTAACCACATATCCAGATTCGTCGATGATCACTCCAGATCCTTGCCCAGCTCCAACATAACGCCCCATACCCTTGATGGTATTAATGCTCACTACGCTTGGTCTGATTTTCTGTGCGACAAGTTGCGACGAAAAGCTGACATTGGTCAACGGATCGGATTTCAAAAGTTGACTTGCGTTTTCATATTCGGCCTTCAATTTTCCTCTGGACATTGCGTATTGATACCGCTCCGCAATCATGGGGCCGAGTTGCCAAAGTCCGACGATAAAAGCTCCACAACACATGATCCAGAAAATGCTGTTCAGGACTGAGGAATCGCGACGTTGGTATGCCGGGCTTCCATGGGAGTAATGCGGAACCCTTTCCGGCGAAGCACTTCGTTGCGGGTGGTGCGAACCGGAGACTTGCTTTCGGTCACCGAATTCTGAGGTCAAATTGGGGTTGTCTGGCTGAGGCGCAAAATCAGGAACCGGTTTATCCAATTCGTTGTCGTTTCGTTCTGGATCGAGGAAATCGTTCATGCCCTTCTCCTGCCCCTCAAACATTCGCAACCGTGCGAGATTTTTCCATTATAGCGAAGTTTCGAGATAATTCCCTCATAATTTGGTGCACCGAGGTTCCGAGTCGGCCTCAAACTTCGTTAGTCGCAAATACATTCGCTGCCCCGGAAAGATTTTGGGGGTTTAGAAAGTTCTAAAACACGTTTTTTAAAAAATTCGATTTCAGTATTCCCTGGCGATCAAAATCGACAATTGTTAATTTCTCGAAGCAGGGGAGTGGACACTCGCTTCATCTGTCGAATTATCACTCGAGTTCGATTTGGTGGAATTTTCATTTAAAACTTCGTCCAGGGGTCGTTTAAATTGGTATTTTTGGTTGCTCGTTTCCATCGCCGGGCCCCCAAAGATTGCTCTGGCAAGAAAGCCCAATCAACACCCAACATCACTAATACGAGCTGTGGGCTGAAGCGATATAGTCGTTTCATGCAGGTGCTCCACAAGCCTAGACGAGGAAATGGCAAATATCGCCGTCCTGAACGATATAGTTTTTACCTTCGACCCGCAGTTTCCCGGCTTGGCGGATTTTTGTTCCGACTCGAATTGAACAAGGTCATCCAATGAATAGACTTCGGCTCGAATGAAGCCTTTTTCGAAATCGGTATGAATGACTCCCGCTGCTTGTGGTGCAGACGCGCCAACTGGGATCGTCCATGCTCGAACCTCTTTTTCACCCGCAGTGAAATAGCTTTGCAGACCGAGCGTTCGATAGGCTTCTCTTGCCAAAACGGCTAGAGCCGGTTCCTTTAAGCCAACGGCCTCAAGCATCTCGGCTCGGTCCGCTTCATCCAGTTCCGCAATCTCCGATTCAATTTTGCGCAACCGCAACGACTCCTGCGTAACTTTGGCAGCATGTTCGCGAACTCGCTTTGCCAAGTCGCTTTGGCCTTCCAAATCGTCTTCGGCAACGTTGGCCACATACATGATTGGCTTGGCGGTCATGAGTCCGAAACTGCGAACAACACGTTGCTCCTCTGGCTTTAAGTCAAGCGTTCGTAAAGGCTGCTCTTGTTCGACGTGCGCCAAACATTTTTTGATGACTTCAAAGCGCAGTTTTGAGTCTTTGTCTGCCAAGCGTGCGGCCCGTTCAGCTTTGGGCAATGCCGCTTGCAACGACTCGACATCGGAAAACAACAACTCGGTCTCAATCGTTTCAATATCAGCCAAGGGGTCGACAGCACCGCTGACATGTATGACATCGTCATCTTCGAAACAACGTACGACTTGCAGAATCGCATCAACCTCCCGGATGTGACTCAAGAACTTGTTTCCCAAACCCTCGCCTTCACTGGCCCCTTTGACGATTCCCGCGATGTCAACAAGCTTCAGCATTGCGGGGATAATTTTTTGCGGCGGGATGTACTTCGTGATCGTCGTCAATCGGTCATCGGGGACGGGAACCATCCCTTCATTTGGCTCGATGGTACAAAAAGGATAATTCGCGCTCTGGGCCGACTTCGAGGCCGTCAGTGCATTAAAAAGCGTACTTTTGCCTACGTTTGGCAGGCCAACAATTCCAGCTTCCATCGTTTACGAAACTACAAAAATGAACGGTTGCAAATTGGTATCAAAGTCACAACATGGTAGCTATTTGCATCGAATTCGACCATGGCCAATTCGAATTGCCCCGCAAACAACTTGCCTGAGAATGTAAATTGCATTTTTCAAAATCGAATGCCCACTGGATTACCTTGGTCGGTTGCTGGACAATATTGACCGCAAATCGCAAATCACAAAACCGCTTCTTTTTTCTCAAGGGTGATTTTCCATGTTGTTTACGTCCATTTGGGCCCGCTCAACCGCAGCCCTGTTTGTTCCTTTGTTTGCTGGAGCATTCATTGCCAATGGTGGATTTCAGGAGAAGACGGAAGCCGACGCGGCAAAAGGTGAAACCGCCGCGAAAGTCGAACAAGAGGGGAATGAAGGCGGTTCGGCGTTTGAACCCGTTGATGACATGCACCATTTCATGGAATACGTTTGCGAGCCGAGCTATCGAGCACTAAAAGATGTGTTGCAAAACGAACCTGAAGATCGCCGAGTTTGGCGACAAATTCGCAGTGCCAGTATGATTCTTGCTGAAACAAGCAGTATCGTGGCGGAACGAGCCCCTGAAGAGAACGCTGAACTGTGGAAAGAAATTTCGGCGGAAGTTTACAAACATAGTCGTGCTATTTTTGACGTCAGCAGCAAGCGAGAATTCGCAGCGGTCAAGGCTAGTTATGAATCGATGGTCGATCAATGCAACCGATGCCACAACGAATTTGAGAACGGGCGACATCAATTGGAAAAATAACTGCGCATTCGCGCTTAGTCTTGATTAACAAACGTTGCAAAGCCGTGGTCTGGGGTCAGGTCACGGCTTTGATTTTTTGCGACAAGTAGTGGCTGACCGTGGTGATCGTCAACATCGGGTTTACGCCCGGCGCAGTTGGCAAAACGCTTGAATCAGTTACGTAGACATTTTTGGTGCCGAAGACTCTACCGCACGTGTCAACGACGCCCCCTTTGGCCGAATTCGAGATTCGGCAAGTTGAAAACTGATGCGCACTAAACAACTTGAAATCAGCGTGCTTTAGCCGCTGTAGTTTTGCTTCGGCTCCAGAATTCAAGTTTAATGGACCCCATGTCGGCGTGATTACTGCTTCAGCGCCCGCAGCAAACATCGCTTCGCTCGCAATGATCGTCCCATGAGCCAAAGCATTTCGTGCTGGTTGCTGAAGCCGATATCGAACACGTGATTGCCTTTGGGAATTCAGGAAAACTTCGCCGCCGCCACGATCTCTGGCCAGCACGATTACGGCAGCCATTGAGCCTAAACGCGCCATCCAACGAGCGTGTTTATTTTTGGCGTCCCACGGTACGTACAGAGAGGCGATTCCAGGATGAATGGGCGCAGTTTCCACTAAGGCCCCGCGATGTTCACCATCCAGATTCTCCAAAAGATTGGTGTAGACCGATTGCGCAGGTCCATGCCAACCCTGAACCAGCGTATCGAAAAATGCCGGAACAATGACTGCGGGATGCAGACTCAGGTTTTTGCCAAGGTGCCGGGCTCTCAATCCGCTCCGCAGCAACAACGCTGGCGATTCGATTGCATTCGAACAAACGACCACTTCGCGGAATTGAAGTTTCGCATCGACAACGCCTTCTTCGGTTCTCAAGTGGGCAATGGCCGATGTCGCTGTCGAACCTTCAAATTCCAGACGGTCAATACGACAACCGGGCAGCAGATAAACACCCAAGCGTTGCGCATCAAGTAAATACGTTTGTCTGGTGTCTCGGCGCGCACCGGTTGGGCATCCGAACTCACATCGGTCGCATCCGCTGCATTCAACAGCGTTGCGTTCCAGAATTTTCGGTTCAATGCCGATTCGGTTCAGGCCTACTTTCAAGAGTTCATTTTGTCGGTTCAGCGTGGTACTATCGCGAGAAATTTGCAAACGCCTGCGGACCGTGAACAGGCTATGCTTAAAATCATCCGAAAGCGCGTCAACAAATCCGAATTTACGCGCCCATTCGTCGAGGACGAAATCGGGTGGGTCAACGCAACTGCCCCAGTTGACGACCGGCCCCCCTCCAAACGTTTTGGCGCTGGTGATCAACGTATCGTTTTCACCCAAGGAAAACGCTCCATGCGTTCGATAAAATTGGGAGTTTGCCGTCGCTTCGTTTCCGCCTAATTCTGATCGCGGCACTAGATGGCCTTCGTCAACAAGCAAAACGTCGCGGCCTGTTTCGGCAAGTTCAGCAGCCATGACCGCACCCGCAGCGCCACTTCCAATTACCAGATAGTGAGCAGCAAACGAACGCTGACCGGGCGCTGTTTTAGAAACGGTGATTCGATCGGGCCGTGGCACTTGATCCGTTTGCAGTGGATACCCAATTTGGTCCAGATACGTCGCTTGGCTCGGCGTCAGTTGCTCAGGTTCCGTGACTGCATATCGGGTCGCCAAACTGATTCTCTGAATCGAACGCAGAAGCCATTGCTCCTGCTTGTTTCCGTCGGCAAGAAGGCGTTCGACGATTGACATTTGGATGTCAATGATTCGTTTTGAAAAACGTGTTGGCGCAAATCCGAATCGAGCAGTTAGCCATCCGGATTCGAAACGGCTCAGAATCTTTTTAACCGTTTGCTGGTCCGTTTCGTCCAGTTTCTCGATGAGACTCCTTAGCCTTGTCGACGCACGCGATCGCAATTCAAGTTCTGGTTTGTTGGCGTCGGAAAGAAAGACTGCAATTAAAGCGTCAAGAGCCTCTCGCCATAGTCCCTTTTTATCAAAGGCGTTCATCGCTGTGCGTTACTCGATTTCGAGTTGCCTGTTGAGTCACTCCGGAAATTCACGCTCTGTTGACGTGCCGCTCGGATTCCAGGAAACGTCAAATCAAAGTTTCTAAAAATAATATACGTTTGCATTACGCAATGCGATTTCGTCGACGATGGCCAATCAACCCAAAGGCAACGATCAAGACCATTGCCGTTCCGGGTTCAGGCACTGCGGTAAAGAAAACACCTCCGGCCGCTTCGATATCAGCTCTGTACGGCGCAACACCCGTCCACCAGGAAATGTCACCATATACACTTGTTGCCGTCGTGCCGCCGCTTAAAACTCCCGCGATTACCCATTCGCCATTGAAATTCACCATTAGCGGACCTCCGCTGTCACCAGAACGCGGTTGTGGCTTCGAAGGTGAGCGGCGTTAAGTCACTTCCAGAAATGGTGTTTGCCCCAGCTGTGCCGTTGTCGAAGTCTGACGAAAAAATATTCGACCCCGATGCACTTGCTGGGCTACCGTAGCGATCAATGATGTTGGTGCCACCCCATCGCATGTCGTCGGACGTGAATTGATGCCCAACACTTCCCACACCGTTGTATCCGTAACCAATCAATGCCGCTTCCATGCCAACAAGCGAAGTGGTTTCGTCAGTTAGCCGCATGGGAGTTGCAATGTTCGTAGGAACGTTTCCTGACAATGTCAGGATCGAAATGTCACCGCCATCCAGCAACGACCCGTTGCCTGCCGGATTAAAGACACTGGAAACAGTCGTCGAAAAATCGGGGTTGTTCGCATCGGTTCCAAAATTGATGTCGTCACCGACGAATGCATTGCAATGACGAGCAGTCAAGACAACGTTCGGGGCGATCAATGTCCCTGTGCAATACGACCCACCAAATGCCAATGATACGACCGCATCGAACGGCGATGCATAGGCGCGGGAACCAGACGGGCCGATCGAATCATTGATGACAATTCTTGCGAAAACGCCCGAGTCCTCGTTTTCACCAAATGTTGTCGATTCAAATTGGCTAATCGAAATAGACGCGACGATTGCAACGAACAATTTAGTGAATTTCATGAAGTGGGTCCGATTCTGCTTGTTCACTAAGGTGACTTGGGCGGCTGCCTAAACGAAAACGGCCCAACCAATCCCTCGATGGTAATCTGGGAGCAATAGCCAGAAAACCCGCCCAGTTGATAAATAGTTTCGATAACGCCTCATTTGAAGAAAGGAGGCATTTGCCGTTTGCATCCGAAAACGGTGTTCGCAGCTCAATCGCGCTGGTGGATTGGCGTATTTTTAGCCTACTGCCTTTTGTTTGTTGTAGCCGTTTGGATGCGATTGATGCCACGCCCACGCGGTTCGGATAATTTCTCGAATATCGGTGTATTGGGGCTCCCACCCCAGCTCGATACGGGCACGTCGAGCATCGGCAACCAGTTCTGGCGGATCACCGGGGCGACGCATCCCCATCTTTTCAGGGATTTCGTGACCTGTAATTTCACGACATGCCTCGATTACCTCACGAACACTATTTCCGACGCCAGTACCAAGGTTCAGTTTGATTTCCGCTCCCGGCTGCAACCGCTCCAACGCTGCAAGATGCGCGCGGCCCAGATCATCAACATGAATGTAGTCCCGAACACAAGTCTTGTCGGGGGTCGGCCAGTCATCGCCAAAAACGGTTACTAGCTCACGTTGTCCCAACGCGACTTGCAGGACAATGGGAATCAGATGCGATTCGGGATCATGATCTTCACCAATATCGCCCTCAGGACTTGCCCCGGATGCGTTGAAGTAGCGAAGTGTTGCGTATCCAAAACCGTAGGCGTGGGCGTAATCGGCCAACGCTCGTTCGATAACCAGTTTCGTAAAGCCATACGGATTTACTGGCTCTTGCTTTTCGTCTTCACTGATTGGCACCTTGCTGGGAACACCATAGGTAGCACACGTGCTTGAAAACACTAACTTCTGAACGTTAGTTCGTCGCATGGCTTCCAACAATTTGATCGTCGCGACAACGTTGTTCTGATAATATTTTGCGGGATGTTCAACCGATTCTCCGACGAGTGCACACGCGGCAAAATGCATAACCGCATCGATCTTGTGATCGCCCAGGATCTGTTCCACCAGTGACGAGTCTTCCATTTCGCCGACGTACAATTCTCCAGCGGTCACCGATTCCTTGAAGCCAGTCGAAAGGTTGTCCAGTGTGACAACGCTATGCCCCGAACGGTCCAAAAGTCGAACCATATGCGAACCAATGTAACCGGCACCACCAACAACCAAGACGTTCATGCAATCAGGACTTTCAACTGGTATGTGTTTCAACAAAAATGAGGGTTCACGCTCGGAACACGATTAGTCTTCCGACCAAAATCGATCGGTCATAAAGCGCGGAAAATCACCGCTACTCCTTACATGCCAGCTTAACGGAAATTGATCTTTCAGGGCAACACGGAAGTCGCAGTCGTGACGTGCCGAGACGATAAATGCCAATTCGCCGAGAGAACGGACGCTAAATTTCAAGCCGCTTTGGACTTGAGTTGAAACGGGGGAATGATTTCCGACAACGCGTTGGAACTGGCGTGCCGTTTCAGCCAATCACCTGCAAACGCTACAGCCGTCTTTTGGTAATGCCCCTTGTGTTTGACAATCTCACGCATGGCCCACGGCACTTCACTGGCGTGACCGATTGCCAAGCCCGCGGAGCTAATCGGCAATTCTCCCAGGGATTCTGGGCAGGCGAATACACGCACACCTTTGATGCTCAGATTGGCATCCGAGTATGGATTCGACAGCTTGAGTGAGCAATTCTTCAGGCGCAACTTTCTATTAAGCGGAATTATACAGCGACTAATTGGAGACTTTCGCCCCTGACCAACGATCCTAGGCATACCCGCCAGGCGATCGTCGTGAAAAAGTTCCCACTGGCAATACGTCCCCATGGCTCTTCGAAAATGCCATTCGAACTCGATCAGCAATGACGTTGCGGTACAATCCAGATCAAACCTCGCAACAAACGGATGCATCGACGAATCGAAACTCCACACGCTGCCTGGAAGCGGTACATTGGATTTGCAAAATTCAAAAGAGCCGTTGCTGATCTCGCACAGTGTACCTTCGTGGCGACAGATCAAATTGTGTACGTGCGCCGATTGAAACGTTTCCAACTGATCACTCAGCCAACAACCTGCACTGACAATCATGGGCTTGGCACACGAAGCAAATTCACCAAAAATTCCCGCGCGGCGCGCTGCGTAGTTTTCACGATCATACAATAGTATGCCGCAATCTGACTCGCGAATCAGGCGATTGTATTCCGCCGCTGGCAATGGGTGATCGACCATGTTCACACCGGAAATTTCGGCACATTCTTTTGGCATATCCAGCTTCGGAGGGCACCATCGTGGTCGTTTGGGGCGCTGAATCTGAAGCTCGGCTTCAACTCCAGACCTTTGGATTTCGCAAAGACCTTCCAGAATCTCACGCAGGTTCGCTTGCTGTCCTTTTTCGCGTCGCACCCCACCAGCAACGACAAAACGAAACGGACGGTCGCCCGCCATTTCGTTAGTTTTAGAGAAGTCAGCGGTGTAGTCAAACGAATCAGGGACCGGATATGAAAAGGCCCGTACGGTTGAAATTCCTAATCGCTGGTATTGCTCAACCAACGCGTCGGTCGTTGCGAAAAAACGGAGCCGATGATACGGCAGTGCTCGAATCGAACCATGGATATCGTCGCAAAGGTCTTTTAATTGTCTTGCCTGTGCGGGAAAGGTCGCAGGGTTGCCAGTGAACACGTTGAAGTGAAACAAAAAGCTCCAGTTTGCCTGAATGGTGCGTGGTGTCTGTGCAAGGTATCTAAACGCGCCTAGCAGCTCCAATTCCGAGACGCACAGAAAGAGCACATGATCCGAGTCCTCGAACTCAATCTCGTTAAAAAACGAACTTGTATTTTGGGCAAACCGAACGATCAAACGATCTCGACGCGAACTTTCTGCCGCATTTATTCGGGAAGTCAACCAGTTTTTGAACCATGAAAACCTGGTGTCGCGTCGCTGAGCTTTGACCATTGCGTTGCGCTTCACGCGTCGCAAACCTGCTAAACGGCTCACACTTTGATAAGTCGAATTCGCGTAACATCGTTTGACCGGAACCGATAACGAAGACGACTCAGGGAATTCCAGATTGACTCCAGCGCGAACGTCAATCCTATGCCTCATTGCCTGCAACGCCAACGTCTCCAGCAGGTCAGCATGATGCGTACCTGTCGTTTCTAGTGACTGATCAATTAGAAATAGTCGCGTCAATTGATTACTCATTTCGACATTTGCACAAGCAATCGTTTCGGGGGTCATCTCATGGCCAATGCGAAGACGCATCCTAAGGATTAACGGCTTACGAGGTCAATGTAATTCACTGGACACGCACGCTAGCACTCGGCGTTGGCGTTGACGGAGCCAGCCATATCGCCATAAATTTTGTCAACGGAAACAGTTGTGTTGGCTGAGCGGACAATGGATCGAATTGCTGCTCACCATTCAAGGAAGAATGTGCTGATCCCGGTAGGATGTGAAACACGATGAGTCAAGCAGACGGATCGTTCCAAAAAGCAAAACACGTGGTGATCTTTCCCTACTTCTGCGATGAAGAGGTCGATCGCTACTGTCGAATTGTCGATTGGCTAAAAGCCAACAACGTTGACCTTTCCGGAATCGAGTTCTTGCTTGCAGCCAGTCCGCGAACTCCACCGAGCACAAAACTCGCCAAATCCGTGGCGCAGGTGGCTGAGTTCCAACAATTCCAATGTCCATCGCAAGTGTTCGGATATCCTCAGGGTCCGACCGCAATGTTCTGGGATTGCATGGATTACATTGCGGAAAATTATTCTGGCGATGGTTTTAGCCTTTGGTTTGAATCCGACATGGTGTTCACCAAACGTGACTGGGTTTCGCGTTTGGAACGGGACTGGTACGGCAACGCCAATCCGCTCCTGTTGATGGGGTGCTTCATTCCGGAAGTCTACAAATTCCGTTGGTTGCGACAAAAAAAGAAGATCCTTGATCCGCACATTAATGGCGGCGCCTGTTACGCTTTGGATTTTGCCCGCCACATGCCGCCCGAGGCTCGCGACGGTGTCTTCGACATGGTGGTCTATGAATTTGCGAAGGCTCAAAATGCCGCGATTGCTACGGAGCAGATTTCCTTTTCGACAATGTCTCGCGTTCGCCGAGATGTTTGCGACGATCGAACATGCATTTTGCACGGCTTCATGCAGGAGAAAGACGCGTTTGTCGATGCGGCCATGGCTCCGGTTTCTGATCGGGAACGCAAAAATCAATTCCTGCACCCGGTTCAGGACCAAATGGAAATCATGCGGCGTCGTTTGAGCGTTTGCTTTTTTCGCAAAGGTCGCAAGTCCGTTCTGGAAAGTACCTTACTGGCCCAACATGATCTTCGTAAACAGCCACACGGGCTCAACACGATAAGGCGTCAGGCATCATGATCGTGCATCACTTTTTCAACATTCCCTCATGGCGGTGCCGCGATTGCGGCGAGACGCCTTCACGAGGAACTCATTGAAAATGGAGTCGTCAGCAAGTTTCACTATACCATCGATCATCACGCCAAAATCTCCTTGCAAGGTAACTCGGATTCCTCATTGGTTCAGATTTCTCGCCGACGCCGACGCAACCCACAACTTGGATGAAGCCCATTGCTCGACAGATTGAAAAATCACGTTTCCGCCGTGTCACGCAGCATTATCGAGAACATTTGCAGGATCGTCCCAAAGAATGGGAGACGTTTTCCAGTGCGGAACAACTGGAAGGCGTTCGAATGGATAGTTCATTGTTGAGTGCCGATATCTTGCATCTACACTGGATCGCCTACATGGCGGACTATCCGAGCTTTTTTCAGTCCATCCTCAAGACAAACCAATAGTCTGGACATTGCACGACATGAATCCATTTACGGGAGGCTGTCATTTTTCAAATGGATGCACCCAATTCCGTAAAGACTGCGGAAACTGCGGCCAAGTCTGCAACGCTGAGATCAACGATATTTCTGCATGGAACATGGGCGTCAAACGCAATGCATTTGCTGGTCACAAAATGAATGTGGTTTCACCGAGCGAATGGTTGTTGCGGGAAGCCAAAAGCAGCCCCGTCTGGCCAGCACAGACGTCGTTTCTGCATATTCCCTACGGATTGGATGTGAAACGATTTCACCCCATCGATAAATCACTAGCGCGAAAACGACTGGGCTTGCCTGATGATCGTGTGATTATGGGGTTTGGCTCCGACAACCTTGCGAACCCGCGCAAAGGCTTTGATTACCTGAGTCGTGCGGTGAAACAATTGCCACGCGCATCCGATACACTTCATGGATTGGTTTTTGGTGGTGGTAATGTGTCCACCGGGGCAGGGCTGCCGGGTTGCAGCGAATTGGGCTTTGT
Source organism: Pirellulaceae bacterium (assembly GCA_041399045.1). GTDB lineage: Bacteria > Planctomycetota > Planctomycetia > Pirellulales > Pirellulaceae > BJ22. The sequence continues at coordinate 635,836 of JAWKTO010000002.1, read as the reverse complement.
TGACAACAGCGAGCAATTGGTTCTCGCCTACAGTGCCTGTGATTTTTTCGTCGTCCCGTCGCTCGAGGACAATCAACCACAAACCGCTTGGCTGGAATCCCTGGCTTGTGGGACACCGGTCGTCGGATTCCGGTCGGGTGGAATTCCAGAAATTGTTCGCGATTCTGTCGAGGGACTTCTGGTGGAACGAGCCAGCGTCAAAGACCTTGCCCGAGCGATTGAGTGGATGGTTCGCGAGAGTGAAACGCGAAGTCTCATGGGACGTCGCGCCCGCCTCAGGGCCGTCAACGAATTTAACTCCGAAAAGCAAGCGAAGGCCTATCTGACGCTTTACCACGAGTTAGGACACACTTCGTCTACAAAAATTCCTCGCGTAGCCTAATCCACTCTTCATCGAAGCCCTTTTGAAACTGTGGATTTGAGCTATCATACTCGCTTGAGATAAGCCCCAAATCCTGTCCAATCTGGCCGTTTTCAGGGGAACTCAGACGGTTTATCAGCGATCGTCGTCGCGTCGAATGTTCGGCTTGACCAACAATTTGTCTCTTCGTTGTTGACCATGGCAAGGCGTCCCAAAGATCCCAACTCGAAAATCTATCACGTTTCGACCGAACTAAGCGGGCGAACGCTGGCGGCTGCGCTTACGCGACTGGTCGCCTGAATTGACTTGGAATCAAGCACGAAAATTGATCGCCAGTCGCCATATCCAAATCAACGGAAATCTGTGCCTCGATTCCGAACGACGTGTCAAGGAAAATGAAGTAGTAAAATGGTTCACACATCCGCTTGCTCCTCCGCCGCGTGAACAAGACGTGGAGATTGTTTTTGTCGACCAGCATCTGATCATCGTCGACAAGCCTTCAGGGATTACGTCTGTTCGGCATGCTTCGGAAAGAAACAAAAAAGGAGCGTCCAAGTCGCAGGCAACCCTTGAAGACCTGATGCCACGGATTCTTCAGAAACGGGTGACCGGTACACCAGTTGAAACGAAGGCCGTCAAAAAGAAACCGTTTCGCGGTCGCCAACCGCAACCCAAAAAAGGCGTTGCCCCAAAAGTGTTTCCCGTCCATCGACTGGATCGTGACACCAGTGGATTGATGATATTCGCGGCTTTCAACAGCTGTCGAGAAACAGCTTGTTGATATGTTCAAGGACCATTCGATCAAACGCACCTATCAAGCTGTTGCACTTGGTAACGTCAAGGCGGGCAAGATTGAGTCTTCGATCGCTCGAGATCGAGGTGACGGAATCAGGGGCAGCGTTGCAAAAGATAGCAAAGGGGCTCAGCACGCAGTGACGCATGTTCGACCGGTTAAAGGGTTTGGTGATTACACACTGATTGAATGCCGCCTGGAAACTGGTCGCACGCACCAGATTCGTATCCATCTTTCAGAGCAAGGACACATGCTCTGCGGCGAACGCGTTTACTGCAAGACACTTGATGGTAGACATGTCGTTGATTCTTCCGGAGCACCAAGACTGGCTTTACATGCCGTACGATTGCAATTCCGACATCCGGTAACTGGCAAGAAAATCGAAGTCGAATCGAAGTGGCCGAAGGACCTGCAAACGTTTATTGATCGATTGTCGCATGGCCCCAAGAAGAGCAGGGGCCCAAATGACAGTGGACTCTCAAGAAATGACGCTGTCCGAGATCCAGCAATCAGTCGACGACTGGATAAATTCGATTGGTGTTCGATATTTTTCGGAACTAACGAATCTCGCTCAGTTGGTCGAGGAAGTTGGCGAAGTTTCGAGAATCATGTCTCGAACCTATGGTGACCAAAGTTTCAAGAATGGCGAGCAAGATCACTCGTTGGGTGATGAACTCGCCGATGTAATGTTTGTTCTGGTTTGTATCGCAAATCAGACTGGCGTTGACCTCACGAAGGCGTTCAACGCCAACCTGCAAAAAAGAAAACAAATCGGGATCAGGACCGACATAAAAACAATCCAAAACTCAACGAGGAAACAAAACGGTAGCAATGACTGCTTCTTCAAAAATTACGGTCATGAGACGGATCCCCTTTTGTGCAGGCCATCGACTGGTGGGGCATGAGGGGAAGTGCGTGCACCTGCACGGGCACAATTACATCGTTGAAATTTTTGTGACGGGAACGAAGACCGACAAGCTTGGGCGGATTGTCGATTTTGCCGTGATCAATCGGTTGTTCAAAGAATGGATCGACGAACATTGGGACCATGGCTTTATTTTGTGGGATCAGGATCAGCCTGCAATCGACGCAATCCGCAGTGTTCCGCCGGCACGCGTTTACACGATGCCGTACAACCCAACAGCTGAAAACATCGCGCAATACTTATTGTTGGAGATCGGTCCGAAGTTGCTCGGTCAGGTTCAGGGTTACGAGCTTCGTTTGGATAAAGTTGTCTTGTGGGAGAGCGAGAAATCGAGCGCGACGGTCGAACGCCAGTAAATGGCTCGAAAAGAAATGAGCATGAAAATGGACTTGCGCCGGATGACATTAGCAAGGCAGGAAACGGCGAAGTACTTTAGCAAAAAGAAATGGCCAAAAGACTCGCTGGATGATTTTGATTTCTTGTTTTATGTAGGAAGTGTCTTTGGAGAGCATTCGTTTGACCTTCGTCATCCGGGTTTTAAGCTCATGAGGGACAATGAAGACACAAGAATGACGCTGAAGGTTTGTGGTGATCGGCTTTTGCCAATCGGTATTTGTCCAAATGGTGACATGATTTGTTTGGCGCCGCTGGGATTCGGTTCAATCCCCAAAGGTGGTGTGGTCTTTCTGTGTCGTGAACTATTCGGATGGAAAAAAAAGCCTGAAGACTATGTAAGGTTAGTCAGTAGCAGTATTTCGCATTTTTTAAGTAACATCGAAAAAATGCCGGAAGATGCGATCGAAGGGTCGTCGTTTGATGGCGTGGCAGCCGCGCTGGGACGAAAGCCCAGAAAATAAGTTTTGTTAGAAAATCAAGATTGCGAAAGAACAAGCGGAACAACTCAACTCAATGCAGCTGTTTTACTCGGACACGTTCGTCTTGCCCCTTCCCGAGCACCATCGGTTCCCCATGGCCAAGTACCGGTTGTTGCGGGAACGAATCGATTGCTCATCGATTGCATCGCTTTGCGAAATGATGGTGCCCGATGCCGCCACCGATGAACAACTCCTCTTGGCACACGATGCGGATTATCTCTGCCGTATGGTGAACGGCGATTTGACTGCACTCGAGATCCGACGAATTGGCTTTCCCTGGTCGCCGCAAATGGTGGAACGTTCCCGGCGTTCGACGGGAGCGAGTATTTCGGCGGCAAGATCGGCGTCTCGAAATGGCGTTGCCGTGAATCTCGCGGGCGGAACGCATCACGCTTCGCGAAATTGCGGTGGCGGGTACTGTGTGTTCAATGACGCGTGCGTTGCGGCGAAAGTTGTGCAACTCGATTCCCCTTCGCTCAATGTCCTGATCCTGGATTTGGACGTACACCAAGGGAATGGGACGGCTGACATTTGTGCCAATGACGAATCGGTGTTTACGGTTTCTCTGCATTGCGACAAAAACTATCCGTTCCTCAAGGCGCAAAGCGATCTCGACGTCGCTCTGCCTGAGGGAATCGGCGATGAAGAATATCTCGCTGCTCTGGACAAATGTCTCGCAGAGATTGAAATTCGATTTGAACCGGATTTTGTATTTTATCTGGCAGGCGCAGATCCGTACGTTAACGACCGGCTGGGACGAATGCGACTGACGAAACACGGTTTGTCATTGCGGGATCAACGTGTTTTCGACTGGTGCTTCCAGCGAGGTTTGCCTGTTTCGGTTGCCATGGCAGGTGGTTATGCCCCGGATGTCGAGGACATCGTTGACATCCATTACCAGACCGTTGAGCTTGCGCTGGCACAGTATTCACGTCAGCCCGTTACAAAAGAATGATTTGCTTTCAACGGCTATAGCGTTTCAGGCATCAGCTCGTTTAAATTGTGAAACAAACATTTTCAATAATTTTGAATTGGCACGATTCGTCGAGCCTCGAAAGTAATCCGTAACATGACTGAAAAAACATACTCGGCTCGAATTAACCGATTGCGAAAGCTTTTGAAGGCAGCAAAGCTTCCGGGCATGCTGGTGAGCAATCACACAAACGTCACCTATCTCACAGGTTTTAGCGGCGACGCGTCGTATCTGCTGGTTACCGCGAAAGAGCTGATCATCATCAGTGACTCGCGGTTCACAACGCAATTGGCCGAAGAGTGCCCGGGACTGAAATGCGAAATCCGCTCCGATTCGGGCGGAACGATCGCAGTCGTTGCCGATGTGATTCGCTCGCTGAAGGTTTCCAATCTGGGCTTCGAATCGCAAGCAGTCACAATGGCCCAATATGAACACTGGAAGTCGCTGTTTTCATCTGTGGAACTGGTTGCCCAAAGTGGTTTGGTCGAGGGCCTACGCGCAGTTAAGGATTCAACGGAGATTGAAAAAATTCGCAAAGCGATCGAAATTAATGAACGCGCCTTTGCCATCATCCGCCAACAGTTGCGTGGGAACCAGACAGAACGCGAAGTTGCTCATAACTTGGAAAACGAGATGCGGGCCATGGGAGCTACGGGTTGTGCGTTTCCAGCCATCGTTGCTGTTGGCGATCGCGCTGCCTTGCCTCACGCAACGCCAGGACATCAACGGATCGAGGAGAGTTCTTTTGTTCTGGTGGATTGGGGGACACGAAATGATGGATATGTCAGTGACTTGACGCGCATGATTATTCACGGGAAGCCCAATGCGAAGTTCAAAAAAATTTACGATGTTGTTCTGGGTGCACAGCTTGCCGCCATCCGCTTGATCAAGCCGGGAGTCGATTGCCAGGTTGTTGATGCCGCAGCGCGATCGTTCATTGCGAAAGCCGGTTTTGGCAAGTACTTTGGCCACGGACTCGGGCATGGAATTGGCGTGCAGGTTCACGAAAGTCCGTATTTCTCGCCAACGCGAAAAGGTGTTTTGGAAGAGGGGATGGTTGTGACCGTCGAGCCAGGAATCTACTTGCCGGAATTTGGCGGCGTGCGTGAGGACGATGTATTGGTCACGCGCGACGGCTTCGAAGTTTTGAGTCAGACCCCCAAAAGTTATGAAGAGTCAATCATTACACTCATCTAGGGATTGAATTTCAGTTTAACGTTGCGTTAGTGGACAAGGCGTCGAGCCCCCATGGCAGTTCAAAAACTAAGGATTCGTTGCCTCGTCCACTACCATTTCTTCGCTTTTTTGAATTTGACGACAAAGTGTTTGTGTTTTTGCTTGCCCTTGAACACGACGAATGACAACAAGCGAGAAGATCAGACCTACAAATGCGCCGACGTACCCCGAGTTGTGTATGTAGGCCACGCGAACAAAATTCCAGTGGTCGTCGATTTGGTACTTGCGAAAAGCCCAGGACCACCATGAAATGTCCGACTGTGTTCCGAGACGAGAGATGTAAGCAAACCCGCCGAATGCGAAAATAACCGCGAACAGAACTACAACCAACACGCTTTTGAAAATCTGTCGTATGGCGACGCCACGAGGAATTTTCGGGATATGTTTTCGAGCTAAAAACCAGGCAGCCGCAAACCCCACCCACCAAGTGGCGATGAATCCGATCGTTCCCGCAAAAAATCGGTTACCTAGACCAAAATCCGCATACGCAAATTGTTTAAATTTCAGTTTGGTGAAATACTCTGGTGAAATCGAGTATGTGATTTGATCGTGTGCAACTCCATATATGCCTCCCAAAGCGCCCCTATCAGGGCTACCCCAAGCATTGGTAGGAAATCAGCCTTGTCAATTTTTGGCACGAGGAATTTGTTCAATTTGCCGTCATGCTTCGTCATTGCGAGTGAGTCTTTGGGGGTGTTAAAACACGCGAATTTGTCGTCAATTAGTCATCGCTTGGAATTTTCTCAAAAAAATGCTGAGGGCCGTCCAAGAATCACAACCGTTGTTCGAAAGTAAAATATTGAACATTTGGCGGACTAGAAGGTTTCGAGGAAATTTGCGATGAGTTACGCTCCGGCCTATGAACGAAAATACGTGAAATACGTTCCTGTCGGCTACGCGACAACACATTCGAACCTTTTTGCATACATTTTGTGGCTGTTTGGATTCATGGGGCTACACCGATTCTATTTGGGACGCCCCGTCAGTGGAACGATCTGGTTCTTTACGCTGGGCTTACTGGGAGTTGGCTGGATCATCGACCTGTTTCTGATTCCGGGAATGGTCAATCAGTGCAACGCACGTTATCAGATGGGCCGGACCGACTATAGCGTGACTTGGCTGCTTTTCTATTTCGGCGGATACCTTGGGTTGCATCGTTTTTACCAAGGCAAGTTGATTACCGGCATCGTTTACCTGTTGACGTTTGGATTGATGGGGATTGGGCTGCTATATGACTTGCTGACCTTGAACGAGCAGGTCGATAATACCAACCGCTTTTACGTTTCCTGGTTTGACGTTCCAGCGATGGCTGGGTACGCCGCACCAAATGGTGCGTGGCAGCCGATGGGGAAATAGTTGGGCTTGCCTCTCCTAAACGTAGCACAGGCAGCCTTGCCTGTGGTAATCGTCGCATTCGCACACTCGCCCGAGAGCAACGAGTCCCCTCGGGCACTTCTACCCGAGTGATTTAAAAAACGCGTTGACACACTTGCTTGCGCTGCGGGCTTGTAGACGTCGAAGGGGTCGGGAGTCTTTTGCTATTTGCGGCAACAGTGTTGTTGAACGTTAAGGTAAAATAGAGTTGCCTGTCAGATTTGACGCACTTTTGCAAAAGACTCCCGACCCCCTTATGTCCGACCCCCTTTACGGTTGGCGTGCCCAACTGGGGGCCGGGGCCGATAGTTCCAGTGTCTCGCCTGTTGCCGGATGCGCGAATCGAATCCGTGAACTTTGCAAACATAGCGGCTGGTCGTTAACGCCCAACGTTTGAAGGCGACCGCCCATGAATTCATCTTGCGAGTCTGTTGACTTCAATTCGTCAAGGTTGCAATAAACGGTATCACCCACAATCGGCAGCCCCAGCGAAGCAAGATGAATTCGGATTTGGTTGGTACGACCGGTATGCGGAATACATCTCAACAGCGTTTGATCATTTAGAGTTTCCATCACTTCAAAACTTGTATGACTCGGCCGTCCGGACGAATCATCGGGAACGCGGCCGCCGCTCCTGGTCTTGTCCCGGCCAATCGCCAGTTTGCACTCGAATCTCTTCGCCTCTGGATGCCCCGACACCAACGCAAGGTATTCTTTGGAAACCTGGTTTGTCGAGAACTGAGGCGCCAATTCGCGTGTGGCTTCTTTCGTTTTTGCGATGATGACAATGCCCGACGTATTGGCATCCAGCCGATGCACCAAACGCAATAGACCAGGCTCGAATACAAGATTTAACATCTCGATGAGTGTATTTCGATTGAATCTGCCGCACGGATGCATCGGTAGCGGAGCAGGCTTGTTTACGGTCAACAAATGCTCGTCTTCGAACATTAATTCAATGTCTGCGCTGACATCCGGTTCGGTGGTATCGGGAAAGATATGTTCAATTCGCCAGCCGGCGCGAACGATCGACTTCTCCGACAGCGGTTTACCTTGATGCCGAATTAGACCGAGTTCACATTCCTTGCTCCAATAGTCAGTCGGCACATGGTTGTGCATCGTCGAGAGCAGTTCAATGACTTGGACAGCGTCGAAAGCCTGAGGGACGTTGAGCGGGCGGATGTTGTCATAGGGAACGCTTCCCGGCAACGTCGAAAGTAAATCGCGAAGTTGCCGGTTCCGTTGTTCCAAATTCATGGATGGCCCAATTTAATCGATTCGCTCAGCTCGCCATGGGTTTGCAAGTCGGAGGTGGAGAAGCCACGAACGAATCGCAAAATTGATTCGGTCTCGTTCGCGGCCTAACGCGTCTATTCCGTTTGTCAGATGTATCGATCGATAAATCTTGGGTCGAGCGGAATGTCAGTGACTTCCATATCAGCAATGAGGTCACTGAACAGTTTACTTTTGGAATTCATGATCAAATCGCCGATTTCAGCCCAAGCTTGCTGGAGTGCCGGCGTTGGCGCTTTGCCTGACAATTTTACGTCCGCTTCCAAATCCAACGCATTCGCAACCTTGAGGTATTCGGCGTCGGGTTTGTCAAGCGACAGAGCAAACACCAGTGAAGCGAGCGAATGACACAATTGGTCAAACACACCACCTTCGTCGCCGAGCAGAAAGCTCTGGTCCATAAAACTCTTTTGATATTTGGCAATGATCATCAGGATCTTGCGTCCGAGCACGCGATTGCGCTTCAAAGCCTTACGAATAAGACGTTGCTTCTCAGGAAACAGATTCTGAACTCCATCAAGTGAGCCTGTCCACGGGTTGAACGAGCCCAAGACCGACTTGGCGATGAACATTCCGAATTTCATTTTGGCGCTAAGCCGGATTTGCCGTTTACCTCGGCAACGCCGATTGGCTCCAGATATTGAGCGCGAATCGAACGAGTCATGGCGTTTGGAGCGCCGACATCCGACAGAACCGGATTGGGCCCTTCGTATACCGTCGCAATCGTAAACTCATGCATGTTTTCGCCAACGTAGTTTTCGATCAGGTTGTGCGAGTTGGCGTCGATATTTTTGTTGCGAACGGCGATTCGTTTTTCGTCGGTATGAACTGAACGACCACCTTGGATCTGGTAGACGTTGATCGCGGTTTGGAGCAGGCCCTTCGTCGCGTAGACCTTGGCAATCATACCTTGGGTTTCATCACGCACGCCATTTGCGGCGAGGCGGAAACACAAGTCACCCAGAACGCGACCGGCAAGTCCGTGACATACCGAGCGTCCCATCCATGTTCGAATACGAGGGGAGCTACCAATGGGTTTGCCAAATGTTGAGCGGAACGAAGTCCATCCTCCAGCGTCATGCTGAGATTTCAAGCCGTTGTCTTTTTTCGTGTCAGGGTCGAGGATAATCTGAGCCAATAGCTTGAAGATCTTTGCTGCGCTATTAACGCCGATTCCACCACGTCCCTTTGCCAACGAGCTAAACGCCTGAGCTAATCCTTTTCCGGGAGGGCCAAGGAGGCAATTTGCCGGGACCGGACAATCGATCATTCGGAATCGGGCGTTCCAAAGGTAATCGAAAGCGACCAGGTCGTTCCGAATCATTTTGAAGTTTTCTGTATCCGCCTTGGGCACTTCGTACAGAATCATCGCCGAGTCGCGGCCCGGAGGAAGGTCCTCTCCAACCAACTTCAGGACGAGAACGCAAAGGCCGCCGTAGATCACGTTGGTGATCGGCCATTTAACGCCGTTGACGATGAACTGATCGCCATTGCGTTCCGCGGTCATGGACAATTTACTAGGGTCTGCTCCGACGCCAGGTTCGGTCAACGCAAATGACCCAAGCAGTTCTCCGCGCGCCATTTTGGGCAGAAAATACTCTTTTTGTTCGTCGGTGCCGAAATCCAGGATTGGCGTCACCGGCCCCAAGAAATTATGAACCTCAAACATCACGGCCAGGTCGGGATGGATGTAGGTCAAGGCACGAAGGAGCGGACCCAAGTCGCCAAGTTTCGCTCCGCTGCCGCCATACTGTTGCGGAATCGCAAGTCCAAAGAAACCGATTTTTGCAAGGCCCGAAATCGTGTCGTCGTGAAACAACATCTTTTCGTGATCGCAAAGAGTTCCGTCCTTTTTGCGTTTGAGCAAGAACTCCATTGATTCGCCCATGACTTTGGTCACTTGGGCGGATGGGTTGAAGGTGCCCGCAAAAAACTCAGCAGCCTTGCCGGTTCCAAACAACGAAGCCAAAGTGGGCGCTTCACCTGAAAACTGGCCTTCCGCTGCACGGTCCGCGGCATCCAGCGTCGATAGCGCCGCAACTTCGTCAGCGTTCTTGCCGGCTTGTTTTAGAATCATCGACACAGCATCAGCATTGACAGCGTCGTTTGCAGTTTTCGCTTTGGACTCAGGTGTATCTTGCGTCAGCATGAAAAACTATTCCGTTTAAAAACCTTAACTGTTTTGAGGACAACATGAGCCCCAGAATCGATGATCGCGTCCACGGATCGAATCTGAAATCGCCACATTCCAGTCCCTGCCGCTCGTTTCGATGCGTAATCTCATTAGGTTATTTCATTTTTGCACGTGAATCGGACGTGCGATGAGCACCAGACCGTCATTCTAGGTGCCATTTAACGTTACAGTGGCCGCTGATACGTCAGTAATCTAAATAACGGGACGTGAATCCGCCTTTGAGCGTGCTTTTATCGTAAGAAATTGGGGTTTTTGCAAGTGTCAAATTGGCGCAGGAATCTTCGTATTTCAAAGCAAACAGTTGAAAAACGCGAATATGACGATGTTTTCAAATCGAATGATAGCGCCCATCGCCTACAGGTGCTTAGACAATTGGCAAGTTTTTCCGATCGGGAAAGAAAGCTATAAAGAGATGCGGACCGGCTTACTTGGGCTACATCAAACAAATTCCAATGGCGTAGGCCTCCATCCCCTCGCCTTTTTCGAATGCAAGGGCAATGGGAAACTGATCGCGAACCCATTCGGCGAACTTGAACGAGGCAATCGTTAAAGGAATTGCGCATCCAAGGTCTCGTTCAAAGTCGTCGTTCAGCTGGAAAAACGACTGCAGGGAGCCCACTTTACCCCAATCCCAAAACCAAGCGGATAAGGGAGCCAGGATTTGGGCTGAGAGCTTTCATTTGTAGAACATGTCAAAAATACCAAACAACTTCAGAGCTGAGACGCTTACCAAAACGATCAATAGGCGATGGATCCAAACGTTAATATTCGGTATTCGTTTTGCGAGCCGGACCCCCACCATCGCACCGATCACCTGAAACACGGCCATCAAAAGGCCAAGTCCGTAATGAATCTGATGATTCACTGCAAAGACAATAATCGAGGGAACACTGATCAACGTCACCACAGCGAGTTTGATTGCGTTTGCATCCTTTAGACTGTAATGCGCGACCAGCACCAGCCCGCAAGTAAGAAAATCCCAACTCCGGCCTGAATGAATCCGCCATAGAAACCTATCGCCAGGAACGTGAGGATGCTTCCAATCCGTTCGTTGCGACTTGCGTTGGCCGCCGTCTCCCGAATCCATCGTGACGGGTTGATCACCAAAATGACGAGCATCGTGATCATAAGAATTGCAATTGCCAACTCCATTTGGCGTTCGCTCGCGATCGTTTGCGACCCATGCGCCGCAAAGGCCTCCTACGACACCGGGGATGAATACCCATTTGGAGTGCCGAAAACTTTCGGGTGAAACCCTACGAAACGCGTAAGCTCCCCAAGCACTTTGCAACAACGCCGATCCGATTTGTTCCATTTGCGACGGGCGCAGGCAAGTGGAAGAAGAACATGAATATTGGCAATGTGATCAGCGAACCGCTTCCCGCTAAGGTGTTGATGATGCCGACGACAATTCCAATAACAGCCAGCAACACCCACTGAAGCCAGCCAAACTCAACTCCAAACAAGTCATTCATTGTCAAAAAGGCGATTCGGTTTCGAAAAACAAAGTAAAAATCAACGACAGTAATCGCGTCAAATCATGGCCAGGGACTTAACTCTCGGCTCGCAAGTTCCCGACAGACTTGGAGCGTTGCAGCACTCGGCTGAACACCCCATCGGGCTTGCCCCGATGGTTTTAGGCTTGGCAACTGCAAACCGCATGGGAAAGCCCATTCTCAAACATGAGTGACCGCGCTATCCAACAAACGCTCCAGCACTCTAACGCCAGTCGCCGCCCCAAACGAAATCGTCAACATTTTCACCACCTGAAATCGTCAGGATCCCCTTCAATTGTTCGGCAGTTATGTTTGAGTATCCTCGGACCGATCCATCGACAAACCCCAAAATGCATTTTGAGTTGCTTGCCTTGCCGAGCCCCAATAGTTTCATAATTTCATCTTGATCGTCCGTAGGTAAGTCAACTGGTTTTGTCCAGGGAATAGAATTTGACTTGTCGGTCATTCGCATGAACGCAACCGTGTTTGAGGTGCCGTCCTCGACCTCGGCGTAAGAAGCTCCCGTTGGGTTCGACTCTCCATGCTTTCCAGGACCGAACATGCCGCCTTTGATCGAATTGCCAACAAACAAGGTGTGACCTTTTTCCAATGTCAGTTCTGGATCGGCGAAAACGTCAGGCATTTTTTCCAAAAGCTTCATGTTGTGTTCGCTGTCCCAAGGCTCATCAAGATGAAACTCGCGATACAGTGCTTCTTCACCAAGTTGTGGTAAAACGTGAACTCGCCAACTGAGGAGCGGATTTCCCTTGTCGTCCGTTGAATGGCTGGCGGAAAATCGTTGGAATTCCCCAACGTACTCTTGCTGTGCCCACGTCATTTGTCGTAGTTTTGAATACGTTTCCGATTCGACCATTCCCGCTTTGGATTCGATGCTGAACGGAATGCTCCAGCAAGCCAAAAGGCCGTCGTTGCGATGGGATTACTGCCAGGCAAAGTCTGTCGCCCTAGAAGCTCAACACCATCATCTCGTTTGAAAACAGCCAGGCGATTGGAATCAATTCCAACACAAATTGATTCTGGTTTTGGAAATTGTGACAACGTCAGGCTGCCACCTTCAATGAACGGCTGATCCATTCCCATTTGAGTCATCAACGGATAAACAAATGTGTAGATTTGTGCCGCATTGAGTTCAGCGTATGCGTAAGGCTCACCCAAGCCAAGCTCTTGAGCCAACGTCAACATTCGAGCCACGGAGACCGAGTGAAACCCGTTGTTTTCGGTTTGTGTTTTTTCGAGCAACCGGCCGATAGATTCTTCGTCAAAGGAGATGTACAGGTATTTCCCGATCAGCGCCCACGAAAATCGAAGGGGTAAAAATTCTTGTCCAGCATCGTAGACATGAAGTGTTGTGTTTTCGACTTCTTTCGTCGAATAAGTTGCTCCTGTTTCCTCTGCAATCTCTTCGATCCGAGCTGAGAATCGGAGCATCGTGTCCTGAAAACTCATTTCGTCTCGCAACCGCACGCCCAAGACCCAGCCATTTTGTGGCGCATCGACATTGAAATTGCTGACCACAAACGCGAAATTGTCGATCGCTGCCAAAATTTCTTCTTCGATACTGATTCCCAGGAAACGATCGGATTCACTAATTGCATTGTCGAACTCTCCGACGTCGGCGCCACTTGACTCGATCGTTGATCGAATCAAATTCATGATTTCTGTGGTCGAAAGACGAGTCGCAATGGCTCCAGTCGCATCAGCAGGAATTTGGCGAAAGAATTCTTTGGAAATGGGCTTTGACTCGAACATCCCCAGGGACAATGCATCGTCTATCTCGCCTTTCAACCATGTTCGATTGATCGTTCCATGTTCGTCCATACCCGTGACAAATTGAATTGACTCGATATCGTCGGCTTGCGTCAGAAAATCGGTGGGATCGGGGCCACCTAAAGATTCTCTCATCTCGCGTGAGAACGAGAAAACGTGTTGCAAGTTCACGTATCCAAGGCTACTGCGGTTAGCAACTGGCAATTTAGTTTCCAATTCCTGAAGCCATGACGCCTTTGGAGTTTCCCTCTCAACCTCCCAATTGATCGTAGTAAAAAAATCATCGCCAATGCCGAGCACCAAATATCCGTTTTTGATTACCATGTAGACCGGCGTTGGGGCATCAAGTCCCTTGAGTTGAAGCATCTTGAGCCCATCACGTTCAACAACTTCCATTGAAATGGAATCGTCAACGTTTACTAAAATGTTCCAAGCAGCTTCCAGATCACCACGTCGATCTCCGAGACGAGTGATTACAAAGCCGGATACGTCTGGCGTACCATCTATCAAGTCTTGATCCGGTGCCTCGTCGCGTACGGCGAGTTTCGTGAGCGCTGCGCAAGTTGGGTTTTCAAAAATGCCCCATGCCAGTTGGTCTAATACGGTAACCATCGCATCGCGAACTGGCTCGGAATCCAGTCGAAACTCCATGGCGACATGGGACTTCATCGACTGACGCATTTCACCGAAAAATGCACCCCACAAATCGTTCGCCATAAATTGATGCGTCGGGCCACGTTCGGGATCAATTTCGCCCTGCCCTGTCCAATATGTGAACGCAATCAATTCATCCGATGCCTGACAAAGAAGAAATTCATCTTCTTCTCCTGCGGGGGTTCCCAGCGGAACGCCGCCGCCGAACATGAATGGAAAGACTAAAAAGAGCAGTTCAATGAAGCCAAAGAGAAACATGTTGTTGACGTCCATAGATTAATTGCGTCGGTCGAAAATGGATGCGGCGAATCGCCTCGAATGAACAAGTAGCGTGCCCAAAACGACGAACGTCAGCCTACGATTGATGCTGCCGACGTTTGGAATACTGCGTTGCCAGTTTTCGCGACGAGTACCGAAACGCCATTGGCCAGCAATCCAATTAAGGATACCAAACCATCAACGGTCCTTGGGTACCCAGTCGCCTCCATTTTGAATCAGTATTGCCCATGCTGGATGAAGGTAGTCACCATCTTGTCTCACACTGTCCAGGATCGTTTTAACGGATGGGCGCACAAAGTCCTTGAACTCTCCTCGTCCATCGAGCTCAACTCGTTCGGCGAAATCGATGTACTCAGGCCGCAAGGTTACCATTGCCAGATCCAGACCGAGCGGGCTTCATTGCAAAAATCCGATTTCCCTTTTTGGAGCATGACATCTTGAACATTTTTCATAACCTGAAGTCCGATACGTTTCAGGCCACAAGGTAGACTCTTCGGGCAATCCCAAGAACTCATAAAAAGAAATACCGGTTGTCCCAAGGGCGAAAGATCTCGCAACTGATTTCCAGTTTGTCGTCTCGATTCGGATATCGACGCCGCTGCGTTGACATCCATTTAAAGATCTCAGGAAACGACTCGTAAAACGACTCGGCAAGCCGACCGCGATATTCAATCAAAGTAAGATCGTTGTAACGATCACTCGCGAGCCATTCCTGAAACGTTTTCGCTCAAGTTGCGGCTGAAATAGTCTTTGTCGCCAACAATCGCTAGAACGCTGAGCCCAAGATGTTCATTCTTTTTGTAAATCTCCGGATACTTGATGATCTTCCCAGAAATTCCGCAGACTCCAGCGAAGATGTCGGGATGTGCAATGCCAATGTCAAAAGCTGCGTTGCCGCCTTCCCCCATACCGGCGATGAACACCCGATCCGAATCTACAGAATATCGACGACTCGCATCGCGGATCGATTTGAGAACCGCCAACGTTTCACGAAGGGAGTAGCCGTACTCGACTTGCCCTTTCTTTTCCAGTCAACTGCCAAAGTGATGTATCCATTTCGCGGTGCAAACCCTTGACGTGTTTTTAAGGCTTCGTTGTAGCCACCCGACCACAAATTCAGTGTCTGCTCGGCGTCGCCGCCTCCCGGCAGTACAACCAACAGCGGATATTTGCGATACGGGTCATATTCTGGCGGCAAGTGCAATCGATACTCGATATCGTTCGTTGGCAAGTTGGGCATGGCGAATTCGGGGAGATCCAGCTCGTGAATCAGTGGCGTGCTGCCATCGTATTTGGAAAGATTTGGTGCAAGGCCTGGCGGCATAAGCTTTAGCATTTGAGCGACGGTTTCAGGATTTCCTCCTTCGTATTGCTTGAGTTCCTCTAAAATTTGTGTGCGGCGACTTTCCGGTGTCTCCGTCAGATACTCGCACTAATTCGTAAACGGGAATAAATGACTCCGCAACCGCAAGATTCTCGGTGAGGTTGGCGTTACCAAGGTACCAGCGGCTGATGATGCGAGCGACGAGAATTTCAGGCTTCGCTTCACCGCTTGCCAGAAAGTTCTCAAATCCAGCAAATCGATCAGCGTTGTTAAGGTTCAAATCGGTTTCGACCAGATTCAAAAATCGACGTAGACGCTCGACACGCTCAGGTTCATTGATGGTCGAGATGTATTGCTGAACGATCTCTGAAACTTTGTTTCGAATTTGATCGACTTCAGCGAGCTCCCTCAGTGCATCGCGTTGAAAATCCTGAAACTCAATCTGTTTTTCTTCGCCCAATCCTTCCGTAACAAACACTTTCGCAAGTGCCAACGCAAGTTGAAACTGGCCTGCCGCCTTACGGTTTCGCATCTCCTCAAGAATCTGAGTTGCCCAAAGGCTTTGGACCTGAATTCGAGATCGCTCCACATCGTCTTTTAGATCTGGAAATTGCGTCTCAATCAGACGCAATTGATCGAGTGCCATCGTGAACAAGCGTCCTTCGATCAGCACGTCAAAAATTTGCCAGTACTTGGTCGGATCACTCGAGTCGGAGATCTGTTTCCGCATGAGACCAAGGAGGAGATCTGGCGGAATACTTTTAACGTCCAGTCTCATCGACCAATTTTCATTGTTTTTTTCGTTCCGTTTGAGCGTGTTGACTTCAACATACGTTGGAGTGACATTGGTAATCCCCTGAACGAAGGTCTTTGCTCGGCCGTTCTCGTCGAGGATGCTCAACCACCGATGTCCG
This sequence comes from Pirellulaceae bacterium, assembly GCA_041399045.1. Classification (GTDB taxonomy): domain Bacteria; phylum Planctomycetota; class Planctomycetia; order Pirellulales; family Pirellulaceae; genus BJ22. The sequence goes on along the minus strand of JAWKTO010000002.1, from coordinate 619,357 downwards.
AATTCATTAAACGGACCAATACTTGTTAATTGTGTCGCGTGGCCATCGGATGCGGAGGGCGCAAGACGAATTTGCGAGATCTCAAAATTCAGGTCGCGATAATTCGAATCCGTAGGGACATTCGCAATGTGTCCCACGTTCAGTAGCACTCGCCGCAATCCGTCGTCGATCAGGACTATGGGCTTAGAGCCGTACAAGGACGACTGGGCGGAATACTGTGTTGTGTACGTATCGAATGACGCAACTAGGCCTCGATAGGTAATCCCCGAGCGAAGCGTGACCTCCTGCATTTGCGCCAAAAGTAGGTTTGGCGTCTGCAACCACCAACCCAAAATTGCTCCTGCCACCAACCAAATTGTTAAACGGAAAAGGCTCCGTCGAATTAGTTGCGCCATTCACTGCTCCCATCCATCAATTGCCCTCGGGTACAATCATACGGGATGATCGAATCAATCGCCAACACAGGAATCCAGCGAATGCGTTCGCTGCATAATTGAAGAAAGGGGGACCGGAGTGAGCAAACGAACGTTAGATGCAGCGAATTCGATGTCAACCGAGTTTGTTTCGGTGCCCCGCAGCCGAATCCGTTTGCTAGGGCTTTTGTTTCCAGTTTTCTCGATTTGCATTTTTTTATTCGGCATGATGATCGGACAGTTAACCTCACCTAGGCAATCTGACTTGATCGCGAAAAAGCGATTTTCCGAAGTTCGAATTGGATTGAGTGAATTCGAAAATATCGATCGAAAGGTTGCTCCAATCGTGTTGCTGCTTCCGGTTGACGAGTCATTGGATGAAAAAGTCGATCCGCAGTTTTTGTTGCCCGAGAATTTCGAACCATTGAACAACACTGCTCTGGATGCCTTGGTTGAAATTGGTGCGGCAATATCAACGGTTCCCAATGGAAACAATGTCAGCCTTCAGGTTGAAGAGGGTAAACGATATTGGTTGTTAGTCGTTGCACGCGGTAAATCACCTTCGCCGGCGCGAACGTTGAGTCGTGATGAATTTGCGGGTCTTTCCGGTTACTTTCTTCCCGTTGATGGAATTTTTCGCAACGGTCCTTCACACCTTTCAGTCTTAAGTGTTCAAGGCGAGCAAATGACCGTTGGTCCCGTTAAGTTTCAGTGAGAAACATGATAAATTTGCGTCAAACTCAAAGCGCGCTGGCGTTTGAATTATTTTTTGCCGCAAAAACGAAGGCCGTTTTGGGCGAGCATCAATAGCGAACTGGCGAACTGTCCTGCCTTTGGCCCTTCACAAGATGCAAACCGCGGTTAGACTGGGACCAAGTGAAAGATGCGCACAATTTTTGCGGATTTCCGATCATTCTGTTGTAAATCCGTCTCGTCTCATTCGGGTGCTGGTGTCATTGATGTGGTTGATTCGAGGCGTCTTGCAAGCTGAGTTTCCGGCTTGGAATCGCTTGAACGTAAATCATCTTAAATCGAATCTGCTGGCGGCTTATCTCGCTGTCGCCGTTGCCTTTGGTATGCCCCATTCCACATTGGGCGATGAAATCGTTATTGATGGCATGCGACCTCGCGGTGTCATATCGGGGGATTTCGAGTGGTTTGCTTTTAGCCATTCGGAAATCGATCAGCTGGCGATGAACCGTGTGAATTCAAGCATGAGTTTGTCGAGTGATACGCCCTATTACACGATTCGAGCTGGTGATCTCTGGCAATATCTCAAATCACAGGGAATTGATTCGACAGACCATTTGACATTTTTGTTGGACGTCAATGAGTCTGATCCAACGGGTTCACTGACTTTTGAGTCGCTAGAGTTTCTGATTTCCGATGAAACAAACGCAGAAATTAAAAAAATGGTAATGGATCGCGAGCTGGATGAACACGTATCGATTCCCAGCTACGAGATCATTTCAGGCAGGCCAGAAGCGATGTTGGATGTGCCCCTCGGATTCGACTTCATGACACGATTCTCTGCAGGATCAAATGAACTGATTTCGTTTCGCTCGGAGGTCGCTGGCGGAGTCAGGAATGCGCCTTCGTTTTCGGTTGCTGGTCGATCTCGTAGGTTTGGCTGGTTCAATACGATGTTGCTGACTACTTTTGTCGGCTTTTGGCTAATCGTTTTTTGGACGTTAAAACGAATTACTCTACCGGATGCCGATTTGCCTAATCTTGGCAATCCAACTTCTTCCGTTGACGAGCCAAATGAAGTGAAACGCGAATCAATCAATATTGCAACAGGCGAAACATCTCAACGATAGAAAATTGGGTTAGCAAACGGTCTCGATTTACTAGTCAAACTTCGCGGCGTTGTCGACGGTATTCGTAACTGAGAATTGCCGCCGTCGCTGAAATGTTCAAGCTGTCCGCCACACCTAACATCGGCAAGCTGATGTTCGTGATAGATGGGTGATTCCAATCGTCACTCAACCCATTCGCTTCGCTTCCCAAAACAATGGCGATATTGCTCTCAAAATGAACCCGGTCGTAGTCGGTAGCCCCATCGACGCGCGCAGCCAAAATTTGAAAGCCACGATTCACCAACCAATCTCGGAGCGAACGGGATTCACCGGTAAAGCAAGGCATAGTCAAGCAAGTCCCCAAACTTGAACGAATGCAATTTGGGTGAAACAAATCGGTTACCGGATTCGCGCTGACTACGGCCGAAAGTCCTGCTCCGTCCGCCGACCGAATGACAGCGCCCAGGTTGCCTGGCTTTTCGATTGCCTCGACAACCAATACTCCGCCTGTGATTTGTGTCTCATCGGTCAGGTTCGTGTCTGGACGATGAGCGACCAGGACGGCACCAGAAGCCGTTTCGCCATAAGCAATCTTCGTAATCAAATCGACTGGAACCGTGTAGATTGGAGCTCGCCGAGCTACTGCCAGAGCAACGAATTCGTTTAGTGTTGCTTCATCCAACAATTGCTCACAAAGGAACAATTCGGCCGGCTCAAGCGATTTTGAACCCAATGCGCGGGAAACCTCGCGCGTTCCATGGATCAAAAAACGACTTTGCAGCTTTCGGCCGCGGGCAGTCTGAAGGCGAACCGCTGATTTGAATTTTGGATTCTGGTGACTGTTAATTTTTTGGAGCATCGGTTTCCTTGACGTCCACTTCGACAGGGTCGTACATATCCACAAACTGAACCAACTTCGGCCAATAACTATTTGGCAACCTTGCCCAATGATCGTCGCCTTCGATTTTCAAAAACGACTTTTTGTCGTGTTCAATTGCGTTGTAAAGTCGTTCGGCACTTGAATAGGGAATCAGATTGTCCGCATCAAAGTGTGAGACAAAAATGGGACACGTCATGTCTTTGATTTTTGAGATGCTATCGAACTTATTACGCATGATGGCTTGAATTGGCAGCCATGGATAGGAACTGCGTGCCGGGTCACATATGTCGCCAAACGTGCGATCAAGCAGCAACATTTTGCATCCGGTTTGACTCGCGACAGAAACTGCGACACCGCCGCCCAGACTGGACCCGTAAAAAATCATTTCGCCCGGTTTGATATTCAAACGATTCGAAAGCCATTGGACAGCAGCAACTCCATCTTCAACGACGACTCGTTCAAACGGCTGGCCGACGCTTTTTCCAAAACCGCGATAGTCGAAGACAAAAACGTTGGCGTTCAACGATTCGCCCAGTTCCTTTGCATAGTTCGAGCTGGTCGTCGCTACGTTCTCGGCATTGCCATGGAAGACTACGATATTTCTTTGTGCCTGTTCCAACGGAATGAACCAGCCATGCAATTTCGTGCCGTCTGCTGATTGGAAAACCACGTCTTCAAACGCAAAGGGTGGATCCCAGTCTCCAGCCTCGATCCCTTGCCCCGGATATACCAAGTCATTTTCGAAATAGCTGAAATACGCAACAATTCCGCTGTAGCTGAGAAAAAGTATCACTGTCACACGCAGCAACAAACGCCGCCAGCCGCCGCGACGAATTTGGGCATCTTTGTTGGTGCTCGATTTCTGTGACATGTCAAAATGATCGTCTGGATTGAAAGTGGATTGTTCGTTACGTTTGGATCGGTTCGGTTGCTACTTGCTCGACTGGTCCTGAAGCGGGCAAACGAGTCAATGCTTGAATTCTTTACCAAAGATATCAACAAACGTGAATTTCGGTTATCCCTTGTGACAACAAATAAATGTCTATTGATCCTGGCGACACTCAATGAGTTCGAGAACTTGCCGGCACTGGTCGAGGAAATTGGCAAGCGATTACCATCACTTTCGCTTCTGGTTGTCGATGACAATTCGCTTGACGGGACGCGACCGTGGCTAGAGGCTCGGGCAAGTAACGAGTCGAAATTCCAATTTATTGTGAGGGAAGACGAGCGTGGCCTTGGCTCGGCAACCTTGACCGGCCTGAAATATGGATTGAATAACGGCTACGAATTGATCGCAACGATGGATGCGGATTTGAGTCATGCCCCCGAAGATCTGGCTCGCATGTTCGAAACGATTCAAAGGCGTTCCGACGTTGGCGTGGTGATCGGATCGCGTTATGTGTCGGGCGGAAAAATTGAAGGCTGGAGTTTGTTTCGAAAACTGAACAGCCGGATCGTCAATGGGCTGACGAGATACGGCGTCGGCTTGCGTGTTCACGATTCGACCGGCGCGTTGCGAATCTATCGAAGTTCGCTGCTTCAGAAGGTCGATTTGGACTCGGTTCGAAACTCGGGGTACGGCTATTTGGAAGAATTGCTTTTTCGTCGCAAAAGGCTGGAGCGAAATTTGCCGAAGTGCCCATTCGTTTTGTTAATCGAACGCATGGACAATCTAAAAACGTCGATACGCGAAGGAATCAACGTTTTGCGAACTCGGCAGCCTGATGCTTCGCCGATTGAGGTAGGCCGGACCAGTTTTCAAAGGCTGTTCCGGCAATTGGCTTTTTCAAACGGCTGGTTGAAATACTCGGAGGCAAATGAAATTTAACCACGAAGGACACGAAGAGCACGAAGGGAGTGGTTCATTCTTGTAGCTGAATTCTCACAAATTCAGATTTCCTGCGTTCCACGCCATCCAATTAAAATTTTTGACACGGATAACAGGATGAACGGGACGGGGCTGCCCCGTTCACGTTACATGGTTTTTCAGGAAAAAAATGAACCTCGCGGTAATCCTGTCACGGATCAGGTGAATCTACGTCCAAAATGTTTTCGACTAACTGCTTCAAAGTTTTGCCAAGCTTTGGGTAGGGTAGTGTCAAGGAGGAACGACGAAGACCCACCATCAGCAATGGTTCGCGTCCACAACTTCAAATTCGTGATGTAGCTGAATTCCCAAGAATTCAGATGCCCTGAGAGACACGCATCAAATTCGAATTTTGACGCAGATAACAAGATCAACAGGATTAGGGGCTGCCCGCATTCACGTGACACAACATGCTTGGAAACAAGAACCTCCGCTTTAATCCTGTCGATCCAGTGAATCCCGTCCAAAATGTTTTCGACTATCTGCTTCATAGCCGCCAGCCTTGGTTAGGGTGGTGTCAAGGAGGAACGACGAAGACCCACCATCAGCAATGCTTCACGTTCACAACTTTAAATTCGTGCCGTAGTTGAATTCCCACGAAGTCAGCCGCCCCAAGAATTCCGCCGCCGAAGGGACACGCCTCCCAATTCAAATTTTTGACACGGATAAACAGGTTGAACAGGATAGGTGTTGCACCGTTCACGTGACCTGGTTTTTCAGGAAACAATGAGCCTCGCGGTAATCCTGTCGATCCAGTGAATCCCGTCCAAAATGTTTTCGGCTAACTGCTTCATACTATTGGCAGTCGTGGCGTAATCAGTTCAATTTGACTGAATTTGCCCAATCAAGTCTGGAGGGAGAACCGAAACGTCTGATATTGTCTGGGTCAATAGGCTGCGGCGGGAAGCCTTTACGAAATTTCGGCAAGTGGTTAAAATGTCCGCCTGCTCAGGAGCGGACCCCGAATTAGGGGTGAGGCACCGGGGCAAATTTGGTGGTTCCATTTCGAAGCCATAACTGGCGTCGAAGGCCGCCGAACTGATTATGGCGGGGTAGCTCAGTTGGTTAGAGCACAGGCTTCATAAGCCTGGGGTCACCGGTTCAAGTCCGGTCCCCGCTACTCAATACACAAGACCCTGCGATTACCGCGGGGTTTTTTCGTGGGTAACCTCTGGAAAACTCATTTCCTGCACATCGGATGGTACAAAATCGCGCGCGCGCACTCGACCCAGACTTACTTTGTCTTGCGTTTGACTCAGGCGCTTTTGCCCTACATGACAGTAGTTGCGAATTGTTTGCGTTACAATCAAGACCGATATTCTTTCAAACAGTTCTATACACTATCTGCAAAAAATGGTTCAGACAAACCTTTCATCCTTCATCTGGAGTGTCGCCGACCTGCTTCGAGGCGACTACAAGCAATCCGAATACGGCAAAGTGATCCTGCCTTTCACTGTGTTGCGTCGTCTGGATTGCGTGCTCGAATCGACCAAGCCGGCGGTTGCACTGAAAAGAATCAACTAAGGACGCTGGGGTCAATCCAAAGCCATTTCTGCTCAAAAGTCAGGGCTGTTGTTCTTCAACACCAGTCCGCTGGACCTTGAAAAACTCATGGGAGATCAGGACCACATTCGCGAAAACCTGTTCAGCTATGTGCAGGGTTTCTCCGATGACGTTCGCGATATCTTCGAATGTTTCGACTTTCAAACGCAAATTGAGCGACTGGCCAAGGCCGATTTGCTTTATCTGGTAACCGAAAAATTTGCCAACATCGACCTCCACCCCGACACCATCAGCAATGCGGAAATGGGCCTGGTTTTTGAGGAATTGATACGCAAATTTGCTGAGATCAGCAATGAAACGGCCGGAGAACACTTCACGCCGCGCGAAGTCATCCGGCTGATGGTCAACCTGTTATTCGTTGAAGATGACGAAGCGCTTACGAAACCTGGAATCGTTCGGTCGCTCTACGATCCAACTGCGGGAACAGGCGGAATGCTGTCTGTCGCCGAGGAACACCTGAGCTCCCAGAATCCAGATGCTCGGCTGGTGATGTACGGGCAGGAACTGAATGGCGAATCTTACGCCATCTGCAAAGCTGACATGCTGATCAAAGGGCAGGACATCAGCCAGATCATTCACGGCAATACGCTGTCGGAAGACGGGCTGCCCGGCAAGCACTTTGACTACATGCTTTCCAATCCGCCGTTTGGAGTTGAATGGAAGAAGATTCAGAAGACGGTCGACAAGGAACACAAAGAGAAGGGCTTTGACGGACGCTTTGGTCCCGGTCTTCCGCGAGTCAGTGACGGATCGTTGCTGTTTCTGATGCATCTGATTTCCAAGATGCGGCCAACCAAAGATGGCGGCAGTCGCTTTGGCATTGTCTTGAACGGCTCACCGCTGTTTACCGGCAGTGCAGGCAGCGGGGAAAGTGAAATTCGTCGCTACGTGCTGGAGAACGATCTGCTGGAAGCCATCATCGGCTTACCGACCGACATGTTCTACAACACCGGCATCAGCACCTACATCTGGATTGTCACCAACCGCAAGCCTGAGCACCGTAAAGGTAAAGTCCAGTTGATCGATGCCAGCAGCATGTGGCAAAAGATGAGAAAAAGTCTCGGCAGTAAACGCAAGGAACTCAGCGACGACCACATCGCCGAAATCACACGCCTGTTTGGCGAAGCTCAGGAAGTCAGTACCACGGACGCTGAAGGCCATCCGGTTCCCATCAGCCGCATCTTCAGGAACAGCGATTTCGGTTACCAAACCATCACCGTCGAACGACCAGAGAAGGATGACAACGGCAAGGTCGTCAAGGAAACCAAAGGCAAGCGAAAGGGCAAACTCAAAGCCGACACCAAACTCCGCGACACCGAAGACGTTCCACTCGGCGAAGACATTCACGATTACTTCAAACGTGAAGTCCTGCCGCATGTGCCAGACGCTTGGATTGACGAAGAGAAGACGAAGATCGGTTACGAGATCCCGTTCAACCGACATTTCTACGTCTTCAAACCACCTCGTGAACTGACCGAAATTGACGCTGAACTGAAAGTCGTTACCGATCGCATCGTGCAAATGATCGGGGAGCTTTCGCAATGAAGAAGCAGGAGCTTGTTTTCTAACCGATAGAGTATGGAAAACTCTGTCAGACATCAAACGTCGGGTTCGCCGTGGTCAGCAGCGTGCCGCTTTGTCTGCCAATGTCGACCATGATCGCTAACCTATTGGGACGTCGGTCGATGATCCTCCACGAACGGAAGACAGGAAGCTGAAGGCTGGGGAGCTGGCGTGATTTCTCGTCTGGCACGTGGATTTCAGAAGAATGAACTGCCGGAGGTGAAGGGCTTTTCTGAAACCAATCTCAAGGCAGCATGACGTCCGTTCTTTTCCGGGAGTATCCGGAATTGCTCAATTGGGGCACGGGCTGTGCCCCAATTGAAATTTTCCACGAACAATGCTCATCCGGGCGAAATCGCGATTCGTGAAAAAGGGGCACCGTCCGTGCCCAAATGCCCGGCGTGAACGCGGGGAATCTGACGATCTTCGCCTGTAACCTGAAGTTGGAGCCACAACATTGTATTGATGCAGAAAGTCAAAGACCTGCCGACACGAAGCTGGTACGCATGGCAGGCGAGTCAGCATGGTTGGGGGCCGTGATGCCCTTGATTTCCCAAATCAAATCTGCTGCACATAAACGAGCGACAAGGCATGCCGCCATCACCAACTTTGGCGGCACATCGCCTGCCAGCCGTTCACGCCGAACTTGGCCACCGGTCTGCTGAAAGATCCTTATCTGTTCGACTTTCTCACACTGGAAGAACCGTTTCATGAACGAGAACTCGAAACCGGTCTGCTGACGCACATCGAAAAGTTCCTGCTGGAACTTGGACGCGGCTTTGCGTTTGTCGGTCGCCAGTATGAACTGATCGTCAGCGACCGTGAATTCTACCTCGACTTGTTGTTCTATCATCTTCAGTTGCGTTGCTTTGTGGTGGTCGATCTCAAGAAGGGTGACTTCAAACCGGAGTACGCGGGCAAGATGAATTTCTATTGCTCGGCAGTTGACGCGGCGTTGCGACACGAACACGACGCCCCGACCATTGGCCTCATTCTATGTCAGACTAAAGACCGCATCATTGCGGAGTATTCGCTGCGAGACATCGAGAAGCCGATTGGCGTTGCAGATTACGAACTGACACGAGCCCTGCCTGAGAAGCTGGCTTCCAGTCTGCCAAGTATCGAAGACATCGAAGCCGAGCTCGCTCAGGAACTGAACGAGGAGGCAGACGAATGAACAACCAACTCAACAAGAAACGGGAAGGCGTCGCCGATCGCTTGGCCATCATGATCGGGGAGCTTTCGCAATGAGTTTTCCAAAGTATACCGATAAAACTAAGAGCGGTGTTGATTGGCTCGGTGATGTCCCAACACATTGGCGTGTGGTTCGATTGAGACGCGTCGCTGAATTAAACCCTTCAAAATCGGAGGTCAGTGAACTCGACCGAGAACTGCCCGTTTCATTTTTGCCCATGGAAGCCATAGGTGACGATGGTACTTTGAACCTTGAACATACTCGTGCAATTGGTTCTGTTGAAAGTGGCTACACATATTTTCGAGAAGGCGACGTCACTATCGCCAAAATCACACCCTGCTTTGAGAACGGCAAAGGGGCAATCATGCAGGGCCTGTTACACGAAATTGGTTTCGGAACCACAGAACTGATTGTTGCTCGTCCACTTAGCGAATACACGACGAGTTCATTTCTTCATTGGCTGTTCATGTCGACATACTTTCGTCGATTCGGTGAATCGACAATGTACGGTGCTGGGGGCAGAAACGAGTTCCCGATCACTTTGTGAAGAACTTCCAAACTGCAATACCACCACTCGACGAGCAGCAGGCCATTGCGTCGTTTCTGGATGTGGAGACGTCGAAGATCGACTCGTTGGTGGCGGAGCAGCGGCGGTTGATCGAGTTGCTGAAGGAGAAGCGTCAGGCGGTCATCAGTCACGCCGTCACCAAAGGCCTCAACCCCAACGCCCCCATGAAACCCTCCGGCATTCAATGGCTCGGCGACGTGCCGGAACACTGGGAAATGACTAGATTTGGCTGGATGTGTGACTACATCTCCTATGGCTTCACGAATCCAATGCCGGTAGCAGACGAAGGTCCGTACATGTTGACGGCGAATGACGTTGACTATGGCAACGTCAAATACGATACCGCTCGGTGCACTACGTTGGACGCATATGAGAATCTGCTGACGGACAAGTGCAGACCCATTAAGAACGATTTGCTTCTGACGAAAGATGGCACGCTTGGGCGAATCGCAGTTCATGATGGGCGGCAAGCCTGCATCAACCAATCAGTAGCATTGCTTCGCGTTACCAAATCCAAGGTGAACCCCGAATTTGCTTGCTTAGCACTTCAAGGCGGCCTTTATCAGCGACGAATGATATACGAGGCCGGAGGCACGACCATCAAACACATTTACATCTCCCGACTTGCGAAGATGCCGATGGCGTTTCCCAATTTGGACGAGCAGGGAAAGGTCGTGGTGTATCTGAATGATCGGTTGTCGAAGTTTGACGGTTTGATCGCCGAAGCCGAACGAGCCATCGAACTTCTTCAGGAACGCCGCACCGCCCTCATCTCCGCCGCCGTCACCGGCAAAATCGACGTCAGGAACTTTGCACGCGGAGGCGCGGAGATCGCGGAGAAATGCAAATGAGTAAACCCTTAAGAATCCCCGCGCCTCCGCGGCTCCGCGTGATCTCAAACACATTTCCAGATGCCGAACGGGCCATCGAACTTCTTCCAGGAACGCCGCACCGCCCCTCATCTCCGCCGCCGTCACCGGAAAGATCGACGTTCGAGAATTTGCATCTCGTGAGCGGCCAGGGCTAGCCGCCGGTCCGTCAGCACGTCATCAACCCGCGAGGACGCGCGATGAAACATCAACATGCAACAGGAATGAATTGCGACGCCGGTCGTGACACGCAACAACACCGGCGGCTAGCGCCGTTCCGCTCACTGGAACGCAGCACCGCCCTCATCTCCGCCGCCGTCACCGGAAAGATCGACGTCAGGAACTTTGCACGCGGAGGCGCGGAGATCGCGGAGAAATGCAAAATGAGTCAACCCTTAACAATCCCCGCCTCCGCGGCTCCGCGTGATCTCACACACATTTCCAGATGCCGAACGGGTCATCGAGCTTCTTCAGGAACGCAGCACCGCCCTCATCTCCTCCGCCGTCACCGGCAAGATCGATGTTCGAAAGTTTGCATCTCGTGAGCGGCCAGGCGCTAGCCGCCGGTCCGTCAGCACGTCATCAACCCGCGAGGACGCGCGATGAAACATCAACATGCAACAGGAATGAATTGCGACGCCGGTCGTGACACGCAACAACACCGGCGGCTAGCGCCGTTCCGCTCACTGGAACGCCGCACCGCCCTCATCTCCGCCGCCGTCACCGGCAAGATCGATGTCAGGAACTTTGCACGCGGAGAGCGCGGAGATCGCGGAGAAATGCAAATGAGTAAACCCTTAAGAATCCCCGCACTCATTTTGGCCCTACGAATGGCGGACAAGAATTAACCCGAAAACAATAGGTTGAAGATGAATCTCCACACTGAAATCAACTTCGAAAACGAAATCTGCGAGCACCTGGCTGACGACGGCTGGCTGTATGTCGAAGACGACGCAGAGGGGTTTGACCGATCGTTGGCGTTGTACCCAGACGATGTTGTTGACTGGGTGAAGGTGTCGAATCCGGATGCATGGAAAACACTTGAAAAAATCATGGTGACGCCGCAGCAACGACATTGCTCAAACGATTGCGTGAGGCTCTCAACAAGCAAGGGACGCTCTATGTCCTACGGCACGGCTTTGACGTTCTGGGCTTGAAGTCAGAATTGCGGATGGCCCAATTCAAGCCTGCAAACGCGATGAATCCTGAAATCATGGACCGCTATTCGAATAATCGATTGCGAGTCGTCCGGCAGGTCAAATACTCGGTCCACAATGAGAACAGCATCGATCTGGTGCTGTTCCTCAACGGTATTCCAGTTTCGACGATTGAGATCAAAACCGACCATACCCAATCGATTGAACACGCCGTCGAGCAGTATCGAAACGATCGAGATCCGGCACCGAAAGGTAAAACCCCTGAACCATTGTTGTCGTTTCCAGGCGGTGCCCTGGTCCATTTCGCACTCAGCAATACCGAAGTGCGAATGACGACTCGGTTGGCCGGGAAGGATACTAGCTTTTTGCCGTTCAACCTTGGCAATGACGGCGCAAAGGAAACCCCATCAATCCGCTGGGGCATGCGACCTCGTACCTTTGGGAACAGGTACTTGAGCCGAGCAGTTGGCTTGAGATCCTGGGGCGATACTTGATCGCTGAGCGCGACGCCAAGAAGCAATTGAGCCGAGTCATCTTTCCCGTTATCACCAACTGGATGCGACCCGAAAACTGCAGGAAGCAATCCTGCAGCGAAGGTGCCGGCCATAAGTACTTGATTCAGCATTCGGCGGGATCGGGAAAAACGAATTCGATTGCGTGGACGGCTCATTTCCTAGCGGATCTTCACGATGCCAACGACAAAAAGGTATTTGATTCGGTATTGGTTGTTTCCGATCGAAACGTGATCGATGGCCAGTTGCAGGATGCGATCTTCAGTTTTGAACGTACGACAGGCGTCGTGGCGACGATCAAGGGCACGAGTGGTAGTAAAAGTGCTGAATTGGCCGATGCTCTCTCGGGGCAAAAGAAAATCGTCGTTTGTACGATCCAGACGTTTCCATTTGCCATCGAGGCAGTACGTGAACTCGCTGCTACGAGCGGAAAGCGGTTTGCCGTCATTGCCGACGAAGCACATAGTTCCCAGACCGGCGAAGCGGCGTCAAAGCTTAAGCAGGTTCTGTCGCTGGAGGAACAGGCTGAACTTTCGGATGGTGGCGAAGTCAGTATGGATGACGTGTTGGCGGCTCAAATGGCAAACCGTGCCAGCGAAGATGGAATTACTTACATTGCATTCACGGCAACACCGAAGGCCAAGACGCTTGAATTGTTTGGCCGCCGCCCCAAGCCTGACGAACCCGCCTCCGAAACGAATTTGCCTGAGCCTTTCCACGTTTATTCGATGCGACAGGCAATCGAGGAAGAGTTCATTTTGGATGTCCTTCAAAATTACACTTCCTATGCTTTGGCATTTCGGCTTGCTCATCAAGGCCGCGAGTTTGATGATCGCGAGGTAGAGAAATCGAAGGCGACCAAAGGGCTGATGCGCTGGGTTAATCTGCATCCTTACAACATTGCGCAAAAGGTGCAGATTGTGGTGGAGCATTACCGCGAGACGGTGGCGCCATTGCTGGACGGGAAAGCCAAGGCCATGGTTGTTGTGTCCAGTCGCATTGAAGCCGTACGCTGGCAATTGGCGATTAACAAATACATTGTCGAGCAAGGGTATCCCATTCGAACGCTTGTCGCCTTTTCCGGAGAGGTCAAGGACAAGGAGTCTGGGCCCGAGCCTTTCAAAGAATCAAGCTCGACATTGAATCCCGATCTAAAGGGGCGCGACATTCGTGAGGCGTTCAAGGGGGATGCCTATCAGATTTTGCTGGTGGCAAACAAGTTTCAAACGGGATTTGACCAACCGCTATTGTGCGCGATGTATATCGACAAACGATTGTCGGGTATTCAGGCGGTCCAAACGCTGTCGCGTCTCAATCGATGCTACGAAAAAGATGGCATCAAAAAAGACACGACCTATGTTTTGGACTTCATCAAGGACAACCGAGACGAGGTCCTTGAGGCCTTCAAAACCTATTACACCACGGCGGAGCTGGACGCGCAACGGATCACGGCATTATCCTGGACTTGAGGGGCAAACTGGATGAGGCTGGATTGTACGACCAATTTGAAATCGATCGAGTCGTTGCGGTAGAGCTTTCGCCCAATGCGAAGCAAAGCGAATTGCAGGCCGCACTCGTGCCGGTCGCGAATCGAATCATGGTCCAATACAGTGATGCTCGCAAAGCACACAAGGCGGCGATTGAGGCAAAAAATGGTGATGATGAAAAGGCGGCCAAGAAAAATGGACGCTCTGGTGTTGTTTCGTGCCGATATGGGAACCTACGTACGCGCGTATGCATTCCTATCGCAGATTTTTGACTACGGAAATACCGAGTTTGAGAAGCGAGCGATTTTCTACCGCCATTTGCTTAGGCTGTTGAAATTTGAGAGCGACCGACTCGACCTCGATTTGTCACAAGTTATCTTGACCCACCACAATTTGAAAGTCAAACAAACCAGCAGCTTGAAAATCGATGACAAGGAGTATCCGAAACTCGATCCCATGCAGGAAATCGGTGCCGGTGAGGTCCGAGAAAAGGAGAAAGCGTTTCTGAAAGAAATCATTGCCAAAGTCAACGACTTGTTCACTGGCGAATTGACGGACGACGACAAACTGGTCTATGTTAACAACGTGATCAAGGGGAAATTGCTTGAGTCCGAGGTCCTGATCAAACAGGCTGCGAGCAATACCAAGGAGCAGTTTTCCAATTCTCCAGATCTTTCGAAAGAGCTGACGAACGCAATCATTTCTGCGTTGGACGCTCACACCGAGATGAGTACCCAGGCATTGAACTCGGACGCTACAAAAGCGCAATTGCTTCGTATTCTGCTGGACTACTCACATCTTTACGAGGAACTGCGAAAAGCCGCAAGCGCCTAATCAAAAACTACTTTGAATAATCAACTTGAATATGGAAAGGACTTCCATTTTGAACGGTGCGATCATTACGGTTGGACGGAAATGGATAGTTCGGAACGATTTGCAATGTTGCTCGACCACCTCGGACGCGACCGTCTCGAATCGAGATGAGCTAAATTAACTTGGGAAGTATGTTTACGACGGAGATAGTTGATGACTGGAATCAAACTCGGCGAAGTGACAAAGGTCCAGATACGAGATGTTTGGAAGCATGAGTCACGCGACTTTTCGAATTGGTTATCTGAATCCCCGCTACTCAATACACAAGACCCTGCGAATTCCGTAGGGTTTTTTCGTGCCTAAACGGAAGCATATTTCCAGGGATCAGACTTTGGTCCACAGCGATTTAGGTATTGAAGCCCCTTCAATTTTTGCAGCTTCAACACATGATCATCAGCTACTCGCTTCGATTCGCCTTTGTTCATATTCACAAGTGCGCGGGGACCAGTATTGCTTCTGGCTTCGGCCGCATTTGGATACCGACGATATCTGCTGTGACGATGGACGATTGGGGTTCCACGAGCCGCCTAGGTGAAAACAACCTTCACAAACATAGTCCAGCAAGCGAACTCCGAGATGCGATAGGTACTCCGATTTGGAACGAGCTGTTTACGTTTGCGTTTGTCAGGCACCCTTTGGATCGACTTGTGTCGTTCTACGAGTTCATGCGTCGAGTACACGATCGCAACCAGCCAAAGACTTTCTGGAGTACGGTGCTTAAGCGGAATCGCCCAAGGCGAGCTGATATTGATTCGTACCCTGACTCGGAACCGTGGACGTGGCCGGGGATGAGGGCGTTTATTGGATCGCAGTCGTTTTCCGAGTTCATTCACTCACCGGAGCTTGAACTGGAGCAAGGCATTTGGCCGCAGTATCGATTCGTGACGGGAGAAGGTGACGATTCCATTGTCGATTTTGTGGCCCAGGTGGAGAATATCGAAAGCGCATGGCACATCATCACTGATCGAATTGGTGTTACTGCGGAACTACGAATTGAGAACAAAAGCGAAAGGCGGTTTCAAGCGATTCGTCATTACTACAGCGATGAGGATTTGAATTGGGCAAGTCATCAATACCGACGCGATTTCGAGATGTTTGGGTATTCCATTGACTTGTAAAGCGAAGGTACGACTTCGACTACTCAGCTTCATTATTTTTTGAACTGATCTTTGGTGCTGAATGAACCGAGTCACTGTTGTCATAGAACCGCCATGATTTTCTCAGAATCAGTCGTGAGCCTCGCTTGAAAGTCAAAAACGACCAGCCCCAGTTCAGCACGACGAAAAAGCGATTGCGAAATCCGTTTAGGTAATAGATGTGTACGAAAAGCCATGCCAACCACGCGATAAGTCCCGACAAACGGAACTTGCCCGTTTCAGCAACCGCACGGGTCCGACCAATCGTTGCCATCTGGCCCTTGTCGCGATAGGCAAATTCCTTTCGCGGCTTATCACTTAAATCAGCAATGATGTTTTTCGCAACGTGCTTACCTTGTTGCATCGCTACGGGAGCCAAGCCGGGCAAGGCTTTACCTGCTTCGGTTACAAAATGGCAAATATCGCCTGCCGCGAAAATATGGGGATGGTTGGGAAGCGAAAGGTCAGAATTCACCGTCAATCGTCCCGATCGATCGCGTGGAACCGCGGGTGTCATCGGCAATTCCGTCGCTTGAACCCCGGCGGCCCATAAAACGGTCCCAGCGTGAATCTGATCGCCCGATACCATTACTCCTCTCGCGTCAATACGCGTGACTTTACTATTCGTCCAGGTTTGCACACCGAGGTATTCAAGGTCTCGCATGGCCCGCGAAGACGATTTTTCACTGAACATGGGAAGGATTCGCGGCCCCGCTTCGACCAGAATGATCCTGGCTTGTTTCGAATCGATTCGGCGAAAATCGCGTGACAATGTAAAGCGGCTCATCTCACCAATCGCTCCGGCAAGTTCGACGCCTGTTGGACCACCACCGACGACAACGAATGTCATCAAACGTCGACGCTCATCTGGATCGTCTGACAACTCTGCTCGCTCAAACGCGCGCAGAACCCGCCGACGAATCTCTGTCGCTTGTTCGATCGTTTTCAGGCCGGGGGCATGTTGCTCCCATTCGTTGTGTCCGAAGTAGCTGTGCTGGGCCCCACAGGCGATGATCAAATAATCAAACGCCAGCTCGCCAAACGTCGCGGATAGCACTTTCCTTTCCAAGTCGACGTTGGTGACGCGACCGTAAACCACTTGGGTATTCTTTTGACGCGATACGATACTTCTCAATGGCGCGGCAATGTCGGCGGGACTAAGTCCAGCCATGGCCACCTGATACAGAAGCGGTTGAAACAGGTGGTGATTGCGTCGATCGATCAATGTGACCTGTACGTTGGACTCGCGCGAAAGACTTTTGACGACGCTCAAGCCGGCGAACCCGCCTCCAATGACAACCACTCGTTTCGATGCGTTGGTCATATCACTCGTCGAACTGCGCTTTGTCACGCAAAATATGATGATAATGTTGAGCGAAGCGGTGAGCCTCATCTCGAACGTATTGCAACAGCCGTAATGCAAACGAATGGCGACTGATTTTGATCGATTCCGACTCGCCAGGCAGAAAAACCTCTTCTTCCTGTTTCGCGAGACTTAAGATGAACGGCATCGGAATCTTTAACGCTTCGAAGGCAGCAACGGCTGCACTGAGCTGTCCCTTGCCTCCATCGATTAGCAGGATGTCGGGATACGGATCACCCTCGTCAAATTTTCGCTGGAATCGCCTTGAGACAACTTCGTTAATACTACGAAAATCGTCGATGCCCTTGACGGATTGAATCTTGTATCGGCGATAGCCATGTTTATTGGGAAGGCCGTCAATGAACTGCACGAGACTGGCGACTGTTTGTTTGCCGCCAAGGTGAGCGATGTCGATCCCTTCAATCGTTCGAGGCGTTTCGGCGAGCTTGAAGATTTTCTTCAATCCGGCCAAGCCGCGTTTGGGATCAACGTAGAATACCTCGGGCTGGGCGTGTGTCTCCAACTCGCCGCGATCATCAAGCGATTGAAGCATATGTAATTCATCACGAAGTTGTGCCGCTTTTTCAAAATCGAGATTCTTTGACGCCTCCTGCATTTCCGCTTCAAGTCGTTTGAGCAAACGGTCCTTTTTGCCGTCGAGAAACATCATCAAGCGTTTGATGTCTTTGCGATAGGCTTCTTTGCTGATACGTAAGTTGCAGGGAGCCGTACATTGTTTGATATTGGCCAGCAAGCACGGGCGAAACCATCGCCAGCGCTGGTCACTTTCCTCAATATCCAGGCTGCAAGTGCGGAACTTGAAAATCTTTTGCAAAATCTGGAGAGCCCCACGCAAACTATTGACACT
Organism: Pirellulaceae bacterium; assembly: GCA_041399045.1. GTDB lineage: Bacteria > Planctomycetota > Planctomycetia > Pirellulales > Pirellulaceae > BJ22. The sequence goes on along the minus strand of JAWKTO010000002.1, from coordinate 601,244 downwards.
CGTAAACGGCCCGTAGAGTTTCACGCCTTTGGATTCCGGTTCGCGTGTGATTTCGACGCGCGGGAAATCTTCGCCAGTTGTGATCTGCAGGTAGGGAAACGTCTTGTCGTCTTTTTGCTCTTTGTTGTGCCGCGGCTGAATGTCCTTGATGAGCCTTGATTCAACCAGCAGTGCATCAACTTCGCTTTCGCAATCGATGTAGTCGATGTCGGCGATCTCACCTACCCAGTGCGCCGTGCGCATTTCCTGAGCCGCGGCTTTTAAAAAGTAACTCCCTGCTCTACTGCGCAAGTTCGTGGCCTTGCCGACATAGATGACGACACCAGCGTCGTCTTTCATGAGGTAGACGCCAGGTGTTTGTGGAAACGAACGCACCTTCTCCGCCGGGGCGAGATTGCCAATCCTTTCGGGCTCTTGATTGGAGGTTTCTTCCTGCATTCAACGAGTGGATTTTTATTGAGTTCTATTTTTTGGTTCGACGTTCGCGAAATGGGTCGCGGGCTGAATTTTTGTTCTAGTCTGAATTCTTGCGAATTCAGCTACGCTAAGCGTGTTTTTGGGCTGAATTCTTGCGAATCCAGCTACCCAATGCGCAACTACGTAAACTGGTCAGGCAATCGTATCGGCAATCGCTTGTAAGTCCACGGCAAAGGACTCAAGTCGTTGCGTCATACGCTCGCGCGTTTGGCCAATGTCCTCGATCGCTTCGGGCCCTTCGTACGTAAACATGTAAAATTTGACTTTGGGTTCGGTTCCCGACGGCCGCGCCGCGACATAATTTCCTTCGACGTCGGTTTCAATGAAAATCAGATTGTCTTGAGGGCCGTCGAGCGGACTGGCAACGCCGTTTCGGACAATCTGTCCCGTTTTGTAATCTCGAATTTGAGTGACACTTAATCCGCCTAACGATTTGGGAGGATTTGCGCGGAGCGAATTCATCAAGTCCTGCATGCGTCGCATGCCATCGCTTCCTTCCATTTGAATCGTGATCAGGCGTTCTCCGTGGAAACCGTATTGGCGATAGATATTGTCGAGGTGTTCGAAAAGAGAGATGCCCCGAGCCTTGACGTCCGCCGCCAATTCACTCATCATCATGCAGGCGACCGCGCCATCTTTGTCTCGGCAATATTGCCCAACCAGAAAACCGTGCGATTCCTCTGTGCCGTAAACAAACTCGTCGGGGCCTTCCTGATCCATCACATTGCAGATCCATTTGAATCCAACCAAGTTGTTGTCGAGGCAGCGAACATTGAATTGCTGGCAAATTCGGCTCAACAATTTCGTTGTTACAAGTGTTGTCACAACGTAGTTGTCGGCTGTTAGACTCCCATTCTCCGACCGTTTGCGCAAAACGTACTCGCAAAGCAGCGCTGAAAGCTGGTTGCCATTAAATGTGCCCCATTCACCGCGTGGGTCGGTAGTTTTTGGAGCAGCCGCGCCCATACGATCGCAGTCAGGATCGGAAGCCAGGATCAACTCCGCATTTGTTTGTTTTGCGTGCTCGATTATCTCATCAAATACCGCTGCGTTTTCCGGGTTGGAGACATGGCCTGGGACATTAGGGAAATCACCACTCGGTTGGCGATGACGTTCGTAGATTTCAAGGTCTGAAAAACCAACGCCGTTGAGCAGAGCTTTGACGTTGAACTCGCCGACTCCATGCAATGGGCTGTAGATGATTTTGAGATCGCGTGCTTCGCCGAGCGATTGTTTCAAGTGTTCCTGTAACAACGCCGCGTCAGTTTCTTCACGACAGAAAACAACTTTGCTGTCAGCAACAGCTTTGTCAAAGTCTGCCACTGTTATTTTTCCGACGTCGTTGACCTTTGCGATCACATTGCGGTCGTGTGGCGGAATCAGTTGAGCACCGTTTGACCAGTAGACTTTGACGGCGTTGTCACTTGGCGGATTGTGACTTGCCGTGACCATGATGCCGCAATCACATTTCTTGTAGCGGATCAGAAACGAAAGCTCTGGGGTGCTACGGTAGTCGTCAATGAAATATACGGCGAATCCGTTTGATACCATGATGCCGGCGCAAAGTTCGGCAAACTCTCGAGAACGATGGCGAGTGTCGTAGGCAATGGCAATCGACCATGGCCCGCCGGGCTTGACTTCGCGAACATAATCAGCCAACCCTTGGGCACTTTCCCCGATCGTGCGGTCGTTGATGGCGTTGCTGCCGATCGGATACATGCGACCGCGGCGACCTCCAGTTCCAAAAGGGATGATGGTCCAGAATACATCGTCCAGTTTTTGCCATTGTTCGTTGGCAATGTGGTCAATCAGTTGACTTCGATAGTTCTCGTAGCGATCATCCGTAAGCCAAATCTGAATGTTCTGTGCGGCAGATTCAGAGATTTTTTTGGCTGCCGATGCCTGCGTTATGGCTTCCGATGCGGATTGAATGTCCAGACTCATTTTCGTAACTATTTGAAATAGGAATTTTCAGTACGGGCGAACGTTGGCGTCGGGTGGGGACCGCGACAAAACCACCTCTGGATGGTTATCATTAAAGTCTAAAAGTTTTCGGAATGTTTCGATAGGCGAGGCGTGTGAGCGACTTGCCTGTCTCAAAAGGTTAAGTGGTAAGCAAGTTGAAAAAAGAACCCATAATCAGTGTTTCCGGGTTGCGAGGAATCGTTGGCGAAAGTCTCAGTCCAATCAATGCTGCTCAATATGTCGCAGCGTTTGTTTCCGGTCTCAAGCGACCTGGCAAAGTCATTGTTACTCGCGATGGGCGAACGACGGGACCAATGCTGGCTCAGGCGATTGCCAGCGCGGTTCAGGCATGTGGTTTTGATGTCCTGTATGGAGACGTTGCTGCGACTCCAACGACAGGCATCCTGGTAAGATCGAACAAAGCCGCGGGTGGAATTCAAATTTCTGCAAGTCACAATCCGCCACCCTACAATGGGATCAAACTCTTTGGCGAAGACGGCCGGGTGATCTCGGCTGACCAAGGGCAAGCGGTCATCGATCGATACCGAAACGGGACATATGATTTTGTCGCCTTCGATCAAGTTGGCACTCGTTCGGAGATCGCGGATACGATCACAGCTCATCTTCAACTGGTTCTCAATACCATTAACCGCGAGGCCATTCGAAATGCCCGATTCAAGGTCGCATTAGACAGCAATCACGGAGCAGGAGCGGTCTTGGGCGAGGTCCTTTTACGCGAACTGGGGTGTGATGTTCAAATCATGGGGCGAGAGCCAGACGGATTGTTTGAGCATCCTCCAGAGCCGACGGAAAAAAATCTTGCGTCCGTTGTTTCTCAGGCGAAGACTTTCGGGGCTGACGTAGTGTTCTGCCAGGATCCGGATGCTGATCGTTTAGCGATTATCGATGAAACGGGAAACTACATCGGCGAAGAATACACACTTGCATTGACCATGGATCACGCCCTTTCCCAGTTGGATGCCAAGGGGAAAATTGTTGTTACCAATTGTTCTTCTTCACGGATGTCGGCTGACATTGCGGCCCGTCACGGCGCTCAGTTTCAAATGAGTGCGGTTGGTGAAGCCAATGTGACTGGATTAATGATTGAAAGCAAAGCGGTCTATGGCGGCGAGGGGAATGGTGGACCCATTGATCCGCGAGTTGGTTATGTGCGAGATAGCTTTGCAGCAATGGCTCAAGTGCTCGATTTGATGGCCGCTCGAAAAAAGTCGATCAGTGAGCTCGCACGCGAACTGCCTCGTTATGAAATTCATAAGACAACGGTTGCCGTCGCGCCGGAAAAGGTCGCGATATTGCTCGACAGATTAGCGGATGCCTTTCACGACGCGACTCCGAATCGCAAAGATGGCCTTCGTTTGGATTGGGACAACCGTTGGCTATTGGTCCGACCTAGCAATACGGAGCCCATCGTGCGGGCGATTGCCGAGGCAGAGTCGGCTCATGCGGCACAAGAACTGTGTGAACGAACAGCAAGTCTTGCTTCGGAGCTGTAAGACATTTGTCTAACGACAATGTTTGCTGGAATTGCAGCCAGGTTCCGGAGTTCATGATCATCGTCGTGTGTTCGCGAACCGATTAATCATCTGCAAATGTCCAATGACAGAGTTTCCCGTTACAAAATGGAATTGAACTGACAGGTTCCGCTGGTTACCGATTTGAGTATTCAACGATTCCATCCCGAAGTTCGCGAATTGCCAAAGGGGTTGACGCCCCACAAGGCTTTGGAAAGGTTGCGTACTCAACCGTATTGTCTGCTCATGGAAAGCGCGATGCGTCATCCTCAGTTGGGGCGTTATTCGTTTTTGATGGCGGACCCGATTGAAACGTTTTATTTGGAGGCGGCCTGCACCGACCCCCTTTCGCGCATCGCAACATCGTTGGAACAGTATGCAACCGAAAACATCGCAGGCTTGCCACCGTTTCAAGGTGGATGGGCCGGACTCTTATCCTATGAACTGGGGCACAGCTACGAGACACTTCCGCAACTTGAGCCAAAGTTTCTTTCACTACCGGTTGCGATTCTTGGGCTCTATGACGTTTGCCTTTGCTGGGACCATGTGTTGGAGACTGGGTGGCTCATATCTCAGGGGATTCCAGAAACGGATGTTGATTCCCGTAAGGCTTTAGCGCGGCAGCGAGCCGACTACTTTGAAAAATTGCTGAGTGAAAGCTCAGAAGATCATGAATTCGACTTCTCGGTCGAACCTGCAGCGTTACCGAAAGAATTCGTTGAGGTTCAGTCAAACGTTTTTACCAATTTCACGCAAGCAGCCTATCACAGCGCAGTGGAGTCCGTTGTTGAATTCATCCGTGCAGGCGATATTTTTCAATGCAACCTGTCCCAACAACTGATGACGCCTCAAAAGCAAAGTGCGTTTGAGGTTTACAAGTTGTTTTCGGCGCAGAACGCTTCGACGTTTGCAGGGTATTTTGATTTTGGCCGCGCTCAAATCGTCAGCGCATCGCCGGAACGATTGGTGAGTTTGCGGGACCGGAAAATTGAAGCAAGGCCAATCAAGGGGACTCGCCGCAAGACCGAGGACGTGTTGGCTAACCAACATGCCGTCGAAGAGTTGCTGAGTGATCCAAAAGAGTTGGCCGAAAACACGATGATCGTGGATTTGATTCGCAACGATCTATCACGCGTTTCCATCGATGCGAGTGTTCAGGTTTCGCAGTTTTGCGAGGTCGAAGAGTATGCAACGGTTTACCACCTCGTTTCGGCAATTGAAGCGGAGATTGCACAAGGTCGCGATGCGGTTGACTTGATTGAAGCCATGTTTCCGGGTGGATCGGTGACAGGTGCCCCAAAAATTCGAGCGATGGAGATCATCAGCGAGTTGGAGCGTTTACCGCGCGGCGCGTACTGCGGTTCGTTAGGCTATTTTGGCTTTGGCGGTAACGCCGATTTCAACATTCTTATCCGAACGGCGACGGCTCAAAACGGTTGGTGGCAAATTCCAGCTGGCGGCGCGATCGTTGTTGATTCCGATCCTGCTCGTGAGTACGCCGAGACATGGGCCAAAGCGAACGCATTACTTGATTCATGCAAACTCGAGAGTCGCGGGCGAAAGCGAGTCGGGGCATGATTCTGGTCATCGACAACTACGATAGCTTTGTCCACAATCTTGCGCGTTATGTTCGCTTGCTAGGGATTGAAACAGTCGTTGTTCGCAACGATCAAATTTCGGTCGCGGAAGTGGAGGCAATGGCGCCACAGGCAATAGTCTTGTCTCCCGGCCCGAAAACTCCCAGCCAAGCGGGCGTGTGCTTGGATTTGGTTCGGCAATTCCGTTATCGCATCCCAATACTTGGCATTTGCCTGGGGCATCAAGCGATTGTCGAAGCATTGGGCGGATGCGTTGTCAAATCCACCGCACCGATTCACGGGAAGGCGAGCGAAGTCTTTCACGAAAATGCATCGATATTTTCAGGACTTGCATCGCCAATTCGCGTTGGTCGATATCACAGCTTGATCGCCGAAGTTGATTCGTTGCCCGAGGAGCTGACAATCACCGCCACGACAAGTGATGCCATTGTCATGTCCGTTGCCGATGCCAACAATCGACTCGTAGGATTGCAGTTTCATCCCGAGTCCATACTGACCGAATCTGGGTTGGAAATGTTGCGACGTTTTTTTGAGCTGAATGGGATTGAGTGTTTCGATGCCAAAACATCCCAGTTCGCGGCCAAATTTGGTGCAACCAATGCTACAATCAGGGCAAACAAAGCATAGGAGCGAACTGACAATGATTTTGGAGGGAATCGTAAGTACAACCAACGATGATGGAACGCCGCATCTAGCTCCAATGGGACCCGTCTTTGAAAATGGTTACCAATCGTTTGTGCTGAAGCCGTTCCAAGGTTCAACAACGTTAACGAATTTGATTTCGAAAAGATCTGGCGTTTTGCATTTCGTTGATGACTCGGTCCTGTTTGCGCGATCGGTGATCCATCGCTGGGACACTCTGCCACCATTGCGTTTGGCGGATATTGCTCAGGCTCCGATGTTGAAGGAGTTTTTGCGGGCATTTGAGTTTGAGGTTTCAAGTGAGGATGTTTCAAACCAACGCGCTGAGTTGAAATGTAAAACGGTTAATGAACACATTGGCCGACCGCCTCGGGGGGCCAATCGAGGTTTCAACGCGATTATCGAGGCTTGTATTTTGGTAAGTCGCCTCCATATTTGTCCCAAGGAGAAAATTGGTGATCAATGGTCTGAGCTTGAACGCCTTGTTGACAAGACTGGCGGCAGGTCCGAGATCGAAGCCTTTCGAATTTTGACAGAATTTCTCAACGAATCCGTCTCCAATCAAGTAACCAACCTGCTGCCAATGACTGACGGATCAACTGATAGATATATTGAAGTTGTGGCACCGGCACGTCTGCATTTTGGCCTCTTGAGTGTCGGCAATAGCTTGCCGATCAATTTCGGCGGGTGTGGTTTGATGATTCGTGACCCGCGAACACGGATTCGAATTACCAATTTCGAAGCAGATGATTCGAAAGGTCTGGATCCAGAGCTGCGAAAAACGAATCGAACGCTCAATACGCTGTTTTCGCGAGACACTTGCGAAGGACACAGAGATTGAGGAATTAGATTCGTTAGCGATCCGGGTGAAAGATTGCCCTGCGACACACGTTGGTTTTGGGTCGGGGACTCAGTTGGCGTTTTGCATTGCAGTCGGCCTGTATCATTGGTTCGGAAAAACTCTTCCCAGTCCGATCGATTTGGCAATGCAGTTGGGGCGAGGAAGACGATCGGCGATAGGCACGTTCGGATTTTTCCATGGCGGCTTTCTGGCAGATCGCGGTGTCGATATTGGAAACCCCGTATCGCCACTGGAGGTTCGGACAGAATTTCCGAAATGGCCAATTGCGTTGATTCAGTTTGATGGTTGGAAAGGCTCCCATGGCCTAGTCGAATTGGCGGCTTTCGACAAAATCGCAACTTCAAAGCAAGAGGAACGGGATCGCATGGCTCGAATGCTGTGCGAAGGCATTGTGCCAGCTGTTTACGCGCATGACTATAAGGTGTTTTCCGAATCCGTTTATGAGTTTGGATGTCAAAGCGGTCGCTACTATCGAGACGTTCAGGGTGGAGATTATTACAATCCAAGTGTGGCACAGACTGTTGATGCTTTGCGTTCCGCCGGGATTCGGGGAGTGATTCAAAGTTCATGGGGGCCGACGTTGGCCGTTTTCTTGAACGATCCCGGGCAGCTGGATGTTGTCCGTCGAATCGCCAGTTCGATTGCTTCCAAAGCGATTGTCCAACTAACCGAGGCGTGCAACCGTGGTTTTGAAATTATGGATTCGCAAACGACTACTTGCCGATTTATTGCCGACATTGAGGAGAAATCATGCCAAAATTAGGTGTCAATATCGACCACGTCGCCACTGTTCGTCAGCGGCGAATGACCAATGAACCCGATCCGGTATGGGCAGCGGTCCTGGCAGAATTAGGGCGCCGACCAGATCACGATTCATTTGCGAGAGGATCGACGACACATCCAAGATCGTGATCTGGAAGTCCTTCGAAAGACCGTGCAAGTTCCTTTGAACCTTGAGTGCGCGGTTGATGACGCAATGTTGGCAATTGCAGTTGCGATCAAACCTGAGCAAGTTTGTCTTGTGCCAGAGAAACGAGAAGAAGTCACCACGGAAGGCGGGTTGGATGTCGCGGGCAGATTGGCGTCGGTTCAAGATGCTGTTAAACGATTGAGTGAAGCTGGAATTGCAGTCAGTTTGTTTATTGACCCGTGCCGCGATCAGGTACAGGCCAGTAAGGAGTCCGGTGCTCCAATTGTCGAGCTGCATACGGGCTCGTACGCTCATTCGTTTCGGTCATCAAATGAGGGCCAGGAGATTGAGAAGATAAAACGCGCCGCCGTCTTGGCTTGTCAGCTTGGGTTGCGAGTTGATGCGGGGCATGGCCTGACCTACAACAACGTCAAGGCAATCGCGAGAATGCAGGAGATTCGCGAGTTGAATATTGGTCATAGTATTGTGTCTCGTTCGATTTTGATTGGTATGGAACGCGCGGTTCGGGAAATGAAAGATATTTTGAGTTCCGTTGAACGAAGTTAATTACGAACCGATGCTTTTGCCATCGTCGCAATACAAGCCCGCAGCGCCAGTAAGTGCGTCCAGCTTGCATCATAGATTGGCGAAAAGCATAGTGCAGTAAATTCTTGCTCCAAACATCGCGCAGAGAATTTGAACGCATGGCCAGGGGATCGATTTGCAGCACGCGGTTTGCATTGCCAGACGAGGTTTGATTTTCAACGAGCTGATTATATTGCCGCCGTTCGGGCTTGTCCCGATGGAGCGAAGGTTTGAAAACTCAAACGGGGCGAGACGTCGCATATCGAGTCCTTCTCCCTCGCAAAGCCGAAGGAGAGGGAGTCAACGATCGTTGGAACAACGCCGCCTCTATTCGATGCATTTGAGTTCAAGAGCTTAAAGCCAGAAGTCTCACTTGCTTGCGCGACGGGCTTGTACGGTGGACTCAGTCAGAAGACTCACTTGCTTGCGCGGCGGGCTTGTATGGTAGACTCAGTTTGCCGGAACGGCGCTGCGCTTGGTCCGGCCTACAAGTGACGCACCACGGTGCTATTTGTCTTGAGCTATGGATTGCGAACAAAAGGCTTCTGCCAGAATCGCGAATTGTTTTTCAATTTCATTCTGCAATTGAGGCTCTTGTTTCCCGCCCTTCATTCCTTGACCAAAAAGCCAATGGAATTCGATCTCATATTGTTCAAGGACAATCGTGCCTTCGATTTGGTGTTCGTTACAAAATTGAACGAAACTGGTTAGTGGTTCTTTAAGCGACTGAATGGTCGCATCAAATTGTTTTGCTCGAACACGGGGCAGGCGAATCTGCCATCCGTCGATCGCTCCCGATTTCTCGTGCGTTAACCAAATTTGGCCAATGCCGTAAAAAAACCATACGGGGCCAGAGACGGAGGAAACAAAGGCGTAAGGATTCGCAATCACTCGCCCTTTTCTGCCTTGTACGCGGCAAAGAAATTGACGACCACTGTGACGAATTTCAATTTTTGAGTGAGCCGAGGTCATGAGCGTTGAGTGCGTTGTTGATGGGTATTTGCCTTAACAGATGGTAACAGAATTGACGTGATCGCGGCAATTAGCAAAACTGTGGACAATAATTTGGCCGGGCCTTATCCCTGGGTGAGATGAGATTTCATGAAAAAGATAGTCGTTGGGTGGAGAGAGTACATTCACCTGCCCGAGTTGTTTTCTGGTCGAATCAAATGCAAGGTTGATACTGGTGCAGCGTCTTCATCATTGCACGCAAAAATCATTGGTGAAATTGATCAGGAGTTGGAAGATGGGACGACGCAAAGTTTCATTCGGTTCGGTTTGGACTTTGTCGAACCGGTGACCGGCAAAGCGGCTGTTGAGCGGACGGCGCCGTTGTTGGAATATCGCAAGGTAAGAAGCTCCAACGGAATTATCAGTCGCCGCCCGGTAATTATCGTGAATGCCCTCATGCATGGGGTTCGCTGGCCGATTGAAGTAACATTGGCAGACCGCGAAAAAATGGGGTTTCCAATGCTTCTGGGGCGCGAAGCCCTTCGCGGTCGGTTTCTGGTTGACCCCCAACGATCTTATTGGCTCAAGAAGCAAAACAAAGCGTAATTGCCAGCCCGCCCATTCGGATCGCCGTCAAGCCTGAATAGCGTAACATCGAAGGCACAGTACGCACTCCCTCAATTTCATTGGTCGCACGGTGTGCCATTGATGTTTTGTTGATAATTGCTGGCCAATAAGCCTTGATTAACGACGACCTTTGCCTGGACCTCTACCTTTCGGACGTTGCCGAGACGATTTTTCGTGATTCGCAATGTTCTTTTCAATCATTGATTCAATTGCAGATCGCCAAGTTGTCACAACCTTCCGCGCATCGCGTTCGCTTACATCGTCGAAATCGTCGTCGACAAAATCGTTTGGAATCGAATCCAAATCAGGATCGATGTCGTTTCGATCGCGTTCGTTGCGTGGGCGACGACGCCTTGAGCCACGTCCTTCGTCCGTTTCCAATGGTTGTCGCTCGCCACGCTCGCCGCCTGAGCGATCATCACTTCGTCTCGACCCCGACTCTTCGTTCGAAGGTTTCATTTCACTTGTTCTGCGGCGGCGAGGTCGGCGACCTCGGTTGCCGCGGTCGTCAGCTTGTTCGGCATCTCGTTCGTTTGCTCTTCGAACATCTCGATCGCCGTCAAAATTCTCAGGGCTGCGTACTGGCTCGGGCTGTCTACTTTCGCTGGTTCGTTGAGTTGCGGGACGTTGCCTGCTCTCTCGTGACTGAGCGTCCCGAGATGCTGCGCCTCGAGCTTGATTTTGATCTTCTCCCGTTTGTTCATGTCGCGGTTGTTCATCGCGAGAGTCTGGAGAACGACGACGACGGCGTCGTCTGCGGCCACCATCGCGCGGCGTTTCGCGCGGATTAAGGTCTTCGACTTCGAATTCAATGTAATCTTGGTCGACCTCATCCAAAAATCCACATTGTTTTGCCTCGGAAGCGGCAGCTGGCGCTTCGTCCGAAGGCTCAAACAACTGATCAAACGGATTGAGTTCACGGACCAGTGGCTCCCCAAAAATGTCTTCGGCATTGGGATCGTCAGACGCTCTTGCCGCAGGCTCAGTTGAATAGGTCGCCCGCTCGCTTGACTCATTCGCAGCAAGGTAATCGGCGCTGGGAGCTATCTCTTCGGCTTCAGCCTGTTCTGACTCTGTTTGAGCAGAACGTGATTTTGATTTTCCCAAGCCGAGCGCCGCGGCTAACTTCTCCCAATTGGATTGTTTCTTTGCCTTTGGCTTTTCAGCGTTGGACGAATCGGTAGCATCCTTTTCTCTCGCCGCTACGGGAGAAGTTGATGGCCGGCTTTGACGTCCACGATCGGAATCCGTTCGGGCAGCTCGTTTTTCAATTTCAGGTGCAGGCGTTACGGTTTCCGGTTGCGCGATGACTTCGGGTTCGGTGGGTTTCGCCGGCACGATGGTGGGCGGCGCGTAATCGTCCAAGTCGTCATCGTCGACGGGATCAAATTCCCGTTTTTCGGTTCCAAAGATTTCTAAAACCGAATCGTCTTTTTTCTTGCGTTCGTTGGCAAACATGTCGGAAAAAGGATCTTGTTTGCTTGGATCAAAACTCATTGTTAATCAGTCTCACGAGTATGTGTTTTCAGGCATTATAGTGGAGAAACAACCTTTTCGGCTAGTCGAAAGAGATCGTTGATCTGGGAGCCAAGGCTGCATTTTGTTGGCGTGGCAGTAAATAGTCGCTCGAAATTCTCTGCCCGACTGCCGGTCGAAGGAGTCGAACGTGGCGTCTGGTTGGCTACCCTCTAGGAGCCGCGAACGCAGGTCAGCCCGGCATTCTCGAGACGTTGGCATCCGAAATCGATCGAAGTTGCCTCGACACCCAATCTATTCAAGATGACGGCTGCCTCAGCGGAACGTTTTCCCATCACGCAATGTAGCACGATCGGTTTTGCGATCGTGGCAATTCCGGTTAGCTGTTTGATGTCATTAACGGTGCGAATTTGCGAAAGGGGCAACGAGATTGCTTCTGCGATGTGCTCCTCATTCCACTCGCGAGTTTCGCGAACATCGATCAAGCAGACTTTTTGTTCACGAATGGCATTAACCAAATCTGCCAAAGATTGGTCCGAAGGTTTCGTCCGAAAAATGCTCAGGATTTTTTTGAACATGTTTTTATTGCGTAAGCCACCCTGAGAATTCAATCATTCGACACGCAGTTACTCACCGCCACCCTTATCGGCCTCGCCAGATCCGACTTCTTTGTCGGATTCCTGGGATTCAATCGGCTTGGGTGGGTAATTGTCAATCGGTTTGCCATCGAGTTGGTGTTCAAAGATCTTCTGAAAGTCCCATTGAGAGACGCGGATTGCAATTGACAATTCATTGTTAGACATTGAGATTTTGCCGTCGCGATCGATTAACCATAACGAAGGTATCGCCGCACTCCGTAGTCCAATGCGACGCTGGAGTCCCAGCTTTCGGCAATTCCGACAATGCCTTTAAATTCAATGGCATCGATGGCTTTTGTCAGCGACTCATTCAACGGATTCAGAGCGACGGTGACCAGTTCAACCTCACGACTCCCTTTCATTTCTTGAACCACCGTTTCAATTGTTTTCAAAAACTGCGTACTGGACTCCGCATCTGCTGCCCAAAACAACAGGACAACGGGTTTACCTGCGAACTGTTTCAACTCAACCGTTTCGCCCTCTGCAGTCTTCAATGAAAAGTCAGGTGCCTTGTCGCCATTTTGCAGAAGAGGAGTAATGGCTAATTCCAGATCTCCCAATACGAGCTCATCGGTTTCTGGGACCACCTCCAGTCGTCCGAAAACTTCGAATGCCAACGTCACCCCGTCGACGACTTTGTCGACTCGTCCCTCTAATGCATAGATTCCTGTCGGAACGTCGTAAATGACAAATTTTCCGTCATCTTCAAATCGCACAGGAAAGTCTTTGGCTTCCGCGACCTTTTTGTCCCGAGCTTCAAAATACGCCTTGCCTGCCTCGCTTTCAACGAAGGCATCCCACCACTTGTTTTGTTCTTCAACGGACTTGTTCTCCCAGTCGTCGGGAACCGGTGGAGGGTCGATTTCGACCTGTTGATACAAAACGACTTTCAGATCATCGACGGAAAGGTGATCCGAAAATTCCTCCGGGATTGCCAAACGACCGCGAATCAAGGCAACGGGCGTTTCAGCTTCCGATTTTTCTTTTTTGTCTTGCTGGCCCAAAGCAATGATTGGGTTGGCGGCGAGCAAAACAAGGCTCAAACGAAGTGCCAAGAAAGCAAATAGTCGACCGGTTCGGTAGGTTTTCACAACGTTCACACAACTAAAGTCATAGAATTTGGATCAGGCGAATGTTCTGATTATCGTCGTAAGTCAAATCCGTCAAAAGGGCGTACGAAGTTGGTGCAACGGATTTTGGCGAATTCTCGGGGTTGTTGACCATTGATCGTTGGAAATCGTAAACTTGTGGGTTTGGTCCAACCGGTTTTAATATCAGGGAATCAACGTGTCCGGGACATGCATTATTGGGCTCCAATGGGGCGACGAAGCAAAAGGGAAGCTGGTTGATCTGCTCACCAAACAGGTTGATGTAGTCGTTCGCTATCAAGGCGGAGCTAATGCAGGACACACGGTCGTCGTTGGAGATCAGGTCTACAAGCTGCATCATGTGCCAAGTGGAATCATCAACGATAACGTGCTGAATATTGTCTCAGCCGGAGTCGTGATCCATCCCAAGACGATTTTAGGTGAGATTGATTCTTTGGCGGAACGTGGGGTCAAAGTCAGGATCGATTGATTCTGAGTGATCGAGCCCACGTTGTGATGCCTTGGCATCTCGTGGAGGATCAATTGTGGAACGCCGCGATCTCGGGAGAAAAAAACATCGGGACGACGTTGCGAGGCATTGGCCCGTGTTATCGGGATAAAGTTGGACGGAGTTACGCCGTGCGACTCGGCGATTTGGCGAAGCCGGGACTGGCCGACCGAATCCGAGAGATTGCTGCTGCGAAAATGCCTTTGTTGGAGGCACTTTCGACAACGCCTGTTTCGCTCGATGTCGAGGCAATTGTTTCAGAATTTGAAGGTTATGCGAATCGTTTGAAGCCGTTTATTGCGGACACGACGCGAATGTTGCTGGACATCGTTGAGGAAGAAAAGGCGATTCTGTTTGAAGGTGCGCAAGGCTCATTGTTGGATATTGACCATGGGACGTTTCCATTTGTAACCAGCAGCAACAGTTCGGGCGTAGGCGTATCGGCCGGTTCTGGTGTCGCAGGGAAGTGGATCGACAAAGTGATTGGCGTCGCAAAAAGTTACAGTACAAGGGTTGGCGGAGGTCCGTTTCCCACTGAATTGTTAAATGAAACCGGCGAGCAGATCCGGCAAAAGGGCAAGGAATTTGGAACGACGACCGGGCGACCTCGGCGCTGCGGTTGGTTTGACGCGGTTGCGGTTCGTTACACCAGACGGCTGGGTGGAATCGACTCGATTGCGTTGATGATGTTGGACGTTCTGAGCGGACAGCCTGAGGTAAAAATCTGCGTGGCGTACGAATTGGATGGTCAGCAGATTGATTATTTTCCGGGGGATGCCGACGATTTGCGTCGCGTGAAACCTGTTTACGAGACAATGCCTGGTTGGCACGAAGAAATTGACGGAGCTCGGCAACTCAGCGATTTACCTGCAAATGCCATTCAATACGTTAAACGAATTGAACAACTGATTGGCTGCCCCATTGAATTCATTTCAATTGGCCCTGATCGTGAACAAACGATTTGTTCTGTCAGTTTGGATTCCATTTTGACCAGCACAGTTAGCTGAGCGATTCCTGGAGCAAGTTCGCCTTGAGCGAGAATAATCAAATCCAGATTTCACCGTCACGTTACAGTGACCAGGTTTTGGGGTTATCGCGCGAATCAATCCCTCGACACATCGCGATGATCATGGACGGCAATGGTCGATGGGCTAAGTCGCGTGGATTGGAACGCGTCGAAGGTCATCGACGTGGTGCGGAAACGGTTCGCGAGATCAGCGAAGAATGCGGTCGATTGCGCGTTGACCAATTGACGCTGTATTGCCTATCTAGCGAGAACTGGAAGCGGCCCAAGGAGGAACTTGATTTCCTCATGCAACTACTAAGCGTTTACCTTGATTCGGAACGCCAACGGCTTGTAGAGAACCGTTTTCGATTTTCCGTGATTGGTGAGCTCGACCGCCTGCCTGCTGAGATTCGAAAAAAGATCGATGAAACAGAGCGCCTTTGCGAAATGCACACCGGAACGCGGTTGTGCCTTGCCATTAACTACGGTAGTCGGGGGGAGATCGTGACCGCAGCCCGCCGACTCGTTGAAGACGTTTGTTCGGGCGATTTGACCGTCGACGAAATCAATGAAGAAACGTTTGCTCAGCGGCTTTTTACTCGTGGGATGCCAGACCCGGACTTGTTAGTTCGAACGTCGGGTGAAATGCGGATCAGCAACTATTTACTTTGGCAAATCAGTTACAGTGAAATATGGGTCACTGAAAAATACTGGCCCGACTTTTCGGTTGAAGACCTTCATCAGGCAATCGTTGATTTCTCTAATCGTGACCGGCGTTTTGGTGGTCTCAAAACCGATGGGGACTCAACTTGCTAAGTCGACGTTTGATATCCGCAGCGATTATCGTTTCTTTCATGGTCACGGTAGTTTGGGCTGACTATCATCTGCCTGGATGGGGGCTCCCTTTGCCGGGTTTATTGCTCATGATTGTCACTTGGGCTGCCCAGATGATTGCCACGGGCGAATTGATCGAGATGTGGAAACGCGATGGGCGCTCGGTCAGTTTTTTCGTCGCGTTGGTGGGTGTGACGGTAATGTTTGTCGGCGCCAGTCTGCCGATTATTGCCCCCAAGCCTCTTGGGGATTGTTCGCTTGGTCTGTTTGGCGGAGTATTTCTCGGGCTGTTTGGAGCGTTGTGCGTCGCTTCTGTCTACGAGATTGTGCAATACGATCCGGCAAACAAGGCCTTCGACCGAATGGCTCACCACCTATTTGCAATCGTTTATATGGCAATGTTAGCTGGTGGCGTTGCCTTTCATCGACGCCTTTTTGAGGACAATGGGTTCGGACTATGCTCTGCGATTGCTGTGATCGCAACGGTCAAGATGTCGGATGCAACAGCCTACGGCTTTGGCAAGGCGTTTGGGAAACACAAGCTGTCGCCAAAGATAAGTTCGGGGAAGACAATCGAAGGTGCGTTGGGCGCATTTGTCGGTGGGATCGCTGGTGCCGCAATTGTCTTCTATCTCGTTGCCCCACAGGTCGCTGGAAATGTTCACGAGCGATCGTGGCTTTGGATAATTGGCTATGGGATAACATTGACCATCGCTGGAATGATTGGCGATCTGGCGGAGTCCATTATCAAACGTGATGCCCATTGCAAAGATTCAAGTGTTTGGGTTCCCGGGCTTGGAGGGATTCTGGATATTCTGGACTCATTGATTTTTGCTGTACCAGCCAGCTGTATTTATTGGATTATGACCACATAATGAGCAAGGTCTTTTGCCCGACTATTGGACATTTCTTGGCAGTTGCTATTTGGGTTTAGGCGGTTTGGGCATGAGAATTGCAACGTTTCTTGATGAACCTGCCAATCCGGTTTTCAGTCAAATTTGTTAAAATCGGAATCGAAAGGTTTGGTGGCATGTTGTTTTGGAAGCAACAAACGAAACAATTGGAACACCAAGAATACTTTTGTTTGAATCCATTCAAAGCGTCTGCAAATTGAAATAGGGAATCACTTAAACTTTTAATGGCGGTGTAACCCAGACGAACTGGTCCACCTGGAAAAAGTTTATTGGAGCCATGATAGGGCTCTTTCAGGAATGACAGAAACAACCATCTCATCAATTGAACCAGCAATCGTCTTGCCATTGTTTGGAGCCAAGGATCAGCATCTGAAACGCCTGCGTGATCGTTTCCAGGTTAGTATCGTGCACCGAAACGGCGTGGTTCGTATCAGTGGCGAGGAAGAGAACGTTGCGATGGCGTCCAAAGCGATTGTTCGACTTTCGGAAATTGTTCGTGAACGCGGCAATCTCACTCCAGACTTGTTTGACGAAACGTTGGCCGAGATTACTGGAGTTGTTCTGCCGTTTCGACCATCAGAGAAAATCGATGTGATTCAGGTTGGTCGCGAGATCAAACCCAAAACGCCTGGGCAGGCCGAATACATCGACGCGATCCGCTCGCATGATCTCGTATTTTCAATTGGCCCAGCTGGAACGGGAAAAACCTATCTGGCAGTTGCAATGGCAGTCGAGGCTTTGAAACACCAATTGATTCGAAAAATTGTATTGGTTCGCCCGGCCGTTGAAGCTGGCGAAAGCCTTGGGTTTTTACCGGGAGATATGGCGGCAAAAATTAACCCTTACCTTCGTCCGTTGCTCGACGCACTCAATGAGATGATTGGATTCGATCAAGTTCAGCGTCTTTTGCAGCAAGACGTGATCGAGGTGGCACCGCTGGCTTACATGCGTGGCCGAACGTTGAATCAAGCGTTCATTATTTTGGATGAGGCGCAGAATACGACCATTTCGCAAATGAAAATGTTTCTGACGCGGATGGGATTTGATTCAAAGATTGTAGTTTCGGGCGATCCAACACAAACGGATTTAAGTGCCAACCAGAAAAGCGGCTTGGTCGATGCACTTGATCGCCTTCGGAACATCAAAGGTGTACGAATTTCGCGACTGACTCGTGATGATATTGTCCGGCATCGACTGGTCCAACAAATTGTTGAAGCGTATGAACCTGTGCGTCATCCATCAGAAGAAGCTCGACCAGAATCGATCAAAATGAATCGCCCTGATGAAAATCCTCCTCGGACTCAACGCCCCTCCGAGGGCTCCGATTTGAACGACAAGAAACGGAATTAACAGGATTCTTCAGGCGATGGCCAACTTGCAATCAAATCGTTCACGATGGACCGTGGCACCACCCAAATCAGTGTGGCACGGCGTTAAGGTTTTTCTGCAGCAAGAGCACCTTTGGAATCGAGTTGCCGTCAGCTTTGCCGGTGCGATGATCCTGTATTTCTGCTCTCAAGCATGGGTACCAGCCTTTCCGTATCGTTATCGTCAGATACCGACGCGAGAGATGGCTGCCAAGGTTCGTTTTGAGTTCTTTGACGTTGAGGCAACCCGCGAGGCGGAGGAACGAGCGCGGGCCAAAGTGCTCTGTCTTTACGAGCACGATCCGTTGCCCTTGCAGGAATTGCGTCAGGCGCTCGTTGATAATCTGTTTTCTGCCGTTCAAAAGCCAAACGAAGAGACGGTCAACACCATTTGGGGTGACTATTTTGAAACTGCAACAACAGACGGCAGCGGTGATGGGAGCGAGGGCAACTTGCTCGAAACACCAACCGTTGAATCGGTTGAGCATCTGAAGCAATCGTTGTCGGGTGACGAACAATTGGATGGAATCAAGGACGCCGTTTCTAAAGCATTCCTGGAAATTGAGCGAACGGGATTACTCGAAACGTTGGAGCATGAGCTCGGCCGCGGCAACATGCGTGAAATCAAAATTTATGTGAAGGGCAACATTGAAGACACACGAACGGCAGAAGTGACCAGTGTACGAATTCCCGAGGTTGCGCCAAAGTTGCTGGAGCACCTGATCCGTGAATTGAAAAACGAAAGCGATCGCGTGCAAAATCCCGATTGGATTGCTAAACGGCTGTTCGCGTGGCTAAAGCCGCGTCTGCCCGTAACGTTGCGATGGGATGAAGCTGCAACGAACAAAGCTGCTATCGATGCGGTCAAGGAAGTCGGCCAAAAAAATCGCGTTTATGAGGTTGGCAATCCGTTACAAAAAGTTGTTTTGTATTCGGATCAAAAATCAGTCGTTGGTGGTGGAACTCCACTAGGTGAGTCAGACATTGAGTTGCTGCGTGCAGAACACCGCGAACTCGTAAACGCTACACCTTGGACCACCAGGACTCTTCGCTCGATATTTTTCGTCGGTCTGGCGTTAACCTGCTTTGGTTTGGCTTCCAGCTACCTTTGGCAACGCCATCGAAAACTGCTGTTGGATTTTCAACAGTTTACTTTCTTGATCGGTGCGTTTTGCACAACCTATTGTGCCATGTGGTTCGCAAGCCACCTTGTTGAAGCACGGGTCGAAATCATCCCGCTAGTGCTTTTTGCGATGGCAGTCAGTATTGCCTATCAAGTTGGATTGGCAATCATGTTCAGTTCGTTGGTGATTGTGCTATTTACAGTCGCGCATAGTTATGGCATCGAAGAGTTTGTGATTCTGTCTGTGGCGGCTACGGTCGCTGCCTTGTTTTGTAAACATATTCGCAGTCGTACCAAATCCGTTTACATCGGTCTGATTACAGCTGCGGCTGTTTTTCCGGTGACGTTGGCAATTCAATTCATGATCAATCAATCGTTGCGGCCGGAATCCTGGATTGACGCAACTTGGTTTGCAGGTGGAGCTGGCGTTGCAGGTTTGATCATGACGGCTTTGCTACCATTCCTCGAAAAATGGTTTGATATACAGACTGACATTAGCCTGTTGGAGTTGAGTGACCCGAATCATCCATTGTTGCGAAATCTTGTGCAACGTGCGCCGGGTACCTACAACCACAGCATCAATGTGGCATCAATTGCCGAAGCAGCTGCGGATGCGATTGGTGCGAACGGCTTGCTTTGCCGTGTCGGTGCGTATTTTCATGATATCGGCAAGATGCGAAAACCGGAGTATTTCGTCGAAAACCAGAGCGGTGGTGAAAACAAACACGATGACCTAGTTCCTTCCATGAGTACCATCGTGATCATTGCACACGTCAAAGACGGTGCTGAAATGGCCAAGAAACATCATTTGCCCAAGTCGATTATCGATTTGATCGAACAACATCATGGCACGACACTTGTCGCCTATTTTTATCACCGCGCAAATCAGCAAGCTGGCGAAGAAGAACCGGTCGAAGAAGCCAGTTTTCGGTATCCCGGCCCCAAGCCGCAATCGCCGGAGGCGGCAGTGTTGATGCTGGCAGATGCCGTCGAAGGAGCATGCCGTACGCTACGGGAGCCTGCGCCAGCCCGCATCGAGAGTCTGGTTGACGATATTACAAAGAAAAAACTGGACGATGGTCAGTTCGACGAATGTGCAGTAACACTGAACCAAATTAAAATGATTCAAATGAGTCTCGTGAAATCGCTCAACGCGATGTACCATGCCCGTGTCAAATATCCAGACCAGCAAAAGGACTGATCCAATGCGGAAGGTTTGGTTTAATCGACAAACAGATTTTGAGTTTGACGAAACGCTTTTTTCAGCGACGCTGGAAAGCATGCTCGATCGTTTCGAATTCGACGCATGTGAGATCAGTATCGCTGTTCTGGGGGATTCCGAGATTCACGAGTTGAATCGTCAGTTTCTTCAGCATGACTACCCCACTGACGTACTAACATTTCCGGACGATCGAACCACTGAATCTTGTTTGTATGGTGAGATCGTTGTCAGTTCAGACACCGCTCAGACGAATGCGAGTGAGTTGGGAGTCGATCCAGTTGGCGAACTTCTTTTGTATGTCGTCCATGGCGTGCTTCACCTTGTGGGGCTGGACGATCATGATCCTGCAAAGCGAATGGAGATGCGCAAGCAGGAACAGTTGTTTCTGGAGGGAGCCGGATTCCAGTATCGCTATTGTGCAACGTCCGATCAGGAACAACCGTGAACCCTGACATCTTCATTTGGATCACCTTTGTCGCCGCCTTGATTTCGATGGCCGCGGCAACCGCTTCCCAATCGCTGCATCAATTTGGTGTCCATGAGCTTGAGGAGTATTGCCGCAAGCGAAATCGAAAAGAATGGTTTGCGCGAATCATTGACAATCGTGAGTGGATGGCGCTTAGTGCCGAGTCGATTCGTGTCCTTTCGACCGTAATCGCAACGTGCGGCGCAGTTTGTTGGTTTCTGCCGGTTGGTCCCGGCGACTTGTTAGGTTGGGCTCGAGTCGTTGCGATTATTGTCATCTCGTTGATGGTTTGTAACAGCTGGATTCCCTTTGCGGTCGGGCAGTTTGCATCCACGTTTTACATTTTTCATACGTGGCGATTTTGGTGGACGGCTTCCATATTTACGTGGCCGCTAATCTCGGGTGGCCGTGTCTTCGCTGGACTTTTTCGCCGTGCGTTGGGCGAAGAACTGTCTGACGAAGACGAAGAAGAATGGCTGGAAGATGAAATCCGCTCGATCGTGTCAGAGGGTGAACAGGATGGATTACTTGAGCCTGACGAACGAGACATGATCGAAGGCGTTATGGAGCTGGACGAGAAAGACGTCTTCGGCATCATGACTCCACGAGGAAAAGTTGATGCGCTCGATGTAGCGACTGCGTGGCCAGAGGCTGTAAGATTCGTTGTCCAGTCTGGCCGAACCAGAATTCCTGTTTATGAGGGAAGACTCGACAACATCATTGGCGTACTATTCGCAAAGGATCTGCTTAAGGAATCGTTGCTTGTCGAAGAGAAAAGACGGATATTACGAGACCTGATTCGTGAACCGATGACGGTTCCCGAGAGCATTATGCTCAATGAGATGCTACAGAGGTTTCTGCGGGAGCATACCCACCTCGCGGTCGTCCATGACGAATATGCGCATTCTCAGGGATTGTCACTATCGAGGATATCCTGGAAGAAATCGTCGGCGAGATCGTTGATGAAACTGACCAGCACGAACCGAGCCAGATTCAAATCATTGAACATGGTCTTGCAATCGTTGGCGGGACGGTACGTGTCGACGAACTCAACGAACTCCTGGGCACCGACATTCCCGAAGACGAAGATTACGATACGATCGCTGGATTGGTCATGCACGAGCTCAAAATGATTCCAAAAGTCGGGGCCACGATGACCTATGGCGATATACGTGTAACCATCCTTAGCGCATCTCGGCGAACTGTCGAACAAGTTGAGGTTCAGGTAATTGCTGACGAAAACAATGGGACCGCACTGGCTTCGTGATTTCTATATCCATTGGCCGCGCACTACGCGACTTTATAGATAGCTGATAGAATCCACCTCGTTTGAAATTCGCAATCAGGCAATCGAGCCGTTTGCAAATGGGCTGATTTTTTCTTTGCGATCACATTGAGTTCACAGGAAAGTTTGATGGATACGATGAATGCGTTTTCCTGGAATACGCGAATCAAGGAAATTGGTGGTGTCGACGTGCGAGAGCTGGTTCGTCGATATGGAACGCCGACCTACGTTTATGACGCCAGTGTGATACGCCGACAGATGCAGAAACTGTCGCGATTTGATGCGGTCAGATATGCCCAAAAAGCCAATTCGAATCTTTCGATCCTGCGTTTGATCAAAGAACAGGGCGGGGTAGTGGACGCAGTAAGCCTTGGTGAAATCAAACGCGCATTAACGGCCGGATTTTCGCTGACTGGGGAGCCGCCAGAAATCGTTTATACGGCTGATATTTTCGATCGCCCAACACTCCAATTTGTTGCCGAAAATGAAGTGCATTGCAACCTTGGGTCGCCCGATATGATCGAGCAATATGGCCAAGTTTGTCCTGATCGATCGATTACGTTGCGCATCAATCCTGGTTTCGGACATGGCCACAGCCAAAAAACGAATACGGGTGGACCGAGTTCGAAGCACGGGATTTGGCATGAATCGCTAGACGAGTGTTTAGCTCTTGCCAAAAGGTATCGGCTGTCGGTATCTGGTCTGCACATGCATATCGGATCTGGAACTGACTTTGAACATTTGGCGCAAGTAGTTGATGCGATGGAAACACTGGCTCAACGAGTTGGACCATCTCTCTCATCGATCAGCGCAGGAGGCGGCCTTCCGACGCCATATCGCGATGGTGATTCTGAACTCGACGTTGATCGATATTTTGACCTTTGGGATGCGATGAGAAATCGTTTGGCGGATACCTTTGGCCATGCCGTGAGTCTGGAATTGGAGCCGGGGAGATATCCCGTAGCTGAATCTGGTTTCCTGTTGACGGAGATTCGCGCGATCAAGGAGATGGGTGAGAACCTGTTTTATCTCGTTGACGCTGGCTTCAACAATCTCGCGCGGCCGATACTTTATGGAGCGTTTCATCCCATGGCGGTTTGTGCGGTTTCGCCTGCGTCATCAGCAAATGTAAATGTGGTTGTTGGTGGACCGTTATGCGAATCGGGAGATATTTTCACACAGACCGACGGTGGAGTTGTTCAAAAGCGAGTCTTGCCAAAGGCTCAGGTTGGTGACATTCTGGTCATTGGCTGTGCAGGTGCGTACGGTTTCGTAATGTCTTCAAATTACAACAGCAAACCTTTGGCTGCCGAAGTGTTGGTCGATGAAGGGAACGAACGCTTAATACGCCGCCGACAAACGGAAGAAGAGATCTTTCAACTGGAAGAACAACTAGCTTGAAATGTTTCGATCGGTCACTGCCAATTTATTCACTGTGAAAGCGGGGTGACCCTGCGTTCCCTATTTGACAATTGTTGCTGCTGCCGATGAATTGCGAATTTAAATGGTTTCGTGCGATCATTCGGCTGACTTTCTGGCTAGGGATTGCATGGTGTGTCATGCTCACCACGCATGAGTTGGGGCATATTGTGGTCGGTTTAGCAGCCGGCGGAAAACTCAAAGCGTTCGACCTGAGGCCGTGGAGTCTTCCATACAGCTTTTTTGACAACAATCCGTACCCACTGGCGACGCTGTGGGCCGGACCAATCTTGGGTTGTCTTGTACCGGTAGCTTTTGCCGCGTTGTGGAGAGCGAACGTCAATTGGTTCATTGCCAGTTTCTGTGTTTTGGCAAATGGGGCTTACATTGCAATTGGTTGGTACTCCGGGCAAAGTGAATTAGATACATCAAAGCTGTTCGCGCAGGGTGCGTCTGGAGTTGCCGTGATTGTGTATTGTGTCTCAACCATTGTGCCATCGTATTTCATTTTCAGAAAATCACTCCTAGCATTGCTATTTCCGCCAACTGCGAGTGCTGAGAACGATAATCGCGAACCCGCCTAGCTGTATGAAATTTAGGCCCAGGTGCCATTCGTAACTTCTCGATCCGGTCGCAATTGGAATAATCAGTTTCCAATGTCATCATGCGTGTACTTACGCTTGCTGCCTACCAGTTTTGGAGCACGCAAAAGAGTACCTCAACTTTTCCTTTGGCTCGATTACTTGCCGATTGGACACAAGAACAGTCGGGAAATTCTTGCTTGCCCAAAGGCATCGCCGTCGAAGATTTTCAGTACAAAGTTGTTTCTCAAAACGAGACAGCCAGCGTTCAATCGAAGACGAAACTTTGACCCCAGCTCGATTGTTGTCGTCCGATTGGCGGCGATTTTGTGCTTGCAGGAAGGTTGTCCGGAAGATTAATCCTTTGGTGGAATGGGTTGGTTGGGAGTCAACGTAGATATTGGATCGATGATGGCCGCGAGCATCGCATTGGGAGTCGCCGTTGACGACACGATTCACTATCTGACTTGGTTTCGGCACGAACCCAACGAGACTGGCGATCATACCAAGGCCATTGTGGGCGCCTATCGGCACTGCGCAACACCAACAATGCATGCTGCGCTGATCAATGGACTTGGCCTGAGTGTATTTGCATTCAGCACATTTATGCCGACTCGAAAATTTGGATTTCTGATGTTGACCATTCTGGTTGTAGGCATGGTTGCCGAGTTGATCTTGCTTCCCGCGTTGCTGGCCAGCCCAATGGGAAGAGTTTTTAAACCTCAAAAACGAAAAAGCTCAAACGGAAAACGTTCCAAGGGCCAACATGTGGCTTAATTGTCGTTCGTTCAAACTCGTTGTCCCGTTAGGAACCGTGTTCAAGGTCAAATGATTTTTCCGGCAATAGGAAACTCAATCCAAAGTTCGCCAGATACAAAACGAACGCAACAAGGGCAGCGGAAACAGCAACTTTCGTTGCCGGCCCACCACTGACCGGAATGACCAGTGCGATCCAGTGCGTCACTGCGGCAAAGCAGGTGCCGAGCATCCTGCCACCAATGTTGGCGGCAAAACCTTCCCCAGTTCCTCTTAGGTGCAAGGGGTAGGCTCCGGGGAGATAGTTGCCCCAGAAACTGAATTGAGCCACGGTCAACAAACCAGCGAAGAACATTCCGATCTCCAGATAGCTGAGAGACGTTGTTCCGGCCCAAGCAAAAACAATCGGCATAACCACAAGGCCGGGAACGACAAAGACTCTTAGCAATTGCCTTCGACTGACAATAATTAGCGCTAACGCCGCAAAGACGAAACGACCAATCAAACCACCGATCTCTTGTTTCTTGGTCGCTTCACTGGCTCGGCCCATTTCAATCGGACCCGCGAGTTTTCGCGCCTCAATCTTCATCGTTTTCTCAAGTTCTTCGGCCGTGATACCAGAAGCGACCAATTCGGCCTGCTTCGCATTGACCGCTGTTTCGACTTCGCTTTTCACTTCTGGCAAACCAGGCACGATTTGAGGCATTTGCTGAATGGCGCCGAACGCTGCACCGAAGCTGCACATGAACATCAGCGTCGTGACAATTGTCGTGCGCTTCAATTCCGGTGAGAAAAGTTCTTTAATGCTTGGTCGACGAAGTTCTCCCTGTTGTTTCTTCTCCTTCCATGCTGGTGATTCGGGCAGGAATGGACGAATGATAATCAGCGGGATTGCCGGAATGAGCCCCGACATCAGGGTGTAACGCCATCCTGCCCCCGAATCTTTAATGGTTCCTAGGAAGGAAAGCCATTCGGGCAACTGAATGGCAGGTAATTTGACTGCCGGGATTTCAAGTCCAAAGAGAATCGAAGCGGTCTTCCCCAACGCCCACGACGAAGCGACGCCTGCCGCAATCGCGACCATGATTCCACCGAACGATGAAAACGCCTGTGTGAAACCCAATACAGCTTCGCGCTGTTTGCGATCTGGAAAAAGCTCCGCGAGCCAAGCGACCGCCGCGACAAACTCAACGCAAACGCCAACAAAAACAAAACAGCGACAAATCAAGAGCATCCAAAGGTTCGTTGAATAGCCAGCAACAAATGCCGACACTGCGTAGAGCAGAATGCTCCAAGTCAAAACGCGTCGGCGACCCAATCGGTCGGTCAAGTAACCACCAAGCAATCCAAAGATTCCACCAGCAAATGCAGGAATGTAAAAAAGCATTCCGATCCAACGCGAGAACTCAGGCGTTCCAGGCCGAATGTTACCAAGCTCAAACAATGCATTGCGAGCAATCAAGGGCAACATCAGCAATTCGTAGATATCAAATGCAAAGCCAATCGCAGCGATAAAACAAATCAACCACTGTACCGTTGTCAAACGATTACTTGAATTCTCAGACATAGGTGACCATTCGATTTAACGTAATTTTTCTACAGCATCTTCAACAGAGCCGAGCCAGCGACCTGACGATGAGCAACTGCCGCATGCTTCAAATAGTTGAGTTGCCTTCGGCAAATTAAACAAGGACATCATCGAAAAAAAGTCTTCGTAACAAACTCAAAATCTGCGTTCCAATTTTTTACGGGCAACAGACGCATTGGTTCCCCAGCAAAACCAGAACTGCGTGACGGAGTCTAAAATTTGGAGATGAGTATCAATCATTCAATACTTTACCGCACCGCGGACACGCAATGTTTGGCAACAGTTGGCAGAGCCGGCCGATTTCGAATCGAAGGAAGTTGCCGGAGGAGTTTCACGACCTAATTTTTGCAAAAGTAGATTTGAGTGATGCAATTTGCGCAAACATGAACCTTCGAACCGTTTAACTGTTGGCCTTGTTTGGTTTTGGAGGAATGGCGATTTCGGCTGTTTGATTAGTGAGGCAACGCTGCGGAAATTACATTTGGAACTGCGTGGCCTGCTGCAAAATTTCGCCCAAATTCTTTCTCTGTTTTTTCGAATTTTCTCCAATTTTTCGGAACCTTGCTTTTTGCCGGATGTTTAAGAGCCATGATACCCGTTCACAGGCATGCCTTAATCATTTGAACTAGGCAAACGGGGGTAGGTAGATCGTCAAGCAAGCCTTGAATTGTCAGGAGTCAAAAATGGATTTCGGTCGTGTAATTGGTTGGGGCAAAGGGGGAGTACTCCTCATTGCAGGTGTCGTTGCGTTTTCAACAACTTCAGCCTGGGCCCAGCCAGGTGGAATGCGCGGCGGGTTCAATAGCCCATTGGCGCTTTTGGGCAATCCAAAGGTTCAAGAAGAACTTGAACTGGTTGATGATCAATTGGAAGAAGTCCAGGGGTTGCAGGACGAAATGGGAACGGCAATGCGTGAGTTGTTCCAATCGATGCGGGACAGTGGTGGCGATCGTCAACAGATGTTCGAGCAGATGCGTGAGAAAATGACCGATTTGTCCAAGGACTTTGAAGCAGACTTGGAAGAAATCCTTTTGCCCGAGCAATTGAAGCGCCTCAAGCAATTGAATGTTCAGATGCAGGCGCGTGGACGAGGCGGTGCGGGCACGGGGTTGTTGGACAATGAAGATCTGAAACGCGAGTTGGATATTACTTCCGATCAAGAAGAAAAAATGCGGGAAGCAGCTGAAAAAGCGCAAGAAATGGTTCGCGAGGAAACTGCGAAAATTCAGAAAAAGGCATTGGATCAAGTACTCTCAGTACTTTCTTCGGAGCAACGCAAGAAATACGAAGAAATGGTTGGCGACTCATTTGACTTCGGTGGCTTCGGCGGATTTGGTCGAGGCGGCCGAGGTGGTCCTGGTGGCCAAGGAGGACCTGGTGGTGGTCCGGGAGGCGGACGTCGAGGCGGAAACGGACCTGATTTTTAAACCATTTTTTTGCTGACGGTCTACTCGCATTTCGCGACACATCGAACGAATTGGATGAAGCGGCAAAGGAATTTTTCTTGGCCGCTTTTTTTGTTCGTTGTGCCATGCCGAATGCGACCAGTGAAATGGAAAGTGAAACGTAGGGCATTGCTCTGTTGATACTGAGGTACCGCCGCAGTTCGAGATTCGTATGCCGAATGAATCAAGTGACGAATTCAGGTATTGCTTAATAAGGTTGCTTGTTTCGTTTTTCGTTGAATCGTTGTGGCGGTCGATCCGCTTCGGTGGGACAAACAGCTATCGGCAGAAAAGTATTTGACTCAAAAAGTCATTGTTTTTGAGTGAAAAAGCGAAACCCAAAGAAACAAATTTGGTTTGAATAAAGGTGGGATCGGTAGATCTCAAGAAACGCACCTGCAGCGAAAGTGACGCATCCCACTCCTCACCCCAAATGCGGTGCGTTTCTTGAGGTTTACCGAATTGCGATTCAAGCCGAATTATAAGCAAAAATGTCGCTATCAAAGCGATATTTCAACTGAATTTCTTCGGATTTATCGCAATACTCGTTGCGATCGAAACCAGTTCTGAGCAAATTTTGTGCAAGAAAAGTTTGTGGCGAGAGAGTGATTTTGCCGCTGCAATTAGCATCAAAATATGGCTTTTCAAACGAATCTCCCCATTCCTGGAATTCATGTTCCGATTGGCCACGACGTCACTTGGAATTTTGAAATTCATCCGTTTTCACAGGTTGACCCCCTATGGATATTGGCCAAATCCTTTTGAAACGCAAGTTGTTGACCAATCAACAATGGTCAGTTGTGCGCGAAAGTGGCCAAGACTTTTTTAGTTGGCTTGCACAGCAAACTGAGTTGGATCGGTCGGCGATACTCGCAGATCTCTCCGGTGATCTGGGGCTAGAGTTTGTCGATTTGGCAAAGACCAAGGTTGATCTCAGCCTGCTTGAAGGCTTTCCTCAAAAAATTATTTACCGTGAAGCATTGTTTCCGGTTCGAAGAGATAATGGATCGCTCGTCGTTGCGACCGGTGATCCGTTCAATTTGTATCCGTTGGACGAAGTCAGCGCAGCGACAGGTTTGAATGTTCGCCCGGTTTTGGCGGATCAAGTTGAGATTGCTCGTTTGATCAAGGCTCACCTGGGAGTTGGTTCCGAGACGATTGAGGGACTGATTGAACAGCGAGCAGAGGAAGGCGTTGAGTTGCTTGAGGCCATCGAAACGGATGGCTCCGAGTTGGGCGAAATGGCTCAAGAGGCGAGTGTTGTCCGCCTTGTAAATGAAATTCTAGTTGAAGCGATCGAAACGCGTGCAAGTGACGTCCATATCGAATCGCAAGCCAGTGGTGTCGTGATCCGTTATCGCATTGACGGTATTCTGCACTCGCAACCCGTTCCACCTGAAATCAACCATTTTCAAGCGGCTATCATTAGTCGTTTGAAAATCATGGCGCGGTTGAATATTGCTGAGAAACGTCTTCCTCAAGACGGACGTATCAAAATCAAGGTCAAGGGACGTGAGATTGATATTCGTTTGTCGGTGATCCCCATGATTCACGGCGAAGGGTTGGTCATGCGTATCCTCGACAAGGGCGCGATGAAGTTTGACCTTCGCAATTTAGGGATGTCCGAAGAAACGTACAAACCGTTTGCTGAGTTGATTCACATGCCGCACGGAATCGTGTTGGTAACGGGGCCAACAGGCTCTGGAAAAACTACGACACTTTATAGTTCGCTGATTGAAATCAACAGTCCCGATACAAAAATCATCACGACCGAGGATCCCGTTGAGTATCAACTGGAGGGAATCAACCAGATTCAGGTCCATCCCAAAATTGGCTTGACCTTTGCTGCCTCGCTTCGCAGTATCTTGCGGCATGACCCGGACGTTGTGCTCGTCGGCGAGATTCGTGACCTGGAAACCGCAGAAAACGCCATTCAGGCTTCGCTTACCGGTCACTTGGTCTTCAGCACGCTTCACACCAATGACGCCTCGAGTGCATTTTCGCGTATGACCGATATGGGCGTCGAGCCTTTTCTGGTGGCAAGTACAGTTGAGGCCGTAATGGCACAACGACTTGTTCGACGTTTGTGTCCCGAGTGTCGTGAGTCGTATCGCCCTACTGAAGACGATGTTCCAAATGATTTTCCTTGGGAACTGCTCGGGGATGGCGTCTTGTATCGCGCCAAAGGATGTCGGCACTGTCGTGACGTTGGATATCGAGGTCGATTGGGTATCTATGAATTGTTGGTAACGAGTGAACGGGTTAGGGAATTGGCCCAAGAGCGAGCAAGTAGTTGGGATATCAAAAAGGCGGCACTTGCTGATGGCATGAAGACGCTACGGGATGATGCTTGGCTAAAAGCGATTGCGGGCAGTACTTCGGTTGATGAAGTTGTCCGAATCACGAAAAGCGATCGCGGGATGTCGGGGGGCTAATCGAGCATGCCGAATTTTTCTTACGTCGCACGGAACATGAGCGGTGAAAAGATCACCGGTTCGATGGCTGCCGCGACGGAACGTGATGTCATTAACTCGTTGTCTGGGAAATCACTCTTTCCGATTTCGATTGATCAAGAGCGCGCAGACGCATCTGTTTCTTTGGGTGGACGAGTTAGTCCGCAGAAGCTTGCGACGTTTTATAGTCAGTTGGCGTCGCTGTTGACTAACGGCGTGCCAATGCTCAAATCGCTTTCGATCTTGCGAGAGCAAGCAAGTAGTCAATCGCTTCAAAATTCGCTGGATGACATCATTAGCCGAGTCGAAGATGGCGAAGGTCTTGGCGATGCGTTTGAGCGGCACCCAAAACTATTCAACGACATGGCAGTCAACATGACGAAAGCCGGCGCAGAAGGCGGTTTTCTGGAAGACGCATTGGACAGGGTTGCAGCGTTTACGGAGCAACAATCTGAACTCAAACAGCGAACCGTCGGGGCCCTGATTTACCCCGCCGTGCTGGCAACGGCGGGCTCCTTGGTGGTCGCCCTGCTTTTGGTTTTCGTTGTTCCGAATTTCGAAGCGATTTTTGAGCAGATGCGTCGACAGGAGTTTTGCCTACCCAAACGGAAATCCTGCTTTGGATTAGTGGGGTATTGTCCAGATATTGGTGGATATATTTGCTGATTTTCGCAGTCTTGGTTTTCCTGATCAGGTTCAATTAAAAACAGAGGCGGGCAAAGAATTTAGCGACAAGCTGAAACTTCGGTTCCCTTTGTTTGGTGTGATCTTCCAAAACCTGGCTGTTGCTCGATTCTGCCGCGTTTTGGGGACGCTATTGAAAAATGGCGTATCGATTTTACGAGCGTTGGAAATCAGTCGAGAGGCAGCTGGAAATAAAGTGATTTCAAAAGCGATTAGTGAGGCGACAGAGAATATTACTTCGGGCGGCCGCATTGTCGAAGCCACTGGCGGCATCGGGGCGTTTTCCCAAAAACGTAACAGAAATGATCGCAGTAGCTGAAGAATCGAACACGCTCGACGTCGTCTTAGTCAACATCGCCGAGGGACTGGAAAAAGAATCTTCGCGTCGTTTGGATCTGATGGTGCGACTTCTGGAGCCACTGATGTTAATTGTAATGGCAGTGATCATCCTGTTCGTAGTCATGGCTTTGCTGTTACCCATCATGAATATGAGTAGCGCTCTTGGTTAATACAAAACAACTGGCATTCGTTTGCATGGAAATGAATCTGCTGGCGAATTCTAAAACACTTACGAAATGGAGAAGGAAATGAAATTTAAGAACATGCGACATCGAAAGTCGACTCGACGCGGTTCACTCTACTCGAGTTGATTCTGGTAATGGCGATCATCGTACTAATGTCTTCATTAGGCGTAGTTGCCGTATTGAACTACCAGCGAAATGCTCAGTCGCAGGCAGCTGCGATTGAAATCAGCACACTCAAAAAACAATGCACAGCTTACAAACTCAATGTGGGCGTGTTTCCGTCCAAACTGGAGGCACCTTGGGACACTGCCAAGTGGTATGCAACAGAATCAATGGCAAGGGCCGTATATGGAAGCGACTGATTTCACGTTAGACCCTTGGAAAAACCCGTATCAATACACGGCAAACAACGCCACTGATCAAGTGACTATCACCTCAAATGGTCCTGATGGTCAACAAGGAACGGCTGACGATGTTCCGAATGCCGGAACCAATAAGTAGTCAATTGAGTTGCACTTGAACAACGGAGGCAATGACCAACTCGAGGAATCGACTTGGTCATTTTTCATTTTGTTAAATCAATGACAGACGCCCATATAGATTGAAGATTGAACTTGACCCGGATCTTGAAACAACACGTGATTTCGCAAATGTCACCTCGCTCAATGCGAGGTAGTCGTTCTGCGTTTACGCTGTTGGAAATCATCCTGGTTTTGTCGGTTGTTGTTATTTTCGCAAGTATCGCGGCGCCGACATTTCTCAGAACGCTAGGATCACAGAATCTCGTCAAGGCTTGTGACCTCGTCAGGAGTGAAATGGCAAGGGCACGGGTCAAGGCGATAAAAACTGGCAAGGTCTACGTGTTGCTGGCTAGCCCGGACACCAATCGAATCGTTGTTGCCGAGCTGGATCAGATTCAGTCTGCGATGGATTCGACCGGCGCGAATTCTGGCGCCGCGATATTGCCGATGGTTATCTGCCTAAAGGTATCCAATTCATTTCTGGTGAAACGCGCAAACAAATCGCTCCAGTTACACGCTTTCGTCCGCGGGCATCGGTAACAATTCGCTTCGCCCAATATTGTTTTATCCCGATGGAACGACTCAGGACGCTCAAATCGTTCTGCAAAACGACAAGCGATTAGGCGACGAGTCATTCTTCGCGGATTGACGGGATCGTCGCGAGTCGCTTCGCTTCGGGAGGATGCTCGATGAAACCTCGGCACAATTCACGAGATGCGAAGGCTGGCATCAGCCTATTGGAAGTGATTCTCGCAATTGCAATCCTGGGAATGTCCATGGTTGCGATCACGAACCTGCTGAACATCGGATATCGCGCTGCCGGTTCCAGTCGGCTGCGCACAGAAGCGGCGATATTCTGCGATTCAACAATGGCCGAAGTTGCGGCGGGCGTGATCGAATTAACTAGCGCGAGCGATCAGCCTGTTTCCGGAACGAATGACTGGCTGTTTTCCGTCAATGTGCAATCGGCCGACATCACAGGTTTGTTGAGTGTTACGGTTACTGTTAAACAAGCCGATAGCGCTCTCAATACGCCACTCTCCGTTTCGTTGGTTCGATTCATGCCGGATCCTGATTACGATCCCGCGGAGGAGTCGCAATGAGTCAATTTGGCAAATTGAAAAAAACACGTCTCAGGCAGGCGTACACACTACTGGAATTACTGCTCGCACTCGGAGTTTCGGTCGTCATTGTTGCTGCAATTACAACGGCGATCACCGTTTATCTGGTTAGTGTTCAACGACACCAGCGACGAATTGAACAGAAACAAGTTGCTCGCAACGTTCTGACAATGATTGCAAACGATTTAAGAGCGGGGCTTCAGTTCAAAGCCGCTGATGTCTCTGGAATCGAAAATCTGGAGGCATCTCAAGACCTTATTGCTGGCGTGACGGCTGCAGTAGGTGGCGAAGTCCCAGCAGACGCAACGGATACGGACACCGCTGATGAAGGTGCCTCCGGTTCCGATGCGTCCTCGTCGTCTGGTGGTGACACCTCAGGTGAAGCCGAAGATTCCGAAGAGGATACAGCGTCCTATCGCCCTACTCTGGTTGGAAACAGTTCGGTGATCAATGTCGATATCAGTCGTTTACCTCGACTCGACCAATATCTGGCAATCGCCACAGGCGGCGATATCTATTCGCAGACAGGCTCTGACGTCAAATCGATCAATTACATGGTGAGCTCGGCGGCAGCACCAAATGAAGCGGGATTCGACCCCCAGGTGAGCAAGCTCGGTGGGTTGTATCGCCGACAGATAGATCGTGCAATTGCCAATTACGCAGGTGAAATGGTTGCACCCAATGCACCTGACAACAACAGCCAACTTATTGCACCGGAGATCATTGAAATTGGTTTTCGGTATTTTGACGGGTCATCCTGGCAGGATAGCTGGAATTCCGAAGAGAACGGTTTCTTTCCCCTGGCAATTGAAGTGACGATTGTTTTGGATCCAAACCGCATCGACAACGCTTTGTCCGGTAAGGCACTCTCGGCGCAAGACATGTTTGCGCTGGAAACCTATCGTGGAGTCGTTCATTTGCCTTCGGCTGAAGTGCCACCGGAGGAGGCCCCATGAGAATTGGAGCGAAGGATCGTCGAAGGCGTCGTTCGGGATTTATCATTTTGATTGTGCTCGTAACGATCGTCTTGCTTAGCCTTGCAGCCTATACGTTTACGTCCTTGATGATCGTCGAAGATGAATCGTCGCGGTTGATGGCCAAGCAGGTGCAGTCGCGTTATCTCGTCGATTCCGGTGTCGATTATGTCAGGCTATTCCTATCGGCGGATGAAGCAGTCATTCGCGAAAAAGGGGGAATCTACAATAATCCTGCAGCGTTCCAATTTGTAACGGTTGGTGTCGATCCATCAAACCCAACGTCTATCGGTCGCTTTGCCGTCGTTGGCCCCGGCATGGATAATGAAGGCAACTCGGCGGGCTCGCGTTTTGGGCTCGTTGACGAGTCATCGAAAATCAATGTGAACACTCTGCCCTATGCGGACAATTGGGTTCCGGGGGGCGGTCGCCAGCTGTTGATGGCGCTGCCGGAAATGACTGAAGAAATCGCCGATGCCATTCTGGACTGGGTCGATTCAGATGACGACGCCAGAGACTATGGCGTTGAGGGGTCATACTACGCAGGTTTGTCACCAGGCTATCAAATTAAAAATGGCCCGATGGATAGCCTTGATGAGATTCTTTTGGTTCGAGGCGTGACGCCTCAATTGTTATTTGGAGCTGATTCGAATCGTAATGGAATCATTGACACCAGCGAACTTGGCGACAGCAGTTCGCTGACGCAGAAATGATGTTGGGCTGGGCAAATTACCTTACGCTTTACAGCAAGGAATCGAATTTAAGTTCTGAAAATCTGCAACGAGTCAATCTGAACGAACCGGATCTTGAGCAGCTTTACACTGACCTGCGTAGTGCGTTCAACGAAGAATGGTCGCGATATATCATTCAGTATCGGATCAACGGGCCTTATGTTCTAACCGATGATGACGATGAACCCCTGCTCGCTTCGGCTCCGTTTGATTTCGATCCCGCACAAGAATCTACTACAACTTTCACGCAGATTTTGGATCTGTTCGATAGCTATACAAAGGCTACAAATCTGGATGGGGACGAGATTATCTTAAAGTCACCATTCAACACTCTCAATGCGATGCAGGTCCTGCCAATCCTGATGGAGAACGCAACGACGTTTGAAGGTTTGACGATTCCTGGGCGAATCAACGTCATGCAGGCATCTCGAAGAGTCTTGACTGCTGTCCCCGGGATGACTGAAGACCTTTTGGACTCGATTTTAAGGGTCCGGGAATTCGAATTGGACGATCCCGACGGATTTGACCGGAACCGGAAATACGAAACTTGGTTGTATGCTGAGGGATTCGTCGATTTACAAACGATGCAAATCCTGCTCCCGTTCTTGTGTTGTGGCGGAGACGTCTATCAGGCCGAGGTCGTAGGCTATTTTGATGATGGAGTCGGCTCCAGCCGTGCGGAAGTCATTATCGATACAACCATTCCGATCCCGCGTATTCTTTTTGGCGAGACAAAAGCCATCTGCAGGCAGGCTATTCTCTAGATATTCTGGGTGTAGGCCTGAAAGAGTAGGAAAATTTATGGCAAAACATGTTTTGATCGAATGGGACAACCAGATACTGCGATGCGGAGAGGCAAACGTTGTCGCTGGCCGTGTCACCCTTTCAAACTTATTCCTCGTCGAGTTGGATCCAGAACGTTCCCTTTTGGAGCAAGCAGACAATATTAAGTCAGCGCTCAATAGCAACGGAATCCAGCGCGGCGATGTCGACTTTGTTGTAAGCCGACGCGATGTTGAGATGCGCGAATTTGGAGTGCCTCCCGTTCCCAACGAGGAATTGCCGGAGCTACTCCGCTTCAGCGCCAAAAACGAATTTGCATCAGTCAACGAGCAATGGAAACTGGATTTCGTTCCTTTGTCGGATGATGCCGAACAACCTCGAAATGTGATTGCAAGTGCTCTGACTCCATCGCGTTTCAAAGAACTGGAATCGCTTGCTGAGAAATGTGCGCTTCGAATTCGACGAATACTTCTGCGGCCATACTGCGTATTAAACGGGCTTGCGGAGTTAGACTCGAGTTCTAATCCTGTCTTGATCGTACACCGCAATGGCAAACACCTTGAAACACTGTTGGCCTACCAAAATTTACTGCGAATGAATCGCAGTGTTTTATTGGGTGGACTGGAAAATGAAGTATCCCAGGAAATCCGCGGAGAGGTTAGCCGAACGTTATTAGCTTGCAATCGAACACTGGGTAGAAGTGTCGACCGATTAGCCGTGGTTGGTGACGAGCAGAATTGGCAAGATTCACTTTCACCGATTGAAAGTGTCCAGAAAGAATACGTCGCGGCAGAGAAAGTTTTATCTCCTACTCTTTCCGTTCGCGGTCATCACCCGCATGGATTGATGGATGACATGCTCGCGTTGATCGGTGCTGCCACTTCGCTGTCGTCGAACAAGGTTGCACAAGTCGACTTTGCAAACCCGCGACGCAAAGTCGTCAAGAAGTTTGACAAACAAAAATTTGTCGTCTGGTCATCGATCGCGGCGGCTTGCGTCGTGTTTTTGATTGGGCTCGCTTGGTTTATGTTGCGAACAGCCGATCAACGAATCGAGTTGCTTACGAAAGAGCTGAGCGACGTAAAAGAACTAACAGAGCCCGCAAATGGTCCTTCAGTTCTCAGAATTATTGGCGAAGTTGGCAAACTGGATGAATGGAACGCAGCTAACTCGAATTGGCTTGGAGAGCTGGGCGAGGTCAGCAAGCGGACTCTGACTGGAGACGATGTTGTCCTTTCCAGCGTCCAGATGCGAACGGAGATGGATGGTGCCGTTGTCAATATTTCTGGAAATGTTACGTCTGCCGATGCAAATGCTGCGATGAAGACACAGTTGGCCAGTCGGCCGTTCAATGTTGATCCGGGCGTGATGAAGGTCGATGACAAAAACCGAACCTATCCTTACAAGTTCGAAAACTCATTATCCAAATCCTTTAGCTTGGCGGAAAAGGTTGTTGAGGTCCAGAATCTGGCAAGAGAGTTCAACCAGAAACGCGTTAAGGAATTACAGGATGCAGCTGCCACCAATGGCGAACCTGCAAAGTCCAAAGATAGCGACGCCCAATAAGGGCAGGAAAAATTGCAATGAATGAGATGTTCAAGAACATGACGGCACGTGAGCGACGATTGGCACTCGTCGTCAGTGCGCTCCTGCCAATGTTTCTGGTTTTCTGGGGCGTCACGTCATTTATGAATTCGTTGTCGACGAAAAATCAGAAGATCATCAGTCTGCAGTCGCAGGTGTCTGAGGAGGAAGACAAGCTGACACGGGCTAAAGCCGCTGCCGATCGTCGCCGTTACTATGAATCGCTTTCACTTCCTCAGGACGTCAACTATTCAAAGATTGAATACGAACGATGGTTGGATGAATTGATTACGTCCCGATCCGGAATGACATTGGATTCGATCAAGTGGGATAATAATCCGGTATCAATGCGATACAACGACTCTGGCCAACTCATCGATGTCGCCGAACAATTGTCATGCAAAGTGGTGGCAAAAGGAACGCTTCCTCAAATCACTCAGTTTCTGGATGAGTTTTATCGCCTGAATCTGATGCATCGTATTTATTCGATTGATGTTGTTGATCGATCGCAATCGAATAATACTGGTGCCGCGCGCCGTGCCGATGGAACATTAAACCTGGACATGGAAATTCAGTTACTAAAACTCTCGCATGCGGTTAGTGACCGAGAGTTTACAGCAGATGAATTTGCAACCGCTTCGTCTCAAACGGAAACGCGAGATTACATTCTCCGCCGAGATGTGTTTGGCCTAGCCAACAATGCTCCTGCGATCTCGACGTCAGATAAAAAATTTCAGACCGGCGAAGCGATCTCGTTTGATATCGCGTCTTCAGATCCTGACGATGACAATCTGAAGCTGGAACTTATCAGTTCTGACATTCCTGACTTCAAATTTGAAACGACGAGAGACGGCAAGGCCGAGTTTTCGGCTCCCAAAACCGCCAAGGGTGACTACAAAGTTGTGGTGCGAGTCGAAGATGACGGCCTGCCAGTCAAGTTCGACGAAAAGACGATTCGAGTTGCCGTATCCGAACCGGAGCCGAAAGAAGAGCCGGTAAAGGATCCGCCAAAGCCTCCGTTCAGGCACGCGCAGGCGGCGTACATTACTGGCTTTAAGGGCGACACACTGTGGATTCACGTTAAAACGACCGATCAAAAACTGTTTATTCCGGTCGGTGAGACATTCGAACTCGATGGCTCGACATGGAAGGTGATCAATATCGATAGCTGGAGAAAATTGATCCTTGAGAAAGACGGCGAAATTCAAATTTTCCGAATCGGTGACACGCTGGACACCCCGCGAGAAATGGGGACTGTCGATGTGTCATCCGATTCAGATCAGGATCAATGAGCGTTTGTTCGTTAGCAGCGGGCTATTTTCCCAGGCCCATTCCAAACTTGATGTCAACCGGGACCTCCAGTGTCTCGGTGCTGGAAAAATACTTGACCTTTGCAATGACTTTTTTCACTACCCCGTTCTAACCGATAGCTGGTATCGTAAGTCATGGAGTCGTCGAATCCAAAACTTGACACTCCGCCTGCTTCGGATTTCAATGCCTTTCCCGACTCATCGGTAAACTCGATCGATTGGATTGTTCCTAGTGACTTCGACGACTGGAACGTCACCAACTGCATGGATTCATCAAAAAGTCATCATCAATCGCGGTGACTTTGACGTCGACACCAGCAATTTTTAATTCGGTGTCTGGCGTCAACGTAATCGACACTTCCTCTGACTTTGGACTACTGCCGACGAGTAGAAACACTTTTCCCTTGACGCCTAGCTCCTTGTCACTATCGGAGGGCAGATCGGAAGCACTTGCTGGCAACGTTACGGAATGACGATCATCCGAGATATTCGAAAGAAACTCGTAATTGTTGTACGTGTCGTCTGCCTTCAGTTCTTTGCCTTTCTCGTTGAAGATGGCAAGTGTCGTCGTGTTTGAACTATCGCTCAAGACCTTCAAAATATTTCGTTCCTTGTTTGTGATCAGCAAATAAACTTCGGTTCCGGCACTGCGTCCAGGATATAACTTTCGCCGTATTCGGCACCATCCTTTTTGATCGCGACGCTGAAGCCTACGACCTTTACGTCGCTGCCCTTTTCTTGTTGTCCGACCGCATTGGAGCCTACTGAGTTCAGGATCAAGGCGATGCCGAGGAAGCAGGTGTTGAACCGAATCATGTCGAGCCTTTCATTGAATTAAAAATGAGTCGCGAGCCGTTTCCGTCGACGCATGCGACGTATTAAAAAACGGAGTTGCCAACGCCGTCTTGGAGAAACCTCATTTTCAACGGTTCGCATTTGCAACGTCAACAGGGGAAACGAGTTTACAGTGCGAGACCGCAATCGCTATTTTCGCTTTGCAAAACGCATCGAGGATCGGTTCTCGTCAATACTGGCTGTCTTGCTGGGGCCAAAGCCTCGTTCACGGCAAATCGTCATGACTTGGCTTTGGCCAAATTGCTTCTGACCTTTTGGCCAGATTACCCACACATTGATTTCCGCAGCGATATCATCCAGCACATCAATCAGGAGGTCCAAGTCGTCAACACGTTTGATTTCCAGAAATGCAAGGTCGCATTCGACGATGGCCTTAACGACCTTCGCACCTAGGTCTCTGGCCTGTTTTTTTATTTGCCCATCAAAACCTTTGGAAAACCAGATCGTTTGTCGGGGCTTCAAGCCTAATTTTTGAATCAGGTCAGGTGGGTTCTTTATTTTTGACAACCATTTTTCACACTGGTCGCCCAGTAAGAAACTTGCGGAACAACCGTCTAGCGAAACCTTTAGCCATTCATCCGCAATGATTGCGTCAAGGTTTGAGGTCAATTCAAATTCGATTCGAATATCTTTTGAATGGAACGTCAAAAGCTTTGAATCCAGATGCAATTTTCCTTCGTAAACCTTGCGCCCCACTCGTGCCTTGGTTTTCCGCTCAAGTCCCATCGGTACTTTCTCAATTAGCGGGTTATGGAAACTGAGAGTACGCCTCGACCTCAAACGGATTGTCGAGATAAGGGTTTTTACCGAGCAATCTCATGTACAACGAGCATCCGAAATACGCGGGCAAGAACAATGGCCCCCAGCGTTCATACTGTTTGACGTGTACATGCTCGTGATCTCTGGCGCGAGAAAGGCACTGTCGATTCAGTCCAATAATGACATGACCCAATGTCATTGCTCCGATCGGCCCATTTGGTAATCGTTTCAACAGCCATTTGACAAAACCGCCACTAAACTCGATGCAACCACGACGATACTGAACCCGCCCGCCGGTCGCCAGCGCAAGCACACCAAATATTCCGCCAATCAAAGTATTGGGAGACGTCCACAGGACCAGAATGCATTTCAGTATGAACTGTGCCGCGTCCAAAATTCCCCCCACAGAAATTGCCTGTTCCTATTTTAGCTTGAACAGCTGTGATTGTTCCAGTCGACTTTGAAAGAGGCTGCAATGGGAATCGCAAGATTTGGCTCATTCTCGATTCGTTTTCAGCACGACAAACGAGGTACGTCGGGATTGCTCGTCTGGATAAACCCGTTCCAAACCTGATTTGACAGGGCGTTGTTCATACTGCGACTGCAAAACGATAATGTAATCGGCCCCAAATGAATTGGCCAAAGACCTTAACTGTTCATCGGAAAAGGCCATGAGTCCCAGCGAATAGGTTCGTTGAGGCTGAATTATCGCTTGCACACGCCTCCACCATACCGCAACGCTTTTTGCATCTTGAGGCATATCTTTCCAACAAACAACTTCTGCTCGTTGAGCGAACCATTTAAACGTCTGTTGATCTGCTGGACAAATGAACAATGAGTCCTCTGGCGTATTTTCCCGAACCCAATCGCAAACGGCGATCCAGTTCCTGGCGAGCTCACTAAATTTTTCGGGATTCGGTTGTGGAGGTAATGAAGCGACGTCTGCTGGGGCTCCAGGTGATTGTTGACGTTCAATGCATGCCATTGCAAACGCCAACACCAACAAACTAAACGAGCTGTAAATGATCACCCGTTGAATCCTCTCAAGGTGAGCAATTCGAATCGTCAAAAGCCCAAGCAAAAGCACCACAGATGTCGGTACTGCAAAATCAGCCATCCTGAACCAGTAGAGCCTCAATAAACTAATTGAATAGTCAGCACCTGCCGATTTCGAATCAACGACCGCACTTAAAATCAGGCCCAGAAACGCAACAAACAACGAGCCGATGAAAAACGCCTTCACCAAGTTTTGTAACCGACCATGACCGGCGATTCGCAGCAAAACCAAGGCAACACCAATAACCGAAACAAACGAAGCAACGCGATACGTGGAAAACCCTGCGAATAACTGGTGATGGACCAATCGATATCGAACCTGCACTTCCGCGGCGAGTTGCCGTACACCAGAGTCCGTTCCCCAATCAGCGGCCAGAGACGGGTAGGCGCCCGCAAGTGCCAACATGCAAAAAACACCGAGTGCCCACAAACTTGCTTTACTCGGTTTGATTGACAAATTTCTTCGATTATTGCCGGAGCGGTCCAATCGACGCACAGACAGCCCGATAAGCCAAGCAACGACAAACCAGAATCCGACGAGAAAGTGAAAGAGTGTTGCGATTCCAGACAGAATCCAAAAACGCCCCCAGCGTTCGTGAAGAGCCGCTGACATCGCAAACAGCAAAAATGCGTATGCCACACTTTTAGCTTCCAGCCCTCCGACCACCCATTCACCCGCTAGATTCGCGCGATCGATCATTACCAGCCACAGACTCGCCAGGAGCGGCGTGGCCCATACGCGAACGGAAAAGCCACGAAGCAAATTCGACCAGGCAATCGCCACCAAGGCCCATACAGCTAATCTGCCAATCCAGGTTCCAGTAGTAAGGCTAAACGTCTCAAACATCCAGCCAAAGCAAACAAAAAACGCGATGTGGGCAGACGCAGACTCCAAGAACAAATCGCGGGAGCACCAATTTACGTCCCAAAAATGTTTCGCTTTTGTCAGGTAATGGCTTTCATTGACATCCGGTGCCTCAAGACCACAAAAGCACAGAATCACCAGAAATGTAACCGATACGGCAAATGACCACTGACGCCAATCCCACTCTGACTCGCTACAGTCGGAATCAGCAATATTGTTGGCGGCTCGAATCATTACACAATCAAAAAATGATCACTAATCGAAGTGGATTGTTTGTCGCGACAATTGGTTAACCCGACTGCGTCTGGCAACAGTCACAGATATGTTTAAGATTAAACCAAAAGTGCATTCTTCGCATCGCCTAAACGATTGCAATTCGAATCAATATCTCAGCGAATCAATGAATTCAACGCGATCTGCCAGACATCGTATCGTGCTCCTCGGCGTAGGGCATACCAATGCACACGTGTTGCGAATGTGGCGTATGGGGCAGCGTATCAAGGATACCGAGCTGCTCTGCATTTCGAATTATCCTAATGTGACCTACTCAGGAATGCTGCCAGCGGTTGTCGCGGGCGACGTTCCCAAATCGGCGATGGAAATCGACCTTGTCCGCCTTGTTGAGAATTCAGGTGCAAGGTTAATCATCGACAATGTCACAGGCGTTGACCGGACAACCAAGCGAATTGAATTTTCAGAAAGAAGCTCGATTGAATACGATGTGTTATCGATCGGTGCCGGCTCTCGGCCGACGTTTGATCATGTTGAAACGCACGAAGCCGATTTTGATCGTTTGATCGCCATCAAGCCAATGCAAACATTTCTAGACCGTTTGCAAACGGCACTTGCAAACGCTCGAGATCACGAAAGGACCGTGCGAATTGGGATTGTGGGTGGTGGCATCGCAAGTTTCGAAATTGTTCTTTGCCTGGCTGCCCGATGGCGAAAAGCAAAATTGGAAAACGGCTCTCGTGAAGACGGCATTGATGCGATCCTTGCACGAATGCAAGACATTGAGTTTTCGGTGATCTCTGCCGACACCGACGTTGTTGGTGGTTTAATTCCGTCGGCAGCGAATAGGCTGAAAAAATATCTGCATCAAAACAATATCGTTGTTCATGGTAATCAACGTGTCTCGGCCGTTAACGGGGCCGAAGTACGGTTTAGCGATGGCGGTGTCGCTGAATACGATATTTTGATTTGGGCAACCAGTGCTCGAGCTCCTGAAATTTTGACCTCGCTGGATGTTGAAAAGGACTCACGCGGATTTATTCTGACGGATGCAACACTGCAGAGCATTTCGGATCCAGACATTTTTGCTGTTGGGGATTCCGGAACGATAAAAGACTCGCCGACGCCCAAGGCTGGTGTCTACGCCGTTCGGCAAAGTCCAGTGTTGTTCAAGAATCTGGCGTTGCGACTTAAAGACTTGCCGCTCTGCCATTACTTGCCGCAAAAGGGATTTTTGAAACTGGTAAATGTCGGCGGTCAACAGGCGATCGGAGAATATCGCGGGCTCTCCTGGTCGGGGCACTGGGCGTGGAAAACGAAGTTGAACATCGATCAGAAGTTCATGGCGATGTACCAGGACTACGCACCGCCAATGATGGAAGTTGCCTCCGAATCGTCTGGAATCGAAAACAGTAACGAGATGCGATGCCTTGGTTGTGGTGGAAAAGTTCCGTCGACCATTCTGGATCAGCTGATTGCTGACGCGAACGTATCGTCGCGGACTTCAACGGATGTCCTCAAGGGTTTAGAGCAAGCAGACGATGCAGCGATACTTGCTCCATCAGCCGTTCCGATCGCCGTGACAACGGATGCGTTTGCCTCTCCAATGAATGATCCCTTTCTGTTTGGCCGAG
This sequence comes from Pirellulaceae bacterium, assembly GCA_041399045.1. Lineage (GTDB taxonomy): Bacteria > Planctomycetota > Planctomycetia > Pirellulales > Pirellulaceae > BJ22. The sequence goes on along the minus strand of JAWKTO010000002.1, from coordinate 557,294 downwards.
TTCTTACTGTTCACTCATTGAGTGATTTATATGCGATGGGGGCGAGGCCGTTCGCAGCGCTTGCGAATGTAGAATTGCCATTTGGTAGTCAAAAAGGTCAGAACCGACTTATTCGCGAAGTAATGACGGGTGTCCAACTGGAACTAGGGAAGGCGAAGGCACAGTTAATCGGTGGACACACTATCGAAGGGCCACGGTTATCGGCAGGACTCACCTGTATGGGCAAACAAGACCAGCGAGTGGTTCCCAAGCAAGGCATTCACAACGCTGACGTTTTAGTTTTGACCAAGCCGTTAGGAACCGGTATTTGCCTTGCCGCGTTGATGCGTTCCGTTTTGCCCGGTGAACATTACGAGGCACTGATTGAAACCTTGTGCATTAATAACTCAATCGCTCTGGAATTGAACTCAACGTTCCATTTGAACGCCATGACTGATGTCACGGGCTTTGGTCTGCTTGGACACCTACGTGAAATGCTTCTGCCCGGCCAGCATGCCACCATTCAGTTGCAGCAGATTCCCGTGTTGCCTGCTGTGGAAGGTCTAGTGGAACAACAAATCGAAAGTACGCTTGCGCCATCCAATCAGGCAGCGGCGATCGAGTTTGGCTTGAATGGAAACTTGCGACATTGGAAAACACGCATCTTGTTCGACCCGCAATCCAGCGGCGGCCTGCTCATTGCCATTCCAAGGGAGCAAAGCGCAAACATGCTGAATGTATTGCGTGATTCAGGCTGCGTCGCGGCCGCGATCATTGGCGAAGTCGTCACGACTGAAAAACCCAGATCGCAAATCACCTTGATCTAATTTGGCTGGTTTGAAACGAAACTCAGGTTCGTCACCGAGGCGCGACTTGATCATGCTTTGGCTCTGGGTATCTAAGCTGCGCTCTGGCGATTCGGCCGTAGTAACTTGCGATTGACCATCGGCTGTTTCGCCGCGAAGTCTTGAAACCTTGTCTTTTAGCAATTCGATTTCGTATTCTTGGTCGCGAATCCTGGATTCCAACCTCTCAATTCTGGTCGCGGGGTCACGAAACAAGATGCGATCGAGTAGGTCTAACGCGACCATTGCGCGCCATGTTCGCAGGACAACACCTCGCATTCGGTAGATTCGCACGGTCTTTGAGACTTGATTCAACTTCAGCAAACGAACCAACCGCACGCTTCGCAAAAATGCGATTAACGGCAAAAGGATAACGACAACATCAATCCAATTTTTCAGCAGGTATTTTTTTCGATTTGAGGCCACCGACATCATGGTCACAAACTCGTAAACAAACGCGCTCCAAATGAGCCATGGAAATTTGAAATGACAAGAACACATTTCGGCTGGAGACAATTGACTCGGCCCAGATCAATTCGCAAATAATCAACGGAAGAACAATCAGTGCCAGGCACATCATGGGGACGCTGAACCAATCGTGTAACCGGCGCTCTAGGTCTTTGGTGACCGGAGTCCAACCCCAAACGGGAAACCAAACATTTGGTTGTTGCTGATGGGCCCAAGTCGAAAGTCGAAGGGGTGGCAGTAACAACGCCAAGAGATGTTGGCGCCGAATCTTTCCGCCACCAATAACTTGAATCAACAACTCAAGAGGAAAGGCACAATAAACGATCGCCATCGTGCGCATACAAACCATCGCCGGCCTGGACGTCAAATCACCACCGCTCAGGTGCAACAGCAATCCAAGAAGAATCAGGAAAAGGAATGATGCTAACCACATCACAGCAGCCAATTCGTCGTCGACGCGACGCACTCCTAGAGACTGATCAGGACATTCTTCACGTGATATTTTTGGTGAACGCATACGAATCATAGTTGCTAGCGATAGCTTGGTCGGCGGCCGAGCGGCGCGAATCGTAGCAGCTTTCGGTATGTCCCACAACGCAGATGTTTCCCTGAAAACATCCAACCAAAAGTCAGCATGTGAACACAGTTTGTGTCTAAAGCGAAGCTGTTTTTGCATTCCTTTGAGGCAGACTCGAGCGAAACGAAAAAGGGCATTGGGAAACTACGCCCAATGCCCGGCTTACAAAACCATTGCTCAATTGGAAGGATTAATGCGATCCCAAACTAACCTGGTCCAGCACCTCCACCATCGCCGGAGTTGGTCGCTCGTTCGACTTTGGGCTTCCCATACTCCTTGGTTTCATCCGGTAACAACAGGCTCGCGCGGAAACTTCCATATTGTTCAACATTGGAATTTACCTGAATGGTCCCATCGGGTCCCATAACCAAGACTTCACCTGGCGAGACTAGTGCCGTCGAGTCTTCAGGCAAGTACCCTTCAACCGGGTTCTGTTCAATCAACGAAACTGAATCTATTTTTCGTGGCAGCATTTCGCCACCCATGATATCAACAACAACCTGGCCAGACTTTCCGCTTGCGTGTTTCATGGATCGGACTGATTTGCCCAAAGGCAAAACCAGGTTTACTTTTGCGGCATCAGCAACATTCAGTAGATCTCCGCGGGCCACCGTCCGTCGAAACGGGACGTAGGTAAAAATCTTGTCGACAACTAAATTGACTGCCATATCAACGTTGGCTTCATCTCGAGGAATTGAGACAGTGCCAAAATCGTCTGTTCGTCCTTGATTGATAGTACCGGCAAACACTTGGCCAATCGACTGTTTTTGAATTTGGTCCAAGGAAATAGCCGCTGTTGAGCCGCTCCATTCCGCTGCAACCCCATTCTCCAAAGCTTTATTGGGAAGAGAATCTTTAAACGACTGAATTGATTGTTCATCCAGTCGACGTCTTACTTCCGGCGCCAGTGATTCACGATCAACAGGTACATAGACAAAATTGGTTCCAATATTGTTTTTATTGGCACCTTCATCATCGCCAGCTAATCCAGCCGTACCGGCTCCCGGACGATCCCTTCCTTTTCTTTGGCCGCTATCCGAAATCGAAGAGGCTGGTGGATTATTCGGATCTTCAAACCAAACTCTGACGCGATAGTGAAATTCACCCTGCTGTGGCGGGTCCATGTCGAAATATCGGATGAGCTTGTACGGTGCCTTTGCCTTCAACGCATTTCCAGCAAGCGTGTAAAGGTTTTGGGAACTACCGATCAGATTTTTTGGATCATTTGGGTCTACTAATTCCTCAGCTTTCTTGTCCTCGTCATCTTCCGTTTCATCACTCCTGCCGAAATTCAATGGGTTAACTACCGTGTTGGAATCGTCCTTTCGCACCAACATGTCCTGTGGCGTCAGTCGGCGCATTGGGGTTTTCGGGTGCAAAACAAATTTTCGATAGTCAACGCCGATAATCGGTGGGATGGGACTTGTTAGGGCCTTGTCATAGTAATCGTAGTCCACGACTTCCGGTGGAGTCGCCGCAGGAAAAAATTTCTCGACAAACTTCTGATTTGAATCATTAATCGTGACCCATTTTTCTTCAGGCTCGTCGACCATCTTGCGTTGCACTTCCAGATATGCGTGAGTTGGTCGATCTCGTTGAGGCGTGTACGCCCGGGAGTCTTTAAAAATTTGATCGTATCGAGCCCATATCTTCTCAACAGGTACGACGCCTACAATTTCAACCATATTGAATGTCACCGTTTGCACATCCGTCAACGATTTCGGTTGAAAGCCAACGTTTGCTAGGTCATGAATTGGAAGTGTGGAATCCCCAAAAAGCTTTGGGGGCTCCTTCCTGGCCCTGGATTCCTGCTGGTCGCCTTCAAGTCCAGAACCGCCTGCTCCAGGTCGGTTACTGCTTTCTTCGTCTTCCTCTTCATCTCCAGGCATGGAAAGACTTGCAAGTGCAGGATTGGTATCGTTTCGAACAATAACGGCACGTAGTGGGCGAACAATCAAATCATAGTCTTCGGTTGCATAAAGTTGTGGATCGCTGCGAAGTCCCGCTTGTTTCTCTTTGGGAGACAACCGAACCGCCGCAAATTTCTCTGCGTCAATGACATTAGTGGCAGCCTGGCGAATTCGTACGTCCGTGTTTTCGATTCCCTGTCGATGTTCGGAAATCGTTTCCCATGCATCGTTTGATGCAATGTATTGATCTGCCTTGCTCGCCAAAGACTTCAGTTGGGCTGGAGTCTGGGCGGTATAGGGCTTGTTGGACCAGCCGATCCAAAGAAAGCCAAGCAACAGAATCAGCGCAAAGCCAGCGATCACTTTTTCGACATGCAGGAAAAAGAACTGACGAATTGCGTCTTTGTCAAATGAGAATTTTCTTGCCATCTCAATGCACCTATAATTGTTCCTGTTTTCGATACTGAAAACTGATTTTGCTGAGATTGTGATTTAAGACTTCGGGGAACCTGTCGTTGCGTCTGTGGAAGTCGTTTGGGCTGGGGGTGTTTCCTCCGAATTGGTTGAATCACCGCGCAATCGAGCATAATTTACAGGGTTGTAAATCTTTACCACGCCGTAGAACTCGACATCCACATCAAATGACTTTCGGAGTTCGATGTTTTTGGCCGCTACAGGACCACTGGCAGCGCCCGCGCCCGAATCGCCATTACCCTCCAACCCGGTAGCGCCGCCAGCCCCACCACCTGTTCCTGCTGCCGGTCGATTCCTCTTGCCATCCGAATCGCTATTCGCGTTTTCTTCAAGCTTTCCGTAGTCGTTTTGTCTATTAATCCGGACCTGCAATAACTCGAAATTAAATCCTGAGATCTTCGAAGCGTTTTCTTGGTTTGGCTCACTGCCTTCTGCGTTGATATCACCGCCCAGGGAGCCGCCTGATTGAGAGTTGAAAGCAGCAATCAGGTCAGGGATTTTATTTTCATCCATTCTAAGTGCAAGGCGAAAGGGAACCCGTTTGGCAACAATTGACTCAAGGTTTTTCGCTTCAAGATCTTGTTTCGTTAACGCTGCTTGTAGATCACTAATTGGAATGGGATTGAGATCGCGGTCAACATATCGATTGTGAAACGGTGTGAGGAGCACCAAATCGGCCGAAGGCGATCCAGGAGGATACAATGTGGTTTTCAAAACGGTTTTATCAACCTGATTAGCACGGTCGCGATTTCGATCTCGCTCAGATCTCGGGCCAGACGGAGCTTCTGATTGTGCTTTCGCCTTTCCGAGGACACTGGCAGAGATAAGGCTCTTGTCTCGATCCATGATTGAACCCAATTTCGCTTGCGCGTCTCGCCCGAATACGATATGAACAATGTCTTTGATGGATGCCAAGTCATTCGCGTCGGCTTGCCCATTCACGTCTTCAATGACCCGGAAGACAGCTTCGAGCAACCACAAGTCTTGTTGTAACGCAAATACTTGGAATGCGGTTGGAGTATCGGACTTATTACCCTCACGTTTAAAATCGGTGATTTTGAAATTCCAAAGATTCTGATTGTCAATTTCCCAATTCACAACCGGCTTTTGAATTGCCTTCAAAGGATCAGCTTTTTCGCTCGAGTTAGTCTGGATTTGAGGCTTCTCTTTTGGACCTGCCTGCCAATCCACACGATAACGTTCACAAAGGTTCGCCATCCGATTTTTAACCTGAGTTCGGTAGATATTCAGAAGTGAATTCGTGTTGGGAAGCTGATCGGGCCGGTAGGACTCCGGAAGGCCAATTGCCTTGAATGTACGCACAAAATCCCGGTTCTTTTTGACTTCATCTGGCCACTGAGCAATCGATTCTTGCGCTTGAAATCGCATCTCCCAAGCCTTGATCAATGCCTCAGCAGATGCACTGATCTCCTCTTTCATTCCTTCTTCTGTAATTGGATTTGGATGGGCGCTTGGCGTACCCTCTTGACCATCCAATTCCGCAGTTTTTGACATCACCGCCTGAGCGTCTTTGGTGTTTTTGTCAATCATTTGCTCATTAGAAATTTGGCTGGCCTTCAATTGCGAAGTCTGCCAGTACCAGATTCCAGCCATCGTGACGGCCAACAAGCCACAAGTTATCCAAAACCAGTTTTTCTTGAGCTCTTCCATTTTCATTCACCCCAATTTGTCAGGATCTGTTCCAGTTCCCATTCAACGGTGTAGGACTTAGTTCTGGCCGTTCGATTCCGGCGCACTCGCAGCTTGACTCGCAGCTTTCAATCGTTTTTGTTTCAATTCAAAACGCTCTCGCGGAGAACGCGGAACCCAAAGCATCTGAATTCGAAAATCGAATTTTGCATTAACTTTAAATCCCTCGTCATTTATTGCTTTATTCAATCTTTCACGTTTCAGTTTCTCAAGCTCTTGCTCGGGGCTCAATTCGCCTTCGCTGTCGCTGTCTTTGGTTGCCGAATCTTCACCTTTTAACGACTCTACGGCGGTATTCAGCAAGCTTTTATCAGCGACGTAAGGAATCAAGGCTGGAGACTCCACACTTTTCCAAACGACGGCTGGAAGATAGACACCAAATTCGCTTAGTGTATATTCCCCTCCCCCTTCAATCGCATCTTCTTTTCCTGGAAGTGTGATTTTTTCCTTCACCAAATTTTCGATGAACGTTCTAACAACAAAATTGATCGTTGCGTTTCGATCGTTTTCGGCATCAACGGAGTTGTGATAGTGATGCCCCTTTAACTCGATAATCCAACCCGGTCCAACCAACTCACCCTTGAGGCCTTCGAAAGAGGGGCCTTCTGCAGCTTTGGTTTTCTTAGCCTTTTCAGCTTCTTCCGTCAGTTTGGCGAGGTCGACGGGTTCTTGATTTGAGGCTGCCTCTTCTGCAGCTTGTTCTTGTGCATTCTGCTCATCGCGTTTTTTAGCAGCTGCCTCTGCGGCTTGAATATCAGCTTCAAATTGGGAATCGTAAAATTGCTTCAGCTCATCAAAATATGTGGACAATTCAGTCGTATAGGCTGATTCGATGTATTCCACATAGATCGTTTTGCGATCCTCAAATGGAACCTCCAGTGGATCAACGGAATCTTGGCCTTTAATGCGCTCGTCAATTGGCAGTGCGTTGTTGATGACTTCCATCAATTCGAGCCAAGTCGCCTTTTGTTCTGACTCAGTGACAATGTCTTTGTTCAGCTGATTGATAAGGTTTAGTCGCGTTCGAAGCTTCTCATCTTCGTCCAGAAAACCATTGCTTTTCCTTGTTACGTTCGAAACTGCTTGAAACCCATCGGACCACGCGACATCATCAGCTTTAAACGAAGGTACCGAACGATACCAGGCGTTCGCTTGCAGGAACCATCCAATTAGTACACCCAATAGCATCATGCTGAGTGAGGCAAGCACCCAAGGTTTCTTTGCACGAACAATTCGGTCATTAATGATCTCGGGCGGAAGCAAGTTGGTTTTCAGCACCCCCTCATTCAGCCCTTGAAGACAAAGGCCATACGCCGGGGCAAACGTCAACATGTTTTCATCAAATGTTGATTGGCCAACGACGTCCCCGCCTGCGATGCTGCGAAATTCGTTAACCTTGGCAATATCCATTTCCAATTGGGAAGCCAAAAACTGACGCAACCCTGGAAGTTTCGCAGCGTTACCGACCAAAACTATTTTGGACAACCGAGCATTCTTGTCGATGCTTCGAAAAAACGTCAACGAACGTTGCACTTCATTAACTAGATCCGTAAATACTGGCCGCATCGCACGGAAGATCGATTTTGGATCTTCCGCTTGTTTTGCATTGCGTTTGAGATGTTCGGCCTTGGCGTGCGTGAGTTTCATCTCACGCGCCAGCTGTTTCGTGAAGTGGTTACCACCCACTGGGATATTACGCAGCCAAAGCTTGATGCCGTTGGTGACAATCAGGTCCGTGGTGTCTGTCCCCATGGACATGACAACGGTTGACTCGGGGGGATTGTCCGGATCAAATTCTTCAGCGGAAGGTAATGATTCGAACACATCGTGAGTTACGAAATTGAATACCGCCAATGGGGAAAGCTGAATCAGGTCAACCTCAATGCCTGCTTCGTCAAACGGTTTCAACGCTTTGTAAACAGCTTCGCGTTTCATCGCGAACAGACCGACCTCAGCGTCGACCACGCGATCATCTACTTCAACGCCACCTAATTTTTGCCAGTCCCAGATGACGTCTTCGATTGGGAAAGGAATTTGTTGTTTGACTTCGTATTTAACGATGTCAGGCAGCGTTTTGATGTCGACGGGGGGCGGGCGAAAGAAACGAGGCAAACCCATTTGGCCTGGTACACTGATTGCGACCTTGTCTCCCTTGAGCTCGTTTCGCTCCAGAAACTGAGTTAGCGCAGCACGAATTTCCTCTTCCGGTTCAACGTCCGGCTGGTTGAGCATTTTCGGAAACTCGATGTAATCGAATTTGTCAGCAATTACTTCACCGGCGTTGTCGCCATCCAAGCATCGAAGCGCTTTGATGGAACAAATACCGATGTCGACTCCCCAAAACCTTGCTTCTTCGCCATTCATACACCTCGAAATCATTTTCGATAGGACTAGACGCTAAAATTTAGTCCTCGTTCCAATTCTGCTCCCAAATACGACCGACAACTATCAAACCACATGAAAACTCATGTCGATGACGAATATTCGGCCGATTTGTTGCCAATTGAGGCACCCAGAATACATTCTCCCACGACCCTCGAGAGATCTCAAGCTGTCAAATGAGCGTTCATCGCAAAAAAACGCCGGATTATGCCGCTTTTGAGGTCCTCAATTCGCCAATTACGTGACAACTTGGCGTTCAAACACCGGCAAACAATTATGCCGCCGCTCATGCGAATCACCATTTTGCAGTAATGCATTGTTCTGGTTTAACCTGAAGACGTGACACCATGCATGAAACGCCGGAATAACAATTCGTCTACAGACCAAACGGTTTTGTTTTGAAATCACGGTTCGGAAGAAAGTTCAGCTGGAAGCAGTCAGCCGCCAAAACTGAACCGAGTGAGGATTTACATACCGTGTTTCAACATCCCATTGCCAATAAAATGTACAGCAAAGAGTGGTTGTAAGTCAAATTTTTTCTTTTTGATGTCGCACTTCCTGCCGTTTGGAACCCGGTAATGTTCAGTCGCTGTTTGTTTTTTGGTTTCGGGATAAAATCCGTGATGCCTACGGGATGCAGAAACTAGAACGGTTCAGTTTCCAAGTCGGGAGTTCAGCCAAACGCGGCTATGCAAAAATTTCTACAACTGGGAACTGTTTGGCCATGCAGAAGCATTGAGGACTTCCCGACCCATTACCAAGGTGCCGATGCAAGCGGGCTGCTGGTCGCATGGACGTCGCTTTGGCATCCAGCTTTTTTAAATCATCTGAAGACGATTCCTCAATGGTTACCTTTTGATTCCGACCAATTGGGCAACCAGGAATTGCTTTTGACATTGCCGGACGTTTCAAGACGAAAGTTGGACCAAGACGCAATTTCAGTGATACGTGACGCTGCGAATTACCTGGAGTCAGGGAACGATCGGCATCGAGCAGTGCAATCAATCGCTTCCGAATTGGGTCTAGAATCGATTGATTGTGTTAGCCGCGACTTGGTAGATGCCTTTTTTGCGCTCGGTTATTCCTGGCTGCAGATCCAGCTGATGACTCGGCAATTGAGGTATTCATCTTCCCTCGACATGAAGGAATGGAATTCTAAAATTCTTGAGGCGGCACATAACACAGTCGCAAACAATTGCGATTTAGCGCGTGTGTCAATTCAAGCAGCATTTGATTTGCTGCATGAAGAGAAGAATCGTTACTACCCTGTGAAAGCCGACTTGTTCGACTTGGTACTTTTCACCAAGTCGATGTTGCCGATCTCAAAGCCTGTGGATTTCCCAAGTCGAGTTCAAAACTGGCATTTGGAGCTCGACGAATCCACAAAAATCAATTGGACCAACGACGTATTAAAAGGAATCTCAGATCAAATCGCAAACGGTCGATTGGAAATCGTGGGTGGAGTAATGCCCGAAGTGAACCAATTGATGTTGTCGATCTGCGAAACGATCGAAGGTATTCGACGCTACCAAAATACTTCGAAACAACTTTTTGGCGAGTGCCCCTCGACCTTCATGCGTCGAACCTCCGGCCTTCATCCGAACTTGCCGATGATTTTAAGTTTGATGGGTTACAGCGGGGCACTGCATATGCCTTTCCTGGGCGAACGTATCCCGCAAGCGTCTGCACCTAAATTCAGCTGGCAAGGGACGGCGGGGTCTAGAATCGCGGCTTTGGGAGCGACGTTGCTCGATGCTTCTGACAACGGCAGCTTTTTGAAGCTCGGCGTCATGATCGGCGAGCAGATTGATTCCTATCATTCGGCAAGCATCGTTTTTGCTCACTGGCCAAGCCAATTCGGAGACTTTTTTGGAGATCTGCTTGTCGCCAGTTCGTACGGCGGTTTGTTCGGTACGTTTCGTTTGTTTTCAGAGTTCTTTGATGAATTCTACGATTCGGGCTATGGCGATTCATTTGAATTCGACGACTACCGATCTCGCACGCTGACAGAATCTGCCCATGACGACCAGTACAATTCTATTTTGTTCGCATCTCAAGGTAATCATGAATTCGCGACGCGCCTCGCCAGAGAGCGGATCGCGACGATCCTGGAGATGATTCAAGCTGTGAAAACGCCAGAAGACGATTTGGATGGTGTCACCAAACAGTTAGCGGTCCTCAACGGACTTACCCCCTCGACGAAATGCCAGCGGACATTCATCGCACAGGTTCGGTCGCGGAATTCGTTTTCAATCCGTTTACGAAGCCGGTTTTGACCAAGATTTCAACGGCAGTGCCAGGCAAGGTAGCGTTTGCCGAAGTGCCTGCTTTTACGGCCCAATGGCTGAATACTCCTGAATACGATCTCTCCTGGGACACGTCGATGGTCGGCGACAACGAGTTGCGCAATGACTATTTCACAGTGACAATTGATTCAAAAACGGGCGGCATACGAAGTGTGAAAGCCAATGTTTCTCGCGCGGAAAACCTGTTCTCGCAGCGACTCGCGTCGTTTCGGCAGGCTGGTGATTCACCAAACGTCGGAATGGGGCTTTATGGAGAAATGGTGGCGGACAATATCAGTCTATCACAGTTTGACAACTTGACTGCGAGAGCAACCAGTTCCGGACGATTAGTCCAGGAAGATACTGAATTGGCTGAGTTTCGCCAGCAAGTAACTATTTACCGCGCTTCCAATCAAATTGATTTCGAGTTTGAGTTGCAGTTGTTGTGTGAATTAGAGCATTTGCCATGGAGAAACTACTTAGCTTGTCGATTCGCATGGAAAAACGAGGGGGCAACAAGACTTCGTCGGGTGCAAGGTGTGTGGACAGCAACCTACCACGAACGAATCACTGCTCCAGAAGGATTGAAGATTGACGACGCCGACCTGAAGATGACGATGTGGTGTAACGAATTGCCCTACCATCGGATGTCGTCGCTGCATACGTTGGATACACTGTTGGCAGTTCGCGGTACAGTTGCGACAAAGTCCAAGATGTCAATTCAATTGGAGCACACACGAATTCCCTCACGGCCGTTGATCCAATCAATACCGAACGTTATTTGCCGAGCTATTGCTCATGAGGGTAAACACTCCACCAGGCTGTTCCAATTGCACCCGGCGTCGCTGGAGATTGTGTCGATGAGTTCACTGGTAGATGACCGAGGTGTCGTCAATGGCGTCGCGATTACTTTGCAGGAGAGTGGAGTTCGAAGCGGATCGTTTCGGATTCTGGGGCCGCGAGATTGGCGCCAAGTACACAAAGTTGACTTGCAGGACAATTTTTTGCACGATGTTGAAACACGAGATGGAGTCGCTGTTGGCTCGTATTATCAAAATCAATTGTTTCGGTTGCGTTTATTCTGGTAGGGCATGGTAGTCACGATCGATGGGCCCGCTGGAGCTGGCAAAAGTACTGCAGCCAAACGTTTGGCGAGCGAACTGGGATTTCGTTTCCTTGATACTGGTGCGATGTATCGCGCTGTAACGTGGATTGTCCTCAAAACAGGAACGAATCCACTTGACGCAAAGGCCGTGAGTCGGCTGGCCAATAGGACACAATTTGTATTCGAGGAGTCAAGGGTTCTCGTCGATGGTCAAGATGTTACGACACTAATCCGGACACGAGAAATCGCACGAAATATCGGGCCGATTGCCGATAATCCGGAGGTGCGTAATCTCTTGATTTCGTTTCAACAGGAAATCGGGGCCCAAGGAAACATCGTCACGGAAGGTCGTGATCAGGGCACTGTTGTCTTTCCAGATGCCGAATGCAAAATATTCCTGACTGCATCACCCGAGTATCGTGCAAGGCGTCGTGTAATTGAAATGGAACGACAGGGTGTTCCGGCTGACTATCCCATAATTCTTTCTGAGCAAAGTCGCCGTGACGAACAAGATCGCACTCGAGCGTTTGGCTGCTTGAGAAAAGCAGACGATGCCATTGAAATCGATACCGATGATATGACGCTCGATGAAGTGGTTGAACGCTTGAAAGCTGAAGTTCGCTCGGTGCGGGAACGTTTGACATGATTCGATTCGTTGTCTTGTTCCACGATTTTCCCGAAGGTGCGAACGGTGGAGCTCATTGGGACTGGATGTTTGAGGTTGGTTCGGTACTGAAAACGTGGCGATCGGAGATAGGCGTGGTTGATTGGAGGGCGATTCGTCCAATCGTATTTCCAGTTTCACAAATAGCCGATCATCGTTTGGCATATCTGGATTTCGAAGGGCCAATCAGCGGACAGCGAGGGGAAGTTGTACGAGTCCAATACGGAGAGTTAAGTTTGGCTGAATTCAATGAATCAACGGAATTATGGTCGTTTAAGTGCCGCGTCAATGATCGTTGCTTCAAAATTGAAGCAAGCCAAACAAAATTTCAAATCGAGTTGCCCATCCGCTAGTCAGCAATGGGTGATTCGAATGAACTGGAAACTCCGCATCAACGCTCGTGATCAGGTGATGGCGCCAAGTTCAGTTGATTTGTGTTCGGTCGTCGGCGCTGATTTTGATGTCGGAGGATGATCTTTGAGTTCGTCAAAATCGTCCGGCAAAAGATCTGCTCCAATTAACCCGAGAACCCAAGCGTAGGATGCATAAAAAGTTGGAACTAGAATCAGGATCAACAAGGTTCCTGTAGAGAGACCAAAGATTAACGCAGCGGCCATGGGAATTAGTACTTGAGCTTGCATAGAAGTCTCAAAAAGCATCGGGCTCAACCCCCCTACCGTCGTCAATGATGTCAACATAATTGGACGAAATCGTCTTGCGCCTGCGTCGAGTAGTGCGTCTCGAATGGGAATTCCGTCTCGGACTCGATGGTTGATGAAGTCAATTAGAACAATGGAATCGTTCACAATCACGCCAGTCAGAGCGATCAGTCCAAAAAAGGAAAAGAGCGATAGGTCCAGACCAAGAATTGCATGCCCAACCACGGCCCCGATCCATCCGAAGGGGATAATGGACATAATGATGAGGGGTTGGAGGTAAGAGCAGAATTCAATTGCTAACAAGATATACATTGCAAGTAGGGCGATTGCGAATCCTGCGCCCATACTACTCAACGACTCCATAGTATCTGCTTGTTCGCCTTCCCAGTTGAACGCGAGATTAACGCCGTACTTGTTGCGAAAATCCTCCTGGAGCTTTGGAATCAATTTCCTTTTCATTTCTGCAACAATCTCAGCTTCGTTAGCTTTCTTGACGTCGACGTTTGCCGATACGGTAATTGCTCGCCGTTGATTCAAGCGATTGATTGCGGAAAATGAACGTTGAAATTCGACGGAGGCAACTTCTGAAAGTGGGCGTTCCAGATTGTCGTTTCCACGCACCCGAATTTTATCAAACGCCTCGAAGCTCTCACGCGCCTCGCGAGGGTATCGAACCACTAGCTTGACTTCGTTTCTTCCGCGTTGCAGACGCTGAACTTCTTCTCCAAAATAGCTTGCTCGAATCGTGTTGGCTAACGTATTTTCGTCGAGCCCGAGCGCCTTGCCTGTATCATTGAGCCGCAGGACCATCTCGGATTTGCCTTCGCGCGCATCGTCTTCGATATCGTTCACACCTTCCTTTTTGGCGAGGTATTCCTTGCATTGTTCCGCAGCCAAATCCAAATACGGTGCTGCGGAGTCATTGCCCAGGATTTTGAATTCAATCCCACCACCACCTGGTCCCATGCCACGAGAACCGAAGCTCAACATTTCAGTGCCAGCAATTTCGGGAACTTCTTCTCGCCACATGTTCTTGATCATTTCCGAGTGGATAGATCGTTCTTCCGCGTACCAGTTGCACTTCTACCGACGCAACATGGCTTCCATTGGTAATTCCCGTGGGGCCCCGATTGGAATCGCCTACTTCTCCAATTCGTCGGTAAATATTTACAACAACACTTTCGCCATACTCCTTTTTGATCCGTTCGTCGACTCGGTGGACGGCGTCCTCCAATTGTTGGGTTGCACGACGTGCGAATTCGGCCGAGGTGCCATTCGGAAATGCGACGGTGGCCGACAGTTCTGGAGAATCAATGCGCGGGAAAACGCCGATTGGAGCCATGCCGCCGGCCACCAATCCAACCGCGATAATCAGCGTCGCAAAACCTGCGAAACATGTGACAATTTTATTACTCAAACACCAGTTCAAGACTGGCTGATAAAGGTCTCGTACGATTAGATCCAAAAGCTTGGAACACAATACATTTAATTTTGCAATCAACCATGCGACCGGTTTGAAGACATAAAGGGCAACGCCAATGACGCGAATAAAAAGATTGTTATCGTGTGCCAAGTGACTAGGTAAAACGAGAATGGCTTCGATCAACGAAATGATGAGCATCGAGATCACGGCTAACGGCATGACTGCAAGAAATTTCCCCATGACACCACTGACGAACATCAATGGAAAAAATGCGATGATTGTGGTGGAAACTGACGAAGCAACACTCGGCAAAACTTCCATCGTGCCTTCAACCGACGCTTTGATCGGCGACAGCCCTTGTTCGCGTTTTGCATAAATATTTTCACCAATCACAATTGCGTCGTCGACGACAATACCTAGCGCCATCAGAAACGCAAACAAGGTCAGCATGTTTAGCGTTTGCCCAAACATCACAAGGACGAACCCGGTGCCCAAGATGGAAATGGGGATGCCCAATGCAACCCAAAACGCCAAGCGAAGTTCCAAGAACAACGCCAATATGATGAACACGACAATCAGGCCCTTGGTGCCGTTATTAGCCAGTAGGCGAATCCGGTCCTTGACGTCTAGCGACACGTCTCCCCAGACCTTCAGCTCATAGCCCGCTGGCAATGTCTTGCCATCGACATACTTTTTGACAGCCTCTACCACCGTGAAAAGATCTTCATCAGAAGTCTTCGTAACGCGAATCGCCAAACCTGGTCGGCCGTTGATTACATGCTCCGAAACTGACTCAGCGAAACCATCGATAACGACTCCCAAATCGCCTACTGTAACCACGTCACCATTCGGTTGTGTTAGCACAGGAATCTCGGCAATTTCCGCACCCGTTTCTCGTTTGCTTTTCCCGCGAAGCAGTACTTCTTCGCCAGCGGTTTCCATCTTGCCACCAGGCATTTCAATATTTTGCAAACGAATCAAATTCGCCAAGCGTGTCAGCGAGAGTCCATATTCCTGCAACGTTGCTTCGGGAATCTCTACACCAATTTCATACGGTTTCGCAGCGACGATTTCCGCTTGAGAAACAGCCGAACCGCTCGGCTGGAACAAAAACGCAAATGGTCTGCGAAACATACTCGCTGGAGGAACGGGGCCAATGTCCTCAATATCTTCTCGAATGGACTCCGCCAAGCTACGAAGTTGCCTCTCCTGATTCAATCGAATGCTTGGATCGTCCGATGGTTCGGGACCAATAAGTCCGAGTGTGATCGCGGGAGCGCGGAAAACGATTTGTTTTACTTCAGGATCTTCACTTCTTGGTGGAAACGTGGTGATTTGCCCGATTTGTGAACGGACATCGTTGAGAACCCGCTGTGCATCTTTAACATAACTCTCGAGCTCCAAAATGACGAAGCCGGCATTCTCGGACGAGACCGAGCTGACTTTTTTTACGCCATCTACACTACTGACAGCTGCTTCAATCTTCTGGCAAATTCCTTCTTCGACTTCGTCGGGTGTTGCGCCCGGAAATGGAACTGTGACCAACAGGATTTCCAATTCGAAATTCGGAAATACCTCACGGGGCATCAGGATCATGCTGATCGAACCGATCATGATCAACACCACAACGGAGATATTCATTCCAGGGGAACTTCGGATCGCCCATTTGATAATCGAACGCATAGCTGTTGGGAAACCTGTTGAATTCTTTTTTTGACGACTAAGAAACGTTCTGCGAACTGCGAGAGCTCAAACGACTTAACATTACTGCAACCTACGACTCTTCGTCCCTCGTTGCATCGTTCGCCTCTTCCGTTGTCGCTTTGTCACTGTCCTTTGATGAAACGGTGTCCTCGGATTCCTGATTCGGATCGGGATCACCGTGGAAACGTACCTGCGAGCCTTCTGATGGCTGGGGCATAGGGGATATCACAACCAATTCCCCTGCCTTAATCGAGTCCGTCAATCTTGCAATCGTAAAATCAACTTCTTCGGCTTTATCACCATTAAGTGTTTGGCGGTGATCGATTTGGTCGACAGCTTCAATCGATACCCGATGAATTGTTCGGCCTTTGACGACCCATACATAGTTACCTTGCTTGACGGATGTTGACGGGAAGCGGACGTACTTTGTTTTGCCATCAGCGTCATCGGCTTTGATCTCAAAACGACACTTGACAAACATGCCACGGACCAAGGCTCGTTGGCCATTGGGGGTGTCAACGACGGGTTGATCGACAATGATTCGGACGGGAATCGTCTTAGTCAGCTCATCGAGACCGATCCCATCAATTCGTTGCAAAATACCTTGCCAGGAAACTTCGGGCTGTCGTGAATCGTAAATTTCAACTTCCAATTGTGGGAGTTGGTAGGCAGATTGAATTCCATCATTGGGAGTTTCAACCGATTTCGAATTTTGTCGGATCCAGTCCACGTCCGTCTTGCTCAGATTGCAAACGACTTCAGCTTTTTGTGTGTCTTCGAATACCAGCAACTGAGTCCCCGCAGCAACAACCTCTCCTTGTTGAACAGACTCTTTTACAATGACCCCTTTGGCCGGAGCACGAATTATTGTTTTGGCCAAATTCAAATTGGCCCGTTCCAACCTGCGGGCCGACAATTCGAGTGCGGCGTCCATTCGCAACTTCCTGGCTTCAGCAGTCTCAAGTGTCTTTTTCAGGCTTGTTAGCTGAGATCGCGAACTCAACACACTTCGTTGGCTTTGATCCAGTTCAGAACGCGAAACGACACCTTTCAAGTTCTGATTGCGATCGTATTCTTCGTTGAGTAACTCCAATTCTTCATTGGCCAATGCGATCTGAGCCTTAAGGCCCTCAATTTCTTTTACGGTTTCCACAATCATCTTTTCAGACTGTGTAAGCTCCGCCTGTAATGTTTGGGCTTCAATTTCGTATGACTTGCGGTCAATCGTTAGCAAATCCGTGTCCTTCTCGACATAATTCCCCGCGCGGCAAATGTCTTTTTTCTCGGTGATCATACCACCGACTTCCGCCGCGATTTTGATCTCGCGAAATGGTACAACACTACCGGAAACGGTCAGGTCCAAATTGCCGTGATGTTCCTCGATAGCGAAAGTTTCAACGGTTGGAATCAATACCGCAACAGGTTTATTTTTTGGGGGCTCCTTGATGTAAACAAGAATCGACGTTGCAGCGGTAGCGCCGCCAACAAGTAGAAACGAGACCAATAGCTGGACAATGATTCCCAGTCTTGGCTGTGTTTTTGCTGTAACAGGCTGTTCCATTTCGTGGAGCATTTCTAAGTTGACTTAAGTTAATGGGTTGTATCGAGAATGGCGACTTTGATTTGCTACGTCACCGTAGACGCTTTAGATTGTTCTACCAACGATTTGACGCCGCCAATTGTGAATCGCGCGATGTGCTTGGCAAGGGTTTCATTGTCGAATTCCTCAGAAAATTGCTCTGCATTAACAAACATCCGAATGATGGGACCTGCCAAACGATAATGAAGGCATTGACCGATCAAACTAAAACCCATTCGTAAGCGCTCAGCATCGGACAGATTCCCGCCTGCCAAACGGTCAATAATGCCCAACAACAATTCGAAATAGGGACGGAAATATTCCTCTACAATTTCTTTGCACGCTTCGCCAGGTGAAAGGAATTCACTGACCAGCAACTGCATTTTCCAATCGGGCTCAACTCCAATCCCAAGCTTTTTGAGCAAAACATTGATGAACTTTTCCAATAAAATCGCTGGCGGCACCTGTGTGTGAAGACCTTCGAACGCCGAGCTCCCGCCTTGGCTATCTCTTGCCGCTCTGATGACTTCAACGTAAAGCTTCTGTTTGTCACCAAAGTAGTAATTGATGCTTGCCAAGTTTACTTCTGCTGCCTCAGAAATGTCTCGAACGGTTGCACCTTGAAAGCCACGCTCGGCGAAAATTGGCCCCGCAGTCATCAATATCTTTTTCCGTGTGCTCTCATCGTTCATCAGGCATTCCTTTTACTAAAAAAGCATTCCTCCACAGCGGAAAAACGTTCCATCACTGCTGGGACATTCCCCCCTTAGGCTACCAAAACGGAGGCTTAAGGGTAAACTGCCCGCACAAATGCGATGATGATCAATGAGGTTGTCGAAACGCTGACCGTAAAATCAGCATTCCAGTCTATTAAACAGATGTTTAACAGCAATAGCGTTTACCCCGCCCAGAATTGAAAGTTCCAAAGAAAACAAATTATTTGCCGAGCTGGAAACAGTTGGCGATAATCGCCCTGACTCGAAATTTCATTACCCGCCAAATTTTCCCGGGCGCTAACTTTGCGAAGGATATTCGTAGAGCACATTCACGAACGAACAATTAACCTGTATCGGTTTTGGATCCGACCAATTTCAATCTAGTGCCGATTCCGCTGGCAGCTAACCATGATTTATCTGCGGCTGGATAAACAGTGCTCTTTTTTGATTGGGAAGCGAATAATCGAACCCACAGTTCTTGAAAAGGTTTTCCGATGCGGAAATTGCCATGAGTTCCAAGATCCCAAGTTCCCTTGCGCGATCTACGCATCTACTTACAAGTCCCCGTCCAATTCCTCGATCTTGAAAATGGGGTGAAACTGCTAGGCACTGAATCTCACCGAGCTTCCGCGAATAGACCTCAACTGCGGCGAACCCGATGATTTGACCTTGGTTCCGAGCGACAAAACCGTGTTTGGTTAAATGGCGAATTTCGTCAAGTGTTCGTTCAAGCAATTGTTGGGCTGCAACAAAGGGTTGCAGGAACTCAAAAAGACCATTCGTGTCGTCAACAACGGAATCAGTAAATTCGATGATTTCAGTGGATGTCAACGTTCTATTCCTGACAACACCAGTGTTGAATGAGCTTGGCGTAGACTTCCGTGCCTCGCTCTAATTGTTCTAAGGATATCCATTCGTCAGCCGTGTGTGCCTGGGCAATGTTGCCAGGTCCCAAAACGATTTTATCAGGCAAATCGACCAGGACACCAGCGTCAGTTGCATAGCACACAGTCTTCGATGATTGGCGGTGCAATAACTTTAATGTTTGTCGCACAAATTCGGAATTCGGATTTTTCCAAAATGGTTCACAGGACCGGGAAATGGTCAATTCGATTCCAAGTCGATCGGCTGTGGATTTGAGACGCTCAAGTATTGGCTCGACATTTACACCTGGCATTGGACGAAGGTAAGCGGTTGCGGTCGATCCTCCGGCTTTTATATTCAACGCGGTTGAGCTATCACGGATTCCGATATTCAGTGAAAGCGTGGGCGGGTCAAAATCATTGTCATGCCAGTTCGAATCCTGTTCCGTAACCTCGTGGATTGCCAACAGCTCATTCAAAAACGGGATCATTGCCAAATTTGCGTTTTTTCCTGCGCGGCTACTGCTATGCGCTTCTTGTCCTTTTGAATGTGCCATGAGTGTCAACGACCCTTTGTGCGCGTGCACAACGTCCAATCCAGTCGGCTCTCCAATAATGGCCTTCGTTCGATTCTCGACCATCTCGCGGTAGAATTCGCTCTCTTTTACAACTGCCTTGGCCCCCAGGAAACCGATCTCTTCGTCCGCCGTGATCACGAAATAGAACGGCTGCTTGAGTTGGTCCCAATCAAATTGTTGGCTGGCGTCCATCATGCAAGCCACCGAGCCTTTCATGTCGCATGCTCCGCGCCCGTATAAGCGTTCATTGAAGACCGTGGGTTCAAAAGGCCCAGCCCTTTCAAATGTCCAGAAATCCGCAGGAACCGTATCGATGTGACCAAAGTAGGCAAGTCCACCGACCCCAGCTCCTTTCTTCGCAATCAGATTTATCTTGCGCTGGCGATTCTTGTCCAAATAGTCGACCTTCTCTACCACAAAGCCGTGTTTAGCAAGTTTCATCTCAATGTACTTGCATGCGAGACGATTGGATTTGTGACTTGTCGTATCAAACTCGATGAGCCGACGTGCGTATCGGTGAACTTTTCTCATAGGTGTTTCCAGCGTCGTCAAAAACGCAGATGGTTTGCGTAACGAGTATTTTATCTGATCACCTTGGCGACAACGACATTGAAATTTTGATTTTGGGTATATTCAGTGGCTCGAATTAAATTTCCATTCGTCATCAGCATGTGACATGACCGGCACACCGACCAATGCAATTGATTATTCTCAAGAAAAATCCATTTCGTAACAGGGCGTTTCGCCGAAGCGGCCCTGCGACGAGAGGTGGAGAAACTCGCCCAGCAGCTTGGTTTTGAATTTTCAGTTCAGGTTCTTCCCATAACGGTTGCTGCTCTGCTGAGTCCGCCATGGATCGCTGCCCGCCTAAATATCCCACCAGGGACAACACTATTGATGCTGCCGGGGTACGCCAGCGGCGACCTTAAACCGATCCACGACGTGGCGCCGACGCTGAAGGTTGTGCATGGCCCCAAGGACCTTCGTGACCTCAATCGTTTCATGACCGGAAGGCATGTTGCTCCCGATCTTAAAAATTTTGATATCGAAATATTGGCGGAGATCAATTCTGCACCAAGTTTGCCAATTGATGAGATCGAACGATTGGCGGTGGCATATCAAAACGATGGGGCAGACGTGATCGACATCGGATGCTTACCAGGAGCTTCGTGGTCAGGTGTCGGTGACTGCGTCAAACGTCTTGTCGATCTTGGGTTGCGTATTTCCATCGACAGTCTCGATCCAGAAGAAATTGGCTTAGCAACACGGGCCGGTGCAGAACTTGTGTTGAGCGTCAACAGTTCCAACCTTGCTTATGCCATTGACTGGGGGCGAGAGGTAGTCGTCATTCCTGACACGCCCAATGACTGGGATAGCCTGGACCGTTCGATCGCGCACTTGAAGCAAAATAAAATCCCATTCCGAATTGATCCGATTCTGGAGCCGATCGGTTTTGATTTCGGAAAGAGTCTTTTGCGTTACGCCAAGGTCCGCGAACGTTGGCCTGATCAAAAAATGATGATGGGTGTCGGTAATCTTTCGGAAATGACTGAGGTCGACTCTGCTGGAATTAATATGTTGCTAATTTCGCTTTGTCAGGAATGGCGAATCGAAAGCGTCCTGACAACCCAAGTAATCAATTGGGGACGATCTAGCGTTCGCGAGTGCGACATCGCGCGAAGGTTGGCAAAATACTCGATTGACAATGGCGTACCGCCTAAACACCTGACCGAATGGCTCGTTTGCCTTCGAGATGGAAAGGTACCGAATTTTGGTGAAGAAATTCTTCAGGCAATGAGCTCCCAGATTCGTGACCGGAACTATCGGATTATTGCGGAAAGCAACGAGATGCATGTTATGGGTCTGGAGGATTGGTTTCGCGGCGACGATCCGTTTGAAATTGTTGATGAAATGCTGAAAAAACACCCTAGAAACGTCGACCCATCTCATGCGTTTTACCTTGGTTACGAGTTGTGCAAGGCGGAGTTGGCATTGGCATTGGGCAAGCGTTACGTACAGGATGAGCCACTGAATTGGGGGTTTTTGACCCCGCAATGGAAACCTCGTCATCGTTTAAAAACGAGAAATCAGCGTATTCCCCCTTCCCAATAGCGGTTGTAACTGCAATCGAACCGGTTGTTGCACTTTTGCAAAACGATTTCAAAGGCTATAAATCAAGTCGCTAGTAAGGCGTCATTTCAACAGCTCGTCTGGTCGCGAATGAGATTCGACGTTATTTAATGCCCCCTGGGGCGAGGAATGACCACTGGCGTCCTGCGTGATTGATTTCAAGTTGGACAGCCGGAAAAAGACTTCTTTTCATTTACAAGTCTAGACAACGGAATTTGAATGACTGAGTTGATTGAATCACAAAAGGTCCGTGAAGACGTTGCTTCGGCAATTGACTCTGCAACAGGGGTCGACTGTCTCACGGGCGATATCGATACGGTCGTAGATGCTGGTCCTCCCGAAGCATCCAAGTCACAAAAGTCGGCGATGTTAGTTGCCGTCATAGCACCTTTGGTTGGATGCTTAATTGCTGGATTGATTTGCTGGCAGTACGGTTGGATGGGTTGGTCCTATCTGGCAATGGTTGTCATTGGATGGGCCGCGACGACGTTGGGAATCACGATTGGTTTTCATCGTTTGCTTTCGCACAAATCTTTTGAAACCTATCGATGGGTCAAAGCGTGCCTGATGGCTTTGGGCAGTCTAAGTGTTGAAGGTGCACCGCTGGTCTGGTGCGCCGTTCATCGCCGGCATCATGGCCACAGCGATCAGGAAGGCGATCCACATTCACCAAACTTAGGTGGTCCCGGATTCAAGGGGCTGATCAAAGGACTTTGGCACGGGCAAATTGGCTGGTTGTTCAGTGGTTATTGGACTCGGCCCGACATGGAAAAATACATTCCAGATTTGACCAAAGATCGAATGCTGCAGTGGGTTAATCGAAACTACTACATTTTCGTGCTGTTAAGTCTGGGCTTGCCAACGGTTGCTGGTTATTTTGTTGAACTTTGGTTGGGCGGAGAGAACGCTAATCCTTGGTTCGGAGCATTGCTGGGTTTTGTCTGGGGAGGTTTGGTTCGGATTTTCCTGACACATCATGTGACCTGGTCAATCAACTCGGTATGCCATGTCTTTGGCAAACGACATTTTAAATCCGGTGATCATTCCACGAACAATGTGGTCTGTGCATTGTTAAGTATGGGTGAGGGCTGGCACAACAATCACCATGCGTTTCCATCTTCAGCCAGACATGGTTTGAAATGGTACCAGTTTGATATGAGCTGGATTGTGATTCGAACGATGCAACTGTTCGGTTTGGCTTGGGACATCAAGTTGCCAAGTAAACGTGCATTGGAAGCCCGCCGCATTCGATAGGCGTTGTCGCTCAACAATCGAAATCAAGTCAAACGCTTTTGGGCTCGATCCCGAAAGCGTTTTTTTTACAATCAGCGTTGGATGGCATTTAGAGAGGTAGAGTTTCAACGGGTATCATTTGGTAGGCCAGAACAAAGAGGCTTTGCGACGCTGCTCCGGCGTTTGAATGCATTGATACCGACAACACAAAAGTCATATGCAACTCTTGCCGGAACGGCGCTTCGCTTCGTCCGGCCTACAGTTTGTATGGAAAGAACGCGGCTTTAAAACTAATTGAAGCAATGAACTCTCGCTCCCTTCTCCCCCGGCTTTGCGGGGGAGATGGGCTGGGGATGAGGCGTCATCTCGTCTACTAGTTTTCAAGCCGATGCACCATCGGGGCAAGCCCGATTGGGGGCGTCGAAAAGTTTGCGTCCAATACACCCACTCAAAACACTATGCTCAATCCTAACTGCCGCGCACGTCGTAACTCCCGGGACGCTAACGCTGATGCTGCCGTTGTGGCCGTAGCCGACTCCCGGTTTGACTTTGGCGCTCAACTGCCGGAGCGAATCGGCGAAACCCTGCCAACCCCGCCAATTATCTAACCAAACCCGCAAGCTTTACCCCAATGTGCAATCGAGAAACGTAATTGCCAGGAATTCTGTGCGCAATTGAAACATTGCCCTAGGATTCCAAGGTATAATGCGGAACATTCAATCGAGGGGACAGAGGCAATTGGGTTTGAAGTTTCAAACTCGCCCAGCGAATTGGAAAATTGCTTGCTGGGCATACAAGCAGATCTGAGTTGTCATCGGGGCGTGGCACTCGTTTAGTGGGGAGTCGTTTGCCGTGGCAGACAGAAAAGTCGTTCTGCGCGCGTTCTGGTCTGAGATGGTTGCTCTGAATTTTCAGATCGATCCTCAATTGCTGGAGCCGTTTGTTCCATCTGGATTGGAAGTTGATACGCACCAAGGGGCGGCTTATGTCAGTCTGGTTTGTGCGACTTGCAAAGACATACGGATTTTTGGACTCCCGCTACCCATCAGTCGTGGCTACAAAAACGTTTTCTTACGCTGCTATGTGAAGCGCGAAAACAAAAATGGCAAAGTCCAACATGGTTCTGTCTCGATCAAGGCTTTTGTTTCCAGCGGCATTGCTCGCTGGACCATTTCCAAATCGATCAAAACGGATGTGATTGCAACCAAGATTAAATCGAAAACCAGTGGCTTCGACGGCTCTCAGGGAGTGGACTCTATTCCCGAAGCCGAGTACCAATGGTTCTACAAGGATGGTGAAGGACGCCTGAAAATCAAGGCACGGCATCGGATCAACAATTTGGCAGCCGGAACCAAAGTAGGTTTCATTCTGAAACGCAACCACCACTTTGTAGAACATCTAGGGACGACATACGACTTTCCAATGCAAGTCACCCCGTCCAATGTTTGGGATGCGGGGCAGGCGTCGTTTCATTGCGACACAGAAACCATGTTCGGAAGGGAGTTTGCCAAGCCCATGAGTAAACGCCCGATCTCCGTCTTCCTGGCCGAAAAGAACACAACCTATTTTTACGCTGCTGAATGATGCCGCGCGATTCTTGGTGACTCAACCAAGTGTTGTTGCGAGTGGCGGATGCTCTATAATTGCGTTACGCGATTACGAAACCGTATCCCCTGATTGTTAGCGAGAAATTCGATGCCAGGCCGATTCATCCTTTGCACTCTGTTGATTTTTGCACTTTCATGCGGCTTGATTTCAGGCCACGTGACATGGGCTCAAGAACCTGCAAAGGACAAAGTTCAGGAAGAGCCCACCGAAATCAATCGGGTCACTTCCGATAATTTCGCCAATTTCATGCGAGTTCATTACGACGCCAATCGTCGTCCGACACAGTTGGAGACATCAATCACTCGTTACGAAGTCGTGGACGAAAACGGTGAAAAGATTTCAGTCGACTTGATCGGTGTCGTCCATGTAGGTGAGCAAGAGTACTACGAGGCGTTGAACGAGCAATTCAAGGGATACGATGCGACGTTGTACGAATTGGTGGCACCTGAAGGAACGCGAATTCCCAAAGGTGGACGAAGTGAGGAAGAGGAAGCGGGCTTCAATCCAATCGCCGGTTTGCAGTTGGGGATGAAGTCAATGTTGGGTTTGGAGTTTCAACTCGATCATATCGACTACATGTCGGAAAAGCTGATTCACGCCGACATGTCACCGGACGAATTCTTTGAATCGATGAAGAACAACGAGGAGAGCTTTGGACGGATCTTCATGAATTCCATTGCCCAAAGCATGGCAGATCCACTTCGCGGTCAGGAAGCCCAAGCCGACATGATCCTTTCCTTGTTTTCCAAAAACAAAACTAAACGCCTCCGAAGAATGATGGCCAAACAAATGCTTGACATGGAAGGCGGAATGGCCATTTTCAATGGTAAAGACGGTTCGACAATCATTGATCACCGCAACGCCAAGGTCATGGAAATCCTGAAGCGTGAATTGGCAAACGGGCACAAGTCGTTGGCGATCTTTTATGGTGCCGGCCATTTGGCCGATATGGAGCGTCGTCTAATGAGTGATTTTCAAATGAAACGCTCTGGCCGCACGTGGCTTACCGCATGGGATTTGACTGGCAAGTCCACAGAGAAGTAACAGGAAATTGAGAATCACCGGTTCAGGAATCGATCCATGTCCTCGAAAAAACTTGCATAGGTTTTCGAAACACACTCAGGATTTTCGATTTCGATTCCAGCCACGCGCAAGCCTATCAGACTGAGGCTCATTGCCATTCGGTGGTCATCGTACGTTTGAAAACGCGCTGCGGTCATGGGACCGGGGTAAATTCGAAACCCGTCCTCCAGTTCCTCGGTTTTCACTCCCAACTTCTGAATTTCGTGCAACAGATTGCCAATGCGATCCGTTTCCTTAACTCGGTTATGCGCAATTCCACGAATGGTTGTGGGGCCACCAACGAACAAGGCAACCGCTGCGGCAGTCTGTGCCGTGTCGCTGATTTCCGACATGTCAACATCGACACCAATTTTTGCAGGCCCGGTTACGGTAGTTTCATTGGCGGATACGGTAATCGCACAGCCCATGCGTTTGAGAATATCTACAAAACCTAAATCGCCTTGCAACGAGTTGCTTCCAAGCCCTTTGATCGTCACACTACCACCACAAATCGCTGCAAGGGCAAAAAAGTAACTTGCCGATGAAGCGTCTGGTTCGATGCTGCAATTGCACGATTGGTACTTGGCTGGATGAATGACAAATCGTCGTAGATCTTCGTCGGCTTGGACGGAAACGCCAAATTGATACATGAGCTGCAATGTCATACGAACGTACGGTTTCGAAACCAGTTGCCCCGAAACTTCAATCGTGACAGGCCCGCTAGCCAATGGAGCCGCCATCAACAGGCCGCTTAGAAATTGACTCGACGCTTCGCCAGCAATCTGGCAGGTTCCACCAGAACAACCAGAACTCGCAATTACAACGGGCGGACAACCGTTATCATCCTCGCATCGCACTTCGCACCCAAGTTGAACGAGGGCGTCCGCCAAATCACCAATGGGTCGTTGATGCATCCGTTCGACGCCATGCAAACGGTAGTTGCCGCCAACAATCGCTAGAGCGGCGGTCAGAAATCGAATTGTTGTTCCACTGTTACCAACGAATAGGTCGATAACCCGTTCGGTATTTGGCTTCAATCCACCTCGGATGGATACGGTCTCTAGAGAATTTTGGGATTCAATATGCGTCCCAAGAATGGTTAACGCGTCGAGCATGACCTGCGTGTCATCACTGGCCAACAGGTTCCTAACAACGGAGGTGCCATCTGCCAACGCGGCAAGGAGTTGTACCCGATTGGAAATACTTTTCGAGCCCGGGGGAGTAAATTCTCCTGACACCGGGCCGGAAAATGGAATGATACGTTTGATTGCTTCAGTCATGCCAATCGACAACAGCCTATCAAAGTAACGAGTTGTTTTCGGCAATCGTGGTCACGTGGCAAATGACTGGAGGCCCATCGACGACGGCTTAAAAGCGAAAACCCACAGGCTGACAGCCTGCACCACATAACCGTGCAGATTCAAAAAAACAACGGGGACCCATTGCCTCGAAAACCCCTAACGCGGCTTTCGGTCATTTCCAGGTCGTGAGAAACCAATATCCTCAAGGCACTTGTAGACTTCCTCAAGTGTCTTCTCGCCGAAATTGGAAATACTCAACAAATCTTCTCGCCGGGTGTTCAGCAAGTCGCGGACGGTAAAAATCCCACGTTCCTCCAGGCAATTCGTGGTTCGAACCATCAAACCGATTTCTGCCGTGCTTAAATCAAGTTTTTCCAACAGGGTTCGATTGGCTTCTTCGGTAGCGCTCAAGGGAATACGAGTGCGGGCCATGCGGGATTCCTTCCAACAAAAAAGATTCCAAAATTTCCAGAACGATGTCCTTGTTGGACAACGCCAAAAATATAACATAAAACTTGTCGCCTCAAAGAGTACGGGCATTTCATCGACCGCAGGCACGCTAGCAGTTTCATGTTTGACGAGACCCCGACATCATTTCTTGACGGGCTCAACCCGGCCCAGCGACAGGCGGTTGAGCACATTCACGGGCCGCTCCTGATTTTGGCCGGTCCGGGTTCCGGGAAAACCCGTGTGATTACTCACCGAATCGCACACATGATCCAATCGGGGGTCGACTCGCGCAACATCGTTGCGCTGACGTTTACAAACAAAGCAGCCGATGAGATGCGCAATCGACTGGAGGCAATGATTCCCGGGCACCAGGCATGGACCGGAACATTCCATCGTTTTTGTTCGCGACTGTTGCGAGTCTATGCGCCGCAGGTTGGCCTCAGCGAGAATTTCACAATTTACGATACGGGCGACTCGCGTAAATTGATCAAGGACGCGGTGGGTGAAGCGGAATTGGATTTGCGTCATCATTCCATGTCCAACATCGCTGAAGAAATCAGCAAACTGAAAAATGCGGGAATTCAGCCAGACCAATTTGAACCGCGCCCCGGAAACTACCTGCAGCGAATCGTTGCATCGATCTACCCCCAGTATCAACGCCTGCTACAAATGGCGAACGGTGTCGACTTCGACGACCTGTTGTTGCTGGTTGGGCAATTGCTCACGGAAAATGAAGACTTGAGAGCGAGCCTTGACGACCGATATTCCCATATGATGGTTGACGAATATCAAGACACGAACACCGCACAATATCGGTTGATTCTCATGTTGAATCAACGCGCGCCCAACATCGCGGTCACAGGTGACCCAGACCAATCGATCTATGGTTGGCGAGGTGCAACACTCAGCAACATTTTGGAGTTTGAAAAAGACTTTCAGAATGTCCGCGTCGTCCGATTGGAACAAAACTACCGCAGTACGAAGTCTATTCTGAGCGTTGCCGACACATTGATCGCCAATAATCTGCGACGCAAGGCAAAATCGCTGCACACTGACAATGATCGCGGAGAGCCCGTTACACTGATCAGTTGTCGAAACCCCGAAGAGGAAGCTCGTCAAATTGCCGAGACGATCGCGCATGCCGTTCGAATTGAGGGACGCCGCCCGAGCGAGTTCGCCATCTTCTATCGCACGAATTCGTTGTCACGTTCTCTGGAACATAGCTTGCGTGCACATGGAATTCCGTACCAAGTTGTGCAAGGTTTGGAGTTTTACCAACGCCGCGAGATCAAAGACGTTCTGGCCTACGCGCATCTAATCAATAACCCGTCAGATTCGATTGCGTTTCAACGTATTGTCAATGTTCCATCGCGGACCATCGGCGACAAAACAATAGAAAAGCTACGCCGTTACGCGATCGACAACGGGCATACGATGTTGGAGGCTGCTCGACGAGCCGGCCTTGTAAACACCATTGCCAAATCCACAGCTACTAAGATTTCAAAATTCGTCGCACTCTATGACCAGATCTGCGAACACCGTGAAAAACCCGTAGCTGAGCTCTTCCAAAAAATTGTTGACCTTTCTGGCTACCGAGAATGGCTGATTGATGATGGAACGGAGGAGTCTCATGATCGCGCCAACAACGTCGACGAATTAATCGTGGCAGCGGCCGAATTCGATCAACAGCATCCAGACGACGGCGGGCTTGAGTCGTTTCTGGAGCAGGCAGCTTTGGTAAACGATACCGACGCGTGGGAGTCAACATCGGATTTCGTGACTTTATTGACCATTCATTCGTCCAAGGGCCTTGAGTTTCCTTGCGTTTTTATCGTCGGATTGGAGGACGGGATACTTCCTCATGAACGTAGCAGCACGAATGATGAGGAAATCGAAGAAGAACGCAGGCTACTATTCGTGGGTATCACACGGGCGATGGAACGATTGCAGATATCGCGCTGCGAGAATCGTTACCGCAAGGGTGGCTATTGGCCCTGCATTGCCAGTCGGTTCCTGATGGAGCTGCCGCGAGATGAAATGAATGTCATCGAGCCAAGGTCAATCAATGACTTCGGAGATGACGACGAACCGTGGGCAGAACACCTCGATCCCTGGATGAATGAAGGCGTTCCTGAAATTGATGTCAATGATGATGATTCAACGCAGGTTTATGAATCGGCAGTGCCTTTCCAGGTAGACAGTTCAAAACGCGAGGCGGACATATCTCCCGCTACTGACATGCCTGCATTGATTACGGCTTCGGAATTAGCCAAAAAGCTGGACAGTGAACCTCGAAACAAATTGCACCCAGATGTATTTTCCGATGGAATGGATGTTGAACATCCTGTCTATGGGGTTGGTACAATTGTTGGCTTGAGTGGATCAGGAATCAAAAAAACGGCAACCGTCGATTTCCGTGAGTATGGTAAACGTCGCTTTCGCTTGAGTCACAGTCCACTCACTCCAGTTCAGCATTAATGCCGGATGCTGTAAACAACTTGTTGTGCTTTAGAGCGGCAAGGCGGCAATCCTCAATCGTCATCCTCGGAAAAATGGTCTTATGAATACGCCCAAATCACAGAGTCGTTCATCATCGCCGCCCAGTTGGAAACAACGTTTGATTCGCTGGAGTCTGGCGTTGATTGCGATAGGGCTGATTGGTGTGCTAATCGTGTTTTTCATGATTCGGTCAACACCTGGGTTTTATCGATCCCGGCTGGACACGTCGGCGCTTGTGATCAAGGAAGGTGAAGATTTTGAAACCCATTTTTTGGACCTTCGCAACGACGTCCGGCGAGAAGGGAATTGGTCCGCTCATTTTACGGAAGACGAAATCAATCACTGGCTTGGCAATGACCTGAAGGACAAGTTTTCAAGCTCTTTGCCTGCTTGGCTTCAAGAGCCGCGTGTTGAACTTTCACAGGATGAAATTCGATTTGGTGTTCGAATTCAAAATGGCTTTTTTTCCGGTGTTGCATCGCTAGACGTTCTGGTTGGGGAGATGGAGCGTGCCAATACGGTTCCTTTGACGTTTAAGTCCATTCGCCTTGGCACATTTTCAATTCCAGTTGGTTGGTGCGAAATGGCCATTTCGTCGTCGCTTCGAAGTCAAAACGTTTACGGAACCTGGGTGGATAGTGATCAAGGACGAACGTTTCTGATGACGCTACCTACTGTTGCAACGGTAGACGCTCCCGTTGCTCACCGAATGGAGACCAACAAAATCGATGTCGACGTTAAAGAAATGTTCGTCGAAGGGAAAACGACGATTGGCAATTGACAAATGACACATTTCGACAACGAGTTGTTTTGCACGAGGTTAACCGTTCAGGGCCCAACAACGTTGCGGCGTCAGACCATTCTCCTTTTCGCCCAAGGCAATATCTTTTGAAATACGGCGAAACGTCATTTTTCAAATACACGCAACCATGGTGGGGCAGACGATCCGATTGTAGGGGATTAATGCTTCATTCGTGACGGTTTGCACGAACTTGGTCTATTGTTCTTTTCGTGCAGCGTGACTATTCTAAATCTACAACCTGTCAGACATCTGATTTTTCGGCTTTCGTTTTTTACAGAGCTTATATGCACTCAGAACAACCGATGTCCCGTCGCGGCTTTACCCTTATCGAGCTACTGGTTGTGATTGCCATTATTGGAATATTGGTCGGCATCTTGCTGCCGGCTGTCCAGCAAGTGCGAGAAACGGCACGAAGAGCTCAGTGCTCAAATAACGTGCGACAATTAGGGTTGGCCTGCATGAATTTCGAAAGTTCATTGCAAGTCTTCCCGGCCTCTGGTTGGACTCAAGCTGGACCAGGAAATCCTGCTGGGAAGTACGTTGGCTGGAGACCGTTGATCCTGCCCTATGTTGAGCAAGAAAACCTTCGCCAGCTTTATGACACCTCTTCGGATTGGTGGCAAGGTACGAATGTGACTGCCGCTTCGGTACCGGTCCCACTTTTTACTTGCCCCTCGGCACCAAGTAGAACGGCAGTACTTTCAGCGATAGCGCATCCGCCTCGGCCTGCAATGACATTTGCGAATCCCATTGCACCAACCGACTATGAAGCCATCATGGGAATCAAGCCATCGTCAATCAATTCCCATTTGCCTTCGCCGCTGTACAACAATTCGAACCGTTATTCGGTGATGTACCGAAATTCGCGCACACGATTTCGAGACATTCTCGACGGAACGTCCAACACAGTCATGATTGTAGAGTGCGCGGGAAGGCCCGATGTGTATCGCGGGCGTCAGCATCGCGCTGATTTGTCAAACGATCAGGGAATCGGCTGGGCGGATAGCGAAGGGCCTTTCAGTTTTGATGGCGCTAACCGAGACGGAAGCTTGGAGGGCCAAGGGCCCAGCAATGGTTGCATCTACACAATGAATCGCAAGAACGACAACGAGCCGTTTTCATTTCATCCGACCGGCATCAACGCCCTTTTTGCTGACGGTCACGTTGCATTTATTCCTGAGACCGTCGAGTTGCCGATTTTTGCCAAACTGTTGACCAAGTCCGGCGGCGAAGTCGTGACAGGCGAATTTTAATTGCTCGTTGACTTACAAAATATACAAGCCCGCAGCGCAAGCAAGTGTGTCAATTCAAAAAGCGACAAGTCCGCAGCGCAAGCCAGTGAGTATTTTGTTTGCGATCTTGCTCCGTATTCCTGGAATCATCCAATCGCCAATGGTCAACGTTACAATCAACCGAACCTGACCACAATTCTTTGCGAAATCCGCTACCAAAACCGCATCCCTTGGATTCTAAATCCCTTCACCTGTTTGCTGGCGCTGGACCATTTCAAAATACGCACCACGGTTGGCCATCAGCTGGTCGTGATTCCCCGTTTCCACAATCGCACCTTTGTCCAACACCACAATCAAGTCTGCATGTGTGACCGTCGAAAGGCGATGGGCAATGATAAACGTCGTTCGATTTCTCAACAGCTCGTTGATCGATCTCTGGATCAACTGCTCGCTTTCCGTGTCCAGATTACTTGTCGCCTCATCCATAATCAAAATCTGTGGATCCGCTAACAGCGCCCGGGCAATTGCCATTCGCTGGCGCTGTCCGCCTGACAACTTCACACCACGTTCACCGATAATCGAATTATAACCATCAGGCAATTTCTCGATGAATTCGTGAGCGTTCGCGCGTTTGGCTGCGTCCATTACTTCGGCATCGGTGGCGGACCGTTCAGCGTATGCGATATTCTCACGCACCGTACCGTCAAACAAAACGTATCTTGTTGGACCACACCCAACAGCTGACGAACCCCCGCAATTTGATTTCCCGAATATCGACTCCGTTAAGTAATATCGAGCCAGATGTCGGATCGTAAAAGCGAGCAAGCAGGTCCGTAATCGTAGTCTTCCCGGCGCCGCTTCTTCCGACCAAGGCAACAACCTGATTCCCTTTCACGTGCAAGTCGAAGTCGCGAATGACCAACTCGTTGTTTTCGTACGAGAAGTTAACCTTCTGAAATTCAATTTCTTCGATCCGCAACGGCGCATCGATCGCGCCGTCAACGTCGGGCTTATCCTCCGGTGTCTCAAGGATATCGAACACTCGTTCCATGGCTGCGAGCGATCGTTGCAGCTCAGAAAATGAGTTGACTATTTGCCATACGGGACTGAGCAACATAAACGCATACACCTGAAAGGCCGTAATGTCTCCGATCGTTGCACTACTTCGAACATTGAGCACACCACCGACCCAGAAAATCACGGGACTGATCAACGCCAGCAACAATCCCCAACTGCTCCATACAATCAATTCCTTTTTGCGGGCGAACATTCTCATCCGGGTGATTGTATTGTGGCCCAACGCAAATTCGTGCTCTTCCTTGGCTTCACCTTGAAAAGCTCGAACCGCGCGAATCCCCTCGAACGCTTCGCCAACACGTCCGTCAACGAATGAAACATCGTGACGAATCTGGCGATAGATCGGCCGTATGCGTCGCGCCGCGATAAAACTGATCAACATGACAAAGGGGATGATCGACATCGCAGTCAACGCCAGCTTCCAGTTCAAAACGAACAGAATTACCACGGCAATTAACAAACGAATGGCTGCCACTCCGGGCGAAACAATTGCCATTTCGAAAAGTCCTGTCGTCGTGTTCACGTCGTCCGTCAACCGCGCAATGATCCCGCCGGTCTTCATCTCGGAAAGTTTTTCGAGCGGCAACCGGAGCATCCGGTCAAACAGACTGCGGCGCAAATACAGAATGACTTTGTTGTTCAACAAATGTTGATCGTAATTCTTCCAAATCCCCAGAGCTTGGGAGACGAAAACGATGCCGATGGAAATGGCACCGATCAAATTCAGCCTCATCAATTTGCCAGAAGCATCCAACGATCCGTTCAGCAAAATCTTGTCGATGATGTGCCGAAAGAATAGTGGCTGCAACAACTCCAGGCCAGCGATCACCAGCGACAAGATGATGAGAAGCGTGATGCTCCAACGGTATTTTTTCAGCTCCGCAAAATAAAGCCCCATGAACTTTTTGCGGCGTCGCTTCTTTTCCTTTTTGGCGTCGGCCGTTTCGTCCTTGCGGTCTTTCGTCGCGCCGTTACCATCTTCGTTTTCGCCTTCAAGTTCGTTACGTCGGAATTTTTCCAGAAATTGCTTGTATCGTTGACGGGACGTTTTTTGTAATGTTTCGTTCATTCAGGAAATGCAATTGAGTCGCTGGAAAATAATGTAGAAAACGTCTATCGGGGTTTCGAATTCCCGGATTGTGAAACACTCGGCCAATATCAGTACAGGCATCAATCCGCAGCAGTCCCTCGGTTCGCTGCTCAAAACGTCTTGCGAGCAGATTCGCGATCCGAAATGTTCGATTTACGACCGCACTCCTATCACCCAAACGATTTCTGCCCAATAATGTACGGTTCAGAGAACCCAATATTGTTTCACTATTCAGGAGAAATTCAATGAGACCACGGTGGATGGCGCGTGTCGGAATTCTGGCAGCGATTGCATGCGCGGGCTCCGGCTCGATTGTCTGCGGTCAGGACCTGGACACGACGACGTTTGATACATCGGTGAGAGTTCAAGACGACCTGTTTCTGTATGTCAACGGTAGCTGGCTTCGCAACACGGAAATTCCAGCCGACAAGTCAAACTACGGATCGTTTATCGCATTGGACGACCTTTCACGCGAACGAATCCGAAACATCGTCGATGAAATTGCAAAATCTGAACACGAGAAGGGGACCGTTTCGCAAAAAGTTGCTGACGCCTATCGCAGCTTTCTAAATGAAGAAATCCTGAATGAAAAAGGCGTTTCCCCAATTCGTAGCCAACTGCAGGAAATTTACAATCTCAAAACACACGAAGATGTCGTCAAAAAATTCGGCGAGCTCAGCTTGATCGGCGTCGGCTCTCCGATCGGCGTTTTCGTATCGATCGATCGCAAAGATTCGACCCGCTATCTGACCAACATGATTCAGTGGGGAACGACTTTGCCCGATCGCGATTATTACCTGCAAGACGACGAAAAATATGTTGCGGCCCGAGCGGCTTTGGTTGAATACATCAATCAACTGTTCCAATTGGCCGGTTTGGAGAGCGACAATCCTGGCGAACGCATTTTGGCTCTGGAAACTCGCCTGGCTGACGCCCAATGGCCCCGTACGGAAATGCGGCAAGCGGAAAAGACCTATAACACGTTCGCGTTTGCGGACCTCAAGAACCTGTCTTCGAAAGTCGACTGGAAGGCGATGTTTGACGCGGCCAAGTTTCCCGAAGTGGAAGAAGTCTGCGTGATGACTCCCAGCTTCTTCGAAAAGTTTGATTCGATTCTTGAAGAAACGTCCGTTGAAGACTGGCAAGCCTATCTGCAATACCAGATTCTGGACTCGTTTGCTCCGTTTCTGTCGAAAGAGTTTGATGTCGCACATTTCAAATTGCACAGTGAACAATTGGCGGGAACCAAAGAACAAGAGCCTCGCTGGAAACGCGCAGTCGGTTTCCTCGGAGGCGCACTCGGTGAAGCCGTAGGCGAAGTTTACGTCAACGAGCACTTCAAGCCTGAGGCCAAAGAACGCATGAACGAGCTCGTTCAAAACTTGCTCAAAGCATTCGAGATGAGCGTTGACGAATTGACCTGGATGACCGATGAGACAAAAGTTCGTGCCAAGGAAAAACTGTCCAAGATCAACACCAAAATCGGATATCCCGATGAATGGCGAGACTATTCCAAATTGGAAATTGATGCCGATGACCTTGTTGGAAACGTGATGCGATCTGCAGAATTCGAGCACTTCCGCAACGTCAATCGATTGGGCAAACCGATCGACAAAAAAGAATGGGGCATGACGCCACAAACGGTTAACGCGTACTACAATCCGACGATGAATGAGATTGTGTTTCCTGCGGCGATCCTGCAATCACCGTTTTTCAGCATGAATGCTCCTGACGCGTTGAATTACGGCGGAATCGGTGCAGTCATTGGTCACGAAATCAGCCATGCTTTCGACGACCAAGGCAGCAAGTACGATGGCGACGGAAACCTCAACAACTGGTGGACCGATGCTGATCGTAAGGCGTTTGAAGAGTTGACGACTCAGTTGGTCGATCAGTACGCCGGCTATACTCCGATGGAAGGCAAGAACGTGAATGGAAACCTGACACTTGGCGAGAACATCGCTGACCTTTCGGGACTTTCCATCGCATACAAGGCGTACAAGATTTCTCAGGAAGGCAAAGAACCTGAGAAGTTCCTTGATTGGGACGGCGACCAATTGTTTTTCATTGGTTGGAGCCGCGTCTGGCAACGAAAGTATCGCGATGAGGAGTTGGTTCGCCGTCTGGCAACGGATCCACATTCGCCATCACACTTCCGTGCCAATGGCCCCGTGACGAACATCGATGCCTTTTACACGGCGTTCGGTGTTAAAGAAGGCGACTCGTTGTTCAAGCCAGAAGCAGATCGAATTCGCATCTGGTAGTTGACACGAATTCCAAAGTTTTCCTATGCTCGGCTGAAGCGAACTACGGTTTGCTTCAGCCGTTTTTGTTTCTGGCTCCTGTTGTGGTGACCGCTTTGATCAATGTTCTCGTTTATGGCTTTCATCACCCGGAACTGGTGCAAGCGGTGCGTGATGCGACAGCCGGGATCGCAAACGTCGTTTACTGGATCGGTGGCAGCTCGAGCGGCGAATGTTTCGACGAAAGTATCGAAGCCTGGCACCTGGGAGAGATTGCCCTTCCCCCAGATGGCGAATTCGAAATCGACACGTCGGCGAAAGACTACCTTGCGGCTCGTCAGGAAATGATTCACGATCAGCTGCGACGAAATCCAGCCTGTACTCAATTTACTCCAGAAGACTCATTAAATTACGCGACGAAACTATTTGCAAAATTCTCGACGATTCTCAATTCAAAATCGGTCGACATCGTCTTCTTCCAAAACCTTCCGCACGAGGGATTTGAACTCATTCTCTATTTCGCTGCGAGATTCCACGGGATCAAAACGACGATGTGTTACCAAAGCGTCGTTCCGAACCGATTCTTCTACAG
Source organism: Pirellulaceae bacterium (assembly GCA_041399045.1). Taxonomy (GTDB): domain Bacteria; phylum Planctomycetota; class Planctomycetia; order Pirellulales; family Pirellulaceae; genus BJ22. The sequence continues at coordinate 520,054 of JAWKTO010000002.1, read as the reverse complement.
TCATCGCCTTTCCGATTTCGGACACTTCCAAACCTGCTTGCGTGTAAAAACGCCAACGATCAATGTGAGCCGCAGCTTTGCGAAAGACCTTTTTATATGAAAGGCGTGCAAGGTAAAAACATCGTTCAGTCGCCGGCAATATCGTTGCGTGAGCCGCATTCATGGCTCCCTTCGCAGTTTGAAAGAAGTTAGCGGCTACTACCGCTTGCGAGGAAAGCGCCCGAGAGTTTCAACCGACGAACGACATCGAATGGAACTCGTAAAAACGATTTCAAAGAACGTTGATCTTGAACGCCCATTCGTCTACTTTCCACTTCATCTTCAACCGGAGCTGACAACCTCTGCACTGGGCGATGAGTACCGCGACCAAGTACTCGCGATCGAACGCCTTTCCCGCTGGGTACCCGCTGACACGTTGATCTACCTCAAGGAAAATCCCAAACAGACACATCGCTGGCGTGAGCCTCCGTTTTACGAACGCATTCGCACGTTGAAGAATGTTCGTTTGCTTCCAACCGAAACGAACACCTATCAATTGATCGAGAAATCTCATTTCATCGCGACCATTACGGGAACCGTGGGCTGGGAAGCCACCAGTGGCGGAAAACCAGTCGTCGTCTTTGGCCGTCCGTGGTACCTGCAGCTGCGGGGCGTGCACCCATGGCATCCAACTCTGGAGCCGTTGCGAGTTAAAAACGACGAGTGGACCCAAGATGAATTTCAGGCTTCGTTTGATTCGTTGCTGGAATTCTCACGGCCTGGAATCGTGGATATGAATTACACCAAGGCCGTCGAGAATCATGATTCAGCAGCTAACTCGCGTTTCGTCGCGGAGTTCTTGAAAGCCCAATTAGTGATTTAAGGTGATGAAGCGGCCGCACTTTTTCAACTTTTTGCATACACGACCTCGCCTCGAAATCGCCCGTGATACCAACCATCAGGCTCAAAGTATTGAAAACGAGTGCCAAAGGAGTTGAAGTAATAGCCATATTGCTTCGCTGCAATATTGTCGAGCGGCTTCAAGTTTTGACTGAGAGTCTTCACGACCTCGTTGTGCGTTTGCGGTTCGTACGTCGCTCCCATCCGTTGATAGTAGCAAGGTCCAAGTAGCACTGACGGCTTGTGCCAATATGCCGCTTCGATTCCGATACTGGATCCGAACGTCGCAACCGTCGTCGCCGCATCGAGAAGTTCATAGCTGGAGCAAATGGAATCCGGAGCAATGACCGTCAGGTTTGGAAGCTTGATTGCCGCCATCTGTCGCTTGGCCGAATGGTCGGTGTTGGCAAGGTTTGGGTGCATCCGTAGCCATAGATGGCAACTGGGATCCATTCGTCCAAGTGACTTTGCAATTTGTGTCACGCCATCTAGTTGACTTTTGTACAACTGATGTTTCCAGCTATCGCCAATGGCAACGAACTCATCGTCAGACGATGTGAACAAAACGATATTGCGGCGACGGGTATCCCAGTTGGCAGGCAAGCCCGGCACTTGATCCTTTGTAAACGACGTCCAGTTTTTTTCGACTCCATATCGTCGATTGTGGAACCAGGTCTGAGCAATCTCATCGCGTCGCGGGCCTGGGCCAGCGTTTTTCCAGGTGTCGCGAATCAATTTCTGCATGGGCTCAATGTCATGCGGCAAATGATTCGTGTAAATGGAAAAGTGATTGACTGAGCAACCGCGCTCGTGGATACAACAGTTCACACCCACCTTTTGGCACGCTCGCAACACGGCTCGCATGGAAGCGAAACGGCCGTTGAAAACATAGACTCGGTCATAATGAAATTGTTCCAGCGATTTGCAAGTCGACAGGTAGACCGAAAAAGCAGCTTCGAATAATCGTTCAACCAGTTGTCGATGCTCTGCCAGATTGGGCTCCGGATCTCGAAGCTTGCTCACCAATGACGACAGCACCGCGTAACCAATGTCAAAATCCTCAACGCGAATCGACTTGAGCTGTTCAATCGTTCGCACTCCTGTGACTCGTCCTACCAGTTCCTTCGGCAAAACATGGGACGTTAAATGGAACTGATTAAAATTGCCATCCAGAAGGGAATACCCGTGTCGTCGACGGGCAACGCATTCCGTGCAGCGATGCTCCAAACGCTCAGAGTTGAAATCACAACATGCCAGTGCACCGAAACACGAATAACAATCGACCGAATCGGATTGATCCAAATGCCGTTGGGCAAGTTCCAGCTCAGTTTCAAAATGTGGCGAAACGGTTGCATACGGACTGAAGATGGCGATCCGACGATTCGTCATGCCGCCCTCCCAAACAAACGCCGCTTCCATCTGGTAAGCCAAGATTGTTCCGGCTTACGATTACTCGCGTCGAAAATGTTGTCAAACGTCCAGCAATCGGCATCAAGGTCTCGTTCGGTACCCGAGGGCCACACGACATTCTGCAATTCGTGACGCGGCAAGTTCGCCAATGCAGAATCGGGATCGACCGTATGCGTTGCATCGTGGGCAAAACCAATATTGGTCACCAGGTTTTTCGGCGGTATCACACAATGGGCGTTTTGACTCCAAAGCGTATACATCCACGAATAGTCCCAGGTATCGATCGCGGACTGATGAACTTGATCAAAGACGCTTCGCCAATGTTCGACTTCGGTTTCTCGATCACACCATTCTTGCAGCCAATTCGTTTGTGCTCGTTGGGGCCAATCCTGCAACTCAAGATCGTAAAACTGCCAAGCGCGACTCCAGCTCGCCCATCCCCAGATATGCGCCCATTTCGATCGATACGCTTGCGAGCCGTCTAATGTCGGCAAAAAGCGATCGCCACTGACCATGAACACACTTTCATCATCGCGATAACGCTCAAGGGCTTCACGGCAAAACGTAAAAAAGGATCGCGACGGCAAGCAATCGTCTTCAAGAACGATCAACGATTCAGCATGTTGAAACGCCCAATTCAATCCGCTGGACATCCGAATGCGACAGCCGAGATTGTTGACGGAATAACATCGCCGAACAGAACAATCCCAATCAATTTGTTTGACGACTTCTCGACACCGAAGCACTTTTTCGGTATCGCCTGCGCGGTTGGAATTTGGCCCGTCCGAAATTAAAAGCAATTCACGCGGGGCAATGTTTCTAATCTCGGAAAATACCTGCTGAGTCTGTTCTGGCCGATTGTAGAAGCAAAATGCGATCGGGACGTCAAAGGACATTGCAAGTCGATTCCATTCCGTCAGTTTAGGTTTGCAAATCAGCGGCCTCCAGCCGCCAAGCATTTCGCAAATGATTGTAAGAAAAGTGATGGCATTCACCTACACCGATTGAGATGCTTGCATCCATCGAACGATTTTTTAGTTATTCCAATTTTCCTCTGAAGTCTCGGCGACTTCAGCTACGGCGAGAGGCTGTAGCTGAACACCCAAGTGTTCAGAGACAATGATAGGACTTCAGAAGTCGATGCGACTTTTGCTACCCAAAAAGTGGCTCTGAAGCCCCTCCCACGTCAGCTACTGACAGACGTCTTGGCGACTCCTGCTACCGTCAGACGTAATGGCGACTTCTGCTACCGTCAGACGTATTGGGCACTTCAGCTACCGTCAAGCTTCGGCCTCGCCACTTGAAACTCAATGTTTACCATTTTTTTTGAATCTGATAGAACAATGAACCAATCGACGTGCCCATCGTAACCAATGGACCTTTCGCTCACGTCCCAAACAGGCAAATGGAGTTGCACTGCATGATTCGCAAGTTGTTTCGCCCGAAAAAACCGGCCCAGCAACCTTCGCAAGAACGATTGTTGATGGACCAACTGCCTGACTCGTCACCGTTCGAGCGAAAGCTCATTGCGGAGACTCGGCAAACGACAATGACATCGCCCGAACGCTTGCTCGCGACCATTCGCGCCATCGATTACATCTGCGACAACTCGATTCCTGGAGACATCGTTGAATGCGGTGTATGGCGTGGCGGAAATGTCTACGCGGCCGCGAAAACTCTCGCCAGACATCAGGATTTTGATCGAAACATCTGGCTGTACGATACGTTCGAAGGCATGACCACTCCGACTCGCGTTGATGTCGATTTCCTTGGACGCACCGCCGACGATCTGATGATCATCGATCACATCGACGACCCGCAAGGTGTTTGGTGTCGGTGCCCGCTGGAAGGTGTGCGGAGTCACGTGACAAGCTCAGGTTATCCCGAAACTCGTTTTCTATTTGTGCAAGGCAAGGTCGAAGAAACGCTTTTGAAAAGCACGCCGGAACAAATTGCACTCTTGCGACTCGATACCGATTGGTACGAATCCACAAAGTGTGAACTTGAAATCCTGTTCCCGAAACTCGTGAATGGCGGCGTTCTGATCATCGACGACTACGGTCATTGGCAGGGCTGTCGTCGTGCCGTTGAAGAGTACATCGCTCAAAACAACATTCAACTTTTCCTGAATCGCATTGATTACACAGGCCGAATGGCAATCAAACAAGCTGCCTAGATATGTCCAAAATAAAACCATCACCTTTCAACGTCCATCGCTCGAATTTGCATCCGAGCGACCGCCAAGGCCGCATGCGAAGAAAGTTAAACATTGGCTGCGGCCGACGGTTCCACACAGACTGGGTCAACCTGGACCTCGACGCGTGCCACCCATCGGTTCTCCCTGTCAATGTTCTAAAAGGCTTGCCGTTCGAAGACGGATCGTTTGAAGCCGTTTATCATTCTCACCTGCTCGAACATTTGACACCGGAACAAGGTCACCGACTGATCGAAGATTGCTTCCGGGTACTGGAACCCAATGGCGTTTTGAGAATCGTCATTCCCGATCTGGAGCGAATCGCAAGGCTTTACCTCCAACTTCATGACAACGCCTGGCATGGCGATGAGTCAGCAGCAGAGAAGTATAATTGGATCAAACTTGAATTGCTGGACCAGATGGTTCGTCATCAATCGGGTGGAATGATGGGGCGATACATGGCGTCCCTGGACGAAACTCAAGAGTCCTTCGTTCGATCCCGAATCGGTGCGGAACTTGATTTGTGCCGCGAGTCTCGACAACAATCGCAGCCTGAACGTCGCGAGTTCGTCAGCGAAGGTAAACTCAGTTCCTGGAGGAATCGCCTTTCCCGCTGGGTTCTCAAGTTGTTGATGGGCAAAGAAGCGTTGCGATCCTACGACGAAACTATGTTTCGTATGCAAGGCGAAATTCATCGCTGGATGTATGATCGATTTTCCCTTCGTGAACTTTGCGAAACAGTAGGCTTCACCGAATTTCGCGTCTGTGCTGCAGAGGAAAGTGACATCGACGATTTTAATGAACATCGCTTGGATACCGACGGCAGACGCGTCTACAAACCAGACTCCCTATTCGTCGAATGCCGCAAACCCAACATCCTCCGAATGCCCATGTCGTACAAACGCGCCGCCTGAGAATAATCTCGGCTCGGACATTTTTCACCGCGAACAATAATTTGCGGATTTGAACTGCCGGAACAGCGCTTCGCTTGGTCCGGCCTGCATGCGTTTCCGCCCCCTGGCGTAGTGGACGAGGCCACGAGTCCCTTGTGAAAATAACACGCAACGGGAAAGACTAAAGCAGAGTAGGGTGTGGTCGAGGCACGAAGACGCACCAATCAATATTTTCTATCAGATTTGACGTGACGGAAGATCGCAATAACATCGCTTTTTGGTAGTTCTGCGTCGTTCCTCCTTGACGCCACCTACAGCTCGGCGTCGCAATACGACCGCAACGCATACTGCCGGAACGGCGCCGCACTGGGTCCGGCCTACAAAACAGTGGTCATTCAACGCTGCGCCTACCAAACGAATTGGCAGTAGCGGGATTAACTTGAATCGGGGCAAGCAGAACGACAAGAAGAGCAATTATCGCTGCAACAGCCGACGCAGTTATATGCCATTCTTCTCCCACCAATGGCAAGTTCATGACGCGTGCAGCACGAGTTCCTGCAGATTGAACAGTGATATTTCGAAGCGTGGCACAAGAGAAGTACCCAATCATCGAATAGACAATAACGCGTGCAACCCAACGATTATTGATCAAATCTGTTCGCCAACAGGCAAACGCTGGCAACAAACCCGAAATCAGCCACGACAACAAACTGAGATCATACTTTAGGATCAGAAAAAGCCCCAACAGAAATGCGACAACGCTTCCGAAATACATGTTGCGACGAGCTCTAATCGATCTCTCATTTTTTACCTTGATTTTCACGTTGGATTCTTTGGGGGTAGGGTAGGGTGCGGTCAAGGCACGAAGACCCACCAATCATTCTATTGTTGCATGTTTGGCGTGGAGGCAGCGGGTTTCAGCAATGCTTCGTGGTGGGTCTGCGTCGTTCCTCCTTGACGCCACCCTACGCCCCCGACGCCATCCTACGATCGCAACGCATATTGCCAATAAGGCGCTTGCGGCTGGGTCCGGCCTACCTCAACAGCCAAACCACAATCAACCATGAATCAAACGCCCGATACTTCGTACTGTTCGCGGAAGAGGTGATGACTGTTATGATAGCTGAACGAACACAAGGTCCTGGGGAGTGAAACCGGATGATCAAAGTTGGCTTGGCGGGAATCGGATTCATGGGCTGGATGCATTGGCTCGCATATCAACGAGTCGAGGGAATCGAAGTGGTTGCCATTGCCTCGAGCGATCCCCAAAAACGCAGTGGAGATTGGCGGGGAATCAAAGGCAATTTCGGGCCGCCTGGTGAAGTCGTTGATCTGCAAGGAATTACGACTGTCGAAAACTATGACGAACTGTTGAGCATCGATGAGATTGATGTGATTGACATCTGCCTTCCTCCCGCTGCACACCCGGCGCTCGCATTGCAAACTGCCGCAGCAACTAAACATGTGTTCTGCGAAAAACCCTTGGCGCTAAACGTCGCAGATGCCCAAAAAATGGTAGACAGTTGCCGCAAGGCGAACGTGACACTGAGCGTCGGGCACGTTCTACCTTTTTTTCCCGAGTATAAATGGGCCCGTGAACAGATTGATTCCGGGAAATATGGAGCGTTGCTAGGCGGTACGTTTAAACGCGTCATCTCCAACCCGGAATGGATTCCCGACTTCTACAAACTCGACAAAGTTGGCGGTCCGCTTGTGGATCTACACGTCCACGATGCCCATTTGATTCGTTTTCTGTTCGGCTTGCCGACGAAAGTATTCAGCGTGGGGCGGATGAATGGAGAAGCCGTTGAGTACGCGTCGAGTTCGTTTGTTTTTGATTCGAAAGACTTGGTGGTTTCCAGTGTGATGGGGTGGTGCAGCAACAAGGGCGACCGTTTACCCATGGTTTTGAGATACACCTGGAAAAGGCAACCATCCATTTCGAGTTTGCTGGCTTTCAAGACGCCGGCGAGACGATGCCTGTCAAATTGATCGATTCGGACGGCAATGTGATTCGCCCTGACCTTGGTTCAACCGATCCGCTTGATGCGTTCGTGAGTGAGATTCAACAAGTCCGCGATGCTGTGAAAAGCGGCAGCAACTCAGAACTTTTGTCTGGTGAACTCGCAATGGACGCGTTACGGATATGCGATGCTCAATCGCGTTCCGTGCAAAGTGGTCAACTCGAATGCGTTTGATCAATCGCGACTTCGGTGTTTTTTGTTCGTCTTGACTGCTTTCCCGATGACGTGCGGTCGGATAGGCAACCATGTTGGCCCCAATTCGACGTTTGCCATCATTGTGAAAAGCCGACGATCACGTCGAATGGTTTCTGCAGAATCGCGAGTCAATTGACAGCCATCGAAAGCCATGTGCCACGGCAACGAGGCAAATTGCTGATAGGACTTGGTCATCCCAACGCCCGCGACGTGCTCAATGAAGTGGTAAATCCCTCCGGCTTCAAACCCTCACGATTTCATCAACAACTTTTCCAGGATTCTTGACCGAGCATAACACCAGTGTCCCCACCACATGATTGACACTTTCGTCGATCAAAGGCAGATCCTCGGCCCAGGCCTGAATGAGACGCACCTTGAGATTGAACTCCTTGGCTCGTTGCAGCAAATGAGCATGCATGTGGCGATTCGGCTCAACAGCCAATATCTCAGTGCCGGGAGGATAGTAGGGAAAATTCGCTCCGGTTCCCGGCCCAATCTCCAACACCTTTCCAGCAACGGACCACAACAACGACAACTTGTGCTCGCGATACCAGCTGTCTGCCCAACTATCCAATCGCGAGAAAAGCGCACTGTTGAACAGCTGCGTTTGGTTTCGCCATGAATTTCGCAAACAAGGACAGAGCATAACGACTAAACAATTCTCAACCGGCAAACCCCACTGCTAGCAGCAGTAGATTTAGCGACGTGTTTTTCCACAAACTTCCGTTGAACAACAATTGGCGTTTTGTATAGTAACGCGATTTTCTTGGCAAGCGAACTTCGATTTCCAACGGCGGAAGAAAAGCCAACGTGTGTGAGACGGCACCCGACGAACTAGTTCTTGTGATTCACGGTGTAGGCGATCCTGCGCTGGAGAAACGCTCGGCTTGTTTGCGCGCTCCGTAGCCTCCCAAGACGAACCGATGCTGGAATCGCATCAGGTGTTGTGGTTGGAGGACAAGACGGACTCGGGCAACAAGATCGAAACGTATGCAACACACCTCCATTCCCTTCGTTCGCGAGGGGATCGCGTCAGTTTGTTTGCCGAAGTGTTTTGGGGCGACTTGTCACGTGTACGCCGAGGAATTATCGGAGCCTTGATTGGATTGCTCGAGATTCTGTTTGGCATTCGCTACATTTCTTATGTCGCAGCCTACCAGAAAGGATTCGGCGCTCGTCTTCTCCGTCGGCTCGGATTGATTTGCACGAACATTTTGCACGGCCCCGTGTTGGCGATCACGTTTTTCCTGGCGATCCTGACACTCGCGTTGGCTGGCACCGAGTTGATGTGGCCTGAGTCCTACAAAGGCATCCTGTGGACGCGCATCCTGATGTGCGGCGTTTGTTCGGTTGCATTTTTGATCTCAAACGTCGGTGAACGTTTTGCCGAAAACAGCGGCATCAAACGCTTCTGGTTTTGGGTTAATGTGACCACAGCATTTGTTAGTGGCTTGATGTTGGTGAAAACCTTGTACATCGACACTCACTATCCGGAGATGGCGTTTACTGATTCAGTGCGGCCCGGATTGATCTGGTACTGCCGCGTGTTGGTCATGATGCTGGCACTGTTCTGGATCACACAAATGTTCTTCGTCGTCGCTCTTGGCATCTGCTGGGGCATTGCGATTGTCGCGCCGACCTCGAATCGGACCGCGTTGCACGTTGCATTTCTGTTGCCAGCTCTGAGCGTCGGATTTTGGGGTTTGCTCCTGCCGATGCTTTGGCTTGTCGCAGCAAACTCGCTCAAGAAGTTCGTGGCGTTGGATCAATTCCAGGTACTATTCGAAGAAGCCGTGCCGTTGCTTGGAATTCAAGTCCTGATGGCGGGCGTCGTGCTGTTGGGAAGTGGGATCGTGTTGGTTTTGTATTTTCGCTGGCGACAACGTTACCTGAAGGACCAGAATCGAGATCCCGGAGAACCTCCAAGGTTGATTGTGCATCAGGGCCTTCAATTTGCGACGGCGATTTCGACTTTGATTGGCGTTAGCCTCGTTGCCGTGTTTGGTACCATGCAATTGGCTGGCTCCAGTTACGAAGACATATGGGGCGGTCAACAACTGGCCGACGCCAACAAATACTCGGCGATCCTGCTCGCACCATTGGGCGTGTTGGCGATCATGTTGTTTCCACATCTGCGGCCTGCCCTCGATATTGTCCTCGATGTGATGAACCATTTTTTCTTTCGCGCCACGCGCATTGATGACGCGATCAACGATGATGAATTTGACATCATGGAAACAACGCTTGAATCAGGTTCGTTGTATTTTTCCCGCCGCGACGCAATTCATTTGCGAATCAAGAAGACATTGGCTTATTTCCGCGATCATCTGGAGACACGACCACGATTGACGATTATCAGCCACAGTCAGGGAACGATGATTGCGATCGAGGTCTTAAATGATCCTGAACTCGCTTGGTTGAACGCAAGTTTTTCCGAAGTCCGCCTTGTGACGATGGGCTCGCCGTTTGCCCATCTTTACCAACATTACTTTTCGCATTTGTATCCCGCGTTGACGGATCCATTCTGGGAGCACCTCCACGGTCGATTGACTCGTTGGTGCAATATATTTCGACGAGATGACTTTGTTGGAACCCGCATCAACTTTGATGGAACCGCGGAAGCGGAAATGGGAAGATACACGAACCACCCAGTTGGTCTACGCGGCCACATGCACTATTGGAACGATCGAGAGGTTCTGGCCATTCTGGAGCAACAACTTCAACAAACGGCCAGTCAGCCCCGAATGGTTCGCCGGGCAGCGTAAACGAACCGCTCCACCGGAATTGCGGTTCGCCTATCGTATTGTGCAAATCTGAAGTAGTTGGCTGAGATTTTTGTTTTCGCTGCAACACTCGGCACATATAATCGACCGAGTCAGTTATTGCTCGCTTTTTGGGAGAGACAGGGATGCGACTGCGAGTCGGGTTAATCGGTTTGGGCGAACATTGGCAAACGCGGCACCGTCCGGCGTTGCTTGCCATGTCAGATCGATTTGAAGTCAAAGCCATTTGCTGTGAGATCGCCAAACGATCGGAAGATGCGGCCCGCGAATTCAACGCCATTGCGATGGATGGTTTCCGCGCGATGATGGAACGCGATGACATCGATGCCGTCCTGGCCCTTTCGCCGGATTGGGTAGGACCGCTGCCGATGATTGCGGCATGTGAAGCAGGTAAGGCTGTGTTCAGTGCTGCAGCTCTGGACATTATCCCCGAACAGATCGACACCGTTCGCCAACGTATCGACCAATCGGGTGTTGCCTTCATGGCCGAGTTGCCTCGACGTTTTGCTCCCGCAACGATACGGCTCAAGGAATTGATGGCAACTCGCTTGGGCAAGCCAAAATTATTATTTTGCCACGAACGCTTGTCCGCAGAAGCGCAAACGAGCCGTTTGAAAAAAGGAAAAAACAATCCGGTCTCGTGGCGGCAATTGATGGAAGTGATCGATTGGATATCCTACGTTGTCGGCGCAACGCCGTCCTCCGTGATGAGTGCAATCCACGAGCAACACAACGAAAACCGCGAAGCGTTTTATCAAATGATGAACATTGAATACCCCAGTCAGAATGGCGACGAAACGCCCGTCATGGCGCAACTCAGTGTCGGCCATTACATTCCGAAACGATGGCCTGACGCATTGGCCTATCGACGTCCAGCATCAATGCAGATCTGCTGCGAGAACGGAATGGCGTTTGTGGACTTGCCCGCCAATGTAATTTGGTTTGATGATGCGGGGCAACACACCGAGTCGCTTGAATCGGAGCGTCCGGTCGGCGAGCGAATGCTGGAGTATTTTTTCCGTTCCGTGACCAGTCTCGTTCGTCGTTCTTCAGATTTGAATGACTCTTGCAAGGCGCTTCAGGTGGTGGTTGCCGCACGAGAAAGTGCCATATCTGGCCAGCGTCATTTTTTAGATTTCAATTGATGAACTGCTCTGAATATCTTGAAGAAAACGCAAATGGCTGCTTGTTACACGTCAAGGCCTTTGCCGGCGCACGAAACAATCAAATTCGCGGTGTTGAGAACGGAAGACTCAAGATCGCGGTGACTCAAGTACCCGAGAAGGGAAAGGCCAACAAGGCAATCGCAACGCTGATCGCCAAAACACTTGGAATCGCAAAAGGGCGAGTGCAACTGGTTGCCGGTGAAACGAATTCGATGAAGTCGTTTTTAGTAACCGATTTATCGGCCGCTGATCTTGTACGCGTTCTGCCACCGACTTCTTGATCTTTGCGATTTGCCTGGTTGTTTATCGCCAAGCAGTTCGGCGTACCCACTGGAAATGCGGCGCAACGAAACCAATTCATCTTCGGCAGATACCCTCACGCCAAGACGCAAAGCCGCAAAGGTTCGAGTTGAGTTTTGTGCTGGCCCTCGCCGATTCTAGAAAGCCGGTATTTTGCTACAATTTGGATTTTTACGGCGTGTTGAGAAACCCCCGAAACCTTTGCTACGTAACGAACAAGGTGATGCGTCAGATCGAATTTGCCAAAGGGCTTCATTCGTCTTGCTCTCTGTTTGCCTATTGGAATCCGGATCATGATCCAAATTCATCATCTGACCAAACGCTTCTCGACTCCCGACGGCGTGATTACGGCAGTTGACGATGTTTCGTTCGAGGTACATGAGGGAGAGGTATACGGCCTGTTGGGCCCCAATGGCGCTGGCAAAACGACCACCATGCGAATGATTCTCGGCTTGCTTCGCGCAGACGAAGGCTTCGCCGAAATCGATGGCTGCCGATCGGATCAACAAGCCGACGAAGTTAAGCGACGTGTTGGTTTCATCTCAGCGTCCGCCGGAATCTATCAATGGCTAACGGCCCGTGAGATCCTGATGTTTTTCGCGGACGTCTACGGAATGGAGCCTGAACTTACCGGTGGCAGGGTACAGGAATTGTCAACGCTGCTCGACTTTACAAAATTGCTTGACCGTCGCTGTGCAACGTTGAGCACTGGACAAAAACAACGAGTAAATCTTGCGCGAGCATTGGTGCATGACCCTCCGGTGATGATCATGGACGAACCGACATTGGGGCTCGACGTTGTGGGCAGCCAAGTGATTTTCGAGTACATCGATCTCCTTAAATCGCGCGGTAAGTCCATTATTCTGTGCACTCACCAGTTGGACCAGGCGGAACGTGTTTGCGATCGTTTCGGATTTCTGTTCCAAAGTCGCATGTTCGCCGAAGGAACCTTGGCTCAGCTTCAAAACCAATTTAACAAATCGTCGCTGATGGATATGTTTGTCGAGCTCATTGCATCGCAGCGCCAGAACGAAACAACCGAAGCCCCGGCCGTCGTGCAAGCGAACGGAGTTTGAAATGGAATCACAGGAAGCGTCAAATACCGAAACCAACTCGTCCTCACAAACGAAAGTAGTTCGACGAGCAAGTCTTTGGAGGCTCGCGCAAAAGGAATTGCGAGAGACGTTACGAGATCGCAGGACGATCATCACTCTGGTCGCGATGCCGTTGATCGTATACCCAATTCTGAGCCTTGTCTTTAAGACCTTTCTGCTTTCCAACATTGGCGTATTGTCTGAGGACAACCTGATTCGTTATCGCTACGCAATTTTTGCAGAAACCTCGCGGGAACAAGTCGAGGTTTTGATGGGGCAACTTTCGGACACGTGGGAGCGAGTCAACACAAAAGAAATCCAGTCCGAACCGAGCCAACAAGGTGAAACGAGCGTAGACGACGAACAGTCGACTCCCCCCGATTCGAATTCTGAAAGTTCGACCGACGTCGCCAAACGGGGTTCCGCGGCCGTTGCACCGCTTCGAGAACACGAATTTCAAATCTTCTCGTTTCAAGAAGTTGATCCAACTCAGTTCTTAGAAAAGGAAGATGTGGATGTTTTGATTCGTTTTCGCAATTCCCGTATTGAAAACGGACCACCTCAGATTTCTGCTGAAGTATTCTTTGATCAAGAAAAGCCGGCTGGCCGAAACGGCTCTCGATTTTTCAGCGAACGATTGGATTTGTTTAACCGCCTGGTCTTGCAAGAGCGCTTGCGTCGGGCCAATGTGAATCCGTTTGTGCCGTACAAAGTCGTCCAGGAGCCCTTGGCGATCGAACAGGGTACTGGAAAAACAATGTCGTTGGCCAGCATCATTCCCTTGATCCTGGTTTTGATGACTATCACGGGCGCCGTTTATCCAGCGATCGACCTGACTGCTGGTGAAAGGGAACGAGGAACGCTTGAAACGTTGATTGCGGCGCCGCTCCCACGGATGCGAGTTTTGGTTGCCAAAATGACGGCGGTCATCACCGTTGCTGTATTAACCGCAACGCTAAACGTCGTCGGAATGGCAACAACGATTTGGGCTTTCCAATTAGAGTCAACGCTACTTGGCGGCCAGGATTTGACGATTTTCATCGTCCTGAAAATTTTTGGCTTGTTGGCATTATTCGCGACATTCTTTTCCGCTGTTTTGTTGGTGATTACAAGTTTCGCACGAAGTTTCAAGGAAGCACAGGCCTATCTGATTCCCGTCATCTTGTTGTCGCTTGCCCCAGGTTTGTTGGCGATGACACCTGGTTTATCGTTGGACGGTCCTTTGGCTGTCTGCCCGATGATTAATTTGCTTTTGTTGTCACGAGATGTATTGGCCGGCAACGTCAGTATTGTTCCTGCGGCATTGGCCGTCTTTTCGACGTTGGTCTATGTTGCATTGGCAATCGCTGCTGCTGCAACCGTTTTTGGTGCAGACTCAATTTTGTACGGCAGTCAAAGCAGCTGGAAAGAGCTGTTCTCAAGGCCTTTGGAGGAACGCAACGTTGCGCCGGTCAACGTCGCGCTCGTGTGTTTGTACCTTCTATTTCCGATCAATTTTATTGCGATCGCTTTGTTGGGTAGATTACCTGCCTTGTTCGGCGACGGAACCACAGTTCCGATCAATCTGTATCTCATGGCGGTTGCGCTATTCACTTTCATTGCCTTTTTTGCCTTTCCAACTCTCCTGGCGTCACATCAACGAATCCGAATCGGCTCAGGATTTGGAGTGCGTGGTGCATCTCTGCGGTTCTGGTCGCTGGCGGTTGTGATGGGACTGGGTTTGTGGCCAGTCGTGATGGCGATGATCAATGGTTGGTATGAAGTCCTAACCTTGTTCTATGGTGCCGAAACAACTCAAGGGTGGCAGGACACATTGAGCCAGTATTGCGATCAACAAGCGACCCGTTTCCGCGACGCCAGTCCGTTTGTCATTGGAATTGCAATGGCGATTGCCCCAGCTTGTTGCGAAGAATGGTTTTTCCGTGGCCTGTTTCAACGTGGACTTCTGTCTCGAATTCGGCCTTGGGTAGCAATTGCCGCGTCCGCGGCAGCGTTTGGAATTTTCCATACGTTGTCGGGTAGCGTCGCGTCGTTTGACCGATTGATTCCGACGACAGTCATGGGGGTGGTACTTGGCCTGCTGGCTTACAAAGCAAACTCAATTTTGCCAGGCATTTTACTGCACTCGTTGCACAACGCTTCCGTGGCATTCATCGCTTATTTTCTTCCGGACCTGAATCAACTCAGCTGGTTTCCTCAGGACGCGGAACACATTCCAGTTCTTTGGACAATAACGTCCGCGATAATTGGAGTCGCCGGGTTATTGGTGCTGTTGCTCGGCACGAGACAAACTTCTCACCTAACATCGGAATCAACGTCGGTAGACAACGCGATCGACGTTTCGAAATCAGCCGACGAATAGTATTGGAACGGATGAACGCTGACGGTAACCTTGGACACTTTCAAACAGAATGGCTCAAGTTTACTATTCGTCAGTAAGGTAACGAACGGATTTGGGATTGGCCAATTCCATGACTCCCTCAAATCCGCCCAACAACGCGATGCCGGGTAAAAAATACGCATGCCGAATGGAATCAATGTCGTCAAACGAAATTTTGTTCGGCAAAACGATCGTATCGATGGGCACCTCTGAATCAATCGCACCAACAATCATCGAAGGAGCCGAGTTGAACTCCGAGTACAAATTGATGCGGTCGAGTTTCAATGGAGTTGCGGTATCGGAAATCAAATACGAAATTGCTCGGGAATGCAACGCGAGTTCGGTTGAATTGTAGCCAAACGTATACCCTGCCGCTTCACGACCATTCTCCACCAATGAATTCTCTTTTACAGCTTGTTGGCCATCGATTTCCAGAAGCACTGCGGAAGGATCTTCTGTCGCCGAGATAATCGATTCAATGTCATTGGAACGCCCGCCATCGAAGTTGTCTGCGATCCAGACAATGTTCATCGTGTTCGATCGCTCGATGTCAGCTTCCGGCATCGTGATTCGAAATCTCCAAACGCGATCGGAAAGTCGATCCGTCATTTGAATGTTAAACGTGGGGCGATCGCCCTCCAACTCGTCGAATTTGAGTTCAAAATCCTTTGACTCAGGCGCAAGTAACGCATGAAGTAGGTCTCGTTTTTCTTTCGAAGATTCAAGGCTGGGCCTGGCCAGATTCCATTGCTGCAAAACGTTGGATTCAGCAGCGATGCCCGATTCGGGTCGAGGGTGCTCGTCATTCCATACAGACAATTGTTCCGGTGTGAGGAACGTAAAGGACTTTTCTTGGAACGGCGAGTCGTCATCCATATTGCCTTCGTATACGTCCTGAACGTCTATTGAGTCCGCCCCATCACCGCCCACCAAATGCTTGGCAAACCAAGCGTACATGGTGCGGCGAGCGATTTCGTTGTAGCCATGTGGAAGATGTGTTGACGGCGCCAGAAATGTATTGTCCGATTCGCCGTATAGGTCATACAACCTCTGAAGCTCCGGGAATCCATCATGCTCCATTTCCTTTGTCCAATCGTTTGCGGATGACAGCCCCATCGGCTTGGGTGCAAACAAAGCAGCAATTTCAACATTTCCCGTTCCGACTCTCAACAATGAACAGTTTTCGCAGGTACAGCCACCTTGCATGTGCGTCCCTACCATTGCGGCCGGGAACGCAGCCTTGATTCGCGGATCCAGCGCTGCCAGTACAAAGGTTTGCGTTCCGCCGCCGCTGCATCCGGTGACTCCAATTCGGTTTGCGTCGACGCCATCCAGTTGTTCCAAGAAGTCCACAGCGCGAATTGAGTTCCACGTTTGCAGCCCCATGATCGATTGCGTGCGAGCTTCTGCTTGTGGCGAGAAAAACAAACAGCTGTCCTTGGCGTTGTCTTCGGGGCGGCGTTTTGTAAATCCATGGGCGACTGACATCGGGATCTGAGTACAATCGGCGTAACCAACCATGTCGTAGTGAAAGACAACCATGCCCATTCGCGCGAGGTGAACGCAACGCGCTTGCAATGTACTTCGGGCGTTTGCAGGATCGGATTCTTCGCCGCGCTCAATCATCGCTTTAATGGCTTCTGGTGAGTTTTCGGTAAACCGGCCGTTAGAAAAATGGCCATGTGGGCACAGGACAGCAGGGAGGGCGCCGACAGATTTTTTGGGCGGTACAAATTTCCCGTGACGTAATAACCAGGCAGGCTTTCAAAGTAGACGTGACTGACAATATAGTCACCTTGGTCGATTGGCGAATGCTCGACCGGATTCAATGGTGTCCGTCTTGGCTCCGGAAAGACCCCTAACGCCACCCGCAACTGAAGCGTAAGCTGCTCTTTACGCTTTTTCCACGACGCCAAATCACCGCGAAACGTAAAGGGTGCATGCGAGTCCAATGTTCTAAGCGTTTTTTCGGGTATGGAACTGTCGCCTTGTTGAGCAAAGGTCCCACAGGGGATCAATCCCATCAGCAGAAATCCAACGAATGTTTGGATAATTTCCCGAATTGACACGTATTGCGGACGCATTTTTGCCTCGCGAAATTCGAATTCCCGTTACCAAAAACCCGCATTTATTTGCCCAAACGGTACAACTGATGGCACCATCGAGTCGGGTGAAATGTTAAGACGCAATCTTAACAGAATCCCCATATCAAGGGCTCCCAAACTGGAATCGTGGTGTTAAAATTCGGCCTTCTCATTTCGGGAATTCGTTGAATGGAATGCGTCGGGTAGGGAGCATTAATATGGAAACAACGCAAGTCGAACACGTGTTGGTCGTTCCGACCAATCTGTTTCATGATCTCGGATATTTCCAAGGATTCAATGTTGAAGTCGATCGTTACCTGAACGACCTCCTGGCGCTGGAAAATATCAGTTACCGTCCGCGAGACGAGATGGAAACCGATCCCTCATTCAAACAATTGATTCCCTACTGCCTGTTTCGCCATACGGACGAAGATGGAATCGTTCACTTGTTTCAGTACACTCGAGGAAAAGGGCAGGGCGAATCCCGATTGCACGCGAAGCAAAGTGTCGGGATCGGCGGCCACATTTCTACCGATGATGGATTGGGAACGGAAGCCTACACGGAGGGCATGCAAAGAGAACTGGAAGAAGAGGTGATCATCAACACAACGTTTGAACAACGATGTGTCGGTTTGATCAATGATGACGAATCCGAGGTCGGACGTGTTCACTTAGGCGTTGTCCATATTTTTGATGTTCAAACCCAGGACATCGAACCGCGCGAAGCGGACATCATCTTCGCCGGATTTAAACCCGTTGAAGAAATTCTGACTGAACTCGACAACTACGAAACGTGGTCGCAGTTCTGCGTTCGAGCGCTGTTTGGGTAATTTGGCGTTTTTCGATTAGTTGATTGGCAGAGCTGAATTCTTGCGAATCCAGCTACTAAACGCGGCGGCGTCAACGTAGCCCAGGCAGCCTTGCCTGTCTTTTCACGTTTGCTCGAATTCAATCAACAACCAAAATAATCAAAACGCACTGACGTAGTGGACGAGGCTACGAGTCCCAAACCAGGGGAAATGGCAAAGTCGCTTTGCCGGCTGCAGCTAAATGAAAAGGGTTCGATCGGCCCGGCAGCTTAATTTGCTCAGGCCAAACTTAATCTCGATAATGACCAGCAGCTTTCGCTGCTAGGCTTACGCTGTTCTGCCCAATTCCGGCTCAACGTTTCTATTTACTCGCCAGCCGACGCTACTTCCCCAACTCGCTGCCAAGGCCGGGTGACCATTGCAGGGTCATTTGATCTTCGGATTCATTCGCAAAGCCACGAAGCTTGCTCATGAACTCTTCTCCCGCGTAGATCGATGCAGGAACAATCAAAACATTGTTGCGATTCTCGGCATGCAGTTTTTTGAGCACATTGTCCAGATTCTGTTCGCTGTTGGCATTCGACGTCGCAATTCGCAAGCGATGAAACCGACTGCGCTTCGTTAACGGATCATCTGCTTCCAAGGCTAACCATTTCTCCATTTCGGGCACTTGACCATCATCCAGTACCAAAACGGTGGTCCCGCCAAACGGGCCCGGACACAGTGGCACATTACCATGCGAAATTGCCGCAAAATCTACGCTCGCATCGATTTGCTCCGCATCACCCTCGTAACCCGATTCGGCAACCACAACGTGCGTCTGTTCGTCAGCAACCGCAGTCGCAAACAGACGCAGCCACTGCCGCTCCTTGGGTGAATTTGATGTCGCCACAATCACCTTTCGAGTCATCGAGTCGCTTTGTGCATCAATGGCAAAACCTAACGCATCATGGACAAGACGCCGTGTCTCCAAATCATAATCCCAAGGATTGGCTGTCGCGGAAATCCACTTGGACTCAATTCCCACTCCTGAATACTGATTCAGTTCATCGTCCCACCACTGCTGGTCCGCTTCGTCACCTACAATCTGCAACCTTCGAACAGGTGGCTCAACGTTTCCCCAGTCCTCCAGCAGCGGCAAAGGAAAATCCTTGATCTTCGTGTATTGGCGCGGTTTCATTGCAACCGATCGAACATCCATTTTTGATGTCAACAATGTCACAGCACTACAAACCGTTGCGCCGGAACCTTCGCCGGCAAGACATACTCGCTGCGAATCGACAGGATACCGATTCAAAACGTATTGCCACAATCGTTCGACGGCACCGACACTGCGCCCGATGTCCTGCGAGAATGTATCGGCCCAAAACCAACGCCCGCCCATGCTCATGTCTCGCTCCATTTGGCGATGATTTTGAGCTAAAACGGCAATGGCAGCGCGATCGCCATAGATTTTTTTGAGGTACGTCAGGTTGTCGTCTACTGTTAAGCCATCGTCACTCAACCAAATCAGCAACGGAACCGGCTGATCGAACGAAGCCCATTCGGGAACATGCAACTTGAATTGATTTTCATCCGTTACGACGACATTCCAAACACCGTCGTTCAGATTTTTGGCACGGCTTTCAACAAAAACAACAAAGTCAGCGACGGGCGCGCCTTCCAATGTCGCAGTAGCAGGATCTTGGGCAGTCCGAATGGAAATTGTTTTGATGTTTGCGTCCGGCTTCCTTTGTTTGACCTGTCCTGCCGTTCCATCCCAATATTCGGTATGAAATCCGCCATTCACATGAACAACGGAGTGCCCCGGATGTTCGTTTAACGCAATCACGCAGGCCTCACCCATCGAATTGTCCCAAAGCGATTGAGTCGAAAGCAATCGCGCGGCTTCACCGCTGGGCTGCGGCATGAACATCGCATGTCCACGGACAGCGTTATCA
This sequence comes from Pirellulaceae bacterium, assembly GCA_041399045.1. Classification (GTDB taxonomy): domain Bacteria; phylum Planctomycetota; class Planctomycetia; order Pirellulales; family Pirellulaceae; genus BJ22. The sequence continues at coordinate 499,903 of JAWKTO010000002.1, read as the reverse complement.
GTTCGCTTCCAATAGTTGGCCGTGTTCGGCAACAACGTTTCAGGCGCCCACTTTCGATCTTCACCCAACGCCTCCAGACCTTTATCCCCCGCCTGCATTAATTTCATGCGCAATGGCCGCGGAAAATTTGAAGCGATGACGGGTTTGCCAGCCTCACGTGCTCGCTCGACCATCGGCCGATACGCCTCACGATAATTGCCCCACGGTCGCGAATGATTGAGAAAGGTCAACTCATCCATCTTCCCCGCAAGGTAATCATTCAAATACGGCTGAACATCGCGTTCAAACATTTCCATCGCCAAGACGACGTTGCCATTCTTGGCTTCCAGTAACGCGTTGTAAACTTCGTACTCAAGGCGATGGGTTGTGTCGTCATCATGCGTCTCCCCCAAAAACACGACGTCGGCCGTTTGAAGCGATTCAATCATTTGAGGCCAGGCGACCCGTTCAAACGTTTTGCCATCACGAATCGAAATGCTGTCTTCGATCGCAGCAGGCTCCCAGCGATTTGGCTCTTGCGCGAATGAATCTGCAAAGGTCAATAGCCCGAGAAGGGTGGAAAGTACAATCGTCCTGAGTGCGTGCATGGTTTTGATCTTTGATACTACGGAAAAACGTTTTCACTTATCCTATACGAAAACAGCCGATAATGGGATCGTGCACTACCAACCTCCACCGCCGCCGCCTCCACCGCCCCCTCCGGAAAAACCACCGCCCGATGAGAAACCTCCCCACCACTTCGGGATGCCGGTGCCGATGCCGATGAAACGATTGCTGTACTTAATGCCGTGCCAAGTGCACCAACGACAGCGCCATTATTAAACGAAGAATAATGAGTGCCGTGATACCAGGCAGGATGATACTGCGTATTGTCACCAGGAGATTGACTTGCTGCAGCAAGGACATCGGTGAATTGATCCGTCCATTCGTTTTCAACATCGAGTGCAACCGCGTAAGGCAGATAACGCTCAAACAACTCTGGCGTTTTTTCAGGCCCCTTGAACTGCTCAACGTATTCTCGCTCGGCGGTGCCAAGGTACATGCGAAAGCCTTCGATTTCATCACGAATTCGCTGCCCTTCGACAGTTGGCTGACGAATCCACCACCAGAATGCGTAGTTAACCGCAAACAGATACATGCCAACCGGCAACATCAACCACGACGTTTTCGTTGCAACGACGACAAGTCCCACGATCCACCCCAACGAGAATGGTATGGCAAACAGAGTCGACGTGATCGCAGAGACCAGACTGCCTTCGGAAACGCCGGTCCCCGACAGCGAAAGATATGTTTTCCAAGATCCAATCGCGGCGGAAATCAATGCGAAAGTGCCGACGCCCCAAATACTCAACCAGATGCTAAAGAACAAAGCGATTCCCATCGCTTCCGAACCAAAACTCGCAATCATCACCAAGATTCCGAGGCCAGTCAAAATCCACCCGGGAACAAGCCACCCCCGATTCGTGCGAAAGACGGACCCATGAAATCCTTTTCTCAAACCGTTTCTCAATTCGGTAATCGCTCGCGAAATTTTCGAATGATTGGAACTCACAAGCTTGAGTGAACGAGAACTACGCAATAGATCGGACAAAAGCTTTTCTTCGTAGACAGTTAAGGGATCGTCAGACTTGGCGGCTCCAGCTCTTTTGACCGTAAACTCATTTTCCTTGGATTCATGCAACTCAACGACGCCCTTTGTTCCCATACTCAGTAGCGCCGATGTGAAACATTTTTTGTCGTAGCTCATGTTGCGAATAAAACGAACTGCCGCTGGTCCCAAACCTGTTGGGGATCAAACAATGGATAGATGACGCCTGCCGGTGGATCCCTGCCTACGGCGATCCAGGCGAACGTGAAATAGCCCGTCAGGAAAACCAGAAACACGACAGCAAAGATCAACGCTCCGTTGGCTCCGCGTATAGCTGCGTATATTCCTCCGCGGTCATTTCTGCGATAAAACCTTTCGGGATTGCCACAACGATCGTTAAACCTTCCTGAGCCTCCAAAGGTTTCGTTGTGCGAAATTTCAATTCGTCTCTGGAGGCTTCGACTGTCGCATTCGACGCCTTGCTGCCATCAGCACCCGTAAACGACTTCGTTTTCAAGTTGCTGTAATCGACGCCTGCTGGGAGCCGAACGGTTGCCGACGCCTCCGTAATCGGAAACGCCCATTGATTGCCCGTCACGTTCCAATAAAGTTCATCGTATTCTTTGTAATACGCAATTTGGAAATCAGTGGTGTATTCGATGGTGTAGGTGTAGTCACCCGCGTTCAGAAACACATTTGGGTTACCGATATAAACGCGAAATCCATTTTTGAGGCGTTCGGTGCGATACGTTTCGCCCTGCCCATCGCGTAAAACCGAAGTGACCTTAAATGGCACTTCGACTGAAACTCCCATCTGCGTTTTGAACAACGTCGGAAAATCACGATAGATTCCGCGTTTGATTTGATTGCCTTCTGCGCGGACCTTGATTGTCTCAACCACCATCAGCTCGCCAGATTCTGCGACGGTGACCTCGGAGTGATAGGAGTGAATGACTTCGTCGGCAAATGTGGTGCCGCAAAAAACAAAAGCGAGGCTGACGAACATTGCGCTAACAAACGCAAGACGTGCCTTTTCCAGGTAGTACATCGACTGCGCATTCACAATTGCACCTTTGGGGATTCGCGTTCGGCTGCATCTTCGATTTCAAAATACTCTTCCCGCACAAAATGAAACAACGAGGCGAGCATATTATTGGGGAATGTCTCGATTCGCGTGTTGTAATCACGCACGGTGCCATTGTAGTAACGACGTGATTTCTGAAGCTTGTCTTCCGTTTCAATTAACGCCGACGTAAGTTCCTGATATTGCTGGTTGGCTTTGAGGTCGGGATAGGACTCAACAACTACCAACAGCCGCGAAAGAACGTTTTGCAATTCGCCCTCGTAACGGGCCTTGTCCTGGATCTGCTGAGCGCGAATCGCTTCGCCACGAATGGTTGTCAACTCATTCAACACCTTGGATTCAAACTGTGAGTAGCCCTTGGCAACCTCGACAAGTCTGGGAATCAATTCATGCCGACGCTTCAATTGTACATCCATGCCACTGAATCCCTCCCTCACCAACAGGCGGCTCCGCACGAGGCGGTTGTATTGCATCACGATGAACATCGCGAGCACAAATAGCAACAGGACGACTGCACCGATTCCCACGTACAACATTCGTTTAAGTCTCCTTGACCTTTCACATTATTCGCGTGATCACTCGAACGCTTTTGTTTGGTCGGTCGCTAGACCTTTTGTCCGAAAACGATTTTATAACTACTGCTTTCAGCGATATCTACGTTTTCAAACCACCGTCCAAAGTTTTCGACATACCATTGAATTTGTTTCGTGACAAACACAGCATGGCCACCGGAACGTAGATTCGCATGGGCGTTGACGCAAAAAATTTCGGCAATCTTGAAATTCGAAAAATAGGGCGGGTTCGCCACGGCAACGTCACACAACTCCTGCGCTCGAAACGTATCATCGTGATTCAAAAAGGCCTCGATGTTTGACAAATTGTTGAGACTTGCGTTTTGCTGAGTCAATTGAACGGCTCGCGGGTTACTATCAATCGCCGTAACTCGTATCGTTGGATCACGCGACGCGAGGCCAATCGTTACCGTCCCCGCTCCGCAACCGATATCTAACGCGTGGCAACCGGCGTCGAGATTTACGAAATTCAAAAGTTGTCTTGCACCTAAATCAATTTTTCTGTGCGCAAAAACTCCTGGCCGGGTTTGAAATGGAATCAGGTTTCCTTGATCGCGAAAAGCCATGTCACAGCGAAAATCTTTTTCTTTTTTCAACTCCGAACTTTTGACAACATGCAACACGATCATGTTGTTGGCGTGATGTTTCAGATGGAGCGCCTTGCTAAAAACCTTCATTTGCTCACGGCCCCACGCTTCCGATTTCGCTTGCAACGCGATAGCCAGAATTCCACCCAACGCCAACATTTTGTAGGCAGATTGAATCGTTTCACGGACGAGCTCTTTTTCGCCATGCGGATCGAGCGGCAATAACACCAGGTCGCATGACTCGTCCGGCCAGTCCGCTTCACAGTGGATTCTCAGATTGGGCAATTCATCTGATTGAAGGCGATCTGCCTGAAACGCATCAAGTGTCCAAACCAGTATCCGCGCGTCAAAGCGCTCACGAGCAAGGGCTTTCGCCAATTCTCCGTTGCCCCGTGTCGTCGTCCAGATCTTGGTTCCCGGCCATTCAAGTGCCGATTGCAGCAATGCCTTTTCCGTTTCGGGAATACGAACTCCGACTTGATGATTGCGGTTTTCACGCCGCGAATGATTGCGCCCCGTTTTCAATGTTTCTCATCCTGAGGGTTTAAACAATTGGATCTCCCACTATCCTAGTCGAATGAGTCAGTTCAAGCGATGCTCAATGCCCCAACTGGATTTCCATCTTTGGCATCTTAAAATGTACCGAAACAAATCCAAGCAAGGGAAATCTCTTTGTCCACACTAAACCATTTGAATGAGCAAGGTGAAGCCAACATTGTCGATATTGGGGCCAAGGAAGTTACGCGACGTGAGGCAGTTGCAAAATGCTGTATTACGATGCGTCCCGAAACACTTCAACAGGTACAGACCAACGCGATTGCCAAGGGCGACGTTTGGGCGGTAGCCAGAATCGCCGGGATCCAATCGGCAAAGGCAACTACGAATCTGATTCCACTATGCCATCCCATTCGAATTGACAAGATCGCGATTGACTTCGACATCACATCCCCGACGACAATCCTGGTCATCGCAACCGTCAATGCAACGGAGCGAACAGGGGTCGAAATGGAAGCGTTAGTGGCTGCATCAACGGCTTGTCTCACGATATACGACATGTGCAAGGCCATCGATCGCGAAATGGTAATTGGCCCCACCTATGTTGCTCACAAATCGGGTGGCAAAACTGGTGACTTCACGTTCGAGCCAACATCCTGATTCTAAAAATGAGTCACTTACATCAACTTCGAATCAATCGTCTACAGGAACCAGCTCCATCAAAACAACTTTTCTGGATGGCAACTCGAGATTCAGAAGGACATGACCCTGCTTGTCAACGGCAACCTCGCCTCGCTCGATCAAGTTCTCTCCATCATTAGTTCGAAATAGGTATCGCTCGGCTCTCAAACCTTGCCGCTGCTTCGTGAAAACAACTGACGTCGTTGCTGCCTCGTCACTCAGATTGACAAATATCGTTCCAAATCTGGGCCCCAATGAAAACGTTTGACATTGGATTGCCTCCACAATCAATTCGTTTTCAGCTGCTGGCGGGGCCGGAATCGAAATCATTTCGGCGATCCATTGCTCTACCGAGAGTTCTTTTTTCTTAGGCGCGTCCAGCACATCTACGGCAGGTTCATGCTCCTGTTGCTCGCCGGTAAATTGTTGAACAAGGTCCTGCTGGCTAACGCGATCTGATGGAAATCTCAAATTTCGAAGCCAGCCGTCCGGTCCAAGGCCAACGTTCGATTCGGCGTTTCGAAAAAATTCAAATCCTTGTCCGTGGCTTTCGCGTCTTCGCAGGCAAAATAGAACCCACCCACATTTTGTTCGTAAAACGCAAACAACTGCGTGGCCGAGCCATGAAACCCGTTCGGATAGCGTGAAACGACAAGTCCCCGTTCCAATGGATTCTGCGAATCGCCCACAAAGAGTTCGCTGGGATTCTTGAATACAACTCCCATCATGGCGGAATGAAGCAATCGGTCGTCCTGGCCATCCACGCCCAAGGTTTTAGTCCCATCAATCACCGGATAGCGAAAACCTAACAGCGTTCGGAGGCCGGAGTTTGTGGCATTCGAAACAAACGACACCCGGTCACCATCGAGAAAAACTGTTGCCACAATTTCAATCGACTCAATCGTGCTCCATCGCAATTCAATATTGTTTTCGCCGATTTTCTTCAACGAGAACGCTTTGATGTCACTGGAGAGCTGAAGCGGCTCGTTCAGCAAAACGGCAATTGGTGGCTGGGAGGGTGTGTCCGAAATCAATCGTTGGCTGGTAAACCGATTTTCGATTTGTAGGATTCGTCCGTCATCGGATGCGATCGATATGCATAGGTATTCGTTTTCTAGTGTCCATTCTTGTGCACATATGAGTCGAGTGCAGAAGCAGAACAAAACCACGGAACCAATTAATCGAAAGTTATTGAAGGCGAGAAGCATGAATGTCTTGGTAAAAAAATAGGGCCAGCAAATCGATGCTGGTCCTATGGTATGCTAGTTTACAATTGTTTCAACTGACGTGACTATTGCTCTGACCAGTCGAGAAAATTCGAATTTGTCAAAGCGATTTCGTTCAACGCTGCCTTGTAGTCAACATCAGGGTTCTCCAAATCAAAGCTGCACCAGTTCTGGGTGCAATTCACTTCAATGTTGGCCAAACCTTTGACATCCTCCAGAGCCTCGACCGATGCTTTGTGGGCTGAGCCTCATCCCATGTTTGGGACGGAGATCATGACTTTGTTTGAGACATTGTTGACGACATTTTGAGAAGAAGCGCTGACACTTCGCTCTCGCTTGCTGGCTGACAGCCGATGGAGATAACCATCGCAGCAGCGGCAGCAACTGCAAACAATCTGGTTTTCATAAAAAACTCCTAACAAAAAAACTTGACGAAGCTAACGTTGCTACGTCCATACTCTTCGAAATTCCGCCTCATCGCGAATTTCCTATTCTCATTACCCGACTAATTGTCGCTGTGTTTAACGACCCGTAAACTAATTATTGTAATCCCCTGGGCCTTTCCGACCTGACATTTCCCGCAAAGCCATATTGGCTTGCCCTGAAACGTCATGATCGCTGGACCTCCAGCCAATCTGTTCGATCAAATTTCTGGCGTCCTCGTCACCACGCATTTGAAGCGCCCAGTATCAAACGCCTCATTCGACGCGATTCGCGTGGGTTGAGCGGTTTGTCATTGGGCACTGAATCCACAATCGTTTGCAAACGATAACGGGTCTCCGGCGAAAACCGTTCCGTCTCCAATAATCGCTCTAGCTCTATCAAAATTTCCGCACGATGTCGATTGATTTCCTGAAATGCTTGCAGGCGAACTTGAAATTCTTCCGAATCCAATTGGCTGACCAGCTCTTTCAAATCCAAGGCAACCTCGACCTTTGGCGACAAAGGCAACGCCAAACCAAGGCATCCCAATCGACCTCACCTCCGTGTGCCAGCCAAGCGATCGCCTGAATTCCATCCATCGAGTCTGTCGAAGCCAAGTTCTGTAGCAACGACTCAATAGAAAACTGGTTAGGGTTTGGCTTGAAAACAAGCCCCTGAACATCCCAAATCGTTGCCAACGTTTGCGGATGATCGTGAATACAGATCAAACGCGTTGCGTCATCGGAAAGGGCGACGAAGCGTATCGGCACTCCCGTTTCAACGTTTGCAATTTCGACAACGGACCCGGCTTCCCAACAATGAACTCCACCGTTTACATCGCCAGAAAAGATCAAATGCTGCCGCCCTGCAACAGCAACTGACGACGTCAGCGACTCTCCGGCCTTCAATCGACAAAACCGAAAGTTCTTTCGTTCACGTACCCAGACAAAGACATCCCCATCACCTTCATAACATGCAGCCGCAATATTCCGTACGCGCAAGATCAATTTCTCGCAATGGATTTTTTGGAAATGCCAAAATACTTCACTTCATCGTTTTCTACGTCGTGCGCGAATAGCTGAACATGTGTTCCAGAAACCTGTCGGAAGCCAACGACCCACCGACGATCCGCTGAAATCGCCAAAGGCTTCAGGTCATTTAACGCAACCGCCAACGACGACATTTCAAATGGTGACTTCGAACTAATCTGTTGTATCGATTGGTCGAAAAGCCCAATGACCGCCTGACCGTCTTCGTCCATTCGCATTCCCAGCACAGAGACTGAGACCTTTGACAATTGCTCACCGTGCTGAACATCCCAAATGGCGGTTGAATCTTCGGTGCAGGACTGCGAAAACAATATTGAACCGTCAGGCGTGAACAAGAACTGCGACCATCGCTCACCTTCGACGCCAATTGGCATCGATGATTGCGTTTGCAAATCCAACAATTGGGCCACACCTTGATTGGATTGCACAACCAGCCAGCGCCCATCGTTTGTAAATGCGAAGGCTTCGATCAGGCCTGGAGTCGATTCCATAAGGACTCGCCCAATGCAATGCTCCGGGAGACCATTCGTTTCAACCCGGAATTCGGTGGTCTCTTGAGCTTCACTAGCGGTCTGAAACGAATCGACAATCAGCAACATCGACAAACCCGCGATGGCAAGTGTCATGCGGCGGAAGGCATACGCGAGACGACGGACATTTTGAATTCGCATGCCAACAGGATACCACAACCGGGCAGGCGTTTGTTTTGTCGCCAACGCCCCCACAGCCCCGTTATCAAAAGCCGTTAGCCCGGCAATGTTTGACTTTGGCGGACCAAGCGAACGATCAAGGGCAATAGTTGTTTTTTGCGGCTCACAACACCGTCCAATTGGTACAGGTGCCGTTCGATTCTGGGATAATGTAGCGCATCCCATGACTCCGGCTCACTGGACAACAACAGCAGGCTCCCATTAGAAACCACGTCCGTAATCAGTAGCGCCGAAAAATCCAAACGATTTCGGTTCGCCAACTCGCACAGTGAAGCAAAAAGCTCGTCCTTGCGATTCCAGAATAACTCAAAACCGATTTCTTCAATTTGCGATATCGAAAATCGAATTCCTTGTTCCTCAAACTCTTTGCAGTCCTCGGACAAGACTTGCTCGGATTCACACGTACGCAATGCAGATCCCACCTGAAAGAAATCATTTGCGAACGTTTCCAAGTCGATCGAACAATGTTCCGCCAGCCAATTCAACGTTTGACGATCAACGTCAGTTGTCGTGGGGGATCGAAGGTACAACGTGTCAGAAATCATCCCCGCCGCCATACAAAGAGCGATGCCTGGTTCGGGATCAATGCCTGCAGCGCGAAATTGCCTGGCCACCAACGTGCAAGTCGACCCCACTGGTTCATTGACGAATCGAATCGGATGTGCCGATTTGAGTCCACCACCCAGACGGTGATGATCCAACACCTCTAAAATCTCGGCTTCGTCGGCTCCCGTTACTGCTTGCCCAAGTTCATTGTGGTCAACCAAAATGATTTGCGGGCGAGGTGGCGCGACCATATCGGTTTTCGATAGGACGCCAACCAATTTCCCTTCGTCGTTCAACACGGGAAACAACCGTTCAACGGTTCGTTCGATTTTTCTGCGAACTTCCTCCAGCGACTCATATTCCAACAGCGTTGTCGCGTTCTTTTGAATTGCGGCGTTGATTAGACGTGCGGATTTGATCCGAAGCGTCGTCGTTGCTGTATCAAATGGACTGATAATGACGTTCACATTGTTGGCCTTTGCCAATTGCAGCAGGCCTGGCGACAGTTCATAACCGCCAGTGATAACCAAAACTTTGACACCTTGCTCCAATGCTGGCAATTGAATCGTCGGCCGGTCGCCGCTGACCACCACTAGTTGCTCTGACGGATATTGCACCAATCGCCGAGTGAACCCCTCGGCACTCATCGCACCGACCATCAACAAGAAATCACGTTCATCACACGCGGCCTGGTGCTGGAACTCGCCGTTGATGACTTGCCGAATCTTCTCGACATGTGTATTGATACGTCGTAATTCCAAAGGGTCCGAATCGCCGTCGAAAACCAGTTTCAAGAGGTCGAGTAGATTCAAGGTCCCGACATAGTTGTCTTCGTCGTCCAAAACAGGCACCGCAGAAACGATGTGCTGTTCCATCCGTTCGTAAACTTCATAGACCACCTCCGTCTCGCGAGCGATCACGGGATTACGGCGGCAGATAGCGCCGACTTCAGGGCGCACGTCCATGATCATTTTGGGCGGAGAGATTCCGGCACATTGCAGCGCGTACTCCGTTCGTTTGTTCGGCGCGCCGCAGCAAGCTGCAATGGCATCGGGACGCGACGTTTGTTTCAACAAGTCGGCGTAGGCGATTGCGGCGCAAATTGCATCAGTATCTGGGTTTTTGTGCCCAAAAACAAAAACAGACATAACATGCTCGGCGGATTTTCAAACGAAACGCTGTCCCCGAGTCATTGTAGATTTCACGATGAATTTGGCGACAGCAAATGGGTTAGTTCAACAATTTTGCAACCTGGTTTGAAATCTACCGGAAAAAACTCTAATTCAAATCAATCCAGTCGGATCCAGAAAACGATTCGGCCGTTTTAAACGTAATGAATCGGTTATCCCGAGCGAACAGCGTTTTCGCCGCTGCAGATGGTTGCGCCAAGCGGGTTGGCCCAGTCCCGAAAATCCCGTTCTTGTCTCGGATCAACCGATTTCAAGGCGTCAGTTCTCGACAAACGCGACCAGGACCCACACGCAATTTGGCTGGCCGGACGATGACGTTAGGCGTCAAATCGTATAAATTAGTGGTGTGAGGCAATTTTAGAAACTCATTTCGGAAGGCGAAGATGAAACAACCAGCTTTGTTATTTTTGGCAACGCTTTGTTTGCCCGCAGTGCTGACGGCGGACGATTGGGCCAACTGGCGCGGCCCCGCGCAAAATGGATTGTCGCGAGAAACCAATCTTGTCAACGATTGGACACTGGACGGAAAGAACATTTTATGGATGGACGAGACCGGAGGCCGAGCAACTCCGATTATTCTAAACGATCGCATTTACCTGGATTGCCGAACCCCAGATGACTTCAATGATCCTGTCGAGAAAATCCACGCTCGCGAACAAGTCATTTGCTGGGATGCCAAGACAGGCAAAGTCCTATGGAATGACAAGTTCAATGTTTTCCAAACAGACATTCCTGCGCCGCGCGTCGGCTGGGCATCCATGGGTGGTGATCCCGAAACGGGATACGTTTACGCTCATACCGTAGCAGGGCTTTTGATTTGTTACGATGCTGACGGGAATCGAATGTGGGAACACTCGATGGTCGAGGAATATGGTGAGATCCTCGGCTACGGTGGACGTATCCAAACCCCAATCATTGACGAAGATCGTTTGATCATCAGTTTTCTTGCTGCAAACTGGGGTGATACCAAAGGACCCGCTCCGTTGCATTACTACTACGCGTTTGACAAGAAGTCGGGCGAATTGCTATGGGTCACCGCACCAGGCGAGGCTCCCGAAGGCACGAACTATAGCATGCCGATTGTCGCGGAACTTGGCGGCCAACGTGTTCTAGTCGGCGGTAATGGGGATGGCGGAATTTATGCCATCAACGCCAGAACCGGTACGAAGCTATGGGGCTTTAAGATGTCGGCAGCCGCGATCAACGCGACGCCGGTTGTGATGGGTGACATGGTTTTCACTTCGCATGGTGCGGACAACATCGACGGCGATGAATTTGGCTCTGTTCGATGCTTCGACGGAAACAAAGCAATTACCGATCCGGAAAACGCAGTCGTTTGGCGCAAGGATGGCATCAAAGCTGACTATGCTTCGCTGATTGTTCACGATGGAGTCGTCTATGTCATGACTGACGTCGGCGAACTTTACGCATTGGATGCCAAGACTGGTGACGAGTACTGGCGGCAGAATTGCGGCACGGTCGGAAAAGGCTCCCCCGTTTGGGCCGACGGAAAAATCTACCTGACTGAGGTGAACGGAAACGTCTGGATCCTGAAACCGAGCCGCGAAAAATGCGAAGTTCTTTCGCACGTTCATCTTCCAGCCATCAAGGGAACAGGCGATGACGAAATTTACGCTTCCGTTGCCGTTTCAAATGGACGCGTTGTCGTTGTTTCTCGCGACCGCACCATTTGTTTGAGCAACGGCGAGCAGCCTGGCGTCGCAGAAATTGAAACGCCAGTCCTGGACGAAGAGCCGGCAGCTGACGGTGCAAAGATTGCCAGTATCCAATTGCGGCCATACGAAATGATTTTGCCCGCGGGTGAAAGCGTCGAGTACGAGGTACATTGTTTTGACGATCACGGACGCTTCATCAAGAAGATGCCGGCGACATTGTCTGCCGATCCAGGATTGCAGGATTTGAAGATTGATGGCGCTACGGTCACTGCTCCAAAACTGGACCGAGACATTGCGGGCAATTTGTCGGTTTCCGTAGGCGATTTGACCGCCAAGGCACGTGTTCGTGTCTTCAATGGCAACCGCGATTGGGCGTGGGATTTCGAAGGTCTGAAGGGAGTCGCCGTGCCGCCCACATGGGTTCGTGCACACATCAAAACGAAACCAACGTCCGTCGACGGTAATACCGTGATGCTGCTGGGCGGGATTGGTAACTCCAAGGGGCGTCCCGGACACACAGTCTTTATTGGCAGCCCGGACATGAAGGACTACACCATTCAAGCAGATGTTCGCATGCAGAAACGCGGCCGTCAGCTTCCAAACATTGGCATTACCGCCAATCGTTACACGTTCATGATCAAGGGCAATTATCGCAAAGTTCAAATGCAGAGCTGGCAACCGCACTTGAGAATGGCAGCCGATGCCTCGTTCAACGCGGAAGCCGACACGTGGTATACCATGAAGTTTAAGGTGAAGGTTGTCGACGGCGAGGCAAATCTGTTTGGCAAAATCTGGAAAACAGGTGAGGCCGAACCAGATGCTTGGACTTTGGAAACGACCGACCCCCATGCAAATGAATCGGGGAGCCCAGGACTGTACGTCTACGCGACCACTGATTGCATGTTTGACAATGTCAAAGTCATGTTCGACGAGTAAATGTTGAAGCACTATCGCGGAGCGTCAGGACCAATGGTCTAGATTGACTCCGCATTAATTCATTAACCAAACAACAAACGAATACAGGCGAAATAATGTTGAATACGAAATACTTGGGGGCAATGGTCGCCGCCGCATTATTCTGGCATGGGTCAGTTTTTGCCAATGAAAACGATAATGGCAAATCCAAGAACGAGGTTGTCTCGTCGAAACCTCAAGACAATGTCACTGGCGATTGGCCCATGTGGGGCGGCTCGCTTGACCGAAACATGGCCAGCGAGGCAACTGGAATTTCACTAGACTTCGATCTAAAAGCCCAGACGAATGTGAAATGGGTCGCCAACCTTGGCACGCAGACCTACGGCAACCCTGTGATCGCGAATGGCAAGGTGTATGTCGGCACCAACAACGGTGCCGAGTATCGCGAAAACCACAAGGGTGATCGAGGCATTGTTCTTTGCTTCAACGAAGAAGACGGCTCGTTCATCTGGCAGCTGACGCGAGAAAAATTAGAGATCGGACAAGTGATGGACTGGCCAGAACAAGGGATCTGTTCGTCTCCATTTGTGGAAGGCGACCGAATGTGGGTAGTTACCAACCGTTGCGAATTGATGTGCCTTGACACCGAAGGATTCACGGATGGTGAAAACGACGGCCCTTTTCAAGACGAGGTTGATGCGGAACAACATGACGCTGACATCATCTGGAGCATCGATATGATCGAAGCTCTCGGTGTCTTCCCGCATAATCTCGCGACAAGTTCACCGATCGTGGTCGATGACAAGGTTTTCATTATTACGAGTAACGGTGTTGAAGAAGCACACTTGGAGGTCCCTTCTCCCTTCGCACCATCCTTCATCGCCGTGAACAAAGAAACGGGCGAACTGATTTGGGAAAACGACGCACCAGGCGACCGTGTTCTGCACGGCCAGTGGAGCAGCCCAGCAGTCGGTGAGGTTAATGGCGAAACACTCGTGTTCTTTCCTGGCGGTGACGGAATCTGTTACGCGCTCAATGCCGACGACGGCGAAATCCGCTGGACATTCGACCTGAATCCGAAAGACACGAAATGGGAATTGGGCGGGCTTGGATCGCGAAACAACATCATTGGCACACCTGTATTTTACGACAATTCAGTCTTGCTGGCAGTAGGCCAAGACCCTGAGCATGGTGAAGGTACCGGGCACTTCTATCGGATTGACGCGACCAAAACGGGAGACATCAGCCCAGAACTTGGCGAAATCAATTCCAAGGGAAGCCCCAATGCTGATTCGGGCCAGATATGGCACTACGGCGGCGTTGATGACGAAGGTGAAAACATCTTCCGTCGTACCATGTCAACTGCGTCAGTCCACGATGGCACGGTTTACATGTCGGACCTGAGTGGTTTCTTGCATTGTCTGGATTTCGAAACCGGAAAACGCCATTGGGCATTCGATATGAAATCCGCGATCTGGGGTTCACCGATGTATGCGGATGGCAAAGTTTTCATTGGTACCGAAGACGGGCGCTTGATGGTTTTTGCTGCCGATACTTCCGAGCCAAAGGTAATCAAACAGTTCGATACGATCAATTTTTCTTCGGTCTACAGCACACCCGTTTTCGCTAACGGAAATATGTATCTGACCGACCGCTCGCGATTGTATTGCGTTCCCGTTCAAAAATAGCATTCCGCCCCAACGGCGGTTCGCACATCACAATGCCACAAGCGATGTCGCCTGTGGCATTTTTTGTGCCTGCCGGTGTTTTCAACGATTGTCAAACCAATGCAAAGGCCCGCCTTCGCCAGTCGCTTCTGCTAATACCGCCCAATCAATGATCAAGTCCGGATGCAATGAACAATTCGCGAAGACATCGCGTCTCACCTCCACCTACTCCACATGTTCGGGCACATTGGGTTCAAAACTTTCCCTTGTGATATCGATCAAGAATTGCGCCTGCCATTTCCTCCGGCGTAAGTTCTCGCGAGTCATTTCCGTCACCAAAGAAATGCCCTGGCCAAAGAATTGAACTCCTGCACCAATTTAAGCGCATTGGCTTCTTCGCATCCATCGATACCATTTGGCAATTCAGAGAGCTTTTGAACGAGGGCTTCGTCAAGTAGCGGCGGTTCTGGCGATTGATTTGACATTTAACTTCCCAAGTCAGTCGTGTGGCTCAATTCAATGATTTGCACCGCAGGCTGACTGCGGAATTCAACATGTTATTTGGCAAGTGCCCCAAGCCAGTATTATCAAACGGCAAGCGAAACCATTCAAGCCAACACTCCATTGTCACACCGCTCCAGATCCAGCCTCTTTCCAAGCGATCCACACACGGCATTTCCGAAGAATTCGTCGGGCAACTTCCATTTAACCTAAAGACATTTACGGTTACTCAGTCCACGAATCGAACCTTTCCACCCAAATACAGGCAACGCAAGTCCATACGGTCCAAACGAGAGCGAACGGAACGTACAACCAAGCAATCGGCACCCAAAATCCACGCGCGACTTGAAACAACGTCACACCGAATGCCAGCAGGCAGCAACAATCGGCCTCAAACCGAGTACGTGCTTTTCGCAGCGGAATCCAGACCCACATGGGCCGACGACGGGCGGGACCGTGATTGTAAACTCGCATCAGAACTCCCAGATCAACAATAGGGAAGTTCGCGATTGGATACGAGATGTTGGAGAAATTCACCGAACCAATCCCAAAACCTCCCGTTTAACCATTTCTAAACGTTTCGCACATGCGATTTCGTCGCCTAACGTTTCAATCCGAGCGTTTCCTTGTTGAGTGTCATTTGAGTTTGATATTGATCGGCTGGGGTGAACCAGTACCTGCCGTCTCCGAAGCCAGGAAACAACTTGACCACGTCCAAGTGTGAGTGCTGTACGAATCCATCCGATATTATCTGAACAAACCTAACCTCGGTGAATCCCGCAGCATTAGTGTCCGCGATCAGTTTTTCAAGCTCTGATCTAGCGTTTGTTTTTTCAACCCTCAACTCTCCCAGTTGAACAAACTGACCTGAGTCCACGAAATGAATCCATGCAACCTGCGGTTCGGCAAAGACTCCAGGAAACGCCATAGCGGTGAAGGCTGGCCAATACCCATTTGTATCTGCGTATCGAGAATCACCTGCGTGATCCTGCAAAGATCGGAAGGCCAATCGACGCTGGGAATCGCGCATTGATAGAAGCCGCCAAGACACAACTCACGAAGCAGATGAATCCAAATAATAGCCGAAGCGAGAATTTCAATCTGAGCTTCATAAAATCCAAAAAATCGCATAACGTCTCGGATCGATCACAAGTCAACGCGAAGATATTACAATACCTCGAACATTCCACAGTTAGCAAACGTGCACTCGCACCTATTTAGCCTATCGCGACGTTGCTCGGCAGCGATTACTTCGCTACGTTGCTTCATTCTAAGACGCGTCTTTTTGAACACCGGTTATCGTATCCGTCGTCGGGATACGGAATGGTTTTTGATCCTCAAACTGAGCAATCCTGCGTACACGTTCCGGTTTCTCATCATCCGATGCAAGTTCCAAAGCCATTCTCGCGTACTTGAGTGCCAAAAATCAAATTCTCCAGAAGCCCTGGCATGAGCAGCACCCAACACGCTAATTGCGGCCCAGTCATCCCATCGCGTTCGCAGACACATAAGATTCGCGTTTTCAATTGCTTTCGCCGAGTCGCGCAACTGACTCCTCTGGGCATCCCGCCTGCAATCGGGCTAACGCGATCCCTGCGTCAACCTTGGTCGAATCCAATTGAAACGCAAGCAGAAAATCATCAAAAAGTAAGTTCCCAATGATGCAGACATTCGTGTAAATGAGCTCGACAAAAGGCAACGAAATAATGGTCGGCGGTCGTACATTTTACGTTAGAAAAGTCGTCCGTCGCCGCGGGAAAATTTCTCCACGGCCATATAAGATTGACCTCGGTAGCAGAAAGCGATTTACGCGTAACATCAAGATTCAATGCCGTTGAAAGATCTTCGATTGCAGACTCATGGTTCCCCATTATGTTTTGACGCTCCGCGATGTGCCCAATAATCTGCAATCCTATCGTCAATCTCGATGGCAAGAGTACAAGCTTCACTTGCGTAGCGTTGTACTGCTCGCTTAAAAATAGTCTGACGGCATATTTGTTCGTAGAGCCCAAGCTGAGTTTGAACGACCGCAGAACAACGGAAGCAACCAAAAAATGCCACGAGAAAAAAGAAAGGCGTTAGTTGATTGGCTGTGAACATTCGCAGCCAAGAAAATTGTAAACAATCGTTTGGACGACCAGACAGAGAGCCCCCACAAGGCAAAAGAAAGGCCAGTCGCCTCTGTCCGCAACGATCAAAATCGCCACGACTGTGGTACATACCAACAGCGTTAGGATAGTAGTGCGGTGCTGAACGATTTTTCGTTCCTCCTAGCGACTTGATCAGGCTAATCTCAAACGGAAAAATTCTCCAGTAATCGAATCTGTCCCTTTTGACACAGTGGAATTACCTGCATATCCAATCGTATCACTTTCCCAACATCGACCACACCAACGGCCTATGAGGGTAGTTCGCATGGTAACGAAACCTTTAACATCGACAACACCGGCACCGGAACATTCGAGTACTTGATCACCGACAGTGCCGGCTGGATGTCCGTATCACCAACGTCCGGAACCAGTATCGGCGAGGTCGACACCATCACTGTCTCGTTCACCACTTCCGCGCTGGCGCAAGGAACCTACAACGCCACGATCACCGTCATCGACTCCAACGCGTCCAATTCCCTACAAACCATCGCCGTCACCCTCACGATCACCGACGGCAAGATCGGCGGCCCAAGTTAGGAGTTTCACGTCTTTTGGCGGATTGGCTTTGCGTGCCGCTATTTCCCTCAAACCTCCTGTTCTTCCTAGATTCGGTGTTGAAAACCGTGTGGCAGATAGTCGATAATAGAGAACGTCAAAATGTTGACGCTCCGCTGAGATGGAGATAAAACGGCGCTGAGTCGGAGATAATCCGCTAATAAAATTTTATCTCCGGCTAAGCCGGAGATAACTAATACTGTTATCCGGCTTGAGGAGAGCAGAGTTGAGACCACGGGTTCTTCGAATCCTAACTGCAGCGGCGGCGTTCTCAGTTGCCGGTTCATTTATTGCCTACTTTGTCACCGTCGAAACTGGACTACATTTTCAATCTCCATTCCTAGTTCTGGCTGCATTTTGGATCGGATGCCGACCTTTTTGGGCCAATGAAAATGTCAATATGGCTTGCCATTTCCTTAATAATGATTGGGGCGTGGTTTGTTGGGATGTTTTTTTTCACGCCACCCATGGGTGCTGACCGTGGGAGTAGGCGGCTACGAAATGTACCGCTTCGTATTTAGAGCCCACGTAACTGAAATCGCGACTGGGTTGATGCTGCTGGTCCTTGATCGGTATGTTGATTGCAAAGCACCCAATCGCCAATATTAACCATCAATAAGATTGCGCCGGATAACCAGCGGATGCACCAAAGCCGGACTTGTGCTTTCAGTGGAACGATTACCTTTTCCGGCTTGGTGATCCTGTCTGTTGAACTGGCCGCAGGGGAGTGCGGGGCGACGTTATACTTTATATATGAAGTTAACGGTTCAGCAGATTTTTCAACAGCATTCTCGGCATACTCAGCAGTTACATCTTGCACCCGAGATGTGGCGAGCGGCCACCACCGCGTGTTGTCGTACGGGCGCGTTAGGCATGCATCGGATTCGATGTGTTGAAGGCCACGAACTGAGCTTGGGCTACAACTCCTGTCGCCATCGTTTCGGTAACAACTGCGCAGCCCTGTCGCGAGAGAAGTGGCTTGCGGGTTGGTCGCAGCGGCTTGCTCGAATGTCCGCATCATCACGTTGTGTTTACCGTGCCTCAACCACTGAATCGTTTGTGGCGTTACAACCGTCGGCGTTTTCTGAAGCCCCGTTTGCAGCGGCCTCGCAGTCATTATTGATGCTTCTGGACGATCCCAAGTACCTCGGGGCACGACCCGGTTTGCTGGCAGCGTTACACACCCTGGAGTCAATCACTGGCTATCCATGTCCACTTGCATGTGCTGGTCACCGCAGGTGCGGGCTGGGATGCAAACGGTCGTTGGCGGAATTGTGTCAAACAGTGCCTCTTGCCTCGCAAAGTGTTGATGATCATCTATCAAAGGTGGAAGCTTTTGTGCCGAACTTGGAAGCTTTGGATCGCGGGCGAACTGGTGCTTGCCTCCCGATGTATCAGAATCACACCGTCGAGGCATTTTGAATCGGCTGGGACGACAGACGCTCAACGTCAAGTTGCTGGAACGATACACGCATGGCTTGGGGGTGGTTCGTTATCTGGCTCGCTATCTCAAAGGCGGGCCGTTGTCCAATCATCGAATCATGGATGTATCGAAAGAAGGTGTTCGTTTTCGTTGTCGTCGCAGCAACGGCGAATCGGATGGCGAGGTTTGTTTGCCGACTCCACACTTTCCTGCAACGCATCTTGAATCACGTTCCTTCGCCAGGCATGCCAACGGTTCGTGGCTACGGCCCGGCAAGTGCGGGCTGCAAACGCGAGGAACTCAACCATGCTCGGCAACAGTGTGGCCAGCGAGAGATCGAAGAAAATGAATTGCAACCGATGCGGTGGCAGGAGTTCTGTGTCCGCATCGGACGGAGTAAGTCGACTCAATGCCCGATTTGCGGCAACGCGTTGATTCATGAGCCCGTCGAGCTGTCCGAACGCGCGGCCCCCCCGCAGTGATGCCGAAAGGATACTGAATGAATCACTTGATCTCGCCTGACAATCAAAACGGTCGCTCCACCTCGCGCTACCGGCGTCTTTCCTAGCCGCGAACACGCGGGTTATGGGCGCAAACCGTTCCCGAGCATGAACAGGCCAAAAGCGTTTTCCTTACCTTCCCCAACTAACGGCCTTCAAGGCGATCAAACGGCCAGTTCAACAAAACGTTGCACCAGATTTGTGGCAAAACGCTTCATCTTGATGATACACCGGGTCTTTCACAAACTGGTGAACTCTACGTTCGTCGAAAGAACCATGTTCGGAAACACATACCGATGCGCTGACCGTGACTTCGAGTTCTGCTCGATGGTCTCACCATTCGGCTGGGCAACACGTTTACTGCCGGAGCTGTGCAACGCATTTCACACTTGGTGGCGGTGCATCTGAATGGGGAAAACCTTCACAAAGGCGAGCGACCAAGGTTTTTCACCTTTGATGGCGAAAACGATATTCCGACGGGCGTGTTTGTCGCTGTAGATGAGAAAGACATCGAACTTGGCCAATTACAGGCGGGCTGATGGCGTTTCTCGTTTGAAATTCGACAATGTTGACTGCCCGGCTTGCGGGGCGAGTGACTCGATCGCACAGTGGTGCGACCCAGGGCAGAATTGCCCGAAATGCAAAGCTGGAACAATTCTGCATCGAGGATCTTGCATATACTAAATCGACGAACAAAGGATTGCAGCGAAGTGCTCGATCGGCCGTTTTAGCTTGCGTTGAGTCTTCCGCTCGCACTCGCTGAATCCGGTCGTTACTCGGGATGCCGTGGTGTGGACGCGATTGATGGCGCGGCTGATGCGCTTGCAGAATTGATGCTTGCCACGATTCGGATATTTAGAACCTGCAGTTTATAGGTCGGTTTCTGTTGCTTCGAATGGAACACCCGATACATTAATTTGAAATCCGTTCAGGCGGAATTGATAATGTCACCCAGGAGAACGGGAGTGCCGACGGAGGCGGAAACTCGAAGCCGCAGAGACTTGGCTCAGTCGCCTGTCACTTCCGGGATTCCCGAGTAACCAGCGGATGCACCAAGCCGACTTGCGGTGCTTACTTCAGTGGAACGATTACCTTTTCCGGCTTGGTGATCCTGTTCGTTCTGTTTCTTAATGAAAATCACGTGATCACGATTGGCCACGAACTCGAACAGTGTCTTGCTGCCATACGGTGCTGCTGCGATTTCGCAATCGATTGGGATGTTTTTGACCACATCGTACGTGACGCGCATGAAAATCAGGTCGATTCGAAACACTACGTTTTGCACGATTCCCGCCGCGTGTATTTAACGGCAGCGGTAGAGGAATACGAGTCCGAAACCGTTGTGCTTAAACTTGAACGCGGGCGCTGTTCCCAATTCGATACTATCGTTTCGGCGGCGTCTGAATTGGGCTTTGACGTTCATGCGTATTTCCTTGACCGTCCTCAAACACCACCCCGATTCCTCCATAACGCAATTCACTTATTTCACAGCAAATCCGACCCACATCACCCAGCATTGCGAATAGACTTGATCGCAATACGCCGTTCGGACGCGATTGCTCGCTGCTTTGTGAATGGGACAGGGATACGTCCGACACCCTACGTAGTCTACTCCACGAATGTACGTACAATGGAAACACGACAACTAAACCACGACGACCGGGAAAACTCCCCTTATACAATCAAGGGTTACCGGTAGCGCAAAGTCGAAACAGAACAAAGCGTTGCACCGAAGCCGGACTTGAGGCGTTTTTTGAAATGGATAGTTCACTGGTTCCGGCTCGGTGAACGCCGACGTTATGTCACTGGAGAGACGTCAAGTTGGCAGAAGGAGTCATTTTTCATTTCGGTATCTCGTCACGCGAGGATGTGCAGAGTTTGCTCGCTCATCATGTGCGTTTTGATGCCGAGACATGGGCTGCCCCAATCCACGGAAACTATCTGGTTCTGATGTACGGCTACTCATCCTTGGAGGCTGACTATACAGCATCCGAGATCAACCAGATTTCCGAGTTGCTTGACAACCATCCTTCATATTCAATGATCACGGAATTCCGTCGGTCACACCAAAATGAAGCTTGTGATCTCGTGCGAGAGATTACAATCAACTGCTTGGCAACATCAAATTTTGTTGTTGACGATAGCCATGGGCGATTCTGGACTCCATCACAGATTGCAAAATCCCTTGACGGCTTTTTGGCCGAGTACAAACGCCCAATGTGACATAACCAGCGGATGCACCAAAGCCGGACTTGCGGTGCTTTCTTCAGTGGAACGATTGCCTCTTCCGGCTTGGTGATCCTGTTCGTTATCCGGCTCCACGTATGGAACTGACACTACAACAGATTCCAGCGCTTGCGACGCGATTCGAGCGACTGAAATTCGATCCAAACGCTGAACGCAGCATTGAATTGTTTGGTGCTGCATTCGTTTGGTCCGACGAAAAACCCGACTTCGACGATTTGGAGAATACGATATCGGTTGCGAGGTTTTTCCAGTCTCTGCTCTGGTATCGGAAATCTCTGATTCAACAGGAACCGTTTGATCCGTTCACAAAATATTGGGACGCTTTTAAACTCGCATGCCCGACTTGGCCCGGTTTTCGCCTGGAACGCTGCGATCCGAAGCTTCGCGATGAACTCGATGCGGATGTGGATGATACAATGAGACAAGTCGAACGCGCGTTCAAAATTTGTGACCAAAAACGCAAACGCAATTAAAATGCCGGATAACCAGCGGATGCACCAAAGCCGGACTTGCGGTGCTTTCTTCCGTGGAACGATTACCTCTTCCGGCTTGGTGATCCTGTTCGTTATTTGGCTAGAGTGAGCGTTCATGACAATGAAAGACTGGTTCCGCCGCAAGCCCTCGCCAAAAGAAGTTGGAAAGTCCCCAGGTGGTTCCAGGCTTATCAAGTATGGCGATGGTGACGCACCTAAGCCCGAGATCGGCTTCCTCGAAGAATCTACTCTCGCGAATACCGAAGACCGCGAACGAATCTATTCAGAACTGTTTGGCGAATCCGATACGGTTCTTCACGAACTCTTGCCGTTGGTCCCACACATCGACGTTTATCGATTCCCGCCCAGTGGTAAACGAGATTTTTTCACATTCGTTACCGGTGGGATGAGCGACCTACCGATGAATGCGCCCCCCGAACTCGGCGCTGACTATCGCCGTGCTGAACTGATTTTCTATTCAACAGAGAATCGAGATGACTACCCGGAACTACTTCGGCGACTAGCGCATTTTGTTCATGACAATAATACTTGGCTGCATTGGGGACACTCGATGCCAAACGGCACACCGCCGGAACCGCTTTTCGACACAGATAGTCTAGACACAATGTTCTTCATGCCATCAATCGTTAATCCAGATTCGACGCTTGGTGACAGGCTCCATATTAATTCTGAACCGGTGCAACTGATCTGGTGCGTTCCAATCACAACTGCCGAATGCCAACTGAAGCTCGACAATGGGACAGATGCGTTGTACGATTTGTTCGATGCAAACGAACATCCATTTGCATTTCCCGGTGATCGCCGTAGCTATGTCTGACCGGACGACGCAATCGCCAAATAACCAAGCGGTGAACCGAAGCCGCCGATGGCGCGTTTTTTGACGTCATAGTTTTTTGGCGGCGGCTCGGTTACCGCCGTCGTTATCCCTCGCAACTAGGCCGCATTTCCGGATCAATCGTTGTTGCTAATGCCTGCAACGTTTAGAATCGTGTTCCCGAATTCGAAGCAAAACACAAACTGACAAACATTTGACGCTCAAGGCTTACAAATGGAAAGCACCTATTCGCCAGCCCGAATTTCCGGCGCGTTTTTGATACTGACTCTTTGTTCTTGCGTTGGTATTGTCGCTTCACTTGTCTACAGTGGGTATCTTGCAATTGTGCTGGGCGTCATCGTGATTGCTCTCGCACTGAGAACCAGAAAGCCAGAAACGAAACGCGACCGAACGATTGTGTTTTCAATGGCCGGAATCAGCGTTCTGCTGGGAATTGGGGCAATTGCGTTTGGCGTCGTGGCACGTGCACTCGCTCAACTTGCACAAGCGGGATAACCAAGCGGTGAACCGAAGTCGCCGATATCGCGTTTTTTGTAATTATAGTTCTTTGGCGGCGACTCGGTTACCGCCATCGTTATCGGACATAGTTCAAAACGCAGATGAGTACCTACCATTCATGGCCTGACGGATTCGTCGATCCAAGACCGGTGACGACATTCGGGAACAACCTCACCGATTTGTTGACGGATTTGGCCGAGTCGGGATGCAGAGTCACCGCCGATGAATACTGGTCGTGGTTCTCGATCTCCACGCATCAACGCCAAATCGAATTCGTCCGACGCGGACGACTTGGATTCAATCGGGACTACTGTTGGGAGGTACGACTTTCGGCGTGCGACACTCCGGTTCGCCTGGGAACTGTTTTCGGTATTCGCGAGAATGCTTGCGTTGTGATCGCTGGCTCCGACGATCTTACTAGGATCACAAAAGGTTGGATCAATGGCGATGACGTCCTTTCGATCGTGCAAGGCGCGACGTTCTGGGATAAAATGGACACGGTAAAACCTCTGCAACTGTCAGGCGATGCCGCCACGGAAGTCCGATAACCATGCCGTGAACCGAAGCGGCGAAGTCGGGCGGTTTTGAAATTGAGAATCTATCGTCGCCGCTCGGTTACGGCCGACGTTACGCCTTTCATGTAGTTTGCTTACAACCGGTAGTTGAATCATGACATTGATGTCGTTCGGGAATGCGATGCCGATTCATATCGACATGCTGTCTCTGGTTGGCTACGAGTCTGCAGAGCGAGATTTGGTGCCAGCTAGAAACTTGAATGCCAGGAAAAGAGCGATGATGTTAGGACTACATTCTCTGCGTAAGATTACAAACGCTGACTTCGGATATGAGGCAGCGATGTGGCGAGACTTCCTTATAGAATCAGGGAATGAATTTGGATATACTCACCCCTACGCGTTTCACGCTGTGGACAAGGCCGTTCAAAATGCACTTGCAGACCCTGCTGTGCAAGAAACGCTGGCGATGCTCGAAGCAAATCGCAAACCCAATTCCTAAATGGCGTAACAATGGCATGCACGCGAAGCACTCGATCGGCCGTTTTGACTTGCGTTGAGTCAACTCCTCGTGCTCGGTGATGCCGGTCGTTATCTCGCTTTACCGAATGGAGTCTCGAATGCAGGTGAATTGGTCCAAATTCAAGATTCAGTTCTCTGTCCGAACTCTTGTTTTTGCCACCGCGTTAGTCGCGCTACTAATTTCAACTAGCCTTTTGGCTGCACCGCACATTCACCGCTTGTTTCCAAACCTCAGTCACAAACCTGCACCATTCCTCTCCGAAATTCCGTACCACTCCAACAATCAGCGATCGAGACGTCTAGCCGAAACTGAACAACTCGGCAATGCTTTATCAATCATACCGCCAAGGATCGAAATACACACGGAAGAGGAGCGGTTGCCTTTCGCAATCGGGAATGAGTCAATTGACGAGGTGACGCCACCGCAGAGATCGGCGCAGATTGCAATTGTGGCGGGAGCGTGGATTTTGTTTATGGTATGCTGCGTTGCATCAAGACTAACCATGACAGTAGGCCGAAGAAACAGCGAGAGATAACAAAACGATGCACGAGAAGCCGCCGCAAGCGCGTGTTTTGAAGCATAGATCACTCCGGCGGCTCGGTGATCGTTAGCGTTCGTCGACAAGACATGGTGACCCAATCGAAACTGCTGACCGTTGAGGATGTTTTCGACATTGCCGGTCGCGGCTTGATCGTGGTTCCAGGCCCGCTTGTTGATTCATTGGCCTCCCCCGGCCAAATTCCAGTCGTGCTGAAACGCCCGGACGGCCAGGAATTTGAAGCGACGGCCTCAATTAATTTTGTTCACCAGACGCCACCACCTACGGAACATCGGTTTGCAGTCATCCTAACGGGCGTTGCCAAATCCGACGTTCCCATTGGGACTGAAATTTGGATTTTGAACGATGTTGACGCCAATTGAATATCGTCGGTACTTCGATAGACGTTACCGAATATCCGATGCCTCGACGGGATGCTCGCACAATTCATGTCGGATGCACGATTCAGCGGCATAACGAAACTTTGTGGCTTGGCGTCTTTGCGTGAGACTTTCGTCCCGGATTTACCGCGACGGATTTCACACGATACACTTGAGACTCAACGTCGACCGGGTTGGTGACCGTCTCACCTCCATAAACTGGTCGACGAACAATCCGGTGAACCGAAGTGCTCAATCACGCGGCAATTGATGGCAGCGTCTTTTGTTCGCACTCGGTTACCTTTGTCGTTCTGTCACTTAGGAAGCACATCACTTATGCCGTTTCCCGTTGACGCAAAATGGATCATGCAAGCCGAAGTGAAACTCGGCGTGCGATTCCCGGCGTCGTTCGTTACGGCAATGTCAAGAATGAACGGTGGCACCGTCCGAACACGCGTTGACCGATTCGACTTGTTTCCGTTTCTCGATGCGTCCGACCGTAAACGAATCCAACGAACATGCGGCAGCATTGATCGCGAAACAATTTCTGCACGAAGAGACTGGCACGGTTTCCCGTCAGATGCCGTCGCGATTGCGAAAACGGCAGCGGTGATTTGTTGGTGCTGATTCCGATGCCCGAACATCCAAACACACTTCAACATTCGGTATACTGGTGGGATCACGAAACAGGCAAGGTCGAACTTGTAGCCGATGACTTCAGCGATCTCCAGAAGACGTGACAGAACAATCGGATGCACCAAAGCCGGACTTGCGGTGCTTTCTTCAATAGAACGATTACCTCTTCCGACTTGGTGATCCTGTTCGTTGAACTGGCCGCAGGGGAGTGCGGGGCGACGTTATACTTTATATATGAAGTTAACGGTTCAGCAGATTTTTCAACAGCATTTCTCTCGGCATACTCAGCAGTTACATCTTGCACCTGAGATGTGGCGAGCGGCCAATGCAATCGCGTGTTGTCGCACGGCGCGTTTGGGCATGCATCGCATTCGATGCGTTGAAGGCCACGAACTGAGCTTGGGCTACAACTCCTGTCGCCATCGTTTCTGTAACAACTGCGCAGCCCTGTCGCGAGAGAAGTGGCTTGCGGGTTGGTCGCAGCGGTTGCTCGAATGTCCGCATCATCACGTTGTGTTTACTGTACCTCAACCACTGAATCGTTTGTGGCGTTACAACCGTCGGCGTTTTTCTGAAGCCCTGTTTGCAGCGGCCTCGCAGTCATTATTGATGCTTCTGGACGATCCCAAGTACCTCGGGGCACGACCCGGTTTGCTGGCTACGTTACACACCTGGAGTCAATCACTGGCTATCCATGTCCACTTGCATGTGCTGGTCACCGCAGGCGGGCTGGATGCAAAGGGGCGTTGGCGGCATTGTGTCAAACAGTGCCTCTTGCCTCGCAAAGTGTTGATGATGATCTATCGCGGGAAGCTTCGTGCCGAACTTCTGCAAGCTTTGGATCGCGGCGAGCTGCGCTTGCCTCCCGATGTATCAGAATCACACTGTCGCGGTCTTTTGAATCGGCTGGGACGTCAGACGCTCAACGTCAAGTTGCTGGAACGATACACGCATGGATTGGGGGTGGTTCGTTATCTGGCTCGCTATCTCAAAGGCGGGCCGTTGTCCAATCATCGAATCATGGATGTTTCGAAAGAGTATGTTCGTTTTCGTTGTCGTCGCAGCAACGGTGAATCATGTGATGGCGAGGTATGTTTGCCGACCCACACTTTCCTCAACGCATCTTGAATCACGTTCTCCCGCCAGGCATGCCAACGGTTCGTGGCTACGGTCTATACGCGGGTTACAAACGCGAGGAACTCAACGATGCTCGGCAACAGTGTGGCCAGCGAGCGATCGAAGAAAATGAATTGCAACCGATGCGGTGGCAGGAGTTCTGTGTCCGCATCGGACGGAGTAAGTCGGTTCAATGCCCGATTTGCGGCAACGCGTTGATTCATGAACCCGTCAGGCGGAATTGATAATGTCACCCAGGAGAACGGAGTGCTTGACGGAGGCGGAAACTCGAAGCCGCAGAGACTTGGCTCAGTCGCCTGTCACTTCCAGGATTCCCGAGTAACCAGCGGATGCACCAAAGCCGGACTTGTGGTGCCTACTTCAGTGGAACGATTACCTCTTCCGGCTTGGTGATCCTGTTCGTTCGTCGAATCAAATCAGCCATCGTCTTTCGTGACACTCACAATTTGAAACCCCTTGCCATCCGTGACGCGATGCTGGTAACCGCGATTGCCGCACTGCACCTTGCCATAACCAAATTTGCGGTCGATTTCCGGGACAGTTGCGTTTCACTTGTGGTTTTGCTGGCTCCGACGGCGTTGACACTACTGCTGCACCATCGCTTGCAACTACGATGGCAATTCGCTGCAATCCTTCACTACTTTACTTCGCTCGTTTGGGCATTTGCGTACGGCATCACGTTTTCGTTGTTTTGGAATCGTATTCCGCATACATTCTACGAGAAGAATAGCGTTGGCCTTGCAACCCCGATTCTATACGGTAGATTCTGTGTTGAGGTGATGGCGATATTCGGTATCGCTACGTCCTTCGTTTACGCAATTGCGGCGTACAAACTTTCGCCGGAAGCGAAGGCAATAGATCGACGAACCATGCGATGAACCGAAGTCGCGGAACCGTCGTTTTTGACAATGGAAAATCTAGCGCCGCGACTCGGTTACCGACGGCGACTATGAAGTCCGTGGTTTGGGAATTTTTGTGCCTCGAAAACCCAATTCAGATTGCCAGATGGGCTTTGAGCAAATAGGCCTTCATGGCCAGCGTGTACATTTCGTGTACGGGCACGCGGCAAATAAAAACGGGAATCAAAAAACCCCCGTTTTTCCAATGCGGTCGAGAGGACTTGAACCTCCACGGTATTACTACCACTAGGCCCTCAACCTGCGCGTCTGCCAATTCCGCCACGACCGCGGCCTGATTTTTCGGCAATGCGATAGTTTAACGAACCGACCAGTGTCGTCAAGGCAGCCCCACGGTCGCAAAGCACCCGTTTCTCAGATTGAATCCGTTTTCCAGCAAACAGCCGTTCGACGCCGACGAAGAAACACGACCCCGAAACCGAAACTGCCGAGCAACAAAGCACCCGGTTCCGGTACTGCCGAAAAGCTCAACCGCAACGCGTCACGATTTCCGTAGCCAGGGTCGTTCAAATTTACGACTTGGGCGTTCACATTGTAGCCAGAGACTCCACTGAACGTGACAAGTCCAAGGTCAATCGAAAGGACATTTGCCGTCAGGATATCGAAGAAGTCACTCGTTCCTGGCGTAAAGCCATTAATGAACGACAAATCGAATATGGTTCCCGGAGCAATCGTCACGTTTCCGTAAACATTGATCTGATCGTAGTCGATCAACGTTGCATCAATTCCGCTGTTGACGATGGTTGCAATTGGCGTTGTTCCGTCGACGATGGTTCCACCGATTTCCGTTTCAATCGTCCCGGCGAACGCCAATCCGCTCGAGATGTTCAGGATTCCTGCCGATGCACCGGCTGACAATGTCGACGCATGGTCCCCATTCACGAAACCAATAACGTTACCATTGCCTTCTAACGAACCGCCTACCAAATTCAATGAAGAGGCGGTAAAAAATTGCGCATTGTCGACCAGCCGTATCGTTCCGGTTGACTGCACTTGTGTTCCATACGTCACAAGCTCCGCGGTTGAACCGATGACTTCGATCATTCCGTTGTTGGATAAATCGCCAAACCCAGTTGTCGAAGAATTGACGACTCGCAAGACACCCGAGTTGGAAATGTTGCCGTTGATCATGACCGAATTGTTGCCAGCCAACTTCAACGTGCCTGGATTCGTTACGGTCAACGAACCGGCCTCGATATTTGCGCCGGACAATCCAATTTGCCCGCCGCTGACGACCAGTGCCCCCTGACCATTAATGTTTCCGGAGTAGTTTTGATTTCCGCTTGAAAATTTTAGCGTGCCGTTGTTAGTAACGGTGAACGATCCAGCTCCGGATCCGCTGCTTACAAGCAGGTTCAATGTTCCCGCTTGAATGTTAACGACATTGTTATTGGAGAACGATGGGCCTGTTAACTTTGTTTCCCCTGTTGAGTTGTGGACCAAACCACTGGATCCATCAATATTAAACGTTCCGTCGAAACTCCTGCTGCTTGAACCGATTGTTCGCAGTCCAGCGCCAACCAGTTTGATGGTTCCTGCACCCGCAATGTTGCCTTGATCCCAGTTGAGGATTCCACTTTCTACCTGGAGTATTTGCTGAAGAGTCAGGGGACTGGAGCCGTTGACCAAACCGCCATGCGTGACCAGCGCGCCGTTACCTGAAATGGAACCGCCTGTCCAATCCAGTGTGGCTGTCTCCATCGTACCACCGACAGTTCCGCCATCGACAGTCGTGGAGGTTACATTGTAGTTTCCGGAAAACGATGCCGTTCCACCGGAAAACTGATAGTTCTGCCCAATGGCACTTCCTGTGTAATTGTGGTTACCGCCATTGAACTGGATCGTTCCAAAGCCTGCATTGAAGGTTCCAGGGCCTGATCCGGAAGCCGAGTTGATCACTAGTGTTCCTTGACTCAATGCAACGATCCCGTCGTTCTGAAACGTTGCTCCGTTGAAGGTAATTGTCGCAGTTGAATTAACGGACAACCCAGAGCTATTGTCAATTTTGACGTTTGCCGTGGCCGTTCGATTGGAGTTTCCATTGACTATCAAGCCACTGGATTGTAGCTCGAAGGTACCTTGATTGATTCCTGAATTGACGGAGCCGGAATCCCATTGCAAGAAGCCATTGGATACGCGGAGTGTTTTCGAAAGAGTCACTGCGCCGGAGGCATTCAATGTTCCAGTTTGAAACTGCACAAACGACGACGGCGCTTGAGAAATCATATTCCCGGACAGCCATTGAAAATTCTGATTGACCGTCAAGTTCCCAAAGCCGCCGTAATTGCCGCCGTTCAGTGTAAAATTTTCGATCGTCGCGTTCGAATTTAAAATTGCCGTGCCTGTTCCGATCACGGCGTCATAAGTAAAGCCGCCATTGCCGTTGTTGGGAAAGTCCACCGTGGACCAATTGGCAGCATTTTCCCATTGAGAAGTTACGGGATTGGTCCAGGTGGCTGTTTGCTGTGCGGAAGTCGATCCGACCAACGCAGCAATGAACATCAAAGTAAGACCAAATCGGCAAATCAATTTGCTTAGTGCGTCAAATTCAAGCATCGAATACATCGAACAATCCTGGGTCAAAAAAACTGCGGCCGAGCCTTTCCAAAGAGTTCCAGCCGACATGGTGCAGCGGAAATAGGACTCCAGGGAAAATCCATTCTGAGGGTGAGTCCGTAAGGAAATCGAAAAGCCTTCACAATTCCGACAAAATCGGAAAAATTCTAATGTTCTGTTAAGACGTCCAGGAACGTGGCCGTTCGTTGAATCGACTGCAGCTTGGTAGCCGATGCATTGGGTGTGGATTTTGGTGAGGAGTATGCCGCAAAAACAAAAAAAACCGTCGTGCTGGGCGGCACGACGGTATAAGCGAAAGACGGCGATATCTGAATGAATGATTGGCTGTTGCGGCGACCAACCAAATCGTTGATTAGACCAATTCTTTACGCGAACCGATTAAAGTTCGCAGTCGCTCTGCCAACAGACTTGCGTCAAATGGCTTTTTGAACGTTTCGTTGATTGCTGAGCGGTCGAAGGAAATCGGATTTCCATCATCTGGCAACAGTGCAATCAGGATGGTTTCGCCGAAGTCCGAATTCTTTCGAAGGTTTTGGCAGATTTGCATCGCTTCGATCTTCCCGATGGAGAAGTCCGTGATGATGCAGTCTGGGTGAAAGCTCTCCGCTTGGATTCCCGCTTCGAAGCCGCTCGCAGCCACGGCAACTTTGAAGCTCTTTTCGGGTGGCAGTTCTCGTTTCAAATTTTCAATCAACACCTGATCTTGGGCGACGATGAGGACTTTAGCCATCGCTTCGTCTTCCAGGTCACCCAATGGCATTCCATGTTCTTTCAGGAATTTGATCAGGTATTCTCGTGGGATACGCCGGTCTTGCGAACCTGGGATCCGGTAGCCTTTGAGGCGTCCCGAATCGAACCATTTGCTGACCGTGCGTGGGGCCACTTTACAGATCTTGGCGACCTGTCCAGTTGTGAACACCTTCATCGCAGGCTCTCCATTATTGCTTTTGACTCGTCTTTCGCTACAAAACCTGACACAGGTTCTGTAACTGTTTGCCCCATGGTGACGTTGCAGCTGTTCGGCGTTACTAGCTACATCATCCTGGGTCAGGGCAAACCATTTCGCATATTGAACACAGTTGTTACGATTCCATTCGTCGCAACCTGATAATCCATCGACAGCGTCAAAACGATTCCGTGGGTCGAATCACGAAAACCATTTAAATGGTGATAATCGTGAATGTACAATCGTTATGACCGGCAAAGTTTACCTGGTTCAACGTGTTGAATCGGCAAGAAAGGCATCGATGAGAGCTAACGACGTATCGATATTCTGGATCAAGCAAGATACGCATAACTCATCACGTGAAGACAAGACGTCTCCACAGCAATTCCCCCCTTTAGACAACAATCCCGTCCCCAATCTCCTTGCGGCGAGCATCGATTGAGAACACTCATGTGTCTGATTATTAAGTTCGTTAATTCCGGGGAAATTCTTTAGCACTAATTCGCAGGTTGTGCGTATGGAACGGTTCCTGCATGAAAATCACGTGGTTTTCAATTGTCGCGGGATTACGAATTTGGCGAGACCACCAATAAAAGGGGAGGTTTGGAGGGGAGGGGAGTTGGAAATAACAGCCCTGTACCTTGCAAACACCGACATCCAATTTGCCAAACTGCTACGGTCGTATTGAAAAACAACTCGCGATTTTGAAATTGCTTAGTGTTCGAAACGTTTGGTTGGCAATGATGTTTTTTTCTGAGACGAGTGGGCAAGGGTGGTTTGTGGTGAAAGAGATTTCAGGAGAAGGACTCGTAGCCTTGTCCATTACCAATTGAGCAGTGAGGGACTTTTAGCCTCGTCCACTTCCATCGAGCCGCTAATAACGGATCAGGCTGCGGGTTGTTCGCCTTCGTTTGCTGATTCACTTCTCTCCACAGCCTTTTGAGAAATGTGCCCGTCCTCACTGACGTCTTCGAACCGTACGCTGACTCGCTTGGACACGCCCGATTCCTGCATCGTGATGCCGTATAACGTTGTTGCAGCGGTCATTGTTTTCTTGGAGTGTGTGACGATTACAAATTTGGTCCAACTCAAGAAACTCTTCAAGACGTCGATAAAACGACCAATGTTCGCTTCATCGAATGGCGCGTCGACTTCGTCCAATACGCAAAACGGACTGGGACGAAACTGGAAGATCGCCATCAACAGGGACACTGCCGTCAACGCTTTTTCGCCACCAGATAAAAGCGAGTTGCTGAATTTGGGCTTACCTGGAGGCGTTGCAATGATTTCGACACCAGCCTCCAATACATCGACGCCTTCCTCCAGAATGATATCCGCCTGCCCGCCACCAAATGTTTGACGAAACAATTTCTGAAAATTCGTACGGATTGCCTCAAGTGTCTCGACAAACAAACGGCGACTGTCGTTGTTGATGCGGTTGATGATTTTGAGAAGTGAATCACGCGCCTCAACCAGATCGCGATATTGCCCGTCCAATGATTGATAGCGAGACTCCAACTCCTCCAGCTCCGCAAGGGCTTGCATGTTCACCGCTCCCATTGAGCCGATTTTCTGGCGCAGCTCAGTGATTTCGCGATCGATTTCCTGACGGTTTTCTTCGGCGGCTTCGGTCTCCGGGCTTTCCACTTCGGCCACGGATATCCCGTAGTCTTCCTGCAAGCGAGACGCAAGTTGCTCACGTTCCATTTCCATCTGCTGGGAGCGCAGTGTCAGCTTATTCAATTTCTCTTCGTCGGAATGAATACTCTCACGGAGTCCCAGTAA
Source organism: Pirellulaceae bacterium (assembly GCA_041399045.1). Classification (GTDB taxonomy): domain Bacteria; phylum Planctomycetota; class Planctomycetia; order Pirellulales; family Pirellulaceae; genus BJ22. The sequence continues at coordinate 466,340 of JAWKTO010000002.1, read as the reverse complement.
TTGTTGCGAAAGCTCTTTGCGCTGTTTATCGAGCTCAAGTCGATTTGCCTGCAACTCATTGTATTGCTGAGACAACTCCTCACGCTGTTGATTCAACTCCCCAAGCTTACGCGTCAGGTCCTCGATGGCTGCGGAGGTTTCAGTGATTCCAACCTCGATCGCCTTGTGCTCCTCTCCAGCCTTTTCCGCGACCTGACGATTTTCGTTTTCCTGAGTTTGGAATGTCTCCAAACGCCGCGCGCAACTCAGATTTTGCCTGCTCGGATTTCGCCAAATGCACTCGAGCATTCGTTTCCTGTTTAGACAGCTCTAACCGTTCGACCTTTAGCAAGTCAATTTTTTCGCGGTGCGTCGTCAATTGTGATTTGAATTGGTTTTGACGACTTTCGTTGACTTGAACCTGTTTGGTAAGCGAAACAACAGACGCATCGAGTTCCGACACACTAGAGTTGACTGAAATGAGCTCCGAGTCAACTGTTTTGCGCTGGGCCTTTTTCTGCTTCAATTCTTCATTCAGACTTACCTCTCGAGCCTGCAAAGTCGCGAGTTCCTGGGCGATTTGCCGATTGTCTTTTAGCAATGATTGAACCTGAGATTCTCCGGTTCGAAGTTCTTTCTTCAGGACGGATACATTTTGTTCAATACCGCTGATTTCATTTCGTAACGATTCAATTTGACCGACTAGCGAGCGCAACTCACTTCGGCGCGAAACGATGCCCTGCGTTGAAGCCTTGGGGCCGACGACCAATGTACCGTCTGCTTCGACGATTTCGCCCGCCAATGTCACCCAACGAAGGACACTTGAAAACTGTTTTCGCAACTCCAATGCGGTTGCCAAATCCTGAACCAGCCATGATCCAGCAAATAGTCTCGTGACCAACGGGCGATGTTCGGAATTGCACTGAACGAGCGATTCAATGGTGCCGATCACGCCTGGTAAATCGGTCAACTCCGATTCCATTCTGGAGGGAGAAGAGCTTGTAAGTTCGATATCGAGCACGCCGACGCGTCCGGACACCACCAGTTTGTTCGAAGCCAGTTCGCGAGAAAGTTCCGGACCGGAAACGACAATGTATTGCGCGCGATCACCCAATGCGGCATCGATCAGTGAGGCGTGTTCCACGTTGACCTCAATCAAATCGGCAACCATGCCAATCACCGATCGGGCAGCCGAAGATGACTGCGATCGCGCCGCACGCAATAATTCTTGAGCTCCGGAACTAACGCCTTCCTGACGTTTTTCCAGTTCTTCGATGACCTTCGCTCGCTGCGAAACGCCCGAATATTCGGATTTCAGTTCGCTATGTCGAGTTTGCAGCTCAGACAGGCGATGGGACATGTCGTCAACTGCGCGATATCGCATTCGCCAATGCCGAATCGGACTCCTCAGCGCGATGTTGCAGTTGTTGCAGTTCGTTGCGAGTCGAAGCGAGTTGTGTTTCCGCCGCTTCAATCGCGATGTTTAGCCGCTCGCTTTCATCATTTAGCTTTCGCCCTGCCTGCCGCTGAATTTCAAGTTGCACCATCGCTTCGCTAATTTCAGCCGCAATAACTTTCAAAAGCGAGATAATCTCTGACTCCTGATTCCTTGCGTCGGAGACTGCCCTGTCTAGTGATTGGGACTCATCATCATTAGCTACAAGTTTTGCCTCCAGTCCAATCAGTTCATTTGCCAACGACTCGAATTGTTCGGTTGCTGACGTTAGCTCTTGCTCCGTCTCACTTCTCAACGAGACCAACTCCTGAAGTCGGTTCGCGGCACGATCGGCATTCGACCTGACAACTTCAATTCGACTTACAAAATCCGCGTGCCGCTGGCGATTCAACTCCAGTGACGACTCCAATTGCAGAACCTGTTCGCGTACCGAAGTGACGCGTTCCTGCATTTCGTTAGCTTGAGATGACACCTCATCAACTTTGGCCTCGGCACTTCGATAATGGGACTCGAATTCTCCGAGTTTGGATCGATTGCCGTCCAGCAAGCGCCGTACAAGTCGCTATGTCGCCGGAGATCGTGTCAATTTTCCGAGAGAGACTGCGATAGTCTTTCGCCCCGACAAATGTGCGTAGCTCCTGAAGGCGTTCGGTAAACTCTTTGTATTTCGCGGCCTTGGAAGCCTGGTTTTTGATCGAACGAAAGCGACTCCCGACTTCTTCGACGATATCAGCGAGTCGGGTCAGGTTAGTCTGCACGCGTTCAAGTCGGCGCTCGGCCTCGATTTTCTGCGCCTTGAAGCGGCTGATTCCTGCTGCTTCTTCGAAAATAGCGCGGCGATCTTTTGGGCTCGCTGCCAAAAGTCGCTCAACTTTACCTTGCTCAATCAAGCTGTAGGCATCAGTGCCAACACCGGTGCCGCGAAATAGATTTTTGATGTCTTTGAGGCGGCACGGCTCATTGTTGATCAGATATTCACTCTCGCCGCTACGATAAACGCGGCGAGTGACGTGAATCTCGGGTGCATCACTGAGCAACCGGCCGTCCGCATTGTCAAGGATGATCGTGGCCGAGGCGGAGTTAGCAGGCTTGCGAGAATTTGCACCGCTGGACCCTTTGAAGATCACATCGGACATGTCTTTGCCGCGAAGGCTTTTTGCCGACTGCTCGCCGAGAACCCATTTAATGGCGTCGACGATATTCGATTTGCCTGAGCCGTTCGGGCCAACAACTACGGTAATTCCCGGCGGAAAATCGAATCGCGTCTTATCGGCGAAACTTTTAAATCCGCTTAGCTCCAAGGCTTTGAGCATCGTATCTGAGGTCCGGAAATACTATTCGTTGTTGTTCGATTTGTTTTTGGTAAAGGTTTGAGTCATCTTACCAAAAATCGATCCGGATTTCTTGTCGGGCAAAATCTTCATTTCCTTGCCACCCAATTGAGCAACATCGTCTCGTTTGATCTCTCGCTCGGCAACTTTGGCTCCTCCGTACATCGCAGGCACTTCGGCGACTCGTTCAGACTCCTCATTTCCATCCGCCCATTCCGAACCCAATCGCTCCCGCCCCAGTTTTGGCAAGGCATTCACCGCTAGTCGAGAGTCAATTTGATTGGTGCTTTTTGTTTCTCGGAAGAATGAAACGATGTCTGAGTAGTTGCAACCCGCCAACGCCAAGGCTCGAACGACGTCGGAAGTTTGAGTCGAGGTCTTTTTTCTTATTTCTTTTGAACCTGGCAGGTAGCGAACGACCTCAACGGATCCATTGCCATCCCCCTTGACCGTCAAACCGGATTGAACAAACAACAGGTCATCGCTGACTGATTGATCGTCACCGAACAACACGACTTCTGCCTTTTCCGCCCGGGCAATGTGAATCATCGGATCCGAATCCGATGGAACGACGTTCAACATGAAATCTCCAGGCAGCACTTCGCCACGAACCAAGGGATCGTTAGGACGCTTTTTTCGCAATGCATGATAGGCGCCGTATCGAGCTTCAGAACTTTTGACATCGACTAGACGTTCAAGTGCTGCGTCTGCTCGAACATCTGAAAGCGATGCCAACGCAGCCAATGCGTGCCATCGAAATGCAGGTTCATCGGCGGCACATCGCTCCAAAACGTCCAAGCCGTCTGCTTCACCCAAATAGGCAAGGGAAACCGCCGAGTGAAACTGCACCTCCAAATCGGAATGCTTCAATGCTCGTTTCAAGACGGGACCAGCGTCACTGCCGATAGCCTCCAACCGCAATGAAGCCTGACGACTCATCTCCCGATCGGCCAACTGCTTCTCAAGCAATGCAATGCGATTGATTCGATCCGTCGGGTTCTCGGCATGTGCCATATTGGCGATCACCTGCGTCAACCGTCCAACATTTTGTCGATATTCGACCGGAATCAACAGTTCGATGTCACGATCCGTTTTAGCCTTGGCAATCCCGACTCGACCGTCACCAGTGACAACGGTGAATCGACTGTTGATCGCCTGAGCGATACTTGAAGCGTTTCGAATACTCTGAACTTCACCCTTGAGCGTCAACCCAACGGGCCGAGTTTCCGCAACGACTCCTCCGTCCAAGATCCAACCACGAGTCTTGTTGGAAACATCCTGACGACTTTCAAAAACAGCGTCCACCAGCACGAAGCCTTCAGCGCTCCCCATCACATTTCCTTCACGGACTCGACTGCCAAGCATTGCAACGGGTCGCAGCCGCGTGAAATTCAGATAGCCGCCAGTAATGTCCGAGGTCTGAGACTCTTTCAGCGTCTCAACTTCGATATCAATTCGATCACCCTTTTGCGCCGCGGGCGGAATCAAGGCCGTCACGCGAACCATCGATGTGTTTTTGCTGGCAACCAAGTCCTTGACGTTGCCTTCCATTTCTAGCATCCGCAACTCTTCCGTCAGGTGGTCGCGTTGCCAGGATGGTCCGGGATCTTCGCCGGTACCAGAAAGCCCACTGATCAAACCCACGCCTTCGATTTTTGCAAATGAAAGCCCCCAAAATGATGTCTCTCGTCCAACGTACCGGGTGTCGCCGTCCTGCTTTTCAATTTCAGCAATTACTTTGTCTGGAGACTCACCCTTACGAAATAGATTCTGACAACCACAACAACCAAAGCCGATCGTCAAACCGAAACATAGTGTCCAGATTGCACGTGATTTCAGATAGAAAGCTATGTTCATGGGTTGTTCAAATCCCTTTGGAACCCGGAATGATCCACTTAGAAAGCAGTGTTTTGCTGCCGCACATTAGAATTGAGGCGTTAATGCGACAAGGGCAATCGCTTGAATTCGGCCACCACTAAAAACGCTAGCATCGCAAGGCCGCCGCGATCGGGCAAATCAAGCATCCTAGGCAAAACAGGCGATCACCCTCTGACAGGAACTGCTTTGATTGGCAGTTTGTCATTAGCTGCATGCTTGGCAGCATGTTCTTGCATCGTGACGACTGAATAGGATTTAGACAATATAGAGAAAACGCGGTCCATGATTCTCAGCTTCTTGCCCGAAGGGATATCCATCGCCGGAAAGAACTCCAAATCTCGATCATCGTCGCAGCCCATGAAATCGAGGGGATGCAAAAGTATAGAAGGCTCAATGCCTCGAATTCGACACATCAGCAAACTGAATTGAAAATAATTGATGGCTAACCACTCACTCCATCGAGCCAGAAACATGACATAACTCAGGTGAAGTGGAGCGCGAATGATCGGGATGGTCGTAACTGGGATCTCAAGCAATTCGGTTGGACGGGTATTCCAGCGAAAAGGTTTTAACCGCTGAAAACCATCCCAAAATGATCCAAATAACGCCTTTCGCTGCTTGCGATCTTCGCCCGACAAACGGGTCTTAAAGAAATAGTACGCCCGAGCCATCGGGCCAAGGAATGTTGGGAACGTTGAGCAGTCGTATTGGTAGCCGCGCTCACTCATTACCGATAGCACATCATCTGAAAAACTAAAACCTGGTCCGCGAAAGCCCACAGGTGTTTTCCCCGTGACTCGCTGAAGGGCTGACTCCGTTTTCTCGAATTCCGCCTCGACTTCTTCGCGGCTGTACAGGTGCAACCAAGGTTCGTGTTTGTAACTATGATTGCCAATTTCATGCCCCGCATCAGCGATTGACCGAAGTGCTTCAGCGTTGACCTCCTGATCGGCATCGAGCCCTACGATGAAAACGGTAATTCGAAAACCGTACTTTTTGTGTAGCTCCAAAATTCGTGGCACAACCAGGTCGAGGTAGGTTGGTAATGCCTCCCAGCGCTCATCACCACGGGTTTTTAAGTACGACCATTTATTGTCAAGGTCGAGAGAAAGGCTACATACGTTTTTGTTGGTGTTAGAAGCCATTCGTCGATTGTTGAAAAGTTCTAAAAAAAGGTAATCGACTTGAATGCACGATTACAGCCAGCAGATTTAACATTCGCGGACATTCAATTCTTCGTCGACATGATATCGTCGACCACATTCACGGCATTCCATCTCTGAGGGCAACTCCATTTCGCCGACGCGTCCAACGGGCGGTCCGCAGCGACATACAATTCCAATCGTTCGACCGGGACTGCCCACTACGAGGTGAAACGGTTTGACATCACGGGTAACGACAGTGCCCATGCCAACCATGGCGAATCGACCGATCGTCAGATTGCAACCGATGATTGCCCCTGCACCGATGCTGGCTCCCTCACAGACTCGAGTTTTTAAAGTGTGTTCGTCTAGATCTGAATCACGCAAACCATTCAGCTCGGGATTTGTCGCTCGTGGAAACCGATCGTTTGTAAAAATCACGCCGGCTCCAACCATCACTCCGTTCTCCAAAGTTACGCCATAACAGACATAGACGTTGGAATTAATTTTTACAAAGTCCCCAATTCTGACCTCGTAGGCAATCAGCGATTTTCCACCGATGATGCAATGCCGGCCAATTTGCGTGTTTCTTCGAATATGAACGTTGTCCCAGACAGACGTTCCCTCCCCTAGAATCACACCCGATTCAATGATGGCGGTCGGATGAATCTTATTATTCTCAGACAATGCGTCACCCTAATTGCCAACCGGCGTCCATTCCTCGGCTGCAAGGGACGCATATGCCGTGTCAACAGCAGCGACCGAAGCCAATGCTTCATCTGCGTTCACAATCAACGACTCTTCCCCACGTATCGCCTTGGCGAAATTGAGAATCTGGTTGACAAACGCCTGGATCTTGTTGTAGCCGTTCCCAAACCGAGTCCATTCGGATTCGCCCTGCAATTTGAACTGGCTTTCGCGCCATCCTACTTGAAGCGTTCCCAGCGTTCCATAGACGCTGATAAAGAACGGAGTTTGTTTGCTCAGACTCCATGACAAATCAATGCTCCCAATTACCCCGTCGGCAGTTCGCGCAAACACGTTGACCGTATCTTCGACTTCCAATGGCTGAATCCGCTTGCCTTCGATCACTCGAATCTCTGTTACCGGCCCGAGCAAATACTGCATGATATCTAGGGAGTGCGTCCCGTTGTCAATCAAGACACCTCCACCCGAGACGCTGGGATCACTATTCCAACGTTTGGACATGTCGACAAAACTGGCGAAGACATTTTCGTAAAGGACAATCTCACCAAGCCCGCCTTCGTCGATGATCTCTTTCGCACGAATCACGTCTGGTACAAATCGAAATTTGGACGCCATTGTAAACAACGTACCCGTCTCAGTGGCGACATCAACAATGGACTTCGCAATCGCCGAATTCAGCGCCACAGGTTTTTCGCAAAGGGTATGAACTCCCGCTCGCAGGAAATCAACACAATGTTCCGGATGCGAAATCGGTGGGGTACAAATGATGACACCATCCAAATCTGTTTCGGCCAACAGTTGACGATGATTTGAAAAAGCTGCCGCGCCATGAATCGAAGCCATCGCCTCAGCTCGCGAAGCATCGGTATCAGCAACCGCCACAAGCCGCACCGCGTCACCCAGTTGTTCGAAAGCCTGCGAATAGGCTTGTGCAATCCCACCAGCGCCGACAATGCCAATTCTGAGTACGGATTTTTCGTTCATCAGACTAACCCTTCAATTGCTTAACACTGGAGGTTACGGCATTGGCAACGAATTCAACGTGTTCTGTGGTGTACGCTTCGTTCCAAGGCAACACCAACACGTCATTCAATCCTTGGAACGTCCCCGCGTATTGCTCAGGCGAATACTCGAGAGCTTCCGCGCGGGCTAGTTTGAATGGAAACTGGCTGTTTCCGAGAGTTTTGCGGTCCTTAAATACCTGGCATTGGAAAGCCGGCTTTTGAATGTAACGTGGAGCAGAAAAGACACCGAAATCCTCTCGTAAGACTTTGGCCAATGCGACGGCTCCACCCGGGATTGTCTTGGAGTCAATTGTCAAGCAATACTTCCAATAGGTGTGAACATAATGATCACCAAATGAAGGCAAGCCAATTCCTTCGACCCCGCTTAGAAGTGACGTCATCATCGCAGCGGACTTGACGCGTGACTCGACACTCTGGTCCAGCTTTTGAAGCTGAGCAAAAGCGACCGCACCCGTCAACTCATTCATCCGGTAGTTCAGAGCCGAGAAATAGTGGTCTGGCTGGGCGTCGCCATACCCCCAAGCTTTGTTGATAAACAGAAACGAATGGCGTCCCAATTGATCGTCATTAGTTACGACAATTCCACCTTCGCCCGTCGTAATATGTTTGCCTTGCTGGAGACTGAAGCAGGCGATATCACCAAACGTCCCGACGTTCTGCCCACGATACGTCGCTCCAAATGCCTGCGCACAATCCTCAATAACGGGAATGTTTCGCGAGCGAGCCAGTTCCATGATCGGTGCCATGTCACAGGGCTGGCCAAACAAATGCGTAACGACAATCGCCTTCGTGCGATCACTAATTTTTTTGGCGATCGATTCCGCCGTTACGTTGAGCGTTCGTCGATCGACATCGCAAAACACCGGCACAACGCCTTGAAACATCATCGGCGTCAGCGCGCCCATGTCTGTAATTGAGGTCGTGATAAATTCATCGCCAGGTTCCGGATTGATTGCGGCATAGGCGACGTGCAGTGCTGCCGTTCCGTGCGAAGTGCAGTGGGCGTGTTTCACGCCAATTTTTGCAGCAAACTCTTCTTCGAACTTTTTGACAAACGTACCCTTGGTACTCGTCAGCGTTCCGGATTCGATTACCTGTCTCAAGAAATCGATTTCCGTTTCCCCAAGCAAACGGCCAGATGAATCTTGATCGGATGGAAGCTGTAGTTTTTTTGCAGCGATATTCATGGCATCAATTCGAAAAGCAAAAGTCAGATGGCGAAATCAGCGTCCAATTAATCGAGACGTGAATATCTTCATCATAAATTGAAGGTGCGTGCGAATCACGCTAAGCAACCGCAGTTTTGACTGGCCATATCGTCGCACGTCCAGAGTAGCGGGAATTTCTTTAATACGGTTTCCGGCGCGCTCACTCTGCCAAACCAGCTCCGTCATTCCCACAAAGCCAGAATGCTGCAACTTAATGTCGTCAAAAGCAGAGCGTCGATACGCGCGGAAGCATCCCGTGTAGCAGTAGACTTTGGTCTTCAACAATCGTCGATATATCTGGCTGGCGATTGATGAAATCCAAAGTCGCCAACGAGGAACATTTAACACTTTCCCGGATGGATGATACGGGCTACCCAAGACCAGGTCATACTCATCGTCTACGAGTGACGGCAGCAAATTCAGAACCTGAAGTGGATCATAGGTGCAGTCTGCATCCAAAACGACCACCCATTCCGTTTGCGCGGCACGCATCCCAGTCATCACAGCCGCAGTGATACCGCGATTAGTCGGATGCTGGATAACAACCGTTTGGGGCATGTCCGAAAATTGCTGCTCAAGACTATCGGCCGTATTATCCGTGCTTCCATCGTCCACAAAAATGAGGTCGAAATCGATGCCCTGATCGACAACCGCTTCCACCAATTCGCCAATCCGACTACGAAGTTGAGGAATGGACTCCAGCTCGTTTCGGCATGGAATGACTAACGACAAACGAGCAAGACTGTTTTCTCGGACAACGCAACCGACAGTATCGTCCGTTACGGATGCTTGGGGTTTCGATATGAGTCCAACAGTATTCATGCAGTCCAATACGTCCGGCCTCAAGGACCGATTACTTTAAACCGATCCTTTGTGACGAACGACCTTGAAAAAGGTCTTGGCAAGCAGGTTCAAATCTAAAAACAGGCTTCGCTTGCGTATGTATTCGAGGTCCATCCGCATCCATTCTTCGAACGACACGTTTCGCCCCCCCAAGACTTGCCATATGCAAGTTAGACCTGGGAGAACTGACAGACGCTGACGATGCCACATCCGACAATTCTGTGATTCATCAACCGGCAAAGGTCTTGGGCCTACCAGCGACATTTCTCCGCGTAACACATTGATGATTTGCGGGATTTCGTCCAAACAGCTTTTGCGAAGGTAGTAGCCGACTCGTGTAATTCGCGGGTCATGAGACATTTTAAAGGCAGGTCCGTCCTGTTCGCTATTTGCACGCAACTCTGCCTTTCTGGCCTCAGCGTCCTGTTGCATCGTGCGAAATTTGTAGATTCGAAACCGCTTTCCGTCTTTACCCTCTCGCCATTGCGAAAACATTACGGGCCCACGTGACTCAAGTTTGATGGCCGCAGCAATCAACAGATACAACGGCACGAATCCGAGCATGCCAACAGACGCAACGCCAATGTCCATCGCCCGCTTCCATAAGGGAGTTGGCGAACTCTTCAAGCACGTGGCTGGCGCATGATTTTCGTTCACATGCCCTCTGTCGATTCGAAAATCCACTTTGACATTCCCAGAAGCGATTGAAGCATTGCTCGAGGGACTTGAATCAGAATTCTGGTCCGATGAGGTTGGATTGCACTGAGACTGATCTTCATTTGAAACATGCATGATGGAATCATCCGTGGGGAACCGGAAGATCTCTGTCTCAATCTTCAGTTCACATTTTCTGGCAGATTCCAGTGCGTGATTGGCTACGTTCTTTGCGCCGTCCAAGTCTGTTTCAGGAAGTAACAAACTGAGTTGAGCGTTCCAATTGCCAAACTCATCTGTTATCCGACATCGCTCCTTGAGATCTGAAACAAAACGAATGACGTTGGGTTCCTTCAATTGATCAGCGCCAATCGAAGTCTGTATAACACAGAACTCGAGAAAACGAGGGCGACGAAGGCAACGACTCATTTCCTTGCGCAAAAGCAAGTCAAATGCCGACTCTGAAAGTACATCGGCGATCGGAAGATTTTGGGGCGCACCTCGAAACAGTGACCCCAGTCTCCGAAATGGAGAATCGGTGCGGCGATTAGGTTTTGTGATCATAGGGTGAATTTACTTTGCTGAAATTGTGCTGTGAGCAGAGAGGAGAATGGTGACGGAACACCCAATGGGTCAGATCGGATTAGTGTTCCATGACAAGAAGTATGATCGCTTTCCCCTCCACTCACTATTGCAGCGTTTCACTATAACTCAACGCGTTCGAAACTCAAGTGTTGCGGAAATCTGACGCACAATCGGCTCCCCATGACACTTAAGGGGGATTAAGAAGTCATAACACGTTTGTTCCGCGGGCCAAAATCTGCGTTATCTCGTCGAGGCGTTTTTCGGGTTCGGAAAAGTCCGCAAAAAGCAAATCAGGTTTTGATTTTTCCAGTTCTGCCAGAGAACATCCCCCTGTTGCAACCGCTACAACCTGAGCTCCAATGTGCCTGGCACACTCGATGTCGGCGGGAGTATCACCAATCACAAGCACCCGCAAATTGTCTCCCCAATGGCGATAGCGGACTTTGACTTCATCGAGCGCCAGCAGTGCGACATCATTGCGATGCTCGTGGTCCCGACCGAAACCGCCGAATCCAAAATGGTCCCACATTCCGGCCGAAGATAACTTGATCCGTGCAGCTGGTTCAGCATTTCCTGTGATCAACCCCAAGGGCACCGAACGTTGTGAAAGTTCTTTAAGCACCGTTTTCATTCCCGGCATTTCACGAAAGCAACCCGATGCCCAGGCATTGTCCAAGTGACGGTAATAAGCTTCCTCAAAGGCCGTGCGATGGACAGAATAATCGAAGCCCAGTTTTTCAACCACTTCACCAAAGATTGCAAAATCAGTGCGTCCACCCAGCTCAACCTTTGGAATCGACTCAACACCGAATACATCAAATGCGGCTAGTTCCATTGGTGATCGCTGATAGCCCGAAGCGCGAACCAGCGTTCCGTCAATGTCGAACAAGATCACAGTTGTCGCAAATGACATTTTTAGATTTCCGAAGTTGACCAATGAACTGCAAACCTAGAAATAAAAAAAGACGACTGCGAAAACAGTCGTCTTTTGAATGAACTTGAGCAAGACAATCGGTTTAGAACAGCCCCAACTGGTCCATCGCATAACGAACCACAAAACCTGCCGCAACAACACTGACCATACTCATCAGCTTGATCAAGATGTTGAGACTTGGACCACTCGTGTCTTTGAACGGATCGCCAACGGTATCTCCAACAACAGCCGCCTTGTGTGCGTCGCCGCCCTTGCCACCGTGTTTACCCGTTTCAATGTACTTCTTCGCGTTGTCCCATGCGCCACCGCTGTTCGCCATGTAAATGGCAAGGCAGAATCCGCAAGTCAATCCGCCAACCAGCAGTCCGAGTACCCCGCCAACACCTAGCAACCACCCTGTCGCCACTGGTGTGACCAAACCCAGTAAGGCGGGCAAAACCATTTCACGCTGGGCTGCCCGAGTACTGATCGCCACAGGCGAAGCGTAATCTGGCTGTTCGCTTCCGTCCATAATTCCAGGCTTTTCCTGAAACTGTCGACGTACTTCGTTCACCATTCCTTGTGCTGCGCGACCAACCGCTTGCATTGTCATCGCACAGAAAACAAACGTTGCCATGCAGCCCAGGAACACTCCGATCAAGACGCGTGGATTCAAAACGGTCGCGTCGTAGTAATTGGCGAAATCCGAAAGCGATGCCTTTTGAACACTCACCAATCGGTCGCCAGTCGCCGCAAACCGCACGACTTTGTCACCTTTTTCGGAGGCTTCAACACTCAAAAGGCTGGTTGGAACCACGCTTCCCCGCTCGATGCCAGCCCATTCTTTGGCAAGATCTTTGTCTCGAAGTGATGCAGGCATTACAAGATAACCATGAGATCCAGCTTTCAACTGACGAAGTGATGCATCAGCCGCCATCGCCGAAGCGTCTTTCATTGCGACGAATTTGTCAGACACTTTATAAAACGTATCCGCTTGAACAATTGCGGGATCCGTTTTGGCCCAACGCTCAAACCCAGTTCGAACTTGTTCCACATAGGCGGCCAATAACGCCAACGCCGTCAAAGCTGCCGAGCCAATCGCAAATCCCTTGCCGGTGGCGGCAGTAGTGTTTCCAAGACTGTCCAAGGCGTCTGTTCGCTCACGTACAACAGGCGGCAGCTGACTCATTTCCGCATTACCACCCGCATTGTCAGCAATCGGCCCATAAGCGTCAGTTGCCAACGTGATACCCAGCGTACTGAGCATGCCAACCGCGGCGATACCAACACCGTACAATCCGAGCGTAAAGTACTCGACGTCATCGAATCGGAATCCATTGGCAAAACCAAACGCCAAAATGGTTCCGATACATACGACACCAACTGGGAACCAGACGCTTTTCATTCCATCCGCGATACCGGCGATGATAACCGTTGCGGGACCTGTCAGCCGCTTGCTCAGCAAGGTTCTGGGTCGGTTTGTACTCGTCGCTGGTCGCGTACTCGGTCCACTTTCCGATCAACCATCCGGCTGCCAAACCTGTTGTGATACTCGCAGCAATCATCACGTGCTCAGCCCAACAATAGCCAAGTCACGCCCCAGCTGATTGCGAAGACCGCAATCATCGATGTATCGATACCCTTGGCCAATACCTTAAGCAATGCCTTTTGACTAGTGTCATCACTGGACCGAACCAAAAAGATACAGACGATACTCATCGCCACACCAAGTGCCGCAATCATAATCGGCAAAAACAAGGCGTTGAGTCGCAATGACTCCTGCCCTAATGTGGTCATCGCCGCAACACCCAACGCTGCGGTGGCCAAAATCGAACCGCAGTAGGATTCGTAAAGGTCAGCACCCATCCCGGCCACGTCACCGACGTTGTCACCAACATTGTCGGCAATGGTCGCTGGGTTACGGGGATCATCCTCGGGAATTCCTTTTTCAACTTTACCCACCAAGTCGGCACCAACGTCCGCTGCCTTGGTAAAAATCCCCCCGCCAACGCGAGCAAACAACGCCTGGCTACTAGCCCCCATCAACGAACACAACATCGTGACGGTCACAGTATTCAGGTCCAATCCAAGGAACAATCGCAGGATGCCGTACCACAATGCCATATCGAGGAGACCAAGACCAACAACGCTCAGCCCCATAACAGCACCGCTGCGAAACGCAACTTGCAAACCATCATTGAGTGACTTCTGTGCTCCAGCGGCCGTTCGGCTACTGGCATTGGTCGCCGTTTTCATCCCCAGAAAGCCAGCAAGTCCAGACCAAAAACCTCCGGTCAAAAACGCAAATGGTACATACTTCTCTTGGACATCTGCATACGCTGCCCACAATAACAAAAGAAATACAACCACCATGAAACCAGCAACGACGATGTATTGCTGTCGCAAGTATGCGGCAGCTCCATTTCGCACGTAACCCGCAATCTCAATCATGCGGTCTGTTCCTGCGTCCGACCCCATCATGGTCGTGTAAAATTTGCGGGCAAAGAACAAAGCCGAAATGGACGCAGCGACCAGCAAAGCCCAATAGATGTATTCAACCGAATTAACCACAGACTCATCTGTAACGACAGCTGTTGTCGATGTCGCTGCATCGACCGTTTCGGTTGCGGTAGGTTCTTGATTGACAACCTCAGTGGTTGCTTCTCCGGCTGTGGCTCCTTCTTGATAGGTTGCCGCCATTGCTGAGCTATGGACGCACGCCATTCCAAGCGCTAGTATCCCTAACAAAATGGCTCGACTGATTCGATGCCAGGTAATTCCCTGAGGCATTACTAATCCCTTAAAATCTGATGTCGCGGAAACGAGACAAATTCGAAGCGCTTTCACTAGTCCAATCGGCCAGAACACGACGGCTACCTCACGGAACCCGAAATCACGCGTTTTGGCGTCGGTTTTAAACTAGAGGGATGCGACTCCACTCCCCTCAACACCCCGAAAAAGTGAGGTGCTTGCGACGCTGTAAGTGTGCTCAGTTTGAATCATTTGCTTAACTTTTCAAGGTGTGTCTTTTGTCGCAACGACGTGCCAAGTGCCCGAAAAAGCTAATTAGGAGTCAGGAGATTGCCTTTATTTCAACAACCATAATAGGCATCGAACCAGTTCGCCTGCGTTTTTCAGGCAAAAGCTGGGGTTTTCTCGACCGAACCGTTATCGGCTTGTCGATTTCACAAGCAAATCGCTAGACATGATCAGACTCGCAAAAGACAAAATGTCGCATCGATCGATGGCGAATTTTGCGACTCGATTGGCTGTTTCCGAATAGCGATTCAAAACGACATCGACTACATCAATCCATGATCGACATACCATGAAATCGTGTCATTGAATCGTTCTTGAAGTGTTTTTTGCGGTTCAAATTTCAACTCGTTTTGAATCTTTTCAGGTGAGCAAGTCCAGCTACCGGCGCAAACCTCACGCGCCTTGTCAAAATTCATCACTGACTGTTTTCCCTTGATCCTGGCGATAACTTCATTGACCGCTGCAGTTCCCCAAACCGCTGGTCGAATGATTGTGACCGTCCAAACCCATTTGTTGCCGATCGACCTTGCAATCATCTGGCCAAATTCTTTAAACGAAATCAAATTTGGGTCCGCAACAAAATAAACTCCATCAGCGTCATCGACGGACTCGGAGATTCGTTTGCCGTTTCCAGCAACCGCGACCAGCGCCTCAACTAAATCTTCAACAGCGACAAACGAACACTGTCGGCGCCGATTGATTGGAATGGGATTGACACGAAGTCGCTTGATCGGGCGGAACAACTGCAGACTATCCATATCACCGGGACCAAAGACAACAGGCGGGCGAACAATTGAGATGGCAAGTTGTTTGGCGAATCCGCGCAGGACTTGTTCACCTCGCTTCTTGCTGATCCCGTATTGGGAAACGGGATTCATCGGCAACGATTCATTTCTCGGCGAACCAATTGGCGATATTCCGGCAGCTGCCAACGACGATATGTGAACAAATCGTGGCGGATTCGGCTGAGCCGCGCAAACAACCGCAAATTCTCGCAAGGCATCGACGTTAATATCATCGAAATCGCCCTGCCCAAATCCTCGTGTCGCCCCTGCGAGATGGTAAACGACATCAACTCCCTGCACCGAACGAACGACTGAATTCGGCTTACGCAAATCACCGACAACGAATTCTGAAACGTAGGGCTCAAGTGGTTTTCGCGCTGACGTCGCGCGCACGAGACAACGCACCGTATCGCCGTTTTCATGAAGCCGTTTTACAAGATGGCCGCCAATAAATCCTGTGGCGCCCGTTACCAAAGCAACCGCCATTTCTTCTGCCGAATTCAAACCCGCCAAAATCAAATTCGAACTAGAATTTTGACTCAACTGCAGCGGTTATTACAGAGGCAGTTTGACTCACCCCCAAATTTCGGGGCAACCCGTAGTACAGACTGCCAGTCTGCTTTCTCCCAGCCTACATTTCCCCGGCTATGATCTGCCCGGCTGAATTGACCAACGAACCTCGCCCCCGTTTTCGCTAGGCAGCGCGACGAGTCGGGTTTGGTGATCGATCAGCCAATTCCTGCACTTGTTTGTGAGACAAACATTTGTAGGGCTGTTCTTCCGACTCGCCTGCACGCAGCATGACGACTCCGTAATCGTTCAACATCCGGGGTACATAGTACCAGCCAGCGATGAGCGAGTCCTTTGCCAAAGGCGTGGTGACAATGATCAGATCGTTTCTACCAAGTTGATTGGCGAGTCGGGGTAGGGCAGTGCAGAAATCACCAGGCATCAAACGGATCTTGGCCTGCGTCTTGTTGAGTTCCCGATGTGCGTCTTTCAACGAAAGGCGTGGCCCGCCCTCGCTTCGGCCTTCGAATAAATCGATCCCGCAGTATTTGATCGCTTCCAATTCTGAAAACTTCTGTGCAACGCGAATCAAATTCGTCGCGCGTTCGATGCTGCCGAGTCCGACTTCGATGATCGATGCAGGCTTCGTCTTCGCAATGTGCGCGTAAAGGCTTCGGTCTCCCGAGGGCTTGGAAAGGTAACGAAGTTGCCAAAAACGGAGAGTCGATAGCTTTTTCACGGTCACGAATCCTGGCGATTGACGAAGTCCAGTTGCCGCCTGCAGATGCAGAACTACTACAACCGGTAAACATTGAATCGGAAGGCGTCGTACAAATTTTTAACGATTAATCCGATTGCTCCTGCTTCTTGTGTGCGGTATCCAGTCTTTGAAATCGAAAACCTTCACGCAATCGTTAAACATTGCGCAATCTGTTCAAATTAACCACGCCTAGCGATATCGAACTGCGATTCGGTGAGCCATTTCCTCACGAACAACGTATAGTTCCCCGCCAATTGCCCCGCTTGCAAGATGCTGCGGTTTCCCCTGACATCGTATCGATTTTCGAACACGAAATACTGTCAATTGGCGCAATCAATTGCTCTCTACGCCCAAGGGATCTCGGCGTTTTTCGTCTCCACGATGGTTTACCGTTTCGCCGTGCGCCGTTTGCTCCTGATCGATGAAACCACAACAAGAAGCGTCCCAACAAAATCGCAAATGCGGATTTGACCAGTTCGAAGACCGCATCGTCATGACCGCGCAGCCTTTGGGCGATACGGCCCTTGCCCCTCAGATCATGATCCCCGACTTGAGCCAGCAAGGTGAACTGGTTCAATTTTCAAACGACCAATTTCAACTCGACGACCTTCGCGAAACCTACAACCTCGATGGAAGTGGACAGACGGTAGCGATCATCGACTCGGGAATTGCCTGGGACCACTACGCTTTGGGTGGCGGTTATGGCGCTGGCAACAAAGTCGTCGGGGGCTGGGACTTCGCCGAAAACGATGCCGACCCTTACGACTCTGGCCCCGCTGCACTTCACGGTTCACATGTCAGCGGCATCGTTGCCTCCGAAGACTCGCAGTATCGTGGCGTTGCTCCGGGCTGACCTGGTCGGATTGCGCGTTTTCACGACGTCGGCGAAGGTCGCCTTGAATGGGTTGAATCGGCGTTGCTGGGTTCACGAAAACAAAGATTCATTTGCCAATCCAATCACCACGGTCAACCTTCGCTCGGCTCAGAATGGAACAGCGATACCATTCCCGATTGGGCAACGCTGGAAGACGAATTCGCGCAGCTTGAGTCGGACGGTATCTTCATCAGTGTTGCGGCAGGTAATTCATTTGCGAACTACCTTTCGAAAGGCCTGAGTTACCCTGCAGTCAGCTCACATGTAACAGCTGTTGCCAGTCATGGCGCTGACGGACAGTTGAGCGACTTCAGTCAACGCGACGACAAAGTACTGGTCGCACCCGGTGAGAACATTCGCAGCACGGTACCGGACCATTTGTTTGGGGGAACGGCAACGGGGCAATTCCTTGGCGCGTCCGGAACCAGCATGGCCGCTCCCTATGTTGCGGGAGCAAGTGTGCTGTTGCGCGAAGCGTTTGAGTTCATGGGCGACACCGATATCGATCAAGCCCAACTTTACAATCACCTTGTCGCCAACGCCGATCGCGTCTTCGATAGCGTGACCGGTGGCTGGTACAACCACTTGAACCTTGAGAAGGCTCTCAATGCCGCGATGGCCGATGACTACGGCAACTCGTGGGTTCAGGCACAAAACCTTGGTAACCTCGTCGAAAGCCGAGAGATCTCCGGCATCATTACACGCACCAACGACGTCGATGTCTTTTCATTCAACGCCGCACAATCCGGCCGCGTCACGATGACATTCGAAACAACGCACGACCTGCAGGCTCTAGTCAAAGTCGTCGGCGCCGATGCGCAATGGTCAGGCAACGAACTTTCGTTTGATGTCGTCGCGGGCCAACAATATAAATTTTCTGTTGCCACCACCGATGGAACCGGGCATTACCAAATCCAAGCGTCACTTGAGTCCAACCAAACTGCCAATAACCTTGGCGGTATTTCATTCCAGGAAAAACACGGTGAAGTCGTTGAAGGTGAAGCCCTTTACCGGATGGCCGTGCAACGCGACGGTACGCTGACAGTGGTTGGCCAGACTCAATCGGGTAATTTGCAATACCAGCTATTGAACGCGCAACAACAAGTGATTCGGAACGGAACACTCGCACAAGGCGCCGTTCGCCTGGATGTTGATGTGAACGCCGGCGACACGGTGTTTCTCAAGGTCATCGGTGAAGGAACGACAGACCTGACGATGGCGAATCTTGTCTCCGCGAAATCAGGCACGCTGACCATTCATGGTACAGATGGAGCTGATACAGTTTCTGTCGACCAAACGAATGGTGTGCACGTCTCCGTGAATGGGATCGAGTACGCCTACAATGCCAATCAGGCAAGATCGGTTCAGGTCTACGGTCATGGAGGAGCCGACCGGTTGGACTTGCAGCTATCAGGAGCAAACGACAACACGTCACTGGGCGCTGGCTGGCTGAAGTCGACTGGTGGCGGCGTGGTTGTGAATGCCAACGGATTTGAAACTCAAACCGTCCTGGGTGGCGGCGGCAACGACCAGTTGAAACTGTTTGGAACGAGCGGGCGTGATACGGGCGTGCAGACGGGAGGAATGACTCGCCTGTCCGGAACTAATTACAACCACTTCGCGGCGGGCTACGAAGTTCGCCAGATTTTCGCGGGAACTGGAAACGACACACTTTCGATCACAGGTACCGCAGGCTCAGATCGTTTCGCAGGCACGGCATCGTTTTCCACAGTCACCAACCATTTCGGTTCGATCAAGTCGGTTGGTTTTGAAACCACATCGTTTGATGGTTCTGGCGGAAACGACATCGTTAACCTCTACGACAGTGCAGGCAATGACACATTTGTGCTGGGAAATGGGTTCGCCGACGTATCGCTCGCCAACGCAGAATATCACGTTCAAAACGTCGATCGCATCAGCGTTCTCGAACGCTGGAATTGACTCCGTTCAATTCCGACACTGCCGGCGACGATTTCCTTCAGTCCAACCACGGAGCTACAACGTTCGTGGGCGGAGACATGAACAACTACGCCAAGGGGTTCCGCAACGTTACCGCTACCTCGACTGGAGGATCGGATATGGCAAACATATCCGACACCGCCGGAAACGATGAAGCGTGGATGTTTCATGGCAACACGACTCTTGTCGGCAACAACCTGAAATTTGTCGCCAATGGTTTTCAGCGCGTGAACTTGATCGCCAGAAACGGTGGCGACGACATCGCACATGTTTATGGCACCAACAACGCCGACACCATTTTTGGCAATCAATCCGGAACGTCCATGGCATTGGCCAGCGGACGTCTCCTGCGGTCAGTTGGCTTTGAAACGACCAATATCGATGGTCGAGGCGGTCAGGATTTCGGTAACCTGCTTGGAAACGTTGGCTTCGAACGGTTTACAGCGGACGCGAATCAATCTCGCATGGAAGTCGGGAACCATGAAATCAATTTAACCGATGTTGAAACCACGCAATTTGATGGCGTGGATCAAATCGGCGAAATCATCTTCGCTGACTTTTCCGAAGGTGACCTGCTTCTCGGTGATGACGAAGCCGTAACGGGATTCATCAATGGCAACACGATTCATGCCCGGAACATCGGCATGTTGGAAGCGCAAACGGAATCCGGCAGCAGTTCCGAATACGAACTCGGCCTCGTCGACTACCTGTTCATGCTCAATGGCAACTGGAATCGACGATCGTAGGTTCTGCGCAGAATTTGGCCCGATGCGTCACGCTGAATAGACAGCAATTGAACAAGAGTCAAAGCTGAAAAAGATTCTGCATGTCGTGATACTTTATTCTAATCGTGCGACGTCGCGCAACGCGAGGTGCCGAGTGTTTGCCGTCTGTAGCGGAGCGACATTATTTTTCAACCCTGGGTTTCAACCCAAGGCTATTGAATGGCGTTTGATGTAAATGGAAGAATCTCGGAAGTCGATCGCCGGACTAATCGCCGAAAATCACCAAGAACATTTCGAATTCGAACAAAATGCCGTCCTACTTTTTTCGGTTGTTGGTCTTCAGTCGCGGAGCGACGGTATGTTTCAGCCTTGGGTGCCAACCCAAGGTCAACGTCTCCTCCTCACATCTCCTTGAGTCGCGGAGCGACGACATGAGCTACGATGTTTCTTGACGCTTCGCATTCGCGTCCTCGAATCGCTTCACGAAACGTGAAAAATAAGAGTCCCGGGTAACATGTAGGCGCTATGCGACTCAGAAATGGACCTGCCGAGATTTCGATTCCTTGGGTTGAAACCCAAGGCTAATGAATGGCGTTGCTCTGCAACTTGAGGAATTGCAGAAATCGAAACCCGGACTAATCGCCAAAAACCACCAAGAATATTTCGAATTCGAACCAAAAACCGTCCTACTTTTTTCGGTTGTTGGTCTTCAGTCGCGAAGCGACGGTATGTTTCAGCCTTGGGTTTCAACCCAAGGTCAACGTCTCCTCCTCACATCTCCTTGAGTCGCGGAGCGACGACATGAGCTACGATGTTTCTTGACGCTTCGCATTCGCGTCCTCGAATCGCTTCACGAAACGTGAAAAATAAGAGTCCCGGGTAACATGCAGGCGCTATGCGACTCAGAAATGGATCTGCCGAGATTTCGATTCCTTTGGTTGAAACCCAAGGCTAATGAATAGCGTTGCTCTGCAACTTGAGGAGCCGCAGAATTTGATTGCGGCCCTAATCGCCGTAGATCACATATGAACAGGTTGTTTCGTCCCACAAAACCACTTCACCTCGTCTCAGACAATAGACACGCGAAAGCGTTGAACGGAACTCTTTCCACCCATCGTTGTCGTTATCCTCAAGTCGTTCCTCAGGAAAGGCATAGAACACGTTCGGCGATTCATCGAATTGCTCCGATTGCCACGTGTCGGGAGCAAGTAAAAACGGAAGCAATTCGTTATTCTCGATGTCGCCAAAATCAACATTTGCCGTAATTTCATCGCCAAAGACGCTGGCAACATAGTCTCGAAAAGCGACCGTATTGCTGACTTCCGGAACTACTCCATACTTTTCTGCGAAACCCTGCAACGCTCCTGAGATTTGAATAAACTCACTTTGTTCGGCGAATCGCGGATCTCGACGAGATCCCATCCCGCGGTCTCGCGCAATAAGGAAAAGAATACCGAAAAAAGCAACAAGACTTGAATAGAAGATGAGGCGTTTCATTTCGTGACACACCATTCACGTTGAAATGCACCCCATCAATTTTTGAATTCGTAATTGACGGGCACCCAAACACTGAACAAACAGCAACCTATTCTTGTTCCAGCTTTTCAAAGATCCACCGCAGCCCCGGTTTCTTCATGGCGCGGAAGATCGTTTGATGGGTCAAATCCATGCGAGGTTCGAAGGTCCAGGCAAAGCCAACGCCGTTTTTTTCCAGGTTCTCCGCCAATCGAGTCGTCTGAGGGTAAATATCCGTTTCGTTGGCGCAACAGAGAAAGAGCCGATTTGCTGCCGGGACACCTTCGCTCAATTCAACGCACTCATCGACCAGACAATCGTCGGCCCACCAAAGGCTCGGGCTAACCGCGACGTAGTTGTTGAACAACGCCGGTTGACGCAACGCCGTTTCGACTACAAACAAGCCTGCCAGTGATTCACCAATAACGGTGCGCACATCACTACATCGATATTTTGATTCCATCTCCGGAATCAGTTCATCGGCAATAAAGGTTCGAAAATTCTGCGACGAACCTCCGGTAGGCAGCAGCTTTAAATCTTCCGCATCCGTTGATGGACCAGTCAGATCGCGTTTTCGATCGGTGTTCTCAATACCCACCACAATCATTTCTGGAATCGACCCTTCATCAATCAATTGCTGAATGCTGTAAACGATATGCGGGAAATCTTCCTGTAAACCGCCGTCCGGCATATACAACACCGGGTACTTTGTTTCACCGGACTCCGAATAAGATTTGGGCAACGCGATATTGATCACGCGCTGTTCCCCAAGAACCTTGGAATCAATCTTCAATTCAATGGATTCAGGAGCAGGCTCCGAATAATCAAACGCGGTTACGTAATAGGTGTAGTCTGGAGCTCGCCAGATTTGCAAAGCAATGCCCGCAAGAATTCCAACAACTACCAACACTCCGTAACCCAGAATACGTTTCATCTCGAACAGCACTTTCTTCGTGACCAAAGTCCCAAATTGCACGGAGGAAATTCAATTCCCCAGCAAACGTTGATAAGAATTGTAAAGGATCTCGACGGCTCGATCGATCTCTTCTTCGGTTGTGAATCGCCCGATTCCAAAACGCAGGCTGGAGCGTACCTCATCTGGATCAAGGCCAAGGGCCTGCAACACATGACTCGGTTCGCTACTGGTTGCCGTACAGGCACTGCCGCTGGAAATGCACAACTCAGGGGAGAGTGTCATCAATGTGTGCCCATCCGCATTTGGGAAACGGACATTGAGATTATTTGGCAAACGGTGGACTTCGTTGAATTTCGGCCCGTTCAACCTGACTTGAGGGATCCGAGCCTTGAGGCCATTCCACAAACGATCTCTCAGCGTCTTCAACTGTTTCGTCTCGTCTTCCATCGACTGACTGCAAATCTCAAGTGCTCTCGCCAATCCAACAATCCCTGGAACATTGGTGGTCCCGCCTCGTCGCCCCGATTCCTGTTCGCCGCCGCGCATTGGCCATCTCGGCCGGGGTTTCATTGCGGATCGAACAAATAATGCGCCTACGCCTTTGGGGCCATAAATTTTGTGCGCAGAAAACTAAGTAAATCAACGGGCAACTTAGCCAGATCCATTTCGATCTTGCCGACCGCTTGCGTAGCATCGCAGTGCAACGGAACATCAAACCGCCGACACAATGCGGCGACTTTGTCAATCGGTTGCAGGCTGCCGACTTCGTTGTTTGCAAACATGACCGAAACCAGACGAGTATCCGAGTCGATTGCCTCGGCCAATCGATCAAGGTCGATTTGTCCTGCAACCTCAAACTGCTGGGTACTGACTGGTACCAGGCGAACCTCGAAACCTCGTTTTCCGACCGCTTCAACTGCATTGAGGACCGAGGGATGCTCAATCGTTGTGGCAACCAGATTTCCGCCTTCAAAACGCGACGCGACTCCCTCGATCGCCATGAAATTACTTTCGGTGGCACCGGAAGTGAAAACGACTTCAGCCGGACGGCAATTCAATATCTTCGAAATCGATGCCCGCGAATCGTCAACGACGCCTTGAGCCTGTTGTCCCAACGTATGCGTGACACTACCGGCATTGCCGTAGCATTCGGATAAATACGGCAACATCGCTTCAACGACGCGTGGGTCGCAACGTGTCGTTGCATGATTGTCCAAGTAGATGATTGCCATGAACGATTATCGAACGTCGTTTCGGTCCTGAATCTTGATCTTCAACTCATCGGAGTTGGCTCGCAATTCAGGAGCATACATTGCCCAAGCCTTGGTTGGCAATGCACTGAACTGACCAGGAATCTCCGCTCGCATGCGATAGGAGAAACTATGCCGTCCACGATTCAATTGTCGAGCGAAAAACGCGACACGCTCGTCACGAAACTCGACATAGGCCCCCAGACTACCGGGAACGTAACCGCTAACCAGCTCAACAGGTTCACATCCCGACACTTTCATGTCATCAAAGATCACGTATTCGTAATCGTTTTTGGATTCGATATCGAGTTCGATTTCAATCAGGTCACCGCTTTCAACTTCATCGAGATTTGCCAATTCGACGCGTTTGAATTTTTCGATCTTTTGGTCGACGACTTGACCACGACTGCCTGAAACCTGATCTTCGGCACCTTCGATTTTTTCCAGACGATAGTATTTTCGATTGACCTTAATCTCCAATCCAGCGGCAGTGATGTTGTCTTCCAAAGTGAAGTTCGTCAAATAGGCATTGGTGTAAAGGTTCCCTTTGCCCTTGCGGCGAATTTCGATTGTGTGCTCACCGCTCGACAATTCAGTTCCCTTAAGAACAAAACTGTTGTCGAATTGAAACAACACGTCTGGAGTGATCTCCACCGATTGTTTGACCGTGCCATCAACAAGAACCTCGACTGTCATCTCCGGTGTGTCCTCGCCAGTGGCTTTCATATAGCCCGCCAACGCTTCAATGCAATATGCGGTGTCCCGTGTACTTTTCCAATAGGTTCCATGGCTTCGGTTATTCAAAAGGTATTTCACCAATCCCGCAGTAACTTTGTCGTCCGGTTTGACGTGCGTCAGCAGTTTGAGCACTGCGGTGTTTGACTCGATTTCATCACCGTACCAATACCACCAATAGCCGCTGTTGGGCAAATCGAGAAAGGCCGTTTGATTCTCATCGTCATATTTCAGGAACTGTTCGACGTTTTGCACAAGCATATCACGACGCTTCAAATCGCCGCCCATGTGAAACGCTAAACCAACTAACGATTTACCGTAGACAGACAAACTCAATCGATCGCGATACAAGTAATCAGCCATGCGCTGGTCAACGATCTCTGCATCGACCAGGATCGAGTAAACCAAGGCGTCCAGGTCATTCGCTTGCGTTCGACAACTGGCCTTGCCACGCTGATCGGCGGGCAGATCCTGCTGACGATCGCCTTCGATTAACAGGGCAATCTGCTGATCTTGATAGTTCTTAAGCCAATTGACGCCGTTTTCGAGAACGCCGGGAACGATGCCGAGATCGTTCGCTTTGGCGACTTGCAAACCATGCACGACAACCGCTGTCGTGTGAGGCCAACTACGTTCCCCAGTTCCAGAAAACCAACCCCAACCACCATCGCTGTTCTGCATTTTGGTCAAGTCTTCGACACCTTTTTTTGCCATCGACATTACTTCGTTTTCGTCGAAGACAGGATTTCGTTGCCACGTCTTCCAACGTTTCGCACGCTCAACATCGTCACCGATCTCTTGCGCATTGAGGTTGGAACGTTTCTCCTGGATGGCTTTCAGATCCAATTTCATATCACGCAGAATTTTCAGCGTGACGACGGTGGGAACAAATCGGTTTAACGTTTGTTCGGTGCAGCCGTAGGGATATTCGACGAGATAGGGCAACGCGTCGACCATCGCGCCTGCCAGAGTCGGTGAATATCGAATTTCCAGTCGCGACTGATCAACTCGTCGCTCTTCAGGAACTGTCATCGTGAATGTCGTCGATGGCTCGCCGTTGCGAACCACGCCGCTAAACGACTCTGTCTTGAGCATTCCGTGAACAAACACAGGGTAGGTCATACGCATTGCATCTGACTCGACGTCAGAAACTGCGGATGTTGTTATGATCGCCTCGCCCTCTCGAACAACGCGAACCAACCAGTCGACGCGTGCCTCGCCGCCGGCCTCGATTTCCACCGTTTTGGTCAATGCATCGCTGGTTTCGAGAAGTCCGTCACCCAAGTCAATGGATACTTCGAACGACTTTGAATCTTCCAAGTCGTTGTTGACGATTGACGAAACGACCACTTCATCGCGTTCGACAAAGAACCTGGGGGCCTGCAACCGAATCATTACATTCTTGCGAGTGACGATTTCGGTTGTCGCTTCTCCGACCTCCGTCATTCGCCCCATCGCCCATGTTCGCAACTTCCACGCAGACAGGTTTTCTGGCATTGGAATGGTTACCATCGCCACTCCATCACTATCCGTTGTCAATTCAACATTCCAGTAAGCTGCATCGGCGAAATTCTGCCTGACGACGGGTGCAACGCCACTGGAACCAAGTTCTCCTCCTGGTGCGCCTAAATTAGACGCGGCTTTCTCCATTGGTGCAGCCTCGGCCAAACTATCGGCCGCGAATGCCATCCCTTCTTCTTTATCTCCTCCAAAACCGCCGCCACCTACTCGTCTCTGACGTGTCGCCGTACTGGTTCTCGGCATCGCCGATGCAGGTGCTTTCGATTTATCATCCCGGTCGGCAACTGAATATCCAAACACCCCGAGGAATCCCATTTGATCTTGCGGCGAAGGAAACAGATTGACTGAATAATCGTTCAGGTTGTGGATGGTGCTGGGAGAATGGTGACGCTTCCAATTCCAAAAACACTCCTGAATGTTACCGACGTTGGAACCACCAGAGATGTATTCAATAGCGCGATCATACATCGTAACAACAAGGGAACCTTGAAACGGCTTTCCGTCGGGGCCCATCACCGTCAATTTCACATTGGTTTCAGCACCAGGAAGCACTTCGCTTGAGTCTGGCTCCAATTTTACATCGACAGCTTTTGAAACAGGTGGAACAAATATTTCTCGAACCACTTCATGAATCTTGCCGTCCGCAATCAAAGTTGCTTCGACAAAAAAGTTCGGCATGTCGCCCTGGGCAATATCGATTTCGTATGACGAACTTTTGCCATCGACAACCAACACCTGCGGTTTCCCAGCGTAAACGCCTGCTGGCCTGAGCCAAAGCAACACTCTCGCGCCGACACGATTCGTGTTGATCAACAACTTCGCTTTGTCGCCGGGCGCATGCTCAGCGCGTTCGACTAGAATTTCCAAATCGTTGTACTGGAAATTGGCGCTATCGAACCCTTGGCCAATCACATTGATCAATTGCCCACTGTTGGACTGATTGCCTTCGTTGTCGGCAAGCTGCAGGTCCAATCGAAATTGTCCCGACTCTGTCGCCTTGATACGCTGTTCTCCGCCACCATCGGCATCGGTTTGGACATCCCAATCCGAAACCTTGGTTTCATGAGGTTCGCCGTCCGCGTCGTATTCGATTCGGAAAAGTGTCAGCTTGCCATTGGTTGAAACACCTTTGCCGGAAGCTGCTTGAGCACGGAAGCTGACATCGAACGAATCGCCGTTTTGTACGTAGCCTCGATTTGCCCACAAATAAGAACTGAACGCGTTGCGCGTGACCATGACCGAACCAGTCCCCACAATCGTTCGACGGGATGCATCAACGACCTCAGCGGTGATCGTATATTCATGATCCTGGTCGCCGTGGAGTTCTTTCGCGACCAACGAGTCAATTTCAAATGAAACCGTGCCGTCCTCGCCAATGCTCACTTCTTCGTCGATCACTAATTCGGGCTGTGAATAGTCGTAGTGCCCCCAAGGCGGTACTGGTGAGAAGCATCCCCAACGCGAGAATCCGGGATACCACTGGGAATCAACGGCAAGCCAACGATAGCCTTTGCCATAAAGCCAATCCCACCGCCCAACTGGATACCAACGCTCGGTTCGGGCCTTGCGCTGAACGGTGTAGTGAACGGTACCTTTCTGAACGGGCCCGCCAAAATAGTATTTCGCTTCGATCTTCACCGGAATCTTGTCACCCAGTCGTTTGGGAACGTCGGGGCCAGAGACGGTTACTTCAAACTCTGGCTTCTTGTACTCTTCGATTCGAAACGCCGCCGAACCCAGATAACTACTGCCTTCCATCAACTGAAGGTTGTAGTGGCCCAATGTCGCTTCATCGCCGAATTCGTGCTCTCCATTGACTCCTCCAAACCCGTCGACAGTCAAGTTCTGTACGAACACCTCGTTCCCCATGGGGTCAGTGCATTTGGCAACGACTTTCCAACCCGCGCCACGCTGAGGAAGCTTGTCCGAATAACCAACGTTTCGAATCCAGAACTTGTACTTTAAAGATTGACCGGGGCGATAGATTGGACGATCGGTGATTCCGTACACACGCTCGCCACCGTAGCTGTCCTTGGAGTAGGGCTGACTCCAGATGCGATTGAAGCCGAGAAATGCCATTCGACCATTTTCACTTCGCGCGATCGTCAGCCAATTGAAGTCATTGTTCAGCCGTATCGCATCCGTTTGCAAAAAACCATCTTTATCTGAGACTTCTGCAAAATTTCTGGTAACAATATCGTTTCGCTTCTTTTGTTCATTCCATTTCGAGTTCCACCCGAAGAATTCGACATTCATACCCGGAAGGGGGCTGCCCGTTGCGGCATCCGCCAAGATGAACAGCGTTCCGTTATCGATCCGTTTTTCCACAATCGACGTGTCGGCAACCCACAAAACAATGTCGGTTTCATTCCCATCCTTCATCTTCGCCCGCAACAAATAGGCGCCCGCTTTTTGCAGTGGCGTCGTGATCGTGACTCGGCGATCCAAGTGGTTCTCGCGCGGCTCCAGGTCCACGCTCCACGTTGCAACGGATTTGCCAACATATTTTTTGTAGTTGTCCTGCAGGATTTGATAGCCCAAGTTGCCAATTTGAATGCGCTGCCAATCGAAATTGGCTGGGTTTGACTTCAGGTAATTCTTAACGTCCGACAAAAGTGCATCGATATTGATTTCTTTGGCTTCCAGTTCAACCGACGAACCGTTGCGATACCGGTAGTCAACCGTTGCGCCTCGGCCTGCTACCTGAGTCGAAGTATTTTCAAACATGCCTCGCGGATCGACAATTTGCGACAGACGCTGTTTCAGACTTCCATCATTGGGGTTCAATTCAATCGCACTTCGCCAGTAATCAGCAGCGCGCGAATACTGCTGACGATTTTCCATGATCGAGGCCAGTTCACGGAATGCGGTGAGCCGCGTTGAAATGGACTCGGACTGTGAAAGCTCTTTGAAAACCGAAATATGATTAAACACATCGGGCAATTTCAATCGTTGTGGCCCGGTTGCAAGTCGAGCAAGCGTTTCGTTATCCGACAAATTCGCGACGTTGAAGATCTTGCCTGCTTCGTCACCTTCGTCCATCGGCCGAATGCCATAGCTGGCAACCGTATGCACCCCAAACTGCGACTCCAGAAAATTTGCAAAACTTAATTTCGTTTGATCAGCATACTCGTCAGGCATCAACTCGGCCGCTTGAGCCATCGCAAAACGCCACCGTTCGCCATCGTTTCGGGCGGCTTCCCACGAATTTGGTATCGAGTAGAAAACCGGAGTTCCATCGGCTTCAACGGGCGCTCCGCGAGCCATTCCGCCATAGTTGTAACCGAGTCGAACGCCAGGCAACGAATCCAATGCGGTAAGCGATTGGAGTTTCCATGATTGTTGTCCGTAGTCGATACGTTGAAACGCAAGTGCCCGTGAAATTTGAAATGAGAAGCGAGCCTGCTCCGATCGGCTTCCATTCGCCAACACGTTGGGAAGCGATTTGACCAAAATTTGAATCGCTTCCGCGCGGTCCCGTTCTTCACTTTGCGCCCATTCCCCGCCGCCTCTGCGACCTCCTCGAATGAATTCTCCGGCAACGACAAA
Source organism: Pirellulaceae bacterium (assembly GCA_041399045.1). GTDB lineage: Bacteria > Planctomycetota > Planctomycetia > Pirellulales > Pirellulaceae > BJ22. The sequence goes on along the minus strand of JAWKTO010000002.1, from coordinate 436,480 downwards.
TCCGTAGTGATCGATGTTGAGCAACGACATCGCAATCTGTTCATGCAGCCGCCAACTTTCACCGTGCAACGACAACATCTCGTTTTTGAGTGAATCAAATTCGTCAACTCGATTCAATCGCCGCAAACAATCAACGGCCGAAAGCCAGTTTTCGGGCAATTCATCCTGTTTTGCACCTTTGTCCCGCAATAGCTTAGAGAAAATCGTCAGCGCGTCGTTGAAGTTTCCGTCCTTCTGCAGTTTCAGTGCGGTCTGACGGTCATCTTTCTTCGCCTCTTCACTGCCACGCCAAACCGCCGTTGAGCATAGGAATGAGACCAGTGAAATGCCCGCGATGAACAAAAATTTAAGATTCATTTGGCTGATTCCTGTTTCCGCTTTGGCAAAGCGAGCCGATTTGAACTCGTCGTCGAGTATTGATGTTCCACAATGGAATTGTAATGCATTCTGCTGCGACCAAGTTGCAACATGGATTTGAGTCAGACGCATCGCCTTGGGCTTGCGTTCCAACAAAAAAAGCGAGCCGACCAAAAAAGGTCGACTCGCATTTGAGAATCAAGTTTAAAAAGTTGGCCGAGGCCGGAAACACGAACTAGCGTGCACCGACCAGTTTAGCTTCCTTTTGTTTACGTCGCTCCGCAATCACATCTTCCTGGATGTTTGGAGGCGTACGGCGGTAACCTTTCAATTCCATTGAAAACGTTCCCTGACCCTGCGTCAAACTTCGCAGGTCGGTCGAATAACCAAACGTCTCGCTCAACGGCACTTCACAAATGATGATCGTGTTACCGTCCGCTTGAACGTCCGTCGATTCGATGATTCCACGTCGCGAGGTCAAGTCACCAACGATACCACCCTGAAAATTCTCAGGAGCTTCGATTTCAACTCGCATAACAGGCTCCAGAATGACTGGCTTGGTTTTCGGGAAATACTCCCGGAAACAGTCGCGAGCACAAATCTGGAAGGCCATTTCCGACGAGTCAACATCGTGATACGAACCGTCCTGCAAGTGCACCTTGAAGTGTACAACCGGATACTCGGCAAGCGTACCTTTGTCGAGCATCGATCGCATACCTTTTTCAACAGCAGGAATATACTGTTTTGGAATACGACCGCTGACGATCGACTCCTCAAACACAAACTGCTCTTCACCGTCCTCGGGCAATGGCTCCAATGCTCCCTTGATATGAGCAAACTGTCCGGAACCACCCGATTGTTTTTTGTGCTTGTAGTCGAAGTCAACTTTTTGAGTCGGCATTTCGCGGTAGCTAACTTTCGGTGCACCCACTTCAACCTCGATTTTGTATTCGCGTCGAATGCGCTCAACATAAATCTCAAGGTGCAACTCACCCATTCCGGCGATGATGGTTTCGCCCGTTTCTTCGTCGGTTGCGACAACAAACGTTGGGTCCTCTTTGCGGAAACGCTGAAGAGCTTTGCCTAACTTGTCGCCTGAAGATCGATCTTTTGGCATGATCGCCATCTTGATCACCGCTTCAGGAACAAACATGCTTTCGAGCGAGCACATTTTGTCGGTCTGTGCATAGGTATCACCACTCGCGCAGTCGATCCCCATCACCGCGACGATATCGCCCGCTTTGGCTGTATCAATTTCTTCTCGCTTGTCCGAGTGCATACGAACGATTCGGCTAAATCGTTCCTTGCGCTGCGTACGCTGATTGAAATAGGTTTCACCCTTTGAAATCGTGCCTTGATAGATCCGCATGTAGGTCAACTGACCGTATGGATCTTCCACGATTTTGAAAGCCATCCCTACGAACGGAGCAGAAGGATCAGGCTTCAACGGGAAATCCTTGGACGGATCTTCCCACTGCTTGGCCTTGATCGTTCGCTCAAGTGGCGAAGGCAAATATCGGGTCACGGCATCAAGCAAAGGCTGAACACCTTTGTTTTTAAACGCGGATCCCAGAAACACCGGCGTCAAATTTTGATTTTGACACGCATCACAAATGACTTCATGGATCAACTTCTCTGGAACCTGTTCTTCGCTGAGCAACAACTCCATCATCTGGTCGTTGTACATCGATAGCGACTCAAGCATTTCCTGACGATATTTAGCCGCAACTTCTTTGTGTGACTCAGGAATCGCTTCTTCGCGTACGGTTTCACCTTTCTCGCCATCAAAGTACAAAGCCTTCATCGTGATCAAATCGATAATGGCTTCGAACGTCTCGCCTGCCCCGATTGGAATTTGCATCATGACCGCATCTGCGCCCAGTTTGTCTCGCATCTGCGCGACGACTTTGTCTGGATTCGCACCTGTTCGGTCCATTTTGTTGATAAACGCCAAACGAGGAACGTTGTAACGTTTCATCTGACGGTCGACAGTCAACGACTGGGCTTGAACACCGCCGACGGAACACAGAACCAAAACGGCTCCATCGAGAACGCGAAGACTTCGTTCCACTTCCACTGTGAAGTCAACGTGTCCCGGGGTGTCGATTAGGTTGATATTAAACCCTTTCCACTCCGCATAAGTCGCGGCACTCGTGATCGTGATCCCGCGCTCTTTTTCCAGTTCCATGTGGTCCATGGTCGCGCCATCGCCGCCACCCTTAACCTCTTCGATTTTGTGGATTCGGCCGGTGTAAAAAAGGACTCGTTCGCTCAATGTGGTTTTGCCAGAGTCGATGTGAGCAGAGATTCCAATGTTTCTAATTTTTTCGAGCTTCATTAATCCACCGTAAGTCGGTTAATTCCTTTGGCCAATGTTCTGAATGGAACAAGCATCATCAATGATCGTGCACCTTGTCCGCCAAAATGAACAAGGGATCAAACGAGACACTAAACTGGATAGAAAGGAGACGCTACGTCTGGGTTCGGATCCAATCCATGGCAATCTCACCGCAACCACCCCCAAATTGGGAAATGATCGGCGAAATCAAACCGTCACCATCGCGAATGAGCGTCACTGCGCATAGAACCCCGCGTTTCCGGAAACTTCCTAAAATTCTACCCAAATCGCGGTTTGAAGGAAGGGCAATTTACCAGCCAAACGATTGTGAATTTGCCCCATAACGACATGTTAATGCCGAACATCCCGATTTTAGGGTGCGACATGATTTGACGTAGGCGATTTGTCACAGGTGCTCGAACATTGGCCCGCGGATTTGGACGCGGACCAATCGATTGGTTCTTTTAAGCAGATACCAACTTAATTGGTTCCAAGTTCTGCAGTGTCGCCTTCTGTTTTTGTGCCTTCCAGTTCCGGCAGGCCAGGTTCCGGAGCTGCCGGAATCAACGCCCGACTATATTCGCTGTAATCAACGATCGCCGGTGTATCGACCGACAAAACCGTTCCGGCCCCGTTGAGAGGGTCAATGTGCTTCCAGCCCAAATACAACCACCCGCCAGCCATTCGAATTTCGACCAAAGACAACTGCCTTGCGAAATCACCAACCTCGGCCGCCTTGATCTGGTCGACCGGAATCAAGTTATCCGGCAATTTCACACCGTCAAACTCTTGACTTGTTTCCGACGTTGCTGCGACTTCGTTTTGACGTTCAACTGCGTTGCCTTGACCGGGATTCAATGGGATTTCATTGTCGGGGCCAGGTTCCGCGTCACCACCATCGTTAATCGAATTCAACTTCTTTTCCAAGAAGGTCTTGAAACTTACGGTACGGCCGTCTGGCTGAGTTCCCTCTGCGTAATCGACCGTAATGTCCCCCATTTTCGCCAGGTACAAGGCACCGTCTTTGCGAACGATGCAGTACGTCGCTTTGATCACCAGTCCTGATCGAATAGTCGACGTACCACGCGTGAAACGCTCGCCAATGATGCCGATTCGAATTCGATTGTCATCGATCTCAAATTGAAATGGTTGAACTCGCGCGAACGTGATCGACCACGGATCTTCTTCGGGATCAGCGGCAAATGCTTCGGGCGTAGAACCCAACAATTCCGAAACCCTTTCCGCAATTTGCTCGTTGGTCAACGTTCGTCCAACAAATATCGGATCCACGTAATTGATCAACATCGACTCATGCAAGCGAACGTTTACATCGGCTGGCACTCTGGCAGACTCGGGTTCGGAATTGGCGGCAAGATGAAACGGGTCCACTTTGTGAGCAAAAGCCAGTATTCGATCTGATTCCGAATGGGCATAAAGGCTTGGAATGGCCGTTCGATACGGATTCATATTCAGCGCAGCCTCCGATAAACGGTCGACTCCGTTGGCAATCGGCTCATCAGTTTGCTCGCGGAACTCGTCGTTGATGCGAATTTCCGCTCGTGCTGCTGCGATTCCTTCGCTTCGTTCTTTGTCGCGAGTAAACGTCTTTTGTCCAATACGTTGCGCGATTCGCAAATTCAAACTCACGCTTTTGAAGTAAGACTGGATATTGGCCGCTACATAAGGTGCTTTCGCATAGAATCCGCCGACATTGGCAAATACGTTGCGTCGCGCCTCGAACTCTCCGTTTGATCCGGCGAATGCAGTAATCCGCCCTTGATGTGTATAAGTATCGGACTCAATGGTGCCATGCAAATGGATACTTGCCGCAATCTGCTGGGAGTTCGGCAACAATTCCAAATTGACATTTGTCGATGTCAATGCGTCACCGAAAATCTGTCTGCCCAAAATGATTTCATTGACAGGGCGTACCTCGGAATTAGATCTGGAAACGCGGGCCGCCAATAAATTGGAATGCACCAAAACCATTGCATTGGGCAGCGAATGCTTACGACGAATTGCCGTGACAAGCTGGCCGTGTTGCAAGGAACTTTCCAGATAACCCAACGCATCGCCGACCTTGGCAATCGCCATTCGGTCCGAACCTGACGACACCAATGGATAGTTTTCAGCGATGATTTTAAGCTGTGGGTCAACGACTTTTTCCTTCAAGTCGCGGTCCGTTGAGTAGGCCAAAATTCTTGCAAATCGATCGAGCGCAAATCGCGCGGAACCAAAATAGACATCTTGATTCGATGTCATCTTCGATTCGAATTCTCGATTTGCAGCGAGTAGAGCCCGCAATTTTTCCACTCGCAGGGCAACTCGCACTTTCTCCTGGTCAGCAAACGCCTTGTCCTCGTCCACGCGTCGTTGCTCATCCGCTTCACGAATTCGTTTTTCGTCGTCCGACTCCACACCAGTGTCTTCTGATGGCTCTCGCAACGACGGCACAAACGCTGGCTTTTGCTTGGGTAAGATCGCTGTCAAATCTATCCCTTGAATCAACTCCATCGTTTCTTGAATCTTTACATCGTCGTAAAAAATTCTCGTCAAGGTTCACTGGAGGCCGCTGTGCGTATTTTTGCTGAAGCAGGCTTAAGAAATACAACGCTTCCTGCCTGTAGGCTTCAACCGTTCCCTCATCAACTTGCCGAAAGTTATTCGGAGCGTGAAACAGCAAGTAATCGGAAATATTCTAACGACTGGCACAAACAAGGTGATCCAAGTGATTCTGCAAGGCTACTCGCACATCGACAAACGCAGGGTGAGACAAACCGGGAGCGTTGTCGCTGAATCGGTCCAGTACCAGCGGTTCATCTCGACATCTGCTCGATCGCCCAATGCAGATTGCGTTTCCGTGGACATTGAGCATTAGCGTCTGTCGCTGCCGCATCGCATTTTGCGCACCAAGCCACGAGGTCATTCGCTTGACCGACATCTGCAATCGAGCGGTGTCGGAGGCAGAAGCCGAAGTAAAGAAAATACAAACAACGCGAGAATTGCAAACAAAGAGAGTTTTCGAATCATTGACGAACAGTCAGTTGTTTTGGGTAGTAACGATGAAACAGAACGATTGTCGCAAAATTGCGTCCACATACCAATATAGTTGAGGTCATGGGTCGGTCAAGAATCTGTCGCAGTTCGTTGAAAAACAAGTTTACTTGTCGGAACAACAAGATTGTCGTTTTTTTTGCGTCCTCTCCACGGCAATTGGTCGCACCCTTCGGACGACTCATCGTTTTGAGCCTCCTGACACGGTCCAGCGAAGGCCGTTAAAATTATTTTTACGTGATTTTTCGAATGAATCGGCCGAATTTACGGTTGTCATGGCACCTGCGACGATATCCTTATGGGGGCAGCAGAGATGGAAGATTCAATTCACAACGAGGATGCGTTGGAAGCTGCGTTTTTTCAGCATGTCGATCAAATCCTGATCGAAAAACCCTTCTGCAGAAAATGGAAAGACGACGATAATGAGAAAGTTTCTGGCGTACGCCAGTGGAATTGACTCTCATGACACAACTGGGCGCGCTGGTGGCGGTCGGTGTGAACGGCGAAACACTAACCAGTCTGGGCTTAGTACTGTTGATTCACGTTGCTTGGGCTGATGGCGTCATTCAACCAGAAGAGAAAAAAGCCATCCTCAAAGCCGCATGAAAATGGAATTGCATAATCGTCCTCGGCCTATGCATTGTTGAATTCCTGGATGGCAACGAAACCTGAAAAAAATCTCATCACTGCCTGGGCCGAGTACATCCATGAAATCAAAGGTAAACTCGATAGTACGGCCTTCGAACAAATGAAGACAAGTATCCTGAAACGTGCTGAGTTGGTGGTTTGCGCCGCAGGCTTCCTGGGATTGGCCACAGTTTCCGAAACGGAGAAAAAGGCGATGGCGTTTTTGCGTGATTCATTGGCCTAGGAATGCTGCTTTCGCAATTGTTCATTGCGGAGTCAGACGAGCAATTTGTTGATCAAACCTTGGCTTTGCATTGATTCTCATTCTACGACCTTTTCAGGTTTTAACAGTATGGCGAAACGCTCGAATAGCACTTCGGATACCGCCGCCGTCGAAGGCAAATCGCCAAGTCGCTTGTCCGACGACGAATTGCTGTTGAAGGTTCGAGAGCTGGGCCCATGGAAATGGGATTCAGTTAAACGACCGAATCAATACGGCTCAGGGAAGAGCGGCGATCAGATTCGTATGAGAAAAGTGGCGATGCCAACGTCAGCCCTATGGGACTCAAGGAACAGTTCTTTTTTCGCGATTGGATTCAATCTATCCAGGCGGCATCGCAAATAAATCGTTACTCGATTGTGCATGTAATGCCGGCGGCTATTGTTTCTGGGCTCAGTGAGCGAAACGTCAAACTGCAGGGATTCTCGATGTGCATGACCGCTGGATTCGTCAGGCACGATTTGTCAAAAGCCATCGCATGGTTGCGCCGACGGATCGAATTCAATTACGTGTTTGCGATTTGAACGACGTTCCGCAACTGAATCTTTCGCCAAGCGAAATTACCATTTTCAATCAGCTTTTCCATTACTTGCCTGACCCGCCGGCTTGAAGATTGCTGCAGAATTGACGACTGGAAGTGCTATTCATCACGACCACGACCATGGGGCCTGCCTGATGGCATGCTCAAGCACTGGGGGAGAAGCGAGGGATATGTTCACGACGACCCGTCACGGGAACGATCGCTGAGGCTGGTATCCAACGGGCCCGGGAGTCATCGCTGACATTCTGCGTTGGGCGGGCTTCATCGAACAGAAATTCGATGTTTTTTGTTCAAGAAGAAAATTTCGCCGACATGGGCCGTCTGGAAATCATCGCCTCCAAAATCCCTGGCCTGCTTTCCAAGATCGGTGGCAAGTCGATTTGATCAAATTGCGAAAATGAAAATTCTGGAACTCACGCTTCCCAGCACAAATCTGGATGCCCAACAACAGGTATTCGGTGGAATGCTTGGGTTCAGAAATCAACGAGTCGACGAACAACCGCTTGGAGATCGTAGTTGGCGACAGTGTTTTGCGATTCGTTTCCGCGGCCCGACAATTTATTTTCATTACAGCTTTTTAATTCCACCGGGCTGTCTTGATTCCGTCGCTTTCCTTGATCAACAAGGTTTCAGTCCGCTGCCGTTAAATGGGCAACGAATGGTCGAATTCGCGTGCGGAACGGCAATCTATTTCCACGATGGCGACCAAAATATTGCGGAATTCATCGAACGCCCGTCCCTTGACAAACCGATCGATCAATTTTCAACCGTTGAAGTCATCCGCTTGAACGAGGTAGGTTCCGGCGATGGAGCCCAGGTCGTTTGCGGAGCAATTAAATCAGCAATATGGAATCGAGCCGATGCCGGGCGCGCCAGACACCGATGACTTTGTTTGGTGTGGTGATTTCGAAGGAGCGATAATCGTGCCGCGTGTTGGTCGAAATTGGCTTCCGCTTCAAAAGCCAGCAGAGCTCAACGAACTCTCCGTAAAATTCAAAACCAGTTGCGGGAAATTTGAATTTGCATTTCGCCTTTGACTGAAGTTTTTTGGCGATTTCAAATTGGGCTGTTTCACTAAAGTAGCCGAGCCTTGGTTGCATGCGTTGAGGATTGGTTTGCATCGCCTATAATGAACAGTCAATTCAAATGACAGGAACCCAAATCATGCCAATCGAGATGCGCCTTTCGCGAATTATCATCAGCGAGATCAACGAGAATCAGGTTGTCTTTCTCAAAGAAGTCGAAGGCGAACGAAGTTTCCCGATCATGATCGGCATGTTTGAAGCGATGAGTATTGATCGACGTGTCAAGGAATTGCCGCGGGCTCGGCCGCTCACCCACGATTTGATTGTCAATGCGATCGAGTCGCTAGGCGGTGAATTGGACAGTGTTTTGATTAGTGATCTCAAGGAACATACCTACTACGCGACATTGCGAGTTAAGCGAGACGGCGAGATCATCGAAATTGATTCGCGGCCCTCTGACGCCATCGCAGTGGCCGTAACCTGCGACCCAGCGTTGCCGATCTTTATCTCAGAACAAATCCTGGAAGATGCGTTGTCGGCCGACCAAGGGCAGTAACGTCCAAATTTCATCTATTCAAATCGATCAAATTGTTGCAACGCCGACTGAGCCCATGATCGAAACCATCATCTCTGGCGGGCAAACTGGAGTCGACCGCGCGGCTCTCGATGTCGCAATTTATTTGGGAATTCAACATTCCGGCTGGTGCCCTTTGGGGCGTTTGGCAGAGGATGGCGAGATTCCCGATGTTTACGAACTGGTTGAGACCAACTCTCGCGACTACTCAGTTCGCACCGAGAAAAATGTTATCGATTCCGATGCGACGCTGATCCTGTTTCAAAATGAGTTAAGTGGTGGAACGCGTTTAACATATCGGCTTTGCCGCCGACATCATCGACCGGTACTCAAATTCGATTTGACATTGGAGGCGGACACCGGAGTGATCCATGAATGGTTGAAGATGTATGACGTCCGGCGATTGAACATTGCTGGTCCTCGAGAGAGCAATGTTCCAGGGATCACCAGGCGGGCGGAAGCGTTGCTGTTGGAAGTTTTTGACGAATTGCAAATCGCAGACTGACGAATTGGAACAGGAGAAAATATGCCGATTGGATTTGGAATTGTTGGTTGCGGCATGATTTCGAGATTTCATGCCAAAGCAATTGCGGACCTTAGCGGCGCGAAACTGGTTGCGTGTACCAGCAGTCGCCCAGAAACCGCCAAGGTCTTTGCCAGCGAATTTGGATGCAAGGCGTATCCAACTGTCAACGAGCTCGTGGATGCGGACGATGTCCACGTGGTTTCGATCTGCACACCAAGTGGCGCTCATCAGGAACCGGCTGTTGCCGCAGCACGTGCGGGCAAACATGTCGTCGTTGAAAAACCGCTTGAGGTAACGCTGAAGCGCTGCGATGCGATCATTAATGCCTGCCAAAAATTCAATGTGAAACTTGCAACAGTGTTCCCATCCCGGTTCCATGCCTGCTGGCGTGAGTTGAAAACAGCTATCGACAGGGGAAAATTTGGCACATTGTCTTTGGCTGATGCCTACATCAAATGGTTTCGAACACAGGAGTATTACGACTCGGGAACATGGCGAGGCACGTGGAAACTGGATGGTGGCGGAGCGCTGATGAATCAAGCCATTCACACGATTGATCTCTTGCAATGGTTAATGGGGCCAATCGAATCGATCGCCGCAATGACTGCGACTCTGGCGCATAAGCGAATCGAAGTGGAAGACACGGCAGTCGCCAATGTTCAATTTGCGAATGGCGCGTTGGGAAGTATCGAAGCAACGACGGCTTCTTTCCCGGGAGCCCTGAAGAAAATCGAAGTGCATGGTTCGCACGGCTCGGCGATCATCGAAGAAGAAGATATTCGGCAGTGGCAGTTTCAAAAAATGACCGCCGCCGACCAACGAATCATCGAACGGTTTGGTTGCCAAACCCAAACGGGAGGGGGCGCCAGTGATCCGGCGGCGATTGGTCATGCCGCACATCGCGAGTTGTTTCGAGACTTTCTCAAGGCGATCAAAACAGATTCCCTTCCAGCAATTGATGGTGTGGAAGGACGAAAAAGTGTGGAAATCATTTTGGCGATTTACAAGGCCGCGAAGACCGGGAAACGCATCAAATTGACTTGACGACTCGCGGGCATACTTCGCAAACGATTACACGGATGTCTTGGGAAGTATTACAATAGCCGTTCAAAGACAATCAACGATTCACTTGAACATGAGGAGTGTTATGAGGCAAGTACTTTTGCTTGTTGTTTTACTATTGTCGAGCACCTCGACGGCTTGGTGCCAAACCGGCGATCGAATGACGCCGGAATTGCTTTGGAAGCTTGGGCGGTTTTCGGGAGCGGATATCAATTCGACAGGCACACACGTCGCGTATCTGGTTCGCAACTATGAATTGTCTGAAAATTCGGGCACCAGCGACCTCCATTTGATCGATCTGACAACAGGCACTGATTCGGTAGTCTGCCAGAAATGGAAAGCAATCAACTCAGTTCAGTGGGCCGGCTCCGAAGCGAATGAGAAATTGTTTGTCGAGGCTCAGGAAACGGGTGAAGAAAATGACTCCACGCAAGTCTGGACGTTGACTGTCGATGCCCCCATACTCGTTCGAATGTCGAATATCGAAGGCGGCATTGCCAATCTCAAAGTTGCCAGCAATGCAAAACGCCTGGCGTACACCGCTGACATCAAAATGGACAAAACGGTCAATGATCTTTATGCCGACCTTCCCAAGGCCGATGCACGGATTATCGATCACCTGATGTATCGTCACTGGAACTCGTGGCATGACTTTGCTTATTCGCATGTTCTCGTCGTTGATATCGGAGATGACGGCGCCCTGAGTCCTGCAAAAGACATCATGGACGGCATCGCTGCAGATTGTCCTGTCCCTCCATTTGGTGGCAATGAACAGTTTGCCTGGGCACCCGACGCCAGCGAGTTAGTTTACACAACCAAGATTTCAGACGATTGGGCGCAATCAACAGACTCTGCTCTGTACGCCAAGAAAATCGGTTCCGATGAATCGGCAAAATTGTTGACCCCCGATATGCCTGGTTATGACAACGACCCAAACTACTCTCCCGATGGAAAATGGGTACTTTTTCATTCGATGGAACGTCCTGGTTTTGAGGCCGATCGTAATCGCGTGATGTTGATCAACCGAGAGACTGGTGCAGTGACCGAAATCACCAAGGGCTTGGACCAACCTGCACATGGAACCCAATGGTCGCCTGACGGGAAAAAGGTCTATTTCACAAGCGAAATGAAGGGCACGCAACAAATCTATGAAATGACTTTGGATACCGCCGAATTGCGCCCCGTTTCCAGCGGGCGATTCGATTGGGATTTGATTGCAGTGTTTCCGGATGGAAAATCGGCGCTCGTTGGGCGACAAAACATGTTGCGTCCCACCGAGCTTTTTCAAATGTCTCTTTTGGATGGATCGGTCGTCGCCCTTTCCCATATCAATGATGAGATCTATGCGACCTTGGAACTGCCTGTAATTGAGGAACGCATGGTTGAAGCGTCGGACGGGAAACAAATCCATTGCTGGGTTATCTTGCCGCCGGACTTTGATCCCAAGTCGAATCACAAATGGCCATTGTTGACCTATTGCCAAGGCGGTCCGCAAAGTCAGATTGGACAATGGTTTTCGTTCCGCTGGAATTTCCATTTGATGGCTGCGAACGGCTACGTCGTCGTTGCTCCAAACCGCCGAGGCCTTCCCGGATTCGGTCAGGAATGGAACGATGAAATCAGCAAGGATTGGGGTGGCCAGGCGATGCGTGACATTCTGGCTGCAACGGATGCCATGGCTAACGAAAACTACATCGACCGCGATCGCATGGGTGCTGTCGGCGCAAGTTTCGGTGGTTATACGGTCTATTGGTTAATGGGAAATCATGCAGATCGCTTCAAAACGATGATTGCCCACTGCGGAGTGTTTAATCTGGAGTCGATGTACGGATCGACGGAAGAATTATTCTTCGTCAAGTGGGATCTCGGAGGACCGTATTGGGAGGGAGGCGACATTGCAAAACTATATGATCGTTTTTCACCCCATCGGTTTGCAAAGAATTGGGACACGCCACTTTTGGTAATCCATGGTGAAAAAGACTTTCGCGTCCCTGTAACACAGGGCATGGAGGCCTTCACCGTTGCCCAGGTGCAAGATGTGCCATCGCGCTTCCTGTATTTTCCAGATGAAGGTCACTGGGTTCAAAGCCCCCAAAACGGTGTCTTGTGGCATCGCGTCTTTTTCGATTGGCTGGATAGGTATCTAAAACCAAACGCCGGTGAGTAAGCGACGTAACATAATTTTGAATTGCATCTGCACCCCGACCTCCTCGACGTCGGGGTGTTTTTTTGCAGGCAGTCATCCAAACAATTTTTACAAGACGTTTTCGAATGGGTTTGAGGAACCTTGAGAACTCCATCTGGTGCTTCGATTTCAGCTTGCTCTTCGAAAGCTAGTTATTGCCAATTTTTGTCTCGACTGGCTTTTGGCATGCCTCTTGCCTTTTAAGAATAAAAAATCCGCTTGATGACGAATTGTCAGTGGGGAATGTTCGCAAATACTGCGAATTTCACCAAACAGCGTGACGCTAACGTCTGATTTTTGGCGTTTAGCGACAGATTGGCACAACAAATCAACGCCCAGTCGGCCTGTAACTTGAACGGGGCTGACGGCAAAAGACGTTTAGAAAACGAAAGGTTGGAGGATTCCAGTGGCAAAGCAAATGGTATTTGACGATGCGGCCCGAAAACCACTGCTGGCGGGTGTGAGCAAACTGGCTCGCGCTGTCCGCAGTACTTTGGGGCCGCGTGGCCGAAACGCAATTTTGGACAAAGGTTGGGGCTCTCCGAAAATCACGAAAGACGGTGTGACCGTCGCCGAAGATATCGAACTGGATGATCCCTACGAAAATCTCGGTGTTCAACTTGTCAAAGAAGCAGCGAGCAAGACCAACGACGTTGCTGGAGACGGCACGACAACCGCGACCGTCCTCGCGGAAGCGATCTTCCGCGAAGGCTTGAAGATGATCGCATCGGGCTATGACCCAATGGCGCTGTCACGAGGTATTGCCAAAGCCGTTGGCGCGATTTCAGACGAAGTTACCAAATTGGCAAAGCCAGTCGACGGTAAAAGCAAAAAAGAAATTCAACAGGTCGCTACGATCGCGGGTAACAACGACCCTTCGATCGGCGCAGTTTTGGCGGACGCGTTTTTGAAAGTTGGCAAAGACGGCGTGATCACCGTCGAAGAAGGTCGTGGCTCGGAAACGACCGTTGATGTTGTCGAAGGCATGCAGTTTGATCGCGGCTTCCTTTCCCCGCACTTTGTGACCAATCAAGACGAAGTAACCGTCGAACTCGACAACTGCCTGATTTTGATTTACGAAGAAAAAATCTCGTCCAACAAAGCGATGATTCCTTTGCTGGAAGCAGTCAGCAAAGCGAAAAAGCCATTGCTGATTATCGCTGAAGACGTCGATGGCGAAGCGCTCGCTACTTTGGTCGTCAACAAAATGCGAGGCATTCTCCAGGTAGCAGCTGTTAAGGCTCCAGGCTACGGTGATCGCCGCAAAGCGATTCTGGGAGACATCGCCGAACTCACAGGCGCCAAGCCAATCTTCAAGGACTTGGGGATCGATTTGGAAAGCGTTCAAATCAGTGACTTGGGCAAAGCGAAGAAAGTTCGTATTTCCTCCGAAGAAACCATCATGGTCGGTGGGGCGGGATCGAAAGAAAAAATCGCCGATCGCGTCGCTCAAATTCGTCGCGAAATCGAAAACACAGACAGCGATTATGATCGAGAAAACTACAAGAACGTCTGGCCAAACTTGCCGGTGGCGTTGCTCAAATCAACGTCGGTGCTGCAACCGAAACGGAGATGAAAGAACGCAAGGACCTGCTGGAAGACGCGAAAGCCGCTACCGCAGCTGCACTCGAAGAAGGCATTGTTCCTGGCGGTGGCGTTGCCCTGATTCGTGCTGAAAAGGCCTTGAACAAACTCAAGGACCTACAAGGCGATGAAGAAGGCGGCGTTCGAATCATCCGCAAAGTTCTCGAGTATCCGCTTCGAAGTATCGCCGAAAACGCAGGCTTCGAAGGCGCTGTCGTTGTGAACCGCGTCCGTCAAATGAAGGGTGTCAGCGACGGATTCAATGCCGATAACGGCACCTACTGCGACTTGGTTGCCGAGGGCGTGATCGACCCTGCCAAGGTTGTTAAAACAGCTTTGCAAAACGCTGCCAGCGTCGCCTCATTGTTGCTGACTACTGAATCCTTGATCACCGAAATCCCCAAAGAAGAAGAGGAAGGTGGCGACCATCATCACGACCATGGAATGGGTGGTGACATGGGCATGGGAGGTATGGGCGGCATGGGCATGGGAGGCATGGGCGGAATGGGAATGATGTAGTTCAGTTCCTCCATTTGAGTCGTCTCCCTGGCATTAAGAAATCAAATACGAAAACGAAAGATTAAGGAATAAATACTATGGCAAAAATCAAAATTCGCCCTTTGGATGACCGTGTTGTTGTTGCACCTTCGGCTGCTGAGGAAGTGACTGCGGGTGGCATCGTCCTGCCGGATGCTGCAAAAGAAAAACCACAGCGTGGAAAAGTCGTTGCAGTTGGCCCCGGCAAATTGCTCGACAACGGCGAACGCGGTGCGTTGTCAGTTGCCGTTGGCGACGAAGTGATCTTTGGCAAATACGGCGGCACCGAAATTGAAATTGATGGCGACGAGATCAAGATTCTGCGCGAATCCGACATTCTCGCGAAAGTCGTCTAAGGCGTTCGCGTCAGTGTTGTCCCTAATAAAACAATCCCCTTTTAGACAAGGATAGATTCGTGGCTAAGCAATTGATGTTTGACGATCACGCAAGAAACCGCATGTTGGCTGGAGTTGAGAAACTTGCCGACGCGGTCGCCGTGACGATGGGCCCAACCGGCCGCAATGTGATCATTTCCAAATCGTTTGGCGGACCGACAGTTACCAAAGACGGTGTGACTGTTGCCAAAGAAATCGAGTTGGAAGACAAATTCGAAAACATGGGCGCCAAACTGGTTGTTGAAGTCGCTCAGAAGACTTCCGATCTGGCTGGTGACGGTACAACGACAGCTACTGTATTGGCGCGAGCCATTTTCAAGGAAGGGCTTCGCAACATCGTTGCAGGAAGCAATCCCACCGCAATTCGTCGCGGTATTGAAAAAGCAGTCGCTGCTGCCGAAGCCAAATTGCTCGAAATGAGCAAAAAGGTTTCGAAGAAAGAAGAAGTCGCCAGCGTTGGTGCGATCAGTGCAAACAAAGATATGGAGATTGGCGAACTGTTGGCGGAAGCGCTTCATCGCGTTGGCCAGGACGGTGTGATCACCGTCGAGGAAGGCAAGACGCGCGAGACGACTGTGGAATATGTTGACGGGATGCAATTCGACAAGGGCTACATCTCGCCTTATTTCATCAATAACCCATCGCAAATGAATTGCGAGTTCGACGACGCTTACGTCTTGTTGTTTGAAAAGAAAATCAGCAACATTCGTGATCTGGTTCCTGTGTTGGAAAAGGTTAGCCAGACCGGCAAAGCGTTGATTATCATCGCGGAAGATGTCGATGCAGAAGCTTTGACTCTGTTGGTTGTCAACAAGTTGCGTGGCACACTCAATGTTTGTGCCGTCAAAGCACCTGGATTCGGTGATCGCCGCAAGGCAATGCTGGGTGACATGGCGGTTTTGACTGGCGGAACGCTGATCAGTGAAGATCTGGGTATTCAACTTGAAAATGTTGATCTTAGCCAACTGGGCACTGCCAAGAAAATCACGATCGACAAAAGTCATACGACGATTGTAGAAGGCGCCGGCAGCCGCAAGGATGTCGAGTCTCGAATTGAGCAGATTCGCAAACAGATCAGCCAGTCGGATAGCGATTACGACAAAGAAAAACTGCAGGAACGACTCGCAAAACTAACGGGTGGCGTTGCCGTCATCAGTGTTGGTGCCGAAACTGAATCCGACATGAAGCAAAAGAAGGCACGCGTGGAAGACGCGTTGCATGCTACCCGCGCCGCGGTTGAAGAAGGCATCTTGCCTGGCGGTGGCGTAGCTTTGTTGCGATGTCGTGAAGCAGTCGATAAAGCACGTTCAGGCGCAAAAGGCGACGAAAAAATCGGCGTCGACATCGTCCTGAACGCACTACCGGCTCCGATTCGTCAAATTGCCGACAACGGTGGAATCGACGGTGCAGTTGTCGTTGATATTGTTTCGGAAAAGCCAACGAATACTGGTTACAACGCTCACACGGGGGAATATGGCGATATGTTCAAGGCCGGTGTGATCGACCCAGTCAAGGTTGTGCGAACAGCATTGATCAATGCAGCAAGTATTGCTGGTTTGTTGTTAACAACCGATGCGATGATTTCCAACATCGAAGGCGATCAAAAGGGCAAGAAACTGCCTGAAGGCGTCATTGCCTAAGTGAATCGTCGACAGGTTAGTGGAATTTCACGGGTCACCGGTCGTAAGAGACATGGTGGCCCGTTTTGTTGTTCGATGGAATGAATTCAATTCAGTGTGTGTTCGATATTTCAGCACCGCATCGAATACGATTCAGACGTTTCTGAAGTCAACCATTGATTGAACCAATCAAAGGAAAGTTGATTCAAGATGGCCAAACGTTGCTACTATGAAGTTCTCGGTGTCACCCGGGAATCTGGCGAACGCGAGATTTCCAAGGCTTACCGGAAGCTGGCTGTGAAGTTTCATCCGGATAGCAACCCGGGGGACGATGATGCCAGCACTCGATTCAAGGAGGCGGCCGAAGCCTACGAGGTCTTGTCGGACTCGGACAAGCGAGCCCGGTATGACCGATATGGACACGCGGGCGTCGATGGAGCCGGAGCCCAGTTTGGATCTGCGGAAGATATCTTTGCGGCGTTTGGCGACATTTTTGGCGGTGGTGTTTTTGGCGACCTGTTTGGCGGTGGCGGCGGACGCGGGCGAAGGCATCGCCGTGGATCGGATTTGCGAGTTGATGTCGCGTTGACGCTGGAGGAAGCTGCACGTGGCACGACGCGGACCGTAAAATTTAATCGTAGTATCGCCTGTAGTACGTGCGGCACCACGGGTAGTAAACCGGGTAGTCAGCCTCAGGTTTGTGCACAATGCGGTGGACATGGACAAATCGTACAGGCCGCCGGTATCTTGCGTATGCAGACGACTTGCCCGGCTTGTCGCGGTGCCGGTTCACGTATTGTCGATCCGTGCCTGGATTGTCGCGGGCGCGGGTTCATTCAACGCGAAGTGGAAATGGACGTCGACATTCCAGCTGGCGTTGACGATGGAATGAGAGTCCGACTTTCGGGAGAAGGCGAACCAAGTCCAGACGGTGGGCCACCGGGTGATTGCTATTGCTTCATCAGTGTGGAACGCCACAAGATTTTTCATCGCGATGGCCGAAACCTGATTGTCCAAATGCCGATTGCGTATACGCAGGCAGCGTTGGGAGCCGATATCGAGGTGCCAACTTTAGATGGACCCAAGCCATTAACGATTAAGCGAGGCACGCAGTCGGGAGAAGTATTCAAGTTGCCAGGATGTGGTGTCCCGGATCCGAAGTCTGGACGCGTCGGCGACCTGCTGGTGCAGACGTTCATCGAAACGCCAAAGAAGATTTCTGCCGAACAGGAAAAGGTGCTTCGCGAACTCGCAGAACTGGAAAAAGTAGAAGTCTTGCCCCAACGAAAAAATTTCCTTGATCGATTCAAGGAGTATTTTGGGGCGACATCCAAAAACAATGATTAGCCAGGTGGAGCCCGCGTTTATTCGGGCGACGACAATAGCCGGCAAATCGATCATCTTATTGCGGTGTACTAATTACGAGTAAATCAAATGAGTGAAGATCAAAATCAACATCAGGATGCCGTTGACGACGAGATCCTGAATGCCGCTGATGAACTCAATGGCGGAGCCGATATCGATTCAAACGACCCTGTCGCAAAATTGAAGTACGAGCTACAGGAAGCGGAAAAAAGGCGTTGCGATATCAGGCCGACATGGACAACTTCCGGCGACGCGCGAGGCGTGAGTCGGAGGAACAATTGAAATACGCAACCGCGCCAATCATGACCGACCTGTTGGATGCCGTAGACAACTTGAATCGTGCTTTAGAGTCGGTTGCAAATTGCGACTCGAACCAGGGACTGGCTGAAGGCGTCAAAATGGTCGCCGAACAATTGAGTGGACTCCTTTCACAATACGGTTGCGAACACATCCCTGCTGTCGGCGAACGCTTTGACCCCAATCTGCATCAAGCGGTACAAATGATGCCGAGCACGGACACGCCCGCCGAGCATGTTGCTCAGGAGCTTCGCTCAGGGTTTCGTTTGCATGACCGCGTTTTGCGTCCAGCGCAGGTCATCGTCTCAACGGGTGAACAGTAGGCAGTAACGGTACTTTTTTGACGTTTGGATTTATTCGATGCCAACATACGATTACGTTTGCTCAGCCTGCGGGGAAGAAGTTGAGATCTTTCAAAAGATCACCGATGATCCGGTAAAGAAATGTCCTGCATGCAAGAAAAACAAACTGGAACGTCAGTTTGGAACCGGCGCGGCAATTGTCTTCAAAGGCTCTGGCTTCTACCAAACCGATTATCGTAGTGAGTCCTACAAAAAAGGGGCCGAGTCGGACAGCAAATCGAAGGATTCGGGAGCAGGCGGCTCTGAAGCAAAAAACAAAGCAGACTCCAAGTCGGAAACGAAGCCGTCAAAGAAATCGGACAGCAAAAAGCCAAAATCGGAATGATATAGCGATTTCGATTTGATGAAGCTACAAGGTAGTTGGAGCCGCATAGGCTTCAGCAATTAGTGCAACCGGAGCCACCAAGGCTTCATCAGGCCGCCGATTGTAGCTGGAGCCACCAAGGCTTCAGCAATCCGCAAAAGCGCAGCGAAATCACGAGTGACGCAAATTCGTCGATTCGAATTCAGGGCTGTACTTAACTTTCAAGGCCTTGGGGATGGGACTATGTGTCTAACTTATCCGCCCCCTTCTTCTTCACCGCCTTTTTCCGTGGCTTGGCAGCCGCCATTTTCGCAGGTTTGGCAGTCTTAGATTTCATCTCATCTGAATCGAGTGATGCGGTGTCGTTTTGCCCACTGCCTTCAGGATTAGCATTTCCGGAATTGGCTCCGTCTACAACGTTCCATCCCTTTTTGATATTTGACTCGATGAGTTGGGAATACAGTGATTCAATCTGTTCCAAATCGTTGCTGATTCGAACTTCTCTAGCCAAGGGTGCCGCTCGGTTGGGCGAGTAATCCGTGAAGTGAACGACAAAGGCTGGGTAGTCCGCGGAAAATGATTCCTTGTTAGTTTTCCACATGACGAATTTACGAACCATCGTCTCACCTTTGAGTGTTTTAGTGAACACTTCTCGCTTGATCAGCTCACTTTTCGGCAACGAAAGCTCAAACGCATTGCGATCGATCGATTCGACGTCGACGAGCATAGAGACTTGTGATACCCCTGTCTGTTCAGGAGTTGGCGATTTGTCATCGCGAATTCGAATGAACTGAGGCGAAATCACACTAACGAGCGGCAGTCGACGTACGATTCGGTACATCTTGGATTTCTGGTCCCAATTCAAAACCATACGTTGAATTGCAGCACCGCGAGTGGATTGGGAAATCATGTCAAGGCAACTGATTTCGACAACGACTTCCGGCCGTACCATTTCGTATGCCACGTAATCGGAACTTACCTCTGTGTATTCGCTTGATACGACAATGTCCCGGAGGTCGGCAAGCAAGTCTCGCCTTAACTGATCTCCGAACCCACCACCGACGCGACAAAGAACCTGAAGACCACCGTCCTCCCGGTGCACTGCGAGAAGCAAATCATGCAACATTCCTTCGCGATCACCGGTTGACTCGGAAAAACCGACTACCACCGCGTCGATCGTATGTACCGGTTTAACCTTGAAAGCGCCAGCGGAATCGCTACGAACCACGAGCCCTTCTGCGCCACCTTGGACAACGATTTTCTCAAACGCGCTTTCAACATCTTCGGCGGTTGTCGCCCAATTTGTTTCAACGGGCCGGATCTGGTTGCCCTTTCCAAAGACGGTCTCAATTTTTTTCCAAACGTCCGCGTAAGGCAATTCAATTGATTGCCCATCCAACTCCAAAATATCGAAAACAGCCAGATTCAATTGCTGAAGTGCTTGACCGTCGGCAGGATTCCTTGCCAAGCTGACAACATCGTGTACTCGTTCCCTTTGGCCGTCTGGTTTTGAAAGATACAACTCGCAAGCAATCATTGCGGTAGTTATCGAAGCGGATTTCAGTGCGTTTTGAGCTTCGCCGAGAACTGGCAATCCAACTCGAACCGTCCCGCCTGGGTTGATTAAAAAACAGTTATCCTGGTCGAACGCCAGAACCGCGAATTCACCGTCAACTTTGCGGCTAATCGCCATATTTCCGGTCGGGATTTTCTCGAAAACCTGTTTCCGTTCAAGAGGAACCATGCGTGCGCCGGCAACTCGGCGATAGTCTTGGACCTTCGGCAACAGTGCGGAGTCTAAAACAGCCGATGCATCACCGACGTAATACTCTGCAACCTTTTTTTGCAAACGACTTTTATCAATCATCAATGGATTCCGGTTGATGGGGTGACTTTAGTTCAAGGTTGGAAAGGTGCAGAATCAAACAGTAGCTATTTCCATCGGTTCGCCCCTCTAAAAACCCCCGATAGGGAGTCCCGCCGCGCCTAAGAATCAATGGCTGATTGGACTTGGGACCCGCGCCCAAGACCATCAGTGAATCGGCGGCCTCCAATTCCTTGGCCATGTTGTACAAGAAATCAAAGGTCAAGCCGTTGACATGTCGGAGCTGAACATTCGAGGTAAAAACAAACTTCCGAACGGCTTCGTCCTTTTTTATCAACTTCCCTGACCACTTCAGCGCCGTTTCTGGAGAAACATTGGGCGGCAGCAACTGACGAGGACGTCGTTCCCGCTCTGAACCATCAGGGTTTCGCACGATTTCAATCTGGTTGATTCGATGTGCAATTTTCCGATCGCCATCCAGAAATATCCTTGATGAATTCTGCAATTTCAGGCCTGTAGATTGAAAATCTATTTCAGGATCGCCATTGATCAACTCTTGGCTAATCGACGAGGCATCTCGAAACTGAGCGATCAACGAATCCATGTCGTGTTCGATGGTCGACTTAACAATCCGCACACTTTCGGCTGTCATTCCCGAACGATCAATCCATCTGACTTTGAGTCGGGAGCCGACACTTGCCAGACTGACGATGGCATCTCGACCTGAACTGTTGTTTAAACTTATTTCCGGCATCGGCGTTCCTTTTTTGGGTTGGCTTATGGGTTGGCAATGGTTCGACGGGTAAATCAACTAACGTCGTCAACAACTTGGGACCGTTAAATCATTCCAAAGTCCAAGTCATCATCCAAATCGCCATCTACAGACTGTTCATCCCCTTCCGGCGATGATTGCAGGCCGAGCATTTCCAATTTTGCGGGCGAACCAACAGCCATGAAAACGTGGCCCTCATGGTTGCACAACAAAAATGCAACATCGGACTCCAGTCCACCGCGGTAGCTGTAAAGAAATTTGAAGATGGCCCCCGCTCGCAACTTAATCACCAACGGGTTTTCGTCTGGCACCTCCAGCAAATAAACGGAGCGAATCGTGTGATTCAGGTAATCGCCGACGTCTACAGGATCGAATAATTCAATTGGTGCACTGAACGAAGAAGTTACTGGGACAATTTCATTCCCGTCAGTATCGACCGGTTTCAATTCGGATTTTTCACACCAGTTGCCTCCTGGCGACACATAACCGAATCCAGTTCCACCACGTCCAATAATCGTATGGCCGTCGTCAGCCATTGACGCAACCTGACAAACGCCGCCATGCTCGTCGACGACCTCCAACTCTTTGTAGCCATACAATTTTGACCGGTCGATCTTTTCGAAGTTGAAGGGGATGTCGGCGCCATCCCAATGAAAAACTAAAGGTTTTGCCACGAATCTCTCCTACGGCCAGATGCTAGCGGAAGCAAGTATTAAAACCGAATGCCGTGCAATTTGCCACCATATTTTTGAACGATTCGAAAATGCCCTGTATCTCAAGTGGCGACTTTCCTATTCTTCTTCAACTATCACACGAGAGATCGAAACGTCATTCGGCGGAAAAGGTACGTTAACGAGAATGACCTTGCTTTTCCCATCTTCAAACAAGCGATTTTTGAACAGGAATATTCAATGCTATTTACACTACTGTTGGATCAAAACGGTGAGTTGATCGGAGCAACTCCAAGCTGTGATACGATCGCTCATAGAGACTCTTTGTGGTACGGCGAACTGGACATGCCGCTTTCGAATGCATCAACGACAGAATTCGCAATCATCGAAGCGAATGGAGAATTCGCCGAACTGCTTTCTCGCTCCAACTACGATATTGAAGCACGACAACAATGTAACCTGCGTTTACAAGCAACGTGGAACAATTCGAATCAGACGGTCAGACGGGCCGCGTAAAAAGAAACTTGGTTTCAAATTGGTCGCAAAATCTGGCTGCCTAAATCGTCGTCAGCCACGTCATCGCTTCTTCGGCGACTTCGATCGTCTCGTTGACATTCAGGTTCCCCTTGGTGATCTGCGCTGAATTGACAACGTAGACGCCTTCGATTGAGGTTTTGGCAGGTGGAAGTTTTTCCGAATAATTCAGGGTCGGCAACGCCATGACGTTTCGCGCTCTGGCTGTTTGGAACGCAACGACCTGATCACGATGAAATTCAGGGTAAAGTTTCTCCAAGACGCCAATCAATCGTTGTTCGATCTCGTGATCACTTTCCTCGAATGACTGATCATCTTTCGCCAACACATATTTCGGCAAGTATACGAGACAATGGCCGCCTGTTTCAGCTGAGTCAACAATTGTCGACATATTGATGACGCCAGTCAGGGGCACCCATTCATCGGTTATGTTGGTCACGTAGTAGGGTGATAACGGTTTCTTTAAAAGCACCGAGGAACAAATGACTCCTAGATACTCACACGCCTCATATTTCTCACGTTCCTGAGCAGTAAGCTCCGGCAGCATTCGCGCGAGGGTTGGTGATGGTGTTGTTACGATCACGCGATCAAATTGATGCTTCTCACCGTTCGCAGCGGTAACAGAAACGCCGTTCCCGGACTTTCGAATGTCGCGAGTTGGCGTACCGGATAACAGCTTTGCGCCTTTTGATTGCAACTGATTGGTGAACGTGTCCAGGATCTTTGCATAGCCACCGGGAATGTAGCCAAACATTTCCTTTTTTAGGCCACTGTTCCGCGCACGATACATACGCGTAATGTAGGACCAGATAAATGACGCTGATACGCGCTGGTACGCATCCCCGAGTTTGGCCTTGAGCAACGGCCGCCAAATCTTCTCGAAGGTGCTGTTACCCGACCACTTCCTTAACCACGCCTCAACGGGTATTCCTTCCAGGCGCTTCCAATTCTTCATCTTGGAGCCAAAGAAAATGGTGCCGCCCAAACGAAACTTCTCGATCAGGTTCAACGGCGGAAATTTGAGAAACTCAAATGAATTCGACATCGAGTAGTATTTGCCACCGGAATAGAAGCCCGTTTTTGTTTCGACCCAACGAATTTCATTTTCGAGGCCGATTTCCGTCAAAACCTTGCGTAGTGAAAGATCCGAAAGGAGAATAACGTGGTAAAACCGATCCCAAGTGATGTCGCCCAACTTCCATGCGCTTGCGAGGCCGCCAAAAGTCGGCGCCGCTTCCATCACGGTAACATCGTATCCCGCATTGATCATTCGCCAAGCGACGGTCAGACCCATCATTCCGCCGCCAATGACGCAAACTGATTTTTTCATGATAGTCGAATACCCGTTCCGCAAACCTTGCTGGGCAAACCAGAATCGAAAATTTCATTGGAGCAAGACATTGCGGGACAACAACGCTCACACTGCCCAACCGCTATAAGCCAAGGCGATGTCGAAACAACAGTCCGATCGTTTGAACTGTCGTTCGCACTACCTTCATTTTGCTTGGCGAGGTTTTATTTTGATAACTCAAATGCAATGGCACCTCACAACACTTCGGATGTTGATATCGCAACTTCAAAAGTAGATCGGCGGTAACCGTAAACCCTTTCTCGGTCATGAATCGCTTACCCCACTTTTTGGAGGCAGTCTTCAGGTTCGCGATCCGAAAAGCTCGGAATCCACAAGTGTAGTCTTTTACTCCCTTAATGGGAGCAATGCCAATAAACATGAAGCGTCCCAAGCGGCTGAGCCATTCTCGATTTGAATTGAGACCTTCCACTTTCGCGCCGTCCTGAAACCGTGATGCGATGACGACGTCCGTACCTTCGTCAATCCGATCAAGCATTTCCGGGATAGATTCCGGAGGATGCGTATCGTCTCCATCCATCGTCACCAAAACATCGTTATCAGACGCAAGATTCAAAATATGCTCCACACCCCGCTTCATTGTCCCACCCAGCCCGAGGTTGTTTCGATTCCGAAGCAGCGTCAACCGTTCCGGCGGATGGTTTGCGTATACGTCGTCCAGAACACCATCTGAACTTCCATCATCAACAATAACAACGTGAAAGGGTATCTCCGATTCACCCAACACATCGCGAATGCGATTCGTCAAATTGACAATCGCCTGCCCCTCGTTGTAAACGGGCAGCAATACCCAAACCAATCGTTGCTGGGTGAATTCTGTTGTTGCCGCAAGTGGATCAACCTGCGGTCTAACTTCTACTCGCATAGAAACCAATTCATTTGACAATGGATGCGTAACTCATGAAGCAAATTGACCAATGGCCATTTCCAATAACGCAAGTAAAATCGCAAATCGTTTTTTTTGGCTGACTTCGAATGCGAGTTTTACAAGCGAAGGTAGGGGACGAGAACCGACCAGCCTGCCTCTTGACTCTTTTTACTATTTCGGGCGATGGCCTGACGTAAACGAATGAGTTCGAATCACGCCGTTTGACCACGAAATGGCCGCTGTTTGACGATGATTTCAGGATAATTGAATCTCGAAAATATTAAAGGGCATTGCGACAATTTGAAGCCAATGCCAATCGTGCCAGATCGGAAATTAATCCCGTGCGAAGTATCCAGCTTGAACAAACGGAATAATCGAACTGAGCGTTACGATTCTGTTTGCGACTGATAGTTTCCAATTCGCTCGCACCGCTGAAAAAAGTTGATAAAATCATCGCTAATCGGCCATCGTTTTGCTTGTGTGCAAGGCATGCCAAAGTTGGGTTATTACGAATTTGACAATTTTTGGAGAAGGTTTGTGAGAGGTAGAATTTTCCAGTCCCTTTTTTGCTTCTTGTTAATTTCGAGCCCGACGGTTTTAACGATAGCATGCAACCGCCAACCCGAAGCAAAAAAGCAAAACGAAGTTTATCAGGAAGACTTGAACTTCGACGATGAAAGCCCCGCTGAACAAGCCCGCAAAAATGGCTAGATTGAAACCATTCAGTCAAACATACCTGCGCATTGTGTCCCTGCAATGACTTGGAGCGCGCCCAATGGTCGCAAGGCCAAGCTCCTGTCGTCCGTCAACTTGGATTGAGGATTGTTATGAAATCTGAAATGCCGATTTCGCTTTTCTTCCGAGAAGGCCGCCAACGAGGTAAAACCTATGAACTAACTCCCCCACTGGTTCGCTTGGGCCGATCTTCCTCCAACGACATTCAGATTCAGGACAATGAAGCGTCCAGGTCACATGCAGAGCTTCGGTTTCGAGGCAAGACCGTGCAGCTCGTCGACTGTGAGAGTGCTAACGGTACCTATCTCAACGGTCGGCGAATTCGTTTTGCTGAACTTTCGTCCGGAGATTTGATCGGCATTGGCAAATCGGTCATGTTGTTCACGAATCCGACTGTGGAAGTCGATGCGGACCCGACTCCACTTCTGGCGATTTCAAGAGACTTGGCGAGCTATTCGGTTGACAGTTCAAAATCTCAAAAAGGATCGGAAAATCCGGCCGATAGCTCAGTAAATGAAGATTTCCATCTGAGCGATGAACAGACTGGGTCTCAGGGTGCCCCGAACATTATCGCCAGATCAGAACAAGCCCTTAAAATTTTGTTAGATACCGCAGACGTGATTCGGCGAACAACTGATGAAAAAACGCTGTGTATAAAAATCCTGGAACATGCGTTCTCGCTGACCAACGCTGATCGTGGTGGTGTTTTGCTAACAGTCAGCGGATCGTCAGATTTGCAGCCGGCCGTCGTACGCGACCTTCGAGCGAAAGAAACAGTACCTGCCGAGAGAATCTTTCTAAGTGAGACCATTATTCAACACGTCAGGGAAACGAGAGAAGGTGTTTTGACGTTGGATGCACCAGACGATGGTCGCTGGGCTCCATCGGACAGCATTATGGCATCAGGTATCCGCGAAGCGATTTGTGTGCCAATTGTTGGGCGTCAGGAATTCCTTGGGATTCTGTATCTCGACACGAAGTCACCCAACAACCATAAGGCCGGGAAGGCAAAATTTAGTACAACACACCTCGACACCTGCAATACGATTGCTCAGCAACTAGGGATCGCCATCGAATACTCTCGTTTCTATGCAGCATTGCTGGAAAAAGAAAGACTTGCCGCGATTGGGCAGATCTCAGCGACACTCTCGCACAATATCAAGAACTTGATGCAGGGTGTTGAGTCGGGTGCCTTTCTCGTCGACGAAGGCTTGGCTTCTTCCGATTGGAAAACGTTGAAGAAAGGTTGGGAGATTTGCGCGCGATACCAAAAGGAAGTCTCGAGAACCTTTATGAATATTTTATCTTTCAGTCGTGAGCGCGAGATCATCCCAATGCCAACAGAATTCTCCGTGCAATTGAATCGATTGGTTGATTTTGCTCGCTCGTTGTCAATTCTTCGAAATGTAGAGATAATTGTTGAAAACAAACTGCCGAATGGAAAGGCTAAGCTTGAATTTGACTCGCAGGCAATTTATCACTGCCTTCTTAATTTAGTGTCTAACGCATTTGATGCGGTTCGTGATGTAACTGATGCAGAGATCAAAATTTCTGCTCAGATACTTCCGAAATCCGAACAATTGAAGATTGTGGTGCATGATAACGGAATTGGAATTCCCCCTGAAATACAGAATAAGATTTTCAAGGAATTCGCCACGACCAAAGGCCAAAATGGTTCCGGGATCGGATTGGTCACTACATGGAAGATCATTGAAGAACACAACGGTTTCATTTCGTTCACTTCAAACCCAGGAAATACAACCTTCGAAGTCTTTCTGCCCCTAGGCGAATCTTTTGATTTGCAATCGACCTCTTCAGAATCAATCACCGAGGAATTCTGTCAGGTACGACAGAGAACCTGGACGATTCTGATTCTGGTCCATCAACAGAATCTGAGGTCGAAACCGAGCATTAATCCAAACCTGATTTCGAGCGATCGGAAGGTTGATTCGGATTTTGTAAAACAAAACATTTGGCGCAACCCTTGTGCCAAACTGCTGCCCCATAGTTCTCCGTTGGCATTGAGCCATTTGTTCCAAAATTAACGACACTTTGCGTTCATAAAATGCACGCAAATGCTCACCTGCCCACTTCCCCCATGTTATTATTGAGCCTTGGCGCTTTTCTGAATCGAACAAAGTCTATCGGGAACAGCAATGAAACTGTTTTTTTGTCTGGTATTTTCCTGGTTTGCAGTTGCAACCAGTTTGATCGCTCAGGTTCAGTCGACCTTACCGACAACTGGACTACATGAATCCAAACCCAGTTGGACGGTAATTGAAAATGCGACCATTCATGTGTCGCCAAATAAAGTGGTTGAGAAGGGACAAATCCTCATCCACGGAGAAACGATTGAGGCGGTCGGAGAATCGGTAGCTGAACCAAGTGGTTCGCTTCGAATTGACGCTGCAGGAAAACATGTATACGCCGGATTTATCGATGCGTATTTTCCCATTTCGGCTTCGGAAGAATCGACGCGCGTAAACCAATACTGGAACACCCAGATCAATTCAGCGTATTCGATGGCGGATACCAATATCCACAGCAAGTTGCCGCATGATGATTTGCGCAAGGCGGGTTTTGCTGCGGTATTGTTGGCACCGGAAGATGGCATCATCAATGGCACCAGTGCGGTTTATCTGACCAATCGCACGTTGGGCGACCAAGCACTTGTGCGACCAAACGTTGGAATGCACATGCTATTGACGACTCGTTTCCGCGGGCGCGGGCGCTCTGAGGGAGGTCCAACGTCACCGATGGGAGCATACGCTCTTGCACGGCAAACAATGTACGATGCCGATTGGTATCGCAATGCACATCGCATCGCGCAATCCAACCCCGGCGTGCAACGCCCGGAAACAAATACATCGCTGCAAGCCTTGCAACCTGCATTGAACGGTGAAATGCCGGTGATCATCAACACGTCCAACGAGATTTTCTCGTTGCGAGCATCACGATTTGCAAAAGAATTTGGCCTTCGCCTATATCTTATTGGAAGTGGCAACGAATATCGCCGTCTCGACGAAATCGCAGCATTGCAGGTCCCCATCGTTTTGCCAATCGATTTCCCCGAAGCTCCTTCACTCAAAAATGCAACGGAGGTCCTTGACGCGTCCCTTGAATCGTTAATGGACTGGGACCACGCTCCCGAAAACCCATCCCGACTTGCTCAAGCAGGCGTTCGTTTTGCGTTGACTTCGGAAGGCATGGACAAGAAATCCGAATTCCTGAACAACCTGCGAACTGCTGTAAAAAGAGGGCTGAGTGAAACCGTAGCCTTAGAGGCACTCACCACCGTGCCGGCTGACTTGCTCAATGTAAGTCAGTCGATGGGCTCGATCGAGAAGGGCAAACTCGCAAATCTGGTTGTCACTGACAAGCCTTTGTTTGCAGAGAAAGCAAAAATCGTTGAAAGCTGGGTCGCTGGAGATCGCTCCGAGTTTGATGCTGATAAAAACAAAGATCTGAGCGGCGAATGGCAAGTCACAGGGGCGGCAAACGATATTTATCTGAACGTCGCCACGGAACCCAAGTTGAAAATCACTATCGGTGACAAACCCGCTTCGAAGGAAACGGCTAACGACGATGAAAAAGAGGCAGTAGAGGAGGACGAAACGAAGGAGGAAGAAGGAAAGTCAGACGATCAGCAGGGTGACCAAGGAAACGAATCGGACGATACCAAGAGTAAGGCCGACGAAAATTCTAAAAAAGAAAGATCGAATGAACTGAAAGCTGCCTCGCTTGAGAATGGTCAACTTTCCGGCCAATTTGAGGATGAGAAACTACTTGGTCAAGGTGGAACAGGGGTCATTACGGTTCATTTTGACTCGCCAACCACTGGATTCGGTATGCTGATTCTCCCTGATGGCAATCGACAAAGCCTGTCGGTCAAAAAATCCGAAACGCCCGAATCAAGTGAGACCGAAGTCGACGAAGCCGATGACTCGAAAGGCAACCGAAAAAAAGACGACCAAGACGATGCAGAAACTCAAGGTGCGTCGTTTGCCGTTAACTACCCCTTTGGTGATTTTGGTCGTAACACCCTGCCGACTGCTCCTGGCAGTGTTTTGTTTACCAATGTCAATGTTTGGACTCTGGAGCAAGACGAAGTTATCGAGAATGGAGCGGTCCTGATTGAAAACGGGCTGATTGCAGGTGTTTTTGCTAGTGGTGAAAATTTGCCAGATGCTGAAGTGGTCGTTGACGGCAATGGGATGCATCTAACCCCAGGACTAATCGATTGCCACTCGCACATGGCAACCGACAGCGGTGTTAACGAGGTCGGCCAAGCAATCACAGCTGAAGTTCGCATTGGTGACTTCATTGACTGCGATGATATTACGATCTACCGCCAGTTATCCGGCGGACTGACGTCATCAAATATCTTGCATGGTTCCGCAAACCCAATTGGTGGCCAAAACCAGGTCATCAAGTTGCGATGGGGCTTAAACGATGAACAGATGAAGTTTGCGGAAGCTCCTTCCGGTATCAAATTCGCGTTGGGAGAAAACGTAAAACAAAGCAATCGACGTGAGCCTTCCGATCGATACCCACAAACCAGAATGGGCGTTGAGCAGATCATGCATGACACGTTCCGCGCGGCAATCGAGTACCAGAAAGCCCATGCGGAATGGAAAGCAAATCGAAATGGTTTGCCCCCCAGAATCGATTTGGAACTGGAGGCAATCAGTGAGATCATCAATGGCAAACGTTGGATCCACTGCCATAGCTACCGTCAAGATGAGATCCTGGCATTGATTCGAGTTCTCGATCAATACGGAATCACGATTGGGTCGTTCCAACATATTCTCGAAGGGTACAAAGTCGCTGACGCGATTGCCAAACATGGCGGCACGGCCAGTTCCTTCTCCGATTGGTGGGCCTACAAAATTGAGGTAATTGATGCGATTCCTTATGCGGGAGCGTTGATGCATGAGCAGGGCATCGCCGTTTCGTTCAATTCAGACGACGGCGAACTCGCGCGTCACATGAACCATGAAGCAGCTAAGGCAGTTCGTTATGGCGGACTTTCTGAAGTCGAGGCTCTTAAATTCGTCACCTTGAATCCCGCTAAACAACTGCGGATTGACGAATATGTTGGCAGCATTCGAACGGGCAAACACGCTGACCTGGTGCTATGGAGCGGAAATCCCTTGTCATTGACTTCACGTTGCGAACAAACCTGGATCGATGGCAAAAAGTACTTTGACCGAAACGAATTCGCAGAGCTTGCGGCGGAACAGGCAGAGATGAAAGCCACACTGGTTCAAAAGCACTGAAAAGTGGTGGCGAAGGCAGCAGGGGAGGGCGTGGACGTTTCGACGAATCGTTGCTGTGGCCCCGATTTGATGAATATTGTCACGGCCATGATCACGATCATGACCACGGTGCGATGGAGGAGATGCACGACCATGAATAACGTTGATCGAACTCCCAAACAAAAAACGCACAGCAAACAACTGGAAACGAGACTCATGTTGAATCGAACCCTTTATGCGATGATTTGTCTTTTCGCGTGCACAATTTGTTCTGCCCAGGTTGCGGCTCCACCGCCACCTCAAAGCAAGACGATTGTGATTCATGGCGCTACGTTACACACGGTCAGCGGCGAAACGATTTCGGAAGGAACGCTCGTTTTTGCTGATGGCAAATTCGTTGCTGTAGGTGATGACACTGACACTCCAGCTGATGCCGTTTCGATTGACTTGGGTGGAAAGCACATCTATCCCGGACTATTCGAAGCGCATTCGCAAATCGGTTTAACGGAAATTTCTTCCGTGTCGGCGACTATCGACCACAGTGAAACCGGCAACATGAATCCAAACGTCAAAGCGATTGTCGCGGTCAATCCAGAGAGCGACATCATTGGCGTCACGCGCGCAGGTGGCGTGTTGATTGCGGTAACGGCCCCCGGCAGCGGTGTCGTTTCAGGGCAAGCGGCAGTCATTCAACTTGATGGCTGGACCTACGAAGACATGACGGTTTCTGCCGAAGCCGCCATGGTGGTCAATTGGCCCTCTTTCGGTCGTCGACGCCGATTTGGCCCACCCCAAGATGACGAGCCTAGCACGTCGTCTCGGGTAGATGAGCTGAAGAAACTATTCGAAGATGCACGGCGATACCAAGAATTGCGAAAAGACGCGGATGCAAATCAAGCATTTGATTTAAGACTTGAATCGCTGGATAACACGCTTTCCGGCAAAACACCACTTTATGTCCGTGCCGATGCGCTTGCAGATATCGAAGCGGCCGTTGCGTTTGCCGTTGAACAAAACGTTCGCATTATCATTCTGGGAGGATACGACGCACCACTTTGTGCCGAGCTGCTCAAGAAGCATGATGTGCCGGTCGTTGTTTCTGCCGTTTATCGAATGCCTCGACGCCAAAGTGATCCGGATGACCACGCTTACACGCTTCCACGTCGTTTGGACGAAGCAGGAATCCGGTTTTGCATTTCGTCTACCGATCGATCGGAGACCTGGAACACACGCAATCTTCCTTTCCACGCTGGTACCGCCATTGCTCATGGACTGGACGCAGACAGCGCTTTGAAGTCGGTCACATTGTACCCCGCTCAGATTTTTGACGTGGACGATCGATTGGGATCGCTGGAAGTTGGAAAAGACGCGACGTTCATTGTCACAGACGGTGATCCACTGGACACTCGGACTAATATTGAAAAGGCGTTTGTGCAGGGACGCGAGATCGATTTGTCCAGCCGTCATACTCGTTTGTACGAAAAATACAAATTGAAATATGACCAATTGAAATCCAACGACTGACGGGAATGTTCCTTTAATTCAAGAACACCGTTCATTTCGCAAACTACGAGCCCGTTTTGACATTGGTCAAGGCGGGTTTTTTGTTGGACAAGTCTATTGTCTGCAAACCTCGAAAAATCGAATCCTTTTTGATTTGTAGTGCGGTCTTCAACAGCTGTCACCCTACGTATTCAGCGAATCGCAAATCTACACACTTAGGTCGCCGAAATAGGTTTGATCCACTAAAAAATTGTTTTCATTTTGTGTTTGATTGTGATCGTCAAACATAAGGTGTTTTAGTTGAATTGAAATCGAAGATCACGGAAGCTCGAAAGCAGTTCCAACGAAGTGTTTTCGCTCGACTGTTAAAGCTTCAGTTCAGACACCAGCAATTTGAAAGCACATCCTTCGTATGGAAATCTCCGACATTCGATTCTCGAAGCATGAATCCAAGGCCGCAAACAACGTCCAACTCAAAGGCTATTGTTCTGTTACATTTGACCAGAGTTTTGTCGTACATGACGTACGCATTCTGAAATCGGCCGAAAAACACATCATCGCGAGGCCGAATCAGCGTCGCCAGACGAACTGCTCGGTTTGCTATTCCAAAAACGCCGCTGCGTCAAACTATTGCTCGCATTGTGGAAAACCAATGGTACTGACGAACACCGAATCGACCGCCTCAATCGCAGCTTCGGAACGGCATCATCGGGACATTGCACACCCGATCACTCAGGACTTTCGAAAGAAGCTTGAAGAAGAAATTTTGATGCGGTTTCAAATCGAGTTTGAAAATCTATAGTTTCGTAGGAAATTAGACAAACTACAGATTATGGACGACTCTTCACCGTGGCGCGTCCCAAATGGCTAGAATGATTTCGAGAAATTCAAATTTTGATGACCCAAGGCAATTCCATTTCTTTCAACCCAAAATCGCGATGGCAAGGGTAACATTGATCATAGTCGCGGTTGCCTTTTGGGTGCTCGGAACAACAATTCTGCAAAGGCAACGGCAGGCAAGTAGTTGTCCGCGGCATAATCATCGAGTCGGTTTCATTGCCACGTTTCTTGGCTGGCTTTGTTTGGCGGCCGCCTTAAGCGGTGCGAGTTTGTTTTACTTTTTTTAAAAACCAAGCCCGTTGGGCGAGGTCGCCCGGTGCGCCAAAACCGTTTTGGCTTTTCGAATGATCAGGGGCAAGGCAATCACTCGAAAACTCACACCGTGCGACCTCACGGGCTTGTTATCGCCAAGCCTTGGGGTAAAGGCTTGACGAGCAGACGTTAAAGCAATGGCTATGCCAAGACCGAATCTTCTGTTGAAAATCTGAGTTTCTTTCCGCCACAAAGATCAAAAAACGGTGTTTCGCACTGAAAGTGGCCGGTCTTTCCGACTCAAAAAAATCCAATGCAATCGAACCCTTCAAGTGCTTCAAAAAACCGCTTAAAATCGTTCGATCGATCGTGGTAGCGCAAAAATGATCGGTGTTGCAAAATTAGACACTTGTTAGGTTGTTCGAAAATGCCCGATGTCGGTGGAAAACAGACGACGCAAGATGCGAAACGCGATTTTCCTAACCCGGAACGGGACACTGTAATCATCGCCTGGAATCAAAAATCGGGGCGGAAGTCACGAGAAGTGGCTGTCGAGGGCCTATTGGAAAAGCTGCGGATTGCAGGCTTGCACGTATTCGTCGAAAACGACCTAAACACCATCAAACAACGTGTTTTCGAATCGCGGCAATCGGGGCGCTTGAGGGCTGTTGTCAGTGCAGGTGGAGATGGAACGATTCGCTTGCTTGCTGACGAACTAGGAGAAGGCGTACCGTTTGCCGTTTTTCCCTTGGGATCTGAGAATTTACTTGCGAAACACTTGGGCATTTCAGGAAGCCCCGACGGAACGGCTTCCAGCATCCTCAAACAAAACTTGACTAGTTTGGACGCCGCACGGGCCAACGGCAAATTGTTTTTGATTGTATTGAGCTGCGGATTTGATGCGGAAGTCGTTGAATTGACGCATCAAAATCGAAAGGGACATATTCGTCGACGCAACTACGCGACTTCCGTATTTCAGATCATTCAACGCTACCGGTACCCGCCTCTAAAAATTTCGGTCGATGGAATAGAATTACAACAACGACCCAGTTGGGCATTTGTTTTTAATGTGCCGCGTTATGCCATGGATTTGGCAATCGCTCCCGAAGCCAAATCCAACGATGGTTTACTTGATTTGTGCACGTTCGAAAAAGGTGGATTGGCCAAAGGGCTCTGGTATTTTCTGAGCGTTTTGCTGCGTCGCAAACGTCGCTCTACCGAGTCGCATCACTTTCTGGGGAAATCGATTGAAATCAATTCCGACTCGACGGTAGCGTTTCAAATTGACGGTGATCCGGGAGGGAAACTGCCTGTTTTGATTGAAACACTTCCGAGGTATCTAACTGTTTTTGTGCCAATTTTGTCCTGAGTAAATTTGGAACGTTTTTGTATGGAACCTCGAACGGCTCAAATCGCCGCAACTCAGTTTACTGCGACCGGCCCACTATCGTTGATTGCCGGACCGTGTGTGATCGAAAACTTGGAAATGACGAGACAAATCGCTTCGTCTTTGGTCGAACTGACACGGGAACTCGGAATCCCATTTG
The DNA here is from genome assembly GCA_041399045.1 of Pirellulaceae bacterium. Taxonomy (GTDB): domain Bacteria; phylum Planctomycetota; class Planctomycetia; order Pirellulales; family Pirellulaceae; genus BJ22. Next base: position 401,274 of record JAWKTO010000002.1, on the reverse strand, counting down.
TGTTCAAAGCTTCATTTGACAAAGCAAACCGAACCAGCTTGAGCTCATTTCGCGGCGTGGGCATGGAAGGCGGATTGGAGATTTTGAAATCCATTCGCGATGAATTCAATGTCCCCGTTACGACGGACATTCACGAATCCAATCAAGCGCAACCGGTTGCCGGAGTATGCGACCTTCTGCAAATTCCCGCGTTTTTGGCTCGCCAGACAGATTTGCTGTTAGCGGCTGCTGAAACAGGCAAAGCAGTGAATGTTAAAAAAGGCCAATTTATGGCCCCTGCGGATATGAAATTTGTCGTTGAAAAACTGAGAAATGCAGGCTGCAACAACGTATTACTTACTGAGCGGGGTACGTTTTTTGGCTACGGAATGCTGGTGAACGACATGCGTTCGATACCGGAAATGCAAAGCAGCGGATGCCCAGTCGTTTTTGACGCGACTCACAGTGTCCAGCGCCCCAGTTCTGCCGGCGGTAAGACCGGGGGTGATCGAGAAATGGTGGTCTATCTCGCTGCAGCGGCTGTGGCCGTCGGGTGCGACGCGTTGTTTTTGGAAACGCATCCGGAGCCGGAAAAATCGCCTAGCGATGGACCGAACATGGTGCCCCTCTCGGAAATGCGGCCACTTTTGTGCAAAATGTTGAGGATTCGAGAAGCCATCTCGCAGTAGATGCTCGCTTCGAAGTTTTTGGGATGCTCGTTAAGTAATTCAGAATACCAATTAGACATGACTCGAAACTCTTTTTTTTCGTTGTTGACGCTGGCGGTGATTGGACTCCTAACCGCAATCGGTTGCGTTAATGAAGTCGATCCCTTTCTCGATATTGTTGATGCGAAATCTGCCTCGATCGAAATCGACGATGTTGATCGAGCCCTGAAGCTTGCGACAAGTGATGAAGCCTATGAGCTGTCTGAATTTGAAGAAAAAGTTGTCGGCGGTTTGAATCGATGGGTTGCCAAGACCAAAAACACCGAGGGTGCGGTAGCAGACAGTTGGACGCGTTCGGAAAGCGTTAGTCCTATCGTTGATGAATACTCTGACGTCTCAACCATCACGCGTTTTGACGATACTAGCTTCGTGAATCACGATGTCTACTACCTTCGCTCAACGGAATGGCTGGATGTTTTAACCAAGCGAATTATTGACAGCAACAATGTACGGACATTCGAATTTTATCGATTGGCAGCGGACAATTACCAAACGACAAATTCATCTGAAACGGATATTCAAAACATATTCTCAACATTGAATCCGGGGATGGAATCGCAGGAATTTAATTCACTCGTCTCTGCGATCAAGATTTTTGATTGGATAACACGAAACATCCAATTGGAACAAACTGTTGAATTTTCAGAGGATGAAATTCGCGAAGCGTGCCTGAAAGATCCCAATATTGAAAAGCCGTGGTTTTGCGGAATAACAGGACCAGGCTACCATCGTTCCGTTTATCAATTGTTGATGTATGGCCGTGGTGATTACATTGAACGCGCTCGTCTCTTCATCCACATGCTGGAACGGATCAATATCTCGGCTGGCATGTTGGCTGTTAACGATCAACCATGGTGTGTTGGCGTACGTATTGGCGAAGAATTTTATCTGTTTGACACACGTCTGGGATTGCCTATTCCAGGTTCGCGAGCGGGCTCTGTCGCAACTCTGTCGCTTGCACGATCCAATCCTGAAGTCCTTGCGAACCTAGATCTTTCGCTGGAGGAGTCGACAGCGGATGACGCGAAATATCCTGTGAAATCGGAACAACTCGAAAACCTGAAGATTCTGGCTTTGGCGTCTCCAGAAGGACTTTCGCATCGAATGAAATTCCTCGAAGAACGATTGGTTGGCGATCTACGTCGCAAGCTGACCCAAGACCTGGAGCAACTTTTGAGGGACTTGGGCGGTACCGCAGGCGTAGAGCCAATAGCTTGGGATATTGAGTTCCGCCATCATGCATTTCGAGATGTCGTTCGCTGGGCTTTGGCCGAGTCAAAATTCGACGACGCGCTCCGAGATCGACTCGATTGGCATTACCAAACAGAATCGTATGTCGAGGGTTTCAAACTTTTTCGAGAGGCCCGGACTCAGTTTATTCGTGGTGTGTTCGAGACGGAGCGCAATTCCGATCAATTCAATGCTGTTGAAAACCTGTTTTTGCTGATGTATGACGACGAAGAAATTGACGGCTTAGCACTGGATCGTCCTTTGCTCTACCGCCTCGGCATCCTACAGAAATCTGGTCAAAACAGTATCCAGTTTGAGCAGGAGGTTCGAGGTGTTCAAGCAAGTATGCGACTGGTTAGACGCGATGCTGGAATCTCACTTGCACAATGTCAATTTGACAACGGTAACGATGGGACTGCAGCTAACTGGCTTGAACGAATTGCAGAAAATGTCGATGCTGAACGATGGTTGTCCGCAACTCGATACCTGCTCGGACGTGCCTTTGAATCGAGACGAGAATATGATCGTGCCATCGATGAATTTGGACGCTCAACGCTCGCTCAGAAAAACGGTAATTTACTTCGCCGGCGATTCCTGACGAAATTGGTATCGGAATTGAACCAGGATGATGCGAAGGTTTCCGGAAGTGACCTCTCAGACGACGAGAGCAACGAGGCCGGTAACAATGCTGAATCCGCCGATGAAGAACCAAAAGACTCGGATACAAACGAATCAACCAATGAAGAAGGGGATGGCGACAACTAGTTGAGACGGCCCCAAATATATTTTGGTCGTCACGCCATTTCCGCAACTTCAGACTCCAATTGCTGGGATATAGCTCGTTTGAGTTTTCCCCAAATTGTTCGCCTGCCAGACAAAGTCAGAATTAACATCGACGGCAGTCAACCATCCATTGCCGTAGCAATTGGTGTCGATCATCAAGATGTGGCCAAGGTTTCGAATTGTCCCATCCTGTTGTGGTGTATGTCCGACCACAACCGTCTTTCCATTTTCAAATGGTGGCGGCACGTCATCAAAAATATGTCGCCAAAATAGAATCTGATCCGGTTGCTCATCAAGCGAAACAAACGGATCGTAGCACGCATGCAAAAAGATATGCCTTTCTGTTTCGTGATGCCGCAAACAATGACTTAAGAACGTCATATGGTCTTGGGGAACATTGCGAGGATCGCCTCCATAACTCGCAAGCGTTTCGCGACCACCGTGCATCATCCAAAAATCAAAAGTCGTGACGCCCCGCCATCCCTTGAACACCATGATCTCATGATTTCCGATCAACGGAATGACACGACAATGTGTAATCAGATCAACAAGAATATCTAAAACACGATTGGAATTGGGCCCACGATCAACATAATCCCCCAGAAAGACAAGGGTGTCACGGGTGGTTGGTTGAATTTCGTTGAGCAACGTCTCCAAGGCAAAATCGCAGCCATGGACGTCACCAATCGCAATCAGACGAGACATTTTCAACAGTTATTTAAAGTCAATGTGATGTAGAAAGAGGCACCTTCCCATCTCGAGGGGAAGTCGTTTGAATTTACAGATGAATACCTGCAACGAATCCTCGCGAAGATTTCCAAGTTAGTCTGATTTCCATGGATATTTTGCGAAACTGTTCGTTGAGTCGGTTTCATTTGATGAACCAGAGTTACCAAAAACAAGGCAAATTAGGAAGGCTACTTGTGCAAATGCCGCAATCCAGGACCTCGCTTAACATCTGCTGTTGGTAGGATGGCGGTTGTAGGATGGCCGCCCTCGGCCGTCGTCCATTCTTCCGGAATCCGGGCCCGACCTCGCCCAACGCCCGCTGTTTGGGTAGACTTCCTGCATTGTCAATTCGATGTTCGTGTCTCGAACCCCATTTAGCTGAATCCATTTTGAGCATGTCGGACATTCATTCGATTTCCCATTACGATTATGACTTGCCCAAGGAGTTGATTGCCCAGAATCCTTTGGAACGTCGTGAGGATGCACGCTTGATGCTGATCAACCGGACAAGCGGCGAAATCGAACACTGGCATGTCCGAGACCTTCCCGACATTTTGAAAACTGGCGACCTTCTCGTCCTCAACGATTCGAAAGTTATTCCGGCAAAACTGGTTGGTAGACGCGAAAAGACAGGAGGGCGGTGGCACGGGCTTTTCTTGAGGCAGACGACCAAGGTGTCTGGAAGTTACTGGCAAAGACACGCGGTAAGGTCGCCATCGGTGAACGAATCATTCTCGAGGATTGCGATGGTGTCGATCGGTTTGCGCTTGTGCTGGTCGCTCGACTGGCAGAAGGTGCGTGGGCCGTACGACCTGAGATCGCACGGGCACAGCTGTTGATTTACTTCAGAGGTTGGGCGCGTGCCTCTTCCCCATTACATCCGCGACGGGAACATGGTCTCCGCGGATATCAAAAACTATCAGACGGTGTTTGCTAGTAAGCCTGGGTCAGTTGCAGCACCAACAGCAGGCCTGCACCTGACCAAGTCGTTGATCCAGCGGTTAATCGACTCCGAAATCTTCGTAACTCGCGTTACCTTGCATGTTGGAATCGACGTTTCGACCTGTAAAGGCAGAAGTGCTGGATGAACATACGATGCACAGTGAATGGGGGACCGTTGACTCTCGGGCCATTGAACAGATCGAGTCATGCCACAATCGTTCGGGACGTGTGATTGCAGTCGGCACGACAACGACGCGAATTCTGGAAACTGCGGCAAGGAATCTTCCACTCGCACCATGGACCGGCAGCACGGACATTTTTATTCGTCCGGGGTTTGATTTTCATTGTCTGGACGGTTTGATAACCAATTTCCACTTCCCGCGCAGTACGCTTCTTGTCTTGGTTCGAACCTTTGGTGGCGACGAGTTGATGCGTGAAGCCTATCGCAAGGCGATCGAACAAAAATACCGATTCTTTAGCTACGGCGACGCAATGCTGATTATTTAGGTCGGATTAGTTGGCAGCAGATTTTTTGGGACTCGTTCAATTGAATCCCTCTAAACTGACGTGCAGTGCTTCGATTAATGACAGGCTCGCCAGGTGTCCGAATGCCGTCAATCAGGTTGTTGCCGGGGATTCGCTGTAGATCCCTCTGTGATCGACTGACGTGATTCGATTGGATTCATCAACCATGATGATCGCCGCACGATGGCTTTCCAATTCTTCGTCAGTAAATTCCCTGTAGCAACAAATGATCACCAGGTCACCTGGCGAAGCCATTCGTGCCGCAGCTCCGTTCAGGCAAATGACACCGCAGCCACGTTCACCGGGAATCACATACGTTGCCAATCGATTGCCATTTGAAACGTTATAGATTTCTACTTTTTCAAACTGCAACAAACCGGCAGCGTCAAGCAGCTCTTGATCAATCATGATACTGCCTTCGTAATTCAAATCCGCCTGAGTGACTGTTGCTCGGTGAATTTTGGATCGTAAAAACGTACGCAGCATTCAAGGAAACCTTTGGCAATGAATTCTTCACGAAATAAACCGTCGATCAAAATCCGAGGATGGCATTCTAGCCAAACACAAAATCGCATGCAGAATCTTTTGTGATTCCGCGACTCGTCTTTGAACAACCGCAACAGTATTTTTTAACAAACGAATCGACTAATCAACGGCAATTCACCGTGTTCGCAGATAAAAACTGTGCAAAACGCAACTTGACGAAGCGTGCGCGGTCAAATCCCGGTCGTTAACAAGTGCCAACGGAATGTATTCGCACCTTAAACCTTCGATTCCACACTTCCTTACGAATCAAGGTTCAGAGCAACAGGAAATGCAGAAAAAGGCTGGCCAGTTTTGCGACCCAGTTTCGGTCACACTGCGGGAATGTTCAATTTTACGACTTGGATTCCATGATCGTATGATCTATCCGTACAAAATTTCATGTTCAGGCGTTTGACAATTTGCCGGGTCAAACTTTCGCATGTGAGACCACTGGCAAAACAGCAGAAACAAATAGTATGGATTCAGCAACATGTACCGCTTCCAAAGACGCACTGGCTCTTTCGTAAAACGATAGAACCACTCCAAACCCACGGCGCCCATCCAATGGGGTGCTTGATCCAATAATCCAGCGTGAAAATTGAAAGCGTGCCAACTGCAATGACCGGCATCGACAGTTGGTCTTTGAATTCGTAAGCCCATATTTCCTGTCGAGGGCAGCCCAATCCACAAAACGTGATCTGGGCCCCGGTCTCGCGAATTTCATTGACGAGTTGTTTTTTTTCATCAGGAGAAATGGTGCGAAACTTAGATGGAATCGCGCCGACGATTTGCAGATTTGGAAACTGCTCGAGCAGGCGGCTCCTGCAACAGCTTCAGCAACTCGGCCTTGCCACCAAACAAACAGACTTTGATTCCGTCCTCCGTCGCGCGTTTACAAATCTCCAACATGAGATTGGGGCCGTAAACTCGTTCCTTTAGCCCAGCGTGATGCAAAAGATTGATGCCCCATCGGACCGGTTGACCATCGGGCACCACCAATTCCAGCGAATTCAGTCGATGACGATGTGCAGAATCCATTACCCCTGTCATTACGCCATGGACTGCCAACGCCGAAACGCCAAACGGCAGCGCGCTTTGCAGCATCGACCACCTTCTGAACGGCTGATTCGTAGTCGACAAGCGCAAATCTTCACGCCCAACAAGTTGAATTTGCCGAGATCGATCATACGGATGCGCTTTCAGTCCAACGCTCGACGTTGTATTGATAAATCTCAGACAGAATCGTTTGAATATTTCGAGTCAACTTCCAACCCGGAAAATGATTTTCAAATTTGCTGACATCGCTGACATACCAGATGTGGTCGCCAATCCGATTGTCTTCGACATAGATGCGGTCCAATTCACGTTCCGCGATCTCTTCACAGATTTTGATCGCCTCCTGCATCGAACAATGACTGAATCGGCTCCCGCCAATGTTGTAAACCTCACCGGAACGCGGCGCGTCGTGGAAATGATCGAACGCTTGGATCAAATCGTAGCTGTGGATGTTGTCGCGGACTTGTTTGCCGCGATAACCAAACACTTTGTATTGTGTTCCCGTTACCGTGCACTTCATCAGATAGGCGAGAAAGCCATGAAGTTGGGTTCCACTGTGATTCGGGCCGGTCAAACAGCCTCCACGAAACACACCCGTTTTCATTCCGAAATATCGACCATATTCCTGAGTCAGGACATCTGCCGCCACTTTACTTACGCGCCAAACAAGCTGTGCAGACAATTGTCGATAGACATGTCCTCGCGAATGCCGTTGTTATACGTGTGATTGGGATCGATTTCCCATCGCGACTCCTGTTCGATCAAAGGCAAACGGTTTGGCGTATCACCGTAGACTTTGTTCGTTGATGTAAAAATGAAAACCGCGTTGGCACAATTCTGGCGAGTTGCTTCCAACATGTTCAATGTGCCATTTGCGTTGACCGAAAAGTCAATTTGTGGTGCACGAGCAGCCCAATCATGCGAGGGTTGTGCTGCTGTATGGACAATCAAACTGATGTCGTTGCCGTATTTGGCAAACAGTCGATTGAGCTCGTCTTCATTTCGAATGTCAATATTCAGGTGTTCGTAACGCTCGCCGAGTTCTTTTTCCAATTGGCTGCGTTGCCATTGCGTGGAAGCTTCGCTGAAGAACTCTTGACGCATGTTGTTGTCGATACCGACGACCTTCAAGCCTTTGTTCGCAAAATGGCGTGCTGCTTCCGAGCCAATCAGGCCGGCTGAACCCGTAACGATAGCGACTGACATACTAAAAAATCTCTGGTGATGGGCGAGGCGTTGTTCGCCTGCGTGAATAGGAAAAAGACTTGAGTAACGTGACAACCCACGTGAATTAAGTGTTCAAGTGCAATGAACAAGCATCGGGTCCACAACTGTGGTTGGTAACCACTCAGGACTCACCGATCGGCAACTACACCACGTCTGTCGCTTAACAATTGATCGACGACTCTCGTTCAATTGCGATGAAAACACATTGACTCAAAGCGGTGACGACCAGTCGAAACTCAACCCAAATACAGTTTAATTCGATGCCCAAGTCGGTCAACGCTCTGCGGCGTAAATCCAACCGTTACATGCTTGCAGAATTGTCGCAACCCGATTGATTGAAACGACTATGGCAGTCGCATCGACATACAGTTCACTTGGATCCCAACCGCCCTACTTGGCGATCGAAAATTTGTGCACCGTCTTGTGGAAGTACTTTTCGCCCGGCTTCAACAGGCTCGAAGGAAAATCGGGGCGGTTCGGCGTATCGGGATAATGCTGTGTCTCCATGCAAAAGGCGCTATTTCGCTCATAACCGCCACTTCCCTCAGAACCGTCAAGGAAGTTTCCGCTGTAGAACTGAAGTCCTGGCTCGGTTGACACGATTTCCATTTTGCGACCTGAGTTCGGCTCGATAACCTCTGCTACCGGGCGCAATTCACCAACATCCCCTGCAATGATGTAGCAGTGATCGTAGCCTGTCGGATCGCCGGCAACCTGATCGATTCGATCGCCAATCGCAGTGAACTCCGTGAAATCAAATGGAGTGCCCGCAACGTCTGCAGGCTCACCTTCTGGAATTCCTGTGCCGTCAACCGGGATATATTTGTTTGCGTGAATTTTAACTTTGTGATCCAGAATTTTGCCGGAGCCAGCCAGATTCCAGTAGTTGTGATTTGTCAGATTCACATGCGTCGCTGCATCCGTCGTTGCTCGAAATTCAACGACAAACTCGTCATTGTCTGTCAGCGTGTATGTGACGGAAACGTCAACATTTCCGGGATATCCTTCATCGCCGTCGGCACTTTTCAACTTGAACGTAACGCCAGCCCCCGTTTCATTCTCAAACGGCTCCGCGTTCCACATCAGTTTGTCATAACCAACGTTTCCTCCGTGAAGGTGATTGGGGCCGTTGTTGGTTGCGAGTTGATATTCTTTTCCGTCAATTGAGAACTTGCCTTTTGCGATCCGGTTGCAATATCGCCCCACCGAGCCGTTGAAATAGCTTTGGCAAGCCTGAAAGCCCTCAATACCATCGCAAGTCAGCACGATATTCGCCAACTCACCTTCTTTGTCAGGCACCTCCAATGAAACGACTGTCGCTCCATAGTCAATCATTTTGAGAACGAATCCGTTTTTGTTTGTGATGGTAAACAAAGTGACGTCGTCGCCATTCTTGGTTTTTCCGTATCCCTCTTGTTCAATAGCCCGTTCTTGCATGGTGGCAATCGTATCGTTAATCATTCGGCTGGAGGCTGAAACAGTGCTGGCATGTCTCAGACTTGTGGTCACTACACATCCCACCACAAAGCTAAAAACCAAGAAAAACGTTCTCATTCCACGTCCGTTGTAAATGTCCGAAATGAAGAGGGGCGGAGGATCGCCGAAACGCGTCACTATTGTAAACTGCCAGCATCTGGTTTCTCAAGCCCTTACCGACCCCAACGGACGACCCGAACTCATACCGAAACCTGGGGGGCTAAGCCAAAATGTCACACGCCTATTTGAAGACACAAAAAAACCGCCAAGCCGAAACGAGTCGACTTGGCGGTTGCGAAGAAGTTGAATTCGTTTACGAATCCAATTACAAACTGACTTTTTGAGCCATTATTTCCGCTGGAAGCTACTGTCGCCACTTCCCTGTGCGGTCACCGTAGGAGTGATGGAGTCACCATAGAAACGAGTGGTTCCCTCGGCAACCTCGTGAGCGTCCGAATCGGTGCTGGTAAGTTGAGCACGGAACCGATGTGAGCCCGCGTTCAACGCATGAGCCGTAACCTGAACCGTCAACTCTTCTCCTGGATCGATTGATGCAATCGGTGTAAAGATGACCTGCCCTGGAACAACCTGATGCGTCAAACCAGTTGCTGTCGTTGGTTCAACACCTTCTGAATATTGCATGACCAGATTCAAGTTCGTTGCGGAGCGGCTTCCGCGGTTTCGAATCCGAATGACATAATCAATTTTCTGACCGGTTGGCAGTGGACCCTTGGGGTCTTCAACCGAAAGCACCAGGTCAGCAACCGTTTCAACTTTGGTGACGCATTGAGCTATACCAGCGGTATCACTTGAACCACGTGTCCCCAACTCAAACTGCATTTGACCTTCGCCATTGAGTTGGCACTGAATTTGATAGGTACGCTTGTCACCAACATCCAGTGTTCCGATGGTCCAACGCATGAGATTGTCGATGACTTCGGCACCTTCAATCCCACCCAGATATTTTACACCGGCTGGAAGTGTGAATCCTGCTGTTACGTCACGTGCAATCGCGTCACCAGAGTTTGTTACGGTGACTTCGAATTGAGCAACTGAACCCGAGTATTTCAACGGTGGCCCCGACAAGGCAACATCCAGTGCAGGTCGTCGAACGACAATCATTTGATTGGCTGCAGTCTGAAGATCGCCAGAACCCGTCGCAATCGTTGTCAAATCTAATTGACCGGCTGCGCGAGCCAAGAGCTCAACCTGAAACTTGCGTTCTTGACCGGGAGCGATTTCGCCTAGCGAAGCTCGCTCACCACCTAACGCCTCGGGCAACATGACCGATACATTTTCTGCAGTCCCCGTCCCTGGGTTGCGAACGGTTACTTCGTACATTGCCGTTTCGCCGTACATCACTTCATTCGGACCTGCGATGGTCATATCCAATCGTGGCTCGGTTACTGCAATTTTCGTTGAATTCGAACGTGTCTGCATGGTCCAATCGACAACCAAATCGAAATGTTCTGCCTTCGATGGAATCGTGTCGATCGTCATGATCTGAGACGAACCAGCAGCCAATCGATCAATGATCCAATTGATACGTTGGTTTCGCTGCTCGTTCGCACCTTCGCGACGTCCGATGGTTGTGCTGACGTTTTCCATTTGCACCCATTGAGGCAGCTGGATGGTTACGGTCAGATGCTCTGCGTCGGTTTTCGTCGTATTGCGAACGACGACTTTGTATTGAGCCTTTTTGTGAATACCAATCGTGGGAGGACCGTAGGCTTGGATATCCACGGCTGGAGTCGTTGTCGAAATGATTGCGTTCTCTTTGGCCTTAACAGCTTCTTGCTGCTGGCCATACGAGGTCGATGCAATGGAACCATTGGTTTGCGTCATGGTCGTACTGATTCGACTTGACGCCTCTGGTTCGGCAATCGCCGGCAATTGAGTTGCTTCCATGTTTCCCAATCGATTGGGAGACATATGCTGCTGAAACTCTGCTCCTGTCGCAACGGTTGGTGAATTGGACTGTGTTGGCAAGGCTGCAGGTTTTTGCAGCTGAGCACCTTGATTTTGTACAGGTGCAGCGGCTGGCGCGTTCTTTGCATTCTCAGCGTTGGCTCGCTGCTGAGTGAGATTCAACGAATCCGATGGCGGCAGAAGTGGTCGATTGCCTCCCAACAGATTGTTTTGCTGTTTCAGGTTCTGCTCTTCCTGGGTGTAACTGGTTTGGCGAATCTGATTTGCCAATTCTTCTGGCTTCGGCAAACGCATGTTGCCGGGTTGAACCCTCGACTGGTCAGAAAGATTAAACTGTGTCGTCTCTCTTTCCGGCAACCGTTGAGCTACCGGAAGGAACGTGAACATTTGGGGGCACAGGCGTTGTGTTTTTGAGGGCTGTTGTTGCCCACTCACACTGCCGGTAATCAACAGGCCTGACGCAAACATGAGCGTGGCAAGCCATTTGGGGGTGGTTTTCGCTAGCATTGAATTACCTCGATACAAAAGACAACTTCTTCATCTCTCGTATCGACTTTGCCGATTACGCTGGTTTAGTAATTTTGGCAGAATTTATCGATTTTTCAAAAGATGAGGTTTCTTGTCGAACCTCGCGCCTGTTGCACCAGTCCATTGGAAGTTAAAATCCGGCGTTTTACGTGAAGTTCAAAGCGAAAGACTTCACGGCGAAAGTTTGACCTGTGACTAAATCAAGACGTTCGAATCACTAATTCCCAATACCATGAGCGAAAACAACCAAGACATTAGCGACTCTCAACCTGACGAAGCTGTTGTGCTAGCGGCACGGCGCAGCAAACTTGAGAAGATCGAAGAACTGGGAATCGACCCCTGGGGCCAACGCTTTGACGACCGCCAATATGTTTCGCAACTCGCCGAGCGTCTTGAAGAGATCCGACTGATCACAAAATCGGGCGAAGAAGTGCCTCTTCCGCCTGAGTTTGGCTCTGACGGCTTTGATATGAAGGCCTGGCTGTCGCAATACGACGCCAAAGAGTTTGTTGGCCCGACGGTACGCGCTGCAGGGCGAATCATCCTGCATCGAGACAAAGGGAAAACGCAGTTCATTGACATCCGCGACTGGACGGGAAAAATCCAATTGTATGTCCGCAAGGATCGTGTTGGCGATGACAACTGGCAACTGATTGAGTGCCTCGATTTGGGCGATTTGGTCGGCGTAGATGGGATGCTGCGACCAACACAAATGGGAGAGTTGTCGATCTTTGCAGATCGGGTTCATGTACTTTGCAAGGCTCTCGATCCACCGCCGGCAAAACATGTTGGCCTCGTCGACCCGGAATTGCGACAACGACTTCGCTACGTCGACATGGCATACAACGACGGCGTGCTCGATCGCTTCATGGATCGCTCACGTATCGTTCAATCGATTCGGCAAACGCTAGCAGGCGAAGGCTTCGTGGAAATTGAAGGTCCGACGTTGCATTCGATTGCAGGTGGCGCGGCGGCACGGCCGTTTACTACGCACCACAACGCCCTTGGTCTCGACCTGTTCATGCGAATCGCTCTCGAATTGCATCTAAAACGCCTGATGGTCGGCGGCATGGAGCGAGTGTTCGAGCTGGGACGAGTTTATCGCAACGAAGGCATTAGCCCACGCCACAACCCCGAATTCACGATGCTTGAGGTCTACCAGGCCTACGGCGACTACCGCAGCATGATGGATTTGACAGAGAAAGTCATTGCCAACGGGCTCGCCGCAATTGGAGCTGGCCCGCGCGTTCAATGGGGAGAAACGGAAATTGATTTCTCGACGCCTTTCCAGCGTCAATCCTATTCCGACCTGCTCGCCGAACACACTGGCGTTGACCCCAATGATTGGAATTCGGTAAAACGCGTGGCAGCAGAACTCGGGATTCAGGCGGAAGGCCGACATCCAGATGTTGTCAAAAACGAAATCTTTGAGGAACGGGTTGAAGATCAACTTAAGGGTCCGGTGTTTGTCATCGACTATCCGGCAAGTATCTGTCCGCTGACGAAGCGAAAACAAGATAATCCGGAGGTTGCCGAACGATTCGAACTGTTCATCAACGGCATGGAACTGGCAAACGCATACACCGAATTGAACGATCCGGACCTGCAAAAGAAGTTGTTTGAAACACAGCTGGAGGGAATGTCCGAAGAAGACTCGATGGCCAAAATGGACCACGACTTCATTCGGGCGTTGCGAAATGGAATGCCACCTGCCGGTGGGCTGGGGATCGGAATCGATCGATTGGTAATGCTGCTTACGGGCTGCCAAACCATTCGCGATGTGATTCTGTTCCCGCTATTGCGGCCTGAGTAACATCTGCCAATGCACGAAGCAAAACCTGGCTGAAGGATCAGCGAATGTACAAACTGTTGCTTTCCTGGCGTTACCTGAAAACGCGTTTCATTGCGCTGGCCTCGATTGTCAGCGTCACGTTGGGCGTGGCGACCATGATTGTCGTCAACAGCGTGATGTCCGGATTTTCAAATGAAATGAAAAGCCGTTTACATGGCATCCTCTCCGACGTTGAAATCCGCGCCTCGGGATTTAACGAAATCACGGATGTTGAACACAATGTTCAAATTGTCAAACAAGTGCTGGCCGACGACCTGGAATCCGTCACCTGTGTCGTTCAGGTACCTGGTCTACTGAATTTCAGCTTCAACGAAAAACAGTTTTCGCAACCAATCATGCTGATCGGGATCGATGACGAATCGTTTGGCGATGTTTGCGAGTTCAAGCCGTTTCTGACGAATGCAACAAACCGTAGTCAGGTTTCGTTTGACCTGCGTGAGAACGGTTACGACGAGTCGCTTGGCTACGCTGGCTGGGACTATCGCCGCGAGAAAGAAGAAAATCGCATCGCCGTACATCGGATGCTGGGTGAACCGTTGCCTTATGACCCGATGTACCTGGCGCAACAAGCTGCCGAGCAAGCTGCGATTACCGGGCAGGCCGAAGGTCAGACGCATTTTGTACCACTTCCTGATCAAGTTCCCGACTTGAATCAATTGGCAGCCGACAATGAAATCATGCCCGGTACCGAGCTCGACCGCAGTGTTACCGGATTCAGCGAGCACTCAAAATACATGCCGCATGAACCCATTTTCAACCCGATGGAAAAACAATACACGGGCTTGATCATGGGAATGGCGATTGCAAGTCGCAAAGTCATCGACCCCGAAGACGAGTCAAACATCCGGGACGTTTATTTGGTTCGGCCGGGTGATGATGTTCAGTTGAACCTGTTCACGTTTGGCGAACGCCCAGTGCCGATCGCAGAAAACTTCACGGTTGTCGACTTCTACAGCTCTAACATGCACGAGTATGACTCCAGTTTTTGTTTCGTGCCATTGAGCAAACTGCAATCCCTGTTGGGACTGATCAATCCGTCGAATGCGTCGCGGTCAGTAACCGGAATCCAGATCCGCTTGAAAGAAGGCGCCGATCTGGACATGGCGCGTGATCGCCTGAGTACGATGTTTCCTCCCGAAGTCTACATGTGGTCGATCCAGACCTGGCAAGACACTCAACGACCGTTGTTGAGCGCGGTCAACATGGAAGTGACGATTCTGAATATCCTGCTTTTTTTGATCATCGCCGTTGCGGGCTTTGGAATCTTGGCAACGTTTTACATGATCGTTGTTGAGAAGACCCGCGATATTGGAATCCTCAAGGCACTTGGGGCGCCCAGTTCTGGCGTGATGTCCATCTTTTTGAATTACGGTCTCTCGTTGGGAATTGTCGGTACCAGCGTGGGCATCACACTGGGCCTTCTATTTGTCTGGAACATCAACGAGATTGCAGCGATGATCGAGTGGATGACGGGCCAGGAAGTATTCGATCAAACGATCTACTATTTTTCAGAAATACCAACGTCCATTGAACCCATGATGGTCGTTTTCGTTGGGCTGGGCGCTGTTGCCATTGCGGTGTTGGCAAGTGTTCTCCCTGCATTGAGAGCAGCGCGGCTGCATCCTGTTGAGGCTTTGCGATATGAATAGCGTGCACAAATTGGCTGAAGCAGACAACCAACTCGAAACATCTTCGGCGCCTGCGTTGCGTGTCGCAAGGAACATGGCCGCTCGCGTGGTCGGGCTGACCAAGAGCTACCGCAAGAACAAAGTTGAAGTGCCCGTCCTCAAAGGCGTCGATTTGGAAATTGAGGAAGGCAAATTCACGGCGATCGTCGGGCAAAGCGGCTCGGGAAAGAGCACGCTCCTTCATTTGTTGGGCACGCTCGACTCGCCCGATTCCGGCGAAGTCTGGTATGAGGGTCAACGCATTGACTGCTTGCCCGCTCGCCAGCGGGAACACATTCGCAACAAGCAATTTGGCCTGATCTTCCAGTTCTATCACCTGCTGCCGGAACTCACGACGCTTGAAAACGTCATGATTCCGCGAATGGTGGAATGCGGGTTCTTTCGATTCTGGAAAGAGAAACGAGAGTTCAAGCAACGAGCGATTGAGTTGCTGGACAAAGTTGGCTTGTCGCATCGACTTCATCACAAGCCGAGTCAATTATCTGGCGGCGAGATGCAACGAACTGCAATTGCAAGGGCCTTGATATCGAAGCCGAGATTGCTGCTGGCTGATGAACCGACAGGGAATCTCGATCGACAAAACGGCGAGATCGTGATGGATACCCTTATGAAACTACGGCAGGACGAGGAGCTTACAATCGTGATGGTCACTCACGATGATGAGATCGCCGAATCAGCCGACCACGTCGTTCGCCTTGTCGACGGCCGAGTCGCCTAGAAAGACTGTAAATAGGACGGTAATGTGCTGTCAACGAGGCAGGGCATAGGGTTTCTGCCAAGGACCGGCGTAGCGCGTGCGAAGAAGGTGAGTAGGGTGCGGCCAAGATACCGTAGGGTGGTTAAGGAGGCACGACGCAGACCCACCAGTGTTACTTCACAACCATCAGATTCCTAAATCAAATTTCTGAATTACCAACATGCCAGATACGCTTCTGAGAAAAATTGCTGCGGGGCGAACCGACTTGGTCTTCGAATGGATCAACCAAGGTCATTCTCCCGATAGCACCGACCAATCAGGCGTGTCGCTCA
Organism: Pirellulaceae bacterium; assembly: GCA_041399045.1. Classification (GTDB taxonomy): domain Bacteria; phylum Planctomycetota; class Planctomycetia; order Pirellulales; family Pirellulaceae; genus BJ22. The sequence continues at coordinate 385,048 of JAWKTO010000002.1, read as the reverse complement.
TGCAATGGTGTTCCTACTACGGCGACGTCAGTGCGATTCGCCTACTGGTCGCGAATGGTTCGACGCTCGAATCACTTGGGGAAAACTACGATTTGAATGGAGCCGTTTTTCATGGGCACCTCAATCTCAGCGAATTTCTGATCGAAAACGGAGCCAACGTCAATTTCCCGCTCGTCCCGACCGGTGAAACGCCGTTACACTCAGCCCTTTGCAAAACCGATCGTGAAACGTTCGATCCAATTCTGGCATTGCTGCTCCAACATGGTGCCGACCCAAATTGCAAATCCCAACCGGGAGTCGAAACCGAATCTTTCATGCGAGACATTCGCACACGTGGTGAGGCACCATTGCATCGAGCTGCGGCTTTCGGCAATGAGAAAACAATTCAATTGTTACTGGACGCTAGCGCCAGAGTTGATGTTCGAGACATGAATGGCGATTCACCATTGACTTGGGCCAGTTGGCATTTGCGTCCCCGCTCAATCCTGCGCCTTTGTGCTTCGGTAGCTTTCGCGTATGATCGGCAGGAGCAATATACCTTTTGATGACCGATTGCTTCGCGTTAAAATTAGATTTGGACCATTAGAATCGCTCTTACACAAGGCTATGCTCCCCGATGAATGAAATTGCCTTCCGAGAATTGCCGTTTTCATATCGCGTTTCTCAATTCTCTGCCTTGGGCGCAATCACAGTTGCCATTTTTGCGAGGCGGTTGAACCTGCCGAATATGCCTTGGCAGGTTCACGCGACGTTTGCCGCGGTCGTCATTGCGATCATTGGCATTTCGTTGCTCGCAACGTCCTACGTCGTGATTCGCTATCCGTACATCAGTTTGATTGAAACCGCAGATAAGGATATCTTTTCAGCGACGTTCTCATCGCCGTCGTTCAAAAGAATCATCAAGTGGCTCGGGATGTTCGCTTCATTGGTTCTCTTTGTTTCGTTTGGTGTGCTCGGTTGGGGGAATGGCAATATTACGCTGGGGTTCGCGTTCCGTTGGGTTTATTCATTGTTACTTTCAGCGTTTGTATTTTACCTGAGCATATTTTATGACCCCGTCGAACATCCAACGATCGCAACATTTATCCGCGCGACATTGGGGATTGGCATTGTGTTCGCGCCGATTTTCGCCCCCATTCTCATTGTTGGCTGTTATCGCTGCGGAAAAATGCTGGATTCGGCGAACAAGCCAACGCTGTAGCAACTTGTTCACGCCAGCTTAAATTCGACTGCCGTTAAAAATCCGGCAACCCAGTTGTCATGCAAGACTTGGGCCCGCAACCGTTTCCCCAATCTGCCTGCAGGAAATCTTGCGTTCACCGACCATCTTACGCCCGAAGTACGTTTCGGAGTGCCGAATCCAATCAACACGCAGTGAGTTTAGAAGCAAATGGTTAACAATTCAGCACGGGACATGATACAATCGACTCTCCGCCCGAATGGAAATCACTTCTAAAATTGAAAACCTGGGTTTTATATTGCTTTACAACTTACTTCCCACTTAGGAGAACGTCATGTCTTCAAAATTGTTTGCGTATTCGCTGGTGCCTCTTTTCGCTTTGCTCATTCCTTTTTTGAATAGCGTAAACTCGCTGCAGACAACTGGTGCAGCATCTAGCATCGAAACACTGAAAGAGGAACGCATCGCCATCTTGCAGGAGCGGGTTGCTACCGTGGAAAAAGCAATCGCGGCCAACCAGTCATCAAACGAATCATTGTGGTTGGCAAAACTTGACGTTTTGCATGCGAGACTGGAGGACGCGGCAGATGTAGCCAAGAGGCGAATTGTTTTGAATGAAATGCTCAGCGTCTATGACGAGATGTTGCCAGTGATGGAATTGCAGTCGTCCAAGCGTGCAGCATTTAACGAATCGTCGGCACACGATGCGGGTTCTTCGACCCTCGAACGGCAACTTGCGTTTTTGAAGCACAAGGCCGATCGAGTCCACGTGCAAATCATGCTTGCCGAACTCGATTGAGACATGGACACCGAGTTCGAATTTTTCATGATTCAATCGACTCCTTTCATGCCGCCAAGTTGCGTTAGCATTTGTTCTTGGCTTCAACTTTTGACCATCATTGGATTGGGGCGCCACCGTTCGTCGAAAAAGAAATCATGAGCGAGCATGAACCATGGTTCGGAGTGCGATTACTGTATCGACACTTACGAGCGACGGGCCAAACCTTCGAAGAACGAATTTTGATCATCCGCAGCCCGACCGCTGAGGATGCGATCGAAGCCACCGAAAAACTCTCCATCCAGGATTATGAACACGAAACGACCGAGCGACTTGGCTACGCAATGACATTCAACATATTCGATTGCAATGGCCCATCGCTCCCAAACGGTTCAGAGGTTTTCTCATTGATTCGGGATTCAGATTTGACACCGGCCGTATACTTGGATCGATTCTATGATTCCGCGCTGAGCGGACGCGCGCATCGAGGAAGAAATGCAGTAAAATTGAAAACCAAGCCATGAGCACGAAACTCGCGAACATCCGTTTGACTTGCGTGGAGTCAACTTGATGGGCTGGGTTATCGCAGGTCGGTGAGGACTCAATGACTAGACTCCCTTGTTTGCCCTGTTGGCAATTGAATTCTGTTGGTTGTCGGCTGTTCCAAGGAAACAACGACGATCTCAACGGGAACGAAAATGCAGGATGCGACCCAAATGCTTGCCGCTCGTGGGATCTCGCCTGCTGGGTCGATGGCTTATTCTGCAAACAATCAGTCCTTCAATCTCCCCGATGGGCGCTGCCTTATTCTAATCGGCGACGCGAACGTGGATTCAATTGAAGTAATTGCGAATCTGGATCGTCCGGAATCCGAGCGACAATCACAACAGGTCGAGCAGTTCGAATTCTGACATTCAGGAATTTTCAACTGTCGAACTTCCGTTGGTTTTCGAATCGGCGGCACTCTCGGAAGCAGGAGGCGGCTTCTCGCATTTTCCTTGGCGGGCGCAGTGGCTGCGGTAGGCCGGATAAAGGAGGCTTTGCGATGCGGCTCCGGCATCTAACCGCAACGACTCATTACTGAAAATCGATAATCACGCATCAAAGACGACGAATACGATGGCGGCGTGACGGGGGTGATCGTCCATTGCGAAATCGCCCGTCCTCGATTGTTTCACCAGGCCAGGCACGAAGAGCACGAAGATTGAATGGGGCGATCTACGACACCACGTGCTCTGGCGGTGCGATCGAAATCACTCCAAGTCCAAGGGCGAGATTGGTTTGAGGGGTATGTCGTCACTTAGTTTTCAAACCGATGAACCATCGGGGCAAGCCCGATTGGGGGCAGTGCAAGCGGCAAATTTTGATTCACGTTTTGAAGGGAATGATTTGAAGTTGAGGTGTGAAACTCATCGCTTGGTCCACAATGTGTGATGAGTTGGGCACACTTGCTGGCGCCGCGGGCTTGTATCCAGCCCGTTTAATCCCGAAACTACCGAGATTTCAAGAGCGGAAGGCATGGGACTCGAACCCACAACCCCTTGCGGGGCACTTCATTTCCAATGAAGCTGCTAGCCATTCGCTTACCTTCCAAGAACGCACCAAAAATTGCCGATGCGTTAACAATTTGTTCGAATCATTTTAACGACGACAGGTTTGTTCAGCCAAGACCGGTTAACAGCAACTCGTTTTGACTTTCCGCGCCGTAAAAAATGACTTCTAATCCTCAAGGACTTCCGACTCACGGTTTTTGGCCATCTCGGAAACCTGGTCTTCGTATTTCTTAGTCAAATCTTGAACACGATCCTTGCCTTTATCGCGATCGTCCTCACTGATTTCCTTGTTTTTCTCCAAAGTCTCAATCGCTTTGTTCCCATCGCGACGGATGTTTCGAATCGAAACCTTGGCTTCCTCTGCCAATTCCTTGATCCGACTTACCATTTTCTTGCGGACATCAGTAGAAAGCGGTGGAATGTTGATGCGGACAACCCGACCATCACTCTGTGGGTTGAACCCCAGATCACTGGCTACAATTGCTTTCTCAATCTCTTTGATCGTACTGGCATCGTACGGACGAATCAAAATCTGTGTGGGTTCGGGAGCACCGACGGATGCGATCTGTTTGATCGGCGTCGGTGAACCATAGACATCAACTCGCAGCGAATCAACGAGACCAGGATTGGCCCGGCCAGTTCGGATTCCACCAAGGTTCTTTTTGAGGATATCCATCGCCTTGTCCATGCGATCTTCGGAGTCCAAAAGTACTTCGTCTACGCTCATGATTTTCACCGAAAAAAGTGAGTTTTGTTTGTTACCGTAAGTTTTTCAACGACCTTTATTTATAACGGAAAACGCCAGGTGAGGCATGACCCCAACTCGCTATTCTGCCGACTGGGGAACGGGTCGACTACTGATCAACGTACCGATCTTTTCACCGGAAACCGCTCGATGAATATTACCTTCCTTTTGGAAGTTAAAGACCATCACCGGCAAATTGTGCTCCATACAATGACTGATCGCCGTGGTATCCATAAATCGCAGGTTTTGCTCCAGAACCGATGAGTAGTCCAACTCGGGATACATCACTGCATGCGGATTCTTTTGAGGATCATGACTGTAAACGCCATCGACCTTGGTGGCCTTCATCAGGATTTCCGCTTCAATTTCCAACGCGTACGAAGCAGCTGCGGTATCAGTGGTCACAAACGGACGGCCAGTACCGGCAGCCAGAATAATCACACGACCTTTTTCCAGGTGTCGTTTGGCGCGGCGGCGAATGTACGGCTCACAAACACCATCCATACGAATAGCGCTCATCAAACGAACCTCGCACCCAACGGACTCCAACGCGTCGGACAATGCCAATCCATTGATCACCGTGGCCAACATTCCCATGTGGTGAGCCGTCGCCTCATTGATCGCGGCGTTGTTGCAAATAAACTGGCTGCCACGCAGAATATTCCCACCACCAATCACCACACCGATCTCACAGCCCAATTTCTGGGCGTTTGCGATTTGATTGGAGACCTTGATCACCTGATCCATGCTGATGCCGCGTTCTCCGGCATGCGTAAAGCTTTCGCCTGACAGCTTCAAGAGAATCCGCTTGTATTTAGCCGTTGGGGTCATCGTCAGGATTCCATCTGGGTTCGAATACTCAAATTTCGCGACACGATTTTTGCGCGAATCAATTCTTCTCAAATCGCTACATTACAAAAAACTGGCTCATCGAAATCAATCGACGAGCCAGCAAATTTGATTCGGCATCTGCAATTTCAGACACCAAAATACTAATTGTTTAACCAGCGTTTTCGCCCAGAACCCAATGCACGTACTGCTTCAGTTTCATGCCATTGCTCTCGGCAAACTTGCCAACCGTAACCTTGTCGTCTTTTACGTAAGGCTGGTCAAGCAGCACGCGTTCTGCAAAGAAATTACGCAATCGTCCTTCGACCATCTTCTCAACGATGGCTTCTGGCTTGCCTTCCTGCAAAGCAGCGGCTTTCAGGATCTCGCGCTCCTTCTCAATCAATGCTGGATCGATTTCTTCGCGGCTGAGTGCATCAGGACGCATGGCGACGATTTGCATACAAACGTCTTTTCCGTGATCGTCTGAACCGCCTTCCATCGACATCAACACACCGGCGATGGTTCCCGAGTTGTGGCTGTAACCCGATGTTCCACCGTCAAATCGTTGAAAACGACCGACATTGAACACTTCGCGAATACGATTGAACATGTCGTCCTTTTGCTCACGCAGTGTTACACCTGGTTTGCTTGGCGACTGCGTATCCAACAATGCGTCAACGGTGCTAATGCTCTCGTTTTCAGCTAGTGCTTGGGCCAGGTCATTGGCCAGTTGGATAAACTCGTCGCTACCTGCCACGGGTGCGCTTTCGCATTTCAATTCAACGATCGCACCTGCGGGCTTGTCAGTTCCGACGAACAAGCCGAAACGACCAAAGGCCGTCTCGCGATCCGATCGTTTCTCGCTGATCGCCTGACCTTTTTTACGCAGCAACTCAATCGCTTTGTCTTCGTCACCGCCTGCCTCGGTCAATGCTTGTTTGCAATCCATGAATGGAAGGCCCGTTTTTTCACGAAACTTTTTGACGTCTGCTGCGGTAATGTCAGCCATTTCTCAATCTCCAATGTTCAAAAGTAGTCTGTTTCTGTTATCCAGCTTGATTTCGGCGAACGCATCTCACGTTGCGAGCCGAAAGAAATGTGTGCGCCCAAGGCGGCTATGTTCCGGAATTCCAATCGACAACACGATCACGGCGTTATCGATCCAATTCATCGCGACAGCAGGTCTCCAAGCCTACTTGGCCAGACAGTGGAACGACCGAAATAGATCGCGCTACTCGCTGACCACCGAACCGCCAATAACCGGACACGGCAGGCCGCAATGACGCTTACTCTGCGTCCTTGTCAACAACTTGCTCTGCAGGTGCTGAATCGCTTCCTTCATTTTTGGCAACCACGTTTTTCCGTCCTGCCAAAACAGCGTCTGCCAAATGCGACATGATCAACTCAATTGAGCGGATACCGTCGTCGTTACCTGGAATTGGCAAATCAACTGTATCTGGATCACAATTCGTATCGATCAAAGCGACTGTCGGAATCCGCATCGCACGAGCTTCACGCACCGCGTTTTTCTCTTTCAGCGGATCAACGACGACCAAGCACTGAGGCAGTCGGTTCATCGTTCGGATACCGTTCAGGTTACGGTACATTTTTCGGTACTCGCGAGCCAACGATGACTGCATCTTCTTCGAATAGGAATTGATCTCTTCAGTTGTACGGATACGTTCCAATTCCTCGAATCGTCCCATTCGGCTGCGAATGGTTCGGAAGTTAGTCAGTGCGCCACCCAACCAGCGTTCGCTGACGAAGGGCATGCCACAGCGTTCGGCTTCTCGTGCCAGAATGGGACCAGCTTGTCGCTTGGTGCCAACGAACAGAATCAAGCTTCCGTCACCAGCAACTTGCGAAACGTATTTTTTAGCTCGCAACAATCCGCGAACGGTTTCACGGACATCGATAATGTGAATTTGGTTCTTGCGACCGTAGATATAAGGACGCATTTTGGGATTCCAGCGGCTGGCTCGGTGACCAAAATGAACGCCAGCTTCGACCAAATCCTGCACAATTGTAGACATATTTTCTCCTGAACTCCCAAGCTCTCAACCGGAATTCCGGCAGGCTGGATCCCTTTCAGTCGAGGAATCGTTCTGGGACTTTCTAAAAAAGGTGAGTTTTCTCACCGGAAAACAATTAGGCGGCGACGTGCCCCCTTGAAAACGAAGCAAAGAATTTACCCTTTTTTCGGCAAATTCGCAATCGGTCTTGATTGCCCGCGTCATTTCAACTCATCTCGTTTCCGTTGGATTTTCAACGGAATGCGACGGTCAGAGCAAATTTCTTCGAACATTCATGCCGTATAAAGGAATAGCCGGAGTTCATGAAAGACGACGGTCGCATAGCATCGATGCCGAGATGATCGTGGGAATTCGGAATGGTTTCGGTGTTTTAAGTGGTAAGACAGTGGGTAGCAAGCAATTTCTGGATCCAGGGAGTCTAAGGTCGTGAAGATTGAATTCACCTGCAACAACTGCAACTCCGTCTTGCGACTACCTGCTGAAAATGTTGGCAAAAAAGCACGATGCCCCGTTTGTGGAAACATCTCGGTCGTTGCCGAAAAAAGTGAATCCTCTGACAGTTTGACGCCGAACTATTTGGAGGAAACAACCGGGTACGAAAACGATCCACCGCACTATTCGCAACCCAATCAACCGGAAGCCCACAATTATGGCCCCAGCTCCGGCAATCACACAGACAACCCTTATTCCGCTCCAGTATCCCCAAATCCTGGGCAAAACTACCATGGACAGTTTGCAGCGCCGCCAACTGATGCGTTGGGCATAACGAGCATTATTTTGGGATCGATCGCAGTTGTGACGTCATGTGGTTGCGGGGTTTGTGGTGTATTCACATCGTCACCCGTGGCAATTGTAGGTTTGATTCTGGCAATCATATCACGCTCACCCAACAAATGGATCGGAATCGCATTGAACGGCCTCGCGTTGCTTATCGGTTTCTCGTTCATTGCAATAGCAGTGATGTTTCAGGCATTTTAAATCCTACAATTGAGATGATGGCGAGCGCAAAACGAAAGGCCGCACTTTTGTGCCGGCCTTCGGGAAGGTTTTCGTGAAAATCGCTTACAGAAACTGGCCAAACTCGTCTCGCTACATGATCGAGAAATAATTTTCGACAGCGAAATCGATAGTCGAATTGGTCAGTTCAAACGGCAAGTTCTGATACTTGCAGAAGTTTCTGACTTGCATCAACAGGTCGCGTGGATGGCAATTTCGAAACGGTCGATCGTGTGGCAAATAATGCGTTTCAATCAGATACTCCAGTACGTCAGCGCGGAATTCGAAACCAACTACCTTGCACATAATCTGAAACAACTTTTCGAAGTCAGGTCGCGAAGGGTTTGGCACCTCGATTTTGTATGGGATCCGTCGCAAAACGCGTCATCCACCAAATCCTTCGGTTCAAGGTTTGTCGAGAAAATCACTAGTTGATCGAATGGGACCTGAACTTTCTTGCCACTCGACGTGTTCAAATAGTCGTAGCGTTTTTCCAATGGCACGATCCAACGATTGAGCAGCTCGTCAACGGTACATTGTTGGCGACCGAAGTCATCGATGACCAGTGTTCCACAATTACTTTTCATTTGCACGGGAGCTTCGGAAACACCGGAGTGAGCGTTGTATTGAATCTCAAGGTGTTCGAGCTTCAACTCGCCGCCAACAACAATAGTCGGTCGTTTGATGCGAACCCAACGCAAATCGATGGAGTCGTCCGATAGGTATCCGTTTTTCAGATCCAACGGCGCCTCTTCATGGTTCATCGGATCAAACAGACGAACAATATCTCGGTCGATCTGAATTGCTCGGGGAACCCAGATGTATTTGCCGAATGAAGATGTAACGCGCTCCGCAATACTTGTTTTTCCGTTACCGGGATAGCCATACAAGAACATCCCGCGGCCGCTGTTGACGGCCGGACCAAGCTTGCGAAGCATCAATGGGTTGATCAACAGATCACTGAACGCTCGCTTAAGATCTTCCTCGGTTGGATTTTGATTATTGATCGTTTGATTTTTGACACTTTCGATATAGTCTTCGAACGTGACGGGAGCGGAACCAAAGTACGAACAGATATCCGAAAACCGCTTCGCACGTTCGCGACCTGTTTCGGTTAGTCGGCAAAGGTAATCGTTCGCGGCCGCTTGCCCAGCATAACCAAGCGATTGCTCTTGCTTCATTCTCGAAACAACAGGCTCTACCAACGAAAACGGCAAACGCACTTGCTGCGAAATCGATCGCATCGTCGCTTCGCCTCGAGCAAGCAGGAATTTCGAAATCAATTCTTCCAACATGGAGTCATTGATGCCGGCCTCGTCAAATGTTTTTGGCGAACGGGGAACGAATGTTGTCTCCGTATCGATCGTCACCTCTTCAACAGGAGCCGATACGGGAGCATGTGCAGGACCATTGCCAGTCAACGATTGCAAACGCGCAAGCAATTCATCGAGCTTCGCGTCGTCTTTCTGGTTGGCTTGAGTTGCCGATGGGGCTTGTTGATTGAGTTGTGACATGGTGTTTTGGTCGCCTGGCAAGGTTTCACAATGGGATTTTGTTCGCAATTGGAAATGGAGATTCGAACACGAATCGCCTCCGACTATGTCAACGCGACTGATGCGACGGCCGAAACGCTGACCGTTTCGCCAATCCCAACTCAACCACAACGACAATTTCTGATAAACCTAGGTCGCAAACCTACCCATCATCAAATGAAATTGCGACAAAACTTCAACATCCATGCAAGAACACCATTCGGGTTGTGGGGGATATACCGATTAGTCCCGAATCCCTGCTAGCGTGATGCATTTTAGCAGTTGGTGACGTATCGGGTTTTCACTATAGTTCCCGCGACCACAACCACTTCGACGAGAACACAGAATTATGAAATGCAAATCAGGATGGGTATTGGGATTGGCGTTAATGTGCCTTTTCGGATGCAATCGTTCGATGATCAAAAATCCACTCGCCATGAATCCAGAACCTGGGCTGGCCGAACCAGCCGAAACAATGTCTGTTCATTCGGAAGCCAACATTCCGGTCTGGACAGAGTCGATGCCCGAAGCCCAACAGCGAGCTGCCAATGAAGGCAAACTGATCATGGCGCTGTTTACCGGTAGCGATTGGTGCACGTACTGCAAAAAACTTGAACGCGATGTTTTTTCCGAGCCAGAGTTTCAGAACTGGGCTTCTCAAAACGTCGTGGCACTTAAACTCGATTACCCTAAACTTTCCCGCCAGTCGCCCGCAGTTGCTCAACAGAACAAAGCGTTGCTCAGCCAATATGGAACCGAAGTTCGCGGCTATCCAACCATTCTATTCCTTGACGCCAATGGCCAGATCGTCGATCGCATGACCAACAACGCCCGCGCCAACGCCTGGGTGGAACAAGCGAACAGCAAGGTTGCCCGAGTGACCATTCGTTAAAACTTCGCCAAGAATCAACTTCGAACTTTCGCCGGAGCCGCCTCCGGCTTTTTTTGCGCGGAATCAACGCGACTCATCATCCTTTTTCGCGGAAAATTTTTCACAATGCACTTGCACGCGTACAGACGTACGTGTAAAAAACCAGGCACGTACAGTTGTACTTGAGAAACCAGGAGTGCATCACATGGCTGAAAAGCAAGCGCTGTCCAAAGGCGAGATGTTGATCGTTCGAAAGCTTTGGGACATCGGACCTGCAACCGTTCGCGAAATCCATGAATCGTTGCCGGAGTCCCAGCAGATGGATTTTTCGACGGTTCAAACGTATCTGCGACGAATCGAAAGCAAAGGGCATGCGAGTTCGCGACTCGAGGGGCGCATTCGCGTCTATTCTGCCAGGACCAAACCGCAAACGGTAATCCGCACGACAGTCAACGACATGGTCGAACGCCTATTTGGTGGCGAATCAATGTCTCTGGTCAAACACTTGATTGAAGACAGGGGAATCGATGAGGACGGCCTTTCCGAACTCAGAGCGATGATCGACCGCCTTGAACAGGAGAACAAGTAACATGTTCAGCGATCAATGGCTTCCGTTGCTCATCGCACAATCACTGCAGGTTGCGATCCTGAGCATTGTGATTTGGATACTCGCCAGAACTTTCGCTAAAAACCGACCGCATCTGGCCCACGCACTTTGGCTGCTCGTGATCCTGAAAGTAGTCACGCCACCGATCTTCAGCTCACCCACTGGAACCATCAATTTGACGCGCTGGATTGCGACCAATGAGTTAAGTCATGACCAAAGCGAACATTTCTCATCGAACCAAATATTCCCCGCAAACTCAATAGCGTCGTCGCCGGAAGGCCTGGTCGCCAGTCCTGCGAATCATCAATCAACAAAAACTCAAGCGGAAGAGCGTTCGAAACGAAACTCGCGTCTGCTGAGCACGGACGCGAACACTGCGAGCGACGACCTTTCCCATTTAACGTTGCTCATCTGGTTGCTGGGAGCGAGCGTAGGATTTTTCGTGCTTGTCATTCATTACGGTAAATTCTCGCGAACGCTAAAGAATTCTCCTCGTATTCAAAATGAGCCCATTCAGAGCCTCGCCATGCAACTCACCGAAAAGCTTGGGGTTCATCGCAAGGTAAACATTCAAATTGTTGATGATCTGATTGGTCCGTTCGTTTATGGCCTGCTTCGTCCTACCATCGTCTTGCCCGTTGAATTGGTCAAAGGCAAGTCGCATAAACAACTGGAACCGCTTTTGGCTCACGAACTGATTCACTTGCGACGCGGCGATCTTTGGTGGGCTTTGTTGCAATGCATTGCGAGAAACTTGTTCTGGTTTCATCCCCTGGTTGTCTTGGCTGATCGCAGCCTGACACGAGAAGCCGAACGGTGCTGTGACGAGGAAACCATCGCCAGCCTTGGGTGCAAGCCGTCCGAATACGCACGTTGCTTGTTAAACGTCTTGGAACTGAAAAAACGGTTGCAGCCTGCCCCGGCATTGCCGGGTGTGCGACCGGTCGACATCACCTCAAATCGATTGGAGAGAGTAATGAAACTTGGAAATGGAATGCATCGACGAACGCCGCTTTGGACTTGGCCTGTATTGCTGATCGGTTGCCTTTTGGTACTCCCCGGAGCGGCCTGGTTACGGGGCCAGGAAAAGAATCCAAACGAGCAAGCAAAGCCATCTGAAGAAGCATGTTGTTTCCAGATTTGCATTGTGGAAGCTTCGAATGAAGCAATCGGCAAACTGCCAATCGAATGGAAAACGACAAGGCCCGAACGGCCGGGCAACGCCGGTAACGATGAGAATGAAACTCAAGGCCTGACTACGTTGATCAAGCAACATGTGCCGACAAGAATCGGATCTTTCCCTAAGGCGCAACAAGACAAATACATTTCCATACTGCAGGAAAATGGTTGTAAGGTCGCAAGCGCACCTACGATCATGACGCTATTGAATCGACAAGCAAATTTTCTTTCCGGTGGAGAAATTCCAGTAACCTACAACGGCGAAATGGAGTTTCTTACGTTTGGGACCAAGGTCAATTTGCTACCGACCAAATCGGAAAACGACTCCCTGGATTTTCAATTGGATCTGGAACTTTCCAGCTTGCGCAAAAACCCCGAGCCACCGACCGACGATTCCTTCGCTAGGATCGTTCGAACCAATGTCGCAGGTGCCGTTAGCGCATCACTAAACGAAACTACCTCGGTGCACACGGAATTTGAAAACGAAGCGGGGCAAGTAGTTCCCGTGCTGATCTTTATCAAATGTTCCAAGACTCAAATAGGTGAAAGGCAGGATTCCAATCCGATTGACAATCCGGATATCACACCATCCCCGACAGACGCCCAACGCTTCAAGAAGCAGTAGGTCTTACCTTCATCGAACGCTTAAGATCTGGGCTACATGCAACATGGTCAAAAATCGTTCGCATAGTTGCCAATCCGCACAGAATTCACGAACTCAAAAGCAAAAAATCTGAATGGGTGCGTGAGTTTTGGGCGGTGGTCAAATAGAATGGACGTTTTCGATTAACGACGTTCAATCTGGGATCTTGTACATGACCAAATGGATTCGAAATCTGGCCTTGGCCGGCATGCTGCTGAGCATGGGTTTACCAGGCCTGATGGCACAAATCGAGGCACCGCCAGCTGAGCCAACGCCTGAAGGCAAATTCAATCAAGTTGACAAGTTTCGTCAGCTCGAAGAAATCCTGCCGACGCCAAACGACTATCGAACTGCGTCAGGGGCGCCGGGTCGCGACTATTGGCAACAGAACGTCGACTATGTGATCGATGTTGAGCTCAACGACGCCGATCAAACAATCAAAGGCAAAGAGAAAATCACCTATCGAAATCAGTCGCCCGATCCGTTGAAATACCTTTGGTTGCAACTGGATGCGAATATCCATTCGCCAGATTCCGACTCAAAAACCACGGCCTCTGGCGGAAGTCGATTTGGCATGTCCATCGGCAGCATCAAGCGACAGAACGACACCAGCAATTTTGATGGGTCGTTCAAGATCGACAGCGTCCGAGACGGAGCCACATCAAAAGATCTGCGTTTCACCATCGTCAAAACAATGATGCGTGTGGATCTGCCAAATGAGCTCAATGCGGGCGAGCAATACACGTTTGAAGTCGAATGGCACTACCAGGTCAATGACACACGCGTCGCTGGTGGCCGAAGCGGATGCGAGTTCTTCGAGAAGGACGAAAACTTCATTTACGAAATCGCTCAGTGGTATCCACGTGCGTGTGCTTACACCGATGTTAATGGCTGGCAACACAAACAGTTCCTGGGGCGCGGCGAATTCACTTTGGAATTCGGCAACTACGACGTTCGAATCAAGGTGCCCGATGATCACGTGGTTGGCGCATCGGGAGAGTTGCAGAACCCAAGCGATGTTTTGAGTGAGAAACAGTTGGAGCGTTGGACTGCGGCTCAGACATCTGACGAACCGATGTTCATCGTGACACCAGATGAAGCGAAGGAAAACGAAACCGAAAAATCTGACGGCAAGAAGACATGGATTTTCCGAGCGGAGAACGTTCGTGACTTTGCGTTTGCAACCTCACGCAAATTCATTTGGGACGCAATGGCCGTCAAGCTCGACGACAAAACCGTGATGGCCATGTCGTACTACCCCAATGAAGGCGAACCGCTGTGGAGCAAGTACAGTACACATTCGGTCGCACACACGTTGGAGGTCTATTCGCGATTCACGTTTGATTATCCGTATCCGGTAGCGATCAGTGTGAATGGTCCCGTGGGCGGAATGGAATACCCCATGATTTGCTTCAACGGACCACGCCCGGAACCAGACGGGACCTATTCTGATCGAACCAAATACGGCTTAATCTCGGTGGTTATCCACGAAGTCGGTCACAACTGGTTCCCAATGATTGTCAATAGTGATGAACGTCAATGGACATGGATGGACGAAGGTCTGAACACTTTTCTGCAAGTCTTGGCCGAGGCCGAATGGGAAGACCGCTATCCGTCGCGACGTGGCGATCCACGATCGATCACTTCGTTCATGTCGAGCTACGACCAAGTTCCGATCATGACCAATAGCGAATCGTTGCACCAATTTGGTTCGAATGCGTATGCAAAACCTGCGGCAGCCTTGACTATCTTGCGAGAAACGATTTTGGGACGTGAATTGTTCGACTTCGCATTCAAAGAGTACGCGAACCGTTGGAAATTCAAACGCCCCATGCCTGCGGACTTTTTCCGCACGATGGAAGATGCGTCAGGTGTGGACCTGGACTGGTTCTGGCGCGGGTGGTTCTATACCAACGAACACGTTGACATCGCTGTCGAAAATGTCAAACGCCTGAATCTGGACACCGGAAACCCTTACATCGAAAAACCCAAACAGCAACTTCAGCAGTCCGAAGACCCTGAACCGTTGTTGACGCAGCGCAATAAGGAAATGGAAAAGCGAGTTGATCGTTTCCCGGGCCTTCGCGATTTCTACAACGAGTACGATCCGTTAACGATCACGGACGCCGACCGCGAAGCGTTTGAGAAATTAATGGAATCGCTTTCGGAAGAAGACAAGGAAATCATGAACAACCTACCCAGCGTTTGTATGGTTGATTTCCGAAACGTCGGCGGCCTCGTAATGCCGCTGATCGTGCAGCTCGAATTCGAGGATGGCACGACGGAGGACCATTACCTTCCCGCAGAGATCTGGCGGCAAAACAACGAGACCGTGACCAAAATGTTTGTCACGGAAAAACCAGTTGCCAAAGTCTGGTTGGATCCACGGTTTGAAACTGCAGACGCTGATATGGCTAACAATCTGTATCCAAAGCAAATTGGCATTGAGTCGATGGATTTCCGAACTTCTGGCGGTGGTTTTTTCGGCCGTCGAGGAGGCGGTGGAGGCGGCAATCCGATGAGAGAAGCTCTTCGCGAAAAACAGCGCAAGAACCGCAAGGATTCAAACGCTGAAAGTTCCGAAGTCGAAGAATCAGAAGACGATGGTGGCGGAGAATAGAAAACACCCCTCGCGTTTCGTTTTGCAACCAAAATAGAAAAACGGCCTTCACTCATTGCAAAATGAGAGGGCCGTTTTTTTTCAATCGCTGACAGCAGGCTAGTTTAGAATTGAGCCGATGTTAGCGGATGGTGCGGTCCACTTTTTGCATTGCGGTTCGAACTGCGTTGAGATAGGTTTGCGGTGATTCTTTGAACCGGTCGTGGCTTGCCTGGTCTTTGAACAGCACGATTGCCTGTTTGTCATTTTGCTTCATAAACACACCAAATTTCCGGTCACCTTCCACCAATTCACCTTGTTCGTGAAAAACAACAGGATCAAACCCTGCCAACATAGGGCTGAAGCCGTCAGGATCTGCCATGAATGCGTCCTGATATTCCTTAGAGGCAAAAAGGTAGGTCTTGCCGCGGTGAACGCAACCAAACTGTTTGTCGCCGGCCTGCCATCGACCTTCCTTTAGAAGTGTTACGGGACAATCGCCGTTCAAAGCGTACGTGACCATTTCGGCAGCCGGTTTGGCCGGTCCGCTGCGTTGCATTCCCGGAACACCAACGGAATCAACCGCGTGAGAATTAAATTCTTCTGCCTCACGAGGTGTTACGGGAGCTACCGACTTGGGGACAAATGAATTATTGGAATCTGGACCAGCAAATTGATTCTCAATCCGTTTGGTTTCCTTTGGTGCAGGCATGAACGTTTGATCGCCACCAGTTCCAAAAGACGACGATCCCGATTTGGAAACTGAATTGTCTGAGTTAACGGCTTTCGGCATTTCCGCTTGAGGTCGAAAATCAGTGGTCGCTGCGAAATCATTCTTGATTGTGGCTTTGGCCAATTGTTCCTTCGTTTCCTGCAGTTGATCGGCTGGTGGCTTCACCGAAAATGGACGTTGCTGTTCAAACGATTGAAAATCAAATTGTTCATTTTGTTTTTTCGCGTTTTGAAACTCGCGTTCCATCCCGGAAATCGCTTTCGCCGCGACATGTGCATCGATCGAATCCATTCCGGTGACGACCGTTTTGGATGCCAACATCTTGATATAGCCCTCAGCGTCTTGGGGCGAATTCTGGCGGCTGATCGGGGTTCCATTGGGATTGATAAAGACATCACAAGGAATCCCTTGGCCATCGACACCGTATTCCTTGACCAATTCCGGATGCAAATCGACATCGATTTTTACTGGAATGGTTTTGTCGTTGATTTCTCGAACGACTGCGGGTGCGGTGAATACAAATGACTCAACCTGCTTGCAGGGGCGGCACCAATCGGCCGAGAAATGCAAAAGAACGACTTTTTCTCGGCGTGGGCCTGTGTTTTGGCTTCGTCCAGATTAGATTTCCATTGGATTTGCGGGCTTTGAGCAAATGCAAAATTGCCAGCCAAATTCGCCAACAACACCAAAAACGTCAGGTATTTCCAACGTAAAACCGAACCCAAATTCATCTCACTCGCTCCGAAATTCATGCGCGCGTAAAGGCCCCGCCATTGTTGGTTGTATCGGTTAATCAAATTGGAAAAATTGAGCAGGATTTATCGATTTTCGTGCTTCCGGTGCGTCACCGCCTTCCAGTTGGAATTCCCTAATCCCTAAAAACCGCCTAGAGGTGAAGAATTCGGCATTGAATGTCTAAAAACGCTTGACAGCACCCGAGCATTTGGGTAGATTTCGTCGAGTTATTTAGTCACACTGAATATCTGGTCGCATTAAACGCGGCGGAAATTCGGTTCATCAAATCGTCTGTCGGAATCAGACGTCTGAGACTTTGGTGAATTGATTTTCGTCCGACCTGCTTCATTAAGTTTGAGGCTTGGACTATTACGGACGACCTTGGGCCAGAAATCGGGTTTGGAACCGGGTGCTGGGACCAAGTGAGCGAAGTTGCTGTTGAAACTTTTTTGCAGTATTCGATCGCCTTGACGAGACTCGGGCAACGTGATTTTCGGTGCCTTTCGAAGCTCATTTTCGGCCAATCGGTAATACTGGCTTCAATACCCAGGCATTTGCTTGATGCACTCATTTCGAGTTGCTGCAGGGACTGGAACTGAAGGATTCTCGCACGTTTCTCAGTAACAGCTGCCGGACAAGGCAACAATTTCAATTCAACCAACGTACGATCTGTTGAACCATCGGTGTGAAGTGGTTTTGCGTTTCTACTACCAATGAAGCGGGATATTTTGAACCTGCCTTGGGCGTTCGAACCGTTTGGTGACCTTTGACGAGTTTCAAGTGGCCAATTGCCTTGGCACAACAATTCTGCTCAAAGTCGCGTTTAACGTGTCGAATGGAAACTATTTCTGTTAAGGGCAATTTACTGGAAACGGCCTTCATCGCCGCCTGACCTGATTTGGCAAAGATTAACCGTTTAACAATTCTATTAACCAGCTTCTTTCGCTGACTCCAATCAACTTCCTTAGTTTGTTGAAGTATTCCATTGGGCAGCACCGCAACCTCTTGGTGAGTAATGGCAAAAAAACGTTTTCGATCGCGAAGTTCCAGTTCTGGTGGTGGATCCGGACAAGGTTCATCGGGACGACGATCAGGATCCGGATCTGGACCCTCACGTGGTCCAAACCAAACACGTGGGCGAGGTGGACCTCGCCGCCGTCCTTCTGATTCAAATCGAAATGGCGCTCCACGAAGACGCCCAGCCAATACCTCGTATGACCGTGGCCCCGACGAGGACTTCGGTGACGATACGGAAATCGAACTGTCCGAAGGCGTTGGGTTGCTGGAAATGCACCCCAATGGGTACGGATTTCTTCGCAATCCATCGACCAATTATTCTCGCGAACGCAGCGATCCATTCGTTCCAGGGACGATGATCGAAAAGTTCGGTCTACGCCCCGGAGTCATGATTCGAGGCAAAATTCAACCTGCCCGCCGGCAACAAGGTCCGCGGTTACGAGAAATCATTGACATCGACGGCATCGCACCGGATGAATATGCAAACGTAAAAAACTTTGAGCAATTGACTCCCGTCAATCCTGACTACTGGTACAAACTGGAAACGGGGCCGCAGCCGCTGACCACACGCGTGATGGACCTGCTAACCCCACTCGGCAAAGGCCAACGCGCTTTGATTGTCGCGCCGCCACGAAGTGGAAAGACCGTGATGCTGCAACACATCAGTCACGGCATTGCAACCAACCATCCCGACGCAAAATTGATTGTGTTGTTGATCGACGAACGTCCCGAAGAGGTCACCGACATGAAACGCAATGTCAATGGTGAAGTCGTCGCCAGCAGCTTGGACGAAGACGTTGAAAGCCACGTTCGTATCTCGCAATTGATCATCGAACGCTGCAAACGCCTGGCAGAAATGGGACGCGATGTGTTCCTGCTAATGGACTCCATCACTCGACTGGCCCGCGCGTTCAACAAATGGGTTGGCAACACCGGCCGAACAATGTCGGGTGGTGTCGATATCAAAGCGATGGATATCCCCAAGAAACTGTTTGCAACCGCACGTTCATTTGAAGAAGGCGGTTCGCTTACGATCGTTGGTACTGCGCTCGTCGATACCGGTAGCCGAATGGACGAGTTGATTTTCCAGGAGTTCAAAGGAACCGGTAATATGGAACTGGTTCTCGACCGCAAACTGGCAGATCGTCGCGTTTGGCCAGCGATCGACATTTCTCAGTCGGGAACGCGACGCGAGGAATTGTTGTTGTCCCCAGAAACATTGCACGCAGTGACGGTGCTTCGGCGAACGCTGACTTCAATGCATCATGTCGAGGCAATGGAGCAATTGACCAAACAACTGGGCCGATTCCAGACCAACAAGGAATTCATCACGCTGATCAGCGGCAAGATGGCCAACGACTAGCGCGCTCAAATAGGGGCAACTCAAAGCCTCAGTTAAATTGAAACTTGCACAAGGTGTCGGGGAGTCCCCGGCACCTTTTTTCGTCCAAACTCAACGCGTTCCACCCTGCCGCGACTCAACCAAAAATGAATGACGACGTTCCATTTTCCTTGACCAGTTCACGTTCAGCTACAAAGATCTGAAGCTGTAAGTTCGCGGCAGCCTGATTCGTTCCTCAATTTGATGTGCAAGGTGTGCGAGTTCGCAGAGCTCTCTGCCCAAAGTGAAATATTGCGACTTCGTTTCGTTAAGAATTCTTCGCAAAAAACAGGTGTTGATCCGAATCCTGCGGCAAAAGCACCCATTGGCATCCTAGTTGCCGATTTGTTTTCGATAAGAAGGATTTCTCCAATTCGATTTGTCGCGCCCGTCCAAAACGGACGCCACGAATCGAATTTCGCCGTTGCATGGATCGCTTTGTTAAATCAACTAATTGTTAGTCGCAAATCATTGCCGCTCGACCCAATTCGCAAGTGAAAAATTCACCCACGGCGAAATGTTCAGCCAATGAAGCGCAAATATTACATCGCGATCGCAAAAAAGGTCCCCAAACATGCGCCACAAATCGAATCGACGCCGTCAAAAAATGATCAAGAGCCAATCGCAATCCAAACGACGCTCACGTAGGCGATTGTCAAATCAAAATTCTCTGAATTGGGAAACACTTGAATCACGAGTGGTTTTGAGCGCATCGGCGATTGCCACTCAGTTTCTTGTCAATGAAACGGCTTCGCTGCAAGAAAGCGCTCCGGCTGTTGCCGTCGTCGAGAGCAGTGGCGACATGGTGGTCGCTTGGACGAGCTATGAACAGCCTGGCGGAGACAACAGCGGACTGGGCGTGTACGTTCAAAAATTCCAGAACGACGGTACACCGATCAGCACCGCAACTCTTGTCAACAGCACGCAAACGTTCGGCGATCAGTTCGCACCCGATGTGGCAGCCAACGCGGCTGGAGACTTCATAGTCGTCTGGCAAGGCCAAGATTCCGATGGGTTCGGCATTTTCGGACAACGTTATGCGGCAAGTGGAATTCCGATCGGTAGCGAATTTCAGCTGAACACATTCGAAACAGGTGAGCAGGGTCACCCCGTTGCCGCAATGGACAATGCCGGGAATTTCGTCGTCGCTTGGCAAAGTGACGGCCAGGACGGAAGTGGCACAGGCATTTACGCCAGACGATTCGACTCAACGGGAACTCCGCTCGAACTCTCTGAGTTTCAAGTGAATTCCGTTGTCGACAACGATCAAAGTGCTCCGGCAATTGCAATGGCTCGCGGTACTGGAAATTTCGTCGTTGCTTGGGAAGGAGAAGTCGTTACGACTCACTCCAGCTTCGAGATCTTTGCTCGCTTGTACGACTTCGCTGGAAATACACTTCAGTCGGATTTTCTGGTTAATGCAACAGCTGCCAGAGAACAGGTCAATGCCGATGTCGCGATGAATGACAGTGGCGACATGGTGTTTACGTGGACCACAGAAGGAATTCCAGGAAGTGGTTCCGATATCTTTGCCCAACGTTTTAATTCAACCGCAACGGCTGTTGGAAGTGAATTTCAAGTCAACGTGGCAACACTACAAGGCCAAATCAACTCCGTTGTGGCGATGGACGCAAGCGGAGATTTCCTGATCAACTGGCAAAGTAGCCATCAAGATGAATTCAGTTGGGGAATTGTTGGACGCGCGTACGATTCAAACGGCGTTCCACTGGTTTCTGATTTCATCGTCAACACGTTCGTAGAAGAGCCGCAAACAAGTCCGGCAATTGCGAGCAATACTAGCGGACAAACAGTAGCGGTTTGGCTGGGCTTGAATGCCGATCATGCGAATGCGGTTCATGCGCAACGATTCCAGCTACCCGGTGCAGACTTTTCCACAGTCGGCAGCGAATTGGTTCTGGGAACGTATCTGGGACTGGAGGACTCCGGTGTTTCCGTATCAGTCGATGCCGAAGGCGAGTTTTTTGTGACGTGGCAAAGTTATGGCGAAGACGGAAATGGCCTTTCGATCCTGGGTCGCCGAATGGACGCGTCTGGACTTCCGATCGGCTCTGCGTTTGTCGTTAACACCACGACAACTGGGAATCAAATGAATCCCAGTGTTGCCTCCAATCGCGTGGGGAATTCTGTCGTCGTATGGGAATCTGCTGACCAAGACGGCGATGGCCACGGTATCTTTGCGCAGCGATTCAACCGAGATGGTGTGCCAATTGGAGCCGAATTTCAAATCAATACCACAACCGTCGGTAGCCAAACACAACCAGCAGTTGCCATGAACTGGGCAACGGGTGAATTTACTGTCGTTTGGCAAGGTCCCGATGGTGATGGCGAAGGGATTTTCGGTCAACGTTTCAATGCCAATGGAACAAAACTTGGAGCCGAATTCCAGGTCAATCAACAATCGGCGTTGGCTCAGGTCTCGCCTGCGATTTCGATGAACGAGGCCGGGCAGTTTGCCGTGGTTTGGGTGAGTGACCACCGCGCATTGTTTGATCCGGAAGATTCTGAAAAGAGTATTTTCGTTCAATGGTACGACAGCGATGGCACTTTTAATGGTGAAGAGCAATTGGTTCACACGATCGACACCAATGCCGAGGCACAGGAGTATCCCGATGTTGCATTAGACGCGAATGGGAACATGGTGATCGTGTGGCAAAGTATCACTCAAGACGGTAGCGCCTGGGGCGTTTTCGGCCGGCAGCTGTTGGCAAACAAGACTCCCGTCCAGGCAGCAGAATTTCAAATCAACCAGACGACTGCCGAAAATCAACGTCATGCGACAGTCGCATCGGATGCGTTTGGAAATTTCACCGTGAGCTGGCAGAGTGATTTGCAGGATGGAAGCGCAACAACAATCGTTAGCCGCCAATTTAATTCCGATGGAACGCCAGAAACCGACGAAACGATCGTCAATTCCTGGACGCTCGGTCCCCAAATCTTGCCTGCAACGGCAATGACTCCGAGTGGCGATTTTGGAATCTTTTGGAACGGTCAAGGAAACGGGCGAACGGAAGGCGTTCACGGCAGAATTTTCCAGGAAGGGTTTTCGCCTCCTCCGCCGCACATCCACGTAACTCCAAATGGAAACCAATTCAACGCTAGTCCAGCCACAGGCGTGCCCCAAAGTTTTCCTGCGGTTGCTGTGATGGAAACAACAGGAAACTATGTCGCCGCGTGGACAAGTTTTGAGCAGGCAGGTCAAGACGAAAGTGGATTGGGGGTTTATGCACAACTGTTTGCTCCTGATGGAAGCCCCTTGTCTGGCCCCATTCTGGTCAACGATATGAATACAGTTGACGACCAGTCGAATCCTGCTGTTGCCATTAGCGACAATGGTTCCTTCGTCGTGGTCTGGCAAAGTCTGCAGCAAGACGGTTCCGGCTGGGGGATCTTCGCTCGTCAATTTGCGGCCGATGGAACGCCACTGGGAAATGAATTTGGAGTGAATTCGATTGTCCTGGGTGATCAGGTCAATCCAACCGTTGCCATGAATGGCCTTGGTGATTTTGTCGTAGCTTGGCAGGGCGTCGACGACGATGGCTCGGGAATCTATTCGCGTCGATATCTGGCGAACGGTTCCCCAATAGATGGAACAGAGTTTTTAGTTAACCCGACGACGGCTGGAAATCAAACCGCACCTGATGTCGTTCGTGCGAATAGTGACGGACGATTTTTGATTTCTTGGCAGAGTGAGGTCGTTGGTCTCGAGGGAGAGGTCGACGTCAACGTTCTGGCGAGCCTTTATGATTCTGCGGGAGGCCTGCTGAACCAAGAGTTTATGCTCAACACCACAACGGACAAAGACCAAGTTGGACCACGCGCTGCAATGGGGCCGCTCGGAGAATTCGTCGTCGCGTGGACTAACGAAGGTCAAACGGGAAGCGGTGCAGACGTTTACGCACGGCGATTCGCCGCAGACGGCACGGGCCTGGGAAATGACTTTCAGGTAAACGATGTCATCCTTCAGGGACAACAGTATCCTGACGTCGGTATCGATGCTGATTTGAATTTCATTGTTTCGTGGCAAAGCAGCCATCAGGATGGCTTTAGCTGGGGCATATTCGGCAAAGTTTATGATTTCACTGGCGGAGTGCTTGCGAACGAGTTTCAGGTCAACACAAATATCCAAGGGCCGCAAACGAACCCAGCGGTGAGTGCGAATTCGCAAGGCACAGCCATCGTTACCTGGCTCGGACTCGATTCGACACACCAGTCTGCAATTCATGCACAACATTTTCAGTTGCCACAAGGTACCGTCGTATATTCAACTGGCCCTGAGGGCGAGGTTATCCTGAACAACTACGCTGCATTGGAAGAAGCTCCAGCTGCAACGGCAGTGGATGCAGCGGGAAATTTTGTTGTAACTTGGCAGAGCTATGGCGAAGACGGAAGTGGCCTGGGAATCTTTGCGCGACGATTCGACGCCAATGGCCTGCCACTCGGTGATGCGTTCCTTGTGAACACAACAACTCTTGGCAACCAAAGCCAACCGGTCGTTGCTTCCGATGCCGCAGGGAATTTTACGATCGCTTGGCAGGCGGTTGATCAAGATGGCGATGGATACGGAATTTTCGCCCAACGATACGATTTTGATGGCAACGTGATCGGTTCTGAGTTTCAAGTCAACACGTCATCCACCGGCCATCAAACCCATCCCGATATTGCAATGAACTTTGCGGATGGTTCGTCCATCATCGTCTGGCAAGGTCCTGATGTGAGCGGTCAAGGAATCTTTGGGCAACGCTTTGATTCGAGCAGGGCACCAGTTGACGCAGAATTTCAAGTCAACAACTTCACGGATCTTGATCAGGTAAGCCCAACGGTCTCCATGAATTCCAATGGCCAAACCGCAATTGCATGGGTCAGCGACCATCGCGCGGTATTCGATCCAACAGACACCGAAAAAACAATCTTCGTTCAATGGTACGATTCGTTGGGTGTATCGACTGGCGACGAAGTGCTCGTTCACAGTCTCAATGCTGAGTTCGAGGCACAGGAAGGTCCTGATGTCGCGATGGATGCCGATGGCAATTTCGTCATCGTTTGGCAATCGATCAACCAAGACGGCAACACCTGGGGTGTATTTGGGCAACAGTTCCTCAGTGATAAATCCTGGGTTCACCCGATTGAGTTTCAAATCAACCAAACGGTACTTGCCCCTCAAAGAAATGCTAACGTCGCAGTTGATGAAATGGGCAACTTCGTTGTCGCTTGGCAAAGTCATGGGCAAGACACCAGCGGTTCCGGCGTTTACGCCCGGGCCTATGACGCTTGTGGTGTCGCTCAAACTGACGAGTTTCTGATTCCTGACTCGGATTCAGGTCCCCAGGTATCACCGGTTTTAGCGTGGGCTCCCAATGGCAAGCTCTCCATTTTCTGGACAGGGCACGGGGTGGATCGCGTCGAAGGTGTCCATGGTCGCGTTTATGACGTGGCAGTTGGGCCCGTTCCCGCTTGGGTTTTACAGGGAACTATTGGCAACGATGTCTTTCTCGTCGATATGTCTGGCGACCACTTTGTCGTAACGATCAATGGTGTTTCGCGCAGTTTGGATATTTGCCGAGCGTCGTCACTGATCATTCATGGCCTTGCCGGTGGGGACACGATTCGCGTAACGGGTAGTTCGGCGGACGAAACGGCGGTCTTGAACCCAGGTTCACTGCTCGTTTCAAATTTGCTGTTATCGCTAAAGGCCGATGGCGTCGAATCGATTTTTGTTAACGCCGGTACAGGAAACGACAAAGCGTATTTCCGTGACTCAACGGGGAATGATATTTTCCGGTCTCGCCCCACGTTTACGTTGATGTCCGGACCGGGATTCTACAATCGTGTCGACGGTTTTGACGTCGCGGTTGGATATGCAACAGAAGGGAATCTCGGTGGCGTTGGAGATCAAGCATTCTTGATGGATTCAACCGGGAATGATGTCTTCCGAGGCACGCCAACATTCTCGCAATTGACCGGCAGCGGATTCTTTAATCGGGCCAATGGATTCGACTACGTCATTGCCTTGGCCGTAATGGGCGACATGGGCGGTACTGGTGATCAGGCATATTTTTATGACTCGGCTGGCAACGATTTCTTAAGGAGTTCTCCAGGCTGGAGCAGTATGACGGACGAGCAATATTTCTTCCAAGCCAATGGATTTGACCGAGTCATTGCAAATGCCACGAACGGAAATGCGGGTGGAATTGGCGATCAAGCAAGGATGTTTGATTCGGATGGCAATGATGTCTTCCGGGGTTATCAAACGTTCTCTGTGATGACTGGTCAAGGATTCTACAATCGGGCAAACGATTTCGACCGTGTATTCGGTTATGCAACGGAGAGCAATTCGGGTGGCGTCGGCGATCAAGCTTACCTGAACGATTCCAGCGGCAACGATACGTTCCTTGGTCTGACAACGTACAGCATCCTATCGGGCCCAGGCTACTATCACCGTGTCAGTGGTTTTGATCGCGTCGTTGCAAACTCCAACAATGGAAACGCAGGGGGATTCGGCGATCAAGCGTTTCTGGAGGACTCTGCCGGAAACGATACCTTTTTCAGTACACCGCTGTTCAGTTACATGCACAGCCCCACAAACTTGAACCGTGCTAATGGATTTGATCGAGTCTTTGCGAATGCGACGAATGGAACCAGTGGTGGCGACGATCGCGCGCTGATGTTTGACTCCATCCTGAACGACTTTTTCTATGGAAGCCAGGACTTCGGAACGTTGCGTGGAATTGGATTCTACAATCGGGCGACAGGATTTGATTCCATTCACGCGGACGGCAATGCCGGCGGCGTTGATACCCTCGAGATCGACAGCATCATTTATTCGCTGACTTACGACGATTGGGAAGTGATTATCTGAAGCTAATTGCAAAAACTTTAGTCAGTATTGAGATCGGGCTCAACCACTCAAATGTTGGTTGGTAGTGACGCAAGTAGATTCTTGTAATTTTGGCTGCAGCGAGATGCGTGGCGTCTCAGCAATCTTTGACGCGAATTCCACTGCCTATTCAATTCGCACCAACAGCCAATCCCCCTCACCCCCAGCCCGGGCTGGGGGTGAGGGGCTACATCTGCCGCAACGATGAGATTGTATCTATCGAATGCCGCTGTTTTCCAAACAGTCGAACAAAAATCCGAACTCCAAAGTCCAATATTTATTTGGACAATCCGTTTTTTTCGAAGGCAGCAAACGCCAAAGCTCCAAAAAGGCCGTCAGGGCTACTCGAATTTGAGTTAGCGTAGTTGCGTTTCTGCCGCGACGCAGGACGATGAATGACTCGCTGGCGAGATCCGTTTCCTTCAAGCGATACTCCACTTCGCCCACTCGGCGATTGTTGACATACGCACCACCTTCGCCGATCGCCCGTCGAGCTTCACCTTTGCTTTTGGCGATCCCGACCATGGTCATTGCGTCGATCAACGCTAGACCTTCGCCGCCCAAGCCATCGCGTGCCGAAGCAACACTGGGGACATCTGTAAAGATCTGTGACAGCTCCGAGTCCGTCAGGTTTTCGATCTCAGCACCGAAAAAGATCTCGGTGGCATTGAGCGCCTTGCCGAAGCCATCTTCGCCATGCAGCATTCGCGTCATTTCTTCAGCGAGTCGCTTCTGACTTTCGCGCAGATGCGGTTGCTCTTGCCTTGATTGATCGAGTGCAACGATCTCTTCCTGAGGCAAATCGGTGAGGAATCGCAAACACTTGCCAACATCGTCGTCAGCCAGCGTCACAAGGTACTGATAAAATTGATAGGGACTGGTTTTCTGGCCGTCGAGCCAGATCGTTCCGGTTTCCGTTTTGCCCATTTTGGACCCGTCGGACTTCGTCAGCAGCGGACAGGTCAAACCATAAAGCTGCGCACTGTTCATGCGTCGCCCCAGATCGATCCCCGCGGTGATGTTTCCCCATTGATCGCTGCCACCAATTTGCAGTTCGCAACCGAACGCTCGATTCAAATGTACAAAATCGTAAGCCTGCAACAGCATGTAGCTGAACTCGGTGTAACTGATCCCCACGTCACCTTCGATTCGCGACTTGACGGAGTCCTTGGCCAACATCACATTAACGGAAAAATTCTTGCCGACATCGCGTAAGAATTCAATGTACGAAAACTTGCCGGTCCAATCGGCGTTGTTTACCAGAACCGCTTGGTTATCCCCTGGCTCAAAATCCAGAATCAACGACAACTGGTTTTGGATACAACTCAAGTTGTGTGCAATTTTTTCCTCGTCGAGCAGATTCCTCTCGGCGCTTTTGCCACTGGGGTCGCCGATCATCCCCGTCGCACCTCCGGCCAAGGCGATGGGCTTATGCCCCGCCTTCTGAAAACGTCGCAACATGACGAGCGGCAACAGACTACCAATGTGCAGGCTATCAGCCGTGGGATCAAACCCGGCATAAACGACGCGTTGTCCTTGATTCAACCACGCTTGAAGTCCCGTTTCGTCGGTAGATTGATAGACGAGGCCTCGCCAACTCAGTTCGGCAAAAATATCTGCGGGCATGGACGACCGATTTCCTGTTTAAAATTTTGTAACGACGAACGGCTCAATTTACCGTTTTTGGCCTGGTTTGTCAGGTGAACTTCTCACCGACATCAGATTGTTGATAATTGCACTGCCAAGAAATGTAGCCAGTTGCCCCTGATCCCTTGAAACAAAACGTGCCGGACAAACAAGCCTTTCGCGAAACTCATGACACTTGGTCAGGACTTGCATTCGCAGCGCCGTGGATCGTCGGGTTCCTCGCATTCTTTGTTTGGCCGTTCGCAGCGTCGGTTTACTGGAGTTTTTGCGATTTTGACATGGTCAATCCACCAGAGTGGGTCGGAACGAAAAACTATCAACGATTGTTTCAGGATTTTCGTTCACAAGACGCGTTTGGACTGGCTGTTGCAAACACGATTTATTACGTCGCGTTTTCCGTTCCACTCAGTATCGTTGCCGGTGTCGTGACCGCTTCGCTGCTTTCGCGGCAACGTCGCGGTGTGGGAATCTTGCGAACAGTCGTTTACCTCCCGAGTGTGCTGCCGGTTGTTGCGGTGAGCATTCTTTGGGTTTGGCTCCTTGATCCGTCCAGCGGCTGGGTGAACGAGGTCTTGAACCTGTTTGGGTTGCCGTCCCAGAACTGGTTGAATCAATCTCGTTCGTTGTTCAGCCTGGAGACGATCAGCTACGTTCAAAATACGCCAATGGCGGAATGGTCGTTGGCGGGAAGCAAGGACGGGTTGATTTTGTTAACACTTTGGGGCATTGGCAACTACATGGTGATTTACCTTGCCGCCATGAGCGACATTCCGCATGCTTTGTACGAAGCGATCGAACTGGATGGGGCAGGGCGGTTTCGAAAATTTTGGAACGTCACGTTACCCATGCTTTCGCCAGTGCTTTTCTTTCATCTTGTGATTGGATTCATCAAGGGCGTGCAGACGTTTGCGTCGGTGTATATTTTGAGCGAAGGTACTGGGGCACCAGGTGGATCGCTCACCACTATCTCATTGCAAATGTTCCTATCGGCGTTCAATGACCTCGACGTCGGCTATGCGTCGGCGATGGCGTGGATATTGTTGTTGTTCATGGCAGTAATCACTTTTCTGCTGTTCCGCACCTCCAAGCAATGGGTTCACTACCGGATGTCGGCGTAGGATTGTGTTTATGACCCGTTTCAAATTTGCTGCATCAGTGGTACTGGTTGGAATAGCCTTGTTCGCAGTCGGTTTCGCCAACTGGGGTTCCGCGCAAAAGCGTTGCCCAGCGGATCGCGAAGTAGTCGTATTCTGGCATTTCTGGGGCGGCGAAGATCTCAATGTGGTTCAGGATGTCGTCCGACGTTTCAATGAATCACAAACGAAATACTGGGTGCGTGAAATCGCGATGCCAGGTAACAATCTGCAAGCGAAATTGTTTCTATCGATTTCCGGAAATGAACCGCCGGATCTCGTCAATCAGGACGATCCGATTTTGGCGGATTGGAGTGAACGCAATTTACTGACGCCCTTTGACGATTTTTGTCCATCTGATGAACTCGAACGATTGGAGCCTTGGCTCGTCCCCGCCGCAAAAGGGCTTTCGCAGTACAACGGACGTTTCATGGCGCTGTGTAATGGACTCGATGTCCGGACGCTGTTCGTCAACAACACTTATCTTGCAAAGCGTTCCCATTCCATGCCATCGAATTGGGACGAGTTTAATCAAACGATCGAAGCCATCTCACCTGCCGATGGGAATCGCAATCGTGAGCTATACGCGTTTCTGCCCGATAGTCGCCGACTTTGGGCGTGGGCAACCGTGTTTGGTGGGGGCATCAGTGTTAAAGATAATGCCGTTACACTGGCAACTCCACAAAATGTTGAAGCCTTGGCGTGGATGCAATCCTTTGGAAATCGATATGGAGCGGATTCGTTGGCGGCGTATCGAAATGCTGATCAATCACTGCCAGGAAAGATGTTTCCGCTGTTGCCGTCAACGATCGACCGAGACGTCGGACGCTATGTATTCCTGATGGACGGGCAGTGGCGAATTCGCGATCTGGAACGCTTCAATCGAGAACGCACTGACTCAGGCAGAGAGCCAATTGATTTTCGCGCGGTTCCGCTGCCGCATCCGAATTTCGGCAGGGAGAATGCCGGCTGGATCAACGGAAACTTTTTTGTTGTCCCACGCGGTGCGAAAAACAAGCCGGGGGCATGGGAGTTCATGAAATTCTGGATCGGATTCGGGCACGAGAACGAAGCCGCAATCACGTGTTCACAAGGCGGATGGATCCCAGTAAGTCAGCATGTTGTTGAAGCAAGGCGGTATCAAGAATACCTGCACGAGCACGAGTTGATGAAAACGTTTGTTGACCTTGCCGCCAGCCGCAATCAGTTCCCTTATCCAGTGACTCCCGGTGCTGACCGACTCCAACGCTCCGTCAATCAAGCAGTATTCGAAGTAATGAACCATCCGGAGTTGAAGGCCGAAACAGTTCTAGAGGAATTGGAGCAGCGTACACAGGCTCAACGGGAGGCGCGACAATGAACGGCCTTCGGATAATGATATCGCGTGGCCTGCGAGCAGTGCTAGTCGCTGCGGTTATTCTGCCATTCGCTTGGCCGATTTTGTTATTGATATCCGGTGCATTTAAATCGCCGGAACAATTGTCGAGAAACCCAAGCGGCCTGATCCCAAACCAACCATCGTTGCAGAATTTTTTCGACGTCTTCTCCAGCATGCCTTTCACACTTTATTTGCAGAACACACTTGTTGTGTGTATAGGCTGTGTGATCGGTTCAACTATTTCCTGCAGCCTTGCAGCCTATTCGCTGGCTCGCGTGCGCTGGGCAGGACGACGTTGGTTACTGGTTACCGTTTTATTTACTTTGTTGTTGCCGTGGCAAATGACGATGATCCCGCGTTTTGTGCTGATCAGTCAAATCGGCCTTTACAACAGCCTTTGGGCCATCATCCTTCCCTGCTTTTTCGGAGATGCATTTTTTATTTTCCTACTTCGTCAGTTTTTTCTGTCGTTGCCTGAGCAATTACTCGACGCGGGTCGGATTGATGGCTTGGGGCATTGGGGAATTTTCTGGCGAATTGTTTTGCCGCTTTCCAAGCCTGCAATTGTGACGGTCGCTCTATTTCAATTTGTCGATACCTGGAACAATTTCGGCGGTCCACTACTTTACCTATCGGATCCTGAAAAATTCCCCTTGGCCTACGGGCTCGAACGCTACGTCAGCAGCTATGGCGATCAGACTCACTTACTCCTTGCCGCCTCCGTTCTATTTTCCATTCCACTTGTCGTGATATTTTTTGCCGCACAACGAGTGTTTGTGCAGGGGATTACCACATCCGGCCTTAAAGAATGATCGGTCGAATTGAGCTTCCATGAAATTGTTTTATTGAAACGGCATGGCTCCTTTTGTTCGTGCTGCATTTGTGTAGATTCAGATCGATTCGATTTGCATTGGGAAATTAAATTCAGGAAACATACGATGGGCTTGATCGTCCAAAAATTTGGTGGAACCAGCGTTGCCAACAGCCAGAAAATCCTTGCCGCCGCACGCAAGGCAGTTCGTGCGAAACAGGAAGGCCATCAGGTCGTCATGGTCGTCAGTGCGATGGGCAAGAACACTGACCACCTGATCGATTTGGCGCATGAAGTCAACGAGAATCCGCCCGAACGCGAACTCGACATGCTCCTTTCGACAGGTGAACAAGTCAGCGTGGCGTTAATGGCGATGGCCATCAACAGCTTGGGCTATCAAGCGGTCAGTTTGACTGGCGGGCAGATCGGAATCCGAACAGACAGTTCGCACACCAAAGCCAGAATTCGATCGATTTCAACGGAGCGCATGAAGAAGCTACTTGACGAAGGCAACATTGTCATCGCTGCAGGATTCCAGGGAATCGATGAAAATTTCGACATCACAACACTGGGGCG
Organism: Pirellulaceae bacterium; assembly: GCA_041399045.1. Taxonomy (GTDB): domain Bacteria; phylum Planctomycetota; class Planctomycetia; order Pirellulales; family Pirellulaceae; genus BJ22. The sequence goes on along the minus strand of JAWKTO010000002.1, from coordinate 353,195 downwards.
AGGTGGCAGCGATACGACCGCAGTTGCGTTGGCGGCGGTATTAAACGCAGACGCTTGTGAAATCTATACCGACGTCGACGGAGTCTATACAACCGATCCCAGAACGTTGCCCGAGGCGCGGTTGATGAAGCAGGTTAGCTATGACGAAATGTTGGAACTGGCAAGCCTGGGTGCCGGCGTCATGCATAACCGCTCGATCGAGTTCGGTAAAAAATTCGACGTCCCGATTCACGTCCGCAGCAGTTTTTCAGACAATAATGGCTCGTTGATCGTCGCCGACCCGGAGGCTCCCGACCTGGTGGTCAGTGGCGCTGCGTTAACCAAGGACGAGGCGCGAATTACGATCCGGCACCTGGACGATCGAGCTGATGTGAACGCGGAGTTGTTTCGACCGATTGCGGAAAACAAGATCACTGTGGACATGATCGTGCAGAATTCAACGGGAGACGGAAAAAGCGATCTGAGCTTCACGGTGCCGCGCGATGAATTCAAAAAGACTTTGAAGTGTCTCCAACCGGTTGTCGAGCGTCTGGGCGGAACGCTCGGCGAGTGCAGCGACCAAGTGTCGAAACTGTCAGTGGTCGGATTGGGCATGGCTCGCGAGGTAGGCGTCGCGACTCGGTTGTTCCATTCGTTGGTGGAAGCCGGCATTCATACGCACATGATCACCACCAGCGAAATCAAAATTTCGGTTCTGATTGAACGAGAAAATGCGTTGGTGGCCTTGCGCCGCATTCATGAGGACTTTGGCCTGCATCGCTCTCCTGGAAATGCTCCCAAAGACCCGTTTGCGAAGTTGCAGGATCGAGTGCGAGATGTGCGACCACTGGAGGTCATCGAACGTCTGCAAGGGCTCGACATGGAAGGGCTGACCATCAACGACATCTCGATCGACCGATCGCAATCTCGAATTTCGTTTTTAAATCTCCCCAACCAGCTCGGAGTCATCGCGGGAATTTTTGAATCGTTTTCGCAAAACGGATTTTTTGTCGACATGATTGTGCAAAGCTACGTTTCCCCAGAACACGTGCACATGAGCGTAACCGTCCCCAAGAGTCAGTATTCGGCAGCTATTGACCTGGCTGGTGAACTGGCGAAACAGAATGGCGCTGAACTATCGTCCAAGGAGTCGATTGCAAAACTCTCCGTCTCCGGCATTGGCCTGCGAAGCCATACCGGCATGGCGATTTCAATGTTCGAGGCCTTTGCCGCGAATGGAATCGTGATGGAGATGTTGAACACAAGTGAGGTTCGAGTGAATGCTGTCGTTGACGAGTCGGCCGGTGAGATTGCTTTGGAGTCATTGAACGAAACGTTTAAACGAGTGCTTCATTAATCTGTTTTGCCTCAAATCCTTAAACCCGCATGCGATTCATAGATGTGACGTCCAAAATCGTTTAGGATCTGCCAAATTCGGCAACTCAAATTGCATTTTGTCCGAAATTGTTAGTGGCCTCACATTTTCCTATTGAAGTTGAGGCGATAATTCAAAATATTGAATTTGAACCAAACGTCGGGCTTTGGCATTCTGATCAGGAAAACGAATCGAGCGGAACATCAAATTGTCACTCGTTTCCAAAATGATTTATGCGAAATGCCAACAAGCAATTGTGGAGAAACATAATGTCGCGTCGGGAACATCGCGAAACAACCGAATCTGACAAATTTCCAGATGACGATTGGTCCCAGTGCGAACCGGGAGCACTCAATCAAGTCGGTCGGAGGCAAGCTTCACTGAAGAATCGGCGACTTTTTTTAAAACAGGCGGCAATTGGCTCTGCTGTTTTGGTTGCCGGTTTTGCAACATGGTCTATGTTTCAAGATCCGAAGCGAATCACTTGCGATCAGGCAATTGCGTGGATTCCACTATACCTGGACAAGGAACTTTCTTACGACCAAACACGACAGTTTGAATTTCACATTTCAAAATGCAATTCCTGTCGCCGCAAGTTGGAAGCGTATCAACGACAGAATTCGGCAAGCGTTTAACGGCGCACTATTCGAATCGTCAACTTCGTTTCAGAAGCTGACAATCGATCTAAATACTTCAATTGACGAACCGCTTCTTCATCATTTCGAGTTCTTTGATAATCAAGGTATTTCGTTCGGAGCTCAGCAAGCCCTCCCTCTTCATCTTGGCCAGCGAAATCGTCACGGTCTCCCTGGTGCTGCCAATCAAGTTAGCAAGTTCCTGATGCGACAACCTGATACGAATTCGAGTTCCTTTTCCGGATGCCTCTCCAAATTGTTCGACGAGGTCCAACAGTAGTAGTCCCAATCGGTCATGACTACTCACGAACAACAGATTTTTAAGACGGCGTTCCATTCGCCGCCTTCGCAGCCCCAAGATTCGATTAAAGGCAATTGAGATTTGAATATCTGTCGCCAACAGCTCTTGAATCGCGTCTCGCTCAATTCGGAGCAATCTCGAAGCCTTCAACGTTTCGACAATCTCGCCGCGTTCGGTGTCATCAACAAGCGCCATTTCCCCAAAGATGTCGCCGGCCTCGACAATCGCCAACGTTGACTGTTTTCCCTCTGTGGTGATGTGCCCGATTCGCAATAATCCACTCGCGACAACGTAAATGGCATCCGCGTTTTCGCGCGGCAAGTAGACTGGAGCCCCTTTCGGAAACGATTTGACGAAACTTCGCCTTTCCAGATTTGCAAGTTGACTCTGCGACAACTGCGAAAATAACTCACAGTGCTTCAAGAACCAGATCTTGTTTTCAATCGGCGCCATTGCGATCCGTCGTGTCGATTTTCAAGTTCAATTGATTCTATTTTGCCGAATCCTGCCGAATTGTGAATTGGCTCACAATTGAAAACGAATGTCGCAGTTACCATTTGCCTCACCTGGGCAACGAATTTGGAACGAAGTGACGCTCGGTTTCCAGCGAGACCTCCATATTCCTTGCTGAAATTTTCGTCGTTTTTTTTGCTTGGAGCATGATATGAGGTTACGAGTTTTAGTTTTGTTCGTCTTTCTTTCCGCCGTGTCGATGTTAACAATCGTTTCGCGGCCCGCGTTTGCGCAAACGTATCGGGTCGAAATTACGAATCAAGGTGGTTCGGATTTCTTCATCACGCCCACATGGTTCGGCTTTCACAACGGCAGTTTTGACATTTTTGACGTGGGAAGTGCGGCATCGACATCATTGGAAAATTTAGCCGAAGGTGGTGACGTCTCTGGACTCCAAGCTGATTTCACCGCGGCCGCTTCCGGTGGCCAACAAGGTTTATTGTTAAATGCGGCAGGGTTCACCGGTGCGCCAATTATCGACCCCGGTGAAACGGCGCAAACCACGCTGCAAATCAACTCCAGCACAAATCGATTCTTTAGTTTTGCAAGTATGGTGATTCCCTCCAACGACTCGTTTATCGGAACGCCTGACGCCATTGAAGTATTTGATGCAAACGGAGATTTTATCGTCGGAAATTCATTTGAGTTCAATATCCTTGGATCTGGAATCTGGGATTCAGGAACCGAAGTCAACGACACGTTAGGTGCAGCGTTTTCAACGATTGGTGGAATGTCAACTGATGAGAACGGAGTCGTTCACCTACTCGGACCAGGGGGCTTGGACAACTTTATCGGCACTGGGACGCCTGCGGGAACAATCGTTGACGGTATTGCACCTGGCGGCGTATTTGCGACTGTTCGCATCACTGCTGTTCCCGAACCAAGCCTGGCGTCTGTATTGGGGCTTGGCAGCTTGCTCGGAACATGCCTTGTTCGGCGAAAACGTTCGATCTAACAGTCGATCGTCATTATTTGAGGACGGGACGCAATTCATTACACCGTCCCGTCCTCTTTTTTTTGGGTTTTCAAGCTAACGTAGTTGGGCAATTGTTTTCGGAGACGAACGTCACAATTTCCTTTATCATGAATGGAGACAATTTCTTAACACCATTCGTGAATGAGCGTAGCGATGCAACTGATATTGTGGACCTGGTTGTCTTTAATCAGCCTGGTCGGGTTGGAAAACGAAACTCCTATTGCCTTATCGTCATCTAATGAAAGCGCACCGAATGTTGTCGTGATATTGGCCGATGACCTTGGATTTTCCGATTTGGGTTGCTACGGCGGAGAAATCCAGACCCCCAATCTCAATCAACTCGCCGAAACCGGAATTCGCTTCACGCAGTTTTACAACACTGGTCGCTGTTGGCCGACACGTGCCTCGTTGTTGACTGGCTACTATCCGCATCAAGTTGGCTTTGACGTGGTTCCGGGGGAGCCACCGATCAAGCGTCATGACCGACCCGATTGGGCGCCGCTGATTTCAGAACAGCTCCAAAAGGCTGGCTATCGCTGCTACCATTCTGGTAAATGGCACTTGGACAGTTCGCCGACGAACACAGGGTTTGATCGCTCGTATCGCCTGGATGATCATGGCCGTTTCTTCTCTCCTAAAAGACACTTTCTCGACGACAAACCACTTCCATCCGTCGAACGTGAATCTGGTTACTACGCCACAACCGAAATAGCCAATCGCGCAATCGAATTTCTTGACCAACATCAACGGGAGCATTCGGGAAAACCATTTTTTGAATTTGTAGCTTTTACCTCGCCGCACTTTCCCTTGCATGCCAAACCGCAAGATATCGCGCAATACCGAGGCCGATATTCTGATGGCTGGAATGTTCTCCGCGATGAGCGATGGAAACGTCAACAACAATTGGGTCTGTTTCAAAATGGCTCGCTTTCCGAAGTGGAAATGGAGGTTGGCCCTCCCTATGACCGCCCGGACGACATTCGTGCTTTGGGACCTGGCGAAATCAATCGGCCGCTGCCGTGGAACGAATTGACTGCCGAGCAACAGGAATTCCAGTCGCAAAAAATGGAAGTTCACGCGGCAATGGTCCATCGGATGGATTTCGAAGTCGGTCGTATCGTTTCCAAATTGCAGGAGTCCGGGCAATTTGAGAACACGTTACTTGTTTTCTTGTCTGACAACGGAGCAAGCGCAGAAATCATGATCCGCGATGATGGACATGATCCGCAAGCTGTGCCGGGGTCTCCCGATACGCACCTGTGTCTCGGCCCAGGTTTTTCAAACGCCGCGAACACACCGTTTCGTCGGCATAAGACATGGGTCCATGAGGGCGGCATTCACACGCCTTTTATCGTTCATTGGCCCGCTGGAATCGAACAGGCGTCGCGACTTGAATCGTCGGTCGGTCATGTCATTGATATTTTTCCGACTCTGGCTGAAGCCGCAGGCGGTACAGTTGATTCGACGAATTCCCCGATTCGTCCGGGCCGTTCATTGCTCAAAACCATCAAAAATGGGCAAACAATTGAACGTGAATATCTTTGGTGGACTCACGAAGGAAACTCGGCGATTCGCGTTGAGGATTGGAAACTGGTTAAGGCAAAAGATAGCGACTGGGAACTCTTCAACCTTACAAACGATCCGACCGAAACGAACAACTTGATTTTGTCACAAGCGGAAAAGGCCAGTGAGCTGAAATCAATTTGGTTCGCCAAGCGGGATGAGTTTCGAATCGACAACCAACGATTCAACAAATAAAAAACGGCCCCTGATGAGAGGCCGTTTCGCGAATTGATGAACGCCAAGCAACGAGGTTATTTACCAAGCTCATCGACAATTCGATCCGCTTCGTAAACATAGCGTAGAGCTTCCTGAATCGCCTTGGCACTGACCGACGTTGCACGCATTTGGCGATCGTCAAACATGTAGTTGGCTGTCAGCGATTGAATGTTTCCGTCGAAGATCAATCCGACGAGTTCGCCATCGCGATTGACAACAGGACTGCCTGAGTTGCCGCCAATGATGTCGGCAGTGCAAACGAAATCAAAAGGCGTATCCAGTTTCAATTTCTCTTTGGCATTCTTCCAGGTTTCTGGCAACACAAAATCGGTTTGCCCTTTGTGGGCCATTTCGTGCTCATATGCGCCGCCAAATTGAGTCCATGGCGGCAAAGTTTCGCCACCTTGGTCGTATCCTCGCACCGCACCGAATGCCAAACGCAGTGTGAAGGTGGCGTCAGGATAAGTGGAAGTACCTTGAATCTTGAATGTGGCATCTGCAATTTTCGCGTATAGCTGCTTCTCTGCCTCAGCCAATTCGTCATTGATCTTTCGATACTTGCGATTGTCTTCATCCAGAGTCAACGCCAATTGGATCATCGCGTCGTCGCTGGAAGCAAGAGTCTCCGAACCGCCCTTGGCCAATGCCTTTCGAACACTGACGTCCTTCAACTTCGTACCATTCACCAACTCAGCGGCACGATCCGCTGGCCGCAACCCGTTCATGACTTTCACGACGACCGGATCATCAGCACCTCGCAGTTCGATCATCATCGACAATGAGTCAGCCAACAAAGCGATTTCGAGGTCTTCGTAAACGGGAGCTTCGCTAAACAACTGCTGTTCAAGCGATTCGCGTCCGGCGTCAGAATACTCGGGCAGACGTTCGCTGGAAGGCTTTTTGTCTTCTTCGACCATCTCAACAATCGTTTGAGCCGTTCCGAGCAAGTGGCTGTTCAAAGAGATATTCTTGCCAAGCAGGTTGACGCGTTGTTGTTGGATCTTGGAAATTTCCTCAAAAGCGTCGCCGACACCGGCGAGTTGGGAATCCGCTGCAACTTTTTCCAAAAATTCTTTTTCAGCTTCGATCTTTGCGTCCATGATCGCGGGATCCTGCAGGCCGCCGAGCATACCGAGGTACGCTTTGCGCGAGTTCTGAACACCAAACAAATCCTCGCGGGCACGTCGCGCTTCCTCGACACCTTTCAGGCCAAACTGCTGCAACGTGATTTCTCGTCGTCGCAACAGATTCAAGACGAAAGGCATTCGATGGTCGCGCTGGTACTTGAGGGCATCGACGGTAAAGATTCGATTCGTTCGACCTGGATTGCCCGAAATGAATACCAGATCTTCCGCTCCGACAGGGTTGTCAGCCCACTTCAAGAAATGTTCGATCACCGCTGGCTTGCCATCTTCGTATACACGGAAAATACAGGCGTCCAGACAGTAACGTGGATATTCAAAATTGTCTGCGTCGCCGCCAAAAAATGCGATCGCCGACTCAGGGGCCCAGACCAATCGCACGTCTGTGTATTTTTTGTAGCGATAAAGGTGGTAGGCACCGCCTCCATACAAAGTCACAACATCACTTCTCAGCCCTGTTGTGTCCAACGAGTCTTTTTCAATGCCTGCGATCACTGCGCGACGAGCGGCAACCGCTTCGTCAACACTCATACCCTCGGTAACAGCTGATTTTACTTGACTGGTAACATCAACAATGTCGACCATTTGGTTGAGCTCAAGGTCAGGTGCTTTCAACTCGTCAGCTTGGGAATTCGCGTAAAATCCATCCTCAAGATAATTGTTATTTTCATCTGACAGTTTGAAGAGTGTGTCAGAGCCAACATGGTGATTCGTCAAAACCAGTCCGTTGCTGGAGATGAACGACGCCGAGCCGCCAACATTGAATCGCACCGAAGACTTCATCAGGTGTTCGGTCCACTCCGGAGTTGGCTCAAATCCATATGCTGATTTCAAATACTCTACGGGCAGATTGTTAAACAACCACATTCCTTCATCCGCTCTCGACACGGAACTGACGGCTGTCAGTCCAAGCAGCACCAATCCAAACAGTAATCGTCTCATATCTTGTTCCACACAAAAATAGTTGTTGCAAAGTTACAAAAAAATATTCTAACAAATCCCGCCTCACAGGGCGCAACGGTGTCGTGCGACAACATTTGGAGTGTATTGCCTGCTATCGCCAATTACCCTCAAGACTCGGTAACGGCGAGGTTTTTCCACGGGAGCATGAAACGTCATGTCCAAATCCCCGTCATTGAATTGCTCGAATTCTTGCCCCATGCTGGCTGCGATCTGTTTCAATCGTGTGATTCGCTCGCCAGTCGCTGGGTGCGTGCGAAGCCAATTGGGTTCTTGAACCGTAGAGCGAGGGTCGACCTGACGTCCTAACCAAGAACCGCGCATCGTGTTTTCCAATTTTTGTAAGGCACTTGCCAAGCCCATCGGGTCGCCTGTGATATCAGCAGAACCAAGGTCAGCGTTGAATTCCCTTGAGCGAGAAAGGCCCAGCTGCAACAACGTATTGATGAGGGGAGCCACGACCAAGAGAGCACCACTTAGAACAATGCCAAGCGATGAAAGCCCCAATGAGATCGCAGGCAACGCAAACAGTAATGTCAACACTCCAATCCGCGAGAAAAATGCCGTCACTCGTCCCATTGTTTGCGCAAGACCCATGATTCGCGTATCCTGATTTCGAATATGCGACAGCTCGTGAGCCAGCACGCCCATCAATTCCCGACGATTCATCAATCTCAAGATTCCGTCTGAAACACAAACCGCTGCATCCGATCCATGCCCCGTCGCGAATGCGTTTGGCGTCGATGTCGGCAAATAATAGAGTGAGACAACGTTGCGAATTCCGGCTTTCCGAGTCAATTCCTCAAACAACTGGACCAACTGCGGCGCTTCGTACATGGTGATCGCCTGGGCACGAAACTGCCTCATCACCCAGGCTGTGGGTAACCCTCGAAACGTCACCACGCTGTAAATCAAAAATCCGATCGCCAGGTAGATGCCGAATCGATCCAGCAGAAGCCACCCTACCAGCATGACGATCAAAAACATCGTCGCAACGATCGCCACACCTTGAAATAGGTTTTTCCAGCTACTTTTGTAGACAAAGGCCGTTGGCATTCGGAAGCCGAATCGTTAGAACGAAGTGAAGTTTTGAAAAGAGTACGCTCCGATTTCTTAATCGAACGCATTGTAGTAAATAATTGGCCCTTCAATCAATCAAGGACTTTGATGACTGATCACACCGTGCATGTTCCGATCATGCCCGTTGAAATCGCCGAACTGCTTGCCGTAGGACCAGGCAAAACGATCGTCGATGGAACATTTGGCGGGGGAGGGCACACACGTCATTTCCTTTCGCTGATGTCAAACGAAGATCGCGTCATCGCGTTGGATCGTGACCCCGCACCTATCGAAATCGGCAAGCAGATTTTTGGGGACCGAATTGAAGGGGTTTGCGCGAACTACGCCGATCTCCCGGAAGTATTGAGCGAATTAAATGTCGATCTTGTTGACGGGATCCTACTCGACCTTGGCCTTTCCTCTGATCAGTTGGAGGATTCAACGCGAGGTTTCAGTTATCACGCTGATGGCCCGCTCGACTTACGTTTCAACGATCAGCAGGGAACCCCAGCCTGGAAGTTGCTGGAGAAACTGAACGAAAAACGCATGGCCGATTTGATCTATGAGTTTGGCGAAGAACGTTATAGTCGTGTAATCGCCAGGCGCATTTGCGAACTGCGTAAAACGCGTCCGATTCGTACCGCCAAGGAACTTTCCGATCTGCTTCATCGATGTGTCCCGCGGTCAAAGAATCACTCGATCAACCCGGCAACTCGTACGTTCCAAGCGTTGCGTATCGCAGTGAACGAAGAACTGAAATGGCTTCAGGTTGCGTTGCGTCGACTTCCCGACACGTTGCGACCTGGCGGAAGGCTGGCGATCATCAGCTTTCATTCGCTTGAAGACCGAATCGTCAAACAAGCATTTGCCTCCGACGAAAGGCTTCGAGTCATCACTCGGAAACCACGTCGCCCGAGTGAGTCGGAGGTCGACTCCAATCCACGCAGTCGAAGTGCCAAATTGCGAGTGGCCGAACGCATCGAATCACCTTAACAATTTCCCTTTCCACGGTCTCCAAGCCCTATCGGATGCCCGACCGATAGCCTCAACATCCTGTCACAAAATGAGGCGTCGTGTTAAAATAGCGAGCTTCAATCCATGACCCGATTGCAATACGATTACCGCCTTTTCGGCGCCTGAAAATTCATGAAAACGAAAACGAAATCTCGAAAGAGTAAAGCCAAATCGAAATCTCCCAAAGCCGACGAGCTGAAACCATCCGTTGTGCCACTGAATTCGACGTTGATCGAATCCGTGTCAACAAACGTTTTGGGCGAAACGTTTTCCGCGCAGGAAATTCGAGATGCCTTTTTGGACTTTGCCCGGCATAAATCGCTTTCGAAGTGTTTCGACAATGCAGCAGATGCCGTTTCAATTGCCCTTGCTGATCGAGACGGCGTCGAGCAATTCTGCGCAACGTTTTCCAATGAGGGCGAAAGTGCCCGCGAAAATCAAATCGAAGTTGGCGAGGCAAACTGGGACAAGCTGTTTGCTGTCATGTCAACTTTGATCGTTACCTATGATTTGCAGCGATTTCTCAACAAACAAGACGGCGAACAAATCGCGACATTGTTCAAAGATATCGAAACTTGGACAACAATTAAAAGTGACTTGCTGAATTCTGATCCAGTTGTTTTCATTCTCGCTGCCGTCGAACTTCCGTTCGTCATCGCGGCTGGCTTGCCGAGTATTCCCAGAACCAAGCGCGTCGTGAAAAACGCACTTACGAATCTGGAGTTGGCCGTGGAACAGCTGTTCGATGAATCGGGTTGGCTGCATTGCGATTGGCGATCTGACTTGGGGGTCATTATTGCTTCGATGACTCGTGTTCGAATATTGGCGAATGAAGCTTCGGCAAAATTGTCCCAAGTTCTGAAAAACCGGCTTGAATGGATCGGCTTGCAGTACGCGCGAATGCTAGACAGCGAATTGCAACCGATGCTCGGTGCCTCATGGATTAGTGAGCCCAGGAAAATTCTGAAAGGTCTGCGGAAGGTCACAGAAGACGAGTCCGAAAAACGACTCTTCAAACACATCAAACGACCAAGCAAAAAGCCGCCTGGCGAAAAAGACCTGCCGGCCTCCGCCGATTTCGGAGAAGAAGCAATGCTGGGAAGCCTCCGCTGCAACTGGAGCGCCAATAGCCCCCGAATCGGCATCGCTGCAGATAAGTCCTCAGGAATTCAGGTTGAGATTGGTGCTCACGCGCCGTTGATCAGCGGTTTGCTGCAACCAACTTTAGAAATCGACAACGCCGAAACTGATTTGTTCAACGGTGAATTCGAGCTCAATTGCTGGCACTCCGACAAAGACATTCATTATGTCGAATTGGAGCGGAAAATTCCCTCAGGACATTGGCAACGACAGTTTGCCCTTTGTCGCCCAGACAATTTGTTATTGGTTGCGGACGCATTTTTGTTTGATGAAGAGCACGACTCGGTCCACTACGAACTAGGACTTCCACTTGCATCTGATGTTGAAACGTTGCAGGAAACGGAGACCCGGGAAACGTATTTGAAAACTGGCAATCAATTCATTGGCTTGGTGCTACCACTTTCCCTTGGCGAATGGAAATCAGATCGCACAAAACATGAACTAATGGTTCAAGCCGACTCGGCGACTTTTGCGATGACTCGCCGGGGACGAACACTTTACAATCTGTTTGCGATCGATTTGGACATGCATCGGTGTACCAGCCCTCGGACGTGGCGCAAACTCAATGTTGCGGAACGACTGGAAAATGTTGGTGATGATGTCGCCGTGGCATACCGTTTCCAAATTGGAAAACAACAATGGGTCGTCTATCGAAATTTGACAGCGGTTGGCAATCGAACGTTCATGGGTAAAAACGTTCACTGCGACTTCTATGTGGGACGGATCAACTCGGAGCATCTCATCGAGCAAATCATTGAAATTGAATAACACCGATCTTGAATAACACTGTGAGAAACATCGAGATTCTGCGCCAAAATCTGGAAAGTTTGGAAAACGATGTACAGCGTGCCTGCGACGTTGTGGGCCGTGAACGCACTGAAGTCAAAGTCGTTGCGGTCACCAAATACCACGGTGTCAAATTGAATCGTGACTTGATCGCAGCCGGGCATCACTGTTTTGGAGAAAATCGCCCTGACCAGTTTCGCGAAAAGTGCGAAGCGATTGAATCCTCACAAGTGGAATGGCACTTCATCGGGCACCTGCAACGCAACAAAATCCGCTGGGTTATTCCCCATGCTCACCTTATCCATTCCGTGGACAGTCAACGACTCCTTTCCGCAATTTCCCGACATGCCGTTGAAGCTCAACAAGTTGTCAATTGTCTCTTGGAAGTAAACATCTCGGGTGAAGCAAACAAGGACGGAATGTCAGCCGACAACGTACGCAATATTCTGGACAATCAAGCGCAGTTTCCGAACATTCGATTCGATGGCTTGATGGGTATGGGAGGCTTGAGTTCGTCTGATATTGAATTGGCCAATGAATTTTCTTCTCTTGAGCAACTTCTAACAGAACTACAACATCATCGTTCCTCGTCCGTACCCTGGAATCAACTATCGATGGGCATGAGTGATGATTTCCCGATTGCAATAGCTCAAGGTGCCACGTTGATTCGCGTCGGTTCGCGACTTCTGGAAGGCGTACAATACGGCACCTGAAGTCATGATTTGGCTCACGAAATATGCGGCCTTCCAATGTCTATTCGAATCCTGAACCCCGCCTCCGACATTCAAATTTTGACACGTTCGGTCAACTGCAGATCCGAATAAGCAAATTGAATTAGTGGCATTGGCCATCGTGGGTTCCAAGAAAAAACATCAAATCCACGCTTCGTCGAATCCGCCGCTAATTCTCATTCCCAATCAGTCCTCGTCACACACTGCACCGTCATTTACACACTACTGCTCTCACAAAAAGCGATAGCGCCAACTTATCTGCCGAACCAATAATCGCTCTCGCACTCCTTTTCTACGGTACCACAAAAACGCAACGTTGCCCCACGTTACTTTACTTTCACTTTTGGAGACTACTATGAATGTCAAATCTTTATTGGTTTTCGCTTTCCTCGCCTTCACGCTCTCGTTGCAGTTGAAGGCTCAGGAATCATCAGCAAATTCGTCGGTGACAGGGTCGGCTTCGTTCGCAGGGCCATGTCCATGCTCACTTGCATATCATGACCAGACCTCGGGAGTATATTTTTACTTTGGCGGACAATGCCCCGGTTGCAATATCGGTAATGTGTTGATCGCCTACAGCCAGCCTACACAAACCGGTTGCAATGGAAACGCATGCAATTCCCAGCACCAAGCCCTGTACTACCTTGAATTGGGCGAAGGTGTCACTGTTCTAGAGTCTGGCTACAATGTGCCGGATTTGGTTTGGGCCAACCCTGACGCTCATCGCGTTGCGACCGTTTCGCCAGGGATGACAAAGGTGATGGATATCAAGGTTGGAAATGATGGATATCGCTTGACTGAACTTACACTTCAAGGAAAACCAACGTTTATGTTTGCACAGCGATACGACCAAGTTCCAGACGGGTCAAACTTGCCTGGCGGAGTTTTCAATGGCGATGCGATCACCTTTAACGGTAATCAATATCACCGACTGCCCAACCAAAACGTCAACGAATAGTTGATCTCGCTGGAAATACTCTCCGCGGGCTTGCCCGCAAATCTACAAAGGTTGTTGTATCGATTGATGCAACAACCTTCTCCCATTGAGATCATCGCTCTTGGGCTGCCAAAATCCCTTCTGTATTGGTAAATTTTCGATAGGGAGGCATTTTCCATGTCAACCGGGGTTCTGTCCCGTACGCACACCGAAATCCAACACCCGAACGGGTATTGGCAAATGATGACAAACATTTATTCATCCGTATCGTTGACGGATAAAACTCGGCTAAATCCTCTGAAAGCGTCTCCTGTCCGCCAAAGACCTGAACCAATGGGCCGATCGGAATATTCAATGGATCGTAGATTTCTCGCGGCAAAGGTATCCAAAAAGATGCTCCGGTAGAGGTCCATTCATCTACACGGGAGCCCAATCCTTTGATTCCGTAGGGAGTTTGTGTCGTATCCCAAGTCGGTGGGCTCAAGGCAAATTGGTCTTCTTTGTCGAAAGTTCTCAATTCATCGCCGTTTGGAAAGTTAGTTGTTCCGCTATTCGTAGCAATGTAGAAATACTCATCCAAAGTCAACATTCGATAGCCGTATTCTTCGCAGTACTCTAACGCCTCAAACCAACTCAAATACATTACCGGTCGCAACTCAACTGTTTCTTCATCCAACCCCGAAAGGTTGATCATTTTTTCGCGACACTTTTGACCGATCTGGAAAATGTTGGTTTCAGGATCAACTAACAAATCCCCCAAAGTTACTTCTTCGTTCATGACGTAAAAGTCATCTAGATCTAGCCTTACAGAGGGATAGGCCATGGAATCATCTGTTTTCGAATCGTAGAAGCCACCTTCCACAAACACCCAACGATCATCCAGCGGATTGTCCAAAAGAATGTTAATTTCAGGCCAGATAACGTCATGGTCCTCATTTCTGGAAAACGCCATGCTGCGACAAAGACTATTGTGCAGGCCGAGACTTGGATCGGGCACACTTCGTACGACTTCTTGGAAATGCAATCCAGTTTCATCTTCAATGATGGCCTCGACCAGATAATAACCCTGGGCCAACTCCAGATCGTGTCGATCGCCTTCCGGCAAAACGATTTTTAGCTCCGGCATGGGCGCGAGTGTGTCGTCGTCTAGTGGCATAATTACGAGGCGTGCGCCCGGAGGATTGGTCGAAATATGAACGACTTGGAGCACCTCGGATTCCGTATCGCCAACTACTGTCTTGGGTTTGAATGCCATCCATGAAAGGCTTCCAATTGCCAAAATCAAAATAGTTCCAACCACCATCGAAAGCCATGAAACGCCACTCGATTTGTCTTGGTTGTTCAGAATAGGTGCGGTAGCATTTTGAGCGCCCGAACGCGCGTCCGCAAAGGCAGCAAGGGCAGTCTTTAGTTCACTGACCGTTTGAAACCGAGCTGCGGGATGCCGACTCGTCGCTTGCTGAAAAATACAGTCCAACTCGATTGGTAAGTCGCTTACAAATTGAGAAGGAACTGGCAACTCAGATTCCTTGATTGCGTGAATCAGTTCCTTCGACTTCATCGAAAATGGCAACCGACCAGTCAACATTTGGAACAGCACAATTCCGATGGCGTAAATCTCAGATCGCTGATCAACTTTTTTGCTCGAGTCAAAATGTTCGGGTGACATGTACGGCAGTGTTCCGAAAACCCCGACGTTGATCCCGATCAATTCAGGAGACTGAACAGCAAGACCGAAGTCAGTTACCTTAACCGAGTCTTCGCTGATCAGAATATTGGCTGGTTTAATGTCAAAATGGAGTACGCCTGCTTTGTGGGCTGCCTCAATTCCTTTGCAGATTTCAATTGCAAATTCAACCGCTCGGGGCACGGCAATCGGGCCATTGCGAATTTCTGTGTTTAGGCTTTTCCCGCCGACAAACTCATTCACCAAACATATCGAGTCCTCGTACTCAATTGCCTCATAAACCGAAACTACATTGTTGTGATTGATACGAGCAGCAAGTTTCGCTTCATCAATCACGCGTTGTCGTTGTTCGGCGAGCATTTTCTCACAGTGCGGAACTTTGATCGCAACGATCCGATCCAGAGTCGTGTCGACTGCTCGATATACCTGGCCAAATCCTCCGATACCAACGAGTTCATCGATTTGATAATGGGATAACTGTGTCCCGCTTGCCAGCGCAGCTCGGCGTGAAAATCGTTGCGAATGAAAATCACGATCGGCAATAATGGTGGAGCCATCAAAGTCAAAAATCTGGCTACACCAGTCGTCTCCGTCTCGTCTAATCTCCGCAATAACATTTGAATGAGTTGAAGCGTTAAGTTCGGAACACGTGTCGCAGAGGGCTCGATCGCCATCGGGTATCCGAAGTGAATCGTATTGAAAGCTGTTGCAATTGGGACAATGCATTTCAGGTTTTCCGAGCTAAGCAAGATGCCTGGATTTAGTGGACCCTATTTTAACACGCCAAAGAATTGCAGAAAGTCGCTGAAAGGCACTTTTTTACGACTTCTATCCCCCAGAGACCATTTTTTTGGACGACAGACCAAACGTGTCGGCGCGCTCGCGAAAATATCGTTTGAGCAGACAATTGGCTAAGGAGAATTCTGGTGTTGCAGACGAACCAAATTTTGAATGTATCGTATCTGAAGTCGTCCCATGTCAGGTCCGAACCGGAATTCCGTGAAAGGCGGTTTCGGCTGAAATCTGTCAGGGACCTGCAAAGCAATCCTTTGAGTATTTCTGAGTATTTGCGGCGTCCTCTGATCCGTCGTTCACGATTCCTGTTAACCGTTCGAGATCTGGATACTCAATCATGGAGAAAGATCTATCATCGTTCGATCCAAAGCTCGTTCCTAAACGCTCCGTTAAAGGTCGGAATGATTGAGGACGGAAAACTCATACCAATGGTAAAAACGGAATGGGGAATTAGCCCAAGTGATCGCATTCGTTTGGCAAATTTTCTTGTCAGTTTTGATGAAAACTCACCGATCGCATTGAGAATAGGAGTCTATTGCGAGGACGATCCGGGGATCACCGCCTGAAAACAAATGTTGCCATGTTTCCTGAACCGAATCCGTTCGTCGGTTGTTCGCATCAACTGCTACAACATTTCATGCGATCTGCCCGACCAAGAAAACACCTACAATCCTTACCTAATGCCTCACCGAACTATCTTGACTGACTGGCCTAGAATTTCAAAAAGTGAGACGGACGGATAACATTCCTGCCCTTTCGCATCCAGATGCGTTCATTTTTAGGCAGTAGTTTTCAAAGAGTGCAATTGCGACTCGACAACTGACGCTATCATCCTTGATCCACATACCCGTTGACTCTCACTGCGCTTGCAGTACCCCAAACAGGTAATCAAGGCCGGGAATAGGTTCTCCTTTTCCCGGGGATGGACCAATCCATGCTGGACGACAGTGAAATCATCAATGAGTTTGTCGAGGAATCGACGCGTCAACTCTCCAATGTCGAAAACCAACTACTTGAAATTGAGAGTAGCGGTGCCAACATCGACCTCGAGCTGGTAAATACAGTTTTTCGCGCTGTACATTCTGTTAAAGGCACTGCTGGTTTTCTGGGACTCGAAAAGATTCAACAACTGGCTCACAATCTTGAAGCAGTGATGAATCTCATTCGCAATCGCGAGCTTATTCCCACCCCAACAAACGTCGGTGTACTCCTATCAGCGTCAGACTTGCTGCGTACCCTCATCGAAAACACAATGGAGTCCAACAACGCAGATATCTCGACACAGGTTGAGTTGCTGTTGGCGATTGTCGAAGGTGAAAAAGCGATTGAGCAGGCGACGTCGAAAGAGAATCCTGAGGTTCTCGCGGAAGTCACGTTGCAAAACATCAGCGATATCCAATTTGATACTGAACCCCCGGAGCCCGCGGAGAAGACGCCTGAGCCCCCAAAGGTGCCTGAGGCCAAAGTAAGTCAACCTCCTCAAAAGGCGCCTTCGGAATCAAAAGAGAGTAAACAATCTGACACGAGCGTACGAGTTCCGGTAGGTACGCTAGACCTTTTGATGAACCTCGCGAGTGAACTCGTTTTAAAACGCAACTCGTTGATTCAATTTTCCTCAGCGCAACGTGATCCCAATCTCGACACCTTGACTGCAGGTATCGACCAGGTCACCAGTCGATTGCAGGAAGCGATCATGCTGACGCGGATGCAACCAATTGGCAACGTATTCTCTCGATTCCCGCGTGTCGTGCGGGACCTGTGCGTCAAGCTGAATAAAAAATGTGATATTGAAATCACCGGCAAGACAGTCGAAGTCGACAAATCAATTCTGGAAGCAATCGTCGATCCATTGATTCACATCGTTCGAAATGGAATCGACCACGGAATCGAATCTCCTGCAGAACGTCAGGATGCAGGCAAAACAGCACCTGCGAAATTGGAGATTTCGGCCTACCATCAGGCTGGTCGAGTTCGCATCGACATCAAAGACAATGGCAAAGGTATCGATCCCAATCGCCTTCGAGACAAGGCGGTTGAGAAAGGAATTATTTCACGGGCAGATGCTAACACTATGCCGGACCGTGAGGCAGTTCGTTTGATTTTCCATCCGGGACTATCAACGGCCGAGAAAGTGACTGACGTAAGCGGACGAGGCGTTGGCATGGATGTTGTCAAAAGCAATATCCAACAATTGGGTGTTACTGTCGAAATCGACTCTGAAGTTGGAGTCGGCACAACGATTCACATTATTTTGCCGCTAACACTTGCAATCATCCCATCGTTGATCGTGATCCAAGGCGAACAGCGATATGCCATTCCTCAAGTCAACATTCTGGAACTGGTCCGCATCAATTCAGGCGAGTTTCACAAGCGACTGGGAATGGTCAATCGATCTCCTGTACTGAGACTGCGTGGTGAGTTGTTACCCTTAATTCACCTGGGCGATAGCCTGGAGAATAACGAACGACCTGTTCTGGACGAAATCCTCACCTCGTCGACAAATCAAAGCCACAAGAACCCCATTGAACCCAAAGTCAATTTGAATATCGCGGTAGTGGACACAGGAACCTGCCGGTTCGCAATTGCCGTGGATATGCTCTGTGATTCTGAAGAGATTGTCGTCAAACCACTTGGAAAGCACTTGAAGAACTGTAGCTCGCTCGATGGTGCGACGATTCTCGGCGATGGCTCGATTGCCTGGATCCTGGACCTCAACGGCCTTGCTGACAAATGCAACATGCAGACGTTGCAAAACGAGGCGACGCGTCAATCATACAATCAAACGAACCAATTATCCTCGACCGAACGATTTAAACTTTTGTTGTTTAGCAACATTCAATCCGACCTGTTCGCGGTGCCGCTGGAAATTGTCAAGCGAATTGACCGCGTTAAATTATCTGATGTTGCCTCGGTTGGCGGCCAAGAAATTATTCGTCAAAACGGACGCAAGATTCCGTTGCTTTCGATTGAGCACGCGATCGATGCAGCTCCTTACGAACGAAACCCTGCGTTAAATGTCATTATTTTCTCAGTCCATGGCGTTGATGTAGGTCTGCCTGTAAATTTCATCCACGACATTGTGGCGACCAACGATGTTGATTCCCGCACCCTTAAAAACGATTTGGTAATTGGCTCGATTTTACATAAAAATTGTCCGGTTCGATTGATTGACATCCATCAAATGACTCGTCGTCGAAATCCCGACTGGTTTGATAACCATAATGAACCACATCCTGAAAAAACCATTCTGGTAGTCGAAGACTCGGACTTCTTCCGTCACCAGGTTTGCAAGGCGCTTAACGAAGCAGGCTATACCGTTTTTGAGGCAGAAGACGGAAAATTGGCCCAGGATATCTTGTCGCAAATGGGTGACCGCTTCGATTTGATTATCACCGACATCGAAATGCCGGGCATGACCGGCTTTGAATTGTGTTCCTGGATTCGCGGCAACGAATCAACCCGAGATGTCCCCGTTATCGCACTGACGTCGCTTGGCGGCATTGACAATCTGCAAACGGCAGAAGACGCCGGGGTAACCAGTTATCTGACAAAGTTTAATCATGATGACTTGTTGCAAGCCCTGACTGCGTTATTGGGGGATGAGAAAGACTCTCTCCTTCGTCGAAAGTTACATTCCGAATTGGTGGGAGCCGTCTAATGTTGCCTCGCAAAAACATGCTAAACGATGCCGAAATTCAACTTGCGACCTTTAAATGCGGTGAGTTATTTATAGCTATCGAAATCAGTCGCATTTGCGAAATCAATCGAATTCAGAAGATTACACCCGTTCCAGAATCCTCTGAGTTTGTGGTCGGAGCGGTAAACCTACGTGGCGATCTGGCAACCATGTTGAACCTGAAACGTATCCTGGGAATTGATGACGCATTCGATTACGGTCAATCCCGAAATGTCATGATTCAACATGAGGATGGAATCGTTGGGCTGACAGTCGATGGAGTGGCGGATGTGATTACGGTACAGGCAAAACGACTGATCGATCCTCCTCCGAATATTCATGGCGTAGATCGAAAATTTTTCCGAAAGATCCTGCCTGACGAGCCGTTGATCATGCTTTTGGACCTCGACGCGGTTATCAATTACCAGTTCGAAGTTGCTGTATACGAATAAACTATCAATCATCCACCTTGATTCCACCAGCTTTGGCAGAAACACGAAAATCCTGGAGAATGTCAATGCAATCCATACTCGCAAAATTTGTTCCGGCACGCGTCGGAGCCCGCATCATTTTCGCCTTTGGCGTTTCGACGGTACTTGTACTTGTTTGCGCCTATGTGATTTGGGTCGGCCTGGTAGGCGTCCGCAAGAACAACGATCGATTGTGCGGATCCGGCTGGACCACTGCGCAAAATGCGATGGAGGCAACCGTCCAAATCGAAGCGCAAATGCTGGCCGCGAATCGAATCGTCCGTGGCGACTGTATCGAGGAAAACCTCGAACAAATTGAAGAGTCGCAAAAAACAACGCAATTTTCATTGGAACAAATTGCTGCATCCGGTTTGATCGATGGTGAGCAAATCAATCGCCTACGTGATTCCCTGTCGCGATACCAACAACAACTAGATCAGTTGTTAGCGCGACATCAGAAATTTGAGGAAATCCGAAAACGCTTTGATGAAACAACATTTGACTTCGTTGCAGTCCTAGGCACACTCGAGAGACAATCTGATGGACAGCTAGATCGACTAAAGAACGAGCCAGACAGAAAGCTCTCCTGGAACACTGGTCTCAAAGATGACTGGATGTTGGCGGACAGCTGCATGGAGACCAGAATCGGTCACCTGCTCCAAATGTACCACCTTTCCAGACTCGTGGACGGTCATGCAAACGTTGATGAAGTTCTGGACGCGTTGACTCATTCCGAGAAACTCTTCGAGTCGGCACAGTCGTTCCTTTCCGAAACAGACGCCTTAAAAGCTGAGCTTCCTATCCAGGGAATTCCGACTCAATATGCGGGTAAACCCAGTAATATTGTCGTTGGCGAGTTGTCTACGCGTCACCGACAGGAAATTGCTGAATACCAAAGGGCATTCATCGATATGAAACAAGTTGAGGTCGGCTACATTCAGTTGGCTAACGAGTTATTGCTGGTTGTTGACGACCAACGCAGTGTCGCTATCGAAGTATTCGCACAATTGGAACAGAAAAGTCACAACGCCATCGCGACCGCCGGTTGGATTCTACTGATTTGTACCTTGACATTTCCGCCGACTTCGATGCTGATTGGTGTAATTGTGGCACGGACGATCACTAAGCCCATCAATCGGACAATTCAATTGATGCGGGACATCGCACAAGGTGAGGGTGACCTTCGACAGCGACTGCCCGACAACCAAAACAATGAGCTCGGCGAGTTGGGACATTGGTTTAATACTTTCTGTGACAAGCTGAAATCGATCGTGTCTGACGTTGCTGACCATGCACGGCAACTGGCAGAAACGAGTACGGTTCTCAAAAACTCGGCCGATGCCTTGTCTCAGGATGTCAACTCAACTTTGGCTGAATCACAAAATGTTACGGGATCAACCGATCAGATGATCTCAAATATCCGATCAGTGTCTGATACCTCAAACGAAATCTCCAAAGGGTTTGAAATCCTTGCGGCTGCTGTACACGAGATGACCATCACCATCGGCGAAATATCCAATAACACAAGTCATGTCGCGTCAACCATTCAACGAACCACCCAGATTGCTCAAACCAGCAACCAGGAGGTCCGTGAACTGGGCAAAGCAGCGGCAGAGATCGGCAAAGTTATCGAAGTCATTGAAGACATCGCCGAGCAGACTAACCTTCTTGCACTAAACGCGACCATCGAGGCCGCACGTGCTGGCGAGGCTGGCAAAGGTTTCGCGGTTGTGGCAACGGAGGTGAAGGAACTTGCCAAGCAAACCTCAATTGCCACCGAAGACATCCGCAAACGTATCACCGACATTCAATCAACGACGGGGCAAACCATTGGCAGCATTGCCGAGATTGCGAAAATGATTGAGGAAGTCAGCGACAAGACCTGCATGATCGCGGCCTCAGTTGAGGAGCAAAGCGCAACGTCTCAAGAAATTTCCAGAAACGTTACCAGCGTGGCGACATCAGCGAATGTTTTGGCCAATGCCGCACAAACAACCGTCCAGGAATGTGAATCCATTTCCCGTGCAGTCAATCATGTTGACAAAATCGCCAAGAACTCAGCGACTGAAACGGATACCTGTCGCGATTCCAGCAACATTGTTTTTGAATTGTCAGGAAAGCTACGCGACTCCGTATTCCAATTTAGTGCGTAGCTAGAATGACGAACGACGGCAATTGGTTTGTAGGATGCGGGATTCTGACAAACCAATCGCAAAGGCCTGGACCACAGGCGTGCTGTGCGAGTACGTGATTGTTGCGCTTACGAAATCAGTAGCAGGCGTTTACAACAATGGTCAATATTATTCGCTTATGGCAAATTTTGCATCGCCACAACATTAAATCCCGAGCTAATATTTCAGACGTACAGTTTTGCGTATTCCTCATATCTCTCCATTGACGACTCAACCGCGCAAGACCGTTTAGAAGCAAAATCACGGCGTCCAATCATTTAGTCATCAGCTTTGATATCGCACTTCAAGACTTGGAAAAATTGAAATCTGTCGATCGTTACGAAGCGGCTAAAGTAGCGCCCTCAGAATGGCAGAGTTCGCATTATTTCAAAACAATCATTACCAAAGGCAACCTGTAATGGCACCAAATGAATCGCAAAAGCTGCGCGTATTGATCGCGGATGACATGCTGTTGTTCCAAAAAATCATCAAGGAAGTCTTGGACGAAATCCCTGGCGTCGAGGTGGTTGGCACGGCAACAGATGGTATCGAAACACTTCTGAAAACGGCAACATTGAAACCGGATTTGATCACGCTCGACGTCGAGATGCCAAAACTCGACGGACTCGAAGTATTGATGGAGATCAAGAGCCGCAGTCTAAACTCAGAAGCAATCATCGTAAGTGGGTTAAGTGATCATGCGGCTGAGATTACTGCTCACGCCTTGCAAATCGGTGCCTTTGATTTCATCTTGAAACCAGACGGCGCCGAAGGTCTCAAAAGCAATATGGAGACACTCTCTGCGAGCCTGAAACCAAGGATCGAAGCTTTCATTGCTTCTCGGAACGTAACCGCCTCAATGGTATCCTCGGCCAAGAAATCGCTACCGACTGAAAAAGCGAGAACTGCTCCCGTTGATATCGTTGCCATTGCAAGTTCAACCGGGGGGCCAGCGGCGCTTCAACAAATCCTTTCCGGTTTGTCACCACAACTATCGGTCCCAATTGTAGTAGCACAACACATGACGAGAGGCTTCACTAAGCCACTTGCCGAATCATTGAATCGCACTACAGGGCTTCAGGTTGTTGAGGCCGAACAGAACGTTGCGATTCAACCTGGATATGTTTACATCGCTCCCGGCGGGATGAACATGCAAATCACGAAAAAGCATGGACGCTTTGTCTGTGATATTCAAGATGAACCCGGACCTTTCTCAGCAAAACCGAATGCCAATATTCTGTTCCGCTCAATTACGCAGCAGTTTGGTTCAACTGGTATGGGCGTCGTGCTGACCGGCATGGGTAACGATGGTTCCATCGGAGCCGCCGAATTAAAGATGAAAGGCGGCCTGATTGTTGCGCAGGATCAGCGCACGTGCACAGTTTACGGCATGCCGCGTGCGGTGGTCGAAGCAGGTGTCGCAAATGAAGTCCTGCCGCTGGGAAAAATTGCTCAACGAATCAACAACCTTGCTCGCACCAAGTCCGACAACAGGGCACTGGTTGCCTCCGAAACTTAAAATCCCTCTTTCATACGGACACGGCATCAAAGCACCGCTTATTTTTGAGCGGTGCTTTTTCGTTTCTAGTATCAGTGCACTCGATTGCCAACTATTCAACATTGAATATTTGCTGTTTTCATATTTCTTTCCTAAAACGCTGTTTCGTAAGCTACTTTTTTAGACTTTAAAATGCAAACTGTTAAGCGTTCGCCTATACATCGTTTGACGCTCACCATTGAAAGCAGAACGCCGCCAACCCGAAAGCGGCAATGACTGATTACTCCGAACAAAAACGCAATCCCTGGGTTCGAGCAATTTTGCTTGGCGCCTGGGGGCTATTCATTGTTGCGACTACCGCGGGACTCTACCGTTATCAATTCACGGCTGGAGCATCTAGCACCGAGCGATCGTCAGATTGGCCAGCTCAATCGCGATTGCAATTGTCGGATCACAACCGGCAGCTGTTTGTATTCCTACACCCGAAATGTGTCTGCTCCAACGCATCGATTGATGAATTAGTCCGTCTCCAACGAAAGACGAGGATTCGCCCGACCATTGTCATGTGGGTTCCCAGCACGTCGAACCTTGAATGGCGAGAGACCGCGTTAGTGGAACGTCTGAAGAATGAGCTGGATGCAACCATTCTGTTTGATGTGGGTGGAATTGAATGCAAACTATTTGGAGTTGAAACATCGGGTCACACTATGATTTTCAATTCGAAAGGTCACCGCTATTTTGACGGTGGCCTGACTCGCGGGCGAGGGCACACCGGCGCGAATGAATATTCTCAATCTGCATTGATGGTTATCAACAATGAGATCGACGACTCGGTCCACACACCTGTTTTTGGCTGCACCCTGAACTAGCATCTCGGCACAATCTGATCCTTTGTACATCTAATATTCATGAACATTTCATCCTCAGAAAATGCTGCTATCGAATTAAACACGAAAGCCAAAACGCTATTCGACAAACGGATGCGTCAGGTGCGGGTTCGTGGTGACCGCTTCATGCAAATCGCAATGGTCCTGCAATTTTTTGGATGCCTACTTACGGCGATTGTCGTGTCACCCAGAACATGGGAGGGGGAAACCGGTGTCATCCACATCCATGTTTGGGCTGCGATCATCATCGGTGGACTGTCGACGCTGTTTCCGGCTGTGTACTCCTTTTTCAATACTGGCGCGAGAACCAACAAGTACGTAATGAGTATTGGTCAAGCCGTCATATGTGGTACCTTCATCCATATTTCTGGAGGAAGAATCGAGGCACATTTCCACATTTTCGTTGCGATGGCGATTCTTGCGATGTATCGCAACACAAATATTTTAGTTGTGTTCGCTGGAATTGTGGCGGCCGACCATGTCGTGCGTGGACTGGCATTTCCATATTCAATTTATGGGATCGACCGCCCCACACTATTTAGATCTTTGGAACATGGCGCCGTCGTTGTTGTCGAAGTCTTTGCGTTGTGGGTAGCCATTTCACAATCCCTTCGCGAGATGAAACTCATTTCGAAACAGCAAATCGAAATTGATGATCACTACAAATGCCTTCAACACGACATCAATGCGATTGGATCGCTCGTAGACAAGATTTCATCGGGAGACTTGACCCAAAGCGGAAGTGGACAAAAGCTGAGCGAGGAATTAGTAAACAGTCTTTCGATAAAACTGAACACCATGATTGACGAACTGCGAGGAATCGTTGGTGATATTGAAAATGGCTCGGTCAAAGTTGATGATTCCGCAACTCAATTCGCTTCGACGGCAGAACAAATTGCAGAAACCAGTCATCGCACCAATGATTCCATGAAGGACATGATCGGATCACTCGAGAGCCTGCTTTGTTCGATTGAGGATGTTCGTGCATGTGCGTTAAATGCACATCACAACATCGAAATGACCAACGACCAGATCCAAAAAGGCGTGGAATCGTGACGGACTCCGAGAGCTCTCTCGCTGAAATGGAGGCCGCTGGGGAACGAATCAAGGGTGGGATCTCGGAAATCCAGGAAATCGCGGAAATGACCAACCTATTGGCCTTGAACGCCACGATTGAAGCAGCCAGGGCAGGGGAGGCAGGTCGCGGTTTTGCAGTGGTCGCTGGCGAAGTCAAAGAACTCGCATCGCGCGCTTCCGAAGTCGCATCGAGAATTTCCGAAATTGCGGTCAGTACGAACTCCCAAATTCAGAGAAGTGCTGACCAAAGTCGCGAGGTCGGACAGTTTCTGATCAAGGTAATCGAGGGTGTCAATGCGTTGCGCGACGACGCTTCACAGATTGCCCACGCCGCTGACCACCAACGAACTCTTGCTGGCAGTGTGAACGATTCGCTCGAGTCGGTAACGATTGGTGCACAAGAAGTTGCCGATTGCGGTAGAGCATTGATTGACAACTCAAGTCAACTTCGCGATGTCTCGAAACAGCTTCAGAGCTCCGTGCACAAGTTTCTTATGACCTAACGTCATGAGGTCAATAGGCCAAGGATGTCTTTACATTTCAGCTTATTCGCAGATTGGTTCGCCTATAGCAATCAACGTTTCGGGATCTACCTGGTTATGGTTGATGTCAACTGAGTGTCTGCATCGGATCATTTCGTATTTGGGAAGTGGATTCCGTAGACCATCATACACGATCGCATCGTGAAAATAATTTCAGGCATTCAGTAACCAAACGGTTTCCCTTGCCGTTCGGCCTCCAGCGGTTAATTGTAGACCGTTGCAAAAATGGGCTTCTTCGGCTTTGCCTTCATAAGTTTGGATCGATTCCAGCCGTGCCATAATGCTCCATGCATCTTGCGTTTTTTGATCGCGACGATTGGCTTCTGTTTTCTCCGCAACTCAATCCGAAGCTTGCAATCAGAGTCAATAAATTGCGATTGCCTTTCTGGCAAAAATGTGAGTTATCGTTGCCCGGAACGAATCCTTGCATGGATTTTCAAAGTCTTTTTCAATTTTCTTGTTCTTCGAACTTCACCATCATTTCCCCTGCGAAATCTGCGATTTTCATCCCCTCAGGAACGATTGGCGAAACCGTCAGGTACGAAAAATCATTTATAGACGCGCTATGTTCTACCGCCCAACCAAACGCCCATCTGCGTCCATTTTGCCCTTAAAAAAACTCTTACCTAACCGTTTTAGTTTGACCAACGCCCATTCGCCTTCAACACTACCGAGGCTAGTAATTTCCATGCAAATAAGGCGTCCGACAAGTTTTGGACTCGTCGCCCCGGAATCACTTGCCGCCTGTCAGCACATGACGGCACACACGACCTGAAATAACAGACATGATTTAGGCTGCCCCCATGGACCAATTAGATGAAATCGTCCGCGAGTTCCTCGTCGAGAGTTACGAAAACCTCGATGAACTGGACCAGCGCCTCCTGGAACTTGAGGAGTGCCCTGACGACCGCGACCAACTGGCCGGAATCTTTCGAACGATTCACACGATCAAAGGAACCTCCGGGTTTCTTGCATTCCCAAATCTGGAACACATCACGCACGTAGGAGAAAACCTTTTGGTGCCGCTTCGAGACGGCCAGTTCTCGATGACAAACGATATCGCTAACGCTTTACTGAGCATGGTTGACGCAGTTCGAACCATTCTCCGCAACATCGAATCTTCAGGCGTCGAAGGCGATGAGACGTACGAATCATTGTGTCAACAACTGGAAGCGTTGAAAGATGGTGGTGGAGCACTGAGTGCTGACTCGTCTTCAGCGACAGAAATATGCACTTCCGAAACAACGGCAGCTTCTGAATCGACGAGCGAAATTCCAGCTACAGAAGAAACGATCACTCCGGTCCCGGAGGAATTTCCAGCCGCAACTGATACAGTCCAGGTAGATGCTCCGACTGAGTTGCCGCCAGTTATTGCTGAGACTCCTCCCGAGCCTGCTAAGCAACAACCTGCCCCAACTTCGGCTGCAACACCGAAAGCCTCCTTTTCAAAACGAGCAGAGTCGTCAGACACTGCGGCTACTGTGGCAGATGCGTCTGTTCGGATTGACGTCCATATACTTGACCGATTAATGAATCTCGTTGGAGAGCTTGTACTGGCTCGCAATCAAATCCTTCAATTCAGCCGCAGCTCGGAAGACTCAGCAATTATTGCGGCAAGCCAACGATTGAATCTGATCACTTCGGAACTTCAAGAAGGCGTAATGCAAACGCGAATGCAACCCATCCGCAACGTTTGGAGCAAACTACCCCGAGTCGTTCGCGACCTCGCGGCTGCTTGCGGCAAGAAAGTCCGTGTCGAAATGGAAGGTGCTTCCACTGACCTCGACAAGACTATTCTCGAGGCGATCAAAGATCCACTTACCCATATCGTTCGCAACTCAGTGGACCACGGTATCGAGAAACCGGAGGTGCGAGCTGAGCGTGGCAAGAACGAA
The DNA here is from genome assembly GCA_041399045.1 of Pirellulaceae bacterium. Taxonomy (GTDB): domain Bacteria; phylum Planctomycetota; class Planctomycetia; order Pirellulales; family Pirellulaceae; genus BJ22. The sequence continues at coordinate 325,170 of JAWKTO010000002.1, read as the reverse complement.
GAAGGCTTGCTGCTGCTTCGCGCCTACCATGAAGGCGGTCAGGTCATCATCGAAATCGTTGACGACGGAGGCGGGATCAATATCGATCGCGTCAAGGAAAAAGCGATTGGCAACGGAATGATTACGGAGGCGCAAGCGGCCGAAATGTCAGACCGTGAATTGACAAACTTGATCATGTTGCCAGGATTTTCTACGGCAGCTGCAGTTACAAACGTCTCCGGCCGAGGCGTTGGAATGGACGTTGTGAAAACAAACGTCGAGAAGATCGGGGGGACGCTTGAAATCCTTTCTGCCTTTGGCGAAGGAACGACGATGCGTGTCAAGATTCCATTGACACTTGCAATCGTTCCAGCCTTGATCGTGACTTGCCAGGAACACAAATATGCCATCCCGCAAATCAGCTTGGTTGAACTCGTACGAGTCGACTGCACACCCGATAACAATCCGATCGAGCTAATTGATCAAACTCCAGTTTATCGTTTGCGAGGAAAATTGCTTCCGATCGTTGGGCTCAAAACCGTATTGGGATTGAGTCATTCGAAGTGTCCGAAAAACATCTGCGAGGAATTGGGACAATCCGAAGCGATTAACATTGTCGTCTTGCAAGTCGAAGACCGACATTTTGGCCTGGTCGTCGATCAGGTAACCGACACACAAGAAATTGTCGTGAAGCCACTTGGGGGACATGTCAAATCCGTAACTGTCTTTGCAGGCGCCACGATTATGGGCGACGGAAGCGTTTCGCTGATTCTCGATGTCAATGGAATTGCACATTCAAGCGGCGTTCTCACTGAAAGCGGTGGTGGTCAAAACAATGAAAACCGCGAACATCTGAACGCAGCCCGACTCGCTTCAGAAACGTTATTGATTGTGGATTCAGGAGACGGAACACGCACGTCGATTCCACTTCGCTCGATCGCTCGTCTGGAAGATATTTCGGAAAGCGACATTCGGATCAGTTGCGGTCAGGAAGTCATTCAGTATCGCGATTCAATCATGCCACTGGTGAGGTTAAACAACCACCTCTCCGGAAACGGCAGCGTCGAGCAACGATTTGATGTTGTCGTCTACGAGAAGGACGGAATGTCGTTTGGTGTCATCGTTGGCCAAATCCTGGACATCGTGGACCAGCCTTTCGAAGGCAATAAGCCTCGAACTCGCAGTCGAATCATTAACGAACAAATCACCGATGCTGTGGATCTTGATTCCCTCGTTTCCCAATATCAGCACTTTTACACGGGGGTATAAGACATGAGAACCGAAACTGCGACCCTTGAACCAGTAGTGAATACAAGCAAATCTCGAAAGCTCTGCACTTTCAAAGTTGACCGAATGGTCTTCGGCGTTGAAGTGGAACGCGTCCAAGAGATCATCCGCCATCAAGCGATGACGCCTGTTCCACTATCACATGCAAATGTCCGAGGACTCATGAACTTGAGGGGACAAATTGTCACCGCTTTGGATTTGCGTGGACGACTCGCATTGCCACCGGCACCTCCGGAGCATTTACCGGTGAATGTCGTCATCAATACAAACGAAGGCTCAGTGAGCCTACTTGTCGACGAAATCGGTGACGTGATGGAGCTCAACGAAACTCTGTTCGAGCCGCCTCCGAACACACTGAAAGGTGTCACGAAGGAACTCATCCGCGGCGCCTACAAATTGGAAAAAGGCTTGCTTCTACTTATGGACCTGGATGCAACGTTGCGTCTGATTTAGCAAATAATACACAACCACAAATCACTCAAACCGCAATTAACTGTAACGGAACCCGAATATGTCATTCTTCAAGAAAATGTCGATTGGTAAACAACTTAGTCTGCTGATTGGCTCGTTCACATTGAGCTATATCGTATACGCATTCTGGAGCTTCAACACCCTGAACGTCGCCAAGGTTCATGGAGATCGATACAACCAGATTGTGCAGGGCAAAGACTTGTTGGCTGATATTCTGCCCCCACCGGAATATATCATTGAACCGTATTGCGTAGTTCTACAGATGGCGGATTTGGCAGACTCGGATAATCTAGATCACATGAACGGTTTGCTGATCAAGCTCGAATCCTTAAAGAAGGACTACGAGAGTCGACACCAATTTTGGTTAGATCAACTCTCTGTCAGCCCTATGAAAACGGCTTTGGTTGAGGAGTCATACCAACCTGCGATGGAATTTTTCGCGGCGGTTGAGAATGAGTTCATTCCCGCGATTCGAGCCGGCGATGTGACGAAAGCCAATGACGTTCTCCATGCGAAACTCAGTCCCAGCTATGAACAACACCGAGCGGTGATCGACAATGTTGTTCAATTGGCGACGACCGACACCGAACGAATTGAAGCTTATGTCGTCGCGTTGATTCGTAATCGAACCTACTGGAGCTATGGGTTGCTTTTCGGAATGCTTGGGTTCCAGGCATTGCTATGCTACTTTTTAACCAAGGGAATTGTCGAACCCCTACGTCAGTCTTCCGACGTGCTCCGTGAAGTATCGCAAAAGAAGCTGAATAATTTGAGCCGTCGCGTTCAATCCAATTCACAGGAGGCCTCGCATCAGGCAACATTGGCTAGCGGTGCTGCAGAAGAAGTCAGCGTCAATGCACAAGCAGTGTCAACAGCTGTCGAGCAGTTTGAAGCCAGCATCAAAGAGATTTCGACCAATGCCTACAATGCTGCCAATGTTGCACGCAGTGCAGTGGACGCGACGAACCGTACCAACGACACGGTTAACCGACTCGGTGCAAGCAGCCTGGAGATCGGGAATGTTATCAAAGCCATTAATTCGATCGCAGAACAGACCAATTTGTTGGCGTTGAATGCAACTATCGAAGCGGCACGAGCTGGTGAAGCCGGCAAAGGCTTTGCGGTGGTTGCCAATGAGGTTAAAGAGCTCGCCAAAGCTACCGGCAAAGCGACTGAAGACATTATTAACCGAATCGAAACAATACAAAACGACACTGATGCAGCCGTAGTTGCGATTGGTCAGGTTTCGGAAATCATTCAACAAATCAACGAGACTCAAAACGCTATCGCAAGTGCTGTTGAAGAGCAGACGGCGATGACTTCTGAAATCTCGCGGAACATTACAGAGGTTGCCACTGGAAGTTCGGAGATTGCAAGAAACATTTCGTTTGTTGCCGAAACTTCAACGAATACACTGACAGCCGTCGACGAGACACTTAAAACTGCTGATGAACTCGACCAGATTTGCACCAGTTTGACAGTCTTGGTTGGCGAGTCACGACGATTCCTCTGGAAAACCAAAAAAGTAGATACCGTTGATGCTACGCCTTCCAAGGAGACTACCGGCAAATACCGTTTGCCTAGTCAAGCGTAAAACGTCGCACCTTCCAATCGCTGAACCAACGGCTCAATTGGAATTTACTCAGGCGTAACTTTAACAGTTCAAACATCCTAGTCATTCGGAGCAAGATCATGAATGCGTTAGTTGTTGATGATTCCAAGGCGATGCGTCGCATCCTCACGAAAATTATGAAGGATACGGGTTATACAACTTTTGAAGCTGCTGATGGAATTGAGGCTTTGGAGGCACTGAAAACGCTCGATCCTTGTAATCTGGTTCTGGTTGACTGGAACATGCCAAACATGGACGGCTATGAGTTTATTAAGACTGTTCGAGCGGACGACCAGTACAATGCCGTGCGAATCGTCATGGTCACGACCGAAACAGAACCAGCGAAAATGGCTCGCGCCATGATGGCAGGTGCTGATGAATTTGTCATGAAGCCATTCACCAAGGACATTTTGGTTGACAAATTGAAATTGAACGGCGTTACGGTCGTAACTGACGACATACCTTCAGGAGGAACGGTATGAGTTTCCACTCAACTCCGTTCTGCCTTCCGTCCCGGATCGAAACCGGCATTCGTGCCGCGACCGAACAAATCCAAATGCGGTCTGCCACTGCTTTGGAAGCGTTGAAGGTCATCAAAGACCCGGATTGCGACGTCGACGAATTCGTAGCGTTGGCGGAACACGACCTGAAACTCGCTACAGACATTCTGCGAATGGCGAATAGCGGAATTTTCATGGGTTCGACTTCGGTTCGAAACCTGTCTCAAGCAGTTGTTCGCCTCGGACTGGAACGGTGCAAGAACCTGACAATGGCCTGTGTCATCATGGCGATGTCGGAAGAACTATCCCTTGAGGACGAATGGATTGCAGATGTCATTCGAACACACGGAATCATTACTGGAACGATTTCGTCTGCATTGAATGAACATTACAAAATGGGATTCGACGGCGAAGAATTCGCGATAGGCTTGATGCACGATGTAGGCAGACTGTTGCTGGCATTCGCTTGCGGCAAGGAATACCTGAAGATCGACCCCATGACGTTTAACAACGAAATGGAGCAGATTCGACTGGAACGCGAGCACTTTCACACAGGCCATGACGAATGTGGTGCTTGGTTCGCCCACGCAAACAATTTTCCGGAGTCACTGGTTGAGACAGTCCGTTACCATCATTCTCCGGAAAAAATGTCGGAACGTAATTTGGCGACTTGCCTGTTAGCGTTGTCAGATGACTTGGCAAATCATTTTCAACGGACGAATTCGTTTTCCGAATTCACTCCTTCATATCTGTCACGAATTGTGCTGGAAAAGCCTTTCTGCCCGTTCACCCTTGAACACCTGGTTGCCGCCATTGAGGAAATGGAAACCGAAATCACCGAAGAAGTCTATTCCTGGACCATCGACCGCCCCAGACACTCAAACCGCAAATAGGCAACATACATGCACGCTCAACGTATCAAAATCCTTTTTGCAGATGACTCGCGAGTCGTTCGCCGCATCCTGGAACGTGTATTTCAGGACTATGACAGCCTGGAGGTCGTCGGGATCGCAGAAAACGGTGTGGAAGGACTGGAAAAATACAAATTGGCAAAACCCGACATCGTAATTCTTGACGTCGAGATGCCCGAAATGGACGGTGTGGAAACATGTGCGGCAATTCGAAAACTCAGTCCGACAATTCCAATCATCATGTTCAGCTCTTTGACGAGCAAAGGTACCGAAGCCACCATGGATGCGATGCAAGCGGCGCAACAGACTATGCAACCAAGCCAAACAATGTTGGTCGCGTTGAGCAGGCCATTGAGCACGTCAAAACTCAACTTGTCCCCAAGGTTTTGGAATTGGGGCGTCAACAAGTCGAGCGACGGACTCTCATGCTGGGACGTCCATCTGGTCGTCCGCCGGTAGCCGCCACCAATTCGTCCAAACCGATTCTGAATCATCGCTCCGAACGTTGCAGTGTCGTGTTGATCGGCAGTTCTACTGGCGGTCCGAACGCTTTGTTTGATATCTTCAGTTCCATTCCTGCTTCGTTTCCTCTTCCAATTCTGATCGTTCAGCACATGCCGCAGATGTTTACTCAAATGTTGGCGGAACGCTTGAATCGTGCCAGCGGGTTGAACATTCAGGAAGCGACCGATGGTGCTCAGATCCGACCTGGCCATGTCTGGGTTGCACCGGGCGGAAAACACATGTCCGTTGTTGGGACGTTGGCCAATCCAACCATTGCAATTACGGATGAAGCACCGGAAAACTCCTGCAAGCCAAGCGTAGACCGATTGTTTCGCTCTGCGGCCAACGTATATGGCAATGAGGCGCTTGCAGTCGTGTTAACCGGCATGGGAACCGATGGCGCGTTAGGATGTGGGGCCTTGAAAAGTCGAGGCGCCAAAGTCATCGCACAAGATCGTGAATCATGCATCGTTTGGGGAATGCCCCGAGCGGTTTTTGAGGCTGGCCATGCCGATCGCGTGGCACCGCTTTCCGAGATCCCCGCTTTGATCGCTCAATCGGTCGCGGGTTCATCCAAGACGCCCAGCATTGTTGCGCAATAAGTTAGAAACTATTTACCCTTCGTAAACAGGGGAGCAGGCGATGCCGCTCAAAAAAGAAGAAATCGATTTCCTGCGGGCGTGCATCGCAAAGGGATCGGGCAACAACATCAACGAGGGACAGGGTTACCTACTGGACTCGCGGCTTTGAATCCTGTGGCTCAGGAGATGGGACTACCTGGCGTTTCCGCATTGGTGGCGCAACTGCGGGAACGTCCTAACCCGGCACTCGAATCGCGAATCACCGAAGCAATGACGATTAACGAAATCAGTTTCTTTCGCGACATCTATCCCTTTGAGTCGCTCAAGAACTACTGGTTGCCAACACTAATCGAAAAGCGCAAGGCCTCCAAGTCGATAAACATCTGGTGTGCCGCGAGTTCCAGCGGTCAAGAACCCTACAGTATTGCGATGACCATTCGTGAACACTTCCCAGAACTTAACAACTGGATTGTTCGAATCACGGCAACCGACTTGTCCAATGAAATGGTTTCGCACTCGCGAAGGTCTGTACAGCCACTTCGAAGCGAATCGTGGATTGCCCGCTAATTTGCTCTCGAAATATTTTGATCGAATTGGAATGAAATGGCAGGCAAAGCTTGAATTGCGACGCATGATTGATGCAAAGCGATTGAATCTGTTTGCACCATGGCCTGCATTACCAAGTTTTGATCTCGTGTTCATTCGAAATGTTTTGATCTATTTCGATGAGCAAGGCAAAACAAATATCTTGCAACGGTTGCGGCGAACAATCGCACCCGATGCATTTGTTGTGCTGGGTGGAGGGGAGACCCTTTTGAACATGAACGTACCATTCGTTCGTGACGAACACCCTTCCATCGTATGCTTTCGACCGGTGAAAGTCGGGGTCGGCATGCCCATCGTGTCGACATCACCACTGACACCAGTCACGAAAACGCCTTTGTCATAAGGAACAGTTAATGTTTAGTTCTGATGATTTGGAAATGATCTCCTCGGCAGTCTGCCGGGAAATGCTCGGGCTAAATCTCGAAAATCGCGCCCGAAGCTGCTTCTGAGAGCCGCTTTGACTGCGGCAATACGGATCTCTGGTGACTGGAACGCCCTGTTGGAGGTCTCCACAACGGACACAGCAGCTCGTATCGTGACCGAGGTCATGTGCGGCCTGACACAGGAAGAGATGACGGAAGAAGACATCAAAGACGCCCTTGGGGAAATCGCCAATATGATTGGCGGTAACGTCAAAGGTTCGCTTCCGGGCGAATCCAAACTCTCACTACCTTGTGTAGGAAACCACGATCAATTCCCGATCAACGAAAGCAGTAACGATATTCTGATCGATATGGCTCTCGATGATCATCCGTTCCGCGTGCGACTGGAAACCATTACTCCCGTTGCGGCGAATTAGGCACCTTTGTTTTTAGCTAACTTAATCACCAACTTCTCAAAACGGATAAAAGACATGAAAGTACTAATTGTTGACGACAGCAAAGCAATGCGAATGATCATCCAAAGAACCCTCAAACAAGCGGGTTTTGGTGGTCATAACTATATCGAAGCAGAAAACGGCAAGCATGCTTTGGAAGTAATCGAACAAGAACATCCCGAGACCATTCTTTCCGATTGGAATATGCCGGAAATGAAAGGTATCGAACTGCTTCGAGCCCTACGCGACAAAGGAATCAATACTCGCTTTGGTTTCATCACTTCTGAGAGTGGCACCGAGATCCTGCAAGAAGCCAAAGCTGCCGGCGCAGAATTTCTGATCACAAAACCGTTCACACCGGACCGATTCGCCGCAGAACTGGAAGACGTTCTCGGTTAGTCAAATCAAAACTCAAAAACCCAAAAGCCCAAGCGAGAAAGAGATTAACTATGCCTACAGCAATCAAACAAGGAAATGTTGTCGAAATTTTTGAAGTCCTGTTCGGCGACAACACGCGTATCAAACAAGTTGCCGAAGCCTTGGATGCTTCAACGGCATTCATCGCAGGCCGTTTTGTAGACAACGAAGGCAATCCAAAGGCATGGATGGTTTGTGACTTGCCATTTGCGGCAGGAGCTGGCGCAGCATTGACCATGATTCCGCCAGATACCGTAAAAGAATCCATCCGCGCTGAAAAGCTGAGCGATAACCTCGACGAGAATCTTCGTGAAGTCATGAACATTTGCGGTTCGATTTTTCAAACCGTTCTGGAGACTCAGGTCCGATTTGACAATCTGATCCCATCCGGCGATGAGGTGTTCGCGGGCGGATTGACCGCGTCCACGTTCGAAATCCAATTGCCACGCTATGGCTCTGGAAAAATCACTTTGTTGAGCCAAACAATACCCTTGAACGCTTTGTGGAGTTCAGAAGGCGTCCAAGGAAACAAATCGAAATTTCTCGCAAACACCTTCTCTGCAACTGCAATCCGTCAGTAGCAAATTTTACCTTCATGTCTGGCCTTCGGCGAACTTGCACTTTGCGGTTCGTCGAAGGTTTTTTTGTTTTCAGAATCGCGATTTCCAGGAAAGCCCGCAGCATTTGTCGCTTAGTTCGTACCTGAGAAATAGTTAAGCAGTGCCATTTCAGCGACGTCTCGATTCAGCGTCAGTGGAACCTCATGAAACAGACAGAAGTCGCGAGCCTGATTCAAAATATCGTCGACATGACAAAAGCGAAACGATCGGTTTCGGCGTTTGTAAAAGCTCTCAATCAAATAGTCAACAATCCCATTCTGAAATTCAAAACCATACTGTTGTCGGCGAAGTTCGAACAGTTGTCGGAATTGTGTTTCTGTTGGATCGAATACTTCAATTTTATATGGCATCCGGCGCATAAACGCTTCGTCACACAAATCCTCAGGGGCCAAGTTCGTCGTGAAAACCAACAATTGATCAAACGGCAGTTTGATTTGGCGACCAGATGGCAAATTGACGAAATCGTGCCCCTCGCCCATAGGCACGATCCAGCGGTTTAACAACTCTTCAACGCCCACTTGCTGTCGCCCCAAGTCTTCAACGGCAAGGCATCCACAGTTGCTTTTGATATGTATTGGAGCTTCGATAATATTGGTCAGCGGATTGATACTCGCTTCCAAATGCTCCATGTTCAGTTCCCCGCCAACGGAAATGAATGGTCTTTCGACTCGGACCCATCGATCATCAAATGGCTCTGTGATCGCCAGGCTTGTATTTTCGGGAAGGGGAGCTTCGTTGTGCAACGAAGGATCAAAGATCCGCATCACCTCTCCACCAATACTTAGTGAGCGAGGAATCCAAACATAAGGGTCGATGGCGCGAACGATTCGTTTGGCGATCTGAGATTGACCGTTCCCTGGAGCACCATAGAGAAACATGCTCTTGCCAGAACTGACGGCCTGCCCAACTTGAGCTACCAGTAGCTTCGACATCACCATGTCGCTCAATGCCGCCTGAACTCGAGCGAGTGTCGGTCGAAAATTTCTCAACGACTGACGAATGACGGAATTGTTGTATTCCTGGATAGAGACGGGTGCTGCGCCGCAATAGGTGCTTCGCTCGATAGCAAGTCGCGATTGCTCCGCGCCCTTGGGTAACAACTCGTACACGAAATCGTTGTTTGGGCGCTGAACTGACATGCGAAATCAGCATGTTGGTTCGGAGCGACTGCAATACTGGATTCAAAATCGAAAAAGGCAACCTTAGAATCGTCGCGATTTCGTACCCACTTTGATTTCCGTGCAAAAACAAGCGTCGCAGAATCAAAGGAAATAGATCCTTGGGCTCTAACCCAGCTTCAATCAGACTATTCGGTTTTACCGGTCGAAACTCTCCTGCAGGTTGAGACGATTGTGATAGTCCGGGCGTGAAGGTTGATGCAGTATCGGATTGCGGGCGTTGAGTAGTCGTGCCATCGAGCATTATTTCCGGTTCTCCATTGGGCTCCAAGGATGGATGCGTCACTCCAAGGGAATGTGACCTAGACAATATCGGAGCGACGCAGGGGAGTTACTTATTCAGGTCGACGTTTCTTTTTGAATCGACCAATGGTCATCAAGCAACAATCGGATCAACCGGAATGTTTGATTCGATCGTTTTTTGAGCCAACCTTGATAACCATGAGCTACATTTCCTGATGCAATTCTGCACATTTCTTTACGCAACCCGTTCCTTCTGAATTTTTGATGATACACGTACGCGACTTGACCAAGGTCTATAAAGACCTGAGCGAAGAGCAATTCATTGCTTTGAATGGCATTAGCTTCGATGCAATGCCTGGACAAGTGTTCGGATTGCTCGGTCCCAATGGTGCCGGAAAAACAACTGCCTTGCGAATCTTGAGCACAGTTCTCAAACCGACCGCAGGGGAAGCCAGGATCAACGGTGTCGATGTGATCGAGACCCCTGATCTCGTTCGACGGCAAATTGGGTTCGTTTCGGTAAATACGTCGATTTACGATCGGATGACTGCTTGGGAAATGGTCTCGTTGTTCGGTCAATTGCACGGCATGACCGACGAGTATCTTCAACATCGTATGGATGTGCTGTTCACGCGATTCAAGATGAACAATATTCGTTCCGTCCTCGGCAGCAAGATGTCGACCGGAATGAGACAGAAAGTTTCCATTGTTCGCGCCCTGGTCCACGATCCGCCCGTGTTGATTTTTGATGAGGCGACGTCAGGCCTTGATCTGTTAGTTGCCCGTGAGGTATTCAGCACCATTGAAGAACTCAAAGACGAAGGAAAATGCGTCATCTATTCGTCCCACATCATGTCAGAAGTCGTGCGACTATGTGATCGCGTAGCAATCATGCACCGCGGTAACATCATCAGCCAAGGAACATTGCGTGAGTTGGCAGACCAATATGAGATCGACGACTTCGAGGAATTGTTCTACCAGCTAATCGCTGCAAACGAAGAAAACTGGGACTCACTCGCCGAGGTTTAGATTCAACATGTGCTGGAAAAACGTCAAGCTCATCTGGTTTCGTGAACTGCGTGATCAACTACGGGATCGGCGAACCCTGTTTACGGTCGTCGTATTGCCCCTATTGCTTTACCCATTCATGGGAATTTCTCTCGTTCAGATCACACAGTTCTTTCGCGAACACCCAACACGAATCTGGATTGTAGGTCGAAACAACCTCCCCTCGGTATCGCCACTGATCCAAGATGGTGAAATCGGTGAAGAGTTTGCAGGAGTCAACGAAAGGCAGCTGACCGAATTGATTCTGTCCGAGGATGGTGAACAGGAATTGCAAGATCTCGTTAGCCAATTCAAGAAGGTGTCGGAAAATGGTTCGGCCGGAGAATTGATCGACCAATTTGTGCAGCGTCAGATGGCAACAAAACAAGCCGATCTCGCCGTAATCATTCCAAAACCGATCGAGCAATGCAGTTCCACAGGCGAGCAGCCCGAGGAAGCAAACATGTTCGTATTCGTGAATTCGGCATCTGACAAATCACGCATCGCATATCAACGCCTTGAGTTGATCCTGCAGAAATGGCAACGTGCGATTACCGACGAGCAACTTGCCCAATTCAATCTGAGCGTCGAAAGCACCAATCCAATTCGTTTGTTGCAATCAGATGTAGCACAAAAAGTCGAGCGTCAAGCGGCAGCATGGAGCAAAACGTTACCGTTGTTGATCATGATCTGGTGTTTAACCGGTGCTTTTTATCCCGCCGTCGACCTTTGTGCAGGCGAGAAGGAACGGGGTACCTTTGAAACACTTCTCAGCAGCCCTGCGAACCGCGCTGAAATTGCCATCGGCAAATTGCTGACTGTGGCTGCGTTCAGCGTCAGTACAGCATTATTAAATTTGCTGAGCATGGGATTTACGACCATGTTTGTTCTGTCGCGACTAAGCAATGTTCCTGCTGGTGGAATTCTTGCGACGATGGGGCCACCACCATTCCAATCGATGGTTTGGTTAATTTTGGCGATCATCCCGATCGCGACTCTATTCAGTGCGATTTCACTTGCTGCCGCTGCGTTTGCTCGTAGCTCAAAAGAAGGTCAATACTATCTCGTGCCGTTGATCATGGGTTCGATGCCGCTCATGTTGCTGCCCATGTTACCAGCAGCAAAACTCGACATCGGCTCCAGCTTGATTCCTATCACAAATCTAATGCTGCTTCTTCGTGGGCTAATCGAAGGCAATTACAACGAGATTCTCCCATACACATCACTTGTCCTCCTGGTAACCGTCGTATGCGTTTATGCGGCCATTCGTTGGGTTGTCCATCAATTCAATAGCGAAAGCGTCATGTTCCGAGCGAGCGAACGTTTTGGAGTCGGTGCTTGGTTACGGCACATTTTCAAGGACCGAGGAGACATGCCTGCGTTAGGGCACGCCATGCTGTGCGGCGTTTTGATTCTTGTCGCCAAGTTCTTTGTTGGATTTGCAGTCACGATGCCACAATCGTGGACCGAGTTCACGATTCAAACCGTTGTCGTGTTGGTCGCAACGGTAGGCGTTCCAGCATTGCTGATGTCGATCGTATTAACACGTCAGCCGCGATTGAGTTTGAAAATTAATCTATGTCGACCTTCGTTCATGGCAGCGGGGCTCCTGCTCGCATTTTGTCTGCATCCCGCGTTCAGCTGGCTCAGCAAGCTTGTTTTGTATATTTATCCACCGAGCGCGAACGTGGATCAGATGAACCAAATGATGTCTGGTCTCTTTGACAACATGCCATCGTTTTGGCTTTTACTCTTGATATTCGCGATCGTTCCTGCGGTGATCGAGGAACTCGCGTATCGCGGCTTTATTTTGAGTGGCGCTCAAGCCGTAAAAAGCCCTCTATTGGCAATTGCAATCTCCAGCTTATTCTTTGGTGCAGCTCATGCAGTATTCCAACAGTCAATCATTACGTTTTGTGTTGGCATGCTACTCGGATTCATCGCTGTTCGAACGGCGAGTATTTTCCCTTGCATTCTGTTTCATGCCACCCACAATGGCTTGACAACGCTGAGCATGAAGGCGCAATCCCTTCCCAACGAACACGGCTTTCGCTGGCTATTCGACATCTCTGCGGATGGTGCCATCGAATATCACGTTGTGCCAGGAATCGGACTGTTTGTGGTTGGATGTTTGATGTTGGCTTGGATCTACCGCGAAACCATGTCGCGTTTGGAACGAGACCGATTGGAAAAACGACGTCTACGACTTCGTCGAGAAATGACGGTCACGTCAACAACCTGATCAATTCACATCAAACAAACTTGGTTGGGGGATTTTCGAAAACGAACCAACATTAAATAATGTCGGGATGCGACCAAAACTATATCGTGCGGCTTGGATTCTTCCTGTTCGAGAACCGCGAATTCGCGATGGCTTGATTGCAATTCGCGATGGCCGAGTTGAAGAATTACGCTCTTTCGGCGAATCTGACAAATTCTCGCCCTTGGAAACCGAACTGCCAGCGGAGCGAACGGTAATTCTTCCCGGATTCGTAAATGCTCACACGCATCTGGAATTCAGCAACCTTTCGGTACCGTTGGGGCAATTCGGCATGCCCTTTGTCGACTGGCTTCGAACGGTAATTCGGCATCGCGCTCACGCAGCCGGCTCAGCTCTCAATGACAAGAACGCGGCAATTCGTACGGGCATGAAAGAGTCTCACTCCCTAGGCGTCGCGGCCTTGGGCGAAATCGCATCAGCCCCCTGGAGTTTGCGAGAATATGAACTCGGAGTTGCTTTCGAAACGGAACAAGGGGAAACGACCTACGCACGCAATGGCATTGATGTGATCGCCTTTCTCGAACAACTTGGCGCGATCGATTCTTTAGCGGACGAGAGGTTCGAAGCAGTATCACAAGCAATAAGCCAATCAACGTCCATTCCGATTGGAATCAGCCCTCATTCTCCTTACTCGGCAAGCCGTCCTTTATTTGACTATCTCATCTCGGGTACGTCGCGATCAGTTCCCGTTGCGATGCATTTGGCCGAGTCAATGCAGGAGATCGAATTTTGCGACTCTGGCACTGGCGATTTTCGATCGTTCCTGTTGGAACTTGGCTTCGACATTTCAAACCAAGAACGCCTTTCGATTGAGCATTGCCTCCAAGGACTAGCCACCCATCTCCGTGCCTTGGTCGTACATGGAAACTACTTAAATGAATCACAACTCGATTTTGTTGCGGCCAATCCCCAAATGCACCTCGTATATTGTCCGCGAACTCATGCGTATTTTGATCACGAGCGATATCCTGTTGCCTCGATATTGAAGCGCGGCATTAAATTGGCGGTTGGCACCGACTCCCGTGCCAGCTCACCGGACCTCGATTTACTCGCGGAACTTCGCCTAATCCACCAATGCTTTCCCGACATTCCCGCGGAAGAAATTCTGAAAATGGGAACAACGAATGGCGCCTCTGCCTTGGGTTTGAACGACTCACACGGATTTCTTGCCTCGAATTCCAATTCACGAGCATTGGCGATAATTTTTCGTGATGCGATCGATGGCTCGCCCGAGGAGCGTTTACTCAACGGCGACATTGATCGACGAATTTGGATCAATTGAACTCCCGTCACGGAGAACGCAGAATACGCCTACAGAACACAACCACGGCCTGGGCTGCCGTCGGGGTCACTATTGCTGTAATCGGCTCATCACCTTTGCCTTTTATTTTGGCGAGCTGCTCAAACGTCTGTTGTTCGACCGCCCTTTTTTTCCATTCGATTTTGCCAAACTTTCGCTTCTTGATCGTGTCGGCAACTCGCTCCAGATGCAATGGAACAACTTCAACAACTGCGAATTGCGACATCAAGCTGGTTTCGCACAATTCATCGCCTGTCAGGTAGGCAACTCCGGGGCCTACTCGATTCAAACGAAACCAACGCGCTGCAGCACGATTCAACTTTCCGGCCAATAATGCCGCATGCGGTTCCAAAATAAACGACCCAATTTCTTTGGCTATCGAAACCGTTCCAAATGTTTCATCGTTTGCAAACGTCAATGATTCAAAACTACCGTCTCGACGAACGACCGTTGCTGTCGAAAAATCGTTCGCCTTTTGGTCATGATTGAACCACAAAACCTGTTGTTTGGCTTCGCGACTCTCTCCCAGCCACTCTCGATGTGCAATCTTCCTCAAGTCATGAGGAACCCCGCTGGCCGGCGCAAGTTTGATCGCCGCGACACGCGACCCCAACGATTTGATGACTTCGGAGAGCGAAGGTGAAAAATCTTCGGGGCGTATCGTTCGGCCAACGCTTCGCCGGTCCGGGTCGATGTGAATCATCTCGGCAGAGTCAACCGCACCGGGCGAGAACATTTCATTTCGAATATCGAATTCACTGCGTTGGTAGACCCTTAAATTATGCCGAGCAAACGCCGTGAGGTTCTGTTGCGATTCGATCCCGATCAAGTGCCGGCCTTGCGCCAAGGCAATCGCATCGCCACCAATTCCGGTACAAATATCGGCGATCACGCCGGCGGTTGGAAAACATGAGGCCTTATACTTCGCAAGGCGCTCCGATGTGGCTTGTTCGTACCCTACTCGCGTCAACAGCATTTGATCTGCAAGAGAAAACTTCACCTTGGCTTTATTCTGAAGCTGCACGAGCTCAATGATCATGGCGGCCTGTTGCGGCGAGTATGTTTTTCGAAGCCGTTTGATGGTCCGGAGAATATTGTCTTGGTTTGCCAGTGCCTCACGGGCTTGGCTCGCGGCCTCTTGCGCCGTTTCCGTCATCAACCACTCCACTCCCTGCATTCGGACGTTTTCCCAATTTTGCTTTTGATGAATTTTATCAATGATACCCGGCCCGCCTAAAGCTGACGACTATTATTCGCAATGAAAATCGTGGCGGCCACCCGGGAGTGCGATCCAAGGAAATCGGTTATAATCCAATAGTTCGAGTGAGCGGGCGCTCAAAATTGGCACTCGTTGACCAATGGCTTTTCTTCCCTATTTTTGTTGAACCATGTCAGACTTGATGTCTCGTGAGCTGAGTGTCTACCTGATGCTCGCTGATGTTTTTCAAAACAAACTGAATTTTCCAGAACGAGATCGCATGCTCGTGTTGGCAGGTTCATGTGCAAGTCTTTTGGGGCACGAGAGTCTTTCAAATTTCTGCAGACACCTGATCCTACAGAATAACCGCGGGCACATGATCGGACGGTATCAGAATTTCGCCACCGCCTTAGAAGGCTCCGACTTTCAGGTTTTCTTGAAGCAAGTCGCCAAACGATACCCTCTCGAAAAAGCAGAATCTCTGGTTGAAGAGTATCGATCAGGCGAGATGTTATGTGCGAACGATTTTTCATCACCGTTTGACTACTACTGCGCTTTAATGAAGACGGATTCCGAATGGATCGAGGATAATTTCGATTGATGTCGGGCGCGGCTGCTTCCGATCTCTTCAACCAAATTGCCAAATCGACAAAGACGAATTGAAAGTACCGGACGAAGCCACGAATCTATTATTTTGTGATGTTCCCGCATGAAAGTTCACCTGACGAAAACGTCCCTCGCTCGTTGGCTGGTCGCAATCACCAGTTTGTTAATTCTGTTGTTTGTTGTACGTAGTGGCATCTTGGGAGGTTCAAGCCGTGCTTTACAAGCAGCTGAATCAAACGCCAATTCGGAGGAAATCCAATCTGCGCGTGGGAATCTAAATGCGCTGCGCGAGCTGGTTCGACAACATCCCGAAGATTGGGAATGCAAATATTGGTTGGCTGTGGACATGATCCGTCCAGATTCGTCTGCGGAAGAACTGTTCAATGCCGGCAACATCCTTACGTCGATTCCGGACGATGCGCGCCCGGAATGGATTTTGGAATGGAAACACAGACAACTTGCAAGACTGGGGATTTCTTTGATTGAACTGCAACGGATTCCCTGGTCGACGGACCCCTTTCAAGAATCGATCGCCATCAGGCTGGAAAACGCCGCAAGCCACCTGAGGTACTTGACTCACGCGCAGGTTCTAAGCGACCTCACACAACTGAAACAATGGCTAAACGAGCGATGGGCGTATGTGATCGAGAAGGAATCACAAACAGGCAGTTCCATCGATGCTGCATTTGAGAAACGATGCGCTGAGATCAAGCCGTTGATGCTTCCACATGAAGCCATTCAATTACTTGAGCGATTCATGGCTGATATGTCTGACGGTCATTCATTCCTTTCCAACATTGCGATCGCGAGACCCGGCCTGCCGTTTCGAATGCGTGAAACTGAGAACGGAGTCGTTATCGACACAGTTATCGCTGAATCCCAACCGTTTCGAGCCGGTGATCTCATTGTCGCAATCAATGGAATTCGCATCGACGATTTGATTCTACAGCAAATGGAAATTACTGCCTGCTCGACTTCTGCGGCAAGTCGGGCTTGGGCGATCAAAGACATGTCATCCAGGCTGGTTCGAAATGATGGCGCAAACAAACGGTCGCCAGAGTCAAACCGTGTGAACGTTGAAATCGAACGAAATGGACAGCAGATTTCACTGGAAAGCAGCCTGGTTAGCGAGAATGAATGGGCCGCGTTTGATCACTCCGAAAGCTCACCTGCTTGGTTGCAGTCAAGACTTCTATCTGACGAAATCGGATACATCCAAGTATCGACATGGGCCCGAATCGGCCGAACAGGAATCTGGACCGACAACCAATTTACGCAACGCAGTTGACCGGGCATTTCAGAACATTGCAGGACGTCATCTCTCGTCGTTGACTTACGCGGAAACCGCGGAGGCTTTGACTGGCTTTGCACCTATTTCGCAAGTCATTTGATTCAGGCACCGTTTCCCGTTTACGTCCTGCGGTTTCGAACATCAGAAAAAGAATTTGCGAACCCGGACCTCGCTCCCGCCCAATCTGGTGTGAATTACAAGGCATATGAGGGGCCGTTGTACAACGGAGCAGTTTACGTTTTGGTCGATGAAAACTGTTTCAGTGCGAGTGACACGATTTTGAATTGCCTGAAGACCCATATTCCTGAGCCGCACTACGTTCATTGGTCGACCCAGTGCAGCCGGGATAGGAGGACCGACGTTTGTCGGCAAACTTCCGCACACGCGAGTGGATTTGACGTTGTCACATTGCAAGGCGTTTGATGTTCACGGCAAAAAACTTCTGGAGGGGTTTCCTGTTCCCATCGATCATCGCGTGACGTGGAAGCGTCAAGATGTACTGGATTCCCGGGACCCCGTTCTCGAAAAGGCATTGCTTCTGATTCAGTCGCGGCAAACAGCACAGAAATGACATCAATCGCCGGATGGATATGATCCGTCGCGATCCGAGAATTGAATTGACTGGACCGGACAAGTGTATTCCTCAATCAGCGCCCCCAATCGACTCTAACGCTTAGATCAATTGTGTTGCCGAGTTGTCGCTGGCGTTGCGCCAACAAGCTATTCAATCGTTAACAAAAGCGATTTTCGAAATGATCGCGAAAACCCTTCCGATGAAAAACAATGGGGCAATTTACAGCCTGTATGCATTTTCGTGTCCTGATTGGGAAACAATAGCCATGCCGCGCAAACTGATCATGCCATTGGTTGTTGGCGGCCTGATTGGCTTGCCATTCTGGATGTCGGCAGGCGATGACAATCAATCGGACCTTTCGGGATTGACTGGGGCCAATGTCGTCAACCAAGGAGGCATTCCGAGCTACCTGCCAAATTCCGGGATACAAGTGACCGGTGGGTTGGGACAGGTTGTTGATTTTGGCGGCAAGCCAAATGTGATCCTACCTGGGAATGCAAATGGCCCCGACCTCAACGCTATGCCTTTGGCTTTCGTTCCTATTACGAATTTTGGGGAAGTTTTTTCGTTTGATATCGCAGTGCCCAGTATCAAACAACGTTGGGAACGAGTTTCGATCTTTGAGGCACCAAACAATGTGACTGCCTATCGCGTTGATTTGGTCACGGGTGTGAATCGCACAGATGTCTACGGCTGTCTAACCTACTACGTCGGTTCATCTGGAAAAATCGACAAGGTTGATTTCCGTGGATGGACTGGGGATGTTCAACCGTTCGTGGATTTCGCTACTTCGTCGTTCAACTTGAAAAAGGTCAATAGTCGTTCGCTTGGAGCCTATTTGAATGCCAGCTGGGGCTCGACGGTTGGTGCACTATTGCTACAGAATCCACCAATCATTCGGCAAGACAATCCCAATCAATCGGTCGCCATTTTTCTGGAGGTGTGCCGGCCTGGTGCAGGAGGGAAAATCAGCGACGAGTTGAAGCGAGCGATTCAATCGTTTGAGTAGCGGTTGCGTTTCAGAGTCACACGATCATTTCGAGCGAGCTTTTGCAGGCGGTAAAACAAGTGAATACGCCCGGGACGCGAACGCATGCCTCTTCCGTTTGACAATTTTTCCACTTGGCTTTTTCGGATTTTCCGGAGTCTTCCGAGGCTCGATTTTTTGATCAAAAAAATTTACTCTCACTACTTGACTTGACTAATGTATGACGATTTTCGAGGCAATTTTGTCAAGCACCCAAGCGAGATTTTATTTTTTGAAAAAGCAGGTTTGACAGCCAAGCTAGCAACCCTAGAATCGGTCTCCCTAAGTCGACGGCAACGGGAATTGCCGACGGCTCCCCAAGTAAAAAAACAATTGTGTTTTGGGATCGGACGAGCCAATTTCATTTGCCGCTTGAATTGGTCAGTTGATTGCTCAATCACAATTGATGAATGTGACGGAGATTGATCAGGACGTGGCCATCTCACTGAAGAAACCTAATTATTCGAGCAACGAACTTTCAAGTCACGCTCGAATTCTCAACCGACTGGCGGCAGAGGTCGGCGACAACCTATATTCACTATGGTTCGCCAGCGACGATTGTATCGCGCTGGAAAACGACAATCTGGTTGTCATCGCGGATTCGGATTTCGAACTGCGGCGAATCCAAAGAGGATTTGGAACTCAACTTCGACAAATCGCTGCCGAGGTGACTGGCGGACCGACTCGAGTCATCTTTCGCGTACGAGAGAATTTGCCCGAGTCCACGAACTTTGTCGGATCGAATCAAGTAAATGATTCCGTTGTTGCCGACGCAGGTACCAAGATTCGGCAGCCACATTTTGACGGTAAGCCTACAAGACGATCGATTGATTCTCCATTGGAACGCACCCGGAGAGAACAACGTGCGTTCCTGGCACCGCGCCAACCGTTACTAAACGATTTTTATTTTGGCCCCGAAAACGACTTTCTGCGCGCCGCAGTCAATCAGGTTGTACAGTCACCAGGCCAATTCTCCCCACTCTTGATCCATGGAGGCTCCGGATCAGGTAAGTCGCATCTGCTTGAAGCTCTAACCGGTGAACTTCGAAAACGGCATCGATTGAACAGCTGTCTCTATGTAACTGCAGAACATTTCACCAGCTTCTTCTTGCAATCACTGCGCGGAACAGGTCTTCCAATGTTCCGCAGGAAGTACCGTGATGTCGACGTGTTGGCGATTGATGACATACAGTTTTTTGCTAACAAAAGAGCGACCATCGCTGAATTACAGTACACGCTGGATCACTTGATTCGAAATGGTAAACAAGTCATTTTGTCGAGCGACCGAAGTCCGCTGGAGTTGATTGAACTGGGCCACGAAGTTGTCAACCGAGTAAATAGCGGGTTGGCTTGCACGCTGAATTTTGCTGAAGGTGTCAGTCGCGAGAATATTTGCCGTCGATTGTGTCGCGAACGGAATTTGGAGTGGTCAGATTCAGTAATTCGTTTGATTGCAGAACGTTCCGGCAGAGACGGTCGGCGTATTTCGGGAGCCATCAATCAGATTTGCGCGGCCAGTCAGATACGAGACTGTACCGTCGATGAATTCCTAGTCGACAATCTAATACCTGCCACCCATACTTCGAATTGCCGATTGACGACAATCCCTCAAGTTGAGCGGGCAGTCTGCGAGTTGTTCGGAGTAGGCGTATCGGAAATCCGCTCAACAAGCCGTGCTAAACGCGTGAGCTCAGCCAGGATGCTGGCGATGTGGCTTTGTCGCGAGCACACTTCCGCTGCACTTTCGGAAATTGGCGATCATTTTGGCAAGCGAAGTCATAGCACGGTCATCGCTGCTCGAAATCGAGTCGAAGAAATGTTGCAGAAGGATGAAACCATTGCGCTTCCCATTGGTCATCAAATTGCAAAAGAAGTACTTCAAACAATCAGCAACAAGTTGAATCTAAATTGACCGCAAACTGACACCGTTTCAATCAATCGGGCAACACTGCTTACGCCCCAAAACGGTGGAACTGTTACGGAGAAAAAGTACCTAAGAAGGTTCTTGCCGAGACCTACGAGTTAGTAGCGGCAGTCCGTTTGGCTTGGAAGAGAGGCAATGGAAGGAAGCAACAAGTAGGCAGGTTTTAGAAAGTCGTTCAGGGGTTCCCTCCCCTGATTCCCTCCTGAGATTATTTCATCGCTCCAAAACGAGAATAGAAAGTAGAACGCATTCTTTCGCCAAGTCATTCAACAATCGTTTGGCTATTTCTTGGTCAGCGAAGCGAGGATTTCAAGGACGCGATTGTGGTTTTTCACACGTTTCTCGCCTTCCTCGTTGGACTCATTCACTGATTCGGAGTCGATACCAGACAAATGTTCCACTGCTCCATCAGTACCTACAACTCGAAAGCCGGATTCTGATCGCGAGCCTCGATTTGCCGGTTTGTGAACGGAGACAGTTCGCATTCGGTCGGCTGGCAATACCTTGCTGACGACCTCATATCCAACGGTTGGAGTTTCACGTACGGTTTCACTTTTGCCAATTCCGGTCTCATTCGAACTACCTGATTCCAAGTCAAAATCCAACGTGAACTCGCGGACGACGGCTTCGTCTTGGAGAGTCATTTCAGGCACGCCGGCTTCATCGTCAACGGCTGGTAATTCACCGCGAACGACGCGAATATCTCGGGGGGCCTCTATTCCCAAGCGAACGGTGTTGCCTTTGATTTGCAGAACCGTGATTCGAACATTCTCACCAATAATTACTTCTTGCTGTGTTTTTCGAGAAAGTACTAGCATCGCTCACACTCCATTGTCCAAAAAAGGTCGTTATCTGTAGAAAAACATATACGTGAGGATCGCTAAGGAAAGTTCAAAAATTGTTAAAGAATTGATGAAGTTCGTCCGAGCCGTCGCTTTCATCTGGAAATCGGATACTTATTTCAAAGCGTTCCATGAATAAGATCCCGTTTTGACCAAAAAAAACGCTAGCGACCATCATCACGCAGTCGAAGCTCGTCTCGCAATTTTGCAGCGAGTTCGTAGTTTTCGGAATCGATAGCATCCGACAGTTTTTCTTCTAGCGTTTGGCCAACCTGATAACGATTGCGAAGGCTTTCTTGAAATTCTTTCAGATGAACAACGATCTCATCGTCGTCGAACTGTTCTGCCGCACCATATTCGCTGAAGATCCCTTGGATCAATTCGAGACCACGATTCACTTCTTCGATTGCTCGTTCAGCGGTATCCTCGCCTTCTTTTTCCAATTCCGCCAACGCAGCAGCCTGCGTGCGATGGTAGATGACGAAGGGGCGGTACTGCTCGTGGGACAAAACCCAGTCACTGTCACTCGAATGCAGTTTGCAAAAATCCATTAGCCCCAACGTGTGGTCGGCATCACGGACAGCGTTGTCAAACTCATGGAGATGCAACCAACAAATTCGGCGATGATAAAATTGCACGAATTCGCGATCGACTTCATTGCAATCCGTGTCGCTTAGTTTGAAATCGCTTCCTAATTCGGATTCCTGTGCCTTGAGATAATCGAAATAGGAGTCAGCATCATGAGGTCGTTGACCGTCCGGTCGCGATTCAACTTCCAATTGCAGTAACCCCATATCCAGCCTCAACTGCAAAACCGTACGCTCAGGCAAATTGACGCGTCGGACATTGATTTTGTGCGGATCAAACGGCCATTCGTTGAGAATAAAGTCGATATCCTGACGCTTTGACATGACTTGAGCGTTGGCTCCCATTCCGAAAATTTGCAAAATGTGAACAAAAAAAATTAGGGGCTTTTCCGCAATTCATCATGGAAATACGGATTAATCGTCGGGCCCAATTCGACTTTCACGAACTCCAAAATTAATCACAACACAGAACAAATAGAATGCCATAGGAATTTCGTGGGTCAATCGGGGGCATCCTGTCAGAGTTTCATCATTCTCTTCGATTCCCCAGCTTTGGTTAACCATTGCGAGACTGGCAAACCGGGCATTCAATGTTGCTGCACTACTTCTTCATCATTTGACTACCAGTTCGTGATTGTGTTGACATCAAGGTTGTTCAAAATCTAGTCCCCAAATCCGCCTTTCCGTCCCTGTTTTTTCTCGCTCAGCCGACGCTTGTTGTCCAATCGACGTTTCACCGAACCTTTCGTTGGTTTCGTCTTGCGCCTCGGTTTCGGAGGTGTTGCAGCCAACAGAACGAGGTCTCGGAGTTTCGCAAGACAATCTGCAACGTTGCGATTCTGATCTCGATACCGATGGCTTGAAATGACCAATTCCTGTTCGGTATTGATTCGATTTCGAGCTTGATGCCCAAGCCGCTCCTTCACGCTATGCGATATGGCGTCCGAACTCTGAAATGACCAATGCAAGGTGGCTTTCGTGTTCACCTTGTTAACATTTTGACCGCCCGGCCCAGGAGACCTCGAATACGTGAACTGCAGCTCACGAATAGGGATGGAAATCGTTTCGTTTACGAATAGCAATGTAAGTTGACCTCAACCGGTACTATCGAAAGGACTGCTGACGATTCGATTCATCGTAACCGAAGAAATGTTCAATGGAACAATTCGCCGCTATCGAACCCGATTTGCGGGTTGACTCTGAATTGATAGTCGTGTTGTTCGAGCATCATGCAGGAATGCTGATGATTGGACGAGTGTATAGTCATAACCGACACGAGATGTCTCGCTTCCGAATACTTCAACTTCGATTGGACCGTTGTAGCCGGCATGAGCCAACAATTTGACCCAACTCAATAGTGGAATGTTGCCGCCCCCCGGAACAGTTCGTATTGAGCTGAAATCATCGGCACTCTTTCGGTCTGAGAATTGCACAAGACAAACGAGATCAAGGTATTCCTGAAGACACTGGGCAGCAGACCGGTCTCCACCAACATGAAATAAGTCGAGCACAATCTGCAATTGAGGCACATCAAACGATCGAACGGTTGAGATTGTTTCCTGCAATCCACAAAACAGTGACCAACGTGGTGAGTTTACGCAATCCATCGGCTCCAAAGCCAGCGTAACCCCTAGTTCTTCGGCAATTGGCAACAACTCAAACATGGCATCGTCAAACAATCGTCGAGAGTGTTTGTACGTGTGACCGTTCCGATGCCCCGAATGAATCACCAGGCAATTGGCCTTGAGCATCGCCGCAGTCTCTATCCCATCAATTGCGTCGTCAATCGCGTCGCGGAGACTCATTGCGTTGCAACCAGTAAATCCCCCAGCCCAACTCAAGCTGGAAACACTCATTTTCATTTCATACAGAAAGTCCGCGGCCTCGTCGCGTCCAACATCGCTCAACTTTTGACGGCAAACGCCGATCCCGTCCAGCCCCCGTGAAGCATAGCGAACCACATCTTGATAGAAGCTCCACTTCAACGACGATGATTGGTTGACAGCAATGCAGTCCATTGCAATTGGTTCCTTGGTCTGACGTCGAGTTGTCCAGTATTGTCCGTCTATGGGTATCCAGTATGCCCTCGAATACCAAAACTGTAAACGGAACCTTTATTGGCAACGCAAGCACTCTCCCTGGCCAGGTTTGACCAAAAATATCAAAGGTGACTAAGTGTCCAAGTAGCGAATCAAATACCAACAGCTCACTAGTATTCAATTTTGTTATCACGAATTCTTGGCCGACTACCTATAAATTGCGGCATTGCCACAACCTAAACACCCCATCCCGCCGACTCATCAAAAGGTTTGTCGTTTTGAATAGTCAAAGCGGGGTCTGGCATGACTCCAATTGAAATGAACGCTAGCGTTCGGCGGGAAATTCACACCAAATCATGCAATCGTTGCGAGAATTTGGGAAAGGATTGAATACACTTACGCGTCAAGAAATCAAAGTCGCAAAAAGTCGTATCTGAAAAAACAAACAGGTTTTCGAAACAACAAGATTCAGGCAAACAAAATTTCAATCGCCTTCGTAAAGATTCAAATTTTTGACGCCTCAATTCGATGGCATTTCGCTCACGCCCTACACTTGGTCATAAGGCACAGGAACATGACGCAAACCACATCGAGAATTAGAATCGACTTCGACGACGTCGATGTGCAACAACGCGTATCACGATTTTTACACAGTCGACACTTCTCGGTATTCAGAAATCTAGAAGTTTCCGTGTATAATGGCATGGTTACTTTATCGGGCGACGTGCATTCGTTTTATGAAAAACAAGTTGCGCTCAATACTTGCCGCCGCGTTGCCGGAGTTTTGAATTTGAACGATGAGATCAAAGTTGTCTCGGAAGGCAAACCTACGTCGCGTTAGCGAATGACTGCCCATAATGCTAAAGCGATGAATGGGACCTAACGAAAGGTCGACTCCTGTTTTTCAAGTGTTGTTTGCAATTCGGCTAACGTCTCGCGAGGTTCGTTCAAATTAGAGTACAATTCTTGGACAAGTGAATTCAACTTGCTCTTCAATGCTGAATTGGATTCGTCGAATTGTTTTTTCAACAGTTCTTTCTTTTCTGCGATCTGAATCTGAGATTTGCGTGCAAACGCTTCAAGCATTGCCTGATTGAACAAATTGCCAAGATCCGACTCCGATTTCAGTTCTGGGTGTCTCAATGTTCCACCTAGACTGATAGAGACATCAAACGCATTGATTGCCGCAAGTCGTTGATTGACAAGATCACGAACCACTGCGCCACCTGCCAATTGGTGCAACTCCTCCAAAATCAGTGCCGTGTTTCGATGCTTAACGACAATTTTCCCATCCAATTCCCCATCAATCATCGTGATCGTTGCTTCCGCATTCAGGTCACTACCTCCCAGATTGGCAAGCAGCACATCCGAATCACCGATAACTCGCCCGGGACTTTTCCAATCCGGGCACAAGACGTGGTATTCTTCAATGCATTTGCCATCCGCATGGCGCACCGTAGCTTCCACAACAAAATGCTCACGACCTTGCGCCCGAAAAAAAATCTTCATCGGCTCATCGATTAACTCGGGATGTGTTGAAAGGTTCTCAATCGTTCCAGCATATTCGATGTGTTCGCCATCGAATTGCCCGCTGCCTTCGATATTCAATTTGCGGAACAACAAATCCGCTTGAGGCGTCTCACCTCGAAACTGAATGTGGGCGCCAAATGAATTTTGCGGACGTAGGAGATCTTTCGAAATTGGTGTTGCATTGCGGAACCAGGCTAGCCAATTCAAGATCTTTTCTGAATATGAGCGTTCAATCCCCTCAAGCAATACACCATTTGCTAATCCGCTGTCTATCTGAAATGGCGTTTTGATTTCGTTCATTGATTCGAGTTGACTTTGTGTCACAGAAACCAAATTGGCAATCTGGTCAGCACCGTTCGCTTGAAACAATTCGATTTCCCTGAGTGCGGCAGTCAATTGTTTGGTCGCAGTCTCCAATTCAACGCGTGTCGAATTCAGGCGTTCATCTCGTAAAGGATTTTCGAATCGGGAATCACCAAGAGATTCCTTGGATTTGGCAATGGAATGAACAATTTGTTGAATGTGTTCTCGAATTTGCTGAGACCTTGTTTCGAGCGCCGCTGATGCAACTGAAAACTTGGTGGCGATTTCAGGCACTGATTGCGTCTGCCCCAAAACATGCGGACTGAATTGATCAACCCAGCGTTGTGCCGTTTCAGCATCGACATCACCTGGTTCAAAAACAGGATCGCAAGCTTCAACCACAGACAAGGCATTCGTTGCAGATGCGACTTTGTCGAGTTCTCCGCTAGTAGACCTAGGAGTCGCGAGTTTCAAATTTCGAATGACGCCATCGGTAACAACAAATTTCTTGTACCACAATGCGTCGGCGTCCAATTCAAATTCAATCAAATCGGCTTGCAACAAATTTTCCATTGGCGATTTGGGATTTACAAGCGAAACGCCGTGAAGTCGCACTTGCCCTCGTGACAGATCGCTTTCAATATTTGCAATTTCTGCGTGCCCACCAGTCAACGCCTGAATTTTCGAAACGACCATCCGGTCGACTACTGGTTTGGAGCCGATCCAAAGGCAAAGCACAATCAGCGCCAGAATTACCAATCGAGCCAATAGATGATTGAACCTGGACATATCCTAATTTTCCGATTCGTATTGTGGAATTCAAAATCCATTTCGCAGAACTGAGTCGCGCGGGAACCTTGCGGCACAGTCTTTCGTTCAGACCATCCATTTCAAACGTTCGTTTCTGGAAAGAGTCGAAACCAACAACGGCTGATACCAACGAAAGAACACAAGTGCCGTGAAATAACAGGGAAGCGCCGCCAACAAAACACAAGTGACTGCCCCCAAAACGATTGAGTTGTCAATCTGCATCCATGCGCAAACGGGCAGCCGTTGAACACTTACGAAAATCGATTGTAATTCTGCTCGCTCGCCGACCCATTGCCCAACCGAATCAAACCGATCCCAAAATCGATTCTGCGTCAATAATCCGAACGCCAGTCCAAGACATCCCGTCAACAAATTTGCCCGGGATAGTACAAGGAACGCTGCTAGGATCGGCGAGATAATCGAAAACGCCGGAATAAATCCGACTGCCAATCCTAATACGAGCCCCGCCGTCAGAAACCTTGGCTGATCGACACCGCGAATTGTTGAGCGAAAGGCCGACCAAAGGCCGATTGAAATCTCCTCTGGCGTACTCTCATCCGATCTGAAATCGACTTCGTCCATGAAATCTCCTCAACGTATCCCTTTTCTTGGGACACAGAGAAACCAAAATCCAAATTTCGACACGCCGGCAAAACTCTGGCACGGTGGGCGTGAAATGGGGCTTGTAGCGACATCTGCTCAAGGTGTCGATAGCGAAAATCAAGATTTGAATGTGACGATTCTATTCCGAACCACTCAACATCATGCCCAATGGGCAATCACTCATACGGCAACGTCCTTCTGAAAACCGCCCAACAAAAAAGCCGACGCAATCCTCCCGCTCAACCCATTCAACCCAGTTGCTGTAAAAGTTGACGGGTTGTTTTTTATTTATCGCCGGCGTGAACGAAGATCTTTCTTGTCGGCAAAATCAGTTGCCGATAAATTAATGGCCATCCGGTATAATTTTTGGCATGTCAACTGATGAGTCGTGTCGGCGGCTTTGCGAACGAACTACCAAACTTGTTCCGCCAAGGCTCGTTCTCGCCGATTATTAATAGCAACGAAAGGTTAACTGAAGAGATGGATAAGAACCAAGAAGTATTTGCGGACGGAATTGGTGAGATTTCGCTTTCAGGCGGAATGGTTCGCATGGACTTGGTAACGCTGGTTGGTAGCCAAAATTCTGAGGGTAACAAGCCTCGGCTTGAGCCCAAGCAACGGATTGTTATGCCACCCGAGGGGTTCCTGCGAAGTTTCAGCGCAATGGAAAACCTTGTAAAACAGCTGATTGACGCTGGATTGGTCAAGCAACAACCTGGGGGAACTCCAGAGGCCCAAGCATCCGCAACGCTCGACAGGGGATCGCCGAAATCCCCTAATTTTTAGGTAATTTGAGCTGAATCATTGGATTCAAGTGACACCCGATTATAATGTAGCGACATTGACTTTCGATGATCGTGCGGCACGCAATATGCCCCGAATTAACAAGCTTCTAGCCAGTTTTTGAGAAGTGCAGGAACGAAAAGCATGGCCAACAATTTTGCACCCCTTGTAAAAATCCTTGACAAGAGTGTTGAACTAGCGCCAAGACCCTATTATCAACCTTGTTTTCATACCAGGACTTGGACAACAATCCAGCCCTCCGGTATCGCGTGCGAGACAACGGTACCCAAAATTGGTCGGCGTTTTTCTCATTCAATAACGTTCGGGTTGCCGCGGGCCAATGGCTTGAATTCGATGCAAGCGAATTAAATTCGGTCTACTTCCATGCCGCGTTAATTGAATCCTCTGAGTCGATTTCGTTTCAGGCTTATGACGGTCGTTGGAGTAATCTCGCGTCTGGTAATATCCTGACGGTTAACACTTCGTTCTTTGCGCCAGAAATCACGACAACTAATGGCAGCATTCTTTCGAATGAAGTCCTTCAATTAGACGATCTTTACGAAGTTACGGACCGAGACGGTGACGCGATCGAGCAAATGATGTTCGTTGATCGCTCGCCAAATGAATTATCGGGCTATTTTACGGTTTGGGGCCAAAAAATGCCTCAAGCACAGTGGTTTGCTGTTTCACCAGATGATCTGCCAGGCCTTCGTTACGTTTCTGGACGCTACGGTGTCCAGAATGAACAGATTTCGATGATTGCATCAGACGGGAAATACTGGAGCGAGCAAGCCTCATTGACCGTCACGACAACTGCCAACAGTTTCCGACCTGTTGTAACGGCGTTGAATGTGTCATCGAAAACCGGTGGGCAATCGGGAATTTCAAACTTCTACGACTTCACAGATCAAGATGGAAATACGCCGAAGGTCATTTGGCTGAAAGATACCGGAACCGGCCCCAACAGTGGACAGTTCTTTGTCAATAACGTTGCCATGACGCAAGGTCAATGGTTTTCAGTTCCGTACAACGATTTCGACAGCATTCGTTACCACTTTGCAGACCAGGGTGAAGTCGAATTCTACGATATTGCGATCAACGACGGTCGCTATATGAGTCAATTCAAGCGAGGCCAAATCTCGTCAATTCCGCGCCCAGACATTGATACTCCCAATACATCAGTCATTTTGAGTGATGTTGAAGATGTCTCCTTGTCGTCGCTGTTCTCTCAAAGTGACCCAGGGCCAAGATTCAAGCTCTTTCAAGTTATAGACGCTACACCTGGAAATAAGTCGGCGCGAGTTACCTTAAACGAAACGCCGATTGCGCAACAAACGGTTTACACGTTTAATCCAACTCAGTTCGCCAATGTTGAGATTGAAGGTGGCAAGGCCGATATGCCGGGTGGACGCGATGTTGATCAAGTTTTGGTCCGTGCTTTCAATGGGCTTTACTGGACCGACTGGCTCGAATTCGATGTGTCGACTAACCCGGTTGCGGAACGCGCATTGGTTTCGGGACAGGCTTGGGATGGCAACAATCCCGGAGTTGGATTTAACGGTAACAAAACCGTGATAACGTATTCATTCATCGATGGATTGAACGCAACTCCGCCCTACCCACCATTACCTGGGTATTACGCGCTTGAAGATCCAGAAGCTCAAGACACAACACCTTTGGATGACGGCCAACGCAACACGATTCGAGATATTTTCGACGGTATTGAGAAATTCGCCAATATTGACTTCGTCGAAGTTCCCTTTGATCTTTTCGCAACTCAAGCGACTATCACTTTGGGTGCTTGCGCCCAAGCGGGCAGTCAAGGTTGGGCTTATTTGCCTGATGGAACCTCAGGGAAGTCATCGAAGTCAGGTGACATTTGGTTCAAAACTGATGACAATGTAACAGGGCCAGGTTTTGGACCAGACAACATTACGCCGGGTGGCTATGGAATCTTGACGTATACTCATGAAATCGGACATGCGATCGGCTTGAAGCACCCATTTGAACCACTGACGTTTTTGCCAATCTACAGTGACTTCCACGAAAATACGGTGATGAGTTATTCGACTTCTTCGACTCATCCGGAATTTCCAATCACGATGATGCTTTATGATGTTTTAGCACTACAGGAAATGTACGGTGCCAATACTGGGTATCAAACCGGAAACGATCAATATGTTTACAACAACTCGCATCGACAAATCCTCTGGGATGCTGGTGGCATTGACACATTGAATTTCGCGAACCAGTTTCTGAACAACAATATCGACTTGAGAGAGGGTCGTTGGAGTTCGTTGAACGGAGTCGATAATAGTCTGATGATTGCATACGACACAATTATCGAAAATGCTCGCGGTGGCCGAGGTAATGACATCATCCAGGGCAACCAAGTTCGAAATCTATTGTTCGGTCAAATCGGGAACGATCGTTTGATTGGCGACGGTGGGAACGACGTCTTGCGGGGTATGCAAGGTGACGACACCTACGTTTGGCAAACTGGTGACGGTATTGACCGTATCAGAGAAGATCAATTGGGCGGCATCGACGCAATCGAAATTACAGACTTGACTGGAAACTTTGATTCCTTGGAAAACGATCTGACGTTTACACGAGTCGGTGCAGACCGTGGGTTCCGCGATCTCCGAATCGATTTGACGATCAATCGCGGTGCTTCACAAGGCTCGATCTTCATTACCGACCAGGCTTGGGGCGGCTCGCGCGTCGAAACCCTTCGGTTTATGGATTCTGACGGAAATCAGATTGGTAACGATATTGACCTTGAGTCAATCTATACGGGTGCTACCAATTTGAAACAGCAATTCCGTGTCACAGAATTTGAAACAAGCTTCGGCTTTATCGCTGTTCCGGTATAAAATTACCTACCGGCATTTGGAACTCAACAAACCTCGTCGGAAACGGCGAGGTTTTTTTGTGCCTATCGCAAAACACAATTGAGTGCTTTGTAGGGCATCGGCATTTATGCGATCGATATTGTTTCATCGCTCACTGAATAGCGACTAATCAGTTAGCCAGAACGCCCAGATTAAAAACGTACGACGCGAACATTCCCATACAACATCGATCAATTGAATGAACAACGATCCCCAACAACCTGATTCACATCTTCCCGATGAACCAGGCGGGGAAAGTCAAAAATCGCGTGGTCCCAATTCGGATGCCGAGCGAGATGCTGCATTCGCTACCTCAGCGCAGGCTCCGGCAAATCCAACTATTGATGACGGCAAGCAACAGCAACCTAATCCTAATCCGAAAACACAATCAACTGCCAAGCCAGTGCCTTCCGAACCCAAATCGCAAAATGGGTCAAGCGAATCGCCTGATGAGACGTCGAAGCACACTGCAGTCCGTTGCCTAGCGTTGGTTGCAAGGCACCATGGGCTCGAGGCAAGTGCCGAACGCCTAGTGCACGACTACAGCCTCGAGCACGAAGAACCCACGTTACGTCGTTTGCTACGCATGGCTCAAGACCTGAGCCTAAAAGCAAAACATGTTCGATTGAACTGGAAACACCTCGAAAAGATTCAACAGGCGTTTCCAGTAATAGTGCGACTGGAAAACGGAAATTTTGTCATTATTGTTGGCATGCGCCGCCATGAGAACGAAGACGGCAAAACTGAGACTCAAGTCGCGTTGTTCGACCCACTTGCCGATCGCGCGGATTTCATCTTTTTGAACCGAGAAACGTTCGAAAAGAAATGGCGAGGCGAAGCAGTACTCTGCAAACGGGCTCGCAGCTTGTTTGACAAGGAACAACCGTTCAGCCTCAAATGGTTCATCCCTGAAGTCAAGCGACAATGGTTCCCATTTGTCAATGTCGCAATCGCTGCGATCGTGATTCAATTGATCGCACTCGTCGTTCCACTGTACTTCCAAATCGTAATCGACAAAGTTCTGGTGAATAACGCCATGCAAACTTTGCATGTGATCACGGTTGGAATCATCGTCGCCCTCCTATTCGATGCGTTGTTCAATTTTTTGCGCAGCTACTTACTTCTGCACGCAACATCGAAAATTGACATTCGCGTTTCGACACGCACCTTCCAGCACTTGCTCGCGTTGCCTATGAACTTTTTTGAGCAAATCACGGCGGGTGTTTTGACCAAGCACATGCAACAGACATCCAAAATCCGTGAATTTCTCACAGGCAGTCTGTTTCTGACGATTCTTGATTCGGTTTCGCTGTTTGTTTTTGTGCCCATCATGTTGATGTACAGCGTCAGCCTGACCATCATTGTTTTGACATTTTCCGGATTACTTGCGCTCAACATTGGCGTACTCCTGGGACCATATCGAAGACGACTTGAAGCTTTGTATGAAGCGGAAGGAAACCGCCAAGCGATGCTCGTCGAGACCATTCACGGTGCTCAAACGGTCAAAGCCCTGAGTATGGAGCCTACCCAACGCAAAAAATGGGACCAACGCTCCGCCGAGTCCGTTGGGATGCACTATCGCGTCGGCAAGATCTCATTGACTGCGACCACCATTTCCAAATTGCTGGAAAAATTGATGACGGTCGCGATCGTCTGGTTTGGTGCCAAAATGGTACTAGACCGTGAGATCTCGGTCGGCGCCTTGATCGCCTTCAAATGATTTCCGGACGTGTAACCGGCCCGCTCGTTCAACTGGTTTCACTAGTTCACTCCTACCAGGAAGCAGCACTCAGCGTGCGAATGCTGGGAACGGTAATGAATCGCAAACGCGAGGCTGGAATTGGTTCAGGTCTGCGTCCACCGGTTCAAGGGCAGATCGAATTTGAAAAGGTGACATTCAATTACTCGCCGACCTCACAACCGGCACTCGACAATGTTTCGTTGAAAATCCCTTGCAGGTTCGGTCATTGGAATTGTCGGCCGAAGCGGTAGCGGAAAGACAACATTGACACGCATGCTCCAAGGCATGTATTCGCCGCAACAAGGTTTGCTGCGCATCGATGGCCTGGACATTCGAGAGCTTGACATCTCGCACTTGCGGCAGAACATTGGTGTCGTTCTTCAAGACAATTTCCTGTTCCGAGGAACGGTCAAAGAGAACATTTCGATGGCCAAGTCCAACGCGAGCTTCCAGGAGGTTGTCTATGCAGCACGCCTGGCCGGTGCAGATGAGTTCATCGAGCGCTTCCGCAGTCCTACGACACGATATTGGAAGAAAACGGTTCGAACCTTTCCGGCGGTCAAAAACAACGCTTGGCAATTGCTCGCGCATTGTTGACCGATCCTCGAATTCTGGTCTTTGACGAAGCGACCAGTGCATTGGATCCGGAAAGTGAAGCGATCGTTCAACGCAACCTTTCCAAAATCGCCAAGGGCCGAACGGTCGTGATCGTCTCCCATCGTTTGACGACCTTGACGGGTTGTGATTCGATCGTCGTGCTGGAACGAGGACAAGTCGAAGGCATGGGAAAACACCGACAATTGCTTGAATCCTGCAAAATTTATCGAGACCTATGGCAACAACAAGTCGGACACGTGTAGATCGAAACGCTAAAGAAATTCGCGAGGCCAAACGGCAACGCTCGCGAAGATGCTATGCGTCTTTGGAAATCCAAGATTGCGAAGTGTCATCACAGAATTTCAGCCAGACGCAGTTGAAATTGAACAGCGTTCCGCTCCGTTCCAACCTACGCAACTCTGTATCTAGTTTTGGCCCTGGTCGCGGCACTGTGCATTTGGGCGTACTGGGCCGAAGTCGACAAGATCGTTGAAACGCAAGGAAAGCTGATTGTTGAGGACATCCAGATCGTTCAGGCAGCGTCAAATGCACCGGTGCGAAGTATCGAAGTGCAGTTTGGCCAGATCGTATCACGCGGACAGGTTTTAGCCACACTCGACCCGACGTTTTCCGTCGCCGATGTTGCTGCGCTCGAAGCTCGTTTGGAGTCCTCATCTGCGCTGCATACTCGCCTGCAGGCCGAGAACCATAACGAAGTTTTCGAAATCACTGGACATGAAGAGAGCTTGGCGTGGAAAACTCAATTCACTGCCTTCGTCGAACGCCAAAAGGAATACAACGCGCGACTGGAAGAGTTCGCATCGGAACGGTCCAAGTTTAATATCCAGATGACCAACAACTCTCTGGAGATTAGTAACCAGGAAGAAACCGTCAAGACGTTTAAAGAACTGTTAGACCGCTACGAACGATTATTGGAAAACCAAAATGTTTCTGAGATCAAGGTTCTCGACACGCGTCTGCAACACAAACAAAAAGCGACAGAGCTGGAGACATTGCGAGGCAAAACTAAAGAAATTGAAGCCGATATCAACGCCTTGGAAAAACGCGAAAAGGCATATATCGCTGGCTGGCGAGCAGAAATCGCCAAAATGCTAACCGAAGTCGCACAGACCATTTCCGAAACTACTCAAGAACTGAACAAAGCCAAACGAGCACAAGATTTCGTAGAAATCGTTGTTCCCGTTGATTCGCCTTACGATCAGTTTTATGTATTTGAAGTTGCTGACAGTTCTCTTGGGTCAGTCGTCAAACCGGGCGATCCACTTTTTAAATTGGTACCGCTCGGGGCTCCGCTTCAAGTTCAGATTGAAATTCCTGGGAAGGATATTGGCCAAGTACACACTCAAGAAGAGGTTCGCATCAAGCTGGCTTCGTTTCCCTATCAGCGACATGGTTTCCTTTCGGGAACCATTCGCACGATCAGCGAAGGGAGTTTTGAAAAGGAAACGGCTCCGGGGATGCCACCCATTTCAACTTATCATGCACGGGTCGACTTGACCGACAAATACAAACTGGAAAATGTCCCTGAGAATTTCCGATTGCTGCCGGGAATGTCGGTGGAAGCCGAAATTGTTGTTGGCAAGCGCAAGGTCTACGAGTATTTCCTATATCCACTGCTGCAAGCGCTTGATTCCGCTGCACGCGAACCTTAGAACAAATCACGCTGCTCATTCGGAATTCGCGATCGCGACGTTTGGATTCAGAACTCAATCGTCGCGGCGTTTCACCATTCCTGCCGAAGATTTCAGGTAACGTTCGCGACGAGACTTCTTCGCTTGAAACTCCCCAGTCTCCTGTTGCCGCTCAATATCGGCCAACAAAGCATTTGTGTAACGACATTTCAATACTTCGAGGCGAAAATGGATGTATTGAGCCAAGTCTTCCGGGAGTTCGCCAGACAAATACTTTGCGACTTCATCGCTTGTGGGCACACCGATTTGATTTTGTCGCCAAATCTCACCAAGCGTATGGATTCCAGCGTCACGTCGACCATTGATATGTGACAAGCGGGCGATCAACTTCTTATCGGATCGCAACGCCGCCTCAATTTCGGAGGCACGCGACGGATCAAGCGATTCTTCCAGGTACGCTTCCAATTCCGCTTCACTGAATTCGGTTGCCATTATTTGCCTGTCTTCATCAGAAATTCATATGGGACGCGATCGTCACGTCTATTACCAAATCAAAGTCTAAATTAACGATTGTTCTTGCTCAAGTAATCGTCGCTGGCAGGCCCAAAAATGCAGTTTGCATTGCCGGAATCGACGTCACATGCTTGTTGCACCCCATCGCGACGTCAGTTACGTTGGCTGGTTTGGTCAAGTTACAAAACAAACAGTTCCAGATTTGAACAAGGTCTAAACGGTGAAAACAATTGCTGCATTTCCGGCGATCCTGATGTTGCTTCACTTGCCCGTTGCCATGGGGTTTCAGGTTGCAGAGAAATTAAATCAGCCTACTGGAGCCTCGGTAGTTCAAGCGGCCGAGGAACCGCAGGAAGTCACGGAGCAGCAGATCGCCCGTGGAAGAGTCTTCATTGACAACGACGGCGACAAACGCTTTTCGCCAGGGGACTCGGCGTTTCAAGGCATTCGTGTCAGCAACGGAATTGAAATCGTTAAAACTAACGAAACGGGCGAATACGAGCTGCCTATTTCAAACGACGGGGCAATATTTGTTATCAAACCCAGTGGGTTTCGCACCGACATCAATGAATTGAACTTGCCGCGATTTTTCTACCTCCACAAACCAAATGGATCACCCAAACTTCGATTTCCAGGAGTGGAACCGACTGGTCCGCTCCCTCAGTCAATTGACTTTCCATTGTATCGACAGAGTGAGCCAGATCAGTTTCGTGTGATCCTGTTTGGTGACCCTCAACCGCGAAACGACAAGGAAGTGGATTACATCGCCCATGACGTCGTCAGCGAGATGATCGGTTACCGGGCCGCGTTTGGCGTCACGCTTGGCGACATCGTCTTCGATGACTTGGACGTCTTTTCGTCGCTCAATCAAACCGTCTCACTGATCGGGATCCCCTGGTACAACGTGATCGGGAATCACGACGTCAACTATGACGGCGGCGAACGCCAATTCATCAACGAGACCTACGAACGAATTTACGGACCGAGCTATTACTCGTTTGACTATGGCCAAGTGCATTTTGTGGTCATGGACAATATCGACTGGGAACAAAAGGGTGACGGCAAAATGGGATATGCTGCAAACTTCGGTGAACAACAACGCGAGTTTCTAAAACGCGATTTGGAATTGTGTCCAGAAAATCAAATGGTTGTCTTGATGATGCACGTTCCACTTTACTCGACCAAAGACACCCAAGACTTGTTCCGACTAATCGAGAAACGCCCATTCTGTATTTCAATTTCGGGCCACACTCACACCCATGAACACGTCTACTTCGGCCAAGAGCAAGGTTGGCAAGGCGACAAGCCACATCACCACATCGTCAACGTGACCGTGAGTGGCAGCTGGTGGTCAGGCCAAAAAGACGAGCGTGGAATTCCGCACACGACGATGGCGGACGGTGGTCCCAATGGTTGTTCTGTGATCACGTTTGATGGGCAAGATTACACACTGGATTACCTCGCCGCTGGTGTCGAACGTGGCAATCAAATGCGAGTTGAATATCCGGTTATGCTTGGCGAATCTGAAGTGAATGAGACGCCGTTGTTTGTGAACTTTTACAACGGGTCTGATAAATCAAAAGTCGCCTACCGAATTGATGGGGCAGGGGAATGGATAACCATGGATAAGGTCAATGAGATCGATCCGTTTTTTCAACGCATGTATGACTGGGATCAAGCGTCAGGTGACCCGAATGAGCCTCGGTTAACAAAACCGAAGCCATCAACGCATCTTTGGAAGTCAACGGTTACCGAATCAATTCCTCCCGGCGTGCACCTGATCGAAGTGAAGGCTACGGATGATTTCGGCCGCACCTTTACATCCCAACGTAGTGTTCGCGTGACAAAATAACGTGCACGCACTGACCGATAAAACGGGGAATGGTACTTCCGTGCAAGTCGTTAGTCGTGTGCGTCTTGTGGTTTGGCTCGCAACTTCATATTCAGCACCTCAACAACCAACGCGAAACACATCGCGAAGTAGATGTAGCCCTTGTCCATGTGAGCGCCCACGCCTTCAGCGACCAGCATTACGCCAATTAAAATCATGAAACTCAGCGCGAGCATCTTCAGCGTTGGATGCTTGGCCACAAAGCGACTGATCGGTTCCGCGAACCACAGCATCACGGCTACTGAAATTACGACGGCTGTCATCATCACCCAGGTTTCCTTGACCATCCCAACTGCAGTGATCACGGAGTCCAGCGAGAAAATGATATCGAGAATCGCAATCTGCACGATTGCTCCCCAAAAAGCGCGTGCAGATTTCGGAGTGTCACTATGTTCGGTGCCGGTTACCTGCTCGTGAATTTCATAAACGCTTTTTCCAACCAGAAACGCCCCGCCAACAAACAAAATCATATCTTTAATCGAAACGCCATTTGCAGAATCAAAATATTCTTTGATGTGTTCAGGGGAAAAACCTTTTACCTCGGGAACTCCAAAGCGTTTTACACGCGACTCGGGTATTCCCAACTCGGTAAGGTTAAACACCGCATTCGTCAAATTGTGAACGACATACGCTATCGTCCCCAACAAAAGCAAGCGTGTTACCAACGCAAAAACCAGCCCCAACTTGCGTGCGGCAGGTTGCTGAGACGGCGGCAAGCGATTGGTAACGATGGTGATGAAGACAATGTTGTCGATCCCCAGAACGATCTCCATTGCCGACAGCGCGAACAATGCGATGAGTATTTCCATGATTCAAATTTCGGAAGCAATGTAGTTGGGTTCGAAAACAGAATTGTCGCACGTTTTGCAAACGCCGGTAGGAGGCGATGCACAAGGCTCAACGACACACTCAACTCGCGACATCATTTTTGTTTTTTGGTGGGGTCGTCTTTATTTGCGCCGCCACCAGGTATCAGGCTTTGAAATCCCTTAAACAGATCGAACGAAGGCAAAACGCCTCCCGTGCTTTGAGATCGTTCCATGTCGAGGAATCCATGAACGGAAAACTGAGAGTTGACATGCGTCAATTCTACTTCCAGACCTCGAAACCAGCCCAAAACGGGCGCCCTGTACTCACCGGGAACCTCGGGACGTGTAAAGTCCGGCCACTTGTCCGACACCCAAATTGATCGACCTGCAATGGGCATTAACTGATATTCACCACCCAGGCTACAAACCAGATTGACATCGAGTAGTTGCTCCGCGGTCGACTGTGCGTCACCAGGCAAAACTCCGAATTGGTCAACGACCATATTCATCAATTGGGCGTTTGCGATTGACGCCTCCCAGGCACGGCGATAATTCAACACGTTTGCCCAACCATCCAGATTCGATTTCGCCAAATCTCCGATCATGAGTCGCATCTGCGCGGGTCTTTCGGCTGGGATCACTTGCAAATTGTTTTTGAGGGATGCGAGGCGTTCATAATCAAACGCCAACACCGAAAAATCGCCAAACTGTAGCCGCCAAAGCCCTAGCAATCGCGAATGTGTGAAACCATTTTCATCAGGGCGTCCACCCAGTCGCGGCAACCAATCCAATGTACCTGGCTTGGGCCAACCGCCGAGGTAACCTGGAACCTGCTTCAGCGTCTTCCATGCATCAAAAAACGACGCGGGCTTCAGATCAATATCCGGATTCACATCTCCGTCAATTGCCGCAAACAATTGATGCGGGGGCACATCGCGTTGCCACACACCTCCCTTAAGCGACAATTGCAATCGCACCAGTTCATCTGGACTGCCAACAATTTCCGCTTGGAGCGGCGGACCAAGCATTGACGTCAGCCAACCGTATTTCTCTTGGCCAAAGGGAGCCATACGAGCATCGAATACGATCCGTTCAATACTGTCCCCTTTGTCGTAACGTTTTACCGCAGCAAACATTGGTTCAAAATGGCGAACGTAGTCTGCAAAAAACTCTGATCGATCGACGTACCACAAATATTCCGATCGAGTGACCTGTTTCATCTCGATGTCAGAAATGGGAACAAAAAATCCCCGCCTTCCACGATCGCGGTCAACCCACTCTCCATCCACAATTTCAATTTGACTTCCGGCAGGTCGATCCGCAAACACTTGCGGCAAGAAACCATTGTTGATCAGAAACTCCGTTGCTGCCTCCGGGAAACCTTCATTGGACGCCGCCAGTTTCGCCAACTGGATCAGCTGCATTTCGGTAATGGATTTTCCGCGACGGTAAAGTTCTATTTGATACTGGGGCTCCAGCAGTTTTTTGAAAAACCGAGACGGGAAGTAGACGAAAACCGTGTCTTCTCGATCAAGGGGCAACTGCTTTCGCGCGAAGCGAAACTCGTTTGAGTTTCCAAGTGAGGTACCGTCTTCGAAACAGGTCAAAAAGCGCTCGGCAATCGCGCGACTCGTTGTAAACAGATGAGCGTTTCCAACGTTCAAATAAAACGATCGATATCGATTGTCTTCTGCTGACAAAAACGAAACCTTTTCGCCGGCAATCTCGACGGATTCCAATTTCGAACGATTAGCCGGATCGTCAGCAAAGCGTTTCCGGCGTTGCAAGATCCTTGAGTTTAGCGAATCGGCATCCTTGGAATACAACAACACTCCTACGGACGCTCCCGTATTGAAATAGGTGTCGCGACCAATCACCGCCACATCCGCAATCAGATTACCACCAAACCATTCATCGATTTGTGACGACTCCAACGCCAACTGGTTTAGAAATTTCGATTTGACTTTGGCTTGAAAGCCTCGCAAACGAACCATTCGGCCCAGGTCACCGCCGTGCTCCTCAATCAGTCGCTTTAGCCACAATTGGTTATCCCAAGTTCCAAAGCGCAAATAAAAGCAGTCGTCGGGAACGTGCATAGCAGTCGGTTCGACTTCCACTGGTTGCCCATCATCGATATCCAACACAAACGGCTCGGAGTACATACTCGGCGGCAGATTCATCGTCTCAGGTTCAAATTGGGCCTCGCCCATAAACCACCGTCGAATCATGTCCGCTCGCAATGGATCGATATCAGTCAACAGTTCCATCGTTCGGCGCATGGGATCCGAAGTGGGTTCCAGTGGTTTGGGACGATCAATCCCCAGCCGGTTGGCCAACATTTCGACGAGATACGTTCCGACCAAATCGGGGAAATCACCAAAGTCGGATTGGTTGCGACACGAGATTTGGTACTCGCGCCACCATTGTTTGAGAATGCGTTGAAACTTTTTGCCTTTAACAACCGTCGGCTCAACACGCACGTTGACTCCATCGCAGCCCCAAAGTGTCAATTCAAGCGGTTCGGCACCTCGGAACATAAAATAGATCGACAGTAGCTCGTCAGCCGGCTGATCGGCGGCTCCAAAGACTCCCCGAAAAAATCGAGTCGCTGCCGGATGCCCCTCCGCTGGATAAAAAATTCGATCGTTTCGCTCGGTCAACTGGATGGCATTCGTCCTGATGACCAGATTGGGATCGACTTCACCCATTTGCGTGGGCATTCTGAAACTCACCATCCCGATACCAAATGGCTCGCCGAGCAATGCTTCAGTTTTGACGACGACGGGGCACTGCGGATTTTGAGCCTGGCATTCACGCCAGAACGCGACGATTCCAATGAACAGCAATACAAACATCCATGTCTTCACGAATCGAATTCCAATCATAAACGCTTACAATCGCCTGTTCTCTTGTTATGAATTTTGCCGGTGGCCCGACCTGTACAAAACATTTTCGAGCCAATGTCGTTACTTGACAACCGCGGTCGACACGTACAGAATTTTCCTTGCTATCAAAAACTCGATTCCAAGCGATTTATGGCGGTTGCTACCATGATCTTGTCTGGTGAAGAAATCCGGAAAAACCTTGGCAAAGATATTATCATCGAGCCATTTGATTCCAGCCGCATCAATCCCAACAGCTACAATCTGTCGCTGAATCCAGAAATACTCACTTATGAAGAGGTCGTTCTGGACATGAAGAAACGGAATCGGACCCGCCGTTTGACGATTCCAGAAAGTGGATTGGTGTTGGAGCCAAACCGCCTTTACCTTGCCCGCACCAACGAACGTACCGAAACACACAATTTCGTACCCATGATCGAAGGGCGTTCATCGATCGGCCGACTTGGCTTGTTCGTTCACGTCACTGCAGGCTTCGGTGACGTCGGCTTCAACGGATTCTGGACGCTAGAGATGTTTGCCGTTCAACCGATTCGGATCTACCCCAACATTGAGATTTGCCAGATCTTCTATCATCAGATCGCTGGCGATATCGAGGAATACCAGAGTGACAAGTACCAGAACAACAGCGGCATTCAGCCAAGCCTGTTGTACAAAGAACTGAACCCCGCGGAAGCATCCGACGAAAAACAATTGATGCTCGGGCTTCGATAACTAGCCGTTGCGATTCTGAGTAGTTCGACTCTTTTGCTGCGATCAATACGTGTAAATCATGTCGCAGCCGAAACCGATTTTCTGATTGTCGCCAGCAGGGATCAGCACTCCCTGGTTGTCCCGATTCCAGCGCAGTTCGGGACGGAAAACGAGGTGACTCGATCGTTGATAGTTCAGCCCAACGGTCCAGGCAAGCAGATCGGCGTTGTCTCCCGGACTCACTTCGGTTCGCCACCATTCAAAACGCGTTCCAGCGCGCCATTTGTCGTTCAAGTCATAGAGCAGGTATTGATTCAATCCAATCGAACGCTTGTCTCCGGCACCAGTCGAATTGAAGTCAACGAGATCACTTTGTATGACGTAGTCCAGTCGGTCCGTTACCGCAACGTCGTACACCAGGCTATGAGAGTAACCTTGTTGGTCTGTTCCGTTCCCGATTTTGCCGACCGTAGCCATGTATGTCAGCGCTTCGGTATCACTCAAATCGACACTGAATCCGCCAAGGAAATTACTACCGCCAAACTGATCAAAGCCAGTGTCCCATCCTGCGGTCCAACCAAAGTATCCGTTGACGTCCCCCATATCCAGGCTACCCAACACTCCGGTATGCGTGAACGGCTCCGAGTTGTACATGGTGTAGGCATGCGAGTAGAAGAAGTTGCCATTTGCCGGAACAACTTCATATCCTACCGTCGTAAAAAAATGCCCGACCTTGAACGACAAATCTCCCATCGCGACCTCACCGTACAGCTGCGGTAAAGCGCTGCCGTAGAACCCGCCGTTGTCCCAATCGATATCCCAAGAGCCCGGTGGATTGCCGAACGCTTGAGTGTCGGGGCCGTCTGTTCCATAGACGTAGTCAATTCGGAAACCAAAGCCAAGGCCTTGAGAGCCGTCGGCAATCTTTTCGGCGTAAAGCCAGGTCTGATGCAGTTGCAGTTGGTCGGGATGATTGTTGAACATCCCGGTGCTGCGATTGTGATAGCCAAGTTGAGACCAACCGCCAATTTCAATGTCCGGTTTGTTATCACCGCAGTCCAAACTGATCGGCGCAGGCGTCTCGCTCGCGTCGTCTTTTTCTTCGATGACATTGGGCTTCTCTGCCTTTTCAACGTCATCAATCATTTCAACAACGACTCCGGTTGCAGTCAATTTCGGCTTTGATACGTTGCCTGTCGTGGGCAACTGAGT
This sequence comes from Pirellulaceae bacterium, assembly GCA_041399045.1. GTDB lineage: Bacteria > Planctomycetota > Planctomycetia > Pirellulales > Pirellulaceae > BJ22. The sequence goes on along the minus strand of JAWKTO010000002.1, from coordinate 281,797 downwards.
TGATTCTTGTGCGACCAAGCAAGTAGGAAAAATAATAGAGCAAATCAAAAATGACGAGACAATGCGCATGGGGCACCAGGTTTTACAGAAACACAAAGCGAAAATGCATCGAATTCGGCGCAACCGACTGGGTCGAAACATGGTGCAAAAGGACTAGGCTGCGTATTCCGAATTTCGGCCTCCTACAACCCTTACGTGAGAATCCCTTCGAAAGATATGACTCGTTTCGCTAATCGTTACAGATTACCAATTAGATTCGCAGGCAGCTTTTGAGGCAAAAACGAATCGATTCCAAGGAAAGCTGCTGCTAGAAATCCCACGGTTCTTTCTCGTCAGCTGGATTTGCGGATGGCGACGGCTCAGACGGTGTTTTTGTGGCCGTCGAATTGCTTGTTGAGTAAGACGATTGGGATCGGTTTCCGGGTTTGACTCGTGCAGTAATTCCCAAGATGTATAGCACGACACTGATTGCCATCAATACACTCGCGAGTACGAACGTCAGAAATGGAAGTTCAATTGCCTGCTGGAACAATTGATAGTAAAACGAGCCGCCAACTCCGACGAAGACTGCAAGCAACGAGGCCAAAAACGCGTAAGACGACCAGACGACCAAACGCAAATTCGTCACTTTTTCACGCCAAATGGTCTGCGTAATGGTGAGCAAGAACAGGCCCATCGAAATGGCAAATAAAAACGGGGTCAACATCCCTGTGAACATGTACATTGGTTCATTCGCATAGTACACGGAGCATTCTCCTTTAGAAGGCAATCGCAAAGGTTCCAGGAAGTCGCGCAAATCAAAACTTCTCACCGACATCAAAATAACTCATTACCAGCACCATTGCCATCACCTGATTTTTTCGAACTTAAGCTCCCCAGAGTTGGTAGACAATGAGCCTCCGTTTGTCATGACTGTATGACAAACGGAAACTCGATGAAACGAACACGCAAAACATTTGGACGGGATTACAAATTGGCAGCCGTAAAAAAGGTGGTCGAACTGGGCTTGAGTCACACCGAAGTAGCACGTGACCTAGGAGTTCGTGGCATCGCCACAGCTAATCAAACAAAAACTGCTCGTAAAGCAGAATCTCCCTTTTTGTGATCTGCTATTGAGTTCCCGGGCAGAAGCCCTTTTCGTCATCGGTCCGATCCTTCGCTAAAATGAACTTTCAAAGCGAAGCCAGATTTACGAAGGATCGAAGGGGATTGTTCGACAACGCAATTGGTCAGTCTAACCACTCGACCTCATCGCTACAACTTGATAAGGGAACAAGTAGTGCTCCATTGCTAATGTCACCGGACGATGTCTCCAATAATCGATATGCAGTCGAATAGCACATTACGACTTTCGATTCATGAGTGTTGACATTTTTGACACTCACGCAAATTGACGCTTGCAAATATTTAAACTCATTCTGCATATCCAAGCTTGCGATTCCAACCCAAATACGTTCGGTTTCCTTGAAACCGATTGATCGTTTGAAATGATCGCTTCGAATTCGATACGTGCGATCATCACTTTCAGTCAACATTTTGACGTCGAAAACTTCAAGAATACATTCGTCGCTATCCAGAAATGACTCATCCCACTCAAGAACATAATATATGAAATCGAAATTGTCGTTGTGCTCGTTGGCACTAGGAAAACAAAGCTTCGCAATCAAACCTGATGTTGATGGATGGTGAAAAAATGGCATTTGGTCGAAGTCAACTGGCTTTCGCTGAGCCAAATTTTGCTTGGAACATCCGGTACGACAAGCATAACTAATAGAGAGCAGGCGATGAAGAAATAAAGGCGCATTGCCAGCGATGTAAGATTGACACGCAAAGTAGCGTGATATTGTATAGTCGTTTGTTTCTGGTTTTATTGCATTGGTACATTACAGCCTGATTACCCGTTGTCAATATTTCTCTCCCATTCCGCTTGATTGCGAATGTCCATGCTGCGTTTGAAAAACAAAAAAAACCAAAAGATGACATTCTACTTATTTTTTCTTTTGGGCCTGCCTCGTGGCTAGTGAGGATTTCAATCCAAGTTTTTTGGCGGTTGATGCCAGCCATTGAGTATTGCCGAAGGGAGTGCCACGGGCAAGACTTTGCCGAGGCGAACTGAGTTCCGCTTCGCTCTGCACGCCGTTCACCAGACGTGTCCATCGGGACGGCTTCTCGTTGCGGCCCTGAGTCAGCAATCCGTCAAGACCGCTTTGAACCGTAGGTTTCAAGCTGGACCACCAACGACTGTTCCTTATTCATATAACTCTCGCTGGCTTTCGGCGGTAATAGCCATACTGAAACGCAGAGGCGCAGTGAACGCAGAGGACATGATCGTAAGAATCCTCCGCGACCTCTGCGACTCTGCGTTTCAACCGTCATGCCACATCGCATTCAGGACCCCACGAAGTTGTTAACGATGAGATGCAGGCCATCAACCAGTCTGACTTCGTGGAAATTGATCAACAGGTCAACTTGCAATTTCATCAACCGAAGGTGAGATAGTATTTGTGCTTTGTCTACCGGATGGATTGCCGATTTAGCCTTTGATTCTACGACAACGCAGCCATTGACCAGCAAATCCGCTCGAAAACCGCATTCCAATTGAATTTCGTCATAGAAAACAGGTATGGGTTGTTCTTCAACGACTTCAAATCTCCTCTTCCGCAGTTCAAACTGCAAACACTTTCGATAGGCTGTTTCTAATAGTCCTGGTCCAAGTCGACGATGGACTTCAATCGCCGCACCGATGATTCCCTCCGTTAACGAGTTCAAATCGTTCAAAAATCATCTCCTCGCGAAATGATAGAGCCAAGGAATTTCAAAAAAACTATGCAGAAACGCAAGGATTTTTTTTCGCTGGCACGTTTCTTTAGTCATGCCTCTGCGCTTTCTGCGTTTCATTCATTCCCCGTAAAACTTATTCACCGACATGGTCCCACCGCAACGGTGTCCCTCGTTCAATTGCCTGATTCGCACGCTTACCGATTACTGCATCGAAGTGCATTGGTTCCAGGCCGTGACCTGGCCTAATCGAGCGAACATTCACTGCTGTGAATTCATCACCAGCTGCCATGTCCTCGACAACAAACAATGAGCGGCGAAAATCTCGATTTCGCTTGTCAGCATCAGATGGACCAAACTGAACACTCCCCAATGTTTTTTCAGCGTTGCGCACTGCATCCACCATCGCTTTGAACTCACTTGGCTCAAGCGAAAAACTACTATCCGGCCCACCATCACTTCGTCGCATCGTGATGTGTTTTCAATAATCGCGGCCCCTAATGCTACGGCAACGACAGGCGCTCGATTCCCATACTGTGATCGGACAGCCCAACGGGAACATCAAACATAGTCCGCATAGCGGCCAGCGTTCGCAGATTCATCGACTCTGGCGTTGCGGGGTAAGCACTCGTACATTTCAGCAATGCCATATCGGTGCAACCGTTTTCCTGAAGTGTTTTCAATGCGCGGCGAATCTCTTCCTCAGTCCCCATCCCAGTCGATACGATTACAGGTTTTCTAGTTTGCGCAACGCGGCGAATCAACGGAATATCCACGAGTTCAAACGACGCAATCTTGTATGCGGGAACGTTCATCGACTCCAGGAAATCCACTGCTTCAAAATCGAACGGAGAGGAAAACAACTCCATCCCCAGCGACTCGGCAACATCCTTTAAACGCGGCTGCCATTCCCACGGCGTAAAGGCTTCTTCGTACAAATCAAACAAGTACCTGCCGTCCCATACCGTTCCCTGTTTGATCGCAAAATACTCGTTTCGACAATCGATTGTTATCGTGTCTGCTCGGTAGGTTTGCAGCTTAACTGCATCGGCCCCGGCCTCCTTGGCTGCATGAATCAACTCCTCAGCGCGCTCGTAAGCTTGGTTGTGATTTGCAGAAATCTCGGCGATTACATAGACCGGACAGCCGTCGCCAATGTTGCGACTTCCGATTTGAAATTTGGCATCTTTCATCCTCCCATGTGCTCCACTTCTATCGTTTCATTGACTAACTAATTCGAGATTCCTTGGGCCGCGTTTGCGCTCTACAAACGAACATCCAGCACGTCGAATTCACCGCCAAATTCAGTAAAAAAACCGACTGATTTCAACTCAACTGCAAAACCTGTTTGAACTAGATAGGGTAAAATGTTGCATCCCTGCATCAAAGCCGGCTTTTGAAAATTTGTCTTGTTTAACACTTTCAATTCCCTGTTTTTCGGTGGCAACAACTTGTCAAACTGGTATTTCGGCTGGTCATCGATTCTACTTGCGTTCGCGACTGGCGCCGCTATCGGACTTTTTTTTCATCGCGATGAATGGCTAAATGGTTATTCATCGTTTTCAAGACGCATGTTGCGTTTGGGACATATTGCTCAGGCGGCACTGGGAATGCTCAATGTTCTTGCGGCCCTTGCGCAAACTCCAAATTCTCATGAACTTTCAGCAATTGGCAGTTGGAGCCTCATTGTAGGAGGGATTGCAATGCCGACAGTCTGCTTTTTGTCAGCATGGCGAAAATCGTTTAGGCATCTGTTTTTCATTCCCGTGATTGCTCTGATCACAGGTGTCGTAGAAGTCATCAAAATGGGGCCACCATGAAAATCGGATTTCTGGCAATGAGTGGCCTCCGTGCTCACGATCCCGAATTATTGAAACTGGGTTTGACGCTTCCCGGCGTGATCGAACGCGGAGAGGTTGTTACCTCAATGCCGAGCCTGGGATTGCTTTGGCTTGCCGCCGTCACACCTGACCGTCATGAAGTGGCTTACTACGAAGCCCAAGACTCATCACATGTCCCCGATGCTGTAATCGACTGCGATATCGTTGCAATCAGCGCACTGACGGCTCAGGCCTTTGAGGCCTATCGCGTTGCGAAACAACTTCGCGAGCTGGGAATTACAGTCGTGATGGGCGGACTGCACGCTACCGTTGTCCCGGAAGAAGTTGAACGACATGTCGACGCTGTTTTTGTGGGTGAAGCGGAACGAACCTGGCCGCTCGCATTGGCAGATTTCGAAAATGGCAAGTTGAAACGGCGTTACAGTGGACGTGAGTTGGGCCCCGTCGACATTTCTTCGCTTCCATCGCCGCGTTACGATTTGCTGGCTGGCGGCGAATGGAATCGATTCCCATTGCAGACAACGCGAGGCTGTCCCTGGCGGTGTGACTTTTGTGCGTCCAGCATCATGTTGGATTTACCGTACCGAAAACGTACGCCCCAAGCTGTCGAGCGCGACTTGCAAGTGATCAAATCGGTCGCGAAGCGTCCCTTCATTGAACTGGCAGATGACAACACGTTTGTTGATCACAAATGGGGATTGGTGCTATGTGACGTCCTCAAAAGTGAACGGGTTCAATGGTTCACCGAAACGGATATCAGTGTTGCCGACGATGAAACGTTGATGAAACGGCTGCGTGAGTCGCGTTGCCGCCAGCTGTTGATCGGACTGGAAGGAACAAGCCCCGATGAACTAAACGGCTTGGAATTGCGTGCCAATTTCAAACAACGCCGCGCGGGCGACTACATGAATGCTGTGAGAAGAATCCAGGATCATGGAGTAACGGTCAACGGATGCTTCGTGCTCGGTCTCGACCATCAATCGCCAGATATCTTTGCACGAATTCACGACTTCGTGATGAATGCGCCGCTGTTTGAAGTGCAGATTACGGTGATGACGCCATTTCCCGGGACGCCGCTTTACTCACGGCTGCTCAAGGAAAAACGTATCCTCATACCAGGCAACTGGGACCTCTGCACATTATTCGATGTCAACTTTGTACCGGCACAGATGACTGTTGACGAGCTTCGATCAGGATATTACTCACTTGTTGAAAAACTCTACTCATCGGAAAATATCAGCCATCGAAGGCGGGCGTTTCTGGAACGCCTTTGGCAATTGCACGCCTGACGATTGTATTCAAGTTCCGTCATCAATTGAATCGACAAGGGTCTCAAGCGTCCTTGTCCCAGTCATCACATTGTTTTGGTCTGGGGAACTCAACACAAATCCCGCTTGCTCAAATGCTTTTTGGGAAGCGACGTTTGAAGACTTGATCTCGGCCTTCAACTCCATCAACTCGGGAAACGATTGCGATACCGAATCACAACATTCGCGAATCACACTCGGTGCAATGCCGGTTCCTCGACACGTAGGGCACAGTGCCACACTGACAACACCATGCAGCTCGCCGTCCGGCACATCCACTCGCACCTGGCCAATGGCCTCACCATCGCGAGCACACACGATCCAAATCGCAGACGAATCGTAGGCCATCATCTTCGTGAACCATTTGTCATGCTCACTCCATTCAACACCGCGACCGGTTAATGAACTCTCAACGACTTGTTGATCGTTACGTAGGTCAAACAGAAATTGAGAGTCATCTTTCGTAGATGGCCGCAGGTGAATCGGCTCCAACCACATCCGCTTTGCAATGCGAGCAGCCCCCAAACCATCAACCAAACAGCTTGTCGACTGGCTTTCGGACAGTTTTTCTAGTTTTGTTGGCAGTTGCTCCTGCAATATTCCGTTGCCATCTCGTCCGTCGACCAGTTGAATGGCGCCAGCGATCGAAGAGCCGACGCGGCCGGGCCACTGATTGTCGGCAGTGACGATGCCAACAGTGGGAACACCGTGATGTAACAATTCGTAAAGGGTTGAACCTGCAGCCGCAACGACAGCTTCGCCCAAACATAGTGCTCACGAATGAGACTCGTTGGATCAACGAAAGTTACATTGACGTGCACCGTGGAGACAATTGCTTCTAAATCTTCACGTTGCGAGGGATCCGATCCCCCGCATAGGACTCTTGCGTGAACCGGCGTCCGACGTTTCGAAGCCCATGTTTCGATTCCGTCAACCAACTCCTGCAACAATCTGATTGAAAATGTTCCTCCCAAGGCGATCAACACCTTGCTTGCTAACTCCTGATCGTTCCCATTGTCACGTCTACTATGGCCACCATCCATACTGCAATCTCGAATGATTTCCTGGCGCACGGCAAGGAAACGCAATCCGAGCAACTTGATGTGGGATACGTAATGAGTCGGCTGCTCGAGCGTGTGTGCATTGCCATTGATCACCAGGTCCTCATGCTCTTCACCACTACCATTTGCGTCATCAAACCGCGCCACGAAGCGCCCTTGCTCCTTGACAGCACGGACAAACGACTGATCGATCCGGTAAGAGTCAAGTAACACCCAAGCGACATGGAGTTCACCGGCAAGCTTTGCGGTTCTCGCGGCATCGACTTGCAAATCATCAGCAACGCCAACAAACGAATACTCGATGCCTTTCTGATCCAGATTTTGCTGCAAACGATTGTCGGTATCGCCCAAGAGAAAGTGTGCGACTCCTCCCAGCAGAGTCCATTGCTCGGCCACGGCGAGACAGCGAGTGAAATGCCCCCAACCGATTGTGCTGTTCCCGTCCGTCCGGACCAAAAGTACGGGCGGTCGTTCCATGATCACGCCGCCTTCTGATTAACGTGGACATTGATTTGGCTGATTTTCGGATGCCGCTCAACGACGTCCAGAATTTGGTGCCAGCCAAAATCTTGAGCCGGAAAGTGTGCGGCGATTTCATTGGCCAATGCCAAATCCTCGTACGTATCGACAGTCCAGCGATGATTTGACAGGTCAATGCCGGCAGTGTTTCCACCGACTCGAAACTGATTTGGTTTCTCATAGAAACCTAGCGTCACGTGTTCGCGATGCGCCGGATTCGTTGCGATCCTGTTCAGTTCTCGCAACGCTCGTACATGAAACACCTCCACATCGAGCCCCCGTGGAAAGTGTCTTACCGGCAAAAAATTACATGCGTAATCCCACGTTGGATTTCGATCCAACAATTCGATTGTCTCATCGACAATTGCTGGATCAATAAACGGACAATCCGAAGTGATTCTCACAATCCGATCAGCGCCGTAAGTGTCGGCGGCCAACAGGAAACGTGACAACACATTGGTTTCGGAACCACGAACAAAATCCCACGAACGTTGCTCACAATACTGTGCAACATAATGATCCATGGGCTGATCAGTAGTTGCAACGCAAACCGTATCAATCAACTCCGAACGCATTGTTCGCGACACGACCCATTCGAGCATCGGCTTGCCGCCAATTTTCCTCAGCACTTTGCCGGGCAAGCGATCGCTTCCCATCCGTGCCTGAATCACAGCAACTGTTTTCATGAGACATCCTTGTCCAAACTTCTTTTGTCGTTGTCATGCCGCAGCGCGAATCCCCGAAGGCACTAAACACTTCGCAAGCTCGTGGCATACCCACTCGACGTCTTCCTCGGTCATTGCCGGAAAAATCGGCAGGCTCAGAATCTGCTGATAGGCAGCTTCCGCCTCGGGGCATTGTCCTGATGGGTGGCCCAGAGCTTCCTGATAGTACGGATGTCGGTAGACGGGCAGGTAATGCACATTGCACCCAATCCCCTTGCGGCGAAGCTCCGCGAAAACGTCGTCACGATTGACGTCGCTCGCCAGTCGAACCACATACAGATGCCAAGCGTTTGTCCTTCCACTCAATCGTGACAATGGTTCGCATTTCTCAACCTCCGCCAATAGTTGATCGTATTTCAGTGCGATTCGTTCTCTTCGCGCTGTCCAGGTGTTCAATTTCCCCAATTGTGAAAACCCAAGCGCCGCATGAATATCACTCATTCGGTAGTTGTAACCCAACTCAGACATGCTGTAGGCGTGAACGCCGTCTCGAGCACGCTGCCGAAAATCCGATGAAATCCCATGGCTTCTAAAACAACGCAAGCGACCTGCAAACGCCGTATCGTTTGTGGTTATCGCTCCACCTTCGCCAGTCGTCACTGGTTTGACGGGATGGAAACTAAAGCACGACATATCGGCTAGGGTTCCAACGGGTTGGTTGCCGTAAGTCGCGCCAAGTGAATGGCACGCGTCCGCAATCAAAGCCAGGTGGTATTTGTCTGCCAGTTCGCGTAGCCGCTGGTAATTACATGGCTGACCGGCATAATCAACAGCGACGATCGCTCGCGTGCGATCACTGATTCGATACTCAATAGACTCAGGATCAACCAGCAGGCTGTTGGGACAAACATCAGCAAACACTGGACGTCCACCGACATACAAGACGGCATTTGCTGTTGCCGCGAATGTCATTGCAGGGACAATCACTTCATCGCCGGGCGATAAATCCAAAACGGACATTGCCGCATGCAACGCCGCAGTTCCATTTGAAACGGCAACGGCTTCGACACTACCCGTTGAATTAGCGAGAGCGGTTTCGAATCGTTCAACCGCGGGTCCAGTCGTTAACCAATCCGAACGCAAAACCTCTACAACGGCTTCGATATCGTCGTCATCGATCTGCTGACGTCCGTATGGCAACATGGAACACTCCATTCATCCATTGCACGGCAAGTTTTACACAATTTGACTTACCAAAATTTCGCTCGAATCCTCTCGGATTCATGCTGCAGCGTGTTGCTTCATCGTTCCATCATTGCAATGCCTTGCGATCAGATTCTGCAGCTGTGAGGGAGTTAGCCAATCTGAATTATTGTCACTGGCATACGAAAATCCTTGCGGGCATACTTCGCCGACCTCGGGATATTCAGGCTCTTCACTTGTCCACCATCGATGAACAGGCTGAATGATGTAGTGGTTCGCAAACTCAAATGTCTGACGAGCTTCGTCTTCAGGGATCATGCACTCATGCATTTTTTCTCCGGGACGAATCCCAACGATATCGGTGTCACATTCTGGACCAACCGCTTTGGCAATGTCCATGATCGTGGTGCTGGGAATCTTCGGCACAAAGATCTCGCCGCCATTCATCCACTTCAAAGCCGTTACCACCAAATCGACACCTTGTTCCAGGGTGATGATGAAGCGTGTCATTTCCGGATCAGTAATTGGGAAGACACCATTGCTTCGCAATTTTTGAAACAATGGAACAACAGAACCGTTTGAGCCCAACACGTTTCCATAACGCACCACCGCAAATCGAGTTCCATCCTCACCAGCCAGTGAATTCGCTGCTACAAACAATTTGTCGGAACACAACTTGGTCGCACCGTACAAATTGATAGGCGAAGCTGCTTTATCGGTCGAAAGCGCGACGACACGTTCAACTCCACAATCGATCGCAGCGTTGATGATGTTTTCCGCACCTCCAATATTGGTCTGAATACACTCTTGCGGATTGTATTCAGCCATATCGACATGTTTCATCGCCGCGGCATGAATGACAACGTCCACTCCGCGCATGGCTCGTCGCAATCGATCAACATTTCGCACATCTCCGATCAAGAAGCGAACCTGTGGAAATTGCTCTGGTGGAAACAACTCACGACGCATCTGAACATGCTTCTGCTCGTCTCGGCTGAAGATGATGATTTTCCGAGCGCCGCGTTGAACGAAGTTCATGGCACATTTTCGGCCAAACGATCCGGTTCCTCCGGTGATCATCACAGTTTTGTTTTTGAGTGAGAACATCCGTGTCCTTTCATGGAGATGGTTTGGGCTCCCGCCTGTACTTTGCGATCCCACCAAGATAACCCGGGTAATTTTTTCAGCCAAGGCGAGTTTTCGGGCCCAGATTGGAGGCGCTGGCAGATGCCGAATGTCGGGTACAATTGAACGATTCTCTTTTGTTGATAAATGGGTGTTCCCCTTGCGATTCTGGTCGAGATTTTTATACGCAGGTCAAAAAACGTTCAGTGCATCCAGCCGAGGCTGGTGGGGTGGCGTCGTGGAAATTGGCCTTGCAACCATCCTGATTTTTGCCGGATTCCTATTTCTGGTTGCCGCACTGGCAATGCAATACCTCTACTCCGACTGGACGGCCAACTCATGGCATTACTCGGCCGGCGAACTTGCCCTTCGGCTTTCCGTGGCTGGTATCGCTTTGGCCATCGGTGTCTACCGGATGCTCGTCGCTTTGTGGCGAGTCAGCGTGTCGGAGGAACGACGGGAAGCCATTGCAACAGCCGCCAGCGACTTCGACATTTTTCGTGAGGAGAAAAGCGAAAACTGGATTCCCAACCTACCTAAACTAGCCCGTCCACCGATTCCTGGAACAAGGCTTCGATATCGATTGCAAGGAAAACGAAGACGGTATATCTGGCTGCTGTTCACCGCCTTCATTGCCTTGGTCGGTTTGGGCATTTCAACAGTACTCGTGACACGCGTAATGCGCTCATGGAATCAAGGGCAAATCGACTATCAAGCCGCAGCCGTTGCATTCTTTTCGGCGGCGGGTTCACTATGGGCGGCGATAGGCTTTGTTCGTCAGGCGATGAGAATGACAGCATTTGGGCCGACATCGCTGGAATTATCGGAGTTCCCATTGCGGAAAGGTAAAAAGATCAAACTTTTATTGTTTCAACCCGGGCGATTCCGCTTTAAACTGTTAGACGTCGTTTTGGTATGCGAGGAAGTGACAACTTTCTCACGTGGTACGGACATTCAATCCGAGCGCAGGACGGTTTGCGAAGAGCGACTGTTTCGTCATCGCGGAGTTGATGTCACGCCGGAGAAGCAATTCGTAACGGACGTCGAATTCGAATTGCCTGCCAATGCCATGCACAGTTTTTCGGCCAAGAATAATCAAATCCAATGGAAGATCGTCGTTCAAACCACCGCCAAGGGCTGGCCGAAATTCGAGCAAGTCTTTCCGATCTTGGTGTTTCCACCGAAAAACGTCCCGTTGGAGTCGCAGCCCATCCCTTACGAGTCCGAATCGACCAACTAAAAACATCCTATCCTGGCGGCAGTTTCCTGGAATGCGCCATTCGAATCGATTCGGTCCATGCAATCGTTCGAACAGTGGAACTCAGCGTCCTATGGGCAACTGACGGAAAAGGTGACCGCGATTTGGGCGTTCACTATTTCGCACGAAATCGATTTGATGCTCACAGTCGTATCCAGCCAGGCGAATCGAAACGGCTGCCGATTTCAACTCAGCTGCCTTTGGCTCCACTTTCCTATCGCGGACAAATCGTGCGAATCAATTGGATGGTTAAGGTTCGGATTACGATCGAATCCGATCACGAATTCGAATACGTGTTTCCGTTTCGGCTGACCGATGCTCAGGACACGAAATAAGCGAGTGGATATGCGGGATCGTGCGGAAGGCACAAATCCATTTGCCACATCGCGTATTACCACCCCTGAAATGCTGTATGTGTTTTCTTCTGCCGAAGAACGCCATCAACTCATCAAGCGTTTTCGCCAATCAGGCTTTGCCGGTACCATTCACGGTCGGCACGGAGTTGGTAAAACCACACTGGCGCTAACACTAGCTCACTCCGTCCGCCACGAATTTTCTCATGTATCCCTACTGACAATTCGCGGGCGAAAAAATGTCCAACACCTTTGGGATCGCGTTTGTGAGAACGATTCCGAACGACTATCTCGAACGCTGTGGATCATCGATGGGTGCGAGCGTGTTTCGCCACTTCCTCGCCTTATCATGCTGCGTCATTTGTTGTCGCGAGGGGACGGAGTGATTGCGACCACGCATTCGACGTTTGCCAGGTTGCTCTCTACGCCACTCTTGCGGCCAATCACTCAGTTGACGCCTCAGTTTTCAGATTTCAAGCGAATTGTCCATGCACTGATGAAAGACAAGCCCCTTATGTTCGACAACGCGACTTTAGAAGACGTGTTTTCCAAGTCGAACGGCAACTTCAGAACAGCGTTCTCTCACCTTTACGATCGATACGATTGTGTGTTCAATGATTCATCGACGGATCCAAGCATTGTTGACCAGGTCGCCGTCAGTTACTTGCCCCAACCGCGCTCTTGAATCCACGCCCAACACGACTCGATCGCTTCATCGACAGGACGAATGGAGTAGGCCAATTCGTTAATGGCTTTTTCACTTGAGTAGAAGTGATTGAGTTGCCCCAAACGGGTTGCCATCGAATTCACGGTTCCTTCGACGCCCGCGAAACGCGTTTTCAAATCACCAAACATGCCGGAAAGCCCTGCGACCCAATTCGGCAACGGGAATCGTGGCGAACGACATCCAATCACCTGAGCCATTCTCTGCCAAAGATTCAAATAACTCAGATTTTCGCCTCCTAGAATATAGTGTTCACCGGTTTTTCCTCGACTGATCGCTTGAATGATTCCCGCTGAGACGTCGCGAACATCGGCAACGGATGCACCACCTCCCGGCGCAAACGGCGGGCGATATTTGGCGACTGAGATCATCATTTCTGCCGAACTTGGTCGCCAGTCCCAGCGTCCCAACATAAAGCCTGGGTGTACGATCACCGCGTCGAGTCCATTGCTAATTTTCTCGGATACAACTTCCTCCGCCTCCCGTTTGGTGACAACATAGGTTGCAGCAGGTTTTGCAGGCCGCGTCTGGCCTTCTACCACCGGCTTCCCATCGACGGCGTGGGCCAATGTATCAACGGTACTGACATGTACAAAACGAATCGAACGTTCCCGTGCCATCGCTGCCAACGATCGAGTGCCTTCAACGTTGACTTTCCGGCATTCATCCAACCGCGTCTTGCCAATTTGGATTTGAGCCGCGCAGTGAACAATCGCGTCGACACCATCGGCAATTTGCGCAGCAATGGCCGAGGAATTCAGGCCGCCTTGGAGGGCATGGAAATCCAATTCCGCCAGTGACTCAGGCAGACTGGATTGCCGATAATTCGCGATAACCTCATGCCCATCAGCCAGAAGCATTCTTAAAAGGTTGTTTCCCAAAAAACCGGTGGCGCCCGTCAGAAATACACGCATTGTTTTGTTGGCCAACTCGAATGAACCAGAAAGAATCGATCCATTATACGCTATCGACTCGCAATCCCCGATGCCCAGCGAACAATATCATCGCCGGATCACTTTACCGCCAAACAGAATGCGGTTTCAGGCTTGCCCTACAATTGACATCCCAATGGAATTTACGACGATAGGCTCCTGTAATTCCCGGCATTTGCGCGCTGAATTCAATCAGCGGCAGGGCATGGCAATCAGAAATTTTCGCCAATTGCATTCAAATTTGGATCTACGAACGAGAGCATCATGAGCAAAGTTGAAGTCGTACCCGTAAATGGCAAGGCGATGCAAAAAGAATTTGTTCGATTTGCCTGGAAACACTACGCGGGCGACGCAAACTGGATCCCGCCATTGATCATGAATCAACAGGAATTGCTGAACTACCGAAAACACCCTTTCTACGATAATGCAGAGATTCAAACGTTTCTTGCCAAACGCAATGGAGAAACGGTTGGCAGAATCGCGGCGATCATTGATCACGCCCACAACAAGACGCATAACGAGCTGCGCGGCATGTTCGGCTTTTTTGAATCCATCGACGACCAAGCTGTTACGAACGCATTGTTGGACGCCTGCAAAAATTGGTTTGCAGGCAAGGGTATTGAACTGATGCGTGGCCCGCTAAACCCGGCGATGAATTACGAGTGCGGAATGCTGGTCGAAGGTTTCGACTCGCCGCCCACCTTCATGATGACCTACAACAAGGACTATTACGATCGTCTGATCAAAGGTTACGGGTTTGAAAAGGCTCAGGATTTGTTTGCGTTCTGGGGTAATGTTGAAATGCTCAAAACGCTCGATCCAAAAATCAATCAGATTGCAGAAATGGCCCAAGAACGATTGGGGCTGACGACGAGAAAGGCCAACGTGAAGTCCTTTGGAACCGACCTGCAGAATTTCATGCGAATCTACAATCATGCATTGCCTGGGACATGGGGCTTTGTGCCATTGTCAGAAGGCGAAATCAAACACATTGGCATGGGTTTGAAAATGCTGATCGTTCCGTCGATGACGCGGATCGCTGAGAAAGATGGCAAGGCGGTGGCTGTTGTGTTTGGAATGCTGGATTACAATCCGCTGATCAAGAAAATTAACGGCAAGCTATTCCCTTTCGGCTTCCTGAAATTACTGTTCGGCCGAAAAAAAATCAAACTGGTGCGCATGATCAGTACCAATGTCTTGCCTGAATATCAACGTTGGGGAGTTGGTGTGATCCTGCTTAAAAATCTGGTCGACGATATCTTGAAATGGGGTGTCGAAGAAGCCGAATTCAGCTGGGTTCTGGAGTCCAATTTGCTTTCTCGGGGATCGTTGGAGCGAGGAGGCGCGAAAAAAACCAAGACCTATCGAATTTATGACTACCAACCGTCATAATATCTGGATATTCAAGTAACATTGGTTGCATTCTCGACGCTGGTCACCGAAGTCTAATGCAATGTTGCCTAAACTCGTTTCCAGTAGACATTGACCATTCCTTAACTTTCAAAACAACATATAGCTTTGTTGACGCCTCATGGATTCTGAAAACTCGATTTTCGTAACCGGGGCAGGGGTCGTTTCTCCCATTGGAATCGGCAACGAATCATTCTGGGCCGCGTTGCAGTCCGGCAAGTCTGGTGTCTCCCGCGATCTACGACTGGATGGTGTCGATGTTCCTTGGAAAATTTCGGCTCGCATCGATGACTTCGATGGCAAACGGTATGTGAAGCCCCGCAAAGCGATCAAGGTCATGTGTCGTGAAATTCAGTTTGCGTATGCGGCTGCCACGTTTGCCATGGAGGAAGCGACACAGACTAGTCTCCCCGAGCATCCATTCGATCACGATCGACTTGCTGTCGTCTTCGGTGCGGAGACGTTTCAGGGTGAACCGGAAGAACTTGCAGGAGCAATCGTCAAGTCTCGGCAAATCAACGGTCAAATCGACACGAAGACTTGGGGACAAGCTGCGTTCCAGCAAATTCAACCCCTTTGGATGCTCAAATATCTGCCAAATATGGCGGCGTCGCACATTTCAATCGCATTTGATGCTCGGGGCCCCAACAACACGATTTGCCAAGGGGACGTTTCGGGTTTACTGGCGGCGATTGAGGGTGCGGACCTGATCCGCCGTGGTTGGGTAGATGCGGCTGTCGTTGGCGCAACCAGTTCCCGCATTTCGCCAATCAGCATGGCTTATCGCGCGCGGAGGGTTTGAGCAGACACCAGGAAGATCCTTCACATGCCGTGAAGCCGTTTCAACCAAACAGCGACGGCCACGTACATGGCGAAGGGGCGGCCGCACTCGTATTGGAGTCGCACGCAAGCGTGAAGAAACGAAACGCAAATACGATTGCCAAATTGACGGGATGGAGTCGAGGATTTGGTAATTTCAGATCACCTAATTTCGCCGACACAATCGTATCTGTTGCCGAAGCTGCATTGAACATGGCGGGGCTATCGGCGCAAGACCTTTCTCATATCAATGCGTGTGGCCTTGCAACACCATGGGCCGACAACGTGGAAGCACTCGCGATATCCAGATTGTCTCCACACTCAGAAATTCTTGCACTGAAATCGGTTTTGGGGCACGCTGGACCAAGTTCAGCGGTAATCGAAACCGTCGCCTCGCTACTGGCGATGACACATCACTCGTATCCATTATCATTAATGACAAACGTCAGTTACCGCGACGGCCTTCGCCCGGCAACCGAATACCCAAACGATCGATCAGCCTTCTTGAAGCTCGCCTTCTCTCCCGAAGGCCAAATCGCCGCCCTCGTGTTTGACGCAGCATAGAACGACTTGCCTTGCTCGAGAATTCGCGAGGCAATCAATTTCTCGCAAGCAAAAAGGCGAACATGTTCCCATGCTCGCCTTTTTGCAACTACGTTTCACGATTATTTCGTCGCTTGCCTTCTGTTCCGCTCCAAACTTTTTTGCCAACTCAATCAAACGTAAGCGCGTTCCGAATCGTCATAGGACTGACGATCACGTGAATGCCAAAGTGGTAAACCTGCCTTGGCCCGTTCGGCCAAGATGGCAACCTTCTCTTCACTACCTGGCAGGGCCTTCGTCTGATCAAACTGTTCCTCCGAAATGTACTCGGGCTCATAATCCCATTGGCCATTTCGAATAGCTTCCAAAACCGAATCTTGCACGACCTTTATCCTTCATAGACCACGTAAAATTGAAAGCGGCATCCTGAAAACGAATAAGTGGTCCATCCATGTCTCGCCACACCGCTAGCAGTGCAACTCGGGCTAATATGAAGGTTTCAAAATCAAAAGTCAAGTTTTTTAAATTGTAAAATCAAATCTGATTTTTTTGTCTGCCGGCCTGTTGACATGGGCTAGTCAAGTTGCACTTCGACAACTTGGCCTGCCGCAACAAATGCTAATCGGCACCAGATTTGGTCCGGACTCAATCGCATTGATGACATCACCGCGTCTCGATAGGCGGCCAACTGAGGCGAGTATTTCGAAACCGCTGAAGTCAAATTTTGTTTTGTAATTCGATCTGTCTTAAACTCAATGATCTCTGCTCCGAACAGATCCGTACCACGGTACAGCAACGCCAATCGATCGATCGAGCCTGAAACCCGTTCGCCCTTCACCGCTGCGCTGACCTTGTACTCACGCATGATTCGAAGGCGAAGCGGTTCCAACAATGGCAAATCCGAGTCGTAGCGATGTGCAAATATCCAATCGTGGTATCGATTCCGGTCCAGCACCGTCAACAATGGTTCGTTCTGTTCAATCGACACGATTAGTGAAAGTACTTGCTCGATAACGTCGCGAGTGTACCCAAGATTTTGAAGACGGTTAGTCAATAATGATTCAGACGGTCGGTCATTCCACCACTCCATCTGCTCCAAACATTCGTGAAACGCACTTCCCAAGTCTAAGGAAGTCTGACGGCGTGACGCTGACTTTGACGCAATCGTTTTTGATTGATTCTCAGGCCCAACTCGCTTCGAAGGCGGGCGACTTTTGCGCACATCAGAATTGCCGGACGGAGCTTTTAAAACACTTGCCTCCCTAATTGCGATGTCTTCAAAAAAAGGAAGTTCCTCTTCGTTATTCGCTGCCACACCTTCCCGATTAGCATCAACACGCGACGAAGCCTGAGAACTTGACTCGAACACGAAACCAGGACTAAGTTCGCAATCAGGCGCAAGCGTATCAATTAACAACGATGCTGGTGAAGTCTGTCCGTGTTTTGTTTTGCGGGGGACAATCAATTGCAAATGGCTGATCGCGCGCGTCATCAAAACATACAAAAGACAAAGTTGCTCGCGGATTTCCTGTCGACGATATGAATCAAACGCCTTTTGCACTTCTTTCGGAAAAAAGTCCTGTGTCTCCTTGCTGGCGTAACGAAACACCATGTCAATTTTTTCAGCCGGATTACTTCGATGGTAGATCAAATCGGGTGTCGAGTTTCGCCATCGCCCAGGCGCTCCCAGAAACGGTGCGATTACAACGTCGAATTCCAGTCCTTTTGCTGCATGAACGGTCATGACTCGAACTCGGTCCGAGCTAGGATCGAGGATTTTGGCCTTTTCCAAACTTTTCAAAAAGTAACCCGTTCGAAACGTCCAAGGTTCCTCGTAGTTGTATGCAAAGTCGATCAATTGTTCGAGTCTTCTAGCCTCCCGTTCCGTACAGTATTTCCACAAAATGTTCGCCCAGCGTTCGATGCTGCGCCCAAACCCTGTTTCGGACAATTCACGGCGGAGGCCTGCCGTCGCACCGGGCGTCGCCTGGACATTACCCGACCGCGTTTCAACATTCTCTGGCGCCAATGCCAACATCTCGGCAAGTGGACTATGCGACAAATGAAAGCGTGCAACATCATCACCGGGATGATCGATCAAATGCAAAAGGGCCAAAATCAAATTGACTGACGCAGAGTCCGTTAACGAATTGCCACCTTCGGCACTCGCTGGAATTCCCTGAACATGCAACTCGAACAAGATCCTGGCGATATCGTCATGCGAGCCGACCAGCACACCAATCGAAGAATCCGCGCGAAGCTCGTACTGTTGGCGAATCGCCTCAACCGTTGCCTTGTAAACCTCCGATTTTCGATCAGTCGAATCGTCGCTGTTCGCGTCTCCTGCAATCTCAACCAGGACGCGTCCTGGAATTTCACTGCGAGCAGTTGTGTGAGTCGGAAATTGAGATTGCCATTCGTCGAAAACTTGTTTCGTCAACTCATCCGAAATTTGGCTGCGGTCCAGATTTTGAAAAACTTCGTTTACAGAATCGATGACGATTGGGCTCGACCGCCAACTTTTGGCCAGGATCGGAGCCTCCGTCAATCGCGAACCCAGTTGAGTCTCCGCAACATCAAAGATCTCGGCGACACCACCCCTCCAGGCATAGATAGCCTGTTTTTTATCGCCGACGCAGAAAAAGCTGCCGGCTCTCTCGCTGTTGTAAATACTCTCAATAATCGGACGCAAAATCCGCCATTGTATCGGAGAGGTATCCTGAAATTCGTCAAGCAACAAATGCCTAACCTCGTGGTCGACACGCGATCCCAACGACGGACTCGCGTCCTCAAATAGTTTTTGCAAAACAAACGGCACATCAGAAAAACGAAGCTGTGCGAACTGCATTTGCAATGGCCAAAGATGGTGGGCGTAGCTGTCGATCAAATTGAAGGCCGCTTCCGTTCGCCGTGCAAAGTCGTTGGTCAGGTAGCTCGAATACAGACGCCCAATTTCCTGATAGAAATCAATTACCTCGCTTTCAATTGCCTTTCGGTAATACGTATGCTGGCCCGAATGAATTCGGAGAAGCATATTGCTATCGGCAAACGCCTCCATTTCTCCATTGACTGCCCGTTCAAGATCTTCATCGAAAACCTTTTGCAGTTTGTTTTCCTTGCAGCAAAACCCTGTGTATTGCTCGGCTAATTCCCCAAGGCTGCGAGCATAGTTTCTTGGATTCGATTCGATCCGTTTCCAAGCTTGTACCGTGGAAGTCCGGTAGATATCGAAGTACAAACGCACTTGCCCCAAAACGATGTCAGCTATTCTTCGATCGGCATCGAAGCGAGTCATCATCTTCAAAAACGGACGAACATCGTCGTCTCGAATGACCTCATGCAATGCCATTTCCGACAGCTGATCAATTCGTCCCGACTCAACAACCTGCCAATCAACTGGCAACCCCAATTCGAAACTGTAGGCGCGCGCAACAACGTTAAAGAAACTATCGAGCGTTCCAATTTGAATTCGATGAAGGCTCGTCGCAATCTGACGCAGGACGTCAATCACTTTGTCATGTGTAAGTTGGATGTCCAATTCTTGAGCAAGTTGAACACAACCCGCTTCACCGCTTGCCGCCCGATTAAGGCGTTGCATGATCCTGTCCAGGATTTCGCCGGCAGCCTTACG
The DNA here is from genome assembly GCA_041399045.1 of Pirellulaceae bacterium. Classification (GTDB taxonomy): domain Bacteria; phylum Planctomycetota; class Planctomycetia; order Pirellulales; family Pirellulaceae; genus BJ22. The sequence goes on along the minus strand of JAWKTO010000002.1, from coordinate 261,628 downwards.
TGTAAACGTCGTTGCCAGAATCGTTTCACAGGGTTCACCAGCAAACAATAATCGCAGGAAATGATTGGTTAACGCAAACGTTTTACCGCTACCTGCGGAGGCTTGGACGATCACGCTTGGAAAAATTTCAGACGCGACACTCATTCGTCACTCCATTTTTCGAAGACATGGTCCTGACAAATCGCTGCCCAGTCCTCGGAATAGTCGGGAGGCTCGGCAGGAGGCCAATAGTGACAAGCACGAATCGAGCGGATAATGTTTGTAACAGTCTGATCTGCGTCGAACAATTGCTGGTCCGACCAATCTGTTGGATCGAATTGGATGTCGCGAGTATTGTTCGGCATCAAGACATATCCCAAGCCCACGTCGTTCAGGCCGTATTCTGGAAATCGCGACTGAATCATGTGACGATAAAGCGGCAGCTGCAAATCGATCCAATTGCCGTCGCTGTCGACATGTGCTTTGGCTGCGGAATAGCCCTTCTCGCTCGTCTTGTAATCCCAAACGGCAATCTTGCCTTCTTCATTTCGGTCAACACGGTCAATTTTCCCAACGATCGTAAACGATTCGTCATCGACCATGAATGGAAACTCAAATTTCTCTTCGACAGAGAAAATACTCCAACCAGCCTTGCGATGCTCAGCCTGAATTTCGGCAAATCGTTTCAGTCGCAAGCTCATGTTGTCCAATTGAAAAACGATCGAGGGCAGACGGGAGGCCACACCCAACCTCCGAACGCGTTCATCCAGCTCATTCTGCAAAAACCCTGCGATCGTTTCGGCATCATCACTCTCACGCACTTCGCTCCGACCAAATGCCTCAAGGCAATCGTGGGTCAAGTCACCAAACTGCCCAGCAGTCATTTCGCGTGCGTCATCACTTGCCGTCCGCAACTTCATGACCACGGCGAGATAAAATCGATAGGGACATTTGAGGTAGTCGCGAAATCGCGTAACGCTCATCCGGTTGAGTACCGGAACATTCGTGGGCTTGGGAATCATTAACTGCTGGGAACTGGCCCAACTGCGATCCGACTCACCTTGTAAATCCGTCTGTTTTTCAAATCGATCAAATTCAAAAAAGCCACGTGATCGTTTGACCAGTGATTGGTCATTGCATTGGAGCAACAAGCGACTGATCAACAAAGGCGCTTTTTGACTATCACGTCTCCCGGCCAACAACAACAGGTTTGGCACACAGGCGTTTGTCAGCGAGAGGTAGTAGGTATCTCGGGCCAGACGGTGTCCATCGTGTGATAGACCTAACTCGCGACTAAGCGTGTTTGTAAGAAACGAACTTCCGCTTTCGGTAGACGGCACAACATGATCGTTGACACCCGGCACCACCATGGCATCCGCAGGTTCCCACGGCAAATCAAGCCAGCCCACAACATTGACGGCGCACGTCTCTGACGACTCTGCATGGACACGATCGTCGACAAACCTCAATATCAACGACAATGCGTCTCGGGAAGAACCAAGCGTCAATTCCGCATGCCGACCTTCCAAAATCAGGTCGCATACCGACACGATGCGAGTGAATGACTCGTTCACCAATCGACTTGTTTCGTTGCCAACCCCCTCGCTCGACGCAACAGAATCAGCTGGAGACAAATCGTAAAGACGCATTACGGCTGCTTTCCATCCGATCGCCCATTCTTCCAGCGACGCGATTCGTTTTCGACGCTTACCTTCATCGTAAACGCATACCAGCAATTCCGTAATCAGCTCGCGAATGGCATCGAGCACCGCAACAATTGGAAAATGCTCTGTATTGATACTTTTGAATACGGTAGGCCTATGCGCAGGAACTTCGGCAGGCAGCAAAGCCGCTTGAAACGCGTCCATTTTTTCAAGCCAATGTGGATCACAAACGCGACTGGTAATCCAATCATGGATGTCAGGATTTCGGATCAATTCAGCAAAAGCGAAATAACCAGGCTCTTCCAGGTATTGTGTAACGAGCTCCATCATTCTCACAACGGGCCCACTCGAAACAGACTCGCCGCGTGAGTAACGATACGTCAACTGGGCTCGTTCGATCCCGCGTCGAATCTGTGGCCAGATCGCTTCATCCGGCATGCCGACCACCAACCGTGATGTCGAAGAAGAATCGCGAACACCGGAAATAAATCGTCGTACCCATTCCGCCTGATCGTTCGGTTGATCGGCGAAGCGAATTCGTGAATCGTCAACCGCAATTTGACGATGTTGCCAATAGCCAATATCCAAACAACCGAGCGCATCAAAACATGACTCTTCGCCGGGTTCACAAAACACGAGTGAGGTGACATGCCCAGCACATTGTTTCAGCATTTCCTGAGTGACACGATTGATATCGGCAAGTCCCACCAAAACGATTCGGCGGTCGCTGCGACACAAACGCCGCCTGACAGCAACATTTCGAGCCGCTTGTGGATCCCAAACGTTGTTGCGATCAAGCTCGCGGTAATACGCATCCTGCAGTGCAGCAAGGGCATCCCATTTTTCCAGTTCCCCTTCGATTTCTTGTTCGCGAACGTTACGTTGTACACTCTTGAAACTCCAAACGTCTGCACCGAGGCGTTCGTGAAGCATTTGCAGGCGTCCCGCGATATCCATCAATCTCGCAAAATCATCATGCGCAACGCTGGGGAACATCTTTGAACGGGCATCGGCCTCCTGACGAAGTGCTTCAACCCAAGCCAGCATTCGCGCCATTGGAGGTGCGATCTCACGCTCGTGTTCGAGCAAATAGTCGGGCAATTCACCGACTGTGGCGGTGGAAAGGTTCAGGTAGGGAAGGTTCTGGTCCGCACATGCCACCGAGTACAGCTCGTTCAATTTGGCTCCAGCCCGGGCAGTTGGCAAAACAATCAAGGGCCGCGGATGCTCAACAATGTTCTTGAGATAGTCGACTAGCCAAACAGCGGCAGACTGCAGGGGAGGGGTATGCCAATCAAAAAAGACCTGTTTGATAACAAGCGAAGGTTGCGACACCAAATCGTCTTGGGTGCTGTTTACGCTCATGAATACTCCCTATTCGCAACTTTGGCTAACCCAAATCGATTGACAACCTGATTTCCGGCATTCGGGTTTGCGAACAAACTCAACTTCCTTTCAGCGTCAATTGTTACCATCGCACTCGACTTGGACACGTTTGGTCACGTTGAATCATTTTAGGATATTTTTTGAAAAAACATCCCCGTTCGCCCAGAAAGCCAGTCACGCCAGCTTTCGACAAGTCGAGCACCTGGAATACGTGGCGAGATTCTGTAACGAAAACGAATCGACGGAGGTCTTGGCGAGTCCCACTTCAAGACGAAAACAAACGAAACTCTCGGCGAATCCCGCTACGGGACTAGTACGATCACGGAACTCTCTGCGAGTTCCGCTCCATGCGCTGCTACATGTTCCGCTACGAGAATCGATTACTTTGCGAATGCAGGTTCTGTGAATTTGCTGGTTACTCGTTCCCAATCGAATTTTTGCAGCGAAAGGGAATCGATGTCCAAGTTTAGATAGTCCATATATTTTTGACCGGCGGCGGTGTTAAATACAACAACACGCTCATCGGGTGAGATTTTCTTGTCCGCTGCCAGATGCTCCAAGGCACCAATACAGGTTGCAGTCTCGGGGCAAACCATTACCCCCTCCGAACTCGCCAATTTTTTCTGCCAATGAAACAGTTGGTCTTCGTCGGCGGCAACCGCCATGCCGCCACTTTCGCGAACGGCATCTAAAACCATGAAGTCACCAATTCCTTGAGGAACGCGTAAACCCGAGGCGATGGTGTTGGTATCTTCAAACCGCTCACAGAATTTTGCGCCTCTTTCGTAAGCCTTTACGATAGGCATGCAACCGGTTGATTGAACGGAAATCATTCGCGGCATTCGATTGGACTCCAGCCAACCCAGTTCACGAAGTTCTTTGAATGCTTTCCACATGGCAATCAAAGCCGTACCGCCACCTGTTGGATAGAGGATGACATCGGGTAGATCCCATTTGAACTGTTCGGCAACCTCAAGGCCCATCGTTTTTTTGCCTTCAAGACGATACGGCTCTTTCATGGTCGAGATATCGAACCAATATTTTTGATTGTGCCCCTCTCGAATAATTTTTCCACATTGATCGATTAAGCCGTCGCCATAATAAATGTGTGCCCCCGATTGCACGCATTCAGCTAAATTGGCCTTGGGCGTGTTGTGGGGCACCAGAACAAACGCCTCGATTCCACCGCGCGCCGCATACAAACACATCGCTCCGCCAGCATTTCCATTTGATGCCATCGCAATGCGTTTGACCCCAAAGTACGTGGCCATCGTGATCGCCAACGACAATCCGCGCGCCTTGAAGCTACAACTCGCCAACCTCGACTCGTCCTTCACGTAAACATGCTTTAGCCCGAGTGTTTGAGCAAATCTCGGGCAATTCAGCATCGGCGTCATCGTTTCATCCAGCGAAACGGGAGTGATCGCATTGCCTACCGGCAACATTTCTCGATAACGCCACATATCAGCAGGCCGTGAGGCCAAATCTTCCTTCGAAACCGCTTTGCGAATCGCGTCCCAATCGTAACGGGACCACAACGGGCGACCATCGTGCCACGTCTGTAACTGGTCTGCGGAAAACTCAGTACCGTCGATGGCACTTTCAAAATGCGTTATGTATCGATTCATTAAATCCAACTCATCGGATTACCGACGAATGCTCGCCCAAGGGCAATTTGATGTACAAAAAAACAGGAACATGTGGTTGACGGGATTCAGCTAACCCTTCGCTCAAGCCCACTGCCGACTTTGGTTCCGAATCCAACGGTCCCGCATGAACTGAAATAATTGTTGTCCCAGTTCAAAGCTATTAATCTTTATCCAAACAGTCCATTCTCGCTGTCAAATGCGAGGCCTGATTGTACGAATTTTGTAACGACGCGAGTACCCCTAAACGCATCCTGACAGTGGCATTCTCTTCCCTCAACGTCGTTGAAGACACGTTTAATGCCACAATCCCCAACTTTAAGCTTGACGCAGCGTTTACCTTCCCATCTTCCGTTGCTCGGTTACAATTCATCCGAAACCAACCAAGCTCTTTGAACCATCTCAAATCTAATGAACGTACACTCCTCGGACAGCGAACATCATTCTGAGACTGACGACAAAACATCGTCAATCGACATGCCCGCCTCGGCAAGTGATGAAGAATTGGCTCATGTCGAACTTGTGACTGACGCTGAACCCGCAAAAGCCGACTCTCTGTCCGACGAAGAGGAAATTCCCGTTGCCGAATTAGCTAACGACAATCTCGAAAACAATCATGTAGCCAATCCTGGGACCTTTGCCTGGTTGAAGGGAAATAATGCCGAGTTCGAACAAAGCCGTTTTGCGAATATCGGACTTTCGGCGACCAGTATGTTTCTGGGATTCTGGGCACTCCTGTGCATTTGGTTTTCCAACTTAGCAATCGTTGTTGCGTTGTTTGCGATTATTTTCGGCTTGTTAGGGCTTCAATCGTTGCGACCTCGTTGGTCGTTCTTGGGTATCCTGCTTGGCGCTTCATCCCTGTTTCTATTAGCTGGATTTTCAATTGCTAATCTATCGAACACGGAGTCTTCGACAACGATTAAGGAATTGCCGGAGGACGTTATGAACGATGAATGGGGCGATAACGGAATGTCAATCGAATAATTTCTGAGTTTGAATAGCCGCGTACTCAATCCTTTCATCGCGTCTTGCAGAATCGAGTTGGAATCGTATCATCGATCTTCTTTGTTAGTTGATGTTGGAGAGCAGTCGATGGCCAAGTTGTATTTCTACTATTCTGCAATGAATGCCGGAAAAAGTACAACGCTTCTTCAGTCTGCACATAACTATGAAGAACGAGGGATGCGGGTCCTGCTGTTGACTCCAGCGATCGATCGGCGAAGCGGAAGTGGTATCATTGGCTCGCGTATCGGCCTTGAACGTCCAGCATTCGCGTTTTCGGGTAACGATGATTTGTTGGTGCACGTTGATCAAGAGAATCGGTCGAGCACGGTATCCTGCGTGTTGGTCGATGAAGCCCAGTTCTTGACGCCCAAACAAGTACTTCAATTGACGCTTGTTTGCGATCGGCTGAACATTCCGGTGCTATGCTACGGCCTGCGTACGGATTTTCAGGGCGAACCATTCGAAGGAAGCAAGTATCTCCTTGCTTGGGCTGATGCCATCACTGAAATCAAGACGATTTGCCATTCGGGGAAAAAGGCAACGATGAACGCACGACTCGATGCCAATGGAAATCGAGTCATTCAAGGCGAACAGGTTTCCATCGGGCATCACTACGTATCATTGAGCCGGAAAGAGTTCGCTCTGGACGAAGTGTCGCCAGTAGGCTATCGGGCGCCAGATAATCTGCCGCCGAATCAACCGGAAAAAGTTAATCCGCAATAGCTTCGTTGTGTGACTCGTCGTCTCTCGATTATTTCAACGGTCCTGGCACCGAAGACAGGTTTTTTGCGAGTGGGCATTTCGTCTTCGACAGAATCGTTTGAAGGTGTCGATGCTGCATGTCCTTGAGACTTGTCTTCTTCGACGTGTTTAGTAGCGAATTGATCGAATGTCTTTGAGGCATTTGCCTCTGCCTGCATCAGCTGCGTTTGCCGAACATCCTGTTGCTCTTGAAATGAATTCGAAATACGGTTGGCGTCCGGCAGGTCATCGTTTGCCTTTGACTCCATAGCCGCTAACGCGTCTTGTATATGATTAAAATGCATAGGGGGAACGGTATGGATGGTTTGACGAGTCACTTCAAAGCGTGAGCCCGCAGGAAAATCGATTGTCGTCGTCCGCAACGACGTCGGTGCCTGATCGCTTTCTTCACCCTGATAAACAATATCGTTTTCGCGATTTGCTGGCGTTTTGGACGAGCTTTTCGAAGCGTATTTGATAAAGTGACCGTCTTCCTTCAGTGTATCCCGTCCGACCTTGGCAAGTGTTGCTGACTTTGAACCGGGAAGACTTACGATTGACTTGTCGGAATTGATGACTGCCCCGGTCGACGATTTGAATACCGGAACGAGCGAAACGCGTTTGTTGACGTTGTGTTCCTGATCCCAGGGAATCCAGAAACTGTATGAATGACCAAGGTCGGTTTCGGAATAATGCCCTTGCAAATCTTCCTGATGGAATACGTATTTTTGATCCGGTGTCTTCAATTCGATTCCTTCGAATGAATCGTCGAATCCGTAAATGTATACGTCACCATCGACTTTGATCGGCTCGTTTTCCTGGTTGTAGAAATAGAAGCGTCCGCCAAAGCCTCGAGCATAACCTCCGTCCGGCGCTCGGAGCACACCTTCTTTCCATACCGCAACAAAGTGTGCTGGGACTTGAGGATCATCGGAGACTTTCTTCTTCTTTTTGACTGGCTGATTGAGCCAATTCTTCTTCTCGAAATCTCCCTTGGACCAATGAACCGATTGGCAGCCGGTTGAAACAAGGACCAACAAAGCAAGCACACAGTTGATTCTTGCGAGTTTTGCATTGTTAAAAATCATAGTGTGCTCCGGTGAGTTTCAATGCGTTCCAGCGTTCAACATTTGTGGCACAGTTTTTTGGTCGCGGTGCGTTATTCGCCTCTTGCCGCAAATGGATTGCGGACAAAGCCTGGCAAATTTTTGTTGATCCCAGGCTCGCGAACTTCGACGTCGCTTTCTTGCTTCATATCGTTCGACTTGAGCATCCGTTTGGGAATGTATTTGCGAAAGCCTTCTGCCAGAGACCGTTTGGGAACGTTGCCCGACACAGGGTCATCGGACTCAACGTTTTCGACCTTTCGGATCGAACGATCAATCGTCACAGGAGTATCTTTGCCCGTGGTTCGACTGCGAGCGATGACCTCAAGTGCGTCATTACTGTCAGCCGATCTTTCGGCGGTGTTTCCAGTTGGCTGTGTCGACGTCGAATCGAATGCCTCAGGTGCTGACGATGGATACGCTTCTGGATATGCCGATGCAGGAGCCTCGGGCGCAGACATCGCTTCTGGAGTATTCCCATAGGGATCCAAGTCAGGGTAATACGTTTTTGGTGATGTGTAAAATGGATTCGGATCCAATGCGGTATTTCCATAGACCTCGCGAACATCGTCAACGCACCAGTGCATCCGGTCCATTTCATCCGAATTGACGCCCTCAAGGTCTTCCTCGCTGTCGACCAGATAAGGTGTCAGGACAATCAACAATTCCTTGCGAACGTTTTCTTCGCCTTCGAATCGGAACAATGGTCCTAGCAGCGGTAAGTTGCTTAGCACAGGAACACCCCGTTGAAATTTCGTCGTTTCTTCCTGGATCAAGCCTGACAGGACAACTGTTTGACCACTTCGAGCCATCACCGTTGTTTGAGCTTGAATTTTGTCAATGTTCGGCGATCGCGTCACGTTGCCGTTGTTGTTGACAAAAATCGGTACCCTTGCGCCTCAGGGCCCAATGCGGACTTCTGGGCATCTACCTCCATGATGATCATGCCGTCCTGTCCGACACGTGGATTCACTTGCAGGATCGTTCCAATTTCTTCAAAAGAAACGTCATTGGTGATTCCAAAGTTCGATTGCGTGACTCCGGAGATTCGCGATACCGAAGCACCAACCTGGATTCGAGCCTGTTGGTTCTCGATCGTCATGATGTGCGGCTTGTTGAGAATTTTCGCGCATTGCTTGTCTTGCAATGCACGCAGTAGCAAGTTGATGCTTTCGTTTCCGGCGGATAGAACCAGTCCTCCGTAACCCAGGCCAGAATTGATACGTCCCGTACCCAGATTCGACAATCCTTGGCCGGCAAGAGTTTCGCGAGTCGCCAACGAGATCGCATCAGAGTTATTACCCAGCCCCGACTGATTGAATGGAAATCCGATCGAACCAATCCCACGGTCGAATAGCAGGGAATCTTGCACACCCATGTCGATGCCGATCTCTTCCAACATCGAAAGATTGACTTCAGCAATCAAAACCTTGATTTTGATTACAGGCGGACGGCGGTCCAGCGATTGAATAACACGAACAACCTCATCCATGTATTCAGGTAGTGCATTGACGATGACACTATTGCTATTCGTCTCGGCTTCAACAATGACCGCTCGTCTGCTTTGGCGAATATCGAGATTCAAGCGTGGGTCAACACCTGTAATGTCAGCTTGTCGTGAATCGAGCCATGCGTTGACAGTATCCGCAACGTTTTGAACTGGCACATTGCTTAAGCGAATGACGACCGTTTGATGTTGACTGATCGCTTGTGCGTCCAAGCGAACAAGCAACGCCTCGACGACTTCCAAATCCCCGATGGGACCAGCGACGATGATTGAGTTCGTGCCTTGATCGAATGAGAATCGCAAGTTCGCTAACGAGTTACCCGCCAAAGCGGTTCCCGATTGCAGTGGTAGTTGCAAGCCATTTTGTGCCTGCTGACCACCACCAAATTGCCCACCGCCACCGCCTGTAGCAGACTGTGCCGCAAACAGCGACTGCAACATCGTCAACATCGATTCTGCGTCGCCGTTGACGATCTGGAACACTTTGATTTGCGTTTCGATTTCGGGCAGTTGGTCGATCTGGCGAATCAACTCCTCGATCAGTGGCATCGCCTGTTTTGGCCCAGTCACGATTAAAGAGTTATTGGTCGAGTTGGAGTTGACCCGTACATCAAACATGATTCCGCCGCTAATCGCATTGCCATCGCGATCAATGGTCATGAGTTGGAGCGAAGGGCTTTTGAGTTGAGAAGTGTTGGGATTTATCTGTTGAACCCCACCAAATCCTTGTTGCTGTTGGTTGAATCCCTGTTGCTGAGTACCACCACTATTGGAGCCTGTACCAGCCCCATTCAGCTGCCCATTGATGGCAGCTTGCAACACTGGCTGCATGTTGGTCGCCAACGTGTTCTTTAGTGGGAAGACTCGCACGACGTTGACTGCATCCGAGTTTTCAACATCCAACTCGGCGAGCAGCTTTTCAATTTGATCGAAATAGGCTTTTCCACCTTTGACTACCAACGTGTTGCTGCGGTAGTCTGCGATTGTTGAGACCGGAAGGTCAGAGGTCGTATTGCCGCCAAAACCAGTCGTCGGTTGGCTACCAAGGAATTGATCAACTCGTTGTTTGGCATCAATGGCCGACATGTACTTCAGTTTGATGGAGCGGAACGTGTCGCCTTGCTCGGCAGTTGGTGTCGGGAAATCATACTGTTTGACGATTTCTTTGATCTTATCAATTGCCTCTGGACGCCCAATCACTAACAAACCTGGTGGATCCTGGATGCCGTCGACGGTGGCCGAACCAAGTGAGTCAGCGTAGATACTGTCGTATACTTCCTGAACAGTTGTGGCTGTCGAACCAGGATTTGCGCCAACGAGCGGCACTCGTTCAACTTGGGGAGCGGTTGTTTGTGCATCGCCTACCAGTTTCTCAATCGTCTGACGTACGCGGGCGACCGCTTCGGGAGGCCCGACCAAAACGATGGCGTTCAGCTCAGGAAACACCTGAACTTGTACTGGCCCCGTACGATCCTGTCCTTGGTCATCTTGGGTGCGTTCAATGATTCGCGTTCCGGGCGGCAACTGTCCGGGCAACTGATCCTCTTGAACCTTGCCGGGTTCGGCGACTCCTGTTGTTGACGCATAGTAGGCGCCCAAATCAGTTACTTCTGCCCCCAAATGCTTCATCGCAGTCACAACGACTGCTTGATCCATGACGGGTAACGGAGCGATTTGAATCGCTTTGTCCGGACTTTGTGTTTTCGCGCGGTCCAGGATGGCGACGACCTGCTTCCATTCGCGTGCCACTTGTTCTTTCCCCGAAAACGTCAATTGCCCGTTCTCGCGGTCTACGGTCATAAACGAGGCAGCTCCGGCAGAGGGCAGCTCGACGTCAACCCGTTTGCCCTCATCGCGAATATTGACTGATGGTTCGTGCAGCCAACATGATACAACTCGGTCCTCAAATTCTCGCCAGTCACACCCAGTCAAACTGTATTGGGTTACTGGCGACACTGGGGCTGTATAGCCAACCGGACGCAATGCCGAATCGTGTGTCGGCGCTAACGGGCGAAGCTCGCTTCCGTTTGGCAACGAACGGAACTGAGTTTCCTGTCCGATTGCGCTCGCGCCTGAGCAAAGCAGGGCGATGGCAGTCGCTAGTCGAGGTGCAAGTTTTGCAATGTTGTGCGCGGAGACTCCGCTCTTGCGGGATTTTTTCATTGTTCGAACACCTAATAGGGTTTCGTTTTGACTTGTATCTGTTCACTCAAACACAAGTCGCATGGGTTCTCTTCGAAAATTTCAAAATGCCAGTTTGCCCAAGGTTTCCGTGCGACATTCCCTCTCCTAATGTCCCACATTGGTCATGCCAGGCGCCGAAATCACGGCGCAAGGCGGCAACGGAAATTTCCTACATTCAGAACAATCGGCAAAGGTTCCCGGTCTGGAATAGCATTTTTTAATGAAAAAACCGAAACAATCGTGAAAGTTTACCAAGCTACTGACGCCAGAACCGTATACGCATAACATTGAAACTGACGTGACGAATTGGATACGATTAGTTGCTTGGCAGCCGAAATGACTATTGCTGTTTGCACAAGCGAAACATAAACCGAATTCGCAACTAGAAAACATTGGATTCGAAAGAACATCGATGAAACGCTTCAACCACTGCTCAGTCTTCGTATTACTGGCTTTTTCGTGTCTAACTTCAGCATGTTTTGCGGGCTCGGTGCCTCAGGAGAATCAACCAGAGTTTCCTGAACGTTGGCTGGGTGTTTTGAATGTCGGTGTCGTGAAGCTCCGACTTTCCCTGGAGCTTCAACAAACTGAAGACGCCTGGCATGGTGAAATGATCAGCCTGGATCAAGGAAACAGCCGACTCAAAATGGATAGCCTTGAGATTTCAGAATCTGATTTCACGTTTGCAATCAAAGCGATTGATGTGAAGTATTCTGGCAAATTCAATGACAAGCATAATGTCGTCGAAGGCACTTTTACGCAAATGGGACAATCGTTTCCGCTTGAATTTCAGACGGTAGAATCGATCCCGGAGCGAAAGCACGTCGAAACGCTTCAAGGGGAGATGACTGCGGGACCCCAGAAATTTAAATTTCAAATTCGAATTTTTGAATCAGATGGAAAGCGCGAGGCAGTTCTCGATAGTTTCTCAGAATCGTTGATGGGTTTGAATATTGAGCTGGAAGAGTCCAAGTCCCATTTCAATTTTGAAGTCCCAATTAGCAATGCCAAATATTTCGGCGAACGAAGTACCGACGGCAAAACCATTATTGGGAAATGGAAACAAAATGGTGGCGAATTCGACCTTACACTGACCATTGTTCCTCTGGACGAAACCGACGATGGCAATCGAGACCGACCGCAAACACCAAAGCCTCCGTTTGCATACGACTCAGAAGACATCCTTGTGGATTGCGGCACGCACAAATTGTCCGGCACGTTAACGTTCCCCAAGGCGAATGGCCCGTTCCCCACCATCATCCTGGTAAGTGGCTCGGGGCCGCAGGACCGCGATGAAACGTTATTCAATCACAAGCCGTTTGCCGTTTGGGCCGATCATCTGACAAACCATGGGTATGCGGTTTTTCGTTACGACGAACGGGGTGTTGGAAAATCAACTGGAAAATACGCAGAAGCAACGACGCGAGATTTCGCAAATGATGTTGAACAGATCGTTGATCATTTGAAAACAATCGAACGTGTCGACGCCAAACGGATGAGCATCATGGGGCACAGCGAAGGTGGAATGGTTGCACCGATGGTTGCCGAAAAACGCACCGACATCGCGGCAATCGTTTTGCTTGCCGGCCCTTCGGTGCCGGGAACCCAAATCCTCGTAAATCAGTCGCGAGCCATTGCTGAGGCCAGTGGTGTCCCCGTAGCCATTGTTGATCAACAAATCGAGCTACTGCAAAAAGTGCTTTCCGATGAAGGTTTCCTGCCCAAGTCCGATTCCAACTCAGACTCTGAGAGTTTTCTGGAAAAAATAATGGATCAGATTGGTGAACAAATCAGTGGCGACCCGACTTCGCTCCTTCGACAACAAATCAACACTCCTTGGCAATCATTTTTTCTGAAATACGACCCGTCTGGCCCATTGCGCAAAATCAAGATTCCTGTGCTCGCGTTGTTTGGCGAAAGAGACTTGCAAGTTACACCGTCGCTGAATGTAGATCCGATGCGCGAAGCTCTGATTGCAGCTGGAAACAAGAAATTTGAGATCAAGGTTTTGCCCGAACTCAATCACTTGTTTCAGAAATGCAAGACCGGTTCTCCAAATGAGTATGCTCAGATTGAAGAAACGTTAAACATCTCTGCGCTGGAAGCGGTAACCGACTGGCTGGATGAAAGTCTCAAAAAATAATAAAGACACTCACCTCGCGGTTAGCGAAAAAGCTCTTTGTTTAATGATTTGAACTTGAGGCTGGAGCGCTGATCCAGATTTTCTCGTCCCCGAGAATCCCCAAGGCACCGGGGTAGCCCGCTTGATTCGCCAACGCTAATAGTTGGTCGTCATCTAGGGTTTCGAATTCAAACCCAAACTGCTGCTTGCTATTCTCTGCCAGTCGTTCTAGATTCATTTCATGTTCTGCCGCCGAAGCAGTCGATTCCAAAGACGGCATTGGATCGCGCTTCGCAACGTCGATTTCGTGCTTGGCTTTACCGGACGATATCGTCATGCCCCACCATACTCCTGAAACGACGACAAGGCCAATCACCGACAACGAAATTCGCTGCCGTAGGCGACGTCCTCGGTGCCAATCGCGAAATCGAGTCGACAGTTCCGCTTTCATCTGCTGACGACGTTTCAGTATCGACAATTGCGTTTTTGAGGTCGAACTGGACGAATCGTTTTCAGTCATTTTGCTCCAGCCTTTCTGCTTTCTTCTGCAGATCAACAACGGCACGCCGCAATCTTCCGTCGACCGCGCCCGGCGACATCCCAAACTTCTTGCCAATTCTCGTTAACGTCCAGCCCAATCGATATCGAAATGAAAACAATCTCGCCAGCTCACCTGGCATTTCGTCCAGTTGTGTTTCAATCCAGGCCATTCGAATCTCGGCGTCGTTTGGTTTATCTTCTGGCACTTGAGCCTTTTCGATAGACCATTCCGGTTTTGATGAATTGATCTCTCGTCTGCGTGCTCTTTTACGCAACCAATCCAAAACCGTTGTTCTTACGACCACTCGCGACCATCGTGTCAAAACTTCATTTGAGTCCACCAACGGCATGCACTTCATCGCTTTGATCATCGAATCCTGCACCATATCCAGACATGTGTGATCGTCATGCCCCAGCAGGCGACGAGCTTCCTGATGCATCACGTCGAAAAAGAGATCGTAGTAACACTCGAACGCACGATCGTCGCCATTGCGAACTCCATGACACAACGAACTCGTATCGATTTCACCGCAGGGATTATCGGACTTCGCATCGCTGACTTCATGCCTGGTTGTTGGCGACATGTCGTCCTGCGGGCTGATCTGTTGATTGCGGCGTCCGATGTGCAAATCAAAACTCATGTCATCCAGGAGAAACAATGGCAAAATCCACGACCCAAAAATGCTCAATACATTTTCTCAATGATCTGCGACACGAGGCTTACTTCCTCTCGATTTCCCTTTACGAAAAGCAAACCTGTTTCGTCATGCAGGCTGATTTTCAACGAACCGGAACTTGCCGAAAGCATGCTGGTCCCTTCGCGAATGGCATCCAGCAAAACCTGAGTATTTGTGGCCCGTTCATCATCATCGCCAATAATGTCTTTTACGTTGAAAACCTCCATCACGCCAGCGAGATGCTCCGGATTCTTCCTAACAATGTAAAAACTTTGATAGTCCGGGTCCAATTCTCCGAAAGCGGCCTCTACGCTTAACAATTCAATGCTTCGAATAAACCCTTCTCCGTCAATGCGACGGAGGCGAATAGACGGCAGTTGGATCTCGCGCACCTCGGGAGAAACAATGATTGTCATTTCCGGCAGAACTTTGTTAATCAACTCGATGTATTCCGCGAGAGTACCACCTTGGAAATCGATGTCAAATTCTTTGTTTGTCGCATAGTCATACAGACTGAACTCCGGGTCTTCGACAGACTCGCGAATACTCGCCCCACGCGTGACATTTGGCGACTCTGCTTGCCCGAAGGCTGCTGCTGATCCCAAAAGACACGAAATCGCAACGATAGCCGGCGCCAATCGTGCAAAACCAAATACATTTGAAGTGCTCATTTGTCATCTCTCGCGTGAATATATGTCGAATGACACCCATTTAGGCGTCGAACATTATCAGAACGTCGCCGCATCTGAAATTTCGCGCGAATTTTGAAAAAAACGGTGAGTTATCTTGCGGGTAATTCGAAAACGCAACAAAAAAAGGGGCGTCCGACGAGATGTCGACGCCCCTTACTTAATTCTCACATTTTGCGAGGTCAGACCATTTCCAAACTTGCCGCCTGTTCCAATGGCACAAACCGAAACGCATCGCCATCAAAATCAATTCGAATGCCGCGATAGCGTCGTAGTTCGCCCTTCAGCAGCTCTGACGCCAACGGATTTGCGATACGTTGCTGAATGACCCGCTTCAAAGGACGAGCTCCGTATTTGGGATCATAACCTTCTTCAGCAATTGCCAATCGGGCAGCATCGGTAACTTCGAGATCAAGTCCTTGCTCTTGAAGGCGTTTCTCCAACAATCGCAACTGCAGGCTGACAATGCGTTCCAGTTGTGGCTTGCCAAGTGGATGAAACACAATCTTTTCATCGATGCGGTTAAGCAGTTCTGGTGCAAAGCGACCTTGAAGTGCCTGATTCACGGCATCCTGTATTTCGTCTTCAGTACCGCCGTCTTCAGTAATCTTCTGGATCAAGTGACTCCCGATGTTGGACGTCATCACGATGATCGTATTCGTGAAGTCCACCGTGTTCCCTTGCCCGTCAGTCAAGCGCCCATCGTCCAACACTTGCAACAGGATATTGAATACGTCATCGTGAGCTTTCTCGATTTCGTCGAGCAGCACGACGGAATAGGGCCGGCGCCGAACGGCTTCCGTCAACTTGCCACCCTCTTCATACCCAACATATCCCGGAGGGGCACCAATCAAGCGGCTGACCGCATGGCGTTCCATGAACTCGCTCATGTCGATGCGAACCATGGCATGTTCATCGTCGAACATCACTTCGGCTAGAGCCTTACACAATTCCGTTTTTCCAACACCAGTTGGCCCAAGGAACAGGAACGAGCCGATCGGGCGATCGGGATCCTGGAGACCGCTTCGACTTCGCCGAACTGCATCCGACACCGCCTGAACCGCATCATTCTGCCCGACAACTCTCAAATGCAATCGGTCCTCCATCACCAGCAACTTGGCACGTTCCGTTTCCAGCATTCGCGAAACCGGAACTCCGGTCCAGGCACTGACGACTTCCGCAATTTCGTCCTCAGTTACCTGTTCGCTCAGCAGCCGCTCCTTTTTCTCTTTTGCCTCACCTTGTTCTGCTCTTGCCTCTGCATTGGCGATTTGCTCGGAAAGCTTTTTCCGTTCGACATCCAACTCGTACAGTCGCCGATAATCATCTTCGCCAACCATTTGACCAGAAGATTGCTTGGCCTTGATCGCACTATCAAGTTGTTCGAACTGACGCTGACTTTCAGCGAGTTCTTCGCGAATTTTCTTCACGTCGGTCACGCCAAGTTTTTCGGCCTCCCATTGTTCACGCAAACTGGCGAGCAAACGTTTTTGTTCCTCCATCTCCGCATGGACGGATTCCAAGCGCGATTGAACCCCTTCGTCCTCTTCGTCTGCCAACTGACGCGCCGCCAACTCCAATTGAGTTAATCGACGCTGAACCAGATCGATCTCCTGCGGAACGCTGTCAAGCCCCATTGCGAGTTTGGAAGCCGCTTCGTCAACCAGGTCAATAGCCTTGTCAGGCAGAAAGCGGTCTGTGATATAACGATTCGACAATTTGGCCGCAGCGACTAACGCCGAATCTTTAATTTGAACGCCGTGATGGGTTTCGTATCGTTGTTTCAAGCCACGCAAAATGGTGATCGTATCTTCCACCGAAGGTTCACCAACGAAAACTGGCTGAAAACGGCGCTCCAATGCCGCATCTTTTTCGATGTATTTGCGATACTCATCAAGCGTCGTCGCACCAATGCAATGCAGTTCACCTCGGGCCAACGCCGGCTTCAGCAGGTTGGCTGCGTCGCCGGTTCCCTCTGCCGCTCCCGCTCCGATCACCGTATGCAATTCGTCGATGAACAAGATGACTTCGCCTGCCGAATCGGTGACTTCGCGCAAGACTGATTTGAGCCGTTCCTCAAACTCACCGCGAAACTTGGCACCTGCAATCAACGCTCCCATATCAAGCGCCACGACGCGTTTGTTGCGAAGGCTCTGGGGGACGTCATTCATAACGATACGAAGTGCAAGTCCTTCGGCGATTGCCGTCTTTCCGACCCCTGGCTCACCAATCAGGACCGGATTGTTTTTGCGGCGACGCGAAAGGACCTGAATCACGCGGCGAATCTCTTGATCGCGTCCAATCACCGGATCGAGTTTGCCGGCTTCGGCGCGTTCAACGAGATCGATTCCGTATTTTTTGAGCGCCTGAAATTTGCCCTCGGGGTTTTGATCCGTCACTTTCGCCGACCCGCGAATTTCCTTGATCGCCGCACGCAACCCACGTTCCTTGACCGCGTTCATTTCCAGAATGCGTTTGGCTGGTGAGTCGACGATTACGAGCGCTAGGAAGAGATGTTCCGTCGACGTGAATTCATCTTCCATCTCCTGAGTCAGTTTGACCGAACGATGCAAAATGTCCTGCAACGACTTATTGGGATTTGGTTGCGAGCCTCCGCTAGATTTGGGAAGTCGATCCACCTCCGACTTGACCATCGCCGTCATTTGTCCCGTTGGAATCTTCATCGACTCGAGCAAGGGAACGATCAATCCATCGGTTTCACCCAGCAATGAGGACAACAGATGGAGTGGTGTCATCTCAGGATTGCCGTTTGTCTGTGCCATTGATTGTGCCGACACAACTGCTTCCTGAGCCTTGGTAGTTAGTTTTTCAAATTGAAAATTCATCTTTTCACTCCCCAGTTGTCAACCTTGTTACTGAGTCTATTGTTTTCAACATTGTGCGTTTCAGCACATTTATTCGCATGTAACGCAAAATGTCATTTTGTGTTGTTGCCATCCAAAAGTATTGCAAACAGTGTGCCGAGATCGTGTCGTTTTACGATTCCTGATACCGTTAATCGCGCCGCGCCCCCTCTGAAACTTGCACAAAAAAAAGACGTCGCATCGTTTAGGACGCGACGTCTTAAGATCTCAATCGAGTTTGGAATCAGGGGACTGAATTAGTCTTTCTTCACCTCAAACTCGGCGTCAATCGCATCGTCATCTTGAGCCGATTCCGTTGACTCGGCAGCCTGTGCTCCTTGATCAGCACCGTCACCGACATCAGCTTTCTCATACATGACTTTGCTCAATGCATGAGAGACCTGCTCCAGTTCCTTGACCGCCGACTTGATCGCCTCAACATCGTCACCTTCTGACGCCTCACGAGTCTTCTTGATTGCTGCTTCAAGCGGCTGCTTGTCGCTATCCTGCAATTTCGAAGCGTGCTCCGCCATCATTTTTTCCATCTGGTAACACATGTTATCAGCTTCGTTTCGGGCACTCGCCAATTCAAACCGACGTCGGTCGTCATCCGCATGCGATTTCGCTTCGTCCTGCATTCGGTTGATCTCATCTTCCGAAAGTCCCGACGACTCTTTGATTTCTACCTGCGCTTCTTTGCCGGTTCCCAAGTCTTTTGCTGAGACGTTCAAGATACCGTTTTGGTCGATGTCAAATTTGACTTCGATCTGTGGAACTCCACGCGGTGCTGGAGGCAATCCAGTCAAATCAAATTTACCAAGCAAACGATTGTCCGAAGCCATTTTGCGCTCACCTTGGTAAACCTGAATGGTTACGGCCGTTTGATTGTCCGCTGCGGTGCTGAACACTTGTTTCTTTTCCGTTGGAATCGTTGTGTTGCGTTCAACGAGAGCCGTCATGATTCCGTGCTCGGTTTCAATACCGAGGGTCAACGGTGTAACGTCGAGCAACAAAACGTCTTTGCGATCACCTGCCAACACAGAGCCTTGGATCGCAGCACCGACGGCAACTACTTCGTCAGGGTTCACGCCTTTGTGCGGTTCCTTGCCAAAGATCTTCTTTACCATCTCCTGTACTTTGGGTACCCGAGTCGACCCGCCGACCAAAATGACTTCGTCAATTTCGGAAGGTGACATCTTTGCGTCTTTGAGAGCAGCCTCGACGGGCTTGCGACAACGCTCGATCAGTGGATCAATCAACTCTTCAAACTTCGCGCGTGTGATATTGATCTGCAAGTGTTTTGGCCCCGACGCGTCCGCCGTGATAAACGGCAGGTTAATGTCGGTCTGAGGGCGTGCACTCAACTCTTTTTTTGCCTTTTCGCAAGCTTCTTGGAGACGCTGCAAAGCCATCATGTCAGCTCGCAGATCTACACCGTTTGATTTCTTGAACTCACCGGCAACGTAATTGATCAAAACTTCATCGAAGTCATCGCCACCCAGATGAGTATCGCCATTGGTGCTGATCACTTCGAAGACCTTCATGCCGTCGTCGTCGTTCAATTCAAGAACGGAAACGTCAAACGTACCGCCACCAAGGTCGAATACGACGATCTTTTGTTCCTTTTGCGATTTATCCAAACCATAAGCCATCGCAGCGGCAGTTGGCTCATTGATTATCCGAGCAACTTCCAAACCCGCGATCTGACCAGCGTCTTTTGTTGCCTGGCGCTGTGCGTCGTTGAAATACGCGGGAACCGTGATCACTGCTTTGTTGACCTTGTGCCCCAGATATGAGTCTGCCGCCTCTTTCAATGTACGAAGCGTCTTTGCAGAAATTTCTTGCGGAGTATAGGTCTCGTCACCGACTTGGATTTTTACGTACTCGTCAGCATTGCCGACGACTTTGTACGGCACCATTTTCTCTTCAGAGCCAACCTCCGAATGACGACGACCCATGAAGCGTTTTACGGAATAAATCGTTCGGTCCGGGTTGGTCACGCGTTGGTTGCGTGCCGGCGAACCGACAAGCGTTTCACCGTCTTTTGTAAATCCGATAACGCTGGGAGTCGTACGATCACCCTCCTGATTGGCGATCACTACCGGCTCACCACCTTCCATAATGGCAACTACCGAGTTGGTGGTTCCAAGTCGATTCCAATTATTTTTTCACCTTGAGCCATTGTGTACTCCCGTTCGAAAAACCAAGATCTGTATTGTTGCGGCCGAATTGCCGGCCAATTCAAGTCAATTTGGACAATCTGCAACTGTGACGGATCGACAGTTGCAAATGCGTGTTTTCGATAATTGCAAAGCCCGTGCCATTGTGAAACCAAGTCAATTTTTGAACGAATTGCTAACGTTCCACGCTTGTTAAAAGAAAAACGTGGGCATTGCCGTGACTTAACTGCCAATTTGACAGAACGCTATAAAACGGATTCGAGGATCATGAACGAAGTTGAAATGTTGGTTGTCGCTCCCCATCCGGACGACGCAGAACTAGGTATGGGCGGGACGATTGCAAAACTCATTCGCCAAGGGGTTTCGGTAGGAATCCTTGATTTAACAACTGGTGAACCAACACCGCACGGATCGCTTGAAATTCGAACTCGTGAAACCGGCGCTGCATCGGACGCTCTGGGAATCAAATGGCGTCATAACCTTGGATTGCCCAATCGAAAACTGGAAGCTGACCTTTCCTCCCGAGCGCAATTGGCAGAGGTATTTCGCATGACCAAAGCCAAATGGATTTTTGCGCCATTTTGGGAAGACGCACATCCAGATCATCTGGCGGCGAATGAGCTGGTGACAGCCGCTCGATTCTGGTCCAAATTATCCAAGACAACACTTTCCGGGGAACGGCACCACCCAAACCGAATTTTCAACTACTACTGTGTTCACTTGAAGATGCATCCGCAACCGGCGTTTGTAGTCGACATCTCCGACACCTGGGAACAAAAACGAGCGGCCATTGTGGCCTACCAAAGTCAATTTGTCGTCGGGCGTGAAGGCGAACGATTTTCGTTCATCGAACAAATGGAGATTGAAGCTCGCTATTGGGGTAAGTCAATCGGAGTCGACTATGGAGAACCTTTTCACTCACCAGAACCCATCGGTCTTAAGGACTTGGGGGCTCTGATTTAGCGACCTCAGGAACACCGCGTTGCTCGTTTACAATTGGGTTTGCACTTTTGAATAGACAACAATTTACGTGCTCGCCGTTCGCGCAAAAAAAATGGCCCGCGAACAAACGCGAGCCATTGGTTGTTTTCAAATGTCAAACAAAACTAATTCGCGGCCGACCAAACTTGGCCTTTTGCCATTTCGAATTTGGACCCAAAGTCATTGAGAGCCGAATCGGTTTTTTGATTAGCAACAACGCTCCAAGAATCCACTTGAACACCGCCACTCGTTGAAACGGCCCAACCGTTGGTGACGCGAACAAAGCTGCATTGCGACGCAACCTTTTTGGGAACATTCCAAACCGGTGTCGCGAACGATGGATTCTTGTCAGTCAAAATCGGTGCCGAAACATTGCCTTGGCCCAACAGTCCTTCTTTTGCAATCAAAGCGGCAACAACGCTCAAATCCATCACGTTTCGCAGTTCGCGGAACAGTGGGTCAGCTGACGCCAATTCTTCAAATCGCTCAGTCATCGAGTCGGCCCATTTTTCAGCCAACTTGTTCTTTTTGACTTTCTTGTCTCCGCCTGTTTTGGCGAAAACGCCTTCTTCCGTTAGCGTTTTGACTCCGCTTCCATTGATCTGCCAAACGCGACCATCATCGCTTTTGGCAATCGCGTCATAACTGCATTCCATCCAGAATCGAGGCTCACTGTTGCGAACCGAACCGTTCTGCTGAACAAGCTCCAGGTAGGAAGGGAAATTTGAAATGGGCGCGGCCTCGAAGCCCATCGAAATCCGCTTCATGTGATAATCAGCTGCGGCCAAAATCTGAGCGTAATGGCTTTCACCAGGGACGCCAGTCAAGGTAATCGCTTGCTCGCCCATGGCTTCTTCCAGTTGCGTTGCAACTGATGAATTGAAGTCACCACCCAATTGGCGAATCAAACGCTGATGTCGCTCGACGCCTTCCGCAGTTGGGCTAATGTCGACAGAAATTCCGTAACCCTCGCGAGCATTGTCAACCGTTTGCATTGCGACAATCAAGTCTTCGAGCTTCAACGTCGGCATGCCTGATTTGCTACCAACGACTTGCCCATTTTCAGCAATCGTTAACCCCTCGCCTGGACCTGCCAACAATACGTCGTTGTCCGTGACAATTACGTATTCAATTCGCTGAAGCCCACACAAAAACTGGATATCAAAAGGAATGGCTGTGTTGTTTTCGGCAGCGTTTTCCATTGCCGCTTCAATCGCCGAAACGGAAACGCATCGCAAGCCAATTTCACTTAGACCTTGCTCCGCTTTTTTTGCAGCAACCAACAATTCTGATTTGTCCGATTCGGGCAAACGTTGAGCATTGCTTGATAGGACGCCGTTTGGATCAACTTGAACACCACCGATAACGCGGTTGAAGAAAAATCCGTTGTTTCCGCCATTGTTTTGCCCATAGGCCTTGGGACCCAGCGAAAATGCAAGTCCAAAGATCGCGGCAAAAACAAATAGATTGGCTTTCAAAAATTTTCGGCTAGGACTGCCCAGCATATTCAAACTCCCAAAGATTTGGATTTGGCCCCTGTTATGATTATTCCGCGACCGATGTTCCCGATCAACAATAGGTTCATCGCAAGGCCTGCTATGTGCCTCAGGATCCCGATTTCCTAGATTTAACATTAATTCCGGCTTCGGACATTTGCAAGGAAAATGAAGTGGTAACCGCTCCATAAATCGCTGTATTTGCGTGCAGCGTTATCCATTGTGCCGATATCGAGTCGTTTCACGGGTTATTTCGTCGCTTAACAACACAAAATTACACACTTTTGATTGCGGGGAACTGGATACCCCGTTTATATTGCCAATTATGGGAAATGAATCGAAACGAACGGCAAATGTCGCCTACTTGGTGATTCGAGACGGAGCGAAGTGGTCCGACGTTTTTCGCCTGATTCCCGGTAGAACCGTGACAATCGGCCGTGCTCCAACCAACCAAATCGTTGTCCGCGAGGAGCAGGCGAGCCGCCAACATGCGGAAATCTTCCAAAACGAAGGAAAATGGGTCGTCCGTGACCTGAATAGCCGCAATGGCACTGCCGTCGGCTCGGATCGGCTGGTTGGAGACCGAATCCTGAAGCCGGGAGATGTAATCTGGATTTCCAAAACCCAGCTTGTATTCGTCAATGATCTCTCGTCAGCTTACGACAAAAAGCTGTTGAACCGAGCCGATCTTCCAGCGGAAACCCTTGCTGGCCTCGATTACGACGACGATCAGCCTACCATGCAAATGGTGAAGTCAGAGCCGACGACAATCACCCACCGGAAGCACAAGACCAAGTTTCTGGAGGATGACAACGAGCAGGGCGAAGCGCTGGAAACGATCCCCAAGGTCGGGCGAGCGGCGACCCGACTCTGTCGGCTCGCTTTCGAATTGGCAAACGAAACGTCCCTTCGCGGAATTGCCCGAATGGCACTCGACACGTTGGTGGAAAGTACAAACATCGATGCCGGCGCCGTCCTAATGTTGTCCAATCGCATGCGGGGTAGAGAGATTGACCCGGATCAGCTGGAAGTGGTCGCGTGGCATTCCAGTCGATTGCCAGAGTATCAACGCGTCTCACAATTCCTCGCGCAAACCGTTGCTCGTGAAGGCGAGGCAGTGTTGGCTCGCGACATTCAAGACGACTCAGCATTGGGCTTGCGTGACAGTAAAGGTGAAATTCAGGCAACCAGTGTGATCTGTGCGCCCATCCGTGTAAACAATCGGACTGTCGGGCTGGTGCATCTGTACGCGACAGCTCCGGAAGTTTATCTCGACCCGGACGATCTGGAATTCACGTTGGCCGTCGCAGAAACAATGGGACTAGCTCTGAAGACTCGCTATCGCGAACAAAAACTGGTCGAAGACCTATCGAAGACTCGAACCGAAATCGACTTGCTGCGTGAACAGCTCGGTGTCCAAAGTGAAATTGTTGGCGGAAGCGAAGCGATGTTGCGTGTTCATCAGCAGATCGCGCAAGCGGCACCAAGCAACGCAACGGTATTGATTCGCGGAGAAAGTGGCGTTGGTAAGGAACTGGTCGCGCGAGCAGTCCATTTCTCAAGTCCCAGAAACAAAGGTCCGTTCGTATGCCTCAACTGTGCCGCGCTCAGTGAATCGTTGCTTGAAAGCGAGTTGTTTGGACACGAACGTGGTGCCTTCACTGGCGCGACCGACAAGAAGACCGGCAAATTTGAAGCCTCCGACAAGGGCACGTTGATGCTCGACGAAATCGGTGAGATGAGCCCTTCGATTCAAGCAAAATTCTTGCGAGTCCTTGAGGGCCACCCCTTTGAACGAGTCGGAGGGAGCAAATCAATTAAAGTCGATGTTCGCGTAATCGCCGCGACCAACCGCGATTTGGAAAAGGCCGTTCGCGACGGCGTTTTCCGAAAGGATCTGTTTTTCCGATTGCATGTCGTGCGTATCGACGTTCCTCCGTTGAGAAAACGACCGGAAGATATTCCCGAACTAGCTAACTACTTCCTGCACTCATTCAACAAGACAACGGGGCGTAAGCTCGCTGGTTTCACTCCCGATGCGTTGAGTATGCTGTCAACCTACCGATGGCCCGGAAACGTTCGCGAACTGAGAAATGTCATCGAACGCGCCGTTGTGCTGGCTCGATCGGAAATGATCGATGCCGATGATCTGGTCTTAACTAATCTATCAACAGCCAGTGAGTCGCAAATCGACTTGCCGCCCCAAATCCGATACACGACGTACCAAGCTAAGACGCTGGAAGAAGTGGAGGCACAGCACATCGAGGCAACGCTTCACTCGACGGGATGGAACAAAAGTCGCGCCGCGTCGATTTTGGGTATCGAGCGTTCAACACTCGACCGAAAAATCAAACGCTACAAAATCAAGAATTAAAACTCTTGCAATCGACGACTCGCGAATAGGGGCACGGACTTGGGTGCCACGTTTTACTGGGTGCCACAGTTACTGGGCGTCATGTTTTACTGGGTGTCATGCCCTCGGCTTTGCGTGGGCATGCCTTCGCTCGATAATGCCAAATACTCCAGGCATTGCGAAAATACAAATTTGGTGTCTTGGTTTCTTTTGCGTCTTCACGTCTTTGCGTGAAACTGATTTCGAATTTTTCGGGATATTGTTTTTGCCGCATAGGACAAGGTTTACTGGGAATCCGCTACGTTCGCAGAAGCAAAATGCGGCAATCGAAAGGCGACTATTGCGATGCAGGAACTCATAGCCTCGTCCACTACCATGTCCACGGGAACGTCGCCAATACGTTTCGATCACCGCCAACTGGGTGCCATGGGCTCGGCTTTGCATGCGCATGCAAAACTCGTCAACCTGCCGGCATACCAATGCCGTAGGACAAACAGTTACGCTCACCAACATGCTCGCAGGCAATCACAATCAGTTCGCTCATTTATTAACAACCGACTTCGCCAACGCGTTCAAATGCTCGACTAATTGAACTTGAACGTCCGGCAATAGCGATAACAACTCCGCGGACACAATCACTTCACTGGGTTCTTCCGAGTTTAGTTTTCGCTGGACAAGTTCGCGGGTTGCTTCAGAATGTGTCAGCAGGAAATGAACCCACAACCACGCTTCGGCATATTCCGTTTGACCAAACATCTCAGGACGATCAATCAACTCGAGTCGGCGAAGATTGGGAATCCACTGTTCCTCTCGAAATGCTTTCGAAAGGGCAACGATATGTATTTCGTTTCGACCGTTCTCGTCAAAAGTCGTTTCAAAAAACTCAGCCAGGCCTTCGTCAAGCCACAACGGAATATTCAGATAACTGCGGTGAAGATAGGCGTGAGTCATTTCGTGACGCATGTCCTGCAAGACGCGTTCACCCCAATTGGCATAGACCGTCAAACGTGTGTCCGTTTTTACAAAAAATGCTCGCCGGTCATCAAACTCGGGGTAACTTCCTCGCACGAATTTCGCAAACCGATCACGATCTTCAAATAATTCCAAATGGATCGTCTCATTTGAATCACTGATCTCAATCCAATTTTCGATTCGTTTCTCGCATGTTTCCAGTTCTTTTAGGAAGCGGTGTTTCGTTGGGATGGAAAAATCGCTGTGAAGTTCAACATTGCCAGGCAAGTGAATCGCTTCCGATTTCCAAGGTTCAAACGGCAGCAGCGATTGGCACCCCGCGATCATGCAAAATGCTGCAGAGGCAATCGTTGGAATTAGATAGATTCTTTGGCATCGCGGCATTATTTGGCTTTCCTAAGCCAAGAAATTATCACACTGCACTCCCACGTCCCACGGCAACACTGACACTCGCTAGCAATGTCGAACCGCAATCGTACTAATACGTTTTGCCAACCGTCGATTCGTCTTGACGAATTTTGGCCAAATTGCAAAATTCTCGAGATCAACTCGGAAAAATTAACGGCATGCAGAGCAAGGCATTTCAATTGCTTCGTCTCGTTGCCACGAGTTTCAATTGACAGCTATCACGAACACGGACGTTTGTCATGAATCTGCAATTTAAAAATCGAACTTCGGTTTCAACATTTTCCACATTGGGATTTGCAGTAGCGATATTACTTGCAACTGGCTGTAATCGAGTTGATTCTGACTTGAACAACACCGAGATACCAGTTTCTGATACTGTCTCCATTAGTGAATCTGAAGCGACTTCAAACGTCATTCAGCAAGTCGAACCACTCAACACACCGGGCAGCGTTGTTCGAGGATACATCAACTGGCTGGAACGCAATGAACCGTCCAAGGCCGAACAATTGCTTTCGCCGATTTCAGCGATGAACTTTCGCAAGTTCAATGTTTCCCTAGAGGCCCCCGGTAGCAACCTGGCAAAATACCAAATCGGTGAACCTCGCTATTCAACCAACAAAATGGACCTTGCATATGTTGATTGCAACGTCAACGATCAAATCAACGGCGAAGAGTTTCAAACGTCGATGACGTGGATGGTTCGACGGATCAATGAAGACTGGCGAATCGTCGGCATGGCCATGTCGATGGAAGAAAATAAACCACCCCAACTATTGAGCTTTGAGAATTTGGATGATATCGCTTTCATCCAGGATTTTTTAACGGGCAACGACGCAACAGCAGCAGAGTAAGGCTGAGTCCTCTACATCCCAAAATCCGGCAAGGTTGCTTTAGGCACTTGCCGAAAGCGCCCACCAATTCAGTTTTCTGAAAAAATCGATCGATCCCGGAAACCGACTGAGGGGCTACCCTCCTGCAAATAAAATCCGGCCCAACCGACGCCTGGCCCCAGAAAAGCCGCAATTTTCGCAGTATTTCGTTCTCGGATTTTCCCCAATAAATGCAGGCACCCGCCGAATTGCATTTCGATTTCAATGTGATATCATATCGATATCGAACAATTCGATGGCAAGGGGATAAATACCGAAAGGACACCTCAATGATCAATGAACGCATTTTCAAGGCTAAATCGGGCTGGCCGTTCCTGTTGATGTTTTTGGCGATTGCGATTTCCGCTCCGGCGCCACTCATTCATCACGCAATTTATATCAGTGGTGATCCGCACCCATGGAAAATTTTCTATCTGATTGGTGCGATCATCACGTCCGTCTTGTTACTTTTGGGTTTTCAAGCCGTTGCACCGAATGATTCACGCGCCTTGCTGTTGTTCGGCGACTACAAGGGATCGATAAAGGAAAGCGGTTTCTTCTGGGTCAATCCATTCTTTTCAAAAAAGAAAGTCTCGCTGCGAGTACGGAACTTTGAAACGGGCTCGACCGTGACGCCAGAACAAAAATCAGCGGAAGGCAAAATCATTACGCGAAAAGGGCACACTCCCGGCAAGCCCTCCAAGGTCAACGATCGTAACGGGAACCCGATCGAAATCTCTGCGGTTGTTGTATGGAAAGTTGTCGATACTGCGGAAGCTCTGTTTGAGGTCGATGACTTTGAGGATTTCGTTCGTGTTCAAAGCGAAGCGGCGTTGCGAAACCTGGCGTCGCGCCACCCGTACGACAGTGAAGATCATGAAATATCCTTACGAGGAAGCACTGTTGAAATTTCAGATCAATTGCAACACGACATTCAGGAGAGGCTTCACAAAGCCGGCGTGGAAGTCATTGAGGCAAGGATCAGCCACCTGGCGTATGCTCAGGAAATCGCGGCGGCAATGCTTCAGCGACAACAGGCTGCTGCCGTCGTCGCCGCTCGATCTCGAATCGTTGAGGGTGCCGTGGGGATGGTGGAAATGGCTCTGCATCAACTTCAGAAAGACAAAATCATCGAACTGGATGACGAACGCCGTGCGATGATGGTTTCGAATCTGTTGACGGTATTGTGTAGCGATCGCCATACACAGCCAGTGATCAACACGGGTTCGATTTACTAGGGAAGTCCCTCACAAAAATCATTTGACTTCGCCGAAGCGTTCATCGACGGAGTGTCGCGATATCGGGGTTCTGGTCACATGTTGCCCAGAACCCGTTCGCAGTTGTTTAAGAATTTTCTCTTTCGTCTACCACTTGTCGCTTGAGAGCAGGGCAGGGGACTTCAAATGGCAAAACGAGATTCGTTTCTATTGAGAATCGATCCCAACATGTTGGCAGCGCTTCGTCGCTGGGCCGATGACGATTTGCGCAGCGTAAACGGGCAGTTGGAGTTTCTTCTGCGCAAATGCCTGAAGGACGCAGGCCGCCTTCCAAGTAAGGCTCAAGATCCCAAGTCTGAATCGAAAACCGAAGACTCAACGGAGGGATCTACCTAGCCACCTACCTTTCCCAACTAACGGCCACGGACGATCAATCGGCCAGTTCCACAAAACGTTGCACCAGACTTGTGGCAAGCGTTTCATCTTGATGATACCATCGGGTCTTTTAAAAACTGGTTAGCTCTACGTTATGCGATTACGGGAGAGAATGGATGCGACAGTTACTCCTACTAACCGTTGTTGCTCTTTTATCTGGCTGCGGTTCTTCAAATGATGACTCAGAAACCACTTCCTCTCTCGTGACGCCATCCAATCCTAACTGGTTGCTACCAGCGGGCGAACATGAAATTGCCGATGCTAGGCCGCCCGCCGCATTCCTCGTTTCAATTGGTGGATTTTCTGGCCAGTCATTTAAATTGGAACTGGACGATGATGGCAAACTAATGTACCGGCAGAATCCCGACGGCTTCACCGAATGGGGAGGCACATCAGAAGAGGTAAACGTAACTGAAGATATGTGGATTGAATTCCGCGATCGACTCAATGATGCCGAGGTTTGGAAATGGAGACGTCGATACGATGATCCAAAAATCGCTGATGGAACCGTATGGAAGCTGAAGATTGGATACTCTAATCAATCGATTGTTTCATCCGGCAGCAACGCATACCCTTCAAAACGGCAATTTAATATGTTTCTTAACGCTGTCTCCGCCTTAGCAGGTGGAAGACCATTCGAATGATAATCGCCGCATTACCACTAGGTCTTTGACTTCGCGAAGCCAAAGGTCAAGGGTGGAATTCCCCAGAAAAAAGTTGACAGTGAATCAGTGTTAACAGTTGGGTAAAGTGATCGCCGCTGGTTCACTCAGAATTCACCCACAAAGGCAGATCGAAATCTGCATCTTTGTCACCATTGTCGGTCACCAGTTCCTGGTGAGTGACCGACGAATGGCTCCGACGAAGGCAGATTTCTAACGCCCCCTTTATATCACCAGCAATCGTTGTTCAAACTCAGCTGGACTGAGGTAATCGAGCGCGGAATGCAATCGCTTCGGATTGTAAAAGCGTTCGATGTAATCGTTTGCAGCGCGCGCCGCGTGTTCGTGAGTTTCGTATTTTTCGTGGTAGACTTCTTCGACTTTGAACGATTTGAAGAAGCTTTCCATCGGCGCGTTATCGTAACAATTGCCTTTGCGACTCATGCTCTGCAGAAATTTACAATCCTCAATTCGCTTTCGGAACGCATGGCTTGCGAATTGTGAGCCGCGATCTGAGTGAATAATCAATCCCGCAGCAGGTTTTCGCAGGGCGATTGCCTGATTGAGAGCTTTGAGTGCGAGCGCGGTGTCAATATTGCGGCTCATGGCCCAGCCCACGATCCTTCGTGAGTAGAGATCCTTAAAAGCACACAAGTAACTGAACCCTTCATTTGTGGGAATGTAAGTGAAATCTGTGAGCCATGCCTGATTGATGTCCGAGGCGTTAAATTGCTGGCTCAAACGGTTTGGCGCGATGGGTAGATCGTGGTTTGAATCGGTTGTTGAAACTCTGAATTTTGGTTTACAGCGAGCTTGAATGTCGTTCTCTCGCATCAGCTTGGCAACCGTATTTTGTGAGCATTCAACGCCTTGATTGACCAGTTCGCGATGCATCCTCGGGCTGCCATAGTCTTGGTGACGTGGCAACGCGTGAATGCGTTTGATTTCAGTAACAATCAATTCTTGTTTCTCCTGAGTTGCTGACGGCTTACGGCCAAGCCATTTGTAGAATGCGGCGCGAGTGACCTCCAGGACGCGGCAAAGAACATCGACGGGCCAGCGTTTTCGATATTCGTTGACGAATTCAAGCCTTAACCGTTTTCTTTTGCAAAGAAGGCCGTCGCTTTTTTTAAAATGTCGCGTTCCATCTTGAGCTGACGATTCTCTTCGCGCAACCGCTTCAGTTCGGCCTCCACTGAGGGACTTTGGTCGACCTCGGCCTGAAGGGTTCCGTCGGCCTCAAACGCTCGCCGCCAGTTGTGGATCAAGGTGTCGCGAATTCCAAGGTCACGTGCTACTTCGGCGTAACTCAAGCCCTGTTCGACAACCTTTTTTACGGCCGCCAATTTGTAATCCCGTCCAAATGTTCTGCGTGTTCGTTTCATCGAGTTCCCTTTCGTCATACAATCATGACATACGGAGACTCACTGTCTACCAACTCTGGGGAACTTCAGCCTGTCATAGATGGGTTTTCGAATCGACAACATCCTCGTTTGTAGAAGTTGGCTTCTCGCGTGTCCTTCGTGGTGCTAGAACGCCTGGATCAACCAGTCCTTCCGCTTCGGGGTGAAATCGTCAACTTGCCAATGGCAATGCCGACAACAAAAAAGCTTTTTCGACGCTTGACGAGACGGCAGCGTGCCTGATCGGGCTCGATAGGTGCATCGCAAAAAGACGACGTTAGCTGATTTGGCACATTGAACTCTGGCTCCCTTCTCCCCGGCTTTGCGGGAGAAGGGCTGGGGTTGAGGGGGCATGGCGTCAATTAGTTTTCAAACCGATGCACCATCGGGGCAAGCCCGAATGGGGGCAGTGCATGCGGCTAATTTTGACTCGCGTTCTGAAGGCAATGATTTGAAATTGACGCATGGCGATCATTGTTTCGTCCACGACGTGTGATGAGTTGGGCACACTTGCTGGCGCTTGCGGGCTTGTATGCGAGGTACACTTGCTGGCGCGGCAGGTTTGTATTTCAGGCACACTTGCTGGCTCAGCGGGCTTGTATGATAAGGGCTGCCCGAACTAGCCAACACACTCGCCATCTTGGCGTTCACTCCAATTAACCGATAATTGTCAGCGCATCGACCCGGGAGAATACTCGACCTCCGACCCAAAGGAACGGATTGCATCATGGCTCGAAACGAGCAACTCATTCGCCAACACAAAATCCTGCAAATCCTTGAACGCGTTCGTTATGGAAAAACGCTTGAGGAACTTCGCGACGATCTGTGCGAAGAACTTGGCATTAGCTCCATTCACACGCGCACAGTTCGCCGCGATCTGGAGGCGCTGCAGGCTGCGGGGCTCGACGTTCAACAGACGGACTTGCAACGGGGCAAGGTCTGGAAGCTGGGCCCACGCCACAAACAAACACACAAAATCAGCGCTTCGGCAACCGAATTGATCGCCCTATCGCTCGGTCGCGACCTGATGTTCCCCCTGGGTGGCACGCCGTTCTGGATGGGAATTGAATCGTTCTGGAACAAGATCCAGGAAGAGTTGCCTGATGGGGTTCTCCAGCACTACGAAAAGTACCGTCGAACGTTGCGTGTGATGGGCGTGCCAACCAAAAAATACGATCGGCATTTCGGCATGATCAAGTCGCTTAATCGCGCGATCCTGGATCATCGTATTTGCTCCGTCGTTTACACCAGCCTCAATGGGCAAACCAAGGAACGAGAGATTGAACCCTACACGATGGCGTTGTTTCAATCGAGTTTGTACGTCATTGCTGCGGCCTGCGAAGACCCTGATCCAGAAAACCGAATTCGCTCGTTCAAGATCGATCGCTTTGACAAAGTCGAAATACTCGACAAATGGTTTGATCCGCCGCCCGAAAAGGAAGTCAGCCAATATTTGGATAACAGTTTGGGGATTTTTGTCGGCATCAAGCCGAGTGACTTCAAAGTCCGGATTGATGCCCGTGCGGCTCGATGGGTGGAAGAGGATCCGTGGCACCCCGAACAGCAAATCAAACATTTGAAAAACGGTGACATTGAGCTTTCCGTCAAAGCGGCACACGAACTGGACATCATTCCACGAGTCCTGCGTCTCGGCGCACATGCAGAAATCGTTTCACCGGCCAAAGCCCGCCAGACGATGAAACAAATCGTTGCATCGATGGCGGAGAAGTACGGTGTGACGTAGTTACAAGACGGCAAAAAATCAAACACTATTAAATTATCTGTATTACACATCTGCCTAGCTGGAAATCTCGCTGACAAATGAATGAGACTAATGACTACAAGGGAACGAAAGCTTCAATCCTCGGAACTCTTTCGGCGCTATTGGTTGTCGTTTCTATCGGCTACAAGATTTTTTTTTGGAATGTCATGAAAGAGATTAACGACCCGAAGACGTTTCAAACTCAAATTTCGCCCGAGGATAAAAAACGAAACGATGAATTGATCCAAGAGTTAAAACAAAAAGGCAACAACCCGATGCTCGAAGAGTTTTTGCGGAATAAGTCGGAAGAACTTGAAATTAAAAACAAGTAGGCTGGGCGGTAGCATCCAAAACGAGATTTGTTTTGGTCGTATCGCGGCGCATGGGAATGCGATAGAATCTCAATTGGCTTTTTGCCACACATCTTTGTGCGACCTTCGTCAACTCTCGCAATATTTAGTGAGCCCAGCATATGCTTGCCAAATTGCAAACATTTTCACTCGTTGGAATCGAGGCTGAACCGGTCGAGGTTGAGGTCGATGTCTCGCCCGTAGCGATGCCCAAGACCATTCTCGTCGGACTGCCGGAAGCAGCGGTGCGCGAAAGCACTCATCGTGTCGGTCGTGCTTTGGTGAACTCGGGTTTTGAACGTCCAGCCGATCGCGTGGTCATCAACCTTGCTCCTGCCGAGCTCCCGAAGCAGGCCGCGTCATTTGATTTGCCGATCTCACTGGGAATACTGGCTGCGAGCGGTCAGATCTCGTCGGACTTGTTCGAACGCTATGCCGTCGTTGGCGAATTGGCGTTGGAGGGACACACGAGACCGGCCAAGGGAGTCTTGTCGATGGCTATTGCCGCGCGCAAAGCGGGCCTTCAAGGGCTCGTTGTCCCCCGAGAAAACGCAGGGGAGGCTGCTGTTGTTGAAGACCTGGAAGTCATCGCCGTCGAAAGTTTGACGCAGGCCGTTGGCTTCTTTACGGAAGAAGTTGAACACACGCCAACCCCGTCGCGTCTATCGGAGATATTTGAAGAGTTCTCGCAATACGAAGACGACTTTGGTGACGTGCGAGGACAAGAGGTTGCCAAACGTGCGATCACAATCGCCGCTGCTGGTTCACACAACATTTTGATGCTTGGCCCTCCCGGCTCTGGAAAAACGATGTTGTCGAAACGCATCCCTTCTGTGTTGCCGACGTTGACGCCCGCCGAGTCAATCGAAACGACCCGTATCTACAGTGCCTTGGGACGACTGAAACCCGGACAACCGCTGATGGCGCGCCGCCCGTTTCGTTCGCCGCATCATACGATTAGTGAAGCTGGTTTGGTCGGAGGCGGCAGCACACCGACGCCAGGTGAAATCAGCATGTCGCACAACGGTGTGCTGTTCCTGGACGAGTTGCCAGAGTTCAATCGGCGTACGCTGGAAGTGCTGAGGCAACCACTGGAGGATCGCATCGTTACAATCAGCCGCGCCCTGAACTCAACAACATTCCCTGCCGACTTTATGCTAGTCGCTGCACTTAATCCCTGTCCTTGTGGATACCGGACTGACCCGCGCCGGGAATGCAATTGCACGCCTCCGCAGATCGAACGATACATGAGCAAAATCTCGGGACCGCTACTCGACAGAATCGACATTCACGTCGAAGTACCGGCAGCGGAATACAAAGAGCTGTCGTCGTCGATCCCTGGTACAAGTAGCCATGAAATTCGCGAGCAAGTTCTAAACGCACGAAAGATTCAATCTGAACGATTTCTCAATCTCAAAATACTTTACAACGCTCAGATGAGCAGCAAGCAGATTCGCGAGTTCTGCAAGTTGGACGATACAGGTGTCGAGTTGATGAAAAATAGCGTCAATGAAATGGGACTTTCTGCCCGCGCCCATGACAAAGTACTACGCGTGGCGCGAACGATCGCAGACCTCGAAGGTGAGCCGTCTATCAAATACGAGCACTTACTGGAGGCCGTCAATTACCGCCAACTCGACCGCCAAATCTGGCATTGAAAGCCAAATGTGGCTGTTTTCGATAAAAACAAACGGAAAACCTGAATTTTGGGTGGTAGGCAAACACTGTTCGCTTCGCTTATCATCTAACCTTACCATTGCGGCAACCCGCAAAATGAACGTGCCTTCAACCTTGCAGTTTTGTTGACGTAACAACGGGTTGAGCTTCAAAATTTCGCATATTATTTTTTGAGCAAGTCGTAAAATTACTGGCGGTTGTCTGGGAAATTTCAAAAACCCCATCAAGCTTTTTTTGCGACGTTTAACACGAAGGTCCAATGGCTGAAAAATCTGAAAAGAACATCTCACGAATCGAAACTAATTCGAACGGAAGCATCTCGAAAGGATTCCTGGTTCGCGTCATGAGACGGGGCGAACGTTTTCAGAAATTCTTCGGTGATGCAACATTTGGAAGCAGGCCGAAAGCGCTGGCAGCTGCAAAAAAATTTCGTGATAGTGTTTTGAAAAAGAATAAGGGATTTTCGAAGAAGGAACTTGCTAACCGAGCGTCATCGCGAAACACGTCAGGTATTGTCGGTGTTCGCTACTCAGAAGAAGTTCATGGCACCGGGAAAAACAAACGTGTTTACGGATTTTGGGTCGCGTCATGGAACCCCAAAGCTGGCGTGCGGAAGACCAAGCGTTATTCAATCGACAAATATGGCGACGATGAAGCCATGCAGATGGCGATCAAAGCCCGCGAGGAAGGCATTCGCAATTTCAAATAGCGACCACGATCTCCACCGCTAAGTCCATTCGAAACGGTTATCAATTGGGCCGAGTGGCCGTGAGCACTTCTCGCTTGCCGCCTGCTGGCCCTTTCATTTTTCGAATCTGAAATCCGACGCGACGCAAGCGATCTTGGATCTCACGTTTGACGCAATAGGTCGACAGCGTTCCTCCCGGCAACATTAGTTCAAATTCCGTTCGAAAGAACTCTTCGGTCCAAAGCTCAGGGGACGTCGCCGGACTGAACGCGTCGTGATAGATAAAACCAAACCTTTCGCCGGATTCAATGAGATCGCTGCAACATGATCTCGCGTCACCTTGCCACAACAAAAGCCGACTTGGTTCGGCAAAACGCCAAACACGTTGGAACTCAATGCCGATTTCAGTTTGGCTTGCAAACCAAACATTGTATTCCTCGCAAAGACGGATGGATTCAAATTGAGGAATCAAGTTCGAACCCACGTGGCGGATTGCTGAAAACGGGAATCGAACATCAATGCCAACGTACTCCAGCGGTACGTTGCCCAGAGAAAGTGCCACATTCGCGGTGAACAAAAAATTGAGACCGACGCCAAACCCAATCTCGAGAACACGAGTTGGACGATTCAACTTCAGGTTTTCCTGAACTCCACTATTCTCCAGAAACACCGTTCGCGACTCGGACTCGGCGCCGCTTTCCGAATGAAAGGACTCTCCTACCACTTCGTCGTACAGCGTTTGACTGCCATCGTCCGTAACGATCACACTCAGTTGATCGTTGATAGCAATTCGAGTTCGCTGACGCCGTTCGCCTGTCATGCAATGAATTTCTCTTGACGCCCTTTTGCCAGCCTGTTATCTACCTTCAACTCAGGCCAAACTATTAGTTATCGACGAGTATTGACCGACGTGTTTAATGAATTTCTGAAAAATGTCTCGTTCTTTGCGACTGCGGTAGCCGTCACGCTAGCGGCAGCAGCTTGCAATGGTCAGCGAGCACAGTTTTCAGATTTTTACGAAGTGAATCCTGGTACGCAACCGGCTCTGATCCAAGGCAACTTGTTGCCGACGACGCCAATGCCGGGACAAATCCAGCAACCCGGGTTGTTGCAACCGCCGCCTCAGATTTTTTCACCGGGGTCTAATGTCCTCAATGGTCCGGTTTTTGATCCTTACAATGCGAACTCCCAGCCCTTGCCAGCATTGCCAGGGTTGTCTCAACCTCAGTCACCAATTCCCAATTACACGTTTAATTCGCCGGCGCCCCAAGTTCAACATTTTGGGACAGATCCCCAATCGAATCCTTTGTTGCTCCCCCAAAACTTCGGCAACAGTTACGTCTTTGGCAACAACCCCAATGGCCCCAATCCATATTCAAATAACTCGGGCGCTTGGCCATCGCAAGCTTGGTCGACGCTGCGCGACAAGTGGTGGCCACGTCTAATTGAGCACCCTCGTTTCCGACACTTGTGGATTAGCGGTGAAAATGGAAATGAGCTGGGGCTGAACGAAACAGAACTTGCGACGACGCTAACGCTCCCCAATTTTCTGGGAAGCAGCCAACCGCTGTTGATCAGCCCGGGATTCATCTTTCATTTTTGGGATGGTCCCGACACAGCGCTCACCGGGTTCGACATGCCAGCGGTAACCTATTCGCCTTATCTGGCCCTCGAAGCAAGTAGTGATTTGCGAAAACAGGTGGGGATTGAAACGAACGTGACGTTGGGCGTTTACTCGGATTTTAGAAACGTCAACTCGGACAGCTTGAGGATTCAAGGGACCGGACTGGCCTGGTATCAAGTGAATTCTTATACGCGTTTCAAAGTTGGCGTTGAGTACCTGGATCGTATCAAAGTCAAAATGTTGCCGGCGTTTGGATTCTTCATGCAGCCGAACAATGACATGAAAGTTGACCTTTATTTCCCGCGTCCTCGTGTCGCCCATCGTCTTCCTCGATTCAATGATCTGGATATGTGGGGCTACGTTGGCGGCGAATATGGCGGAGGCTCGTGGACCATCGAACGCATTGGGAATGTTGACGATCAAGTTGACGTCAATGAAGTTCGGGCATTTGTAGGTCTGGAATGGGTTGGTCCTCGAAAAGTGACCGGTTTTCTGGAAACGGGCTATGTTTTCGACCGAGAGATACTTTATCTGAGCGATCCAATGAACCGATTGAGCATTCAGGATGCCTGGATGGTTCGCGGCGGATTTTCGTTTTGAGCTCACCTGTCAAATTAGCATTTTTTTGCAATCAACTATAATGGTCTGCAATCGATTGCAAACAGGAACTCAACCGCGGCGTTTAATACGGACTGAAACAGGATGACTTACGAAGGTTGGGTGACAATTGGTGTCGTCGTTTCACTGATCGTCATGTTGATCAAAAACGTCGGGCCATCAGACGTCCTGTTTGTTGGTGCAGCCACAATTCTGACATTGGCGGGCGTAATCACTGCCGATGAGGCTGTTTCCGGCTTCAGCAACGCCGGCATGTTGACCGTAGCGTTTATGTTTATCGTTGCGGCAGGCCTTCGCGAAACGGGAGTCCTCGATCAAATTGGTCACCGGCTGTTGGGAACGACCAGCACAATCAATGGTGCGCTCTCCCGCATCTCAGTCGTTGTTCTCCCCATGTCCGCGTTTCTCAATAACACGCCAGTCGTTGCCATGTTCGTTCCGATTGTCATGGATTGGTGTCGTCGCAATCAATTCAGTCCGTCAAAGATGTTGATACCGCTTTCATACCTTGCCATCCTCGGCGGAACGTTGACCTTGATCGGCACCTCGACGAATCTGGTCGTCAACGGACTGATGATGGAGCGGGGACTGGAGGGGATGCCACTATTTGAAATCAGCAAGATTGGAATTCCGTACGCGATCATTGGAACCATTTATTTGTTTGTAGCCACACGTTTTTTCCTGCCTGACCGCAAGGAACTGTTTGAGCAACTCGGCGAGACACGACGAGAGTATCTTGCCGAAATGTTGGTCGAGGAAAACTGTCGACTGGCTGGGCAAACTGTTGAGACGGCCGGATTGCGAAAACTTCCGGGGCTTTTTCTCATTGAGATCAACCGTCGTGGCGAAACCATAGGACCAGTTGGCCCCGACCAGCGAATCGAAGCGTTTGATCGGCTGGTTTTTACGGGAATCGTGTCCAGCATCATTGAACTGGATCGAATAACAGGTTTGATTCCGGTAACGGATCCGCATTACGAGGTTTCGCCGCAACAACAGCGTGGGCGGAAGTTGTGCGAAGCAGTCATCAGTATCAACTCACCGCTGATTGGTAAAACCGTTCGTGAAGCGGACTTTCGCGCAACCTATGGAGCTGCGGTGGTCGCCGTACATCGTGGCGGTCATCGTGTTGAAAGTAAAGTCGGCGAGATTCGCCTTCGGCCCGGCGACACTTTGCTTTTGCAAACGGGAAGTCACTTTCTACGCGCACATCGAAACGACCCCGCTTTTTACCTGGTCAGCGACGTCGACGATTGGCGAGCTTTGCGTCGAGATCGGATGTGGGTCTCAGTGGCGTTGTTTGCGGTATTGCTGGTCCTGATGACCGCTGGGTTTGTCGAAACAACGACTGCCGCTGCAGCCGTCGCGGTGTTAATGATCGCGACCGGATGCTTATCCGCTGGAGACGCGAGGAAAAGTATTGAGTGGCAGGTCTTGATCACGATCGCCGCTGCATTTGGAATTGGTCGAGCGATTGAAAATTCTGGTGTTGCCGAGTTACTGGCAAATCAGATCGTCGACTGGACACAGGCTTGGGGACCGATCGCCGCTTTGGCTGCTATTTACTTGTTGACCATGGCCGTAACCGAATTGATCACGAATAATGCAGCAGCGGTTCTAATCTTCCCGTTTTGTATCAAGACTGCAGAAGTTTACGAAGTGAGCCCGATGCCGTTTTTGATGGCATTGATCCTTGCCGCCTCCGCCAGCTTCATTACACCGATTGGATACCAAACCAACATGATGGTATTTGGCCCTGGCGGTTATCGTTTCTCCGACTTCATCCGTGCGGGAATGCCCATCAGTGTTGCATTGTTTATCACGGCAACGGTTTTGATTCCCATGATCTGGCCGTTCTAATTTCGCATCCCCGGAAGTGTGCCTTTTTCGATTTGCGCTTGCAAGGCGTTGCCGCCCGAATTCAACCTCATCGAAACGACGTTTCGCGCTAATCGCTCATCAATCGCCAAACGTTGTCTTATTCAACGAAATCAGAGACGACGCCATCGCCGCGCCCATAACCAAAATGGCGAACCCAGATCGACTGTGATTCAGTTGTCAGGGTTATCCCGATTGCCGGTTGCATTTTCGCAACGCCGCAATGATTTCACATTGGAAATACGCGAAAAAACGTTGTTTAAGTGGACATTTGAGGCGTGAATTACTATTCTGAATGAATACCAGCTACGGCACACTGCGTTACACTTTTTGCCCGAAATTCGACCAACTATTCGCACCCGTTTGCCGTAATCATTTTTCACGAGTGCGATAGGCTGGAACACTACTACTTTTCATGGCGATCTGAATGAAGCGACGAAGAATCCAGAGACCTTCTCTCCAGTATCAAATTTTTGAAGCTCGTCAACTGTTGGCAGCGGATGCTGTTCGGCCACTTGTTTCCGAGCAAGCTTCGTTTTCCAGTGAATTCAACCTGGTTATCAACGGAGATTTTTCGACAGCAAACAATGGAGTCGATGGTCTGTTCCACCAGGATGACGTTGAAGGCTGGCAATCATCGCAAACCATCGTTACGGCCGACAAGATTCGAATCAAAGACCATGCTGTCGACGGATTTCACAACGCAGTAAACCTGGATGTCGCGGCTGGCCAGCTTGACGGGATATTTCAAGATATCGCGACTCAATCAGGACAAAACTACCTGTTGACGTTTCAACTGAGAGCACTTCCTGTCGATAGTTCCGCCGATGCGGCAACCAACGATCTGGA
The DNA here is from genome assembly GCA_041399045.1 of Pirellulaceae bacterium. Taxonomy (GTDB): domain Bacteria; phylum Planctomycetota; class Planctomycetia; order Pirellulales; family Pirellulaceae; genus BJ22. The sequence continues at coordinate 221,093 of JAWKTO010000002.1, read as the reverse complement.
AGTCTTCTGGAATGAGTCAGCCAGGGAACGTTCTCCGGAACCGATTGTTTCGAAACACACGCGTTGTCGCTCTCCGCGGGATCAGGGGCGACGACTCGCCTTGAGTTTCGAGAGGTCGGGAGGAGCGGGATCGGCCAGTGACGACGGCATTGGGCCGCTGCTCGACAATGTTAAGCTCTCAATCATCGGCTCCAGCATTCTGGAAAACGGTGATTTTGAAACCGTTTCATCGACGACAACCAGCGACCTGTTTGACGATGGTGATGTTGCTGGTTGGAGCGTGATGGGAAATGTAGGTGAACGACAGTTATCGTTGGGATCCAGTGGTGCATTTTCCGGCACTCGTTATTTGAATGTCGATGGCTTCGATTCTCGAACCGATCATATTTACCAGGACTTCCAAACGCAGAACGGTGCGTCATATTTAATTGAGATGAGTGCCCGCACCGATCCAGCATCAACGAATGACTCAAACGAATTACGAATCCGATGGGCCAACGATTGGACTGCAACGATTCGTCCCACCGCGGACTGGGTAACCTATCGATTTGTCGTCGCAGCGACTTCGGACTCAACGCGGTTGGTTATTCGAGAACCAGGCACGGTCTTGGGTGATGGTCTCGGACCTTGGGTTGATAGTTTCTCGATTACCCGCCTCAATCGGGACGGCTCAGTTGTTTTTGATGCAAACGGCAGTGCGACGGGGATCGACGACACAGCCACGTTCACCGAAGACGGAGGGTCCACCAAAATCCTGAGCGACAATTTGGAGATATCCAATCAACAGGGAACGACCATCGATGGCGCAACCATTGTTCTGGATGCTAACCCCGATGGTTCCTCTGAACTGCTGGGCGTTGATGTAGGATCCACCGCAATTGTTCCGGCCTATAACGCGACCACACGTACTCTAACGTTGTCCGGGACCGACACGTTAGAAAATTATCGAACGGTTCTCTCAACGTTGAGTTATTCCAATCCAAGCCAGAACCCAACAACAACGGACCGTCACGTCACCATCACGTTACGGGATGATGGCGTTTTTTCCGAAGCGGCCACAATCACGATCGCAATCAACGCCACTAATGATGCACCTTCGATCGATCCCATCGCCGACAGTAATGTTTCGACTGGCGACACTTATTCCGAGCAAGTGATTGTTTCGGATCCAGACTCAACGGCGTTCACCTATTCGTTGAATATCAATTCAAAAACTCGGTTCTTCGACTCTGGAAGATCCACAGATTTCAAGCACTGGACTTTTGACATGGACACCAACCCAGTCAGGCGTTGTTGAAGTAACTGTGACCGTCAACGACGGCAATGGTGGTACCGGCACCGAGACGTTTTCACTGAACAGCGTTATTGACGGGGCGTTGCCTAACAATTTCGTGCCCTTCTCTGGAACGGGTGCGTTGTCGTTCGTGGAGCCTGCCCAGAGATTCGAGGTCTATGATTCGGCTCCTACTAACGATCTCGACTTGAGCAAAAGTTATCAAGCGATTATTGAAACGGATCACGGCAACATTGTGATTGATCTGTTCCCCGACAAAGCACCGTTGGCTGTAAACAACTTTGTGAAACTTGCACAAGACGGTTATTACGATGGCCTAACTTTTCACCGGGTGATCAACGACTTTGTAGCCCAAGGCGGTGATCCACTTGGTACAGGTACCGGTGGTCCAGGCTATCAGTTTGCCGACGAATTTGATTCATCGCTGACGTTTGACGGAGCAGGAGTCCTGGCCATGGCAAACTCCGGTGCGAACACCAATGGCAGCCAGTTTTTCATTACTTATTCATCGCAAACGCACTTGAACAACGTGCATACGATTTTCGGCCATGTCGCTTCGGGGCAGAGTGTCGTTGACGCTTTGGCTCGAGCCCAATCCGGCAACGGAATCGTTCCGGATATCATGCGACGGGTCCGGATTGAAATCACTTAGGTAAATCCAAATCACCCGACTGGATTACGAAACCTGAATCGCCAATTTTAAGGCAGTTGGAGAAATACCAACTGCCTTTTTTGGTTCCGCATTTCCTCCATCCACCCACGAAATCTACCGCGAAAATTCCAGCTCAAAATGATGGGTAATACAATCATTTCGGTGAAATGCCTATAATGAGTTCAGGCAAAATCGCTTCCAACTTCGAAGTGGTCCCATTTCACGAAATACGGACGAAAAGCATGTCGGAAAACCGAACGATCAAGATTTTTGATACCACACTCCGAGACGGAGAGCAGTCGCCTGGTGCAAGTATGAACCATCAGGAAAAAATGCAGATTGCTGAGGCCTTGGTAGAGCTGGGAGTTGACGTGATCGAGGCGGGATTCCCGATCGCTTCACCGAATGATTTTGAAGCAGTTCGAGAAATCGCTTTAAATTTCAGTGGCCCTGAAATTTGCGGCCTTGCGCGTTGCGCTCCAGCCGATATCGATCGCGCCTGGGAAGCACTTCAGCATTCCTCGAATCCTCGAATACACGTTTTCCTCGCGACGAGTGCCATTCATCGCGAGTTTAAATTAAAAATGACTCCCGATGAAATCGTTGCTCGCGCTGTGGAAGGCGTTCAACGTGCCGTGGGTTATTGCAACAATGTGGAATTCTCACCTGAAGATGCAGCGCGAACTGAGATCGACTTCTTATGCCGCGTGGTCGAAGCAGTGATTGCCGCAGGAGCAACGACCGTCAATATTCCAGACACAGTGGGCTATGCAACCCCTGCCCAAATGGGCAACGTTATCAAATCATTGAAAAACCGAGTTCCCAACATCGACAAGGCGACGATCAGTATCCATTGCCACAATGATTTGGGATTGGCCGTTGCCAACAGTCTGTCGGCCGTTGAAAACGGAGCCGGACAAATCGAATGCACCATCAATGGCATTGGGGAGCGAGCCGGAAACTGTTCGTTGGAGGAAGTCGTCATGGCATTGCGGACCCGCAACGACTACTACCACTGCGATACGAAAATCAACACGCAAAAGTTGGTCCCAACCAGCCGATTGGTTTCCGAGATCACAGGCCTGAGCGTGCAACGCAACAAGGCAATTGTGGGCCGTAACGCCTTTGCACACGAAGCAGGCATACATCAAGACGGGATGCTCAAAGAGCGTACGACATACGAAATCATGCGACCTGAAGATGTCGGACTGGACAAAACCGACTTGGTTCTCGGAAAACATAGTGGTCGTGCTGCACTTACCGATCGCATTAAACAGTTGGGATTTGAACTGAATACGGACCAACTGAAAGCAGTCTTCGAAGCGTTTAAACATCTAGCCGACAAGAAAAAAGAAGTAGTCGACGACGACCTGAAATCATTAGTCGAAGATCAAATGCAACAGACATAGAAAAGGCGTTTGTCGCTCAGCCACCTTGACAGTGATATCCTTCGACGATGAAAAAGCAAAGCCCGCAGATCTTTACTGCGGGCTTTCGCGTTTCAAATTTCAATCAAGACTATCTGAACAGTCGACGTACGCCATAGGTGAAGCACGTGACGAGGGCTAAGTTCGTCATTTCTTCCTGCGGTTTGTATCGCAAGATCAGCGTATCACCAGCCTTCACTAAAAGCCTTGCACGCGGATTGTTGATCGCTTTGTTAATATCGACGCGGATGGCAATTTGTTGGCTGCCCGGCAGTCGACGCAGGATGATCAGTTCGCTGGCCGGAACACCTTGTAACCCACCAACAAATCCACCTGAGTTTTGCCGACCTACCCCGATACTTGATCCCGAAAGCGCGATCGCTCCTAGAACGTCCAAATCGTAGTCACGCGGCAATGGCCATTCGCCACCGACCAACAAACCGCCGGTGTAATACACATCCGTATCTCGACTGTCGACGTATACGATATCGCCGTCTCGCAAGATGATATCTTCCGGTCGGAAATCGGGAACGTTCCCTGGCTTATGCCGCAAAGGGATCTCAATCGATGCGGCTTCATCCGCAACGGTTGGCACAACACCATACGGAAAGTCCTCTGGCTTGTTCGTTCGATAGAATTCTTTGATTTCACGATTCCGGTTGGCAACTTGGACACGATCCCCTCTGAGGATTCGAACCTCAGATTTGGCATTGACGCCAGGCATCCCTCCAGTCTGGGACAAGGCATTCATTACATCATTTTCGCCGGCAGGCAATTGCAAGACGAATCCCCGACTACTTTCATCCGATCGGTCGGTAACCGCCCGAGTTCCGCGTGCGGCGGAAAACTGCCCACTCGATCCGTAGAACGTATTGTCCTGACGCACAACAAAGACGCGGTAGGTTCGCTTGCGCATCAAGCTGACAATAATCCGACCTTCATCTTGCAGCAATGGCTTGTCACCTTCGCGATAAACACGAGTAACCAGCTCTTCGACCTGTTGAATGTTCAAACCGCGAACTGAAATCGGTTTTACAAGGGGAAGGGATATCGTTCCATCTTCACGCACTGGAACTGGAAACCCAATCGATGGAGGCAGGTCACTTCCGAATTCAGGCAGTTGAACCGGTGGTGCCTCTTCAACATTTCCAAGGACACCTTCGATGAACACACCCAACGTGTCACCTTCATCCAACAGGTAGAACTCCTGTTTAGGTTGACGCAAACGCGAGACGTCAATCGGAACCTTGTCCGCCTGAGGCTCGGACAAAAATTGCGGTGGCAGTCGTTCCGCTGGAATGGAGTCAATGGGTGATAGGATGGAGGTACAACCAGTCAATGCGGAACTGATCACAACCAGCACGAGCATCAATATCGATCGTGTTTCTTTTCTCGTATTCATGTGGTTGGCAATGTTGATGGACATGGATTTCTGGCCCCAATTCACAGTCAGTCTTTTTGCAAAACAAAGACACTTGAGTCGGCGAGACTACTGGTCTTGGAACAGGTTCTTGAATTTTTCAAAGCCTTGGGTTGACTCGTCTGCTTGACCGAATTCGTAAGTATTCGAATAGTTGTCGAGCTCTTCGGGAGTCAAGTCGGCGTCGCCACTGGCAATGATTGGAATATCGCTGGGCAGTGTGACACCGGTTTTCTCTTGCTCAATCGCCGCATCAATCATGCGCGAGATATAGACGTCATGATATTTGTCGATGCCTCGTTGTTTGGCTGCGGAGGCTCCCAACGGATAGCCTTCGAAATAGGCGTTGACGCAATCGGCACCTTCTGAACTCTGGTACTCGTAGGTCCAGTAGTCTTCGGGTGGCAAAGCAGGTACATAGCCTTCTCCGCCGTTGCAAACTGCGCAGTAGCCCTCGATGTAGCCACGACGGAAGTGGTCGCGAAACGGTCGGCAGCTATCTCCATACTGCATGTTGTATGCGCGTCGCGCCCAAACGCGGTCGCGATAACACACAAAAGCTTGATCAACGAGCCGAGGCCCGTTATTCGTTCCTGGAACATAACAACAGCCAGCAGCCTGAATTGCTGCGACCAATACGATACAAGCGCGAATCCACCATCTGGATTTCGGAAAGGATAGGATGGTCGAACGCGTCATATTGCTGTTCGTTTCACCTGTTAATGGTGACATGGTTTCCCCCGGCGTGAATCATCACTGGACGGACGATCGGATATCTACAGACAATGAAACAATGAAGTTTCATGCTTTAGAATCGCCAGCAAAGGGTGGTAAGATTTAACGAAGATTCCGTTTTTTCCACTTTTGACGGAAATAACGGCGTCAAACTCATCAAAGCTTGTGCTAGCGGCTCAACCGCCGAGCCGTTTCGCAAATTAAATTGCCAGCTTGCATCACATGATGGCGTTTCGTGTCAAACTGTCCAACTTGAAATCGAATCACAAGTTTGCCGTCGACACGGGTCGAACTCAGGTAGATGGAGCCAGCATCATTGATCCTTGCCACCAGTCGCTGGTTTAGTTCATCCAGGTCACCCAAGTATTCTTCGGGGTGGTAACGAAATGTGAAAAGAGAAAACTGCGGTTCGGTAACCAATTCGAAATCCATTTCGTTTTTAAATCGTTGAGAAAGATCACGTGCCCACTGAATGTGATTTCGAATTTTCTCTCGCAACGACTTGAGACCGTAGCTTCGCAACAAAAACCAGAGTTTCAGAGCACGAAACTTTCGTCCCAAAGGAATGGTCATTTCGCAAAAATCGACGAAGTTCTGACGCTCATAGGTCTTCAAATATTCGGGATGAATCGCAAGCGTTTTGAGCGTTGTCTCTCGATCTTTTACAAAATGTATCGAGCAATCGAACTGTGCGCCCAACCATTTGTGAGGATTGAAAACGATCGAGTCCGCGTCTTCGATTCCGTTCCAATTCTCCCTCAATTCATCGCAAATCATCGCCGAACCAGCCCAGGCGGCGTCCACATGCGTATACAAATTAAACTCTCGTGCGACCTGCTGTACTTCCTCGATATTGTCTGTCGAGCCACAACTCGTGCCGCCAAAACAAATCACAATTCCCGCCGGCAACATTCCAATGCGCTGATCCATCACAATCTGGTGCCGAAGTGCATCGACGTCGATTGCGCGGTTCTCGCCATTAATGGGAACTCGCACAAGGTTCTGTTGGCCGATACCCGCAACCCAAATTGCCCGGTCGATCGATGAATGCACTTCGCTGGACGCGTAAACCCGCACCTGATTCAGGCCTGACAGTCCCAACTCATTTCCCTGCCACTCGAATGCACGTTCGCGCATCGTCATGATTGCGCCGAGCGTCGCGGTCGACGCAGTGTCCTCGATCACTCCAAAGTGATTTGGCAATCCAACTGCTTTTCCAAGCCACCGAATCATGACCTCTTCCAGTTCCGATGCCGCTGGGGACGTCTGCCAAATCATGCATTGGCTGGCCAGGTTGGCGACCAGCATTTCCGCGAGAACGGATGGCGGTGCGGCGTTGGCAGGGAAATAGGCAAAGAAGTTTGGATGTTGCCAGTGCGTGATACCTGGCATGATGATTCGTTCAAAATCGTTGAAGATGGATTGAAAGGTTTCGCCTTCCTCAGGAGGCAATGCAGGCAACTGCACGCGAATCTCGCCGGGAGAGACGGATGAACGAACAGGCCGCGACTCAACCAATTCGCGGTAAGACACGCCCCATTCTGCACACTTGACCGCCCACTCGCGAAAGTTTTCCATGTCCATTTCGATGATTCCGCAGTTGTAAAAAAACAAACGACTGAAACGATTGGTTTCAGCCGTTTGATCGCAATGTTGATAGTGTCTAGGTAGAACAAGTGAACGTTTGAAAACTCCCTAGTTCGCCCGGCGATAACTCATCGCTTCCTTGACGCGTTCCTTGGCCAAACGCAACGCCGCATCCCGCGTCTTGATTTTTTCGCTGGTTGCCTTTTTGAGGACAGCGTAGGTGTTCTCTTTCATTTTCTCTTCGATTTCGGTGAAAGCCGCAGACTTGGTCCCGCCATGATATTCGACGGAGCCGCAAATCACTCCACCGGCATTTGCGAAAAATCTGGGACATTAACGATACCGCGCTCGTGCAGAATGTCCTCGGCCGCGGCAGTGCAAGGAATATTGGCTCCCTGCAGGATCAATTTGCAATTGAGTTGATGGGCATTGTCCTCAGTAATCACGTCAGGTTGAGCCGCGGGGACAAAGATATCAACTGGCAAACCAATGAAATCATCGCGTCCCAGAATTTGTGTTCCTGGCGCCTTGTAGTCCGTAATCTTTTGCCCGGACTTCATGAGGCGCACCAACTCTTCGATGTCCAATCCATCTGGATTGTAAACTGTTCCCGCCAGATCGGTTGCTGAAACGATGATCGCGCCACGCTTTGGATCGGCCAGATATCTTGCTGCATGCTGACCAACATTTCCAAACCCTTGAATGGAAACTTTGGCCCCATGCAACTTAATTCCCGCAAACTCCTGTGCAATCTCTGAACATACCGCAAGGCCGTAGCCCGTCGCACCAACTTGGTCGAGTGGAATTCCGCCCAACACCGAACTTAAACCAACCGAGCGTCGAATCTCATCTCGAACCCAAGCCATCGACGTTTCATCCGTGCCCATGTCTGGACCGGGAATGTACTGATTTAACGTTTCGATGCCGCGAGCGAATTGACGAATCAACGTTTCTTTTTTCTCGGGAGTCAATTGGCGAGGATCGGCAATGATTCCAGACTTGCCGCCGCCATGGGGAATTCCAGCCAAAGCGTTTTTCCAGGTCATCGCGCGAGCAAGTCGAAACACTTCGCGCGTGTTAACCGTTGGCGTCATGCGAATTCCGCCAATCGCTGGACCAATACTTGTGTTGTCGATAACAACGATTCCTCGCAGACCACATCGCGGCTCATAGATATAGACGATTTTTTCAGGGCCCCAATCGTCGGCATAAATGTCGAATACGGTGTCGGTCTCGATTTGCGTTTGTTCAATCGTTGAAGTCATTCGTAAACCCGTCTGAAGTCCTGTGTCTGAAACCCAAGGTCAGCATCGCTCAATCCTTGTCGACTGAGCGCAAATTTCATTGCCAACTATTGTTCCCCGAACCCATGGCAACGCGCACGACGGGTAAAAAGGAAACAAACCAAATTAACTATTTGAAATCGAATGGACGCCGAATCATCATTGTAACGGCGCCCTAACTCCCGTGCAGACTATGTTTAGGGCGCATAAGTCGGCCTCCAAGAGAAACCGAATCGTAAGTTTTGTTGAAAATTGGTCAATGGCCGACGAATTGTCGCATCCTGATTTGGCGTTTTCTCGCGGATCGGATTGCCGTTTTTATCGTGGTTCGGTGGCCGGAAATCGGCGAAGACCGTGTTTCAAGCATGAAATACCCGGATTACCGGCAAAGTTTCAGGCCAAATTCACATAGTCGTTAAGGTCTAACTCTGAAATTAAACATTAAGGACGCCTTTCGGCATGAAGAAGCACGATAACTCCTTATGCCGATGGATTGGCGTCCCTCCCCGAAAAGGAATGCAATGGGACCACGTCGGCTTTTCAAGGAAGCGCTTGAGTTTTCAAGCCGGTTATAGGAGGACGTCCATGCGATTCGCAATGGCCATATTGGCGTTGGTCTTGGCGATTCCCGTCGCATCTGCGCAGGAACCCAAACAGATTCTCGACTACACGTCGGCATACCGCCTGTCACAATCAGGCAACAAACCGATGCTCGTTCTGGTAACCGCAACATGGTGTGCTCCCTGTCAACAGATGAAAAACAATACCTTGCCAACTTTGTTGTCCAAGGACTCATTCAAGAATGTTCACTTCGCAATGGTGGACCTCGACGCTGAACCTGACGTTGCCAACGCATTGATTGGTAACCGAGGTGTGCCCCAATTGGTATTATTTCAAAAGGTAGAAGGTAGTTGGGTCCGAAGCTACGTAGCCGGCATGCAAACCCCCGAGGGTGTCGAGGCGTTTATCGCTAAGGCCAATCAGGTTCACATCGCAAACGCCACAACCGGTCATGAAGCGAATTCGGGAACAACTTCCAAGTAGTTTCGATTTTTCGAACTGACAACGCTGCCCAATCAGTACGACGACAATTATCATTGCCTCGCGGGTTTCATTAACCCGCGAGGTTTTTTCATTGGGAATCGAAAACCTTTTTTATGAAGCTGTCCGTTCTCATTGCCGCCATAAACGAGGAAGCGAAAATCGCTGCCTCAATTTCCTCCGCATTTGGCGGAGGTGCAAGTGAAGTTATTGTCTCAGACGGAGGTAGCACCGACCGAACAACTAATGTCGCCAAAGCCGGCGGAGCGCGCGTTATTCATTCCGAACAGGGCAGGGCATTGCAATTCAATTCTGCGGCACGTCTTGCTATCGGCGAAGTGATTCTGTTCCTGCACGCCGACTGCATCCTACCTCCTGATTTTGCGGAACAAATTGAAAACGCTTTGAAACAGGGTGCCCAATGTGGCGTTTTTCGACAACGCATCGACAGCGATCGATTCATTTTTCGCTTGATTGAACTCGGTAATACCTGGCGAGTTCGACTGAGGAATCTAGCGTACGGAGATCAAGGTATCTGGATCAAAAAACGACTATTCCATGATTTAGGAGAATTCCCAACAACCAAGCTAATGGAAGATTACTTATTCTCTGAAACGTTGCGCCAAAAACAACGGTACTCAGTTCTTAAAGGCCCGCTATTGATCAGCCCTCGACGATGGGAGTCCCAAGGAGTCATCCGGCAAACATTACTAAATTGGACGATCATTCGTCGCTATCGGCGGGGCGCGTCACCTGACGAACTGGCAAAGGTTTATCGTCGACACGATCAATGACGTCCTTCGCACTCTACAACGAAACTATTTCTCGTTGTCCCGTTCGCGGCGAAGTTTTCGTTTTGCATCCAACAATCGAGACGTATGTGTTGTCTCATCCTTTTTCGGATCGACATTTTGGACGACTTTCGGAGCTGGTGGCTCGGTTTCTTTTTCTCGTTCACTTTCCAAAACGCTGGCTAGATGATCCGTCCCGCTTCGATGCGGCGCCATATCGACCTCTGGTTCAAACCGCATCTCCTTACGACTAGATTCCAATTGCCGACTGACCTCGCTCTTTTTTGATCGCAAACGTTCCATATTCGAAGTCAGGTCTACTGCTTCTTTACCAACCAACCGTTCGCGGACCTTTTGATACAGCCACGCAAATACATTCAGATTGACGGAAACCCGACGAATAAAAACATCCATCAGAAACAGCCAAGCGGTAATCAATAGAAACTGGGGCCACATGGGCTGAATCGCCGTTGCCTGCACAAGGTCAGGTCGAAACGGATTCAATTCAAGCGGACCCTCCAATGCAGTTCTCGTTGTCAGATATTCAGATCGCATGCCAGTATTCTTCGAGTTTCGAATTTCCATGCCAGCGATTCGGTCGATCAAGGATTCGTTTGTCTCGCGATCAGAAAACTCGGTGGAATAGGGAACATTGACTCCCGAGGTCAAACGCTCATAACCCTCTCCAGGAAAAATCGAAAACAGATAGTTTCCTGGACTGTTTGTATCGAACTCCGCTTCATATCTGCCGGGGGCCGTTTGCGAAAAATCCAAATTAAACCCATTGGAATCGGGGCCAATCCCACGGGCCGATAACGCAAGGAAATTCAAAAACTCATCGTTGTCATCCAAAGCCGTCACGACTACTTTGGCTTTGTTATCGCGAACATCCGTTCCAACGACGAAATTGGCGCTATTGGTAACTGGCCGCATTGAGTAGCGCACCATTTGCGAAAACAACTTCTTGTAAACGCCGGTGTTGTACCAATCCGTTGTCCAATTGTTTCCAGCATCGCTGCTAAACGCCACGGTTCGACCAACACCATATCGCCACGTTGCCAACAGCGTTGTGTTGTCAACATTGTCTGGAGGATCACCTGCAATAAGCAATTGCTGGACAAGTGGATTCTTTTTGACGGTCGTCATGACGTAACCATAAAAAGGCGGAATCTCCTGAGAGCTGATGCCCAGCATGATTTCATTTCGAATACCGGACGACACATCGATGGCATTCATCCCTTGTTTCGATTCCTTGACCACAGGTTTGGCGACGCGCCGCGCCTCACGTTGATAAATTTTTGGCAGCGCCTTGGCATCCGTAACTTCGTAGTATTTTCCTCCGGTCTTGGTGGCAATATTTTTCAACAATGAACTTCCGGCTGGACCATGAGTCCCAATCGCAACCGTCGAGATTTTGACTTTGGCGGCAATGTATTGATTGAGCAGAGCCTGGGTTGGAGGTGCCGGGTCACCATCGCTGATGATGATCATGTGTTTCATTGAGGCCGGACAGGCTTTGAGTCCGGTCAACGCGAGCTTCATCGGCGTATCGAATTCCATCATGTCCCCTGGGACCATTCGATTCATCAATGCATTCATTCGTTTCTTGTTGGGGCCGACGCGATCGATGCCTCCAGGCAGTTGCCAAAGCCACCGTGGATTTGCTGTCATGTCGCTCCAATCGACAACGCCACAGAAATCCATCGGGCCCAAGACATTCAAGGCTTCCTGACCAACTTTGACTTGCCAGAAATTCCCTTGACTCATTTCGGATGCGTGCATGATCATTGCCAACGCGCCGACGGCACTGATCTTGTCGTTTTTGATTTGGAAGTCGACAGGCATCGCCTTTTCCAGGTCCGTATTCGCCCAACCACCTGCACCGAATGCACGGTCGCCGCCGATCATCACAATGCCGCACCCCAACTCCTCGCAATTATCCACAAGCATTTGAATCTGAGCGTCTGAGAACGCTACAGCGTTGGCTGACGAGTCTTCCGTTGCTCGCGCGACGTTGGCCAGAATCACCGAATCGTATTGCAACAACTCGGCAGCCGAGCTGAACGGAGCGTCAGAGGTTTTCACATCAACCAGAATCTTGGCCTCGGTCAATGTTTCGATTAGTTGTTGAAATTCGCCAGGCGAGGATGCGTCCTCAATCAACAACACTCGACCTTCTCCGCGAACCTGCGCAAACGATGACGCCTCGTTGTTCCGAACGATGGAATCGACCGTCGGATCGTCCGCTACAAATCTCGCAGCAAAGGTCACAACAGCTGATCGAGTCAACTCGTGATCAAATGTGATGACGTTCTTCCCAGGTTCGAGCGTTACCTGTTGTTCCGCGATAGTTTCTTCTCGTTGAGAAATCGTTTGCGTCAACACCAGACGCCCTGATACTTCTCCATTGGGATTTGATTCGGTGGGAATCGTGTCGTTGTTGATAACAACGCGTGCCTCAAATTTCTGCCCGTTGCGAATGTCGTTTGGAACGAGCAACCTATCGACCGCAACATCCGACACACGTTCCAGCTTTACCGGCACGACATCAATTCCAATACCATCGGACGCCAACGTCTGCGCGATGACTGCAGAATCACCAACGTTTTGATTACCATCGGTGACAACGACAATTCGTTTCGCCGAGTCTTCGGTAAACGCGGCTTTCGCCAGGCGCAATGCCGATTCGAGATTCGTCGCATCGGTCTTGAGTTCCACGCCTGCCTCAAATCGATCGGCAAGTGGCAGGCTGCCAGCGAACGGGGCCGCCTCGATAGCAGCTGACGCGCCGAAAATGATCACTCCCGCTTTGTCTGATTCTTCATCCGATGTCGATTGGCGTCGATGACGTTCCACGGATTGTTTGACATACGTCAGCATTGCCTCGCGCTGCTCGATCGGAATACTTTCCGAGAGATCCAGAACGTACATCACGGTTAGACGATTCGTGGTTTCACGCCAATGAATCTCGGCAAGGGCAGCGACCAAACCCGCAAACACAATTGAGCGAAACAGAATCGCAACCCACCGCCGGGTCGGGCCAAGGCCAGCAAGGCTCTTGTAACTCAAGATGGCAATGAACGGGACAAGCACCAACAGCACCAAATACCATGGTTGCTCAAATCCGATGTCCTGAAACCAATCCATGGGTACGACTCAAGGGGTAGAAATGAAGTCAATTCCGAATATTGATTGGACCGCCGCAATCGCGCGACCACGGAGGTCAAGTTTCTTGTCGATTGGATTATACCGGCTGTTTCGAATGCCGGGGACACCACCCGTATACTTTGGCCGTTCGTGTCGATTTCCACCCTTGACAATTGTCTTCAGTTTTTTCGGGAATCAAGCAATCGGCTCGTTTCCATGTTACAATTGCAGAACCTGTTTTGTGCTGGTTTTTGCAAGAAAAACAGGGTGATGAGTCGCCGCTCAGATCATGAATCTTGACATAGGACTTTGGCAACAGATCTAGCCAGGTTCCTATTGCTTTTCGAACGAAAACTGAGCCTCGGACGCGTTCCGAATTCAATTCGTATCCTAATGCCTGTTTCAGGCGTTTCGAAAATGATTGATTTGGCAGATCGCGGTTCGCCTCAACACTTCTGTCGCCGAATCAAAAACTTCAAACAAACCAACCGGGTTCCGGAACCCGTATCAAATCCATTGTCGCTTCGATTGAAACGACATCGAGATTTGGAAGAACATTTTTCGTGCCTTTCATACGTAGAAAGGCTTATTGTTGGGAATGGAGGATTAAATGAAATCACGTGGCTATCGATTGTTTGCCGGTGCTATAGCTGCAGGATGTATGATCTGCGGTTCACTCGCGTCATCATTCGCCGTTCAAGAAGAGGGAGCAAGCGATTATCCTCCCCTTGAAAAGGTCACCGAGGGTTATGAGGAAATTAAAGCACCAGAGGAAGATGGCAAGCAAGGCAAGGCTTTCTACCGAGTGTGGGTGAATCGGAAAGACAACCAGGTTTTGGCCGAATTGCCTAAAGATTTCGCGCAGGAAAACCAACGCCATTTCATTGCCACGACATTGTCGAGTGGCGATATATTTGCGGGCCTTCAGTCCAACGACTATTACGTCTATTGGAAACAATATGGAAAACGACTGGCTCTCGTGGCTGAAGACCTTTCGATTCGCGGTTCGGATGAAGAATCCAAAGCATCGGTTGAGCGATTGTTTACGGATCGTATTCTCGTTGACGTGCCCATTGTCGCTTGGGTTCCGAGAGGCGGCCCGGTCATCGACCTGGACGAATTGCTGGTCAGAAACGCAACGACATTTTTCGGTGGCGGAGCTCGCAGCAGTCGCCCCAACATTTACTCCGTTGAGCGCGCTCGCGTTTTTCCAAAAAATATTGAGATCGCATTTGAAATCAGCGATGTTGGTGGCAGCCTGAAAACGTTGCACTACTCGATCAGCAAGATTGAAGGTACAGACGGCTTCAAACCACGCGAAGCAGATCAGCGCATCGGCTATTTTACAACATCGTACGACGACTACGGCAAATATGAAGGCGACGAGACGCGAGTTCGTTACATCAACCGATGGCATCTCGAGAAACGAGATCCGAAGTTGAAGCTGAGCCCTCCCAAACAGCCAATCGTCTTCTACCTTGAACACACGACTCCCGTCCGCTACCGCCGCTGGGTTCGCGAAGGTGTTTTGTTTTGGAACAAAGCTTTTGAACAAGTCGGTATCCTGAACGCCATCGAAGTTCGTCAGCAGGACAAGCAAACGGGCGAACATATGGACAAGGATCCAGAGGACGTTCGTTACAACTTCATTCGCTGGTTAAACAATGACATCAGCACTGCGATCGGACCAAGTCGCGTGAATCCGACAACCGGAGAAATCCTCGATGCGGATATTGTGTTGACCGATGGTTGGATTCGCGCTTTGAATCGCAATTTGAAAATGTGATGCCTAAAGTTGCAATGGAAGGTATGACACCTGAAACATTGGCATGGTTTGCACAGCATCCGAACTGGGATCCGCGTGTTCGTTTGGCAGCTCCATCACAGCGGGAATTCGTTCAACGCTCTCTGGCGCTCGAAAATCAGAACCTTGCACAATGGCAACAACCGTTTGCAAGCACGACGCATGCTCGGCGACGAACCGACTGACGGATTGTTCAACCGCACCAGTCAGGTGAATGGTGGATGTTTCGCAGCAGACGGTCGTAAAATGGATGTCGCTTTCATGCGAATGGCAATGACCTGGATGATGGAAGACGACAAAGAAAAAGACAAAGAAGGCGATGACGATGAACCCAAGGAGCAAATGCCAAATGGACGGCATGCCCGAATCGTTTATCGGTCCGCTTCTTGCCGATCTCGTTTGCCATGAAGTCGGTCACACCATGGGCCTGCGTCACAATTTCAAATCCAGCAGTTTGTATACTTTGGAAGAGATGAACAGCGAAGCGCTGAAGGGTCAAAAACCTTTTGCCGGTTCCGTCATGGATTATCTGCCAGTAAATTTCAATTTCGAAAATGGCAAGATCCAAGGTGACTACGCGATGATCGGTGTGGGCCCCTACGATTTATGGGCCATTGAATATGGCTATACGTTCGATGACAAAAAACTGCCAGACATCTTGAAACGTGTTGCCGAGCCCGAGCTGATTTTCGCAACGGACGAAGACACTTTGGGTTCTGACCCATTGGCTCGCCGCTATGATTTCAGCAAGGACCCGCTCGATTTCGCAAAGACTCAAGTCAAACTTGCGAGATATCATCGCGACCGCATTTTGGAGCACTACGTCAAAGAAGGTGATCCGTGGCGCAAGGCCCGACAAGGTTACCTGATGACGCTGTCCATGCAGATTCGTTCCACCAGCATGATGGCGAATTGGCTTGGCGGCGCACACATCAACCGCGACAAGAAAGGCGACCCAAACGGACGAAAGCCGATTGAGGTTGTTGACGCTCAAAAGCAACGCGATGCGATGAATTTCGTAATCGAAAACACGTTCTTTGATGAAGCGTTTGGACTGACTCCTGAGTTGTTGCAACACATGGTTGATGACAGCTGGCGCGACACCGGCAACTTCAGTTTGGATCCGGTTTGGCCGGTTCACGACCAGGTCGCGGGCGTACAGGCATCAGCGCTGTCTCAGATGCTCAATCCAACAACGTTGCGCCGGGTATTCGACAACGAATTCCGAGTCGCTCCAGAGGAAGACGCGTTGACTTTGAATGAAGTCATGACGTCGATCACGGATGCGGTTTGGAAAGAGCTGGGCAATTTGCCTGACGGTAAGTTTTCGGATCGTATTCCTGCGATCAGCAGCATTCGCCGAAATTTGCAGGCTGAACATCTGGAGCGTCTGTTTGATCTGGCCAACGCCCAAAGCAATTCGGCGGCAATGAAACCAATCTCTAATCTGGCGTCATTAACGCTTCGAGATTTGAAATCGCAATTGGCCGAGGCCAAGGACCACAAGAATCTTGACAACTACACGCGTGCTCATCTGGTTGACCTGCATGACCGGATTGAACGCTGGGTTGATGCGAAAGTCGTGATGCAAAATGCGCAAACGACAACGATCCTTGCTCCAGTTGCACAACCCGTTGATAAATAGTTTTCGATTTCCAATAGATCGTAAACGCGAAAAAAAAAAGGCTGCCCGGATGTCTCCAGGCAGCCTTTTTTTTGTGTTGTGAAATTCTTCGGGAAGAAAATCGATGGAGCTTCCTCTGGGTCGGTCGCGTGAGCTACCGCGAGTAGGTCTCCGTCAATCGCTTTCACAACATGCTGGGTATGCTCAACGCATCGGCCACAACGGCCCAACGCACGTGCGAAAATTGATCGATTAGTAAGTGAACTTCAACCCGAAATTATAGCTGTGCCAGAAAATCGAGTTCGTGGTTTTCACTTCGGTAATGCCGGTAGTTAGAGCTTGTGATGGTGCGGTCGCGACCCCATCGACAACCGTTGCTTCATAACCGACGTACCCCTGTACCGCTTGAGGAACCAGGTTGAAATAGACGCGGCCACCCAACTGCCCGATGAACATGCCCGTTCCTTTGTCATCGTTTTGGGTCAACAAAGGGTCTGTCGTTGTAATCGAGCGGCGTTCCAACGTTGCCATGTTGGCCATCCCTGACGCTTTACCATATCCATTGAAGTAGATATAGCGATTCATTGGAGAGTTTAGTTCAAGGCCAATGGTACCACCGAAAGCACTGTTGCGAGTAATGATGTCGTTTTGCGTATCAAACAACACGTTACCAACGCCGACAACATTAAACGTCGTTGAAGACCGGAAATCAAGATCTTCTCGCAGGTACATGTAACGTGGCCCGATCAACACAGTCAAACCAGGCATTATCGCTTTTCGAACATTGAGTTGCAGGTCCAACATCTCTGAGTCGTACCCCATCGCTACATCATCGGGATCGAGCGTAACCGGAATAAATGGCGAGGCGAGATCCGGACCCAAGGCAATCTGTTCGATCGACCATTTTCCGTAAGTCATGCCGGCTTCCCAATCGGTACCCCATCGGTTTCGCGAACCGATACGAATGTTCGGGCCAAGGGCTCCGTTGAGATCAGTCGCCGAATCGGAATCGATCAACACATCGTTGGTGATGTCATTCCAGACCAAAGGCAGACCAAGGTCGGAGCCAGGCCGGTCAAAAATGCTGACGCCCGTCTCCATCCAGAAGCGACCGTTGCAAGGGCTGGTTGTTGTCGGCCATTGGGCTTGTGAAACACTCACAACCAAATGAGCCAACAGAAAACAAAGCAAGAATTTTGTTGCCCGCACGTCTTTGTCCTCCAGACGGTGATCAAGCGCGACTGAGTTTACCTGCAAACTTTGATCGGCCACTACTTCAGAAACAATTAGAATGACCGTTATGGGCGTGAAGGTTTCCCAAGTCCTCCCAAATTAACGTTGGAAGTCGTTTCCATCTTTGCTAACCGACAAACTCAATCGAATTTTGAGCCGTAATCCGCACATCGACTACATAACGTACTCATCGAAAAATCGTGAAAAGTTACCCAAGACGCAATCTAGTCATAAAATTTTGACCCGCGCCGCGAACGATTGGATGATGTAATGGTCAATAGAACACTTGACGTGGGACACTGGGGGTCTTTTCCAGTGTGCTAATAATGGAATCAACTCGCTGAAATCTCAATTCTCTCCATCATTCCTTAATCTTCACCTATTTTACCTGATCCCTACGACCAGATTTTCCGATAGCGATATTACCGGATTCCACAACTTGCGTTCGTCCAATTGGTGACTCTCCAAGTTGCCAATTAACAAGCCACACACTCGTCCGACGACGGGATTACAGTGAGTGACCAATACAATGAAAAATGAACTTCGGACTCTCTACTTTCTTTTAACGGTTTGTGTTTCCGTCAGCCTGGCCAGCGCCCAAACAACCGGTTTAAATTTATCTGACCACTCACCGAGCTCGAACCGGATTAGCATTGAATACGGCGATTATGGTTTCACCGAATGTTTGGATAACTGCCAACGTGAATCAAACAGAATATATGCAGGCGCGGCGGTTGTTTTCGCGAAACCACACTTCAAGGAAGCGTTTGACTATTCGCAAACCAGTCTGATTTCAGGGCAACAATCCCTGATTCCTTTTGAATACGACTATGCGCCGACTCCCAAAGTTTGGCTTGGGCTCAAGGGGCAAGACGGACTTGGTATTCAGACTTCCTATTGGCAATTCGATCAAGACGGTGCGTCACGAGCCACCTCAAGCGACGGGACAACGCTCATTGGCGCTCATGCGGCAACGATTATTTTCCCCGCGAATATCTTTACTGCCAATCCAACCGAAACGTTGCTGACATCCAGTTCGTTGTGGACAGAGACCTTGAACCTATGCGGCACACTTGACACTCAATTTGGTGGCATAGATCTGCAAGGCGCCGCAGGTGTTCGGTACGTTGGCTTTCGACAAAACTATGCCGCGTCGATTGTTGACGGAACTGGCACGCCACTTCGATTCATCAATTGGGAACGTTCATACTACGGCCTGGGACCAACCGTGATCGTGGATGGAAAAAAACGTCTTGGTAACACACGTCTTTCTGCGTTTATGCACGGCGGTGGCGCATTGCTTTTTGGCTCCAAATCCATTGACCGAACCGTTGTTGGCGATCAAAGTCCGCAGCCAGCCAGCCCGTTCCTTTCTCTGACCGGAGCCGACGAAGTTGTTGGCGTCGGCGAAGCAAGCCTGGGCCTTGAGTGGTCGACGCAACTCGTTGGCCATGTTGTTGCTGTTCGCGGGTCATACGATGGACAACTTTGGGCAGAAGGCGGAGCACCGACACTGGGCTTCCTGGGATTCCAAGGCTTCGGAATCGGCCTGGAACTTCGCCGATAGGGAAAGCAGCTCGCTTTCGAAAGTAGCACGTGTCTCCGACACGTCATTCAAATTGTAAACTCATACGTTAGAAGAAAAAGAAAGAGCAACTGGCGCTCAAAGGTGCCAGGGCTGCGAATACAATGTAGCCATAAAAGAAGTGAAACCAGTTGCTCGTTCTACGAGTCACAATCGACATTCCCCATTGCGGCAAACCGCAAAAGCGAAAAAAGTCCGTTTATTCCGCAAATGAGGAACGTGATTCCGGCTTCAACTAAATTCTGGCTGACGAGGACTGGCTAAAAATTGACGTGTCTGGTTGCTTCACCGCCTAATCCTTTATTTCCGTCTGCTCGCTTTTGCCCAACGCGCAAATGCCACTGTGACTGCGTTCGAGTAATTACAGAAAGGAGCGATACACACCAAGGGCTAATTTTGCGATTCGCCTACCCGAACTATGCAACGCCCTTTAGTTCCGATTCACGAAGCTTTCGATAAACAGAACATCGAGCCATTAGCTCGGCATGCGTTCCGCAGTCAACCACCTGTCCATCGTCCATCACCATGATTCGATCGACCAATTCCAGTGTTGAAAGGCGATGCGTGATCATGATCGTTGTCCGCCCCTTGATGATTTCCTTCAATGTCTCATGAATCAGAATTTCACTTTGCGGATCAATCTGACTGGTGGCTTCATCGAGCAGAATCACTGACGGGTCCTTGAGAATCGCCCGAGCCAGAGACAAACGCTGTCGCTGCCCACCCGATAGTTTATCGCCGTGTTCGCCGATCTCTGAATCGTATCCGTCTGGCAGTTCACGGATAAAGCCGTCGGCGTGGGATTGTTTCGCGGCGCGAATGATGTCCGACTTCGAAGCGTTTGGAGTGCCGTATCGAATATTGTTCTCAATCGTATCCGCAAACAGCATGGTCAACTGTGTCACATAGCTGATTTTTCGTCGCAAATGCTTGTAATTCAACTCGCGTAAGTTTGTGCCATTAACGCAAATCTTTCCGGAACACGGATCAAAAAATCGCGGCAGCAAATTGATCAGGGTACTTTTACCACAACCATTTGGTCCGATGATTGCAAGCGATGTTCCAGCCGGCACGTCAAAGGACACGCCTTTCAGGATCGGCCGATCAGGTTCGTAACCAAACCACACGTCGTTGACCTCGATCGAAACCGGGCCGTCTTCCAAACGTACGGGGTTTTCCTGATTCACAATCTTGGGCTTTTGATCGATCAATGGAAACACCCGATCGGCCGATACCATTCCAGCCTGCAACGAGCCATACACATCCGACATTTTTCGCAGTGGATCAGCCACGCCGACTAGAAAGGCAAAAAAGGTGATCGCTTCGCCCATGCTCATCGGCGTCTCAGCCAAACGAATCCCCATCAACCCAACCTCACCGTTGATCACCAGGTACCCACCTGCCAAAACAGCCAACCCAATAATGCTAACTCCGAGCAACTCGTTGTTCACGCGTGCAAGTGCTCCATACCATGAGATCTTCATCGCGCGGCCATAAACGTCCTTTGCGACGAATTGAAAACGCGAACGTTCGTGGTTCTCCATCGTGAACGCTTTGACGACTCGCGAATAGGTCAACGCCTGATAGAGGCGGTTCAACAACTTGGCTGACTCCTCCATGGCACGGCGATTCGCACGCTTCGTCGATTTTGCCAAAACCAGCATCACATAGAGCGCAATCGGGCAGATCAAAAGTGAAAACAGCAACAAACGCCAGTTAATCAACGCGGCTCCCCCCAGGCACGCGGCCATCTTCAGAGGTTCGCGCAATGTCTTTCCCAACAAATTCGTGATCGCGGTGCCAATGATGTTTGTCTCGCCGCGAATTCGACTGATCAAATCGCCGGTACCTTTAACATCCAGCTCGCTGATTTCCATGTTGAGAACGTTTTTGAATACATCGTTTTGTAAATCAAGAATCGTTCTTTGCCCTACACGAGCGACCAGCAACATATTGCTGATCAGAAAGATGCCGCGCAAGAACGTGGCCATCAACAGCGCTCCAACGATGTAAACGAGCGTCATGAATGGATCGCGAGGCGCGTATTTTTCCAGGTAGGGGCGCAACCATTGAGTGCGTTCCAATTCGCGACGGTGCGCTTCCAGGTCACCCTGTTTACTACGAAGGCGTTTGGCGATCACCGGTTGATCGGCTTGTTCTGCACGATCTAGTTCGGCGCGCAAGGCAGTGGTTTCGTCGGTTAACGATTGAATTCTCGTTTCACTCTGAACAATCTGCTCCTGGTTCCAGTCAAGAAGCGTTTTGCTGCGGAGAACGACTTCGACAAACGGATAAACCGCGCCTAAATTGGCACCCCAACAGGCCGCGACCAGCACCGAACATATAAAAGAGCCGATAATGGACCAACGATACTTGAACGCCTTGCCAATTGCCCGTTTGAGATTGCCCATAGCCGTCGCACGCTTCCTTGCCTTGTCGGGGCTGGCACCCTTGCCAAACCTCAATCCGTTTTAACCTTCGTGCTCATCAATTACCAAGGCCAATCTCGTTTCACATCCCGCGAACGGGTGCTAGCGTCCGGCCGCTTGTTCGATTTTGATCGGCTCGATTAATAGCCAAGCAAGTTTCCGTTAGCCGAGCTGCGTGAGCAGCCGGGCAACATAATCGTGAGCCGAGCTGCGTGAGCAGCCGGGCGATTCACTCCTTATCATTAACCGAAATTTTTTCAACTTGGACATTCACATCCAAATTCACGATCCAACCGCAATTACCACAAATAACAATCCCGACGAAACGTGTCCAATGGTTGACGCGTCTGGAAGACGGCTCCCGGTACCATACGGTACTCGGCTCACATTTCAGCACAGGATTGAAAGCTAGGACAGCTTCCTTTGGCGGAATTGCGTTAGCAGCCTCGTTGGCATTGGTGAGCCGAGCTGCGTGAGTAGCCGGGCAAAGCAACCGTGAGCCGAGCTGCGTGAGCAGCCGGGCGATTCACTCCTTTCATTAACCGAAATTTTTCCGACTTGCCTAATTCGCATCCAAAATCACGCTACAACCGCCGGTATGGCAAATGACAAGCCCGGTACCTTACGGTACTCGGCTCACAACGTCTGCTCCCCAACTCCCAAGTGATACACCCCATTCCAGCATTAATCTGCGTACAATGGGGTGCATGACAGCATCAAGGCAAAAACGTTTGAAGTCCCCATGAATCGGACCGAACCACATTCGTTCACCGCACCATTAGTCAACGCGATCATCCCGGCGTTGATCATGGCGATGGTCGGCAGCCTGGTGTTCTTTGTAGTCAACGTCCTTTACCGTGGCCCCCATTACGGCAGGCTTTGCTGGGTGTTTGGCTTGTTTACGCTTGCCACAGTTCTGGTTTCCAGGATATCGATCACCGAGGGTCGCGATCGCGGACGGATGTTTGGCTTTGCGCTCGCCGGTGCGACGATGATCACCGGCTCCACGCTGGTTCAATTCGGTGAAGGTTCTCCGATCGGCCTCTTACTCTTGCCGATTTTTATCGCCGTGGTGATGTGGTCAACCGCGCAGTTGACTTGGGACACGACGGTTATGGACGAAAGCCGCGATTCAAGTGCAATGGGATTGGCCGAACGCTTGCGAAGGCGATTCATTGCAGGTGTCCGTGACGAAACCACACTCGACAATTCCAACTCACCGACGGACGACGAAACTGGTGAACAACAAACGAAATCTGATGCACGTGCTGGCAACTTGATCTTTGCGTTGTTCAACCAAGCCAGCCAGCGAAACACACCCGGCCTGTGGGTTTTCTATTTCGCGATTGCCGCCGTACCGATTTTTGGAATCGGCCAGTGGTTCCTGCCCGACCAAGGGGCCAATTCAGTTGGTTGGGCAGGGATTCTGTTTGGTGTCTACATGGCTTCGGCCGTCACGCTTTTGGCGACAACCAGTTTCCTTGGCCTCCAGCGTTACCTCGCCAAACGCAATATCGAAATGCCCGATCAGATTGTTAGTCGCTGGACGTTGATCACGTTTGTCACGGCTGCCGCTTTGTTTCTGATCATGTTCCTCCTTCCCAAATGGAACATGCACTCGGGAATCAATGATTCGCTCGCATGGTTCAATTCTCGCACGCGAGAGTCTTCGCCGTGGGCGTTTGGCAAGGACGGCACGGAATCTGGTGAATCGCCAAATAGCACTCAGAAATCGAATGACGGACAACAAACGAATGGCGGCCGTGGGGAAACCGGAGAGGGAGGCCAAGGCAAACCCCAATCCGGCGGCAACTCCAAACAGCAATCCAACAACAGCTCGTCATCGAAATCGGAAAATGGAAAGCAACAATCCGGCAACCAATCCTCGCAATCGAATAAGGCATCGAGCAGCTCATCGTCGGAGCAATCAAAAAACAACTCCAACGAGAAATCGAGCGGCGACAATCAATCGAACCAATCGAAAGCGAGCGAATCAGAAAAAGCTTCCGGACAGCAAAGCTCACAAAGCGATCAGCGTCCGCGACGGAACCTTCCCGGTTCCAAACCCAACTCCAAGGCCCAAAGCAAGCAGGAAACAAACCAACAGAATGAACCAACAGCCGGTTCTGAATCAACGAATCAGCAATCCCGAACCCTGCCGGGACGAAACCAGTCTAACCAGCCGCGATCGCCTCAGACACCATCGTCACCGCCAAACAAACCGTTCGATTTCAGCGGCATCGCCAAATGGCTAACATATTTAGTCGCCTTGGTGGCGATCATTGTTGCCGCCATCTTGTTTCGCGACGAATTGGCGGCCATGTTTCGAGACTTACTGAGTTGGTTTGATCGGAAAAAAGAAACACCGAACGACAACGGCGAACCCGATTTTGTAACTAACCAACGACATCGAAAAAAGGAACGTTCGTTTGGCGAGTTCCAGAATCCGTTTACCGTACAAGACTCCAAACACCAACTGGACCGCAATCTGGTGATTTATACATTCCAGGCGATGGAGGCATTGGGTTGTGACGCGCGAATGCCACGCGATCAAGATGAGACGCCCATGGAGTTCGCCAGCCGTATCACGGGACGCCTTCGCCAACTCCCAGCAGACGTCGCCGCGACGATGATTGATCTGTATTGCAAGACGATTTACTCGGACTACGAACCGGCAGGAAATGACCGACAGACTCTGGAGCGTACTTGGGTGTGCATGAATCAAACCTACGCCAACCTTGGTCACCAGTCACCTTTGTAACAACGACGTCGACAGGAAAGATACGCGCGACATGGAACGAAAACCAACTTGGAAGCCCCTGGACGACTATCACCGCTTGGGCGAACCGGAAATGTGTCAACGATCGGCAAATTTCTATGCCGAAATTCGTCGTCGCAGAACCGTGAGAGAGTTTTCTGACCAGGCTGTACCCGAAGCGGTCATTCGAAACGCGATTTTGTCGGCGGGCACTGCGCCCAATGGAGCCAACCTTCAACCGTGGCATTTCGCAATTGTCCAAAGTCCCGAGATCAAGAAACAAATTCGCGTGGCAGCTGAGGAGGAAGAGGAAGCGTTTTACAATGGTCGCGCGCAGGAGTGGTTGGACGCGTTGGCACCGTTGGGCACGGACGCTTCGAAGCCCTTTTTGGAAGTCGCGCCGACATTGATCGTCGTGTTTTCCAAGGCTTACGATTTGTTGCCCGACGGCGCAAGGTCAAAAACTATTACGCGAATGAATCGACCGGCATTGCGACAGGCATCTTGATCGCTGCGTTGCACCATGCCGGCTTGGCGACACTGACACACACACCTAGCCCAATGGCATTTCTCAACCAGATTCTCGAACGCCCCAGCAACGAACGCCCGTTTGTCTTGCTGGTCGTCGGTTACCCGGCATCGAAAGTCCAAGTGCCACGGATCACCAAGAAACCCTACGAGGCAATCACCTCGATTCATTGAGTTCGTTTTTCGATTGCCGTCCATCGAATCTCACGGCGGCTCTAGATTATTGTCACACAACCACCGTGGATTTGCCTGAAGGCAGGGTGCCACGGGTCCCATGCCCTTGGCTTTGCGTGGGCATGCTTGCGGTTCATCGATTTCTGAGATACTGTTTGACAGGTGCGGCGAGTCTCGGCTGACCTGTTCTACAACAGGCACAACGAACAACTTGTTAACTGGATTCGCCAACGATTCAATCACCCAGAATGAAAAAGCATTCGTCGCATTAGATTTCCCATTCATCCATCACCTTTCCGAGTCATCAATGTCAAAGGCACCGAAAGAGTTCAGCAAATCGGTTCAACGCAAATTCAAGAAATATGGGTTCGAAACTTACGTTGATGAGAACCTAAAAATCAGCCTTTTTGGAGGTAATTTGAATAAGCTCAACGAGGTGTTTTTTTGAAATTCAAGAGCTAGAAAACGTTCAAGGCATCAATTTTGTTTCTCAAATTGTGCGGGATTCTGAGCTGTTGAGGTTTATTGGCCATCTTGGCCCTCCTAAATGGTGCCCTCAAGACCTACAATCTTAGAGTCTCGCGCGCCCGTCAACCGTGGACCACCTCAGAGAACTTACAGAATGTTCTGTTACGGCCATAGCGGATTGTAACCAGCTTGCCAATTTGAGGTTGGGAGGCTTTAGGTACGTTGATATGCTGCTCAAGGAATTTGAGGTAAATAAAGGTTTGCTTCAATTCGACTTTCGCGGTGGAACGTTTTCTGACACCAGTCTTGAGTTGGTTTCAATTAAGTTTCCTCAATTGCGTGAATTGATACTGGACTATATTCAGGTCACGACACAGGGACTCACTTCCCTATTAAAATTGAAAAAGCTACAAGGATTCAATTTGAATCACTGTGGTATTTCTGATCATGCGTTGGATACCTTTTCAAAGCTACCAAAACTGCAAATGTTGCAATTGCGAAATACCAAGATCAGTTTGAAATCGGTACAAACCTTTGCCCGAAAACATCCAAAGTGCTTAGTCGCCTATGGGAATGGAATCGACGACGTATTTCTGAATGAAGATCATTTTGACGAAGTGGCTTACGATAAGGAATTGGAATCGTAACCAGCAGGTTGAAATACATCCCAGGCGTCTCTTAGAATTTAAGGCCCCGTCTTGACAATCAAAAAACAGCTATCGAAGCTATTGGCGAGTTTGGAAAAAGTCAGTGTTGAACACGAGGAGATCTTTGACACTCTCATTCGTGAAGATCTTTCAGATGTCATTTACTGCGGATTCATCCAGCCCAGTGAAGATTTTGAGATGCCAGATTCGTTCGACATGTTGGATGACGATGATGCTGACGAAGCGATTCGAAAAGCGTTAGAAAAATTTCTACGTGAAGCGAACGCGATTAGCGAGCAAAACGGTTGGAACGCGCAAGATCGACTGGACGCATTTCAAGACGTCGAAGTAACAACCAAAGGCGGCCTGTCATACGAAGAGTTTTTCGGGCATTTTGACGAGTTGTAACAGTTCATAGTCAATCTGCGAATCCGATCGCGTTGAACTAAGGCGTGAAACCTGTCGATCTTTGTCATTTCCTTTGATGTTGCCGGGCGATTCAATCCCTTTTCGTTTTCGACCGAAAGGCCGTTTCGAAAACTCGTTGGTTTCCGCTTTGTTCAAGTATGCCCACGCAATGCCGAGGGGATGGCACCCTACAGCGTCGCGACTCGCAGTTCATTAGTGTCGAACGTCAAGTATCGTCGTCGCGAGCGAGTAGAGGCGAATATCTGGCTTTTTGGAATCGTCAACGATACGGTAGTTCAACTCATAAAAGTGTTTGTCGTTGCGGATGTCGATTGTCATCGAGCCGGTGATTCCACTCAGCTCTTCGGTTCCGGAGTCAGGCACGATCAACACCTCCAGTGTTGGCTCGCCGCGAGTCATGATGCCCCGATGGTGAATCAGAAACGTCCCTTTCTTGCCCTCCAATGTCCCATCGACCCGCTCGATCGCGACATAGGCCGCGGAACCTTGCACTGCCGTCATTCCGGTTAGCATCGTCCCCACGCCCTTGGCATCGAGAGCGCCGTGATACTGCTTGTCCAATTTCATTTGGCCCATCGTCGGATCATCACCTTCCACTGGGACGATGTTCACATCAAATTCACCTTGAATGGTTTTCATTTCCGTGTGCTCGCTTTGGGGCTTCGATTCTGTCGTCGTCTGGGCGTGTGACAATGGTTGATTGGCCAATACAACCATCGTTGCCGCAGAACATATCGCGATCGTGTTGAGAATTCGTCTGGAAGTCCACATTGCGACAGCATCCTATTTTGGAGATTCAATTCAGCGCCATTTTATGGTGAGTTGCACGAAACCGGTAGGATGCTTCGCCAGCGAAATCATCGAAGTGTTTTTACTGGGAACTTCAAACGTCAGAGTGACTCTTGCTACGAATATGAAGGCAAATTCTCCGTTCAATTCCAAATGGAATTTGGTCGATACAAAAGATTAGGGAACAGTGTAAGGTTGCGCGCAGAATACAACTCTGAATTTTTTGACCATTTTAGCTCAAGGATCGAGTGAAATGTGTCGACGGTTTCTGCCTTGAACATTTCCGCCAGCCACAATTTCCCCAGCATCTCGATTCAATGAACTGAACATGGACGTTCGCAATTGAATTTTGCAGGCAAAGCTTTCGCATTTCGAATCGTCGTGACGTTGCTCACGCTATCATTTGTTCCGAATCTCTTCGGGCAGGAAATCGCTGCGCGCACGCAGCAATCGGCTCTTTCCCTTCCGGATGAATATCTGCTGGCGGCAAGTTTGTACGATCGCCAGCAATGGGAAGAAGCCGAAAGTGCTTTTTCCGAAATCATCACGAACTCCAAACAAAGCGTTGTTCACGAGCAAGCACTGTTCTACCTGGGCGAATGCCAGCGGCAACTCGGCAGGTTCGCGGAGGCCCGAAGAAGCTACCAAACGTTTTTGATCGCCACCGACGATCCATTCCTCGCTGAAAAAGCGGGCTTTCGGATTGCCGAAATCGCGTTTCAGCAAAATGATGCGTCTTCCACGACATTGTTTGATTCGTTTTTGCAGACGTTTCCAGATTCGGAATGGCGCGAATACAGCTTGAACTTCCTGGGACGCTGTCATTTGAGAGACGGTGAATCGAATCTGGCCCGCGCGGTCTTCGAGCAAGCGTTGAGAGATTTCCCCGATGGCGTATTGGGTAATGAAAACCGATTTGGACTCGCGCTCGCCTTGGAACGAACCGGCGAACTGTCGCAAGCAAATCGCTTCTTTTCCCTTTTGGCCAATCAATCAGGCGAACCGATCCGGTCATTGGCCGAACTACGTCTGGCAATGCTCGCTGCGCAAACGGAACCGACTATCGAAACCGCCGAAACGTTGTACGACCAGCTACAGATACTTCCCCCGGACGAACCCAAAACCTCCGATGGCTGGCTCCTTCTCGCTCGAACGTGGTTTGAGTTGCAGGAATACGAGAAGTCGCTGGAGGTCTATGATCACCTTTTAAGCAGCACCTCATCAGCATCGCTGAAAGCCTTGGCGACTCATGATCGTGCGATGTGTCTCTGGCGTCTTTCGCGGAAGGAAGAGGCGAACGAAACGCTGGGTGAACTTGCCACCGAGTTTCCCGATTCCCCTCTCGTTGATTCGTCGCATCAAATGCGTGCGCAACTGGCCTATGAGCGAGGTGAGTTCGAAGTGGTCTGGGAGACCTACCTGAACAATATCAACGCTCCAGCATCGGAGTTGTTTTGGGAAATTGCCGCACGTTCAGCCTTCTATTTGGAAAATTACGAACGGGCAATCGAAGTATTCGAGAACCTTTCTCAACATTTCCCAGAATCGTCACAACGCAACAATTGGAACTATTACCGCGGCGTTTGCATGCTAGGGTTGCAACGCAATCACGACGCTTTGGACTGCCTGCAGTCTGTGGATGCGGATGAACTGGATGAAACGTTGACCTCAGCGATTCATCTGGCGATTGCCAAGGCTTCGATGCGATTGCAAGAATGGCAAACTGCGATTGCTGCATTTAACAATTGTCTCAACAGCGAACCATCGAATGATTCACGCGTCGCGGCTGAGAATGGGTTGCTCAGTGCTCAGGTCTCGGCTGGTATGCTCAAGGACGCACACCAATGCATGAGTGAGTTGTCAACGGATTCGACGTTGGGCCTTGACTCGGGTGTGTTGTTTCTGCTTGCAGACCTTGCCGTCTCCCAGTCTGAGTTCGCGATAGCTCGTGACGCCTACCAGAAAATCATCGACATCGAATCGGATCGCCAGAAAATTGCTCGCGCCTTGAGTGGTATTGGGTTGACTCATCGTGAGGAAGATGATTGGCGACGCGCGGAGATGTTTTTCCAGCAGGTCGCCATGAATCACGGAGACTACGAGCGAATCAGTGACGTGTTTCTGACGATCGGCCAAATTGCCGAAGAACAAAATCGATGGGCCGATGCTGCGAACGCTTATCGCCAAGCGAGCGAACATTCGGATGATGAATCCGTTATTGCCATCACGCAACTGAAGCAAGCGATTTCACTTCGAAAGTTGGGCAACGGATTTGATTTGAAGCGTGCACAAAAGATCCTTGCGTCGCTGGTCAACGCGCATCACGCAAACTTTCCCCGCGATTACGCACTCTATGAATTGTCATGGATCGAAAGCGGACTGGGCAACCAGCGTGAGGCAAGGCTATTGCTTGAAGAGATCGTTGGCAATTTCCCCGATAGCAATATTTGGCCAGATGCAGCCTACCGAACTGCACAGCGATTGATTTCCGAAGGGCAATTCGAAACCGCCAAAGGATTGATATCCAAGATCCTTCAACGAACAACGGCAGAAGAGCTCAGGGCGCGTACGAAATTTCTCGATGCACAAATCGCGGCTTCGGAGAAACGTTGGGGTGACGTCGCGGCGAAAATGCAACTGGTCGCCGTTGAAACTTCAGAGCCATCACTGCGATGTAAAGCGGAGTACTGGACGGGAGAGGCCTATTTTCAGCTTAAGAACTACGAGGCCGCACGTGACAGCTTGCTTTTACTGCAAGGCCGAAGCGAAACGCTTGAATCGGGTTTGCTGCCATGGTCGATGCTGCGTCTCAGCCAGTGCCACGCCTATTTGAATGAATGGTCTCAGGCAAAATCAGTTGCTCAAAACAGCATCCAGCGTTTCGCGAGTTTCCCTCAGCTCTACGAATTTGTGTTTGTCATAGGACGTGCTGAGTTCGCTGGTGGCCAACTGGAAACGGCAAAGAGACATTTTGAAAATGTTCTCGGCGATGACGCCTCAAAAGGGACAGAAACAGCAGCACAGGCTCAATGGCGAATCGGTGAAACGTTGTTTCTCCAAGAGCGTTTCCCAGAAGCCATTCGCGCGTACTATCGAGTTGAGTCCTTGCATAGTTTTCCCTATTGGCAAGCTGCGTCGCTGCTTCAGGCCGGAAAGTGCCAAGAGAAACTCGGAAACCATAAACAAGCTGTAATTCTGTACGGAAACCTGATCAAAAAGTATCCCGAGACCGAGTTCGCAAAGCCCGCCCGACAACGCCTTTCTGCAATCGAGCGACAAGTAGACCGTCGCTCGAGTGTTCCCAAATTACGTTAATTGAATTCCCAGACGGATAGCGTCCATGAAACGAATAATTCCAGCACAGGTGACTCGAATGATCGCAGCAATATTGTTTGCGATCGCTATTGGCCTGACAAGTCAAACAGCAACCGCTCAAGAGTCAACTGGTTTCGAGGTTTCCACCCCGTCCGCCGTAGATCAATCGGTTGCCGCAAACGCAGAAGAAACGGTCGTTGTGTCGAAACGGCTGACCGACGTCATCAAAGCGGGTGGGCCGCTGATGCTCCCCATCGGATTCTGTTCGTTTATTCTCGTGGTCTTTACGTTTGAACGGCTTTTCAGCCTTCGCCGTGGCCGCATCATCCCCGGTCCATTTACGAAGCGTTTTTTGGAACAGCTGAAGCAAGGGCAGTTGAATCGCGATTCGGCCATTGCGTTGTGTGAAAAGAACAACAGCGCGATGGCGCGCGTCTTGATGGCCGGCGCTCAGAAGTGGGGACGATCGGGGGTCGAAGTTGAACAAGCTATTCTCGATTCCGGTGAACGCGTTTCAAATGAATTGCGACGGTACTTGCGATTGATCAACGGCATCTCAACCATCACGCCGTTGCTCGGACTTCTGGGAACCGTTCTGGGCATGATTCAATCGTTTGATTCGATTTCGTCGGTTGGAAATGTGGGAGCGGACCCAAAAGCCTTAATTGCAACCGGGATCAGTACGGCGTTGATCACGACCGCGGCCGGTTTGTCAGTCGCAATCCCAGCGTTGATTTCCTATCTGTATTTCTGCGGTGTTGTGGACAAGCGCATCGTCGAGATAGATTCCCTGGGAATGCAGGTTGTCAACGTGATTTCTGCCGAAGCGTTGGCGAGCGAGCAACACCGCTCTGGTTCCAAGTCGCGCAAAGCAGCGGCGTAGAACAATCGAAAGACCTGCGGAGCGCAAACTATGCCACTCAAAACACAACGTGACGATCAGATCGCGATCAACATGACTCCCATGATTGATATCGTGTTTTTGCTCATCATTTTTTTCATGGTCGGTACGAAGTTTTCGGAGATCGATCAACAGGAACGCGACATTTCATTGTCAGTTCCTCAGGTTTCCGACGCGGAGCCATTGGTCAATAGTCCCGAAAAACGAATCATTAACGTTTTTCAGGATGGATCGATTGCACTCGACAATGAACGAATCAGCCTCAGCGCATTGCAGGCAACGTTGATTGACGCCAAGGCACAATATCCCGCAACAGGTGTCGTGGTTCGCGGCGATGCGCAAAGTCTGTATCAGCATGTCGCCGAAGTGATCGACTCCTGCCGCAAGGCAAAGATTGAAGACTTGAATATCGCCGTTCGACCCGTCGAAATTCGCTAGACGTTGAATCGAAAGTAAATTGATTATGAACTCAATCATCGAAATGCTGTGTTATCGCATCGGCTCATCGCCGATAGCGGTATGGCATTTGTTGGTTGTGTTTGTATTGTTAGCGCCGTTGATCCTGCTGTTTACGTTTTACCGAAAGCAGTGGGATCGCATTCCAGGCGTTTGGCGTTGCGTTATTCTTTCAGGAATTGCGCACGTGGTCCTCGTGTTTTACTTGTACGGCACCCAGTATGTGGTTTTTTCTGGACCGGGGCGTGCCGCTGAGCCCATTGCGATACAGATTGTGGACGAGGAACCGGTTTCCAGCGAACCTCAGGATTTGACTCACATTCCCGCCTGGGATCGTTTCACCAATGAACAACTCGTCCCGGACGTCGATCCATTAGTCCGACCGATGGAAGAACCCGAATTGGTATTGGAACACGTCTTTGCTCCTCCTATTTCCGATGATGCGGTTCAACCAGAAATCGTGATGGATGCGGAAAGCCAAAACATCGAACGCGAAGCAATTGTACGCGAAGTGATTGAGAATATTCCCCTCGCTTCTGAGACTGATGAACCAATCGACGCGCCACAACTCGCGGTTCAAGAGCAAGAGTCGAGTGAACTGCAGGACATGTTGCCAGACAGTGTTTCACCTGACGCTCCGGCTCCGCTCGAAGTTTCGCGGCCTGAAGCGGTTGCCAGCGAACAACCGTCGTTTGAAGGCACACTTTCACCGTCGTTGGAATCGCCTTTCGCTGTTGAAATGGATATTCCTGTTGACGCGAATCCCTCACCCACATTTGCTGAAACAGAATCGAATGTGGACGATTTGGCAATGGAGGCGACGCCAATTGAATTGCCGGTTGAATTGCCGCAGCAGTTGCTAGATTCCGTTCCCTCGGAGTTATCTGGCTATATCCGCGAACCCGCAACCGAAAAAGTCGACGTGATTCCTCGGCGACTGGGCGATTCGCAACCGATGCCACGCGTTTATTCACGACGCGCACCAGAGGGGAGACTTGAGATTGTTCGTAGCCGCGGTGGATCAGTCGAAACCGAAGCGGCTGTCGAACGCGCGCTGGCGTTTCTCGTTTCGCAGCAATGGGACGATGGCCGATGGTCTTCTCGTGAAACCGGAGGCGGAATCGAACGAAATGTGTTTGGGCATGACCGCAAGGGTGCTGGAGCAACGGCCGACACTGGTATTACAGGACTTTCCGTCTTGGCATTTTTGGCTTCTGGAAACACGCAGTACGAAGGCATCTACCGGGAAAACGTAAAACGAGCGATTTCTTTTCTGTCTTCGCAACAGGATTCCGTCGGCTGTCTGGCTGGTGGAGCCAAAGACTTCGAACGCATGTATTGCCATAGCATGTCAATGCTCGCGCTCAGCGAAGCATTGGCAGTTACGGGGGATCCTGACCTATTGCCTGTTGTTCAGCGTGCTGTCAATTATTCCGTCAATGCACAAAACAAAAACGATGGCGGATGGAGGTACAAACCTAGCGACACCGGTGACATGAGTCAGTTTGGCTGGCAAGTCCTTTCGCTGCATTCGGCAAACCTGGGCGGAATTGAAATTCCCAACGAGACCATCCAAGGCATGCAACGCTTTTTGATTCGTTGTACGAAAGGTCGACATGGCGGCCTTGGTTGCTACCGGCCAGAAGAGGGTCCATCAGTCACGATGACCGCCGAGGCGTTGGCGGTTCGTTATTTGCTTCAGGAAGACGTCGACGAATCCACGCTTAACGAAGCAGCCACCGCCGTGCTTCAACACAAACCAAGCCTCAATGAAATCAATTATTACTATTGGTACTATGGCACGATGGCAATGAGTCATGCGGGCGGCGAATACTGGAGTGATTGGAACGCACAACTCAAATCGACACTTCTGCCGCATCAAATCAGCTCCGGCCCCGACTCTGGTAGCTGGCCCGCCGATGGCCTTTGGAGCGGCTACGGAGGAAAAGTCTATTCAACGGCTCTCGCCACCCTTTGCCTCGAATCCTACTACCGATTCGTTCCCATTTCGGAATTGAACGCTGCCGCGAACCAATAGCTTTGAAGTCAAATTGGCCGAAGCTCAATTCACTTAGCTGCCGTCGAAAACGGAATAAAACGTGCCACATTCGTTGCGTGCAACCCGACCCCTTTGCAAGCACAAAACATCCCGCCGCGAAATCGACGACTGGCGGGATGAAAATTTTAATGCGTGAACTTAAACCTCCGAGACAGTCGCTTTGTTGATCAGGACCGGCTCCTTGGGGTGATCGTCACGACCGGTTGCGACCGAGCCGATTTTTTGAACGACCTGGTAGCTGGCGTCGTCAGCACATTCTCCGAATGCCGTGTACTGACCATCCAGATAGGCATGAGTGCCTAGGCAAATGAAAAACTGGCTACCCGCCGAATTCGGGTTTTGCGAGCGAGCCATCGAAAGCACCCCGGCAACGTGTGGCATGTCATTAAACTCTGCCTTGATTTGATAGCCAGGACCGCCGGTTCCGTTCCCATCAGGACATCCGCCCTGGATCATGAATCCGCCGATGATGCGATGAAAATCTAATCCATCGTAAAAACCACTTTTGGCCAGTCCAATCATGTTGCGACAATGCCCGGGAGCCTTGTCCGGTCGCATGTTCAACACGATGTCTCCATGCGTGGTTTGCAACGTCACCTGATATTTCTTGTTGTCGAAATCCAGATCCTTTGTTGCCTGGTCAACTTTGTCTTGATAGCTCATTAATTTGGAACCCTGATAAATCGGTTAAAAACGGCTTTCGTCGATTCAGCCTTCAACATTGAATCGACCCAATAACGGACAGCTTTGGCCGAGAACGTTCGTAAAATCAAGTGTTGAAATGAGATTCAACGCATGAAAACAGGTTATCCGTTGCCCCGCTTTGCTTCAACCATGGGCGAGCCGGACTGTCAGCCGATGACTTCGCACTCGACTCCGCCGACTTGAAGCACGGTTCCCGGTTTCGCGGCCTTTCGCTTGGTCAGCGCCAAGGCCACGGCGCTTCCCGCGTGTTCGGCATCCGATGCAACGGAAGTCAGCGTACCCACAACGCTTCCATCCAATGTCAATTCGGCACCTTCTTGAAACGTTTCCGCACTCGTGGAACGCAAAACGACCAGAACACGGTTCACATGCCCCAACGCATCGATCCGGGCAACGGTTTCTTGTCCCAAATAACAACCTTTGTCAAACGAGATTGCCAAATCGTCTCGCCGCAATTCTTGTGGCAGTGCGCTTTCGTCGAAGTCCGTTCCAAATTCGGGGCACCGATGTTGAATCCGATGAGATTTAAACTCATTGAGCGTTGCCGACACAAGGTTCAGACTCGAAAGCCAGGCATCATGCATGTCTCCGGCAATCAAGCGCAACAATAAACCGGGGCCGAACATCTGCGTCGACACAACCTGCACGGTTTGCCCTGCAATGGTCGCAGTCGTTGCTCCGCTCGTAGCAGGTTCAATCGCTGCAACTTGCTGAAGCCAATGATTGGCATCTTCGCCAAATACAAACATCCATTCGAATTGTTCCGACGCGTCCACAAACGCTACATCTTCGCGAATGACATACCGCTCCAAATGTGTCGACAATTGATGAATCTGACCCGGCGACATGATAAGCAGCAATGACTCCGGTTCAGCGACAACCGTTCCCCAACCCAGCGTCTTCCCCTTCGCATCCAAAACGAATGCCTCGGTGGAATCGCCTAACGCGAGTCGTTTAATATCGGCCGTACAAAAATTGTGAAACCAGCTTTTGGCATCACTTCCGCCAATTGCCAGACATTCCAAATTTAGTTTGATCAACGATGGCATCGTTACTCGACTCCTTCAAACTGGCAGCGGTGAGCGTCTCGCAACATCGTGCCCGGGCCAAATCGCTCCAACAGTCGCTTCAGTTCGCCCAATTGATTCACGTTTCCGAACCCAAGACTTTCTGTGTCGGCAGCCGACAACCCCGAATGTAGGAACAAAGGGTGCGATGCGGCGATTTCTGATAGCTCATTCAATTCCTGTGATGTGCCTTTGGATGAACTGGACTCGCGTGACAGTGCACGGCGTATCGCTTTGGAAGGCAACTGATCAATTGAGCAACTGATGACAATGGGAGCATTCGGTGCAGCAATCTGATCAAGCGTGCGGATCGCTTTGACAATTTCGCTCCAGTTTTGCGCCGAGGATGTCCCTTCGATCGTACCGATCACAATTGGGCTGCTGGTTGAAAGATTGACCTGCCAAGCGGCACGATTTTCTCGTTCGGCCAACCCCTCGACAGCCTCCCGTTCACCAAACCAAAGTTGCGATAATTTTCCGCCGACGCCAACCGACACTTGAAATTGCATGAACGTCCCAAGGTGCTGATTGACCAATCGGATCTCAGCACGACGTTCTGCATTCGAAGCGTCACGGAAAAAGGCTTGATTCTCCGTTCCTAGAAAGTTCGGAACAACACAATCCTCCGCTGACGGAGGTCCCGAAATCTTTTCGGTCACAGGAATCGCGACGTCGGCATCAAACAAAACCCGATTGATGTAAATCGGCTGGTCTCGACCGTCAATTGCCAGCATGGCCATTGCCTGATCGTCGTCCGGGTTATGCCTCGTGATTTCGATATCACCTAATGATTCCGTCCAGAATTGTTTCCCATCTCGTTCGGTAACGACAATATGGACTTCGCATTCCGTCGAAGCTCGCAAACGAACGGCCAATTGTTTTGCCAATTCGTGAACAACCTGTTCCTCACTATCGACCACCAACGCGACGACGTCACCAGCAAAAATAGACTCTGTGATGGAAGGATAATCGACGGGTGTCGTCCACGCTTTTTCCAGTAGGTGTTCGATAGATAATTCTGCTCGTTTCAGGTCAGCTTGTTGCCCAATTTTCAGGAGCGTCAAGGGCAACTCCCCGCCTTGCGCAACAGCGACAAGGTCTTGCGTTGAAAAATTATTTTGAGCCATGATTGTTATTGGGCTGCGAAATCTCGTTAAAATATCTAGTCGGCTTTCCGCGTTTGGAATTTGCGATACGCTGATTGACTCTGGCCATGATCATACGAATTGAACGCCTATTGCTCAACAACGCCCAAAGATCTGCTCCACGTTTCGAGATTCTGGGGCCAGAATCGACGTTTACCGGAAATTGTGTCATTGGGTAACATGGGAACAGACCAGGATTGATTTCGGTCGCGAAATCCTTCCACGGCCCCGATTTCAAGCGATTTCGACTGTCTCAGCGACGATTGCCTTTTTTTAAAACGAGTTTCGACACAATGACTCGAATTACGCTTCGATTATTAGCTATTGCTGCTTTGGTCCTGTTTGCACAGGGTTGCAAGCCTGAAGATTCTGCTTCCAACGCGTCCGTGGGTGGAGCGGCAGATGGTCAAACAGCACAACTAATCTGGCAAGATACACTGGACGCCTATTCGGCAGCCTCGACTTACCAAGACAACGCGAAATTGTATTTAAGCTACCGAATGGCAGGGCAGTACATTCAAGAAGAACAGCCTTGGTCATTGGCATTTCGTCGAGGAACAGGTCGGGGTGATGAACAGATTGCTGCAGACTGGTTCAATTCTGAAATTCGATCCAATGGCAAACGAACCTCATGCTTCGTCTACGACAATGAATCGGGCAATTTAGATCAGCAATGGCTGTTGATCGACGAAGCGGGAACGAAAGGGATGTCGCGGCTGTTAAATGACTCGATCGCCAGGCACTTCTCTGCTGGCTTTTCCGAAGTCCCATTAAATGATGCACCAGACGCTCGAATCGACCGGTTGGTTCCTCCGGTGTTAGGATGGCTGACGAATTCGATGGAATGGCCCCAATTGCGAGCGTCAAGCCAAGTCGTTCGGTTGGACGATGCGAAAGTCGATGGAGCGCCTTGCTACCATTTGCAAGTCGGGCAAACCAGAGATATTTTCGACCTTTGGATCGATCAAGAAAGTCATTTTGTACGGCAAATGACGCTCCCCTCGACTTTGCTCGATCCGTTTGTTCTCAAAAGTGACGAGGTCAACGAAATCCAATTCTTTGCAAGAATGCACAATGCTACTTTTTCGAAGGAACCGTCGAATGATGCGTTCGCTTTGAAAATGCCAAAAGATGCGGTCCCTGTTCAACAATTCGTCACCATACCAGAAGCGTTCCCTTGTGAGTCGATCGGAAAACCGCTTCCGTCACTTCGACTCTTTGATCAACAAGGTCAACAATTCGACTTAGCGCCACAACAAGGAGAAACGATCAATCTGGTTTGGATTTCCAATCTGACTGGGAGCGATCTGTTGCGTCGTCTTAATTTGCTTAAGGAAAATACTCCTGACGAATGCAAGTTATTTCTGATTTTTGATGACAGTCAGATCGACCCTGACTCCCCGAATAAGGTTCGTGTTCATTCATCCATAGACCAAGCGGCCAAATCTCTTGGCCTTTCCCCGACCTGGTTATACGATCAGCAACTTGGCAGCGCTGACACGCTTGGTTTAGTCTCGTTACCAGCAGTGGTCATTGTTGGAGGTGATGGAAAAGTGGAATTCGCTACCAACATGATCGAGGACGGTTGGGAAGATGAAGCTGCTGCAGCTACAGAACGAACCATTCGAGGCGACCATGTTTCGGAAGAGATGAATGCCGATTACCAACAATACGTCGAAAGGTACAAAAAAAAGCTTCAATTAGTTAGCGCCAGTAAATTGGCCAAAGCAGACAACAACCCATCAGAAGTACATCTAAATTCCAACAACAATTTTCTGACCGCAAATCGTTTGTGGCGAAATTTTGAATTCAAACGCCCTGGGAATCTTTATTCAAACAATTCGGGCAACGGAGTCTGGATGCTTGATGGATGGCGAACGGTGAGTCTGATCTCAAGCGAAGGTAATGAAATCAAACGTTTCGAGCTCGATTTGCCGACCGGTGAGGGTGTAAACCTGCTGCGATTCAGCTCTGATCCGGACGGGACCCGTTGTGCGTTTTCTAAATTTGGGCATTCCGCGTTTTTGTATGATTCCGAGTGGAAACCAATCGCAACGATTTCGTCGAACGAGAATCGCCAAATTGCTGATTGTGCGTTTGCAAACCGAAACGGAGAAACCGTTCTGCTGGTCGGGTACTCACCTTCCGGCTCAGAGATTTTTGCCGCCAATGGTGACTCACTCTGGCAAAACGACCAATTGACTCTGGAAGGGCTTGTAGCAACGACAAGTCACTTACTGGCTTTGTCGTCTGGAACACAAGGCAGCCTGCATGAGTCCAATTCCCAAATGGCATTTGAACCTTGGGACTCGAAAAACAACACAATTGTGAGGATGGCACGTGGAAATTCGATCCCGTCCATCGCGGTTCAAATCGCTATCGATCCCAATGCAACTTGGATCTGTCGCGCTATTTCTGCAGACGGTCAGATTTTGATGGAAGAAGTTGTCGGTTCGCAAATGTTTGAGTCGGCGATTGAACCACTCCTCCAGATTGGGGTCGATACAGATACGTTGGTCGCTTCTGCCGATACGTTCGGAATTGTGCATCTTTTATCCGTCAAACGTGGATATCTGGGGCGATTGGAAACAGATTTCGGATTGACGGGCCTGGAGCTGCTTTCGACCCCCAATGGCATTATCCTGCTGACATCCAGCCCGAGAGGGGTTGCCGCTTGGGAATTGCCAGCCGATTTGACAGCAAACTAGATGCTCATAAAATGGAAGGGTCGAGGAAATGGAGATTGAATCTCTTTTTTTGCCAATAATTCATTTGGAAAAACGCTATTCGGCGATGGCACGATCAGGCTCGATCATCT
Source organism: Pirellulaceae bacterium (assembly GCA_041399045.1). GTDB lineage: Bacteria > Planctomycetota > Planctomycetia > Pirellulales > Pirellulaceae > BJ22. The sequence goes on along the minus strand of JAWKTO010000002.1, from coordinate 180,782 downwards.
TGCAGGCGTTTTAATTCGTACGAGAAATTTATGTTTACTGGCTACACTGAGTGGATCATTATCGCAGCCGTTTTTCTTTTGCTATTCGGCAGCGCTCGATTGCCCAGCCTGATGCGAAATATGGGACGTAGCATCAACGAGTTCAAAGCGGGTATGAAAGATAAACCTGCGTTGGCCGATCAGGCAAACAACGACGATGAAGACGCGAGCTAGGAACTCCTGCTCGGCAGACGTTTTTGCGCGTACATCTCCCACAAGCTGAATCAGAGAACTCGGTAGAAGATATGCTTCCAGGCGGAATTGGCTTCGCAGAAATGCTTGTGATCGCGGTTTTGGCGGTTGTGCTATTCGGTAGTCGACTTCCAGAGGTCGCAAGGAACTTTGGGCGTTCCTACACGCAATTTCGTAAGGGACTCTCGGATATCCAATCATCGTTCAAGCAAGATGATGACAGCCATCAACCGCGCAACAAATATGCGTCCAGCTCTCGTGCAAAAATCGCTCATTTTAGTGATGGCGAAGATTCTGATTCGGAACCCAAGGACGACGGTGTTCCAAGGTTCGTCGCGCCCGCCGAACCAGTGACTTCTGATCTGGCAGAGTCGGAGCCCAACGCTTCCGAAAACCCAGTGTAATGGGTCTGCTCAGAAGTTTGGCAACTTCTGTTACGTGGTTTGCCAAGCCATTCTGCGGTAGCTGCCAGCATATTTTTCCATCTACCGACGTCTTGCCGTTGTTCGCTAAAATGCCGACCAAAGGACTTTGCAATTGGATCCATTCTCGCTTTCGATGGATCGGTTTTAGGAGAATTCTGTGGTTCCCGTTATTACACTGGTCGTCACATTGGCTATCGCACTGCTCGTGACACGAATCGCCGCTGTCGCATTGACTCTCACGGGTTTGAGTCAGGAAGTCGCTCGATTTCAGGCGCGCTCTGCGTTTTCAGGTGTCGGTTTCACAACGAGCGAAGCAGAATCGATTATGAATCATCCGGTACGACGGCGTATCGTTGCCAGTCTGATGCTAATGGGCAACTTGGGAATCGCCGCGATGGTCGCCAGCACGATCGGTTCATTTGCAGCAATTCCATCCAACGACAATGCGTGGATCTATCGCATGCTTGTACTCGCCGGTGGAGTTGCATTGGTCTGGGCCATTGGGTCAAGCCGATTTGTAGATCGTTGGGTCAGTCGTGCAATCGAGTGGGCTTTATTGAAATGGACACGTATTGATGTACGTGACTACGTATCCCTGCTGCATTTGACGGACGGGTATGTCGTACTGGAACTTCAAGTTCGCAGGGATGATTGGGTCGTTGAAAAGCCGTTGCGAGAATCTCGACTATCCAAAGAAGGCGTCCTGGTTTTAGGAATTCAACGCAAAAGTGGAGTCTACATCGGCAGTCCTGATGGAAACACCATGGTACGCAATGGCGATACACTGACGTTGTATGGCCCTATCGAGCGACTGGAAGAATTGGACTTGCGCTGTGCTGGCGAGGTCGGTGAACGAGCCCACGTCGCCGCAGTTTCACTCCACCGCGAAACCATGACCGAGACGTTTCGCCTGGAGTCACCGCAACCAATCTATGCCGAATCGACTCCAAAGCAACGACCACGTTCGGCGAGCTGAAGCCGCGTTAGCTGGTCGAAATGGCTCGACATCATTGCTGGTTGACATCATTGCTGGTTAACGAAATCGTTGGGCGACGAAATCGCTGGGTGCCATGCCCTCGGCTTTGCGTGGGCATGCGTGAGCGCGCAGGTTTGCGTGGGCATGTGCGCCCATGCCTGAGATCAGTTCACATCACCTGACGCGCATGCTTCTTCAAGAGAATGTCTCTCCCCGCCAATCAGTTATTTCGACACGTCACTACGGTAGACTTCACCGTTACGAAATAGATCTCGACGAGTTGTGAACTTTCCAGCATCACCCTCCGATTTCGCATTGTCGATCGCTTGCTGGGCATACTTGGCGGCTTCTTCAAATTTTCCTTGCTCAGCAAATGCAGCGGCTAAAGTGTCAAGGTAATTTGCTTCCTTCCACTCCGTCAACTCACATGCCTTTTGCGCCAACTCAACGGCTTTTGCACCATCTCGCTGCGATTCGTCAGGGCAAGTCGCAAGCAACCAAGCTAGTCCACCGTTTGTTTCAGCAATCTTGTCCGAAAGTTCAACGGCTTTTTCATAATCAGCCCGAGCTTTCGCGAAATCGCCTGAGTTGAGATAGACATTACCCCGATTCACATACACGACGGGAACATCGGCCTGCAAAGCGAGAGAGCGGTTCAGATCTTTCAACGCATTTTCGTATTGTTTCAGATCGTTGTAGACCACGCCTCGATTAGTGTATGCAAGCGGTAAACGAGGGGCAATTCGAATGGCCTCGGTCAACGACTTCAGGGCGCCGTCCAAATCACCGGTTTTGTATTTTACCCACCCCAACGTATTCAATGCCGAAGGATCTTCGGCATTGGCCTTCACAGCAAGTTCAGCTTGTTTCAGGCTTTCATCAAGTTTATCTTCCGTCAAAAAAACGTTGCTACGTCCAACATATATTTCTGAAACGCGAGGTTGATTTTTTCTGCGGCATCATAGTCGCTTAACGCCCCTGCCACATCACCCTTGGCGTGTTTCGTATTTCCTCGATTCACATAGTACCAGACGTCTATGTCGTTCAACTTGATTGCTTCGTCGTACGACTTGATGGCGTTGTCGAAATCATTCATTCCATAATAGACAAGTCCCAGATTGAAATGTGCGTGTGGATAATTAGGGTTCAGTTCAAGGGCTTTTTTGAAATCTCCCAACGCTAACGCAAGTTTGCCTTGGGCTTTCAACACTCGCCCTCGATTGTTCCAGATCGTCGGCACGCCCGACTGATACTTCAGTGCTTCGTTCAAATCCGTAAAGGCCTTGGTAAATTCATTCATTTCAAAATGAATCAAGCCACGAGTCGCCAACGCGTCCCAGTCGTTAGGAGTATTCGCAATTCTGGCACTAAACTGTTTCAGTGCAGGCTCCATGTTCATGATATTGCGAGTAGGAACCCAACCACCAACGCCCTCCAGCGAACACCATTCCCGTTTGCTGCCTTGAATATCCAGCAGCTTATGAATTTCACCCGAGTAGACTTTCTCGACAATCCGATCCGCAATTTTTGCGTCGCTGGTAACCATGACGACAACACGGTCACCAATTTTCTGGCCGAACACGGAGTTGCATGCGAGAATGTAGATGGCGCAAAGGCCAACGATAGATTGAACGCGGAAGAACATGAATCTCATACTTTCGAATTTACTTGCCGATACAAAACCGGCTAAACAATCGGTCTAAAACGTCTTCGTTGTGCACAACTCCAATGATCTCACCAATGGACTCCAGCGCCAGGCGGATTTCCGTGGCGACGATTTCGTCACCCATGTGATTCATCGAGGCGTGCAACGCGGCAGATAAGGCTTCCTCGGCTCGGCAGACCGATTCAAAACAACGAATGTGAGTCGCAAGAACTCCACTGGTTTCATTCTGATTGAGAGCCTCGATTTTTTCAACGACTTTCCTCATGAATTCGTCGAGGCCAACATTCGAAACCGTGCTCGTTGCCAGATCCAACTCGACTCCATCACCTTTTGCCACATCAGCTTTCGTCCCTGAAACGAGTAGCTTCTGCCCGGAATGAGTTTCGATAAACGCTTGTTCCCAATCAGTCACGGGCCGCGACAAGTCGACGCACAGGCAAAGAAGCTTTGCTTGCTCGATCTTACTACGGGCCAAATTTTGTGACTGTCCCTCAATCGAATTTTGCGTTGGAACAATATCGATACCGGCTGTATCGACAAGTTCCAGAGTTAGCCCATCCACGAGAATCCGTGCAGTCAAAAAATCGCGAGTTGTTCCGGCAACATCAGACACCACTGCTACAGATTCCCGCAACAATGCATTAAACAGGCTACTCTTGCCGGCATTAGGGTGCCCGCACAAAACAATCGATGGCACGGTTTTCGAGTCAGTACGGCGCTCTATTTGATCTCGCAAATCAACAAGCCGCTTCCTTTCATCTTCCAAGGTCCGACAAACAATTTCGCTCGAAACAAACTCGATATCTTCATCCACAAAATCCAGGCCTGCTTCGATGTCAGCCAAGAGATTTAAGAGTGTTTCGCGCGACGTTGAAAAAGGACTTGCCAAACCACCCGAGAGTTGCCTTAATGCGTTTTCAAATTCACTTTTTTCCTCGGCATTGATCGTAGCCAACACCGCCTCTGCCTGGGTCAAATCAATCCGGCCCCCCAAAAATGCCCGTAGCGTAAACTCACCGGGCCTCGCCAAACGAGCCTTGCCCATGCAGAGCGATTTTAAGAGACTGTCCAACACAGGTTTGCAACCCGGAACGTGCAGCTCGGCTGACGGCTGCCGCGTATAACTTCGTTGATCAGGCCAATACATCAGCATGCCAGGAATCCGAGTTTCACAAACCTGAAACTCGCCCTCCCATGCGCGGACACCACGAAATTGATCGATGGATTGCCAGGAATCGAACGGGGAGAAAACCGATTCAACGGCGCACCTCGTTTCTGCACCACTGATGCGAATAATTCCTCGGAGCCCCACCGAATCAGCCGAGGCGATTGCGGCGATCGTATCCAGCGTTGTGTGTTCAGAAATCACGCGAGGTTATCCGTCTAACTTGAACGTATCGACTTTATCGATCACGATCACGGTCTTTCAATCGTTTTTTCCGTTCACGATCTGCTGCGCGTTGCTCGTCGCGATCGAGAATCACCTCTTTTCGCTTTTGCTGACCTTCGATCGCTTCACGAAACCGGTCCATCAACGAATTCTGCGGACGGCCTTTCGAAGCGTCCTTCGACTTCGGTTCATCGGAATCATCCGACAGGGACATCTTGATTTCGTTCACACGATCCTCCGACAACTGAGGCTTCGGCAGTAGCTTTCGCTCCATGATTCCCCAGAAGCTGGAAGTGATGAAGTAAATGCACAATCCAGCAGGCACTTTAAAGAACATCACCCCCATGAATATCATCATGAACGACATCATCTTCTGTGCAATCGCTTGTTGTTCATCCGTTGGTGGTGGCGTGAACAGTTTTTGCTGCACGAGAAACAATGCGATCGTGATCAGCGGCAAAATATTGAAATAGGGACCAAGCCAACCTTCCTCGGAGCCTAGAAACGCGGGCATCCAATCCTTCCAGTACCAGAACTGGTCGGGAGCGGCGAGATTGGTACACCAGGACATCCCAGGAATCAAAGGCTGATCGCGCAAAGCGATATCGACTGACAATCCGCGATACAAACCGATAAAGATCGGCAACTGAAAAAACATCAACAGACAACCGCCAGCCGGATTGTAATTGTGGCGTCGAAACAAGTCCTTTTGAGCTTGCGCACGTTTCTCAAAATCGTCTTTGTACTTGTCGGCAATTCGCTTCATTTCGGGACCAAGCAACTGCATCATCTGCGCATTCTTTGCGGCTCGACGACTAATCGGTAACATGCACAGTCTTACCAACACCGTCAACAGAATAATTGCCAATCCGTAACTGAATTGAAATGTCAACGTATAGAAGACACGCAACAGCCAGCAAAGAAATTTGGAGAACATCGCAAACCATCCGTAGGTCAGCGTGCTTTCCAGTCCGTACTGTTGCAGCACAGGTTTTTTCTTGGGGCCCGCGAAGATCTCAAAACTCTGAGTGTAGGTTTGCCCCGCTTCCAAATCGACTTTGTCAAACATCATGAACGTGCAGTCGACCTTGCGATGCAATTTTCGCACGTCGGGAATTCCACTGGAGGCAACCCTCGCGATCGCGCTGTAACAGTGATAGGTCGACTCTGTGTTTGTCTCTGATGCCTTAGGCATTAGCGCAATGTTGAAGTACTGGGTATCAACTCCCAGAAATTTTAATGCACGCATTTCAGCTGGTTCATCGGCGTGTTTCGGTGGCTCAACAATGAACTGAATCGTCGGTGATTTCTTAAGTGACTCAGAAACGATTTCAGGACACCCCAAAAACGAATAGCTGTTGTATTCAGTTGATGAAACAACATCGCGTGCCCCGGCAAGATATCCAATGGCTGTTGAGCGACCGTGGATCTTCGTTTGGTACCACCATCCCTCCGTGGTTGCGCCTGTGGGGCCATCGATCTGCACACCAAGTCCTTTGATTGCCGTCTCAGACTTGTTTTCAATGGATATATCGAAGTCTAAATGAAACGAACGTGAATCAAGATTTCGGACTAACTCTTCTGACAATTTGGGGATTGAGAATCGTTTGGTCACGACAATGGGACCGGCTATGTCGAACTCGGCAAGTCGTTCCGCCGTCAACTCAAATTTGAATTCAACACTTTCGCCAGATTCCGTTGTTGATTTTTCAACCGTCCACTCGCCGTTCATCATTTCGCGGTCAAGCTGTGTCCAACCTGGGGAGTCCGTGTTACCCAACAATTGCATCAAGAAACTTGGGGGGCTGGAAATCCCAGGATCGACGAAATCGATTTCGTGGTTGATCATTTCGAGCGGTTGGTCAGTCATCGTGATGTTTGCCGACGATTCGTTGCCGTCTCGTTTGTAAAAAACGGTGACGACATCACCAACACGCGTGTTAGAAACCTGTTTGTGGAAGTCAGCCTCGCTGACTACCGGCGCAGCCTCTTGATCACCGAATGCCAATCGAACAATGACATCGCCTGCTCTCAAACCTGCCAAGTCAGCAGGAGTTCCCGGACCGACCACACCAACGACAAGTCCGTCCTGCCCATTGGAAACCTCCAGTTTTCCGATGTAACCGCTCCTGTGTTCCAGATCGCGGTACGCAAGGCGCCCCTTTCGATCTCTGGCATTCAATTCAACACGAACAACGGAACCGCCTTTCGTCGAAAGCGTCACAAGGTAACGGTAGGGGCTATCCGGATTTAGAGAACCAATCGTCAACAATTCCGTTGGATTCAACGCAACAAACGTTTCGCCTTCAGCGACGTCGGCAGGCGTCTCTATTTTTGGGATGGCTGGATCGGATTGCTCCCCAGAGGTAATTGCAGAATCCTCTTGTTTTTCACCAGCGGGGTCAGCGTCTTGAGTTGCTTCCGTTTCCTGGTCCTGCAATACAAACGCGAAAGTTGATGCAGTCGCGACGCCAGTTGCAGCCGAACCGAGGAATACCGATACAGCAATCGACAACAAAACAGCAAACCGAAGGCCCTGAGCAGGGATTCGTCTAACCACTAATATATCCTTTGAGTTTTCATTCATTGAATCAAAACAACTGCCACGTCTGAATCGAAAAACAGTTCACATATTTTTTCTGACACGAACTGCGCATGAATCGACCATTGGCAATTGCTTCGCGGCCTGTTGGAACTGCACTGCCAAATCAGAGCAATCCGAAGTCCATCAGTCTCTAAACACTGGCAACTGGAAAACTCCGCCTAAAACGGGAGGAGGCCAAGCGAATCGGTCAATTGTCGTTATCTGAAAGAGCTTGCAAAGGGGGAAAAACGACGCAGAACCTTGGTTCGATGCGGTTTTTGCCGCTATTTTCCTTCTAACAGGCGATGTCCGAGGAAATCGTCTAACTCGGCAATCTGGAGGATCTTTTCACACGTCTTTTGCGCATCATACGCCACGCGGTGAAATTGAAGGTTCTCGCCGTCCAAAGTCACATAGCAGCTTCGCGGGTCCCCATCCCGTGGTTGACCCACACTGCCCACATTCACCATTAATTTCTGTTCGCCCATCTGATACCGCGATCCAATTTCGTCAGGCGAATAGAAACGGCAATTGTCCGTGAAAATCCCGGGCACATGGGTGTGGCCTTGAAAACAGTAAAGATTTATGAAGCTGAAAATACGTTCAATCTTCCGCTGATTGTAAATATCCTCGGGGAAAACGTACTCATTTAACGGACTTCGCGGCGAACCGTGAACAAACATGAACCGATCGTCACGGTGGGTCCGTGGGAGCTTTGCCAGGAAATCCCAACGCGCACGAGCTACGTCAGGGTTGCATGCGGTGTGTTCCAATTGATCGCGAGTCCAAAAGATTGCTTTCTCCGCAACGTTGCTAAAACCGTCTGGGTCAAACAATGCTCCATTGTCATGGTTACCCAAAAGGCACATTTGCAAGTTGCGAACACGATCAACACACTCGCCAGGATTCGGACCATAGCCGACGACATCGCCTAAACAATAGATCTCGTCGACTTTGTGCTGGTCAATGTCTTGCAGCACAGCATCCAAGGCTTCAAGATTACCATGGATGTCGCTGATGATCGCGATTTTCTTGTTGATCGAATTCATGCCAAAGCCCGGAGTTAACGCCCGGTTACCAAACGCTCACCCAACATATTGTCCAATTCAGGCGTGTCATGGATTTTTTTTCTGGTTGTTTGTACGTCATATTCGACACGATTAAATCTTACAAGTTTGGCGTCGGAATCAATGATAACGTAGCAAGCACGGGGGTCTTCATCGCGTGGCTGCCCAACACTACCGACATTCACCATGACCTTCCCATCGCCCAATTCGTATTCGTAATTTAGTCGTTCAGGCTGTAGGAATTTATTGTCCTCGGTGAATACGCCCGGGATATGAGTGTGCCCTTGGAAACAGTATTTCTCAATCCGCTGAAAAAGGGCCGTCATCCGGTCAGCTTCATAGATATGTTCGGGAAACACGTATTCGTTGGTCGGGTCTCGCGGGCTACCATGTACGAACAAGAATTCCCCTTCGTCGTGTCTCCGCGGCAACTCGCCCAGAAAGTCCCATCGCGCATCAGACTGTACTGGATCGGCTCGATCATTTTCTAATTGATCACGCGTCCACATGATCGCCCGCAACGCAACCGGGTTAAAACCGGGCGGGTCAAACAACGCAGCTTGATCGTGATTCCCCAGAATCGTCAAATCAGCGGTTGACATGATCATGTCGAGGCACTTTAGCGGATCAGGTCCATAGCCGATGATGTCACCTAGACACATGATCTGATCGACATTCTGTTCGCGGATGTGCGCAAGCACCGCAGTGAGCGCCTCGAAATTCCCATGAATGTCACTGATCAATGCTCGTTTCACGATTCTCAATTTCCTTGCTGAAGCGGCACCATACGCTTCACGATTCACGGCTCAAAAAATATTTTTCGTTGTAAGTGTTTCCGCGACGAACCAACATGTCCACCGACGGTCAATTTTCGTGCCCGATTCCAACCCTAGGCTTGATCAAGCGCCAACAACTGCAGCATTAACCAGTTTTCGGGAAACAGGCCCCAAGCCATTCAATTTCCAAAACGCATAGTCTAGAAATGATAGAATTCGAATGCAACGTAGGGAAACTGATGACTGGGAAGGATTTACGGCAATTCGGATCAGAGAACAGGAAGCGAAAATGCTGATTTTGGCTTTTGAAACATCAACTGCCCGCTCCGAATTTGGCTTTTTTCGAGACGGCGCAGCGGTTGGCATGCCGGTCATTTGTCCCCGCAACGCGGTGGTTCTCAAACGACTCAATTGCTGGAGACCATGCTCCAAGATCATCAAATTAAGCCCAACGAAATCGATCTGATTGCAATTTCGTCAGGCCCGGGCTCATTCACCGGTCTGCGTATCGGATGCCTGATCGCCAAAGCCTGGTCGTTTGTACACAAAACGACACTAGTCGCAGTCCCCACTCACCAGTTGGTTGCCGAGCAAGCTCGCTACCATTTACCACCCAACACCATAATTGGCGTTGCCACCGACGCACAACGCAAGGAACTGTTTGTTTCTCGCTGGAGCCTATCGCAAAATCGAACCACCGAGTTGTCACCGATTTCAATCGTTCAAAGTGGCGAGCTCGATCAAGAGCATTGGCTTGCGATGCTTGGACCGGAACCGGCCTAAAAGGGATTTTGGAAAATCGCCATCCCCAAGACATCAACATGATGCCCGAGGAACTCTGGAAGCCACGGCTGGAGACACTGGCCAAAGTTGCGTTACAAAAGCAGAAACAAGGTGAAACGGTTGATCCGTTTGACCTCAAACCATTATACGTTCGACGTAGTGCCGCCGAGGAAAAGGCCGATGGCGTGTAGTCGTCATCCATTTTTCCCTAATCACGTCAGCTGCTCATTGACAACGATGAGCAGATTCGTTCGGCAAACAGAGACGCACTCTCGGTTGCTCCAGAAACATCACTGGACCTGACGCTTGACGTTTTCATCAGCGTTGGCTTTGCTGCTCGAAATCGTTTCACCATTGACGACGCGTAAACTCACATTTTCCGATGTAACTATTTCGGGGCCGTCGTCACCTGTTAGGGAATGGTCGTTGCCGTCAACACGTTCCTTGCCAAAAAACCGACCGAGTGGACTTGCCAACATTGCCGGCAACAGAATCAAGTCTCCGATCAACGCTGCAGCCAGTAAAACGAGCATCAACACGCCAAATCGCTGCGTCGGTTGAAACGTACTCAAGGCAAATACGGACAGCCCCAATCCGGCAATCAAAGTCGTCTGCGTCATCGCGGACGCACAACGAGAATAAGCCAAGCCAATCGCAGACCAACGCGACTGTCCCCGCGCCAAACCATCACGATACCATGTTAAAAAGTGAATCGTGTCATCGACAGCAATTCCCATCGCCACACTGGCAGTCATCATCGATCCAATATCAACCTTGATTCCCATGAATCCCATCGCGCCGAAGATCATGATCAACGGAAATACGTTGGGAACCATTGAAATCAATCCGCCAGGAACGTTCAAAATATTTCTGAACGTCAACGGCGAACTCCAATCACGCAGCAGCACCATCATCACCAGCGAGATCATGGCAAACGACATCACGATACTCTCGATGAGACTCTTTAGCAGAGCCCCTTGTGCCTTGTAAACAATCGGAACAATTCCGGTATAGGTGGCGGTCACATCAATTTCATTGCGACCGGAAGATTTCAAATTCATCGCTGTATTCGATGTCGCAAACGGCATTTTCATCGCATCGTTGGCGTATTTGTGTTCGCGACAATCAACCAGCATTTTTGCGTGTTGCTCAATAAACGCCTTATCAAACAACTTGTCATCCTCGATCATCACGACGCATGTCGCGTCAGACAGGAGTTTCGCCCAAGCCTCGTCTTCTGGAAAAGGATTCTCAGCGTTGTAACGCTCAGGCTCGATCCACAACTGACGCTTGAGATCTCGGTTCAACAATAAATCGCGAAGCGTGGCTGAAAACAGATAGTCTTGATCAATGGATTCGCGAATTTTTGTTACATCCTTGATGGCCAAGGAAGCATTTTTTTCCAAATTGGTAGGATTTCGTCCCAGCAAAACAATCAAATCATTTTTGATCCGACTGCCTTTCTCTGTATAAAAATCATCTCGTCCATACAAACGCGAAAGGATCTGCGTTCGAGAGCGATATGCGGACAGGATCGGCTCAACCACCATTTTCAAATCGGTGACAAAATCGCCATAGTTCACGTCTTCCAGCGCAGCGAGCCTCAAACTGATTCGCCACAACTCGCGATTGCCATAGTTGGGATCTTTCGAATAAACCGTTTCCATGTCCGACGTCAATGTTGCCGAGTCGGTCAATGCCATATAGTCCTGCTCAAGCATCGATGACCGCTGTTTGACGAGCTGCTTATTGAAGATCTTTCGGTGACTGGAAACGTACGGGCCGTCCTCCTGAGATCCTTCAATCGCATTCATTGGAACGAAAACATCTGTCGACATTCCTGCACCAACGATATCGCAACCATCTGGACCAAAAAATCGTTCCAGTTGCTGCCGAATGCGATGGGAAATTTCCATTCGCTCCAAAAACGAATATTTCAAACCAGTTTCACGGTCAATGGTCTTTACCGCAACCGGCGTTGCATCGCCCTCGTTATTGAATTCAACAGCGGCACCATTATCGCCTTGAACTTTTTCTAATTGCGATTTTTCGTCCACGTTGACAACGATTTCCATCGGCACCAACTTGCCAAGGTTTGACTCCATCCATTCGTAGTCCTTGAGGACTTTGGCATCGTCATCAAACAGTTTCAAAAGTTGTACCGTCGTGCGAATCTTGGCGACTCCGAATGTGAACACAATCATCAGCGCCAGTCCAAAACAGAACACCGCCAAAGGCGCTCGCGTAGTGTGTTTGAAAACTCCGTCCCAGAAATTATTGATAACGCTCGCCACACCATCACTGGGTTTCGTTGCCGTTACATCACGCTTGCGATAGGGCGGCGGCCAGATGGTCAACGCTGCAGGCAAATACGTGTAAAGGAAGAACAACGTCGCTAATGTCGCAATCGCCGAAAAGAACCCAAACTTGTAAATAGGAGTCAGATTGCTTGTGCAAAGAGAGAACAGACCCAATGCCGTGGTGAACGATGCGAGGAAACAGGGAAACCATCCGTGACTCACCGCGATATCCACAGCACGCTTATGGCCAAATTCCTCACACGCGTCGCGATAATAGTTGATCAAATGGACGGCACCGGACATCGCCAGGACATAGATCAGCGACGGCATCGTCATCAAAATCGCGTCGAGCCGGCTACCGAAATACCAAACGTACGAAAGACTTGCGATGGCGGAAACGCCACCAATAAAGAAGATCATCGTGGTGACACGGAAACTGCGGAAGCTGTAATAGGCCAATAGGATGCCGATGATCCCAGACAGCGACGCCAAACGCAAAAGCGTACTCGTGCCCTCTTCGTCAATCGCTACGTTGTCACTGGGCGGGCCGCCCAAATGCACATTCGACATTGCCAAACCACATTTGCCGGTGGCCAGTTCGTAAATGCGTCCACGTGGTTTGCCCATGAAGTCGCGACCCACGATGCGATCCAACTCTTCCAGAAACGGATCGTTGATGGTGACAACCAGACACGTTTGCCGTGGAGGCGCTTCCAAACCCATTTTGTCCCACATCTCAAGCCACATTTCCAAGCGCTCATGCTCGGTTGCCGCAAGCAACTGATCGCGGCTCCCGTCGAATTTGCTTTTTAGTTCTTGAGACATGAACTCGTCGAATTTCTCGCGATAGCCTGCTTGCGGAGACTTCAGTTTTTCAACGAGACTGTTGTCGTCGACATGATTGAGCAGCGAGTCAAACGTCCACTGAAAAGAATCGGCCGGTGTTGGACCGAATAGGGCACCACTCAAACGCTTATGCGCTTCAACTTTCGCATTGAAAGCCGAAAGCTCTTCGTCACTCGAATCGCCAATCCGCAATGTGCCACCTGGACCTGCCATCTGTTCGAGTGCATCGGGGCCAGAAATGACCGACTTAAACGGCCGAGCGCATAACAACTCTGGATTTTGATAGAAGATATTGGGTTCGCCGTTGATGTCATCCGGCTTGCGTCCAAAATGACCAACGAAATCTCCCTCGGCCTTGTTGCGTCCTTCAACCATTCGCTCAAGGAAACGTTTGCCACCTTCGATAACATTGTTCTGCCCCTTCCAGCGAAACAAGTCACCGTTGCGGTTGATCCAATACCACTTTTGATCTTTCCCCTTAAGCCAGCGTTCAGAATATTGCCCCCAAGTTTCATGCAGATCCCCCGAGACCATCAGCCCCAACTCGTCGCCTTTTTTGTGAGCGCGGATGATTTCTTCGGAGTCTTTCTGCTGCCTCAGGATTTTTTCGTATTCAAGTGACTCCTCAAAAATCTTGCGTTTGAGGTTGATGTAGGTCGGGTTGTTTTCCTTGCACCAGGGACCGCTAATGACAACAAACTGGTCGCCAACGAAATACTTGCGGAATTCGCCAAGGTCGATCGTTTCTTCGTAGTCGTCGGGGAGCCAGTCGGCGACGTTGTTTTGCATTTCGCTGACGGCCATCCGGGCACCGCGCAGCGCAAAGGGGAGCAAAAAGAAAACAACGCACAGCACCAATAATGCGACGTTGTAGAAAACGGGTATTCGACGCGAAAAAAACCTGCGTGGGGCCGCCATGTCTCTTCCTGAGCTAACAATTCAAATAAAACGAGTCGGAGCGAAAAAAGTTATGGCAAATAACAATGACGAAAACAGCCTCCCGATCAATCTCGAGACGCACCAACGCCCGCCCAATCCTTGCGCAAACGTCCACGGACATTCGATGCACGGCTACATCGTGTCCATCCAAACCTGCAATCCGAAACTGCCAAATTCTATCGATTGCCGAAAATGAAGTCGATATCAATCGCGAACGAAAGGGAAGCTCAATCACGCTTAAAGGCCGTAAAAACCGCCAAATCGTCAAACCTTTGCCACCCCGAGGGTCGGGAGTCTTTTTGACGGTGACTGTGATCTAAACCAAACGGGGATTTCAGCCCGCAATGGCTGGCTTAATCATTCAGGACATCCCAAAAGGACTCCCGACCCCGTCAACGTCACTTGGCTCGTTTCTGACGGTCGGCGTCGATTGCGTCCATCGCCGGATCGCGGCCGTTCAGAAAGTCGGCCGCGTTGTACTCCACACGAATGTCTGGCTCCAACGATTCCGGATCGCTGTCTTTCAAAAACTGCCAAAACTTGGTTGAGTAATAGCACTGGTAACGCGTGTTGGGCAACTCAAACGATTTAACCTCGCCGAAATGGTTGGGCTTCCCGCCCGTTGGTTCTCCCACGACGACGCAATTCAGTTTTTTCATGTCGTAGGCGGCAAACATTCCGGACGAAAACGTGCCACGACCGACGATTGCGTAAAGGTGCCCCGGGCGGTTGAGCTGATCGTTTTTGGAAAGGTAGTTGAACAACGACGCAAAGATCGCGGAGTTCCCACCGCCATTGTCACGCAAATCCAAAACAAAACACTCAACGTCGTTTGCTTCAATGAAGCCCTTCGTACCGGCGACCAGTTGATCAAATCCCGCGTGATCTTCACAGCGGTTGTATTTGAAATAAACCGTCTTCGTTTCTGCAATCCAATCGTTCCAGAACGCAAGCCGGGATTTCTGCACATACCGCGGAGGCGATTGACTTGCCACCTGCCACTGAATGTTTCTGACTTCACCCACCGGAACGGCCTCAACTTCGATCGAAAACTCTCGGCCATCCTTTTCAAAAACGAAAGTTGCCGGAGACACCGACTCAAAATCACATGCGTACGCCATCAGCTCCGCACAATTCCATTGTTTTTCAATCAGTTGGCGAAAACCATATTCATTGTCATGTGAAAAAAAGGGTCGTAAATTGTCGATGACCGTTTCAATCGGCACGCCGTTGACGCTGACCAAACGAGCACCCAAAGCGTTGGCCAGTTTCTGGTCGGCGACCGTTACCGTGATTGCGTCGTCGAACCACTTACAATTGAGCGGATAGTAACTCAGCCAATCTGTTTTTCCTTGCAAGCTGGTGTGCGCGTCACCGATCGAGGCAACTAATTTCTGAAGTTCGAACTGGATCTCCCTCTCAGTGAGCTTGGTAATATTTTTCAACAATCCGTCAATCTTCCTTCGCCACTCTTCCCGGGACTGGAACCCAAATAAATCCTTGTGCCGACTCTCAAGCTCCCGCGCCAGGAACTCAATGTCTTCGCCGTAGTTCGTTTCCAGGACACCTTCCTGTAACGCTCCTAAAACAGGAACATTACAAAGGCTAACGACCGCAACCAACAATCCACAGAGCTTTTCAATCATCGCCATTCCCATTTGGTTTCACAACAATCAATTTTCCATGCTACCGCGTTCGTCATCGCTTGAAATAACGCAGTTCCACCGATCATGCATTGAAGACATCTACCAATCGCCTTGTTCTGTTTCAGACTCCGGCCCCAATTTACCTTTAACGGAATCAAGTAATTGTTTTGAATCGTAGACGCGTCCACCGCAGATTACGTTTTTGACATTTCGGGTATTGCGAATGTTGTCCAGCGGATTGCCTGAAACGATGAAGGCATCGGCAACTTTGTCGACTGAAATCGAACCATGTGTGTTATCGATCCCGAGTGCCGTCGCGCCATTGAGCGTCGCGATCCTGATCACTTCGCCATTGGGAATGCCGGCTCGCGACAGTGCGTCCATCTCGCGATGCGCGCCAAAGCCTGGCAAGTAGTTGCCGTTGCTGAAATGGTCGGTGCCTAACGAAATCTTTCCGCCGGCGTCGAAGAACGATTTGATGGTTGTCTGTTTCGCTTGATAGATTTCTTCGAACTGAACGACGACTTCATCGGGGCCGCGATTCTGAACGAGCTCTTGGATAAACGGCGTGAAAAACTCTCGTTCGTTGATCCATTGATCGTACTCTTCACCGCGTCTGCCAAAGTAACCGTATGCCGTGATAGTGGCATCGAACCAGGTGCCGTGTTTCAGATAGTGGTCGACGATTTTTTTGTACTCGGGGCTGTCCGAAGTGATCTTTGCAAGCGAAGAATAGGCTGGCAGATTGTCGGGCATTCCGTCGCCACCGAGAAAATGTTCGATCCGATCGATCCCCATGTCGATCGCGTCGCGTGGATTGACCGAACCACGAAAACCCGAGTCCAGATGACCGGTGACCGTGAGATGATGTTTGTGCGCCTGGTCGACTAATACTCGCAGCTCGTCGGGGCCAATCGCTTTGGCTTTGAACCCACCAACACCTTGGCCAGCCCAGAAGTCGACTTCTTCGCGAATTTCAGATTCGTCTTTTTGTCCACGCCAACTAGGGCGAGCGCGACCAAAGTACGGACCACTGTTGATCAGGTGCGGTCCGATTTTTTCACCTGACTCAATCCCTTTTCGCAACTTCATCATCCCTTCGGGGTCGAACTCACCGCAGGAAAAAGTTGTTGTCACGCCGTTGGCAAGATAAGTGATTGGGACAACATGGAATTCCTCACGGCGTTTTTTAATCACCCTAACGTTGTAGTGCGCATGGCAGTCGACGATACCGGGCAGGATGTAATCGTCATCGGTCAGTTCAATAACCGTTTGGGCCGTGGCGTCCGCACCAGCATCGAGCGATACGAATTTCCCATCGCGAATGGCGATGATTTGATTTGGTCGAAAAGTCAATGAAGTGGAATCAAACAGATTCCCACCGCGAATCAACAGATCGAATTCTTCAGCCGACGCCAGTCTGGGCAAGGTGAGAAACAGCAACGCAGCTGCCAGCACAACGATTCGGACGCAATGTAAACGCATCAAGTTGTAATTCATATCAAACTCCAAGTTTCCGAAGCGCCCCGTAGCTGGATTCCCAAGAATTCAGCTACCCTCAAACTCCACTCCTCGTAGCTGGATTCGCAAGAATACAGCCGGTCCCGACTCCCACAAACAATCTAAACATACCCGAAACGCAACTTCGAAAAGCTTAACTATGCAAACAAAAGGAACCCACTCCCCGTAGCTGGATTCCCAAGAATTCAGCCAATCCTTACTCCCTGTAGCTGGATTCCCAAGAATTCAGCCGATCCTTACTAAAGCCACACCGTTAACAATCACCAAACCACGAACCATTCGCGAAAGAAATCTCATTGACCAAACGACGGGGCCCAGCTACCATAAAAAACGGACGGACGAGTCCGTTTTGGGTCGAGAGGTTATGACACTTACTGGAAAACGCGAAAAAAACAGCCAAGAACGCTCGGCAGCAATCTTGCAGCGAGCGCTGGAGGTGTTCGCGCGTGACGGTTTCCACGGCGCTGATGTGCAAGTGATCGCGAATATGGCCGGTGTTGGAAAAGGGACCGTTTATCGCCATTTCGGCAACAAGCGGCAACTGTTTCTGGCCACAGCACGCTGGTGCATGGATCAAGTCGGCGCTCATGTCGAAGACACGGTGGGCGACGCGGAACAAATGGCCAGGATTGCCGTCGAAGCGGGCATCTGTGAGTTGCTAGTCCAGATTGCACTAGCCTGTGCGGCCTATTACCGGGATCGTCCGAGCGCTGTAGAAATGATGATTATGGAGCGAGCCGAATTTCGCGATTCGGTCGTTCCCACACACCTGCTGTATCGCAAAGAAAATCGCGAAGGATTGGAACAGATCATCGCGACTGGTTTCAAAAGCGGGAAATTAACGCATCCAGTGCAGCCTCAGTGGTCGACGGTTACGCCGATTTGTTGTTTGGCTGTGTCTTCAACGGGTGTTTAGACGGCAATACCGCCGAGTTGCCGCAACGCGTCGAGAACGCGATTCGAGTCTTTGTCCGGGGACTTCGAAACCTCTAACTTTTTTCAACATTAACAATTCAATGCATCGAAGGTTCCGGCGCAGCGATTGAGGCAAAGTGGATTAAAAATGGATACGGTTCGTTCTGAAAAAGGTCAGCATTGGGCGTCGTGACTGGATTGCTCAAGTCCGCGTTTCAGTGGCTGCTATTGCTTGCGTTCTTCCTGGGAGTCTCCTATTTGCTGTTGGCACCGTTGTTTCGTGGACACGAGGAAGATGCAACCGCTCCGGAACTGGCATCGTCGACGATCGAGCCTGTCGTCGTGACGGTTGGTGAAGTCGAGAAACGCTCCGTTCGACGCACCGTTGAAGTTGTGGGAACGTTGTTCGGCTTCGAAGAGATCGCCATCAGCTCCAATGTCGATGGACGTGTCTCGCGATTGGATGTCGACGTCGCATCGCGCGTCGCTCCCGGGCAGCAACTCATCGAAATCGAAAAGACCAATTACGAGCTGAACGTTCGACAAGCGGTTCAGGCAATGAGCGTTGAACTGGCGAAGTTGGGCCTGAGCGAAATCCCCGAAAATGGCTTCGCCATCGAAACGCTTCCGGCGATCCGCGAGGCCAGATCGCGTCTGAACTTTGCCGAGAACAACGCCAAACGCACGCGAGCTGGCACAATCAAACGCCGTTTCGGCACAGGACCTGGAATCGGCCATCACGGACTTGAACACCGCCCAAGCCGCTTACGATAGTCAATTGCTTTTCGCCAAGGCTTCGTTGGAAACTATCAAACTGCAAAAGGAACGTCTCGCGACTGCCCAAAAACAACTCGACGACACCGTGATCGTCGCCCAATCTGAACGAAACCGTTCCGTTCGCGAATGCAGAACAAATTTTTACCGTTGCGAGTCGTTCGGTTTCTGAAGGAACGTATGTTCGCGTCGGAACCGAGGTCGTTCGATTAGTGATCGACGGTGCGCTCAAGCTCAAGGTCGCAGTGCCTGAGAGGTTCGTTGAGCAAGTGCAATTGGATCAGCCGGTGGAAGTTTCGACGGCTGCGATGACGGAACCGGTGAAAGGAACCGTCTCACGTATCAACCCAGTCATTTCAGTCGAAACACGAACGTTCGAAGTGGAAATCTGGATCGACAACTCAGAGCATCGATTGAAGCCTGGTGGATTTGCCAAGGCGTCGATCATTGTTGAAGCCGACGCAGGCGACGGTCGTTCCGCTAGAAGCCATTACAACAAGCGGCATCACCAAGCTGTTTCTTTTGAAAGATGAAATGGCCAACCAGGTGATCGTTGAATTGGGAGTCGAAGGGAACGGTTGGGTCGAAATTGTTTCACCCGCATTGGATGTGGGTGCAACCATTATCGTCAGTGGTCAATCCATGCTCGCGGATCAGACCCCCGTGGTCCTTCGGAACACGGAAACTGTGGCCCCAGACGACAAGGTGCAATCTGCGCGCACAGTGCGGAGACACAAGAATGAACCTCCCGGAACTATGTATTCGTCGCCCGGTTTTCATGGGTTCTCGTTTCGATTCCAGTCGTTTTGGGAATCGTCTCGTATTTTGAACTTGGTGTCGACTTGTTTCCCAGCGTCGATTTCCCTGTCGTTGCGATCGAAGCTCGATTGCCAGGTGCTTCGGCCGAAGAAATCGAAAGTACGGTGACCAAACCGATCGAGGAGTCGGTCAATTCGATTGCGGGCATCGACACGCTTCGTTCGACCACGCGCGAAGGCTCGACCATTGTAACAGTTCAATTCCTATTGGAAAAAAATGGCGACATTGCAGTACAAGAAGTTCGGGACAAAATCAGCCAACTAATCAAAATCCTTCCCGATGGCATGGAAACGCCAACGGTCATGAAGTTTGACCTCGATGCCTCTCCAATCATGACGCTCACCATTTCTGGAAGGCGCGATTTAAGGGAAGTGACGGAGATTGCCAAACGGAAAATTCAGGAACCGTTGCAGACCGTTTCTGGAGTCGGGTCGGTTTTTCTATCGGGTGGACAAACGCGAGCGATCAACGTGTTCGTGAATCCCGATTACCTTTCGTCGTTAGGTCTCTCGGTCGAGGATGTGCGTCAAGCGTTACAGCGACAGAACCTGGAAATGCCTGGCGGGATTGTCGAACAAGGGCCTCGCGAACTCGTTTTGCGAACGCTGGGGCGAATTGAATCCGTCGAAGCATTTCGTGACGTCGTTGTCGCCACACGAAACGACTATCCGATCCGTATCTCCGATGTGGGCGTGTGGTGGACTCCATCGAGGAACCCCGAGGCACGTCGCGTCTAAATGGTCGGCCGGCCGTGAGCCTGTTTGTGCAAAAACAATCGGGCACGAATACGATCGAAGTTGCCGACGGTGTCGAAGCCAAACTCGCGGAATTAAAGCGTGCGTTGCCGGCTGACATCGAGATCCGGATGACCCAGGATCAATCTCGCTTCATTCGTCGCTCGATGGAGGAAGTGAATTTTCACTTGTTGCTGGCCGCAGTCCTGGTTTCGCTAACCATCATGCTGTTTATCCGCGACTGGCGTACAACGCTGATCGCAACCCTGGCGATCCCCACCTCCATTGTTCCGACGTTCATGTTCATGTCCTACATGGACTTCACGCTCAATAACATCACCATGCTCGGCTTGATCCTGGCGATCGGGATTGTGATCGATGATGCGGTCGTGGTTCATGAAAATATTTTTCGGCATATGGAAGAGTACGGCGAAGACGGCATGACGGCTTCGCGACGTGGCACCAGTGAAATCATGATGGCCGTTCTGGCAACAAGCCTTTCGCTGCTCGTGATTTTTTTGCCGATCGCGTTCATGGGTGGAATGGTGGGGCGATTCTTTAGCAGCTTCGGTTTGACGGTCGCCTTCGCAATCGTCATGAGCCTGTTCGTTTCGATGACGTTGACGCCCATGCTGTGTTCGCGGTTTCTCAAACTGGAACCGAATCACAATAAAGGTGGTGGCTCGAAAGGCGGTTTCTTCTGGCGGTTGGTCGATGGCGGTTACGGAGCAATGTTGCGACTTGCACTGAGATTTCGCTGGTTTACGATGGTGACCTGTGTTTTAGTCTTCATTGCGACAGCTCCCATTGCAGCGAATCTGGGAATCAACCTGGTACCCCGGGACGACCAGAGCGAACTTCAGATTTCGTTCATCACTCCCGAAGGGTTTACACTTAAACGCACCGACGAAGTCATTACCGAGATTGAGAGTCGGCTGCAGGAATTGCCTGGCCTGGTTTACCACTACACGATTATCGGCGAATCGTCTGGTAAAGGTGCGGGGGATGTCACGCGCGGATCGATTTACTGCCGAATGAAAGAGCTTTCCCAGCGTGATTTTTCGCAATTTGACCTGATGGCCCAAACGCGAAAGATCTTGAAAGACTATCCCGACCTGCGAACGGCTGTGACCGATGTTTCGGCAATCGGTGCAAAGGGCCAGGACACACGCCTCTTTCAAATGTCCCTCAAGGGGCCGGATTTGATCAAGCTGGGCGAATACTCGGAAACGATCGTCAATGAATTGCGAAAGATTAATGGCTTGGTTGACGTGGACACGACCCTTTCGCTTCGCAAACCCGAACTTCAGGTTGCGATCGACCGCGACCGCGCAGCAGATTTGAGCGTTCCGGTTCAGTCGATCGCCAGTACGCTGAATATTTTGATCGCTGGGCAACCGATTTCAAAATACAAGGAAGGCAACGAACAATACGACGTTTGGCTTCGCGGCTCGATCGGCCGTTTCGCATCAATCCACAACTTCTGGAAACGATGACCGTGCACTCGCCGACTGCCGGATTGGTGCAACTGGCGAGTCTGGCCAATTTCAACGAAGCGCGTGGGCCCAGTCAAATTGATCGCGTCGATCGGCAACGAACCGTGACCTTTCTGGCGAACCCCGATAAAGTTTCCTTGAACGATGCCGTGACGAAGGCCACGGAAATCGTCGCCGCGATGAACTTGCCACCTGATTATCAAATTGAGTTTTCGGGACAAGCCAAGACACTTGGTGAAACCGGATACTACTTTGCCGTTGCGTTGTTGCTCAGTGTTGTGTTCATGTACTTGATTCTGGCCGCTCAATTCGAAAGCTGGGTTTTTCCGGTGAGTATTTTGGCGGCGTTGCCAGTGACGGTTCCGTTCGGATTATTGTCGCTGTTGTTGTTCCGCTCCGATCTCGACTTGTATGGCATGTTTGGCATGTTCATGTTGATTGGGATTGTCAAGAAGAACGGGATTCTACAGGTCGACAAAACGAATGAACTTCGTCGAAGCGGCGAGGAACGGATGGCCTCCATTCTGGATGCGAACCACATTCGCCTTCGCCCGATCCTGATGACAACGATGATGCTCATCGCGGCGATGGTTCCGATTGCTTTGGGACAGGGACCTGGCTCAGGGGCGCGAGCCAGTATGGCCAAGGTCATCATTGGTGGTCAAGCGTTGAGCCTGTTGCTGGCTTTGGTTGTTACACCCGTTGCCTACCTCATCCTGGACGACATCAATCGTGCGTTTCGACGTTTGTTCGGTTGGAAACCCGCGATCCAGGTGGATGGCGCTTCGCCAACCGCAAGCCATGAGGCTGCGTGAGATTTCTGATGCTATGTTCTATTGCTTCCTTGTCTGGGTGCCATGGGCTCGGCTTTGCGTGGGCATGCATTGCAATGAAACATTGTCATGAACCGTGCACTTTGAAATTAACAACGATGTCGCGGCTCGTTCTTGCTTTGCGCCTTGGCGCCTTTGCGCGAGCCTGTTCGTCGCGCCTTGCGAATCTATTCGATGCATCTTAGATCAATGGGCTCAGAAGAATCGCTACTTTCGTAAAGGAGCGAAAGGCGGCCATCCGCGATACAGATCGAACCGCATCGACACTGGTCGATTTCATCGTTCACCACCGCACCCCAAAAGATCCGTGTGAAAAGAAGAAAAAAGCCATCAGGAATAGTGCAAACAGAGTCCAGCCGACCCGACTACGACTTAATAATATCATTGATCACATGTCCGTGCACGTCGGTTAACCTTCGGTCGACGCCATCATGTCGAACAGTCAACCGCGTGTGATCGATTCCCAACAAATGCAAGATCGTTGCGTGAATATCATACACCTGTGTCGGATTGCTGCGATCAATTGGTTTGTAACCCCATTGGTCGGAATCACCAAACGTCGTTCCACCGCGGATTCCGCCGCCGCATAGCCAGTTTGTGAACACATACGGATTGTGGTCACGCCCCACACCACCTTGGCTACTGGGCATGCGACCAAACTCCGTTGTCCAAAGAATGATCGTGTCGTCCAATAGCCCTCGTTGCTTCAAATCGCGAATGAGTGCCGACGCTCCGACAGCCATCCCGCGCGCCAATGGTTCATGGTCCCGTGCCAAGTTCTCGTGACTGTCCCAGTTGCGCCGAGGAAATCCGTTGTCGTTTCCAGACCAGATCTGAACAAAGCGAACGCCGCGCTCCAGCAGTCGTCGAGCGACCAGGCATTTACGTCCGAAGTACTCCGTTTCTTCTGCGGCATTGATCTCCGCGCCATATGTCGCACCCATTCGATCAAGGCCATACATCTTCAGCACATGTTCGGGCTCGTCCGATATATCCAGTGCTTCCGGTGCACTCAGTTGCATTGACGCCGCCAATTCATACGAACGTACGCGTGCGGCAAGGCGCGAATCACCCGGCCGCTCCTGGTGATAATGCGAATTGAGACGACTCAACAGCGCCAAGCCGTCGGCGTCGGCCTCGCGGCCTACTCCAGGAAGCGCCGGCGTTAAATCTTCGATGGGAGTTTTTCGTTGTGGAAATATGGCCGTCCCTTGTGCACTTGCTGGGAGAAATGCCGATCCCCAATTTTTTGGCCCGTTGCTTGCAAAACCGCGATGGTCCGGCAGTACAACAAACGTCGGCAGGTTCTCGTTGATCGATCCCAACGCATAACTAACCCAAGCTCCCATGCCCGGGAAGCCAGGTCGTTGAAAGCCCGTCGCTTGCAGATAGGTTGCCTGTGAGTGGACCCCCGTTTTGCCGACCATGTTATGGACGAACGCAATGTCATCGACGCATTCGCCCAATGGACTTACAATTTCACTCAAGAATTTGCCGGACTGTCCGTACGGCTTGAAAGCGAACGGCGATTTCATCCAAGGTCCCAGGCCATCCTGAAACGCCTCGACATGTTCACCAAAGTCTGACGGTTCGCCGTGATGCTTTTCCAAAAGCGGCTTATGATCCCACAGATCAATATGACTTGCCGCACCCGCCATGAACAACTGCACGACACGTTTTGCTTTTGGCGGATGATGCAAGGTTAACAACGCGCCGCCGTCGTTTGCCCGCAAATCGCGATGCAACATCGTGGCCAACGCCAAGGCACCGAATCCCGTTGCGACATCACCTACAAATTGTCGACGATTTCGAAAACTCACCGATGATTCACCCTTCAATCCACGAATACGAATTCACTTAAATTAAAAAGCAATCGACAAAGACTTTCCGTGCCATGCTTTTCCGCAAAACTGGTCATTTCGTTCAGCTCCTGCTCGGTTGGATCACGTTGCAATGTCAGCTCAACGGCTCGTCGAACTTGTTCGTCAAGTTCCCTCGCATCCTGATTCAGGCGGTCAGCGAATCGTTCCGCCATCACCAAATTGAATTGGTTGTTGAGCAGTGAAAGTGCCTGCAGTGCCGTCAATGTTTCATTGCGTCGAGGCGTACTTTGTGATGAGTCTGCGCAATCCAAAGAAGACATCCATGGATTGGGCTGAGAACGCACCACGAATTGGTAAATACTGCGGCGATGCGATTTCGGATCGTTATGATCAAATTTTTGGTATTCGTAATGCGGAGAATGCTCTGGATGTTCCAGCTCAAACAAGTAATAGCCTGGGCCCCCCATCGTCAGATCCAGCGCACCGCTCACCGATAGGATCGAGTCACGAATTTCTTCGGCCTCCAATCGCCTCCGGTTCATCCGCCATAAAAAACGATTACTTCCATCGCGTTCAGTGCATTCAGGTCGGCCAGCGCAAGTTTGGCGATAGACACTACTGGTAACAATCAATCGATGCAACGCTTTGAACGACTGCTCCGAATCTCGAAATTCCGCAGCCA
Organism: Pirellulaceae bacterium; assembly: GCA_041399045.1. Taxonomy (GTDB): domain Bacteria; phylum Planctomycetota; class Planctomycetia; order Pirellulales; family Pirellulaceae; genus BJ22. The sequence continues at coordinate 155,556 of JAWKTO010000002.1, read as the reverse complement.
GCCAATCGAGCAATTCTGGATGCGAGGGCAGGGCACCCATTCGCCCAAAGTCATTGGGAGTTGCAACCAGTCCGTCACCGAAATGATACTGCCAAATGCGATTGACGATGGAACGCCAAACCAGTGGATTGTCAGTTGATGTTGCCCATTTGGCCAATTCTGCGCGACATTGAGATTCATTCAAATGATTCGGCATTGAGGTGACGGCACCCGACGTCAACGGCAACACTCTTGGTGAAATCAACTCACCGGGATTTGTCACTTCACCGCGCTGCAACAAATGAATTGCTCGGGGCGTCCCCATCGTTGGGTGAAAACTGCCGTTGGTCGGAAAATCGGTTGACGCGGCATAAACCATTTTTCCAAGCGGCATTTCGTTGAGCTCGTTCTTTGTTTTTCCAATCAATGCCTCGAGCTCGGCCATGCGTGCTCGTCGATCGACTGTCTCAACGCGACTTCGAATCTCTTCGATGCGTTTCCGGACGGTTTGAATTTGAATTTGCAGTGAATCATCCGAAGCGACGGGAAATTCGTCGTCATTCAAATTGGCTACACCCCAACGCGGAGCAGCTTCGATTGAATCGGATGATTGAACTTCGGCCTCACGAGCAAGGTTGCTGGAATGCGGATCGTCGCCATAGACTTGAACTTCCGCGAGGGCGAAATGGAAATCGCCTGATCGCTCTGCCAGTTTGCTGGCTGTCATGCGAATTCGAGATACGTTTTGCTCGTCACATTGAATGTCGAACGGCACAACTCCCGGATTTGCAACGTCGCCGGAAGTGTAATTTGCGATCGTGGTCCATTCGATTTCGCCTTTCGTATCGTCTCCTACTTCAACGCGAAACTGTTTGGGAAATCCAAAACCAGCACCGATGTTTGCAAAATCGTCATAGCACGGTCGAAGCCGGACCAAATTGATATCGACTGGCGAACGGAAACTCAATTCGACCCACTTTTCAACATTGGCATCTGAAACAATTTCGCTGTGAAAGCCAAAGGCGTCGCCTTGAGAAATTTTTTGCCGATTGAGCAATTCCGTTAGCTCATCCCCTAGCTTTTTGTATGACTCGCCGGCTTCGTTTTCGATCTGTTGATGAATTCGATTTTCTTCAGCGTTCCATGCCGCCAATTCATCGCGCAATTCTCTTTTCCTGGCCTCGGCAACGGGATCAAGATCGTACGGCCGTTCGGCGCGATCGACCGCTGCGAAAACCGCCTGCAAGCCGTAATAATCCTCTTGAGTGAACGGATCGAATTTGTGATGGTGGCACCGCGCGCATTGAATCGTAACGCTGCAAAACGTATTGATGACATTGCAAACTATGTCATCGCGATCCAGATTTCGAGCAACTTGACCGTCAATCTTTGTCTCGGGCACTTCGACGTGCCCGATAAAGTCCCACGGTCCTGCCGCAAGAAACCCCAAACCAATAATACCATCGGCTTCACCAGGAAATAACGCGTCACCCGCGATCTGTTCCTGAACGAATCGATGGTACGGCTTGTCATCGTTAAACGAGCGGATCACGTAGTCGCGATACGGCCATGCATTTGGCCGCAGCTTATCTTTGTCGTAACCACAGGTGTCCGCGTACTTCACAACATCCAGCCAGTGGCGTGCCCATCGTTCGCCATATCGCGGTGATGCAAGCAGGCGATCGACTAACCGTTCATAGGCCTCTGCGGATATGTCGTTAATAAACGCCTGCGTTTCTTCGGGAGTCGGTGGCAAACCATGCAGGTCAAACGTCAAACGGCGAATCAGCGTTCGACGATCGGCTTCCGGGCTGGGTGAAAGGCCGTTCTCCTCCAAAGCCGTCACGATAAACGCGTCGATCGGCGTCCTACACCAGCTGGAGTCCGTTTCTGGGACCTGTGGTTTTTGTAAAGGTTTAAAGGACCACCAATCAAAGTCATCCACTTTGGCTTGTTCCAAGTGAGCAGCCTCAGGCCATTCTGCTCCGGACTGAATCCACTGGCGGATAACGTCAATTTCTTCCGTCGTCAAAGGCTCCGAGTCTTTTGGCATGGCTGCAACATCGTCCTCTGGCGTGATCAACTCCAGCCAATAGCTGTTGTCTGGATCGTCAATGTCGATAAAGCCATCATCAAATGTCTGCGAGCGAGACTGCATCGAATAGTCACCTTCGCGCATCTCGTCGTTGTGACAGGAATAACAACGACGTTCGAGAATCGGGGCCACCTGATCTCGAAAAATATCTTGTGCGGTGGCAAACGAAAACAGGAATGGCTGAAGAAGAATTCCACAAACAATCACAAACAATCGTCCATGCATCTCATTCACTCTCGTATTCGCCAAAAACAAGTAGACGGCCCAGGAATCATGCCTGTTTCAACGACTGCTAGTTCGCCACTCATTTTAGCATATCGGAATCGCCGGCAGGCCTATCGACTCAGGCGATTCCGACCGTCTGCTCGACGGAATGAGCGATATGACAAGGATTCTGCCATTTGGAAATTCCAATTCATCAATACAATGTCACGTTGATTTCAACCACAACATTATCATCGTTTTCAGATTAGACGTCGCGAAAAATCCTGTGACTCAATTCGAATCTCAAATGCCAAAACGCGACAAACTTCGACTTGCCAAAATGGCATTTCGGTGGCTGGTCATTGCTGGCGTTGTTTTCGGCCTCGTATGGGCACTCTTGAAAGCTAATACTCAACTGAATCAGCAACCGGTGGAATGGAGTCGCATCCAATGGGAATCATTGTTACTCGCGGTTGTTTCCTATTGCGACGCTTTTGTTTCAGTGCAACTTTTTGGAGCCGCGTGCTCAAGTCGTATGGCGAACCCGCTCCGTTCGTCCCAGCCTTTCGTGCATTTGTTTGTAGCCAGCTGGGCAAATACCTTCCAGGCAAAGCCATGGTGGTGGTGATTCGCACCGGTATGGCACGTGGGTTCGGTGTAACCGCTGGTCCTGCCGTTGCCGGTACGTTTGTGGAAACACTGATGTGGATCTTCGTCGGTGCTCAGATCGCGAGCGTGTTTTGTTCTGCTCGTCAGGCCAACCCGATGGTTTGCGTTGGTTGGCGTTGATCATTCTGGCGGGAAGTGGATTGGTCACGTTGCCACCCGTGTTTCAAAAAATCGTCGGCGCAATTCGCAAACTGAAGAAGTCACCAACCGACGGCAACGAGGCAAAGCAGGCAGAACAAGCGAAGTGGTTGACTTGGAGCACTTGGTTCAGCGGAATTGTCATACTGTCGATAGGTTGGATTTTCGCTGACTATCCGCGTGGCTTGTCGTTCGGCGCTTCCCGACTCTACAGTGGAAGTCAAACATTTTCCCGTACTACTTGCGACGATTTCCTTGGCGACCGTCGGCGGTTTTGTTTCGCTTCTGCCCGGCGGAATTGGCGTTCGCGAATTGGTGATCATTCCTTTGTTGTCACCGATCGTTGGAACACCGCTGGCCGTTGCCTCCGCGATTTTGATTCGCGTTTGCTGGATGATGGCCGAGTTGGTGACATCTGGTACAATCGAGATTCTGTTTCGTTTCGCCGGTTTTTCCAAAGTAGAATCAGCACGTTGACCCAATCCGTTTCGATCATCGTTCCGGTTCTGAACGAACAAGAGAGTCTAATCGAGCTGATCGCCGAAATTGATTCGGTAGCAAAGAGCAATGAGTGGACGTATGAGACGCTCGTTGTTGATGATGGCTCCGCCGATCAAACCTGGAAAACACTTGAGCTGTTGTCGGCCCAGTATCCACATCTGGCTGCCGCTCGGCTCAATCGCAACTTGGGCAAGTCCATTGCTCTGCAAACGGGCATTGATCGCGCCCGTTATGACTTCGTTGTGACCATTGACGGTGACCTTCAGGATGTTCCGTCCGAAATCCCTCGTTTGCTTGAAAAGCTGGATGAAGGATTCGACGTGGTCAGCGGCTGGAAAAAAGACCGCCAGGATTCCAGCGGCAAACGTTTCGTTTCGCATGTCTTCAACGCAACGGTCAGTTTTTTGACTCGCGTTTCGCTCCACGATCACAACTGCGGCCTTAAGGCCTATCGCAAACAGGTTTTCGAATCGATTCAATTGTCGCACGGTTTGCACCGATTCATCCCGTATCTTGCCGCACGAAACGGCCCGTGTGGGTGAGGTGATTGTCAAACATCGACCTCGAAAACATGGTCGATCACGGTACGGATGGGGACGTTATCTGGAAGCCATGATCGATTTATTCGGAATAATGGTGCTGCGGAAGGGCCGAAAAAAGTTCCCCATGACAAATCGACCGAGCACATTGCAGAAAGTTTCAACTGGCAACTAAATTAAAAGAGGAAATTAAAATTCCGTGAGCGGCACGGCACTAGACGCCGGTCGGTTTTGGTTTTCGTGAACGGCATGGCGCTAGCCGCCGGTTTTGGCCCGTTGACTGACCGGCAACCAGCGCCGCACCGCCTCGCGAACGCTGCGGATAGTCGCCTTTGCTCGCGAAAGTAGCGTGAACGACACGAACAGTATACCGCTCACAATACCGTGCAACGTCGTTGCGTCATCCAGTTAACACACGTTATCAGCTCGCCAGCGCTTCGGGCTTGTATTGGAAAAACACCGCCGACGGTGGCAAACAAAAAACGCGATTCAATCACAACCATGTCACAAAACCAATCATCATCGTGTCCAGCCGAAGCCGGGAACATTTGTGCCCGTCGTCACTGGTCGATTTACTGGTTGATCATCGGATTGGCGTTTGCCGCAGTCGTATCGAATATCCTGCACGTTCAGAATCGCGCAACACGAGGCGAGTCGCCATTCTTCAGCGCCAATGATCGCAGCCGTTGGTGCACGATTTACTCACTGGTTCATTTCGAAACCTACGAAATCGATCGTGTCGTCGATCGCGATTCAAGCATCCACTGGGACACGATCGACAAAGTCGTCCATGTGGGTCGCGACGGAATGCTTCACCAGTTCAGTAGCAAGCCGCCGCTTTTCCCAACAATCGTTGCGGGCCTTTATTGGTGCATCGAAAGGGCAACGGGATGGAACCTGGATGACAATCCGATTCTGATCGTGCGAATCATTTTGATTCTGGTCAATGCGATACCGTTTGCGATCATGCTCGCGTTCCTTGCCGCGGTGCTGGAACGACTCCCCGTTTCCGACTGGACTCGATATTTTATTTTGGCAGCCGGTGGCTTCGGGACGTTTCTCTCCACGTTTGCAATCACGCTCAACAATCATCTTCCGGCTGCAGTTTGCGCAATGGCGGTCATTTATTTCATTGATCGTGTTTATCGGGATTCAGCCAAAGTCGGCGGGTGGACGTTCTTTTTGTGTGGCATCGCCGCTGGATTTGCAGCGGCCAACGAGTTGCCTGCCTTGTCACTTGTCGCCGCGGCGTTTGGACTGTTGTTCCTGAAATCATTTACGAAGACACTGTTTGCGTTCATCCCTGGTGTGACGGTCATTGCCGCTGGATTCTTTGGCACAAACTACCTCTCGCATCTGGATTGGCGGCCAGCCTATGACTTCCGCAATGATGGTGCCGTTGTTCAACGTTGGCAGGAGGATTTCTCCGCCGATCTGGACGCTGGCGTGTTGCCGCAGGAAATTAGCGATGCGATTGCGGGCGATTGTAGCAGTCTAGCTCAGCCTCAAATAAATTCGCCTTACGTTCAATTGGGAACCTGGATGGGGCAAGGCGAGACGATCCGCGGCCGATGGGTGGTACGGGACTTCACTGGCCCAACTCAATTTGCGATTGTGTTGAATGGCGACGGTTCAACTGATTTGAGCGCTGGAACAACTGGTACGATTTCCCCGGCAGTTACTGGTCAGCGAACGCGGAGAAACGTTCGGATGTTGATCGAGGGCGAAGCATCGCAAATCAAATATGCTTTTCACATGCTCGTCGGCCATCACGGTATCATTTCGTTGACGCCGATTTGGGTGCTCGCGTTTGCTGGACTGCTCGTGTTGCCGATCGATTGGCGATATGGATTGCGGTGGCTGGGATTGCTGGGCCTTGCCCTGACCGCCGTCGTGTTTGCGTTTTATGTCACACGCGAGACTCATGATCGCAACTACGGAGGTTGGACGTCGGGGCTGCGCTGGATGTTCTGGTTGATTCCGGTTTGGCTTGTCGCCTTGGCTCCAATTGTTCAAATGCTGGCGCGCACCTGGCGCGGTAAAGCACTGGCAATTGCGTTGCTGGTCCTCAGCATCCTCAGTGTTTCTTACTCCCGCGACAATCCGTGGGTTCAACCTTGGCTCTACGAAATCTGGAACATCACGACGCTCGAACGTTGACGCTGCAGAGCAGATATTTCGATACAAGTCTCCCGTTCGCGTGTGCTCCGTTCACAAACAAAGTTATTGATTCAGAACAAATGGCACAGGTCTACTAATTGCTCGACGCTCGTATCGTGTACCAAACCATTCCACCAGCAGGGACCGATACTTTCAAGTCAATTTTGTGATCGCCCCGAGTTTCAAAATCCTGTTCCGTTTGGTCCATTTTTGAACGATAGAATTTCCATCAATCCCGGTGTAGTACAAGTCCACTGTGATGGTCTCAGTCAGTTCATGATCCGTAGGATTGAATACGCACAACATCCCCTTCACCTCTAACTCAGGATTCACGTGCAGCATCCAGTCGAGGCGTCGACCATCTGCCCGACGGCCATGAATCAAATCCGACTCCAGGATGTCGCGGTATTTTTTGAACCAAGTGACGGATTCTTGAACCATCTCCCGAACTTCGCTGGAATCAAACAAACGTGGGCCACGGTAATGGGCTTGAACTCCCAACGCCAAATTTGAAATCATCATTCGCTGATAATGATCAATGTGCTCGCTTAACGGCTCGATCGTCGCTGCGGCACCTCCCCGTGATACTCCGTCAAAGGAACAAACATCCAACCCATGCTGGAGTTTTAGTCCATGTCCCATCAAAAATATTTTGCCGCGTATGTATCGGTTGGTCCGCGCGGGAAGCGACCAATTGGTTTCGCGGTACCCCATCCCGCATTTGTTTGTACCGTTGAGATAATAAAAATCGGGAGCATTGATAAACACACCGCTGCGCCGCAAATCTTCATAGAGTTTCGTTGTTTGCTTCCACTGCATCCATTGCGAATCGAGCTCTCCGTGCTGAAACGGTAGTCGTGCGCAGTCACGTCGATATCCCCTGGGTAAGGTCCATCGTTTTCAAATTGATCAAAACCGGTTTCCTGAAAAAAGCTGTTTTACAGTCTGCAGCCAGGTTTGCCCCCATTCCGAAGTCACAGCAGGGCACTGCCCGGTGTTGGAGTTGTTCCCGGCGGGAAACGATCATATTGGCCGCCCCGACATTTCGCGATGAAAACAAAGAGTAAGCTCCGATTTCGATTCCTTTGCTTTCCGCATAGTCCGCGACGCCTTTCAGGTTGAAATAAACTCGATCTTGATTCTCCATGTCAAAGCCGCTGCCGAACGAAAGAATGATCGCTTCGAACCCGACATCGGCAGCTTGATCGATTGCCGTTTTCACCTGTTCAGGATCATGGCTCAAAGGTGATGAGTGATTGATTCTCCGTAACCCAAGGAGCAACGGTTCGATACATTTTACGAACTGCAAGTCCCTGACGTTCGCGATCGACGTCACCGACAGCCAACTCAAATGTTCGATATGAGTCCAAAGATTCACCGACTTGTAAAACTTGAGCCGGCCCGTGGTCCGGAGATACTTTCAGCAAACACGGAGTCTGCCGTGCATAGTTTACCTGCGTTTGATAGCTCGAATCCGTTTCCCAATGAACGACATGCCGATTGGCGTTCAGCGCATTAAATCCCCCAAACGAAAAATCGGTTTCCACATGGAGGTAGTTGGGACGCGGAATTTCAACGCCTTCTCGATACTCCACCCAGTTGGCGTGTTCCACCAATGCCAGCTCTTCCGTCACGATACGATCTACAAGAATTGATCGATCACTTTGGTTGTGAACGGAAATCCACTTCGCGCACAACGGAATTCCATCGTACAGTTCGTAATGAACGGAAACGGAGACTTCTGGAGCACTCTTTGGTGAGGCAAACTTCAACTCCAAATGAACCCCCTTGGGCGGCCATTGAACTTGACTCGAATGATGGCGTCGCCGTCCCACTCCAATCGTCGTTGATCTCCGATGTCTCCAACCCAGCGAATCGAAAAGCGTCCGGTACTGCCGAAAGCTGGCCGATTATTTCTTGGAGACAAAAATGCTTGGTTGGTCTGCCCAACAAGGCCGCCGATTTCAAAGTTAATGCCGTCGATCGTTACTCTTGCTTCTGGTCGGATCGCACGCAGCATCGATACGTCATTAACCAGATCCAGAAATTCTGAACAAGCCAGGTTGGGTTCCATTCGAAACGTCCTGCGAATCAGGCCGTTGTCCATGATCAATTCATTGCCTGACTCCGAATGGCAATCACTGCGGTTCGGTCAGGAGCATGCACCAGCCAGTCCTTAGCGACTTTGGGATACGTGTCGACGCTCCATTTCGGCAATGAATCGAACTGATCGGCTTGCAAATGCAGACCAAGAATACTGACAAAAACAATGACATCACGCTCACCACCAACTTCTTGACAATTTTGAAATAGTAAATTGTACGGCACCGTTCGATGAAACTTCGATTAGAATACGGTAAAAACTTTCCAGTTTCGAACGCATGTCTATTCCAATCGGATTGAGATCATAAGCGTAACTTACGAGGTAAGTCGCCCCGCAATTTCATTGTTAATAGCGAGCCGTCAGAACATTTCGCTACTTGAAGATGGTTCCGGATTCACTAGTGCCGTTTCTCAATCTGAATCTACAGTCCCTTGTTTCAAAATTTCCATTGACTGACTCCAAAAATCTAAGTACCAAGGGCTACGAAAACGATCACCTCAAGATCCAACCTCCAATTGCGAAAGCGTCAATTGCATGAAACGCCTACAAGAGAAAACCATCTCCAATTTAAATTGACGTACGAAACTCTTGAGCGAAGGCATTTGCTAGCAAGTTTTACGGGCACTGAAGGTGACGATCATTTCGACGTTTTCCTTGAGAATGGCGTACCGGTTCAGGTAGCAATCAATGGTGTTATCAATCAAGTAACAGATTCGGTGCTGGAGTTGGATACGCTTGAAGGTAGCGATGAGATTTTCTTACTGGGAGAGGTCGTTGATGTTGTTTCAAGTTACGAAAAAGTCCAGACGTTTGGTTCGAAATACCGCCTATTTCTCTCGATCAATAGCGATGGGATAAACACCCAATCCACGGGTAGCCTTGCACTGAGGACTGGAGATTTTGATGACACGTTCTCAATATCGGGATTCCCCTATCTTGGTACTTCGCAGTCGCAATATTTTTCGATCGATACCGGAAACGGCGACAACGTTTTTGAATACGTCGAAGGTTTTGTTTCGATCGAGATGGGTGATGGAAATGACACATTTATCTCTCACCAAAACTCACTTGCAAAAATCCCATACATGAACGCCGGTGCTGGTGACGACGTCATTACTTGGAAAGAAGGAATTAGAGCGGAGATTTCACTTCGCGGTTTGGACGATAACGGTTACGCTCTATTGGGCCATTCCCGAGGATACCCAGATTATCCGATAGATTTCGAAGTGCATGGTTTTGAACGCTTGGTTGGCAAGAATCCATCAACGTCAATTAACACTGTATTCTTCGACGCAGCATTTCAAACTTCTGGCAATGTTGATGCCATAATTGTGGGGAACGAAACTCAACTATTGGATGCGGACGGAAATACAATTCTGGAAATCCAGGATTTTTCGGCTATCTACGGACCAGCTTTAGAATCGCCGACGCGATCATCAATCCTATCAACGGACTACCAAATGCGTGTTTATGGTTTTACACGAACAGAAGTAGGCTTCCACCGAGATTTTCGAACCGGGAATTTGGCTAGCATTGGAGGAAAGTTGAGCGTTTCCGGAGATGTGGTTGTCGTTTCGGACTATGCTAACCCGGACGCAAACAGCAAGGTCGTTTCTTTGGATGGCGAACAATCGATATTTCCAACGCCGACAGAAATTACTGGATTAGCGCCGTCAACAATTAGCGTTGGCCTATTCCGAAATGGTCTCAAGAGGACAATGGCCGTATATGGGAGCCACTTGGGTGGCAATCGCTATTATCTCGAAAACGCATCGGGCAATACTCATATTTATGGTGGGCTCCAGCAAGACACCTTTCGCATGAGTGGAATCCGGAAGAAGGAACTTGGGCTGTTCAATTTTGGCGCAACGATCTTTCACGGCAATGGCGGAGCGGACATTGTTTATGTCAACAATGAGAACTCAATAAACAAATGGGGCTTTGACGCAACCTACACACTCCGAAACAACAGCCTCCAAGTTTTCCCTAACCCGACTCGCAACAATCCACCGCAGTTTAGTGGACTTTGGTTTTACGACATCAATCGGTTGGCGATTACGGGAACAAGCGAACAGGAAACATTCCGAGTCTACCCATCACAAAACACTGATTTTCTGATCAATTTTGGTGGCCTTGCCAGCGGTGATCGACTAGCGATTCCGGGCACCGAAAGTTTTTATCTGGAAAATGGTGATACGACGATTCGATTCCAAGGGGACAGTTCATCGTTTCGCCCGATACGCACCTACGGCATGTTTCGATTGCCGATGGCAGATAAACTCGTAGTAGCGACCAATGAAGGAAGTGATCCGTTCGTTTCTGTGCGCAATAGTGCAACCAACAACACACTTTTTGAATTTGATCCTTTCCCGAACAACCCTGGTTTTCGAGGCGACCTCAGCGTTGCAACAGGTTCGCTTGGTGCCAATTCAATCCAAGACGTTGCAATCGGCATAGCCAGCAAAGGCAACGGTCGAGTATCAATCTTCGATGGTGTTTCAGGAGCAGCTAAAGCAACGTTCTTGCCCTTCGAAAATTATTTTGGCGGTGTTGATATCGCCATTGGAAATATTACCGGCGATTTCCGCAATGAGATTGTTGTCTCGAAACTTTCTGGCGAAAATTTGATTCGAGTATTTGAGGTTGATACCGTCGGAAATGAGATGACATTTCAAAAGGTGATGGAATACAACCCTTTCTCCAATGCGCCGGGATTGGGTGCAAAAATTGGTATGGCGAAGGTTTCATACAACTATTCTGCCTGCATCATTGCGGCCTTGAATCCTGGCTGGCGTCCTCAAATCGCCGTTCATGGTAATGTGCAGTTTAATGCATACCAAGTGGCTAGGTTTCTACTGGACATCCCTGACGATTCTGATTGGAACCTTGACTTAACAAGTCGAAACGTAGCAATGAAAGAACTTGAAAAGGTTTATTTCTCTGTCTCGGGAAGCGACATCCCAAGCCAATTGCTGGTCTATGCCCCCGAATCGTTCCCACAAAATTCCGGCGCAACGGTCGTAGCGCCCGAGGAAAAAATTGAATGGAGCGGCTCACCCTCAACTCCATATTTGGCCGTACGCGACAACAATCTTGATGGCGCAATCGACCAGATCTTCCTTGCTCCTTCAACAACTGGCGAGACGAACAAGGTCAGCATCTTGGATGGTGAGCTTGGCGAGACAGGATTTGTCGACATACTGAATGATGAGTTTCAATCAGGGTTTAAGATTGGATGACGAACTCCGTTTCAAGACTATGAGAAGCGATTGGCACTATTGATTTGATCGATTTCTTTGAGTTAAAAGTTCGACGAATTTGATATGATCCATTGAGCCAACTTTCCGTTTATTTGATCTTGGGAACATGCGAAATGCATTGGGCAAATTGGTTCGCTCCCGTTCCGAACATCACAGTTTTGTTCGCTCTCTTGTTCATGGCGCGAACATTGCTTGGCCAAGAGCCTGCAGATTTAGAGCAGCCGTTTCAGCAAGTGACGCTCAGGCATGTTGCGTGGGACGTAAATGGCAAAGCGACGATGCAAAACGTCGTACTAATTCGCGTCAACGTTCTCGATCACGAATTGCTTCTTCGAGAGCCGGAAGTTCAGAAAGAGCTCGACATCGTTAACTTTCAAGCCGACGAGCTGAATCGACTCCTTGAAAAATCAAATGCTGACTCGCAGCGACTACTCAAAAATTGGAACTACGCGCAACCGCAATTGAACGAAGATATTCAGGAGTGGCGGAAGATTCGCGAGGAGATGACGTCCAAACTTCACGGCATCCTGCTTCCCCACCAAGCCGAACGCATTCCACAAATCATCAACCGAATTGCAATGAGAGACACAGGTCCGTTGGAGTTTTTCAAAAGCAATTCAGAGCGATTGCGATTTCGAATTACAAATGAACAGCAAAAGAAAATCGAGACATTGATTCAGAGAATATCTGATGAAGTAAAAAACGAGCTTGGTGGCGAGGTTCAGAATTCGGTCCAATCCATCCTCGAATCTCTAAACGACAACCAACGCAAAAGCCTCGATGAAATCAAAGGCCAACTTGCCCAACTTGACGACGTCGATATTTTCCTTGCCCAGCTCAGGTACATGGATACCGAATCATTGGACTTCGGAATCGAAACCTCGGCCGAGTTCGACGAGATGCTGGTCAACTGCCCGCAATATTCATTTACATTCGATGGACGCTTTTGCGCCGTCAAGCCTTCTCAACAGGACCCCAACGACGTCGCGAACTTCATCGATCGATTAGTCAACGAAGAATCAAACCTCCTTGAATTGACGCCGGAGCAGTTCACCGAATTTGGAGACGCAACGAGAAAGTATTGGGAAAAAGTGATGTCGCTCCAAAAGGAACTTGCGGTCCGCGAAGAACAGGATGGAAAACGAACCAAAGAATCAAACGATGTTTTTGTAAACGGTATGACATCGGCAGCCAATAGCCGAAAAGAGTCCTACAACAACATTTTGCTCCCAGTCCAGAAACAATTTGTAAGGCAACTGCAGGCAACGCAACTCCGAGCCCGGTACGGGTTGGTCTGTTGTGTGGTTTGTGGAGAACTAGGGAAGACGATCGAGCTCACTGACGTCCAGCGCAAGGACATTCGTGAAAACGCAAATAAGGAATTGAGTCGGATTGAGCGCGAAACTGCTCCACTGGGAGCATGAATTGATGGACGGAATTCGCATGGAATTAGGCGATGACAACGAAAAAGAATTCGACGAGGCGTTTGGCGAGCCTGTTGAGTACATTGTTCCGAGCATGCGGATGTTGACGGTGTCGAAGTGAGGGATTGTTGACCGCCGTTTGCAGGCTGGCAGCCCGCGCTACGGAGGGGCCCGAACTCAACCAAGGTTCACCTTGTCTCAAATGGGGGAAACGGGGTAACATTGCGTTTCGAACGCCTGTTTTTCTGGATCCAATAGAGCCCAGCGTCATGACCGCCATTCAATTTTATAATTCGCTGACCAACCGCCTGGAACCATTTCAAACGATTTCCCCGGCGTCGTGCGAATGTACAGTTGCGGACCCACGGTCTATGACCTGGCCCACATCGGAAATTTTCGGACCTTCTGTTCGGTGATCTACTCCGCCGATTCCTGGAGCTCATGGACTACCAAGTTCATCATGTGATGAATATCACGGATGTCGGCCACATGACTGACGCCGATGAAGAAGACAAGATGAACCAGGCGGCGGCACGGATGAAGGAAAACAAGAAATCGGGGCGTGTCCCTGAGGTGCCGTTGACAACCCCGACGATCCGTACCAAATCGCTGCGTACTACACCAACGCCTTTCTCGATGACGCCCGCAAGCTCGGATACAAGATCGCGTTCGAGTATCCCTACAACGTTCCCAAGGCCACCGATCACATTCGCGGCATGCAAGCGATGATCGCTCAGCTCATCGAGAACGATCATGCCTACGTCTCAAGCGATGGCGTTGTTTACTTCAGCGTTGAAAGCTTCCCGCGCTACGGTCAGTTGAGCGGCAACACACTTGAGAAAATCCAAAGCGGGGCAGGGGGACGTGTCTCGGAAGAAAACCAAAGTCAGAAACGGCACCCTGCGGACTTCATGCTTTGGAAGCCCGACAAACAACACATCATGAAATGGGATTCGCCATGGGGCGTTGGTTACCCCGGCTGGCATATCGAGTGCTCGGTGATGGCTCGCGAACTGCTCGGCGTCGACACCATTGACATCCATACGGGCGGCGAAGACTTGATCTTCCCGCATCACGAATGCGAGATCGCGCAGTCTTGCGGCGCGTCGGGCAAGGATAGTTTCGCGAACTTCTGGATCCACGCACGATTCCTGTTCGTCGAAGGCGAAAAGATGTCGAAGTCCAAGGGGAACTTCTTCACGGCGCGCGATGTGTTCGTGGGCAAAGTGACGGGAACCAAAGTTCACCCGGCTGTCTTGCGGTACGAACTGATCAAGGCCCATTATCGCACGAATTTGAACTTCACGCGCAAAGGCCTTGCCGACGCGGCAACGACCGTTCGCCGATTTATCGAAATGCGACAAGACCTGGAGGAACGCAGCGGAGGCGAAGCGGCCGTGGTTGATCGATCGCATCCAGTGCTTAAGGAATTCACTGAAGCGTTGGCTGATGATTTGAATATCGCCGGTGCTCTGGCCGTGGTGATTCCGTGGGCGAATTCTCGTCACGGAAATCCAAATGAAGCGTTAGGCGTTTGGAAGAAGATCAATTCGGTTCTTTCGGTTGCTCCCATCAACGAGGGCATTGAGTACGAGGAAGTCGAAACGGAATCAGGCCAGGACGATCGGCTGGCCGAAGCGAAGCAATGGTGCCAGGATCTGGACGCGGCGCGAAGTGAAAAGAACTACCAGCGTGCCGATGAAATCCGCAAGAAGTTGAAAGATGCGGGGTTCGAGGTTCGCACGACAAAAGAAGGCACAACGATTCAGGAAGTCCTTGCGTGATCATGCTCGGCCCGATTGATCGATTGTGAAATCAAAATCGATGCACGAATCAGTTTGTAGTACCGCCTTCAGGCGGAAATGCCGGCTGAAGCCGGTACTACGAACACCTCCAATTTTCACTTGTAGAACACCTTCGACTTTCACTCGTAATCTTTTGCCCTGACAATCGATTGATCAATCCTGTTTATCCTGTTAATCCATGTCGAATTTGTTTTCGCCTGCGACGAACGAAAATTTGACATCGATAAATAGGATGGACAGGATAGGTTCGTATTGCCGTCCTCAAACGGTAGGGTGGGTCAAGGAGGAACGACGCCGACCCACCAATCATTGTTCCACCAAATGCACTTCATTCGCTTGGCAAAGAATTCAATGGTGGGTCTTCGTGCCTTGACCCACCCTACTCGGCTTGACCCACCCAACCAAGTTCGGCTCCAGCCACTGTTTCACCTATTCGCACCAATTTTTTTCGCATCAGGTAGCTGGCAATCAGTGCTGATTCTTGGAACAATACGGTGACTTCAAATCAATCCCTCGAATGGAACCATTGATGAGCAACGAAGAAAACTTGAACCAGCAGGCAGAAGAGTTTCGCGGACGCTACCAAGCCGTCAAAGATGAAATTGGCAAAGTCATCGTTGGCCATGACGAAATCGTTCACGGCGTATTGACATCGCTAATGATTGGAGGGCACTGTCTCCTGGAAGGTGCTCCAGGTCTCGGCAAGACGCTGCTGGTGAAGACATTGGCCGACGCCTTGAACCTCGACTTCAATCGGATTCAGTTTACGCCTGACCTCATGCCAGCCGACATCCTCGGAACGAACATGATTGTCGAGTCACCAGATGGCAAACGTGGTTTCGAGTTTCAAAAGGGCCCACTGTTCACCCAAATCTGCCTTGCTGACGAGATCAATCGTGCAACGCCCAAAACCCAATCGGCCTTGCTCGAAACAATGCAAGAAGGAACCGTCACCGTCGGCGGGAAACGTTTTGAATTGAAGAAACCATTCTTCGTCATGGCGACTCAAAACCCCATCGAGCAGGAAGGCACCTATCCGCTTCCCGAGGCACAACTCGACCGCTTCTTGTTCAAACTCATTGTCGACTACTCGGGTCGCGACGAGCTGGCAACTATCATTGATCGCACGACTCGCGGCTACAAAGTTGAAACGACTCAAGTCATGGACGGCGACGAGATCCTGAAATGGCAAAAATTGATTCGCGAAGTCATTATGGCCGATCACCTTCGTGATTACATCGTCCGCCTGGTTTTGGCAACACACCCGGGTGGCTCACTCGCGGCCGACGCGACAAACAAATACCTTCGCTGGGGGAGTAGTCCGCGGGGTGCGCAAACCATGGCTTTGGCGGCCAAGGTCCGTGCACTTTTAGAAGGTCGATTCAATGTAAGCTTCGAAGACGTTCGCCGAGTTTTCCTTCCAGCGATGCGTCACCGCGTGATTTTGAATTTTGAGGCGTTGGCAGAAGGAATTTCGTCGGATCAAGTGTTGGTTGAAATCCTCGACAAAGTTCCACAAAAAATTGACTAGTGTTTTGCGATTCTCCCACAAGGAGAAGTGGCAAAACACAATTCGCAACTGGCAATTTCGGACACGATTCCAACGCGGAAAACTTTCTGGCGATGAACAAAAACAGCGGAAACAACCTGTTGACTCCCCAGCTGCTCGCGCAACTGGAGCGCATGGAACTGGTCAGCCGCAAGATTTTTCGCGGGCGGATGAAGGGCGAACGCCGCAGCCGCCGCAAAGGGCAAAGTGTTGAGTTTGCCGACTACCGCAACTACGTTCCTGGCGACGACCTGCGGTTTCTCGATTGGAATCTCTACGCGAGACTCGACAAGTTCTTTCTAAAACTTTTCCTCGAAGAAGAAGACTTGCACTTCTATGCGTTGGTCGATTGCAGTCAAAGTATGAGCTTCGGCGAGCCCACCAAGTTCGAGTATGCCAAACAACTTGCCGCAGCTTTGGGATATATCGGTCTCGTTCGAGCGGATCGCGTCAAGATTGAGCCTTTGGGATCATCGTATGCGGGGCAGTCGCCCGTACTTCGCGGCCGCGCGAGCCTATGGCGAATGCTCGATTACGTACAAAAAATGCCTGATGACGCTAATCACTCACTTGCCGAAAGTATCAAGTCGTTTGCGATTCGCAACACCGGCAAAGGAATCGTGGTTTTGATCACCGACTTGATGGACAAGGACGGTTATGACCAAGCATTGAGGTATCTCGTCAGTCGCGATTTGGACATTTACGTCATCCACGTTTTGTCGCCGGTTGAAATCGAACCTGACCTGGCTGGTGACCTGAAATTAACAGACATCGAAGATGGCGACATCGCCGAAATCAGCGTCAGCAAACGTCTGATTGAAAAGTACCGTGAGACGTTGGCTTCGTTCATTGAGACGGCGCGCGAATATTGTTCCAAACGCGGTATCGCCTACATGATGACCAGCACGGACCGCCCCGTCGACCGATTGATCTCCCGCTACCTTCGTCAGCGAGGTCTCGTTCGATGAGTTGGTTCAACAGTGTCCTCAATCCGCTGGGCTGGACCCTACTGTTGGTGGTCCCTCCGCTCATCGTTCTGTTGTACTTCCTCAAACTTCGCCGACGTCCCATTCAGGTACCAAGTACCTATTTGTGGAAAAAGGCAATTGAGGACATGCACGTCAACAGCCTTTGGCAACGATTGCGAAACAACCTGTTGATGTTTTTGCAAATCCTCGCGGTGCTGTTGATCGCGCTTGCGTGTTTGCGGCCCGGTTGCGAAGGCACCGAGCTTTCTGGCGAACGATTCATTTTCCTTGTCGACAACTCCGCAAGTATGTCAGCAACAGATGTCGACAGCGGCAGTCGTCTGGACGAAGCAAAACGTCAGGTCGGCATTATGATCGACCGCATGAAGCCCGGCGATGTTGCCATGCTCATGGTGTTTTCCAACAAGGCGGAGGTTTTCCAAGGTTTCACAGTCAACCAAAATTTGCTCAAGCAAAAGCTGGGCGAAATCGAGCAGAGTCATCGGCCGACAGATGTTCGCGAAGCACTTAATGCGGCCGCCGGATTGGCCAACCCTGGCAGAACATCGACGGATGCCGGCGACGTGCAGATCGCCGACGCTTTACCTTCGACGTTGATGATTTTCTCGGATGGTGGCTTCGAAAACGTCAACGATTTTTCGCTTGGGAATTTGACGCCCGAATACCACGCGATAGGTGGATTGTTACCGCCGGTCAACGTGGGAATCACGGCGTTGGCAATCAACAACGATCCTAACATCAGCGATCGGCGTGAGGCGTTTGCACAACTGACAAACTCATCGATGGAAGATCAGTCGGTGAGCGCAACATTATTTGTTGAAGATGAAGTTTTTGATGCACAGGACAATGTCGTGATTCCCGCTGGCAGATCGGTGGGAATCAGTTTTCCTCTGACGGCGTTGTTTGCGCAGCTGGATACAGCGACTCAGTTGAAACTCGTTGTCTCGCCCGACGATGACATGACCGAGGACAACGTTGCATTCACGGTCGTGAACCCACCACGGCTCGCTCAAGTTTTAATCGTTACGCCGGGCAATGAATACCTCGAGCTCGCCATGGATACGGAGCCGATCCAAAAAATGGCGAGCGTCGTATTTGAGTCCCGAGATTACATAACCACAGAAGAATATCGAACGAAGGCCTTCGATGGCGAATTCGATCTCGTGATCTTTGATCAATGCCAGCCCGAAACCATGCCCAACTGCAACACCATGTTTTTGGGTGACAAACCACCTGGAGACGATTGGAAATTCGGAGATAAACAATACCCCACGCCCATTGCCGACTTCTTTCGGTCTCATCCGCTGATCAACTCGATGCAACTAACCAACATCACGATCTTGGAAGCGGCAAAAATCGAGGGCCCTTCGGGAACTCAATCTCTCATAGATTCCACGTACGGGACCATCATGGCCATCGGACCGCGGGGTGGCTTTCAGGACCTGGTTTGTTCGTTTCCATTGGCGACGTTTACCGACGATGGCTTTCAGGTGAACACCGACTGGCCCAGCAAATTGAGTTTCCCGTTGTTCGTTCAAAATCTGGTATCGAATCTTGCGGGTGGTGCTCGTTTTTTAACACAAGACAGTGCGTCGCCTGGCGAAATTGCAAGAATCAGTCCGCCTCCAACTGTTTCCAGAGTGCAAATCATTAATCCGCAAGAAACGCAGTTTTCGCAGTCCCGCGACAAAAACAACATGATTCAGTTTTCGCAAACGGAATTGCCAGGAGTCTACACGGTTGCTCCGGACGAGTTTTCCACGGAAACCGCGCCGCCAATACAGTATTTTGCAGTCAACTTGTTTGATCCCCAGGAATCGAATATCAACGTGCGAGAAGAACTGGAAATCGGTTTCGAACCCGTCGCTGCGACAACCGAAGTTCTACCGGCCAGAACCGAGTACTGGAAATGGATCATCCTGTTGGTCCTCGCTGTTATAATTGCCGAATGGTACATCTATAACCGAAGGATTCTCATCTGAGCGAACTCAATTCGCTTCATTCGGAATCGCCCTTGTGTAACGCCGTCTCGGCACCACTATTCACTCGTGACCCATTGTTTTTTTTGATTGAACGTAATGGCAATTGAACACCCAACGAAACTTGCTCCCGAACAACTGCGCTGGATTTGCGATCCGGAGCGATTCGCATTCAGCTCAACCCGAGATCTGGAAATCACCGACACGATCCTGGGGCAAGACACTGCGAGAGAAGCACTTGTTTTTGGCATCGAGTGTTTGGCGTACGGCCAAAACATTTTCGTTCGCGGCGTTCGGGGCACAGGTCGAATCACGCTGGTCAGACAAGTACTGAAACAGCTAAAACCTCAGACCGATCAGAAACGCGATCGATGCTCTGTTCACAATTTTCGTCAGCCGGATCGCCCCAGGTTAATCACGTTGGCAGCAGGAACAGCGCCGGCGTTCAAGAAACGAGTCGGGGAACTGGTTGACTTCGTGCAGGACGGCCTGTTGAAAGCGCTTGACAGCGAACCACATCTTTCACGCCGTGAGAAAATCAAACTCGACGTGCAAAAAGAAATCCGGGCGATCTCGGAGCCCCTTGAAAAGCAGCTTGCCGAAAATGGAATGGCACTGGTTACCGTTCAACAGGGACCAGTGAACTCGACCGTAATTTTCCCGGTGATTGACGGTGAACCGATTCCACCCGAACAATTGCAGCAATTGATCGCACAGGGGAAGGCGGATCAAGAAAACCTTACACGGTACGAAGAAAAACTCCCCGAGTTCCAAAAAGAATTGGATCGCGTAAGTCGTGAGATGTCAGCGGCGTTTCGTGACGCGCGTCACACAATCAACCGCTTGAAACAGGACGCCGCGCGACAACTTCTGAGTGGGTTTACCAACACGATAACATCGGAATTCAAATCTGATTCAGTCAACGTCTTTATTGAGGAAATTATCAAGGATGTTGTGGAAAACCGATTGTCTCCTGACGAAGAAGACGAACAGCCAGTCGATGAGTTGTATGGAGTCAACATCATCATTTCACACAACGACCTGACCAATTCCCCAGTAGTTGAGGAAGTTGTTCCAAATCTGATCAATTTGTTGGGAACGGTAGAAGTAACTTATGGTTCCCAGACGCCTGTTTCCGATTACCGGGGAATACGCGGAGGAGCGATTCTCAACGCTGACTCGGGTTATTTGCTTTTGGATGCAGAAGATTTACTAAATGAGCCCGGTGCTTACCGTGCCCTAACTCGAACACTTAGAACGCGGCATCTTGAAATTGTTCCGCCCGAGATCGGCTGGCTGAAGATGAGTGCGCTGGTTCAGCCTGAACCCATCCCCGTAAATCTGCGTGTGATTCTGGTCGGTGACGTTTCAACGTTTTACCAACTCGATTACCACGATCCCGATTTCAGCGAATTGTTCAAGGTCCTGGCAGATTTCGATGACCAACTGCCTCGCGATGACCATAGCCTTCAACACTATGCAATCGTGATCGGGCGCATGGTTCAAGCTGAGAATCTGACTCATTTTGACAAGACAGCAATTGCAGCATTGGTCGAGCACGGCTCACGAATTGTTTCACGCAGTGAACGACTGACAGCCAAATTTGGAAGAATTGCCGACATCGCGCGCGAAGCAGCGTTTATTGCCAAGAAAGAAAACGCGGAACTGGTCACAGGTGATCATGTCCGAGAATGCGTTCGGCGTACGCGAAAACGTGCCAGCCTTCCCTCGCGCCGTTTTCAGGAGATGGTTGACAACCGAACCATTCAAGTCGACACATCGGGATCGGTCGTCGGTCAGATCAATGGCTTGGCCGTGATTCATTCCGGCCCGTTGACCTATGGTTTTCCGGCGCGAATCACCGCTTCGATTGGCCCCGGCACGGCCGGACTGATCAACATCGAAGGCAGCGCGCGAATGAGCGGTTCGATACACACCAAAGGTTTCCAGATTCTCGGCGGCCTCCTTCGCAATCTGCTGAAGACCAATCACCCGTTGTCGTTCAGTGCATCGATTACTTTTGAGCAAAGTTACGGCGGCATTGACGGCGATTCGGCATCTGGTGCGGAGATGGTCTGCTTGTTGAGTGCTTTGACCGGGATTCCCATTCGACAAAACCTGGCGATGACGGGTGCGATCGATCAACTGGGGCATCTGCAGGCGATCGGTGGTGTCAACGAAAAAATCGAAGGGTTCTTTGACGCCTGCAATCATGCGGGGCTGACGGGTGATCAAGGCGTTGTGATTCCCAAATCCAATGCCGGTGACCTGATGCTGCGACATGATGTGGTGGAAGCGGCCAAGGCCGGAAAGTTTCACGTCTATGCGGTCGAAACGATTCACGAAGCGATTGAACTTTTCACCGGTATTCCAACCAGCCCTTCGGACTCCGGCACGTACCCCGACAATTCGCTACTGGGAATTGCAGTTCAAAAAGCGCGTGATTACTGGGAGAAAACACTCGCGGCACCCGCTCGGCTGACGCAAACGGCAGTGGCAGAAACCTCTGACGCACCAACTCCACTGTTGCCAGTTGATGCGTCCGAGAAGGAGTCGAAGAATGCTTGACATCACGCTAGCATTCAAATCGACACTGGCAGATAGAACGGCTAAATTACATTGCAAGACGCCGACAGCAACTCATTGAATTCTAAATGCAGCGTTTGCGTTGACGTATATCCGTGATTCCGCTAATTGTCCCCTTGGAGCAATAGGCAATTGGGTGGCGATGATATGCGCGGACATTAGTGAACGGCCAGAAACAACATCCAGAACTTCGCGTCGAAAACCGTTTTTGGAACGGTCTTCGAATGTCCTGCGTAACGAACATCGCAGAACGCGTCCGGCAATTTCGGATGTCTGGGCTTTTCACGACCCGATGTGACTCAAATCCAATCGGCGCGTAACCTTCGTCGCTGTTTTCCATTTGCAATGATTCTCGTTTGCCTGACCTTGCAAACTGGTTGCGTCAGCCTGACGTTGGAAAACGCGCGAAAGGTCGCGCGGGTCGCCAGTTTCACCTCAACCAACCATATTGGGACGCGTACTGTTCGGAAAAAGAATCGGCTCGGACCACTGAAACGGCTTGTCCAAAAACCGCCTAAGCCCACCGATCGCACACGGCAAACGTTGAGACGTTACGTGCTGGATTCAACTTACGAAACATCGCCAGACGAAGCGATTCAAA
This sequence comes from Pirellulaceae bacterium, assembly GCA_041399045.1. Lineage (GTDB taxonomy): Bacteria > Planctomycetota > Planctomycetia > Pirellulales > Pirellulaceae > BJ22. Next base: position 132,974 of record JAWKTO010000002.1, on the reverse strand, counting down.
CACTGGGAACGTACGCAGCACAGCAGCCCACGCTTGAAATGATTCACTCCGTTGCTGAGCTCGCATTCTTGCAAGCCGACTGGGCCGCGCGGCTGGGGCGAAATGATCGAGCCCAACTCATGTATGCCACGGCCTTGATCAGCTCCCATCAATTCCTGTTTGATTCCAATCTGGATGTCAATCGAAACGCATTCGATCCTCAGTTCCGCTCGATTTCGGATATCTACAATCGCTCGTTGGAAGAAATACTTCGCCGGATGATCAAACGCAATGAATTGACTCCAAACACGATCGTGGAAGTCGAAGCACTTAATAAAAAACTTCGTTTCCAGATCGCCAATGCCTCCAAGTGGCAATACGAGGAAATCGAACGCTTTGAGATCGCCAGCGACTATGAACCGCAGGGCGTCAACAATCATTACCGAACGTATGGTCTAGGAGTTCCACTCATCGGTGTTCGCAAACCTCGGGCCAATGACGCGACCATCGAAGAACATTATCCACCCGATTTGACGATGGCGTTCACTGCGTTTCTCGATTGTTCCGGCACTTGGAACAAAAACCTTGTGACTGCGGCCGATACCGCAACATTGGTGCTATTCGATCCCCTTCAACAAAACGTCGTGCAGCTGGGCGACCGAGTCGTTCCGCTTGAAAGCGACATCACGACTCCGATGGCCTACCACATGAACGACCCGCTATTGAGCACCAATGTGATGGCGACGTTTGGCCTGCTCAACGCCAATTTTGCCAAGGAATTTCAGGGCATCTACATGTTAGAGCCTTATGATCCAGACAAGATCCCGGTGGTAATGGTCCATGGCCTTTGGTCCAGCCCCGTGACTTGGCTGCAAATGTTCAATGATCTACGAGCCGACCATGACTTGCAGGACAAGTATCAATTCTGGTTCTGCCTCTATCCGACAGGCCAACCGTTCTGGGAAAGTGCTCGGCAAGTTCGCAACGACCTGGAGCAGTTGAGAAATGAATTATCGGCAAGGTATCCAAGCGAAAATGGAGAGTTACCCGTAGCCGCCACGGATATGGTTCTGGTCGGTCATTCCATGGGTGGCTTGGTTTCACGAATGCTCACGGTTCACAGTCGGGGAGAATTCTGGTCGTTGATCAGTGAATACCCTGTTGAGAGCTTTGACGGGGACCCGGCCACGTTGGCACGCCTCAAAAACACATTTGAGTTTGAGCCCGTGGCAGGTGTATCGGAAGTCATTACCATTGGCACCCCATTCAAAGGCAGCCCGTTTGCAAGCGATACCGTGAAATGGCTTGGCGAAAAAATCATCACCTTGCCCAAGGTTATGACCAATGACTATTCCGCGATTGCGAAGGAAAACAAGGAACTCGTTCGAAACGAAAAACTACTGGCGACCGCGACAAGTCTCGACTCCCTTGCGCCGAACAACCCAATCTTCAATTCGTTGATGATTGCAAGCGCAGCAGATGGCGTTCATTACCATAACATCGCCGGTCATTTGGAGAAGCAAACGATGTTGGCCAAGCTGACAAAGCTTCCTGAAGGTGACGGCGTTGTTGCAATCACCAGTTCGCAAGCTCCGTTTGCTGTGTCATCCATTGAAGTCGATGAAGAGCACAGTTTGCTCCATCAACACCCCGCAACCATCATGGAAGTCAAACGCGTTCTGCTGGAACATCTGAAGTCGTTGGAACCTGAGTTCACACCGCTTGCGGAACTCCCCACCGGCCCGCTGACGCCAATCATTCGCTAACTGGCCAACGTCATTAACGTCGACGTGTTAGTCTAACCAGGCGCAAGTCCATCACAGCATCCGCCGCCTTTTTCGTCGGCTTCACAGTCAACTGATAATTGCCATCAGATTTCAGCGTAACCGAACCAATCGATTTCCAAACAAAGTTCTGGAAATGTCCTGTGTCTTCAACCGTGAACGACAAAACTTGATCGTCAGTAGACACCGCGACCTCCGAGCCACCTTGCCCCTTTCCACATCCTTGGAGCACTTCGACGTCGAACGTCCCAGCATCATCAATTTGAATTTGCCAACTGCGCTATCGTTGACTTCGGTCCAATAACGAAGCGTATTTTTCGCTTCGCTCGGCTCGTAACGAAGGCGGGGGCCTCCCAAACCTGAAAGGTCATCGGGTAGCGACTCCTCTTCAGCATTCTCCTGACGCCATTTTTCTTCCGCCTCCGAGCGCGTCAATTTTTCACCTGCAGGCATTGCCCATGATGCGGGAAGTATCAACACATCGCCCGCCGTCCAGCAAGTTGGCTGATTCGACTCGACTGCATCTCCGTCGCTCAATTCAACAAATCGACCTTTCGCTTGAAAAGGTGGCAACGCACGCGCGGCATAGGACTTGGTTACAAAGTCTGAGTCGGCGTATTCGGTGTGACAGGCGATACACGATTCTAATTTGCCCCGAGCGGTGACCTCTGAGGCATTGCCATCGACAGTGAAAAACTCCCAGTCACCGACTTCGGGAGCATAACCTGATTCTCGTTTGATCATCCCCGTGAACAGCTCTGTGTTGTCAGGTTCAAATCCATCGACCTTTTCTTTGACGATCAAGCTTCCGACCGGAAATGATTCGAACGGGTCCCACATTGGCGCAAAGGCATCGCGGTTAACATAGACGTGGACCGCTTTGAATTGGTGGGGGCCGGAGTCGACGGAGGGTGCTAATGGCATTTTGCAGGTCTTGGCAGTGGCCAAATCCATAAACACTCGGTGTCGAGTGACCCGCTCGGCTTTGCTGCGTTGACGTACAAATTCCAAAATGGCGTCATCTGAAAAATCGTCGAATGCAATTTCAGAACTCGGCTGTTCATCGTCAGTTTCTCTATCAGGCCTGCCGCCTGCTCGATGCCCGGGAATCGAAACGGCAAGTTGAACGAACAAAAGCAGAGTCAACCATCTCATCTTGAAAGCTCCAAATCTGGGTACATCTTGGCCGACGATCGAGCGGAGAGCGTCGCTCGAATATTAACCAATCGCATTCCACACTTCAACTTTTTTGGCCTTATTGGCATTCAGGATTTCGAAGTACGCCTTTGAACATGCGAAAGCGAAAATCGTTTGGACCAGATTTGTCAAAACGCCATATATTCGGCGAGTGTACATCGACTGTCAAAAGTACCAGAAATAAATCCTCGCGATTGTAGGCCGAATCCAAGTTGAAAGGATTAATAGTCCGATTCCAGTCCAGTGCTCCCAATCGTAACGTCGACGTTTCACCAAATCGACAATCGCGGCAATAGGTACAACGAGCACTGGAAAAGATCTAACAACTATCAAGAATCGGATCAACAACGGAGATTTGGGCAGGACGTTACCGTACGCGCGGTCAAATTGATAAAGAACGAGATACAAAAACGGCAAAAAGCAGCAAGCCAAAGTAACGTAAAAACCAATCTCCAGTATCCTTTCAGGATGTATGCAGCCGAAAACAGCCACGCCATTTGCCAGTAACCAACCGAAGATTTGAAGCCGTATCGAAAATCCAATACCGTCTCCGTTGGAAAACCCAATGCACCCAACGTCTCGGGCTCGTTTTGATCGACCCATTGACGGTAGATCAGGACAATCAATGAAGGGACCATGGCGATTCCATATCGCAACGCAACGAGGCCCCCAGGCGATTGATTGTCGCGCCAATTGGTTCGAGACAATCGGTAGAGCATCATGCAGGAAAGGAAAATATACGCTGCATCAATCCAAATCATACTTTCAAAATACGTAATGGATTCGAAAGTGTGTTCAATTTTTCGAATGTCTGTCGTGCCAAATTCTTCTTGGTATTTTGCGAGCCCAATCATTCCGGCAATGGTAATGCACGCAAACACGGCAACGATGTGATATCGAAATCCAATTGGAGATCGCTCGGTTGCTAGTGGCGTCGCTTCTGTCGTTTCGCCGTAGTTGTCCGAGTCGTGCATGGAACCGATCTGGCAAGGAGGATTATTAATTCTGGCAGCGTTTGCTTCCGCAAGGAGTGTATTTGTTTTCGGCGCGCTATGACAGATGCGCGCGGAGTCAAAGTAGGTCTCCAAATCGGCCTGTGAAACATTGGATTCACAGTTGTGGATTTAATCGATTAGAGAACTATTTTTTCATTCCGAATGATGGTCGTGTTTTTCCAAAGAACCCGTCCGAGAAGACACCGTTGCAGTCACTGGTGCCACACGATCCGTCGGAACATGCTGTGCCTTTTTTCTGATGCAATCGTCCGCGGCGGAAAATATCAAGTCCCAAGTCATTTCCGCAATGGCCGCAGGTACAGAAACCATTCCATTTGTCACATGTGCAACCATCCTGGCCGTAGTAATTGCTTTTTTGCTCAGCGCTGGAAAACGCAAACGGAGCAGCCGTAGAACCGTAAGATTCCGATGCAAACACATTCTGTACCATTTGTTGGTTGCTGACAGGCGAAGCAGCAGGCGAAAAAATCATGTTGGGATCAACGAATTGGGCGTTGGATGTTGAGACTAATTCGGATGTATCGTTTTCGATGGAATTCAAAACATGTGTGGTTGGAGCAGAATCGTCTGGGTTGTTTGCAACGTTCCCTTTACTTACGTTTGCGACGAATTCTGCTGCGGCAGATCTGGAATCGGATGCACGGTCGACCATTTTGGTAAGCATTTCGGACGTTTGTTTCGAAGCGGCACCGATGCTTTCATCGACCGATTTTTGAGCGGCGTCGACCGATTGCTCGATCGAAACGTCTCGAAACGGATCGCGAATCCGAATCCCGTTACTTGTTTTTTCCTGAGCTTCCACTGTCGAAGACGCACAAAAGCACACAACAACAAAAACCAGGTAATTCATTCGGGTGAGACGTCGCGAATTCAACATTTCGATTCCTTCCCTGAAGGCGGGGCTTTCCAAGCCGTATCAACTAAACATCGCAAAATCGAACTACGATAATTCATCGAATAGGCATGTCAGGAATATCGAGTCTTTCCCTTCAAAGCGCTTCGGCTTGCCCAATTTACCTAACCGGAATGCCCGCATTTGATCAGAGTACAAAAAAACCCAGCAAGCAATTCTGCAAGCCGGGTAATATTCACTTTTGACCAACAAGGTTTCAACTAGAAGTCGATATATTTTTCGATATTACTTCCCGGCATCGCATATGCATACTCACCCGATTCCAACGGCTGAACGGGTGCCATATCGTCGATCGATTTGATCGAATCAACATCACAAAGGCTAACCTCGGAATTGATCGCATCCTCCCACTTGATCTCTTTGCCAGTGTAGGTGCAAAGGCGTCCCAGGATTGCAGTCATCGTACTCTTGGCGCCGTATTCACCTTCGTTGGGCAATTCGCCGTTTTGCAAATCAGCAAACAGATCATGATGCTCCTGTTGGTGCCCTCCGCGTGAACCGTTTGTCTTGAAAACTTCGTTTCCGTCATGATCGTAGATGACACCGGCACTGATATCCGAGTAACCTTTTGTTCCGTACACATGCTCGGAAACACTGTTCCAACAGTCGGGAATCTGGCGACACTGGCTACTCATTATCAATCCGCTTTCGTATTCGAATTCCACTGCGTGGTGGTCAAAGATCTCGCCATGTCGTGCTCCGACACGAACTTGTCTTCCCCCCATGCCATTGGCCTTCACCGGATAGCCATTCATCAGCCAATTGATCACGTCCATATTGTGGATATGCTGCTCGACGATATGGTCACCCGAAAGCCAGGTAAAATAGAGCCAGTTTCGCAACTGATATTCCAGTTCCGTTTGTCCCTCTTGTTTCGGGTTAACCCACAGGCTGCCCATGTTCCAGTAGACCTTGGCAAAAATGAAATCGCCGATCGCTCCGTTTTGCAATTCGCCGATGACTTCACGATAGGCTCGTTCATGACGTCGTTGCAAACCAACGCCAACCGCCAGCCCTTTCTTGGAAGCGATTTCAGTTGAACGCAAAATCCGCCTTACACCCGGTGCGTCGACGGCTACAGGCTTTTCCATAAACACGTGTTTGCCGGCGTCGATAGCAGCTTCGAAATGCATCGGACGAAACGCTGGTGGCGTCGCCAGAATCACGAGGTCCAATTCTTGATCGAGCACTCGTTTGTAAGCGTCAAAGCCGACGAATTTCGAGTTGTCATTGACACTAACGTGGTCTTCCTTGTGTCGCTTGCAACCATCGATCGCCTGATTCAGTCGGTTCTCAAATGCATCACCTGCGGCAACCAACTCGACCTTGCCACTCTCCGTGTTCATCGCCTGCTGCGCGGCACCGGTACCGCGTCCACCGCATCCGATCAATCCAATTCGCATCGTATCCGATCCGGCGACGTGGGCTGCCGCTCGAACCGTCGATGGCGCACCGACCATCCCGATGGCAGTCGATGCGGCGACAACCGTGCCGCTTCGTTTGACAAATTCTCTTCGCGTTGAGCCTTTATTCGACTTTGAATTCACGCTAGTGACTCCTGTTCAGGTTTAATCAATGTGTGTTTGGCAGTATGACTTCATCGCTTGTCCTACCTCATTGATTTTGACTGGTGTACGATGTCAATTCAATCAAGGGTCCGGCTTTTTTTGGTTTATGCCAAAACCGGAGAAAACAGCACAAAAGCGACTTGCTTCGATATCCAAAACAATCATGGCAAACGAAACTCACCTAACAGTCAGTCAATTCACCGAACAAATGCGCTACGCCATGGCGGAATTGTTTGGTGAAGTGACCATTCAAGGCGAAGTTTCGGACCTGACCCGTGCGGCATCCGGGCACGTTTATTTTTCGCTGAAAGATTCCGCCGCTCGATTGTCGGCGGTGATTTGGCGTAGCGCAGCACAGCGCATAAAATTCCGATTGGAGGAAGGCCAGGAAGTCATCTGCAAAGGTGGCGTTGACGTCTACGGTCCGCGAGGCGTCTACCAACTCAACGTTCGAACGATCGTTCCGGTTGGGGTCGGTGAATTGCAGTTGGCTTTCGAGCAACTTCGTAAAAAGCTTACGGCAGAAGGTCTGTTTGCCCCCGAGCGAAAACGCCCGTTGCCGACGTTGCCTCGGCGTATCGCGGTTGTCACCAGCCCCCAAGGTGCAGCGGTTCGGGATTTTCTGGAAGTCCTCTGCCGACGATTCCGGAACGTCGATATCACCATCGTTCCGACGATCGTTCAAGGTCCCACTGCCGGGCGTTCGATCGCCAAATCAATTCAACTGACGAATCGAGTTCAACCGAATTTCGATTTGATCGTGATCTGTCGCGGTGGGGGCAGCATGGAAGACCTTTGGGCGTTCAACGAAGAAGTCGTCGTGCGAGCGATTGCCAGTTCAAGCATTCCGACGATCACGGGAATTGGTCACGAGACGGACGTAACGCTTTCCGATTTGGCGGCGGATGTTCGTGCGTTGACTCCCAGCGAAGCAGCGGAGCGGATCTTGCCCGTTCAAGCGGACCTGATCGCAACGCTCGATGACCAGCGGCGCCGAATGATGCAGGTGCTTTCTCACCGTTACCGTTCCGCCAAACAACATCTGGATTCCTTGGCCGAACGACCTTGTTTGCGAGCGCCGATCGAACCATTAAATCGATTTCGCCAACGACTTGATGAACTTCACATTCGTATGAAGCAAAATATGCAGCACACGTTTCATTTGCGGCAACGCGATTTGCAGAAACTGGCAGCTGGACTGGAGGCAATGAGTCCGCTCGGAATTCTCGCGCGCGGCTACAGCCTGACTACAACGCACGATGGAAACGTGATTCGCAGCGCCGACGACGTGAAAATCGGCGACCGAATTTCCACGAAAGTCCCTGACGGTACGATCGAAAGTGAAGTGGTCGAGGCGAAACGCACGTAGCGCAGGCTGCCAGCCTGCGAGATAGAATTACAAGCTGGCAGCTTGTACTACAGCCGAAAAATTGCGACGCCTAATCTCCAAATTTTGCAAGTCGATTGCGCATATTCTGAATTTCGTTCCGGAATTCCAGCCCAAGCCCACTATCATCCCAATCGTCAAACAATTCGCCCTCTTGCTCGACTATATTTTCAAGTACAGCCACTGCTTTTTCGCGATTGTCTTTGGAAGTGATCACCAGCAAATCGCTGACCGTTAACGGAACGGTGTTCAATAATCGTCTCGTTTGTTCATCGGAATCCTCGGGAAAAATCCTAGATAGACGAGGTAGCACCCGGCAATTGCTTTTGATGTCTCAACAAGAGAAAGCCTAGTTTTTTTGTCGATGGAAAATTGCAATATTCGTTCGACTTCCTTGAGCCCCGATTTTGAAAGTCCAGATAGCCAATCCAAGGCATCGTCGTTTTCGAATGGTTTGTAGCCGAATGCACCCATATTACGCAACCAAATCCCTTTTACGATCTCGCTTTCGTGACATAAACTCATCCAAAAATCCAAATCACTTTTTACTGAATTAACAAACTGTGTTCGACAGGATTCTGGAATAGTTTTAATTCCCCGTTCGATACTACCTTCGATCACTGATCGCCATTCGCGAACATCTTCGGCGTAAAATCGAGAAAACCTTGGATACATCGGGTGTTCTTTGAGCAAACAGACTATGCTGCACATACGAGATAATTCCAGCAAGTCTCGGTTCATCTATGCAACTCTTATCTTGGTCCAATCGCCTCCAGAGTTGCTCCATGACAACCATATAGACAAGATCGAACTCCGCACATAGATCGTCCGTCCAAAGGGCGGTGAGCCCTCCGGCGAGGTAAACTTTTTTCGGTTTTCTGTTGCTGGCAGATTTCTTTTTGGCAGCCATTCTTTATTCCTTGTCCTTATAGTATTTGAAGCCTAGTGCTCAAACCACTTGATCCGACTAACGGTCTTGATCATTCGCTTAAGTAAGGCAAGTACTTGTCAACTCATTGTATACGCATGACATGGGAAATGCTGCTGGTAACGTCGCTTTAACAATCAAAGTTCACTCGCAATTCAAAGTTGGGGTGTGAATATTCCGCGAACCAATTCACGCCAAAAATCTAAACTGCGAGTCGACAATTTGAGCGGCGTTTGCGACAATTCTGAAAAATTTTTTCACCAGCACTCGACCCAAATTACTTCAGAGTTTTTAGCATTCAAAAATGGCAAAAAAGAAACCGGCGAAAGCGAGTAAAGACGAACCAACCTTTGAAGACGCGTTGACGCGATTGCAAGACGTCGTGCGCACGCTGGAGTCGGGAAACTTGACTCTTGACGATTCTCTGGCCGAATACGAGCAGGGCATCAAACTTCTCAAACAATGCTATTCGGCGCTCGACAACGTCGAACAGAAAATCCGCGAGTTGGTCTCCGTGGATGAACAAGGGCAAGCTGAGACCAAGTCCTTTGGGCACTCCGCCTCCCACGCGGCACATTCGTTAGCCAATGACCATGAAGACTCCGATGACGAAAGCGACGAAGACGACTGGGATGACGATCCTGACGGATTGTTCTAAAAACCGCGTGCCGTAAAATAGCTTTTTTCGAGCGAACTGCGACGCAATGAAGCAGTTACGGCATCGCAAAAAATTCAGTTAAACCTTTGTTCTATTTGTACGTCCGAATGACCGGCAAGCGACCGTGAGTTTACCCAACTCTTTGATGACCAGCGATGTGATGTCCGCCCGCGACGCGATCGAACGGGCGCTCGACGAAAACCTGTCGTTGGATTCCGGATGCCCCGATCGTTTGCGCGAAGCGATGCGCTACTCGGTCCTTTCGCCCGGCAAACGCCTGAGACCGTTACTGGTGATGGCATCTACTCGTTTGTGCGGCGGTGAAGATGCGAACGCATTGCCCGCAGCATGTGCCGTCGAATTCATCCACTGCTACTCGCTGGTTCACGACGATTTGCCAGCAATGGATGATGACGACCTGCGACGCGGACGACCAACGACCCACAAGCAATTCGACGAGGCCACAGCGATCCTGGCGGGTGATGCGTTGATTCCACTCGCATTTGAGGTCATGTCGCGGGACATTCAACCGGAGGCGACGGCGGCAAGGTGCTGTCTGGAACTGGCCCGCGCATCGGGAGCCAGTCATTTGGTTGGCGGACAAGCCGACGACTTGGCGGCCGAAAATGGCGAGTGCGATTTGCAAATGCTGGAAAGAATTCATTTGCGCAAAACCGCAGCCATGTTGGCCGTTAGCCTGAAACTGGGGGCCATTTGTGCCCATTCTTCGGAAGAAAACATCTCGCGGCTCGAACGATTCGGTAAAAACCTTGGTTTAGCCTTCCAAATTTCCGACGATCTGTTGGATTTGCGGGGCGAACAAGACAAAATGGGAAAAAGAGTCGGTAAAGATCAGTCGAAGGGCAAGTTGACCTACCCTTCGGCCCTGGGAATCGAAAGAAGCGAACAATTGGCAAACCAACTGGTTGCTGATGCCGTAAATTCGCTGGAGTCGTTTGGTTCCCGCGCCCAACCGCTTGTTGATCTGGCTCAGTTCGTCGTATCTCGTACCAGGTAATGGAAACCATGACACAGATTCTTCCTACGATTCAGTCACCCATGCAATTGCACGGCATGAACCCTGAGCAATTGAATCAGGTTGCTTCGGAGATTCGCGAAACGCTTTGCAATCTGTTGAGCAAACGGGCGGCGCATTTTGCATCGAACCTGGGTGTCGTTGAACTGTGTCTCGCGTTGCATAGCACGTTTGATTTCAAGTACGACCGCCTGATCTGGGACACAGGACATCAGATCTATCCGCAAAAACTCATTACTGGTCGTTACGACGAATTCCAGACGATTCGCACCCGTGGCGGTTTGATGGGTTACCCGAATCCCAATGAAAGCGAATACGATTTGTTCATGACGGGGCACGCTGGAGCAAGCGTTTCGACCGTCGTGGGCTTGCGAAGCGGCGACGACCTGATGGGCCGCAAGGATAACACATGCGTGGCGGTGATCGGCGACGGTGCATTTCCATCGGGGATCGTTTTTGAGGCACTCAACAATGCCAACGACCTCAAATCGAAAATGCTGATCGTCTTGAACGACAATGAAATGTCGATTTGCCCGCGAGTCGGTGGAGTCGCGAGTTACCTTGACCGCCTTCGCTCGACCTCGGCATACACAGGACTCAAGGCGGAGATTGGAAATCTACTGAACAAGATTCCGGTTTTGGGTGATCCTACCGAACGGCTGCTTGTTCAAATCAAGGAAGGCGTCAAAGCCGGCCTTCACGGCGGCATGATGTTTGAAGAATTTGGCATCAAGTATTTTGGTCCCATCGACGGCCACAACATTCAGTTGCTGAAAAAGTACTTGAACATGGTCAAGTCGATCGATGGGCCAGTTCTGCTGCATGTGATTACCAAAAAGGGTCACGGTTTCGAACCAGCAGCCAGCGACCCGGTTTTCTTCCACACACCGCCAACGTTTGATCGCAAAGGTGACGAGGTTGTCCTCAAGAAAAAAAGCGGCGGCAAAGCGTACACGCATCACGCACGCGATGCGATCTTTGATCAAATGAAGCACAATCCACGCGTCACTGTCATTACAGCGGCCATGTGCCAAGGCAACGCTCTGGAACCGGTTCGCGAAGCGTTCCCCGATCGGTTCTTCGATGTTGGCATTTGCGAGTCGCATGCCGTTGCGTTTGCGGGTGGACAGGCCAAGGCAGGAATGCGTCCGATCGTCGATATCTACAGCACGTTCCTGCAACGTAGCTATGATCAGGTTTTCCAAGAAGCGTGTTTACAGAACTTGCCCGTCGTATTCATGATGGATCGAGGCGGCTTGACGGGCCCCGATGGACCAACACATCATGGGACGTTTGACATTGGATACATGCGAATCTTCCCTAATATGGTCGTGATGGCACCTGGCGATGCAAACGACATGGGAGCCATGCTTGATTTTCGCTTTCACATTCGTCGCCATGCTCGATCAGGTATCCCAAAGATAACGCCGTTGAGATTTCACGCACATTGCAGCCCGTTGAGCTGGGCAAAAGCGAGACGCTTCGCGATGGCGCTGACGGAACCATTGTGGCGTTTGGCGCGCAATTGGGTGAAGCGTTAGCCGCAGCCGAAACACTGGCCGAAGAAGGGCTCGATGTCGGCGTCGTAAACGCTCGTTTCGCAAAGCCGATCGACATGGACATGGTCGAACGAACGCTGGACACAGGTTTTGTCGTGACGGTGGAGGAAGGAATGCTTATGGGCGGATTCGGCTCGGCGTTCCTGGAAGCGGCCAATCAACTCAAGCGTTCGACGGTCAACGTTGAGCGAATCGGTATCCCCGATGTGTTTGTCGAACATGGCGAACGCGAGGAACTGCTGGCCGATTTGAAATTGGATCGACAAGGCATCGCTCAAACGTGCCGCGAGCTAGCCACCCGCTCCAACGTCGGCGTTTAAACAAATCGATTCTGGACAAAGGGAATGGCCTCAACGCGCACTCAATCGTCGCGTCAGGCCAGCCCGCTTTCTACGGAAGCCCGAACCATGTTGAAATCTGGAAAATCGATTCAACGCCCTCGGGTCGTCGTTTTCAGTTTTCTGGATAGCCGTCCCGACTTGACGGAGCTGGTCCAAAAACTTGTCGAGCAAGTCGGGAGTCACGCCAAAGTCGTTGGCACTTATCTGGAAAGCGAAGAGTTTTCTCCCCCCAAATCGGCTGTCGATTTTGCGATCGTGTTTGGCGGAGATGGTTCCATTCTGAGTGCTGGACAACAACTGGCTCAGCACGAAATCCCTGTCCTTGGCGTCAACCTGGGAAAACTAGGGTTTCTAGCAAACGTCCAGCCTGATAGTCTTCCGAAAGCTCTGAAGGAAATCACGTCGGGGAATTTTCAAATCATTGATCACATCATGCTTCATTGCGAGGCAACGGTCGGCGATGAGGTCGTTGCGGAAATGGAAGCCTTGAACGAAGTTTCCATTTTGGGCGGTGCACCGTTTCGAATTCTCGAAATTGACCTTTACGTCGATCGGCAATTGGCCGCATCATATAACGGCGATGGGCTTATCGTGAGTACGCCGGTCGGATCGACGGCGCACAATCTGTCGGCGGGTGGACCGATTGTCCGCAAGGATTTGCCGGTGGTCGTGATATCTCCCATTTCGCCTCATACGTTGACGCTTCGGCCGGTGGTCGATTCTGCGGATCGCGAGTTTGAGTTGCGAGTGCGGGTTCCGCGATCGTGTTCCGTTGTCGTTGATGGAAACGTGTTGTGCGAACTGACACCGAAACATCGAGTTCGGATCAAGCGTTCCGATCGAACGTTTCGCATGATTGAGGTTTCGGAAAACAACTATTATCAAACCCTTCGAGACAAATTGGGATGGGGCGTGAGTTTTGCTTACAGCTCGCCGCCTCAAAACAAATCGAAAAAGAAAAAATAGCATTGCCAACAGGATAGGGAGATCCGCGGTGAGAATTGGACGAATGATTCACGTTTCGGTGGCAATTGTTTTGCTGTGCTCATTTTCTATGTCGCTCTTTGGCCAAGATGAAACCAAAGACGAATCCATTGACATGAGCAAGATTCTTGCGCGGGCCGCGAAAAACCAGGCGGACAAGCAGACATGGGAACTCCGTTACCAATTTGAAAAAGGCCAGTGCATTCGCTGGCAAACCGAACACACCACATCTAACGAAACACGCAACGCGGGAAAGAGTGAAAAGACCTGGACGCGCAGCAACTCGAACAAACACTGGGATGTAAAAAGCGTCGATAGCAAAGGCAACGTGAGCCTGGATCTGACTTACGACCAATTCACCATGTGGACGAAATTCAACGACGAGCAGCCCAAAACAATCGATAGCCAAACGCCAATCGACCAACAGCCTGCCGCCAACAAAGATCTATTGCGCAATATTGGAAATCGATTTGCAACGTACACAGTGAACAATCGTGGCGCGGTCGACAAACACGACGCCGGAAGAAACGCGTTCAATCTGGGGATCGCCGATTTCCTGATTCCGCTCCCCGAACAAGCGATCCCTGTCGGTCACAAATGGTACGTTTCACGAAACTATCCCGTTGAAGATGAAAGCGGACGACCGATTCAAATTCCGATACGCACGGTTTACGAATTGGAAAAAGTAGTTGATCAAAAAGCCTACATTTCCATTCGCGCTCAGATCTTGGCTCCGATCGAAAGTGAAAAAGTCAAAATGGAGCTGATGCAGCAGAACAGTTCGGGTTACGCCGTATTTGATATTCCTCGCGGGCAAGTGATCCAGCGGCAGTATGAATGGAACGACAAAGTCCAAGGGTATCCCACTCCCGACAGTTACGTTCAATACAGCGCCAAAATTGTTGAGAAGCTCGAAACGGCGAATGCCTTGGTTCCGCTCGAAATGAAAACCAAAACTCGATAACGAGTTGATGTCGCAGCAAGCCGTAGCATACCGTAGTGGACGAGGCAACGAGTCCTTTTCTTAAAACCATGTTAACCGGCTCGCAACCAACTACGTGTCTTTGGTTTCAGAGGTGTAGAATTCTTGACTTCGAGAATTCCAGGGACTCGTAGCCTCGACCACTACCAGTTCGTCCGCCGTCAAACCAACGAATTTCGATCGCCAGTGTCTGGGTGCCACGGCCTCGGCTTTGCGTGGCCATGTTGTTCTTGGCGGTTATTTTTATTCGAATATGGTTGCGTTAATTTGTTGACCAATTGGATCATTTAACGCAGAGACGCAACGGCGCTGTGACGCAGACAGTTAGAGGTGGTGTCGCTCAGCGTTCTCTTACCTTAGGGTGCCATGGCCTCGGCTATGCGTGGCCATGTGCGCCCCGTACTCAAACGATGTTCGTCCACGTTTACGAAATGGATGACGCGTTCGTTCCGAGTAAGTTTCTTATCGCCGCCTTCGCGACGAAATAACAAACCCAAATAACCCGGCAACCAGGCCGTAAGCGATTCCCGGTTCGGGAACGGCTGACGCAACGCTCAGGCGGATGTCTTGTAAGCGAAAACCATCCGTTCCAGTTGATTCCATCGCAAAGAAATCTACAGGAGAATCGAATTGCAATTCGGGAATGGGACCACCGGCATCCCCGAAACCAGTGAAGACATTTTGTCCACCATCAAACGTGGCTCCCGAAAGCGTCACCTCAGATACCGGGAAGAAATTCCTCCAATCGTTAAAGCCAACGCCGCTCAACTTCACCTCTTTCCCTGAAACACTCGATGTCGAACTGACTGAAACATTCAATACCTCACCGACTCCGCTGGAAAGTAGTGGACCATTAAATGCCGACTCTGCGGCATAGGTAAGTCCGATTCCGTGATCGCCAATACCTTGGCCCCAAGAGCTCAGGTTATAGCCCGCAGGGCCAGAAAACGTGATTGTTACCGACGTGATATCCGCGAATTCTGGATCACCCATGAGGTCCGAATTGAGCAACGTGAACGATTTTGAATTGACGAATAAACTACCGTTAGTTTGTCCGCCCAATCCATCGAAATCGAGGTCGGCAGTATTGTTGGTCGATGTCGTCAGGATCAAATCAGCAAATGCTTGCTTCCCAGTCGTCAAACAAAACGCACTGGCAAGTATCAGCATGAAAATCGTGTATCGCTTCATGTTCGTCTCCATTTTCAAGTAACAAAGTGAATACTTCATTTGCCTAGAAACGAGTACGAATCAAATTCAACGCGATTTCTCTAAAGAAATCGGCAAATTATTGCATGCCGCCACTAACCCCTGGGTTTAAAGACTGGATCTGCGAGAATGAAGGTTAAATCCGCGAAATTTCCGGCGGTCTCTGATAACAATTACTTCTGGTGATCGAGCATTTCATTCCATCGCGACGTTGCTGCATCGATCCGATGTTGGTTTCCTGCGTTCTTCTGACCCGTAAGTTGATCCAGCAGCCCGCTTGCTCGTTCAAGCCAACGTTTTGCCTTCAACTCACCCTCAGGCTCTTGTTCAAGATGTTCAGCGAGATTGGCGCATGCGTCGAACAATTCTAGACACATTTGCTGCCGCTCATCGGCGCGATATTCGTGTGCATCATCGTTGGGTTGCGAAATGGGAAAGCCAGAGTACTGCTCAAACAATGCGAGTGAGAGCTGTTCATAGGCATCCCAGTCCTTTTGTTGCAGCCGAACTTTCGACAGCAACTCTCTGACGGCAAAAAGTTGCCCCGAAAACCTGATCGTGGATGAATTCGAACTCGTCAAATGCTCGAAGATACGAATTGCGCCCTCCAAGTTTTTACTTGCGGGGCCAAAATCCTGTGATTCCAAATCAAGTTCACCACGCAACCTGAGAATTCTGCCGCTCAATTCCACCGAGTCTTCGTGGTAGGGAATGACTTGAGTTACTTTTTCCTGAAGTGTCCAGGCTTCTTCCGCCGTCAGATCGGCGTCCCTGAATTCCCCGAGTTTCATCTGACTGTGAGCCAGACCCCAGAGGACTTGAGCAAGTGCAGCCTGAACAAACAAATCTTCCTGATTTCCGGATTCTAGAACGATAACTGCCATTAAATACTCATCTTTCGCTTTTGAAAACTCTTCCTGAGAGATATATGTCCGGGCGCTTTCGCCAAACCTGTATGCCATCGTTATCGGAGGAATGGAATCCAAATCCGAAATCTCCAGGACCTTTATCGCATCTTCAGGACGCCCCAACATTCGATAGTTTGACGCCATTAGCGATTCATTTTGACTACGCAGAACGATGGAGTCGTCGCGGCTCGGGATTTGCCTTAGCAACTCGATAGACGTCGCGGCTGATTGATTGGACGTTTCAAATTCGCGCAAATCATGAAAAACATTTGCCAGATTATGCAACAGAAAGGCTTGCTGAAACTTCGCAACGGAATCGTCCGGATTTTCATCTAACAATCTGGCCTGAAATTCAATTGCGCGTTCATTCATTTCTTTTCGAATTTCGGGAGGCACTCGCGGCATTCGAGATAGTCGACCTGCCAAATCACGAATGACTTCACCAGCCAGGACAACGTTTCGTTTTGCTTTATTGGACTCGCTAACGGCGATTTCCATATTGCTTCGAGCGACCTGCCATTGAATCGCGCCAAAGATCAAAGCCAACAGCATTCCGACGAATGCGACTGTTACTGCAGGATTGCGAAAACACCATCGTTTTGTCTTCCCCCAGTAACTGATTCGCCGCGCCCGAATGGGCATTCCCTCCAGCCAATTGTCGATGTCGTGCTTCAGTTCATGAGCAGTGCGGTAACGCGAATCGGGTGATTTTTCGAGGCACTTTAAACAAATAGCCTCTAGATCTCGCGGAATCGATTTTCGAACGGTTCGCAATGGAGTCGGGTCTTGCGTTTGAACTTTGGGCAGGACTTCGGCATAGTTCTCACCTTGAAATGGTGGACGCCCGGCCAGCAATTCATAGAACACAACTCCAAGGGAATAAACATCCGACTCCGGCCCCAAATCTCCCTTGGCTGCGGCTTGTTCAGGCGACATGTAAATTGGCGTTCCGACGACAGCGCCTTCAGTCGTTCGCAACGCATCTGGAATCGTCAGGCTTTTGGCGAGACCAAAATCTGTGACGTGCAAATGCCGATCAATTTCGGTTCGACGCGTTATCAACTGACGAATCAGTTGACACTCCGGGCTCAACATCCAACTGCGTTTCAGCAAGCTCTACCAGAATATTGGATGGCTTGAGATCTCGATGCAATATCCCGCGCTGATGGGCATGCTCTACTGCTTCAGCAAGCGTCGAAATGCATTTCGCCGCAAGGCTGTATTCCGCTAGTCCATTCGGATAGTCTTTCAGATACCTCGCGAGAGTAATTCCTGGCACATAGGCCGCAGAAATGAAATGATAGTCACCGTCACTCCCCGTTTCAAAAATGGGAACAATATTCGGGTGACTCAAAAGTGCTGCCGCCTTGGCTTCCCGCTCAAACCTAGCAATGACAGATTCCGGGAATTCCGATGTTGCAGATAGCACCTTCAATGCAACATTGCGATTTAACAATTCGTCACGCGCAAGATAAACTCTCGAAAATCCACCGACGCCCAACATCCTTAGTACGGGGAATCGTCCAATTTGCTTTGGCAGCACATTTTTCTGGGCGCTCGGCCACGCGCCTTCACGAATCGTCGCTTCAGAAATTCCCAGATCGTTTCGCGGCGTTGACGGGTACTCGACCTGTCGCATCAACTGCTTGACAGATGAAATGAATGAAACCGCAACTTGAATTTTTTCGTCGTTCGCAAAATCGGACTCGGAATCCGTTGAGGGCGAGATCTGCTTCGTTTCGACTGAAACTTCATCGGGGCAACTGGATTTGCGTTGTTCGGAAGTCATGATCTTTGCTTCACTACCTGTCTTCGTATCCTAAAACTGGAAACCGAATTCAAAGTAAATTCAACGCATCAATCTTGAAATCCATCAACTTCACGCAATTTTTCTTGAAAATTTTCCATCGCCCGATACCACAATTGAGACGCGGCGGACTCAGATCGGGCCATACGCTTGCCGACTTCGGAAAAAGACAACTCCTCGATGCATCTCAATCGAATTACTTCCGCTTGGTCGCTCGACATTTGCGCAAGAATCTGGTGGAACTGTTCGATCTGTTCGTGTCGAATGGCATTACTGTGGGGTGTAAATTCGCCATCGACCCAATTCTTCTCGTCGGCGTTCCCGTTCGGATCTTCACCAGTACGTTCGCGAATAAAGTCCCGTTTTTTCGTCGTCAAATCACGGTATGCTCGATTGACTTCGTTGGCAACAATTTTTTTAATCCAAGCCTTCAGCTCTTTGCTCGATCCGCCACGGAAGCTTGAGAAATTCTCTACGATTCTGACAAATGAAAGCTGAACGATGTCTGACACGCCAACTTTTGCTTTCATCGATTCGGTCGAATAATTCCGTGCCAGCCAGTAAAGAAACTCTTCCAGCTCTCGGAGAAGTGTGTCACGTGCATCACGATCACCGTCGACACACGGCGGAATTAGGCGACTGACCGAATTGAGATCAACATCTAATTCATCCAATTCCACCTCCGGCCACGAAAAAGCAAAAGAGACACGTTCCGCTTTGTTTTCGCGAGCTACATTCCTAGCATCAGCGAACGCTCTAAAGTCTACACCGCTGCGATTTCGGTTTCAGCCATCGACCATTCACAGTAACGTTGTTGCCTATTCATACTCTTTGAGGAAACCACGGAATTCTTGCAAGTGTTCTTCCTCGTCTCCCAAAGCGGTAATGCACAGATCCTGTGTCACGTAATCGACGCCATCGCAAAGGCGAATGATTTTCTTGTACTGCTCAATCGCTGATTGTTCGGCCGCGATGACCCCTTTGATTACACTTACCACATCGGTTGATTTTGCTGGTGGTTGCAATGCGGACTGACTCGCCTTGAATCCCTCGCTCCCCGGAACCGTTCCGCCGATCGTTTTGATTCGTTTTGCCAGTGTTTGTGCGTGAGTCAATTCCTCAGGGACGTCCGCTGCCAAACTCGCCTTAATCTCCTCCGCGCGAACACCATCCAGGTTGTTGGAATTCGCGATGTAGTTCATCACCGTTTCCACTTCCATCCAATAGGCAATCGCCAATTCATTGACAATTTCTTGGGTTTTCGGGTCCAAACTCATCTTCATCAAACCTTTCTGATTTATTCAATTTCAATTGGCAAACAGCCAATCACGTTTATTCAAACGCGCGGCCACGCTATCGCGTCGGCAATACAATAAGAGTAACCGATTTTTTTGGTGCGATACAACCTACTGGTAGGTAGAATTGCCAGAACAGACCATTTCGATCCAATTCGCGTCCCGTTTCGTAAATGGAACGCGTCTGAATCGACGAAATTAGCCGTAGACGACTGCGCGCAGTCATCTATCCTGAAATTTTGAAGCAAACGCGGACCGCTCCAAACTCGTCATGCGTTCTGCTCGTTTGATCCAAGTCTCAACACCCTGGAATCCATGTCGACGACCGAACAAAACGATCCGATTTCAAGTCTACGTGAGAAGCACACGGACATTGAAAACGTGTTGCCTCCTGTATCGATACTCCTTGAGACTGCGAAATATCACACGTTTCAATACGTCGACTTGGATAGCAATGAAGTCACCATTGACTTCGCGGAACCGGCACAAGCTGATCCGCTTCCAATCCCGATGCCAGTTGACCGCGAAGGCTATGGAACCGTTGACAACTCCCATCGTTACTGGGCAACTGGGTTGGGCGATTGGCGAAATGTAGCAACCGCCATTCGCCAGTTCCTGCCCGAACCATTCGTCGAAGAAACTCGCCCCAAGCGACTGTTTGATTTCGGTTGTGCAACCGGACGGTTCCTTCGGCACGTCTGGCTCGATCAAGAATATCGACTGGAGCCATGGGGATGCGACTTCTCGCCTGAGAATATCGCCTGGAATAAACGCCATCTGCCCAGTGACTTTCGAATCTTGCTGAACCATTCGTTTCCCCAGCTGCCGTTCCCGGATGGTTTTTTCGATGTGGTTACGGCGTTCAGTGTCTTTACACACATTGATTTGTTCGAGGAAGCTTGGCTTTTGGAACTTGCGCGTATCACGCGATCAGACGGATTACTGTATTTGACCATTCAGAATGAAGCGACGTGGGCAAAGGTCGCGAATCGTCCGGACTACATCCGTCACATCGGCAAGGCCGCTGAGTTTACTCAGGACGTTGAATTCTCGGACGACATGTTCAACCGCCCCATGTCATCGGAACGAATCGTGTTTCAGATGTCACCCCAACGCAACTACAATTGCAATGTCTGGCACTCGAACAACTACATCACGGACAACTGGTCGCGTTTTGCAAATGTATTGAAAATTGCCAACAACGGACGACTCGTCGTTTCAGTCGCCCGTGATTCTGCGGCCATTGCATACCGCATGCAACGCCGACAGTCTGCAATCCATTCGCAACCTCCACGCTGATCTCTCGGTTCCAAGCAATTGATTTCACTTCGTGGCATCAGCATGTAGAATCAGTCCAAAAACAACGCCTCCATTTGGAGGCGTTTAATGTTTCGATTTGAAACGCGATTGATTGAACCGCGCTTCAAGCATGACTAATTTGTAAGCATTAACGAGGGCGTGATCCAGCGCCGACCTCTTCCGATGGTTTGGGCATGATGGGCAGTCGCGGCTCTTTGGTCAATGAAAAGCTCAATTCCTGATACCAGTCACCGTGTGAATTGACCATTTCTTTGATCCGCTTCCAAATTTCCACTGGCGGTCCAAATCCACTCCAGTCAACCGTTAGCACACGCACGCCACGACGACGCATTTCTCCAATCAACTTCTGGTAGTTCGCGTACAACTGTTGTAGGTAATCCAGTGGCACGCCCGTTTCCTGTTCGCGACCGCGACAAGCCATCCGCTCATAACACTCTTCGGGTGACACGTCCAGGAAAACAAAAATGTCGGGTGGCATCACGTCGCGACTCATGTTTCGGTAGACGTCGACGTACAAGTGATACTCCTCTGGAGTCATGAATCCACGCTCCATCGCTGTCGTGGCAAATACCGTATCGCCATAAATGGGCCGGTCCTGAATGACAACGGTACCTTGCTCGCCCCAAGCTTGCTCAACGGCCAAACGATGCTGCTCATATCGCTGACAAAGCATGAACATCTGCATGGCGAATCCGCCGCCCGTGTTATTGCCGGTTTGCAAATCTTCGTAATAACGCGAAAGGAAATGTCCGAATTTGGGGTGATGCGTTGGCTCCTCCAAAACTCTGGCCGGTGTCCCCGAAGCTAATGCCGCAGAAGCAATCGCGTGACAAGCGTTGGTTTTCCCAGCACCAATGTTGGCGTCAATCGTGATGAAAAGGCCTTTTTTGTTGTTTCCGAACGGCACTGCGTATTTCCTTTTTCCAGAACGGTGGGGAGGCACTCGACGAGCAACTTCAAAATGGAATCCACTCTTCGAACGAACGTTTTGTTTTCATAATTCTTCATGAATCTAATGCGATCCCAATCGTTCGACAAGTGTCCAAATTTGTTTTGAAATTCGGACAAACTCGAACCACCCGCAACGTCGTTCCAACCGTTTCATTTTCCGCTGAAAACCTGTCAACTAGGTGTCAATTGAGCCGCTTTGGGCATCGAAACCGAAAACAAACTCTTATTCGAAATGAAAAAATTGCCGGGATGAACTGCACGATGTCGCCAATCACAACATGGCCGTAGCCGAAACTGCAATTCCTGATTTACTCAGATGTCCATCAGTAGAAAAAAACTGGTTCGCGCCGCTACAATTGGTTGTGAACCGCCCCTGTCGCGACCCGGCTGGATTCGTGAAGGGCGATTTTGTATTGCTTGCATTGACAAATTGAAAACAACGATGTTTTTCCGTTGTTTTTGGGTGTGCATGCGTGAGTTTTTTAGACCCAAAATATTGATGTTGACCCTTTTGGCCATGATGAATTAGGTTGCTGGGCTGTGCTATGGAGGGCACAGACAACCGCACTGCGGCAAATCCAATCCCGCAAGTTGATTCTGAATTGAATCAACCAAAACGATGACACGGAAGACATCTGGGATTTGCTGCATGCACTGTATTGGGTGAAGGCGAACGAGTCGTTTTCATCGAATGGTTTGCCCAACGCGATCCCGAAAAAGTCTTTCAACCACCAGTGGCCTCGGTGGGACAACGAATTGTTGAATAGTGAGGCCCAGTTTGTCGTCGCGCATTGACTTCGACATCAAAGAACGCGTGAAGCAAGCCACCGACATTGTTGAGTTGGTGGGCAGCTACCTGCAATTGCGTCGCCAAGGCAGCATGTTTGTTGCCAACTGCCCATGGCATGACGACCGGCGCCCTTCACTGCAAATCAATCCCGCCAGACAAACGTGGACTTGCTGGGTCTGCGACTTACGCGGTGACGTTTTCAATTTTGTGATGCGACGTGAAGGCCTTGAGTTTGTCGACGCATTAAAACTACTGGCTGATCGAGCCGGTATCGATTTTACCCCTAGCGGCAAAAAAATCGTCAAAGGTTCAGCCGACGACAAACAGACGCTTTACAAAGCAATGCAATGGGCCAAGGAACTTTATCATCAAACGCTGTTAGAGGATCAGGCTGGCGAACTGGCTCGCAGCTACCTGGCATCGCGAAACATCACCACCGAAAGTATCGAGCGGTTCCAACTGGGATTTGCCCCCAATCAACCGAACTGGTTAATCAATCGCAGCCGCAATACTTCGTTTACGCCTGAGATTCTCTCGGCATGTGGACTGGCTGCAGAATCCGAACACGGCAACAACTTCTACGAGCGTTTCCGAGGACGGTTGATTTTCCCGATCCTCGACACGTTGAATCGAACCATCGCATTTGGTGGGAGAATTGTTCCTGGCGTCTTTGAGCCTGATCGAGAGCCGCCAGCCAAATACGTAAACTCTCCGGAAACTAAGTTGTTTTCGAAGAGCGATAACCTTTACGGCTTGAATATCGCCGCCGATGAATCCAGCAAGACTCGACAGCTGACCGTCGTTGAAGGATACACCGATGTGATCGGCGTTCGCCAAGCGGGCCTGACGGGTGTGGTCGCGGCACTTGGCACTGCCATCAATCCGCGACATATCCGACTACTGAAACGATACGCAGATCGAGTGACGCTGCTTCTGGACGGCGACGCAGCAGGTCAAAAGCGTGCCAACGAAGTGCTCAATCACTTCATTTCGGAATCGCTCGATTTGCGGATCTTAACCCTTGCCGACGGTCAAGATCCCTTTGAGTTTGTGCAAACACATTCGGGCGAGCAGTTGACCAAGATGATCGCCGGTGCTCCCGATGCGTTGGAACACAAGATCCGCACGGAGACTCGCGGCATCGACCTTGGGAACGATACGCACTCAGCGAATCAAGCGTTGGAGCGCGTTCTGGAAACACTGGCGTTGGCCCCCATTTCACTTTCCAACGCCAAAACAGAAACGCGCCTTCGCCTCGAACAATTGCTGGCACGATTAAGCAGGCAGTTTTCCGTCGAACGCAGTCAATTGCAACAACGACTTCGAGAAATTCGGCAAAAACAACAACGTCAGGCCGAACCTCCGGACGAGTTTCGTGCCAAGATCAAGAAGAACGCAGAAAAATTTGATCGTGCCGAATCGGAATTGATCGAACTCATCCTGCTGGATCCTGCGTATACGGACGAGATTGTGGAAACGATTCATTGTGATGAATTTCGTTCCGGGCCATTACAGGAACTTTATGAACTGATCAACGAAGCCTTTCACGACTCGCGAGAGGTGTCGTTCGAAGGGCTGTTGCTCTTGATCGAAGATGAATCAACAAAGGATCTGTTGATTCGCCTTGACGATCAAGCCAATGCGAAACAACTTGAAACCGGCTTTGATCTTCGCGATCAACTAGCGATTGTGATGGGTGAGTTCCAACGCCGTCGCTTTGAGTCGAGCGAAAAAAAGCTGATCAACCAACTGGAACAAAAGGAACTCGATGCTCAACAAGAGGAAATCGCTCTCGTTGAGTTGCTGGAGGCCATGAGACAACGCAAGATTTCATCTGCACCCACGGACGGGTAGCAATTGCTGTTGTCGAGCTTCAAAAAGGAATTTTGAAACAAACATCGAATGCTGGTTCGTTGCCATTCCCATTTTCATTTGTGCTGGTTTCCCGCCAGGCAACACAACAGGAATCTGGTCAATCGAAAACGCGTATTCAAATGTGTCGCTCAAACATTCCGTATTGAAGATTAGATGTCGATGTCAATAGTTGCGAAATGGAATTCGCAGGAGGATTTGACACATGGACGTGAAAGAACTGGAACTCGATCAACTGTTGCGCAAAGGCAAAAAGCAAGGCTACCTGACCTACGAAGAGGTGGCCAGCTACCTGCCTGACGAAGCGACATCCGGTGAGAAACTGGAAAACCTTGTCGCCGCAATCGAAAGCTCTGGAATCGAACTTCGCGATGAAGAAACAGGTCGTGTCGACGATGGCCCATCCGCAGAAGACTTGGCCGATTCCGATATCGAATTGGCTGATTTGAGAATCACTTCGCGTCCACCTCGCCCGGGTGATGATCCCATTCGAACCTATCTCAGCCAGATGGCCGAAGTGCCATTGCTTGACCGCGACGAAGAAATTGCGTTGGCCAAGCGGATTGAAATTGCACGCAAACGCTACCGACGTAGTGTCCTTGCTAATTTCTTTGCGCTCAAGACAACCGTCGACACGCTCAAACGCGTGCATTCTGGCGAACTGCCATTTGATCGAACAATCAAGGTTTCGTTGACAGAGCAATTGACGAAAGAGCAAATTCAATCGCGAATGCCTCATCACTTCCGCACGATGGATCACCTGATGAAGGCGAATCAGATCGCATTTCGAAAGCTGATTTCTCGCAGCGTACCTGCGGATGAAAAGAAAGTGATTCGCAAGCAATTCCTGCGACGGCGTTCCAAACTGGTTTGCCTTGTCGAGGAACTCAGCCTTCGATCGCGACGCATCAGTCCATTGATCAAACAAATGGAACAATACGCTCAACGCATGATGTCCATTCGACAACAATTGCAAAGCTTTACCGACGATCCACTTTTTGCACCGCGTCGACAACAACTCAAGCGAGAATTGCTGGAGTTCATGACACGAACTCAGGAAAGTCCCGAAGGGCTTTTGAAACGTGCGAGCGAATGCCGGCGATACTTTGAGGAGTTTGAAAACGCGAAACGACAATTGTCCAGCAGCAACCTGCGATTGGTTGTTTCAATTGCCAAAAAGTATCGCAATCGCGGCATGAGCTTTCTGGACCTGATTCAGGAAGGCAATACCGGGCTGATGCGAGCCGTTGACAAATACGAATATCGACGCGGCTTCAAGTTCTCAACCTACGCCACGTGGTGGATTCGCCAAGCCATCACCCGTGCGATCGCTGACCAGGCACGCACGATTCGAATCCCTGTTCACATGATCGACGTATTGACCAAGCTCCGAAATATTCAGAAGCAATTGCTTCAGGAAACGCGAATGGAGCCAACCTACGCCGAGATTGCCGAAGTCGCCGAGATGCCAACGGAAGAGGTCCGTCGAGTGATGGACATTGGTCGCCATCCGTCAAGTCTCGATCGTCCTGTCGGTGAAGGGGACGATTGTAGCTTTGGCGAGTTCATCGAAGACACTCATTTTGACAACCCCGTACGCTTGGCAAACAATGAAATGCTGCGAGGCAAGATCGATGACCTGCTGAAGACACTAACCTTCCGCGAACGCGAAATCATTCGTTTGCGATACGGCTTGGGTGATGGCTACACTTACACGCTCGAAGAAGTCGGACGAATTTTCAAGGTGACACGAGAACGCGTTCGACAGATTGAGGCCAAGGCGGTGAAAAAATTGCAACACCCCGTTCGGTTGCAACAACTTTCAGGTTTTGCGTCGGCTGCGAATCCGTAGAAATTATCCAAGCCTGAAACAACAACAATTGACGACAAAGGACGCTGGTGCAGCGTCCTTTTTTTGTTGAAACACTCCACAATTCATTTTGAAAAAGGGCCGGTTTTCGACGTCCCATCACTTAACTTTTCTCGCCTTATGGCACACAATGGTCCTACATCAAACACGCTTGTACTGGAATTCAAAACACTATGGCTGTGGACTACGTTCGCCTCGAAAACATTCATTACCTTTTGAAAAAACGATCCGATCTTGCGGAACAATTGGCTCGTTGCCCGCGCGTCGTTCGCGTGACCGAATTGGCGTTGGCCGATATGGAAAAGAAGCTCGACGCGGCCAAGACCGCGTGGCAGGAATGCAAGAAAGCGGCCGATGCGAAACAGATGACGATGTCGCAGCGTGAAAGTCGAATCGAGGGGTTGAAAGGTAAACGCAACAGTTGCGATTCGAATCGCGAATTTCAATTGCTGAACGAACAGATCGCCGCTGATGAACAGGCAAATAGCGTTTTGGCGGATGAAATCCTTGAATTGCTGGAACGCGCCGACACGCTTCACGAGGGAATTGAAAAGGCCAAGGCGAATGTTGCCAGCGCCCAAAAAGAAGTTGATCGGGTTCAAGGTGAAGTCGCCGCCAAAGAGGAGCGTTTGCAAAACGAGATCAACAAAGTCAATTCGGAACTCAAAGTTGACGAGAGTCACCTGTCGGGAGATTTTCTGCTTGAGTATCGCCGCCGTGTCGATGGGCAAAATGAACTCGCATTGGCAGCAACCGAAGGCGAAACCTGTGGCAATTGTCACCAGTTGATCAATACCCAGATGCTGAGCGAGTTATATCAGCGAATGGCCGTCTTTTGCAAAGGTTGCGGGGCCATTATGTACATGTCCAGGGATTCCATGGCCAGTCGCGACCAATAGTTTTTCCCGGTTATCATCGTTGCCAGTTGACTGACCGTGTTGATTTTCAACTCGAATTCAGTGACAATATCGGAAACAAATACACTTTGAGACCTGCCAATTTTAGGCAGGTCGTTGTCGTTTTAGGATCGTTACTTGTACCTGCATTTCATTGACCGGAGATGACGCCGTGACCGATCGCGTCCCAATGACCCAAGAAGGCTATAACAAAATCAAGGCAGAGATCGATCATTTGGAATCGGTTGAAATGCCCAAGATTGTCGAAAAACTAGCCGAGGCGCGCGCCGAAGGGGACCTGAAGGAAAATGCGGAGTACCATGGTCAACGCGAGGCTCAAGGAATGTTGCAGGGCAAAATCAATCTGCTGCGATCCAAGCTCTCACGGGCCTCGATTGTCGACCCCTCGCTAATTCCCAAAGACCAAGTTGCATTCGGGGCAACGGTAAAGGTTCTGGATGTCGAAATTGATGACGAGGAAGAGATTACGCTTGTCGGCGAAGGTGACGAAGATTACGACCGCGGCCGCTATCTCATTACCAGACCTATTGGACAAGGATTGCTCGGCAAAAAAGTTGGTGAGACCGCTGAAATCGATGTCCCCAAAGGCAAGTTGATCTTCAAGGTTTTGGACATCCGCTACGAAGAATAAACCAAAGCTCAATGGCGTTACATTGCCATGGGCCTTGGGCCGGCCTACAGCCCACCCTAGAAGGCCATGCCCTCAGCTTTGCGTGGCATGCCCGCACAACAGCATGATACTCATTGCAATTGCCATTCGTAGTGGACGAGGCTACGAGTCCTGGTTGTGACGGCCCAACAGAGAATAAAAGAACTGCAGAATCGATATGGGTGCCGTGCTCTCGTTTCTGCGTGTGCGTGCTACTATTACCAATACCTTACAACAATTCCGCCGGAGACGTCCGTCGAATATCCATCCAACATTTCGTTGCTATTTGAGTAAACTACAGAAGTGCTCCGGAACAAAAAACCTCAACAGGTTTCGAAACGGCTGACCATCTTGATAAGTCCTTGGTCGCCCCAACAATCCCACACCAGTCTGCGTCCCCGGAACGGCATTCCGAACGTTCACTCCTGGAATCGCTGTGTTCGAAACCAGTGAACCTGGTTGCCAATTCATATCAGGCTGAGGAGTCGTCCCTCCAAAACTGATCGCAGGTGGAACGTCGGCAGGATTCGTCAGGCGCGGCGTGAACTGTTGCGGGGGACGCGTCAACAATTTTCCACTTCCAAACAACCGCTGACGATTTTGAATTCGATCACGCAATTTCTGCAGGCACGAACCGTCAAACAAAGAAAATCGGCGACCAGCAACACTAGGTGCACCAGGTTGATACGGAATCAACGGATCGACAGGATAGGGATACGGATTCGTCACTAAAGGCACTGCGTCAGTTGCCGGCTGTCCGACAACCGGTGTTGGCGTAGGTTGCGGTGTTGTTGCGTCGGATGCGTCCGCAGGTATCGGCTCGGGCGACGTGCTACTGGAATTTCCTGGTGACACCGCACCGTTCGCAGGTTGCACATTCATGTCGATATAGGTCTGGACCCCTTGGCCGGGAGATGTCCGGCTGACAACTCGGCCGCCCGACTTGAGTGGCGACGAAGCAAACATGTATTCGGAACTTGTCGCGTTCTGCTGCGCGGAAACGATGTCGCCCATTGCAATTGCCGCAAGAAAAATGACGCTGAATCTCATGGCCAGTCCAAGTCGAAAAGTGTTGTCGATTTTATGTGACTTGAATAGCAATTATTGCCATTTTCGAACAGACACCTGAACAACCGCTAGCATGCAATCGATCAATGCCGCGCACCGATAGAATCAGCGCGAACGTGTCGAAGGCAACATCATTCTTTCTCGGATTGCAAATTCGCTTTTTTCGCAATCGCAATATGCATCGCACCAAAGAATACCGTCATCAACGGGCTGACGTAGTTGAAAACGCAATAGCGTGCATACGAAAGGGTATCGACCCCCAAAACACTACTTTGCGTCGCTCCACACGTATTCCACGGCACCAACACGCTGGTCACGGTACCGGAATCTTCCAGCGTCCGGCTCAGATTCTGCGGTGCAAGCCCACGCTCTGAATACGTTTTTCGAAACATTCTGCCCGGCACCACAATTGCCAGATACTGATCTGAGGCTGTGACATTGAGAAACAGGCAACTGGCTGCCGTTGTTCCAATCAATGCACCTGTGGACTTGGCCATTCGAACGAGCGGAAGCGTCAAACGCTCCAACAAGCCTACGGCTTCCATTGCGCCGCCAAAACACATCGCACAGAAAATCAACCAGATCGTATTCAGCATCCCGCTCATGCCGCCGCGCGAAAGGAGTTTTTGGGCATCTTCATTTGCGACATCAATGATGACCCCATTCGCCATGGCAGAGGTGGCAGTGTCATACGCCTCGAGGGGGTATCGCATAAATCCCGGCATCGTGATTTTTTGTTCCGCTTCCGAATCCACTGCACTCGATTCAGTCGTAGTGGTTGTATCAATCGACTCCGCTTCAACCATTTGACCTGAAAATTCAAAACGCGAATGCGTTGTGGATGCCAACTCAGAGACCAATTTCGGTTGAAAGACTACGGCCACCAACGCGCCTAAAATCATGGCGATAAACAATGCGACCGCAGCGTCAAACTTCATGATTACCATCACGATGACAGCAGCCGGGACCAAAAACAAAAGGGGAGACAATGTAAACTTCGACTCGATTGCTTCCGACAACGCAGTTGCAGCGGCCTCTGAGTTACTAGCGTCAATCGTCAGTCCCAGAACGACAAAGGCCACAATTGTTATCAAATACGTCGGTACAGTCGTCCAAAGCATATATCGAATATGCGTGAACAAATCCGTTCCCGCCATGGCTGGTGCCAGATTGGTTGTATCGGAAAGAGGCGAAATCTTGTCGCCAAAATACGCGCCAGAAATGATCGCTCCGGCAGTGACTGCGTCGGAAAATCCAAGCGCTTTGCCAATTTCGATCAGCGCCACCCCAACCGTCGCAACCGTTGTCCAACTACTTCCGGTTGCCAACGAAACAACGCTGCAAATCAAAACCGTTGCAACCAAAAAGATGTCGGGGGAGAGAATTTGCAGGCCGTAGTAGACCATCGCCGGAACAACACCACTAATGATCCATGCTCCAGTCAGCCCACCGATCAAAAGCAAAATGAGCATGGCCCCCAATGACGACTTGATACTGTCGACCATGCCATCGATACAGGTCTTGACCTTGACGTGCAACAGGCATCCAATTGCAGTCGCAACTGCTGCACCAACCAACAACGCGATTTGATTTGGGCCATAGGACGAGTCAGCTTTGTAGATGAACACGTTGCACGCCAACAATGCGATCAAGATCGCAACCGGCAAGGCTGCCCAAATCAAAGGGATCGATTCGATTTTTCGCGTGTTTTCGTCAAACGTTGCTGAAGTTGTCAAAGTCCGTTCTCCCAAATCGAAACTTGATCATCATAATGCTGACCATTGAATCAGATTTTCACTCATCTGAAAACAACAGGTTGTTGTGGTGAGTTTACAGTCTCTTTCAACGACTTGTCGCCGGGAGAGGAATCAACCGGCTGCATTTGCAATCATGTGGCCGTACGCTCATTAGTTCAAGCAGCATGAATGCGGTCGTCAGGCCGACTTTCGCGATTGCCTGGCAGGGAAAGCAGGAAAGCCGTTTGGCCCGGTTGGGAATTGATACACCGCAGGTCCCCGCCATGCTCTCGGGCTATTCGCCATGCTTTGGAAAGTCCAAACCCAAGTCCCCGGCCTGCCTCGCGACCAGAAAAGAACGGATCGAATATTGATGGCAAGATCTCGTCAGAAATTCCTTGACCGGTATCGCTAACGGAAATCAAGGCATTGTTTGCTGAATCCACCGAACATCGCAAAACAATCGCCCCTTCTTTTCCAATCGACTCGATTGAGTTGTCAATCAATGCGCGAATCGCTTCACCCAGCTGCTTGGGATCGGCATTCAATCGCATCCCAATCACATCATTCCGGGTTTCGAACTCAATCGAACGCGTTGCAAGCTCATTGGCATATTCAGCGCCTAGCATTTCAAATAGAGGCGGCAAATCAAAAACCTCTCGCTGAATTTTCGGAGGATTCGCAAACAACATTAAATCGGAAATCATGTGATGCGCTCGCATCGCCTGCTGGCGAATGATCTCCAATTTCTTCTTGCGATCGGGAGCCTCTTCGCGACGAGCAAGCGTTTCGGCTCGCATCGCAATGTTTGCCAACGGATTATTGATTTCGTGACTCGCCCCATAGGCTAAAAGTCGCAACGATTTCATTTTTTCAAGATGAAGCAAATTGCGAAATTCAATGCTCTCGGTGTCGATTTCCGACGAAACGGGTTGGCAAATAATTGAGCCAATGGCACTTTCCGATTTGCATGTGGAAGAATCGATTTGCGAATCTTCCTGATCGAGAGTGCGTCTAACACCGCTTAGAATCACCTCGAAACATGACTCGTAGTCACTAGCAAGGATTCGTTTCTTTAGCGAACGAATCAGACGGGTCGATACATTCCGCTGCACCCATCGGCGCGCGCGTTTCCGCGAATTGGAATGCGACACGAGATAACGTTTCAACGCTTTCCGCGGCCGCCGCTCAGTCCAAGCAGAATGCCCGAAACTGGAGGCCTCGTTTTGTGAGGGAGACGACTCAATGCTCGCCAATTCGCGCAATGGAGACTCGTTCAATCGCGTCTGCTTGGCGAGTTGTTTCCATTTGACAGGTTTTTTGCCATGTTGCTTCCGATATGCCGCAACAATTGCAATCAGGACGCCTGGATTTCGCGCGACCAGGTTCGCCAAGCCCCAGTCGTTGCCATTCGAGTTCAATTCAATCGCAGCAGAAAATGCAAGAATGTCGACGCAGTCGAACGTTATGGACAGTCGTTTTGCGAACTTCAAACGACAAAACATGGTCGACTTTCTCGATTCGACGGCAGACATGCCTGAATGGAAGCGCGAACTCGACGCGCTTCATTCACACAAATACGATAGAAACCAGTTTACGACGATCAAGTCAATAATCGCTTAACCCGCAGCTGCGCTGTCCATTTCCAACATCTGGCAGGCTCGTTCAAGCAATTTGTCGACGGCAAACGGCTTGTTCATGAAATCGTTCGCACCAGCAGCACGCAGCTCGGAGATTTTGTCCTGCTCGACCATACCGGAAATACAAATGATTTTTACCATTTCCATGGTTGGATCCATTCGCACGCGCTGGCAAACTTCCTTGCCGTTGATGTCGGGCAACATCACATCGAGGATCACCAGATCCGGTCGGAACTCTTTAACCAACATCCCCGCGTCAAATCCGTTGTTGGCCGTTTTGATTTCAAAACGACCATCATCGGCGAATACGTCGGACATCAGCTCAACCAGATTCTCGTCGTCGTCGACGATCAACAGCTTACGCTTGCCACTTTCCAGTGCGTCCGTTGGAATGCCATTGTCGCGCATGAAGGCGAACAACTGGTCACGAGGGATTCGTCGAAAACGACTCCCGGGAACGCGAAAGCCCTTCAATGTTCCATTGTCGAAACAACGAATGATGGTCTGCTGACTGACCTTGCAGATCTTGGCTGCCTCACCCGTCGTAAATACCGTCTTTGAAGTCATGAGAATCATCCTCTCCCTAGGGATGCCTGGCGGCTATCCATTCGTACAAATCGTTGCCAAATCCCTCTGGCTGCACATCCGAACCGCGAAATAGAAAACTCCAAACGTTGCTGGGAGTCGCCGCGAATTCAGTCAGCCCGCCGTACTCGCACAAACGCGATACCTGACCAAGACCTATTCAGTTTTGCGATATTCCCAACCTTGCACTAACCGCTCCAGCATCCGCAAACAGAAAAGTCAGCAGCTTTCGCCACGTCGACCAGAACTACCCGGATTACCAAAGTGCCCGAATTATAGAGGACTGCCCAAACGGGTCAAGATGAATCAGATCAACATAAACCACGATACAACAAGCACTTACAAACAATTCACCAATTCTATTACAAAATTTTCCAAATCCAATTTTTGAGCGAAAGTCCCGTTTTTCCAATGTCACCAAATAGGTATAGTCCCCGCTCTTGAACGCGTTCAAGGTTTTTGCAAGTCACGTATCTATCGCGAAATGTTTATTCAACGGAATTTTACGATCCTGTTCACTGCGTTCGCATTACTCGCGACGTTCGGTTGCGGCACGACACAAACTCGAACCGCCACGGAACAACTCGTGGTAAGCGATGCCGTTGACAAAGCGATTGCCAACATCGACTTCCGGCCGTTGACAGGGCAAAAGGTTTACCTCGACACCAACTATTTGCGTCCCGTAAAAACCGATACGTTCATCAACTCGGAATATGTTGTTAGCGGCTTGCGTCAACAATTGATTGCATCGCGATGCTTGATTCAGGACCGTCCCGAAGATGCCGATATCATCATTGAAGCGCGCGTGGGTACGATGGCGACGAATCGTCATGAGGTCATATACGGAATCCCTCAAAGCAACACGTTGAATACGGCGGCCAGTGTTGTTTCCAGTCAGCCGCTTTTGCCAGCGATTCCTGAATTGTCATTAGCCAAAAGCGATGCAACAGTTGGCATTTCGAAGGTCGCTGTTTACGCTTACGATCGCATGACGCGTGAACCTGTTTGGCAATCCGGCACATCGCGTTCGGAGAGCAATAGCAAAAGTTCCTGGGTATTGGGAGCAGGTCCGTTTCAAAAGGGCTCCATTTACCGAGGTGGATATCGATTTGCGGGTGAAGACTGGAAGTTTGAAAAGAGTTTTGATCAATCAAATCCGCCAATCGATTTTGCCGCCGAACATTTATTCAGCAATAACATCCGCACAGCCAACAGCAACACCGCCCCCGCTCCCGAATCCGACAATCCCGCCAAACGTGTCCCGTAGTATTTCGTGCCCGGTTCCAATGCTGCTTCGGTAGTGGACGAGGCTACGAGTCCCACCCCTCATCTCGGTTCATCCAAAATCAATTCTTAACATCGATGAACAGGATGTATCGGAAGAAGTCGTCGAAGCAATCAACGAATTGTTTAAGGATTGTGCTCGGTACCAAAGCGGTTTTGTAGTGGACGAGGCTACGAGTCCCGAGCACCAATTCGGCTCATCCAAAATCCTGTTGATCCCGTTATCCCGTCGTAATATTTGAGACAGGATGAACATGATTAACAGGATGAATTAATCGAAGACACGAGCAAGAGTTCACCCCTCGAACATATTTTCTTCGGAACGACCAGTGAATATGCCTTTGTTTGACGTAAGCGCAGGTCCAACGGTGAACTGCGGGACTCATCGCTTCGTCCACTACCGAAGGGCTTCGCGGCCGCGACAAAAAGCGATAGAGCACACTCGCTGGCGCTGCGGGCTTGTAGGGGAACAAGTCCTAAATGAACTGATTGATCAGGTTCTCAAGCCATTCCTGGCGACCGCTTTCATTCGGTGTTGCCTCGCCCATCTCAAGCATGACTTTCTCAAGTGACTCAAACGTGTGCTTACCGCGCTCGATCTCTTGCCCCAAGCCGTTGTCCCACGAACCATAACGACTCGAAACGGCTTCTGCCAAACGCCCGTCGGCGCGAATCGCTGCAGCGATCCTCAACCCACGCGCAAACGCATCCATTCCACCGATATGGGCATGCAGCAAATCCATCGGGTCGCAACTCTCCCTCCGAACCTTGGCGTCAAAATTCACACCCCCCGGTGCCAACCCACCATATTTGAGCAACACCAACATGACTTGAGTCGTTAGATAAACATTGGTTGGGAATTGATCCGTATCCCAGCCCAACAACTCGTCCCCCGTATTCGCATCGATCGACCCCAGGCAACCTTGGGCACCCGCGTAGTCCAACTCATGCATCATCGAATGCCCGGCAAGTGTTGCATGATTGGTTTCGATGTTGAGCTTGAAGCAATCGATCAAGTCATAGGCCCGCAGGAAATTGATACAAGCCGCCGCGTCACTATCGTATTGATGTTTCGTTGGCTCCTTGGGCTTGGGCTCGATCAAGAACGTGCCCTCGAACCCGATCGCTTTGGCGTGTTCGACAGCCATTTGCAGAAACAAACCGAGATGGTCAATCTCGCGCTTCATGTCGGTGTTGTAAAGCGTTTGATAGCCTTCGCGCCCGCCCCAGAAGACGTAATTTTCACCACCCAGCTCCAGCGTTACCTCCATCGCTTTCTTGACTTGGGCCGCCGCATAGGCAAACACTGATGCGTTGCAACTGGTCGCCGCTCCATGCATGAAGCGTGGATTGCTAAACAAATTGGCGGTGCCCCACAGAAGTCGAATGCCCGTTCGCTCCTGCTCTTCCTTTAAGACCTTGACTACTTCGTCAAGGTTCTGGTGAGATTCCGACAACGTTGCACCTTCGGGAGCCACGTCGCGATCGTGAAACGCGTAGAAGGGCACCCCAAGTTTTTCCATGAACTGAAATGCAACGCGAACGCGGTTCTGGGCATTCGCAACCGAATCGGTGCCATCGTCCCAAGGGCGAATCAAAGTCGGAGCACCAAACGGATCGGCGCCATTGCCGCGAAACGTATGCCAATAAACAACGCTGAATCGCAAGTGATCGCGCATCGTTTTCCCTTCGATCATTTCGTCGGGGTTGTACCAACGAAATGCAAGTGGGTTTTTCGACGCGGGACCTTCGTAGGCGATCGCAGGCAACGATTCAAACGGATTCATGGAATCTCCTGAAACTTTTTTGGCAATAGTCCGCAATTAATTTTTGTATCTGACGTTCGCAGCCGTTTTTGGTTGTCAGCTACCAGCCCGCAGCGCAAGCGAGTGTGTGTGACTGATTCGACTCACTCGCTTGCGCTTCGGGCTTGTATCCGTCAAACGACAACGGCACGAAAAACTAATCACGTCTTTGAATTGGCTATTTTGTCGTGATTTGACATTGGAAACAACACCCCAGCAACGTTCGAATCTCGCACAAGCTTATGCGCTATTGCCGGCTCACTCGCGAGCGATCTGAACTCTTGAGAGTTCAGCTACTCTTGAGAGTCCAGCCACATGCTAGGGCACTCTGAACTCTTGAGAGTTCCGCTACCACAGCGTTCTGCGGTCTGCTAGACCTCTGAACTCTTGCGAGTCCAGCTACGTGCAATTACTCGGCGTTTCGGGCTTGTATTCGTCAAACAAAAAAAGAACATCAATCCTTCGAAAATTTCCCGCGAAGCCAATCACCCAAACTTGGTGCAAGTGCCGACACGCGAAACAACCATTTTACTTTGGTTGGTAATATCAATTCGCGTTTTCCTCGTGCAGCGGCGACAAGAATCTGTTCGGCCAATCGAGTGGGGTCCAAGCCTTTGATTTTCGCGCCTGCACCAGGTTGCCTGGCCACTTCCGAACCGCCAGCCACTTGCTGGTCGTACCGATTACCGGCATCTTCGCGGCGGATCGGACCGGGACAAACCAGCAGTACCGTCGACAACTCCTTGATTTCCCAACGCAGTTGATCGGTGAACGCAGCCAACGCGGCCTTGCTCGTGACGTAGGGTGCCATCCAGTTCCACGGCGTCTTGGCGGCCAGGCTGGCAATGTTGATGACACCGCCGTTTGACTTAATCAACTCTTTCAGGCATGCGTGCGTGCAATTGACTGCCGTTTGAAAATTCGCCTGCATGAATCGAGAATAAATTTCTGCCGACGCATCACGCATGGCTACACGCCCGGAAATCCCCACTGTATTGATTAGCCAGTCGATGCCCCCAAACGAATCCATCGCTGTCTGGACAATCACATTACAGGCTTGCTCATTCGAAACATCGGCCGACAGGAATTGAACTTGGGTACCGGCGAACTCTTTTTGAATTTCGGACCAGCGATCAGAATCGCGCGCGACGACCAGTACACGGGCATTACGAACGGCTAATTTCCGCAACAATTCCAATCCCAAACCGCGCGTTCCGCCCGTTAAAACGATCCGTCTGCCGTTCCAAAAATTCTCTGCCATCAAAAATACTTGCCGATATCGAATGCGGGCTTCCGAATGGATCTGTACATGACCGACACCGTCACGTTATTCTTGCAAACCTCAAGCGTCGCCTCGCCAGCAGCCTTCACGATTTGCATGCCACTCGATTTTAGCAGCCTTCCTGCAATTTGCCGACATCCGTGCCTTGATAACGTTTGTTTGCGAATCAACACTTTTCGAAAGTCTTGCGACTTTCGCTACAAGAAAAAATGGCTTTCAAGTCCGTTCATGATATTCAAACGCAATCTGGATTTCGATTAGAATTCTCATGTCCCATTCGAAAGGAAATGATGCCTGAAAATTTGATTCCAGAAACATGGAACGTCCCCGCCGTATTCAAGAAACGCCTTGGTGACCGCGTTGGCCGTCAGCGTGTTTTCGAACACGCGGGGCAGTTGTTGATCGTTGCCCACGCACCGGCCCAGCCAGACGAATCGACCCGCCAACCGCGCCTGTTCTGGAAGGACGGAAGTGGGGAATGGCACGCGACGTCGAAAGGCAGTGGCTTGGCAGCCTTGCAAAATCATATCAACGAGTTTCGTGACGCCGTAGAACATTGCGACCAGTTGGAAGACGCGGCCACCACGGCCAAAGAATACTTCGATGTACTCGATCATGTTGCGCCGCTTAAGCGAACGATCGAGCACTTCCATCAGGTCCTTGAAGAGGCCCGACGCCTTGCCCCCGACGATCGCAATCTGATCAACATCCGCGATCAGGCTTACGATGTCACGAGGACGGCCGAGCTCCTGTACGATGCGACTCGAAACGGAATGGAAATGGCTCAAACGCGTCGCGCCGAACAACAGGCGGAGGCCAGCATGGAGATGGCACGAGCCGCCCATCGCTTGAACTGGCTCGTCGCGATGTTTTTTCCGCTGGCAACCATTTGCGGGATCTTCGGCATGCAGTTCGAACACGGCTTTGAACATTACCAGGCACCGTGGCCTCTGATCATCGTCTGCGCAATCGGCATTCTGTTCGGCCTGATCTTGAGCACCCTCGTCATGCGCCGCCGCTAAGTAGCAAACAAATCAGTTTATGTGTTGTATACCTGACTACTCGCCAACGTATTCGAGATAGAAGACACCGTCCAAGCCAGTGCCGTCGGGAAAGAACTCACTGGAGCCGCGTCCCACGAAATACATTCGCCCAGTAAGTGGATCGAACCGCATGTCTGTAACGCCTCGAAAACCCTCTCCAAACGGAATTTCGTTCACCGACGTGTGATCGCCATCCGGCGCAAAGGCACTCATCCAGCCTTCGGTGAAGTCAACGGCAAAGAAACGGTTCTGATACACTGCCGGCCAAGTACTGGCCATCGCGAAGTCACCGCCAATCAGGCAACGGGCCTGCGGATGTGGAAACGTAGCCACGGGACCAGTGTGGTTAATTGAAGCGCCACTACGATACGACGAATTGCCTTCGAAGTACGGCCAACCAAAATTCTCCCCGCCCCGTGCGATATTGAGTTCTTCGAATTGATAACGCCCCACATCGACGATATACAACGTCCCTGGTCGTCCCGAACCCGGAAACGGACGGCCGTTGTCAGGATGCACGCCAAATCGAAATCCGTTCCTCAGCCCCTTCACCCAGACTTTCGATTGAACGGCATCTCCATTACCGTTGTAGAAAGGATTCGTCGGGTACCCTTGTCCCGTGAAACGATTCAGCCGAAACACTTTGCCTGCAGGCGTATTATTGTTCTGGGAACGAAACTGACGATCATCGTCGGCACTATTCCCTGCCGTATCTCCCCAACTGACCAGAAGCGAGCCATCCGTGCCAAACTCAAGGTCTCCGACATTGTGAAACACTTCTTGAATCAGCCCATCTGTCGGATTGTTCCCCATCAGAATTCGTTGACTGGCTGGCGCAGAATAATTTCTCCGGTTGGGATGTTCTCGAAATCGCGAAACACGTCCGAAACGAAATCCGTTTTCTTCCACAGTGTACAAAAGATAGATGAATCCAACTTCGGGAAAACCAGGATCAAGGACCATTCCCGTTAACGCACCTTCATCGGACAGTCCGCGAAACAATTCCGAGCGAATGTCGATCATCGGTTCTGGTTGTTTCACACCATTTTCAATCACCCATACCAAACCGCGTTCTTCAGCGACAAACACACGCCCGTCGTTAGAAACATCAATCGCAACAGCATCCTCGAACTGTTGGCCGGGAACCAACGAGCGAACTTGAAACCCTTCTGGCACAACGACATCATAATTGTCCCGCTGAGCACGAATAACAAAAGGATCTTCACTGCGGAACACGTAGTCTTGTGCAAAAAGTAACCCGCCCAGCCGCAGGACGTTAGTCCGCTCTTTATAGTGCCGAGTCTCTGCATCCAGTGAAGTTTCTTCGATGGCTCCCAGTTGATATCCGGTGCCGACACCGCCCCAAAGATCATCGGGCCAACTCCACTCGAACAGATACGGAATCGTTGAATTGCCAATCCGAACAACGCCTGATGCCGCCGCTGGCTGCACGGCCACATAGGCGACACGTTCGACAGGCGTTGAGACAGATGCTAAAGCTTCCTCAACAAATAAGGCCGCATCAAATGAATTGATCCGGACATTGTCAACGCGAACGATCAGCGGGACATCGTCGGCATTGGTCTGGATCGTGAGAAAAACCCAAGGGAGTTTTGTGAATGATTTCTCAAACGGAACGTTTGTCCAATTGCCAACACCCGACAAATCAAACTCGCCAATCTCCCATACGCTTCCGTCATTCGTTGTGAAACGGCCTGTTGGCAACATCAACCAATCAATCGACTCCGAACCGTGGATTCCGTCTTCGTTTTCCCATTCACCAAACCGTGCATCGAAACCTACCGAATCGACATAGCGAATCATGGGGGCACCAGTCCCGGAATCGTTGTAGGACGCTGGGCCCATCAACGCGATCGGGTGGGACATGACGACAGGATGATGTAATACCGACCAGTCACTGTCGATCTGGATGTTACCGAATGCTCCCGGAATCGGCCCAACGGGTCTGGGTTGACTGGAGAATACAAACTCTCCATTCGTGTGCAACCATTCCGTACAGTGATAACCTGGTTCGATCGATTGTCCGGTCCACGTTCCGCTTGAGAAAACATTGTCGGCTTCGGCTTCGTATGTCTCGCCATTTAATACGACTTTGTCGATGCGCAAATCGCGATCCACACTGTCGTTTGTAAAAGCGATCCGAATTTGATCGATTGAAACGGGGTAGGGCAATTCGACTTCAAACTGCTCATACTGCTCTGTGTACGCATTCCCACCAATATTGGCAATCGTCTGGACGACCTGGTCATCGACAATCAGACTTAGTGACTCCGTTCCATCGACACCTGCGGCAAATAGCTGAATCGTGGTGACAGCCCGCGGCGGCGCGCGAAGTATTTTCTTTAAAGGCATGAATTATTCGTCTTGTTGAGCGCCTGGTGTTCAAGAATCTCATGTTAGTTGCTGTTGGAATCATTACGTCCTGCGTGAACAAAAAAAACCAAAACGGCCGAAACGACGCAGTTGAAATCCGTACAGCAATGTCATTTCGTCCCCTACTTGTGCCGTTTGAAGCCACTTTTTGAGTCATTTTTGAATTTTTTCCTGGCAGGACACCGATTCTCAAGCCACCTTTTCCCACGGCAATTCTCAACTTTGATACCTCAACTCTCCCCCGACCCCCTATTTGCCGCAAAAGTGGTTATGTCTTTTGAGGTCAATAATGTTCGGGTGGTTCTCTCAACGCGAAAAAGCTCTTGGAAAGGTCGAGCATTCCGAATACCAACGGGTCTGTCGGGAACTGGGCGAAGCGCAGGCGGAGTTACAGGCTGTTCGCGAATGTAATGCCACGATTGAATTCAAGCCTGACGGAAAAATTCTGACCGCCAACCAACTATTTCTGGATTTGATGGGCTATCGCCTGGATGAAATCCAAGGTCGCCAACACCGTATATTCGTTTCGCAACAAACGGCGACATCCAATGCATACAAGGCGTTTTGGACCTCGTTGATCGACGGCAAGGCCCAAGTTCGCGAATTCAAACGACTTTCCAAAGACGGTACTGAAATTTGGCTCCAAGCTTCATTCATGCCAGTAAAAAACACGGAAGGCAACGTTGTTCGGGTCGTCAAATATGCAACCGACATCACTCGGCAAAAACTTTTGGGTTTTGATACCAGCGCAAAACTCAATGCGATCGCAAGTTCAACAGGAATGATCGAGTTCAACCTTGACGGGACTGTTTTAGACGCAAATCAAAACTTTCTGGAAACATTCGGGTATCGATTCGAAGAGATTTGCGGACAACACCATCGTATGTTCGTCTCCCCTTCGGAAGCGAACGCCTCGGGCTACGAAAAATTCTGGAAATCTCTTGCAGATGGCAAATGCCATAAAGGGCAATTCCTGCGGATCGGCAAACACAACCGCCAGATTTGGGTTCAAGCAAACTATAATCTCGCCTTCGACGAAAGCGGCCAACCGCTTAAAGTCGTCGTGTTTCTCAACGATGTTTCAGACATGGTGCGTTTGCGAGAACAGGCAATGGCCGTTGGCGAAGCCGTTGCGCGCAGCTCGGAAGGAATCGTTCAAACCAGCGCAGAAATCTCCAACAGCGTCAACAAAACAGCCGCTTTGACAGCCAATGCAGAACAGCTCGCACGAAATTCAACCGAGTCTGTTCGTATGCTCAATCAAAGCAGCATTACGATCGAAAAGGTCGTTGAATTCATTCGCGACCTTGCCGAACAAACCAATTTGCTCGCACTCAATGCGACGATCGAATCTGCAAGGGCCGGGGAGGCAGGCCGAAGTTTCGCGGTAGTGGCAAACGAAGTCAAAGAATTGGCACGCCAGACTGCCGACGCAACGAAAAATATCGAACAGACAGTCATCGATATCCGCGCCAACATTCAAGGCGTCGTGGATTCGACGGAAGAAATCACATCCACAGTTGCCGAAGTTAATCGCAAGGTCTCGTCAATTGCCTCCGCTGTTGACGAGCAAACGCGAACCATGAGCGAACTCAATGAAACCGCCAGCCAGCTCGCCTGTGACGAACCGGCTGAATGCATGGTCGACGAGTCCGAAGACGTTGAAATGATCACGCTTTTCTGATCCCCACTCAAAATCTTCTCGCGACTTTGGCCAAATCGCTCTCTACCCTCAATCTGTCAAAATGCTAGGATTCCTTCGGCGAATCCAAGCGAGGATTTTCGTGCAGGAGATTAAACAGACTTGGAATTGAAGATGATTTTGGTTAACGGAATCTCACAATCAAGTTTTTTCAGCAAATTAGTGTTCGTTGCTGTCGTGGTTTTAGATTTTGTACTTTGCGAAACCGTTCCAGCATTCGCTCAAGAATTCAAGAACTCCATTGCCTCAACAGATTTCGATTTCATTACCGCAGACGACCCGTCGACGTTCTCAGAACTCAAGTTCAAAGAGCGTGCATTAGCCGAAATGCCTGACAAACGAGAATCGTCTGCCGACCTGTTTCAAGAAGCCTATTCGTTTGAAACCAAATTCTCAGATAGCACCTCCGTTGCCATTTACATTGATGCCTCGTCAATTGATCAGACAGGAGCGAGAGACTTGGCCTTGAAATTTGTGCATCCCTTGGGAAAACTCCCCACGGCGTTGCGTCGCGGGGTTAGTCGCCTGTGCGTGCACAACGGCGGACGAAACACAACGGCTTTCTCAGATGTTGGCTTGATCGTCGTTTATGCAGAAAACGCTGATGTTCGCATTGAAAACCACGATTTGGAAGAAACGATTTTCCAAGAGTCGGTTCATGCTGCCTGGGACGCAGTAAACCCCGATAGCACGCGATGGAAAATGGCTCAAGCCAACGACAAATCCTTCGCAACGTTATACGCAAAAAACAACCCGACGCGCGAGGACATGGCTGAAACCGCACTCTTTGCATTTACCATCTTGCATCACCCTGACCGTCTCCCAGACGAAGTCAAAAGTCAACTTAAGAACTCGATTCCTGCAAGATTGCTTTACATTTCTGAATTGCTTCCACCCGACAAACCCTTGCACTTTGACATAAGTGAGCAGCCCTCGGTCAGAAAATAAAATGATAGGTGAGGGACAAAACGCTAGCAAACAACAAGCTACTACGAAAATGGAAAAGCCAATAAATCGCTAAAGTCTTCAACAGGATCGGTCGATGAAAAACTCAGAATGGGGGGATTAGGAAAACTTTAACGCGCCGAATCGGATTCGATCATGAAACAAATCCTTGTCGTCCTTTCAGCCTCTCTTTTCGCCGCTGCAACGGTTATAAGCACGGGTTGTTCTACGATGATGCCTTTCGCTCAAAACGACATCCCAACAACGGAGCAATCCGTTGGCGGTGGGCAGTTCGAAATCATTACGGTTTCAAATATGGGCACGAAAAACGGATACAAAGGTGTCGTTCGTGAAAACCTGACGGTTCAAGCGGCATTGGAAGAAGCCGGCGCGATCAAACCGTTTTCCGAAGTATCCGTTGACTTGATGCGGGTCGTACCTGAATCAGGCCGCACGTTGAAAATGGCTTGCGAATTCCAGCCGGGCAAGAAAATTCTCAAATACGAGCAAGACTACCAAATATTGCCAGGTGACCGAATCATCGTTACACCTACGCCATCGGGCATCGGAAAAATCTTCCGTAAATAACTTGGCCTCTTCAGGCTACAACCCGAGTTGAGCAGCAACCGCGCTCAACCGAAAAATTCAATTCGCCGAGACATGAGTTTCCTGAGAGACCAAGGGAACTCATGTTTTTGTTTTTGTGGTGTTTCGCATGGCACCTCAATTAGCACTAACATCAATTGGACGTCCCGGACTTCAACGCCCTCCTCCTTTTGACATTGCGAGTGGCTGCAGTAAAAATGCTACGGGGAAGTTGGTCAGGCAACCGCTGACTCGCATTTGCGGGTTGGAGGAAAGTCCGGGCTCCGCAGGGCAGGGTGGTCGGTAACGCCGACCGGTCGCAAGATCAGGGAAAGTGCAACAGAAAGGATACCGCCGATCGCTGCAATTCG
This sequence comes from Pirellulaceae bacterium, assembly GCA_041399045.1. Taxonomy (GTDB): domain Bacteria; phylum Planctomycetota; class Planctomycetia; order Pirellulales; family Pirellulaceae; genus BJ22. The sequence continues at coordinate 88,614 of JAWKTO010000002.1, read as the reverse complement.
TTGCAGGGATTGGTAAGGGTGAAATGGTGGGGTAAGAGCCCACCAGCAGCCGGGGTGACTCGGCTGGCTCGGTAAACCCCACCCGGAGCAAGACCAAACAGAGAGGACGTGGCGGCTCGTCACATTTGACTCTCGGGTAGGTCGCACGAGGCCGGGAGCAATTCCGGTCCCAGATAAATGGTTGTCACACCACCTGGATTCCAAGTGGTGAACAGAACCCGGCTTATCGACCAACTTCCCCTTTTTCAACTGCTATCGATTTTTAAAACCGCACACAACGCCATTGGCCAACGCCGTGCGTCAAATGGCGACAGGCGTTTCCGAGAGCGTTTCCGTCTGTCGAGACAGATGCCGGAGCAGTTCGTTCAAGTCGTTTAGTACGGATTGTGAAGTGGGAAATCGTCCCGCCCCTTTGCCGACCAATTGATATCGTTTCCCGGAAGCCGTCAAGATTTTCAAACAGTTGTCTTCGCCTTGCAGTTTTGCAAACGGATGCCCTGCTGGTACGTTGACCAGCCGAACATGACTCTCGCCCCCAGAACCGTTCACCGGCTTTTGCCACGTCGACACTTGCCGAATGACGTGCCCGGGGGCGTTCGAAACGACTTGCGAAATCGAATTTTCTGAAACTGGCACTGCCTGGATATCTTCGTTGTTCAATTCGCCAGTCGCTTTCCAGATCATCAACGCAAGTTTCTCGGCGGCATCGACACCGTCCAAGTCGCGTGAGGGATCAGCCTCAGCAAACCCTTCGCGTTGCGCTGAAAAAACAGCCTCCCGAAACTTGATCCCGGCAGCGACACGATCCAAAACGAAATTACATGTTCCATTGAGGACTCCTTCCAGATGAACGATCTCATCATGGCGAGCAATCCTCGCAACGGTTTCCAGCATCGGGACTCCGCCGCCAACAGCAGCCGAGAACAACAGTCGGACACCTTGCTGTGCCGCCAATTCCGCAAGCTCAACACCATGCGCTGCCATCATGGATTTGTTAGCCGTAATCACATGCTTTCCGGATTTCAGGGCAACCTGTACATAGTTGTACGCGTCTTCAATCCCGCCGATCAATTCAATCACGAGTTCAATGTCATCATTGATTCGCGGAAGGGGGTCGTTGGTCGTTATGGACGCAGGTGCGCCGTGATCAACAGCCTTGGATCGATCACGAACTCCAACCCATTCAACTTGCACCATAGGATTGCGACGCAGTTGTTCGTAGACTCCAAGCCCTACTGTTCCAAGTCCCAGCAGGCCGATTCGAAGCGGTTCGACTCGAGTCCGATCCGAATAGAACTGATCTGATTTAAAATCGCCAACTGCGGTGACGTGCGTCGATCGCATACTCCCGACGTGAAATGGGATCGCCAATCGCTTTGCCAGGCGAACCGCTTTGTGCTGCACAATCGCTTCGTCCAGTTGTAACGCACTACTAATACTGATTTGCTGGTATTGTCGCGGGGCCCCAGATCGTTTCGGATCCCATTCAAACAACCCGTCCACGTCTTTCACCAGAAAACAATGATCTGCGCCCAACGCTTCAGCAATACAAAGTGCCGTCAAATCACTTCCACCTCGCCCCAGCAGATTGGACATCCCGTTTTGCCCGCGCCCCACGAATCCAGGTACCACCACGACTTCGGCACGTTTGAGAATTTCGCTCAAGCGCGTCGAGTCAATCGATGTGATTTCTGCGTCGAGCACATCACCCTCCGTTCGAATTTGAAGGGAGGTGTCATCGTGAACCTCATTGGCCAAGCCGACTCGATCGAGCGCCAGTCCCAACAGTGCTGCACTTTCGACTTCACCGGTCGACACCAGACGCGCAATCGTATGCGGATTCAAGCGCGCTCCGTACTTGTGGCTGCGATTAAAAAGGCGATTGGTCGTTGAACCGATGGCAGAAACCACAGCCACCACGCGATACCCATTGGAAACCCAGCGATAGATTTCACCGACGGCGGTAGGTAAATCATCTTCGCCAGCCAGTACCGAGCCACCGAATTTCAGCACGACAATTTTTTGTTTTTCCACTTTACGAATTCCGATTGAATATTTGTATTGGTTGTTGTTTTGTTGCCTAAATCTGCCGATCGGAGCTCAGAAATCCAGGTCATTGCTGCGACCGGCGAACCACCGTCAAGTCCCAAGTTTGAATTTGCTGGAAACGACGGATAACGTTTAACTGCGTTGGAACGGCGGAGTATTGGACGTTCAATACCCTGACAGCTTCTAGCAAAGGCTGCCTGAACGAATGGATTCGCCGACTTGCTGGTTCGAGTTTTGCATCAATCGAACTGCTTGTTCGAAGTCAGCGATTATCTCTGCAACTTCTTCCAGCCCAACTGATATTCGGATCATTCCCGGTGTGATTCCAGCCTGGGCCAATTGGGAATGCGGGACATCGGCGTGCGTCATCGATGCGGGATGGGTGTATAAAGTTTCGACCGTTCCGACATGTTCACACAGTCGCCCCAATTTCAGATGGGGCAAAAAACGTTGAGCTGCTTCATATCCCCCCACCAATTCGAATGCGAGCACGCCGCCGTGCCCGCCCAGATGTTGGCGTTGAGCAAGCGAGATGTTTGGATTCGATTCCAGTCCTGGGTAGTAGACGCTGGCAACGTCACGACATTGCTCCAGCCACTGGGCAAACTCAAGTGCATTTTGACTGTGCTGTCGAATTCGCAACGGACACGTCTTGAGTCCTTGCCGCGTCAGCCAAGCGTTGAACGGCGTTTGGATCGTTCCACTAGTTTTTCGCGTCCACCGCAAACGTTCCAACAAACCCTCATCACGACAAACGATCGCTCCTCCTAACGCCGCCGAATGCCCTTCGATATGTTTGGTCGTCGAATAGACGCTGAAGTCAGCGCCTAACTCCAACGGCTGCTGCAGCACGGCGGTCAAAAACGTGTTGTCAACCGCAACATAAGCGTTGTGGGCGTGAGCGACATCCACGATCGCGCGAATGTCCGTCAACTCCAACGTTGGGTTCGCGGGAGTTTCGATAAATACCAACCGAGTATTTGGGCGAATGGCTTGTTTTACCTTCTCGGCATCCGAAGCATCAACAAACGAAACCTCAACGCCAAAACGAGTCAACAAATCGTTTAGCAGGCGAACGGTTCCGCCATAAATTGCCTGTCCGGCCAAAACGTGGTCACCGCTTTTCAACAACGTTAAGAACAATGCCAACTCAGCAGCGATCCCGGTTGAGAAACAGACCGCAGGCGGCGCATTCTCCAATCGCCCCAACACTTCCTCCAACTCGCTAACCGTTGGATTGGAAACTCGCGAATAGGTATGCCCGGGCTCGGCTGGCAACGATTCCTGAACGTAGGTCGTTGACTGAATGAGAGGAGCGACCAACGAAGGCCGAGGCGTCTCACCGGAAATCGGCTTCAGCACCTGTGTTTGCGGTGACGCCGAACAATTCGATTTGTCGTTTTTAGGGTTCAATGACATGTCGTGATTCTCCATCAAAGGTCACGACATCAAGGTTGAGGCCAGAACGTGACGATGACCACCATCGTCGATTTTGTCGAATCCAACTTCATCCCGTTGCTTCTCAGGATGATATTCGACCGCATCTGATCTGTTGCCTCAATCAATAATCGATTGACACAACAGAGGCCCTCGGCACCGCGGCAAGACAGGAATTTTAAAGAACACTGCTGCTCGGTTGCCGCCCACAAAATTCAATTGCTCTGTGGGACTCTTGATGCAACTATGTCATGAGAATAATCGGTCAAGCTGGCAATCGTCAAGTCAATTTACAACTGGCGCCCAGGTTATTTCTGAACCGTCTCGCGGTGTTTTAGCGGCGAATCGCCCAGATCCAATTCCGCTTTCCACGCCTGCAGCATCTCCAATGCGTTCATCGGCGTCACATGGTTGGCATCAATGCGCTTGATTTTCTCAATCAAAGGGTGTTCCGCAACTTCGAACAACGTGAGTTGAATCTCGTTCTTGCTCTTTCCTGCCGCCTGCGCCGTCGATTGTTCACTGTCCGTACGACCAGACTCCAGATTTTCAAGGATCTGTTCCGCCCGACGATTTACCCAATCGGGAACGCCCGCCAAACGCGCGACATGAATTCCGTAGCTCTTGTCCGCTGCGCCAGGAACGATTTTATGCAGGAAGACAATTTTGTCGTTCCATTCACGAACACTGACGTTGTAGTTTTTGACGCCCGTCATCGTCGATTCGAGCGATGTCATTTCGTGGTAGTGCGTTGCAAACAGTGTTCGGCATCCAAGGTGGTCGTGTAGAAATTCGACAATCGCCCATGCGAGGGAGACGCCGTCATAGGTACTCGTTCCCCGACCGATTTCATCGAGGATCACGAGACTGCGATCAGAAGCCGTGTTCAGGATTCGAGCCGTTTCGGTCATTTCCACCATGAACGTACTTTGGCCCCTCGACAATTCATCGCTGGCGCCAACACGCGCAAAGATTCGATCGACGATTCCAATCTTTGCCTCGCGCGCTGGCACGAAGCTGCCGATTTGAGCCATCAACGTGATCAGGGCCACCTGCCGAATGTAGGTACTTTTACCCGCCATATTCGGCCCAGTGATGAGATGAATCCACCCGGGAACTTCTCCCATCGACGAGTCATTGGGAACGAATGCACCCAGCGGTTGCACCACGTCCAGCACCGGATGTCGACCATCCAGAATCGAAAGTTCTCGATCGTTGGTGATCTGCGGGCGACAATAGTTTTGTTCAACGGCAAGTTGTGCTAATGCCGCAAGTTGATCGACGGTAGCGAGGACCTCTCCCGCTTGCTTTAGTCGCACAGCATGTTGGCGTGCAAGCTCTCGCAGTTCATGAAAGATCTCCAATTCGAGAGAAACGGCCCGATCATCCGCGGACAAAACTTTTTCTTCGTATTCTTTCAACTCGGGAGTGATGTAACGCTCAAAATTCTTAAGCGTTTGTTTACGAATGAAGGTCGCTGGTACTTTTGGGCTTTGGGAATTGTTGACCTCCAGGTAATACCCAAACACTTTGTTGAAGCCGACTTTGAGGTTCTGAATTCCGGTTTCTTCGATGATTCGCTTTTGGTAACTGGCAATCCATTCCTTGCCGCCTTGGGCTAACTCGCGAAAGCCGTCAAGTTCAGCATTGAATCCTGTTTTGATAAATCCGCCGCCAGCTGTTTGCAGCGGACAATCGTCGACGAGCGCAACTGACAACTGTTCACACAGCTCTGGGCAAACGTCTAATTGCGTCTCAAGTTTGCTTAACAACTTGGCGTTTCGCCCCTGCAACGATGTCTTGACCTTGGGCAGGACCTCCAACGTCTGGGAAATTTGTTTCAGGTCGCGAGGGGAGGCACGTCCTGTTACGACACGGGCGATGACACGCTCCAGATCATAAATTGATTTCAGAAGGTCTCGAATTCCATTCCTGAATTTCGCGTCCGTGCAACATTCCTGAATCGCATCCAGTCGCGAATTGATTTCATCGCCATCGCGCAGTGGAGCGAGCAACCAATGTCCCAGCATCCGCGAGCCCATCGGTGTTACGGCGATCAATCACGCCAAACAACGAACCCTCTCGCTGACCATTGCGGATGGTCCGGGTGATCTCGAGACTTCGCCAGGTCGCGTGATCAATCTCCACAAAATCATTTGAACGATAGGGGGACAAGCGTGCGATGTGATCCAATGAAGCAGATTGGCTTTCATTCAGATATTCGATGGTTGCGGCAGCAGCGCGCAACGCGAGACGCTCGTGGTCCTCGAAACCGAATCCTTCCAGAGTCGCGACGCCGAATTTTTTCTTAAGTGTGTCATCGCAACGTTTGTCGGAAAACGCCCAGTCGGGCTGTGTGGTGATCGCCGCAGCATTCGTAAGCCCCAACAGCGAATCCTTTTGTTTCTGACTCAGCAGGATTTCACTTGGATTCAAGCGTTCAATCAAATCACTTGCGTTTGATTCCGAAACGACGGCAGCGGCGAACTGCCCTGTCGAAAGTTCAACCCAAGCGACACCCATTCGGCCGGCATCGTTTTTTTCTCCCTTGACGAGAGCGCAAAGGTAATTCGACAAGGATGGATCCAGAATCGATCCATCGGTTACCGTTCCTGGCGAGACAATCTGAGTGATCTCGCGACGCACGAGCCCTTTAGCCGTGGCTGGGTTTTCGACTTGCTCGCAAACGGCGACACGTTTCCCGGCCTTGATCAACTTTCCCAAATAGGATTCGAGTTGATGATGAGGGAACCCGGCCATCGGCACTGGGTTTTCCGACTTGTCTCGGCTGGTCAGTGTCAGCCCCAGGAGTTTCGCCGCGACCTTGGCATCGTCGTGAAACAATTCGTAAAAGTCGCCCATGCGAAAAAAGAGCAGGGCGTCACCAGCGGCCGCTTTGGCCTTCTCGTACTGTTGCATCATGGGAGTTGTTGTCATGGTGCAAATGTTAGCAATTTCGGTGCTTGGTTTCGAGGCTTGGAAACCATGGCCAAAACTAGTGTCGAGCCAATTTCCCGAAACCTGTCAAAAATACTGCTTGGTGCGACTTTTCCAGTTAGGCGATTTACAGGGGATATCCCCAATAGTCCAGTTCGTGGTTTCAAATAAATGCCCGGAAGAAGAGTGCAAGTTTGCTTTGCTTATTGAGAACGTTTTTTTGAATGTTATATTGAGAAAGCGGTCGTCCGAACCGACTTAACGCCGTTTTCGTACGATTTCCTCGACACATTTCCGATCGCTCGTCTTTGTCCAGTGAGACCCGGTTAGTATGAACTCTTTGACGAACAATCCCAATCAACCAACGCAAATGCAACATGTTGAAATGGTTGATGAAGGCAGCTTTGACTTTTGGGGAATCCTGAACCGCCGCAAATGGATCGTGTTTCTGGGATTGGTCACCGGAATTTTACTGGGGGCTCTATACCATTACCAAACCGCACCAACATACAGGTCCGAGGCTAGGGTTTCGATTACTCCCAAGGATCCAAGTTTCGTGCGGTTGAGTAAGCTCTCGAACAATTCCGTACAACCTGACGCAATAGAAATCCTCCCTGAACGGCACGACAAACGTATTGCTCAGCCGTTGATGATCGAAAAATGCTTTGAAGAGAAGAAGCTGTATACGCTTGACTCATTTTCGACGCTTTCGCAATCGGATGTGATCGAAAAAGTCTTGAGCGATCTTGAAGTCTTCCCGGACCCCGAAGATGACTATTTGTACACGCTTCAGTTTACTGCATTGTATCCAGACGACGCTCGAACCGTTCTAAATGCAATGGTCGAAACCTACCAGAAGGATTTGGAGAACGAGTTCGAAAACGAAAATCAGGATACTTACAAACGCCTTGCAACCATGGAAGAGCAGTTTAAGCGGGACTACAACCAGAACTCTCAAGCCATTAATGAACTTCCTAACGATGACTTGGTTACCAAACTGGACGACATGGGTCGCGACATTCATACGAATGCCATGACCGTGCTTGCCCCGTCAATCGCACGACTAAAGTCCGAACTTCAACAACTCGTTGCCGCGCGGGAACGTGCACTGGTTGCAATTGAATCGGGTGCTGAGGCCATGGAAAAAGAGGTCTGGCTACTGGAACAACAAAAATTTATCGAAATCGAGCGTCCGCGAATTGATTTGCCACGAACCAATACCCAAGAGTGGTTGGTGGCTAGAATTCTGGAAGCTGAAAATGAACTGGAAACGTTATTGCTTCGACTGGGCCCCTCGCATTATCGGGTGAAAGCGGCTCAAAAAACTGTTGACAAATATCGGCAGAAATATGACGAGTTGCTTGCAAATCAAGAGGAAACTCCTGTCATTGACGCGACCATTCCGCCTGACATTATCTTAGGTCGAACGATCGAAAAACTTGACAACGAAGTTGACGACAAATCGGAGCAATTGCTGGCTGCTAACACGGAAATGCAGTACCATGCGACCCAAGCTGAATCGCTTGCCGGTTTGCGGATGAAACGAACGAAATTAGAAGAAGAACGAGAATTCATTCGATCAAATCTGGAAGAGACGCGCAGCAAAATTCTGGAACTCGACCCCTCTGGACAGCTTCAAAACAGTTCGACTCAACAAGGTTTCTATTTCAAACGTCAAATGAACGCATCGGCAGGTGAATTGGTTTGGCCAATTTTGCCAGTCGTTTTGGTAATTGGTGGACTACTTGGATCGCTGTTGGGTTTTGGTTTAGGCTGCCTCGTCGACCTTGCTGACAAGACATTCCATAACCCAGATGAAGTCATTCGCTCTTTAGGAATGCCCTTGATTGGGCACATTCCTGTGATTTCTCAAAGCAAACGTTACGTCACATCAGACTCGCACATTGAGCCTGTTATTTGCACTTATCACCGCCCGAAGTCACAGGTCTCTGAAGCCTTTCGTGCTGTTCGTACGGCATTGTTCTTTAATGCCCAAGGGAAGAAAAGCTCGATCATCCAGGTTACCAGCCCGACGCCTGGCGACGGTAAGTCAACAACTGCAGCAAACTTGGCGGTATCGATTGCGCAATCAGGGAAACGCGTGCTGCTGGTTGACGGTGACATGAGACGCCCACGCGTGGGAGCGATTTTTGGAATTGATTCCAAAGAGGGTTTCGCGACGGTACTCAGTGGCGAATCACTGTGGAAAGATGTCGTTTTCGATTGTGAAGAAATCGAGGGCCTTTCGATCATGCCGTGTGGATTAAAGCCGAGCAATCCCGCCGAATTAGCAACATCACCTCATGTTCGACAGTTGTTGGAACAGATGCGTGCTGAATTCGACTTCGTTGTAATCGATACACCTCCACTGCTGGCGGTTACCGACCCTTGTCCGATTGCGACTCGTGTCGACGGGGTGGTTATGACCATGCGAATCAAGAAAAATGTTCGAGTTAGTGCCGAGCGTGCCGTAGAAGTTCTGCGAAACCTTGGAGCGAACATCGTTGGAGTCGTCGTAAACGGCGTCGGTGCTCAGTCGGGATACGGTAGCCAGTACACCTATGGTGCGTATCGATCTGGATATTCCTACAGCGGATATGGATACGGGTACGGATACGGAAACTACTACGAGGAAAAGGGCAAGCCTACCGGAGCAAATGCAGGGCAACCCGCAAAAATTGCTTCGGTTCCCGTAATGGATGATGATCAACCAATCGAACTGAACTAAACTCTCCAGGGCACTTGAGTGCCCTCCGAATTCAAACCCCAAGCTGCGAATTTTCATTTGAAGGTTCGCAGCTTTTTTTTGTCTTCCTCCGCTAGCAACTCAAACAATTTAATTGACCTCGAATAAATTCGTGGATCCTGCTAATTGTTCTGCAAAATCCAGGCGTACGAATCTACGTATGTTTGGATTCATTCGACCGAAGATTATAGCTTTGGTAGCTTTTGAAGTGCATTCTCTCTATAGTTTCCGCAAGGATTTTGAGGATATGAAAATCTCAAAAACCATTTTACTTTTGCACGTTTTAGTAGGTGTCTCGACATTGGCGGGATGCGCAGAAGGACCGTTTTGGCGACTTGGTCGATATTCGCCGTGGGCCACCCAGAAATGGAGTGAAGAGGAACAGTTGGCGAACACTCTTTTCGAACAAAAGAAAGAAATGAACGAATGGGTCGCTGCGGTATCGGACCGGAGCGCGACGGAACAGAACGAAGCCGCGAGTAAGCTGGCGGATATTGCGTTGCGGAATCCTGTTTTGTTAGTTCGACTGCAAGCCGTTCGAAAACTGGGCGAGCTCAACTGCCCCAACTCTCAAGCTGCTTTGCGTCAGGCATATTCTGACCCCGATGCGTCAGTACGGCTGGCGGTCGTCGAAGCGTGGCGAAAAATGTCCGATGACGTCGCTGTTCCTGAGCTCCAAAAAATCCTTGGAAGCGACACCAACATTGACGTACGGCTCGCAGCTACAAAAGCGTTGGGCGATTTCCCAGGTTCACAATCGGTCAGCGCGTTACGGCTGGCATTGACCGATCCAGACCCGGCGATACGACGACGTGGTACTCAATCAATGGCCAGAGTAACCGGTGAATCGTTTGGAGCTGACATTCGGAAGTGGCAAAATTATGCCAATCAGATTGTCGGCGATTCACAGCGAATTGCCCAACAAGATTCGAACAACGTAACGACGCGTTAGTCCATGGACGTACGTTGAAACAACGCAAATGCTGCGGACGCTTCCCTTCCTGCCCAACGCCAGCCACCTTGATTTGAGGCATTTTCAAGTCTAAATTGGCGTCATTCCTTGAGCGACAGATACGACCATGGCACCAAAAGACAACGACAATTTGATTTCATTCGTTGATTTGGCCAATGCACTGGCTGGAACCGTGGAGTCAAACACGGTGCTGTTGCTTCTTGAGTCCGTTGCAGATTGGTCGGCGGTCAAGAAAAAATCTAAAAAATCTGACGTAATCGTCGCCAGCCACTTGGAAGAAGTCGTCAATTCGGCGACAGAAAATGAAATTCGCTCGATACTTTTGGCAGTTCCAGAGGTCACGATCAATGACCGTTTGACCCAAGCGATTCTGGACGCGGTTGCAAATGAATGGGTCGAACCTGGTGCTGCGGTTGTAGCAGTTTACAGCGCATTTGAAACAGAAAACGTTGATTCTCTCAGCGTAATCCAGCTCAATGAGCGACTAGGGAAACTTACAGCTCGAGACCTGAAAAAGCTGGAAACTAACGTTCCTCTGGATACTTTGAAACTGGTTGTTGACCTGGCCGTCGAGATCGGACGCGAGGGCAGGGAAGGCAAACCAGTGGGAACCATGTTTGTCGTTGGAGACCACCGCAAGGTCTTGGAAGAGAGCCAGCCAGGAGGGTTCGATTTCGTCAAAGCCTATCCTCGACGAGAACGAAACCTCGCTGATCAGCGTGTTCGCGAGGGAATCAAGGAACTTGCTCAACTAGACGGAATGTTTGTGATTGCGTCAGATGGAACTGTCGAAGGCAGTTGCCGTATTGTGGACACGTCACCTGTCGAATTGACACTTTCCACAGGTTTGGGCTCCCGTCATTACGCAGGTGCTGCAATCAGTAAGAACACCAAGGCCATCGCTGCCGTCGTGTCAGAGTCAAGTGGAACGGTTCGCCTGTTTCATGATGGTGAAGTTGTTTTAAGGATTGAACCATTTCGACGCGCAATGAAATGGAAGAGTTTTGGCTCTGAGAATCCCAATCCCGCGCCGGACGACTCCAAGTCCAACTGATTGGCAGCACTAGTCATTGCGACTTAGTCAAGGCACTGGAATGACTGCTTTGATATTGCCATTGGCTGCCACGTCCGCTTGGCATCGCGTTGACATGCCTCAGCCAGTACGATGCCCACTGAGAGTACACGCAATCCGTTTTCGAACTGCTGTACAAACGGTAAGTATCGGTCGCACGCTTTTTAGAACATCATTGAAGCGTCTTCCGCGACATCATCCAGTGCATCGTGATCATAGAACAGCTTTGAGATATGATCATTTAACTTGGCGAGATAGACCGCTTCAAATTGTCGGTCCGTCGATTGGATCGCTGGCCGTCCGTTTGTCGGAAAAACGTAGTTTTCAGGACCTTTTACAAACTGCACCTGGCCATCCCGTTTCATGTCGTAAACACTGACGGTCAGATCCGATTGACCTTTGTATAGTGTCGCTCCATCGTGAATCGTGTAACCTGCAATTTCAATGGCGACCACCATGTCGGCGTTAACGCCTCGGCCGATTTCCGTGAAATCCATTTGATCCCAGCCATTGGTATCGATCCAGTCTTCAATTTTTGAAGGAGGAACAACTTTGATTTTCTTGACGCTCTGGCTGAGTTTTAAACTGACAATTTTGCTGACAGTGTACTTCAGCGTATCGGGCCCATATGCTTCTGCATCAGAAACGCAGACCACGGCAACCGTTTTGCCTTCGAGTCCATCGTAGGCAGCTTTGGTTTTGTGACCGCGGATCACGTACATCAGTTGCGCCATCGCTCCGATGCACCCTGTACTTGCCACAACGGGAATCATCAGTGCCACTATTGCCGCCAAGTAGATTTGCTTCCGTGCAAATTTCATATTCTGAACCTTTGACTCAGTTCACCTAAAATATTTTTACCAGCCATCCCACCATGGTGACCAGCGCGATTGGCAAAAAAATTGCTGCCCAAAACACGCCGTTGGGTAATCCCAGAAACCACCGCCCTCGCACACCCGACACCATCATCCAGATTCCAGTGAAACACGCTGCTCCCCAAAGCAACACTCCGCCAACATTGCATTGTGCCGCCTGAATCAATTGCCCTCTCGCCATGTGAGCCCAACTGGTCGTCATCCCACATGATGGACACGGTACCCGCCAAAGAACTTTGAAAGTACACGGGGTAATCCTAATTGTCGGTGTGTTCCTTCGCCAGAAGCGTTAGGCTTCAAAACACCGGCCACAATGACCAACGTGAATATTGCCAAAGCCCCAAAAATCAAAAACCATCGATCACGAACGAGGATTTGCCTCGCCGGTCCTGATGGATGATCCTCAGGTAGGTTGCTCAACGCCATCGTCATCCCCTTTTTCCAAAGGATGGAAATGCGATCAACGCCTTAACCGAAGCCAACCTGAACATACAAATACCCACAAGCGGTAGGACAGTAGAAGAAACAAAGTCGAGCAACAAGTCCGAATGCAAATCAGCTAGCACTACTTGTTACCCGCAGCAGCAATCTGCGCCTCCACGTATTTCGCCAAAACATCCGTCTCCAGATTCACCAGATTACCAACCTTTTTCGATCCAAGCGTTGTCACGGACAATGTATGGGGAACGAGTGCAACGGAAAAACTGGTTGGTGTCACTTCAACGAGAGTCAAGCTGATACCGTCTACTGCAACGGAGCCCTTTGAAGCCATTTGGCGACTCAGGCGTTCGTCCACCACAAAACGGTAATGTGACCAATCGCCTTCGGTTCGGATTTCCTGAATGGTTCCCAGACCATCAACATGTCCCGTGACAAAATGCCCTCCCATCCGATCACCAACTTTGATTGACCGTTCAAGATTAACTGCATCGCCAGGCGTCAAATTCCCCAGATTGGTCCGGCTGAGTGTTTCACTCCCCGCATCAAAACCCAACCGCCCACCATCGATCGAAACGACAGTCAGGCAACAGCCGTTGACGGCAATACTGGCTCCCATCGTGACGCCTTCCACAACAATGCTGGTATCAATTTCGATTCTTGCGGCCACATCGTCGCGTTCCAACGACGCGATGGTTCCCATTTCTTCAATTAGTCCAGTAAACAATTCAGGCCTTTCGTGCGTTGACCGTTTCTCACCTACCACAAGCGGCCCCGGTATCCAAAAACATGCTACAGCGAATCATTAGGGTCCTGTAATAAGATAGACAAATTCTTCACAATTGAACAACGTTTGCACAATCAATTTCTTGTCATTCAGCGGATGGCAAGCTAGTTCGTTTTTTGTCAGAAAGTGAATCATGAGCACAATTGTTGACGTGATCGGCCGTCAAATTCTCGACAGCCGCGGAAATCCCACGGTCGAGGTCGATGTCGTTCTTTCGGATGGGAGCTTTGGCCGTGCTGCTGTCCCTAGCGGTGCCAGTACAGGCGCCCACGAGGCCTGGGAATTACGCGACGGCGACAAAGGACAGTTTCTTGGAAAGGGTGTGACGAAAGCCGTTGATCATATCAACGAGCAAATCGCGGATACAATTGTCGGCATGTCTGCTCTCGACCAGCCATTGGTCGATGCCGTCATGTGCGAAATGGACGGTACGGAAAACAAAAAAAATCTGGGAGCCAACGCGATTTTGGGGGTTTCTCTGGCGACTGCCAAGGCGGCGGCAATCCACACCGGCCAACCGCTATTTCGTTACCTGGGCGGCACTGCTGCTCGAGTTCTGCCAGCCCCGATGATGAACATCATTAATGGTGGCCAACATGCTGACAACTCTGTCGACGTTCAGGAATTCATGGTGATGCCGCTGGGCTTCGATACGTTTAGTGATGGCCTACGCTGTGGCGTTGAGATTTTTCACAACCTGAAAAAGGTGTTGCATGACAAGAAACTCAACACGGCCGTTGGCGACGAAGGTGGCTTTGCACCGGATCTGGGCTCCAATGTCGAAGCACTCGATTTGATCATGACCGCCATTGAGAAGGCAGGTTACAAACCGGGGGAGCAGGTTCAAATCGCATTGGATGTTGCTGCTACCGAATTTTACGATGCAGAAAAACAAGTTTACACGATCGACGGCCGACAAATCAGCTCGTCGGAAATGGTTGAGTTTCTGGTCGCGTGGGCAGACAAATATCCCATTTGCTCGATTGAAGATGGCTGCAGCGAAGACGACTGGGCTGGCTGGAAATTGTTGACGGACCGATTGGGAAATCGACTTCAACTCGTCGGTGACGACCTGTTTGTGACCAATACCCAGCGATTGCAAAAAGGAATCAACGAGGGGATCGCTAACAGTATCTTGATCAAAGTGAATCAAATCGGCACGTTGACTGAGACCATCGAAGCGATCCACCTTGCCCATCGCAATGGTTACACCAGCATATCTAGCCATCGGTCCGGTGAAACAGAAGACACCACCATCGCCGACCTTGCTGTAGGACTAAACACGGGGCAAATCAAAACCGGTTCAGCTTCGCGCAGTGACCGAATGGCCAAATACAATCAATTGTTGCGCATCGAACAAGAACTGGGATCTGCCGCAGTTTATGGCGGGCGGTTATTTGCACGACGCTAAATGGCAATTTAATAGATTCGAAAGCTTCAAATATCGAAATGGAACGCGGACGGAGCACAAGTCTCCGTCCTTTTTGTTTCGTGGTTCAATCAATTGTTAAAGTTTAAACATTTGTTGCAACCGGTACGATGATTGTCGAAACGTCAGTCAAACGTCCTTCGTCGACTGATTTCTAAACCCTGCCAACCCAAAATTCCTGTCCTCGAAAATTGGATTGATTTGCACTCATTTATCGCAGTTACTCCGGCTTCCCGTAATCAAAACTTGCAAAGTTGGTCTGAATCGTTACAACTCCCACTACCTGACAAACGTCGCAAACCGTTCATCTTTCCGGACCAAATTCGTTTTTCTGACCTGCTAACTGTTCAAAGTGCTCACCATCGGAATTCTTTAGCTAAACGAATTTCTTGCCTATTCGGAAAAGTGTCATAGGGTTTTGCGACTTCGAAGTTCATCGCCCTCTCAGGGGTAACGTTCAAACGACTTGATCACCTCCTTAGATCCTCATCGCAGCCCTTCTCCACATATGCTGCGTCCGCTTTGATCTACGCTTCGAAACCAAAAAACGAAACATCAACCTGGAGTATTTCTCGTGGCACACGCGATTGAATTATCAACAGAAAACGACCAACTGGCAGCCACGATACTTCTGGCTGGAGACTTCGACGTTTCTGTCGTTCATGCGTTTCACGATGAGCTGCTCAATATGGATCAAAGGGCAAGTCGTTCATTCGAAATCAACTGCAAAGATCTCGAATACATCGATGTTGCTGGAATGCAGTTGTTACTCGCTTTGAAAACCGAGTGCAACATTAATGGACGTTCTTTTGAAATTTCGGAACTTCCAGCGTCACTTCGCGACTCGATGGATGCAATCGGCCTTGGCCAACTGCTATTTGCTTGATTGCACGTCCCACAGCT
Organism: Pirellulaceae bacterium; assembly: GCA_041399045.1. Classification (GTDB taxonomy): domain Bacteria; phylum Planctomycetota; class Planctomycetia; order Pirellulales; family Pirellulaceae; genus BJ22. Next base: position 72,968 of record JAWKTO010000002.1, on the reverse strand, counting down.
ACCAGACCCTGTTGAACAAACCACGAGCAAGAAATGAATTTGTTTCATAATTTTCCCTCGCAGAAAGTTGCCGCCTGCCTACCCGTTCTCGGTGTCGTCAATCGGCAGATCACACGCGTTCGCGAGCGAATCGAATCTGCTGTCATCGAAACGTGTCAACGTTTCAGCGCGATGGCAACGAACACCAACCAGATGGTGCATCTGACGGTTGGCAGCGGCGATCAGGAAGCCAGAGGTGCTGACCTGATTGACAACGCACGTACTCAAATTCTGGAACTGGTCGACAACTTGAATGCTGGAAACTCGATCATTGCCGACATCAGCTCCGAAGTCTTAAGCCTGCAGGCACAGTTGGATGCCGTTCACAGCGCATTGACTCAGGTTGAAATCATTTCCAATCGCGCTCGAATTGTGGCGTTGAATGGAAAGATGGAAGCAGTCAAGGCAGGTGAAAACGGTGTCGCCTTTAGCGAAGTCGCCAACCAGACTCGTGGTTTGGCCACCAATGTCGAGAACCTCAGCCAAGATATTCGAAACAGCATTCAGGCTTTCTCCGCTCACTTGCAATCGGTCGCGGAACGCACCAGTGCCTACGCCGAACAATCGACGGCGAAAGTTTCGGCACAAACCGACGCAGCACACAATCTTTTGAATGAACTGGAACGAAACCAGATTCGTCTCGAATCGAATCTGGTTGAAGCAACCAAACTCGGACAGGAATTGTCTACTGACATTTCGCGAGCCGTGACGTTGCTGCAATTCCAGGACGAAGTAAACCAGCAAATGGATCACGTCATGACTGCGGCTGACAAAATCCAGGAGTTGATTCGCGAATCCGTTTCCGAGCGTGATGCGGCAGACGACAATCCCGTCGCTGTCAAAATCTTGTCGGAACTGGAAAGTATGTACACGATGAACCAGGAACGATTTGCACACGACGCGGTTGAGCAAGCTGCTGAATCGAACAAGTGCGATATCGAACTCTTTTAGCAACCGATCGGACAATTTTGAGAGGTAACCGAAATGTCCAAAACTGCACTGATTGTCGATGACTCAACGTCCATGCGTCAGATGGTGGCATTCACCATCCAAAGCATGGGCTTCGATGTGATCGAAGGGGAAAATGGCCAGGACGCACTCGACAAGGTCAAAGGTAAAAAACTCGACCTTGTCATCACCGACCTGAACATGCCCCAGATGGATGGAATGACTTTGATCAAAAACCTGCGTGGACAAAACGACTACCGTTTTATCCCCATCCTCATGCTGACCACGGAATCTCAGGATTCCAAGAAGCAAGAAGGCAAGGCAGCAGGCGCAACAGGTTGGATTGTCAAGCCATTCAACCCCGAGCAATTAACCCAAGTGGTTAACAAAGTTGTTCGTTAACCCAAGGTAAGGTGGCAAAGATGACTATTGATATGAACAAATTCCGCGAAACGTTTTTCGTTGAAGCGGAAGAGCATCTGGAGAGCATGGAGTCGGCGTTGCTTTCGTTGGAAAACAACCCCGGTGATCCAGAGCTGCTCAATCAGATTTTCCGAGCTGCCCATACGATTAAAGGCGCGAGCTCAACATTTGGCGTGGAACAGGTCAGTCGCTTTACGCATGTCCTGGAAAACCTGCTCGATCGGTTGCGAGCGGGTGAACTGAATGCGACGGCGGATCTGCTCGAATTATTGCTGAACGCTACTGATACATTAACGGCGTTGGTTGAAGCTGAAAAAGTCAGACGGACCTTCCGGCGGATATGGACGAAGTTCTGCAACGTCTCAAAGTTGCCAATGGAATGGAATCCAACTCGGCCGAAGGTACTTCAGCTGCTCAAACAGAAAACAAATTATCGGGTGTCCATCAATACCTGATCAACTTCGTCCCCAGCGAAAACTTTTTCCGCTTCGGTCAAAATCCAATGTTGGTCTTGGACGAACTTCGCGGCTTCGGCGAAATCAAATCATGCGTGCCAGACGTCAGCCGTTTGAAGCCTCTTGCCGAACTCGATCCCGAAAGCTGTTTCATTCAATGGAAAATTGAATTCGAAGGTGAATTTGAAGCCTCGAAACTGGACGACGTTTCCATGTTCTTTGACGAAGAGAGCAAATTTGAATGCGTCGATCAAACTCCTGCGGTGGTAGAAGTCGTTGAATCAAATCAAGCAGGCAGCTCGAAACTTCTGAAGGTGAACGCCGAAGTGGTGAAGACCGCCGTCGATCCGGTGGACCGATCACGACCATCAAAGACTCCGTTCGTGTCGACCGCGAACGTCTCGACAACCTGATCAATCAGATCGGCGAGCTGGTCATTGGCACATCGATGGTCGAGCAGGAATTCTACCGCGAAAATCCCGATCGCGAATCTTCTGCGTTGAACCAATTGGGCAAGGTCGTACGAGACCTTCAGGAAATGAGCCTTTCGCTGCGAATGGTGCCGATCGATGCGACCTTCCAGAAAATGGCCCGACTTGTTCGCGACTTGAGCAAGAAACTGAACAAGAAGATCCGTTTCGAAACGGAAGGAGAGAAATCGGAACTCGATAAAACGGTTGTTGATCAAATTGGCGATCCGTTGTTGCACATGATTCGCAACTCGGTTGACCATGGAATCGAAACAACGGAAGAGCGAATTGCTGCTGGCAAATCTGAAGAAGGCCGCGTGTGCTTGCGTGCTTTCCACCAAGGTGGAAACTTCATCATCGAAATCGAAGATGACGGACGCGGGCTGAATCGTGATCGCATCATGAAAAAAGCGATCGAACGCGGACTCATCTCTGAAGGCGACAAGCTGAGCGATGAAGAAATCAATGGGTTGATCTTCCAACCTGGATTCTCAACCGCCGCCGAAGTCACTGACGTCTCCGGACGCGGTGTTGGAATGGATGTTGTTCGGCGAAATGTCGAATCACTGCAAGGTAGCATTTCGATTCGCAGCAAACCTGGAAAAGGCTGCCTGGTAACAATCCGACTGCCTTTGACATTGGCCATTCTTGATGGCCTGATTATTCGATCCGCACAGGAAGTCTTTGTGATTCCGCTTTTGAGCGTGGTCGAGTCAATCTGCCCAGGCAAAAACGATATTAAACGCATTTTGGGGAAGGGCGAGGTTATTAAACTTCGCGGCGAAGTTGTACCCCTTTTGCGTCTCAATTCACTTCTGGCAATGTCAGAAGAGGACCTTGGATTTGTAAATCCAAACCTGTTGGTCATCGTCGAAGACCAAGGCAGGAAATTCGCCATCTCGGTTGACGAGCTGGTGGGACAACAACAGGTTGTCATCAAGAACCTCGAAACCAATTTCCAAAAGGTTCCGGGGGTCGCCGGTGCTACGATCCTGGGCGATGGCCGAGTCGCCCTGATTCTCGACATCAATGGTCTGAACCACATCAACCTCCGGACCACACGCAGCCAGCCCAGCCTGCAACGAGAGTCAACACTGTCTTCGGCCGAGCAATCGTGTCCTACGTACACCGAAACCGATAAGGAGAATTCATGTGAGTGAAATTGAAAACAGTATGTCCATGATTGGGACAGCAGAGGAAGGGAACCAATTCCTGACCTTCACGCTGGCCGAAGAGGAGTTTGGGATCGATATCCTGCAAGTTCAGGAAATCAAGGGGCTGACGCACCTGACCCACATTCCCAATATGCCTGATTACATCAAAGGCGTCATGAACCTGAGGGGAACCGTGGTTCCCGTCGTCGACTTGCGATCCAAGTTCAGCATGCCGGCTTCGGAATACAACCAATTCACGGTGATCATCGTCGTGAACCTGGGAAGTCGAATCATGGGTCTCGTCGTTGATGCCGTCTCAGACGTCTTGAACGTCGGAGCCGATTCCATCGAGGCAGCTCCTGACCTGGGTGTCGGAATCGACACGGCATTTCTCACGGGTCTCGCCAAATCCGGCGATCGACTGGTGACACTGCTCAATATCAATCACTTGTTGCGAACAGGTGATGAAACGGCAATCAGCAGCCTTAACCCCTCAAAAACCAAACCAACACACAAAAGAATTTGAAAGGTATTTTTTCCATGACTACAAAAACCACACGCAAGAACACTCGAACCAAGGCTCCCGCTTCGAAAACAAAGGCTCCAGCTTCCAAAGCGAATAATGTTTTCGCTGATGCTGTTATGCAGGCTTTGACTGCCACCATGATGGTTGACAAAGACTTTATGGTTACCTATCAGAACCAGGCATCGGTAAAGTTGTTGACCAAGTACGCGGCACTGTTCCGCTCGATTTGGCCAACGTTTGATCCCAACGCCATGATCGGTCTGTGCATCGACCAGTTCCACAAAGATCCGTCACATCAGCGACGTCTGCTGGCAGACAAAAACAACCTGCCCTACACGACTGACATCCGCGTAAAAGACGTTTCCTTCCAATTGAACGTCATGGGTCAGTTTGACGCCAAGGTGAAATCACTGGTTTCTGGAGTGGGCTGACGTTGAACACATTTCCTGAAAACTGTCATGGGTCAGTGACGCCAAGGGTGAAATCATGTGCGAAACCTGGAAGGTCAATTCAAAGCCATCAGCCGCGTTCAAGCGATGATCGAATTTGAAACTAACGGTACGATCCTGAACGCCAACGAAAACTTCCTGAAAACTGTTGGCTACAGCCTGGACGAAATCAAGGGCAAGCATCACCGCATGTTCGTCGATCCAAAATTCACAGAGACAGCCGAGTACAAGGCGTTCTGGGAAAAATTGGCCGGCGGTGATTTCGATGCTGGTGAATACCTGCGATTCGGCAAGAACAATAAAGAAGTCTGGATCAACGCTTCGTACAACCCGATCTTCGACGCAAATGGTCGCGTGATCAAAGTTGTAAAATTTGCAACCGACATTTCGGATACCAAGGCAATGCAACGTGAAATTGAGGAAACTCAAAAGCGTGACGCTCGCCTCGCCAAAGAAATGCAGGAGAAAGTTAATGAGATTCTGGAAGTCGCGAACAAAGTTTCACGTAGCGACTACACGCAAACTCTGACGGTTGCTGGTGACGATGCAATCGGACGTTTGGGCGAAGGCCTAACCAAATTCTTTGCTGACAAGCAAAGCACGGAAGAAGAAGAGCGAGCTCGCGCTGAAACAGAACGACGTAACGCTGAGGAAACTCAAAAGAAAGTTGCTAAAGTACTCGACATCGTGAACGCGATGGCAGCGGGTGACTTCACTGTGAAAGTACCTGACATGGGTGACGATGCAGTCGGCAAAGTTGCAACAGCTTTGTCTTCGGCAGTCACTGCAATGCGAGATGCGATGAGTGGTGTTCGCGGAGTTGCTCAAGGTGTTGCTTCGGCAGCTCATCAGCTGACTTCTGCAACTCAGGAAGTTTCTCGTGGTGCTCAGCATCAGGCATCGAGCCTCGAAGAAACTGCTTCAAGTCTCGAAGAAATCACTTCGACCGTCAAGCAAAACACTGACAATGCTCAACAAGCTCGTCAGTTGGCAAACGGCTCACGTGACGTTGCAGAAAACGGTGGACAAGTCGTCGGCGAAGCAGTTAAAGCGATGGCTGAAATCAACCGCGCTTCGACCAAGATCGCGGATATCATCACGACCATCGACGAGATTGCCTTCCAAACCAACCTGCTGGCGTTGAACGCTGCGGTTGAAGCAGCTCGTGCGGGTGAACAAGGTCGCGGTTTCGCGGTAGTCGCTGCTGAGGTTCGCAACCTGGCTCAACGAAGTGCATCTGCTGCTAAAGAAATCAAGACGTTGATTCAAGACTCCGTTCGCAAAGTCGAAAATGGTACTGAACTGGTCAACGAATCTGGAAAGACATTGTCGGAAATTGTAAACAGTGTCAAACGCGTTACAGACATCGTTGCCGAAATCGCAGCTGCCTCGAAAGAACAGTTGGCAGGTATCGAGCAGGTCAACAAGGCCGTATCTCAAATGGACCGTGTGACGCAAAATAATGCAACGCAAACCGAAGAGATGTCTTCGACCGCTTCAAACCTGGCTTCCAGTGCAAACGATTTGCAATCCATGGTTGCCAAGTTCCGACTCGAAGTTGGTGGTGCGACAAGCGGTTCGACTCAACACGAGTCGCGGCAGCAAAGCAGCTACAGCGTTCCCGTTGCAGCACCCGTTGCTCCGGTAGCTGTACATGTTGATTCAGCGTCAGTATTAGAATTTTAGTCGCCTGACGGCGTGACCTTGAGAGTGCCCGCCCCAACCGGCGGGCATCCTCTATCGGATTCGCTTTCGTAGTGATACCGAACACTTCTCCACGACCTCCGTGTATTCGGCAGGCGTGTATTGATCAAGGGCAGACGGTTTTCGGTCTGCGAGGACCGTCCGCCCTTATTTTTACCGAATAACATTTGAATGAGACTCAGCAGATCATGTCGGACCCTATGGAAATCAATTTGACGGAACGAGAATTCGCTGACTTCCAGGCGTTGATTTTTCAGGAGGCAGGAATCTCCCTTAGCGACGCAAAACGAAATCTGGTTGCCAGCCGATTGCTCAAACGACTCCGCCATTATAATTTTGATTCGTATGGCCAGTACTACAATTTCGTTACTCGCGGCGAGCACGACGGCAGCGAACTGATCGAAATGATCAATCGCATCACGACCAACAAAACCGATTTCTTTCGCGAAAATCATCACTTTGAGTTTCTGCAAAAAGAACTTCTCCCTGCATTGGAAGCGCGTGCCCAGCGAACTGGAGACCGCAAGGTTCGTATCTGGAGTGCCGCATGCTCATCGGGCGAGGAACCCTACTCAATCGCAATGGTGTTGCGTGAGTACTTTTCCAACAAATCGGGCTGGGATCTGCGCATTCTAGCCTCAGACATCGACAGCGAAATCATCGAAAAGGCAGAGAATGGCGTTTACGACTTCGATCGTTTCGCCGATGTCAGCCAGACACGCATGAAGCGATTCTTTGAAACGGTTGACAGTCAGTATGCTCGACTTTTCAAAGCCAAGGATGAACTGAAGGAAATTATTACCTTCCGTCGCATCAACTTCGTCGATTACCCTTGGCCGATCAATACGCAGTTCGACGCGATTTTCTGCCGAAACGTCATGATCTATTTCAATGACCAGACGCAAGACGAACTCGTGTCTCGATTTTCCGATTTCATCAAACCAGATGGACATCTGATCATTGGGCACAGCGAAAACCTGACTCGAGTCGGCCACTTATACAAGGCATTGGGCAATACAGTCTACAAGCTGACACAACCAGCCGGTTTGCGTAAATTTGACGACTCAAGCGCAAGCAAGCCATTTAAATCCGACGTATCGGCGCCCAAGCCAACGTTGCCTCCCACAGCTTCCGCAAAGCCGATGGCCCCGTCTGCTCAACAATCCGGGAGTTCGTCGGTTGTTGCGCCGCAGCCAGCGACAGACAGCACACGTCAGCCGACCATGTTGCAATTCGCCAAGCAATTGGATTCATCGATTCCCACGAAGCCGATTATCGTCGGTGAGGTCAAAGCCAGTCGCGAGCCGCTATGTGTGACAACACTGCTCGGTTCGTGCGTCGCTGCCTGCCTTTACGATCCCATCAACCAAGTTGGTGGCATGAATCACTTCATGCTTCCTGAGTCTGGCGGGCGAGTCGCTGGTTGTCCGACGCTGGGCGTTCATGCGATGGAACTGTTGATCAACGAAATCATGAAACTCGGCGGCGACCGCCGTCGTTTGGAAGCCAAGGTTTTTGGTGGCGGCGCTGTGGTCAACAGTTTGCAAAAAACAAGCATGATTGGTCAGAAAAACATTGACTTCATACTCAACTTTCTGGACCAGGAAAACATTCCGATCAAGGGTCAGCATTTAGGCGGAAGCCAAGGCCGACGTGTCGCGTTTTACACACAACGGCAAAGCGTTCGTCGAATGTCTGGCGCGCAGCAACCATGAAGTTCAAGCGGAATTTGAATTGGTCAAGCACGAAACCAAACCCGTTGAAATGGAATACGAGTTGTTCTAAATACAACTCTCCCCAAACCCTCAGGACGATTTATCATGAGCAAGATCAAAGTACTAATCATCGACGACTCCTCGTTGATGCGACAGTTGATCACCGAGATTCTCTCCAAAGACCCAGGTATCGAAGTTGTTGGCGTCGCACCCGACCCCTACATTGCCAAGGATAAAATTAACAAGCTGAATCCGGACGTTTTGACGCTTGACGTTGAAATGCCCCGGATGGATGGTTTGACATTTTTGGAAAAGCTCATGGCGGTTCGGCCGATGCCCGTCGTGATGCTTTCGTCACTAACAGAAAAAGGCTGTGACACAACGCTTCGCGCTTTGGAACTGGGCGCAATCGATTTCATCACCAAACCCAAACTGGACGTGGTCGATGGTGTTAGTCACATTGCGCAAGAAATTATCGCCAAGGTCAAAGCGGCAGCCGAAGCGCATGTCGCGAGACGAATCCGACCAATCGGCGAGACTCATGCGAGCCCTAAAAAAGCCACGATTACGGAAGCCCTGATTCGGAGTACCCACAAGGTGATTGCCATCGGTACGTCAACCGGCGGAACGGAGGCGCTGATGTCGGTTGACGTACCGATGCCACCTGATAGTCCCGGTATTGTTGCAGTGATCCACATGCCTGAAAAATTTACGGCTTCCTATGCCCAGCGTCTGAACGAGCGCTGCCAGTTGCATGTCAAGGAAGCCGAGGATGGCGATCGCATCCTACCAGGACACGTTCTGTTAGCGCCTGGCGGAAAACACATGGAGGTTTATCGAAGTGGTGCGATCTACACCACGCGCATCATCGACACGCCACCCGTGAATCGCTTCAAACCATCGGTGGATGTGCTTTTTCATTCCATGGCACGTTACGTCGGCAAAAATGCGGTTGGAGCAATCCTCACCGGAATGGGATACGACGGCGCTAAAGGCATGTTGGAAATGAAAAACAAGGGTGCGTCGACCATCGCTCAGGACAAAGATTCTTGCGTTGTCTTTGGGATGCCCAAGGAAGCGATTGCTCTGGGCGCCGCCGATGAAATCGCATCATTGAATGACATTCCACGCCGACTGTCTCAACTGGGTGTTTCGCACACGCTCAGCAATTCATAATTACCCGGCAGGTTTGTGTTTCAGTCGACGTGTTCAACGTGAATAACGCGTCGACTCCTGCGCATCCGTAAAAATCACTACCAACCGATTTCCCAAATTCGATTGCGATTGATCCCTGCCGAGAACACCGCAAGGTAATGCCACGGCCCTCGATAACGCTGCGAGGGCCTTTGTTCGTTTTGCGGAGAATTTATCTTGCTGATTGATGCCGAAACCTTTCTCACTTGCCAACAGGCCTCAAAATTGATCGGTGTCAGTCGCTCAACCATACAGCGTTACTGCGATGAAGGCCTTTTGAAGCAACACCGAACTGCCGGCGGACATCGACGAATCAAAGCCACAGATATTGATGAGTTTTTGCGGGAATCGGGCTTAACCGCGGACGCAAGTTACCAAAGCGCTTCGCGACAAAAAATCGACACATACGCTTTTCTCGAACTACTCCGCGAGTCCAAGATTGTCGAAGCAGAAGCACAATTGCAACGATATCGAGGAAGTCAAAAAGACTTGGCAACACTGTTTGACAATGTCATTGAGCCAGTGCTCTGGGAAATTCATCAACAGGTTGAGCACAAAAGAATTGCGTCCACTGTGTTCTCGAATATCCAAATCCAACTTCGCTATCTAATTTCTCGAATCAATGCAAACACTCACCAACTCGTAGCAGACCCCATTTCCGCCGTAGGTTTTTCGTTCGCCCCCACAACATTTGAACTAGAATCCGAACTGTTAGCCTCGGCACTGAAGCTAACAAAAATCCACTCGACCAATTTAGGTTCACTTGATCCATCCCAATCCCCGCCCACAATTTTGAACAATATCGAAACGGCGTTCGTCTGGGTATGCTATGGCGAACATGCGGGCGACGAGAAATTGATTGAGTCAAATCTCAAACTATTCGATTCGTTACCTGAGGGCACACGGCTAATCATCTTCGGTACGGGTTTGACTCGACAAACGAGACGCTCGATGAAATTTGATTTTTTTGGCGAGACTTATTCGCAAATCGTTCAGTTTTGCCGGCGTTACAAACTATCCTCCTAAAACTGCCACCTCATTGATCGTGTCCATGCTCACACCCCCTACCGGGTGCATTGCGAACACCATCCCACTAAAATGAGGACTTGTTTTCACGTACGAACGAAACAAGTTTCGAGCAATAGACGATCCATTTATGAAATCTAGACTTTTGCACTGCCGCCTGCAGGGCATTTGCCTCGCAGCTTTTTTACTCGCCTTGATCGTTGGATGTCAGCCGGAAACACAAAGTATCACCGAAGCCACTACAACGCGTTTTGAATTTGAACGCAATGCCATGGGCGTGTTGTTTCGAGTCATCGTTTATGGAAAAGAACGCGCGCAGACTGAGAATGACTTTGACGAAGCATGGAAAACGGTCGAAAAGCTGGATTCGGTGCTGAGCGACTACAAACATGACAGTGAAATCAACCAACTATGCGCCACCGCCCCTCACGCCGCGCCCGTTCCAATCTCTAACACGCTTCGGCGTGCTTTGATATTAAGCAAGGAAGTATACGAAAAAACAAATGGAGCTTTTGACGTTACCGTTGGCCCTTCAAGTAGACTCTGGCGAACAGCAATCAAACGCAATCGATTTCCTGAACCAGATGAAATTTCTGAAGCGCTTCAACATGTAGGCATGAACAAAATCGAGTTTCACGATGATGGCTCAATTCGCCTGACGGAATCAGGCATGCAAATCGATTTTGGAGGTATTGCCAAGGGGATGGCGGCTGATGATCTGATCATGCAAATGAATGAACGAGGTTACGCAAATGTTCTGGTCGACGCGAGTGGTGATGTAACGGCTTCCGGTGTACCTCCAGGGGATAAAATCTGGGACGTAAAGGTTGCGGCGATTGACGACTATACACCCTTTCGTGTCGCACTCAGAGATTTTTCAGTGGCTTCGTCTGGAGACTGGTTTCAGTACATCGAACACGATGGTGTGCGATATTCACATATTGTGGATCCGCGAACTGGCGTTGGAGTCACTCACACGAGCGTCGTTACGATCATTGCCCCAACTGGAACGTTGGCGGACGCTTACGCGACGGCGTTCAGCGTAATGCCCTCGGAGATTGCCTCTGGGTTGGTGGAGCACATTCCGGATGTTGAAGCATTGATCGTACGGAAGAGGAAAAACGAATCAAACTTCCTGCTCGAGTCTTCCGGTCTAATGCAACGACTCACGCGTGAAAAGCCAAATCAATAGCCACGTTTATCCAAGAATTTCTCGTTTGCGTTTGACGTAGTCCCAAACAACGAAGCGATCAAGGTTTTTGCCGGCGTTAAAAAACACCCTCCCGCCGGTCTGTCGCGTCAAACGATGCGCGAAGCGAATATCTTCATCCGATTGCGACCAACTCGGAATCATGAACATGTTCAACGTGATACCCTCGCCCGCACAACGCTGACCTTCACGCAACGTCATTTCTTCCGTCCTTGGATGCGGAGGATACAGCAAAAAGAGCGATTCGTCTTCAAAATGTGCCGTCGGCAAACCATCGGTTATCAAAACAATCTGTTTGTTCGGCGTTGCTTGATTAGCCAACAGACGGCGTGCAAGGCTCAGCGCATGCTGAACATTAGTGAAATGCGGATGAACCATGTGCTCACTTGCAGTGGGACGTCCCATGTCAAATTTCATTTGCACAAACGGATCGAACAGCGTCACCGGCTTGGGCATCAATGTCCCGATCTCTCCCGCAGTCCGCACCTTGGCAAACGTATACATCTCGATAAAGCCAAGGAAATCTCCGGGATACTCACGACGAATCAGGCCGTCCATTGCCAGCGCCATCCGCTTCACATTGATGTACTGACCATCGTAGCGCATTGAGCCACTCATATCCATGATGATGACTGTCGCGCACTTGGGATTGTTACGAGTGTGATGAATCACCATGTCTTCTGACTTGAGGCGAATCGGCAGATGGGCCCCTTCGCGAATCATGGCGTTGATCATCGTCTGTGGAATATCGAGCTGAGTCAGCGAATCACCGAACTCGTAGTCCTTCGTCGTAGGCAACTCGACCGCACCCTCACCCGATATGTCGCCCTGATGCCGCCCCGATCGCGACGCTTCCAATTCGGAGAAAATTCTCTCCAGCAGTTTGCCTTGGAAGACGCGATACGCTTCGGGCGTCAGACGAAACTCTCCATTTCGGTTCTCAATCCCTTGTCGTTCGGCCATCTCTCGAACGTAGTTTTCGATGGATCGCTGCAATTCCTCCAAAGATTGCATATCACGAGGCTCAACGAATTCAAAAAGCTCCTCAAGATCAATATAGGCAAGCTGCCCATTCTGCTTAGCTTCTTCGAGCTGTTGCAACAACTCATCAATTTTTTCAAGCTCTTCCTTGATCTCAATGGCCTCAGGTATGGTCATCGATTGGTTGCCAACAAATTTGTATTTGGCAGCCAACTCATCGACCTCGTACTTGTCACCCAAATGACGCATCAAACGCACCAGATGCTGCGCCAGCGGATCATTGTCATCGCCTACGGAATACCAAAGATTTTCCAGATCAACGATTTGCTCTTCATCGATGGCAACGCGAAGTGCTTTGCGAAACCGTTCTGCTGGCTGCGGACCATTCTTTGCCGCTTTTTGAAATTGCTTTTTCGCCAACTGTTGCACGGAATCGGTTTCATACGTTTCCAGAATCCGTCGTTTCCGCTCTTCGAGAATCGCACGAATCGCATCGAGAGAAGGTCCGAAATTAAACTGCCCCGGTTCAAGCCGAATGGCGTTGGCCAGTTCCTCTTCGGTCAACTCGCGAATGCTGCCGTAGGCCAACATCTGCTCCATCAACGGTGAAACAAAATCAGGCGGCGGCTGTGTCGGACTGGGGAATTTCAACGGATCATACTTTTGGTAAGTATGGACAATCCCACCGTGTTTTTTCCGGTGAGGTATTCCGTCGCCCGGTTCAGTTTCAGAAGTCATATTCATGGCGTGTTCTCAACTCTCAGATACACAAGCACTCGTTTGCAAGGCATAATTGAGAACTTAAGTTTCATAGCTGACGCGTCCGTGAGATTGCGAGCGTGAAATCAGATCGTTGGCATACATCCCCGCCAACACGAATTCGACACAAGAAGCCCGTACCGCCGAATTCGATGAAGCATTCACCTCAAACGCCTTCTCCCACACTTGCGGCACTCGGCGCACCAAATGCTCGTAGGCCGAGGAAGGTACTTGATCGCCGACTTCGATTTTAACTCCCTTGGAGAACACATCCGTAATTTCAGCCAGTCCAAACTCCGTCACATATTCATCAAATACTTTTTTGATCGCTTCCGCCATCACCGCATCAAGCACTTGACGCTCACTCATTTGATGAGTGCCCATCAGATCCAACTCCAACTTCCCGAGAGACGAAGTATAAAGGTGTCCCAAATCACTGACTCGTGGTACTGCAGGACGCTCTTGTTGCAGCACGCCACGTTGCCGGGCACTCGCGATCATGGTTCGATAGTTGGCAGTACTGAATCGCGCACTGACACCGGACTGATGATCAACATATTTTGACTTGCGAGCTTCGATTGTTATCTGCTCACAGATTTCTTTCATGAACAGTGGAACCTGAACCGGGTAGCCGCCATCCAGGTCCACGCCTGATTCCTGCTCCATGATCTGAATTCCCAAATCACGGTAACGGGGGTAGTGTGTTTGAATCAACGAACCAATCCGGTCCTTGAGTTGCGGGATCACTTTACCGCTTCGATTGAACGTCGATGGATTGGCAGAGAACAGAATCAATACATCAATGTCGAACTTGACGGGATAACCTCGAATCTGCACGTCGCGCTCTTCGAGAATATTAAACAAACCGACCTGAACCAATTCATCCAATTCTGGTAACTCGTTGACTGCAAAAATTCCTCGGTGCATTCGCGGGATCAAACCGAAGTGCAACGCATCCTCAGTTGACATGCTCGCACCACCCGCGAGTTTTGCCGGATCAATCTCGCCAATGATATCCGCAAATTTGGTGCCCGGAGCTAACCGCTCTGCGTATCGTTCCTCGCGAGACCACCATGCGATCGGAATTTCTTCGTCCGAATGGCTCGCCACAAATTGTTTTGCCACGGTGCTGATAGGCGCCACGGGATCTTCATGAAACGGACATCCCTCAATATCCAAATAGGGAATGAACGGATCAAGGAATTGACCAAGGCCCCTCATGAGCCTGCTTTTCGCCTGCCCCTTTTCTCCCATGAACAACATATCGTGTCCCGACAACAGCGCTATATTGATCTCGGGTATGACAGTGTCTTCGTAACCGACAATACCTGGGTAGAGTTCTTTTCCGCTTTCAAGCGCCTTCAGAAAATTGTCGCGCAGTTCCTGTTTGACCGTTTTGCTTTTCCACCCGGAAGTTTTTAAACTGGCCAGTGTTGAAATGTTGGGCGGGGTTTCGAGTGCGACAACCGGTTCATTCATGTAACAGCGAATCCTTCAGATTAAAAACTAAAAATTCCTGGTCGCAGGGACCATCAACGGGCGTGATTATACGTATTATTCGACTAAAACCGAAAAAGAATCATTCAAACAACCGATGAAGTTCCCAAACAAGGCATTGGACACTTTTGGTAAATGGCCCAATGCATTCGACACGAACCAGAATTTAGTGACAGTAAATGGCATCCTGCTTTTTCTATTTCGATCTCGGCAATGTCCTGGTCGGCTTCTCGGCCGCCAAAGCCTGCGAGCAGATCGCCAATCTCCTTGATCGTTCCGCACGTGAAATTGAAACGATTCTATTCGACAACGGACTGCAACGCCGCTATGAAACCGGACTGATCACGTCCAGCGAATTTGCGCAAGCCGTGTGTAAGGACGGATCCGTTGCCGAAGCGGCAATCATTCTGGCCGGCAGTGACATTTTCTGGCCGCTTCAGGATTCCCTGGATTGGATCCAACGGTTCAAGCAAGCTGGAATTCCCATTGGAATCCTCTCGAATACTTGCCAAGGTCACTGGGATTTTCTTGCCCAAGGGATCATGGAACCTTATCTTTCGGAATTCGACCAGATTGTCCTGAGCTATGAAGTTCAATCAATGAAACCATCACCTGGAATATACGCCGAAGCAATCCGAAAAACAAACCTTCCGCCCGAACAAATCCTGTTCGTCGATGACAGAGCGGAAAACATCGAAGCCGCACAACGAGCAGGCATTCAAGCCATGCAATTCGTCGATGAAAAAACCATTCCCGAATTACTCGACAATTGCGGAATTCAATTACCACCGTAGCTGACGCCCCCTCGAATGAGGAAAATCATTTACGTTACAATGTCGGCTCAAGCCGCAGTGCTACGTGTAGTGGAACTGGTGCCAAAAAGCAAATTCACTTCAAAGTCGAAATATTTTCACCATGAACTCAGAACATCCAACCGGAAAACTCACGCTCGCGCTTTGGAAGCCAGGTTGGCATCGTCTGGATCAATCAGTCCGGCCGGGAGACTCAGGGCCGTTCTATTTTTTTTCGAACAGCCCCGGCAAGTCGAATGCAAACGGTCAAGCGTTTGAGTTGCAATTCTACAACGAGCTCATGAGTGAGCAGAAAAATATGCAACGACTGCGGGCCAAAGTTATTTCGATCACCCATCCGGATTTAGGACCGATTCAATCGATCAACACCGATGGATTGGACTACTCAATCATCGCCGCCAACGGCCATGAGTTCATTGTCAATGCTGAAGAAGAACCTGGAACAACCTATGACGAGCCTATTGCGGTAACGCGTTGGGAATTTGAAGTTTTGTTGAGTGACGTCTCCACGCCGCTTGGCGAAGTTGTTTGAGCTTGCCGATGGATTTGTCGCGAGCGCCACGTCTGTTTCTGTGGGCACTGGCAACCGCTGTGCTAACGATATACACAGCTGGCGTCTATTTTTTTTCTAGCGAATCAATCTCAGCGTCCATCATCGTTCACACTCTCGGCCTGGGCTTGGCAAGTTGGCTTTTTGCCTTCGCATTGTCGTTGCCACTTGCATTAGCTTTGGCTTCAACGCATTTCTCACGATTATCGTTTGTAATACTGGTCATTGCTTCTTCGATACCCCTGTATCTGCAAGTCGCCGCTTGGGACTCACTGTTCGGGAAATTGGGGTGGCTCACATCGTTAGTTGATCAACCACTGAAACAAATGCCGGGGCGATGGCTTGCAGCAATCTGGGTTCATGGAATGGCAGCGTTTCCTCAAGTGACTTTTTTGTTACTTGTCGGGCTTCGCAGTGGGGCAGGGCACTACGAGGATCAGGGACATTTAGAGGCTGGACCGTGGATTGTCTTCTGGAAAGTCACGTTGTATCGGATTCGCCCATTCATATTTGCAACGTTGCTATGGGTTCTATTGATTTGCTCGAGAGAAATTGCAGTAACCGATATTTATCAAATCGGCACGCTGGCGGAACACATCTATCTGGGCTACGCGATGGGACAGTCAGACCAAATGTTTGCAATTTGGCCCAATCAATCGACCAGCCTAGGCTTGGAGGTCCCGATATTGACGATTGCGTGGCTGGTTGTCGGTTGTGCATCAGCGATGAATTGGTGGAATCAAACCGAAATCGAACTTAATCACGATTCGCGTATGAAACGTTCGCGGTTTCTGTTGCAGGGTATCGCGGTTTCGCTTTTGATCCTGGCCTTTGGTATCCCCATATCCAGCTTAATGATTCGCGGAGCAATGTCAGTTCAAATGGTGAATGAAGAAGCAATCCAAGTTTTTCAGTACTCAACGTTGCAAATGGCGATATCCGATGTTGTCCAAACATTTCGTCCAGAGTTTTTCTGGTCAACAACAATTGCCGGAGTCTCAACGGCGGTCATTATTTTTCTGTCGCTTGCCTCACTGGCCATGTCTTATCGGATTCGCTTTCTAAAAATCCTTTTTTGGGTTTCTGTAGCGTTAACATTTTGCCTGCCGGGGCCCATCATCGGAACAATGATTGCCACGATCTCGGCCGAGGTGAAGACACCGATATTGACTTGGCTGTTTGATCGAACGATTTTTGGCCCGGTCGTCGCAACCTCCCTGTTTGTCTGGCCGATCGGCGCAGTTTTGATTTGGCTGGTGGTTGGACGAAATCAACAATCGATCTGGGAGCAGGCTGCCGTAGATGGTGCGAATGGATTCAGGCAATTTTGGTCGATGTGCGTCGCCTCCAACGCTCGTTCGATTGGCGGCATGAGCCTCTTAATCTTCGTTTTTTCCTTTGGTGAACTCTCAGCATCACAATTGATCGTCCCAGCCGGGATGGATACTGTTCCAAGACTGACACTTGGTTTCTTGCATTCGGGGGTTGATGAAAAAACAGCCGCATTGTGTTTTCTAACGCTTGTTTGGATTGGAATTTTGGCATCGATTGCCAGTTTGCTCATTGTCCCAGCACCTAAAAACAAGAGAACGCGATTTTGACAACGGATCAGAAATCGAACAAACTGTAATAAATGGATCTTCGGAATCGCGACGCCGGGCTTCGCGAACAACATGGAATGCAGAGGCACGATTGACTACTTCACGACACCTCAACCTGATGGCATGGACGTTTGCCGCATTGTTCATTGGACTGTGCCTGATTCAGAATTTTTGCTTCGCTGATTCCATTCGCTTTCGCCAAGACAACGTGAATCACGAGCTTGCAGGAAAGGTTTTGGTGGAAGCTTCGGACGGTGGCGTTTTGTTTTTGGATCAAGCCGGTCACCTATGGCTTGTTCAGCCAGACGAAATCGAATCACTGGAGAAGGTAGACGAGGAACTTCCTTCGATCAAACATGATGCATTAGGCGAGCAAATCGTCGCGGATCTCCCGCAAGGCTTTAAGGTTGAAACCACGGATCACTGGGTCATCGCCTACAACACCGAGCGAATTTACGCCAAATACCTTGGCGGCCTGTACGAACGGCTTTATCGCGGCTACCTCAAATATTGGAAGTCGAAACGAAAATGGGAACAACAGGATCCCGACCGACCTTTGGTTGCAATCATCTTTAGTAGTTTCGATGAATATGCACGATTTGTTAAAAAGGACTTGGGGATTGATCCCCCAAACTCGATGGTCGCTTACTACAACCTGATGACGAATCGTGTCGTCATGTATGACTTGACATCGACATTGGCCGGAAACAGTAACACTCCTCAAAATGATCGCCAAATTACCGAGATCCTTTCCAACCCAAACGCACTGGCGATGGTTGCGACCATAATTCACGAAGGTACGCATCAATTAATGTTCAACACGGGAATGCAGGAGCGGTTGGCCGCAACGCCGGTTTGGGTAAACGAAGGGCTGGCGATGTTTTTCGAGGTCCCTGACATGCGAAACAATCAAGGCTGGCGAGCAATTGGACAAATCAACGGCCTTCGCCTGACTGCATTTCGCTTAGCCCTTCAAAATGGAACCCGCAAAGAAAACTCTCTGGTGCAAATGCTATCGGAAGATTCTGGTTTTCGTGACCCAGCACAATTGCTGGACTGTTACGCAGAAGCTTGGGCATTCAACTACTTCTTGCTCAATCGTTATGGCGATGAATTCACCGCGTATCTGAAATTCCTCAGCGAGAAAAAACCGCTGATCGAAGATACCGCGGAAAAACGCTTGGAGGACTTTAAAAAATTCTTTGACAAGCCGCTCGAAGAATTGGACCAGGAGTTCGTCCAGTACATCTTGCGACTTCAATGAAATGAACTCGATGCAAACATGAACGCACCCACCCCTACGTTCTTGACCTGCAAACAGTCTCGCGAGGTCGATGCCGTTGCAATTAACAAACTTGGGATTCCAGGTATCGTCCTGATGGAAAATGCCGGACGAAGTTGTGCGGAAGCAATTGCAAACCTGAAACCGACGTCTATCGTTGTTCTCTGCGGACTGGGTAATAACGGTGGTGATGGCTTTGTCATTTCCAGACACTTGGCCTCAAGAGGTTTCACCGTTCAATGTGTCGTGTTGGGCGACGTACAGAGGATTTCCGGAGACGCCAAAACAAATTTCGGTATTGTCACGGCACTTCGCCTTAGAACGTCCTCGGTTCAAACGGAAACAGAACTGGAAAACGCTCTAAACGCGTTGCCGCTTTCGGAAAACGCCATCATCGTTGACGCCATGTTGGGCACAGGTTCAACTGGAGAACCACGAGGTCTCGTCCGCCCTGCCATCGAGTGGGCAAACGATCAGCTCGCGCGACGGATCGCTATTGATCTGCCGTCGGGTTTTGATGCTGACTCCGGCGATTTTGGCGTCTGCGTTTTCCAGGCCGATCAAACATTCACCTTTGTTGCAGAAAAAACGGGCTTTCGAAACAAATTTGGGCGGCCGCCACTGGGAAAGGTTTTGGTCTTTGACATTGGATTCCCGCTATCAGCGATCCTGGACGACTTAAGCTAGCTTGCGCAAAATAAAAAATTCAAAAGACGCCGTCCCTGATCGCTCTTTACCCAAATTGAACATTTTCGTTAGGATAACGTGTGCTCCGGTTTTCGTTTGGCGAAGGTGATTTGACCGAATGCCTTAGAATCAAGCGAAACCGCTGAAACAAACAGCCGAGTTAGGGCACGGCAACGGACTTTCGTGCCAACACGCATATCGAGGTAGCGTCCATGAGATTTATCGTCGCTCTAATTTTACTTCTGACATTTCCTGCACTTGCACGTGGACAGAATCAGGAAAGCCCTGAAGTTCCATTTATTTTGCCTGTCAATGAAAACACGTTGATCGAACTGCTTCAAATGGTCGGTGGACAACGATACTCGCTTGAGTCCGTCATACGACCGGAAATTCGAGGGAAAATTGACGGCGTGAGAATCACATTTACGCCTACCGATGACGAATACGCTCAGGAAATTAATGCCGTAACCCTACAATATGTTAATGACTTGAAAGAAATCATCGCCCGGCGCGATGGAGTGCGAACAGATACTCTTGGCTCGGCAAGTCAACGGCCAACTATCGAAACACCTCAAGATTCGCAATTTCAGGCACAGTATCCTCGCAACGTGGCGAGCCAGGACACAGGTTTCCAAGGCACGCCGTCCAACAATCCAAATTTTTCAAACATGCCTCAGCGACGCGATGTGCCACAGAACCAATCAAATCCGATGCTGGATAACCGCAGTACTTTTCCAGCAAATCGTACGGATCAAATTTCAGAACTTTCGCCGATCAAAGCAAATTCGCAAGATCAGCAATACAGTACGACAGGCGGGTTTTCCGGAATCCAAAACGTTCAACCGTCAACCGATCAGTACTCATTCACTAATCGAAACATTAACTCGCAACCACGTTTTGCAAGTTCCGATCTTTCCAACAATTACGCCCCGAATCAAGGGTTCGAACGTCCGACCCCAAGCAATTCCAATGGCATGTTGACTGCCCCCCATCAACCAGCCAGGCAAACGGAGGCGTTGCAAACAACTCCTTGAACACGTTTAACAATGGTGCATCGAGCCAAACCTACGAAACCCTACTTGCAGAGTTACGACTAATGCAGAATCAACTACTTGATTCCAACCAGCAAACCAATGAGCTTCGACAGCAAAACGCTCTGCTGCGAGCCAATTTGTCGTCGGATGGAGTTCGCTTGGCGAACTCCTCCAGTTTCCCAAGTGCAAATAATGGAATCGTTGCTCAAATCGGCAATGGTACCGGCACTTCTGGCAGCCAGACCAATGCAACACCAAACCGTGGCACGAATACGGCAGCACAAGGAATGAACTCAACAGAGCCAACGAATCGTTGTTTCTGTATTTAATGTTGCTTTTTTCAATCGGTCTGAACGTATACCTTGGTTGGCTTGCAAGAACATTTTACGCACGTTACGCCGATCTGGCAGACGAGTTGCGTGAGACATTTGCTGCCTCAACTTGATATCAAAAAAATCGATCTTTACGCATTTCGAAAAGATCGGCACAATTGGACACCATGTCGAAATCCCATTGGTATTTCGAATCAACCTGACGAACTAAAAACTCTGTGTTAACAGGATGTTTGCACAGTAAATCAATCAAAACGACCTACAGCAAGGAGCGCTGAAGTGATCATGACGCAACGGATTGCGATGAACGCACTGGTTTGTCTGATTGCGGTTTTTGCCGCTATCCCTTCTTCTCATGCCCAATCGACGGTTGCTATCGTTGATATCGGCGTGATCTTTGATAGCCACGCCCATTTCAAACAGGAACTGCAAAGCCTTCGCTCGGAAGCTGAATCGCTTCAAATGACGGTTAACCAACAGCGTCAAAAACTTGCTCAAGACTCCGAAAGCTTGGCCCTGAAATTCAACCCTGGTTCGGAACAGTACAAGAGTTTCGAAAAAGACCTGGCTTTGGCCGCCGCCAAATTGGACGTCGACTCTCGCGACAAAATGCGAGAACTCATGCAACGCGAGGCACATGTTCATTTCGACACTTACGAAGAAGTCAACAAATACATCGAGCAATACTGCCAGGAAAATCAGATTCGCCTTGTCCTCCGGTATTCGGGTGGAGAAATGAAAGCTGACGATCCTGACTCAATCATGAATCAGATCAATGGTGCGGTTGTCTTCTTTCGCCCTGAACGAGATATCACGCAGGAAATCGTTGCTCGCATGGCGAACGCCAAAGACGGCGCAATGCGATAGGAACCGGAATTCAATCATTCCCAACCCAGGCATTTGAAATTGAAAAGGGCGATCGCTTGAATCACCAACGTTACCAACAGACGATCAGTCGCCGCACCACAGTATCCGGATTCGGATTCTGGAGCGGCCTCGATGTGAACGTCGAATTTCGACCCGCGCCTGCCGGACATGGAGTCGTTTTCATCCGTCGTGATCTACCGGGACTGCCGATCATTCCTGCATCGATCGCGCATCGGGCAGACGGTCCTCGTCGAACGACTTTGTCAAAAAATGGGACGGCCGTTGATATGGTTGAACATATCTTGGCCGCCTTGCACGGTTTGCGAATCGACAACTGTCAGGTTTGGGTCGACCGAGCCGAAATGCCAGGAGTCGATGGCTCCAGCCGGCCATTCGTCGATGCGTTGCAAAAAATTGGGATCGTGCGTCAATCTCAATTGCGACCACGTCTGATAGTGACTTCGACTGTTCGCGTCGGAGATGAGGAAACTTGGATTGAGGCTAGTCCAAATGCAGACGGTGTTTGTCGTTTGCAATACGACTTGGCGTACCCCGAGGAACCGGCAATCGGAACGCAATCATTTTCCGCAGAAATCGGAACAACAAACCAGCACTTCGTTGACGAAATTGCACCCGCCCGAACCTTTGTGACACAGGCTGAAGCTGATTCGCTTCGACGACAAGGCCTGGGGCGGCGAGTCAACTACAAAGACATTCTGGTCTTTGAAGAAAATGGCCCAGTCGGTAACAAAACTCGATATGAAAACGAATGTGCTCGTCACAAACTTTTGGACATGATAGGCGACTTCGCTTTAGCTGGTTGTGATTTGGTGGGAAATTTCCGTGCCTCTCGCAGTGGCCATCGCTTAAATGCCGAATTGGTTCGACAACTGATCAACCGGTTTTCCGTAAAAACAAGCCTACGCAAGTCGGCATAATATCGGGACAATTTAAGGAATCATTCCGTGGACATCATTTCACTTGATTCACAACTCAAAGATCGTGACAACAACCGAAACCGCGGCGAGATCAAAATCTCAAAACTGGCTGATGTCCATCCGGATGCCGAGTTGGCGCCGGGAGTCGACATCGGCCCATTTTGCGTCGTTGGACCGAATGCGAAAATTGGTGCTGGAACTCGGTTGATTAACAATGTCAACGTGATTGGCCATGTTTCGATCGGTTGCGACAATGTCGTCTGGCCCGGAACATGCCTCGGCGGTGAACCACAAGACATTAGTTACCAGGGAACTCCAACCCAGGTAATCGTCGGTGACCGAAATATTATCCGCGAAAACGTCACCGTGAATCGCGGCTCGGAAAAAGAAGAAGGCTATACCAAAATCGGTAACGATTGTTATTTCATGGCCAATAGCCATGTCGGACATGACTGCACGGTTGGCGATAAAGTGATCATTGGCCAAGGCTCCATGCTCGGTGGCCATTGTCACATTCATTCGCATGCAATCTTGTCTGGATCGGTCGCCGTTCATCATTTCGCTTCAATCGGACGGTTTGCCTTCGTCGGCGGTGTGAGCAAAGTGTTGCAGGACATTCCGCCATACATGCTCGCGGACGGACTACCTGCTCGATGCAAATGCACTAACGTCGTTGCATTGAAACGAAACAACTTTTCGCGTGAAACGATTTCTGCATTGAACGAAGCATTTCGCTTGCTCTACCGTGGTCGCGTCAACGTTGACAACGCGAGAGAAGTGCTCAAAAGCAAGAATCTGCTGACCCCGGAAGTTTTCGAATTCCTGAGCTTTCTGGATCAATCGCGTGAAGGTCGTCATGGACGCAGTCGCCATATCACGAAAGCAGTCGCATGAAAAAGTTACGAGTCGCAGTCATCGGTGGTGGGCATCTGGGTCGCATCCATGCGCGTCTGATGAAACAGAACAAGTTGGCGAAATTGGTCGCCGTCTGTGATCCACAACCGCTTGTTCAACAACGGTCCATTGACGAATTCGATGTACGAGCCGTCAGCGATTATCAAAAAATTGTCGATGAGTTCGACGCTGCGGTAATTGCAACTCCATCGGCACTTCACGCCGACGTTGCGCTTCGCCTGATTGAGCAAGGCAAGCACCTGTTGATCGAAAAACCTGTCACGGTCGATTCACACGATGCTCGAGAGATTGCCGATCGAGCCGCAGCAAAAGGCGTTTGCGTTCAAGTGGGACACGTCGAACGCTTTAACGCGTCGGTTCGTGAAGCATTGAAACATGTCGGGCGCCCCCGTTACCTGGAATCTGTTCGGATGAGCGGTTTTACGTTTCGCTCAACGGATATTGGAGTTGTGCATGACCTGATGGTCCACGACATCGACCTGGCCTGCCATATGTTCGACTCGCCTGTACTGAAAACAAATGCCAGTGGCGTTGCTGTTCTGGGGCACCAGGAAGATATCGCCGAAGCACGACTTGAATTTGGCTGCGGCGCTGTCGCAAACCTTCGCGCATCACGTTGCAGTTTCGAAAACGAACGCTCCCTGCGGATTTTCGGCACACAAGGATTTGCGGCCGTCAATTTGACTAACAACACCGTGAATGTCGTGCGTGTGCCGGAATGGGTGCAGCAACGCGAAGTTGATTTTCTGGCTTTGGCTGGAGAGCAACAAGGTTTCGTTCGCGAACATTTGTTTTCTCGCGTCCTTAATCGTGAAACGATTCAAGTGACTCCAGTGAACGCTATCGAAATGGAACAAACCGATTGGCTTCAAGCAATCGCCGCAGGCCGACAACCCGCAGTCACTGCCGACCAAGCGGCCAGAAATGTCGAGGTCGCCGAGCGTATCATTGCCGATATTGAAACACGCTCATGGGATCGAACGTCCGATGCCATGATTGGCGCGATGGCCATTCCCAGCGATGTCAGTTGTTCACTTCCAATCCCAGTCGAGTTGAATCAAACCGAAACAACACGCCGGGCCGCGTAAGAACTCACGAAAGCACTTTTTCAACGATTGCCAAAAGCGTCGGCCCCCGCTTGTTCTGTTTGGAAAGTAGTAATTTCCGCCGTTCCGCTTCTTCGTATACTGAACTTGCGAAAGCGAACGCAATCTGACGGTCCCGTAGTGTCCTCGTCGTCCGCTTTCCGGCCAATCTGGATTCTAGCTAGATGATGCGTGCGCGGCGAAGTCTGACTCTTTGGATATTCCTAGCCATTTTTTTTCTAACAGGAATGTTCGGCGGTTTGCTTTTCATTGTTGTTTCGGAATCGACCTACGGCATTGAATTCGTTGGAGCTATAACAATTAGTCGGGAACGGAGTATTGCAGCGATGAAGGTACTCTGGATCCGACGTTTCATCGGCTACAGTGTTTTTTTGGCTTTTACAATTGCGAGCTGGATTTCGATTCGCATTGTTTTCAACATACTTTACCGCCCCTCTGGCGCACCAGGATTTGGAACACCCGAGTCGACCGAGATTGTTGTTCCGGCCAGAGAATGCTCGCACTGCAATATGGTCATTGCTGGGCTCACGGCGGATTATCGTTGCCCTCATTGCGGATGGCAGCATACAACTCCAGGAAACGTGACGTCGATGCCCCCTTGGAATTGAGTATTGATACTCTAAAGTGATTTGCCGATTGAATGCATGCCACAAAAAAATAGACAGCGACGAATGTCGATGAAAACGGGAATGCAAACTTCGTCGAACCAAAGTGATTTTTCTGGGTAACCTTCAATTGAGTTCGACATACAATCTGATCGTCAATTTCAATTTCTGGCAGTTGCGCTATGTCTATGGTGGTTACGTTCTTTCTAGCGGTGTGTTCAGGAATACTTGCAATACGAGCTCAAGAGCACCAGGAGGCCCCTCAAGCGATTGAAACGAAAGAGGCAAAAGTTTGTTTTGCGTTGGTGAAACAACTCGCTAATGAAGAAAATGGCAACCTGTGGGGAATTTCGCTTGATGGACCATTGATTTTTGTTGATCCATCAACTCGATTCGCGGTAGCAAATCGACAGGACGCTGAAAACGTGCTGGTGGAAGCCGATGGTGTCTTCACCGGAACAATGCCGAGCGATGTACCAATCGCAAACACCTCCTGCGAATGGTCGGGCACGAATTGGTCCATGGTTTTGTGGCCCCTTCCCGAGGATCCATGCGAAAAGGCCGTGCTGTTGATGCACGAATCCTGGCATCGAATTCAAGATGACTTGAATCTGGAGTCCGTGGATGCAACAAACTCTCACTTGGATAGCCGCGACGGACGCTATTGGATTCAATTGGAATGGCGTGCACTGGCATCAGCGATTAAATCAACAGACGTAGATCGAATCGATGCGATTGCGGACGCGATTCAGTTTCGACTTTATCGGCAAAGCTTGTTCGAAAACGCAAAACACAACGAAATCCAATTGGAATTGCACGAGGGTCTAGCAGAATTCACGGGCTTTGCATTGAGTGGCATGCGCAAGAACGAACAGCGACAACTGATGCTCGCGCACCTGGAGCAATATCCGAAGATGCTCAATACGTACGTGCGGTCCTTCGCGTATTTGTCAGGACCGGCGTTGGGACTGTTGATTCAGGAGTTCAAGCCTGGTTGGACCAAAGAACTGCGACCCGGAGATGACTTGGGGCAACTGTTAGCGGATGCCGCAGGCGTTGATTCGACTTTGGAAAGTGCCGATGCAATCCGCAAACGAGCTGGAAAATACAATGGCGACGAACTGTGGAACTCAGAGCTCACACGCGAGGAAGAGCGACAACGCAAAATAGAGTTCTTCAAGGAGACGTTTGTCGACGGTCCAGTGCTCACATTGCCATTGGGCAACCATCGCATGAGTTTCAACCCGTCAAACATCGTCCCCCTGGAAGAAATCGGCACCGTTTATCCAACACTTTCCGTGGCGGCGCCCTGGGGTGAATTAAACGCTGAACAAGGGGCTTTGATTCGTAACGACTTCTCCAGCGTTCTTTTGGAAGTAACCAACACTGACAAAACGCCACCCGTTTCGGGTAAAGGTTGGACGTTGAAATTGAACGATGGTTGGGAGCTTGTCCCGGGCGATCGAGACGGTGATTGGTTGATCAAAAAACAATAAAGACGACGTTGACGCAGCGAGCTCTGGCTCCCTTCGCCCCCGGCTTTGCGGGGGAAAAGGGGGCCGCGTTTTACTAGTACTCAAACCTTCTGCTCCATCGGGAAAAGCCCGATTGGGGGCAAGGGTTGGTGGCGTCATGCGTGAGACACGACGTGTTACGAATGGCTTGCTTGCGCTGCGGGCTCATGGGACTCGTTGCCTTGTCCACGACGCTTTGCGTTCAAACCTAAGTGTGAATCGCGCGGCCTGAAACAGCCAGCGCCGCTTCCTGCATGATTTCAGACAACGTTGGATGTGCGTGGCAACAACGCGCAAGATCTTCGGATGACGCGCCAAAATTCATCGCAACAGCCGCTTCCGAGATCAAATCCCCAGCTCGCATACCGATGGCATGCACGCCCAGAATTCGATCGGTTTTCTTGTCGGCCAGAATTTTGATCCGCCCATCAACATCACCCAACGTTCGCGCGCGACCATTGGCGCCGTAGGGACAAACGCCTTTATTGAATTCGATTCCGGTTTCGGTGAGTTGCTCTTCGGTCTTGCCCACGGCTGCAATTTCAGGGTTGGTATAGACGATGGCTGGAATCGCATCGTAGTTCACATGCCCGTGGCCCGTGACGATCATCTCGACACACGCGACGCCTTCCTCCGAAGCCTTGTGCGCCAACATTGCACCGCCGATCGCGTCACCAATCGCGTAAACACCGGGAACATTCGTTTCGAAATGATCGTTGACTTGAATCGCGCCGCGGCGATCCATTTGAATTCCCAGTTTGTCGATTCCCATTCCCTTGGTATTGGGAACGCGTCCCGCACACATCAAAACGCGATCGCAAGTAATTTTGTCCTGACCTTTGACCAGCACTTCACATTTACCGTTCACCACATGAGCCTTTTCGACGAAGGCACTTGTAACAAACGTCAACCCTTGCTTCTCGAAGATTCGACGAGCGATTTTTGCAATTTCACCATCCAGTCCCGCGAGCACACGATCCATCGCTTCCAGAATCGTGACCTTGGCGCCAAGTCGCGCCCAAACCGAGCCAAGCTCCAGGCCAATATATCCACCACCGATGATGACGAGATGCTCAGGAACCGTCGGATAGGAAAGTGCTGTGGTACTGTCGCCGATCAGGTCGCCATCGAACTCAATCCCCGGCAACATCATTGGTTGACTTCCGGACGCGATCAGAATTTTGTCTGCCAAAACCTCTGTTGTCGTGTCGCCGCTGACAGAAATCTTGCCAGGGCCTTCGAGAGTTCCGCGACCGTTGATGGCCGTGACCTTGTTCTTCTTCAGCAACATACCAATGCCGCCCGTCAACGTTGAAACGATTTTTTCCTTTCGTTTCAGCATCTTGGAGATATCAATCTGAGTAGTGCCAACGCTGATGCCATGGTCGTCGAAGTGCTTTTGCGCTTCTTCAAACAAATGGCTGCTTTCCAAAAGCGCCTTACTCGGGATACATCCGACGCGTAAGCAGGTGCCGCCGAACTGTTTGTTCTCGTCAATGACTGCAACCTTAAGCCCAAGTTGTGCGGCTCGTATCGCACCAACGTATCCGCCAGGACCACCACCCAGGACTGCAAATAAAAATTTATCTGCCTTTTTTCGTCTTTATGTTTTTTTTTTTTTATTTGCAAACGACTCCATCCGTTCAAAACGCCTGCGTCATGCAAACGAGAAAATAATTATCGATTCGGGATTTGTTTAGCTCGAATTAATTGCGTCATGTGGGTTTGTCGAAGCTCTAAAACTTCCTGTATGCAACGGATTTTTTGCAAAATTCGCTACCAAAACACCACAATCTCACAAAAGGAAAAACACTAAACCTCCAGGAACAAACGTGCAGGCTCTTCCAGCACTTCCTTGATTGTTCGCAGGAAGCCTACCGCCTCTCGGCCATCGACAATACGATGATCGTAGGTCAACGCGATATACATCATGGGGCGAATGACAACTTGGCCTTCAACCGCCATCGGGCGATCCTGAATCGCATGCAACCCGAGGATACCACTTTGTGGTGGATTGACGATCGGCGTTGAGAGCAACGACCCATAAACGCCACCGTTACTGATCGTGAACGTGCCACCTTCGAGGTCCGATGGCTTCAGTTTGTTGTCCTTCGCCAGAACAGCGAAGTGACCGATTGTTCGCTCGACTTCAGCAAAGCTCATCAGTTCCACATTTCGAAGAATCGGAACGATCAACCCTTTGCCGCCGCCGATCGCGATGCCGATGTCGCAGTAGTTTCGGTAAACGATATCATTGCCGCGAATCTCAGCGTTGATCGCAGGGAAACGCTTGATGGCTTCCACCGTCGCCTTGGCAAAGAACGACATGAATCCTAACTTGACGCCGTGTTTATTCAGGAACGAGTCCTTGTAACGGGACCGTAGATCCATCACCGGCATCATGTCAATTTCGTTGAACGTCGTCAGAAGGGCGGCGGACTGTTGTGCTTCGAGCAAACGGTTTGCAATCGTTCTGCGCAACATGCTCATCGGTTTCACTTCTTCCGAACGATTTCCCGTTCCGCCAATGGCCGCCATCGTTTGGTTGAACTGTTGGACCGCCGTGTCGCGAGCGCCAGAAACAGAAGCAGGTTTGCTTTCGGCTCCGCCTGGCTTGAGACCTTTCTGTTCGACGTACTTCAACACGTCTTCTTTTTGTAGCCGTCCTCCGGGGCCAGATGGAGTGACTTGATCCGCAGACAATTTGTATTCAGCCAAGACGCGTTCTGCCGCCGGCATCACGATGGTCCCGGAACCGTTGCCGGATGCATCTGCAGCTGCTGTAGTTGCCGCTCCAGCAGAACCGGTTGAGCCACCGGCAGGTTTTTCGCCTGGCTCAAGTTGTGCAATTACATCACCGACCTTAGCAAAGGCACCTTCTGCGGCTGAGATTTTTTTGAGAATTCCGGCCTCAGGGGAGGGCAGGGCCTGGGTCGCCTTTTCCGATTCCAACTCGACGATCTCTTCGTCTTTGTCGACCCATTCACCTTCTTTTTTCAACCACGATGCAACCTGAACTTCCTGAATGGACTCGCCAAATGCAGGCACCTTGATCTCAATCATTTTCCTGAACCAATTCTGTCAAAAATTAATTCTGCCGTGCGCCAAAAAAGGCCATTCATCCGGCAGCCGTGAAATGCAAAAAATCTCGCCGGCCAAACGCGTCGAAGGTCGGTAATATTGGTTTGAGCCCGGCAACAGGGACTACCATTCGAGTCACAAACGGTCTGACTGCGAGGAATCACTTCGTCAAAGGCGGCTCAACCGCTCCATTTTAGCGTTTTCGAGTGTTTCCGAAACTACCAGACATTTACCTATCGAAGCCCAAACTGCAGGAATTCAACCGAATTGAAAGGGAATCAGTTAGCGCGAATTTTTGCGTCCTGACGCAATCGGCAAACGCTCAACAATGAACGTTCAGATTCCGAGAAGTACGAGACCATGAAATCTTGCCCCCGAAACAAACATCCATGTCGGAGCCCGCTGAAATTTCCCTTTGGCTATACCGGCCAGCATATGAGAAGCGATTCTCATCTCGCGAATATTGAGCTGGGAACGAATTCGTATCGACGGGGCATTCGACAATCGAGATTTCACCTAGCTCGACGCCTTCAACGGGATCGGGCAGGTTGACGTTGATCAAGCAACTAGCAGGAAGCTCATCGCCCGAAAACCATTTTCGCAGGACGCGGCGCAGCATCGTTTCCGTTTGGGTCCAATCAAAGGCATCGTTGTATCGCTTTCGATATTGCGAAATCGACATCGCCGGCAGGTCGTGGAAATTGGCTTCTCGCGCTCCGGCCACCGTCCCGGACAAAAACAAGTCCGCCCCAAGGTTGCCGCCGTCGTTGACACCCGACAACACCACATCAAATTCGAATTCCTCGGCTGCCAAGGCAACGCGAACACAATCGGCTGGTGTCCCATCCAACGAGTATCGATTCCGCTCCCTTTCGATCAACGCCATTGGACGGTGCAGTGTCAATTGATGGCTGATTCCGGAACTGGGGCGTTCAGGCGCGATGGCGGTTACCTGCCCGAATTCGCCAGCTACTCGATAAAGAATATCCAACCCTATCGCGTCCCAGCCGTCGTCGTTGGTGATTAATATTTTCATCGTCTCTGCACCGTCAACCCGTCAATTTCACATGGTTTTCAATGGCAAAAGAATCCCTTCCGGATGGTTACCATTGGCACCGGATAGGGTATCATGAATCGTTAGACATGTAGAGGAGGACTCTACGGACACCTTATTCATGACTCACCGCAAATTGCGAGTGAGTTAAGTCTTTGTAATCGGACAGCGTCAACAGGAGCAGACTGGAATGGCAGATTCAACCGCCATCGATCTCAACGAGTTCATTCGTGACATCCCTGATTTTCCAAAACCAGGAATTCTGTTCAAGGACATCACTCCACTGCTTTCAAACTATGAAGCGTACCAACAGACGATCCAAATGATGGCCGATAATTTTCGAGGCCAGGATATTGATGTCATCACGGCGGCCGAAGCACGTGGATTTTTGTTTGCAGCTCCGTTGGCTTTGGAACTCAAGGTCGGATTTGTTCCGATTCGCAAACCCGGAAAATTGCCTTACGCAAAACGCTCGTACAGCTATGAACTGGAATACGGAACCGACACGCTCGAAATGCATATTGATGGCATTGAAAAAGGACAGCGTGTTCTCGTGGTTGACGATTTGCTGGCTACCGGGGGAACCGTTGAAGCTTGCTGCCGCATGATCGAAGAATGTGAAGCGCACATCGTGAGCTGTGCCTTTCTGATTGAATTGGCATTTCTGGAGGGCGCCAAGCGTCTCGCCCCCCATCCGGTGTACAGCGTTCTCAAATATAGCTAGTCAACCGTTCGATACGTTTGTCGCAACGCACGTCAAATCCCTTGGCCCCCTGAGCCGCGAAGCGTAAGCTTCCGGGCATCTTGTTTGAGCCGCGATGCGTAAGCATCCGGGCATGATGCCATTGTGAGCCGCGATGCGTGAGCATCCGGGCCGCTGGTTTGAGCCGAGTCGCGTAAGCGGCCGGGCCGAACCCATGAACCGAATCCGGAACGGTTTATTTTCGCACTGGGACCGGTTGCCGGGCACGTCCACACGTCCAGACACTTCCTCCAGAGAATTTTCCCCGCCCCACTGCGACAGAAATGCAAACTCAATCGAACACGAAACAACCGCCATCTTTCGATACAATGAACCGGTACTAGGTTTCAAAACACAGTTTCACTAGAAATTCAAATTTCCGGGAAACGTTTACCACGCTACAAGGGCCATTGTCATGTCCACCGACAAAATCAAAAACCTGAATATCGTCCTTGATGGTTTGATGAATCGTTATGCTGCGCGAGTTCCTGACGTCAACCGCGTTCGCGAATGCATGGTTCGCGACGGTTTAATCGCAAAGATCAGTGATATTGAAAACGACCACATCGCCTTCCGCACCATGGGCGTTCCACAACTGGGAATCAAGTCGTTCGAAAAAATCTTCTTGAACTATGGTTATGAACGTCGTGATCCGTTTTATTTCGAAGGCAAAAAGCTTAACGCGTTCTGGTACTCGCCCCCCGAAGATAAATATCCTCGCGTGTTCATCAGCGAATTGCGCATCGGCGACCTTAGCGAAGAAGCTCAACGGATCATTTGCTCCTACACTGACGAAGTAAAATCGGATCCAGTCAATTCGCTGAATCTGGACAACGGCGTCGACGTAGAAGAATTCCTGCACACGCCTCTATGGCGCACTCCGACCTGGTCGGACTACCAACGTCTGGCTGAGGAAAGTGAGTACGCTGCGTGGGTGATTTACAATCGCTACTACCTCAACCATTTCACGGTCAGCGTTCACAACTTGCCGAAGGGCTATAACACCATCGACCAGTTCAACGCTTACTTGGAAAAGAACAACTTCAAGCTCAACGATGCGGGAGGCAAAGCTAAGAAAAGCCCCGATGGCTTGCTGATCCAAAGTTCAACGGTTGCCGAAATGGTCGATGCCGAGTTTTCGGATGGAGCAGGCGGTTCGATCAAGAAGTCGATTTCGGGATCCTATGTTGAATTCGCCGAACGTCGTGTGCTGCCCGAGTATCAGAACCTGCCGGAAGATGCCATCGGCCGCATGCATCGCCGCGACGGTTTCGAAGCGGGCAACGCCGACAAGATCTTCGAAAGCACTTACTCAACGCAAACAAGCCGATAGTCGCCTTTCGCATTAGAAAAAAAGCCGGCAAGAGATCTCAATCTCTGCCGGCTTTTACGCAACGAACATCATCAACAGTTGCACGTGCTACCGAATCACTCACTGAAATCGGTTGAGGTATCGACGCCGGAATCATAAGACGTGTCCAAGGTCGACGAACTTGAGTAAGTGTCAACGGAATTCGATTCCATCGTTGAGCTGGGATCAAAGTCTGCAGTCGAACTGAAATGATCTCCCGCGTCAGCGTATTCATCGGCGTGATCAAAATGCCCCGCCGCTGAATCCAATGCATTTTCGGCAGCGTCAAAATTCCCTGCTTCGAAATGGTCCATTGCGTTTTCGACCATGTCGTTCGCGACGTCTTCATGCCAAGTCGCCCAATCCAGATTCGCAACCTCCAGATCGGCCTGGCCAGTATGGTCATTTCCACCCGCCAGAAAATCCGCATCCCCCATCTCCATCGCAGCCGCTTGCGAATATTCTTTTGCCGCGGCGTAGTCTCCATCGGCGATCGCTTCCGATTGCAACGCTTCCAGTTCTGTTGCTCGATCAACGCTTTCCGCAGCCGACTCCAACTGAACGGAATCAGAGCCGTGTAACATCGATGAGTCACCTGCTTCCCAGGCTTCCTGCTCGGCAATTTCCCGCAACTCCTGGGCAGCCGCATAATCGCCGACCTGGATGGCGGCATCGGCGGCACTCTGTGCTTCGCTGGCGATTTCAGCGTGCGAAACCTCTTCAAAATCGGCTGGCAGCTCCAATTGGGCGTCGACAATATCGAATCCCATTTCGCTCAGCAGGTCAGGCGACACCGCCTCCACGTCAAACTCCAGTTGGTCAAGTTCATTGTTATCCATCTCTGTTTCTCCTTGCAGGTATTCGTTAAGTGTTAATCAGGTTTTCATCAAATTTCGGATGCGAGATTTTTTCGTTCGTTGCCTCTCGGCGGCGAATCAAAATCGTTTGGCCACAGTCTTGGCTCGGACATTTCACACCAACGGGTTTGGAGTCAGATACAAAATGCCGTTCAACGGAAATTTGTTTTTTGCAACCAGGACAACTCACAACAATTCTGTTGCTCGCCGTCTGCTTTAATGACTCATTCGTTTTACCATTCGACTTGGCAGCTTCGGCCGGTCGACTTTGTGCAAGGCTGGAGATCACAGCACTTCGGAACTGACCAACCAACGGACTGGCGTCGTACTCTTGCATCAGCTTCAGCCTTCGCGAAAGGTACGGTGTCGACGCGGTCACCAACTCTGCCAAGCGAATCCCGTTGTCCGCAGAGTCTTGTTCCTGTTGTTCAATCCAGGCCTTAAGGTTGATACTCTTGAACAAGTTCGGGGATTTCAGTGCCCACATCATCAAAACGCGTCTCGCTTGCGAAAGTCCGCCACTTGCCAACAGACCGGCGCGATCAGCAGTGATCTCTGCCTGACGCGCCCAACCAATCAGCGGCAATTCAATGGCACCTTCGATCAAACGACTGGGGTCCAAGAGTCCGGCAATCCCGTGCCTCATCATTCCAGCGCCGGTATTTTGCTCGCCGACCAGAATTTGTATGACAGTTTTCCACAACGCGTGACCAGCGAGGATGTGCCCCATTTCGCGAGCGAACAGAAACATCAATTCGCCTTTTTGGAAACAGGAAACCAGCGCCGAACCAATCACTATGAACGCATCGTTGTCACTGCCAAAGGTCAACGCACTCCAAGGCCGTTCGCCTGAAACATAGATACTGGGCATTCGCTTCAGCCCAAGCATGCGACCGGCTTGAACTGCCATCGAATAGATATGAGGCATTTGGTTGTAACCCAAACGAATTCCATTGAACGTCGATTCAATCCACGGACGTCCAACGCGCTGCGACACACTCCTTGCCAATGCCACCAATGGACCAATCGATCTCAACTTGGCCATCGCCTGACCATCAAGTGCCCACTGAAACAGGGACGGATCGATTTCGAATCCTGGGGCCAACGGCTTCAATCCGTTGCAACTTTGGCAGACATGTTTTCCTTGCTCGAACGGCCGACCGCAGGACAAGCAAATTTCCAGTCCCGTTCTCGAAACAACTTCAGCCGAAGCAAGGGAATTGTTTTCAATCGTTTCCTGCAACGATTCGCCGCAAGTCGTGCAGAATTTCATACCGGACGAATTCACGTGCCCTTGGGAACAATTATTGGCGGACATGGCTTGGCTCCTTTCTTCTATCGAAGTTCACGATCGAATCAATAACCGTAATAGTTGCCGTACGCACCGTAACCACCGCCACCGCTCATTTGCATCATGGATATCATCAGCCCAAGCAAGATGCCCAAAATCGTGAAGACGATACCGGCGACATTGAGTCCGATTCCAACCCAAGGAACGGTTGTACTTTGGCCATTCGTTTTGGCATCTTGCAGGGCGCTGTAGCCGAAGTAGATTCCTGGAATCGAAGCCAACGCTCCGCAGAGCAACATCGAAAGTATCCCGCAAATCACTGATGCCGTTCGATGCCATGCGCGATCGTTGGCGGGACGGATGTAAGGGCCAGTCTCGTATTGAGGTTGCACCGGAACAGAGCCGTGCTGACAGGCGGATCCGCAGCCGCCACAGAATTTCGAGGAGTTAAGGTTTTGTGTGCCGCATTTCGGACAGGTTGATGCTGCAAAAGACATGACTGGGTTCCTTGATTGGACGCTGTTGAATTGATGTTCAACGATCCATACAAGCACCCCGCCAAAGTGTGACACAGGGCTTAGAAATTGTTTTCCCCCCCCGAAAATCACGCGTTTTTCATGCTTTCAAGCATTTTCCAGCATTCCAGTTGCATCCGCGGCAAGTGAAAACAGCCCTTCCAATGATTGCCCTTGAGCCGAGTGCTCAGACGGCCGTCGCGGCGCAAGTAGCCAAACCATTCCCCAAACTCCGAGTCTGGAAAATGCTGGAAAGACCAATCGTGAACCGCCTGATGCCATGACGCGTATTTCGCATTTCCCGTCAATTGAAACGCTTTCAGCGTCGCCACGATCGTTTCGTTGTGCGGCCACCAGAATTTCATGTCATGCCAATACTCTTGAACCGGCAAACCGCGAACATCAACAAAATACAGAACGCCGCCGTATTCCTCATCCCAACCACGCTTCCACATCCAATCCAGCATCCGACAACCCAATTCGACGAGCGACTGGTCGTTGCGAAACTCCCCCTCGCGCATGATGAACCAGGCACCCTCGATCGCGTGCCCCGGATTAAGTGTCCGTCCGTCGAAATGATCGATCCGTCCGCCATCCATCGCGACGGTTTCCATCACGCATTCAATGTCATCATGAACGTGGAATTGCTTGATGGCTTCGATGCTGAAATCAATCCACTTCTCGGCTTCGGAATAGCCAACCGACTGTCTCAGTTCCTGAGCGGTTACGATTGTAATCATCGGGAAACCGATTGAACGTGTGGGGCGCGTGTCGGTGAATTTTGGTTCAACGCCACTCGGCGAAAGATTGTGATTGACGAAACGCTGAAAAGTCTCAACCGCCCGTTGTTTCCACTTCTCGTCCCCTGTTGCCAAAGCCAACTCGCCGAAAGCAATCGCCGCAAAACTTTCGGAATAAGCATAGCGCCGCTTTCGAATCGGCCGACCCTCTCGAGTCAGATGAAACCACATCCGTCCATCTTGCGGATCAAAGCAATGCTGCTCCAGAAACCTTCCACCGTGAAGCGCCAATTCGAGCCATTCCGCGCGCTGCTCAACCCCGTTGTACAATTCACCGAGCATCCAAGTAAAACGCCCTTGTTGCCAAACGTTCTTGTCGGTATCGATCACCGATCCATCGCGATCCAGGGCGGTGAAAAATCCTCCGCACTCACGATCAATGCCGTGCTGTAACCAAAACGGAATCGTATTGTGCAACAAACCGTCGCGATAAACTTCCAGCAAGTGAGTGATACGTTCCAATTCCATGGATTCAGTCTTTCAGAAAATCACGAGCGGTCGTTGTTGACTTGTCGCAACGAAAAAATATTTAAGCCGTTCAGGTTTTTTGGTGATTTTCCAACCATGAAGCTTGCCAAATACCCAAGGACAAAACACGTTGCAATCCCAATGAACGAAAACAGGTAGCTGTTGGCCAAGTTGAATTTCCAAATCAGAAACATTGTGACACAACTGCAACTCGCCCCAACCTTGGCGCCGAATGCGTTCGCACGCTCAGTACACGCCCC
Organism: Pirellulaceae bacterium; assembly: GCA_041399045.1. Taxonomy (GTDB): domain Bacteria; phylum Planctomycetota; class Planctomycetia; order Pirellulales; family Pirellulaceae; genus BJ22. The sequence continues at coordinate 35,756 of JAWKTO010000002.1, read as the reverse complement.
CAACATAAACAGACCGCACAGCACGCCCATGAAGATGCCAATGACGGCAATGAACACATCAAACAGCGATTTGATCTCCGGGTCAATGAACAGCAGCGCTAAAATCGTCCCCAGGACTCCGGTAATGAAAGTCGTCGCCTTGGCCGCAGTGAAATAACGTTCTTCACTTCGGAAAAACGAAAACGGCCGCATGAAGTCAGTCACTAACGACGTCGCCGTGGAATTCATACTCGTTGAAACGGTTGACTGTGCCGCTGCAAAAATTCCAGCCACTATCAATCCAGCGATCCCAACGGGAAGCTCTCGCGAAATGAACAGTGGAAAAACCTGGTCCGCATTGATCGTCGGGTCGAGTCGTTCCGGATGCGACTGATAATAGACAAACAGCGCCGTGCCAATTCCAAAAAACAAAATCGTCGCTGGTATCGAGAGAATGGCATTGGTCCAAATGGCCTTCGCCGCTTTTCCTTGAGTTGCCGTCGTCATGTAGCGCTGCACGACTGCCTGATCCGAGGTGTACGAAGAAAGGTTTTGTCCAATCGATCCAAGTAATACGATCCACAACGCCATTCGTGACGATTCCCAACTCCAACCTGAATTGACAAGCTGCATTTTGTCGCTGGCATGAGCGCGTGAAAACAACTCTGTGAATCCACCGTCCAGACCGCCTACCAGAAAGACCACGGCAATCACGGCACCGCCCATCAATACGAACGTTTGTATCGTGTCCGTCCAGACAACCGCTTCGATTCCTCCCCACGTGCAATACGCGATACTCAATACGCCCATTAACACAACCGATTGAAGTGGCGTCAAAGGCGTTGCGACGGCAAGTGCCAGTCCCGTCAGCGACATCACAACGGCCATCCGAAAGATGTGAAACAAGACAAACAGCAAACTGCCAAACAACCTCAACGTTCGGTCAAATCGATGTTCCAGATATTCGTAAGCGCTTGTCGCATCAATCCGGCGAAAAAACGGCATGGCAACATACACTGCAACAACGGCAACAATGGGAATCATGAAATTCCCAATCGAATACACCCAGTCCTGTGCAAACGCCTTGGAGGGAATCCCAATGTACGTCAGCGAACTCAACATGGTGGCAAAAATACTACAGCCCGCCACCCACCACGGGATATGACTTCCTCCGCGAAAGTAATCGTCCGTATTTCGATTTCGTTTGGCGAACCACACACCCACCAAAACCATGGATGCCAGGTATCCAAACAGCACGATGTAGTTGATGACCCCAAACGATTGGACCGCGACAACAGGAGTCACCTTCCATACCTTATCCGTCCGGACACGAGGGCGAACTTCACCTGTCGGCAAAACAATGTCACCGCGCCACCGAACGGCGTTGGTTGTCACTTGATTCTGCGGCGTCTCACCCGCTTCAATCCAGGTGTCCGTAATCGTGTGGTACAGCCAGGATTTCTTCGGAAACCCAGGATGTTGATCCCTCAACTCATTGCCTTTGAAAAACAATGCACCATCATCACCGCCCAATACCGCAATGTGACTTTGCCCCGTGGCGATTCCAGCTCCGGCCATCACACACTGCGGAGCCGAGTTGCGCTCACGCCATTTCTTCTGCGATGGCGAAAATTCCCAGACATCGGTGAGAAACTCGACATCATCACTGGCTTCGGAACGTTGCCTTCGTCCGCTCATAACGTACACGCATTCTTCAAAACCATTGTGCTGCGCGACGACCAGGTTCAGTGCCCGCGGAGGATCATCGAAGTGATCTAGTTCCTGCCAACTCCAATCTTCGTTTTTGTTTCGACCCGTTAAGTCCAATGACCAGAAATTGGCCATTGCCGTCGAAAGTTCATTTCCACTTTGTCCCCCAACCAAATAAATTGTGTTGCCAATAACCGTTGCTCCCCCGAAAGCACATTGAGATGGAAGCGATGGCAGTTGAGTGATTGAAACACCTTGTGACGTAACGTCCCACGCCATCAAAAAGGCATCGTCAAACGTCTGTTGACCGTCGTTGCCCCCAAGGCAAACCACGCCCTCAGGAGTTGAAACACAGGCACCGTACGCGACCGGCCGTTCGAGGCGTCCCGCGTCCTTCCAGACAGGTTTGCCGTCGATCATTTGGAGAACATAAATCTCGTCGCGCCACTCTTTGTCGTTGTCCCAAACGGGTTGGGGAAAATTTGCGCCACCCGCAACGATCAGCACGTCGCCTTGAACGCCAACAAAGGGCCCGGCAACTCCCAGCGGATTTGGAAAATCGGGCAGGGCCTCCCAACGCAACTTCGCCTGGTCTTGGCCGGAAATTACCGACCATCCGCCAAGGCCAATCATGAAAAATACGACGATACAGATCGCCTTGTTGCAATATCGTTTCATGTGGCAGTTTTCCAAATCAATACGAATTCAACGGTGAACTGAACTATCGTTGGATGTCGCTCCATTCAAAGAAACCAATTTGTTCGAGTTTGTGCTCAAGGTTCGCCTTGTCCGACGAACTCAATCCCATTTGGGGCAACCGGCAACTTCCCATTGCCATTCCACCCAAAGACAAAAGGTGCTTCATGGCCGAATGGAACGGATAGTCGTACATCGTGCGGATGAACTCGATGGACTGCGACTGCTTGCGTCTTGCGAGTTCGAGATCGCCATCGGTAAATGCTCGAATAAGTTCGTTGTTGAGACCTGCGGCCACGTTGTAGGTGCTGCCAATCGCTGCTCGAGCTCCAGTTGCCAACGCGCCCAACAACATTTCATCACAGCCCCAAACCACATCAAACTGTCCGTCATTCATTTCCTTGCAAATCTGAAATTCATGCAATTTAGTGTCCGTATATTTCAAGCCTGTCAGGTTCGGCAGCACTTTTGATGCATCGCGCATAAACTCAACGATATCCATTGCAGACCCGGTCAGCATGGGAATGTGGTAATAGTAAAACGGCAGGTCTCGCGCAGAGTCAGCGATGGGCTTCATTGTTTCGATGAGGGCATTCACGTTACCAATTTTAAAATAGGATGGGCAAGTCGCTGATACGGCATCAGCGCCAATCTCTTGCGCATGTTGAGCGAGCTGCATCGATTCGCGGATACTATTGTGTCCGACCTGCACAATCACTGGAATTCGGTGATTGCATGCTTGCGTGTAGGCTTCGGCGACGGCCCGGCGTTCTTCCGAAGTCAACGTCATCCCTTCGCCAGTACTGCCACAGACATACAAGCCTCGTACTCCATTTTGAATTAGAAACTCCACCACTTGCGGCACAATCGACAGCTCGAGGTTTCCGCTTTCGTCCGTGGGGGTATAGGTGGCGGCAATGAGGCCATTGAGTCGTTTCATCGAAACCAACAAAAATAGATTGTGGAGTGGAACAGAAAACTGGTAACATGCTAAACAGTTTTGGGGATTGGAGGTACTACCTGCCACTTCCAGCCCTGCTGTTTGGTTCTTTGAACGATACCTATTTTCGAACAGACGACGATGGGAAAGACGCCAACGATTGATCCGGCCATTGTGACCTACAATGATTCGCTGAACGAAAAAGATGCTGCGATTGCACATCAGTTGGCGACGGAGATCACACGAAGTTTAAAAGGTGCGGAGAACAAGATCTGGCATGCACATCCCGTCTGGTTCCTGGATGGCAATCCCATCGCCGGATACAGCAAACTGAAAGATTGTGTTCGTTTGCTTTTCTGGAGCGGTCAAACGTTTGAAGAACCAGGCCTCAAGCCTGAAGGGAAATTTAAGGCTGCCGAAGCACGCTTCACAGACCCGAAACAGATTTCCAAAGCGGAACTGAAACGTTGGTTGAAAAAATCGATTGAGATTCAGTGGGATTACAAGAATATCGTGAAGCGAAAGGGACGCCTCGAACGCCTGAAATAGCGTCGGTGGATTGTAAAAGGAACGCCTCTACGGACTGACTTCACCCAGAAAGCATAGTGGGATCGATTTTAACGCATAATTTTTTTGCACCCTTTCCAAATAATCCCTCTCTCTGGGCGTCTCATTTGTATCGATTCCAAACGACCCGATACTCATACGGACAAACGATGCGCACCATCTTGACGATTGCTATTTTCATCCTGCTGCATGGACAATTCGTATCCGGACAGGAAAACCAAAGACGAAATCTCGTCGAACTGTTTGAACGAGCAATGCAGCGAAACGACGCCAACAAGGACCAAAAACTTTCCAAGGAAGAATTCACCGGCAGAGAACAACTATTCGCGCGTTTGGATACAAACCAGGACGGTTTGATTACCCGTGAGGAAGTCACGACTCTGCAGAAGTCATTTGCTGATAATCAAATGCGGCGTAACGAAGCGCGTCGCGAGGCGGGGCAGGCACCAGAGGATGTCGAAGTGCAACGCGATATCACCTATGGAACTGGCGGCCAACGCAATTTGAAAATGCACCTCGTATTGCCCAAGGAACGTTCGTCCGAAAAAGTCTCCCGCCTACGTTTGGATACACGGTGGCGGATGGCAAGGTGGAACCAAAGATGCGGGTATCGCCCAAGTTATTCCGTTTGTGCGACAAGGCTTCGTCGGTGCAACAATTGATTATCGACTAACGGGCGAAGCAGCATTTCCTGCGCAGATCCACGACTGCAAATGCGCGATCCGATACCTGCGTGCCCATGCCGATGAGTACGGAATCGATCCTGAGAAAATTATCATTGGCGGAAGTTCTGCTGGTGGCCATCTCGTAGCACTCCTAGGCACATCCGGTGGCGTTGAAGAGTTTGAAGGCGACGGGGGATGGAAAGATTTCTCAAGTGACGTTCAAGGTGTCGTCGATCTATACGGCCCAACGGATTTCAAAGCTCTGGCCTCGACTCCGGGCTACGAAGGCCACGATAGAGATGGCTCGCCAGAATCCAAGTTATTGGGCGGCGGAACGGTTCTGGATAATATTGACGGTATTCGCAAAGTTAATCCCATTACCTATATCGACGCCAACGATCCTCCTTTTTTGATCATCCACGGCTCAAAGATCGTACCGTTCCGTTGAATCAAAGTGAACTTCTGCGCGGCATTGGAAAAGGTCAACGTTCCAACAAAACTTCATATCATCGACGGGGCAGGGCACGGAGGAAGAGAATTCTCTCAACCAGAAATCCGCCAGATGATCAACGACTTTGTCCTCGACATCGTCAAATAATCAGCTGCACTCACTATGTTTGGCAGTCCATACGCGACTCGGTGGGGTGAGGCAAAGTTGCCTGGACAGCACGTAGGGTGGGTCGAGCTTTGAAGACCCACCATCATCCACCGCCCCCAATCCTTTGCAACCTGTCCATCAATGTTCAATTCAAAACTCGCCCGAATGCCTCTCTCGGTAAAATACATTTTTGACATCGATCAACAGGATTAACAAGATAGTTTCACAGGGTGGTCGAAATCCGTAGCGTGGGTTGAGCTTCGAAGACCCATCATCGAAAAAACGCCCAAAACTCACATTGCACCCGTGAACCCTTGATGGGCTAGCAGCCGTACTGATCTGCGTTATTTCCAAGGAATGGGATAAGATTGAAACCAACACACAACATCAGGAGGATGGAATGACGTTTCGAGAATTGATCATCGCGACTGCAACTGCTGGCCTTTTGCTATACCGATTGAGCGATGCTCATGGCCAAACAATTGCCTCTTCGCCTGAACTGGATGAAATCAAAGTTACTACCGGCGTCGGCCTGAGCCTAAGTGGCATCAAGACGTTTATCGGCGTCGTGCAGGAAGACGAATTCGGTTTCCAATACGACCTTGCCAGTCTCAACAAACAGCCCGAGTTCCGCCAACGCCTTGCACTCACTCCCGAACAGTCACAAGAAATTGATTCGATTTCTCAAGCGATCATCGAAGAAATAAAACCTCTCATCGTCACTGCCGTCCTCAACGACGATGGGGACAAAGCCAAAGGCTTATTCCAAAATGCTCAAGAGGAAATGCGCCAAGTTCTTTCGTCGGAACAACAAGACAACCTTGAATTCGTAACCAATCAATTGGCCATCGAGAAATATGGCTTGCCCAAGTGGCTGGCAACAAATCGAGTTAAGTCGAAGCTTGAAATCAGCGAAGAACTTCACGAGGCATTACAAGGGGAAAATGACGATTACATTTCAAAAATGAAATCGCAAATGATAGATCTCCTACGCCAAGCTAACAATGAATTGCTGGACGAGCTACCGTCCGACGCCTCTGAAACCATGGATGACGTGCTGGCCGACGATACACTTGACGCTTTTCTGGAATCACAACTACGCCCACTACCGCAGTCAAAACCTTCCAAGCTCAGCCATCTCAAACAACTCGCACGTGAGATTCGCCGCGGCGATTGTCAACGACTCTGCGAATTGGAAGCAGATCAAGGTGAAATCCTGAAACTTGAACTGAGAGAATACCGCAACTTGGACGATTCAGAAATTGAAGCGAAGCTTTCTACAGAACTCAACGCGGAACAGCTCTCCAAACTCAAGGCCCGGGTTATTGGCAACCAAACGGAATCCTGGGGAACCGTTTATTCGTTGACCGAGGGGCTGTTAGCTCAGGAACTCCAGTTGTCAGATCACGATGTCGATTTATTTGTTGAGGCGGTCCCGACAATCGAAGCTCGACTTCAACAACGCATCGCTGAAGCACGCCTGGCGGCATTGCGGGAAACCTATCCCCAACTGCAGGCGAAACAAATCGACCGCATAGCGCAATTGCTCACAAACAAACATTGACGTAGCGAAAGTCCCAAGACTTCCAAAAATCAAACGTTCTTGTAGCGGAAGTCCCAAGACTTCCGAAAACTAAACAATCACTTATCAATAGATTCGTAGGTTGGGTCAAGGAACAAAACCCCAACAACATTCAGTTACGCGAGCCAGCTCAACCTCGTTGGGCGGATCAAGTTTCGAAGACCCAACACCATTCTGTTTGAAATACAATTTTAACAACGATGAACAGGAAATGCGGGATAGCTTCGTACGACGGAGCAAGCTTCGTAGTCGGCAGGGTGGATCAACGTACAAAACCCCACCATCATTCAATTCCGCGAGCCAACTAAACCTTGTTGGGCGGGTCAAGCTTCGAAGACCCACCACCATTCACTGCTTCCGCGATCTAGCTTTCCAATTGCTTGTGCGAGTCGTCATAGTTGGGCAGACGTTTCGACAGCCCGCAAATGCAATCCAGCATTCCTTTACCCTGCAGGCTACGAGTCCGTAACGTTTGGCTTGAGTTTCTGTTTAGGCCGCCCCGTTGCTCCTTTCATATTCCACGTCTGCGAATTTTGTAATCCCGTCCAAATGTTCTGCGTGTTCGTTTCATCGAGTTACCTTTCGTCATACAATCATGACATACGGAGACTCACGTCTACCAACTCCGGGGAACTTCTGAGTTGCTCGATGCGATTAGGAATTTCGGGTGAATTGGCAAGACTGAAGGAATGAGTAAGTGACATCAACGCCAACCCTGCACCGGTGTGAATAATGTGCGGAAACATTTTTTGGAGGTTTCATCGTGGTCTACTGTCTTATTTTGAAGTCGCAGATGCTGACAAAACAGCTTTTCAATTTCGTTATACAAGCGTCCCGCACCCGCTGTCCCATTGGAACTGCAAGCATCGTGAGGTTGTTTCAAGCTGTGTTGACTGTCGCTTTTGCGTGTTGCCCTGTTTGTTGTTGGAGTTTTCAAGATCTAAAGTCGAACGATTTGCAAGAAGCGCCCTTTAAATCGGCTATTGAGGATTGGAATTCCGCGACCACCTTCTATGAATTGAAGGAAAGGGAGAAATCGCTGTTTGCCTGGGTCAGTAAGTGGCCGGTCGAGCGAGTTGGCAGTGTGGAGGTTCCAATTGGAATCGACGTTGCCGGTTATTGGGACCTGATCGTGCGACGAATTGAGTCAAAAGAGGTTTTGCGTATGCAAGCGTTCCAACTGGTAGGTGAGTTTACGGGATATTTGCATGGCCGAATTTCGGTTGATCCTCCTGATGAGTGGAAACACTACATGTTGCACGGTAGGCTTCCTTCGAACAGCGATGAGTACGAGGGACAACTCGCTGTGTTTGGACGCAACATGGAGTATCAATTGTTTGGCGATTCTTTAACCGTCAAAGCCGGAGACACAACGGAACCTATGACAGTCTCGCGAATTGGTCGCCAAGGCGAAGTCCAGTGGTCCACGGACATTTTCGGAATTTGGCCTTTTCCTAAAGGCGTGGGTTTAGCTGGTAAGCCGAATGTAACGGTTTGGACCTGTGTAAGTGAGTGCCGCAATGCGAATGACATTTGTATTTGGGGGATAGATAGCTTCGATATTGCGTTTTTTGTAATTTTGGACTGGAATACTGGACGGCGGCGTGAATGGTGTTTTCTCACTCCGTTGGATATTGGTCTAGTCGATAGCAAGTCATTTTCGAATTGAGTGTTACGGGCCGAATTGGGGTCGTAGTCGGTAGGGTGGGTCGATGAACAAAGCCCCAACAACGTTCAATTGCGAGAGCAAGCTCAACCTCGTTGGGCCGTTCAAGCTTCGGAGCCCCACCAGCATTCAATGCATCCGCGATCTAGCTTTCCAATTGCTTATGCGAGCCGTCACAGTTGGGCAGACGTTTCGACAGGCCGCAAATGCAATCGAGCATCCCTTTACCCTGCATGACCCTCGGCACAACCTTCTCGATGCGTCCCAAACGCGTCGCCGACTGCTTGGCCAGCGAAATGCAATAGATATCCACGTTGCCGCCCAGGTGTTAATGCTTCGAACGCCTTGTTGAACTTCGCATTCCTTGTTGCGAAGCTCACGAGTTCATCCGGCCACTCAAGGTCAGCATCCTTTTTCAAGTCAACCTTCACGCCAGATTTTCAAGCTCGATCGCTTCCTCGATATAGCTTCGCAGCGTGCGTACCAGGCTCTTGATCGCTTTCAAGTCTGTAAATTTGATCAAGCGTGCCGAACGCGAATTCTCCCCCGGCTGAACTAAAATATTTTGCGGATCCTTTAGCAACGTTCCCTTCGGGAAGCTCAACGCGCAATAGTCCTTCAGCGCGCTGATCATCGCGATATTCTTGCCTTCCCAGGTGTAGCATGGCACGCGCCATTTGAACTCTTCGTTCAACTTGCACTTGCGCACAATGCTCCGCAACTCAAGCATCTCGTCCTGCCATTTTTTGGCACCGATAAAGTACGCTTCAACCTTTGGATCATTGTCCATAATTAGCATTCACACCTGATGAATTCGTGACATCGATCCATCGTAACTCGTAATGGACGAGGCTACGAGTCCCGGTTCCTGAAAGCTTCAACTCACATCAAATCGAATTGAAGCGTTAGGCCACAAGGAATTGTTTTCCATTAAAGACTTGGCCCCAACGATCGAACGCTTCACAAGCTATTCCTTCTCAACCGGAACGTTCAGGATTTTGATTGTCAGAACGTTTTCGTTCAACGAAATCGACGCTTTGCGTGCATTGACACTTGCCCCCGGCAGTTCCAATTCCAATTCGTCGACGCTCCACGTTCCATCCTGAGTCGTACCAATTTTCTCCGTAAGCCAGCCTTGTGACACGGATTCCGTCAATTGAAATTGAGTCTGACGCTGCTCGGAATTATCGAGCGTGGGACGCGGAATCTGTTGTTTGAAGCCGCCGATGTTTTTGCCCCATATCGCTTGAATTGGAACCAAAGTATAGATCACCGTTGTTTCATCGACACTCCTTAACCCGAATGAGGTGTATGACAGCCCACGCTGATCCGGCGCGAAATCACTCCAGTCAATCACGATCAGAGTATTGGGTCCGCTAACAATCTCATCGACCATCCGTTTTGTATCGGCATTGCCTTCGTTCGCGAGAGCTTGTTTCGCAGTATTCAGATCTGCCAACTCGTCGTCGTCTCGACCAGCAGCCAAGGCCGATTCCAATTCACCTTCTGTTGGGTCCAGATGTTTCCGAATCAATTCAGTCATGGCCATTTCAGGCCGCGAGATTTCCGTTTTCCAAACCTCCGGCGCGATTCGGTCCAACATCAATGCAATCCCAAGTCCAGAGGAATACATCCGTTTGCGAGCAGGTGCGACACCAAACCGATCGTTGTTGACATTGATCTCGCCCCGCATGTAGCCTGACAGAATCTTCAGGTGCCGCTCTCGTTGTGCCGACATGTCCTGGAACCCATAAAACCCTTGAACGTAGTCTAGTGCCTCGGGCGATTCACGCCCCTCCAGACTCTCCATGCAAATCAAACCTGCATACGTCGCCAGTCCTTCCATGAATTCATTGTCATCCTCGAACGCAATGGCCTTGTCGTTCATCGACTTCCTGCGATCCAACCGAATGGCCAACCACTGCAGCGCATGTTTGCGTGCTTCATCGCTTGATTCCGCTTTGATCGCCCGCAACATCGCCTTGCCCTCAAGTACCAAGGCGACGTTTCCCTCGACATCCAGACACGGATAGTAGCGCGCGTTGAAATCATTGGCGAGAGTGTGATTCAAAAACTTGTACTGAAACACATGAAACGCCTCGTGGGCGATCATCTCCATTTGCGAATACGGATCCGCCCGCATGGAACGATACTCCAAGTCATGCAGTCGCTGCTCAAGTTCTCCGCTCCCCGACGCCCATCCCCGCAGCCAGTTCTTTCGATTGGACAACGTATCGGCAACAATCAATGTCTGCTCACCAAACATGACACGACTGGTATTCTGCCCGTCAAACTCAATTTCAGTTTTGCCATCTCTCACTGACATCTGGGGGAATGCGGCCTGGAGCGGTCCAGTGTATGGCACGAAATCATCTGGTGGCGACGGATGATTGATTAAAACGTCCTGAATCCCTGGCAAGTAAAACATGACTGGTGTTTCACGCGCGTCCCAACCCGGCCAAACCGGATTTTCTTCTTGTCCGATGACTTCCCATACACATTTCATCTGCAGCAACAACGCCGGATCAATCTGCAAACGAGTTTCTACTTCCGCCGACTCACTCGCGTTACCGACTTCCTGGCCGACAACCGCGTTTTCGAATAGAAATACAAGAATCCCATTTGTAATCATCAACAACACAAACAACCTGGGAAAACACTCTTGAAACTTCATGACAACCTCAACACATCACGACCGAAACAGCCTCAGCTACACGTGCTATTTTTGTAGCACTTGAATTCATGTTGTCAACGCAGATTCAAATGTGAAAATTGTTTTGATTGAAATCGTAGGTGAATTCGATTTTCCGAAACATTTTCAGTATTTTTGTTTAGGGAAGCAGGACTATTGTCGCGACCAGTTCCAAATGCTATTTTTGCAGCATGAAAAAACGCACCCCCAAACATGACGAACAGGCTCTCGTAAAATTGAGCCGGCGCGAGCAGGAAATCATGGACATCGTCTTCCGGCATGAGCACGTCAGTTGCAGCGACGTCAAATTGGAATTGTCAGATCCTCCGAGTTACTCAGCGGTCCGAGCCATGCTGAACAAACTCGTAGAAAAGAAGTATCTCGACTGCAAACTGTCGGGAAAGAAATACCTTTACTACCCTTTGGTACCGATCGAAAAGGCAAGTGCAGGTGCGCTTCGCCGACTGGTAAGAACGTTTTTCGGTGGTAACGCGAGTGGTGCGATCGTTGCGTTGCTCAATGACGATGAGGGAAGTCTCAATGAATCCGAGATTCGTGAACTTGAAAAATTATTGCGTGAAAAACGGACGACTTCAGTCAAGACTTCTAGCCAAAACCCGCAAACAAAACTAAAACGCGCCCAAAAATGACTAATCCTGCATTGATTTTGGCGTGGCTGGTTTCTTGCCTTGTGGCAAGCTCTTTGATCTGCCTGGTAGCGCTCGTCACTTTGAAACTTGCCAATCGCGTAAGGTCCAAGTGGCGACATGATGTGCTGTCGCTAGCCATCATCGGTTTGATTGCAGTTTGTCTGATTGGATTCAAGTTCACCGTCACAATCCCACTCTCGCTTCCAGCGACAACCAGCGTCCACGCAGAAGTTCACGGCACCGTTCATCAATTAACACTGCAATCACGCAACCCGCTTTGGCTTTCAGCGATTGCCTTTTTCTTGCTTACAGGCTGGATAGCTGGGGCGTTGATCACAATCGCTCGACTCGTCGTCAAGTTACGTCTGCTTCCCAGTCATAGCCCCGCCATCGACAACGATGCAACACATTTGATCCGCTCGAGACTGACGGCAACGGATTCGTCTTCTCTTGGCCAAATCCTGCACTGCGTTTCTGTGTCGCAAGACGTCGAGATTCCTTGCTGCATCGGTTTGATACGAGGCCACATCTATTTGCCGGCTCGAGCAGCACAATGGTCGACAAGAATATTAACCAGTGTGATGACTCATGAATCCCAGCATTTGCAGCAACGAGATGCGGCGCGTTCGATCCTGGCGTGCCTGGCGATTTCACTGTTCTGGTACAACCCGCTGGTGCGATTGCTGGCGTCAAAACTTTTTGAAGTACGCGAATTGGCTTGCGACGACGAAGTCATTCGAATGCTTGACACAGACCCGATCGATTATTTCGATGCGCTATTGGCTGCCTCCTCGCCTCATTCTACAACCACAGTGATTGCATCCACAGGAACATTCGAGCAACTGCGAGGACGGATCGAGCGTTTGTCCAACTCGATACCAACAGGCATGCACCTGCCCAGCCTGTTGTCGCTTACCATCGCCGTGTTTCTGACAATCGCTATCGCTTTTTCCGGGCTTCAATTTGCACCGCACTCTTTCAATTTCGAGCCAACACGGACTTCGGCCTCAAACATGGAATCGCAGCCCGGCGACAATCATCTGGAAACATACTCTTTCCATTCGAGACGTTGAGCACGAGATGATGAATTCCGAAAAGTTCCGTTGAAGACAACTCACTTGGTCGTTGTGAGGCGACCATTATGAACATTAAGTATTTGCGTCCCTCTTTCGCGACTCGCTCGAAAACCATACTTGCGTCCATCACAAAGCCGGACTTGCGTTCAGCAACTTACCGATGGGCTTCTTCAAGAATCACGTGTACGGGGTAACTATTGCGAGGCTCGCACTTTCGTATTCTCTCAAAAATCAACCGCGAGATTACTGCCGTTGCGACTTCACCAATTCATCCGCAGCTTCGTTCATATCCAAAAATATCTATTTGCGATGGGGCCTCGTCATCATCTTTGATCTGCCTGCTACCTATCAGACAGTCGATGAATGCATCTTGGTTTCGTTCTTGCGACGTTAGCTCAGTGGGTGGGTAGCAGAGGAATGCAAACTCTTCGCGCTCCTTAGCACTTTTCAAAATCTCCTCAAGACACTTTCTTGGCAATTAACGACATGCCTGGCTCGACGATTTTCAAGGAATCAATTCGGTTTCCTGTTTGATGAAACGTAATCGTTACGGACGGCGCGCCATTGTACGCAAACCGATGGTTGCCAGACTTGTAGAGCGCGCCACCGAATTTCCCAATTCGGCCAAGTGAAAGTAATTCCCGCATATTCAGTTGAATCGTAAAGCCGTCTTCGTCACTTGGTCCGAACATGTAGTTTCCCAAGTACAACTGCTTTTCGTCGGCGGTCATTTCAAGAAATTGTTCTTGGGGTAAGTCAAGCGTATTTAGGTAGTCGATCAATCGTTGCGATTTCGCCTTATCGGCACCATTTGCGCCGAAACCGATTTCGGCGTGGCGCATCAAGTTGATACCGTGGGGTCCAGCCAGTTTGCGCATTTCGGGCGAGAATTCCAGCATGCTCTTCGTTGCCTCCAACTCACCAAGCATGGCAAACGTAAAAAGCGTCGGAGCGGCACCCTTACTAAGCAAGTACTCAACAATGTCGCGCCGTCCAACGTGCGACGCAGCCGCTATCGCCGTCTCTCAGTCCCCAAATCCCCAATCCCAGGCTGCCTTTGCCAATTCGGGTCTCGGTTCGACTAATTCCTTCAAACAGTAAAGGTTAAAATGCGAAACGCCGACAACCTCTAACACGACGTCAGGCGAAATCGCCGGATAGTCTGGATGCAGCTCACGAGAATGGAGCATCGTTGCGTTTGTGGTGCTAAGTCGTGATTGAACTTGAGCCACACAAGCGCGGCAGCGGTCAACAATCCGAACGCCGCGCTTTTCACAATAACTCTTCGCGACGGCATTTTCCATTCGTTACCCATCGTCGTCTCCAGTCGGGCATTGGCCCATCAACGTATAGCATCCGTAGTTTCTATACCATGATTAAGTCAATCAATGCCTGCGGTTCGCAATCGTCGATAGCACGAGGAGCGCAATCGAAATCACCATGACCAAGGTCGGCAGATTCCTCGATCCTGACCCCATGACTTCAAATGTGTTGCGCATGAAGTGCATTGACGTTTGTTGTGTGAGAACCCCAGCCATTGAAAGTCCGAGTATACACGACGTGGCTATGCCATCCGGACAAATGCAGCATGGATGTCTACCAATGGGATGCGGTGGGCATGTCCGTAACTCGACTCTCCGAGCCGAGCCCTCGCTCACCGCTTTTGCGGCGAGCTGAATTCTTGGTATTCCAACTACAATGCAGGCTGAATTCTTGCGAATCCAGCTACACGTTCAACCTATTCGCCCTTTCGCTTCTGCTCAAATCCTTGAGCCAGCCAAAATTGTAAACGTGATCGCACGTAGTGGACAAGGCGACGAGTCGCTGAATGCGACGTTTAGCTCAATGCGTATAACGCCCTTTTTTACCAAAACCGCAACAATCGAAGTTGATCACAAACGTTTCATTGATACACGATTAAACTTACAATCATGGCAGGAAACCAACGACCATTGAGTCCGGACCAAAATAATGAACTTTGCTGACGCCAAATTTTCGTGGCCGCATTCCAATATGCGAATTTTCGGAGGAATCACTATTGAATGAGAACGCCAATTCAACTGATTCTTCCCGTCAATCACCAGAAGCCTTTGAGCAGCGAATTTTTGAGAACTACGTCGAGCGTCTATTACGTTTTGCCAAGTCACGATTGCCGCAAAACCTAAACGCTCGAGTCGACCCCGACGACATCGTGCAAAGTGTTTTCCGAACATTTTTTCGACGTTACGATCAGGAAATCTTGTCGAGCAATGAATCGTTGGAACTGTGGCGACTATTGGCTTCGATTGCTTATCGAAAAGTATTGAAAACGATAGAACGTCACCAGCGCGAGAAGCGAAATGTCGTTTACGAGGCAAGAAACTCGGAAACCAACTTCAGCCACGCAGAAGATTTGACTGATGTGCGTCCCGATCCGGCACAAGTCAACATGATGGTCGACGAGCTGCGCGTCCTTCTGGAACATCTGCCGCCAACCGGTCAACAAATCGTTTTGTTACGCATGGACGGCCATGAACTTCAAGAGATTGCAACAAAACTCTCAATCAGCCTTCGTTCCGTCAACAGAATTTTGAAACGCGCGAAAGAAATTGCGGTCCAAAGACTAGACGATTGCTAAAGGCAACCAGCTTTTCCAACTTACTACGTCTGAGGTAAAAGCGCGATGTCTGCAGGGGTTCCGAGTCGGTAAAACGAATCGTTGTCTGAATTTCCACACTAGAATGAATCGCTATCTTCGCTGCCAGCGACACCAAGGATCTTGGCGACTTCTTCGTTTGCGGTTTGTCGAGCACCAATCCGTCCAGTCTCGTTATGCTGTTCCGCGTTTGGATCAATCGTTTCCAGCGCGTCGCAAAGTTCAATCACTCGTGACCAGTTCCTGGCATGTTGTGCAACTAATATCTTGCCCCATACCAACTCCGGACCATTGATCAAGTCATTTTTTTCGGCCCGCTCAAGCCAAGCGTTAACAAGAATCTCAGAGCATTGACCGTCTTGCATCGCTTCGATGAGACCAACGACGATAGCGTGACACCGTTTGGAATCGGTTGAATATTTTGCGAGGAGTTGGGGTAATTCATCAAATTTTTGAACCGCTTCAACCATCGCCTTTTGATGCTCCAAACGACGATCCGACTCTCGAGTGGCCAACACTCTTGTCAGCGCGAAGATTCCATCCCAAGCCACCGTTTCACTATCGGAAACAAACCCTGGAGTCTCCGCAGCATGGTAGAACCATTGAAGTGCATCACCAAGATTGTTAGTCGAAATCGCATACGAGCCCGTCAACAACATGATCGATGCCTCCGGATGAACAACGACAACTTCACGCAAACATTCATGAAACGCGTCCAAATCACCAGTCAAAAGAATGAAAGAATTCAGCTGACTTGACAATTCTTCAAATCGTTCTGCGATACCAGGCGGAAAATAAATTTGACGAGCTTGCAATGCTGGAATGATCTCTTTTTCGATCCGGGTTGCAATCAATTTGATTGCCGCTTCGTCAAACGATAGCTGCCCTGAATAGTGTGAAAGTTGTTGTCGCAGTTCACCAACAGACTCAACCATTTGAAGCCACCCGGCTTCGTCATCGGTACTCAACTTCAGGTCGGTCACTGTCTCGCGAGCACGCTCGATTTCATTGCGAATGCTAAATGAAACGGCCTGCAGCAATCCAAAGTCTTCGCTATCGGGGAACAGCTGGCGTGCAATGCTCAGCTCCGACTCCAATTCATCGAATCGAGCAAGGCTCAAGAGCATCGTCACCAGCATTCTGCGCGGTCCATATTGCAGCGGATCCAACCTTAACGATTCCCGCAGTTCATCAACGACCGTGAGTGAATTATCGGCGTGAAGCGCCTGGACATAGTGAAATCGCGGCGAAGCAAGTTCACATTCAAGGGCTTTGTCCAACGCCTCAATAGCTGAGATTGGCATTGAGATTCCCGTTTCAGCCAACTCTGCAGTGTGTAAAAAAAACTCTCCTCGTAAATCCGCAGGCAGTTGCTTTACGTCTTGAGACAAAATCATTTCCCTGGCAGATTCGTAATTCCGATTCGCGATTGACGCCGACACGAAGCCTAACCAAACTTGATCATCGGAATCATCCAAGTCCAACGACGTCTGAAAATGCCGGATTGCTTCGCGAATCTGTCCGCGCTGCATAGCAAGGCTACCCGCGTCGGCTGCTGACCGGGCAAGTAATTTGCTATTCTCTTGCTCCGCCAACTCCGCGCGAAGGCGCGCGTTCTGTACTGCGTTGAGCTGAAACAAAGTTCCAAACAAAAACGCGGTAAGCAGTGCAACGAGTCCAATCAGTGCTGCCACCTTCGGTCGCCGAATCGTCCACTTCCATACCTTCTCCAGCGCCCCTGTACGTCTGGATTGAATTGGTTCCCCATTCAATATCCGCTGCAGCTCATCGGCGACGAACTCGGCAGTTGACGGTCGGGCATTTGGATCCTTGTCTAGACACCGAAGTATAATCGTATCCAAGTCCTTGTCGATCGAAGGATTGAAGCGACGCGGTGGCGGTACCGGCGCATGTGCAATTCGATGCATGACCGACATCGCCGAACCACAAAACGGTAACTGCCCCGTGCAACATTCGAACAGCACGACGCCAATGCCGTACACATCCGCCTTGCGAGTTACATTCGTATGCGTGCCTGACACCTGTTCTGGCGACATGTACGCAGGCGTGCCTAACAAGTCGCCGTCCTGCGTGAGAACCGTCGCCGCTTCGCGATTGATTAGCGCAAGGCCAAAATCAGTTAAATGCGGACGACCATTTTTATCGATCAGAATATTGGCGGGCTTGATATCTCGATGCACAATTCCATTTTCATGTGCAACATGGACGGCACTTGCCACATCTCGAACAATCGAAAGATATTCGCGAACGTCAAATTTCTTCTTCGCCAGGCAATCGGCCAACGTTTGTCCATCAATAAACTGTTCGACAATCCATGCCGCGGAATCAGTCGAATGGTACTCGTATACCTGGACAATCCCAGGGTGATGAAGACTGGCTGTCGCTTGCGCTTCACGCATTGTCCGCGCCAACATTGATGCATCGGACAAAAATGTCGGTCGAATCAACTTCACTGCGACTTGACGATCCAACTCTGGGTCGTGTGCCAGAAAAACAGTCGAAAACGCGCCGCGTCCCAAAACGCGACTGAGTTCGAATCTTCCCAAACGGTCGCCAACTCCAAATTCCTTTGCATCATCGATTAAGGATTGACTTACTGTTATTTTGACTTGCGCGCGATCGTCTACTGGATACTCCACTAACAACTGCTTCCACCTGGCAGGTTCGTAAATGGCTCGGTTCTGAAGCTCAGCGTCTTCCGGCAAGCGCCCCACCGTCGCACGCGCCGAAAGTTCGTTGCGAACAAGTGATTCCTTGAGCTCAGGAGCGTCCAGTTCTGGGAACTCGTTTAAGTAATCCTCTGCAAACCGCTCCTTGCCGGCTTGCCAGCGAAAATCCATTTCCACCTGCGACAATTCGATGATCAATTGCACGCGGTTTTCTTCGCCATCGTTTTCCGCCTGAGATGGAAGGCTCGCTAGATAGCGCTGAACATCAAACTCGGGTTCGTTGTGAATGGCTTGGTCGAATGCCAGAACATGTTGTTCGAGTTCGAATGGGGTCAGCATTTTATTGGACTCCGGAAAGCCTGGTCGGTCTTCTGAGTTAACCATTTCACCCAATATCCCCCGAAAACGACGGTTTTGTCCAGACAGGCGCTGATTTCATTTTTTCTTTGGAGATGCAAGATTTTTCTGGCACTCACGCGATTAAGGCACGGATCAACTGTTGGGAGGAATGCCCCTTGGCCCCAATATTAAAGTCATGGATGGACCGCGAACCAATGATTTCAATGACCGAATTTAAAAAGTGGAAAGTCATGACACGAAATAACAACACTAATCGACTACCGATTTGGATAGCTTTCTCGGCATCTATGTTGTTCGTTTCCGTTCAACATTCGCTCATCGCCCAAAACGTCTGGAACAACCCTGTATCTGGCGTTTGAGCGCTGGCGCAAATTGGAATACGGGTATCGCGCCCGGAGCCGGAGCGACGGTGACCATTGACGCTCAGGACATCAATCAGCCTGATTATTGGGTCACGCTCGATCTAAACAACCAAGATATTGACTATCTGACTCTTTCAACATCTACGGGAGGGTTTTTGCTTTCTGGCAAGACGTTCACGACACAAAACGGAGCATTTCTTTCTGGAAAGGTTGATATGCGGAATTCGACGTGGAATTCTGGTGTTGGCTCAACGGTGCCAATGCCGGAGAGTTCCGCATGTGGTCGAATTCAAGTTTGGGGCATAACACCAACACGTTCAACAGCGACTTTGCGAATTCTGGCCTTCTTGATTTCCAAACCAATGCAAGATTATCTCAACTTGTTATCAATGGTAACTCCGGGAACTCAGGATCGATTTCGTTCAAAAACTCGAACAATGGAACTTCGATTCTGAATGTCAACAATACTTCGCAATTCTTAAACTCCGGTTCCATCCATGCCTACGCGACAGGCGTGGGCCCAAACGGCTCAAGTTACATACGTGTTAACGATTTCGCAAACACTGGTGTTATCGTTAACGAGTCTGGCAGTTTAATGGTCTTTGATCGCGTGGGCTCGCAATTCGCGAACACGAACACCATTGAGGGAACGAATGGAGGGTTCTCGTTTTCCGGATTCAGCAACTTTAACAACTCAGGCTCGATCCAAGCGACGACGTTGAGTTTCACAGGACAAGGCGTCGGAACCTCCAGCTTCATTAACTCCGGAATTTTGCATTCGTTATCGGGTAATCTGAGTATTCAAAACACGTCTTTGACAAACTCCGGAACGATTTCCGGCGCGGTCGGTTCAGCGTTATCGCTTACCAATGTGTCGTGGGTTCACAATGGCGCAGGCTTCTCTGGATTTGACGCCCTCAATGCAAACAATTTGAATGCAATGCTGAATTCTAATTGGAATCAGGATTTGGCGAGCGCCACAATATCCAACAGTACGATTGATGGGCCAGGGGTCTTCAACAACCAAATTGGTTCAACGTTGAATTTGCAAGAATCGACGTTCAATTCGGCGGTTGTCAATAACGGATTGATTTATCAAAACGGAACCAACAACACCCGTAACAACTGGCTCAACAATGGACTGACCAATAATGTCGGCGGTGAGGTTGAGATCACCTACACGGGAACCAGTGCTGCTCATCATGACAGCCGTCTCAACGTCGATGGGAACATCGAAAACTCTGGTACCATCACTCTTCAAAGTCAACGGCTCAATGCTGGTTATGCAGGCGACTCCTATCTTAGCCAGTCCAATGGAACATTGACGAACCATTCTGGTGGTTTGATCCAAACTATTGCCAACGCGGGAGGCTCTCCGGGTCGTAATTTCATCTCAACGGACTCCCTGATCAACAATGGAACCATTCGAAACAACAACGCAGGCTTTCTTCTATTTGGTCGTGCTGGTGCTTCGTATATTAACAACGGTCTGATCGATGCCGCAGCGCAGTACATTCACTTCAACGATCTCGGAACGTTCACGAACAGCGCCACGGGCAGTATCACGGGTCAGCATCTCTACCTGTATGGTGTCAGCAACTCTTCGGGAACTGTCAGCAACGCCGGCTCCATCAATTTGACCGCTGGAGGATTAACGCTCCTCGATTTGGCCCAGATTGACAACAGTGGAACAATCAATGTCTCCGGCGGGGACATTAACGTTTCCAACTACAGCGTGTTCAACAACGCCGGGTCCATCCAAAGTGCCTCCGGTCGGTCCATGTCGGTTGCCGGTGGAACATGGAACCACAACGTCGGCGCTTCCATCAATGGGGGCGACCAACTCACCTTCACAAACTCCACGATCAATCTAAACAACGCCCTCACAACCGACTTCGCCAATGTGCGACTCACGAACACGACAGTAAACGGACCGGCCACGTGGACCAACGCCAGTGGAACGACACTCCTCCTTGAAGAATCAACCTTCAACTCCGCAGTCGTCAACAACGGATTGATCCGACAAGAACGCACGAACCGCTCGAAACAACTGGCTCAACAATGGACTTACAAACAACGCCACTGGCGAAGTTGAGATTGTTTACGATGGCTCCTCAGCAGTGCACCACTTCAGCTTCTTGAACGTCGATGGCAACATTGATAACTTCGGCTCCATTGCCTTGCAAAGTCGACGAGTAAACACCGGCTATCAAGGCTTTCTTTTGCAGCAGTCCAATGGAACGCTGACAAATCACGCTGGAGCAATCATCGAAGCAGCGTGACGCTGGGGTCGGAACTCCCGGAAACAATTTCGTCCGAACCGATTCTCTGATCAACAATGGAACCATTCGAAACAACAATCCGGCACCGTTTGTCTTCGACCGAGCTAACGCCATCTACACGAACAACGGTCTGATCGATGCCGCAGCACAGTACATTCACTTCAATGATCTCGGATCTTTCACAAACAGTGCCTCGGGCAGCATCACAGGGCAACACCTTTACCTGTATGGCGTCAGTAACTCTTCGGGAACCGTCAACAACGCAGGCTCCATCAATTTGACCGCGGGAGGATTGACGCTTCTCGATCTGGCTCAGATCGACAACAGCGGAACAATCAATGTCTCCGGTGGTGATATCTACGTTTCCAACTATAGCGTGTTCAATAACGCCGGGTCCATCCAGGCGCTCCGGTCGGTCCATGTCGGTTGCCGGTGGAACATGGAATCACAACGCCGGTGCTTCCATCAATGGCGGCGACCAACTCACCTTCACCAATTCCACGATCAATCTGAATAATGCCTTCACTACTGACTTTGCCAACGTGCGACTCACGAACACGACGGTCAACGGACCCGAAACTTGGACCAACGCCAGTGGAACGACACTCCTCCTCGAAGAATCAACCTTCAACTCCGCAGTCGTCAACAACGGATTGATCCGACAAGAACGCACGAACCTGTCTCGAAACAACTGGCTCAACAATGGACTTACAAACAACGCCTCAGGCGAAGTTGAGATTGTTTACGATGGCTCCGCAGCAGTCCACCACTTCAGCTTCTTGAATGTCGATGGCAACATTGATAATTTCGGCTCCATTGCCTTGCAAAGTCGACGAGTAAACACCGGCTATCAAGGCTTCTCTTTTTTGCAGCAGTCCAATGGAACGCTGACAAATCACGCTGGAGCAATCATCGAAGCACGTAACGCAGGTGTCGGAATTCCCGGAAATAATTACGTCCGAACCGATTCTCTGATCAATAATGGAACCATTCGAAACAACAATCCGGCACCGTTTGTCTTCGACCGAGCTAACGCCATCTACACGAACAACGGTCTGATCGATGCCGCAGCACAGTACATTCACTTCAATGATCTTGGCTCTTTCACAAACAGTGCCTCGGGCAGCATCACAGGGCAACACTTCTACCTGTATGGTACCAGCAACTCTTCGGGAACCGTCAACAACGCAGGCTCCATCAATTTGACCGCGGGAGGATTGACGCTTCTCGATCTGGCTCAGATCGACAACAGTGGAACAATCAATGTCTCCGGCGGGGACATTAACGTTTCCAACTACAGCGTGTTCAACAACGCCGGGTCCATCCAAAGTGCCTCCGGTCGGTCCATGTCGGTTGCCGGTGGAACATGGAACCACAACGTCGGCGCTTCCATCAATGGGGGCGACCAACTCACCTTCACAAACTCCACGATCAATCTGAACACCGCCTTCACAACCGACTTCGCCAACGTGCGACTCACGAACGCGACGGTAAACGGACCGGCCACTTGGACCAACGCCAGTGGGTCGACACTGCTCCTCGAAGAATCAACCTTCAACTCCGCAGTCGTCAACAACGGATTGATGAGACAGAGCGGAACCAACAACACACGAACCAACTGGCTTAACAGCGGTTTAACAAACAATGTCAGCGGAGAGGTTGAGATTACCTACAAAGGAACCGCGGCCACTCACCGGGACAGTCGCCTAAATATCGATGGAAGCGTCGAAAACTTCGGTTCCATCACTCTCCAAAGTCAACGGCTCAATGCCAGCTATATCGGCGATTCCCATCTCATTCAAACCAATGGCACATTGACGAACCATTCTGGTGCCCTGATCCAAGCGATTGCAAATACAGGCGGCACCCCTGGACGAAATTACATCTCTACCGATTCCCTAATCAACAACGGAACCATCCGCAACAATAGCGGTGGGCAGCTGATTTTTAATCGTGCCGGGTCTTCAATCTCTAATTCAGGTCTGATGCATGCGGAAGCCGGGGATATTGTCATTTCATCCGCATCTACATTCGTAAACAACTCATCCGGAACGCTATTGTTAACCGGCGGCAATCTCGTTGTGAATGCAAACAGCTTTTTGAATGAAGGCCTAATCAGCGGCAATCAATCGTTGATTTTTTCCGGTGGTGCAGAACTGATCAACTCTGGCACACTATCACCCGGAACATCTCCCGGAATCTCAAGGCACTGGAACGTTCAATTGTTGGCTGACTCTACGCTGATGATCGAAATTGCTGATTGGCTTCAAGGTACGGAATATGATTGGCTAAACATCAACGGAACAGCGGAAATCGATGGGACTCTTTCTGGTCTCACTTCTCAACGGCTTCACCCTGACGCAGCTGACACCATAATTGTCGAAGACATCGCTCAACGGATACTTCGCGAACGGATCTGATCATGAAGTTTTCAATAGGCAGCTTCGATGTTTTCTACACGGGGAATTCGATCACAAGCCTGAATTTGTACGTGCCAGAAATCCAAGCTCACCATGCTGATAATCCGGCAATTGCTGTTTAATATCGGCTCGAAAACGAAAGCGTTGAGTGACGCGCAAAGAAAACCCTGCGAGAAATCGAATCCCGCAGGTTTTGGCAGTCGGGCTGACAGGATTTGAACCTGCGACCTCTACCACCCCAAGGTAGCGCGCTAGCCAGGCTGCGCTACAGCCCGATTCCACATTTTACGCGATTTTGTTCACTTTTTTCACGAACTACTGTTGTCCGAATCGCCACTCGTTACCTATCACAATACCCCAAAAACACACGGTTTCGCACTGGAAAAAAAGCGGATAACTATTCAGACACAAAATTTGTGAGCAGATGACATGTTTGTCTGTACATTGTGGCGTTCATCACCGTAAAACAAGCTGCTGATCTACTGATCGTATCTGAATCGACCATTCGTCGTTACGTTGCAGAAGGCAAATTGCCTGTTGTCCGAACCCCTGGCGGTGGAATCCGGATCTCGATCGAGATCAAGTATTAAGTATAGTCCGAGGTAAACCAGCAAAAAAGGCCAAATCAATCTAATTCGCAACAAGCGTTATTGGACAAATTTGGTCTTTAAATGGCCGTTGAAACGACGATTTCGACCGCCAATTATCACCAATGCGTTGACTGTCCTCTAAACCCCGTAAGCTAAATCGCGCTCATGCACATTTCTCCACAATTGTTTGAAAGTTCGGCTTAGGCGAATGGAGGGCACTGAGATCCCAAGCCCGCAAGAAATCGAGTATCGCTACGTCCAAAGCTACTTTTGAAAATTTGGCGCAGTTGCCATGCTGTGCATATCGATTCATATGAGGTAAAAGTTGATCACACAACGTTGAACGAAATTCAGCGTGGCTGGGACGACGATGAACGGATGCCATGCATGGGATCACCGTGTCGCCGGAAGGAAATACGAAGAGCATGGGAATGGAGGTTACGATTTGACGCAGAAGTATTCGCAGACCCACCAGGCACATCTATCGCAGATACGCGGACGAGAAATTTTCATGATGAGTAGTGTTGATCTCGCCAGTGCCGCCAAATTCGCGGCCATTATCGGGGTCAAGCACAAGTTGAAATCAACGTACAAAATGGTCACGTTTACTGGCTGCTGACCATGAAGAACGTCGCCGCAATCGACGCCGGTGCTCTTGCAATCAGCAGTCGGATGAGCAAGCAAAAAAAGGTGCTTCCTCGTGTAGCCGCGATTCGGCGGCACAAAAATTCTGAGTTATCAAATCCGGACGTTACGATGGTCTACTCGCTTTTGGTAATCTGCCCGGTCTGTTACCAGACCTATGAACAGCATGCCAAGGCGAAATGGCTGGCACATTCTATGCGACTGCACTGTCAAACGCGCTGCAAAGAGGAAAATGATGACTAAACTTGACCTGATTCTCAGTCGTTTGAGATCAGCGACAGTTCTCAGCAGCAAGCCCGACTCATATAAGTCCCATTGCCCGGCCCACGACGACAGGAATAAGAGCCTGAGCGTCGCACGTCGCAATGGCAAGATCCTGATGAACTGCCATACAGGATGCACTGTCGATTCGATCCCCGATGCGATCGGTCGGAATTCAAGTGATTTGTACGAGGACATGGAACAGTGACTTATTCGGCACCACAATCAACCGACCCGCTGTTCGATAAGCCAAAGGGAAGGTGATTGGACATCTTCAGAACCAGCTGAAGAACAGCTATCCGAAGATCGATCCAAGCAAGATTTACAGATACCATGACCACGATGGTGACGTGGTGTGTGTGGTGCTGCGATTCGAAAGTAATCGTCTTACCAAGTATGGCAAGATTGACAAAACATCTAGACCGATATCGGTAGATGCAAATGGAAGCAAGTATCCAAATCTTGGTGGCATTGTGTGCAAGCGACCACTGTACAATTCGCCTGGAATATTGGCCGACAGCTTGAAAACAGTATTTGTTGTCGAGGGGGAGAAATGCTCCGATGTTCTAATCGCGTTGGGGTTCTGTGCCACGACATCAATGAGCGGGGCGAACAGTGCTCACGCCACTGACTGGTCACCGTTATCAGGCCGTCACGTTGTCATCTGGGGAGACAATGACGATGCTGGTGAGAAGTATGTCATGGCTGTTGTCGATCAACTGTGCCAGCTCGGTCACTTTCCTGAAAGTGTTAAAAAAATCCTGCCCGGTGTTGTCAGTTCAGCTATCAGTCACGACAAGCTTGTAGGTGCCGATGCGTTTGATTACATCGATGCCAGAAGGCGTGATGGCTTTGCTGACCCGCAGATCTCCAAGTGCATTCGCGATGCAATTGACGATCACCTGTTTTGCGAGAAAATCAGCCTTGCGCCAACAGGAAAGCCGGTTGGAATCAAGCAGATACCGTACCATCGGCCAGAGCCTATGAAGCTTGACATTTCGCTCATCCCAGATCAAGTGCAGGAATTTGCAAAGGTCAAGTCGTCACTGATCGATATCTCTCCAGAGGGGTTTGCTGCCTCAATTTACATTTGCCTTGGGTCGCTAATCGGCAGCAAGCTTTACGTTCAACCAACACATGATCCCGGATGGAGAATGCCTGCAAATCTATGGGGCTTAATTGCATCTGAACCTGGAACCAACAAGACAGCAACCATCGGGCCTGCCCAAGAATATCTGGCCGATCTGAATAATAAAATCGAAGCCAATCACAAGAGGCAACAAGAGGATGATGGTGAAAAAAAGGGCCGGTCTGGTTACCCTAAAGCCATGGTCAATGGCGGAAGTGCCATGGGACTGCGGCGAGAACTCACCCGATCAACCAACGGGCTCGCTATTGTCGTCGACGAATTTGTCGACTTCATCAATGTGTTCACCAGCGAAGCGTCGCGTGACAGCGCGACGATGATCCTCAATGGATGGGAGGGTGGTAAGCCAGACTACACAACCTTCAAAGAGGGAGACATCACGATACCATCAAACACACTCTCGATTTTTGGCGGCATTCAATTCGATATCATCGATCATGCGATGGCCATATACCGAGAGAAGAAGGGCGGAAACGACGGATTCTTTGCACGTTTTCAAGTCAGCGCATGCCCGCAGCGAGTTGTCAGCAAGCGAAGTGAGTTGCCAGACGGTCGCACAATTGAAAAGGTTAATCGTGACTTTCGGGATCTACTCGACCGAGTTCAAAATCTGGACGTCAGTGTTTTTAGCTGTGACTATGTTGGCAGCCAGCGAGAACCGATTCGAGTAATCAAGTTTGATGACGAAGCACAGAAGCTTTGGGATCTCTGGGACCAGTGCCGGATTGAGAGAGAAAACCTGCTTTTGGCAAGCGATGGCGACTATGTCGCGACGATTGCAATGAGTTCCAAGTCCAAGAGTGTTAAGTTGCTCAGAATCGCAATGATCAACCAGGATATGCGATTTCAATGGCGGTAATATCAATCGCAATTCACTGGCCAAGGCTATCAAGCATGTCGAGATACTGGAGTCCCATTTTAACACATGGTACTCGGGTCGCCCCAACCACGACACGGCACTCCTGGCAAGGCTGTCATTCTGATCCACGAGGCATTAGATAAAGATTCTAAGGCAGAGAATAAACTAGACATAAGCTGCTTCAACAAATACGACCTGATTCACTTTGGCATCGACCTGAAAAGAGCGAGCACGACTATCGATATTCTCTGGATCACCGATGATTGAGCGACTGACAAGCGAACAGCCAGGGTGAAGGACGAATACAAGGTCAGCGAAAGCTTGATTCATCAAATCAACATTGCCTGCTCGCGAACTGATCTGCAATCATCAAGGACAGTGTCCCAGATCGCGTTCAAAAGGCTGGCGGCAACCTGTCGCACAAGTGCCATTACAATTCGTTCGCGGTAGTCGAGAAGTTCGACGAGTTCAGCGAGTTCAATGGTCACGATTCGGTTCTGATGGATGTGCCATTCGCGCAGAAAAAGCCCGGTCGAAAACCGGGCATGGATACGTTCAGTGCAGTGCAATGAACGAGCTGTTCTAGAATAACTCGTCCATTTCGCTTATACTGAAAACTCGCGGCGAATGAAACTCTTCCAGTGCCTTCATTTTAGGGTGATTCAAAACTTCGTGACTTCAATTTCTGTCACGATATTCCCAGTCTTCACACAAACTGGCTGCTGCTTCCGGATTGTTAGTGTGTTGTCCGTGTTTTTACACCACACTCCAGGCAATCCCAATTGACTTTATTATTGACACAGAACTGGATATCACTAACCCTGCCACCGGCATGGTCGCTTGACGCCTCGCTTTTGTCTCAAGCCGCTTTTCGCCAAGAAATTTACCCGTATTTTCAGCGAGTTCATCCAAGCTTCCTGGGCAGCGATCTCGCGAGCATTCGCACAATCACAGATGCGATCGACTGGGCTGCAAATGGGTATAACTCCGACGATCTTGTCAATCAACTCGACAGGGATCATTACCGACCTTTCTTTTATCTGATTCCGAACCGCTCTTTGCTTTCTCATGCGACATCTTCCTTTGAAACAACCGTGACTTCACTATCTTTGACGCTGAATTGTACTCTCGCTCGTTGACCTGACGTGACTACAATGTTGATCGAGACCATCGTGACCGCAGTTGACACAAATCGGCCGCACGTTCAACTTAATGAGCACCTCCAATTCGTCAGCGTTGGCGATGCCGCAGTGCTGACACTGCCATTTGAGAACTTCGACAGTGCGTCGAGAAATCGTGACCAGTGCCTCGGGTTGTTACGCTGTTCGATGGGCGGCCACGGAACTTCGTGTCCGCTCAACTCGCTCAACCGCTGTCTGGCAGTGATCGGGCCAGCAGACGCTCAACCACATGCGACGACTTTCGAGAGCCCTGTGGCGTGACTCCGTGAGCGTGGGCGCCATTGACTTCACGACCTTCAATTGCCTCGATCAGTTCAACTGGCAGGTAATACGACCGTGTCGCACTCTTGATCTTGTTCTTTGATCGCCGGTACGTTTGCCGTGGTCGCTGTGCGGAGAGTTCCGTGACCTTTGCCTTTGATCCTTGATCATTTTCCCATAGCCTGCTTTTTGACGGCCTGGTGGCTGCTCTGGGTGACGGCTCTGCCGGCTGCTCCGGTGATGGGGCCTCGAATGTTCCATGACCGTAATCGCGACAGGTTCGTTCGGTGTCGGTGTATCGGCTGCCGAGGCCGGTTCAGTAGACAGGTCAGTCGTTGTCGATGAGAAAGATGTCGTCGCCGAAAATGTTGCTCATGGTCTCTCCGGAGAAATGTTGCTACGCCAGCGATATACCGGTGAGTGAGGGCGACTGCCCAATATTTCTGAAATAAATTTGACCGACTGATGGCCGACGATGAGCGGTTTCTGTAGCGTTTCAATCTGATTCAGAACACGAGCACTTTCCAGTTTTTCGCAAATTCAACTAGATTCATTTAAAAAAAAAGCGTCGTTTTTTAAGATTAAATTCAGTGGTTAAAATTTCTTATCTAGTCGTCGTGCTTCGTCTAGAAAGAATTCAACAGAAAAGGGGCCGGAAAACGCCTGAAATTGGTCTGTTTTCGAAAAACAGGTGGGTCTTGATTTTTGATAATCGCGAATTTTTTTTCCATATAGGAACAGGGGTACCTAGAACCCAGAAGTTGTTGAACCCTCGCGCGTCCTAACTACATTTTTTTTATTTATTTATTTAGAGGCGCGCGAGAGATTGGTAGTCCGGCATGGAAAAACGGGTTTTTTCGATTATTGAAAAACAGGTGCCCTTGTTTTTGGAAAACAGAAAAACGGGTGCCAAAAGCACGGTTTTAGGCACTTTAAAAACCAGTTGTAAAATGGGGTTTTGCTGTTTTCCAGTGAAATGGGGGTCTGTTTTTTCGGAAACAGGAAAATTGTGCTGGAAATGTGGCTGGGGTTGGTGTTTTCAGCACAATGGGCAGGTATACATGAATCAGGTGACTGGAGCAAGGTGTACTAGGGCGACAGTACAGATTGCAAAGTGATATCACTTCGGTAAGTGTGTGTGGTCTAAGTTATGTGTACCGAGAATGGGGGTTGCGATACTGCAAAATTGTCGCCAAGAGCGGGTAGGGCCGTCGCGAGACGCGAGATCAGGGGCTTTGGCGTGTTCGTCGCCGGGACCAGAGACGTGCGTTACAGGGCAAATTTCGAGCCCGGCACCGGCACTTGCCGCCATCGTATCACCAGTCACGTAAAAAAGGCCGTAAACAGGGGTTTTTGTGGCACTGGCACTGTACCAAGTGCCACGGACTCACGTCTTGCCCCATCACTTCCATCGCTCCAGCCTTTTCACCCAGCACCGTTGCGAGCCAATTCAATCAGTCACGTTCACTCGCCGAGCGACAGCGCCCCGGACCCCTGAGTCACGTGTGCCAAATGCCAGTGCAACAGTCACGAATCAAACGCCGATCAAACCGGTCACGCTGTCGATCAAACCGACATCAAACCGCCCAGATTCTGCGGGAGAGCCGTGCCATTCCACAATTACCAACCCCATGCACTGAACGTCCTGGTGGAGCGACAGCCCATTGACTGGACAGTCTGCGATTTGTTACGGAGCGACTGTTCAACAATCGCCCAGCACCCGGTAGCTATCGAGCCGGAAGCAAGGGCTCACGACACAGTACCCCAGCACAAGGACGATCATGAAAGTCACGATACTTGACGCCGAATGTGGCATCCCGGCCGCGCGACTACGCTTTGAGCCTGAGCATCCCAGCGACCAATGCACTCTGGAGCAGATCGCCCCAGATGTGACCGCTCTCGAACATGATCCGGAGCCCACGCGATGGAGTTATTGAACACGTCACGATCTTTGCCGAGCTGACGGTGCCGCAGATCCCGGACCCCAGCACAGAGAGCATCAAGGCCAAGTAGCCCGAGTGCCAGGGAGCTCAGGCCTAGCACCGCCGGTACTGGCATTCCGATTCGCAGTCACGAGACATCGCCACAGCCCTTCGGGATCTGTCGGGCCGAGCACTCATCTCCCGAGCGCGGTGGCCGAGTACAATGGTCACGCGCCGCGGCACTCCTGCACTTACAACAGGATGCACTCACGGATTTAAAAAAACGACCACTCTTTAGCTATTTGTGCGATCGTATTCGTCCCGGCATGGATCGCTCACGCCAGCGAATAACCCAGCATCAGAGCAGGAGCCCCGAGCACCAGTACTACAGCGAAGGCCCTGCGATCACCGGTCACGTTCAAAGCTCCTGCCCGTGTACGGTCGCCGGTCGCTGCTCGCTCCTGCATTATCAATCACCTGCACCTAACCGGGATTATTCTTTAACGCCGGGGCAGTGACCCGAAGCCTGAGATCTCGAATCACAGCATTAAAGCACTCCGGCACCTTCGGAGCTCTGAGAGCATCAGTCGCGTTCGCTCCTGCCCCCACAGGCTGCGGTGCAATGGCCGCTGCTGAAGCTTCCAAAACAGTATATTGGTATCGTATTCTCGCCATACAGGCCGTTCACAACACTGAGCAAATATGATCATCGAACCAACATGTCTCGGTGCTTGGCGGAGCCAGTGCCCATCTCGGTTACCCACTGGGGGCGGGGCTCAAAGATATGATGATCGATAATTTTCATGAATTGGAGAGTAACCCGACCTATCGTTTCGATCACAAAGAGTTTTGTCGACAACTTGCGTATGGCGGATGGGAATTCTCCGGATGCCTTTCGAAAAACATCCTGAACACATGCAGCTGGGCAAGTAAATG
The DNA here is from genome assembly GCA_041399045.1 of Pirellulaceae bacterium. Taxonomy (GTDB): domain Bacteria; phylum Planctomycetota; class Planctomycetia; order Pirellulales; family Pirellulaceae; genus BJ22. Next base: position 4,384 of record JAWKTO010000002.1, on the reverse strand, counting down.
ATCGCGACCATTCTCAGGCGTTACGAAATTGAAAAGAAATTGATGATTGGTGAGACGTGGATGGTACAACCAGCTTATCGGCGCGCTGTTCGCCGGAGACACAGCGGGAGTTCCAAAGAACAAGCTCTCAATCGTCACTTACAATTACGATCGCTCGGTCGACTTCGTGATTCATCAATTTGTTCAGCAACGCTATGGGCTCGACACTCGCGAGGCATGGCAATACGTGACGGAGACCGTGCCGATTGTGCATGTTCACGGCACACTGGGCATATACCCCGATATCCCCTACGGCGACCGATCCCAGAACAGCACCATTGTCGATGCAATCAAGATCATCAGCGAAGTGGAAGACGACGCCCGAGTTTGCACAGGCGACAGGGCACCTACAAAACGCCAGTCGCATCATCGTCGGCTGGATTTGCAACCCAGAACGTCGAAAGGCTCCGGTTCTTTACCCCTGACGCGATTCGTGAGCGAAAAGTACGGGTTGTCAGCAGCTCTGAAAAGCGAAAGGAACTGGTTGAATGGGTCGCGAAATGGGGCTTCAATCAAAGTCATTTTGCACATAGCAATGATGCGAGAAGGGCATTTGACCGCGAAAACCTGTTCGAGATATGAGCCGGAGCTCCAGTGCAGTCACGTCACCCCGCCTAATCCCTGCGGGATCTGCACCCCGGAACCGTCGCGACCCAATTCAATCGGTCACGTTTACTCACCCAACACCCGGCCGCATTACAACACCATACACTTAAACCCAGCGTCCCGGAGCCACGAGTAGATGTCACGCCCCCTTTCAGCGTGAAACCGTCATCAAACTGGTCACGCCAATCAAATCTTGATCTAACCCGTGAACGAGGTTTCAAGTTGAAATTTCGCCTGACCAGCTATCACTTCCCTTCCTTCGACACCAAATTGATGGCAGGCGCCACTCTGCCTAACCGTCTACGATAGATTTAGATTTAGGAGGTATAGATTGTTCATTTAGCCCCCCCCCTAATTGCAGGAGCAACACTTCATTTGCGACATGCAGCCCCGGAAAAAACTGATTATCATGTTCGAAGGCCTGAATTGGTAGCTCGCATCGCCAATCCGAAATCAATACTTCGAAGACAAGTCAGAAAATGCCGCAAAGCTCTAACGACTCCGAAAAAAGTCACAAGCACGACTCCAGCCGCAACTCTGAATCGGTTGCACGGACAAAAACAGTACACCCCTCCAATCTAAATCGTCCTGCCCCAATTGAACGCCGTTACAAGATGGGGACCAAAATAGGATCTGGGGGATTTGGCGATGTCTATCAAGCTTGGCAGACTTCCCCAATTCGCCGTGAAGTCGCAATCAAAATTGCCCGGAAAAAACTTGACTCATCGGAAAGTCGTGACGTTCTTAGTCGTTTTCGACAGGAACGTCAAGCATTGGCATTGATGAGCCACGACGGCATTGCAAAAATCTTTGACGCTGGAACCGCAAAAAATGGACAGCCATTTTTTGTTATGGAACTCGTGAAAGGTGGTTCAGTTACCGAGTGTTGTGAAAAGCACGAACTCAGCTTAAACCAGCGAATCAATTTAGTTTTGCAAATTTGTAACGCAGTGCTACATGCCCATCAAAAAGGGATTATCCACCGCGATCTGAAACCAGCAAACATACTCGTTACCGGTGAACCATCTGCACCATCGATTAAGGTGATTGATTTTGGAATTGCCAAAGTTACCGATGTGGCTTTGTTCGGCGATGCAATAACAGCAGTAACCCAGGCAGGGTCAACGTTGGGCACCTGCTTGTACATGAGCCCAGAACAAACCGAGTCCAAAGAAAATAACATCGATACTCGAACCGACGTTTATTCAATTGGAATCATCCTTTTTGAATTGATTACCGGAACGACACCACTTCAATTCCTTCAATCAGTTTCCGATCACTCTGTCGATCCAATTCACTGGATCAAGTACGTAGAATGCGTAAAACCAAGTGAGTGCATTGCCAAAATCACAAAAGGTCGGAAATCAAACCATAAATCCAAAGACAGGCATGCAAAACCTGCGAGACTAACAACCCCTGACTTAGATTTGATAGTATTGGGGGCGACGGAAAAAGACCGAGAGCGGCGTTACTCTAGTATCACCGAACTGGCAGATGATCTGCAGCATTACCTTGACGGTGAACCAATTAAACGGCGGCCGGCATCGGCAGGTTACATTGCCCGAAAACTTGCTGCAAAGTACAAGGGATATGTAGCTGCCGTCGCAGCATTGTTCATCGTGCTTGCGGTTGGACCAGCTTCTACATTTGTGTTGTGCAAAGCTCTGAAGGATTTCGTAAGCGTCTTGTTACAGAGCGTGAAAAAATTAGAATCCACCAACGCCAACCTAGAAAGAGCCAATAATGCAAACGTTCAGCTACTGGCTCAAGCTAGTCACGTGTTTGTTGATCGTGGAGGAGGCGTGGAACCGTCAAGATCCGAGAAAAGCAATCGCATATTTCAGCAATGCTCTCAACCTGAATGCAGAGAACTTGAAAGCCCGATCATGGATCAATTTTGCCGTCCGTTCGCAAGAATCGCAGGGATGGGTTCCACCAAATTGGATTATTGGCGGAGACGATGACACAAAAAAGGCGTTGTTGTCGCAGGATGGGTTTTATTGTGCATTACAGTCGAGATCGACCAGTCAAGTAACGCTGCTGGATGTCACAACTCGAAATACAGTTGCCGAACCTTTTGACGTCCGTGGGACCATTGACGATATCTTTGCTTTTCAAAACACAGAGTCATCGGCACTGAAATTTTTGCTGTTAGTTGTAGACGAAAAGTCTGGGCAGGCGACGGTTTGGGAATGGCAAAACCATGAGTTAAGACAGGTTTCAATTGTAAGAAAAAATGACGTCGAAGAGGGAGAGTTAACCTTCAGCAGCAGTGGCATGTTTCGGTTCCTCGTATCGATAAGGCAAACCACCAAATTATTTTTCGTTGTTCAAACGGCGAACCCTATTCCTCTCAAGGCTTGCCATTTCAATTGACCAGAGATGATTCGACGGCAATATTCGCACCCGACGCCTCAAACCCAGCTACAGAGCGAGAAAATATTGACACCGGAGACGAAGCGGACCTGCCAATCATTAGTTTTGCTGCAATTGCCCCGGGTGCCCAGAGCATCGGGATTACCGCTGAGTCCGTGCCAGCCAGTGAAGTCATCGCTGAGTCCGCGCCAGCCAGTAGCGACATCGGGCCGCAAATTCAACAGGCCAATTTTCTGGATCGTACGAAGCCGATAATCGAGGAATTGGTGGACGGATTTTCCGCTGGGTATGTAATTAACAATGGCAAATTGGAACCGACTGAAAGTGCCGGCATGCTTGTAACGGTTTGGGGGTTTCAGGATTCGGCTGGAACGCCCGAAATTGTGGTTTCAAAGTTTGACCTGACGAGTAGCGCCCAACACCTGACTTCGATCGCGACGTCACTAAAACTCGACGAACTGTTCTTAAATTCAGATGGGTCTAGAAAATTCCAACTGTTTCCTTCGAGCTATGGTAGCTTCGTGATGATCGAACAAATCGAAGGTGGCTGCGGAGGAGACAGTGTAATCGACTGCGGGAAAAGCTTGGCTCGCGTTTCACGTTGTAATGGAATCCAAAGTAGCGATTCCGCTTCCTTTGAACTTCGGACACATTCAAGGTCACCTGCAATCGCCATTTTTGACGCAGTCATCGATCATCGAAGTCCATTAGTGGCCTTGATCAGTCGCCCAATTCCAACGCCTCAAATTCAATTATTTGATTTCTCGTCGAGCCATTCCGAACCTGTGCTACTTTCAGTACCAGAAGCAGACTACATCACAAATGACCTCGAAACGCATTTTGTCGGAGAAAATAGCGACATTGTTTGTCGATTTGCCAAAAACGCGATTTGTATTTGGAACAGGTCCAGTTTGGTTTTCAATACTGAGAGTAACAACGTCTCGTTAGAAATACTTGCGAATGGCGATGAAAATGTCGGCATTGAAGAAATCGATTGGAACGTCGCCGGAGTCATTGACGTTCATAAGCCAGAACTGAAAGTACAGCCTTCGTTAAAACAATTTCGCCTTACTGCAAAAGCAACACCAAATACAGCTCAAACGACCCAAGCGGACACAATTTGGGTATCGACTACCGAGGGCGGCAGGATTGTATACCTATCTGAAACCCCAAATCGCACCATAGAGATTGTCGACGCAATAACTGCCCAAACTGTTTCTTCATTCGCCGTCGATCCAGCATTTAGCTCAATCCAGGATATTCGGTTTTCTCATGACGGCAACTTTGTTGCGATTGGTGGAATGAAGACAACTCAGCAATCTGATCGTTCGCAGGCACAGTCTGATGAGGCTGAATTGAAGAG
>JAWKTO010000001.1:0-4241 GCA_041399045.1 Pirellulaceae bacterium | reverse complement strand
TACGTCGACGCTTTGCGTTTCGATGCAGCAAACGGGCCCGTTTGTCGTGACGAGAAGCTGGAGAACTTTTGCCATGCCGAGCTTGCGGAGACCGCGACGAACCTTTACCTTTAGCCATCCTTGGCTCTCCGGGGTGGTGATGTTGGTTGTGGGTAACCACCTATCTCCCGAAGAGCCTCCTTTTTTGCAATATCAGTTTGAGGAAATCCTAAGACGTTCCCCTGTAACCGTTCACGGGTCGGACTGAGGTGCGAAAAAACTGATCTGGACACGGAGTGCTATTTTCGGCGCCAATGGGTGAATGTGCCATCCCAATCGCCCGCCGTTCGTCACGATACCTCCCGAAATTGAGGCGGAGATGACGGCTGGCGTTAAGGCGTTCGTCGTGGCAGCTTTCGCTCGTTTCGCAACACGGATCAGCGAATTGCAAACTCAGGTTCGGGATCTCACGCAGGAAGTTCAGGATCTCAGCAAACAGGTTGCGGAGCGTTCCGTCAAAGCTCCGAAAGCGACTCCGAATAACTCGTCGGTTCCACCCAGTACAGTCCATCCTCACAACGACAAGGATAAGCCTGGGGGCAAGAAAAAGCCCAATTCGAACCGAAAGCAAGGTGGCCAGAAAGGACATCGCAAACACACTCGCGATCTCGTTCCGCCGGAACAGTGCAAGGAAGTCTTCGAAGTTCGCCCCGATGCCTGCCGCCGATGCGGCGGTGAGCTCGTCGCCAACGGCAAAGCACCTCGTCGTCATCAGGTTTGGGAGTTGCCTCCCATTGAACCACAGATCTTTGAGTATCGCCTGCATAGCGGAAACTGCCGTTGCTGTGGAATTAGCACTTCAGCCGAACTTCCCGAGGACGTTCCCACGGGCCAATGCGGACCGCGACTAGCCGCCTTTACGGGCCTGCTGATGGGGCACTTTCGGCAAAGCAAACGCCGTGCGGCTGCCTTTCTGGGCGACCTGTTGAACATTCCTTGCAGCCCGGCGTGGACGGTCAAGATACAGAACCGCGTCTCGGATGCGGTTGCAGCTCCCTGTGAAGAACTGCGTTGCGAACTTTCGTCCCAACGGCAGCTTTTTGTGGATGAATCTCCGACTCGCGAAAATCGAAACAAAGCCTGGCTGTGGGTCGCGGTCGCGCCGTTGTTTGCGGTCTTCGGCATCTTTGCGGATCGTTCGCGTGATTCGTTGGTTTCGCTCGTTGGCAACTATCAAGGCATTATCTTGAACTGCGACCGAGCAAAGATGTACCTGGATGGCAAGCGACTCCAATGGTGCTGGGCTCATCTCAAACGAGATTTTCAAAAGTTGATTGATTCGCCGAACGGCCAAGTCAAACGAATGGGGCACGATCTCATGCGACAGCATCGAGCGTTGTTCGAACATTGGCGAAAGTACAAGGCTGGAAAAATCAAATGGCGAACGTTCCAAAAATACGCAGCTCCGATCCGAGAAGAAGTTCGAGCACTGCTGCTGCGAGGCAAGTTTAGCGGAAACAAGAAACTCGTCGGTTTCTGCCGCGAATTATATGATCGTCGGGAAAATCTCTGGACCTTCACGCAAGTCAAAGACATCGAACCAACCAACAACACGGCAGAACGTGCGCTGCGACCAGCGGTCATCTACCGCAAACTCAGCTTTGGTACCCAAAGTGCCCAGGGGAGCCGCTACCTCGAACGAATACTCACCGTTTCAGAAACGTGCCGACTCCAAAATCGAAACGCCTATCAATACCTCATCCAGGCGATGGAAGCCAGCTTCGCAGGAACAGCACCGCCGTCTCTTCTGCCAACTGCCCAACAAGCTTCCACCAAGAACGCCGCCTGATCTTGCCTCAAGAAACTTCACCCGCGACGTGAACGATTACCCTGGATCATACCGTACCGTTCGCACAGATCCAGTCGTTGAAACCCACGCAACTGAAAATCGTGTGTTCGTCGATTTTTGGGCGGCATTGGATCCCATATGGCCAACCATCCGCGGGTTTTCGTATGCTGATGGATTGTTGGCCCAAGAATCGGACCTACAAGGGAGTACCATGATGGAACCACACAAAATTTGGATTGAACAGTGCGAGGCGGCCGAAAACATCGAGAATGATTTTGGCACGCAAAAGGCCCTGGATTACTTGATCGGCGAAAAGTTCTTAAATTTTCTCGAGGCTGCCGAATCGGATACTGACTTTCGGGACGAGCTTCCGGATTTCGTAGCCAAGATCAAGACGATCTTTGAACGCTGGCAACTGGCCCAATATCTGGAAACAGCTCGTCAGACGGAACCCTTCGATCCCAGCTTGTTCGAACCGAGGTCGCACTCTCTGTTGGGAGAAGAGGAAATCGAGTTCGACGCCGACGAAATCGAGGAAATGCGGAAAGACGACATTCGACGATGCACTCGCGATTTGCTGCTGGTGGAACGAGCAAGGGATTGGTTGCTGGAGGTGGAAGCGTGATAAACGACAAACAGAATGATCACGAGACCGGCCAGGAAGCGTCAAGGCCAGCGTGTCCGGCCTGCGGAGGCCAACTCGTTGAAATCCGTGCGAAACTCCAATGTTCCCGCTGCCACACCATCTGCGAAACGTGTTGCGAGGGAGGCCGAGGATGATCTTTCGCCTTACGCAGAAGCTTGGCACTAAGATCAAAGCCGGGCGGTTGTCAGAGAGTCCGCTGGACGAAAATCCCTTTGCCGATTGGTCGTGTAACTTGTTCACCGCAGGACGAACGCAGTACATCATCGTATCGAACACGGCTTCGCTGTATTCGTGCGTAATGCACGGCAAGGGCATCACGAATGAAGGGCGTTTTGTTGAACAGACGTTAAGCACTATTCGCGAATTCATGGAAGCGGACGAACAAGCGTTTGCCTATCAGAAGTTCATTGCGCCGGCCAGCAGCTCTGTAATATTCGCCAAGTCGTTAAATCGGTCTGTCACCGGATCGATGAACGACCTCATCAGGTTCGCCAAGCATTGGCTGGCCGAGGACGATCTTTCACCGCACGACGTCGGCTTTGAGCTTAACGACATCCTGCTTTCGGCTCTGGCGACAACGAAGTCCCAAGTTTACGGTAGGCCAAACGAGGCATTCAAGGCGATGCTTACATCACATTCTGATAACGATGAGACACGAAAATGAAGCGAGCACGTGATCACCTAGGCGATGAGGTAAATTTCCCGCACCTCGCGAACTTCCTGCAATCTGGCGGGAAGCTCGAAGTTGGTGAAGATTTGTCGATGGGAGGATTCGCCAGAATTCGCAAAGGCAACCGGATCGTTTTGGTGGATACCACCTATCGCGACTTCGCGGCGATCTTAGAATCGATGGATTCGCAGGCACGGGATTGGGATGTGAGGCCGCCTGAATCTTGGCCCGAGGAATCGGTCGAATGACGTGGATGGAGTGGTACAGCAGCTTGTGGAAACCGTCCTGGACACCGGCGCCAGCGACGATCGGCCTGATATGGCAGATTCTTTACCCAGTCATCGTGCTAACCTTTGGCTTCGTGTTGGTGCAGGCATGCAGAAAGAAGCTGTCGTGGACCGTCGTCGTGCCGTTTGTCACCAATCTTGTGGCGAACCTAATTTTCACGCCCATCCAATTCGGCTTGCGGAACTTGCCGTTAGCTGCCGTGGATATTCTGATTGTTTGGGGAACGATTATCTGGATGATGGTCGCCATCTGGAAGCATTACAAATGGGTTGCCTTGGCACAGCTTCCGTACTTCGTCTGGGTCTCGATTGCCACGGTCATCCAGCTGAGTATCACCTGGATGAATCGATGATCCAAAAAAAAACCAGACAAGAATTCTTCCACAGATCGCTTGCCTGTTGATGCTTCGATTTGTCAATTCAGATAATTGCGGCCAGTCTGAACAATTGCCACCCGACAATCGATGCCGAGTCTAACCGTGCCGTCGTCCGTTTCAATCCTTGTTGTTTTGGATTGGCGTCGAAGACACGATGGCACCTAAGTTGGTGTATCCGTATTTATTGAGTTTCAATCCTTGTTGTTTTGGATTGGCGTCGAAGACACGAGGACGGCGAATTTGACGAAGAAATGGATGTGTTTCAATCCTTGTTGTTTTGGATTGGCGTCGAAGACAGGAACGCCAGGCGGATTCGCCTTTGTCGATGAAGGTTTCAATCCTTGTTGTTTTGGATTGGCGTCGAAGACCGATAGCGACTCTGCAACAGATTTCGCCCATTGGGGTTTCAATCCTTGTTGTTTTGGATTGGCGT